>OY759723.1:0-5576891 GCA_963662575.1 Caldilineaceae bacterium
ATTGTCAGTCGCAGTCAGGTAAGGTTAGCCTTTGGCGGAGGAGGGGAAAGTGAACTCTAGTATTCATAAGCTTCTGGAAAAGGTGGAATTCGTTGTGGATGTTGAAGGCCAGAAGAAGGCCGTGATGCTGGACTACTCCATTTGGGAAGACCTTCTGAGCCTCTTGGAGGATATAGAAGACAGCGCAGAGATCGAAGCTTCCCGAAATAGCGGAGAAGAAGTAATTTCTTGGGACGAAGCCAGAGCGGAACTGCGCTCTAAGGGAATCAATGTATGACTTGCGGATCGTGCGAAGGGCAGTGCGAGACATTGAGAGACTTTCAAGTAGGTACGCTAGACTCGTAGGCCAGCGCATAACTGGTCTAACTGATGAGCCGCGACCGAGAGGCGCAAGGAAATTGCGGGAAAGCACAGAATACCGGATAAGAGTTGGCGTGTATCGTGTCCTCTACGAAGTCGTTGATGTAAAGAAGGAAGTCAAAATACACCGAGTCATTCACCGCAGCGATGCATATCGATAACTTTGGCCAAAGTGGTTCCCTCTTGAAGTCGCGACTTTCAAAAGGATAGCATAGGGTAGTGGGCAATGGCTGGTTACGGCGCTTATAAGAAACGGTATAGTTTCAGATTGAACTTGCATCGGAAGAACATCTAATGGCGGAAGACTCCTTAATGCAGTCGGTGAATGAGTCGCAGGGATCGCCCACGCTGACGCTAGACGGTGAAGAAATCGCCTTCACGCCCGGCGAAACGGTCTATGAAGTAGCGACGCGGGCCGGAAAGACCGTGCCCACGCTCTGCTATGACCCGCGGCTGGAGGCGTTCGGCAGCTGCCGGCTTTGTGTGGTGGAAGTGGCGGGGCAACAAGTGCCCGTGGCCTCTTGCACAACGCAGGCCGAGGACGGCATGGAGGTCACGACCGCGTCCGCAAAAGTGGAAGGAATGCGGCGGACGCTGCTGGAGCTCGTTGCCTCCGAGAACCGCGAGGTGACAGTGGACGCGCTGCGAGGCGTGGCTTCGCAGGAGCTGGGAACGCTTGTGGAACGCTACGACGCCGGACGCGGCCGTTTTGAAGGCGCACAGTCGGGCAGCAGCCGTACGGACGACGGCAACCCGTTCATTCTGCGCGACTACGACCTGTGCATCTCCTGCTACCGCTGTGTGCGCGTCTGCGCCGAGCAGGAGGGCGACTACGCCATCAGCATCGCCAACCGCGGCTTTGCGACCCAGATCACGGTCGAGTTCGGCGGCCATTTGCAGGACTCGGCCTGCACGTTCTGCGGCCAGTGTGTGCAGACCTGCCCCACCGGCGCCCTGGCCGACAAAAAGGCGCTGCGCTTCGCCGAGTAGTAAATTGACAACGGCCGAAGGTAGTAAGTGCGTTGCGATTTTCCCACTTGACGCTTGCCTCGTCTAAAGGACATATCGATGAACACGAAGATGAACACGAAGGCTTCTGCGACGAAGACAACCCGCACAATCTGCGGGTACTGCGGCGTTGGCTGCTCGCTCGATCTGGTGACGCGCGACAATCGCATCATTGCAGTGCACCCGGCCTTTGACGGACCTGCCAATGAGGGCGCGCTGTGTGTCAAGGGCCAGTTCGCTTACGATTACGTCCACCATCCCGACCGGCTGACGCACCCGCTCGTGCGCGACGCGGCGGGTCGGTTGCAGCAGGCAAGTTGGGATGAAGCGCTGCAGCGCGCCGCGCAGGGTTTCATGGATGTGCATCAAAAACACGGGCGTCACGCGGTCTACGGTGTCGCGTCCGGGCGCACGCCCAGCGAAGCCAACTACATGATGCAGAAGTTCATCCGCGTGGGGTTCGGCTCTAACTATATTGACAACTGTAGCCGGGCTTGACACGCCCCCACAGTCGCCGGTCTGGCGGCAACAATCGGACGCGGGGCGATGTCCAATCCGCTGGCGGACATGGAAAAGCCGGATGTAATTTTCTGCATCGGCACAAATATGACGGAAGCGCACCCGGTTGCGGCCACGCGGCTGAAAAAGGCGCTGGCGCGCGGGGCCAAAATGATTGTGGCCGATCCGAGGCGCATCCGTCTGGCCGAGATGGCCGACATCTATCTGCCAATCCGGGTGGGCAGCGATACCGCGCTGCTGCTGGGGATGGCGCACGTGATCGTGCGCGAGAACTTGGCCGATCAGGAGTTTATCGCCACGCGCACCGAGGGCTATGACCAGCTGGTCGATCATCTGCAGGAGAAGACGCCGCAGTGGGCGGAGAGCATCACCGGCGTACCGGCCGCTTTGATTGAAGAGGCCGCTATTCTGTACGGCGCCAGCGATAAGGGCGCCATCTACTACACGCTGGGTATTACTGAACACATCTGCGGCGTGGAGAATGTGCAGAGCCTGTGTAATCTGGCCCTGTTGACGGGCAATTTCGGCCGCGAGGGCACCGGCGTCAACCCGATGCGGGGGCAGAACAATATTCAGGGAGCTGGCGACAGCGGCGCGCTGCCCAATAACTATGCCGGATTCCAGCCTGTAACCGAGCCGGCCAATCAGGCCAAGTTTGAGAAGGCCTATGGCCGCAAGGTCGACTTGGAAAACGGTATCACAAAGGTGACTGCGCTGGACCAGTGCGGCGACACAGTTTTTGCAATGCTTATTGACGGCGAAAACACGGTCGTCTCCGACCCGGATCAGGAGCACTGCATTCATGCATTGAAAAGCCTCGAGCATCTGGTCGTAATTGACATCTTTCTGACCGAGACTGCAGAGCTGGCGGATGTCGTGCTGCCGGCCACCTCCTGGGCCGAGACCGACGGCAATTTCGTCAATACGGAGCGGCGCATCCAGCGCGTGCGCAAGGCCGTTGATCCGCCGGGCGAAGCCAGGCCGGACTGGTGGATCATCGGCCAGATCGCGCAGCGGATGGGCATGCGCGGGTTGGACTACAGTTCGCCGGTTCCTATATTCAATGAACTATGTGAACTGTCGCCCATTTACAACGGCATCGATTGGGAATTGGCGGAAGGCGGCCAGTACCAGTGGCCGATCCCCTACAAGGGGCATCCCGGCACGCCGCGCCTGCACGAAGATGAATTCATCAACGGACGCGGCAAGTTCAGCTTCACCGACTACCGCGATCCGGCCGAGACAATCGATGAGGCGTATCCTCTGTGGCTCACTACCGGGCGGCGTTTGGAGAGCTATCATACGCGCACGCAGACCGGGAGATCGGAGGGTATTAACCAGCTCCTGCCGGAGGAGACGCTGGAGATGCATCCGAGCGACGCCGCCCGTTACGGTCTGCACGACGGCGGCTGGGCCAGAATGAGCAGTCGCCGCGGCGCAGTGGACGTGCGGGTTGAAACGACGAGGCGATCTCCGCAGGGGACGGTATTCGCCAGTTTCTCATTTGCCGACGTGCCGATAAACGCGCTGACCGGCTCCGGTTATGATCCGATTACGCAAACGGCTGAGTTGAAAGTTTGTCCGGTGCTTGTGGAGCCGATAGGGGAAAGAACGCGGCTGGCGGCCGATTGAGTTGAATGAGGGCTGCAGAACGCAGCGGCTGATCTTACGACGTCGTCATTGACTATTCTTTTTGCCTGATACACGATGGCTACAAGAATGACCAAGCCGGAGGCATTTCATGCGCGCTATTGGCGTTAAAGAATTGAAGACCCACGCTTCAGAAATCATGCGCAAGGTGCGAGAGGAACGGGTCAGCTATACGATAACCTATCGGGGCAAGCCGGTGGGCGTTCTGCTTCCGCTTGAGGAATATGACGAAAAGTCGCCAGAAGCAAGTCAAGATCCCTGGTCTGAGTTAGAAAAGTTACGCGATAAAATGGCGTTGATGCCTCCGCCAGAGAAGAGTTTGATGGATGCCCTTTCCGAGATGCGAAGGTGATGCCGATGGCTAAAGCCTGCCCAACAACTAGCGCACTCTCTGGCCTCCATACATTTGCTTCTTCCTCTTGCAGTTCTATGCGGTGAATGCAAATGATACCCCGCGTCGGTAGCAAGGTGCGCACCCGCGTTACGGTCGTGGAGAGCGGGCGGCACAGAGTCCGCGATGACCAGCTGGCGACGGAAGAGCCGCTGGAAATCCGCTTGCAGGCTGCGGGCGAAACGCAGACGGTGGCGGTGACGATGCGCACGCCGGGCAGCGACTTCGAGCTGGCGGCCGGATTCCTGCACAACGAGGGCATAATCAGCGAGCCAGCAATGGTGAGCGGCATCACCTACTGCGTGGACGCCGATATCGACGCCGACCAGCGCTACAACATCGTAAACGTCGGTCTGCGCCTTACAAGCCTGCCGGAGTTGGCGACCCTCGAACGCCATTTTTATACGACAAGCGCGTGCGGCGTGTGCGGCAAGGCCAGTCTTGACGCGATCGAGATGCGCGACTGCCCGGTCCTGCCGGCAGGACCGGCGATCAGCCCGTCGCTGCTGACTGCGCTGCCCCAAAAACTGCGCGCGGCACAGGGGCTGTTCGAGGCGACGGGCGGCCTTCACGCCGCCGGTCTGTTCGACGCAAGCGGCACGCTCATGTGCCTGCGCGAGGATGTGGGCCGTCACAACGCGGTCGACAAGGTGATCGGTTGGGCGTTTATGCAGCGCAAGCTGCCCTTGCACGACTGTATTCTGTTGGTCAGCGGCCGTGCTTCCTTCGAGATTTTGCAGAAATCGACGGTAGCGGGCCTGCCGGTCGTGTGCGCCGTGTCCGCGCCAAGTCACCTGGCGGTAGACGTGGCCCGGCGCTTCGGCGTCACGCTGGTCGGTTTCTTGCGCGGAGAACGGTTAAACGTCTACGCGGGCGCGGAGAGGATCCAATGGAACGGGCAGACAGGCCCGGAGGAGATCGATAGTTCGTGACGGTTTCTCCTTACCTGCCTCCCTCTTCGCACGGTTTGCCACCCCCCAGAACTGCCAGACATATTTAGCCGGTCAAGGCATGATCACGTTTCGTCATCCGGCGCGACGCAATACATTTGATCATTCAGGGTATATGTGTCAACATAATCGGACCGTTAGCATTCATTTTTCATACTATTTGGCTTCGATCCACTGTTATACTAGAAGAAGTGCTGAAATCACGGAGACTAATCGGAAATGAAACGGATTTTCCTTGTTAGCCTGTTCCTGGTCCTTTGCCTGGCTGCCGGCCTCTTCTTTTCCGGCGAACGGCTCTCGAACATTCTCGACTCGAGCCTTCGCTCCGGCGATATGGATCTCTCCAGCATTGGAGAGGACAGGGTCGAGAAGGCATTTCTCCAAGAAGAGGAAGTCGCAGAGTATGTTCCAGGCCAGGTGCTCATCCGCTTCAAGAAGACGGTGACGCGTGAGCAGATCTCCGATTTCTATGCCGAGTACGGGTTGTCGGAAAAAGACAATCTGGATAACGATTCTCTCGACGCGGACCAGGGCCTGCGATTGGCGGGCGTGTCAGTAGATGTGGACGAAAGTCTTATCGAGGTGTTGGAAGGGGACGAGCGAGTCGCCTATGCCGAGCCGAACTACCTGCTGCAGATAAACGAGACACCGCCTTCGGACCCACTGTTCGAGAATCTCTGGGGGCTGCACAATACTGGTCAGACCGGAGGGACTGCCGACGCCGATATCGACGCGCTGGAAGCCTGGGAGATAAGCACCGGCTCGAAAGATGTAGTAATCGCGGTAATCGATACCGGAATCCATGTTGAACACGAAGATTTCCAGGCCAACCTGTGGACGAATCCGAAGGAATGTCCAGGGGGCGTAGGAAGATGCGTAGAAAACGGCATTGATGACGACGGCAACGGCTATATTGATGATTTCCACGGCATAAATGCGATCAACAACAGTGGGAAGCTGCTCGATGACTACGGTCACGGGACGCATGTGGGCGGTATCGCTGCCGCGGCCGGCGACAACAGGAAGGGTGTCGTCGGCGTCAGTTGGAATGCCAAGATCCTTGGCTGCAAGTTCATCACGGCATTCGGTTCCGGCACGACATCCAACGCCGTCAAATGCTTTAACTACATCCATGACCTTCGCAACAAACAGAAAATAAACATCCTGGTTACAAATAGCAGCTGGGGTGGTGGTTCGCCTTCCAGGGCTCTGCGAGAGGCGATGGGGCGTGTCGATTCGCCACTGCATGTCTGTTCCGCAGGCAATTCCAACTCCAATCGCAAGCTCTACCCTGCCGCCTACGATCTGGACAACATAATTTCAGTAGCCGCAACTGATCACGATGATACCTATGCCGGTTTCTCCAGTTGGGGCGAGGATTGGGTCGACCTGGCTGCCCCCGGCGTTAACATTCTTTCAACCATTCCGGACGGACGCTGTCCCATGTGCCTGCCGTCCGGATATGGGGCCACGAGCGGCACTTCGATGTCTGCCCCCTACGTTACCGGCGCCGCCGCGCTGATCTGGTCGGAATTTGAAGGGTTGAACAACCAGCAGGTTAAGCAGCGCATCCTGTCTGGCGTCGATCCACTGCCACCCCAGTCAAAGAAAACGTTGACAAACGGGCGCCTGAACCTGTTCAACTCCATGGAGAAGGACTCGACGCCGCCGGCGACAGTTACGGACCTGTCACCATCAGGAATACTACTGACCAAGATCCTTCTCTCCTGGACGGCGACAGGTGATGACGGATTCACCGGGCAGTCGACTGCCTACGATGTAAGGTACGACACAGCGCCGATATCAAACGCCACTTGGGATTCTGCCCAGCGTGTGGAAACCGTTCCGATCCCAGGCGCCTCCGGATCGAGAGAAACGCTCGAGGTGACAGGGCTGGAACCGGACACAACCTACTACTTTGCGCTGCGGGTCGCCGACAATGTAGGCAACGTATCCGATCTCTCCAACATTGTCATTGCCCGCACCAGCGCGGGGACGATCGTCTTTGAAGACGATATGGAAAGCGGGTCGGGCAAATGGACTATTGAAGACGCCGACGACAGCCTGTGGCATCTTTCCAGTCTGCGCTTTAACAGCCCGGAAACTTCCTGGTACTACGGTCGGGAGAGACAGCGAGACTACGACACGGGCGAGGAGAATGAGGGCAGGATCACGACCGGCGTTATCGACATCGCCGGCGCGGACGACGCGTTGCTTACCTTCCACGAGTGGAGTGAACTGCAGAGCAACACTCGCTACGACCGTACCCGTGTGCAGATTTCCACTGACGGAACGACGTGGAGAACGGTCTTCGAATCCCACGGCACAGAGGGACGTTGGGCGCGACGGGACGTTGACCTGAGCCAGGCAGTAAGTGAGAGCGGCTCGATCCAGGTTCGGTTCTGGATTGATACGGTAGACGAAAGGTTTAACGATAACGAAGGCTGGTATATCGACGATGTCCAGGTTGTAACTGCCAAGCTGCAGTTGCCCGGCGAAAGGCAACTCCTGCCCAATCTGTTGGCCCAGTCGATAAATATTGGCTTCAACCCGGCCGAGCCGCACGCCGGCGAAACGACAACCGTTCACGGAACGGTCCTCAACAATGGTAACGCCGATGCCCGTGCCGTCACGGTACAGTTTGTGGATGTTACTGACGAGGACGCGGCAGTACCGATTGGCCTGCCCCAAACCATCGCTGAGATTCCGGTTGGAGGCAGCGGCGTTGTTCAGGTGCAGTACGACACCGAGGACAAAAGCGGCGAACGCAGTGTTCGCATGGTCATTGATCCCAACAACTTCGTTTCCGAGCGCAACGAAGCGGACAATACAGCCACCCGGATTCTCGATGTTGCAGAAGCGCCAGCGCCGAACCTGTATGTCGATGCAGACAATATTGGCTTCGACCCGGCCTCACCGCAGCTCGGTGCGCAGGTCACGATCCTGGCAACGATAATCAACAACGGAACCGCGGACGCGACAAGCGTTACTGTCCAGTTCAGAGAGGGCAGAACCACGCCCGTCGCCTTGAACCAGGTGATCGACAGTATCCCCGCGGGCAGCAGCGCGGTGGCAAGCGTTACCTATGATTCCGGCTCGAGTTCGGGCGATCCGAGTTTCACGGTCACGGCAGATCCGGACAACTTCATCACTGAGTTGGACGAGACTGACAATAGTGCGAGAAAGACCTTGACGCTGCAGGCCGACGCCGAACCGAACCTGGAGCTATCAACCAGCAATATCGGTATCGCCCCGTCCAACCCGGTGCAAGGTGATGAAGTCACAATCTATGCCACGATTCTGAATGCGGGCAATTCCGAAGTGCAGGATGTGCAGGTACAGTTCCTGAACGCCAACGCAAGCCCTGCCGCGCCAATCGCGGCCCTGCAGGTCATTCCAGCGATTGCCCCCGGCAGCAGCGGTGTGGCCTCGATTCGATTCGACACGTCCAACCGCAGCGGCGACCAGAAGATTCAAGTGCAGGTAGATCCGCATAACCTGATTGCCGAATCCAGTGAAAGAGACAATAGCGCCACGGTCACGCTGAGTGTCGAGCACGGACCTGCCCCGAACCTGGTGGTTGTGGCCGAAAATATCGGCTTCAGCGCTACCGAAGTGGCTGCAGGCACACCGGTGACCATCTACGCAACGATCCTGAACACGGGAAGCGCGCGCGCAGAAAACGTGAATGTGCAGTTTGTGGACGTGACCAGCGCCAGCGTGAGACCTGTGGGCGAGCAGCAGGTTATAGAGGTCATAGAACCTGGTACTTCGGCAGTAGCCGTCGCGCAATATAAGGCCTCGGGTGGGCAAGGCTCTCGAACAGTTCAGGTGGTTGCTGATCCTGGCAACTTCATCCGAGAGGTCAGTGAAGAGGACAACGAAGCCAGCGCTTCCCTGACTGTAGGCAGCGCACCGGTGCCGAATCTGTTCATCCATAGTAACAACATAGCCATATTCCCGGATCAGCCAGTCAGTGGAGAAGAGGTGACATTGCGGGCGGTTGTCGGCAACAACGGTTCTGCGCCGGCCGAGCATGTATCGGTGCAGTTCTTCGACGTTTCCAGCGGCGAGGCCCGACTCTTAGGCAGCGAACAGACAATTTCGGAAATCGGAGTTGGCAGTAGCGGCACGGCGGCGGTGACCATCACCGAATCAATCTCGGCCGACAGACCAATAGGAAACCGCAAGATTCAGGTGCTGGTGGATGCCAACAATCGAATCCGGGAATCGAACGAAGAGGACAATACGGCTACACGCCTGCTCACCCTCCAACCTGAGCCGATGCCGAACCTGGTGGTACTGGCCGAGAATATCGGTTTCAGTCCGGCCAATCCCCGTGTAGGGGAGACGGTGACGATCCTGGCAGTCGTTCGCAACGATGGCGATGTAGTTGCAAGGAATGTGGTCGTGCAGTTTGAAGATGTGAGCGCGGGGCGGCCAACGCCAATCGGAGAACCGAAGGAGTTGGAGCGGATCGCGGTGGGCGGCAGCGGTGTGGTGACAGTGAAGTTCAAGATACCGGACGCTGCAGGAACATACAAGGTGCGGGTCGTAGCCGATCCGGGCAACTTTATCGGTGAAACGGACGAGATCGACAACAGAGGCACCCGCAGTTTGGAAGTTGGCACTGCGCCGATGCCCAACCTGGTGGCGATCTCCGACAACATAGGTTTCAACCCGCCGGCGACTTCGGCCGGTACAGACGTAATCGTCTCGCTGACGGTAGTTAACAACGGCGCAGCCGCTGCCGAAAACGTGCAAGTTCATTTCACGGACGTAACCGGTGGCCGCCTGAGTCCGATTGGCGATATACAGACCTTGCCCTCCATTGCCGCCGGCGACAGCGCGATTGCGAGTGTGATCTTCAATACCGCCGGGCGCGCAGGTGAACGGCGCATCAGGGCCAGTGTGGACAGCCTGTCGATCATTCCTGAGAGCGATGAGACAGACAACACTGCTAGCAAGACTTTGCTCATCCGTGCCGGAACATCACCAAATCTGTCGGTGCATGCCGCCAACATCAGTTTCACACCCACACACCCGAACTCGGGCGACAAGATTCGTGTGCGGGCGGTCGTTGTTAACCAGGGCGGGGAAGATGTTGGTGAAGTCGATGTCCAGTTCCTGGACGTGACAAATGACGAGGCAGTGCCCATCGGTCAGGGCCAGTTGATTGCCGCGATTCCCGCTGGCAGCAGCGGAATCGTGGAATCGGTTCTGGACAGCCGGGGCATGGCCGGTGAGCGCAAGATCCGCGTTGTGGCCGACCGCAGGAATCTAATCTCCGAGTCTGACGAGACGGACAATCAGGCCGAGGCCGCGGTTACTATCAACCCGCCTGTGATTCCCAATCTGGTAATTGAATCAGGCAACGTCGGCTTCCATCCCAGCAGACCGGTGGACGGCGATCAGGTAACGATCAGTGCCACGGTGCTGAATGAAGGTGGCGGCGACGCCAGTGAAGTTATCGTGCAGTTTGTGGAAGGCAGCGGGCAAGGTGTCCCGATCGGCGAACCGCAGGTAATCGATCGGATACCGGCCGGCAGTAGCGGTGTTGCCCAGGTAGTCTTCGATACGGTCGGCAAGGACGATCCAACTGTTCAGGTGATCGTCGATCCCAACAACTACATTGCGGAAACGAAGGAGACGGACAACAGAGCGTCCGCTGCGCTGAGGATGGCGTCGCAGCCGCTCCCGAATCTGGCGATCAAGAGCAGCAATGTTGCGACAACACCGAAATCGCCGCGCGAAGGGCAGAAGATTATTCTCACGGCGGTGGTCGTGAATCACGGCAGCGCGCCGGCACGCGATGTTGATGTTCAGTTCATGGATGCAACGGAACGGCCCGCGGTTCCGGTAGGGGCGGCGCAGTCGATCTCGTTGATCCCGGCCGGAGGCAGCGCAGCCGTGGGCGTCGTCTACGACACGACCGATAGGGAGGGTCAACGCCGACTCCGGGTGACAGCCGATCCCGGCAACTTTATCGAGGAAAGCAGTGAAAGCGATAACACGGCCAACAAGTCGGTGGCGGTGTTGGAACGGGCTGCGCCGAATCTAATCGTGCAACCCCGTAATGTGGGCTTCAATCCGGCGTCCCCGACCGAAGGCGACCGTGTGCTGATCCGAGCGATCGTTCTCAATGACGGCGCCGAGGATGCCGCAGATGTGGTTGTTCAGTTCCTCGACGTGACAGAAGCAGGGGTCGTGCCGATTGGTCAACCGCACGTCATCGGTTACCTGGAGGCAGGCTCGAGCGCCACGGTTCCCATCATATATGACACGCTTGACAGACCGGGCGACCGCCGCATCCGTGTGGTTGTCGATCCGAACAACTTCATCCGCGAGAGCAGTAAAGAAGACAATCAGACGGTGGTTACTTTGCCGGTGCAGGCCGCGATGGCGCCGAACCTGGCGATGCTGTCGGGCAACATCAAGTTTGTTCCTCAGTCTCCTGAGCTTCACGATGTGGTGACCGTCTCGGCCACCGTGCTCAACAACGGCACCGAAACGGCCCATGATGTGATTGTGCAGGTACTGGACGTAACCGGCGGCGGGTCGGTACCGGTGGGCACGGAACAGTTGCTGGATGCAGTTCCGGCCGGCGGCGGCGGTACGGTTGAAGTTTCCTATACGGACACCGGTGAGATAGGAAGCCGCCAGATTCGGGTGGTCGTCGACCCCAACAATGTAATTGTCGAATCGAATGAGCGGGACAACCAGGCGACGCGAGGGATCTTTATCTCGGCGCCGCAGCTTGCAGACATAGACTTGGGCGAAGACGATGTTGAATTCGATCCTGAAGAACCGGTCGAAGGAAGTGATACGACGATATCGGCGACAGTTACAAACCGCGGCACCGCTAACGCCAGGGGATTCGTAGTACGCTTTATGGACGTGACTGAACGCGTGCCCAGACCCATTGGCGGTCCGCAGCGGGTCGACCAGCTTGGCGCGAATGACAGTACGACCGTTTCGGTGACCTACGATACCGAAGGCAAAGCAGGGGAACGCAAGATCCGTGTAGTCGCTGATTCAGAAGATGCGGTGGAGGAACTGGACGAAGAGAACAACAGGGTTGAGTTGATCCTGAGGGTGCGTACCGCTTCCCAGGCTCCGATGAGGCGCCTAATCTGTCGATTCTGCCTTCAAACATTCGCTTCTTCCCGGCCGTACCCGAACCCGGAGACCCGGTTACGATTACGGCCGTGGTACGCAATATGGGCCAAACGGTGGCGGAGAACGTGCTGGTCAGGTTTGAGGACGCCACTGAAGACGAAGCAGTCGAAATTGGCGAGTTCACGATAACGGAGCCAATTCAGCCCGGTGCACGCGAACTGGCAGTGATGACATTCGATACGAGCGACCTGGATGGAAATCGCATCATTCGTGTGATCGCCGACCCCAACGACGCGATCGGTGAGACCGACGAGGACGACAATTTCGCCGAGCGCACACTCCGCTTCAGCTCGTCGGCGCAAGGGAATTCACAAGGGACGGGAACGGACGGTTTGGCGTCAGCATCCGCCGCTGAAAGCGACGCGGAGGGAGCCAACCTCGCTCTGAACGCCCAGGAAGTCGTGGTAAACGTGGCGCGGGCCGGTGGAGGCGACCTGGTAGTTGTCTCCGCAACGGTGCGCAATGAGGGCAGCAGCGACGTGGGCGGCTTTAGCGTCCATGTCCTGGATGAGACCGACAATCTCAATCCGCTCGGTTCGCCGCAGACGGTAGAGCGTCTGGCTGCGGGTGAGGAAGTCACGGTCCGCACAACCTTCCAGGCCGCTGATGGTCTGGGAGTACGGACGCTGCAGATTGTCGTAGATCCGACGAATCTGATATCGGAAAGCACGGAGGTGGACAACCGAGTCAGCGTACTGGTGGGCGCCCTGGACCCGGCGGACGGATAAGGCAGACCTACTGATATTGCATTGCGACGCCCCTCCGCGCTGCTCTTACGCTCGCGGAGGGGCGTTGCGTGTTCAGGACAGGAGACGGGCCGCTTAAGAGGGCGCGTCCCCGTTCGAGTTTAGAAGAGACTCAGCTGACCCTGGGCCTGCACTCGCAGATTCGTGTACGCTCTCTCGCCTCCCGGCAAGGGTATTTCAAAGGGAAGTTCCGCGCCGGGCGTTATCGTTTCCCCGAACATGGAATGTTCGACCACGTCCACAACTTCTCCGGCCTCGTCATAGAAAGTAACGGCTACCACTACCGACGTCAGCGCAGTTTCGTGCCCGTTGTGAAGTCTGCCCACGACCGCAAGGCGTCCTTCCCGCTCCACCAAGGTAACGGCCGACACTTCCAACTCCCGATACTCGGTGATGCTGAATTCATCAGAGGATACGCTCAACTCGTAGGTCTGCACAGTGGCGGGATCGACGTCTGCGATCATGCGAAACGGCGTGTTGCTTTCAGGCTCCAGCTTGCCAAAGACCGCCAAGGCCTCGGCGTCGGCGATCCATTCGCCGCTGCTGTTAAAGAATTCGGCATACACACGGGCGCCAAACATTTCAAAGGCCCCGCCATTTACTAGCTCGCCAACCAGTACCAGTTGTGAGTCTGAAGCGTAACTGGTATGGCTACGGACAAAAACGGCTGCCGGAACCGGCGTATGCGTGAACGTGGCAGTTGCCGTCAGCGTCGGTGTCAGCGTCGGCTGCGGAGGCGATTCTGTGACGCTTGCTGTCGGCGTGGCTGTCGGCCGGGGCGGTTCAGCGGTGATCGTTACGGCTTCGGTAGGTGTTGACGTTGGCGTCGGAATCGCTGTCTCGGTGGACGTCGATGTCGGCAGTGGAACCGCTGTCTCTGTGGGCGTCGGTAAAGGCGTAACGGTAGGCTGGTCCGTAGCGGTGGCATCTTCGGCGGCTTGCGCGGGAGCGGCGGTTTCGGAGGGCGTGTCCGCGACTGGATCTAGCTCTTCGGCGCTGGAGATATCGGTATCCGGCAGCAGGGCGTCACCGTCTGCGGGACCGCCGCAGGAAGTAACAAACAGGAGCAATACTGTGGCGGCCAGGAGCGAGACTCGTGGCATGGTCGTTGAATGCGCTCTCGCTTCGCTATTTGCGGGCAGTTTGCCCGATATCAATTCACGTTACTGGGAACAGTTTACCCCTTTAAGCCGGAGGTTACAACGCCGCTTACGAAGTGGCGCTGAAGCACAAGATAGATGAGCAGCACTGGCAACATGGTCATGGTACCGAGGGACAGGAACCAGTGAATCTGGTATTGCCGCAGGCCGCCGCCGTGGCGGAAT
Organism: Caldilineaceae bacterium; assembly: GCA_963662575.1. Classification (GTDB taxonomy): domain Bacteria; phylum Chloroflexota; class Anaerolineae; order Caldilineales; family Caldilineaceae; genus Bin5. The sequence goes on from OY759723.1 coordinate 14,129, forward strand.
TCGGCCAGCGTCCGTTTGAAGGTCAACATGCCGCGTGCAAGGGTCCAGGTGTTGTCGTCGGTCAGGTAAATGAGCGGCCCCCAGAGGTCGTTCCAGGAATGGAGGAAGAGGAAGATCGAGGCCGCGGCCAGCGCCGGGCCGATATTGGGCAGAATCACATGGCGGTAGATGCCGATCGGCGAACAACCATCGATCTTGGCAGCATCATCCAGTTCGGTGGGGATAGTCATAATGTACTGGCGCAGCAGAAAGATGTAGAAAGCGCCGCCGCCCATCCACATAGGAACGATAAGCGGTAGGTAGGTGTTGAGCCAGCCCAGCCGGTGAAAGAGCAGGAAAGTTGGAATTGCCGTGACCTGCATCGGTACCATCATTGTGCCCAGTACAATGAAGAACAGGAAATTCCTACCGACGAAGCGAAGGCGGGCAAAGCCATATGCCACCATGGAGGCGGAAAGCAGCCCTCCGAACATAGAGGCCACGGTGATGACGAGTGTGTTAAAGAGGAAGCGTGTAAAGGCCAAGGCAGTCCACGCTTCGAGGAAGTTTTGCCACTGCCATGGCTGCGGCGGAAGCAGATTAATGACGGTTTCTTCGAGCAGCATTTCCTTTGTCTTCAGGGCGCCCGAGAACATCCAAAGCAGCGGGAAGATCATTATGATGCCAATCGCGAGGGCGATCAGATAGTTCAGGGCCAGTCGCAGCACGCGGCTGTACATCCAGGGAGTGCTTACTTGTCTGATTTCCGTTGCCATTTATGCCTCCTGCGACTCGTAGTGGACCCAGCGCCGGGCCAGCCAGAATTGAAGTAAGGTCAGGCCCATAATTATCAGGAAGAGAAGCCAGGCCAGCACACTGGCGTAACCAAACCGCCTCTCGGTAAAGGCGACGATATAGAGATAGAGTACATAGAAAAGTGTGGAACGCGCCGGCCCCCCCTCGGTCAACATGAAGCCCTCAGTGAATACCTGCAGCGAGCCGATCATGCCGACGATCATCAAGAAGAAGATGGTCGGCGAAAGAAGCGGCAAGGTGATATGGCGGAAGAGAGCAAGGCCGCTGGCGCCATCGACCTTGGCAGCCTCGTGAAGATCGTCTGGTATGCTCTGCAGGCCGGCGAGCATGATCACCATGTAGTGCCCGACGCCGTATAAACGCATGATGATATAGGAGGGAAGGGCCCACTCTATGGATGTCAGCCAGTCGACGCGATCGAAGTCAAAGATGCGCAGAATCTGGTTGAACATCCCGTAGTCTTTTTCGAACATCGCGGCCCAGACGAAGGTCATGGCGACACCGCTGACCGCGGCCGGCAGGTAGAAGAGGCCGCGGAAGAAGGTATGGCCCTTGAAACGCTGGTTGAGAAGAAGCGCCATGGCCAGCGAGATGATTATTGCCAGTGAGACGGTCCAGAAGGCAAATACTGCGCTGACGCGCAACGAGCCGATGAAGCGGATGTCGAATTTTATCAGTTCCTCGAAGTTTGCCAGACCTACATAGGTGATTTTCTTGAAGCCGGCATACTCAGTAAACATCAATCCAAGCGAAACCAGGAGAGGGCCTGCCAAGAAGAGGATGAACCCCAGAATCCAGGGTGAGATGAAAAAATAACCGTAGAGATTCTCCCTCCATGCCTCCCCGCGCGGCAGGCGAAACCGGCTGGGGCGCATCTGCGGAAGCGAGGTGTTCACTTCGGATAGGTTAGCCATCGATTCAGTCCACTTTCCTTTGCAAGGCGCCGGCTGCTTTCGCCGCGCTACTCAGATTGGTGTGGGGAGCGACTCTTTCTCGCCGCCCGACATAGCGGCCAGGAGAGGTCCGCTGGGAGCGATTAGAACTTCAGGGCGCCCTCGGTAAGGCCGCGCTGGATGCGCCGGTGAAAGAGGATGTACATGAACATTGGCGGCCAGGCCGCCAGCGAAAGGGCGGCCACTTGCAGGCTCCACAGGCTCACATACTTACCTTCAAAGTGCATAATTCCCAACGGAATCGTACGCAGCGTATGCTTGTGCAGGTAGATAAGGGGCCAGAGAAAGTCGTTCCAGAAAAAGACGAAGTAGAAGATAGTCATGGTCGCAATCGCCGGCATGGCCAGTGGGATCATGACAAGGCGCAGGATCTGGAACTCCCTGGCACCGTCCACACGGGCGGCGTCCTCCAGTTCGGAGGGAATCGACATGAAGTAGGCACGGATGAAAATGATGGCCAGGGAGGACCAGCTCATGTAGGTCAGGATGACGGCAAGCGGGCTATTTAGAAAAGTAATGGGCAGGTGCAGAGCAGCGGCCCAGGAATCCAGGATGGCCATCAATTTGAAGCCGGGGACCATGAGTGCCTGTGTGGGCACGGCCATGCCGACGAGGAAGTAAAGAAAGAGCGCTCGATTGGCGCGGAAATGATAGCGGGCCAGTCCGTATGCGGCGGTGGTTGACAAGCTGATGACGCCGATAACTGAAACGACTGCGATCAGAATACTGTTGGCATAGAGGCGGGTGAAATTCCCGGTCTGCCAGGCTTCGGCGATGTTTTCGAAAGAGATGCGGGTCGGCAGGCCGAAGGGGGAGAGCATGACCTCCTCGTTGGTCTTGAGTGAGGTGTATGACATCCACGTCAAGGGATAGAGGATGCTGATAGCGGCGACGACTAAGAACAGGTAGAAAAGGAGTCTGACCGGCAGACTAAGTTCGCGAAAGACCATTACGGAATCCTCAGGTAGAAACGGCTCCCCTGCCGGCGCGGGCAAGGGTGAACTGAATGATGGACATGCCGATAATCACCAGGACGAGCACGAGCGCGATGGCGGTAGCGTATCCATGCTGCGTACGGGCGCCGCCAAGGCCAAGTTGGTAGATGTAGGTGACGACCGTCTCGGAGCTATGGAAGGGCCCGCCCCCGGTCAGTGTGTAAACGAGATCAAAGACGCGCATGGCGTCGATCGAGGTGATTACGGAGGCAACGACGAGCACTTCGCGCAGAAGGGGAACTGTAATTCGTGTGGTCAGCTGCCACGCCGTCGCGCCGTCGAGGCGGGCGCTCTCCTGCAGTTCGCGCGGGATGGCCTGCAGGCCGGCGATGAGCAGGAACATGGTGAAGCCGAAGTTGCGCCAGATATGGACTGCGATCACGACAAAGACGTTGAGCGTAGTGGTGCCGAGCCAGCCGAATTTGGGCCCGTCGAGGCCGACTGCACGCAGCAGGATGTCGACAATTCCGATGGTAGGGTCGAGCAGAAAGTTGAAGAGAATCCCGATAACGACGAGCGAGATCACGAAGGGAACGAAGAAGATGCTGCGGAACCACTTGGCAAACCTGGGGCCGGACTCCAAAATGATGGCGAAGAAAAGGGCGACGCCGACCTGGAAAAGGAGGCAACAGGCAACGAAGAGAAAACTGTTGCGGAACGCGCCCCAGAAGAACTCGTCACCGGCCATCTGAATGAAGTTTTCAAGACCGGTGAATCTGAGCGTGGAAAAGCTGATGCCTGTCCAGTCGGTAAAGCCTATTACCACCGTGCCAAAGAGCGGCAGGATGAGGAAGACGGTGTAGAAGAAGAAGGCGGGCGCTATGAGGATCAGCGCGAAGCGTCCATCATAGCGACCCGTTCGCGGGCCCTGTTCTGACCCGCCGGTCAGTGGAAAGCGCCGCATTCCTACTCCTTCGCGGGAAGAGTTGAGAGCTGCACTCCTAGGGCGAGCGCTACATGCGCGCTTCGCGCCATTCGAGCACGAGATTTTCGGCGCGTTCGGCGGCCTCTACAGGGGTCAACGCGCCGCTCAACACGCCGCTGGAGCCGTGCCATAGGAGCTCCTGGCCAATATTGTAATCCATTGCCCGCTCGATCATGATTGTCAGGGCCGGTGCGTTGTCCAGCAAGTCGATGAGCCGGGATGACTCCGGCCTCAGATTTTCCATCGGCGACGTTAGCGGCATTGGAGGCGCCTCGCCGGGCAGATGTTTGTACCAGATCCTGTGCGGATCCTCGGATTGCAGGTACCACTTGACGAAGACCTGGGCCTCTTCAGGATGCGCCGAATCCTTGGGCACGATCAGCGTGCGGGCGTTGAAAGAAACTTCGTCGGCGTTGCTCTCAGCGATATCGTCGATGGCGGGCATGAGCATGAACTGAAGGTCGATCTGGGGATTTTCCTGGGCAAACCATTCGCCCAGCAACCAGCCGCCGGTCTGGAAGAAGGCGCCGTCCCCACGGAAGAGCTTGCCAAAGGCGGCGGGATAGTCGTCGGAGAGCACGCCCCTGGAGTAGTAGTCGTTGTCCAGGAGCTCTTTGATCAGTTCCCAGACTCTTACGCCGGCCGGATCGGTGAAACGCAGGGGGGACTCGTGGTTAACATCAAGGCCGCGGAGGAAGAGGTCAACCGAGCCCTTGACGCCAAAGGTTCTGATGTAGAGGTGCTGTGCCCAGTGGCCGCCGGGCCATGCGTTCTTGGCGCCAATCAGGACGGGTGTGACACCGGCATCCTGAAACGTTTGGCAAGCGTCGGTGAAGGCGCTCCAGGTGGTCAGGGTAGCGGGATCGACGCCGTGTTCAGCGAGGATGTCGGCATTGTAGTACATGAGGTTGGCGACGGTCATGGCCCAGGGCGCGCCCCAGTAGCGGCCATTGTAGAGGACCGAGTCGAGGGCGTCGGGGTAGATGGCTCCCTTGCTTTCCTCGACGACGTCGGTGAGGTCCAAGAGCTGGCCGGCCTCGATAAAAGCGGAAAGCGCGCCGGGTCCGGCGTCGGTCTGAAGGAAATCGGGTACGGCGCCACCGGCAAAGGCAGTCTTGGTGGCCTGTTCGTAGGCCAAGCCGGAGAAGCCGCTGTGGGTGACGTGGATGCCGGGGTTGGCGCTGTTGAAGCTTTCGACGATTTCGTCCATCGCGCCCAACCAGGGGACGGTAGCCATCTCGGTCCACATTTCAAGCTCGGCAACCATCTCGTCGGGCGCGTCCGACCCCATGTCGCCGGAGCCGGCGGGCGCGGCAACAGGAGCGCAGGCGGCTAGCAGACCGATCCCTGCCGCGCCGGTTGCACCTTTCAGAAAATTTCGTCTGCTCAGATTTTTCATCTCATTCTCCTCAGCGGCGGTGTGATTTGGAAAACGCTTATACGTCGCTCAACCGAAGCCCGGTTCAGCCGAGTTTTGGCCGTGGTGGTCCTGTGTGCTCCGGTTGGGCTCATGCTTACGAGGACTGCCTGGCATTTCCCAGGAAACGCTTGAAGGACTGCCGGGACGCAAGTCCGCAGGAAGAACTGCAAAGGGTCCGGACTGCCGAACTACAGTGAGCGATGGCGTGATCGATTGGAACTGTGAATTTGACGCGGCCATAGGCGAGGCCAGCGAGACTGGGGTGACGGGAGCGAGATGCCCCCGACCCCAAATTCTTATCCTGTTTGCAGAGCCTACCTAGTTGTATTTGTCGATGATGCGCTGAACTTCGGATTCGGCGGCCGCCATCAGGTCGCCTAGATCATCATCGGTATGCACGGCGAGGTCCCACAACTCGTACATGGATTGCTGGGCCTCCTGCGCGCCTTTGAACAAGGCCCAGAAGCGTGTGTTGGTGGCGTAGGCGGGCATCTCGCCGGCGACCTGCATGAACTCCTTGCCTTCTATAGCATCGAGCCATCGCTGGTCGGCGAAGTGACTCTTGGTGAAGGGGAAGTAGCCGGTCTCTAGGCAGAATTCCAGATAGGGATCCCCGAGCGCCCACCACTCGGAGAACTCGTAGGCGGCAGCTTCACGATTCTTGTCATCCTGGACGGGCATCCACAGCTCTTTGTCGTACCAAGGGGTTGCGGTAATTTGATGCACGGGATGGCTGGGTGTGTAAAGGGCGCCGAGCCCACCTTCTCCGATCTGCTTTTCGAAGTCGAGCAGACCCCAGTTACCGACTTCCTGGAATACGACTTTGCCGGAAGCGAGGCCTTTTTCGGGCGGCTTTTCGGTGGCGGATCCGCTGGCATAGGCATCGCGTAGGTACTGGAGGGAATCGCGGACACCGTCGTTGTTGATAGTAGCTTGTGTGCCAGTTTCGTCAACGTAGAGCTGGCCGGCGGTCCAGGGCAGGTATTCCTGGATGGCGAAGTGCTGCCAGAAGGCGACACCCCAGATATCAACTTCGTTGGAGTCAAAGCCATCTTCATCGGGGCGATTGCCGTTGACGTCGCGGGTAACTGCGACACCCCATTCGATGAGTTCATCCCAGGTCCAGTCCTTAGGCGGTGGCTCCATGCCGGATTCTTCCAGGGCTGCGACGTTGTAGGCAAAGAGGACAACAACCTGTTCGTAGGGCATGCCCCAAAAGTAGCCGCCCACGGTTGGTGGGGCGTAAATGGCTTCGATGCCATCGACAAAGTCGTCGAAGTCTACACCTCCGGCCTCCATGTAGTCCTGCTGATTGACGATCAGCCCCTCATCGATGGCCTGGATGACAGAGGTGTAACCGGCCCAGAACAGGTCGGGCGCTGTGCCGGCGGCGAGGTCCGCCTGTACACGGGACATCTCGTAGCCGGTCTTGAGCTCTACCTGGACGTCCGTTCCCGGAACCACGGAGTCGTAGCGTTCGAGGATCAGTCGCTGGTTTCCGCCGAGCATGTTGGTGTCTGGGTGCGGATAAGTATATACGACTGTGTAGCCTTCGGCGGCGGGCATTTCATCCTCGGCGGACGCGGCTCCAGGTGCAGGCGCCGTCCCACAGGCTGCCAGGACTGCGCCGGCGGCGGTTGCACCGGATAAGGTCAGGAAGTCACGACGGCTTACGCTGCGCTTGAACATGAAGATCTCCTTAGTTTGACTATCGATGGAGGTTGATTCGGACGAACATCGAATGACACGCAGGTGGATTCCGGATAGGAGAAAGCAAAAATACTATAGTTTATGGACATTTGCGTGTCAAGTGCATAAAATTTATTGGGGGAACTCGTTTGCAGAACGGTCAATTGTGAAATCTGCATTAGGAACGTTTTCGGAACAGTTGAGGGACCCTGGATGTTGCCGTATTTCCTGCGCTTGTCATCTTCCGAACTGATGTTACAATCAGCGGATACCCTCTTGAGTTGCCCATTGACAACAGTCCACTTGCCCAAGAACTGGAAAGGGGCGAGTCCAGACAGGAACAGCGTTCTCCATGTCAGCTACAGCAGGTCATCGCGCAGATTCAGCAACAGTTCAGGACGAACCGTCGGAAAGCAAGACGTTCCAGACCCGAGAGGTGTTGACTATCGTGACGGGCCATTTCGTCCACGACAGTTTCAGCGCGTTTGTGCCGCCTCTACTTCCTTTGATTCGAGAAAAGCTGGCGGCCGACTATGCGGCGATCGGAGCCCTTGCGGTCTTCATGCAGATTCCCAGTCTTCTGCAACCGTTCATTGGCCATGCAGCCGACAGGATTAGTTTACGATATTTCATCATTCTGGCTCCGGCGGCGACTGCCAGCGTTTGTAGCGCACTGGGCCTGGCGGACAGCTACGTACTGCTGGCCCTGTTGCTGTTTGTCGTGGGTCTGAGCTCGGCTGTCTTTCATGCGCCGGCGCCGGCGATGATCGGGCGCATATCGGGCAACCGAGTGGGTAGGGGCATGAGCTTTTTCATGGCGGGTGGAGAGCTGGGGCGGACGGTAGGGCCCTTGGTGGTGATCGCAGCCGTCAGCTGGTTTGGGGTTGAGGGAATATGGCGGGTGGCCGTGTTTGGCTGGTTGGCCTCAATTTTCCTTTACTGGCGACTGCGCGGGGTCTCGGCCAGGCCTGCACAGGGCAGGGTTCTTTCCCTTCAGCGTTTGCTACCGGCTGCCCGGAGAGTTTACCCTCCCCTGCTTTGGATCATGGCAGCCCGTGTCTTTATGTCGATTTCGATGACGACCTATTTGCCGATTTTCATGCAGGATGTGAAGGGTTATGAGTTCGAGATGGCGGGGCTTTCGTTAACGCTGTTGGAAGGGGCGGGTGTGTTAGGCGCTCTGACAATGGGCACAGCTAGCGACTGGTTGGGGCGGAAACGGATCCTGATTGTTCTATTTCTTGTGTCGCCCGTCCTATTCCTGGGATTTCTGAACAGTTCAGGCTGGATGCTATTTGCATTTCTGTTGCCTCTTGGATTTACGATGCTTTCGCCATCTGCTGTGTTGTTGGCGGTTGTGCAGGACAGTTTTCAACATAACCGGGCACTGGCAAACGGCCTCTTTCTGATGGCCAATTTCGTCATCCGGTCGCCCGCTTTGTGGCTGCTGGGGTTCACGGCAGACAGATTCGGACTTTCGACCGCGTTTCTGATCAGTGGGCTAATCGCTTTTGTTGGCGTGCCGGCGGTCCTGAGGCTTCCGGAGCGTCGAAGGGAGCGAAGTGAGTAAGATTTTGTTGAGTACGCTCCCGCCCAGACAGATATGCGCTGGATTCAGAAGAAAAGCCGCCACAGGCGCGGCAGAAATATAATCAGACCAGCCGCGGCGCTGCCCAGCGCCACCAGCAGAATGGCGCCGGCTGCAGTGTCCTTTGCTGTTTTAGCGAGAGGATGAAATGAGGGTGAGGCCAGATCCACGAGTGCTTCGATGGAAGTGTTGAGAAGCTCCAGGCCGATGACAAGCGCGATCAGAGCGACGACAACGGCCCACTCGGCGCGGCTGATGCGTAAGGCAAACCCTAGAATGACAGCTAAGGCGGCGAAGCCAAAGTGAATGCGGAGATTGCGTTGGCTGTGAAGGGCATGGCGCACTCCAGCGAAAGCGAAGGCGAGACTCTGCCAGAAGGTCCGGGCGCGGGGGGGCGGATTCATCTACCAGTCCGGCGTCGCTAGCCGAGGCGCAAGGTCTTCGGCGGTCAATGTGGAGAGGATTTCGTTCTGTTTGCTCCACATTGCTGCCTGCCGTGCGTCGGTGTCATGATCATAGCCGAGCAGGTGCAGTGTGCCATGAACGACCAGGAGTTGAAGCTCCGCGGAGAGCGAGTGGCCGAATTGTCGGGCTTGGCGCGAGGCATAGGGGAAAGCAAGCAGCAGATCACCTAATTCGGCATCCAGTTCCGCGGCCAGGGTGTCAGGCATTTCGGGGGAGAGGGGCGAACCCTCGTTGATTGCGAAACTCAGAACATCCGTGGGGGCATCTTCCTGGCGGTAGATGCGGTTGTAGCGCTGCACTTCGTCGTCGTCCACCACCAGAATCGACAGCAAGTCATCGGCCCGTCCACAGGCGCGCAGAGTCGCCTGAACTGCGGCCACCAGCCAGGCTTGTTCCACGCATGCCTGAAATGGTTCGTCGATTTGAATGTTTATCTGCGCGTTCGTCATCGCTAGTGTCCAACCAGGCGCCCTATGGAAGCCATTACCTGTTTAGGCTGACGGCTGATCAAAAGATTTGGGTGGGAGGTCTACAGCCATTGCCGCCGCGCGGTACCATTATACCGCCGGACAAGGCCGAGGCAATTTCTTGTTGAAGAGCGATCGTCTCCGCTAGAATAGAGGTCAATGATCCAGAGCAAAGGGTTGGCAGCGAGATTGGCGATGTACATTGAGCCACTAACGTTAGGCGTTTACAGTCATGTTTTTTGATCGAGCCAAGATTCATGTGGAAGCCGGGGCCGGTGGCAACGGCATTGTCGCTTTCCTTCGCGAGAAATTTATGCCCTTGGGAGGGCCCGCGGGCGGCAACGGCGGTGGGGGCGGGAATGTCTATCTCATCGCCGACCAGAGCATGAATACATTGCAACATTTTCGGCGAAAGGTACATTTTCGGGCTGAGCGCGGAGGACACGGCGGCGGCACCAAGAAAGCAGGCGCAACCGGTGAAGACCTGCTGATCCCGGTGCCAGTGGGGACAATCGCGCGCATCGGTGAGACTGAAACAGTCCTCGCTGACCTGGTACGCGACGGGCAGCAAGCCCTGGTCGCAAGTGGAGGCCGTGGAGGTCGAGGAAACGCTGCATTCAAGAGCGGGCGCAACCGAGCGCCGCGACTATCCGAGAATGGCGAAGTGGGCGAGGAGCGGTGGCTGGAGTTGGAACTGAAGATCGTAGCCGATGCAGGGATTGTCGGCGTTCCCAATGCTGGCAAATCGACGCTGCTAAGCGTTATCAGCAAAGCCACTCCGAAAATTGCCGACTATGCTTTCACTACGGTTGCTCCCAATTTGGGCGTGGCGGATGTGAACCACGTGCAGATCGTGTTTGCCGACATTCCCGGTCTGTTGGAGGGCGCGCACGATGGCGTCGGCCTTGGATTGGAGTTTCTGCGTCATGTCGAACGCAGCCGCGTATTGGTACATCTTCTTGACGGTGCGAGTCCCGATCCAGCCGGCGATTTTGAAGTCATTAACCAGGAGATGAGGCTTTTTAATCCGAATCTGGCGACACGCCCACAGTTGGTCGTCCTCAACAAGATCGATCTGCCGCAGGCACGGGCCATGGTGCCGCGCCTACAAGAGGAGTTGGCAAGTGCTAGTAACAGAATTCTTGCCATAAGCGCGGTGACCGGAGAAAACGTGCAGCAACTTCTGTACGACGTAAAATCGCTCCTGGACGGTCTGCCGGCGCCCGTTGCGACGGAGGAAGTCGAAGAGTTGCCGACGCTCTCGCCCGCCGAAGATGAACGGTCATTCCAGATTACCCGCCTTGATGATAATCTGTGGCAGGTAGAGGGGGTGGCGATCGAGCGGGTGGCGCAGATGACGAACTGGGACTACTACGAGTCAGGATTGCGGTTTCAGCGGATCCTGTCGGCGATGGGGATCTCCAAATCACTGCGCGAACTTGGCGTCGAGGACGGAGATACCGTGCAGATTGGCGCGGTCGAACTGGTGTGGGGATTCGAAAACGCACTGGGGGAGTGAGAACGTCAGTTGCCGGTGTGCGGTTGCCAGTGATTGGGCCGGTCGCAGGATGGAGGCCGGCAGCACTGGTAAAAGAAAGCGCGGGATAAAGGCAACAGGTCACCGGGTAGTAGAAGGATGGGTTCAGAAAACAGATTGAGCGGCATGCGCATCGGTCTATTTGGAGGCACTTTCGATCCGATTCATATAGGGCATCTGATTCTGGCAGTGGAAGCCCGGCATCAGTTGCAGTTGGATCAGGTTGTACTGGCGCCGGCCGGTGATCCTCCGCATAAACCTGATAGCCCGGTTTCCCCATTGCATCACCGGTTGGCGATGTGCCGACTAGCGGTTGCCGACGACGACGAACTCGGCATCAGTCTTATTGACGCGGAGCGCCCGGGGCCGCACTACACGTCGGATATGCTTCGGCTGCTTCGCAAAGAGATGGACGCAAACGCGCAAATTTTTTTTCTGATGGGGCTGGACAGTTTACGCGACCTGCCCACTTGGCATGAGCCGGAATGGCTGGTGCGAAACTGCCGACTGGTTGCACTGCGACGCCACGATGTGGAGATTGACTGGGCAACCTTGGAAGCAGTTCTTCCCGGCGTGCGCAAGAGAGTCGATGTTCTGGATATGCCTGAACTGGAGATTGCAAGCAGCGCTCTACGGGAAAGGGTACGAACGGAGCAACCGATTCGCTATCAGGTCCCCCGCGCGGTCGAACGATACATACGCGAACAGGGGCTATACCGGCCCTGAGTCCGGAAATCAGGGGGCAGGCAGAAGGCGCCTACCCTCCGCGGTCCTCTCTAACTCCCTGTTGCTACTCGGAGGTCACGAAATCATGCGGCGCTGAATTCAGGAGCGGCGTTGCGAGCAGTTCGACGCCCAATTGTTCAAGCGCTTTCAGGAACTGGGTATCCTCGATCGTTTCGAACTGATCTTCAGTCAGATTTCTGAGCACATCGGCATTCACATGCTTGGAGCTGGCCGGTTGTTTGACTTCCAAATCGGGGGTGACGCCCTGGCCTTTGATAAGATTGCCACTGGGCGTAAGCCAGTTGGTCACGCCGAGGAGAATGGCAGAGCCGTCGCTGAGCCCAAACTGATTGAGGACCGTGCCTGTACCGAAGGTTGTTTCACCGATCAGAAAGGCGCGGTCATTTTCTTTGAGGGCGCCGGCAGTGATTTCGCCTGCACTGGCAGTGCCTTTGTTGATCAGAACGATTAGTGGCATTTCTCTGGCATAACCCAGACCACGAGAGCGGTGTACAGTCTGATTCTGGTTAGCGTCGGACTCGATAAGGATGAGGTCACCTTTGGGCAGGAATTGACTATTGGTCTGAATAGCCTGCTGCAAAAACCCTCCTGGGTTGTTGCGCAAGTCCAGTATTATGCCCTTGTTGGCTCTAACTTCGGAGATTTCGCGCAGAGCGGCTTCCAATTCCCGGTCTACGCCGGCGGTAAACTGCGATATTGAAACGTAGGAGATGTCGCTGTTCGGGATGGGGCTCCAGCTAACGCTCGGCACCTCGATGCGGTCGCGAGTGATCGAGACTGTGACCGGATCCTGGACTTCGGGGCGGCGCACAGTCAGGACGACCTGGGACTCTGCGGGGCCGCGAACGAGGAAGATAACCTGATCCAACGATTTCCCTTCGACCGATTCGCCGTCCACTTCCAGGATAATGTCGCCGGCGAGAATTCCCGCCTGTTCGGCAGGGGATCCGTTGATTGGGGCTACAATAAGGACATTGCCTTCTTCCATGGAGACATAGGCGCCGATGCCCTCGAATGAGCCTTCCAGGCTGGTGTGGTGCAACTTTAGGGCATCAGGGGGGAGAAAAGTCGTGTGTCCTTCGTCTCCCAAAGAGGCAAGCATCCCTTCGATAGCGCCATATGTCATAGCGGTGAAGTCGACGCGCTCGCGGTCGACAAAGTAGGTTACGACATAGTCCCACGCTTCCCAAAAGACGGCGAATTCGGTGGGGCGCACCTCGGCCGCCTGGGCCGAACGGATTGAGTAGCCAGAGATATTGCCACCGACAAAAGCCAGCGCCATCAGCCAGACGATGAATATAGTTAGTACCAACCGCCTAGCCAATGAGGTTCGGGAAGATCTTTTCATTCCATTCATTCCATTGTTTCGCTCGTCGCGCCGCGCGCTCTTATTCTGTTCTCAGCAGTCGCATATTGTCTGAAATTCTTACAGACAATAAAGAAAAGTATCAACTATGCACCATCTTTTGGCAAGTGTAGGAAGGCGTTTTCAGCCTACGCTGGGACTACGGTCTGCCTATGTTTTTTGTCCAACCAATGGAAAACGGATCCCAATTTGTGGAGAGAACCAGGTGTCAGAAAGGACTGGCGGGTGAGCGAAGGGGCGGACCGGTTTGGGGGAAGATTTGGGGAAGGTAATTGCATTCCGTATCTGGGTGAGTGGTAGAGCCGGGAAATCAGTTATTCCCAGCCTCAAGTAACAAAAAACTGTCTGATGAGCAGACTAACGGGAATCGCGAGTCCGACCATCAGACAGTTTCTATTTGTGATCAACGATTGCGGGCTTCGATGATTCCAGGGCGGTAGCCTAGTTAAGGAGCCTTAAACCACATGGCGTCACAGAAATGTTGACGGCAGTCGTAACCTGGAACAAGGCAGCCCACGCACCAGGAGGGTTGGGCGCAAGCCGACGGCATCCGCTCACAAATGGGAGTGAGGCTGGTAGCGCCGACGGTTGCGAACCCTCTGCTGGACTTAGTTCATGCTGATCGAAATCGAGCCGGAGTCCTGTGCAACACTGACGCTGGCGGGGAGCATGATATTCTGGGCCAAGACAGCGTTGATCTGTGCATTGACCGGAGAAAGCAGAGCTCCACCCACGGACATACCGCCGGCACTGGCCGACTGGAGATCAACCATCAGATGGCCGTCGCTCACCATCAGGTTACCGACGAGGTCGAGTGTATTGCCCATCATGCTGACGCCGTCCTTCAGGGTGACGCGGAAGTGCATGGCATCGGGCTCAATCCAGACCATAACGGAATCGACCGGCTGGTTGGGACCGCTGTTGGCTTCGAGAGCCTTGGTCACATAGCTGCTGAACTCAGATTCACTCAGCATAACCTCGCCCATCACAATTCCGCCCATCAGGGCATCCTGCGCCGACAGGGCCGCTTCGTGGGAGATCTCAACGTCTCGGTCGGGGGGAGCGGACGCCGCGGCGCACGCACTAAGAACTACCAGCAGCAGAGACAGTACAACAAGCGTAATGAATGGGGTTCGTTTGTTCATGATTCTGTTGCTCCTTGAGAGAATTGGGTTTAAGGGAACGTTAGTCTTGATCTCATCATAAATTGATTGAGAAACAATTAAATGATGACCATGAGCTATATCGTCTCATAAGAACAGATCGAGCGCAAATCTGAAAAAAGCGGAACGGAGGGGGCAAAAATTGATGTCTCCGCACTCTGATCCAGGATTTTCTGATTGCGACACTATCTTCTCACAAGAACAATTCCTGTACAAGTCGCAAAAAAGGGGCTCCTCCCCGCTTGGGCCTCTGAACTACCGAGCCTGCGGGCTCTCTAAGTTGCGATGTCGGTTCTGCCGATTCTTTGATGACTGTGTGATCTCCACTGGAAACAGGCGCCGGGTTGCGCCCAGGGAGAGTGCATCTGTGCCTATCATACACGTGACTGGCGAGGCTGTCAAGCCTTAATAGTCGCAAAGGTTCAATCAAGAGTCATGGCAAGCTTGTGACAGAATCCAATCATTGGTCCCGGAATCAGGTGGGACGCCGGCGTTTCCAGGGGGCGAAAACGAAGAATGGGTAACTCACAGATTGGTGGGAGACATATTGCTACATCGGCGCTCGTTTTTGATGGTGGGGAAACTTTGCAAGGGAAGATCCAGCACGCCGGCTTTTTCGCTCCTGTGTTTGGCGGCTACATAGTTGGAAGTGAGCCGGCAGGCCCTCACGCGCGAATCAGCCTGTTGCCTCGGAATCCTCCAACATGCCGACACCTGCCAGCTCGCGGTCAAGCAGATACAACCCCGGTTTGAAGTCCCCTATTAGGCGGAGCTTCTGGACCAGGTCATCCACCAATTCCTCTTCTTCCACCTGTTCGTCTACAAACCACTGCAGAAAACTGTCGGTGGCATAGTCGCCTTCCAGGCGGGCAAGTTGTACGATGCGGTCTATCGACGCCGTCACCTTCTGCTCTTGCTTGAGTGCGCCTTCCATTACCTCCTGTGGAGACCCGAAGCCCCCTTCCGGAGCGGGGACGGGGAAAAGTTCGACACGGCCCCGGCGGCTGTGGATAAACTGGTAGATCTTCATCGCGTGGGCCATTTCTTCTTCCGCATGATTGAAGATCCATTGCGAAAACCCTTTGAGGCCCAGTCCCTCAAAGTAGTCGGCGGCAGCCAGGTAGGTGTAGTGCGCCTGTAGCTCCATGTTAATCTGTTGATTTAAGGCGCTCTGCACTTTTTCGACAAACATGCTTGTGTATCCTTTCAGAGGTGGTTCCGGTTGCGGTCGGCTGATTGACTATCAGAATGCAGAGGATGATAGTGTTCTGCCCCGTTGTGCGATTCGCCAAGAGGTTCTGCTGGCGTCGGACCGACGTTCATTGGGTTGTATAGCATCGGCGCAGGAGGGCGGAACGGGCAGTGGGGCGAGGCTTGGCATGCTGGGCCGGGCAGTCTGTCATAGCTGAGTTTCCGCCATGCTGCAGTCGCCCGGATATTCGATTTCGATGGTGATGTGGGAAAGTTGCAGCCCGCCCAACTCTTCACGCGCCCGCTGTTTAATGTCACGTATTTCGTTTTGATTGGTTGCTTGATCTACAACGAGATGGGTAGACAGCACGTGATGGTTGCCGTCCAGCGACCAGAGATGGGTGTGGTGACAATCTTCTACGGCGGTGATGCTGCGGAGACGCTGCGTCAGGTGCGACAGGTCGACTCCTTCAGGCGCTGCTTGCAAGAACAGTTCTGCCGTCTTTTTCAGATGCCCAAGCACATTATAGAGAATGTAGAGTGTGATGAGGAGTGACAGAATAGAGTCCAGAATGTACAGATCGATAAAGAGCAATGTGATCCCAACTATAAGGACAGCGACCCAACCGAGAACGTCTTCAAGCAGATGCCACATAGCGACTTTCGCGTTCATGCTGCCACCGCCCCGCAGACGCCATACCGCAACGCCATTGACGGCAATGCCGCCCAAGGCCAGCAGAATCATACCTGTTGCGTTGGTGGCTTCCGGGTTGAGCAGGCGCGGGATGACTTCGGCCAGGACGAAGAGCCCGCCCGCGATGAGGACCGCGGCATTGATAAAGGCAGCGAGCAAAGAAAGACGGCCATATCCGTAGGAGTAGCGCGCCGGCGCCTCCTTGGCTGCTTGCTTCTCCAGGCCCCAAGCCATGCCCAGCGCGATCGAGTCGCCGAGGTCGTGTAACGCATCGGATAGGATGGCGACGCTATTGGTGAAGTAAGCGCCTATGATTTCTACAACTGTGAAGCACAGATTCAGGAAGAATGCTGTGCGCAGGTTGGCCGAATCGCCGTGATGATGGTGATGTAGATGCGCGCCATGGCCGTGGTCATGGTCGTGTTCATGGATATGATCACGGCCATTCTCATGGCTGCGTTCGTGTTGGTGGCTATGGTCGTGACCCATAGGAGGACCTCAGTTCGGCGCAGCAGTGAGCGAAACAGGCGGGGCGACATCCATTTGCAGCACAATGTTGCACTAAACCGGCGGTTTTGACCAAATGCAGGCATCGCTCTCTGCCAGGTGTTTTCGAAACCGATTTGTTCTTGTTTGACAGGCGTTCGGCGGGTGTGGGGAGATGTGAATGGGCGCTTGCTGTCTGAAGCAGGAATTGCAGGATTCTTGGAGAATTTCAGGATCGCTGGCGACCGATCGAAAATATTCGGAGGGGTTCGCGGTGGGGCCGAACTGCGGCCGATAGGGGTTAGGAGCTGGAGACTGGTGCGGCGCGTGGTGTATCCCCCTGCACAAGAGAGAGAGAGACGAAGGCCCGACCGCGACCGCCCATATAGGGCAGAAGGCGCGGGAGGAGAGGCTATGGGTTCCTGTTGGCGGCAGTTCTGCAGGGTCGGGGATTGACTCAGGCTGTGTAGCTATTTCTTTTCTTGTGATTGGTTGATCGTGATCACGTTAGTGGTGCAAGCGACGTATTGTGCGGATGCAGTTGAGCAGAAACACGACGCCAACGAGCAAGCACAGTAGGAGGGCTAGCTGCAGAAAGTCCAGAATCTCCATTACTGATTTCCTGATTCGCTGTCTTGACAGAAAGTGGGAGGGTGACAATAGAGAATAGTATAGCACTGCAGATCATGATTCGGAGTGGACTTTGGGTGAAATCGACCACTGCAAGGGTGAACAGAAAAACGTAGGTAAGGTTAACTCCTTTTTTAAGCGGGGTTAACTAAACCGAGGTGCTCAGAACAGGGCCAGCTGATCGCTGTCTTCTTCCCCGGGCGGCGCTACGATTTCGGGATTCCAGTCAGGAAGAGGGAATAGTTGGCCGACGCGAGAGCGCAAGCGGCGGACGGACTCCGGGGCGTGGCCTTCGAAAGGGTTGTGGACGTAGCAGAACACGTTTGTGCCATTGAGGAGCAGATCGGCGATGCGCCTGGCCCACTTGTCGAGCAGTTGGTCTTGGGGGCGCCGAATGGTTTTGTCATCGGGCAGAGGGTCGCGGTCATGGCCGATTAGACGGATATGGAGAGGGAGGGGTGTGTCGACGCTGGCGGCCGCGGCCTGCCAGTTGGAATACGTGTCCGGCTGTCCGGTACGTTCGACAACGACGAAGCCGATCTGCCTCTCCATCAGAAAGCGGGCGAAAGCGGTCGTCATGAGGTCAGCAGCCCGGACTTCGACGGACAGGGGAATATCGGGAGCCTGTGTTGCGATGTTATCGACGAAATTGGCCAGGAGGCGCCCTGCGCGGCTGCGGGTAAAGGTAGCAGGGAATTGGATGAGGCCGGGGGCGGCGACCGGGCCGAGAGAACGGATGACATTCAGATAGGTTGCCGCTAACTGCTCCACATCCACGAGCCTCCTTTCATGGGTGATCTCTCTGGGCGCCTTCAGGGAAAAAGTGAACTCTGGCGGAACGCTCTCAAGCCAGCGCAGTAATGTTTTAGTGGTAGGCAGGGCATAGAAGCTGGTGTTGACTTCGACGCTGTTGAACTCTGCGGCATAGTGGCTGAGTTGCCGGTCGGCCGGGGTCTGGGGGGGATAGAAGACTCCGCGCCAGTCGGGAAAGCTCCATGAAGAGGTACCGATGCGCAGTATTCCCAAGTTTTCTGTCTTCATAATCCTCTTTCCGGGCCTGAAATGGACGGGGATCGGCTCAGAAGTAGTGCGTTTTTTACAAATGCAGCTCTGTTATGTGCAACATGCACAAAAACAACTTTTCAATTTCATGCAGGATTGGCAGTGGATTCTGTTCTCCGATCGGTTATCCTTGCTCGTAATCGTCGGTCTGTGAAGTTGTTGGTGCACCGGCGCTGCGCTCTGAGAGAGCAATGCTGAGCGGATCAACGTAGGAAGCACATGCCCTTTTGGTTCGTTTGGCTCATCTGTGACACGAAGTGCGCGGGAGGCGACCAAAACCAGGGAAGTGGTCGCCGAACAGCAAGAGTGGAGAAGATGGCCAGTTTTTTATCAGGTCTCACTTGAGGAAGGAGAACTTTTCGATGTCAATGCTTGTACGTGCTGTGACACACGGCTCGAAGTTGCGGGCGATACCGCTTGCCGTCCTGGGGCTGCTTGTTTTTGCTCCATCTGCTTTCGCCCAGGATGCGGCGCCCTTTACGACGGATGAAGTTGCCTATTCGGTAGACAACTTGATCCTGTTTGTTTCTGCAGTGCTGGTGCTGTTTATGCAGGCCGGCTTCGCTATGGTCGAGGCGGGTTTCAATTCGGCCAAGAACACTGTAAATATTATGTTCAAGAACATCATCGACCTGGCGAGTGGTGTTTTCTTCTATTTTCTGATTGGCTACAGCATTATGTACGGTGCGCCGGTGCTTGGCGGGTTCTTCGGCTTTAGCGGTTTCGGAATCTCATCGACACCGCCGGAAGCGATGGCAGGCAACTTGAATCCGCAGGTTGATTTTCTGTTCCAGGTGGCCTTTGCCGCGACGGCGGCCACGATCGTCTCCGGTGCCGTGGCCGGCCGCATGAAGATATCTGGCTACCTGATTTATAGTATCGTGCTCACCGCCATTATCTACCCTGTTAGCGGCTACTGGAAATGGGGTGGAGGCTGGTTGGACGCGATGGGCTTCTACGACTTTGCCGGGTCGCTGGTTGTTCATGCAGTAGGCGGCTTCGCGGCGCTGGCCGCGGTTATAGTACTCGGACCGCGAATCGGACGTTTCGGCGGCGGCTCGACCAATCCGCTGCCACCCAGTAACATGGCGATGGCAGCGCTGGGCGTTTTCATTCTGTGGATTGGTTGGTACGGTTTCAATCCGGGCAGCCAGCTTGCCTTTACGGGTGCGGTCAATACGGACGCCGTCATGCTGATCGCCACCAATACGACATTGGCGGCTGCAGCAGGAACATTGTTGGCGATGATTTACGGCTGGGTAAAGACGGGCAAGCCGAATCTGAGCTATACATTGAACGGCGCGCTGGGCGGTTTGGTCGGCATCACTGCAAACTGTGATTCAGTCAACAACGTTGAAGGTCTGATCATTGGCGCGGTGGCCGGCGTGCTGGTTTGCGTTGGCATGGAGGGGTTGGAGAAGTTCAAAGTTGACGACGCGGTTGGCGCATGGCCGGTTCATGGACTGTGCGGCATCTGGGGCGGTATTGCGACCGGTATCTTCGGAGGCCACCCCTTTCTTGCGCAGGTCGTAGGTTCGATTGCTATTCCGGTGTGGGCGTTCGCTTCCGCCTTCATTCTGTTCACGGTCATCAAGAAGCTGGGCGTGCTACGCGTCTCACCGGAAGAGGAGCAGGCGGGTCTGGATCTCTCCGAGCATGGTGTCGGCGCCTATCATCTGGCAGGCGAGGAAGCTTAGACGGCATCCCTATAATGGGGGGTAACCTCCCTCAATTGAAACTCTGTTCCATGTAGTGCCGAACTTGCAAACGGTTTCGCCACAAGTTTGGCCTGGAAAACTGAAAGAAAGCGTTCCTCTCGTGGAGTTCTTGTGACGAGGGGGACGCTTTTTTTGTCATTGGCCGTAACTGCAGTGGAAAGGGGAAAGGAGTTAGGTGCGGTAGACCGGTTCCTGCTGGCGGGGCGGGTTTTGGAGGAGGCGTTGCGGGGGGTGTTCCCCCGCACAAGGGAGTGCCGAAAGCCCGACAGCCCAAAAAACAAGAGAGAGGGAGAGGATTACGGTCATTGACATAGGTTTTTCAGCTTGTATAATCACAACCCAACGGTATTTCACCGATGGCGCGCCAGCGGCGAGGCGGCATTGGATTGCCCAGGCCTGTCTGGAAAGGACACAGTGCCAGGTGTCCGTCCACTGTGATTGCGCCAGACCGACCCCAATTCTCGTTACGAGACTCCTGACCCTTGTTCCTTCGTTAACGGACAGTAATCTAAGACCTGGCAACCGCGCTGGAAGGATGCCCTGGAGGGGCAGACTATGATACGTAACAGCTTTGACATAGGGCCGGAAGGGTGGCACTCCTATGATTATCACGGCGAGATCGTGACCGGCGCGGGCATTTTTGTGCTGGCAACGTGGCAGAGAGAAGGGGGCGTCGACGGCTCCGGGTTCATCTGGGCCGATCAGTCGCGCTGGAGTACGGATGTGCCGGAGAGACCTATTTCGATTCTGGCGCTGATTCACTATCGGAATTGGGTGGGATTGGGTCCCGTCGATTTGCGGCAAGCGGGGGTGTCGGTATATCTGAGAGGCGATGAATTGAAATTGTATGGTGCGACCTGCTATTTCTGGGTTCATTCGCCGGGAGTTCGCTGGCACTTCAGCGGGAACCCGATCCCGATAATGGACGGGCAATGGGCGCCGGAGCCGAGCCGGTTTGTACTGGAGAACGACGAATCTCTGTGGCATCGCAGTTACAGCAGTGAGGAGTTCCAGCGCCGCAGCTATGGGCAGGGCGGGCCGCGGCTCGACGATGTGCTGGGAGAGGTACATAGTTATGGCTTTTCTTTTATCGGATTCGACCGAGAGGTCCAGGGCAGATTGTCTTTGGGCAAGTTCGAGATTGTTGCCGGCACATAGATGAACTCGCGCTGCCAGAAAATGGGAAAAGCTAACCAACCACAGGCAGACCATTGGTGTTTTTTCTTGATCTTGTGTTGTTCGCCAGATGGAAGGATATAACAGGATGAACGAGCCTCGACCAGAAGGCGGCACGCCGATTGACATCGGCTCCCGCCTTGAATTGATGGTAGACGAATTTCTTATCGCGCGGTTGAGCGGAGGTGCGGTATTGCGTCTCAATCAACCTGTGCCCCGCGAGGCGGTGCTGGTGACCAACAGGCCGTGGGAGGGGAACTCTTGTACATCTTTCGCGATCTTCCAAGACGACGAAATTTGCCGAATGTATTACCTCGGTCGCCATTTCGTTACTACGGAGACGGGGCTGGATGAGGCCCCGCACCCGGACTTTGTCTGCTATGCCGAAAGCAGCGATGGAATAAATTGGGAAAGGCCTGAGCTTGGGCTAGTCGAGTTTGATGGATCGAGCAGGAACAATATCATCCTGAGCAGCGAGGACGACGCCCGTCCGGTGCGCGCGTTTGCGCCGTTCAAGGACGCGAATCCTGCTGCGGAAGCTGATGCCCGCTACAAGGCATGGGCTGTGCGGATTCCGCGCCTCGATGGTTCTGCGCCACGTCCGGGACACGGCGCGGAAGTGCCGGATGGGCTGCATCCGCTGAAATCGGCCGACGGGATCCATTGGACGGCGATGAGCGACGGGCCGGTCATTGCCGATGGCCTGCTCGACTCGCAGAACCTGGCTTTTTGGGATACGGAGCGCGGGGAGTACCGCGACTACCACCGCAACGAATTTCGCATCGCGAAGACGGGAGAGGAACCGTACGGCGCGCATGTGCGGCCGGGCGAAATGGGAGCGGGCGTGCGGGGCTCCCGTTACGGCCGCGATCTGCGGACGGCGACTTCGAGCGACTTTATCAACTGGAGCGAGCCGGACTATGTGGACTACGCGCAGGGGCGCACCGACGAGATATACAATAACGCTATCTTGCCCTATTTCCGTGCCCCGCACATTTTCGTGGGGCTGCCGACGCGATACGTTGACCCTGGCTGGTCTGAAGCTGTAGAAGATCTGCCCGAAGTGGAAGAGCGCCGCTTGCGGGCTGGTGTGAGTGAACGCTACGGCAGTGCTCTGACCGACGTCATGTTCATGAGCAGCCGCGACGGCCGCACGTTCAACCAGTGGCCGGAGTCGTTCATCCGGCCGGGTCTGCGGCCAGAGGACAACTGGGTCTATGGCGACGGCTTTGGCAGCTGGGGCATTGTGACAACGCCCTCTCTGTTTGAAGGCGCGCCGGATGAACTGTCGATCTACGTTTCGGAGGGGTACTGGCGAGGTGAGAGTATGAACTTGCGGCGCTACACGCTGCGGGTCGATGGCTTCGCGTCGGTACAGGCGCCTCTTAGCGGAGGCGAGTTGGTTACGAAGCCGCTGAATTTTTCGGGCAGCCGTTTGCAAGTCAACTTCTCTGCCTCAGCCGCGGGCAGCGTTCGGGTCGAACTGTTGCGGGACCAGATGGACACACCGGTTGAAGGGTTCAGCCTCGATGACTGCATCGAATTGCTGGGCGACGACCTTGAACGTGTTGTGCGCTGGAGCGGCGGTTCCGACCTGAGCTATTTGGAGGGAGTGCCCATCCGCCTGCGCTTCGTACTACGTGACGCAGATCTCTTCGCGTTTCAATTCGTAACGGTCTGACCTATCATGAATGAAACGGATTGACTATGACTCTTTTGCATGAAGGCTCGGTCCCAATTGACATTGGTTCCCGCCTGGAGCTGATGGTGGATGATAATTTGGTGGGCCGGTTAGGCGGTGGGGCGCAACGCCGCTTGAACAGGCCGGTTCCCCAGGATATTGCGCTGCAGCTGGACGCGCCCTGGGAGGGCAATGCCTGCGGGGGCTTTACCGTCTTTGAGGATGACGGGCGCTATCGTATGTATTACAGAGGACAGAATTTCGAGTACGACAGCAGTGGGCTGAGCTCTCCGCGCGGCAAGTACGTTTGCTATGCAGAGAGCGCCGACGGAATCCACTGGGAGAAAACGGCGTTGGGCCTGGTCGAGTTTGAAGGCTCCAGGAAGAACAACATCATCATGGATGGGGAGCACTTGCTGAACGGCATGTTCGCTCCGTTCAAAGACGGGAATCCAGCCTGCGCGGCTGACGCTCGTTACAAATCCTTTGCCCTCATGCAGCGGGGAGAGGCGAGAGGGCTGTGGGCGTACGGGTCGGCGGACGGCTTTGACTGGTGGGAGATGAGCGACGGGCCGGTCATTACTCAGGGGCTGCTGGATACCCAAAATCTGGCGTTTTGGGACGGGGCGCGCGGCGAGTACCGGGCCTACCATCGCAACGAGTTCCGGCTGCCACAGACGGGCGAGGAGCCATACAGTTCTCACCCTGTTCAGACGGGTGCAAATGGCCTAAAGGCGGCATCGGACAAGTCTCCGAACGGTGGCAGGCAGCAGGACGGGGACCGGTTGCGCGGGTCCCGCTATGGGCGCGATATTCTAACAGCTACCTCTTCCGATTTTCTTCAGTGGACGCCATCGGATTATGTCAGTTATGGCGAGGGCCGACCTGACGAGCTTTACACTAATCAGGTCACCCCTTACTACCGGGCGCCGCATCTGTTTCTGGGCTTTCCGACCCGGTATGTCGAACGTCCGTGGTCGGAGGCGCTGGAGGCGTTGCCGGAGTTGGAGCATCGCCGCATGCGCGCCCGGATCAGCGAACGCTACGGCGCGGCTGTGACCGACGGCATGTTTATGAGCAGTCGTGATGGCTACAACTTCAGTTTGTGGCCGGAATCCTTTATCCGGCCTGGTCTGCGGCCGCGCGACAATTGGACCTATGGGGACAATTTTCAGAACTGGGGGATCGTGACGACGCCTTCAGCGATGGCCGGCGCGCCAGATGAGCTCTCGTTTTATGTGCGGGAAGGGTACTGGCGAGACGGGGCAAGTATATTGCGGCGCTACACGCTGCGCGTGGATGGTTTCGCTTCGGTGCAGGCGCCGCTAAGCGGCGGCGAGTTTGTGACGAAGCCGCTTATATTTTCCGGCCGCGAGTTGGTGCTCAACTTCTCGGCCTCTGCGGCCGGCAGCATCCAGGTGGAGCTGCTGCGCGATCAGATGAACACGCCTGTCGAAGGGTTCAGTCTTGAGGAGTGTGTTGAGGTGTTGGGCGACGAACTGGAGCGGGTGGTGCGTTGGAAGGATGGCCGGGAGCTGGGCGGTCTGTCCGGAACGCCGATGCGGTTGCGATTTGTGCTGAGAGATGCAGATCTCTTTTCCTTCCGTTTTCGCTAGCTAACAGTAGGCAGTTTCATTTGACACCAGGGAGTGGCGTACAGTGAGAATTACAGCCATCGAGACGATCGCACTGGCCGATCCGGGTAAAGCGTGGGAGACGGTGGTTCGTGTGCATACAGACGAGGGCATCAGCGGCATCGGACAGGCGGAGTCGCCGTCGCTTGTAATCGACGCCATTATTCGCTGTGACGGCGGGCTGGAGGAGTTGTTGCGCGGGGAGGACCCGTTGCAGGTTGAGCGTCTGTGGCAGAAGATGTATGCCGCCACGGGGCTGTTTGGACGCCGGGGCGTCACGATTGCCGCGATCGGCGCGGTGGAGACGGCGCTGTGGGACATTGCGGGTCAGGCGCTGGGCAAGCCGGTCTGTGAACTGATATGGCAGGCATGCTGCACTGTGACAGAGTCGAGCGAAATAAAGGAAAAGGTGAGACCGTACGCAACGGTCTACCCGCCGGGAGAGGATGTTGGCGAGATCGTCGAACGTTTCACGCTTGCAAAGGAGCGCGGCTTTCGGGCGATGAAACTGGAAGAGTGGCCGGGGGGATTTTCGCATGTCAGTATACAGCGGGATGTGGAGGTCGTGCGTACGGCACGCGAGACAATAGGTGAAGAGCGCGATCTGTTGATCGACGTGCAGAACCGTTGGTCTGAGGTGGGGCAGGCGCTCGATTCGATCCGGGCGATTGCTGAGTTCAGACCTTTCTTTGTCGAGGCGCCCCTGCCGGCTGACAACCTTGCCGGTCTGGCCCGGCTGGCAGATGCTGTGGACACACGCATCGCGGTTGGAGACTGGGGGTTTACGACGCGGTTCGAATTCGAGGAGATCATGGAGAAAGGGCGGGTGGACGTGGTGCAGCCCAGTTCGGTCCGCTCCGGCGGCATGCGGGAAATTACTCGTATCGCCGAGGCTGCCTATCGTCGCGGCCTGATATGCGTGCCTCATGCCTGGTGCCATATGGTGGGGGTGGCGGCGGAGATCCATCTGGCGGCCGTGCTACCGAATATGCCCTACTTCGAGATGCCAATCGCCTTTCCGGATTCGCCGATTATATCGGAGTTGCTCGTGCCCGCGGTGGAATTAGACGATGACGGCCTGATCGAGGTCCCCAAGCGGCCGGGGTTGGGGTTTGCCCTGAATGAGGATGTGGTGGAGAGGTTTCGGGTGGCGCCGCATTGAGCGGCTGAATTGTGATAGGGGTAAATTGCGCGATGGCCTGCGACACTTGTACGCCTGACTAGGGGAATGGCGCGGGCAGTTGATTGAGGTCTTTTCTCTCCTCCTTCCACCACTTTCTTTCATCCCCGGTGGAGACTAACAGATGACAAGGATGTCGG
Organism: Caldilineaceae bacterium; assembly: GCA_963662575.1. Lineage (GTDB taxonomy): Bacteria > Chloroflexota > Anaerolineae > Caldilineales > Caldilineaceae > Bin5. The sequence goes on from OY759723.1 coordinate 39,831, forward strand.
CAGCACAGGCACTGATCCAGTCGCTGCGGTCACAAGGCGTCGATACGATATTTGGGATAATCTCCAGCCACACCATGGAGATTTTCGACGCGCTGTACGACCACCAGGACGCCATCCGCTTTATCAGCGCCCGCCATGAACAGGCAGGGGCGATGATGGCAGACGGGTACGCGAGGGTGACGGGCAAACCGGGCGTCTGTCTGACCAGTACCGGGCCGGGCGCGGCCAACTCGATGGGCGGAATCGGGGAGGCATTTGCGGCCTCATCAGCGGTTCTGACGATTACGAGTTCGGCCGAAGAGCAGCTGTACGAGCGCGGCCTGGGCACTATGCACGAGACGAAGGACCAGCTGGGGATGCTCTCGACGGTGACCCAGCGCAGTGTCCATATCAGCCGACCGCAGGAGACTCCTGAACAGGTACTGGAGGCGTTTGAGCGGTTCCACAGCCGGCGCCCGCGGCCGATTGCGATTGAGATCCCGGCAGACATTCAAGGTCAGGAAGCGGACATGACGATTCCGGCGCCTGTTCGGGTTGCGACGCCGGCGGCAAATCCGGCCGCAGTAGAGGCGGCTGCGGCCATTTTGCTGGCAAGCGGACGGGTGGGCGTGCTGGCGGGGACGGGTGTACATCGCTCAGGGGCGGCGCGTGCGCTTACGCGCCTGGTGGAGCTTCTTGGCGTGCCCGTGTTCACGACGGCCAACGGCAAGGGCGCGATAGCGGAAGATCACCCGCTGAGCCTGGGCATGTATGGCGGCGAGTCAAATTTCCCTCCTGGGGGGCTTGAAGACCCGCGCCAGACGTTTGCCAATAGCCTCGATGTACTTCTGGTGGTAGGCTCCAGCCTTTCTTATTTCAGAGCAAAGTTGCAAGGCCTTCGCCAGCCACCCAAATTGATTCATCTGGACATTGACTCCGAGCCGATCGGCATGTTGTATTCTGCGGCGGTGAGACTGATCGGCGACGCGAGAACAGTGCTGGAGCAGCTCAGTGGGACGCTGGCGGACAAGATGGGTCCTGGCGACGCTGCTGAAAGAAAAGAGTCAGGATTCGCCGGCGAGATCGGGGAGGTCAGGGCCAGGATCAGGGAGTACAAGCGGCAGACGATGCCCAACGAGACGAAGACCATGGAGGCTATCCGGGCGACGGCGGCCAGGGACGCTATCTTTGTCGGCGACGTCGGCGTATGCAATCACCGCGGGGCCAACTACTGTCTCGACATATATGAGCAGCGGACCTACATGATACCTGCATGGGGCGGGCTGGGGTTTGGCTTGCCGGCCGCGGCCGGCGCGAAGGCGGGTATGCCTGATCGACAGGTTATATGTATCACCGGCGACGGCGGATTCCAGTTCAATATCCAGGAACTGGGCAGTTGCGTTCAGTATGGGCTGCGGCCAGTCGTCCTCGTTTTCAATGACGATGCCTGGGGGCTGCTGCGCTACTATCAGAAGAACCGAGGCGGAGGGCGCTACATTGCCAGTGACCTGCGTAATCCGGATTTCAGGAGATTGGCTGAGACCTACGGGGCTCGCGGTGAGCAGGTCACCTCGCTGCCGGAGTTGGTTCAGGCATTGGAGCGGGCGCTGGAGGCCGAGACGATTACGGTGATAGACGTAAAGACGCCTGACGGTTTTGCCAACTTCAGTTAGGCCGGTTGCATTGCATCGGTTTGAATAGAACAACATTTTGGCTTCAGGCCAGGTGCCACTGGGCAGATAGAGGGGGGATAGGGGCAGATGCAAGGGAAACTGACCTGCGGGCTGATCGGCCTGTCACAGGGCTGGTACGCCGATCTGTTTGCGACGGAACTGCTGGCGATGAAGGATGTCGAGTTGGTTGGTGTCTGCGATCTTGGCAAAAGCCAGGAGTATGTTCTGGATTGTATCGGCATGAGCGCGGAGGCGTTTGCCGCCAAATTCGAGACTGTCCTCTACCATGATGCCGCCGATATGCTGGAACAGAGTCTCGATTTCGTGGTTGTGGCGAGTGAAATCGGAGAACATTGCCAGAATAGCTGCCAGGCGTTGGAAGCGGGCGCACATGTTTTTGCATGCAAGCCATTCAGCTTTATTGCCGACGAGGTGCGCAGGGCGATGCAGGTTGCTAAGAGCAATCAGCGGATAGTTTTGCCGGGCGTCCCTTCACGATTCGAAGACGGCATGATCGAAGCGGTGCGCCGCGTGCGGGCTGGGGATGTTGGCAGGCCGCTCACGGCGCGGGTTTTTGTCAATCATGCAGCGATGACGAGTCCCCCGTGGCAGCGGGACACGGCCAAGAGCGGTGGGCCGCTGGGCGAGTTTGGCACTTATGGATTCGACATTGTGCGTTGGGTTCTGGGCGAGGAGCCGGAGGAGGTCTTTGCCTATGGCGAGAACTTTATGCACAAGGGCCAAATCGAAAGTTGGGACAATGTTAAGGCGCTGCTCCGGTTCGACAGCGGTACACTGGGAAGTGTACACATCTGCACTTCGATTGGCTGGGAGTACCCGTTCTTCGATCTGGAGGTGGTGGGGGAGAAGGGTTGCCTGCGCACCGACTATCACAACTATCCTGTGGTGACGCACGGCAAGTCGTCTGCGCAGTTGGCGCCTATCCGTTACGCGCCGATGAACCAGCGGGAGATCGCACACTTTGTGAAAGCTGTGCGAGGTGAGGAGGAACTGCGCGTGACGCTGGAGGACGCCTATGCGGTGGCGAAGACGATTGAGGCGGTGCAGGAGAGTTTGACTGCGGGCGGGCCGGTCAGAATAGATCTTTGACCTTTAGTGGGTGGCGCCTCAACCTGATGCCATGCGCCATTGTCCATGGTTGTCTGCCAGCTTTTTGCAACCATCAACTATCATGATAACGCGGCTGGCGTTCGGCAGATCCAGCCTGTACCCAAGCTATTGACTGCTGATGTGGAGAAGGATGGGTGGTCGGGACGAAGTCCGTCTTCGTCCTATTCGCTGAAGCGGAACGAGAACAGATCGGCATCCTTGAGTTCGAACCGCAAGCGCACCGGTATGCCGGCCAGCCGGCTCACGTCGGGTCCGTCTGCCCAGCGTACCACACGCGCCAGATCGTCCCCCAGCACTTCGACACAGTCGTCGAGCGCAAAGCCTGCGATGGGCGTATCAATCTGATCACGCAGAATCTCAACACGGATGCTGCCCGCGGCCGACGCGGAAAAGTTGAGCATCAGTCGCCGGCCCGCAAAGATGAGCGCTTTCGTTACGACTTCTCCCCCGCTCAGCGGCGCCTGGATGGAGACAAAACCGTCGATGCGCAGCGTGTAGCGTCGCAAGTTGAGACTCTCTCCCCGCCAGTAGCCTTCGGTCAGATAGAGTGAGATCTCGTCGGGCGCCCCGTCAATCGCCGATTTGGTGGTGACAAGGCCCCAATTCGGGTAGTTGTCACCGTACGCCCAGTTGTCCTGTGGCCTCAGCCCCGGCCGAATGAAGGACTCCGGCCAGAGTTTAAAGGTCTGCCCATCTCTGCTGGACATGAACATACTGTCGGTCAAGGCGCTGCCATTGCGTTCGCTGGTGTCGTTCTCCGACTTGGCGCTGGCGCGACGCCGGCGGTGCTGCAGTTCGGGAAGGTCTTCTATCGCATCGGACCAGCCGCGGTCGATGTAGCGCGCCGGAAATCCCAGGAAAATATGAGGGGCACGGAAATAGGGTATGATCCCGTTGGTGTACAGCTCGTCGGTGAGCCCTTCTGTGTAATTGATGTAGACCGGGTCGCTCCAGTGGATGAAATCCTGTGAAGTCGCGGTGAGGATATCGCGTCCATAGCGCGAGCCGCGAGGCATATCTCCACTGCGGCCTCCCACAGTTTTGGCGGAGTAGGGTTGTGCGCCTGTTTCGTGATACAGGCTGCGGTGGTAGTCGCGGTATTCGCCGCGTAGCGTGTCCCAGAACGCCACGTTGTGCGAATCCAAGAGTCCGTAGGTGATGACGGCTTCGTCGCTCATGGGCGTCCAGTGGATGCCATCGGGTGACGACAATGGGTGGAGCCCGCGCGGATCGTAGCTGACTGTCCAGGCTTTGTATTTTGCGTCCGGCGCGGCATTCGGGTTGGCATCCTTGAAGGGCGCGAACTCGGCAACTGGGAAGCGGCTTTCCTGCTTGTCAAGAATGATGTTGTTCTTTTTTGAACCGTTGAATTCGACCAGCCCAAGCTCCGGCTTTATCCACTGGATGCCGTCTGTGCTTTCGGCGTAGCAGACAACTGCCGGATGAGATATTTCCTGCGTGGTTTCAGTTGTAACATAATGGCTGCCGCGGTAGTACATGCGGTACAAGCCACCGTCCTCGAAAACCGTAAAATAGAGGCAGGTGTTGCCCTCCCAGGGCGTGTCTGTGATCAGCACCACTTCGCGCGGGGTGGGTCGGTTGAGACGCTGCACGGCGCCACCGCTCAAACGAGCGACTAGATAATCATCGATCATCAACTCCAGTCGTGAGCCGATATTGATCGGGGGGTTGCCCGTGGACTGACAAGTTGCCATGTGTGTTGTTGTCCCCTTTGTCATTCTGCGCCGAAACCGCGACCTGGGGCATTGTCTTCAAGGCCGGGCAATTGAACCACATCAATTGGCTGCACGCTGAATCAATAGTTCGCCAACAGGACGCCGCGTCCGCGTACCGGCGCCTTCACTCCGGCCAGGCGAAGCGCAGACCTGATGCTAACCGCCGGCGCGCTCACCACCGGTTTTCCCAAGTCGTGTTCCAGGGGCTCGACAATTGTGGCAGTGCGGATGCCACTGCAGACTTATGACACGCAATCGGCCTCCGATGAGTCTGCGGCACGTGCCAGGTCTTACCACACTGAGGGTGATGTATTGCCTATTTGCCACTCAGTTTCCATCTATGCGCTTTGGCTGCTTGTTACCTTGAAGCCGTGTCCTTCGAGGACTTTCTCCAGGAGCCGCGTCAGTTCTGCGGGGTAAGGGGCGGCCACGGCCAAACGCTGTGAATAGCAATGCATGTCGCACTCTCGCCTTTGCTACGTTCATTCTTTGGTTGTCTATAGAACTCTGTCTCTTGAAGTGGAGCCAGATATGCACATTCGACGCAGCCTCGGCCAATAGAATTGCACGCCTTCAAGGACGTGTCAAGACGCGAAACTACGGCTACATACGATAGAGAACGGCGGATAGGACAGGATAGACCAAAGTCGTCGCAGGCGAGGCGGGAGAGTTCAGGAGCGTCCTGCTCGGGGGAGGGGACACGCGATTCGGGGGCGGGATCCGCCGGTTATCATCTTTCTGGAATAGAACGTCATTTCCGGTCGAAGATGATCGCGATATGGGTGGCCGGCAGATCCGGTAGCACTGCGCTTAGCGTCTGGGGAGCTGCATTCAGTGAGTAACTGCCAGAGAAAAAAGTGGGTTGCTCAGACAACGACCCTTTGTTAAAATAAATATTGTTACATGGTTGATCGCCCGTTGCTTACCGCTGCAGCCATACGGTTGAGCCGTGGTCAGATCATGTAGTGAACGCGGCCACTTTTTGGGCAGGGCAGAGAGGATTTATTGACCTGCCAAGATGAACCTGAGAAAAACAGAGGGAGGTGATTAGGAGAAAGAGGACCGCTTGTTTATTGAGTGCCCTTTGCCCTACCATCAGCACTATTGGAACGGAGTTGTGTGAAAAGGCCAGAGAATGGGAGGAAATACCCATGAAACGCACTGCCGTGTTCTACTCGTCGCTGTTACTCGTTGTTACGCTCCTCGTCAGCGCTTGCGCCCCAACAGCCGTGCAAGCGCCCTCGCAGCCCGCTTCCGCAGAAGAAGAATCAGCCCCAATGGAAGAGAAAGACGGTGGGGGCACACTTCAGGTGTGCTTCATTCAAGCCACGAGCCATGCTCATTTGGCGGGATTTGTGGGCCGTGCGGGCAGCCAGCATTTTTACCAGGGCCGCACCATTTTCAGCGGACTGGTGCAGTTGGACCACGACGTAAAGGATTATATACCGGAACTCGCTGAGAGTTGGGAATTCGACGGCAACAAGGTCATTTTCCATCTGCGAGACGATGTGACCTGGCATGATGGCACTCCCTTCACCTCCAGGGACGTGTTGTTCAACTACGGCCGGCTGATCCCACACCCGCTGATGGTCAACACGGCCTATAACGGCCTGAAGGATTACATCGTCGGCTACACAGAGTTTCACGATGGCAACGCGGATTCGGTCAGCGGCATTACCGCGCCGGATGACTTCACTGTCGTATTCGAGATGACGGACGAATACGGCATGGTCGGGATCCATAAAATCGCTGCCGCTATCAGGATTGTGCCCGAGCATATCCTGAGTGAGGTGCCCGAGGATCAGTGGGGGCCGGATGAGAGCGGCGTTTTAGGTCTTGAAAAGACAGACTTTGCGACGACAAAGGCGATTGGGACCGGGCCGTTCATGGTCGACGAGTACGTCCCGGACCAGTACATCATATACAGCCCGAACCCGGACTACTTCCGGGGCGCGCCTAAGCTGGATAGGTTGATTTACCGTTCATTCAACGGCGACCCGACGGCGATGATGGTGGCCACGGAGGCCGGCGAGTGCGATTGGGTCATTGGCGAAGGCGGCGGCCGACCGGTGGAGTTGCAGCGTCTGGCTGCCATGGAGGGATTAGACCTCGAGATTTTCAATCCGCCGGCAAACGTTTCAGTGGCCTACTGGTGGAATTTGGGTCGGGAGCACATTCAGAACCCGCTCATCCGCCAGGGAATCCAGCATGCCATTAACGGTGAGCAGTTCAATGCGGTGATGGCCAGCGGGGTGAGCCGCGGGGCGCGCGTCTACCTGGACGGCAAGTGGGGGATCAATCCCGAGGGTGCCAAGTACATCACCTACGATCCGGAACTTGCCAAGCAGAAGCTTACAGAGGGGGGTTGGGATTTTGAGAACGACAAGCTCATCCTCGTTCTCGGGTCACTCCACCCGGCCTGGGAGCCTCTCCATCTCACCTTCCAGGAAAATCTGGCGGCGGTCGGGGTAACGGTCGAGTTCAAGGTAGTTGGCGCGGACTACGGAAACGTGGTCAACAATGAGCCATACGAATGGGACGTGCTGCAGGCCGGCGATTGGGCGCCGTGGTTCGGCCTGTTGGGTTATGACACGACCCACCTCAGCACTCAGCCGTGGTATGACAGGGCCGAACACTACGCTGAAGAGGTGGCACTGCTGAAGAGCCTGGAGCTGGAGACGGACGATGCTGTTCTCAAGGAAGCCGTCTGGCAGATCCAGGAGAGTATTGGGGCCGATCCTTTTGGCATTATACTTTACGCCCACATCAACCCCAGCTTGCGCAGCACGAGGACGCGCGGCTGCGACACTATCCCCAGCTACTACTACCTTCGCAACAACTGGAATATGGAACAGTGCTGGATAGCGTCGGAGTAACGGTTAGACGCTTGCAGCGCTCTTTACCCAACATCTGAAGCCCCTGGTCGCCGCCGCGCTGCGGTCGGCGACCAGGGAGAATTCGCGAACTGATCTGTCGACAGGCCAGCCAGGAGAAACCAGATGCTACTGATCACGGTGGATAGCGGGAACCTCCTTTCTTGCTCCGAGCACGGGCAAGTAGTCCGCCTAGCGGAATTGACCGTCACATCCGGCGCCGATATATATACAATGGATGTGGCAGACAACGATATCTGCTTCTACCCGTCCAGCGCGGGCACGACCTCTTCAGAAACGCCGATGGACGCACTTCTGGCCGAGGGCCATGACCCTTACGGAGATTTCATCGGGCTCCTCAAAGAAGCCGGCATTGCCGTCGTTCCGAATTTTCGGGTGAATGATCATCACGGCTCGCCGAGCCAGTGGACGGCATGGGAGCGTGAACACATAGAATGGTCTTTGGGTCAGGATACGGGCGCGTGGAGGTCTTACACGAAGGTGGGCGACGCTGGCTGGCGGGAGGTCGGGGACCTGCGGCAGATGGACTTTGCCGTGGAGGAGGTGCGGGAGCGCCGCCTGGGTATTTTGCGGGAGATTGCCGCCCGATACGCACTGGACGGACTCATGCTTGACTTCGGACGTTCGGCGCCGTTCTTCAGGGAGCAAAAGCGGGAGAAGTCGGACTACATGACCCAGTTCGTGCGCGCGGTGCGGACCATGTTGGACGAGCTAGGAGAGAAGCGCGGGCAGCATCTCATGCTCGCGGCCGCGGTGCCTTGGGACATTGACTACTGCATCGAGGAAGGGCTCGACATCAAGGCATGGATTGACGAAGGGCTTCTGTCATACCTGTGTCCGGGTGAATGGTTTTTCGTGGACTACAACCTCCCTTATTCCGATTGGGTGGCCTTGGCGGAGGGAAGCAGTTGCAAAGTGTACCCGATGCTTATGTCCAGCGTCGCCTCGTCGGATGCGGTCACGCCGGGGAAGCGTGTCTGGCTTGGCGATGGGTTTCAGGAATTCGACCCGCCCAAGATCAGCGCCCTTGTGGAGAGTGCTTACAGCCAGGGAGTCGACGGGATCATGTTCTACAATCTGCATGCCGGAAGTTTCGGCAGCAGGCTGTATCCGCATCTTCGAGACTTGATCGATCCGGCCAAGATTCCTTCCACGACAAGGCACTATTTCTACGCCCGCCGGCCCAAATATATGCCTACAGAGTACTACTCATTCGGCCTTCCTGATGGATACGCGCCCGGAGAAGTGGAGTCGTTTACACCTTTTGAATTGAAGGAGGCTGGTGAGGAGTTCAAGTACAGTATTCTGTTTGGCAGCGCGCTGGGCAGCGCTACCGCGGATTTCCGGTTCAAACTGAGAGATCTGGGGGACGGTGACGAAGTAGAAGTGAGCATGAACGGCGGCAGCCTCAGCGCGGACAGCCTAGACTTCCACCAATGCCAGCCGCCCAACGCGCCGGAATTTCGGTATGCCGTATGGAGATCTGCATTGGGGTCCTCTCACTTGAAAGTGGGAGAGAATGTCCTGACCGTCCGGTTGGCGGGACGCGATCCAGGGCGAACTGCGCCGGTTCAGGTTGGCGAGTTCGAGATTTCTGTCGCTCCCAGCGATGGGTAGCCGTCTTCGGTCCGGCCGGTTGTAAGTGGACAGATGTTTTTAGCTCGCGAATGCATCTATTGCCGGTCCGGTTTGACAGTTCGCATCCGAAGTTACCCTTTGGTCGAATCGAGGAAGGCGGCCGGTCTTTTGAAACTCTTAACGGCCGCGATAAGTAACTGCTTGTTGCTTCAGCAGCGTTTCATGGTTCTGACGACAGTCATGTTGTTTCCAACTGGAGCCCTGGAAGCATGTCACAGTATGTTCTGCGCCGGGTTGCGCTGATCTTCCCCTTGATGTTCGCGATAACAGTCGTTAATTACACCATCTATGTACTGTCGCCGGGCGACCCGGTCTCCGCGCTGCTCAATCCCGAGTCGATGCGTTATCTGGAGGAGGAGGATCTGCAGGCGCTGCGGGAGGCAATGGGCCTGAACAAGCCTTTACACGTTCGCTATTTGATCTGGCTGCGCGAAGCTCTGCGCGGAAACCTCGGCTATTCAACACAGATGCGTCTGCCCGTGCAGCATATCATCGTGCGCGACATCGGCAACACGCTTGGCCTGATGGGATTCGCGCTGCTGTTCTCGACGGTGGCAGGCATCGTACTGGGCATCATTTCGGCCCTCAAGCAGTACTCAATACTCGATTACATCCTCACAGGCATTGCATTCGGAGGGATAGCTGTTCCTGGATTCTTTTTCGCGCTCTTGTTGATCTACGTAGTCGGTCTGCGCCTGGAGTGGTTCCCCGTCGGGGGAATTGTCACCGTGGGGGCGCCACCTTCGGTAGGAGACCGGCTCTGGCACATGGTGTTGCCGGTGGTCGCCCTCTCTTATGACGGCCTCAGTACGCTGCTCCGCTACACACGTGCCAGCATGTTGGAAGTTGTGCGGCAAGACTACATCACGACGGCGCGGGCTAAAGGTCTGGCCGAACGCACAGTGATACTGTGGCACGCCTTCAAGAATGCCCTGCTTCCGGTAATTACGATCACGGGATTGCGGCTGCCGACCCTGGTCGGGGGGGCGGTGTTGATAGAGAGTGTTTTCAACTATCGGGGCATAGGACATACTTTGGTGGCTGCAGCGGGAGGTCGCGACTACCCGCTGCTGATGGGTGGGCTCCTGGTAACGGCAATTATGGTACTGTTTAGCAATCTCATCGCGGACCTGGCCTATGCCTGGGCCGACCCGCGCATTAGATATGCGTAGCGGTTGAGAGCGTTGCTACTGCGCCACAAGGAAGGAAGAGGGAGACAGTAATTCGTGACAGCACAAGCGTCCGCCTCGATCGGGCCGCTCCGCATGTTCAAGAGTTCGTCGGACTCCTGGCGCAAGCGGGTCTGGCGCCGCTTCGCGCGGCATCGGGTGGCGCTCGCCAGCTTGATATTGCTCATCTTTATTTCGGTCGCTGTGGTGGCCGCGCCCCTTCTTACGCAGCACAGCCCGATCAAGTTTGTCGGGGCAACCGAGGCAGCGCCGACCTGGGAACACCCGCTGGGCACGGACAGGTTGGGGCGGGATGTATGGGCGCGTCTCATATACGGGGGACGCGTTTCGATCTCTGTGGGCATTGTGGCAGTCGCGATTTCGATCGCCATCACGATCGTTCTCGGCAGCATCTCCGGCTACTATGGGGGGTGGCTCGACATGCTGATCATGCGTTTCACCGACGTCATTATGGTCTTCCCCGGTCTCATTTTGATCATGGTAGTTGTGTCGATGATCGGCCCCAGTATTTATAATGTCATGGTGGTGATCGGAATCCTGGGCTGGACAGGGACGACGCGCCTGCTGCGAGGCCAGATTTTGTCAGTTCGGGAGTGGGACTTTGTAACGGCCGCTCGCTGCGTTGGGGCCTCCAATCGACAGATCATGTTCAGGCATATTTTGCCGAACGCGCTGGCGCCGTTGCTGGTGGCGGCGACCTTTGGTGTTGCCGGCGCGATTCTGACAGAGGCCGGGCTCTCCTATCTCGGGCTCGGTGTGCTTCCGCCTGCCCCCTCATGGGGAAGTATGCTCAACGGCGCCCAATCGATTTATATACTGGAAAATTTCTGGTGGCTGTGGCTGCCGCCGGGTGTGGCGATCTTCGTCACGGTGCTGGCCATCAACTTTATGGGTGATGGTCTGCGCGATGCGCTTGATCCTCGTTCAAGCCTGGACTGATTGAGGAAGGCCCTGCGGAACCGGGGATTCTCGCCGGCCGCGACCCTGTAACAGATTGAAAGTATTCTCCTCACAGAAGTAGCTCCCCTCGTAGTCAGAAATACAAGAACTGATCGGGGATTGCCATGCGCCGCCAAGAGGATAACAGGGCGGCATTCTCCGCAGGCGACCTTCTGCCAATATCTCTATGTCGTCAAAGAGGAGCGCATATCGGCCAGATGGCAACCTGGTGCTTTGGCATGCTGTGGCCCTTTAGCGCCCGCTGCCAACAAGTGGATTGCGTAGGTCGGCTGCTCGTGAACTACAACCTTTCGGAGCAGGGAGCGGGGCCAGTCAACTGGCGAGAGTAACTGGGGCTTGCGTATGCAGGGCACCTCTTCTTGCGGACCGATGAGGATGGAAATGTTCCGGCGAGCGGAGAGGAGTTTCGTTGCGCTTGACATACGCGAGTCACCGACCTGAAAGTTTCTGGGGTACGATGTTCTTTCCTTGATCGGCGGCAACCGAGGTGTTACCATGGAGTACAACCGGTGACTGAATCAGGTCATGCGGTACTTTAGGAATCTCAGAAAAGCATAGGATTGGCAGAATCCGGTGTTGCTGGTACCAGCGCGATGAATGGAACATCGAAAAATCGGAGATTCACCTGAGCAGGCCGCCCGCAGACCCAGCTGACCGATAAGTAGCCTGGACGCTCCCTCACGCCAATTTGAAGAGCAGGTTTTTCACCATCGTATTATCTATGCATCTTTCAACGGCGGCCGGCAGCCGCAGCCAACTTTAGCAGCAGTTTGCGGAGAGAGACATGAACGAAATTGAGCAGTACGAATTCGATCGGGTGGGACATCTCACGATTCCCGGTCTGCTGACGGAGGAACAGGTTAGCAGTCTGGCAACGGCCATTGACGCGCTGGAGGAGGAAGCAGCTGGGCGCGTGGCGCAATCGCCGCGCTGGACAAGCGCGATAGGCCAGTTTGAGTATCATCACAACGTCGAGAGAGGATACTATGCCAACGGCGTCAGGGAAACGGGTAATACGCTGATGATCGAGGACTTTTTCAACGCCGACCCCACATTTGACGTGCTGGTGAATCATGCGCCGACGATGTCCTACATCCAGGCAATCGTACAGGGGCGGGCGACGATCAACAATTCGGAAATCCGCATCCGCTACCCCGGCAACCAGACGGGCACCCACATGGGCGGGCCGATTGGCGTCAAGCATAAGTACTCTTATAACCAGGAAGGGATCAACTGCATGATGGTGCGGATGGTCTATTTCGTACATGATGTTGGGCCTGACGACGGGCCATTCTGCGTTGTGCCGGCAACGCACAAGAGCAATATGATCTCTCCCTACGAGGGCAGAGACCCGGACAAGGAACCGGGCATGATCGGGCTGCCGGTGCAGGCCGGCGATGGCATTCTGTTCACAGAGAATTTGCGCCACGGCGGCCTGACCAATCGATCCAAAAGGACCCGAAAGACGATCCATGTAGGCTACGGCCCGTTCTGGATGAAGTCGCAGAACATCGCCACAATGGATGAAGATCAGTACCTATTGCCGCAGACATATGCTCGTTATACTCCGGAGCAGCGCCAGCTGTTCCGGGCCTGGCCGACGACGCTGGAACGGGAGTTTGAGAACCACAGAGGATAGTTTCGCCATGCTTGCCATATTCAGAGAGGAGCTTGCCGGCATCCCTTCTTTCATTTTGCGCGATACACGTGTGGCTGAAGGGCCGGTCGTCATCCACTACCACGGCTGGACCGGCGACAAGGGCAGCCTTGAGAACCCGGATCAGTCGCTGGTACAGCTGGCGTCGGTGGGATTTTGCGTAGTGGCCCCGGACTGTTATGAACACGGTGAACGCAGGACCGACGCCTGGTTTCGCGCACAGTTCAATGGGTGGGCGTTTGTGTGCGAGGCGATGGACCGGACGCGTGCGGAGGGGCACGCGCTTTTCGAGACGGTGATGGCGCTGCCGTACAGTTCAGCGAGTAATCCGCAGGTGTGCGGCTCTTCGATGGGCGGCCTGATCGCGCAGATGCTCTTCGCCGAGAACAGTTCGTTTGTTTCGATGGTTTCGATTGTGGGCCGGTCGAGCTTCTTCCAGGCCGATGAATGGTGTCGGCAGGCGCAGCGAGGTACGTGGTGCGACGACTGGTGCGCGGAATACGGCACGCAGTCTCATCCGGAACGCTTTGCGGACCGGCCGGTCCTCTTCATTGACGGCGGCCTCGATACGGACTGCCCGGCGTCGACCAATGCGGAGACGGTGCGCCTGATCAACGAACGGGGCGGGCAAGCTGAACATTTCGTGGACCCGGAAGTCGGTCACGCCCGCTCGCCGTCAATGCGGACCAGATTCGTTGACTGGATGATCAGGCACGGCCAACCTCCGCTGGCGACTGCCTGAGCAGCGGGACCGGGAAGAGACTGGGGCTGTCACGCAAGTTGCAGCGTAACAAGGGAATGATCCGGTTTTTGCATGGTTGGATAGTAAGACACAGGAGCAATACTCGTGGACATGAGTTTGGACGTGAAACATGATGTTTCCAAGATCATCGCCGAGTTGGATGAACGGGGCTACTGCGTCATCCCCGGGGTGATTACACCGGAAAAGGCGGATGAAGCCCGCACCGCGCTGGAAGGCCTGCTGGCGGAGGAGGCAACGGAGGGTACATGGCGGGCGAAGACCCAACGGGTGGCGCGCATCGCTGTCAAAGATCCGATCTTTGTGGAACTAATGACCCATCCTCTGATCCTTTCGGTCTGGAGAGAGTATCTTGACGAGGATGTGATTTGCTCCACATGGACGGCAAACACCTCTTATCCCGGATACGACCGGATTGGCTGGCACCCGGATTTTCCATTCCAGCGGGTAAACCAGCCCTGGCCGACGGACAACGTAAGCGGGCAGACGATGTGGCTGCTGGATGACTTGACAGTCGAGAATGGGGGCACTGGCATTGTGCCCTGCAGCCATCTGAAGGGCCACCGGCCGGCGCCAGAAATCGCTCACGAGTGGATTGAGGGAGCGGAGATCCTGACAGGGCAACGCGGCAGTGTGATGGTGATGAACGGAAGGACGTGGCACTCTGCCCGGCCCAATGTAACTGACAAGGCGCGTTCCGTTCTGTTGGGGATGTATACGCGTCCCTTTTACGTGACGCAGGAGGACATGCGAGCCCAGTTAGCCGACCTGGACAATCCTTCGGAGTTGGTGCAGCAGATAATGGGCGCGAACCAGCACCAACCGGGTGTTGTGAGCAACAATTACTAGGGCGGGCGTGTAGAAAAAAGCACGTCCCCTGACAAGGTAGGGGAAACTATTGGTGGCCTGCGGCCTGCGCCAAGGTTCATTGATTCCGTTTTGCCGTCGAGGTCCCCGACCCGCCCGGCTGGAGCAGTTGACCAGCGCCAGATTCACTTTATTGGAGGAGGAAGGTCATGCCTTTGATCAACCTGAAACATGCTGAAATGTTTGTCGACGGCCTGGACCATCCCGAGGGGGTGGCGCTGGGGCCTGATGGCAACTTGTATGCCGGCGGTGAGGCGGGACAGGTCTACCTGATCGATTATGAACAGCGGCAGTTTGAGGAATATGCGAATACAGGCGGCCTCAACCTGGGTATGGCCCTGGACGCCGCCGCCAATGTGTATATCTGTACGGCCGACCGCGGTGCCGTCTATAAGGTGACACCGGCTGGTGAGGTGAGTGAATACAGTACCGGCAGCGAGGGGCGCGCGTTGACCACGCCCAACTATCCGGCGTTCGACGCGCATGGGAATCTCTATGTAACCGATTCCGGAACATGGTATGGAAACGACGGCTGCATCTTCTGCGTAGCGCCAGATGGGACGACGGCCTTGATCGATACCGAGAACAGCAACTTTCCTAACGGCTGTGCGGTCAGCCCTGACGGCGAATTCCTTTATGTTGCGATGTCGCTTAGCCCTCCTCAAATTGTGCGCTTTCCGATTGAAGGCGGCCGCAAAGTCGGACCGACCGAATCAGTTGTCGCGCTGCCCCACATTGTGCCGGACGGCCTGGCCTTCTGCGCGGACGGAAGTTTTTTGATTTCCTGCTACCGTCCGGACACGATTTTGCGGGTTCTGCCCGATGGCGATCTCACGGTTCTGATGGACGACTATGAAGGAACGATCCTGGGAGCGCCGACCAATGTCTGTTTTGGCGGTCCGGCGTTGTCGGTGCTGTTTTGGGCAAACCTGGGGCGCTGGCATCTGGGGCAGAATGCCCACACGGGGCTGCAAGGGGCAGAACTATTTTATCCTGAGATCAGTTCATCATAGGAGTATAGGCAGAGGGGCGCTCGCGACCGGGGGATTGTCAATACTTTCATTGGCAACCCTTTTTCAGTGGGCTATAATGGCAGATAGTCAAGGGTGGATGACGATGTTGCAAGCCGCAATCCACTAACCACTTAATGCGCCTCTCCCTGCCATCAAAGAAGCTGTCATGACCTACGGCGCGAGCGCTGGAACGAATCTACTCCCCGTATCCTCACAACTGGGTCGGTACCGGATACTTGAACCATTAGGGCAAGGTGCGACGGCCGTTGTTTACCGCGCGCAGGACCTGACCGGCCGCCAAGTGGCTCTGAAGGCCCTCAACAGCGTGGCAGCGAGCCAGCCCCATATGCGCTCATGCTTCGAGATGGAGTACCGTACGTTGGCGCGGTTGCGCCATCCGGGAATCCTGCGAGTTTACGATGCCGGCGAGGCAAATGGCCGCCTATTCATAGCGATGGAGCTGGTCGAAGGCGGAACACTGGAGCAGTTTCTGCAACGCGCCAAGTCGATCGGCGAAGTTGCGGCCATCGACATCGCCCGCCAGGTCGCTGAGGCGCTGGATTACATCCACGAACTGGGCTATGTCCACCGAGACGTAAAGATATCCAACATTCTGCTGGGATCGATGGGACGGGCGGTACTCTTCGACTTCGGTACTGTCTACGCCCTCGACAATCCGGTAAACAATGCGCCGGGCATCTATGGCACGCCGGCCTTTTTGGCGCCGGAACAGATACGCGCCGATTCGGAGCCAGACCGACGCTCGGACCTGTACAGTTTGGGCATCGTGCTCTATCTGATGGTTTCGGGGCGCAGACCCTTTTACGGCTCACGGGAAGAGGTGCTTGATGCGCACCTTACGGAGGAACCGCCGCCGCCATCGGCGTTCGGATGGGTATCGCCTGAACTGGAGCGGATCATACTCAAGGCGTTGGCGAAGAAGCCGGAGGAGCGCTTTGAGAGCGGCGCTGACTTTGCCCTGGCGTTGAGAGAGGTGGAGGTGGAAACGGAGGAACCAAAGCCGCGGCTGGCTACGCGTTTGCGGGCGTGGCTGAATGATACGGTACGACCGGAATAAGCGCGGGCGCGGGTGACGGCTGAGTTTTCGTGGGGACTTCGTCAGTCATCGAGGCCGTTGATCAGAGCCAGTTTCACTTCACCGATGGCCCGCGTAACGTCGATTTCACGCGGGCAGGCCTGCACACAGTTGAAGACGGTGCGGCAGCGCCAGACGCCGTCAACGTCGTTGAGTACACGTAGACGCAGATCTGCGGCAGTGTCGCGGTCATCGAATATGAAGCGGTGGGCCTGGACGATTGCTGCCGGGCCGATGTAGTCCTCGTTAGCCCAAAAGCTGGGGCAGGCAGTGGTACAGGCTGCGCACAGAATGCACTTGGTGGTATCGTCGTAACGTTCGCGTGCTTCCTGGCTCTGATAGCGTTCCCCTGAAGCAGGGAGTTGGTCGTTAATCAGATAGGGCAGTACGGCCCTGTATTTGGCGAAAAAGGGCTCCATATCCACTACAAGGTCCTTGATCAACGGCATCGTGCGCAGTGGTTCGATCTGGCACACGTCGCCAACGTCCTGCATGAGCACTTTGCAGGCCAGAGCGTTGCGGCCGTTGATCACCATGGCATCGCTGCCGCAGATGCCGTGGGCGCATGAGCGCCGCAAGGTGAGCGTACCGTCCTGGTACCACTTTACCTGGTGCAGGGCGTCCAGTACGCGGTCACTTCCTTCCACATCCACCCAATACTCTCCCCACCAAGGCTTGGAATCGGTCTCTGGATTGAATCTGCGAATTCGCATTTGGATGCGCATATTAGTAGGTTCGCTCCTTGGGATGGTGGATGGTGATGCTCACGGGCGCGTAGTCCAAGCTGATCTTCCCATCCACTTTGGTGGCGTAGGTGTGGGTTAGCCAGTTCTCATCGTCACGTTCTTTATGATCTTCGCGGCTGTGCGCCCCGCGACTTTCCTGGCGCGCCAACGCGCTGGCGGCGGTGACTTCGGCAAGGTCGAGCAGGTTTTGCAGCTCGATGGCTTCGAGGATGTCGGTATTGAAGCGCTTGCCCTTGTCCATGACGGTGATATCCTGGGCGCATTCCTGCAGCTCTCGCACGCGAGTCAGGGCAGACTGGATGCCCTCTTCGGTGCGGAAGACGCCGACGTTGTCCATCATCAGCGCCTGCATCTCGGTGCGCAGATCAGCGACATTGTGTTGGCCATCATGGTCCATCATTTTCTGTAGCATTGCCTGGGTGGGCTCCCACGTCTCTGCCGGCAGTTCCGCCCAATCGTTCTGCTGGGCATAGGCGGCCGCGGCTTTGCCGGCGCGCTTACCGAAGACGACCAGATCGACAAGGCTGTTGGTGCCAAGACGATTGGCGCCGTGTACGCTGACGCAGGCCACTTCGCCGGCGGCGTAGAAACCGGGCACGACGTCACCCTGGGCATTGCGCTGCACTTCGCCGTCAACGTTGGTGGGGATGCCGCCCATGGCGTAGTGGGCGGTAGGCTGCACCGGCATCGGCTCCAGTGCAGGGTCGATGCCGAGATAAGTCTTGCAGAATTCGGCGCTGTCGGCCAGTTTCGTTTCTACGACCTGGCGTCCGAGGTGGGTGGCGTCGAGATGGACGTAGCGCCCGCCGTCAATGCCCTTGTTGTCGCGGACCTCGAGGTAGATGGCGCGGCTGACTACGTCGCGGCTGGCCAAGTCCTTCAGGTTGGGTGCGTAACGCTCCATGAAGCGCTCGCCGTCACGGTTACGCAGAATTCCGCCTTCGCCGCGCACGCCTTCGGTGATGAGAATACCCATCTTGAAGATGCCGGTAGGATGAAATTGAAAGAACTCCATATCCTCGAGGGGGATGCCTTTGTGCAGGGCGATGGCGGGGCCGTCTCCGGTGAGACTGTGGGCGTTGCTGGTAATCTCCCACATTCGACCAAAGCCGCCGGTGGCGAATATAAGCGCCTTGCCGTGGAAGACATGCAGGTCGCCGCTGTCGATCTCGTAGGCGACGACGCCGGTGGCTTGTCCGTCGGCGGAGAGCAGAAGGTCCAGGACGTGAAACTCATCGAAGAAGCGAACGTCATGGGCGATGCACTGCTGGTAGAGCGTCTGCAGGATCATGTGGCCGGTGCGGTCGGCGGCGTGACAGGCGCGACGGACGGGCTTTTCGCCGAAGTTGCTGGTATGGCCGCCGAACGGCCGCTGGGCAATTTTGCCTTCGGGGGTACGATCGAAGGGAAGACCCATGTGTTCCAGTTCGTAGATAACCTCGACTGCTTCCTCACACATGATGTCGACCGCGTCCTGGTCGGCGAGGTAATCGCTGCCCTTAATGGTGTCAAATGTATGCCACTCGGCCCGATCCTCTTCGAGGTTGCCCAGTGCTGCGCCAATTCCTCCCTGCGCAGTGCCGGTGTGGCTGCGGGTCGGATATAGCTTGGTCAGGACAGCGGTATCGCTGCCCTGGCTGGCGTAAAGGGCCGCCATCAGGCCGGCGCCACCGGCGCCGACAACAATCGTTTCAAATCTATGCGTATGGATCATCTTATCCTCATGTAGCGAAGCGGCGGAACAGCTGTCACCTAGCCTTAATGCAGCGAAGTGCTACGGCGCTTGACGTTAGCCCATCCCCATAACGCGCTCGAACAACCGTCCCAGGCCGCCAGCGCCAAGAATGATCGCCACACTTCCAAGCAGAATCAATAGAAGGCCGATTCCGTAGACAGCCGCGGTGAGCAAGAAATTGAGAAACTTATTATGTACGTAATCGTTGATTGAAAAGCGAGCGCCGTTCATGCCGTGTGCCATGCCGATGAACAGAAGCGAGGCGTCGAACAGGCGCCAGAATACGCCGGCCGGGCCTGACCAGCGCTCGGCAATGTTGTCGAAGGTGATGTTTTCGACGCGCACAAACATGTGCATATAGAGCAGGTGGAACACAACAGTGACGAACATTACCAGCCCGCTAAGGCGCATAAACAGCCAGATTTTGCGTTCGTGATTGGGGGCACCGTAGCGGTGTTTTCCCTTTATTGATCGGCTAGACGATGTATAAGCCATGTTGTGCTCCTCAGAAGACGCCATTCAAGGTAATTATGGCTGCAGGCACCAGCACGAGAACAACAAGTGCCAGTTCGATGCGCACGATCGTCCGCTGATATTTACCCAGAACCGGGAAAAAGTCGATGATGATGATCCTCATGCCGTTGGCAGCATGATATAGGACGCCGAATAGGAGAAAGACCTCCATGACTTTGGCCGGCGGCGATGTGTACAGGGTCTTGTGGACCCATTCGTACGGCTCCGGTCCGATGGCGGCGATGAAGATGCTGAGGATATGCATATAGAGGAAGAGCACGATGCCAAGACCGCTGGCCCGGTGCAAAATCCAGGCCCATTGGCCCTCTGCTCCCCTGTAGGATATGCCTCTGTAGATCGATGCTGCGAGGGCAGCCATAGGCTGGGATCTCCTTTTCGCGTTTTGCGAATTTAAGATGGGAGATAAATGCAGGATGCCTTGATCGGATGAAATCGAATCCGTACAAGAATCATAATCATCACCGGTGATCCTGTCAATTCAGACCGGGGAATGAAAACGATCTGCAGGATGAAACTGCCTTAATTCCAGTATGTTCCGGGGCGTATCAGGAAGGGTGAAGCGATCGGGTCAGGGCAAGCTGCGGTCATGTTTTAGGGGAGCTTGGACACACGCGGACACGCCGTCAGTTCTCTCTGTTTCAAACATTCGCAAGGCGGTCCGAGAACCATTTGACAGGTACGCGCAGCGAGCCGTGTTCGCCCAGATGCGCTCCTCTACTACCGGCTTTCTCCTAAACTCATGCTCGCCAGAAGCACATCGGGCTCCCAGACATCGATCTTGACGGTTGGTGTCAGGGTCTCGACGTTGTAAACGACAAGCCGCAACTCGTACACTCCCGGCGGGAGGCCGGCCGGGATTTCGAGGTCAAACCATGTGTCGACGGGATCATTTTCCGACCATTTGCTCGTTGCCCTGGACTCCGAGTCGGCCAGGACTTCGTCCTGGTGGAGGACTTTACTCCCATTCTCGTCGTAGAGGCGCAAGGAAATCGCATAATCGACTTGCATTTCTAGTCCGGTCTGCCAACGCATGCCCACTCGGAGAGGGAAATCCTGTCTCAGAACAATCGTCTCGCGGGTGGAAAGGCGCTCGTCGCCCTGCTCCAGTTGATATTCCAGCAGGTCGATGCCGCCGTCATAGTTGACCTCCGCGCTTTGCTGGCGCTCTTCCTGGACGGGGTCGCCGCCGCCGGTCATGAGGTGCCGGATACGCGGCAGAAGGTCGGCTGAGGAGGCAACCAACGCGAACTTTCCGTCGGCGATACTGGAGCCGCTGATGCCGATTACGGCGCCGGTGTCCGATACGAGGGCGCCGCCGCTTTGCCCGCCGGCGATGGAAGCGTCGGTCTGGAAATAGGTGATTCCCCCTGAACCGGTTTGCCGCAGACGCGACAGGATCCCTTTGACTATGGTCGGCTGTGGGAAGGATTCGAATTCGGCCGGGTAGCCAATCAGATACATGTCTGCGCCGATGGGTGTGTTTTCCCCGTCGATCAGAGGGACAGGCTCCATAGAGATGTCGATCGGTCCGAGGACAGCCAGGTCGGTCTCCAGCTCCCACCCTCTTACTGGTACGCCATCGAACTCGGCTCCGCTGGGAAAGACTACGCGGGCCGTCTCGGAGGGATAGACTACATGGCGATTGGTAACAAGGTATCTGCCTTCGATGAGGACGCCGCTGCCACTGGTTTCAGCGGTTTGAATGTAAGCAATTGCCGGTGAAACTTTGGTGAAGATCTGGGCGGAGGAGAGCTTTGGCGGGATAAAGATATCTATCGTAGTGTCTTCAGTGTTGGCCGTCGTCACCAATGGTGCATAGATCCATGCCAACGAACCAATAAACCGGATCCGCCACCAGTCGCTCGTCTGATTCCTACCAATAATCGGAAACAGATCTCCTGGCTTCGCAGAGCCGACGATGGGGTAATACGTGCCAGGCCCGCTACGGACTTTCATGTCCCGCTCGACAAGCACGAGCGGCTCTGGTACCGGTGTCTGAGTGGGCTCTGAAGCTACATCGGGGAGAACTTCACGTATTGCCGTTGCGTTGGAAGGAGTAACCGACGAGGTAGGTTGCGCTACCGCGGTTACAAGGGAATTGACGAACTCGGGACGTTCCTCAACGAAAAAAGATAAAGCCAACAGAAAGAGCAGAACACCGATAACTGTACCCTGAATCCACCCCCTGTTTGCCGTGCGTTTCGATGGCAGAGAGCCGAGGGAATGTCCACAGTGCCCGCAGATTAGCTCTGATTCCGGGTTGAATTGGTCGCAGCCAGGGCAACGTCTATAAAGTGTTTCTGCCATTGGAAAATCTCAGTCAGATAGAGAGATTTTCGCCGTCTCCAGCATTAGTCACAGCCGAAAAACTGGAGACCCGCGCAGCATGCCCGACCACGTTGTTACTGGCAATGCGTTGCGGCAGCGCGCCCTTACATATTGTCGATCAGCGCCTGGCCGAATTCGCTGCACTTGAGGAGTGTCGCGCTCTCCATCAGACGTTCGAAGTCGTAGGTGACCCGTTTCTGGCCAATGGTTGTTTCCATCGACTGAACAATCAGGTCAGCAGCCCGGGGCCACCCCAGATGGCGCAGCATCATTTCGCCGGACAGGATCACCGACGAAGGATTTACTTTGTCCTGGCCGGTGTATTTGGGAGCAGTGCCATGGGTAGCTTCAAAGATGGCGCGGCCGGTTTCGTAGTTTATGTTGGCGCCGGGAGCGATACCGATACCGCCCACTTGTGCAGCCAGGGCATCGCTGATATAGTCGCCATTCAGATTTAGGGTTGCCAAAATGTCGTACTCGGCCGGGCGGGTGAGAATCTGTTGTAGCATAGCATCGGCGATGACATCCTTGATGATAATGTCTCCATCCGTTGCTGACGGTAGTTGGCGCCAGGGGCCCCCATCAAGCAGTTGGGCGCCGAAGCTCTCATCCGCGGTCTGGTAACCCCAGTTGCGGAAGGCGCCCTCAGTAAACTTCATGATGTTGCCTTTGTGCACGAGCGTCACACTTTCGCGCCCGTTGTCAAGCGCGTATTGGATGGCGGCGCGCACGAGGCGGTCTGTGCCCTCTTGGCTAACCGGCTTGATGCCAAAGCCTGCGGTGTCGGGGAAGCGCACTTTGGCATAACTTTCGGCAAAGGACTGGCTGAACAGCCGTTTGAAGCGCTCGGCCTCCTCGGTTCCTTCCTCGAACTCAATTCCAGCGTAAATATCCTCAGTATTTTCGCGAAAGATCACCATATCCACCAGTTCCGGCTGCTTCACGGGGCTGGGGACGCCGTTAAAGTAGCGAACTGGTCGCACGCAGGCATATAGATCCAGCCGCTGGCGCAGGGCGACGTTTATGCTGCGAATGCCGCCGCCTACAGGAGTTGTCAGAGGGCCTTTGAGCGCGACCATATATTCATCGATCGCGTCCAAAGTTTCCTGTGGCAACCATACTATCTCCTGGTAAACATCGTTGGCCTTGTCGCCGGCGTAGACCTCCATCCAGACGATCTTTTTCTGGCCGCCGTAGGCCTTGGCCACCGCGGCATCCAGCACGGGTTGGCTGGCCGCCCAGATGTCGGGGCCGGTGCCATCGCCTTCAATGAAGCAGACGATGGGGTTGTCTGGCACTTGTAAATTTCCGTCCTGATCGATGTCGATCCTTCTGCCTTCGGTGGGAACGACAATCTTCTGATATGCCATCAGTGTAAAGCCTCCAATTGGGGTGGTTATAACAGTACTTAGACCAGGTCTTCCTCTACTTTTGCAAGCCAGTGTGCGTCTGCACGGCTAAAAATTTCGCCTGAGAGGTCGCGGCTCCATGGCCCGACGAGCCAATAGATTAAGCGCGCGGCCGATTCCGGACTAAGCAAACTGCCCTGGTGGTGGGCATCATGAAAGCGACTGAAGTCCAGACTTGAACCGTAGGTGTCGATGCTGCGTATGTCCGCCTGCATTTCAGTATCCACCATGCCGGGTGCGAGCGCGTTTACCGTCACGCCGGTCACGCCATCGGCCTGCAGTTCCGCCGCCATGTAACGGGTCAGCACGTTGAGACCGGCTTTGGAGGCGCTGTAGGCGCTCCAACCGGGTACGACGTTTTCGGCTGCACCGCTGGTGACGTTGAGGATGCGGCCGTAACGCTGTTCAATCATGACAGGCAGGACGTTGCGGGCCATCTGAAAAGGGCCGACGAGATTGCAATGGATATTGTAAGCCCATTCCTCCGGGTCGGCCTCGAATACTTGCTCGACCGGCCAGACGGTGCCGGCGTTGTTGACCAGGATGTCGACCCTGTCGAATTGGGTGAGTGCAGCTTCCACCACCTCTTCGATTTGATCGGGATTGGCGACATCGCATGGAACGGCGATGGCCTTTGCGCCAGCGCCTGAGATTTTCCTGGCGACGGCCTCAATCTGGTCATCGCTGCGTGCGGTGAGGACGACGGCTGCGCCGGCTGCGGCCAATAAATGTCCCGCGGCCGCGCCGATGCCGCGGCCGCCACCGGTGATGATCGCTACCTGACCCTGAAGTTTCTTCATTGTCCTGCGTTGCGCCCTTTAGTAGGTGCTTTGTCTCCCCGCGATAAGGCAAGGAAACGACAGGCATGGTTGTGAATGGCAGGCTGTCCGCCGCGCTAATGTTAGTCTCTAAACTGCCGTGAAGTTTACCAGAACCGCCGGAAATCAACTATTTCATGGGAAGGGCGCATACGGTAAAGCGGCGGCGTGTGCCATAATATCGCGAGTGGCGCCTTGATTGGGCGTCCGTGTCGAAAGACTTGAAATAACTTAAGGGGAACTTCCAAGAAATGTATAACTTTTTCACACAAGCCCATGACGGCTGGCACTACTTGGCATCGCTGGCAATGGTTGTAGCGGTGGTGGCTTTTCTGGTCAACTGGTTGCGTGGGCAAGAGTGGAGCAGATTGGAGCAACGAATCGGGCTATACGCCATCGTTGTCGTGGATATCCAGTTGCTGCTGGGGCTGACTCTGTGGGGCGTGGGTGCGAATTTGGGCATAGTAGGAGCAAACCCAGTCCGTACTATAGAACACCCCTTTACGATGCTGCTCGCCATCGTTTTGCTACATGTCGGCTGGGTATGGACAAAGAGGTCGGATGTGTCGGTCCGTTTGCGGAATGGCGCCTTGACATTTGTTGCCGCGGGGCTGTTGGTGCTGGCAGGCTTGACGCGCGTCTATTAAATTCTGTAGAGAAACGCAGGATGGAGCGGCCGATTCAAGTTCTGCGGCGGCTCCATCCGCTCTTATATAGCGGGGCTTCGGCTCATGCCGCTGTCAGCCGTCATATTCGCCGAAAGCGGCCACGACATTCTGTCCGCCGAAACCGAAGGCATTGACGATAGCGTGGCGGACGGGACAGTGGAGTGGTTTATTGCCGACGACATCAACACCCAAAACCGGGTCTTCAGTATAGTTGATGGTCGGAGGGATGATATCCTCACGGATGGACATGACCGCGGCCAGCGCGGACTCGGCGCCGGCAGCACCCAAGGCATGGCCGACCATGCTCTTGATGCTGGTGGTTTTGGGCGTAGGCTGGCCGAAGACCTGACGAATGGCGAGCGCTTCGACCTCATCGTTCAACTCTGTACCAGTGCCGTGGGCGAGAATCAGGTCCACATCTTCCGGGGCGAGGTGGGAGAAGCGCAGGGCTTTTCGAATGGCGCGGCTGGCGCCTTCAGCACTGGGATCGGGTGCGGTCAGATGATAAGCGTCGCCGGTAAGTGCGCCGCCGAGAACTTCGGCATAGATGTTTGCCCCGCGCGCTTTGGCATGCTCCTCAGTCTCTAGAATCATCGATACCGCGCCTTCGCCACTGACAAATCCATTGCGATCGATAGAAAAAGGGCGGCAGGCCTGCTGCGGTCTGTCAGTATCTTTGGAAAGCGGTCCCATGTTACCGAAGGCTGCAAAGGTCAACATCGAGATCGCAGATTCTGTGCCGCCGGCGATCATCACATCGGCTTCACCCCTCTGCAAAAAATGAAACGCCTCCAAGATCGAGTAGTGGCCGCTGGCGCAGGCTGCGGCGCTGGTCATGACGGGTCCGCGTGCGCCAACTGCCATTGAGACGACACAACTAGCCGCGTTGGCCATGGCGCTGGGAACAACGAATGGACCTACCGTCTTCCAGGACTTTTCGACCAGTTTTTCGGTGGCATATTCGATTTCGATTATGCCGCCGCCGCCGGTGGCCATCATGACGCCGACTTCGTCGCGATTCTCATCGGTGATTTCCAGACCGGCGTCGGTCAACGCCTGTTTCGTGGAGGCTACGGCAAACTGGGTCGCGCGGGCGGTGCGGCGAATGAACTTGCGATCCATATATTGCCGTGCGTCAAACCCCTTTACCTCACAGGCGATGCTATAGGGCATTCCCGCGGGATCGAACAATGTCAATGCTCCGGCGCCGGATTTACCGACCAGCAGGTTTTTCCAAAACGTGTCGGGGTCATTGCCAATGGGTGTGATCGCGCCCATGCCTGTGATCACAATCCGTTTCATGCTTTCCTTCCTTATTCATCCTAGTCGCGCCCCTTGGGGATTGGGCCGCATATTGACACTGTCGAGCGAAGCGTGGCAGCCAGACAAATCAGTTTGTGTGCCGCTTGCTGAATCCAGCATCCCGGCCATTTGACAACGAACAGTTACCTGGGCCTGTCGATGACAGGCGGCATTTCCTCAGTGTCTGCAAATCGAGCATGTGGAGATTATAGAGTAGAGCAGTCTTGACGTCAAAATCATAGTGATTTTCTGGACGACTGTAAGTAAGGGGGAGTTACCAGAGAGAAAAGGTGCTCACCGGCAAGCCGACTGTGCTCGGTAACGCCGGGTGCGGTTTCCTTCCTGATTGCTGCGGTTACGCCTTGCCCAGAAGAGCAGCTAACAGCGCCATGCGGATGTACATGCCGTTGCGCATCTGACTAAAGTAGGCGGCCCGGGGGTCATCGTCGATGGCGTAGCTGATCTCGCCCACACGAGGCAGCGGGTGCATAACGATCATATCTTTCTTGGCCTTTGACATTAATTCCTGGTCGACTACGAAAAAGTCTTTGACTCTATCGTATTCAGCCAGATCAGTAAAACGTTCTCTTTGCACGCGGGTCATGTAGAGGACATCCGCTTCACCGATAACCGAGTGCAGGTCTTCGACCTGGCTATAGGAGTGGCCGGACGCTTGAACAGCATCCATTACATCGGCAGGCAGGCGCAGGATTTCCGGGCTGACGAAAACAAAGGATACGTTGTAGTTCAGGAGAAGCTTGGTCAAGCTATGCACTGTGCGCCCAAAGCGAAGATCCCCTACCATCACGACGTTCAGTTCGTCGATCTGCTGCAACTCTTCCTGTACAGTGAAGAGATCGAGCAGGGCCTGGGTGGGATGTTCGCCAACACCATCGCCGGCGTTGATGACCGGCTTTTTGGCATAGTAGGCGGCGGTTGCGGCGGCGCCAACTTCCGGATGGCGAATGACGATTACGTCGGCATAGCACTCAAGCGTGCGGATGGTGTCGGGCAGACTTTCGCCTTTGCTGACAGAACTGTACTGGACATTGTTGATGGGGATGACTTGCCCGCCCAGGCGCTGCATGGCCGCGGTGAAGCTGGAGCTTGTGCGGGTAGACGGCTCGTAGAAGAGATTGGCCAGTATTTGGCCCTGCAACAACTCGGCGCCGCCGAAACGCTCGACCAGAATACGCATCTCATGGGCAATGCCAAAGATGTCGTTGAGCGAGGCGCGATCAAACTGGTTGACACTGAGAATGTCCTCACCTGCGAAGCTCTCGATCGTGTTTGTCATCTGTCCTTTGCCTGTAGTCTCCAAAGTAAGTCCACTCTAAGAACTCGTAACCTGGCCCTTTGCGGAGCCTGCGTCTACGGTGGTTGTGTCGGTCAGATTTCTCATTCGTCCCTATCCGGCCTGCTGGAAGAGAATGCGCCCACTGCCCGGCGCGACCAGAATTCGCTCGCCATCAAAAACGGTTTCATCTCTCAGGACCACCTTTTCGACCCGGCCTTTCACTCGCCGGCCGGCAAAGGGTGTCCAACCGCAGCGTGTACGCATCTGAGAATCGTTCAGTTCATACTCCTTGTCCACATCCACCTCGATCCAGGTTTGCGGCTGCTCCGCCAGACCGTAGATACGGCGGGGATTCGCGACGCAGCGCAGGAGCAGGTCGTCCAGATCCAGTTGTCCGGCATCGATTGCTGTCAGCAACAGGGGGAGCATTGTTTCTACGCCTGGGACACCAGGGAGCGAGGAGTGCATACCGTCATTCTTTTCACCTTCTTCGTTACCCCTTTGTTGCTGATGCATGCCCTTCTCCGAAAAGGTATGCGGCGCGTGGTCGGTTGCGAAAATGTCGATAATGTCGAGATTTTCCCACAATGCCGCCACATCGTCCGGCGAGGCCAATTTGGGGCGCATGTCGAAACGGTTGCCGCCGCGTTTGTAATCTTCCTCGGTAAGAAAGAGATGATGTGGTGTCGCCTCACAGGTGACAGGGATGCCCTTGTCTTTCGCTACCCGAATTAACTCGATTTCGCTGCGGCGACTGACGTGAACGATATGCAGTGGCACCTGATAGAGTTGGCTGAGCGTCAGACAGACAGGTACCATCAACTCTTCTGCATGGACAGCTACGGGTCCAAGAGAGGATGTGGAAACTTGAGCCGAACTGTCGCGCCCGGTGCTGGATGTCGGCGGGGACTGCCGCCAGCCTTCCAGTTCGTTTGCGCGCTCCGCCCAGGTACGGAAGAGGCGGTGAAGCAGGCCCAGTTCTTCGATACGCAGGCTGCCGAATGTTTCGTTGACGTAGATTTTCAGGCCGCACGCCCTTGTTGCAACCGGTAGGTAGGCATCAGCGTCTGCTACGGTAGCGCCGACAAACAGTCCTATATCGCAGACTGCCTTTGCTGCAGCCAGTCGCACCTTTTCCTCAAAATATTTCGGGGTGGAGGTGGGGGGAACGGTGTTAGGCATGTCCAACACGGTGGTCACGCCGCCTGCCAGGGCGGCGCAGGTGCCGGAATGGAGATCCTCTTTCTGGGTGTAGCCCGGTTCCCGGAAGTGAACGTGGGCGTCAATGAGTCCGGGCAGGCGCAAAGTCGTCATGGTTCCCCCACCGTGTACGGATAAAACTGCCCAATTCTACTTGAATGTTGAATATGCGGCAACAGAAGGACCTGCTGTGATCTGTGACAGGTTTTCAGGGAGGAATTGACTTAGCTGGGATTGTTGGGATTGGGGATGGAAAGGACTATGGTCGATCAATCGGTTCCGGTTCAGTGGGTCTGCTTTGTTGAATCAGAGGTAACTCCTCAGCCACATACAGTGTCGGTCTTGACCAGCCCTGAATCTCCGCCGCCATCCAGGCTGTCTGACCGCGTATTTTGGTTGGCAGCCGCCACGTTGGTAGAGCCGCACTGCTGGTATGACGCCGTAAGGTCGCTGAGGCATGGTTTTGGAGGGGGGCGTTGCGGGGGCGCAGCCCCTGCACAAGGGAGGGCCGAAGGCCCGACCGCCCATAGACAAGAAAAAAGGAGTGAGAGATCCCTTTGCTCGCCCCAGGCAAGGTCGCGAATCGTTTGTGGCTGGGACGTTGAGGATTTTCTGGGCCGGCAAAATAGGGCGCGACGAAACGACCCAATAATTTGGGACGCACCCCCTAAACCCGCCACACTTGACCAGTGTATAGGCTACTGCTATTCTTACATCTACTCTGCATTGAGAAATGTAGGAACTTCCGGACCAGTTATCTTCATCTCTTTTTGGGCTATACCGATAAACCGTACCGCAACAGAAGCAGGCGCCGGCGGCAAACCGCCCGTTTCCGAACAGGAATGTCAACCCCTCATCATATCCGTCTAGGCAGCCGCGGTTCGGCCCTCGCTCTCTGGCAAACAGAGCATGTGGCGGCGCTCCTGCGCGCTCTTTATCCTGACCTGTCCATCGAAACGGTTGTTATCCAGACCAGGGGAGACCAGTTCAAGGACAGGCCCTTGCCGAGCATTGGCGGCAAAGGCCTGTTTACGGAGGAATTGGAGGAGAGGCTGCGCCAAGGCAGAATTGATGGAGCTGTCCACAGCCTGAAGGACTTGCCGGTTGTTGATCCTGATGGGCTGGCCTTGGGTGCAATCCCGGCCAGGGGCGAGGTAGGGGATGCACTCGTGATACGGAGCGGAAAAGAGCAAGCCTCAGAGGCGAAAGGGGCGATGGGAGGGTCCGGGCTTCTTGCTCTTCATAAAGGCGCTGCGGTTGGAACAGGCAGCCGACGGCGGGCAGCGCAACTGCTGGCGCGGCGCCCAGACTTGCGGATCCTGGAAATCCGGGGGAACGTGGACACGCGCGTCCGCAAAACGCTCGATCCTGCCGGACAGTATGACGCTGTGGTTCTAGCCGTCGCCGGTCTGAAGCGGCTCGGGCTGGAAAAGCTCATCTCGCTCACATTGCCGTTCGAGACCATGTTGCCGGCGCCGGGCCAGGGCGCGCTGGCAGTTCAGTGCCGGCAGGAGGCAGATTGGCTTGCCTTTTTTGGCGGCATAGACGACAAGGATACGCGCGCGGCCGTGACGGCCGAGCGAGCATTCCTCGCCGGGCTGGGCGGAGGTTGTCGCGCTCCTGTAGGCGCTCTGGGTGAATGTGGTGATGGCGGCGGAGATAGCAGCAGCCTGGCGGAAGGGAAGCCGGCGAGAAGGCTGCGACTCTGGGGCCGCGTTAGCGCGCTGGACGGCAGCTGCCAGGTTGATGCGCGGATGACAGGATCATATGGTGACGCGGAGCAGCTTGGCCGGGACGTTGCGGAACTGGTACTAAGCAAAGGAGCGCAGGAGATTATCGAACAGATTGGCGAGAGTGAAGATCTGCTGGGCACGGACCGGCAGCCATAACAGTCAGAATTGAATTCCCATCCAAAAAGAAAGATTGCACAAAATGAGCACGCAAACGCTTACAGGCCTTCGCATCGCCAACACTCGCGCATTGCGCCAGGCGCCGTCCCTGACCAGACTGTTGGAAGCAGAGGGCGCCGAAGTACTGCACTATCCAACGGTTGAAATCGAGCCTTGTCCCGATACAAATGAGTTTGATTCGGCGCTGAAAGAGATGGCCGGGGGGAGGTTCGATTGGCTGATAGTGACCAGCACGAACACAGTATATGTTCTGGCCGACCGGCTGCAGGAACTGGGAATTGGGACCGAAAGTGTCGCACGGTCCAAAACGAAGGTCGCGGCTGTCGGCTCTGCGACCGCAGCCACCATTGCGCAGGAGTTGGACCTCGCGGTTGATCTGTTGCCGGATGATTATGTGGCTGAGTCGCTGGCTGCCAGCCTGCAAGTGCGGAGGGGACAACACGTGTTCCTGCCCCAATCGGCGATTGCCAGGCCGGTGTTGGTGAAAGCCTTGCGCAGAGCTGGTGCTGAGGTCAGGGCGGTTGCGGCATACCAAACGGTTGTCGGACATGGCGGGGATGATCTGCCGCGGCACTTTTGGCAAGGGGACATCGACGTCGTCCTGTTTACGAGCGCTTC
Source organism: Caldilineaceae bacterium (assembly GCA_963662575.1). Lineage (GTDB taxonomy): Bacteria > Chloroflexota > Anaerolineae > Caldilineales > Caldilineaceae > Bin5. The sequence continues at coordinate 70,990 of OY759723.1, forward strand.
GACCGTTCACAATTTTGTGCATCGGCTCAAGGCCGAAAGCGGTGATGCCGGTATGCTGTGCGATGTGACTGTGGCCTGCATTGGCCCGATGACGGCGGAGGCGGCGCGGCGGCACGAGTTGCCGGTGCAGGTTGTGGCCGAGAATCGCACTGTCGAGGGGTTGGTACACAGCCTGAAGTCCTATTTTGACCGCCACCGGCGATGACGGCGCTGGGTTCCAGCGCCCGCTTTGACGGGCGAGTTGACAACTATCTCAAATACCGGCCGCGCTACCCCCAAGGAATCATCCCTTTCTTGAAGAGAGAGATCGGGCTCGCCGAGGACTGGCTGGTTGCCGATATCGGCTCCGGCACCGGATTTCTGGCAGAGCGTTTTGTCGAATTTGGCTGCGATGTGACGGGGGTGGAGCCGAACGCCGCCATGCGCCTGGCGGGAGACGATTATCTGTGCGGCCGCCACAACTTTCGCAGCGTCGATGGGACTGCGGAAAGCACCGGTTTGGCCGGCGCGTCCTTCGATCTGGTGACCGCTGGACAGGCCTTCCACTGGTTTGAGCCGATTCGCGCGCGGAAGGAGTTCAAACGTGTCTTGCGGCCGCCTGGCTGGATCGTTCTCGTTTGGAATTCGCGGCCCGCTAGCCTTTCCCCTGTCACGCACGAATACGAGTCGATTCTGGAAGAACTGCACCAGGATTACACACAGGTGGCAGAGAAGAACGCACGGCCTGAAACGATGGACAGCTTCCTGGACGATGGGGCGTCTTTGGCGCATGCGCGTTTCCCCAATCCCCATTCATATACGTTGGAGGAGTTGCGAGGGCGAGCGCTTTCGTCTTCGTATGCGCCGCTGCCGTCCGACCGGAGGCACGGGTGGTTTGTCAGCGCGCTGCAGGCGCTGTTCGAGAGGCGGCAAGAGGACGGCGAGCTGCCATTCATGTACGAGACGAACTTATATTGGGGCAAGCTTTTGTAATGGGCGCCAGGGGGACCTGTTGTGGGACTTGCCGCGGCGCGTCGTGCGTGGGCAATCCCTTGTTTCCTTGTAAGTGGTGAAGATGGCGGAGAAACTATGAACATCCTACAGCCTGTGCACGCTACCATGAATGGTCTTGCGACTTCTCCGGACCCGGTGCTGCGCCCGCGACGGTTGCGGATCAGTCCGGCGTTGCGGCGTATGGTTCGCGAGACAACGCTCTCTCCGGCCGATTTCATCTATCCGCTGTTCGTGCGTTACGGCCGCGGCGAGCGCCGACCGATTGCTTCGATGCCGGGGCAATTCCAGCTTTCGGTAGACGAATTGGCCAGAGAGGCCGATTCGATCCTGGAGTTGGGGATTCCGGCAGTGCTCCTTTTCGGCATTCCGGAGGAAAAGGACTGGTGCGGAAGCGACAACTTTAGTCCCCGCGGGGTAGTGCCTGAAGCGATCCGAGCGCTGAAAGAGGCGGCGCCGGAACTGATCGTCATCTCCGACATGTGTTTCTGCGAATACACGGACCACGGCCACTGCGGGCTGATCAATTCACCGACAGTGGACAGTTACAACGCGGCGCTGCCGGAGGGCTATCTGCTCAACGACCCGACGCTGGAGCTGATAGGACGAGCGTCGGTTGTTCACGCCGAGGCAGGCGCGGATATTATCGCGCCGTCGGCGATGTTGGACGGGATGGTAGCGGCGATCCGCGGCGCGCTGGACGAGGCTGCGTTGGAGCATGTGCCGATTTTGAGCTACGCGGCTAAGTATGCCAGCAGCTTCTACGGACCCTTCCGTGAGGCGGCCGAAAGCCCCCCTTCCTTTGGCGACCGCAGTCAGTATCAGATGGACCCGGCCAACCGCCGCGAAGCGCTCAAAGAGGTTGGGCTTGATGTGGCCGAGGGGGCCGATATGATAATGGTCAAACCGGCGCTGCCTTACCTGGATGTGCTGGCGGCGGTGCGGAAGGAGTTCAATCTGCCCACGGCCGCTTATCAGGTGAGCGGGGAGTACGCGATGCTCCACGCCGCTGCGGCCAATGGTTGGCTCGACCTGCAGAAGTGCGCCCTGGAAAGCCTGACCAGCATCAAACGGGCCGGTGCGGACATGATTCTGACCTACTTTGCCAAGGATGCAGCCCGTTGGTTGTCCGAGAGGCAGTAAAGACTTGTGGGCGCTGGCGTGGAAAACTTTCAGTGCTGGATTGGGCAATACAGCACTGCGGTTGCGTCAATGGGTCTTGCAATTTGCGGCACATCCAGTTTGCCCCGGATTTGCTCATCGTGCGCCGTTTGGCTATACTGATTCGGCTTTTGGAAAGGGTAGCGGCTGGCCGCTCTGATAGTCGCCCCTTCCGATTCGGAGAGGTCGCATAGTCTGGCCGAGTGCGCGGGCCTGGAAAGCTCGTAGAGTGCAAGCTCTCGAGGGTTCAAATCCCTCCCTCTCCGCCTTCGCGTGTTTGCATCGCTTCGTCAGTTGCTGGGTCCTGTGCGGCAGGACACCGTGAACCCCGTCAGGGCCGGAAGGCAGCAGCGGTAAGCGATTCGTCCTGGGTGCCACGGGGGTGCCTGGCAGCTGGCGAAGCGGTGCGAACACGCGACTTCTCTCACACCCATTCACTGTCATTACACCTTCACTCGGCGGCGAACGGCTGCCCAGCCAGGCGGCAGTGCGCTTAGCATTTTTCCCGGGCGCGACGCCGCGAGCACACGGACCTGAACCCCTTTGCTCAAACAGAATCCGACCCGTATCTATCTTGTTATAGGTGGCGGGAGGGCGCTTTTCAACGCGCTGGTATTCACGATCAACCTGATTTACCAGGTGCAGACGGTAGGCCTGAATCCTCTGCAGATGGTGCTGGTGGGCACCGTGCTGGAGGTGACCGTCCTGCTGTTCGAAGTCCCCACCGGCGCGGTTGCCGATGTCTACTCGCGCCGACTCTCGGTGCTGATTGGGTTAGCGCTGGTCGGCTGTGGCTTTCTACTGGAGGGGGCGATTCCCCTGTTTTGGGCAGTGCTGGGCGCACAGGTGCTGTGGGGCATCGGCTATACCTTCCTCAGCGGCGCGTTACAGGCCTGGTTGGCAGACGAGATCGGCGCTGAAGCCGCAGGGCCGGTCTATTTGCGATCGGCGCAGGTGGAGTTGATAGCCGGACTGGCCGGCACAGGCGTCAGTGTTTGGCTGGCGCGACGCTGGCTACAGCTGCCTATCCTTGTCGGCGGCGTGATGTATATCGCGCTGGCGGCATTCATGGCGCTGATTATGCCGGAGAGAGGCTTTCAGCCCACGCCACCGGAGGAGCGGGAAACCTGGAAGGAGATGGCGGCCACTGCCCGTGCGGGGATGCGGGCGGTACGCGACCATCCGGCGCTGCGCATTGTTGTTGGGCTCAGCCTGGTGACGGGTTTGTACAGCGAGGGATATGACCGCCTTTGGACGCCGCACATACTGGACAGCTTCAATTTTCCCTCGCTGTTCGGGCTGGACGATGCGTTGATCTGGTTCGGAATTATCGGCGTGGGCGCGACGATGACCGGAATCGCGGCCAACGAGTTGGCGCGGCGCGGGCGGGCGACCGAGGAACGGGCGCGCACTGTCAACTGGCTGACGTTGCTGTACGGGCTTTTGCCGGCGAGCCTGCTTCTTCTGGCATGGACGCGTAGTTTCTGGTTTGCAGTGATAGCGCTGTGGGCGATCAGTCTGTGCCGAAGCACGCAGGAGCCGTTGGAGAACGCGTGGATCGTGCGCAACACACAGAGCGCGCAGCGGGCAACGGTCATCTCGGTGTGGGGACAGGCGAACTCTTTGGGTCAGGCGGCGGGCGGGCCTGTGCTTGGCTGGATTGGGACGGCGGCGCGTATCCCGACGGCGTTAACTGTGTCTTCGGTGGTGCTGTTACCGGCCCAATTGCTGCTGGCGCTGGCGAGGAGAGTTAGAACGTCTGGTGAAGAGGCAGGTCAGGGCTGAAAGAGATGAGGAAAGGAGAGCATCGATGAGTCCGAATTCACCGAACTTAGGCAAGGACTTGTCCATCATAGAGATCTCCGAGGAGAGTCAGACCTGGCCGCATCTCTGGCCGGTTGTCGAGTTGTTGAATCAGCAACGGTATGTCCAGGTACAGGAGGGACATTTCCGATCCAGCCACGTGCTGGCGGCTCTGGTGAATGACAGGCCGGTGGGGTTTCTACGTTTTGTTGTGCAGAGAATAGGGGAGACCGAAGGACGGCCGCCAGTGCTATTTCTGGGACGGACGCTATTTGAAGCGAAGATCATCGCGTTCGGTGTGCTGCCCCAGGAGCGTAACCAGGGGATTGGACGGGCTCTGCAGCAAGAGGTAGTGAGACGTGCGCACGAGTTGAACTGCTGTCAGGTCCGCTCGCGCAGCGATTATGGCAATGATGCCAACTACCACTTGAAAATATCTCTGGGATTCGGCATTCAGCCCAGTCTTGAGAAGGACTCGGTTTACTTTGTAAAGGCCCTTCCCACCGCCGACGTCGCGGATTCCACCAGAGGTGAACCTGCGTAAATCTTGACTTGGCCAGTGGATTGCGGTATAATTGGGTCAGATGGGGATGAACGGCTTCGACGGGGCATTGTCAGGCCTGAGACTGCAAGCCGTAGAGCGTCGACTACGTTAAAAAGGCGCAAACACATACAAATGCCAAAAACACAGGCATGGCTTTCAACTTTGGTTTCACCCCGGCCGCTTCTGCGGCTGCGGCGGCCTAGTTAAGCCACCGGCTCTTTAAAAAGAGCCACGGTTCATCCCGGCGGGGCCAGCAGGCCGGATGGTCACCGACATACACTGTGAGCTGCGGCAGCGGCACGCCGATAATGCTGCCTAAGAGAATCGGCTAGTCAGCGATGCGCCTCGTGTTGATCCGAGGACCGCCGACAAACCTTATATAGATCAACTATGCTTGTAGACGTTTCAGGGCGAATGTTGCGGACGCGGGTTCGATTCCCGCCATCTCCACCAAAGCGACGAAGTGCGAGCGGAAAGAATGTCGCAAAAAGAAAGGCGATCCGGCTGAAGAACCGGGTCGCCTTTTGGTTTCCGCTGCAGGGGCAAGCGGCCTCGGCCCTGGAATTGCAGGGGGCTCTGATAGGTCACGGTGCTGGCATTTCACCCGACGTAGCTTACCATGTGGGTATGATCGCCTGTTTTTGGCCTTTAACAGGCAAGGAGAGTTAGGCATGAACAGAGAGCAAATTCTAGAGCAGCTCAGGGAACACAAGCCCACCCTGGCCCAACGCTTTGGCGTCATCGAACTCGCTCTCTTCGGGTCGTTCGCCCGCGATGAGGCTGATGGCGACAGCGACGTTGACATTCTGGTGCGGTTCGATACGCCCCCCCACTGGCGTCAGTATTTTGACACCCAGTTTTTCCTGGAAGATCTGCTGGGGCGCTCGGTGGACATGGCAACTTACGGGGAGGTAAGAGAAGAGATCAAGCCCTTCGTGGAGAAAGAGGTTGTCGATGTCTGAGGCCGACCGTGAAGGGCGCTCCTGGCATTTCTACATCCAGGACATGATTGATTTCAGCAAAAAGGTTCTTGCCTATACTGAAGGAATGGACCAGGAAGCGTTCATCGCCGACGGACTTACTTATGACGCCACGATGCGTAACCTGCAACTGATCGGCGAGGCCGCCACGCACATACCTGACGAAGTACGTCAGGCCCACTCTGAGATTCCCTGGCACGCAGTTATAGGGACGCGCAATCGCTTGGCCCATTCCTATCTGACGATCAGTGACAGTATCATCTGGGGCATAATCCAGGAGGCCATTCCCGACCTCCTGCCCGCGCTGCGGAACCTGTTGGAAACAACGAGCGGGGAAGGAAAGTAGATTGGGAGGCAGAATCTGCGGGCGCAAAAAGAGACGCCCCCCACTAAAGGACGGACGTCAGACCAGCGATACTATCTCTGAAAAGGTATGTATGGCTTACACTTTGCGTCGGGAAATTGTCGAATGTCTATCCTAATGAGTCACTGTATATCGTCCACCGGCATTTGCTTCGGTGAATGTACAAGCCAGTAGGTTGCCTCATCATAAGGGACCCGGCGACCAATGCCGCCTCTGAATCCTTAACGGCTGAATTCGCCGGGACTGTAGTTCCTCACTCAACTCTTCAACTCCAGGTAGGCGATCTCTTCCTCGGTCAATTTGATCTCGGATGCCTCGACGTTTACTTGTACCTCTTCGACGTTACGCGTCCCTGACAAGGCGTGGATACCGTCGGGCTGGTTGTAGACGTAGGCCAGGGCGATGTGCGGAACAGTGACGCCCTTGCTCGCGGCCAGTTCCTGAACGCGGTCGTGGCGCTGAAAGTTCTCTTCGTTGCAGTAAACCTTAACGGCGAGCTGATCATAAGACTCGGTAAAAGAGTCGAGGTTGTCGCGACGGAAGCGGCCGCTGAAGAAGCCGCCGGCCAGGCTGGACCATACGAAGAGCGTGACGCCATTCTCGCGGCACCAGGCGCGGGCGTCCTTCCCGGCCGGGCCGCCTAAGCTGACGCAGTCTCGCCAGGGCGGCTCTATCTGTACGGCGAGGCTGAACTGGGGGCTGCTGACGACGAAGGGGGTCAGCCCGTGGGCGGCGGCGTATTCGTTGGCCTCCTGCAAGCGTTCGGCGGTCCAGTTGGAGCCGCCGTAAGCGTCGATCTGGCCGGCCTCTTTCGCTGCGTGAAGGGTCTCTACGATTGGCCCGACCGGCTTGTCCGGGTCGTCACGGTGCAGCACGTACAGGTCGATGCTATCGACCTTGAAGCGAGCGAGGCTGTCGTGGAGGTCGGACTGGATGTCGTAGGGCGTGACACGTTTGCGGTCCTTGCTATGGTGCGCGCCTTTGCCGAGGATGACGATTTCGTCGCGCAGGCCGCGCTCGTTGATCCACTGGCCGATGGCGCGTTCATTGTCGCCGCCGCCGTAGCCGTGTGCGGTGTCGAGGCAGTTGCCGCCGGCGGCGTGAAAGGCGTCCAGGACGGGGAAGGCATCGTCGGGATTGCGGGTATTTATCCACATTGTTCCCAGCACGAGGCGGGAGACAGGTTTGTCGATGCCGGGGATGTTGGAATAGAGCATGTAGGGAACTCCTCAGAGTTGGGGGGCGGAAGGCGGTACGCCCTGTGACGGTGGTCGTAGCCGGTGTTTCAGATTGATTTAACTATTCCACTTTTTCAACAGAACAGCCAAACTGAACGGCGTAGTCGGAAGCGATGACGACGACAAAGTATGGGCCTACGGGCGTCGCGCTTGACGTGATGCTGGCCAGATCGCCTGTCAGACCGCTTAGTCGTTTCCAGTCGCAAGAGGAACCGGTCGGCGCCTCTCCCTTGTACAGCCCTGGCGAAATGTCCCTGCCCACCATGTACATACCAGCAGGAACCGATTTCAACAACTCGGAGCGAGCCGGGACGCTCTTAATCGGCGACAACCGACAGTTTGTCTCAAAGGCGAGATCGTCAGCAAGTATTTCCACGTAGAACTGCCCCTTATGCTCGTCAACGGCAGAGATGCTCTCGGGGACTTCCCGGAGGCTATTCAGGCGCTGCCAGGTGCAGAGTTCGCCATCCGTGGTCTGCCCTACATAGACTCCGGGCTCGATGTCAATGCCGACGAGGTGCGTTCCCGGTCCGATGACCCCGCCCGCTTCTGACGACGGTGTTGGCAACGCGGTTGCCGGCGCTGAACTTTGTGGCTGCATCGTGGGGCGGAAGGTGCCGACAATCTGCTCGATCAGTGCCAGCTTGGCCGCGGCCGATTGGACACGGGCGGAAGTCGTCAGGATGTAGGCCGTCCGGTTGGCGCGCAGAACGGTTACAACGACAAAGGGAGAGATTTCGAAACCCATGCCGCTCAAGTTGGCCGTTAAAGCCGCCTGGAGCGCCGGCATGCCGTTGAGCGCGCCGGTCAACAGGCTGTGCAACTCCACTTCGTCGAACTCTTCCGCCGATTCCTGAAGGAATGAAACCAGCTGCTCAGCCGTAATGTCATCGGGCCAGGGAACGACCGAAACATTCAGAAACATCGGAAAGGGTGGGTTGGCGAACAACTGCATGGGATCCGGTTCGATGGCAAGAATGCCGAAATACTTACCTTCCGGTGTTTCCAGAAAATCCCGTAGAATCTCAACAGCCAAATCACCGCCAAGCAGACCGGCGATGGAGCCCACTGCGCGGCTGTGCAGGTCAAATGTCAGCCATGTGAACGGGACGGCCAACGAGTAGCCAAGCCGGTCATCTTCGATTCGCTTCCAGCCAGCCGGAATCTGCACATCGGAGTCGGCGGCGGGTGTTGGCGTAGGAGATGGAACGTGTGTTGGCACAGCGGTGGCGGAGGGCGTTTCCCCCTGGGACGATGCGTATGAAGTTGTCGTGGTCACCAGAAAGAGAACCGCAATGGTAATTGTCGAGATACGCCTGCCACGCACTATTGCTGCACCTCTATCATGGCGGATGGCTCCCCCTCTTCCATAACAAGACCATGCCCACTAGGACGATCCATTTGCTATTGTATTCCATACATGCTGCTATGAACGTCAGTGAGGTATCACCCTAACGCCATTCCCTTGAACGCCTCAACCTGACCGCGGATGGCGCGTTCCGTTGGGAGGCGCTCGATGCTGGAGGCGCCGAAGAAGCCGGCGATGCCGGGCATCATCTGCAGGGCGGTGCCGACGTTTTCGGGCTCGTCGAAGGGGCCGCCATGGCAGATGACCATCTGGTCAGAGTTGACGGCGCGTCCGGCGGCGGCCATTTCCTGCACCTTGTCGACCGCCTCCTCCAGCGTGTAGGCAACCGCGGCGCCGATAGTGCCGGCGGTGGTCAGACCGACATGGGCGACCAGCAGGTCGGCGCCGGCTTCGGCCATGGCGGTGGCTTCGTCCGGCGTGAAGACATAAGGCGCGGTGAACATGTCCAACTGGTGAGCGATGGCGATGGCTTCGACCTCCTTGTCATAGCCCATACCGGTGCCTTCTAGGTTCTCGCGGAAAGTGCCGTCCAGGAGGCCGACGGTGGGGAAGTTTTGCACGCCGCTGAAGCCGATCTCCTTGAGCTGTTTGAGAAAGATGTGCTTGAGGCGGAACGGGTCGGTGCCGCAGACGCCGGCCAGGACCGGCGTATCCTGCACGACTGGGAGCACCTCCGCTGACATCTCGACGACGATAGCATTGGCATCGCCATATGGCATCATACCGGAGAGCGAGCCGCGCCCGGCCATGCGGAAACGGCCGGAATTGTAGATGATGATCAGGTCGGCGCCACCGGCTTCGGCAAACTTGGCCGAGATTCCGGTGCCGGCGCCGCAGCCAACAATAGGGCGGCCCGAGGCCTGTTGGGCATTGAGCCGGGCCATGATCTCCTGTCTTGGGATCGACATTTGGGATACTACCTCCTAATGCGAATTGCTCTGGTCGTATTGCGTACTGCGGGGCGAAGAAGCCCACCTGTTATGGTTACGCCCGCAGCATCTCAAGCAGCAAGGCGACTGCCCTTTCAGCAAACTCCGGGTCGTTGATATTGGCGTCCGACTCCACGAGCGGGATGTCGGCGCGCAAATCATTTTTGAGGGCATCAAAGCAAGCGGTGTCGGCGTCCGGATCCCAGAATCGATCGCCTTCGCTGTCCAGCATGGACACGCCACCGAGAGGGATCAGCACAGACACCTTGCCGGCTTGGCCGGCGTTGGCCGCCGCGGCCAGCATTGCGCCCATCTGCCGGTTCTCCTCTTCGTTGGTGCGCAACAGCGTGACCTCCGGGTTCCACTCATAGAGCGTGCGCTCGCGGTAGTGTTCGGGTACGGTTTCGATGCCTCCAAAGTTGGCCATATCCACGCAGCCGGGGACGATGACCGTGGGGATACCCTGCCGGGGCGCGGCCTGAACCCGATCCGGCCCTGCGTTGAAGACACCGCCGCAGATTTCGTCTGCCAGCTCGGTGGTGGTCATGTCAAGACAGCCGGCGATGTAACCGTCGCTGATGAGGTCTTCCATGGTGCGCCCGCCACTGCCGGTGGCGTGAAATACCAGGACCTCGTAGCCTTCGGCTTCAAGCAGGCCGCGGGCGTGGTCGACGGCGGCTGTTGTGTTGCCAAACATGGAGGCGGCAATGAGCGGCCGCTCGTGCTCTGAGGCCTCGCCTTCCGTCTGCACCATGCCGGCGATAGCGCCGGCCGCGTTGGCGTAGATGGCGCGGCTGAGGCGGTTGATGCCGGCCACGTCGACGACGGAGGGCATGAAGGTGATGTCCTTGCTGCCGGCGTATGCGCTGACATCGCCGCCGCCGACAGTGGAGACCATCAGTTTGGGGACGCCGACCGGTAGAGTGCGCATGGCCGCGGTGGCGATGGAGGTGCCGCCGCTGCCGCCCATACCCAGAACACCGTCGAAACGCCCCTCGCCATAAAGGCGCTCCACGACGGCGGCCAGACCCTGAGCCATGGTCCGCATCGCTTCATCTTTGTGCGTGCCGGAGGCAAGGTAGGCCAGATCGCCCCCGGCGGCGGAGGCAACTTCCGCGCGGCTGACATCGGGTTCAAGGGCAGGTTGGCCCATCACGCCAAAGTCGACTACGAGGGTCTCCAAACCGGCAGCTTCGATCAGATCTTTGACAAACGCGTACTCGACACCTTTGGTGTCCAGTGCGCCGACGAGAAGAACGGTCCCGGACATGGCATTCCTCCTGTAAGGTTAGGTTAGCGGGCCTCTGACTGTGGGGAACGTTGATCGTATTGCGTATCGCGCAGTGTGTATTGAGAATTCTTCTGTCCGCTGTCTTCCGGATGGGTGTTCTTCATGGAGAAAAGGTAACTACCTAGCCGCAATCAGTCTGCGACCCTGAATGAGGCGAGCGAAGGTGTATTCTCTCTCCTTACTGTTCTATACTTTCTCTTTGCATATGGGCGGTCGGGCCTTCGGCCCTCCCTTGTGCAGGGGCTGCGCCCCCGCAACGCCCCCCTCCAAAACCATCGCTCATCGACCGTTCGGCGCGATTCCAGCAGTGCGGCCCGACCAAGGTGCCGGCTGCAAACGAATACACGATGCGATAGCCCGAATGGCGGCGTACATGAAAATATGGTCCACACAGGCACTGTCTATTGCTTAGAAGTTACGAGAAAAGTAAGAAAAGGAAGGAAGGCGAGAAGAGAATTGTGGGGGCAAAGTCAAGATTAATACAACTTGCCCCATTTCGATCTTCATACTCCTCACGCCTCGAATTCAGGCCGCGTGCGTTCTTTCTTCCTCTTCCTGGGCTTGCCGCAGGAACTCCTGCACCTTCACGGGTTGGCCGGTGTGACTGCTTTCGATGGCTGCGAATATAAGTGCCACAGACTGCAGGTTGGCCTCGACGTTGGTCTCCATCGGCGGGCCGCCGTCCATCCAATCGAGGAACTGAGCGATGAGCCACTCATTTCTCCACTTGGCCTGTTCCATGAGCTGAACTTCCTCGCCCTGGCCTTCGCGGCTGTACTGCCGCGGCTGGTAGGGATAACGCTCGATGCGGCGGTTGTCCATGATCAGAGTCTCATGTTCACACTCGGCGCGCACATACTCGTGTGCCCAGCCGTTAAAGCCGCTGGCGTTAGTCTTGGCCCCCTCGTAGATGGCCCGCGTGCCATTCTCGAAAGTCATCATCACGTGGCCCTGCGAACCGGTATTGTACTCGCCCCAGGTCGGGTTCCAGGTCTGGGCGTAAATGGTGTCGCAGTTGGCGCCGGCGAGATCGGCGATTATATCGAGATGGTGGACCGACCCTTCGATCATCAGGGTCTCTTCCATGGTGTGGCGAAAACTGGCGCCCCAGTCACCGAAGTTGCGCAGTCCGCAGGTAAAGCGGCAGACGATGTAATCGATAGTGCCCGGCCGCCCCGAACGCAATTCGCGGCGCAGGGTCGTCTTGTCCTGGTCGTAACGGTGGCTCATGGTCACGCCCATCTTTTTGCCTGCGCGTTTTACTTTGGCGGCGATACGAACGGAACCTTCAAGTGTATCGGCAATCGGCTTTTCGGAGATTATGTGCAGGTCGTGGGCGAGGGCGACATCGACGACAGATTCGTGGAAGGCGGGAGGAACGACAACGGTACAAAAGTCGGCCGGATTTTCGTCGAAGGCGCGTTCAATATCAGTGTAGCACTTCTCCGGCGGCAGCCCGAGATGCTGCTGGGCGTTGACGAGAACGTCGGGGTTGACGTCGACGGCGGCGACAGGCTCGATGCGGCCGTCGGCGATGTTGGGAGGCAGGAAGCGGGAGCACCAGCCGTTACCCTGTCCACCGGTCCCCACTTGTATCATGCGGTACTTGTTGGTCATTGGGAGAGTCCTGTCTGCGTGATATTTCTGCTGATAGTTTTCTTGCGGGGCTTCAGCGCAGCGAACGCCACGGCTCTTCTTCAAATACGTCGACTAGTGCGTATCCTTCCTCGCCGATGGAGGGACCGAGAATGGCCAGCAGTTTGGCGGAACTGCCCGAGTCGTTGAACGAGGCGTGAACGACGTCGGCGCCGATAAAGGCGGAGTCACCGGCGGAGAGCAGTTGCTTTTCCTGCCCTATCCACTGTTCAATTGTGCCGTCGATAACGTAAATTACTTCTTCTTGATCCGGGTGTTTGTGGAAATCATGGCCCTGTCCAGTTTCCAATGTCACTTCGATGACGACCAGATCGCGGGCGCCGGTGGTGGTGGGGCGGCTGGCCCAACCCATCACGCCCCAATCCATCTGATCTCGCTCCATTGTCGAGACAGTGATAAACTTGCCATTCATTGCATATGCTCCTATGAGATGGGCTTTTCAGGTATCTGAGACAGAGAAAGTCCTTCGAATGAGGATGTTCCTGTTGAAGTCTGGCACTAGCGGTGGATTTTTCCAAGCAAGTATACCATAGAGGCGGCGCTGCGCCACGGAAGATTGCGTCGCGCCGGTTGGCAGATAATCAAAGTGCAACGTACAGAGAAAGACCCGTACGGCCGGCAATTCTGCCGAGCCCGACAACATGGAGAAATGGTATGACCGCAGAACGTAAGGCTCACTGGCAGCAAAAATTGAACGAGTCGCGCACGGCGTTATTCGAGCTTCTCAACAGCCTGGCGCCAGAGCAGTGGCAGACGACGGTTTTCGCCGAGGGCGATACGTGGACGGTCGCGACCGTTCTGGCCCATCTGGTGGAAAGCGAGCGGGGCATGAGCATCCACGTCCACAAGATTCGCAAAGGGGAAGCCACTATCGCGGATGACTTTGACCTGGATCGTTGGAACGCCGGTCTCACCCGGCGAACAGGGGATGTCGCGCCCGAAGATCTGATGGCCAACGCGGTTGCCACCCGCGCAAAGACATTGGAGGTGATGGACTCGCTCGATGAGAGCGAGTGGGAACTGACCGGCCGCCACCCGTCGCGGGGCCAGATCAGCATCACTCAGTATTATGAGACGATCCACGCGCATGAGGTGGCCCATCTGCGGGATATTGGGAAGGCGCTGGGGGTATAGAAGGAGGTTTGGCAACTGATTCGAGTGAATCGAAACAATGCAAATCTACAGCCTTTCCAGATGACAGCGAGAGGCTCAAAGCACATCGAATTGCAGAATTTCACAATTGCTGATAAGAAACGCATCAGAAGGTCGTCCTTTTTCTGGAGCGTTCGCCCTAAACTTCATCTTATGTATTGATGGCTAATAGCCCTGTATTGATTCAAAGATTCAGAGACTGAAAGACTGTAAGGCTCTTCGGAGGTCAGCGAGTTCGGGAATTCCAGGGCTTCGTAGAACAAGTTGTCCGACGGCTAACGGTGCTGGACAATGCGGAGTCGTTAGAAGACTCGGTGGGCCTGCCCACCAAAAAGGCTTGAATCTCTATCGGGCAATAGGACTGGAGAATTCAGCAGTCGCATAAATCGGCAGTGGCGTATCTGCTTTCGCTGGGGAGACGACGGACCTTACGACGTGGAGATCGCGGACTACCACCGCTGAGGAGTTTGAGAATGAGCGTTAACAACGGAATGCGTCCTGTCCATCCCGGCGAGATCTTGGGTGAAGAACTCGAGGAGCTTGGCATGTCGGTGGACGCGCTGGCCAACGCGCTTGATATTCCCGCAGATCGGATTACTGCGATCCTGGAGGGAAAGCGTGGGATATCCGCTGACACAGCGCTGCGCCTGTCTCGTTACCTAGGCACCACACCTCAACTTTGGTTGAACCTGCAGAAAGCTTTCGAGTTGCGTGTTGCAGAGATTGAAACAGGCAAGAAGATCACTGAACGCGTTCACCCCAGGGAGACTGCCTGATTGGACAGTCCAACTGACCACAATCCTCGGACTATTCACTTAGTGCATAACCCCACGGCCATCTTCCTGAACTACATTACCAACGCCTCCTAACATTTCTGCCATTACCTTATATCCTGCAAATCCTGATTCACCCAGCGTAAAGCGCCACCGCCGCCTCGTCGATATCGACGCCCAGGCCGGGCTGCTTGGGCGCGGCAAAACGGCCGTCTTCCGGCGTGGGATAGGAATGGGCGATAGTCCCCTTCCAGGCGAGGGATTCGTGGCCGTGCTCCATAATCTGAAAGTTGGGGATGGCGAGTGAGTAGTGGATGGTCGCGGCCACGGACAGGATGCCGCCGCCGCCGACGTGTGGCGAAACCGGCAGGTTGAAGCTGTCGCAGAGCGCGGCGATGCGCTTGCCCTCAGAGAGACCGGTGCGCGCGATGTCCGGCATTGCCACGTCGAACCCGCGCAGCGCGATCCAATCGCGCCACTCCCAGACGGTGCGCAACCACTCGCCGGTGGCCACCTGCATTGCCAAGGCGCGCGCGATCTCAGCCTGGCCGCGGATGTCCTCCGGCTGGCAGGGCGCTTCGAGCCAGCGTACACCCATAGCCTCCAGCCCTCGACCCAGTTCGATGGCGCCCGAGACATCGCGGGTGCCGTGGACATCCACCATCAGCTCCACGTCCGACCCCGCCGCTTGCCGCACCGCTTCGACGACAACCAGGATTTGCGAATTGGGCATGCGCAGGTGCAGTTTCAGGGCGCGGTATCCGGCGGCGAGCAGCGCGTTGGCGTGCGCGACCGCTGCGTCGGGCTGCGTCCCGCCCATGCCGGCGTAAACCTGTACGTTGGGCCGAAATTTGCCGCCGAGGAGCTTGTAGACGGGCTTGTTCAGGGCTTTGCCCAGAAGGTCGTAAAGGGCCAGATCGACGGCCGCCAGTGCATCAACATAGAATCCGGTCACGTGGCCGCGCTCGCGCATGGCGCTGTATAGACGATACCAGATATACTCCACGTCGAAGGGGTCCCGACCCAGCACAAGGGGGGCGCACAACTCTTCCACGATGGCAGCGGTGGCGCGCGGCGCGACCGGCGCCTGCCCCTCTCCCCAGCCGACCAGCCCGTCATCGGTCTCCAGGCGCACCAGACAGGTTTCATGATTGCGGGAGTAAATCGAAGTCCAGGCATCTGCGGCGATTGTGTAGTCGCCATAGGCTTCGACCTGGTCGCTGCCTGCTCCAGAATCTGCCCCTTCAGGCGGTATCTTTAACGCGTAGGCTTGAATCGAGGCGATTTGCATACATTCCTCCGCTAGGGGTTGGGAGCTGATGCTCCGATTTGCCGATAGGGCCCGTCTGCATGGGACTTTGTCCAACACTATACGCGTTTCTGCAACAGCAGACAAGGAGAGCAGGTGTGACGACCGCCACTTCCCAACCTCAGGCCAATTGCATCCAAAATGATCATTGAATCGTCAAGTGCCGAATAGCGGAAAATCCGCTACGCTAGTGAGTTCATCACCTGGAAAGGGAGAGAGCTCCAGACGGACCTGAGGACATCTTCACTGGTTACGAACTTTGCGATATGGGAAGTTCCCCGAATCGAGCCGACAAAACGCATCAAATGCGTGATATACTGGTGTTAAAGGTATGTGCTGTCATCTGTGCAGCGGACAACTGGTTTGAGCTAGAAGAATCATCGAATTTGGACAGAATCTCGTGATGCTGCCTGAATCGGTAGGGGCGCCCCTTGTGGGCGCCCTCCGCGGGCAACTATGGCTTCCGAATTGAGATGCGTTTGCCTTGACCCGGAGAAGCCGTAACTCTCACCCAAAGAAAGACTGAAGGCGAAGCATGGCCACTGCAAGTCCGCGAACTGCCCATATTTCAACTGCCCATAACTCATCAGAGACGGCGAAGAAACATTTGCAAAGTCAAGGACATGAGTCCAAAAAAGAGGGAATCACGTCGACCTGGATCGACCTGGATCGACTTGGCTCGACCTAACCTGCCCTAAACCTGGGCAAATGCATCGCAGTGGGACAAAGCTTCGTGATGCTGCCTGAATCGGTAGAGGCGCCCCTTGAGGGCGCCCTTCGCAGGCTACTGTGGCGTCCGAATTAAAATGCGATAGCCATGGCCCTGAAAAGGCGTCACTGTCACCAAAAGAAAATCTGAAGATGATGGAGAACCGCTGTAAGTCAGTGAATTGCCCGCAAATCAACTGCCCTTAGCCCATCAAAGACCGCGAGGAAAAGTCTGCGAAGTCAAGAATATACGTCCAAAAAAAAGGAAACACCCCGCCCTAGACCGCCCTAACCCGCCCGAATCGCCCTTTTGCGCCCAAAATCAGGGCAACTGTATCGAATTGGGGACAACGGGTGATGGCTGCCTTAGTCGGGTACGGGCGCCCTTCGTAGGCTATTTTGGAGTCCGAATTCAAATGCGTTTGCACTATTCCCAACTCCCGTATGCGTCGATACCAAGAAGAGTACTAAGCTACGGTGCCGAGGTCTTTCTGCTGTTTGCCGGCGTGCTGCTCTTGCAGGGCGTCCTCCTGGTGTTGCGGCTGAATCCACTGGTGGCCGGTGTGCTTAGCGGGGCCGGTCTTTCAAAAGGCGTCTATCATCTGTGGCTGCTGGGAACGGTCGATTTGCCGCTGGTCATTTACTACACGGGAACTCTGGCGTCGTCCGCACAGGCCACGCTTATGATGCGCTGGCTGGGGCTGCGGCTAGAGAAGGTGGAGGGAGGCCGTATTGGTTACAGTCAAGGGTTCCTGCGTACGGTGGTGATGCTGATCCCATTTGAAGTGAATCATTTCTTCCTGGTGTGGGCCAACACGCCACAGGGCTTGCCTACGCTTCTGGCGCTCCAATACACGGTTGTCGGTATATTGATCTTGCTGTACATGGTGACGGCTGTGCTGTCGCCCCGAAAGCAGAGCATCCATGACCGGGTTGCAGGCACAGTTGTGGTCACCACGCGTACGCCGTAAAGGGGTCAGCTTGGTGTGCATGCTCGTTTGGCGTTGTTTGGCGTTGTTTGACCTTATTCAGCCGGTGCGCTATAATCTGGCGAATCATATCCGGTACGGAATCTCCTTATCCTCATTGCCGTGCCGGGACCCAAGTCGGCGATATGCCCGGCAGCGGGCCATCACCGATTTTACAAGCAATTGACGGATGGATTTCTTCATTCACAGGCAGCGCACAACATCTGTCAAGACCACCGTTTAGCCGAGAGAACCAAAACACCTATAGCAAGAAAGAGCACTGTCTAAAATGGTCAAATTGGCGGGCACCCACAGTTTTGACGCACCCAAGAGCGAGGTTTGGGAAGCGCTCCTGGATCCCGATGTTCTTTCCCGGATTCTGCCTGGTTGCAAGCAGTTGGAAAGGACCTCGGACAACGAATTCAAAGGCGAGATCAACATCCGCGTGGGGCCGGTGCAGGGCGCTTTCAATGGAACGGTCAAATTGAGTGATGTCGACCCTCCCAATGGTTACCAGATGGAGATTGCCGGCCAGGGACGGCCAGGATTCGTAAAGGGCGTGGGCACATTACGTCTGGAGGGTGACCAACCGACGACGATGCACTATGATGGCGATGCACAGTTGAGCGGGCGCATTGCCAGTGTGGGCCAGCGCCTGGTTGACAGCACGGCGCGTTCTCTGACGCGGCAGGGACTGCAATCGCTCGAAGGAATCATCGCCGCGCGTCTACAACCGGCGGAGGCGGAGCCGGAACCTGAGGAGAGCGGCGCGGCGCCGGCAGGAGCAAACGGCACAGCAGCGGCCGCGGACCCGAACGCTGGCGGCACTGCGCGGGCGCCGGCTCCTGGGGGACAGTCCACTGAAAAAACTGCACAACCGGAGGTCGCAACACCCTCGACAATGGAAGTTGGCATCAACGTAGCCAAGGACGTAGTTACCGATCTTGCACAGGAGATTCACATCAGTAGCAGCGGGCGCAAAGTACTCTACATACTGGCCGGTTTTGCTGCCATTGTGTGGATGTGGCGTCAGCTTTTTGGCAAGGCTAAATAGTTAAGTATTTCCACAAAACTCCAAAAGGGGAGGAAGCTCTATGGGTATATCCATCGAACTGGAGGTCAATGGCGCAAGCGTCAGTGAGGAGGTTGAGCCAAGGCTGCTTCTCGCGCATTTGCTGCGTGAAGAACTGGGGCTGACCGGCACGAAGATCGGCTGCGACACAAGCCAGTGCGGGTCATGCACGATTTTGCTCGATGGACAGGCGGTCAAGTCATGCACTGTGCTGGCGGTCCAGGCAGACGGCAGCGAAATTACAACGATTGAGGGCTTGGCCAACGGGGAATATCATCCAATGCAGCAGGCCTTCTGGGACAACCATGGACTGCAGTGCGGCTTCTGCACGCCGGGCATGATACTCTCCAGCGTTGACCTGCTGAGCACGAATCCGCAGCCGAGCGAAGATGAGATTCGCCACGGGCTGGAGGGGAATCTGTGCCGCTGTACCGGATATCACAATATCGTACGCGCGGTGCAGGATGCCGCCGAGACGATGAACGGCTAAGGGAGGAACTGGAATATGGCAGGTGAAAGCAACGGCGCGGCTGGATTCGGTTCATCCATCCGCCGACGAGAGGACCCCGAGCTGATTACCGGCCGGGCCAAATACACGGATGACTTGCAGCTGGCAGGTATGGTCTACTGTACGATATTGCGAAGCGACTATGCCCACGCCGGGATTAACAGCATCGACACCAGCGAAGCCGAGGCATTGGATGGCGTGCTGGGCGTCTACACGGCCAAAGATATCGAGGCGAGCGGCGTTCCCGGCGGCATACCGGTCGGCTGGCTGCTGCCTGGCTTGCAGACTCCCGAACACTACATGCTGGCGAAGGATACGACGCGCCACGTCGGTGACGGTGTGGCGATCGTTGTCGCCGAAGATCAGTACACGGCGCACGACGCGCTCGACTTGATCTATGTTGATTACGATCCGCGCGACGGGGTTGCCGACCCCAAAAAGGCGACAGAGGACGGCGCGCCGCTCGTGCATGACGATGCGCCCAACAATATCGCCTTCGACTGGGAGATTGGCGACAAGGAGAAGACGGACGCCGCCTTTGCCAACGCTGCGCATGTCGCCAGCCTGGATATCGTCAACAACCGCCTGATTCCCAATGCGATGGAGCCGCGCGCCGCGCTTGCCGACTACAACAACATCACCGGCGAGCTGGTGCTCTACATGACGACCCAGAATCCCCACATCCACCGGCTGCTGATGAGCCTGGCTTCGCTGGGTCTGCCCGAGCATAAGATCCGGGTAATCGCGCCAGAAGTGGGAGGCGGATTCGGCAGCAAGATTCATCACTACGCCGATGAAGCTATCGCCTCTTGGGCGTCAATGCAGGTCGGCCGCCCGGTCAAATGGACAGCGACACGTACCGAGACCTATATCACTGACGCGCATGGCCGCGACCACGTGACGCACGGCGAGATGGCGATAGACGCGGACGGCAGATTCATTGGTCTGCGGGTCGACACGTACGCGGCGATGGGCGCCTACCTGTCCACATTCGCGCCGGCTGTACCCACCTATCTCTACGGCACGCTCATGTCCGGCGAGTATGACCTGCCGGCAATCTATTGCCATGTGTATGGCGTGTTCACCCATACGGTCCCCGTTGACGCCTACCGCGGCGCCGGCCGGCCAGAAGCCACGTTCATCGTCGAGCGCTTGGTGGACGAAGCCGCCCGCGTCACTGGCCTTGACCCGGCCGAGATCCGCCGACGCAATTTCATTGCGCCCGATAACTTCCCCTATCCCACGCAGGTCGCGCTTGAGTATGACAGCGGCAACTATATAGGCGCATTGGACAAAGCGCTGGAGGCGATCGGTTACGACGACTTCCGCAAGGAACAGGCTGCCGCCAGAGAGAAGGGCAAGCACCTGGGCCTCGGCCTCTCCACCTACATCGAGGCCTGCGGCTTGGCGCCATCGGCAGTGGTCGGTTCGCTCGGTGCGCAGGCAGGCCAGTGGGAAAGCGCGGTCGTACGCGTCCACGCCACCGGCAAAGTGACAGTTTACAGTGGCTGCTCAGGTCACGGTCAGGGCCACGAGACCACCTTCGCGCAGATCGTCGCCAGCGCGCTGGGTGTTCCCTACGATGACATTGACGTGGTCGAGGGCGATACCGGCGCCATGCCGCACGGCTGGGGCACTTATGGCAGCCGCAGCGCGGCCACAGGTGGCAGCGCGATCGCTTCCGCGGCAGAGAAGGTTGTGGATAAAGCGCGTACAATTGCCGCGCACCTGCTGGAGGCCGCCGAAGAGGACATCGAGTTTGAAGATGGGAATTTCTTTGTCAAAGGTTCCCCGGACCAGAGTCAGTCTCTGCCCGATGTAGCGTTGCAGGCCTACCTGGCCCACAACCTGCCCAAGGGCATCGAGCCGGCGCTGGAGGCGACCAGCTTCTACGATCCGGCTAACTTCGTCTACCCCTTCGGCACGCACATCGCCATCGTCGAAGTCTGCTCACAGACGGGTAATGTTACATTGCAGCGCTATCTGGCGGTCGACGACGTGGGCAACGTTATCAACCCGATGATTGTGGATGGACAGGTACACGGTGGCATCGCCCAGGGCATCGGCCAGTCTCTGTATGAGACGGCGGTATACGACGAAGGCGCCAATCTGCTCAGCGGTACGATGTTGGACTATGCAGTGCCCAAGGCGCACTTCATGCCATCCTTTGAAACCGACCGTACGGTGACACCCTGCCCGCACAACCCGCTGGGCGTAAAAGGTGTCGGTGAAGCCGGCTCGATCGCTTCTCCGGCAGCGGTGGTCAACGCGGTCGTGGACGCGCTGTCTCCCTTCGGCGTCACCCATATCGACATGCCGGTGACATCGGAGAAGGTCTGGAATGCAATGAATTAGTTTTCTGTTTCTCGTGTTTGGTAGCTACTGGTTGCGCAGAGGCTAACCGAAGACGAGAAACTCAAAACGCACAACTGGAGTAAAACGAATGTTCCCATCCAAATTCGATTATCATCGCCCGTCCTCTGTACAGGAGGCGGTTCAGATTCTTTCCGATAACCCGGACGCCAAGGTACTGGCAGGCGGCCACAGCTTGATCCCGGTGATGAAGTTGCGGTTGGCCACACCTTCGGCGCTGATCGATATCGGACGAATAGATGCATTGAAGGGCATCAGCCGCGCCAACGGCAGCCTGCGTATCGGCGCCTGTGTCACCTACAATGAGATCGCCAACTCTGGAGTTGTGCAGGATGCTGCGCCGTTGTTGGCGGAGGCAGCCGGCCAGATCGGCGACCGCCAAGTCCGCTACCGTGGCACGATCGGCGGCAACCTTTCACACGCCGACCCGGCTTCGGATTTGCCGGCCGCGGCTTTGGCGCTAGGCGCGACGTTACATGTGTCGGGTCCCGGCGGCAGCCGTTCGGTCAGCGCTTCCGATTTCTTTGTCGATCTGATGATGACCTCGTTGCAGGCGGATGAAATCCTGACAGAGGTTGAAATATCGGCGGCTTCGGCGGGAACCGGTTCCGCCTACGTGAAGTTCGAACATCCGGCGTCTGGGTACGCGCTGTGCGGTGCCGCGGCGGTCGTGACACGCGGCGCTGGCGGCAGCTGCACCGGCGCCAGCCTCTGCTTCAACGGCGTTTCCGCGACGGCGGTGTCTGCGAACGGAGTGGCGTCGAGTCTGGTCGGCTCTGATCTGAGCGACGGAGCGATAGAGAGTGCGGTCAGCAACTTGTCGATTCCCGACGCGGCCGGCGACATGTTTGCCTCGGCCGGATATCGGCAGGAACTGGCCAAGGCGATTGGCGCGCAGGCACTGCGCACGGCCAGAGATAGAGCGTAAACAGCAGTTTCCAGTGGACAGTGGCTGGTGGCCAGATGAAGCTTAGGCCACTGGTCGCTGTCCGCTGAACAGCCAGGATTATGCGCCTTGTCGTGATTGGCGTCAGCGGATCCGGCAAGACGACGCTGGCGCGACAGATAGCCCGGACGCTGGCTCTGCCTCACGTTGAGCTGGATGCGCTGTACTGGGAAGCGAACTGGCAGGCCGCCTCCAGGCCTGTTTTTCGCGGTCGCGTGCAGGAGGCAACGGCAGGCGACGCCTGGATCGTTGACGGCAACTACAGCCACAGCCGGGATATCGTCTGGAGCCGTGCCACGCATCTTGCCTGGTTGGACTACGGGCTTATCTCGGTGATGGGGCGCGTCCTATGGCGCACGGCTTGCCGACTCTTCGCGCAGCAGGAGCTGTGGAACGGAAATCGAGAGTCAGTCCGCGGCATTTTCGGACGCGACAGCATCATTTGGTATGCGTTCACTAGCCATCGAAGCCACAGAGAGAAGTATTTGGCGCTTCTGTCGAGCGCAGAGTTCAGTCACCTGACTGTGTACCAGTTCAAGAGGCCGCGGGAAGCCTCGGTCTGGCTGCAGTCAATAAATCATCCTAATCCAGCGGCGCCGCAATGACCATTCCGATACAGTTACCCTCCGTTGAATCCGTCGCTGAAGCCCTGCGCACGAAAGCGTATATCGCGGACCACAGCCTGGCGACGGCAGTTTTCCTTGCGCTCAAACTTAACCGTCCCTTGTTCCTGGAGGGGGAGGCAGGCGTCGGCAAGACCGAAGTCGCGAAGATATTGTCACAGATGCTTGACACGCGGCTGATCCGTCTGCAGTGTTACGAGGGTCTGGATGTCAGTACGGCTGTGTATGAATGGAACTACGCCCGTCAGATGCTGCAGATCCGGCTGATGGAAGCAACCGGGCCCGGCTCGCAATCGCCAGCGGATTCTGATGCATCCACGGAAAAGGGTTTGCGAGAGGCGGCGATCCAGGATCTTTTCAGCGACACTTTCTTGCTGCGCCGGCCGCTGTTGCAGGCGATAGACAGCCGCGGGCAGCAGAACGGGAAAGCTCCGATTCTGTTGATTGACGAGCTGGACCGGGCCGATGAGGAGTTTGAAGCGTTTCTGTTGGAGGTGTTGAGCGACTTTCAGATTACGATTCCGGAGATCGGCACGATCCAGGCGGCAGTGCCACCGGTGGTGGTCATCACATCCAACCGCACGCGCGAGATTCACGACGCGCTGAAACGACGTTGCCTCTATCACTGGATAGACTACCCTAGCTTCGAGAAAGAGTATGCAATCCTGCGCGCCAAGGCGCCGGACGCGTCAGAGAGGCTGTCACAGCAGGTCGTGGGCTTTGTGCAGGAGTTACGGCGTGGGGAACTGTACAAGTTCCCGGGGGTTGCAGAGACGCTGGACTGGATGAATGCTCTCACCGCGCTCGATCAGGAGGAGCTCACCGAGGAGGTAGTCGACGAAACTCTGGGCGTGCTTCTCAAATATCGGGACGATATCGAAAAGGTACAGGGCCAGACCGTCCGCGAGATCGTTCAGGTGCTGCGAAAGTCTGCGGCGGTTAATGAATAGTGCAGTCGCAATCCACATTCCACACGCCACTATCCACCGGCGTTGATGGCAACTTCCTACAGAACCTGCTGCTGTTCGCCCGCCTGCTGCGCGGGCTGAGCATTCCGGTCACGCCAACACAGATTCTCGATCTGGTGGAGGCGCTGACGCAGATCGATCTGCGGGTCAAAGCACAGGCGCGCGACGCATCCAAAGCCGTTCTGGTCAGCCGGCAGGAGCATCTGGAGTTGTTCGACGAGGCGTTTGACCTGTTCTGGCGGGCCAGAGAGAGGCAGGAACTTGCCCGCATCAATCTTGGTGAACTGCTGCAACGCACGCCGCAGGGCGAGATCCAGTACCGACTGATTCAGGCCAACCGCGAGCAGGAAAAGGACAGCCGGCAGGATGACCAAGAGCCCCTAGTCGAGAAAATCTACACTTACAGCAGCGCCGAAGCCCTTCGCAGCAGGGACTTTGCGACGATGACCGAGTACGAATTGCAGCAGGTAAGACAGTTTATGCAGCAGTTGCAATGGTCACCGGCAGAACGCCGCACCCGGCGTCGAGTGCCCTCCAGTACGGGCGACCTGATCGACCTGCGGCGCTCGCTGCGTCAGAATGTACGCTACGGCGGCGAGCCATTAATAATCGCACGGCGGCAACGAAAAACGAGACGCAGGCCAATTATCGCGCTGGCCGATATCAGCGGTTCGATGGATCGCTACAGCCGCGTGCTGTTGCAGTTCCTGTACACAATCACACACGCCCTGGACCGCGTGGAGGCGTTCGTCTTCAGCACGCGGTTGACCCGCATCACGCGTCATCTGCGGCGGCGAGACATCGACTTGGCGCTGGATCAGACCGCCGACGCAGTACGTGACTGGGCCGGCGGCACCCGCATCGGCGAAGCGATCCGCGCCTTCAATTTTGACTGGGCGCGGCGAGTTTGCGGGCAAGGAGCTATCGTCATTGTGATCAGCGACGGCTGGGACAGGGGCGACCCGCAGTTGCTGGGGCAGGAGATGGGGCGCCTGCAGCGCAGCTGTCATCGTCTGATCTGGTTGAACCCCTTGCTGGGTTCGCCCAGTTACGAACCGCTGACGCGAGGAATCCAGGCGGCCTTGCCGCATACGGACGAGTTCCTGCCGGTTCACAATCTGATCAGTCTGGAGCAGTTGGCGCAGGTGATGGCGGACGCGCAGACCTGAGAGAAGTCTGAACTGCAGTTCTGTTGGCATAGTGATTTCCTTTATGCGTTTCGTTCTCGTCGTGGATGCCGACTGTGGCAGACGGTTTTTGCGGCTGGTGATTGCCCAAATTAGCGGAAGGCAGGTCCTACCTTGAAAGAGATCCTGGCTGATATCGACAGCTGGCAGCAGGCAGGCAAACGGGTCGCTTTGGCGACGGTTGTGCAGGTGTACGGTTCGGCGCCGCGGCCGTTGGGCGCGAAGCTGGCCGTATCCGAAGACGGCGCGATGGTCGGGTCCGTCAGCGGCGGCTGTGTCGAAAGCGCGACCGTGCAGGAGGCGCTGGAGGTGTTGTCCACCGGCAAACCGCGTCTCGTCTCCTACGGCATCGCCGACGAGACGGCCTGGGAGGTGGGTCTGGCCTGCGGCGGCACGATCGAAGTATTCATAGAGCCTTTGGATTGGTAGCAACTGGAAGGGAAAATTGGCTGAACTCCTCAATGCGGTCGCGCAGGCCATCCGGCAGGATGAACTGTGCGCGGTCGTCACAGTGCTGAACGGAGCCGAGATCGGTGGCAAACTGCTCGTGCGCCAGGCGCGTAAGGCGGGCGGTAGTGGCTCCAACCTTGCGACTACGGGTTCACTAGGGGACACCGCCCTGGAGAAGGCAGCCGTCGCACGCGCGGTGGAAGCGATGCAGGCGCGGCGGACGACGCGCATTTCGCTGTCGGAGGAAGAGCGAGAGTGGGATCTGCTGATCGATGTCCATGTGCCGCAGGAAGTGCTGGTGATCGTGGGGGCGGTACACATGGCCATACCGCTCGTCTCGTTCGCCCGCGAGCTCGGTCTGCACACGGTGGTAATCGACGCCCGCCCCATCTTTGCCACGCAGGATCGCTTTGACCATGCGGACGAGCTGATCCGGAGTTGGCCCGAGGACGCGCTGCAGGAGATGAAGCTGAACGAATCCACCTATGTCGTCACTCTGACGCACGACGAAAAGCTGGACACGCCAGCTCTGATCTGCGCGTTGGGCCATCCCGTCGGCTACATCGGCGCGCTCGGCTCAAAGCGCACCCATGCCAAACGGATAACAGCTTTGCGCGAGGCCGGCGTCAGCGACGAACAGATCGACCGCATTCACGCCCCGATCGGACTCGACCTGGGAGGACGCAGCCCCGGAGAGATCGCGCTGGCGATCATGGCGGAGATCGTGCAGGTGCGCAATCGCCGCAAGGAGGCGCACACATGAGCGTTCACCCATTGATCGAGGCATTGACGCGCTTGTATGAAGCGGACCGCCTGCTGACTCGTCCAGCCCAGTTGATGGCATACGAATCGGACGCGCTCACCGTTTTTCAGCAGAGAGCCGCTGCAGTAGTGATCCCGCAGGACCGGGCTGAGGTGATCGAGACGATCCGACTCTGCCACGAACACAGCGTCCCTTTTGTTGCACGGGGCAGCGGCACCAGCTTGTCCGGCGGTTCTCTGCCGATCGCTGACGGCATCGTCATTGCCCTCAATCGCCTGGACCGCATCCTGCGGCTGGACGCGGAAGAGCGGATCGCCGTGGTCGAGCCGGGCGTGATCAATCTAAAGGTTTCCGATGCGGCAAAGCCCCATGGGCTCTACTATGCCCCGGATCCGTCCAGCCAGTCGATCTGCACGATTGGCGGCAATGTAGCCTTCAACTCCGGCGGCGCGCACTGCCTGAAATACGGCATGACCAGCAACCACGTCCTGGGGATGACAGTCGCCCTGCCCGATGGAGAGGTCGTGGAGTTGGGGGGCGAAAGTCTGGAGGGCGTCGGCCCTGATCTGCCAGGTTTTTTCGTGGGTAGTGAAGGGCTTTTCGGCGTCGCTCTGGAGATCACGCTGCGACTGCTGCCGATTCCGGAGACCTATCGCACCGTGCTGGCAGCGTATGACTCGTTGCATGCGGCGGGGGATGCGGTGACGGCGGTCGTTGCCTCCGGCCTGCTTCCGGGCGCAATGGAGATCATGGACGCTCTCGCCATCAAGGCGGCTGAGGTGGGCGCAAAGGCAGGTTATCCGACCGTGCCGGCGCTTCTGATCGTCGAACTGGAGGGGGAAGAGAGCGCGGTTGAGGCTGAATTTGCGCAGTTGATGCAGTTGATCGAAGAGACGGCCCCGTTAGAGGTGCGCATAGCCCAGACAGCAGACGAACGCGCCCGAATCTGGAAGGGGCGCAAGGCCGCTTTCTCGGCGGTGGGACGGCTAGCACCGGACTATATTGTGCAGGATGGGGTCGTGCCGCGCAGCCGCCTGGGGGACGCGCTGGCGGAAATTGACCGCCTCAGCGCCAGCTACGGCATTGACGTGGCCAACGTATTCCACGCAGGGGACGGTAATCTGCACCCGTTGATTCTGTTTGACGGTCGCGAGGAGGGCGCGCTGGAGCGGGCAGAGGAACTGGCCGGCGAAATCCTCGAACTGTGCGTCGAGCTGGGCGGGTCAATCACAGGCGAGCACGGGGTTGGCATGGAGAAGCGCGCCTTCCTGCCCAAAATGTATGGGCCGCTGGAGATGCAGGCGATGGAAGATGTGCGCCACAGCGTGGACAGCCAGTCGCTCGCCAACCGCGGCAAGATGCTGCCGGCGGGCGAGGCGGAATCGTTGACGCACGTCGGCCCCCATCCACTGGAGAAAGCAGGCGTTATCTTCAGGGAGTAACGCAAGAGTAACTTGCCTGGTGGGCGAAAGTAACGAGGGCCTGTCTCGCAGGGTACAGAAATCAGGCGGCGAGAGGAACGATTTGAAAACGTATTTGACCAAAGAGGCGTCTGAGCGATGAGAAGTGTCTTACTCTTCGCTGTTGTCCTGTTTGTTCTCATAGCTACCGCGGCCTGTGTACCAATCGAAGATCCTGGCCGATCAGGCGCCCCATCTGTAGCTGAATCTCGACCCACTGCGACTGCTACGCCGGCGCCTCCTAGTGAAAACATCGCGCTGCTGGGAACCGGGAATGCCTTTGAAAGAAGTGGCTTCGCGCAGTTGGCAATCGATGGGGATCTGGATTCAATCTGGAATTCGCAGCAGTTGGCGCCGCAGTGGTTCTCGATTGCTTTTGATGACTTTTACCTGGTTGACAGAATTGAGCTGGTGGTCACGCAACTGCCCGCCGGCCCAACTACGCACGAGGTCTGGCTTGGGAGCGGTTCTGACACGCGTGTACTCCAGGCGCGTCTAATCGACGTCCATACGGAAGATGGCCAGACACTGGAGATCGCCATCGAGCCTGCGCGCAGGCTAAACGAGATTCTGATAGTTACGCTGGACAGTCCCAGTTGGGTAGGCTGGCGAGAGGTAAGGGTGTTTGGTGCGCTGTCTGCCGAACCAGTAGGAGGAGAGGTAGACGGGCAATCTGTGGCAGCGGACACAGAAACAACCGAGACTAATCAGCCCGCGGCCGAACTGCCCGCGCCCCTGGGGGCAAATATTGCGGCCCTGGGATCGGGGTTCGCTTCGGCAGGGGAAGAGTCCGCCCACTTGGCGTTGGATGGTGATCCGGACTCATTTTGGAGTGCCCAACTCGAGGCCCCGCAGTGGTACTCGGTTTCCTTCGATGAACTGTACCTTGTTGACAAACTGGAAATGGTGATCGCGCAGTCTCCCGCTGGTCCAGCTACTCATGAGGTCTGGCTGGGAAATGGCTCTGGCACGCGGACGCTGTATAGTCGGTTCGACGACCTGCACATGGAAGATGGTCAGACGCTGGAGGTTCCGATCGTCCCGCCGCGTAGCGTCAGCGAGGTCCTTGTTTTGACGCTTGAGAGCCCGAGTTGGGTGGCTTGGCGGGAGATAAAGGTGTTTGGATCAACGACGTCAAACCCGATGGGGGAAGCGGGGCTGCCTCGATTTGCGTTGCGCAAAGTCGCCGACGGGCTAGAGTTGCCTGTACATGTTACGCATGCTGGCGACGGGTCTGAGCGTCTGTTCGTGGTCGAGCAGGAGGGACGCATCCGCATCATCAAGAGCGGTGTTGTCGAAGAGACACCCTTCCTGGACATTTCGGAACGTGTCCGCTGCTGCGGAGAGCGGGGGCTACTCAATGTGGCTTTCCCGCCAGCCTACTCAGCCAAACAATATTTCTATGTGAGCTACACGGATAGAGCAGGCGATACCGTGATCAGCCGCTTCACAACGACCGTCGATCCCGACCGTGCCGACCCTGACAGCGAGGAGGTCGTGCTCCTCCTGGCGCAGCCGGACCAGGTCCACAACGGCGGCCGCATCGTCTTTGGCCCCAACGATGGATACCTTTACATTGGCAGCGGAGACGGCGGCCACCCAACACTTAAGGATGTTGAGAATCGTGCGCAGGACACTGGCAAGCTGCTGGGCAAGATCTTGCGTATCGATGTGGAGTCGGACGCCACACCATACGGCGTCCCTGCAGACAACCCATTTGCGCAGATTGACGGCTATCGCGGTGAGATTTGGGCGCTGGGTTTTCGCAATCCATGGGGCTTTGCCTTTGACAAGCTGACAGGCGACCTTTACATCCCCGATCCGGGCCACATAAAACACGAAGAGGTGAATTTTCAACCGGCGGCAAGCGGCGGCGGCGAAAACTATGGATGGAACTTAAAGGAGGGCAGCCGCTGTTTTGATTCTCTGACGTGCAGCGCGCAGGGCTTGATTTCGCCAGTGGTTGAATACGATCACGTGTATTCCTGTGCGATCGTGGGGGGCGCGGTCTATCGCGGAAGTGACTATCCCGATTTGCAAGGCGTATTCTTCTATGGCGACTTTTGCAGCGGCAGAATCTGGGGGTTGAGACGAACGGGCGCCGATTCGAACCAAGGCATTTATGACGGTTGGCAGAGCACGCTGCCCTTGAACGCCAGGGTCCCAATCAGCAGTGTGGGCGAGGACGAAGAGGGCAACGTCTACGTCACCGGCTATCAGGATGGCGCTCTCTACATGATCACGGGCGAATAGACAGAAGATGTAGTCAGTCTTTCACGTCCGTTTTTTGCCTCCGGCGGTGGACACCGATAAACTGAATGCCGACCATCAGGAAACAGCACTTCGATTTGCCGCCGCCAGGGTGAAAGTCAGTTGGGCAAGAAGCCAAGACAATGACCAAAGTTGCTGAAATTAAGGACGCCGTGCGGGGGGCGAAACGCGTGCGCGTCCGAGGCGGCGGATCCAAGCCGGCCTTGTCGCTACGAAACTGCATAGACGACGCGCAATTGCTCGACCTTTCCACCTTGAAGGGCGTCGTCGACTATCAGCCAGACGAATACACCTTTACAGCCCGCGCCGGCACGCCAGTTGCCGAGATAGCGGCGATGCTGGCGGAGAAGGGACAGTATATGCCTTTCGATCCGCCCCTGGCCGAACAGGGGGCAACTCTGGGCGGCACCGTCGCGGCCGGCTTGAGCGGGGCAGGCCGCTACCGCTACGGCGGTGTCCGCGATTTTCTGATTGGCATTCGCTTTGTTGACGGGCAGGGACAGGAGGTCCGAGGCGGGGGCGCCGTGGTAAAAAATGCGGCCGGCTTTGACTTCCCTAAACTATTCGTTGGCAGTCTAGGGAGGCTGGGCATATTGACTGAACTGACCTTCAAGGTCTTCCCTCAGCCGCCGGCCTTTGCGACAGTCACCGCCGATTTTGGCACGCTATCCGAATTGCTGTCCGCCTTGGACGCGGTTACGCGCAGCGCCATCGACCTACACGCGGTCGATTTTGCGCCGGCGGAGGATGGATGGGCGCTGTGGGTGCGCATTGGCGGCCTGCTGGCCGCGTTACAGGAGCGGACGCAAGCCTTGCAGGGAGTAATCTCTGCAGGCGCCGGCGGTACGAGCCGGCTTCCTCTGTTATTTGACGAGGAGGAGGATAGCCAGTGGCGGCAGGCGCGGTCGATGGCCTGGCTTACGGACGGAATGGGGCTGGTGAGAGTCCCGTTAACGCCGCGGCGAATTCCGGCGGTGGAAGACGCTCTCAGCAAGTCCAAAGCTGCGCCGCGACGCTATAGCGTCGGCGGGAACCTGCTATGGCTAGGCTGGCCCGACGAGGCGGCACCGGCGTTGGAGGGGGGAGAGCAGGACGAGCCGCGAGACCTCCACAGCCTTTTGCTAGGGCTGAACATGCAAGGTTTAATGCTTTTGGGGCGTGGGCGGCGAGCGCCGGAACCAAACAATGGAGAAAATGCAGACAGCGGAAAGAACCCTCTGCTGGGCCGGCCGTTACAGAACGCATTCCTGCAGAGGATTGCCGCGGCATTGGATCCGGCGCGAAAATTTGATCCGTGGTAACAGCAGCTATCATATAGAGGAGAAGACTGATGAGAGCGATTCGTATACAAGATGTAGGCGACCCCGATGTTCTACAGTGCGTTGACCTGCCTACACCGGAGCCGGGCGCAGGGGAAGCGCGCGTAAAGATGGAAGTGGCCGGTGTCAACTTTATCGACACCTACCACCGCAGAGGATGGTATCCGATGCCGCTGCCATTCACTCCTGGCGTCGAAGGCGCGGGGATTGTCGATGCAGTCGGCGAGGGTGTAACTGAAGTGGCGGTCGGGGATGCCGTGGCCTACGGGATGTCGCCCGGCTCGTACGCCGAATATGCCATCGTCCCCTCCAGAGTACTGGTCCATCGCGGCGCGGGTGTGAATGCGCAACATGGTGCGGCGGCGATGATCCAGGGGATGACCGCGCACTACCTGGCGTGCACCACCTATCCGCTCAAGCCGGGCGATACCTGCCTGGTACATGCTGCGGCCGGCGGCACCGGCGCTCTGTTAGTCCAGATCGCCAAATTGCGAGGCGCACGCGTTCTCGGGACAGTATCGACCGAGGAGAAGGCTCGCATCGCGGAGGCGGCCGGGGCAGACGCCACGATTCGTTATACCGAAGTGGACTTCGCCGAAGCGGTGCGTGACCTGACCGGGGGCGAAGGTGTCGATGTCGTGTACGATTCGGTGGGCATTGCCACGTTCGACAAGAGCCTGGATTGCCTCAAGCCGCGCGGTTACATGGTGCTGTTCGGCCAGGCCAGCGGCGTTGTGCCGACGCTCGATCCGCAGATCCTCAACCAGAAAGGCTCGTTGTTCCTGACCCGGCCCACTCTAGCCTCCCACATGCTGACGCGGTCGGAGCTTGAAGGGAGGGCCAATGACATCTTCAACTGGATCGCGGAGGGCAAGCTGGAATTCCGCATCGACCGCACATTCCCTCTTGAGGACGCCAAGGGCGCCCACGAATACCTGGAAGCGCGCCAGACCAAGGGCAAGGTTCTGTTAACGACATAATGCCAGACACCACAGTGCCAGACGTCACAGTTCTAGAAACACCAATGCCATGCGCCACTCGATTCCGGTAGAATCGCTCGGTCCACAAGCGCCGGCGATGGCGGAAGCCGTTGCCAGTTGCGTCCATTGCGGCTTTTGTCTGCCCGCGTGCCCGACCTACTTGGCGTTGGGGGAAGAGATGGACTCGCCGCGCGGGCGCATCCTGCTGATGAAGGGCGCGCTTGAAGGCGAACTGTCGCAGGAGGATGTGCTGCCGCACGTGGACCGATGCCTGGGCTGCCTGGCCTGCGTCACCGCCTGTCCCTCCGGAGTGGAGTACGGCGACCTGCTGACGCCCTTTCGTGAGATGGCGGAAAAGCAGCGCAGCCGTTCGCGGATGGAAGAGCTGACGCGCACGCTGACCAACCAGACCCTCCCCTATCCCGGACGTTTCCGGGCCGCGGCCGCCCTGGGGCGCTTTACGAAAGTATTCAAACCGTTTCTGCCGCCAGCGCTGCGTACGATGCTCGATCTGTTACCCGAACGGCTGCCGCCGCGAGACAGTCTGCCGCAGTTGGCGCCGGCCCGGGGGGAGCGGCGGGCGCGGGTCGCGCTGCTGAGCGGTTGTGTGCAACAGGTGCTGACCCCCGGCATCAACCGCGCCACGGTCGATGTTTTGACCAGCAACGGCGTTGAAGTGGTAATCCCGCCGCGCCAAGGCTGCTGCGGCGCGCTGTCGATGCATACGGGCGCGGCGGAGCAGGCCCGCGGGCTGGCCAGACGTAATTTCCGCGTCTTCGACCTGGACGAAGTCGACGCGCTGGTGACCAACGCGGCCGGATGCGGTTCCGGCATGCATGAGTATCCGTTGCTGTTCGCAGGTGAAGCGGAAGAGCAAGAGGCGCGGGACTTTGCTGCCAAGGTGCAGGATGTCACAGTCTTCCTGGATGCTCTTGGCATCGACTCGCCGGCTCCCTTGCCGGCGCCGATGACGGTTGCCTACCACGACGCCTGTCACCTGGCGCACGCCCAAGGGGTAACGGACGCACCGCGCCGTCTGCTATCGGCAGTTCCGAATCTGACGCTGGTACCGATCCCGGAGGGGGAGATCTGCTGTGGTTCGGCGGGGAGCTACAACATCGAACAGCCGGAGATTGCGGCCCAGTTGGGCCAGCGCAAGGCTGAAGCCATCCTCAGCACGGGGGCGCAGGCGGTGGTCACCGGCAACATCGGCTGCATGACACAGATCGACAGCCACCTGCGGCGTCTCGGAAAACCTCTGCAGATTTACCACACGATCGAGCTTCTGGCCGGCAGTGAAGCGTGAGAAGAAAACTGCGGCTGGATAGCTTATTTTCCAAGTAACGACTCAGCCATATTTTTTGGCCAGGCCGTCATCCTTGGCGCCATTCAGGCTGTTGATTACGCAACTGGCTATCTGCAGCTCTCCTGCTTTGCAACCGCACGGCTGCGATGAAGGCGTACCGTTGGTGAGGCGTGTTCTTGGAGGGAAGCGTTGCGGGGAGTGTCCCTCCGCACAAGGGAGGGCCGAAGGCCCAAGCGCCAAAAAAACAGGGAGTGGGGAGAGAGGAATGAGGAGAGAGTAAACACCTTCGCTCACCTCATTCAGGATCGCGAATTGATTGTGGCTGAGCAATTACTAATCGGCCAGAATCGGGAAACCGGCGCTGCCGGTCAGCACGGCGTACAGTTGGCGCAGGCGGTGGGTGACGGGACCGCGTTCGGCATCACCGATAGTGCGGCCGTCCAACTCGATAACCGGCGTCAGTTCGCCCATCGTGCCTGAGCAGAACAGTTCATCGGCCCGGTAGAGCTCCGGCAGCGAAATGTCGCGCACTTCGGCCGGTATTCCGTGCGATTGACACAGGTCCAACACCGTCGCACGGGTGATCCCTTCGGGGCAAGAATGTGTGTGGGGGGTGGCGACTATGCCGCGTTTGACGAGGAACAGGTGGGTGGCGTTGGTTTCGGAGACAAACCCGTTAAGATCCAGCATTACAGCATCATCAACGCCGGCGGCGTTTGCCTGGATTTTGGCCAATATCGAGTTGAGCATATTGCAGGAGTGAATGTTCTGATCAAGACAATCCGGGGGGATGCGGCGAATGCCGGAGGTGATCAGGCGAATTCCCCCCCGTTCATAAACAGGTGGTTTATGCTCGGCGAGAACGATCAAGGTCGTTCCGCTCGTGTTTATGCGGGGGTCCATGCCGCTGGTGTACTTGACGCCGCGCGTGAGTGTCAGGCGGACATGGACGTTGTCCTGCATGTTATTGGCTTTGAGCGTGCGCCGCACCTGCTCGACGATCTCCTCGTTGGAGGGTACGCCGTCGTAGGCAAGGGCCTTGGCGCCGTCCTGCAGCCGATCCAGATGCTCCTGCAATTTGAAGATGCGCCCGTCGTACAGGCGCAGGCCTTCCCAGACGGCATCACCATTCTGCACGGAGGAGTCGAAGGGGCTGACACCGGCCTCGTCTCTGTGGACGAGTTTTCCGTTGATGTTTACCAACAGGTCGCGGTTGGCTTCGTAAAATTTCTGCAGCATTGTTCAGAATCCCAAGGCCGAGTAATCGCTGCCACGCAGGACGGCGCCGGTCAGTGATCACGACCTGCGGTAGTCAGGCGGAAACGGTAGAGTTCCTGATAGATCTCCTGCGCCTGGGCCAGAAGGTCTTCTAAATGCGGAGGCGGTGTTTCGTCTTTGGGACGGTAGGGGGCGAAACCGGTCGATTTTTCCACAGCGGCGTACCAGTAGGGCGCCCAGACGCCGTCGCTGTCGCGGCGGCCCGGCGGCCATGAGAGCATACGCTCGGAGAACGGCACTGACACGGCTTCACACAGCAGAGCGAGTGTGCCGCGGGGATCTTTCAGCACATCCTGGCTGTCGATGACAGGCGGAATCGAGCCGCTTTGGCGGCGGACGGCCTCGAACAGCCGCAGCAGTTGGGGGAAGCCCAGATCCATCAGGGTGGGCTGCGACCGCACTTTGATGTATGAGGTTATGACCTCTGCCGGCG
The DNA here is from genome assembly GCA_963662575.1 of Caldilineaceae bacterium. Classification (GTDB taxonomy): domain Bacteria; phylum Chloroflexota; class Anaerolineae; order Caldilineales; family Caldilineaceae; genus Bin5. The sequence continues at coordinate 106,162 of OY759723.1, forward strand.
CCCGGATCAGGAAACAGTTGGTCAGCTTGCCCACCCAGTCCAAACTGATGTGGTCCAGCATGTGGTGGGCCATATGTTTCTGGTACCAGATCGCTGCGCCCTCGGGCAGAGGATCTTCGGTCAGGTTGCGCGCGACGATGCGCCAGTCGGCTTCATAGCTGGCGATGATATCGTCTCGCCCCGGGTGATCCATGCCGGTGGCTTGCAGGAAATGGGCATAGAAGGGCTCGTCGGATACAACCGTGTCCGGCCGGTTTTCCCATGCGCGCATAATCGCCGTTGATATTGTGCGCGGCGCACACCACATGGCTATCCGGGTCATAGCGATCCTCAAGCTGCCGTGGATATGAATATGTCGTTAGTAGAAAGTAGCTGCACTAGCTACTTTCTACCGACGTTGTTGCCCCCGCCCACCCTGCCAGCGTTTCCGCCAGCAGGCGGTAGCGCGCAAGGAGAGCGAGACTATATGTGTTGGAGCTGAGAATGACATGCGGCCTTTCCGAATCAGGCTCCAATAGCTCGAGACGGATATAACTGAGCCCTGTCTGTTCCTCAGTGCCGTTTCCATCGGCGGCCACGGGGCCGAGTTCGGAGATGGCGCCGGAGTCTCCATTAGGGAAGTGCAGGTGGGCGAAATCTCCATTGCCTGCAACCGGAGTCGCGTCTGGCTCCCCTTCTTTGACGGGTGGAGCCATGATGCCGTGGCTCAGACTGTGCTCCTCCTGAGCCGCCCTGGAAGGAGTATCTTGGGTGTCCAGAAAGCCCGATTCGGAAGGCGAGGCGACGTCCCAGGATATGACTTGGGCAGCCTGCTCGGCGGGCTGTACGTCCCGGTGTGTCTGCGGGGCGCCTTGGCGGAAATGGATCCGCAACTGGGCGGCGTCGGCGACATTCCAGGCTACTACACCATCGCCGGTTTGGACGCAGGCGACCCGGCTCCGCAAGTAGAAGTGAAGGGTCACCAGATCGTCGGCGTCAACTTCAAGACTCGGCTTCTTTCTCCGCAGTCGGCTGGGAAGAGATTTCGACAGCTGCGGCAGAGGAGAATCCGAGGGGAAAGCATATGAACGCACACGTACAAACTCTCTGTCAATCAACCTAATCATCGTCCACTGCTCCTGTGATTACATTCGACAGAATCAGCGGTGTCAAGAATAAACGCATATTCCAAAGCAACCTCCTCAAGGTAGTCATAACGGCCGGACTTACTGAAATGACCGGCTCCCAGTTCGGTTTTGAGCAATAGCGGGTTGTTATCGGTCTTACACGCCCGCAGTTTGGCCACCCATTTGGCTGGCTCCCAATATTGCACTCTCGGATCGTTCAGTCCTGCGGTGGCCAGGATGGCCGGATAATTCTTGGCCTCGACATTGTCGTAGGGTGAATAGCTCTTCATGTAGTGGTAGTACTCCGGCTCGGCCGGGTTGCCCCACTCCTCCCACTCGATGACGGTCAGGGGGATGGCGGCGTCGAGCATTGTGTTGACAACGTCTACGAATGGCACGCCGGCGACGACGCCGGCGAACAGATCCGGCCGCAGGTTCGTTACTGCACCCATCAACAGCCCGCCGGCGCTGCGACCGCTGATTACCAGGCGCTGGGGCGAGGTGTAGTTGCGGTCGATCAGGGTTTCGGCGCAGGCAATGAAATCGGTAAACGTGTTCATCTTCTTGAGGTATTTGCCGTCTTCCTTCCACTGCCGTCCCATCTCGCCACCGCCGCGTATGTGGGCGTAGGCGACAACAAAGCCCCGTTGCAACAGACTTACGTGGTTGCTGCTGAAAGATGGATCATAGCTCATCCCGTATGAGCCGTAACCGATGAGCAGGCAGGGGTTATTACTGTCCTGCTTCAAGTCAAAGGGATAGACGAGCGAGATAGGCACTTTGACGCCATCGGGCGCGGCCGCCCAGATGCGCTCGGTCGTATAGGCGGCAGGGTCGTAGCCCGTCACCTCGTCCTGTTTTAGCAGGGTGCGCGTGCGGTCTCTCATTTCATAGTCGAAGACAGTTGGCGGGGCGACAAGGGAGGTGTATCGATAGCGCAATGTGCGGCTGGTGAATTCAGGATTCGGGCCCGGAATGACCGTATACACCGGCTCCAATTGCTCCACTCGGTGGGCGTTGGCCTGCTGACCCGCGAAGAAGGCTCCGTCGCGCAGATCCTGAATCCTGATGTGTGTGAGACCATCCTCCCGCTCCCATATAACCAGAAAGTCCTGGAAGGGTTCGATTCTGTCCAGCATGATCTCGGTGGAATGGGGGATCAGTTCCTGCCAGTTTTCACGGCTCGGGGCGTCAACTGGCGCCGCCACTACCCTGAAATTCTCGGCTTCCCAGTTTGTCAGGATGAGGAAGCGTTCATCTCCAGTCGAATTTCGATGGTGGGTGACGAAGTACTCCATATCCTGCACGCGCGGTTGCACCAAAATGGGCTGACCGTCGCGTTGGTCAGCATCGATGACATAGACCTCGGAGGTTACGGCGCTGCCCAAGGCGAGGAAAATGTAACGTTCACTCTTTGCCTTGTAGAGCCGCAGGAAAAAGCGCTCGTCATCCTCATGGTAAACGACCTCGTCAGCGGAGGCGGCGTCACCCAGGTGGTGCCGGTGCAGCTTGTAAGGCCGCAAGGCGGGGTCGAGCGACGTGTAGTAGAGCGTGCGATTGTCGTTGCCCCATTCCAGCCCGTAGTAGGTATTCTCGATATGGTCCGGCAACAGGTCGCCGCTTGCCAGGTCTTTGACCCGCAGCGTGTAGGTTTCTGAGCCATCGGTATCGAGGGCGAAAGCCAGGAGGGAGTGATCGGGGCTGACTGCGAAGTTCCCCATTTGCAAGTAGTCGTGCCCCTCCGCCTCGACATTGAGATCGATCAGGACCTGCTCGTTTGCGTCGAGGCTGCCCTGCTTACGGCAGTAGATTCGATACTGCTTGCCTTCCTCTTCACGGTAATAGTAGAAGTAGCCGCCGTGGGCCACCGGCACCGACTCATCGGTTTCCTTGATACGGCTTTTCATCTCGTCGTAGAGGGCACTTTGCAGTGTCTCGGTATGGGCCAGCATTGCTTCGGTGTATTTGTTTTCGGCATCCAAATATGCCAACACAGCCGGGTTGTCTCGCTCCCGTAGCCAATAGTAATTGTCGACGCGTGCATCGCAGTGATGCCGATGTGTTATGGGCTGAGTCGCCGCAACCGGAGGTGCCAAATCCTTCTGAAGGCCTGGCACAGCCACGTACTCGCCAGTCTTTTCTGACATACATTCTCCTCATTCGCAAATAAAACACACAGCATAAAGGGGGTATTGGCCGACCATTATAAAGTAACAATGTTAGATGCCCTATTTTTGAGAGACGGCGGAAAATTTGACAAAGAAACGGGCGTCGTGTAGCCTAGCACGCGTTCCTCCAGCCAGTTCCCCAACCGTGCTGACGCGATGGGGGCCACAGACACATTTACCAATTCAGCCACCAGTTTTCCGGCCTGATTCAGATTGCGGCTATCGACGATAGCCGTTGCCACCGATTGCGCCAGTGTCAGCAGGAAAGAGTTACGTGATCAACGAGAAGCAGTTGCGCGGGCAGGCCGCTCCGCCAAGACCGCACAAGTCGAAACAACCGACGTCTGCAATAGAGCGTATCATCCGCAGGCTTTTCGGCAACGAGCGAGAGTTCAAGACGAACCTTTCGTTGCTTTCGATGTCCCTGCCAGGCGTCGTTCTGCTGTTCATTTTCGCCTACCTGCCGATGTTGGGCATCGTCATTGCCTTCAAGGACTATCGCTTCAATCTGGGTATTTTCGGCAGCGAATGGGTCGGATTCCAAAACTTTCGCTTTCTATTCGGAACGGACGCCGCATTACGGATTACCCGCAATACAATGCTGATGAATATTCTTTTCATCAGCACAACCACGGTCTGCGCGCTAGCGGTTGCGATTCTGATGAATGAAGTCTACCGCAGCCGTATGAGCAAGTATTATCAGACGATGCTGTTTTTTCCCTACTTTATCTCGTGGGTAATAGTCAGCTATTTCGTCTTTGCCTTTCTCAATGGCCAGACCGGGCTGATCAACCAGTGGATAGACGCCCTGGATATCAAACGAATCGCCTGGTACCGCTCGCCGGAGTACTGGCCGGCCATCCTGGTGCTTGCCAATTTGTGGAATGGCATCGGATTCAGCAGCATCATCTACCTGGCGGGCATACTCGGCATTTCGCCGGAGCTATTCGAAGCGGCCAAGATCGATGGCGCCGGCAAATTGCAGCAGATCCGTTTCATCACGTTGCCGATGTTGTACCCGATGATCATCATTCTCACGCTGTTGGCGATTGGGCGCATCTTTCACGCCGATTTCGGTCTGTTTTTCTTTTTGCCAAGAGACAATCCGCTGCTCTACTCCACTACCGACGTCATCGACACCTTCGTTTACCGCTCTCTGGTTGAGCTGGGCGAGATCAGCATGGCAGCAGCAGCCGGTTTTTACCAGTCATTTGTAGGATTTCTTCTCGTAGTAGGCGCTAATTGGGTGGTCCGTCGGGTAAACGAGGACTACGCGTTGTACTAGGATGCCGTTGCCATGACCGTCACGACCAACCGCCAGCCAACACCGTTAAACCGCTACAGGGTAAAGGCATTCCTGGGCAGGTTCGGGGTCCATGCCGTGCTGACACTGGTCGGGCTGACCTGCCTGATCCCGTTGGTACTTGTGGTCAGCATTTCCCTTTCCGACGAACTGGTTCTGGCGAAGGAAGGATATCAGCTGCTGCCGGTCGGATTTACAACATTCGCTTACGAGTACATTCTGCAACAACCGGGGCAGATTTTACGGTCTTACGGGGTGACGGCTTTCGTGACCGCTTTCGGCACCATTGCAGGGCTTCTGGTCTGCTCGCTACTGGCTTGGCCGCTGGCACGCAAAGATTTCCGCCTGCGCGGGCCGCTCTCGTTTTATGTCTTTTTTACGCTGCTCTTCAACGGCGGCATGGTGCCCTTCTATATTCTGGTTACCCGTTATCTGGGCTTGAAGGACAACATTTTTGTACTGATTTTGCCATACATGGTCACTGCCTGGTATGTGCTGATCATACGGACCTCCTTTTCCCAGCTACCGACGGAACTGCTGGACGCAGCCCGGATTGACGGCGCCGGCGAGTGGCGGATCTTTTTCCAGATCGTGGTGCCGCTCTCCAAACCCGTGCTGGCCACGATCGGTCTCTTTTTCGTGCTGCGCTACTGGAACGACTGGTTTCTGTCGCTGTTGTTCATAGACGACAGTTCGATGTATCCACTTCAGTATCTGCTGTACGTGCTGATGGCCAATATCAATTTCATGGCCTCCAATCCGCAGACGACCGGGATGCCGATCCCGACGCTTTCGGCGCGGATGGCGATGGCAGTCTTGGCTTTCGGGCCGGCTCTTTTTTCATTCCTGCTTTTGCAGAAATACTTTGTCCGCGGCATCACTATCGGTGGATTGAAAGGTTAGTGTTGATTGCGGCGACACCTACGCAGCTGTTTACGCGGATGGACGATCAAAGTAGCGATGCGATAACGGAAAGATTTTCTCTCCGTTGACCATAGAACGCAATATTGCATAGATCATTCAACAAGCTGTTCACTTACGAGGAGAAGAAACAAATGACCCGACACCGTGTTTTGGCCGTTCTCAGCGTTCTGCTGGTCGCCTCACTGGTACTCACGGCCTGCCCGGCTCCGGCGCCGGCGGATTCGGCTGCGGCCGAAGGCCAACAGGAGGGCGCCGCGATGTCGCCAGCTGACGGATTGGTGAATATCACCTACTCCTATGGCAGCCGCGGCATCCCGGCCGACCTGCAGATGGTGGAGGATGCGATGAATGTAATCCTTCACGAAAAGATCGGCGTGCACCTTACCCTGGAACCAATCGACTTCGGCGCGTTCAACGACAAAATGCAGTTGCGTCTGTCCGCGGGCGAAGAGTGTGACGTCATTTTCACGGCGCCTTGGATCAACAGCTACGCCAACAATGTCGCCAACGGTGTGCTGGCGCCGCTGGACGATCTCCTGCTCAATAATGCACCGGGCCTGTGGGGCAGCATGCCGCCCACGACCTGGGACGCAGCGCGTGTCAACGGCGTGATTTATGGCGTCATCAACCAGCAGATTTTCCCGAAGCCCTGGGGCGTCCATCCGCGCAAGGACCTGGCCGAGAAGTACGGCCTAGACCTGGATTCAGTAACGAAGTGGGAAGATATGGAGCCCTGGTTGGCTGATGTACGCGACGGCGAGGGCATTACGCCTGTATTCGTTGCCGCGCCTGGACGGGGACTCTTCCTTTCTCAGTACTACGGCTTCGACCCCCTGGATGACGGCATCCATTTTCTGGGCATGAAAGCTGATGACGATACGCTGACCGCCGTAAATATGGTGGATACGGTCGAGTTTCAGATGGCGGCAGAATCGACCAAACGCTGGGTGGATGAAGGTTATATGCCGTTGGAGCCGCTACCCAATGATGAGGCTCAGTCCGCATTCCGGGCGGGCCAATATGCGATGGGCTATCATGTGGAAAAGCCGGGCAACGACGTTGAGGCGCAGAACGCCTACGGCTTCGAGTTCCTGCTCAAGAACCTGACAGTCCCCCTGATTCTGGATACGGCCGGCGCTACCGCAACGATGAACGCAATCTGCTCCACCTCCAAGAATCCGGGCAAAGCGATGGAGGTGTTGGAAGAGTTCAACACGAACGTCTTCATTTATAACCTGCTCTCGCGTGGCATTGAAGGTGTGCACTGGGTGTGGGAGGATGAGGCCAATCAGGTGATGCGATACCCCGATGGTGTGGACGGCAGCACCAGCACCTACAATCCGAACACCGACTGGATGTTTGGTAACCAGTTCAATGCGTACTACCGGGACGCCAAGCAGGTAGGGGCGTGGGCAGCGACCAAAGTGATGAACGACACGGCCTTCCCGTCGGAAGCGCTGGGCTTCGTGGTGGACCGCGAGCCGATTAAGACGGAAATTGCCCAGACATCGGCCGTATACAACGAGTTGGTTCTGCCGATCCAGTACGGCTGGGTCGCGTATGCGGATGGCGCGGCAGAGGCGATTGAGAAGCTGAACGAGGCCGGCGCGCAGACCATCATCAACGAAGTCAACCGCCAGCTGCAAGAGTGGCGGGCGAAGAATCCGCGGTAACTGTATGCGGATCGCAGTTGCTGAAATTACGAATGGGTAGATTGCGTTCTGCCGCTGCGCCTGGCTGTACCTGGGCCACGCGCAGCGGTGAACGCAGACCTGCCGTTAAGTAGCATGTGTGCCTACTGGAGGGCTTTGCTCGCCGGGAGTACCGAATGGCGACAGCAGCCTGAAACCGATAAAATCACCCATAAGAGAGGTGAGCCTCGTGCTTACACTCACTGCCAGCGTCCCTCTTGATGCGCCGCCCGCCTGGGCCGTGTTGGAGCGGACGCTTTTTGAATTGATGGACCGATCCGTAGAACCCTTTCTGGAAAAGTACACGCGGCCGGATGGAACTCTGATCTGGGCCGACACATGGTCAAACTCACGCGACGGCGCTGATGATTTCTACGAAAGCTCGTACAACTGGCCTCTCTACTATCTGCTCGGCGGCGGCGATCATATGCTCACCCTGGGGCAGCGGCAGTGGGACGCCATTACAGAGCAACTGACGGAACTCGGCCCTGTGCTGGACGAGTATGAGCGGGGATACGACCAGTTCCACCAGGGTGAAAGCTACATCTACTTCTACTTCCTGTGCCTGGCCGACCCGACCGACGAGCGCAACCGCGAGCGCGCCAGACGGTTTGCTGGTCTTTACTTGAACGAGAACGCCGATGCACTTAATTATGACTCGGAGCGCAAGCTGATCCGCGCGCCGCACAACGGCAGCGGCGGCCCGCGCTGGGGCCATAGCGACAACCCGGAGCCAAGTTACGGCTGGAGCGCCGGCATGCGGACGTACGGACTCCCTTACACAGACATTGCGGGTGTGCGGGAATACGATGACCTGAAAGATCCGGTCCTGGCTCGCCGCATGGGCGAGGCGATGCATGAGCGCATGGGCAAAGGTGACGTTGTCGGCAACTTGATGGCGACGAGCCTGATTGCCAACGCCTTTCTGCTCACCGGCGAGGAGAAGTACAGGAGCTGGATCACCGAATACGTGGACGCGTGGCGGGAACGTGCCGCTGGCAACGGTGGGCTATTGCCGGACAATGTCGGGCTTTCGGGCGAAGTAGGCGAGTATATGGACGGGCGCTGGTACGGTGGGCTTTACGGCTGGAGTTGGCCCCACGGCTACTACAATATTGGCATGGCCGCGACCGTCGGCGGCGGCAACGCGTTTCTGCTCACCGGCGAGAAGGCCTATCTGCAGCTGGCAAACGACCAGTATGATGCCATCTGGGCGTTGGGGGAGATGCGAAATCCCAGCGGCGAAGCGATGAGCTTGCGCTCGCATTGGGTGGATCAACTTGATGACGAAGAGGAGGGAATCTTTGTCGTTCCTTATCGCCACAATGACGAGGGTTGGTTCGACTACCAGCCGCTCTCACCAGTATACCCCACGGCTGTCTGGAATATGACGATGGACGGCGCTGACTGGGAGCGGATCGAGGCGTTGCGCCGGGTGGAGAAGTACGACTGGCGCGGGGTACAGGGTTTCCGCAACAAGGAGGACAACGGACACGAACAGCCCTGGCTGCGCTTCCTGGCGGGCGACAACCCCGACTATCCGGCGCAGATGCTGGCCGCCACCTACGGTCAGGTGTGCCGCCGCCTGGAGTTGATCCGGCAAGATGCGGAAGAACTGACAGGGGTGTACATTCACCACTGGCAGCAGCTTAATCCTGTCATCACTGAGGCACTCGTACAGCTCACGCTCGGCGCGCCGCAGATCATATACAACGGTGGGCTGCTGCACTGCCGCCTGCGGTATTTCGACGCGGACCGAAAACGGCCGGGCCTGCCGCCGGACACGGCAGCGCTCGTATCACGGCTGGAGGCGGACCGCACCGTGGTGGAGTTGGTCAATCTCAGCCCACACGAGACGCGTACCGTCATCCTGCAGGCCGGAGGATTCGGCGAGCACCGTTTCGAAACTGTGCGCTACACGAATCGAACGAGCGTCTTCCCAGGGCGCCAGGAGGCATACCAGTCACCTGCAGTCGAGCAGACGACTGCGGAGGCGGCGGTCGATGACGAATACTTGCAGATCGAACTGCCACCGGCGACACGGATAGAATTGGATTTCAAGACGGCCCGTTTTGTGAACGAGCCGTCATACAAGCTGCCTTGGTGAAGGGGATCCAAATGCGAATTACCGCCCTCGATACAATATGCCTCTCGCGCATGCACGAACCGGAGCGGCAGTGGATCACTGCCAGCTACCGCACGGTAAAGGCCGACTGTGCCATTGTGCGGGTCCACAGCGACGAAGGGCTGGTCGGCATCGGTGAAGCCAGCGCCTACGGGGTGCCGCCGCGTATCGCCGAATGGGTGGACTGGCTTGCGCCAACGCTCATCGGCAAGGATGCAACAGACCCGGCTACCGCGCCACATCCCAATGGCAGGGACCGCGCTCATGACGCGGCGGTTGCCGGGATCGACTGCGCTCTGTGGGACCTGCGGGGGAAAGCGGCGGGCAAGCGGGTCAGCGAACTGCTCAGCGACAGCCCGGCGGCTTCGGTACCAATGTACGCGTCCAGTGGCTGCCGCTATGACTGGCGCGATCGTCCCGAGCAGTTGATCGAAGAGGCGATGGGATATGTCGAACAGGGTTTCCCGGTGATGAAGTTCCGCATCGGCACAGATTGGGCGTGGGACTGCGTGAATGTTGACCGCTTTCTCGGCCTGGTGCGAGAGATGCATCAGCAGGTGGCCGGCAGGATGGAGTTGGCCCTGGACGGCAACTGCCGCCTAACGCTGGAGGAGGCGCTGCCCATTGCCAGAGAGTTGGATCGGCTGGGCTTCGCCTGGTTGGAGGAGCCGATTCCCTGGAGCGATATCGACGGCTACGCCACGCTTGCCGCCGCGGTGGACATGCCTGTCACCGGCGGCGAAAGCTTCACGACGCTGGAACAGTTTCGCCCGTACATTGAGAAGCGTGCCTACGATATTGTGCAGCCGGACGCGGGTGTCTGCGGCTTGACCGAACTGGTGCGCATCGCAGAGCTGGCAGCGCATCACGGCCTAAAACTCTATCCCCATTCATGGCATAATGGACTGATGGCGATGGCACACGCACAAGCGATCGCTGCATTGCCAAACCTGGAAATCCTGGAGGTCTGTCAGATTCAGGGGCCGCTTCAATGGGGAATTGTCGCACAGCCGCCGGACATGCGCGGCGGGCAACTTCGTTTACCGGGCCGGCCCGGCCTGGGATTAGAGTTGGCAGAGGAGGTCGCCGAGCGTTACCCTTACATTGAAGGGCATTACGCCCTGACAGTCGATCGATAGTCGAAAAGCCGAAGGGGAAGACGCGCATTGGCAGGTGTAAGCTGCTCGTCACTTGCGTCTCGTTACTGGAAACCGAGAATCCTACATGAAAAAACTACGCGTTGCTGTTGTCGGCATGGGCATTGGCAGGCCCAACGGTCTCGCTCTGGCAAACAACCCGCGGGCGGAGGTAGTGGCGCTGTGCGATCTGTTCGAGGAGCGCATGAACGATTTCGCGCTGCTTTTGCCGCAGCAGGGCGAGGTTCGCTTGTACACCGACTTCGACGAGCTTTGCCGCAGCCGGGAGATCGACGCCGTCTTTATAGGCACGCCCAATCAACTGCACGCGCCAATGGGGCTGAAAGCGGTGGCCCACGACAAACATGTCCTGGTGACCAAACCGCTGGCCGACTCGGTGGCGGCGGCGGCGAGGCTGGTGGAAACTGCGGAGGCGGCCGGTGTCGTCAATATGATGTCCCTCTCCACCCGCTTTTCCGCGGAGGTGCAGTACATGGGCGCGCTGGCGGGACAGGGGATTTTCGGCGACCTTTACTACGCACGCGCCCGCAGCATCCGCCGCAACGGGATTCCCTCGTGGAATACCGGATTCATCCGCGAGGGCGGGGGCGCGTTCCGCGATATGGGCGTGCATGTGCTGGACTCGGCCTGGTGGCTGCTGGGGATGCCGCGGCCGTTGAGCGTGACCGGCGTTGCCGGCGCAAAGTTCGGGCCGAGGGGGCTGGGCTACTTCGGGCGCAGGGCGTCGGGTGAGACAACTGTGGCGCCAGAGAGCTACTACAGCCAGTTTGCTGCTGACGACTACGCGGGCGGCTTCATCCGTTTCGAGGATGGCAGTGCGCTGCAGGTCGAGAGCTTTTGGGCTTCGCACCAGCCCGGTGACCTGCAGATCGAGCTATTCGGGGACGAAGCTGGCGCGCAACTGCGGCCGCCCACGCTTTACACTAACGGCCCCGTCCCGAAGGCCGTACTGAAAACGGCGGAGAAGTTCGGCGCCAAGCCCCAAGCAGGACGCAGCCTGAACGATGAGGCCCGCCCGCTGGATGTCACTTTCGATGGTCTTACCGAGGCGAAGAGCAAGGCTTGGAACACGATCGCCGATCACTTCATCGCCTGCATTTTGGACGACGTCCCTTGCGAAGCGCCGCTGCGCCATGGGTTGATCGTTCAGGAGATGATGGAGGGCCTATTGCGCAGCGCAGAGACGGGGCAGGAGCTGCGACTTGACGATGAGAATGGTGAATGGGCCTCTGCTTCAGGGGGGCGCGATGAATAAGGAGGATGAAGATGCCGGTATTGGATGAGAAGGATTGGGCATTCTGGGAAGAGAACGGCTATGTCGTAGTCCCGAATGCAGTGCCGCAGGAGAATCTGGACGCGCTTGTCAAACAGATCTGGACTTTTCTGGAGATGGAGGTGGCCGACCAGGAGTCCTGGTATAAGTACAAGCCCTATACGCGTGAGGATCTCTGTTCGCCAATCTCGCAGGCGGGAATGGTGGAGATGTACCAGCACCAGACTCTGTGGGATAACCGCCAGTATCCGCGCGTCCACGAGGCATTCAACGAGATCCTGGGCACGGAAAAGCTGTGGGTATCACTGGATCGGGCGAATATGAAGCCCCCGGACAGGGTCGACAAGCCGGAATGGGGCCACAAGGGCATGATCCACTGGGACATCGACACCGGCGAGGTGCCGTTGCGGAATGGTGCCGACATCGCTGCAACGTGGCGTCCTGATCCTGCCACCCATCTGGGCGTGCAGGGCGTGCTCTATTTGACCGATACCGGCCCCGACCAGGGCGGTTTTCAGTGTATTCCCGGTTTCCACAGGACGTTCTACGAGTGGGTTAAGACGCAGCCGGCTGACCGCAATCCCCGCTTTCCAGACATGACCGACCTCAAGATAAAAGTCGTGGAGGGTAAAGCCGGCGATTTTGTTATCTGGCACCGGCTGCTGGCGCACGGCAACGGCCACAACAGCTCGACGCGGCCGCGGCTGGCCCAATACATTACGATGTCGCCGGCGCCGGAGAAAGACGAGGAGCAGCGGGCGGCGCGCATCCGATCCTGGCAAGAGTGCCGCCCCATGCCCAACTGGCAGGGAGACCTGCGCGATTGGGAGCACCGGCATCAGACGCCGGCCAAGCTGACGGTGCTTGGGCGAAAGCTGCTTGGGCTGGATTCCTGGAACTAAGCTCAGGCAGCTGGCTGCAGTAGAGATACGGACTGAGTGAGCTTGGGCCCAAAGGGGAAGTTCGCCAGGTCAAGCCAGGTGGACGACCCCGCGGCCTAAGTCTGAAGCAGGGCCTGGAGGTGCTCCTTTGCCCGTATGCTCCAGACCCCGTCATTGACGCTCTACAGGCCCAAACGACTGCCCTTGAAATATGAATTCTGCAAACCCATCGTTACATTTTGCCCCAGTTCAGGTCATCTGACCCCTCTACATGTCCCACTCAATCAACACGTTTGATCGCAGTTAGTGCCCGTTTAGTGCACATTACCCAGTTCCGATTCACGTAGTCTTATACTCATAAGCGTTGCAGGGACGACTGGGATTCGGCCATAGCGTCAGCCCGGTCTCCACTGCCAACCTCTCCTGGCTACGGCTACGTCCTCTTGGAGTCAATCTGCTCCTTTCGCAAGACAGAGACGGATTTACCGAACATTTCTCGTTCCAGTGAATCCCTCTGCCGTGGATCGCCAAAACCACTACTGAGAATCAGGAGGCCTCCCCAATCATCAGGTGTATCGTCCAGTACCTGCCATAAGTGTGCAATCTCCCAAAACTGAAGGATTGATATTCCAGAGCCGGTCCAGATCAGAGAGACAGACCCTATATATTGAGGTTACACTGTTTAGTGGAAATCTGCGGTAGTTCCTGCCCTGTTCCGCATGGGAGTCGTTGCACTTTGGTCCGGTTCCCATGCAACACGACACGGTGGGCTAGAGCGAATCGGACTGTAAGATTATGTCGCCTCGAACTATGCTGAAAGTATTCATAGCGGATCAGTCATCGCTGATCCGCGCAGGACTTCGGGAGATTGTCAGAGCCGACGACCATTTCAGATTCGCTGGTGAAGTTGACAACGGGCACATGGCACAGAGACTCTGTCGCCAGATCCAACCTCACGTCGCGATTGTTGATTCTTCTCTGCCTGGCCCTTCGATTACAGCTCTAGTCGACAACCTGAATTACGGCTGTCCGAAACTTAACATACTCATTCTGACAGACTCTGCAGGCAAATTGGATATGCCGAACTTAGTCCGAAAGGGAATCGGAGGTTGTATCCTCCAAAGTGAGTCGGACGTTTTGATTGCTCAGGCAATACGGACGGTGGGACTTGGCGCTGGCTGGTTCAGTAAATGCTTTATCACTAGCCTTCTGCAGCAGGAATCAGCTAAAACGAAGAATACTGATATGGAGCAGGTTTTAACGCAGCGCGAAGCAGAGGTGGTAAGGCTTGTGGCTGAGGGATTGAGCAATAGGCAGATCGCCAATATTTTGAAGGTCAAAGAGCGGACGATCGAATTTCATATGACCAATGTACTTCAGAAGTTGAATATGAATAACCGGGTTGCCGTTGCGATGTGGGCAAAAGAACACACTCAATTGACCTCCGCAACAGGAACGAACGGCCCTCAATTCTCTTCGTCGTAATTCGCAGGATGCTTTCTGTAGGAATCCGCAGGTCATATCTGCGGATTCCTACGTCACTTCAAGTCTGAAAATACCGTCAGCTTCTGGCCCTCGACCGACCCCGCTCAAACAGCAGAGCTGCTCGTCGCTGGTAGTGCCCTCCCAAATGGCAAAACCTTTTTTCAGGTCACGCAACATTCTACGCCTAGGCGTTGCAGAGAAGGCTGGGATTCGGCCATGGCGTCAGTGCCAAGGGACGGTTGCCCTTGTACGCCAAGTTCTGGAACACGGCGCCTGTGTCGCGATTCTGGGGCACAAAGGTGGCAAGGTAGAGATCGCCGTAGGCACTCAGGCTTATGTTGGTGAAGACGGTATAGGCTACGGGCCCATAGACGCCATGGGTGTAGAAATGGCTGCGCAGGCGACTGTTATCGTCTTCGACGCGTCTGCGGCTGGCCGCCCATAACATCTGGAAGTCAGGGTAGGCCGAAAGTGTGGTGAAAAGATTGCGGAAGCGGGTTGTATGGCGATATCGCAATGTCATGACTCGCCATTGACGCATATTGGCGAGAGCGATGGCATGCCAGCCGGGACCCAACACGCGGCGAATCGGTGCGTCCGGCGCAAGCAGCAGTGAGAGAATATTGACGTTACCGGCAGAACACCTTGCGGCATTGAACTGTGACCAGTTAAGCTTGTGAAAGTCGAGGACGGCGCGGTTGGCGCCGACCAGGTCGCCAAACGAGTCCATGAGGAAAGCGGGTGTGCATAGCGTTCCCAGCGTTGCCCAGACTTCAGCGAAGACATCCTGGTTCTTGAGGTCGGCGCGCACAATTGCCTCGTCTGTAATTTCACTGGCCATGGCGAAAAATTCGCGACGTTCAAGTGAAGTAAGTCTGAAGGTACGCGCCAACTCCTGAAGCGTTGCTCTGTCGAGCCGTACCTGGCTGCCTCGTTCTATTTTGCCTACGATTCTTGTGGTTAGCCCCGTCTCTTCTGCCAGTTTCTCCTGGCTCCAGCTGTTGCCGCTATCGAAGTCAATCTGCTCCTTGCGCAGTGCGGCTACGGTTTTCCCGAACATTTTGCGTTCCACAGCTTCCTCCGCTGTCTATTGCCAGACACGCCGTTGTGATCCGGCAACTCCCTCTAATAAAAATTGTATCACGCTGGACAACAACTTCAAGTGAGCAATCTCCCAAAACAGATAGTCTGATCTCCCGAAACTGGTATTAATCAGTAAGACAGACACTATCAAAGAGGGTTACTCTAGATTGTGGAGGATGACAACAGTTCCTGTCCCGCATTGCACGAGAGTAATGGGAGACGCAGACAACGGATATGGTGCGCGAAACTAATCGCGAAATGATGCTCAAGATTATGGAACAGTCGATTAGAGTAATTTTCATAGCGGTTACGTATCTTCGTCGAGAACACGGCAGACATGTAGAGGCCCAGGTGGCCAAGAGGGGAATCATATACCAAAGCGCCATCGCCTGTGTGAGCATGTAACTAAGTTTCGCGGCAAAAAGGCACGCGACGCACGCACAGAAGTAACTGGAAAGCGGGGGCCGGGATAACAGCTGCTGACGCGACCTGATTGGAACCGTATACCTTTGAGAGGCCGTTCATTCAGGCAAAAGGAAGTCGCTCCGGGAACGGAACACGAATATCAGATTCACCCCGTTTGGCAACTGTCTGTCAGTCGACTCTTAAGGGCCCCAGATATCGCGCGGTTTGGGAGGCCATCGTTTTCAAGAGCAAGGCCGACCCAGTTTTGAGGAGAACGATCAATAAACATCAGGAATTTCGCCCTTTTTTTTGTGCTGGTCCTGTTGACGGTACCGGAGTCAGTCACTGTACTAGCTGATGAGCCCAACCAATGCAGCGCGGTGGAGCCGACTACGCCGGGCGATGCGGTGGCCCACGTAGTCTCAGACGTACCTGCCGCGCATATTGACATCACTGAAGTCGAAACGTTCCTATCAGGAGAGGCACTGACAGGTGTCTTCCATCTAAGAGACGAGCCGGAGTCGCTGACGTTCAACCGAACATAATTTGCAACAGGCATAAAGGAGTACGAATGGGAGGTGTCGACAGCCGGGAATCGTTGAGGCAAGAGTTTGGGGGCTAGGCCGGGAGGGGAACAGGGTTCTTGCGGAAGCCGGCATCGAGGTGTCTGCTGAGGAGAACACGATAACGCTCTCGGGGAAGATACCAGGGATCACGGCAGACTCACCGCTCAAGTTCAGGACGTTTGATCACTTTGAGGGTTCCTTTACGATGAACGGTCACTATCCGTCGTTCGCGGACTTAGATGCCAACACATGTCAACCTAATAATGCCGCGATCACGCCGGGCCAAAGCGTCGTCGATGCGATTTCTGACACACTGCCCGCACATATTGACATTACAGAATTCAGCACAACTCTGACAGGTGATGAGACACTGTCCGTAGTATTTCATCTCAGGGATGTTCCAGAGACACTGGAATTCTTCAGAATGAATGTCCCGGAAGATGCGTTGGAGTACAAGTGGGAAGTTGAGATAGACGTGGACAACGACCCGGAGACAGGTTCGCGGGGGGCTGACTACTCGCTGGGCGCCAGTCATTTTGCGTTCTCCTCGTCCAGTGGCGAGGGCGTTCATTTGCATCTAGAGGAAGCTTTTCAGACCAAATCCTGGCAGTTGGACGAAGGCGTCGGGACATTTTTCAGCCAAGTCAGCATGGAGGTATCGTCCGAGGAAGATACGATTACCTTCGTCGGCGATATACCCGGCATTACGTCACAGTCCCGGCTTGTATTCGAGGCTTATGACTATCTGAACAGCTCCGATCGGGTTACTTGCCAAGTCTTGCCGGCAGCGGGTGACACCGAGTAAATGTGCAGTGCATGGCAACGGCAGGTTGCCATCACCTGAACTCAAAAGCCCCCTAGTTGGAATGAAGGGCGACGTGGAATGTCTGAGTGTAGACGCAGATTCAGATGTACAGGGAGACAGGATTATGTTCAAGAAGATTCTGGTTGTCGGACTCGCACTTCTCGCCGCAGGCTGTATGCCGATCCAGCAATTGCCACCAGAGGCTGGCACAGAGAAAGAATCATCTGCAGAGTTCATTCAGCACCTCGAAAGCTGTGACGCGGATTTTTCGATCCTTAAGGTTGGTAACGGCGCGGAGGATTTACCGTCCAACAATGTGCCAGAATACATTGACATTCTCAGTGTAGAGTCCAGCCTGGATGGCGAGGTCCTTACTGTCGTGATCTATCTGAAGAGCATTCCCCAAGAGTTTACAGTAGACAGGAAAGGTCATTCTGACTTGGTCAAAAATTCGGGCGGAGCGGAAATACCATTTGAATACTATTGGAATGTGAATGTCGACGTAGACGGCGCCGCCAAGAGCCCAAACAACAACTCGCTCTTCGACTACATGTTCAGTTCGGGCGTTTCCCTGGGATCACTTAGCTCGGATACACAACCCACAGCCATCAACTTCGAAGACGCGGTGCGTTTCGACTTCTTTGAATTCGAGCATCCGGTGGACAGACAGCAGCTTTCTCACTTGCACCATGCAGGACTCGCCCAACTCAATGTTTCCTACAAGGACAATTCCCTCACATTCAGGAGTAAGGTCCCGGGGATAACGGACAGTTCAACCCTTTTCTTCTATGCCGGTGACGATTTGCTCCGACACGACGGCATTTCATGCGAAACCTAACAGATACTCCAGTCGGCCCAGCCCAATATGCGTTTCCGGCGTTCAAATATGGGATACCTGCCAAACTCCACTCAAGTCCACTATTTGGGTCCGAAAACGGACAAAGTTTGGAACGGGGCCTCGCCTTCATTTGCAAAGGAGTCAGACGCATGTTTCGAAAAATCCTGATCGTTGGACTCACACTTTTTGCAACAGCCTGCGTACCCATACCGGCAGAGCCACCGGCAGCATCAGAACGACCGAATACAGCCGCGCAGCCCGCTGACTGTCCCGGCGGCTACCTTGATAGGCTGCCCGGCCAAAGTGCCAAAGACCCTATACTTAGCTCTTTGCCAAGTTACATTGATATTGTTGGCGTGGATTCCAGCCTGGAGGGTGAGACTTTGACGGCCATCTTCCATCTCAGGGAGATTCCGGAAGAGATGGAATTCAACAGAGAGGGTGTCGAAGACATCAACCTGGAATATATATGGGCTGTTTCAATCAACATTGAGGGGGTTTCCATAGTTGAGTCAGATAAGACCGATTACACGTTTGCCACCTTTTATGCAGCAAGCAGGAAATCGGCTGACACGCCGGCCACAGTCCGCCCATTCAAAGAAGAAGTGGAGATCATGGTTTGGAAACACAAGCACTTTCCCGAAAAGAACGAGACGCATTTGTTAGAGGTGCCGGTCAATCCGCGCTTGATCGTTTCTCACGACGACAACACGCTGACATTAATCGGCCGGATTAAAGGCATCACTCACGAGTCGACCATTTCGTTCTCGACATTTGATATCCTGCTCGGCCAAGACGGTGTTTCGTGCCAACCTGGTTAGTGCGAGCATTCCGGTCGCCCTCGATGCCCCGCGAAGGGCGACCGGAACCTGGGACGGGTCACATTCCTGAATTGTCGATAGGTAGTTTAGCGGGCCCACCAGTTTTCG
Source organism: Caldilineaceae bacterium (assembly GCA_963662575.1). Taxonomy (GTDB): domain Bacteria; phylum Chloroflexota; class Anaerolineae; order Caldilineales; family Caldilineaceae; genus Bin5. Next base: position 124,901 of record OY759723.1, read on the forward strand.
CGTACAGATAATAGGTAAGAACTGCTGGAAGGAGCCTTGGCATTTTGCGAGGATAACCGATGACGCTCTAATTTTTGGAAAGTCGGGCCTCATTGGCTGGACCACGCTTGGGTAAGGAATCGTATCCAGTCCAACGCACCTTGCGTGCACTCAGCCCGTTTGTCCACGTATGCCCTTTAGATTTCCCCTCTTTTTTGAACCCCCCGTTTGCCTGGAGTAGAATGTTCAGGGTCCGGATGGTGCCTTGAGCATCGCGCGGCGCGTTGGTTCTACTTCCCACTCGGCGACCGACCTTACGATTGCGACGGAATCGTGCATTCCACCTTGCACTCTACAGCTGCAGAGCGACAGGATGCCAGCGTGTCCCGCAACCTGATATCCCTGCCTAACATTTTGTGGGCTGGGGCTGGGTATCAGCGCTATCTGTGTATCCTGATTGTGGTGGGATTCGGTCTGCGGCTGGTGATGCTGGACCGCTTTCGTTTTCACCAAGATGAGGCGCTCTACAGTTACTGGGCGCTGCATTTTCTCCATGATGATCCCCATTTTTTGGAACAGTGGATCGACAAGCCACCGTTATTCATCTGGCTGCTTGCATACTGCTTCCAGGCTCTTGGCGCCTCCGAGGCCAGTGCGCGGCTGCTGAATATCGGCATCAGTATGCTTACGATCCCGGTCGTGGCCGCCATCGCGAGACGAGCATGGACGACGGTGGCGGGCGTGGTAGCAGCCACGGTCTTTGCGCTGAATCCGTTCGCGATTAGCTATAGCCCAACGGCATTCACCGATCCTCTGCTGGTGCTGGCGGGCGTATGTTCCCTCTACACGGCGCAGAGATCGCGCGGGTTACTGACTGGCCTTTGCCTGGGCGCGGCGATTATGACCAAGCAGCAGGGGGTCTTGTTTGTGCCGCTGGCGCTGGCCATTCTTATAGCGGGAAACACGAAAGCCAAGCCCATGTTGGCCGCGGTGCTGCGCGTGAGCGTTGGGATTGCTCTGACAGTTCTGCCAGTTCTGTACTGGGACAGTTTGCGCTGGGCGGTCGCGCCGTCGCCGTGGGACCTGAGTGTACGCAACTATGGCGCGCTGGAGGTGGTCTCGATTGACCAGTGGCTTGGGCGCGCTGCGCGCATCGCTGAACTGCTATGGTATTTGACCGCCAGTCACATCGTGTGGATCGTCCTGGTAGGCGCTGCCGTGCTGGCAGCGGTGTACGTGCGGGGGACAGACCATTTTCCGCGACGAAATACAGTTTTTGCAGTACTGCTGTATGGCTGGATTGGTGTGTATTGGGCCATTCATGCTGCATTCAGTCTGCCTCTTTGGGATCGGTACTTCCTGCCGATAGCGCCGGTATTCGCGATTCTCTGCGGATGGGTCGGGGCCAGAGTTCTGTCGCGCGGTTCCGACGTTTGGAGACCAGCGGCAATCGGGTTGTGGATGGTTCTATTGCTGCCCGGTGCTATGCAGGCGGCCAGAGGCGGACTGCCGATTGGCGGTGATCATGGCGCGTACAATGGGCTGCGGGAGGTATCTGGCTGGCTGGATAGCAATAGTCCTGCAGGGGCGGTCCTGTATCACCAAGCGCTGAGCTGGCATCTCCAGTTCTATCTTTATGAGAATCCGCGTGACTATACTGTCCGCTGGTTCGCAAGCCCAGTGTCGCTGGCGGATGATGCCGCTAAGAGGGCGCAGCAGGCCAGGTTTGTAATCGCTCCGGCCTGGCGGCCGTTACGAAACTCCCATCCTCATCTGTCGGCGCGCGAATTGGCTTTGGTTCGAAGGTTCAAGACAGAGCAGTTTGCTGTCTATGAACTCGTGTTGCGCCGTCGTTGAACCAGTTGCCGCCGACTCCTGCCTTGTGGACAGTTGGCGACCCTCGGACATGCAGGCACAATGTTAAGATCAATTCTAAAGGAGAAGAGAGATGACAGTTGGCAGAAGTTCCTCCGATTCTGGTGTCCTTTCCAGGGCGCAGGGCTGTTTGCTCGGCCAGTTGATTGGGGATGCGCTCGGCAGCCTGGTGGAGTTTGAGTCACCGGAACGGATTCGCCACAGGTATCCAGACGGCGTGCGCGATATGGCTGACGGCGGCACTTTTAATACCATCGCGGGTCAGCCCACCGACGATTCCGAAATGGCGCTGCAGTTGGCGCGATCGCTAGTATCATTGGGAAAGTTTGACAAAGAAGAGGCGAGAAGGGCATATGTGTTCTGGCTGGATTCCGGTCCTTTTGACTGCGGTTTCACTATCCGGTACGGCCTGAGAGGAAGGCATGATCCTGGCAGCCAGGCCAACGGGGCGATGATGCGGATCAGCCCGTTGGGGATCTTTGGAGCGAACTATTCGTTGGAGCAGGTGGCGGAATGGGCGCGCCAGGACGCGATTCTGACCCATATCCATCCGGTCTGCCAACAGGCCAACGCGCTTTTCGCGATGGCGATAGCGCACGTGGTGAGGACGGGATGCGGCGCTAGTGATTTGTATCAGGAGATCGTGAGGTGGGCGGAGGAAATGGAGGTGGACAACAGTTTGAAGGAGACGGTTGCAGCTGCTGCCGAGTCTCCGCCCGACGATTTTGTTGACTCTCAGGGGTGGGTGCTGATCGCCTTCCGCAACGCACTCTGGCAGCTTCTCAATGCCGAAAACGTGGAGGAGGGTATCGTAGACAGCGTCATGCGCGGGGGTGACACAGACACAAATGCGGCGATCTGCGGCGCGCTTCTGGGCGCAGTTTATGGACGAGAGGCCATCCCTGATCGATGGATCGAAACGATCCGGGGCTGCCGACCCCAAGCGGGAATGCCAGGCGTGCATAAGCCCCGTCCCGAATGCTTCTGGCCAGCGGATGCACTGGAGTTGGCCGAGCAGTTGATAGCACATGCTGACTGACGTTGTTCTGAACCAGGATCTAGCGGATTGGAAGATTGACGGAGATGGCAATGGAAGCGATGAAACGGGTGACTCTTTGGTCGCCGCCGTTGGAGGAGTTGGCGCCATACGTGCGGGATGGGTTGGAGGCCAACTACGCCCAAGTTGATGTTGAGGTAGTTGACTGCCCAGATCTGCGGGCACTGGGTTGCGCCAGTCCCGGCATCGGCGGCTCGACCGTGTTGCTGGAAGTGGGCGGGGAACCTTACGCGCACAACCCCAGGTACCGGCACGTCACTTTCGATATGGCGGAAATGGCGTGCGACTGCGGCCAGGCCGACGGCAGTGTTTTCGGCGCGGGCATGGCGTACACGGGAGTATTGGAAGGGCATTGCGGGGAGGTCATCGCCACCTTGCAAGCGGGTGGGGTCAACCGGTCGAAGGTTGCTCGCGTAGGGCGACAGCGCGAGTGCATCGTCGAGCCTTATGCGTCCACGCGCCACAGCGGTCTCTCCAACCTCTTCCTAACGGCGGGACGGCCGGGTCCGGTGCTTAAGGTCAGTGTGGAAAGGCGGACAGGCAGCGAACGTTCCTTTACGCAGGCGCTGCGGAAGAGTCTGCAGGAGCATCCGGACATTGGCGCTGACGGTGCGCCAGCCGGCGCGCGGCAGGTGGGCATGGGCGGCGTCTTTGTCATTGAGGCCGGTCAGATTCGTTCTCACATCATGCCGGATTACGAGTGCATCGCCCACAAATATTACGACACTGAGACTGAGGAGGTAGTCGCCGACTTTCTCCAGTTCTATGAGCACATGGGGCCCGACCTGCTTTGCCTGGCCGTTTTCTGGACGGGCGACCCCACCGGCGGACAGTTGCATCTGCGGGAATCGGGCGAGCATACGCATTTTTTCCATATGCGGGATCTTAACCAGGCCGGCCATTACCACTATGATGTCAGCCCCGATACCATCCGCTATACGGGCTACTTCAACGTTGCGGCCGAACTGGTACGCGTCGGCGACGTCTATGCGGAATTTGAACGGCAAACCTAACATACCGACAAGGGGCAATGATGAAGATTCAAGAGGTAAGGGCAGTTGGTCTGCGCGGGGCGACGCCAGAGGGCGGCTGGAGCGAAGAGCTGAAGGAGGAGGACTGCATCCACACGCTTGTATTCGTCGAGACGGATGAAGGCGTCACCGGCTACGGTTCGGTCTTTACCAACGATGGGCTGGTGCTGGCGGCCCTGGAGGTGCTGCGCCCGCTGTTGATTGGGCAGTCGGCGATCGAGCCGGAACGGGTAAGCGAGCATCTGCACCAGAATACATTCTGGATGGGGCGCGGCGGCAGCGTCACGCACACGATCAGCGGCATCGATATCGCGCTGTGGGACATTCTGGGCAAGGTCACGGGGCAGCCGGTCGGGCGCCTGTTGGGTGGGCGCTACCGCGAGCGGGTGCGACCGTACGCCTCGCTGCTGATGGACCAGCCGGACCCGCTGCGGGATGAGTTGCAACAGTGGAAGGAGCAGGGATTCCGCGCCTTCAAGATGGGGTGGGGACCCTTTGGCCGCGTAAGCGACGGGCTGGACGAGCAGATCGTGGCCACCGCACGCGAGGTTGTGGGCGACGACAACCAGTTGATGGTGGACGCCGGCGGCAGTGACGCCCACTGGCAGGGCCGCTATACGTGGGCGCTGCGCTGCGCGGGGATGTTGGCAGATTACGGCGTGGACTGGTTCGAGGAGCCGCTGCGCCCCGACGACCTGGAAGAATTCATCCATCTGCGCCGCAACACGACGATCCCGATCGCCGGCGGCGAGGTCCTGACGCGGCGGCAGTCCTTTATTCCCTTTCTCCAGCAGGGCGCATTCGACATTGTACAGCCAGACGTAGCCAAGGTCGGCGGGATCAGTGAAGAAAGACGGATCGGCTGGATGGCGCAGGAGAATGGCGTGCGGTTGATCCCGCACGGCTGGAACACTGCTCTGGGACTGGCGGCAGACCTGCAGTTGGCCTCGGCGCTGGCGGATACCGACCTGGTTGAGTACAAGACCGGTTCGCCCTATATCGACGAGATCGTGGTGGGCGGCTGGCAGCTGGATGACGAGGGAATGCTGTCGATTCCCGACGGGCCGGGTCTGGGAATCGAGTTGGACATGGACGCGGTGGCGCGTTACTCATAGGTGATATGAGTGGGCATTGCGTAGACAGAATGCAGGGACAAGGGAAATTGACCTAGACGGCCGGGCGGGTTCGCCAGACGCGCAACTGTTTTTTGCCGAGAATAAGCCACCAGACGGTCACTGTTTCCGAGGTGAAGCCGGCCAGCAAGGATGCCACCCCGAGAGCCGCGCCCTGCACGCCGAACAGCGGCAGGAGTAGAAGGGCGACGAGAATTGCGCCAGTGCGCATGGGCGCGCCTACGGCCATGGGCAAGGTGTGCCGTTCCATGAAGGCGATGCTGTGGAAATGGGCGCGGTGTATCACCACAAACGGGAAGAATGTGTAGATCTGAAGAGGCACGCGACTTAGCTCTGCCAGGGCGGGCGACAGGCCGATGACCTGCTCCAGTAGTATCGTTCGCAGCGGCGTCCAGAAGAGCAAGAGACAGATGGCGGTGGCGACGAGTCCACACCAGTAGGCGTAGCGCAGAAATGGACGGTAGGAACGCAGTTCCGAGTAGAAGGGGGGCACGAGCGCGCGCAGTTCATTGAGCCAGCGGTAGGTCCACTGACCGAGGGTATAGGCTACGGTCAGGGCCGCCAGTGCTTCTGCGCCGTGGGCACCGCGGACGACGAACAGGTTGATAAGCGGCCGGCTGGACTCTTGCATGAAGTTCATGAGCGCAATCGGCCAGGTAAAGCGGAAGAAGTCTGCATAGGTGATCGGGGGACGATCCGACTTGGCGGGCAGGCCGCTGCCAAAGAAACGCCAGAGATAGCAGATGATGGTGAAAAACTCGGTCAGGGTTGTGGCATAGAGAACGAGAATTGGCAGCCAGATCGGATGGGTGCGAATCGCCTCGACCTGAAGTAGTACGACGACGGTCGCGAACCCGGCGGCGACGCTTAAGGCGGTGGCGACGCTGATCTGGCCAGTATGTTTGCCGCGGGTCAACACGCCGGTGGCGAGTTGGGTTGTGCCCCGCAGCAGCGGCATCGGCAGCAACCACAACATCATCAGACGCACGCGATCGCCGGTTTCGGGGTCGATGCTGTGGAGGCCTTCCAGCAGTTGTCGGCTGATAGATGTGCCGCCTAGCAGCCACTGAACGGCCATCATCAGCAGAGCCAGCACGCCGACATAGTGCAAGCCCCGCCAGAAGTCACGTTTGTCTTCCACCAGAACCAGCCCGGCGTAGCGAATTTGCGCGAGCGGGCTGGAAAGCGTTGTAACCAGTCCCCATGCCAGCCCAAAGGCGGCCAATACCCGGATCGCGTCGGGCATACGCGCCATTCCGGCGTTGATTGTCTGCGCGCCGAATTCGAAGATGAGAATTGTCAGGACTAGGGGCAGAAGGAAACGAGTAAAGCGCAGATACATGAAGTGCAGGCCAAGCATCTCGCGCAGTGCCTCAAGGCAGGCGAGGAGGCTGTGCGGACGCAGAACGCCCTGCCGGTGGTGACGGATTGTGCGTGTGCAGCAATTGAGATTATCACACAAGGCGGGGCTGCACGCCAACGATGGCGGCACGCGCTGGAAAGGGTGCGATCTCTTCTGCGTGTTCAGTGTTCAGTTTTCAGGTAACTGCTCAGCCACATACGGTGTCTGCCTTGACTGCTGCTTCATCCCCGCTATTCGGGCTATCTGATTGCGTATTCGGTTGGCAGCCGCCACGTTGGTAGGGCCGCCCTGCTGGTATGACGCCGTAAGGTCGCTGAGGCATGGTTTTGGAGGGGGGCGTTGCGGGGGCGCAGCCCCTGCACAAGGGAGGGCCGAAGGCCCGACCGCCCAAATGCAAAGAGAGAATATGGAGAGGTTTGGAGAGAGCCAACTGCGCTCAGCGGACTCAGGGCGCGAAATGACGAACGCGGAGAAGTAGCGGCAAGCTCTGGTGTAGAATTCAGGAAATGGGGCATTAGAAGCTAGGCGGTGCATTGACAACCGCTTGTGGCTGTGCAAGAATCAGACATATTACGATGGGCAGGGTATCCCTCACTTCGGCCTCCTCACTATTGGCAGTGGTAAGTCAATGAGCGCTAAAACACCAGATTGGGTGAAGCACGCAGTTTTCTATCAGATCTTCCCGGATCGATTCTGTCGCAGCCCGCGTTTGCGGCAATCTCCCGGGATCCAGTTCAAACCGTGGGGCTCGCCGCCATCGGAGCAAGGCTTTCAGGGCGGTGATCTGCTGGGCATTGTTGACCGCCTGGATTACTTGACGGAGTTGGGCGTCAATGCTCTTTATCTGAACCCGATCTTCAGTTCGGCCTCAAATCACCGTTACCATACGTTCGACTACATGCAGATAGATCCACTGTTGGGCGGTGAGGCAGCTTTTCGCGAGCTGCTGGACCAAGCCCACGAACGGGCGATGCGGGTGGTGATTGACGGCGTCTTCAACCATTGCGGGCGCGGCTTCTGGCCGTTCCATCACATTTTGGAGACCGGGAAGAGATCACCTTACTTCGACTGGTTCCGGGTGAAAGGCTGGCCGCTGCGCCCCTATCACAGCAGTGAGCAGCAGCCCCACAACTACGCGGCCTGGTGGAATCTGCCCGCTCTGCCGCAGCTGAACACCAGCAATCCCGGCATGAGGCAATATCTGCTCGACGTTTCCCGCCACTGGATTGCGTTCGGCGCAGACGGTTGGCGAATGGACGTTCCGGAAGAGATCGACGATCCACCCTTCTGGCGGGAGTTCCGGCGCGTGGTGAAGGAGGCAAATGCCGACGCCTACGCGGTGGGTGAAATCTGGGCCGAGGCCGAGGAGTGGCTGCAGGGAGATCGGTTTGACGCGGTGATGAACTACGTCCTGAGTCGTGCTGCCTATGGCTACTTCGGGGCTGAAACGCTGCGCCGCGACTACCGGCCGGGCGGCTATACGATTGAGAAGCTGGATACGCCGGCATTTGCTGCCGAGATCGAGCGGATGCTGGAGCGCTACGACTGGCAGGTAGTAACCGCCCAGCTCAACCTTATGAACAGCCACGATACAGCGCGCAACCTGTGGGCTCTCGACGGCGACGCCAGCGGTGTGCGGCTGTGTTTGCTGCTGCAGATGACGCTGCCAGGAGCGCCTTGCATCTACTACGGTGAGGAGATAGGAATGAACGGCGGCCCTGACCCGGGCTGCCGCGGGGCATTCCCGTGGGATGAGCAGGAAAGTTGGGATTGCGAATTGCTTGACTTCCACCGGAAGGCGATTGCTCTGCGGCACAGCCAACCCGCCCTGCGAACGGGGACATACAGGACACTTGTCGCGGCGGGCGACATATTCGGTTTCAGCCGCTCGCTAAGCGGAGGACATGGGCTGCTCCTGCCTAACGCAGGCGAAGCCAACGCGAAATCAGACAGGCTGATCGTGCTGTTTAACCGCGCAAGGTCGACGGCGCGGCTGGCAGTTCCGCTGGAGACAGAGGATCAGACCGCCGGCGAAGTCGATGCTTCGCCGCAGCAGTCTTTTCGTGTAATCTGGCCGCCAGAGAGCTGCGGCCAACTGCACAGCGCACACAACGGCACACTTTGGGACCTGACGATTGCGCCCAGAGGGGCGATGATATTGGAGGGGACGGCTGCTGGGGGCCCCGACTCTTCCGAGCAGGAGCGCAATGGAAACGGTTAAGGTAATTCTCAACCCGTACGCCGGGCGCGGGCGCGGCGGACATGTAGCCGGCGCGATCGAGGCTGCCTTCCGCCGCGGCAATGTTCCTTATGAGATGACGGAAACTTCTGCTCCGGGGGAGGCAGTTTCTCTAGCGCGGCGGGCGCGGCTGGACGGTTACGAGATCGTCGCTGCCGTGGGTGGAGACGGAACCATTCATGAGGTCGTCAACGGCCTGGCACTGGCCACGGAGGAGGGCGAGACAGTGCAGGGGTTAGCCGTATTGGCGGCGGGCAGCGGCAACGATTTTGCCGATGTGGTGGGGGCGGCCCGAGACTATGATGCGGGCGTACAATCCATCCGCGAGGGCAACACGCGATTCGTCGATCTGGGGCTGGTCGAAGCCTTCGATGGAAGCGACACATTGAGGCGCTACTTTGACAACAATCTGGGCATAGGTTTCGAGGCGCAGGTAACGGTTGAAAGCCGCAAGATCAAACGGTTACGCGGATTCGCCATCTATTTGTGGGCGACGTTGCGAGCGCTGCGGGCCTATGACCAGCCCTATTTTGAGGTTGGTTGGACCGACGGCGACGGCAATGTCCATGAGGCGGCCAAGCCCATGTTGCTGGTCAGCGTTGGCAACACGCGCCGCACGGGCGGGGCATTCTATCTGACGCCGGATGCGGTTATGGACGACGGTCTGCTCGATCTGGCCTATGCCGACGCTCTTTCGCAGATCGGGATTCTGAATCTTCTGCCCCGAGCGATGTTGAAGACAGGGCTGCACAGTCAGAAGGCTGTGAAATTTAGCCGACTGCGCTCCGCCTGTATTGCGGTACAGCAGCCTGTTCCAGTGCATACGGACGGCGAGATATTGTCGCGCGGGATCGAGAAACTGACCATAGAAGTGCAGCCCGGCCGTCTGCAAGTAATTGTATGATATAGGTATATCCCAAGCTTTTGTCTATAAAGTTGGGTTGATTTGTTGACCTGGCTGAAACCACCACACCACAGACGATTCTCGTAAAAGCCTGGGTATACCCTGTGAAATTCCTCGTAGACACTCCTTCTGGTATACTTACCATGGCGGATTAGCAGACTACCCCATCGCCTCGAGGTCGCTGTCCGATTTTCGATCGGTCTTAGCGATCCGAGGGCTAATCAGTCCTGCCGGTAGCACGAAGGAGTACAGGTAGACTTTGACAGCATCAGAGAAGTTCGGCGCGGCTGCAGCAGAGATGAGGCGTAGGCGCACACCAGAAAATGTGCCTAGCGCGAACGCCGAACAAGAGTCGGTTCCGGCTACGTCAAGCAGCGCGTTGCTGGATGCCCGACTCTGGCTAGAGCTTTCCCCTTGGCGCATCTCTGCGGCCTGGTCGCTGGCGGCGGCGGTATTGGCCGCTGGAATCGGCGATGTAAGCCGTACAGTCTCCCCGCAAATACTTGTACTTCTTTTCCTGCTGGTCGATCCCTTATGGGGGAACATGTGGGGCGGGTTGGCAACCCCTGAGGCTCTGCCCCGTATACAGTTTAGTATTCAGCAGAGGCGACCGTGGCTACCATATCTGGCCATGGGGTCACCCGCTGCGCGCCTTTTCGGAATGCACGGTCCCGGCGTTCTGTCGATCTTGGCGAGGGCATGGATGCCGGGGGTGCTAATCGCCTTTGCGGCCGCTTTTGCAATCGGCTTGCCGGCTGTGTGGGCCACGGTCGTTGTGCTGAGCTTCGCCGTGATTGGCTGGCTTCAGCGTCATGTTGCCTTAATTTCCGCTTCAGTGCTGCACAGTCTTGTCGTGGTCGCGGCGCCTTGGGCATTGGGCATGACGGTCTTTGGTCTCGATCTCTGGAGCGTCAACCACTGGGCGTTGATTCTGCTGTGGACGGTGCATGTGTGGGGCGCAAACCACAGTCTGGATAATCCGGATGCGCGTCATGGATTGGCAGCCATGGCATTTGCTCAGGCCGGAATTGCTCTGTTGCTGATCCTGGGCCAAGCGCCCCTGCCTCTGGCAGTGCTTGGCATCCTGTGGCTGGCTACGTGGATGGCCATATTTCGCGGTCAGTCACTTGTTAACCTTCAGGCCACGTGGACGGCGGCGCTGCTGGTCAGCGCAGCGGGAATGACACAGACAACTTTCTAACCGCGACACGCATTGGCACAGTTACGCGCTGACAGAGACTGCCAAAATCGGAACTTCGCGAGTGCGTCGGTCGTCTATATTAACGGATACACCTACGCTTGCAGAGACAAGCGGTATCCAGACCTAAATTTCAGGAGACCATTGTGAAAGTTAAGCCCCTCGACCACTTTACGGGCATAGATATTCTGACAAGTGAACAGTTCTGGGGGCTTCTCAAGCTGGCCAGGCAGTTGAAGGATGAGTGGACGCAGTGCGGAGGCAATAATCCGATCCTGGAGGGAAAGTCGTTGGCGATGCTTTTTGAGAAGCCTTCGCTGCGCACGCGTGTCAGTTTTGAAATGGGCATGCAGCATCTTGGCGGGTATGCGTTTTATCTAAGCCCGGCAGAAATTGGCCTGGGAACGCGGGAAAGCCCGGCGGATGTAATCCGCGTGTTAAGCGGCTACGTAGACGGCGTGATGGCGCGCGTTTTTGAGCACCGCTTCATTGAGGAGATGGTGGAGTGGGGCAGTGTGCCTATTATTAACGGCCTGAGCGATTTCAGCCATCCCTGCCAGGCCTTGGCGGATGTGTATACCATCTGGGAGCAACTGGGCTCGGTTGAGGACAAAACGCTGGTGTACGTGGGCGACGGCGCCAACAATGTTGCGACAAGCCTGCTGATGGCCGCGGGCAAGGTCGGGATGAATGTGCGCGTTGTCGCGCCACGCGGTTACGTTCCCTCTGCGGAAGTGCTGACGGCGGCGGAGGTAGAGGTTGAAATTACAGACGACCTGGGTGGCGTAAAGGGAGCGGATGTCCTGTACACGGACGTCTGGATCAGTATGGGTGATGAAGATGAGCGCGAAGAAAGGATGGAGGTCTTGCCGCCCTACCAGGTCAACACCGAGTTGGTGCAGCGGGCGGAAAATGAAGAGGTATTCGTTATGCACTGTTTGCCAGCACACCGGGGTGAAGAGATAACCGACGCAGTGGCAGACGGTAGCGGCAGCCGCCTCTTTCCGCAAGCCCACAACCGTCTGCATGCACAGAAGGCAGTGCTTGCCCATCTGCTGGGAGGTGTGGAGCTACCATCATGAACTGGAGTTAGGTTCCTACATTCTGTGATGGCGCAGGGGAGAGAATATCAGGCACTTCAGTTTTTGGTGTACTTGCTAGATATAGCGTAGCCTCCCGGCTTTGAAAGGGATTCAGAAAATGTGTCAAGTCTTGCTGGATCAAGCGGGTAGCGAGAACGATTCTTATAGGGATACGTCTGGGGTAGAGAGGGTGACATGACTGATTTTGTGGCAATTCTCAGTCGTCTTACCGACTGGCAGAATGTCGTAGATCTTTTCCTGCTAATGCTGATCTTCTACGCGCTGTTACACCTGTTACGGGGAACGCAGGCCGCGCAGCTTGTACTTGGTATCTTGATCATCGGTATACTGGTATTTGTCCTTGTCCGAACCGTAGAGTTGACAGCATTCAGCTGGCTGTTACGGAATAGTTCCCTAGTTATATTTGTGTCGATCCCCGTAATCTTCCAGCCGGAGATTCGCCGCGTCCTTGAACAGGTGGGGCGGAGGACGCCTTTTTTCTTGCGCCGCACCAATGGCGGGACTGAACCACTGATCAATGATATTGTCCGCTCTTGCGAGCAACTGTCGGCGCGGCGCCACGGGACATTGTTGGTGTTGGAGGGGAGCGGCGGGCTGATGGAGTATATCGACCGTGGGGTCGGGATTGACGGTGACCTCACTGACGAGTTGTTGCTGACTATCTTCTTTCCTGGCACGCCCCTCCACGACGGGGCGGTAATCGTCCAGAACGGTAAAGTCTCGGCAGCATCCTGTATTTTGCCGCTGACAAACCGCAACCTCACAGACAGGCAGTTGGGCACGCGCCACAGGGCAGCAATTGGAATCACCGAACTGACGGACGCGATGAGCGTGGTTGTTTCTGAAGAGACGGGTTCGATCTCGATTGCGAGAGGCGGGCGTATGGCCCGTCGATTGGATGCGAACGAATTGCGGCGCAAGCTGACAGAGTTTTATGATCCACGGCCGATAATGGGCAATGCAGAAACCGGGGAATTCCTTGCTGAGGTTTAATGACATTCGGCGATATAGTCGCTCCATGAAACCGACAACGACGCTACTATTGTCGGTGCTCTTGGCGTTTGTAGTCTGGTTTATTGCCATCGATCAGGAAAACCCGATGACACGGCGAGAGTATGAAGAGCCGATACTGATCGAAGTGCGAAACATTGGCGCAGGGTTGCAGAGCGTGCAGGACTTGACCAATCGTACGGTGATGCTGACGCTGCGGGCCCCACAGCGCTCGCTTGAATCGCAGCAGGCGGACGACTTCACCGCGATCATTGATTTGGCGGGTTTGACAGCGGGTAATCATGAGGTGGAGGTAGAGATAACGGCACTGAATCCCGACGTCGAAGTAATTGTGCATGAACCGCGGCAACTGCGCGTACAGTTAGAGCCGGTAATTTCCAAATTTGTTCCGGTAGAAGTAGAGGTGATGGACAGCCCGGCGTTCGGGTACGACTGGCAAGAGCCGCTGTCGACGCCGGCGGAGGTAGAGATATCCGGCCCGCGGACCCTTGTAACGCAGGTGCGGTCGGTAGTTGCAACGGTATTCTTGCGCAATGCCAAGAGCCAAGTTGAAGATGTTCGGCCACTCAGCGCCCGCAATGCCCAAAACCTGGAGTTGGAAAGGGTGAACGTTGAACCAAGTACAGCGCGGATTGTTGTGCCTGTTGTGCAGACACCAGGACGTAAGGAGGTAGTTGTACGCGCTGATGTAAAAGGCCTGCCTTCGCCGAACTACCGCCTGACAGGGGTGAATGTCGACCCGCAGACGGTTGTTTTGCTCGGCAGCCCAAGCGCTCTGCGGGAAGTACCCGGATATGTAGAGACGACACCTCTTCTAATTGAGGGCGCGATTGACGACGTTCGGGAACGTCTGCCTCTGATATTGCCAGAAAACGTTTCGACTCTTGAGGACAGCGTCTTTGTGACGGTCGGCGTGGCCCCGCTGGAAAGCAGTCTGACGGTCACGCGCCACCCGGTTGTCCAGGGAGTAGGCGATGACATGCGTATCACGGTCTCACTTGAAGAGGTCGAGGTGATTGTGAGCGGACCCCTACCGAGGTTGGAGCTTCTAGGCCCGGAAGAGGTGCGCGTGCTTCTTGATCTGACAGGATTGTTACCAGGCAGCCATTTGGTCCAACCTACAGTCGTGGTGCCGGAAGGAATCGTTGAAGAGGGCGTAATTCCTGAAGCGATCGAGGTTTTGATTGAATCGTTGATCACACCGACGGCCACAGAGACACCTGAGCCAGTCGAGACCCCGGCTACTCCGGTTCCGCCGTCTACGGAAACGCCAGCCACGCCAGAAGCGGAGACCACTGCGACAGCACCGGCGCCGGAAGCAGGAACGGTGGAACCCTCGCCCGTGCCGGCGCCAGAAAAGACTGAACCGCCGCCCACTGCAACGCCCACGTCGTCCAATTGAAATGATGCAGCGAAAGGCAGTAGTCGCGCTAGTGGGTCGCCCCAATGTGGGTAAATCAACCCTGTTCAACCGGCTGATTGGCGCCAGAACAGCGATAGTTGAAGATTTGCCTGGGACGACGCGCGACCGAATCTATGGGGAGGCGGAATGGAGCGGAGTCTCCTTCGTAGTGATCGATACAGGGGGCCTGGAAGCACAGCAGACCGCCGAGTATCGGGCTGAGCGGCCGGGCGTGGCACCGCTGGCGCGAGACTCCGCCCGATACGTGACCGAGATCACGAACCAGGCGCGGATCGCGGTGGACGAGGCCGATGTGATTGTATTGGTTGTGGATGGAAAAGATGGCCTGACAGCCGCCGACGAAGACCTGGCCGAGTTCTTACAACAGACGACCAAACCCATTCTACTTGCCGTAAACAAGGCCGATAGCGAGCAGCGGCGACAGAACGCGGCGGAATTTTGGGCGCTCGGTGCTGGCGAACCAATCGCGATCAGCGCATTCCATGGTATCGGGGTTGGAGATTTGCTCGACCTGATCGCGGCCGAGCTGTCCGATAGCCCGGTCAGGGATGAGACGGATGATGATGTTGTTGCTATCGCCCTGGTGGGCAGACCGAATGTGGGAAAGAGCAGCCTTTTGAATACACTGCTTGGACAAGACAGGGCGATCGTCAGCGACATCGCCGGAACCACGCGCGATCCTATAGACACTGAGATGGTCTACCATGGCCAGAATATCACCTTGATTGACACGGCGGGAATCCGACGCCGTGGGCGGGTGGAACCGGGTATCGAGAAATACAGCGTACTTCGAAGCATGCGCAGTATCGATCGAGCCGACGTGGCCTTGATTCTCATAGACGGCGTCGACGGCGTCACTGCGCAGGATGCCCATATCGCCGGCCATGTGCTGGAGGCACACAAAAGCGTGGTTGTTCTGGTGAACAAATGGGATATCGTCGAGAAGAACACGCAGACGATGGTAGAGTATACGAGAAAGGTACGACAAGATCTAAAGTTTCTTGATTACGTGCCTGTGCTCTTTATCAGCGCTCTGACGAAGCAGCGTGTGCAGAAAGTGCTGCCGACCGCACTGGCCGTGGCGGCGGAACGAAGGCATCGCATTCCCACGTCGGAGTTGAATGGCGTCATTCAGGATGCCTATCACCGTTCACCTCCGGCCACCAAACAGATGCGGCCTCTGCGAATCTACTACGCCACGCAGGCTAGCGTCGAGCCGCCCACGTTCATACTGTTTGTCAACGACCCGGAACTGGCCCATTTCAGTTATCTGCGATATCTGGATAACCAGTTGCGGAGGCACTACCCATTTGTGGGAACGCCCATCCGAATTCGTCTACGGCCCCGCTCGTAACGGTTATTCTGGGATAGCCAAGTGGGCTGTGCTGGCTGTGCCAGATGGCGACGAACTGGGAACGCTCTTGAAGCCAGGTTTGTGGCGTAGGCCGTACTGCTGGGAGCGCCGGCGTTTCGGACGTCTGCACGCAATCCGGTAACAGCCCGTTTCACGAAGTGAATTAACTGTTGCCTCAACCATTGTTTCCAAATACATCCTATGTTTTCAACAAACTGGCAGCGCTTTATGAACACGACAAAGGCCTTTCGCACTGAAATCACGCTGCTCGTGGCTCTGGCAGCATCTGCGGGATTCTTCGGTTATCTGGGCTATGGGCTGCTTGAATTGCCGGTAGGGCCTGTATCATTTTCGGCTGATCAGGCGATGATTTACGTGGAGAAACAGATGTCGTACGGGCCCCGAATTACCGGCACTTCTGCCAGCCGCGAGATGGGCGATTGGGTAGTTCAGGAGTTGAATGATAAAGGATGGAATGTGCTGATCCAGCCGTTCCGGCCGCTGGAGGATGTGGAAGGGCGCAATATCATCGCCTACAAGGGTTCGGGCCCGGTAATAATTCTGGGCGCGCATTACGATACGCGAATCATTTCCGACCACGACCCGGATCCCGCGAATCGCGACAAGCCGGTACCCGGCGCCAATGACGGCGCGTCCGGTGTAGCCGTGCTGTTGGAGATGGCGCGCACACTGGATGTGGCAAGCACCGACCACACGATCTGCCTGGCATTTTTCGATGCTGAAGATAACGGGTACATCCCCGGCTGGGACTGGATTCTGGGCAGCCGCTTTTTCGTCGAAAATCTGGACGAGCTGGGGCAGTGCCAGTCGCCGCGGTACACGGTGATCGTAGACATGATCGGGGACGCCGATCAAGAGCTTCTGTGGGAACCCAATTCCGATCGACGACTGACTGAGGCCATCTGGTCAGTTGCGGCACAGTTGGGGTATGGCGAGTGGTTCAGCCTCGAACCGGGCACCCCTTTGCTGGACGATCACACGCCATTTATCGAGGCCGGATACACGGCCATCGACATCATCGACTTCACTTATCCTTACTGGCATACGATTGAGGACACGACTGATAAACTGGGTGTGGAGAGCTTCGAGCGCGTAGGCGCCACACTTGAGGTATGGCTGGAAAATGGCGCGCCCGGGCCGTAGTGGGCAATATACCCAGATTCGGTGTGGGTTGAAGACAAGACGCCCTTCATGACATTTTTTTTGTGATGGTGTGAGGATCTTCTATACTTTCGGATAGGTGTAACCGCGCGCAATCACTGACAAGGCAACGATAACAGTATGGGTCCAACCATTTTTGAACTCGAAATCTTCGGCAGAGTATTTGCTCCGGGTTGGTATGGAGTATTCATTGTTGGTGGGGCGGTGATTGCGGCGTGGCTATCTGGGCGGCTATCCCAGCGCGCCGGCGAAAATCCCGATCATATCTGGAATCTTCTGGCCTGGACGCTACTTTTGGGTATAATCGGCGCCCGCCTGTATCACGTTTTCAGCACGCCGGCCGATGGACCAGGTTGGGCCTTTTACCGCGAGAATCCATTTGAAATCATCAGATTGTGGGGCGGGGGAAAAGGAGGATTTGGATTCACAGGTTTGGGCATCTACGGGGGTCTGATTGGCGGCATTGTGGCAATAGTTTTTTACACCAAGCGCAACGGGCTGAGCTTTTTGAGCTATTTGGACTACATTGGCCCCAATGTGCTGGTTGCCCAGGCGGTCGGACGAATGGGAAATTTTGCCAATCAGGAACTGTATGGGCAAGCCACGAATCTGCCGTGGGCGTTCCACATTAACCCCATACATCCCTGCCAGCGCCCTGCCGGCGCGCCGGCCTGCGGCGTCGCCGAAATCCCGCAAGCCACGATGGACTGGTATGCCAGCAACGGCTTTCACCCGACTTTTTTCTATGAAGCCGGTTGGAACATTTTATTGTTTGGGCTGCTTTATCTTGTCTATTGGCAGTTCGGGCATAAGCTGCGGCGAGGCGACGGGGCGCTCCTCTACTTCATCGCATACCCGTTAGGCCGCTTCTGGGTCGAATACTTCCGGCCGGACGCGTGGGTGATGGGGGAACTGGCGACTGCCCAGTGGATCGCGATCATCAGCGTTGCCGTAAGCATAGCGCTCCTCGCTGTGCGCCACTATGGCTGGTCGGCTCAAGACAATCAGGACGAGTCTTTGATTGCGCTGAGCAGGCACAACCCCACGCCAGGTGTTCGCCAACCGGCGCAGGCCACTTGACTTAAGTTTGCCTTTGAAAGCAGAGCAAGAAAAGATCGCGCAGTGCGAGTGCGTCCGGGCAGGCGGGACCAAATGCCCGGGACCCTAGCGCAAAATATTGTGCCAACAGTTGCGAGTTTGCGCGTAAACCACCTCAGTCAGGCGACCATTTCGATATAGTAATCGACAACTTCGGCGTCAAGGCGCCAGTTCTCGGCGCGTACGGCGATCTTCTCCAGCTGCCGGTAGGCTAGCGCTCCATTTTGGCTGACACAGACCACTTCCACGACGGCCCGGCTCAAGGTATCCTGACCATCGGCTTCACAGACCGACACATTGTAGTCCCTGCGTAACCGGGCGATAAGGGGTTTAACGATGCCCCGCTTCTCTTTCAATGAACTGGTGAGGGGCAAGTAGAGTTCGAGGGTCAGGTGCCCGATTGCCATATCACGTTACCGTTGACGGGTCCAGGCGGGGTCTGCGTAGCGGACGCGGATGAGTTCGGCGCTGCGCCGCAGTTCGCCGGCCGAGAGTGTCCCCGGTTCGAGGTCCTGGTCCAGTGTTGACGAGAACCCTCCCGCCATCGCAGTCGCCACATGAGGGAATGCCAGCCGCTCCGAATCGGGCGGCAGATTCATCGCTTCGGCCAGTGTGGCCGCCTGCTGACGCAGTTGTTGCCGCAGGCGGTCTTTTGCGGGGCACGTAAGAGCAAGGACGTCCACCAGGCGCGTAACGTCGCCACAAAGCGGCAAGCTGCCGTGCTGAAGCACATAGCCTTTTCGCCTGCTCTGGGCACTGCCCATCAGTTTGCGTCCCCCAGCTGTGATTTCATAGGCGCTGGGCGTCTCAAAACAGGCAGCCGACAGGTCGCGCCCGGCGCGCGTGCGACCGCTGGCTTTTTCGGCCCTTAGGCCCAGTGTTGACAGACCGGACAACAGGGCGTTGCTGAATCGTAGGTAGGCGTCCATAACGCCCCCAACCATGTGCGGATCTTCAGTTGGGCCGGAAACGGAATAGGTCAACTCGTCTACGTGCAGGATCGCCCGGCCACCGGTAGCGCGACGCACAAGATCGTAGCCGCGGGCGGCGGTCTGCGTTTCGTCGACATCGGCCAGCTTCTGATGGCGTCCCAAGCTGACGGTGGGGGAACTCCAGCGATAGAAGCGCAGAGTGGGTGGGACCGCGCCAGTGGCGGCGGCCTCGGCGATGGCCTCGTCAACTGCCATGTTGGCCGCGCCGGAGCGGGGAGAATCCTCGATGAGAAGACGCCAGGGTGAGAGTGACATTGCGATGCGCCGGTTGCTAGCGTACGGCGGCGAGTTGCCGGTAAATGGTGAAAATTTTGAAATCTATCGGCAGACGGCAACTGAACACCGACCGCGGCAGGTCAGCTCGCGGGCGGGAGGATTTGTTCGACACGGGCAGGGACGCCATCCACATTGACTTCAACGCCTTCGACATTGTGGGGCCGTTTCAGGACAGCCAGCGCCACCGGCCCGGCGGTCGGGCTGTAAACGCTGCTGGTGACTGTACCGACAGTGCGATCATTTACTCTGACTGACGCGCCCTCCGAAAGGGGCAGTTCGCTAAGCAGGCGGACCAGTGTGCGTGTCACCTTGTCGTAGGTGAGCTGTCGGGCGATAATTTCCTGTCCGGTGTAGCATCCCTTGTTCTCGGCGCATACCCAGGTCATGCCCGTCTCCAGGGGGGAGAAAGCATCGGTCAGTTCCTGTCCAGGAAGGGGACGCCCCATTTCGATGCGGTGCGCTTCGTAACTGTCGCCGTCGTCCAGAGGTAGTGCGCCTGCGCCGGTCAACCGCTCCTGAAGCGCGTCCAGCATTCCGTCGGGGACGATAATTTCGTAGCCGGGGAGGTCAAAGCGCTCCTGACGCAGGACGGTAACGCCTTCTGCTTCGAGGAACAGGTCGTCGGAGGACGGGTGGGGAAGACCAGCGGCCGACAGAATCTCCACCGCTGTCGGGCCCAGCAGGCGCAGGCGGCGCAAGTTACCGCTCTCGTCGGTGACGGTCACTTTGTCCATAAAGAAAATCTGACCCTGCAGGCGCTGGCGCAAGGTTTCTGCCTGTCCTTCCGACGGCAGCAGCAGTAGGTCCTCCTGGCGACAGAGGACAGTGAAGACGGCGTCAATGCGCGCCACGGGACTGGTGAGGATAGTCAGAGCGGCCTGGCCCGGCTGCAGGCGGGCAATGTCGTTGGTTGTCATCCTTTGAAGAAAGTCGGTCCGGTCCCCATTCCCCAGGACGAGCACGCCGAAATTGGGCCGCGGCTGCAGGGCTGTTCCGGACGCCAGCGCCTGATAGTCACGTTCATTCACTGAAACTGGGGTCATAGCGCTCATCAGATCCTCCGAATCGTTCTATACTCTGGTTCCTAATGTCAGTCCCGGGCGGACCGCCGTTTGCGCAAACCAGAAAAACTGGCTACCAAGGAATGCAGGAGACCGTCTTACTCTTGAAAAGGAACCGGCTGACAGGAACCAGAATAAACCTTCGTCAGCCTGAGTCGGGCGGTCAAGAGGTACTATAGTTCATTCGTCGCAAATTCCACAGATCGAGGAAAGGGTGGAGAGGAATGAGACGAAAATTGATCTCAATTGTCATTCCTCACTCTCCGCCGTCTGAGCCTCGAGGAATTTCAGCACTTGCCAGAACATCTCTTGGCCGGACTCGGTCATATCGTCGCCGATCTGAAGGTAATGGCTGACATCCTCATAGTATAACACCTCAACGTAAACGCCTGCGGCCCGCAGCGCCTTTTCCAGTTCGTATGCCTGGCTGATGGGAATGATGCGATCGACGTCAGTGTGAATGATCATCGTTGGCGGCAGTTGGGAGGCGGTGTAGACAGGCGAGTAGTAGAGGAAGGGCAGAGGATAGATGTTGGCCGGCCCCAGCGCCGGGATTACATAGCGAAAACGCTCTGGAAAGGTCAGACGTCGGGCGTAGAAGTCGGCGCTGCCGGAGAAGGCGTTGCTGATGCCGCCGAGCGTCAGCCAGGCAGCGAACTGGTCCCTCTCATCGCGCAACAGCCGGTTGACGATGGCGCTGCTGAAACTGCCTCCCAAGGCCACTGCCGGCGCGTCGGCCATGTCAACGCCCAGGTGGCCGCCGCGAGCCAGTGCCAGAGCGAGACGAGCGTCCTCTGCATGGGCGGTCACATCCAGACCCCACACACCGGACGGGGACAGTGCCAAGACCGAGTAACCGGCATCAGCCAGGGCCACATTTACAGGCGCCCAATCGTCGACCCAACCGGGGTAGAGGCCGAACAACAGCGGCAGCTTTTCGCCCGAATCGGGGAATGGTCGATAGAGCCGCAAAGAAATGATTCTGGCCCCCGCGCGGCTAAAGGCAATGGAGCGTTCCGAGGCCATTGCGCCGGCGGGAAAGGGGGCCGTCTTGGTAACCGGTTCGCTGACCCAAAGTTCGGCTGCCTCTGGCAAGGGAGAAGGCAGTGGGCGCGGCCTGTGCTTTTGCAGGGTGAGGGCGGGCGCGTGGGCCGTTTCGCCAGCCTGCACGGTGACTGGATAGGGGAGGCCAAATGCGCCGCTGAGGGCGGTCTCGGCAAAGGTCGGGGCAATAGAGGCCGGCACGTACTGGCCGGGAGGGATGTTGTCGATACGATAGTAGCCGGAGCCGTCGGTGCGTGCGGAATAGGGCGTGCCGGTGCGCGTGGCGACAATAACGGCGGCACCCGCCACCGGTTCACCCGCGAACAGCACCTGGCCGGAAAGGCTGCCCTTAGGGGCGGAGGGCACGGGCTCAACCGGCCCGCCCAGGCGCTCCTCGATCATATAACCGATCACATGCATTGTCGGGGAGGGTTCACAGGCCGCGTGCAGCGCGGCGACCAGCAGGAGAAGGGCCAGCCGCAGTACGGTCAATCGAATGCGACAGTGGAAGGAACTGGCTGTTTTCACATCGCTTTCACATAGCAGATGGGCGGTGCATTGGACAACTTGACAGAGGCAGTATAACACGCTGTGAACGACGAAATCAAAGGGTTTGATGGGCGGTCCGGAGGATAAAGGATAGCGGCGACTGCGGCGATGGCGAGGGAGTTGCGACCGCTGCCAGGGACAGCTATACTTTCAACCACTGGTCTCATCAGGCTTACCGTTTCATCAGCATTCGGAAGCAGGTCATGCCTCGCTGCTGAAGGCGGACGGCCTTGGACCTCCTCGTTTCCGCCCGGCTGCGCCCTCCTGATCCGATGGACTGCTAACGTGCGGACGACTCGACAACAGGAGCCAACGAAATGCCCTCAATAGATTTTGGCTGGCACGCGCCATCCTTCCCAACAGACGGGAGCAGCGCCGACAGCTTCCTGGAACAGCTGCATACTCATCTTCAGCTGATGGACGGCCATTTGACGTCGGTTTGGGTAGACGATCACGTACATCCGTGGGGTACGTTTGTGCAACGGGAAACGCCAGCCACGGAAGTGGTGACGACACTGGCGTATTTCGCGGCTCGCTATCCGAACTTCGACTGGGGGAGTCTGGTTCTTTGCCAGTCCTACCGGAACCCGGCGTTGACGGCAAAGATGGCTGCCTCACTGCAGTGGCTAACCGGTGGGCGCCACATTTTTGGGATCGGGGCCGGCTGGCTGGAGGAGGAGTACGAGGCTTACAACTGGCCGTTTCCGCGAGCGGCTGCGCGGATTCGACAGTTGGAAGAGACGATAGAGATCGTCAAGCTTCTTTGGACAGAGTCACCTGCCAGTTACGAGGGGCGCTACTATCGCATCGACAACGCCTATTGCCATCCGCAGCCAAGTCCGCTGCCGCCGGTGATGGTCGGCGGGGGCGGCGAACAGTTGACGCTGCGGGTGGTGGCAAAGCACGCCGACTGGTGGAATTTGCCGGGCGGGACCCCGGAGAGCTATGCGCACAAGTCGGGTGTATTGCGTGAACACTGCGCGGCGGTGGGGCGCGATTTCGACGAGATACGTAAGACAATTTCGTTGCCGCCGATTGCAGTGCACCATTCGGAGGCAGTTGCCAGAGAGCAGATGGAGGCGACACCGTACGCGCAGGGCAGAGGCGCGCTCGTGGGCACGCCGGACCAGGTGGCGGCGCAGTTGCAGGACTACATCGATGTCGGCGTCAGTCTGTTCCAGATTCGAATTGCTGACTACCCAGAAACAGCGGGCACAGAGTTGTTTATCCAAGAGGTCCTGCCGCGATTTGCGGATTGAACGGAAACAGACCTGCTCGGCTCCCTCTACGTCTGGCCCCACGTTTGTTAACTGGTTTACGGCTCATGGACGAAAAAATATGCGTTGGCATTGTGGGGCTGGGGCTGGCGGCGACTGCGCATATCAGGGGATATCTTAGCCACCCTGCGACACATGTACTGGCGGTGTGTGACACTGACCGCGAACGGGCGGCGACTTTTGGCGCGCGGTACGGTATCGAGCGTGTATATACGTCTTTTGCAGAACTGTTGGCTGACGGCGAGGTAGAACTGATCGATATTGCTACGCCTACCTTTTTGCACGCGACGATGACGCGGCAGGCCGCGCAGGCGGGCAAACACATTCACTGCGAGAAGCCATTTTGCCGCGGCGCGGCCGAGGGGATGGAGGCAGTGCGAGCGGTGGAGGATGCCGGCGTCAAGCTGTTGGTGGGCGAGACGTATGTCTTTCTTACTTCACACATGAAGGCACGAGCGCTAATCGAAAGCAGTGCTATTGGCCGCCCTCTGCAGATTCGGCAACGACATGGCGCGTGGCGTCGACGCGCGCAGCACGAGTTACACATTGACGCGGAGGCGCGCGCGTGGCGGCTGGACGGTGAACAGTCGGGCGGGGGGAGATTCCCCTGGATCTTCGATCACGCGGTGCATTTCTTTGCCACGGCCGAGTATCTGATGGAGGACGCGACGATCGACGAGGTCTATGCGGTGGCGGCAGCTGGCAGCGGCGGAGGGAGGCGAGCCGGCGCGTCGCACGACCCATACCGGACAGCCGAGCTGGATATTCCCATAATCAGCTGGCGCTACGCGGACTCTGAGAGACAGGGCGTTTGGATGCGGGCGGATCCGCTCAACGGCAAGTATGATTTCATGCACGGCTTAAGTACAACGATTGTAGGTGAGACGGGCATGATCGAGGTGCTGGGGGAGGGTGGGCACAATCTGCTCTGGGAGGGGAAACAGCAGCATCTGATTCTGCACCGGGAAGGGCAGGAAACAGTGTGCTTCCGTTTCGACGAGGGCGGCGACTACGTATGGGATTCGGAGATCAGCTACTATGGGCAGGGCCATGTCAGTCAGGTCCATCACCTGATCGAAGCGATTCTCCATGATCGACCGCCGCGCTATGGCGGCGAAGACGGGGTGCGCGCGGTGCGCTGTACGCTGGCGGTGATCCGCTCGGCAGAGGAAGGACGGCCGGTGCGTGTGTCGGAGGTAGACGAAACATTCACGGCGTATAAGGAGGGCAAATCCAGCGGTCAGGCCGGGGCAAAGTGAACGGCTCTGAAAAGATGCCGTACAAGAAAGCTACTGATATCAGTACAGATGTCTCGCTGTTGAACCAATAATGTGTCCAAAGGAGGAGTAGCATGGCTTTAGAAGTAGATCTTCTCATTGATTCCCACTCGCTTGTCGGCGAAGGCCCGATTTGGGACGCCGACGCCAACGTATTGTGGTGGTTGGATATCATGGCCAGCAAGCTTTATGCTTACGACCCGGAATCGGGCAGTAACCGCGAGTGGGACGTGGGACAGCACGTTGGAACAGTGGTGCAGCGGGCGTCGGGCGGGCTGATGCTGGCCTTGCGGGACGGCTTTGCCGCTTTTGACCCGGCCAGCGGCGCGCTGGAGATGCTTGTCGATCCGGAGGCGCATCTGGCGGGCAACCGCTTTAACGATGGCAAGTGCGATCCCGCCGGCCGATTCTGGGCCGGTACAATGGCCTATGAAGATCAGGCGGATCAGGGAAGCGTCTACCGGATGGACACTGACCACAGCGTTCACAAGATGATCGGTGATATCGGCATTTCGAACGGCATCATCTGGAGCCTGGATGCCAAGACGATGTACTACACCGATTCGCTTGATTTCGCCATTCGCGCCTATGACTACGACGATGAGACTGGCGCTATCAGCAATGAACAGGTGATTATCAGTATTCCCGAAGAGATGGGCTTTGCTGACGGCTTTACGATCGACGAAGAAGGGATGCTGTGGGTGGCACATTATGGAGGCAGCCGTGTGCGGCGCTGGAATCCGGATACGGCTACAGTGTTGGCGGAGGTCGAACTGCCGACATCCAGCATCACGGCTTGCGCATTCGGCGGTCCGGGCCTGGATCAGCTTTACATCACGAGCGCCTCGTTCCGAATGAGCGACGCGGAGAAGGCAGAACAGCCTCATGCGGGCGGGTTTTTCGTAGCGGATGTGGGTGTACGAGGCGTTGCATCGGACAAGTTCGGGGGCTGAGGGGCAGACGAGAAAACTTTGAAGCGGTTGCATCGGGAACAAATTGGCCGAACATTTCGTCCCATTATCCAGGCTTGTTGCAACATGCTGAGATGGCGGGAGTGTGATTAGTGGGACGAATTCGACATATCATTCCGGTTTTGCTGGTTCTGTTTGGGCTGACTTGCGCGGCTTGCGCCGCTGCCACCATGGAGGACAGAGTCTCTAACGATTCGGTCGCGGAAAGCGCTCGCGCGATGGCGATGGAAGGCGAATCCACGGCGCAGCAGGTTGGTAATGCAGCGGCTGATGAATCGGCAGAGACCCGCCAGATAATCGCCAATGCCAACATCTCGCTGGTTGTGGCGCAGACGGAGACGGCGATGGCGGGCGTCGAGCAGATCGCGTCCGATCTGGGCGGGTATCTGGCCGATGTCGATCTCTCCAAGGGGAGATATGGCGAGTCGGAAGTGATGCGTGGCTCGTTGACGCTGCGCGTGCCGTCAGACAGTCTGGAAGAGGCTCTGGAACGGCTGCAGGCGCTGGCCACGGATGTGAACTATCTGAATGTAACCCGGCAGGATGTGACCGACCAGTACAGTGATCTCGATGCACAGTTGCGGAATCTGCGGGCCACCGAGACGGAGTTGCTGGCTCTGCTGACGGAGGTACGGGAGAAGGCGAATGCCAAAGTAGAGGATATTCTGGCCGTCCACCGCAATTTGATGCAGATCCGGGGAGAGATTGAGACGCTACAAGGGCGCAAGAATCTGCTGGACAATCAGATCGGGTTTTCGACGCTCTGGATCGAGTTGATCCCTGACAGCATCAACCGGCCAATCGTGGAGGAGCCGTGGAGCGCAAGTGGTCCCGTACGAAGCGCGTTGCGAGCACTGGTAGCGACGCTGCAAGGGTTGCTGACGGCGCTGATCTGGGCAGTAATTTACTTGACGCCGCTGCTGTTGGTAGTGCTGGTACCGCTGGCGATTCTGATCTGGCTGGTGCGTTTTTGGGTGGTACGGCGGCGTAGGAACAAGGCTTAGCGAAGCTGAACGAGGATGAGGCGACGCGCAGTCGTGTTAGCCTTTGAGCGCGCCGAAGGTCAGGCCGCCGGTGATGTATTTCTCCAGGGCCATGCCGGCTGCGACGACGGGGATGACGCTGACGAGGGAGATTGCGCTCATGTTCCACCATTCGGTGTAGCCGGTCTGGCTGACCTGCATGGTCATGAAGAGCGGAATGGTGATCGCTTCACGGAAGGTCAGCGTGAGGGCGACCAGATACTCGTTCCAGGCGCCGATCAGGGAGAGGACAAAGACGGCCACCAGGCCGGGCGCGGCCAGGGGCATGGCGATGCGGAAGAGGACACCGAGGCGGTTGGCCCCGTCGATCATGGCGCTTTCCTCGATTTCGATCGGCAACCCTTCGAAGAAATCGCGCATAACCCAGACGATGAAGGGAATCGCACCGCTGCTATATACGATGATGAGTGACAGACGGGTGTCAAGCAGGCCCAACTCGCGAAACATCACCAGGAAGGCGAGAATAAAGAGCGCGCCGGGGAACATGCGCTGGGACATGAAGCCCAGAACGATTGAATTGTTGCGGCCGCCGTAGTCGAAACGGGCCAGGGCATAGCCGGCGCATGAGCCGATTAACAGGGCGATCGTCGACGAGATGAAGGCGATGAGCACGCTGTTCATAAAGGGATCGAGGAACCAGGTGAGCCGGTCTACGAAGAGGTAACGCCAGGCGTGCAGCCCGGGTTGAAAGTCGATAAAGGGCATGTAGGTCGCCCTGATCGACATGTCAATGGCGTTCTTGAAAGAGGTGATCACCACCCAATACATGGGGAAAAGGAGGATGAACGACCAAAACAGTAAAATGAAGTAGGATACGATCGTGCGAAGCCGTTTCTGTGCACTGAGTCCCATCAGTCCTTCCCCATCGCTCTTCTTGTCATAACCAGGTATGCCCCGCCGAAGATCATCAGCACCAACAGCAGGAAGTAAGCCTGGCTGCTGCCAAAGGCCAGATCTCCGCCTTTGACACCGGTGCGATAGATGGCGAGCGTCACTGATTCGGTGGCTTGCCCTGGCCCGCCGCCGGTCAGCACCATGATAATCTCGACGACTTTGAAAGCATCGATAATACGAATCAGGAGCGCCGTCATCGTGATCGGCATGATGAGGGGTACGGTGATGCGCCAGAACCCCTGCAACTGATTGGCGCCATCTACACGGGCGGCCTCGTGCAGATCGGGCGGCACGCCTTTCAGCGCGGCCAGCAGCATCAGGATCATGAAGGAGCTCCACTGCCAGACGTCGATGGCCATCAGCGCAACCATCGCCCAGGTGGGACTGGTCAACCAGGGAACGCCCTCAAAGCCCATATTGCGGAGGATGTCATTGATTGGGCCAATGTCCTCCTGGAACAACATGCGGCCAACGATAAAGGATACGACGACCGGGCTGACCATCAGAGGCATCAGGAACCAGGTGCGAAACAGTTTCTGGCCGCGCGTAATGTTGTTCAGCGCCAGCGCGACCGTCAGGCCGATGATCAGTTGTGCGGGCACTACCCCAAGCATGAAGACGACAGTATTGCGCACAGTGCGCCAGAAGGAGCGGTTGCTCAGCAGCTTCTCGAAATTGGCCAGACCAATAAATTTGGTATCGAAATCACCGATGCGGTAGAGGTGCAGATCTGTAAAGGCTGCGTAGAGGGTCCACAGCACGGGGATCGCCAACAGGATGAGGATGATGGCGACGGCTGGCAGCAGGAAGATCCACTTCCAGTAGTTGTCCCGGATTTCGAAGCGAGAGCGTTTCGAGGGATAGATTCGGGGTTCAGTTGCCATGAGTACGCCAAGTGCTCCACCCGCCGGCTCGACTACTATGCCGAGAATGGAGAAGAGAAGTGGTACGCGGCCAGAGGCCAGCGACCGGGTTTGGCTCTTCGCCACCGGTCACTGGCTACTGACCTTGCTATTTGCTACTACTTGCCCAAGGTGCGGGCGTACAGTTCGGCCTGATGCTGCAGGCCGCCCATGCGTTCGCTGATTTCGTTGAAGGCAGCGGCGACTTCGTCCAGAGCATCCTGAGGCGGAAGCTCATTAGCCAGCGCCTTGGAGACGCCCAGTTCCAGCGCGTCACGATACTGCACCCAGCCGCCGAAAGCCTGGTCGGTGACGGCGTTTGGATGGTCGAGGGTCTCGCGGGCGGCGTTCAGATAGTCCATCGCTACTTCTTCGCCCAACTGCAGCGGGCCAGTGGCAAATTCTTCTACGGCATCCATCTGGCTGAAGCGGTAGGGGCTGGCGCCGGTGAGGTCGGTGACGAATGCCAGGCCAGTCTCGGGCTTGGTCAGATGGGTGACGAAATCCCAGACGGCATCGTAGGCCAGGTCGTCAACCTGAGCGGAGACGGCGATAACCCAGCCGCCGAAGGCGTGGAAGGGGGCATGGCTGGGCACGTCGAAGTAGTCCCATTCGCCCGACTTGGAGTTGAAGACCTCGTGTGAACCGGGGAGAATGTTGTAGCCCTGCAGCCCCTTGATGACGGAGGTCTCGGGTGCGGTTGCGCTAGTGACGGCATCCCAGTTGTAGGTCTGGGCGACGCGTCCGCCATTCATGGCATTAAGCGAGTCACCGTAGGTGAAGTTGGTGCCGCCGGGGGGCGCCCAGTTCTGCATCTCTTCTACCCATTCGGTCAGGGCGCGGACGAAGCCGGGATTGTTAAGGCGGGCTTCGCCAGTGTCGAGGTCGATGAAGTAAGCGTCGTCTTCGGGATGCTTGGCATAGGCGGTGGCGCGAGAGTTGAAGCCCCACCAGAGGGTATCGGCGCGCTTGGTCATGCAGGCGGCGCCGAAGTCGTCGTCCTCGCCGTTTTCGTTCCAGTCCCAGCCGGTGAAGAACTCGCAGATGTTGCGCCACTGATCCCAGGTCACAGCGCCTGTGTCGGGTGAGAGGTCGAAGCCGTAGGTGTCCTTAAAGCGGCTGTTATTGTCCTCGTTGGCAAACAGATCTTTACGGAAGGAGTAGTAGTGGATATCGCCGTCGTAGGGGAGGGCGTAGATTTTTCCTTCCCATGAGAGGGTATTGACGATACCGGGGAGGACGTCGTCAAAATCGATGGCCTCCAGGACCAGGTCCGGGATTTCCTGCAATGCGCCAGCGCTGATGACATCAGCACGGGCGTTGCTGGGGAACTGGAAGATGTCGGCCAGGTAGGTGTCAGTGGCGACGGACTGCATGATCTTGTCGGTCAGCTCCTGCTGTCCGAAGGCGCCACGTTCGAGTTCGTAGCCATTTTCCTCCACCCACGGCAGCATGAATGCTTCGACGCGGGCGCCCATGCCATCGAGCCCAGCGTAGCGGATTACGATTTTTTCCTGTGACATGGCGGCTTCGCCGCTACCAGAAGGCGCGGCCGCCGGGGCACATGCTGCGAGGGCAACGGCGCCGGCAGCGCCACCAACCAAGCGGAGAAATTGACGTCGACTTACTTTGCTTTCCATTCTTCTTGTCTCCTTGAAAAAACTATATGGATATTGGGATACTGCAAATGCGATGATGCTATTATCTGGAGCGGTTTACAGGGAGTTGATGAGAATATGAAGTACCGACGTTTCGTAAATTCCAAGAACGGATACTAATGGAAAGGAACAGGATTGTCAAAAAATAGGGAGTCTTATTTTCGGCAGGCGGCAGTTGAATCTTCCGCACTGAACCAGTATACTGCGGAACACCGGCGGTAGGGCAGCCTGTTGTGAGGCAACATATATCACGAATATCAGGATTTCGCTTCCAAATACGAGGAGAGAGGGATGCAATACGTGAATTTCGGCAGCGCGGGGGTGAAGGTTTCGCGCGTGGCGTTGGGTCTGGGGCTGCGGGGACAGGGAGATGAAAAGGAGGCGCGCAATTTGGTCGCGGCTGCGCTGGAGCAGGGAGTGAATCTGTTCGACTGCGCCAACATATATGGTCTGTCGGACGATCGGGCAAACAGAGGCACGTCGGAGAAGTTGCTGGGGAAGGCGCTGCAAGGGCGGCGCGACGAGGTAGTGATCACGTCGAAGGTGCGCGGGGAGATTGGCGACGGCCCTAACGACGTGGGTCTTTCGCGTTACCACATTCTGCGCGAGGCGGAGCGTTCGCTGCGGAGGTTGAATACGGATCGGATCGATGTCTATTTGATCCACGGTTTGGACGAAACTACCCCGGTAGAAGAGACGTTTCGAGCACTGGACAGCCTGGTGCAGCAGGGCAAGGTGCGCTATGTGGGCATTTGCAATCACCAGGCGTGGCAGGTTGTGCAGGCGCTGCGGGTGCAGGAGCGGCTGAACGCGGCGCCGCTGATCACGGTGCAGAATCCCTATAATCTGCTGAACCGGGACCTGGAGCGGGAGATGTTTCCGATGGTGGCGGAGATGGGGCTGGGAGTGATGGTGTTCAGCCCACTGGCGGTGGGCCTGCTTAGCGGCGTTTACCGGCGCGATACGATGCCGGAAGAGAACAGTTTGTGGGGCGGGCGGCGGCGACACGCTTTTCAGGATGTCTTGCGAGCCAGGGCGGCGGACGTGGTGGAAGAGGTGATTGCAATTGCGGAGCGGTTGGGGGCGACGCCGGGTCAGGTTTCACAGGCTTGGATACTTTCGCATCCGGAAGTGACGTGCATTATCTCCGGCGCGGATGTGCCGGCACACATCGAGGACACGGCCGGCGCGGCGGGTCTGGAATTGGCGGCGGAGGATATCAGGCGGCTGGATGTAGTGTCCGCGGGGTTGCAAACGGCGTTGGATGGGTCGGTTTTTGAGCCGGATCGGTGAGTATTTTTGTTTCGGCGAATAGTAGCCGGTTGACGTGACAGCCATGGGAAGACGCGTCGGCGTATCAGGCAGCGTCCTGGGGTTGGAGATGTTCGATTTCGACATTGATCCCGTCCCACTTTTCGCGGAGGTATTCAGCGACGAGACGCCGGTGACAGTGGTGGGGCTTATGTTCGCTACAAAGGAGACAGGCGTTGTCGAAGAGTTCCGGTTGGAACTCTTCCTCGATTTTGCGGGACAGCATGAGGGCTCGAAATGAACGCTCATAAGCTTCCCACGGCCCCTTCTTTTTCTTGAAGGCGTCGAGAATGTCCTGGGTAGGCGCGAGTTGGGGCAGGTGCAGGTAGTCGATCTTGCCAATTTCGCGCAGGAAATACTGGAGATCTCTCTGCTTGGCAAAACCGGAGAGTTGCGATCGGTTGTTGAGGCGAGTATCGATTAGCGTGCGGACGCCTGACTGTTTGAGTTGTGTGAAAAAGGTCTCGGCGCTCTTGCGGGTAAAGCCGATGGTGTAGAGTTTCATATCACACTTCTAGCCCCGAATCTTCATGCAGTTCTCCTCTCAATGTTGTAAACCGATCCTGCAATTGGACCTACACGACCACGGCCATGCCTTCGTTGCCGGTGTCGGCGGCACCGGAGAGCGCGCCGGTTTGGGGGTCGATGTGGAGGGCATGGACGAGGGCCAGACCGCCGTGGCTGTAGGGGATGTGTTCGGCGGGATGGCGTTTGTTGACTTCGTCCAGGACCCAAATAGGGATGCGGCGCTGGCAGGTTATGGAGTCGAGCTGGCAGTCGAAGCGAGGTGCGTGTACGGCCTTCTCGATGTCCATGTCGAAGTCGAAGACGTTCAGGATCACTTGCAGGACCGAGGTGATGATGCGGGTGGCGCCGGGCGCGCCCAAGACGAGGAGGGGCTGGGCGTCGCCGTTGGAAGATTCTTCGCTGTAGACGATGGTCGGGGTCATACCGGTTGTGCGGCCTTTGCCGGGGGCGATCGAGTTAGGATGGCCGGGTAGGGGGTGGAAATTGACCATCGAGTTATTGTACATGAAGCCCAGCCCCGGGGTAATGACACCCGATGATGCGCCGAGCGAATGGGTGAGTGAGACGCAGTTGCCCTGGGCGTCGATTACGGATAGGTGGGTGGTGTGCGGGGTCTCGGGCTGGGAGGCCTCGGGTTCGATAGGCTGGCCGTTGTCGATGCGCTCGCGCCAGAAGGCGGCTCGCTCCTTTGACATCATCCAGTCTAGGGGCACATCCTCGAAGTCGGTGTCGGCCATGTGCGGGTTGCGGTCAGCGAATGCGGCTTTCATTGCGAGACCGACGGTATAGATGTAGTCGGCCGAGTTGTGGCCCATGGCGGCGAGGTCGTACTCTTCCAGGATGTTGAGGATGGCGACAAGGGTTGCGCCGCCGTGGGGCGGCGTTGCGCTGGTGACGGTGTGGCCGCGGTAGCTGCCGCGCACGGAGGCGTCCTCGCGCAGGTGGTACTGTTCAAAGTCCTGCCGGGTGACGAAGCTGCCGTTGGCTCCCAGGTCGGACGTCATGCGCTCCATCAGCTGGCCGTGGTAGAAGTCTTCGCTGCCGTGTTGGACGATGTGGCTGAGGGAGTCGGCGTAGTCCGGGTTGCGAATAATTTCGCCGGTGTCATAGGGTTGGCCGTCCTCGCGCAGATAGATTCGGCTGGCCTCGGCGTTGCTGCGAATATAGTCGCGCAGGCTCAACCCCTCCCAGTACTGGTTGGAGCGTTTCCAGCCGACGGCGAGGGAATCGGAGACAACAAAGCCGTCGTGAGCGGTGCGGATGGCCGGTTCGGCGGCTTGGCCGAAGTCGATGGTGCCCCAGCGATCGAGCAAGCTGGCGAACATCTTGACGGAACCGGGCGTACAGACGGATGTGTAACCGGCTTCATTGACATTGCCTTTGAGGAAGTAGCCCCAGCCGCCGGGGTTGGGGCGGATGAGCTCATCCGCCCACATGTCATCCTGCACAAGGGCGCCGGCCAGCGCGGGCGCGTCAATCCCGATCGAACCTGCTTCGCCGGCCAAGTGCAGATTGATCACGGCGTAACCGCCGATGCCGCACATTTGCGGGGTGACGACGGCCTGCACGAGTGCGGCGGTGACAGCGGCATCGATGGCATTTCCGCCGGACATGAGGATCTTTGCGCCGGCTTCTACGGCGAGCGGTTGCTGGGCAGAGATTGCGGCAGGCATAGAATTCAGGCTCCTATAGGGATAGGTGGAGTTAGCGTGGACTCACTGTCAGTCAGTATAGCGCGGTCAGGGGAAGATGGCGACTGCGGTTAGAGAGAGCAGACGATGCGAATATTGGTTGCGGTGAGTTCACTCTGGTCCCGTTCGGAGGGGATGAGCCGAAATTCGAAGATATGTTCGCGGCTTGGCAGGTAGTCCTTGACGGAATCATCCTGCATCATCGAGAAGTGGAAGAAGGCGCTTTCATATGGAGATTCGGGACTCTTGCGTTTGTCCACTAACCACAGGTGGGGAGACACCTTGGTAAGGAAGCGCATGTATCCGAAGCCCTTATCCTCGTTGTAGTAGTAACACCAGCCGCGCACAGTAGAATCAGGTAGGCCCCACTCGGCCGCGCCATTGGGTAAGGGGAGGAGATTGGGGATCAGATAGCCGGACATGAACAGATCAACCTCTTGACGAAGGTTGCCGGAGACATTGTCGAAGGCGACCACTTCGACGCGGCAGCCCTTGTTCTGGAGCGCGCGGACGACCTGGACGAAGTCGCCGTCACCGGTTGCGATCAGCACCCTGTCGAGGTTTTCGGATTGGAGGAGCGCGTCCACCGCCAGATCCAGGTCGGAATTGGCCTTGGCATAGCGGTTGCCGGCCTCGTCATCGTACCAGCGCACTTGCTTGATAATCACTTTGTAGCCGAGATCCCGCAGTGCGGAGTGAAAGCGAAGCGCGCCAACGCGGTAGTCGAAATCCCACTGGGCGCGTTCGGTGTCGTGGGTTACATAGGCATTCAGACGTACTGGTTCACCCATATCGCGGCAGGCAAATTCGCGCAAGACATCGTATTGCATGCGTGAACCGCCGTTGCGATAGATGTTGGCGGCATCAACATAGACTCCGACCTTTACTTGCGATTGGTGCCAAACCATAGAAAATCCCTTTGAACAAGGTGTCAGGACTGCGAGAAAGTAACAGTATGAAATTGAGTATAGCTTCTGTACAACCTAATTATACTTCACAGTTGGAGATCTATACGAGTGGCATGAAAGGTGATGAGAAACAGCAGCGGATATTGCGGCCGTTGTTAGCAGGAATATGGGGATATTGTATATCAGGCTGGTTCGGGTAAGATAGAACAGGCTTGGGCCAAGGTAAGGTGGCGGAAGATGCGAGGCGGGGTCGCGGCTTTGGCGCGTACCGCCCAGTTAGAGGAACAGCAATAATGTTAAGGGCACTTCTGAGAATATCCGGGCTCATAGACAAGCTATCGGAGCGTGTCGGGAGCGTGTCGGTACTGCTTGTGATCGTTACAGTGGCGGTGGGATTCTATAATGTATTGGTGCGGTATCTGGGGCAGTACATAGGTGTGCAGTTGTCCTCGAATCTTTTTATAGAGTTACAGTGGTATCTGTACTCTCTGGTCTTTTTTCTGGGTTTCGCCTATATCCTCAAGAACGGCATCAACGTACGGGTAGATTT
The DNA here is from genome assembly GCA_963662575.1 of Caldilineaceae bacterium. Taxonomy (GTDB): domain Bacteria; phylum Chloroflexota; class Anaerolineae; order Caldilineales; family Caldilineaceae; genus Bin5. The sequence goes on from OY759723.1 coordinate 159,783, forward strand.
CATTTATGCGAATTGGAGCAGGAAGCGTCAGGCGATGGTTGACTTTTGGGGTCACTTATTGCTACTCGTGCCCTATTGCGTAATCGGAATCTGGGTGACCGTAAATCCTGTGATGACTTCATGGCGTCAGTGGGAACAGTCGCCTGATCCCGATGGCTTGCCACGCGCGCCTCTGAAAACAATGATTATCGTCGCCTTTGTACTACTGCTGTTGCAGGCGATTTCCGAGTTGATCAAACTGTTCGCAGTTTTGCGTGGGGCCGAGGAGGAGGTTGAAGAATTGGCGGAACACCAGGAGGCTCTGCGGATCGAGTAGGGTCGTGCGGAGCATTTGCCGGGATGCGCGGCTGGGTGTTGGTCTGACGCAGGTGTTGTTGGCTGCTCACCACGCAGGTCGGACGAAAAGGAGTAGTTATGGGGTTGGAATGGCTGGCGTTAGTGATGTTCGTACTGTTTTTTGTTTTGATCCTGTATGGGTATCCGGTGGCGTTTTCTTTCGCCGGGACCGCCTTTGTCTTTATGTTAATCGGCTGGGCGTTGGGCATATTCAATATGAATTGGATCAAGCTACTGCCCAACCGCTGGTTCGGCACGATGTCGGACTTTACGCTGCTGGCAATTATATTTTTCGTCTTTATGGGGGCGATCTTTGAAAAGTCGGGGCTGGCTGAGCGGCTGTTGACGACGGTCGGCATTTTGCTGGGCTCGATGCGGGGCGGACTGGCGCTGGCGGTGGTACTGGTGGGGACATTGCTGGCGGCGGCAACGGGAGTGGTGGCGGCGACTGTGATTGTGATGGGACTGCTGTCGCTGCCGATCATGATTCGTTATGGATACAACCATAAGCTGGCAACAGGCATAATTACGGCGTCGGGGACGATGGCGCAACTGTTGCCGCCCAGCCTGGTTCTGGTGGTGCTGAGCGATCAGATTGGCGTGGGGGTGGGTGATCTGTTTGTGGGGGCGTTGATTCCAGGACTGATCCTTTCGAGCCTCTACGCTTTGTACGTGATCGTGATCGCGATAGTTCGTCCGCAGGACGCGCCGGCTTTGCCGCCAGAGGCTCGCACGGTGCAAGGCGCCGCGCTGATGCGCCAGACATTAGTTGCAGTGGTTCCGCCAATTCTGCTGATTTTTTCAGTGTTAGGCAGCATTTTTCAAGGTATCGCCACACCGACCGAAGCGGGCGCGGTTGGCGCTATTGGCGCCTGTATACTGACGGCGTTCAACCGCAATTTGAGTTGGAAGCTGATAAAGGACGCAGCCCGTTCAACGGCCAATATTACTGCGTTGGTGATAATGATTTTGTTCTGTTCGACCTTTTTCGGGCTGGTCTTCGATCGATTGGGAGGTCAGGATTATGTACAGGCCCTGTTGACGAGTCTGCCGGGCGGATTCTGGGGATTTGTGATCGTGGCCAACATCGCCATCTTCCTGTTGGGCATCAATCTCGAATTCATAGAAATCAGTTTCATTGCCATGCCTCTGTTTGTGCCCGCTGCCCTTGAGTTGGGATTCACCAATGCGCAGATGGTCTGGTTCGGGGTGATGATGGCTATCAACCTGAATATGGCGTTCATCTCGCCGCCGGTTGGATTCTCGTTGTTTTATCTGCAGAGCGTGGCGCCGCCGGAGGTGAAGACTGCAGACATTCACAAGGGCGCGTTGCCGTTTATGGTGCTGCAAGGCATTGCCCTCTTGATCGTGATCCTGGTTCCGGAGACGGTTACCTGGCTGGTGGACGCTGCATCATAGCGAACGGAGACGAAAAAGGGGCGAGCGTTGCTTACGCTCGCCCCTTTTCTTTTTTGTGCCGCTTCCAGAGAATTGGCGTTTCTGCGGCGAACGTTAACGGCTTCGGCCCACGTATTGCAGGTAGCCGCGCTCGGCCAGACCGTGCCAGGCCTGAATCGCACTACGGAACGCGGACCATTCCTTGAAAATCGAAGCGAAGTCGGCGTCATCGGCGGCGGTCTCGTCGAACAGCTCGAAGGAGGACTCTTCGGCAGCCTGCATTACATCATCCGGGAAGGGAAGCATTGTAATGTCAGCGTCGTTGATGAGGCGGCTGAGGGCTGCGGGATTCTTGGCATCGTAACGTGCCATCATGGTTGTATTGGCGGCGTAGGCGGCGGTCTTGAGGACCTCCTGGTACTGTTCCGGCAGCTTGTTCCACTCGTCCAGGTTGATCTGGATCTCGAGCGATGGGCCGGGCTCCCACCAGCCGGGGAAGTAGTAGAAGCTGGCGGCCTTGTGGAAGCTCAACTTTTCGTCGTCGTAAGGGCCGACCCACTCGGCGGCGTCGATCGCGCCGGTCTGCAAGGCCTGGAAGATCTCCCCGCCGGGCAGTACCTGGACGGTTACACCCAGTCGATCCATGACGCGGCCGCCGAGGCCGGGAATGCGCATCTTCAGCCCTTCCATGTCGGAGACTGAGTTGATCTCCTTGTTGAACCAACCACCCATCTGCACGCCAGTATTGCCGGCAGGGAACTGGATGGTATTGAACTTTTCGGCGTAGACGGTTTGCAACATCTCCAGGCCGCCGCCCTCATACAGCCAAGAGTTCTGCTGGCGGGAGGTGAGGCCGAAGGGCATGGCTGTGCCGAAAGCTGTGATGGGGCTCTTGCCCACGTAATAGTAGGAGGCTGTATGGCCGATGGGCACGGCGCCCTCTTCGACGACATTCAACACCTCGAGACCGGGCGCCAGTTCACCAGCGGCGCGAGCTTCGATCTTAAATCTGTCTTGCGTCATGGCTGCCACGCGCTGGGCAACCGTCTCGGCACCGCCAAAGATGGTGTCGAGGGCAGGCGGCCAGCTGGTAGCCATCTGCCATTTAATTTCGGGCAGGCTAGAATCTTCTGCCACAGCGCCTTCGATCTGACCCGGCGTCATGACACCGGCCGTTTCACAACCGGCAACGCTCAGGGCGGCTGCGCCGACCGCACCTGTTGCGGCCACTTTCAGGAATCTTCTTCGATCCATTGCGATTTTCTCCTTCCGCTTAGCAATGTATAAAAAGAGTATGTGCGAAGAGCACCGTAATTGTACTCAGGCCGGGGAAAACTTACAAGAGCCGCTACATACAATAATCCGGGTAGCTATTTAGTCATATAAAGTGTCTGTCTTGACCAGCGCTACATCCCCGCTGCCGTTCTCAGGCTATCTCGTCAGGTAATCGGTTGGCAGCCGCCGCGTTGGTTGAGACGCACTGCTGGTTTGACGCCGTAAGGTCGCTGAGCGATGGTTTTGGAGGGGGGCGTTGCGGGGGCGCAGCCCCTGCACAAGGGAGGGCCGAAGGCCCGACCGCCAAAATACAAAGAGAGAGTTGAGAGAAGTGAGGAGAGAGTAAACACGCTGGCCCGCCTCGTTCAGGGTTGCGAATGCGTTGCGGCTGAGTAGTTACTAATCAGGAATAAATACGCGGTGCAATAAGCCCGCGCCTGGCAAATTTTCTACCAGATGGCCAGTGCGGATTCCTAGCCGATTTGTTGCTGGGTGCCTGATCAGTTGGAGTCGGCACAAGTTGGATACGGCGTTCAATCCTCGGCGCGCCAGTCCTGGCCGTCAAGATGGGCGCCGAAGGACATATAGGCAGTAGTGCCGCCATCGACGTAGATGGTCTGGCCGGTGACAAATTCGGCGCCGTCAGAGGCGAGAAAGGCGGCCACGGGGCCGATGTCAGCGGGTTCGCCCAAGCGGCCCCAGGGCACGGTCGCTGCGAAGATGGCGGGGTTGTAGTCGGGAATGTCTGCGTGGTAGCGGGGCACTTCGATGAGACCGGGGGCGATGGCGTTGACCCGCACTTTTTGTGGGGCCAGTTCGACTGCCAGATGGCGGGTGAGCGCGGCGACTGCGCCCTTGGTGGCGGCGTAGACGGCGTAATCGGGCACACCGGCGTGGGTATGCACCGACGCCAAGTTGATCACTGAACCGCCGCCGTTCTTCTGCAGATAGGGCAGTGCCTGCTGCGTGCAGAATACTTGACTGCGCACGTTGATGGCGAAGAGTTTCTCAAAATGGGCGGGAGTGATATCGGCTACTGGGCCCGTCTCGGTCAGGCCGGCGTTGTTGACCAGCACGTTCAGCCCGCCGAGGAATTCGGCGGCGGCCTCGACGACCTGCGTGCATACGTCGGCAGACTGGGTGAAATCGCCTTGAACGGCGGCGGCTGATCCGCCAGCCGCCTGAATCTGCGCCACAGCTGCGGCTGCGCCCTCGTCGTCGTAAGGGTAATGGCAGACCACGGCTGCGCCCTGACGGGCCAGTTCGAGGGCTATGCCCTGGCCGATTCCGCCGTGATCGACGCCGGTTATGAGTGCCCGTTTGCCGGCAAGGGAGTTGTTGCTGCTCACTTCACTTCTCCAGCATGTGTATTGAGCTTAGAAAAAGTGGACCGGAGGGTACGCTCACGCCACCCTTATCATTCGGATACACTGCTGCTTCTCATTCTACCGTTGTTTCAGATAGGCAAGGCTGCTCTCGATTGCCCGTACCGGATCGCTGCCACCGCGAAATTCGAAGATGTAATAGACGCGTTGGGGGAGACGGTCGAGCGCGGAGAGAATGCCGGCGAGAGGCAGCACGCCTGCGCCGAGGTGGATTGGGGGATCGGAGGGATTGGCGGTTTTGTCCTTGAGATGGGCGGCGATGATGTGATCGGCCAGAGCGTCGATTGCGGCGACCACATTCTGGCCGTGGTTTGGATAGTTTCCCATATCCAGATTGGTACATAGGGCAGGCGATGCCAGGCGGGTAAGCGCTCCATGGACCTCCGCCAACGTGCCGCCGGGCGTGCGGGCGTAGTTCTCGAGGGCGATGACAGTGTTCTGCGCGGCGGCGTATTCGATGACTTGCTGAGCGCGGGCCCAGGCAGGGCCGTCGTCGGCCGGTGGTGTCGGGCCGGGGAAGAAGCGCACGAGGGGGGCGCCCAGCGTTGCGGCGGCGTCAATGTCCTGGCGCAGCTGCAGCGATGCCTCCGAGTCGCCGAAGAGAGTGGCTTGGGTGGCGTATGTGACAAGCAGGCCGGCGTCGGCGATGCGGCGGGCAGCCTCTGCCAGTTCGGCGTCGAGCCGCGGCCACGTTTCACGCCGCAGTTCGACACCATCGGCACCTGTCTGGAGGGCGATATCGATAACTTCCCAGACGGAGCGCTCGCCGCTTTTGAGCTCATCTTCAAACTGCATGGCAGAGAGCAGAATCGGTCTGTTGGAGGGTCCCGTTGTGTCCGCGGTAGGGGTGGGATGCTCTGATTGGCTGGCCAAGATCGCCTCATTGGGAGAGTTGAATATAGGGGGGTATGCGGCCCGGAGGCCGCGATGGCTACGGCCGAGAGAGACTGCGGCGCGCCAGCTCCCGAGTGAAGGCCGGTCTCGACTTGGTATGTACCCGGCGGCTTCTTCAGCGTGGGCGGAGCCGGCGCCGCAGATCTTGTACCGTTATCAGTCTTTGGTTGTCCACTCCGGGTCCGGCTGAATCGTCGATTCCGGAGGCGGGCCGGCATCGGGTCGGCCTGTGCCCTCGAGGCGGCTGATAATTTGTACGGCCATGTCGCTTTCAACGAGGCACTGGCAGGACAGACGCACACCGGTCAGTTCCTTTTCAGCCAGTTTCTCTTTTTCGGCGACGGTCATCTGCGCGGGTTCGCCGTCAACAAAGGCGACGCGGCAGGTGGTGCATTTGCAGTTGCCGCCACAGGCGTGCATCTGATCGATGCCTGCGTCCTCAACCAATGCGAGGACAAGACGTTTGCCTGCTTGCACTTCAAATGTGCCAACATCTGCTACTGTCAAATTGGGCATGGAATTCAACTCCTGTGCGTGTTTAGATTCGGACCGAAGGCTCGATATCATTTCGGCGCTGCGGCGTAGTGGAGGGCACGATAGATTTGGGCCGCTGACTACGCCACATGACTATGACCTTCAAGAGGTTGGTGTATTCTCTCACACTTTTTGCACGAACACGAAGATCAGATCATTGACATTCGTGCGGGTCGGGCCGGTCAGGAGCAGGTCAGCGGTGGCCCGCAGGAAGGGATAGGCATCGTGGCGGCGAAGGTTGTCGGCTGCGGAAAGACGGGCGCCCTCCCCTCGTGCGACTGTACCACTGTCGGCGATGCCGCCGGCGCTGTCGGTGGGGCCGTCGGTGCCGTCGGTTGCCAGTGAGACGACGGTCAGACCGGGGTGATGCTGCAGGGGGAGGGCGGCGGCGAGGGCGAGCTCCTGGTTGCGGCCGCCTTTTCCGGGATTGTCGCCGAGGCTGACGGTTGTTTCGCCGCCGAGAATCAGGCAGGCGGGTGCGGGAACCGGTTGTCCGCTGGCCTGCACCTCCCGGCCCAGGCCGACGAGCACTTTGGCCACTTCAGCGGCCTCGCCTTCGACATATGTCGAGAGCAGGATGGTGTTGTAGCCAAGGTCAACGGCCTTGGCCACGGCTGCGTTGGCGGCGGTGCGGTTGTCGGCGACGACGAGCGTCTTGCTGTTGACGAAGACCGGATCGTCTGGTTTGGGCGTGTCGGGGACGTCGCCGGCCAGCCCGGCCTGCAGACGGTTGCGCACGGCATCTGGAAGGGCAGGGGCCAGGGCATACTTTTCGACGATTGCCCAGGCATCGGCCCAGGTGCTTTCGTCGGGAACGGTGGGTCCGCTGGCGATGACGTCGAGGGGGCTGCCGATGACATCGCTGAGGGCAAGAGTAAGGAGTGTTGCGGGCGCGGCGGACCGGGCCAACTGGCCGCCCTTGACGGCGCTGGTGTGTTTGCGGAGGCAGTTCATCTCGTTGATGGTCGCGCCACAGGCCAGGAGGGCGTCGGTCATGCCTTGCAGGTCGGCCAGGGTGAGTGCTGACTGTGCTTGCTCGGTGCTGGCGGCGGATTCTCCTGCCGGCGCCACCAATAGGGCAGAGCCACCGCCGGAGAGCAGCGCAATCACCAGGTCGTCTTCGTTGGCCTCCTCTACTAGGGCAAGCATTTCTTTGCCGGCGAGGACGCCGGCTTCGTCGGGAAGAGGGTGGCCGGCCTCTACGATGCGGATGGAGGATGGCGTTGCTGAGGACGAGCCGGTTGGCTGGCCATGGTCGTATTTTGTCACGGCCAGCCCGTTGCTGATGCGGTCCTGGAGAACGGATTCGACGGCGCTGGACATTGGCGCGGCGGCTTTGCCGGCAGCGATGACGAAGATGCGGCGGCAGCGGCGCAAATCGTAGGTCGATGCGGGCGCCGAGGCATGGGCGGAGGGGTCGGCGACGGTCAGAACATCGCCCTGACGCTGGAGGACGTTTTGCACGGCGACGAAGGGATCGACTGCGTCGAGCGCGGCGTCGAGGACGGCAAGGATGGGGCGGCGGGTCGCCGGGTCGGGTTGGAGGATGGAGGTGTTGAAGCGGGTCATTTTATCCAGTCAATTGCCTAACAGGGTAGCGATTCAACAATTGCGCAGCGTTGCGTTCGATGAACGCCTAATTCATTCAACGGGGAAAAGAGGTATTCGCGGTTCTCTTGCGAATACCCTTGCCTTGATCTCACTTTGCACACTTGGACTACAAGAGGAGCCAAGAAGATGGAGGTTCCTGTCTCCACTCATAGGCGGCGGAACTTCTGGAGACCGTCGTCTACCTGGACCTGGCCGACGTAGAGGTCGCCGTGGGAGTCGGCCCAGATGCCGTGGGGACAGGCCTTGAATTCGCCGGCTTTGTCGCTGGGCTGGGCGCCGCCCCAGTGGCTGAGGAGTTCGCCGTCGAGGGTCCAGACGCTGACGCGCTGCTCGAGTTCGGCGACGTAGACGACCTCGCCATTGGGGTCGAAGTAGATGGTATCGGGTTTGAGCAGGTCGGTGCGCTCTTCGAGGAAGTTGCCATCGGTGTCGAAGAGCTGAATGCGGTCATTGGTGCGGTCGCAGACCCATACGCGATCGTCTTTGTCGAGCCGGACGCAGTGGGAGAGGGTGAACTGGCTGGGCCCTTCGCCCCAGTCGCCCCAGGAGTGGATGTGTTCGCCGGCGGCTGAGTATTTGTGGACGCGAGCGTTGTCATAGCCGTCGGAGATGAAGAGGTCGCCATTGGAGGCTACGCCCAGATCGGTTGGCAGTCGGAACGGGTCGCCGGGCGCGCCTTCCTTGCCAGGAGCGCCGATAGTCATTACCAACTCCCCCTTGGCGTTGAACTTGAAGATGCAGTGAGTCTCACGCTCGGTACACCAGACGTTGTCCTCGCTGTCGATGAAGATTCCGTGTGCATCCTCGATGACATCTTCGCCCCAGGAGGCGAGGAAGTTGCCGTCGCGATCGAAGACGACGAGGGGATGCTCGCTTCGCGAATAGACAAAGACGCGGTCCTGGGAGTCGCAGGCGACCGCGGCTACCCAGCCGAACTGCCAACCTGCGGGCAGTTTTGCCCAATTTTCCACTACTTCATACTGATAGGCGCCGGTTCCGAACGGCATGGCAATCTCCTTTAACCAATTGAAACCCGCCGCGGGTGCGGCGTGGAAATGGATTTTTCTGTTGCGCTTCAGCGTGAGGACATTCCGCGCTGCGGTTCTCTAGTCATCCCACGCTTTGACGGCGATTTTAATCACTTGCTCATCCCCGAGGCGATAGGTGCCGTCGAGGGCGTGGAAGCCATCGCCTACACGTTCGAGAGGCAGTTTATGGCTGACCATGTCGCCATAGGGGAATTCGTTTTTCTCGAGAATAGGCAGGCCGCGCACGAAGTGCTCGTAGCCGCTGCCCCAGACGGCCTCGAGGGTCAAATTCTTGCGCATGAGGAGCTGGTTGATATTGAAATCGATGGAGCCCATATCGACGAAATGGCCGACCTCCACGTAAGTGCCGCTGTGGCGCAGGTAGCCCAACCCTTCGGGCGTGGCGGCCAGGAATCCGGAGCACTCGAATACGATGTCGGCGCCCCGCTTCAACGGTGTGTGCCAGTACACCTGCTCGGTGCGCTCTTCGACGCTGGTAACCTCTTCGATGTTGATGGTCACATCGGCGCCGAATTCTTTTGCCAGTTCGAGGCGTCTGGCGGGGCCGCCTACAACGATGATCTGGGCAGCTCCCATCTGTTTGGCGCAGAGGAGGGTTACGAGGCCGATGGCGCCGCTGCCCTGGACGACAACGGTATCGCCCAGCTGCACTTTGCCGCGCATGGCGGCGTGGACGCCGATGGTGTAGGGTTCGGTCAGCACGGCGACCTCGGGCGTGCAATTGGTTTTGAGCATGCAAGTATTTTCGAAGCCAAGGTAGATGTAGTCTGCGAATCCGCCGTAGAAGTGGGGGGCAATGTCGGGTGTATCGTAGAAGCCGTAGGCGCCGTAGCCACCTGTGCCCGGGGAGAAGATGACGCGGTCGCCTTCCTCCAGGGGACGGCCGATGTAGTCTTTGGCACCGCCGGCGCCGATGGCCTCGATAACGCCAACATTTTCGTGGCCCATGACCAATTCGCCCTCTATGCCGTTCTGCCAGTAGTGCAGGTCGGTTCCGCAGATACCGGCCAGTTCCTGGCGCAGAAGCACTTTGCCCGGTTCAGGGTCGTGCACGGGATATTCGCGGATTTCGAAGTCCTGTCCTTGGACGATGACCGCCCGACCAGTTCTTGCCATGGTTTTTCCTCCTGCTGTTGGTAGAGTGAGCCTGGGTAGCCCGGTTCGTTCCCTCCACAATTGTGGAGCGGTGTGGGCGGGGGACTCATAGAGGTAGGGAAGATTGATAGTTGGACAAATTTACGTGACGGCGCGAACTGGGAAGGACAGCGCCGATGGTTGGGGGGTAGTATACAACAGTCGTTGGTCGAGCGATAGTCTTTTGAAGGGGTCGTGTGGCCCGAAGTCGGGGGGATCTTAGGATGTCGGAGGCGCCGCTGGCACTGGTGCGCTCGTACGAGCGTTTGCGAGAGATCACGAGCGTTTTACGAGCGTTGCGTTGTTTGGCTGAAGCAGGAATACTTGGGATTTTCAGGATGGTAGTGTCCAGGCTGGCGCAGGTGCGCTCGTACGTGCGTTTATGAGAGATCACGAGAGTTTCACGAGAGATTGGGTGAGTAGTCTGAATCAGGATTTGCAGGATTTTCGGGATGGCAGGGTCTTTGCTGGCACTGATTCGCTTGCATGAGCGTTTATGAGAGATCACGAGAGTTTTACGAGAGATTGGGTGGGTTGTCTGAAGCCTGATTTGCTGGATTTCATGAATTTTCGGGACGGCGGAGGCCTTGCTAGCACTGGTGCGCTTGTACGAGCGTTTATGAGAGATCACGAGAGTTTTACAAGAGATTGGGTGCGTTGTCTGAAGCAGGATTTTCGGGACGGCGGAGTCTTTGCTGGCACTGGTGTGCTCGTACGAGCGATTACGAGAGATCATGAGCGTTTTACAAGAGATTGGGTGAGTCGTCTGAAGCAGGATTTTCGGGATGGCGGAGGCTTTGCTGGCAGTGGTGCGCTTGTACGAGCGTTTACGAGAGATCACGAGAGTTTGTCTGAACTGTGATTTTTGGGATTTGGAGGATGGGCTGTGATTTGCGAGGCGCGGACTGTCTCGAGCAAATTTGCAGGACGCGGCGTCCTCGCTGGTACCCGTGCGCTTGTACGAGCGTTTACGAGTGATCACGAGAATTTTACAAGAGATTGGGTGAGTCGTCTGAAGCAGGATTTTCGGGATGGCGGAGGCTTTGCTGGCAGTGGTGCGCTTGTACGAGCGTTCACGAGAGATCACGAGAGTTTTACAAGAGATTGAGTGCGTTGCCTGAAGCAGGATTTTCGGGATGGGGGAGTCTTTGCTGGCACTGGTGTGCTCGCACGAGCGTTTATGAGAGATCATGAGAGTTTTACAAGAGATTGGGTGCGTTGCCTGAAGCAGGATTTTCGGGATGGCGGAGTCTTTGCTGGCACTGGTGCGCTTGTACGAGTGTTTACGAGAGATCATGAGAGTTTTACAAGAGATTGGGTGGGTTGCCTGAAACAGGATTTGCAGGATTTCATGGATTTTCAGGATGCTGGAGGCCTTGCTGGCACAGGATCGCTTGTATGAGCGTTTACTAGAGATCACGAGAGTTTTACGAGAGATTGAGACGAGTCTTCTAAGCATGGAGGACAGGCAGCCGGCGATTTCGGCGTTCGACTGCCTGCCTGGGTAGGGCGACAGGGGTATTTTTATGGCATTTTTCATAAATATGTCTGCGATGTCCACTCGAAGGTATTTTAAGAGAACGACTCTGGGTTGTTACAGGTCGATTTTCGATGTTGTTGATCGGTTTAGGCAGCGGATTTGAATTTCAGTTGACGTTGGTCTGTCCGGTCGCGACGGCCTGGCTGGGCGCGAGTCGAGAGGGCCAACTGCGAATTCAATAGTGCAGATGCTGGGGCGCTGCATGTCGTGAACGGCTGTGCCCGATTCCTGGCAGGTCAGTGGCGATCTTTCTCGTTGGGGTTGCCGCGAGTTCCAGAATATACCATGATGCGACTATTGGCCGTTCAGGAATGAAGGCGCCGATCTGTCGTTATTATAGCACATTTGAGCAAGGTTTTCGGGTGAGTTCATAATTTGGGTGCAGTCCACATTTGGGGTGGGAATAGTTGGGAAGGGAATTCATGACGGCGGTGGCTGAAATTGTTTACCGGCATTGGGAGAGGCAGCGGGCAGGCACAAGGCCTGCCCCTACCGTCCTCTGAGAGGGCGGCGATGGCTCCGTTGCTAGACGGGGGACAGAATTTGTATTCCAATTTTGGACCGCACCCGAGAATTCAGGGTCAAGAATGTCTCTTGATATTCGGGGAAAATGCTTGTTGTCTTTGGGGAGACACGCCGGGATCTGCAGCTTGGGACTCTGAAAGATGTCAAGGCTGGGATAGAACTTGGCGTAAGGGCGCGTGTTACAATGGAGCCTGGCAGGTTAACGACTTGACGACACGCCGGAGTAGCCAAATGTCCGGATCTGAAAGAGAGTGGACCGCAGTCAATGGATCGGCGACGGGGACGGCGCAGGCGGTGCGGGAGCCCGCCGAACGTGCGGCGGAAAGGGAGGCGCGGCGTTCTCAATTGCAGGCGCAGAAGGCGCGCATTCAGCGGGAGATAAGCAACTATCCTACGCCAATTGCGGGCTGCGACGAGCAGTTCAACTTTCTGCTGGAGCGGTATTCACAGGTGCGACGGGCGTTGGCGCGTTTGGTGGAGGAAGAGAAGGGAAGCTAACGCGGGCGCCAACGAGCGAGAATAGTTCAGTCCCGGGCTGGCCGGCAAGGCAAGACGGAGTGGGAAGTGTGCGGGAAAAGGGTAGTCAAAGCGGGTCGCAAATAAGTCCGCAACTTTTTTGGTGCAGTTGGGGGATGGACGAACGTTAAATGTTGATGAGGCGGGAACCAGTTTGACGGTCTACCCCGCCTGCCTATCCTGGCAGTTCGTCCGAGCTACTCCAGTTGACGGATTACCGAAACCACTTTGCCCTTCACACTCACATCGGCGGCGGGCAGGAACATCTCAGGGTAGCTGGGATTGGCCGGGCGCAGGCGTACCTGATCCCCTTCAAGAAAGAAGTGCTTGAGCGTGGTTTCGTTCTGGTTGTCGATCCAAGCGGCGACCATTTCGCCGTTTTCGGCTCGCTCCTGGTGTCGGAGGATGACGATGTCCCCGTCGAGGACGCTGGCGTCGATCATGGAATCGCCCTGGACACGCAGAGCATAGAGTTCGGCGGGATTGCGGAAGAGCGATTCGTTGAGTTCGAGCCATTCGTCGGCGCCATAATGGTCTGTGGTTTCGACCTGGATCGGCTCGCCGGCAGCGATGTAGCCCAGCACGGGTACCTGAAAGAAATTCAGGGAGGAACCATCGTTACCGGCGCCGCTGTCAGTAACGGGCGCGCCGACCAGGTTCTCGGCCAGCCCTACTTCCTGCAGGCGGGCCCAGTCGAGACTTAAGCCGCGGCTGACCTCCTTGTCGCGCTTAATCAGCTCATCCCGTTCCAGTTTGGTCAGATTGTACTTGACTACGGAAGTGCTGGAGATTCCGCAGGCAGATCCGATTTGGCGGATTGTAGGCGGGTAGTTATTGCCTTCGACAAATTCGGCAATAAAGGCGAGCATTTTCTTTTGGCGCTCGGAGAGTTTCATCGTCTTCCTCCTGGAAAGTTGTTGGATACGTTACTGTTTTTCTGAGTGAACGCTGGACAATGGTTGATGAATATCCCAAATACTGCGGTCATTTCCCAAACATTATCCCAAGTATACAAGAACATCTGTGCGGTGTCAAGTCCCGGCGCGCACGAATGTTCCGACTATAAACTTAACTCGATGGAACACCTTTTTGTCCACGAAGGGCCATCAAGAACGGCAACTGCAACACCTTTTTGTCCACGAAGGGCCACGAAGGACCACGAAGAACGGCAACTGCAACACCTTTTGTCCACGAAGGGCCGCGAAGGGCCACGAAGGACCACGAAGAACGGCAACTGCAACACCTTTTGTCCACGAAGGGCCGCTGAGGGCCACGAAGGACCACTAAGAACGGCAACTGCAACACCTTTTTGTCCACGAAGGGCCGCGAAGGGCCACTAAGAACACCTTTTAACTTCCACGAAGGGGCACTTGGACTCCTTATCCATGACGCCATTCAGGCTGATGGGTCAGGTTTGCGGTCGACGCAGCCGGCTAGCAGCGACGATGGCGGATGGCTGCGGCGCGGGTTTTGGAGGGGGGCGTTGCGGGGGGTGTCCCCCCGCACAAGGGAGGGCCGTAGGCCCGACCGTCAAAAAAGGGCGTAGCCCCTGGCGGCGGCGGGGGTTTGCCGACGACAGCCCTGAGCCGCCTTAGCGGCGAAGGGTGCGCAGGCCCGCCATAGCGGGCCGGAGCCGCCGGAGGGCGTCCTCGCCCGCAGGCGTACGTATACGAGGGATGCGGATAGAGGAGTGAGTGAAAGGTACTCGCGCTTGTTGCACTTTGGGGCGAGAAATGATTGAGGATGGTTAGATAGCAATAGGTCGGGGGAGGAAGGAGAGGTTGATGAGGCTTACGTTTCATGGGGCGGCGCAGGAGGTGACGGGATCGATGCATCTGCTGGAGGTGAACGGGCAGCGGATTTTGCTGGACTGCGGGCTCTATCAGGGGCGGCGGCGCGACAGTTATGCGCGCAATCTGAACTTTCCGTGGGAGGCGGAGTCGATCGATTGTGTGGTGCTGAGCCACGCCCATATCGACCACACGGGTAAGCTGCCCAACCTGGTGAAGCAGGGATTTGGCGGCAATGTCTGGTGTACGGCGGCGACACGCAATCTGTCGGCGTACATGCTGATGGACAGCGGTTATATTCAGGAAAAGGATGTGGAGTATCTCAACCGCAAGCGGAGCCGCAGGGGTGAGGCGCCGGTGGAGCCGATCTACACGCGGGAGGATGCGAAGGAGGCGCTGCCGCTGTTTGTGAGTGTTGGCGAGGGGCGGCCTGTGCTGATTGGCAACGGCGTGACGCTGACTTTTCACAATGCCGGGCACATTCTCGGTTCGGCGTTTGTGGAGCTGGAGATTGAGGAGTTTGCCAGCGGTAAGAGCTGGAAGCTGGTGTTCAGCGGCGATCTGGGCCGGGATGAGATTGCCCTGCTGCGCAGCCCGGCGGTGGCGGCGGAGGCCGACCTGTTGATTATGGAAAGCACGTACGGCGGGCGACTGCACGGTCAATACGAAACGGCGCTGAGGCGGTTGCGGGAAGTAGTCTGTGAAACGGCGCGGCGGGGTGGGAAGGTGATCATTCCGTCGTTTGCAGTGGGACGAACGCAGGAGATTGTATACGCACTGAACCAGTTGGATGCGAGAGGAGATATTCCGGAGATTCCGGTGTTTGTGGACAGTCCGCTGGCGATCAATGCGACAGATGTGTTCCGCATGCACCCCGAATCGTGGGATACGAGCGTGCAAACCTTTATGGAGGATGGGCGGCGACGCAGTCCATTTGACTATCCCCGTATTGAGTATGTGCGGGAGGTGCGGCGCAGTAAGCAGTTGAACTATCTGACGGAGCCGGCGATTATTATCAGCGCGAGCGGTATGGCTGAGAGCGGGCGCGTGCTTCACCATTTGAAGAACAACATTACGCGCCCGGAAAACACAGTGCTAATTGTCAGCTATCAGGCGCAGCACACGCTCGGCAGGCGCATTCTGGAGGGGAACGAGAAGGTGCGAATCTTCGGCGAAGAGTACAGTGTGCGGGCAGAGGTTGCGCGGATCAATGGGTACAGCGCGCACGCGGACCAGGCGGAGCTGCTCGAGTGGGCATCGCACTTTGACAGGGAACGGTTGCAGAGGATTTTTCTCGTCCACGGCGAGCCGGAGGGGGCGGGCGCGCTGGCGGAAGACCTGCGGGGGCAGGGCCACAGCGATGTGGTTATGCCGACGCTGCACCAGTCGTTTGAGTTTTGAGGGGCAGCAGGATAAGAGGCGGACGGCGCAGTCCTGCGGATGGGCCGTCCCGGCTAGGCAGACGCTTCGGCGAGTCCTTCTGTCAGCAGCCGGCCAGGAAGCGGGCGCCGTGTAGGATTCCCTGCTTTTCGGTTTCCTCGGCGCCGTTGAAGTTGGCGTCTTCGAGTTCGATGGAGACGGCGCCGCTGTAGCCGTTCTCGGCCAAGATGCGGAGTCCTTCGCCCCAGCGGAAGAGCCCTTGCCCCGGAATAGTATAGCGCCAGCTGTGGGCGCCGAAGGAGATACGCTCGGCAAAAGTGGCGGGCTGCTCGTGCCCGTAGATGTACATGTTATCGTCGAGGATTTCGGTATCCTTGCCGTGCACGTGGTGGACGCGATCGATGAACTCGATGAGGAAGCGCAGCGGGTCGATTCCCATGCGAATGAGATGGGAGGGGTCGTAGTTCACGCTCATCGAAAGTGACGGAACGTCGCGAAAGAAGGCGCGGTAGGTCTCTGGCGTACAGCAGAGAGCACCGGGACCGGGCCAGCCTTCGATAACGTAGTGGGAGCCGCTTTCCTCGAAGACGGGGGCCAGGGCGCTAAAGCTTTCAACCATATAGCCGTAGTTGTCGGCGCGAGGCAGATCCGGATTTTCAGGAAGCATGACGGCGAAGTAGTTCTGGGGGCCAGCGGCGGAGCAGGCGCGAATGCAGTCGCTGTTGCGGGCGAGGGCTTCGGCCCTGCGGCCGGCGTCGGCAGAGATCATCCCCTTGTTGTCTGGCAGATCGATAGAACCGATGTGGAGGCCGGCCTCGGCGACCGTCTTGAGGGCGCCGACGGGGTCTCTGGTCAGGTCGATCACTTCGAGATCGTTTTGTACGGTCCACTCCACCAGCGAGGAGGTATCTCGCTGCCACTTTGTGTTGCCGCGGCGGAAGCCGATGGGGAAGTTGCCTGTTCGCGTTCTCATCAAGAATATCCTTTGAAATAGATTGAATTACGGTCGGCGTCATTATGACACAGACCATGTGGATACGCTCATCCGACAGGAGACATCAGTTGCATGGGATTCTATGACGACGAAGAAAACGTCGAAGCCTACGTGCAGATGGCGGAGGGCTACGACGGGCGAGAACTGGTAGCCGCTTTGAGGCAGCACCTGCCGCCCGGCTCGACGGTCCTGGAATTGGGCATGGGGCCGGGAAAGGATCTGGCCCTGCTTGCGCAAGAGTTCACTGCGACCGGTTCCGACAGGTCGGAAATATTTTTGCGTCGTTATCGCCGAGACCATCCTGGTACCGATGTTTTGCAGCTTGATGCTGTGACGCTGGATACGGAGCAACGATTCGACGCCATCTATTCCAACAAAGTGCTGCATCACCTGCGGGTAGACGAACTGCAGAAATCTTTAAGGCGGCAGGCAGCGAGACTGAATGAAAACGGCCTTCTTTTGCACTCCTTCTGGTACGGCGAGGGAACGGAAGAGAGTCACGGACTGCAGTTCACTTATCACACTGAAACGTCACTTACAGCTGTGGTCGGTTCAGAATTTGAAAAGGTTGCATGCGTTCGCTACAAGGAGATAGACGATTGTGATTCGTTGTATCTTCTCTTGCGGCGGTCCCCCCAGGCCCTGTCCATCCCCAGGGCAAACGTATCTTAATTCGGACGCCAAGATAGCCGACGAAGGGCGCCCACTAGGGGCGCCCCTACCTAATTGAGGCAGCCTCACGTGGTTTTGTCTTAATTTGATGCAATTGCCTTGTGTCTACCCTTGGGCGGTGGGCCGGGAGGGGTCTGTGATCCAGTCGCTCCAGGAGCCGGGGTAGAGACGGGCCTCGCCGATGCCGGCGTGCTCAAGGGCGAGGGCGTTGTGGCAGGCGGATACGCCAGAGCCGCAGTAGAAGATTACTTCGGACGGGGGGCGGTTGCCCATGAGTTCGCTGAAACGGGCGGCCAGTTCGGCGGGATCGCGGAAGTGACCTGCGCGCAGATTGCCGGTATGGGGAAGATTGGAGGCGCCTGGGATATGGCCGCCGATTGGGTCGTGGGTTTCGTTCTCGCCGCGGAAGCGGTCTGCGCCGCGGGCGTCGATGACGAGGGCGCCGCCGCTGGCGGTCTTTGCCAGCATTTCAGTGGCGTCGACGACCAGTTCGGGGCGGGGACTGGCAGTGAAGCTGGCGGGTTGCGGCGTTTCGACGCCGCTGCTGGTGGGAAGGCCGGCGGCAGTCCAGGCGCTCCAGCCGCCGTCGAGAACGGCGACGGCCTGGTGGCCGATCCAGCGCAACATCCACCACATGCGTGCGGCCATGCTGCCGCCGCTGTCATCATAGAGGGCGACCTGGGACTGGTTGCTGATGCCCAGGCGAGACAGGGTACGGGCAAAGACCGCTGCATCGGGCAGAGGGTGGCGGCCGGTGCGACCCGGCACGATCGGTCCGGACATGTCATCGTCCAGATGGGCGTAGGCTGCGCCGGGGATGTGGCTGTTGGCGTAGGCGCTACGGCCAGCTTCGATATCGCCCAAGTCGAAGCGACAGTCAACGATTCTCAGGTTGCTTGCAGCGGAGTCGGATGCGGCGAGGGCGTCTGCCAGCTGCGCGCAGCTGATGAGGGTACGGAACTGTAGATTCTGATCGTTCGCCATTTTTTGGGCTCCTTTTGAGGTATTCAGACGTGCGCTGCGGCGCGCGTTGCTGGAACATTGCCTGTTCGTCGACTTGCCAAGCCCTCCAAGCAATACAGAACGCCGCAATTATTCGTGCACATCATCAAAGAGGATTGCATGGACGACTTTAGGGCCGTGAACGCCCATCGTCAGAATGCCTTCGAGGTCGGCCGATTTGCTGGGGCCGGTGATGATGGACAGGTTGCGGCTCTGGCGCACGAAGGCGTCCAATTGGCCTGCGAACCGCATTTGGGCCAGCCAGTCTTCTCCGGTGGCAAATAGTTTGCTGAAGGGGATTACGACGAGGTGCCGGAAGGGAGTCAGGCTGGCAGCGCGGGTGTTGCCGCCGCGGCCGCCGACAACGAAAGAGCCGGTGCTGGCAAAGGCCGCTTCTACGGTAGTGATGCCGGCGCGAATGGAGCGGATGCGTTCCCGCTGATCGGGGTCGTGCAGATCGGTCGGTTCGATCAGCTTGAAGCCCATCTCTTTCAATATGAGTGGCAGTCCTTCGATCTGCAGTTGATGCAGGGGCCAACAGAGGACATCCCAGTCGCCGGCGCGTTCGGCGTTGGCGGTCTTGCGGGCAGACTGCTCTTCCTCCTGCCACAGTTGCAAGCGGGAAATGATGGACAGCCGGGCCTCGGTTTCGGTCTCCATTAGTTCGCAACTGCCCTTGACGGCATTCAGCTCTTGTGCGAAGCGTTCAGCTTGTGCCCAGCGATCGCCTGGGGCATGGGTGACGGTCATGCGTTCGGCCTGGGTGAGCGGGTCGCTTTCCTGGGGAGGAAAGGGCAGGTCAGGTTGGTTAAGGGTCTCTTTCAGGCGGGACAGGATAGTATCGCGAACGCTCATGTTTCCATTGTCCTGTACTCAATAATCGAGTGCTCGATAGTTCGGCGCTCGCTGCCCGGCCGCCGACGAAGGTGGATAGCGTGGGTTAGATTTCTACGTTTGCCCGCGCAGCTTTTTGCGCTCTTTCCACCAGTGCCGAAAGCTCTTGGGGGCGAAGGGCGCAAAGTCTCGATAGGCGGTCCAGCCATTGAGTGGCGGCGGCAGAAACTTGATGTTACCGCCGCTGAGGCTGGCGTACACATTGGAGCCGATGCTGGCTATTTTGCCGAGACTCTCATAGGTGCGACGACTGCTCATGAGGCTGGCATAGCTCTTGATGCCCAAGGCTTCCGACTTGGGCGAAACGCCCTGCTGCACCAGATCGGAGCGCAGGTCGAGCAGAAGACGTGGAAGGTCGATCTTGACCGGGCAGACCTCGCGACAGGCTCCGCAGAGTGAGGTCGCGTGGGGCAGCTCCTTAAATTGGCCGATTTCCGGGGCAAGGGCAGGCGTGATCACAGCGCCGATGGGGCCGTTGTAGGTGCTGCCGTAGGCGTGGCCGCCAATCTCCTGGTAGACGGGGCAGGCGTTGAGGCAGGCGCCGCAGCGTATGCACATCAGGGCTTCGCCGTAGCCGCGGGCAAACATGCGAGAGCGGCCGTTGTCGAGAAGGACAACATGTACCTGTTCGGGGCCGTCGACGTCACCTTCCTGGCGCGGGCCGCTGGTCATTGAGCAGTAGACGGTGAGCTGCTGGCCGGTGGCGCTGCGGCAGAGGGCTTGAAGCTGCAAGTAGGCGTCCTCGACGGTGGGAACGAGTTTTTCGATGCCCATCACGGCTACATAGACGCGGGGCATGCTGGAGACCATACGGCCGTTGCCTTCGTTGGTTACGATGCCGATTGTGCCGGTCTCGGCGATGGCGAAGTTGCAACCGCTGATGCCCATGCCGGCGGCGAAGAACTCCTGGCGCAGTCGAGCACGCGCCAGCGACGTCATCTTGGTCGGTTCGCGCGTGGGGGGCATGTCCAGTTTTTCCTGGAAAACCTCGGCAATCTCTTCCAACCGTTTGTGGATGACGGGAGCGACGATATGGCTGGGGGGCTCGTCGGCCAGCTGGATGATATATTCACCCAGGTCGGTCTCGACGACGCGCAGGCCGACTTCTTCCATAGCCTGGTTGAGGTGGATCTCCTCGGTGGCCATGGATTTGGATTTGACGATCAGCTTGGCGCTGTTCTGCAAGGCGATATCTTTAACGATGTCCTGAGCGTCTGCGACTCCTTCGGCCCAGTGGACAGTACAGCCGTTACTGGTGAGGTTCGTCTCCAACTGCTCCAGGTATTCGGGCCAGTTGCGCAGAACGTGCTCTTTCATCTGGCGCACTTGCGTCCGCAGCTTCTGGCCCTCGACGGCGTCCATAGAGTCTTGACGCGCATTGGACATGCGGTCGGTGGCCCGGCTGACGGCGGAACGGAGGTTGGGGTCGCTCAGGGCCTGTTGGACGCGGTCTTTATAGGGAGCATGGAAATCTACTTGCATGGTGATGACTTCCTGTCGGCCGGATAGACACCGGCGGTCGGCGGCTAGTGCGCGGTGACCAATGAGAACGGTTGCGATCCGGCGCGGTTACTCGCCCCAGCGGCGGGGGTGGTCCGCTTGGGCCGGCTGCGGTTGCGACGGCGTACTGAGACTACTGCCGAGATGGTCGTTTAGTATTTCGGCGATATGGTGGGCGCGGCAACTTACCCCTTCACGGCTGAGAATGCCGTTAATGTGGGTCATACAACTTACGTCGCAGAGGACGATGGCGTCGGCGCCGCTCTGCTGGGCGGAACGTGCTTTGGCCCGCCCCATGGCCGCGCTGATGCCACTGTTCTTGATGGCGAAGAGGCCGCCGAATCCACAGCAGTCGTGGGCGTGGGGCAGGTCGACCATCTCGAGCCCTTCGACGTTGTCCAGCAGTTGGCGCGGCTGTTGGTCGACGCCCAGCTCGCGATAGAGATGGCAACAGGGATGATAGACCGCCTTTCCTTGCAGACGCGCGCCAGTGTCTACGAGGCCCAGCACATCGACGAGGAATTCGGTCAGTTCAAAAGTCACCGACGCCAGCCGTTCGGCCTGGTGGCTCAGCTCCAACTCCTTGGATTCCTGGAAGATTGCCTCGAAGAAATGGCTTGTCATGGTGGCGCAGCTGCCGGAGGGCGCGACGACGGCATCTACTTCGCCGCTTTCCACGAGCGGTCCGAAGATAGAGAGAAAACGCCGGGCGAGCTTGCGGGCCTCGTCGCGATAGCCGGCATTGAAGGCGGGCTGGCCGCAGCAGGTCTGGTCTTCGGGGAAGACGACCTCGATCCCGTTTTTCTCCAGCAGTTCACAGGAGGCGATGCCCACGCTGGGGTAGAGCATATCCACCATACAGGTGACGAACAGGGCGACGCGCTGGGGTCTTCGTTCAAATGTGGCCTTATGCATGGGATGAGTCACTCTATATTCAGTGGTCAGTGGCTGGCGCCGTCTAGCTGCCCAAGGCGATTAGCTCGGTTTGGAAGGGCAGGGTCGTCACCTCAAGTCGGCCGTCGTGAACGATACAGTTGACTTCGCTGCGAATGCCCAGCCCCTTCGTCTGCCCGCTGTTGTCGAAATCAACGTTGGGCAGGTAGATGCCCGGCTCAATTGTGAACATGACGCCGGGGATCAGGCTGCGCCGGTCCTGGGTTTCGACGTTGTCGATGTTGACGCCGTTCCAATGTGTATTCGGTCCCAGGCTGTGACCGGTGCGGTGAAGGATTCCCTCGCCGAATCCGGCGTCTGTGATGACGGCGCTGACGGCGTCGTCGACTTGGTAGCCGTGAATAGTTTTGCCGGCTTCGAAGGCCTGGCTGATGAAGGTGATGGCAGTATCACGCGCCTGGGCGACGACGGCAAAGACGCGGCTGGCGGTTGGGGGCGGTTCTGCGCTGCAGTAGGCGGTCCAGGTGATGTCGGCGTAGCAGTCGTCGAAATTGTTTTTCTCTTTGGCCCACAGGTCGATCAGGAGCACGTCGCCGCGTCGAATGGGGCTGTGCTGCTGCGCGCTGGGTGCGTAGTGGGGGAGGGCGGCGTTGCCGTTGACGGCGACGATGGGGTCGTGGTCCCAGGTGAGATCGGCGGCGCGAAATTTTTGGACGAGCAGTTGCTGGACGTCGTACTCGGTGATCTCCTGTTGCTGGCGCAGGGCCTGGGCGACGAAGGCGAACGCGGCGTCTTTGGCTGCCAATATGTGGGCGGCGGCGCGGCGGTGGGTCTCCATCTGCCGGGAAGTGAGCACTGCTTGCACGAGCTGCACGAGGTCGGCGCTGCTGACGACGGTGGCGCCGGTGTTGGCGCGCACCATTTCCATGGTGCCGGCATCGACATTGCTGACATAGGGGATGGCGCCGTGGGGGCTGTATTCCATGGCGATCTGGCTGAGAGAGTCCTGCGGCAGGATTGCGCCCAGTGTCTGCTCCAACTCCTGCCAGCCGACGTAGAAGTGCTGTGGGCCGGCCAATTCGGGGGCAACAGCGCTGAATGCCGCCTGTTCGATGGCGTGGACCAGCCACTGCGGTTCGCCGTCTGCGGGGATCCAGAGAAACCAGCGGCGGGTTCCGGTTGATTCGAGGCCGGCGACGGAGGCGGCGATCGGGTTCTGGCCGCGAAAGTCGTAGAGCAGCCAGCCGGCGATGTTGTGTTGGTGCAGATAGCTGCGGATGGTTTGTAGCTTCAAGTGCGGTCCCGGTCTTTTGCCAGTGGGCGTGTTTCCGGTTGCTGTGCGGTGACAGGTGGAATGGAGACGACGTTTCAGGGTATGCGGACATTATTCCATGAAGTGGCGTTTAGGGCTAATTATGGGACGTTGTCAGAATCGGCCGTGGGATGGCTGCTGCTGTGGAAAACTGACCGAAACTGGACACTGCAGCATGTAGCCTGCAAATGAATGGTTCTGGTCTAAATCACTGTCGGGAGCACGACTGAATCGCGTCTTTCTGACAGTCTGAAATGGGATTCAGTTGCGGCCGTGTCCACAAGGCCAACTCCTCGCGAAGCGCTGCCATATTCGAACGGTGTATGGGCTAGCACCAGAGGTAGATTGCCGTTATTGACGATTTGGAGCGGAGGTATTTTCTATCCAAGAGTGAGGGAAATGGGACAGAAAAGCGCATGGCTGGCCGCGCGAAAGCAGGTGTCGTCAGAGCACGCGCGAGTCCTAGTTCGGTGGCGTTTGTTTTAGGGAAAACTGGGGTGTGCGCCCGCTAAATCGGATTTTGACAGCGTACTAGAACATATGTACAATGTTAGTATGTCGGAACTAGAAAATGTTGAGCGGGTGCCGATGCGATGAATCAATCCAATTGCACATCAAATGAGGGGACTGTACAATGTATCAACAGATCACTTTGGTAGGGAATTTGGGCAATGACCCGGAAATGCGGCACGCGCCCAGCGGGGATCCTGTAACAAGCTTCAGCCTTGCCACCAGTCGGTCCTGGACGGGCCAAGACGGGCAGCGGCAGGAGAAGACAGTTTGGTTTCGTGTTTCTGCGTGGCAACGACAAGCGGAGACCTGCAACCAGTATCTTACCAAAGGTCAGCGGGTGATGGTTGTTGGGGAAGTAGAGGAGCCTTACGTGGGGACGGACGACAATGGTAATGCGCGTGCCACTTTGCAAGTTCGGGCATGGAGCGTGCGGTTCCTCAGCCCGCGGCCCGAAGGTAACGTCATGTCCGAAGGGCAGGCTGCATATGGAAATGGCCAACATGCCCCCAGTCCTGAGTCCAACAGCGGCGAGGACATTCCATTCTAAAGAGCCACTTTGCTGAAAGGGAGTATTTTTCGGCGCAGTGTGAGAAGGTAGTGCATGGAGTGGTTCGACGCGATTCGCCATATTTCGACACATCAATCATACATTGGAGGAAGGAAGACGCATTATGTATCAACAGATCACGTTGATTGGGAATTTGGGCCGTGACCCTGAAATGAGGTACACGCCCAGCGGCGTGGCTGTCACAAACTTCAGTGTTGCCACCAGTCGATCTTGGACTGGCCAGGACGGCCAGCGCCAAGACAAGACGGTCTGGTTCCGCGTGGCAGCATGGGACCGGCAGGCCGAAACCTGTAACCAGTATCTGACGAAAGGCCAGAAGGTGCTGGTAGTTGGCGAATTGGAAGAACCAAGCACGTGGACCGACCGGGAGGGGAATACGCGCGCCTCGTTGGAAGTGCGGGCGCGGACGGTGCGATTTCTCAACACGCGGGCAGAAAATGAAGCCCTTGCCGCTGGCATGGGTCAGTCCGGCGAACAGGGAGGGCCTATGGATGGCGGGTCTGCCGCGCCCTCTGGGCCTGGCGCGGACTCTGGAGCAGGCGGTGAGGAGGATATTCCGTTCTAGGAAGTTTCGTATGTCAGATACCCGCGGCGGGCGGCGCGGTCATATTGCTTTTGTGTCGGTCGGTTTGTCAGGAGTGTTTTTCTGACAGGCCGGCCGATTTTGTGTCTAGGCTGGCGGAGAGATTGTTCTTTCACCCGTTCAGACGGACACGGACTGGCCGGTGCAGCCGAACTGGTGGGCGGCAAGAAGGAAGCGCAGGATTGTGCGGCCTTCGGTGGCGATCAGGCGGGGCTGGCTACTGTTGTGAAGGGCGTCGATGAGATGGCGGATGGCGTGGATGAAGCTGTGTTGCCAGCCGGTGGGAATGTCGTTGAAGGTGTGGGTCTCGCCGTCGCGGCAGAGGGTGACTGGTGGCGCGTCGGTGAGGCGGTAAGCTAGTTGCATTTTGGCGCCCTATTGACGTTGCAACTGCACTGCCCCGACTAGGCTTCTGCCGTTGACAGTAGATTTGCACCGTGATAGATTCGAAGTCAACCAGTAGATAGTAGTCTTGGAGGTTACTCAGATGAAAATTGCAGAGATCGAAACCTTCCGCGTCCGAGTACCGCTGCACTCCGTCAGTTGGCACAGCGCCAATATTGAAGGGTGGAGCGGCTCCTGGTGGGACTTGCCTATCGTGTTGCTGCGGATGACCACAGACAGTGGTCTCAGCGGGCTGGGCGAGGCACCCAAAGGCCTGGCAGAGAGCACAATTCGCCAGTATGCTCCGTCATTTACAGGGCAGGATCCTTTTGCCCTGAACTGGCAGGATTTGCCGATCGGCGACATATGGAACCCGGCGGCCGGGGCTTATCACGCCTATGAGATGGCACTGTACGACTTGGTGGGCAAGGCACTCGAGCTGCCGGTCTACCAGTTACTCGGGGGCGCGTATCGTGACCGCGTGCGCGGGTCTCTTTGCAGCGGGCAGATGTGGCCTGATGATGCGGCGAGGCGGGCCCGGCTGGCCGTAGAACTTGGGATTGACGTGCTTAAGATGAAAGCCAACGTGGGCGACCCCGTGGTGGAGCGCATTTCAGCCATCAACAAGGCGGTTGGCACAGCCGTAAAGGTGACCATTGACGCGGGGCAGCACCTGCGACATCCGACGCGTGTCCTGGAACTCGCACGCGGCCTGGAACCCTATCTTGATAACCTCGAATGCTTTGAGGATCCGGTCTCGCGCAGCAATTTGGATTGGTACGTTCAACTGAGAGAGAAACTGAATTTTCCGCTGGCATTGCACCTGGGCAATCATCAGGATGTCATTAACGCGGTCAAGCGCGAAGCGTGCGACTACCTGAACCTGGGCCGCAGCTTGAACGATTTCAAGCAGGGCACGGCGATAGCGGAGGCAGCCGGTATGCCTGTCTGGCATGGTTCGGGAGTCGGCCTGGGCATTTCGGAGGCCTCTCACGTCCATGCATGCGCAGCGACGAAGGCGACAACGCTGTCCAGCGATATTGTGGGAGAGATGCTACGCGTGGATGATCTGATTGTTCGGCCTCTTGAATTCGAGGACGGCTACTTCAGGGTCCCGCAGGAGCCGGGCCTTGGTGTTGAACTGGATGAGGAGGCGCTGGAGCGGTTTGGCGTTCGCTAGTCTTGAACCGACACAGGGTGCATACTCGTTCACATTCTCATCGGGAGATGAATGTCCTGTGGGGTCGAGCAGGCTGATGCTGGCCAGTTCACTACTGAGATTAGCCTCTGTTAACAGTTAGTTTCCAAGTGGAGACGCACGCGGTCGCCTGTGGACGCTCTTCACTCTAGTTTCACATCTCCTCAAACATTTCTTCTGCGCCCCGCATAGATTTCGTCTTCGTCTCTTTTCGATTCGCTTTGCTCCCCCTCTGCTTTTCTCCTTTGCCACCTCCAAGTCCAACCTCTTTCTTCTTTGCAAAGTATCTGGAATGCACCTGTGGAGGTCAGTTGTTTAACTTTCCTCCACAGTCGGGTGGAGCTGGATTCCGGTAGCCTGAGGCGTTGTTTGCGCGGCGTCAGACGCGGACGGACTGGCCGGTTCGGGCGGAGTGCTGGGCGGCGAGGAGGGAGCGCAGGATGGTGCGGCCTTCGGCGCCGGTCAGACTTGGCGGGCCGCCGTAGTGGAGTGCGTCGATGAGGTGGCGGGTGGCGTGGATGAAGCTCTGCTCCCAGCCGGTGGGGATGTCGTCGAAGGTGCGGGTCTGGCCGTCGCGGCTGAGGGTTACGGGCGGCGCGTCGGTGAGGCGACCGTGGCCGCCGTTGATCCAGATAACGCCTCTCGTACCGGTGATTTCGACGCGGTCGTCCTGGGCGTAGTAGCGGGTGTCGATCTGTAGCTGAGGTGAGTATACGACTTCGAGCGAGCCGAAGCGGTTGGCGGGGAATTTCCAGGAGACGATGGCGGGGGTGTCCAAGACGCGACCGGGCATCAGTTCCATTTGGCCGATCCAGGCGTGAACCTCTTCGGCCAGTCCCATGAAGTGCCAGGCGAGGGCGAATTTGTGGTGGCCGTCGTCGAATAGCAGGGGGCCGCCGCCGCAGATCTCAGGGTTGAAGCGCCAGGCCCAGGCGGCGAGAGGCACGTGCCAGGCGGTGGGGCTGAAGCCGGCGTTGCTCTTGATGCGGATGGTGAGGGGGTCGCCGATTTCGCCGGCGTCGATCAGTTCCTTGGCGCGCACGATGGGTGGGTAGAAGATGAAATTCTCGTAGACTCGTAAGGTCTTTTGGGCGGCCGCCGCGGCTGCGATCATTTCGTCGGCTTCAGGGAGAGTGAGGGCCATTGGCTTCTGGACGGAGACGTGCTTGCCGGCGGCGAGGGCGTCGAGGGTCACAGGGTGGTGGAGGTGATGGGGCAGGAGGATCTCGACCAGATCGAGGTCGGGCAGGGCCAGCAGGTCGTGGTGGTTGGTGAAGACGCGGGCGGGTGGCACGTTCCAGGCGGCTGCGCGGGGCCGGGCGGTATCTTCGTCGATATCGCAGACGGCTGCGATTTGGGCGCGGTCATTCTGGAGATATTCGAGAGCGTGGAGGTCGCTGATGCGGCCGGTGCCGATGATGCCTACGCGCAGCATGGGAAAGCCGGAGTTCCTTGGTTCAGTTCATATCCTGCGCGGCCGAGCGAGTCATGAGCCATTCATCTCCAAGCCGCCAAGATAGATCAAGGACTCCAGGTCTTCGGTGGCATCGGGCATATAGCGAGCGACTGTGTCCCGTATTTGCAGAAGAACTTCTTCTTCGGCGAGCCCCAGCATTTTCGAGAGGTCGGCGACATCTTGGGCGCGTGACGTCTCCATTTTCATTAGGACATGATAGGGCAGGTCCAAAACCGGGTAGCCGGCAGGGTCGCGATAGTCCGGTTGCAAAGCCTCGTCTATCCACGCGAAAGGGATAGGAAGCAGGTCGATTTCAGTGCCATCGGGAGCGTTCAACGTGTGGCCAGGGATCGACAGTTCCGAAGCTACCGGGTAGCCGGCATCCCTCAGACGCGTAAGCGCGGCGTCCCCGTCCTGACGGTGAACGAGGATGTCAAAATTCCTAGTCATGCGTTCAGGCATGTAGGCGCGCGTCGCGACGGCGCCAACGACGGCCCAGCGGATCCCCTTCAGAATGGCTCGTAAATCAGGCCAGGCGTAGAGTGCCGAGCGTTCGCGCAGGAATTGGGGAGCGCTACCGGTCCCAGGCTGCTGGCGGCGCAGGGAGATCGAAATAAGATAGCGGCGTCTCTGGGCCGGGGTGAGTTGCCCATCGGGGGCGATGGCAGCAATGGCCGGCGGAACTTTCGCGAGCTTTTTGGCGTTGTCAGCCCACCTCCGTGTTGGTCGGATAGAGGTCGATGCGTTCGGCGTTTGCGCGCGGGGGGAGGCTGGCGGCGTAGAGGACAGTGGCGGCGATGTCCTCGGCCTGCATCATGAGCTTGCGGGCCTCTTGGGGGGGCGGGCTCGGCCGCATGTCGAGAAGGGGGGTGGCGGTTACGCCGGGGTTGATGATGCAGGCGCGCACGCCGTGCGGGTTGCCTTCTTCGTTGGTGACGCGGTTGAGGGCCTGCATGCCCAGTTTTGCGCTGCTGTAGGCGACGCCGGAGAGCAGGCTGGGAAAGTTGGCGGCGCGCGAGCCGATGTTGATTATGGTGCCGGCACCGCGCGCTTTCATCTGCGGCATGAGCAGGTTGGTGAAGAGATAGGCGCTGACTAGATTGACATCGGCGACAACGCGCCAGTCGTCGATGGTTGTGGCGTCGATGCTGCGGTTGGTGACGTTGGTGCCGGCGTTGTTGACCAGCACGTGGATGGGGCCGAGCTCGGCGTCGATTTTCTCGACGGTGGCGCGGATCTGGGCCTCGTCGCCGACGTCACAGGGGCAGACGAGGGCTTGGCCGCCGTCATTCTCGATACGTTGGGCGAGGGCGCGCAGCACTTCTTCGCGGCGGGCGATCATGGCCACATGCGCGCCGGCGGCTGCAAATTTCAGCGCGATTGCCTCGCCGAAGCCGCTGCTGGCGCCAGTAACGATTACGTTCTGACCGGAAAAATCACTCAATGTATGGTCTCCTTTTTTTGATCCTTTGCACCCTTCCCTGACTTTGGGAGGCGCTCAGGCTTTCTCAGTGTTCAGTTTCAACAGATCGTCGACAGTGATGGGCTGACCGGTGGCGATGGAGTGGTTGGCGGCGATGCCCATCAGGATGGAGGCGGCGCCGTCGATATGGGTGGCGGCGCGGGCAAAGGGATCATCCGGGGGATTGGGGTGGAAGATCTGTTCCAGCATTACGCGGTCGCCACCGCCGTGCCCGCCGACGCCTTCGGGGATCTCCACCTCGTAGGGCGCGCCGTGCATGGGGAATACATAGATATGCTTACCGCCGAAGTCCTGGAGCTGGTTGGCGGCTTCGGGCAGGGTCTCTTCCTGGCCGGCGACGAATGTGCGGCCGACGGCCTCGATGGCCTCCACTTCGATGCGGCCGCGGTCGCCGGTGACGGCGGCGCGGTAGCCTTCCCAGGGGCAGTAGGCGAGCAGAGAGTAGGAGAGGATGATGCCGTTGCGATAGCGGGCTGTGACGCTCATTGTGTCTTCGGCGGTGATGTTGTCGCCAAAGACGTTGCGATCGCGCAGGTAGCCGCTGTCGGCTTCGGCGTTGAGGTAGAGGTTTTTGAGGGTCTCGTCGGATTCGAGGCTCATGGCGAAGGGATCGTCGGCAGCGGCCTCCTCACCGGTGTAGCGGTCGTAGCTGTAGGTTTCGCCGCGTGCGGCGGCGTTCTCGCGGCCGTAGAAGAGGAGATCGCCCTGGGCGAAGACGGTCTGAGGGATGGAGTCGATCCACCAGTTGATGAGGTCGAAATGATGGGTGGACTTGTGGACGAGGAGGCCGCCGGACTTGTCTTTTTCGCGGTGCCAGCGGCGGAAGTAGTCGGCGCCGTGGCGGGTGTCGAGCACCCAGGAGAAGTCGACGTGGCGGGGGCGACCTACTACGCCCTGCATGATCAACTCACGAACCGTTGTTGCAAGCGGCGCGTAGCGGTAGTTGAAGGTGACGCGCAGGGAGCGGCCTGTTTTCTCGATGGTATCGAAGATCTGGCGGGCTTTGGCGTCGTCGGTGGTCATGGGTTTTTCGGTGATGGCGTCGCAGCCAAGTTCCATGGCGCGGCAGATGTAGTGATGGTGGGTGGCGTCCATGGTGGTGACGATGACTACATCGGGGCTGGTTTCGGCGACCATGCGGTCGAAGTCTTCGGCATGGTAGGTGGGCAGAGGCCCTTTGCCGGAGCGCTCCTGAATCTGCTGGTTGTAGAAGTCCATGCGGGTCTGGCTGAGGTCGCAGAGAGCGACCAGTTCATTCCACTGGGCAAAGTCGCCCATGATAGCGTGAATGTACATTCTGGCGCGGCCGCCGGTGCCGACGAGCGCATAGCGGCGTTTTGGTGAAGACACGGGAGGGGTCCCTTTCTGGACTGGGATTCGTTTGATTTAAGTGATGCGTACGGTTAGAATCACAGGCTGATTCTCGATAGCGCAAGCGATCGTCAGACTAAATCGTCAGACTACGATGGGAAAGGGCAATGCACTACAAGGGATTTTCAGCTGCCATACGCTATGATGCGCGTGACCGCATCTATCACGGCCAGTTAACGGACACTTACGACAACGTCTACTTCGAAGGCGCCACGGTCGAGGAACTGAAAATCGCGTTCCGAGAGGCTATCGACGACTACCTAGCTTACTGCTCCGATACAGGCCGAGAGCCGTCATAGGGGGCCATCTCAAGTCCAGGCAGTCACCCTATCTCTGTATCTCTTGCGTCATCCCGGCATGCCCACCTGTCTGCCGGACAGGTCCAACGGCGGCGGGGGCCAGTGCAGGCCGCGCTGGCCTGAGAGCTCCCGGTTTTTGACGGGCTCCCACTCTTTTTCGGGCAGGCCGACGAGTTCGCCGTCCTGCAGCCACTCCTCGTCGTTGCCGTAGAGCTCGTCCACCAGAAGCGCGGTCATGCTTTGGCGTAGGGTGGCGTGGCTCTCCGCCTGGCTCAGGTCGTTCATTTCCTGCGGGTCTGCTTCCAGATCGAAGAGTTGGAAGCGGTTGCCGGTTGGATAGTAGATCAGCTTGTACTGATCCTGCCGGATCATGCGCGAGGCCATGGGACCTTCACCGACTTCGCCGAAGAGATAGGAACGCTGTGCGTCTCCGACCATCGATATGCCTTCGACTGTCTCCGGGATTGGGATGCCGGCGAGGTCGAGCAGGGTTGGCATGACGTCCTGCCAGCCGACGAGACGGTCATTCTGGCTGCCGGCGGGTGTGCGTTCGTCGCCGGCGGGACCGAGGAGAAGCATGGGTATATTGGCGGATTGCTCGTAGTAGAGGCGCTTGGCCCAAAGACCGTGCTGGCCGAGCATGTCGCCGTGGTCGCTGGTGAAGCAGATGATGGTGTTGTCGAGCAGCCTTTCCTCGCGCAGGGTGCCGATGACGCGACGCAACTGGTGATCGATATGGGTACAGAGCGCGTAGAAGGCACGGTGGATGCCTCGGAGCTCCTCGTCACTGAAAGAATTGCCGTAGCGCGTCTGGATCATCTGCAGGGCGTAGGGCAGATTGTCGAAGTCCTGCGACCAGGCGGCCTGGTTGGGGAGCGGAATGTCTACGTCGCGGTAGAGATTATAGTACCATTCGAGGGGGACGAGCGGCGGGTGGGGATGGCAGTAGGAGAGGAACCAGAAGCCGGGCCGGGTTGGATCACGGCGGCGGATCATGCGGCACATCTGGTCGGTGGCCCAGTTGGTGACATGGGTTTCTTCGGACAGATGCCAGGGGCGGTAGCTGTACTCGTTGTTGCTCATGCCGTGGGCGAAGGAGCGGCCGGGATGGCCCTCTTCGCCGAGCCAGAGCTCGTAGTCGTCGATGGCGCCGAGGATAGGACGGCCCTCTTCGGCGAGGATGACGTCGTCGAAGCCGATGCGATCGCGCTGGGGGAAGACGTGCAGCTTGCCGACGGCGTAGGCCTGGTA
Organism: Caldilineaceae bacterium; assembly: GCA_963662575.1. Classification (GTDB taxonomy): domain Bacteria; phylum Chloroflexota; class Anaerolineae; order Caldilineales; family Caldilineaceae; genus Bin5. The sequence goes on from OY759723.1 coordinate 191,524, forward strand.
ACCGGCGTCGCGGAAGGTCTGGGCAACGGTCGGCAGTTGCGGCATGGGCTCCTGCACTTTGAAGACGCGATCGCCGTGGGTGCGGGTGGTTGCGCCGGTCATGAGGGTGCGGCGGGCAGGAATGCAGACAGGACACTCGGCGTAGGCGTTGGTGTAACGGACGCCGGCGCCGGCGAGGCTGTCGAGGGTGGGGGTGCGGATTGCGGGATGGCCGGCGCCGCCCATCAGGTAGGCGGGCCAGTGGTCGGTTGAAATCAGCAGAACCGACGGCGCGTCTGGGCCGCGGTGGGATTGGGATGCCATGGCAGGGCTCCGGACTCTAGTGGTATTGCGCCAGGTCGGCGATGGCAGCCTTCACTTCGCGGCTGATCTCGGCGGGGACCGGTGGGTTGAAGGGCGCGCCTTCGCCGCCGTCGATGTCGTCAAAGCCGCACTGGGCCATGGCTGAGATGACGGCTGAGTAGTTGTAGCGGCGGCCGTCGCGGAAGCGAAGCTCCTCGAGGGCAGAGATGGCGTCCTCGACGCGTTGGGACTCGGCGTGATCGCCGGCGCGCTGGGCGTTGTTGATGGCGTCGGAGGCTTTGGAGTAGGCGACGGCGATGCCGGAGGTGTGGCCCTTGGCGCCGAGTTGGGAGGCGCGGGTGCAGCGGTCGCCGATTCCCCAGATGACGAGGCCGTTGTCGCCGACCGCTTGGACGAGCGGCTCTACGTCGGATTCGCTGGTACCCACTTTCACGCCGACGAAGGCTTCGGAGTCGCGGAAGAGCCTGCCCATCTGCGACAGGTCGCGGCTGTCTTTGAAGTAGTAGATGAGACGGGCGCCGAAGCGGTCGTCCACCTCTTCGCCGAAGGCCATGAACTCGCTGTACATGCCATCCGGGTCGTAGACGCCGGCGAGGGGCATGATCAGATAGGCGTCGGGGGGACGCTGCAGGCTGTTGAGTTCGCCTATGAGGTCTTTGGCGTCGGATAGCGGACTGGGCATCACACCGGCCACGTATACGCCTTCATCGCCCATGGCGCGTGTTGTGATGTCGACCATGCGGACCTGCTCGGCGCGGGTCATTTGGTGAATGGGGCTGGTGCCAGCTATTGAGAGCACGCGGGGGCGGCCGTCGCTCAGGTTGTTGGTCTGCATCAGATAGCGCACATTTTTCAGATGCGCGTCGTAATCGATGCTGCCGGCGCGGTAGGGCGCGCAGGGGATGGCGGTCACACCTTCGAGCGCGGACAGTAGCTGATTGGTCGAGAGTTGGGGGGCAGTGGCGACAGTCATAGAGGCTCCTCCTGGGAACGCAGTTAATTCGGCTGCGCAATTACCGATTCTTGAATTTGCAGAATGAAGTTGCTTCGTGCGTTGTCAGTTGCCGTATTCTACCACTGACACGCGATTTCGCTCTACCCAGTCCCAGTTTATGTCAACGCCTAGTCCGGGCCCTTGGGGGATGGGGACATGGCCTTTGGCGTCAATGGCTTCGAGGTCGTCTACATAGTCGATGTACAGTTCGGGCACGTGGCTGGCGGGCGCCTTGGGGTGTAGCAGGCCCATCTCGTAGTAGTTGGTGTTGCGGATGGCGGCCATGCACTGGCGCTGGGCGGGGCCGGGGCCGTGGAATTCGAGATCGATGCCGAGGGCTTCGCAGGCGTGGGCGAGTTTCATGACGCCGGTGATGCCGTCGTAGCCGATATCGCCGCGCACGTAGTCGGTGGCGTCGGCGAGGGCGAAGTCGATGTGCGGCTCAAGGGAGCGGACATGCTCTGTCTGCAGGATGGGCGTGTTGATGAGCTGGCGCAGCTTGCGGTGGGCGAACTGGGAGATGCCGCCGTCGCGGTAGGGGTCTTCGTACCAGAAGAAGCGGTTTTCGTCGCAGGCCCAGCCGACTTTGACGGCGTCGCCGAAGGTTATGAGCTCGCAGGCAGGGTCGAGCATGAGGTCCATTTTGTCGCCGACGCGTTTGCCGACGGCGTGGACGTTGGCGACTTCCTGGCTGACGGGCGCGCGGCCCCAACCGTGGATTTTGAAGGCGGGATAGCCGAGCTCGAGGCACTGTTCGGCGAAATCGGCGAAGGCTTCGGGGGTAGAGAGGCCGTCGGGCTGGTGGTCGCCGTGGTAGGTGCTGGCGTAGCAGGGGATGCTGTCTTTGTAGCCGCCGAGCAGTTTGTAGACGGGTTGGTCGTAGAGTTTGCCGGCAATATCCCAGAGAGCGATGTCGATGGGCGCATAGCCGATGCGGGCGACCTGGCGCAGGGCGCGTTTGACTTCGGTGTAGATGAGCTCGCGCTGGAGGGCGCTGCGTCCGATGAGAAAGTGTGCAAAGGTTGGAATGGTTGCGGCATCGGCGCCACCACCGCCAGCGTATTCGCCGACGATGCCCTGGTCTGTCTCGATGCGGAGGATGCTACCCTGGGACTTGATGCGGCTGCCCGGCTCGTAGACGAGGTTGAAGCCGTTGTAGTCTTTACCGAGGTTTACTCTCTCGCTTTCATAGGTGTGGATTTCGATTTTGGTGATGATTGGGTCGGCCATGGTTGATCCTCGTGTGGGGTGGAGTGTTGGGATGGGAAGGCGGCTCGCCGTGCGTGGGCCCAGGTAGCGGCGGAAAGCAGGCAGAGCGGACGTATTCGCTGTATTCTACACCTACTCAGGCGACTACGCATCCTTCTGGCTGGTGGATAGGGCAAACGTATCTGAATTCGGACGCCAGAGTAGCTTGCCTAGGGCACCCACAAGGGGTGCCCCTACGGGTAGATGTGAGAGGGGCGTGACTTCAGTTCCGATTCTATTTCAGGGGTCTTGGAACAACGGAATTCTGGGGCGAATTCTACTTCTTTTGCGACGAAGAGGCAGCAGGAGGTCCATCAGAAGGACGTGGCAGAGTTTGGGTCTGCACCCGTCTGAATCCGCTGCTCATCTGATTTGGCGTGTTAGTGGGCGGAGTCTTGGGAGAATCCTTGGTTCCTTTTGGCTGATATCCTCTTCCAAACGATTTTCTACCGTTGTGCTTTTGCATGTATTTCCTCCTCGGGGGCATATTCCCAGAATTCTATCGTGCTTACTTCGCTCGCAGTTATCAGCACTCCTTTTTTTCCTGGAACAGCCCAGGTTCCATCGTCATTGATATCATATATCCACTGGACATACAAGTCTCTTTCCTCAGAATTGGAGGCGGCAAATGAATCTCTCCCAAAAAGGCCAGCGAAAGTAATACCATTCTTTAGGGTAACCAGGACCCACTGCTCCTTCATTGAACCGCTGAATTTCCAATCCCATGCAGTGGGAACAGGGTGAACTGTGAAGAGCCCGAATCTGGTGAGGACGCGACGGAAAATATCCTTTTGGACATTCACCCCCAAAATCACACCAAGAATCACTGGGCTGCCAAAGAGCACTACGAAGTAAACCCAGATCGAGTACAGGATCTGGTCGGGACCAAAAAAACGTAGGGCCAGGGAGCCATGGACTACGGAAATGGTCACGTAAGAAAGAAGCCGTTCTCTGGGGTCAAAAGTGGCAATACCGGAAATAAATTGAGAGCGTACAGACAGGGCGATAAATCCGGGAACAACGAAAGCCATGACAATTGATAGGTTTTCCAGAGACAGGATTCCATCCACGTACAGTCAGCTCCTTGGTGGCCAGCCTGGTTGGCGCGTTTGTTGCAGTCAGGCGCCAAGGGATACTTTTCGAGGTTGAACAGTTCATTCGTCGCGTGTTGCCACATATGCTTCAATAGTGAAACGCGAATACATTCTAGAACAAGCGTTTCCATAAGACAAGGGTCTGTCGAAAGGGGTGGGACGGCGTAATTCGGCGAGGTGAATTGGGTTTGGAGGAGGTGCGACCACTTCGGTTGGCAGTCCAACATTTGGGGATGACGAAGCACTGGAGGGGCGTGGTTTTGGAGGGGGGCGTTGCGGGGGCGCAGCCCCTGCACAAGGGAGGGCCGAAGGCCCGACCGCCCATATAGACATTCGCCGCTGGAAACCTTGAGGGATATGGGATAGGGGCCGGAGGATGGCGAGGGCGTCAGGTCTTGCGACGCTTCTTGCGGATGTAGAGTTCTCCGCCAAAGGCGAGGAACATGCCAACGAGCAGGGGCAGGAAGTTCAGGGAAGAGGCGGCGTCGAACAGGGCGAAAGATAGCCATATAGATAGGCCGATAACGGGTGTGAAGATAGCCAGCGAGACCTGTACGTCGCGAAGACTTTTGCGTTTGTAGATCAGTTCATGGGTGAAGGAAATTAGGGAGACGGCAATGCACATGAAGGAATATCGCAGGCGAAAGTCGGTTTGGAAAAAGGGACCGCCAAGCCAGTCTCCGAGAAGAAGGATTGCGAGGGTCCAGATGAGTATTGAGTGCAGATAGGGGATTCTCCGCCATCTCGTCTGAATTTTTTCCATCATCGGAAGTGACTCCCTGATCCATTGTGCTAGGCGTGCAGTACCACCCAGCCATTCTCGACGGTTACTTCATAACTTTCGACTGAGGGATCTTCCTCTTCTTGCTCGTGCTGCTCGACGGTTACGTCGTAGGTGCGGACGCGCAGTCGGTGGGGGTTGAATACCGAGCGACCGGTGGCGATGTCGAATTCCCAGCCGTGCCAGGGACAGCGCAGGATTTGGCCGTCCCGTTCCCAGATGATCTCACCGGGGTTGGTGGAGCGGGCGGTGCCGGTGATAGTGCCGCGGCAGAGCGGCGCGCCCTGGTGGGGGCAGAGGCTGCGCAGCGCGTAGTATTCGCCATGGACGTTGAAGACGCCAATGGAACGGCGGCGCACTTCGACGATTTTGCGTTGGCCGAGCGGCAGGTCGCTGACGCGGCAGATGGGATGGGGCTGAGTGCCGGGGCGATGAGGAGCTGCCTTGTTGGCGGGTCGGCAGCCTTGGCTTGGATTTTGAGAGGACATTATGGTTTCCGCAACTTACTCCTCAGTAGGGCCAGGCGCGCGGCAGCGGCCTCTCTGCGGCCAGCAGCTTTTGGACCAGTTCGTGACGCACGGTGGCGAGTTCGGCGGCGTAGGCGGAGTCGGCGGACACATCACGGTAGTCGCCCCATTCGGCTGAAAGATCGTAGAGTTGCTCGGCGCCGTCGGCGTGGAGAACGTAGCGATAGCGCTCGGTGCGGAGTGATTTCCAGCCGGTGTGTTCGGTGAGGGCGGAGGTTCCACCCGACGTGTCTTCGTGCATACGCGGCAGCAGGGAGCAGCCCTGCAGGTGGGGGGGATTCTGGATCCCGGCCAGGTCGAGGATGGTGGGCAACACGTCCAGCGCCTCGGTTAGGCCTGAGTCTCTGCGAGGGGAGACGGTACCGCCGGTTGGGCGAATGAGTAGAGGGACGCGGCTGCACTGGTCGTGGGCGGGGTAGCCTTTGCCGTAGCGGAGATGCTCGCCGAGCCATTCGCCGTGGTCGGAGGTGAAGATGACGACGGTCTCGTCTGCGATGCCGAGTTCATCGAGCGCGGCGAGAAGGCGGCCGACGTGGTGGTCGACTTCGCTGATCTGGCCGTAGTAGCCCTGGTGGGCGAGTCTCAATTCGTCGTTGGGATAGTTTTGCGGACCTCGTTTCTTCTCTACTTCCGGCGGGAAGGAGGGAAGGGTGAGCGCGGCGGGATCGTAGAGGTCGAAGTTTTGCTGGGGGGCTACCCAGGGGGAATGGGGGGAGTAGATGCCGGCAATGCAGAGGAAGGGCTGACCGGACTGGCCCTGCTGGCGCATGAATTCGATGGACTGCTCGGCGACGAAGGCGGTGTGGGTCATGTCATCGCGGCAGCGGGAGGCCAGAGGTTTAATGGGAAAGCGTTCGGCCGGGTGTTCGATCCCGTCTTCGATTTTCAGGGTCTCCTGCCATACTTCGGCCATCGGCGCCTGGCCGAGACTGACATAGGGAAGCTGATCGGGCGCACGGCGCCGCACCCAGGCGCGGTAGGCATCTTCATAGGAGCCGGGCTCGTCGGAGATTTCCATATGATCGAAGCCGTAAGGTGGGTGATGGGTACGGTGATCGCGGTTGGCGTGCGGCTGGAAGTGAAGTTTGCCGATGTTGGCAGAGCGGTAGCCGTAGGGCGCCAGCAGGCGGGGCAGGGTGACGGTATCTTCCGGCACGGGCACGCCCATGTGGGTGACGCCGAGGGTGGAGGGATATTGCCCGGTGAGAAAGCTGAGGCGGCTGGGCATACAGACGGGGTTCTGCACGAAGCAGTGGTCGAAGTTGACGCTCTCGCTCGTCAGTTTGTCGAGGTGGGGCGTGTGGATATCTGGATTGCCGTTTGCGCCGAGGGCGTCCCAGCGTTGTTGGTCGGTGTAGATGATGAGGAAATTGGGACGGCGCATGGGATTGGCCTCCGGCCAGTGTGAATCGCGTTTGCTTAGTGACTACTCTACTATACGTGTTCACCAGTTCGCAATCCCTGTCGGAGCGGATGGCGCAGTCAGAAATGGGGGTGAGTGCAAGGGCATTAGCGGAGGGAATAGAAAAGAGGCGTTTACGCGAAAGTCTCTTTGGTGCTAGTATGACTTTTGCTTTGGAGAACTGGGATGCACTCCTGTGCAGCTCCCTTTCAAACAGTGTCGATTTCCGGGAAAGCGAGGAGCGGAGCATGTTACGCGTAACCAAGCCCGAAGGATTTGGAAACATCGTTCTGGAAGAGGTTCCGATACCGCCTGTTGGGCCGCAGGAGGTGCGGGTACGGAGTAAAGTCAGCCTGATCAGCCGGGGATCGGAGATCCTGCGGCGCTATATGCATGAAGAGGCGATCAATCCGGCGATCATGGGATACTCGTTGGCGGGCGTTGTTGACGCGGTGGGGAGCGAGGCGTCGCAGCAGTTCCAGCCGGGGGATCGTGTGATGGCGGTAGCGCCGCATGCTCAGTATGTCGTGCAACCAGTCGACTCAAATATTGGGCCGCGCGTGTGGCCTTTGCCCGATGACATTTCGTTTGAGGAGGCGACCTTTCTGCCGCTGGCAAAGAGCGGCGTCACGTGGGCGCAGTCACCGGGGATCCGGTCCGGTCATACGCTTGTGATCATGGGCCAGGGATTGGTCGGCAATCTTGTGTTGCAGGGGGCACGGCAGCATCTTTGTGAGCAGATAGTTGTGGTGGATGCGATTGCGAAGCGCTGTCAGCTGGCCCTCGAATACGGTGCGGACCACGCGATCGACGTTACGGAGACGGACCCGGTGGAGCGGGTGATGGAGCTGACGGACGGGCGCGGCGCGGATATCGTGTTCGAATGTGTCGGCGGCGAGCCGGGGTTGAAGTCGTTTGCGCAGGCCCAGGAGATGGTGTGCGACGGGGGCACGCTGCATTTGATCGGTCTTTATCACGGGCAGCCATTGCCGCTGGACGCCGGCAAGATTCAGCGGAGGCGTCTGATAGGCGGCTATTACGGTGAAGATCCGCCTGAAGTCCTGCTGAACCGAACCATCGAGTTAGTGCAGGCTGGGCGGATACGCGTCGAGCCGCTGATCAGCCACCGGTTCCCCTATCAGGAGGCCAAAGACGCGTTCGACCTGCTGTATGCGCGGCTGTCGGAGGCGATGGGCGTGCTGCTGATCTGGGAGGAATAGAAGGCGAGTGTCTGACGGCAATAGCGATTGCCTTCCACTTTTCGCTGATAATAAAACACTGGAGCTTCAAGGAGACAACTGATGTCCTTTTCTGCCAAGGGAATTGTCCATCGCTCGACGGTCACGGGGCGACGGGGCATGATCGCGTCGGCGCATCCGCTGGCTTCGCTGGCGGGCGTGCGCATTTTGATGGAAGGCGGCAACGCGATTGACGCGATTGTAGCGGTGGCCGCGGCGCTGAATGTGGTCGAACCGTACATGTCGGGCCTGGGCGGCGATGGGTATATGCATATCTACTCGGCGCGTGAGCAGGAGCATACAGTTCTGGACTACATGGGCCTTTCGCCTTACGCGGCCACTTTTGAAGAGGTGGGAGATGCGGAGAGCCGGGCGCGGGGGCCGCGATCGCCGCTGGTTCCCGGGGCTTGCGGCGGCTGGCTGGCTGCGCTGGAGCGGTTCGGTTCAATGGACGCGGCTGCGGTGTTTCAACCGGCGATTGAATATGCGGAGCAGGGCTTTCCGTTGACGGTGAACAACGCTGAGTTCACGGATTTCAATGTGCCGGAGATGCTGCGCCATCCGTCGACCACGGAGACCTATCTCCCGCATGGCCGTGCGCCGGTTGCGGGTGAAATAATGACGCAGCCTGACCTGGCGAAGAGTATGCGCGCGATCGCCGAGGGCGGTGCCGACGTCTTCTACCGGGGCGAAATTGCAGACAGGCTGGTTCGTTACATGGAAGATAACGGAGGGCTGATCACTCACAGGGATCTGAGGGACTTCGCGGTCGAGTGGCAGGAACCGGTCTCGGTAACGTACCGGGGCTACCGGGTGTTTGCGCCGCCGCCGCCATGCCAGGCGATCCAATACCTGGAGACGCTCAACATTATGGAAGGCTTCGACGTAGCGGAGCTGGGCCACAACCGTGCGGCGACGCTGCATCGCTTTATCGAGGCGGCCAAGATGGCCCAGGCCGACAGAGCAGAGTATGCCGGTATCGACAACCCGCCGACGGCCGGGTTGCTGTCGAAGGAGTACGCGTCGCAACGCCGCGCCGAAATCGGTGCGCGGGCGCGCCCCTCCGGCGGCGAGCGCTATACCTCGGTGAAGATGGAGGACGAGGTACTGGCGGGGGACCCGCGTCAGTGGATGCACAGTGAATGCACGACGCACTTCAGCGCGATCGACGCGGACGGGAACGCGGTAGGGGTGACGCAGAGCCTGGGAGCAGGTTTCGGGTCGGCCGTGGTGATACCGGGCACGGGGATTGCGCTGAACAATTTTCTTAACTGGATGGACAGTGATCCGCAGAGCCCCAATGTGGTTGGGCCCGGCCTCAAAACAGAAATGTGCATGTCGCCGGTCCAGGTGTGGGATGAGCAGGGGCTGCGCTTCCTGATGGGGACGCCGGGCAGCTACGGCATTCTGCAGACGACACCGCAAATGATTATGAACGTGATTGATCATGACATGAACATACAGGCCGCGATCGAGGCGGCGCGGGTCAAGGCGACGACGCCGGGGCCGGTGGTGGATGTCGAAACGCGGATTGGGGAGGATGTCCTGCTCGAGTTGACGCAGATGGGCCACCATCTCAACCGGCTGGGACCCTGGAATGCCGGAGTAGGCGGCGGCCAGGGCATCTTGGTCGATCCTGAAAGCGGCGGGTTCATGGGGGGCGCGGACCCGCGGCGCGATGGGTACGCGCTGGGCTGGTAGCGAACTTCAGTTTTTAGTAGTCAGTTTTCAGTTTTTAGCAAACGGCGAACGACGGAACAGTAGTGGATAGTGATTAGTGGTTAGTGGCCGCAGCGGCTGCTAACCACTTTTTTTGCTATTCTTCGGCGCGGTTGGTGAGGTGGATGAGGCCGTCGCCGCTGTGGACGCGATGGAGGCCGCGGCGCATGATGACGATGCCGTCCTTTTCTGCGTGCAGTTCGGAGAGGAGGCAGCCGAGGGGGTCGTGGATGGCGCCGACGAGCTGGCCGGATTGGACTTCCTGCAGCAGTTCGACGTGGGGACGGAAGTAGCCGGCGAAGGGGGCAGACATGACTTCATCCATGTTGCCGTCGCCCACGAGGTGCTGGGGCGGCGGGACGGCGGCCGGCTCGCCTGCCAGCATGTCCAGATGGTGCATGACGTTGAGGACGCCCTGCATGAAACACGCTACGTCCTGCGGGCGGGCGCGGCCGGCGCCGGCGGCTTCGGTGTAGAGGCAGGGCACGTCCAAGTCGATGGCGGTGGAGATGGTGCGGCCGGGCGGCACGGGAGGAGGATGCCCCCACAGCACGGGCGCGCCGAAGACGCGCGCGCCGGCCAGAGAGCGCTGGCCTACGTCTTCGTCGCTATGGAGATAGCCGGCCAGAGTGGGGATGTCACCGACGACGCCGGAGCTGTGCAGGTCGATGAAGAAATCGGCTGCTGAGATGAACTTGTGGGTGAGCCAGTGGGCGATGCGCTGGGTCAGGGTGCCGGTCTCGGAGCCGGGAAAGACGCGCGCCAAGTTTAGTCCGTCGATGGGGCTGTTGCGGGTGGCGGTGGCGTAGGCGGCCATGTTGCAGACGGGGACCATAAGCAGTGTGCCGGACAGATGGGACGGGTCAACCTGCTCGGCGATGCGGGGAATGGCTTCGACGCCCTCGTATTCGTCGCCGTGGATGCCGGCGAAGACGACGAGAGTGGGTCCGGGTTCGGATCCGGTCATGGTCAGCAGGGGAAGCTGCCAGGAGCCGCCTTCGACACGCGGGGAGATATCCAGCCAGCAGGCGTCTTTGCGGCCTCGCTCCAGATTTGTCACGTCCAGTTCGGAAATGTGCATGATGGTCTCCTGATGCGAATAACACCTTTTTTCATCCACGAAGGGCCACGAAGGAACACGAAGAACACCTCTTATGGTCGCCCCAGAAAATGGTCGGAGCAAACGAGAGTCAGGCGAGTAGCGGGCTCATTTTGACCGCGGGCGTTCTGTTTTTTGTCAGATTTTGAACTGGCTTCTCCAATTGTCAGCGACCTCGGTTAGAGAGGCCGGCTTGTCACTCCTGAAACTGAATCGAGTAGAGGTCGGCGTCTTTGAGTAGGAAGCGGAGGCGGACGGGGCGGCCTGATAGTGCGCTGAGATCGCTGCCTCCCGACCAGTGCGCGACCTGGCTTATCGAGTCGCCGAAGATTTCATTACTTTCGTCGAGCGAGTAGCCGGGCACGGGACTGCCCTCGTGATCCTGAATCTCTATGCGCAGGCTGCCGGCGGCGGAAGTGGCGTAGTTGAGGACGAGATGCCGGCCAGTGAAGATCAATGGTTTGGTGAGGCAGGCGCCGCCGGCCAAGGGTGCATGCAGGGATACGAAGCCGTCGATGCGGGTGGTGTAGCGGCGCACGTTCATGCTGCGGCCGGCCCAATAGCCTTCGATGACGTAGAGCGAGAGTTCGGGCGGGGCGCCGGGCGAATCGGCCTCCGTCTCGATCATTCCCCAGGCGATGCAGTTGTCGCTGTAGACCCAGCTGTCGACGACATTGGGGCCGGGGCGGATGTATGCCTCTCCCCAGCGCTTGAAAGTTTCGCCGTCGCGGCTGGACATGAAGAGCCCGTCTGTGACCACGGTGCCGTAACGGGGATGGGCTGCGCTGCGAGCGCGGCGCAGCTCCAGGCCGGGCAGGTTGTCGGTCTGGCTTACCCAGCCCCTATCGATGTAGCGCATGGGGAAACCGAAGAAGATGTGGGGCGCGCGGGCGTAAGGCCGTACCTGGTTGGTGTAGAGCGCCTGCTCCGGGCTGTCGCCGTAGTCGAGCCATTTTGGCTCGGACCAGTTCAGAAAATCGGACGAGGTCGTGGTTTTGATGCCGCGCACGCCATGGGGCGCGCCGCCGTCAAAGTCACGGAAGTAGGCCCGGTACTCGCCCCGGTATTCATCCCAGAAGGCCAGATTCAGGGAATCGAAGTAGCCTTGGGTTATGACAGGTTCCGGGATGTCTTCGTCCTCTCGCCGCATCAACGAGAAGTGGATGGCGTCTGACGATTGGAGGGCGTAGAGCACGCGCGGCGTTTTGCCGGGAACAAGCGCTTTGTACTCGGCCCCCTCCTGGCAGGCCGGGTTGGCATCCCGGAATATGGCGGTATCGCCGGCGCTGGGATCGATGCCAGCCAAGCTCTCGGGCGAGAGAACGATGTTGTTGTTGCGGTTGCCCTCGAACGGGACCAGACCGAGGGACGGCTTGTTCCAGCGCTTGCCGTCGCTGCTTTCGGCATAACAGAGATAGTAGAGGTGAGGGTAGTTCATCCGGCCGCCGTCCATATCGTATTGCCAGGCGCCGTAGTACATGCGAATTAGCCCGTCCTCGTCCTGGAAGACGGTGCGGTAGAGACAGGCGTTGCCCTCCCAGGGCGCGTCGGTCTGCAAGACCACCTCGCGTTTGACCGGTGGATGGAGGCGCAACTCAAGTCGGTCGCCCAGTTCCGCGATCAGGAAGTCGTCGATTAAGGGTTCGAGCCGATTGCCGATATCGATCGGCTGGGAATGTGTGGCGGCGGGGTTGCTCATGGTTGTCACCTATTGGAACTGCAGTGGTTAGTGGTCAGTAACTGCGGTGGGGGCTGGCCGTTGGTTCAGAGATTTGGGGCACGAAGGATTGTGTTGGTTGATGGTAGCGCCCACACTTCGTGGTAGACGGTTGGCAGAGGAGGCGGGGGTGGATAGCCCGGCGGTTTGTTGTTGGGATCGTGCAGTTTCCGTCGATCGCGGCCCTCTACCTGGTGGAGCCAGACGTGTTCCTCAGGGGCCGCGGCCACTTCTCGGCGCAGGATGAACTCTACGTAGTCGAAGGCGGTGAAGGCGGCCTGGGCGAGGAAGACGCGGTCAACGCCGCGGCCATTCCAGGTGGCCATGTCGGGCAGGATCAGGGGGCCGGTGCAGACTTGGAAGGAGGCATCCTCGCGATTTACGTTGATCAGATCGACGGGATATTCGACGGTGACGTGCAGGCCGGTTTGTGGGTCGCGGTAGGTGCAGCGGGCGTTGAGCAGGGCATTGGCCAGGGTGGCCTCGATCAACGGCTCGCTGGCGTGCAACTCGATTGGATGCAGGAACTCTTTAAGACTGATGTCATGGTCCTGAAAGGAGGCGCTGAGCTCTTGCGCGGTCACGGGCTCGGTTTCGCTGCTGGGACGCTTGGCTATTGGGATCCGATGCGTGCGGCTGAAGGCCATGCGAAATTCACTGCTGGGAAGCTGGAAGAAATTGTCGCGGGGGATGGTATATTCGGTGCGGCAGGGAGCGCCAACGAATAGTTCGGCCAAGGTGCCGCCATTGGCGTCAGAGATAGTGCAATAGGACTCAATGTTGAAACGCACATGGCGCACGTCGCCTGTCTTGCCGATGAATCCGCCGGCGTACTTGTAGTAGGGATCATCTTGCCAGGGGAAGGTTTGCCAAGTGAAGAAGGAGCGGGGAAAGTCGAACATGGTTGCCTCCGCGGCCGGTGGCCGGTTGCTGATGGCAAAGGATAGTGAAGGGCTCCCAGGAATTTCAGTTCCAGGTAAAGAAGACGCTCAGCCAGCCTTCGTGGCCGGTCATCATGCGATCGAACAGCTGGGGCGCGTCGGTGTAGGGGGCGACGTGGCTGACGAGCGGTTCGATCTGCAGTTCGCGGCGGCGGATGAGGTCGAGGATCACGTGCTGGTTGCGCTGGCGGGTCCAGGGCCAGTAGGGGTGGGTGTCGCTCATGCCGGTCTGGTAGGAGCCGGTCATGATGATTTCGCGGCGGAAGAGCTCGTCGGATTCGATGGCGACGGAGCCGCTCGTTGCACCGACGAGGATGATGCGGCCGCGATCGGAAGCGGCTTTGATCATGGTGGGGTAGTTGCCGATGTAGGAGGTGCAGTGGAGTTGCACCTCGGCCCCTCTGCCGGGCAACATGCTAGGCAGCGCGCCCCGCCAGCGCCAGGGCAACTGGGTGAGGGCATGGATTTCAGCTATCACATCCTGGCTGCCGGCATCAACCAAGTGGGAGGCGCCGAGTTGGCGGGCGAGATCCAGCCGCTCCTCGACCATGTCAACGCCGATAAGGGGATGGGCGCCGACGAGGCGGCAGAGTTGAAGGGCCATCAAGCCGACAACGCCCAGCCCGTGGACGGCTACCGATTCACCTATCTGAATCTGGGCGCGCCGAACGCCATGCAGCGCGACATCGCCCAGGACGCAGAAGGCGACTTCGACGTCGGTCAGGTCTCCGGGCAGCTTTTCGACGCGATACTGCTGCGGAATGGCGACCTCATTGGCTTCAAGCTCCGGTGTCACAAGCCAGTGGGTGGAATGGTTGCCGCTACACAGCACGCGGTCGCCGACGGCGACCTGGTCGATCTCGCTGCCGACGGCTTCGACGACGCCGATGGCGGTGTAGCCCAGGCCGGCAGGGGCAAAGGAGGCCTGCTCTGCGGGGCTGGCGGCGCGGCGGCGGCGGATGCCATTCATTTCTGAGCCGGCGCTGACCTGGGTGAGGTGCGTGCGCACAAGCAGTTGATTGGAAGAAGGAGCCGGAACCTCGAACTCTTCGACTTCGATTTGGCCGGCAGGGGTGAGAACCAAGCGTTGTCCTTTTGTCACGCTAGTTTCCTTTTCGAGTTGGCGCTACGCTGATAGACAGAAGTTCTGGGTCAAGTGTACAATCATATGCATTCAGCACACAACAGGATTATCTCAACGGCCGGCGGCCAGTGAACAACGCCAGAGGAGAGTGGCTATGACTAGCCAACGCACAGTTTACGTCAGCGGAAAGTTTGTAGCCGAGAGTGAGGCGGGCTTCTCTATTTTCGATTCTGCGCTCATGTATGGGGATGTGATATTTGAGACGACGCGCACGTTTAACGGGCAACCGTTTCGGCTGCGGGAGCACATCGAGCGGCTCTATGTGGGGCTGCGGACGCTGGAGATCGATTGCGGGTTGACGCCGGATGGGATGGAGGCGGCGACGCTGGAAACGATCGAGAGGAACCGGCCCTGTTTCGCGGACGGCAGGGATTTCCAGATCGTGCATAACGTCTCGCGGGGGCCGATGGGGCTTTACGAGTCTGTCTTCGCCGATGGCGTGAAGCCGACGGTGACGATAAACTGCTGGCCGCTGACGTGGCATCTGGCCGCGTTTAAGGACGCCTATGTGAGGGGCGTGCATGCGGTCGTCCCAGCGCAGCGCTCGGTGCCGTCGCGGCTGATTGATCCCAAGATCAAGAACCGTAGCCGGATCTATTACCAAATCGCCAACTTACAGGCCCAGAAGGTCGATCCGCAGGCGTGGGCCCTGCTGACGGACGAGGACGGATTCCTGACGGAGGGCACGGGGTCGAACTTTTTCGTGGTGAAGGATGGCGGCCTACTGACGGCGGAGCCGCGCAATATTTTGCGGGGCGTTACGCGCCAGTCGGTTCTGGAGTTGGCAGAGCGTCTGGGGCTGCCGTGCCGGGAGTGCAATCTGGAGCCATACGACGTGATGACGGCGGACGAGGCGTTTTACACCTCCACGCCCTTCACGATTATGCCGGCGACGCGCTTCAACGGGCATGCGATTGGTACGGGCGAACCTGGGCCGGTTACGCGGCGGCTGATGTCGGCCTGGGACCAGATGGTTGAGGTCGATATGGTGGCGCAGGCGCGCGCGTTTGCGGAGGAAGTGGGGGACGGCAGTGGTTAGTGGTCGTTGATGATTGTTTGAAGTGTGATTTGCAGGATCAGAGTGTGGCCTGTCCACGGAGGGCTGCGAAGAACACCTTTTTCATCCACGAAGGTCACGAAGGGCCGCGAAGGGCCACTAAGAACACCTAGTTCCCCTGAGGACGGGCCCAATTAGTCCCGCGCCAGAGGCCAGTGGATCTTTTCCACGCCTTTGGCCTGGGAACGCATGATCGCGATCATGATTTCCAGGCTGTGCTGTGCCCGCCGGCCACTGGAAATACTTTCGCCCCCATTTTCCATCAACTGAATCAGTTCGTCGACGGCATTGACCATGCCGCTGCCGTAGTCGACGGTTCCGCCAATCTGGCGGCTGGTGACCTCGTGCGGATGCTCCTGCGATGTCAGGTAGACAACGGCTTCGGTGTTGCTGATGCGAATGCGGCCCTTGGTACAGAGGAGATCCAGTTCGAAATTGACTAAGGTCCTCTGCGAGACTTCGATGTGGGCGCGCACGCCGTTGGTGAAGTGGAGATAGGCGGAGGCGCCGGGATCGGTCTTGGGGTCGTGGCCGCCGTCGCCCAGATATTCGGTGCGGTCCTCAGAGCCCTCTTCCATACTGCCGATCAGCCAGTCGGGCGGCGCGTCGGCGTACATGCAGACGGTGTCGACCAGGTGGGTGCCGTTGCGGAAGAGCATGGCGCGCTCGCCGCCCAGATGGGCGTTTATGCGGGTGAGGGAGCCGATGCGTCCGTCTTCGATGATGGCCAGGGCCTGCCGCCAGAAGGGATCCCAGCGCCGGCCATGGTTGACGCACATTTTTGCGCCACTCTTCTCGACCGCGGCCAACATGCGGTCGGCGTCGGCGAGGGTGGTGGCCAAGGGCTTTTCGCAGTAGATGGCGGGGACGCCGGCCTCTGCGGCGTCGACGACCATTTGATCATGGAGGTGGTCGGAGGTGACGACGCTCAGGATATCGAGATTCTCCTTTGCCAGCATGGCGCGGTAGTCGGAATAGTGCGCGGCTGCGCCCCAATTTTGGTCATATAGGGTCAACAACTCGGGCACCAGTTCACAGACGGCGACCACCTCGACGCGGGGATGGGCGGCGTAGGCGGCGGCGTGTGAGTGCGGCTGCGGGTGGCGCGTCGCCCACAGGTCGTAGCGCGGCGGCGACTGGCCGATGCCGGTCAGCCCGATGATGCCGGCCCGGTATGTCTTGTCACTGGATTGATTGGTAGCGGACATTTTCTCCCCCTGCTTGCTTACGCCTGTTGGCAGTTGTTTTGTGCTGGCATTGGGCTACTGGTCACTGGTCAATGTAGTTCTCACCCCGCTTCTTCAAGCCAGAGTGTGTAGGGATTCGCGCGGTTTTCGAGCGGGAAGTCGACGCGGCCGCGCACGCGTTGCGACTCGTGGATGGCCATGATCATTTCGAGGACGGCGCGGGCATCCTGGCCATTGGTCACGGCGGTTACCTGGCGGTCCTCTTCGATGGCGCTGATCAGTTCTTCGACGAAGACGCGGTTGTTCAGCTGGAATTTCTCGGAAACTGAGCGCGGCTGGCCGTCTGCGTTCAGATCCCATTGCGGAAGCGTGATGCGTTCCCAAGAGCCGTCTCTGTCACCGGGGAGCCAGAGGCGGTAGGGGTAGTGGTAGAGTTCGCCCAGCGGCGCGGTGCGCAGCGAGAGGATGCCGGCGGAGCCGTGGATCTCGAGGCCGAGCCAATTGACCCGTTCGCGGGAGTCGGTGTCATCGCTGCGGTAGGAGTCGAGATGAGCGGTGACGCCGTTCTGGAAAACGAAGTATGCGGCGAGCCCATTGCCGGCGACCAGGCCGACGCCTTCGTCCCCTTCATGGATGTCGGCAGGCGTGAGCTCGCGGCCATCCTGAGTGACGTGGGCGTGGGCCCAGAGCACTTCGGAAGCGGCGAAGAAACGGATGTCGTCGAGGAGATGAGTGCCGAGGACGATTAGGTCCATTGCGCCAGCGCGGCGGTCTGCTTTGCCGTGGCGGCGGATCATCTGGACATCGCCGATGAGGCCGTCGTCAATGAGCTGCCTGGCATGCAGCTCGTAGGGGTTGGCGCGACGATGGGCGACAGCGAGCCTGGTGTTGTGCCGTTCGCAGGCGGCGAGCATGGCATCGGCTTCGGCGAGAGTGCGGGCGAAGGGCTTTTCGCTGAATATGCCCCTGACGCCGGCTTCGGCGCAGGCGATGACCATTTCTGCGTGTTGGTCAACCCAACGGGGACAGACGTTGACGAGGTCCAACTCCATTTGCGACAGCATTTCGTGATAGTCGGCGAAGCTGTGGGCGGCGCCGGTGCGCTGGGCAGCGGCTGCGCGCCCCTCTGCGTCCGGGTCAGCAACGGCGACTACTTCGACATTGGGCAACCCCTGATAGGCTGTATCCAGACCGTGACCGTAGTTGCCGCGTCCGGTGTGGCCGATGATTCCGGCCCGATAGTTTGCTGGCATCGGAACTCCAGTGGTAGGTGGTCAGTGGCTTTATGAAGCTACTTGAAATTGGTCGGCCACCGCTGGTTACTCGCCAGTGGAACGGATTTCCAGTTCGTCCAGGCCGGGAGCGAGGGGGAGACGCACCTGTGTGCCTGTCTTGTGGGAGATGTGGATGGCGGTGATGGCTTCGAGTACTTTGAGGCCGTCGCGTCCTGTCGAAACGCTTTCCCGATCTTCAAGCAGACAGTCGATGCTTTCGCGAGTGGCGGAATAGAAGTAGTCGTCGAGCTTGAACTCGGTCGGCATGTCGGGAATAGGCTGGAATTCGTAGCGTGTTCCGTAGCCTTCGTCGGCCTCGACAAGGGGGCCGTATTCCCAGAGGCCGCGGCGCTCGCTGAAATGGACGCGGCCTTCGGTGCCGGCAATAGTGGTGTAGCCCAGGTGCTCACTGCGCTCGGCGATGCAGTCGATGAAGATGACGACACCATCGGAGCAGGCGATCATGCCGGCGCCGCCAGGGTCGGCCACGGTCTCCGTGTTGAGATAGCCGGAAACGAGCTGCGGCTGCGCGGACGTGAAGTAGAAGGCATAGTCAACGGTGTGGGTGCCGTTTGTGAGGAGGGGCCGGCAGCCTTCGTAGGTGATGGTTTTGACGCGGCCGACGGCGCCCTCGTCGATCATGCGCTTGAGGCGCTGGTAGTGGGGGAGAAAGCGGCGCGTGTGCTCGGTGATCAGACGGGAGCCGCTGCGGTCGCAGGCGGCTACCATTTTGCGACCCCAGGCCACGCTGGTGGCGAGCGGCTTCTCGACCATGATCACTTTGATGCCGGCTTCAGCTGCCTCGATGACCGGATGGTGATGGTAGAGGGTGTTAGTCGTGACATCTACGATATCGAGGTGGGCCTTTTGGTACATGTCGACGGCAGTGGGATAGCGGTGTTCGGGCGCGATCTCCCATTCATCGCCGAACTGCTGGAGTCGCTGCGGGTCGATATCGGCGATTGCGACCAGCTCCGCGTCCTCGCAGCGCCGGTAGCCGGCCGCGTGGGAAAATGGTCTGTGGCCCAGCCCGCCGATTGGCCCGGCGCCGACGATGCCGACTCTGACTTTGGCTTTTGACATTTTTGCGCTCCTGGGACTGCGTTGCGTACTAGGAATTAGGTAGGACGGCGTCTATTGGTCGTCTGCGGTGATGGGCATGATGTAGTGGATCTGGCGGGCCACTTCCTGGAAGCCGAAGTCTGGGTAGAAGTGTGCGCCGACGTCGTTCTGGTCCAGAGTCTCGATGCGGGCGTAGGTCATGCCCTGGGCAGCAAGGTAGGCGACGGCCTCTTCGAGGAGGCGGCGCCCGATGCCACGCTGCTGGAATTCTGGCAGGACGGCAAAGTTGGGAATGCCGCCGATCCGGGCTCCCTGATCGACGCGCGTGCTGACGTAACCGACGATCTGTCCATCCAGTTCAGCGACGAGGATGCCTACAGCGTTGATTTCGGCATCGTCGTCGATGTGGCGCTTCTTGCGCCAACGCCAATCTCGCCCGTGGACAAGCCCATACAGCTGCTCGATATTCTGGTCGACGCAGACACCGTCAAAGCAGATGGCGGTGATGGTCTTCAGGGTTTCCAGATCGGACGGTCGAAATCGTCTTATTTCCATCCATGACTCCTGCATTGCACTGAGGTCAGGTAGGCAAGCGTCAGCCGGTCCCCGCCCTACTCCGCGAAGCGGAAGGAGTAGACGTCGGCGTCTTTCAGCACGAAGCGCAGGCGCACGACTTCACCGCTGAAATTGCTGACATCGGCGCCTTGTGTCCAGCGCACAGTCCGGTCCAAGTCGTCACCCAGAAGCTCGACACAGTCGTCCAGGCCAAAACCGTCTATGGCTTTATCTACCTGTCCGTGCAGCATCTCCACGCGTACGCTGCCTGCGGCCGAGGCGGAGAAGTTCAGTTCCAGGTTGTTGCCACTGAAAGTGATGGGTTTTGTAATCATGGCGCCGCCGCTGGGGGGCGCATGAAGGGAAACGAAGCCGTCGACGCGGAGGGTGTAGCGGCGCTGGCTTACGCCCGGCCCGCGCCAGTAGCCTTCGCTGACGTACATCGAGAGCTCATCGGGCGCGCCGGCGAACTGCGAGCCGGTAGTGACGAGTCCCCAGTTCTGGTAGTTGTCGCCGTAGGTCCAGTTGTCCTGTGGGCGCAGTCCCGGGCGGATGAATGCCTCGGGCCAGATATTGAATTCGAGACCGTCGCGACTGCTCATGAAGAGACCGTCGGTCACGGCCGCGCCGTGGCGTTCCTGGGTGTCGGCGCGGAGGCGGCGATGCTCTTGTTCGGGCAGGTCCTCGATGGCAGGCGACCAGGGACGTTCGACGTAACGGGCGGGGAAGCCGACAAATAGGTGGGGGGCACGGTAGTAGGGCTTGATCTGATTGGTGTACAGTTCGGCGATACGGGTAGGGCTGTAATCGATGAAGACCGGCTCGCTCCAGTTGAGGAAATCGGGCGAGACACAGGTCATGATGTCGCGGCCGTGGCGAAAATCGCGATGGTAGTCACGATATTCGCCGCGCTCGGCGTCCCAGAAGGCGAGGTTCTGGGAATCGAAATAGCCCTCGGTGATCACCGGTTCGTCGTGCATTTGCGTCCAGTGGAGGCCGTCGGGTGAGCTGAGCGCGAAAAGGCCTTTGTATCCTCTGTTGTTGGCGAACGCCTTGTATCTCTGCGAGGCAGGTGCGTCTGGATTGGGGTCCTTGAACGGCGCGAAGTTGATGGCCGGGCTGCTGTCGTCGCGGGCATCGAGGATGATGTTGTTGTGGCGCGACCCGTCGTACTCGACGAGGCCCAGGTCCGGCTTGCTCCAGTGGATGCCGTCACTACTTTCGGCCACGCAGACGACTTCGGGGTGGGCAAATTCCAGGGACCCGGAGTCGATGGTAAAGTGCCAGCCGCGGTAGTACATGAGATAGCGGTCATCGTCCTGGAAGACGGTTACGTAGCCGGAGGCGTTGCCCTCCCAGGGCGCGTCCGTTTCGAGGGCGATTTCTTGTGGCACGGGGCGGTGGAGGCGCAGTTCAGCGTCTCGGGTCATGGCGGCGATGAGATAGTCGTCGACCATCAGTTCCCGACGGGAGCCGATATCGATTACGGAGCTAGAGTGCGAAGAGGTCATGGCTGCTCCCTTTTTCGTACTTAGTCGTGCGCTATTCCGGTCTGAGCAGGGTCGCTGGGAGAAGTGCTAGTCTCAGCCAGGCATTGGCCCTGGCCCGCCAGGATCGTACGGTCAGGCCGGTGTCAAACCGACGCGATCAAGTCGTTGTTTGGCCTCGGCGTACACGTCCGGGGACAGTGGGCCGGCCAGTACGGCTTGCGCATTTTCTGCGAGGTGCTTGGGATTGGTTGTGCCGACGATAGTTGAGTGGACGTCTGGATGCGACAACGTATAACGCAGGATGAATGAAGTGTCGCTCTCGCCCTCCTGCTTTAGTTCGGCCAGCCCGGCCTCGGCATATGCCTGCCAGCGGTCCGATGTGCCGAGACCGACGCCCGGCTTGCCGAGGGCTACGCCGCCGCGGATTATAGTGCCGGCGCCGGCCTGCGCGGTGGTGGTCAGCCAGTTTTCGTGGTCGCGCTCCAGCGCGGAATAGGGGATCTGGTAGGCGTCGAAGACATCCCAGCTGAGGTAGGTGGGCAGGTGGGGCAGGGTGGTGGACATCCCGATCCAGCGCACTTTGCCCTGGGTGCGCATATCTTGCAACGCCTCGACCAGGTCGCCCTGTTCACATTCGGCCACGGAAGGGTTGTGCAGTTGCATCAGGTCGACGTAATCGACGTGCAGGCGTTCCAGGCTTTCGTGCAGGCCGCGGAACAGGTTCTCCCTGGTCCAGATATGGCCATCGGGATGGCAGCCGCACTTGGTGGCGAGGACATACTCATGGCGACGGTGACGAAGGAAGCGGCCGATCATCTCCTCGCTGTTGCCGTAATCGTTGGCGGTGTCGATGAAGTTGATTCCGGAATCGAGGACGGCGTTGAGCTGGGACTCCATTTCGTCATCGTCCATGGACCGCCGATGCCCTGCGCCAAATCCAAGCCGGGTGACCTCCAGACCGGTACGACCGAGCGTTGCGGTGGGGAGGATATTGGACATCGTTAACCTTTCCTGGATGTGGTATCGGGTAAGAGATGCGTTGATTTACGGGCCAGTGGCCACTGGCGGCGCAGTTATACTCGCCCCGCAAACTCCTTGCCGCGAATGTGCATGAAAGGTGTGTTGCCTTTGCGCGGTGTGCCTTCGACCTGTTCGCGGTGGGCGTCGTCGACGATGCCCAAGTAGCTGGTCTGGGCATCGATGTAGTGGAGGGCGAGGCCGCGGCGCCGGTTGGGGGTTGTGTTGGCTTCGGTGCGATGGAAGTTGAGGCCATGGTGGAACATGCAGTGGCCGGCCTTCAATTCGACCGGGACGGGGTCGGCCAGATGCGGCAAGGACAGGAAACGCGGTTTGTAGTCGGGTGCGATCGGCCCCCATTTGTGGCTGCCAGGGATGACGGTCATGCAGCCGTTGTCGACGGTGGCGTCGTCGAGGGCGACCCAGCAGCTGACATGGTTCTGGGGGGCGAACATGGGCCAGGCGACAGAGTCCTGGTGCCAGTCGGTCACGGTGCCGTAGAAGCGGGGCTTCATCATGAGCTGATCGGCATAGAACTTGATATCGGGGCCGAGCAGGACCTCGATGACGTCGACGATTGCCGGGTTTTTGGCGGCGGCCTCGAAGAGGTCATCATGGTAGCAGAGGTAGACCATCTTGCGGATCATGTCGATGCGCGGGTCGGTTGTCTCCTTGCCGTCACTGAAAGCGGCTTCGAACTGAATGTAGCGGGAGGGCACGTGGGTGAGACGTCCGGCGGCGATGTCTTCGCTGCGCTGGCGGAGGGCCTGGACCTCTTCGTCCGACAGCACGCGGCCGTAGGGCAGATAGCCATTGTCGTCAAAAAACTGTTTCTGTTCGGCTGTCAGACTCATGATGGATCTCCTCGTAAATAAATTGGCCAGTGGTCTGCTGTTTTTCTGCGGGTAGGGGCATCGGAAACTGACAATCAGGAATTGCGGCGGCCTGTCACGAGAAATCTTTCAGCGGCGCAAGATTTTGGGTAAGAGTAACTGTACGCTGAGTACGCCCAACAGTCCAAACACGAGACTGGGCGCGACCAGCAAGAAACTGCGTTGGACCACATAGAGAAGGACGAGGTCGGAAAACAGTAGGTCGAGAAACGGGATACTGTTGCCCAACACTCCCCAGGTCGCATAGGCCCAGAAGCCGCCGAAAAGCAGCGGGCTCACAACAGAGGCAATCAGATACAAGTGGAGTGCTTTGCTTTCCGCCAGCGCCAGCAACATCCCGCACAGCGCGGCGACGATGCTGAGCGCGAGCATATCGGCCGACCAGGCGACATAGTCGCGCAGATGAGAAAGGGAGATAAGTCCCATGTAAGCCAGAATTGCGGCAGCGGCGATGACGGCGAGGGATTGTCGAAGAGTCAGGTTCATTGTTGGGCAGCCCGCAGCCGCACCAGGCGCTCATCGTGGCCGTGGGGATGAATCAGCCGGAAGCCAGCCTCTGCGGACCAGGAATGCTCCTGGTGTGCGGCCATGATCCGATCGAGATCGAAAATGTGCAGCGGGAATTCCATGTCAAGGCTCCCGTGGGGAGCGAGCGTGCTTTCAATGGTGGAAGCGCGGGCATAGAGGGAACGGTCCAATTCGGGTTCGTCGTCGCGCCAGGTGCTGTAGCTGCCGCCGATGCGGGTTCCGTTCAGGTGCAGGTCAAAGAAGTAGCTGTTGATACGGATAGGCAACTCCGATCGGTTGTGCAGCCTGAACTGCACGACGAGCTGGGCGCTGTCAGATTCGCTGGGGCGCACATCGGTTATCTCCAACTCCAGACTACTGACGCTGACGAGCGAAGTGACATAGTTGGAGACGGCCCACAAGCTTGCGGCCAATGCGATGAGGCCGAAGAGAACAAGGAAGGTGTGGGCAACGCGCGACACAGTAGGCTGTTCGATCAAACATACCCTGCGTAGGAGTTGCCCCGCACCGAGATGTAGTCAACATGGACCTCTTCGGATGTACTAAGGTCTCTTGTTTTGGCCATCATGTAGTGCAGGGCCCAGGCGCGTCGTCGCTGCGCGGACGTATTGGCGCTGGAATGGTGCAGGTTGAGGCTATGGAAGAGGAGGCAGCCGCCGGCTGGAACGGGAACAGGCACCTCCCGCGCCTTCATCTCTTCGGTCAATAACTGCGGTAGATGCTTCACCTGGAGCAGGCCGAATGTCTGGCTGCCGGGGATGCAGCGGATGCAGCCGTTTTCGAGGGTGGCATCGTCGAGTGGGATCCAGCAGGTGATTTGGTTCTGGGGAATGAGGAAGGGCCACGACGCCGAATCCTGATGGTACTCCTTGACGGAGCCATGACCGGGCGGTTTCATAAAGATCTGATCCCCAAGCAATTTGATATCAGGCTCATCAAACAGTTCGGCGATCAGGTCGACGACTTTTGGCTTTTTTGCGATGGCGAGAAAGCCCTCGTGGATGGAGGCGGGGAAGTTGATTTTACGCAATTCGTCCAGCGGGCTGGCGGCCTGCACTTCGCCGCGTGCCACCGTCGCTTCTTTCTCCAGGACGGGAATCCCCTTGATGTCGGCGGCGATTTCGACACGGCCGTAAGCGATATCCTCTGTCAACTGTTGTAGTTGCGCTACTTCCTCTGCGTCGAGCAAAGTGGGGTAGGGCAAGAAGCCATCTCGCCAAAAAGTTGCTTTCTGCTCCGGCGTCAAAATCATCTTTTCCTCCGAACTACAGTGGCCAGTGTTTCGTGGTCAGTGAAGGACCTCGCGCCAGTAGCCTAAGGGGAGACCGGCGTGTCAGTCCAGGGTCATGCGCGGGTCGAGAGCATCCCGCAGGCCGTCGCCGATGAAGTTGATGGCAAGCACGCAGATGGTGATCATCAGGCCGGGCGGGACCCAGAACCAGGGCATGTTTTCGATAATCTGGATATTCTGGGCCTCGTTGAGCATATTGCCCCAGCTGGGGGTCGGTACCTGCACGCCGAGGCCAAGGAAACTGAGGCCGGCCTCGGTGAGGATGGCGCCGGCGATGCCAAAGCTGGCGGCAACGGTGATCGGCGCCACGACATTTGGCAGGATGTGACGAATAATGATCCATCTCTGCTCGACGCCTACGGCCTGGGCGGCCATGACATAGTCGGTTTCACGAATGGAAAGAATCAGGCTACGCACAAGACGGGCTACGCCTGTCCAGCCGATCAGACCGATCGCGAGCATAGAGTTAAAGATGCCAGGACCAATGAAAGATACGATCGTGATCAGGATAATGAGGGTGGGAAAGGCCATGAAGGTGTCGGTTATCCGCATGATCAGGGCATCAACGCGGCCGCCGTAGTACCCGGCTACGCTGCCCAGAATTGTGCCGATGGTGACAAAGAGGGCTACGGCGACGATACCCACCGACATCGAGACGCGACCGCCATAGATCACGCGGCTCCAGACGTCGCGCCCGGTGAGATCGGTGCCCAACAGATGGCCTTCTTCACCAGGAGCCAAGCCGATTTCTCTGATTTCGATACGGTGAGGATGGATGGGGGCCACGACCGACGCCAGCGGGAAGGCCACAAAAATCAACAGAATCATCAGGACAGCGCTGACCAGAGCCAGCTTGTGACGACGAAATCGACGCCAAGCCCGCAGACGCTGCGCGCCTGCTCCGCCATCAGCCGAATCGAGTGAGTCGGATAGCTCCTGGAGTCCTTCAGCCTTGCCTTCAACGCTCATGGCACTGTTTGCGTCTTGCAGTCAATATTTGGCCGCGGCCAGAAGTCCGGCAGGCGGGTTCGCCAGCGGCGAAAATGGAAGGTTTATTATTCATAGCGGATGCGAGGGTCGATACTCCCGTAGGTTAAATCTGTAATGAGGTTGCTAAAGACTATGACAAAAGCGGAGACCAGAGTCATACCCATGATGAGGGGATAGTCGCGGGTGGCAACCCCGTCCAGATAGAGAATGCCCATTCCGGGCCAGTTGAAAATGGTCTCGATGATGATTGCGCCGCCGAAAAGGCCGGGAAGGCGCAGACCGATGATGGTGATCACGGGCAGGAGGGCGTTGCGCAGGGTATGGCGAAGAATCACTACTTTTTCGCTCAACCCTTTGCTGCGGGCGACGGTGATATAGTCGAGCCGAACAACCTCGAGCACGCTGGAACGGGTGTAGCGCATAATCCCGGCAGTTGTCTCCAGGCCCAGCACGGCCGCCGGCAGGGCCAGATAACGAAGGCGATCCAGCATGTTCCCCCAGAAGCCGAAATCTCTGCCGATGGTGGAATAGCCACTAGTCGGCAGCCAACCCAATTTCAATGAGAACAGGTAGATGACGCCAATGGCTGCAAAAAAGCCTGGAATGGAGATGGCGATGAAAGTCAGGAAAGTGAGCACATAGTCGGGCGTAGTGTACTGATTCAACGCTGAGAAGATGCCCAGGGGGATACCGAGAATAACGGAAATCGCCATGGCTGCGGCCATAAGGCGCAAGGTTGCGGGCAGACGCCGCGCAACCTCATCAGCGACGGGGATTTTGCTGCGAATGCGCACGCCCAGATTGCCCTGGACAAGGCCGCCCATCCAACTGAAATAGCGAATGTACGCTGGTCGGTCCAACCCGTACTTTTTGCGCAACGCTTCTGCGTTAGAGCCTTCATCTCCTCCGACACCCGTTTCCGGGTTCATGAGGATCATGGCTGCCACAGCGTCGCCCGGGGCAAGTTCGGTGAAGGAAAAGGTGATGATGGTAATGCCAAAAAGCACGGGCAGCATCTGGACGATGCGGCGAAGGATGTAGCGATTCATGGGCAGACCCAGTAGTGAGGAGTGAGAAGTGAAAAAAACTCTCACTTCTCACTCTTTATTTCTCAGTCCTCGCGGTATTTATTCTCCGGCCAGGTACCAGTTCACCGGGTAGCGCTCGGCAAACGGTTCGTCCAACTGGCGATAGATGTTGTTGCAAACGTCGGCGCTGAAGGCGGAGTACCGTCTCGGCCAGAAGACGGGAATTTCGCCCGCTTCTTCGGTGATAATCTCTGTGGCCCGGTGCAGCATCTGCTTCCGTTCTTGCGGATCGGGTTCGGACATGGCGGCTTCGGACAACTGGTCAAACTCTTCGTTACAGTAGTGGCCTGCGTTGCGGCCAGCCGGCCAGCCGCGATCACAGCCCAGTGAGAGCCGCAACTGATCAGGGTTGAACCAGCCACAGCAGGCATAGGCCAGGTGAAAATCGTCGTTCTCCAAGACGCGATCGACCCAAGCGGGACCATCCAAGTAGATGAGGTCCACCTTTATACCGACATCGTTCCAATACTGCTGCATGGCGGCGTGGATTCGCTTGCTCTGATCATCCTGGTAGTAGGTGACGAAGTCCACCTCCAACTCGGGATCCCAGCCGGCTTCATCCAACAGGGCGCGGGCCTTGTCGGGGTCGAATTCGTAGGTGGCAATATTGGGGCTAACGAAGTCGGGATTGGTTAGCCTCAGGTGGAGCACTTCAGCCAGATCGCCGTAGTAGGCTTCGGCCATCGCTTCGCGGTCAAGCGAATACAGGAGCGCCTGCCGTATACGCACGTCCTGCCATAGCGGTCTGTTCTGGTTAGGAAAGACTGTCAGACCTCCGGCGATCTTATCGCCAAGCAGGACGATACTGGGGTCATCCTTGTAGCGTTCATATTCCACTGCGGTCACGCGTCCGGCCATGTGGATTTCACCGTTCTCGAGCGCGGCGTAGGCGGTTGTGCCGGTCAGACCAATACGGAAGATGATTTGGTCAAGGTAGGGCCGGCCAGCGTAGTAGTCCTCGTTGGCCTCGAGGATGTAGAACTGATCCGGCTCGAAGTCACCCATCGTGAAGGGGCCGGAACCAACCGGATTGCGAACGGCGTATTCGGTCTCGCCCAGGTCGGCGAAGGCGATGCCTTCGAGCAGATGCTTCGGCCAGATGTTGAAGGCGGCCATATTGCTGAGGACGCTGCCGCGCGGCGCGCCAAGGTTCAACTCGAGAGTGAAGTCGTCGAGCACTTTGATGCCTGAGATTTCATCGGCTTCGCCGGCTTCAAATTCGGCGGCGCCGACCAATTGATCCAGGCCGGAGGTACGGCCGTGGGAGGCGCCGGTATCGGGATGGAAGAACATTTGCAGCGAGAACTTTACGTCTTCAGCGGTCAGCGGCTCACCGTCGTGGAAGCGCACGTCATCGCGCAGGTTAAAGGTATAAGTGAGTCCGTCTGCGGAGACTTCCCAGCTTGTGGCCACGTCAGGATGGACGGATACGGCGTCAGTATCGCGGTCGATCAACTGGCTGAAGAGATAGTCATCGCGGGCGCTGAAGATGAACCAGTTGCTGCCCGTCATGGCGCCAGCGCCGCCGGCCACCACCACCTCGCCGCCGTACTTGGGCGGTGAATCGGTGCAGATATTAATATGGTCGCTATCCAGGTCTGCCTCATCGTACCAAGGCTCGGCTGGCTCAGCCATCGTCTCCTCTGCACTCTCGTCCTGCATTTCTGCCGGTTCTGACGCGACGGGTGCGACGCAGGCTGCGACCATCCAGACCAACAGGATCAGGAAAACTGCGAATCCAATGTACTTCCGTGTTGTCGACATCGTTCCATCCCCCCTTGTCATTGCTGCGATGCGCCCAATCGTGTGGGCGCGAGCCAGGTGCGTGAATCCAAACACGTCCGCATTAGGCGCTTTAGCGATAGTTGCTATCGCGGCGACAAAGATAGGCAGTTGACTTCAGGAAAGTGCTTGCGTGCGTCACGAACCAGCGACGACCGCAGCCCGATTCGGCGTAACAAGAACGGATGGCGGTGGATGGGATGTCTCACCGCCTTGAGTACCGTCGAGGCGAGAACAGAATGATCCGGGAGGGATCGATGCCTTTGAAACACAGCCGCTACAGTTTGACTAGAGAATCTACACCACATTTACAGGTTGCGCCACATCCGTTCAAATCCCTGGACAGGTAGCATCTTGACAATACGACGGAGGATGTTCCGATTTAACGGAAGGCCATGGAGTGAGCGGAGAGGAGTGAGGAACGGGAGGAATTCTCCGGAGCCTCACTCCTCTTCACTCTATTCTCGATGTTGGTTACTCTCCGGCCAGGTACCAGTTCGCCGGGTAGCGCTCGGCAAAAGGTTCGTCCAGCTGGCGATTGATGTTGTTGCAAACGTCGGCGCTGAAGGCCGAGAATCGTGTCGGCCAGAACACGGGGATCTCACCCGCCTCAGCTGTAATGATCTCGGTCGCCCTGTACAGCATCTCTTTGCGCTTCTCCGGATCGGGTTCAGACATGGCGGATTCGGCCAACTGGTCGAACTCTTCGTTACAGTAGTGGCCTACGTTGCGGCCTGACGGCCAACTGCGGTCGCAGCCGAGGGAAAGGCGCAACTGATCCGGGTTGAACCAGCCGCAGCATCCGTAAGACATATCAAAATCATCGTTGTCGTAGACGCGTGCGACCCAGGCGGGACCATCCAGATATACAAGGTCAACCTTGATGCCGACATCGTTCCAATACTGCTGCATGGCGGCATGGATGCGCTTGTTCTGGTCATCCTGGTAGTAGGTGACGAAACTCACCTCTTGTTCAGTATCCCAGCCGGCCTCTTCGAGCAAAGAACGTGCCTTGTCGGGGTCGTAATCGTACTTTGTGATGTTGGGGCTGACGAATTCGGGATTGGTAAGCCGCAGATGCAGTACATCAGCCAACTCGCCGTAATAGGCTTCGGCCATGGCTTCGCGATCGAGTGCATACAGGAGGGCCTGCCGCACGCGGGCGTCCTGCCAGAGGGGCCGGTTGTGGTTGGCCCAGACTGTCATACCGCCACCGAGGCGGCCGCCAAGGAGAACGATATTGGGGTCGTCCTTATAGCGCTCGTATTCGACTGCGGTGACGCGGCCGGCCATTTGAATCTCACCGTTCTCGAGGGCAGCGAAGGCGGTAGCGCCAGACAGACCAATACGGAAGATGATTTGGTCGAGGTAGGGCCGGCCGGCGTAGTAGTCTTCGTTGGCTTTGAGGATGTAAAACTGATCGGGCTCGAAATCACCCATGGTGAAGGGTCCGGAACCGACCGGATTGCGGACGGCATATTCGGTTTCGCCGAGGTCGATGAAGGGGGTGTCCTCGAGCAGATGTTTCGGCCAGATGTTGAAGGCGGCCATATTGCTGAGGACGCTGCTGCGCGGCGCCACCAGGTTCAACTCGACGGTAAAGTCGTCGAGCGCCTTGATGCCGGCAATGTTGTCGGCTTCACCACTTTCGAATTCGGCGGCGCCGACCAACTGATCCAGACCCGATGTGCGGCCATGGGAAGCGCCGGTGTCAGGGTGGAAGAACATCTGCAACGAGAATTTGACATCCTCTGCGGTCAGGGGCTCACCATCGTGGAAGCGGACATCATCGCGCAGGTGGAATGTATAGGTGAGGCCGTCTGCGGAGACTTCCCAGCTTGTCGCGAGGTCAGGATGTATGGTGACAGCATCTGTGTCGCGGTCGATCAACTGGCTGAAGAGGTAGTCATCGCGGGCGGCGAAAATGAACCAGTTGCCGCCCGTCATTGCGCCGGCACCGCCGGCCACGACGACCTCGCCGCCATACTTGGGCGGTGAGTCGGTGCAGACATGAATATGGTCGCTGTCTACGTCTGCCTCATCGTACCACGGCTCAGTAGGTTCGGCCGCGGTCTCCTCCTGCATATCCGCCTCTTCCATTTCAGCCGACTCGGTGGCGGCCGGCGCGGCGCAGGCTGCGAGCAGCCCGAGCAGCAGGATGAGAAATACGGTAAGTCCAACAGACTTCCTTGTGATCGTCATAGTTTCAACTCTCCTTGGTGTTGTATGAAACCAAACACGTCGTTAGTGGGCGCTCTAGCGGAGTGCGCTATCGCGGCTAATGGAGACGGGTAATTGGCTTCAAGACAGGCGAATCAACGACGAATCCCGGTGGAGGGGGATTCGACAACCACGTCATTGGGGCACCGGTTTGGTGTCCGAACTTCCCAGACGAGGGACGAACGACGGCCAACTGATCCGGGAGGGATCAACGCGTAGAATACGCAACTTCTACGATTGGACTACGTTTTGTATACCACAACCATGCGGGCGGCGTCAAATCCGCTTTTTGGGGCCGGGTAGGACCGAAGGCGGCGTACTTGGATGATGCGCTTCAGAAACGCCAGGTGAATTCTGTGGAAGAGATGCGCGAAGATGGAAGCAATTTCACATTCTGGTGCTGCACAGGCCCGGCAGCGCATGTGAGTTCAGGTCAGGAACAGGTCCTGGATAGAGAGCGGCGCAGCTACGCCATAAAGCGGGGCCGATACTGCAAGGCCTCGGCCAAGTGGGGCGTGTCGATTTCCTCTTCGCCGGCAAGGTCGGCAATGGTGCGTGCCAATTTGAGGACGCGGTGATAGCCGCGGGCGCTCAGATCCATTTGGCGCACCGCAGCCTGCATCAGATTTTTACCCGCCTCTTTGAGTTGACAGTAGCGCTGGACTTCGGCCGGACCCATATCGCCGTTGACGACGATATGCCCCTTGTCCTGTTGGGCGAAACGGGACTGTTGACGGGCGCGCGCCTGTTCCACCCGGCGACGGAGGTGAGCGGACGGCTCGCCCTGGTCAAGGCCGGTCAGCTTCTGGAAGGGCACGCGAGCGACCTCGACATGAAGGTCGATGCGGTCCAGCAGCGGACCGCTGATGCGGCCCTGGTAGCGCTGAACTACGTTCATGGAGCAGGTGCACGGCTTGCGTTCGTCGCCGTAGAAGCCGCATGGGCAGGGGTTCATGGCGGCGACAAACATGAAATTGGCGGGGAAGGAGAGAGTGCCGGAGGCGCGGCTGATGGTTACGACTTTGTCCTCCAGGGGCTGGCGCAGGCTTTCCAGACTCTTGCTGCCGAATTCCGGCAGTTCGTCGAGGAAGAGGACGCCGCGGTGGGCGAGGCTGATCTCGCCGGGGCGGGGAATGCTGCCGCCACCAACGAGTCCGGCATGGCTGATGGTATGGTGGGGGGCGCGGAAGGGGCGGGCGCGGATCAGCGGACCGGAACCATTCAGTTCGCCAGCGACCGAATAGATGCGGGTGATTTCGAGCGATTCGGGCAGAGTGGCGGCGGGCAGGATCGAGGGCAGGGCGCGCGCCATGAGAGTTTTGCCGCTGCCGGGCGGGCCTACCAAGCGTACATTGTGGCTGCCGGCACAGGCGATTTCAAAGGCGCGTTTTGCGTGCTCCTGGCCGCGGATGTCTTGAAAATCGACGGCGTAGACAACCTCCTCGCCGGCGCTGAATGCGGCGGGGCTATGGGGAGACATCTCCTTCTGACCGGACAAATGGGCGACGATGTCGGTGAGATGCCCGACCGGGAATACGTCGATGCCTTCGACAAGCGCGGCTTCAGGGGCGTTGGGCTGGGGCACGAACAGGCGCCGATAACCGGCCTTTTGGGCCATAGCCGCCATCGACAGCGCGCCGTTTACAGGGCGCACGGAGCCATCCAGGCCCAGTTCGCCGACGATCAAGGCGTCGTCCAGTTCGGCCAGCACCTGGCGGGTGGCGGCCATGATGCCGAGGGCGATGGGGAGATCGTATGCGGGGCCCTCTTTGCGCAGGTCGGCGGGGGCCAGGTTGACGGTCAGACGATGGTGGGGAAAGTGAAAGCCGCTGTTGGCGATGGCGGAACGAACGCGTTCGCCGCTTTCGCGGACGGCGGCGCTGGGCAGGCCGACGACGGTCAGCCGCTCAAGGCCGTTGGTGATATCGACTTCGACTTCGATTCGTTCGGCGTCAAGGCCGACAATGGCACAGCTCTGAACTTTGGCAAGCATTTCAACCTCCGGGGGATTGGGTTGACAGTGCCCAGTGCAGTCACCTTTGGCAGGCGACAGTTCACCGACCACCGGTGACTAGAGGCCGGCAAGCTGCCAGGATCTTTGCAGTGACTCGGCTGTGGCCTGGGCGGCTTCGGCGGGCGAGAGGGCACGGATGCGCTGGCTGAACGGCTCAACCGTGACAGGGCCATCGTAGCCGATGGCGTCGAGGGCTTGTAGAAAGCCGGCGATGTCGGTGAGGCCGGTCTCTGCCGGCAGCGTGCGTTCGTTGTCGATCTGCTGGTCTGCGCTGCGACCGGCGATGGCATCGTTTACGTGGACATTGACTACCTGGGCGTTGGTCAGGTTTCGCACGGCTGAAACTTCGGTGTGGCTGGTGAAGAGGTGAAAAATATCTACGAGAAGGCCGGTACCTCCTGCTTCCAGGTCGGCGGCCAGTTGCAAGGCACCGTCCAAGGTGTGGATGAAGGAGTATTTCTTTTCATCGCGCAAGGTCTTAGGGCCGACCCATTCGAGACCGAAACGGATGCCGTTGTCCGCCAGGATTTCGGCGATGGGACGCAAGCGAACGATGTGAAATTCGTAGTTCTCGTCCCAGGGGCGTTCGTCATCGGCATTGGCGATATAGGTGGATGTCCGGTCGGCGCCGATGGATTTGGCCAGGGCGGCTTGGGCTGGCAGTTGGGCCAGTCCGCGCTGCCAGCTCTCTTGGTCTGCGCGGTAGGGGACGGGCATACTCCAGACGCCGAAGTTGAGGCCGGCGGGGGCCATCTGTTCGCCGATTGCGTCGGCGCCTTGGCTGGCAGCAATCTGCTGGAGTTCGGCGATCGACACATCCAGACCGCCATAGCCGAAACGGTGGGCCAGTTGGACGGATTCACTGAAAGGGACGTTGATGCCCAAAGCGCCGGGGCTAAGGTTAGGGTACATGGTTTTCTCCTGACGGGAGCCGGGTGTTCGAGGCTGTGAATTGTCAGTAAACGGGCTATCTTGCACTGAAGTAATCGACTGACAGGCGCAGGTTCCTTGTGTTGTCGTGGGTCATTGACCACCCATTACTTGCTTGCGGCTGTGTAAACCCAGGCTGGTGGTGATACCAAGGAGGCCGGCGAGGGCAATGAACAGAAAGACCTGCTGATATGCCTCAATGTCGGGCAGGCCGCGCTCCAGGCCGCTGTGCAACAGAACTCCGGCCAGCGCGGTGCCGATGGCGACGCCCACAAAGCGAATCATACTATACACGCCGGCGGCCGTACCCATTTCCTCATCGTCGGTTTCCGACATGGCGGCCTGATGGAGGGCAGCGAGCATGGTGCCAACGCTGAGCCCCTGGAGGGCCAACAAAGCGACGAC
Organism: Caldilineaceae bacterium; assembly: GCA_963662575.1. Taxonomy (GTDB): domain Bacteria; phylum Chloroflexota; class Anaerolineae; order Caldilineales; family Caldilineaceae; genus Bin5. The sequence goes on from OY759723.1 coordinate 225,514, forward strand.
AACGCTTATATGGATTGAGGCCGGGATTTGTGAGAAGAGGAAGACGGCAAGCGCCTGCCCGCTCAGACCGACGAGCACGGGCCAGCGGCTGCCCCAGCGGTCGGCTGCCAGGCCGCCGAAACGCACCATTACGGTCATCGCGCCGGGGTTGATCGTGAGGATCAGGCCCAGGTATCCAGGGCTGAGGTTGTGGATATCTACGAGATAGAGGGGTAACAGAAAGCTGGCTCCACCCATCACGAACATACGCATGGAGGCGCACAAGGAAGCGAAACGAAAGTTTCGGTAGTTGAACAGTTTCAGTGAAACGAATGGATCCTGGCGACGTCTTTCCCAAGCAAGGAAGGCACCGAAACAGAGCAACAGCGCGCCCAGCAGCCGCCAGTCCCGCAGGGGCTCCACACCGGTGATGGGCCGGCTGGAGAGATAGAAAAGACCCATGGTCAGAGTGCCGGCCAGCAATAGTACACCTGCCCAGTCGAAGCTGCGTAAGAACCGCGGCCGCACGTCGCTGAGGCCGGCGGGAACCCACAGCTTTACCGCGAAAAGGCCCAGGATGCCCAGCAGAAGGGCCGGTCCGAATGCGGCCCGCCATCCCCAGGCATCGACCAGAAACCCGGCGAAGAATGGGCCGATGGCTGCGGTCAGCGGTCCGATTGAACCCCAGGTGCCCAGCGCCTTACCTCTTTCTTCTCTGCGGAAGATGGTGGCGATAAAGGCCATGCCCAGAGGCATGATGCCGGCGATGCCGAACCCCTGCACGGCCCGCCCTATCATCAGCCAAGTCAGATTGGTAGCGAAGAAGGCCATTGCCGAGCCGACGGAAAAGATTGCGATGCCGGCCAGAATGAGACGTCGGCGGCCCACTCCGTCGCTCAAGCGGCCGTAGACGGGCATCAGAATCATATAGGGCAATGTAAATGCGCTGGATGTCCAGGCGACCACGTCGGCGCTCATGGCGAAGGTGTCGCGCAGGACGGGCAGGGCGACGCGGCTCATGGAAGAGCTGAGAGGCATGATCGTCGACGGTATCATCAACGCGTAGAGAATCAGCCACGCCTGCTCCGAAGGCAAACCGCGCCCTTGGGCAGGAACCGAGTTGATTTCTGATTCGTTCTTTCTACGAGAGCCAATCCGACGGAGGATTGCGATAGGGGTACTTTCCAAGTTGTTACCCTTTTCAACCGAGGCGCTAGATTTCGGCCATGTGAACCGACTCTTTAGCGGTTCAGACGGACTTAACTATCATACCCGCTGCGGGCCCAATGGATAAATGTGTTGCTGCATCGGAATGAGGACACGGGTTGACAAGTAGAGAGTCACCGGGTTCGGTCCAGTTACCGCCAGAAGCCGGACAAGGCACGTAGGCGGCCTTACATCAGCATTGACAAAATGGGGATGGCGTGCCAAGATGCGAAGGTCAAAACAGATCTTAACCGGTGCTGTTGAAGGTCGAAGTTCATGTGCGACTGTTCAGCAGCCCAGCAAAGCAGTTCGAGGGCCCGCCTTCGGTCGGCCTACGCGGTGCAAAGCGCCGATGGGTCGATGGGCGGGCGCTGTCATGGTGGTATAAATAGCTTCTTGACAGGACGGCGCTGGTTGGTCGAATTGCTGGTAAGCTGTATAGGCGACTTATTCGTAGAAAAGGGACCAACAGGTAGCGGCATTGACCCGCCGGCATTTGCAGAGGATAGGCCTATATGAAAGCATTGATGTATCGCGGCCCGTGGAAGATGCCTGTGGAGGAGCTAGAGGAGCCGGCGCCGACCGCGGGCAAGGTGGTGGTGGATGTACAAGCGGTGGGCATTTGCGGCTCGGACGTTCACGGGTTCACGGGGAATAGCGGTCGCCGTACGCCCGGCATTGTGATGGGGCACGAGTTCGCGGGCACAATAAGCGAATTGGGGCGGGACGTGGAAGGCTACGCGGTCGGTGACGGTGTTGTCGTCATGCCCCTCTTTTCGGTTGCGGCAGGAGGGGACCCTTATCCGATCAACCTGTCTCCTCACCGGCGGCTGACAGGAATGAACGAGCATGGAGCATACGCGCAACGAGTTGCAGTGCGGGAGGCGCAGTTATTTCGCAAACCTGCGGGGCTCAGTTGGCAGCGGGCGGCGCTGTGCGAACCGATGGCGGTCACTCTGCACGCCGCCCGAATCACACCTATCAACCCGATGCAGAAGGTGGCAGTCATTGGCGCCGGGCCGATTGGGCTGCTGGCGATGCTGGCGGCCCGCTTGAAGGGCGCGGGAACGGTGATTGTCGTCGACCGGTCTGTACACCGGTTGGAGTTGGCCGAGGAGTTGGGCGCGGACGCGGTCATCAACGTGGACGAGACAGACGCGGCGGCGGCGATCCGGGAGATGACGGGCGGCGGTGTCGATGCGGCCTTCGAGGCGGTGGGCATCACCCCGACGGCACAGCTGTCGGTTGAAGCCACCCGCAATGGCGGCAGTATTACGTGGATCGGCAACAATGCGCCGATGATCGAGGTGGACATGCAGAGCATCGTCACGCGGGAGATGAGCGTGCGGGGCTCATATGGTTTCGACGAGATTGATTTTGCAGCGGCGATAGAAGCGCTGTCGTCGGGCCGCCTGAATGTAGATCCCCTCGTAGAGAAGATCGCCCCTCTGGAGGATGGGCCGGAAATTTTCCGCAGCCTGGCCGCCGGTGAGACAGACCTTGTAAAGATCATTTTGAATCCGTAGATAAATCGGACAAGTGTGATAGGCGCTATATCAGAGAATGTACTTGTTGGAAAAGTGAACTGTGTGATTGACTGAATAGAGAGTCAAACACACTTCGAGCCCTATGAAAATCGCCGCGTTTCCCAAATGTTATCTGGACGATATTTCGCTTCACCGCACGATGTCGGTCTTCGACTGGATCGAGCAGGCGCGTGCGCTTGGCGCCGAGGGGTTAGAGATGTACGAGGGCTTTTTCTGGAGCCTGGAGGACGACTATATAGATTCGATCGGGGAGGCCATCGAGGGGGCAGGATTTGCCATGCCGATGCTGTGCTGCTCGCCCGACTTCACCGACCCCGACCCGGCGGGGCGCCAGCAGGCAGTGGAACGGGAAGCGCGCATGATCGGTATCACGCGGCGTCTTGGCGGGCCTGGTGCGGTCTGCCGGGTGCTTTCCGGGCAACGGCGGCCAGGTGTATCGGACGAACAGGGTCTGGAGTGGGTGGTGGAATGTATTGAGGAGTGTATCGAGGTTGCCAGGGAGAAAGACGTTGTCCTGGGGCTTGAAAATCATTATAAGGACGGCTATTGGCAGTACCCGGAGTTTGCGCAGAGGGCGAAGATCTTCGTAGAGTTGTTAGATGCCATCCCGGAACAGAGGCATTTCGGTGTGCAGTTCGACCCATCCAATGCGCTGGTTGCGGGGGATGATCCGGTTGAACTACTGCGCCAGGTGGCGGATCGGGTGGTGACGATGCACGCCAGCGACCGCTTTCTGGTCGATGGAGCGACGCTGGATGACGTGCTTCTGCCCAACGGCCTGATCGGATATCCTGACAAACTTCAACACGGAATTACCGGACAAGGCAGTAACGATTATGGCGCTATTTTTTCGATCCTGCGGGACAGGGGGTTCGATGGATGGGTCAGTATCGAAGACGGCATGGACGGAATGGAAGAGATGCGGAAGAGCATCGAATTCCTGAAGCAGATGCGTGCCAGGTACTTCGAACAATGAGAACCGAGAATCAAGGAGCGATAGAGAGTTCCCGCTCTTTTTACAGTGCCGCGGAGGACGAGAGTTGGCGATAAAATTTGGGACGGATGGCTGGCGGGCCGTCATTAGTGAAGATTTTACTTTCGAGAATGTGCGCAAGGTCGCGCAGGCGATCGCTGATGTCACGAACGACCAGTTCAAGGGCTTGCCTCGTTTGCAGCCGTCGATGGTTGTGGGATTTGACACGCGTTTTTTGAGTGACCGTTACGCGGTTGCGGTGGCGGAGGTATTGGCCGGCAACGGGATCCGTGTTTGGCTGAGTCAGGCCGATGCACCGACGCCGATGATATCCTATGCGGTCGTCGACAAGTGGGCTGACGGCGGCGTGATGATTACAGCCAGCCATAATCCACCGCGATATAACGGAATCAAACTGAAGGCGTCATACGGCGGTTCGGCCAGCGCGGCGACGCACAAGGAGGTGGAGCGGCGCATTAATCTGCGCGAACAACGGGGGGAGCAGCCGAGGATGTTGGCATATGAGCACGCGCTAAGAGCCGGCATTATCGAGCGCTTCAACCCGCTGCCGGCTTTTCGTTCCCAGATGCGAAAGCTCGTCGATTTCGACGCGATTGAACTGTCCGGGCTCTCGGTTGCGGTAGATGCCATGTATGGGGCGGGGCGGATTTATCTGCGGCGGCTGCTGGAGGGCGCCGAGTGCCAGGTGACCGAACTGCGCAACGAGATGAATCCCGGCTTCAACGGCATCCACCCGGAACCGATCGCCAAGCATCTGCAGCCGTTGGTGGCGGAGATGGCGACCGGCAAATATCATTTGGGGCTTGCCACCGATGGGGACGCCGACCGCATCGGCGCGGTCGACCCGGACGGTCGCTTTATCGATCCACATCAGATTATGGCTCTGCTGGTTGATTATCTGATCCAAGAGCGGTCGCTGCGGGGGAGCATCGCCAAGACGGTCAGCACTACGCAGATGTTAAATCGCCTGGCCGCGCACTATGGGTTGCATGTACACGAGACACCGGTCGGTTTTCATTACATCAGCGATCTGATGCTGCAGGAGCCGGTCCTTCTAGGTGGAGAAGAGAGCGGCGGCATCAGCATACTCGGCCACATTCCCGAAGGGGATGGGTTGCTGATGGGACTATTGCTGACGGAGATGGTGGCTAAACGGCGCAAGCCATTGGGCACGCTCATTGACGAACTGATGGGGCGGCCTTACATGGGCAAGTTCTGCTATGGCCGCGACGACAGGGAGGTAAAACCGTTCGCCAAGGCGGAGCTGGTAGAGGGTTTGATCGCGAATCCGCCGATTGCGCTGACCGGTTCGAGAGTGGCCCAAGTGAACCACAGAGACGGCGTGAAGTTCATCCTGACCAATAACAGTTGGCTTCTGATCAGACCCAGCGGCACGGAACCGGTGTTGCGAATCTATGCTGAAGCGCCATCGCACGAGGCTGTGGCGACGCTGCTGGCGGAAGGGTCAGTGTTGGCCCAGGAGGTTCTGAAAGTAATATGAGCGGAAGAAGCTGCGCGAACAGTTGGGAATGCGTGCGGCGTTTTTGGGGATTGCCGGAAAGTCGTCCTGCGGCCAGTCTGGAGAAAGCAGACGGTTGGTAACTACTAAGCCGTATGCAGTGCCTGTCATGACCAGCCCTTGATCCCCGCTGCCGTTCAGGCTCTCTCATCGTATATTTGCTGTCGGTCGCCACTGTGGACGGGCCGCACAGCTGGAATGACGCCGAACGGTGGGTGAGGGATGGTTTTGGGCGGGGGCGTTGCGGGGGCGGAGCCCCTGCACAAGGGAGGGCCGAAGGCCCGACCGCCCATATGCTAAGAGAAAGTATAGAGGAGTGAGTGAAACACTTGCCACGCCTGAGTCAGGGGTGGCATTGGCTGAGTAGTTACGACGGTTGCAAGAAATAGAATAGAGAGGCGAAGGGGCGCGGGTTGTCCGACTCGCGCCTTTATGATTTCTGGCGCAGGGGGCCCTGTATACGAGCGGGCGCCGCTCCCGCGCATTCAGGTAGTGTGCGGCTTGTTAACTTGGCTTGGTGAACAACTGCTGTCTGATCTCCTGGCGCGTCTGCTCAAACGTTTGGCGCAGCTTCAAATCGGAACCCTTTTGGGCGCCAACGACGCGTTGCGCGCAAGTGACACAACCAAGGGAGGCCTTGTAGCTGCTCTGGTCGCAGTTGAGGCAGTCACACAGACGAATCATCATGAGAGAGAAGGCAAGTGTGTCCTCGTTTCCATCGCGCTGACTTGCTACCTGATCGACCAACTCCTGCCAGTCCGCGCCTCGTTCCAGTCCTAGTGGTCGGATGGCCCGATGAGGAAAAAGAATTTCACTTTTGGGGTACATGACGACTCCTCTCGTGAGTTTCCGGCTATTGATTTTGGTACCTGCCCCGATGCGGGGCAGGATCTGGCGACTGACTGCTGTGAACTGAATTTCACGCGTTTCCAGAGGCGTAGACTTCAAGAGCTGGCGACGAACAGGAATACCAGTAGGACGAGCAAGGCAAATGCCAAGAGAGCGAGAATAAGGATGAACAGCAAAGGCAACAGGACGGCGGCCAGCGATCGTGTGCGAGGCAAGCTTGTAACTTCCTCATTGGCCCTGGCATAGACGATGAAGGCCCAGATAATGCCGGCCACGCTGCTGACACGGCCCAGGCAGGGGATGGGCGAGAGGCCGATAAGGAGTAGAGGCGCGGCCGCAAAACCGGTGGCGGCGAAGAAGGGCTGCAGTCTGCTGGTTGCGCCGAAGGCTTTGTTGCAGGCCATTACGAGCGCGCCGTAGACGATCCAGACGGCGAGCCAGCGCAGCGGCCAATTTATCCATTCACCAAGCGCGCTGAGAAAGGCGGCCAGCCAGCCGGGCAAGGGCTGCTGGAGGCCGGCGATCAGATGGAAGAGCTCGCTTAGGTGGACGAGATCGAAGAAAGCGGATGCATAGTCAAGCGGAGCTTCTTGCAGAAGGGATGCCTGCGCTCCCAGGCGCGCCAGAGGAAGGGCGCTACCGACTGAAGTGGCTTGCTCCCAATTGACCAGAAACGGGAGAAAGCCGGCCAGCAGTCCGAGGAGGAAAACCATGCCAAGGGACTGGCGCATGGTGGTGTCGGTGAAACCTGTGGCGCGCAACTGGACGGCGTCGCTCATTTTTTGGGGCGTGGGAAGCCAGTTGTGCAAGTTCACAGACTGCCCCCAGCGATGATGAAGAGGACACCGAATGCTATGGCGGCGATGCTGCTGACGAGGAGTAGCAGGAGCCAAGAGCCGACGGACACCAGGGCCGCCCGACCGGGAGGCAGTTCGTGGGCCACTTCCAGCCCGCGATAGGCGATCAGGACGCCCCAAACATGGATCAGGACCGAGGCGACTGAGACGAAAGGAATGAAGGTGAACAGGTAAAGCAGGCGAGGGGCGTTGCTGAGGGCGACCGCGCCCATGGTCTGGCCCATTGAACCCTGGCCGCCGGCGGCGCGGGCAAGCAGATGGCTAGAGAGGCCAAAGAGGAGCCACTGACCAATCAGGCCGAGGGGCGTAGTTGCCAGTGTCAGGAGGCGGAACAGGACGCTGTCGTAACCGCTGTACGCCAGCAGGAGAGGCCAGACGTTGCGCAGGGTGCGTTCAAACTCGAGCAGCGTTTCGCCGTTGATGGTACCCTGCCGCAGAGTACGCAGAAACATGTTCAGGAGAGCATCGGAGGGCGGCAGCGAGGCGGTAAGGAGGAGGCTGCCGACGAGTTGGGCGACGGCGACGAGAATACCGATACAGGCACACAAAAAGAGTCCCTCTATCCAAGGGTTGTCGTCGTCGACCATTTCTACGAATGGGTCGGGTTCCAGGAGGAGGGCCTTCCCGATGAACCGCGGGTAGTTCTGTGGTTGTAACATCTGGTTGCGATGTCTGTCTGAACTGTAAGTCCAGAGCGGGTCCCGATGGAGGGGTGGGCTGCAATTGAGAAAGCAATTCGCTTGTGCCAAGCCCCTTGCTCACGTCAGGCAATGATAGCATAGGATTGACCGGCTCTCGAAAATCGCGACTGTCTGGGACGCGGCTGGTAGTGGCGGGACAGTTGTTGGACAAGTGGGGCCGCTGTCGATAGGATGGCTGGGCGGCTCCTAGTCGATCATTTTTCGTGCGGCGGCAAGCCATCGGAAATGCTGTTGGCGCTTGGCTGATAACGCCAGGTTGCGGTTACTGCGATGGGCAGATTGCTTGACTGGCAGCAGAGCTTGATTCGAGCCGGCGACGGCCAAAATTGATAAAATTGAGCAGGAGATCGAAATGCCACGACCCGCTACGATTCTACCGACCGGAAAACTGCCGGCAGATTTGCTGGCGCAGCTTATCTCTACTTTGCCAATCGAAGACCCGCAACTCTTTCTGGGGCCGGGGGTGGGCGAGGATGCGGCCATCATTGAATTTGGCGCGGTTGCGGCGGAGGGACCTGCCTCCAGCCGTCGGCATAGGATTTCGTCCCAGCTGGACTGCACGGATATTCTGCTTGCGGCCAAGAGCGATCCGATTACTTTTGCCACGGATGAGATCGGCTTCTACGCGGTAAATGTCTGCGCCAATGATTTGGCGGTGTGCGGGGCGCGGCCGCGCTTTTATCTGCCGACGGTTTTGCTGCCTGAGGGGACAACGGAGGCCGATGTGGGCGGCATCTGCGACCAGCTCGGCGCGGCCTGCAGGGCGCTGGATATTGTGGTGGCGGGCGGGCATACGGAGGTGACGGCGGCGGTGAATCAGGTGGTGGTGGCAGGAACGCTGCTGGGGGAGGTTGCGCGGCGCAAGGTCGTGCGCACGGGAGGCTGCCGGCCAGGGGACGCGGTCCTGCTGGTGGGAAGCGCGGCGGTCGAAGGCACTTCGATCATTGCACGCGAAAAGCGGGAGGCGTTGCTGGCGCAGGGCTGGTCGGAAAGGCATCTGGACGAGGCGGCGAACTATCTTTACGAGCCGGGAATCAGTGTGCTGGCTCCGGCTTTGGCCGCGGCCGAATCGGAACTGGTGACGGCGATGCACGACCCGACAGAGGGCGGGGTGGCGACAGGCCTGTGGGAGTTGGCCGATGCTTCAGGGTGCGGGCTGGAGGTGGAGTTACAGGCAATTTCGGTGACACAGCTGACGGCTGCCGCGTGCGCGGCGTTCGGACTAGATCCGCTGGGCACGATCGCGTCGGGGGGGCTGCTGGCGGCAGCCGCGGAGGAGGATACGGCCGAGCTGTTGGCCCTGTGGCGAGAGATGGGGAGACAGGGGCAGGTTGTCGGGCGCGTGCTGCCGGCGGGGGAGGGGGTGTATGGCGTGCGCGATGGGCGGCGGGTGCCGCTGCCGCGATTTGATGCAGATGAGATTGTGAAGTTGTGGGTGGATTGAGAAAGGGGTGGTTCGCGGCAGTGCTGTTTTGGGCGGTACGGTTCCAAGGAAGTCTTGGTGAACAGGACTGCAGAGCTGCTTCCTCTTTGAAATGTAATCTGGTTCTGCTGTCAACTCAGAATTCGACCGTTGCGGGAAAATCTGGAACTAGAAACGACTGCGCTAGTTTGCCTGTTTTATTGTAAAAGCTCATTTCACCTTCTTCGGTGCAAAGCCAAAACTCCTGCGCTTCTTTTTCAAAGAATAGCAACGCCTTCACTCTCATCTCCTCGGCCGTGTTGCTGGCAGAGAGGATCTCCACGCAGAGCTCGGGGGCAATCGGCGCCTCGGTCTCGTCGCGAATGCGAGCGAAACGTTCATAGGAAACCCAGGCGACGTCGGTCACCTTCGTGCCTTTGCGCGTGGCTATGGCGCACTGAGGAAAAGCCAGGCCGCCTTGTTTCAGGGTGCGCAGGAGAATCTCGATCTCTCCCTGAAAGGCAGCGTGCAACACTCTGACAGGCGTCATCAGGATCTGCCCCGTCTCCGTCAGTTCGATTCTAAAAGGCAGTTCCTGCAGTTCGGGCTTCGCAGTGGCCTCTTGCCAGTTCATTTTTTCTTCCTGCCACAGATAGCCACTTCAGATTGGTGCTGAGGTCCAAATGAACGGCATACAGCATGCTTGGCGGATTCTCAAATAGCGTTCGATCGTCTCCCGCTATCCTTCTCCCAGCAAAACAGTTCCGCGGCCCTAGAGTCCCTCAATCGTCTCGGCAGCGAGATGATCCACGACTGCTTTGACGTCACCGCCATGTTCGTCGTAGACGCGCAGTTGGCGGTCGGCGCTGGTGCCGTTGGCGAGAATCTGCTCGATTGGGGCGATTTCTTTTTCGCTGCCCAATTCAGCAATCTCTTCGCCGACCAGTTCCAGCATTTCTCGCACCAGGTCACGGGCGGGCAGCTCGGCTTGCTTGCCGAAGTCGATCATTCTGCCGTCCAGGCCGAAGCGGGCGGCGCGCCGCTTGTTCTCGTCGATCAGCTCCTTACTGTAGACGCGGAAGGTGACGTTGCGCTGGCGGAGCTTCCAGTGCCAAAGTACCAGGGCCTGGCAGAGCGCGGTGATGGCGATTGCCTCGTCTACGCGCGTGCATAGGTCACAGATGCGAAACTCCAGGGTTGGGTAGATGTGATGGGGGCGCACGTCCCACCAGATCTTGCTGGGATCGGGGATGCAGCCGGTATTGGCCAGGGTTCCGATCAACCCCTCATAGGCGGCGCGGTTGGGGAATACGTCGGGAATGCCGCTGCGGGGGAAGTCCTCGAAGACGACGGCGCGGTAGCTTTTGAGCCCGGTACGCTGTCCTTGCCAGAAGGGGCTGCTGGCGCTGAGGGCGAGGAGATGGGGCAACATGTAGCGGAGGACGTTCATTGTGTCGATGGCGAAATCGGGATCGTCCAGACCGACATGGATATGCATTCCGAAGATTAGCAGACGCTGGGCCAGCAGCTGCATCTCCTCCAGTACTCCCTGATAGCGTGGAAACGGTGTCACCTCCTGTTCCGACCAGCGGCTCATGGGGTGGGTGGCGGCGGCTGCGATGGCCAACCCTTTCTCCTGGGCGAGACGGCTGATAAAGGCCCGCTGCCGCAGGAGCTCCTCTTTGGCCTCGGCAGGCGTGGCGCAGACGGGGGTGCCCAGTTCCACCATCGATTGGTGCAACTCCGCTTTGATCTCCCGTTCGACGATTACCATCTGGCCGTCTTCGATGAACTGGGTGATGAACGACTGCAGTTGACCGCTCTCCGGATCGACGACTTGATACTCTTCTTCAATGCCGAGCGTCAGTTTGGGACGTGAAATCATAAGCTCTGCTCCGTCTGCGAAACGAGGAAATCGACAACCGCTTTGCCGTCTTCGTCGGTCTGCTGCCAGACATGGCGCTGTTGGTCGGCGCTGGCCCCACGCGCCATGATAGTGTGGATGTGTTCGATCTCCGCCCGGCAGTTGAGCTGGTCCAGAACCGGTTCGACCCGTTCGAGCAGTTCGTGCAACAGATTGCGGATAGGGACCTCCTGTTCGATGCCGAAATCGAGCAAGTTTCCTTGAAGACCGTAGCGCACGGCGCGCCATTTATTTTCGGCGATAAGCGTGCGGTCGTAGAGGCGGAAGGACATGTTACGATGGCGCAGATCCACCAGCCAGGCGACGGTGGCCTGTATCAGCGCGGCAACAGCCAAGGCGTCGTCAATGTCTGGAAGGGCGTCGCAGACCCGAATCTCCAGCGCGGGGTGGTTCATTTCCTCGTTATCCGCCTGCGGCTGGGTCATGTTGTCCTGCGGCCCCGCACGTTGGTCAGCTGCCTCATCGTCGGACTGAACGTCCCGTCCGGAATCGAGGCGCGTGCGCAGAGGGTCTTGCTGTTGGGTATGGGGGCGGATGTCCCACCAGATCGCTTCGGGATCGGGGATGCTGTTGGTACGCATCAGGGTATCGACGTAGCCCAGGTAGTCGTTGTGGCTGCGGAAGGCGTTGGGAATGCCGGTGCGGGGCAGGGCGTCGAGCAGGACGGAGCGATAGCTGGCCAACCCGGTATCGAGGCCCTGCCAGAAAGGGGAGGAGTTGGCAAGGCAGAGGATATGGGGCAGCAGGTAGCGCATGGCGTTCATCACGTCGATGGCCAGATTGCGTTCGTCGATGCCGACGCGGACATTCATGCCGAAGGCGAGCAGCCGGCGGGCAATGAACTGTGAATCCTCGATCAGGGCGCGATAGCGGGGGGACTCCTCCTGAACGCTTTCCCAAAAGCTGAAAGGGTGGGCGCCGGCGGCCATCAGCTTGAGGCCGTGCGACGCGGCCAGTTCTTGCATTGAACGGCGGACGCGCAGCAGTTCGCGGCGAGCCTGCTTTATGTCATGGCAGACCGGAGTGCCCGCTGCAGAGGCGAACGTTTCGGACAGCCCGCTGTCACGAGGCTTGAACTGTTCATTGCCTTCACTCTGCTTCTTTCTGTCTCGCCGGCCCTGGGTGTCCGCGAGCGTAAGCCCCTGGGCGGTGGCAAACCCGCGCAACTCACGGCTATCCGGGTCGATGAACTGATACTCCTCTTCGATGCTGATATTGAATGACGGTTGGCTGTAACCGGCCATAGTTCACTCTTTTCTTCCGCGTCCTCGCGGGTCTTGATTGCCCTGATTGTATTGAAGATTCTGCACAGACGTCCGGCGGCCCGGGGTCGGTTATGCGCTCTTTTCCTCGACTACGAACACCGGCACGATCGAGCCGCCGCCGGCGGTCACGTTGAGGAGAGTCTCGCTGCTAAGGCGGCACAGGCAGCCGTGTACGCGCTGGCCGCGAAACAGGAAAGGGTCGGAATCCACCAGGCGTTGGTCGATCGTGACGGCGCCGTCGGCGGTCAAGGCCGGGAACTCTTCGTAGGCTATCTGGACCCGTTCCTGAACGACCGTAGGTTCATTAACGGCGTCGGCCAGGGCGGTGTCCCATGGGCTCTGCTCCGTCTCCCAGCCGATAAGCACGCCTTTGCCGCCGTATTCGTCGTTGGGTTTGAGGACCAGCCCCTCCCGGTTGGCGCTGGCCCAGGGCAGGAGGTCGATGGGACTGCCGGCCGGATCGAGGGTGGTACGCGCCTCCACTGTGCGCGTCCAGGGAATGTGGTCGCGCACCGCCTGCTGTTCGGTTGCGGTCAGAAGGTGGGCGTTGCGCTCGTCGCTGGCAACGGCCAGGCTGGCCTTTTTGTGGAGCAACTTGCAGCTGAAAGGGTTTACCAGGCAGGCCGCGCGGGCCTGCAAGGCGTCGATAATCGGATGATCCAGGCCGTACCGAAGCAGCAGCTCGCTGACCAGAACGCGCTTGTAGACGAAATCGACAGGCGTGCCAGCGGCGAATAGCTGCCCGTTCCGAAACTCCATGTCGTCAGGATCGCAGACGACCGCCGTGATCCCATTCTCTGCGAAATACTCGACGAATAGTTCAAATTCGCTGGCGGTGGGCACGTCATGCCAGTCGACGATTGCGATATCGGGCAGTTTGCTGCGATTGCCCCGCCACAGGTAGTAGACGCGCAGGAACTCTTCAAGAGCCGGTTTTTTACTGGGCAGGGCACGCACTGAGTAGCGACGGCCGAACTCTTGCATCACCGGCAATTCCAAGAACAGGTCGCCCAATACGTCGGAATAGGCCATCGAGGCCGGGCTTTCGCCGTTAAATTCGACAAAGCCGAGGCTACGGCTGCCATCCTGGTTGCGGGCGTAGAAGCTGTCCAGACGGGCGGTGGGGACGGTTGAATGGTATCCGTGATCGATATGCAGGAGATGCTCTTCTTCCGGGGTGGTGTGGACCTGAGCCCGCAGGTCGGCATCGTCCAGCATGAGGCGGGCGAGACGGTCGAAGAGGCGGAGGATCAGCTCTGTGCGGTCGGCCAGATAGCGCCACTCGGCTGGCGTATACATGAGTGGGCGCAAGACGGTGCAAAGTGGGCGCTCTCCGAAGACCATGCGGCGCTCGGCCATGCGCGCGGTGAGGAGATCCCAGCTGTCGTTGGCAAGGCCGGGTTGGGAGAGGAGATCGTGGAATCGGGAGATGGCGGTTGATGAATCCATGTGACCAGTAGCCTTGCTGTAGTTCTCAGCAGCCAACGCGTTAATTTCAGGAAACGCAGCTAACGTAGGTTGTGTACCTAGCACAGCAAACAGGCGTTATATGTCGCAGTTGATGCCGAATCCCTGTTCGCCGGCCTCCGGGTCGCGAAAGGTCAAGGTCAGGTCGAAAGTTTGATGGTCTATCTGCGGTGCATCCTTGCTCAAGCCGACAGTCAGCATTGCTTCCACCCGGTAGGTTTCGTCGGGGATGACGGGATCTTTCAGGTGCAGGGTGTTGTTGAGGTGAGTGTCGGTCTGGGCCAGGAGGAAGAGACTGTTGTTTTCGGTACCGTCGGGGTTGTAGACAGTCAGCTCGACGTTGGGCGCGTCATCTTCCAAGCGGGCGGGCAACCAGATGCGCACCCACAGGCGCCGCAGGTCGGGGTAGGGATATATGAGTATCCGCTCGAATTGAAGCGGTGTATCTTGTTCGAAAAGATTGATTTGCGTCATAGGCGAGTCATTGCGGGCCGCTTGCGCGCCTGGGCAAGCGAGATTATGCTTGAGAGTGACTATGCGCTGCCGCTCTACTTCTTGAACGCAGGCGGCACTTTAAGTATAGCAGCATCTTACGCCATGAGATACCTGAAAATTCTTGCGGACGACCTGACCGGCGCCGCGGATACGGCAGCCCAGTGCCGGCGGTTCGGGCTGCCGGCAACGATCTTCCTAGGCATACCCAAACAGCCTCTGCCTCTGGGGGCGCTGGCCTTTACCTCGGACTCACGTCATTTGCCAGCGGAGGCAGCGGCGCGGCAGGCGCGTGATACAGCCGCGTCGCTGCCGGCATTGGACGGACGATGGTACAAGAAGATTGACTCGACCCTACGCGGCAACGTCGGCAGCGAACTTGACGCCCTGCTGGATTTGGTGCGTCCGCCGGCCGCGATCGTCTGCCCAGCCTTTCCGGCCCAGAATCGCGGCTTGTGCAACGGGATTCTTACGGCGCCGGCGCTTGAATCATCAGCCGTCCATCTGCCCTCTCTGCTGCGCGAGCAGAGTCGTCATACTGTGGCGACGCTGTCCCTGGAACAGGTGCGCGGCGGAGAGTTGGCGGCGAACATGAGACAGGCAATGCGAGCGTGGGAAAACTGCACAGCGGAGGGCCCAATCGTTTTCGCGGTCGACGCGCTGACGGACGACGACCTGGACAGGGTATTGCAGGCGCAGCAGGAGGTGCTGCCGGAAGCGCTGCTGTGCGGGAGCGCCGGATTGGTGGGTGCATTGGTGCGACACATGGGCGTAGAGAATGGGTCTCCTGCCCTGGCGACGGGGCGCCTGCAGGCGGCAGGGCAGTCGGTACTGTTGGTCGCGGGCAGCGGCAGCGACGTCGCCCACCGCCAGATCGACTGTCTGCTCCGCAGCGATGATGAAGCTCATCATCCAGCAGTTAGCCGGATGGTCGTGCTGCCGAAGACCGGCATAGGGGAGACAGCCGCTTTCGACCCGGCTCAACCGATCTGGCTGTTGCAGCAGCCCCGGCCCGAACCCGGAGCAGTTCTGGAAGGCGAGGAGGCGCGACGGCGGGCAGATCATCTGGGCCGCGTAGGTGTGGCTGCGCTGGCGCGGCGGCCGGTCGATCTTCTGCTACTGGTTGGGGGTGATACGGCTATTCGGATCCTCAAGCGCCTGGACGTAGGGCGGCTCTCGGTTGAGCAGGAGTTGCTGCCGGGGATGCCGTTGTGCAGCGCTGTCATCAACGGGCGTCCAATGCTAGTTGTGCTCAAGCCGGGGCATTTTGGCGAAGATGGGACGCTGGTGGCATTGCTGGCCAGGGTCAGAAGGCTCGGCAGTGACGTCAACAGACATTAGGCGGTACCAATCTTTGGGGGTCGTTGACGATTGTCTGGACTGAGATTTGCAGAATCTGAATGTGGCGCATCCACGAAGGGATTCGGAAAACGGCAACGGCAACATCCTTTTGTCCACGAAGGGCCACTAAGGAACACGAAGAACGGCAACGGCAACACCTTTTGTCCACGAAGGGCCGCGAAGGGCCACTAAGGGCCGCGAAGAACGGCAACGGCAACATCGTTTGTCCACTAAGGGCCGCGAAGGGCCACTAAGGGCCGCGAAGAACGGCAATGGCAACACCCTTCAGTCCACGAAGGGCCGCGAAAGACCACTAAGAACACCTCTTTTTGATCCACGAAGGACCACTAAGTACACCTTTTGCTTCCACGAAGGGGCACTTAGACTCCTTGTCCATGCTGCCATTCAGGCTGATGGGTTACGTCTGTTGTGGACGCAGCGGGCTAGCAACGACGATGGCGGATGGCTGCGGCGCGGTTTTGGAGGGGGGCGTTGCGGGGGCGCAGCCCCTGCACAAGGGAGGGCCGTAGGCCCGACCGCCATAAAAGGGCGTAGCCCCTGGCGGCGGCGGGGGTTTGCCGACGACAGCCCTGAGCCGCCTTAGCGGCGAAGGGTGCGCAGGCCCGCCTTAGCGGGCCGGAGCCGCCGGAGGGCGTCTGCGCCCGTAGGCGTCCTGCAGGGATAGGGGATAGTGAGGACCACCTTCACTGGACTCACTCAGGCTCGCGAAATTTTTATGGGTGCGTCGGATTCATCTGCGCGGTGAGGATTGATTATGCGAGTGCGGCGATGTTCTCGCGAACTTTGAGGATGGCGTGGGCGATATCCTCCATCTCTTCGGTATCGGCGAGGAGGACGTTCTGGCTGATGGAAATGGTCTGCTGACAGAGGAGTTCGCTGTTGGGGCAGGGCGTCAGGCGGCTGAATGGTTCGACCAGCGGGGGCTGGTGGTAAAGGGGGTAGGCATAGAGCGGGCCGACAGTGATGTTTTCGGCACGCAGTGCGGCGATGAAATCCTGGCGGGGCAGGCCGCCGAAACGCTCGGCATCGTAGCGGATGAGAAAGAGATGATGGGAGTGGGCGTCGGCGCGTGGATCCCAGCGCTGCGGTGTCAGCCCATCGATTTCCTCAAGAAAGCCGCGCAGCCGGCGGGCATTGCTCATGCGGCGGGCTAACTGGTCATCGAGGCGGTTCAGACCGGCAGAGAGGACGGCAGCCTGCCAGCCGCTCAGGCGCAGGTTGGTGCCGAGATTGGGATGTTCGTAGCCGTGGCCGTCGGGGCTGCGTCCGCAGTTGGCGATACTCCACATGCGCTCGGCCAGCTCGGCATCGTTGGTCAGGAGCGCGCCGCCTTCGCCGGCGGTCAGGTTTTTGCTCGCCTGAAAGCTGAAAGAGCCGGCAATCCCCAGCGCGCCGACGGGCTGGCCGTTCCAACTGCTGCCATGGGCGTGTGCGGCGTCTTCGATAACGAAGAGATCGTGCCGCCGCGCCAGCGGCAGGAGGCTGTCAAAATCTACAGGCAGGCCGCCGAAGTGGACCGGAATTACTGCTTTGGTGCTTTCGCCGATGGCCGCTTCGACTGCGGGGATAGAAAGATTCCACGTCTCCAGGTCGACGTCGGCGAAGACGGGCGTGGCGCCGACGGTGCGAACAGACGCTGCGGTTGCGAAGAAAGTGTAGGGAGGCACGATCACTTCGTCGCCGGGGCCGATGTCCAAGGCGCGCAGTGCCGTTTCTAAGGTGGTCGTGCCATTGACGGTTGTGACGCAGAAGCGGGCGGCATGACGGGCGGCAAAGGCGCTCTCAAATTCGGCCACGGCTGCGTCGTAGCCGCCCCATTCGCCGCGTTCGAGCACGGCCAGAAGGCCGGCGCGCTCGGTGTCGTCCCACTGCGGCCAGCTCGGCCACTGCCGGGCGCGCACGGGGTCACCACCATGGATCGCGAGCGTACTTTTTGTCATGTTTTCCTCTGCTCAGGCGGGTTGCAGCCGCTGCCCTTGGTTGAGCATCTGCGAGCACAGCTTCAGCGCTTGCTTGAGAGCCTGCGGGTTGGCGACGCCCTGCCCGACGATGTCGAAAGCGGTGCCGTGGGCCGGGGTTGTAATGGGTGTGGACAGGCCGCCGTGAACGGTGACGCCGCGTTCGAAGCCGAGCAGTTTCATGGCGATCTGGCCCTGGTCGTGGTACATGGTTACGACGCCGTCGAATTCGCCGCGACTGGCGCGCAGAAAGACTGTGTCGGGAGGATATGGGCCGGTTGCGGCAATATCCTCTTCCTGGGCGGCGTCGATGGCGGGACTGATGACATCGATTTCCTCGCTGCCGAATAGCCCTCCTTCACCGGCATGGGGATTCAGACCGGCGACGGCGAGGCGGGGATTCGGGATACCGCTCTGGCGGATGGTGTTGTGGATCAGGCGAATGGCGGGCAGGATTTCGGTGACGGAGACATGCTCGTAAACGGCCCGCAGGGGGATGTGGGAGGTTACGCGCGAGGTCCAGAGTCCGTCGAGCGTGTTGACCTCGCCGACGTGGCCGCTGGCGCCGAGGCGGTCGGCGAAGTAGCGCAGTTCGTCCTCGTGGCGGCTGCCGGCGGCGTGCATGGCCTGCTTGTTCAACGAG
Organism: Caldilineaceae bacterium; assembly: GCA_963662575.1. GTDB lineage: Bacteria > Chloroflexota > Anaerolineae > Caldilineales > Caldilineaceae > Bin5. The sequence continues at coordinate 243,679 of OY759723.1, forward strand.
GCGTAGGAGATTCCGTCGATAAGGCCGGCGCGGGCGAGTTCGGCAGCATAGTCGAGCGTCTGCAGGACGTAGCTGCCGGCGCCCGGGCTCATCCGGCCCGGTGTGTGCTCGTCCGGAGAGAAGGTTGGACCGGTCAGGAGCAGTGGGCCTGCGGCCGAGGCCGGCAGGTCCTCAGGCGAATTGTAGCGCGGCAGGTCGAGAGAGAGACCGGCGCACTGCGCACCCCACTCCAGGAGCCAGGGGTCGCCGATGACGACAATGTTTACACTGTCGGAGCTGGCTGTAGTTTTTCCTTCGGTATGACCTTCCGCCAGGACGCGGGCAACGATTTCCGGGCCGATGCCACTGGGGTCGCCCAATAGAAGAGCGAGACGAGAAGAGCGTGTCGATGTATCTGAGCTATGCGTCATGTGCATTGAGGGCGTTGGGGTTCAATTTCTGCGCTGTGCTGCAGGAAGAGAACAGCACTTGTAGATAGGTTAGTTCGGCTGTTGCCCAATGCTGACTCCAGGACTGCCAGCATTGGGCGAGGTCACTCTCGGCCGAATCAAGCGTATTCCAGGACCGGCTCCAACTGCCACGGGGTCTGCATAACGCCATCATTGAAGGTAAGAGGCGTTTCGCCGGTGATGGTGAGACGCGGATGGCTCTCGACTTCTGCGCGCAGGCTGGGGCTGACGTAGAAGTCTTCCAGAGTCAGGGTATCGCGAATGAAGACAATCTTGGCGGCGTCCTGGGGTTCGGCGCAGATGCGCAGAGCGACCTGAAGGGTGCGTTCATCGTCGGCGAAGGTAAGGGGCAGGTGGGAGCGGGTGGCGCTGAAGATTCCAGATGTGACCGCATTCATATAGGTGGCCTGCCAGTCGATCTTGCGGGCGACGCGGGCTGTGGTTACGTTGGCAAGGCCGAGGCCGGATACATTGCCGTGGGTCTCTTCGGTCAGGTCGAGGACGGTGATGATGGCCACGTCGACTTTGCCGAAGTTTTCGGGCTGGCGCGGGATGCTGAGACGGCTGATGACGTTGGTGTCCATGCCGGTGCCGGAGATGTTTTTGCCCAGGTCGCGAACGACGAGCACGTCTACGGCTTCGAAGGGGATCTGGGCGAGGTAGTCCTTGGCCTTGACGAGCAGATCGGCCTCTTTCTGCGTGCCCACTTCGGCGGCGGTGAGGCCGACGATCATGGCAGTGTCCTCAAAGGCGTTCTCTATGGGGCAGATGGCGCCGCGGAAGTTGGTGTTGGCTTCGTACACGCGCGCGGCCGGCTCCAGATACATCTGGAAGTTTCTGCCGCCGCCGCTGTGCATCATGGAGGCACCGTGCTGTTTGCCCCAGCCGATGACGCACATCTTGGAGGGGCCGCTCTCGAGGTGGCTGCGGAAATCGGTATGCGGCTTGATGCGGCTAACCAGAACGGCGTGGTCGGCGGCCATCGAGTCTTTGCCCTGGCAGACGTCCGGCCCGTTGGGGATGCGGCCGATTTCGGTCACCTCCATGGTCGCTCTGATCTCAACGCCCATGGCGTCCTCGGTGACGCCCATGCCGGCGAGGATCTCTTTCTGACCATCGACGGTTGCGCCGCCGTGGCTGCCCATGGCGGGTACGACGTAAGGCCTCATGCCGGCGGCCTTGAGGTGATCGACGGCAGCGCGCACGATGCTGGCGAGGTTGGCGATGCCGCGGCTGCCGGCGCCGATGGCGACGGAATCGCCCGGCTGCATTGGCGCCATTATGCCGCTTTGGGTCAGGGCTTTGCCCACGGCGGCGTGGATGTCGTCGACTTGGGGTGTGTCGAAGTCTTGGTGGACGGCCAGAAGTGTTTCGGGCAGATTGGCGGGGAAACGAATATCCTGGATTTCTTCAAGCAGGTTCATATTTGTTCTCCTTATTTGCGGGCTATGCAGTCCGTAAGGGCGGTTTCCGATACAGGCAGTTCTTGATCGGCGCCGGCCGGACCCGTCTGGACACCTATTATTCTCCAGTTTCGTTGTTTAGCCAATAGGACCAACCAGATTGGTTCCCGTGGTCGCTGTTTTCGATCAGTGGTCAACGGTGTTGAAGGCAGGTGACATACCGGACGCCTGCACTTTCAGTTTACCCCTTGACCTTGGTCACAATCTCTCGCAGGAGGCCCTCAAAATCGTCGGTGGCGGCGGTGAAGGCGTCGGAGGCGATCACAAGCGGTGCGCCGAAGACAACGATTTCGGCGCCCAATTCGAGTGTTTCGATTGCCTGCTCGACGGTCAGCCCGCCGACAGCCTGCACGGGGATGTCGACGGCGTCGAGGATAGCCGGCAGGTCGTCCAAGGGGCTGAGGCCGGGGATCATGGCGCGTTCATCGAAGCCGGTATGGACGATGATGATGTCTACGCCCATGTCCTGGGCTTCTCTGGCGCGGCCCGCTTTGTCGGCGCAGAGCATCACATCGCACATGACCTTGCCGCCGCAGCGCTGCGCCATCTTCACCTGTTCGATGATGCTGGCGTCGTGGGCAACACCCATGACGACGACGTAGTCGGCGCCGGCATTGAACATCATTTCCGCTTCGAGACCGGCTCCATCCATGGTCTTGAGGTCAGCCACGATCGGATGATCGGGGAATGCTTCACGCATTGCGCGCACGCTGTGCAGGCCCTCGGCAAGGATCAGCGGTGTGCCGGCCTCGAGCCAGTCTACGCCGGCGCGCACGGCGGCGCCAGCCATGTCGAGGGCCTCTTCGATGGATGTAACGTCCAGTGAAACCTGGATGATCGGTTCTTTGTTCGTCAAAGGTAGGCTCCGCGGGAGATGAAAATCGGCGATTCTAGCTGTTATGTAGGGGTCTATTTTCTTGCTTCAGAGAACACTTCCCCAACTTCGACCTTGAAGCCTTCCAGAAGTTCAGATGATGCCTCCTCGCCTGCGACGAACTCACCGTGAAGCGCGTATTCTTGTCCGTGCAAGGTGAGGACGGTGATGGATGCATCGGCGGGATCGACGATCCAGTATTCGGAGATCCCGGCCTGTGCGTACTCGCGGCGTTTGGTCACGTTATCCCTTTGGGGATCGTCGGGGCTGACGACTTCCATGACAAGATCGGCGCCTTCCCAGAACTGTTCACCCAACCTGTCGGCGTGTTCAGCGGCCATAAAGACGAGATCGGGCTCGCGGTATTTTCCTCCCCAGAGTTGAATGCGTAGCGGCGCGAACATGACGACGCCCAGATTGCGCTCTTCCACGAATCTTAATAGCTGTCGGTACAAGAATGCAACGAGTCTTTGGTGCGAAAAGGTGGGCATCGGCAAGACCTCTAGTTGCCCGTGCGAATATTCGACGAGGTGATTGGTGTCCAACGCCAGATACTCTTCCTCGCTCCAGTGGCCCTGGGCGGGGAAGAGTTGGGCGATCTCCCAAGTCGGTTCAAATGTTTCTTCGGGTTTCGTCGTTGGAAAGGCCATGGCATGCCTCGCTTCTATCCCGAACAGATGCGGACGATTTCGCGTCAAGCGTCGAGACGGAGGACCGATTTCACGTTTTCGCCTTGCTCCATGCTTTCGAAGGCCTCTTCCCAGTCCTCCAGGGGGTAGATGCCGCCGATGACCGGCGCCAAGTTCACCTGCCCGGTGGAGAGCAGGGTCAGCACTCGCTCCCAAGTGGGGTAGAGGTGGCTAAAAGTGCCCTGGAGTGTTGCGGCTTTGGCCACCAGCGGGTCGAGGCTGAAATCAAGAGGCTGCGGGCCCCACCCTATCTTGGTGATGCGTCCATTGGGCCGGACCAGCTCTATTGACTGTTGCAGCGCCCTGCTGACGCCGGTGGCGTCGATGACGAGGTCGGCGCCGAAGCCGTCTGCCAGAGAATCGATCAGTGCGACCGGATCGTCGCGCTGGATGTTGAGCGTGTGGTCGGCGCCCAGTTCGGCCGCTACTTCCATGCGCTTGGCGTCTGCGTCAGTGCCGAGAACGACGATGGTGCCGGCGCCGCGGATGCGGGCGATCTGCAGGGCCATGATGCCGATAGGACCCGGCCCTTGGATCACGACGAGGTCACCGGGTTTCATGGCGGTCTTTTCGACCAGCGCGTTGTAGGCCACGCAGATCGGTTCGGTAAGGGCGGCGTGTTCGTCGGGCACGTTCTCCGGTACACGATGCAGGATCTGCGGACGGGCTGCCACATAGCTGGTCATGGATCCATCGGCCAGCGCGCCGTAGCCCAGGCGGCTGGGACAGAGGTTGTAGTTGCCGCTGAGGCAGTAGACACAGGCGTCGCACACTTCGGCGGCGGTCTCTACGGCGACCCTGTCTCCGACTTCCCATCCGGAAACGAATTCGCCGACATCGACGATGACGCCGGCGAATTCGTGGCCGAGCACGAGCGGCAGCGTGATTTCCCATGACTGCATATTGCGCCACATGTGCACATCGGAACCGCATACACCGGTGGCCTTTACTTCGACCATCACCTGGCCCGGCCCCATTTGCGGTTCCGGTACGTCCCGTATCTCTACTTCTTTATCGCCGAATCCGAACTTGGCAACTGCTTTCATTGGGATGACTCGCTTTGCGCAATTATTCGTGCCCCGTTGCGGGCGCGGTAGGCTCAGAAATGATAGTTGATTATACCCGATCTATTTGCGCGTAGGCGAACCCATCTGAAGGGCGGCAAACAGATGCTATTAGGGCTATATTTTGTTTCGCAATCGGCGCGAGGGGTTCCGACGTTGTAAGGCAGCCGTTCCAGAATCTACAGATTCTCGTGATGAATACAGGCCACGCTCTGCCCGTCCAGCTGTATGAGTTCAGGATCAATGGCTTCACATTCGGCGGTCTTCCAGGCGCAGCGGGGATGGAAGACGCAGCCGTGCGGTCGTTCCCCCAGACCGGGAATGCGTCCGGGGATCGGATTGAGGACGTTTTCCTCGTGCAGATCATGGGCGCAGCGGAGCAGGCCTATTGTGTAGGGGTGACGCGGCCGGCGGAACAGAGAGGAGACGCTTCCCGATTCAACAACTTTGCCGGCATACAACACAACCGCTTCATCCGCGCTCGTTGCCACAACACCCAGATCATGGGCCACAAGCACTACCGACATCGTAAGCTCCCGCTTGAGCCGTTCAAGCAGCGCAAAGATCTGGGCCTCAACCGTGACATCAAGCCCGGTTGTCGGTTCATCGGCGATCAGCAGCACGGGGGAGGGCGCCAATGTCATCGCCAGCACGATACGTTGCTGCATACCACCACTGAACTCATGCGGATAGGCGTTCAGGCGTGACGCCGCATCAGGGATTTCGACGCGCTCCATCAGTTCTATGGCATGGTCTTTACGCTCCGCACTAGACAGCGAAGTATGGTATTTCAAGACACGCTTGATCTGTTCGCCGATGGTAAGCACCGGATTGAGAGCGCCGCTCGGGTCCTGCATCATGTAGGTGATGGCGCGGCCGCGCAGGCGCATCAATTCCTGGCGGCTGATCTCCTGGCCTTGGAAAACGATGCGATCGGCGTCCCATTCACCGTTGGCGGCCAGCCCGTTCACCAGCGCCATGGCCGCCGAACTCTTGCCGCTGCCGCTCTCTCCCACAATTGCAACGGTCTGCCCTGCGCCAATCGTGAGCGAAAGCCCGTTGACCGCATTCAATCGCTGCCGACCAGCGCCGTAATGGACGTTCAGATTCTCGATTTGAAAAACAGGATCGGCGTCGTTCACTGCGGCCATCAGACATCCGCCTCTTCGAATCGGTACTCGGGATCGAGAACGTTACGGATGCCGTCACCGAGCACAGAGAAGGCGAATACCAACAGCGAAATTGTGAAGCCGGGGATAAAGATGTGCCAGAACTGTCGATTGAGGAAATACTCCTGCGTTCGGGCCAGTATTTTGCCCAATTCAGGTTGCGGCTCAGCCGGGCCCAGCCCCAGAAACCCCAACCCGGCTGTGCTGAAGACGGCCAGCCCCAGGTAGGTTGTTGCCTGGATAATGACGGCGGTCAGGCAGTTGGGCGTCAGTTCAAATGCGACGATGCGCCAGAACGGCATTCCCATCAGTTGCGCGGCTTTAATATAGGCGCGATTGGCTTGCGGAATGGTGGAGCCGCGCATCGTTCTAGTCAGCCGCGGGGTGAAAGTGAAGACGAGTGCAAACACGATCGTAAGTTCCGGCGTCGTGGTGATAGGCCCGATCTTGATCCCCTGCGTGCCCCAAGCCGCGACCAGGATGACGGCCAACAGGATGCCGGGGAAGGTAAGCAGCGCATCGATCAGACGCATCACGATCTCGTCGAAAAGGGAACCTTGGAAATAGCCGGTCAGGCTGCCCAGAAAGATCGCCAGTATGGTAGCTGTCGAGACGCTGGAGACCGAGATGACGAGGGTCGTGCGCGTGCCATAGATGAGGCGGCTCAGCATATCGCGGCCCAGCGAATCGCTCCCCAACAGCAGCCGCTCGCCCGTGGCCGTGGTTGACAACACGTCGATTGGAAGAAGCTCGCCTGTCGCCGCCCTGAACTGCTGGGCGAAGTCATAGGGGGCGAGTTGCGGGCCAAAGACGGCGATCACCAGAAACAGGAGAACGATCACCCCTCCCAACACAACCAGTTTATCGCCGATGAAACGGTTCCACAGAATACGAAAGCGTGCCGTGTTCACAGATTGCCTCCAACGTCAGGTGCGCACGCGCGGATCGAGGACGCCGTAAAGAATATCAGTCAGCAGATTCATCAGAATAAAGACAGTGCCGATAACGAGCACGAGCGTTTGCAGCAGCGCGTACTCTTGCGTTTTTGCCGCCCGGACAAGGAACAGGCCGATACCGGGGGTGCCGAACACGACCTCAACCAGGAAGGTGCCGCGGAAGATCAGGCCGATCGTGTAACCGAGCACGGTGACGATGGGAAGGATGCCGTTATGCAGCATATCCTTGATCACGACGCGATTGGGCAGGCCCATGACTCTTTCGAACTGAATGAACGGCTTGTTCTGCACATCGTACAGTTCACCGCGGGTTATGCGGGCGACGATGCCGGCTTTGGCCAGGCCGAGGGCAATGGCGGGCAGGATCAGACTTTGCAGGGAAAAAACTACGTTTCGCGAAAAGTCAATTTTGCCGCTGATTGCCCAGCGATACTTGAATATCACGCCAAACACAAAGAGTAGAATGATCGCCAGCCAGAAATCAGGGATCGAATAGGTAGCGATGCTGGTGACCCTGGAGAGACTGTCAAGCCAGGAGTTTGGCTTGACGGCCGATAGCGCGCCGATCGTAAGCCCCACTGTGAGAGCAACCAGCGCGCCGGCGACCGTCAGCCAGAATGTGGTGATCAGAGGCTTCCGCAGCATCTCCGCGATCGGCGTGCCGGGAGCCATCACGATCATTTCACCGAAATCCCCGGAGAATACGCCGTTGATCCAGCGCAGATACTGGACGTGCAAGGGATCGTCCAGGCCCAACTCCTGGCGGATGCGTACTTTCTGCTCCGGTGTGCCGAACATACCGGCCAGCGCCTCAACCGGTCCGCCCGGCGTGATGTACAGCAGGCCAAAGGAGAGAAAGGTTATCAGTATGAGAGTCGGAATGGCGGAAACGAATCTCCGCCCGATGTACTTGAGTAATGACACAATGCAGAGTGGCTCTTCAGGGATCCAGGCGGCTTGACACTGTTCACTGCACCCGGTGGTGAAATTGGCGGCACGCGCACCTACTGTACCAGAGCGATATTCTGTTCACTTTCGGGGTAGAGAAAACAGCGGACATGATGATCGGTTGACAGCGGCTGTAAGGTCGGCCCGCGTTGCCGACAGATCGAGCCTACCTGCTCCTGATAGGCGCAGCGAGGGTGAAATCTGCAACCGGCCGGCGGGGCCAAGGGTGACGGCGGCTGTCCCTGGAGGGACGCAGTGCGTGTCGACTCCGGATCGAGATCGGCGATTGCGTCCAGGAGCGCCATTGTATATGGATGATGCGGATGCTCGAACAGTTGCCTGGCCGGCGCTTGCTCAACGACTTTGCCCAGATACATTACGCAGATTCGGTCGGCGATGAATCTGACGGCACTCAGGTCATGCGAGATGAACAGGAGCGATATCCCCTTCTCGCGGCTGATGTCGGACAACAGCTTCAATATCTGCACCTTGACGTTCATATCGACAGCCGATGTCGGCTCATCGCAGACAATGAATTCCGGCTCCAGCGCCAGCGTTCTGGCCAGCGCGACGCGCTGCAACTCGCCGCCGGAGAGTTGAAAACTGTAGCGGTCAGCATAGCGCGCCGGGAGTCCCACCATGTCCAGCAGACTGTGGATGCGCGCCGTGATCTCCGCATGGACCTTGTATCCCATTCTGCGGATAGGATAGCTCAGAATCGTGCGCACATTGTGGCGTGGATTGAGCGATTCCCTGGGATATTGGAACAGGAGCTGGATTTTCTTTCTCGTCTCGGTGTCGATACTTGCCAGAGAGCGCCCCTTGAAGCGAACCGCGCCCTCAGTCGGTTGAACAAGACCGGCCAGCAGCCAGCCCAGCGTTGTCTTGCCGCAACCGCTCTCGCCGACCAGGCCAACGATTTCGCCTTCATCAATACGTAACGTCACGCCGTCAACGGCCTGTATCTCGCCTGCGCGCAGAAGCAGAAGCCGCTGCAGCCAGGACGAACTGGAGTAGTAGCGCTTTACGCTTTCAGTCTCAATCAGTGCGGCCACGACTATGCTTCTTTTCGGACTAGATTTCTGCTATATGGGCTTTGCATGTGAATCCCACCTGACCCCTCATAATACGTATCACGTATTGCGTAATGAACGCCTTGGGCGCTACGCAATACGTGATACGCAGTTCGCAATGCAGTTGACCGGAGCAGGTATAAATCTACATGGGCGTCTCGCGCTCGGGTGGGCCGTTTTCCGTCTCCGCAACGGTGACACCGTGAATGATGGGTGTAATGGTCGGGCTGGACTCAATACCTTCCAGATAGTCCCAATAGACCTCCAGCCGCGCCCCGTGAACGACAGGGACGTGAATTGCAAGATCGGCGTTTACCATCTGCACGTTCTTGACCGCATCGGCGTACTCCTCCGATCCGGGCGGGGCCTCTCTCATGCGCTGCATGGCGCCCATGAAGCGGGCGAGCCATTCTTCGGGCATGTCATCCATGTGCCAGGGGGCAATGCCATGCGGCGGAGCATAGTAGCGGCCGTATTCGACCACCCAGATGCCGGAGTCACCGGCGTCATGGTAGACGCCATCGACCTCGTTATCGATGACCCGCGGCCAGTTGGCGGATGAGACGTTGGCCTCGACTGTCAACTCGATCCCAACTTGGGCGACCTGCTCCTGGATGATGCTGGCCGGTTTCTCGTAGCCGCGCCCCTCTGCCAGAACGATGTGCGCGCTGAAGCCGTCGGGGTTGCCAGCCATCTTCAGATGCTCGCGCGCGGCATCGAAATCGGAGCGCAGCGAATGGATCTTTTCGACTTCCTGGTTGACCAGCGGATCGTCCGCATACCAGAAACTGAAGGCGGGACTGCCCAGACCAGCGTTCACAACATTGTTAATGTCGACCCGGTCCATGGCCGCGCTGATCGCCTTGCGGTTGTGGATGCCCTGCTCGGTGAAGCCCAGAACACCCTCGCCGACAAAGGCCAGGTAGTTGATGAACGGGTCGGCCACGGCGATTGAGTTCAAGCCCGCCGTTTCTTCGATGCGCGCCTGGAGCGTAGGCGACACGTTGTAGTTCCAGTCCTGGGCCTGTGCCAGGAGTTGGGAGACGCGCACCGTCGGATCATTAACAACCTCAAACACGAGATATTGAGGAATGCTTTCGGAGAAACCGCCCCAGAACAGATCCCAGCCCCAGTAGTCGTCGAAGCGCTTGAGCACCACCCGTTCCTCGACACTGTACTCGATCAACTCGAAAGGCCCGGTCGTCACGCCCGGCACCTCGTTCGTGAGCGCGGTCTGCAAGCCTTCCTTCTCGACCGGCGCGCCGTCATACGCGCCCTCGGCCACGATGCGCGGGCCGTCAGTCACCGACATGGCGGAGAGCAGGAACGAATCAGGTGCGACCAGATCGATCACGACCGTGTGATCATCCTGGACGGACACGTTCTCGATGTTGACGAGCAGGCTTGAGGTGGAGAGAGAGTTTTCCTTGATAAAGTCCAAGGAGTACTTGACGTCTGCCGCGGTGAATGCCCCGCCATTGTGGAACTTCACTCCCTCTCGCAGAGGGATCGTCCATCTGCGCCCCTCGTTTTCGACCGCGGGCAGGGCGGTGGCAAGGTTCGGTTCGATGCCATTACGCGTCAGCCTGTAGAGACCATCGTGATACATGGTGCCCATCGTCTTGTTCGGCGGCGTCAACGGGTTGTTGGGATCCACACCCTGGGGATCCTGGACGATTGGATGTTTAATGACGTACTCGCGCGCCATCGGCATGGCCGGCTCGTCCTGGCCTGCCTGGGGCGCGGTGGCCGGCACACATGCGGCGACGACCAGTCCGGCTCCGGCCATTCCCGACAAATACATGAACTGCCGGCGAGTCAACGGTCTCGATCCCGTCTTCATCTCCTGCCTCCTCAGTGGATTGACGGCATGGCAACGTTGTGCCTGCCTTTAGGGTTGGACCACATGACAACCAAACGCGGCTATAGTATGGCCCTTGAGGGAAAGATTTCCACGGTAGCCAATTCGGATCTGCATATCTCTTGAACCTAACCGGCGACCGCTGCGTAGCGCTCTGCAACGACATCCCAGTAGATTGCATTCCACCAGTTGTCGACATATTCGGCCCGGGGTTCTGGTACTTCAGGTAGTAGGCATGTTCCCGTACGTCTAACCCCAGGAGCGGAACATATCCGGTCTGCGTATGGGTGCCGTCCTCAAACTCTTGGCCTGCCAAATATTCGTTGCCTTCATTCGCATAAGCGCGATGAAGGCAACAGTAAACCGGAAGATACCCGGTCTATCGAACGTGGATGTCGGCGAAGTCCATGTAGCGTTCCCAGTCGTAGGTGGTTACGTCGTGCTTGCCGGTGCGGATGTGGTAGCCGATGGTGCTCCTGACGGGCTGGTTGACAGGCGGCTGTTCGTCGACGGCTATCCCTTCGGTGCCGAGCAGGCGGTAGACAGGGTCGGCGTGCCTGGCGCCGAGGAACTCGCCGTGGGGGTCGGCCCACAGGTCCTCGTCGGCGCTGACGACGTAGACGGGGCGGGGGGCGACGAGAGCGATGAGCATGTGCTGGTCGACCGGCAGCTCGTCCTCTTTGTCGTTGTAGCGCTTGAAGTTTTCACAGAACCAGTAAGGGTAGGTGACGTTGGCATGGCGGGCGGTTTCGCCGAAGCGGCGGCGAAAGAGCGCGGTGCCGCCGCAGCCTGAGTTGTTGGGGATCACGAGGGCGAAGCGTTCATCCTGCGCGCCGGCCCACAGGGCGGTCTTGCCCAGGCGGGACTGTCCCATTACGGCCACCCGTTGATGGTCGACGTCATCGTCCGTTTCGAGGTAGTCGAGTGCCCGGCGCAAACCCCATGCCCAGGCGCCGATGGCCCCCCACTCGTTGGCGGCCGGTCTCGTCTGGCCGGCCGAATAGTAGAGGGGGTGGACGCCGTTCTGGAAGCCGTCATCATAGTCGGGGTCGAGGTCGCCGTAGTATATGGTTGTGAGCGCGTAGCCGCGTTCCAGAATGCGCTCGACCGGCCAGCGCGAGAGTGCCGTTCCGCGGCTGGCCTCGGTGGCGCGGTGATTACGTATGCCGCGGTCGAAACGGTTGCGCATCCATTGCCGTGAGATAGTTATGCCGGGGTCGCTATGGACAGACTGGTTGCCCTGAAAGTTGGGGACGAGGAAGGAGGGCACAGGATTTGACTGGCCGTTGGGCAGATAGATGAGAATATCCATCCTGGGGTCATCGCGGCGGCCGGTGAAATAGACCGAGATCTCTTTGCGCGTCGCCTGGCCGTCGAGAGCGTTCTTGTCGACCGAGGTGACCTCGAAGGTCATTGCCCCGGGCCGGCCCGGCGCTTTGCCGTAGACGTGCTCCTCGAACAGGCGCAGCAGTTCGGGCCGGCGCTCGTTGCGCCACGTCGCGGCATCGGTGACCGCACGGCCGTCGGCGAGGCGCAAGGCATCGGGCAACTGGTAAGTGGGCACGTGCGCTTCGTCGTAATTGACATCCTCGCATTCGCGAACCTGATTATACCAGTCGCTTGCCTGGGCGCGGGTCGGGTCCAGCTTCAGGGCCATTTCGAAGATTTCGGCTGCGAGCGGTTTGTTGTCTTGCAGCCCGTAGGCGCGGCCGAGCACCTCATAGGTAAAGGAGTGTTCCAACAGTTCGGGATGGATGTCCACGAGGTGCGTCAAGCTGGAGATTACATACTCCGGGTGCACCCAGGTCGCCATCTCCTCGAGCAGAAGGTTGAGTTGTGCGGATACCTTGGCCATTGTTATTTCCTAACTGTAATGCTTGTTGCGTTCTGGCCGTTGTAGAGGCAGGAAATTTCGGGATCGGCTGGCGTCAGGCTCAGACTTGGAGAATTTTTCGAAGATAGTCCCGGCTCTGCCTGGCGCTTTCGACCGGCGACCAGTTTGGGTCGCGTTGTGAACGCCCTACGGAGTCCTGCTCGACGATCATCCAACCCTGATAACCTTGCGTGCGCAGCAGGTCGAAAAAGGCGGGAAAGTCGATAGCGCCTCGACCCAACTCGGCGAAGATGTCCATCGCCCAGGCCTCGCGCATGTGGATCCGTTCCCTTCTCACTTTCTCCAGTTTTTCTGGCCAAACGTCTTTAATGTGGAAATACCCGATGCGGTCGGCGTATTGCTCCGTCGCGGCGACGACGTCGCCGCCGCCGTAGTGGTAGTGTCCGGTATCGAAGCACAGTCCAACCAGTTCCGGGTCGGTCATCTCCATGATCCGTTCAACCTCGGCGGGGGTCTCGACATAGGTGCCGGTGTGATGATGGAAGACGGTCTTCAGGTTGAAGCGTTCTTTGCAGTGGGTGGCGACGACCTCCAACGCATTGGCGGCGCGTTTCCATTCCGCGTCGGTCCAGCCGTCGCTGCCATCGGCGGCAACGGAGCCGGCGACCTCCAGGCGGCTGGGCATGGTGTTGCCGGCGATGATAATTTCCGAAACATTAAATTGGGCCAGCAGCGCACCAACAGTTTGCACCTGCTCAAGCATCGAGTCGAGCGCTCCCTCCTCTCCCAGCGGCAGGGCCACATAGGAGGAGGCCGCCTTCAAGCTCCTATTCTCCAATTCGGTGCGCAACGACTCTGCTTCGGCGGGGAAAAAGCCGTTCGTGCTGATTTCTGTACCCTCGTATCCGGCCGCTGCGATTCCGTCCAGCATCTGGGCAAAGCTGAGGCCGCTGGTCTTGCTGCCACCAAAGGAAAGGACGTCCCAACTGATGGGAGCGCTTCCAATCTTCACTTCAAACATAGTTCCTCACTTGGTGGGTTTTTCGCGGGTGCTCGGAAACCTGTATACAGATCGACTAGGGACAAGGCAGGCGGGAAGCGTTACGCAGCCTTGCCTGGCGCACAGTTATTCGATTCCTGACTCAGCGGATGGCTTCGCCGGTGGCGTCGTCGAAGAGATGAAAACGGTTGAAGGAGAGGCTGAGGACATCTCCCTCGCGCACCTGCGTCGAGGCCACATCTTTGACCTTGAGGAGGAGGCCCTCTTTCTCAATATCAAGAATCGTCTCCGAGCCGAGAGGTTCCAGCAGAAAGACTTTGGCCTGATTGCTGCCCTCGTCGTCCATGGTGAAACGGATCTCTTCAGGGCGGACACCAAGGGTACAGTCCCCGCTGGGACAAAGCTCGGCGGCGCGGTCGGCCATTTCGGCGCTGACCGGGATGACGAACTGATCGCTCTTGTGGACGGTTTTGCCGTTCTCCTTTTGCAGGGCGCCGGGGATGAAGTTCATCGGTGTCGATCCGACAAAGCGGGCGACGAAGTTATTGGACGGCAAATCGTAGATCTCGCTGGGTGTGCCCAGCTGCTGTAGCGTGCCCTGGTTCATCACCGCGATCTTGTCGGCCATGGTCATGCCCTCGACCTGATCGTGGGTCACGTAGATCATGGTCGTGCCCAATTCGTGCTGCAAGCGCTTGATTTCGGCGCGCATGTATACGCGCAGGAGGGCGTCGATGTTGGAGAGCGGCTCATCCATGAGGAAAACTACTGGTTCGCGCACGATCGCTCTGCCGAGCGCGATGCGCTGCTGCTCGCCACCGGAACAGAGGCCCGGCGGCCGCTCCAGGGTATGGGTGATGCCCAGCATTTCGGCTACGTCGCGGACCCTGCGCTCGATCTCATCTTTTGGCGTTTTGCGCAGGCGCAAGGGATAGGCGATGTTATCGAAGGCGGTGAAATGGGGGTAGAGGGCATAGCTCTGGAAGACGAGGGCGACATCGCGTTCGCGGGGTTCGAGGTCGTTGACGCGCCTGTCGCCGATGTAGATATCGCCGTAGGTGGGGCGCTCCAGACCGGCTACGCAGCGCATGGTGGTGGTCTTACCACAGCCGGAGGGGCCGAGCAGGACAACCAAGTCGCCATCCCTGACGACAAGATTAAGTTGATTGACTGCGCAGGTATCGCCGAAGTACTTTGTGAGACCTTCTATTCTTACTTCCGCCAAAATCTACTCTCCTTTTGCTTTCGGGAGTCAGCTTTCTCTAACTGCCGGCGGCCTGGGATCGAGCGCATGTCGCTGCCGCAAACGGCAAGGGCCACTGCTCACTGGCCGCTGGCGACGCCAAAGGTCAGCCCGCGCACGAGGAACCTCTGCAATGTAAACGCCGCCACCAGTACCGGGACCACCGCGATTGTTCCCGCGGCGCTGACCACGCCCCAGTCGAGCTCATGCTGTGGAATCTGCGCCTGGATCGCGATCGGAAGCGTCATGGTTTTCATGGAATTCACGAAGTAGAGGGCGATGATGTATTCGTTCCAGTTGAAGATAAACAGCAGGATTGCGATCGAAAAAAGGCTGGGGAAGATCAGCGGCAGCAGGATGCGGCGCACGGCGCCGAAACGTGTATCTCCATCCATAAGGGCAGCTTCCTCGACGTCCATAGGTACGTCCATGAAGGTGCCGCGCAGGACCCAGACGGCGAAGGCAGTGTTGAGAACGGTATAAAGGATGATGAGTGTGTATTTTTCGTCGATGATTCCGAGATCACTGCCGAGGAGGAAGAGAGGGATGGCGGAGGCGATGGGGGGCAGGAGAGCGACGAGGCCCATCAGGCCGACGACGATGGCGACGAACTTGAAGGGCAGGCGCATGCGGGTGGCGGCGTAGGCGGCGGGCACTGCAATGATGAGGCAGATGATGGTTGCCAAGGTGGCAACGACGAGACTGTTGTAAACGTTTTCGAGGATGCGGCGTTCAAAGATGGTCACCCAGGCATCGAGGCGGGGCTCAGTGGGGAAGAAACGCGGGGGGATGTGGGCAAGGTCGCGTAAAGACTTGATGGAAGAGATGGCGACCCAGTACATGGGGACGAGGGTCCAGAAGGCAGCGAGGTAGAGGACGACGACGACGAACAACTTCTGCAGGTTGAAACGGCGCCCCTGCGCGGCCATTTCAACAGGATGGGGCATGGGATCGGTGGTTGCCGTCTCGCTCGCTTCTGTTTGTGCCATCAGTTTACACTCCTTATGTAAACGGCTACTGGACTTATTTTTACGGCTACAGGGCCTATCGGCTACTGCGCTCCACCCACAGATATCTGACGAAGAGCGTGCCGGCGATATAGGTCATCAGCAGCATGACGAGAACCGCGGCAGAGGCGTAATGGGGCTTGAGCCGCTGGAAGGACATGCCGTAGATGTACCAGGACAAGTTCCAGGTGGCGCGGCCGGGGCCGCCCTGGGTGGTAGCGGCGATGGTGCCGATGGTGCGGGTGGACCAGACAAAGACGAGAATGGTTGCGATGGCGAACATTGGCCTGATGTAGGGGAGGGTCATGTCCCAGAAGGCGCGCCAGCGGGTTGCGCCATCGACGGCGGCGGCCTCGTAGATGTCGCGGGGGACCTGGTTGAGGCCGGCGTAGAGAAGCAGAAATGCAAGGGGGCTGATGCGCCAGACCTCGACGACACAGAGGGCGATAAAGGCGGTATCGGCCTTCACAAGCCAGATGATAGGTTCCAAGCCGAGGGCGACGAGCGGCACGTTTACCAGTCCCAAGGTGGGGTGGTACATGATCTTCCACATCATACCGGCGACGATTTCGGAGACCATGAGTGGAATAATAAGGATGGAAATCCAGATGGCCTTGCGGCCGGCATAGTCGCTGTGCACAAGAAGGGCCAGTCCCAGCCCGACAAGCAGGCACATGGGAACGACTACGATGCCCATCTTGAGGCTGAAAATCAGAGCGCCATGGAAGATGGTGTCGCGGGTAAGGCGGGAGAGGTTGGCCAGGCCGATCCACTCACCTTTCTCGCTGGTGAGGATCAGCCAGATGTTGTAGACGATGGGATAGAACTGGATAAGAACCAGCGTCAGGAGGCTGGGCACGATCAGCAATACGCCGAGGCGGTTGTCGCGATAGCGGAATAGTTCGGACCACATGCCTTCGGGGGGCGGCGGCTGTGAGGTCACGCTATTTGTACCCTCGCCTGGCAAGGGGCTAGCGGTCTGCTGTACGGTCAACGATGCCCTCCTTGGACCGGTAGTTATTGGAGGTGAATCAGGACGCCAATGCTAGAGGGTAGGCATAGGGAGAGAGGAGTGAGGGGGAGTCTCACTCCTCTCTCTTTAGAAAGTCATTCTAGTTGGTAACACCCTCCATCTCAAGACGGATTTCGGCGCCAGCCTGCTCGCAGGCTTCCTGGCCGGTCATGTCACCGGCACCGACGGCGCTGAACGCCGGCCCAAGGATTGCAAGGCTGATACCTGTGGCCTGGGTGCTACGGGGCCGCCACTTGGGAGGCACCATCAGGGCCTCAAACTGGGCCGGGAACCAGGGCTTCTCCAGGATCAGTTCAGGGTCGTTGAAGACGGACTTGCGGAAGGGGATGCCACCGGCGTGGGCGTAGGACAACGCGTGCTCCTGGTTGTAGTGCATCCACTCCATATAGGCCCAGGTGGCGTCCTTGTTCTCGGAATGGGCATTCATCACCAGGCCCCAGTGACCCATCATGGAGACATGGGGAGCGCCAACTTCGGAGGCGGGCAGCGGCAGGTAGAGCATCTTGCCAGCTACATCCGAGTCGGTCTCGTCCTCGAAGGCGGCGTAGGCGTCGCCCGGCCAGCCGATGCCCATCATGGCGCGCCCGGAGATGACCTCGGCCACCATTTCGGTGGTGCCATAGGTATTGCCGCCCGGCGGCAGGTATTTGCTCAGCTGCTCGTAGAGCGTGAGCGCATCGCAGCCGGCCTCGTTATCGAGGATGACATTGAACTCGTCGTCGAAGATGCCACCACCCATCGACCACAGAAGAGCCAAGGCGTCACTGCCGGCTGCGCCGCGCACGTTGTAGCCGTAGAAGGGCGGGTCGCAATCGGGACAGTGGACTTGCTCGGCGATCGCCAGTACGTCATCCCAGGTTTCGGGCGGAGCGAGTCCTAGTTCGTCGAGGATGTCCTGGCGGACATAGAACATGATGACGTTGCCCTGAATGGGCAGGGCGTGCAGGTCCGGGCGCTCACCGGTCTGGAAGTCCAAGGGGATGGGACCATAGGGAGGAGGCCATGAGAAGACGTCGTAGGAGATCTGGGGCACGTCGTCGTCGCGGGTTGCGCCGTAGGCTTCGGTCAGGTTGACGGAAAGCCCGCCGTCGACGATGTTGGGCATCCAGGGATCGTCGGCGAATATGACGTCAAATTCACCGGACTCGGTGCGGGCCAGTGAGATCACCTTTTCGAAGAATGTCGTCCAGGGGAAAGGTGCTACTTCGACCTTGATGCCCGGATTCTCTTCCTCAAACTGCGGGATCAGAGCGACGAGGCCATCAGCCAGGGGCCCCTGGGCGGTGATGATACTGATGGTGATTTCCTCGGCCATCTCCTCTTCCATGGCCCCAGAATCTGCTGGCGCGGCGGGCGCGGCGCAGGCCGACACCATGACTGCCATCACCAGGGTGAAGATGGCGAACAGATAGAGCTTTCTCATAACTTTGCTTCCTCCTTGCTGAATAGGTTTGGAGAGAACTGCACTGGAGCTTCACTGAAAAACGATACTTTCAGGCACTTGGCAAGGTCAAATTCCGGGGGACGATTTATCTTTTTTTGCGGTTTGGCTGGTTGGCTGGCATTCTGGTCGAAGATGCGAGATTTGTCAACTGGCCAAAAATAGCACTGAAGGACCCAAAAGCCAGATAAGGAATCTTGATAGAGAATTGGCGCGGAAATACGGTCGCTGAGGCAGTACCTATTGCAGAACTTTGCTTTGGTCTTTTCCGAGCCGGGGCTGAGAGGCGCGCAGGGGAGGCGTTCCCAGTGGCGGGAGACCTGTGGGGCGCGGGCGGGACGTGTTTGTGGAGAGGGCCGTTGCGGGGGTGTCCCCCCGCACAAGGGAGGGCCGAAGGCCCGAACGCCCGCAAAAGCAAAGAGAGAGTGAAGAGGATTGAGGCGTTAGAAAAACCAGGAGTAAGAAGGGAGAAACAGGTTCGCAGGGAGGCGCAGGTGAGCGGTCAAACGTGGGTGGATGGAGCGATTACTTATCCGGGGAGGAGGGGGGCGCAGGTTCCGTACGCTGCAACAGCTGTTTGAGCGTTGCCTGGGACTTTTCGGCCTTGCTTTGTCCCTGGATTACGGCTGATGTCACCTGGGCAGCAGTCTCTTCGGTTTTGGCGCGGGCTTTACTGCTGGCGTCCTGCAGATTTTCGAGACCAGATTGGGCTCCGCCCAGTACCCATCTCATGCCTTGGACAGCCAAGAAGGCAATGCCCAGTGGTATCAGACAGAGAAGGAAAAGATGGATTGAGATCCAGACGACGGACAGATTCCGCCAGAATTCAAGCGACATGGTATTTCGGGATAGCGGCTTGACAGGACCGGTTGTCTAAGCCTGAATATTGTCCTGTTTCTACGAAAAATACAGGCAGGGCAGCAC
Source organism: Caldilineaceae bacterium (assembly GCA_963662575.1). Taxonomy (GTDB): domain Bacteria; phylum Chloroflexota; class Anaerolineae; order Caldilineales; family Caldilineaceae; genus Bin5. The sequence goes on from OY759723.1 coordinate 262,707, forward strand.
GCGAATTGTAACAGAGCCGGACGAGCCCGTCCAGACTCGGCAGCCCTCTTCCTCTGGGCCAATTGTTAGCGCGGCTGTGCGCTTTCTGCTACACTGCCAACTGCAGTGACCAGTCGTCGGCGGCTTGCGGTCAGTCGTGAGGCTTTTCCGCTAGGCGCTGGACTTTGATCACTGGCCACCGGTCCATTTATGCATCTTCGGAGTTTCGACATGACTGCACGCAGTGACTATCGACATGTATCCTATCTGTGGGACGAGGAGACCGCGGCCGCGCTCGACGCGGTCGGCCGTCTGGTCTACCGCTCCAACTTGCTCGGCCAGGACCAGCGCATCACCAACACGGGCGGCGGCAACACCTCCTCGAAATATATGGAAACCGATCCTCTGAGCGGGGAATCGGTCGAGGTACTGTGGGTCAAAGGCTCGGGCGGCGACCTGCGTACTTCGAAACGGGAGAATTTCTCGTCGCTCTATATGGACAAGATCCGGCAACTGAAGGCCATTTACGATGCGGCCGACGAGAAGGGGCTCAAGACGCCGATTGAGGACGAGATGGTGGGCAAGTATCTGCATTGCGTCTACGACCTCAACCCGCGGGCCTCTTCGATCGACACGCCTCTGCATGCCTTTATCCCTGCTCCCATCGTGGATCACACGCATCCCAACGCGGTCATCGCTATAGCCGCAGCCGAGGATGGCGAGGCGCTGACTGCCGAGATATTCGGCGATGAACTGGGCTGGGTGGACTGGCAGCGGCCCGGCTTCGATCTGGGGCTGGTGATGGGTGAGATCGCGGCCGCCAGCCCGGCGATGACCGGCATCATGATGGGAGGGCACGGTCTGATCAACTGGGCCGGGGACGACAAGACCTGCTACGAGTTGAGCCTGGACATCATCGAGAAGGCGGCCCGTTACATCGAAAGCCGGGACAAGGGCGCGGAAACGTTTGGCGGCCAGAAATACACGGCGCTTGGCGACGACGAACGGGACGCGCTGTTGGTGGAACTGCTGCCGGCGCTGCGGGGCATGATCAGCGAGCAGAATGTTTTCGTCGGTACGGTGCAGGCGGACGAGGCGATTTTGCGTTTCGTCAACAGCAATGACGCGGCCCGCCTCGCCGAACTGGGGACATCCTGTCCCGATCATTTCCTGCGCACAAAGATCAAGCCTCTCTATGTGGACTGGGATCCGCAGACGAAGGATGTGGAAGGGCTGCTGGCGAAGCTGGAAAGCGGGCTGGGCAAGTACCGGCAGGATTACGCTGATTACTACAATGCGCATAGACGGGCCGATTCCCCGGCGATGCGCGATCCGAACCCGACGGTGATCCTTGTTCCGGGCGTGGGTATGATCGCGTGGGGCAAGAACAAGAGCGAGAGCCGGGTGACGGCTGAGTTCTACAACTGCGCGGTGGAGGTGATGCGGGGGGCGGAGACGGTGAGCCAGTACATGGCGCTTCCGAAACAGGAAGCGTTCGATATCGAGTACTGGCTGTTGGAGGAGGCGAAGCTGCGACGAATGCCGCCAGAACAGGAGTTGGCGCGCAACGTGGTCGTGGTGATCGGCGCGGGCAGCGGTATAGGCAGGGCAGTTGCGCACCGGGTGGCAAAGGAGGGCGCGCATGTGGTGTGCGCGGACCTGAACGCGGAGGCGGCGCAGGCGACTGCCGACGAGTTGACCGACATTTATGGGGTCGGCATAGGCGTGGCAGGGACGGGCATTTCGGCTGCGGGCGGCGCGATTGGGCTGGGCGTGGATGTGGGAGACCGCGCGAGCGTAGAGGCGCTGTTCGGTCAGACGTTGCTGGCCTATGGCGGCATTGACCATCTGGTGATCACTGCTGGCTTTTATTTTCCGCCGGATGCCAGCGGACATATCCCGGACGGGATGTGGGACACAACGTTCAACGTGAACGTAAAGGGCGCTTATATTGTCGCGGACGAGGCTCGCAAGATCTGGGAGGCGCAAGGACTGCCCGGGGCGCTGGTGATTGCAACCAGTGTCAACGGCGCGGTGGCCAAGAAGGGGTCGCTGGCCTACGATACGAGCAAGGCGGCGGCCAACCATTTGGTGCGGGAGCTGGCGATCGAACTGGCGCCGCATGTGCGGGTCAACGGGCTGGCGCCGGCCACGGTTGTGACCGGCAGCTCGATGTTCCCGCGCGAGCGGGTCATTTCGGGGTTGCAAAAGTATGCGATCCCGTTTGACGAAGCGGAGGAGACGGACGTGCTGCGGGATCGGCTGGCCGATTTTTATGCCCAGCGCACGCTGACCAAGAAGGCGATTCTGCCGGAGGACCAGGCCGAGGCCGCTTACCTGCTGCTGAGCGGCGCGCTCGCAAAGACGACGGGCCAGATTCTGAACGTGGACGGGGGCCTGGTGGAGGCGTTCCTGCGCTAGCTCGCTGGACGGAACGGGATAGTTGCGCAGGTTGCGGCCTCGCCTGACTACGATGGATTGTCTGACAACGGAGAGGAAAACTGATGGCCGGAACTGGATTTCCAAGCCCTGCAGCACTGCGCAATGGCGATGTAGATCTTATTGCGCACGTCCAGACTATCTGCGACCGCATTGACGCGGAGGATTCGCTAATCCAGGCGTTACTGCCGGAACCGGCGCGGCGGCAGCGGTTGACGGGTGAGGCCGAGGCGCTGCTGGCCCGCTATCCCGACCCGGCGCGGCGGCCCGCTTTGTTCGGGCTGCTTGTGGGCGTGAAGGACTTCTTTCGCGTGGACGGTTTCCCCACCAAGGCAGGTTCGAAACTGCCGGCGGAGCTGTTCGACGGCGCGGAATCGGAGGTCGTGACGCGCCTCAAACAGAACGGCGGGCTGGTTGCAGGCAAGACGGTCACCACCGAGTTCGCCTATTTCCAGCCGGGACCGACGCGCAATCCGCGCAATACTGAACATACGCCCGGGGGCTCAAGCAGCGGCTCGGCCGCGGGCGTGGCGACAGGTTTCTATCCACTGGCGCTGGGCACACAGACGATTGGCTCGGTCATCCGCCCGGCTGCTTTCTGCGGGGTCATCGGCTTCAAGCCTAGCTATGACCGGATCCCTACTGCTGGGATGCTTTTCTTCTCGAAATCTGTGGATCATGCGGGGATTTTCAGCCAGAATGTAGCGATGATGAAGCTGGCCTGCTCTGCGCTGTTCGGCAGCTGGGATGACAGCGGGTGTGCGCCTCCTGAAGGTCTACCGGCCTTGGCGGTCCCGGACGGTCCTTATCTGGAGGAGGCGGAGGAGGCCGGCCTGCAGCAATTTGAAGAAACGCTTGACAGGCTGGCCGCTGAGGGGTTCCGCATCATACGCGTTCCGTTCTTCCCGAACTACGCCGATCTTAACCGTCGGCACCGACGCCTGACTGCAGTTGAAGTGGCGCAGGTCCATAGGGAGTGGTTCAGGGAGTATTCTGACCGGTACAGCGTGCATATGCACGAGATTATGAAAACTGGGGCGACGGTTTCAGACGAGGAACGGGACGGGATACGCGCCGATCAGTTGCGATTGCGCCACAAGATGGAGGAGGCGCTGCTTTCCGCAGGGGCTGATCTGTGGATTGCGCCGGCGGCGACAGGCCCTGCGCCGCACGGGATCCACGCGACCGGCAACCCGATCATGAATCTGCCATGGACGAACGCGGGCGTGCCGGCGCTGTCGATCCCGACAGGGCAAACGGATGGCGGGCTGCCGCTGGCGGTACAGTTCTGTGCGCCGTTCGGCGCGGATGAGCGTCTGTTGGCGTGGGGTGAGGCGATCGAAGCGCAGGTGCGAGGATAGAATGATGAGCAGCCGTTTACGTTTCTCTACGGTTATCTTGCCGATGGTGGCGATGCTGTTGCTGGCCGCGTGTGCGGGTCAACTGACCATCCCGGCGCAGGAGGGAGACGATGGGGGGCCTCCCCTGTCAGACGAGGCTGCAGCCATTTGGCAGAGCGGCGCGGGGATGCCGACGGCCCGCTCGGAGATGCGGGTGGGCGTCGTGGATGGGATCTTCTACGTGCCGGGCGGTTTTGGCGGGTTGACCGATTTCGCGGCGTACGATCCGACGAAGGACAGTTGGACGGAGCTGGCGCCGTTGCCGGAGCCGGCCCACCATATGATGGTGACCGGGCACGACGACAAGGTCTACGTTTTCGGCGGGGGGCCTGATTTGAGCTGGCAGGCTACGTCATCGATCTTCGTCTATGACCCGACGACGGAGGTGTGGACGGCGGCCGGTGCGATGCCGGAACGGCGTATGAGCGGCGAAGCGGTTTCGCTTGGGGATTTTATCTATCTGGTAGGCGGGACAGGCGGCACTACGGCGATGCTTCGTTTAGACCCTATGGATGGGTCATGGACCGTTCTGCCCGGGCCGGTGCAGCCGCGCGAGCATGTGGCGGCGGTGGCTTTCAACGACGAGCTATGGGTTATCGGCGGGCGTTGGGGCGGGACGGGCGCGCTGGCGACAGTGGAGATTTTTGATCCGGCCAGCGGGGCGTGGCGAGACGGCCCTGAGATGATCGAGGCGCGCAGCGGGTTTGGCGCGGCCGCGATGGGCGAGCGCATTATCGTCGCCGGCGGCGAGATTCTGGGTGCGCGGCCGTGGAAGGCACTCGCCAGCGCGGAGGTGTATGACGCGGTCTCTGGCGCGTGGTCGCTGCTGACGGAGCTGCCGGCGGGCATTCATGGGATGCCCGTGGTCGGTTATGAAGGGACGGCGTACGTGCTGGGTGGGTCGGACCGGGCTGGGGGGATTGACAATCGTGGGCGGGTTTTGCGGTTGAGCCCGTAAGGACGCAGCCCTTAGTACGAATAACGACAGCTGCCTTAGAGCAGCCTCTTGCGCACAGGTAGCGGCGTCAGCCCCACTCCAAGGTGGAACCGGTTGCTGAACCATTGAAGGGCGGAACCTTCACCGCCTGCGCTGGGCACGCGAATATCATCGCTTTCTTAAGCGGAGGGCTAACAGCATTGCCCACCCAATTTGGCCCTCCATGTGAACACACATTTAGAGCGGGGCGTGGTACGCTCGCGTGCGTTCCGGTGTGGGCCAAGAGTCATAAGATTCCCCCGATGGCCTGACTTAGACATTGTTTCCCCACAACAGTGTGAATCGGCAAGGTAGTACAACCTCCGTCTCCAGCTACGTCCAAGGAGAATCATAGCCATGTTTCAGGATCTGCAACCAGCTGACTATCAACCGGTCCTGCCCTCCAAACTGCGTTATGGCATTGGCTTCGTCGGATGCGGCAATATCGTCCTCAGATCGCAGATGCCTGCTTACAAGAGAGCGGGCTACCGCGTCGTCGCGTGTTGCGACATGACGGTGGAGAAGGCTCGCGACATAGCAGCCAATTTCGACAACCCACTGGTTACAGCCAATGTGGAAGAGCTGCTTGCGCATCCTGAGGTGCAGATCGTTGACCTGGCAGTGCACGCTCACCAGCGTTTGCCTCTGGTCGAGCAGATTGCCGCGGCAGGGAAGCACATCTTCTCACAGAAGCCCCTGGCTCCGAGCTTGCGCGAGGCAGAGCGTATTGTCGAGATATGCCGCGACGCCGGGGTAACACTGATGGTCAATCAGCAGGCGCGTTGGGCGCCCCCTCATCGGGTTCTTAAGCTTCTGGTCGAACGAGGTGTGTTGGGACATGTCTATTCCGTTACCCACTGCTATCGGGCCTATCAGGACTATGGTTGGTACGCTGAGCATGAGGATTTCAACATCGTCGATCATGGTGTCCACTATATTGATTTGAGCCGCTACTTTACGGGTTACACACCGCTGCGGGTGAAAGCGACAACTACGATGGCGCCCGGGCAGAACGCGGTCTCGCCGATGATCTATACAATCCTCTTTGAATACGAACCTTCGTGCCAGGTCATGACGACCCTTCACTTCAACAACATTGTTTCCGGCCCCGCTCTGTATGATCACTTGTGGATTCTAGATGGCACGCTCGGGAGCGCACTGCTTAGCGATCCGATGGGAACGGCCAAGTTGAGCCTGTCGTTCAAGGATTCACCTGAACAGTTACAGACTTTTGAGATCGCAGGCACGTGGGGATATGAGGGCTTCGCCGGTTCGATGGGAGAGATGTTACTTGCCCTGGAAGAGGGGCGCGAGCCGGAGTGTTCAGGTCGCGACAACCTGGATAGCATACGAATGGCGGTCGCGGCCGTGGAAAGCTCCAACTCGGGTGAGAGTGTCGAATTAGGCCTGTAGGGGGCCCGGTACTGCAGTCAGTATCAAGGCCAACAGGGGTGCATCCCAGATTTTTTGACAGCCGCTGTCTGAATTAAGAATGGTCAGTCATTCGTTTTTGTGACCTCACCCGTACAAGGAACTTAGGTTGGGGAAAGGACAGGACTGTTGTAGCACAGTTTTCATGCCATCAGCCCTCTTTTTTGGCGCCATGCTGAACTAGCCCTTCACAGCTGGCACCACTCAGGCTTTCTTCGAAACGTTGTTGGTTGGCGGCAGGCGCACTGCCGGACAGGCGCACCGCTGAGAAGAAGGCGCACCGGTCGGTGAGAGATGTTTTTGGAGGGGGGCGTTGCGGGGGCGCAGCCCCTGCACAAGGGAGGGCCGAAGGCCCGACCGCCCATATACCAGAATGAAGGAGCGGGAGATCCCTTCGCTGGCCTCAGGCAAGGTCGCGAACTGATTGTGAGTAAGACGTTGCGGATTTGTTGGGCCGGCGAAATAGGGCGCTACGAATCGAGACAACAATATGGGATGCGCCCGCCAACAGGAGCATCAGGTCATGCGGATATGCAGTGGCTTCTATCGTTGGTCTCAGCACTACGGTTGGGATTTCCTGACAGAGCGTATTGACGAGGTTGCAGCAGGCTTGGCCCAGGCGGGTTACGGCTACTTTGAGGGACTTCTCGATCCGCTAGAAGGCGAAGGGGACTGGGCAAGTCGCTGGCAGGCTGCTCTGGAAAGGCATGGGGTGCGGTTGGCGGGGGCATACGTGCATGCGCTGCTGCATGATAGGAGCGTGCAAGCGCAGTCAATTGAAACAATTGTCGCAAGAGCGCAGTTGTTACTACCAATGGGAGCTGAGTTTATCAATGCCAATCCTCAACCACTCGGCGCCCGCAAGACCGACGAGATGCTGGAAACCCAGGCGCAGGGCTTCGCTTTGCTGGCCGCGGCGTTGAGGCGAGAGGGCTTGCGTCTCGTCGTGCATCATCACTTGCCCGAACTGGCCGAAAACAGTCGTGAACTACGCCACCTACTGGAGCATACCGACCCCGAAGAGGTGGGGTTGACGGTGGATGCCGATTGGATGTTCCGAGGCGGCCAGGATGCGAATGCGTGGATTAGAGAATACGCATCGAGGCTTGAAATTGTGGAACTGCGAAGTTCGCACGGGGGTATCTGGGACGAAACTTTGGGTGATGGTGAACCCGATTGCCAGTCGTTGGCGCAGACGCTCAACGAATTGAACTTTGACGGGTGGCTCATGGTCGAGCTGGCTCGCGAGGAAGGCACTCCCCACACGATGAATCTGGTCGAGGCGCACGCACACAGCCTGGAATACGTGCGCAAAATCTTTGGCGAGCACGGCCAGGTTCTTGCCTGACCATATCAACCTCAACGGAGACGCAGAACGTTCAATCTTCTGCGAACCCTGTAAATCCCCTCAGCTGTCCGGAAAAAATGAGGTTGCCAACCTCTTGAATCTCCATTATCATAATGACATATTTATTTTTCCCAGTCGTTGACCAAAGTTGAGTCATAGCGAAACGGCGCAGTGCGTTTACAGGGGATTGCGCCCGTGCGTTGCGGCATACTATATGCGCAGCAAGTTTTGATTTCGCTACCCCCTCCAACGACTTCCAGGGTGTCCCGGCTGGGTATGTGCGCTTTCGAAAATAACCCGCCAAATTCGTGTTGCCGGAAAGAGTCAAGGCTCATATCAGATTTTGAATGGGCATGCGGGTGGTTCGGGTAGGGTCGTAGTTGCACCTGTATTCCCGACAAAGTCCAGCAGAGCCGGACAGGGCAGGTTTTCTCATTTCGACATGAGCAGATAAAGAAGCCAGTCTGGTATCTCTGTATCGTGCGAGTCTTTCAGGAGGTCGATTTACAAGAAGGAGGTGATTAGAGGCCAAAACCAAGAAGTGCTCGGTGCCGAACGAGTGTCGTGCCTATCGCTCTTTATCTGTTCACAGAAAGGAGATCAGGAAATGAACCCGTTTCGTGTACGAATTGGCTATCGTCGTTCTCTGATTGTTTTGGCTGCAATAAGCATCGCGGCCCTGATTGTCGCAGCTTGCGTACCAGTCGCTGCGCCAGCCGACGACTCCATGGCGGCAGCAGCTGCCGAAACTGATGAGGGCGGCACCCTCACGATTGGCTCCGTACAGGGGAGCGCCGCCATCCCCACCTTCCTTCCCTGGAAAGCGCATAGCAGTGCTCAGTCATTCCACTGGAACCTCTTCATGAACTCACTGGTGATGCAGGAGCACAGTACGCTCAAGTGGGTTCCGGATCTGGCCGAGAGCTATGACATCAGCCCCGACGGCCTGACTTACACATTCAACTTACGCGAAGGTGTGACGTGGCATGACGGCATGCCGTTTACCGCCAACGACGTTTCTTTCTCCTTCCATGCGGCACTACTGCCGGAAGGGGGCTCGACAGCGTCGGGTGGGCTGATCGATGCAATCAAGGGCGCGTTGGACTACCAGGAGGGCAATACGGAGACTGCTGAGGGGATTCAGGTCCTTGACGACTACACCATCCAATTTGAGTTGGTCAAACCGCAGGTGACGATCATCGAGCGGTTCGCTATGCGAATTGCCCCGGCGCACGTGTTCGAAGGGCTTGAGCCGGCGGATTGGTTGCAGACGGAGTTTGCCACGGAACTGCCATTCGGCACCGGGCCCTTCGTGTTCAAGGAGTACATCCCGGATCAGCACACCATCTTCGAGCGTAACGACAATTACTTCAAGGGCGCACCTTTGCTCAAGAACGTCGTTATTCGATTCTACGGTGACAATAGTGTGATGATAATCGCCCTGGAAAAGGGTGAGATAAACATGGTCGGTTTCCTGAATCCGAGCGCTGACGAGTTCGATAAAGTCACGAACCTTCCCGGCGTCGACTGGGAATATCAGGACAAGTTTCCGGCATACTTCTTCTCCATCACCTTCCAGGACGAGGCATTAGCGGACAAGCGGTTCCGCCAGGCGTTCCTGTACTCGATAGACCGCGCGGAAATTGCCGCCCAACTCTGGGGCAATGCGGACCTGACGAAAGTACAGCCGGCGGTACAGTGGGCACCTCCTCCAGGAGTTACGCTGGATGTTGAGGAGTACGCCTACAACCCCGAAAAGTCGAGGGCCTTGCTGGAGGAGATGGGCTGGGACTTCGACCGCGTCGTTGAGGTTGTTTGGTTTGGCACGGATATGCCCGATCAACTGCCGATTCTCCAGCAGTTCATAGAAGCCGCGGGCATCAAAACCAAGCTGGTACAGACCGATGGGGCCAGAGGTTTGGAGGTCTTCTACGAAACCGGCGACTATGAGATTAGCTGGGTGGGAGGCTGGGGCCGGTCCTACTATCCTGATACGACCATTGTCGGGTGCGACCGCGTCTACCCCGAAGGTTACAACTCAAGCCGCTACTGTAACGAGGAGCTGGATGCTCTGTACAATGAGGCCCTCGCAACGGTTGACGACGACGCACGCAATGAGCTGTACACGCGTGCCAGCGCAATCTGGAACGATGAACTTCCGTGGATACCCCTCTATGCACCGCAGTCTCTGCTGCTGATAGGCGAGAATGTCAAGGGATGGCGGGACAGCCTCATTGGGCCGGAAGGATCTGCCACGATTGGCGCTGTCACGGACCTCGAGAAGTGGTACATTGAGGAGTAGCTAAATTGTAGGGCCCATCTGAAGCAGGTCGGTTCCGCCTTGCGTTGTGGGGGAAGGATGTCGATGTTGGGCAAACTCTCCTTTGGGGAGCATTGGTGGTGGGGTAGGCTCGCGCCGGCCCCACCGCCTCCTTTCCCTTCTCCGAGCCCTGGTTGAACCGAGGAGGTAACACCTTGGGACGCTATATCGTAAGGCGTATTCTGATCTCTTTCCCGGTATTGTTGGGCATCACAGTCGTAACGTTCACTTTCGCCAACCTGGCCCCAGGCGACCCGGTTACGGCCATGATTGACCCCATGAGCGGGATAGAACCGGGTGAGGTTGAAAAACTCAAAGAGGCGCTAGGAATCAATGAGCCGATTCCGGTGCGCTATTTCCTGTGGCTGAAGGAGGTCTTGCGCGGCAACCTGGGATACTCCTACGTCACCCACAGGCCGGTGGCCACCATGATCGCTGAGCGGTTGCCGCAGACCCTGCAGCTGATGCTCACGGCGCTGAGTATCAGTGTCGTTCTGGGCGTTTCGCTGGGCATCTACGCTGCCTTCAACCAGTACTCAGTATTGGACAATGTGTTCACTTTGTTGGTGTTTGTCGGCATATCGGTACCGGCTTTCTTCTTCGCCTTGCTGGCCATTTACATGTTCTCATTCAGGATTCCTCTATTTCCCACCTCGGGCATGGAGGAACCACTGAGCACACTGCCACCCATCGTCGACCGTCTCCATCACCTGGTGCTTCCGGCCGCGGTTCTGGGCATTGAAGGGATCGCGGGGTACCTGCGTTACACACGCTCCAGCGTCCTGGAAGTGATGCGCCAGGATTACGTAACAACTGCGCGGGCTAAAGGGCTGGCTGAACGCGCCGTCCGCATTGGCCACGTCCTGCGCAATGCGCTGCTGCCGTTGGTGACGATTGCCGGCTTGAGTCTGCCGGGCTTGATCGGAGGCGCGTTGTTCATCGAAGTCCTCTTTTCCTGGCCTGGGATGGCCCGCATGGCGATTGAGCACACGCTGGGCCGGGATTATCCCGTGATCATGGGAATCGGTCTCGTTTCTGCGACCATGGTGCTGTTCAGCAACCTGGTCGCCGACATACTTTATACTATCGTGGACCCCAGAATCCGTTATGAGTAACGCAGTTCGGGCTGTACCTGTAACGTAGGGATTCCAGCGGTAGTCCTCATTCTCGGACAGAGGAAGAAATGGAAGGCGAAGCGAAAGAAACAGCGAGGCAGGAGGCACTTGTCAGCGAAGATTTGCAAAATATGGTGCGCGGGCGGGCAGTCTTCGGTCTGCGTGAGCTCTTTTGGCGGCGCTTTCGCCGGCATCGACTTGCGCTGGTATCTATTGCAATCATGTTTGTTTTGTCGCTTGCGGCGATCTTCGCCACCCAGCTTAGCAGCCCCAACGATCCCTACACGGCCGACCTGCAGAACTTGCGGGCGGCGCCCAGTCGAGAGCATATCATGGGGACGGACCGCTCCGGTCGAGACATGCTTGCCCGTATTCTCCACGGCGGCCGCGTTTCGCTTTCGGTAGGTCTGATAGCCACCTCGATCTATATTTCTATCGGCACGATCCTGGGCGGAGTTAGTGGTTACCGAGGCGGGGTGACCGATTTTGTCATCATGCGTATCACCGACATCGTGATGTGCTTCCCCAGTTTACTCATCATCCTGACTCTGGTATCTGTCGTAGGCCCCAGCATCTTCAATATCATGATTATTCTCGGCTTCCTGGGGTGGCCGAGCATTGCCCGCCTGGTCCGCGGAGAGTTTTTATCTCTCAGCGAACGGGATTTCGTGATGGCGGCGCGCTGTTTGGGGGCGACGGAGGGCAGTATCATCTTCCGCCACATTCTACCGAACGTGGTAGGCCCGCTGGTGGTGGCCGCCACTTTCGGCATCGCCGGCGCGATCATGGCTGAGGCAGGGCTGAGCTTTCTGGGTCTCGGTGTGCAGGCGCCACGGCCCAGCTGGGGCCAGATGCTGAGCGCGGCGACGTCACTCACCACGCTTGAAAGAAGGCCGTGGATATGGATGCCGCCGGGCGCGATGATCGCAATCACTGTGCTGTCCATCAATTTCATCGGCGACGGCTTGCGCGACGCTCTCGACCCGCGCACGATGTTGGACTGAGGAATTGTGAAGCGGTTGTTGCCACGCATAGAGGCCGATAGCTGAACAGCTTAGGGCTGATGTAGAGCAAGAGAGAAGAGCAAGCCAAATGAGGATGCTCTCACTTAGTGTAGAGCCGGATTTCTTTTGCCATTGCATCCTTGTTGCCATATAGAAGTTTTGAAAGATGCGCGTCCATTACGGAGTGGAAAATGGTAGAGGCAGTTTACTTGACCGACATGTCCAGGTGTCTGCCTGAGGGCGCGCTGTCAACCACGCCGGAGAGGCACAAGTGGCAGGTGGTGGAATACACGGCCGAGGAGGGCTTGGCCGGCAACATGGCCTTCGCTCATGCGCTCTACGAGACACCGGCCATAACCTTACCCCTGAACGCAGCGGGTTGGCATTCGATCAGCATCGGCTTCTGGCCTGGGGTGGAGCAAGAACATACAAGCCTGGTCAAGTACAGGCTGTCGGGGGAGGACGTGTTCACCGTTGTTGAGCACTATGTACAGAGCCCATCGCTGCCAGGGTGTTTTTGGGACAAGACGGAACTCGTCGAGACGTTTCCCCGTTTTGCCGACCTGACAGGACAGGACATGATTTTCAGCAAGCAGAATACGGCTCACCCTCCGACTTTGGCGTGTGTCGCCTACGTCAAGTTGGTGCCGCTGACGCAGGCGGAGGTGGCAGACATTCAGCGCGACAGGGAGCAGAGAGAGACGCGCAGGGTCATTGGCATGAATGATGGCGAAGGTCTGTTTCACCAAAAGTGTCCGACGACGAGAGAGGAGCTCCTGGAGCAGATAGAGCCATTTCGTTACTCGGATGTGGGGAAAGTACTGTGGGGCGTCAACCTTAGCGATTTGACTTACTATCACTCCAAGGTGGGACGCTTTTTTGGTACTGAGGATGGTGTGAGTCCTGTGTTGCGCCACGAACACGCGCTCCGGAGCCACAAGGCGCTGGCGGAGCAGGGCATCGTCCCCTTCGCGGCAGCGATGGAATATGCCCATGCGCTGGGATTGGAGTTTCACCCGTACTACCGACTGAGTATCGTCGATAAGGCTCAACCCTATTTCTTCTTCTCGACAGAGACTACCTTTCTCCGGGACAATCCGGAATGCCGAATTGTAGCCAAGGATGGTTCGCCGCTGATGAAGGCCAGTTATGCTTTCCCCAAGGTGCGAGATTTCATGGTCTCTCTTATGGAGGAGGCGATGGAGTACGACATTGACGGGATACACCTTTGCTTCACGCGTGGGCCGGAGTATATTGGGTACGAGCAGCCGGTGCTGGACGAGTTCAAACGGCTATATGGGGAGGACGCGCGCGACGTTGCTGATGATGATGAGCGGCTGTATACCGTCAAAGCCAGCTATCTGACGGAATTACTGCGGACTGTTCGAAGTACTGCTGACCGGCACGGGGGAAAGAGAGGACGCAAGATGCAGGTGTCGGCGATTTTTGAAGGCGGCAGGCAGGACATGCGCTATTTCGCCTACGATGCCTACACCTGGGTGAAGGAAAAACTGGTCGACTTCATCATTACGGATCCGCCCTCAGAGCTGGTCAGGCTGGCTAAAGAGAACGGATGCCAGGTATACATGGCGTCTACAAAAGAAGACAACGTGCTGACAATGAAACATGCTTACGCCGGCGGGATGGACGGGATGGCCATTTGGGACATCAGCACTACGCGTCCCGAAACGTGGGCCATAGACAGCCGGTTGGGTCACCGCGACGAACTCATCGATCTGCCGAAACCGGATCAGTATCCAAAGATGAACCGGATCAAGTTGATCACGATTCGAGGTCGAGACTTCTCGCAAACGGTAGATAAAAAAGTTCCCTCAGGATGGCCCCCAGAGCTGCTTGTCATCTACACCGGGGGATAGGAGAGTAAGGAGGAGGGTACGCATGTGTGCAGAACGTAAGGCCATCTACATCTCCGATCTGGACCGTTGTCAGCCTGGTACAGCCATATCAGACAAGGCTCGGCATGGTCACTGGCGGGCGATCCCATACGAGGCGGAAGGCGTGTCCGGCACAATGGTTGTGGCCGGCATCGAGTGCAACGCACCTACAATCACCCTTCCTCTTGGCATGCAGGGATGGTATGCCATCCACCTGGGCATCTGGACGAACTGGGTGGACAGACAGGTGCGGGTCAAGCTGACAGATGATCCTTGTTTCACTACGACTACGACGCTGTATCCGGACATAAAGAAGACCAACTTTTTTGCAAGCATCGGCGAGGTGTTTTGGAGATGCGCTGATCTGACAGGCCAGGAGCTGCACATCGGGCAGCAGAGCGCCGGGACACCTTGGGCGGCCGGCATCGCCTATGTAAAACTGGAGCCTCTAACTCCAGAAGAGGTTGCTGCGATCGAGCAGGATCGGTCCGGAAGCGATACGAAGCGACTGATCGCTTACAACGATGCCTGGAGTGTTTTCGGTGAGCGAGCGCTGTACACGGAGGAGGATATCATCGAGGAGGTTGAACCTTTTCGCGATACGGACTTTCAGAAACTCCTGTGGGGTATCGGCTCGGGCAGCATGGTACAGTACCTTTCCGACGTCGGCGAACTTGCTGAGAAGAAGGACATGAGTGATTTCTCGCGGTATTGTGATCGCCAAGCAGCGGAAAGTTACCGCGCTCTGAAACTCAAGGGGATTGATCCCCTCAAGACGGTGATTGACCATGCACACGAACTGGGTATCGAACTGCACGGCACTTACCGCGTCGGCGGCTGGGTCTTTCCGCCACCGGATGACATGGAGGACGAGTTCTTTCGTCAACATCCTGAATGGCGCTGTCTGGACCGGAATGGTCAGCCCACCGCCCGTCTGAGCTATGCCTTTGCGGGGGTCCAGGATTTTGTGATTTCGCTGTTCCGAGAGGTAGCAGAACGAGGCGCGGACGGCGTCAACATGGCCTTTATCCGCGGTCTGCCCTGTGTCCTCTACGATCCGCCTATTGTGGATGGTTTTCAAGAACAGTACGGACAGGATCCGCGTGCGCTTCCGGAGGATGATCCTCGTTGGTTAACCTACAAGGCGAGTTGGATGACTTCTTTCATGCGGGCGCTTCGCCAGGAGATGGACCGGGTGGGCGAACGGCAAGGGAGGCATGTCCAAGTATCGGCATACGTTGTGAATAACTTGCCGCACAATCTTCAGCATGGCCTGGATGTGGCAGTCTGGGCCGAGGAAGGGTTGGTAGATTTCATCATTCCCAACCCCTGGCATGGCGAAAAGGATGTTGATGTTGCCTCCTTCGTCGAGGTTACGCGCGGAACCGGCTGTCAGGTTTACCCCGACATCCTGCCGCGGCGGATGTCGACGGAAGAGTACCGGCAGCGGGCAATGGACTGCTACGAAACAGGTGCCGACGGACTGGCATTTTGGGATACTAACAGCCGTTACCCCTTTTTGGATGAGTGGAGCATGATACGGCGCCTGGGGCACGAGGAGGCGTTGAGAGGTTGGGTGGCTGACGAGTGGCCGGCGTACCGGCTGATTCCGTTGCACAGCCTTGGGGGCCACCTTATGGACAAGTATTCGCCATACTGGTCTGCTTGAGTTGTGGCGGCGCAGGCGAGTGTAATTTCTTTTCCCAGCATTTGGGAGCGCATTGCGGTGCTCCCTCATTCAGTGACCCTCTGCATGAATGCAGTGACAATGCAGGGGGGTATACCCCTCAAGTAAGTCTCGCATTTGGCCGAGAGCTATAGGACTTCCCAACAGTCTGACTTACATTTTCCTTCCCACTATCGGTACGGGGCGGCAAGGTAATTCTTTTTGGCCTTGAGCTACCTCGATGGAGAAGCATTGCCATGTTCGTGGACATGCAACCTGCCGACTATCAGCCCGTCCTGCCTTCGGGCCTGGGCTACGGTATTGGGCTAGTTGGATGCGGCATCGTGGTCAGCGACTCGCAGGCGCCTGCCTACAAAGAGGCCGGCTACCGCGTCGTCGCTTGTTGCGACACAATAGAGGAGAGAGCACACAGCGCTGCAGCCAATTTCAGCAGCGCATTGGTCACAACCAGCTTGGAAGAACTGCTTTCGCATCCGGAGGTGCAGATTGTTGATCTGGCAGTACACCATCACCAACGCCTGCCTTTGATCGAGCAGATTGCCGCGGCAGGCAAGCACATTTTCTCTCAGAAGCCCCTGGCTCCGAGCTTGCGCGAGGCGGAGCGTATTGTTGAAATATGCCGCGACGCCGGGGTGACCCTGATGGTCAATCAGCAGGCGCGTTGGGCGCCCCCTCATCGGGCGCTAAAGTTCTTGGTCGACAGCGGTGTGTTGGGTCACATCTACGCCTTTACTCACATCTTTCGGGCCTATCAGGACTATGGCTGGTATGCGGAGCGAGAGGACTTCAACATCGTTGATCATGGCATCCACTATATTGATTTGAGCCGCTACTTTACCGGTTACACACCTTTGCGGGTGAAAGCGACAACCGCGACGGCGCCCGGCCAGAACGCGGTCTCCCCGATGATCTATACGATTCTCTTTGAGTACGAGCCTTCGTGCCAGGTCATGACGACACTCCACTTTAACAACATCGTTTCAGCACCCGCTCTACATGATCAGTTTTGGTACTTGGATGGAACTCGCGGTAGCGCACTGCTCAGCGATCCCGCGGGGACGGCCAAGTTAAGCCTGTCGTTCAAGGATTCTCCTGAACAGGTACAGACTGTCGAAATTGCCGGCACATGGGAGTATGAAGGCTTTGCCGGTTCGATGGGGGAGATGTTGCTGGCCTTGGAGGAAGGGCGGGAGCCGGAGAGTTCGGGCCGCGATCACTTGGTGAGCTTACGGATGGCGTTTGCGGCGGTGGAGAGTGCGAATTCGGGTGAGAGTGTTGAATTGAGGTAGTGGGAAGCTTGGTACACCCCCCGGAGAGCTGCCGACAGGAGCGTCAAGCGATGCGGATATGCAGTGGTTTCTTTCACTGGTCTCAACACTGCGGCAGGGAAGACCTATCCAAGTTCCGGCGTATGTTGTGAATAACTTGCCGCACAGTCTTCAGTATGGCCAGGATGTGGCGGCTTGGGCCGAGGAAGGGTTGGTAGAATTCATCTTTCCCAACCCCTGGCATGGGGATGTTGATGTTGCCTCCTTGGTCAGGGTCACGCGCGGCACCGGCTGTCAGGTTTACGCCGACGTTCTGCCGCGACTTATGCCGGCGCAAACGTACCGGGAGCGGGCTTTAGACTGCTACGCAACCGGTGTCGACGGTCTGGCTTTCTAGGACACGAACAGCCGTTACCTTTATCTGGACGAATGGAGCATGATACGGCGCCTGGGGCATGAAGAGGAGTTGGGTGAGTGGGCCCCCGACGAGTGGCCTGCGTATCGGCAGATCCCTTTGCACAGTTTGGGCGGTCACCATATGGATAGTTATTCGCCTTACTGGTCTACCTGAGCGGAGCCGGTGGGGCCAGCGTGTGTCGGGCGCGCTTTGAATGTTGGGCGGAGTGATTGGGTCGGCCAGTTGGCGGCCCATACCTGACATCGATCTCAGAATGTTTCTGCGTCAGCTTTTTCGGTGGTCACCATTTGTCAATAATGTGTTTCGCAATATTTACGGCGATCCGGGCCCCCTTGGGATTGCTTGCCGCAAAAAACAGTTGAAACATTGGAGAGTTCTTAGAGTTCTTGAATTCTCTGCCCGAAGGAGCGACCTTCTCGAAAGTTGATTCAAGTCGATCTCGATAACGCTGAGCAATTTGGCTGCTATCACTTGATCGGATTTGCTCAGACTCATCATTGAAGAACTGCAAGGGTAACCTTGGCTGCGGAGAGTTACTGTAGAAGTCGTGCCAATGCCCACGACCTCCGAAAATCCGGTCGAGTTGATTCGACAGTTCCGCAGATGGCTCACTTTTTCTCGGCATCATCCTCGCAATCGCGCCCAGAGGGAACAATATCCAACAGTCTATCTTCTGGGTCCTTGCCATCCCTTCCACCATAGCCCAGGAGACTTCAGTCGCGAAGGGATCAAGAAACACTACAGCCCGTTCGTCGACGTGCAGGCTTCGGCAAAAAGCAGGCAACGCTATTTCGGCGTCCTTATTTAGCACCTCGATGGCGCGGCTCGGGTATTCCCCTTGCAGCTTCCTTAGCAGTTCATAGCGTTGGGAATCTTTCTCGATGAAAATGAGTCTATCAAAAGGCTTATCAGTAATCTCCAGAGCGATTCGGGGCGAGCCTTTGTGCAACTCCCTAAAGTCATCATAGTCAGTAGTATACGCCGAGCCGGGGCGCCATGAACCTTCGCCGGCAAAGGCATCGACGTAAATGAGCCTGAATGGTTGATTCTTCAAGGCGGTAGTGTATGCGTCCAGGTACAGGCTGAGAATACGGAGCTTCTGTTGGGTCCAAGGGCCACCAAAAGATCTGTCAGTCATACCTATGATCTACTCCATGAGTGGCATTTGACGCCAGTGCTTACTATCTATAGTTGCAGCTTCACCGCCGCGTTTGTTGCGCACACCCCCTAACTGTTTGAGAAAGAAGGCTACGCCAGAATTCACTGACTGATCACGGAGCGAACGCGCCCAATCCAGGTTCATAGCTCTAGCACCGGCTCCGCTCTCGCCACCGACTATCACCCACTGCAAAACCCCTTTCTCGAGCCATGGGGTCAGGTCAAGCTGGTCCAGCAGAGGTTCTGCGGACACGAAACGTATGGACGCAGGCAATCGACCTAAAACGGTCAGTCTGGGAGCGTATTTCTGACTCTCAACTGACGTGCCCATCCAGATGCGAACCGGCCAGCCGTCGGGAAAGTGTCGCTCATTTTCCTGCCACCAGGCGACTGCCCGGCCCGGCCGTTTTGTCAGAATTTGGAATATATGACCACTCCTTGCGGCCGCCTCCTGCATCACCAGGAACATCTCAAGTACATATTCGAAGGGCACACTTGAATGAAAAACGTCCGACATGCTGTTGACAAAGACTCGGCGGGGCTTTTTCCAGGTCAGAGGAGCTTGGAGGCGCTCAGGCAGCAGGCGCACATCGTCCGGGCCGGTCTCGTAACCGCGCACATTCATTCCTTTCAGCCGGGGATAGAGAGTGTACATATAGCAGTGGTCGCAGCCGGGCGACACACGGGTGCAGCCGGTTACCGGATTCCAGGTTTCATCTGTCCATTCAATAGAGGATGGCATTCAAGGCTCCCTGTTGTAAGCATTGAAGCAAGTAGACTTCGGCCTGCTACGGGGCTTCTTATGGTACAAATGTTCTCATACTTTCCATTCCGTGTCAAATGAGCATATTCGTTATGTGGGCACCTTGGGCAGCCGGTACGGCGGCAGCACGGGCAAGGGAGCCTTCTGCGACGGATAAATCGCCTGTGTGGGAGATGGTGAGGCTGGTGCGACCGGGGCAGATACTCGTTGGTAAGTGGATTAGCCTTTGAGGCCGGTGAGGACGACGCCTTCGATGATGAAGCGCTGGACGGCGATGAAGAGGGCGAGGATAGGGATGATGGCGAGGCTGGCGCCGGCCATGATGACGCCGTACTGGTTCCAGAATTCGCCGACGAAGGTGGCGAGGCCGACGGTGATGACGTATTTGTCGTGATCGGAGATGACGACGAGAGGCCAGAGAAAGTCGTTCCAGTTCCACATGAAGTAGAAGGCGATGAGGGTGAAGAGGGCAGCCTTAGAGAGAGGGATGATGATGCGGTGGAAGATATACCACTCGCCGGCACCGTCGATGCGGGCGGCGTCGATCAGCTCGGTGGGAATGGTGTACATGAACTGCCGGAACATGAACATGGCATAGATGGTGAAGATTTCGGGCACGATCAGGGCGGTAAAAGTATCGGCCCAGCCGACTTGGACGGTCATAAGGTAGAGGGGGATCAGATAGACTTCAAAGGGGATGATCCAGGTGCTGAGCAGGAGGTAGAAGATGACGTCCCGGCCGCGGAAGACAAACTTGCCGAAGATATAGCCGAGGAGCGCGCTGGTGTAGATATTGAGGATGGTTTTGATGACGCTGACGAAGGTTGTATTCCAGTAGAGCTGGCCCATGTTGGCGCGGTCGAAGACATCTATATAGTTGGCAACGGTGGGGTTGATAGGGAAAAGGCGGGGTGGGAATGAAACGGTTTCAGCCTGGGGTTTGAAGGAGGTGCTGATCATCCAGATAAAGGGGACGATCATAAGTATGGCGCCCGCGCCCAGGACAATGTAGTTTATCAGCAGGCCGCGGCGAAGACGCTGGAAATCGGTTGCGCCGCGGGTGAGAGACCGCGCATCGACCTGGCTTGGTACGCCAACAAAGTCTTGATTAGCCATGCGTTACTCCAGAAAAAGACCAGGGTAGAAAGGAAGTATGGCCGCGTTGGGTTTGAATTAGACTCATAATTCCCAGTTGACTCGTTGCAGTCTGAACTGGACGAGAGTAAGGATGAGTACGATAGCGAAAAGGACGAAGGACATGCTGGCGGCCTGGCCCATGAACATGCGCTGGAAGGCGTAGTCGTAGATATGGAGGGCCAGCACCCTGGTGGAGTCGAGCGGGCCGCCGCCGGTCATCATGTAGATGGCCTGGAAGCCGCCGCTGAAGCCGCCGATGACGCCGGTGATGAGAACGAATGAGACGACCGGTTTGAGCAGAGGCAGCGTAATTTTGAGGGCCAGTTGGATGCTGTTGGCCCCGTCGATTTCGGCGGCTTCGTAGTAGTCCTTGGGGATACCTTTCAGTCCGGCGAGATAGATGATGACGGTAAAGCCGATCCCGCCCCAGATTCCCATCACGATGATGCTGGGCATGGCCCAGGTGGTGGACTGGAGCCAGGGGACAGGTTGGATGCCAATGAAGCTGAGGAGTTGATTGAGCAGGCCGAAACGGGTCTGCAGCATCCATTTCCAGACGGTGGCGCTGGCGATGACGGAGGTCATCACAGGCAGAAAGTAGATCAGACGCAGGGGGATGCTGCCGCGCTTGATGGGGTTGAGGATGAGAGCGACGATGAGGGAACTGAATGCGCCGAGAAAGGTGCCGGCGAAGGTGCGGTACATGGTGTTCCACATGACCTTGTAGAAGAGCGAATCCTTGGCCAGGATGGCGTAGTTGTCGAAGCCGACAAAGGGGGAGACGTTTCCGAAGAGGCTCCACTCGTGCATGCTGATGAAGAAGGAGAAGAAGATGGGGTAGAACTTGACGATCGCGTAGAAGATGATGGTGGGAATGAGGGCGATGATGATGAAGCGGTGCTCGGCGGCGCGGATCGAGGACCGGCGGCCTGCAAATTTCTGTACGATGGTTTGAATCATCACATCGCCTCCCACGGGGCGTCTGCGTTTTTGCGGCGAGGACCGGTGAAAGGGTCTTGCAAAGGGGTACGGGCGGCGCCGGTGCGAATTCGGGAGCGGGCGCGGAGCGCCGGACCTGATGCCGATCCCTTTAGCCTGCGAGAGCAGCGGCGCGGAAAACAGGTCTACTTCGTGGTCGCCCCGCCGGACCCCACTGGCCAGGCAGTACGGACTCTTGAACCAGCTTTGTATCACATATGGCGACTCCCACGCCTACATGAGGCGTGGGAGTCGCTCCTTCGACAGACTGCTTGCTTTACAAGCCAGCCGACGGGTCTAGACCCAATACTTGGCCAAGCCCTCGTCGATGAGCTTCTGGATTTCGGCGTCGCCATACTCTAAGGCCTCGGCAACCGGCCGTCCCTCATTGACGATCAGAAACAGAACGTCGTTTATGACGGCGCCGGCGCGCTCAGGCACAGCGGCGTAGTTGCGTTCATAGGGATTGACTTCAGAAGCCTCTTTAAGGCCGGGCGTTTCCAGCAGCCTGGGGTCGGACATGAGGTCTGCCCGCTCCGGCACGAGCGAGATCAGTTCGCACAAGGCCCAGTAGGCATCTTTGCCGCCGTCTTTGTAGAGAAACTCCATGAACTCCCAGGTGTCGCCATCGTTTTCGGGATGGCCGGTAACGGCAGAGATTGAGGTTACGGTGTCCTTGTAGCCGTAGAGCGGGTCGGCTTCGCCGGTTGGGGTTGGCGGGTGCGTGTAGCCGATGTTGGGGTACATATCGGGATAGGTGTTGGTGTACTCACCGATCACCCAGGTCTGTTCTTCGGTCATGGCGGCGAGGCCGTTGCCGATGGAGTCGAAGTTGGGGAAGCCGGGATCCCATACTTCGTGAACCAGGTTCAAGTCGGAGATGTAGGTGAACGCTTCATGGACTTCGGCGCTGGTCATGAGAGAGATCTGTTCATCGCCATTGTTCTGGATGACGTTGCCGCCCAGCTGATAGATCTGGCTCAAGACGGGCCATTCACCGGTGAGGGCAAAGCCGGCCCGGGAAATGGCGCCGGTTCCGTCCTTTTGAGTGAGCGCCTTGGCTGCGGTGGTGAAGTCGTCCCAGGTCTTGGGGGGCGACTCGGGATCGAGGCCGGCCTCTTCGAACATCTGCTTGTTGTACATCATGAGGGTACAGGTGGTGCCGGTGGGAAGTACGTAGCGCCCGTTGGTCTTGATATCAAAGAGGGGGTAGGCCTCTTCGAACCAGCTGGGCGGGAAGATATCCTCGGGGAACTCCAGCACGAGATTTTCTTCGCGCATCTGGTGCATGAAGGCCAGGGAACGCATTTTGATCATGTTGGGCCCGGTGCCGGCCGCGAGAGCAGAGTAGAGCTTCTCGACATAGCCACCGGCAATGGACTGGACATCGACGGTGATGCGGTCATTTTGTTCCGCGAATTTGTCGGCTACGCTGCGGTAGAGATCCATGCGGATGTCCCACCAGCCCCAAAGAGTGAGCTCGACCGGTTCTTCGTCGGCTCCGGCTTCCATGCCAGTCTCTGCGGCGGGAACGCAGGCGGCCATGGCCAGCCCGAAGCCGGCGAGACCGGCTGTCTTAAGAAAATTTCGTCGACTAGAGTTTTGCAGCTTCATACTTACCCTCCCCTTGTAGAGTTACGGAATTGGGTTGCTTTGCAAACGTACATCCATCATTTGATTGCCAACAGTGGACTGGCACAGATCGACAGGGCGAAAGAAGGTGTTGTGGATAAACGATGATTTATGGATACTTGGTCGGCGGCAGGATTCTAGCATATTGTGATAGTGTCGTCAACAGGCGCAGAAATCGGGGATAGGCCGAAATGTCTGGGTTGTCGTTGTCTGAATCGGGAATTACAGGATTGCAGGCGATCGGTTGATGCGTTTTCAGCTGAATCCGTTTGCGGCGAATAAAGAGGCAGATTGCGAAAGGACAGGATTTCGGGAGACACGCAGAGAATCTGAGGGCTTCTCAGCGTATGTTGGCAAGATATCTTCACTGGTAAAGAGTTTCAGTTAATCCAACAAAGTGTCGCGACTATGGCGCTAAAACCGGATTGCTATATACGTGATATTCATGGAGCCAAGCATCAGATAGTTCCATCATAGCGCATGCCTAATGTGCGTTCAAGGTGAGAGCCCGCTTCTTTGGGTACTGCGTATTGCGTAGACGTGGGCAAGACAGACGCGACGCCATTGCGTAACCCTTGCGGGAAGCCTTGGTGTCAAACGGGATTTACGTCAGATACAAACGCCCAATGACTGAAGCCATGGGCAATCTCACCCAGTTTCGGAGATTTGGTTAGCCATCAAAGGGCATCCGCATCGGTCGTTCCTTTCCCATGCGAGGACCTACCGGAGGTTCAGGGTCCGTTGCTCTTTGGGAAGGCAGCTCAGAATTCAACATGAATTGTAAGCCTGCAGGCCAGTTAAGGGTCTTTCTCGCTGGTGTTGTGACAAACAAAATCAGTCGATCCGCGAAGTCATGCAAAGGGCCGCGACGAACACCAAAGGCTTAACAGGTTTTATTGGCGCATCTGCACTGCCCCTTCGCGGAAGAGCACTTTGCTCCAGCGATTCGTTTTTTGTGACAAACGCCAACGAGCCCTAGTCATTACTCGATTCATTTGCCCATGTTCAGGTCGCGTCATGTCTACATATGTCGCGCCATGTCTACATATGTCTACAAATGTCGCGCCAAAAAAAAATGGGGGCGCTCTTTTTGCGACTTGCCGAACAGTCCCCCGCCGTCTCTGACGGATGCCGAGAGGACTTTCTGCTGGCATTTCACAGCGTTTCAGCTGACCTCGCAGACCTTTGAACTGTCTCTGGGCGAGAGCAGTGGCTTCTCAATTCGAGCACCTCGATTGCCAACGAAGTGAGCCCACAAGGGGGCGCTTCCGGATTCTGGGAGGCGCTTCCGGATTCTGGCGGCCGCTTCAAGCTCTTTCCTAATGTGCGTTCACTTTGAAAGCGCGACTTTTGCGTATTGCGTAAAGGCAGACATGACAGGCGCGATGCCGTTGCGTGGTCCGCGGAAAAAGTCTTGGTATCAAACAGGTTTTACATTAGTCGCTGGCTCGAAATATCTCATTCAGGTTGATAGTGAACCCGACGAGCGTCGGCGAAGTCAGGGTCTGCCCTTCGCGGTAGATTGCCACTTGCTCATAGCCGTCCTTCCCCAGTAGCAGAACCGTAGTGGTGGCGGCGTCCGGGTCTACAAGCCAGTACTCCTTCACGCCGCGTTCCGCATACAGCTGGCGCTTAACCGTTTCGTCGCGTTCGGCGGTGGAGTCGGAGCGAATCTCGACGATCAGGTCGGGCGCGCCTTGGATGTTGGCGGGGGTGATGATATCGGCCCGCTCCCTGGAAATGAAGAGCAGGTCGGGTTGCACGACATCGGTATGGGAAAGTACAACGTCAGTTGGAGCGAAGAAGACATGCCCCAATTGCCCCTCCCTCACGAACTGAGCTATCCGCCATCCTAACTCGGTCTGAACTGACTGATGAGCGGTATTCGGGGCAGGCGGCATTGTAAGCACGCCGTCCAGGAGTTCGAGGCGTTCGTTGTTTGAGGTCTTCAGGTAGTCCTCGTATGTGAGTTTGGTCGTCACAGGACTGCTGTTATGAGCATGGCTCGTTCTGAGCATTATTACCCTCTAGTCACAATTTCACTGACCGGCCCAAACAATCAACCGAACACATTTCCCCGTACTTGCCGAACTTTGTCAAACGAATCTTTTCTGTGTGTATTTCAATTCATCGCAATAGAGCGTGCCGCCTGATAGAGGTCGGTTTTAGTGCAAGCACGCCAATTACTGCCCCTCTGCTCATTGGATGAAACGCAACGCAGAGAATTTCTTCCAATATTCCAGACAACACATTTTCCCACTATTCATGATCCAGACGTGAGGATGCGTTGTTGCAGTTCGCCGAAAACCTGAATCGAACGATCCCAGTCCACCTGGTTTCCGTCTCCTCTCTCTATCCTTCCGCGACCGTCCATCCGGGCCCGAGTTCGATCCCTAATCGTTGTGCGCGGGCGGCGACCGATGCGGTGACGGCCTGGCTGATCTCCAGTTCATCGACGCGGGTGGAGCGGCTGTTGCGGAGTACGATTTCGCCATTTACCAAAACCGAATCCACGCTGCCGGCCCCCAGTGTCAGCGCAAGTAGATGGACGGGGTTGTTGGCGGGATAGGACCCGGCGGCGCGGGGGGAGCGGACGACGATGTCGGCGCGTTTGCCCGGTTCGAGGCTGCCGATCTCGGCTTGCAGGCCGGCCGCGGCGGCAGCGTTGATAGTCTGCATTTCGAGCAGCGCGGAAGAGGAAAGAGGATCATCGCAGACGCGCGCGGCGGAGTGGGCCGCCAACATGGTTGCGGCGGGCGTGCAGTCCATGGCTCCGTCGGCGCCAAGTGATACAGGCGTGCCGCGGCGATATCGCTCCGCCATCCTGAAGTCGGCGGTGCGGGCGATGCCGAGCGAGAAGAAGGAAATTGGGCTCCATACGATCTGGCAGCCGCTTTTCCGGATGGCGGCTTCCTCGTCATCGTCGAGGAGGTTGGCGTGGACGATGACGGTGTTCTCGTCGAGGACGCCTAGTTCATGCAGATGGACGAGCTGGCTGACACCGGTTACCTCACGATAGATTTCGCCTTCGCCGGGCGCGTAGCCGGCGTGCAGATGGAGGGGGAGGTTGTTGGCGCGGGAGAGGGCGTGGGCGGCCTGCAGCAGTTCGGGGGAGGCGGTGCCTACGCCGTAGACGAAGACGAAGCCGCGTACGAGCGCGTCGGCGTCCTGATTGCGGTGCAGTTCGGCGTCCAGGAGTCCCAGCACGCGGTCGCGGTCGACGGGCGCGCGGGCCATGAGGCGGGGGCTTTCGAGGCCGGGCATGGCGGCGAGCGTTTCGCGGCGGTCCCAAAGGTAGGGTGGGGCGAAGAGGGCGCGCATACCGACGCGTTCGACTGCTTGCGCAGCGTGTTCGGTTGAGAAGAGTGTGCCGGGCTCTATGAACATGGTGAATCCGCTGTGCAGCATCTCGACGGCGGCCATGGCGGTGGCATCAGCTTCATCCTGGGGGGTGACGTCGGCTTTCCAGTCGGCGAACTTGATCGGCGACGCACCTACATCGTGGATATTTCCGAAGACGCCGCGACAGGTGGTGTGGACAATGTGATTGTGGGCGTCGATAAAGCCGGGATGGACGATGGCGCCTTCGGCATCTATCGTTTCTTCGGCATTGTAGCGCGCCCGCAGTTCAGTGTCGGGGCCGACCTCCACGATGCGCGAGCCGGTGACCGCCACGGCGCCTGCTGAATGGATGGTGCGCGCCGGGTCCATGGTGACAACCTGGCCGTTGCTGATGAGAATATCGCACGGGCTCTTGTTCATGGGATTAGCCCGCTTTTCCTCGCTGGAGGGACTGTCTCAACAGGTCGCCAGCGGTCAGATAGGGCTGGATCTTGGCGGCGAAGTCCGCCACCGACTCGGCTACTGATGCCGTCGAGGTGTCAAGGGTGAATTTCTGTTGGATCAGCGAGTTCTCGAACTCTTCTTCGAAGCGCTGGGTGATGTGCTCGACATCTTCTGCGGGCACGACCGGGTAGGGATGGGGGCTTTCCGTCATCCGCCTACGGATCACTTCAGACGCGGCGTGCAGGAGTACCAGAACTGCATCGGGCCTGAACTGGAGGATTCGCTGTTCGAGCAGGCGGGAGATTTTCCCACGGTCTCCATCTTGGCCGCGGCCGCCGTAGCCGTAGTATTGCTGCGCGTAGACCAACTCGTCGAAGTAAAGGCCGATCCCCATGAAGTTGTCGTCGGAGCCTGAGGCCCAAGGGGTGTGGTAGTAGAGGTTGTGGCGCTGGATCACCTCGGTGAGGCGGGGGCTGAGCTGCTGGAAGGCGGCGATATCTTCGGGCGTCAGGTCGGGGCCGTGCGGCTTGGTATCGGGCAGTTTGTTATGGTCGTGAATCAGTTTGAACTCGGTTCCCAGGGACTCTTTGGTCCACTCGTTGATGGCGTGGGCCAGGGTCGTGGTGCCTGCGTACTCGCAACCTATCAGAATCAGGTACATTGGTCCGTTTCTCCCTCTATTTCGTTGTTTGGATGATTGGCGGGTCCGGTATTGCTATGGTTTGTCCTCGTCGAGAGACTGGAGGAGTCCTTTGATGTAGCCGACCGAGTAGAGCAGCCCGTGATGCGGGCTCGCGTCGTCATAGATCGTATGGGGGTAGTGGCCGGGAATGAGGGCGCCGGTAAAGCCAACTTCTCTGAAAGTCTTGAAAATCTCCAGAAAGTCGCAGTCGGCCTCTTCGAGGAAACATTCGCGGAAATCGGGGGCGGTGCCCTTGACGCCCTGAACGTGGCCGTAGACGATCTGCCCGCGGCTGCCAAAGCGGCGGATGGCGGCGTGGGTGTCGACGTTCATGGCGGTCCAGTTGCCAAGACAGAAGTTAAGGCCGCTTGCCGGGCTGTCGGCGATGTCCATGGCGCGTTGAAAGCCGTCTGGATTGTAGAACAGGCGCGGCATGCCGCCCAGTTTCTCGACGGGCGGGTCGTCGGGATGGAGAGCCAGTCTGACGCCGGCTTCCTCGGCGACTGGGATGATCGCCTTGATGAAGTATTCGTAGTTGCTCCACATCTCCTCATGACTGTACTCACGCTCGCGGAAGAGGGGGCCGCGGTTGGCAAGCTCCAACTCAAAGCTGCTGACCTGGGCGTTGCCGCGGCCGGGCGTCGTGAAGGAGGTGCGCCAGGAATTGCGGGTGACTCCCGGCTGATTGACCATCCAATGGTAACCATAGACCGGAATGCCGGCCCGCCCCATGTTGCGAATGGTTTCAGCGACATTTTCGATCTGCTGATCGCGGCCTTCCTGGCCCAGGACGATCTTTTCATAGCACCAGTTTGGCAGGGGGTTTTCGATCGAAACGAGGTTGAGGCCGGCGTCTTCGCAATGTGTACGCGCCCTCAGAAGGGTTGGGAAATCCCAGAAGGCACCCGGTTCAGTGGCCGCCTCCGGAGAGAAGCGTGTCCGGTGTTCAGGATGGGAGGTAGAACTGAGGGCGACGTCAAGGATGTCGTACTGTTTCAGGAATCCCAGGAAGTTATCCGGGTCGGGCAGGGTTGCGTAGGTGCAAATTCTCATGTCCGGCTCCAGGTGTGATCAAGGTGAGAGAAGTAGATACGACATTGCGAAGAACGCTACACGATATATTGGCGCCTGTTTGCTGGTCAAGCTGGCGCGGCGTTTGCGCTGCTACGGCAGACGAAAGACGAGTTCGGGTTGGGCAACCTGCATCTTTGTAGGCGGCAGGCCGGCGAGCATCGTTTCCAGATCATCGACGACCATGCGACCGATGATGTGCATATCCTGCCAGACGGTGCCGGCGCGGTGGGCGGAGAGAATGGTGTTGGGAGCGGTGCGAATGGGATGATCGGCGGCCAGCGGCTCCTGCGGGAAGACATCGATGGCGGCGCGGAAACGGCCCTGATGCAAAAGATCGGTGAGCGCGTCAAAGTCGACAAGGTGGGAGCGGCTGATGAGGACGAGGACGGCGTCGGACCTGATGAGTGAGAGCAGCTGGCGGTCGAGCATGGCTTTGTTTTCATTGGACGGGATGGCCAACACGAAGATGACGCGGGCGGTTGTGAGCAGATCTGGCAGGCTGACAGGCGTGCAGCCTCTCTCGTTAATGAAGCTTGCGGGCAGCCAGGGATCGTAGACCTGAATCGGGCAGCGGAAGGGGGCCAGAAGCGGTTTGAGTGATTGGGCAAGACCACCAAAGCCGATGAAGCCGACGGGCTGGTCGTAGAGTGTAAAGGCGGTGCTGTTGCTGGGGTAGAGATAGACCTCCTCGCCGGCGGTGAAGTCGGTGTGTGCGCTGACGATGCCACGGGCGGCGGCGATGGCCATGCCGAGCGCCATTTCGGCGACCATGGGGCCATAGGCGGGTGCGCAACTGAGGACGCGGATGCCGCGGGCGAAGCAGGTCTCGTAGTCCAGACTATCGGGGCTGGGATGGCGGCCACCGGTCTCCATGATTGCGCGCAGGTTGGGCATGGCGTCGAGTGATCGGCGCTGCCAGGAGGTGGAGATGATGGCGAAGGCTTCGCCGCAGGCGCGGGCGAACTCGGACTCGGGAATGGCTTCGTCCTTGCCCCAGATTACGTCGACCAGGTCATGGAGCCGATCCGCATCCTGGCTGGACATGATCATATCCAGTGGACGGGGGTACGGATTCAAAATCACTTTCTGTTTGGCCATTGCGAAAATCTCTGGGTTGGGTTGTGATGAGCCGCCGGCGCCGGAAACCGGGCCGGCGAAGGCAGGGCAGTCGCATCTTGTTGGGAGAGAATTTTCAGGAGATAGCCAGTTTTCCAACCGGCTCGTTCACGTTTGGCAGCAATATCGATTTGGGCGCTGTTCGCGCTGGGTAAGAGGTTGAAAGCCATGCGGCGCAAGACGGCCAAGTTGTGCTGCGCATGGACCTGACGGGTGCGACTGTCGTCCCCATCCAAGAGCCGGTAGACTGAATTCGCGGTGCTCCGGTGGCTGAGGGTGGAAGTCAGGAGCAGTTTGGCATCGGAGGGAAAGATGGAATTCACATCAGATGCAGGTGCCTTGGGGGCTGATGCGGGCATTTCACTCATTGTGGACCGTTTGAGTCAGATTCATCTTGATGGTGGGACACAGGCATTCTCATCTGTGTGTTGGACGAGAGTTTATGAGAGTTTACGAGCGTTTACGTGCGTTCATGCGTGTTTTCGGGTTGTCTGAGCTGCAATTCATGCAGTTATTGTGATGGGCTGTGATGGGGGTCTCCTCAGCGCTGGCGGGTCCGTTGAACCGCTCATGTGTGTTGTACAAGAGTTGTGCAATCTCTGAAATGGTGGGGCGTGTTTGGTCGTCTCATGTCGGGTCAAGTCGGGTCACGTAGGTATAAGTCGGGCCAGAGCGGGTGATATTTTTTTTCTGGTAATTGTTGTCGTTACGCTTTTGCATCGGTTTTTCCGTTCCCGGCGTCGATTCCTGGTTCTGGCAGCCTCTCCACGACACTCATCCACGACTTTCACAGACGCAGGACGCAAGTCGGTCCGCTGGCGGCTGGGGGGCAGGGTGTCGTGTCCGGACGCTTCAGGTCGGTTTAAGCCGGGCAGAAGCGGGCAGTTTTCCTATCTGTGGACTATTGCGTTTGGCTGCGCGCACGTTCCCTCGCTGTCTCTGTTGGGCTATGGGTAGACAGATCATACGCAGTTTACAGTCTTGCAAGGGTCCTCCCTCGCCTTCAGATTCCCAGCCAGTGGGCGTCATGGGTTCATGATGACGATACGCTCTCAGCAGTGCCTATTCGTATTTCGGTACAGGGCTATTATATCACGGTTTTTGATGCAATTGCCCTGCCCGGCGAAGGCCTTTGCGCGAGAGACGGAAACTGCCGTAGACTAGCTAGAACCCTGAGGCCGTTTCAGACGCCCTGCCGGCAATTGTTAGAAAGACTGTAACTACTAAGCCACAGCAGTTGACCAGCCAGTCACCCTTGGAACCATTCAGGCTCTTGGTGACGTAACTGGTGTACGGCCGCCGCCATGCTCGCCAGCCGACAGGTTGCTAAGAATGCACACGGTCGGTGAGGGATGGTTTTGGAGGGGGGCGTTGCGGGGGCGCAGCCCCTGCACAAGGGAGGGCCGAAGGCCCGACCGCCCAAAATACAACAATGAGGGGAGAAAGATCACCTTTGCTCGCCTCGTTCAGGGTTGCGAATCAGTTGCGGCTGCGTAGTTACGAAATACTGAGGATAAGAGGTCCTGGACGCTATGTCTGAGCGAGGAAGGAATGCAGAGTTTCCCAGCCACACGGTCTCCTATGAGATTATGACCAATGCGGACAACGAAGACAAGGAGCGCAGCTTTACGGTTCTGGCAACGCGGCAGGAGATTGAGCAGCTGGCGGAGCAGGGGTACTTGATCCGGGAGGCGCTTTTTGAGGGCGAGCAGTTGGAGCGGCTGCGGGGCGCCCTCGACGAGGTCGAAACTGCCGAAGCGGGCGCCGACCCTCGCGCGGACGGCGGAGAGGCGGCACCGTCTGCGGTTGTCAGCCGTTCGAAGCGGTTCGGCGGCTGGTTTCCGCGTTATCTGATGGACAAGCATGCGGCCTTTCTGGAACTGATCAGTTTTCAGCCGACGCTATCGGTTGCGCGTGCGGTGTTGGGGCCGTTTGTACGGATTCGCCAGTTGGGGGGGCGGGTCAGTTACCCGGGCGAGCCGAACCAGGAAACGCAGTGGCACCTGCACCGGCGCACGGTGCCCAAGCCTCTGCCGGCATTCTTCTCCTTTCCGCACACTTTGGACTGCCTGATTTATCTGGATGAACTGAATGACGCGAATGGTACGCTGGCGATTGTACCTGGATCGCACCGGCGGGTCCATGACCCGCTGCCGGCTGACTGCTACGACGATCTGCCAGGACAGAAGGTGGTGCGGGGACCGGCAGGGACATGTATAATCATGCACAGCAATCTATGGCACCGGGCTTTGCCGACGCGGCCTGACGGCGAAAAGCGCCGCCTGCTTATCCTCTGTTACGGACCGACGTGGATGCGCTATTCTCCCTTTGGCGTCAAACCGGAGGATAGCCTCGTCGATGCAATTTTGGACGAGGCCGATTCCGAAACGAAGGAGCTCCTGGGGGTTGGCGGCTATCAGTAGGCGCGATCAGCCGCGGCCTACGTATGGCATCGTATTGGCCATGACGGTCAGGGTGAGTACGTTGGTGTCCAGGGGCAGGCTGTCCATATAGAGGATCGTTTGGGCGACCCCGTCGGAGTCCATGTTCGGCTCGACCATAGTGGTGCCGTTGGCCTGCAGAATGCCGGAACGCATGCGTTCGGTCATTTCGGTGGCGGCGTTGCCGATATCGATCTGGCCGCAGCAGATGTTGTAGGCGCGGCCGTCGAGAGAGGTGGATTTAGTCAGGCCGGTGATGGCGTGTTTGGTGGACGTGTAGGGGGCGGAGTTGGGGCGGGGGGTATGCGCCGAGATGGAACCGTTGTTGATGATGCGGCCACCCTGGGGCGTCTGATTTTTCATGATGCGGAACGCCCGCTGCGAACAGAGGAAGACGCCGGTGAGGTTTACGTCGACGACGGATTTCCAGTCTTCGTAGGAGATTTCGTCAAAGTCGGCGCGCGGGGCGCCGCGGCCGGCATTGTTGAAGAGGAGGTCGAGGCGACCGAAGGCTTCGATAGTGCGGTCGAAGAGGGCGTCTACGGCGGCGGGATCGGTCACGTCGGTCTGGACGACCAGGGCGCGCTCGCCGGCGCCGGACTCTGCGGCCGTTTCTTCGATGCGGTCGAGGCGACGTCCGGCCAGGGCGACGGAGTATCCTTCCGCGAGCAGGAGCAGGGCGGTGCGTTTGCCGATGCCGGAGCCTGCGCCGGTGATGATTGCTACTCTGCCGGAGGTGGTCATATTTGTGTGCTCCTTTGTTGTTGTGGGTATTGTTTCGCAGCCAGTGGACAGTAGGCGTCGTGGCAAATGATGCTCCGTCGCCAGCCTTGCGCGGCTGTTGGGCACAGTCTATCACGGCAGCAATTCATTTCCTACTTGGCAGAGCAGGTTGGGGCAGGTCCAGGCTCGAGGAAGTATGGCAGTAAGGAAGCAGGATGGGAACAGAAGCGGGATTCACAAAACATTAGGGAATTAGTCGTTTTGGGCTTGACAAGTGAATCGGGATCGAGTATACTGTATATATAGGATCGGACAGATACTCACGGGGAGATTCATAATGGACTTGATTACAGTTTTCAGACAGTTCCCAGACGAAGAAGCCTGCTACGAACATCTGGAGGAAGTGCGGTGGGGGGATTGCCCAGAATGCCCCTATTGTAACAGCACTGAGGTAGCGCGCAAGGTCGAAAAGGGCAGGGTTGGACGTTGGAATTGCCATGCCTGCAAGGACAGTTTCAATGTTCTGCAAAGCACGATCTTTCAGGGTACGCACATTCCTCTTCAAAAATGGTTTCTTGGCATTGCCATTATGATCAACGCCAAGAAAAGCGTATCCAGTTGCCAGTTAGCCCGCGATCTGGATATGCCGCAGAAGTCGGCCTACACGATGCAGATGCGGATTCGCAAGGGCATGGTAGACGACGGCGGTTTTCTCTCTGGTATTGTGGAGGCGGACGAGGTGTTTCTGGCTACTGATGGCAGTCGTAAGCATGACAAGGACGACCCGCCCAGGCGCGGGCGCGGCACAAAGAAACTGCCCGTTGTTGGTGCAATCTCACGCGGCGGCAAGGTCGTTGCCAAGCCTTCTCCCAAAGTTACGGCTGCAAGTTTGAAAGCGTTCCTCGCCAAGCATATCAAGGCTGATGACAGTGTGCTAATCACAGACGAATTCCCCGGTTACAACCGCATGAATGAGTGGGTTCCTCACTTCACGATCAATCACGCCGTTCAGTATGTCGAGGGCTTGATTCACACGAATACGATTGAGGGTTTCTGGTCGTTGGTCAAGCGGGCGATTTTCGGAACGCATCATCATTACACCCGCGAACACGCTGCACCTTACATCGTAGAGGCTTGCTACAAGTACAACAACCGACACAATGCCGATACCTTCGGAGATTTCATCAGTGGGGCGGTGACAGTATGAACAAGCTATATTATGGCGACTGCCTAACCGTAATGGAGCGCATCCCCCAGCGCAGTATCGATCTGGTATACCTTGATCCTCCGTTTAACTCCAATCGAAACTACAACGCTATTTATAAGGATGAAACTGGCAATCCTTTGCCTGAGCAGGTTGACGCCTTTTGTGATACCTGGGAGTTGACGCCAGAACGAGAGCGGGAAGCCAGGGCAGTGCCCGCATTGATGCGAGATAGCGGCATAGATCATGACACTGCCGATCTGTGGGGGCTGTGGATGAAGGCACTAAGAAAGACGCAGCCAAGTTTGTTAGCCTATATGACTTATATGGTGCCCCGACTGCTTCGCATGTACTCGCTGATGAAGCCTACTGCCAGCCTGTACTTTCATTGCGATCCAACTGCTAGCCACTACATTAAACCCTTTCTGGATGCCATTTTCGACCACAGAAACTATCGCAATGAAATCTCCTGGCAACGTGCAACGTCTACTCAGAAGGGGAATCAGTACGATAGTAAGGGCTGGGGCAACAACGTTGACATTATTCTGTACTACGCAAAATCAAACGCCACCAAGTTGAATCCATACAAGAATCCGGCGGACTTTACCGAAGAAGAGATCGTTGAAAAGTTTGACCGGATAGACGAAAACGGAGAGCGTTATTATGATGACAGCGCACATATATGGCGGACTCCAGGCATGGGTCCACGGCCCAATCTGTGTTATGAGTGGCGCGGCTTTCGCAATCGGCACACAAGCGGATGGAGGATGAAAAAAGAACGGTTGGAGGAAGAGTACCAAAAGGGCAATTTCGTCATTTTGGAAAAC
Organism: Caldilineaceae bacterium; assembly: GCA_963662575.1. GTDB lineage: Bacteria > Chloroflexota > Anaerolineae > Caldilineales > Caldilineaceae > Bin5. The sequence goes on from OY759723.1 coordinate 297,508, forward strand.
GGGAAGCTGCAAAGACGTAAGTATGTGAAGGACTATAGAGGGTACACATACGGAAATCTCTGGACAGATATACCTATGGTGCAAGGCGATGAAGATTTAGGGTACGACACCCAAAAGCCTGTTCGACTCTTAGATCGTATTATTCAAGCAAGCAGTAAGGAGGGGGATACGATCCTTGATCCGTTCTGTGGTTGCGCCACCACACTGGAAGCAGCGCACCGCCTAAAGCGCAATTGGATCGGCATCGACATAGCGATTCATGCAATCAGGCGCGTGGCGCAGGTCCGCTTGACAGATCGGTGTGGACTTCAGGAAGGCGTTCACTATGAAGTGGACGGCATACCGAACAGTGTTGAGAGTGCCGAGGCTCTGTGGAAGCAAGACAGATACCAGTTTCAAAAGTGGGCTGTCGAACAGGTGGATGGTTTCTGCACGACAAAACAGAGCGCAGATGGTGGTGTAGACGGACGCATTTACTTCTACACGGACGAACACGGGAGCGACATTCAGAATATGATTGTGGAAGTTAAAGGCGGCAAGCATGTTGGCGTCGGTGTACTGCGAGAGTTGCGCGGTGTCATTGATCGAGAGGATGCACAGTTGGGCTGTCTGATTGTTCAGAATCCGCCCAGCAAGCAACAGCAAAGAGGGTACGACAAAGAGATTATCGGCGCTGGCACGGTGAAATTGAACGGATGGGAGTATCCCCGCCTTCAGGTGTTGTCAGTGCCGGAAATTCTGGACGGGAAACTTCCTGCGGTTCCTCGTCCAGTTGGACGGCATGAACCGCAACCAGCACTCTTGCCAGTTGTTTGACAAAGTAATTGGGAGAGGGTACATTAGGCGCGCAATGGTGATCAGAAGTCGAGATGCATCTACGCAATTCAGCGGTTGTGTTCTAAGATGCGGGTACTTCGGTTGTGTCCCGGTAGCGACGCCCCTGATACTTTCAGGAGTAGTTGAAGTCGCTACCGGGACGCTTCATTTTAGTCGAGGGAAGTTTAGGTACTTCCGGCATATTATCACCCCCTTTCCATCCCACAAGCGGACAGAATCAAGCGAGTGCATCCCGACCACTGATCGGGATCAAGTATAGCATTGGGATGGCACGGAGTTAAGCCCAAAATGACTAATCCCCAAACATTATACACAGTGAGGAGTATGAACGATGAAGATTCTGCGCTACAGTGCTAACGATGCGATCAGCTACGGCATTCTGGAAGAGGATGGCGCCATCCGGCAGATGGCCTCTTGTCCGTTCGACAGTTTCGAGGAGAGCGGCGAGACGACGCATCTGGACAACGTTCGGGTGCTGGCGCCGGTGGGGAAGCCGCGGTTGATTGGGGTGGGGCTGAATTACCTTGCCCATGCGGAGGAGGGCGGACAGACGCCACCGGACCAGCCGATGCTGTTCATGCTGCCCTGGACCGCCATTCTCGACCCGGAGGAGGCGATCGTCTACCCGCGGCAGGGGCAGGACGTACATTATGAGGGCGAACTGTCGGTGATCATCGGCAAGAAGGCGCGCCGGGTGGCGGAAGCCGATGCGCTGGACTGTGTCTTGGGCTACACGTGCGGCAACGATGTCAGCGAGCGGGTGATCCAGGCCAATGAGATGGCCAATGGCTGTATGCTGATAGGCAAGGGGTTTGATACTTTCAAGCCGCTGGGTCCTTACATCGCGACTGATCTGGATTCGACCAATCTTGAGCTGACAACACGTGTAAACGGCGAGGTCAAGCAGCACACGAACACCGACGACCTGATTTTTTCGGTGGCGCAACTGATCGCATATATCAGCGAGGCGGTTACGCTGCTGCCGGGTGACGTGATTATGACAGGGACGCCGTCAGGCGTTGGTCCTGTACAGCCGGGCGATGTGGTTGAGATCGAGATTTCGGGGGTCGGTGTACTGCGCAATCCGGTGGTGGCGGAGGCGTAATTCTCGATAGCGGTGTTGTGACGTCACGCGGCTTCCCAGTTTCCTTGCAGGATGGGAAGTCTACGTGGCGTCACAGACTGCTCACCGCCATTCTACACCACCAAGAGTCCTATCTACTCTGTCGGGCTACATACTCTTTGAGGATGCTCCGAACTAACGTCTGATAAGAGGCTCCTAACTCCTTTGCTTTACTCTTGAAGAAATCAACTGTTTCCTTGTCAAGAGATACCGTGATACTTTCTATCTCGGCTTCTCTGAAGACAAGATCTTCTGGGCGCGGCAAGAACTCTTTGTCTACGATACGCAGGTCTTCAACATCCGGCAGATCGGGACTGTCAGTGTATTCTACAGTTTCCCAATTCTGCTTTGGCACATCATGTTGCTGGCTCATGCCGTTCCTTGCTCCAGATATAGCGCTCGGTATTTCCTCCAGTACCCAGCTCCAAAGATTCGGATTCGGTTCGCTCTATAGGTAAAGCGAACCGTAAGTATGCCGTATTGTACTCTTCCGACTCCGAAAAATCTTGTCTCTTCGCGGGTGCTGTGTGGTCACGGGGCTTCCCAGTTTTTCGGGAGGGTGGGAAGGTTCCAGCCAGCGGGCGGCCGCCAGGCGGCCCATGCTTGAAGCTGCCGGCGGCGGGACGTTGCACACTCGCCGGCGATGCGCTGTGTTACACGGCGGATCCGATCACCTTCAGCAGCTGTAAGCAGGCCAAGTTCGATGGCGACGGCGAGCTCGTCTTCGTCCTTCAGCTGCCATGAGGTGAGGTCGGCGCTGATGACCGCGTCGAGGACATGGTCGGTTGTGTCGAAGCCGATGGTGGTACGTTTGAGGGGCAGTTCGGGATTGACTTTCCAGCCGACGTGGGTCCAATCGGGGGCGGACCAGATTGTCCAGAGGGAGGCGGCTTCTCCGGGCACGGACGACCAGATGTGGTGTTGGTCGGTCCATTCGTAGAGTTTCCGTGTCCAGGTACCGGATGCGGCGACGTGAAGATGCTCTTGGCGGGAGCAGTCTGGTCCGGCGAAGATGGCGCCGGGGGCGATGTAGAGGGATACCAGGTCGCTGCTGTCTTCGACAGTGGTAGCCGGGATTGCGGCCCAGACTTCGCTTGTCCAGAGTTGGCGGAACACAACATGGTCGCCAGAGGACCAGTGAAGTGCGCGAATTTGCGGGGAAGTCAAGGGGTGCCGCCTTCCATCATTTCATGATCATTCGTGCGTACCTGTCGCGCAACTCAGATTGGCGAAAGAGGTCAAAAGTGACTGGGGAAAGGAGGTGAATTTTTCCTCGGCCTCCTTCATTCGCTCCAGCTGAATTTTCTGACCTCTAACCTGATTTGCTTCAAAGAGGGGTGCACTCCCGAAGCAGAAAGCACGTGCATCTGGAAATTCGGATAGGGATGCCAGGTAGTCTTCGCAGCTGGTTTCACCTGCTGACGACTCGAAATTCAGCGTTAAGCGGGCCGCCAAGTCGTGTATGACCGTCAGGTATGGAAACTGGACATTTTCCAGGCCCTTTGCTTCGGCAGCATACGCCTCGACAAATTCTTTTACCTCCGCTCTATTCTCGATACACAGGCTTTCAGCGGTGGCAAAGGCGTTCATGTATATTGCGGCTATTTTGTGGTCATCCAAAGTCACATCCGGGATTTCCCCTTTTTCGAGAGTCTTTCTTAGACCCAGTGACCCGTCGTTTTCCATGGCAGTCATTGCCCACAGTTGCAGCCATTGATCGTTTTTCATCTGCTCTGTGCCCAGGGCAGTGACAGGTTCGCCCTGCGCGTTGAGAAAGAGAGCGGGCACGCCATCAAGATATTGTAACGAGTTGAGGTGTTGGGCAAAACGAGGTGGAATTTGAATTGGCTCAGTTGTAGGGATGAGCGCAAAGGATCCGGGGTCCAGGGCGCATCCTGACAGGAGGAGCAGCAGGCCGCACAAGAGCAGGACTCGTTTCATCGTTACTCTCCTTTCTGTCTTCATGTCCTCTACTTCCCACCTTTTAAAAGGCTGGCTTCACTGCTCTGAAGATGGAGCGACCGGTAAGATGCAGCCATCGAGTGAAAGGATAGAGCAGGCAATGCAGGTTGGGAATGAATGTATGTTAATTGTAACATGGATTTGGGGGGTATAAGTAGAGAGGATACAAAGGGGTGCATCCCAGATTTGGGGTGGGAACAGTCGGGCGGGGAGATTGTGCCGGCGGCGGCTGGAATTGTTTACCGGCTCTTGGAGGGACGCAGGGCAGGCGCCAGGCCTGGCCTTACGGGGGGTCGGTTGATTGGGAGTGCGAGGGCAGGCACAAGGCCTGCCCCTACCGGACCGTTTGCGGGAAGATGGCGACGACTGTGGTTGCGGCGGGCGAGGGCAGGCACAAGGCCTGCCCCTACCGGACCGTTTGCGGGAAGATGGCGACGACTGTGGTTGCGGCGGGCGAGGGCAGGCACAAGGCCTGCCCTCTACAGGACCGTTTGGGGGGAATACTGTTGGCTAGACACGTAGCTGGGGAAGATTGAGCACGGTCGCTAGCCAGGGCGGGGCGTTGCGGGGGCGCAGCCCCTGCACAAGGGAGGGCCGAAGGCCCGACCGCCCAAAAAAAAGCGATGAATGAGGAGAAACAATCGTCATTGCTCGCCTCATTCAGGGTCGCGAATTGATTGTGGCTGAGTAGTCACCCCTTTGGTATGAATTGGTATTGCGGGATGCGGCAGTCGGTAGAAATGCTCTTCAGTCAGACGTTGCGGAGGTAGAGAGGATGCCCTTTACGATTGATGGTGTCGTACCCTGGGGGAGGACGATGGACGAGTACTGCGGGATGTTCGACCTGCGTGAGCGGGAGCTGCGGGGGCGGATTTTGGGTTGTGGGGACGGACCGGCCAGCTTCAATGCGGAGATGGCGGAGCAGGGGTACTCGGTCGTTTCTGTTGATCCACTGTACGCGTTTCCAGGGGAGGCGATCGAGAGGCGGGTCGAAGAGACTTACGACATAATCGTTGAGCAGCTTGCGCGCAACATGGACGACTTTGTCTGGACCTATGTGCCATCGCTGCCGGCATTGGGAGAGCGGCGGATGACGGCAATGCGTCGATTTCTGGCCGACTATGCGCGGGGCAAGTGCGAAGGCCGTTATCTGGACGCCTCATTGCCCGATCTGCCCTTTGAGGACAACTCGTTTGACCTGGCACTTTCCTCCCACTTTCTCTTTCTGTATAGCGAACAGTTTGACTTGAGGTTCCATGTACGCGCTTTGCAGGAGATGTTGCGGGTCGCTACTGAGGTGAGGGCCTTTCCGCTGCTGCAGATCGGGGGCGCGCCGTCGCCGCATGTCGACGGCGTAATTGACTCTTTCACAAGACAAGGATTTCAGGCTAGAATAGAGGACGTTCCTTATGAGTTCCAACGGGGCGGCAGTCGAATGTTACGTCTGCGGAGATTGTCCGAGGCGTAACAGAGTTAGCGGTCTGAATTCGTTAGCGGAGATTTGATTCGATGGCAGTCCTCCCTCATACTCATAACCTCTACGACCCCATAAACACGCGCAGCGACATTCCCGGCGCCCGCATTATTACTGCGGGCACGTGCGGCGCAACGCAGATGGAGTTGTGGGAGCAGTACATGCCTCCTGGCGGTGAAATCCCGCGGCACTACCACGATTGTGAGGAGAGCCTGACCTTTCTCAGCGGAGAGGTCGAGGTCACTCTGGGCGAGGATTGTCACCGGGTTGGCGCGGATACAACGGTGTTTGTCCCGGAAGGCGTTCTGCATGGGGTCCGCAATGTGGGGGAAGTGCCGGTGCGCCTGATAGCGGTTTTTGCCCGCGCCGCGCCAGCAGTCTTGTACCCAGACGCCGATGTGTCAGCTTAGGTATGTTTTGGAGCACTACTTGATATACAAGAGAGGTGCTATAATTGGCACAGTTTGCCTTGTCCCCGATTCTTTGCAGGCAACGTGGCCGCGACGATTTTGGTGGACAGTCCCCGAAGCGCACTGGCAATGCGTTACTGAGTAAAGGATGAACACACGAGTATATTTGGCCAAACTGATCGATGTGCTTCTGCCGGTGCTGGCGATGCTGGTTGCGCTGTTGGTCGGTATATTGCTGCTGCTGTTGTTAGGCTCTGACCCGATAAAGGCCTACAGTGCGCTGATCCAGGGTGCGCTGGGAAACGTTAGCGGAATCACGCAGACCCTGACCAAGGCTACACCTCTACTATTGGTGGGTCTCGGTATCTGTATTGCCTTTCGGGGCGGCGTGATTAACATCGGTGGTGAAGGGCAGATCGTGATCGGTGCGCTGGCCGCGACGGCTTTTGCGGTCAGTTTCAGCAAGTTGCCAGGCTTGATATTGTTGCCGCTGACGCTGCTGAGCGCTGCGGCCGCCGGGCTAGTATGGGGGGGCATTCCCGGCCTGTTGAAGGCGCGTCTGGGCGTCAATGAGATTCTCACTACGGTGATGATGAACCAGATCGCGCTGCGGCTGATGAACTTTTTGCTGCGGGGGCCGTTGCTGGATCCGGAGCATGTCGCGGCCGGCACGAGCATTCCCCAAAGCGCGACGCTGCCCGAATCGATTTGGCTGCCTCGCTTGGTACCGCGCACACTTTTCCACAGCGGCGCAATTCTCGCCGTTCTCCTGGCTGTCGCCGTCTATTTCCTGCTTTGGCGCACGACGATCGGATACCGCATTCGGGCCGTGGGCCTGAATCCCCACGCCTCTCGCTATGCGGGCATTCCTGTCCCCCATTATGTCACCCTATCGCTGGCGCTGAGCGGAATGCTGTGTGGGTTGGCCGGCGCGGTGGAGGTGTTGGGCGTTCATCACCGAATGCTTGAGGGGCTGAGCGGCGGCTACGGGTTCAGCGGCATTGTGGCGGCGCTGTTTGGCAAACTGCACCCATTGGGGGCGATCCCAGCCTCGGCGTTATTTGGCGCGTTGCTGGTTGGCGCGGACAAGATGCAGCGCGCGGTGCAGGTACCCAGCGCATTGGCGATCGCGCTGCAGGGACTCGTTGTGCTCTTTGTGGTATCCAGCGATTTGTATGTGCGAAGGCGCTCGCGTCGCCGGGTTGGGGAAGATGGGCCTGAAGAACTGGATGAGGAAAATCGGATTGAAGAACCGTCCGCGGGAACGGGAGAAGGCGCGAATCTTGCATCTGCGGATGCTGGGCGCGAAGAGAACAAATGAGACGCGGCGACGCCTAGCCACCCGAGACCAAAAAGGGGAGACGGGCCGGAGTCAACACCATTTAATGCCGACATGATCGACGAACTGTTTACGATTACCACACTGATCGGAATTCTGCATAGCAGCGTGCGGTTGGCAACGCCCTATCTCTTCGCGGCATTGGGGGAGACTTTCGGGCAGCGCTCCGGGGTATTGAATCTGGGCGTTGACGGCATAATGCTGATGGGCGCCTTCTTTGCCTTTTATGTAGTGTTCGAGGGGCATAACCTGTGGGTGGGGGTGTTGGTTGCGGTAGCGGTTGGCGTATTGATGGGGATGCTGAAAGCCTTCGTCAGTGTAACGATGCAGTCGCTGCAGGGCATCAGCGGCATTGGCCTTTACCTTTTCGGCCTCGGGCTGAGCAGCCTGCTCTTCAAGACGCTCATTGGTTCGGTGGAAGGGGTCAGCGGCTTTCGGCAGTGGGCGATCCCGTTTTTGTCCGAATTGCCGGGCATCGGGCATATTCTGTTCAATCATAACGTATTGGTCTATCTAGCGTATTTGATGGTGCCAATCTCCTGGTTTGTAATCAACCGTACGACATTGGGTCTGAAGATTCGGGCGGTGGGTCACAACCCAGAGGCTGCCGATACATTGGGCGTAAGTGTCAGTGGTGTACGGTACACCACGTTGATGATCGGCGGCGCGCTGGCGGCGGTGGCGGGGGCGTCGCTTAGCATTGGTTTGCAGAACGTATTCCAAGAGAACATGACGAACGGTCTTGGCTTCATTGCGGTTGCCCTGGTCTACTTTGGTAGTTGGCGTACGGTAGGCGTGCTGGGGGGCGCGTTGCTGTTCAGCCTGGTGAATGCCCTGCAACTGTGGGCACAAGCGCTGAGCATTCCGTTGCCGTCGGAAGTGGCGGTAATGATGCCCTACATTATGACAATCGTTGTGCTTGCGTTCACCGCGCGGCAGATTCAGAAGCCGGCGGCCCTCGCCAGGTCGTATGAGCGGGGCGAGTAACAGTCGCCATGGCAACTTTTCACTTATATATAGAGAGAGAATCATGCAAAGACGAATCAGATTACTGACGTTGATACTTTTGCTGCTTCTCGCTGGCTGCGGTAGATCAGACAGGGATGCCGATGCAGGGACGGCGGGCGCAGATGGGGTTCCTTTCCGCATTGCAATCGTTATGCCAAGCAGTACGACGGATATTGCCTGGAGTCAGTCGATGTTCGATTCGCTGACAGCGGTACAGGCCGAAATGGGAGGAGAGAGCGCGCTGGAGATCGCGTATTCAGAAGGGATGTTTCGAGTGACCGATGCTTCAGCGGCCATTCGAGATTACGCGTCGGAGGGATTCGACCTGGTTATTGCACACGGCGCCCAGTTCGGCAATTCAGTGTTTGAGGTGGCCAGTGACTTTACGGATACCAGTTTCGCGTGGGGCACTTCGTCGGATACGGGCGCGGAACGGGGTTTCGAGAACGTATTTGCATACGGCGCGGTCGCCAACGAAGGCGGCTACGTCAACGGAGTCGTTGCCGCGATGCTCTCCGAGACTGATGTTATAGGTGTCATCGGCCCGGTGGCGGGTGACGCCAAACTTTACATTGACGGCTTCGTGAGGGGGGTTACAGATGTCAAACCGAATGCGAAGGTGAATATAAGCTACACGGGATCTTTCAGCGACACGACGCTGGCTGCCGAGGCGGCCCATGTCCACATTCAGGCGGGCGCCGATGTGCTGACCGGTTCTGCGCAGCAGGTGGTCGGGGCGATCGGCGTCGCCAGAGAGAACGGCGTTGCCTGGCTGGGCACACAGAGCGATCAGATGTCTTTGGGCCCGGAAGTTGTTGTAACAAATCAAGTTTACGACTGGGCCAAAGTTGTTATGGATATGATCGCCAAGGTGGAAGCCGGGGAACTGGGCGGCACAGTCTATAGGCTGACCTTTGCCAACGAAGGGCTGCGCCTGGAATTCAACGAAAGCATAGAGATCGCCGACGAAGTGAAGGAGGCCGCCCGCGGCGCGATCGAGGACATCAAGAGCGGCGACGTGGAGCCGGTTTTGATAGAGGAAGAATAGTAGGGGAAGGGCCGTCCGCTGCCGAGGGGCACTTTGATGTAAGGAACATTTCTCATGGCCATCGGTCAACGCAAGATTGAAGATCAGATTGTTTACGGAATCGCCAAACCAACCGGGGGGCATCGTGCGGTAAATTTTCGTTTGAACGCGCCCTACGTGCAGATGTACGGGATCGTCAAGCGATTTCCTGGCGTCCTGGCCTGCGATCATGTAGATTTTGACGTGCGCCGGGGGGAAGTGCATGCGCTGCTGGGGGAAAATGGGGCTGGCAAATCGACGCTGATGCGGATATTGTACGGCCTGCAACAGGCTAATGAAGGCCGAATCCTGCGCGACGGCGCCCCAGTAACGATCCATTCGCCGACAGACGCAATCCGCCAGGGTATTGGCATGATCCATCAGCACTTCATGCTGGTGGATACGCTCACCGTCACTGAAAATGTAGCCTTGGGCCTCAAGTCCAGCCGCGAACCGCTGCTTGACCTTGATCGGGTGGAGGATGGCATTCGCGAGTTGAGTGAGGCGTACGGCCTGCATCTCGATCCGCGGGCGCCGGTCTGGACACTCTCGGTAGGGGAACGGCAGCGGGTTGAGATCATGAAGGCCCTCTACCGGGGGGCGGCCATGCTGATTCTGGATGAGCCGACCGCGGTTCTGACGCCACAGGAGGCCGAGGAGCTGTTTGTCACGCTGGGCTACATGAAAGATAACGGTTACAGCCTGGTATTGATCAGCCATAAACTACAAGAGGTTCTTTCGATCAGCGACCGCATCACGGTTCTGCGGGAAGGCCGCCTGGTAGGTACGGTTCCCACGGAAGAGATGACCCGACAAGGGTTGGCGCGCATGATGGTAGGGCGCGAAGTTCTGCTGGAAAGGACTCGCGAAGATGAAGTTGAAGTGGGCGAAGTACGGTTGCGGCTGGAAGATATCCGCGCGCATGATGTAACAGGACAACCGGCGCTGCGCGGTGTTTCCCTTTCGGTTCAGGGTGGTGAAATTCTGGGGTTGGCCGGCATCAGCGGCAATGGGCAGAGGGAGTTGGCCGAAGTCGTGGCGGGACTGCGCCCGATCAGCGGCGGCAGCGTGGAGATTGACGGGACTTCCATCAACGACTGGTCAACATCGCGTCGCACTGAGAACGGGCTGGCGTACATTCCTGAGGAGCGAATGCACGACGGGATCGTGCGCGATTTTGCCGTGTCAGAGAATCTTGTGTTGCAGGAGCATACCAGTCAGCCCTTCAGCAACGGCATCTTTCTGGCTTTTGACTATATCGCCCAGTTCAGCCGGCAGCTGGTAAAGGACTTTTATATCAAGACACCCGACATTCGCACCATGACAAGAAACCTGTCGGGCGGCAATATCCAGCGGTTGATCCTGGCGCGCGAACTTTCGCGGCGGCCCAAGGTGCTGGTTGCCGCCCAACCAACGCGGGGCATCGACATCGGTGCGATTGAATATATCTATCAGCAACTCATGGAGCAACGGGACAAGGGCATGGCCACACTGCTCATTTCGGAAGATCTGGATGAACTGCTGGCGCTGTGCGACAGGATCGCTGTGATCTACGAAGGGAAGATCATGGATACTGTGGACCGGGAAGAGACGACGGCCGAGGAGTTGGGGCTGCTGATGGCGGGCGTGTATCCGGAAAAGTAATGGGCGCCGAATGAGGAAAAAGCCCCGCCGGTTGGCGGGGCTTTTTGTTTGAGCCGTTGGTCGGATTCGAACCGACGACCTACGCTTTACGAGAGCGTCGCTCTACCGACTGAGCTACAACGGCAATTCGTCCCACACTATAGCTTAACGTCCACGGGAGAACAAATCCGACGGCAGGCGCATACGGGCCTTTATTGGACGCGGGTAACGTAGCGCCCGTCACGTGTGTCGATACGAACCGTGTCGCCTTCCTTGACGAACATCGGCACGTTCAGCCGGAAGCCGGTCTCCAATTCCACTTCTTTGGTCGGGCTATTGGCGGTATCCCCGGCTACAGCCATTTCCGCCCACACAACTTCGAGATCGACGGTGGTTGGAAGGCTGACACTGATCGGCTCGCCTTCGAAAGTTTCCAATTCCACGACGGTATTGTCTTTCATGAATTGAACGACTTCTGCCAAGGTATCCTTGGCGAGAGCGACCTGTTCGTAGTTGTCGGTATCCATGAAGTGATAGAGATCGCCATCGGTATAGAGGTACTCGACTGCGCGTGAATCGAGACGGATGTCATCGACGCGTGCGCCGCTGTTATAGGTTTTTTCGATGGTAGCACCGCTGCGGAGATTGCGCACTTTGAGCTTGATGGTGGCGCCACCGCGGGCCATCTTGATATGCTGGAAATCCATAACGCGCCACAATTGACTTTCTTCTTCGTAGATGTTGCCTCTGCGTAACTGCTGAACTTCAGCCATCTCTTACACTCTTTCCCGTGTCAACGAATTCGGATGAGAACCGCGACCGATTATAGAAGGGATAGTCACGGGTGTCAAAAACCGGGCAGGTACGCGGCGGCTGAAATATGCCAAGCGGGCCGCGGCGGCGGTGTGGACAAACGGATGGGCGAGAGCTAGTCGCCGAACTGAACCAGCGCCATCCGCAGCCGGTCCTCAACGCCGGTGATGTCGGCGGGTATTTGCTGGAGTGCCCGCTGCGCTTCGACTACGCTGTACCCCAGACCGGTGAGCGCCTCCATCACCTCCGCATCGGCATCGAGAGCTGTGGCAAGCGCCACAAGCTCGCCCTCCGCAGGAGCCAGCTTGTCCTTGAGCTCGACAATGACCTTTTCGGCGGTGCGCTTGCCGATGCCCGGCACGCGCGCTACGATGCCCGGCTCATCATTGGTGACTGCGAGGCGCAGCGCGTCCGGCGTCAACGTGCTGAGGGTGGCGAGGGCAACTTTCGGTCCAATACCGCTCACGCCCAGCAGCGCCTCAAATATGACAAGCTCGTCCAGCTCTTCAAATCCATAGAGGCTCAGTTCGGTTTCCCGCACCTGCAGATACGTAAACAGCGAAAGATTGTCGCCGACGAGGTAGCGTGCGGCCGTCGCTTCGGGGGCAAATACGAGGAGGCCGATGCCGGCGACCGCATTGCCAACTTCAATGACCAGAAAGTTGCTACCCACGGTAATGACAGTACCGCGTACCTGGCGAATCATGTCGTATCCTCTGACTGAAAGGTGGAATATACTGCGCGCTTATGCGTCGGCAACGAGTGCGTGGAAACGCCCGGTTTGCAGATGGCAGAGTGCAATGGCGACGCCATCGGCGGCATCGTCCGGGTGGGGGGCTTCGTCCAGGTCCAGCAGCTGGCGAACCATTGACTTCATCTGATGTTTATCGGCGTTGCCGTAGCCGGTGAGCGCCTGTTTGATCGCTGCCGGCGTATACTCGACCAGGGGCAGATCGGACAGGGCAGCCGCCAGCAAGGCCGCGCCGCGTGCCTGGCCAACGGTGATGGCCGTTGTGACATTGCGGCCGAAGAAAAGCTCTTCGACGGCAACTTCATTGGGCTGGAACTCGCGAATCAGGTTCTGAATGTCGAAGAAGATTTCGCGCAGGCGCAGGTGCATCGGTTGATCGGGTGTTGTGCTGATAACGCCGCAGGCGAGCAACTCATAGTCGCCGGAGATGGTTTCCACAACGACGCCGTAACCAGTTGAGGCCGTGCCCGGGTCGATTCCAAGGACGCACCACTCGTGGTCGGCGGGTTCATCTGTAGAGGAGCTTACGTCGTGCGCTGTCATGTCGGGACGGCCATACCTTGCGGCGATGGGCGACCGGTACGGGCAGCATACGAGTCGGTTGTGTCTGTCAAGACTACGCCACCTGAGCGACCAACTCGTCGGTCAGTTCCAGATTATGGTGGACCTTATTGACATCGTCCAACTCTTCGAGCGATTCGAGCAGATTCAGGACGGTCAGGCCGGCGCGAGAGTCAAGCGAGAGCGTCTGATTGGGCTGCATGATCAACTCCGAAGTATCAGGTTGAATGCCCGACTCACGCAATGACTTGTCTACCTGGAACAGTTCGGTCCTCTCCGTGAAGATTTCAACTGCATCGTCACTCACCTCAACGTCCTCGGCCCCCGCTTCCAGGGCTTCCATGAAGATTTCCTCGGCGTCCAGACCGCTGGGGTTGCCGGCACTGTCCTGTAGATGTATCGCAACGTAGCCTTTGGTAGTGAACTGCCAGGCTACGGAGCCTGGCTCGCTGAGGTTGCCGCTTGCCCGCGTGAAACAACGCCGTACCGAGGCGATAGTGCGGTTGCGATTATCTGTCAGACATTCGAGCAGGATGGCGACGCCGTGGGGCGCGTAGCCTTCGTAGAGGATTTCTTCGATGTCGGCCGCGTCCTTGTCGAGGCCTGCACCGCGGCGAATGGCGGCGTCAATGCGGTCCTTGGGCATATTCTCGGAACGCGCTTTATCGATAGCCAAGCGCAGGCGCACGTTGGCGTCACTATCGGGTCCACCTTCTCTGGCGGCCACCTGCAGTTCACGGGCGAGCTTGGTGAAGAGCTTGCCGCGGGCGTTGTCATTGGCGCCTTTTTTGCGCTTGATAGTAGACCATTTGGAATGACCAGACATTTTTGCTCCTACTAAGATCTTATGTGCTCTAACATCCAGAACCTGAACTATTGCACTGTATTTGAGATAGTGACAGAGCCGGGCCACACAGTGAAATGGCCGCCCAAGGTATCGGTGTCAAACGAGGTTCCCACTCACTTAAGTGGGGAGTCGCCGTTGTCCGGAGTGACGCCAAGAGAGCGTAATTGGGCAGCTAGCCGGTCGGCTCTTTTGCTCTCTTGTTCAGCCTTTTCTGCGCCAGTCTGAATGCGCGCGCCGGAGGCGTCTTGCCAGCGCAGCCACGTAGCTTCATCTCCTTCAAATTCGCCCGTCCACAGCTGCAAGCCCAAGCCAACGCCTGGGAAATAGCTAGCTGAACAGTCCACGTATACGCCCTTGGAGGTGCGTTCATATGCACGCAGCAGATCGGTCTGCACTTCCTTTTGCGGGTCGAAAATGACGTAGTAAGGAACACCAAAAAGGGCGTAGCGGTCGAACTTAGTCCCAGTTTCGCCGCCTTCTGCGTTCGAGACGATCTCGATCACCACATCGGGGGCCTTCTGGTAATGCCAGATGAAATAACTGCGCCCTTCCTTCTGCCACCAGTCCGCCGGTCGAGCGACATCAAGGCTGAGAAAGACATCGGGCACGAGCGGCGGCTCCTGGGGCGTGCGGAATACACCAACATCGGCGGCTACCAGGAATGGGCGTCCCTCATCAGGGCCTTGCCAATTGACATTAAGAGGGCTGGTAAGCAGGCGCCGTTGTTTCTCGGAGAACAGATTATCCACGGGCGTGTCGTCGTCCGTGACAAGATTCTTGATTGCGGCAATATCCGCCGGGGAAAGTGTTTCATGCGCAGCCGCTACATTCTTTGGACCCGTCGCGGCATCCGGCCCGTCTTCTGTTGCACGGTCCTGCGCATGAGGCTGTGCTGTTCGCGTGTCGGCGATGCTTTCAGTCATTTGGATTTCCCGATTGGACTGCAACGAAAAACATGGCACTTGTATCTGCCCACCGGTTCAGCCAGTTTGCCTTGTCACAAGATTTACTTCGCTGCCAATATGCTGCCTTCCATTGGAACTTTGGAAGGCCTGCTCAGTGCCGTCACCAGAGCGGGAATGACGCTGGATGGCTGCGCGGATGAATGCGCTGAAGAGTGGATGAGGGCTTGTCGGGCGGCTCTTAAACTCCGGGTGGAACTGGGTGCCCAACATGAACGGATGCTCTGCCACCTCTACGATTTCGACGAGACGGCCGTCGGGAGAGCGCCCGCTCACCACTAGTCCATGGGACTCCAACTCCTCGCGATAGGCGTTGTTGAACTCGAAGCGATGGCGGTGGCGTTCGTTGACTTGTTCGGCATAGCCGGCCGCGGCATATGCGGCGCCAGCCTTGGAATCGGGCAGAAGTTGGCATGGATAGATGCCCAGACGCATGGTGCCGCCCATATCGGCGATGTCGCGCTGCTCGGGCATCAGATCGATGATGGGCATCTCTGTGCCGATGTCGAATTCGGTACTGTTCGGTTCTTCACTTTCCAACACTGCGCGCGCAAATTCGATACAAAGCACCTGCATACCCAGGCACAAGCCCAGGTAGGGAACGCTTTGGACGCGGGCGAGCTGTGCGGCAACGATCTTGCCCTCTATGCCGCGATAGCCGAATCCGCCCGGTACGACGATGCCGTCAAGCTGGTCCAGCCGCTCCAGTTCGCGACCCTTTTCCAGGGACTCTGAACTGATCCATTCGATGCCCAGATCGTAGCCCTCGGCCAAGACGGCGTGGATCAATGCCTCCTTGACGCTCAGATAGGCATCCTCCAACTCCACATATTTGCCGACAATACCGATGTTGATTCGTTCTTTGGGGGCGCCGAGTTCGCTTACGAAGCGACGCCACGCGCTGAGGCGGTCACTGGATCCATCGTTAGCGGTCAGGGCCAGCCGGTTGACGAGAAGCTCGCCGAGGCCGGCCTCTTGCAGGTTGAGCGGAACCTGATAGATGGTGTCCACAGTGACGATAGGGATGACAGCGTTTTGGGCAACGTCACAGAAAAGAGCGATTTTTTCCTGGGCGTCGTCATCGACCTCGTAATCGGAACGCACGATGATGACATCGGGCTGAATGCCGATGTCGCGCAGTTCGCGCACGCTATGTTGCGTCGGTTTGGTCTTCAACTCCTTACTGGCGGCCAGGTAGGGCAACCAGGTGAGGTGAACGTAGAGCGCGTTTTCGGGGCCTACATCTTTCCGCATTTGGCGAATCGCTTCAAGGAAGGGAAGGCCCTCGATATCACCGACGGTGCCGCCAATCTCTACAAGGACGACGTCGGCCTCGCTGAGGCGCGCCATCTGTCCGATATGGCGTTTGATCTCATTGGTGACGTGGGGGATCACCTGAATCGTGCCGCCCAGGTAGTCTCCGCGCCTCTCTTTGGTGATCACGTCGTTATAGATCTGTCCGCTGGTGACATTGCTGCGCTGATTCAGATTCTCGTCGATGAAGCGTTCGTAGTGGCCCAGATCGAGATCGGTTTCGGCGCCGTCCTCGGTTACGAAAACCTCACCGTGTTGATAGGGCGACATGGTGCCCGGGTCGACATTGAGGTAAGGATCGAGCTTCATTGCGGCTACGCGAATGCCCCAGGTTTTGAGCAGGAGGCCGATGGAAGCGACGGTTACGCCCTTTCCCAGGCCCGAAACTACGCCGCCAGTAACAAAGATGTATTTGGTCATCTGCGAATTCCCTTCACTGCGATGCTCTAATCTCTACCCTATCGGTGGGAAGATCGGGCCGACAAGCGAGTCCGTAGATGTTGACGTCAGCAAGCGAGCAATGGTTCCGGATTCGAGCAGGAAACGGAATTCGGCGCCCTTGAACAGCGGGTGTCACCGGCATTCTGTTGTGCTGCCGATCTTTCGGCTTGGATGACGTGCAAACGTTAAAACGGTATTGAATTCAACAATAAAACAGACACGAGGTCATGTCCCCGTGCCCATCCGCAACCGCGCCACTCTGAGCAGTTGGCCCAGGGCGGAAATGTGAATCTTGTGAGATGACGGTGGCAGAAACTCTCATCACAGGCATTTCGGTTCGACGCCACTACAACGCAAAACGTCCTAACCAGCCCGCAAGCATCGTAGCATAGCGACGTAGCAGTGTCAAAGGAAAATGGTGCCCGGCGTCGCTCTGGCCGATGCAGTAAGCGGGTATACTGCCACGAATTTCAGGCGGAAGAAAGGGCCTGGGCCGGCTCGCCCAGAGCAACGACAAAGGCGATTGCCAGCTCGTCGTCGTGGCTGAGGCTCACGGACCACTGGCTGAGGCCAAGAGACTTGGCACGACGCGCGGCTGCGCCATGGAGTTGCACGGAAGGGGCGCCGCGGGCGTCGGAAACGATTTCGAGGTCGATCCAGCGGATGCCGTCCCGCCAGGCGCCAGTTCCCAGTGCCTTGGCAATGGCCTCTTTGGCGGCGAAACGGGCTGCGAGGGATTCGGTGCGATCGCGGCAGTAGCGCAGTTCCGCTTCGGTATACAGGCGCGCCAGAAACCTTTTGCGAGCGCGTGCGGTGGCGTCGTAGCGCGAGATGGCGCGGCGAATTCGTTCTATTTTGACGATGTCGACACCTGTGCGCAGCATTTTTCTCTTTTCGATATGCTTTTGGCAGTTTTCCGTTGGCATCACGGGTTGCTTCGTTCAGTCTTCCAGCGTGTGGGGCTCGCTCAGATTGGCCGGTGACTGGTGTGCGTCGCTGTGATCGGCGAGATCGGCAAAGCCATAGGCTGTGGCTACGACATAGAGCGGGCGCGCTTTGACGTCATCATAGATGCGTGCCAGGTATTCGCCGATGATTCCGAGGAAGATCAGTTGAATCCCGCCTAGAAACAGAACGGCAACCAAGGTAGAGGCCTGGCCCAAGAATACGTAGTTGCCTGACAGGCGCAAGACAACCGTTGCGATAATCCCCAGCAGGCTTGCCAGCGCCAAGAAGAAGCCGAAATAGGTGCTGAGGCGCAGGGGAATGTAGCTGAAACTCGTGATCGCATCCAGTGTCAGGCGGAACATTTTACTCAGCGGATACTTGGTGTCACCGGCAAAGCGCTCAGCCCGCTGATATTCGATGCCGATCTGACGGTAGCCGACCCAGCTGCTGAGACCGCGCATGAAACGATGTTTCTCGCGTAGGCGGCGCATCGTCAGCAGGACCTGGCGGTCGATGAGGCGGAAGTCGCCCGTGTTGACGGGAATCTCGACATCGGTTATGCGGCGTAGAAGGCGGTAGAAGGCGCTGGCGGTCCAGAGTTTGAAGCGGGATTCGCCGCGCCGGTGTGCGCGCACGGCGTAGACAACCTCATAGCCTTCACGCCATTTTTCGAACATATCGCCGATCAACTCCGGGGGATCCTGCAGGTCGGCGTCAATGATCGCGATCGCGTCTCCCAGCGCGTAGTCCATGCCGGCGGTAATGGCGATTTGATGACCGAAATTGCGGGAGAAGTTGATGATTTTGACGCGCGCGTCCTGCTCTCGTAGTGAAAGCAGCAGCGAAAGTGAGGCGTCGCGGCTGCCGTCGTTGACACAAACCAGTTCCCAAGTTTGACCGATGCTGCCCAGGACGGCGGCCATGCGCCGGTAGAGCTCGGGGATTACCTCCTCCTCGTTGAATATGGGAACGATAACGGAGATGACTGGACGCTGGTCGGTGTCGGGGGATTCGGCTTGCTTTTGGTCCGCCTTACGCTGCGGGTTCGGGACGTCAGGCGAGTCCGACATTGCAGGAGACAGTTGATCGGTCGGGGGTGAAGCAGTCTCGGTTTCAGAATTCATTTCGAATCCTTCCTATTCCATCGTCGCTTGATCGAGATTCGCTACTCGCTCCCCGGAATCGCGGCGGCCTTTGGTAGCAGCGGAATTTGCAGTTGGAGCCCGCCAGATTCCGCAACAGGGTCCGGAGGACGCGCCCTGTCACAATCGTACTGAATAGTGCAGAGTAGGTCAAGCGAAAGAAGGATGGGGACGGGACCCAGTTTGGGGACATACGATAACTGAAGCAGAAACGCCATGTTGGGCCGCCGCCCGGTTGTCAGTCTTGCGCAACTGATACGAGCCTGTGGCAGCGGCATCAGTCGGCCTAATTGGCAGGGCTGCCCCGGTTGCGTGTTCGGAGAAGATAGGCTACGCTTTTGGCAACAGTAAGGTTGGCGTTCTTGAATCTGACTGTCACATTTACAGAAAGGGCTGACGAGAGAGGATAGAAAGCAAGGGGCGCCCATTCTGTTATTCCTCTCTTTTCTCTCCTCCGCAAAAAGGAGTTCGCTTCATGCCTGAATTGCAGCCAATGCCCTTGGCAGATTACACCAGCCGCATCTTCCAGGCCGCGGGCACGCCCAAATATACCGCTGATCTTGTGGGGCAGTCCCTGGTCTCGGCCAATCTGGCCGGTCACGACTCACACGGTGTTATTCGCATCATGCAGTATCTGCGGCAGATAGACGAGGACGAACTGCGTCCCCGATCCACGCCGGAGATTGAACGCGAGACTCCGGTCATGACGCTGTACAACGGCCACCGATGCTTCGGGCAACTGGCCGCCAAGGTCGCGATCGAAAACGGTATCGGCAAGGCAAGGGGGAATTCGGTGGCAGTGGTGGGGTTGAAGCATTCCGGCCACGTTGGGCGTCTGGGCGAGTGGGTTGGGCTGGCAGCCGACGAAGGGCTGATTGGGCTGGCCTTTGCAAACGGCGGCCGCGCGGGCGGCCTTGTGGCACCGTTTGGCGGCGCGGAAAGACGTTTGGGGACGAACCCGATAGCGGTGGCGATACCACTGAAAGACCGACCGGCAATGCTGCTGGATTTCGCCACCAGCGCGGTGGCTGAGGGCAAGGTGCGGGTGGCCCTGAACAGCGGCAAACCGATCCCGGAAGGCTGGGCGCTGGACAAGAATGGCGAGCCGACCCAGAATCCGGCCGATGTGTATGACGGCGGAATGTTGTTGCCGGCGGCCGGTCACAAGGGATACGGACTGGCACTTCTTACCGACTATCTGGGCGGGATTCTGACGGGCGCGGGCGGGCCGGGCATACCCGGCTCGATCTTGGGCAACGGCGTCCTGTTCGTACTTTTGAACATCGATTTTTTCCGCCCATTGGACGAATTCTTCGCGGATGGGGAACATATCGCCGACCGGATCAAAGCTACAAAACCGGCACCGGGCTTCGATGAAGTGCTGATGCCGGGTGAACCGGAGGCGCGTTCGGCCCTAAGCCGTCAGGAGAATGGGATCCCGCTGGACGATACTACCTGGTCACAGATCGTCGAAGTTGCGATGAAACTGGGCGTTGCCTACATACCTTGAAGAAACCGGGTGTGTTGATTGACATCTGCCAAGGTATCAGTTTACCGCCAATAGTTCAGGCTGCTGGCGTCAGCGGTGGACGAATCTTGAGTTGGACCGAATGCGGGGATTCCGCTCAACCATCCGGGCTTGATAGGCGTTGCGCGGTAGTCCCGTTCGAGAGGACATCAGCAAGCAAACCGGAGTACGCACATGTCACGAATATCCACATCATCCTGGAGTTTGCACAGGGCATTGGGCTCCCCACCGCTTTTTGGGCCGGGCGATCCTGGACCGGGCCCGTCAACGAATGGCGCCTTCAGTTTGCTGGATCTGCCGTCAGCGTTGGCAAAGGCCAACATCCCCACATTGGAGATTGTCCACTTTCACTTTCCCACGACTGACGCCGCATACGTTGACGATCTGAAGGCGGCGGTCGATGAGGCCGGTATCGAGCTGTTCAGCATTTTGATCGATGCCGGTGACGTAACCCACGCCGACGGGACGATGCGGGCGAAGGAAATGGCTTGGATCCGCTCGTGGCTGGATGTGACAGCCCGTTGCGGCGCCACGCATGCGCGCGTGGTTGGGGGGTATCAGCCGGTGGAGCGCGACCATGTTCCGCTGCTGGACAATCCGGTCTTGCAGCGCAGCGCGCAAGGTCTGCGGGAACTGGCGGCTTACGGCTCCGCAATCGGCGTGAAGGTGATCACCGAGAATTTCCGCGAGACCACGAATCGGGCTGATCAGGTGCTGGCGATACTGGAGCTATGCGAGGGGCAGGTGGGATTGTGCGCCGATTTTGGCAACTACAGAGGTACGGATCGTTACGACGAGTTGGCAGCGATCTTTCCGAGGGCCGATTCAGCGCATGTGAAGGCGGTGTACGACGATAGCGGCAATCCGGATGAGGATGAGTTTCGTCATTCGCTGGGGATGTTGGCGGAGGCCGGGTTCGACGGGCCGATGTCGCTGATCTTCGATACTGCGCTGCCCGGTAACAGTTCCGAATGGGACAATCTGGCGCAAATGCGAGTGGTGGCGGCGCCCTTCTGCGGCTGACGGAATGGATGGAAAGAGGAGGGGCGCTGGTGGGTTGGGTGCGGGCGACTTTTTGGGAGAGATGAGCGATTCCACTTCGACAGAATCGCGCGGGATCGAATGCCAATCAGAGAGCAGGTAAAGAAAAACAGTCCATCGGTTTCGATGGACTGTTCGTTTGCTGCGGGATGGCGTCAATCGATTGACTGGCGCTTTGATCGACCGCCGACAGGATTACCCAACCAGAGTGGCGTCGAGCACGATTTCATCAACGCCGGCCAGGGCCTTGGAAACAGGACAGCCCTCTTTGGCCTGGGCGGCGTAGTCGGCGAATTGATCGGCAGACAGTCCGGGAACTTCTGCCTGGCAGGTCAATTCGATTTTGCTGATTGCGGGGCCGTCGGTCAGATGGACGGCGGCGGTGGTGTTGACGCTGGTAGGCGTGAAGCCGTCGCCGCTCAGGAGAGCGGAAAGAAACATTGAAAAGCAGCCGGCGTGGGCTGCGCCGATCAGTTCTTCGGGATTGGTGCCGGGTCCGGACTCGAAGCGGGAGGCAAAGGAGAAAGAGCCTTCGTAGAGGCCGCTGCCTAATTTCATGGTGCCGGAGCCGTCGTTCAGGGTGCCATTCCAGGTGGCAGAGGCGTTACGCACGGACATGGAGATTCCTCCTGATGGTGATGTGCCGATGGGCGATCGGGGAGCAACCGCTAATGGTTTTGAACCTGTTGTCAATTTGAGAAAACTGGGCAACAACAGGCAGAATTTTAGCACAGTCTGGCTTGCCTATCAAACTTTTGGCCTGAAAGCAGGTGAACCTTTTCGCCGTCTATGCGTGGTTGCGCCTGGTGCAGGTCAGACACACTCGAAAGAGGCGGCGGGGCCGGGCGTTGATTCCCTTGTGGCGGGATACGCTCGCTGATCCGTAATCGCAGGTGTTGAAACGTCACTGCTTGCGCGTGTTTCACCCTGTCATTGAGGACCGTCGAGCGGGAGAGTAGATTATGGAGATTACGAAAGCGGTCATAACCGCGGCCAGGCGCACGCAGAGAAGTCTGCCGCTGCAGACGATCATCGACAGTGACGGTGTGGAGAAATCTGTCTTGCGCATTCTGGTGGAGGAGGTTATTGACGCCGGTGTCGACGAAATTTGTGTGATCGTATACCCGGGCGACGAGGCCGCCTATGCTGCGACGGTGGGCGAGCACGCCGGTCGTCTCCAGTTCGTCCAGCAGGCGGAGCAGTTGGGCTACGCGCACGCGGTGTACTGCGCACGCGAATTTGTCGGCAGCGATTCTTTTCTGCACCTGGTGGGGGATCACTTGTATGTCCGGCCAAACGGTGGGCGCTGCGCGGCGCGGGTCGTGGAGGCGGCGCGTTCACATAACTGTTCGGTGTCGGCGGTACAGGCGACGCGGGAAACGCTTTTGCCCTTCTTCGGCGCGGTGGGCGGCCACCGGCTGGCCGGGCAGACAGAGCTGTACCAGGTGGAGACTGTGATAGAAAAGCCGACGCCTACGGAAGCGGAGCAGAGGCTGGTGGCGTCGGGCTTGCGCGCGGGTCATTACCTCTGTTTTTTTGGCATTCACGTCCTGACGGCGGCCGTCATGGAGATTTTGGGCGGGCTGTTCTCGTCTGAGAATGGTGGAGGAGGGGATGCGCGCCCTGATGTCGGGCTGTCGCTCTCGGCGGCCCTGAATATTCTGGCGCAGAGGGAGCAGTATCTGGCCTTGGAGCAGCGGGGTATGCGTCTTGACATTGGCGTGAAGTACGGTCTGCTCTCAGCCCAGATCGCGCTGGCGTTGAACGGACGGGACAGGGATGAGATGCTGACGCGGCTGCTGGAATTGTTGATGACGCGCTCGATGCAGGAAGGGGAAGGGCCGGTTTGATGTGGGGTCAGGTTGAATGCGTATTCGTTTGGGATCTGCCCGGTTGCTGAACCAGCACGGCTGCGCTGAAGGCGTAAGGTCGCTGAGGCATGGTTTTGGAGGGGGGCGTTGCGGGGGCGCAGCCCCTGCACAAGGGAGGGCCGAAGGCCCGACCGCCTAGAAAAGCAGTGGTCAGTGGTCAGTGATCAGTGGTCAGAGACTGTGGCGATTGATAGAGGATAGGTGTGTAGAAAAGTGAGGAGAGAGTCACCTTTGCTCGCCTCGTCCAGAGTTGCGACTTGACTGCGTCTGCTCAGTTACTCTCCTATTGGGTAAAGTGTATTGCGTGAATGAAGGCGAGACAGTTGTGTTGAAAGGATACAGGCGGGAAGGGTCTCTGTGGCAGAAGGGATACAGTTTGAACTTCGGAATGTTGTGAGATGAGCAGACTGGTCAGAATTATCACGGCAGCGGATGTCGACACGCGCAATCGCTCGTTGGCGAGTATCGCTCGGACGGCTTCTGCAGAGACGTTGCTGCGAGAGTGTGCGGCACTGGACCGGCTGCGTCGGGAGAGCGACAACCTGTATGAACAGGTGCGAACGCTGATCCTCCTGCACTCGATTCACCGGTTTCATTTGCCCGGCAAGCCCGGTTTTACGGCCAGAGGCGAAATCCCCTTCAGAGGATACGAGGATTTGCTCAACCGCCGTTTCGAGGAAGCGATCGAGACCTTTTTGCAACGCCAGTCGGAGGTTGGTCCGAGCGAGGCTCTCTCGAGCGGGCTGGCGGCGGCCTACCGGCAACTTGGATTCCAGACGCTGGCCGATCAGGTGCGGCGCAGTGTGCGATCGCTGGCGGGCAACCAGTGGATGTTTCGGGTAGGCCACCCGAACGATCATCCCCTGCGCGTCCATGAGAAGCTACGCCGTCCTTTTGGCAATGGGCTCTTCCCGCTACTGCGCGAAGCAACACCGGTACGGATGGACCTGACGCACAGCGGCTGGAGTGACATCTTCTTTCTGGGGATGGATTTCCCTGAAGGCGCGCGGGTGCTGAATGTTTCGATCGACTTGCGCGTAGATTCTGTAGAGCAGGAATCGAGCCAAGCGCCGCGGCCACCGGTGGAAGGTTATTTCCGGGTTATTGACCGGCCAGTCCTACGGCTAGTCAGCGTTGACCTGCAGGCGAGCGCGGAGATTACGACTTTCGCCGAGGTCTTCGATTTTGCCCGCGACCATCTCGGCCTGCTTAAGGCGGCGCTGATTGCGGCCGGCATTGTGCCGCCGGGAATGGAGGGGGCGCACCAGCCTCTCGCCGATTTGCTGACCCAATTGGTCGGCCCTGGCCAGGGGATCGAACTGGTGAGCAAGGTGAATGACATCCCTAAGGGATCGAGATTGGCGGTCTCCACGAGTCTGCTGGCCTGTCTGGTGACAGTGTGTATGCGGGCGACCGGCCAGGCCAGTTCGCTCACGGGCGGCCTGGGCGAAGGGGAGCGCAGGCTGGTGGCGGCGCGGGCCATCCTAGGGGAATGGCTGGGCGGATCGGGCGGGGGTTGGCAGGATTCGGGCGGCATCTGGCCGGGGATAAAGCTGATCGAGGGAAGGTTGAGCGCGGAGGGGGATCTGGAATTCGGTGTCAGCCGCGGCAGGCTGCTGCCCAGCCATCATCTGTTCGGCCGCGACGAGATCAGCGAGGCGAGCCGGCAGGCGCTGCAAGCCAGCCTGGTTCTGGTTCACGGCGGCATGGCGCAGGACGTTGGGCCGATTCTGGAGATGGTTACGGAAAAATATCTACTGCGTTCGGAAGAGGAGTGGGCCGGGCGCCAGAGGGCAATCGGTACGCTGGACGAGATTGTGGATCATCTGAAGGCAGGCAATGTGGAGGCGGTTGGCAAGGCTACGGAGCAGAATTTCAGGGGGCCGATTCAGACTATAATTCCGTGGGCGAGCAACCTTTACACAGAGAGGCTTATCGAGCAGGCGCGTGCTGAATTTGGCAAGAATTTCTGGGGTTTCTGGATGTTGGGCGGGATGTCAGGGGGTGGCATGGGATTCATTTTTGATCCCCGTTACAAGGCGGCTGGGAAGGTCCGCCTGCAGGAGATCATGAACGACACAAAGGCGTGCCTGGAGCAAGGAGTTCCGTTTGCGATGAAGCCGGTGGTTTATGATTTCGCGATCAACGAGCGGGGCACTTGGGCCGAGCTTCCGGGAGAGCCGGGCACGCCGATACACGGTTCGGATGGGGCAGGCGCGCTCATGCCGGCGGACTACTACAGGCTGACCATTCCTGATAATCTGCGCCAGGATCCGTGGCTGCTTTCCGCTGCGCAGCGAGCCGAGTTGGAACATTTCGGGGCTTCCAGCCACGCCGACCCGGCGCTTGTCGATATTCTCCCGTCTCTCTTACAGCGCATGTTGCCCCAGAAACAGGATGTGGACCAACACGAAAAGCTGGAGGGGCTGCTGGCGGCGAATGGCTTTGACCGCGCCCAACATGAACAGATTCGGGGTGATCTGCGCAGTGGGCGTATCGGGCTGGCCCAGAATCGGCTGCCCACCCGCAGCCTGATCCAGGAAGTTGCGCCTGGGGACGTAATTGACACGACCGCGCAGCTGCCAGAAGACCTGCGGGAACTCGGCGCGGCCGCGCTCAGCGCCGGAGAAGTCGCGATCGTTACTCTGGCAGGGGGCGCCGGTAGCCGCTGGAGCCAAGGCGCGGGGGTAGTCAAGGCGTTGAATCCATTTGCGCGGCTGGGTGGCAGGCATCGCAGCTTTATCGATATACATTTGGCCAAGAGCCGACGCAGCGGTCGACTCTTCGACAGGCCTTTGCCTCACATTGTAACGACCAGTTATCTCACGCATGACGCCATCGCCAGCTCAATCGGGACCGGAAAAAGTGATGGCTATGCGGGGCCGCTGCTGCTATCACCGGGGCGCAGCATTGGCTTGCGGATGGTGCCGATGGTGCGGGATCTGCGGTTCGCGTGGGAGGAGACGCCGCGGCAGGTCCTGGATGTACAGGCGCAGAAGGTTCAGCAGAGCCTGCATAGCGCGTTAATCAACTGGGCACGTTCGCAGGGCGAGGGCAGTGACTACGTCGACAACCTGCCCGGCCAATGCATTCACCCCGTGGGCCACTGGTATGAACTTCCGAACCTGTTACGCAACGGTGTTCTGAGGCGGCTGCTGGGTGAACGACCACAGCTCCAGTATCTGATGATGCACAACATTGATACGGTCGGCGCGCATGTTGACCCGGCGTTGCTGGGCTTGCATATCAGCACACAGGCGACGATGACGGCTGAAGTAGTTCACCGCCACTTGGAGGATCGCGGCGGAGGCCTGGCGCGCGTCGATGGCAGGTTGCGCCTGGTGGAAGGGCTGGCACTGCCGCGCGAGGAGATTGAGTTTCGTTTGACCTATTACAACACTAACACTTTCTGGATCCACATTGACGGGCTGCTAGCGACACTGGGACTGGATCGGACTTCACTAGAGGATGAGAGAGGGGTAGCCGACGCGCTGGGCCGCATGGCGGCGCGCATGCCCACATATGTAACGCTGAAGGAAGTGAAGAAGCGCTGGGGGCGGGGACAGGAGGATATTTTCCCGGTCACCCAGTTCGAGAAGCTGTGGGGCGATATGACGGCGTTGCCGGAGATGGATTGCGGCTATGTTGTCGTGCCGCGTAAGCGGGGCCAGCAACTAAAGGAAGTGGCCCAATTGGACGGCTGGCTGCGGGACGGCTCCGCGGCATACGTGGAAGAGCTGTGCGACTGGACGGATTAGCCGGAAGGATACGCGCTACCCCATTACTGGATTGGGCGCGTCCGGCAGATGCTGGTAGCTGGGATCCTCTCTTTGCTTTTTGAGGATGGCGGCGATTTCGCGCCAGGTGGCAACGAGGCCGACCGAGCTCGGAGGCAGGTCATCCTCAATTGCCTCATGCAGCCTGGCCAGCTTGTAGCACGGCACCGCGGCGTACATGTGGTGCTCGATGTGAAAGTTCATGTGCCAGTAGAGGAAGCGCACGAACGGGTTCAGAATGAAAGTGCGGGTGCAGATGCGGAAGTCGGGCACGTTGTCCATGAGGCCGACGTGCTGGGTGTTGTTGCAGAGGAAGAGCAGCCAGCCGCCGTAGAAAGGGGCGAGCGTAATCAGCACAGGCAGCAGCCAGAGGCCCGGCAGCACGGTGAAATGCAGTGCCAGTGAGACGACAGCCAACAGGAGATGGCCGACCAGCAGAACGCGCGCCCAGTTGAAGAGGCGCTGGCGCTTCTCGGGCGCATCCGGCGGGAAGAGTATATGTTCCCAGTCGCCTTCCTCACCTTCCAGGCGCCCAAAGCTGAGCCGTATCACGCCTTTGATGCGCTGGAAAAACCCCGATGGGTTGATGAGCGCGGTTTGGTAAAACCCTTTACGCGTGAACTCGACAGGCAAAACGACCTCGAGATCGTCTGGAGGATGCAGGGTGAACTTGTGGTGTTCCTGATGACTCGTCCAGAAATAGACGTGGTTATACTGGCCAAGGAAGCTGTATACGCGCAAGAAGAACTCGTTAAGAAACTTAGTGCGAAAGACGGTACGGTGGCAGAGTTCATGGAAGCCGTTGAGGAGGAATGCGTAGAAGGTGCCATGCAAGAAGAGGGCGATGATGAGGCCCCACCATAGGCCCGCTTGCAGGGAAAACCAGGCGGCCGCGCCTGTCAGCGCCAGAAGGCCCAGGTGTCCGAGCGACTGCAAAAGGCCGAAGAGATCGCTACGCTGATTGAGCTCGGCGAGGACGGCTCGATCAATGGGGGATCTGTACCAGGTTATCTTTGATTGTGCGGGTCCGTACGTCATGGCCGGCGGTCCTTTCCATTTTGGGCATCAGGTAATTCAGGCTGCCATAGTAGACTGGCGGTGGCCAGGAGGATGATATAGGGGAATTGTACCTGATTCTCGACGGCGGCGCAACCAAAAAGGACAAACGCCCTCTGCACTGTGCGAGGGCGTTTGCTATGAAATATTGCTTTACGAAACCTTGTCGATAGCGCGAAGGGACTACACTAGCTGTTGACTTGGATGGAAGGCACCAGCTCAGAGGCAGCCAATACGGAAAAGGCAATCTCTCCGTTCTGTTCAGCGGCGACGACATGGTCGCCGCTCCCCACACGTCCTTCGAGTATTTCCAACGCCAGCGGATCGGCCAGAGTGCGCTGGATGCTGCGCTTGAGCGGACGGGCGCCGTAGGCCGGGTCGTAGCCGTTCTGAACGATCAAGGCTTTGACCTCGTCGGTCAGTTCGAGTGTGATTTCGCGGTCGGCCAGGAGAGCACGCAGCCTTTCCAGTTGAATTTCGGCAATGCCCGCCAGGTGCTCGGCCGACAGGCTGTGGAAGATGACGATCTCATCGACCCGGTTGAGAAACTCCGGCCGGAACTGCTGGCGCATGGCGGTCATTACACGGTGCTCGACTTCGTCGTCGAGCCCAGCGACATCGAGGATGTGCTGGCTGCCGACATTGCTGGTCATGATGATGACAGTGTTGCGGAAGTCTACGGTGCGGCCCTGTCCGTCGGTTAGGCGGCCGTCGTCCAGCACCTGCAGCAGCACGTTGAACACCTCTACATGGGCCTTCTCGATCTCGTCGAAGAGAATGACCGAGTAGGGTCGGCGGCGTACGGCCTCGGTCAGTTGACCGCCGTCGTCGTAACCGACATAGCCGGGCGGGGCGCCGAGCAGACGGGCGACGGTATGCTGCTCCTGGTACTCGCTCATATCGATGCGGACCAGGTTGTGTGCGTCGTCGAAGAGATACTCAGCCAGGGCGCGCGCCAGTTCGGTCTTGCCCACTCCGGTCGGACCGAGGAAGATGAAGCTGCCGATTGGACGGTTGGGATCTTGCAGACCGGCGCGGCTGCGGCGAATCGCGGCGGCAACGGCAGCGACGGCAGGCTGCTGGCCAACGACACGGCGGTGCAGCTCGTCGTCCATGCGCACCAGCCGCTCGCGCTCGCCTTCCATCAGTTTGTTGACGGGGATACCGGTCCATTCGCTGACAACGGAGGCGATTTCATCGTCGTCGACTTCCTCTTTGAGGAGTGCGCCGGCGGCCTGTAAGGCGGCAACGCCTTCTTCGGCCGCGTGCAGCTGCTGTTGCAGTTCGTTCATACGGCCATAGCGCAGCTCCGCGGCGCGTTGCAGATCATAGTCGCGTTCAGCCTGCTCGATATCGGTGCGCAGCTGTTCGCTCTCTTCCTTCAGAGTGCGCAGGGCCTGGATTGCAGAGCGTTCGGCCTGCCAGCGGATTGAGAGTTCAGAGCTGGACTCCTGCAGGTCAGCCAACTCTTTTTCGAGCGCAGCAAGCCGCTGCTTGCTGGCTTCGTCGGACTCCTTACGCAGGGCCTCGCGTTCGATCTCCAGTTGCATCAGCTGGCGGTCCAGTTCGTCGAGCTTCTTTGGTTTGGAGTCGATCTGCATCCGCAGTCTGCTGGCAGCCTCATCGACCAGATCGATGGCCTTGTCGGGGAGCTGGCGGTCGCTGATGTAGCGGTGGCTGAGCTGGGCGGCAGCGATGACGGCGCTATCGGTGACGCGCACGCCGTGATGGACTTCGTAGCGCTCTTTGAGCCCTCGCAGGATCGAGACGGTATCCTCCACCGACGGTTCGCCCACGAAGACGGGCTGGAAGCGTCGTTCGAGAGCGGCATCTTTCTCGATATATTTGCGGTATTCATCCAAGGTTGTGGCGCCGATGGCATGAAGCTCGCCGCGGGCAAGCATGGGTTTGAGCATATTGGAGGCGTCCATTGAGCCTTCGGCTGCGCCGGCGCCCACGAGGGTGTGCATTTCGTCGATGAACAGCAGGACATCGCCATCGGCGTCGCGGATTTCGTTGAGGACGGCCTTGAGCCGCTCCTCGAACTCGCCGCGGTACTTGGCTCCGGCCACCAGCGCGCCAAGGTCCAACGCAACCAGCCGCTTGTTTTTGAGTGTTGTCGGCACATCGCCGTTGACGATGCGCTGCGCCAAGCCTTCGGCGATGGCGGTTTTGCCTACGCCGGGCTCGCCGATCAGAACGGGGTTGTTCTTGGTGCGGCGGCTGAGGATCTGCACGACGCGGCGAATCTCCTGATCGCGTCCGATGATGGGATCGAGGTTGCCTTTGGCGGCCTCGGCGGTCAGGTCGCGGCCGTATTTGACCAGGGCTTCGTACTGGGCTTCGGGTGTCTGGCTGGTGACGCGCTGACTGCCGCGCACGGCAGCCAACCCCTGCATGATGCCGTTGTAGTCGATGCCATGGCGTTCCAGTAGTTGACGAAGATCGCCGTTGCGGGCTGAGGCCATCGCCATGAGGAGATGCTCGGTTGAGGTGTATTCGTCCTTCATGTTGGCGGCGATGGTTTCCGCTTCTTCGAGGAGCTGCGCCAATTCGCGTCCCATGCGCGTTTCCACTGTACCGCCGCTGACACGGGATTTGGCGGCAAGGAGCTGTTCCAAGCCGGCGCGAAGAGTTTCTTTGTCTCCGCCCATGCGATCGATTACTGCGGGTACGACGCCCCCTTGCTGGCGCAGCAGCGCGAGCAGTAGATGCTCGGGGTCGATGCTGGCGTGTTTGTATTCACGGGCCTCGTTCTGGGCCTCGATAATTGCTTCGCTTGCCTTCTCAGTCAGGCGCTCGAATCTCATTAAATTCTCCTTTACAGTACCGCTTTCTCTTTCGTAACAGGTGCAACAGGGTCTTTTTCCGGACCGGTGTTGGCCGTGCAGGTATGTCTTCAGTATATTCGGCGTTCGTCACAGGCACATTTGCGGAGTGTAAGAAAAAGATAAGCGGGCAGGTGCTGACATGGCTCCCGCCCTGGAAAGGGACGTAACGGGTGTGGTCTGAGGGCAGAATTTCGGTTGTGGGCAGGGCTACTGGTGCGCAGGAGGGGCGCTGATTGGTGGGTGGCGCAGGGCGGCCGGCTGGGCCGGGTCGCGCAGTTGTGGGAGTGCGGTAAGGCCAAGCAGCGCGCCGCTCAGGAAGAAAAAGAGGGCTCCCATCGCCAGAATGGTGTAGAGCGGTCGGCTGGCACGCAGGAGGGGATGCCGCCACAGGAGCGGGACAAGCGAAAGGGCGATCAGCAGCGCGCCGACCAATGTTTGCGCAGGCAGCCTGGGGATCGGGTTGCGCCAGGGGGAGCGGGCGATGTCCTGCTTAGTCTCCGCTGAGGGAACAGGGACTGTAATTTCTGCCAGGACGTCGTTCATGCCCCGCCGGCGCACGTATACCGACAGGTTCCAATTGCCATCCAGGTTGAGGAAGGCACCCTGCGCGGCGAAGGCATCCTCGCCGAGGTCGACCAGGTCGAGGCGCGCTTGTCCCATTTGGCCAGATTCGTGGGTGAAGAAGATACGCACCAGCTGGACTTCACCGATATCGGAGGAATCGGGACGGGAGAGATGTACCCAATAGCGGTTGTGGCCGACCTGATTGGGGGTGACTTGCAGGTGGATAGCCAGGTCGCTGTCGTAGGCCATTGTGTTGAAGGGTAGCGAAGGCGCAGCGGCCAATGTTGGCAGCGAAAGGTTTGGTGTAGGTGTCTGTACCAGCACGGTTACCGACACCAGCAGGACAGCGGCCATGCCTGCCTCCAAAGTCACGCGGCGCGAGAAGCTGCGCAGCGCAGGTTGGTGCTTGACGGTCTCTTCCGCCATCTGGACGGAGCGATTGTTGAGGAAGGCCAGCGCGAGGATGGCGGCAACAATCGTCAGTTTTATGAGAAGAACCTGACCATAGGTGGTACTGAAGAGGCTGCCGACATTGGGTAGTTGCACGAAGCTGCTGAAAAGGCCGGTCAGCGCCAGCACGAACACCGCGACCTGCGCACAGAGCGAGAAGCGTCGCAGCAGGTGGACAAGGCCTTCCTGATCGGGCTCTAACCGCAGCCGATGTAACTTTAGCAGTAGCAGCGCCAGGAAGATCAGACCCCCTGCCCAGACCGCGGCCGCGACGAGGTGTACGAAATCGGCAGCGACGGCCCAGCCGCTACCCAGGGCGGCGGCGGCGTGACCGCTTGCGGCAAAGGTAAAGAGAGCGGCTGTCGTCAGCAGGACCGTCCAGGTCTGCTGCGAGAAGATCCTAGCCCATGTCTGCTCTGCACGGAACCGGAGGCCGGACCATAGGCTGCCCACAACCATGACCGCCACGACCAAAACCCACCTATTCTGGTTGTAGAACAGCGAGCCGCCCAGACCGATGGCGCACAGCCCCAAGTAGAGCCGCAAGAGATTCGGAGCTGCCCGCCGCAGCCGACCTGGCGGGAAGGCAGAGCTTGACTCGCCATTGGTGGAAAAGGGAAGGAAGTTGGTAGCCAAATCATTGCGGGTGATAAGAAGGAGGAGTGCCGCCAGCAAGGCTTGGCGCATCAAGGCCAGGTTACCGGGGCGGGTTGCGAGCAACAGCGCGGGAAACTCGTCGATCCCCCCCAGGCGCAGCGCCTGAACGAAGAGCTG
Source organism: Caldilineaceae bacterium (assembly GCA_963662575.1). Taxonomy (GTDB): domain Bacteria; phylum Chloroflexota; class Anaerolineae; order Caldilineales; family Caldilineaceae; genus Bin5. Next base: position 330,020 of record OY759723.1, read on the forward strand.
CAGCCAGCCGGCAGCGGTCAGACCGATTGCACCGGCCAGAGCGATCGAATGGGAGAGCCGGACTACTAGCACGCTGAACTCGTCGTCCCTATGCGCGACTGCCCTGGCCAGCAGCATGCGGATGGACAGCGGGCCGACAAGCAGCGCGGCGCAAAGCAGAGAGAGCCAGCGGAGTATGGAAACGGCCAGGGGCGGAAGGCCGTCCTGGCTGCGGACGGTGACCTCAACGGCGCTGCCTGCGGGACGAGTGCCGTCGGGATTGAGGATGGTTAGTGGGAACGAACCGACCCACTCATGGCCGTCCACGCTGGAGAGAGTTTGCCAGACTACGGTGTAGATGCCCGGCTCGATACTCTCTAGCGGCAGGGTTAGGTGGGTGGGGTCGGCGGGGTCGATGCGCGGCGCGCCCGTGGGCAGTTCAGTTCCGCCGACGGTGAGGATACGAACGCCGGTAAAGGTCTCTTCCAGCGGTTCGCTGAACCAGAACTCAAGGGCTTCGGGCGGTTGTGTGAGTTCCGCGTTGGGCTGGGGGTCGGCGCGTAGGAGCAGCGCGTGGGCCCAGGCAGTCAGCGGCGAAAGCAGCGGGAAGCACAGGAACGCCAGAACTATCGCAAGCCATTGCGTTTTGCGAATTCCGTATTGAGTAAACCTGTCGCGACGAAAGTGCATCCCGTTCAGGCTAATGTTTCTGCCCGCGCCTTGCGAGCAGTGACAGTTTTCGACGATATCTGTGCCCCCGTCCAAATAGAAGCCCGCCGAGGAGCAACAAGAGCGGTACTGAACTGCCTAAGCATGGCAACCCCGGACCCTGGTCAGCCTGGTCGGGTGTGGGGGGTGTCGATTGGGGCCCTGTGCTTTCCGCCTGGGCTGTATTGGTCGGCGAAGGTTGCGTGTTCACCGCTGCAGCTGTTGGCGCGGCAGTTGGTGCGGCCTCCGCGGTAGCGGTTGGCTGAACGGCCTCTGCCGTAGGCTCGTCGGCCTGGATCGTGAACTGAAATTCGCCATCGGCTTCATCGCCATCGTCAGCGGACAGTGAGCGCCAACGGACAGTGTAGATGCCATTGGCAAGGTCCGGCGGCAGCGAGACGGTCATCAGCTTGCGGTCGTCATCGTCGATGGCGAAGTCGTCCAGGTCGACTCTCTGTTCATCGGGGCCGTATACCTCGAGGCTGTTTTGCCCTTCGCGGCGAAACAGTTCCTGGGTGAACCAGACCTGAACCTGCTGTGGGGCCTGGAGAACGACTGCGTCGGCGGCCGGCACGGAACGATCGTAGTCGGCGTGCGGCAGGACTGCAGCGGATAGTGGATTGTGGATAGTAGCGAGAAACAGGACTAAACACAGCAGTTTGATGATACGTCGGCGGAGTTGCGTGAAGTTCACCGGCTATTCTCCGTGGCTGTGGTCATGTCCGTCGTCATGCGTGTCGTTGGAATCGTCGTCGTTGTCGTCGCCGTGGCTTTCGCTGTCGTCGTCACTGTGGCCTTCTTCGGACTGGTCTGTCTGTTCGGAATCCTGCTCTTCAGGCATCTGTGTACTCTTGAACCAGTCAGAGACGCTGCCGGAGAAGTGATGCTGCGCTTCGTGGGCGGCAGAGGCGAGGGGCAAGGCGCTTTCCGGGTCGTCATCGGCCAATGCTGACGCGAATAGCGTGAGGGATTCGATAAACGCTACTCCTTCCTCCGTCAAGTCCTGCGGCCAGTCGACCGCGGAGAGCAGGGTCACGAGACGCTTGATTTGCCCGGAGTCACCGGGCCTGATGCCGTCCCCATCCTTAAGACGACTGTGCAGGGCGTGGATATCGACCTGGTCCATCAGATAGACGGCGGCGATGGCGTCGAAGACGGGATAGGCGGGTTCCTGAGCGGCAGCTTCTTCCTGTTGCAGTTCCAGTTCGGCAATACGGTTCTCAAGTTCGGCGACGCGCTCGGTCAGGGATCCGAGAGTGGTGACTTCATCCTCGTGATCGGCGGTGTCTCCTTCGCTGGCATAGGAAGGAGTAATCGCGGATGCGGCAAAGTAGAAAGCTAAGGCAACTGCAGCACAAAGCAGCAGGACAGGTAGGCGGCTGGACTTTGGTATTTGCATGGGTAATTCCCTGTGAACAAAGAGCTGTAATCTTCTGACAGCCGGGGGCGTTGATGCGCTGCAATTTCTCACCATTATACCACTTGGTGGGCGTTGGAAACTCCTGAAATCCGGTAGATACTCAGACATACCCGTTCTACGATTTCCATAGAGGGCATCTACTTCAATAGAGGGCATCTACGCAATCCAGGTGTTACGAACTGTGTTTATGTCTTCTTGAAATGGTCTGGAGGGAAGACGGTTTTTCTAAGTCAGCACGGATTCCTGCCACTGATGCCATCGGCAGTGCGGCGTTGGCGGGGCGCGGTTTTGGAGGGGGGCGTTGCGGGGGGTGTCCCCCCGCACAAGGGAGGGCCGAAGGCATGACCGCCCAGATGCACGTTAAAGCCCGCAGGCATCCCACAGGAGGCGTGAGGATCGATTTGACCGCAACCCGGAATCCCGATGCCTTGGCTGTTGCCGGCGCGGGAAAATGTCGTCGCTTGCGATTGCTCGGAATCCAGAGAAGGGGGAATTACCGGCAGAATTCCAGACCAAGGCTGTCCAGGTCGTTGTTCTCTATCTCCCGCAGGCTGGCAGGAATACATCCTGTCAGCTTGTTGCCTGCAAGATACAATGTAGACAGGTTGGCCAGATTGCCTAATTCTGGAGGAATCGAGCCTGTAAGTTCGTTGCCGGAAAGATCCAACTTTTCCAAATGTATGAGGTTGCCGGTTCGCGCAGGCAGGGCGCCAGCCAGCTTATTTCCTGAAAGATCGATGGCTGTAACTCGTCCGTCGTCGTCGGTGGTCACGCCAAACCATTGCGCGGGGGAGGTGTCTGGCCGCCGCCAGTTGGAATTGCGCTCCCATTCCGGCCCGCCGGTGGCAAAGTAGAAGGTGAATAGTGCCTCCCGACAGGTTGGAATAAGAGCCTGGTCGAGATCATCGACCCATATGGCCAGCAGATCTGCGGACATGCAACCGGTGAAGTGGTTGCCCGAAACTTTCAGAATCTGCAGGCGTTCAAGCTCTTTCAGCCACCAGGGGAATATTCCGGTCAGTTCGTTGTGTGACAGAGTCAGCACTGTCAGATTGGTGAGATTGCTCAGCGCAGGCGGGATAGATCCGCTCAGGTCGTTCTCTGACAGCTCCAGCCATTCCAGATTGGAGAGTTTGCCCAGCTCGGCTGGAATCGACCCACTCAGAATGTTGTCCTGCAGTTCCAGGTTGGTCAGAGCAGTCAGGTTTCCCAGCTCCGGCGGGATCGATCCGACCAGGCTGTTGCCCTGCATGCGCAGTGTTTTCAGATTGGTGAGGCTGCCCAATTCGGCTGGAATCGCGCCATACAGAAAGTTTCTGGTGAGATTCAGCTCAATCACATTTCCGCCTTCGTCGGCGGTCACGCCGTGCCAGGTCCCGACCGGCGCATCGCTCAGCCAGTTGGTCTTCTGCGCCCAGTGGGGACCGCCGACAGCGCGATAGACAGCGACCAGTGCGTCTCTTTCCGAGATTGGGGTCGGGGTGGCAATGCCTTGCAGCGGCACGGCCGGAAGCACGGCTGTTGGCGCAGATGTCGCAGTCGGCGCGGCGTTTGAAATTGCGGCGGCGGGCGCAGTCGTGGCATTGGGCGTCGCGGTCGATATCAGCGGGATGCTTAGCGTGTTGGCGTCAACATGAGCGAACGCGGATCCAAGGACGGCCCCGTTCAATGCTGTGACTCGGTAGGTGTATTGTCCGTCCGGCTGGACGTTGCTGTCCACATAATTCGTCGCCGAACTGCCGGTGTCCTCCTCCAAGATCGAGAACTGGTCCACAGGATCCACATTCTGGTTACGACGCTGGACCTGATAGCCACTGACACTGCTACTTTCCGCCGGCGCGGACCAGCTTAACGATACACTATTGTGCGTTACCTCTGCCCGCAGGTTCTGCGGTTGTCCCGGCCGCGCAGGTGGCGGCTCCGACGCGGCAGTGGAGGCGGACGCGACGACAACTTCTGCGGGGGCACTCCAATCACCGGTGGCGTTCTGGTAGCGGGCGCGCACTCGCACCTGGTACCGCACTCCTTGATCCAGTTCGGTGGTCGTATAGGAGGGGGTCGTTGGAAAAGCATTGCCGGGTTCGTCGCGGCCCGACGGGAAATTTTCGTTTGCCCGCGCCCAACTGACGCGGTAATCGAGAGGCGTTTCCGCTGGTTCATCCCAGGAGATTTCAAGAACGCCGGGCTGGCTGCTTTGCACGCGCACTACGCTGATTGTCCGGCTGTTTTCTTGCACACTCACGGTGCCCAAGAGCGCAGAAAGTGAGGGCAGGGCAGCCAAGAGGGCTGCCAACAGCAGCCAGACGCCCAGAACGATAAGGGGTAATTTAACCTGTTTCTGTCGCAACATAGGTACTGAGCGCCTAATTGGAGAGTAACGGCAGCAGGCAGGTATGTAGAATAGGTTGGTACTGCTAAGACCTGGTTATAGGCGATGGATGCGACGGACAGCCGGTTTTCATTTCCGGCATGCAGTTCCGCCTTCTCGACTGAGCGAAAGAGTACGCCATCTGGACTGGCGTCTGTTCGACTGAGCGACTTTGCCGTTGACTTTGAGTTGCATCCGACTGCGGATGCTTTCCCCCATTTTCTGCCTTGGCAGAGTGTCCACACCTTCTACAGTGCGTAACGGGACAGTCACCTAAGCTTGCCACATGATAAACAATCTGTGAACACAGCTGCGAGGGACGCCATAGTCTTCCTCAATTACAGCGGGAAAGGGGTGGGAGAAATCAAAAGAGGGAGAAAACATCACGTATGGACCTTGAGTGATGCCGTCTCCCTCTGCATTCTGGTCGGGGCGAGAGGATTTGAACCTCCGACCTCTTCAACCCCATTGAAGCGCGCTACCGAGCTGCGCTACGCCCCGACACAGGCAGGAGTATACCATGCAGCGACAGGGCTGCCAAATCGAACTGGGCGATGCCCTATCAGGTTTATGACGGCAAATGGCCGGTCATCCGCCCAGGCGGGAGCCGACGAAATCGGGGGCGCCGTTGCGAAAAGTGGCGGCTGTCATGCGCCTTTTGCCGGCGGGCTGGACCGCCTGCAGCGCAAGCAAGCCGTCGCCGGTTCCCACTGCGACATGACCTTCGACCTCGACCACATGGCCGGGGCCGGCGCGGCCAGGGATGACGCGACCCTGCCACAGCTTGAAGTTCTGCCCTTTCCAAGTGGTAAAGGCAGCCGGCCAGGGGGCATAGGCGCGAATCATGCGTTCAATGCGCGCGGCTGGCGTTGTCCAATCGATCTGGCCGTCCTGCTTCTTCACCAGAGGGCATTTGGACGAGTTGCCGGGCAGTTCGGATTGAGGGACCGGGGAGACAGTTCCATCCAGCCAGCCGGGGATCGTCTCGGCAAGCAGTTCTGCGCCGAGGGCCGCCAAGCGCTCGCTGAGGGAGGCGGTGGTATCGTCCGCCAGGACAGGGAGCCTGGCCTGGGTGAGCACGGGACCGGTATCCATGCCGGCGTCCATCAGCATAATTGTTACGCCTGTCTCTGTAAGGCCATCCAGAAGGGCGGCAGTGATGGGTGACGCGCCCCGATAGGCGGGCAGGAGGCTGGCATGCACATTCAGACAGCCGAACGTTGGGACTTCCAGCAGGCGCGGCGGGAGAATCTGTCCGAACGCGGCGACAACGATCAGATCCGGGGCCAGCATACGCAGCCATTCGAATGGGTCCGGCTGTCCCTCTGTGGGCGGCGCCTCATTTTGCCGCAGGCGTTGCGGTTGCAACACCGGCAGCCGCTGTTCCAGGGCGAACGATTTGACGGGGCCGGCGACCAGCTTTTTGCCGCGGCCGGCCCGTCGATCCGGCTGGGTAACAACGCCCACAACCTGCCAACCTGCCTGCGCAGCCGACCCGTGCAAGGCGGTCAGAGAGGGCACGGCAAAGTCGGGCGTACCCATGAAGACGATGCGGATCGTTTCTGTGAACTGTGTATGGGGAATTGCTGAAGGAGCGACCATAGTTGTTATTGTAGCACATTGGCCAGAGTGGTTTAGAAACTTTCGGCGGGAACCTGCGTAGAGTAGTTATGACGGCATACAGACAGAGCAAAGATTTCTTGGCAATAATGACTTCGGTTGCTTCGAAAACGCAAGAAATCGTCGAATCCCTCGATGTCTGGATGTCTTGAACAGGGAAGTTGAATCAGTGGGCCCGACGGGTGAGGCAGCAGGATTGCAGTGGCATTTGCGGTCGCATGTAGAAGATGGAGAAGAGCCGTGGAGAACATGAAAGACGAACAGCAGTACGAGGAGAGTTCTTCGCAAACGGGATCTGAGGAAATCGAGGCGTCGAACGCCGAGACCTCTGACCCGGCGCCCGTCACGGGTGCGGCTGGCAACTGGGAAGAGACGGAAGTGCCGGTCGAAGACGGGACAGACGATGCCGGCTATGGTGAGCCCCCTGAACCAACACCTGCCGAGCAGTTCGCCGATTCAGCCCGCACACAGGCGGGTGCGGCAGCCACTGCCCTGCGCCGGGGCGAATTCATGCACAGTGCAGCGGTTGATATTTCGGCCGATGGCGATGACCGTTTGATCGCGTTACTGTGCTATGTGACGCAGGTGCTGATTCCGGTGATCATGCCGATCCTGGTGCTTTTGAGCGCAAGCGGCAAGAAGCGCCCGTTCCAGCGGTTCCATGCCATCCAGAGTTTGGCGCTGTCGATGACCTTTATTCTGTTCGTGTTGCTAATGAGCGTGGCGTCTACAATCCTGGCTTTCGTGCCAATCATCGGCTGGTTGGTCGTGGCGGTCGTATTTTGTCTTGGCCCGTTGCTGGCGTTGATGGGCTTCCTGGCGCTGGCCTATTATGGGTATCAGGCCTATCAGGGCAAGCGATTCGCGATCCCCGGCTTAACGAGCTTCCTGCAGGACCAGGACTGGATTTAGTCGCAAGGAGAGATGGCAGAGAAGAGGAGAACGCTCTTTTTCCCCTTTTCTCAGACTACCTTTCACACATATAGGCCGGACAAGCAGTGATGCTTGCCCGGCCTTTTGCGTGCTTAGGTGGTGTTATCAGCTTTTCGTCGGCTGAATGTCAGCGGGCTGTTGGGTAACGGCATATAGTTCGCATATACTGAAGGGGAGGTTTGAGAGCAGATTGCGCTTCCCGAATGGACGCGAAGGTGCCTCGTGACCGTGCAGAACGGTTTTCTGTAGAGGCACAGCTGTGATTTCCTTCACTCAGAACTTCCGGAGGGGACCGTGTTTGACGAAAACATCCAAGAGTTGTTGCGTTGGGGATGGATTGTCGTAGCCGTATTCTTCTTTTTGACGGAGGTGTTCACCGCCGGGTTCGTGCTGCTCTGTTTTGGGATTGGTGCGCTCGGTGCGGCACTGGCGGCTTTTCTGGGCGCGGGCCTGGCGTGGCAGATCGTGGTCTTCATTGTTGTCTCTATAGCTGCCGTTGTGCTGGCGCGGCCTTTCGCCGATCGCATTTCGCGGCCGGGCGTACAGCAGATTGCCGGCAACCGGATGGTTGGCAAGTGGGCGGTCGTCTTACAGACGGTTGACCCGATTGCCAACACAGGTATGGTGCGGTTGGAAAGTGAGAGATGGCGCGCCGTGTCACTGGATGGCGAACAGTTGGAAGTTGGAGAGGTCGTAGAGGTATTGGGCGTAGACGGCGTGCGTTTACAGGTTCGAGCAACCGACAGAGAATACGCGGATTCAGACGAGCAGGCCGAGTCTGCCGCATAACAAAGGAGAAGCGTAATGTTGGGAACAGCAGTGCCGATTATTTTGTTGGCGATCCTCGCCCTGTTCGTGTTTGTGGTTGCCATTGCCAGCATTCGCATTGTGCAACCTTACCAGAAGGGCGTCATCGAGCGGTTGGGGCGCTACCTGCGCACCGTTCAGCCGGGCCTCACCTTGATCATCCCCTTCGTCGATTCCATCCAGAAGGTGGACATGCGGGAACAGGTGGTGGACGTGCCGCCGCAGGAGGTGATTACGAAGGACAATGTGGTCGTGACGGTTGATGCCATCGTCTACTTTGAGGCGACCGACCCGGTCAAGCTTGTTTATAATGTGGCAGATTTCTACAACGCCGCCACCAAACTGGCGCAGACCAATTTGCGTAATGTGGTTGGCGAATTGGAGTTGGACTCGGCCCTGACCAGCCGCGATCACATCAACACCAGGTTGCGCGAAGTGTTGGACGAAGCCACCGATAAGTGGGGTGTGCGCGTGGTGCGGGTCGAGATCAAGCGCATTGATCCGCCGGCTGATATCACCCAATCGATGCACCAACAGATGAAAGCCGAAAGGGAAAAGCGTGCTGCCATTCTGGAATCTGAGGGCGATCGCCAATCTCAGATTCTGTCCGCGGAAGGTCAGGCAGAGGCGGTCAAGAGAGTGGCTGACGCCGAACGCTATAAGCTGGAAGTGGAGGCCACCGGCCAGGGTAACGCTATCACAACCGTTTTCAATGCCATCAAGGATGCGGAACCGGACGAAAGGTTGATTGCCATTCAGTATCTGGAGACGTTGAAGATTATGGCAGATGGCACTGCTACAAAGATCTTTCTGCCCTACGAAGCGACCGGTGTGCTGGGCGCGCTCGGCGGTGTGAAGGAACTGCTCAACGACCAGAACGGTAGCGACAACGGCAGAAGCTAGATGCCGAGGGCCAGTGGCCAGTAACACCAGTAGGCCACTGGCTCGTTAGATTTACGCCTGGCCGACGCGCATGACTTCGAAGATGCGGCGTTGGGTCGCTTGCGCGGTGGCGGCGACAATGACAAATACCATCACGGCAATGAAGATGAGAGTAAGTTGCGTGATCTCGCCCTCAGCAATGACCGGTAGCATTGGCGGCAGGATGGCTTTGGAGTCGGCTGCACTGCGGAAGAAGGGGGTAAAGAGGACGGAGACCCAGACGCCGATCACAGTGCCGGCGGCGGTCCCGTAGACTACGAGCACTGAATACTCCACGGCGAGTTGGATGACCAGTTGGCGGCGCAACGCACCGATCGCCCGCAGAACACCGAACTGATAGAATCGCTCGCGTAGCGAGGCGTAACTGTGCATCAGAAAGGCCAGCACAGCCATCAGCGCCGCGGCCAGGAAGCCGACCGTGAGTGCGCCGAAGACCCCGACCCGCTCCAGTTGCGCCTTCTCCTCGGTCAGTGAACCTACGACATCGTGCCAGCGCAGCGTTTCGATGCCGCCGATGCGCAGTTTGCGGCGCACTTCCTCTCCCTGGTAGTTATCGGGCGAGCGCAGCCAGACCTCATATTGATAGATGGCCCCACCGATCAGGTGAAGATAGTCCAGATTGGCGATGACAACGATATCATCCTGCTCGACTGTGGGAAAATAGTCGTAAACACCGCTGATAACGAAATCGGTGCGCATGCTGATCCCAGGTTCCAGAATAACCCACAGATCGAGGCGGTCGCCGATGCGTAGCAGGTGCTCCGCCAGGAACGCACGCGAGACTAACACCGCCTCCGGCGCGGCTGCGAGCCGATTCATCAGCCCGCCCAACGAGTCGTCGGCGAAGTCCGAGCGAAACCAGGAGACGGTGGAGAATTCAGCCCGGTCCACCCCCATCATTCGTTTTGTCTTGCGGCGAGTAGAAGAAAGTCCTTCGATGCGCATGCCATAGTTGCCTACGCGAATAGCGCGGTCGGCATCGAACCTCTCGGTAAACCATGAGAGTTCTGGGGTCCAGTCCCCGCCGGTCTCATCTTCGGTGACCGGCAAGAAACGGAAGTCGCCGCCGGCCTGGTATTTTATGCGATCGACCAGCCACTCATCCATGCTGGCGGCCAGAGAGTGGGTATAGATTCCCAGGCCGAGGCAGATGATCACGAGCAGCAGAGGGTTCAGGTAGCTGTGACCCTGTCGACCCAATTGGCGCAGCGCCAGATGGAAGACCGTGCCCGGCAACAGGCCTGCCAGCTTGTCGAGCAGATTCATCATGGGCGAGAAGAAGCGCATGACCAGGAGCGACGCCGTCAGTATCACGAGTGCCGGGGCCAGGATCAGAATCGGGTCACTGTAAAGTTCCGAAGCGTCTTCCTGCGCGAGGAGGGCGAACGCCTCCTGTTGGCCCAGCTGTTGATAAGCGTAAACGGTGGGCACGATCAGCAGGAAGTCGAGATAGGCGCGGCGCCAGAAAGGGCCCTTGTCAGGACGAGCGTAGGCAGTCTCATAGTCGACGATACTGGAGCGGGCGGCGGAAACGGCCGGCAGCATGCGGGCGATGAAAGCCAGACCCAGCGCGACCACAATCAACCAGACGTCAACGCCCTGCAAAGAGACGGGCATTGGATCGCGTATGGTGAAATCGAGGAAGCTGTCGGTGTAGCCCATGCCGCGGGCGATTAACATGCCGAGGCCCAGCCCCAGGGGAACGCCGAGAATGAAGAGCAGCCACTCTTCGACCAGGACCAGCCACATTACGCGTACGGTGCCCGCGCCGCGGCTGACCAACACTGATGTTTCCCGCTGCTGCGAGCGGGCGATGATGCCGGAAATCAGCACCAGGAAGTAGAGCAGAAAGCCGATTGCCGGCACGTTCATGCTAAGGAGGAGTACTGTGAGCGTCGTCTGGCGCTGCACGAATTCCTTAAGTGGGTCGAGCGGCGAAACATCCAGGTTGGCGCCCGGCAAGAATTTGCCGATAATCGTCATGCCCTTCTCGAAGCCGCGGGCGTAGGCGGCTGCGAATGCCGGATTGAGCGTGCTATCGTCAAGAGAGATGCGCCAACTGGCGAAGCGGGAACTGCCGGCCACCATAGGCTGCACGCGCTGCAGATAATCGGCCCGGCGCACGAACAGCGCCTCTTTCATCGAGATATCGGGGGGACGGAACCAGAAAGTGTCGTCTGGGTCGCTGGCTCGCCAGAGGCCGACGATCTCCACCTCGATGCCAGGTAGGGCGGCCGTGGGGGCGACCCGGAACTTTTCGCCGGGCAGGACACCCATTTCGGCGGCAAGGTTATCGTGCATAAGCACGGGTAGAATACCTGTGGACGCGCCGTCGCCGGTTGGGTCATCCCAGACCACGCCGGCAGTCATTGCCAGTTCGGGCGCGACGTCGGCGAGGTAGACCAGATCAACCTGGGTCAGGAATTTGCTTTCAGTGCCGTAACGTTCGTCACCCTCGGGAGTCATCATCATCATGCTGCCGCTCTCAAGGTGTACGCCGACTTCGTCGATCGGAAGGCCGATTTCGGCAGAGAGGGTGGCGGCGACGCTGCGGCCGGCTCGTTCGGCGGCGGGCACGTCCATGGGTTTGCGGGAGGAGGGGAAAAAGTAGACGCGCGTCGTGAAGGGCGGACGCCCGGTACGTGAACTTAATGCGTCCAGCTCCTCCTGGAGGATCACTCTGTCGACGGCCTGGGCGAAGAAGCCGGCGCTGCTGAGCAGACCGACGGTCAACACGATTTGAAAGAGTGCCAGCAGGGTCAACCCCAGGTTGCCGGCGAGACGCTTGTAGGTGAGGACTGTCAACCCAGCGATGAGGCGGGGTACAGTAAAGAGTATGCGCACAGAGTTATTGAGGTAGGTTGTGCATAATGCGCGGCGTTCGCTCTCCACGCATTATGCACAACGGCAAGGCACAGCCGGGTCAGACGAGTTTCTTGGTGCGCACCGGTTCGTGCAGCATTTCCTGGCCGGGGCCCCACATATAATGTTCGTTAAGCCTTTCGTTGCCATCCATGTCCATCAGCTCCTCAAAGACTGTGAGGGCCTGGTTATAGGTGTGAGTCTGGTCACAGTCCAGGGCGTTGAGAAGGAGAAGTGAGCGGTCGCCGGTATGGAAGGCGAGCAACTCTTGTTCCATTTCGAGGACTTCGGGCAGGATTTGGGTGTAAAGGATTTTCTCAGGCAGGGGGTCGACGCGGATGGGGTGGATGCCGCTCCGGTTGACGATGGCGGGGACTTCAACTACTACATCGTCGGGCACACCTGCCAACGCGCCGTGGTTGGGCACGTTCACCTGGTATTGGCCTTCATTGTCATTGACCAGACCGTCGATGATCGGCACCTGCTGCTCGTGTGTTTTCTCCGAGCCGAAGGCTTCAATCAGGCTGGTGGACGGGTCGCTGGTCAGTTTGGTCATCTGGGCGACGCGTTTCTCCAGATTCTCTACAAAATAGGGTCGGGCAAGGTGCGTGTCCGGCCCGCCCCAAGGCTGTGGGAACCACCACATTTTGGTGTCGATGTCGGTATGATACCACCAACCTCCCCGCCGGGGGGTGTCACCGATGGGCATGAGGCCGTACATGCGGTACATGTGGATGGTGCCGCGGCTCATCTGGATGTCGTGGGTACGGTCAGCGACATGGGTCTGCCAATAGTTTTCGCCTTCCTCTGCGATCCACTTTTCGAGAATCGGGTAGGCATCTTCGCCCTTGTAATAGAAGTGGTTTAGCCAGATGTTGTGATTGAGGCCGGGCGCCTGCCAGGTGATACTGGCGATATCGGTCAGGCCGAGGGTTCTGGCGATTTGATGGACACCATAGTGGCCGTGACAGAGACCGCAGACCTTTATGCTCGAGGTGCGCGTCATGAGGGTGCAGCCCTCGTAGACGGGATTGCCTGACTGGATCAACCAGGCGTCCGGGCAGATGTCCTCCATATCATTGGTCACGCCGAGCATCAGGTCGAGATTGACGAAATTGGTCTGGCGCATACGGCCGCCGTGATAGTAACCGTGCTTTTCCATCAGTTCGCGTCCGTTGCGCTGTTTCTGATGGCTGCTGGCTGAGGCAGTGTTGATGACGAAATCGGCATCTTGCAGCGCTGCCCGCCGGTCGGTCGTGCTCTCGAAGCGGAGGTCGGCGCCAAGTTCTTTGGCATAGCGCGCGCCCAGCCTATGGATCATATCGAGCCGTTCGGCGTCGATATCCATGAAGGTGATGAGACTGCCATTGAGGGATTCGGTCAAGCAGATATCCTTGACAAGGCCGAGTGAAAACTGGGCACTGCCGGCGCCGATGACGGTTAACTTGATTGGGGTGGACATTGGGTCTCCTTGTGAATTGCTCTTAGCACCTTCGAGGGGCGCTTACAACTTAAAAACCGTTTCCAATAGGAGGGAAGCGCGTCCAGCAGTAGTGCGTAGCGCGCAACGCGCAGGGCGCAATGAGTGGCGCGCGCATTGTACGCTTTCTCAGCCGGTTAGCTGGTTAGAATTTCTTTGCCGTCGCGATCTCGGCATGCTCCGGCAGATAGGGTATGTCCTTACGGTCCCAGGCTGCGCGTCCTTCGACCGCATGGATCCCCATCAGCTGGCGACGGTACGGGGTATCTGCCCAGTCGACGATGTGTTGCGGCGGGGGCGTGCTGCCCCACTTTTTTATCCAGAAGGGCATATAGCCGTAGATAAGAATGCGACGGTCACGGGAACTGGTGTTGGCCAGGCCCGAATGCCAGCAGAGAACGTTCCAGATGATGGCTGAACCGGCCTTGGCGACGATCTTTTTCAGGCCCGGCATCTGTTCCAGTGTTTCGCCGACGAACTCGGTGCGCGACGGATATGCGTCTCGCTTATGGCTACCAGGAACGAGACTAAAGCAGCCCATGTCCGGCGTCTGATCATCAAGGAAATAGAAGACCTTCGCCTTAAGCATGAACTGCGGGTGCCGCCAAGCGGGCCAGTCGCGATGCCAGCCGGTATGGGCATTTGTACCGGAGTGATGGCAGTGGGCCACCATCTCCATCGTCTGTACGTCGGGACCGACTATCTCTTTGAGGATAGGCAGCACGAGGGGATTCTCGGCGATGTCCAGGAAAAGGGAGTCGTACTGGTGAATGTCGCCCATCGTGTGTGCGTCGGGACCGTTGCCGTAGCCGCCCTTGAATGTCCCGTTGCGGACGGAGTCGGCCCAGGCCTGTTCGGTCTGACGTTGAATATCCTGGTAGGCGGCGCGGACGCGTTCCAGTCCGAACGGTTCGAGCGCGTTCTCGACGATCAGATAGCCCTGCTCGTCGATGTGATCCCGCTGTTCTGGTGTGAACACCTATTCCTCCTTAAAGTACCGCCGGGGGGTCTGTACAGCGCCCGTAACCAGAGAGCAGATGGGGGTGACAGTTGGAGTTGGAGGCCACCGTCACCTAGCAAGGGGTCAAAACGGTCATACGGTTCTCAGATAGTCGCGGATCAGCAGAGCGGCGGTTGCGCCCTCGCCGGCTGCCGAGGCGACCTGTTTCGTGCTTTCGGCGCGCGCGTCTCCGGCGGCAAAAAGACCGGGGACGCTCGATTCCAGTGCGGCCGGGTCCCGATTTACAAAGAGTGGCGGGCGCTTGTCCGACTCGTGGGTGAGGTTGTGCCCGGTTTCGATGAAGCCCCACTGGTTGAGGCGCACGCCGGTTCCTTCCAGGAATCCCGTATTTGGCTGGAGACCGATAAAGACGAAGGCGCCATTCACAGACATGTGGGACTCGGCCTCGGCCTGGTTATTCCATAGCCGCAGCCCGTTCAGTTGCGCCCTGGCGCCGAGGAATTCCTGGACTTCGGTGTTCCATCGCACGTCGATCTTCGGATTGCCTGACACCGATTCCTGTATGACCTGACTAGCGTGCAGGACAGAGCCGCGCACTAAGAGTGTAACCCGTTCGGCGAATTTCGTCAGCAGCAGACTCTCTTCTGCAGCGCTGTTGCCGCCGCCAACCACGGCCACTTCTCTGTCTCTGTAGAAGGGGCCGTCGCAGGTGGCGCAGAAGTGAACGCCGGCGCCGAGATAATCGTTTTCGCCGGGCACATTCAGGCGGCGGTAGCGGCTGCCGGTGGCGATCAGGACAGCCTGTGCACTGTACTCGTCGCCGGCGACAGTTTCGACGCGGTGATAGTTGTCCTGGCGGTGTATTGTGGCGACATCCTGGGCCTGCAGAAGTTCAACGCCGAACCGTTCGGCCTGGGCCCGCAACCTCTGAGCAAAGTCAAAGCCATCGACACCGTCCGGGAAACCGGGCAGGTTATCCAGTTTTTCGGTGGTTGCGGCCTGGCCGCCAAAGGCGGCGCGCTCTATGATGAGGATGTCTACACCTTCACGGGCCAGGTACAGCGCCGCGGTCAGGCCGGCGGGGCCGCCACCGATAACGATCACAGGGTAGTGTTGGCGGCTGGCGGTCGTTTTCAGGCCCAGTTTTGCGGCCAGTTCGGCGTTGCTCGGCTCGACGAGCCGGGAACCGTCGTCGAAGACGATGGTGGGAATGATGCGTTTGCCATCGTTCAATTCGATGACCCGCTGTTCGGCGTCGGCATCCTCTTCGATGTTCACCCAGTGATACGGGATCTGGTGTTCGCCGAGGAACTGTTTGCTACGGCGGCAGTCCGGGCACCAGAAGGCGCCATAGACGACAATGTCAGGTGTAGAATCGGGCATGTATGTTGCCTCTCAAACTGGGAGCGCTTTCGCCCATTTTTGTCTTATTACGCAAGATCGGAGCAATGAGCCGCCCGCGTGTTGTATTTCTTCAGGGCAAGCTGTTGCGATGGTCAGAGTCGAGGCGCTGCACATTGCTATCCGCATTGTAGCAGTTTGCCCGTGCAGAGGTCAATCGAAAAGCAGGTTGTCGTTGACTCCAGCAGTTCGGACGCGTAGTGGCAATCTGGCATTATCGGACGGGGTGTTCACAAATTCTCACTCGGCACAATTTCGAGTTCAGCAAGTAAATATTAAACAGAATGCCTGATGGGAGTAAAGCTATGTGCTATAGTGACGTCGTCGCGGAGAACAGTGTGTGCAGACTGACAACAAAGAAACAGGCCTTCAGAAGATGCCTCGGCAGATCGCCCGGCGCATCCGTCGGGCGTTGGATAGATAGGCGGAAAATCCCGACAGTCTGGATGTCGACATTGCCCCGCTGGCAGGGCGGCCTGGTTTTCGTCTGCGTGTTGGCGACTTTCGGATAATTTTCGAGAGAGACGATGAAGCCAACCCGATTGATAATTTGCGTGTCGTACCACGTGGCCAGGCTTACAAGCAGTAGGAGGATAACTCTCATGAGCAACCTGCAGATCATTCATGACGATGCCGGACAACCGATGTTTGCCGTGCTTCCCTGGCGTGAGTATGTGCGTTTGGCACAGGAAGAAGCCGCCGAGGCGATCTTGAGCGATGAAGAAGTCTATGATCTTGCAATTGAAGAAGAGAGCGAATCCTTTCCCATTGAAGTGGTCGACCGACTCTTGTCAGGCGTAAGCCCGATCAAAGTGTATCGAGAGCATCGCGGAATGAGTCAGAAGGAGTTGGCTGCCGCAACCAACATTAGCCCGGCTTTCCTCTCCCATATTGAGACGAGGAGGCGCGTCGGCTCTGCCAAGACGCTGGCCTCGATTGCTCATGCTCTGGAAGTAAGCCTGGACGACCTTGTGTAAAGGGTCTTGGCCGACAAGAAAAGCGGTACTTCGGAGCAGGTGGCCGGTGCCTGGAATCAATCGAAGCTGAGTTCGGCAAGCGCGATGCCGCTCTCTCCGGCGACCGAGTAGAGCAGATAGAATCGGTCGTCTTCCTGGTAGATGCCGGGGTCGCGCAGTTGGCGTGCAGGTTCGTGAATCGCCCCGCGCTGGGACGGTTCCAGTGGCAGGCTGACGCCTTCATAGTCGGTCTCTGGCTGCAGGATGGAGAATGGCGCGGAGGCCTTCCACTCACTCCAGTCAGGGCGCAGGTCGATCGTCGAGCAGACGATATGCTCCGGACAATCTCCGGCGCGGGAATAGAAGACGTAGAGGATGTCGTCGCGCACGAGTAGGGCGGTATGCCTCTGGTTGCGATCAAAGAGGACCGGTCCCGGTTCGAAATTGGTGCGCCCGTCGCGGCTGCGGAAAAGGATTCCAGGCATTCCCAGCGCGTAGACCCAACCGTCGGCGGAGTCGGGATAGCGGAAGACCCTAAAATAGCTAGGACCGAGGATCTCGTTGTCGGACGTAAAATGGATACCGTCCTCTGAGGTTGCCAGCAGTGAACGCTGCCCTTCCAAAATAGGAAACCTTAGCTTCAGCGGATCGGCGTCAAGCTCTTGCGGCCGCACAAACGGTCCGTGATAGTACATCAGAATGCGCCGGTTCTCTTCGTCGATATGCAGGTCAGGGCTGGCGATATGGTTGTAGCAGGGTGTCTGCTCCAGACGCAGCGTTCCGGGCGCGTAAACGGTCCACGGCCCTGTCAGCGCGTCGGCATAGGCCAGGCGGATAGATTTGCCCTGATGGTGGGCGAAGTAGAGGTAGTATTGGCCTAGTGGATTCGGCAGCCAGTCCGGGGCGCGCAGGAGTGAGGGCCCGTTGATATTGGCGCCGATGGACTCGTTCAGCGCTGGTGTGATGATGGGATTGGTAGAAGAGCGCTTTACCTGCATCAGGCATCTCCCGAAGAGTGTAATTGCCCGTTGTCGGCTCCGGTTTTTCGGAAATCCGGCAACGGGCGTACAGCGCCGCCTGCAAGGCAGTAATCGGAAAAACAGATCTCCCGCCGCCTATCAGGCTGCGCCTGGATAGGGATACTCGTACCAGTCCAGCAGGCCCAGAGGAGCGGCAGCGCCGGCGTAGAGTATCAGGGATGTGTATTTGTCGGCGAAGATGCGTCCGCCGCCGACGCCGTCAATGACTGCGCCGGAGGGATCGGCGAATTTGGGGCCGCCTTCCTTACCTTCCAAGTTAGCCATCAACGCAGCGAAGGTGTTGGCCGCGACTTTCAGATAGCGCTCGTCGCCGCTGACGCGCCAGGCGTAGGTGAGCGCTTCCAGCGCATGGGGCGTGGGCGCGGTCCGCTGAAGGGACGGGAGCTCTTTGTAATAGAAGACCCCGTCCGGTCCGAGACAGTGTTCTATGAGATCATCCATCACCGACACAATTAGTTGCTTCACCCTCTCGTCGTCTTCGATGAGCAGATAGCGGGCAAAAGAGCAGACGGTCAGGGAGATCATGAAGGGCACGCGGGGCATGGTGTGGCTGGTATAGGGGGCGAGGAGCGCGCCATATTCGTCATGCCAGTCCAGGAACATCTCGATCAGCCGCTGGGATTCGTCGCGCCAGCGTTGTTCGCCGGTGCCGAGCCAGAGGCCGACATAGGCGCGCAGGGCCCATCCCCCTTCACGCACGGATGCCTCACCCAACTGACGCATTGAAGGCAAGGCCATGTGGCGGAGAATATTTTCGCCGATTGAGTTGGCCGCGTCCAGGCTTTCCCTGCGACCGGTGAGGAAGTAGTAGTCCAGAAAGCCTTCGGACCATTCGTGGGACGGCGTGCATCTTCCGGTGGCGTGGTAGCGGGTGTGGATACGCAGGCCGCCATCGATCAGCGGGTCCGGATGGTGGTGACAGAAGTCTACGTCGAGCCAGTGTTGGGTGCTGACCAGGGCGGAATCGAGGGCGCGGCGCTGGCCAGTGAGGGCATAGAAGAGGGTGCAGGCGTGGGGTCGATCGTACTCGTTGTTGACCCAGACGTTTTCGCCGCCACCGCGGCCCTGATTGGTATAGCCGGAATCGGGCGCGTCGCCGAAATGCATCATACCCAGCGCTTTGGGGCGTCCATCGTGCAGGTTATTGAGATCCGTGTAGAGGCGACGGGGCAGATTCTCGGGGAAATAGGTCTCGATCCAGGTGTTGTTGGCCCGGTACCAATCGACCGGCAACGAAGGTCGATCCGGGAGTTGGAACTGCAGGCTGCGCTGGCTCAGATCGTCGAGGGGTGTGTCGGGCGCGTGGAAGTGGAGCTGGATGCGGTGGGTCTTGGCCATGCCCTGCAGGATCGGGGCAGGCGTTTCTCCGGCGGGGTAGAGCCAGCAGGCGATGCCCTGTTTGTGGCCGTGCAGTCTTTTGGGGAAGTTTTGGTGGGCCTGGTGGATGGAGAGGCAGAGTCCGCTCTGCTCATTGCGCCAGTCGGTCCAGAAGTCGCCGTAGTAGGAGTCGATAAAATGCTCATTGGACTGATAGAGCATGGTTTCGGTGTCCAGGGTCTGAGAGACTTCGTTCTCGCTCTGGCTGATGGCGGTTTTGTACCAGCCTTCGCCCAGAGCGAGTTGGGGCGCGTTGCCGGCTTGCTCGGCCGCAAAGTCCAGGCGGAGGCTTTGCAGGGTCACCTGTTCTGTATCCAACGTGTGGAGGAACTGGTGCTCCACTTCTATGTAGGCTTTGCCGGCGTAGGCGGTGATGCGGCCGCGCAGCTCCAGGAAGTCGCTGCCGTCGGGTTGCAGGTGGCGGCCGCGTACGAGAATGACGGCACGGAGCGGTCCTGCCTCGTCGATCTCCAGTTCGACGGCGCCGCTGCTGCTATCGGCCGCGGCAGCATCGGTCTCCATAGTGAATCCGGCGAATGGTTCGGGCCACGCCGGCCCCCCGGCGAGGACGACATCCTGCACGGGGAGGAAGCCCTCCCGCGGCACGCGAAAACGCAGTGGACCGGTGTCGACCAGCAGGCCGCCAGCATCCTCCGTCACGTGCACCTGCTGCGACGGCTGCGGTGCCGGACCAGAAGCAGTGCGGAAGTTGAGCGTCTTGGACAGGTTGCCGGGAAGGTCCGGTTGGAGGTGGACGAGCAGCCACTTGACGCTGCCGTCGGACCAGTGGCCTAGGGCGCGCTGTTGAGATGGCAACGCTTCGCCGTCGTCCTCGATGACAAGTTGGGCAGCATCGGTCAGTTTGCCCTGTGCAAAGGGTATGCTGACTGTGACCGGTTCGGCGAAGCGATCAAATTGGGAAAGTTTTTCGAAATGGAGGGTGCTCACTTTGCTTGATCTCCTTGTATGCGCGCTCAGGCAGTGATTTTCCCGCGAGAAGGTCCGGCTTATTCAGTTGCGAGCAAATTGGTAAGGCAATTGTCCGCGAACTTATGTCAGAATTTTGGGTACAGGGCAGGAGGTATCTGCACGATCGTACCAGCAGTGTGATCTCATTGCAAGGTTGGCGGACATGCGCTCCGGGGCAGGTCGTTGGGATCGGTTGGGGACTCGTGTTAGAATGGCTACAGAACAGTTGTATTATGCGCGGGCGAGAGTTTGCTTTGCAAGAGGAGGGAACATGGAACCAGCAAAGCTGGCGTCAGACGTTCCTCAGACACAGATAGATTCATCCCAATCGAACGGGTCTACCACCGCCAATGATGGTGCGCCGCGCGACAAACAGGTGAATCCCTGGGCGCCTGATGAAGGGCGGTGTGTCACATTAGAAGAGTACTGGGCCAAGTGGTATGAAAACCCCTACCCTGACATTGACGTCAGCTATGAATGGAATAATGGCATATTGGAGGCAAAGCCTTTGGCAAACAAGCCTCAACTTGATCTTGGAAACTGGTTTCTTGACCTTCTGCGCCGCTATCTGGAAACGCACGAAGTCGCCGAACTGATCAATATGGAGACCGGCTTTTTCATGACAATGGCAGACTCTCAGGAGCCGTCGGGGACACGTAGAGCAGTTCGCAAACCGGATATCGGCATAATTCTGAATAGCAACCCCGTTTCTTGGGGACGAATTGACCAGCGCTCCTTTGCTGGCGTTTGCGACGCCGTTGTAGAGTTTCTTTCGGACTCCACACAGACAGAGGTGCGGCGGGACACAGAGGAGAAGAAGAGAGACTACGCGCTGGCCGGGGTAAAGGAATATACAATACTCGATCCAAGCGGCGAGCACATGCACTTTTACCACCTGACGCCGCAGGAACGATACGAGGAGATTCAGCCCGACGCCGAGGAAGTGATCCACTCGGAAGTGCTGCCAGGTTTTCAGTTTCGGATTGGGGATCTGTGGAGGTTGCCGAGGTTGGCAGAGTTGGCTCTTGACGATGTGTATGCCGGGTATGTAATTCCTGACTTGAAGGTCGCCGTCAACGATGCCGAAAAGGCAAAGACACAGATCGAGGAAGAAGCGCGGCGCGCCGATGCCGCAGCGCAACGCGCCGATGCCGAAGCGCAGCGCGCCGATGTCGAAAGTGCGGCTCGCCAGCAGGCAGTGGAACGGGTGCAGGAATTGGAGGCAGAATTGGCTCGTCTGCGCCGTCGCAGTTCCTGAACACATCTCGAAACAGAAAATCCCTGACCCAATGATGACGACTTTTCCTCGTCGGTTCGGTAAGAGCTTGGCGGCGCATGTTCAGGTTGCCAACTCCAGAACTTGACGATCATTTGTGTTGGCGCTGCAGAGGGATCCATTTCCGAAATATTGTTGCACAAAGAGGGGGCAATACCTCTTGCAGCTCTTCGATAGAGCGGAGCTTGGGTCGTTCTGTCCCCCTCCATTCACCCTGTCATTCGAGGAGTAATCGATATGCCACCCAATATTCTCTTTCTGATGAGCGACGAGCACCGCGCCGACATCACTGGCTACGAGGGCGATCAGGTCGTGCGAACGCCCACGCTGGACGGTCTGGCGGAGACGGGCGTGGTGTTCAGAAATGCTTATGCAGCTTCGCCAATCTGTATACCGGGCCGGCAGGCGATGATGTCGGGCCAGTTTCCGCGCACGTGCGGCTGCGAAATTTTTGCCCAGGACCTGCCGGTGGGCCACATGACGTTTGCCCGCCGTTTCAGTCAGTACGCGTATCACACGGTGGCGGCAGGCAAGCTGCATCACACGGGGACGGACCAGATGCAGGGTTGGAGCCAGCGCATCGGGTCGGCGATGCAGGTGGGCCCGCATTTTGTCGCCGACCGGGACGAGGACTCGTTTGCGCGTCACACGAGAGGGCTGTCTTCGGTGAAATGGAGCGACACGAAGGAGGTGCTGCGGGCGGGCGTGGGCCACTCGCCCCACATCATCCAGGACGAGTACGCATTGACCGGCGCGCTCGACTGCATTGAGCAGTACTTCACCGACCCGTACTACGACCGGCAGCAGCCGGACCGGCCTCTTCTGCTGAAATTGAGCCTGAATCAACCGCACTACCCGTACTTCACGAGTGAAGAGAAGTTCACATACTATTTGAACCGGGTGGAGCCGTTTCTGGATGAGCAGGTGTTCGACCATCCTTTTCTGGGGCAGAAGCAGGTGCGGCCGGGCGTTGATGCCTCGCCGCGGGAGTTGCGTCGGGCCGTGGCCGGCTACTACGGTATGATCGAGAGGATGGACGAGATGTACGGCTCGCTGTTGCGCGCATTGGAGCACGCGGGCCAGGATCTTGACGACTGGATCATCGTTTACACGAGCGACCACGGCGAGATGCTGGGCGAGCACGGCATCTGGGAGAAGCAGAAGTTTTTTGAGGCGAGCGCGCGCGTGCCGCTGATCATCCGCTGGCCCAGGTCATTTGGCGGCGGCAGGGTGGTTGAGGAAAACGTCAACCTGTGCGACCTGTTCGCCACGCTGTGCGATCTGTGCGAGATCCCGATACCGGAGGGGCTGGACAGCCGCAGTTTGGCGCCGCTTTTGCAGGGCGATGGGGGAGACTGGCGCAACGAAAGTGTCAGTCAGTTTGGGGCGCGCAATCTGATGATCAAATGGGATGACCTGAAGTACCAATATTACGGTGAAAAGATGCCGGAGGTGCTGTTCGATCTGGAACGGGACCCGTCGGAGCGGCAGAACTTCATTGACGAGAGCCGTTATGCCGAGATGCTGGGGGAGTTCCGACAGAGGCGTTTCGAGTTGGGTTTCGGGCCCGGCGCGCAGGAGGGGTATGTGAATGCGGGGTATTGAGGAAAGCTGATGGCTGCGGATGAGATTGCCCAAGTGGTTCAGGACGGCGAGACGATGTACGCCGAATTCAAATCGGCCGTGGCGCGCCCGGAGAGTCTGGCTACGGCGTTTATCTCCTTTCTGAACACAGAGGGCGGCGTGCTGTGGTTGGACATTGAAGACGACGGCACCGTTTCAGGCGTGATCGATGTAGATGCCGCCCAGCAGCGGGTAGACCAGATACTGGCAAATAACGTTACGCCTCGGGCCACGGCTTTTGTAGAACAGGTTGAGGTTGGAGGAAGGCGGCTTCTGAAGATCACGCTGTCTCGCGGGCTTGACCGGCCATATTACACACAGCGGGGCCAGTGTTATGTTCGTCAGAACTCGGGGAAGCGATTGGCTTCACGCGAAGAGATTCGTCGTATGTATATGGCGGTGCGATCGTTTTATTTCGACGAGTCGGTTCTTACGGGGACCGGGCTGGCCGACGTGGAATTGCCCGTTTTTGACGCCTTTCTGGCTGCGGCCTATGGACTGACTGAAGATACGGAACGGCCAGAAGAAGAGCTGGCGCGCTTGTTGCGCAATTTGAAGTGCATGGCTGGAGATGAACTCACGGTGGCGGGGGCGCTGCTTTTCGGGCGTAAACCACAGCGCATGCTACCGACGGCGCGTGTGGAATTCGCTCACTTCGCAGGAACCGCTGCAGGAGAAACTATACTCGACCGCAAAACTATTGACGGGCGGCTGCCGCAGCAGTTGGAGCAGGTGGAGAGCTTGCTGCGACTGCACCTGCGCAATGCCGGTGTCATCCGAGGATTCAAGCCAGAAGTGCAAACTGAGCTACCGTTGGAGATGCTGCGCGAGGCGCTGACCAATGCCCTTGTCCACCGGGACTATTCGCTGTCTGCACCGGTGCGCGTCTTCCTATTTGAAGACAGGCTGGAGATACGCAGCCCCGGCCCATTGCCCAATAGTGTAACATTAGAAAATGTGCGCGCCGGTATTCACGTGGAGCGCAACCCGATCATACTCTCACTGATGTCCAAATTGGGGCTGATGACCAGGCTGGGCACGGGCATTGTGCGTATCTATCGCCTCGCCGCGGAAAGGGGTCTGCCGGAACCGGAGTTGGAAGAGAGCGGCTCCGAATTCGTGGTCATCTTGTACCGGATGCCGGCGACGGACCGAAATCTGGAGAGGATTTAATGCAGAAAGGAAAGACCCAAGACGAATGTATTCTTGAATCCCCAGAAGGGGATGGCGAGCCGTTTACTGACAGCGATCCCTGGCGCGTGTTTCGCATCATGGGGGAATTTGTCGAGGGCTTCGACACGCTGGCAGGGTTGAGCGCTGCGATCTCGATTTTCGGGTCGGCGCGCACGCAGCCGGACGATCCCAACTACGAGGCGGCTGTCGAGACGGCGCGCTTGTTGGTGGAGTCGGGTCTTTCGGTCATTACCGGCGGCGGGCCGGGCATCATGGAGGCAGGCAATCGCGGCGCGCAGCAGGAGAAGGGCACATCGGTCGGCCTGGGCATTGAGCTTCCTTTCGAGCAAGGATTGAACGAATACGTCGACATTGGCATCGAGTTTCGCTACTTCTTTGTGCGCAAGTTGAACTTCGTCAAGTACTCGCAGGGATTTGTCATCTTCCCCGGCGGGTTCGGTACGCTGGACGAGCTGTTTGAGGCGTTGACGCTGATCCAGACTGGCAAGATCAGACAGTTCCCAGTTGTCCTCTACAACTCCGATTATTGGCGGGGCCTATTGGACTGGCTGCGCGGCACGATGTTGGCGGCGGGGAATATTTCTGCGCCTGATATCGAACTGATGCGGCTGGCGGATTCGCCGCAAGAGGTCCACGAGTTGATCTTGCAGGGCCTGTCGAGGCAGGCCAGCTGGTGCGAGAAGTCGGCCGCGGCCGCGCGTGCGGCCACGCGGCTGGCCCTGAAAGTGAGTAGATAGATGGCGCGTAGACGCAAGGGGCTGAACCGGCATCAGAAGACCGCATTCAAAGGCGGTGAACAGCGCGTGCGGGGGGAGATGATCGACCTCCTGATCGAGATGGCGGCCAGTAGGGATCCGGACGAACGGCTTCATGCCGCCGAAAATCTGTGTCCCTGCCACGTGCGAAGACGGGTTGAGGCGGCTTGGGGGGCGCTCTACCGGCTGATGCAGGATCCGGATGTACGGGTGCGGCGGGCGGCGTGGCATACATTGGAGGACGGAGGCTGCCCGAACGACCCGGCACTGGTGCCAGTTTTCGAGCGGGCGGTTGCCAACGAGACGGATAGCCAGGTGCGGCGCTGGGTAGAGCGGTTTGCGGCGCCGGCTCTGTCGGAGCGCGACCGGCAAGACTCGTTGCGGGCGGCCTACATGCCTTACGAGGAAGCAGGACGCTGCGACTTTTGCGGCGAAACAGGCTGCCGCGTGCGTACCGAATACGAGACGGAACTCAGTGGCAGTGGCGGCTCGAAGCGCTTCGCCCAGATTTGTCAGCGGTGCGATGAATAGTTGTCATAACTTTCCGCCGATAGTGGGACGCGGCGGCGCGTTTACCAGCCTTACTCTCTTGCCAAAAGTGTCCCGACTCGCTCCAAAACTGCATCAAGCAGATCCACTGGCAGAGCAGAAATCAAGGTTGCATTTCTCGCCTTCCAGTCCATGCTCTTGACCTGATCTGCGAGAATCACCCCTGTCACCTCCACCCCTGTAGAGATGGCAACTTCAAAGGGATACCCCTTGACCTGATTGGTAATCGGACAGAGAATAGCCAATCCTGTTTTGCCGTTATAGGATTCCGGTGAGAGTACAACGGCGGGACGACGCCCCGCCTGTTCATGTCCCGTCTGAGGGGTAAAATCGATCCAAATTGCATCGCCGCGCCGTGGGACGTAATCGGGCTTTGCCGTCATCCTTCACGACCCACCGCAGGCCCGGAGTCCACTTCGGCGTGCAAATTATGCTCGGTCACCTGGGCAAGGAGATCATCCAATTTCAGAGAGGGTGGCTGCACTGGCGCAATGACTAACTCATCCCCGCGCAGCGATAATCTGACCGTTGAGTTAGCTTCGAGTCCAAGCTGGGTTGCAAGGGGTTTGGGGATGCGCAGGGCCAAACTGTTGCCCCATTTCTGCACGCGAGATTCCATATTTTCTATTCTCCAGAGTTACTCGTTTCAGTGAAAATACTTTTAGTGTAAGCAGCTTCGTAGATACAATGAGTATACGTCGCGAGATGGGATCTGCCAAGTTTGGCCTTCTGCAGTGCAGTGCCAGAAGGCATTGAGAGTCACCTTAACCGACCGGTGTCACAAGATTTCGAGATGACAGTCTTGCGGGAACATGCTGTATAGCCCTCCCGTGCCAGCAGCGCGGATTTTTTCTTATGGCGTCGGGCCTTGGCGGGCGTGGTAACGGTCCCGAAATTTGGACTCTGTTACCTTCCTATATATAATAGCGCTTGGCGCAGAAACTAGTGAGACTTTTGACATGTTTGCGTCTCGTCCCCTACAGATGCTTGAACTGCATAGAAACGCTCACATTCGCCAAGACGAACTTCACCTCTTTCCTGGTCATTGCCGACTTACAACGTCAGATCCTCCGAATGTTACAGGCACGATGGGAAAGGTCCTGCTTCTCAATAGCAATGTGAGGCCAAGTTTTCGGATAAGGCCAGAACGGTTGAACGCCCGATAAAGCCTGCAGCGCGCGCCGCTGTCAGGCGGGCAAACCTTGGAGAACCGGCATGGGGCGTAAAGTCATTGACTTGAGCATGCCCGTACACAACGATATGGTGGTTTTCCCGCGGGTGACGCGGCCGACGTTGTTGATGTATGAAGATTGGGAAGGTTTTGCCAGCGGCATCGGTGCGGCAGAACATGGTGTCACCTCTCTGACGGCACATTATTTGACCATACTTGGAGACCACGTCGGGACGCACATTGACGCGCTGAAGCACCTGGTTCCCGGCAAGCCTGGACCAGAAGGGATTCCAATCGAGTTTTGCTACGGTGATGGCGTGCTGCTGGATTTCCGGCACAAGGAAAATGGAGCCGGTATCACGGTGGCCGACATGGAAGAGGCTGTGGGCAAGATAGGATATGAGATCAAGCCGCTTGATCTGGTACTCATTTGGACGGGGGCGGGCAGTTACAATGATGAGGAAAGGTACCTGAGCGAGCACAGTGGCATGACCCGCGACGCGACGCTTTGGTTGATCGACCGCGGGGTCAAGGTGATGGGTATTGACGCGGTTACTTTCGACCCGCCGGTATGGGCGATGTTTGAACGCAAGGAGTTTTGGGAGGCCCATCGCGTCATGAACGAGCATGAGTACTATCATGTTGAGAACCTCTGCAATCTGGAGCAGATCCCGCGGACGCACGGGTTCACACTTTCGATGCTGCCGGTGAAGTGGGTGGGGTCGACGGGTGCGCCGGTGAGGGCGGTTGCCATTGTGGAGGATTGAGCCGCCCACATTCGGTTGCGAGCGAGGCTTTTTTGGGGGAAGCGTGATTTGGCCGTTGATTGCGTCGAGGTTCAATCTCAATTGGAACCATTTCTGCGGCGTATTTGGGCGGTAACATTATCGAGAGTCTGACGGAAGACTGTCTTTTGTCTTTAACCTTCAATTCAAGGAGAAAAGCATGAAAAATCTCAGCAGACGTTCCTTCCTGCAGTCAATGGGGATGGCCGGCGCCGGTGTGGCGCTTGCGGCCTGCGCGGCTCCCGCGCCTGCGGCCCAGGATGCGGCCGGTGACGAGATGAGCGGAGAGCCGGGCATGACCGGCGACCTGCAGATCTGGGTCCAGCACTATACACCTACGGAGAGTATGGAACAGGGCCCCAATAACCCCCTTCCCCACAACATGATCCAGGTCATCTCAGATGAGTACATGGCGGATCATCCCGGGGCCACGGTCGAGATCATCAGGAAGCCGGACAACCTGGCCTCCCACGAGTGGATCGTGACGCAGCAGGCCGGCGGCACAATTCCTCACATCGTCTGGACGCACTCCTTCTGGACGCAGGATGAGATTGACAAGAATTGGTGGATTCCGCTGGATCCGTTCTTCGAACAGCCCAACCCTTATGTAGCGGCTGGAGACCCGGGCAGCGAGCGCTGGCTGGACCAGTTCTACGAAATTCCCACCGAGGCCAAACGCGGGCCGGACGGCAAGCACTATGTGGTGCCGATCGACTTGGTTACGACGTTCTTCTTCTTTAACCAGAACGTTTTCGACGAGCATGGTCTGTCGGCTCCGAGCACGTACGGTGAGTGGATCGAGGTACAGGAGGCGCTGCTGGAGACAGAAACAATTCCCAACGCCCGGCTGGCCTGGTACGAGTCGCAAGTTGGCGCGATGCTTTACGCCAAGAAGGACGACATAATCAACGCTGACGGCGGCGTTGCCTCGCTGGAAGAGGTCGGCTGTGCCATGAAGAACGGGCTTTACAGCGCCACAGACCCCGAATATGGGGACTGGTTCCGACTGGTCAAGCAGTTGATTCCCTATCTGGCGCCGGACTGGGCGGCAGAGGGTGCGGACTTCAACCGCAAGTTCCTCCAAAAAGATGTGGCTGTATTTGAAGACGGCAGTTGGCGCTTCGGCTATCTCAAGGCCGATCCACTGGTCGATTTCGAGTGGAGCACCTTCTACGCTCCGACTATCACCGAGGCTGATTCACCGTATGCGATAGGCGAAGCGGCCCCGCCGATCGGGGGCGCAACTGCGGCCCAGTGGGCGCTGGCAACCAAGACGGAGCAGGATGGAATTGTGCCGCTGGCGGTGGACTTCCTTCGCTACGTGACTGCTCCCCAGAACGCAGGCCGGATGATTTCGGAGACGGGCACGTTCCTGCCCAATATCAAGGGCGTTGACGTCAATCCCGATCTGAAGGAACCGTTGAAAGCCATCACTGAAGGGTTGGGCGAGGCCGGCATGGTAACCTATCCCGACAAGATCGGCACCGAACAGCGCGAGAAGATTTCGGCCGTCTGGACCGACTTCAAGTTGGACGTCGTAACGCAGGACGAGGCCGCAGAGAAGATCAACGAATTGCTGCTCGAGTACGCGGATGAGGCGATTGAGAAGAATGGCTGGGACTGCGGTTAATCGTTTTTAGTAGTCAGTTTTTGGTTTTTAGTGAGCTTCTACTTGCTGAAGATGTTTACTAAGGGCTAGAAACTCCAGGCCGATTAGAGCAGGTGGGTTCCATGGCGAAATGCTCGTGGAGCCCACCTGCATTGTGGAAACGGGAAAAGCGCTATGACAACGGAAGAGATTCGCGCACCTGCGTCACACGCTACGGTGGCCAGGCCGTCGGTACCGCAAGAGAGGCAGGCCACGCTAGGGCAGCGTATCTATCGCTACCGGTTCGTTTACCTGATGCTGGTCCCCACTTTTGCGCTGCTGCTGACCTTCAACTATTACCCGGCCTTTATGGGGCTATACCGGGCCTTTTTCAAGTGGGATATCGGCCTGCAGCCGGAGTTTCTGGGGTTGGGGAACTTCGAGAAGCTTTTCATCAGGGATGATACTTTCCTTAAGTCGCTGCGCCATGTGAGCCTGCTCACGTCATGGCGGGTGATCAGTGCGGTCACGTTTCCCTTCATCGTCGCCGAGTTGATCTTCAACCTGCGTAGTCACGTACACAAGTACGCCTACCGCGTCCTGACGATCCTGCCGGCGGTGGTGCCGGGCATCGTCATTTTACTGCTTTGGCAGTTCATCTATGACGGTACGCACGGTCTTTTGAACGCTTTCCTTGAGGGTATAGGACTGGAAGACTGGCAGAAGCCGTGGCTGGGTAGCCCGAAAACAGCACTTTATGCGGTTACGTTCATGGGCTTCCCATGGGTGGGTGGTGTCACTGTACTTATCTACCTGGCGGGCCTGCAGGGCATTTCGGATGAAATTATCGACAGTTCACTGGTAGACGGATGCTCCGGCCTGCGGCGTCTTTTCGCGATCGACATACCTCTCATTCTCGGTCAGTTCAAGTTGATCATCGTTTTGGCGGTCATCGGCGGCCTGCAGGGCTGGGTAGCCGTATTTGTGATGACGGCCGGCGGGCCGGGGACTGCGAGTATGGTACCTGGGCTTTGGATGTATAATAACGCCTTTTTGTGGAACAAGATGGGTTATGCTTCCGCAATCGGGATGTTCTTGTTTGTGCTGATAATGGGTCTGACGATCTTGAATGTGAAGTTCGTCAAGACGGGTGATTATTGAGTGGCGCGAGGTTCGTGAACAGGAGTTGCCGGGGCACCGGCCAGGGATAGGAGCAGGGTCACCCGGACGACAGGAGAGTTGAGCGATGACAGTACTGGAAGGACAACCGCAACCGGTGCAACGTATGTCGTTGGGCGCTAGCTGGCGCCGCGCCTGGCGCACGGGAGATTGGTGGCGGCATCTGGGACTGGGCGCCTTCCTGTTTTTCATGTTTCTGCCATTTATCATCACGATAATCATTTCGTTCAAGGATATCCCGCAGTTCGACCATTACCCGTTCACTGTCACGTTTCCGCTCCATCCCGATAACTATCTTGAAGCCTGGCGCATCGTCTCCCGCTACATTTTGAATAGCATAATAACCAGCGGCACGTCGGTGGTTGGCATGGTTATTCTGGCGGCGATTGCAGCGTGGGCGTTTGCCCGCTATCCTTTCCCGGGTAGAGATATCTTCTTTTTTGGCGTGTTGGCCCTATTGATGGTGCCTGGGGAACTTACGCTGATTCCGGCTTTCCTGCTGGTTAAGGACCTTGGTCTGCTGAATACGCGTTGGGTTTTGATCGCCCCTTACATCGCGGGCGGGCAGGTTTTTGCCATCTTCATCCTACGGCAGTTCTTCGAAGCTCTGCCGGGCGAGATGTTCGAAGCGGCGAGGATCGACGGCGCCAGTGAGTTGCAGGTATTCCGTCACATTGGCATCCCGCTTTCGCAGTCGATACTTGGCGTCGTCGCAATTATGCACGTTCTGAGCACATGGAACGACGTTATCTGGCCTCTGGTTACACTCCGCAGTAACGAACTGATGACCCTGACCATCGGACTCTATGCATTTCGAACCGCCTGGTACACGATTTGGGGTCCTCTGATGGCGGGTTATGTAATCGCTTCGATTCCTCTCATCATTTTGTTCGCCTTTACCAGCCGCCTGTTTGTCGAAGGGCTTAGCTCCGGCGCCATCAAGATGTAAGCTGCTTGGGAGCGTTGCGGTCTCTCCTGAGAATACTTCAATGCGTTCCGTTTACAGCTATCTTGGCCTCTGGAGAATTGCTCTCCGGCGATTCAGTTCCGAACCGGTTCTGACAATTTGTCTTCTGCTCGGTTGGAGCGTTGTGGTGGCGCTGGCATCGGCGCCGCCGATGTACACCGATGCGGCCAACCGTTCGCTGTTGCAGCATGAGCTGCAGACAGTACCCAACCGCTCCGCATTCTCATTTTTTTATCATTATGTAAAAGGGTCGAGCGTCGAAGGCGCCGATTGGCAGGACTATTATGCTCTGAACCAGTACATGGAGACTCGCTACACGCAGGATTTGGGACTCCCGTACAGGTCGGACATGCACTATGTCAAGAGCGATCTGCTGCAGGTGTTTCCGGTTCGGGACGGGGAGTACGAACTGCGGGACCAGCCTCTTTTGCGAGGCTACCTGGGCTTTATCGACAGGATGGAGGAGTACGTTTCGATTGTTGAGGGCGGGCTGCCGGCGCAGGACAGCAGTGAGGGGGGCAACGGCGACGTAGTCGACGTCCTGGCCAGCCAAGCATTCGCGGTCGAGGCCGGATTGCAGGTAGGGGAGAGATACACACTTTTCGACCCAAGCGTGCGTACGCCCAACGGGGGCGTTATGCGACTGGAGGTTCCGGTACGCATTGCTGGCATCTGGATTCCACGTGCGGAGGGCGGCGCCAAGTGGCTTTTGCCGCCGGCGTCCTTTGCAAACGTCTTTCTTGTTCCGAAGGATAGATATGTTGGGGAGATTGGGGCCAGAGTTCCGCACGCGCTGACAGATGTCGGGTGGTACAGGGTGGTCAGCGGCGATTCGGTACGCGCCGAGGATGTAGACAGGTTTCTGGGCAGGGTTAACTATGTCGACCGACAGATAAAGAACGTGATTTCGACTGCATATCTAGAGCTTTCCCCCGTTTCTGCGCTCAGACGCTACCAGCTTTCAGCATCCGCCCAAGCCGTTCTCCTGCTTCTGTTCAGCATTCCCATTCTTGGGCTGGTACTCTACTTTATAGTTCTGGTTGCGGACAGCACAGTGAAGCGCCAGCAGATAGAGATTTCGATCCTGAAGAGCCGGGGGGCAACGACGGGTCAGGTCTTCTCCATTTATCTGCTCCAGGGAGTTACGCTTGGGATCGTCGCGCTGGCAATTGGGCCGCTGTTAGGTCAGGTGGTGGCGCGGTTCATAGGCGGGACGCGTTTCTTTATGACATTTGATGGGCAGTCACCGCTGCAGATCGAGGCGACTGCGACCAGTATGACCTATACATTTGTCGCGATCGGAGGCGCCCTTTTTGCAACCGTGCTGCCGGCAATGGGCGCGGCGCGGCTGGCGATCGTCGAAGCCAAGCAGGAGGTGAGCCGCCGCCAACGCCGCTCCTTCTGGGAGCGCTCGTACCTTGACTTTCTGCTGTTGGGCGTAGCGGGTTACGGATACTATTTGCTCAAGACGCAGGGGCGGATCGCCTTTCTGCAGACTGATGTTCCCACCGATCCGCTGGACAATCCGTTGCTATTTTTGGCGCCGGCGCTTTTTATACTGGCGGTCGCGCTTGTCGCCGCCCGTCTTTTTCCTCTCATTGCAGCCGCCTTGAGTTTGCTGTGGTCGCGCCTGGGCGGGGTCTCGATGCTGTTGGCCTTCTATAACCTGGCACGAACGGGCAGGGTCTACACAAGCCTGTTGTTGTTGCTGATCCTGACAACAAGCCTGGGCACTTTTACAGCGTCAATGGCGCGCACGCTTGACGCGAATCTGGTGGCGCGCATTTTCTACGAGGTGGGAGCGGACGTCACCCTGACCGAAGGGGCGGCGCTGCGGATGTTACCTTCCGACGATGACGCCGCGGCTGACGCGGAAGAGGAATTTGTCTGGATCAACTTACCGGTGGATGAGCACCGCCAGGCGCCTGGGGTCAAAGCGGCAACCAGAATTGGCGAGTTCCCCGTTTCCACGCGCGTGGGCAGTAGGCTAGTCAGCGGCCGGCTCTTTGGCATCGACCGCAACCATTTCCCCGAGGTCGCGTATTTCCGACGGGACTTTGCTGATGCTTCCCTGGGTGCGCTAATGAATGCGTTGGCGGTGGAGTATGGTGGTGTTATTGTCAGCCAGTCGATGTTGGACACTCTGGGTCTACAGGTTGGCGACTCGATCGCGCTGAGCGGGCTTGTCTCCGCCAGCAATGCGACATTTGATTTTCAGATAGTAGGGGCGATGGAATATTTTCCGACCGTCTACCCGGAGGACGGCGAATTCTTTGTCGCCAATCTGAACTACATTTTTTCGCTGCTGGGCCACGAGGTTCCTTACAGGGTGTGGCTCGCCACGGAAGAAGCCATCGATCCGGAGCAGTTGACCAATTCATTGGATGATCTTGGTTACAGAATACTGTCAATCGAAGATGCACATTCGGAGTTGGCGGAGGAGCAGGCGCGGCCCGCGCGCGTCGGCCTGTTCGGCTTTCTTTCGGTGGGTTTCATCGCCGTCGCCATGCTGAGTGTGCTGGCGCTGGTGATATATTCGGCGCTGTCGTTTCGCCAGCGATTCATCCAGCTCGGCATTCTGCGAGCGATGGGTCTTTCGACCAGTCAGCTCGTCTTTTCACTGGGCGGCGAACAGGTGATGGTTACTACAGCGGGCATTGCTGCCGGCAGTTACCTGGGTCTGCTAAGCAGCTACCTTTTCATTCCCTTCTACCAGATTGGGTACGATGAGGCCGATTTGATCCCGCCGTTCGTTGTGCAGATAGCTTGGGATGATGTGGCGCAATTGGTGCTGGCGATGCTGATCATGGTGCTGGCGGCCGCGATCGGCACGCTTTGGCTGCTTGTGCGGATGAAGACTTTCCAAGCGGTGAAAATGGGCGAGGCGCTCGCCTGACCGACACTGCAGCGGGCGCGGAATGAATAGTAGATGTACCGCAATTGCAGTCATTGACGAATTGCCACAGGAGGCACAATGAAAGTCGGACTCGATGCGTTGACGCTCAAGGCAGTTAGTCTCGATCCATTGGAGCTATTGGATCTGACCAGGGCCCACGGTATGGAGGGTCTGCACTTTTCTGCAGGGCTTCTGAAGGGGCGCGATGATGCTTATATTGAGAAGCTGGCGGCAGAGGCAAAGGAGCACCGACTGTACCTTGAATTGGCTGGAGCGGGCGTGAACCCAGGCCGGAGCGGGCGGAGCATCGCCGAGACTGTAGAAGACTGGGACCCTCTTTTTGCACTGGCCAGGAGGTTGGACGCACCGATCCTGAATACCTGTTTTGGCCTGCTCAAAGAGCGCACTTTTTGCACGCCAACACTGGCGGAACAGATCGATTTGACAATTCAAGTGTTGCGCGAGCTAAGCCTGGTCGCCGCGGATCACGACGTGATAATCACAATGGAGCTCCATGTCGATCTGACATCGTTGGAGCTGGCGCACATTATTGATACGGTGGATTCCGCCCACGTGCGGGTAAACCTGGATACGGCCAACGCTTTGGGGTTGCTCGAAGATCCTGTTGACGCGGCCCGCGTTCTGGCGCCCTACGTCCATACGACCCATTTCAAAGATACGTGCATCTACCCGACTGCGGAAGGGTACAACTGGCTGGGCGGCGCGCCTCTGGGGCGAGGCCTGGTCGATCTGCCTGAAGTCGTTGAGATTCTTTACCAAGCCAATCCGGATGTCCACCTGAACATCGAAGACAGCGGTGGGTTTATCCCGATTCCCATGTATGACGAGGCCTTCCTCAGAAGTTTTACCGATCTGACGCCCGTGCGCATGGCCCGTTTTCTGCGTCATCTGTGGCTGGGAGAGCAGCAGGTGCGGTCCGGCCTCCATCCACGCCCGGAGGAGAGCCAGCATATTGACTGGCCCACCGTTATCCCGGCGCGGTTACAGTATAATGTCGACTATGCGCGACGCCTGCGAGACGAGGCCGCGGCGCGAAACAGCATTGGACAGTGAATAGTGGATTGTGAGCAGTGGGCAGGTTCTCGATTCGTTGGACACTGACCAGTGGCTTTTGCCAATCAGCAGGCACTAACCACCACCAGTTTAGCTGGGAGATCTTCCAATGACAGATTACAGAGCTGCGGTGATCGGCTGTGGACGGATGGCGCGGGGACACATGCAGTCGTACAAGGAGTTGGGCATACCGATAGTGGCGGGGGCCGATATTTCGGAAGATGCTCTGCAGGCTTTCGCCGAGGAAACGGGCGCTGAGGAGCTTTTTACAGACTACACAAAGATGCTGGCTGAAGTCCAGCCGGATCTGGTGTCGGTCGTGACGCATGATGCGTTGCATAGCCCGATGGTGGTGGCGGCGGCACAGGCAGGGACGAAGGGAATCGTGTGCGAAAAGCCGATGGCAATGGATCTGGCGGAAGCAGACGAGATGCTGGCGGCCTGCCAGGCATCCGGCTCGCGGCTGACCATCAGCCACCAGCGCTACTATATGCCGCAGTACGCACGCGCACGGCAGCTGATAGCTGACGGTGCGATCGGCCGCGTCGTTTCCGCTGAGGCGTCGCTCAAGCCCGGCTGCCTGATGACGGACGGAACTCACACGATCCATATGCTATTGGCGCTGCTGGGAGAGCCGGAAGTCGACCACCTGCTGGCACAGGTGGACGGGCATGAGGCTATGAATACTATGGTCACCGTTGCGAAAACGCGGGTGTTGCTTTCCTGGCGTTCACGAACCAGGTAAAAGCCCACTTCGTCTGGGGCTGGCTGGCGCGCGAGGCTGCGCAGGAAGGCGGAATCCGGCGGCAGCATTCGCTGGATCCAAGCTGGAACGATGAGCGCCACCGGTACCACCACTTCATCATCCACGGCGATGAGGGCAGACTGGAACTCTACGGGGACGTTTTCAAAATCGCTGATATCCAGTCGACGCCTGCGCTGCGTATCTTTCGGGGCGGGGAAGTCGAAGATTTCGAGATTGAATGGCCGGCTCCGGTCAGCGCAATTGGGCTTGAAATCCAGGATTTAATCCAAACCATTGAAACGGGGGCACCCCATCCATTGGATGGCGAAAACGGCCGCAAGGTCACCGAGGTGATGATTGGCATCTATGAGTCGGCGCGGCGGCGTTCCATCGTCAAGTTCCCGGTCGAGGTGCGGGACAATCCGTTCCTGGCGATGTGCGAAACAGGAGATTTTCCTCCGCAGGGAGATGAGACCGGGAGACACGTCGCTCCGAACGAGCGGGAAAGATGGCGAGTCAGACGGGAAGATTAGAACATTAAAGGAGTGTTGAGATGGGAAGTCTGCAAGGCAAGGTAGCGCTGGTAACGGGAGGACGCCGGGGGATCGGGCGGGGCATCTGCCTGGCACTGGCCGCGGAGGGGGCCGATGTGGCGGTGAACGATGTGGAGGGCGCGGAGCAGGCCGAGGCGGTCGCGCAGGAAGTTCGCGATTTAGGTGGCCGCGCGATGGTAGCTATGGCCGATGTTGCTCAGCCCGAGCAGGTCCAAGCGATGGTGGACCAGGTCGTGGGAGAGTTGGGCGGTTTGGACATACTGGTGAACAATGCCGGCGTGGAGTCGATCGTACCCTTTCTGGATATTACGCCGGAGGAGTGGGAGCGGGTAACCAATATCAACCTGCGCGGCGAGTTTCTGTGTGCACAGGCGGCAGTTCGGCAGATGATTTCCGGTGGGAAGGGCGGGGCCATCGTCAACATCGGCTCTGTGCAGGCGGGAATGGTGTTGCCGGGGCGGGCACACTATGCGCCGAGTAAACGGGGCGTTGAGGCGCTGACCGCGAATCTGGCGGTCGAGCTGGCCGAGCACAATATCCGCGTCAACTGTATCAATCCGGGTCTGATCGACACTGACATGACCAGCTGGGTGATGAAGGATCCTGAGATTCTGCCGGTTGTTCTGGAAAACATCGCCCTTAAACGTGCGGGCGAGCCGGACGAAATTGGGCAAGTGGTGGCATTTCTTGCTTCGGACAAGGCCAGCTACGTGACGGGGCAGTCTCTATACGTGGACGGTGGATTCCGCATCATGTAGGGTGCCGGTGATCTTTGGCCAGCAATACAACCGGGCATTTTTGTGAGGAGAGGACCATGAAGATTGGCCATACTGGAATCACCTGGGGAATTCCAGGGGATGTTGAGGAGGCGTACCGCGATACTGCCGAACTGGGGTATCAGGGATTTGAGACTTTTGCGTTTAAGATTCTC
Organism: Caldilineaceae bacterium; assembly: GCA_963662575.1. Lineage (GTDB taxonomy): Bacteria > Chloroflexota > Anaerolineae > Caldilineales > Caldilineaceae > Bin5. The sequence goes on from OY759723.1 coordinate 367,130, forward strand.
GAACTTGACGAGAGCAGGCCAGGGGGGTATCGCGGCCTGGTCGACAGTCTTGGAATCCCAACCGCGGCGGCCTACTGCTACAAGGAGTGGATCAACCCGGACACGGCGGTGGTCGATCTGGAGAACGCGCGCCGGGAGGCCGATGGGCTGCGCGCGCTGCCCGGTGGCGAGACGCTCGTCCTGCAGGCCGGTCCGCGCCCCGCTGAAGGCTATTCCCCGGACCAGTTCCGGCGCCTGGCCGACGCGCTCAACCAGATTGGCGAGTACTGCCGTCAGAACGGACTCGCGGCCGGGCTGCACCCCCACACGGGGACGGCTATTGAAACCCGTGAAGATATCGACACGATTCTGGGCCTGGTGGACGCCGCCCTTATCGGATTCGCGCCGGATACCGGGCAGATCGCCAAGGGGGGCAGCGACATACTGGAGGTGATGCGAACGTACCGCGACCGCATCGTCCACGTCCATCTGAAGGACTGGAACGGAAGCTACGAGCGCGACGCCGATGGCAAGGAGATCGACGGTAGCGGCTACGTCAATTATGAGCCGATAGGCAGCGGCACTTTGCCTATGCCGGAAATCTTCGAGATTCTGTCATCTGACGGCGGGTTTGACGGTTGGATCAACGTTGAATTGGACGGGACGGCGCGTGCGCCGCGGCCGCCGCGGGAGGCAGCGAGAATGAGTCGAGCCTATCTTGAAGCGCTGCTTGGCGATGATGCCGGCTGGACTTCGTGAAAACCGGTGCGGAGAGTATGCTTTTATGATTTAGACGTAACTTCCAGGCCATATAGAGTGCCTGTCTTGACCTGCCTTTCATTCCCGTCGCCATTCAGTCTATCTCATTGCGAATACGGTTGGCAGCCGCCACCTTGGATGAGCCGCACTGCTGGAATTACGGCGAACGGTCGGTGAGCGATGGTTTTGGAGGGGGGCGTTGCGGGGCGCAGCCCCTGCACAAGGGAGGGCCGAAGGCCCGACCGCCCAAAAAGACAGGCAAAATAAAAGACAAATGCTGGCCTTATTCAGGCTTGCACATTGAATGTGTTTTGGTAGTTACAAATAGACAGTGAAAAGAGAGGGAGTGATTTAGACCTCGAAATGAACACCAGTTTCGTTGACGCCCTTATGGAGGATGATCAGGCGGGATTGCGGGCTGCTGCCAAAGTCGACTTGCACTGCCACGCCTATTTCAGCACGCGCCGGGAAAACCTGGAGAAGCGGATAGGCCATGCGCTGGAGCCTCCCCCTGCCAAGATGGAAAAGCTGGGCGGGATGATAGTATATGCGACTGATGTTTTGGACGCCCACTTGAGAAACCGGGAGACTATCGAGTTCGTGGTGGAGTCTGCGGTGTGCGACGCGATCGAGGACGGCGTTGTTGTACTGGAGATGAGCATTGACATCCGACGCGCTGCGTATTATGCAGATGGTTTGGCGGGGGTAGTCAGGCATATTGGAGCGCTGGCCGCGCGGTACCGGCAGCAGATCGATTTTCGCCCGGAGCTGGGAATTCCCCGTCAAGCCGCGGCCGACCCGGAACTGATGTCGCGGGCGCACGAGGCGATTGAGTTGGGCTTTTTTCAGTCGATTGACCTGTACGATCACCAGGAGGCGTGTGCGCCGGAGGCGGTGGAGACGCTGTACGCGAAGGCGGGCGCAGCGGGCATGAAACTGAAAGCGCATGTCGGCGAATTCGGGGGCGGGGAAGAGGTACGGCGGACGGTTGAACTGCTTGGATTGGAGGAAGTTCAGCACGGTATTGGCGCGGTTGAGTCGGTCGAGGTGATGCGCTGGCTGGCTGAGAACCGGATTCGTCTGAATGTGTGCCCGACGAGCAACGTGATGCTGGATGCGGTGTCTGAACTGGCGTGCCACCCGATCCGCCAGCTGTTTGACAACGGTGTGCCGGTCACGATCAATACGGATGATCCGATGATATTTGATCAGAGTGTCTCGGACGAATACCGCAATTTGTACCGGGCAGGCGTTTTCAGCGCACAGGAGTTGGATGACATTCGACGGGCGTCGCTGATGCTGGTCGCCTGTTCCTGAAAACAGGCAGTAGGGCCGTCTTTGAACTGGTCGCTATCTGGCCCAAACTGTGATAGGCTTCCACACAGCAAGCACCGCTCACACTCGCAAGAATTAGAGCGACAGCCCCTATAATAATCCCCAATCCGGTTAGAGGAGAAAGACAGACATGTATGTCATTATCGCCCCTATCAAGATCAAGGAAGGTTACAAAGAACAGTTCGTCGAGGCGATGTTGGATGACGCCAAAGGATCTATGAAGAATGAGCCCGGTTGTTTGCGATTTGATGTGATTCAGGATGGCGACGACCCAAACCAGATCTGGCTTTATGAGGTCTATGTAGACGAGGCCGCGTTCCAGGCGCACATGAAGACGCCGCACTTCATCAAGTGGCGGGATGCGGTCAAGGACTGGACTGGTGAGCCGCCTGAAGGCAAAGCCATTGGCGCCTCCATGATCTGGCCGCCCCCGGAAGACTGGGAAAAGTAATGCTACGCTAAGCCCATCAAGAGTTGGTCACTTGCCAGCGCATGGAGGGGAAAACGATGTCCTTTAAAACACGTCCTGTTTTCATGGGCCGCCACGGTGTCGTCACTGCAGGACATTATCTGGCGGCGGAGGCCGGCGCGCGCATGTTGGAAAAAGGGGGCAATGCGATCGATGCCGGTGTGGCTGCCGGGCTCGCGCTCAATGTGCTTGAGCCGCAGTCGAACGGCATCGGGGGCGAGGTGCCGATCCTGATCTATAGCGCGCGGCAGAAGCGCGTTTACGCCATCAATGGACAGGGCTACGCGCCGAAAGCGGCGACGATAGGGTGGTTCAAGTCGCAGGGCATCGAGATCATACCGGGCGATGGCTTTCTGCCGGCGACCGTGCCGGGGGCGTTCGGCTCTTGGACGACGGCGCTGCAACAGTTCGGGCGGTTGCGGCTCAAGGATGTGTTGGAGCCGACGATCGAGCTGACGGAGGAAGGGTTTCCGGTCTATCCGGGGTTGCACAGAGCGATTGCCGGGCTGAAGGACAAGTTTGAGAGTGAATGGCCCAGTTCGGCGCAGGTTTATCTGCCGAACGGACGGGCTCCGGAAGTGGGGGAGATTCTGGCTAACCCGGACTGGGCGGCGACGTTCAAGGCAACGGTTGACGCTGAAATCCGCAGCAGCCATCTGGGTAGAGATGCCGCGATCGCCGCGGCCCGCGATTATTTCTACAAAGGCCCGATCGCTGAGAAGATCGTCGCCTTCCAACGCGCGACGAGCGTGCGCGACGCCAGCGGAAAGTCGAACGCCGGTCTGCTGACAGAGAATGACTTTCACGAGTATTGCACCAAGGTCGAGTCGCCGGTTGCGTTCAACTATCGCGGTTACGATGTATACAAGTGCAACACGTGGTGCCAGGGTCCGGTCTTCCTGCAACAGCTGGCGCTGCTCGAAGGGTTCGACCTCGCGGGGATGGACCACAATTCTGCCGACTATATTCACACAGTGGTCGAAGCGTCCAAGCTGGCATTCGCCGACCGGGAACAGTATTACGGCGACCCGGACTTCGTGAACGTGCCGCTCGACCGTCTGCTATCGAAGGAGTATGCGGCTGCTCGCCGGGAACTGATTGACGCGCAGTGCGCGTCGTTGGAATTGCGGCCGGGCGATGCCCCCGCGAGCACGCCCACACATGCGGAGGCGGATCCGAACGTCTACACTGGCGATACGACGCACGCCGATGCGGTGGATCACGAAGGTAATCTGTTCGCGGCGACGCCGAGCGGGGGCTGGATACCCTCTTCGCCGGTGATCGAGGGCTTGGGCTTCCCGTTAGGGACGCGGGGGCAGATGTTTTACCTGGACCCGAAGCACGCAAACGCGCTCGTGCCGCACAAACGGCCGCGTACGACGCTTACGCCATCGCTGGCGACAAAGGATGGCGAACCCTTTATGGCTTTCGGCACGCCGGGCGGCGATAGCCAGGACCAGTGGACGCTGCAATTCTTCCTCAACGTCATCGACTTCGGCATGAACCTGCAAGAGGCGATCGACGCGCCCAGTTTCCATACCAACCACTTCCCCAACTCCTTTTATCCGCACAACGCCAAGCCGGGCAGTCTAACGCTGGAGGCGCGCGTCCCTGAAGCTGTGCGCGACGCGCTCGCGGAACGCGGCCACAAGGTGACGGTAGGCGGCGAGTGGAACCACGGAAAGGTGCTTGGCATCACGTTCGACCCGAAGAGCGGTCTAATATCCGCCGGCGTCTCGCCGCGAGGGCAGATCGCGTATGCGATGGGGCGGTGAAAGGGCAGTGATCGGTGGTCAGTGGTTAGTCGTTAGTGGTTAGTGGTTAGTCGCTGCAGTCATGCGCTAATGCGTGTCAGACAACTGGAGGTGGGGAATGCAATCGCCACACGGAGTGACGGCCTCGGCTTTTCGGCCGTCGTTGATGGGCAGGAACGGGATGGTTACTTCAGGGCAGGCTCTCGCTTCGCAGGCGGGAATACAGGCGCTGATGGCCGGCGGGAATGCGGTGGACGCCGCTATCGCGACGGCGGCGGCGTTGGGCGTGGTTGAGCCGGCCGGTTCCGGGGTTGGCGGCGACGGCTTTATTCTGATCTATTGGGCGGAGACCGGGGAGGTCTCGGCTGTGAACGCGACCGGTCCCGCGCCCGGGGCGGCCACGCGCGAACGCTATCTCGAAGACGGCGGCATTCCGATGAAAGGGATGCGGAGCGTCTCGGTGCCGGGGTTAGTTGATGGTTGGCTGCTGGCGCATGAACGGTACGGCGGTCTGCCGCTGGCGGAGGTCTTCCGACCCGCGATCTCGCTGTGTGAGGACGGCTTTCCGATCAGCCATCTGCTGGCGAATGGCATGCAAGCGGAACACGAGCGTTTCGCGGCCGACCCGTACACGCGGGCAATATATACAAACGACGGCGCTCCGATATCCACAGGTGAATTGCTTCGTAATCGAAATCTCGGCACGACGTTGGGCAAGATCGCACAGGATGGACGCAAGACATTGTACGAGGGCGAGATCGCAGAAGCAATTATAGAGTTCAGTCGTGCTCGCGATGGATTGCTGACAGAAGAGGATCTTGGCAACTACCAGGCCCACTGGGCTGAGCCGATCCACGTCAACTACCGCGGCTACGAGGTCTACGAGATGCCGCCCAATTCGAGCGGTCATATCCTGCTGCAGGAGTTGAATATCGTAGAACTGTTCGATCTGGAGCGCATGGGCTGCAATACGGCCGAAAGCATCCATCTTATGGTGGAGGCCAAGAAGCTTGCTTTCGCGGACCGCGAAGCGTATATGGCGGACCCGGAGTGGGTCGATATCCCGCTGGAGGGGATGCTGTCCAAGTCGTATGCCGCGCAACAGGCTGAGCGCATCGACCTGGCGCGGGCGGCCTTCGATGTTCCGGCGGGCGGACCAGAAGCGCACGAAGACACTACCTGTTTCTGTACGGCGGACCGGGCGGGAAATCTGGTGTGCATTCTGCAGAGCATCCAATCGGGCTTCGGTTCGAGCCTGATCGCGGGCGAGACCGGCATCCTGCTGAACAACCGCATGACCTACTGGCATTTGGAAGAGGGGCACGCGAACTGCCTGATGCCGGGCAAGCGTGTGCGGCATACGATGAATCCGGTCATCATAACCAAGGATGGCAAGCCACTGATTACTTGTGGGACGCCGGGCGCGGATACGCAGGTGCAGACGAACCTGCAGCTGGTAACGCATATGCTTGACTTTGGCATGACGCCGCAGGAGGCGGTCTCGGCGCCGCGCTGGCGCAGCTTGCAGCACCCGATGGAGTCCACGATTCCGCATGTCAGCTCCAACAACCTGCAGGTGGAAGACCGTTTTCCTGAAGCTGTTCGTGAGGGGCTGGCGCAAAGGGGGCACGAACTCGAACCGGTCGGCGACTGGGGCGGGCCGGGCAGCGCGCAGGCGATCATGGTACATCCGGAGTCGGGCGCGCTGATCGGTGGATCGGACCCGCGGCGGGATGGGTATGCGGTTGGTTATTGATGACGCGGGATAATTGGAAACCGCGCGTTAGACAGTTCTCTTGAAAAAGGAATCGGTTTGATGTCTTCTCCGAATATTCTCTTCTTGATGACCGATCAGATGCAGGGCCGGGTGCTCGAGCCGGACAACCCGTGCCAGACTCCACAACTGGACAGGTTGGCGGCCAGGGGAGTGCGTTTCCGCAGAGCCTATACGCCCAACGCGGTCTGCTCACCGGCGCGAGCGAGCCTGATGACCGGGTTGCTGCCGCATAATCACGGCGTGCTGTATGTCGTGCATACGGTTGACGACGATCAGGCGGTTCTGAGGACGCAACATCCGCACTGGGCGGAGCGGCTGACGGAGGCCGGGTACAACACCGGGTACTTTGGCAAGTGGCATGTGGAGCGTTCGAACGAACTGGATCAGTTTGGCTGGCAGCAACAGGGCGCAATGGGTAGACGCACCGACTGGAGCGCGGTCAACTTCTCGATGGAGCGCTACCTGGATAGCCCTGCCGGCTATGAGCCGAACCGTTTCTACGGGGTGTGCGATCTTCCGGCCGGCGAACGGCAGATGGGAAAAGAGACCGATGAGGCGTTGACCTTCCTCAGCTCGGCCCTGGACGACGACGCGCCCTGGTGCTGTTTTGTCAGTTTCATCGAACCGCACGATCCCTTCTATTGCCACGAGGACGCGTTCGCGCAGTATGATGTGGAGTCTATCCCGCTACAGCCGAATGTCCACAACGACTTGAGCGGGCAGCCGAATCTCTATAAGCGGAGCGCGCAGGTGTGGAGCGACTGGACGGACCGGGAACACCGCGAGGCCGCGGCCTGCTACTACGCCTCCATTACCGAGATTGACGAGCAGTTTGGGCGTCTGCTAGAGCGGGTGGAGAGTGCAGGGCAGCTTGAGAACACAATCGTAGTGATGACATCGGATCATGGGGATTTTCTAGGCGCGCACGGGATGTATTGCAAGAATATCGGCGCGTTCGAAGAGGCGTACAACATCCCCATGGTGGTGGCTGGGCCGGGAGTAGCCGAGTCGGCGGTGAGCGACGCCCGCGTGGGGTTGCAGGACGTTGGCCAGACGCTGCTGGAGCTGGTCGGGGCGGAGCCGCTGGGCCAGATCGACGGGCGCTCTTTTGCGCCGGTGCTGGCCAGCCCGCGTGAGACGTCGGCCTACCAGCAGGGCTTTGCCGAATACTACGGCGGGCGATATATTATCAGCCAGCGGCTGCTGTGGGACGGGGACTGGAAGCTCGTCCACAATGGCTTCGATTACGATGAGCTATACAACCTGGCCGACGATCCCTTCGAGATGAACAATCTGGCGCAGGATCCGGCATATGCCGAGAGATTGGAAGCGATGACGCGGCAGATGTGGCAGATCGTGGTGGAGTCGGGGGATCACAGTCTCTTCAACACACATTATCCTTCAATGCGGATGGCAGCCGCAGGGCCGGGGTAGTTTTTAGTTTCGAGTTTTCAGTTTTTAGTAACTGCGGCGATCACCGACGCTCTTTAGCGCCGAGGCTTGAAGTTCAGATAAATGGGAGAGAAGGTAAGAGTCAATATGAACCAACCACTGAGTGCCGAGCAGGTCGATTTTTTTCGAGATTACGGGTACTTGATCCTGCGAAAGGTGCTGGACAGGGAACTGATGGCGAAGACACGGGACGCGTGGTGGGATGTGGCGCCGCCGGAGCTGAAGCGGGACGATCCGGAGACGTGGGTGGGCGCGTTCGCTGACTCGCGTTATACGTGGAAATACCGCGACCGCAGCTTCGAACCTTGGATGATCGAGCTTCTCCACGGCAATCCCAAGCTGCAGGCCGTCGCCAAACAGTTGCTTGGCCCGGAATTGGAAACTCCAGAGCGGATCCGAGGCATCTATTGTGTCTTTCCGGATACGGATATGACGCCGCGCCCGGCCCGCTTCCACGTTGACGCGCACGCATTCCACCTGGGTGTGGTGGGCTATGTCGGCGATGTGCCGCCCGACGGCGGCGGCTTCACTATCTGGCCCGGCAGCCACAAACATTTTTATCATACGTTCAAGACCGCCTACACGTTCAACCCATTGGATGAGGGGACGGAATATTGGGACACGGATGCGTGGCCCTCCGTGGCAGAAATCGACCCCGTGCATACATACGGCTCTGCTGGTGATGTCGTCCTATGGCATCACCGCATGGGACACGGCGCCGGCCACAACCGGTCGCGCCAGGTGCGCCAGGCCGTCTTGTACGACTTCCGCCGGGCCGATATCGAAAACGTCCAGGACGAGGCACCGCCGGCCGATATGTGGCGGGACTGGCCTGGGATCAACGGAGGGTAATGCCGACTCGCCATGAAAATCACGGACATTAAGACATATTTGATGCATGCCGGTGTGCCGGGAGGCGGCTGGACGAAGCGCAACTGGCTGTTCGTCAAGGTCTTTACGGATGAAGGCATCTACGGCGTGGGCGAGGCATCCGGCTGGCCGCGCGTGGTGGAGACCGCTATTCAGGACTTACGTGAAGTCCTGATTGGTGAAGACCCTTTCCTTATCGAGCGGATCTGGCAGAAGATGTATCTGGCGATGATGGGGCACGGCATGACGGGCATCGTGGGAGGGGGCGCGCTGACCGGCATTGAGATGGCGCTGTGGGACATCAAGGGGAAGGCGCTGGGCGTGCCGGTCTGGAATTTGCTTGGGGGTAAGATCCGCGATCGAATCCGGCTTTATGCGCATGCGCAGACGGCGGAACGGGCACAGGAATTGGTGGAACGGGGATTCAGCGGTCTCAAGACGGGAGGCGTCGAGAACCCGATCGCCAAGATACGCACTTTGCGGGAAGCAGTCGGACCAGAGATCGACCTGATGGCGGACGTGCACGGCCCGCCCTGGTTCACTGTGCGGGACGCGATTCGGGTTGGACAGGCGCTGGAGGAGTTCGACCTGCTCTTTTACGAGGATCCGGTGCCGCCTGAACATGTCGAGAATCTGGCCAAGGTGGCGCGTCATGTGAATCTACCGATTGCGGCCGGAGAACGGCATACACACATTTACGGCGTGCGGGAGTTGATCGAGCGGGAGATTGTGGATGTGATCCAGCCGGACACGGGCCGGGCCGGGGGTCTGATGCAGATGAAGAAGATGGCGGCGATGGCCGAAGCCCACGGGATCGGCTTTGCGCCGCATGACGGCTCTTTGGGGCCGGTAGCGGAGATGGCCGCGGTTCATTTGCTGGCCACTCTGCCCAACTTTCTCATCCTGGAACATTTGGAGGATGACGCGCCGCAGCGGTACGAGGTGATGCAGCCGCAGCCGGAGATCGTGGACGGTTCGATCGTGGTGCCGGATACGCCGGGACTGGGCGTGGATATCGTCGAAGACGCCATCGCCCGCTATCCGTCCACGGGCAATGTCGCTACCCCGCGACAGGACGAATATGTCTACTTTCAGGCGAAGTACGGCCGGGCCAAATGGCTGGAGCAGTAGGGGCGCGACAATCAGGTCTTGCTGAAGAGATAAGTTCACCGGGCAAGCTTCGCGTTATTGGGCAGGTTACGGATAGACGAATTGGGGAAGAATGACGACGAAATCAGTCCGAACACATGAGATTTCAGCGGACGCCAAGAAGAAGCTGCGTTCGGTTTCGACGGCCACGCTTACGAGCCAACTGCAGAATCATGGCTTTCGCAACACATTTTTGGCCGGTCTGTACCCGCTGCGGCCCGACGTGCCCATGGTAGGCTACGCCTTCACATTGCGCTATATTCCGGCGCGCGAAGATCTGGCGGATGAACGCTATGACAACACGAAGAACGTGCAGCGATTGGCAGTGGAGGCAGTGGGGCCGGAAGATGTGTTGATCATAGACGCCCGCGGCGATGTCAGGGCGGCCTCCTTCGGCCACATTCTGGGGACGCGCATCACCCAGCGCGGCGCGGCCGGCTTCGTCACCGACGGCGCGCTACGGGATACACCATTCTTTCGAAGCCTGGAATTGCCGACCTACATCCGAGCTGCTCACGCGACAACTTCGTTTGTGGCCCACCATCCGGTCGAAATGCAGGTCCCTATCGGCTGCGCTGGTGTGGCGGTGACGCCGGGTGATGTGGTCGTAGGCGACGCCGAGGGCGTGGTGATAATACCGGCCCACCTGGCGGAAGAGGTTGCCCACGGTGCGTACGAGCAGGAGATCAGGGAGGAGTTCTTCCAGGAGAAGGTGGCTGGCGGGGCCAGCATCATTGGGGTCTATCCGCCCAACGACGAGACGCTGGCTGCGTACGTGGAGTGGCGTCGGGCGAGGGGCATTTAGCAAGCCGAACATGGCCCTTCCTCAACCCCACCAGATATTCAGCGGTTCGTTGCTGGAATCCCTGACGCCTGTAGAGATCACGATTCACATAGAGGTTGACCTGCTGGGGGAGTCGCCCAAGGCGGATATCCTTCTCTTGAGACGGGAGGGGGAGGCGTGGAACGAGGCACAGCGGGCACGGCTCCCGGACGGCGTGCGAGACAATGCGGCGGGACACGTACTGGTAGAGTTCAAATATACAGAGTCGGTGAATCCGAAGGCGCTCGCCCAGGCTATTGCTTACGATTATTTTTACAGACAGGGGCAGAAGTTACGCGAGGAGCAGGTTCAGACCGTCATTTTGAGCGCCAGGACGCCGCGCAAAGAGCGGCTGGAGATGTGGGGATACGAGGAACTACAGAAGGGCGTCTTTCTCGGTCCTCCGCCTGTGTTAGATCGGGTGTGGTTACTGGTCTTAAATGATCTTCCAGCGGAGCCGCACAACGCTTATGTTAAGCTCTTTGCCAGCAAGAAGAGGGAGCGGCAGGCGGCGTTTGCGGCGCTGGATGCACCAACTTTGACAGAGTCGCCCAGTCTGCTGGCGTACATGTTTGGCTTGAGACAGATTTTTGAAGTGGAAGGAGAGGGCGAGATGGCGGAAAAATTGACCCCGGAAAAGGTAATGGAAATAGGAGAACAGGTGCGTCGTAAAGCACTTGAGGCTGCTACACTGGATGACTTCGATGAATCGCTGCGCCGGCGCATACTTGAGGAGGCTTCCACTGAAGAAAGACTGGTAGGACTGACAAACATGGAGCGTCGAGCACTACTGCGATTGTTGCAAGAGGAGATGGGGACTGACCCGAGCGCAGCGGAAAACGGGGAAAGTGAAACGACATAGTCCGCTTAGTGCAATCGCAGAGCGGAGCGTTGATTGACAAGAAGTTTGACGACAACGGCGACCTAACAGCGCGTGCTCCAAATCCTGCTGAAGGTTTGCCAGTTGCAGGTTCGCTCAAGGCGCCGCCCGTGCACGGCGTCTAACCTGACTCTTTGCTGACGGCTCCAGTCGCGGCAAAATGATTCCGGATCGCAGCCGGTGCCATATGCCGAGAATTACGTTAGTGGGCCGGAGGCGCTAATTCGCTCGCAGCCCGCGCAGTTCCGCCTCAAGTTCTCGAATCCTAGACAGATTCGTGTGATGCCTTCCCCGGCCAAGATAGTTCGCGACGACATTGGCCACAATCGCGATTACCATAACCACTATTACGTTGTTAAATAGTGCGCTACGCTGCTCCTGATCGGCTGTAAAGGAGGAGACTACGTTTTCATCCACCAGATCGCTTTCTTCGGCGAGTTCGTCAAGCATCACAATAAGCCCAGTCGTGCTTGTAAGGAGCTGTGGTCCCTCAAATATCAACTGGCCCAGGGCGTACAACATCGCCACAATCGTAATGATATTAAAGACCACGGGCTGCAACAGGTTGCCTTTCATTTTTTATCCTCCTTGTCCAAGCGCTGCGATTGAACTTCACGTTGCAGAGTAAGACATGTAACTGACGCATGACAACATACAAGTGCTTCACGCCGGATACACGTACCACCATAACCGCTGTTGCCCGGGATCGAAAGCCGGCTTCACGGGTCCCCGGGAATTTGCGTTCGCAGTAAATTGATGACCAGGTTGGAATGCAGGGAGTAAAAGGTCTTGTTGGGCAAGAGGGTGAGGGTCTACATTGACGGCCCAAGATGGTAACCGGAATCGAGCTATAGATGCGAGCCTCGCGGGTAGAGATATGAACCAGACGGGCATCTGTCCTCCCAACGACGAGATGCGGGCCGCGTTTGGGAGTGGTGTCGTAAGAGAAACAGTTAGAAAACTAGCTTCTAACATGTTACTTTCCCGGACTCCATCGAGATTCCAGGGCCCCGATGCAGAGGGTCTGGCAGCTGCGCCGATGCTTCTTCGGATATACGTCCGCCGCGGGTAATCCGAAACTCAGTTGGCTACTCGAGTGTTACGACTATAGTTCGTCCCATTTTCCGCGAAGAAAACAGGCTTGCGGCCAGCGCCAGGTTTCAAGGGCTGACCAACGGTGTACGATGCGCTAATCGCCTCGAAGTACGCGCAGTTCCGCCTCTAGTTCGCGAATCCTGGAAATATTGGTGAAATGCCTTCCCCTGCCAAGATAGTTGGCGACGACATTGGCCAGAATTGCGATGACCATGGTCACGACCAGGTAGTTGGCAAGCCGAGTGCGCTGGTCGCGGTCGGCCGAGAGGACTGAGATTATGGAGTCGTCCTCAAGGGAGCCATCTTCGGCGAACTCTTCAAGTATCTGGATGGCCTCAGAGGCTCTGGTTAAGCGTCCCGATTCCCCTATCATAATCTGGAAAAGGGAGAACAACATCGCCACAATCGTAATGATATTGAATACAACGGGTTGGAGCAATGTGCCGTTCACTCTAGATCCTCCTTGTCCGGGTGTTTTTGCCTGCCTTTACCTTACTACGAAATCGGGGAATTGCATTGAAATCGAATCAACAGAGTATTTTGACGTGTCCTGAGGCGAAATTTTAGCGTAGGGTCGGAGTACAAGCCCAGAAAATTTTTACACAGCTAATGTGTAATTTCCTCTTCTTACTGAATCTCAATTCTACAAGAGGACGGGCGATGGATCGTCCTCTCAAGAGCTGCACGTAGAGCAAACTTCTATTCGTTCAGCAGGTTGGTCAACAGCACCTTCGCCTGTCTTGATGCCAGCCCGCGATGACTGATTCTATTCTTGACGGAGGTTGGCAGCTCTGCCAGCGTTCGTCCCTTGTCTGGCACAAAGAAGACAGGATCATAGCCAAAGCCGTTTGATCCTCGCGGGGCGTTGGTGACGGTTCCCTCCAGCGTTCCCGTGCAGGTTTCGGCGGTGGCCGGCGGCCGCGCGATGGCAACGACACATTGGAAGCGGGCCGCCCAAGGGCGGGGATGTGGCTGCAGTTCCCGTAGCAGCTTTTCATATCTGTCCTGATCGGCTGCTCCGGGGCCGGCATAGCGGGCGGAGTGCACGCCCGGCTCACCCTGCAGCGCATCCACCTCCAAGCCGCTGTCATCAGCCCATGTCCAGAGGCCGGTCAGTGTGGCGTAGTACTGCGCCTTCAAAGTCGCATTGGCGGCAAAGGTGTTCTCCGTCTCGGCAACCTCCTCCAGGACGCCAATTTCGTCCAGATAGGTGAGCTCCAGCGGCAGGTCCTGCAAGAGCTGGCGGTACTCGAGGAGTTTGCCCTGATTGTGTGTCGCAACCAATAGCCTTCGGTTCATTTCAATTTCCTCCAGAGGTCGCGGGCGTTGCGCCTGCGCTGTCGTCTTTCCAGCACGCTTGCCTTAACACAATCACATATATCACAACAGTGACAGTTTGGATAGCGGTTCGTCTCTCTCTTGCCAATTCGGGGGTAAGGGGCTATCATACGGGCGGTCGGCAGAGGCTCATTCACGCGACTTCTCAGCACCCCAAGACAGGAGAGAGTGGTAGTGTCGTATCACCCGTTACGCATTTTCAGCGGTTCTGCTCACAAGGAGCTGGCCCTGGAGATTGCCCAAACTCTTGGGGTGGAACTCGGTCAGTCCTCCACTCGCCGTCTGCCAGACAGCGAGATACACGTGATGATCGATGAGGTTGTGCGAGACCAGGACATTTTTCTAGTCCAGTCCTGTTGCCAGCCGGTGAATGATCATGTCATGGAATTGATGCTGTATCTGGACGCATTCCGGCGAGCCAGCGCCCATAGCGTCAGTGTGGTCGTGCCCTACTTTCCGTATGCCCGGCAGGAGCGCATGGCCCATGGCCGCGAGGCGGTCAGCGCCAGGGTAATAGCCAATATGCTGGAGATGATGGGTGCGCATCGGGTGATTTTTGTAGACATCCATGCGAGGGCGATCCAGGGGTTTTTCAACATTCCTGTCGATCCGCTTTCTGCATTGCCGATTCTGGCGGACTATTTTCGCCAAGATGAGTGGAAGAACGCGGCGATCGTCAGTCCGGACGTAGGCCGGGCCAGCTTGGCGGGGCGCTATGCGCAACTCCTCAATCTGCCACTGGTGGTAATGCACAAACGGCGCACGAGTGTCAGCGTCACGGAAACGACCCACGTTGTCGGTGAAATCGCCGGGATCCGTCCGATCATCATCGACGATATAATGGCTGGCGGCAGCGTTCTCAAACAGATTGACGCCCTGTACGATGCCGGTGCGGAGGGGACTGCTGCTTTCGCGGTTACACACCCGGTTTTGCTGCCTTCCGCCCTGGAACATCTTGAGTCCGATGATCGCATCGCCAAGCTGGTGGTTTCCAACACTCTTCCCGTCCCCCCGGAGAAACGGTCAGAAAAAGTGGAGGTATTGTCGATTGCACCGATGCTGGCCGACATTATCAATCGCATCCACCAAGGGCGAAGCATTTCACAGAAACTTATACTCATGTAGGCAGGCATGTCGGGAATTGACCACATACCCGGCCCATCTGCTATGCGCACGAGATTGTTACGTTGATCTTACCGGTTTACCATAGTTGGACATCGACTGAAGAAAAGCTGGATACTTACCCCAGGCCGGACCTACATCAATAGTTTAGTGGAACCGTTCACTACGTCAGTGCAACTGGAGTAGCGGACACCCGGAGAACAGTACATGGAGACCCTGCAACGGTCCTGGCTTGAAAGGTCCGATGAAGAAGATGACCAAGTAGACGACGAAGGAAATCTCGATACCGATATAGTCGAAGATGAAGATATTTACGTAGCGTCATACTCACGGTTGATGTGGTGGCGTTTTCGCAAACATCGGATGGCTTTGCTCTCGGCGGTTCTGGTTGTCATCCTCTATGGGATAGCGGCCTTTGCCGAATTCGTGGCGCCTTACGACCCAGAGCAATCCTTTGTGCAGTATAAATATGTGCCGCCTGTGAAGATTCATATCATAGATGCGGAAGGCAATCTACGGATGCCGTTCGTCTATAAGATCGTGCGCGACCGAGATCCCGAAACGCTGAGAAATATCTACTCCGAGGACACGACGATAGTTCATCCAATTCGCCTTTTCGTGCGCGGAACAGAGTACGAACTATGGGGCCGGTTTTCCACTTCTTGGCATCTCTACGGGTTGGATGTTCCCCATGAGGAGCAGGGCATATTCTTGATGGGCGCGGACCGGCTGGGGCGCGATCTGTTCTCCCGGCTGTGTTACGGCGCGCGAATCTCGCTGACGATTGGTCTGGTGAGTGTTGTGTTAAGTCTGGTAATCGGCATACTGCTCGGCGGCATCTCCGGGTTTTACGGAGGCGCCATCGACAACGCCATTCAACGCTTGATCGAGTTCATCCGCTCTATCCCGGAAATCCCTCTGATTATGGCGCTGGCTGCCGCTCTGCCTGCGGACTGGCCGGTATTGCGTCTTTACTTCGGCGTAACGATTCTGCTGTCGTTCGTGGGCTGGACAGGTCTGGCCCGGGTGGTGCGCGGGCGTTTCCTGAGCATGAGAGAAGAGGATTTTGTGATGGCGGCCCGCTTCTGCGGTTCGAGCGAGATGCGGATTATTCTGCGTCACATGGTACCCTCGTTCCTCAGTCATATTATCGCTTCCTTGACATTGGCGATTCCGGGCATTATTCTGTCGGAAACGGGACTGAGTTTCATCGGCCTGGGTCTACGGGCACCGGCTATCAGTTGGGGCGTACTGTTGCAAGAGGCCCAGAATTTACGTTCGGTCGCCCTCGCTCCGTGGGTATTGACTCCCGGTCTGGCGGTTGTGTTGGCTGTATTGGCATTCAATTTCCTCGGCGACGGCATCCGCGACGCCGCCGATCCATATGCCAGGTAGTTTTATGAGCAGTCTTGACATTGACAGCTGCTCTTTCATGAATAGGACGGATTTCACACATGACAATTTCATCTACGCAAATCGATAGAGTGACCGAAGCTGGTGAATCCGCCGAGTCCCAGGAGATGCTGCTGGAAGTTCGGGGATTGAAGACGCATTTTTTCCTGGCGCAGGGAATCGTGCGGGCGTTGGAGGGCGTCGATTTCACCGTGCGGCGTGGACAGACAGTTGGCCTGGTGGGAGAAAGCGGTTGCGGCAAATCTATCACGGCCCGCTCAATCATGGCGATTGTGCCATCTCCGGGGCGTGTAGTTGAGGGCGATGTTCTATTCCACTTGCAACGGGAGGAGAACGGCAGCGTCACCGATCAGGTCGTTGATATGACCAAGATCGACGCCATGGGCACACAAGCCCGCTCTATCCGCGGCGGCGAGATTTCGATGGTCTTTCAGGAGCCTATGACCTCGCTCAGCCCTGTCCACACGATTGGCAATCAGATTATCGAGGCCATTCTCCTGCACCAAGATGTCGACAAGGAACAGGCGCGCGCACAGGCGATCGACGTGCTCAATAAGGTTGGCATGCCCCAGCCCGAACGCACAATCGACCGCTATCCCCATCAGCTCAGCGGCGGCATGCGTCAGCGCGCGATGATTGCGATGGCCCTTTCCTGTCGCCCCAGTCTGCTCATCGCTGATGAGCCGACAACCGCTCTGGACGTGACCACGCAGGCCCAGATTTTGACGCTTATGCGCGAATTGCAGGATGAACTAGGGATGGCGATCATTTTCATCACGCACGATCTGGGCGTGATTGCACAGATGGTCGACTATGTGGTGGTCATGTATCTCGGTGAAGTGGTGGAGATGGCCGACGTCGATACCATTTTCTACGATCCCAAGCACCCGTACACGCAGGCACTCCTGCGTTCCATACCCCTGTTGGGCCGCAAGTCGTCTCAGGGCATTACCAGTCAGTTGACAGCGATTCGCGGCTCCGTGCCGGATCCCTACTCGATTCCGGCGGGCTGCCCGTTCCATCCGCGCTGCCGCAAAGCGATTGCCGGCGTGTGCGATACGCGCAACCCACCCCTCCTTGAACTGGATGGCGGTCACAAAGTCCGCTGTGTGTTGTACGAGTAGCGGGCCGAAACCGTTTCTGCGTTGGAATCTTTATCCGGGATCGCGGGTCGCGGGCTATTTGCGGTGCGCCCCATTCTACCAAGAAGAGATGACAATTGGAGCTATAGAGCTATGAGCACACAGTTAGGCGCGCAGCCGACGGGAGAATCGAACGAACCGGCGGCTGAGGGGCAAAAGGCATTGACGCCGGTCTGGCAGGAGTCCACTCTGCAGACCGGCTTTGTACATGACTGGCTGGTGGCAGGCCCGCTGGCAACGCCGCTTAAGGAAATTGACGGCTACACGGGCCCGGATTTCAAAGAACGGGTCGCAGCTGATTTCAAAAGTAAGGCAGGGGCTATCGGACAGGCGCAGGACCCCGGCGTCCCCGGGTCGCCGGAGATCTTCGCGAGCGCTTTGGAGCGTCATAGTTTTATTGCGGACAATGACGGGACGAAGTGGCGCGTCGTGCGCTGCCTGGACGACCACTTTGTAGATCTGTCTACTTTCCAGCATACGCCCCACTATCTGCAGTCGTGGGCCTTCTGTGTGCTTGAAGTTGGCGGCGCGTGCGATGTGGACTTTGCTCTGACGACTAATGGCCCGGCGGACCTATGGGTCAACGGAGAACACTGCCATCGGGTGGAGCACTTTCACCACCAGTTGCCCGCTACGGTCTCCATTTCGGCAGGGCTGAAGGAGGGGCGCAATGAGATTGGCATCTGTTTCGAGGCGGTGGCGTTGCGAGAATGTCCGTATGTCATGGCCCTGCAGTTGACGGACCACCAGGACACGGGCAGCGCGCCTGAACGACGAAGTGATAATGCGTTCGATGACTTCAAAGTGTTTTTGCCCACGTCGGTTCGGCCGGAGAGCCGGAGGAAGGCGCTGGAATCGCTTTTCGAACAAGCCTACGTGGAGCGGGATATATACAGCCGCCATGCGAAGGTAACTGTGCGCTGGCCGGGAGAAGAACCGGTGACCGACGATTTTGCCTTGCGGCTGCAGCGCAAGGGTGGACGCATCTATAGCGAACACCATACAAAGGGTGAACCACGCGATGAAGTGGTCCTGGGAACGGCCTTCCAGTTTCCACAGGATGACTACCAGATAATGCTCTTCCCTAATCCTGAGCACTATTATTCAAACGACCTGCGCGTCGAACGCATGCTGGACATTCACATTGTCGGCAACAGCGAGTATTCGACTGAACGCTACGGCACCTATCAGGGACGGCGGCGGGAGGCCCTCCTCAATGCGGCGCGACGCGGGGCCGAGGGCAGCATATTTTCCGAGATCGCGGCGATGGAGTTGGGGATGTGGGACAATCTCAACGAGCAGGTCATCCTCGACAGTATTGCATCGATAAACGAGCGGGCCGATTGCAGCGACTTTGATCTGGTTGGCCTGCTGGGCATGGCGGGACGCCATATCGAAGAGCCGGGGTTTCCGCAATCGCTGGTCGAGCCGCTGCAAAGCTGCTTCCAGAACTTCCGATACTGGATGGACCAGCCGGGCGCGGATGCGATGTGTTTCTGGTCGGAAAACCATCAGATCCTCTTCCACACCTGTGAAATACTGGCGGGACAGCTGTTGCCGGACGAGCTGTTCGCGAATGCCGGCCTGACCGGCAGTGAACACCTGGCGAAGGGTGAGGAGCGGGCCCTTTCCTGGTTGCGAAAGCGGGCTGCGGGCGGTTTTCGAGAGTGGGATTCCAACACTTATTTTGAGGAGGATGTGCTGGCCCTCAGCCATCTGGTTGATCTGGCAGAGAACGATGATGTGCGCGAACTGGCAGCGGTTGTGTTGGACAAGATGTTCTTCGGGCTGGCGGTCAACTCCTTCAAAGGGGTTTTTGGCTCCAGCCACGGGCGCACTTATGCGCCATATATCAAGGATGCCTTTCGGGAGCCTACTTCTGGCATCACTCGCCTGCTGTGGGGCAAAGGGATTTTCAACGGGAGTATCCGGGGGACTGTCAGCCTGGCCTGCGCTGTCAACTATCAGTTGCCGCCGGTTATCGAGGCGATCGCGATTGACCCGGCGGACGAGATCTGGAGCCGGGAGCGTCATGCGGGGCAGCTGGAAGAGTGGTGTGATCGGGAAGAGGGCGAGTGGGCCGTAGACAAGGTTACTTATAAGACGCCGGACTATATGCTGTCGTCGGCCCAGGATTACCGGCCCGGCAGATTCGGCTACCAGCAGCATATCTGGCAGGCTACCCTTGCGCCGGAGGCTGTCGTATTCGTCACCCACCCACCGTGTCTGAGCGAAGACGGCTCTCATCGCCCCAATTTCTGGCATGGGAACGTCGTGCTGCCGCGGGCGGCCCAATGGAAGGACCTTCTGATGGCGGTCCACCGGCTGCCGGCAGATGACTGGCTGGGTTTCACCCATGCCTACTTCCCGATCTACGCTTTCGATGAGCACGAGATCCGGGACGGCTGGGCGTGTGCCCGCGTTGGGGAGGGTTATTTGGCGATAACTGCTTCAGCGGGTCTGACGCTTACCGAAAGCGGCAAGAGCGCGTACCGGGAGCTGCGCTCCTATGGACAGAACAATGTCTGGATGGTGCAGATGGGGCGGGCGGAGTCAGACGGAAGCTTTGCCGAGTTCGTGGAGAAGGTGACCGCCCTGGACATTATCTTTGAGGAAGACAGTGTACACCTGACCAGCCTGCGCGGCGAGAGCATCGACTTTGGCTGGCAAGGACCCCTGCTCGTAAACGAGACGGAGCAAGAGATCAGCGGCTTCCTCCACTTCGACAATCCCTACTCCAGCACGGAATTGGGCGCGAAACAGATGAGCATCCAGTTCATGGATCTGCTCATGCAGCTCGATTTTTCGTAGAAAGAAAAAGACGCATAGTGCTTCTATGCGTCTTTTGATCTGCACATGCTTATGTCAAAAGGGGATTCAATCGCCCCAATTTTCTGATCGCCTTTCTTGCGTTAAGGTATGACCTGGGAAGACAGGTCTGCGCGCAACTCGTCGAGAGAGTAGCTTGGCGCGGCACCTCGCAAGCGCACTTCGTCCATGATTTCGTAAATCGATATGCCGGCCAGTTCAGCGGCGCGCGCTTTGGTGATTTCACCACGACGGCATGCGGCGATTGCGGCTTCCACCTTCCACTGCTGCATCGCCTCGGTCAACATTTTCCTCGCAAGCGCAGTCCGATCTATTTGTTCCTTGCTGGCAATTTCATCCAGCCCTTGAACAATCGTTTCCGGGACGCGCAGATTCAGTTGGCGCACTGTATCACCCCCGCTGTCTGGCTACTACAATTGCTGGTCTTTGCAGTGAAAACAGGTTTCAGGCTTCATCCTCTTCGGGGCGGATTATGACCATGTAGCGCATGGGGGCCTGGCTGGTGTTGATCAGGCCGTGCAACTTGTGCGGGTCGAATACGATCGCTTCGTTGGCGCGCAGTGGGTGGCGCTCGCCATCAATCTCCAGCGTTCCTTCACCTTCAATCATATAGAATGCCTCAAAGCCCCCGTGGCGGTGGGGGGGATGGGACCTTCCGCCGGCATCGACTTCCGAGATATGGACTCGCAGCGGCTCGCCCTCCACGTCGGCGTCAAGAAGATAGCGGGAAATACCCTTTTTTTCAATATCCAAGAACTGCACAATTCACTTCCTTTCGGCGAAGCTGTGTGCTTAGCGCGGAAACTCGTTGGTACTGTTGCGCCAGATATTGCTTAGCGGCGGGGATAGAAGACATCGAGCAGTGGTTCGATGTCGGTGTAGTCATGACCGTGTGTCTCTTTGAAGCGTTGCTGGATCCTTTCCTCGGCTTCTGAGGGCGAGCGCAGCGGGAAAGCCAGCGACTGCTTGTCCATCAGGGCGGATTCGGAGGCGGCCAGCGACATCTCTTGATCCAGACGGGCTTCCTGCACGCCATATGTTGGCTCGATGTCGTGGAGTACGGCGTTGGCGATGCTCATGAGCTGGTCTGCCATGTCAACGCCGCGCCCGTTGTTTTCGCCGACACCTAGATGGGCGTAGGGATTCTCCCAGACGATCTCCTGATCGGGCAGCTCAAGGCTGATGCGCTCCAGGACCTGGCGCCCATCGACTTCGATGTTCGAGCGCTGTGGTTCATAGGCATTGGCGATTGCGCCGCTTTGGTAGTCGGCGGGGTCGGTGAAGTAGACGGTGTTTTCGACGATTGCGCCGCGTGTGCCGTCGATCTGGGCGATGCCGATGTTTTTGCGGCCCAGCGAGCGGGCGTGGATGACATTGGAGTAGATCATGGTTGCGGCGGCGCCATTCTCGAACTCGAGGAAGCTGGTTGAGCAGGTTTCCTGGGAATGATGGCGTTTCATGCGGTCGATGATGGGCACGACGTCGGTCACGTGGGTGACGCCGAGGATCGACTTGGGAGGGCTGCCGGCGAGAAGGCGCAGCATGCTCATGCCGTGATAGCCGCCTTCGTGGAAGATGCGATAGATGCGGCCGACTTCGCCGATGATGCCGGAATCGATCACTTTGGCCTGGAAGCGGGCCATAGGTACGCGGTGGTAGTTTTCGGCAACCTCCAGCTTGACGTTGTTGCGCTCGGCGGCCTCGATCATCATGTCGGTCATGGGGCGGGTGACGGAGACAGGCGTCTCGACGATGATGTTGATGCCGGCATCGGCCAGATAGCAGCAAATAGGGTGGTGGGCTTCGCCGGGGACGACTACGTCGACGACATCCAGCTCTTCTCCCTCAACAAGATCACGTACGCTGGTATAGGCGTTGACGCCGTACTCAGCGGCGACTTCGCGCAGGACCTCCTCTTCCTTGTCGCAGACAGCGACAAATTCGAATACGTCATTCAATCTTGGATAGATTGGCAGGTGAGAACTGCGGCCGCGGCGACCGAGACCGATCAGGGCCAACTTCAATTTGCGTGGCATCGTTTGCGATTCCTTTGTCGGTGCAGGTTGGGTGCGCTCTGGGCGCGTGAGGTTATCCGAAGCAGACCCAGCGCACCCATTTGTCGGCGCGCAGACTGTGGTGGGTCCAGGGGGCGAGCAGGATCAAATCGGTTGGCCCAACCGTCGAGCAGTGGCCGTCAATGGTGACGGTGGCTTCACCTTCCAGGATGTACCAGAAGCGCTGCTCTCCATGCTTCTCCGGTTCGAAGGGATTGGCCGGGGTGGTGATGCGCTCGGCGAAGTGGTCTATCTGGTCCTGGGCATCGCGAATCTCGTAACCCTTACGGTAGTTGACTTCGGGAATGGCGCTGCCCTTGACAATCATGGTTGGGGATCCTTCTGTTAGTTTTCAGTAGTCAGTTTTTAGTTTTCAGTAACAGCCGCGGACGGCTAGGTAAAGCTAAGAGCCAGGATCTCCAGTTACAGGGTGGCGTAGGGGTCGGCGGCGTCGCGCATGCCGTCGCCCATGAAATTGAACGCTGTCACGGCGATTACAACCATGAGGGCGGGCGCAACCATCGTCCAGGGAGCGATGGCGACGGCGCTGATGTTCTGCGCCTCCTGCAAGAGGACGCCCCAGCTGATGGCGGGCGGGCGCAGCCCCAGACCGAGAAAACTGAGTGCGGTTTCGCTGAGAATCATGGTTGGAATCGCCAGCGTCATGGACGCGATGATGTGGCTGAGGAAGGAGGGCAGCATATGGCGCAGGATGATGCGCAGCTCGTTGCTGCCGGCGAATCTGGCGGCCATGACGAACTCTTCCTCACGCAGTTGCAGGAACTTGCCGCGCACGACGCGGGCCATGCCGGTCCAGCCGATAAAGGAGAGAATGATGGTAATGCTGAAGTAGACGTAGAGAATTGGCCACCCGGGCGGCAGCGCGGCGCTCAGCCCCATCCACAGCGGAATCGAGGGAATCGAACGCAGAAACTCGATAATGCGCTGGATGATATTGTCGATCGTGCCGCCGTAGTAGCCTGACAGGCCACCGAGGAGAATGCCGAGGACAAGACTGATGATCACACCGATCAGGCCGATGGAGAGCGAGAGGCGGGCCCCGTAGGCGACGCGGGAGAACATGTCCCGCCCCAGTCGATCCGTGCCCAGCGGGAAGAAGCCCTGCTCCTCGTGGGGAACGTCCAGGCCGAACAGCTTCGTGGTCGCGGCAACTTCACCCCACAGCTTGTACTCCTCGCCCTTGGGGAAGAGGCGAATGGGGTGGCGGATGGTCGTGTCCTCATGGTAGGTATTGCGGAACGTCTCCGGATCCCGCTCGCGCACAGTCTGATAGATGAAGGGCATGCGCCAGTTGCCCTCGGCATCGACGATGTGAACCGGCGTCGGCGGGTGCAATTTATACTTGACGAACTTGGCCTCCGGGTCGTAGGGCGCCACGAATTCGCTGAAAGCCGCGATCAGATAGAAGACAAGTACGACAAACGAGCAGAAGACGGCCACGCGATGGCGGCGATAGCGCCACCAGATCAACTGCCAAAAGGAGGCGACAGCGATATTGGCCTCGTCTGTCCTTGTCTCCAGGTAACGCTCTTCTTCTGGTTCGTCTTCAAAAGTAGTTGGTCGTTGTTCCCCAGTCGTCATCGTCTGTTCCGGTCCATGTCTTAGCGCTCAGATTGCGAAGGGTTCCTGTATTCGACACTTGCGTTCCAGCAGCAAAGCGGCAGTCAATGGAATGACTATCCCGCCTCTTCCAGGCGGATGCGTGGATCAACCCAGGCCAGCAGCAGATCCGACATCAATGTGCCGATCACCGTCAGCACGCTAAGCATCATAATGAAGCTGCCGGCCAAAAACATATCCTGGTTGATCAGTGCCGTGAAAAGCATTGGGCCGGTCGTCTGCAAACTCAGCACGATGGCCACGATGGTTGTGCCCGAAATCAAATCTGCCAGTGACCAGCCAACTGTACTGAAGAAGGGGTTCAGGGCAACGCGCGTCGGGTATTTCCAGATCAGCTTAGACTCTTTGACACCTTTGGCGCGCGCTGTCTCGACATAGGGTTTGTTCAGTTCGTCGAGCAGATTGGCGCGGGTGATGCGGATGCCGTTGGCGGTACTGCCCACCGCCAAGATCACAATCGGGATCCAGACATGGGCCAATAGGTCCCAAAGCCGGGCGAAAGTCCAGGGCGCGTCCATATATTGGGGGCTGAACAGTCCGCCGACGCTCATGTCCGAATAGCTCGTCACCAGCCACATGATCACAAGGGCGAGCATGAACTCGGGCAAACCTTTGCCAATGAAGTTAAGCGCGGTAACGATATAGTCGATCACCGAGTACTGGTGGGTTGCCGAATAGACTCCTAATGGAATCGAGACGAGCCAGCCGAACAGCAGGGTTGTAAACGAAAGTATGAAAGTAAGGCCGAGCCGGTTCCAAATCAGATCCGCCACCGGTTTCTGGAACAGCATCGAATCGCCCCAGTCGCCGCGCAGGAGGATGCCCGAAATCCATTTAAGGTACTGGATATGTTGCGGCTGGCCGAGGCCGTAACGCCGCTCCAACCTGGCCATCAGCACCTCGTCGACTTCATCGCCCTGTTCGCGCAGTTGCGCAGCATAGGTGGTCAGATAATCGCCGGGCGGAAGCTGGATGATGATGAAGGTGACAATGGAGATCACGAAGAGCGTCGGAATCATCACGGCAAACCGGCCCAGGATGTATGAGAACATGGGGAACCCCAGTGGTTAGTGGACAGGAGCTAGTGGATAGCGGCCCTGGAGGCCAACTATCCACTAGCCAAGATTCACTTTGCTCTACATATGCATTGACGGATCATCCCAATACCAGGTGGCATTGTCGATGATGTGTTCGTAGACGCCGCGACAGCAGTCCCACGGGTTGCCGGCATGGATGCCCTTGAAGCCGTTTTTGACCATGACAAGACGCGGCAGTTCGCCGAAGAAGCCGATGGAAGGCAACTCTTCGGACCAGATTTCGAGGATCTGCTTGAAGAGTTCCACCTGCTTCTCCTCGCCAGCGGTGGCGCGGATTTCGTCCCACAGATCCCAGATGGTCCAGATCCAGTGGCCGGCGGGCGGCTCCTGGGCGATAGGATTGGTGGGATCCAGCTTCCAGGCGGTCCAGGCATTGCCCCAGGGCCTGTCACTGATGTTACGGTGTTTGACCCAGACCTGCGGATCGGCCATTGGCACCAGGTTGCGATCCATGAAGGAGGTGGTGCATTCGACATCGTTTGAGTGATGGAGTTCGATGCTGAGCGAGCGGTCGACGCCGCGGTAGTTGACTTCAAAGCCCAGATCGGAGAGGTAGTCGATAAAGGTTTGGGTGATGTCGGTAAGCTCAGCGCCGCCCAACATGGTCCAGCTGATACGCTCGCCGCTGCCATCTTTCCAGAGGCGGTAGCCGTCGCCGTCCTTTTCAGTGTAACCAAGTCCGTCGAGCAATGCATTGGCCCTATCGGGGTCGTAGTCGAGATAGGCGTTGCTCAACTTTGCGTGATGCACAGGCGACTCGACGGGGGGCCCGTACTGCATATTGGTTCCCAAGCCATCGTAGATCAGTTCTCTGACCTCGTCGCGATTGAAGCCCAAGGAGACGGCGATGCGGAAGTCGCGTTCCTGGAAGAGTTCGCGGCGGCGGTCGTCGTTGGTGGTCATGTTGAAATGGACACCGTAGACGGCGGTCCATCGCCAGAACTGGATCACGTAGTCGCCCTTCTCCTCGTTCTCTTTGAGCACGGTCAGGTCGGTGTTGCGGATGTGGCGGGACTGGCAGTCGATTTCACCGTTGACAAGCCGCAGCGCCTGCACGTCGGAGTCGTTGAAGAGACGGAAGGAGAGGTCGTCGATGTAGGGGAGCTGATTGCCGGCCGGGTCCACCGCCCAGAAGTAGGGGTTGCGGGAACAGGTGACAATCTCTTCAGAGAAGTCGTTGTCCTGGAGCCAAGGCCACAACAGCGGGCTCTCGGGATTCTCAAGGCGGCCACTACGCATATCGCCATACAGTTCGGTCCAGTTATCGAGGCCGGCGTCGGCGATCGCCTGATCCAAAGCACCCTGGTCGTCAGTGTGGTCCGGGTGGAACTGCTTAAGATAGGCAGATGAGCGTAAGGGACAGCTTAGAAGTATGCCGCCTTCCAGGTGGAAGAGGGCGTTCGGCCCGGCAAACTTGAACACGACCGTCGTGTCATCCGGCGCCGACAACTCTACCGGCACATTCTCGCCATCGACCACGCTGGTCAGCCAAGCGGGGAAGACCGGCGTCATCGTCTCGTTCTTCATCTCATCCTCGAACCAGAAGACGAAATCAGCGCTGGTAAACGGATCACCGCTGGACCACTTCATCCCTTCGCGCAGGTTGAAGGTGTACTCGCTGGCGTCGTCACTGACGGACCAGGACTCGGCGATCATCGGATTGACGGTCAACTCCTGGTTAATCGACAGCACGCCGCGGATGATCACCTGGCGGACGGCGAAGTGATCGGCCTGGCCGCGGAAACCGGCGCGCCAGAGGCCGCCATAGTTGCCGACACCGTCGAGGCCTTCAAGCACGAGCGGGTTGACGGGGAGGCGCTCGTCTACGGGCGGCAGGTCGCCGTTGGCGACCATTTCGGCCAGTCGCGGCGCCTCGTTATACTGCGACGCCGGCATGTCGGAGGACATCTCAGTGGATTCGGCTGGCGCCTCCTCCATCGGGGCATCTGCTGCGGGTTCTCCGCCAGCACCGCAGGCTACAAGGACGGTGCCCGCCGTCGCCATCGCGGAGACGCGCATAAAATCGCGACGCGTTACATCAGTTTTTGGCATCTTCAGTCTCTTCATCCCTTTGTCTCCTTGTCTGAGCTGTGAACAACTGAATTGAACGACAAACCCCAGTGATCAGTGGCTGGTCACTGACCACTGATCACTGGCAATTGAAGTTACATATGGTTTTCCGGGTCTTCCCAGTACCAAGTGGCATTGTCGATGATGTGCTCGTAGACGCCGCGGCAGCAGTCCCATGGGTATCCGGAATGGATGCCCTTGAAGCCGTTCTTTACGACGACGGGACGCGGCAGTTCGCCGAAGTAGCCGACGGTGGGCAACTCGCGGCCCCAGATACGGAGGATCTCTTTGAACAGTTCGTTCTGTTTGTCGCCGTCGGCGGTGACACGGATCTCGTCCCAGATGCGCCAGAGGTCCCACTGCCAGTGGCCGTCGGGCGGCGGTTCGCCGATGGGATTGTCGGGGTTGACAGACCACATCTGCCAGGCGTTGCCCCACGGACGCTCGGTGTTGGCGCGGTTGATCCAGATGACCGGGTCGGCGAGGGGGATGAGGTTGCGGTCCATGAAGGTGGTCCTGGCCTCGATGTCGTTGTTGCGGTCGAGTTCCTGGGCGAGGGCGCGTTCGGCGCCGCGATAGTTGATCTCGAAGCCCATTTCGACAAGAAAGTCTATGAGCAACTGGTCGTTGTCGGTGACTGTGGGGCCGCCCAACATGGTCCAGCGGATGCGTTCTCCACTGCCATCCTTCCAGAGGCGATAACCGTCTTCGTCGCGTTCGGTGTAGCCGAGGCCGTCGATGAGGGCGTTGGCTCTGTCGGGGTCGTATTCAAGATGGGCGTTGTTCAGTTCTTCGACGTACAAGGGTGATTCAACCGGCGGACCGTACTGCATGTTGGTGGCGGTGCCGTCGAAGACAAGCTCATTGATCTCGTCGCGGTTAACGCCGATCGAGCAGGCGATGCGGAAGTCGCGCGCCTGGAAGAGTTCGCGCAGGCGGGGTTCTTTGGCGGTCATGTTGAGGTGCAGACCGTAGACGGCAGTGCGGCGCCAGATCTGGAGCTTGTAGTCGCCGGCCTCTTCCTTCTCTTTGAGGACGGTGATGTCGGTGTTGCGCACATGGCGGGACTGGCAGTCGATCTCGCCGTTGATGCACCACAGTGCGTAGACATCCGGGTCGGTGAATTGGCGGAAGGTAAGGTCGTCGATATATGGGAGCTGGTTGCCCTCGACATCCACGGCCCAGAAGTAGGGGTTGCGGATTGCGGTAACAAGCGGCTCGGTGAAATCGGTTCCGACAGTCCATGGCCAGAGCATGGGCGATTCGGGATTCTCATGGCGGCCGCTGCGTTTGTCTACATACAGATCGGTCCACAGCTCCAGGTCGGCGTCGGCGATCATCTGGTCGAGCGCGGCCGGGTCGTCGGTATGGTCGGGGTGGAACTGTTTCATGTACTCGGCGGAGCGGACAGGGAATGAGAGAAGGATGCCGGCGCTGTAGTGGAAGAGCGCATTGGGGCTGGCAAACTTGAAGGTTGCGGTCGTGTCATCTGGCGTAGACAGTTCTGCGGGCACATTTTCGCCGTCGACGACGCTGGTGAGCCAGGCCGGGAAAACCGGTGTCAGCTCCTCGTTGTGCATCTCTTCGTCAAACCAGAACCTGATATCGGCCGATGTGAATGGCGCCCCGTCCGACCACTTCATGCCTTCACGCAGGTTGAAGGTGAACTCGGTGGCGTCGTCGCTGACCGACCAGGATTCGGCAACCATGGGGTTGATCGTGAGCTCCTGGTTGATCGACAAGGCACCGCGGATGATCACCTGGTTGACAGCGAAGTGGTCGGCCTGGCCGCGGCGGCCGGCGCGCCAGAGGCCGCCGTAGTTGCCGACACCGTCGAGCCCCTCAAGCACCAGCGGGCTCACCGGCAAACGCTCGTCAACGGGAGGCAGTTCGCCATTGGCGACCATCTCGGCCAGCCGCGGCGCTTCGTTATACATGGACGACGACGCCGGTGCAGCTTCCGCAGCGGACTCGGCCGGCGCCTCCGCCATCGGCGCCTCAGCTGCCGGTTCGCCGCCGGCACCGCAGGCGACAAGGATCGTGCCGGCGCCTGCTAACGCTGACAATCGCACGAACTCGCGGCGCGAAACTTCAGTTATTGGTTTCTTCAGACCTTTCATAGAGTCGTCTCCTTGTGTGGGTAATGAAAAGGAAATTACTAGTTCGTTGCCTGAATGCAAAGGGTCTTGTCAACGGTTGAGAAACACAACATCGCGGACCGCCAGAAAGGGGAAATATTCCAGCGTCGGCTGAAGTATACTCGTTGATACAGCAAAAAACCAAACGTCTTTTTTGCTCCATTGGGTGGAGCTTAAAGTGGTACAGCCGGTGTTGCAGGTTCACCGGCAACAGAGCATTTACCCTACTAACACAGACACCAGGAAACCGTGAAGAGCGAG
The DNA here is from genome assembly GCA_963662575.1 of Caldilineaceae bacterium. Classification (GTDB taxonomy): domain Bacteria; phylum Chloroflexota; class Anaerolineae; order Caldilineales; family Caldilineaceae; genus Bin5. The sequence goes on from OY759723.1 coordinate 396,577, forward strand.
CGATGCCCCAATAAGAATAGCTGCGGAGCCGACGGAGATAACAATGCGTCGCACCAGAAGATTCTTGAGTACGGCTGTACGGAGATAGTGCTCGACTATGATAACCAGGCTCAGTCCAATGAGCCCCAGAATGACAAAGCTGAAGTTATGTACTGCCGACCTTGCCCAACGATTGACCTGAAGGACATCCATGAGGAGAACCAGATTCAGTCGCAGTCTCGTCAGCAGAAAGAAAGTTAAGCCAACGAAGGCGACCCAACTAACGAAATAGACAACATACTTGCCCCAGAGCAGCCAGGAGGACTGGGCATCGATCTGCTCTTGTGCTGAGCTCATGCCAGTTCTCCGCTTGGCGCGACGCCGGCCAGGGTCAACTCTTCGGCAAAGTGGCAGGCGGCGAAATGTCCGGGCGCGATCTGGCGCAGATCCGGCGTCTCCTGGCTGCATTGCTCCTGTGCGTACTGGCAGCGAGGATGGAAGTAACAGCCGCTGGGTGGATTGGCGGGGTCGGCCACGTCACCCTCTAACACAATGCGGGCTTTCTGCTGCCTCATACGCGGGTCGGGGTTGGGCACGGCAGAGAGCAGCGCCTCGGTATAGGGGTGGAAGGGCTGCGCGAACAGTTCCTCGGTTTCGGCGACCTCGACTATTTTGCCGACATACATGACGACAACGCGGTCGCAGATATACTCGATCACGCTGAGGTCGTGCGAAACGAAGAGATAGGTGAGGTCGAACTCTTCTTGTAAATCTTTGATCAGATTCAGAATCTGGGCGCGGACCGAGACATCCAGGGCGGAAACGGCCTCGTCGGCCACGACCAGGCGGGGGTCCAGCGCAAGGGCGCGGGCGATGCCTATGCGCTGCCGTTCACCGCCGCTGAAGGCGTGGGGGTAGCGCCGCATGTACTCGGGCCGCAGACCGACCCTGGCCAGCAGCGATGCCACCCGTTCCTCCAACTCCTTGCCTGCCGCCACCTTGTTGATCCTGAGGGGGTCGCCAACGATATCGCTAACTGGCATGCGGGGATTGAGAGAGTTGAACGGATCCTGAAAGATCATGCGCACTTGCTGGCGATACGGCTTCATCTCATTGTTGGACAGGGGCGCGAGGTCGACCATTTCACCATCATGATCCTGGAACAGGATCTGACCGCCGGTCAGGTCGTAGGCGCGCAGAATGCAGCGGCCGGCAGTTGTCTTGCCGCAGCCGCTCTCCCCAACCAGGCCCACCGTCTCACCCTGCAAGACCTGGAAGGAAATATCATCGACCGCCTTGACATGACCGACGGTGCGCCGGAAAAAACCGGCTGTGATCGGAAACCACTTTTGCAGATTCCTGACATCCAGCAGGACATTCTCAGCAGCCGCGCTGCCGTTTTCTGAGGTGGAGCTTTGCAAGCCGTTCGTCGATTGTGCGTTCATAGATTCCTGTGGCGTTTCATTTCAAGCGGTGCAGTATGTTGACCCTGATCACCTAGTTTCCGCGATTCCGGGGAAACTGCCGCTCACACCTGCTCATCTTCGTACAATAGGCAGTTAACCTCGCGCTGGCCCTCCAGTTGAATGGCAGGCGGGTTGACGGCGTCGCAGCGGCCGGGCATGAAGTGATCGCAGCGCGGCCCGTACATACAGCCGGATGGCCGGTTGTAGGGATCGGGAACCATGCCGCGAATCGAATCAAGCCGCTGCAGGTTTCGACTTATCCCCAGTCGGGGGATCGACTTGAGCAGGGCCTGCGTATAGGGATGCTTGGGATCGTGAAAGATGGAATCGACATCTCCCCGTTCCACGACCTGGCCCAAATACATGACGACGACGTCGTCGGCCATTTCGGCTACGACGCCCAGATCATGGGTGATGAGCATAATTGCCATGCCAAACTCATCCTGGAGTTCTTCCAGCAGCTCGAGGATTTGAGCCTGGGTGGTGACATCGACGGCGGTGGTCGGTTCGTCGGCTATCAGCAGAGCGGGGTTGCAGGAAAGGGCCATTGCGATCATCACGCGCTGGCGCATGCCGCCGCTGAGCTCGAAAGGATAGGTGTCGAAACGATCCTCCGGGCGAGGAATGCCGACCCTGCGCAGCAGTTCGATAGTATGCTCTTTGGCATCCTCGTCGGCCAGATCGGTATGTAGTTTGATGGCTTCAGTAATCTGGTTGCCGACGGTATGAATGGGGCTGAGCGATGTCATCGGCTCCTGGAAGATCATCGAGATATCCTGGCCGCGAATCTCTCGAATCTCTCTGCCGCGGGGATTGAGCGCGGCGAGATCGATGATTTCTGTCGTCTCACTGCCGTTGGCGCCAGTCTCGCCGTTCATCGATTCCCTACGACCGGGAACCGCTAAGCGATCAGGGCGATGGTAGAGGATCTGCCCCTCGACGATGCGGCCCGGCTGATCGACGATCTGCAAAATCGAGCGGGCGGTGACGCTCTTGCCGCAGCCGCTCTCTCCAACCACGCACAAAGTCTTATGCTGGTGGATGGCAAAGTCGACGCCGTTGACGGCCTGAACCGTACCTTCGTCAAGGAAGAAGTGGGTCTTGAGATTTTTGATTTCGATCAGAATGGGGTTTTCCATGGGCCATCAGTCGATAGTGGTTAGTGAAACACGGGTAGTCACTTTATCAGCAACTCCACCGGCCACAGCAGTTAGCGGTTATATGGATCTGCTGCGTCGCGCAGACCGTCGCCGAAGAAATTGAGCGCAAGAACTGCGACCAGTACGGCCAGCCCTGGAATCAGCAGCCAGGGGGCGGTCGCGACGGAGCGGATGTTCTGTGCCTCCTGCAACAGCACGCCCCAGCTGACTACCGGCCTGCGCAGGCCCAGGCCCAAGAAGCTGAGCGACGTTTCCGCCAGAATCATGCCCGGAATCGAAAGTGTGAGCGAAGCGATGATGTGGCTGAAAAAGGAGGGAACCATGTGGCGCCAGATGGTTGTCACTTCGCTGGCGCCATCGAGGCGGGCGGCCATCACAAAATCCTCGGTGCGCAGAGAAAGAAATCGTCCTCGCACAACGCGGGCCAGCCCGGTCCAACCGATAAAGGAAAGGATGATGGTAATGCCGAAATAGATGCGCAGCGGCGGCCAGTCGGTAGGCAGCGCCGCGGCCAGCCCCATCCACAGCGGGATGGTCGGAATCGAGCGGATGAACTCGATGATGCGCTGGATGACGTTATCGACTGTGCCACCGTAAAAACCGGAGACGCCGCCCAACATGATGCCGAGGAAGAAACTCATAATGACACCGAGCAGGCCGATCGACATCGAGACGCGGGTGCCGTATATCATGCTGCTCAGCAGGTCGCGGCCCATGCGATCCGCGCCGAGAAAATAGATTGGCACCTCCGGATCGGTGGAGCCGACCAGGTGCAGGTCCATTTCCCACAGACCCCACATTTTGTAGGGTTCACCTTTGACGAAGAAACCAGCATCAACGATCTGCTCTTCGTCGATCACAAACGTCCGTTTGAGCGCTTCCTGATCGATCTCGACCTTATAGCCGTTTACGTAGGGGTCCCAGCGCATGCCGTCTTCGGTCTGCCGCAGGAAGTGCAGCTTCTGGGGGGGCGCCCAAGTGTAGTCGGCGCGAATCACCCCAGGGCTGGAGGGCGAGAGAAACTCGACAAATATTGCAATTGCATAGATGATCAGAGTGACGATCCCGCCGGCCATCGCCATGCGATGTTTGCGGAACTTCCACCACATCAGTTGCCATTGCGAGGCAACGGAGACACTGCTTTCTATTTCGGCTTCCGCTGCTCCAGGCGCGAGGGCCTCCGGAGGCAGCGTCTTTGCGTCTGTTACCGCCATAGTGTTTCCCTTCAAAGATCAATTGCAGTGCAGGCAGGGGCGCCCCGAAACCCGCGGCTGCCACGTTACTCCATGCGGATGCGTGGATCCAGCCACGCCAGCAAGAGATCGGACACCAACGTGCCGATCACCGTCAAAATGCTCAACAACATGATGAAGCTGGCGGCCAAGTACATGTCCTGCTGCAAGAGCGCGCGGATCAATAGCGGGCCGGTTGTTGGCAAACTCAACACGATCGATACGATTGCCGCGCCCGATACCAGCGTTGGCAACACCCACCCCACCGTGCTGATGAAGGGATTGAGTGCGATCCGTACCGGGTACTTGAACAGCAGTCGCCACTCGGGCAGACCTTTGGCGCGCGCGGTCACCACATAGGGTTTGCGCAGTTCGTCGAGCAGATTGGCGCGCATGATGCGAATGAGGCTGGCCGTGCCCGCGGTACCAATGATTACCACCGGCACCCACAGGTGGGCAAAAAGATCGGCAACCTTGCCCCAAGTCCAGGCCGCTTCCTTGTACTCCGGTGAAAACAGCCCGCCCACGCTCTGGTTGAAAAACTTGAAGGCGATGTACATCAGGATAAGCGCCAACAGAAAATTGGGCGTGGCAAGGCCCAGAAATCCCAAAAAGGTAGCGAAATAGTCGCCGATCGAATACTGCTTAACAGCCGAATAGATGCCGATAGGGAACGCTACCGCCCAGACGAACAGCAGGCTCGCCAGAGACAGGACGAACGTCAAAGCCAGGCGGCTCCACACCAGATCGGATACCGGCTTGTTCCAACCAAAGGAGTCGCCAAAATCGCCTCTGAACAGAATCCCCTGCATCCATTTCAGGTATTGGATATGGACCGGCTGTCCAAGCCCGTACTGCTCCTCGAGGGCGCGCATCGCCGACGTATCCATGTCTTCACCCTGCGCCGCCATCGAGGCCACCATCGTTGTCAGAAAGTCGCCGGGAGGCAACTGAATAATGACGAAGGCAACGATCGAGATCGCGATCATTGTCGGGATCATGTACAGCAGACGGCGCAAAAGAAACTGGAGCATCTTCAGACCTCGCGGTTGTCCAAGGCCGGAGACCGGCGGCCTGTGTCGTTACCGACCACTGACCACCGGCCCCAAGCAACTTTCGCCGCCAGTTTCATTACCTTGCACAACCGGCGGCTACGAAGAGAGGAGTGAGAAATTTCTCACTCCTCTCTATACTCTACTTACTATTCACTGATCCAGTACTGCTCCGGCTGCGTCGGCGCAGGGGTCGGGTACTGCCATGAACCCGGCATGGACGTAGGCACGTTGTGGAAGGTGTTGCTCACAATGCCGTAGCCCGGAGGACTTGAAGAGATGCCGATGACGTAGAACTGATCCTTCGCAATCGCCAGAATTTCCCTCATCAGGTCATTCTGCACGGCCTGATCGCCCGAAGACAGAATCTGGGCGTACAGGTCCATTTGGTGTTTGACGATGTCCGGCGGCTCTTCCGGCTGCGTCATGGCGCCAGCGCCGCTGGGATTGGTACGCCACGTCACCCAAGCCTGGCCAAAGGTCGACTCGCCGCTGAAGGGGAAGAAGTGACGCGGGTCGAGGAAGATCTGTGGGCCTGTGGCCGCGCCCCAGACGTGAACATCATGCTCGTTCGCATCCTTGCGCTGGTAGAGCAGCGTGCGGTCGACAATGCTCAACTGCGCGTTGACACCGCAGTCCTGCCACTGGTTCACCGCCATTTCGGCGCGATCATGGAAGCCAAAGGCCTCGGTGCTCTGCACCACGAACGACAAAGGCTCGCCGTCCGGACCCAGGAAGTAACCGTCCGCATCGCGTTCGGTCATCCCGGCATCAGCCAGGTACTGGTGCGCCAGATCCTGATCGAACTCTGTATAGAGCGTATACCACTCTTCGTCGTAGAACTCGGCCATGTCCTTGGGAATGGCGCTCTGCATCGGTTCGCCCTGACCGATGTACAACACATCGATGATCTCCTGGCGATTGAGGCAGTGGGACATGGCAATGCGGAAATTCTTGTCGTTGAAGATTTCCCGCATGCGAGCATCTTTGTGGGTCAGGTTGAAGTGGAAACCGGTCGTATTGCCGATGCTGCGCGTCTCGAAGAACTCATATTCGCCGGGTTCGCGATTGTCGGCAATGACGGCCTTGTTGTCATTGGTGTTGAAGTGGCGGCTCATCATGTCGATTTCGCCGTTCAGCACCTTGAGCAGAAGGACTTCCCGATCTTCGAGGATGTCATAAACAACGCGATCGATGTAAGGCAACTGATTGCCCTCGGTATCGACCTTCCAGTAATAGGGGTTGCGCTCCAGGATCATCTAGGAGCCTTCGCCGTACGCCACTGCGACCTTCCACGGCATCAGCGTGGGCAGGTCGGCATTGAACCAGCGCGAGTCCGAGGGTGTGCCGGGCACGCTGGAGCACTTCATTTGATACAGATGCACCCAGTCGTTGGCGTTGTTCTCTGCAATCAGGGCATCCAGATTCTCGGTGTTGTGATCGGCGTGGAACTGGGAGCAGTAGTGCATGGGTACGCGTGTGAAGAGGCTGCCGCCCGGCGTCGCCAGGTTCTGCAGGAAGAGACCGTTGGGCGCGTCGAAGGTGATCTTCAGCGTGTGGTCGTCTACCGCCACGAAGGTTGCGTCGGCGTCACCGGCCCGCATCCAGCCGGGCGTCCCGCCGGGGGAAAGATCCGGATTCAGAATCTGGTCATTCCACCAGAAAGCCAGGTCGTGGGCTGTGAAGGGCGCGCCGTCCGACCACTTCTGTCCTTCTCTGAAGATAAAGGTGTACTCGCTGGCGTCCTCACTGGCGATTACATCTTCGGCCGCATTGGGGACGAGGCCGTCCCACTGCGGTGTCCAGCCCATCAGGTGAATGTAGCTGACCGTGCGCACGAGCCAGGCGGTATCGGAGCCGCCGACCAGGGCAGTGTCCCAGGTGCCGCCGTACTGCCCGATACCTTCCACGGGCACGACAACCGCCGGATTAACCGGCAGACGCTCCGCCAGCGGCGGCAGATCGCCGTTGCGCACCATTTCCTGGAGCGCGGGGGCCTGGTTGGGACTGACGCCGTCGTCGGCCTCTGCCATGCCTTCGTCGCTGCCGGAATCGGCGGCTTCGGCGCTGTCGGCAGGGGCAGCCTCTTCGGCTGGGGCGGCGCCTCCGCATGCGGCCAGGATGCCGATCGTCAAGACGGCGACCAGCAGGACGGCCAAGAGACGGATCGGATTCCAGTCAGATCTTGTTTGCTGCATAGAAGTTCTCCTTGCGGTAGGTGATTACTTACTCTGAAATACAGACAAGGCTTTCCATAGAGGCTTGGGGGTGGGGCGAGTGTAGATCAGGATCTTGGGATTGTCAAATGGAGGGGGGCTTGTTTTTGTCTGCACAGGCGGCGTATTTCAGGGCTAACGGGCCGATGGCTGAAGGTCAGTTTTTAGTTTTCAAGCAACTACCAAGCCATATACAGTGCGTGCCTTGACCAGCCCTTCGTCCTCGCTGCCCTTCAGGATATCTGATTGCGTATTCGGTTGGCAGCCAGCTGCAGTGGTTAGTGATCAGTGGTTAGTGATCAGTTAAGGCCGACAGGTCGCTGGCTGGCTGCAGGTCAGTGGGCACTCGCCACTGATGGCTGACAACGGGTATTCGCGGCGAGAGATGGGCGTGCGAGGGGCGATTGGCAGTATTACACAGGTGCTGGCGCCGCGACGTGACTGGTTTTGGACGGGGGCGTTGCGGGGGCGGAGCCCCTGCACAAGGGAGGCCGCTTGCGGCGGCACCGCCCAGAACTGCAGTGGTTAGTGGTCAGTTGGAAGCTTTTTGCTCGCCGCGCAAGGGGTCGCGAGTTAGGGTTGCGAGAGAGGCGCTTCAGGCCGCTGGGTGCGGCAGATTTGGATGGGCTCGGATTGGAATTGGCTGGGTAGGTAGACCGCGGAATAAAGGTGCGAGGAAGCAGTGACTGTTTGGTGGGAGCTTTTGGGGAGGTTCGGGAGTTTTGGCCTTACAGAAAAACTTGGATGCACTTTTGCTGCGCTGGAGATTAGCTTTATCCCACCTTTTCGAGTACAATCCGACTTGCCTATCCCGCAGATTTGAATATTGTCTTAGTTTTCATACATTCGTGTCTATGGACAGACTACCCTCCGAAACTGAATCTGTCTTCGATGTCTTCAGGCAAGCCGGTAAGCAGGTCACCCACTACCTGCTCTGGTTTTTTTGTTTTGCATTGGGGCTTGGGCTCATTTTGCTGCTTCATGAGGTCCTGGAGGTTGCTCTTTTTCTGCGTGTAAATCCGTGGCATTTGCGTGCCTACAGGTTGTGGTCGATCTTTCTTTTGGGTATGGCATTGATCGTGAGCATGTTCATGGTCGAAGGCTATCTGCGCCGCGCACGGCGCGATGGCCGTCTGCTTGGCGCTTCGCTGGCCGTACTGTCCGTCCAATTGGCGTTGATTGGCATCTTCGCTGCAGCGCTTTACTTTAAAGATATCAGAGATTTCCTTCTATTTTGAAAGGCTGTGCAGGCTGGGCCTGCACGGGGGATTGCCCTCTCCCAGCCGGCAACATATTTCGCAGGAGGTAGCGCTTTGTCTCAGAACGACAACGAGTCTGTAGCCGAAACTGAACAGACAGAAGGCGAAACTGAACAGACAGAGAGCAGCACACGACTCCATGATGCACTTCTTGAAGTCTATGACCTGAGGAAGTGGTTCCCGATTCAGAAGGGCTTCTTTTCGCGCACTGTAGGCCAGGTGAAAGCGGTGGATGGAGTGAGCTTCTACGTGCGGCCCGGGGAGACATTGGGGCTGGTGGGAGAGAGCGGCTGCGGCAAAACGACGACAGGCCGGTTGATCATGCACGCCTTTCCACCCACGGCAGGTGATATCTGGTTCGACGACCAGGAACTTGGGCCGGTCAATATGGCCACGGTGGACAACCAGCAGCTGAAGCGGTTGCGGCGTAATATGCAGATGGTCTTCCAGGACCCCTATTCGTCACTGAACCCGCGCATGAATCTGCTGCAGAATGTGGGCGAGCCTTTGCTGGTCAACGATATCGCAAAGGGGCAGGAGTTGGAGGACCGGGTGTCGGAGCTGCTGCGGGTGGTGGGGCTGCGGCCCGAGTATCTGAATCGCTACCCGCACGCCTTCAGCGGCGGTCAGCGGCAGCGTATCGGCGTGGCGCGCGCGTTGGCGTTGAACCCGCAACTGATCGTCCTTGACGAGCCTGTTTCCGCGCTCGACGTGTCGGTGCAGGCGCAGATTCTCAATTTGCTGCAGGATCTACAAGAGGAGTTCGACCTGACGTATTTGTTCATTGCTCACGATTTGAGCGTGGTCGAACATATCAGCGACCGGGTGGCGGTCATGTATGTGGGTATGCTTGTGGAAAGCGCGCGGACAGAAGTACTGTACCGCAACCCACAACATCCCTATACGGAGGCCCTTCTGTCCTCGGTGCCGAAGCCCGATCCGCGCGACAGGGCGGAGCCGATCGTGCTGGAGGGTGACGTGGCGGATCCGGCGAACCCGCCGAGCGGCTGCTACTTCCACCCCCGTTGCTTCTATAACGACAATGATCGCTGTATGGAGGAGACGCCGGAGTTGCGGGAGATGGAACAGGGCCATTTCGTGCGCTGCCACTATGCAGGCGAGCTGGAACTGACTGGCGTAGTGTAGCCTGAACCGCCGCGATTGAACGCGCTATACGCCTACATGTTGCCTGATTTCAGAGTCTGAGGCGGGAAACATGAAATGCATCAGGTGAGCGCACGCTGAGTGAAGTGGAAATAGACAGAGAAAAGGCAGCGACCAACGATGGACAGCAAAAACGGTCCGGGCGCAAATTCGAATATTGAATTGGAAGCGTTTGGCCTGATCGCGGGCGAGACACCCGAACCTTTGGGGAACGGCGTCCACAGGCCGAAGGTAATGCTGCTCTTCCCTCCGAATTGGACGCCGACGATGCCGCATCTGGCCTTGCCCACGCTGGCGGCTTATCTGCGACAGAGCGGGGTCGAAGTAATTCAGCGTGATCTGAATGTGGAGGTCTTCGACGAGATCTTGAGTCGGCGCTATTTGACAGGGGCGCTGGCGCGTCTGCGGCGCATTCAGAAGGAATCGATGGCTCCTGCGGCGCCGGGGCAAAGGCAGATGGCGGGGCCTGAGAGGGCAAGCTCTGACAGAATCAGCTGGGCATTGGAGGCGGGCCCGCGTTTGGCCAAACAGGTGGAGCGCGCCAAAGCGGGGATTCGCTCATCCGCATTTTACGATGGTCCGATTGGCCTGGAATTGCTAAGTACGCTGCTCGATTGCCTGGAGATTGCGAATCTTCCCTTTTACCCGGCCAGCCTTCATTTCCAGGGTTATGACGCGGCCGGGCCTTCGGACAACAGCCGCTTTCTGAGCCACGGCGTGGCTGATGACCAGCACAATATGTTCCTGGACATATATAGACGCCTTCTGCTGCCCGATATTGTGCGGGAACGGCCGGATGTTGTCGGCATCTCAATCCCATCGATGGCGCAATTGCTGCCGGGGTTGACGGCAGCATATCTGGTCAAAGAGGCCGGGCTGGATTGTCATGTAACTGTGGGCGGGCCGCATATCAGCATGCTGCGGGCGCAACTGCCGGACGCGCCGGCGATATTCGATCTGATCGACAGTGCGATCGTCTTCGACGGTGAGGTACCGCTGCTGCAGCTGGCGAAGGCGGTTGCGGCTGAGGAGAGCCTGGCTGACATTCCCAACCTGATTTACAAAGATGGCAGTCGGATCCGGGTCAACGAGCGCAAAGAGCCGGAGAAGATCGCCAATCTGCCGATACCCGACTTTGACGGGCTGCCGCTGGATCGCTATCTGGCGCCGGAGTTGGCGCTGCCCTTGTTGACGGCGCGGGGCTGCTATTTCGGCAAGTGCGCGTTCTGCAACGTGGGATACGGCGAGCCGGAATCGTTCAGCCAGTTGCGCGCCCATCAGCTGGCGGATCAGATGCTGGCCCTGCACAACAAGTACGGTGTGCGTCATATTTTCTTTTCCGACGAGGCTGTCACGCCGCGCAATTTGCGCGATCTCTCAAAGATTATGCGAGAGCGTCCCGAGACGATGCATTGGGGCGGCTGCGTACGCTTTGAGAAGGTGATCTCGGGGCAACTGTTGGAGGATATGCAGGCAGGCGGGTGCCGGATGATCCTATTCGGGTTGGAGAGCGCGTCGGCGGCGATTATCGACCACATGATCAAGGGTACGCAACTGCCGCACATGAGCAGGATCTTGCGGGAAAGCTCGACAGCCGGTATCTGGAATCATACTTTTTTCTTTTTCGGCTTTCCCGGCGAGACGATTGAGGATGCGCAGGAGACGGTCAACTTTCTGTATCAGCACAAGCCACATATCCATTCGGCTGCGATGGGTACGTTCCTGATGGAGAGGGACTCGCCGGCCCACAAGTACCCGGAATCCTTCGGCGTAAAACGGGTAATTGAAGACCCGTCCAAGGACCTGGCCATCTATTTCGATTTTGAAGTAAGCGCCGGCATGAGCGAGCAGATGGCGGAGATGGTCCACGACAAGTTTTTGGAATCTTTGCCCCCCAAACGATACCCGCAGTTCTATATCAGTGATGTCTACCGTTTCCTCTATGCCAGCCATCTGAGCGAGCGGCATCTTCCCCATCCACCCTGGCTTGTGCCGGAGGATGGAGTCGTTCAGTGAGGGCAGTTTTGAGGCGGACATCCAATTCCATGTTAGTACGATTGGAGGGCGGTGAAACGCACCATACTTCAATCAACTATACCGTTCGTCGCGCTGCAATAGGGTGCGACGGCAATTAACCATTTTGGCCGCCGCCGACTTCTGTTTTCAGGCAGGCTGGCGCTGACTCTAACAATTGAGAGAGGCAGCGACGGCTTGGAAAACCGGCGGAGGGCAAACAACCAAGGAGAGTAAGTAATGAGAAGGATTGTACCAACACCGATTTCCCGGCGCGAGTTTATGCGCGTGTCGGCCGTGACTGCTGCGGGTGCAGTAGCCGTGGCCTGCGGCGCGAGCGGCGAACCGGAGCCGATGGAAGAGGCGCCTGCCGACTCCGCGGCCGCCGAGTCGTCCGACTCTGCGCCGGCGACACCTGCGTCCCAATACAGTGAAGCGCCGATGCTGGCCGAAATGGTCGCCGCCGGCGACCTGCCGCCGGTGGATGAGCGCTTGCCGGTCAACCCGATGGTAATGCCCGTGTCCGAAACGATTGGCAACTACGGCGGTTCGTTCCGCCGCGGTTTCAAGGGCGTCTCCGATCGCTGGGGCCCGACCAAGATGCAGGACAGGGGTCTTTCCTGGTATGACCAGAACCTGAACATGCAACCGCGCATGGCCGAATCGTGGGAGATCAACGATGACGCCTCCGAGTGGACTTTCCACCTGCGCGAGGGTATGAGCTGGTCCGACGGCACACCTTTCACCACCGAGGCGATCCGCTGGTGGTGGGAAGAGGACGAGACCAATACCACGATTTCGCCCAGCATTGGCGGCACGTGGGTCGAGGGTGCCGAGCGCACGCCGATGGAGCTCGAAGTCGTCGATGACTCCACTGTAACCTTCAAGTTCATGCTGCCCAACCCGCTGTATGTTTTCCGTCTTGGCCGCCAGACCAGAAATCTCTACCTGCCCGGCCACTACCTGCAGCAGTTCCACATGGAGCTGACTGACGATCAGGATGCGCTGCAGGCACAGGTCGAAGAGGCCGGCTTCAACAGCTGGGAAGAGTACTATACCGATCGAAGGTGGTGGTACCTGAACCCGGATTTGCCGAGCATCGGCCCCTGGATCTCCAAGAATGAGCTTTCGAACGAGCTCTTCCTGATGGAGCGGAACCCCTACTTCTTCGGCGTCGACGCCGACGGCAAACAACTGCCCTACATTGACGATGTCGCGCATCGTTTGTTCGAAACGAATGACGTCTTCGACCTGCGGATCATCAACGGCGAGATCGACTTCCAGGCCCGTCACGTCAATATCGGCAACTTCACGCTCTACAAGGAAAACGAAGAGAACGGGGACTACCAGGTATTCCTAGGCTCGGCCTCCGGCCACTCTGCCATTCAGCTCAACCAATCGACCAAGAACGAGCGCTTGAACGAGTTCTTCAACGTTCGCGATGTGCGCATCGCGCTTTCGGTGGCGGTCGACCGGGTCGCCCTTAACGAGTTGGTGTGGGATGGGTTGATGACGCCGCGGCAGTACAGCCCGCTCGAAAGCTCGGCACAGGCCTACCCCAAGCAGGCCAACGCCTGGATCGAGTACGATCCCGATATGGCCAACCAGCTTCTTGACGGTGCCGGCTATGCGGAGAAGGACAGCGATGGTTTCCGTTTGTGGAACGACGGCAGCGGCGAGACCCTTAGCTTCATCATCGAAGGTACTGCACAACCGGGTACGACCGACGAAGATACCGTGCAAGAAGTGATCAAGTACTTTGCGGCCGTGGGTGTCAAAGCGACCTACAAGGGCTTTGAGCGTTCTCTGTATGAAGAGCACCACGGCGCCAACGAGATTGAAGCAGCCTGGTGGGGCGGCGACCGCACAGTCGTGCCGTTGGTCAACCCCACGATCTGGACGTGCGAGCAGCCCGACCGCCCGTGGGCCGCTGGCTGGGCGCACTGGCGCAACAGCGGCGGCACCAGCCCTGCTGGCGTCGAGCCGCCGGCCGGTCACTGGGTCTGGACGATCTGGGAGATCTGGGACGCCATCAAGATTGAGCCTGATCCCGACAAGCAGACGGCGATGTTCCACCAGATTCTCGACATCTGGGCGGAAGAGTTGCCGATGATAGGCTACCTGGGCGAACGCCCGGCGCCGATTATCGTCAAGAACGGTGTCCGCAACTACCTGCCTGGCTTCCCGCTGGACGATACGACCGGTGATGAGCACCTGCTCCACACCGAGACCTATTTCTGGGAAGATCCGGCCTAACAGAGTAGCTAAAACAGCGTGGAGCGAGTGAAGAGGAGTGAGAGGAGAGCGCCTCACTCCTCTCCTCGCTCCGGTCTCTTCGGGGGTTTAGATGCTCGCCTTCATCGTTCAGCGTATCCTCCTCATCGTCCCGATGCTGGTGGCGATCTCTATCTTGTCCTTTGTCATCATACAGTTACCGCCAGGTGACTTTCTCACCTCATATGTCGCCCAACTTCGGCAGGAAGGCGACGAGGTCGACGAGGCCGAGTTGGAGTCGCTGCGCCAGCGCTACGGTCTGGGACAGCCAGTCTATGTCCAATATTTCAAATGGATTTCCGGCGTGCTGCTGAAGGGTGACTGGGGGCAGTCATTTGAATGGCAGAAGCCTGTCAGCGAACTGATCTGGGAACGCCTGGGGCTGACGATGGCGCTCTCTCTGGGCGCATTGCTTGTAGGCTGGTTTATCGCCATACCGGTGGGGGTCTATTCGGCGACCCATCAGTACTCGTGGCTTGATTACATTATGACGACGTTCAGCTTCGTCGGCCTGGGCACGCCAGGCTTTCTGCTGGCACTCATCATTCTCTTCCTCGTCCAGTCCTGGCTCGGCATGAATGTTGGCGGCCTCTTCTCCGACGAATATATTTTGGAACCGTGGAGTTGGCCCAAGGTCGTCGATATGCTGAAACACATATGGGTGCCGCTATTAATCGTGGCGGTCAACGGGACGGCCGGCAATATCCGCATCACGCGCGCAAACCTGCTGGATGAACTCAACAAACCGTATGTCGAGACGGCGCGGGCCAAAGGCGTTAAAGAGGGCAGGCTGATTTGGAAATACCCGGTGCGCGTTGCCCTCAACCCCTTCTTCAGCACGGTCGGCTGGTCTTTGGCCAGCCTGGTTTCCGGCACAACCCTGGTGGCGATGGTGTTGAGCTTGCCGACCACCGGACCAATGCTGCTGCGTTCGCTCACGTCGCAGGACATGTACCTGGCCGGCTCCTTCCTCTTCCTATTGAGCGCGCTTACCATCATTGGCACGTTGCTGTCCGATATCCTGCTGGCCATCGTAGACCCGCGCATTCGCATGGAGTAGGACTGCAGTGGTCGGTGGTCAGTGGTTAGTGACCCCGTGCGTTGGCGGCAGGTAGCAGGAGCCGAGCATTAACCTACAGATTTTCTTCGTTTCTGGCCGCAGGCATTTTGTTGTTTCTTCTTGGCGGCCTCTTCTGAATGGTATCGAAGTCTAGTTTTTGTCGGATCGGAAGAAGGCGACTTTGTCTTCATCCAGTTGGACACCGAGACCGGGGCCGTTTGGCGGCCGGGCTTCGCCCGCGTGTATAGGCAGCGGCTCCTGGAGCAGGTCGGTCTCGTAGAAGAAGGGGCTGAGAATGTCGCAGGGAAAGTTGGCGGCGTCGATGGCTGCGGTGGACATTGCCAGGTGAATCATGGCGGCGTTGCCGATGCCCAGTTCGAGATTGCTGCCCACTGTACAAACGAGACCGGCGGCCTCGGCCACAGCGGCGACCTTGCGGGCCGGGCCGATACCCCCTTTACCAACATAGAGAGAAAGAACGTCGGCGGCATGGGCGCGTGCGATAGCCAGTGCGTCCTGCGGTGAGTAGACGATCTCATCGGCCATGACCGGCAGATGGGTGCGGCGGCGCACGTCGGCAAGCCAGGCCACGTCATGATCCGGGGTTGGCTGCTCGACGAAGTAGATGTCGTACTGGTAGAGCTGCTGAATGGTCTGGACGGCGGTTCGCACGGACCAACCGCCGTTAGCATCCACGCCCAGGCGCACGTCGGGACCGACAGCCTGGCGCACGGCGGCTACGCGCGCCACATCCTCGGCGGGGTCCAGGCCGACTTTCACTTTCATGGTGTCGAAGCCTTGCTCGACGGCCCACACAGCGATGCCAGCGGCCTGATCGGGCGCCAAGCCGGACACTGAGAACTTTGTTTTCACACTATCGCGTACCGGGCCGCCCAGCAGACGGTAGAGCGGCAGGCCGGCGACCTTGCCCAGAATATCCCAGAGCGCCATCTCGATGCCGGCCTTGGTGAAGGGGTTGTTGGCGACGGCGGCGTTGACGGCGGCTGTCAGCCGTTCGATCTGGGTAGGATCGCGGCCGGTGAGCAGGGGCGCGAGAATGTGCTCGATGAAATGGGCGGCGGTGGTCTGATCCTCGCCGCTCCAGATTGGCGTGCAGGAGACCTCGCCAAGCCCCTCAATGCCCTCATCGGTGTGAATCCTTACAAGTAGAAAAGGCGACTCGGTATGGCGGCCGCGCCCCCCGCTAATCGCCCTCTCAGGACTGATCGGCACATTGACGGGGATTGTTTCGATTCGCGTTATCTTCATTTTCTGCATGCCTCATGGAGTTAGTCTAAGCCGCGCCGACTGTTTGCCGACAGTGGAAAACCAGGTTTTGGCAGCCCATATTTCTCATTTCTGGAAGAACTAGCTGAAGCTGGGGATGGCGACTGGGCCGCCGCCCTGTTGCGCGGACTGGAGAGCGCAGATGCCGGCGGCAGTTGATAGGGCGGCGGCGCGCGGGCCGATGGCCGGTTCCTCGCCGGCGATGATGGCTTGCAGGAACTGCTGGGCCTGTTCGATCTCCATCGTGCCATGCCCGAGTGTGTGCTCCGTCTGCATAGCAGGATTGCTCCAGTTGGGCACGGTGACGGGCACCATTCGCCGTGCGTCCGACATCCTGCTGTTATAGATGTAGTTGGTGGTATCCTCGACCGGGCCGCCTTGGTCGCGCGTGCGTTCGAAGGAACCGGCACTGCCATAGACTGAATAGTAGAGGCAGTAGGGGCGCACCATTCCGTAGGATACGGTCACTTTGGCGACGCCGCCGGTGCTGGTCTTGAATAGGGCGACGGTGGTGTGCGTGGTCTGCCAGCGCGAAGATTGTTCGGCATGGTAGGCCTGCGCCTCGACAAAGTCGACGCCCATCAGCCAGCGCAGGGTGTCGATGGCGTGGGGGCCGCCGCCGAGCAGTGTGGTCTGCGGCGTCTGCGGGTGGATGCGCCAGTGATCTGGAGGGCGGCGGCTGACGATCTCGTCCATGGTGTGCAGATACTCGCCTTCGCCGTAGAAGATATCTCCCAGGTCGCCGGCCTGGATCATCCGCTGCACATCGCGCAGACAGAAGGCATGGCGGACCTGGTTGCCCATGAGGTATTTGAGCCCGCGGCGGTCGGTCAGTTCGATGATGCGGCGGCATTCTGCGAGGGTAGTTGCCATGGGGATCTCGGAGAGGACGTGCTTGCCGGCCTCGAGCGCCATGATGGCGTGCTGCCCGTGGAGATGATCGGGCGTTGCCACGACGACCAGATCGATGCTGCGGTCTTCGAGCATGGCGTCATAGGTGGGGTAGCGCATCTCGACCGCGAATTCGTGGGCCACGCGCGCGGCGAGGGCGCTGTCTTTGTCGCAGACCGCGACGACGGTGGCGCCATCCAGCAGTTGAAAGGCGCGCAGATGTGAACGGCCCTGGCCCAGGCCGAGGACGCCGACTCGAATGGTGGGATGCCTTGTTGCTTGATTGTACGGGCCGGAATTGTGCATTTTACCCTTCACTTCTAATGAGAGGCCTTCTGTTTGACACCGCCAGAGACGATACTTTGGATGAAGTAATGCAACGCCAGAGCATAGAGAAGGATGCAGAGGATGCTGCCTGCCACGCTCGCCGCCATCTGGTCGTACTCAGGAAGATTGGCGGGTTGAAGAAGACGTTCCCGTGGTTGAGGAACGAGAAAAACCGGGGCACGCCCAACGCCGGCCGCGATTGGGGCAGGAAGATGCGGCGGGAGATGCTAGAGTTGCCGACGCCACCGGTGCGACCGGCATCTTCCTGATGCAAGCGAAGACACAGGCAAGTCTGAAGGCCCAGTATAGCAGAATTGCAACAGGCGCCAAGCCCCAATCTTGTCAGACGTGCATCGTGAAATTTGGGGGCACCCGGACCTGGGGGCCGGCGAGTCCAGTGTTCCTGACCGGAGATGAGCCAGAATCTTACCATTCCTTTGGGACACACTCTGCCAGAAAAAAAGGTGCATCCCAGATTTGGGGTAGGAACATTTTGGCGGGGAGATTATGCCGGCGGTGGCTTGAATCAGTTACCGGCTTTTGGAGATACGCAGGGCATGCAAAAGACCTGGACATACCGGGAGGTCCGTTGATCAGGGGGCACAGGGCAGGCACAAGGCCTGCCCCTACCGGACCGTTTGGGGGGAATACTGTTGGCTAGACACGTTGCTGGGGAAGATTGAGCACGGTCGCTAGCCAGGGCGGGGCGTTGCGGGGGCGCAGCCCCTGCACAAGGGAGGGCCGAAGGCCCGACCGCCCAGAAAAAGTTAAGGAGAAAGCAGCCACGCAAATTGCCTGAGATTGGATCGGCGGGCTGGACATGGCTTTGTCGTTCTCAAAGTCATGCGAAATTTTGCCCCCATTTTGGGATGCACCCAGAAAAAACTGACTTGACACCTTTTTGCCTGCCTGTTATCCTTAAAATAATATTTTGTTGAAATACATCAGTATTGGTGGTGGGAGCAGTCAGGGATCCTGAACTCAGGGTGCTCTCGTTAGAATCCAGGAGGTCGATGCCCTTAAACCGGCCCCACAGATGACCACGGATCTGTGGGGTAAGCCGTTTGGCGACCGTGGCTATCCCTCACAAGCGCTCTTGGGGGATTTCCCACACAGGGCTACAGTCAATTGCGCCGATTCACAGTAATGTACAGAATCGGCCCGTCGTGCTCCGCGATTCGGTGGCTTTCTCGCTAATCTCATATCATCGTGATGATCAACGACCAGTTCAAGATCGTCCCGGAACTGTACAAACCCGTCACCGCAGCGTAGCCAGCTTCTCTGTCAAGCTCATTGATGACTCGATTGCCTGCACCTGGCACCCAATTAAGCCTTCTTTCCATCTCGGCGGCAAGAATTTGGCTTTCTTCGCCGCTCTGATTTGACTCCGAATTCGGGTTAGAAAAGCGAACGCCGGCCAGTAGGTGGGCGTTACCAATCCCACAGGAGGGTAAGACCATGTCATCCGCGGAATCCAGAATGACAAGACGAAGTTTCCTGAAGGCTGCTGGTATGGCGGCAGCCGGTACGGTGGTGGCAGCCTGCGGCGCCGAAACGGCCCCGGCTCAGGCCCCCGCGGCAGCCGCAGCGGCGACCGAAGCCCCTGAGAGCATGTGTGAGATGGACTGGGACCCCACCCTTCCTCCGTTCGAAAAGTACGATCCCGATGTGGTGCTCATGGTCGAGGATACGGGGCAGACATTCCAAGAGGGGGACACGTATGACAACAACCCGATGTACAATCTGCGCCGCGACCTGATGGGGATCAGGTTCGAGGCGCACTGGACGGCCGCAGGCGACGCGCGCGCGGCCAAGCGGGCCGCCGACATCGCCGGCGGCACCATGGCCGATTATTTCGTGTGCAATACCGTCGAGGCGGCAGAGTTCATCGCCAACGGCGCTGCGGAGGAGATCCGCGACGTGGTTGATGCCACGTATTCTCCCTTGTCCAAGCAGGTGATGCACTATCCCGATGGCGAGTCCTGGGTGCCCGCAACCCGCGGCGACAAACTGTACGGCTTCCCTGAGGAGGGATCCCCCGCGGGTGGCAACAACCTCTGCTGGATCCGTCAGGACTGGCTGGACAAGGTGGGGTTGCCGGTGCCCACCACAGTGGCCGAGTTGGACGAAACGATGCGCGCCTTCATGGACGCCGGGCTCAGCAAGTTCGGTATCGGCGCCAACAAAATGCTGATCATTTGGGCCGCCTCCATGGATGCAATTTTTGGCGCCCATGGCGTCATGCCCAAGACGTGGCGCGACTACGGGGACGGCACGCTGACCTACGGCAGCACCCGGCCCGAAAACAGGGAGGTCCTGGCCTTACTCCAGACGTGGTACAAGGACGGGCTGATTCACCCCGACTTTTACACGTTCGGGCCTGGAGACTCGTTCTCCCAGTTCACGTCCCAAGAGGTCGGCGTCTATTGGGGCGCTTACTGGCTTCTGGGACGCATGCAGGCCGTGGAAGAGGAAAATCCCGGCGCCAAGTGGACATACTTCTCGCGGCTCGAGGGCCCCGATGGCAAGATCGGCCGCCGGGGCGCCAATGCCAGCGGGCGCGTGTACTGCTTCCGCAAGGGGATCGAGCAACGCAAGGTCGAGGCGGTCTTCAAGTACCTCAACTGGAACAACGACCTGTGGTTCAACTTTCCCAAGCATGAGGTCTATCAGTGGTCTGCCAGCACCGGGATCTGGAAAGAGGGGTACGACTGGGTGTGGGATGAGAACTGCGAGCTTCAGGAGGGCCCACACTATTCACGCAATACCGGCTCAGGGCACTGGATCCAATCCGTTCTGAGCAATGAGGGCCTTGCCGCCTATTGGGACAACCTTGAACCCTGGATCCTTGAGACCGACCGCAGCAAGCTCAACAAGGCCCAGCGCTTGATTTCCGACCCTGGGCAGAAGCCGGCGATGGACATCTACCGCGCGGTCTACAACACGCAGCATGAGTGTATGCTCAACCAGTTCTTGGGCGCGCCCGGCCCCAATATGGTCGACTACACCGGGCATCTGACGGCCCTGGAGGACGCGGCCTATCTGGAGATCATCAGTGGCGCGCGGCCGCTGGACGCATACGACCAGTTCGTCGCCGACTGGAAGAAGAGCGGCGGCGACGACGTCACCGCCGAGGTCAATGAGTGGTACGCGAGCGTATAGAAGTAGGATAGCGACTTGGACGGCACAAGACGACAGAAGAAATGGGTGGCTGCGTATGCCACCCATTCTTCGGTGAAAGGATAGCTGCGCTGATGGCTGAGACAGCCATGATCACGCCAGCCTCTGTCCGGGCGCAAGCCGGCGCCCGGGTCAGGCTTCCGCCTGAACGCAAGCCCCCCTTTCGAGCGGTCTGGCAGAAGCACTGGCGGATGTATCTCATGATGATGCCGGCTATCATCCTGCTTCTACTCTTCAATGCCTACCCAATATGGGGCATCGCTATCGCCTTTGTGGATTATAATCCCTTTAAGGGCCTGGCGGGCTCCCCGTTTGTGGGGCTGGAGCATTTTCAGCGCTTTTTTGCCACCCCGAACGCGTACAACCTCTTCCGCAACACGCTGTTCATCGCCATCGGCAAAATTATCGCCGGACAACTGGTCGCGCTGGTCTTTGCCCTTGCGTTGAACCAGGTCAGGGTCCGTTTTTTCCAGCGGGCGGTGCAGACCGCGACGACGCTGCCCCACTTCCTCTCCTGGATCATCATTGGCGGCATCATGGTGCAGGCGCTGTCGACCACGGGGATCGTCAACAAGGGACTTACGGCGCTGGGGTTTCCCGCTGTCCGATTCCTGGGTGACGCCGCGCTGTTCCCGTGGACGCTGATTGGCCTGGAGACGTGGAAGGAGTTCGGCTGGGGAGCGGTGCTCTACCTGGCGGCGCTGACGGCCATCAACCCCGAATTGTACGAGGCCGCGGCCATAGACGGCGCTGGGCGCTGGATGCGCGAGTGGCATATCACCCTCCCCGGCATCGCACCCATGATCATCCTGCTGTCCGCCCTGAGCCTGGGAGGCATCCTCAACGCCGGCTTTGAGCAGATCCTGGTGCTGATCAACCCTGTGACCTATCGGACGGGTGATGTCCTAGATACCTTCGTCTACCGTGAGGGGCTTCTGGCCGCTAAGTTCAGCCTGGGCACTGCGGTGGGTCTGTTCAAATCCGTGATTGGCCTGGGGATGATCCTTTTTTCGTGGTGGCTGGCCGACAAGCTGGCGAACTATAGAATTTTCTGAGTTACCCGATTTTGGAGTTAAATCAGAGCAGGCAAGAGAGCCGTATCCGTACTCTACCAGTTGGATAAGGCGCTCATGAACTCCGAACTCAGGTGAGTTGGAATTGAAGAAGGCGAACTATGATCCAGGAACGCCGCCTGGGTGACGTGATCGCTGATGTAATCATCTACACCGTTCTTTCGCTGCTGGCGATTGCCTGCCTTCTCCCCTTTCTCAATTTGCTGGCTACGTCGCTGAGCAGCTTGTCGGCGATCGAGGCCGGCAAGGTGAACCTGTGGCCCGTAGGCTTTCAACTGGACAACTATGCCTACAGCCTAGCCGACTCACGCCTCCTGAACTCGCTGCGCATCTCGATTTTTCGCGTGGTGATTGGCGTGTTGCTCACCCTGATGGTCACAGCGATTACGGCCTATCCCCTCTCACATGATCACATACACCTGCCGGGACGCGATTTTTTCAAAGGGATCATGCTGGTCTTCAGCCTGTTCAGCGGCGGCTTGATTCCCACCTTCATGGCCTACAAGTCATTGGGACTTCTGGACAACTTCGCCGTGCTGGTGGTGCCCGGCGCCTTCAGTATCTTCAGTACCATCATCCTCATCAACTTCTTCCGCGGGCTGCCGCGTGAGATGTCGGAATCGGCGCTGTTGGATGGGGCGAACGAGTTCGAAGTTCTGCGCTGGATCTACCTCCCTCTCTCCAAGCCTGCCCTGGCAACCCTGGCGCTCTTCGCCGCGGTGCATCACTGGAACGCCTGGTTCGATGGCATCGTCTACATGCGCCTCAGCGATAAATGGCCCTTGCAGAGTCTCATCTATGTGCGCGTCATTACCCGCCAGCTCCAGTGGGAGTCGGCATCGGGCAGGGGCGCAACAGGCGGTAGCGGCGCCGCCGAGCTTATGCGCCTATTCGAGGACGCCACGCCGGAGGGTCTGGCAGCGGCGATGATTGCCTTTGCAGCCATACCGATCATACTGGTCTATCCATTCGTACAGCGCTACTTTGTGACCGGTCTCACCCTCGGCTCTGTGAAGGAGTAACAAAAGAACCGTGCATGAAAACGCTACCTTAGCCAAGTCGCAGCCTCGTTTACATCGGTCACAGCTTTCGTTTCGCATCGGGCTATGCCGGGGGCGCACCGCCGCCTACCCGATGCACAAGCTGGATTTTATCATGATGGACTTGGAGCGACCGTTGCTGTCACACCGGCACGCCGACTGGTGTACGGGAGATCTGTCCGGGCGCGTGCTGGAGTTCCTGTCGGCCGCCGAGGGCGTGGACGGTCAGAGTGACCCGCGCCTGGAGACACTTTTCCAGCGCATCCTGCGAACGCAGAGGCCGTCGGGGCTTTTCGGGCGCTACGCACCGGAATCGCGCAGCACAGAGCCACCCGAGAGCGACATCCTCGGCGGCGGCCACCGGTTGTTCAATGGCCTGCTCCGCTATTACGATCTTACCGGCGACTGGCGGGCGCTCGACGCCGCGGCGGGAATCGGCGACTGGTATGTCCAGAACAAGGACTGGTGGCGCAAAGAGTTCTCCAACAGCAGACGCTTCGGGCTCTTTTCATGGATCACAGAGCCGCTGGCGAATCTTTATGGCCTGACCGGCGAGCGGAAATACCTGGACATGGTGGCTCAGGTGGCCGAGCCGCTTGAGCAGATCGAGAATGTCCACTCCCATGGGACGCTGACAACGCTGCGCGGCCTGCAGCAGGCGGCTCTGCACACAGACGATCCGGCATGGAACGAGAAGCCCGAACGGTTTCGCCGCGAGATCATCGACGGGCGCTATGAGATGCCCGATGGTTGTATCGCCGAGATTTTCCCGCACGGCTTCCGCAATGAGGGCTGTTCCATCGCCGATTGGGTGATGCTTAACCTCAACGCCGGGTTGTTGACAGGCGACGAAGAGTGCTACGCGATAGCCGAAAACGCGCTCTGGAACGCTCTGTTCTTCAATCAGTTCGTCACCGGCGGGTTCGGCCACCGCGACTTGACTCCCAGCGGCTATGCGATGGGGCCGATGTCGGAGTGCTGGTGGTGCTGCACTGAAAACGGTGGCCTGGCGATGTCCGAGTATGCGCGCCACGCGGTCTCATTGCGTGGGCAGAACGTCTCGGTAAACCTGCTCGTGCCGGGCGAGTTTCGTGTGCCAAAGCCCGGCGGCGAGATCCTGGTTGATATCCGCACCTCATATCCCGCCGGAGCGGATGCGACAATCACGGTGCGCGGGCTGCCGTCCAACTACGGGATTGAACTGCGGGTACCCAACTCCCTGAGACAGGATCGCGTCACAGAGACCCGTTCGGCGCAACAGGTGCAGCTACGTTTGACCGGACGTATCGGGCATCATCTGGAGAGCTGCGGGGACAACGTCCTCGTGCGCTATGGCCCGGTCGTTCTCGCCCCCATGATCTACTACTGGAACACTGAAGACCGAGCCATGACAAGCAATGCCCCGCCAGGTTACCTCCCGGAAATTCTGCCCCCAGGGTTACCGCGACTCCTTGTCGGCCAGCCGGATGCTGACAGGTTGCTGGCGTTGCGCGGTGACCCGCCGGACTGGATCTTTTTCGAGCAGGGTCCGGACGCGGAGCTGTCCGTCGAGGGCGCAGCGGCTAACATCGATACCGTCTTTGAGAATGGCGAGACACGGGAGCTGTGGTTCTCACCACTTTGCCACAACACATCGGCCATGACCTATTTCGAGACGCCCATCTTGTTCCCGCGATAGAGGCCAATGCATTGTGAACTGTGCATGGGTGTCTGGCAATGACTTGCCAGGCCACAGTTGACAGTTGTGGCCCCCGCAGGCAGCCACAGCGGACGTTTTTGTGTCGAGCCAACTGCCCTTGGCGCTTGGCGCTTGGCGCGATTCTTGTCCTTCAGCCTTCCACGTCAAGTGGGGAACTTGCGCAAAGCTTGAAGGTAGGCCAGCGCAATGCAAAAGGAGATGAACCATGGGCGAAACACGGCTTTTCATCGACTGGATCAACATCGACAAAGGGGGAATACACGGTACCCTCGATTCGGAGCGGATATCCGACGAGGGATGGCGTACTATAGAGCGCAACAAGAAGACCTGGGGCTTGCACGCCGACTTGTCGGGCCATGGCATGAAGAGCCACCGCGTGCCTCACGGGGTCAGGATTACGATCGAGAAGGCACGCAAGTCCGGTCCCTGGCTGCAGCTGGATCGCCCGTGGGAGAAGAAGATCCACTTTGTAACCGTCATTCACGAAGACGGCAAGTACCGGGGCTGGTACGGCGTGGAGTTTCCCATGCCCCGGGAAGCGGGGAACGGCAGCGCGCAGGATTTGGACAAGGACCAAACGGCGAACTTCAGCAGAACCGGCCTCTGCTATGCCGAAAGCGAAGACGGGATGCACTGGACCAAGCCCGAGTTGGGCCTCATTGAATTCGAGGGAATGAAGAATAACAACATCGTCTCGACTTTGGACCTGGGGAGCAGCGCAGTCTTCCGCGACGACTCCGCCCCGCCGGAGGAGCGATACAAGACATTTGCCTGGGATCGTTTGTCGGACGTACCGTACCGCGCCGACTACGGCCTGTTCGGCGCCTTCTCACCTGACGGCTACCATTGGACGCGCTCGTCCGAGCCACTGCTTCCTTATTTTCACGATACGCAGAACATCGCCTGCTGGGACGCCGAGCGGCAGAAGTACGTCGGTTATTTTCGGCACCATCTCGGCGGTCGCGCCATCAGCTATGCCGAGACGGATGATTTCCGGAACTGGCCGGAGACGGAGGTCATCGCGCATGCCGGGCCGCTGGACGATCCGGACGTGGACTATTACACGAACTGCTATGTTCGCTATCCCGGCCTGCCCTCGGTCAAGCTGCTCTTCCCCGCGATGTATCATCATTCCAGCGACCAGTTGGATGTCCGGCTCGCGGTGACGCACAACGGCAAGGCGATCAAATGGGTGTCCCACGACCCCATCATCGAGGTCGGCGAGCCAGGTGCGTGGGACGGGGGCCGCGTGTACGCCGGCCCGGAAATGGTGCGCCTGCCCGACGGCACGCTGGCCATGCCCTACTTGGGGGTCAATGCCACGCACAATGAGAGCGCCTTTTTGCATTTCTATGAAGACGGCCATGATCTGCGCGGTGGTCACGGCTGGGCGATCTGGGACGAGGGACGGATCGCGGGCATCGAGGCCCGCAACCGGGGTGAGTTCTGGACGCAGCCGACAAGTTGCAGCGGTCAGCCCATCGAGATCAACGCCCGCACGACCAGGTCCGGCAGCGTTGAGGTGGAACTGTGGGATTGCGAGGCAGGGGGCAATCCCATCGCCGGGTTTACGCTTGAGGAGTGCATCGCGTTTCGCGGTGACGCAATCTGGACGCCGCTGCTCTGGAAAGGCAAGACCGATCTATCGGAACTCCAGGGCAGGACCATTCAACTGCGATTCCGTCTGAGCAGCGCGAAAGTCTTCGGGTATCGCCAGGTGTCCGATTCCGGGGCAGTGTCGTCTTGAGAGGTGTCGAACTTCTTCGCCAAGGCAGTGGAGAGCAACTCATGGCCAAGCTGGCTGACGTGAACACAAGTGATGTTGCCGGCGCGATCCGGCTGGGCTGCGAGACGATGGGACGGATCTTCAATTCCGAGGACGAGGACAGGCCCTACTGGGCTTCGCGCGTCTGGCCCGAGGCGCGATTCGGATTCTTCTGGCCCAACGCGGACGGCCACGTGCCGGGGCGGCACCTGAACGCCCTCTTGAACGCTGAAGACGCCGTGGGGGTGAAAATCGAAGAGGATTGCATCGAGAAGCACGCCCGGGCAGCGTTTTTCGCCTGTGATGGGGCGATTCCCCTGCCGTTGACCCGCAACGAATACGGCGGCCCGGCGGTGAATTTCGCTCCGCACCACGTCCGTGAAGGGTTCCACGCCCTGTACGCGTTGGCAGCATTTCGCAAGTCCGAGCCGGCGATGGAGCTGGCTAAACGCGCGATCGCCTTCATCTTTGACCGTTGGTCCGCCCGGGACGGGTGGGACTGGGCGCATATCGAAGGATCGCTCGGGCTGAACAATACGGACCGCAGGCTGCTGGAAGAGTTCGGCCCCAAGGTTGGCGCTCCCACGTTTATAACCGGACTGGGTCGCGCCATCGGTCCGCTGGTAAAGCTGTACCGTGCGACCGGGTACGGGCCGTCGCTGGATCTGGCTGTGGAACTGAAGAACAAAGCCGTGGACGAGTTCTTTCTGTCCGACGGGTCCTACGACTCCAAGCGCTTCGGGGCGCACACGCACTCGACCACCTGCGTACTCTCTTCGCTGGCCCAACTGGGGGACCTACTGGCGGATTCGCAACTGATGGCCGTCGTGAAGGCTTTCTACGACAACGGTTTGTGGGAAATCCGCGACGAACTCGGCTGGGTCATGGAGTCCAGCCGCGACGACTCTCTGGCGGATTTGGGCGAAGCAAACAACACGGGCGACATCGTGGAAACGGCGCTGATTCTCGGCCGCTGGGGCTGGCCGCAGTACTACGAGGACGCTGAACGCATGGTGCGTTGTCATCTGCTGCCGTCGCAGTTGCGCGATATCTCCTTCATCACGGAGCCGCCCAACCCGGTTGGGAAGGACTGCGTGCGCGACGTGGGTGAGCGCAATCGCGGGGCGTGGGGGTTCCCGGCGCCCTATGGCCTGCGACCGATCGACGCCCGAGCGATGGGCTTCCACATGGACATTGTCGGCGGGGTGGTCGGTTCGCTGTGTGAAGTCCGCCGCCAGATCGTGCGCAGCGACGAGGCGGGACATTGGGTGAATCTGCACTTCGACCACGAAACACCTGCGGTTGCAGTCGAGTCGCCCTATACGCATGACGGTCTGCGCGTGCGGGTTTGCGACGGCCGACCTGTGTTCGTGCGAATCCCGTCATGGGTCGAGCCGGCCGGGGTATCCGTCAGCGGCGCGACGGGTCGGACGGCCCGCTATCAGGGCTACCTGCTGGTCCCCGAGCCCCCCGTCAACCGGTGGGTCTCGATAAGCTTTCCCCTGGCCGATCGCGAGATAACGCTGAAGCACAGTGCGCGCGACATTCGCGTCCGCTTGTCCGGCGATGCTGTCTCGGCGATGGATTGCTTCGACGCCGACCTGACCTTCTTCGACCCAATCAACTGAAAAAAGCCCCATTTCATTGCTGCCGGGCCAAGCGAGAGCTGGTGCGATGACGGTATCGTCATGGCCGCCGATCGCTTTCTTAATGACAGAAGCTGCACACCCCTACCTTCAATTCCGCTGAGACTGCGCTCGACTCTACTTCGGATCTGGCTTTACCTCTGGACCGTGCTTCCAAGACCATCGATATCGAACTCGGCAGGCTTGTTGCCAGTACGAAACTCGCGCCCTCTTACAGTTATCTCGTCTGTCCAGAATGTCCTATATGCAGATTCACAACTATGCTTGCCATGGACGCAGGGTCCAGGGGGTTCGTAGCCTTATGGAAACACTGGATATCAAGAGGATATTGAAGAATTCAACCAATTTATTAAGAAAATTGAAGTAATGTATTGACATAATCAATATCTTGGAGTATTATATTGATTATGTGATTGTTTTGTTCAGAAAATAGGAGTGAGGAAAAAATGTTTGGCGAGCGTATGGCATTGGAAGCGAATCTGCGGCGGGAGAAACTGACCTCGGAGGCCAGGACGTATCAACGGCTTCGCCCCTACCGGCGCGAACCGCGCTGGCAGGTATGGTTGTTTTCGCGTTTGGGGGCATGGCTGGTGGCAAGGGGGACTGCTCTCGAGCAGCGTTATCGACGGGCAGAGGCCGGGCTGGCTCTGGCCGATTATGCGAGACATGACGGGATGGAGCAGACACTATGAATCCACTACCGACCGCCTGCCCGATCTGCCAGGCCAAAGATCTGACTGTTACGGGCTTTTTCTGCCGCGAGTGCGACAGCCGGGTTGAAGGACGCTTCCAGGTCGAGACGCCGTTCGCCGGCCTGACGCAGGAACAGTTGGAGTTTGCAGCCACTTTCGTCCGCTGTGAGGGAAAGTTCAACCGCATGGAGGAGGAGTTGGCGCTCTCCTACCCGACGCTGCGAGGGCGGCTACACGAGATGATCCGGGCGATGGGGTTTGAGCCGGGCCGCGACGAGCCGGCGCCGCTGCCGGAGAAGGCGCGGCGGCAGATTTTGGAACAGTTGGAGGCGGGCGAAATCAGCTATGAAGCGGCGATGGAGCAGTTGCAGAGCGAATAGAGTTGCGTAGCCTCACAGATTGGCAACATAAGCAGGTAGATAAAGGGGAGCGAGATGACAGACCGGATACAGGTGGAACCGGAGTCTCCGAACCCGCGCGTACGAATCCAGTGTGGAGGAGATGTGCGCGTCGAGGGGTGGGAGCAGGCGCTAATTGAGGTGGATGGCCAGGGTGGTGAGCCGGTGGTGAACGCGGGGAGGGAGCGGATCGAGATCAATGCTGGATCTTCGTTGGTGGTGCGGCTGCCGCAGACGAGCGAACAAGTGGAGATCGCGGCTGGAGGGCAGGCGAATGTGAGCAACCTGCGCGGCAGCCTGGAGCTGGTACAGGCCGCTGGCGATCTGCTGGTGGAGGATGTGGGCAGCGTGAGAGTCGGGAGCGCGGCGGGCCGGGTGAACCTGGCGAACGTCGCAGGCGAAGTGCAGGTGCGGAATCGGGCACACGGCGATGTAATGGCCCAGAACATTGGCGAGGGGATCTCGATCGCCACGGTTGTGGGGCGTTTGAATTTGCAAAACGTATCCGCGGTTCGGGTAAAGCAGGCATGCGCCGACGTCAATGTGATGAACGCGGGCGGGAACGTTGTTGTCGAAAAGGGAGACGGCAATGTCGACTTCATCAACGTTGACGGTGCGGCCGCGATTGACAAGGCGCTTGGCAGCGTATCCTTGCGCGGTGTGCAGGGAAAGGTTGCCTGCGACCAGGTCAACGGGACAATGCAAGTCGTGGACGCGGGCGAGGTCGCGGTGCGGCAGGTGATGGGCGATTTAACTGCTGAGAGCATACGCGGAGCGCTGGCCTGCCAGAAGGCGAACGGGCAGGCGGCGCTACGCGAAGTGGGCGGCTCGATTTCGCTGGGAGGAGTGGGCGGCGACTTAGTGGTGGAGGGATGCGGCGGCTCGCTGTCGGCAAAGTGCGGTGGCAACGCGCAGTTGTCGACAGTTGCCGGAAGCGTGAGTGTGGCAGCCGGCGGTGATGTCCGCTGCCGTTTGGATGAGAACGAAGGGGCTTCAATCAAGGCTGTCTGCGGCGGCTCGCTCACAGTCGAAGGAGGTCCCTCGATGGCGGCGCGCGGCCCAGGCGTGCATACGTTCCGCGTCGGCGCTGGGAAGAGTAACTACTCGCTTGCCGCCGGGGGCGACGTGCATCTCGAAACCGGAGCAGAGCTGGAGGGCCTTGGCGAGGACAGAGGCGCGCGAGGCGAACGAAAGGCCGCCCGGGCGCAGCGCCGCATTGCCCGCTCTTTGAGCAGAACGCTGCGACACAAAATGCGCGTGGCGGGAAAGAGAGTTGCGGAAGGGGACTGGGAAGGCGCCCGCAGTTGGAGCTTCAGCTTCGATACGGATGATCCTGCAGCTGGCTCTGCCACGCGAGACGAGCGGGTAAGGTCTGAGTTCGACGATGTTGACGTGGATGTTGACGTGGATCTGGACATTGACATAGAGAGCGGGCTTGACGATGAACCGGTTTCCGAGGAGGAACGGTTGGCTGTCTTGCGCATGTTGGCGGAGGGCAAGATTACGGCCGAGGAGGCCGAACGGTTGTTGGACGCTCTGGGCAGCCGGGAATAAGGACTGGGAATCGCGGTGCCGATTTGCCACGTTGATAGACACGGAGGAGAAAAATGGAAAGCACTGGCCAGTACGCAGGCAGCCAACTGCCGGCCCGATCTTCGTCGGCGATTACGGTACGAAGCGAGGGCGTATTGGCGGAGGCGTGGACAGGGAACCAGGAGGCGTTGCCACAGATTGTGCGCCAGGTGCAGGAGAGCAGCCGCCAGCCGCACAGTACGTTCTGGCGCCGGGTTCTCTTCTTCTGGTTGCGGATCTACAAATACGAGTGCAGCGTGAGCGAGAAATCCAGCGTGTTGGATTTACGGATTCCCGTTCCTTTGCCAATAGTAGGTGCGCTGTTTCAGCAGAAACTGAGCTGGTCGCAGGCGTTCCGATTTATCGAGGAGAGCCGCCGCCCGCAGGGGATCCCGCCGGAACGCTTTTTGGAGTCGTGCATGCCGCTGGAGTTTTTGCGCCTTTACGAGGGCAAGAATGACAAAGAAGAGCTACTGGTAATTGGGTTTGATTGAATTGCGTTCAGATGGAAAACGGGTACTTCGGGCGCCTGGTAATGCGTTTTGCGCGAACCGCTTGAAAGGGATGTTTGTCAGACAGGATTTGCACACAGTTGGGAAGAGAGATGAAAGCAGCAATCGAAATCGAGTCACTTAGCAAGATATTCCGCGGCCGCGGGGACGATGACATTGAAGCGGTCAGCCAGCTTGATCTGACGGTGGCGCCCGGCCAGGTTTTCGGCTTTCTGGGCTCCAATGGTGCGGGTAAGACGACCACCATTAAGATGGCCTGCGGTCTGGTGCAGCCGACGACCGGTACTGTTCGGCTCAACGGATATGACGTGCGCAGGCAGCGCGGGCAGGCGATGCAGCAGATCGGCGCGGTGCTGGAAGGGACGCGCAATGTCTACTGGCGGATGAATGCGTGGCAGAACCTGCTCTACTTTGGCCGCATTAAGGGGGTCACGTCAGGCAAGGTACTTAAGGCCAGGGCGGAACAGCTGTTGCGGGAGCTGGACTTGTGGGAGCGGCGCAAAGATCCGGTGGGGGAATACAGTCGGGGCATGCAACAGAAGGTGGCGATTGCGGCGGCGCTGATTTCTGACCCGCCGATTGTGTTATTGGACGAGCCCACATTGGGCTTGGATGTCCAGGCTTCGCGTACGGTGCGGGAGTGGATTTCACAACTGACAAAGGAGCGCGGCAAGACGGTCGTATTGACCACGCATCAGTTGGACATGGCCGAGAATCTGTGCGACCGCGTGGCGATAATGAGTCGGGGACGGTTGCTGGCCCACCGTCCCACGACTGAGTTACTTGACCTGTTTCGCCGGGAATTCTATCAGATTCGGCTGCGGGGCAGCATCATTCCGGCGGACGTGGAGATGATGCCGGGCTTTAGCGCCAGCCAGGAGAACGGCCATACGGTTCTGGCCGGTGCGGTCAGCGAGGAACTCTCCGTCTTCGACCTGGTTGACTGGGCGCGGCGAGCGGGGCTGGACCTGGTCAGCGTCACGCCGGCTGAGCCGAATCTGGAGGAAATCTTCATCGAACTGGTCGAACGGGCGGAACAGGACGCGATGCAGGATAGTGCGGTTGAACAGAACGGAAACTACAGTCGAGCCATCAGCGAAATCGGAGGCTGACACAGTGCTGATGACAAGAACGGTGCAGATGACGGGAACGGTCCTGCTGAATGAATGCTACAAGCGCATCATTTTGCTCTGGTCCTATCGTTTCAACTTTCTGACCGAGACATTCATGATTGGCTTTTTGTTCATCGGGATCAGCTTTTTCGTCTCCGGCGGCAGCCCGTCATCGGAGCAGATGGCGCCGGCGCTTTTGGGATATCTTACCTGGTTTTTCGCGGCATTCGCGATTGGGGACATGAGCCAGGGTATCCGCGAGGAGACCCAGACAGGGACGCTGGAGCAGATGTACATGAGCCCGCTGCCGTCGGGTCTGCTGTTGGCGGGGCGTTCGGCGGCTTCATTGCTAGTGAGCAGCGCAATGGTCATTCTGGTTGGCGGGATTCTGATGCTGGTACTGGGAATTCGGATTCCCGTTCGGATTGAAGGCGCGCCTATTTTTGCTTTGACCATCTCCGGGCTTTACGGCTTTGCTTTTTTGCTGGGCGGGGCAACCCTGGTCTTCAAACAGGTAAATGCGTTGAGCAATTTGCTTACGAATATGCTGCTGTTTCTGAACGGCTCCTTCCTGACGGTAGAACGCATGCCGGTCTGGCTCGAGACTTTCGCCCGCAGCCTGCCCACGACACAGGGGATCGACGTGCTGCGGCGGGTGATGTTGGACAACCTGTCGCTGGCCAACGTGTGGCAAGACGGCAGTCTGGTATGGCTGATCGCACATTCGGCCATTTTTCTCGTGGTTGGATGGGGTGTCTTTCTCTGGGGTGAACGGGTTGCCCGCAGGCGGGGATTGTTGGGGCAGTATTAGAAGGGGGGAACTGCGGGGGTC
Organism: Caldilineaceae bacterium; assembly: GCA_963662575.1. Lineage (GTDB taxonomy): Bacteria > Chloroflexota > Anaerolineae > Caldilineales > Caldilineaceae > Bin5. The sequence continues at coordinate 429,478 of OY759723.1, forward strand.
AGGGGCTGGAGACCTGTGCGGCGGATGCAGAAGAGGGCGATGGCATTGATTTCAGGAAGAGGTTGATATGGCAACAGCTGAAGAGCGAATGCGGGTATTGAAACTGATCGAAGACGGCAAGATAAGCGCGGAAGAGGGCGCACGTCTGTTGGCGGCGCTGGGGAAGAGCGATAGAGGTGGTAAACAGGCCCGCCGCCAGCGGGGGACAGCAGATAAGAGCGCGGACGGAGAGGGGCGTTGGCTGCGCTTGCGCGTCTCGGATACGAGGAGCGGCAAAACGCGGGTTAATATGACGATCCCACTGGGGTTGGTCAATATGGGGTTGGCGGTCGGCGCACGGTTCGTCCCGGATGTGGCTGAACTGGACGTAGAGGCGGTTCGCAACGCGTTGCGATCCGGGCTGCATGGCAAGATTCTGGAGGTGCGCGATGAAGAGGAGTTGGTTGAGATTTACGTGGAGTAGGACGTCTGCAGGTTGGAAATGGCTTCTTTCGGCAGATCGTAGCTGAATCGTAGGCAAAAAGTCTATCACGTAGTTTGCGGCGATTTGGAGTGGCATTCAGGCTGGCAGATGGGCGTCTACCAGAGTAATTGTCGACAAATTCGGGGGGAAGCGCGGCCTGTGGGGGGTCGCAAACGACCATTAGGCGCTTGACAGCAGGTGGGCAACATCATATACTGTACGCAGCCGTGCCCCCCAAGACGTAACGGCTCTGAAAGTTTCCATCAAAAAAAGGACCAGATCCGTCCGTGTAGTGGATGGTTCATGGGCCGGTCAGACAACAGTTGACCCTCAAGGATGAGCGTGAACGCCTGTATTTTGGATGGCTGTAGCCGAATTCGATATCGAGTTGCACTGTCTGCAATGACTGCAAAAAACCCGGGCACGCGCTGTGTCCGGGTTTTGTTTTTTGCGTTCACTAGCATCTTTAGGGAAGCTGTGTCGAAACGGTGTTTTTTCTTCAGCGGTAATTACTCCAGAGAAAGGAAAACAGAATGGACGCGATTGCCAGCCGTATCATCAAAGCCCGCCAGTACGCAGCAGAACGTGACGAGCGCCTCTGGGTTAACAACCTGCAGGTGAAGATTCACGGGGAGAATTCTGATCACCGCGTTTCCTATGATCAGGGTTCCTGGGATTGTGATTGCGAAGAGTTCCAACGCAGAAGCATATGTGCCCACGTAATGGCGATGGAAGAGATTCTCGGTGAGGCGGTACAGCCTGCGATGCTTCCCATTCCGGGATAGTCCGGGCGACGACAGTCCAGCTAGTCTACCTTTGTGTGCCAGGCCGATTGTGGCCTGGCACATTTTTTTGCCCGGGATTGGGAAGGGGAACTGCGGGGGATAGGGGGAACTGCGGGGGATAAGGGGAACGGCAGGGGGCAGGGGTTAAAGACTGGAAGCTAGTGTGGCGGTGGCGCGGCGCGGTTTTGGAGGGGCGGGCAAGGCGCATCCTGGTATCAGATTGGGAGGGTATGAGATTGGGGCGGATTTCAGCGGGGCAGCGACCTGTGGAATAATGGGGAGATAAGCGACGCCAAGAGGAGTGGATGAAACGCACGGCCCAGCTGCTGATCGGGATACTGATCAGCCTCTTTTTTCTCTATCTGGTTCTGCCTGGCCTCCATCTGCCAGAGGTATGGCGGACGATGGGGCAGGCCAACTTCTGGTGGATCATTCCCGGCGTAGCCGTCTATATGGTGGGACTGTGGGCGCGCACCTGGCGCTGGCACTTCATGCTGCGCCACCTCAAACCGGTCTCTATGGCCAGGCTCTTCCCGGTCGTCTGCATCGGCTATTTTGGCAATAATGTTTATCCTTTCCGCGCGGGGGAGGTGATGCGCGCTTACGTCCTGTGGCAGCGGGAGCAGATCCCGATCAGCTCCAGCCTGGCAACGGTGATAATCGAGCGCATTTTCGACGGGCTGGTAATGTTGCTGTTCGTCTTTCTGGCGCTGCCGTTTGCACCGATTCCAGCAGCCTATCATGGATTTGTCGTCTTTGTAACAGTCCTGTTGCTGATGGTAACCGCCCTTTTCATCTGGGTCACAGTGCGCCCGCGGCGGATCGTCACTCTTTATGGCTGGCTGGCCGGACATTTTCTGCCTGATAGAATCCGCGAACGGACCGACGGCTATTTTGAACGGTTCATGGCCGGGCTGGGCAGCTTGCGCAGCGGCCGCGACCTGCTTTTGATTTTTGCCACCAGCATCGTGGTGTGGCTGATGGAGACGGTCAAGTACTGGTTTGTGATGCAAGCTTTCACGTTCAGCGTCAGCTTTCTGGCGTTGATGTTGATCAACGGCATCGTGAATCTGGCGACGACGCTGCCATCTGCGCCGGGCTACATCGGCACGTTTGATACGCCCGCGATCGAGACGCTCGCCGCCTACGGGATCGATACCCAGTTGGCCGCCGGTTACACTCTCACGCTGCACGCAGCGCTGTGGGTACCGGTGACGCTGCTCGGCGCGTATTATTTCTGGCGCGAGCAGCTGCGCTGGAGCGACTTTACAAAGGCGCAGAAACGGGCGGACCGTGCGGCTCAGGGTGAAGCGGTCACAATAGAGTGAATGCTTGCATTTTTTTTGCAAGGATCACGGTCGACTTCATAAGCACTAATTTTACAGTTCAGACAAGAACAGGAGCCAGGACTGATGGCAGCAGACAGCACAGAGCGTGCGCCGGAGAATGGCGGTGTGCAAAAGACAGGTCTTGACAACGGCTTGCAAGTTCTTCTTAAGGAGAGCCACCTGGCGCCAGTCGCCAGTTTCTGGATCTTCTACCGGGTGGGAAGCCGAAATGAAGTGCCAGGCGGCACTGGCATCAGCCACTGGGTGGAGCACATGCTTTTCAAGGGTACCGACAGGTATCCGGCGGGCGCTTTCGATAAAGCGGTGGCGCGGGCCGGCGGCGCATTCAACGGCATGACGTGGCAGGACTGGACGACCTATTTCGAGACCTTCCCGGCAGAGCGGATCGAGCTGGCGCTGGATGTGGAGAGCGACCGCATGGCCAATGCGATCTTCGACGCCGACGAGACCGAATCGGAGCGCACGGTCATCATCAGTGAGCGGGAGGGAAGCGAAAACAGCTACCGCTGGCTGTTGAATACGGAGATGCAGGCGGCGTCCTTTCAGACGCATCCGTACCGCCACCCGGTCATTGGCTGGAAGCATGATCTGCTGACGATGGGCCGCGATGACCTCTACGAGCACTACCGCACGTTTTACACGCCAACAAACGCGGTGGCGGTGGCGGTGGGCGATTTTGACGGCGCGCAGATGGCCGACCGGATCGACCACTACTTTGGCGGTGTGGCAGGGGGGCCGGTTGTGCCGGAGATGCGATTGGAGGAGCCGGAGCAACGGGCTGAGCGGCGCATTGTTTTGCGAGGCACAGACCAGACCTCCTATTTCGGCCTGGCATTTCATGCGCCGGCGGCGCAGCATGCGGATTTCTTCGCGCTGACGGTGCTGGACAGCATCCTGAGCGGCGCGAAAGGGATGGGGCTATTCGGGGGCGGTTCTTCCAATCGCAGCAACCGACTCTATCGGGCGCTTGTGGATAAGGAGCTGGCAGTAGGTGTCTCTTCCTCGTTTATGCCGACGATTGATCCCTATCTCTTCGGCTTCAGCGCTACACTTGCACATGAGGTCACGCACCAGGAGTTGGAGGATGCGATCTGGGCGGAGATCGAACGGATGCAGGAGGAGCCTGTGACGGCGGAGGAGCTGGACAAGGCGATCAAGCAGACCAAAGCGCAGTTCGCCTACAGCAGCGAGAGTGTGACAAATCAGGCCTACTGGCTGGGCTTCAGCGAGATGATCGCGGACAGCGACTGGTTCGACGGCTGGTTGGTAAACCTGGAGGCGGTGACTGCAGAGGATATTCAGCGGGTGGCGCAGACGTGGTTCAGCCGCAGCAAGCAGACCGTTGGCTGGTATTTGCCCGAATAGTATGGGACAGCCTGTGCTGAATTTCGATCGCTGACCAATGTTTCTTTCCCAGCTCCATTTGGAGCATTTTCGCAACTACCGAGAACTTGATCTGACGTTCAGCGCGCCGGTAACGCTTGTGCAGGGACGCAACGGCCAGGGCAAGACCAATCTGCTGGAGGCGGTCTATTACCTGGCGACGAGCAAGTCCCGTCATGCGCGGGCGGAGCGAGAAGCGGTGGACAGGGCGGCCGCGGACGAGCCGATCCCTTACGCCCGCATCCGGGGTGAGGTGATGCGGTCGGAGCAGTCAACGACGCTTGAGATTCTGTTCACTTTGCGGGCTGACCGCCAGAACTACACGAAGCAGGTGCGGGTCAATGGCGCGCCGCGGCGCAGCATGGACCTGATTGGCCATCTGCGGGCGGTGCTCTTTCTGCCGGAGGATCTGACGCTGATAGCAGGCAGCCCCAGTGAACGCCGCCGCTACATCGATGTCGCCCTGTGCCAGATCGACCGCCGATATTGTGAGACCCTTTCGCGCTACCAGAAGGTGGTCACGCAGCGCAACAGCCTGCTGAAACAGCTGAAGGAACGGGAACAGACCGACAGCCCTTCGGTGGCGGCGCAACTCGGATTCTGGGATGATCAGCTGATCGAGCTGGGAACGCAGGTGCTGGCCAGGCGTCATACCTATCTGACCGATCTGGCCCCGATCGCGCGCCGCGTTCATGCTGACATTTCGCAGCAGCAGGAGTCGTTGGATCTGCTGTATCTGCCGAGCTTCAATACCGGTCTCTACGCCGAACAGGACTACCAGCGGCTGCGCGAGGGCGAGGAAGTCCAGGCGGGTGCGCTTGGTTGTCTGGAGACTGACGCGGCGACAATCAGCGAACGCTTCCGTGAACGGCTGGAAGGCCGGCGCAGGGTGGAGTTGAATGCGGGCAGCTCGCTGTACGGGCCGCATCGAGACGAGCTGATCTTCCTCGTCAACGGCTGGAATTTACGCACCTACGGCAGCCGGGGACAGCAACGCACGGGCGCGCTGGCGCTGAAACTGGCTGAACTGCAGGCGATGGCGGCAGCGACGGGTGAAAAGCCGATCCTGCTGCTGGACGACGTGATGAGCGAACTGGACGCGCAGCGGCGCGCGGCCCTGCTCAAGGCACTGGCGGATGTGCGGCAAGGCATTGTGACAACGACCGACTGGGGGCAGTTTTCTGAAGATTTTCAACAGGACGCACAACGGCTTCAGATCGAGGCCGGCGCCGCAACACCAGTGGCCAGCGAACTTTGAACTGAGGTGTAACCGGCCACCAGCCACTGGCAACTTTTCCCTGAAGTTCTGACAACATACGATATGAACGAGAGACTCTACTACGAAGACGCCTACCGTACCAACTTCGTCGCGCAGGTGGCCGAGCGGCTCACGTTCGAGGGCCAACCGGCGGTGCGGTTGAGCGAATCGGCATTCTATCCCACATCGGGAGGTCAACCGCATGACACGGGCTGTCTGAACGGGACGACGGTGGTTGACGTGCAGGTTGGGGCGGATGGCGCTGTGCTGCATCTGCTGGCCGATGCTTTGCCGGAGGAGACGGCGAGCGTTAACGGGCAGGTCAACTGGCCGCGGCGCTATGATCATATGCAGCAGCATTCGGGTCAGCATCTGCTGTCGCAAGTGTTCTTCCGCGAACTGGGACTGGAGACTGTGAGCGTTCATTTCGGTGATGCGTTGAACACGGTGGATTTGGACGGGCCGCCGCTCTCTGCGCAGGAGTTGAGCGCTGTTGAGACGGCCGCAAACGAGATGGTGTGGCAGAACCGCCCGATTCGCGTTTATTGGGTAAGTGAAGACGAGCGGGCGAAGGTTCCTCTGCGGCGCGCACCTACGGTGCAGGGTTCGACGCGCATTGTGGAGATCGACAAGTTCGACTGGTCGGCGTGTGGGGGTACACACGTGCGGCGGACGGGGGAGATCGGGCTGGTCTCGCTGCTGCGGGTCGAGAAGCACCGGGGCAGGAGCCGGGTGCATTTTGTGTGCGGAAGGCGGGCGCTGGAGGATGCGACGCATCGGCGCGGGCTGCTGGCGGAGACGGCCGGACTGCTGGACAGCGGCGTGCAGGACGTGCCGGCATTGGTGGCGAAGCTGCAGGAGGCGCTGCGGAGCGCGGAGAGGGAGTTGAAGGCGCAGCAGGAGGCCCTTGTCGAATATCAGGCGCGCGAAATGCTGGCGGGGGCCGAAAACGCGGGCGGTGTGCGGCTGGTGGCGCGGGAAATGGCAGATGCTGAACCGGCGTTGGTACAGAAGATGGCGCGGGCGCTCATTGCTGAGGCGGGCGTTGTGGCTCTGCTTAGTTGCGCGCGAGGGGGTAAGGGGACGGTTGTCTTTGCCCGCTCACAGGATCTGTCGGTACACGCCGGCAATCTTTTGCGGGATACGCTGAAGAAGTTTGGCGGCGGGGGCGGCGGTCGCCCGGATTTTGCCCAGGGCGGCAGGGTGGCGGCGGAGAAGCTGGCGGAAGTGCTGGAAGCGGCGGCGGCGGAAGTGCGGCAGGCCGTCGGCAACTGATGGTCGTTTAGATTGAAACCCCTTTTTCCACATTGCGTATTGCGTAGATGAAGGCGAGTCGCCTGCGCTTCACTTTGCGTTCACCGGCGATTCGGCGAAACGCATTAGCCGGCGTTGCAGGCAACTCGGGGATTCACCGCGCCGGTCAGACAGGAGACAGGAAAACTCTCGAATGAAAAGCAACGGAACCATGCCCATCTTGCCGATTGAAGCATACACGTCCCAGGACTGGTTCGACCGCGAGCAGAAGTGCATATTTTCACAAACGTGGGCCTTTGCCGGTCTGACGGAGGACGTCAGCGAACCGGGGCAGTATGTAGCCGTGCAGGCAGGGTTGAACAACATTTTTGTCGTTATGGGGCAGGACGGGCAGTTGCGGGCATTTCACAATATCTGCCGTCACAGAGGGACGCAACTGCTGCGCGCCGTAGGCAATACGAAAAAGGTCATCACCTGTCCCTACCACGATTGGACCTACGACCTGGAGGGCTGTCTGCTGTCCGTTCCGGACAGGAAGAATCAGTTTCCTGATTTGGATATGGCGAGTCTCGGGCTGAAGAAGGCGTCCGCGGCGAGCTGGAGAGGGATGCTGTGGGTCCATCCTGACGAGAACGCCCGTCCTGTGGAGGAGTGGTTCGGCGAAGTGGAACCCTACCTTGGTCCCCACAGAGTGGAACAGCTGGTAGAGTACGAGCGTGGGCGCACCGAATATGACATTGCCGCCAATTGGAAGATCGTGGTCGAGAATTATATTGACGGCTATCACCTGGCTCATCTGCATTCGGGCACGCTGTCTATGTACGATCACAAGCGCATCGAATCGGGATTTGCTGGTCCGCACTTCCATTTTTGGGAGCCGCTCAGTCCGGAATATGCGGCGGACGTCGAAAAGAACGCGCCGACTCCACTGGTAATTCCGGCCGACAAGGCAGGAGCGTGGGTGCCGATGCTGTTTCCGGGCATAGGACTGGCAGAGAATGAGGATTCGTGGTCGGTGTTTCATCTAACGCCCTTGGCGCCCGACCGCACCCGTGTCGTCGTCCGCACAAAGCTGGCTGACGCTTCGGTGCTGGCGTTCGCTTCGCAATCGATCCGTTCTTTCAACTTCTGGTCGAAACGGGTGCGGGGCAAGTATGACAGCGAAGACGCCGACGATCCTATGGCATCCGGCGACTTCATGCAGGAGGACATTTACGCGTGCGAACAGCAGCAGCGGTCGCTCAAGAGCCCGTATTTCGAGCACGGACCCTCGTCGAGAGAGGGCGAGGCCGGTGTGCGGCAGCACCAGGAGCTGGTGAAACTGTGGGTGGAAGGGGACATCTAGTCAGGGGACGGTAGGGGCTCGCGAGGGATTGGAAGATCTACGGAGTGCAGGGGACAGGGGACCTTTGGCTACCCTCCCGGCTGCAAACTCATCCCACAGGTTGAAGCTCTGTCTTCAGCAGGCTTTCACACGCCGGCCTAGATGTACAGGCTGGTCTGAAAGCGGCGTAGTAGAACTGCGGCGATTGCGCAGGCGTAGAGGAAGCCGAAGGCCGCGACAAAGAGGTATGGCTCACCGGCGGAGGCCAGCCAGTAGCCTTTGGTCGCCCAGTAGGTGGGAAAGACGCCTAGCAGCCACTGCCAGGGCTCGGGCACGAACCAGGCCGCGACCGGTACCAGCAGAAAGATTCCCAGTCCTTTCATCACAGCAAGTCCTTCGACTTTATTTTTCGCGAGGGCGGCGAGGAGCAGGGCCATCATCGGGCCAAGGGGCGCGGCTGAGACGGCCAAGGGGAGCAGCTTTTCGACCGGCAGCACAAGGATGTTGATGAAGGGAACGGCGACGAGGATCCCCAGGACTGTGATCAGGGCGGGGGTCAAAGCGCGGTAGAAGGCGTAGGTGCGGATTGGCATCGGAGTCACCATGAGGGCGGTGAGGGTGTCCTGGTCTTTTTCGTCGAGGAGGAGGGTGCCGACGAGGAGGCCCACAAGCTGGGGGATGATAAGCAGGCCGAAGAAGCTCACGATGAGGAGATAGTATGCACCGAGGTCGAAGCCGAGGTTTTGCATCAGACCTGACTGCACCCAAGGCAGGAGCCAACGCAGGAGGCCGCCGAGAATAAACGGGTAGACGAGCAGGAATTGCAGCATCGAGTCGCGGCGGAAGTTGAGGAGATCGCTGCGTCCCAGAGTTAAGAGTGCCCCCATCAGTTACCTCCCAAGTTTGTCCTCGAAGTAAACGTCAACCAGTCTCATATTCGGCGGCGCTCACGAGCCAACTTGACGGGCGACGACCTGTTGCAGGGCTTTCTGGGCCCAGCGGGTGCCGGCGACGCAGAGGAGCGCGGCGTAGAGCAGCGCGAAAATGAGCTGCCAGAGCGGGGCTTCGCCGAAGGATGCGGTCAGCAGGATCATGCCGGGGCCGCTGGGCAGCAGGTAGAGAAGCGGGCCGGGTACGATGCCAAAGTAGGTGAGCAGTGGGATCTGCATGACGGCGAGAAAGAATGCGCCGGGCAGCAGGTATTCGTTGATGCCGTTGAAGCGGGCGGCGATGACGAAGCCCAGCAGAGACAAGGGGTATGACATGGCCAGCATGCTGAGCACAAACCAGAGCCAGTTGAGCTCGGCGCCGTAGACGAGCAGCGTTATGGCGACGCCGACGGCGAAGGCCGCGACGGAGAGAACTGCGGCTTTGGCGAGCAGATATTCCCAGGAGCGGAGGGGCGTGACGACCAGCCCTTCGAGGACGCGCTCGCCTTTCTCCAGGTAGTAGAGGCCGGGCATGAAAAAGAAGCCGAAGACGCCCAGATCGATGAAGAGGATTGAGACGAGTACCGGTTCGATGCCGGCGTCGGGGATCCAGTAGAGCATGAGGACCCAGACGGCGGCGACGAAGGCGGCGGCGTAGAAAATGCCCTGCCGGAACTGGATGGTGGTTTCCCAGCGCAGGAGCATGAGGAGCCGGGTCACGTCAGGCTCCTTCCCGTCGTCTGGATGAAGATATCCTCCAGGGTGGCCTCCTGGGTGTGAATGGTCTCGATGCGGTTTGTGCGCAGGATATTGAGGAATTCATCGCTGTCGGCGAGGCCGTCCAGGGGGAACTCGGCGTGCTGGGCGGGGGAGGAGGTCCCGTCCTGGTGGTATTCGACACGGACGCGGCGCTGGCCATGTTGGAGGCGCAGATTGCGGGGTGAGTCGATGAGGGTGATTTTGCCGTCGATGATGAAGGCGACGCGGTCGCAGATCTGGTCGGCGACGGTCATGTCGTGGGTTGTGAGGAAGATGGTGCGGCCTTCTTCCTTCTGCTGGCGGAGGATCTCTTTGATTTTCTGGCCGTTGACGGGGTCGAGGCCGGTGGTGGGCTCGTCAAGGAAGAGCAGGTCGGGTTGGTGAATCAGGGCGCGCACGAAGTTGAGGCGCATCTGCATGCCTTTGGAGAACTGGCTGAGGCGGGTGTCGGCGTCTTCGGCGAGCCCGACCATTTCGAGCAGTTCGGCGGGGTCGCGGGTGTCGCGGCTGTATAGGGTACTGAAGAGGGAGAGGTTCTCGCGGGCGGTGAGCTTCTGGTAGTGGTTGGGCAGCTCGAAAGCGACGCCGACCTGCTCGTAGTAGCTGTCGTCCCATTCGTTCAGGGGTTTGCCGAGGACGGTGATCTGGCCCTGGAAGCCGCGCAGGAGGCGGATCAGCACCTTTTGGGTGGTGCTTTTGCCGGCGCCGCTGGGGCCCAGGAAGCCGAAGATTTCGCCCTGTTCGATGGCGAAGTCGATGCCGCGTACGGCTTCGGTTCCCTCTGGATAGGTATAGACCAGGTTTTCGACCGAGAGCATTACTGCGTTCCCTGGCCGTCGTTTTTGGATGGCGTTGTCGAAGTGGTGGAACCTGCTGCCGTGCTATTCCGATCGGGCTGATGTTGGGCTGATCTGTATGCCCGCCAGTGGTCCAAAATCAGGGGAAACTCCCGTTCCATAAAGACGTAGTAGTCCCGCATTTCTTCAAGACGTTGGCGGCGGGCGGGGGAGGCTCCGTCGAGCAGAGCGAGACCCCTTTCAGACAGTTGCCGTAACACGGTAAACTGTTTTTTCGCCTTCTCTTCCATCATGTGTGACCAGGAGTCGGGGACGACGCGATAATGATCGCGGCGCTGGCCCGGTATGCTCAGCCGCTCGATGATCCCCATCTGGATGAGCATACGCGTGCCTGTGCTGATGGAGGACTTGCTGGCCTGCAGGGCTTCGGTCAGTTGGTGCATGGTCTGATGCGGGGGATCGCAGATGAGGAGCCAACTGAGGATTCGGCCGGCCATGCGGGGCAGGCCGGCCTCTTCCCAGTATAGCCCGAAACTTTCGACATATTCGTGCATGTTGTTCATCGGCAACGTGACTTCGGCGGTTGGCGGCTTGTGGTTGGCGGCACTCATGTTTCCAAGGCCAGTTTCTGCTGTTGGCGACCGATGACGCTGTTGAGAAGGACCAGCAGGGCGACGGAGATGATAGCCAGCACCGCGATATCGAGAGCGATCTCGGCGAAACCGGCGCCGTTCTGACTCACTTCAAGCAGTGGATTCATCAGATAGTAGGTGGGGAAGAGGCGGCCAATCCACTCGGGCACCTGTGGGAATATCTTGAGGATGCCGGGCGCGTAGAGCAGGATGCCCACGGCCTTGACGATACCCAGGAAAGTATCCATGTCCTTTGAGACGGAGCCGAGGACGATGCCGAAGGCCGAGGACATGAGGCCACCGAGGGCGATCACGAGCAGAAGGAGGGCGACCTGGCCGGCGAAGGCGCTGTTGATCAGCAAGATGATCGTGCCCATGATTCCACTCAGAATGAATCCTATCAGCGTCTTGGACAGGTAGACGTCGAGCAGCGAGGTGGGTGTAGAAGTCAAGGCGACAAGGGTGCGATTCTTTTTCTCGTCGAGCAGCGATGCGGCCGGGAAAAAGAGCCCACCGAGTACGATTGCCATGATCAGGAGCAGGGGCAACAGACGCTGCGACCAGGTCTGTGTGTTGGCGGTGCCGATCTGTTCCGCATTGACGGTGACGGGAAGCTGGTCGATGCTGCTCCCGATTCCCTCGGTCATGGCGCGCGCGACGACCGATTCGAGGAGCAGGAGATTGCGCACGCCGGCCTCTCCCCAGCGGTAGACCGTGAAGTCGACTTCTGCGCTGTCGCTTTCGAGGGCCGCGGCGAAGCCGGCGGGCAGGCTGAGGCCGACCTCTTCACTGCCGCGTTCGACCGCGCTTTGCAGCGCCGCGTCGGAATCGTAGACGGTGGCGTTGATGCTGGGATGGTCGAGCAGCGGCCGGGTAAACTTTTCGCTGGCGCCGGGGTCGTAGATGCCCAGACGCGGTGTCTGCGCAAGCAGGTCGCCGAAGACAAGCGCGATGAGAAGGCTGATGATGACCGGCATCACAAGTACATAGACGGCCATGAAGTTGGCTGCGCCGAGGCGCGCGTCTTTGCCCATCAGAATTGCAATTCGCTTAATATCCATCAGAATTTCCTTAATATGGCGGCCGTTCCGACCGCCATCGAACCTGCGCCGACCAGGAGCAGGAGTGCCAAGTTGCCGGCCACATCGGCCCAGCCCGCGCCGAAGTTGATGATGCGGTGCAGAGAATCGACGAAGAAATAGGATGGGATGAGCTCCATCCAGCCGGTAGAGAGGCCGGGCAGGAGAACTGAAAAGCCGGGGAACACCATGGGTATGATAAACACGATGGCCCACCCCATCACCGACGTATTGTCCTTGGAGATTGCGGCGATAAAGAAACCCACGCCGACCATCAGAAGGCTGCCTAGCAGCAGCGTTGTCAAGAGAAGGAGCGGCGCGGTGCCCAGGATACCCATCACGGCACTCAGGAGCAGTACCTGGCCGAAAGCCAGGACCAACCCCATCAGGGCCTTGCCGACGAAGAACTGATGAAGGCGCAGGGGGCCGGTGACAAGGGCGCGTGCGGTGCCATTGTCGACGTCGCGGTTGAGGAGCGTCGCCAGGCCAAAGACCTCTATGACCACGATCATCATCAGCAAAAGGGGCGCGAACCGATCGCGCATCGAGAGGGGGGCGCCGGTCATGTCATTGCCGAGAACGAACTCGGTTTCATTGAAACGGACTAAGCTAGCCAGCGTTTCAGGATTCACGGTGTTGGCGAGGAGCACCAGCACATCGTGAAAAATCTGCTTTGCTTCGGCGGGGACGCCGGGTGCGTAGTAGGCATTCAGCTCCACCTGCTCCCCTCTGGCGGCGGCCGCGGTCAATTCAGCAGGAAGCGACAGGCCGACGAAGAAATCACCGGTCTCTTCCAGCGCGGTCAGCATCTCGGCCTCGGAGTCGAAGATGGTATAGTCGCCAGTTTCATCAACGAGGCGCTGGTAGAGAGGCATCTCCCGATCCTCGATGAAGAAGGCCATGCCCAGGTTTTCGTCCACCTGGTTGGGGAGCAGGAAGTAGATGATGAGATAGAATACCACGCCTATCGCGGTGACAATGGCGAAGAAGCGGTGGCGGAAAAAGAGTTTGATGTCATTGACGACGAGTGTGCCGATCATCCTTGCAACCCCCTGCCGGTGATATCGAAAAAGATATCTTCCAGCGTTGCTTCCTCGCTGTGGACGGTGAGGATGCGTTCGTTCTTCAAGAGATCGAAGACTGTCTGCGGAGTCTGGTCTTCATCGAGCGTTACTTCGTGCACTTCGATATCGCCGTTGGGCAGTTCGACCTCTACTTTGAGGGCGCGCATGCCGAAGCGCTGTTTGAGACGGGCCGGCGTGTCGAGGGCGACGATTTTGCCCTGATTGAGGAAGGCGACCCGGTCGGACAGTTTGTCGGCTTCAACCATATCGTGGGTGGTCAGAAAGACGGTGGTCCCCTTCTGGGTAGCGGCGCGAATCAAGGTGTGGATCGTCTCGGTGGAGACGGGATCGAGACCGTCGGTCGGTTCGTCGAGGAAGAGCATTTTGGGATCGCTTACGAGGGCGCGCGCCATCATGAGGCGTTGCTTCATGCCTTTGGAGTAGTTGGCGACGTGTTCCTTTTCGCGGCCGCCGAGGCCGACCCTTTCGAGCAGGGCCATGGCGTCGAAATTGGCTACTTTGTAGAGTTTGGCGAAGAGGTTGAGATTTTCGACAGCGCTCATCTGCTCGTACAGGTTGGTGAATTCAAAGGAGATGCCGAATTCCTGCTGAACCTGTTTGCGCTCCTTGACGATGTCCATGCCAAGGAGGGTAGCTGAGCCGTTCTGGGGCGTCAGCTGACCGGTCAGCATTTTGACGACGGTGGATTTACCGGCGCCATTGGGGCCGAGGAAGCCGATGACTTCGGCTTCGGCCACTTCGAAGGAGATATCGTCTACGGCGAGGATGTCGCCGTAGCTGAAACTCAGATCCTTCACTGAGATCGCGGGTTGTGCCATGCTGTTGCTCCTTACTTACAGGCGTATGTTTCCGATCGTTTGCGAGTCGCTATGTTTGCAAATGACGCTATAAAGAATAGCAAGTTCTGTTTGTTCTGTCAATACCGAACAAACAGAACTTGCTGACAGTTTCCTGACATTGGGAGGTGTACGGGCTTTGTTATGCGTGACGCGTATTGCGTGTTCCATATCTGCGGGGAAGGCCTTGATTTCGAGCATGAAGGTTAAGACAGCCGGTGCGAATGAACGGTTGGGAAATTCTGGATTCCTGTCCTGTAGCGTATACTTTGCTGAAGAAAAGGACAGGGTGCGCAGGCAATCAGCTGGCGCTTCTGTTTGAGGCGGTAGAAGCGACTCACAAGGAGAAAAGCTGAGAATGGAGACTCTGACGCTCAATGACGGTGGACGTCTTCCTGTATTGGGGTTGGGCACATGGCAGATGGGGGGCGGCCGCAGCCGCGACTATTCGCAGGATGACGAGATGACTGCCCTGATCCGGGATGCGATCGAGATGGGGTATACGCATATTGACACGGCGGAGTTGTATGGCGTCGGTCATTGCGAGGAGTTGGTGGGGCGGGCGATGCAGGATTTCGCGCGGGAGGATATATTCCTGACGACAAAGGTATTGGCCGAAAATGTACGCTACGACGATCTGTTACGGGCGCTGGAACGCAGCCTGGAACATTTGCAGACGGATTATGCCGATCTCTACCTCATCCACTGGCCCAATCCGGATGTACCGCTGGAAGAGACTTTCAGGGCACTCAACCGGGTGGCGGCGGAGGGGCGGGTGAAGCGGATCGGTGTGAGCAATTTTGATGTTGCGCAGCTGCGGGAGGCGCAGGAGCTGTGCGAGACGCCGGTTGTGACCAACCAGGTGCGCTACAATCTCTACACGCGCGAGCCGGAGCAGAACGGGCTGTTGCGCTACTGCCAGGAGAACAATATCGTCCTGACCGCGTATTCGCCCTTGAAGGATGGGGTGATGCAGAACGAGACGGTTCAGGCGGTTGCGCGCAAGCATGGCGCGACGGCTGCGCAGGTGGCGGTTCGCTGGCTGACGCGGCAGCCGCAGGTAGTGACGATTCCGATGTCGACCAATCGCGACCATTTGCGGCAGAATATTGAGGCGCTGACGCTGGCGTTGGATGAAGAGGATGTGCAGCGGCTGAATCAGGTTACCAATTAGGCCTCGGACTGCAGGCCACCAGGACTGAAGTGACAGGAGAACCTATGCTTCCCAATGAATCTGTTCGTCGGGTATTGGACGCCGGGCTTGCGAACGGCGCCGACCTGGCAGAAGTCTATCTGGAGAATAAGGAGAGTCTTTCGCTGATCCTGGATGAGGGCCGCCTGGAGAAGGCGACGCAAGGCAACGACATCGGAGGGGGCGTACGGGTCTTTTATGGGAACAACGCGGCTTACGCCTACACTGATGATCTTACGGAGGAATCGCTGGTTGAGGCGGCCGGGGTTGCGGCGGCCGCGGGCCAGAACGCGAATAATACGCCTGTATGCGCGGATTTGACGAAGGGGGAGAGCCTGGTTGAATCCCGGATCGAGCGCCCTTTTGAGGAGATGTCGACGCAAGAGAAGGCCGGTATTTTGCGGGAGATGGACGAGGTCACACGGCAGCACAGCCCGCAGATTGTCAGTGTGCAGTGCGGTTATACGGAGACGCGGCGCCGGGTCTGGGTATACAACACAGAGGGCGTTTGGGCGGAGGATGATCGCGCCTTTCTTGAGTTTCAGGGGCAGGTGGCCGCGCAGAAGGGAGATGTGCGCACATCCAGCATGACAGGGGTCGGCGGGCAGATCGGTTTGGAGTTTTTCGACGACCGCGACCCGGTGGGGATGATGCCTGAGGCGGCTGACACGGCTCTGCTGATGTTGGACGCGAGGCCGGCGCCTGCCGGTGAGATGCCGGTCGTGATCAACAATGGTTGGGGCGGCGTCCTCTTTCACGAGGCTTGCGGCCACTGTATGGAGGCCGACTTTATCACGAAGGGGGCCTCGGCCTACACGGGGCTGGTGGGAGAGAAGGTGGGGCCGGATTTCCTTACCGCTTACGACGACGGCACGATCCCGGGGCGACGGGGGACGATGCGCTTCGATGATGAGGGCGCGCCGACCAACCGGACTGTGCTGATCGAGAACGGCATTCTGAAGGAGTATATGTGGGATCTGACGGAGGCGCGGCGGGCGGGCCGGGCGTCGACGGGCAATGGGCGGCGGCAGTCGTTCCGCGACATGCCGATGCCGCGCATGACGAATACGTATATTGACGCGGGCCCCCACGACCCGGAGGAGATTATCGGCTCGGTGAAGAAGGGGCTGTACGCCAAGAGGCTGGGCGGCGGCCAGGTGGAGATCGGCCGCGGGGATTACGTCTTTACGGTCACTGAGGGTTGGTTGATCGAGGACGGCAAGCTGACGGCGCCGGTGCGGGGCGCGACGCTGGTAGGCAACGGGCCGGAGACGTTGCGCCTGATTGACATGATCGGAACGGATATGTCGCTGGATCCGGGGCGGGGCATGTGCGGCAAGGGGCAGTGGGCGCGGGTGAGCGTCGGCCAGCCGACGGTGCGCGTGCCAAAGTTGACGGTTGGCGGAACGGAATGAAAGGGCAGTGGTCGGTGGTCAGTGGTCGTTGGTCGTTGGTCGTTGGATAGTGGATTGTGGATAGTACTTTGAGACATACATTTAGCCTGCATTTTTGTGAGCGGGAGTAGGAGTATAGACGTGGATTATCTTGAATTTGCCAAGGACGTTGTTTCCAGGGCGGTTGAGCGGGGTGTGGAGGCGGAAGTCTATATTAGTGTCGGCCAGAATACGTCGGTCAATGTAGATCGGGGAGCGGTGGAGAAGCTTTCGCAGGCGGGCTCGAAGGGGCTGGGTGTGCGGGTAGTTCGGGACGGCAAGATGGGCTATGCCTACACTTCCAACTTTGGGGCGGGCAGCATCGAGAAGACGATCGAGTCGGCGGTCAACCTGGCTGACGTTGCGGACGGTGACGAGTATCGATCTCTGCCGGCGCCGCAGCCACTTCCTGAGGATGATCTGGAGGTTTATGATCAGGCGATCGTAGAGCTGCCGATCGGACGCAAGGTTGAGATGGCGCGACGAATTGAGAAGGCCGCTCTGCGCTATGACGAACGCGTCGTCCTGACGAATCGCTGCACGCTGATCAGCCAGTACGGGACGGTGGCGGTTGCGAACTCGAAGGGTGTTGCCGGCAGTTACGACAAGAGCTTCATCGGCGGCTTTGTGATGGCGATGGCGGCGGACGAGGATGACCGGTCGGTGGCGTTTGGATTCGACTTTGGCTCGCGGCTGGGCGACTTCAAGCCGAACGCGGTCGGGAAGGATGCGGCGCGCAAGGCGGTGGGCATGCTGGGCGGCAAGCCGGTGCCGACGCAGCGGGCGTCGGTGGTCTACTCGCCGATGGCGGCGACGAGCGTGCTGGGCGCGCTGTCGCGTGCGCTGGGCGCGGACGCGATGCAGCGCAATCGGTCCTTTTTGGAGGGCAAGATTGGCGAGTCGGTGGCGGCGGATATGGTCACTGTGCTGGACAACGGGCGGTTGCCGGGCGGGATCGCGACGCGGCCGTTCGACGATGAGGGCATACCGACGGCGGCCACGCGCTTAATCGACGAAGGGGTCCTGCAGACGGCCTTGCACGACCATTACACGGCCACGCGCGACGGTACGGCGAGCTCGACGGGCAACGCCAACCGACGCTCCCACTCAACGATGCCGACGTTGGATGCTAGCAACTTCTACTTCCAGCCGGGGCAGGAGACGCCGGAGGAGGTGATCGGCGGGGTGGAGCAGGGGCTGTATGTGGAGAGCGTGATGAATACCTCCAGCATCAACCCGATCAGCGGCGACTATTCGATCTCGGCGAAGGGCTATTGGATTGAGAATGGCGAGCTGAGCCATCCTGTGAACGAGGTGACGATCGCGTTGCCGATGCAGGAGCTGCTGCACAATGTCAAGGCTGTTGGCAACGACCTGACCTTTGTGCCGATGATGGGAGCGCTGGGGTCGCCGACGATACGGGTGGATGGGGTGATGATTGGAGGGGTGGCTGCGGGGTGACGGCAGGGTGACTGCGGGGGAACGGCAGGGGAATTGCAGGGGTTAGGGCTGCGTAATATGATTTGCCCTGTGGTAGTTTCTGTCGAGTGTGAAGAGGACTATGTCCTGTCGGTGGCCTTTGAGAGTGGGGAGAAGGGGCTACTTGACATGAAGCCATACCTGGATTTCGGAATTTTTGGAAAGATCAGAGACCCGAAGGCCTTTGGATCGGTTCGCGTCTCATTTGACACCATCGGCTGGGAGACTGGCGCTGACCTCGACCCTGAGTTCGTTTACGAGAAGTGCCGCATCACGCAGCGAAAGTGATCGGCTGATCAGTAAGAGAGCTGGTAGACCACCCTCGTCGAGGGCTGGGTGGTTGGCGTCAGTGAATTCGCACAGAGACACAAGAAAGTAGCCAGGTCCGCCTGGGTCGCAGTCGCTCCCCTTACTTCTTTGTTGTACAGTCGCCTTCCTATTTGAAAGTACTACCGGGCCCGCATGCGCGGGCGTCGGGCGTGCGCGCCCGATGTAGGGTTGGACAATGGGGGCGTTTTGACGTTCAATAGGGTTCTGCCCACCTGTCCACTGGAGTTATACTTTTGTCCCGCTCGCAAGACCCCTACGCTGCATTCCGCATTCGCGACTACCGGCTGTATGTAATTGGCTGGGTGGTGGCGCGGATGGCGACCTATATGCAAAGTATCGCGATCGCCTGGGAGATCTACCAGCGCACGGGAGAGGCGCTCTCGCTGGGGTTGGTGGGGCTGGCGCAGGCGCTGCCGCTGATGGTGTTGGCGCTGCCGGCAGGGCTGCTGGCGGACCGTTATGAACGGCGGCGGTTGTCGATCATCAGCCTGCTGGGGATGACTGTGACGTCGCTGGCACTAGCGGCATTTTCGATCACGGAAGGGCCGGTGGGATGGATGTATGCGCTGCTCTTCCTGGACGCCAGCATGATGACGGTGGGACGTCCGGCGCGGACGGCGCTGCTGCCGCAGCTGGTGCCGGCGGAGGTTTTTCCGAACGCGGTGACGTGGAACATGAGCCTGATGCATATTGCGTCGGTGGTGGGGCCGGCGCTGGGCGGTATCGTGGTCGCCGTCAGTGTACAGAGTGCCTATTTTTTGGCTGCGGCGGGTTCGTTGTGGCTGGCGTTTATCCTTACCCGCATCCAATTTCGGCCGGCGGACGAGAAGCCGGAGCCGGCCAACTGGAAGACGCTGCTTGGCGGGATCAGTTTTGTGTGGGACAAACGGATATTGTTCACAATCATGGCGCTGGACCTCTTTGCGGTGCTACTGGGCGGTGCAGTCTACCTGCTGCCGATCTTTGCCGAGGATATTTTGAACGTGGGACCGGAGGGGTTCGGGTACTTGCGTGCGGCGCCAGCGGTCGGGGCATTTTTGATGGCTGTGGCGATGGTCTATCTGCCGCCGATGAAGCGGGCGGGGCGGGGGCTGCTGCTGGCGGTGGCGGGATTCGGCGTGGCGACGATTATTTTCGGCTTTTCGCAGAGCTTCGGGCTCTCGTGGGCGATGCTGTTTCTGACGGGGGCGCTGGACAATATCAGTATGGTGGTGCGGCAGACGCTGACACAACTGCTGACGCCGGACCGGATGCGGGGACGTGTGTCGGCGGTGAGCGGGATTTTTATCGGGGCGTCGAATGAGCTGGGCGGCTTTGAGTCGGGGCTGGTGGCGCATTATTTCGGGCCGGTCATTTCGGTGGTGAGTGGGGGGATAGGGACGATTCTGGTGGTGGCGGGGGCGACGGCGTTGTCGCCGCAGTTGCTGCGGTTGGGGGCGCTGCATGAGGCGCGGGCGGAGGAGGAGAGTGCGTGAGGGTGGAGGCTCCTTGGAAGCTGCTCCATTGGTTACCCTGTGCGACAGCCGAGACTATTAGTCGCAACGGTCCACTTTATTTGATTCTTTCTCAATTTGGGGCAGCTCAAACATCAAATTCCACGGATTTGGAATTACCCTCTTGACAATTGCCTGAATATTGTGTACTATGTAGTACACATGACATTCGGCATATTTATCCGTTCTGTTCGCGATAAGAGGTTCAAGGAAGACCGGTCCTTCTCTGTGCGGCAGGTTGCGCAGCGCATTGGGGTGGAGCCGTCTTACTTGAGCAAGATCGAGCGAGACCAGGTCGCGCCGCCTTCGGAGGCGACCATACGTCGACTGGCCGGGGAGTTGGGCGAGGATGCGGACCTTCTGCTGGCGATGGCGGGCAAAGTCTCGAGCGACCTTCGGGATATCATACTGCAGCGGCCGCAGCTGTTCGCTGAGCTGTTGCGGCAACTGCGGGATGCGCCCGATCACGCGATTGAAAGCGTCGCGAGGGAGATACGGGACGGAGATTGGTGAGGGCCGGTGTCACATGGGAAAAGGACCCGAGAGGAACCAGAGATGATTGAACTGAAGAACGACTACTTGATTTTTCGATTTCCGGAGGTGCATAAGGAAGCGGAGTGCCGGATCTCGTTCCAGAGAACGTTGCGCATTCCGGATGACAACAGAGCTTATTCGCTGCCGCCGGGCCTAGGGACGTTTCCGCTCAATCTCGTGGACGACTACACGGAGCGTGTGCCGGCGGGTTGGAACGCGCACGGGGGCGTCTTTCTGCCGATGTACCAAGCGGAGGCGATGTGGCTCAACTTTAGCGGTTCGTATCCGATGGCGGTGAAGGTGGCGGCCGGGAAGATCAATGCGGTGACGGGTGAGGGCTGGGAGAACGAGCTATCGAGGCGGCCGCAGGACTATGTCGTGATCCCGGATCAGCCGTGGCTGGATGGATTCAGTGTGATGAAGGGGATGATTCGGCAGTTTGTGGCGATGCCTCTGGGCGAAGGATACACAGCGGAGGAGCAGCTGACGGGCGAGGCGGAGCACGGCGGGTTGCAGATCGTGGTTTATCCGATCAAACCGTCGTACTACGAGAGAAGTATGGAAGAGGTCAGTTTCATAGCGTATGGCCCGCCGGTCGCGCAAGCTCCGCCGCGAGAGATGGGACTGGCGCCGGGAGGTCTGATGCGCCAGGAGATTTATGAGGACGAGTATGGTTTCGGGGCGTGGGAGACGTCGGTGCGCTCACGTTGTTATGTGCATATTGTGAACAGTGTGCAGTTCTTAAGTGTGACGGGCGCTCATCCGCCGAGCATGCCGCCTACGGCGATGGAGTACACGGCGGCGGGGCTGCCGTGGTTTGACTATTATGGCGGGGATTTGAAGGCGTTGGAGGGGGCGGAGAAGCTGACGGGGCTGGACAGTGTTGCGGTGAAGAAGTTGAAGAAGGGCGAGGGCGTGCTGGCGGATAATGAGGCGGTGGAGCCGAAGGTGGTGAAGAGGCTGGGGAAGGGGAATGTGAGGGAGGGGGAGTTTTAGGGTTTAAGAAAGTCTTCAGATTGGAAGGGCGTGACTCCTTCCAGCGCTCTTCCAACTTGCCCAGGCTTTGACCAGGGAAGTATTGGCGAGATGTGAGACGAGGGATCAAGGGCCATGAGCGACGATGAGTACACTCGACAGCGATTCGCTTCGCGTTCTACCTAGCCCAACTACTATTGTTTCAGCCCATATTTCTGAATCGCGGAAGCAATCGACTCGCACACGTTGAGAAGTGAATTCACCTCCTCATCTGTCATACTGCGGTCTACTAAACACTTTACATCCTGCCCTGCGAGCATGAACATACCCGTGGCCTGCGCTCTTTCCTTGATCTCATTGATTGCTTCCTCTGGGACGTCGACTTTCGACTTGATACTGCCGGTGCCTCCGAAGGCGGTATAGAGGCTTTGCTTGTAGACCGAGTGAGGAGGATATGCAAAGTATACTGGTACGCGAACATTATCTACGACGACACCCGACGAGAACCCTTTGACACCCCAGTTGAAGGGCATAGAATTCTCCTTAGACCATGCTATCAATCGTGAGAAGACCGCTTTACCATTGTCGTCAAGCGACTCAAGAAATGCTTTTTCGTCTATAGCACTCCCGGGCTGCGAAATTGCATGGGTTGCTTTTGCAGATTCCCCACCAACGACTATCTCCTGTGACAATAAACGCGGTCCGTTTTCGGCACGAAAGAAAGAAAACTCAACGCACGTCACACTGACACCTTTTGAATTCAAGAACTGGGCAGTCTGCCTTACATTTGGAGTAACCTGCTGCCCAACAATCACAATTTGCTGGTCTTTGTTAAACGCCACAGCTTCGCCGTCGTCCAGTGCAAAGTGTTGCCGATGATATTCGGCCAAAATAATGGACTCGTCATTCATATAGGAATTTAGAAGGATCTCAAGTTGGCGGACATCGAGGCGCTGAGCAAAAGCTGCATATTCCAAGGCCTGCGCAACGGTTTCTCGCGGCGTCCTGTCCCGCTTTAGTTCGATCACGACCACATTTCCAGAGCGAGCCACTCCCAGCAGGTCGATATATCCTCCTAGACCGGTTGGCACTTGACGCCCTATTATCAAGAGTTCCTCGTCCTCAAGAACCCCATCAGGATTGCGCTCTATCCAGTTTTCAAGTGTTTTTTCTTCGTGCTCCACTTGAAATGGTTCTTGCGTAAACTCACTGAACACGCCATCGGGCTGTATGCTAAAGATTCTCATGTGTTGCTCCCCACAGATTCAACTGGAAGTGATTTACTCGAATGGCCGTATGTCGTGCAGCAAGTAGAAAGAATCGAATAGTGTATAGAGCTTGACAGTCCTGAAAGGCTGAACAGTTCTTATGTTCTCATTTTGACACTTGACATGGTAAGATGGAGTCTACATCGAGCCAGCGCTTAGAGTTTGTTCTCAGAGCAGAACAGTGGAGAAGAGAGCGATGCTAAAAACATCGAGAAAGACGACACGTGTTGTGACTTCGGTATGGTCGGGATGCGCTACTGAAGAAGAAAGAGCGATTTTAGCTCGTTTGGAATCAAACGAGCTCGGCAAAGTGGCTGGCAGGCTCAACAGGCTGATCGAGATGTTCGACGAAGATCCGGATGTGGAACGCTTGGTTCTGGAATCGATACAGTCTGTTGCTGAATTCTTCATACGTAACAATCCTCCTCATCCTGCGATTGTGGCTGACTACGATGGTACGCTGGCGGTAGAATGGAGGTTGCCTTTAACTCCTCCGCCTGATGACAGGTGGCAGAACTGTAACGGAATTCTGTGCATGGAATTTCTACCATCGGGCGATATTGAATTCTTTGGTGATGCCAGAGCAATCGGAGATGAGCAGGAGCTGAAAGTCGCAGGCATTGCCACACAGAAAGAAATTATGAAAGAGATTGATCCATTTCTTAGAAGACTGCACGCCTGATGGAGGCAAATGGATATGATCTCAGCAGTTCTCACCTGATCAGGCATTGCCGCGCATGGCAGATAGACAACAATATCCCTACCTTTAAGGCTTTCAGACTACGACCGAATGAACAATATCTTTCTTTCAACTGGTTGGAGAAGATCTGTGTTGACGCCGGAATTAATGTAGCTCATAAGAGGGCCATCCAAGAGCTAGAGAAGGTTCCCCCATTGGAAATCGGCGCAGGGCAGCTGTGGGCCGTTCTAAGTTGTGAAGCGATATCGGCGGCAGTCCAGGAAGCCGCATTGATGTTGCCAGAGATATTTCCTGTTTCGAGTTCAGACAATGCCTCCCATGTTGGTGTAGCCGGATATCCAAAGAGATTCAACAGGGGAGTTGCTGTGGAACTCGCTAAGAGAGTCAGACGATCTGATCTGTACCCTATTACACAGAAGAGACGACGATTTCGTGCTTCAAGGTAGCCCACCCATCGTCCCAGCGCTCTATGATCGGCACCGGCTCATTTCTTACCCCATAGCCGGTTTAGACTGACCCCAAACTTCCTCACAAGTACAATACTATTTTCTCCTCCTCCACTTCCACGCGGTAGGTGCGGACGCGGAGTTTGGGGTCGTAGAGGGCTTGGCCGGTTTTGATGTCGAACTCCCATTGGTGCCAGGGGCATTTGAGGATTTCGCCCTCGCGGGTGTAGGTCATGCCGGTGAGGCCGTCGGGGAGGACGAGGGGACGGAGGCGGCCGCGGCAGAGAGGGCCGGCCCTGTGGGGGCAGAGGTTGCGGAGGGCGTAGTAGCCGCCGTCGAGGTTGAAGACGCCGATCTCCCGTCCGTTGACGGTTACGATTTTGCGGCCGCCGGGCGGGATTTCATCGGCGGTTGCGATGATATGCGCTGGCATCAGTTGAGGCCGTAGAGCTCGGCAGCGGTGTCGTACATGACGCTGGGTCGCAGCTTCTTATCAAGCAAACGCATGAAGCCGGCAGGTTCTTCCCAGTCCCAGTGGGGATAGTCACTGGCGAAAACGAGGATTTCGTCGGCGTGAAGCCAGTCTAGGAAGGTTTCGAGCCCTTTGCGGTCGGGCGTGTTTGGGAAGGGCTGCGTGCCGAAGCGGATATGCTCGCGCAGGTATTCGCTGGGTAAGCGCTTGACCCAGGGCGTGTAGTCGCGCAGGCTCTTCCAGTCGGCGTCCATGTGCCACATGAGGCCGGGTACCCAGAAGGTGTCGAGCTCGATGAAAAGAAACTTGAAGTTGGGGAACTTTTCGAAGACGCCTTCGCAGATGAGGCTGGCGGTATGGGCCATGGCGATTTGGGGGCGGGCCATGCGCATTTCGAGGTAGTAGGTGGGGAAGCCGGCCGCGGTTGGAGGTGCGGAAAAGCCGGCGCCCTCGCCGCCGAAATGGACGCACATAGGCAGACCGTTGCGCTCACAGGCCTCATAGATGGGGTGATAGATGCGGTTGCCGAACGGGTGCAGGCTGCCGGCGGGCATCAGAACCTGGGCGACGCCGGGGTGGTCGCCGAGGCGGTCGATCTCGGCGGCGGCCTGTTGAGGGTCGGCGGGCGCGATGTGAATGGAAGCGCGCATGCGGTCGTCCTTGCCGACCCATTCCTCCAATGTATAGTCGTTGTAAGCGCGGCAGTAGGCAGCGGCATAGTCGACCGTGGGATGCACAGCCATGCCGTAGGGGCCGCCGGCGCCGGTGAGGACGGCGATGTCGATGCCGTAGTGGTCCAGATGTCTTTTGCTGCAAACTTCGGGGCGCGTTGAGGGGTCAACCTCTTCCTCGGTGCCCTCCCACAGGTCGGGGAGGGCATGGCCTCTCGGCATGTTGGTATAGCCCACGTTTGGCATCATCGAGCCGAAATCTTTGATCTGCTCGACGTACTGCCGCGGCAGGTAGGGGAAGAGGGCCTCGTTGTTGGGCGGACTGTGATGCACGTCGCAGTCAATAATCCGCTGCCGCGCGGGGGTGCCCTGTGCGGGACTCTCCACCTGTTCCGGTTTGGCTCCATTTGCAGGCGAGACAGTGGTATTGCCGGTACGCTCTTTCACCTCTGTGGCCATGTTTCGGCTCCTTGTTTTTGCTGCACCTGCATCCTCCACGGGGCAGGCGGGACTTGTCGCCCGTTATTGTACGAAGGGGCGGGGCAGGTCGGCACTCCGCCACTCAGACGGTCTGTCCAGCCGCTATTCCCTGGCCTGTTTGAGCAGGGCGCGGGCCTGTTCCAGTATTTCCGAACTTGGCGGATAGTGCCTGCCGGGCACGACATTTTCGGCCAGGATCCGCTCCTTTGCCATCCCCTCGGCGGTCTCATAGACCTCGGTCAGGTCAACACATTCTTCGGCGAACCAGGAGGGCACGACGACGACGCCGTCATTGTCGCCGACGAGCACGTCGCCGGGGCGGACGAGGGCGCCGCCGCACTGGATGTTTACATTCTCTTCCGCCGGGAACACCCAAGGTCCACCGCCGTAAGGGGTTCGATCGCGGGCGTAGATGATCAGGCCGTAGTTCTCCTCCACCATGATGTCGAGGTCGCGGATGCCGCCATCGCAGACGACGCCGTCGGCATTGTTCATTCTGAGTTGCAGGCCTTTCACATCACCGAAAACTGCGGCGGAAGGGTTGCCCATGATGTCGACGACGAGCACGTCGCCGGGGCCGCAGCGGGACATGGCCCGGTAGTCGATAGCGTCTTCGCCTGCGGGCGTCAGCGCTGCCAAGTCCGGGCGGGGCGGCAGGTAGCGCATGGTGCGGGCGCGGGCGGCGAGGCGTTTGCCGGGGGTGAATGGACGCACGTTATCCATGAAGGGCAGTGGCACGCCGGCGTAGGTGTGCACGACGTGCCAAACGGTGGCTACGGGCAGCTCTTTGAAGCGATTCAGACACGACTGCGGCACTTCGACCGGTGTAAAGGAGCGTTCAGTCATCGGGCATCTCCGGAGAATCGGTGGACGGTTAATCGTGCAGGATTTAACAGGCGCCTGTTGGCGGCTGCGGTAGCATGATCATACGTGAAAAAAGACGAATCGTCCACCAGGTGTAGCGGAGCTGGGGAGTGCAGCCAACCGGACTGCCCGAGACTGCGTTGGTTTCGATTACGCTTGCTTTTGTTTGCGGGCGGCACGCGCCTGCTCGTATGCTTCCGGACCGGGCGGGTAGTATTTGCCGGGCACGACACCTTCGGCCAGGATCCGCTCTTTAATCATATTCTCGGCGTCCTCATGGACCTCGGTCAGTTCGACGCACTCTTCGGCGAACCAGGAGGGCACGACAACGACGCCGTCGGCATCGCCGACGAGGACATCGCCGGGCCGCACGAGAGCGCCGCCGCACTGAACATCGACATTTTCCTGGGCAGGGATGGCGTAAGGGACGCCTCCAAGAGGGGTGCGGTCGCGGGCGTAGATGATGAGGCCGTACTCCTCTTGCACCATGATATCGAGGTCGCGGATGCCGCCGTCGGTGACGACGCCGTCGGCGTTGGTCATTTTGAGTTGGAGCGCTTTGACGTCGCCAAAGATGCAGGGCCGGGCATCGCCCATGACGTCGCAGACGAGGACGTCACCGGGGCCGCAGCGGCCCATGGCGATATATTCGGGCGAGTTTTCGCCGATCTGCACTTCGGTCTGCAGGTCGGGACGGGGGGGCAGGTAGCGCAGGGTGCGGGCGCGGGCGGCGAGCTGCTGACCGGGGGTGCAGAGGCGCACGTCATTCATATAGGGAAGGGGCACGCCGGCATAGCGATGGACTGTGTGCCATACGGTGGCGACCGGTAGTTTCTTGAAGCGGTCCAGAATGTGCTGCGGCACTTCGACCGGTGAAAAGGAGCGTTCGGTCATCAGGTGTCTCCTGGTGAGGTGTGTGCTAGGGTGCGTTCGAAAAAAGAAATGGCTTCTTTGGCGCTACGTATTGCGTATTTCGTATTGCGTAGAGGCAGGCAAGACAACTACGATTCCAGTACGTAAGCCGCGCGAAATGTCTTGGTGTCAAACGGGATTTTCATTAGATTGTTCGCTGCGTGCTGAGAGCGCTCAGATAGAGAAATAGTAACGCATTGAAGCCAAAGGCCGCGTATGGCGGGGCTGACAAATGCGTGAGCCGGGGCACAGATGCTGAGCCTTGGGGAAGGCCCCAACCACTTCGTGATCATACCCGAAAACGAGGGAAATGCCTACCAGGAAGGGAGGTCGGATTCGGTCCACAATAGGGAGAGTTTCGGCTTTGCCAGAAAGGCACGATCGGAAATCGTATGAAACAGTTTCGTTGCGCGGCCGGATTCAGTGTATGATGGACAGATTCTGCCCACCACGGAAATGCCCCTTCATGAAATCGAATGAATCCACGCCAGCAGCCACGGCGACGCGGTCGCAGTGGGGTCTGCTGATCGCCCTGATGATACCGGTCGGCATGGCGACGATGAATATGTCGATGTTCGGCGTGGCCCTGCCGACGGTTCGGGATACGTTCGCGGTGGAGGCGGACATGACGGCCTGGCTGTTGGCGGCTTACAGTTTGCCGTTTGTTATTTTCATGCCGCTATACGGCAAACTGGGGGACAGCCTGGGCAAGGCGCGTCTGTTCCAGAGCGGAATTGTCTTCTTTTTCGCCGGCTCCGTGATCTGTCTGCTGGCGGGAAGCCTACCACAACTCCTGATCGGCCGCGTTCTGCAAGGGATGGGCACGGCCGGCTATTACCCTCTTTGCATTGCCATCATCGCGGAGCGTTTTCCGGCGGCGCAGCGAGGCAAGGCGATGGGGACGTGGAGCTCGGTGGCGCCAGGCGCGTCGACGTTGGGACCGTTGTTGGGCGGGTTTGCGGTCGATAATTTCGGCTGGAACTACGTCTTCGTGCCGAGCCTGCTGGTTGCGCTTATAGCCTTGTGGGCGGCGTATCGACAGGTGCCGTCGCAGCGCCCCATTCGCGGGGCAGGACTACAGGCGTTCGACTGGCTGGGCGCGGCCTTGCTGGGGGGCGCGCTAGTCTGTGCCATCTTTTTCCTTTCGAGCCGCACGGTAACCGGTGTCGAACCGCTGCGCGATTGGCGGTTGCTGGCGGCGGCGGTCGGTCTCGGGCTGCTGTTCTGGCGGCGCGAGGGCCGGATACCCCGACCACTTGTCAATTTCTCTCTTTACCGGCGCAAGAATTTCGGGGTTGCCTCGCTGGCGGCTGGCTGCCGTATGGTGATCATGCACACAGCCATGTTTCTGAACGTACTCTTTCTGACCGATGTATACGGGTTGGATGCGATAGAACTGGGCATTTTCACGACGATCTTTTCCGGCGCGATCTTTGCTACGACCCAATTGGGGGGTCAGTTGTCGGACCGGGTGCACTGCCGCTGGCTTGTGGGAGGCAGTTTCGCGGTCATGATCAGTGCGCTGGCCGGGCTGGCCTTGTTCCCCTTGCCGCTGCTGGGCGCGGCGGCGCTGATGCTGACGCAGTCGTTGGGCGGAGGGCTGGCGATGGCTGCGCTTCACCGCGCGGCGATGGAGGAGATCCCCGTGGAAGAAAGCGGGTCTGCGGCCGGGTTATACAGTACGGCACGATTTGGCGGCGGCGTCGTCGGCGCGACGATTGCAGGGGTGGCGCTGCAGCAGTCACTACTGTTCGCGCCGGGGCCGGCAGAGGCCTACCAGTTGGTATTCGGGGGTGTTGCAGCGATCAGTCTGGTGAGTTTGGTGGTGGCGTGGAAGTTGGAACGCTAGAAAAGCGCGCCGCTCAGGAGGAAGATGCTCCCCAGCCGCCGCCGCCGGGCGTCTCGATGCGCAGGCGCTGGCCGGGCTGAAGGCGGCGGGTGACTTTGGAGGAGAGTTCTTCCTCGGTCCCGTCAGTGTCTATCAGGAGATTGCGGCCCGGCGAGGCAGGGGAGCCGCCGGCCAGACCCCAGGGGGCGATGGCGCGACGTTCGCTGAGGATGGTGGCGGTGGTCGGCCGCAAGATTTCGTACTCGCGCACGATGCCTTCGCCGCCGCGATGCTTGCCGGCGCCGCCGCTGTTCCGCCGCAGGTGATAGCGGGTGAGGCGCAACGGGTAGGCCAGTTCAAGGGCCTCGACCGGCGTGTTGAGGGTGTTGCTCATGTGGACGTGCGCGCCGCTGAAGCCGTCCCCCAGCGGGTGTGCGCCCATTCCTCCGCCGAGCGTCTCGTAATAGGTCCAAGGCGAGCCGTCGGCGTTTTCTCCGCCCATTGTACAATTATTCATCGTGCCCTGGCCGGCCGCGGCGATGCGGTCGGGCAGAGCCTGTGCGAGCGCGCCCAGCACCGCATCGGTGATACGCTGGGAGGTCTCGACGTTGCCGCCGGCTACGGCTGCGGGCGGGCGGGCGTTCACAAGGCAGCCGGGCGGCGCGTTTACCTGCACAGGCGCGAAACAGCCGGCGTTGACCGGTACGTCTTCACCCACCAGGCAGCGCACGACGTAATAGCAGGCCGACCTGGTTACGCTGAGGGGGGCGTTGAGGGAGCCGTGAATGGTGGGGCAGGTGCCGCTGAAGTCCAGGGTGACCGTGTCGCCATCGATGGTGGCAGTTACGCGGATAGGCGCGGGCGTTGTGTGCCCGTCCACGACCGACTCGATCGGATCCTCGAATGTGAAGCTGCCCTGGGGCCAGCTGCGAATGGCAGCGCGGGTCAGGCGCTCGCTGTATTCCTGTAGATAGCCGGCATAGGTCAGCAACTCGTCGTTGCCATGACGGGCCGCCAGTTCGTGGAGGCGGCGGTCGCCGACCGCGTGGGCCGCCCGCTGCGCGGCGAGATCGCCTCGGCGTTCGTCGGGGGTGCGCACATTGCGCAGGATCAGTTCAAGCACGGCTTCCTGTAGATCGCCAGCCACGTAGAGCTTTATCGGCGGGATGATTATTCCCTCCTGGTAGAGCTCGGTGGAGAGAGGCAGGGAGCCGGGTGACATGCCGCCGACGTCGGCGTGGTGGGCGCGGCTGGCGGCGAAGAATTGGGGATCTTGCGGCTGCGAGGAGCGGGAGATATCACTCTCTGCTCGGTTTTCGCCATGCGATGGTGGGAGGAAGACAGGGGAGACGAGGGTAATGTCAGGAAGGTGGGACCCGCCGAAGTAGGGATCGTTGAGGATGACGACATCGCCCGGTTGCCATTGGTCGAAGACGGCGAGCGCGGCGGCGACGCTGTCGGGCATTGCGCCGAGGTGCGCGGGTATGTGTGCGGCCTGGGCCACCAGCCCTCCGGAGGCGTCAAAGAGCGCGCAGGAAAAGTCGAGGCGCTCTTTTATGTTGGGCGAATAGCTGGTGCGCTGCAGGGTGATTCCCATTTCCTCGGAAATGCCGCTGAAGCGATGGCGGTATAGCTCGAGTGTGATGGGATCGGGAGCCATGAGAAGGCAGTGGCCGGTGGTCAGTGGCCGGGCACTGGAATTCAGGCGTGGGATTCCTGGGTTTGGGCCCAGGAGAGCACGCGCAGGCCGAAGAGAACGAGCAGAGCGGCGACAGCGGTCCAGACCCAGAAGCGGAAGAAGGCGCCGCGCAAGGCCCACTGCATTGCGATGGCGTCGTTAATTGTCTTAGGGTAGACCAGCTCGTGCCTTTCATCGATCGCCACGTTGGTGAAGTTCTGTTGGCGGCCATCGGGCCAGAGAACGGTCATCTCGTGCACGCTCTCGTTGTCCTCCAGATCGAAGAGGACTGTGCGGTTGGCTGCGTCGACTTGCTCTTCCAGAGTTTCGAATTCAAGGTGCAAGGAGAGCGTCGCGCCGTTGGTGGCGTAAATGTCATCCTCGGGCACGGTGAAGGCGACCCAGTGATTGCCCTCCGGCACGTCGGCGGTGAAGGTCTCGGCTTCGGGCGGGCCGACCTCGAGCGCATTACGTATTGGGATCCACAGCAGAAGGGCGGCCACAACCAAAGGCAGCAAAAAGAGCAGAAGACGTTGCTGGGAAGAAAGTGTCACCATCGTAAAACTCCGAGAGGAATCTTTTTCTTGTATCCTAGTTTCTGGTTTCTCATGGGCTGGAAGAGCCCACTGGAAATTCAGAACGTATCATAACACAGCCGAGCCGCATGACCAGCTTTAACTGCCGGCGCGCGCAAGCAGGAGATTGTGGCGCTCGTCAACGCTAGCCGACCAACCCGGGGCCACCACGGTGGTGGTGTCGAACTGGAAGACGACGGCGGGGCCGTCGAAACGGTGGCCGGGGTGAAGGCGGATACGATCGTAGCAGGCGGTGATGTGGGGGCCATCCGAACCGAACCAGACCGGCTTGGTTGCCACATGCGCTGCTTCCGGGTTGGGTGGGCCGAGTTGTTCCTGCGGCAGATGCAGATCGGCGCCGGGCCCGGTTCCCCGCAGGCGAACGGTGACGATTTCGACAGTTTCCGAACGCATGGCGTAGCCGTAGCGGGCGGCGTGGGCCTGGTGAAAGGCCTCGGTTGACTCCCGTATTGACGCGGCGGTTACGTTGGGTTCGGTTGGTGCGTTTCCTGGCGCGGACATTGCCAGAGGTACTGTAAGTTCATAGCTCTGACCCTGGTAGCGTAAGTCGAGAGACGATTCCAAGGCGGGATCGTCGATTCCTTCGGCGGCCAGCACTGTGCACACGCGCTTTTCGAGGGCTGCGAGCATTTCCTGGAGGGCATTCGGTTGGGCGGCGAGCTGTTCTGCGTCGACGAGCAGGGCCTGGGAGGATTCATGGACGACATCGGCAATCAGCAGGCCGAGGGCGCTGAGGACGCCAGGGCTGGGGGGCAGGAGGATACGGGGGATACCCAGGGACTCTGCCAGGTCGCAGGCGTGGAGTGGGCCGGCGCCGCCGAAGGGAACGAGGGTAAAGTCGCGCGGATCGTGCCCTCGCTCGACGGAGACACGTCGGAGGGCTCGCTCCATGCGAGCGTTGGCGACGCGCACGACGCCGAGCGCGGCTTCATGCAGGGACAGACCGCCGAGGCGCCCGCCCAGCTCTGTCAGCGCCTCTTCGGAGGCGGCGACGTTCAGCTCCATCGCGCCGCTGCCTCCCAGGAACTGTCCAGCATCCAGGCGACCGAGCACAAGATTGGCGTCGGTGACAGTAGGCTGATCGCCGCCGCGTGCGTAGCAGACAGGGCCCGGTACGGCGCCGGCACTCTCCGGCCCGACGCGCAGGCCGCCGCCGGCGTCAACGCGGGCGAGGCTGCCGCCGCCGGCGCCGACGGTATGGATGTCGATGATGGGCAGTCTCAGAGGAAGTCCGGCGACTTCGCTTTCGGCGGTGCGGGGCACGGTACCGGGGCAGAGAGCAACGTCGGTGCTTGTTCCGCCCATGTCGAAGGTGATGATCCTACATTGGGTGGGCAGGGACTCCTTTTGCCCTTGTTCTTCCCCGTTTTGCGGGGATTCATGTGCCAGTTGGGCGATACGGAAGGCGCCGACCACTCCTCCGGCAGGGCCACTAAGAACGAGGCGGGCGGGTTCGGCGGCGGCCTGGGCGGCCCCGATGGCGCCGCCGCCGGACTGCATGACCCGGATGGGAAGGTCCCCCAGTTCGCCGGTTAGGCGCTGCAGGTAGTGTCCCACCAGAGGGAGAAGGTAGGCGTTGATCACGGTTGTGGCGGTGCGCTCATACTCTCGATATTCGGGAAGAATGTCGCTGCTGAGAGAAATGGGGAGGCGGGGGAAGGAGCGGCGCAGGATTTCGGCGGCACGTTGTTCATGGTGGGGATTGCGGAAGCTGTAGAGGAAGCAGATTGCCAGGCTCTCCGCTGCGGTCGCGGCAATCTGCTGCGCGGTGCGCGAGAGCGCGGCCTCGTCGAGGGGCGTAAGGACATTGCCCTCGGTATCCAGCCTTTCGAGGGCCTCGAATCGCAGGTCAGGGGGTGTCAATGGATCGGGGCGGACCTGGTACAGGTCGTAGAGATGAGGCCGGTTCTGGCGGCCGATTTCGATGACGTCGACGAAACCGGCGGTGGTCAGGAGGGCGGTTCGAGCGCCGCGGCGCTCGAGCAGTGCGTTGGTAGCGATGGTGGTGCCATGGACAATTTCGGCATTGCTGGCGGCGCCCTCAAGGGACGGTGAGATACCCAAGTGGGCTAGTCCAGAAAGGATGGCCCGGCTCTGGTCTGCGGGCGTGGTCGCTTCCTTGTGCACGCGCAGGCGGCCATCTTGCAGCAGTACAAAATCGGTGAATGTTCCGCCGACATCGATTCCAACCAGGGCAGTGGGCATAGTGGGCGTTCCTGAACTTGGGAGCAACTGCGAGCGCTCTGGGGCCATCGGCCTGAAATGATCGCCAGGGGGCGACTGGAAACTGTTATTTGTCCGAAATGATGCGCATGTGCGCCACCCATTTGACCTGGCGCAGGGCGTCGTCGGTTTCGCTGGGAACTATGAGGCGAACGAGGCCGTCGGCGCGCGAGAGCGGTTGGCCGTCGAGCGTATGGGCGAGAAGGACTGGCCGTAATGTGGGCGCGGTCAACTCGGTCCGCCGCGCGCGCGTGCCGAAGCCATCGGCGCTGACTACTTCCACCTGGGTCCAGTCGCCGGGCCAGAGGAGGTCGATCAGATCGAGCAAGCGTACGCCGGTGAAGGAAAACGGTCCGGTCGTACCGTGTCCGGTGGAGACGATGTAGCAGTTCGGCACTGTTACTTGTTTCGCCTTCGCCAGATGGGCGGGGAGAGGATCGGACCGGCCAAGATCCTGGCCGCGCAACCAAGCCGGGTCGATATGGTGCGAAACGCCGTCCGGCAGGTGCACGGTAAGATCCGCATCGGGCGACGGCGGCAGAGGATTGGGCTCGTGCGCGTGGGGGGCGAGCGGGTCGTGGTCGTGGGCTGTCACGATTTTGGTTCCATTGAGAATGTAAGTGGGTAGCCAGCGGCGCGGGCCAGGGCGTGGGCATCGCTGATCAGCCGTTTGGCCTCGGATTGGGGACGGGAGCAGACGGGGGCCACTCCTTTCGAATGTGCCTCCCAGGTAATCGTTTCGGCGATTTCGGAGGAGAGGCTGAAGATGTTACCCAGCGTGTCAATTACGAAGTCGTAGGGGGTGACGTCGTCGTTATGGACAAGGATGGTCCAGGGCTCTTCTCTGGCTGTGTCGATCGCAGTATCAACTTCTGGATCGGCGTCGGTCTGTGCGCCCATCATCGCGCCGAGATTGGGTATTCGGATATTGTCTCGGTCAGTGCCGCGGGTTTGTGGCAACGGGTCGCCGGAAAGACCATGCAATGGCACGGCAGGCGCCACGACTTTAGTGGGTTGGTTCGATGCGGCCATTGAGCAGAAAGTACCACAGTGATGGGGTAAAGAGCAAGATTTCTGGCCGATTCTGTGTTTTTGTCTGCGAAGGTCACGAAGGGCTACGAAGGGCCGCGGAGAACGGCAACTGCAACTTCTTTTTGTCCACGAAGGGCCGCGAAGGACCGCGAAGAACGGCAACTGCAACGGCTACACCCCTTTGTCCACGAAGGGCCATGGAGAACACCTTTTTGGTCTAGGAAGGGCCGATGGG
Source organism: Caldilineaceae bacterium (assembly GCA_963662575.1). GTDB lineage: Bacteria > Chloroflexota > Anaerolineae > Caldilineales > Caldilineaceae > Bin5. The sequence continues at coordinate 464,252 of OY759723.1, forward strand.
TAGATCCTTTGGGGTTGACGTAGGTCATAGTCGTTGACCAGGAGAATCAGGAGTGGAACGGTGCGTTTCTGGCTGCGGGCGTCCTGAATTGCGGTGGTGAGTGGTCGGTGGCTTGAGACGGCAAGGGGGGAGCAGACACTGTTGGCTAGACGCATTGCTGGAAAAGAGTGAACACGGTGGCTAGCCAGGGCGGGGCGTTGCGGGGGCGCAGCCCCTGCACAAGGGAGGGCCGAAGGCCCGACCGCCCAGAATTGCAGTGGTCGGTGGTCAGTGGTTAGTGGGAGGGGAAGGCGCGAGGAAGGTGCCAGGGGCGGCTTGTCGGCGGGGTCTCAGGGTGAGGCTGGTCGGTATGGACGTGACTTGAATTCGGCTGGGACTTAGGCCGATTCTTGTGATTTGCCTGGGCATTTGGGGCGTGCTATACTGCGCCCGTCCACCGATCAATTTTTTCGAGTTGCGGCTGCTTACCCGCTGCCTGGCGAACAAGCCGCTGTAAGCTCCTATCCGCTCTATTGGATGTACGTGTCGCGTGCCGCAGCGCTCTGCTTCCGTCATGTTGTGGTGGCATCGCCTTTTAGTCTTTTTTGACCCGCGCTGCAATGCAGCGCAGCAACCATTGTCACGCTTTCCCTTTGCGGACGGTTTTGGCAACGAGTCCCGCCAGGTGGAAAGGAGGTTCTGCTCGCCTCCGCCTGCGCGACCGAACAGTTCTGCCGCAAAGAAGAGAGCGCACCAGGCTCGCCGACATTCGATGCCAATGAATCAGGTGAGCCCAATCTTCACCAAAGGAGCAAGGTAACAAAATGGCAAGTGTAACCTACGAACATGTCTACAAGCGCTTCGGCGACGTCGTGGCCGTCAATGACTTGACGATTCACGTCGAGGACAAGGAGTTCCTGGTCTTCGTTGGTCCTTCCGGCTGCGGCAAGACGACCAGTCTGCGCCTTCTGGCCGGCCTGGAGGAGATCACGGAAGGTCAGATCCTGATCGGCGATCGCATCGTCAACGACGTACCGCCGAAGGACCGGGACATCGCAATGGTGTTCCAGAGCTATGCTCTCTACCCGCACATGAGCGTGTATGACAACATGGCGTTCGGTCTTAAGCTGCGCAAGACGCCCAAGGACGAGATTCAGCGGCGTGTGGAAGAGGCCGGCGGCATTCTGGGCATCGAGCATCTGCTTGACCGGAAGCCGAAGCAGCTTTCAGGTGGTCAGCGGCAGCGTGTGGCGGTGGGTCGGGCGATTGTGCGCGAGCCAGCGGTGTTCCTCTTTGATGAGCCGCTGTCGAACCTTGACGCCAAGTTGCGCGTCCAGACGCGTGCAGAGATTTCCAAGCTGCATCAGCGCCTGGCGACCACGTTTATCTATGTGACGCACGACCAGGTGGAGGCGATGACGATGGCCTCCCGTATCGCGGTTATGAAGGACGGCGTTCTGCAGCAGGTCGACACGCCGCAGAACCTGTACGACCACCCGTCCAATATCTTCGTCGCTGGCTTCATCGGCAGCCCGAGCATGAACTTCTTCGACTCTACTCTAGTAGAGAGCGACGGCCAGATGGAGATCAACGCGGGCGGCTTCCGGCTGGATGTGCCCGCGGAGAAGGCGGCAGAGTGGCGAGAGCATATTGGCAAAGAGGTGATTTTCGGCATCCGCCCAGAGGACATCCACTCCAAAGAGTTTGCACCGCCGCAGATTCTTGAATCCGATATGGCGGCGACGGTGGATGTAACCGAGCTGATGGGCAACGAGATCTTCCTCTACTGCATGTCGGCGGACAGCAAGCAGTTCATTTCCCGTGTCGACCCCCGTGTCCGGGTTTCGACCGGTGATGACATCGAACTGGCTGTCAATATGAACAACGCGCATATCTTCGATCCTAAGACGGAGCTGAGTTTGGCTGGCTAATGTCAGGAAGAGAGGAGTGAGAACCAATTCGGCTTTCTCACTTCTCTCCTCCCATTTCTCACAGTTCCCCTCTTCAACAGCGATCCTTTGCATCAGTCCCGGATTGCAAGCAGAGCCTCTGGCAGTGCAGTGACCAGCGCCCCGGCGCCAATGAACGGTAGAGACAGCCGAACGTTGATTGTCAGCGCTGGCGGCAGGCTGGTGGATTCCACAGTTCTTCCTCCAATTCAAAATACACAGTCCAGACAAGGAGCGAAGCATGAAACTGCTTTTTCGATTGACGTTACTCCTGGCACTATTTGCTGTCCTATTGGCAGCGTGCGGCGGAGCGCCGGAAGCGCCGGCGGCTGCGGAGGCGCCGGCCGCAGACAGCGAAAGCCAGACGGAGGAGATGGGTACAACGGAAGACTATCTCAATGCTTCGCGTGCGGAGACGGTCGTCCTGGACCGGACCAGCCCGCTGCAGGGTAGTGATAACTGGAACCCCTATGTGCGCGGCAGTGCCGTCGGGTGGGGCTATACGGAGTTTTCGGATGTGCTGACGCTGCTGAACTATGGCAGCGGCGAAATCGAAAACTGGTTGGCCGAGTCCCTGACCCCTAACGAGGATCACTCCGTCTGGACGCTCAAACTGCGCGCCGGCATCACCTGGCAAGACGGAACGCCGTTCACGGCCGACGATATCGTCTTTTCGACCGAATTGCAGATGGGCAACGAGGCGCTGGGCCAGCACTTTGCCTATCAGGAATGGATCGAGACGGTCGAAAAGGTGGATGATCTGACGGTTATCTACAACCTCAAGAAACCGAATGTGCGTTTCAAGCTGGAGCGTTTTTCGGATAACATTTGCGGCGTCGACTATTTTGTCCCCAAACATATCTGGGAAAATGTCGAAGACCCGGCCACTTTCAAGAATTTTTGATTTGGAGATGGGATTGCCGATGGGTACCGGCCCCTACAAGCTGGCCAAGGTCACTGAGAATGAAACGATCTGGGTCCGCAACGACAACTGGTGGGCTGCCGAAATCGGCCTGAAGAAGCTGCCTGAGCCGAAGAAACTGGTGATGTCATACACCGGCACGGAAGAGGTCCGGTTGGCGACCGCGATCGAGGACGACTATGACGGTTTGCACGACATCACTTTCGGGTCCTTCCAGGCATTGGTGGCGCAGAATCCCAACTGGATTGCATTCCAGGATGAGATGCCGTTTGTGTGGCCCGATCCGTGCGCACGCAGCCTCACGGTCAACAACTCGATCGAGCCTTGGAACGACAAGGACATGCGGTGGGTGCTCAACTACGTGATGGACCGCCAGCAGATCATCGATATTGCCTATGAGGGCACTTCGATCATGGGCCCGTATCCGTTCCCGCTCTACCCTTCGATGCAGAAGTTCGCCGACCTGGTACCGGCTGAGACGATCGCCAAGTTCACCCAGCCCAACGTGGCCGCGGCCGAGGAGATCCTGATCTCCAAGGGCTACGAAAAGTCAGGTGACTACTGGGAGCTTGACGGCGAAGAACTGAGCCTTGAGATCCAGGTCTACGAGGGCATCAGCGAACTGGAACGCGTTGCCGACGTCTTCGCCGAGCAGCTGCAGCGCTTCGGCATTAATGCCGTCAAAGTAAACCTGATTGGCGGCACCTGGGTCGAATACCTGGACACAGGCAACTACGAGACGCAGAGCGGCTGGCAGACCTGCGGCTCGATCGTGGAGCCGTGGAATACGCTGCGCACACTACGCGCCGATGAAGTGCCCCCCCAAGGCGAACGCCACCAGCTGCCCCAGTCCAACCGCTTCCGCTGGTATAATGCCGAGTTCAGTGAGCTTGTAGACCAGATCAGCGAGTTGGGTTGGGACGATCCACTGTTGTTTGAGCTTACGGCACGCGCGCTGGAGATCTACTACGACGAGATCCCAGCCATCCCGACAGCCCAGTCCAAGAAACTGGTGCCCTTCAACACCACCTATTGGACGAACTGGCCGACGATCGACAACTACTACCAGCGGCCGGTGATCTGGTGCCCCAGCTTCGTAGGCATTCTGCCGGAGATTACATCGACCAGTCAGTAAACCAACTTCAGTGGCTAGTGGCCAGTGACCTGTAACATCACTAGCTGCTAGTCACTGAACACTGAAGTCTTACCCATGCGCGGGCTGACCAAAGAGTACGTCCTGCAGCGTTTTCTGATGTATCTCCTGACCATCTGGTTGGGCACTACGCTGATCTTCGTGATCCCGCGTCTGGCGCCGGGCGACCCGGTCAGCGAGATGGTAGGCCGCCTTTCGCTGGATTCAGGCTACATAGAGAACGCCGACGAATTGATCGCCAGCTGGAAGGCCCGTTTCGGGCTGGATGCCCCGATTCATGTACAGTATTTCCGTTATTGGGGCAACGTGTTCCGGCTAAATTTTGGATATTCGCTGTCGCACTTCCCAACTGAAGCATGGTCGATGGTCAGGAAAGCTTTGCCCTGGTCGCTGGCTCTTTTGACCGTGTCGACCGTGCTCTCCTTTTCGATCGGCGTGACCATCGGCTCGCTGATGGGCTGGCGGCGCACGCCGCGATGGTTGCAGATGGTCCTGCCCAGCACCTTGACCTTCACTGCGATCCCTTACTTCATGTTCGGCATCATGCTGATCTATCTGGTGGCATTTGAACTGGACTGGCTGCCGGCAACGGGGGCCTACTCGCGCAGAGTCGATCCCGGATGGAATCTTCCTTTCATCAAGAATGTGCTCAGCCATGCCATTCTGCCGGTGGTGTCGATAGTGCTGACCTCGATGGGCGGCTGGGCGTTGGGCATGCGGGGGCTGATGATCAGCGTCAACAACGAGGACTATTTTTTGCTAGCCCAGGTCAAGGGGCTGTCGCCGGCGCGCATTTTTTTCCGTTACGGCGTGCGCAACGCGATTCTGCCGGCACTGACCGCGTTGGCGCTGGGCCTAGGCGGGTTGATCAGTGGTTCGATCCTGGTTGAATTCATCTTCGCCTACCCGGGCACCGGCTACACGCTTTACCAATCGATCATCTCGCAGGACTATACAGTCACGCAGGCGATCGCCAACCTGATTATCCTTGTGACGGCGACGAGCGTATTCCTGCTTGACCTGCTTTACCCCTTTATCGACCCGCGCATTACCTACAAAAGGAACATGCGCTAAGGCAAGAACAAGAAGATACCATTGGCTGTCGGACAACGAACCAGCGCTGAAACGACCTCCCCGGCGCGCGGCTTGGGACTGAATACGTGGGACTCTCCGTGGCTGAACTTCAAGTTCTTGCTTGGCGCCGGCATTGTCCTGCTGATTCTTCTGTTCGGCCTGCTCGGCCCCCTTTTCTGGGACACGGACCTGGCCTACACAGGTTCGGGGCCGCTGAACAAGCCGCCGGTTTGGAACGAAGGCGGTCTGCCCGAACATCCGCTCGGCACGGAAAGCAACGGGCGCGATATGCTGGCCCAGTTGATCCTGGCGACGCCCTCATCGCTAAAGGTCGGCTTTCTGGCCGCGATTATCGGCATGGGCATAGGCATGATGCTTGGCTCGGTCGCCGGCTACGTGGGCGGATGGTGGGACCATGTCATCCGCACGATCAGCGACTCGGCAATTACGATCCCTGCGCTGGTCGTTCTGGTAGTGCTCGCCTCCTACGTACAGATGACCGACACGACGGCGATGGCGCTGATCCTGGCGCTATTTGCCTGGCCAGGGCCGACGCGCCTGGTGCGCTCGCAGATACTTACATTGCGCGAGCGCAGCTATGTGCGGATGGCGCATCTTTCGGGCGCGCCGGCGTTGGAGATCATGTTCGTGGAGATGCTGCCCAATATGCTGCCGTGGCTGGCGGCCAGCCTGACCGGCGGCATTTCGGCGGCGATACTGGGGGCGACGGGGCTTGAGGTGCTCGGGCTTGGCCCGACGCGAGTGCCATCGTTGGGGCTGATCATCAACCAGGCTACGACCAATGCCGCGCTGGTGCGCGGCATGGTGTGGTGGTGGCTGCCGCCGATTATTATCCTGATGGTCATTTTCGTCGGCTTCTTTCTGATGACGATCGGGCTGGATGAGATTGCCAATCCGCGCATTCGGCAGTTCAGTTCGTCGCGACGCGAACGGACGGCGGCGGGGGAGCTGCCGCCTGTTGGGCAGGTAGATTACGGGGTTGGCGTTGAGGAGGATGCTGCGCTTGAAGTGGACGATCTGCATGTCCATTATTTCACGCCGCGCGGGGAGGTCATCGCCGCGAACGGGGTGAACTTTAAATTGCGCAAGGGCGAAATTCTGGGGCTGGTGGGTGAATCGGGTTGCGGCAAAACGACGGTGGCGATGGCCATTTTGCAGGTCGTGCAGCCGCCGGGCCGCATCGTGCAGGGGGAGATCCGAATCGAAGATCAGGATCTGGTCAGTCTTTCCGGCAAGGCGTTGCGCCAGGTGCGCTGGCGCGATCTGGCCCTGGTGCCGCAGGGCGCGATGAACTCGCTCAACCCGGTGACGCCGATCCGCGAGCAGATGGCCGACGCGATCCAGGCCCATGAAAGCATCGGCCGCGTGGAACTTGAGCAGCGTATCCTCGGCCTGCTGAACGATGTCGGGCTGCCGGAGCGGGTCATCAATATGTACCCGCACGAGTTAAGCGGCGGTATGAAGCAGAGAGTCTGCATTGCGATGGCGATTGCGCTCAACCCGCAGGTAATCATCGCCGACGAGCCGACCAGTGCGCTGGACGTGGTGGTGCAGCGGGTGGTGGCGCAGACACTACTGGAGGTAAAGGAACGGCTGGGCGTCTCGATGGTGATGATCGGCCACGACATGGGCTTGCAGGCGCAGCTTGTGGATCGCATCGCGGTCATGTATGCCGGCAACCTGGTCGAGGTGGCGCCGGTGGAATCGGCGTTTGCGGAGCCGCTGCACCCATACACGCAGCTGCTGATTGAATCGATCCCATCGATTAAGGAGCGCAAGCCGCTGAACGTGACCGAGGGGTTGACGCACGACCTACGCGACCCGCCACCCGGCTGTATTTTCCAGTTCCGCTGCAAGCATGTGGAGCAGATCTGCCGCGAGCGCCGGCCGGAGCTGGTGGAAAGAGACGACGACCACCTCGCGGCCTGCTGGCTGTACGAGCCGGATCGCCATTCCCTGATCGAGCTGGAAGAGGCATGACCGAGACAGCAAGAGCGGAACCGATTCTGCAGATCAGGGACGCCACGATGGAGTTTGGCGGCGGCTTTCTGAGTTCGCAGCCGCCGTTGGTGGCGCTGGACTCTTTCAGCCTCGACCTGCATGAGTCTCCGGCGCAGATCACGACGATTGCGGGTGAGAGCGGCAGCGGTAAGACGACTCTCGCCAATCTCGTGCTGGGCTTTATCGCGCCGACGCGGGGGCAGATTCTCTACAAGGGCGTTGACGTCTCGCAGCTGGATCGCAAGCAGCGCCTGACCTACCGCCAAGAGGTCCAGGCCATCTTTCAGGATCCGTATGAGGTATTCAACCCATTCTTCCGCATTCAGCACACGTTCAACCTGGTCATGCGTCATTTCCCCTTGGCCCGCGACAAGGCTGAGAGACGTGAACTGATCGAGGATGCGCTTAATGTAGTCGGATTGCGCGGCGACGAGATCCTGGAGAAATATCCGCACCAGCTCAGCGGGGGACAGCGCCAGCGGATAATGGTGGCGCGCGCTTACCTGCTGCGGCCGCGTCTGATCGTGGCCGATGAGCCGGTCTCGGCGGTGGACGCTTCGCTGCGGGCGATGATCCTGGATATCATGCTGCGCTTGCGGGACGAGCACGGCATCTCCTTCCTGTATATCACTCATGATCTGTCGACCGCATACCAGATTGGCGACAATATGATCGTCCTGTTCCAGGGCATCACCGCCGAGACGGGGGATACGGGCCAGATCATCGAAAACCCGCAGCACCCCTACGTGCAGGAGTTGATCAACTCGATCCCGGTGCCGGACCCGAAAATCAAGTGGGAAATGGATATCAGGTTGCCGGCAGAGGAGTCGATGCGAATGCAAGGGGCGGAGGGGACGCCGAGCGGCTGCCGATTCTACCAGCGCTGCCCGCACCGGATGGACATGTGCCTGGAAAAACAGCCGCCGCTGATCTCGGTTGAAGACGACCATGCCGTGGCTTGCTATCTTTACGAGGCCTGACTGGAGGAATGAGTGAAAGAGGAGTGAGAAGTTCGAGAAAAACAGCCACCTCCGCAGCGCTTCCTCTCGGTCCGCCCGCCTGCTCTTGTTCGACGCTATTCACGCCTATACCAGAAGGAGTCAGACGATGACGTCTCCATTTACCGAGTTTGACCTGATGCTTGATTTGCACCAGGACGGCGGCAAGATCGTTTTATTGGTGATGGACGGCCTGGGCGGGCTGCCGGCAACACCGGGCGGCAAGACCGAACTGGAGACGGCCCACACACCCAATCTGGACCGGCTAGCCGCGGAAGGCTCACTGGGGCTGAGCATCCCGATCCGCGCAGGCATCGAACCGGGGAGCGGCCCGGCACATCTGAGCTTGTTCGGTTACGATCCTGTGCGTTACATGATCGGACGGGGTGTATTGGAGTCACTGGGCATCGGATTTCCATTAGAGGACAATGATGTGGCGGCGCGCGGCAATTTCGCCACGGTCGATGGCGACGGCCTGATCACGGACCGGCGGGCGGGGCGCATCTCAACGGAGGAGTGTATCCGGCTGACTGCCAAGCTGCGTGAGGCCAGCGCGGGGATGTTTGAGGACTGTGAGGTGTTCGTTGAGCCAGTGCAGGAGCATCGCTTCGTTTTCGTGTTGCGGGGCAAGGGGCTGGGCGGCACGCTGACGGACACGGATCCGCTGGCGGTGGGCAAGAGGCCGTTGCCGGTGCGAGACGAGAGCGGGAGCAGCGAAGGCGCGCGCACAGCCGACCTGGTCAACCGCTGGGCGGCGCACGCTCGTGACGCGTTGGCCAGTGAACCGCGGGCCAATAGCCTGAATCTGCGCGGGCTGGCCCAGCACCCCGGGCTGCCGCTCTTCACTGACATCTACGGGATGCGGGCGGGGGCGATCGCGGTCTATCCGATGTACCGGGGTGTCGCCAGTCTGGTGGGGATGGAGGCGATCGGGTTCGACGGGGACCGCCCGCGGCATGAGATCGACGCGCTCGTCGGCGCGTGGGATGAGTTCGACTTCTTTTTTATTCACGTCAAGAAGACGGACAGCTACGGTGAAGACGGCGATTTCGATGCCAAGGTCCACGAAATTGAGGCGGTGGACGCTGAGATTCCGCGTATTCTGGCGCTGGGGCCGGGCGCGCTGATCGTGACCGGGGATCACAGTACGCCGGCGGTGCTGCGCAGTCACAGTTGGCATCCGGTGCCGACGCTGCTGTGGAGCCCGCAGGCGATGCCGGACGCGGCGCGGGGCTTCGGTGAACGGGCCTGCGCGGGGGGTCAGTTGGGGCTCTGCCACGCGACGACGCTGATCCCACAGGCGATGGCGCACGCGGGCCGACTGAAACGCTTCGGCGCATGAAACGGACAGCGCAGCGGCCAGGAGACATTACTGGTAGTGATCCCCGGGTATACCCTCATGGATACAATTGAACAGATTGCGGCGCAAGCTGCGCAGTATCTCTCCGCGGCCTCTTCGGTTGTCTGTTTGACGGGGGCCGGGGTGAGCGCGGAGTCGGGGGTGCCGACCTTTCGCGACGCCCAGACCGGCTTGTGGAGCCGTTTCGACGCTGAAGAGTTGGCGTCGCCCGAGGGCTTCGAAAGGGATCCTGGGCTGGTCTGGCGCTGGTACATGGGGCGGCTGGATCAGTTGGAGACGGCCGCGCCCAACCCCGGGCATACTGCGCTGGCGGAACTTGCTGGACTATGCCAACGGTTCGTGCTGGTAACGCAGAATGTGGATGATCTGCACGAGCAGGCGGGCAGCGCGAACGTTGTACATTTGCATGGCAGCCTGCTCAGTTTTCGCTGTGTATCGTGCTCGGCGCCACACAATCTGACAGAAGTGCAGCGACGGGCAGACTCTCCTCCCGCCTGCGGCGTTTGCGGTGACCTTGTGCGGCCGGATGTGGTCTGGTTTGGTGAGGGCCTTCCGTGGGAGGCGGTGGAAACGGCAGCAGGGGCGGCGCATGAGTGCGATCTGATGTTCGTGGTGGGCACGAGCGGGCTGGTCTATCCCGCGGCGCAGTTGCCGCTGATTGCCAAAAGGGCGGGGGCTAAGGTGATTGACGTCAACCCGGAGCCGGGACCTATCTCTTCGATTGCCGACTTGTTTCTGCAGGGGAAGAGCGGGGAGATACTGCCGGCGCTGGTGCGGGCTGTGGCTGGTCGGCGGGCAGGTGGCTGAGTGTGGGTCACCGATTTTGGGGTGCATGCGTGCCTGGGCCATGACCTGCCGCGAGGGGTTATTGAGCAAAGTTTTTTTGGGAACTTATATTGTGAAAACGTAGAGTTGAGGAGCGACAGGTGGAAATAATCGTTGCAGTCGTTGCAGGTATCCTGGTAGGGGGCGTGCTAGGGGGCGTGTCCTGTTGGGTGATACAGGGATCCCGCGCTAAGAGCCGCCGGTCCAGAATGGAGGCGGATCACCGGGAGGAGAGAGCTGCGCTGCAAGGTCGGTTGGAGCAGACAGACAACGCCGAGAAGATTCTGGAGATGGCGAAGGAACAGTTGAAGGAGAGTTTCCAGGCGACGGCCAGCCAGGCGTTACAGGCTAATAATTCGCAGTTTATGAATCTGGCGCAGGAGAATCTGGGCAAGACGCTGGAGGCCGCCAGGGGAGATTTCAAGCAGCGCCACGAGCAGTTCGAAGCGCTGGTCAAGCCACTTACGCAGAACTATGAGAAGCTCAATCCCCAGATTGATCTGCTGGCGCAGCGGAGCGATAACCTCGCGGCCGAGACCACTAAGCTGTCCAGCGCGTTAACCGACAACAGACAGATAGGCAATTGGGGCGAGGTGCAGTTGCGGCGAGTCGTCGAGCTGGCTGGGATGCAGGAGTACTGCGACTTCGAAGAACAGGTCGCGGGAGGCGGTTCGCAGATCAGACCCGACCTTACGGTGCGGCTGCCTGAAGAGCGGACCGTGATCATCGATGCCAAGGCGTCGACGGCAGCATACATGGAGGCACAACAGGCGGATGATGATGGGAAGAGGGACGCATCTCTGAAACGTCATGCCAACGCCCTGAAAACGCAAGTAGACGACCTGGCGAAAAAGGACTATGGCAGGCAAGTAGAAGGCTCGTTGGATTTTGTCGTGATGTTCGTCCCCGGAGATCAGTTTCTGGCGGCGGCGCTGAACGCCAGCCCTGAACTTATTGAGTACGCAATGAGCAAGAGGGTTGCTATCGCCACGCCGGCGTCGCTGATTTCGCTATTGTGGTCGGTTGCCAACGGGTGGCAGCGGCACCGTATCGCCGAGAGTGCCGAAGTCATTCTTAAGGAGGGCGTAGAGCTGCACGAACGGATGCTGAGATTCATCAGCTACTATCAGGAAGTAGGCAATCGGTTGAAGAGGGTAGTTGACGCTTTCAACGATTCCGTAGGCTCTTTTGATAGACGTGTTGTGCCTCAAGGGAGAAAGTTCGCCCGATTGACCACTGACAGAGAGGACAGTTTCAAGCAGCCCCAGCAGCTTGAGGTGAAAGCCCGAATCTCTCAATACACAGAGGAGCCGGTATAGCGCTTGCAAGGCGTGCTATCGCCACAGGGCCAAGGCAAGGAGGAAATGGTGTCTAAGAACAACTCAAGCCTGGAGAGGGAGATCGCGGTTGCCCAGGAAGAGCTAGACAAGGCCCGAAAGAAGCTGGTAAAGCTGCGGCGCCAGCTGCCTCCCGAGCCAGTAAGAGATTACGAATTGAGAAACACGGACGGCCCCGTGAGACTCTCGGAGATGTTCGGCGACAAGGATGACCTCATCCTTATCCACAACATGGGGGAGGGCTGCTCGAATTGCACGATGTGGGCTGACGAGTTCAACGGCGTGTGCCACCACTTGCAGAGCCGGTCGGCGTTTGTGGTGGTGTCGCCTGACAGTCCGAGCGTGCAGCAGGATTTCGCGAGGAAGCGGGGATGGCGGTTCCCGATGTACTCTGCGGAGGGCACGACGTTTATCAGGGATATGGGCTTCCAGTGGGATGAGGAAGAGTTTTTGTCGGGATACCAGCCGGGCGTCTCGGTCTTCCGCAGGGTGGAAGACGGTACGATAGTGCGGGTATCGAAAGACTCGTTCGGCCCGGGCGATCTGTACTGCGGCGTGTGGCACCTGTTCGATCTGCTGCCGGATGGGCCGGACGGTTGGGATCCGCTGTTCGACTACCCCTCTTAAGGCGACTGAGGCAGGTCTTTGGGCCGGGCAGACGAACGCGCCCGCGCGGCCCAGGCTGTAATAAAGCTTGTGGTGGATGAAATCGCCTCCTGCCGCAGGCACTTCGAAAGCGCTTGCAACAGAGTCGGTTATCCAAACCGGCGCAAGCGAGCCGCGACTGCACCCACAGAATTCAAACTTTGATACATTTGCCAGGATCAGGAAACCTCTTGTCGCCCTGAGACGTACAGTGGGCAGGCGGACTTCCACTGTTGCAGTAGTCGGGCCGCCAGGGAACCGTTTAGAGTGCTGCACACGACCAGGATTGCGTCTCCTTCAATATGACATAATCGGCGAATGGACGGAAGGGACGATAGCGACCAGGAGGGCAACAATGCCACGCAGAGCCGACAGAGCTAACCGAGACATGCCAGAGAACCGTGCGCGCGGTCTGACCAAATATAAAGGCAATGGAGGTCCTTTTTTTGTGCCAGTAGTTGAATTTTGGCGAAGGGCGAACAGCATTCTGCTCTTAGGGCTGTTGATGCTGATCCTGACAGGTTGTGCGGCGGCGGCGCCAGCGGAGAGCGCGGAGTATGCGGCGGCGCCGAGTTCGAGCAAGCGGGCAACGGGCGGCCGGGTGGCGATGCAATCCGCCTCTTCGAGCTCCGGCTCCGCGGTTGCGGGTCGCCCCTCTCCTGATTCCGGAAGAGGTAACCGGCGCGGCCGCCAGCCGGAGGCGCAACTGCCGCCGGTGGTTCCCACCAGCCTCGAGACCACGTCCACTTTTGGCCTTGACGCTGACGATGCGTCCTGGCGCCGCTCGCTCGCGCTTGCTCGGCAGGGCTTTGTCCTCGAACCGGATGACGTAAGGGTTGAGGAGTGGCTCAATGCGCTGCGTTGGGATTATCCCCGGCCCGAAGGCGAGGAAACGTTCCATCTCGATCTGACGGTCACGACCGATCCGCTTGACCCCGACTCCTGGCTGGTGTTGATGGGACTCAGCCCAGCGGCGCCTCCAGACATGCCGTCCAGACGCCACGTCTCGGTGGTGCTGGATGCTTCGGGCTCAATGGCAGATGACGAGAAGCTGGAAACTGCGCGCACACTGGTGGAGACGCTGATCAACCGTCTGTCGGTAGATGATCGGATTTCGCTCGTCCAGTTTTCTCAGGTCGTATTGGGCGAGTACACAGTGAGGCAGGCGGCCCCTGACGACCCGGCACTGGCCAGTTCGCTGCGCGGCTTCCGCCCCAACGGGAGCACGAATGCCGAGGCCGGTCTACGCAAGGGCTATGAACTGGCGCTGGAGGGGCGGCGGGAGGACCCCGACGCGCTGCATTACGTCTTCTTCATCAGCGACGGTGTGGCCAACGTGGGCGACACGCGCGCGGAGTCGATCATAGAATCTCTGGGCGGGCAGAGGGCTGAGGCCAACCCGATCCGCCTGGTGGCGGTGGGTGTGGGCATCGTGAACTACAATGACGACCTGCTGGAGCAGGTGAGCAACGACGGCGACGGGTGGTATCGGTATGTCTATTCGCCGGAAGAGGCGCAGGGGCTGCTGGCGGCGGACTCGTTTGCCCAGCTTTTCAGCCCGGCGGCGGATGAAGCACGGGCACAGGTGTCGTGGGACGCAAACACGGTCGAGGAGTGGCGGCTGGTCGGCTATCTCAACCGCGCGGCCGCGAATGAGTCGTTCGAGGATGATGAAGAGGACTTCGCCGAGTTGCACGTGGGCCAGGAGAACACTGTGGTCTACCGGTTGAAGCCGCGCGGCGACGCGGCTGGGCCGCTGGGCACGCTGGCGGTGCGCTGGCATCATCCGGGGAGCGGCGAGCCGCAGACGCAGGAGTGGACGGTGGCTGTTGACACGCCGACGCGGTGGGCGGATGTTGCGACTATCCGCCGCCTGGCTTTGCTGGTGGCGCTCGCAGGCGAGAATTCGGCAGAGCGTCTGGAAGACGCGCAGGGGCGACGCGGAACGATAGAACAGGAGTTTATGTCGCTGGGGGATATTGTCGAGACGGGCCAGGGACAGGAGTTTGGTGAGATTCTGGCCGCTTCGTTGCCCGAACCGCCGGCTTGGTTTGAGCAGGGTGAGTCGACGCGGGGTGAGTGAGGGGGCAGCGCTGGTAGGGTGACAGACTCGTGTTACGCAGTTGGGGCATCAGGACGAACGGGAGCGCAGCGGATGGACAGAATTCGGGTCAGAGAGGTTGCGTCTGGTGTGTCACCTCCTGACTTGCTCCCTTTCTCCTGTTTCAACGACTGCGTAACATGAGAGCCCACTTCGAAAAAGGTCTTTTTGACAGGCACAGACTTTATTTGGCACACGGGTTGTACTGAAGGTTCCGGATGACACTTAAGAGCAGGTCAAAGACTAGCCGTGACCACTGAACACGACATCCCGGAGGTATTGTTGGAAACGATAACCCGTACCCTTTCGCCATTCCCGACTGACCCGAACCGATCGGTTATGGATCAGAATGTAGAGACATACAGAGCCATGCACAAAAAGCTGGCTATGACTTATTTGGGTCAATATGTGGCCATATGCGAAGGTCAACTGGTTGATCATGATCCTGATCCAGTTTCACTCCTTCTACGAATACGAAAACGGTATCCTGGTAAAGTGGTTTTGCGCAGAAGAGTCGAATCCGTTCCCGAACAAGTGCTTCGAATACGTCATACACGAATTGAGACACCAACAAGCGCTGCGTCCATTCCTCTAAACAGTTCTCCGCTCGGACATTTGGGGCATTTCCCCCAGACTTGATACATCCCCTGAATCCCCAGTGAGGCCGGCAGGCGCAGCGAATTTCCGCGCTGTCCGGGTAATCTACAGGAATCCAGATCGTACATCCAGTACGAAAAGTGTACCTTTTCGCCGATGGCCGGAGGGGGATTCTCTTGCAAATTCCAGTTATTCATTGCGACGCCAATGTGCTATGATCGCTCTATTTCCCATAAACGGTCCGCTCTCATTTTGCGAAGTGATAGCGAATTTCACTTGTCTGTAAGGATTGCGAATGTTGTCTCCCCGGTTGTTTGCTCTGGTTGTCGGCATCAATCATTACCGAAGCAGCGTAGTCTCCGATCTGGGGGGTTGCGCCAACGATGCCAGAGCGATTTACGGATTCCTGACGCAACGGATGGGCGTGCCGATGGAAAACATCCAGCTGCTGACTTCGACCGGGGCCGAGCCCGATGAAAAGCTCCCCTCCCGCCAGAACATCATCAACGGCTGGCGTTGGTTGATCGAGCAGGCCAACAGCGGCGACCAACTCTTCTTCCATTTCAGCGGGCACGGCTCACAGTCGATCTCTGACGATCCCAATGAACCGGACGGTTACGACGAGACGCTCGTTCCCTGTGACAGCCGCACCATGGACGAAAACGGCAACCAGGTCTACGACATTCTGGACAAGGAACTGGCTGCGCTCATCGCTGCGGCCGAGAAGAGAGGCGCGCTGGTTACGGTTGTGTTGGACTGCTGCCACGCCGGTTCGGGCACACGTGCGCTTGTCCCTGTGCGGCGGACCGCGGCCGACCGCCGCGCCCGACCTGCCGCCACGGTTCTGCCCGAAGCCAGCGACACGAGAACGGTGGCCAGCCGCCACTGGTCCGGGAAACTGGGCAGCGAGCACGTCCTGCTAGCCGGTTGCCGCGATGAGGAGATGAGCCACGAGTACCGCTCGCCGACCAATGGCGCCTGGTACGGTGCGATGACCTTTCACCTGCTGCAGAAGCTGCAGGAATTGCACCCGCAGATGAGCTGGCGAGAGGTGCACGACGCGGTGCAGACCCAGGTTCAGAGTGTTTACGCCCGGCAGATCCCGCAGTTGGAAGGCCCCGGAAACCGCGCGGTTTTCGGTAATATGACCCCCCACGCCGGCTCCTATCTGAACGTCATCGGGGCCAGCGAAGCAGGGGATGCGGGGAATGACGTGACCATTCGAATCGGCGGCGGCGCGGCGGTGGGCCTCACACCGGGCAGCCATGTGGAACTGTTCCCGGCCGGCAGCGGTGCCCTGGAAGGTCGTGGACTTGGCAGCGGCGAGGTATTCGAAGCCCGGGTCGACTCGTCTTACGCCCTGATCAAAGGTGTACGTCCGACCGATTTCGGGCTGCCTGCCAGGGCGAAGGTGACGGCCTACGGCTACCAGAGGCTGATGTACGAGGTGACCTGCGCGGATCCATTTCTGTTGGCGGAGTTGACCACAGCCCCCTCTTCCCCATTCCTGCACGCGGTCGGCAGGAGTCAATCGGACAGTTTCACCCGCTTTCATGTTGCGGTCGAAAATGACGTCTACGTCATCCAGGACGGCAGCGGCGTCCAGATCGTCCACGACACGCCGCCCCGCACGCAGGCGGGCGCGGCCAAAACTGCCGAGTATCTTCATCATCTGGCGACCTTCAATAATGTACGCACTCTGCGAAATCCCGCGCCGATGGCGCTGATGGAAGAGGCGCTAAGCATCGATGTCCAGAGCTACTCGCGAGCCGGCTTCACCGCGCCCAAGGACGGCGAACCTCTGAGCCAGGATGGGATGCTGCCGCCTGGGCGCAAACTCTGGGTCACGATTCGGAACAACAGCGCCGAAAATCTTTACGTGACGGTCTTCGCGCTGTCCTCCCATTTCGGCATCCGACGCATCTATCCGGAGCGGGCGCCCTATCAGCTGGTGGCGCCGGGCAAGGAGTTTTTCGTCAACAACATCGAGCCGACCGTGGAGGACCCTGGCGCGGAATCCGTAACGGAGATCCTTAAGGTCTTCGCCACGCGCGTTCCGACATCCTTTGACGTGTTGGAGATGCCGAATCTGAACGAACCGGACGGGTCCGAACAGACGCGTGCCTTCGGCCCCCTGGCGGAACTGATGAACGGCATTCGTTACGACGGTCCCCGCGTCCGCAATCTGATGGTGCAGCGGGACGATACACATGATCGCTGGATTACGAAGCAGGTAGCGGTTACAGCGCTGAGAAAACAGGAAGAATGCATCCTGCTGCAAGGGCAGAACAGGATCAATGTGGGAACGGACCTGGATATTACGGTGGAGAAGCCAGCGGGTTTGGGAGGTCTGTTGGTTGTCAGCAGTCTCAGCCACTTCGCCTGGGATGCGAATGATCCGATCTCATTGCCGCCGGGGCTGAAGAGTCCGGAAGCCGCGCCCTTTTTCCAGCCGCTCTCGTTCTCGCACAACGCCGGAGCCGTGGGGGCATCGCCAGGTGTGCTGGTACTGGACACGTCGGCGGAACAGCTTTCGACAATCAGCGCGGATTCTCCGCTGCGGATTGCGTTGAGCGTGGAAAATGACCCGGACATTGCGGGGATTGTAGCGGTGGCGTTTGACGGTGAGTACTACTACATGGTTGGCCATCCAACCGACGCTAAGACACTGTCCCAGTATGGCGACAGAAGGCGGATGGC
The DNA here is from genome assembly GCA_963662575.1 of Caldilineaceae bacterium. GTDB lineage: Bacteria > Chloroflexota > Anaerolineae > Caldilineales > Caldilineaceae > Bin5. The sequence continues at coordinate 481,914 of OY759723.1, forward strand.
GGTGGAGATAACGCATTTGCCAATCCCCGATTCGGCGGTTGCAGAGCCCAGTTCTTCGGGCGCCTGGCAGAGACGACGTTCAGGTGCGGAAGGAGAAGGCACGGTTGAGGGAGAGCCTATCAGGGGCGTGAGGGGGATGTTCGGGCGGCTGATCAGTTACCTCCAGGAGGAGTGGCGGATGGCTGAGGCTGCGACGCGTAAGGACCCTGCATCCAGCGACGAGGAGGCCGATTCGGAACCGCCCGGCCGGGATGCGAAACATGCGGTGCGGGTGCTCTTTTACAAGCTTTTCTATCAGAAGCTGCCGCCGGATCTTGGTTTGCGCCAGGTCAGCTGCGAGGCGGGCGGCGTTCCGGAGTACTCGAAGGTGACGCCGCAGGATGTGGCGCAGGCGCGGCGGGCGCTGCTCATCACGCACGGATTCGGCAGCAGCACCGAGAAGCTGGTGCAGAGGGCGCTGCCACTTCTGACGGAGTTGGATGATTATGATCTGGCGTTGGCGTTCGACTATGAGACGATCAACACCAGCATCCGCGAGAGTGGTCTGATGATGACGGCGCAGCTGCGCCGTCTCGGCTTTGGCACTGATTCAGGCCCGCCGCTGGACATTTTCTGCCACAGCATGGGTACACAGGTGGCCCGCGTTTGCGTTGAGATGGAGAGCGGGCACCAGTTTGTGGAGCGTGTTTTCATGGTGGGCGCGCACAACACGGGCACGGCGCTGGCCGAATCGCACCGGCTCATTCCCTGGCTGGCAACCATTATACTGAATCAGGCAGGGCTGATGGACTATGAACTCCTGGCCCAGCTTCTGGTGATTGGGATCGCCAATCTGACCACCGGCATACAGGATCTGGCGCCCAGCGCGGAGTTGTATGAGAAGCTCAATGACCCGCGCAATGAGGTGGATGTGAAGTACTATATCCAGATCGGCATAAATTCCGAGATGGACGGCCCGGTGAATTGGCGCAAGCTCTTTTCCAAGACGGAGTTGACGCGGATACTGGATAAGAGTTTGGATCAGTTTCTGGGGCCGAATGACCTGCTGGTTGGGGTGGCGTCAGCGCGGGCTGTGCGGGGCGGCAACTGGCCCGGGTTGCAGGTGGATGTTCTTGGCTGCCATCATTTCGAGTATTTCTATGATGAAGAGTCGCTCGAGGCCCTGCGCCGGCAGTTCAAGTAGTAGACGGCAGCTCGTTCTCGGTTTTCAGCAGTAGGCGTCGGGACTCAGGCTTCCTGGCGCTCGGACAGTTCGGCCCAAAAAAGAATAGACGACTCTTAGAAAGACTGAGTTTTTGGCAGTTCGTCCCACGTACGCCCTTCGAGAATTCGGCCAGACTTCTTTTTGTTGACACCGCCCCATTGCTTGAAAAAGAAGGGGATTTGACCCCTCTGACATTGTCCTTGAATGCCCAAGACCCACTCCTTTTGCATGGGCCTAGCTCCTGGACCCGATTCACCGCCGACGATGGCCCAATCAATCCCTTTCAAGTCGAGTTCCGGAAGCGACCCCAGTAGTGGCTCGAATGACACGAACTTGATCTTCGCCATGGTCCCTTGAAGATCTGCAATACGAAAAACGTAATCTTGTCGCTCTACACTGACCCCCATCCAGACATTGTCAGGCCACTCTATTGAATGAGACATTTTTAGAAGACGCTCTGACCGTTTGGTAAGCACTTGAAATTGGTGCCAATGCGCCCGACGCATTACGTCAAAAGTTTCCATTATAAACCATTCAGGTACATCTTTGTGAAAAAGATCACTCATGGAATTCACAAAGATGAGCTGAGGTTTTCTCCACTTAAGCGGCAAATCAAGAGCGTGTTCATGAATTGCGAGCGTAAATCCATTCGCATAATTCGGTTGACCCATCGCTTTCAAACGTATCGCCATGCGTTCAGCATAACAGTGCTGACAACCAGGACTGACCTTCGTACATCCAGTGACCGGATTCCAAGTAGACTCCGTCCACTCGATCGACGATTTGTTACCCATTGTTATCCCACCCTCGACTAGGAAATTCTACAATTAGGCGATCCGCGAACGAATTCTTTCTATGCTTAGTACTACAACCGCACATTGATAAGATAGGGTTCCTGCGGCGATAATGAGAGCAAGCAAGCTGAGCTGGAGGAGCTATGGAACTGAGCGAATTGGACAGATGGGCGGACGAATTTGAAGCGTTTCACAGTCGGTTTTCCTCGTTGTTTGGACGTAGAGAGGTACAACAGCAGGCGGTAAAGTATGTGCAAGGGTTGGTGTCGCCGGTGGAACGGAAGAATGGCTGGCAGTTGGCGGAAGCGGTGGGCGACAAGAGGCCGGATGCGACGCAACGATTGCTGTACAAGACGAAGTGGGATGCAGAAGCGGTGCGAGATGCGTTGCAGCGATTTGTGATAGAGGGGTTCGGCGATGCGGAAGGCATCGGGGTGGTCGACGAGACGGGATTTCTCAAGAAGGGGGTAAAATCGGCGGGTGTACAGCGTCAGTATAGTGGAACGGCAGGCAAGGTGGAGAACTGTCAGTTGGGCGTGTTCCTGACCTATGCGACGACGCAGGGACATACCTTTCTGGACCGACGGCTCTATCTGTCTGCGGAATGGTGTGCGGACAGAGAGCGCGGTAAAGAAGCGAAAGTGCCTGCCGACGTCGGATTTGCCACCAAGTCTGAACTGGCGGCTGCGATGTTGCGCCATGCGTGGCGGCTGGGTGTGCCGATGCGCTGGGTGACGGCAGACGAGGTCTACGGTGAGGCGCGTGCGCTGCGATATGCGGTGGCCGAAAGTGGTCGTTGGTATGTGTTTGCTGTGGGGGTCCAGAACAGCGTATGGCTGGTGCGTCCAGAGGTAGGCGTCCCTGCCTGGAAGGGAAACGGTCGCAAACCTTTCAAAGCGCGCGTTCTTGATGAAAGCGCACGACCGGTACGGATCCCCGCGGTGGTCGCATCCTGGCCTGACAGCCGTTGGCAACGTCTGCAGGTCGCGGCAGGGGAAAAAGGAGCTCGCATCTATGACTGGGCCTGCCAACGGGTCGTAGAAAATCAAGACCAGATGCCGGGACGGGACAGTTGGCTCCTGGTGCGACGTTCGCTGACCAAGCCGCACGAATGCGCCTACTTTCTCTCCAATGCGCCGCCTGACACTGCGCTGCTGACCCTGGCCCAGGTCGCCTCGACTCGCTATACCATTGAACAGTGTTTCGAAGAGGCCAAAGGCGAAACCGGCCTCGACCACTATCAGGTGCGCTATTGGCCCAGTTGGTATCGACACATTACACTCTCGATGATGGCACATGTATGGCTCGCCTGGCTCCGTCTCAGACGCAACCAGAAAAAGGGGGGCTTGAATCCTTTCTGGCCGAGTTGAGCGTGCCTGAAATCAGGCGTCTGCTCGAAATCGCCTTGCCCTTGCCACCTCGTTCGCCCCCCTTACGGCTTGCCTGGTCCATCTGGCGCCGCGCCAGACGACATCAAGCTCGTCAATGTCACTGCAGACGCCTCTCTCAACTCTCTGTCATTCCATCCCTATTGCAACCACCTTAAATGCGGTTGTAGTATTAGGCACTGTTATCTTTCCGCAGTCTTCCAATCGCTGTAGAACATCTTTGTAATTCTTCCTTATATAAGGACGGTTTACGTTGTGCTGCCTATAGATGTCAATCATCTTAATTGTCTGTCCAGCAAACTCCTCAACAAGCATTTCGCCCAAGTCATCAAGTGGACGTGATAATTCGAACAAGAAGGGCTGTCGAATGCTAGCCGGATTGTATTCAAAAGTAGCGACTCCTTGCGGCGCGTCGGACGACTCCTTAGCCATAATCTCCTTCATGATTTCATATCCCTTGTGACTCTTGCTTACGAAGATCAGGTGGTGCTTTGTCCTATTGCCACCCGCATCTTTGAATCGGAAGGGCAGCACATATTTTGGCCCCGAAGCCCGGATAGCTTCACAGAGTTCCTCAATAATGGTCAGCTCACGCTCCTCAGGAGTAAGTGGGCCGAGCCTAGCTCGTAAATCCTCAGCTCTCTCTTCCTCAAACAAAGCGTTCAAATGCTCCCTAACCGCTTCATTGTGCAGACCCATATTGATTCGATTGTAGTTGAAGAAGAAAATGCAGTCACACCCCCAATCTTTGACTACGGAATTCACCAGACGAAGGGAAAGCCCTTTATATCCCCAGGGATCTACGAAGAAAAGTGTAGGAACCAACCTCATCTCCTCAAACCCTTTGACGATCTTTTCTCCAACCTCTTGGGTTAAGACTCGAGGGGAGTATTTGAGCGTCCCAATGTCAGGCAACTCATTGATTGCCCTCTGAAGGGAGTCCGTCTTACACTCATCTTTGTCGTTGAAAATAGTCACTAGTCGTTGACGCAAACTCTGATCTTGGATTGCTCTCTCAAGAACCAACAGGGGCGTCGAATTTGTTCCATCGGAGTACCTTCCTGGCCCAGCGAACAGATCAATATAAGCTATTCTGTTCCCACGGTTATATCGATTCTGAGTCGCCATCATTACCCTTGACCACGCGTCGAAATACTTCGCAACTATTGTTGACTTTACTTGTGATTGCTGTTTACTCTCATCAAAGAAACTTTCGGTCGCCATGTTGTCAATCTCTCTCCATAATTGATGCTATACACTCGTATCTCGAAGAAAACTGTCTAAAGCAACATTGCCTCGCGTTGAACAAGACGGAAACAACTACCTTGAGACCTAATTCAGGGATAGCACAAAGGTTTCAAATGCGCTAACTCTTTCAGGTGCCAAGGATTGGGAGATTGAGTATGCATATTGAAGCACCTTAGAGAATTGGTAGTGGGCCCTGCCTGATCACCATGTCCTGTAATCGAACAGTCCGTGCGACATCAGACTTTAGCCCTCCTTGCGTTCGGACAGTTCGGCCCAGCGTTCGAAGGCCGATTCCAGCGACGACTCGACGTCTGTGAGTTTTGTGGATAGGGTCTGCAGCGCCTGGTAGTCGCTGCCGCTGTCGTTGATCTGTTGCTGCAGGCGGGCATTTTTCTCTTCCCAGCCGGCGATCTCCGACTCCAAGCGCGCCAACTCCTGGTTTTCCTTCCAAGTTAATTTTCTGTCTGCCGCGGCCGGGCGCGGCCGCGGCGCCGCCTGACCATTTGACGCGGGCCGTCCCGATGGCGTGACATCATTGGAGTGGACGACAGGCCTGTCCTGCTGGTTCTGGCTGTGTAGCCGCCGAAAAGTCGCGTAGGGGGCAGGGTAGCGCATGCCCAGCCGTCCGTCCTCGAAGGGGATGATGAAGTCTACGGTGCGGTCGAGGAAGTAGCGGTCGTGGCTGGCAACAATGAGGCAGCCGCTGAAGGCGTCGAGAAACTCTTCGAGCACGGTCAGCGTCTGCACATCCAGATCGTTTGTTGGCTCGTCCAGCAGGAGCACGTTGGGCTGGTGGATCAGAGTACGCAGGAGGTAAAGGCGGCGCCGTTCACCGCCGCTGAGGCTGCCGATGCGCCCCCACTGCATATTGCGCGGGAAGAGAAACCACTCCATCATCTGGGCGGCATCCACGCGGCTGCCGTCGCGCGCCTGAATCAGCGGAGCCTCCGCCTCGACGAACTCGATCAGGCGCTGCGAGTCTTTCAGGTCGCGCGTCTGCTGGTCGTAGTAACCGAGCCGCACGGTTTCGCCCCAGTTGATCTGCCCCGCGTCGACCTTGACTCTGCCGGCAAGCATGTCGAGAAAGGTACTCTTGCCGGCGCCATTGGGGCCGAGGAGGCCGATGCGGTCACCCGGCTCGAGTGTTAGATCAACCTGATTTACCGCTACTGTACCGGCGTAGAATTTTGTCAGTCCTTTCGCTGTGAGGACTTTCTTGCCCAGGCGACGGGTTGCCAGGGCCATCACCACGCGATCGGTGTCGGCGTCGTAGTGGATGCGCTGGAGCTCAGCAGCGCGCTGTTTGCGCGCCTTTTGTTTTGTTCCCCGTGCCATCGGGGTCCGCCGAATCCAGTCCAGTTCCCGCTTGAGGAGCTTCTGGCGTTGCCGCTCCACGTCGGCCAAGCGTTCGTGGCGCAGTTGGCGCAGCTCGAGATAGCGGGTGTAGTTGCCCGCATAGGAGACGAGTTGGCGCCGGTCCAGTTCGACGATGCGATTGACCACGCGGTCGAGGAAATGGCGGTCATGGGTGACCATCAGCACGGCGCCTGGGGAAGTCGTGAGGTAGTTCTCGAGCCATTCGATGGTATCGACATCGATATGGTTGGTGGGCTCATCCAAGATCAGCAGGTCGGCGCGGTCGATCAAGGCGCGTGCAAGGGCCACGCGTTTGCGCTGCCCGCCGCTGAGGGTTCCGATGCGGGCATCGAAGTTGTCAATGCCCAGCCTTGTGAGGATTGACTTTGCGTTGGCGGCTGCGGCCCAGCCGTCGCTGCGCTCCATTTCTTCGGAGAGTTCCAGAAGGCGCTTCTGCAGGGCTTGATTTGTCGATTCTTGTTCGAGACGTTGGTTGGCGCTCTCGTAATCCCTCAGCAGGCACATTTGTGGGGAGCTGCTGCGGAAGAGTTGCTCGAGAACGGTCGCCTCCTCGTCCAAGTGCGGCTCTTGTTCGACGATCTCGGTACGGACGCCGCCCCAGACTGTGACGTTGGCGTTGTCGTTGTCGGGCGCTTCGAGGCCGGCGACTATGCGCAGTAGGGTGGTCTTGCCGCTGCCGTTGACGCCGATCAGGCCGATGCGTTCGCCGGCATTAATTGAGAGGGAGACAGCATCCAGCAGCAGCCGTTCGGAAAACTGCTTGGAGACATTTTCGAGGGTGAGGAGGTTCATGCCGAATTCTGGATTGCGTGCATTGTGGTCGGATCTTCCAAGGCGCTTATGTTGCCCGGATCTTCGCCCAGGTAAGCGGCCCGGATGACGCGGTGCATCACTTTGGCGTTGCGCGTTTTGGGAAGCGCGGCGGAGAATCTGACCTCTTTGGGCCGGAGCGGACGGCCCAATTCAGTGGTGATGCGTTCTTGCAGCTCGGTGCGCAAGGTTTCACTGGCATCGATGCCTGGTTTGAGGACAGCGAACACGACCACATCGTTGTCCTTCAAGGGGTGGGGCACGGCCACAGCCGCGGATTCGGTGACGTCTGGATGGGCGTTAACAAGGGTTTCGACCTCAGCCGGTCCGAGCCGCTTGCCGCCGATGTTGATTGTGTCGTCGCTGCGCCCCAAGATGTACCACAAGCCGTCCTCGTCGATTGCGCAGAAATCGCCGTGTACCCATACCTCGTCGAAACGTCGCCAGTAGGTATCCAGATAGCGCTCGTTGTCGCGCCAGAAGCCGCGCGTCATCCCGATCCAAGGTTGACGGATAATCAGATCGCCCACCTCCCCGCGCACGGGATTGCCGAACTCGTCGACGACATCGGCATCCATACCTGGAATCGGCCCACCAAAGGCAGCGGGTTTGAGCGGCTCAAAGAAGCTGCCGGCCAGTATGCCGCCGCTGATCTCGGTGCCGCCGGTATAGTTGAGGATTGGCTTGCGGCTTTCGAGTACATTTTCAAATATCCAGCGCCAACTGGAAGGGCCCCAAGGGCTCCCGGTTGCACCCACTGCCCGCAACTGCGACAGATCATGCCGAGTCACCAAGTCAGTGCCGTGCGGCATCAGCGACCGCACCAACATTGGGGACAGACCGAGAAGGGTGATCCGGTGGCGGGCGCAGAGCTCCCAGACGCGGTCGACTGAAGGATAGTCGCCGGCGCCGTCGAAGAAGAACATTGTGGCGCGGTTAAGCAGTGTGCCAAGGACGAGCCACGGTCCCATCATCCAGCCCATATCGGTCATCCAATAGACGCGATCACCCGGCTTCACGTCCATGGCGTGGCGCATATCCTGGGCGCCCTTGACGGGGAATCCGCAGTGGGTATGGACAGCACCCTTGGGTTGCCCGGTGGTGCCGCTGGTATAGATGATCATGAACGGGGCCTCGGCCGCGGTCGCGGTGGTTTCGACCTCGCTTGGCTGTGGGGGAACCAGTTCATGCCACCAGTGATCCCGTTCTTCCTTCCAGGGAATCTGCGATGCGGGCGACGAGGCAGGGAGTCGTTTGCAGACGATCACCTGCTGTACGCTGGGGACAAAGGTCAGGGCCCGGTCCAGCGTCGTCTTCATCGCCACAGGCTGCCCGCGGCGCAGGAATCCGTCGGCAGTAAAGACGGCTTTGGCGCCGGCATCGGTGAGGCGATTGCTGATGGCGGATGGCCCGTACCCGCTGAAAAGAGGCAGGATGATCCCACCTATCTTGATCACGGCCAGAAAGGCGATGGCCAGTTCGGGGATCATGGGCATGAACAGCCCGACGGCATCGCCGCTGCCGATGCCAAGGCTGCGCAGTGCGTTGGCGCAACGGCAGACTTCTTGATGAAGTTGGGCGTAAGTGAGGGTGACGTTGCCGCCCTCCTCTCCTTCCCAGATGAAGGCGGGTTCGGCCGCGGTCGCGGTTGTCTGCCACTTGTCGAGGCAGTTGTGGATGATGTTCATCTGCCCGTCGACACACCAGCGGGGAAACTGCGCGCCATCCGACAGGTCGACAATCTGCGAGTAGGGCTGGGCGAAGCGGATATCAAGATCCTCCATCACCGCATCCCAGAACCAGGCGATGTCCTCGACAGAGCGCGTCAGCAGGTCGTCATAGGAGCCGATGCCATGCCGATCCATGAACTGTTGGAGATTGCTCTGCGCGATCCAGTCAGGATTTGGCTGCCATGCTATCTCCTGGCCGAATGGGAAGGTGTTGGTGGACATGGACTGACTCGTATTGCGGATGGCGGATGGCGTTGCTGCGGTGTGAAATATGTATCGGGTTATTATAGCGGAGAGTCTGTCAAATGGAAACGGGGGAGGGGGAGAAACGAAGTTGCCTGCGGAGATTCGAAGTTGCCAAGGGCGGCTGAATATTGGCCTATGTATTTTGGGGCGAGATGGTAGGTCTTGCTTCCAAGACGATTGGCGATCACGAACCGAAGACCGAAAGCTGCGCGCTAACTGGATCCTGAAGCGCCGACCAGATCGAGACGACTATCAGGGCGCGGGCGGGCGGGCGGAGCAGTCGCGTTAAGCTGCCGAACCATGGCAGGAGTCTGCTCTGGCTCCCTGTGCCGGACGGGCGGGAATCCGGAATCGACAACTGGCAGGCAGATAGTTCGAACATCTGAATCAGGTCGCTGAAGGCCAGGAGAAGCGCCCCCACGGCCAGGACGCCGAAACGAGGGGCGGTAAACGCCAGGCCGGTGGCAAAGCCGACTGCATTGAAGAGCAAGAGCGTGTACGCCGCAGCTGCTGAAGCCTGCAGAGGATTTCGATGGCGCGTCCTCAACAGAACTGTGCCGCCGACCAGCGCGCCTAAGAACAGCCATAGGGCCAGCACGACCAGGCGCAGGCTTCCGAGGGCAGGGCCATATTGCGCCATCGCGGCGGCGTAGAGCAGATAGCTGACAGCAAGGGCAGACATGCCGAAAGACGTCCGCTTAGAGGCAGTTGGGCCGGCCACAAGCTGGCTGCCCAGAAGGTTGAAGGTGATCGCCGCGGCGACGCCGAGCGCGTAGCGGGCGCTGTCGGTGCCGGCGCGAGTGAGCAGATAGCCATACCAAGCCATGAGGAGCAGAATCACTGCAGAGGATGTCAGAATCCAGGAAGGGAGTGACCGTTCGCGCGCGGGGGATCTGCGGAAGAGAAACCCGCCAGCCAGGAGAGACGCCCAGATGACAAGCAGAGCCCAAGCGATGAAGTCGAGGACCGGCATTGGGGTGCTCCGTCAACTGGGAAGCAGGGTGAGAAAAAGGGAAATTAGAAGGGGAACAGCTGGGGCAAACTCTTTGCCCCTCACGCCTCACTATTCACTTCTGGCAGATTGGCGGCGTACCCGAGGAGTTGCGGCTCTGCCCAGACGGCCCAGTTCCAACGGCTGTTGCCTAGTCCGTCGGTCATCAGCTGCAGGACCGCGTGCTGCCCGGCCTGGTTCGGCAGGTCTGTGACGAAGCGCTCCCATTCGCAGTTCTGCTTTGTTGTGCTCCAGATGCGCACGCCATTGAGGAGGACGCGGAAGGCGCAAAAGTTGTCGTCTTCCATCTGCGCGCCGTCGCGAATGCCGATCGCGAACTGCAGGCGCAAGCGATCGACCTCGGCGGGGACATGCAGGTCATATTCGACAACTGCGCTGCCGTCTACGGGCGGATGCTGCCACAGGGCTGGCTGCTGAACCATGCCACAGCTGGCTGTGTCGATCCGCACCTCCATCAGGTCGGATGTGCGGGTGGCACTGTGGCGAGATTGGGGAAACAGCTCCAGCAAGTCGTACTTCCACACGAGGGCGAAACCAGCCTCGTCTGTACCTTCTTCTTCTTCCAACAGACTCTGCCACAATTCCTCCTGCCACTTGAGATAGCCCAAATATTGAGAAAGTTGCAGGAGTGAATGCTCGTTCAGATCGTGAATGCGCCGGATTACGGCGTCCAGTGTTTCCTGTTCGGGCCTGTTCATGTAGGTCTCTGGATGGTGGTTTCCAGTTCCGGGTGAAGGCCGGACTGGTTGTCGAGGACGGCTAAAATGCCGCGCCCATCAGTGTTTCCCAGCGGGAGGCGGCGGTAGGATTGCTCAAGAGCACGAGAGCGACATAGGTCGGCTCAAACGGACGCCGCAGGAGTTTCATGCCGGCTTCGCGGGGGCTCATGCCGCCCTTTTTGCAGTTGCAGCGTTTACAGGCGGTCGTCAAGTTTGTCCAGCTATGATTGCCGCCGCGACAGCGGGGCACGACATGGTCCACTGTCAACGAGTGCTTGCCCGGCGTGTCGCCACAGTATTGACAGGTGTACGCGTCTCTGAGTATGACAGCGCTGCGGGTGGGCGGCACCGATCGATGCGGCAGCCGAACGTAACGGGTCAGACGGATCACCAGTGGTTCGGGCAGGGCCTGGTTGGCGCTGTGGAGCAGGCGTTCGGTCGCCTCAACCAACTCCGCTTTATCCCTCAGCAGCAGAACGACTGCCCGCCGCACAGAGACAAGGCTCAAGGGTTCGAATGTTGCGTTCAGTACGAGCACGGAACGGGACATGATCTAGGTGATGGTGTTTTGATGGCGTTATAAAAGATTAAGTATGGCATCGAGGCCGACGTGACGCCTACGTAGCCAAACTGCGGACCGTGCGAAGAGTCGTGGTGTCAGACGGATTCACACTGAGAGCAGTTTACGCCAGCGCCACGACGCGGGCCCGAATGATGACCTCCATCAGAAAGAAACAGACTATTGCGAAGAGTATTGTCTTGACATTTTCGTCCTGCATACGACTCAGGTAGAGATAGGCTGCCGGCAGGGTGATGACGGCGACAGTCGCGTATAGAATATGCACGAATCCGCGTGACAGATCCCCACCAGATCCCTGACTGTAGAGCAGCCACCCCAGCAGAAACTCAGCGATAATCAGCATTTCGCCGATTGCGGCGGCGCCGTACCAACTGCCGTCCAGTGGGCGGGAGCGAACACGGAGCAAGATGGCCCATACACCGAGTGCGATGAAGAACAGGATACCAGATTGGGCCAGACCGCGATGAATGTCGCTCAGAGTTTCCACGGCAACGAAGGATTGTGGTTGAACTGTGAGTATCGGTATTCAGCCATTTGGCTCCTGCACGCCGGGCAGTGGGAAGGTCAAAGCGCTTACCGCTGCGGATGGACGCTCAGATACTGATGCAGCACCGATTCCACATGCCCGCCGATCTCGTAAGATTCCCAGCCGGGGCTGGCCGCGAGAGCGAAAATGCAGCCGCCCAACACATACGAATCCTGTTGCATTGCCTGATCATACCAAACCAGTTGTTCTGCATATGCGCCGGGGCCCCAGGAACCGAAGCCGTGCTGTGCCCAATAGGTCTGAAAGTGCTGCCATCCCTTTGCATCTTGCGGGCCCGGGCGATTGCCGACAAGGCCGTCCACGCCCAATTCGGTCATCACCAGGGGGATCGCCAGACGGGCGGGTTTAAGGAACTGGTCGTAGACCTGGCGGTAACGCAGAGTCAACCAGCCGGTGTCATGCGGCCCGACACCTGGGTAGCGGCCCTGTCCTTCACGTGTGCTGGCATAGTAGATCGTGGGCGCGGAATACTCGTGCAGCCCCAACCAGCCATCGTTGGCCTGGGCTTCGGCTATGGCAGGCAGGAAGTGTTCCCACATTTCCAAGGGCGGCTGGCCTGTACCGAAGTTGCCGATGACACTGCGGAAACCGCCTTGCGCGAGCAGACGCGTCCGCTCGACCTCGAACTCGGTCAGGCGTTTGAACTCGTCCAGGTTCCCGGCCACCGGCTCGTTGTAGGCTTCCCAGCCGTCGAAATGGTTGCGGCGTTCCGGGTGGTCGGCCAGGGGCCAAAGACGGTTGGCGAAGTCCTGGGCTGCGGCCTTCGCATTGAGATTTTGCAGCTGCAGCTGGGGCAAGTCGATGCGGCCAATCAGCCGGGCATTGGGCGCGGCCTCTTTGATCTGGCGAGCGAAGTTGAAGTCCAATTCCAGAGTCTTAACGACCGAGACGCCGCCGCTGCGCAGCATGTTGAACACGCTGGGATGGTTGCGGGTGATGAACAGACCAAGTTTGCTCGGCGGGCCGGGCGGGAACGGGGTCACGGTCGGCGTCGGTGTGTAGGTCGGCGTCGGCGGGACCGGCGTTTCGGTCGGGTACGGAGTGTCGGTCGGAAATGGGGTAGCAGTCAGTTTGGGCGGCGTGGGCGCAAATGCAGGCGCGGCGGGGCGTAATCCCCGCATTTCGACCCAGGGAAGGTACCCATTGTACGAGCCGGGTGTCGAGGAAGCTGCCGGCAAGGAGGAGGCTTCAAGGGAGGAAACGTCAACGTTGGAGCCACCGTTGCGACAGGCGCCCACAAGCATGCCAAGCCCGGCGGCGGCAGCCCCCAGGAAGCGTCGCCGCGACCAGACAGGTTGCCGTTCGGGTGACGCTTGCCGGCCCTGCTTGGGCGCGGTCGACCCTGGCGTATGTTCGGAATTCGGATCGGGACTTCCGTGACCGTCCGTACTCGAGGAAGTAGGAAGGTTCTCTGCTGTCATGGGAATACTATAGCATTGACTTGGCGGCGTTTCAAAGTGCAGAGCGCTCTGGGTGCAGTCCACATTTGGGTTGGGAATAGTGGGGAGGGGAATTCATACCGGCGGTGGCTGGAATTGTTCGCCGGCTTTGGGATAGGCACTGGGCAGGCACAAGGCCTGCCCCTACCGTCCATTGAGTGGGGGGCGATGGCTCCGTTGCTAGCTGGGGGATAGGAACATGTACCCCCAATTTTGGACCGCACGCTGCGCTCTTGTCCGCGCCAGAATGAATGAAGGGGGCGCGGGAAATGCGGGGGACAGTGGTCGGGAAACAGTGCGGCGGTGGCTAGACGAGTTTTTGGAGGGGGGCGTTGCGGGGGCGCAGCCCCTGCACAAGGGAGGGCCGAAGGCCCGACCGCCCATATGAACACTCACTCTTGGCGGCGCGTGCCCATTCAGGGTACGGGCCAGGGCCGAGAATTTTCCGGTTTGCCAATAGGCAGGCAAGCTGCTATACTGCTGCGAGAAGTAAATATCATTTGCGGCGCTGAGAGGCCGTCCAGCGACAGGAGAGATTTATGGATAAGTACAAGGTCAGTATCGAATACTGCGTACAATGAAACTACACCCCTAAAGCCGTCCGTGCGGCGGCTGACCTACTGGAGAATTTCACGCCAGCGATTGAAAGCCTCAAGATGATCCCTTCGGGTGGCGGACTGTTTGAGGTGCTGGCCGGCGATACGCTTGTGTATAGCAAGAAGGCTGAGGGCCGTCATGCGGAAGAAGGAGAGGTACTCAGTCTCTTCTCAGAAGCTATCGGTCTGGAGCCGGCCCCGCGTGCGTAAGCACGGTTTCGGCGAACTGATTTGATGCGTTAACCTGACGGTTGGCGCGAAGCCCGCTGCAAGGATGCTTGCAGCGGGCTTTCTTTTTGACAACGTTGGGGGCAAGGCGTCGGCAGGGTGGGGAGGGCGCTGTGTGCGCTCGCCGGCTGGGGCAGTTTCAGAGGCCGGTTGGCAGGTCAACGAACTCGAAGGCAACGCCAAAAAACTGGGCCAGATGTTCACCCAGGGCCTGAACGCCTACGGTTTCAGATGTGTAGTGGCCGCCATACAGGAGATTGATCCCTGTGTTGGCGGCTTCGTAGTATTGGGCGTGGCTCGTCTCGCCGGTGACGTAGGCGTCACAGCCGAGGCTGGCTGCGTCTGTGATCTTGTCGGCGCCGAACCCACTGAGTATGCCCACAGTCCGCACCATTGGCGGGCCCTCCGCCTGGGCTAGTTGAGGGGGCCCTACCTGTTCCTCAAAACGCGCAACCAGCTCACTAAAGCCGACCGGCTCTTCGTACTCGGCCAGGACGGCGAGCGGCGTGCCTTTTACGTTGGCCCACCAGTCGATAATTTTCAGCCCGAGCCGCCGGGCCAGTTCGGCGTTATTGCCCCACTGCGGATGGGCATCCAAGGGCAGGTGGGCGGCGTAGAGGTTCAGATCGTTCTCAATGAAGGTGCGGACGAGCTGACCGTAGCTTCCGGCAAGTGGCTTGGCTCCGCCCCAGAGAATGCCGTGGTGTACCAGCATCAGGTCGGCGTCGCGCTCAAGCGCAGCTTCAACGCAGGGCAGGTGTGCGTCCACCAGTCCGACAATTTTATTGACCTGCGTACGTCCTTCGATCTGCAGCCCCTGGGGGCCGTAGTCGGCGATCTCGCTGATGCGCAGCGTGTCGTCAAGATAGCGGACCAGGGCATCCCTTTGCATAAGAACACTCCTTCCGAACAGAAAATGTAGAGGGTAGAGTAGATCACGCTCGCAGGGGCGTTGTCGTCCTGCATGAGCCGTGCGCGCTGCGCCTGATGCATCGGTGCGCGGCCGCGGCCGGGCGGCCCATTCTAAGAAGGATCTTCGAGATCTTTCAGGGCTTGTGGACTGCGGCGCACAAATTTCCTGACACCGCGAGCGAATTTGCGGCGGGGTAGTAGTACGCGACGCCCGCACTTTTCACAAATCAGGCCGATGTCGGCGCCCACGCGGACGATTTCCCAACGGTCGCCGCCACAGGGATGGGTTTTGCGCATTTGAACCAGATCGCCGATGTAGAGCTTTTCGTTGATGGCCAGCATGGGTGGTGAAATCCGTCAACCGAATGGCTAGAAAGACTTGAATGTTCTCGATCTGATAGAACGGGGGCATGTACCTATTGGCCGACAGCCGCTTCTGACGTATGGGCAGCGGCGGCGCCGGTTCCACTGCGCAGGAGTCCGCCGAGCGCCAATACAAAACTGAGCAGATAGACTAGCCAGCCCAGGAAGGGAATCCGACCGAGGAAGACGATCAGTAGTGCGCCCATCAAAAGGAGGATAAGGGGATTGTGATCTCCGCCTAGCCTCTCGCCGATAATCTCCCCCAGCCAGACACCTGTAAGCAGCGGGCTGAGGAACCAGATTACGGCAGACGAGGCGACCAAAAATACGAACACGGCGATTCCAGGAACAACACCCCAGAACGCCCAGGTAAAGGCGACCAGAATCAGCGATGCGACGGGGATGAAGATGAGCAACGCTGCGGCCAGCAGGCCGAACAGTCCGGTCTCGACCGGATTTGATCGAATCGCGGTGGCAGGACGGACCAGTATATTGGGCCTGAAGCGCATCAGCAGCCAGCCGAGAATGACAACGCCGATGCCGATGGCGATGGTCCGGAAGATCCAGCCGAATATGGCGCCAACGATCGTACCGCCAGCGGCTTGGTCCTCGGCCGGCGCCTCATATTGGATGTCGCGGGCGAAACCGGCGGGAAATTGGCGTTGCTCCGTGCCGGAATACTTGAGTTCGCCGCCAATGCGTGCGGAATCACTGGCGCTGATTTCTTCGGCATGGATGTCGGCATCGCCGCCGATTACACCTGAAAGATGGAGCGTCCCCAGCCCGGCGCGGAGGTCACCACCGATGGCGCCGGAGATATCGGCGCCGCCCGCAAAGACGAATGCGTCACCTCCAATCTCGCCAGTGACGCGCAACCCGGATGCGGTTGATTGCGGTCCCATGCCGGCAGGGATGTCTGCCGGCCCACCGCCAGCGGCGAGGATAGCATCATCGGCGACGATGCCGGAAAGTTCAATGCCTCTTCCTGCTACACGCAGATCGTCCAGGACGGTACCGTGCATTTCGATTCCGGCGGCTCCAGCCCACAGGTCTCCTTCTACAATTGCGGTTGGGCTGATGTCGATGCTGTTGGCGAGGGCGACAAAGTCACCTTCGACGACGCCGGTTGGGCCGAGTTTGATATTGTTGGCGACGGCAATAAGGTCACCTTTGACGATACCATCGATATAGATCTCTGTGGCGGCAACATAGAGATCATCATCGACAATCTCACCTGCGTCGAGGCGGTAGGTTTCGTCGCCGGCAAGTTCAGCGGACAGGGCGGCGCCGGAAACGGCCAAAGCCAGGACGGCCATGAACACCACTGCCAGCCAACGTTTGGTTACCGTTCGCAGAGTCATTTCTTATCTCCTAACAGGTAATACTGCGTTGACGTATGCCCGAAGACTCCCCATCAGCCACCAGCGGAGACAGGGTGAAAACGGGTGGACCTGCAGTTTCAGTCCTGATAGTACACCACGATTTTGACGCCCCACAAGTTTCGAGCGCAGACGGAATCCTACAGCGAATTGACATGGCAGGCGCGGAGAGTCGGAAACGGCTCCCTTCATGCGCCGCTAAAGGAGAAGAGAGGTGAATTGTGTTTCCTGCGGTTGCAGCTATGTGATTCCCGTCAAATGACATTGTGGAACAGGTCCGGTTCCTGGTACGCGCTTGGAGCGGGATAGGCGCGGGTGTAGTTTTCGTAACGGGACAGGCGGCGGCGCAATGGTCCTGGCAGGGCTCGCAGCATGGAAGGGCCGCCACTGTACTGGCTGGCATGGGCGCGGCTGGCACGTTCTTTATGTCCGAGGAAGGCGCGCACGTCGACGCGGGCGTGAATCGGGGTCTCCCAGCCGGCGATCTCGACCAGGTCGACGTCTTGATTGCGGCCCACCTGGCGGGGGTTGCGGCCTGTCAGCTGCATGAATTTGACGATCCAGCGCAGCATGCTTTTGTCGAAGCTGGTGTAATAGAGTTTCTGGGCGGCGTGGGGAGGCAAGCCGCCGCCGCCGTTGCGGTCCGGGTTCGAACCGTCTCCCTGTCCGGCAGCGTAGAAGGCAGCGGTGACGGCCTCGCAGCATCGGATGTGGTCGGGGTGGCCGTAGCCGCCGTAGGGATCGTGGGTGATGGCGACCTGCGGTTTCAAGCGGCGGAAATAGTCGATAAGTTCAGTCGTCAACTGCTCCAGCGGCTGTTGCACAAGCGCCCTGGGGTGCTCATTGTCGGACGAGCCGCGCATACCGCTGTCGCGGTAGGGCAGATTCCAGATGCTGGCGACGCCCAGCTCGACGGCGGCGCGGGCAAGTTCCTCGCTGCGTACCTGGGCCAAGGTGCGTTCATTCTGATGCTGGTGGCTCTCGGTTACGGAGCCGGCATCGCCGTCGGTGGCGATGATGACATGTACCTGCACGCCCTGCGCGGCATAGCGGGCCAAAGTTCCTCCCGACCCAAAGCTTTCGTCGTCGGGATGGGCAAAAACGCCTAAAAGTGTGCGTGAATTACTCATAATTTGCTGCTCGCTTGTTGTGGCCAGTGGTTAACGGTTGGTAGATGGCGCCGGCTCCATCGATTCTGCGCTATTGCTCAGAAAGCCCCAGATAATTTTATGTACAAGTTGCTCGACGGGCGCGCGGTCGTCGGTAAACACGGGTGTCCCCGCGGGTGGATGGGCCGTGCGTACGCGAGACAGATCACGATCGCAGGATGAAACGCTGGCGCAGCCGGCAACCTCGAGCGCGAACTGACGGAATTCGTGAGGCAGCGATGAAGGCAGGGCCGCGGCGTTAGTAGCAAACAGTTGCGGGGCGATCGGCTGGTTGGCGACGAGGACGATGGAGTTGCCCAGGTCGTCGGGCGGCCCCGGCTCGTCCACGACCAGCACGGTAGGGAAAACTTCGGCCAGGGTCGCGGATAGCGCATCGACGAGGGCAAAGTCGGTTGCGGAACGGCCTACATTTATCATCAGAACGCCCCGATCGCTCATATGCGCGCGCGCCAGTTGAAAGAACTCAACGGTTGTGAGATGGAACGGTATGTATGGCGGCCTGTAGGCGTCCACCAGGACGATGTCAAAGAGCGCGTCGTCGGGCTGGTCCTGTAGCCAGCGGCGACCATCGGCGGCCACTGCTGTGAGATTGGGCTGGGTCATGTCAAAGTAGCGCCGTCCCACTTCGATGATCTGCGGATCGAGTTCGACGCCGACGATCTCTACCGGACCGTATATTTCTGTGTACAGATTGGGCGCGGTGCCGGCGGCCAGCCCGATCACCAGCACGCGCTCGTGCGGCTCGAGTCGGCCCTGCGGTCGAAAGAGAGGCGCCAGCAGGAAATAGTCCCAAATGCCCTGGCTGAGGAGACTGTCGGGATGGTAGACGCTGTGGAGGCCGACGCCTTCGTTCAGCTGGAGATGGCGCTCGCTCCCCCAGGCCCGTACCAGAATGTAGTTGTAGAGAGATTCGTCTTCGTATAGAATTGGGTTATCGTCCTGGCTGTCCCAGTGGGCGCGAACGCTGCCGGGGTCGATCAGAGCCAGTACCAAAGTTGCACACAGAGCCAGTAGCGCCAATCCATGGAGCCGCCGGCTTTGACCGTGCAGGAACGCTGCCAACAGTGTGACGGCCAACAGCCAGAGGGCCAAAAGGTAGAAGCTCCAACGGGTGCCGTAGGAGGGGATTAGCCAGAGAACTGGCAGGAAAGTACCGATGATGCTGCCGCAGGTGCCAAGGGCATAGAGACGACCGGCCACGCGGCCTGTCTGCTGCAGGTCGGTTACAGAGAGTCGCACAGCCCAAGGGCTGACCGCTCCCAACAGGATCACAGGCAGGCTGAAGAGCAGCAGGACGACAAGCAGCGCGCCAGCGAGCAGACCTGGAAGATAGTCGTTCAACCCCACTGCTGCCAAGCGCAATATGGGCGGACTGATGGTCGGCGTCAGGGCGACGCCAAGCCCGGCAACGGTCACGAGCGTCAACAGCCCACTGAGGCTGGGGAAGCGGTCGGCCAGTTTTCCTCCCAGCCAGGCGCCCACGGCCAGGTAAAACAGGATCAGGCCGATCAGGGCGGCCCAAACAATCTGGCTGTTTCCGAACCAGGGTTCCAGCAGACGGGCGGCGCTCAGTTCAACGCCGAGGGTGACTGCGCCCGCCGTGAAGACGAGCATTCGTAAAACAAAGGTTTTCATACAGGAGCGACACGGTCCCGGTAGCTGCGGTTACGCCCACAGAACTGCCGCAACAGTATAGCACATCAGACAGGCGCCAAGAGAGATGCCAATGTCGGTAGCACGGCGACAGCCCCGGCCCGGTAACTGTGCATGGTTTGCGTGCCATTGTCATTGCTGTCAGGCCGTTGCCAGGTATCCAAGATGGCGTCCGAAACGGGCGGAGCAGCTGGGTGAAAGGAGGAGGCGATGAGTGAAATTGGCCCGATTGCACTCTTTGGGTCGGGGGAGACAGCACCGGGGGCCTACCGGATTCATGAGCGGGTGATGCGAGAGCTGCCGGCGCCGGTTAAGGCCGCCATTCTGGAGACGCCTGCCGGTTTCGAATTGAATTCCCCGGCTGTGGCAGGGAAAGTCGGCACCTATCTGGAGCGTCATCTGCGAAATTATTCGCCGCAGGTTTCGATTGTGCCAGCACGCAAGCGCGGTACAGAGTTCGATCCCGATGACCCGGAACTGGCGGAGCCGATATTCGGAAGCGATTATCTCTTTATGGGGCCGGGCAGCCCTTCTTATACGGTGCGCCAGTTGCGCGACAGTTATGCCTGGAATGCGTTGCGGGCCCGGCACCGGCTGGGCGGAGCGATCTGCTTTTCGAGCGCGACAACGGTGGCATCCGGCCGCTACACGTTGCCGGTGTATGAGATTTACAAGGTGGGCCAAGACCTCCACTGGATCGAAGGTTTGGCCTTTTTCGCCGACTTTGGACTGCGACTGACCGTCATTCCCCACTGGAACAACAACGACGGCGGCCACGAGTTGGATACGAGCCGCTGTTACATGGGCCAGCCGCGCTTCGATGCGTTGCTGGCGTTGCTGCCGCGAGGGGTGACGGTACTGGGTATCGACGAGAACACGGGCGTGGTGATCGAACCGGCGACGGGAGAATGTGAGCTTGTGGGCCAGGGCGGTGCGTCGGTGCTGACATCGGAAGGCGAGCAGGTGTTTGACAGCGGGGCGCGATTTCCGGCGTCGGCGCTGGGGGATTGGCGCCTGCCGCCGACGCCGCAAGACGGCATCCCGGGAGAGATATGGCGGCGGGCCTGCGCGGCGCGAGACGCGGCTGAGCAGCCGGTGGACGAGCCGACGCCGCAGCCGGTTTTGGCGCTGGCAGAGCGGCGCCAGGCCGCGCGCGCTGAGCGCGACTGGGCGCAGGCCGACGCGCTGCGAGATGAGATTGCTGCGCTGGGTTGGCAGGTGCACGACACGCCGGACGGGCCCCGTCTGGAGAAGGAGAAAATACAGTGAACGGCTTCCAAGAGATGCTTCGGGCTCGATACGACGACTATGGACATCACACGCTCTCTTTCAACATTCTGGTCAACAACGAGGGACAGGAGCGTGAACGGAGTTACGATGTGTGGGCGTCGCGCGCGGAGATAGAGGAGATGGTTAGAGATGGCTACCTGGTACGCGAGGCTCTGATCCAGGGTGCGGAATTGGAGCGGCTGCGCTGCGCGCTGGACGAGGTGGAGGCAGCGGAGTTTGCGGTAGCAGACGGGAGTCGTTTGCAGGGCAAGGACTGGATTCCACGCCATCTGTTTGATAAACATGCCGACTTCCACGACTTGATCAATTTTGAGCCGGTGCTATCGGTTGCGCGCGCGGTGCTAGGGCCCTTTGTGCGGGTCCGCCAGTTGGCGGCCCGTATCAGCTATCCGGGCCAACCGGTCCAGTTCACGCGCTGGCATCACCATCAGCCGGGCATGACGGATCCGCTGCCGGGCTTTTTCGCGTTTCCGCACAAGCTGGACTGTCTCATTTATCTGGACGAGCTGAACGACGCCAATGGACTGTTGGCAGTGGTGCCCGGCACGCACAGGCGCGTCGATGAGGAATTGCCGCTGGAGGAGTATGGCGACATAGCGGGCCAACGGGAGTTGCGTGCGCCGGCCGGCACTTGCGTGGTCCTTCACGGCAACCTGTGGCATCGCGCCATGCCGACGAGTGCGGAAGGCAAGAAGCGCCGCGTGCTGATTCTGAGTTACGGTCCGACGTGGATGCGCAGCTCGCCGTTTGGAGATAGGCCGGAGAACGGGTTGTTGGATAAGGTGCTGGAGGAGGCCGACCCGGCGACGCGGGAGTTGCTGGGTATTGGCGGGTATCAGTAGTTGAGAGGCGCGGGGCAGGGACGATGAGCAGGCTTCCCTCCATTCACCCGGGAGAAATACTCTATAGTGAGTTTCTCCTCCCCCTAGACATAACCTCAGACCGACTGGCCGAGGCGATCGGTGTCGATGCCTGGCGGATTGAAGCCATCGTCCACACGAAGCGCGCCATCACAGCCGAGACGGCCCTACTATTTTCGCGCTTTTTTGGAAATTCTGCAGAGTTCTGGATGGGGCTGCAAAATCAGTACGACCTGGAGTCGACAGAGGACCAACTTTCCAAAAAGCTGGACATGGTAGTGGCCTACTCGTCCTTTGAGTGAACAAAGTTCCTCGTTCGAGAGGCACTGATCTATCCACAGCCATTGAATACAATCAGGATTGAGTTGTCGGGGACTCACTCTGGCAAAATCCCGGAGATTTCGTTCGACTGCATCCGAGATCGCTTCAACTAGCCGTAACCCTCCCATGACTCAAACTGGCTTACCGTACCAGCGCCACGGAGTTGTATGGCGCCATTCGGTCCCCTATGCCTGAGACGGGCTCTCACAGGAAGCACGCGCATTCCAGCCTAGTCCATTGCTTATTGCGTTGCATCCGCTGAGCCGGAAAGCAGCTTGTCCCCTCTCCTTACCCTGAAAAAGCGTTCTAGTAGCTCGTGAGAGGTGTATACGGACTGTTGAAGGAGAGGGGTAGACCGCCGAAGCTGACGACGGTTCGTGCGTGGCTGTGGCCGGGGTTGAAGCAATTGTCGCCAACTGCCTGCTCAAATGGGCGTTCGGTTAGCGTGGCGGGTGCATGGGCATGACCACGTGCAGGAACTCTTCGTCGGCGAGGCCGAGGGGTCGGATGGTGCCGGGGCGGTTGGACTGGGTTGTTTCGAGGACGACCTGCTCCTCGTCGATCTGGCTGAGGACGGCGATCAGATAGCGGACATCGAAGTCGATCTCCAGATCTTCTCCTTCCACCATCGCATCCAACTCATTCTTGCTATTGCCCATTTCTGCGCTGCTGGCGGTGAGATGCAGGTTGCCGACACCGCTGTCGCCGTTGGGCTGGATCTTGAGGCGGACGATGTTGGCGTTGTCGCGGGCGAAAAGCTGCGCCACGCGCACGGCCTGGAGGAATGATTCGGTGCCGACCACGGTGCGGGTATTGTGGCCCTTGGGGATGATTGCGCGATAGTCGGGGAAGCGGTCGGCGATTAGCTGGCTGACCAAATCGACCTGGTGAAAGGCGCCGCGGTTCTCGGCCCCTTTGCCCCAAACGCGAAAGAGAATCTGATTGCGGGCCTGGGTCACGGTTACCTGGACGGGCTTTTCGTCTTCGGCGTCGACGATGATGCGGCCCAACTCGCTCAAATGGCGGGCCGGCACGACGACCGCCATATCGTCGGAGAAGGCCTCGTCGACTTCGATGCTGCGCACGCTGAGCCGGTAGCCGTCGGTTGCAGCCAGTGCGAGGCGCTCCTTGGCGAAGGTTACTTCGACACCGGTGAGGGTCGGCCGGCTCTCATCGGTGGCGGCGGCGAAGACGACCTGATCGATCATCTTGCTAAGCCCAGCGGTTTCAAGGGCGATTGTGCGTCCTTCGAGGGCTTCGGCCGTTTCTTCGGGACCGTCGCCGTTATCGACGGTCGGGATCACAGGGAACTCCTGCGCGTCGATTCCTTTTATGTTGGCGTCGAAGTTTGCGGAGCGCAGGTGGAGTGTTTGCGTGCGTACGGACAGCTCCATTTCGATCTTGTCGGGCGGCAGGCTGTTGACGAACTCGGTCAGCAGGCGGGCCGGCACGGTTACGGCGCCTTCATCCTCGACACGAGCGCCGATCCAGCAGTTGACGCCGATCTCCAGATTGGTGGCGGCCAGACGCAGCTGATCGTTCTTCGCCTCCAGCAGGATGTTGCCGAGCACTGGCAACGTACTGCGGGACGATACCGCGCGACCGACGATCGACAAGCCCTTCGACAGATTCTCCTGAAAACAGCTTACGCGCACTTTTGCCTCCCGTACATCGGCTCAGGCTTTTGCGAATGCTGGGCAGATGCTTCTGCAAAAGCCTTCGAAGTTGGTCTGAGCACCTTACATTTTTCTCTGATTCTGAACCCATATGGCGGGGTGGTAGCTCACTTGACAATATAGCACAGCAGAAATACCAAGCCAAACCACAACCACTAAAAACTGTCTGAGGAGAACGCGGCGAGAGGTCAGTCTGTCCTCTCGGGCTGGGCGCCCCGCCGGCAGCGGCTTCAAATTCAGCGGACGAATGGTCAGCAGCGCAGGAGGATCAGCGCGGTTTGGCGACTAGCAGTCAGATTCTCTATAATTGAGACGAGCGCAACCGGAGAAGCGAGGAGCCAGGTACTCTCTGACTGAGCAGCCGCCAAGAGTCTGAAGGTTGGCGGCGGCTGCCGGCCAAACTCCCTCTTCTCGACTCTATTCTCTCTCCGCAACGATTGCAGCGATGGCGTGTTATTACCTATGAATGGGAACACTCTGAGAGGACCTGAAGACAGTGCCAATGGGAGCCGGCCCGGTAGCTCGTCCGTCCCGCAGCCAGAGGACGAGCGGGCGATCGAATCGGCTTTGGTGGCGAAGGCGCAGAAAGATTCGAATGCGTTTGGCGAACTGTATGACCGCTATATCGATCGCATCTATTCCTATGTCTACAGCCGCGTACAGAATGTTCAGGACGCGGAAGACCTGACGGCCCGCATTTTTTACCGAGCGCTGGATCGCCTGGACAGGTACGAGGACAGGGGACTGCCGTTTGGGGCATGGCTGTTCCGCATCGCCCACAATCTGGTGGCAAACTGGCACCGCGATCAAGGTCGGCGCACATTCGTCCCGATCGATGGGATGGTGTTTCCGGCAGAGCGGCGCGATGAGCCGGAGACAACTGCAGAGCGGAGGGAAGGAGAGGAGGCGCTGTGGGCGGCGATCGAAAGGCTGCCGGAGGAACGACGCCTGCTGCTCTTTCACAAGTTCGGAGATCAGTTGACAAATATTGAGATCGGCGAACTGATGCAGAAGAGCGAAGGTGCGATCAAATCGCTCTACTTTCGCACATTGACGGCGCTACGTAAGGATATAAGCGAACAGTTCAGCAGCGAAGGGGCGCAGACCGCTGCCGAACGGAAGGCAAAATAAATCGATATGGACACGGTAAAGAGTCAGTTGCTGGGTTGGTGGCAGCAGTTCAGAATGGTCGTTGTGACCTGCTCAGGCTTTTTCAGATACACGACCAATGCGGTTGCAAGGGTCTTCGGCATCGCCAAACTACAGACGCCGCCTACCGGTACGGATACTGAAGATGCGGCCGGCGAGTTGACGCGGGAAGAGGAGGAGCAACTCACGAAGGTGGTGACTTCTCTGGGCAGACTCTTCCCTTTTGTGCGGCCATCGCCGGCATTCCGGACGCGGTTGAAGGAGGCTCTGCTGGCCGAGCACCGGCAACGGATGGCCTACGGGGCGGCGGTTCCGGCCCCGCAGGAGGGCGGAATCTCGTGGCGCTGGTCTCTGGCCGCGACCGTGCCGCTTGTGATTGGAGTTCTGGCCACTATTCTGTGGCGGCGCAGTCATCGCTCTGATGAGCAGTTGGTATCCACGATCGTGGGGCGGTAGGCCCGGCACTTCCGCCACAGGCTGCGCTGCGGCCATCAATGTTGCGGCACCGATGGCCGCAGCGCTTCGCTTTTATCAGACCTCTCGCTGGCCCTCTGGAAGACGGTTGCACCACGCCCGCGCGCCAACACCGTAGACAGAAGTGCACCTGGGCCGATGTGTGCTCCGATTTCGGGCAGGAGACAGTTTGGCAATTTAGCAGGGCAATTTGACGATTGCTATTGACAGACTTGGTTCTTGGGAGTATATTAGTTTTAGGAACAACAGTTTGTTTGCGGCCCAGCAAGACCCTGGCATTGGGCAGGCAGTTGCAGAATGAGGCCAACCAGTCCTGGGATATTGCACCCGTTATCACAGAAGATTGACGGGTAACTCACTGCAAACATCCACAAAAATTGAATCATGGGCAATCAAAGACGATTTGCCGCTCAGGCGTCTGACCCTCCCGAAACAGCACGAATTCGCGGGAGGAAATGGAACGGCCCCACACCGTCCCCTTTCCCTCCGACAAGGGCAGGCGCGAAGTTTTCTCCTCACTTTTCCTTCCCAATTTTACACTCTGCAGCGCTACCTGTTGGACCGCCATCGCGTAGTCGCCGTCCCTCTCCAGTAATTCCAGTTTCTGACGATCCGCACGCTGTATTCGGCGCGGCGCGGCCGATCTTTCCCGCATTGGGCGGCGGAAGAGGATCGCGTGCATACGGAATCCTGGGGCACGATGGTCAAGATGATCCCTTGTCTGCCAACTGTGTAGAGCAGAGCAGTCTTGCCGAGCCGCGTATAGTAACGCCGGTGAGCGCGGTATGCCCATTTCCCAGTTTTCATTCGGCCTGGAGCAGGCATCCGGCAGGGACGGCACTTGGAACCAGCCAAATCTCTTTCCGCATCGCGGCCGCATTTTACATGCGACTTTGCGGTCGGATCCATACTCGAAGTGATAGACGAACTGTCCACACAGAGGAGGTAGAAAAAATGTTGCACCAAGAACAGGTCAATGGAGCCCTGTTCGGCAGCGGACGTTCAACCGCCAAGGCGTTGGGTGTCAGGCTGGCAGTGTTCTTGCTGACCATGTTTAACGGTTCTCCCGCGCTCCTTCGCACCGTGTACGCGCAGGGAAACGTCCGGGGGATCGGCGCTGTGCGCGTGGGGAACAGTCAGCCCGGGATTCTTGAACTTTCATGGGATCCTCCGTCAGAGACTCCGCTTGATTACCGTGTCAGTTGGGCGCGAGCGGGCGAGGATTTTCCGTCGGAGAATGATGATCAAGGGAATGCATATCCGACAAGCCCTGCCTATACGATCGCCGGTCTAGCCGAGGGAGGATGTTACAAAGTGCGGCTGCGCGCTCGTTACGGCGATGGCGCGGGCGATTGGACGGAACCGGTCGTATCTGTTGTTCAAGTTTCCCCGCCGACGAACACACCGACGCTTATGCCTACGGAGGCGCCGACCGACACACCGACGCTTATGCCTACGGAAGAGCCCACCGGCACGCCGACGCTCATGCCTACGGAAGCGACGACTAACACTCCGACGCTTATGCCTACGGAGGCGCCGACCGACACACCAACGCTCATGCCTACGGAAGAGCCCACCGGCACGCCGACGCTCATGCCTACGGAAACGACGACTAACACACCGACGCTCGTGCCTACGGAGGCGCCGACCGACACACCGACGCTCACGCCTGCGGAAGAGCCCACCGAAACGCCGACGCTCATGCCTACGGAAGCGACGACTAACACACCGACGCTCGTGCCTACGGAGGCGCCGACCGACACACCGACGCTCATGCCTGCGGAAGCGCCTACCGAAACGCCAGAGTCCGTGTCTACCAAAGCGCCTACCGAAACGCCGACTCTCGTGCCTGCGGAAGCACCAACCGAAACGCTTACCGACACGCCGACTCTCGTGCTTGCGGAGGCGCCGACTGAAACGCCAAGGTCCATGTCGGAGGAGGCGCCTACAGGCACGCCGACGCTCATGCCTACGGCAGTGCAGACCGACACGCCGACGCTCGTGCCTACGGCAGTGCAGACCGACACGCCGACGCTCGTGCCTACGGCCACGCCTACCTGTAACCCGACACCTGCCACCAGCGAAAGTGTAGCTCAGAGTGACTCTGGAGGTATCTGTGACCGCACTCAGCAGGTACGTAACAATATTATTGGCCTCCTGAACAGCCAGAACCTGGGCAGCCTAAACATCCGGCATTGCAGCGAGGTGACCGACGAATATTTGACAAGAATCTTCGGAATAGACCTTACCAGAGGAGGCACTGGCGCGCGCCTCAGTTCCTTGCGGGCCGGCGACTTCGGGGGTCTCACGGGTTTGAGCGACTTGGTCTTGCAAGACAACAACCTCAGAGAACTCCCGGCGGATGTCTTCGACGGTCTCTCAAATCTGTCCATACTCTGGATGGAAAATAACGATCTTTCTTCCTTGCCCGGCGGTGTCTTCGACGACCTCACCGGCCTGTATACACTGTCGTTGCATGAGAACGAATTGACTTCCCTGCCCAACGGTGTGTTCGACAGGTTGTCCGGTCTGAGGCAGCTGGCTGTCTCCGAGAATAACCTGTCTTCGCTGCCTGGCGGCATCTTCGCCGGGCTTGTCAATCTGACGCATCTCATCGTGTCGAACAACGATTTAACTTCACTGCCTGACGGCATATTCAGCGGTCTGTCCCATCTGGAAGCCGTGAATTTCGAGGGCAATCGGAGGGATCCCCTCATCTTGAGAATGGGACTGGAGCGGTCAGGCAAGAGGGTCGTCGCAACGGTCGCTGAGGGCGCGCCGTTCGACCTGTCGATCACATTGTCGGCGCAGAACGGGGCACCGGGCCGCACCACAGTAACGATTCGAGCCGGCCAAAGCCGCAGCGAGGCGGCCGAGATCGCGCCCGTCGACACTTACGCTGAAGTCAGGATAAGTATCGAAGAGGCAGTTTTTCATGGCGCTCGCTATGTTGGGGGCCTCGCCATCGGCAAGGGCACGACGATTGTGATAGAGGCGCAACCCTCTCCTACACCTACATTCACGCCTACGTTCATGCCTACGTTCATGCCTACGGCAACGTCTACACCTACGGCAAAGTCTACACCTGCAGCGACGTCTACACCTGCAGCGACGTCTACACCTGCAGCGACGTCTACAGCTACGGCGACTCCGACGCCTACGGGGAAGATTTTGCCTATGCCGACAGCGACGCCGACAGCTACGGTCGATATCTCCGAGAGAGCCGCACTGATTGCCCTCTACCTCAGCGCCGGTGGCGCAAATTGGAGCAACAGCAAGAACTGGCTGAGCCACGCGCCAATCGGCACCTGGTATGGGGTCACCACCGACGCCAGCGGCCGTGTGGTCGATTTGGACTTAAGGGAAAACGGGTTGCGGGGAACCATTCCCCCGCAGCTGGGGAACTTGCGCAAGTTGGTCGAACTGGACCTGGCATGGAACAGGCTGAGTGGACCTGTCCCGTCTGAACTCGGACTCCTCATGGACCTGCAATGCCTGTTCCTGCATCGCAACGAGTTGAGCGGCTCGATCCCGCCTGAGTTGGGTCGTCTGAACAGACTGGGAACGTTGAGCCTGAGTAACAACAGTTTGAGCGGCCCGATCCCGCCGGAATTGGGCAACCTGGCCAACCTGCGGTCTCTGGCGCTTTATCACAACGAACTGAGCGGCTCTATCCCGCCGCAGTTGAGCCGCCTGTCCCGCTTGGAGGAACTATATCTCTTTGGCAACCAGCTGAATGGAGAAATCCCTTCTCAACTGGGAGACCTGTACAACCTGAGGTCCCTGTCTCTATCCAACAACAAGTTGAGCGGAGCCATTCCCCCTCAGTTGGGCGACATGAAAAGGCTGGAGACTCTGCTTCTGAGGGAAAACGAGTTGAGCGGGACAATCCCGCCTCAACTGGGAAACCTGGCCAGGCTGAGGAATCTGCACATCTCCAGAAACGCATTGAGTGGTACAATCCCGCCGCAGCTGGGGCTTCTGGGCAATTTGGAATCTCTGAGGCTTAGCAATAACGGGTTGAGCGGCGCCATCCCTGCACAACTAGGCAACCTCACGCACCTGGACAATCTTAACCTTGTCAAAAACGCGCTGAGCGGGGCGATCCCTCCGCAGTTGGGCAACCTGGTCAACCTGGAATCTTTGTGGCTCTATGGTAACCAACTGAGCGGGGCGATCCCTCTGCAACTGGGCCGCCTGACCAATCTGTACCAGTTGTACCTCTCACACAATGCGTTGAGCGGTTGCATTCCGGTGGCATTGCAAAACGTGCCTGAGAATGACCTGGGCAGCCTGCGCCTGGAATTCTGCCACTAGTTGCTTTCCGGCCCACAGAAATGGCCGCCTTTCTGGGATCCTTCGCGCGGGAGGGCGCATTTGAGAAGTAGGTGGGTAACCGGACTGGGCAGCGTTCATTCCGAGGACAAACTGTAGGGGCCGCTGGGCGCAGCGGCCCCTACTTCTATGCCGGTCTGGGCGTGTTGCTTCAGGTAGCGGAGAACCAACCAGGAATACGGATGCTGCCCCTAGGTCAGGCTATCGCGCGCACGAAATTCAGAAGAAGAGAAGAGTCGCTGTTTGTCAACGCGGCTTTCTCTTCTGGCCGCTGGTGACGCTGCTCACACGGTTCAGTTTTCCGGCGCCCTTACCGGCTGATGGCGCGGTAGTTTTCCCGGCAGACGGCTTGGGTGTTGCGTCCGGCTCGTCCAACAGGCTCCCCTGCACAGACTGGTTCACCGAGTCAGCTTTGGCCCGCTTACCCTTGGGCTGGGCATCCTTGCCGGGGCTCTTCGTCGGCGTTGCCTGGCGAGGCGTTGTTGCGCGCTTCGAAGCAGGCGCGGGCTTTCTGGTCTTGCCGGAATCTTGGTGCTGGGCTGATGCGCTGTTGGTGTCGGCCTTGGGCGTGGTTTCCTGCGCGCCATTCCGGCGGGTTTTGCGGCTCTGTTTTGGGCTGCGTTTGGCGACTTCGCCGTTGGCCGGCTCTACCGCGGCCGGTTTCGAAGCCGAGCGTTCCTTAGTCGCGGGGTTGCGTTTTCTGGTCGTTTCGCTGGCGAGCTTACGCGTCTTACGCTGGGTGCTCGTTTTGGCGGGCGTGGTAGAGGCGGTCCCGGCCTTTCGCTTCCTTTTTGCAGGCGCTTCCTTGGCTTTCTGCTGGTTATCTTTTGCCGAAGACGCGGCCGCGGTGCCCCCCTTGCCATTCAGCTGTTGGCCGGGCGAAGGCGGAGGGCTTTCCATGGCCGCCACTACTGGTGAGACCGCCTGCACAGCAGTTACCGCGTCGCTGCTGGCCAAGTCCACCTTGCGCGAGCCCAGCGTGCTGCGTCCGCTGGCGGGGATTTCGTCCACTCCAAGCGGTTTTGCTACGCCCTTTTGCGTGACGAAGGCCGCGAAGTCATGCTCCGGAGTCAACATGGCAGCGCCCACCAGGTCGCCGGTGCGTTTGCCGAGCTTGTGGGCGATGATGCCGCCGCCGCCGCGGCCCTGCGGGCTGAACTCGTTCATGTTCGTACGTTTGACATAACCGGCAGAAGTAACGGTGAGCAGCTCGCCGCCGGGCACGACCGAAAGCGCGGCGACTACTTCATCACCGCGTTTGAGGTTGATGCCGGCGACGCCGCGTGCCGCTGTCCCCATTGCCCGCACCTGATCCTCGGAAAAACGAATCGAGCGGCCCATTCGGGTGACGAGCACGACCTCGCTGTTGCCGGACGTCACGAAGGCGCAGCCCAGCCGGTCTTTGCCATTCACACTGATTACATCCTGAGCGGCCACGGCCGCCTCGGTAAGGTCGGAGAGTGTGATGCGCTTGACAATCCCTTGGCGAGTGACCAGGAAGAGAAAGCCCTCAGTTGCGGCGTTTGGCAGCGCCACCATCGAGGCGATAGAATCCCGCCGGCTGAAATCGGTCAGGTCGGCCAGATGCCTGCGCCCTTCCTGGGGAATTTCGTGGACCCCCAGACGGTGACAGCGCCCGGCGGCGGCGAAGAAGAAGAGTTGATCGCGCGTGTTGGCGGTGAGCAGGGCGGCGGCGGCGTTCTGGGCTGCCTGGCGCAGACTGGCGCGGCTGATTCCGGCGAAGTCCAGGCGCCGCAAGGAACCTTTGGCGCCCAGTGCCACCCACACGCGCCGGTCCGGCAGCAAATCGGTAGCCGTGAGGGTGCCTTGGGGGCGTTCAACAATCTGCGTGCGGCGGCGGTCGGCGTGCTGCTGGCGCAAAGCGAGGAGTTCATCGCGGATAACGCCGAGTATCTTGCCGGCGTCGGACAGCAGATCTTCCAGATAAGTGATTAACTGTTGTAGTTCTTTATGTTCATCCTGGAGCTGTCTACGTTCCAGCGCGGTCAGCCGTCGCAGGGGCATATCCAGAATCGCCTGTGCCTGAACCTGGGTGAAGCCGAATTCGCGCATCAGGTTGGTGCGCGCCGTGTCGACGCGCTGGCTGCGGCGAATCGTCCGGATGACTTCGTCGAGAATGTCGAGCGCCTTGAGCAGACCCTCGACAATATGTGATCTGGCCCTCGCCTTGGCCAGGTCGAACTGAGAGCGGCGGCGGATGATTTCCTGGCGGTGCTCGATGAAAAGGCGCAGGATGCGCTTGAGGGTGAGGGTAATAGGCTCGCCATTGACAAGGGCCAGCAGAGACATGCCGAATGTCTGCTGCATTGGTGTGAGCCGGAGCAGGCGCGCGAGCACGGTTTTGGGCTCCACGTTGCGTGTCAGCTCGATTACGATGCGCATGCCGGTGCGATCGCTCTCGTCGCGCAGGTCGGTGATACCATCGATCTTGCCATCGCGTACGAGCAGAGCGATGCGCTCGAGAAGATTTGTCTTGTTCGTCTGATAGGGAAGGTCGGTCACGACTATACGGCTGCGGTTGCGGCTCATCTCTTCGAAATGGGCTTTGGCTTGCATGATTAGCCGCGCCCTGCCGGTGGCATATCCCTGGGAGATGGCATCGATTTCCTCTTCGCCTTTGGTGCCTTGGCGATAGCGGAAGAGGATGCCGCCGGTGGGGAAGTCCGGTCCTTTTATGAATTGCAGAAGGTCGTTAACGCCGACTTCGTCAATCCTATCGAAGTGATCGATCAGATAGACGGTGGCGTCAACGACTTCGGCGATATTGTGGGGCGGGATATTGGTTGCCATGCCCACGGCGATGCCGTTGGCGCCGTTGATAAGAAGGTTGGGCAGCGCGGCCGGCAGGATGCCAGGTTCCTTGAGCGTAGTATCAAAGTTGTCGTTCCAGTCGATCGTATCCTTCTCGATATCGGCCAGCATCAGATCGCTTATGGTTGCCAGACGCGCTTCGGTATAGCGCATGGCAGCGGCGTTGTCGCCGTCGATAGAGCCGAAATTGCCCTGGCCATCGACAAGCGGGTAGCGCAGGCTGAACTCCTGGGCCATGCGCACCATGGCGTCATAGACTGAGGTATCGTTGTGGGGATGATACTTACCCAGAACTTCGCCGACGATACGGGCGCTTTTTTTGTAGGACTTGTTGCTGGTCACGCCCATATCGTGCATGGCATAGAGGATACGTCGATGCACCGGTTTGAGCCCGTCGCGCACGTCGGGCAGAGCGCGGGCGACGATAACGCTCATGGCATAGTCAAGATATGCCGCGTTCATTTCAGTGGTGATATCAATCTCGCGGACAGTTCCTATCATTTTGCTCGTCTACTCGTTGGTCGGGGCGTCGATGGACGCTTAAGATCCTGCGGCGATTCGGGCCAGTGGGAAAGTGGAGCCAGGTCTGTGTCCTCGCCCGTCCTTGGACAGGCGACTGAGGGCGTTCCCGTTGTCTTGGGAGAGATCGCGCAGAATCATTCAGAGTTCGTTGTCAGGTGCGCATAGTCTTCGCTATATGCGCTCGAAATTCGGACTAGTGAGTTGCCAGCCTGCCATCCAGGTCGCGATGGTGGTTGCGCAGTGCGTGGTACTCCGTTCGGCGTTCGTTTCCCTACCTCCACTTGAAAATGTTCTCATAGGGAGAAAATCCCGTCAAGGAAGGTTGCGGCAGTGGTGCGCTGCAAGTGGTGCACCACAAGAGGACGGCTTGTTTCTGTCTGTCATTGGATGTCTGCATCAGGTGAGGGCGAGACAATTTGAAGGCGCGTACGCTACGTTCCTATCAGTTCTTCCTTCACTTTTGACGCAGTTCCGTTCACACTCTTTCCAGTTTCAGCGCCTGTCGGAGTTCGATCACCTCGTCGCGGAGAGAGGCCGCGCGCTCGAACTCCAGCTTCTGGGCCGCTTCCTGCATCTCCTCTTCAAGGGCGGCGATCTTCTTGACCAACTCATCCGGGGAGAGGGCAGGCAGGTAGACCGCACGGGCGTCGCCGCCGTCTTCGACGCTGTAATCGGCCTGGTCTTCGGCCATGACCTTCATGCGGTCGGTGAGATCGCGGATGCTCTTGACGATGCTGCGGGGTTCGATGCCGTGCTCGCGGTTGTGGGCCTCCTGAATCTGGCGGCGGCGACTTGTCTCGCCGATAGCGTTCTCCATCGCTTCGGTCATCCTATCGGCGTAGAGAATCGCCCTCCCCTCCACATGCCGGGCTGCGCGGCCCATGGTCTGAATGAGAGCTGATTGGCTGCGCAGGAAGCCCTGTTTGTCGGCGTCAAGAATCGCGACCAGCGTGACTTCCGGCAGATCCAACCCCTCGCGCAGCAGGTTGATGCCGACAACCACGTCGTAGACGCCCAGACGAAGGTCGCGCAGGATCTCGACGCGTTCCAGGGTATCGATCTCGCTGTGGAGATACTGGACTTTCACGCCCAGATCGGCCAGGTATTCGGCCAGATCTTCGGACATACGTTTCGTGAGCGTCGTTATCAAGGCGCGCTGGCCAACGGCGACGCGTCGATGCACCTCTTGCAGCAGGTCTTCGATCTGTCCCTCGGTCGGCCGCACTTCGACGATAGGATCCAGGAGACCGGTAGGGCGAATGATCTGCTCCACCACCTGCTCAGCGTGACTGAATTCATATTCGGCCGGTGTGGCGCTGACGTAGACCGCCTGCTGCGCGACTTCGGCAAACTCATCGAATGTCAGCGGGCGGTTGTCCAAAGCGCTGGGCAGCCGGAAACCATGCGAAACCAGCACCTCTTTGCGAGAGCGGTCGCCGGCGTACATGCCCCGGATCTGGGGGATCGTCATGTGGCTTTCGTCGATAAATACGAGCCAGTCGGCCGGAAAGTAGTCGAGCAGAGTCCATGGACGACTGCCGGGAGGACGGCGCGCCAGGTGGCGGCTATAGTTTTCGACGCCATTGCAATAGCCGATCTCTTGCAGCATCTCCAAGTCGTAACGGGTACGCTGGCCAATGCGCTGGGCCTCCAGCAGCTTGCCCTGGCTCTCCAGGAATGTGGTCTGCTGCTTGAGCTCTTCTTCAATGTCGACGATGGCTTCCCGGACCTGATCCTGATGGGTGATGAAATGCTTGGCCGGGAAGATTTCCACTTCGGGGTGTTCGTCCAGGACTTCGCCGGTGAGCGTGTCGATTTCGCTGATGCGTTCGATTTCATCGCCCCAAAAGCTGACGCGCAAGGCGTTGTCGCTGTAGGCCGGCTGCACCTCCAGGACATCTCCGCGCACACGGAATTTCGCCCGCTGCAGGGCAGTGTCGTTGCGTTCGTAGAAGATGTCGACCAGGTGGCGCAAGACCTGATTGCGGCGGACCATCTCGCCGACGGTCAATTTCAGGGCCACCTGTCCATAGTCCTGGGGGCTGCCCAGGCCGTAGATGCAGGAGACCGAAGCGACGATAATGACATCCTGCCGGCTGAAAAGAGCGCTGGTGGCGGCCAGACGGAGACGCTCTATCTCCTCGTTGACCTGGGCATCCTTTTCAATGTAGGTATCGCTGCGGGGGATATAGGCCTCGGGCTGGTAGTAGTCGTAATAGGAGACGAAGTACTCCACCATATTATGGGGGAGAAACTCGCGGAACTCGCTGTAGAGTTGCGCGGCCAGTGTTTTGTTGTGGGCGATAACCAGGGTCGGCTTCTGAATCATTTCGACAACCTTGGCCATCGTGTAGGTTTTGCCGCTACCGGTGACGCCAAGCAGGACCTGGTGCCGCATCCCGGCATCAACGCCGGCGGCAAGTTTGGCGAGGGCCTGGGGCTGATCGCCCATTGGTTGAAAGTCGCTGACTACCTGAAACGGCGGCATTTCCGGCTCCATAAATCTGATGCAAGTGAACTTCGTAAACCCGCTGCACCGTCTTCCTCAAGGGGAAAGAGACTTTCGGCGCGGCCCGTGTGCAGGTCATGCAGGGAGTCCTGACATCATACAGGATTTGCGCTCGTAGTGCATGCAAAGCGGGCGCCTGACGGTGACTGAACAGCGCTCTAATCTCCGTGGCGGAGAATTCAAATGTATCGAACTTTTGTTCGCGTCGTTTGATCGATTATACCTGCTTTGGCCGAATCTGTCCAGCATATGCAAGCTGCGGGGGGATGGCGGAGTTGGCCATTCCGACAGTTGCGCTGATCGTGTATAATCGGAACTGATGAGATTAATTCGTTGGCGGCAGAGAAGAAATCGAGAGAGAGTTCACGGGAGCGGCGGCACCCGGCTGCGCGCGTTTGCACTGGCTGCAGCGCTGCTTGCAGCCGCGTTGCTAGGACTCGACATTGGCGACGGCCTGCCGCATGTGAAATTGGCTGCCGCCCAGGAGGCGGCCACGTCTTCGCCCGGCAGGCAAGACACTGAAACCACTGCGGCGGCAGAGCAGCAGGTGACGACAGGCACGGCGACCCGAACGGCCCAAGAGCTGCTGGAGTCGATTCGCGCCACTGCAACTGTCGGTGCAGAACTGACGGTGACTGCGGCGGCGGAAGCCACGAACCTGGCCCGCACGCCGACGGTAACGCCAACGCCCTCGCCCACGCTTACACATACTCCGACTCCTACACCCACGCCCTCACCCACACCCACACCTGGTCCGGATGAAATTCTGGAAGCTCGCATCGACGATCTGATCGGAAGGATGAGTGTCGCGGATAAGGTAGGTCAACTGTTTGTTGTCACTTTTCAGGGCAACGACTTAGGACCGAGAAGCGACGTAGCCGAGCTGATTGAAGAGTACCGCGTTGGCGGGGTGGTGCTCAGCCCCAGGAACCGCAACTTCAGCAACTACAGCGAAACAACTCCGGAGGATGTCGCGCGACTCACGAATCAGTTGCAGGCATTGGCGTACGGCATATATCTCGCGCAGACGGAGGCGCTGAATGTGAAAGAGGGCGGGCCGGCCATCCCAGGCGTTTTGCAATCTGGTCTGGAACAGAGGTTGCCGCTGGAGCTTCCGTTGCTGATTGGTGTTGAACAGGGGGGTGACGGTTTACCGGAAACTGCCCTGCGGACCGGGTTCACCACGATC
This sequence comes from Caldilineaceae bacterium, assembly GCA_963662575.1. Classification (GTDB taxonomy): domain Bacteria; phylum Chloroflexota; class Anaerolineae; order Caldilineales; family Caldilineaceae; genus Bin5. The sequence continues at coordinate 518,465 of OY759723.1, forward strand.
CCGCCACAGATGGCGCTGGGAGCCACCTGGAATCCGGAACTGGTGGGAGAGGTCGGTGCAGTCCATGGCCGCGAGTTGCGCAGCGTAGGGGTGAATCTGTTGTTGGGGCCGGCGCTGGACGTGATAGAACAGCCGCGGCCGGATCTGGTAACAGGATTGGGGCTGCATACATTTGGTGGTGAACCATTCTGGGTTGGACGGATGGGTCAGGCCTATGTATCCGGCATTCATCGCGGCAGCGGCGGTCGCGTCGCCACTGTGACCGGACATTTCCCGGGTCTGGGGGGTACGGATCGAAGGCCGGATGAGGAGATCGCGACGATACAAAAGAGTTTGCAAGAGCTCCAGCGTATCGAACTGCCACCTTTTGCCGCGGTCACTGAGCGCCCCTCTGCGATTCTGCGGGTGGATGGGTCGACGGAATCTACCGAGGCGCTGATGTCCGGTCATATTCGCTTTAGCAGTTTCCAAGGCAGCCGCGAGCGCACGCCGCCTATCAGTTTGGCGCAGGAGTTGGGCATTCTGTTGGAGTTGAACGAGTTTGCGCCATGGCGGGCGCAGGGGGGCATACTGATGAGCGACGCGCTGGGCGTAATGGCCGTGCGCCGCTACTATGACCCACCATTGCAAGAGTTCCCTCGGCGGCGCATCGCCCTCGACGCGTTTACGGCAGGCAACGACCTGCTGTATCTGGCAGACTTCTCTCTGACGGACAGCTGGCTGGATGAAAGGGCCAACATCAAAGAGACGATCATCTTTTTCAGGGAGCGCTATACAAACGATGCCGAGTTTGCCGCGCGTGTGGATGCCTCGTTACGAAGAATTTTGCGCTTGAAACTGAGGCTGTATGACCCTGTCCATATGAACTATATGGCGACAGATGCGCCGGCGTCCCGCGATGAACCGATTGAGATCGACTTCGCAGATGTTGTGGTGGGGCCGAATGACCTGGAGGAGGGCTTCAGTTCCGATCATCAGAGAGAGGCGCAGATGCTGCTGGATCAGGTCGCCAGCGAGGCGCTGACGATCTTTTTCCCGGATTCCCCAGGGCTGGCAGATCAGTTACCTGCGCCGCCGGGCGAAGACGAGAACATATTGATATTCACCGATAGCCGTATTTTTCACGAGTGCGTCGGCTGTCCGCCAGTGCCTGCGGTAGCGCCGACTGCATTGGAAGAGATAATGTTGCGGCTTTACGGACCGGAGGCGACCAACCAGCTGCGGACGGAGCAGATTAGCAGCCGCACGTTTGCAGAGCTGAACTCTCTGCTCAACGGCACGGCCGAACAGTCGATCGCGAATGCGCTGGAGGCGGAGATCCTGAACGCAAGCTGGCTGATCTTTGCCATGCTGGACGTGGACGTAGCGAACTACGACAGCAGCGATGCGGTCAAGCGTTTTCTACGTCAGCGCAGTGACCGGTTACCGGGGAGCGAACTGGTTGTGCTGGCCCTCAACGAACCTTACTTTTTCGATTCGACAGAGATTGGCAAGATGGGCGCCTTTTTGGGGGTCTACTCCAAAACCCAGCCATTTTTGGAAGCGGCTGTGCGCGCTCTGTTCCGCGCCCAAACGGTGAGCGGCGCGCCGCCGGTGAGTGTGCCAGGCACTCGCTTCAGCAATCTGGTCGAACGGCTGGAGCCGGACCCGAACCAACGCATTGACCTGACTCTCCTGAACGAGGACCTCGTCAGCGAAGAGACGGAAGGAGACGAGGTTGTTGTTTTCCAGACTGGTCTGTCGGTTGGCGACAGCCTGGAACTGCAGGCCGGCCCGATTTTGGATCACAACGGGAATACGGTCCCTGATGGAACACCGGTGAACTTCCGACTGATTTACGAGGGCGAGGAACTTGAAATCCAGTCAAATCCGGTCGCCACACGCGGCGGCCTTGCCCGCAAATCGGTGCTCCTGGAAAAGACGGGCACGCTCGTGATCGCTGTCAACAGCGTGGAGGCCAACTCCAGCACTGATATCCGGGCGCACATTGCAGACCCGGCTGTTGCATCCGACAGAACGCAGATTGTGGTCAGCAACCCGGACCGAGTCGTAACGCCACCGTCGACGCAAGCGCCGTTGCCAACAGCAGAGGCGCCAGCGGCGGAAGCGGGCCCATCGCCCGTCGAGGGGGTTGAGCCGGTGGCCGTTGAGGTCGATGTATCTTCTTTGACGATTGCGATGGTCACACAGTTGGTGGTGCTGGGACTGCTGCTGGTGGTGCTGGTGCAGGTAATGCCTCGCCAGCTGCTCGTTCAGCGCCTGCTATGGGCGATGCTGGCGGGCTGGGGCGCGTACGTTCTTTACGGCGTAGACGTTATTCCCGGTGGCGTTTGGATCCAGATCAGTCTGGCGCCGTGGGATAGCGTTCCGATAGTGGTGATCGGCATGCTGATCCCGCTGATCTGGTTGCAGTTTCGGACGGAGTAGGGGCAGGCGCACAGGTCAGGCAGGGGCGAGAGCCGCCCTGCCAACCATTCTCATAGTTTATGCTGCGCCTCAGGTTGCTGGCGTGGCACGAACACTGTCCACGCTGGTAGGTCCACTGCCGTTGGCCTGCACGGGCGCGTCTTCCTGGCGGCGGAACTGGTTCATATAGAGATCGTAGTAGAAGCCGTGTTGTGCCAGCAGCCCTTCGTGGGTGCCCCGCTCGATGATTTCTCCGTCTCGCAAAACCAGTACCTGGTCGGCGCTGCGGATCGTGCTGAGGCGATGCGCGATTACGAAACTTGTGCGTCCTTTCAACAGGTCGTTAAGCGCCGCCTGGATTTTCTGCTCGGTGCGCGTGTCGACGCTGCTGGTAGCCTCGTCCAGAATCAGGATACGCGGATCGGCCAGCGCGGCGCGAGCGATGGCCAACAGTTGACGCTGCCCCTGGCTGAGGCCGCTGCCACGTTCGCCCAGCACTGTTTCGTAGCCGTCGGGCAGCAGCTCGATAAAGTCATGCGCCTGGGCCAGCTTGGCGGCGGCGATGACCTCCTCGTCGGAAGCGTCCGACTGACTGAAGCGGATATTGTCCATCACCGAACTGCTGAACAAGTAGGTGTCCTGGAGAACGAGGCCGATCTGCTGGCGCAGGCTGTGTAGTTTTACGTCGCGCACGTCGACACCGTCGATGCGCACGGAACCGCCGGTTACATCCCAGAAGCGGGGCAGCAGATTGATGATGGTCGTCTTGCCGGCGCCGGTTGGGCCGACTATCGCCACGGTCTCGCCGGGCTGCGCGCTTAGACTGACTTTCTTGAGGACCGGCTCGCCGGCCACATACTCCGCCTCCACGTTCTCCAGTTCGACGACCCCTTCAATTGCATGCATCGGCGGGGCGCCAATTTTCTCCTGCACCTCCGGGACCTCGTCCATCAGTTCGAAGATGCGTTCCACACCGGCGATGGCGCTCTGAATGTTGGCCCACATCACGCTGATCTGGGAGATGGGCATGTTGAAGCGCTGCGCATAGCCCAAGAATGTGATGATCAGGCCGAGGGAGATGGCCGAACCTGCCAATGTCTGACCCCGCAGCAGCAGCACGCCGCCGACGCCAACGACGATAGCGATGCCGAGGAATCCCAACGCCTCAAGAGCCGGGGCAAGGGCGGAGGTATAGGCCACGGCTTTGACATTGGCGTCGCGATTGACGGCATTGCTTTGCCGGAACTGTTCGATATTGGTCTCCTCGCGGCTGAAGGCCTGGACCTCGCGCACGCCGGAGATGCCCTCCTCCAGCTCCGCGTTTACGTCGCCGATGCTCTGGCGTGTGACGCGAAAGGCCTTGCGGGCCTGGTTGCTGAACCATAGAGTTACCAGGACCATCATCGGCACGATGCTCAGGCTGATGAGTCCGTAAGCCCAGTTCAGAACGAGCATCTGATAGATGATCCAAACTATCAGCAGTGCGCTGCTAAGAACCTGCACGAGAGCAAAGCTGACGACCTGTTGGATGGTGTCTGAATCGTTGGTGATGCGACTCATCAGATCGCCGGTCTCGTGGCGGGTATAGAAGCCGAGAGAGAGGCGGTGGAGATGGTTGAAAAGGCGCACACGCAGGGCGCGCAGAACGTTATGACCGGTCCAACTCATGCTGAAGAACATCAGGCCGCCAGTGACCGAACCGATCAGGTAGTAGCCGGTGATGACCAAAGTGATGTTGAGCAGGCCGCGCAGCAGATCAGCGGAGCTGGAGTCCGCCATGGCGAGCTCGGGCGCCCACCAGCAGTTGGCCTGGCTGTCTGTTTCCGACGGCAGCTCGGTATTTGCAGGCAGCTGAAGCCCTCCGCCGCCTACGCCGTCGCCGCCGAAGGCCGACGGCGCCAGAAAACAGTCGACTGCCTGGCCGATCAGTACGGGGCCGATCACCTGGGTATAGGCATTTACCGTCATCAGTAGGGCGACAAAGGAAAGAACCAACCAGTAGGGACGGAAGTATTTGCTGAAACGGGAAAGGGTGGCGCCAACGCTCTTAGGCTTCAGCGTCTCCGTTCGTAACATGCGGTCACCGAACATCGGGCACGCTCCTGGAAAAATTGTGCGTAATAGGGTCTGCTGCTGCCGAAGCGCTATGCTTCAGCAATTAGCGGCGCTTCCTCTTCGACGACTGCGTCTTCCACCAACTGGCTGTGGTAGATGTCGGTGTAGATTGCGCTGGTTCGCATCAGCTCTTCGTGGTTGCCGCGATCGACGATGCGGCCCTTCTCCAGTACAAGGATCTGGTCGGCATTGACGACGGTGCTGATGCGCTGGGCAATGACAAAGCTGGTACGGCCAACCATAAGCCGGTCCAGCGCATTCTGGATAAGCACTTCCGTGGCCACATCCACGCTGCTGGTGGAATCGTCGAGGATGAGGATGCGCGGGTCGGTCAATAGTGCGCGGGCGATGGCGACGCGTTGTTTCTGGCCGCCGGAGAGGGTCGTACCGCGCTCGCCTACTGCGGTTTGATAGCCATTTGGGAAGCTGACGATGAAGTCATGGGCGGCGGCGGCTGTGGCGGCGGCCTCAACCTCGGCGTCGCTAGCGTCGGGACGGCCAAAGGCGATGTTGTCTCGAATGGTGCCGGTAAAGAGATTGGTTTCCTGCAGCACAATGCCTGTCTGCCGCCTCATGCTGTCCAGTGTTACATCGCGCACGTCGTAGTCATCGATCAGAACCTGCCCTTCGCTGACGTCGTAGAAGCGCGGGATAAGATTGATGATCGTCGTCTTGCCACTGCCGGTTCCCCCTAATAGGGCGACAGTTTCGCCAGGCCGAGCTTCCAAAGAAATGCTTTGGAGGACAGGGTCGGTGCTGTTGAAGTAGCGGAAGGTGACATCGGCAAAGCGGACGCGTCCCTGCACCTGCGGCATAGGCTGCGCGCCGGGTTTGTCTGTCACTTCGTTTTCGGCGTTGAGGATCTCGAAGATGCGTTTGGCGCTGGCACTGGCCTGGCTCATTTGGGCGACAATGAAACCGAGCTGGCCTACGGGAAAGAAGACATAGATCAGATAGAGGCTGAACTTCTGCCACTCACCTAGCGTGAGTGTATCGAAGAGAATCTGCCGCCCGCCAAAGTAGACGACAGCGGCCTGACCCAGATTGGAGATCAGAAAGATGAAAGGGAAGAGGAAGCTGAATATTTTCGACACCCGGATATGCTGATCCATGAGCTTTTGGGCCGAGTCGGCAAACCTGTCCTGCTCCTCTCGCTCGCGCACAAAAGCCTTAACAACGCGGATACCGGCAAGATTCTCCTGGAGGATGTCGTTAAGCGTCGACAGCCGGCGCTGGATTTCGCCGAATAGAGACTGGGCGACGGAGCCGAAGACCATGAAGAGGACAAGCGCGATGGGCAGCACGGGCAGGATGATCAATGTCAGCGACAAGTTGGTGAAGGCCAACACTGCCAGCGAACCAATGAGGAGAACGATCGACTGCACGGCCAGCAACATCCCCTGACCGATAAACATTCTCAGTTTTTCGACATCGTCGGTGGCGCGGATCATCAACTGGCCGGTACGGTTGCGGTCATGATAACTGAAAGAGAGCCGCTGGATTTTCTCGAACAGTTCGTTGCGAAAATCGAAGGCCAAGTCCTGACTCACCTTCTGGGCCAGGAAGGCCTGGGCGAAGGCGAACAGCCCGCGCGCAAGCGAAAACACAACGATAAAGACCATCGCCCAATAGATCGGCCCTTCGGCGCTGACAGCCTGCTCGGTCAACTCTTCCACCGAGAGCGGCAGCGCTTCGAGAGCCTCGGCTCGCGCGGTCTCGGGCAAGTCCAGCACCTGACGAGCGAACACGCTGTTGGTAACGGCGTCGAGTACGTTCTGCACCAGTTGGGGTACGACAAGCTGCGCCCCAATGCTGATGAACAGTGCGGCATAGGCCAGGGTTGTCGTGGTCTTGTAGCGGCCCAGATAGCGAATGGCAAGGCCTAGATCCTTCATGCTGCCGCCGCCCCCGGCCGGGCCACGCCCGGAACCACCACCGGGGCCGCCGCCGGGTCTACTGGATGCTCTTCGTTGGTTCACATGCCACTCCTTGGGGAGAGGAACAGGGCATCGCAAGCCTTTGGCAGGAGACCTGCGACGCAATCGCTAAGCACTGTTGCCTTCTCGTTCCCGCTGCAGTGATTCGAGCAGGCCGGTCAGTAACCTCTGCAGCATTTCGCGCTCCTCAGCTGAAAGTTGACCAACCAGGTTGTTGAGAAATTCGAAATGCTGGGGTATAGATGCGCGAATCAACGCCCTGCTGTCGGGCGTTAGTCGGATGCGGAAAGCCCGCAGGTCGTTCGGGTCCAGTTGGCGTTCGATGAGGCGGGACTCCTCCAACGCACGCAGGTGGGCGCTGATCGTGTTCTTACTCAAACATTGGCTATGGGCCAAATCGGTGGGCGAAAGCGTTGGCTGATCGTTGCGCTCCGCCAGATACAGACGGATCAGAATACGCCACTGGGGGAGAGTGATTTCTTCATCCCGCATACGCTCACCCAGAATACGGTCGTACGCTCCGGCGCATACCTTAACCAGCCGCAGGATCTCCATTCCATGCACATGGGCCACGCCGGACTCGGTCAGCAGTTGACAGAAGCCGATCTGCTCACCTACCGCTTGCGGCGAATGGCCGGTATCGGGCGAACTCGAGAGAACACCGGCTTTGTTCGACCACTGTGCATCGGGATGGATTGAAGGGCTGGTTTTAGTCATGTACAGAATTGTACGGTATGGAACTAAACATGCAAAATTACTGCTCCCGCAGCGTGCGGGGAGCACATTTCTTCTCCAGTGACGACAATGCACGCCCAGGAGTGGGAAAACGCAACGATTGACCAGTATTCGTGTTATAGTAGAATACATAGACTGATTCAAATCTCCCGACAGAAGGTGAGCGGACGACGAGGGCAAGGATACACAGCCCATCCGAGTCGGGGTGTCCACCTGGAATTTATGCGCATGCACAGCACCAATGGCCAGCCGCGGCGGGTCGTAATCACCGGGATCGGCGCGGTGACACCCTTGGGTCTGACGATAGATGAAACGTGGGATGCCCTGCTGGCAGGTCGGTCAGGCATTGGTACTATCACCAGATTCGACACCAGTGAGTTGAATACACGCTTTGCAGGCGAGTTGAAGGGCTTCGAAGCCAGGAACTATATGGATCGCAAAGAGGCCCGCCGCCTTGATCCATACATTCAGTATGCTCTTGCGGCAACGGAGCAGGCCGTCAAGGACAGCGAGATCGATCTCAGCAAAGAGACGCCTACCGATATGGGCGTGCTGATTGCCAGCGGGACCGGCGGCGTCACCTCGTTGATCGACAATGTCATGTTGACGGAAAAGCGCGGCCTGCGCAAAGTAAGCCCTTTTCTGATCCCGAATATGCTGGTAGACAGTGCGGCCGGAAAAATTGCAATTGTCTATAATATGCGGGGCCCCAATTTTTCGGTGGTCAACGCGTGCGCCAGCGGTACTGCAGCGACGGGTGAAGCCTTTGAGTTGATCCGGCGTGGAGACGCGCAGGTGATGGTCACCGGCGGCGCGGAGGCCGCTCTGCTGCCGGTCCTGATGGCTGGCTTCGACATCATGGGGGCCATGAGTCAACGCAACGACGAGCCGGCGGCGGCCTGTCGACCGTTCGACACAGACCGGGATGGCTTTGTGATGAGCGAGGGCAGCGCGATTCTGATTTTGGAGTTGCTCGAGCATGCGCTGGCCCGCGACGCCCGCATTTATGCGGAGATAATCGGTTACGGCAACAGCGCGGATGCGTATCACATGGCTGCTCCCCATTTCAACGGCCAGGGCGCTGAAGATGCGATGGAAATGGCCCTACGCAAAGCCGATGACTACGGAGTGAAGCGCACTGATGTAGATTATGTCAACGCGCATGGAACGGGCACCGAACTCAACGACCCGGGCGAAACAAAGGCAATCAAACGTGTGTTGGGCGAGCACGCTTACAACGTGAACGTTAGTAGCACGAAGTCGATGCTTGGGCACCTGTTGGGAGCGGCTGGCGCCATCGAGGCGATAGTCTGCTTAAAGACGATCGAGGATGGCGTAATTCCACCGACCATCAATCTGGTTAACCCCGATCCAGCTTGTGATTTGAACTACACACCGTTACAGTCTGTGCAAGCAGACGTGGGGGTGACGATGAGCAATAGTTTCGGTTTCGGCGGCCACAACTCATGTCTGATGTTGCGGCGGTTCGAGGAGAATGGGGCATGACAGCGCAAGCGCACGAGGAAAACGGGACTGGAAGCGACTACGCAGCCGAACATCTGAACGGGCACTATCCTGAAGAGGAAGCGCAACAGCAGATACAGGACAGGGTGCAGCCACCCTGCTATGCCCAGATCATCGGTTGGGGCTATCAAGTTCCCGAACGGGTCGTCACAAATCATGATCTGGAACAGGTCGTCGATACCCAGGACGAGTGGATTCGCACACGAACAGGCATTCAGGAGCGACGGGTCGTGGCGACGGCGGAGGAGACCACGGCCTCTCTGGGAACGGAGGCGGCTCGCAAAGCTCTTGAAGTGGCAGACCTCCATCCGGCGAAGGTGGACCTGATTATCTGTGCGACCAGTTCGCCGGAGCATCTTTTCCCGGCCACGGCCAGCATCATCCAGGACAATTTAGGCATCGTCAATGCGGGCGCCTTTGATTTGAGCGCGGCCTGTTCCGGCTTTGTGTATGCTCTCAGCATCGCTCGCGGGCAGATTCTGGCGGGTGATGCCGAGTATGTGCTGGTGGTAGGTTCGGAGACGCTGAGTCGGTGGGTGGATTGGACCGACCGCACGACCTGCGTCCTCTTCGGGGATGGCGCGGGTGCAGTGCTGCTGGCCGCCAGCGACGTGCCCGGCGGGGTGACCGCTACGGTACTTGGCAGCGACGGCTCGGGCGCGGAGCTGTTGACTATCCCTGCCGGCGGCAGCGCGGCGCCGGCAAGCCTGGAGACGGTCAGCAACGGTTCCCATTACATCCGGATGGACGGGCGGGCCGTTTTCCGCTTTGCAACGCGAATAATGGCCGACGCGACGCGGCGTGTGCTGGACAAGGCCGGTGTTCCGGTAAGTGAAGTCGATCTGGTGGTCCCCCACCAGGCGAACAAGCGCATTATCCAGCATAGCGTTCTGCGGCAGTTGAAGATCCCGGAAGACAAGGTCTATGTGAACGTCCACAAGTACGGCAACACGAGCACAGCCAGCATCCCGATTGCGCTATGCGAAGCGATCGACGAGGGCAAGGTGGCTCCGGGCGACAATCTTGTGTTTGTGGGCTTTGGCGCCGGTCTGACGTGGGGCGCATGCGCGGTAAAGTGGAGTGTGCCCATAGAACAGCCGGAGTCGACCTGGTGGAAAAACACACAGCGGCAGGCTACCTATCAAGCGGCTGCGGCGCGCTCGATGTGGAAGCGGGCCATCCGCCGCATCTACAGCCAGGTGGAGCCTCGCGCATTGGCACGGCGCCCGGTTCGCAGACCGGATGAGGAGCAGCCAGCGCCGTAATTCGGCGCGGACGCGCCACCATTCCAATTCCACGCACCCACTCGCAACGCAACCGCAGATCAGTTCAGCTTGTTTCCGAAAATACTGTGAGGCCGGCACCCTTCAAGGGACTGTATGGAGGTACAAACATGCCTATTACCGCAGTCGAAAAACGGACCCAGCTCATGCGCGATGGCTTCTGTATCTTCGAGAATGTGTTGGAACCGGAGATGGTGGCCAAGCTGAATGCAATGAGCGAATGGACGATCGCGCAGGAGGATGAGGAGCATTTTGAACAGCATCGTTCGCAGGGCTGCATCATTCCCTATTGGAAGTATCCCCACCCGGCCTTTCCCGAACTGATCGCCCATCCGGGCGCGTTGGGGGCCCTGGGGCAGCTGGGTTTTGACCAGCCCAAAGTCTGGAGCGGATTTGTGATCAGCAAACCGCCTCACAGCCCTCCGCTTTACTGGCATCAGGACGGTGTCTTGTGGGAGCACCCGATCAGCTACACCGATCAGCCGCAACAGTACTTCCTGATGTACTATCTGGTCGACACCAATCGGAACAACGGCTGTCTGCGGCTGATCCCGGGCTCGCATTTGAAGCGCCACGACCTGCACGACTTGGATCGCCGGGCGCATGACGGCGATGAAGTGGGCCGAGCCAAAAACATGGACCATCCGGCGTTTCAGAAGGCTGAAGGTGAGGTCGACGTGCCGGTGCGGGCAGGGGACGTGGTGATTGGCGATGCGCGCCTGTTGCATTCGGCGCACGCGAACCAGAGCGACCAGTGGCGCACGGTACTCACAATCTGGTACTGGGCCAACTATGCCGGATTGCCCGAGCCCGTCCAGGCACTTGTTGCTTCTCATGTCACGGAACGCTCAGATTGGGCTGAGTGGGCAGATCAGGCAGACCCGGCAGTCCAGGCCTTGATACCGCGCTTTGCGGGCGACGTTGAACCGCTTTCCTGGGGCCGGGGCCCGAAGCAGGAGATGTCCTGAGAACGCCGCTGCAGGTAGTTGTCAATTCTCTGGCCCCCCGCTATTTGGTAACTACTAAGCCATATACAGTGTCTGTCTTGTCCGGCCTTTCATTGCCCCGCCATTCAGGCTATTTCATGGCGTATTCGGTTGGCATCCGCCACTCTGCTTGAGCCGCACTGCTGGCAACACGGCGTACCGTCGGTGAGCGATGGTTTTGGAGGGGGGCGTTGCGGGGGCGCAGCCCCTGCACAAGGGAGGGCCGAAGGCCCGACCGCCCGGAACTGCAGTGGTCGGTGGTCAGAGGCTGCGGCGATTGATTGAGGGTAGGTGTGAAGAGAAATAAGGAGAGGGTCCCCTTCGCTCGCCTTATTCAGGGTCGCATCCCATATAGGGCTGCGTAGTTACGCTATTTGACTAGACTCTCGTCCGACAGAAGGTAAGGGCAGTCAACCTCAGTGGTGGGGTGACTACACGCGAATTGTCCATCGGACTAATAAGGAGCAATCTCCGTGAAACAGGCAGCAATCACCGGTGAGCGGCAGGTGGCATTTCACGAGTTGCCCGATCCGCAGGCGAAAGCAGATTGGGCGGTGGTCAAAGTCCATGCCTCTGCGCTCTGCACTGAATACAAGATGTGGCTGGCCGGCCAGAACCAGGCGATAATCGGCCATGAGGGCGTGGGGGAAGTGGTGGAAGTCGCTGAGCGAGGGCCGGTCAGCATTGGAGACCGGGTAGTCGTACTGCCCCAATTTTCCTGCGGCCGTTGTCACCTTTGCATGAGCGGCGACTATATTTACTGTGAAGACAGCCACGATTTCGCCGCGCTGCATGGTTCGATGGCGGGCGCCGGCACTTTTGCCCACTACACGCTGAAACCGGCGTGGCTGTTGCCCAGAGTTCCCGAAGATGTGAGCTATGCGCAGGCGACGATGGCGATTGACGGCATCGGCGCCTCTTTCGGCGGGCAAGAAGCCATCGGTGTCAACTCGCAGGACACAGTGCTGATAACCGGGCTGGGGCCGGTTGGGCTGGGCGCAGTCGTCAACGCTCGTTTTCGCAATGCGCGCGTGATTGGTGTCGAACCGGCGCCGTGGCGTGCGAACCGGGCGCTGGAGATGGGGGCCGAAGCGGTACTCGACCCCGGCGACCCGGACATACTGCAGAAAATTCGCAGCCTGACGGAGGGAAGGGGCGTGGACTGCGCGGTCGACTGTTCCGGACGCGTCCCGGCGGAGCGGCTCTGCATTGACGCTACCCGCCGCCGCGGCCGCGTGGCCTTCGTCGGCGAATGCCGCGATGAGCTTTCAATTACCGTCAGTTCCGACATGATCCGCAAGGGGTTGACCGTTGTCGGTTCCTGGCTCTACAATATGGGTGACTACGCAAAAGTGATGAAGGTCATCCGGCAGTCGCCCCTCATCGATCTGTTGATCAGCCACCAGTTGCCGATGAGCCAGATTGAGACGGGATTCGGCCTGCTGGCAGAGGGTGAGGCCGCCAAGATCGTGGTCGATCCCTGGTCGTAGAGTTGGCATGATGATCCTTCTGTCTATCCGCCAATTCCTGCACAGTGAAATGGAGCATGCAAGAGATGAATTTCACGAAATCGCCCAGTTTTGAAGGCAAACCTCTCGATACGACAGCGGAGGCGTTTGGTACACTGCGCTCGTCGAGCGACGCACAATCTGATATGAAGGAGCTGCGCTGGCGGTTCGAGCAGGATGGTTATCTGTACCTGCCTGGGCTGCTGGATCGCAGCCAGGTCCTGGAGGCCAGGCTCGGAATGTTGAGGAAACTTGACGCTGCCGGCTGTCTGGATCCGGACTATCCCCTGGAGGATGGTGTTGCCAGCGCCGACTTTGAGAATGCGTTCATGGCGGAGTTGACGAAAGACAATGCCCCTCTGCTCAAGCTGCTCTATGACGGCCCGATGATCGCCTTCTATGAACAGTTTCTGGGCGGGGAGGTGCGCCATTTCGACTATACCTGGTGCCGTTCCAAACCGCCGGGCGAGACAACAGCTACGCCGCCCCACTACGACATCGTTTTTATGGGACGCGGGACGCAGCGGCTACACACAAGTTGGACACCGCTGGGCGACATCCCCATCGAGATGGGCGGTCTGATGGTCCTGGAGAACTCCCATCGCCACGAAGAAGTAAAGGCCGGCTACGGAACTTTAGACGTCGATGCATATTGCACCAATTACCCCGATGCGGCCGAGATCGAATCCGGTGAGAAGCTGTGGCAGCATCCCAATGGGGGGGCTTTTAACAAAGATGCCATTGCCGCGCGGGCAGAATTGGGGAATCGCTGGCTGACGACTGACTATGCGATGGGCGATCTGCTGGTCTTCAGTATGTATACGATGCACGCAAGCATGGACAACCAGAGCAACCAGATACGGCTCTCCACCGACACGCGTTACCAGTTGGCCTCGGAACCGGTGGACGAGCGCTGGATCGGGGATAACCCGATTGCCCACGGGGTGGACTCCAAGCGCGGCATGATCTGTTGACCCGCTGACCGTAGTTAAACACGCTACTACACAAAGGAAGATCGACGAATGCCCTCACTGCAACAGGCATTTTGGGAGATGGATGTATACGGCTTCACTGTGCTGGAGGAGGTGCTGACTGGGGCGGAAGTGGATGTTCTGCGCGCCTCGCTGGCTGATTGGGCAGCGAGGCTTGGCGGCGAGCAGCGATTTCTTGGCCAGGCCGGCCATGTGAGCAACCTGCCTACGCTCGACCCGCTCTACCATCCACTCGTCGATCATCCCCGCACGCTGCCGGTGATCGAACATGTACTGGGCAAGCAGATCATTCTAGGCAGTCTGAACGCGCGCATCGTCCGGCCCGGTGATCCGGTGCAGGGTCTGCACAGCGATATTCGCGCCGACCTGTTGAACATGGGATCGCCGGTTATGGTCAATACGGTGTGGCTGCTGGATGACTTCACGCCCGAAAACGGCCCCACGCGCATCGTGCCCGGCTCGCATAAAAGCGGCATGGCCGGACCGCCTGAGGGGATGGATGTGAAGCACGTCCATCAGCTGGTTGCGCCGGCCGGCAGTGTTCTCGTCTTCAACGGCCAGTGCTGGCACGGGGGCGGGGCGAACCGGACGGAGACCGACCGCCATGCTCTGTTCGGCCACTACCGCAAGAGCGCGCTGATCTTCCAGGTCGATCCCCACGACGGTTTTGAAGAGGGCTGGATGGATGATCTGACGCCCCGTCAGCGGGAGTTGCTGCGGATGGATAACGGGCTCGCCGCGCCCCATGCGGCAGACAGCCACCTGCGTATCTCGTTTTCACGCGGCAAAAAGATGGACTGATGCGTTCGAATGTGGGGATGTACTGCAGTTCAGTGGAGGATGCGTAGCCTGAAAGTGCGTTCAGCATTCAGGCCGCATTGTATTGCGTAGCCCTGACAGGAAATTCTGTCTTTGGCGGGGAAGGGCGTTAATCCTTGATCCCGCTTTCCGATCCTTTCTGCCCACTCCTCTCTGCCCACTCCAACATAGAATAGAGTGCTACTAGATTACTGGCATGTTCACTTGCTGCCAGGCATCCTGACCGCGCGGCTCGAACCGCTCCAAGGCCGCTATTTCGGCGACCATCTGACGGCCTTGGTCGAGGTTCGCCAATTCGCCCAGGCTGATTAGTTGTACGAGCGCGTTGCCGATAACCGTTGCTTCGCCGGGCCCGGCGAGGACGGGAATACCGGTAGCGTCGGCGGTGAGCTGGTTCAGGAGCCGGTTGCGGGAACCGCCGCCGACGACATGAATGACCTCGATCGGCCGTTCAGTCAGCGACTGCAATTCCAGGAGCACGTCCCGGTAGGCCAGGGCCAGGCTATCAAAGACGCAACGGGCGATGGCGGCATCGCTCTGCGGGCGGGGCTGGCCGCTCTGCTCGCAGAAGGCTTGGATGTGCGCGGGATGGTTGCCGGGCGGCAGGAAGCGATCGTCGTTGGGGTCGACAAACGAACACAAAGGTTCGACCGACTCAGCCATCGAGACCAACTCCGGATAAGAGTAGGCCCGGCCCTCCTGTTCCCAGGTAGACCGGCATTGTTGCAACAGCCACAGGCCCATGACATTCTTGAGCAGCCGGAATGAGCCGTAGACGCCGCCTTCGTTGGTGGCGTTTACGGCCAGGGCCGCTTCGTTGACCACGGGCTGCGCCACTTCAAGGCCGACGAGACTCCAGGTGCCGCTGCTGATATAGGCGAACTTCTCAGTTTGGGCGGGGACGCCTGCGACTGCGCTGCCGGTATCGTGACAGGCGGGCGCAATTACGGGGATGCTATCGAAAGCCCCCAGGCGCGTCCCGGGTTGCACGACCTCCGGGAAGAGGTCGGTAGGAATGCCAAGTGCGTCGAGCAGCTCGCCGGCCCAGGAACGGGTAAAGGGGTTAAGCATCTGTGTCGTGGTGGCATTGCTGAATTCGCAGACCTGGACACCGCTCAACCAGAAGTTGAGCAGATCGGGAACGGTCAGAAAGCGCGCTGCAATCTGAAGGTGGGGCGAACCGCTCTCCACTAGGCTCATCATCTGGTAGAGCGTATTGATGGCCATGAACTGGATTCCGGTCTGCGCGAACACTTCTGCCTTGGGGACACGGGCGCAGACCGCGTCCAGCATGCCCTCTGTCCGGCTATCGCGGTAGCAGACGGGGTTGCCGATAAGATCACTGTTGCGATCGAGAAGACCGAAGTCCACGCCCCAGGTGTCGACGGCCAGGCTGGCGGGGATGTCGGCGGCGTGCGCTCTGCTGCGGCCGATGCCCGCTTGCACCTCGCGCCAGAGGTGGAGAATATCCCACTGCAGAACCCCGTTGACTGTCAGAGCGTAGTTGGGGAAGCGATGCACTTCCTCGAGTTGCAGGCTGGAGCCATCAAAATGCACAGCCATTACCCGACCGGACTCTGCGCCAATATCGATGGCCAAGACGGTGGCGCGGTTTTTCGTCATAGTTCGTCCTGTTGCGTGTCAATCTGGCGAGGGGAGGCGCTGATCCGCGGCCAGGTCCCAGTTGTCAGTCTCGTAGCGACTGCACACTCTTCTCGTACTGCCGGATCTCCTGCATGAATGCCATTCCCACCGGCACATTCTGCTGCAAGCAGTGGTAATCCCAGACGGCGGCGTGCGGCATCGCTTTCAACTCTTCCATCAGGGCCAGACGGGTCGTGAAATCCGCCTGGCGTTCGATCTCCTGCATGGTTTCCCTCGGCTCCAGCAGGGCCAGCAGCAGGGCGCGCAGCGAATTGCGGGTGCCAATCGCCCAGGCGGCGACGCGATTGATGCTGGCGTCGAAGAAATCCAGCCCGATATGCACGCGATCCAGATGGTCCCCGCGTACGATCTCCTGCATGATGGCCTGCAACTCGTCGCTGAAGGTGACAACGTGGTCGCTATCCCAGCGTACGCCGCGGCTCACATGGAGAATCAACTCGGACACAAAGAGCAGGCAGGCCGATATCTTGTCGGAGATTACTTCGGTCGGGTGAAAGTGGCCGGCGTCGAGGCAGAGGGCCTGGCCGTTCTGGGTCGCATAACCCAGATAGAACTCGTGCGAGCCGACGACGTAACTTTCGGAACCGAGTCCGAACAGTTTGCATTCGATGGCATCGCGGTTGTAGCGGGGATCGATCTCGGCTTCAAATATCTGGTCCAAAGCATCTTTCAGCAGGCGCCGAGGCGTTGAGCGGTCGCTGGGCGTGTCCTTGAGGCCGTCGGGGATCCAGATATTGGTCATTGCCGGCGTGCCCAGCTCCTTGCCGAAGAAGCTCCCGATTTCCCGGCAGGCGATGCAGTGTTGAATCCAGAACTGGCGGATGTCGTTGTCGTAGGAGGCAAGGGTGAAGCCATCCTCGGCGAGGGGGTGGGAGAAAAGTGTCGGGTTGAAATCGATGCCGTGCCCATTTTCTTTGGCCCAGTCTGCCCAGCCCTGAAAATGGCGGGGCTCGATTTCGTTGCGGGCCGGCTTTTCGTCGGTATCCGGGTACATTGCGTGAAGATTCAGGCGGTGATTGCCGGGGATTATGCTGTATGCGATGTCCAGATCGCTGCGCAGTTCGTCGACAGTGCGAGCGCGCCCCGGATAGTTGCCGGTCGCCATCAGGCCGCCGCCCAACCCGCGTCCCGGCTCTTCGAAGCCAAGCACGTCGTCGCCCTGCCAGCAGTGGAGGCTGATGGGAACGCCGCGTAGGGCAGTTAGCGCCTGCTCTGTGTCCACACCGATGGCGGCGTAACGTTCCCGGGCCAAGGTGTAAGCGTCTTCGATCTGTTTCGATGTCGTTGCAAAGTTCATCTGGTCACTCCATATTGACGAGAACGTTGTTGCTTATTATTCAGCGTTTCATGAATCTATGTCAGTGAGCGTTTCTACTGGAAGACGGCGTTGGAAACTGGCGGGTATGCGGGTCTTGACAGATACGATAGGTGCAAGATTGTACATTACGAAGTGCCAGGGGGAGGTAGTCTTCTGAAAAAAAGGCGCCCGTCAAAGATGTTTGGTCTCGCGGTATTCGGCAGGGATGATTGAAACGGCTGAGGAGCAAGATCAGCACTGCGCGCACGAGTCGAAGACATTTACAGAGAGGTTCTTCTTTTCTGCTGTCCACCAATGCCGCTTCGCAAGAGATTGCAAAATGTGGAGATTTGTCATCGTCCCTTAGGACTGGTCTTCCAACGCGACCTCTACTTTGAAATGATTGCGCAACTCATGTATTAGTCGTTCGCTGACATTACAAAATTCGTTGGGGAAGGTAAGTTGATGGCGAGAGCCATTGGTCTCCAACACGACAACGAACTGATCCCGACCCCTGGGATCGCGCACCGCGTCGAAGATTTCACGCAGGCGGTATTTGTCGCGTTTGAACTGGCCGGAGCGGCTGAAGATGATGCGCAGGACCTGGCTGCCGTTTTCGGCAGGGGGACGACCCGTTACGGCAGGACCATTCATTTCTACCTCTGGCAATAGAGCCGTACTCGAAGCTGCAGAATCAGCAAGGCGCGCGCTATCGGGCGGACCCACATTGACCGGCGGGGACTGGGATTTTGGCGCCGGTTCATCCGCGTCTACGCCTTCTTGCGCCTGAGCGTCTTCCGCCTCCGGCTTGTCAGGATCGATCGCCGCGGGCTCTTGCTGTGGCGGCGCGGCGAACTGAGGCGCGCCATTGGTCTCCGCCATGTTCTCCGACACCATACTTTGGGCGAGAAGCGGTGTTTCAGGGTAGGTCTCAGACTCCGCGGCGTCAGCAGTCATATCGGTGGCCGCCTCTGGCCCGGGTTCCGGCACCGGTTTGTCCGGGAAACCGGTATCGAAGGGAGGCTCTGCCATACTCATGGGCGGCTCGCCATTGAGAATGTCATCTGGCGGCGGCATTGACTCAACTTCACTTCCGTTCGGCTCGACGACTGGCGCGGCGCCCCATCCGCCCGCGACTGCGGGCTGGTTTGCATCGGCTTTCGCTAACCCGAACTCGACCGCTGTTTGCAACGTATCCACGAGGACGCTTGTACGCCCATTGCGGGTCTGGGCCTTTCCCTTCACCAAGACCACCCGCTCTTCTTCCAGATATTCTTTGAACTCTTCGTAAGTCTGTGGGAAGAAAAGCGCTTCACACTGGCCTTGCATGTCCTCCAACTGGACAAAGGCCATTTTATCGCCCTTCCTGGTCACCGTGGTACGGATCGATGCCAGCATTCCGGCAAGGGTCACGTTCTTGCCGTCATGTCTTTCATTTAATTCCGCACAGTGGCAGGTAATGAACCGACTCAGATCCACGTTCAATTGCTGCACCGGATGGCTGCCTACGTAGACGCCGAGCAGCTCCTTCTCCCACTGGAACCGCTCGCGGTCGCTCGTCTTTGCTTGCCCCGCCGCTTTGTGCTGCGGCAGCCGAATCGGAAACTGTTCCGGTTGTACGTCGCCGTTGGCGCCGCTAAACATATCGAACATTGACAACTGGCCGCTCTCTCTGGCGCTGTGGGTGGCGGCGGAACGGGCGATGCACTGATCGACCACGTCGAGAAGCTGGCGGCGGAGTTCGCCCTTTCCTTGCTCGACCTGCTGGCCGAAGCGGTCGAACGCACCCACTTTGATCAGACATTCAAGGGAGCGTTTGTTCACCTGCCGCAGATCGACGCGGTCGCACAGATCTTCGAGGTTGAGGAAGAAACTGCCTTCGGCGCGCGCGTCCAGAATTGCCTGCACCGGGCCGACGCCAACGTTTTTTACCGCGGCCATGCCAAAACGGATGGCAGACCCTGCGGTGATGGGGAACTCAAATGCAAGAGAGGGATCTTTCGGCAGTGTCTCCTGCTCTGCGTCGGCTGGCAGAGCCTGAATTGCGAAATCGAGGTCGCTGTGGTTCACGTCGGGGGGCAGAACGTGAATGCCCATACGACGGCATTCCTGGATAAAATTAATTACTTTTTCGGTCTTGTCCCGCTCGACGAGTAGAAGCGCAGCCATATATTCGACCGGATATAACGCCTTCAAATAGGCGGTCTGCACGGTGATTACGGCATAGTCGGCCGCGTGCGCCTTGTTGAAGCCATAGCGGGCGAAGAATTCGATGTCTGCGTAGATAGCTTGTGCCGCGCTGGCAGAGATGCCGTTTTTGCCGCAGCCTCCGATGAACAAGGCCTTGTGATACTCGATCTTTGAGGCGTCTTTCTTGCTAATTGCTTGCCGCACCAGATCGGCATCGGTAGGCGAGTAGCCGGCCAACTGGTTCAAAATCTGAATAATCTGTTCCTGGTAGACGATGATGCCGTAGGTTTCGGCCAGGACCGGCTCGAGGGCGGGATGTTTAATTTCCATCTCTTCTTCGCCGTGCATTCGCTTTATATAGTTGGGAATGTACTCCATCGGCCCAGGTCGATAGAGAGAGATGGTGGCAATGATATGTTCGAATGCGGTGGGCTTCATCTCAGTCAGCACACGCCTCATTCCCTGAGATTCCACCTGAAAGACGCCGCTCACTTCACCGCTTGACAGAAGGCGAAAGGCGGGCTCGGCCTGCGGGCCTTCGATTGGGATGGAGTCCAGGCTGTAATCGATGCCATGATGCTCCTTGATCAGTCGACAAGCCTCCCGCATGACTGTCAGCGTGCTCAGGCCGAGGAAATCGATTTTCAGCAGGCCCAACGATTCCAAGACTGGGAATTCAAACTGCGTAATCGTCTCGGTGATCGACCCTTTTGAGCCTCGCATCAGCGGTGTGTAGTTCGTCAGGTCTTTATCGGCGACGATCACGGCGGCTGCGTGAATGCCGGCGTGGCGGGCAACTCCTTCGAGCTGCATCGACGTGTCCAGAAGTGTCCGCTCCCAGCCGTCTTTTTTGTAGAGTTGCTCCAGTTCCGGCTCGTAAAATTCATTGCCCTCGGTCAATACGTCCTGAATGGTGGCCGGTTTGCCAGGCATGGCAGGGATCATCTTGGCAATGCGATCGACGTCATCCAGCGAGATATCCTGGGCGCGCCCCACATCGCGAATGGCAGCGCGGGCCTTCATGCGGCCAAAGGTAGCGATTTGGGCAACCTGATTACTGCCATATTTTTCGACAGTGTAGCGAATCATCTCTTCCCGCTGATCGTCGGGATAGTCCAGGTCGAAGTCGGGCATTGTCACGCGACCGGTGTTCAGAAAGCGCTCGAAGATCAGATTATTATGTATCGGATCCAGGCTGGTGATGCCAATAGAGTAGGCCACCAGCGATGCTGCGCCGGAGCCGCGCACGTTCCACCAGATGTTGCGGCTGCGAGCAAAGTCGCACAGATCGGCCACGATCAGAAAGTAAACATCGAATCCCATCTCGTGGATAGTGCGTAGCTCCCGTTCTTTGCGCTCCTGTATCTCTTCATCGTTGGCCTGTTCGCCGTACAGGCGATGCACACCCTCTTCGGTCAGATGGCGCAGATAGGTCTCGTATGTGAAACCGTCCGGGATGTCCATGTCGGGCAGGTGATAGTTGTCATCCTCCAGATCAACATCACACATTTCGGCCACGCGCAGGGTATTGTTGAAGGCGGAGGCGGGTAGATCGAGCAGGGGGCGGAAGGTGTCTTCCATCTGCTGGCGGCTCTTGAGGAAGTAGCTTTCGTCACTGAGCCGCATCCGTTTCTCATCGTTCACTTTGGCATTTGTCTGAACGCACAACAGCACTTCATGGGGGGAGGCATCGCTCTCGCTGACATAGTGAACATCATTTGTCACCAACAGGTTCAGGCCGAACTTGTCGGCCCAGGGAATAAGAGTTTGATTCACCCGTTGCAGTTCGGGGATGTTGTGTTCCTGAACCTCAATGAAGAAGTTATCTTTGCCGAAAACATCGGCGTACCATCCCAGGCGCTCATAGGCCTCTTGCTCTTTGCCCTTCATCAGCAGGGATGGCACTTCTGCTCCCAAGCAACCGGTGGTGCACAGGATTCCATCGGCGTGCGCGGCGAGGAAATCATGGTCGACTCGTGGCTTGTAATAGAATCCTTCCGTATTGCTGTGGCTAACGATTTTCAGGATATTGCGGTAGCCGGTCATATTCCTGGCGAGGAGGAGAAGATGGTAGTTTTCTCTGTCAAGCTGGGGATCCCTGCCGCCCATTGGGCGTTGCCAGAGGGTCTGGTAAGCCTCCACGCCGACGATTGGTCTGATCTCGGCGTCGCGGCAGGCGCGGTAGAACTCGATGACACCGTGCATCGCACCGTGATCGGTCAGGGCAAGCGCCGAATGTCCCAGACGGGCGGCCTCTTTGACCAGATCGTCAATGCGTCCTAAGCCGTCGAGGAGGGAATACTCTGAATGGGTGTGAAGGTGGACAAAGTCGTTTGACATGGGAGGATTGAGAAATCAGAAGGGTGATGGCCAAGCCCAGCGCGAGGGCGGCACGGAAAAGGTTGTTCCCATCATACATCAAGACCGCTACCGCCAACAACGCGCCCTTGTTGCGAAGCGGAAGCGCATTCAGCGGTTATTCGGCATCAAGTTGCTCCGGCGTCAATTGGTGCCAGAACACCTCACCGGACTCGATGCTGTCCTGGATTCGGTCGTCCCGATAGAGACCAGAAACGACCGCGAATGAGCGCTTGCCGGTGAATCGGGTCATAAAGTCCGCGTTTCGGATGGCCCTTCTGGTGTCCCTTCCATTTGCCGTGTACGAGGTTTTGACGGCGACGTAGCAGATCGTCCCGTCCACGGCCTGGGCCTCCATGATCAGATCGGCTACACAGAAGCTCCTCAGATCGCTGACGTGAATACCAGAAGTGTCAGCTGCATCAATCAGATCCAAGAGTTCCTCCTGCGTGAGGTTCTTTGTCCTCCGCAGATTCAGGTCCCTGGCGATAATGGGGGCGTCGGCAAGCGCGACATTTCTGGCATGGACACCCTTCAACTGTCCCAGATCGTCAGTAATTTTCTTAAACATGGCATCGTGCCCATCCAACCGGGCGTCGACTGCATCGAAGCGGGCATCGACTGCGTCGAAGCGGGCGTCGACTGCCTCGAAACGGGCGTCAATCGCATCGAAACGTTTATTGGTGGCGGCCACAAACCGGTCCATCTGCGTCTTGAACTCGCGCATCTCAGCCACAAACATGGCGAAGTTGTGAGGCAGGTCCAGAAGTTCGCGCGTCAGGAGTCGTGAACGCAGCGCTTCGACCCATTCGGGGTGTTCGTCCAGGACCTGAATCAGTTCTTCCATCGTGTTGATAGTGCTCACAACCGCTTCCCTGTCTTTGAACTACTCTGGTAGAAACCAGTCTCCGCCCCGGAGAAATCAGGCTTGGTACAGAAACTCGCCGCCCATCGGCTCGCACACGTGTTCTTGCCGTTCATCATACCCCAATCACACGCGGCAGGCAAGGCATTTATGACACCGAAACCGGGGACTTGGGCTCTTACACTTATCATACATGGCACTTATGTTCCTCTAACTTTGCGTTGACTTCAATCTAATATTCACCGGTTATCCTTATGTTTGCATGCGGCGATAAAGAGGCCGCATCGAATGACACACAGGATGGTTAATTTTCATAACGATTTTGAGCCGCAGCGCTAACGCAGTTTGAAAACTTCAGGAGGAACAAAATGAGTAGAATCGTACGCTGGGACCCCTTCCGTGAGATGATATCGGTGCGCAATCAGATGGACCAGCTCGTGAACGACCCTTTTCGTAAGCCGTCCGGACGGCAAGGCAATGGAGATGGAAGTCACATTCGCCTGGCGCTGGATGTTTCCGAGGATGACAACAGCTACAGTGTGACGGCGTCACTACCCGGAATCGACCCGGCGGACCTCGACATCAGCTTTTCCGAGAATACGCTCACAATCCAGGGCGAGACCCAGGCGGAAAGCGTGGACGAAAACGCAAAGTGGCATCTGCGGGAACGCAGTTTCGGTAAGTTCGTGCGAAGGATCACCTTGCCGGCAACCGTAAACGCCGACGACATAAGCGCCGACTATGAGGATGGCGTTCTCACACTGACGCTGCCGAAGGCTGAGGAGGTCAAGCCCCGCATAATTGCGGTACGCAGTACGGGTGAAGAGGCGGTCGCGGCCTAGACCGAATCCCTTCACAACAGAAGTCAAGACGACCGTCAGAGGCACCGGCTCATACGCAGCCGGTGCCTTTGATTCTACCTGGTTGGTAACTACCAAGCCGCTTGCGGTGTCTGTCTTGACCAGCCCTTCATCTCCGACGCCTTTGCGACTTTCTGGTGGCGTATTCGGTTGGCAGCCGCCAAGTTGGTTGAGACGCACTGTCGGCATGCCACGATGGTGGGGAAGAACCAGTACGGTGGGTAGACAGAGGGGGGCGTTGCGGGGGCGCAGCCCCTGCACAAGGGAGGGCCGAAGGCCCGACCGCCCAAATGACAGCAATGAGGGGAGAGAGAACAGTTTTGCTCGCCGCGTTCAGAGTTGCGAATCAGTTGCGGCTGAGTAGAGTTTTCCTGGTTCGTGGCCTGAGAGGGGGGAGGAACCCCGACAACATGCTCTGCCGGGGCCCCTTAAGGAGGAAGGAAGAAGAATGGTCACGGCGGAAGCCTTTGCGATGCCGACCCCACACGGCACCCGCTTCAACCGCTTGAAACAACTATACTCCAGTTCTTGCCGCGTTTCACTATACAATTTGCATAATTATTCCTCTTTTTCGCTGGATGATTTGACCGGATTAGGTGCCTTAACAAAGATTTCTTCCAATCGGGACGTACATTTTGTACAGTTGCCAGACTTGGCTGCGGTGGTACGCGGATCTGCGGCGGCCTGTGTTAAAATTGTGCCGCAGGTTAGAAATCACCGGGGACACTTTGATATGACAGTGGCAACCATACCTTTGACCGCCCGCGTCGCCTGCGCGGGTTGAGCCTCGAAGCTCCCTCCAGGGGCGTTGTCGCAGGTCGTGCGGCAGATGGCTGCGGTCTTTCCGCAAACTGAATACCCGGATGTTCTGATTGGCCTGGGCAAACCGGACGATGCGGCAGTCTATCGTCTGGATGACGAGCGCGTTCTCATTCAGACGACCGACTTTTTTACGCCAATTGTTGACGATCCCTGGCTGTATGGGGCAATCGCCGCCGCCAACTCGATGAGCGACGTTTACGCAATGGGCGGCGAGGTACACGTCTGTCTCAACATCGCCGGATTTCCCGAGGATCTAGAAACTGAGGTCATCGGAGAAATCCTGGCGGGCGGCGCCGCCAAAGTGCAGGAGGCCGATGCAGCCATTGCCGGAGGTCATACTGTGACCAATCCCGAGCCATTCTATGGCTTGAGCGTCACCGGCATTGCCGACCCCGGGTTGCTGTTCCGCAAAGGCAGCGCAGCGGCCGGCGATAGGCTGGTTTTGACGAAACCGCTCGGCACCGGCGTAATTACGACAGCCGCCAAGCTGACAGGGCCGGGCGAGAGCCAGCCCGCGCGCAAAGCGCGGCGCGCCTTGGGCAAACCGGACATCGAGCCGTCCCATCTTGAATGCGCCATCAGTTCGATGACCCTTCTGAACCGTGCTGCAGCTCAGGCTGGCCGCGCCGCGGGCGTAGGCAGCGGAACCGATATTACCGGTTTCGGCCTGCTGGGCCATGCGGTTGAACTGGCGACGGCTTCTGCCGCCGATGCGGCGATTCAACTCCAGATCGAGGCGGAACGCGTGCCGTCCCTGCCAGGGGTCTTCGATTATATTGAGGCCGGCTATCTGACTCGAGGAAGCGTTCGCAATCCGGAGCATTTTGGCGCACATGTCGCCGCGGCCGCTAACGTGACCACTGCGCACAAAACACTGCTGTGGGAGGCGGAAACAAGCGGAGGACTTCTGCTAGCGGTACCGCAGTCGGGTCTCAGTAGATTCCGCGCGGTTTGCGAAGGGGAAGAGCAGCCCTTTTGGGAGATCGGGAGCGTCATGCCGGCCGAGGAGAACCAGCCGGTCATCAAACTCGTTTGAGAGGTCACTCGTTCGCGACCGCTTCGGCCGCGAACGAACTGGCTCGTGCGGCTCCCTCGCCTTCACACAGTTCGATTTACCCGCTATTCAGTGTTGTAACTTAGGGTAAGGTATCAGTAGGTGGGAGAGTCTGAGGTACCATCGTCTGCATCCTGACTCTGCCGACGCTCCGCCTCCCCCTCCTCTTCATCGTCATCTGTCAAGGGGGCGGTAGCCTGGGGACGTGCCCACTGCTCACTGCTCCAGTCGCTTCGCTCGTCACCGCTGTTCATCTCCGGTTCCTGGCCTGCGTGCGTAGAAAACTCGGCGAAGTCATAGTATTCGTCATCGTCATCCGCCTGTGCGATTGGCAGAGGACGCAACTGCGCGTCAGCCCGATAGCCCATGTCGGCTGTTGGGGGCTGCTCATCTTCTGTGTAGAGCGTTTCGCTCTCCTGGGCAACGCTGTCGGTGGCGTCCGAATCGAGCGGAGGGGCACCTGCAAGCGCGCTGACCGGCGACGAAATCGCCGGCATCGGCGACCGCGAACGCACGGGGGTCGGAAAGAGGGTCCGATTCACTTCCCAACTGCGCAGTCGGACGGTGGCCAAGCCCAGTAGAGCCAGACCCAGTAAAGCATATACGCCGAGGGCAACGACGATCAGCAGGAGATTGACCAATGCCATCAAGGAAAAATCGGCGCCGTTGCTTCCGAATGGCGCTGTCAGGGGGCCGGTCGCAAGAACCTGGCTGCGCAAAAAGAAACCAATCGCTGCGTAGAGTACCAATGCGAAAATTGTCATCACCCAGTTGCTCAAAACGGCCAGGAAATAATCCCCTGCCGTGCTCCCAAACTGCACCTGCTGGTCGTTCAGCGACACATGGGTAAGAATCTGGCGGCGCAATCGGTTGCGTCCCCAATAGTAGTAGATCCCCAATGTCAACGGCGTAAAGAGAATGAGCAAGAACCATTCCCAGAAGATATCAACGGTCTTGCCTTCATAGTCCATCCGCTGGCCATTGGGCATGAGCGTGTGCGCATATTGCCAGCGCAGCATCCTCGTCGCAGAAAAGCCGAGAATCATGTACAGCCCCAGGGTGATCAGGGTATAGAACCCAATGACAATAAACTGTACAAACACGTCCGCGCCGGAGCCGTCGAACTCCAACTGTTGGTCTTCGAAGTATGTGCTTTCGGTAATTATTCGCTGCCAGCGGGCATATCCCCAGGGCACATAAATGCCGACGGTAAACGCTGAAAGGATTGCAATCAGTATCAGGTTTCCGTAGACATTCAGCCAGCGGCCGCGAAACTCCAGATTGGTAGGCATGGCAGAACCCTTCCGCGCAAGTTTAGATCAGTTGAAGGCCACCGGGGGGGATCGAACAGAGCCGTCATGACAGTATAGCCCAGGCGTGCCCGCGTGACAAAGCGGTACCTTTTTTGGCCGGCGGCCCCCTCCGCAACCGTAGGTCAGACTACACCGTTGTCGCGCAACGCATCAATCTCTTCTGCTGTCAGAGCCAGTTTTTCTCGCAGCAACTCATTCGTATGTTCACCCAGCAGAGGCGGCGGCAGAAATATGTGGGCCGGGGTCTTGTCCAGCTTGGGCACGGGTCCGACCAACGGGATATTGTCTCCGTTACCGTCAGTGACGGTTTGCACCATCTGCCGGTGCTCGGCTTGGGGCGTCTGCAACGCGGTCGGAATGTCGTTGACCGGGCCGCACGGTACGCCTGCCGCGCGCAACCGTTGGATCCACTCATCGGTGGCGCATCTGCGGAAATGAGCGGCCAGTGCCGGAATGAGTAGATCTCGAAACTGAACACGGGCCGGATTTGTGGCAAACCGTTCGTCTTCCGACCAGGTCGGCTCGCCAACCACCTCTGCCAGTGAAGAGAACTGACGGTCGTTGCCCACCGCCAGCATCAGATGGCCGTCGGCGGTGGCAAAGGTCTGATAGGGCACAACCGTGCCATGGGCGTTGCCATAGCGGCGGGGCGGGTCGCCGGACAGCAGAAAGCCGCTGGCGACGTTCGCAAGCCAGCTTAACTGTGTATCAAAGAGGGCGATATCGATGTGCTGGCCCTCACCCGTCCCTTCTCGATGCTGCAAGGCTGTCAGAATCGCCACCGCCGCCTGCAGACCGGCGGTGATGTCAACGATCGCCACGCCTACTTTGTAAGGTTCGCCATCGGTTCCCCCGCTCGTGGGCCCGGTGATGCTCATTATACCGCCCTGTGCCTGGATGACCGTGTCATAGCCGGGGAGCGCTCGGTCGGGGCCGGTCTGGCCATAGCCGGTGATGGCGCAGTAGATCAGGCCGGGATTGTCTGCTCGCAGGCTTTCATAGCCCAGCCCCATCCGCTCCATTCCACCTGCTTTGAAGTTTTCCACCACCACGTCGGCCTGCGCCGCCAGCCGCCGAAAGATCGTCTGGCCGGCCTCAGTCTTCAGGTTCAGGGTAAGGCTGCGTTTGTTGCGATTGGCGCACAGAAAATATGCGCTCTGACCGCCATCGGTGAAAGGTGGGCCCCAGTGGCGGGAGTCATCGCCCCGGCCAGGCTGCTCGATTTTTATCACCTCGGCGCCGAAGTCGCCCAACGTCATGGTGGCATACGGGCCGGCCAGGACGCGCGAAAGGTCGAGAATTGTGATGTGGGTCAAGGCGTGGTGCATAGGAGATGTGCTGCGCGGCCAGATTGAAACGATTGACAGGTTAGCGGGAAGTCAGTATGCGAAAAGCTCGGCGACGGAAAGTGTGAAGCCGGTGAGCGGGCCTGTGCCGGTGAGCATGTCGCCAGTTCGTAGAGCAGTTCGCTGCGCAGCCGAACTATAGACGAAGACGGTCTCCTCCTGGGGATCGACGATCCAGACTGTGCTAACGCCGATCGAGAAGTAGTCGCCGATCTTCTGACGGATCTCCGCCCGGCGGTCTGTGGGGGACAGGATTTCTACAACCAGGTCAGGTGCAGTTTCGCTAAAGCCGGTTGACGGGCCATCAGGAAGTTTCTCTTTAGACCAGAAGGCAAGATCAGCGCCGCGTATCCGGTCTGGATTATGCCGGATGAAAATGCCAACCTCTCCACCCAAGACCCAACCGGCCTGCGCATCTTGATTGAATCTTAACAGAAAGAAGGTGAGTCTGGATTCGAGGTAGCCATGTACCTCACCCGTCGGACTCATTCTGACAATTTCTCCATCAATGAGTTCACAAGGACCGATGTCACCCATCGCCAGCAGATCGGCGCCGGTTACGAGCCTGGTTGTTGTTTCGGTAGGTTGCGCTGTCATTGGTCTGGTCCGTATTTCCCTTTTGACGCGTGCATTTTAGCCTGCGCGCCATATCCACCAGAAAAAGAACCGCCGGTCTTTACATGCAGTATAGCACATCTGTAGCGGATGGCGGGAAGCACTGACGTACAGCCCGGGGGCGTCATTTTCGCGTCTGCCGGCGCGTGCAGCACAGCTGATCTGGCTCGATGCCGGTGCGTGGACGGGCCATTCGAGCGAACGCGTCGCCCGCGCCGATTGTGTTCCATCACGAAAAGAGCACTATAATGCAGACAGAGTTCGGCTCGCATCCCCCGCTTCGCTGCGGTGACAACAGTTCTATCCACTGCACAGCGACATTTGCGTCAGAAGGGGAGGAAGAGCCATTTTACTCATTCCAACACCGAAAGGATTCTCTTGTGACGCAGTATTCTTCTCCCCCGGCCATGCAGATCGATGATTCAAAGACCTATACAGCCACGATTCAGACCAACCGCGGGAACATCATGATCGACCTCTACGCCGACAAAGTGCCGAACACGGTAAACAATTTCGTGGCGCTGGCCCGCGATGGCTTCTACGACGGCATCAGCTTTCACCGCGTGATCGCCGATTTTATGGTCCAGAGCGGCGACCCCACAGGCAGCGGACGGGGCGGCCCCGGGTACCGATTCAACGATGAATTTCATCCTGACCTGGTGCATGACGGCCCCGGCGTACTCAGCATGGCTAACGCCGGGCCCAATAGCAACGGCAGCCAGTTCTTCATCACGCATGTGGCCACCAATTGGCTCGACAACAAACACTCCGTCTTCGGCAAAGTGAGCAGCGGCCAGGATGTCGTCGATGCGATTCAGCAAGGAGATGTGATGGAGCGGGTTGAGATCGAGGAGAGTTAAAGGAAAGGGAGCGGGGAGTGAGGGACCGAGCGTTTCTCACTCCTTGCCCCGTTGTCGTCAGTTCAAAACGTAGTTTCTGGCCAGCGGATCGGTTTCCACCGCCCACTGCATGGTGTACAACTGGTGGTAGCGGCCGCGCCGGGCCAATAGTTCTTCGTGGCTGCCTTCCTCGAGCACGCGCCCCTGATCCAGCACAACTATCTTGTCCGAATTGACAATCGTATTGAGCCGATGGGCGATGACAAAGCTGGTGCGCCCCTTGAGTAGTCGTTCCAGCCCGGCCTGTATCTGCCGTTCAGTGTTTGTGTCGATAGAGCTGGTGGCCTCGTCCAGAATGAGGATGCGGGGATCGGCCAACAAGGCGCGTGCGAAGGAGACGATCTGGCGCTGGCCAACGCTCAGATTCACGCCATTTTCCCCGACTTCCGTGTCATAGCCGTCTTGCAACTTGCGGATAAACTCATCGGCGCCAACCGCAACCGTCGCAGCCTCCACCTCGGCGTCGGTCGCATCCAACCGGCCGTAGCGGATATTTTCACGGATGGTACCATCGAAGAGAAAGCTGTCCTGCAGCACAATGCCCATCTGCGCGCGCAGACTGGCCTGCGTGACGTCTCGCACGTCGTGGCCGTCGATGAGCACCGCTCCGCCTGTCACATCAAAGAAACGGGCGACCAGGCGAATCACCGTGCTCTTGCCGGCGCCGGTCTCGCCAACCAGGGCGATGCGCTCGCCGGGCTCGGCGTTGATGGTTACGCCGCGCAGGACAGGCTCGTCGACCTTATAGTTGAATTGAACATGCTCCAAGTCCACGCGGCCGGTAATCGGCGGCAGTGGAAAGGCCTGGGGCGCGTCCTGCAGATCTGGCTCGGTGTCGAGCAGGGCGAAGAGGCGCTCGCTGGCGGCCATTGCGGCCTGAAAGGTATAGTAGCGTCGCGAAAGCTCGCGAATCGGTTCGAAGAAACGATCCACCCAGATCACGAATGCCGCCAGTACGCCTGCGGTCAGTTGGTCGCCCAGAATCAGCCACCCGCCGAGCCCGACCACCAGCGCAGTCGCGAGCGAGCCGAGAAAATCGACCCCGGGGAAGAAGAAGGCGGCCAACTGGGTGGTGCGCACATTGGCGTCAAAATAGGAGCGGTTGAGGTCTTCGAAGTGGCTCGAGTTGGCCTGCTCGCGAGAGAAACTTTTCGTCACGCGGATGCCGGTGATCGACTCGTTGAGAAAACCATTGATCAGCGACAGGCGCTGCCGCGCGGCGCGATAGGCTTGGCGCACATAGCGACGGAAGTAGCTGGTCAGCGCGACCATAAACGGCAGCATCGCAAACGTCACCAGCGCCAACTGCCAGTTCAGGATCAACATTGCCACGACAATGCCAATCAGAACGAATGCCGAGCGGGCCAGCCCCGTGATCGACCAGGTTACAAAATCCTGGAGCACGCCGACATCGCTGATGAGCCGGCTCATGAGGCGGCCTACACTGTAGTCGTTGAAGAAGCCCAGCGACAGCGTGTGCAGATGGCGGAAGAGTTGGCTGCGCACGTCGGTCACGATTCGTGTGCCGGCATAGGCCATCACCGTCAGGCGTGCGCGGTTGGTAATCCACTCCAGCGCGATCGCGCCCAGAAAAAGGAAGGCCCAAAAGCGCAGAGTTCCCACATTGCCGGCGCGGATACCGTCGTCAATCGCCCGCTGGATCATCCATGGCGTTGCCACGCTCATTACAGAAGTAACGACAATCAAGAGGAGAGAGAGAACGAACTCCCGCTTGTAGACGGCCATATATACCATTAATCGTCTGACCAGGCGGCCGTCATAGGTCTTCTCTTGCGCATCCTCTTCATCCGGCAACAGGTCCTGTATCTTACGCTCCCGGCGCAGCCTTTCCTGCTCCACCGCCGACAGACTACTGTCCGGACCGGACCGGGGCACCTGGTCGCGGCCGAACGCATCGCGCTGGTGGGGAAGTTTCTCAGTCACCATGTCTGTCTCCCTTCGCGGGGAGGAATACTGCCCATTTCCCGTGTGCGAGTGAGCAGCTCCGCCACTGCCATTCGAGTTGCTCATCTCAGTTTTTCCCTTCTTTAACGGCGCCGGCGATAGAAAGAGGCCTGTCTGGAGACTCAACCGCGCTCGTCGCCACCGCTTGCGCGGGCCCACGCAGCTGCCCCTCCAATGCTGCGAACTCCTCTTGATCGCGCAGTTGCAGATCGTAGATGTGCCGGTAGTGCCCACTCGCGGCCAACAACTCGTCGTGACGGCCCCTTTCGATGATGCGGCCACCATCCAGAACGAAGATCTGGTCCGCATTCTTCAGGGTGAGCAGACGCTGGGCGATAATAAAGGTCGTGCGCCCTTCCATCAGCACGCTAAGCGCCTGCTGGATCAGATGCTCCGTCTCAGTGTCCACGCTGCTGGTGGAGTCGTCCAGAATCAGGATGCGGGGTGCGTAGAGCAAGGCCCGCGCGATCGCTACCCGCTGCTTCTGTCCGCCGCTCAGGGTTACGCCCCGCTCGCCAACCACAGTCTCGTATCCGGCGGGGAATTCCATAATGAAATCGTGCGCACAAGCCGCTTTGGCCGCTTCGACAATTGCGTCGGGTGTAGCGGCCGGCCTACCATAGGCGATATTCTCGGCGATCGTCACCCCGAAAAGGAATGGGTCCTGGAGGACGATGCCGATGTGCTGGCGCAGACTGTCAAGAGTCAGGCTGCGCACGTCATGTCCGTCGATGCGAATTACGCCGCTGAAGGGGTCATAGAAGCGGGGGATGAGATTGGTGATCGTCGATTTGCCACTCCCTGTCGGGCCGATCAGCGCGACAGTCTGACCCGGCTCCACCGCAAAGTTGATGTCGTCGAGCGCCCGCGGCCCGCCCTCATAACCAAAACTGACTTGCTCAAAGGTGACCGCGCCTTGCGCCTGTTGCAGAACGACGGCGTTCTCCTGTTCCTCCACCTCAGTGGGCGTGTCGATAATTTCAAACACGCGTGTGGCGCTGGCCCCGGAAGTGGCAGCCATGTTGACCAGGAAACCCAGCCGCTGCACCGGGCCATTGAGCATCATCACATAGGCCACCATCGCGAAAAGCGACCCGATCGTGACCGTGCCCTCGATCGCCAGCGGGCCCCCAACCAGCAGGAGGAGAAAGATGCTGATCATGAGGATGAACGTGAACGTGGGCCAGTTGTTCGCCCAGATCTTGATAATGCCGAAACGCTTGGTGAACCAGTCTTCGTTGGCCGCGTTAAACTTTCGCACCTCGTCGGCCTCGCGCGCAAACGCCTTCACCACCTGGATGCCGGTCATGCTCTCCTGCATGGTGGAGGAAAGCTGGCCCATCTGCTCCTGAACGCGCTTGAAGCGCGGCCGGATCACCATGCCGAAGCGCAGCGTCAGCGCCAGCAGCAGGGCCAGCGGAATCAGCGCGAACAGCGAGAGGCTGAAACTCTCCAGCACCAATGCGACAATCACGCCCCCGAGCAGCAACAGTGCAGACAACAGATCCATCAGCCCCATGCCGGCGAAGCGCTCGGTCTCGGTGATATCGCTCGTAGCCCGGCTCATCATATCGCCGGTCTGCGAGCGGTCGTGAAAGGCAAAGGGAAGCCGCTGTGTTGCGTTGTAGAAATGGTTGCGCAGGTCATAGGCGACGCGATGGGTCAGCCACTCACCGTAATAGCGCTGACCATATGAGGCGACGCCGCGCACTACCGCAATTGCGAGAATCCACCCGGCGGCGGCAAAGAGCGCGGAGGCGCGCTGTCCCCCGATGCCCTGGTCGATGGCGTCCTTCAGAATCTGGGGGATGTACAGATTGAGCAGAGAAGCAAAGAGTACCGAGACATAGGCAAAGGATACCTGCTGCCAATAGGGTCGCAGATAGCCGATAAGTCGCCGGTAAACGTCTTTACGGGCCTTCGGTTGTTGAGGAGTTTCCATCTTCATTTTTCTATCCGCTAAACCGCTGACGTGTATGTGTTTTCTAAACCGCTACAGCAAAATTGTGAAACAGTAGTACAGTTTAGCAGATCGGGGCACCGTTGTAAACCCATAAGGGTCACTCTGCAATTACGAATAGGTGATTTCGTTCCCATCGCGTAGGTGCTACGTATGGAGATCGCATGGTTGGCGCGCGGGGCCCTGTCTGTGACGTTTGCCGGGTATCTGGAGGGCGGATGCTGAATCAGAATGAATGTGCGGTATACTAAGCAGGATGTGGGAGGAAAGCACGGCAGTTTGCTTCTGCTGTATCCTTGTCTGAGTTGTGATTCTCGTGATCTGAAGATTGCCATTACTGGCAGATGGACTCGTAGTGGAGTGCGGATGCTTGTGGCTGTGTTGGACCATCTGATAGATATGGTGGGCGTGAACGAAAATCAGCCTCTGGCTTCTTTAGATGGAGGAAAGCGGCGTCCTGATTGAGAAATATGAGGACAGTGACGTTCCCGAACCGACAGAGTTGTAGATGCTGACTGACGGGGAAATTACTCCGCATATAATGTTCATTTTTTGGCGAAGTCAGACGAAGAGTCGAGATGGTGCGAAAACGAACAAGCACTTGTAGATGGAGAACAGTGATGCTCACGACCAGACCGAAATATCTCTTCAGTGAGAAAAGGCGAAATCCAGCCTCCGTTCTGACAGTGAAAGACTACCGTCCCCTATTGCAACGACTGCAGGAAATACGCCAAGACTATGAAGACGCTCTAGAGCTGGAGCAAGCGATTGAGACAGCTACAGACTTTCGGGAGTATGCTGAAATACGGGCAGAACTACAAAGTGAAGGAAAGCTCTGAAGGGCGCGATGGTCTACACCATCCACCTAGAGCGCCGTGCTGAACGAGATTTGCGTCAGTTGCCCCAGAACGATATCAGGCGGATTGACGCCATGCTCCGTCAATTGGCAGAAAATCCACGTCCAGTCGGTGTTGTTAAACTATCGGGGCGCACGGATTCCGGTTGGCGGGTACGCGTCGGGGACTATCGCATCCTCTATCGAATAGAGGGAGATCGCGTTGAAGTTTATCGCATAAAACATCGGCGGGACGCCTATCGCCACTAGTAAGGTGACAGCTTACGACGAAATCCCTGGGCGATTGAACTGCGAGAGAGATTATATACAGATGTCAAAAACTGCAATTATGAATAATATTAGTCGCATACAGCGTGAGATAGCAGAAGTCACGAAGAAGCTATCCCAAGAATCAAAAAAAGAATCTGATTGTGGAAAAAGAATTGCTCAGCTACTTAATTCTATTACAAAAAGTACCAGTCCAAGCCAATTGAAGAACAAGCTATCCGACATCAATAGAAAGCAAAACGAAATCTCCAGAATACAGAATAGTAAGGCAGGTCTTCAGAAAAAGGAAGCAGACTTAACTGCAAGGCTCAATAGATACAAGAGTGCCCTAGAAAGAGAGGAGGAAAGGGAACAAAAAAAGCTAGTTGATGCAGAAAGAAAACGTGAAAGAGATCAGATTCGATTTCAACGCGCCATAAGTCATGAACTCGAAACTCAGCGTCATATCGCTAGACAGATTCAGTCTGTCCCTCAATCAAAAATGTTAAGAGAAGTGGAATACGACCTGTTTATTTCACACGCCTCCGAAGACAAGGACAATTTTGTCAGACCGTTGGCCAATGCACTGAAGTCGCTTGGAGTGAAGGTATGGTTTGACGAATTCACTCTGAAGGTCGGAGATAGCTTGAGAAGAAGTATTGATATGGGTTTGGCAAAAGCAAAATATGGAACTGTGGTGCTGTCATATTCTTTCTTCTCAAAGGACTGGCCTCAATATGAGTACGATGGAATGGTAGCAAGAGAAATGAACGGGCATAAGATGATCCTTCCAATTTGGCACAAGGTTACTAAAGATGAGGTCATACAATTTAGCCCGACATTGGCTGACAAAGTAGCTCTCAATTCATCTACTAACAGTATTGATGAGATTGCGGCCCAGTTGGCCGAAGTAGTCTTGGAATGATAGCATCACTATCGAGGAGGCACGGTGATCCTCTCTTCCGATCTTGAACGACGGGATGAGGGTCCGATTGTACTGCAAGGACTTCTCCATGCCCAGATGCAATCACGACAGTCTGACCGACTTGTTCATAACCGACGACCGCTTCGTTGACAACTCCGGAAAGCTAGTTGCTGCACCGGTGATCGACTGAGCCCGGCAGAGTGACTCGCGCTGGCGAGGCTGCTGCTAGCTATTCACGGCCCCGGTGCAGAAATGCTTAACTAGCAGCAAAGGTTTGAAGCCGCTCCCCTTATCCAAGCAGTCTCATTGCATCTCTTGAGAGCAGGGGATGCATGAAACCACTCCAGCGGAGGAACCATGACCTATAGGGTAGCTATTATCGGACATACAGGCCGGGGCAATTATGGCCACTATGTCGACGAGGCGTTTGTCGGCGTGGAGGGCGCGTCTATCGTGGCCCTCGCGGACCCGGAGGACGCAGGCCGTCAGCAAGCGATCGAACGCACCGGCGCCGCCAAGGGATATGCCGACTACCGGCAGATGCTGGCCGCAGAGCGCCCCGACATCACCGTCATTGCCACGCGCGAGATCGGTGATCACTACGAATTGGCAATGGCCGCCGCAGAAGCTGACACACATATCTATATCGAGAAGCCGGTGGCAGCCTCGCCAGCCCAGGTCGACGGGATGGTCGAGGCATGCGAGCAGAACGGGAAACTACTCATTGTCGCCTGCCCCTGGCGCGGCCATCCCCCCATCCAGCACGTCGCCATTCCTCTCATAAAAGGGGGCAAAATCGGCGACCCCCGGCTGGCTCGTATTCATGGCATGAACGGCCATGAAGGGGGAAACCAGCTCTTCCTCGACCTCTACCCCCACTTTTTCGACTTCCTGTGGCAGGTCTGGGGCCAGCCGCTGTGGTGTCACGCCCACATATCCCAGGATGGCCGCGACGCCACACCGCAGGATCTCATGCAGGGCGCTGAAGGGATGGGACTGGTCGCAGGCAACGGTATACGCGCCTACTATGTCTTCAGCGATGGTTTTGCTGCCGACTTTGAATCCTACGAAGGCGACCATAAGGAACGGCCCTATCGGATTGACATCCACGGCACCGGCGGCACACTCTCACTGCCCGGGCCGATGAGCAACCAGCCGGACATTTATTTCCACCCGCTCGTCAGCCCCGGCCTCTTCAACGATAACCGCTGGCAGGTTATTCCGTCCGAACCGCCGCCGGACGACTATAAGTGGGTGAACGCGCACCATCGTATGGCGCGCTCGATGCTCGATATGCTTGACGGGCGGGAACCGGCGTTCCCGCTACTGGATGGGCGTACGGCCCGCAGCCATCTCGAATGGGCGATGGCCGCGCACGCCTCCCACATCGCCGGCGCGCGCGTCGCGCTGCCGTTGGCCGACCCGCACAACCCGTTTGACTCCTGGCGTTGACGGGGTTGATCAGCCGCTCAGGCAGGAAAAAACAGTTCAATGCGCCCGGCTCGAACAGGGCGCTAAAGGAGAGAATCCAATGCAACCTTTTCTTGATTCGACCGATGTTTTGAATGATGGTGCGGAACTGCATCGACGCATGGAGCGAGACGGCTATTTGTTCATCCGCGGGCTGCTCCCGGACGCGATTGTTGATGGCCTGCGCATGCAGATCCTGGAGATTGCACGCGCAGCCGGTTGGGTCCAGCCTGACACGGCTCTTGCAGACGCCATGGCCGACCTGAATGGCTTTTGCGTTGAACCGGAGCCGGAATATATGCGGAAGTATCACACCATGTACAAGCTGCCCGAATTCCACGCCATCCAGCATCACCCCAACCTGGTCGGCCTGTTCGAGCGCATGATGGGCGAGGCGGTACTGCCGCATCCCCGCATAATCGGGCGCACGATCTTCCCCCAGCGTGAAGCGTTCACCACGCCGCCGCACCAGGACTTTATCCCGATTCAGGGTACCGCAGACACGTATACGGCGTGGGTCCCGCTGGGCGATCTGCCCACTGAACTGGGGGGGCTGCAGATAGCGGCCGGGTCGCATCAGCGCGGCGTCTACGACTTCCAACCGGCGATGGGGGCAGGGGGATTGGAGGTGCTCGACCCGCTCGACGGCACCTGGTCCTACAGTCCGTTCCAAATGGGGGACGTGCTCATTTTCCATAGCATGACGGTCCACAAGGGGATGCCTAACGGGTCGGACCGGCTGCGCATGTCGATGGATGCCCGCTACCAGAAGGCGAGCGAACCGATCGCGCCCGGCAGCTTGCAACCGCACAGCCAACCCAGCACGTGGGACGAGGTATACGAGGACTGGCCTGAACTGGACCTGAAATATTACTGGCGCAAATGGGATCTCGAATTACGCGAATATGACAACAGCTACCACGACAAGCGTGATGAGATGGCGATAGCGATGGCCAAGGAAGGGGATACGCGCGCCATCTCAACACTCCAGCGTATCATTGCCCGCAACGAGAACGCGGACAAGCGCCGGGAAGCCGAGGCGTTGCTGGCCGCGCTGCAACTGCCGGCCGATGCTTAGCGCCGCGGAGGCGTATGGAGCAGAATCGTTGTGCCTACCAAGGTCGCCGACTTGTCTGTCGAGTTATTCAGAGAATTTGTGCGCGAAGTAGCCATGAAAACGCTCGGGGTACAACTGGGCCACGCCGATAAGGGGCTGGAACTGCGCCCGGCTTTCGCTGTGGAGGCCGAGTGCACGCTTGCTGCCGTCATAGAGGGCGCCAAAAGCATGCCAGCCGAGATAATCGTCGCCAGACCAAGTCTGACCTGGTGATGAGTTTCGTCAAACATTCGGTGGATGGAGAGGATGACTGGACTAGCCTGGACGCGCTAGAAAGGCAGTGGGAACCCAAGAGATTTTGGTGGATTGCTGAACGTATTTTTGCGCACGGATCCGATGCGCATGCAAGTCACAAATGCCGTTTGGCCCTGCCCAATCACAACCACCGTTAACCGTATTTGGGCTTTCTTTTCAATATGCGTTATACTTTTGTACAATTTCGGGGAGTAGCGCAGCTCGGTAGCGCGCTTCGTTCGGGACGAAGAGGTCGGAGGTTCAAATCCTCTCTCCCCGACCAGAATGCAGATTGGTCTAGCCGTCACAAAACTGTTATGACACTGGTGATCCGACGGCTCTGTCAATTAATGTACGCTGTGTAGCAGCCGTCGGGAACAGAGTCATTCTGCGACGGCATTTTTTGTCTCGCGGCGATTCCCAAAGAAGGGGAGCGGCAAAGAAGCCGACTTGAAGGGCGCAACGATGCCCACAGACAGATATGGATAGCCGGGTCAACTATTGTTCCTCACTGACCGAGCGCGATATTGCGCTGCTATATCGGATTGAAGCAGGTCTGGCCATTACGGCCGACGTTAGCCGGTCCGATGTGATGCTCTGCTGTCTGATGGATCCGCAGGAGAGCCCTTCCTCTCAGTTTGGGGTTATAGAGTCACGTGGGATACAGCGCTCCTCGGTGGGGCAAATCCTGGTCGCCCGACACGCTGCGCCCCATTCGCTATCGTCGATTTACCGGGACGACATGACCGGACGCACTTACACGCTGACTGCCCAGCCAACCGTTCATCGCGCCCTGATGGAAGACCGCAGAGACAGGATGGCAGAGAAGAAAATTCCGCCCGAACGAACCAGCAGCGGCGCCCCGGTAATCCAGCAGGTATACACTGTCCACAACGCGATCAATCAGGCGATTGCGGCTCTGCTTGTTGAAACAAATATGATCGAGTACGAACGGCTCCGGCGCAGCGATCGACCATTTCGCCAAGCCGTGCGTTGGCTGCAAAGGATGGCAGTGCGGGGTGAAATAGAAGCGGCTGAGATCTCGGGGGGGATTGGCAGCCTTGACGGTATCTATCTGGTGGATGGACAGTTTTGCATCAGCTACATGAGCGGCATCGCCATGAACTTGTATCGCTCAATAGGTCTCGTGGCGGACATGCGGGGTAGGCCAATCTCCGATCTGGAGGAGCAGGACGACGAGGTGGTTAGTCAGGCGATGCAGGCTAACTGTTGCGTACAGTCACGCTATGAGCACGAAGATGGTCGCGTCTGGGTACGCACTGCAATTCCCCTGCGCGCGCCACGCGGCAGCTTTTATCTGATGCGCCGCCGCCTAGGCCGCCGGCTGCCTTGGTTGAAATCGATGCCGAAGGAGGAGGAGCCCCAGGTGGACGGCGTATTGGTGCTCGTGCACAATGCTACGGAGACAGTGCTGCGCGAGCGCGAACTTAACGTCAAGTCGGCGATGATCCAGGAAGTGCATCACCGGGTCAAGAACAATTTACAGACCATTGCCGCCATTTTACGCATACAGGGCCGGCGGAGCGAGAGCGGGGAAGCAAAGAGGCAGTTGGCCGACGCGGTCAACCGCATTCTGAGCATGTCGGTGATTCACGAATATCTGAGCCAGGATGAACACCGGCCGATCAACATCCGGGACTTGTGTCAGCGCATCCTGGGACAGGCCCAACAGGTTTCGGTAAACCCTGGGCAGCATGTAAAGATCGCAATGGAAGGGCCCAACATTCGACTGCCGGCCAGCCAGGCTACAGCCTCTGCGCTCGTCGTCAACGAATTGCTGATGAACGCCATGGAACATGGACTGCGCGACCGACACAATGGCGAAATTCGGATCGCGCTGGAGGACTTGGGAGATGAAGTGCGGATAACCCTGCTAGACAATGGGTTGGGGCTACCCTCCGACTTTGACCCAGACCAAAGCCACAGTCTCGGACTACAGATCGTCCATACGCTCGTCACAGATGACCTGAAGGGCGAATTGTTGTTTGAACGGGTGGCAGGCAACGATACTGGCGCTGCCGAAGGCGTGCACGGCGGTACCCGCGCCACAATTACTTTTCCAAAACGTTCGATCAACGTTAAGACTGTCGCGGCGTAACGGCAGTGGAGGGTGATAGGCTATCGGCGGCCAGAAAGCCGCCAACTGGTGACAAAGAACCACTGGGCACTAGCATCTTCTCTTGGCTTCGACGCCGGATTCAGAGCATTTAGCGACAGGGGAAAGGGTCAATTTAAAGAGGAAAGGGTCAGACTGTGGAGCGAACGCGCATAATTATTGCCGATGATGAATCCCTTATTCGCATGGACTTGCGGGAGATGCTCACCAACCTGGGCTACCTGGTGATGGGTGAAGCGGGTGACGGCCAAAGCGCAATCAACCTCACGTGGGAACTTCGTCCAGACATTGTGATCATGGACATCAAAATGCCCGACATGGATGGCATTGAGGCTGCCCGAATCCTGACACAGGAGCGTCTTGCCCCGGTGCTGCTGTTAAGCGCGTACAGCCAACAGGAATTGGTGCAGCGCGCCCAGGAGGCCGGCGTAGCCAGTTATCTGGTCAAACCGTTCCGCGAAAGCGATCTGACCCCCGCGATCGGGGTGGCCCTGGCGCGCTTCAACGAGTTTCGAGCGCTGGAAAAGGAGATCGACGACCTGAAGGAGACGCTGGAAACTCGCAAAGCGGTTGAGCGCGCCAAAGGCATTTTGATGCAAATGCAAAACATGAACGAAGCCGAAGCCTTCCGGCGCATTCAGAAAATGAGTATGAACAACCGCAAGCCAATGAAGGCTGTGGCTGAAGCGATCATACTGGCCCATCAGGCCGGCGAATAGCCAGACATTTTTGCCAGAATTGTTCTCTGGTTTACCGGTCACGAGCCACTGCCGTATTATGAAATCTTCAAAAGACGGGCCGCTTGAAGCGCGACTCTCAATCATCATGCCGGTCTACAATGAAATCGGCACGCTGGAGGAGATCATTCGGCGCGTGCGCGCGGTGGACCTTACAGTTGACTCCGATGGCGCCACTGATCTAATCGGCAGCCCCGCCCACCTGGAAAAGGAAATCATAGTTGTAGATGATGGCTCCACCGACGGCACGCGGGAGATTTTGGCCCGTTTGCAGGCGGAAGAGCCGGAAGATCTGCGTATCATTTATCATGAACGCAATGGTGGGAAGGGCGCAGCCCTGCGCACAGGTTTTGAAGCGGCGACCGGGGCGATCTTCGTCGTGCAGGACGCCGACCTGGAATACAATCCCGGAGACTATACCAGGCTTCTCGTCCCCATATTGGAGGGGCGCACCGATGTCGTTTATGGAAGCCGCTTTCTCGGTGGGCCGCGGGCGGCGATGAGCCTCACGCATACTATCGGCAATAAGGGCGTTACCT
Source organism: Caldilineaceae bacterium (assembly GCA_963662575.1). Classification (GTDB taxonomy): domain Bacteria; phylum Chloroflexota; class Anaerolineae; order Caldilineales; family Caldilineaceae; genus Bin5. The sequence continues at coordinate 560,240 of OY759723.1, forward strand.
GGTTCACAAATGTGCTCTACGGTACGGTGTTGACCGATATGGAGACCTGCTATAAGTGTTTTCGGCGGGATGTAATCGAAGGGATGACCCTCCACAGCCAAAGATTCGAAATCGAAGCCGAACTGACGGCCAAGATCCTCAAGCGCAACTACTCCATCTTCGAGACGCCCATCAGCTATAACGGGCGCCAATTTCATGAAGGCAAGAAACTCACGTGGCGAGACGGATTCACGGCAATTGCCACGCTCCTCAAGTATCGCTTTCGTGACTGAACTCCGGGGGCTGCTTGAGCGCGGTGTTACCAGGCAATAGCCGCTGCTTTACGATGCGCCGCTTCATACCGCAGCTGTCGGCCGCAACAGTCCTGGCCATCTTCGTTCTGTTGCTCTTTTACCGCCTTCTGTTTACGGATCGAGTGCTGGCCAGCGGCGACATCCTCCACTACTTCTATCCCTACCGCGACTTTGCAGCCGCTTCCCTGCGGGCTGGACGCGTTCCCCTCTGGAACCCCTACATCTTTATGGGCGCGCCTTTCCTTGCCAATCCGCAAGCCGCGACGCTGTATCCCCTGCACTGGCCGCTGAGCTGGCTGCCTGTGACACGGCAGATTTACTGGAGCGGCGCCATCCATGCCTGGATCCTGGCGATGGGCGGCTACGCGCTGATGCGGCGCTGGGGAGCGGGGTGGTTGGCGGCAGTCAGCACTGGGCTGGTGTTGGCGGGGAGCGGTTTCTACGGTGGATTGCTGGGGCATATCAATCAGATGAACGGAGCCGCCTGGCTGCCGTGGCTCCTGTGGGCGTTAGAAGGGCGGTGGTCATGCGAGGAAAGAGCAGGGAGGCGTGAGGAACGGGTAGAGGCATCTCGCTTCTCACTCCTCGCATCGCACTCATGGAAGTACGCGGCGCTGGTCCTGCCTTTCTCTTTGTTCGCGGCGCTGACGCTGCTGGCCGGTCACACACAGACGACCTATATTAATCTTTTCGGTGTGGGCGCATGGCTGCTGGCGACGAGCCTACGGGCTTATTCGTACGGTTTTCGCCTGCTCGCCGGCTCGTTCCTCATTTATGGCCTGGGCGTTGTGCTGGGCGTCCTGCTGGCTGCCGCCCAACTGTTGCCTACGCTGGAGCTCAGCCAACTGGGGTTGCGGAGCGGCGGCCTCAGCTACATGGATGTGACCAGCTTCAGTCTTAAGCCGCTGCTGCTCCACTGGACGCTGTTGCCCTCTTACGGGCTGCGCGATCTGAGCGTTGTCTTTGCCACGCTCGGCTACACTGAATTTGTCGCTTATATTGGCGTGCCAGGGCTGCTGCTAGCCCTGATAGCAGTGGTCAGCAGCCAGTGGCCAGCAGATGGAAACCGGCCATGGAACATAGGTCACTGGCCTCCTGCCACTCTGTGCGGCCTTTTCTTCGCAGGTCTGGGTTTGTTTCTGGCTCTAGGGCGCTGGAACCCATTTTCTTTTCTCTTCTATCATCTGATCCCCGGCTTCGATCTGTTCCGCACGCCGGCCCGCTGGATGATGCTCTATACGCTCGGTATGGCTGTGCTGGCAGGTGGCGGGACGGAGTGGATTAAGGGTAGGTGGTTGAAGGCGACCAATGGTGAAAAATCTGTCAGGCGCCTGTTGTCGCACACTGCCGGCGTTCTGCTTCTTGCGCTGCTGGCGCTCGATCTGCTGGCGGCAGCGCGCGCGCTGCCGCATACACAGCCGACCGCGCCCCAGGCCGTCTACGATGTGCGGACCGCGTCTGCGCATCTGCTGACGGAGCCGGAGCGAACGCTCCATCCGGCTGCCGCGGGGCGGTTGCTGAGCATCAGCGAGATCACTTTTGACCCGGGGGACATGCCGGACTGGCGGCACATTCTGCGCGGCGGGACGCGCCCACAGCTCAGCGAGGCTGCCTTCAATGAATTCATCATCGCGCTCAAATCGCAGGAGATCCTGGCGCCAAACCTCTCCCTACTGTGGCGTATACCAACGGTTGACGGATTTGACGGCGGCGTGCTTCCTCTGCAACGCTACAATGCCTTTCTGTCGCTGCTGATTCCGCCGGATGAACTGGTGCCGGACGGCCGTGTACGCGAGCAGTTACAGACAGTTCCCCCCGCCCAAATCCTCAACATGATGGACGTCCGCTTTGTGATCACCGACAAAGTCCGGGATGTATGGTTCGACGATATTTACTACGACCGCCAGATTGGCGCAGCATTGGTTGCGAATGGCTTGGATAGCGCGGCTGGAGAGGGAGTCGGCGACGGGCGGTGGTTGACGGTTGACGTGCCACACGGTTTCGAGGCCACGGCAGTGGCTGTGGTCGGCTTCGTGACTGCGGACGTGGACGTTCCCCAAGCGGAAGCCCCCAATCTGCCATTGGCCGATGTTTTTGCGTTGATCGATGGCGAACGCCTCACCATCGGCCGCTTGCTGACAGGCAACCAGGCAGGCGCTTTCCGAGTGGCCGGCAGCCCGTTTCCGGCGGTCGTTGACGCTGATGCTCCCGCGGCCTACCGCGATGGGGAAACCGGACAGCAGGAGTATCTGGCCCACTTTACTCTGGCGGAAGCCGCCCGACTGGATGCGCTGGAGATTGCATTGGCAGTGGAGGCAGCCTCCGTAGGACTGGCGGTACAGGCGGTGACGCTCATCGACGAGCGCACTAAGACGTTTGTGCCGTTGCTTCCCAGCGACCGCGGCCGCTTTCAGCGAGTACACAGCGGAGACGTTAAGATTTATGAACGGCTCAGCGGCAGTGGGCGGGCACAACTGGTGGGGGTGGTGGAGCCGGCGTCATCGCTGGACGAGGCGGTAACACTGCTGCATGTCGTCGATGCGATAGGCGGTTCTCAGGTTTCTGCGGTCGTCGAGGCCAGCACGGAGACAGTGGCTGCCTGGGGACTTGCGGGCCAAGTCGACGCGCCCGCCGGCAGCCAGGAGGCGTCGATCATCTCCTACACGCCCGAGCAGGTCGTCATCCGTGCCCGCTCCGAACAGCCGAGTTTTCTCATATTAAAGGATTCCTACTATCCCGGTTGGCACGCCGCGGTCAACGGCGAGCCGGTGGAGATTGTAGCGACCAATGTGTTGTTTCGCGGCGTACCGGTGCCGGCCGGCGAAAGCGAGGTCGAATTTCGGTACAGGCCGCAGTCCTGGCAGACGGGTCTGCGCTTCAGCCTGGCGGGCGGCCTCCTCTGGTTGCTGCTGGCCTTGTGGACGGTTCGTTGCGCGAGCACAAGGAAACGTTGATACCTTTGCTTCGCGGCGCGATACGCTCTGATGTATAATCGAAGCATGGGAAAACCTTGCAGCGCCGGGAATCGCCAGAAGGTTTCCAGCAACCCGTTCTTTGTTGATGGGCAAGCGGATAGGCGGAAGCCGGAGGATGCCATTCAGGTCCGAAACCAGAAGTGATAAACGCATTCAATCGCATTGTCGTCGTTGTGCTGTGGCTGCTTCTGCTGGCTGGAATAGGCTATACGACGATCTTTCCAGATAGTACCATGACCGCCCTCCTGGGCAGCCTGTCGCTGACCCAGGAGTTCCTGCGCGTACAGCAGCAGGCGAACAGCATGAATTTCCTGATCGGCCAGGTGGCGGTGGGCATTGTTGCGGTGCTCATTTTCGGCAGCCTGCTGTGGTTGGAGCTATGGCCTCACCGGCCGCGCGGTGTGCGGATGAAAACAGTGAAGGGCAGCTCGGTGGAGTTGGACACGGAAAGCATCGCCCGCCGTCTGACCTGGCACCTTGATCAGCTTGCCGATGTAATTACGGTATTTCCGGACGTGAAATCCCGCGGCAATGCGGTTGATATCCAATTGGAGGTCGAGACCGCGCCCGATATCGATGTGCCGATGAAGACCGACGAGGTAGTGGAGTCGACACGGGACATCATCGAAGAGGATATGGGGCTGCGGCTTGGCAAGTTGGACGTGCGTATGCGCCATCTGCCCTTTGAGGATGAGTGGGAAGCGTGAAGTTGAGCGCCATTCTGGAGAGCCTGCTGTTCGTGGCGGGTGACCCGGTAACGCCAGCGCAGCTTGCCCAGGCATCAGGCTGCCCTGAAGTAGAGGTGACCAAGGCGCTGGCCGCCTTGCAGCAGGAGTATGAGGAGGAGAATCGCGGGCTGCGCCTGCAGCGTCGCGACGGTCGCGTCCTGCTTGTCACCAATCCCTCGGCCTCCCAGATGGTGGAAGATTTCCTCAATCTGGATATGAGAGTGCAGTTCAGCGCGCCGGCCCTTGAGACATTGGCAATCATTGCCTATCTTCATCCGGTGACGCGGGCGCAGGTGGAAGCGGTGCGAGGCGTGGACTGTTCGGGCGTGCTGAGGAAGCTGCTGCAACAGGGCTTGGTGGAGGAGTTTGACCGCCTGGAAGCGCCCGGCCGCCCAATCCGATACGCGGTGACCGACCAGTTCATGCAGCATTTCGGGCTGACCAGCCTGGAGGAATTACCCCCCCTGGAGACAGATGCGGAGGCGGCCACTGCGGAGCTGGCGCAGGGGTAGATCCGGTTGCCGTAAACTAGTTGAAAGAACTTAACCCGGTCCAGACCGCACTGTTGCAGCAGTTTCAGACGGCATTTGCTTACGGTATCCCTCCCTCGTTTCCCGCCAGTCGTTGTGCAATCCAGTCCGGCAGGCGCGTCATGCGACCTTGGGTGTCGACGCAGATGTGCCGCGTATGCCCGTCGGCGTAGATGACGCCCGTCTCCCCGTTGCGGATTTCGTAAACGAACTCGACCTGACGGCTGCGCAACGACCCCAACCGCGTGAACACCTGCACGGGATCGCCAAAACGGATGGCGCTGCGATAGCGGCATTGCAGGTCGGTAACGGCGAAGTTGTAGCCGGCGCCGGCAATCTCGGTGTAGGGCATCCCCGCGGCCGCCATCAGGGCGACGCGCCCGGCCTCGAACCAGACGACATATTCGCTGTGGTGAACGACGCCCATCTGATCCGTCTCGGCAAAGCGGACGGTTATGTCGAGAGGGACGGCGACGTATTCGACATCGCAACGGGAGAGATTGGTCGAGGTCACGTGGCAATCCCGAGCAGCAGGCGCGCCGACTCCTCCTGCAGGAACGCAAGATCGGCCACTTGCCCCATGAAGTAGAGATCGAAGTTGTCGGCCGCGTATTCGTCCTCGGCGTAGAGACGCTCGCCGTGAATGATTTCGGCGGCCAAGGAGGGGTTGGCGCTGTCCAGGTTGACGAGACTAACGCGCTGCACTCCCAGAAAATCTTCCAAATCGTACGTCAACGCCACCTCCGCGTTCAAATCCAACGTGGCGTCCTGCTTTGGTTGCAGCCAAGATTCGGCGGAGGGAGTCGACGGCAAGCGCACAGTTTTCACGCCTATATCCACATCCGAGGGGCCGGGGTAGAGGACAGTCTCCGGATCGTCCAGCCATGCCAGCACCTCCTTGGCGCGGCTGCCGAAACTATAGAGGATAGCGACGCTGTGCTCACGGCAGATTGCCTCAAGCGCGGCGCGTCGTCGATTCATGGCAATCCCCGGCGGCTAATGCTGTCCCTGTCCACTATTTCAGAACCACATTCCACTACATATGAATCGCCGAGCCCTCTACGCCGTGGGCCGCTTCCATCACTACTTCGGCCAAGGTCGGATGGGCGTGCACGTTGTGGGCGATCTCGGCGGGTGTAAGTTCCATCATTTGCGCCAGGGACAGCTCCGGCAGCAGTTCGGTTGCATTGGGGCCGACGATGTGAGCGCCGAGGATCTCGCCGTATCTCTGATCGGCGACGATCTTGACAAAGCCGCTGCGCACGCCCTGCGCCTGGGCGGCGCCGTTGGGCATGAAAGGGAATTTGCCGACGTTGACTGGGTAGCCGGCCTGCTGCGCTTCGGCTTCGGTCATGCCCATACTGGCGACCTGGGGTACGCAGAATGTACAGCGGGGCATAAAGATGTAACGTTCGGCGGGAATTGGCATCGACTCCTGGCCGGCGACCCGCTCGGCGGCGACGATCGCCTGTGCGCTGGCCACATGCGCCAATGGCATTTTGCCGGTGCAGTCGCCGATCGCGTAGATGTTTTCGCGGCTGGTGCACAAGTACTCATCGATCTCGATAAACCCGTTTTGTTCAAGGGCTACGCCGGCGGCGTCGAGGCCGACGTCTTCGGTATTGGGTGAGATTCCAATCGCCAGCAACACTTTCTCGACTTCAATTGTCTGGGCGCTGCCGTCGTCTACGTTTTTGATCGATACCGAGACCGACCGTTCACCGACATCAAAACCTTCCGTGCGGCTCGAAGTCAGCACTTTGATTCCCCGTTTCTGGAAGGCGCGCACGACTTCCTGTGCCACATCGGCATCCTCCAAGGGCAGAGCTTGATCCAGCATTTCAACGATCGTCACCTGCGCGCCGTAGGTTGCGTAAATGTGGCTCAGCTCCATACCGATGGGTCCTGCGCCGACCACCAGCAGTGACGCGGGGATCTCGGTCAGACGGATGGCGTGGCGATACTGAAGGATACGATCGCCATCGGCTTCGACGCCGGGCAGGTCGCGGGCGCGGGCGCCGGTTGCAACCACGAAGCTTTGCGCGGTCACGGTGCGCGGCTCGCCGTCCGGGTTGAGCGGACCGGCGCTGACCTGGACGGTGTGGGCGTCGGTGAAGCGGGCGTGTCCTTCGATGACGTCGATGTTGTTCTTCCGCATCAGGAAGCCAACGCCCTTTGTCTGGCGGTTGACGATCTGCAGGGAGCGCCCGACTGCCGCGCCGTAGTCCACCTGCAGATTGTCAAAGGTGAGACCGAACTCCTGGGCGTGCTGCAGGGTGTCCAGCACTTCGGCGCTCTTGATGAGCGCCTTTTTGGGGATGCAGCCCCAGTTCAGGCAGACGCCGCCAAGATGTTCGCGTTCGATGAGGGCAGTTTTCAGATTCAACTGCGCGGCGCGAATCGCCGCCACATAACCGCCCGGCCCGGAGCCGACGACGATCAGATCATAGTCATAGTTGCTTGCCACAAATTCCTCCGCTAACTCCGGTTGCCAGTGGCTGGTGGGCACTGGTCACTGCAATGTATTAAGAGGTTAAGCGCTGTTGTCAGGCGCCCCAGCTTTCCAGTCGCTTCACCACACTACTAAGGAACCTGTCGGCGCCGAGGCCATCCAGGATCCGATGATCAAAGGCCAGGCTCAGATAGCACATCGGGCGGATGGAGATGGTGTCGTCCGCGCTGGGCAGCAGAGGATCGGCGGGAGGGGCGTCTGTGCTGCCGGCACTGTTCACGACCGCACGTTTGCTGATCCTGCCTGTTCCCAGAATGGCGGCCTGGGGCTGGTTGATGATCGGAGTGCCCAGCAGGCTGCCGCTGGTCCCGTGGTTGGTCACGGTAAAGGTGCCGCCGCGCACTGCATCGGGCGACAGCTCGCCGCGGCGGGCCTGATCTGCCAGGTCGTTGACCGCGCGCGCCAGCCCCTGCAGATTGCGCTCGTCGGCATCGTGGATGACTGGGACAACCAGCCCGTCCGCCACGGCCACGGCGATGCCCACATGGATGCGTTGGCTCTGGGCCAGGCCAGCGTCGGTCCAGCGGCTGTTCACGGTTGGATGTTCCCGCAGGGCAGCCGCGACCGCGGCCACAAAGTAGGGGGTGAAGGTCAGGCCGATCCCTTTTTGCGCTAATGCTTCTTTGTGGGCCGCCCGATGGCGCACAACGGCCGTCATATCGGCTTCGAAGATGGTCACGACGTGGGGGCTGGTGCGCACGCTGCGGGTCATGTGTTCGGCGATGGCCCGCCGCATGTTGGAGAGGGGTTGCAGAACTTCATCCTCGCCAGAGCCGGCGGCAGGATGCGCTGCGGGCAACTGTCGTTTGCGGGCGTCGATAAAGGCCAGCAGGTCCTTCTTGGTGACGCGCCCCTGGCGCCCGCTGCCCGGCACCTCGTCCAGACTGATATTGTGTTCGGCGCTGATGCGGGCGACGACAGGGCTGACGAAGGCACGGCCCTCCGGTTTGGCGGCAGTAGCAGCCTTTGCCGGGGCAGGAGAGGAGGTTTGCGGAGAAAGGGCTTCACTTCTTGCTCCGCTCTCCTTTTCCTCCTCTGCTTCCTGCGGCGGACCCTGAAGGTCGTTCTCTTCGTCCTTTTCGCCGATGTAGGCGATAACGGTGCCAACCTGAACGGTTGTCCCCTCTGCGGCCAGGACTTTGAGCAGAATGCCGGCGGCGGGCGCGGGCACTTCGGTGTCGATTTTTTCGGTGGTGATGTCGAGCAGCGGTTCTTGCCGCTGCACCGGATCCCCAGGCTGTTTGAGCCAGCGGGCGACGGTCCCTTCAACCACCGTTTCGCCCAGTTGGGGCATCTTCACTGGAGTCGGCATGGTTAGCGCTCCAACTGCAGTTGCCAGCGGCCGGCGGCTCGCGGCCGGTTCGGGACACTGACCACTGTTCGCAGTCTATACCATAGGTGTTTGGCGCTGGACCAGCTGTACGGTCACCTGCCAGGGGTCGCGCAGGAAACAGAGCTTATCCCCGCTTGGCGTGTTGTTGATCTCGCCGTCCGGCGTAGCGCCTGCCTGAATCAGACGCGCGCGTTCGCTCTCCATATCGTCTACGCTGAAGGCAAAATGCAGGTTGAAGGGGTTGATCTGGGCAAAGTCCAGATGCTCCATTTCTTCATTGCTGTACAGTTCCACCATGCTGCCATTGTCGTCGTAGACGAAGTTCATGTATGGAGGAACATCGCCGGCGGAGACGATACTTAGTCCCAGATGTTCTTTCCACCACTGTGCCTGCTCGCGGACGTTCGGTACATTGATCGCAACATGTTCAAGGTTCATTGTTGTGCTCCGTTGGAAGATGGTTAAACGATAGCTCTATGACAATTCACTTGGACCGACAGCTCAGGATGTCATACCCGAAGGCGGGTCCGGGATCACGTTCTTGTTTACAGCAACAAGAAGCCTTCTGCGCGGGATATGGCGCTTACCTAGTCTCAACTGGCGGTCACAGTGTATCTTAAGCGCTGCCGCGCGGTGCGCCGAGGGGACAAACACGCGCAAGTTCATGCGCCTGCGATTCGGTCAAATCGAGTCGGTTCCCGCTCCATTTCGGCCTGGACAAATCGCTGTAGCAGGATGGATTTGACTTCGGTGTAGGCCGGATCGTCCCAGCGATTGCGACGCTCATCAGGGTCTTCCTGCAGGTCGAACAGTTCGCCGTATTGGTGTCCCCGGTAGATAGTCAGTTTGTAGCGACCGTCGACCAGTGTTCGCAGGTGCAGGGCGGTCGGCTGGTGGCGATTCTCGACCAGTACGTGGTCGCGCGCTTCGTCGGCTGCGCCGGTCCACACGGGAAGCTGGTCGGCGCCCTGCATCTGGCCCGGAATGTCGATGCCTGCGGCTTGCAGGAAAGAGGGCGCCAGGTCGACAAGCGATTGGAGCGAGTTGTTTACCGCACCGGCGGGAACCTGATCGGGCCACCGCACCAGGAACGGCAGGCGGATCAGATCTTCGTAATGAAAAGCGCCCTTGGCGATCAGTCCGTGCTGGCCGAGAAAGTGGCCATGATCAGTGCTGAAAACGACGAGCGTATTGTCGGCGATGCCCAGTTGATCCAGCTTGTCGAGGATTCGCCCGATCTCGCGGTCCATGAGGCTGACCATGCCGTAGTAGACGGCCATGTCCTTACGCAGCGCGGCCTGGTCGTGCAGGTGGCTGTTGAAGCCGTGATTGCCGTAGGCGGTTTCCTGCCAGGCGGAGAAGTCCGGTTGGCGGTGTTGCGTCTTGGCAAAGTGGGGCGGCATCGCATCCAGTTCGCCCGGCTCCAGCCTACCCGTTTGCATCTCTTCGGGATCGTACATCGACGCCCACGGTTCGGACACGAGGTAGGGGGGATGGGGATCGTGGAAACTGCTCCAAAGGAAGAAGGGCTTGCCGGCGGCGGCGCTGCGCTCTATGGCCGCGATCGAGCGTTCAGCGGTCCAGGCCGAGTAGTGGTACTCTTCCGGCAGGTCCCAGGCGTGTTCCCGTTTGGCCGCACTAGGGTCGGGCGGCCAGGACTGGAAGAAATCCTGCCAGTTGGGCAGCCCGTTTTCCTCCATCCAGATGCCGTAATGTTGGCCGGCGTGGGCTTCGTCGGCGTGGTTGCGCGCCACCTCTATATGTTGAAAGCCGTACCACGGCCCTTGAAACTCTCGCCAGAAGTCGAGGTCGCGCAGGGTGGGCTGGCATTCGAGAGAGGTTTGCTCCGGGCGCGAGGCCAGCGGCTGAAAATGGGCTTTGCCGATCAGGGTCGTGTCGTAGCCATGCTGGTGCAGCAGGTCGCCGACGGTAGGCACATCTTCGCCGAGCTTGACGCCGATGGTCCAGCAACCGTGCCAGGCTGGATACTGGCCGGTGATAATGGTAGAGCGCGAGGGCGAGCAGACGGGATTGTTGCAATAGGCGCGGTCGAAGCGTACGCCTTCGCGGGCAAGCCGGTCCAGCGCGGGTGTCTGGATCCGGGGATTGGTTACGCCGAGGGTTGAGAAATGCTGCTGATCGCTCGTTATGAGCAGGATGTTTGGATGCGTTTCGGCTTCGTTATTTGCGCGCGATTGGGGTGGAGTGGACACGTGCGGTCACCTTGGAATCGAACTTTCCTATTTGGTGGCAATCGTATCATATGCTGCAGGTGCGCGCTAGTCAGTGGTGTGCTGGCGTGCATCCTAAAGTGGAATTAGGGCCATGATAAAATCTGGTTCGCGGCAGCAGATTGGGTGAATCTGGAGATCGTATTTCGCTAGTTGGAATGGCATTCCAGGGACGGACGTCTGTGCTATACTGCTACCGGGAAACGCCGGCGGCTGGTAACCTGTGCAGCTGAAAATAGGCGGCTGCTGGCCGCTGCGGAAATCTTTAAAGCCCGGTAGCTACTAAGCCTAATCCAATGTTGGATTTCAAACCATAGTCCCGGACAACATTAGGGCTTCTATCGTCAGGTGGCTGATTGACAGCCGCCACCTTGCTCGAGCCGCACTGCTGCGATGAAGGCGTACGGTTCGTGGGGAGTGGTTTTGGAGGGGGGCGTTGCGGGGGGTGTCCCCCCGCACAAGGGAGGGCCGTAGGCCCGACCGCCCAAACTACAGTGGATAGGGGTCAATGGACAGTGGCCGGAGACGCATTGGACTCCAAGGCGCGGCTGTACCGCATGGTCGCGAATTGGCGAGGGCTGAGCAGTTACACTAACCGAAGCAACCGATACAACCGCAGAGAGCGAGGAGAAGATGACACAGACAGTTTTGCAGAGTGTGCAGGCCCACTGGCAGGATCTGCGGGGGCGCACCTATGATTTGATTGATGTTCTGGCCGATGCCGACCTTGACGCCCGGCTGCCATTTGCCGAATCTCAGAATATCCTCTATCAGTTCCACTGTATGTTGGGCACTCAGGAGAGTTGGCCGCCGGTCCTGCTGGAAGGGCGGATGAAGGGCTGGGATTGCAGCCTGCAACCGGCGCCGGCTGGCGAGGTGCTGCCGGTTGAACGCGTGCGCCAGGGGATGGAGGCGGCGGACACGGACTTACGGGCGGCGTTTGAGCAGGTGGACTGGTTACACGTCTTTGAGGATGGCACGACACCGCTGGCCGGTTACTATCGACTGGTTGAGCATGAAGCCCACCACCACGGCCAGCTGATCAACCTGATTTACGCCAACAACCTCCCCATCCCTGACAGTTGGGCAGATTCCTGGGCGCTCACGCGCGACGAATAGGGCTGGTCGGAACACAGAAGTTGCGCCCGATGCAGCGGACAACTGCGCGGGCCAGGGGAGTCCGGTAGGGCGGAAGTGATGTACAAGAAGAGAGCGGCAGTCTCACATGGAAACTGCCGCTCTTTTTGTTTGCAACCAACTGACAAGCGCTGCCGGCATACGCCCGTTTACAAAGGGCAAAACAGCTTCGCTACTCCAACTGCAGGAATGCGACCGAGGCCCAGGTGGCTCCTTCCACATCTGTGCCGACCAGCAGCGCCCATTCGCGGTCCTCGCTGAGTCCGAGGCTGTCGTACCTCTCGCCATTCTGGACGTAGCCGACGATCGGCGCATCCAGAGTCGGCCCGCCGCGCAACCGCAAACGGCCGCCCTGGCCGGTGGCAATGGTTGCGCGGCCATACTGCACTCTCAACTCTATGTCCCGCAACTCGACCAGTGAGGACGAAACCCAGACCGGTTCCTCTATGTTGGGGAAGAAGATTGCAACCCACATCTCATCGGAGCTGAAGCCGGCAACAGGATAGGCTTCGCCGACGGAGACGCCTGCGAGGACCTCGGCGATGGCTTCCGGCTTGCTGCGCACGCGCAGATTGCGGGTCGTGACGATGGCCAAGTGTCTGGTTACTTCGCCTATTTTCAGCAGCGGTTCATCGGACGCCGTTGTCTCCGGCACAGCCTCGACTATTTCTTCCTTTTCGTCGGAGATGGACATTTCGCCGATAGTTACCGTAAAGATTTGGCTGATTGGCTCACCGTCCTGCAGCACCGGCATATCCGAGCCTGGGAATTCGAAGACATCAAACACGCCGCCGTCTATATGGAGCATGGCATAGAGGGTTTCCGTGGCGGCATCGACATCGATCTCCACAGCCAGGTCGGTGGTGACCCCGGCCCTCAGGGGCGACTGCCCGATGATCGGTCCAAATGATCCGGCATCGTCAACGTGGATGACTATCCAGCCATCCAACTGGGCCACAGCTTCCGCAATTGTGACCTTGCCTTTGATCACATCTTGCGCGTGGACGGTGATGCTCGGCTCCAGATCATCGAACGACATTACTTCGTCTTCGGTTTTCTCCACGTCAGTGGTTTCGGCGGCCATCTCGCCGTCGTCGGCCTGCTCTTCTTCGGCGGCCGTCTCCTCGGCCATTGCTTCGCTTTCAAGCACAAGCAGATCGGCGGCATCGCCGCTCAGCGTAACATCTTCTGCCCAGATCCAGCCGATTGTCCCTACATCCGGCACCTCCACATTCAACCAGTTGCCTTCCTCGGTCCGGCCGAGCACGGTAATGACATCGCCCTTGAGCAGGCCGGCGATTATCGGCGTTTCTGCATTGGCCGCCTGGCGCACTCGCAACGCGTTGACAGCTACCGTTGCCTCCAAGATCACTGTTTCCGGCGCGGCTGGCTCTGGGACTTCTTCCGCTTCAGGAGGCGCGACGGGAGTCAGGATCAAGGTAATGTCTCCCTGGAAAGGATAGCAGCTGCTAATCAAAAGGGGCAGAATTGCCAATGCCCCTAACAACGAGACGCGAAAGCGATTAGGCATAGTTCCTCCCAAACTGTCATTTGCCCGCCGCCCAACATATAGGACGCGGACTTGGGGACGGGTAATGGGAACAGGTGTATTGTCTTCGGCGACAGATGAGTGCGAGCGTTCAGCATTCGAGCCGCGCCCCTATGAGGCAGCGACGGACTTAATTATTATGGCACGGCAGAAGAAAGGCTGTCAAAATGGTTTTGGCTTTTTCATTATCCGAAAACATACCGAAATGAAGGTGAATGCGCTGCGCGATCTCTACGCTAGGAGTAGAACACATCGTGCTGCGGTCAGGAGTTGCTGCGCGGGCGCGTTTGACTGAAATGTGATCTGCAAAATTGCATGCGGGCGTGCTGCTGAGAGTTGGGAAATCTTCTGAACAGTTTAGGAACAGATATTCCGTACGTCCTCGGCACCCTCATATGTTGCCAAGAGCGAAGAGAAATTGATCGCAGAAGCGACTTCATAGTGTTCGGCATCTTTGGGGGCCGTTCCCGCCGGGTGGGGTCCAGGGACTCCATTGGGGGAACTCATTCCGATACCTGCGCAGAAATGCTCTACTCGATCCTGAAGAACAGGTCAGGGGTGTCTTCTGAGCAGTTTTTGGGTGCAACTCATCTTCATTTCGGGGCACTTGTCAAAAATATATTGTTTGACAGACAAAGCGCAGTTCACTATACTGAACGTATCCGCATCACCTGACACTATTGACAACAACTAGCTCAATTGTACCATTGCGGAGATCGATGCAAGGGAGCTATCCAGGCCCGGCGACCCTACTGACCGCGCAAGCGTGAAATGAGGTGGCTGGCAGGTTATGCACGTTCAGTTCCAGAAATGGATTTTGCGGTCGGCGGGCGCCGCTTCGGGCCCCGGGAGGGCTATGTCAGATCATTTCCGCCCGGTCACTTCGGAAAAAATCGTATTTTCTTCATTCCAGCGCGATACCTGATCGTCGTCACAGGGATTGAGCCGGGAACCGCCTATCACGCATTTTCTTCGGTCTGAGAAAGGAGAAATATGAAGCCGTGCAGTGGCCCCTGACGGACCGGGGCCGTGGCAGCCGTTGAAACCGCCGAGGGTGCAGGATAGGGCTCTCATGATGGAGACGAAAGACTGAATACAAGATCCATCGATGTCGGATCAGAGGCGCGGGGAGCATGGTTAAGAGTCCAGTTCAGCGATACCCTTAGAAAAAGGAGAGGAGCTATGATGTTGGTGAAACGATTTCGGGTCATTGGCATTCTGCTGGCGCTTGCGCTCGTGGCGTCGGCGTGCGTCGCCGCCCCAGCCGCAGAAACAGGCCAGGACATGACAGCTGACGAAGCGATGGATAGTGACGAATCAGGATCCCTGACAGGCAAGCTCATTATGAACCCTGGATCCTACTATCCTTCTGAAAGCATGGAGTGGAGCGAAACCAACCCCAATCCCCACAACATGATCCTTACGCTGATCGAAGAGTACCAGGCGTTGAATCCTGGCGCAGAGATTGAGTTGGTTCAACCGCCCCCCGGCGATGTCAGCAGTCGCGAGTATATTGTCACTAATATGACTGCCGGCACGATTCCCCACGTTGTCTATACGCTGACCCGGGACCAGGTAGAGGAGATCGGAAAGGACTGGTGGGTCAACCTGGATTCCTATCTGGACAAGCCGAATCACTACGTCGAAGCGGGGGAGCCAGGCAGCGAGCGCTGGCTGGATCTTTTCTACGAGGTGCCGTTCCAGGCAAACCGCATATTAGGCTCTCATTACACGCTCAACTACTCGATTGTGACCTCGATGATGTTTTACAACAAGGACATCTTTGCCGAAGTTGGGGTCGAGATACCCTCGACGGTAGCAGAGTTGCTGGCTGTTTTTCAGGCGTTGGAAGATGCCGGCCACACGCCCTATGGAGGCATCGGTTCGTGGTTTATGTATGAGACGCTGGGACAGTTGGGCGGCAGTATCATGGCCGAGTTGACACCCCAGGTCAATCCTGATGGTGGTCCGGCCAACTTTGAGGAGGTGGCCTGTGCCATTGACAGAGGCATCTTCAGGGGAGATACGCCTGAGTACCGGGAATGGATGCGCGTGATGAAGGAGGTTGCCGCCTACCGTACGCCGGACTGGACCGACAAGAACGCCAATGCCATCACCAAATGGCTGCAGGGCGATATTGTGGTGGTAGAAGATGGGAGTTGGCGGGTGAAGCAGAACAAACTGAACCCCAACATCGAATTCGAGTGGGGAATGTTTTATGCGCCCAGGTGTACGCAGGAGAGTTCACCGGTTTGCACTGGAGCCCCTGCACCTCCTATCGGCGGCGCGCCCGGCGGCTTTGCCATCACAAAGACTGCAGTTGAGGATGGGACTGTCGATCTTGCGGCCGATTTCCTCATGTATTTGAGTGCTCCACAGAACGCCGAGCGTCTGATCAACGATCTTGGCAACGTCTTGCCGATCCAGAAAGGGGCAACGCCCGCAGATCCAGATCTGATTGCGATTCTGGAAAATCTCCAGGATCATGAGGGCGAAGCCGCAATGTGGACCTATTATGACAAGACCAATCTTGAGTCTCGCTTGGAGATTTGGGATATAAAGAACGCTTATATCCTCGATCTAGTTTCGCTCGACGACGCCGTTGCACAGATCGATGAGAACATGACGTTGTACGCGTCCGATTTCATCAGCGACAACGAAGTGGACTGTGCCGCGCTTGGTTTTGAGTAGGTAGTTCCCACCACGTATGGGTCTATTTAGATCCTGGTTTGTTGGTCGGTTCAGGGGTGGCGCATCCGACCAACAAACCGGCCAAGCAGCAAAGTTGCCATTGAAGTCAGGGCAACCTCAGACCATTCCGCTCGCCGGCCTGGGGAGGGACGGGGCAGGGCGCGGCTTGGGGCAACGCGTTCGTCACGCGTTGCCCTTTTACGCTGTCCTGCTGCCCACCTTGCTTGGTCTGCTTGTCTTCGACTACTACCCCGCGTTTCTTGCCGTCTACCACTCCTTCTTCGAATGGGACATCGGACTACCTGCCAAATGGATCGGTGTGGACAACTTTGTGCGCATGTTTACCCAGGACAGGACCTTTATGCGCTCGCTGAGAAACGTGGGCATCATAACGGTCTGGATCGTGTTTCAGGCTACGGTGATCCCTTTGATTGTGGCGGAACTGATCTTTGCCGTCAAGAGCATACGCTGGAAGTACTGGTTTCGCATCGGCATGATTTTGCCGGCCATCATCCCGGGTATTGTCCTGTTTCTGCTGTGGCGCTTTATCTATGACGGCTCTGTCGGCTTGCTCAATGCGTTTCTGACCGGCATCGGATTGGAAAGCTGGACCCGGGTGTGGCTGGGCGACCCCAGGGTTGCGATTTGGGCACTCACCTTTTCCGGTTTTCCGTGGGTGAACGGTGTGAACACCTTAATCACGCTGGCAGGGCTGCAGAACATTAACGCGGAGATCCTTGAATCGTCGCAGTTGGATGGCGCCAGCAGGTTGCAGAGGATCTGGCGTCTGGACATTCCCTTGGTCTTTGGCCAGATCAAGCTCAATCTTGTGCGTGCGATCATTGCCAGCATCCAGATATTTGAGGTTGTCTTCGTGATGACCGAAGGCGGGCCGATCAAGTCGACCATGGTGCCGGGGCTTTGGCTATACTACAATGCTTTCAACTACCATCGCATGGGGTATGCCTCCGCCATCGGTGTTTTCATTTTCGTCACGATTTTGCTTCTGACTCTACTAAGCATGCGGATTTTTCGAGAGGAGCGAGCCTGAGGAGGCGTGCGAAGAGATTGGCTGTCTCCGTTTTCCAGTCCTGAATATGACTGCGAAATGATCATTGGAGCGCGCCTTAATTCAACCGCCGCCAAGTCCGCAGGGATGCGGTCAGCAGCGGTCTAACTCTGCTCCAGGGAGGACCTGTTGTGAGCACAGCCCAAGCATCCGGATCTGGACCACCAGTTGCCAGAAGCTGGCGCACGATTGCGATTCGTTGGGGGCGCCAGTGGCAGATTCCGGTCATTGTCATCCTGATAGTGTTGATGGTGGCGCCAATGCTACTGGCGCTGTTTATCGCCGGCAAGTCGCGGGCGCAGTTTGACTTTAGCCCATGGGGCCTCACGTTCCCACTTTATTATGACCAGACCTTTTCCGCCGCATGGCGCGTCGTCTCGCAATCGATCCTGAATAGTGTAATCGTGAGCACCGTTTCCTGTCTGGGCGTGCTCTTTTTCGGCTCTTTGTCGGCATATGTGTTTGCGCGCTTTGAATTTCTGGGCAAGGACACGGTGTTTGTATTAATCCTGTCGCTGCTGATGATTCCAGCCATTCTGACGCTGGTGCCGCGCTTCGTGGTGGTACACAAGCTAGGCCTGTTTCAGACGATGTGGGCGCTGCTACTGCCATACATCGCCGCAGGGCAGGTAATGGCGGTTTTTTTGATGCGCACGTTTTTCAGTTCGATTCCGTCAGAGTACTTCGAGTCGGCCCGTATTGATGGCGCCAGCGAATTCAGATGCTTCTGGAATATCGCGCTCCCGCTTTCCAAGCATATTGCTGGTGTTGTCGCCATCTTGCAGGTTCTGGGCACGTGGAACGATATCTTCTGGCCCTATCTGACTATCGGGACGAAGAAGGAGCTGTTCACGATTCCTATTGCGCTGCTGATATTCAATGATCAACTCGGACAACAGATAGGCACGCAGATGGCGGGCTATATTATTGCTTCGTTGCCCCTGGTGCTCCTGTTCGCCTTTACCAGCCGCCTGTTTGTCGAAGGTTTGACCGCAGGCGGTCTTAAACTATAGCGTTTCGTTTAACTCAGTTACTAAGGACGATACCATGGAAACAGTACGCGATCGGATGTGGCTTTGGGGCCATGAGGCAGGAAGTCATGACACGGGTTGGGATATTTCTCGCTCCTCGCGCATAACGCCGGTGGAGGCTGCGTTCTATATGGACGTGCCCAATTTGATCATGGTGCGCTACCATGATAAGCCGGAGATGCCGTTCGACCAGTATGCGATACCATTCCGGAGGCTGAAGCAGGTCTTCTGGTCGGTGGTGGGCGGCGCGGGGCGTTCTTCGGAAGAGGAGCGCAAGCATGTGCTGGATTTGGCGGCGCGTAATCCGAACATTGTTGGCCTCTTTATGGATGACTTCTTCAGACGGGCACAGGATGAGGGCGACGTGGGCGTCCTGGCCGTAGAGGAACTCCAGTCGCTGCGCGATCAGTTCGAGGTTGGCGGGCGCAGGTTGGAGTTGGGCGTTACACTCTACACGCATCAGCTCGGGATGCCCCTGGCGGCCCATCTTGAACTTTGTGATTGGGTCTCCCTGTGGACGTGGGAGGCGCCCGAGCTCAAGGATCTGGAAGCGAACATGGCCAAGTGCGAGCAACTCGCTCCCCGTAGCCGCAAGCTGCTCGGCCTGTACATGTATGACTATGGCCTGCACCTCCACATGCCTCTGGAGGCGATGCAGACGCAGTGCGAAACGGCCTTGGATTGGCTGCGCGCCGGACGGATCGAGGGCATGATCTTTCTGGCAAGCTGTATCTGTGACATGGACCTGGAGACCGTGGAATGGACGCGGGACTGGATCGCCAAGGTGGGTGACGAAGAACTTGGCTGACAACAGCCGCAGTGAACAGCGACCAACGTCAAGTCACCGATCCGACCTGGCGTCGGGTTCGCTTGCCGTCGCTTCCAGATTTTGGACATTCGGCGACGGATGAATCGTCTCATCTCCGCGCAGGCGTGATATAGTTACCTTGCTTGGAACGTATAAGAAGCAGTTCTACTTTGGGATGACGCCCAGGGGAACTGCGCCATGCCCAAGACTTCCTCATTGGTTGATGCGCAGCGGCTTCGCTAATTGAGGACGGTCAGAAACCGGGTATCTGTTATGGAGGCAGATGATGACGACAGCGACTGAACTTCAGGAACATAATGCACTGCTCGATGATCCACAAGCGCTGCGCCGGCAGATGGCGACCGATGGCTTTCTGTTTTTTCGCGGCCTGGTTCCCGCGGATGAAATCGTGGCGCTGCGGCGTCAGATCCTGCAGATCTGCGACAACTACGGCTGGATCGCGCAGGGGACGGAGTTAATGGACGGCATCGCCGATCCCTCGGCGGACGGAATGGAGCCTTTCTGCGGCGTGGGCGTGCCACCGGCGGCCTATGGTGACGTACAGCGCCTGGAATCATTCCATCGACTCGCGCACAATCCGGTGCTGGTCGATATGCTGGGGAAGCTGTTTGATGAAACGGTGCTGGTACACGCCCTCAAGATCGGGCGCTTGATGATCCCGGCGAAGGGCAACGCACCCACGCCGGCACACCAGGATCACATCTTCATTCAGGGCACAAAGACTGTGTATACCTGCTGGATGCCGCTGGGCGATTGCCCGCGGGAGTTGGGCGGGCTGAGCGTGCTGCGCGGTTCGCACAAGATGGGCGTCTTTCCGGTGCGGGCGGCAGAAGGCGCGGGCGGCCGCCATGTCATCTTCGATGAGGATACACCGCAAGAATGGTTCGAGACCGACTTCCAGATCGGCGACGTGCTTGTCTTCCACAGCCTGACCGTTCACAAGTCGATCCCGAACCGGACGAAGAACCAGATCCGGCTGTCGACAGATTTCCGCTATCAACCGCCCTCATTGCCGATTGAAACGAAGTCGATCACGCCCCACTGCAATGTGCTCTCCTGGGAAGAGATTTACGCCGATTGGGAGTCGAAGGATTTGCAGTATTACTGGGAGCGGTATGATCTTGACTTCCAGGAGCATGATGCCTCGCTGGTGGAGGTCCAGGAGAGGTGAAGGGCTGATGGCGAGTAGGGAGGAGCGGGAGGGAGAGCATGTCTAAACCGATCGGGTTGCATCCTGAGAATCCCCGTTACTTTCTGTACAAGGGCAGGCCGCTGGTGCTGATCACGGCGACCGAGCATTACGGCGCGGTGATCAACCGCAACTTTGACTATGTCGCCTATCTTGATGATGCTGCCGAGAAACGGCAGACGCTGAGCCGCTGCTTTCTGCTCTTTCGGGAGCTGCAGGTTTTCGATCCCGCTACGCAGGTGAAGCCGATCAATCCACATTCGCCGTGCAAACCGTTGCCGGGCGAATACGTTGCGCCATTCGTGCGCAGCGGGCCGGGTTTTGCCACGGACGGCTATCCTAAGTTCGATCTGGACCGGTGGAATCCGGAATATTTCGAGCGTTTGCGGGGTTTTCTGGCGGCGGCGCAGGCGCGGGATGTGATGATCGAGCTGACGTTATTCAGCAGCACGTACAGCGATGCGGTGTGGGGGCTGAATCCGTTGAACATCCAGAACAATATCAACGGTGTGGGCGACATCCCGTGGCAGGACTACATATCGGGCCGCGATGCTGCGCTGATGGAGCGGCAGATGGCCTATGTCAGCAAGGTGGTCGAGGAGGTGAACGGTTACGACTGCTTCTACTTTGAGGTCTGCAACGAGCCGTTTACGGCCAGGGCGGGCATGACGCCCGAAACCGGATATGCCACCCAGGCGGAAGTCGATGGCTGGCAGGAGGCGGTACGCGATCAGATCCGCGCGACGGAGGCGGGACTGCCCAAGAAGCATCTGATCTTCCAGGTGCCGGTGGAAAACTGGCGCACCGACACTGCGTTGGAGCAGATCCTGGGGGAGGAGTCGGTGGACGCGGTGAACCTGCACGACTACCAGCAACTGACTTACAAGGGCGATATCCTGGCGCCGCTGTCGCGGTTCATGCAGCGCGACCTGCGGCTGGCGCGTATTCAGCAGGTGTGGACAACTGTTCACGAGACGGGCAAGCCGTTCGTGTTCGACGAGGACAACGCGGCGACGAGTTCGCTGGACGAGGAGTCGTGGATCGTGCATCGCAAACGGGCCTGGGCGACGGTCTGCAGCGGCGGCCACTACAACATGATTGACTTTTCGATCCAGGCCGGGGGGCAGGAGGCAGGTACGCCGGCGGCACAGGCGATGATTCGCAGCTGGATGAAGAATCTTTCGGCGTTCATTCACGGGGTCAGTTTCGTGCAGATGGTGCCGGAGCCGGACTTTGCCAGTGGGACGCCGGACAACACGATTGCGATCGCGCTGGTGCAGCCGGGGCGGGCCTACGTCGTCTATGTGGCGGATCAGCGGGAGGTGGATGATCCCGGACTGGAGCAGCCCTGCCAGGGGCGCCTGGCTTTCACGCTGCCAGCGGGCAGTTACTCGGCCCGGCTCTATTCGCCGGCAGAGGGAGGGTACACGGGACAGCCACTGACCATCTCCGGCGGTGAAACGGGAATCGACCTGGAGCCTTTCAGCCACGACATTGTCGTTTATATAGAGGCGGGCGGTTAGTGGTCAGTGGCCGGTGCAGTTTCTGCCAACCGATGAAGGAGTTGCAAGATGGAACTTAAGCTTTCGTGCCCGGATTTTACCTTTCCGCTGTTGCCGCACGACGACGTACTGAAGCTGATCGCGATGATGGGCTTCCAGGGGGTGGATATAGGTCTGTTTGAGGACCGTTCCCACATCTTTCCCAGCCATGTAATGCCCAATATGGCGGCGTCGGCGCGCGACCTGACGAGCCGGGTCCAGGATAAGGGGTTGGAGATTGCCGACGTCTATTTTCAGGCGTCGGGTCCGGGGTTGCCGGCGCTGGCGATAAACCATCCCGACGCAGAGGAGCGCCGGCAGGCGCGCGATCTGTTCACCCGCGTCGTCGAGTTCACGCTGCGTTGCAACGCCACCCATATCACGATCGAGCCGGGGCTGCCGTGGGAGGGCGAATCCTACGAGACGTCGCTGCAGCGGGCGTGCGAGGAGCTGGCGTGGCGGGTAGAGCTGGCGCAGGCGGCGGGATGCGTGTGCGCGGTGGAGCCCAACGTCGAGTCTGTGACGCGCACGCCGGAGCAGACGCGGCGCATGCTGGAGATGACGCCCGGATTGACGCTGACGCTGGATTATTCCCATTTCGCCTACCGGGAGATCAGCGACGACGAGAGCGAAACATTGATCCCGCATAGCTCCCATTTTCATGCGCGCGGGGGACATAAGAACCGTTTGCAGTCGCTGATCCAGCACAATGTGATCGACTACCCGCGCGTGGTGCGGGCGCTGCGGGATTCTGGCTACGAGGGCTACATCTGCGTCGAGTATGTGTGGGTCGATTGGGAGGGCTGCAACGAGGTGGATACGCTTTCAGAAACGATCCAGATGCGGGATCTGCTGCGCTCGGTCGATTTGTGAAAGTTGTGAAGTTGACGGGCGATAGTGAGGGCGCTCGGGTTGTCCTGTGAGCACACCGGGCCTACACCTGCGCACACTGTTCCGATTGGATAACGCCGGCCGTATCCTGGGGACACGTGAGCCGGACCCGGATCCAGGACCGTTATTCGCGCTGATTCGCGGCAGGACGAGTTGCGCCTGGGCTGTGCGGGCGGACGTGCAGCAGGAGATCGCGGAGGAGCTTGACGGTCTCGCCCGCGAAGAGCCTCCCGTTACGGACCTGCGCGATGATCCGGTGCATGCGGAGCGGTACAGGGCGCTGGCCAGGGGAGAAGTATACTCCGGGCCAGCGTTTGCTTTCCCCGAAACAGTTGAAGAGCCTGATGCCACCGTCCTTGTAGATGAAGTGCGGTTGCTTACGCGCCATTTTTCCGGGTGGACGGCCGCTGAGATTCCGGGGCGGTCGCCGGTTGTTGGAGTGGTGGAGGATGGGCACGCGGTGAGTGTCTGCTTCTGTGCCCGGCGCTCGGACACGGCAGCAGAGGCGGGGCTGGAAACGGCAGCGGAACACCGTGGACGCGGGCTCGGTCCGCAGGTGGCGGCGGCATGGGCACTGGCGGTGCGGGCGTCGGGCCGGGTTCCGCTCTACAGTGCGTCGTGGGCGAACGGGGCTTCGCTGGCGGTTGCGCGGAAGTTGGGTCTGGTGGCGTATGCTTGTGGGTGGAGTTTGGGGTAGGGGCGTTGGTTGGTTGAGCGTGTGCTTGGTTCTTGAAGGCCAGGACCGAAGACAAATTGCCGCTGGGTTGCATTCCTGCAGATCTCGGAATTGCAAGATTGCAGTTCTGACAGTCCTTCGCATTGAATGCCGCCAACGTAAGCCCAAAACTGATCCACACACTCTGACTGCATATCCCATTGTTATTTGCTGTCACAGAAGGCATAATATGTGCAGTCTAGGCGGGAGCCTGTCGGCACCTGCAACTCCAATCTAACTGAAACGGACAACGGGCCGGGATACCCATGTCTGAACCAGTTCTTCGCACGCTGATTTTGAAA
Source organism: Caldilineaceae bacterium (assembly GCA_963662575.1). Lineage (GTDB taxonomy): Bacteria > Chloroflexota > Anaerolineae > Caldilineales > Caldilineaceae > Bin5. The sequence goes on from OY759723.1 coordinate 583,786, forward strand.
CAGTTCCGCAGCCTGCCTGCCGAGGTGGTGGAATTCGGCAACCCTACTTTTCTCGTTGGGCAGAACGGCACTGGCAAGAGCAACTTCGCCGATGCATTCGCGTTTCTGGCGGAAGCGATGGCCTCCCCACTGCAAGCGGTTTTGGCCCGCCGCGGCGGTTTCCCCGCGGTCGGAAACCGCAGATCCGCGTACGGGCGGCCGTCAAGCTTGGGTCTGGCGGTCATTTTGTCGCGGCCAGACGACCGGACGGTTGAAGCTCGATATGGATTCGAGTTAAGCCCTATGGGAGAATACGGTTTCGAGGTCGTACGGGAGCAGTGCATCGTGCGTCGTGCCGATGGGTCGCGCAGTTGGTTCGATCGATCGGGCCCGGACGCGGTTTGGCGAAGTAATGTAAATTCCCTGGATCCGGTCTTGGAGTCGAGCGCCCTCGCTCTCCCGCTGGTAGGCGGCGATATGCGCTTTCAGTCCGTATTGCGTTTTCTGTCCCGAATGCAGACCTGTCGCATCGAACCCGCGGCTTTACGGGAGATGCAGGACCCAGACGAGGGTGTGCGGCTGCATCCCGACGGCAGAAACGCGGCCAGTGTACTGCGCGAGATCGAGAGCGCCGCTCCGGATGATTGGCGGACAATCCTCGAGCTTCTAGAAAGCATTGTGCCCCGGACCGTCGGCGTTCAGCCTAAGAGACACGGCAACAAACTGACACTGGAGTTTGCACAGGACTGGTCGCTGACGGAGCATATGAAATTCGAGGCTTTCAACATGTCCGACGGCACGCTGCGCGTGTTGGGCCTTCTCGCCGCGGTTTTCCAGCGTCCTCCGCCCTCGCTCCTCGTGATTGAAGAACCGGAGGCCACCATCCACCCAGGCGCGTTGGGATCAGTTCTGGACGTGTTACGCCGTGCCGGACGCTCTATGCAGGTTGTCGTGACAACGCACAGCCCCGACATTCTCGACGCCGATTGGATCGAAGATCGACACCTCCGTATCTCCCAATGGGAGGCGGGCAGGACAGGCATCAGTTCAGTGTCGCCCGCGGTACGGCAGACACTGAGCGAGCACCTGATGGGGGCCGGTGAATTGCTGCGCGCCAACGCCTTGACCGCAGCTGAACTATTCGCTCACGATCCTCGCCAACTCGAACTCTTCCCTGAGGGCGATCTTACGTGAAGATACAACCTATCGTTGAAGGATACGGCGAAGTGAAGGCGTTGCCGGTCCTGTTGCGCCGCCTTGTCGAAGAAGCGGAAGTCTGGAGTGTGGGTGTCGGTCGACCGATCCGGAAGCCGCGCAACCAGTTGGTGCGCGAGACCGAACTGAAGAAAGCAGTGAGGCTGGCACTACTCCAACCGGACTGTAGCGCGGTTCTCATCCTATTCGACGGAAATTCGGACTGTCCCGCCGAGCTAGGCCCGGCTGTCCAGGAGTGGGCAGCGGCTGAAGCTGGCGGCGTGCCCTGCGAGGTCGTCATCGCCCACCGCGAGTATGAAGCATGGTTTCTGGCCGCAGTTGAGTCCTTGCGCGGCCAGCGCCGTATCCGTTCCAACGCCCAGCCTCACCCCAACCCCGAACAGCCCCGCGACGCCAAAGGTCACTTGGAAGGACGGATGGAATCCGGTGCAACCTATCTCGAGACGACGGACCAACCTGCTCTGAGCGCCAGCTTCTCATTTACAGACGCGTATAGGCACAGCCGTTCGTTCCGAAAGCTCGCCTACGCATTCGGTCGACTGGTGGGTTCCATGGGGCAGGAGGTTGGCGAATGGCCTCCTGCTTTCTGGGCTGGAGAGCGATAAGCGCTATGCGTCCAACCGTGGCGGGTTGGATAAAGAAGGACTATAATCCGTAGAGCAATCGTCTTCCCCCACGATTATGGCCAGCACGTAGCTTACAAAGTGCGATATACGCCCTGCTGGACTTTGGAGAAACCAAATGCTTCTTGACGAGCTAATCGCTGTCATCGAGACGCTGAGACGGAGAATCGCCGCCCATGGCCCTACATTGGGTGTTAGTGAGACGCGCACGCGCGCGGCGTTGATCGACCCGCTTTTGCAGGTCCTTGGGTGGGACACGACAGATCCTTCGATTGTAATTCCGGAGTATGATGTCAGAGGTCGAAAGGCTGATTATGCATTGCTGGGCCAGAACAGCCTACCAACCGCTACCGTTGAAGCCAAAAAACTTAGTGAACCGCTTCAACCGCATTTGGAGCAGATGATCAGTAACGCTAACAGGGTTGGTGTCGAGTTCGCAGGCATTACAGACGGCGACCAGTGGGAACTGTACAGGGTTCTCCCACACGGCACGTTGGACGAAGGACGAATGTTGAATCACAGGATTTCAGTCTCTCCTCCCAATCTTAGTGCCCTCTTACTCTTGCTGCTTTGGCGGCCCAACTTGGCTTCAGTCCAATTTGAATCAGCAAGCAAGCCGATAGCTGTTCCCTCTTTAGTTGTTGATCAGGTCCCACCTGTTTCTGATTCGATTAGTTGGGTACCGTTGTCTAAGTTCGTTGTTCTTAAGACAATGAATCGTCCAGAATTCATTAGATTTCCTGATGGCAGTGAATACCAGTTGCAGGCTTGGTATGACTTGGTTCTGCAGACGGTTGGGTGGCTTTGGTCCAAAGGGGTCTTAACATCGAATAATATGTCCGGTCACTCGACCACAAGTCTCAATTGGTTCCACACAGAAGCGGCCTACTCAACTGAAAAGCCATTTTCCAATCCAAAACCAGTCGCGGGAGCAACTCTTATCGTTGAAGCCAGATTAAGCAAGTTTGAATCCGCAAAGAGATTGAAGGCTCTAATGAGCCATTATGGTCAGGATCTGTCGCGTGTGCATTTGGGGGTCAATCGCAGGTGACACTCTGCAGCACCGTTCCTCGCTCCGGCATCCTAAACCTCAATATCCACAACTTCGTCCACCCCTACTGGCTTATTCCTGCCCTCGCCTTTCTTGACCGGATGAGTAGGGCTGAACGCCACCGGCCTTGTTGGTAGAGCAAGGCGACTTATAAGACAGCGTACTGACGCTTGTCCGCGCAATTGCCCCAAAACCGGGACCACTTTCCCCCTCTCCGCTCTTGAGCGCCGCGCGCGCCTCCGCTATAATCAGAGGATGGCAAGTAGACCGAGTTTACTGGCCGCCAGCCATTATCCATCAGGAACAGGGAGAATCCGTTGCGGGTTGTGCTGATCAGCAAGGCGCTCGTTGTGGGCGCGTATCAGAGGAAGGCGGAGGAGATCGCCAGGCAGGGGGTGGAGCTGACGGTGCTGGTGCCGCCGAGCTGGCGGGACCGACGCGGCAGGCAACAGGCGGAACGGCTGCATACTATCGGCTACGAACTGCGTACGATTCCCCTCCTATTCAACGGCGCATACCACCTTCACTTTTATCCCACTCTGGTGAGAGAGCTACGGGAGCTGAAACCGGAGGTTGTGCATGTGGATGAGGAGCCATACAATTTGGCTACGCTTCTCGGTGTGCGGGCGGCGCGGTCGGTCGGCGCAGAGCCGCTCTTCTTTACCTGGCAAAATCTGCTGCGGCGCTATCCGCCGCCGTTCAACTGGTTTGAGCGCATCGTTTACCGCACCTGTGCGGTTGCCATCGCCGGGAATGCCGAAGCCCGCGAGGTTCTTGTGCGCAAGGGCTATCGGGGCGAGATCGTGGTGTTGCCGCAGTTTGGCGTCGACCCGACCATCTTCCGGCCGCAGACTGAGGCGGACGAGGAAGAGAGGACGCAGCGTAGAGAGAAAACCGGGTCGTTGAAGCGCTCCTCAGCCATCAATTCTCAGTCCGAGGCGTTTCATATCGGCTACGCCGGGGGGCTGTTGCCCGAAAAGGGGCTGGACCTGCTGCTGCGGGCGTGCGCCGGACTTGAGGGCGACTGGCGGTTGACGCTGGTGGGCAGCGGAGAGGAGCTGGATGCGCTGCGGAAACTGGCTTCCGAGGGCGGCATAGCAGACCGGGTCACGCTAGGTGTGAGATTGCCCAGCGCGGAGATGCCGGATTTCTACCGCTCACTCGACTTGCTGGTGCTGCCCAGCCGCACGCGGCCAAACTGGAAGGAGCAGTTCGGACGGGTGCTGATTGAGGCGATGGCCAGCGGGGTACCGGTGCTAGGAAGTGACAGCGGCGAGATCCCCCATGTCATCGGCAGTGCCGGGGTGGTCTTCCCGGAGGGGGATGTTGGCGCGCTGCAGTCCCAGTTGCAGCGGCTGATGCAGGATCGAGCGGAGCGAGAGTGCCTGGCGGCGGCGGGGAGGGAGCGGGTGCTGGCACAATACACAATGGCAGAGATCGCCCGCCAGACGGTGGCGGCTTACACAGCAGCGGCGAATGGCCGCTAGCCTCAGAATAATGGCCATTGACCATGAAAGTCGTTGTCAACGCCCAGCTTCTGCATACGGGCAGCAGTTACCGGGGAGCCGGGGTCAGCAACTATTGCCGCAGTCTGTTGACCGCGCTTGCCGCCGAGGCTGGCGGGCATCAGTTAACTGCCTTTGTCAACGACCGCGACTTTCGCTCTCCCCAAGGTCGAACGGGTTTGGAATTGCGGTATACGCGCTGGCCGGCCGCGGCGCCGTTGCCCCGCATCATCTGGGAGCAGACGGCATTACCCGCGGCTGTGTGGAACGGCCAGGCAGATCTGGTGCATGGTCTGGTCAATACTCTGCCACTGGTGACGAAGACGCCGGGCGTGGTTACCGTCCACGACCTCAGTTTTGTACGGCTGCCGGATCGTTTCCCACTCCACAAGCGTCTCTACCTGGCCAACCTGTGCCGGGCAAGCGTCCACCGGGCCAAGCGCGTCATCGCGGTCAGCAAGCAGACAGCCGCCGACTTACGGACGGAATTCGGAGTGGACAGCCGGCGCGTGGAGGTGGTGTATAATGGGGTCGGCGAGCAGTTCCGGCCATTGCCTGCTGACGAGGTGTCCGGTTTTCGCGAGCGGATGAGGCTGCCGGCGAGATTTCTGCTCTATGTTGGAACGCTGGAGCCGCGCAAGAATCTGCCCCATCTGCTGCGGGCTTTTGCGGGTTGGCGTGCGGGAAGTGCGACCGGGCGCGATGTGGGGTTGGTATTGGCCGGAGCAAGAGGCTGGCACTATCAGGAGATTTTTCGACTGGTTACCGAGTTGGGCCTGACTTCAGACGAGTCAGGGACACCGTCCGAGCAGGAGCCGATCGTATACTTTCCCGGCTTTCTGCCGGAGCAGGAGTTGTGCTTGTGGTACAACGCGGCCAGCGGATTCGTCTATCCCAGTCTGTTTGAGGGGTTTGGCCTGCCGGTGCTGGAGGCGATGGCGTCGGGGACACCGGTAATTTGCAGCGACGCGCCGAGCCTGCAGGAGGTTGCGGGCGACGCGGCGCTGATCGTGCCGGCGCAGGACCAGGCGGCATTGCAGGAAGCCTTTGAGCGCCTGTTTACAGAGCAGGGTGTCGCGGCTGACTTGCGGGAGCGGGGGCCCCGACAGGCGGGGCGATTCTCCTGGGAGAGGGCGGCCGCTGAAACAATCGACGTGTACGAAAATGCAGTAAATGGAGGTTAGTGGACAGTACAGGCCACGACCTACAAATCGCTAACCGCGGGCCACTGGCCACTTTATTGACGCCGATGACGACAATACAGATGAAACAACGCAGAGGCCGGCAGGCATCCCAGCAGACCCGCGACGGGCGGCGGGTGAGCAACGGGGAAACAGGTTCTCTGGACGGCAATAGATTGATTGCCCTGCTGGCGCGGATTCCGTCGAATTGGTGGCCGGCCCTTTTGCGAATCAGCGATTTGGTCCTGATCGTTGTTGCTTTTGTTCTGGCCTACTGGCTGCGCTACCAAGCGCAGTGGTTCCTGACCGTCGATCCGGCAAACCAGACCGAACTGATCACTTATTTGCCGTTCGGCCTGGCGCTGGTCTTTCTCCTGTTCTGTTCGTTTCAGTTCTCCCGAGTCTACGTATACCGCCGCGATCGCCTCTGGCTAGAGGAGGTCTACGCTATTGCCAGCGCGACCACGATTGGCGTTGTCGTTCTGATCGTTCTGAATCTGGCGTTTGGGCAACTCTCCTATAGCCGTCTGATCTTCCTGTACACGGCTGTGCTTGTCACGCTGCTGTTGGGCGTCAGCCGGGCGGTGATCTACACGGTGCGCGGCTACATGCGCAATCAGGGATTCGGTCTGGAACGTGTGGTGTTGGTGGGTGTGGGCGAAGTGGGGCTGATGGTCATGCGCACTATCGCGGCCCGCCCCAGCCTCGGATACGAGCTGGTCGGTTTTCTGGATGACGATCCGAGCATCAATCAGACGGACATCGGTCGATTTCAGGCGCTGGGCCCGCTGACAAATTTTTACGAAATCCTCCAGAACCACGATATCGACTCGACGATCATCTGCCTGCCCTGGCGAAGTCACCGTGCGGTGGCGCGTCTGCTGCATCTATGTGAGGAGAACGGTGTCACGGCGCAGATAGTGCCGGACTTTTTCCAGTTGACGAAGAACCAGATGCAGGTGGAGCGGCTCAACGGGATTCCGCTGATTACTACGCGGGCGGTGTCGATTGCGGGCTGGAATCTGTTCGTCAAGCGGGCGCTGGATGTGGTTGCGGCGACCATCTTGTTGACGGTGGGGCTGCCGCTGGGCGCGCTGATTGCGCTTGCCGTCCGCATCAATTCACCGGGGCCGATTCTCTATTCCCAGACGCGCATTGGTCGCAACGGGCACCAGTTCAATATTTTCAAGTTTCGTTCGATGACCGCGGATGCCGATGCGCAGCTTGATGAGATGGCCGAACTCAATGAGGCGTCGGGGCCGCTCTTCAAGATGCGGGATGACCCGCGCCGCACCGCGGTAGGGCGTATTCTGCGCCGCTTCAGCCTGGACGAGGTGCCGAATCTGATCAATGTCTTGCGCGGCGAGATGAGCCTTGTCGGGCCGCGCCCGAACGTGCCTGATGAAGTTGCCCAGTATAAGGACTGGCACCGCAAACGGTTGTCGGTCAGCCCGGGCATGACGGGGCTTTGGCAGGTCAGCGGGCGCAGCGATCTTACCTTCGATGAGATGGTTTTGCTCGATATATACTACGCGGAAAACTGGAGCCTGACCCTGGATCTGGGGATTCTGCTGCGCACGATCCCGAAGGTATTGGGCGGGGAGGGAGCGTACTGAAAGTTTTCAGTTTTTGGTTTTTTGTTTTTAGTAACCCCACTGGTACGTGGTAGTTTTCTTAGACTGCTTCGTCTTTAACCACTCTCTTGTAAAACCAATTTCATTCGCTCCGGCTGGAAGAGGCGGGGTTCCATTTCGCGCAGGTCGGGCGCTACGGCCAGCGGGAATTCGCATTGGGCGAGTACGTCTTCTTCGAGGGAGGTGCCGGGCGCGATCTCGATGACGGTCCAGCCGTCGGCGTCGAGGCGCAGGACGCAACGCTCGGTGACGGCGACGACGTTCTGGCCGGTCTGGCGGGCGCGGCGGCCGCTGAAAGTGACGTGTTCCACTTCGTTGACGAACTTGCGCACTCTGCCTTCGCGCTCGATGCGCAGCCGGCCATCGGCAACGTCGAGGCGGGCGCCGGCGGTGTATGTGCCGCTGATGACGATGTTTCTGGCGTTGGCGGTGATGTCGACAAAGCCGCCGACACCGGCAGTCACGTGTGGACGGGCGGCCAGGCGGGAGACGTTGATGTTGCCCTCGCGGTCTATCTGCATGAAGGAGAGGAAGCAGCGGTCGAAGCCGCCGCCCTGGAAATAGCTGAACTGGTCCGATGAGGGAATGATGGCCTGTGTGTTGGCTGAGCAGCCGAACTGGAAGCCCTGCAGCGGCATGCCCCCAACGGCGCCTTGTTCGATCACCCAGGTGACGGCGCCGTCCAGCCCCTCTTCCAGCAGAACGCGCGGCACCAATGCGGAGATGCCGAAGCCAAGATTGACCGCTTCGCCATCGCGGAGTTCGAGGGCGGCACGGCGGGCGATCACCTTCTGGAGGCTCCACTCGGCCAGTTCGAAGCTGTCGGACGGGACGCGCACTTCGCCGCTGATGGCCGGGTCGTAGTCGGTCTGGGTGGTCTGCATGGGGTCGGTCACGACCACGACGGCGTCGACGAGTACGCTGGGCACGCGTACATCCTGGGCGGAGAGGGTGCCGGCGGCGACGCGGCGTTCGACCTGGGCGATGACGACGCCGCCGTTGTTGTGCGCGGCGAGCGCGACATCGTAGGCACCGAGAAAGGCGCCCTCGCGCTCGAAGGTGAGATTGCCCAATTCGTCGGCAGTCGTCGCGCGGATTAGCGCCACGTCCGGGTGCAGGGCGCGCAGGTAGAGCCACTCCTGGCTGTCAAACTCCACTAACTCAACAATATCTGTTTGCGTGCGCTCGTTCATGCGCCCGCCCTGGCGACGGGGATCAAGGTAGGTGTCCATACCCAGTTGCGTGAGGACGCCGGGGCGCTTGGCCGCGGCCTCGCGCAGCTGGTGGAAGATAAGACCGCTGGGGATGTTGTAGGCTTCGACTTCGTTCTCGTAGATCATGCGCCAGATTGCGGGTGATTCCATCGACGACGGACCCGAGGGGAGTGAGCCGGCGATCACGCGCGACAGCAGTCCGGGGCGGGCTATGTGGTCGATGCCGTCGATGCCGTACATATCGCCGGCGGCGATTGGGTGAATTGTGGTCAGATTTTGCGGATGGCCATCTTGCGCAAAGCGCTCGCCGACGGCGCGCAGCAACCCATCGGGGCAGAGCAGCCCGCTGGACGAGTTGACGGCAACAGTGGCTGCGTCGGGGATGAGGGCCGCGGCTTCGGCCAGAGTGATGAAACGGGTGCGTGGCATGAGTACAGTACCCCTTTACGGGAGAGGCGGACACGCGCATGCGAATAGAAGAGATCGACGCGCCCGTCGAGTAGCGATGGCTCCATTATAGCGGTACGGGAGGTTTGCACAAGGACTAGCGGATGCGTGCCTGCGCGGGAAGGGCGCGCTGGAGACAGCGCCGGCTGAAGATGAATGGGTCAGGCGCGCATACGGCGGTAGGCGTGGTCGCCGACGGCAGCGGTGGCGTTGCGTCCAATCTCGTCTGCCTGCAGGAGCGCGGCCCAGGTGTTTTCGGGGGTGACGTCAAAGGGCACGTTATCCATCAGGGGCGTCTCGGCACTGGCGGCCATGGCTGCCTGCAGGGCGGGACCGTCGGCTGCGGGGTCGAGGGAGAGTTGGGCTAGATGGGTGGGCAGGCCGATCTCAGCGCAGAAGCGGGCGACCTGGACGCACTCGTCGGTGGACTGCTCCAGCGCCAACTGGGTGAGCAGGCCCATCGCCACCATTTCGCCGTGCAGGTAGTTTTCGCGCGCGACGGGCAGGCGGGTGAAGCCCATGGCAACGGCGTGGGCGGCGGTAACGCCCCCGCTTTCGAAGCCGATGCCACTCAGCAGGGTATTGGCTTCGATGACGCGCTCGAGCGCGGGGTCGACCTCGCCGCGATAGTTAGCTTCGGCGGCGGCAATGCCATCGTCGAAGACGGTCTGGGCGCAGAGTTCGGCGATGGCCTGGGCGGCGATGGTGGGCCGGCTGCCGATGACGGCGCGGCCGGCGGGGTTGAGGTAGCAGGTGCGGGCCTCGTAGCGGGTGGCGAGAGCGTCGCCCATGCCGGCCACGAGATAACGTACGGGCGCGGCGGCGATCAGTTGGGAGTCAACCAGCACCAGCGCCGGGCTGTCCGGGAAGGATTGGCCGCCGTGGACGATGCCTTCGTCGGTGTAGATGACCGATAAGGCGGAACAGGGCGCGTCTGTAGAAGCGATGGTGGGGCAGATGACGACGGGTATTTCGAGGGCTTCGGCGATGCATTTGCCAGCGTCGAGGCATTTGCCGCCGCCGACGGCGATCAGGCTGTCGAAGGGTGTGTTCTGCGCTTGCAGACTGGCGGCGGCGCGCTCGATTTCGGAGTGGGAGCACTCGCCTCCGAAGATCTCGACGGCGGCGGCGATCTGCATGGCGCGCAGGCCGTCCAGCAGTTGGTCGCCGTGACGGCGCAGGCCGCCGGGGCTGATGTAGACGGCGGGCCGGGTGCTGGGGACTATTGACAGGAAACGGCCCAGATGGTCGAGCAGGTCCGGCCCCTGCACGTAGCGCGCAGGCGAGATCAGCCCGACGGGAGGTGTTTCCCTGCCTGTGTCGGCGAGCGAAAAGAGCGGCCGGGGAGAGTAGTCGATTTTGCTTGTCATAGGGCAGTAGTCAGTTGATAGTGGTCAGTGGTCAGTGTTTGAAACATTGTCGTCGGGTTGGCCCGTAAATGCAAGGGGCGGAACGGCAGAGGCTAGGGGTTAGCCCGGCTGTATGTGCAAGGGAGGAAGTAGTCGGATGGCCGACGGTGCGCGGTCGGATTGTGTCAGAGTTGTAGCTCGTTGAGACGGTCGGTGATGACGTCGGCGAGGCGCAGGTCGTAGTCGAGGTGGGGCGCTTCGAGGATTGTGAGGGTTGGATGGCGCTGGCGGGCGGCAGCCAGGAGTTGAGGCAGGTCCTGACGCAGGTGGCGGCCGCGGTGCAGGAAATAGGGCAGGGCGACGATTTTGCGGGCGCCCTGGGCGGCGAGGTCGTCGATGGCGTCGGCAATGCGGGGCTTGTTGCAGTCGAGGTAGGCCGCGGCGGCAAGAGAATAGCGGGTCTTCTCGTGCAGCCAGGCGGTCATCCGTCTGACCGGCTCGTTGGCGTACTCGAGAGGCGTGCCGTGGGCCATGACGAGGAGGGCGGCCTGTGTCCCGTTGTTCGTGTTCGGCTCCGGATCGACCGCACGCACGCGCTCGAGGGCGATGGCGGCCAGCTTCTCGTGGAAGCCGAGACAGGGAGAGACGCGGATGGTCAGTTGGGGGAACTGGGAGGCGACTTTGGCAATATCGACGGGCAGGTCCTGCTGGACATAGACGCCGTCGATGAGGAAATAGGGCTGGACGGTGACGGAGGTTGCGCCAGCGTCGACACATTTGGCGACGGCTTCGGCAATGGTGGGGCGGCTGAAGTTGAGGAAGCCGGCCTCGGCGATGGACGCAACGCCGCGTTCGCGCAGGCGGGCGGCCAGCCGGATCATAGACGCGCCGCTATCGCTGTGCAGGCTGCCGTGGCCGATGAGGACTACACCGTTCATATAGTATTCAGTTTAACATTTCCAGTTTTTAGCGGGTAATCGCGGCAGTCGCTAAGAACTGACTACTAAAAACTGCAGTTACGCCTGATGGAGACCACATTCGAGTTTGGACAGCCCGACCCAACGGCCGGCGCGCAGGTCATCGCCGGGCTGGACGGCCTGGGTGCAGGGCCAGCAACCGATGCTGGGATAGTTCTGCTCGTGCAGTTCGTTGTAGGGGACGTTGTGGCAGCGGATGTATGCCCAAACGTCGGCTTCGCTCCACTTTACCAGAGGAGAAATCTTGACGACACCGTACTTGTCATTCCAGCGCAGAACCGGTGTGCCGGCACGGGTCGGCGACTGGTCGCGACGCAGGGCCGATACCCAGGCGGTGCTGCCCTGGAGGGCGTTTGCCATCGGCACGACTTTGCGGATGTTACAGCATTTGTCCGGGTTGCTGCGGTAGAGGTCCGGACCGTGCGAGCGCTCCTGCTCGGCGACGCTCATATCCGGCGAAACGCGGCGGAAGGGGCGGTTGTAGTGGCGCTGGGCGCGGTCGATCAGGGCCAGGGATTCGGGGAAGAAGTAGTCGGTGTCGATGTAGAAGATGTCGACATCGGGGTTGATGCGCATGGCGATGTCGATCAGGGCCATGCCGCTGGCGCCGAAGGCTGAGCCGATCGAAAAGCCTTCACCGAACTGCTCCATGGCCCACGCCAGAATCTCCTCTGCGGATTTCTCTTCGAGGCGTTTGTTGAACTGGTTGATAGAGGCCAGTTGCCAGGTATCAAACGAGAATGTTTCCTGCGCGAGTGCAATCACAGTTAATTCCTCTATATCGTCGATCTGTAGCCTTGATGCTGGTCTGGGTGCGCTGGGACGGCAGAAGGATAGCGCAAGTGACAGCAAAGGGGCCGCGACAGCGGAGCTACGGATCTGGGATGTTTTCAGTTGTAGGAAAGAGTTAGCGGGCGCTCATCGCGGTTAAGTGCGTCTGAGATTTGGTAGCCCTGTCCACGCAGGGTTGACGCACGTTTATGTTGGATGAGCCTGTCAGAGAATTAACTACAAGTACAGGAGCAACAACAGGAGGAGGTGGTACACAAGCAGCTAGAGGAAGAGGAGGAGATGACAATCTTGCTAGTTTGGGAACGACGGGATTGTCTGCCGGGCGAGGCCGCCCGACCGGGTTGGTCATACGTTAGAATACGCATTTCCTTGTGCTCCTTCTCAGCCCGCTATGTCGGGGCATAGGTCAGGCTTTGGCAACTGCTTGCAAACTGATGAAGCGTTGGCAAGGTTTTTGGGAGATCCTGCCGGGCCGCTTCGCCCCACTTCTGTGAGGTTAGGGAAGAGTATACACAAGGGTTGGGGATGTGTCAACTTCAGAAAAAGTAGGATCCGGGGTGACGTTGTCTGAACTGTGATTTGCGGGATTTCGGGGATTTTCAGGATGGGAGGGGCGCCGTTGGCACGATGGCGCTGGTCCGAGCCTTGCAGGAGAGATTGAGAGAGATTACAAGTGTTGGGAAGTTGTCTGAACTGGTGTTCGCCCGTTGCCGGATGTCCGAACTGCTGGACTCAGCAACGGGCGAATCGAGGGATTTACGGACGGAAGAGACCAGGACCCGGGTGCGAGCAGATAATTGGTTTGGAAGTGGAGAGTGGTTGCGAAGCAGGCATGTTTGGGCGTTTCCGGGTTGTCCAGGCTCTGGGGCCCGTCTATATGAGAGTTGCGGCGAGTAGGATGGTTGTCATTGGTCGGTGGATTGCGGCGGCGGCAGGTGGTCGAAGAAGAAGATGTCGCGCAGGCAGTTTCCGCTGGGCTGGGGGGCTGTGCGCTGGTCATCTTGCGTGGGCCACCCGTGCCACCAGACGGCGATCTCGGGGGTTGGCTTTTGTGGCTGGAAGGTGCATGCGTGAACAATTCCTGGTGTGTCAAAGTAAGGACAGGGATAGAGTATCGGTTCTATGCCGACGAAAAGGACGTAGGTGAAGTACTTCCGTCCCAGTATTCCACCGAAGGTGAGGCTGAGCAGTATTGTCGCCAGGAGGACTCTAATTCTTGTCATTAGTTTTCTCCCCTCAGTGTTCCCAGTGGCAGTGGGTCATGGTAGAGAAAATCGAGTACGCAGCTCCTCTGGGGCTGGAAGTGAATATGGGTGGGGTCCATGGATGGCCAGGCATAGCGCAATACGGGCAGATCGGGTTTGGGTTGGTTGTGTTCTTCCGAACATACACCTGCTTCGTCCGAGTAGGGGCAAGGGTAGACGATCGGTTCTGCGGCGGTGTACCAAAGGAAATTGAGAAGGTAGCTGGCAGCGCTGCCGACGCTTGTGCAGCCGATTACGAGCGCCATCAGTAGGGCAGCAAACTTGACTCTTGTCACTTTCACTCCTTGTCATACGCGGGGGCCGGTCATGGTCGGGGACGTTCCCTGCCCCGCCTAAGATGCGCCCGTCCGTAGGCAACTCCAAGACATCCGGTGTGATGCAGAAAGGTTGTGTGTAGATCACCCGTTTCTGGCTTGGTGAAGGTGGGTTCTGACCGCGGGCTCGGCCGACCCAGGCAGGCTGCAGACATGCATACAGCTTAGCAGTTTTTGTTGGGGACAGGTTGGTTCAGAAGGACCGGTTTCGGGAGGCCTTGCTGCCGGTTTTGGGAGGGCAGATTTGGTAGGGGGACTGTCTGGACTGTGATTCTAGGGGGATTGAGGGGATGGGCTGTGATTATTGGCAGCGGGGCAAACAGCACTGTGAGGGTCCTTGTTGGTTGGTGAGAAGGGGAAGGTTGTCTGAACTGTGATTTTTGGGATTTGGGAGATGAGCAGGATTACTGCGCGTTAGCGATCTGACTGACTGTTTTGTTGAGGGAACAATCTCTGCAGAGGATTTGGTTTGCGACTGAGGACAGGTCAGGCGGTGAGAGGCGTTGGGGTCGAGAGCAGTGGGTTGCGGATGCGACTTCACGCAGCAGTTGATGGGATCGTCGTTTTGGCCAAGGGGGAATAAAAGTTCGCAGAGGGGACAGTCCTCCTTACTACTGCACCCGCCGGTTCAGGCCAGCATCAGGCGCTCGCCCTTTGGTTCGGGGATTGAATCGCCAAACTCATGCGCGGTGTCGAGCCAGAGCGTAATCGCCTGATTGACGTTTTGCAGCGCAACTTCCTGCGTGGCTCCATGTGCCATGCAGCCAGGAAGCTCTGGCACTTCGGCTACGAAAGTATCGTCCGTATTGCTCCAGTAGATTATGATTTCATATTTGTACATCATTCTTCCTCCAGATTGTACTTCAGGATTACCTGGCGGACCTGTCGAACCTGGTAAGGTTTGGCGTGACTGCCATCGCGTTGCAGGTTCGGTCTTTCGACTACTCCTGCTTTGCGGAAAATGTGATGGCTTCCCCGCACTCGCTCGATGAACCCCAGCCTTAATAGCAGGGCGCGTAAATCGCTAAAGTGGATATTGGCATCCGAGCGGCCTTCGAGAATTCGTTGGCTAAGTCGAGATTGTCTACTCAATTTCGTTGCGTGCAGGATGGTTGCGTTCTAGTCGATACATTAGGTACAAAGGTGATCTTTGTCAAACCGACGCTGCCCAGCCGAAATGGTTGGCCCCGAAAAAAGGACACGAGATGGAAAAACTTAGGTGCTTTTGGAGGAAAGTAGCAGACGCAGGGAAAGATCTCAAAAATTGGGGAGGATTGGGGCGGGTATGCAGATCAAGCCGTGACTGGCTCCAGGGTGGAGAGGTTCAGGTTGGGGGAGCGTTTCGAGAGGTAAGGCATTTCGATGGCGACGACCTGGTCGGCCTGGTTGTAGTCGAGGACGACGCCGGGCGCGACTTCTTCGGATTCGACGATGGCGGAATCATCAAGGCGGTGGTAAAGGGCGTCAGCTTCTTTGTCGATGTGTAGTTTCATGGTTGTGCGAGTTGTCTTGGCGCTGGGTGCCGGCGCGAGTGCGCGTCGCTCAGACGCGGGCAGGATGGACGTCCTGTTGGTCGACCAGGGCCTTCAGTTCTACTGCTACGTCAAAATCATCAATTGTGTAGCCGCTGATCGAAGCGTGGGAGGGATCGTTTCTATGCGGACTTGAGAACACGTCCGGGGAACTGCCACCTCCTGCGATGACCGCTTCCTTTGCTGCTGCAACGCCGAATACGGCGAAGCGGCCGTTGGGTCGGAGGTTAATCTGGATAACCTGCCGAATCTCCTGGATCGAGATTTCCCGATCCTCTCCGAAGTACTCTATCCAGTTTACTGACAGTGAAGGATCCCGCTCTCTAAGCTCAAAGGCCGCCACTTTGGGAAGACCATCGGTTCCCATAGCGCTCGGCTTGCAGTAGCGGGCAACGTGATCCTGATCGGGCAGTGGAGGCCCGCTCATTGAACAGTCAAGCGGGAAATGAAGGTCTGAACTGCGGGGAGAATACTGGTCCTGGGTAGAATGCCGCTGGTTCGCAGTCGTTCTATGCCCTGGCCGGCTGGCCCGGAGGTTGCGGCGAACCGGATAAGGCCGGTGGGCAGAAACTTCATGGCGAGGATGCCGTCGCCGCGGCCCCAGTAACTCTCGTCTGAAGCGGCTGGCCTAACCCCATTTGAGGGAATGCGCCACTCGGCCTCCACGAACCCTTCGGGGCCGGCGCCGATCTGCGGAACGGGAAGGCGGGCCTCATGTATGAAGAATTCGGCGAATGATCGCAATGATTCGAGCGCCAGGTCCGGTTCTTCCGGATCCTCTTCGAGCAACTCTCTCAGTTGAGCGAGTCTAGCGGCCAATTCATTTAGACCGTGCGATTTCAGTGCGTCCCAGATCTCTTTCTCTTCTGTACCTTCCATGATTGGGGATCGGGTCAGTTCAGTGGCCATAGTATTTTCTCGCGGCAGGGTCGCCGGAGCGTCTCTTGAAAGACAAACCTACTTGACGCCGTCCGACAGCCGTAGAGGCACGAATGAGCACTGCGAAATTCTACTCTGGTATTCGAACTATTGTCTCATACTCTGTTGTGTTTGTGAACTTTGGAGTCTGGAAGGGATGCTGTTCAGCATCTTGGGCACACGTTGTCTGAACTGTGATTCTTGGGATTTTGGGGATGGACTGTGACTTGCATTGCGGAGATGTTGGGCGCGGGCGGTGGGGAGGTTGTTAGGAGTGGGATTTGAGGCGAACCGGGGTAGGTGGGCACTGGTGTTTCTTGGCTATAGCTATAGCTATAGCTCTATCTCTCTCTACATGCTTGGATCAGTGCCTCATCGCTCACCTTATTTCATGGTCCAGGTTTAGGGCCACGCTTGGTATATCAAAGGGAGTTTATTTCCAGTGTCATAGTGAATATTCGACCTGCCATATATATGTGGTTGGCCTTGGAAGCATTGACATTTCGTTTACGCCAGATCAAGACACTTCTCCGTCTCTTCCTTCTCATTCAAACAACCCTTTCTAGACCGCGCGCGGTGGCTTTCGCATTTCCACTGGCACTTCCGGCAACTCGTCGGCGTGGAAGAAGTTGCTGGCGATGAGTTTCTGGATGAGCTAGCCCCATGGGGGACAGAGCGCCACGGGCGATTAGATCGCGGAAGTCTTGTTCAAGGTGTCGGCGTGTTTAGGGTACAGCTTATCTTTCGTCAATCCATCACTTTGCGTGGGCCGGACCAAAACTTTCGGAATCTGCGGGCGCTTTGCTTGTGCTAAGGCGCTGTGCTATTGTGGGCCGAAATTCACCCACACAAAGGAAGGGATTATGACTACACTATTCGGACGCGAGTATAGTCGGCGGGAGCTTTTGGACCGGGTTGGGGATATGTCCCAGTTGGCGGGGGCGCGGAAGGCGGAGCTGGTGGAGGGCATGGAGCGGGGGTCGGACCTGATCGAGGTGTTCAATGCTTCGGGGCTGTGCTTTTCGGTGGTGCCGGGGCGGGCGCTGGATATTGCGTCGGCTCACTATAAGGGGATGTCGCTGTGTTTTCGCAGCAGTACGGGGGACGTCGGGCCGGCTTTCTATGAGCCGCAGGGGAACGGCTGGCTGCGGGGCTTCTTTGGCGGTCTGACAGTGAGCTGCGGGATGACGTTTACGGGGCATCCGGAGGTGGATCCGGAGGAGGAGAATGAGGAGCTGGGGCTGCACGGGCGGCTGGCGTTTTTGCCGGCCAAGAATGTGGTGGCGAATGCGGGCTGGGAAGGGGAGCAGTATGTGGTGCGCATCCACGGGAAGATGCGGGAGGCGGTGGTTTTCGGGACGAACCTGGAGCTGACGCGGGAGATCTCGACGGTGCTGGGCGAGAAGTCGATCCGTATTTATGACCGGATTGAGAATCTGAGCGTGGACCCGTCGCCGCTGATGTTTGTGTATCACTGCAATCCTGGTTTCCCGGTGCTGGATAGCGGGACGCGGCTGTTGATCAACAGCGAGAAGACGACCGAATGGCTGGAGGACAAGGAGGTCGGGCCGGAGGTGTACCAGGTGGCGAAGGGGCCGGGGGATGACGACGGCGACGATGTTTTTGTGCACAGGCCGATCGCGGATGCGGATGGGAACGTGCATGTGGGGTTGGTCAATGATGGGTTGGGGCTGGGGCTGTATTGGAAGTTCCCGATCGCGGAGATCCCGCTGGTGAATCAGTGGCAGCATTTCCATCGCGGCACTTATGTGACGGGGGTGGAGCCGGGCAATGTGAGTATGCTGGGGCGGGCGTGGAACCGCAGAGAGGGTTATCTGAACTACATTCAGCCAGGTGAGGTGCGGGAGTTTCATATGGAGATTGGAGTGCTGGATGGAGGGGAGGAGATTGGGGAGTTTGGACGGCAGTTTTGAGTAGTCAGTTTCTAATTTTTTGGTGGGCGGCGACGCTGGTGACATGTAAGGGATATACTGCTCGGATTGAGTATAGTGAGGACGACGGCTGCTTTGTTGGTCATATTGCAGATATCAATGATATTGTCGGTTTTCACGGTGACTCCGTTGCAGAGTTGCGTGCTGCTTTTGAAGAAGCGGTCGATGATTACTTTGAAACCTGCGAAAAACTAGATCGTACCGCAGAAAAGCCCTATTCCGGAGTGGTAAATCGTTAGTACGTGGATCCCAGATTTTGGGCAGCCGCTGTCTGAATCGGAATTGGCTAGTTTTGAGTTTTCAGTGACCCCACTCGTACAAAGTACTAAGGTTTGGGGATGAACTGGACTGCTGTTGTACGGCTTCGATGCCATTCGCCCCATCTGCAGTGCCTTTCTTGACAAAGCCTTGCCTCTCTTGACAAACTCTTCATCCCTGCCACTATTCAGGCCTATTCGTCACGTTCCTGGTTGATAGCAGCCGCACTGCTGCGATGAAGGCGAACCGTTGGCGAGCGCTGGTTTTGGAGGGGGGCGTTGCGGGGGGTGTCCCCCCGCACAAGGGAGGGCCGTAGGCCCGACCGCCATAAAAGGGCGTAGCCCCTGGCGGCGGCGGGGGTTTGCCGACGACAGCCCTTCGCCGCCTTAGCGGCGAAGGGTGCGCAGGCCCGCCTTAGCGGGCCGGAGCCGCCGGAGGGCGTCTGCGCCCGTAGGCGTCCCCAAAGCCAGCAAGGTAGAGAAAACTGCATTGCGGCGCGGGCGCTGGGTTGCGGTCAGGATTGTTCTTGCTCACTGCTGGGCCTTCGCTGCTTGGCGCTCGAGGCGGGCGAGGTAGAGGCAGACGACGAGGAGTAGGAAGGCCATTGAGTAGTTGATGCCGAGGGCGGTTTGGAAGCTCCAGATGTCGGAGAAGATGCCGGTCCAGAGGGGCGGGAGCATGGAGCCGGCGATCATGGCGACGTTGAGGATGCCGGTGACGGCGCCGCTTTGCTGGGGGTAGAGGCGGGAGCCGAAGGCGAGGGCGGTGGGGAAGAGGCCGGAGAGGGTGAGGCCGGTGAGAAAGATGCCGATGACGAGCGGGGCGGCGGTGGTGCTGAAGACGACGAGCGGGTAGGTGAGGACGAGGCCGACAGCGAGGATGAGGAGGGTAGGGGCGTAGCCCAGGCGCTCGGCGTAGGCGGCGCAGAGGAAACGGCCGGCGGTGAGGGCGACGTAGAAGACGGAGATCATGGAGATTGAGGAGAAGATGGAGAAGCCGACGGACTCCTGCATGAAGACGGCGACCCAGCCGAGCAGACTGAAGGCAACGCCGTTGTAGATGAAGGCGATCAGGAAGAGGGAAAGGAAGCCGACGTTGCGCAACATGACCCAATTGGAGTAGAGGACGTCGCGTAGCGTGTCCCAAATTGAAGAAAGGAAGGATGTTTTGGCCCCGTTCTGCGGGGTCTTTTTTTCTTCGGCGTCCGGTTCTGGTTCATCGGCCGCGGGGGCGGAAGCCGGCGGCGGGTAGAGGGTGCGGTACAGAAGGAAGGCGCCCAGGCCATAGACGAACCAGAGCAGGCCGGTTGCGGCCATGGCCCAGCGCCAGGGTACGCCCTGCTCGAGGATAAGGCCGAAGACGAGCGGCGAGATGGTTGCGCCGACGGCATAGACGCCGTGCAATACGTTGAGGGCGCGGGCGCGGCTGGCGCGGTTGGCGTCGGCGACCATGGCGTTGATGCCGGTGGTGAGGGAGGCCTGGACGATGCTGATCAGGGCAAAGCCGGCGAGGAAGAGCAGCCAGGGACGGGCGGCGGATGCGAGGACCATGGAGGCCGCCAGCGCGAGCGCGGCTATCCAGACCAGCTTGCTGTAGCCGAGACGATCGGAGCTGACGCCGGCCAGGAGGTTGCCGAGAATGCCGCCGACGGCGCGGGCGGGGAAGATGAAGCCGATGGCGGCGAGGGTCAGTCCTGTGGCCATATACTCGGATGTGATAAAGGGCATCACGGAAGGTACGAGGACGGCGGCGGTACCGATGAAGAAATAGCCGGTCAGGCCGAGCGCGGTGGCGGGCAGGGCGGGCGCGGGCGCGTCGGGGGCGGCGGCGCCGGCAGGGCGATTCAGGTTTGTCATGTGGATAGTTCTCCGACGCTTTCGTTGGTTAGCTGGGTCTGGCGGAAGCGGTGGGCGTGGGTCTCGCCGTGTCCGGTGAGGGAGACTTGGTCGGCCTCGATCTGGACGAGATTGCGGGCGCGCAGCTGGCGCAGTGTGCGTTCCATTTTGGCGGGCGACCAGCGGAAATGACGGTAGAGCGTCGAGGCGGTCAGTTCGTCGCTCTCGGCGGCGTGGCCCTGGTGACGATGGATGTGGCCGAGGACGACCTGGTCGTCGAAGCTGCGGCGCTGGTTGCGGCGGCGCAGCATGGTGGATACGAGACCATACTTGGGCGAAAAGATCCAGGCGGCGAGGAAGAAGAGGAAGGTCATCAGCACCATCGAAGCGGAGATGGATGAGTCCCATTGCTCGCTGAGGCCGAGGCCAAAGAGGTTGTTGAGCGCGGCAAGGATGTCGCTGAGGTGCACCGCGCCGAGCAGATTGCCGCGGGCGAGGTCGTAGCCGGTGTAGGCGCTGAGCGCGCCGATCAGCGAACTGTAGGTCAACATGCGGGGCAGGCGATCGGTCAGCAGGTAGGCGGCGGCGGGGGGAATGATGAAGAAGGCGACGACGAGAATCGAGCCGACGGCATCGAAGGCGCCGACGGCTACGAGGCTGACCATGACCATGAGGCCGTAGTGCAGCAGGGTAGGGCGGAAACCGAGGGCGGCGGCCAGGGTTGGGTCGAAGGTGGAGAGCTTCAACTCTTTGTAGAGCAGTACGACAACGATGAGAGTGAGCAGTGTCAGCACGGCCATGACGGTGATCGATTTGGGCCAGAAGACGAGGATTGGCTCCTGCTGGGTGAAGCCGGCCTGCCAGGCCTGGGCCGGGCTGTATTGGCCGCAGTTGGTGCAGATTTCGGTGAACTCGGCCTTTTCGTCGCGGGGGCTGATGCCGAGATCGCGGCAGTTTGTGCACTGGCGCGTCAGTTCGGCGCGGGGGTCGTCGGTTGTGACGGTCACGGTTTCGCAGGCATTGAGGCAGTGGCTGTTGGTATTGGCCCAGGCGACGCCGATTTCGCCGACCATGACGGCGTCTTCGTCGAGATGCACGTCGCTGACGACACGGGAGACGAGGATGACGGCGATTGCGAAGAGGAGGGGGAAGGCGAGGCCGAGGGCGGCATCCTGTTTGACGAGACCGGAGCGGTAGATGAGTTCGGTGAGGAGGACGGTGGCCACGCCGGCGGCTGCGGCGCCGATGATGAGCCAGACGGATGAGAGGTCGGGATGTTTTCCGAAGACGGAGCCCATGAGGATGAAGGCGACGACGATACCGAGAAGCACGGTATGGCTGATGGCGTCACTGGTGAGGGACATGCCGCGCAGGAGCAGGAATGTGCCCAGCAGGGCGCCGGATACGGCGATGAGGCTGCCGACCAGGGTGGCGGTGTACTGGGGATTGCGCAGGAAGGCGTTCAGGTCCTCGCGGGCCACGAAGTTGAGTAGAAAATGGATGATGATTTCTTCGAGTTGAAACATTTAAGGGCAGTTTTTAGTAGTCAGTCTTTAGTTTTTAGTGACTTGGGCCGGCGCTATTGTTGAGAAGGAACGGCGGCGTTTCTGATGGTGTCGAGTTTGTCTTCGAGTTTGGCGACGGCTTCGGGGGGCAGGACGTTGGCGATGTCCTGCTGGCGGTCTTCGGCGATGATGGGCAGGGCCAGTTCATCACTGTACTGGCGGTAGACGGCCCAGAGCTGGTGGTTGCGGTCGTCCTGGACAGCCGCTTCGATGCCGGCGGGGGTGAGCGTCCAGACGCGGTCGCGGCGCTGGACCTGGCCGCGAGCTTGCAGTTGGCGCAGGCCTGCCCTGGCGGTTGTACCGCGTACACCGAACAGGAAGGATTCAGGCGCGGCATATTCGGCTGACTCAGGCGTTTGCGAGTGCGCTGCGGATGCGGTTGCATAAGCCTTCGACTCAGGCTTTTGCAAATGCGCGACGGATGCGGTCGCAAAAGCCTGAGCACCGTGGTCGATTGCATAGTGATAGAGGTCCTGCCGAATCGTCTGGGCGGCAAAACGGCGTCGATCGTTGTGGCGGCGCAGGAGGGTCCAGACGAGGCCGCGGCCGGGCGCGAAACCGAGCGATATGGCCACGAGCAGAAAGGCGACCACTACGATCAACGGGCCGGTCGGGATATCGGCGTCGACGGCGCTGATGATGGCGCCGGCGCTGCCGGAAAATGCGCCGAATACGGCCGAGAGTATGACCATCTGGCCCAGTTGGTTGGTCCACTGGCGGGCGGCGATGCCGGATGCGATCAGCATACCCACCATGAGGATGACGCCGGCCAGCTGCAGGCCGAGCACGATGGCGACGACGATGAGGGTGGAGAGCATCATGCTGAGAATGTTGACGCGGAAGCCGTTGGCGCCGGCGAATTCGGCATCGAAGGTGATCAGTTTGAACTCTTTCCAGAAGAGAGCGAGAACGACGAAAGAGATTGCGCCGACGATGGCGATGAGGCGAACGTCGCGCTCGACGATGGCGGCGGCCTGGCCGAAGATGAAGGTGTCGAGGCCGGCCTGGCTGGCGTCGGGCCGGGCCTGGATGTAGACGAGGAGGGCGATGCCGGCGGCGAACCAGGCGGCCAGGACGATGCCCATGGCGGCGTCCTGTTTGATACGCGTTGTGTTGGTGACGAGGCGGATGAAGAAGACGCCTAGCCAGCTGGTTATGCCGGCGCCGACGAGAAGGAGACCCAGATCGCGGCCGGTGAACAGGAAGGCGAGTGCGACGCCCGGCAAGGCGGCGTGGGAGAGGGCGTCACCGAGCAGGCTCTGGCGACGGAGGACGGCGAAACAGCCGAGGACGCCGCTGACGATGCCGAGCAGTGCGCCACCGAGGGCAACGGTGCGCAGGGTGTAGTCGTATTCGACTTGGAGGAAGATCTGGCTGAAGGGTACGAACAGGGCTGCTATGAGCGCGGTGGTGCCGATCAGGAGCCAGATGCGCCGGTCGGGACTGCGGTTATTGGTAGTTAGATTATGTTTACTGGTCATTCGACATGGTGGGATCCTGGGTTGTTGTTTGCGTCTCAGGATCGGGAAGAAAACACTTTTCTGTCCACTAAGGGCCGCTAAGGATCGAGAAATAAAACCTTTTTTGTCCACTAAGGGCCACTAAGGACCACGAAGAAAACCCTTTTTCCACGAAGAGCCACTAAGGGCCACGAAGAAAACCTTTTTCCACAAAGGGCCACTAATACTACAACCGCACATTGATAAGATAGGGTTCCTGCGGCGATAATGAGAGCAAGCAAGCTGAGCTGGAGGAGCTATGGAACTGAGCGAATTGGACAGATGGGCGGACGAATTTGAAGCGTTTCACAGTCGGTTTTCCTCGTTGTTTGGACGTAGAGAGGTACAACAGCAGGCGGTAAAGTATGTGCAAGGGTTGGTGTCGCCGGTGGAACGGAAGAATGGCTGGCAGTTGGCGGAAGCGGTGGGCGACAAGAGGCCGGATGCGACGCAACGATTGCTGTACAAGACGAAGTGGGATGCAGAAGCGGTGCGAGATGCGTTGCAGCGATTTGTGATAGAGGGGTTCGGCGATGCGGAAGGCATCGGGGTGGTCGACGAGACGGGATTTCTCAAGAAGGGGGTAAAATCGGCGGGTGTACAGCGTCAGTATAGTGGAACGGCAGGCAAGGTGGAGAACTGTCAGTTGGGCGTGTTCCTGACCTATGCGACGACGCAGGGACATACCTTTCTGGACCGACGGCTCTATCTGTCTGCGGAATGGTGTGCGGACAGAGAGCGCGGTAAAGAAGCGAAAGTGCCTGCCGACGTCGGATTTGCCACCAAGTCTGAACTGGCGGCTGCGATGTTGCGCCATGCGTGGCGGCTGGGTGTGCCGATGCGCTGGGTGACGGCAGACGAGGTCTACGGTGAGGCGCGTGCGCTGCGATATGCGGTGGCCGAAAGTGGTCGTTGGTATGTGTTTGCTGTGGGGGTCCAGAACAGCGTATGGCTGGTGCGTCCAGAGGTAGGCGTCCCTGCCTGGAAGGGAAACGGTCGCAAACCTTTCAAAGCGCGCGTTCTTGATGAAAGCGCACGACCGGTACGGATCCCCGCGGTGGTCGCATCCTGGCCTGACAGCCGTTGGCAACGTCTGCAGGTCGCGGCAGGGGAAAAAGGAGCTCGCATCTATGACTGGGCCTGCCAACGGGTCGTAGAAAATCAAGACCAGATGCCGGGACGGGACAGTTGGCTCCTGGTGCGACGTTCGCTGACCAAGCCGCACGAATGCGCCTACTTTCTCTCCAATGCGCCGCCTGACACTGCGCTGCTGACCCTGGCCCAGGTCGCCTCGACTCGCTATACCATTGAACAGTGTTTCGAAGAGGCCAAAGGCGAAACCGGCCTCGACCACTATCAGGTGCGCTATTGGCCCAGTTGGTATCGACACATTACACTCTCGATGATGGCACATGTATGGCTCGCCTGGCTCCGTCTCAGACGCAACCAGAAAAAGGGGGGCTTGAATCCTTTCTGGCCGAGTTGAGCGTGCCTGAAATCAGGCGTCTGCTCGAAATCGCCTTGCCCTTGCCACCTCGTTCGCCCCCCTTACGGCTTGCCTGGTCCATCTGGCGCCGCGCCAGACGACATCAAGCTCGTCAATGTCACTGCAGACGCCTCTCTCAACTCTCTGTCATTCCATCCCTATTGCAACCACCTTAAATGCGGTTGTAGTACTAAGGGCCGCGAAGAAAACCCTTTTTCCACGAAGGGCCGCTAAGGACCACGAAGAAAACCTTTTTCCACGAAGGGCCACTAAGGGCCACGAAGAAAACCTTTTGTCCACGAAGGGCCGCTAAGGACAACGAAGAAAACCTTTTTCCACGAAGGGCCACTAAGGACCACGAAGAAAACCATTCTTGTCCACGAAGGGCCACGAAGGACCACGAAGAAATCCTTTTTGCCCACGACGGGCCACTAAGGGCCGCGAAGAAAACCTTTTGCCCACGAAGGGCCGCTAAGGGCCACGAAGAAAACCTTTTTCCACGAAGGACCACTAAGGACCACGAAGAAAACTCTGTGTCCACGACGGGCCACTGACGGCCACGAAGAAAAACGTTTTTTGTCATTCGCTTTCGAGGCCGGCGATGCGCTGGCCGTCGTGCAGGTAGGCGACGCGTCCGCCGTAGGTTTGGCGCAGGTTGGCGGGCGTGAAGGTTGCGGCGATGGGGCCGCTGGCGACTATCTCGACGTTGAGAAGCGTCACCCAGTCGAAGTACTCGTCGGCAGTCTGCAGGTCGTGGTGGACGACGACGACGGTCTTGCCGCGGGCGCGCAGCTCGCGCAGGATGGTGATGATGGCGCGCTCGGTGACGGCATCGACGGCGGCGAACGGTTCGTCCATGAGGTAGATGCGGGCGTCCTGCACGAGGGCGCGGGCGAGAAAGGTGCGCTGCTGCTGGCCGCCGGACAGCTGGCTGATCTGGCGGTCGGCGAAATCCTGCATGCCGACCTGCTCAAGGGCGTGCATGGCAGCCGAACGTTCACTTTGTCCGGGTCGGCGGATCCAGCCGAGGCGGCCGTAGAGGCCCATGGAGACAACGTCGAGGACGGTGGTGGGAAAGTCCCAGTCGACGCTGCCGCGTTGCGGCACGTAGCCGACGAGGCTGCGGACCTGTTCGTAGGGCTGGCCGTAGAATTGTACGGTGCCGGCGGCGCGGGGTATGAGCTTGAGGGCCGCCTTGATCAGCGTGCTCTTGCCGGCGCCATTGGGGCCGATGATGGCCATGAGGACACCTTCGGGCACGCGCAGGTCGATATCCCAGATGGCAGGTTTGCTGTCGTAGGCCACGGTCAGGTCGTCGATTTCGAGGGCGGTTGCGCCGCTTTCAAGTGGGTCAGGTCCGTTGTGACGGCTCAAATCAGTGTTTTCCCCGTGATGTCGATTAAGCAGAGGCGGGTGCGTTCGACTGGCGATCTGCCCTTCGCAGATTCAATCCGTTGGACAGTTGGCATCCCGCAAACAGGTAGCGCATCTGACATACTCAGTCGGGGTCATGCTCGCGGGGGAACGAGCATGACCAGGCAGAGGGTTGCCAATTCCCGTCGATACGCCTCTTTACGTTTCACAGTCAACTGTCAGTATGTCCTCCGGCGGTATGATGTCGATGCTGTCGGGCCAGTTGGGGATGAGTGCGTGCGCGCCGGCGCACTGGTACGATTGCAGGATGGTGAGAACGTTTTCGGTGAGCATGCCGATGTAGGTGCCGGCAAAGGTGCCGGGCATGCCCATGGCGTCCGAGTACAACTCGCGAACGCCGACGCGGGCGGTGCCGCCGTCGGCTTCGATTGCGGCCTGTACGGCCTCGATGGTATCGGGCGGGATGCTGCTTTCGACGAACAGGACCGGGATCTCCTGCTCGACGACGAAGTGGACGGTGTCCTGGATGTCGCGGACGCCGGCTTCGTCCTCGGTGCTGATGCCCTGGATGGCGGTCATTTGCCAGCCAAAGGCGGCGCCGAAGTAGCGGAAGGCGTCGTGTGAGGTGACGAGGTAGCGCAGGCCGTCCGGCACGGAACGCATGCCCTCATCGGCCCAGGCATAGAGGGCGCGCAGCTGGGCAACGTAGGCGTCGGCATGGGAGATGTAGGTGTCGGCATGGTCGGGATCGAGTTCGGCGAGCGTTTGCGCGAGGTCGGCGACGGTGATCTCCCAGTTGCGGGGATCGAACCAGAAGTGCGGGTCGTCGGTGCCGGACTGGGACTGGGCGGTGACAAAGCCGCCGATGACGAAGCCCCCATCCTTGACCGGTTTCGAAAGGCTGTAGATCAGGGTGCCCTGCTCGCGTAAGGCTTCAAAGACGGCATCGAACTGCCCTTCCAGATGCAGGCCGCTGTAGATGACCATATCGGCGGCGTTCATGGCGCGGATGTCGGACTCGGTGGGCTGGTAGAGATGGGGGTCGACGCCGGCGCCCATGAGGGGTGTGATCTCGATGGCGGGGACGCCTGCGGCGAGGATCCTGGAAAGGTCGCTGGCCTGGGTGGTGGTGGCGACGATGCGGAAGGCGCCGTCGGCGCGGACGCCTGTGGGTGCGGGGGCGTCCGGCTGGGCCTGTTGTTCGGCGGCTGTGGGGGTATCCTCCACGGTGGTAGCTTGGGCTGATTCTCTGCCGCGGCCGCAGGCTGTCGCAAGTAGTGCGGCGAACAGGATCAGGACTACGATGCGCGTTTGTCTGACGTGTGATCTGTGTGGCTGTGCTGATTGAGAAGATGTAGATTTGTGCGGCATGTTTGGGTTCCGTACGGGGGCAGATTCAAACAATCCAAAATATATTTTTATCCATGACTAATTCTTTAATAAGGATAGCCTAATCTTTGACTTCTGTCAAGGGGTGAAGGGCAGTTCTTGTTTTGAGTTATTAGCTTTTAGTGGGGCGCTCGGCCGAGCGTTTGTCTGAACTGTGATTTGGGAAGATTTGAAGGATGGGCTGTGATTTTGGTGTCGGTGGCGGGCCGATACGGGCGTTGTACGAGAGTTCACGAGCGTTGACGTGTTATGTCGCGTTATGTCGCGTTATGTCTACATATGTCGCCCCAAGTCTACATATGTCGCGCCTTAAAAAAATTTGTCGCGGTTGTTATCAGTGTTCTGTGGCATGTGTTGACCCGTTTTTGGGGTCGATTTCCGGTTCTGGAAATCTCGCTACGGATTTAGCCAGCCTTGTGATCCGCCTCCATTTCAGCAAGACGCATGCGCAGAGCTTTTTGCATCAGAGGCACTGGCACGTCGACGCTTGGTTTGAGATGGAAGGTAGCGCCTGAAGTCCGGATGCCAGCTACCTTGAGTTGGTCCTTCAGGGCGGCCGGTATGTCATAGCTGATTGTGTGCAGGGCGCAGTGGCGCTTGGAGGCCGACATGGCACCGAAGTCTGCCTTGAGGCGGAAGATCGGGATCTTGTAAAATGACACGTTCAGTGCAGTCGGGTGCGACGGCGGTGATGATGGCGCGCAGCTGCGCGAGCGTTGCCCGGAATTCGGGGGCTTGTTCTGCCAGGTATTCGTCTATTTCGTGCGGCGCGTGGCGGGTTGGATTGGGTTTACTCATTTCGATGCGATTTCTCTAATTCGGCGATATCCAGCTTGTTCATGCTCTGAAATGCCGCGGGCGGCCCTTCCAACGCGGCCGCGGAGCAGGACATGCTGAGCTTGGGCGCATTCTTGAAGGGGTCATTATAGCACGGATTGTTGGCGGATTTGCGGGGGATTTGTGGCAATTTTCTGCAGTCGCTTAATCCCCGTCTCTCAAGTCGATTGCGAAAGAGGTCATAGCGTCAATCTTGTTGCCGGATGCTGAGGTGAAGCAGTTGTCGTCGCAGAAGGCGGACGGGCCGCCCTGTACGGTTGTGATGATGCCGTTGACGGCGTCTTCGGGCCCGTGGGTGACAGTTGAATGGATAAGCAGCTTGGTGGTGATTGTGTCTTTCATGGCTTCGAGCGCGGCGCGGACGGCCTTTTTGCCGCGGAGGGAGGCTTCGCCGATGATCTGCCAGCGGATTTCGTCGATGAAATGGTCGAGGATTGCCTCGACATCGCTATGGGCGAAGGCAATGTTCAGATCTCTGAGCAGGAACTTTTAGGAGGCATTTCCGCAGTCGGCGTGGATGGTGAGTTTGGTCATGTGATTTTGTCGCCGTGTGCGGTCATCCCGTGGCGAGATTAGGTGAAAGCAGGGATGCGGGAGCGTTTGTGTACCGGCCCTCCAACTTTTCGGGCAGGCGCATTTCGTGCATTGGACCTATTGCTCTGGATTAGTCGGAGTCCTAACGTAAGGGCCGAGTCTCGATTTCGTTAATGCCTGGTATTGGATTGAACTGCGCTGATGTCCCAATACCCTCATTCCTTTGTTTCTGCTCAACCTTATCACTCTTTTCTTATCACTAATTGTCACCCTATTTAGGGGGCCTCGCCTTATTCTCAGAACTGAACCTCTTTTCCGTGTAACGGTTTGTGCACGGTAACGGTCAGCACTAGGGAGCCCTTCCATCAACAGACGCGTCGCGGGATTGGGAAGAGTAAGGGAAGTTTCCGTGCTACCGCTGTCCTTTATGCTGGCGACGCTGAGCGTGCCCTGACGCTGCGGAGTCAGTTGGACCGCCGCTTCGTGACTTGCGGGGGAACCTGGTTCGTGAATAACGATTTCGACATCACGTCCGAGCGCAGTCAACAAACGCAGAAGCCGTTCCACTGAGTACTCACGGAAATTTCCGCGCAGGAGACGCGATACGTCAGGCTGCGAGAGTCCCAGAAGCGCCGCCGCGTCGACCTGCTTGAGCTTGCGCTGGCGGATGATCTTTTCGATGCGAGTGACGAGTTGCGCTTTGAGCAGGTGTACTTCAGCGTCTGGTCGGCCCAGGTCCGCGAACACATTGCCGCTGCCGCGCTCGATCTTATCTTTTTCTGGATGCATTGCACTATCTACCTTTCGCCATAGATTTCTCTGTAATGCCGCTCTGCAGCCATCAGCCTGCGTCTGACCAGATCGATCTCCTGCTTAGGTGTAGAAATTCCCCTTTTGGCTTTCTTTTGGAAAGCATGCAGGACATATACCGCTCCTTTGAACCGAACTGTATATACAGCCCGGAAGGTGTCGCCATCGTGACGAGAGATTATCTCCAGGACATTTGCCCCCAACCCTTTGAGAGATTTGACGTGCCGATGTCGGTGTCCAACTTGGGCCTGATACAAAGCGAAACCGACCTCGTCCTGCACTGCGGCGGGGAATTTCTTCAGGTCCCTCTTGCTTGTTCCGACCCATTCGACAGGTTTTGCCATCTCATTGACCTCAACAAATTATAGTGGTTTCGCCATATTTTTGCAATTGACATCCCCGGCGGGAGATTGTTCCACGGCAGGCTCGCCTCTGGATTCTGTGGTAGTGGGACAGTCCAGTCTCTCTTGATGCAAATCGGGGCGTTGCGTCACGCCCACTTCAAGAGCGTCTCGGGTTGAACCAGACGAGGGCGGCGCCGATGAAGGGGAGGCCGAGGGCGAGGAGGTTGATACCGGGCCAGGATTCGGTGGGGATGCCGCGGAGAGTGAGGATTGAGAGGCCGAAGCAGACGAAAGCGCAGCCTAGGAGGACTTGCCAGGCCGGGGGCGCGAGGCCGTGCCGGGCCTGGCCGATGCGCTCGAAGCGGGTGAAGAGGGCGATGAAGGGGATGAGGGCGACGACGAGAACGGCGATCCAGAGGGGGCGGGCGAGCCACCAGGCGGCTGTGCCGGGAACGATCGACAGCACAAAAAAACTGTCCCAGCCTCTTATCACAAATATCAACCCGATGGTCGTTACCAAGGC
Source organism: Caldilineaceae bacterium (assembly GCA_963662575.1). Taxonomy (GTDB): domain Bacteria; phylum Chloroflexota; class Anaerolineae; order Caldilineales; family Caldilineaceae; genus Bin5. The sequence continues at coordinate 614,188 of OY759723.1, forward strand.
TGTTACGTGCCAGAGGAAGACGGTCATTATCATGCCGTTTATGAGCACGGTGGTCGTCCATAGGGCGCCGCGTTCGAGGAGGCGTCGCGCCGGTCTTTCGAGCGCGAGCAGCAGGCCGGTCTGGGCGACGCCGAGTGCCAGCAACGTTATTCGGGGCGGCAGGCTGTTGCTGATCCGCTGGCTGGCCGTCGTTACCATGGTGATGGGGTAAGGGCCGAAGATAACAAGGGCGAAGAGCACGGCCAGGCCGGCGGCGGCCCAGAGAAGGGAGCGACGCGGTGGGCCGATGCGGCCGGCCTGCCAGGCGAAGCCGAGCTGGTGGACGGCGAGCCAGACGAAGAGGTAGTTGAGCCAGCCGAGGTGCCGCCAGCCGACACCGAGGGCGAGCAGGTCGATGAGGGCGGCGGCGGCCACAGGGGCCCAGAAGGAGTTGAAGCCGTAGCGCTGCCAGGCGCGGAAGGAGAGGGGCGTGAGCAGGATCATGAGGATGTAGACGACGAGGAACCAGGCGGGCAGGAGCGCGAATTGGGAGGCGTTTTTGAGAAGGATGGTGTTGAAAGAGATATCGTTGAAGCGACCAGTCAAAAAGAACCCGATCAGGGTCCAGACGGCGAGGACGGGCAGGACGGGCAGGATCAGGCGTTGGAGACGGCGAGCCAGCCAGGCGGTGTAACTTTCCTGTCGGCGCTGGGCCGATTGCCAACCGAGGGCGTTGACGTAGCCGCCGACGAGGAAAAAGATTGGCATGACCTGGAAGAGCCAGGTGAGCCAGCGGGTCCAGGGGATGACGGAAATCAAGTCCTGGATCTCCATATGGTTGCCTTCGGCATGGATGGCGACGACGAGCCAGTGGCCGAGGATGACGAGGCAAATGGAGGCGGCGCGCAGAAAGTCGAGGTAGCGGTTGCGGTTGGGTGGGGTTTGGGCGGCCTGGTGGGCGGCTTGGGTCCAGATGGGAAGCTTCATGGTGGCCTCCAAGGATGGCTGCGGCGGGACCTTTTCATCCACTAATATACACGATGGGTCGGGGAGAACTGCAACGGCAACACCTTTGTCCACGAAGGGCCGCGAAGGACCACGAAGAACGGCAACGGCAACACCTTTCTGTCCACGAAGGGCCGCGAAGGACCACGAAGGGCCACGAAGAACGGCAACGGCAACACCTTTTGTCCACGAAGGGCCGCGGAGGGCCACGAAGAACGGCAACGGCAACACCTTTTTGTCCACGAAGGGCCACGAAGAAAACCTTAAACCCTTTTTATCCACGAAGGGGCATTTAGACTCTTTATCCATGCCACCATTCAGGCTGTCTCACTGTGTATTCGCTGGCAGCCGCCACCTTGGATGAGCCGCACAGCTGGAATCGCGCCGAACGGTCGATGAGCGATGGTTTTGGAGGGGGGCGTTGCGGGGGGTGTCCCCCCGCACAAGGGAGGGCCGTAGGCCCGACCGCCACAAAAGGGCGTAGCCCCTGGCGGCGGCGGGGGTTTGCCGACGACAGCCCTTCGCCGCCTTAGCGGCGAAGGGTGCGCAGGCCCGCCTTAGCGGGCCGGAGCCGCCGGAGGGCGTCCTCGCCCGTAGGCGTCCATAGGCAGGGAGAGAGTGAAGAGAGAGACATTTGCGGCGTCGCTCGGGGTCGTGAACTGGCTATGGGCGCGATGTCAGGCAGAGTCCGTAGCGGGTGCGGTGGGCAGGTTCAGCATTCGGTCGATGGTGGCGGACGGGTCGCCAGCAGTCTCGAGTAGCTAGCCGGTGGATTCGAGCCAGCGCAGGCGCTGCACGATTTGGCTCAGGAGGGGTTCGAGCTGCGCGAATTGGTCGGTGTGGACGCTGAAGGTGAGCGCGAGAAGGGTGGCGCCGTCCGGGGAGAGGAGCCAGACCTGCCAAACTTCGCTGTTGGTTTCGTTCTCGAGGTAACGGATGGAGACAACTTGCTCGTCGGCGGGCCTGAGACCTTGCGCCAGTTCAACGGTGGCGGGGGAAAGGCTGTAGGTATTCTCGGCGGCCATCTGGGCGTAGTGGTCCATGCTCAGGCCGTCGGCTGGGAAGGAGAAGACAAGCAGGAAGTTGCTGGCGGGGCTATCGGGCTGGTCGGATTGGAGACCGAGGCCAATGACGGCATCGTCGCGGCGGCGGCTCATTTCCGACACGAGCTGGCCCATGGCGGCGACGTCGAACTGTTTGCTTTCGAGCTTATAGGCTGCGGAGAGGAAGGCGAGGTCGGCCTGGGTGGGCCGCGCGGGATCGAGGTAGTGCCATCCGGGCGGATAGGAGAGGGCCAGACCGCGGGCATCGTCGTCATAGGTCAACCAACCGGCGGGATCCGCTTGGGGCGCGTTTGGCGCGTCGGCGGAGGTGGTCAAGTAGGCGCTGTGCAGCCAAGCCAGTCGACCGTTGAATTCGACCTGCCACCAGTCGCCGGCTGGACTGCTGCTGATGGCGGCCAACCGCTGCCCTGCTGTTGCCTTGGCGATGATTGGATGGTCGGTACCTGGCCCGGCGCGCACGTTCATGTTGCTGGTGAGGGTCACGGTCGGCCCGGACTGTGGGATGTAGGCAGGGTTATCCAGCCACTGAACGCGCCGCACGACCTCAAGCATCAGCCGCTCCAACCATTGGGGAAACTCGCCCCATACGTCGAAGGTAGCGGTAAGAAAAGTCGCGCGGTCGGGAGAAAGGAGGACGACCTGGCGGCCGAGCGCATTTGCGTCGGGGATGGCGCCGGCTCGCTCGCCGAATGCGAGCGCGGCGTCGATCCGGTAGGTGACGGTTGCGGTCTGCTCTCCCCAAGGCCGCAGACCGGGGCCGATCTCGATGCTCTCCACTGCCGCGTACCCGGACGCTGTCAGCTGGTCGGCCAGCTGTTGCGCAAACAGTTCCAAGGTGCGGCCTTCGCTGGGCACGGTGAGGAGTTGGAAGCCGTTGGTGTCGGACGGCGGGATGTCGGCATCGAAGGGAAAACCGGTGCCGACAACGCGGGGCTCTTGGCCCGGGGGCCTCAGAGAATCGAGATAGCTGGCCCTATCCTTGAGGTATGCATCGGCCAGCTGCGGTAGGAACGAGAGAAGTTCCTCTTGTGAGGAGGCGAAGAGCCAGCCATTTGGATAGAAAATCTTCAGACCGTGCTGCTGGTTGTCGACACTCTGCCAGCCGTAGAACGGTCCGCCGGCGGCTGCGGGGGTATCTCCAATTGGGATCACAAGCGGATTATGGATCGACAACAGGGGGGCCGGGCGCACAGGAGCAGTGACAGGCACTTCTGCTACAGCAGATAAAGGATTGCAGGCGGTGAGCAGGAGGGCAGCGATCATGACTAGCGCCCAGGTGAAGTTACGATGAGTTGCAGACATAGTTGCTCCCTCCATTGCTCTATAGCGGGCTTTAGGGGCAAGGTTACCCCTGGCCTGGACACGCGAAAGAGTCGCTTGGCACGGGTCTCAGCGTCTCTGACCGGTGTCTTATCCCTCACCCGATCCCGGCATTGTGCGGTTGTGCAAGCAGTTCCGCAGAGCTACGCTGGGCGAACCTTTTTGCGGACCAAGACATCCACGCCCCAGGCAGCAAACGCCGCAACTATGATGGGAAGGAAGTTCAGGCGAGAGGCGGCGTCGAAAAGGGCAAAGGACAGGAATACGCCCAGAGCGAGAATTGGAAATGTGATTGCCAGCGTGACCAGTGCGTCAGCCAGACTTTTCCGTTGGTAGATCAGCTCATGCATAAATGAAACTGCGGGATAAATAATACACATAATCGTAAGACGCAACAAAATGTAGGATTGGATGTAGGGAGAGCCAATCCCTTCGCCGATAAGAAGCAACCCGGCCAACCAGATGACTAGCGAGAAGGTGTAGGGCACTTTTCTCCATGTCGCGAGAAGATTCTGCATTTTCCGAGGCGCCTCTCTTTCTTCCTGTTGCACGGGGCGATGCGTCTGAAGGGATACGTGAAAGTTTCTTGCTCTCTACCTTTTCCTCCAGATCGCGGTGCGCGCTTTTGGGGGCTCGCCTAAGGCGATGCGTATTCAGTACGAATCGTGAAACCTCCTGCGGATCTGAGGGTACGCTCGGTCTCCAGGGAATGCCCCGATTGTAGCGGCAAAAGCGCTAAAGGGAAAGGGGGAACTGCGGGGGAACTGCGGGGAACTGTAGGGGAACTGTTGGGAACTGCAGGGGAACTGCTGGGGGCCAGGGGTTAGGGGGTTGAGACAGAAAAGGGGAGGAGATTCTGTTGGCTGGATATTTTGCTGGGGAAGTTTGAGCACGGTGGCGAGCCAGGGCGGGGCGGGCAGGGCGCGGGCGAAGGCCGGTCTGGGGTTGGGGGCGCTGGCAGGCGGGTTCAGTTTTGGCGGCCGCGCAGGCGGGGATCGAGGATGTCGCGCAGCCAGTCGCCGAGCAGGTTGGCGCCGAGGACGACGAGCATGATGGCGAGGGCGGGGAAGACGCTGGGATACCAGGCGGTGGTGATGTAGTCACGGGCGTCGGCGACCATTTTGCCCCAGGTGGGGATGAGGGTGGATACGCCGAAGCCGAGGAAGCTGAGGGCGGACTCGGTAAGGATCATGGAGCCGAAGGAGAGGGTGCTGGTGACGATGACGGGCGCGATGGCGTTGGGCAGGATGTGGCGGAACATAATGCGCATGTCACCGGCGCCGATGGCGCGGGCGGCGTCGACGAAGTCGCGTTCACGGAGGCTGAGCACTTCGCCGCGGATCAGGCGGGCATAGCCGACCCAGGCGCCGATGCCGAGGAAGAGGATGATGTTGAGGAGGCCACCGCCGATGAAGGCGACGGCGGCGATGAGGAGGACAAGAAAGGGGATGGCGGTCTGGGTGTCGGCGACGCGCATGATGATGTCGCCGGCGAGGCCGCCGCGGTAGCCTGCGATCAGGCCCATGGCGATGCCGATGGCGAGCCCGACGATGGTGGCGGTGGTGCCGATCAGGAGGGAGATGCGGGAACCGACGAGGACGCGGCTGAAGACGTCGCGGCCGAGATTGTCGGTGCCCATGACGCCGGTGCCGTTTTGGAGGTCGAGCCAGGCCGGCTTGGCGAAGGGGTTGCCGAGGTCGATGGCGATGGGGTCATGGGGTGCGAGGATGGGGCCGAAGATGGCCATGAATGCGAAAGCAAGAAGGAGGAAGCTGCCGACGATTCCTTGTCGGTGGGTCCAAGCTTCACCCCACCAGCTGCGGTGGGGATTGCGGGCGAGTATGCTTCTTTGTTCAAGAATGGTGGACATGCTTGCTTTTGGCTTCTAGCTCTTTGGGCTTGGTAACGTTTGTGTGAACTGAGAAATTCAAGGGCAAAACCTTTTTTCCACGGAGGGCCACGAAGGACCACGGAGAACTGCTACTGCTACACCTTTTTCCACGAAGGGCCACGAAGGGCCGCGAAGAACTGCTACTGCTACATCTTTTGTCCACGAAGGGCCACGAAGGACCACGGAGAACTGCTACTGCTACACCTTTTGTCCACGAAGGGCCACGAAGGGCCGCGAAGAAAACCTTATCCAGGGCTAATTCGGTTTGCTTGTTGTCTGAAGCAGGATTTGCGGGATTGCTGTAGCAGGGTCTTGTTGGCATTGGCGTAATCTGTTGGGCCTTCGCTGGCTGGCTGTCGAACGTTGGTAAGATTCGGGACCTGGTGGGACGCGTACGGTCGCTGGCACACAAGCTGGTTTGAGGGCACCAGGGCGGTTAGGCATGTTTTTGTAGGGGGGCGTTGCGGGGGCGCAGCCCCTGCACAAGGGAGGGCGCTTGCGCCCGACCGCCCATAAAAGCAAGAGCGAGGGGACAGGGGATAGTGGGAAGCGCCTACTTCTGTGTGGCTCAGGGCTTGGGAATTGGTGGCGGCGGAGATGGTGACGCTCCTGGGTGGACGGGCGGCGGTTAGTGGTGGCGGACCCTGGGATCGACCATGACGTAGACGATGTCCATGACCAGGAATGTGACGACGGTCAGGACGGAGAAGAGAATGACGTCGAGAAAGACGACGGGATAGTCGCGGGCCATGACGGACTGGGCCATGAGGTTGCCGACGCCGGGCCAGGAGAAGACGACTTCGACGACGACGACGGTGCCGATGAGATGCGGCAGGGATGAGAGCGTGACGGTGATGACGGACAGGCTGCCGTTGCGCAGGGCATGGCCGAAGACGACGGCGCGCTCGCCGAGGCCTTTGGCGCGGGCGGTGCGGACGTAGTCCTGGCCGAGGGCTTCGAGCATGCCGGAACGGGCGATGCGGGCGACGGTGGCGATGAGGCCGGTGGAGAGGGTGACGGCGGGCAGGATCAGATGTTTCCAGGTGCCGACGCCGGACGTTGGCAAGAGCCTGAGCTGGACGGAAAAGATGAGGATAAGGACGATTGCGAGGAAGAACTGCGGCGTGACGATGCCGAGGACGGCGGCCATGGTGGCGGCGGTGTCGATCATGGTGCCCCGGCGCAGGGCGGCGAGAATGCCGAGGGGCAGGCCGAGGGCAATGCCGAGGACGACAGCGGCACCGCCGAGGCGCAGGCTATTGGGCAGGCGCTCGAAGATGACGCGGGTGGTGGGCACGCCGTAGCGGAAGGAGTAGCCGAAGTCGAGCTGCAGCGTTTTTTGCCAGAAGACGATGTACTGGACGATGGGGTGCTTGTCCAGCCCCATTTTGCGGCGGACTTCCTGGTATTCCTCCTGGATTTCCTCGGGATCGCGGTTGGGGTCGAGGTTGACGCCGAGGCTGGCGGGATCGCCGGATACGCGGATCAGGAAGAAGACCAGCGTCACGACCATCAGTATGACGAGGACCGCTTGCAGCAGGCGGCGGATGACGAAAGCGCGCATGGGAGAGTGGAGGCGTGAGCGGCGGGGCGTGAGGAGAGGGTATACCCCTCACGCCCCGTCACTTAATCATTATTGTTGCTTATTCGGTCGGGATGAAGATTTCGAACGATTTGCTGAAGGACAGTTCCGGCAGGCCCGGGCTGAGGGCGTAGAGGGCCGGGATGGTGTAGGCGTGCAGGGCCTGTGCGTTGTCGCAGATGTAGGCGGCGATGTCTCTGACGACGGCTTCACGCTCGATGGGGTCGCCGATGACGCGCTTGGCGGCGCCCATTTCAAGGAAGGCGGGATCGGGCGAGGTGTCGCCGACGGGGCCCCACATGGAGGTGGTGTTGTCGGCGAGGTACCAGTTGAGGCCGATGTTCATGATGGGCGGCAGGGTCTGGTCGATCAGTTCCTGCAGCCAGACGGAGGACTCGGGGTATTCCATCTCGACGATGATGCCGACCTGGGCCCACTGGGCGGCGAGGGCTTCCATGAAGGTGCGGTCGCGGAAGTAGCGGCCGGTGGTGGCGGAGCCTGTGATGGTGAAGCCGTCGGGGTAGCCGGCCTCGACGAGGAGTTCTTTGGCCTTTGCGGGATCGTAGGGATAGGTCTGGACTTCGGGGTTGTAGCCGAAGCCGCCGGGGGCGACGATCTGGCAGTCGAGCTTGGTGCCGAAGCCGCCGGCGATGGTGCTCCACATGCCGTCGAGGTCGACGGAGTAGAGCATGGCCTGGCGGACGCGCACGTCATTCAGGATTTCGTTGCGGCCGTAGATGTTGATGCCGACGTACATGCTCTGCATGCTGTCGCCGGCGTAGAGCTCGAAACCGTCGGCGGTGAGGCTGTCGATCTGGTCCGGGGGCACGTGGGCGGCGACGTGGATCTCATTGCTCCTGAGGGCGGCGACGCGCACGGCTGCTTCGGGCATGTGGCGGAAGGTTACTTTTTCGATGACGGGCACACCGTCGGGGTGGTCTTCCCAGCGTTCGAGGGTGATGTAGCTGTCGCGCTGCCAGGATGAGAATTTGTAGGGGCCGGTGCCGACGGGCTCTTCGATGTAGCCGTCAAGGCCGACAGCTTCGAGGTGGTCGGGCGCGAGCGGCATGTGGTTGGCGAAGAGGTTGGCCCAGCGATCGATGGGTTCGATGAGCGTGAACTCCATGGTGTAGTCGTCGATCACTTCGTAGGACTCGTAGTCGTTGAGCTGGCGGAAGGACCAGGTGAATTTCTGCGGGTCGGCGTCTCTGAGCAGCTCGAAGCTCTTGGCAAGGCCGGGCGCGGTGAGGATTTCGCCGTTGTGGAACTCGATGCCTTCTTTGATGACGATACGGACGGTGACGTCGTCGACGAGCTCCATGGTATCGAGCAGGACGGGGTCGATGGCGCCGGTCTCTTCGTTGAGGACGGCCAAGGTCTCGTACAGCAGTTTGGAGAAGATGCGGGACTGCAGGGATGGGACGGTGTTGCCGACGAGGGTGACGGGCAGGGCGCCCATGCCGATGATCATTTCATCGGGGTAGCCTTCTGCGGCCGGTTCGGCCATTTCGTCGGCGGCCATGTCGCCGGATTGGGCGCCGCCGGTGTCAGCGGGGACACAGGCGGTCATGACGAAAAGGGCGAGGAGCGCGGCGAGAATCGAGAAAGTGCGGATACGTCGTGCAGACATTCTTTACTCCTGTGCGGTTGTGAAGGTGATGAGTTTTTTTATGGCACAGTTCAGGTGAACTGTTGGACGCTGTTTTGAGGAGATGTGCGTAGTTTATACGACAGGTGCGGAATTTGCACAAGTTTGGGGGAGGGTGCAGGGCGTACGCATATTGTTGGGAGAGAATTTTTGGGAGATAGCCAGTTTTCCAACCGGCTCGTTTACGTTTGGCAGAAATACCGATTTGGACGCTGTTCCCTCTGCGTAGGAGGTTGAAAGCCAAGCGGCGCAAGACGGCCATATTGTGCTGCGCATGGGCCTGACGGATGCGGGTGTCGTCCCCAGGAAAGGCGACATCCAAGAACCGGTGGACTGAGTTCTTGATGCTCCAGTGGCTGAGGATGGAAGTCAGGAACAGTCCAGCATCGGAGAAAAAGACGGAATTCAGATGAGATGCAAATACCTTGGGGGCTGATGCGAGCATTTCATTCATAGTGGATCGTTTGAGTCAGATTCATCTTGAAGGTGGGAAGCAGGTTTTCTCGTCTGTATGTTGGACGAGAGTTTATGAGCGTTTACGAGTGTTGGCGTGATGTCTGAACTACCGTTCATGAGAATTGTTTGTTGGGCTGTGATGAGGGCTTCGCTGGCGCACGTGGGCGCGTACAAGGTCTAACGAGAGATGTACAAGAGTTGTACGGCCGGTGATATGGTGGGACGTGATTGGTCGGGTCAAGTCGACTCATGTCGGGTCAAGTAGGTATAAGTCGGGTCAAAGCGGGCGATATTTTTTTCGGGCCCTTTTTGGTTGTTACGCTTTTGCATCAGTTTTACCGCTTCTGGAGTCTGTTCCCGGTTCTGGCAAGTTCTCTACGACTTACGCAGACGCCAGACTCACTCCGGTCATCTGGCGGTTGGGGTGGCAGAGTGTCGTGTCAGGTCGATCCAAGTCGATCTAGGTCGATCCAGGTCGTGGGGTTTTCTTTTTTTTTGGCGTTTGTGTGGTTGGGTTTGGTGGTGGATGGGCATTGGTTTGTTGTGGCGGTGCTGGGTGATTCTGTGATGGGTGGGTGTGATGTTAGGGGTAGTATATCACGGATTTGAGGGGTTTTTGGGGCGATTTGGGGATTTTTTTTGATTGCGTGAGGTGGTCAGGTCCGTCATTAGGTCCCTTCCCTTTTTCCAGGTGATGAACTGACTAGCGTAGCAAATTCTCCGCTGTTCGGCACTTTGCTATTTTATCACCATTTGAGATGCAATTGCCCTGAGAAATGACGAAGTATTGCTTGGGAGCTGATGCACAATATGCTAGAATAGTTAGTCGCACGCGTGCGCCGGAGGAGGACCAATGGTTGTAGTATTCTACTCTTGCCTAGGTTAAGTATCTTCTGACAGTCTTTTGGAGAAATTTTTTGCATGATAGACAGAGACAACGACTCTCTCCCTGAATTGTGGGAACAAACTCGATCTGGCGCATGGTCATTGCGAGGGTTCCACTATCAGCATTTGTTCTCAACCCTCATTCTCGTCCATCAGTGGGCAGGGTTAGGTCCTACGGGAAAACTGGTTCCGGAAGGGCAGGAAGACTGCGTCATTGAATTACCTGACCGGGATATCTGGATCCAGATAAAGTCGAAGAAGCGTGGTTCCTTTAGCAAGCAAACGGTGGAAGAAATCCTGGCCGATATCAAACAGACAGTCGAACGAACCAGCAGTCAGAAGGCAATACAGTTGGCGGTTGGTCTTGAGCAGCTATGCACCGGCGTTCCCAGACAAGGACTTGACAAACTTTTCGAAGCGGGAATTGGGGAGATCGTGATCTGCGAAGAACCGGAAGCGGAAATAGTCAATCTGCTCGCTCAAGAACTACCTGTCTTGGAAGAAGTCGCAGAAGTCCTAGCAAGGATTATCTATTGCCTGGTTGCCGATTGCGCTGTCGAAAACGCCGGTCGCACATTCGAGAACAGGCGGCGAATTTCAACGACTGAGATTGATCAGTTGATCCACAGTTACCTTGAGGTTAGCGATCCGTCGGCAATCACCCATGCATTTGAGTCGGGTGCGTTGGCGTCGGTCGATTTCGTTACACCGGTCTCTGAGCCTGGATTTTATAAGGGCATCAAAGTCAGACCCGGTCATCTAGCTGCGGGCCTCGTCTTAGAGCGCCCAACGGAAACGCAAGCAGTTGTGGAAGAACTAAAGAATCAGAGGCATCTGCTTATTACCGGCCCTTCGGGGGCTGGGAAATCCGCTCTTATGTGGCTTTCGGCAAATTCATTGAATAATGAAATGCGGTGGTATCAAGTTTCTGATCGTGCTGATGTGAACCATACGGCCTCGATTGTTCGATCTGTACGGGCGTGCCGTCCCAGTGAAATCGCCCCCATCAGTTTGGCATTTGACGAAGTAGGACCTTCGAACATTGATGTTTGGAACATCCTTGCCAACGAACTGAGAGAATTACCTTATGTTTACCTTTTGGGAACCGCTCGAAACGAAGATGTGCCACTTATCTCCCATCAACCCGATACCAGCTTCTTCGAGGTCCGGCTCAGTCAGGAACTCGCGCGGAGCGTCTGGCAGAAACTGACTAAACAGGACCAGACAGAGTGGCAGCACTGGCAAGAGCCATACGAACAGTCTGACGGGCTGATGCTCGAATACGTACACATCCTGACACAGGGCAAGAGGCTCGCCGATGTGATCGGTGAACAGGTTCGCCATAGGCAACAGGCGAACCGCTACGACGAGCTCGCCATAGTCAGAGGTACTTCAGTTCTGTGCGCCCTTGGTGGAGAAGTCGAAACCAAAAGACTTTTCGAGCTATTGGAATTGCCTCTAGAACGTGCAAGCACGGCATTGACAAGACTGCACAATGAGCACCTTGTGCTTGAGATTCGGCAGGGCGTTCTCGGTGGCCTGCATGCGCTGCGCTCCACTGCCCTAAGCGAGGCCTCTCATGATGGAGCCGCTTTCCTGCACGCCGACACATTCTGGCGTTTACTATTGGCTGCGACCTACGAGACGCTGCCCAGAATAATCCACTCTGTTTTCAGGACGACTCAGCCTGAAGACGAAACCAAGGTTGTTCAAAAACTTGCAGACCTATTGGCCCAGAATGACGATGTCGAAGTGTGGTCTGCGGTTATGACCGGCCTTGGGCTCGGCACGATTGAACGGCGAGTTGCCTCCTTCGAAAATCTCCTAGAAAGATATAGAGTCCAACGCGGCCTCTGGTCTGCCGCCTCCCTATTTGCGCTTCTGGATGGGGAGATGCCCGATAACACACGGCCTGAGGTTCGACAAGCGGTACTTGCATTCAAGAATGCAAATCATGGCGATCTGCGGGCGAATTGCTTGACTTCGCTGCCTAACACAACGAAGTGGCCGCGTTGCACGGATCTGCAACGGGCTAACCGCTTCCTCTCCTGTTTCGTGCGACTTGCCGGGGGAAAATCAGTTCCATTAAAACATCTTCCCTACCTCACAGTCGAGGCAGATCACGATATCAAAGATGTTGCTGCCTTTTTGTCGACAGCCTATGAAGTTGACCCAGACTGGGCCAGGAACCAAGCAGCCGAGTTTGGAGGTGAACAGGTGCTTCTTGATCAGTATCATTCACAGACTCCGTGGATGAAAGCGCCAGCAGTGGAACTCAAACAAGAGCACGGACGCACCGTCCGTGCAGACTTACTGTACATAGATCAGGACCATCAAGCCGACCCTCATGAGACTATTGTTGCCATTTGCGAGACCTTGCTGGCGCTTTCCCCGGCTTCTGATGCGGCGGCGTCCGATGTCGTTGACCCAGCGGGCCAGCCTGTGGCTGTCGGGAGCTTCGGACCTTTGTCCAAAAATATACCTAGAAGGAATCTACCCACTCAAACGCGGGTTTCTTGGAACGTGGCCTTTCGCCAAATCCTGCAGGCGCACGCGACAACAGTCAGTCTAACCGAATACGCACACACGATGGCTCAACTCATTAGACGCACCGAAAAAACCTTCAGTACATTTACCAAGAAGTGGCTCAAAGGTATGGGTATTTCGGATACACTGGACACCGACATCAGACAGATAGTCTCTGAAGCATACCGGCTTGCCCCCCCGTCATTAGGGCCAGTCGAATTCTCCACGACGAACCCCGCCTATAATATAGAGGATGAGAATAGGCTTGGCTCCTTGTTGGTCAATGTTCTCGACAACATTGCACGGAAAATGAAGGAAGTTCCGGTCTCGGCAAACGCCATTGTCGCGGATGCAAAGACTGTTGCCGCTTTTGCTGATAGCCGATCTTTTGAGATACGTCAGCAAATTGAATTCGACATCTGGCGAACAGTGTCGTCCCCTCCCCGAGGTAGATTGATGACGCTCGCAGAACATTTGGAAGATGTTGCGTGCATTTTGCACGAAATAGGATATCGCTCCAGAAACTACTCCACTCCAGATAGCGTTGACATCCTGAACACTCTTCCAGGAAAATCCGTCCGTGCAGCAGCCAAAATTTGCCGACAATCGGCGAAAAGCCGCCTCTCCCAAAAGCTGCGCTCTCTGGAGAAAGAAATAAGAGCTAGAGGTTGGACTGCCACATGCTGGACACGCCCAACCGATAGGTCCAAGAGTGCTTACTGGCCAGCTGTAGAGGTCGCCGTATTGGTTGAAATCGCAGGCTTTGACACCGACGGCGGCTATCTTGAAGACTGCCTCTCAAAGGGGCAAGAGCATTTGAGTGATGATTGGTGTTTTTGCGTCGCGCCCGTGTTAAATGGATATCTCCTACCGACATTTGCGTTTACACCTTCCTCGAGGGGGCCAGTGGTCGACTTCGATTTCGAAAGCAAATGGACAGAGCACATAGACCTGCCATTTCTCACAGCTGAGGTGGCTCCCACTTCGGACGCCTTCGACAAAGCCGTTGACAGCTGTCATCAGATTTCGGCGATCATTTTTTCACGCGACCTAGAAAACCTCTTTCCGGAAGAGGACATCGTTCTTACCAAGGCAGTTGAGCGTCACAATCAGAATAAGGAAATCATGGAAGCTTTTGCAGCAGAATCCGGCCTGGAAGAATTCCATGATGCAGCTGTGTATCTCAACGAAGTTGGAATGCAGGTTCGCAACGAATATCAAGCCGCTCAAAGCGGTCAAGAAATCGAAGACCCGTTGTGTATGAATCCCTTCCGCGCAATAGCCGGCGAGGCAAACGAAGAGACTTTTGAACTGGGCAGGTGGCGTATGTTACTTCGGCAGGCTGAGTGCCAACGCCTCGCCTCGTGAGTCAACCTATTCTGTAATCGTCACGATCTCCGCTGTTTTACCCGTCGCCTGAAATTCTTCAATTTCGAGATTCTCCCTGGTGTCCGCCTTCCCACTTCTGCCCCCGCCTCTATGATAGAACCATTACAGGTCGGCCTACAGATCTTCACCAAGGCCTTTACACAAATCGACGTCGCCAGGATCGAGCTTTGCCTATACGCCGACGCCTTCCCCAAGGTCTCCGGCTGTCTGGCCAGGTACATATCAGTCGCCTCATTGATCGATTCGACCATGCCTGGTCAGGAAGTATGGCGTCGTTGGGTCGCCGTCATGGGGATCTCCCTCGACTTCCTTAGCTGACACATGCCAGAGGGCGGACCCGAACAACTGTTATGGACTGCGCTCAGCACATACTGCTCGCACAGATTGTCAGAAGATTCTCGTGTCAACCATCCGACTGTTCAGCCGAGACGCTATCCACACTATTTCCAAGTAGTTGCTTCACTTTTGCCCTCAGCCTTTCCCTTCTCGCGTCATAAAACGTCACGAATTCTGTGATCGACTCTGGAACATTTCCTAACAGGTGACGCTCCTCATAGACGCGTCTCGAAGTCTCATCCTCGTGGATGTTCGACAGCCAATCTGCCGGCATCGCGGCACTCTTTTCCATATTCATCGCGCCTTCGAGCAGTTGCAGGTTGGCAAGCCCATCTTTACGTTCCCGGAAGGATGACAGCTCTTCCTCGGAAACGCAGGCGTCCTTCAGTCTTCGATTACTGAATCGGGCTGAGGGAAAGATGTGGTCTACATGAAACTGATAGCGCAGATCGACGAAAGGGAACAACAGCGACAGCAGTGCGAATGTGAGCCTATCGTTGATTCGCATGTCGGCCAGATCCTCGATCTCTTCATCGTTGAACTCCAATTCACGTCCTCTCCTGGCCATCTCTTCGCGAATCCGGGCAACTGGAAAGACGACACAGTCACTCTCTGCAAGCGTCCGCCTCAAGCCGGTGAGCAAGGTATCAAGGCCGCTTCCCCAGATACCTGACTTGAGAAGGCTCCGCATTAGCCATTCACGAATACCTTTTCGATCTGGCTTAAAACTATTGTGTGTAAGAAAGGCATCTCCCGGCTTCTTCTTGTAGAGATAGTAGGCTATCGGTAGGATGGCGCTGTGCGCTGTCAAGCTTCGATCGGTAAAACCGAACGTTTCGACCAGACGCACTGTCAGCATTAGAGCCAGCTTGATCTCCTCCCAATTTCTCTCGAAGGTGTCCATATTCTTTCGGTTAAAATTGTCCACCTTAAAGCCGACGCTGCCGATATCGCTCAGCATGAGACCAGCCTTCAGGACCAAGTCCTTCGAGAAATTGAACCCATTGCCGACGCTGTTGAGATCATCGACCAAATCATGAATCTCCTTGCGGGCGTCGTGATCTTGCCACTGCGCCACCGCGATCGATAGAAGCAGGTCGGAATAAGAAAGAGGTGTGCCTCCAGCATTCATACGAATGAAAATTTGCAACGCCTTGTCCAACTCCTGCCCCGTCTCCTGATAATAGGCTATCAAAAGCTTAGTGTGGACGACTTGGTAAAGTTCAAAAAGCGTAACAAAAGCAGGTGTTACTTGCTCCTGCGGCAGTCGTTCGTTGAGCCACTGATTCATGGCAGGCCCTGCGTCCTCCAAATGGAGTATCTCTCCTACCGGATACCAGCACTCTTCCTCCTTGCTCTCACACAGTTCCTTGTCGGTCAAAAAACTGAACCGATACTTCAGCCCTTCTTCATCGTCTTTTTCACCTTCTTCATCATCGTCTTCATTGGGTCGCCAGAGAAGGTCCAGATAAAGCTTCCGCTCAGGGAATGCATCATGGCTTTTCCAATGCTTATATGGTAGCTTGATTGACATACTCCCGTAGAGACCGACGTTAAGGGCAGTCAGACGTTGTTGACCATCGAGCACTGCAGTCAGTTGGCGGTTCGGCATCTGACGCAGAGGTGGGCAGTGGGGGTTGTCGCGTTGGTGGTAGTCGCGAACAAATCCGAAAAAATTGAAATTGCCGCTGTTTTCGGGATTGACCCGCCAATAGAGAAATGTGCCGAACGGGTATCCTTGCATCAGACTGTCAAAAAACCGGCAAATCTGCTCAGGCCGCCAGACAAACTCACGCTGGATCGCAGGCAACACCAGTTCGTGCTGGAGTATTTGGTCAAGGGTGTCTTTGATAGTTTCCCCGGTGTGGTACATAGCGCGTCTCCTCGAATATTATGATTTTGTAGTCGCTGACCACAAAGTCTGTTAATGCGCCGGCCTGGACCACCTTCCTCAAATGGGCATTGAAGGCCGGTCTTACGTGCTTTGCGATTGCAGGCGCCCAACTAAACGGCCGCCTGCCTTACCTTGTTGTAGGAGGTGGTGTTGGACGGTGAAATTTGATGCCGGACATCGAGCTTTAATCCACGCAATTGGAAAGGTAGGGTACTCCCAGATAGATGCAGCAGATGCTCCGGGAGTCCGACTTGCTTATTTGAGGGTGTCTGATAGTTGTAAAAGTAGTGGAACTAATGTAGATCCCAAATGAGACCAAGAGCTTGTGTGTTTAAAGAATGCAGATGAGACTCCTTAGCTTCAATTTCGGAGTCATTGCGAAAGTTCGTGGTTTGAAATGGGATCCACATTAGTTAGCCTAAGATCAGTTCATCTAGCCCATGGCCACCTAAAGCCCGGCGGGACTATTTTTCTTCCCAGAAACTCCTCTGTTTGGTCGCGCCAGAGAACAAATGTATCGCCGACGCTGGAGGTGTCGTCGTATAGGAAGTCGGGAATCTCCCCTTTTGTTGACGTGCGCCCGAAGGCGTCCGCCTTTTCCCAGACGACGACAGTGTCAGCTTGAATTGTCCACCCTTGGTCCCCTTCGCCTACTTTCCTCTGATAGTTTTCAGGCGCAAGGAGCGCTGCCAGTCTCCTCGCGGGACGCTCGTAGCGGCGGTCGGCATACTGATTCCAGGATACGGGTTGGCACCAATCTGGCAGTTGTCCTGCGACTTTCTGATCCAAGATGTTGCAGATGACTTCGGATGACATCTTCAGGATATCGCGTGGCTCCGGGGTGCCGTCTAGTTTGTCCATGACGGCGCCAAGGTAGTGCCTGTATAAGTCGGTTGTCAGTCTGTTTCGGATGTCCTCTACGCTGGCGTGTAATCGATCTGCCAGAGAGTGCTTGTGGGTAGGGATAGATGTGTTGGTGTAGATCATGAGGCAGCGTTTCACGACCTCATCTTGAAATGATTGGGGCTCGGCGTTCATGGAGATTACGAAACACGGGTGCTCGTTGACAGGTGGCATGCCCTCATCCTTCACGATGTCCAGGCCGTGGTCGGTGAATCGTCTGCGGGTGATATCGTCGAAGATCACCGGGAAGCGCTTGTAGTTCTGTTGAAGACCTCGTAGGGTTCTGCGGGTGAAGCTATCTTTCTGTACGGTACTCGGGTGCCCGAACATGCTGGCAATTAGCGTATCCACCAGGCTTGTTTTGCCGCAGTTTGCCTTGCCGTAGATGATTGCGAATAAGGGATAGTGGAAAATGTTACCCCCACCTACGACGGCGCGTGTCCGAAGATCACAGATAAACGGCGAGATGTAGAGCCAGGACATGAAAGTGAAATAGTCTCGCTGCAGTCTATACACGTCTCCCACGAAGCCCTGTTCATAGTTGTTGAAGTATTCGACTATGGCTTCGGAGCTTTTCCTCAAACCCTCACCGTCTGTCTCTAGCGGGATATGCACTCCTGTTAGAGAGACATGTCTGGACTCTTGGTGGATTGTTAGACTGGTGGGTTTGTTCTCTTCACTCTGCAGCTGGTTCTTCTGCCAACGCAACTTCTTGATTTCCGCCTTCACGGAGGGCTTAATTACATATCTGCCGTTCTCTCGGGAGACTTGTGGTGTTACAACTCGGTCGACTGGGACAGCAAGTTCCTCTACTTTATGAACGACCTGGGGCAGTGTTAGCTCCTCTACATGAGGAGCTTGAAAAACCGTTGGGCCTGGATCTTTCATAACAGGGGTATCTGTAAACTCTATCTCGGCATCTCGCAGGTCTAAGGGCATGTCGAGTCTGTCTGAGGCGGTCTCCCTGACGGAGTCGTACTCGCGCGAGTAGTGTTCCCACGCTCTGGCGTCGTTGTCGAAGACGACCAACGTTTCAGGCTGCTTGCCGCCGAAGGCCCGCTCCGAAAGATTGGCGGATCCCACTATCGCTCTGCGACGCTCGCCTCCATCGGCCTCGAGAAGGTATAGCTTCGCATGGGCGATGTTGTCTTTCACAACGTAGAATCGGGCACTGCCAGCTTGGATTCTTTCAAATATGACCCGTTGCCGTTCATTTTCTAACTGAAGGGCACAGTCCCTCACCTGATTGACCAGGAACTGCTGAAACGCAACAATTTCGGCGACCCTTCGCAGACCCCCTTCGTACCCGAAAACGCACTCGAAGTATTCGAAAGAATGTCTGTCTAGCATCTTTACGATCATCGGCGCGCTGGCTGAGTAGGTGAGAACGCGCATCCTTTCGAATCCATCGAAAAGGTTCCAGCTGAACGGCTCGACTCCTTTGAACTGGGCCGAAACGACTTTAAGGCCCTGCTCTGCAGCAGAGTGGGCGTCACCGAAATCGAAACGGTTCTGTGCAGCATCATCTATCATTGGGAAACACCTTCATTTTGAGTGAACAGCATAACTTGCAGAATGCTTGGCAATTTCCGGACTTCAGTGGCGGGAACCATCCTAGGGCCACGCTCTCCCTTTAAGTAAATTTCAACCCCACCCAAAGGTGCATCATATTATTACAATATCATAGGCAATACAAACCTATTGGAGTATACTTTCTCCGGGTCTGTTTCGTTTCGGAAGGACCCTGTCCCAATGAACTCCATCTGATGTCCCAATTGCTTGAACCTTAGCGTTGGGCTCAGAAGCTATACCCTCCCCCGACATTAGATATTTCTCATATCTCAATCGCGAGGCATTCTGAAATGTTGTGTCCTCGTGAACCCTTCGAGAACCTCGGTGGACAGAGAATCAATTCTAGAGAAATTCAGAACGCTTAATTTGTGGAGAAAGGACGGGGCGAGGGCGCCGCACAAGCCCCTGCTGGTCATCCTTGCCATCGGAGAATTGCTGCGTGGTAAGGGACGTCTGCTGCCTTACTTCGAGATCGACACTAAACTTGGTGAGCTATTGGGCGAGTACGGCCCCAGGCGGACGGGCCAGGGAACGCAGTACCCGTTTTGGCGACTCCAGACCGACGGGATCTGGGAGGTTTCCGATGCCGAGAAGATTCGCCTAACAGCAAGTGGGGACGCATGGAAGACCGACCTGATCGACAACAATGTGCATGGAGGATTTACCGAGGAAATCGCTAGCCGACTTCAGGCGGACTCCCGGCTGGCAATCGAGGTTATTCAGGGATTGTTGGACGGGCACTTCCCTGACACGTGGCATGAAGACATTTTGCAGAGTGCCGGAATCGAGTTGACTGCCAAAGGCGTTATCCGCCGGAGGCGCGACCCGAAGTTCCGGGCCAATATCCTGAAAGCCTACGAGTATCGCTGTGCCGTATGCGGCTTTGACGTAAGACTAGGGCAACAGCCCGTCGCTCTGGAGGCCGCACACATTAAATGGCACCAGGCCGGAGGCCCTGACGTGGAAGTAAACGGCTTGGCCCTCTGTTCGCTTCACCACAAGTTATTCGATCGGGGTGCCTTCACACTGTCCAACGAACTGAAGATTTTCGTGTCCGACGACGCCCACGGTACCGCGGGATTTGATGAGTGGCTGATGCGGTTTCACGGTGAGAAGCTCAACTTTCCGCAGCGGCAGATCTACTATCCTAACGAAGACTTCACAAGTTGGCACGTCAAAGAGGTGTTTCAAGGGGAGTATCGGGAACTGTAGGACTTCATTTATTATGGCGAAGACTTGGTCTGAAAGTGAAAATGAAGCGATCGTGAGAGACTACTTTGTCATGCTTGAACTTGAGCAAATGGGGCAGCCCTTTAACAAGGCCGAGCACAGACGCGCATTGATAGAGATCACCGGGCGGTCTCATGGGTCGATCGAGTTCAAACACTGTAACATCAGTGCGGTCATGGAAATTCTTGGCCTTCCCCACATAGTCGGATACAGGCCTCGAGGGAACTTTCAGAGCGCACTGTTTGAGGCCGTTGAAGCCCATGTGAACGAAAGGCCTGAACTCTATAAACTACTGACTGGCGAAGTTGGAATGCTAAGAGATAGTTCTGCGGAGTATAGGGTCGGAGAGGGTATCGTGGTCGACAAAGCGCCTCCTCAACGCGGGGGCCAAGAGCAGGGGATTCCTGAGGAAATCGAACGCATCGTCCGCAGGTTCGAAAACCCAGCCGAGAGGGACGCCCGGAACAGGAATCTTGGAAAGGCGGGTGAATCGCTCGTTTACGAACATGAAAGACGCCGTCTCCATTCACTGGGCCGCAAGGATCTGTCCGAATGCGTTCGCTGGGTCGCAAGGGATGACGGCGATGGCTACGGATTCGACATTCTTTCGTTTAGCGGGAAGGGGGATAAAGCGGAACAAGAGCTGTGGTTGGAGGTGAAGACGACTAACGGCTCTGCGACGACGCCCTTCTATATCACAAGAAACGAGTTGCAGGTTTCTAGCCAGCGGCCTGATGTATTTCGGATTTTCAGGCTATATGATTTCAGGAAGCAGGTGCGTGCTTACCACCTGGCACCACCTTTGGAGAGTCACGTCTCGCTTACCCCGACCATATATAGGGCGACCTTTTAGAAGCCAACCTTGACCTACAGTTGGGAGCGGGCACTTGGCGAACTGTGGGCAGGTATGAGTTCTATGACCCTTTTTCGCGTCCCAGACTTTGGAAAACCGCTAACGAAATCACGATCATGGCCAACAGATCTGTCATTCGCTATCCCTACGCACTTGATTCGGATGGTCAAGTCGTTAACATCAACGAGTCTCGAAGTGGCCAGTCGCACCAGTGTTTGGTTTGTGGGAAGCCGATGGTGGCTAAGAGGGGAAAGGTTCGGCAACCCCATTTTGCTCATAAGCTTTCCATTGCTTGTTCTGACCCTGATACGGCCCTCCACGAAACGGCCCAGTCACTGATCATTCAAAGCCTTGACAGTGCCAGAAACAGCAACGAAGAATATAGGCTAGGATATCCTTGCCTAGAGTGCGGTGAGAGCGTTTCCTATAACATCGCCCCGGTGGTTTCCGAGATTAGAGCGGAGAGTTCCGTCGTTGAGGGCACACGTTCCGATATCGTGCTCTATAGAGAAGACAGGAACCCGATCGTCTTGGAGATCGTGGTTACACATGACCTGGAACCAGACACTCGCAACCGCTACCTTGAATCGGGATTACCTGTATTTCTGATCCAGCCTACTTGGGACAGTTTGAATACCCTAGAGAATTCGGTCATTGCGGACGCGACTCTTAATGTTGATGTCACACCATGCCGCTCATGCCAAATTAAAGCAGAGCAAAAACGCCAGCGTGATGAAGAGAATGGGAAGCAAGTGAACTCTTATCTCGAGAGAATGGATCGCCGCAGGCCCTCCGATCCGTCTCGGTTGCCATTTCGTCCCTGGACGCATGACAAATTTGCTCAACCCATGTTCATTAATGCTCGCCGCAGAGTATACGCAAATGCCATCGTTTTGACTGAATTGGGATTTACGCAGACACAGACAAAACCGTGGCTGTTCCGGTTAGGGATAACAGGCGTTGGAACAATATTTGCCAATTTCGGGTCTACCGAGGAAGTTCCTATATGGAAAGACCCGGCGGCTATGGTTCACTGGTCATTGGAGAACCTTTCTGACGAACTGGAGTCGTTGCTGATACCTGAATTGTTGGACAGATGTAGGAAGGAGGGGGCCGAAGTTAGGGTGAGTTTCTACAATGGGCACTATGATCAACGGGATGACAACGGAGGAAACGATCCAGCCCAGAAGGTAAACAGAGACGTTCTGCACAAACTGCTGACCGAGTCCGACCGGGTATTTCACCAAAAGAGGTAATGCAGAAGCTAGAAGTAAATCACTTCATCCACGCACGGCCCCAGTTGCAATTCATCCGACCACCGCCCGGAAGTACTCTTCGCGAGAAAATGCGCTCGCATACTTCCCAGCGGTCCGAGCGACACCTTGGCGTCTACGGAAGACAGTACCTGATTTGCTGACTGTATGCGCTGTCAGGCTTCGGACAGAGTTCCCGGAAACGCATTCCCAAAATCGTGTTTGACAGTGGTGGGGAGGCGTGCTATGGTCGCGCGGTAGTTGCCTCATTGTTTTGTCCACTTTAATTGACCAGCGCGATCGTTTGATAGAGTACAGTTAAATTCAGAAGAGATAGCGGCTTTGCGCCGAGGGAGGAATGCACTATGGCGAAATCTTCGGTTTCACGTCGTGAGTTTATGAAGGGGGCGGCTGTTGTTGGCGGCGGGGTGCTGCTGGCCGGCTGTGCGACTGAACCGGCTGCGCCGGAGGCGGTGGCTGAGTCGGCGCCGATGGTGGCGATGACGGCGGAGGAGATTCTGACGCCGCTGGGGCTGATGCCGGGCTCGCCGGACCATGCGAAAGGCTGGACGACGGCGCTGCCGGACCCGCCCGAGGGGATGCCGCTGAATCCGCCGGTGACGGTTACTTCGTTTACACGCACGGACGCGGATACACGCTTCCAGGGCGACGATGACATTTATGACAATATCAGTCTGCGCTATCACAGGGCGCTCTTCGGGATCGATTATGAGATTCCCTGGACCTACGTGCGAGGCGAAGAGCTCGACCAGAAGATGAACCTGGCGCTGGCGGCCGGGGATATTCCAGAATTTATGCCGGGAATCGGGCTGTCGATATTCCAGGACATGGTAGCGGGCGACCTGGTGGCCGACATTACCGATGTCTACGAAGCGACGGCGCACCCGAAGTGGGTCATAGAGTCGCTGGCATGGGGCGATAACCAGTTGTGGTCCTTTGCCGAGGTGGACGGCCGCAAGTTGGCGTTCCCGAGGGTTGCCCAGGCCGGCCAAAATGAGCAGATCCTCTTCATCCGCGAAGACTGGCTGGAGAAGGTGGGCATGGATGCGCCGACGACGCTGGAGGAGATGGAGGCGGTGGCGGAGGCTTTCGTCACGAACGATCTGGGCGCGGGCCCGCCCGGCTCGACGGTTGGTGTGATGGCGTCGCGCGACCTGCAGAGCTGGTACGGCGGCCTGGGGCCGGTCTTCGGCGGATTTGGCGTGCTGCCCTCCTGGTACACCGAGGTAAGTACTTTCACCAAGGATGGGCAGGGCGGTCTGAAATTTGACGGCATCGATCCGGCGATGAAGGACGCTTTGACGTTAGTGCGCCGCTGGTACGAGAAGAGGATCCTGAGTCCCGACTTCTTCACGAAGGGTTACCAGGAGAACCGCACCGAGATCGAGGGCAATCGCGTGGGCATGAACTACACGCATCCCTGGGGCGGTGTGGTCGGCGGGGGAATGGGCAGCATGGCCAACGACCCTGAGGCTCGCTGGATCTGGATCGATGTGCCGGCAGGCCCGGTGCGCAAGGGCAAGAATTTCTACAGGCCGCTGCTGCAATCGGTCTTCCCCTTCCGTAAGGGCTTTGAACACGTGGACAAGGTGTTGAAGCAGGCGAATCACGAGGCCGAGCTCGTGCTCAGTCCGGAACTGCGCTATCACGGATTTGAAGGCCACAACTACCAGTGGGTCGAAGGGGAGGACAGGGTTGAGGCGCTCTCGGGCGGCACGCACGGATACGGGCTTATCAGGACCCGCGGCGGCACCAATATCAGCCCGACGTCTAATATGAGGCGTATCCTGTGGGAGTTGAACTACAAGGAGACGGTGCCGCGCGAGGATTGGGACGCGATGATGGAGCTTAAGTTGGACGACCCGACGGGTCTGCAGACGATGCAGAACGAGGGCTGGCTGTTTCTGGCGGAGCATTCGCTGGCGGACACAATCCCCAACGAGTGGACCCCGGCGCCGACCGAACTGCAGAGGGAGAAGTGGAGCGGGCTGCAAAAGCTGACGGATGAGACCTATTTCGGGATCATCACGGGCCAGGTCCCCGTGGACGCGTTCGACGAGTATGTGACGACGTGGAAGGCGCAGGGTGGGGATGAGATTTTGGCTGAGATCAACGAGTGGTGGGCGAACAAGCAGTAGTCAGAACTGCAGTGGTCGGTGGTCAGTGGTTGGTGATCAGTGGTAAGAACTGAGGTTGCCCAGTGGGTAGTGGGGATGCACCCGCTACCCACTTTTTTGTGCACGCAGTTTTTCGGGCGATGGCCGAGACTGTCCTCAGGTTGTTTTGTGAAGAGCCAGGGGAGGGTGCAGTCTACGATTGGGGTCGAAATCGTCTGGAGGGGAATTCGTGTCGGCGATGGTTAAAGTTGGTTGCCGGCTTTGGGAGAGGAACAGGGCAGGCACAAGGCCTGCCCCTACCGGACCGTTTGGGGGGGAATACTGTTGGCTAGACACGTTGCTGGGGAAGATTGAGCACGGTGGCGAGCAAGGGCGGGGCGTTGCGGGGGCGCAGCCCCTGCACAAGGGAGGGCCGAAGGGCCGACCGCCCAAATGCAGTGATCAGTGGTTAGTGGTCAGTCGTCAGCGACTGGGCAATCAGTTGAGGATGGATGTGAGGACTGGACTTGGCTAAGTCGTTGCCTGGGGTACGCGAAAGTCTATCCCGGTATTGGGCTGCATGCTCCGGGCGAAACGTGTTTGACAGTGGTGGGGAGGCGTGCTATAGTCGCGGGGTAGTTGCCTCACTGTTTTGTCCACTTTAATTGACCAGCGCGATAGATTGATACAGTACAGTTTTATACAGAAGAGATAGCGGCATTGCGCCGAGGGAGGAATGCACTATGGCGAAATCTTCAGTTTCACGTCGTGAATTTATGAAGGGGGCGGCTGTTGTTGGCGGCGGGGTGCTGCTGGCCGGCTGTGCGTCGGAACCTGCGCCGGCGGAGGAGGCGGTGGCTGAGTCGGCGCCGATGGTGTCGATGACGGCGGAGGAGATCCTGACGCCGCTGGGGCTGATGCCGGGGTCGCCGGACCATGCGAAAGGCTGGACGACGGAGCTGCCGGACGTGCCGGATGGGATGCCGCTGAATCCGCCGGTGACGATCTCTTCTTTTACACGGACGGACGCGGATACGCGCTTCCAGGGCGACGACGATATTTACGACAATATCAGCCTGCGCTATATCAAGGCGCTGTTCGGCATCGAGTACGATATCCCTTGGACGTATGTGCAGGGCGAGGAACGCGACCAGAAGATGAACCTGGCGATGGCGGCCGGCGATATTCCGGAGCTGATGCCGGGAATCGGGCTGGCGATGTTCCAGGACATGGTGGCGGGCGACCTGGTGGCGGACATTACGGATGTCTACGAGGCGACTGCGCACCCGAAGTGGGTCAAAGAGTCGCAGGAGTGGGGCGATCATCAGCTGTGGGCCTACGCGGAGGTGGACGGCCGTAAGATGGCGTTCCCGAGCATTGCCCAGGCGGGCCAGGATGAGCAGATTCTTTTCATCCGCACGGACTGGCTGGACAAGGTGGGCATGGATGTGCCGACGACGCTGGAGGAGATGGAGGCGGTGGCGGAGGCTTTCGTCACGAACGATTTGGGCGCGGGCCCGCCCGGCTCGACGGTCGGCGTGATGGCGTCGCGTGATCTGCAGAGCTGGTACGGCGGCCTGGGACCGGTCTTCGGCGGCTTTGGCGTGCTGCCTTCGTGGTATACGAGCGTGAGCACGTTCACGAAGGACGGGCAGGGCGGTCTGAAGTTCGACGGCATCGATCCGGCGATGAAGGACGCTTTGACTCTAGTGCGCCGCTGGTACGAGAAGAAGATTCTGAGCCCCGACTTTTTCACGAAGGGCTACCAGGAGAACCGCACCGAGGTCGAGGGCAACCGCGTGGGCATGAACTACACGCATCCCTGGGGCGGTGTGGTGGCCGGGGCGATTGGCAGCATGGCGAACGACCCTGAGGCAACCTGGGACTGGTTCGACGTGCCGGCAGGGCCGGTGCGCAAGGGCAAGAACTATTTCAGCCCGCTGCGCACAGGCGTGTTCCCGTTCCGCAAGGGTTCCGAAAACATCGACAAGATCCTGAAGCAGGCGAACTTCGAGGCGGAGATCGTGTTGAGCCCGCAGCGGCGCTATCACGGTTTTGAAGGGCACAACTATGATTGGGTCGAGGGTGAGGACAGGGTTGTGCCTCAGTCGGGCGGCACGCATGGGTACGGCATCATCAATACGCGCGGTGGCGCCAACATCAGCCCGACCTCGAACATGAACAATATTCAGTGGAAGCTGAACTATAAGGAGACGGTGCCGCGCGGCGAGTGGGACGCGATGATGGAGCTGCTGCTGGACGACCCGACGGGTCTGCAGACGATGCAGGACGAGGGCTGGCTGTTCCTGGCGGAGCATTCGCTTGAGGACACGATTCGCAACGAATGGAACGCGGCGCCGACGGAGCTGCAGAAAGAGAAGTGGACGCAGCTGCAGACGCTGACGGATGAGACGTACTTCGCGATCATCACCGGCCAGATCCCCGTGGACGCGTTCGACGAGTATGTGACGACGTGGCTTGCGCAGGGCGGCGAGGAGGTCGTGGCTGAGATTAACGAGTGGTGGGCGGCAAAATAGTGGTGAGTGGATAGTGATAGTGGATAGTGGGGAGATGCCTGCTATCCACTTTTTTTATTATGCAAGCATTGTCTCCGGTTGTAGATGATCTGAAGGAACAGGCCTCGAGGTTTGTTCGCTATCTGCCGCGGTTGTGGCCGCTGTACGTGATGGTGATCCCGGCGTTGATCCATTTGGTGCTGTTGAGCTATTACCCGATGTACGGGATCCGGATCGCGTTCCAGGAGTACAAGCCGGCGCTGGGCTTTGACAAGTCGCCGTGGGTGGGGTTGAAGCAGTTTCAGTTGATGCTGGAAAACCCCTCTTTCTGGAAGATTTTTCGCAATACGATCGTGATCGCGACCTCGAAGATTGTGACGCTGCAGTTCTGCGCGGTAATTCTGGCGCTGCTGCTGAACGAGGTGCGGAAGCTGTTCTACAAGCGGAGCGTGCAGAGCCTGGTGTATCTGCCTTACTTTTTGTCGTGGATTGTGCTGGGCGGGATCATGCTGGAGATGCTGGGCTCAAGCGGTGTGGTGAACCAGTTGCTGCAGCTGTGGGGGGTGGAGCAGCCGATCATCTTTTTGGGCAACAACCGGACTTTTGTGCCGGCTCTGGTCTTGAGCCATTTGTGGCAGCAGGTGGGGTGGGCGACGATTCTGTATTTGGCGGCACTGACGAGTATCGACCCGCAGCTGTTGGAGGCGGCGGCTATTGACGGGGCGGGGCGGTTCCAGCGCGTGCTGTATATCATTCTGCCGGGCATTTTGCCGACGCTGCTGCTGGTGCTGTGCCTGGACTTCGGGTTGCTCTTTAATGCGGCCGGTTTCGACCAGGTGCTGAACCTCTATAACCCGGCGGTCTATTCGACGGGCGATATTCTGGACACGTGGATCTACCGCGAGGGTTTGCTGGGCGCGCGTTTCAGTCTGGCGACGGCGGTGGGCCTGGTGCGTTCGGTGCTGGGGCTGATTTTGATTGTGATCAGCTTGCGGCTGATCGCCCGCTTCACCGACTATCAGCTTTACTAGAGAAAGGCAGTGATCAGTGGTCAGTGGTCAGTGGTTAGATAGGGAACCGCGATGAACAGGTCCGAATACAGGGGCATCTGGTCAAGAACGTTTGATGTCTTTAATTATCTTTTCCTGCTGCTGCTGGGGCTGTCTTGTATTATACCTTTGATTCATTTGCTGGCGCTTTCGTTCAGCGACCGGGCGGCGGCGACGGGCGGGTTGGTGACGCTGTGGCCGGTGCGTCCGACGGCGATCACGTATGAGAAGGTGCTGGAGGCGGGCGTCTTTTTGAACGCCTTCTGGATTTCGGTGATACGGACTGTGATTGGAACGACGCTGCAGATGACCCTGATCGTCCTGATCTCGTTCCCGCTGTCGAAGGGCAAGGATGAGATGCCATTTCGGAACATCATCATGGGCTCGGTGGTGTTCGCTTATCTGTTTAACGGCGGGCTGATTCCGTGGTTCCTGGTGATTCGCAAGCTGGGCATGTTGAACACGGTTTGGGCGTTGATCGTCCCGCAGGCGCTGCCGCTGTGGAACGTGATTCTGATGATGAACTTCTTCCGGCGGGTGCCGAAGGAGCTGGAGGAGGCCTCGATTATCGACGGGGCCACGTACTGGCAGATCCTGCTGCACGTCTATCTGCCGATCTCGATTCCGGCGCTGGCGACGCTGACGCTGTTCGGCGCGGTCGGTCATTGGAACGCGTGGTTCGACGGCATGATTTTGATTGCGGACCGGGATTTGATCCCCTTGCAGACGTTTTTGCGCACGGTGGTTGTGAAGATGGACATGAACGAGTTCATGCGCAACCCTGAGGATTTCGACATGTTCTCGGACCGCTCGCTGCGGGCGGCGCAGACGCTGGTGACGGTTGTCCCCATTCTGATTGTATACCCCTTTTTGCAACGCTTTTTTGTCAGCGGCATCACGCTCGGCGCCCTGAAGGGCTGAGCCATGTCGACACGTTCGCGGTCCTCTGCGGGCGGCTCTGCCGCGCAAACGTATAGGGTGCCGACTGTTGTGTTCGGGGCGGAGTGCCGCGAGCCGATGCGGCGCGGGTTCGACACGCTGGCGCGGCTGTTGTCGTTGACGCTGGGCCCGCTGGGCGGAAATATCGTGAGCCAGCGGGTGAACACGTCGGGATTTGAGCCGCTGGACGACGGCGCGACGATCGCGCGGCGCTTTACGGATTTGCCGGACCGCGTGGAGAACGCGGGCGCGATGATGATGAGGCACATTGTGTGGCATATGCGCGAGCGGTTCGGCGATGGAAGTGTGACGGCGGCGGTGCTGGCGCGGGGCATTGCGCGTGAACTGCACCGTCTGATCGCGGGTGGCGCGGATCCGGTCCTGTTGCAGCGCGGGCTTGAGAAGGGCGCGGCGGCGGCGGTTGGCGCGCTGGACGAGATGTCGATCCCGCTGACGGAGCCGGAGCATGTGGCGGGCCTGGCCAAATCGGTTGTCGATGACCCCCAGGTCGCACAGCTGTTGGGGGAGATGATCGACATATTGGGGCCGTATGGGAACATCCTGATCCAGCCTGGCTACGGGCTTGGCCACGAGTACGGCTTTCGCGAGGGGTCGCGCTTCCCCGGCGAGTATGTGTCGCGTTTTCTGCTGAGCGACCGTTTCCGACACATCGCGGCGCTGGACGAACCGCATGTGGTGGTGGCCGATTTCCATTTCGAGGAGCCGGGCCATGTGCTGCATTTGCTGGAGCTGGTGAGGCAGGCGGGTGGGGATAAGCTTTTCATCATCTGCAAGAATATGTGGGAGAAGGCGATCGATGCGCTGGTCGTCAGTAACGCGCGCGGCCCGATTACAACTTACGCGGCTACGATCAAGCCGTTCGAGGACCTGCGTAGGGATATGATGCGCGATTTTGCGCTGCTTACGGGCGCCAGTTTTATCACGGACGTGGCCGGCATGGGGCCGCAGGACCTTACGGCCGATGACCTTGGGCGGGCCGAGCGGCTGGTGGCGACGGGGGAGTATGTGTCGTTGATCGGCGGCGGCGGGGATGTGCAGGCGGTGGATGCGCATATCGACGCGCTGCAGAGCCGGCTGGCGCTGGTGGAAGAGCGGGAGGAGAGAGAGTTGCTGCGTGAGCGCATCGGTCGGCTGCAGGGCGGGATCGGTGAGCTGCGCGTGGGTGCGTATACGGAGAGCGAGCGCAATGCGCTGGTGGAAAGGGCGGCGCATGCGGTGAAGGTTGTGCAGGTGGGGCTGGAGGGCGGCGTCGTGCCGGGCGGGGGCGCGGCTTATCTGGCGGCGGTCCCGGCGGTGGAGGCGGCGGCGACGGGTCATTCGGAGGAGGCGATGGCGATGCGGGCGCTGGCGCGGGCGTTGGAGGAGCCGGCGGGTACGATTGCGGCCAATTCGGATGCTCATCCACCGCTGGTTGTTAACGCTTGCCGCGAGCGGGGGCCGGGGTACGGCTATGAGGTCGGGCAGGGATGCGTGCGCGATATGATGGAGGCGGGCGTGGTGGACCCGACGCTGGTGGTGAAGGCGGCGTTGGAACAGGCGGCGAGCGGCGCGGCGATGCTCATCTCCGCCGAAGCGCTTGTGCTGCAGCGCACGCCGCCGCAGAGTTATCAGCCGTAACTGCAGTTTCTAGTTTTCAGTTTTCAGTTTTTAGTGACACCTGTCTTGCGGGGTGGATCATTCAAGTATTGGATGGCGAAGGGTAGTTAGAAGTGGTTCGGGGCGGCGGGGGATGTGAAGGTTAGAAGCTGAAGAGTTCGGGCCAGAAGGCGCCTTGGAATTTGTCGCCGAAATTTTTGCCGAGGCGCTGCATTTCCTGGGCGCATTGGTGGTTGTCGGCCTGGATGTGGATAGCGCGGCGGTACAGGCGGTGGGGAAAGCACCGGTTTTTGCGCGTGCGCCGGGGGAGACGTATTGGCCGTGAGCGGGGTGCTGCGTACTGGTCTTACGTGTTCTCGTCCACTGTGATGCGAATGATGCGGAAGGTGTAATGGGCATCGTCGGCGCCCTGATCGTGGGGCGTTCCCGGGACTTGGCTGCCGCCGGAAATGGTGACCTTGCCGCAGCGGGGGATGTGGAAATGGGCGCTGCTCATGCCTGACATCCAGAAGTCGGCCGGATCCAGCCCCACTTCGCGCATCGCGCCCTTGACATCCCAGCGCATGTGCGTGCCCCACAGGTTTTCGGCGCGCATACGCACGGGAATGTCGGCCGAGGCCTGCTCGGCATCTTCAGTTCGTTCACCCTCTATCATAATCCAGCCCGGCGGGGAACAGGCGCTGCCGATTACGGTAACGGCCACGATCGGCTGCTCTTCGACGACGGTGATGTAGCCCGCCGGCGGCAGATCGAGTTCACGGCCGTGCCTTTCGCCCCACCAGGAGGAACGAATGGTGAAGTTGGGGTATTCAAAGGGCCACAGGTATTCATAGGTGGTCTGCCGCATGGTGCGGCGTTCCATGTCACCGCCCTGTCTCACCTCGGGGTCGCTGTGCCAAATGCCCCATTTTTCGTGCCACGGGCCATGCAGGTGTTCGTGATAGAGTTTTTCGTCGGACATTTCGTGATCTCCTTCCAAGCGATGGTTGTTGCTTAGGGTTGTTACTTAGGGTTGTTGCTTAGCGAGCGTTCAGAGTTATAGCGTATTGTCCTGTTACTCAGTGCGCTGCGGAGTGCAGCAGGCATTCGGCGGGCGCGCCCATCAGCGCAGGAGCCAGGGTTCAGGCGGGGCCACTCTGTCTTGCGGCCGGCCGCTTACGTCGGCGATGGCGTTGCGCAGGGCGTTCCAGGTGACTTCACTCTTGCTCCAGCGAGCGTCCTCGAAACTGATGGCCTGGAAGAAGACGACCTCCTCGACACCTTCATCGGCGGCGACCTCGGCTGCCGCGTGGACCATTTCCTGCACGCGCGCGGAGGATGCGCCCCACGCCAGTTGCCAAAGGCCCAGCCGGCATGGACCCTGCAGATGGCCTTTGGCCCCGCGGATGATGGAACGGTAGACGTCAGGGTCATAGGGCGTTGTCTGCTGCGCCAGGGGAGTGGTCACCAGGAAATCGATCAGGCCCTCGCTGGTCCAGGTATCGTGATCTTCCAGGTTTCCTTCGAGAGGACCGGCGGCGGGCGCGGTCGCTGCGGACGCACTGCTGTGATCGGTTGAAGAGCGGACGACTTTTGCCGGCATGGGTTTTCCTTTGGGGATGCCCATGACGCCGAAATCCTGCTCAGGCTGCAGCCATTTTTGCAGCTTGCGCGCCTGCCGCAAGAATTCGGTAACATAGTTTGACCGAAATCGGAGCCATTCAGGGTCGCTATTGGGAATGGTGAACGGGTCGCGGCCGGTCTCGCCCTGGAAGGCTTCGATAATGGGCGGGTCGTAGTGGGCAAAGTATGTGCCGTCGGCGTCTACGCGGGGGGCGCGGTGGTCGCCGCCCTTCTGGAAGTCGATGGCGATGCCGTCGAAGCGATATTCCAGCATCTCGCGCAGAATTGCCAGCCGGAATTCAATTGCCTCGGGATAGGCGAAGGAGAGATTGCCGTTCACGATCTGGCCGTCGCGGTTGCGGGTCAGCAGTTCGGGGTGTTCGCGTGAGAAGCGCGATTCCCAGCCGTGGCCATGGGCCTCGGCCTGCTCCAACCAGGCATAGGCTTCCATGCCTAACTCGTGGGCGCGGTCGATAAACAGCCGCGGCGCATCGTAGGTCCTGAAGTCGTAGGCCTGCGGCCACCACTGCCATTCATGCCCTTTCGTGCCCCAGGATCCCTCGGCCACGCAGTTTTGCGGTGTCCAGAAATGGATACCCGGCATGTCCGCCTTGCTGGGGTAGTAGCATTGACACTGGCGCACGCGCAGGTAGATTTTGCGGACGCCTGCCCAGTGCAGACGGTCGAGCACGATCGAGGCGGCCGGTTTGCCCCACGCCCCGAAGAACCAGGCCCAGTCGAACGGGCTGATAACAGCTGCGAATTTCATCGGATTGTCCTCCTTGCGTAAGTTCCATCGAGCGTGATGCGCTGGCCGCCACTGTGGACTGAACTGCAGTTCATGCAATGGCGTGACAGGTTGCAGTTGTCGATTGCGCGCCTGCCCTTCATATGCCGACTAGCTCGAGTTCGTCGGCAAAGTGACAGGAGGCGGTGTGGCCCTGGCGTGTTGGCCTCAACGCAGGGATCTCCTCGTCGCAGATTTGCTGCCGGTAGGGGCAGCGCGGTGCGAAGCGGCAGCCTGGCGGCGGCTTGGCGGGATTCGGCACGTCTCCGGTCAGGACAATGCGTTTGCGCCTGCTCTTGTGCTTGGCGACAGGCATCGGAATCGCGGAGAGCAGGGCTTCGGTATAGGGATGTTGCGGGGTCTGACAGATGGCTACCGTCGGTCCGCGCTCGACGATCTGCCCCAGATACATGACGGCGATGCGGTCGCTGACATGGCGGACAACGGCCAGATCGTGGGAGATGAACAGATAGGTCAGCCCGAACTGTTCCTGGAGCTGCATCAGCAGGTTCAGTATCTGGGCGCGCACGGATGCGTCAAGCGCGGAAACCGGTTCATCGCAGACGATGAATTGCGGCTGCAAGGCGAGGGCGCGGGCAATGGCGATGCGCTGGCGCTGTCCGCCGCTGAAGGCATGGGGAAAGCGCTGCATATGGTGAGGCTGCAAGCCTACGGTCATGAGCAGTTCGGCTACACGGTCTTCCAGTTCTTTGCCGCGCGCGGCACGATGCAGGATAAGTGGCTCGGCGATGATCGACTTTACGCTCATGCGTGAGTTCAACGAGGAAAGCGGGTCCTGGAATATCATGTTCATGTGGCGGCGGACCTGGCGTCGCAGGTGGTTCTGGGACAGATTGGTGATGTCGATCATCTCGCCGCCCACGCGGAAGCCCACCGTTCCGCCGGTTGGATGTTCCAGGCGGGTGACGGTGCGTCCCAGGGTGGACTTGCCACAGCCTGATTCGCCGACGAGTCCCAGGGTCTCGCCCCCTTTGATTTCGAGATCGATGCCATCGACTGCCCGCACGGTTGCTACCTGGCGACGCAGCAGTCCGCGGCGAACTGCGAAATGGGTGCGCAGACCTTCGGTTTCGAGCAGGGTGTCGTCAAGGTCTGGCATGCGCAAACTCCTCGGTGTAGAGCCAGCATTTGACGAAGTGGCCAGGCTCGGTCTCGATCAGGGACGGTTTGCGCAACCCCGGCACCTTATCGGCGAAAGGGCAGCGCTCGACGAAGACACAGCCGCTGGGCAGATCCAGCAGTTCCGGCACGGTGCCGGCGAGCGAGTGAAGAGGGGTTTTGGGCTGGTCGGTCCAGTTTGGAATCGACTTGAGCAGCCCTTGTGTATAAGGGTGCTGCGGATTGGTGAGGAGTTGCTCAACGCTGGCAGCCTCGACGATCTCGCCCAGGTACATGACGATCACGCGGTCGGCGATCTCGGCGACGACGCCCATGTCGTGGGTGATGAGCATGACGGCCAGCCCCATTTCCGCCTGCAACGCTTGCAGCAGCTCCAGGATCTGGGCTTGGATGGTGACATCGAGTGCGGTGGTTGGCTCATCTGCGATCAGCAGTTGGGGCTCGCAGGCGAGCGCCATCGCGATCATTACCCGTTGACGCATGCCTCCGCTTAGTCGATGGGGGAATTCGTGGACGACAAGGGCCGGTTCCGGCAAGCCTACGCGCTCCAGCAGGTCAACAGCCTTGTTCAGCGCCTCCCGGCGGTTGATGTCGAAATGTTGCAGCAGAATCTCGACGATCTGGTCGCCAATCGAGAACATGGGATGCAGGGAGCGCATTGGCTCCTGGAAGATCATGGATATCTGGCGGCCGCGGATGCTGCGGATCTCACGGCTGTCGGGGGCCAGGGCTGTCACATCAACGGTCCTGTCGGCCGTGTGCAGAGAGACGGTGCCGCCATCGATCTGCCCTGGCGGCATCGGGATTAACTTGAGGAGCGACAGCGCGGTAACGCTCTTGCCACAGCCTGATTCGCCGACGATGCCCAGGATTTCGCCCTGGTGGATCTGAAAACTCACGCCATTGACGGCGCGGGTGCGTCCGCGATAGCCGCCAAAGGAGACATAGAGATCTTCTACATCCAGAACCAGGCGGGGCTGTTCGCCCTGACTGCTATGGTTCGAGCTGTTGGTGCGGCTGTCGTTCATCACCAGACCTCAATGGCCAGTCGCCAGCGCAGTACCTGGCAACCGAGCGCGGATCACTGGCCCGAGAAGGGGTCGGCGGCATCGCGCAGACCGTCGCCGAGAAAGTTGAAGGAAAGAACGGCGATTGCCAAAAAGAATACGGGCGCAATCAGCCACAGTTTATGCGCCAGAACGGTGATATCCTGGGCCTGTTTAAGCAGGACGCCCCAGCTGACCATTGGCGGCTGAATGCCGAGACCGAGGAAGCTGAGCGCGGTCTCGCCCAGAATCATGCCGGGTATGGCCAAGGTAGCGGCGACGATCATGTAGCTGAGCGTGCCCGGGAAGAGGTGGCGGGTAACGATCCACCAGGTGGTGGCGCCGTTAATGCGCCCGGCTTTGACGTAGTCCTCATTCTGCAGCGAGAGGGTCAGGCCGCGCACGACACGGGCCAGCCCGCCCCAGCCGATGCTCGACAGGATCACCGTGATGGCGAAGAAGACCTGGATCGAGTTCCAATCCGCCGGGATCGCGGCCGAGAGGGCGATCCACAGGGGAATGCTGGGGAAACTGATCATCACCTCGATGCCGCGCTGGATGATGTCGTCGACGATTCCGCCCCGATAGCCGGAAACGAGACCGACAATGCTGCCCAGGACAAGGCTGAGCGCGACCCCGACCAGGCCCACTGTAAGAGAGATGCGCCCTCCGTACAGAAGCTGGGACAACAGGTCGCGGCCTTGCGTATCGGTCCCCAGCAGGAAGATCTTGCCCGGGCTGTCGACGCCGAGCAGGTGGCGGTCTGAGGTAAGTCCCAGCAGTTTCCAACTCCGTTCCCCGCGCACGAGGAAACGAACCGGGTAGGTTTCCTCTGTATTCAGCACATAGAGCCGGCGCAAAGTCTCCGGGTCGCGTTCCTGTGTCAGCCCATAGACGAAGGGGCGCAGGCTGAACCGGCCATCCGGGGAGATGAAGCGGATGAACTGCGGCGGGACGTCGAGAAAACCGCTGTGGCGTTCGTTGAGCGAGTAGGGCGCGGTCAGTTCAGCCGGCAGGACAAGCGCATAGAGCAGGAGCAGGGCAGCCCCGCCTACGAGTCCGATCCGGTTGCGCTTGAATCGCCACCATATCAGACCCCAATAGGAATAGGCTGCCGTCTCCCGCTGAGCGGACGGCGTCTTTGCGGTCGCCGCCGGTTCGGCTTGTGGGTTCGCAGGTTCAGGCCGCGCCATGGCAGATTGTCTTAAGTGTCAGGAAGTGCATTTCACGGCTCAACCAGGCGGATGCGAGGGTCGAGCCAGGCTAAGGTCAGGTCGGCCAGAAAGTTGCCGACCACAAGGGCGCCGCTCAGGATCACGAGAATGCTGCCGGCCATGTACATGTCTTCGGCAAAGATAGCGCTCAACAGCAGGGGGCCGATTGTGGGCAGGCCGAGTACCAGAGCGGTGATGGTTTCGCCGCTGAAGAGGGCGGGCAGGCTCAGGCCTACGCCGCTCACAACCGGGTTGAGGGCAACGCGCAGCGCGTGGCGGGTGATGACGCGATTTTCGCTCAATCCTTTCATGCGCGCGGTCTGGATGAAGGGCTCGCCGAGCGTATCCAGCATCTGGGCGCGCACGACCCGGATTGTACCGGCGGTGCTGGAAAAACCGACGATAAAGGCCGGCAGCCACAGGTGCTTGGCCAAGTCCAGCACTTTCGCCGGCGACCAGTCGGCTGTGATGTATTCAGGAGAGAACAGGCCGCCAATGGTAGAAGCGTTGAAGACGGTGACGGCCAGAAAGATCAGAATCAGGGCCAGGAGCATATTGGGCAGTGCCAGCCCCAGAAAGCCCAGCACGGTAAACAGATAGTCGGCCCAGGAGTACTGCTTCATCGCCGAGTAGACGCCAATCGGCACGGCCAGCGCCAGGCTGAATACCATAGCGGTAAACGAGATCACCAGAGTCAGAACCAGACGTTCGCTCAGCAGCTCGTTTACATCGGCCCGCAAGGCCATGGAGTAGCCCAGGTCACCGCGCACGAGGCCGGAGATCCAGCGAAGGTACTGGATATATGCCGGTTGGTCAAGACCGTAGCGGTCACGGAGACCCGCCAGCGCCGACTCGATCTGTGCACTCGACAGGCGTTGCTCCTCCAGTTGCGATTCCAGCAACGTCAGAAAGTCGCCGGGCGGCAACTGGATGATCACGAATCCCAGTATAGAGACGAGCCAGAGGGTTATCACCATCTGCACGCCGCGGCGCAGAACAGCTCTACCCATCATTCCCCCTGAACGGCAGTGGCCGGTGATGAGTGACCGGTGGCCAGTAAACCGCTACTGGCCACCGGCAACCGCTGTTTACTGTTCGTAGAACCACTGCTCGAAGCGCAGGTACTCGCTTTCACCCTGTGAAATGGCGGCGGGCGCGACCTGGCCGGGCACGTTCCGCAGCTTGGCGTTGAGAATCAGGATCGCCGGTGAGTTGGCGACCGTGCCGATCTGGAAGAGTTGATCGGCCAGGACCTCGCGATACTGTTGGAAAGCCATTTGCGACTCGTCCTTGTCCTGCGTTTGGAGCGCCAGCTGCTGCAGGTCGGCCAGTTCCTTCAACTTGCCCTGCGGCTCCGTGCCGCGGCGCTCCTCCTCGGTCGCTGACTGGATCCAGTCATACGCTTCACGGGCGAATTGACGCAGAGACATGCCGTAGCGCCAGTAGCCGGTCCAGCCGCCGGTGCTGGGGTTGAGCCTGATCTGCCAGTCGTTGGCACTGAGCAGCTCGCTATGCAGCTTTCTCTCCACCGGCTTGGCGACGACGCGCAGACCGATATCACGCCAGTTGTCGGTGGCGATCTCGGCGGTTTCATCGGAGCCGATGCCCCAGCCCGAACGGAGCATCAGAATGATCGTGAGTTGGCTGCCGTCCGCCATCGTGCGCATGCCGTCCGAGTCGAGCTGGTCAAGGCCGATGCCGTCGAGCAGCGCGCTGGCGGCGTCCGGGTCGCGGGTGGCGTAGGCGCCGTCAATCGCTTCGTCAAACACGCCGGGGGGACTGAAGCCGTGACCCGGCCGGCCCAGGCCCAGGTGAATCGACTCGTTCATCAGTTCGCGGTCCAACGCCAGCGAGAGGGCGCGCCGGAAATCAGCTGTCTCCAGCAACTCCACGATGGCGGCCTCGCCGGTATAGTTCTGGTTGATCATAAAGGTCTGGCGGCCGTTGAATACGTCGTCAAAGAAGGAAATCTGCAGGCCGAGTTCCTCCTCCTTCTCTTTGAAGACGGGGAAGTCGCTGGGACGCACGACGCGGAAGAGGATATCGGTCTCGCCAGCGAGCGTCTTGGCCTTTAGCAGTTCGGCGTCCCCATCGTATTTGTCCAGGCCCTCGATGTAGTCGATGTAGGGGAGCTGGTTGCCGTCGGGGTCGACGCCAAAGTAGTAGGCATTGCGTTCAAACAGGACGTACTGCCCCTCTTTGTAGTCGATCGACTTCCAGGCATTGACGGTCGGGGCGTCGGCGTCCTTGACAATCCACTGGTTCTGGTGTAGGACATCGCGCAGTTTATCAAACTCCTCCTGCGCCTTGTCTGCGGCCGTATCGTTGTAATCGGGGTGTAATTGCTTGAAGTAGTGGGCAGGCAGGCCGTAGAATCCGTAGCTCCAGCCGCCGCGCGAGTCCAGCAGGAAGGAAGGCCGCGGCTCGGCGAACTCGAAACGGACGGTGGTGTCGTCGACCTTCACCACAGTGTCGGTCGCGGTATTCATGCCCGACACGTTGTAGGCTTGCACATTGTACTCGGACTGCACAATGTCGTTCCACCAGAAGAGGATGTCATCGGCGCCATAGGGGTGGCCGTCCGACCATTTCATCCCCTGGCGCAGGTGGAAGGTGATGCTGGTAAAATCATCGGCCCAGTCCCAGCCCTTGGCGACCTGGGGCATGAATGTGTC
The DNA here is from genome assembly GCA_963662575.1 of Caldilineaceae bacterium. Classification (GTDB taxonomy): domain Bacteria; phylum Chloroflexota; class Anaerolineae; order Caldilineales; family Caldilineaceae; genus Bin5. The sequence goes on from OY759723.1 coordinate 652,676, forward strand.
GCGATCATTGTGCAGACGCTGCAGAAGGCCCTGTTCGAAGAAAACATCCCAGGCATGGGGCCCGCGCAAGGTACCGCCATATTGGCCGATCGTGTCTTCGGGCTCGAGTACCAGCACATCGGCAGGCAGGCGCTCCTCAAGGGGCGGCAGCGTACCGGCCGCGACCATCTCAGCCAGCATCGGTGCTTCGGGACCGGACATCTCGGCGGCGGGGGCTTCTTCGGCGGCCGGCTCAGCGGCAGGTTCGGCCGGCGCCGGGGCAACGGCAGGCCCACAGCCCGCCAGAATCATCGCGAAGACAGTGACTACGGACAGCCAACTGAAAAACCGAACTCGTCTGTGGACAGTCATCTCGTGTCTCCTCATTTTGGTTGAGCCGAGTGTGTTGCGATCAGTCCGCGGTTCTCTTCACCTCCTTTGCACAGTTGTCTCCAGTGGGGGGACCGTCACGAAAAACTGAGAACTAGAAACTGAACAGCTGCGGCCAGTAGGCGCCTTGGAATTTGTCGCCGTATTTCTTGCCGAGGCGCTGCATTTCCTGGGAGCACTGGTGGTTGTCGGCGCGGTCGCCGGTTTTGCGCCAGAGGCAGGCGTCGGCCTGGAGGTGGATGGCGATGGCGCGGCGATGCTGGCGGTGGGCCAGGTTGGGCCCGGAGCCGTGTAGCGTGAGGCAGTGGTGGAAGCTGACGCGGCCGGCCTCCAAAAGCACGGGCGCTGTCTGGTACTCCGCTTCCTCCGGCATGTTCTGGCGGATCACCCGCTCCTGCTCGGTCATGTCGTAGCGGCCAAAGTGGCTATACTCCTCGTGCCAACCCCATCTGTGACTGCCCTTGACAAAGTACATGGTTCCAATCTCAGGGTTGACCTCCTGCAGCGGGATCCAGGCGGTGAGCATCTGCGGTCTATCGCTGCTGCGCCAGTAGTTGTAGTCCTGATGCCAGGCGACATTGGCGGACTCGTGACCGCCGGCCGGCTTCGTGAGGATCTGTTCGTGCCAGAGGCGCACGGCGGGCGTGTCGAGGAGCTGGGCGGCGAGCTGGCCGATACGCGGGTTGATGACGGCGTCGGCGAGGACGGGGTTGCACCAGTGCGAGTTGTCGACCTTGTGGAGGGCGTAGGGGTCGTCGCCAGGGTGCCAGAAGCGGGACATCGGTTCGCGGCCGGTTTCGTAGCGGCCGGCGTTGACTTCGTCCACCGCATAGGCTAATTCTTCGCGTTGGGCAGCGTTGAAGATCTCCGGGCCGAGCCAGTAGCCGTCCGTTTCGAAGCGGGTTCGCGCCTGTTCGTCGACGACCATTTCGGCCACAGTCATACCTCTGTACCTCGCAGATAGGAAGGATCGGGACATTCTCTGTGCTGGGATCTAGCACTGGGCGGTTTGACAATATTATATCATTCAGTTGCCGGTGAGAAAAACAGGACAAAAGAGCCATTGCCTGTGCGGCAATGGCTTTGAATTTTCGTACTCAGGAACGAGTGGCTGGAAGCGGCTGACGACGAGCGACAGCAGTTCTTATGTCACGCGGCCCGCGGGGTCAGAGCGGTGCCGTCGGCGGTCTCGGCGCGGAAGGCGAAGGCCCAGCCGCCGTGATTGGAGCCGAGGTCGTTGCTCAACTTGAGCAGAACGGTGTTGGCGCCGGCGCGGAGCTGCACGGGCTGGCTGCGGCCGCGGAAGGCGTAGTTGTGGCCGAGGTCGTAGAGGTCATCGTTGACGCGGAGGACGAGGGCGTCGTCCCAGGCGAGGTGGAGTGTGGCTTCTGTGTCGGTGGGCGCGTGGAGGATGCAGCGGGCGAGGGCTGCGCCGGTGTCGGTTTTGCCGACGCCGCGGCCCCAGGGGCGGAAGAGGTGGTTGAAGTCGATGAAGCCGTGGTGGGCGGCGCGGCGGTGCCAGCGGGCTCTGTCACGTCCCTGCTGGCGCGAACCGTCGGTCAGCCAGGAGGATTCGGGGCCGTGGAGGCCGTCGTAGGCGGCGTCGGAGTTGAAGGCGGTCTCCGGGGGGAGGGTTGCGGCCATGGCCTGGCCGTCGTGGTTGCCGAAGGGGCCGCATAGCCACCATTGGCCGCTTTCGGGGAGGGAGAGGTCGTGTGTGCCGCGGGGCAGGTCGACGCCGGGGAGAAGCTGCGGCCAGTCGGGCATGGTGAAGATGGGCCGGACAGGGCTTTCCTGGTACCAGTATGTGGTGGAGCAGATGTCGTTGGCCATGCAGCCGAAGCGCATGTGGATCGACTGCTGGAAGGGGAGCGTGTCCTTTTCGAAGAAGCGGTAGCCGACGAGGCGCTGTGCGGGGCGGGCTTGGCCGACGTCGTCGTGGACGTAGTAGGGCATGGCGGCGTAGTGGTGCGTTTCGGGCGGGTGGAGGGCGCCGCCATAGCCGGAGCCGAAGGTGTCCTCGCCGCCGATGCCGCGCAGGAAGACGGGGTGCTCGCCTTCGCCGTCGATGTAGATGTTTTCGGCGCCGCCGTGGCTCCAGCGGTCGGTGTCGTCGAGTAGGCGAACGCCGTAGACGAAGCCGAGGAGCTGGCCGGGCCCGTCGGCGTCGAGCATCAGGTATTCTTCGCCGTAGCTCTGGGTGGGCATCTCGCGACGCCAGCGGGCGCAGAAGCGGCGGGGCTCGTGCAGGGTTTGGCCGGGATAGCGGTGCCAGTCGACCTGGATGTAGGCGTGATTTCCCTCGGGGCCGGCTTCGAACTCGATGCGGGCGGAGCGGGCGAAGGGCATGGGGAAGTAGCAGTTGTAGCCGATCCAGGCCTTGACGGAGAGGAAGTGGGAGTCGATCGGATACCAGCCGAGCCCGTGCATGACACCGAAGAAGTCGCCGACAGGGGCTTCGACATAGGGCTCCGGCTCGTCGTCGAAGTAGATGCGGATGATGGCTTTGCGGCTGGCCAGGGGCAGGCGCTCCGGCCGCGCGAGGACGACCCAGATGTGCTGGATGCAGCCAGGGCCGTCGAGTTCGGCGTAGGTGGTGCGCTGGTTGGCGGGCAGGGGGCCTTTGAAGGAGACGCGGTCAGGGATGGGGGTGGGCGGGAGGTTGAGGTTCATGGGGTGGCCTCCGATTTGGGGTGGGGGGATATTGGCGGATCGGGCTTGATGCTCTTAGTTTACTGCTTATTGCGTTTCAGGTATAGCGCGGTTATTGACCGGAGACGATACACTCTATGCAAGGGGGACCGATGTCGGGGCTTGAGGTAGGCCCCAGAAAGCTGGACCATGATCTAAGGTATAATGGGGTGGATCACCAGGTGCGGGGAGGGGCGGTCCAAAGATCAGGGAACGGTGTGGACATAGGGCGGCCAGCCACAACGGTTCGAACGTACTCTGTTTTCCCGTTTCATGGTCCGATGATCGGAACCCGCCATGGGAGGTATTGTGGGACACGATTGGCGTGAAATCCTGAGCATTCTGATTTGGGTCATGGTCGGCGCGGTAGGCGTCGGCATCACCTGGTTGGTCGATCTGTACAGTCCACTTTCCTTGAATCCAGAGGACAGCAAAAAGGTCATGATAATAGGTTTTCTCGTCTGGTGTGTATCAGGAGCCGCAATGATAGTATTGAGTGGCCCTTTCAACTCGCTCTTCAACAAGGTCATGCATAGGATTGATAGAAGATGGAATAACAGGTCACGTTGACCAACTGGCAGTGAAGGAGACAGACATGAAAAGGATGTGGTTAACTCTCAGTTTCGTGATTGTGCTGGTGACGGCATGCACAGCCGAATCGTTTCCGCTTCTGATTCCGAATTCGGAAGAGCCCGCAGATCGGCTGACAGATGATTATTCGGGTAGGAGTTATGGACTTTTCGACAGGCGCTCCTCCTTGGAGATTTCTGTCGTCACTCCCAGTGAGATGGTAGCAGATGCGTGGTTGTACAGTTGGGCAAAGGAGTCCGTAACGCGGGATAACGTAGAGTCGCACAGTGGATGGTTCGGTGAATGGTTGGAACAGGCCAGGTGGATGTACGCCAATGGTTTTGTGGCGTCTGAACGCAGATGTGCTGAAGGAAGGGTTGAATTGGCCGGCCTGATCGAGACGCATGCCGCCAACCTTCGGCAGGTGAGGTCAAATGACATTTTGAATTACCGGATGGCGGTCGTTCACACGTTATGGCAGACGTTGCCGGAGGGAGAGGTTAATTGTTCTGGTTACTTGTCAGAACTCGCCATAGAGGAGTTCAGGCCGGTTATCGTCGATAATGAGGTTCAGTACGGTTTTTGGTGGTGAGGGGAGGGCGGCCACGTGCATTCGCTGCATGAAATGCGCTTTAGGCGGTGGGCGATAGTCTAGAGTTTGGTTGGGTCAAACCGGTTTGTGGTTGACATACTGTGTCATCACAGACCGGTGCGGCTATCGTCCGGCCCGGTCGGTAGCGGGACTTTTCACTTCTTCCAACACCACCTGATCCTACCTCCCGAATCAACCCTGCTCGACCTCAAAATCATACTTCTCTTTTCGCACGCGCAGGTCGAAATAGTAGAGGACGACGGCGCAGATGTAGAAGGGTGTGGTGAGGATGGATAGCAGGTAGGTGATGGTGCTGCTGAGACCTAGCCGAGATGATGTGTCGATGGCTGGGAGCAGCCGGACCAGGGCGAACTCGATGAGCTGCCCGGTCAGACCTCCGACGAGGCCCATTGCTATGGCCAGGAGGAAAGTATAGCCCACAGTACGCATGACGAAGCCCTGGCTAAGTTGCCAGCTCCGGCCGAGGGAATCGAGCGGTCCTGTGCCCTCGACCATCAGCGCGGCCTGGGCGACGAGCCAGCGAGATGAGATATAGATGAAGAGAATCACAATCACGAAACCGAGAGAACAGTAACCCAGACCGACCGGTACAGCTTCGGCCAGGAGGGTAAAGAGGCTATTTACCTCACCTTGGTCAAGCATGGCCATGAATGTGTGCCGCAACTCATTGAAAGCCAGGCCGGTAGAGTCGAGTCCAGACAAGACCGGAAACGACAGGAGCAAGAAAAGGACAAGATACACAGAGGACTCTGCGATGCTCAGTCCCAGGTAAGCGAGCAGCCGGCGCAGGCCCTGCCCGACTGCCGCTCTGACGGCAAGGGGGCGGCCGTGCAAGAGTTCGTTGCAGAGCGAGATGAGGGACAGGTTGGCGATTGTGGTGATGGGCCAGACGATGAAGGGAAGGCGGAATGAGGTGAGCGTATCATCAACGAAAAAGGAAAGGACGGCGACCGGGAAGAGAAAGACTGCGGCTGTGCGCAGGAGGGGGCCGGTGTGGGTGCGATAGATGGTAAGTGTGAGGCCGAGCCATTTGCCGACGGTTAGGCGCTTGGAGGAGGCGAGCATAGGGAAGATGTCCAGTTCTGGTACAGTGGGGAATCACCCTCTCTTTTCCTGTTTCGAGAAAGTCTTTTTACGGCCCTACGTTCATTTTCGTAGCCAGCATCTTCCAACTTTGTAATGGGTATTCCATAGATTGCTTATCTCCCGTTTTTGGGACGGTGTTCAAGAAAGAATTTCCTGAATTGACGGCCTTCGGTAGCTGTATTTGCAGAGGCACAAGTAACTTCAGGGGCGGGCGCTTTGGCTTAGCGGGGGGAGGATGATTATGTGTATCGCTGGACTGAGCATACTGCATGGAGTATACTGGCTGACAGTTACAGGACGGTGCAATGGCAATCAAAGTACGGGATGCTATAAAGATAATAGAAGAGGACGGATGGGCATTGGTCAGGACAAGAGGGAGCCACCGGCAATATAAGCATCCTACGAAGCTAGGCAGAGTCACGATTGCGGGGCATGGCCGAGATAACCTAAGACCAAAAACATGGAATAGTATTTTGAAGCAGGCCGGACTCAGAGAGGGAGGGAACAGATGATGGGGCTTGAGTATGCGGTCGTGATTGAAAAAGCAACTGACAACTACTGCGCCTACGTGCCCGATCTGCCCGGCTGTGTGGCAACGGGTGAGACACGCGAGGAGACCTTTCAACAAATATCTGAAGCGGTCGCCTTCCATCTGGAGGGGTTGAAGGAGGACGGGCTTCCGATTCCCGAACCGGAGTCATCTACGGCTGTGGTGAGGGTGTAAAGGGCGAATTTGAGTAGCACCGTTTGTTTCCAGTATTTGCAGAGTATATAGGGTTCTTATTGTCTGGCCTTGAAGTTATAGGACAGGGTACGTTCATCCGAATGCCGACGGCCCTGAACTGAGCACGAAGCGCTCTCCAACCGGTGTGCGATTGTCTAGATTCTGACGCGGTCGCTCTTAGCTGTAGAATTCGGAAAAGGTTTCCAAGCCAGTTTGCAGTAGACTCACCGTTACATCGCAGACTGCTACGGCCACTGACGACCCCGGTCCGTAGCAGGACTCCCCGCTTCCCCTGACACGACCCCTGCCCGTCGTTCCAATTCATCGCGGCACGGCCTCAAAATCATACTTCTCTTTGCGCACGCGCTGGTCGAAGGAATACAGGACGACCGCGGGGATGTGGAACGGCGCGGCGATGATGTTCAGCAGCTTCGAGACGGCAAAACTGAGACCGAACATCCTTGACTGATCGTAACTACTAAGCCACAGCAGTTGACCAGCCAGTCATCCTTGGAACCATTCAGGCTCTTGGTGACGCAACTGGTGTGCAGCCGCCGCCATGCTCGCCAGCCGACACGTTGCGAAGAAGGCACACGGTCGGTGAGGCATGTTTTTGTAGGGGGCGTTGCGGGGGCGCAGCCCCTGCACAAGGGAGGGCGCTTGCGCCCGACCGCCCAACGGCAGTGGTTAGTGGTCAGTGGTTAGTGGTTAGTGATCAGTAACGGCGCGGGGGTGCGGACAGTGTTGGGTAGACACGATGCTGGGGAAGAGTAGGCACGGTCGCTAGCCTAGGGGGGCGTTGCGGGGGCGCAGCCCCTGCACAAGGGAGGGCGCTTGCGCCCGACCGCCCAAAATACAACAGTGAGGGGAGAAGAAACACCTTTGCTCGCCTCATTCAGGGTTGCGAATCAGTTGCGGCTGAGAAGTTACGACTGATCAAGCTCGGGAAACAGGGCATTCACTGCAGAATCCACCGCCAGTCCGATCACTCCGCCGACCAATCCCATCGCGAAGAGAATGAGCAGGAGATAGCCAGTGGTGCGCAGTACAAAGCTCCGGCTCAGATTCCAGCTGCGGCGTAAGGATTGCAGCGGTCCCGTTCCCTCGGCCATCAATGCGACTTCGGCAACCTGCCAGCGAGTCGACAGATAGAACAGAGGTTTTGGAATCAGGAGTCCGGCAAGACAGATTCCGGTGCCGCCCCACAGAGCGCCGCCCAGCACTTTGAAGACCACCTCCACCTGGCCAGGATTGGCCGGGGCGGAAAACGCGTCGGAAATCTCGGCGAGGGAAGGGTCAGAATTCAGGAATCCGACCCAGATGGGTGCAGCCAATAGGAGAGCTACGCCGCTGAAAACAGCCGCGGCTGCCGCCGTCATTCCGATATGAACCGGCAGGCGGTGCAGGCCACGCATAGCCGTTGTCCTGATGGCAAGGGGACGCCCGTGCAGCGAGTCGATGCAGTGGGCTATGAGGGACAGGTCAATTGTGCCACTCGCACAATGATCGGCGGGCGTTTTTGGCACACTTGGCAGTGTCGCCGCGTGCGGGGCTGAAATATGCTTAAACTGTTCAGTCAACCGTCCCGTTGCAAGAGGAGGCAATACTCGATGAATTTACCAGCCGCAGAAGTCACACTTACAGCCCCGGCTCCCACGCCGCAGAGCAACGGGAATGGCAAGGCCAACGGCAAGAGAAAGCTAAACAAGGTTGAGTTGCTTAAGTTGCAAAAGAGCCCTCTCAGTCTCATCCATGACATATACCGGTGGGCTGACGAAGGGTTCGATGCAATTCCTCCGGAATACTACGATCTTTTCAAATGGCACGGATTCTTCTATCGCAAGCAGACGCCTGGGTTCTTCATGTTGCGAATGCGCATCTCGAACGGGGTCGTGAACTCCACCCAGCTGCGGGCAATCGCGGAACTCTCGCGTGATTATGGACGCGGGGCGGGAGACTTTACGACGCGGCAGAATATCCAGTTGCGCTGGATCACCATCGAAGACATGCCGGCCATTATCGAGAAACTGCAGTCGGTTGGCCTTGGCGCGGAGCAGACGGGAATGGACAACTTTCGCAATGTCACCGGCTGTCCACTGACCGGCCTTACGGGCCATGAACTGGTCGACACAAGGCAGTTAACAGCCGCTACCGCACTCTCGCTTCTGGGACCGGAATTTGAAAACATTCCCCGTAAATTCAATATCTCCATCAACGGTTGCCGACTGGACTGCACGCATGCGCAGAGCAACGACATTGGCTTGACGCCGGCAATTGGGCGCGTCGGGAAACGCGCTGTACCGGGTTTCAATGTGGTGGTTGGAGGGCATATGGGAAGCAGGAACCCGCATCTTGCCGTCCCGCTAGACGTGTTTGTACGCACTTCACAGGTGACCGCTTTTTGTCGCGCCATTTTGACCGTATTTCGCGACAACGGCAAACGGGGGGTACGGGGTAAGGCCCGGTTGTGGTATCTGATCGATGAATGGGGCATTGACCGCTTCCGCGACGAAGTAACGAAAGTGCTGGGTGAGCAACTGCCATCTGCGGGCACCTGCCAGCTCTACCGCGATCCAGACCCGCTTGAACAGGATCATGTGGGCGTTCATCCGCAGATCCAGGATGGGCTGAGCTATGTAGGCATGGTAGTGCCCACGGGCCGCGTAACAGCTGGACAACTCTTTGCGCTGGCTGACCTGGCCGACAGATACGGCAGCCGTGAAGTGCGCCTGACCAACGATCAGAATGTGATCATCCCTAACGTCGCCAACGAAATGCTCGGGGAACTGCTGGCGGAGCCGCTGTTGGAAGAGTGGAGCCCTTCGCCTTCGGGAGTCATGCGGGGACTGGTTACTTGTACGGGCATCGATTATTGCCATTTCGCGCTCAACGACACCAAGGGAATCTCGCTGGCGATAGCGCGCAAGCTGGAGGAGCGTCTACCTGATCGGGACAAAGTCGTGCGCCTCAACGTTTCGGGTTGCGTTCATGCTTGCGGGCGTCATCGGCTGTCCGAAATCGGGCTGGAGGCAACCCGACTGCGGCGGGATGGAACGGTGATCGACGGCTTCAACATCTTCGCCGGCGGGTGCCAGGGCGAAGACGCCAGGCTTGGCGTTGAAGTACATAAGAAAGCAACAGTTGAGGAAACTACCGAACTGCTGGCAGAAGCAATTGCCGCCCGCTATCAGTCCGACACGGTTTTAGCCCCGGTGATAGCGTAAGGTTCACACTGGCTCCCACGAATAAGGAGAATCCCCCGATGGACTTCGAGAGCAAGGCCACCAAGATTGATCTCTTCAGTTTCAAAACACCTCAGATGCGGGCCTTCCACGTAACCTGGTTTGCGTTCTTTCTCTGCTTCTTTGGCTGGTTTGGCATCGTGCCGATGATGAAAGGGGACAACGGCGTCATCGCGACGCTCGGTCTCAGCCCCGCTCAGGTTGGCAATTCGGTCATTGCGGCGGTCTCGCTGACTATCATCGCGCGCCTGATCATCGGGCCGATGTGTACACGGTTCGGCTCGCGAAAAGTATACACGTCTTTGCTGGTGCTGGGTTCGCTGCCTGTGATGGGCATCGGCCTCGCGCAGACGCCAACCCAATTCATCCTTGCCCGCGTCCTGATCGGCACGATCGGCGCTGCTTTCGTAATCACTCAATACCACACGAGCGTCATGTTTGCTCCCAATGTGGTGGGGGCGGCAAACGCCACTACCGCTGGTTGGGGCAATCTGGGCGGGGGCGTAACCCAGGCCGTGATGCCCCTACTGCTTGCTGCTACGCTGACCTTTGTGCCCGCGGCGATGGGCTGGCGGGTAGCGATGGTCGTTCCCGGGCTAGCCATGCTCATTACAGCCGCGGCCTATTGGTTCCTGACCCAGGATGCGCCCGAAGGCAACTATTCGGAGCTGCGCGCCCGCGGCGAAATGCCGCCGGCGTCGGCGGCACGCGGAACGTTTATGGAGGCCATCAAAGACTCGCGCGTGATCGCGCTGTTTTTCATTTACGCCGCCTGTTTTGGAATTGAGCTGACCATTAACGGCACCGCGGCTCTCTACTTTTTTAATCGTTTCGACCTGAACCTGGCTACGGCCGGCCTCTTCGCCGGCATTTTCGGCCTGATGAACATCTTCGCCCGATCAATGGGCGGCCTTTTCAGCGATTTCATCAACCGCGGCGGCGGACTTAGGGGGCGAGTCCAGTTTCTCTTTATATGCCTCCTTCTGGAAGGAGTCGCGCTGGTATTTTTCGCCAACATGGGCGTGCTGGCGCTTGCGATCCCCGCGCTGATCATATTCAGCCTCTTTGTACAGATGTCCGAAGGAGCAACCTTTGCCATCGTTCCTTATGTCAACAAGCGAGCCATGGGAGCAGTGGCCGGCATCGTCGGAGCTGGCGGCAACTTCGGCGCGATGCTGGCGGGTTTTCTCTTCCGGCGGGAGGCCGATATGTTTGGTCAGTCGTACCTTATTCTGGGCATCCTTGTTGCCGTATGCGCCTTCATGGCCTTCATGGTGCGCTTCTCGGAAAGCGAAGAGAAGGCCGCTGCCGAGGAGACTGCGGCGCGTCTGTCCGATTCCGGCGAGTCTGTCTTTACCGGCGCCCATTAATCACCCTAATGCATCTTAGCTTGGCCGGCCACTGTAACTCGACAGACTGCGTCGGACAGATGCTTTAAGACGTTCAAGTCACGATACGGAATACTATGTCATCTCGAAACGGCTCTCGTGCGAATGGAAACGCCAACGGCAAAGTTGATCGCTGGCACGACACATACTGCCCCTATTGCGGCGTTGGGTGCGGCCTGCGGGTAGGGGTAAGCAACGGGAAAGTCGCCAAAGTGAGGGGGAATCCCGATCATCCCTCGACTTTGGGGGATCTTTGTCTCAAGCCGATCCACCTGCCTGGCGCCTTAGACACACCGGACCGTATTCGCGAGCCGCTTATGCGAGCAGACGGGCGAGGCAGGGGCACGCCCAGCGCCGATACCGGATTTCAGAGCGTGACATGGGAAAAGGCGACGACCTACATTGCAGAAAAACTGAAGCATATAATTGAAGAGCACGGGCCCGGGGCGGTGGCGTTCTACGGATCGGGCCAGTTTACGACTGAGGACTATTATGTCGCCAACAAGCTGCTCAAGGGGTTCATTGGTTCAAACAATTTTGATGCCAATTCGCGGCTCTGCATGGCCTCAGCCGTTGCCGGATATGTCTCGGCGCTTGGGTCCGACGGGCCGCCGCCGGCCTACGAGGACATAGACCACGCTGACTGTTTCTTCCTGATTGGCAGCAACATGGCCGATTGCCATCCAGTCCTCTTCAATCGCATCAGGCGACGAAAAAAGAGCGATCCCGAAAACGTCAAAGTTATCGTGGTCGACCCCAGAGAGACACGCACTGCGGCAATCGCCGATCTCTTTCTGCCGATCCGCCCCGGTTCGGATGTGGCCTTGCTCAACGGCATGATGAATGTACTGTGCAGTGCCGGAAAAGCTGATCAGGCGTTTATCGCTGAACACACCAGCGGGCACGAAGAACTGCTGGACACTATAGGAATGTTCCCGACGGAAGCGGCCGCCAGAGTATGCGGCATCGATGAAAGTGACCTGATCCAGGCTGCACGCCTTTTTGGAGATTCGCACGGCGTGCTCTCCTTCTGGAGCATGGGATTGAACCAGAGCGTGAACGGGGTTGCCAAGAATCAGGCTGTAATAAATCTGCATCTGGCAACAGGTCAGATTGGCAAGAAGGGCAGCGGCCCCTTTTCTCTGACCGGGCAGCCCAATGCCATGGGCGGGCGCGAAGCCGGGGGACTGTCCCACCTGCTACCGGGCTATCGCACGATCAGCAACCCTACGCATCGGCAGGAGGTGGAGCGGTTCTGGGGGACGCCGGAAGGACGCATTGCCCCCAAGCCCGGTTTGGCCGCGGTCGACATGTTCGACGCCGCGGCCAGGGGCGAGGTCAAGGCGATGTGGATTATGTGTACCAATCCGGTCGTTTCCATGCCCAACATCGACGTAATTGAGAAGGCAATGTCGAAGCTGGAACTGCTCGTCGTGACCGATGCCTACCATCCGACCGACACGACGCAATACGCCCATGTGCTCTTGCCGGCCGCGCAGTGGTCGGAACGTGAGGGAGTGATGACCAATTCGGAGCGGCGCATCACCTATCTCCCCCGCATGGTGGAGCCTGTCGGCAAAGCCAAACCGGACTGGAGAATCCTCGCCGATGTGGCCACGGCAATGGGGTTTGCGCAAGATTTTGAATTTGAGTCGGCTGAGGATGTATTTAACGAGTTTACACAGCTGACCAAAGGTCGCGTTTGCGATTACAGCGGTGTCAGCGTAGGCCGGCTGAAGGCCGAAGGACCGCTCCAGTGGCCGGTACCCGGCGCCGACCATCCCGGCACAGCGAGGCTTTACTCGAGTCTGCATGACGGTCGATCCACGCAGCCCGGCGTCGAAAATTGTGTCGGAGATGGACGCGACGCAAAGGCGGCAGCCGCACACTTCTCAGAGAGCACGGCGGCCGTCTTCGCCACTGCCGATGGTAAAGCGAAGTTCAATGCTCCTGAATTTGTGCCTCCCGCCGAACTGCCGAACAGAAGGTTTCCTCTGCTTCTGACCACTGGCCGCTTGCGAAATCAGTGGCATACCATGACCCGGACCGGCAAGTCGGAAAGCCTAATGAAGGGCGCCCGCGAGCCATTCCTGGAAATTCATCCGGTCGATGCGGTTCGACGTCAGATAGAAGAAGGAGATGTGGTTGAGATTCGGTCACGCAGGGGCAGGGTCTGGGCCAAAGCGCGTGTGACTGAGAAGATCCGGGAGGGTGCCTGCTTTATGCCCTTTCATTGGGGGCGGCTGGCGGGCCGATTCGATGCCGCGAACAACGTAACTTTGGCCGAAGTGGATCCGATCTCTCTGGAACCTGAGCTCAAGGCATGCGCGGTCGAAGTGCGGCTGCGCCCGGGCTATGAGGCCATCCGGGCTACAAAGCTCTTTCAGGGTCTGGCCAAAGCCATCAAGAGATAGGCGGAGTTGGGTGCAACGGCACATTGTAGTAGATGCGGCCATTGTCCGGCCCGGTCGGTAGCGACGCTTCCTACACCCCCTTACACAAACCGTCCCAGCCTCCCGATTCATCATTACACGACCCCGAAATCATACTTCTCTTTGCGCACGCGCAGGTCGAAGTAGTAGAGGACGACCGCGGTGACGTGGAACGGCGCGGCGATGATGTACAGCAGCTTCGAGACGGCAAAACTGAGACCGAACATCCTTGCCTGATCAACGGCGGGGAACAGGGCCTTCACTGCAGAATCCACCGCCAGTCCCATCACTCCGCCGACCAAACCCATAACGAAGAGTATGAGCAGGAGATAGCCGATGGTGCGCAGAACGAAGCGCCGGCTGAGATTCCAGCTGCGGCGTAAGGATTGCAGCGGTCCCGTTCCCTCGGCCATCAAGGCGACTTCGGCAACCCGCCAGCGAGTCGACAGATAGAACAGAGGTATTGGAATCAGGAGTCCGGAAAGACAGATTCCGGTGCCGCCCCACAGAGCACTGCCCAGCACTTTGAAGATCAGCTCCACTTGGCCAGGATTGGCCGGGGCGGAAAACGCGTCGGAAATCTCATTGAGGGAAACGTCAGAATTCAGGAATCCGACCCAGATGGGTGCAGCCAGTACGAGAACTACGCCGCTGTACACCATCATCATTGCCACCGCTATGCCGATATGAGCGGGCAGGCGGCGCAGGCTACGCATGGCGGCTGTCCTGATGGCAAGGGGACGCCCGTGCAGCACGTCGATGCAATGGGCTATGAGGGACAGGATGACGATTGAGTCGACGGGCCAGACAAGGAGAGAAATGATGATGCTGGTGGTGAGATTGTCTATGAGAAGGAGAGAGAGTGCGGCGACGGGGAGATAGAAGATGGCGGCTGTGCGCAGGAGGATGCCGCGGTGGGTGGGGTAGAGGGCGATGGCGCGGGCCAGCAGTTGGCCGATGGTGGAGGGGGTGGGAGTGGAGGTGGGGTGCATTGGGGATGATGGCTGGTTTGCGGGTGGTGGGGGATTGCTTTTTTTTGGTTCTGGTTTAGGGGTGATTTGCAGCCCTGAGTTCATTTTCTCCGCGTTTCTGTTCCTAGCATTGTAATTGGATTTCCGTGAACTGTTTATCTTGCTTTTTTGGTGGAGGGTGTTTGGGGAGGGAATTTTGCGGAGGGGTTGGCTGCGGTTTGTCTGAACTGTGATTTGGGGGATTTGGGGATGGGCAGGATGGCAGGTAAAGGTTGCAAGGAGGAAAAGCAATAGGTGGGGAGTGCGGGATGCAGGCGGCGGGGTGAGGGTGTGTTAGAGGTATGGATTGGATTATGGTTGGGCCAGATGGTTTCGCGAGCTTCGCGGGGCGGGGAACGGCGGCGTCCGTGTGGGAGCCGTTGTTTTGGGGGGCGGGACCGGGCGGTCGTTGGGAGGTGGGCAAGTCCTCGGAACTGGCCGGGGGTTAGGAGGTGGAGACGCAGACGGAGATGGGGCTGGTCGAGGCGTGGAGGGAGGTTTATGGCATGCTTCCGGCGGCCTGTTTCGATGAGCCCGCCAATCTTTTACTTCAGACGACAATGTTCAGCTTGCTGTGGGGAGGCTATTCTATTGCAGGAAAAAGAAAGGGACAACAGGAGGTGGTAGAGTCTCAGGACAAATCGTCCACAGATTGGAGCAGGAAAAGAAGGTAGATTCGAGTGAAATGTGGTATAATCTGATGCTGCAAAGCGTTGAATGCATGTTAGCGTATATGAGGCTGAAAGGCAAATGTAGCCACTAGGTAAGGACAGTCACTTTAGGCATCAGGTTATAGTCCTGTCATCCGGAAAATAGGGTAGTTCGATTTCGCCTTTGGGTCGGCCATTGAAGTGTTGTGACAGACGCTGAGAAGAGAGTAATGTCGCTACGAAAAAAAGTTCCGGAGAAAACAAAAAGAATTCTTTATTTGACGAGCAGAAACAAGTGTGCTTTCCCAGAATGCAATAGCACGCTAGTGGCGCCGCCGACAGAGAAGTCCTCGCATAAAATAGTCGGCGAAATATGTCATATATATTCAGAAAAAGAAAGAGGGCCTAGAGGACGATCTGGATTAACCAGCGAGGAATACAACGATTATGACAACCTGATTGTACTGTGCCCGAACCACCACACCTTAGTAGATGGTCAGCACGAGACCTACAAGGCCAAAACTCTAAAGGAGTGGAAACAGACGCATGAAGCGAAGTCCTACAAAGTTTCCCCTGAACACCTAGAAGCTCCTTCTGAAGTCTTCTATCACCATTATTTTCCGACCGCGCTTGTCGACCAAACAATTGAAGAGGAAGTTGATCTACTTCGCAAATCCCGATTTTTCGTAGAATTTGACGGGGTAGGTCGTGCTTTGACACTCTCGAAAAGGCTTTCACAAGGCGATCTTTATGGTGGTTCTACTTCTGTAAAGGCTTGGGCACTTGCATGGTGTGCTCGAATCCTCGCAGGCAGAGACAGATTGGACAAAGCGGAAGAATACCTTGAGATCGCCAAGAATTTAGGAGGCAATACGAAAATCGAAGGTGCCTTTATTTGTTCGCGAAAGAGAGATAAGAATACTGCACTAAAGATTTTGGCCGAAGTCGATTCGCCAAATGCTCGATCTGCAGCTCTCATAATTGTTGGACATCATGACTACCCAAAGGGAGCCATAGACTGGCTGAAAAACTCTGGTTTAGACGTGAGTGACCTAGACGCTGACGGTAAATTCATACTACTGCAGTATCAACTTGAACTAGGCCAATGGGAGGCCGCAAGAGAATCGACTAAATCATTGTGCGAGAGCGATTTGGAGGAAGTTCCAGTTCTCCATCATATGATAGCAATGTCATACCTCTTGGGGACAGTGCCCCTTGACTATCGCAACGCCGTACTCCGCCACGTACCCTTTGAGGCAGGATCATTTCCACTAGCTTCGGACGCAGCCGCCATTAAAGATCGCCGAAATGCGCTTTGTAGCTTTAACGCCGCGGCAGAAGCTGCACAACAGCTAGGCTTCCCTCACGCAGCGACGGAAATCGAAGGATACGTGCTTTGGATTAAGTTAACTGATCCCAAGCATTACGAGAGGGGGAGACAACGGTTAGAGGAAAAAATGGATGATCTTAAGTCTGCTCTTCATCTTGTCCCACTCGCTCTTCAATACGGCATCCCATTGGATCTAACCGAGGTTGAACAGGAAATTGAACAACAGATTTTCCTTCAAGGCGACACTCCGCAAGGCGCGGCCTTTGCGTGTCTTGCTCTCGCCCGCACGCAAAGGAATCCAGAAGAAATCACAAACTATATCGACCTTCATTACGACACTCTTTCCACCCATCTTGACAAGAAGGCGATACGACTAATTCAGATTGAGATGCTTGCAAAAGCTGGGCAGACCGACAGGGCGATAAAGCACCTAGAGCTTCTAACAGAAGCAGGGCTTTTTGAGGTAGAAAAAAGTCGTCTCCGAGTTGCAATCGCCAAGGCAGAAGGAAAGGATACACTTGAAGCCCGAAAGGCACTGTTTAGACAGTCCGATTCCCTGATTGACTTGGAAGCCCTGGTCAATGAACTAGAGAGCAAAGAGGAATGGAGTGATTCTAGCAAGTACGGGGAGATTCTGTTTGAAAGAACGCGTTCCTTGCGGGATGCTGAACGATTGGCTAATGCTCTTTACAGCGCAAATAGGACCGACCGAATAGTCGAGCTACTCGAAGCGAATGCCGGTATAATGGAACAGTCCACGAATCTGCAAGTGATCTATTGCTGGTCCCTATATCACGAAGGAAGGCTATTGGAGGCCCGCTCTGAATTAGCGAAGTTAAATCCTGACCCTGAAAACGAACACTATCGTGCTCTTCAGGCAAATCTTGGAATCGCTCTGGAAGATTGGAATTCCCTTTCTACGTTTATAGCAAATGAAATTCGACACTTGGAGAACAGGAGCGCGCATGAAATCATTGGTGCAGCTGGACTTTCTCTTCATATGAGTTTACCGAATGCTAAACAGTTACTTCTCAAAGCAACAGAGAAAGGTACTGATGATCCCGATGTACTCGCTGCCGCCTTTTTCCTGGCTACGAAAGCCGGTTGGGAAAACGACGTAGAAGTAGCACCTTGGCTTCAGAGGGCCGCCGAACTTTCGGGCGACGATGGTCCTATTCTAAGTATGACAATTGATGATGTTCTAGAACAGAAAGCTGAGTGGGTTCGTCAAGAGTCGGAAATATGGCAGGCGTTACAACGCGGGGGGATCCCCATGTTTCTCGCTGCCCAATTACTTAACAAGTCTCTTACCAAATTGATGCTCTTCCCCGCTTATACAAATCTGTTGCAGAATGACCCGAGGCATAAGGTTGTCATTCCGGTGTATAGCGGCAAACGCCAGATAAAGTCGTTTAGTACAGGCGGGACAACTTGTCTAGATGCAACTGCGTTGTTGACACTGAGTTTTCTAGATATTCTGGAAACAACGTTCAATGCCTTCGACAATATTTACGTGCCGCATTCGATTTTTGCATGGTTATTTGATGAGAAACAGAGTGCTGAATTTCATCAACCGAGTCGAATTAGTGATGCACATCAAGTTCGAAATCTACTCGCAACAGGTATTCTAGAAAAATTTTCCCCTACCACAACGGCAGACGATGCACTGGCTGACCAAGTTGGATCTGACTTAGCAATGCTGCTAGCAGAGGCCGAAAATGCGATTGGAGAGGACCCACAGCGATTAGTTGTTCGGCCGTCTCCAGTCCCTAGGGTCGATCTTCGTACGGATGATGAAGCCGACTTGACCAAACATGCTTCTGTGTTGAGCAGTTGTCAGTTCATACTAGACAAACTGCGACAAAAGGGACGGATCACTAAGAAGGACGAAAAGAGAGCGAGAGAGTACTTGCAATCTCATGAAAAGCCTTGGCCACAGCAACCGGAGGTCTCAGAAAAGGCGATACTATATCTAGATGATTTGGCAGTTTCTTATCTTCTCCATCTTGGACTTCTTGATAAACTTAGCCCTGCAGGCTTCAAATCAATTGTATCGCCGAGAATGACAACTGACGTTAATGACCTCATTTCTTATGAATATATTTCAAACGAAGTCCAACTTGCAGTAGAACGCATACGATCTGTCATCAGTCAACATATTGAGTCTGGTAAAGTCACGGTAGGAAGAAGGGTCAAGATAGACGAAGGGGAGAACCAATCAGATTTCGAGCACCCAACTGCTGGAGTTTTCAGTCTGGCAAAGGATTGCGATGCAATAATAGTTGACGACAGATTCATCAACGAACATGAATACATTGAAGATGGCAACAGCCGAACGCCATTGTTTTCGACGCTAGACCTTTTGGACGCGTTGGCGTCCGGTGGCTTTATTGCGCCAGCCGACAGAGTGGAGTATAGGACTAAACTCCGTAACGCTGCTTGCTTCTTTGTGCCTGTTAGCGAAGACGAACTGACTGAACTTCTAAACACCTCTACTGTCAATGACGGTAACCTATATGAAATAGCTGAACTGAGAGCAATTCGAGAAAACTTACTTCATGTCAAGATGGGTAATTGGTTGCAATTGCCGAAAGAAGCCACATGGCCAGATGTAACCGAAAAGGCATTTGTGCGAACACTACGCACATTGTGGAGTGTTGAAGTTGATTTGCCAAGTGTGATCGCTCGCTCTAACTGGATAGTTGACCAGCTTCATATTGATAACGGCGACGGTGTTCTTAAAGCCGGCCGAGCTGAACTTATACTCGCGCTACTCATTCCTCCCACCGACGCACCGCAGGAGGTTAGAGAATCTTATAGGAGTTGGGCAGAGGAAAAAATCTTAGTACCTGTAAGAGAACACTATCCCGACCTTTATGCTTGGGTCGTGGCGAGCTACAGAAATCGAATCGCCGACTTTGCTGACCAGGAACAAATCGAAGGTATTGACGTCGCGGAGATTCCTAACGGCAGAGCGCTGTTAGCACAAGCCTCGTTAGAGCATGCGCCACTACTGATACAGCAAACTTTGCTTGATGACGCACATTTCCGGGAAGAGTTCGGATTCAAAAGAGACCTAGTCCTTGAATTTGGTAATTCTGAGCTTTCGATCCGACGTTCCGAATTGTATGATGCTATTCGACAGGTTTTTTTGGGTGAATCCGAACTAACGGTTACTGATGCAGAAGGAAAGGACTGGAGCTTGTCTGTGGAGCGAGACGAAGGTCAGTCAGCGGCCCTTGTGATTTCAAACAATGACCGACTGATTACTTTGCTTCCTCATATGACACTTTCAACTGATAAAAGCGAACGTCTGCGTTCAGTCAATAATGTCACTCGGGATTTTAATCTGCCCATCAAGACACGGGATATCTGGCGTAATCTTGTTTCAGAACGCGCTCTGGATAATGACAAAGTTGATGAATTTTACAATGACTTCTGTGATACCCCGATCCATGTAATACATTCGATACGCACTGAAATCATGGAGGGTAAAGGGAGTGTTTCGTCCCTCGTTCCTCGTTCAAAACGATATTTTGACAGGCTTGTAGGCCTTTACGATAAAAGTGAGTCAATTTGGAACTATGCTGCTGGGCAGGGCAGGAAGTTATTTGATAACCTGTCTGCATGGCGACCGTACGATGGCTTTCTGTTCAGCCTACTGTTGTCGTCGCACCCTGCCCTGACAGATGAAATCAGCGTAAAACGCCTGACAGATGCGGACCTTGCACGCGCCTTCGTTTTCTTGGTAGACCGCGGAGACAGGATTTCGCAATTGGGCGCCATCGAAGTTGGATTCCGTGTTCTACCAGAGAGACCTGAGATTCAGCACGAGCTCATCCGCCTCATAAAAAAAATTCGAGATGACAACACGAATGGACCAGAAAGCGAATTCAGACTGCTTTCGGCGCTTTTCCTCTTTGTTGATGGAGAGTTGTCCAGGACCCGGTTGCTATCCGCGCAACCCCCTTTCTACAGAAGATTGGCGTCTCTTTCACAGGCAGCTCTATTGTGTCGTCAGTTCTTGAATTCCGGCATCGCAATTGATCCTCTATGTGAGTGGGCAGCTATCAATCGAGCAGGGAACTTCAACCTTCAGTCTCTCGTTGACATGCGTTTGGGGCCTTACTGGTGCCCCGAATTTGCAGTGCCGTCACAAGTAAGAGCAAGTTTCTGCGGACGCATCTTAGATGTTGCCAAGTCTTACGAAGAGAATATCAGTGGGACCGAGTTACATGATCTCGTACTTGGCACTGGGCCTGACAGCCTTTTATCGCTTGCTGAGTTTCCCGATACGTTCTTTCCAGGCCCACTAGAAGGAGACGAGATCAAAGCGAACGCATTGCCTGATTTTATCTCGGCGGAGATAGAGGCTCAATTGAGGGCCGAACAGGTGGGACTATCTTCATTTGTTGCCCTCATAAATTTCGCGCCAATATTTCGCGTTGAGTCAAGTCAGTCAGCGTTGGCAGCGGAAACTCTGAAGCGAGGCAACTATCGATTCGTCGATATCGAAGACAAATCACAATTGCTCACTGCTCTAAATGGATTGGCCTCGGTTGCCGCTGTAACCAGAAGCTGCACGCTCGCTAAAGAGTTGAGAATCCTTGTGCGCACATTTAGGCAAAGTTCTAAGTACGCTCTTTCAGTGGAAGAGGCTCTAAGGGTCTTACTTTCGGCTGCTGCAAGTCATGCTGATCTGGAGGACTGGAGCGAATACGTTGGAGCTTGTCTGACAGAATTTGCGTTTGCCGAGTTGGAAGGCGATGATTGGGCCGTGCTAAATTCGCACCTACAATATCTCTGTCATTCAGTTCCCGAACTATGGGCACACTGCAGGAAGGCCGAGGCAGCCTTGAAGGCATTGGCCAACCGTTAGGATTCAGTACTGAATCACATACAGAGAGTCAGTCTCCCAGAAACTCAATACCCTGAACCAGTTGAAAGGCGGTGGGTCAAGAGCGCCTCACAAGCCTCTGCTAATGTCTGTATGCCATCTGTTTGCTACACCTTAATCCATATGGCCGCAAGCATTTGCCCCGACCAAGAATTGGACTGCCCTAGCATCCGATGACCTCTACGATTTGGCAGGCTTTCAATCATGGTCGATGCCGCACCAATGTAGGAAACTTATATCTTTGAAAAAACGTATATATCATCCCAGCAAGAACTACACTCGCTTGCACGTTCAAGAGATGTTTCAAGGAGAGAATTGTGAACATCTACCTGCAAGATCGGATTAATCGATCATCCAAGAGACCTTACTAGAAATATTCCTACCTGTTCTTTTCGCAGCCCACATGAGAGACCAGACTCCAGAATATCTGGACGACCTGATACCGTCTTAATGCAAGGGGCATTGTATTCTACCATAGTGAGATAGTCCTTTCTGCTCTCAAAGGGCAGTGCTGTCTCGAATTGTTCAGTCCCTGTATTACTCGCGCTATGGAGGAGATATTTTAGTTCAGTGACCCAGGAACAGGAAACTCACATGCAAAAGAGGTGCTTCGAGAATCTTGAATTTGTGCTCAAGAAAGAGACAAGGGGATCTCTTATGTCGCTTAAAGCCCGTGCATTCGCGCATCGCCGGAACTCGGGTTCTTTCATGGATGTTCTTGTCACAGAGTATCCGTCTTTCCAGTTCTTAGAGGCCAGACGTGTAAGCGCTTCTGGAAGGAAATTTCGAGATGCCCTTTGGAAAGGCACACACCTTGAAAAATCTATGTTAGAGCCTGCGAAGACACTGCATCTTCGAAGGAGATCAGTCACCCAAAAACATTCAACACCAGAGACAACTCTATTTCTGGTGCTCCCAGCTAGTCGTGGTTTTCTCCACTCCGAGTTAGACGTGACGAAGTCATCGAGATCAGAGGACTCATCCCGGGCACGCCTGGCAGCCAAGCTGCATTCGTCATTTGAAGCCGAACCTTTTGAGGATGGCATGGGTCATCCGGCTGAGGACATCATTGACCAGGTGTTACAGTCTGGGGAGGGTGCAAGTATCCTCAAATGGTTAAGAGAGTTCTGTTTGGATACTACACAGCCTAACTTCGCGGCGTCGGTCTTGCGTTGTCTGGGTCGTCAGATCGAACCAGGGACGGATGATTGGCGCACAGGCCTTGTGCGCGACGGTCTGGCATTGAGCGACTTAGAGATTCGGGACGCTGCGGTGCAGGCGGCAGAGTCGTGGGGAGACTCGGGCTTGGTTGACGTCCTGGAGTCCCATTTCGAGCCAGTGATATGGCTTAAGGACTATATCCACGACGTCATTGACGACCTCGGGCATTAGTCGATGTTCCTGGCTCGCAAAATATCTCGTGTCAAGTGGGAACGCAAACATGGTTTTGCCGATGGCGAAATACCTGCCGATGCCGTCACAACTGACCTCCGTACGCATGGGAATTCGCTGTCCTTTTGGCAATGCGGCAATGCAACCATACACGAAATTGAAGAAGCCGCTCTTGCGCTTGCAACCGCAGGAAATCAAGTCGAAAAACTTGACATCGTCTGGCTATCCGATGACGACCTGCGCGCTGATGGCCAGACCTGGGCTGAAACCGAAGGGCGAACACAGGTCACAGATTTGATCAGGCTGCACGTTGATCTCACCTTGCTCGACTACGTGCGCCTCGGCAAAGTCGCTCATCGAATCGTTTCGGCGATTGAGGAAGGTAGGTACAAGCGACTCACCAGAAGGCGCGTCACAGATTTGATTGCGACTGCGGTCCGAAGAGGAAGGGTTGAACTTGATGACCTTGAGGAGAAAATAAAGCGTGAAGTAAGCAAGTCGCTTGCAAGGACAGAGGAGTAAAGCTCTAATCCAGTCTGGGATGCGATGGCCAGATGCAGAAAAATGAAGTGGCTTGCATACCGCTCGGTGCTGAGCCGCGTAGCCCCAGGGTTCCTGTCCCGTGCGAAAGGATCACTATGACCACATATCAACCCGTACTCACGAAAGACGAGGTCCGGCTGTACCATGAGCAGGGGTGGGCGGGGCCGTTTACGCTGATCTCGGAGGAGGAGATGGCGGGGGTGCGGGGGAGGATTGATGAGGAAATTCTGGAGGTGGGGAAGGCGCAGGGGCTGGAGGAGAAGGACTATTTTCATAACCGGCATCTGGATAACAGGTGCGTTTATGAGCTGCTGAGCCATCCGAACCTGGTGGAGAGGGCGGCGAGCCTGCTGGGGCCGCATTTGGTGCTTTGGCGGACGAATTTTCAGATCAAGGCGCCGCTGAGCGAGCAGGAGGACTGGGATACGGAGGTGCGGTGGCACCAGGATTGCGCGTATTTTCAGCCTTCGCCGAATGTAATTCTGTCGGCTTGGATCGCGGTGGACAGGACGACGCGGGCGAACGGGTGTATGCAGGTGCTGCCGGGCAGCCATAAGCGGCTTTATCCGCACATCAGCGACCCGGACGCCAAGGTTTTCGGCAAGGGCGTCGATCCGTCTATGTTTGATGCGAGCGAGGCGGTCGATCTGGAGCTGAAGCCGGGTGAGTTTATCTTTTTCAATGAGAGTACGCTGCACTATTCGCCGCCGAACAAGTCGGAGACGAGGCGGTTTGGGATTACGCCGCGGCTGACGGTGCCGTTTGTGGATGTGGGCAGACGCGAGCAGATCGATGTGCTGATGGTGAAGGGTGAAGATTATATGGGGTTCTATAATGTGGTGGAGCCGCCTGAGGGCAGGGGATAGGGGCTAGAGGATAAGGGTTAGAAACTGCATAGTTTTGAGGGGCGCGAAAGGAGTCTTTCGCGCCTTTTCGCGCTTGGGGAATGAAGCCGGGAGGCCGTGGAAAGTGGGCAGTGATCAGGTGCGGCACTGGTGGCCGGGCACTGGTATACAGGCACCTGTCGCCGGCAAGAGCCGTACCATTTGTATACTACAGCGCGGGGCGGGTTGATGTGGGCCATGGTTGCGAGTCGTTGAGATATGGGACGGGATGACACGGAAGATATGTGCTTCCCCGTTCCACAGTAGATGCTGTTGTGCTGACAACAGGTTGACGCGTTGCGCGCGCAGAATGCGGGCCTGGAACGTCTACCAGGCCAGATGCTTTATGTTCCCTTCCTCGTCGATGGTGAAGATGTACGGTTTGTTCACGTCGTACTCGTTATCAACATAGAAGGTCGAGACGCGCAGCAGGCGGTTGTAGGTGAGGTAGTGGACGACGACCTCCTTGCCGGTTCCGCTGTTGATACCGCGGTAGAGTTCCACTTCGGGCGGCACATGGCCGAATGGATAGTCGGACACCATTGCGCTGATCGAATCGAATATCGGGCCACTGAAAACCTTGCTGTTGCCCACGTAGATGAAGTGAAGCGCGCCGATCTTGTTTCGGCAGACCTGCACCGGCGTGGCCTGATGGGGCACAATGCAGGGCGAAGCCCACGGCGATGTAGGCTTGGGGGTTGGCCGTAGGCTCGTCGGCCTGTTGACCTGCGGTTCGCCGGGCGTTTTGGTCGGTGCGGGGCTGGGCAGGCCGGCTGGCTGCAAGGGGCTCGATGGCTGCGTTGCAGTGGCTGTAGCCGTGGGGGTGGCGGTTGGCTGCTTCCGAGGCGGCGCCTGCGTGGCTGTGGCCGTAGCTGTAGGGGTGGCGGTTGGCTGCTTCCGAGGCGGCGCCTGCGTGGCTGTGGCCGTAGCTGTAGGGGTGGCGATTGGTTGCTTCCGAAGCGGCGCCTGCGTTGCTGTGGCCTTAGCTGTAGGGGTGGCGGTTGGCGGATTCGGAGGCGGTGCCTGCGTAGGCGTGGGGGTGGCGGTCGGCGGATTCGGCGTCTGCGTAGGCGTGGGGGTGGCGGTTGGCGGATTCGGCGTCTGCGTGGGCGTGGGGGTGGCGGTCGGCGGATTCGGCGTCTGCGTAGGCGTGGGGGTGGCGGTTGGCGGCTGCAGGTCGCCGACTTCAAAGTCCACCGTGTCGGTAAGCGTGACTTTCTTATCCGAGTCGGACTCGGCGTAGGTAACGGTCAGTTTGAGGGTATAGGAGCCAGGTTGACAGTCCCTTTTTACGCGCAGAGGAAACTGGCTTACCCTTCTGGAGGGGAGGTAGAACGCTGGCGCGAATATCCAGTCTCTATTCGATCCTTGCCCTTCGCAGATGTCTGGATTGGTATCGCTGTTACGGCTCAGTATGTCGAAGCGGTAAACTACGGATGTGAATATGTCTCTGTAGTCACAGTCATTGTCATTGTTCTGATCGATGCAGGGGAAATTCTTGAGAATAAAACCGGCGGACAAGTACTCTCCTGGCGGCACTGTGTGGTCCAGCAGAGCGGAATCAATGAACGGCGCGGGTGATTTGGCGAAGATATAGGGTAGGCCGGGAGTGACGAGTGCGGCTAGAAAGGCAAGAAGCAGCACACCCAACCCGGCCAGCCTGATGATCGGATTCCTGTGACCTGTTTGTTTCGGTTCCCTTGACATTTTCATCTCGCTTTCAGACGGACGAAACCTTATCGACCGGTACCACACTCAGCGGATATTGGATGACGACCTCCGTGCCGGAGCCAGGATTATCGCCGTGACAGATCTCAATTCCGCCCGTGCCGCAACCCTTCGGATACAAGGCGGCACAGGCGGCGCAGGTGTGTATTCGCGGGGCTGGGTAGGCCCTGCCGTCCAGCCTGATGAAGTAATTGCTATGCATGCCGGCGTCGTCTCTGCAGAGACTTGTGCCGGCGCGGCCGAATGCGAGACGATGCACCTTTTCTCAGCACGTTCCTGCGCGGTACAGGGCATCGTTGGCACCGGTGTCCTGGTCGCTGTCGGTGGCGGAGTATTGGTCTCCATCGGCATTGGGTCGTTGATCACTTTCGGCGCCGGTGTGTCATCGGGTTCAGCTGACGGTTGCTCGGTTGACGTGAATTCCCAGCAGAACAGAACGTTCTCAGATGAAAGCTTGGACCATATCAGGTCCAGACAGAACGAGGGAATCCACAGGTTGTGCCTGTGGATTCCCTCAGTTTGGGATAGATTGACTCCTACAGTTCCTAAAGGAACAAGCTCACAGAGCCTTCAGGGCAGGGTACGACATTTGTGTCCCGCAGGTCCTCATTTCGGGAAATTGTCGAGCGGGAGCCAGCAGGTTGTCTGCAATGGGAAGCTATTTGTGTGAGTTATGGAGTGGGAACGGAGTCGCGAATTGGGAGAGGTTCTGTCCGTGAAAGGGGGGTGATATTGGCGAGGAGATTCCGGAGTCGGGGCGGGTGAGTTCATCTTCTTTACCGAGAGCACGCTCTACTACTCGCTGCCGAACAGGTCGGAGACGCGGCGCTTCGGCATCACGCCGCGGATGACTGTGCCGTTTGTGGATGTGGGCAGACGCGAGCAGATCGATGTGCTGATGGTGAAGGGCGAAGATTATATGGGGTTCTATAATGTGGTGGAACCGCCGAACGGCAGTGGTCAGTGGTCAGTGGTCAGTGGTCAGTGGTCAGTGGTCAGTGGTCAGTAACTGCGGCGGCTGATCTACGAGGGATGGTACGGACGCGAAGGGTTTCCTTCGCGCTTTTTCGCGCTTGGAGACGGAAGCCGGAGGGCAGGGGAACTGCGGGGGAACTACGGGGGAACTGCAGGGGTTAAGGGGCTGAGACAGCATGTAGGGGGTAGACACTGTTGGCTAGACATCTTGTTGGGGACGAATGAACAGGGTGGCTAGCCAGAGGGGGGCGTTGCGGGGGCGCGGAACTACAGGGGAACCGCGGGGGAACTACGGGGGAACTGCAGGGGAACGGCGGGGGTTAAGGGGTTGAGACAGCATGTAGGGGGTAGACACTGTTGGCTAGATATTTTGCTGGGGACGAATGAACAGGGTGGCTAGCCAGAGGGGGGCGTTGCGGGGGCGCGGAACTACAGGGGAACCGCGGGGGAACTGCGGGGGAACTGCAGGGGAACTGCAGGGGTTAAGGGGTTGAGACAGCATGTAGGGGGTAGACACTGTTGGCTAGACATCTTGTTGGGGACGAATGAACAGGGTGGCTAGCCAGAGGGGGGCGTTGCGGGGGCGCGGAACTACAGGGGAACCGCGGGGGAACTGCGGGGGTTAAGGGGTTGAGACAGCATGTAGGGGGTAGACACTGTTGGCTAGATATTTTGCTGGGGAAGAATGAACAGGGTGGCTAGCCAGGGCGGGGCGTTGCGGGGGCGCAGCCCCTGCACAAGGGAGGGCCGAAGGCCCGACCGCCCAGAACTGCAGTGGTCAGTGATCAGTGGATAGTGGTCAGTTGTCAGTGGATGGTTGACGGAGCGTTGCAGTTTGGAGGTGTTGGGCGAATTTTCAGGGGGTTATTCTTCGACTAGTAGCTCGCTGGGGTACATCATGCGCCAGGGGCCGGGCATCTCTCCGACGGGGACTTCGATCACGACGGGGAGGTCTGCGGCGATGGCGTCGGTGAGGGCGTCACGGAGACTGTTGGCGGAGTTTACCCGGACACCTGTTGCGCCAAAGGACTGGACGAAGGCGACGAAGTCGGGATTTACGAGGTCTGAGGAGATGACGCGGCCGGCGTAGAGCTCTTTCTGCATGCGGCGGACGTTGCCGTAGGCGCTGTCGTTGAAGACGACGGAAACGGTGTTGATGCCGTGCTGCACGGCGGTGGCCAGTTCGGTTGCGCAGTAGAGGAAGCCGCCGTCGCCGGCGATGGAGAGGACCGAGCGATCGGGGGCGGCTACTTTTGCGCCGAGCGCGGTGGGGAATCCCCAGCCCAGGGTGCCCTGATAGTTGGGGGTGAGGAATGTGCGCGGCTGGTAGACGGGCATGGCCATGTTGCTGGCATAGCCGACCTGCGTTAACTCATCGACGAAAATGCCATCGTCGGGCAGGGCGTCGCGGATGGCGCGAATGTAGTCGATCTGGGGTTGGAAGGAGTCGAAGAGCTCTTCCATCTGCCTGTGCAGAGCAAGCATTTCGGCTGTGCGGGAAGGGCGCTGGCGGTTGAAGCGCGGCAGGCGCGGCAGCAGGGCGCGCAGGGCATCCTTGCTGTCGGCCGCGATCGTGACGGCTGCAGAGGCTAAAAAGCCTGATTCCTGGGGCGCGATGTCAATGCGTATCAGAGAGAGATGGTCGGGGCTCTTCCACTGAATTAGCGGCTTGGTCAAGCGTGTGCCGATGGCGATGGCGAGGTCGGCCTGTTCCCAGAGGGGTTCGCCGGCTGCGTAGGTGTGACTGAAAGGATGGCGGCTGGAGAGGATGCCGCGCCCGCGGCCGCTGGCGATGACAGGGGCCTGGAGGGCTTCGGACAGGGCGCGGACCTCTTCGCCCGCGTCCTTTGCGCCGCCGCCGACGAATATGACGGGGTTGTGTGCCTCGCCCAAGAGCCGGGCTGCTTCTTCGATGGTGTCGGTATCCACTGCTGGCCGGCGCACGGTGAGAGGCAGTGGCGCGTCGTCCATTTGCGCCTGGCCGGCATAGACGTTCAGAGGGATCTCCAGCCCGACGGGCCGCGGGCGGTTTGAGCGCATTTCGCTGAGCGCCATGGCCAGCAGTTTTGGGAGCTCATCGGGGCTTTCGGCGCGGCGGGCCCACTTGGTGAGCGAACGCATAACAACCAACTGATCCGGGATCTCGTGCAACAGTCCGTAATCGCGGCCGATCTGGTCGGTATGGATCTGGCCGGCGAGGCAGAGTACGGGCGCATTG
Source organism: Caldilineaceae bacterium (assembly GCA_963662575.1). Taxonomy (GTDB): domain Bacteria; phylum Chloroflexota; class Anaerolineae; order Caldilineales; family Caldilineaceae; genus Bin5. The sequence goes on from OY759723.1 coordinate 681,418, forward strand.
GTGGCGTAGGCGGTTGCGAGCGCGGCGGTGGTGTTGAGGAATCCGGGGCCGGGCACGACAGCGTAGACGCCGGTCTTTCCGGAGGCGAGCGCGTAGCCGAGGGCCATGTAGGCTGCACCCTGCTCGTGGCGCGTATGGATGGAGCGTATCTGGTCGCCGGCATCGTAAACGGCGTTATAGAAGTGGTCGTTCTGGACGCCGGGCAGGCCGAAAATCGTGTCGATGCCGTGGGAGAGGAGGGCTTGGACAAGCGCTTCGCCGCCGGTGCGGATGGTGTTCATGGGCTGCGCTCTTGGATGTGTGGGCTAGTGCGTGGTCGAGCCATCAGCGCAAGAGTTGTTGACGATTCTCTATGGTTGACAAAGATTGTGATCAAGTCTGCACTGTACGCCAGTTGTTGTCGAACAGTTTGTCAGGCGTGTGCAGCCCCAACTTTTGGACAGCCGCTGTCGATTTCAGGATTTTCGGGATTGCTGTAGCACACCTTTCATGCTTTTGGCCCCATCTGCAGTGCCTTTGTCGACCGGCCCTTTATCTCCGCCGCTGTTCAGGCTATCTATTTGCCTATTCGTAGGCAGACGCCACCTTGGCTGAGCCGCACCGCTGGAATCAGGGCGTACGGTCGGTGAGGCATGTTTTTGTAGGGGGGCGTTGCGGGGGCGCAGCCCCTGCACAAGGGAGGCCGCTTGCGGCCGACCGCCCAAAATACAACAATGAGGGGAGAAAGAACACCTTTGCTCGCCTCGTTCAGGGTTGCGAATCAGTTGCGGCTGAGTAGTTACGTTTTCAGTTCTTAGTTTTTAGTGAACACCTTCCTGTTGCTGAGACAGGATTGCGTTGCTAAACACTGCGGTTTAGGCGAACTGGTATTCGCGGGAGGCGACGATTAGTTGGAGCATCAGGACGATGCGGTCGGTGTATTCGTCGGTCTGGCCGTTGGCGCTGCCGTTGGAGGGGAAGACGAGGTCGCCGCCGCTTTGGGCGAAGCCAATCAGGTCGGCGCGGGTCTTTTCCTCGAGGGTCAGGGGGCCGACGAGGTCGAGACAGGTGTCGACGAACTGCTCGGGGGTGAGGCTGTCGCCGGCGGCGCGCAGCCGTTTGATGACCGCCTGGATGCCCGGTTTGCTGGCGTCGCCCACTTCGTCGACGGCGAAGTTGATGCGTTCGGTGAGCATGCCGCCGTCGATCCACTCCTGGCCGGTGTGCCAGCCCTCCACGGTGGGCGGGTTGAAGAGCTCCTGGCCCATGACTTTGGCGGCGCGGTGGAAGCGCAGCATGCCGGGCGCGGGCTTGCGATTGGTGCCGACCAACTTGAGAACGCCGGTGATCAGCTCGGTGGGGCTTTTCACTTTCTTGAAGCGGGCCGCTTTGAAGAAGTCGCTCTTGAAGAGCGTGCGCAGGACGTGGCGCAAGTCCCCTTTCGACTCCATGAAGGCGTCGGAGAGGGTGTCGATGGCGTCCGGGTCCTGGGGCGGCGTCACATTCCAGGACGGGACCTGCGGCTCATCGGCGACGAAGAAGTTGTAGAGATGGCGGGAGATGAAACGGGCCGTGGCCGGCTGTTCGACGATGATATCGATGATGTCGTCGCCGTTGAAGTTGCCGGTGTGGCCGAGGAAGGTCTTCTCGGAGTAGTCGTGGTCCTCCTCACGGAAGAGGAATTCAGGAGAGTAGTAGCCGTGGGGGTAGAGGGGGACCGGCTGCGCGAAGGTCCAGCCGGTGAAGGCGAGGGCGCAGTTCTTGATGTCGTCCTCGGTGTAGTTGCCGACGCCCATCGAGAAGAGCTCCAGCAGCTCACGGCCATAGTTCTCGTTGGGTTCGCCCTTGATGTTCTCGCTGTTGTCGAGCCAGTTGATCATGGCCGGGTTCATGGAGACTTCGAGCAGGATCTCGCGTATGTTGCTCATGCCGATACGGCGGAAGAGATCGATCTGGTCGCTCATGGCGAGGGCGTGCTCGACCTTGGCGAAGCCGGTGGCGAAAACGTGATGCCAGAAGAGAGCCATCTTCTCTTCCAGCTGGCGCGGGTTGTTGAGCATGCGGTAGATCCAGGTGCCGGAGAGGATATTCGGCATAAACTCACCGCCGAAGTAGCGCTTCACAATATCCTCGTCGATCGGCGGGCAGCGCTCAATGTCCACCAGGTCTTCGACGACTTCGTCGTACCCCTTTACGACAAGGGCCTCGAGCTCTTCACGGCTGGCGCCGAACCCCGCCCGGCGCAGCAAATGAGCCATCAGGCCCAGATCCTCATCCGCCATTTTTACCTCCTAACTGCAGTGGTCGGTGGTCAGTGGTCGGAGGGGGAGCAGGTTGACTGGCCTTGTTGCGGGCGCGGTTGATCTGTGCGGCCGCGAATTGACTTTGGCTGCGAGACTCGCAGGGCACTAAATGTTCAGTGCAGGCGCGCGACGGGGCGGCGCGAACTGTAGCTCGTTGAGCTCCACGAACTGCTTCTGGTAGACCTGGACGCGGTAGGAGCCGGTGTCGGGCACGTACATGAGGCCGTCTTCGCTGACGACGACGGACTGGGGCCAGCGCAGGAGCTTCTGGACTTCGAGCTTGGCCATGTCGCGCAGGCGGTTGGGGTAGGCGTTGGTCAGCATGTAGGAGATGGCCACCTTGGAGAGGGTGGCGTCGCCGACAAACTGCTGCACGTAGCGGCCCTCTTCGTTGAAGAGCTGGACGCGGTTGTTGCCGCGGTCGACGACGTAAATGTCGCCGTGCTTGTCGACGTCGACGCCGCTGGGGCGGTTGAACTGGCCGTCGCCGCAGCCGGAAGTACCGAAGGCCATGAGGAACTCGCCGTCGGCGCTGAATTTCTGGACGCGGTCGTTGCGCCAGTCGGCGACGTAGACATCGCCCAGCTCGTCTACGGCGATACCCCAGGGCATGTTGAATTCGCCCTCGCCACAGCCGTGGCTGCCCCAGCCGCCGAGGAGGCCGCCCTCGCGGGTGAACTTCTGGACGCGGTGGTTGAGGGTATCGACGACGTAGAGATTGCCCTCGGCGTCGAAGTCCATGCCGGACGGGCCGTTGAGCTGGCCGGGCCCGCTGCCTTCTTCGCCCCAGCTGTCGATGAGCTCGCCCTCGTTGTCGATGATGGTGACGCGGTGCAACGACTCATCGGTGAGGTAGAGGTTCTCGTCGCTGTCGGCGAGGATCGTGACCGGCCAGGTCATCTGACCCGGGTCGCTGCCGTAGCTGCCGAAGTTGCCGAGGTCCTTGTCTTCGGTGCTGTAGCGGCGGATGAGCGCGGTGCCCTCGCTGCGGCAGAGGATGTAGAGGCGATCCTCCTGGCCGATCGCGAGGTCGATGGGATAGTTGGTCAGCCGCCGCATTCCCAACGTCTTATGGAAGGGAAATCCGGCGCGCAAGAGACCGTATGGTCTGCCCACGGTTTAACTCCTTGTGAGTTTCTAGTTTTCAGTTTTTGGTTTTTAGTAACTGCAGCCTACACAGTGGTTCGCTCAGAACCTGAAAACTGATTGCTACGAACTGTAGGGATGGATCTGTTCGAAATGACCGCCGACGATTTCGGTGGGATCGAGGCCCATCCACTGTTCCAATACTGTTCCGTAGATGCCGCGGAAGTCGATGGTGTGCTCCATATCCTCGCCGTGGACCCAGCGGTTGGGGTCTAGTGACGGGTACTGGGCGTAGAGTCCGCCCTGGACGTGATCGCCGATGATGAAGGCGCCGCCGCCGGAACCGTGGTCGGTGCCGCTGGCATTGTCGCGGATGCGGCGGCCGAACTCGGTGAAGACGAGCATCGTCACCTCGGAGGAGGCGTTGTGTGCGCGCAGGTCCGCGAAGAAGGAGGAGATGGCGTTGCTGAGGTCGACGAGCAGCTTGGGATGGTCGGGCACCTCGTTGGCGTGGTTGTCATAGCCGCCCTGCGCGGTGTAGAAGACGCGGGTGCCGAGCCCGGCCAGATGGACGCGGGCCACATCACGCAGGCTGTTGGCAATGGCGCTGTCGCCATACTCCACGGTCGAGCTGTAACCGTCTTTCGCCTTCTTGAGTTCGTCAGTGCCCTGGATGACGTTGAGGCCGGTCTGTGAGAGGTAGTCCATGACGTAGCCGGCGCCGACCTCGTGGCCGTACATGCCTTTGAAAACTTCCAGCGCCTGCGTGCGGCGGCGGGGTTCGTCGATGCCGGTGAGCAGGCCGTAGGTGTCGAGGTCGGCGAAGGAGGTGACGGGCACGCCGGGCACGGCCATGGCGCGAGGCAGGCCCTGGCCGACGTTGACGCCGGTGAGGACGTTGTGGCCGCCGGGGTCCAACTCGCGGACCATACGCCCGACCCAACCTTCGGTGCCGATCTCGATCGGTTCGCAGGTGTGCCAGATGTCCATGGCGCGGAAGTGGGAGCGGTTCGAGTTGGGGTAGCCGATGCCCTGGACCACGGCAATGTCGCCGGCCTCGTACAGCGACTGCAGGGGCGCGCAATTCGGGTTCCAGGCCAAGGTATCGTGGATGGGCAGGACTTCGTCCTCTTTGAGGCCGACCACCGGCCGGGAGTCGTAGTAGATACCGGCGGTATAGGGGACGACGGTATTCATGAAGTCGTTGCCGCCGCTGAGCTGTAGGACAACGAGTACGGGATCTTTTTGGTTGCCAGCCATCTTTGTCTTTCCTTTGTGAACGGCAGTTTCTAGTTTTAGTTTTCAGTTTTTAGTGAAACCTCTGTACTTGCTGATGCAAGAGGTTGTCGCAAAATCTGCGGGTCAGGCGAATTGGTATTCGCGGGAGGCGACGATCAGTTGCAGCATAAGCAGGATGCGGTCTGTGCATTCGTCGGTTTCTCCGTTGGCGCTGCCGTTGGAGGGAAAGACGAGGTCGCCGCCGCTCTGGGCAAAGCGCACGAGGTCGCCGCGAGTCTTTTCTTCCAGGGTCAGGGGGCCAACGAGGTCGAGACAGGTGTCGACGAACTGCTCGGGGGCGAGGCTGTCGCCAGCGGCGCGCAGACGCTTGATCAGGACCTGGATGCCCGGTTTGCTGGCGTCGCTGACCTCGTCTACGGCGAAGTTGATGCGTTCGGTGAGCATGCCGCCGTCGATCCATTCCTGGCCGGTGTGCCAGCCCTCGACGGTGGGCGGGTTGCAGAGCTCCTGGCCCATCAGTTTGGCGGCGTTGTGGTAGCGCGGCATGCCAGGCGCGGGCGTGCGGTTGGTGCCAACCAGCTTGAGGACGCCGGTGATCAGCTCGGTGGGGCTTTTCACCTTCTTGAAACGGGCCGCCTTGAAGAAGTCGCTGCTGAAGAGCGTGCGCAGGACGTGGCGCATCTCCCCTTTCGACTCCATAAAGGCGTCTGAGAGGATTTCGATCGCTTCCGGATCCTGGGGCGGCGTTACATTCCAGGCCGGGACCTGCGGCTCGTCGGCGACGAAGAAGTTGTAGAGATGGCGGGAGATGAAGCGGGCTGTTGCCGGCTGCTCGACGATGATGTCGATGATGTCGTCGCCGTTGAAGTTGCCGGTGTGGCCGAGGAAGGTCTTCTCGCTGTCATCGTGATCCTCCTCGCGGAAGAGAAATTCGGGCGAGTAGAAGCCGTGGGGGTAGAGGGGAACCGGTTGCGCGAAGGTCCAGCCGGTGAAGGCCAGGGCGCAGTTTTTGATATCATCCTCGGTGTAGTTGCCGACCCCCATCGAGAAGAGTTCCAGCAGCTCGCGGCCGTAGTTCTCGTTGGGTTCGCCCTTGCGGTTCTCACTGTTGTCGAGCCAGTTGATCATAGCCGGGTTCATGGAGACCTCGAGCAGAATCTCGCGCATATTGGTCATGCCGATGCGGCGGAACAGATCAATCTGGTCGTTCATGGCGAGGGCATGCTCGCCCTTGGCGTATCCGGTGGCTAAAACGTGATGCCAGAAGAGCGCCATCTTCTCTTCGAGCGGGCGCTTGCTGTTGATCATGCGAAAGATCCAGGCGCCGACGCGAATCGGCGGCCCTTCGCCGCCCATGTAGCGATGCAAAATATCCTCGTCGACAGGTGGGCAGCGTTCTATGTCCACCAAGTCATCGACGACTTCGTCGTAGCCCTGTGCGGCATAGGCCTCCAGTTCCTCGCGGGTGGCGCCGAACCCTGCCCGGCGCAGCAAATGAGCCATCAGGCCCAGGTCATCATCTGCCATTTCTACCTCCTTACTGCAGTGGTCGGTGGTCAGTGGTTAGTGGTCAGTGCGAGTTCTGACCACGAATTCAATTCTCTCGCAAAAACTGTTCCATTTCGGTGACGAACCAGATCGATAGGGCGCCGCCGCGCTCGTCGGGGCCGAATATGGCGGGGCGGTCGAGGTAGTCGCGCGTGCTTTGCTGGACGCCGGTGCCGGTGCAGACGTCAACGAGCCCGCCGTGGTCGTCGATGCGGGCGGCGACGCCTTGCCAGGCGCGGGTCAGCATGTCGGTGTAGCCGGTGTCGAGCCAGCCGCGGCGCAGGCCGCGGGCGAGGGCGTAGCCGACCATGCAGGTAACGGTCATCTCGGGGTAGGAGCCGGGGCCATTGACCAGCTGGCGCCACATGCCGCTGCGGTGCTGATAGCCGCGCAGGGCCTGGAGATGGCGGCGGTGGATGGCGAGCACGGCGGCCCGGTCGGGATGGCTGTCGGGCAGGTAGGTGAGCGCTTCAGTGTAGCTGAGGGCGGCGAAGCCGTTGCCGCGTCCCCAGTAGAAGGGGGTGCGGCGGTCGTGCCAGAAGAGGCCGTCGTCCTGCTGCACGTTGGCATCGAGCAGGAAGCGGGTGAGGATGGTCAGGTAGGCGTCGTCGCCGGTGAGCTTGAATGCGCGGCCGAGGACGGCGGCGGTGAAGAACATGTCCTCGACCTGGTAGTTGGGGTTGGACGGGGTGGGCACGCCGTTGGCGTGGGTGGCGCGGTAGCGATCGGCGGTTTGCACGAGCAGGTCGGCGTAGCTGTCATTGCCGGTTGTGGCGGCGAGCTCGTCGGCCCAGACGAGACCGGCCAGGTTGGCGCCGCCGTCGCCGCCGGCGGGGAACCAGGGCTTGGCGCCGGACATGTAGGGTGCAGCGATCGCTTCGATGTCGGATGACGGATCGGTGCCGTCCGGGTCCAATTGGGCGAGCCGCAGGCGGCCGCTGACGGCAACACCCTGGGTGTAGATGACCGGGTCGAGCTCGTGGCCGTAGACGCCGGCGAGGATGCGGGCGACAGCCAGGGGCGAGCGGGCGACGCGGGCTTGCAGGGCGCTGCGGGTGGCGGAGCGGGCGTGGTCGGGCACCTGCGCGAGAACGGTCCACAGTTTGGCCAGTTCGCCTGCCAGGTCGGCGGCGGCGCAGGTCAGGCGCAGGCTGGGAACAGGCGGCAGCAGGTTGGGTTCGCCGGTGGCGAGCGCGCCCAGCAACGAACTGTCGGACGGGAGTTCGGATACATTCAGCGTGGAACGGAACTGCGACAACAACTGCTGGCATGGGGCAGATGCCTGCCAAGTGGTGCCGGCGCCGACGCGGATTTCGAGCGCCAGGTCGGGGCCTTGGAAGGTGACCCAGCGCCAGAGGTAGTGGGCCTCCGGATTGGCGTCGTAGTAGCTGTCTCCCGGCGGCGGGTAGGCGGCGCTGGGATTGCCGCCGGCACCGTTTTCGGGCGCAGAGCCCAGCGCGAGGCCGTCGGGGTTGCCGCAGGGCACGGCGCTGAGGGCGACGCGGTCGGACAGGCCGGACGCGGCGCTATACGAATTCAGCGCGGCCAGCGCGGCGTCGGCGTCTTCCTGCGTGCCGGACAGGCCGCCGATGAGGACGAGATGGAGGCGTTCGCCGGCAGGCGGCTGGGCCGCGCCGTGCATGAGCGCAGGGATCTCGCGTTCGGTGCGGGTCACGCCGCAGGCGTCGAGTTGCCAGAAGTCGGGTGTATGTGAAACGAGCGTCTCTATCTGTTCTTCAAGAGTCATGGAACACCAGTGGCTAGTGGTTAGTGGTCAGTAGCGGTTGGTCATGGGCGGCTTGTCATTACTACCCCCGGGCCCGCATCTCCTGCAGGGAAAAGGTGTCTGATTCGTAGAAATCGAAGATCCCGGCCTCGCGGGTGCGCACTTCTTCGGCCAGACGGAGGACGTCGTCGACGTGTTCGGTGGGAATGCGGACGCAGCCGTCGCCGTCAGCCAGGAGCAGGTCGCCGGAATGGATGCGCAGGCGGCCGGCGGTTACCGGCGCGCCAAAGCGGTTCATGTTGAAGACGCCGTGGCCGGGCACGGTGCCCCAGGCCCAGACGGGCAGGCCGACCTGTTTGATGCCGATCAGATCGCGCACAGTGCCCTCGACGATGACGCCTTCGACGCCGAGCCGTTTGTGGATGCGGGCCATGCCGTCGCCGAAGCTGGCGCCGCGGCCCGGGTTGATGTCCGTGTCCTGGAAGACGGCGATGAGGGGGCCCTGCTGGCTGCCGAGGTAGTCGTAGTAGTCGATCCACTCGAGCGCGGTGGAGTCTTCGTCGTTGGTGGTGACTTCGGCGGTGACGGCAAAGCCGGCGACGAGGCCCATGTCGGGCATAAGGCAGCGGATGGTGTGGTCGGTGTAGTCGAGATTGGGCAGGCCGAGCTTGAGGGCGACGGCGTTGAAAATGGTGGCGGAGTCGTAGCGCTTGAGTGCGGCGATCTGCTCGGACAACATCTAAGATCTCCTGATTCGGTTTATCGTTGACGGGCGGGGCTTGCCTGTCGCTGTTTTGTCAATTTCCGGGTTCGTAAAGTGGGTTTCGTTCGCATCTGTAATGATATAGACAATTGTTTCAGACCGCAACCTGCTTTTTTTGCTTTTGGGGGGTGAATTTTGATAGCGGCGTTTGTCTACGAAGAGCGCGAAGTTGCGCTAAGAAACCCGTTCTGGTCCTTCGCGACGCGGCCTGAATGTGCAATGGTATACTGTGCGCCGGGCATCGGTCCGTTGCACAGACAGCGTCGGAGAATGACTGAACCGCCCGACACATCCATATATGGTGAAAACAGATGACAGTGAAGACGTCAATCACTTTGAACAGGTCCCTCGTTGAGAAGGTGGAAAGCTTGGCGCGCGAACTAAACATATCCCAAAATCAGCTTTTGTCGATTGCGATTCAGGAGTTTATTGAGCGGCGGGAAACGAAGCGCATGGTTGCGGCAATAAACGAGGTTTATGCAGATTCCCCTAATGAGGAAGACAGGGCGATTCAAAGAGAAATTCAGGAGGACCATCGGAAGTTGATGAGGGATGAAGAGTGGTGAGCTGACAGAGCGGCATCTTTCATTTGCACGCCTGATCTCAATAATCGTTGACTTTCCATTTCGATTACCCTACAATGCGGGAGTCTATTGCCGAGCATTCTGAAGGAGCCTAGTCCAATGTCTGAAGAGGAGAAAATGAGCAGAGCGTTGCGAGAATTGCCTGTTCAATACCTGCCAGATGAACAAGGGAACGTGCAGAATGTTATTGTGCCTATCGATCTGTGGAGGAAACTGATCACTCTGTACGAAACATCCAGTACACTTGCCGACGCGCAACAGACTGATACTGCTGCTAACTTCCCTTTGACAATGTTCGGCGCTTTCCCTGAATTGGCTGAAATTGAATTCGGAGAACAGTTTGAAGCTGTCAAACAGCTAGGAAGAGAGAGCATTGAGAAGCAGCTTGAACGTATACAGGGCCGCAGATAGACTATGGCACTGTACGCTGCCGATACCCATGCTTTGGCGTGGTATTGGTCAGGCTCTGATCGTCTCAGCTCTTTGGCCCGAGAGATTCTGGACGGAGCAATGCGGTCACAGCACGAGATCATCGTCTCGCCTCTCGTCTTGGCCGAACTCGTCATCATCGCTGAAAAACAGCGCGTCATTTTCGACCTCGCGGCAGCGATCGCCATGTTGAAAGATGTGCCCGGATTCCGCTTTGTTGAGCTTACAACAGAGACGGCTTTACGAACGCAGCAGCTTACCACGCTTCCTGACATCCATGATCGTCTCATCGTCGCAACCGCTCTTGAATACGGTGCGACTCTCCTGACAGCCGACCAGGCAATCACCGTTGCAGACATTGTCCCCGTTGCATGGGAGTAGCCCTGTTTCTGGGTAGTCCGGAGGGCGTCCCCGTTACGCGAACAGGATCATAAGTGCGTGAAGGAGACAGTGTCAGCAATGGACTGTCTCCTACTCCGCGCTGGCACTGTTTTCAATCCCCGCATCCGGCCAACTCAGAACCTCCTCGCGCAGGGCAACGCCCAGGCCGGGCTTCGGCGGCAGGGTGAGCATGCCGGCGTTGATGGGGATGCGCTCGGTGACTACATTGTTGTACCAGCCGTTGTAGTAGGCGCGGACGGTTTCGATGATCATGGCGTTGGGGATGTGGAGCATGAGGTGGGCGGCGGCCCAGAGGGCGACGGGGCCGGTGGCGTCGTGGGCGGTGACGGGCAGGTAGTAGGTGTCGGCCTGGGCGCAGATTTTGCGGGTTTCGCTGATGCCGCCGGTCCAGGATATGTCGGGAATGATGATGTCGGCGGCGTTGGCCTCGACGACGCGGCGGAAGCCGAAGCGGGTGAAGAGGCGCTCGCTGACGCAGAGAGGGATGCGGCTTTCGGCCTTGAGGCGGGCGTAGGATTCGACGTTGTCGGGCGGGATCATCTCCTCCAGCCACATGATGTTGTAAGGCTCCAAGGCGCGGGCGATTTCGATGGCGGCGGGCAGGTTCCAGCGAGCGTTGCCCTCGATGGCGATCTGCATTTTGTCGCTGACTGCGGCGCGGATCGCTTCCACACAGGCGACACCCCTTTTTAAGGTATCTTTGTCGAGGTAGTGGCGCACCGGCCCGGGCGTGCCGGTTTCACCATTGGCGGGGCCGGGCGGCAGGTCGAAGGGCCAGATCTTCATGGCGCTGATGCCGTGGTGGAGCAGGTCTTGGGCCAGCTGGCCGGCGCGGCCCTCCATCCAGGTCTGGGCGTCCTGGTTGGGGCCGTGGCCGAGGCAGGTGTTGTAGATGGGGATGCGGTCGCGGCTGCGGCCGCCGAGCAGGTTGTAGATGGGCTGGCCGGTGTACTGGCCGGCGATGTCCCAGAGGGCGATGTCGACGGCGCTGATGGCGCGTGTTTCGGCGCCGCCGAAGCCGAAGGCGTTGACGGCGGCGAACATGTTGTGCCAGTGGCGCTCGATGTCGAGGGGGTTTTGCCCCAGCAGCAGAGGCGCGAGATCGTCGTGGATGAGGGCGCTGACGGCGCGGGGCGCGTAGGAGGTCTCGCCGAGGCCGATGAGGCCGTCGTCGGTGTGGATGCGCAGCCAGAGCGAGTGGGGATGGCGGCCGAGCCGGATCGTCTCCAGGCGGGTGATTTTCATAAGGGTCGGTGGATGGCGGCCATCAGTGAAAGTGGTTTGGAAGGGAAGCGCTCTTAGCAGGGTACGCTGGGCGTTTTCGGGCGTTCGATCGGGGTATAGACTGCCGCGCTATTTTCCGATTCCGAAAGGTTGGGACAGGCTGACGGTGTCAACTCATGCGGCGTGATGAGTGCTCGTCTATGTGTACTTGGCCATGTGGAGTTCCCACTCGGGAAGGAACGGGACAAAGGCGCTGCTGAGCCTGCGGGCAGGCGACAGTAGGGGGCATTCCGGTACCGCGACGGGCACGGGTGCGACGATTGCGGTCAGGTTCGGTCGGCGTCACGGTCGCGGAGGATTTGGTGCGGCTGTACACGTGTCTCCGTGAGTGCTTTGCGTTCGCGAACTTCTTGCAGCCAAGCGTTAATGGACGGGCGCGACGCGATACGTTCCAACTCCCCCCGCAAGACCTCTTGCATGGACTGGCCTTGAAGCGCGGCGCGCCTGGCCAATTCATCGCGAACTTCCTCAGGGACTTTTCTGATCGTTATTTTTACAGGCACAGTTACATTATGCCAGCACAATGGTGTTTTGCAGCAGCCAGGACTCCTTGGCCTTCGCGCCTGGGCGATCACACTGCCGACGTCTTAGCATAAGTAAAGAAGGCCGACCGGCGCTGTCCTTCATTCTGGTCTGGGACTCCGGGCAGGGTCGGCGGTTGGGACAAGTCCTTCATCTGGGATTGCCGGCGGCAAATGGACACTGCAGTTCTCAGTGCGGCGGGACAATTGAGGCCAGCTCGCTGCGCATGAAATCGATGTAGCGGCGGTATCTTGATGGGGACGTTTTCCAGGTGGTGGGGGTGCCGTGGCCGATGCCGAAACGTTTCTGTTTGCCGATGGCTTTGGCCTGGTGATGGGCGTCCTCGCGCCAGAGGTCTTCGTCGCCCTGCTCGATGACGGTGATGGCGTGGGAGTTGGAGTAGATGCAGACCTCTTCGCCGAGGGCCTGGCGGACATTGACGATATCGTTGGAGTAGTTCTTGAGCCCACATTCGACCTGAATACAGTGGAAGTCCAGCTTGGCCAGATGGGGCAGGCGGGGTTCGATCCAGCCCATCAGCGCCATGCTGCTGATCAGGCCCTCGTCGTGAATGTACTGGAAGGCCTTGATCTCGCCGGGCAGGGCGAATTCGACATAGTGGTCGTCGGAGATCATGTCGGCGGAGGCGAACCATTGCATCAGCTGGTAGCCGTGTACGCCGAGCATTCTGGCCAGGCGGCACTGCTGGCGGATGACCTCTTCGTGGCGGTCCATCAGGGCGAAGACGAGGTCTTTCTGGAAGAACATGGCGTCGAAGAGCTTGTCGTAGCTGAGCATGTAGAAAGAGGTGGGAAAGGGCGCCATGTCGCCCATGTAGAGGAAGACGGTGTCGTCGAAATGTTCGATCAGCTTTTTGGTGAAGTCGTAGGCGCCGGTGGCCAGCATCTCCTCGGCGGTGGGCGGCGGGTCGAGGCGCTCGACATCGGCGGCGGTCTCGAAAAGCGGCTCTTCGGGCGGCAGGTCGGGTGGGAACTCGTGAAAGCGGGTCTTGCTGCGCGAACCGATGTCGACGAGCACGGGCACGCCATCCTCTTCGGTGACGTACTGCTGGCCGCGCTGGCCGTAGGCTTTGCCGCTGCCGCAGGGGATGTAATCGAGACCGAGCACATCGTGGAGCACGTCGTAGAATTTCAGTCTCTGCTCATCGGTGCCATGTGACAGATGGAGGAAGTTCAGCCCCAGGATCTCCGGCCAATGCGGCATCATCGACCAATTGGGGGACACGTTGAGGGTCGGGTACATGTCCATGGGGTCGCCGTTGATGGCGGCCATATATCGTTCGAGCGATGTCATTTCCTGCAAGATCCTGCTCCTTTGAACTGCAGTGGTCGGTGGTCGGTGATCAGTGGTCAGTTGCTGGCTACGATCCGGTGAGTTCGAAATGGTAGTTGCCGGAGCCGATGTTGACGTCGATATAGCCGGCGCGGGGGCTGGCTGAAGTGAGGCCGTCGGGGCCTGAATGGTAGGCGTTGTTTTGCCAGATGGTGTTGCCGTTTTCGCTGACGGAAATGTTGATCAGGCCCAGAGTGGGCAGGCTGACGCGGGCGCGGCTGTTAACAGGAATTGTGACCTCGAGCGATATGGATTGGTCGGTGCGTCGCCAGTGGGAGGAGAGTTCGCCGTGCACTGTCCTCATTGTGGCGCCGGCGTGTTCGAGGTCGCCGAGCAGGTGCGGCTCGATGTGGATATCGCGGAAGCCGGGCGTCATGAAACCAGGTCCGTGGTAGTCGGGGCCTTTGATACCGGCGAGGTCGTTGTAGAAAAATTCGTCAATCGAGGCCCACATGATCATGCTTTCGGCGGCGCCGACGGTGCTCTGCAGGCTCCAGGATTCCCAGATGGTGGTGGCGCCCTGCGCGACCATGTAGCCCCAGCCGGGATAGGTGGGGGTGGCGACGAGGTCGTGGAGGACTTCTCCCTGCCCGTATTGTGTCAGGGCGTCGATGAGGCAGGTGATGCCGGTGTTGCCGGTGTGGTGGTGGCCGCCCCAGGTGTCTACGATGTTGTGGACGATGTCCTGGACGACGCCGGCTTCGCTGGTTGGGGGTACGATGCCGAGGGCGAGCGGGAAGAGGTTGGCAGTCTGGGAGCCGGTGGCGTAGCGGTGGGCAACGGGGTCGAGCCACTCGTGGTTGAGGGCGTCCTTGATTTGTTCCGCCAAGCTGCCGTAGTGGGCGGCCTCATCTTCCTTGCCGAGGTAGTCCGCGGCCTTTGAGATGATGGCCGCGTTGAGGTAGTAGTAACCGGTCCAGAGCAGAGGCGGCGGCGTCTCCGAGGAGACGAACTCTTCCTCGCCGGGTGCGGTGCCGGGCAGCATGTGGTCGCCGTAGTGGCCTTCGTTGACGATGTGGTTCTCGGCGACGGAGGTGAGATAGTCGACCCAGAGGCGGATGGCGTCGTAGTGTTCTTCGAGGATGCGGCTGTCGTCGAAGTACTGGTAGAGATACCATACGAGGATTGGGTAGTTGCCGCCCCAGGCGGGGTCGGGATCGTCGCGCTGGACGTAGTTGGGGCAGATGTCGGGGATGCTGCCGTTTTCGAGTTGGGCGTCCTTGATGTCGTCGAGCCATTTGGTCCAGAAGCGGGGCATGTGCTTGCGGGGGTAGAGCGATGAGGCGATGGTGGCCGGGTCGGTCCAGGCCCAGTGCTCGCGGTGCAGGCAGTCGAGGGGGATGCCGAAGAGGCCGTTGGTGACTGTCCAGTGCACGAGTTCGTGGATGCGGTTGAAGGTTGGATTGGAGCATTCGAAGCCGCCGGAGAGGTCGACGTCGGAAAAGACCACGCGGCCCTGGAGCTCTTCGATGGTGATGGGGCGGTCGCTCTCGACCTGAACGTAGCGCACAGGGTGGTAGGTGAAGCGCGGTTCGTAGGTCTCGCCGTCCGGGTCACCCTTGAGGATGTAGACGTCGATCTCGTCGCCTTCTACGTGGGCGCTTGCGCGGGAGCGGTGGCGGTAGTAGAACTCGCCGGACTCCTGATCGACGAGGCCGCTGTCTTCGAGAAGTTGGCAGGCATATTTGATGGTTACTTTGGCGCCGCGCTCGCCCTTGAGCCGCAGCCTGGCCCAGCCGCCGAATAGCTGGTTCAGTTCATAGACGTGGACGCGGTCCCGGGGCTGGCTGACGCTTACCGGCTGCAAGTCTTGCTGCACGCGGATGGGCGGCATCACCTGGGCAACCATTGCGCCGCCGGGGGCGTCCTTGTCGACGGCCGCGTCCCAGTTGGAATCGTCGAAGCCGGTGGAGGCCCAGCCCGGTTGCTCGCGGCGGGCGTCGTAGGTTTCGCCGCCGTAGAGGTCGTTTCTGGTGATGGGTCCGGGGGCGGTTTTCCAGCCGTCGCCGGATGTGACGACACTGGTGCTGCCGTCGGCGTACTCGAGGTTCATCTGCAGGCGCAGGCGCGGGGAGTCGCCGTAGCGGTGCTCCCAGCCGGGTTCGCTGTACCAGCCGTTGCCGAGCATAACGCCGATTGCGTTGGCGCCGGATTGCAACTGCTCGGTTACGTCGTAGGTTACGTAGAGGACACGATGGGTGTAGTCGCTGGTGGCGGGGTCGAGGACATGGTCGCCGACGCGCTGGCCGTTGAGATAGAGCTCGTACCAGCCGAGGCCGGAGATGTGGAGACGGGCGCGGGTGACGGGCTTGGTGAGGGCGAATTCATTGCGCAGAAGGGGTGAGGCGACATCGGTGGGCGCGCCGATCCAGTGGCCGGTCCAATCGCTTTCGTTCAGCAGGCCCATGGTGAAGGAGGCCGGTTCGCTGTAGGCGCTGGAGCGGTCGTCCTGGTCCCAGACGCGCGCCTGCCAGTAGCAGGTCTCGTCGCTGGAGAGGCTGGCGCCGGTGTAGTCGACGTTGACGGAGCGGTCCGAGGTCACTTTGCCGCTGTCCCATTTGTCGCCGCGGCCGGCTTGGAGATTTGCGGGGTTGCTGGCGACGAGGAGCTGATAGGCTGATTGGGACTGGTTGCGGCGGTTTGATTGGAGGAGCCAGCTGAAGCGGGGCTGGGGTGTGTCGATGTTGATTGGGTTTGAGGCGTACTCGGTGGTGAGGTCGGTTGGTGTGATCATGGCGTCTTTTTCAAGGAGTTCTTAGTTAAAGGTTCTAATTTATCAGGTAACTATTAGGCTGTATGCGGTGCCTGTCTTGACAAGCCCTTCATCCCTGCCGCCATTCAGGCTGTCTCACTGTGTATTCGCTGGCAGCCGCCACCTTGGATGAGCCGCACAGCTGGAAATACGACGAACGGTCGATGAGCGATGGTTTTGGAGGGGGGCGTTGCGGGGGGTGTCCCCCCGCACAAGGGAGGGCCGTAGGCCCGACCGCCATAAAAGGGCGTAGCCCCTGGCGGCGGCGGGGGTTTGCCGACGACAGCCCTTCGCCGCCTTAGCGGCGAAGGGTGCGCAGGCCCGCCTTAGCGGGCCGGAGCCGCCGGAGGGCGTCTGCGCCCGTAGGCGTCCATATGCGGCGAGAGCAGATATGGAACCACTGACCATTAACAAATTACCTTGAGTTCGAGGTTGGCGATGCTGGCGAATTTTTCTATTTTGGGCAGGATCTGGCCGACGCCGAGGGCGAAGTGGTGGGTGGGGCCCTCTTTGCACCAGGCGTTGATGAAGTCGGCGGGGCCGAGCGAGAATTTGAGGCGGCTGTCAGTGTTGCCGATCTGGAGGACGGGTCCAGGTATGCTCTCGGCCTGGGCGGCGAGCAGCTTGAGATTGCCCTGGCGGGTCTGGGTCATGGACAGGACGGTGACGGGGCCGTGCTTGACCTGGGTTTCGACGCCGACGCCTTCGCCGTGCTTGCCGTGGTAGAGGGCGAGGCCGCGCAGCAGGGGCCGTCCTTCGGCGATGTCGATGTGGAAGGGGCCGTCGTGGCCGGCAAGGATGAACTCTTCGCGGAAGTCCATGGCGGTGACCTCGGAGTAGCTGCCGCCGGCGCCGAAGGTGTCGACGATTTTCATCACTTGGCAGTTCTTGAGGTCGCCCTCGCCGCTGCAGGGCACGCCGCTTGAGGTGAGCAGCGAACAGCCCAACGCGAATCCGGCCGCGATCTGTTCGTATTCGTTGCCGTCGAGACCGCGATAGTAGTAGGTGAGGCCGTCGAGGTCGAAGTCGGCGACGAGGCGGTCGAGGCCGACGGCGACGCGGTAGGCCCAGTCGAGGGCCTCGGGGGAGGGACGGGTTGCGAGCGGATCGGAGGGCGAGTCTTCAGCGAGGTCGAAGATGGCCAGGGCCTCTTCTTCTTTGGCCTTGATCGCGGCCGGGGTTACGCCATTGACCATCTGGGCCAGGTCGCACATTTCCAGAATCTCGACGTGGGTGCCGAGCTGACCGTGGTGCTGGGTGAAGTCGCTGTACATGTCGAGCATGCCGGGGTAGGTGTGGCCGAGGACACCCATGCGGCTGCGGCGCAGGGTGCGTAGAGCGCCGGCGGCGGCGGTCCAGTCGCGGATCTCGGCCCAGGCGCGGCGGGCGGGCTCTTCGCAGCCCTCTTCCTCTGCCAACATGCCGGAGACGACGTGAAAATCGATGTCGCAGCGGTGGAAAACGGCACTGAGCTCCGGTACGCAGCAGGCGCAGCAGTTGGCCAGCCACTCTTTGGTGTCGGTATTGGCGTAGTCGAGCGCGGCGGAGGGCTGGAGATTGAGGACGAGGACGGGGACTTTGGGGATCTGAACGACGGGCAGGACGGTGGAACTGGTGGCGTATGTGCCGACGTAGCAGTAGACCATGTCGACCTGCTCGCGCTGGAAGAGGTCTCCGGCTGCGCGCCCGGCTGGGGCATTGTCGACCAGGCCGGCGCTGACGACGTCGGCCCACTGGCCAACGCGATTCTCAACCTGTGCCTGATAGCCCTCGAGTTGCTCCTTCAGGCCCGGAAACTGCGGCCAGTACTCGCCGAGGCCGATGCCAAAGATCCCGATTCGGGGACGAACTGTTTTGCGTTGGCTGCTCATGCTCACTTTCCTTGTATGCTCTGGCAACTAGCCACTGACATGTTCTTCCTCGGCCTTTTTCATCAGGCCTTCTACGGCGTCGACGGCGGCGCGCATCGCCGATTCGCCGGTGGATGATTCTCCGTCCCCGTCCAGGTCGATGTCATAGCCCATATCGACCATCAGCCGCTTGGCCAGCTTTACGGACTGGCTGGCGTCGGGCCCAAAGCCGTCGGCGCCGACGCTCATTGCGTACTCCAGGGTGATGGGCGCGCCGCCCACCATGACTCTGACCTTGTCGCGCAGGCCGGCGGCCTCCAGTGCTTCGATGTTGGTCTTGAAGAAGGGCATGGTGGTGGTGAGGAAGGCGGAAAAGCCGACCAGTTGGGGCTGATGCTCATTGACGGCGTCGATCATTCTCTCCGGGCTGACATTTACGCCCATATCGATCACTTCAAAGCCGGCGCCTTCGAGCATGATGATGCACAGGTTTTTGCCGATGTCGTGTACGTCGCCCTTGACGGTCAGCATCAGGACCTTGCCGGTGGGCTCGACACCGGTGTCGCCGAGGATGGGCTGCAGGATCGCCATGGCGCGTTGCATCGCTTTGGCGGAGATCATCATTTCGGGCACAAAGTATTCGCCGATCTCGAAGAGACGACCTACTTCCTGGAGCGCCGGAATCAGTGCCTGAAAGAGGATGTCCAGTGGATCCATCCCCAGATCGATACCTTCCTGCGTGAGCTTTTCGGTGATGGGCGCGCGTCCTGAAAGCGTGTTTTCATACAGCTCTTTTTTGATCTCTTCTTGACGGCTCATGTGGTTTGCCTCCGGTTCCGACGGCGATTCTACTCTAATTTGTCCGTGATGCGTATGGCGTTCATGTTGCGAAAGGGCAGCGAAATCGACTCTTCAGGCAGTGAAACAAGCCTCCATATCGGCGAGGAAATCGTCTACGTCCACCTGCCGGTATGATTCCTGGCCCGGGGGACGCGAGGGCTGAGGGGCTTGCGCCAACGTTTGCCGCACCGCTTCCGGCAGGCGCTCCAAGCTAAACTGAACGATATCCACGGCCGGCTGAGCTGCGCAGATCTCGACAGTTGGCGCAGATGTGTTGTAGTAGTAGACGGATTTGAGGCGCGTCTGTAATATTCTGCGGGCATAGTCAGGCAGGGCAGAGTGTGCGTCCTCCCCGTTTTCCGTTTCCTGCTCTTGCCGGAGTTCGGGCGTGAAGTTGTGCGGCCAGAACAGGCGGTTGATGTGGAGGTCGAAGACCTTCTGGAGCATGGCGGCGGGCGTAAGAGGGGCCGTGAACCAGTTCGACTTCGGCCAGACATCGAGCCAGGCCCATGCGCCGCCGATGCCGGCTTCGTCCAGGGTCAGATCCAGGCGGCCGGCGCGGGTGGCGATGCCGACTCCGTCTGCGCGACCGTTTTCAGCGCGTGCAGCAGAGATTGTTGATGAGTCCTCGCCGATGAAGGCGAAATGTTGCGGGTAGACGAAAAAGTCGCTGCCGCCTGCCCGCTGCACATCATAGAAGGCGGTGGTCAGGGCCAACAGGGCATAGGCGGTGTGGAGGACGCCATCTTCCAGGTGAGGCGAGACGACGCCGACGCGGTCCTGATCGTGGTAACCGGCGCAGAAGGCGTTGAAGGCGACGCGCCCGCCGGCGTCTGGGCGGCGGTATTCGAAATGTGATGAGCGGAGTGCCTGGCTTGTGTGCATGGGAACACCAGTGGTCAGTGGCTAGTTGATATGCTGACGATTGTAGTTGAACTCTTTCTGCATGGCGGAGCGGATGTGCTCGATGTAGCGCACGCCTTCGTTGTCGGGGCAGAGATTCTGGGTCAGGCCAATATGTTCCAGGTGTTTCTTGGCGAGCGCGCCAACGAGATAGAGGCCGGGGCGCTGGCAGGATTCGAATGTTTCTTCGACGAAATCGAGATTCCCGTTGAGGAGACGTGTGTAAAGGTCCTGGTCGGGTCTGTGGCCGAAGAGCATGTAGCAGAGATCAAAGTCCCACGTTTTCTGGCCGTCGGGGGTCTGCACAACCGCGGTGTTGTTTTCCAGCGAGATGACCTGGCTTTCGGTCAGGATTTCGGTGTTGACGAGGCGGGCGTCGTGTTGACCCCATTGCGTCTTCTGGAGGTGCAGCATATCTTCGACCGCGTCGCTTGATTTGCGTACGACCCAGAGGATGGTGTTGCGGGGACAGAGGGCGACGATGCCATCGGCGGAAGAGAAGCCGCCGCCCATAAAGAGGATTCTTTGATCGCTTATGTGTTCCCATTCATGGAAATAGTGTTGAACCGACCCGTTCAGCTCGCCGGGAATGCCGGCCAGATTGGGTTGGTCGTAGGAGCCGGTCGCCAGCACGACCCGCTTCGCCATCAGCCGGGAAGTACGCCCCTCGCCGTCGCGCACGGCCAGCACAAAATCATCCTTAGCGCCTTCGATATCGACAAGCTCGTGGTGGGTCTTGATGGGTAGATCGAATTTGACGGCGAAATCGCTGTAGCTCTGGATCAGCTCATCGATCTGCGGGTGGTACTCGTTCCCTTCCCGGGCCAGGATGGCGTCCTCCGGATCCAGTACCATATAGGAGAGATACGAGTGCATCATCATGTGTTTCATATAGTGCCGGAGATTGTTGCAGATCTCCTTGCGCTCGAGGCCGAGCACGCGGAGGCCCATATCGGTGAGCACTTTGAGCACGGCGAGCCCCCATCCTCCACATCCGACCACAATCACATCATATTGGGTCCTGTCATCTACTGTAGTTTGATTTGCGGACAAGCGTTTCATTGGCGCTTCGACGGAATTTCCTAGCTGAGGTCGGATGGGAGAGCCGGGTCAGGTCTTGATTGCGCCGGAGGTCAGGCCTTCGACGAAGAGGCGGCTGGTGAAGACGAAGAGTATCACCAGGGGAATTGAGCCGAGAAGCAGCCCGGCCATGACGCGGCCGTAGCTGGTGTAGTACTGCTCCATGTAGGAGTAGAGCCCGGGCGTGAGCGGCCACATTTTACGTTCCGGGAGGGTCAGGGTGGGCCAGATCAGGTTGTTCCAGGTGCCGAGGATGTTGAGCACGGCGACGACGCCCAGCATTGACCTTGTCAACGGCAACGCGACGTGCCAATAGATCTGCCAGTCGGTGGCGCCGTCGATGCGGCAGGCGTCGAACATTTCGCCGGGCAGACTCTCGAAGAAGGCGCGCAGGATGAGGATGCCGATGATCTGTCCGCCTGCGATCCATGGCAGGATCAGCGACCAGTGCGTGTTAATCAGGCGCAGGTCCCGGATCAGCACGAAGGAGGGCACCAGGGTCAGCGACGCGGGCACCATCATCAGGGCCAGGACGGCGTAGAAGACAAAGGTGCGGCCGGGAAAAGGGATCTGGGCGAAGGAGTAGGCTGCCAGCGAACTGAGCAGGAGCACGCCGATGACGGTTGCGCCGCTGGTGATGACACTGTTGAGAAGGAACTGGCTGATGATCTGGACGGCGAACTCGTAGTTCTCCCAGCGCATCGGCCAGGTGGGCAGGAAGGGCACGCGTGTGAACTGGGAAGGGCTCTTGAAGGAGATGATGATCGCCATGATCAGCGGGGCGATCATCAGCACGCAGAGTATTGCCAGGGCGGGAATGCGCCAACTGTCGCCGCGGTGGAGACCGCGTCGTTGACTGTGGGCGGGACCGCCCGCTATGGCCGCTATTGATTCGCTGCGCCTTGCCATGCCGTAATCCTTACTGCAATGCGTATTGCGTACTGCAAGAAACGCAGTACGCTGGCTGTTAGTACTCCTGGGATCTTATGTAACGCATATTGAGAACGGTCGCCACCAGTGTGATCAGGAACATGACGACGCCGATCGCGGAGGCGTAGCCCATGCGGCTGATGCGGAAGGCGTTGAAATACATCCACATTCCAGGCACCTGGGTTGAGTCGATCGGCCCGCCTTGGGTCATGGCCCAGACGGCGGTGTACTCCTGTACGCCCCACATGATGGTCAGCACGAGCAGCAGTTTGATCTGACCGGTAATGAGGGGCAGCTCGATGTAGCGCAGCCGCCGCCAGCCGCTGGCGCCGTCGAGAAGGCCGCTTTCGATGATCTCGACCGGGATCGCCTGCAAACCGGCCAGCAGAATCAGGACGGAGATGCCATCGATCCAGGGGAAGTTACGAAACATCACGGCGTAGATGGCGATTTTGGGTTCTGCCAGCCAGGCGTGGGTCCAGTCCTGCAGGCCGACGCCGATGAGGATGGTATTGAGGGGGCCGATGGTGGAGTCGTAGATGAATTTCCAGAGCAGGATCAGGACGACCGCAGGGATGATTACGGGCAGAATCATAAACAGGCGGAAGAGATATTTTGAGCGCTCATTGCGGATGCGGTGGATCAAAACTGCCACACCGGTAGAAAGCCCGACGAAGGCGAACAGGTACCAGATCGTCAGCAGGGCCATGTTTTTGAGGGAACGGATGAAGACATCGTCGTCGGTGAAGAGTTCGACGAAGTTGGAGAAACCGATGAAGTTCCCCACCAGCCCGGCGTTCCAATCAAACAGCGAGCGATAAAGACCGGAGACGGCGGGATAGTATTGGAAGATAAGGAGAAAGGCCAGGGTAGGCACAACCATCAGATACCCTGTCCTTGTCTCCCATATCCGTTCCCAGAGTGTCTTATTCATTGTGGTTGGAGGCCGGCGGCTGACGGGAAGTTGCCAGCCACCGGTCATCTGACGTTAGGGGCAGGCGTTGCCTTGCTCGTCAATGTAGCGGGTTGCGTAACCTTCGAAGGCGGACTGGTTCTGTTCGATGCACTCGTCAATGTTGATCTCGTCGAGCAGGTAGGACCACCAGGCTTTGCCGCACGCCTCGGCGGCTTCGAGATCCATGGTGACGATCTCGTACTGGAACATGGTCACGTAACCGATCGACTCGACCAGCCCTTTGTGCGCCTCGACGAAGCGGTCGGGCACCTTGGTTCCCTTTACATTGGGCATGTTCTGGCCGATTTCGCCCTGCACCAGTTCAATGTTCTCGGGGTGCGAGAAGAAGCGCAGCAGGTCGATGGCGGTATCGAGAACGCCGTCTTTGCGGGCGCGGGTGGAGATAGCAAAGTTATCGGTCACGGTGCCGACGTTGGGGGCGACGGTAGGCGGGTCGGTCACGAACTCGCTGCTCTCTTTGGTCAGAGGAGGCGCCCAGAAGGTGGCCCACTCGAAGTCCAGCAGCGGATCGATCTCCAACTGCGGGATAATCCAGGAGCCGTTTTCGGTGAGTGGCGCATTCTTGGTGAGGAAGAGCCGGGTGGAGTCGGGCGCGGATACGGTCCAGTCGGCGCGGCGGTAGGGCACGTTGAGTTTCCACAGCTCCAGCCACTGGCGGAACTGGGGCAGATTGGCGTGGTAAACGCCTTCACGGATGGCGCAGGCGACCTCGGAGAGCTCGGCGAAGCGGCCGTCCGGGTTGACGAGGGGGGCGAGGTCGCGCTCCATGATCATAGAGCCGATCTGCTGGCGATACCAGGCATCGGAGTCGGCGGCGGAGAATGTGATGAAGTCGTACCCGATCAGGCCGGCATCTTTGGCCACCTGGCAGTTTTCGAGGAATTCGGCGTAGTTGGCGGGGACGGAGATGCCAAGCTCGTCAAACAGATCGACGTTGTAGAAGAACCAGGTTGTGTTGATGCCAAAGGCGACGTTGAGGAAGTTGCCTTCGATGTTCAACATGGAGTTGGGCGTGGGGTAAAACTGGTCGATCCAACGATCACTGCCGGGTTCGCCGGCGGCGATATAGGGGTTTGGCTGGTTGAGCGCGTCGGTGAGGACGACCCACCAATCTTTGTCGACGTCCTCTTTGATGATCCATTGGGCTGCCGGCATGATGTGAGGGACTGTGCCGGCGGTCTGTTGGGCCACCATCCACTCGCGGCTGCTGACGCCGGAGGGCAGCCTGATCCATTCAATTGAGACGCCTGGATGCTCGGCGGTGTATTCGTCGAGAACTTCGAGGATCTTGTCGTGCGGGTTGGGGTTGTCTTCGCTGCGCTCCATGCTTTCGGTCGGGGTCCAGCCACCAAGAAACGCGATCAGTTCCTGGGTCGCGGCGGCGGGCTCGCCGTCCTCCTGTTGCGATGTCTCGCCGGCTGGAACACAGGCGGCCAGAGCGGCGCCGGCCGACACAACGCCAACTGTCTTGAGGAAATTTCGCCGAGAGAGGTTCTGTTTCTCCATCTTGTCTATTCTCCTTTTGCGATCAGTGTGCGAGCACGGAAGGTTTAGATGGCAGGCGAGAGGCCTGCTTTCCCGGGTTGATGGTGGGCCGGACGAAGTAGGGGCATTGCAAATTCGCAAGGGCTTGGCTGTGAAAGTGCGAGTGCCGTGCTTTTTTGCGAGCGCAACTCTGGCAGATTATAGCCGATAGGAGTTTGGAAAGCAATCACCCTAAACCGGGCTTATGGGGCGCCGATTCCCGTGTCGATGTCGATTGACAGGTACCTGAACTGGGAAAAAATGCCGTTGCAGGATTCATCGTAACAGTGGTACTTTTTATATACAAACATGAATACAATTCCAGAGCCTGGGCAGCGCTCCACTGCGCAATGCAGACGACACGACAGGACGCGCCCAGACAATGGAAACCAGGAGGGTTGCGATGAAGTTTCGGTTCGAAGATTGGATGGTGCATGAGTACCATCAGCTGGGATTTCTGATTTTTCGCGGCATTGTACCGCCGTCGCTGCTGACGGATTTGCGGCGCGAGGCGGATAGGGCGCGTGCGCTGGCGCATGAACTCAACGGGCCGCAGACACAACGCATCCAGCCGCTGGATCAGTACGCTGAGGACATCGACCTGCAACCGTTCAGGGATTATGCTGAACTCGACGAGCTGCGCCTGTTGGTGGAGCAGCTACTGGGGCCTGGGTATACGCACGCGCATCTGGATATTATGGGACTGTTGGTGGAGCCGCAGGAACGGCCATGGCACTGCGGCTGGCACCGCGATGGCGTGGTGGAGGTGCCGGCGGAGGCGCGCGATGCGGAGATGGAGTCGTTCATGGCGACGGTCTGGCATGACCTGCGCTATTTCAACCAGGTCAACTGCGCGATTTACGCGGACGCCTGTACGTGGTACGTGCCCGGCAGCCACCTGCGGCAGCAGGATCTGCCGGACGAAGTCCAATCGACGGGCGACCCGATGATGAAGGAGGCGCCGGACGATTGGAGTGACGCTGAGGCGGAGCAGTTTTATTTCGAACACTGCCGGTCGATGCCGGGGGCGGTGCAGGTCTATTTGGGGCCGGGCGACTTCATGGTCTACCGCAACCTGGCGTGGCATTGCGGTCTCTATCTCCCTTATCAGCCGCGGGCGACGATCCATGACGTAATCCGGCATACGGGCAGGAACGCGTGGATGGAAAGTTGGAACAAGGCCAAGCAGGCAGCGCGTGGACGGAGCGCGGCGGCGCGGATGAGTTAGGGCTTAGGGCAGTTTTTAGTTTTCAGTTTCTAGTTTTTAGTGACCCCACGCTTGCGGAATGGCTCTCTTTGATTCCAGGGCTTAGCAACTGCTCTCGCTTGAGAACGGCAGACCTTAATGTAGTTCCCTCGTAACTACTAAGCCTGGTTGGTGTCAGGGATGAAAGGTTGGTCAAGGAAAGCGTTATAGATGGCATCAATCGCGTTGAGGCCATGTTTGCGAGCAGTAGAGATATAGGAACGTAAAGCACAGAAGAGGTGTGCTCCGTCTTGTGTACGAAAGCAGCCGGAGACTTTCTGTTGGACTTTAATCATACATTGCCTGTTGCTCTGCCACTTGCTGACGCAAGGCCCGGTTCAACGCAAGGCTCTCTCGATATAACTGCTCTAACTGCTCACGACTTGCTCCCTTGGATTCACTCATGCCTTTTACTCTACTACAACCAACAGAATTTCGGCACTGCCTTCCTGCGAATAGGTAGGCTTATGCGAACAGGTAGGCTTAGTAGTTACGAAAAGACTACTTTTCGAGACCCGGTAATGGATTATTCTCTAGCCTCGCTTAAGTACGATTGCAGTCTTCTACACTACTAAAGGTGACCAATTTTGGTCGTTTTTAGTAGTTTTTATTTGTTTTTGTGCCACAATTAAATGATACAAGTCTAATTACGTATATAGTGCCCCATGAAAGACCTCATCTTCCCCATTTCGTGGTCTAGTCATCGGGGCCAAGCATAAAGATTTCCCCTGTCACGGCCCCATCCCCTCCTGCTCTTCAGCTTTCGCCATACGGTAACCTACACGCGACACGGTAAATATGTAAATGGGGTTTCTGGCATCGTCACCCAGCTTGCGCCGCAGCTTTTTGACGAATGAGCGCACCAGCCTTGCGTCGCCCAGCACCTCCATGCCCCAGACCCGTCGCAGCAGCTGGTCATGGCTCATCACCCGGCCGGCGTTCACTGAAAACTCATAGAGCAGCCTGTACTCGGTCGCGGTCAACTGAACCGGATGATCTTTCAAGGTCACGACCTGTTCTACGTAGTCGATGGTGAGGTTGCCCAACCGGTAGGGTTCACGCTGTGAATGCAGGTCAGGCGCGACGCGCTTGCGCAGCGCGGCCTGAATCCTCGCCACCAGTTCCGTGGGCGAAAACGGCTTTACCAGATAATCGGCAGCCCCCTTCTGCAAGGCATCGGCAATTGTCTGGTCCCTGCCGTAGGCCGACAGAAAGATAACCGGAAGATCGGCCATCTCGGGCGTCTTTTCCAACATTTCGATACCGTCAGTACCCGGCATCACCAGGTCAAGCAGCACCAGGTGGGGCCGTTTCTCCCTGATGAGCGTGGGAACCTCCTCCGGGTCTCCAGTCACAAACGGGCTGTAACCTGCTTGCGACAGCACGCTGCGAACGTTTCTGAGCGTGTACGGGTCGTCGTCAATGACCAGAATCCGTGTCGACGTCCTTTCTTGCACCCGCACACGACTCGGCTTTGGTTCGGCGGCGTTTTCGACAAGTGCCGAATCTGGGGCCACGGGCAGCGTAAAGACAAAACGCATGCCCATATCTTCTCCGTCGCTCTCTGCCCAAATGCGCCCCCCGTGTGCCTCCACGATCCCCTTGCAGATGGCCAGGCCAAGGCCGGCTCCTTTGCTCTCCCGGCCGTTGCCCTCGATCTCGAAGCGGGCAAACTTTCTGAACAGATAGGGCAAGCGTTCGGTCGGCACGCCTTTCCCTTCATTTGCGACCCAAATAACAACATGGAAGCTCTCACGCGCAGCCGTCACTCGAATGGCTGACCTCTCAGGAGAATGTCGGGTCGCGTTGGAAATGAGGTTGCTCAGGACCTGTATGATGCGCCGCCTGTCGGCCAGAACACGCGGTAGATCGCGCGGCAGGTTGATGTGGATGTCGTTCTCGCTCTCGCTATTCAGAATGATGTTTCTGGCGCGGTCCACCAGGTCAGCCACCTCTGCCGGCTCGGGCGCGACATCCAAGGTGCCGCTCTCGATGCGGGCAACGTCGGTGAGGTCGCTGATCAGGTCGCGCATGTAGTAGGACTGCTCCTCGATGATGCGGAAGAACTGGCGCATTTCGGACTGATCGAGTTCGAGAGAGCCGTCGAGCAAGGTAACAATCGATCCTGTGATGGCGGCCAGGGGCATGCGCAGTTCGTGGCCCACCATGCCAAGAAATTCGGACCGCAACCGCTCCAGGTCTTCCAGGGTTGTCATGTCCTGCATTGTGACAATGACTGAGGCCAGTCCGCCGTCCTCTTCGTAGATGGGCGTCGCATTTATCAGGGTGACAATCTGCCGCCCGTCCGGTACCTGAATGACGATCTCCTCGGCGCGCACGGTTTCGCCGGTGCTGAGCGCCTGAGACAAGGGAAACTCTTCGAGAGATATCTCGCGTCCGTCCGCGCGCCGGAGGGTCGCCACCTCAAGCAGTTGTTCGGGCAGTTGGCCGGGATTGAGCAGTTCTCCCACAATTCTGCTCGCCTCCCGGTTGAACGAAACCGGAACGCCGGTCTTGGCGTCAAAGACGATGACGCCCACCGGCGAGGTGTTGATGAGCACCTCCAGGTCGGTGCGGGCGCGCTGCTCTTCGCGGTATCTGCGGGCGTTGGCGATGACCAGGGCCGCCTGGGACGCAAACATCACCAGCGTCTCTTCATCAGCGCGGCTGAACGCCTGCCCCGGCTCCCTTTTGGCGAGGAAAATATAGCCCAGACCCTCGCCGTTATAGCGGATCGGCGCGGCAAGAAATGAAATCGTCCCCGCAAAGCTGAAACCCACCTCTGCGAGCGCCTGGAATTCAGGATAACCTTGAGACCTGAAAAAGCTGTAGACGTCGTCCACGCGCAGCGGCACTGGAATCGCGCTGAGATAATCAAAAAAGCGCTGCCCTTCCGGCAACACCCATAGCTGCTCGTTTTCTTCGCTCGTCAGGCCCGATGAAAGAAACTCCTCCACCTCACCCGCTCTGTCGAGAACGGTAATCACCCCGCAATGGGCGCCCGTAAGCGAGCGGGCGCTCTCCAGAACTTCGTGCAGGACATTGTCGAAGTCAAGGCTCTCGTTGATGCGCAGATTGGCTTCACTCAGCTTGGAGAGTCGGTCCCGCAGCGCCTCAATCTCGCCAACCAGCTCGTCGATCTTCGTCATTTCTCTATCTCTCCGCGCGACGTTTGAGATCTGTCTGTGTGCGGCGCAGGTGCGCTCAGTCAGCCCGAAGGTAGAGAGAACAACCAGAGCAGAGGAGGTAACGATTTATTCGACTGTGTGCGGTTCCGTGTCCGTTCCGGACGAAGAGTAGAACCTAAATATACGCGCGAACGATACAGTTTGGCAAGGTGTATTTTCGGCTTTTGCCACATTCGACATGAAAGAGGCACAAAATAATGCGCATAAGTCACAGAAAGAACACACCAATAATGTATGCTAATGTCCTTTCCCTCTTTTTTGGGTGCAGTTCGACCTTCAAAGAGAAGCGGGCAAGTTCATCTGATTCATCTGTGTGGCAGACATCGGCGCCCATTAGGCAGTGCGCGGAGCGCCCAGGCAGATAGCTTAACTTCATCCGTCCGGCCCCCGTCGAATGGGGCCGGACGCCGCGTCCGCTTGCATTCACTCGGCTGCTCTCGTTGCGGGGTGCTAAACCTGGGGGTAGCCCGAAAGAGATAAACATAATGAATAGCGAACGATGGAATCGCCGTCAGCTATTGCGGCTCGCGGTCTCCGGCCCGGCCGCGGCCGCGCTGGCGGCATGCACGCTGCCCCCACTGCCGCTCGAAGAGGCCGGCACCGACGCGGAAGGCGAAATCCTTTCCCACTGGCAACCCTTCTCCGCAGGACACCGGGCCGCCGTCGAACTGCTCAAAGAACGGTTCGAGGAAGAGAACAGCGAGTTGACGATCAACATTCAGCCGGTATCCTGGAGCGCATACTGGGACCATCTCTCCGCCAGCGCCGCGGCCGGCGACCCACCCGATACCTACCGCATCCCCATGGGGTTGGCCGAAAACCACATCGCCGGCGGCCACATCCTCCCCGTCAGCGAGCTGCTCCTCAGCAACGCGGAGATCGAGAAAGCTTATCTGCCGTGGACCGTGCAACGCGCCAAAAGAGACAACCGCTACTACGGCCTGCCGGTTGACGTGCAGACGCTGGTCATCTTCCGCAACAGCGCCCTCTACGCGCAGGCCGGCCTGGACCCCGCCGCCCCCTTCGCCGACCTTGAGGAGCTCTTCAGCCAGGCCCTGGCCCTCACCGCCCAGGCCGACGGCAAATTTTCACAGATCGGCTGCCAGACTGGCTATGCCAGCGCCTGGCTCACCATCCTCTTCCAGCAGTACCTCCAACGTGAAGAAGACGGCGCAACCTGGATCTACCCGGCCACCAATCAGCTGGTCTGGCAGGACTACCCTGCCATCTTCGAACTGTTCAGTTGGTTTTGCAACCTCTCCGCCCAGACCGGCGACGACGACTTCCTGTCCTTCCTGAGCTCCGAAGAGCAGTTCGTCTTGGACAAGTCCGCCATGCAGATCGGTCATCCGGTTTACCGGCGCATCTTGGAAGACCTTGTTCCCGACATCGACTACACCATAGTCCCTTTCCCTGCGCGCGCCGCCGGTCAGCAGCCTTATACGGCTGGCTCCCACTGGCTCTGGGTCGTCAGCCAGTCGGCCGCGGCCTACGCAGAAGCGGCCTGGAGTTGGGTCGTCTTCGGTACCAATGAAGAGGCGCAGACAGTCTGGCACGAGATGGCCGGCGATCTCCCCGGCCTGACAGAGCTGACCGCCGATGCGCGCTTCCGGCCCGATGACAGCGCCGCCGTCTGCATCGATTCACTCACCCACTCCACCCCCTGGGAGTGGGTGGGTTGGATCGAGTGGATCTCCGAGTTCAGCGACGCCCGCGACAAGGTCGTCAACGAACGTGAAGACCCGCACGAGACTTTCGAAGTGATGATCGACAACCTGAACCTGATAATCGCCCAGTACACCGCGTAGCTTTGCAGCAGCCCGCTGAAGAGCGCTGAATTCGAACATTCTCGGAAACTACGCAGCCACATCTGATTCGCAGCCCTGCATGAGGCGAGCAAAGGTGCTCTCTCAACTCTCGACTTTCTTATGGGCGGTCGGGCGCAAGCGCCCTCCCTTGTGCAGGGGCTGCGCCCCCACAACGCCCCCTCCAAAACCATCGCTCACCGACCGTGTCTGCGCATTCCAGCAGGGCCGCTCCACCAGCGTGGCTGCCAACCGAATACGCATTCAGATATCTTGAATGGCGGCAGGGACAAAGGACTGGTCAAGACAGGCACTGTATATGGCTTAGTAGTTACGTTCCCTCTTGAAAACACAGCTATAAAGGAAGCCGCAAGTTGGAAACGCGGGCGTACTAGACGCCCGCTTGTGGTGCGGGCTGTCACGGTCCCTGAATTTACCCTCAACGCATCATAGACGAGGCGGCAGTCGAATAGGGAGGGGCGCTTTGGGGAAGTGGCTGAAACGAGCGGTGGCAGGGTGGAAGTTGGGAGAGAACACCTCGAAGAGTTTCTCATGAAGATCCCAGACGAAATCAGAATCCTACCAACTTGGGACCTGCGTGACAGGTCCTGGTATCGAAGTAAACTTGCGTTATTTCTGTTCCTGCTGATGTCCGCGTCCATGTGGCTGGCTGGGTACGGAGACGGTGCGCCGGCCAAACAGGTTCCTACAGCCACGCCTGAGGCTACCGCTACGGATGTCCCACCGCTACAGCGCAGCCTGCCCGTTGCCGACGCGTGGCAGAGGTTCGAGATCGAGGACCACGGGTTGACGATCTCCTACCCGCCGGGGTGGCTTTTCGTCGAGCCAACCGAAGCGGATCCTACGGCACTCCTGGCTGGCACGGATCTGCCCTTCCTTACTGAAGCGTTGCGGGGTCTTCTGCCGGCGCCAGCGTTGCAGGTTGACGCCGGTTTGGTCGGTCTGGGTTTTCAACTGCAGCCAAGAGAGTCGTCTGCGTTGGCGGTGGCCAACAGTATCTCGGTGGACGTCATTCCCGCAGATGGCGCGAGCCTGCACAAGCGGTTGCAGAGTATTGCTTCCCAACTGAAATGGGTAGAAGGTCATGAATTGGGCCGCGTTGGGGTGGTAACGGGCTTGCGCCCGCAGGACGAAGCCGCGGGCTCGATTCATTTTGGCGACGATGGCGGCGACAGTTTGTCCAGTACGGAGACAGAAGTCTGGCTTGTAGTCCTAGAATCAGCGGAAGCGAAAGCTCATCTTGTACTCAGATTTGAGACTTTGCCGGCAGAGTTTGATAGCCTGGAACCGCTTCTGATGGAGATTGTGCGCCGAGTGCGCTGGGATGGGGAGACCACCGTTGCGCAGCCGGCTTCGCTTGCAGCTGAAGTCGATCGGACAACAGGAGTGCGGAGCGGACCCGGCGAAGGATTTCCCGTCATTGACTGGGTCACCGGCGGTCGACAGCTTGCGCTTATCCGCGCGGACACGACCGGAGAGTGGTGGCTGGCCGCATATATGCCCGCGGTCACGAGCCAGAACACGGGCTCTGCGGTGGATTTGGCCGGTCGACTGGGATGGGTGTCGGCGCAGGCGGTGACCGTTGTTTCTGAACAGGATACACAGGTTAGAGAGGGCACACCACAACCAACGTCTGCGATACCGGTGGTGAAGTTGAGTAATCCTTTTGCACCTCCGGCAAACAGGATGCAGGAAGATCGAGCGGAAGCTGATACCTCGTGGACGGTCTTCGAGGAGAGAGGGCGGCAGCTGTCTGTCTTCTATCCAGAAGGCTGGATTTTCTTTGAATCCGATCAGCCCACGCCTGCAGACCTGGCGGACTTATCTGCCGCGTTGGGCAGGCAGGTCACTGCGGCAGATATAGGCGAACTGGTTCCAATGCAGGCCGACCGGAGGTGGACAGGAGAAGAAGAAGAATCAGCGGTGCCGGACTCTACTATCTGGGTTGGATTTCAGGGAGCCGGCCTGCCTGATAATGTGTTCGTGGCCTCCTACACATCCGCTGAAGGCCTGACTCTGGAGCAACTCGCGCAGCGAACCCTCATCAGCCTCTATACCAACCCTGATCTTGCCTTGGGAATCGAGAGCGCGGGCGTCGTTTCGGGTATGCGGCTGGGAGATGAGGAGGTAATTTCCGTCCGCTACCGCACTGATGGACTTTCTGAGGAGCAGGTAGCGGTCGCGGTCTGGCAGGTCCTGATGTTATCGCCGGACTCTGAATCGATATTTGCGCTCGATTTCTTCATTGGCGGCGAAGAGTTTGCGGCGTTGGAACCGCTGCTAGGCGAAATCGTCTGGCGGATGCGGTGGGAGGAGCAGATGCGGCCGGAGTCGCTGGCCGGTCCTGCGGTATCGGTGAGCCGCACGATGAATGTAAGGGGCGGCCCTGGGACAGATCATCCTGTTATTGGCACGGCTATTGATGGCCAGCGCTTTCCGATCGTTGGTCAGAATTCTGCCGGTGACTGGTGGCAGGTCTATTTCGGAGAGGGACTGGGGTGGATTTACGGGGGCTTGGTGACGGCCATTGGCGACACAGAGGGGGTGCGGCGTACGGACCCGTCAGGGTGGCTGGAATTCGACGACAGCGGAATTGGGCTGGCGCTTTCATATCCGTCCGAATGGTTCTTCTTCGATCCCTCGCAGCCTGCGCCGGCCGAGTTGGCGGCAGTTTCGGCTGAATTTGGGGCGCGCGTTGATGACAGCGGGATAGCGGCACTGGTCTCTCATATGACCGATGGGCAGGGGGAGGC
Organism: Caldilineaceae bacterium; assembly: GCA_963662575.1. Classification (GTDB taxonomy): domain Bacteria; phylum Chloroflexota; class Anaerolineae; order Caldilineales; family Caldilineaceae; genus Bin5. The sequence continues at coordinate 714,504 of OY759723.1, forward strand.
GGTCGTTGGCCTGGGCCTTCAGGTTGGCCGGAGTTCCAGTAACTTCACATTGGCTTTGACTCATGAAGCCGGTGGCATGACATTGCAGCAGATTGCGGAGCTGGCAGCCACTGAACTGGCAGGAGAGGACGGCATCGAAACGGGGGACTCAGGCGCCTTGGAGGAAGCAGGCGCGGCTGTGGAACTGGTGACGAATCTGCGGGCGGGCGAAGAGGTGGTTGCCATCCGTATTCGAGAAGACGAAAGCCTATATGAGGGCTTACAGTTCTGGCTGCTCTCCCCCGATGGCGAAACTTTGCTCATGCTGGCGTCCAGCATTCGTGGACAGGACTTGTCTGCATTGGAGCCGGTGCTGGAGGAGATGGTGCGCCGCGTACGCTGGAGCGAGCCTGCTGCCGTTTCCCTGTTAACGGTTGAAGGCGACCTGAAAATACGCCGCGGCCCGGCAAATATCTATGCCGTCATGGGCACGGCTGAGGCCGGTCAACAGCTTCCTATCAGCGGAAGGAGTTTTGACGGCACCTGGTGGCAGATCGAATATCAGGGTGAGACTGGGTGGGTGTCTGGCCAGGACCTGGCGATTTCCCATGTTGAAAGCGTACCTGTGACGGCGGGCGTCCCTACGCCTACACCGACGCCGACGGCAACGCCTGCACCTGCGCTGACCCGTTTGGTCAAAACGCCTGAGCACATGGCGTACCTCTGGTGGGAATGGGGGCAGGACAGAGATTCTTCGGGTTACGGGCAAGGGGGAATCAGAGAGTTGACGTTTGATATCACAGTTCATAACGACCCAGGCGATTTTTCGGACGAGTTCGGGCTGTACCTGATGCTTTGCTATGGCTTTATCAGCGATATTGGGTTTTACTTCGGGCTGCAGACCAATGTGGATGGTTACCCGGAAAACCTTGGCGCGAAGGGCTTGGTATTTTCAAGATGGGATACAAGAGATCTAGCCAATGCGAGAGTAGTGGATTCTGACGAAGGATGGACTCAATCGTCGGGACATGAGGGAGACTTTATTGGTGTCAGGCGTACGTACGACTGGGGCGTGGGTGAATACCGGGTCTCGCTCGCGCCGGACGGCGCCGACGCCGACGGTGAATGGTTCGGTGTTTGGATTACGGACAAGGCGACTGACGAAACAACCTGGATTGGATCGCTGAAGTTCCCTTACGAGAATGGCAGAGCAGCAGTTGAGCCGGCGGTGTACACGACTATGGAGATCTACGGCGGGAGGCAAATTCAGGCGTCGAGGATACCGGCGTGGCATGTCAGTCTCAAGAGGCCCTTGGGTGACGGAATCGAAAGCGAATGGTACGTGAGCGGGTATGCTGCCTTTGGAAGCGAGATGGAAAACGCAGACGTCCGATATGACCGCGCGGATGGGGAGGTTCATATTGCGGCGGGCGGGGCTGTCGAACGGACAACGCCGGCGCAGACCCTGTATTTTGACTAAGAGATGTGAACCATAATTTGGCGGTCAGTCTATATTCTTCAACGACCTCGTAGAGATTACTCCGGTTCTGCCCCGCGCGCATCCTCTGATGGGCCAGGTATAGCAGTATTTGTAAATACGAAGCCATATACGGCGCCTGTCTTGACAGCCCTTCCTCCCGCCGCCATTGAGGCCATCTCAGTGCGTCTTCGGTTGGCGGCCGCCAGGGTGCTGGAGCCGCACAGCTGGAATGAAGGCGTAAGGTCGCTGAGGCATGTTTTTGGAGGGGGGCGTTGCGGGGGCGCAGCCCCTGCACAAGGGAGGCCGCTTGCGGCCGACCGCCAAAAAAGGGCGTAGCCCCTGGCGGCGGCGGGGGTTTGCCGACGACAGCCCTGAGCCGCCTTAGCGGCGAAGGGTGCGCAGGCCCGCCTTAGCGGGCCGGAGCCGCCGGAGGGCGTCCTCGCCCGCAGGCGCCCATACGCGAAACAGAGCAGAAGGGAAATTGTTATGATGCTGGAGTCGGACTGGTGTGTATGGTGGCGAATTGACGATGGCTGCGCAATGACCAGCCTTCTATACAGGTGGAGGGAGCCTGGCAGTTAGCCTGTGGATTTGGCGGGCGTAGAGCTTTTCCTGAACCAACGTTCGCGTTGGACGGGGTCGGAGATGGCGCGCAGGGATGCAGCCAGGAGGTTGAGGCTGAGCGTGGTGAGGAAAATGATGAGGCCGGGGAAGGCGACAATCCACCAGGCCGAAGTGATATATTGGCGGCCGCCGGCAATCATGAGACCCCAGGAGGGCTGGGGCAGCTGGATGCCGAAGCCGAGAAAGCTCAGTCCCGCTTCGCTGAGGATGAGGGTTGCCACTTCCAGCGTGCCGAGAATGATGAGGGGGGAGGCGACGTTGGGGACGATATGGCGGAAGAGGATGCGGGTATTGGAATTGCCGATGGCGATGGCGGCGTCGATGAAGGGTGAGTTGCGCAAGGCCAGGGTCTGGCCGCGGGCAAGACGCGTGTAGGCCATCCATCTGACGATAGCGAGCACGACGACCAGGTTGAGGAAACCGGAGCCGATCGCGAAGAGCACCAGCAGCGCCAACAAAAGGACGGGGATGCTCATCTGAATATCGACCAGGCGCATGATGATGTCATCGGCAGAGCCGCGGTAGTAACCGGCGATGATGCCCAGCAGGGTGCCGATCAGGCCGGAGACGAGCGCGCTGCTGAACCCGACGGTCAAGGAGACGCGGGCGCCAAAGATGATGCGGCTGAGGATGTCGCGTCCGAGTGGATCGGTGCCCAGGATGAAGGGGAAGCCGGTTGGCGCGTCGTTTTCGTCGAGGGCGCGGGCCATGGGGGGCATGTTGCGCAGTTTCAGGTCCTGTCCAAGCGGGTCGTGGGGCGCGACCAGTTCGGCGCCGACTGCCGAAATCAGAATCAGGGCGAGAATTGTAATCGCTACGAAGGTGACCGGATCGCGCAGCAGGCCGCGCACGATGAGCCAACGGGTTGCGCTCTGCGAACGTACCGTCCGTTCTTCGGGAAACAACGTTAGCTCGTCGGACATGGCCGCCTTGACTTCCTGAGAAGAGCGGAGGGAGCAGGAGGCTGCCCGTGGTCCGCGAGGGCGTTAGGCAATGTGCAGCGGGTAATTCGCAGCAGGCAATGCGTGTGGTTCACTGGAAACGGATCCTTGGGTTCAGGTATACATAGCTCAGATCGACGAGCAGATTGACCACGATCACCATGCAGGCGACGACGAAAACGGTCGCTTCAACCAGCGGCAGGTCTCGCCGTTGGAGCGCCTGCAAGGTCAGATAGCCGATGCCCGGCCAGGCGAAGACGGTCTCCACGAGGATGGCGCCGTTGAGCATAGACGACAACATATCGCCGCTGATGGTGACGACGGGGATGGCGGCGTTTTTGAGGGCATGGACGAAGACGACGCGTCTTTCGGAAAGGCCCTTGGCGCGGGCGACAGTGATGTGGGGCTGGTTCATCTCGTCCAGCATGGCGCTGCGGGTGATCTGGGAGATGCGTCCCAGGGGTGAGAGGCAGAGCGTCAAGGTCGGTAGGGCCATGAAGGCAAAGCCGCCATAGCCGGACGTCTTGAACCAGCCGAGCTGGACAGCGAAGACGATGATCAACATCAGCGCCATCCAGAAGTCGACCATGGATACACCGCCCAGCGAGAGGACGTTGATGAGTCTGTCCAGGTAGGTCTGCGGGCGGAGCGCGGCTGCGGCGCCGAGGAGGATGCCGATGGGCGCGGCCAGCAGAAAGGCTGCCGCGGCCAGTCGGAAGGTGGCGGGCAGACGGTCCAACACCAGGCGCAGGGCCGATGTCTTCTGCCAGAAGGAGTCGCCGAAATCCAGAAGAATCGCGCGCACTGCGAATCTGGCATACTGCACTGGAATCGGATCGTTGAGGCCGAGCTGGTCGCGCACCTGCTGGACGCGTTCTTCGGAGGCTTCGACGCCCACCATGATACGAACGGGGTCACCTATCACACGGCCCGCGATGAAGACGAATGTGAGAACGGCGAAGGCTACGCCAATCGAGTGGATGAAGCGCCTGAGCAGATAGGGAAGAATAGGATCGGCCTTTACTGCGGAGGAGCGAAAAGTGGAGAGAGAGGGAGCGGGAGATGCTCTCTCGTCTCACCTCTCCTCGTCGGAGCAGTCATCATCTCAACTCCGAATGCTGCGTAACACGCATTGCGTAGTCACCGTTTTTGCAGGACATAGCGCAATACGTGTTACGCATTGGATATACGAGTCTCGACGGGCAGTGCTATCTGAGCCCGTTACTTACGCTTTACTTTGGTGACATCTCCTTGGCCTGCAGGCGATGGTCCAGCTTCACGTTCCAGTTCAGGTCTTCGCTGATGAGGTAGGCGAGGTCGAGGTGGGCGATGAGGCCGTAGGCGGCATCGTCGTAGGCGACCTGTGCGGCCTCCTGCAGCTTCATGTCACGGGCATCGCCCGAGAGCGTGCGCGCCTCTTCCCACAACGCGTTGACTTCCTCGTTGCAGTAGAGTGACACAACCCCTTCGCAGGTGAAGTAGTTGACATAGGAGAACCAGAGATCGAGGATCTCGTTGCCGTGCAGATGGACGGCGACCCAGTTGGGCTGGCCTTCTACTTCGGCCCAGTTATGGCTGAACTGGGGATTGAAGGTGTCCGGGGGCATGACACTGACGGTGGCGTTGAAGCCGACTTCGTTGAGCATGTTGCCGATAGCCTGGATGACTTCGACGTGGCCGGCGTGCAGGCCCTGGCGGGAGGCGAGCGTAAACTCCTGGCCCACATCTACCCCGTCAGCTGCCGCGTCCTCGAGGAGGCCACGCGCCATGTCCGGATCATAGGGATACGGCTGCAGGTCCGGGTTGTGCCCGGTGGCGGTCTCATTGACGATCTGGCCGGTGATGGTAGCCGCTCCGCCAAGCAGCGTATTAACGATCTGCTCTTTGTCGATGGCCAGATTCAGCGCTTGGCGCACGCGGAGGTCTTCAAACAGGCCCTTGTTGCCCATGCGGGCGAACATTGTCTCGACGCTAGCGACAGAGGCGCAGCGCAGGTTCTCGTCGCCCATGGCGGCATTGCACTGGTCGGGCGTCACGAACTGGGCGATGTCGACTTCGCCGGCCTGGGCGGCGGCGGCCCGGACGGTGTCTTCGGGCAGGAAGCGCCAGGTCAGGCGGTCAAAGGATACACTGCCGCCGGCGGCGTCGGGATTGTCGTGGCCCCACCAGTCCGGATTGACGACATAGGTAATCGACTCGCCGCGATTCCACTCGTCAAGCATGTAGGGGCCGGTGCCGATCAAGTTGGTGGAGTAGGTGTCCGGCTCCTCCTGAATCTGTTTGGCTGAGGTAATGGCGACGAAGTACATCTTCTCCAGCAGAATCGGGTCGGGGTCGGCGGCGGATACGTTGACGCTGTATTCATCTACCGCTTCGGCGCTGAGGACACCGCCGACAAAGCCGGTGAGGGTGTTGACGAGGTCAGCCTCCCACATATAGTTGATGCTTGTCGCCACGGCTTCGGCGTTCAGCGGGGAACCGTCATGGAAGGTTACACCCTCGCGCAACTGGAATTGGATGGTATTGTCATTGAGCCGTTCCCATTCGGTTGCGAGCAGGGGAATGATCTCGCCGGTGGAGAAGTTGCGCGTGACCAGTGTTTCGACAACGTTCAAACAGCCGTTGCAGTTGGTTTCAGCGGCGGCCAACGTTCCTTCCAAGGATGTCATTTCCTGAGCGACGGCGACGATGAGCTCGCTCTCCTCAGTATCCATCATGTCCCCTGAGTCTGCCGGCGCTGCAGCCGGCGCGACACACCCGGCCGCGAGCAGCAACAGTAACAGAACTGTAAGGGGCAAAGCTGTACGAATCACTACCTTTCGGAGTGCCATCATTCTGAGTCTCCTTTCCTACGTTTGATGAAGTCTGAACAGTGGATGAGGAATTGGCAGGATTCGAAGCGCTCCCAGTTTGGGGGGCAGCGAGACCCCTGCCAAGCACGTTCAGTTCCCCCGGCCCCCTTGGGAAGAGTGGCGCGACGGGAACGACTATATTCTACGGTTTTATTGTTTTATGTCAAACCCTATTGTTCTAGCGCGCAGGCCAGATGACTGCGGAGGCCAGTGGTGCACCTGTCCACTAGCCACTTGGAATTGCGTTCAGGTAGGTGAGGCTGTCACGGGCGGTCCGCTCGGGGCCGGGCGTGAAGTCGAATACTTCGACCGAGAGCCAGCGATTGTAGTTGAGGTCGTCGAGCGTCTGCAAAATGGGGCGGAAGTCGAGATCGCCCATGCCGGGGCCGCGCAGATTGGGATCGTTGAGGTGGACATGGTGGAAGAGGGGATGGACGGTTCTGATCTGTTCGGGGATTGGGCGGGGATCATTGCTCATGGCCTTGGTATCGACCATCATCTGCAAGCCGGGGTGATCGACCTGGCGCACCAGTTCAGCGGCTTCGTCGACATTGACGATGAAGTTGGTTTCGTTGCGGCTGAGCGGCTCGACGCAGAAGAGGACGCCCTGCTGCTGGGCGCGCACACCGCAAGCGTGCATGATTTCGGCGGTCGATTTCCAGGCCTCGGCGCGCGAGCGGTCGGGCGGCAGATCGCGCTGTTGGGGCGAGCCGAAGATGAGCACCTCGCCGCCCAGTTCGGCGCAGCAGTCGATCAGGTCGAGCAGATATTGGGCGGTGCGGGCGCGGACGTCCGGGTTGGGATCGTTGAGCTGGAAGCCGTCGGTCTGTGCCAGCAGCCAGTGGAGACCGACGACGGAGAGGCCGGCGCTTTCGACTGTGCCTCGAATGCGACGGCGGTCGGCAGCGGAGAGATCGGTAACGAGGTTGCAGAGGGTGAAGGGCGCCAGTTCAAGGCCCTGGTAGCCGAGTTCGGCGACGAAGGCTGCGGTCTTGTCGAGGGGCCAGTCTTCGAAGAGTTCGTTGCAGATGGCATAGGGCATGGCAGAGTAATCCTGGTTTTATTGCGTAATACGCATTGCCTAGGGCTGTGGGACGCCCGCGGAGGCCGGGGGGAACGGCCGGGCGTCCTGCCTGCAGTGCGGACTAGGTTTGATCGATCAGCTTGCGCAGGAAAGCGCCTTCGGTCTTGACGATTTCGTCGTCGTTTCCGGGCGTAAAGTTGTCGGGTATGAACAGTTCGAGGGAGAGCGCGCCCTTATAGCCGAACGTTTTGAGGTCGTCGATCAGTTGGGGGATATCGGCGACTCCCTCCGCGAGGCGGGCGCCGCGCCAGCTCCAGGTTGTATTGCCGGCGGGGCCTTGGCCGCCAGGCTCGGGCAGGCGGTTGCCGACGTGGCAGTGGGCCACGTAGGGGCCGAGCAACTCGAGCCCCATGCGGGTATCTTCGATGCCGACTTCGATCATGTTCTGCACGTCGTAGATGGCGCCGATATGGTTGGGGTCGAGGTCGCGCAGGAGTTCGAGCGTGCGGGAAGCGGTGACGGAGAGGGTGCCGGTGTGGATTTCGTATGTTGCTTTGACGCCATGGGCGCGCGCAAGTTCGGCGAGTTTGGCGTAGCCGGCGCGTGCCTCGAGGAACTGCGGCCAGTACGGTTTGGTGCGGTCGTGCTTGGGGGCGTCGATGCGAATCAGAGGCGGTCGGTCGGGATCGATGGCCAGGGCGCCTTTGAAGAGCTTGACGACATGCTCGGTGTCGTCGTAGCTTGCGTTGGGAGCCAGGGCGGCGACGCGAATTCCGGTACGTTTGACCGCGGCGCGAATCTGCTCGGCCTTGTCAAGGATATTGTCCGGGCTTACGTCGGAGAGATGGCGGCCCCAGAAGAAGGGCTCTGCGCTCGGATCGGCGGGATTGTAGCGACAGCGCAGCTCGACGGCGTCGTAGCCGTATTCCTGCAGCTTGTCGAAGGTTTCGTCCAGTTCCCAACGGGGAAGCATGACGGACGTGCAACTCAGTTCCATACAAGACTCCTTTAATGGCGGAGAGAGTGAAGGTGAGCAAGAAGCGGATAGAGCCCGCCCCTCGCCTTTCTTAGATTACACCGGGGTTGAGTTCGCGGCACTTTTCCAGGACCGCGATCTGGGCGCGTACGCTTTCGGGGGTAATGTCCAGCTCTGCGCCCTGGCGCATGGCGGCGTAGAGAGAGTGATAGAGCGCCTGGACACCGCCGGCGCCGTCGTAGTCGAGGGGCGCGCGCTCCTCTTTCCAGGGAAGCTGCTCGCGGTTGTAGGTCCGGTCGCGGGCGATGGGGGCCTCGTCCAGGATCAGCGGCGGGGCTTCGGCTGGATCGAAGTATTTCCAGTGCGCTTCGTTTCGGTAACAGACCAACGATCCCTGCGTCCCCTGCACCAGAAAGTTCGGCTGTGGGAAGGCGCAGGCGGTGGTGATGTTGATCTCGACCAGCGGCCCTTGCTCAGGCTTGGGTTTGAGGACGACCTTGACGTGGCTGTCGGCGTCGCCGGCATAGAGAGGCGTGGTCTCCATGTGGCAGAAGACGGTCGGTTCCGGGTCGTCGATTAACAACATGCCCATGTCGACAAAATGGGGGCCGCTGTTGTTGAGGGCGCCGCCGCCGTAGCGCTTCATCGTCTGCCAGTCCCAGCGGCGGTCGAAGCCGCCGTTGTGGATGCGGACTTCGATGATGCGTCCGAGGACGCCGGAAGCGATCACTTCGCGCACTTTGACGAAGTCAGCGGCGTAGCGCAGGTTCTGATGGACGGTCAGGATGCGGCCGGTTTCCTTGGCGACTTCGAGCATGGCGTCGGCGCCAGCGAGGTCGCTGGCCATCGGTTTCTCGACGATGACGTGCTGGCCGGCGCGCATGGCCGCGATTGATTGCGCGGCGTGGAGGTTGCTGGGCGTGGCCACGACCATGAGCTCGACGGCTTTATCGGCCACCAGCTCCTCGTATGACGCGTAGGCGAGGCAGTCGAAGCGTTCGATGGCTTCGGCCTGGCGTTCGGGGTCGGGGTCGCAGACGGCGACGACGCGGAACTGTTCAGGGAGATGGGCAAAGGCGTTGGCGTGATTGTTCCAGCCGGTGCGGCCGAGACCGGCGATGGCTACGTTGATGGGTGTTTGGTCAGTCATGTGTGCGGTGCTCGCAATTGTTGTCTGAACGGAGTGGGAGTTCTATGTTATTCGTCTAGGAGGTATTCGTTTGACTGCGCAAAGGTTCGTCGAAAGGTGTCTCTCACTAAATCGCGACGGAGATAGATGGGCAAATATATCTTTATTTGAGAGAGGCGAGACCGCCAGCGTTTCCGATCTTTACGGAACACACTTAAACGTATAATAAACGCACGGGAAAATCCAAGTTTGCGTCAACCTAAGGAATCAGATATAAAATGTCCTTCAGCCAGTGGATGAAATTCGGCTCCAAGCCGTGTGATTGTCGAACTGCGGTTCGCTCAATCCTATATCCCTGGCTTTTTCCTTTTTCGTCGCCACTCAAAAGTTGCCCCGTTGAGTGGCCTTTTCTTTGTATTGAGTTAGGTCCCAATGTTTGAACCACGAGACGGGAAAACCAAGGTGCATCCAGATAAATTGTGATGGTATCAGAGTCTCCGTCCCTGCCGGGCAAGAGATGGCGATTCAGACAATCTCGGGATGTTGGAGAATATGCTGATAGATCTGGCTGCAGGACTTGAACTCCAGCTTCTGGCTGGCATGATCGAGCAGCATTCCGATTTGGGCGGCCTGGTTGTCGATCCGATAGATGGACCAGGGGTGAAAGATGGGCATGTAGTAGAGTAGCCCTTCTTGTACGCAGTAGTCGATACCGGGCGCGTAGGCCTCGTAGACGCCTTGCGCGTCGCGGGGCATTTCGGTGGGGTAGGGCCAGGGCAGGAGCGGCGGCCAGTGCACGGCGGCCGGCTGCCCGGTGAGGACGTTGTCGTGCCAGGCGTGCGAGGGCGTTTCCAATAGTTCGGGGAAGCCATCCTCCGCATACCAGAAAGGTTGATCCATGAGGGCGGGCATAGTCCCCTTTGGGCCCAAGCCCACGCTGCGCACATAGCGATAGCCCGACTCCCACATTACCTCCAGAGCGGGATGTTGGCCGCGGAAGCCGTCGGTGTAGCCGCCGGGCGCGGTCAGGCCGGTCACTTCACGTCCGAAGGTATCTTCGATCAGTTTCTTGGCGTCGCCCAGTTCATATTGGAGTGTCGGCCTGTCGTCGCCCAGTGCAATCAGGTTCGGATGGGTGAAGCTGTGACACTGGATATCGAACAGGGGATGGTCGAGTATGGCGCGCAGTTCGGGGCCGCAAAGCTCCAACATTTTGGCGACGAGGAAGAAGGACGCCGGCACGTTGCGCTCAAGGTGAACGTCGGCGACGGCGCGCACGCCATTCAGGAATTCGGTGATGTGTTCGGGCGTGTAGCTGAAGCCTCTTTGACGCCTGTCCTTATCCCACCAGGGGAATACACCTTCGGTGTCATAGGCGGCCAGATAATAGGACATCGTGTGCCTCTCTTTCGAATAGGGAGAGAGTGGAGAGAAAGCCTTCCTACTCAGTTATTGCTTTGCGCACTGGATTCTACATGCATAGGCAGTTCGTTATTGGATGCAATACATCGGCACGGCTAATCCTTGCAACCTTGCGTAGTGCAGCTTAGAATTGACACGCAAATTCGTATCGCTTGCTTCTGTATGCCTTGGGCCACAGGGACTGCTGCGCATGGATAAACAAAATATCACTCTCTCGCTGCCGCGATCGTTGCTACGCAAGGCTGAAAAGATAGCGATGGAGCAGAACTGTTCCCTGTCGGAACTGATGGCTGAACTCCTCACCGAATTGGTAGAACGGGAAGATCAGTACGCCAGCGCAGAGCGCAAGCACCTGGCTCATCTGGCCCAGGATATGGATTTGGGCACCAACGGCTCGATCAGTTGGACGCGCGCAGACCTTCACAAGCGCTGAAACGGAATCTCAACAAGAGCGCCCTTCTACAACTTGCTCATCTTCTCCAATACCGGCCAGAAATCCAGCTGTTCCACGGCGTGGCTGCGGTAAATGCCGATGCCGTCGGCGCCGCATCCTACGGCCACCTCGGCGGCGCGCAGCATCAGGTCGGGCTGCTGGAAGCTGCCGGGATGGTAACAGGAAAGCTCGGCGATGACCGGAGTGCGCCCGCCGGCCACTTCGACGGCGTAGCTTAGCTGGCGCTCGAGTGCGTCAAGGTCGGCGTTGGTGCGGAACCAGATGTAGAACTCGTCGACGATGCCCTGCTCGAGCCAGGTTGGCCAGTCGTGCAGGAGCTTGAGGTAGTCCTCTTTTTCGCCGGCGATCAGGGTGGTTGAAAAGACGGCATCGGGATTTATCTGCTTGACCGCGGCGCGCATCTCGGTCAGGGCAAGGGTGACGTAGTCGGCGCGGAACTGCAGCCATTCGGGGTCGTCATTGGGCAGGTCGAAGGGGTTCTTGCCGTGTTTGGCCTGGAACTCGTTGACGGTACGGTCTTCGTAACCGTAGGGGACAGCCCCGCTTTCATCCTCGTTTCCGAGCACGAACTCGACCTGGATGCCGTCGCCTTGGGTATGGGCGAGGGTATCAACGAACTGCTGTGTCTGTTCGGCCCGCACTTCGGGGAAGGCAGCGCTCAGGTAGAGATCATCGCCGGGCTCCAAGGTGTAGGCGCGGCTGCGGGTCAGGCTGCGGTACTGCGGGTTCTGACTCGCGAAATCGGTCATGGTGGTGGCTACCTTGGGCGCGTCGTAAATGGGCCGGTGGCTGTCCATGATGGCGCGCGCCTCGGCTGCGGTGACAGGGGGGCGCAGAAAGTCGAGGGACCAGCCAAAGGTGACGCGGGCGCTGCCATGACGGGGAAAGGAGTTGTAGTTGATGTAGGGATCGACCTTGATGCCGACGGAATGGGCGGCTTCAGTGAGGGCGCGGGTCTGGTCTCCGCCGACAATTTTGGTGACGCCGACGTCGGCGCATTTTTGCACCCAGGCGGGCAGGTATTCGGCATAATCGGGATCGTTGGGAATTCGCTCTACGACGGGCGGTCCCCAGAGTACGAGGCGTTCAGGCATCTTCTTTTTTCCTCTTATTCGTGGAAAGTTGATGGTTAGCGGCGGCGTCAGCGGCCACTGTGCTTACAGCTCTGCGTCAATCCCTTCCAACAGACGGTCCACCTCATCCTCACTGTTGAACGCGGCCACGGAGATGCGCATCCCCACTTTGGCCGGGTCCGGCGGGGCCGCCGTCAACCATTGGGATTTAACGACGGTCCTATGGCGTTCCTGCAACTGTGTGACGAGACCGTCCATATCGGTCTTGGTGAACTGATCGAACATCACCGAGGTGATGCCGGCTGATTTCTCCATGTCGAGCGGGGTTATGACGCGGGCGCGGTCGATGCGGGTGAGACCGCTGCGCAGCCGGTGGGTGAGATTGGCGATCCGTAGCTGCATTGTGTCGAGGCCGATGCTTTCCATGATCTCGACGGCGCGACCGAGGCCGACCACCAGAGCATGGTTGTAGGTGCCGATCTCGGTGCGGGAGCGGGCGGTTGGCGCGGGCGTCGGGTCGTCGGGCAGTGCCCACGGGCTGCGGTCGGGAATGTAGTTGGGGCGAAAGCCGGGGATCTGTTTTTCCGAAATGTACATATAGCCGGTACCCATGGGGCCGAGCAGCCACTTGTGGCCGGAACCGACGGCAAAGTCACAGTTGAGTTCCCGGAGGTCTACCGGCATCTGACCGACGGACTGGGCGAGGTCGAGCATGACGGGCACACCGGCGGCATGGGCAATGGCGGCTGCCTCCTGGACTGGGAGCAAACGGCCATCTGGGGAAGCGATGTGACTGAGGCAGACCAGGCGCGAGCGGTCGTTCAGCGCGGCGGCAAGATTCGCGAGGAGGGCTTCGTCCTCGACATCGGCCTCAAGCACCTTGACCTTGACACCGTACTCCTGTTCCAGCGAATGGGAGAGCCCGTAGGTGCTGACATGCTCCAACGTGGTCATGACGAACTCGTCGCCTGATCGCCATCCGAGACCGCGCACGATCTGCTGCATGGCCCGCGAGGTGTTGGTTTCGATGCCAAGTTCCTCTTCTTTGACGTTGAGAAGCCGTGCCAGTCCGCTGCGGGCGGCGGCCTCGCGTTCAGCGTGGGCCTGGCGGCCGGCGGCGGTGGCCGGGCCGTGACGGGCCTCGGTTTCCATCGTCTCTCGCACGGCTTGCAGCACGGAGTCGCTGGCTGGGCCATAGGTCCCGGTCTGAAAGTATCCGACTTCCGCTGTCATGGGAAGGTCTTGCCGAAGCTGTTCCACGGTCATACGTGACATAAAACTGGGCCTTATGCTGGTTGGAGTTTGAAAGAATGGGTCTCGACGGGATGGTTTCAGAGTCAGCGGACGCCCGAAAGAATCACCGGTAGAGTTCTGCGAATGATAACCGACATTGACAGTTTCTGTCTAAGGCCACAGGCGCTGATTGGCGGAAAAGGGGTACTGCCGGGGGGCTGCCGCCAACTATCCTGGTGACGGAGGAACAGGGAGAGGGAGGGAAGGCGCCAGAGACTTCGGATTGGCAGAACGCGGCGACTCAGGTAAGATTGGATATCGCTGAGAGCGTGAAGAGGTAAGAGGCAACGTCACTTCCCACTGCAGCAAGAAGTGGGAGCATTCGGCGATACTGGATCGGAAGTACGTGAACGGCGGACAAGGGTAATCACCGACAGCCAGAATATGAACCAGACATCACCGCTGCCGCAAGCAGACGCAGAGAGAATAGGGAGCCGCTGGTTTGGCCGCCCGCGCTGGGGCGTGGCGGCGTTCCTGGTTTTTGCGTTGGTCGTGGTGCTGGCCAGCAGTCTCAACACGCCGCAGGCCCGCTTTTTCGCGACCGAGCGCTTCCAGACGTTTGTCACGATTTTCCTCAGCCTGTTCATCGAAGCCGCGCCTTTTCTGCTGGCCGGTTCTATTGTATCGGGCATTATAGCCGTCTACGTGAATCAGGATATGGTGGAGCGCTACATACCCGATCATCCGTTGCTGGCTGCACTGACGGGCGCCGGGCTGGGCTTCGTCTTTCCGGTGTGCGAATGCGGAGTGGTGCCGGTCACGCGGCGGCTTTATGGCAAGGGGTTGCCGCTGCCGGTGGGTATCGCCTTTCTACTGGCAGCGCCGGTGATCAATCCGGTTGTGATCTTCAGCACCTACGCGGCCTTTGGTTGGGGTCCGGTGCTGTGGGGGCGGGTGGCATTCAGCATGCTGGTCGCGTTTACGGTTGGGTTGATCTTCCACCTGGCCCGCCCGCGCGAGATTCTTTTGCCGGAGACGCTTGCCACTGCCAGCGGTCACGACGACATTGATGACCATTGCGACGAACACTGTGAAGACCACGATCACGGTCATGATCACAGTCATGATCACAGTCACGGCCATTCTGCCGGGCAGCCGCGCATCTGGCAGGCTTTGGCGATGGCCGGCGATGACTTTCTGGACATGGGGCGATTTTTGATCGCCGGGGCGCTGCTGGCGGCGATGATGCAGACGGTGGTTCCGCAGTCGACACTACTGGCGATCGGTCAGGGGCCGATCATCTCCGTCTTTGTGATGATGGCGACGGCATTCGTGCTGTCGGTCTGCTCGACGGTGGACGCTTTTATCGCGCTGGCATTCAGCAGCGCATTTACGACCGGTTCATTGTTCGGTTTTCTGGTCTTCGGGCCGATGGTAGATATCAAGAGCTCGCTGCTGTTTCTGGGAGTCTTCCGGCGGCGGACCGTCCTCTATTTGATCCTGCTGCCGCTGGCGCTGGTGGCGGTTATCGGCGTCTTCTGGAATGTGCAGGTGGGCGTTTAACGGATGATTCGGCGGAAGACTGGACAGGCGGCGATACGTAATATGGATTTTCGAAATGGCAAGTAGGTTATTGGGTCTTCCCAAGGTGCAGGTCGCTCTCAAAGGGATGCTTTTGCTCGGGCTGGGCATCTTTCTGCTCACGCGCTTCACGACCGGCACGCTCAACTTTTACATTAGTAGTCGCTTCGACTGGCTGACAATGGCGGCGATTATGGGTCTTTTGGTGGTGGCAGGAAGCTACCGCTACCTGCTGCGAGAGGATGAAGAAGGATCCGCCGGGCCGGACGATAGTGTTGCGGAAGGGGCGGGCGGGGGCGAACCAGCGGCGGGAGAAGACGACCACGATCATAGCCACAGATTGGGTTGGTCCGGTTTGGTGCTTATCTCGCTTCCGATCGTCCTCGGCATCCTCGTGCCTCCGCGACCGCTGGGCGTGGCGGCGCTGCAGAATCGTGAGATCAGCGCGGGGGCTTTGGATTCGGTACTGCCGGCGGCGGTGCGTTCGTCGCGGGTTCAGGAAAGCAGCGAGCGTACGATTCTGGATTGGGTACTCGCCTTTCACGAGGGGGAACGGCCAGCCGAGACCGACACCGCAGATGTCATCGGCTTTGTCTACCTTGATGACGCGTCGGAGGAGGTACAGTTTACGCTCACCCGCTTTGTTGTCGGCTGCTGCGCCGCGGATGCGATGGCGGTCGGCCTGCCGGTCAGCCTGGCGGCCGGTCTGCCTTCTGAAAACGAGTTGGAGGAAGGCCAATGGGTGCGGGTCGTTGGCCAGTTCGCCAACCCCGCAGGCATTGCGCTGCCGGTGCTTATGGCGGAGCAGCTGGACGTTGTGCCGGAACCGAACCAACCCTATCTCTATCCCTGACACCGGTGACAGGATGGCAGTGATGACGGGCCAGCACCACCTGCGGCCTGAGCCAGTCACCAGCCCCTAAAATTATGAGCCGATTTGATCTGACCGTGTTGTCGCTCCTCAGCCTGTGCGCGCTGTTGGTGCTGGGTCTGTGGGGGCAAAGTCGCCGGGCAGCCGGGGATGACGGCGCGTCCTACGTGCTCTACAAGACGGTCGATGAGGTAGGGCGGGCCCAGTTGCACGCGCTGCCGTTCACAGATGGAGAGATGGGTGCCGACGTTTCTTCTCAGGCACTGACCCCGTCTGATGTCAGTGTGTGGGATTTTGCGCCGTCGCCGGATGGTCGGCAGGTCGCCTACGGGGCGTTGGGGGAGTTGGGTTTCAGCGACCTGCGGCTGATCGATCTGGCAAGCGGGCAGGACAGGCCGTTATTGGCCTGCGAGAAAGCCTCTTGCAGCGGGCCTAGTTGGTCAGCCAACGGCCAGTATCTGGCCTACACGCGTCGTTCGGTCAACGCGCTTGCTTCCGGCGTGCTGAGCCCGCCGCGGATCTGGATCATGGATGTGGCATCGGGCGAAACAGCGCCGATCTTCAGCGACAGCCAACGACTTGGCCTCGAAGCGCGCTGGTCTGCTGATGGGGAGTGGCTCTGTTTCGTCGCGCCGGAGGAACAACAACTGGCCGTTTTTAGTCTGTCGGCGGGCGAGGCCGGGCAGACCAGTTTCTATCCATCCGCTACCGGTGAGACATGCACCTGGGACCGATCCCGATCCCGGCTGTATACAACCGATTTCAGGCAGAGCGGCGATGAGTGGATGACCCATCTGATTGCAATCGACGTGGAGAGCGGCGAGCAGGTCGACCTGAGCGACGTGGGTAGCGCCACTTTGGCGCTGGTCCATGACAGTTCGGCCGTGCCGTCCGCGGACGGCGCCTGGCTGGCGTTTCGGCGTAAGGAGTTGGAAGGGCCGGGCGCGACGCGGGGCAGCCAGATCTGGCGGATGCGACCGGACGGAACAGAGGCGACCGCGCTGACAGCAGATGCCGCGTACGATCACGGGCCGCCGGCCTGGAGTCCCGACGGGCGCTATCTCATCACCCGCCGGTTTCCGCTGCGCGGGCCGGAGGTCGTGCCCTCGCTGTGGCTGATCGACGTGGAGAGCGGGGCGGTGCGTCTGCTGGTGGAGCCGGGGGACTTTCCAGCGGTTGCGCGGTAACGGAAGCGGCAGGCAGTTCGTTTGAACTGGACCGGTCCACTGACCGCGAGTTACCGGCCGCCGGTGCTGGCTAGGTGGATATCCCCAGCAGGCCGCGGGTGAGTTGAAAGTCGATGTGATTGTGAACAGTGCTCTGCGGCTGATAGTCACCGGCCAGCGTCCGCGCCGCCAGGTCCAGTATCTGCTGCGGCCACTTAGCGGAATCGCCGGACAGTCGCAGATCGGACGCGGCGGGCGCGTGCTCGTCGGCAAGCTGCAGAAGGGGCACGAGCGGATGCCCCGCCTTCAACCTGTCGGAACAGGCGATCATCAGTTGCGCGCCGCTGGCGCCGAGACCGGTCAGCGTCTCGATCCAATGCGGGGTGGGCATTTCCATCAGGTGGAAACCGGCTGCCGCGGCGGGCTGGCCGTAGGCAAGGGAAGGCGGCAACTCGGCAGCGTCTATGCCCAGAGCGGCGCGGAAGGCGGGCGCCTCGATCAGCGCGCCGGGGGCGGGCGTTACGACGGTGCCGCCGGCGGACACGACCCAGCGGGCGAGGCGGGCGAGGCTGTCGACGGCGGCTGGGGGCGCAGGGCCGTCGCTGAGCAGCGCCAGGGACAGCTGGCTGTCGTTCCCATTGTGGCGGCGGAGGGTGGACATTTGGGTGGTGAAGTAGTCGTCGATCTTGTCGAGGACGCTGGCAATGCCACCGTCCAACTGCACACTGGCCCAGCCGAAATCCTCTTCGGAAAGGCCGCCGTCGCGCAGCAACGAATGGATGTAGTCGTTGTGGGCCTTTTCGCAGCCATGCTCCAGAAAGAGGCAGGCGCCGACCAGAGGATGGGTGGCGTAACCGATCATAGTCTGGGCATAGATTTCCTGGGTTGAGGCGAAGGCGACGCCGCAGCCCTCGGTGTGGGGCAGCGCGGCATATAGCGGAGGCCTCCCGGCTTCACCCAGAGCGCCAGCCGTTGGCCCAGACGCGGGCCCGTTCAGGCGCCTTGCCGCCATGCCGGCGATCTGGCTGGAGCAGAGACTTGTGGGCAGAATCAGACCGACGCGTGCTGCGGGCGGTTGGGGCAGGTTAATTCCTTCGGTCTCAGCGGGTTGCGTCTTTATCTTGAGCGGGCGCCCGTCCGGCTGCGGGCGTGCCAGAATGGTCTGTAGGCGGCTGTGGTCCTGCTGCTGCCAGTTGCGCCAGATCGAAATCTGCGAGTGACCGGCCAGCTCGCCCTTGCTGCGCTGACCTGAGGCGATCGCCACCAGCAGGTCGAGACTCTCGTCGCACAGTTGGGCCATGGTCTTGCCATCCAGATAGGCGCCGGCGTTCACGTCCATTTCCTGGGGCAGCAGCTCGAAGCGCGGCGTAGTTGTCATCACTTTGATCGTCGGCACAAACGGGAAGTTGGTGATCGAACCGTTGCCGGTGACGAAGATGATCATATTCGAGCCGCCAGCCACCTGACCGGCGATGCTCTCCAGGTCGTTGCCGGGCGTGTTCATAAAGTAGAAGCCGGGCGCGGGTTCAGGCACGGTCTGGCGCGGGGCCGGCAGGTTCTCCGTTTTCACCATCCGTTCGGCGTAATCGACAACCCAGTCCAGACGCACATCCGGGTGCCGCTTGATGGCGGCGCCGATCGACTTGAGCGCAATGTTGTAGAGCCCGCGGTACTTGTTTCCGCCGGTGGGATTGCCCTCTGCGCTTTGGCCGTGCCACGCCAGCCGCTCCTTGAACTGTGCGACATAGTCGAGAAAGGCGCGCGCGGTGGCCAGATCGCGCGCGTTCTGCAGGACATAGGCTTCGGCGCCGATTAACTCGTCGGTTTCGGCGAGGTTGGCGCGTCCACCGTAGCGGATGACCTCTTTGGCGACGGCGGATGCAAGCGGATTGCCGGAGAGTCCGGAGAAGGCGTCGGAGCCGCCGCATTGGAGGGCGATGTTCAGATGGGCCAGCGATTGCGGCGTGCGCTGCAAGGCCGCGATGTCCGGCAGCCAGCGCTCGACGGTTGCAGAGGCTTCGGCCAGGTCGGCCTGCCAGTCGCCGGTCAGGGTGAAGAAGCGATGCGGGACTGCGGCCAGGGGATAGTCGTGGGCGCGCAGATAGGCTTCGAGCTCGGCGTTGGTGATTGCGGGGTCGGCGGTCGGATTTGATTCAAGTGCGTCCACGGCCAGGACCGCGCCGACATTGGGATGCACGATCAGCCCGGCCAGGGTGCGTAACACAAAGTCGCGGTTGTTGAGCCGTTCGTAGCCGCTGCCCTCGGTGTGGGCGATGGCAACGATGCCGTCGAAGTCAGGGAAGTCAGGGAATGCGCCGGCGGCGGGCTGCAACGTTTGCGCGAGGCTGCGGGCAAAGCCGGCCGTGCTGGAGGTCGTCCCCAAGATGACGATCATGTTGCGCGTGCCGACGCCGCGCCCGCGGTCGCGGCGGAACCCAAGAAAGGTGCGCTCCTGGTTGTATGGCTCCACCTGCAGACCGGGACGGAAGGTCGCTTCGTCGACTTCGTAGACGACGATCCGGTCCTGAAAATTTGGCTGTTGCGGGAGGGTAAAATCGAGGACGCGGCCGTTGAGCGCCTCGATCATGCCAGCGTTGCATACGTACTCGCCCGGTGCGATCGGACGCGTCGCCATGCCGAAAGGGAGACCCCAGGACAGGAGAGGCTCGTCCTGCGCGATCGGTTCGGCGGCGAAACGGTGGCCGACCAGAATGGTGGTGTCGAGCCTGAACTGCGCGCCATCATGCTCAACCGACAGCCCGGCTTCGAGGCGGCGGGTGGCGATGGCGACATTGTCGCCGTCCACCGGCAGGCGGGCGATGGTGTCGAAGGGGACCGGGAGCTTCGGGTCGGGTTGGGTTGCCGTGTGCGTCCTATCGCTGTGGGCCATCAGTGTTCTCCGTTTCGCGATAAGTATTTCTGATGAGACGCTTTACGCCTCTGACGTGCGAACGGGCTGGGTGGGCATCCACCGCATCAAACTGATTATCGCCATTACCACCACAAGTGACGTAGCTGCGCCGAACCAGTATGGCACTGTCGGCCCGCGGGCGAAAAGTACGCCGGCGATGGCAGTGCTGATGATGGTGGACAGATTAACACTCGACTGAAACATACCCAGTACGCTGCCCCGGTCCTGGTCAGACACCAGTGAGGTGGACATCGACTGCAGGGGTGGGCTGGCGATGCCGAAACCGACGGCAAAAAAGAGCGAGCCGAAGGCGCCGAGCCACGGCGTTGTAACGAGCGCGTAGATGGTCATGCCGATCGTACGGAGAGCGCTGCCGATCACGACAAGTTGGCCTTCGTCAAAACGCCGCGCCAGTCGCCGCAGCAGAAAGGTCTGTGTGAAGAGCTGGGACACGCCGACAACGGACAGCAACAGGCCGATGCCGACGTCGGTGACCTGCTGGCTTTCGCCCTGGAACAGTACCGCTTCACCGAACAGGGCAAAGGTGGATTGCAGAAGCCCTAGCGCAAACTGACCCAGAAAGGCGATCAGGAAAATCATCAGCAGCGGCAGGGCCCAGGGGGCGCCGCCCAGCAGGCTGCCGACGGTGAGGCTGCCGGCGCGGCGGGCGCGGGCGCGCAGCCTTTCCTCTGCGGAGAGCGTCTCGTCCAGCGCGTACCAGGTTAGCAGGACGACGGCCGCCGCGGCCACCGCCGCAACCAGAAATGGCACTGTGGGACCGTAGGCCGCGGCGAGGATGCCGCCGAGGGCGGGGCCGAAGATGAAGCCGAGGCCGAAAGCGGCGAAGATATAGCCCAGGCTCTCGGTGCGTTTTTCGCGCGGCGTGATGTCAGTGATGTATGCCTGGGCAACGATGATATTGCCGCCGGTGATCCCGTCCAGGATGCGGGCAAAGAAGAGCCAGCCAAGGCTGGGCGCAAAGGCCAACAGTATAAAGCTGATGACCGTCCCGATCTGACTGATGATCAGAACGGGAACCCGTCCGTAATTGTCGGATAGGCGGCCGACATATGGACCGGAAAGAAATTGGGCGGCAAAGAAAGCGGAGGTGAGCAGGGTGATCATCTCCGCCGACATGTTAAATTGCCGCTGCGCATAGAGCGGCAGGACAGGGAAGATCAGAGAGGCGCCCAGCATCTGTACAAAGACGACCAGCAGGATTGTCAGCAGTCGTCTGTCTATTGTGCCGGACTTCATGCGTTATCTCGCAGCCGGCGGAGGTGTCGGGTGCGGCGCGGCAACTGTTCGGTCGGGGCCAGGTTATGGGGCCAGATCACGCTCAGGGCCGATTCGGGGAGGTCCGACCTTGACGGATCACGACTCATGGCTGGACCTGTTCCTCTTGGGGCTCCTCTCCCTGAGGCACTGTGAGCGAAAGGCCGACCCAAAGATTATTGGGATCCTCGCCGATCAGGTCCTGGTTGGCATCGTAGATTTCAGTCCAGCGGTCTGCGTCTCCGTACAAACGCAGTGCAATGTGCCGCAGATTTTCGCCTGCCCCAACAAGGTAGGTTTCGGGCAAGTCTACCGCCAGCCCGCTATGATCAATAGAGGTAACGCCTTCGATCTCTACGATCAGACCCAACAGTTCGAGTTGAACAGAGGTCATCGTCACGGCTCCCTGCACGATCAGCTCGCCGGGAGGCGCTCCCGGGGCCCACGTAGCCTGTATGCCGAGGTCGGCCAGATCGGGACGGTCCAGATCATTGAGGAAAGTGTTCAGATCGTAAGACTGTACGCGCGCGGCGGCGATGATGGTGGCGCGCACGTCAGGAGAGGCGCTGCTTGCGGCGGTGGGTGTTGGCGGCGATTGGGTTGGTTGCGACGTCGGCAGTGAAGTGGGCGCTGGGGGCGCGGCAGACGAATTCTGGGGTGTCGGCGTATTTGCCGCGGCGGCGCTGATTTGGGAGCCGGTATCGGGCCCGTCGTCGGCTGCGGTTTCCACGGCCGGTTCGTCTCTGGTGAAGGAGGCGTAGATTGACGACAGTTCGGCCGGAATAGTGCGCAATTGCCGCAACACCGTCTGCAGAGAATCGCCCGTGCCTCGCGAGAAGAAGATGACGGCCAGCAGCACGGCGGCGATAGGAATTGCCCAGGGAAGACGGTTGCGCCGTATTTTGAAGGTGCCTTTTTTTGCAACCTGTTTCTTGTCCAATGGGGCCGGGTAATACTCAGTGCTGAACTGCCGGCTAGCTTTGCCCACTGCAAGTTGCGTTCCTTTGGTGCGGCCTCGTTTGCGGGCCTCTTCCCGCCGCCCCAATTGGAGTTGTTCCTGGTGCGAGCGTAGCAGCCACTCACCTTCGCTGCGCAGGATGTCGTCGGCGGGGATGGCGGCCACATGTTCCCGCATCTCTTTGAAATCGCCGCGTTTGCGATAGATCAGAGCTGCCAGAAGGTGCAACTCGGGCGCTTCCAGCAACGAGATCCCCTGATCAATTCCTTCCAGTGCTGCCACTTCATTTCCCATCGAATAATGTTCGAGGGCACGATGATAGACCGTCCGGGTCATCTCCGCGGGCGTATAGTGTGAGGCGACATTTGCGTCACAGGCGGGGCAATTTGTGAACGACGAGGTTACGTCTACCGGAGCGCCGCATTCGGGGCAAGCCAAGTGCATACTTTTCTATCCAGACCGCTTACTGCGTTGCATATTTGGAATTGGGTTTTGGGTGATAACCGGCGACCATAAAGTCGCAAAAAGTCAGTCTACGGCCGCGCCACACTTTCGAGTTGAGTGCGGTGACCTGAGACCAGAAACAGTTCTGGGTTCGAGTGTCTTCCTTGTGGCAAGCTGATCCGGGGAAAACAGACTTGCATGCCCAGCGTATGGGACTCTCACATTGAACGCAGCCGCATGATTTGACCGCGCTCAGTTCTACCGATACAATAGCCAACGGGAGGGGATGTGTCCCGGTGGACGCCCTGGTCTTCAAAATCAGTGGCAGGTGGCGCAGAGCCGGCTGCGGTGGGTTCGACTCCCACGCCTTCCCGCAATTGCCTATCTCAGCACTCAGCCCCCAACCCCTCGCCACCGAAAATCGCCAGTCGTTCCTCGTGGCTGGTGAGGGGCGCGCTTTGCGGCCGGTAGTGAAACTGAAGGGCCCGGCGGCGCAGCCCGGTATTGTTGGGTGGTGTGCCGTGGTGGAGCAAGCTCTGGAAGATCAAGAGACCGCCCGGTTTCAGCGGTACGGCCACTGCTCCACTGTTGTCGACGTCCGTATCACAGATCTGCCAATCCCGCCGTCGAAAATGTACGACCGGCCCTTGCCGATGGCTGCCCGGCGCAATGACCATGCAGCCATTTTCGATCGTGGCCTCATCCAGGGCAATCCAGCAGCCCACGACCCTTGTGTTGAGTTCGAACTGAAAATAGGCGTGATCCTGGTGCCATGGCTTGTCGCGGCCCAGGCGGGGGGGCTTGAGAAGCGCCATGCTTTGGAACAGAACCGGCGCTTCGCCGATAATGCGTTCAACCAGCGCAAGTAGCAGAGGATGATGCGCGAATTCGTTCAGGCGAACGTCGTAGTCGACGAAGCTCATAAATTTGCGCACATAGTCCTGCTTCTTTTCTGGCGGCAGTTCCTCAACAGCCACTCCTGCAGAAGCCTGTTCGTACTGAACGCCATTGAACTCCTCGACTGCGCCGGACAACAGGTGAAACAGCCCGTCCAGCGCCACCTGTATCTCCTGCGCCGTGAAGGCGTTTTCGACAATCAGAAAGCCCTGTTCGTGAAATTTGGCCACATGGGCATCGGTCACAGCGGCAAAGCCGTCGACGCCTGAGACAGTCCCTGTCGGATCATACAGACCCGGCGGGTAGTCGCCAGTAAGGCCGTCGTCGAACTGCCGTTCAGGAGCAGCTACTGTCATTTTCTATCCTCCCGGAACCACAATGGATAGACTGTCCTATTGGTTGTTTGACTATGCGACGCAGAGGCGTCGATCTGGTGCTCACCGGCCCCGTGATCGGGCACTTGACGAAGGGCAATACGAATAAAACGGACGGCTGTCAAACCGTCCTTTTTCACCGCCGCCACCTTTGGTCGACGATACCCTCATACAGATACTACCATACACTACTATTACCATACCATACAATACAAGAAAACTGAATGGGTTACAAGCTCAAAATTCGGCGTGAAAACGCATAATCAATGCAGCCCGGCGACGTAGATGAGTTGCAGCCGATATTGGTCATTTCCCATTGACAATTGCCACTGGTGCAACTCAATTCTGCGCCAGAAACGCGGCTACATCGGCGCCGGTGGGAATGCCAAGACGCGCGCCTTTTCTGGTGCAACAGAGCGCGCCGACGGCAGAGGAGAAGCGCAGCAGTTCTTCCCACGCCATCCCCTGTGAAAGACCGGCGGCAAACGCGCCGTGGAAGGCATCGCCGGCGCCGGTGGTGTCCTCTGCTGCGATCGCGAAGGCCGGGTAGCTGCCTGCGCTGGCGCCAAACCGGCTGTCGGCCCGGTTGCGCCAGCACAGTCCCCGTTCGCCGAGGGTAATGATGGTGGAAGGGGCGCAGCGGCTCAGTTGCGTCAGAGCGTCCGCCACATCGGACTGGGGGCAGTATTGGCGGGCAAAGTGCTCTGACACCACCAGAAATTCCACCATTTCCATCAGTGTCTTCGAGCCGGGGTGGAGTGTGTCGCCGTCCAGAACAGTGGGGATGCCGGCGGCGCTGGCGCTGGCGACCAGGGGTGCGGCTGCCGCGAGGTAATGTCCATCCACCAGAACCGCCCGCGGTCGGCAGTTTTCGATAAGGAGTTCCTCCCCTCCCGGCATTTCTCTGCCAAGGCCGTAGTTGACGAGCGATCGTGAGCCGTCCGGCTTGACGAGAATGGCGGAGAGGGATGTCGGCCACTCGCCGCGTACGACAAGGTCGGTGTTGACGCCGGCGGCGTTGAGTTCATCGAGATGTTTGTCGCCGTACATATCGCGGCCCAGATAGCCGGCGAAGGCCACGGAGTATCCGAGGCGTGCGACGGTCATCGATGCATTTGCGGCGATGCCTCCGCCGCAGGAGGTCAACTCGGTCGCCTTCATCTTTTCATCGGCGCCGATGTGCCGGTCCACCGAGAATATAAGGTCGTAGCAGGCGATGCCCAGACAGAGCACATCGACCGCCAGACCCCCTGAATCAGACACGTCGTTCATTATTCGAACCAGATCGGGTTCGACCACGCCCTGCCGCCGCGGCGGTCGCGCACCGTCACGCGGCAGTAGTGGCTGCTCCAGTCGGACAGGTCGAACTCGGCGCTGGTGAGACCGTTGCCCCAGGCGCGCTGACTGGCGCTGCCAACGCCGGTCATGAAGATGCGTTCAGCGGGCGAGCATTGGACGGCGAGCCGTTCGCCGGGGATGCAATCGATGTCGTAGATTTCCGGTCCGGTGCTGGAGTAGAATGCGCCGTCCTTCAGCGCGGTCAGCAGAGCCTCGGGGGAGAGCTCCTCGGCTTTCACCTGTACCCAGCCGCGGCGAAAGTCGTGGTGCTCTTTGAGATGGGCATCGTCGGCTGCGTAGGCGAAGTAGCGCTGGTGTTTGTCCAGTAGTATGTCCATCAGATGCCAGCTGTCGGCCCGATCGTTGGCGTCGTCGGCTATTCCGTTGTAGACCTCGACCGCGTGGGCCGGGCCTAAGGCTGCGACGTCGTTTTCGGTAAGCGTGTACCAGTGGGGATGGGCGATGCCGACAAAGGCGCCGGCCTCCTTGGCCCTGGCGGCGAGTTGGGCGCCGCTTTCCTCCGGGTCGGTGGGCGCGAAATCGAGGGGCAGGCCGGCGGCCACGATATGCCAGGCGGAGCCGTTCTCGATGGCTCCGCTGTGCACTTCGGCGCCGATGATGGTCGTGAACCCGGCTGAACGGAAGGGCCGCGTGTCGGTGACCGGAAAGCCGTACTGCTCCATGAAGTGATCGGTCAGGGCGATGAAATCGTAACCGCCCTGTTCATACAGTCTGCAGACCTCCTGCGGTGGCTTCCCCCCGTCGGAGCGGGTCGAGTGTGTGTGAAGATTTCCTTTCCAGAAGCGGCCGGGGTTGGTGAATGGCGGCAGTTCCATGGTGTCTCCAATCTGTTGATTGATGGCGTGCAAAGGCGGGTAGGTGGGACGGGCGGTTGGACTCTTAA
The DNA here is from genome assembly GCA_963662575.1 of Caldilineaceae bacterium. Lineage (GTDB taxonomy): Bacteria > Chloroflexota > Anaerolineae > Caldilineales > Caldilineaceae > Bin5. Next base: position 740,410 of record OY759723.1, read on the forward strand.
CGATCTAACAAGTGGTTGGCATCTGATTGAAAGGGCCCGGTAATTGGCCGGCGGCGGTGTCTTTTTCGTCCAGAAAATCGGCAACGATATCGGCGAAGCTATCCAGCCGGTGAACGCGCTGGGCATAGGCTCCTGCCCGGCTGCCGACGAGAATGGTTAAAGCCTTGTTCTCTGTGTGCTTGCGGATCGAGCAGTCCTCGACATTGCCATGATCGCTGGCAATTATCAAGAGGGTCTGCTGCCAGTCCATCACATCCAGCAGCCCGGCCAGGAAGCCGTCAATGCGTTCGAAATTCTCAATAGCGCCGCCGAGATCGCGGTAGTGGCCCAGGAAGTCTGTCAGCCAGTGCTCGAAAAAGGCGAAACGGACGGGCTGGGCGAGTCGCCAGAACTGCGCGCCGGCTTCCTGCGGCGAGTAGAGTGGAACATCAGGATAACCCAACTCTGTGCGCCAACCCTGACCGGTGAAGTTTGCGGACAGGGCCTGTTGCGCAACCATCTCTTGCCATGTCCGCAGCCGCAAACCGCCGCGCCGCGCGGCGTAGGGGATTGCGCTCAGCAGGCGTTTGCCGCGTTTGACGGCGTCAAAATAGCCCTGGGGATAGGCGTTGATGAAGGCGGTGGCATGACCCTTCGCGTGGAGGCGGGCGAAGATGCCGGCCTCGTCGAGGATGTCGCGCACGCGCTGGTCCGGGCGCGGACCGTAGTGTTCGCCAAGGCGGGCGGGCGCGTTGACGCCGGTCAGGATTGCGGTCTGGCCGGTGGCGCTCTGGGGGCGGCCAGGCACGCCAAGGTGGGCGTCGGTCGGGATCAGATGGGCGTCGCCGCGGCTGAAACGCCCGCTGGAGGCGGTGAGCGGATGGCCGTCGAAAAGGGCCGAAAGCGTAGGCAGCGCGGCTGCGGCGAGCGGGTTGACTTGCGGATCATCCAACCCGAGACCGACGCCGTCAAGAAAGAGGAAAAGGACTCGGCGCATGGTGGTTGGCGGTTACCGGGGCTTACTCTCGATCAACTCCACCAGTCGCTGCTCCAATTCATCCAGTCCTGAATCGATCTCCTTGTAGGCCAGCCCCAGTCGCGCTGCTGCCGCGCGGGCGCGTTCGCTTTCGTCCTGGTCCGGCTGTTGGCGGAGGTAGAGAAGTTCCTCGTAGTTGCCGAAATAGATGTCGCGTAACTCCGGGTGGCTGTCGAGGCCAAGCGATTTTATCACCAGGCCCTCGTAGTGGTGGGCGAGAAAATCGGTGAGATAGAAAGTGCCCGGCTGGCGTTCGGCCTGTTGGTCGAAGAGCTCGCCGCCGTAGAATTCGTAACAGTGGGGGCCGGGGATGCGTACGGCGTGGGGATAGCGGGCCAGGAGCCCATCGAGCGCGCCGAGGGTGCCGCAGTCGGCATAGCCGATGAGGATATGGTCGAAGCGGTCGGCCCAGGCGTCGAGCTTTTTCTCGACTGCCGGGGCGATGCGTTCGGGGCGATTGTGTAACTGGGCCGGAACGGCGGTCAACTCGTAGTCCCAGCCGCGGCGGTTGGCGACGGCGATAAGTTCGCGCACGATTGCGCCGCAGGCTATGATTCCGATTTTCAAGCGAATGCTCCTGACTCCGCAAAATACGCCCGGAGAGGAAGTGAAACTGCCAATTATGGCTGTTTCAGGCCGTTCAATCAAACAACCGTCAAACAACGGGAATGCAGATTCTCTGCTTCAATTCCCGGTTAAGAGCCGATGATACCGGCCAATTGTGGCAGTTTCTGGCCTTCCAGTCAAACAACCGTCAAACAACTGTCAAAGAAACTCCCTGCTTCAATTCCGTCTGAATTGACGTTAAAACCGGCCAGTTGCGGCTGTTTCGGCATTCCAGTCAAACAACCGTCAAAGAAATCTTGGCAGTTAAACCCCGCAGAGAATCAGCGAGATATTCAAGTTCTCGGACCGGATTCAAAACTCCGCCTCCTCGGAGGCTTCAGCGGAGCTACTGAAAGCGTCGGGTTGCTGCGGGGCGGCGACAGGCCCGCGCGTGCCACGAAACACTGTGGGCCCGCTGAGCGTATCCGAATGGTGTCCGACCGCCTCGTAGTCCGCCCGGTCCGTTATGGCGTCGCTTCCCTCTCGCAACGGATGACGTGTTCGCGCAGCGCTTGATTGATATCGGTCTGGTAGCCGCGGCCGCCCTGCGCGTGGGCTTTGAACCATGAAATGACATCCGCATCCAGGCGCAGCGTGATCTGTTTCTTTACGGGTCTGTAGAAGACACCGCGCTCGGCGCCGGACCAATCGAGAAGTTCGGGAATGTCGTTTGTGTTGATCTGGTCGTCGGGCAGTTCTTCCAGGGCTTGGAGATCGGCACGCTGCTTTGCTGTCAATTCAGTATTCCCCTTCTTCATACGCCTTCCTTTCGTGTCTGGTCGCTTTGCGGGCGCTGATGATACGCCCGACTCCCTCACCCGCCTCCGGCCAGGTATGAATAACCATCACTACCACTGAACCTATCCTTCCCATTGTTCGCCAACGGGCTTCCTCCGCGTAAGGATCGGAACGCGTCATGGATAGCGGATCGTCGAAGACGAACTGAGCTGTTTCAAAATCGAGTCCGTGTTCCATCCAGTTAACGGCGTTCTTGGCGGGATCCCAAGTCCAACGCAATGGGCAGCCTCTCATGTAATGACAATATTGTAGTTACATTTGCATTTGGTGTCAAGATTGCCCATCGTATCCAACCCACCAATCCCCGAAGCGCATCCTTAATAGATCTTCAACAATCGAAGGAAACACCAAATCAGGTTCCTACCCTTTGCCAGACTGTGAAGCACGAAAGGCTCTATCTCCTCCTACCCCAACGCCTCTCGCATGGCCTGCAGATGCGTTGGCGTTGTGCCGCAGCAGCCGCCGATGATGTCGATACCGATATCCTTCATTTGGCGGGCGTAATCGGCCATGATTTCCGGCGTGCCGTCGTAGATCACGTCGTCACCCTGCAGGACCGGCAGCCCGGCGTTGCTCTGGGCATAGAGGACGACTCCGGGCGGACGGTGGGCGGCCATTTCCGACATCACCGTCTGGATCTCGTCGGGACCGTTGCCGCAGTTGGCGCCGATTACCTGAACGCCCCAGCTCGCCAGCGTTTCCACCGCCTGTTTGGGGCTGACGCCCATCATCGTATGCAGGTTGGTGTCGAATGTGAGCATGCAGACGATGGGCAATTCGGTCGCCTGGTCGACGGCGCGCACGGCGGCTTCGACCTCTTGAAGGTCACTCATCGTTTCGGTGAGGATGAAGTCGGCGCCGGCCTCGGCCATGACCGTCACTTGTTCAGCGAATAGCTCTGTCGCCTCGTCCATGGTCATCACGCCCAGGGGATCCAGCAGCTCGCCGGTCGGGCCGACAGAGGCCCCCACCAACACGCCGCCGGCTTCGTCGGCGACCGCGCGCGCCAGCTGTACGCCGGCTGCGTTGAGTTCGGCCAGTCTGTCCTGGAGGTCGTGCATTTTGAGGCGGGCGGTCGTGCCGCCGAAGGTGTTGGTGGTAATGATGTGGCTTCCGGCCTCGACATAGCCGCGATAGACCGCCTGCACGGCCTGCGGGTTGTCCACATTCCACAGTTCGGGCGCGGCGCCGCCGGTGAGGCCGACTTCCTGCAGCATGGTTGCCATGGCTCCGTCGCCAAGCAGGGGGCCGCCGTGTTGGTCCATCATCTCGATCACGGGGTGGGGGCGCGGTGTCAGCCATCCGCCTGAAGAAGCGTCGGGGGTTATCGTCGAAAGCAGCTTCCGTATCCGTTGGGGGGGATAGTCGGCTTCAAGCTGGGCGGCGACGGCCTGGGCCACTTCCTGGGGATCGCCGGCCTGCTCCTGCCAGTCTGAACGGAGCCAGCCGTCCAGATATTCATCGGTACCGGTGGCGCCGGCGCGCATGGCGGCCTCGTCGATCGCGACCTGAAAACGGGCCGGCAACTGGACCTTATGGCGGGCGCTGCTTCCTTCGCGGGCTACAACCATTGACGGGAATTCCCGCCAGTACGTAATCTGAAACTCAGTCATATAAATTGGACCTCTGGTGAATTGTCAGTGGCCGGTAGTCAATTTCGGGTAACCGGCCAGGTGTCACAGTCTGAAGTGAAATTATACCGACGGGCGCGCGGGAATGCCTAACTGTAGCCCCTGTGTAGATACGCGCGGTTTCGATAGTTGAATTTTGGCAATCTTTGCGTTACCATTGCCACAACCTTCGATTATTATTATTGTCCAGGTTGTCATTCTGAAACCTGTCAATCCCTCAATCACACAGATCAGAAAACATGTAGCAGACCCACTTGAATCAAAGGAGACAGTTTCATGAGAATTCGACATTCGTGGACAGTGGTGGGTGTCATGCTCATCCTGGCACTGCTGGTTGGCGCTTGCCAGCCGGTCACCGAGGCACCGGCCGCTGAGGAGATGGCAGGCGATGATATGGCGGCGCCGTTGAAGGTAGCTTTTGTCTATGTCGCGCCGATCGGCGACCTCGGCTGGACGTATGCGCACGATGAGGGGCGGCTGTACCTGGAAGAGAACCTGGAAGGCGGCGCGGAGACGGCTTTCATTGAGAATGTGCCCGAAGGCCCGGACGCGGAGCGCGTGATTCGCGACTTTGCGCAGAAGGGTTATAACCTGGTTATCACCACCAGCTTCGGCTACATGGACCCGACTCTGACTGTTGCCCAAGAGTTCCCGGATCAGTATTTTGTGCATGTTTCCGGCTTTAAGACGGCCGACAACATGAGCACGCTGTTCGGCCGTATGTACCAGCCCCGCTATCTGAGCGGCCTGGTGGCAGGCAGCATGACCGAGAGCAACGTCATCGGTTACGTGGCCGCCTTCCCGATTCCTGAGGTAATCCGAGGAATCAACGCGTTCACGCTGGGCGTGCGCGAGGCAAATCCGGACGCTGAGGTGCGGGTGGTATGGACGAACACCTGGTTTGGTCCTCCGGAAGAGAAGGAAGCTGCTGAAGCGCTACTGGACCAGGGCGCGGATATCATCGCCCAGCACCAGGACACGACCGAGCCGCAGAAGGCCGCGGCCGAGCGGGGCGGAACCAGCATCGGTTACAACAGCGACATGCGCGTGTTCGTCGGTGACTCCGTCCTCACGGGACCGGTCTGGAACTGGGGCCCAGCTTTCGTGAAGTTCGCGGAGCAGGCTCGCGACCACAACTGGGTTACTGAGCAGTACTGGGGCGGTATGGACGACGGGATTGTTGGCATGGCAGAATTCAGCCCGTCGGTTTCCGAAGATGTAGCCGCGATGGTTAGCGAAAAGCAGGCCATGATCGTTTCCGGTGAGACGGACGTATTCTGTGGTGCGATGAACGGCCAGAACGGTGTCCAGTTCCTGGAAGACGGCCAGTGCATGGATGACGGCCAGATGCTGGGCATGGACTTCTTTGTGGAGGGCGTAGTCGGCGAGGCGCCGGGTGAGGCCGCACCGCTTGGAAACTAGCCCAGATTTCGGCCCGGAGTCGGATCGTATGAGGTTGCCCTTTTCGAATGGGGCCGTCTCTCGGAACAGGGCTGTTTTCTGAATCAATTCGATCGTGTTCGCTAAAGATTGCTCCTCTCCTGGTGTCAGATACCGTAAGGGAGGAGCAATCTATTTTCCGCATGAACTGCTGAAACGATGGGCGAGTCCGTCTGTAATTGTAGCGAAAAGGAGTGAGTTACATGAGGATTCGGTATTTGAGGATAGTGGTTGGCGTTCTGCTGATCCTGGCGTCGCTGATCAGCGCCTGTCAGCCGATCGTCGAAGGGCCTGCGGCTGAAGAGCAGTCAGGTTCCGCTAAGACGGTCGAGTCGATGAAGGTCGCCTTCGTCTACGTTGGCCCGGTGGGAGATCTTGGTTGGAGCTATGCACACGATCAGGGCCGGTTGGCGCTGGAAGAGCTGGGTGTGGAAACAGCTTACAGTGAACTTGTGGCAGAAGGACCGGACGCAGCCCGTGTGCTGCAGAGCTACGCGGCCCAAGGTTATGACCTGATCTTTGCCACCAGTTTCGGATATATGGATAGCGTTATCGAAGTTGCGGCGGAGTTTCCGGAGGTGAAGTTTGAGCATGCCACCGGCTACAAGACGGCTGAGAATGTCGGCATATATGACGGCCGCGGCTACGAGGGATGGTACCTGGCGGGAATGGTTGCCGGCGCGATGACACAGTCCAATGTTCTCGGCTACATTGCGCCTTACCCCATTCCGGAGGTGGTGCGGAATCTGAACGCCTTTGCCCTGGGCGCGCAGTCGATAAATCCCCTTGTTGAAGTACGGCCGATATGGATCTTTGCCTGGTTTGATCCTCCTGCCGAACGGGAAGCCGCGCAGGCACTCATCGATGCGGGCGCGGATGTTGTGGCCCGCGAAAGCGACAGCGTGGAGCCGGACAAATTGGCCGAGGAGCAAGGTGTCTACGCTATTGGCTACAACGTGGTCAACCCGGACATCGCCCCGCAGGCTCTGCTGACGGCGCCGATCTGGAACTGGCAGGTCATCTACGAGAAGAAGGTGCGTGACGTAGCTGCCGGGACGTGGACCAATGAACCGGTCTGGTGGGGCATGGAAGACGGCGTGTTGGATCTCGCGCCCGTGGCCGAATTTGTGCCGGCGGTTGTACAGATAGCGGTCGAAGAGGTCAAAGAAGGCATTCTTGACGGCAGTTTTCAGTTCTTCTGCGGCCCGATTTACGATAATGCCGGTGAAGAACGGGTCGCTGCCGGTGAATGTATGGACGACCCCGCTCTACTCAGCTATGATTGGCTGGTAGCAGGTGTTACGGGCCAGATCCCGCAGTAGGGAAAAGCGTACACAGCAGGTCGGGAATGGGGCGTCGGAGAGCAGGATCACAGCCGTTGTTCCCATTCTCCACCTGCATTTCGTCTTAACGTCGGTGCATGTAGACACTCTCATTTGCTCATGACCAACACTACTCCTCTTGCCGTGGAAATGCGGGAAATCACCAAACGGTTTCCCGGCGTGCTGGCAAACGACGGCGTCGATCTGACGATCAATAAGGGTGAAATTCATGCCCTGTTGGGGGAAAACGGCGCCGGCAAATCGACGCTGATGAACGTCCTCGCCGGGCTATATTCGCCGGAACAGGGACATGTGCTGGTGCACGGCCAGCCCGTGCATATCGACTCGCCCAAGACGGCTTTTGACTTGGGCATCGCGATGGTCCACCAGCATTTCAAACTGGTGATGAACCAGACGGTCGCCGAGAACATCATTCTGGGGCTGGACGATCCCTACTGCGCCCCGTCCGAGCGGGGACGCTTTCGACCGCTGCGGCTGGATATGCAGCGTGTGCAGCGGCGGATTGCGGAGGTGAGCGAGCAGTATGATATGTTCGTGGACCCGGAAGCATTCATCTGGCAGTTGAGCGTGGGCGAGCAGCAGCGGATCGAGATTTTGAAGGCGCTGTATCGCGGGGCGGACATTCTGATTTTGGATGAGCCGACCGCCGTCCTGACCCCGCAGGAGGCTGACGCGCTGGGCCAGACGATGCAGCGGATGGTGCAGGAGGGCAAGACGATCATATTCATCAGCCACAAGCTGGATGAGGTGACCCGTTTTGCCGACCGCGTGACGGTACTGCGCCAGGGGCGGGTGGTCGCCACCGAGGATGTGACCGGCGAAACCAGCGCCGCGCATCTGGCCGAGTTGATGGTGGGGCGGACGGTCATTTTCCGTATTGACAAAGAGGAGCAGGAGTTCGGCGAAATCTGCCTTGAGGTTGAAGGCATCGGCTGCCTGAACGAGAAGCGCCTGCCTGCGCTGCAGGATGTTTCGCTGCATATCCGCAAGGGCGAGATTCTTGGCATCGCCGGTGTTGCCGGCAACGGGCAGAAGGAACTGGCGGAACTGTTGACCGGTCTACGGCGGGCCACGAGCGGGCGCTTTCTGCTGCTGGGACAGGAACTCACCAACCGGTCGCCGCGCGCCATCATCAACGCCGGCATCGCGCACATTCCGGAAAGCCGAATCCACGTCGGCTCGGTCGGCTCGATGAATGTGGCCGACAACATCGCGCTCAAACACTATCGGGACAGGCCGGGGCCGTTCCTGGATCGCGATAGCCTGGACGAGATGAGCGAGAAACTGGTGGCCGAGTTCAACGTGGACACGCCGGGAATCAGCACCAATGCAGGCGCGCTCTCCGGCGGCAATCTGCAGAAGCTGATTCTGGCTCGCGAACTGACGACGGACCCGAAGCTGATCATCGCGGCCCATCCGACACAGGGGCTGGACGTGGGCGCGACCGAGGCGGTGCGCCAGCGCCTGATCGAGCAGCAGGCCGACGGGGTGGGGGTGCTTCTGATCAGCGAAGATCTGGACGAACTGTTCAGCCTGGCTGACCGCATCGCCGTGCTCAATGGCGGGCGAGTGATGGGTGTCGTCGATATCGGCGCAGCTACCCGCGAGCAGATTGGGCTGATGATGGCTGGCGAACAGGCGGCTTGACCGACAAACGCATGGATATTTTGTACAAAGTTGGCTCAGGCGTTCTTCTGCTGGTAGGCGTAATCTATCCGCTAGCCACGATCTACATGATGATGAAGTTCCTCGGACGCGAGGACTTGCCACGCCCTTCCCCCGCCTACATTATGCTCCATTTCGTGCTGATGGCGACAGTGCCTCTGGCCGGAATTCTGGGCGGATTTGCCGGTTTTGCGCCGACACTCTGGCAGAGCCAGGTCATCCGTATGATCGTCTACGGCGCCGGCGTTCTCTCGCTGGCGGCGTTCGCGATGCTGTTCGTCAGCAGCCGGGCGCGGCAACCCGACCACAGTGATTAGGTGAATTCTTCGTTTTGAGTTCCTGGTTCTAAGTAACGCCACTCTTAAACAGTAGTTCATTAAGAACTGACTACTCAAAACTAGAGACTCACTCTGATTCTGCCCGCAGGCATCCTGCTGTTGTCTCCTTTTGGCAGTCTTTTCCAAACTTTAACGGAGCCTGGCACATGGCAAAAAACACACACCACCCGCTCTCAGTCCGATGACTGACGCCCCAGTATTCCTCTCCCGATGGAGATACCGCTTGTTCGCTGTGGTCGGCGCGGCGATGACGTTGCTTTTCCTGTGGGAGATCCTGACCGGATTCAGCCTGTCTGCCCTCTTTTTTCTGCTGGCGGCGATCGGGTTCACCTTCCTCCATGTGCGCTGGGCGCTGATGCGGCTGGAGTTGACGGCCGACGGCGTGACCGTGCGCACGCCGTTGCAGGCGCCACTGCACATCCAATTCCGCCAGATGATCAACTGTGCCGAGGCCGGCCGCTTCACGCGCGGGCTGAGCCTCGTCTACTGGCCCATCACCGCTGACGGTATCGTGGAAACGGACGTCCCGCGTACGCTGTTTCTGCCCGCGGTGGCGCGCCAGGAGAAACTGCTGGCCGCCCTGCAGGAGCGGATGCCTGACTGACCCGACGGCGATATAGTTATGGGGGCTTGAACAGAGTGGCGGCAGAGCAGCCGAATGTGTTGTTCGTGACCGGCGAATATCCGCCGATGGTGGGCGGTGTCGGCAGGTTCACGGCCGAGCTGGCACGGGCATTGCAGGCGCAGGGCGCGCAGAGCGCGGTTCTGACCGACGAACAGGTGACGGCGTCGGCGGGGACGGACGCGGTTCGGGTTCTGCCAGGGCGCGACAGGTGGGGCTGGGGGATTCTGACCGACATTCCTGACTGTGCGCGGGCGGTCGGCGCCGAATGGGTTCACGTTCAGTACCAGACTGCCGCTTACGGAATGCACCCGGCCATCAATGCGCTGCCCTACTTCCTGCGACGGCACGGTCTGCGCGCGGCCTGGACATATCACGATCTGCGGGTTCCCTATCTCTTCCCCAAGGCCGGGGCACGCCTGCGCAACTGGGTTACGCGCCTGCCGCTGCGCGCCGCGGATGCGGTGGTGGTTACGAATCAGAGTGACTGGGAATCGGTGCAAGGCCAGGTGCAGCGCGGCCAGCTTCACCGGATTCCGATCGGCAGCGACATCGAAAGCCGGCAGTTTTCGGCAGAGGAGCGGGTCCAGCGCCGGGCGGCGCGCGGCTACGGCAGCGAGCAGTTGGTGCTGGGTTACTTCGGCTTTCTCAACGCGAGCAAAGGCGGGCTGACGCTGATCGAAACTCTGGCATCGCTGGCTGGCGAGGGCTGGGATGTTCATCTGTTGATGATCGGTGAACGGGTAGGGGCGAGCGACGGGACGAACTTCCGGTATCTGCAGCGGGTCGAAGCTGCCATCTCTGAACATGGGCTGGACGGGCGCGTGCAGTGGACCGGGCACCAATCGGACGCGGAGGTCGCGGCCGACTTTAACGCGATAGATGTGTTGGTGATGCCGTATGAGGATGGCATGAGCATGCGGCGCAGCACGCTGACAGCAGCCTTGGCCAACGGCTGCGCGATCGTAACTACGCATCCGCAAGACCCGACGCCGGAACTGAGGGCGGACGCCGACCTGGTTCTTGTGCCCCCCAGAGACCCGGCGGCGACCGCGGCGGCGGTGCGGCGAATCGCCGCGGACCCGCGCCTGGCGGAGAGCCTGCGCGCCAATGCACGCAAGGCGGCTCGCCAGTTCAGTTGGGATGTGATCGCGGCGCGGCATCTGGAGATGTACCGCGCTTAGGCGGATTTTCGCCGGGTCTCGTAGCTACTTAGCGATATACAGTGCCGGTCGTGGCCAGCCCTTCATCTTCGCCGCCATTCAGACTATCTGATTGCGTATGCGGTTGTCCGCGGCCAGGTTGCTGAAGCCGCGCGGCTGTGATGAAGACGTAAGGTGGCTGAGGCATGGTTTTGGAGGGGGGCGTTGCGGGGGCGCAGCCCCTGCACAAGGGAGGCCGCTTGCGGCCGACCGCCCATATTACACTGGAAAGTGACCGCATACGCTTTTGGCTCCAAGGGGCGGCTGTTCCGCGTGGTCGCGAACTGGCGACGGCTGAATTGTTGCCGCGTGCCCCTTTTTCCTGCTGATTGACCCGCCTTCGGTCGCGTTGTAAACTTTCTGAACCGCGGCGGCCATTGAAACTCCACTAGCCACTGACCCCGAGCCACTTCATGGAGGCCAACTGATGGAATATCGCGCATTTGGAAGTACAGGAATGGACGTATCCGCAATCGGGTTCGGCTGCTGGGAGATCGGCGGCGGGTACGGACACTTTGACGAAAGCGACGTTTTCAAGGCGGTGCAACGGGCACTCGATCTGGGGATCAATCTCTTTGACACGGCCGAGGGCTACGGGTTTGGCCAGTCCGAAGAGATTCTGGGCAAGGCGCTGGGGACACGGCGCGATGAGGCTATTGTAGTCACCAAGTTCGGCATATTACAGGATGACGGCAAATGGTACCGCGACAGCAGCCGCGAGTCGGCGCTGGCGGCCATTGACCGCAGCCTCAAGGCGCTGGGGACCGACTACGTCGACGTGTATCTGATCCACTGGCCGGATAAGGATGTGCCATTGGAGGAGTCGATGGGGGCGCTGGAGGAGATCGTGCAGGCGGGCAAAGCCCGATTTGTCGGCGTTTCCAACTTCCGACCGAACCAGATCGAGACCTGTATGGAGACGCGGCGGGTGGACATCACCCAGTATGGATACCATATGTTCGACCGCCGGCTGGAGCGCGAGGTCTTCCCAACGATTGCGGAGCATGGCATCGGTCTGATGACCTACGGTTCGCTGGCGCATGGTCTGCTAACGGGGACGTTCACTGCCGACACGACTTTCGACGAAACTGACTGGCGCTCCAATGGGACGGCCTTCAACATCCCGCTGTTTACGGAGGAGGTCTTTGCCAGGAACGTGTCTGCGGTTAATGACCTCAAGCCGATCGCTGCCCGGCACGGAAAGACGATGGCGCAACTTGCGCTGCGCTGGGCGCTGAGGAATCCGGTGGTAAGTGTGGCGCTGATCGGGTTCCGCCGGCCCGAGGAGGTCGAGGAAAACGTAGCCGGTCTCGACTTGTCACTTGATCAGGAGACGCTGGACGAGATAGAGGCGGTGTTCGCCAAGCACGGTGTGGATACGGCGCCGGCGGCTTGGATGGAGTAATTATCGCATAGCGGTCGGTGTGACGACATCAATAGGGACCTGAAATCGTTGCCGATTTCGGTGTCGCTGGGAAAGGATGATTCTGCATGGCAACCGCACGCCTGCGTTTTTTGTCTGTGGAACAGGTGAAGCAGTTCAAGCTCAACGGCTTTCTGACGGTAGAGGACGTTCTCTGCGCGGATGAGGTGGCGGCTCTGGCTGCGCACACTGATCTGATCGCGGCGGGCAAGGTTGAACAGATCCCGGAGGCGAGCATTCAACTGGAGAAGGTATTCCGGGAAGGCGAGCGTGCAGTTGCCGATCAGGTGCTGGCGGTGCGCAAACTGTTCAATCTGGCCGTCTATGACGAGTTCATGTGGGGCCATGCCACCCATCGTCGCATCGTCGACATCATCGCCGACCTGCTGAGCAGCGACGACATCAAGATGTACGGCGACCAGCTCTTTATGAAGGCGGCGGTGACGGGCACGGCGCAGCCCTGGCACCAGGATTCGGCGTCATGGCGGGACATTTTCCCGATGGACCTGGTGACGGCATGGACGGCGATCGATCAGGCTACGGTCGAAAACGGCTGCCTGAATTTCGCCCCCGGCACGCACCGCTGGGGAATGGTGCGGGGAGAGCAACTTTCCTGGTTCGTGGAGGACCTGGGGAGCGAACAGTGGCCGATCGTGCCGGCGCCGTTGAATCCGGGCAGCATCAGTTTTCATCACAGCCTGGTGCTGCATCAGAGCAACGCCAACCTTTCCGGCCGGCGGCGGCGCGGCTATGCGGTGCACTACATGCGGGCGGCGTCGCAGCGGGATGCGTCGGTTACGGACGCGCCGAAAATGCCGCCGTTCGAGCAGATCCGGGGGCGTTCGTTTGCAGGGCGGGTATGAACGAAGGCCTTAGGAAACGATAGTGACTGAGCCAACTACCGGCACGCGTGCGGCGTGCCGGTTTTTTTCACCATCAGCCCGCCGGCGCTACACCGCACCCGGCGCGCCGAGTGGATGCGGGCCGTTCGTCATGGGATTGGCGCGGGCGAAGGCGTAGACCGCGTCCTGCAGTTCGAGGATGCGCACCGCATCTTCGACATTGGGCGAGAAGCTGGTGCGCCCTTCCTCGATGGCTACAAGCGCCCTGCGCATGATCTCTTTCATACCACGGGTATTCGGTGATTCCTCGTGAATGTCACGCCCTCGGTTGTGTGGACTTCAGTCACTCTGTTTCCCTGCTGGTCATAACGTTGCAGGACCGTCGCTTTGGTGCCGATGAAGCGAAAGCTGTGGTCGCCGCCGCGCGCGCCTGACGGGTAGCTGTAACCGGATTCGACTATGCCGGTCACGCCGTTGTCGGTGCGCAGTATGCCTACGGCAACATCCTCTACTTCGCGTGCGTACATCGAGTTGGAGATGACACCGCCGACTGCGGTGACGGGCCGGTCGCCGACGAACTGCAGGAAGGTGTCGATGCCGTGCGCGGACTCGGTCGCCCAGCAGCCGCCGCCGGAGATAGTGGCATCGTTATGCCAGGCGGAGGGCGTGGGGTCGTAGCGCGAAGGCGGCCCGTTGTTGAGGCGGCTGTTGTAGAGGACGAGGTCGCCTAAGCTGCCATCGTCGATCATCTGCTGGACGATGTCGACAAGCTCTGTTCCGCGGTTGGGAAGGGTAAGAGCACTGAAGACGCCGCGCTCGGTGCAGAGTTCGGCGACAGGACGCAAGCGGTCGGCGCAGTCGGCGAAGGGTTTGTCGAGCAGGAAGGGCAGGTCGCGCTCGGCGCAGGCGCGGACATGGTCCGGCATCTCGGTATGTTTGCCGGCGATCAGGACGGCGTCGGGGCGGCTGGCGTCGAGGCATTCGCCTGCGGAACTGTAGGCGGGACACTGAAATTCATCGGCCAGCTGCTGGCGGGGACCTTGCTCGGCGTCCATCACGGCGACGATCTCGTGGCCGAGGTCGCGCGTCGTGGTGGCCATGCCGCGGCCGTGGTGGCTGTAAGAAAGTAGAGCAGTTCGCATGATTGATTACCTCAAACCCAGCCGTGAAGACGAGTGACCGGCACGCCGTGGCGCTGGTGGGTCCAGGAGTGGCCGCTTTCGAGCACGACCTCGCGCCCGCTGATGGCGGAGTTTTCGGCGGCGAAGAGGATTTCCATGATGTGGCGGCCCCACTCACCGGAGGTAGGCGGCTCGATGTCCTGCTCGATACACTCGACGAACGACTTCCATTCATGGTGCATCTCGACGGGCGGGTCGTCGAAAGGTATGTCCTTCCACTCGTCTCCCTGCCCGACCTTGACGAACTTCTCGCCATGCTGGCTGAAGCGCAGGGTGCCGTTGGCGCAGATGACCTGGCTCTCGAAGTTGGGCGCGCCATCGGCGAAACCGACCGAGACAGCGACGCCGGCGAGGCCGTTCTTGTAGCGGACGAGAGCGGTGGCGGTGTCGTCGCTGGCCTGGTAGTGGGCGCGTGTGCCCATGCTGGCGGATACGGAAACGGCCTGGGAGGCCATCAGCCAGGTGAGGCGGTCGACGACGTGAACGCCGTTGGCCAGCCACATGCCGCCGCCGTGGAAACGGCTGCGGTACTGCGGCGGCCGGCTGGCGTGGTTCCAGTTCTTGGACATGTAGCAGACGACCGTCATCAGCGGGCCCAACTGGCCGGAGTCGAGGATCTCCTTGGCCTTGAGGCTGGTGCCGTAGTAGTGCTGGGTCTGGCCGACCATGAGCTTGACGTTGTTGTTGGCGGCGGCTTCGATCATGTCGTCGCACTGCTCGAGGCTTAGCGCCATGGGCTTTTCGACGAGGACGTGCTTGCCGGCGTTGCAGGCGTCGACGGTGAGGCGGTGGTGCAGTTGATGGCCCAGTACTACGGCCACGGCCTCGACCTCGTCGTCCTTCAGAAGCTCGGTGTGGGAGGAATAGCCCTTGGAAATATCGTACTTCTCCATGTATTCACGGCGCTTTTCTTCGAAGAGGTCGGCGACAGCGACGACCTCGACGTTGTCGAGGGTGTCAATGGCACTACAGTGGGCGCGTGCGATGCCGCCCAGCCCGATGATTCCTACTTTCAATTTCCCCATGTCTGTCTGTTTCGCTCCTGTGGGTTGTAGCAGTTAGTACGATCTATTGATGTATCTGAAAGGCGTGTTCGGTTCATGGCCGGTATTGCAGGTTTAGTTTGCCATGCCGAGTCGGTGGAGTAAAGCGACCCACGCGGCTGTGCGCCTCAGATCCAGCCGTGTTTGCGGGTGACGGGAATGCCGGCGCGCTGGTGGGTCCAGGATAGGCCGCTTTCCAGGACGACGTCCTGCCCGCTGATGGCCGAGTTCTCGGCGGCGAAGAGGATCTCCATGATGTGGCGGCTCCACTCGCCGGAGGCGGGCGGTTCGATGTCCTGTTCGATCGACTCGACAAAGGATTTCCACTCATAGTGCATGACGGCCGGCGGGTTGTCATAGGGGATATCCGTCCACGCATCTCCCTGCCCGATCTGGAGGAAGGGTTGTCTGCCGCCGCCGATACGCACGGTGCCGTTGGCGCAGATGACCTGTGTATCCATGATGGGGGGTCCGTCGGCGTAGGCGATCGAGACGGCGACGCCGGCGAGGCCGTTTTTGTATCGAATCAGCGCGGTGGCGGTGTCGTCGGCGGCCTGGTAGTGGGCGCGTGTGCCGATGCTGGCGGATACGGATACGGCTTGGGAGGCCATCAGCCAGGTGAGGCGGTCGACGACGTGGACACCGTTGGTAAGCCACATGCCGCCGCCGTGAAACCGGCTGCGGTATTGGGGGGCGCGGTTGGTATAGGTCCAGTTTTTGCACGAGTAGCAGACGATGGTCATCAGCGGGCCCAGCCGGCCGGAATCGAGGATCTCCTTCATTTTGAGGAGGATGCCGGAGAAGTGCGGAGTATGGCCGACCATGAGTTTGACGTTGTTGCTGGCGGCGGCATCGATCATGGCGTCGCACTGTTCGAGGCTGAGCGCCATCGGCTTTTCGACGAGGACGTGTTTGCCGGCGTTGCAGGCGTCAACGGTGAGGCGGTGGTGGAGTTGGTGGCCAAGCACGACGGCGACGGCGTCGATCTCGTCGTCCTTGAGGAGCTCGGTGTGGGTGGGGTAGCCTCTGGGAATGCCGTACTCTTCCATGTACTGGCTGCGTTTCTCTGCGAAGAGATCGGCGACCGCGACGACTTCGACGTTATCGAGGGTGGCGATGGCGTCACAGTGGGAGCGGGCGATGCCGCCCAGCCCGATGATTCCGACTTTTAGAGTGGCCATATCTGACTGTCGCTCCTGTTGGACGTTATTTGAAGACGCCGCTGGTGATGCCTTCGACGATCTGGCGCTGGAAGATCAGGGTGATGATGAAGACCGGGATGGTGGCGAGGATGGCCACAGCAGACATATTGCCCCATGAGACGTCGAATTCGCTCCTCGCGCCGATCACCTGGGCTTCGGAGAGAGCCATGGTGATGACCTTGACGCCGGCGCCGCGGGCGAAGATGAGCGGAGTGAAAAACTCGTTCCAGCCGATGATGAAATTGATGAGGAACATGGTGGCGACACCGGGGCGGATGACAGGCAGAACGATGCGCCAGAGGAGCGGGAAAAAGCTGGCGCCGTCGACCTTGGCGGCGTCTTCGATCTCGATGGGCACCTGGCGCAGAAATGAGACCAGCACCCAAGTGGTAATTGGCAGCAGCGCGCTGCCGTAGAGGATGAGAAGGCCATGCAGCGTGTCCATGAGATTAAGCGTCTGGAACATCTGGAAGAGGGGGATGACGGTGGCGGTGCCAGGCAACATGCTGGAGGCGAGCAGCCCGATCATGACCAGGTTGGCGCCAGGGAAGTCGAGGCGGGCGATGGCGTAGGCGGCGAGCAGGCTGACGGTGAGCGCCAGGACGGTGGAGAGGGTGGCCAGCATGGTGGAGTTGAGCATGTAACGGGCGATGGGCAATGCGCCGAAAATGTCCTGGAAGCGTGCAATGGCCAGGCTGCGCGGAAAGTATGTCAGCGGTACGGTGAACAGTTTCCCGCCCGGTGCGAACGCGGTCAGAAAGATGTAGTAGATCGGCAGCAGGATCACGGTCAGGAAGAGAATGACTATGAGGGTGAAGAGCGTTGTGCGCATCCCGCGCTTGAAGTTGAGTTGTGTATTCATAAAAAGACAGTGGTCAGTGGCCAGTGGTCAGCGTTGTTACAGTCGTTCCCAGGCGCGACGCAGGAAGCCGTAGCCGAGGACACCCACGAGCAGGACGATGGCAAAAAGCAGCATGGCGATGGCGGACGCGTAGCCGAAGTTGAGGACGCGGAAGCCTTCGAGATAGACAAGATAGGAGAGCAGCGATGTAGCGGTGCCCGGCCCGCCATTGGTCAGCGCGTAGACGATTTCAAAGGACAGCACGCGGAAGATGGCGGTGAAGATGATCATCGAGATGATAAGCGGCATCAGCAGCGGCAGGGTGACATACCAGTAGGAGCGCACGCCGTCGGCGCCGTCGATCTTGGCGGCCTCGTAAAGTTCCAGGGGGATCCCCTGAAGGCCGCTGAGGAAGATGACGGAAAGGAAAGCGGTGTTTTTCCAGACGTCGGTAATGGTTACGGCGAAGCGGGCGGTGGTGAAGTTGACCAGCCAGAGTGGTCGTTCACCGCTGAGCCGCCAGATAATGTCGTTGATGAGGCCGTAATCCTGGTGGAAAATCCAGCGGGCGGCGGTGGCGATGACGATTGGGGCCATGGCCCAGGGCAGCAGGTTGACGGCGCGCGTCAGGTTGCGCATACGGAAGCGCTGGTTGAGCAGCTCGGCGATGGCCAGACCGAACACGACTTGGAGGACAACGGACGTGACGGTAAAGAAGAGCGTGAAGGTGAGGGTGGCGTCCACGTTGGAGTCGCGGGTCAGGGCGATATAGTTGTCGAGGCCGACAAAATCGAAGGTGCGGCGCACGGGGCTGTTATCGAAGAAGCTGATATAGAAGGTGCGCAGGAAAGGATAAACGGAGGTGAGGAGCCGCCACAGCACCACGGGGGTGACCAGCAGCCAAGCCAGAAGTATGCGACGTGTGCTGAGGTTCTGTTGACCGAACAAAGGTTGAATACCAGTTGTCAGTTGTCAGTGATCAGTGGTCAGTTGCCGGTGGCCAGTATGGATGCTGGCCACCGGCAGTTCATTGCGGGCATCAGCCCAGGTCGCGTTCGAGGATTGGGTTGATCTTGTCCATGGCGGACGTGACCGCTTCATCGAGGCTGACCTGATCAGTCAGGTAGGCGTGAACGTTCTGTTCGGCGGCGTCGTAGATTTCCTGGATACTGGGTGTAACCGGGCGGGCCTTAACTAGGCCGCCGGCCTCGGCCAGATCCAGTAGGAAGGGCGAAGAGGGCGCGAGATCCTGGACTTCGGGGTCGGCCCAGAGGGAGACGCGGGCGGGAACGCGGCCGCGATAGATCTGCTGCTTCATGACATCGGCGCGTGCGGTGAAGCCGATCCACTCATTGGCGAGCTCCTGGTTGGGCGAACTGGCGACGACGGACCAGCCCCAGCAGCCGGTGATCGTCTCTGCGTTGTCCGGTCCCATTGGCGGCAGGAAGGCGGAGACCTGGTCGGCCCAGAACTCCTCGTTGGTGCGCATGGCGCCGAAGAAGCCGTCCCAGCACCACCACATAGCGTACTTGTCAGAGAGCCAGCCCTGGAAGACGGAGCTATAGTCCTCCTGCGGGGCGGAGTCGGGAGCGATGTTGTGTTCGGCGTAGAGCGCCTTATAGAAGGCGAGGGCTTCGCGTGCGCCGTCATTGTCGAGGTTGTTGATTGCGCCGCCGCCTTGGTTTGTCCAGTGCTGGATTTCGTTGCCCAGCTGACCGCCGATGGTGGCGGAGAGGGCGATGCCATAGCGATTGGCATCCTCATCGGTGAGGGCTGTGCCTACTTCGACCAGTTCGCTCCAGTCGGAGGGCGGAGAAACGCCGGCTTCTTCGAAGTAGTCGGTGCGATAGAAGAAGATCTCGGTGTCGTTGCCCCAGGGGATGCGGTAGAGGGCGCCGTCCCAGGAGGAAACATCGTAGATCAACGTCTGGGGCCAGTCATCGAGGTCGATGTCATAGAGATCGACGACGGGCTCGAGCGGCGAGAGCCAGCCGGCGGCGCCGTAGATGGCAGCCTGGAAGTCGTCGGAGTGGAAGGCGTCGGTGCCGGTATCGCCCGATGCCAGCCGTGTCGTCATCATCTGCTGCCATTCGATGTAAACAGCGGGCGCGACTTCATAGTTGACAGTGTTGCCGGTCTCTTCCTGATACTGGTCGATCACGCCCTGGAAGAAGTCATTGCTGTCGGCCCAGTAGACGATGTTCAGTTCCTGCGGTTCGGCCATGGTTTCTTCGCCGCCTGTCCCTTCGGCGGGCGCGGCTACGGGCGCGGCGCAGGCGCTGAGCGCGGCGAACGCGGCACCGGCGCCGGCTGTCTTGAGGAAGGCACGCCTGGATACGGGGCGCGTCGGCGAAGCAAGATCTTTTCGGGACATGGGATTCCTCCTGGTTGGGAAAGGGTGTAAGGAAGTATCGGTTGTCGATACGATTTATACTGTGAATCAAGTAGTTGGGTGAAGGCCGGCGGTTCACTGCATGAATGAGACAATGTGTGGAGTACAGCGTCGCGTTCAACATGCTGTGGGCCTGCCACGGGATCATAGCAGATACAGCAGTGGCGCTGCAAACGTGTTTTTTGTGGGCATTTGTGATCTGTCATTTCAACCAACGTAGCGTTCCACCAAGAATTGACCTAGCGCGTGAAGTCCCGTCCATCCACAGATCTCAAGAATTCTGCGTCGGACAGCGGTCGCCCTACTTTCGAAGCCGACTTCGCACGCCGGCGGACGGGGGACGCGGACTTGCTCCGGGATGCGCTCCCACTCCTCCTGATGCGCGACGTTCTGGTACAATACGGCTCGGAGTTGCTTCCCTCACCTCTTGCGGACACGGTAACAAGATGATTACCCCCTTCGATTTACAGTGCGAATATGCCGTCGATCCGGTGGGCATCGACGCCCGAAGACCGCGCTTCAGTTGGCTGCTGCGGGCGGAGGAGCGCGGCCAGATCCAGTCGGCCTACAGGATCCTGGTTGCCAGCAGCGAAGCCAATCTGGCGACCGGGGACGGTGACAAATGGGACAGCGGCCGGGTCGCGTCGTCTGAGATGGCGCATGTCGGATACGAAGGCGCGACGCTCGTCAGCAATGAGCGCTGCTGGTGGGCGGTGCAGGTGTGGGACGGGGAAGGACAGGCCAGCCGGTTCAGTCCTCCGGCGGTGTTCAGCATGGGACTGTTGGAGGCAAACGATTGGCAGGGCGGCTGGATCGGCGCGGCCGACAGGACGATCTCCGCGCCGCTGCTACGGCGGGAGTTCACGGTAGACAGGCCGGTGCGGCGGGCGACGGTCTACATGTCTGGGCTGGGTTACGGGGAACTGTATGTGAATGGCGCCAAGGTTGGGCGGAGCGTGCTGGACCCTGGCAACACGTACTACAACAACGACCAGTCGTTTGCGCTGGGCGCGCGTGTGCTCTATGTGAGCCACGATGTCACGGAGCTGCTGCAGCCAGGCACCAACGTTTTCGGCGTCGTGCTGGGGCATGGGTGGTACAGTGCGGAGGATGACATCCCGCCGTCGCCCAGCCACCGCACGCCCTACGGGGACAGGCCCAGGCTGCTGCTGCAAGGGATCGTTGAGTACGCGGACGGCGGGCAGGTCAGTATCGTCTCCGACGGCGGGTGGAATGCGGCGCCGGGCCCGATTACGTATAACGACTTCTGCAACGGCGAACTTTTCGACGCGCGTTTGGAAAAAACGGGGTGGGACAGCCCTGGTTACGACGACGCGGGCTGGCAGCCGGCTGCGGCCGTGGACGCGCCCGGAGGCGCGCTGACGGCGCAGCGTATGCCGGCGGCGCGCGTTGTCGAGACGCGTCCGGCGGTCGGGATGACCAGCCCGAGCGAGGGCGTGTATATTTTCGACCTGGGGCAGACGATTACGGGCTGGGGCCGGCTGCGGGTACGAGGGCCGGCGGGCGCGACGGTTACGCTGCGGCACGGGACCTGTCTGTATGCGGACGGGACGCTGGACGCGCGCAGCAATATGTACAATGAGCCCGATTCGGAGGAGGACAGGCAGGGGAGCAGCCGCGATGGGGAAGTCCATCATGGCGCGAGGCAGACGGACAGTTATACGCTCAGAGGAGATGGTGTCGAGATATGGGAGCCGCGCTTTACGCTGCACAGTTTCCGTTTTGTGGAGGTGACCGGCTATCCGGGCGCGCCGACGCTCGGGAGTGTGGATGGGCGCGTTGTGCACACGGCGGTTGGGACCGGGAGCCGTTTTCGCTGCTCGGACGATCTGTTCAACCGTATTCGCAGCAATGTACACTGGACGCTGCGGGGCAGTTTTCAGAGCATCTCGCAGGACGCGGCCGACCGGTCCGAGCGGGTGGCGTGGCTGGGCGATCCGGGCTTCATTGCCGAGGACTATCTTTACAACTTTGACAGTGCCACATTTTGGGC
Source organism: Caldilineaceae bacterium (assembly GCA_963662575.1). GTDB lineage: Bacteria > Chloroflexota > Anaerolineae > Caldilineales > Caldilineaceae > Bin5. The sequence goes on from OY759723.1 coordinate 762,008, forward strand.
CAAGTGGCTGGAGGACATCGCTGATGCGCAGAAGGAGGACGGCGATGTCCCAGTGGTGGCTCCGCTGCACTGGCGCACGACGATGGACGCGTATCTGCGCTGGATGGACTGGGCGAGCACTTATCCGATCTTTGTGTGGCAGGTCTACCGGCACTACGGCGATGAGCGCGTTCTGGCAAGGCATTATAACTCGCTGAAGCGGATGATGGCGTTTTACGGTGGGCTGGCGGAGGGGCATGTCATGCGCCATGGGCTGGGCGACCACATGGAACCGCAGGCGGACGGTACATCCAGCTTCAAGCCGCTGCATACGCCGATGCCGCTCACGTCGACGGCCTATTTCCAGCACTGCGTGTGGATCCTGGCGCAGGCGGCGCGGGTTCTGGGCGAGGACGAAGACGCTCAGTCGTACGATGCGCTGGCCGGGGAAATCCGAGAGGCGTTCAACCGCGAGTTTCTGGACAAGGAGACCAACCAGTACGGGGGCGGCAGCCAGACGGCGAACGCGGTGGCGCTGCACCTGGACTTGGTGCCGGCAGAGAGGGTGGAGGCGGTCGCGGCCAACCTGGTCGAGGATATCCGTGTGCGTCAGAACGGGCATCTGACGACGGGCATCATCGGCACGGCCGCGCTGGAGAATGCGCTGCCGCGGTATGGGCAGGCGGAGGTGATGGCCGAGCTAATGTCGCAGACCACTTTCCCGAGTTGGGGCGAGCAGATCGCGAAGGGCGCGACGACGGTGTGGGAGTCGTGGGACGGCGACCCGGAGGAAGCGTTGAGCCTGAATATGAAGATGTTCTGCAGCACGGAGGTCTTCTTTTATCGGACTCTGGCCGGCATCAGCCCGACCAGTCCCGGTTATCGGACGATCGCGATCTGCCCCAACGTGGTCGGCGGGGTGACCGATGTGGAGGCTGAGGTCGAGACGCGGTCCGGCACGGTGGCTGCGGCGTGGCAGCGCGAGGCGGGGGCGTTTGCCTTGCAGGTGACTATCCCTGTCAACACGGCGGCGCAGGTCAGCATACCCAAGCTGGGGTTGGGCGCGGTGGCTGTCAGCGAGGGTGGCAAGACGGTTTGGGAAAAGGGGGCGTTCAGGCCGGGTACGATAGGGATCGATGCGGGTGAGGAGAACAGGGACGCCGTCACTTTTCAGGTTGGCTCCGGCTTCTATGACTTTCGCCTGGTCGAAGGATAACTTGTAAAAGCAGAATCAAGCCTGAGAGGAATAAGGATGACAATGAAGATTGCAGTTGTAGGAACCGGAGGCGTTGCGGAGAAGAACTATCTGCCCTGCATCGTGGAGCGCGAGGATATTCAGCTCAGTTATTTGAACCGTACGCGCAGCAAGGCAGAGGCGGTGGCGGAACAGTTCGGCGGGCGCGTTGCGGCGGATGCAGCCGATCTGTTAGCGGACGAACCGGACACCTGTTTGATCTTTACCAAGGAGACGGACCGTCTCGACGCGGCCAATGCGCTGCTGCCTTACGGGCCGAAGCGACTGTTTTTCGAAAAACCGCTGGCGGCGCGGCATGGCCAAGCCAATGTCGTGGAAGAGGACTTCTTCGACGCGCGGGATATGCTGCAGGCGGCGCACGGCGCGGGCGTGGAGACGGCGATGGTGTTCAACTATCGCTTCTTCGACCAGACGCGGCTGGCACGGGAGATCGTGGAGCGCGAGGCGTTCGGGCAGCCGGTGCATTTCACTGGCTTGGTGCACTACAACTGCTGGAGCCACTGCATCGACCTGCTGTTGTATTTCATGGGGCCGGCGGCCAGTATCAGCGCGCAGGCTTCCTCGCCAGGCGCGGGCGCCGATGAAGCGCGCAACGTAACTGTGGCTGCGCGTTTGGCAAACGACGCCACCGGCACGCTAATAGGCACATCCGCCATCGATACCAAGCTTCCGCTCTACGAGTTGACCTTTGCGTATGAGCACGGGCGGCTGAGTATGCGGGACCTGGACGGCGAGATGGAGGTAGTCAACTACCGTACGGGGCGCCATGAACGGCACAACCTGACGTTCGATGTCTCGCGCTGGGACCAGTACCGGGCGTCGTTTGGTAAGGCGATCAACGCCTATCTGGACAGCGTGCGGGATGGGGCGCCACCGCCGATACCGGGCGTGGCCGGGTTGCAGGAGCTGCAGTTTGAGGCGGGGATCAAGCGGGCGATTGCGAGCGGCGCGACGGTGGATTTGGGAGAGGCGTTCGGGTTGGGGGGGTTGTCGTAGTCCCGAAAGCAGGGAACGAGGTCATCGAGAACAGGAGGAGGTCGAGGTTGAAGGCTCTTGCATCAAGACGCCCGACTGGCGTTCTGATCGGTTCGGAGGTTGAGCCTCATTCTTTGGGCAAGTGTCTTTTCCTCCATTTAGCTCCCGGCATCGCAAACATAGTAGCGATCTTGCTGGGGTTGGCGACCTTTTGGAACCCGTCATTACCGCCGGAACTAATCTTCGGCGTATTCACAAACGTATTCGTGCTGATTCCCGTGCAGCTAGGATACCTCTACTATCTGGCTAAGAAGCGGCACAACCCAGGGTGGTCGCTTGAAGGCATCGTTGTATACAACCAACCAGTCTCCTGGTCTCGCTATTTCCTATGGGTTCCCGCGATCCTGGCGCCAACCGCCATTATCTTTGCCGCGTTTGAGCCGATCACCCTTTGGCTTGAAACTTTCGTTGGTTTCAGCGTCTTCGCGAAATACCAGATGACAGGGGTTTCGGAGGTCGCAGGAATCGTTCTATTTGCGAACGTCGTGCTCACCGGCATCCTCGTTCCCATAACCGAAGAGCTCTATTTCCGCGGGTATCTGCTCCCAAGAATGCCAAGCCAGTTCGGGCGCCTGAAGCCCGCCGCACACAGCTTACTTTTTGCCATTTACCATTTTGACACGCCCTGGATGATTCCGGTCCGCACGTTGGGCATCTTGCCGCTCATCTACACAACCATCCACACGCACAGCGTCCGCCTCGGCATAATTGCGCACTGCCTGGTCAATTTGGCAAACTTTTCCGATTCCATATCGAGGCGTATTGGGACCCCGTGAACGTGCGAGTATGGATCTTCAAAGACGCAGGCGACGCCTGACAGGACGTCGGAACTCGGTTGGACAGCTGGGGCGCAAGCCCGTCGCTCGTATCACATCGGCGACCCTGAACCGAACTAAGGTCGGATCTGGTGGACGAAAGAGTCCCTGCCAGTCCGATAGAGAGCCGCAGCGCGCATAGAAGGTGCGACGACTGGCTACCCCGTTTCTTGCAATTCCGTTTTAGGCAGATCCTTGGTTGGGTCGACGAAGGGGACGCGTACGACTTCGGCGTCGACGATGCCATCGGCGGGGAGCTGGACTTTGACCTGGGTGCCACGTCTCCAGTGGGAGCGGGGCATGACGGCCAGGGCGATGTTTGAGCCCTGGGCCGGGGACCAGAAGGCGCTGGTGACGTAGCCGACGTCGTCGCCGGAGTCGCTGTCCTTGACCAGGTAGAAATCCTCGTTGTACCAGGCGATTGGCTCGCCGCCGACGCGTAGACCGACCAGCCGCTGATTTACCCCCTCCTGCTTGATGCGGGTAAGCGCCTCTTTGCCGATAAAATCGCCTTTGTCCAGGTCCACCTGCCAGCCGAGCCGCACTTCGTAGGGGTTGTTCTCTATGTCCATGTCCTGGCCGTAGGAGAGGATGCCCGCTTCGATGCGGCGGATATGGCTGGGCGCAATCACGCCGAGGTTGAACTCCTCGCCTTGCTCGAGGATGTAGGGCCAGACGTCGTCGGCGTGGAGCATGGCGTTGTGCAGGTAGATCTCGAAGCCGAGTTCGGCGGAGAAGCCGGTGCGCGAGATCGTAACGGGATGGCCGTTGACCGTGTCGTGGATCAGGCTGTAGTAGGGCATCTCACGGACGTGGGGACCGACCATCTTCTCCAGGAGCGCGGCCGACTTGGGGCCTTGGATCTGCACTGGAGAGACATCGAGCTCGTGGATTTCAACGTTGAACCGGCCGGTGGAGTTGACGCCCTGCGCCCAGAGCAACACGTCGGAGTCGGAGATGCTGAACCAGAACTCATCGTCGGCTACGCGCAGCAGAACCGGGTCGTTGATGATGCCGCCGTACTGGTTGCAGAGGATCACATAGCGGGCCTGCATAGTGGGCAAGAGGCTGTGCACATCGCGGGTGATGACATAATCGACGAAGTCGGCGGCGTCGGGGCCCTTGACCTGGATCTGGCGTTCGACGGCCACATCCCACATGCTGACGTGCTCGGTCAGGAATTTGTACTCGGCGAGCATGCCGCCGTCTTCGGGCTTGATGTAGGCGCGGGGGTGGTATTGGTGGTTGTAGGTGGTGTAGGCCCAGCAACCGGCGGCCTTGGACAGGTGCCACCAGGGCGACTTCCTGATGCGGGTTGAGATAAGCATACGGGCGTCGCTGTTGCCGCTCTGGCGCAGGTTTATGGGCAGGCGGCGGTGCTTGAGACCGTCGATGAGTAGTGTTTGTGACATGTAGAGTAGCTCCAAGGTCAGTAGTCAGTGAATGATGGTCGGCAGGATGCCGCGTATCAGGCTTTCATTTTTGTGCCGCGCGGGTCGTAGAGGGGCTCTTTTGCGACCGTTGCGGGAAGACGATCTCCGAAGTAAAGAATATCTACAGTGGTTCCCACATTGACGTAATCGAGTGGCAGGTAGCCATAGACGATGCCGCGCCCGATTGTGTGGCCGTAGTTGGCGCTTGTAACATAATCCAAAACGCGGTCTCCGTGCATAATCGGCTCTTTGCCCATGACGACAGCGTCCGGGTCGTCCAGCGTCATACAGCAGAGCCGGCGGTTGGTCCCTTCGGCGCGAATCTTGACCAGCGCATCGCGGCCGATGAAATCGCCTTTGTCCATGCGAACGGCAAAACCGATGCCGGCCTCGTAGGGATTGTACTCGGTGTGGATGTCCTGACCCCAGAGCCGGTAACCCTTTTCGAGCCGAAGCGAATCGAAGGCACCGCCGCCGGCCGCGAGCACGCCCAGTGGGCCGCCCGCCTCCCAGAGGATATCCCACAGACGCAGGCCCTGTTCGAACGGGGCGTAAAGCTCCCAGCCGAGTTCACCCGCATAGGAGATACGCAGGGCCAGCACTGGGACCTCGGCGATCGTTATCTGCTTAGCGGTCAGGTAGGGGAAACCGGCGTCGGTCAGATCGTCTTCGCTGACACGGCTGAGCAGGTCGCGGGCGTGCGGCCCCCACAGGCCGATGCAGCAGAGCCCCGCTGAAATATCGCTCAGGCTGGCCGAGCCGTCGCCGGGCAGATTCTCCTTCATCCAGTCGAGGTCGTGGAGGCCCATGCCGCCGCCGGTCACGAGCATGAAGCGCTCTTCGCCCAGGCGGGTGACGGTCAGGTCGCACTTGATGGCGCCGCGCGGGGTCAGCATGGCGGTGTAGGTGATTGCGCCGACCGGTCTGTCCATGTCGTTGGCTGCCAGGCGCTGCAACGCTGCGAGCGCGGCGGGGCCGGTTATCTCGAATACGGCGAAGGGCGTCAGGTCGAACAGGGCCACCCGTTCCCGTGTGGCGGCGTGTTCGACCGCGACCGCGGGCGACCATTCCTGCGCGGCCCAGCCGCTGCGGTCTGCGCCGGATACTTTGTGTGAATCGAGCAGCTCCAGGTTGGCGTCGTACCACTGGGGGCGTTCCCAGCCCGCGTTCTCGAAGAAGACGGCGCCCAGTTCCTGCTGGCGCGCATAGAATGGCGTCAGCCGCAGGTTGCGGGGGTGGGTCATCTGCTGGCGTGGGTGGATGATATCGTAGACTTCGCGGTACTGCTGTGCGGCGCGGGCGCGGACGTAGGGGCGGCTGAGGGCGTGCGGGTGGAAACGTCGGATGTCGCACTCGTGCAGGTCGGTTGTGGGCTCACCTTCCACGATCCATTCTGCGACTGCCTTGCCCACGCCGCCGGCGTGTGTGATCCAAACTGCCTGGGCCGACCAGAAGCCGGGCAGTTGGGGGGATTCGCCGAGCACGGGGAAGCCGTCGTTGGTGAATGAGAAGATGCCGTTGAGTTTGCGCGTCAACTCTACATCTTTGAGGCTGGGCATCAGTTGGCCCGTTGCGGTCAACGCGGCCTCGAAGTGGTCCGAAGGGAAGGGCATTTCAGCAGGGGGCATGCCGTTGACGGCGCGGTCGGGGAGTTCGGCGGCGTCCACCAGGAGCGGTTCGTGCAGGTAGGAGCCGATGCCGATGCTCTCGCCCTGCTGCCGGAAATACATCGCCTTGTCCTGGTTGCGCAGGAAAGGGAGGGATATTTCCTCGGTCGCGCCGGCCAGTTCAGGCAGCGGCGTGGTAACGGCGTAGAGGTGTTGCATCGGCGACAGCGGGATCGGCACGCTGGCCATGCCTCCGACCTTGGGCGCCCAGATACCGGTGGCGGCGACGACGAGTTCGGTCTCGATGTCACCGTGCGTTGTATGCACGGCGGTGATGCGCCCATTGGCGATGCCGAAGCCGGTCACTTTGATGCCACCGAAGAATTCGGCGCCGGTTCGCTCGGCTGCACGCGCCATCGCCTGTGCCGACCTGGTGGCCTTCGTTTGGATATCGGAGGGGACGTAGAGCGCGCCAAAAATGCGGTCGGTCAGGAGTGGAAAGCGGGCGCGCGCCTCGTCCGGGCTGAGCAGATGGCAGTCCACGCCCCAGGCGAGGCCGTAGCCGTGCTTGCGCTTCAGGTCGGTGAGACGTTCGGGCGTCCAGGCGACTTCCATGCTGCCGACCTGGCGGGCGCAGGGCTCACCGTCAATCTCCATTTGGGTCCAGAGGTCGACGGTGTGGCGCGCGAACTCGGTCATTGTTTTGGAGGCGTTGATCTGGAAAACGAGGCCCGGCGCATGTGAGGTAGAGCCGCCAGTCTCGAACAGCGGGCCTTGATCGACGACGACGATTTCGCGCCATCCGAGTTGCGACATGTGATAGGCCACGCTGCAGCCGGCGATTCCGGCGCCGATGATCACGGCCCGGGCATGTTTAGGCAACATCATACTCCCCATTTCTCGGTATTCGCATTCCAGTTACCGGCCGCCGTTGGTCGGCGTCAGGCCATAATCTTCAGTTTCTCGTACGGTACGACCAGCCGCAGCGGTTCGTTATTGAAGAAGCGCTCGATGTCGCGCACGATCTCCTCGACCAGGCGCATTCGATTCTCGACGGTGTGGCCGGAAACATGGGGGGACAGGAAGACGTTGTCGAGATCGCGGATGGGATGATCGGCGGACAGGGGCTCCGGCTCGAAGACATCGATATAGGCGTTGAAGCGGTTCTTCTGCAGCTCGGCGAGCAGGGCATCCTGATCCAGCACCCAGGAACGCGCGGTGTGGACAAAAAGTGCGCCGTCGCGAATCGACTGGAAGTGGGCGCCGGTAATCATATGCCTGGTTTCGGGGGTGATCGGGGCGTGCACCGAGATGATATCGGAGTTGGCAAAGATGTCTTCCAGGGAGACGCTGCGTACACCGAGCAGTTGGGCGTCTTCTTCGTTCAGGTAGGGGTCGTAGACGGTCACATCGCAGCCAAACGGCTTGAGCAGCCCGATGACGCGGCGGCCGACCATGCTGGCGCTGACGATTCCCACTTTTTTGGAATACAGGGAGTGACCGGGCCAGTTGTGGGCAGGTTTCCAGCCGCGTTCGACCTTCATGACTTTTTCGTAGGGGAAGAGATTGCGCTGCCCGCTCAACATGGCCCAGAGCGTGTATTCAGCGACGGATTCGGCGATGACATCGGCAGCGCTGAGGAGCACGATGCCGCGTTCATGGCCGGCGGGGGCCAGGCGGGTCTTGACCGAACCGGCGCCATGGCCGACGATTTGCAGGTCGTCGGCAGCGGCTACATGTTCTTCGGTTATCTGTGGCGATCCCCAGGAGGTGACGACGACGGCGGCGCCTGGGATCATCTCGAGCAGTTCATCGCTTGTGTAGTTACGATCCAACTCGTTCCAGATCACAGTGCCCAGGCTCTCCAGTATGGAGACAGCTTTGGGGGAGAGGATATCTTCGGAGAGGCCAGTCGGAGGCAGATAGAGAATTTTTCGTTCTTGCGTCATTCGAATGTATCAACCTTTCACGCCGCTGAGTGAGATGCCGCGGATAATATAACGCTGCATGAGTATGAAGACGAGCAGGGTCGGCAGGAAACCGAGCACCGCGCCCGACATATCCAATCCTGCATCTCCGCCGGAGCGCGCGACAGTGCCCAGACCGACGGTAAGGGTGCGCATATCCGATTTGGAGGTGACAATCATGGGATAGAAGAAGGAGTTCCAGTTGCCCATAAAACGGAGCACAGCCAGCGTCGCCATGGCGGGTACGACCTGCGGCATCAGCACGTGCCACCAGTTCTGCCAGAGATTGGCGCCATCGATAGTTGCGGCATCATCGTAATCGCGAGGAATGCTCAAGTATGCCTGGCGCATCAAGAAAGTACCGAAAATAGATGCAAACCAGGGTCCGATTAGAGCGGTGTAGGAGTTCACCAGCCCCAATTGCGAGAGAACGACAAATTGCGGCACGATCAGAGCTGTATCTGGCATGATTAGAATGCCTAGAAAAAGCGTAAAGATAACGGTCTTGCCCCAGAAGTCGCCCCTGGCAAAGGCAAATCCGGCCATGCTCGACGTGATCACACCGCCCAAAGTTGAAATGAAGGCGACATAGATACTATTGAAGAGCCAGCGCAACGCATCTGTCCTGGCAAAGAGTAGCTGGAAATTCTCCAAAGTAATCGGCGTTGGGATCAGTTCGACTGGGAAGGTGATAAAGCGGATATTCTCAGTTAAGGATACCGAAATCATGATCAGAAACGGCCCAACCGTTGTGAGCGCCACCACCGTCATCGCTATATAGATGAGCGTCTCTCGAATCGGGTTGCGTTTTTCGACTGACTCGCTGGATTCAGAAATAGACATCTGTGGAACTCCAAAATGGTCGTTCAGAGATAGGAAGTCAGGCGCCGGTTTCTCCTGGCGGGGCCTGTCCCCTTCGGCCGGCAAATCTCCCTACAATCCAGCTAATATATGTCTTCACCAAAACGCAGATATCGGGACTGAATCAGGGCGACAAGCAGTATGATTGCAAAGAAGAGAATCGACAACGCGGACGCGTAACCGAAGCGGCCAAAGTTGAAGGCTTCGCTGTAGATTTGGTAGACCACTGTCGTCGTCGCGTTGACTGGCCCGCCGCCCGTCAAGATGAAAATTGAACCGAAGACCTGCAAAGCGCCAATGGTGGCGATCACGATGATAAAGGCTGCGGTCGGGCGCAGCAGTGGAATGGTAACGTAACGGTGAAGACGCCAACCGTTGGCGCCATCCACTTTGGCGGCATCATAGAGTTCACTGGGGATGGCCTGCAGCCCGGCCAGCCAGATGACCATAAAGTAACCAAACGCCTCCCACAGGCTGATGCCGACAATGCTGGGCATGGCCTGATTCACATCGATCAGCCATTTCTGGGGCGGAATGCCGACAAGGCCGATGAGGAAGTTGATGGGGCCATCGGGACGCGGCGAAAGGAAGCGACGGAAGATCAAGGAAAGGACAGCCACTGACGTAATATTGGGAAGAAAGTAGAGGGCGCGAAACGCCTTCATACCCCGCAACGGCCGGTTTACCAGCACCGCAACCCCAAGTGAAACCGCCACCAACAGGGGGATATACATAGCCGTAAACCAGACTGTGTTGAGCATGGCCTTGTGGAGCTTGGCATCACTCAGCATACGCACAAAGTGCTCGAGCCCCACAAATTCACGCGTCGAAAGCAGGTCGGTCTTCAGGACGCTGTAACGGAACATCGAGATCCAGGGGACAAGATTGAATACGAGGAAGATTACGGTGTTGACGATAATAAAGGGATACCAAGGCAGGGAACGCCGCAGTCGTCTGAGGAATTGGGAGGTTGCGCGCTGGGATGGGCTCGCAACGGCCATGATCAGTTTCTCCATTTCGAACAAAAAACCGCAGGGTTGCTGAGAGGCAGGGGGTATCCCGCTTCTCAGCAACTCTGCGATCTATGTTGGGCTTATTGTGGCGGAGATGGCTCCGCTAGCCATATTGTTCCAACAGGAGCGCATCGATCTCCGTCTTGATGGTCTCCAGCGCTTCTTCTACTGTGGCCTCACCAAGTATGGCGGCCTGGAATTGCGGGCCGGCGACAACCTTGCTCTCCTGCCAGAGGGTATTGGTGTCGACACCGGCAAACAGCAGCGGTCCGAAACGGTCTACGTACTCGGCGGTGCAAGGGGCAGGATTCCAGAAACCCTTGGCTTGGTTGCCGACGGGGGTGGTGCCGGCCAGATTGGCGCGTGTCCCGACCTGTTCCGGCGTAAGCATGTACTTAACCCAGGTTACGGCAGCATCGACCGCATCGCTTTGACTGGTGATGGCCCATCCCTGGCCCGAAACGATGCCGGAAACCGGAGTAGTTGAACTGTCGATGCTACGCGGGTGGCCGATCACGTAGTCCAGATCCGGGTTTGCTTCTACGTCCTGAACGCAGGCTGCATCTTCTCTGCGTCCTGTCACCTGCTCCAGGGACAGCCAGTAATCGGGGAGGCCGCCCTGTTCATCGACGCTGCCGATGGCGTATTCCAGCGGGACCCAGCCATTTTCATACTCAGTGACCCAGCGGGTCAGGGCATCGATGACGGGCTGTTCGAGGAAATTGGAGGTGGTGCGGTCGTCGGAATAGACCTGGCCGCCTGCTTCATGGACGGTGACCAGGAATTCACCCCAGTTAAAGGTACTGAGGTTTTCCAGATACCAGTTATTTTCTGCAGCGCGCTCAGCCAGGGCATGGAGTTCGTCCCAGGTCCCGAATGCCGCGGTGGCGGGGTCATAGCCCAGTTCTGAGAGCAGGCCGCCGTTGTAGGCGATGCCGTTGACTTCGGCCTCGAACAGCGGCATGTAGAGTACACCGTCCATGCTGGCCGCATCGATTTCAGCGGCGCCAAAGTCGGCCAGATCCTCGGCAGACAGGAGATCGTCAAGACCAAGGATTACGCCTTTTGTGATATAGGCCGGCACTGTATCTGTGGTTGCATCCCAGATATCGGGCGCCTCGTCGGCCGCGGCCGCGGCGTAGAGTTTTTCGCGACGCCCGCCCCAGGGCTGTACCTCGACCTCCGCCATGATGTCTGGATGGGCTGCATGGAATCCTTCATTCAAGGGGGCATAGACGATGTCCCCGTCATTTTCCGTGCGGGGATAGGCCCAAATGTCAATGGTCGTAGTAGCCATCGCTGCGCCACCGCTATCGGCTGCGGGCGCGACCGGGGCTACACAGGCCGCCAAAGCCGAAGTAACGGTCACGCCGGCTGTCAGCTGCAAGAACTTACGTCGACTTAATACTGATTGCTTCATCTTTTTCTCCTCAATGAAAGATATGGAAATTGTAAACTGCGGATCCCAAAAGGATGACGTTTGATCTCTAGTGTGGGAATCGGACAACAGGGAAACTTTTGAGCGATTATATCACGATAATCGCGAAATGGGACAAATTGCAGGAGTAGATACGGGCTTTGTTGGCGATGAGGTCCATCAAAGCCCTTTTGGAATCATTGGCGCAAGTGGTCGGCCACCTTTGCTTGCGCCACCTTTTCCTGCTCGCCGCTGATTAAGTTTTTGACAGTTACGGTGCCGGCCGCAAGCTCGTCCCCGCCGAGCAGGAGGGCGAAGGGGATGTTACGTTCCTCGCCATATCGGAACTGCCGCCCCAGGTTGTCGATGTCCGGGTAGAGGTCGACGCGTAGACCGGCCTCCCGCAACGCATGTGCCAGCTCTACGTTGGCGGCCAGCGTCTGGCGGTCGAAATTGGTAATCAGCACCTGGGGTTGTCCGGCCAGTTTTTGCGGGAAGAGGCCGCGCTCTTCCATGATCAGGAGGATGCGCTCAAGGCCCAGGCTGAAGCCGCAGGCGGGGATAGAGCGGTTGCTGAACATGCCGATCAGGTCGTCGTAGCGTCCGCCGGCGCCGCCGGAGCCGCTCAACGTGGGGAATTCGATCTCGTAGATAGGGCCGGTGTAGTAGCTCAGGCCGCGCGCCAGGTATGGGTCAATGTGGATGTGTTCGCCGGCCGGGCCTGCTTGCGTCAGTGTGACCACGTTTTTCAGTTCAGCCAGCGCCTGCGCGCCGTTTGCCGAACCTGCCAGCCTTTCCTCCAGCCAGCAGAGTGCCGCGTCCGTATCGTCCGGTGCGGCGGCCATGAGTTCCAGAAGGGCTGTCGTAGCCTCCTGATCGAGACCCCGTGCGCGCAGCTCCTTTTCCACGCCTTCCAGGCCGATCTTGTCCAGCTTGTCGACGGCCACCAGTGCGTCCGACTCCAGTTCCGCGGGCACGCCGGTCACCTCCATCAGAGCCCGCAGGACGCCGCGGTGATTCAGGCGCAGACGGAATCCGGACGCATCGCGCCCGCGGAAGCCCAGCTCCTGCAAGACTTGGGCGCCGGCGTTGAGAACCTCGGCTTCGACGAGTTGGCTGGAGGAGCCGACGACATCCAGGTCGCACTGGTAGAACTCGCGGAAACGGCCCTTGGCGGGGCGGTCGGCGCGGTAGACGGGCGCGATGTGGTAGCGTTTGAAGTAACGCGGCAGTTGATTGCTGTATTCGGCGACGATGCGGGCGAGTGGCACGGTCAGGTCGTAGCGGAGGCCGGCATCGGAAATGTCGTCTTCGGTTGGGGACTGGGCGAGCTCCCGTTGCAGCTTGGCGCCGCGTTTGGCGACGCGGAAGATCAGTTGATCGCCCTCTTCGCCGTATTTGCCGAGCAGGGTATCCAATCGTTCCATGACCGGGGTGTCGAGCGGTTCAAAGCCGTAGCTTTGGTAGACGCGTTCGATCACATCGATGACGTAATTCCGGCGCAGCACATCAAGGGGGAGGAAGTCGCGTGCACCGCTGATCGGCTTGGTTTGAAATCGGGCCACTGAAAATTCTCCTGATGGGTTGCGCTGACAGAATGAAGTGTCAGCGCGTTCAGCAGCATATTACACGAAGAGGCGGGGGGATAGAAAGAATTGGGGAGGGGGGATGCGCTCTATTCCAGTTCACTCTTCAGCACGTCGCGGTAGGCGTCGATGCGGGAGCGGCGCAATTCTCGCTTGTGGCCCAGGAACGCTTTGACTGACTCGCTGGCTAACTGCAGGCGGAATTCGGCGAGCAGGTAGCGCCGCAGCAGGGCCGCCCACAGGGGGCCGTGCCATTTGCGGGCGTAACGCACCTTGCTGCGGTTGAAGAGGATATGACGTTGGGCGCTTACCTGGCCGCTGCTACGGCCCTCGGCGTGGATGACGATGGCGGCCGGGTCGTAGACAACGCGCCAGCCGGCGCGTTTGATGCGGCGACAGAGGTCGGTCTCTTCACTGTACATGAAGAACTGCGGATCGAAGCCGCCGAGCGCGGCCAATACGTCCCCCCGCACCAGCAGAGCGGCGCCTACGAGCCAGTCGACATCCTGGCGGGAGTCGGCCGGCCAGTCGGCGAGGTGATAGCTGCGGGTCCATGGGTTGCGGGGCCACATTTGCTCCAGCCAAGTGCTCTCAAAGAAGCCGGTTATGGGGCCGGGGAAACGGCGGCGGCTGCTTTGCAGGACGCCGTCCGTGTAGCGCAGTTGCGGTCCGATTGCCCCGATCGTCTCGTCTTCGTTGATGCCGTTGTAGAGCGCCCACAGGCTGCCGGGCAGGAGTTCGGTGTCGGGGTTGAGGAAGAAGATGAAACGCGCCTTGGCGTCGGGGCGCGGGGACGCGTCCTTTGCTGGATCACTGCCGGGCTGATTGGAGACTTCTCCTGCGGTAACCGGCGGCGGCAGGGGGTTAAACCCCATCGCTTCCAGCGCGCGGTTATTGCCACCGGTGAAGCCCAGGTTTTCGTCGCTGAAAATCGTCTGCACCCAGGGGAAGCGGCTTGGCAACAGAGAGGTCGTGGCGTCTTCGCTGGCATTGTCGAGCACCACGACCTGGAGGGTGGCCTCGTTGCTCGGTCCGAAGCGGCGCACAGGAGTCAAGGAGTGGGAGGCGCTGTCGCGTTCTTTTCTTTCTGGGCGTCCTTCGTCTAGCGGTATGCTCTGCTGCTCGATCGAGGTAAGGCAGGCGCGCAGATGGTCCCAGACGTTCCAGGAGATGATCACGATCACCAGGTCGGTCGGCGGAGGTCTCCTGTCCGTTTGCGGGAGGTCCTCGCCCCCATGTCGGGCCTTGGAGAGGGCGCGGTCGGCTCGACCACTAAGTCGTTGAAGCATCGCGTTCATAGGTGGCTAGAGGGCCAGTTGCCGGGCGTTGTGCGGGCGTTTTCTGTGATCTCTGGCCGCTGGCTGCGCCGGTTCAACTGCTGCGCTGCACGACAAAGGCGCAGAGGCCGAGAAGCGATCGCTGGCAGAGGTTGTCATTGAAGGGAGCCAAGTCGTGAACCGCGTGGTCGAGAAAGCCGAGCGCTTCCTGATGAGCAGCCTCGATGGCGCCGCTGGCGCGCACGGCCTGAACGATCTCCTGCACGGTTGCGGACAGGATGCCGGGGTCGCCCTCATCGGCGCGCTGCCTGGCCTGGAGCAACCGGCTCACCAGTTTCTGCGGCTGGGGCAGTTGGCGCAAGTAGTAGAGGAACGGCAAAGTCAGGGTGCCCTGGTGCAGGTCGCTTCCCACCGGCTTGCCGAGGGTGGCGTCGTTGCCGACGAAATCGAGGATGTCATCCACGATCTGGAAGGCCATCCCGAACTGATAGCCGAAAGATTTCAGTGCCTGGACCTGATCCGGTGGCAGGCCGACCAGAACTGCGGCCGCTTCGGTGGCAGCGCTGTAGAGGCTGGCCGTTTTGGCATAGATGCGATCGTAGTAGGCTTGGCGGTCCTGGTAAAAGTCGTTGCGATCGGAGAGTTGACGCATTTCGCCATCGACGATAACGCGCAGGGTATCGCTGAAGATGGTAATGACGCGGACGTTGCCGGTTTCGGCGGCGAACTGGGCGGAGCGGGCGAACATATAGTCGCCGGCGAGAACCGTTGCCCCCGCGCTCCACGAGGCATTGAGTGTGGGTGCGTCACGACGCAAAAGCGCGCCGTCGATGACATCATCGTGGACGAGCGTGGCTGTATGCAGCATCTCCACGGCGGCGGCGAGGGCGATGAGCGTATTCGGGTCACATTCCCCAGGCGGGAATCCATTTGTGCCGTCTGTATTGGAGCGGGGGCCGTTAGGGTCGAGGCGTCCCTCTTGCAGACCTGCGGCCAAGAGCGCCAGTGCCGGCCGCAGCCGTTTGCCACCCTGGCCGATCAGTTCAAGAAAGGCGTTGGCCAGGGGCGCAAACACGTCGGCGTCAACGCTTTTCATTTTCTCTTCGACCTGCTCGAGCGCCGCGCGCACCGGTGTCAGCAGGGCAGACGCGTCCTGCGGCGTCAGCAGCGCGCGGCGGAAATCGTCATGCACCATTGCTTCGCGCGCGCTGAGTGTACGCGAGCGCGGCATCATCGGCGGCGTATCCTGCGCCAAGGGTCTCGCATTCGTATCGGTGAGCTGTTCGACTTGAACCTGGTCAACCATGAAATACCGTCACAAAACGTTGATAGGGCACACCGCAGGCAGATAAATCCAGCGGTGCGGCGAACTACGATGGCCAGTCGGCAGTCATCGTGACTGTTTCCGGCTGCTGGTCACCAGCCAGCGGTGCAAAGATCGAGCGGGCCACAGCGGTCGTGCGGGCAGCTATCTCCTCTACTGGCACAGCCAGCAGTTCGGCCAGCCGCGCGGCGACCAGAGCCACATAGGCCGGTTCATTGCGTTTGCCTCGAAAAGGATGCGGCGTCAGCCAGGGGGCGTCCGTTTCGAGCATGAGGCGATCCAGGCACAGTTGCGGCGCAAGATTGTGCAAGTTCCGGGCGTTCTTGAATGTGACCGGACCGCCCAGGCCGATGGCGAAATTCCAACTGTTGGCCGCTTGCGCCAGCGCGGCGTCGCCGGAGAATGCGTGCAGTACGCCCCAAAAGGGGCGCTTTGCCAGGGGCGAGTTGCGGGTTCGGGCGCTGGCCGCCCAAGCGTCCAGGATCTGCGCCAGATCGGTCGACGCTTCGCGGTTATGGATGATCACGGGCAGTCCCAGTTCGGCGGCCAAGTCGAGCTGCGCCCGAAATGCCTGCGCCTGTGTTGGGCGGGAGACAGTCTCCCAATGATAGTCCAACCCGATTTCTCCGATGGCGACAACTTTGGGATGCTCGGCCAGCGCGGACAACTTTGTCAGCGTTTGTTCACTGAAGTCAGCGCTGCTGTTGGGGTGGATACCCACCGCAGCGTACACCTGCGGATGCAGGTCGGCCAGCGCGAGGGCCTGCTGGCTGTGGACCAGATCGATGCCGGGGTTGACGATCATGCGCACCCCTTGCGCTTGTGCCCGCTCGAGTACGGCGGCCCGGTCGGCATCGAACTGCTCCAGGTCCAGATGGCAGTGGCTGTCGACCAGCGTCGGAACAGTCATTTGCGGTCAAAAAAGGAAGTGGCAGCGCATCGGATCGGAACTTCTGTCACTTTCGAGCGGAGTTGCATTCGACCTTTTTCCGGCATACATTGTTTGTTAATTTTATCACATAGTACCACTGTATGAAAGCTCGTCGGGCGTCTGAAAGGCTAACGGGATGAACGGGAAACTGGGAGGCGTTCCCGCTGCTACAGGCCCGCCAGTTTTTGGCCATCAGCAAGGATCGCCGCCACTTTTTCCTTGCGGGTCGTCTCCGTGTAGATCCTGATCAGCGGCTCGGTGCCGGAGAAGCGCACCAGCAGCCAGCCCCCATCCTCCATCAGGAATTTGTAGCCATCGACAGTGATGCGTTCGGTGATGGCGATGCCGCCCAGGGTACGCCCGCTGATATCGACGCTGTCGAGTCTTTGTTGGGCAGCGGCCTTCATTTCGGCGCCGGTCAGACGGATGTCGATCCGGTCGTAGAAGTGCTCGCCGACCTTCTCGAAGAGTAGCTGAAGCAGTTCGGTCGGCCTCTTGCCGGTGCGCACCATCAGGTCCAGCAGACAGAGATTGGACAGAATGCCGTCGCGCTCCGGCACGTGGTCGCGGAAGGCGTAGCCGCCACTCTCCTCGCCGCCGATGAGCGCGTTGTGCTCCAGCATCGCCGGCGCCACGAATTTGAAGCCGACGCCTGTCTCGACAACGGGCACGTCGTAGGCCGCGCACAGCTTATCGAGCATCGAGGTCGTACTGAGGGTCTTGACAATCGGACCGCGCTCGCCGCGCAATTCAAGCAGGTAGTAGGCGAGCAGCCCGTAGACGCGCAGCTGATCGACGAACTGGCCGTTCTCATCGCCGAAGCCACAGCGGTCGGCGTCACCGTCGAGGATACAAAGGCAGTCGGCCTCCACGGAGCGGGCGACGGCCAGGCCGGCGTCCACATTGGGGGGAATCGGCTCGGGGCGGTCCATTTCGGGAAAGGTCGGATTGCGCTGCGCGTGGATTTCGATGACTTCGGTCTTGCCACCGCCGAGGATTTCGGTCAACCAGCCTGCGCCGTTGCCCCACATGCTGTCGACAACGATTTTGAGACCGGCGTCGCGGATGCCGGTCACGTCGATCAGGCTGGACAGGTGGGCGAGATAGGCGGCCTGCGGCTGATGACGGCGCACTGTGCCGGCGGCGAGGGCCTCGTCGAGAGGTGTGCTCCGTACGCCGTCCGAATCGGGAATACGGGCTTCGATGGCGGCCAGTCCAGCGGGCGGCACCGCGCCGCCGCTGGCGTCGCGCACTTTGAAGCCGTTGTCCTCGGGCGGATTGTGGCTGGCGGTGATGTTTACGGCTCCGACGGCGTTGTTGTTGACGGCAGCGAAGCTGATCACCGGCGTCGGTGAGGCGCCGTCGATCAACAGAACCTGCAGGCCGTTGCCAGCCAGCACCTCCGCCACCGCGGCGGCAAAGTGTTCACCCTGAAAGCGTTGGTCGTGTCCGACGACGACCGTTTGGGAGGCATAGCCCTCGTCCGAAAGCCAGTTAGCAAAGCCTTGGGCACAGCGGCGCACATTGGCAAAGGTGTAGTCTTCGGCCATGCGTCCGCGCCAGCCATCGGTGCCAAAGCGTATTTTCGTCATGTACATTCCTTCGGTTCAGGAGATTCTTTCAACCAGGTGACTGTCTGCTCAACGGGGGACATTCTGACCCGGCAACACATACAGCCTTGCTTATCTATTTACCTGACGTAAGCCTACTGCATAACAGGGGAATGAGCAAGGAATGGGCGTCAAATGGAGCCGAGCCAGGGTGGAATGATGTGCCCGCTTCACACTTGTAACAAAATTGATGATCTGCTATCATTGCCGTCGTCATGTAGCCGTCGTCATGTAATAGTCCTTCCGGTACTTGTGTAGCCATGTCGTGGCCATCTTGAGTTTCTGGGATCAGCAATATGCGGGGAACAGATGACAATCGAAAAGGGACTTGAGATTTTGGTAATGGGAGGACGTCCTTTGGAGCACGACGCACTGCTGGAGAGGCTGAAAGCAGAGGGAGCAAACGTATTTGAGACAGCAGACTATGCGGCCACCCTCCAATTCAGTCAAAACAGAAAGCTGGATCTTATTGTATTGATAGAACCTTTTCCACGCGTTGCGCCGCTGCGGGAAATCATCAGGACGCTACGCGCAAAGAACACAACCACCAAACTGTTGGTTTTCAGCAATAATGATCTACCGGAACGTGTTCGCGCGATACTCATCGCCGGCGCTGATGGATACGTATACAAGGGCGAAGATGTGGAGACTATATTACGCGCCATTGATGTAGTCGCAAAAGGGGATGTTTGGATCAGTCGCAACCTCATCAACGCTTTAACGTCAGCCCCACTTCCACACCCGACCGAAAATCAACAAAGTATCGACCTGACCGAACGTGAACGTCAGGTCTTGAACTTGATAGCCGACGGTCTTAGCAACGCTGAGATCGGCACCTCTCTTCACCTCGCGCAGCAGACCGTGCGCAACTATTCCAGCCGTATCTATGAGAAGATAGGCGTTCACACCCACGCTGAAGCCATCGTGTGGGCCATAGAGAACGGTCTCTCACGGCATTGAGTTTGATCATCTTATGCCCCCTGCCCCCGCGCGTTTGTGCAAGATACTCACAGCCTCTCTGTCACCTCACACCAGCCGGTGCTGTGCATATCAGTTTGCCAAAATTTCGTATTGGCGGTGGTATTGAAGATCTGATCGCCAAAATATTTGTCAGATAAATATGGTTGGCCCCCCGGTCATCTAGTCCCTTCTTACGCGCGCAGTACCGCAGCCATAGAGAAGCGGAGTACTTGGTCTAGAGTATGGGCATACCTACTCAAATAGGGTATTGGTATACCTATCAAAAGAATACTGGAATACCTTTACAAACGCTCAGAAAAGGAATAGATTGAAGGTGGAGTGAGGAAGGTTGCTTTAGATCAACTCTGTTGTAGATTCGGATAGGAGTAGGCTTTAACTTCACAGGGAGGTGAAAAATGCAACGCTCGATCACACATCTTAAGAGGGCAATCGTCATTGGGGCTCTGTTTTTGTCTTGCTTGGGGGTGTTTACCAGCTTCCAAGTCGCACAAGCACATCCTGAAGTTCCCGAAGGGTGTAAACGGACCCATTTGTTCGACGGTTGTAAGCGTTGTGGGCCCGTCTGGTGGTATAAGTACACGCGGTATGAATTAAAGTGGGAATGCCCCGATGGCAGTAGAGGCAGTTACACGTATAGCGGGGCATGCAGAAGTTGTTAGTAACCTGAATTCGGAATCCATGGGGTGTGGGCCAGACTTGGGGCACTCTGGAGTAGCGGGTTGCGGACCCCAGCGTAACTGCCCAGAGGTAGCCAGGAATTCGCCCCCATTTTGAATCGCACCCGAATTCATGAGCACCTTGTCAAGCTGGTAGAATAGGGTTTTCGACCAAAAGCCCACCAGCTATGCAAGGTGCTCACCATGAGCAGACTCAAATTAATGTAGATCCCAAATGAGACCAAGAGCTTGTGTGTTTAAAGAATGCAGATGAGACTCCTTAGCTTCAATTTCGGAGTCATTGCGAAAGTTCGTGGTTTGAAATGGGATCCACATTAGTGTCATGTGTTCACAATATGATAGAGGAGATGGGTTATGCAAAAAAATAAATTTTCCTTCTTATTTCGAGAGAATACATACTTGTACACTATAATATTTATATTTGGGATCCTGCTAGCTGTTCAGGTCTTCCAAAATCGCATTGCGCTTCAAGGATATTCTTCTTCCTTGGCTGTACAAGAGTCGGCAATTGGGAATCGACTTCCTTCTCTCACTCTGCAGACACTCAGAGGTAATAGTGTTGGCCTCAATGAATCACAGCAAGATTATACACTTCTCATCTTTCTGCATACGGAATGTGACTTTTGCAAACTAGACTTGCCTCTCTGGCAGACACTATATGAACGAGGAGAAAAAAAACAACATTAGGGTACTCGGTGTGACTGCGGAGACAGACCGAGATAAGATATTAGATTATGTGGAGGAGAACAAAATTTCGTTTCCTGTCTTGCTCGATCTAGACTCAAAATTATTTGCGGCAAGTACAGTGGACTATACCCCGACGAAAATATTGCTTTCAAGAGACCGGGAAATCGTTCAGGTATGGCGCGGCTGGACGACGCAGTCCTCACATGAGAGCAGCTTGGGCGCGCTGCGAATGATTTTCAATGTGCATCCACAAGAAGTGCCTCAGCGCCAGGATTAACCAAAGAACTTGGAAAACTGAAAGAATCCCAGATGCAAACCTTCGCCCTGCCCGTCTCGTATCACTTCCGCATCTACCAGGCGCAGTTGTCACTGTTTCTCGTCCTCGGCGTTGTTGTTGCCGTCCTTCTCTATCCCTCCAGAGAGACCGGTCAACCATACGCGGCGGAGTTTGTCTATTCCAGTTTCGTCTTTGGAGAGATCCTGTTGCCGCCAACTGTCGGCTGGCTTGCCTCCGGCATTATGCTGCGCGATCCGTTCCAGGAAGTGGTTCTGACAACGCCCTACTCGCAAGGGCGACTGACTCTCGAACGGCTCTCCGTGCTGCTCATCGCCGCGTTGCTTACGTGGCTTGTCTTTCTACTCTTCATCTGGCGTCTGGCAGAGCAACCGCAGGTGAATTTCCTGAAGTTGGGGCTGGCGAGCCTGCCGGTGACGCTGTTGTTTGGCGCAACAGGTCTCTGGAGCGGCCTGCGTCTGCGCGCCTGGGTCGGTGGCGGCTTCAGTGTAACCCTGCTCTGGGGAAGCACTCTGCTCTTTCACAAAGCCTGGTTGAGCCTTCCCTTTCTCTTTCCATTCCTGACCTACTTCGCCGCGGAACATGGCGAGCATCCATCCTGGTGGACCAACCGGCTGCTCCTGTGCGTCGTTTCCGGCGTTCTCATCTTCGACACATGCCGCCTCGTCAACAACGAGGAGTTGCTGCTGTCCACAGGCAGAGAAGACGCATGAGACTGTTCATTGATCTGACCGTCATACAGGTCATCCTCTTCACCCGGCGTCTCGCCTTTGTCATCTACGCGGTTCTGACGCTGGCCCTGGCGGGGGGTGTCGCTCTCACCGACAGCCTGAGCGGTGGAACCGGCGCGTTGGTCGTCCGCGTCAGCAACAACATTTTGTTTTTCCAACTGCCGCTGCTGGCTCTGCTCATCAGCCCGTTGATCGTCCAGAATCAGGGGCCGCGCAAAGACTGGTTGTGGACAACCTCTCTCGAGCTCCCCCTGTTGGCGCTCAGTCAGTTCGTTGGCGTCGCCCTGGTTCTGTGTGTCACGCTGGCGCTCAACGGCTTCCTCGTCCATGCGCTTCTGGTTGTTGTGGGGACGATCCCCGCAGGCGGTGTCGTACCGCTTCTCGGCTATTATCTGTTGTTGCTCCTGCCGGTCACGCTGGCCGCCGCCAGCGTGGTCATTGCCCTGGCCCTGTTGGCGCGCAATACCTATGTGGTAACGGCGGTCGTCGCCGCCACCAGCGCGCTCACCTGGTTGGGCCTGCTGATGCCCACGGCCACGTTGCTGACGCCGCTGAACTTCACCTTGCTGACGCTGGACCTGAATCCGGTTGTTGGATTGGGGGCGGAACGTCCCCTGCTGCTCTCGTTCCTCCTGTTCTACCTGGGCTGTATCCCGCTTCTGCTGCTCCTGGCCACAGCCGGCCATACGCGACTGGACCGCAGAACTGGCTGGCCCCCAAAGCGGCGGCGCGGCTTTGCCGGTTTTGCGCTTCTGGCTCTCGTCGCGGCCGGCGGTTCCTGGCAACTCTACTCCGTTGCCGCCGCCCAGCGTTTGGTTCCTCCACCTGCGGCCGAACAGATCGACGTGTGGGAGGTGGTTGACGCCGAACAGCGCGCCACCCTCGAACAAAAGACTTTACAGATACATACGAAAATGCGTCTGCGCAACCGGAGCGACGAGGCGCAAGCTGTGGTTGAGTTGGCCCTGAATCCAGGGCTGCATGTAATCAACGCAAGCGTGGCGGGGAAAACGGTCCCCAGTCGACGCATCGGCGAACTGATTCGCCTAGGCCCACTGTCCACGATAGTTGCCGCGGGCGAGGAGATCGAGTTGGAGCTACTGTATACAGGTGTCCCCATCCTGCTACGCGAGGATTATCAGCTTGCCAGTACGATTACTGAGGACGACCCGATTTCATTTCAACAGAGCTACGTCAGTTTTGTGGACGACCATGCTCTGCAGTGGACGCGTGACAGCGACTGGTTGGCATGGCCGCGCACCCCTGGCCCGCATGTGGCCAGAGAGAGTCACAGTTTGCAGATTTCTCTCGACAACTCGGAGGGACCTTTTCTGAGTTCGAGCGAGATCAGCGAACAAACAGGAGACGCCATCATCTATGACTGGAAGAATCCCCCGCAGTTACTGGTAGTTGGCGGAACATACAGACATGATGTCATTGTTGAAGGAGGTACCTGGACCGGAAAACTGAGCGGAGAGCGGACGATCGCAACCGCCGAAAAACTGTTGCGATTACGCCACGCTTTGGGCGAATGGCTTGAGGATCTTCCACATGGTTCATACCAGGCGGTTGAGCTGCCCTACATCCCGCGTAAGCACCTTGCGCTGGGTGGCCTGATCCTGGGATTCCCCAATCACATAGACAAACAGACCGGATGGCATCCTGTATCTGTCCTGGAACTTGCCCTTCCGGTAAGCCGTTCCTGGTTGTCAAATCAGATTCATTGGCCAGAAAGTAGGCTGAGTCAAGCCGGCATCCTGCGAAGTTATCAGGTGACGTGCGGACCCCCTGATAAAAATAGAGACGAGTGGGACCAGGAATGGGAATGCACACGTGGAAGTTTGGGAGGCGTCAACCCACAAGCACCGCAGGGGCGCTGGATTGAAGAGGTAGATTGGCAGTATGAGGTGACGCCTCTTCTACAAGCATTTGCGGTTGTCACTGCGCAGGAACTGGCGCTATCGCTGCAAGGTGACCGAGCGCATATTGAGCAGGAGCAGTCCAAGTGGGAAAATATGCTCTCCTATTACCAGGAGGGTCGATTCAGCGCCGACCCGCTCTCACCTCCGGGTATTTCGCCGGCGCATCGCCCTGTAGGCGCTTTCAGAACTCGTAACGGCTGTCAGCTTGCTCACTTCATAGTGGCTCTTAACGGGTTTACGACCCAGTTCGGGCGTGACACTCTGGCCGAACTGCTCGCCGTCTTGGCGCAAAGACATCCGCTGGGCGGAGATCCCCTTACGGAAGAAGCGGTGCAACAGATCTTGCAAGACACATTCGGCTATGACTTGCCTCCCTCCGAAATGTCCTGCACACCTGGGAAAGCGCGAACGCCCGCGCAATGAGTAGTAGGTGTCAGGCCTTAATAATCTACTGCTCACTTCTTTCCTACAGTGTCTATCCTTATGTTGAGCCGGTGTGAATACGATGAACATTACGATTGACGACCTGACCAAAGTCTACCGCTCGAAATTTTCCCGCACGAACACGGTTGCCCTCGATCATCTTTCCCTCACTATCGAAATGGGCATGTTCGGCCTGCTTGGTCCGAACGGCGCCGGCAAGACAACTCTTATGCGGGTGCTGGCGACTCTGTTGCAGCCCACCAGCGGCGCCGCTTATGTGGGCGACTGGAAAGTCGATGACCGCAACCAGAAGTGGAACATCCGCGCCCAACTGGGCTATCTGCCACAAGAGATTCAGATGTACGACAATCTCTCCGCACACGAGTTCCTGGCATTTGTGGCTGCCCTGAAGCGAATCCCTGTGGAGGAGCGCGGCCAGCAGATCGGGAAGATGTTGGAGTTGACCGGATTGAGCGACGCGGCGGATCGCAAAATCAGAGCCTACTCAGGAGGAATGAAGCGACGGCTGGGCGTGGCGCAGGCGCTTATCGGCGACCCGAAAGTCGTCATCGTTGACGAACCGACCGCCGGCCTGGACCCGCAGGAACGGGTGCGCTTCCGCAATCTGCTAGTCGAATTGGCGCGTGAGCGGCTGGTGCTGTTGTCCTCGCATATCACCGAGGACATCGCCCAGACCTGCTCGCGTCTCGCGGTGCTCGATCACGGCCAACTGCGCTTTCACGGCAGTATCCAGACGTTGCTGCAAGCGACGGCGGGGCGCGTTTGGGAGTTCACGACGGCGGATTACGCAGTGCAGGAGCGGGAGGATCTGCGCGTGGTTGCCATCACGCACACGGAGCAGGGAAGCCACTTTCGCGTCCTGGCAGAGGAAAAACCCACAGTGGATGCTGTCGCAGCTTCCCCGACAGTGGAGGATGCCTACCTCTGGCTCCTTCAGCCGCCCAATTCCTGAGTTACGATCGGCTTCCATTCATGGCTGTTTGCGCCCGATGAACAGCCCTTCTTGCAGGTGAAAGAGCGTGCGGCCGTCCTCGCTGCGGGGATGGAGGAACTCTTGCGTCTCGGGTGGGCCGTGAAAGAGGAGGGCACGCAGATAGGACTGCATAACCGGATCGTGGCGTGCGGCCCAGTCTTCGAAGACCATTTGCTTTTCGAGGATTTCGTGTTGGGTCAGTTCCAGGCCGGCCTGCGAGTAACCTTCCAGCCACTCTTCCGTGCTGAGGCAGCGGCCGTGGCTGGGATCGCGCAGTTTCTCGAAGGCGTTGACAAAATCGCCGGCGACGCCCGCTGGGACGACGTTATCCACAACCGCCAGAATGCCGCCGGCGCGCAGCACGCGCACGGACTCGCGCAGGAAAGCGCCGATATCGGGGAAGTGGTGGGGCGCGATGCGGCAGGTGAGGAGATCGAACTGGCCGTCTGCATAGGGCAGGTTGTCGGCGTCAGCGTGCTCGACGGTCACGTTGTCGATGCCGCGTTTCGCGGTCTGCTCGCGGGCGACGGTCAGCATCTGCGGAGTGATGTCGGTTGCTCGCACGTTGGCGACGTGGGGGGCGAAGGCGAAGGCGGTGTGGCCGGCGGCGGTGGCGATGTCCAGCGCCTGCCAGTGCGGCTGCGGTTCGACCAGCTCGACCAGCCGTTTCAGACTGGCGCCCTTGGCGTGGGGCCGACTGGTGATATAGGTCCGGGCATGGGCGCCGAACTGCTCTTGCACTGATTGCTTGTCCGTCATTACTGCCTTTCCTGAAAGCGGATACCAATCTGATGATGATCATCCGGTGGTTTGCCGCCACCTGAATGCTGAGTGCTCGGATCACATGAATTCGTAAAGAGGCACAGTCTGTGCTGGTTGGCGTTTTTCCTGGAGCAGGCTCTCAATCTTGCGGACAGTGCCTGGCTGCAGGAGCGCGTCTCCACAGACAGTACAGACATCAGCAGGAACATGGTCGATGACAACGACCTGCCCATGGCGCCGGACCGTCTGTGTAATTGTTCTCGCTTCGTATTCTCCCGGACATCCCTCAATGCTGCAGTTCATGTCGATTGCCTCCTTTGAATCGGAGTAACCCATTTGGGCAGCCTGGGTTCATACACAGTTATGATGATGAGAACTGGCCGAGCAGTCGTGCAAACGACGTGCACGGCGCGTCCCGATGCGGTAAGACCTTACAAGAGGCAACAAGCTCCCCTTCGATGTTGAGAGTAGTCTTCAAGGACCTGCCCTTTAGAGATTGCTTGCAGTACATCGCTAAGCGAGAAATTCTCCTCAGTCATTTCCTGCTGCGCATGGCGCGTAATACGTATGCTATTGTCACGGATGTGGGACTGTATCCGATCCAGCATTTGCCCTCTAGTATTATGGTCCATACCTACCCTGTCAAATGCACCTGCGCAATGGTCAACAAGGAAATGGAAATGAGCAAGCAGAAAATGGATGGCGTTTTCTGCCGACGATCAGCCAACGAGCAGGCTCGTCAACATTGGATTTGAGTTTTGAAGGGGCCGTCACGAACCGCGGGAATCTCAGAACCTGCCGGCGCGGGCCTCTTGGATGGCACGCAGCAATGATTCGTGGACGCCCGGCTGGCCGTTGCTGGCGATGATGCTATGGTCGGTCAGGCGGAAGGGCGCGCCGTCGTAGTTGGTGACGAGGCCGCCCGCCTCGTGTACAAGCAGGACGCCGGCTGCGACATCCCACGGCTGGATCCAGCCTTCCCAGTAGGCTGAGAATGCGCCGGCGGACACGTAGGCCAGATCGGCCGAGGAGGCGCCCATCCGGCGTACGCCGCGGCAGATGGGCATGATGCGGGCGAATTCGGCGGCGTTGTTGTCGTCGCTCTCGGCGCGGTGGTAAGGAAAGCCGGTCGTGAGCAGCGCTTCCGACAGTGACGATGCCCGGCTGACCTGCAGGCGCTGCTGTTCGCCGTTCTGGCGGCGGAGGAAGGCGCCCTGGCCGGCCTGCGCCCAGAAGAGCTCGAACTGCGGCAGGATCAGCGAGAGACCGAAGGAGATTTTGTCACGGTGGATGAGGGCGATGTTGATGCCGAACCAGGGCACGCCGGCGGCGAAGTTGATCGTACCGTCGATGGGATCCACAAGCCAGAAGTAGTCGTCATCGGGCTGTTCATCGCTCTCTTCACCCCAGAAGCCGAAATCGGGTGTGAGGGAGGCCAGACGATCGCGAATCAGTGTCTCGCAGGCCAAGTCGGCCTCGGTGACCAGATCATTGGGGGTGGACTTGGACTGGATAGAGCGCAGGCCATCCCGCTGCATGGTCAGAGCCAGTTCGCCGGCCTGGCGGGCCAGCTCGAAGAGGTCGGATTTCGCGACCGGCAACTCCTCTGCGCGGCATTGCGTCTGTTCTGCTGCTGCGGTGGCAGACACAGTTACATCTCCTCGCGATAGTGGAGGCCGCGTCGCTGCTTTTCCAGCATGGTGGCCTTACGGATCATTTCCCGCACGCCCATCGGATCCTTGACGTTGTGGAGAGTGAATTCAGGGTGACTGGGATCGGCGCTGGTGATCGTGACGTCACCCACGTTCAATGCCCTTTCGCCCAGATGCTGAGTAACCGACGTATCGCGCACGCGCACCAGCTCGATCTCGTGGTAATTGCGGCCAAGCAGACCGCGAATGAGCCGCACGCGTTGGGATGTCAGTTCATAGCGAGTACCGATCGAAAGGTAAGGACGGCCGGACCAGAGCAGTTCCTCGGCTTCGAGGTGGTCGGCAACGGCCTCGGGGGAATCCGTTGCAGGGGATGCCGTTTCATGTTCTTCAGAGCCACTCGCGCGCGATTGGAGTTCCGCAAGGGGATGATCGGCTTCGGTTTCCACCTCATCGAGGACGGCAAAGACGCCGTCGGCGAGCGCGTTGACGATGGCTTGTAGCTGGGCTTGAGGAATAGCGGTGATTTCGACATCATTTTTGGCCAGCGACTGATAAAAGCGGGAAGTTACCACTTGACGCACAGACTGTTCGTCCATAGAGCGTATCTCCGGCGTGTCGCGCCCACTCGTATCGTTTCGGGTCTCTGGCATTCAGTGGCCAGGCGGGCGACTACTGAAAACTGGCTACTCAGGAAGGCTATGATAGTGCTTGCGCAGACATTACGCAACGTAGCGCCCTATCTGACCGCGTCGAGCCCGGGGCCGCCACCACCTGGGCCGGAAGCCAATATGTATCTGTGAAGATGCCCCGCGCTTTGGCGGGAGGCGAACTGGTGATGTATCATCGCTATGCGTTATGGGCCTGGTTCAAGACCATGGAGAGAGAACGCCGGGTGCCCCAACGCCGCGATATTCAGGGAGTGGCTTCGCGCCGCATCAATAGAGTAGTTGGCATTTGAGAAAGGACAGGACTGTGGACATCAACTGGTACGGTTTCTCTTGCTTTCGTCTGCGAGAGCGCGGCGTCACCGCAATCTGCGACCCCCTAAGCAGGAAGGCGACGGGCATTCAGTTGCCCAAGTTGCGCGCCGATATTGTTACTATCAGCCAGGACTCGTCTGCCCAAGTCCAAGATACAGATGTCGTCGGCGGTGAGCCGAAGATCCTGCGAGGCCCCGGCGACTACGAAGTGAAACAGGTGCTCGTGACAGGCCTGCCGACCTCCCTGAACGGTACACGCAACGTCGTCTTTTTTCTGGATTTCGCCGGCCTGACGATCGGCCATTTGGGAGAGCTGGGACAGGTCCCGGCCAGCGTCGGCGGGGAGGAACTGGGCGATATCGACGTCCTGCTGGCGCCTGTGAGCGGACCGCACATACCCGACGTCTCGCGTATTGCCGAGGTGATCAGCCAGCTGGACCCGCGTATCGTCGTACCGATGCAATACCGCCACGAAAGTCTGCGCGGCGAGTTGTCTGAAACTCTAGAGCCGGTGGACCGCTTTCTCAATGAGTTGGGTATCAGCGATCCTGAAGTGACGGATACGCTCAAGCTGACGAAGAGTAGTCTGCCGGAAGAGACGCAGGTGGTGCTTCTGCACCCGACTGGCGCGGCCCGCCCCGGATAATTGCGGTTGCCAGTCCCTGGCAACCGTGCAAGACGCTTCGAATATTTCCTGTACCTCAAGCCATATACAGTGCCCGACTTGACCAGTCCTTCATCCCTGCCGCCATACGGGTTAACTCAGCGCGTATTCAGTTGGCAGGCGCTACCGTGGATGAGCCGCACTGCTGGTATGACGACGTACGGTGGATGAGGCGTGGTTTTGGAGGGGGGCGTTGCGGGGGCGCAGCCCCTGCACAAGGGAGGGCCGAAGGCCCGACCGCCATAAAAGGGCGTAGCCCCTGGCGGCGGCGGGGGTTTGCCGACGACAGCCCTTCGCCGCCTTAGCGGCGAAGGGTGCGCAGGCCCGCCTTAGCGGGCCGGAGCCGCCGGAGGGCGTCTGCGCCCGTAGGCGTCCTGACGCGAAATAGGGCACAAGGGAGATATCTTGTGCCCCAGGGTGCCGCTCTTGTGCATGGCGGCCAAATCAGTTGTGGCTGAGTAGTTACCTATTTTCTCTAATTCCGCCCGGCAGAAGGGCGCCAGTTTAACCTACGTTGCAGCCATGCTTTCAACAGCACTGGGCGAAGTTGGCGCCAGTTGGCGTTCAGTTCGCTGCGGACTTCGTCGCCAAGATGCTCCGGGCGGGGGGCATAGCGGAACTGAACGTAGATTTCGATGATGCGGCGGATGAACGGGCTGCCCTGGGGAAGACCCTTTGCAAGCAGTGCCTCGCGTTCATAGGGCGTCAGCGCCTGCTCGGTGGGCGCTCGCTGCAAAATCTCGTCCGCCATCTGTTGGGAGTATTGAACGTTTGGCGAGCGCGAAGTAGCTTGCGGCCCTCGCGGGCCCAGCGGCATCTTCAGCCGTGCAGTCCAATTCAGCAGCCGTTCATAGTAAATCTGCGGTTCCTGCATAAAGGCTCTGGGACCTTGATACATGCGGCGGCGCAGAAGCCAGACGCCGGCAATCAGTGTGAGAAGGACCACGGCGACGCTGGTTGCGATCAGAGGGGAGCGAGTTGGGAGGCCGCCGATGCCCGTGACCGGGCCGATGATGTCCTGGGGAAACTCTTCTTCGAAATCGAGCGCGTCATCAAACAGAAACTCGTCGTCTTCGAGTGAGATGTCATCCATGCCGGGGATCAGACCGCTGTCCTGGAGCTCTGCTCCCGAAGGGCGGTCCAGAATGCTCTCGCCGGCGGTCGGCTCGAACTCGATCCAGCCGTATTGCGGGAAGTAGACCTCCACCCATGTATGCGCGTCCCGTTCTGTGATCAGATAGTAGCCGGTTTCCGGGTCGTATGTTCCTTCGGCGTAGCCGCTGGCCGCACGCGCGGGGATGCCATGGCTGCGCAGCATGGCCGCCATGGCCGAGGCGTAGTAGTCACAATAGCCGCGTTGGATGTCAAACAGGAAATATTCCAGCGGGTCCTCGTCCGCGGGTGGCGCGATGATCCCTTCGTCGTAGTCGAAAGCACGCAGAAATCGCTCCAGCGTCTTGACCTTGTCGTACGTAGTGGGCTCATCGGCCATTATCTGGTCGGCCAACTCAGCGACACGGGATGAAAAACTGACAGGGAGCCGGAGGTAGCGGTCAAGATTCTGCGCCGGATAGTCGACAATACCGGCTTCCCGCAGCTCCCGCACCGTGACAGTGGAATGGTTGCTGACTACCTGGTAGCTCTCGCCTTCCTGCAGGGTGATTCTGGAGCGTGCCCACGTCAGTTCGGAATCCACCCGGTCTGACGAAGCCGAAGCGACGGTGTTGGCATAGTCAAGCGGCTGCTCCAGCGCCGCCAACGGGATGCTGGCCTGCACGACATCCGGCATAGCGAGAAGGACATTCCCGGTCGGCGTGCGAATGGTGATGGTCTGTGTGACCGGTGCGCGGGCGGACCACACCGTCGAGGGGATCGGCTGGTTGGAACGATAAGTGACCTCCCCTTCGGCGGTGTTGATCCACTGTCGACCGGTGAAGCGGTCAAAGGCAACGGCCCGCCAGTAGCGCCCAGACCCCGCGTCCACCTCCATGATAATGCGGTCGCTGACGGTACGTTCGCCGCCCAGGGTCAAGGTACGGCCAAAACCGGTCTGGACCGCCCGGGTCTGCCGATTCAGTCCCTGATAGAGGCGGTTCCATTCCTGCATGGCCGCTTCCCAGCGTATGTTGACGGGCTGTAGCAGGTCGTAGAAGGGGAGGCTGCGCCCCATGTTGGGCGCGATGAAGGCGATGGCGATCACGGCCATTGTATACATGAAGCCGGAACGCATAAAGTCGAAGTTGATGTCCTCGCTGAAATAGATGCTATCGGCGCGCCAGCGCTGGCGATGGTCGACAAGAGTTGTCCAGGCGAGGAGCAGCAGCGCGGCAATACAGTATGCAACCAGAAATCCCATCACCGACACCGGCGCGTAGTGCGTGTTGACCAGGAGCGCGATGCCGGCCATCAGCACGCCGCGCCAGACGTGGCCGTGGCGAAAGACCGACCAGACGCCCAGGTAGGTGAGCCACCAGACGAGAAAGCCGATTTCGAAGATAAAGACAACGTTGTCGTTGCTGGCTTGTTGGTTGATGGCGGCTTCGATCCATTCGAGCCAGCGTTCCAGCAGGAAGTAGGCCCTGGCCTGCAGGACGGGAATTCCCTTATCGATGAAATCCTGCACACGCTGCTCGTCTTCCACGAGAAAGGTCATCAGATAGAAGACCCATGCCAACCCGGTCGCAAAACTGTGGGAAAGCATGAAAAAGCTGTCAAAGCGGCTGAAAGAGATCAGTGCGCCCATTGCCAGCGCGCCCAGAACGACAGCTACCAACATGCTCATGCTCATTGCGCCGGTCCAGCCTGCGCTACTGAGCGAGAGCGCCAGGATGAGATAGATGCCGCCGAGCAGCAGGAGTGTGATCACCCGCCCTTCACGGAAATAGGCGAAGGGCGCGCTGGCCAGTCCGCCGGATTCAGCGCGCTCTTCCACCAGGGAATCGGCAGCGTCTTCAGGCGCGGTGGGCGTGTGCTTTGACAGATTGGCGGCAGGACCCTGTGCAGATGGTGGAAGTGAGGTGCTTTCTTGGTCACGCATAGTTATGTTCTCTGGCTGCCAGGCAGACGTCCACCAGTCGCGTATATGTAACGGAGTGGTAGTGCATCGGGACCTGTCAATCCGGCAAGCGCATCAATCACATTACAGAGATCAGAGCAGCAGCCACAGCAGGCCGGCAAACAGGGAACTGAGGAAGAGCCCCAGGGCGATGGCAAGCCAGAGGCGCACTGTGTTAATGCTCTCAAACTGGTTCGTCAACCGCTGCGGCGCATCTGTCAGGCCCAAGAGCCAAACCCGTTGCGGAGATGTCGCGTCGGGCGAATCACCTATTACGACCTGCACGGTACTGTCGGAGACAAGGCGCCGCCAGCGGGAGGCTTCCATCCGGTGTTGTGCCGCCCGCAGAGACTGACGGATTTCCAGCGCGGCGGCTTCGGCGCGATTGGCAGTGGGAGCGGGTGCGTCCGCCGCTGCGGCTGCCTCTCTTTCCAGCGAAGCAGCCATACTGTACCATTGATCCCCTACCGGCCGAAAGTCCACATCAATCGATTGTGTTGTGCGCTGCCACAGGAGGCGGGTCTCTTGCCGTGTCTCCTGTTCCGCCGTCAGAATGGCGCTGCGCAACAGTGCCCAATCCGGCAGTTGGGGTGTGTTCTGAGCCAGAAGCCGGCGTTTGCGGGCGTCGAGTTGATCCAGTTGGATCAGGAACCGGCCAGCCTCTTCCGTCAACAGTACATCTGTCACCCCAGAAACAGACCAATTATTCAGCAGGTTGTTCAGGGCGCTCTCGCTGTCGACGCGCCTCTGAAAGATGGGGCGGGCAATGGCATTGATGGACACGTCATTCTGGTCTAATGTAACCGTAATCTGCCAATTGGCAAAAAGCGCGCGATACTCCGGTCGGGGCAGAGTCTCGCCAGTCAGAATCTCTTCTCCGACCAGGGAAACAGCGG
Organism: Caldilineaceae bacterium; assembly: GCA_963662575.1. Lineage (GTDB taxonomy): Bacteria > Chloroflexota > Anaerolineae > Caldilineales > Caldilineaceae > Bin5. Next base: position 794,840 of record OY759723.1, read on the forward strand.
CCTCTTCATTGCCTTCATGCAATTGCTGCAGCACTTCGTGCAGGATCAGCGCACGCCGTTCGTCTTCCAGGGTGGCGGGATCAACGACATCGGCGGGCAGACGAGCCAGCCGATCGGTCAGCAGCAAAGCCTGAGGCCAGTTTTCCTGCAAGCGGGCCGTCCGCAGCTGTTGCAGCAGACCTTGGGCCACCCAGTTCTGCAGTTCCAGGCGGGTCGGTCCTTGCGGCATGGCTGGAAGCGCCTTTTCTGCTTCCGCCACCATGAGCGCGACATAGACGCTATCGACGGAGCCATCTGCGGCAATGGCGCGCCTGCGGTAGAGGGCGGCCAGCCGGTAACGGACGGAGGCGTGGACAGCATCCGACCGGGTGTGTTCTTCGGCCAGTCGCAGCGCTTGCGTGTAGGCGGCCAGGGCCTGTTCATAGAAGCGTTCGCGGGCCGAGGCGCCGAGGGCGGGCGCCTGTTGAAGTTGCGCGTAAAGATCGCCCAGTTGCTGTTGAGATTCGACCTGGTTGTTTGCGCGAATCGCGTTTTGGGCAGCGCGAATCTGCTGGATCCACTGTGGATGGAGCGCCTGGAAGAGGACATCTGTGGTCGGCGGCCGCTCTTCCCGCAGCCACTCCAGTTGGTTGGCGCGCATTTTCCAGCCGCGGGGGGAAATCTGCAGCCAGCTATCCGATGGGGCCAGCCACTGTTCCATGTTCGCGAAGTCGATCGTTACGCGCCAGCCACTAAGATCGCTGGACCATGAGAGCAACTCGGAAATTGGGTAATGGAAGTCGAAGGTTTGCGTAACGGCCAGGGGCAGTTCGTAACGGAGGGTGAGGCGCCGCCGGGCGTCTGCTTCGAACTCTGCCTGAACGCTCTGCCCCACGGTCTGGCCGGCGGATTGCAGAGCGAGCGGCTGTCCGTCGAGCGTCACAGAGATGTTCCGCGGCAGGGGACGCCCGCCCGCGGCGGCGCCGGCGGGCTGCGCGACGAGCAGGGTTGCAGTGATCGCCTCGTCGTCCCCGTTGTGGAGGCGGTAGGCGGCTTCGATCAGGAGAGTTAGCGTGCGGCCGTCAACGGTGGCGACCCGAACATCGAGCGTGTGGGTAAGGAGATCCAGCGATGTTTCGAGCGCCGGTTGCAGGAGCAGATGCGACGCGTCGGCAGATTCCGACTGGGGCAGTCGATGGGGAATGCGGTTCTCGAAAGGGGGCGCGGCCAACAGGAGATCGGGCCCGCTGAACAGGAAAATCTGGCAACAGAATATACAGAGAAAGAAGCGGTATAGAAAAGTTGCGATCTTAGAGTACTCTTGATATGATGTCATGCGCATAAATAGATTCACCCCGGTGTATAGAGGGGTGGTTGCAGGTTACGTTTTGGCGCTCCTGCCAGGTGCAGCCAGAGTACATATGGTACGTCTGCTGATGCAGTGGGACATCAAAATGGGACACGAACAACCCTATTTTGAGTTTGTCATGCGAGAGTATGCACCAGGACTCATGCGGTTGGGAATCAACCCTGCCGAAGTCTGGTATACCATTTATGGAAATGGGCCGCAAATGCTAACGATTGGAGAAGTGTCCGATCTGGAGCGGCTGCAGGCGATTCTGCAGAGCGAAACCTGGCAAAATATGCACCGAAGGCTATTGAGGCACGTAACAAATTATGGACAGAGGGTTGTAGACGACAATAGTCGCACATTTCAGTTGTAGAGAAAGGATTTGTTCGCCGTCCCCGTTCGGGCGGGCAGTTGCCGGCGGACAATAATGGAGAGAATTCATGGCACTATATGTTCGAAAATTGGAGGAGGAAGAGTGGGAAGAGTTGGAGCGAATAATCCAGAATATGGAGAATGACGTTTCAGTTCAACGCCTCATGATCATCCTCCTGTCTGCTCAGGGCCACAAGGTCCAAGAAATCAGCCGCGAAGTCGATCTGCATCCGATCAACGTGCGGAAGTGGATCCATCGCTACAATACACACGGCCTTAGTGGTCTGCGCAGCGGCAAGTCACCCGGACGTCCTCCCGTATTTACGAAGGCGCAGCGGGAGGCGATTGTTGATGTCGCCTCTGCCGATCCCACTTCTCTGAATCTGCCGTTTAAGCAGTGGTCGTTGCAGCGGCTGCGCAAGTACCTGATCGATGATCAGATCGTTGAACAGATCTCCGTCGAAACGATCCGGCAGATATTGCGAGCACATGGCATGCAACCTCGTTCAATGGGCAGCCAGCATAAGTAAGCGCGTGATGGGGCGCGCAAGGGGACCTGACGCATTTCAGGAAGCTCTGAGTAGTATCTTTCGGTGCAGTGATAAGCGGCTCGTGGTGTACCGGTGGATGGCAGAGCTTCACGTGCGACGATTCACGATGAAGCGGGTATCAACCAGTATAGCCGCGCCGTGCGCGATGGAAGCCCAATCATAGGCGCTATGCGCGGTGGCGATCACAACACAGTCGGCTTTCTGAACTTCTCCTTCGAGATCGGCGACTGCGGTGAGCGGCACCCCTTTATCGGTTAGAGATGGAATGAATGGATCGTGATACGCGGCCAGCGCGCCTTTCTGCAGGAGCAGTTGCAGGATATCGATGGCCGGCGACTGGCGTGCATCGGCGATGTCGGGCTTATAGGCGGCGCCGAGAACGAGGACGCGGCTACCTTTGACTGCTTTGCCGGCATCATTGAGGGCATCCTGCACTTTCTGCACCCAAAAACCGGGCATCTCGGCGTTAATCTGGCTGGCCAGTTCGATGAAGCGGGCGCTGGTGTTGACCGATCTCATCTTCCAGGAAAGATAATGCGGATCTACGGGAATGCAAGGCCCTCCCACGCCCGGCCCCGGCGTGAACTTTGTAAAACCGAAGGGTTTCGTTGCAGCAGCCTTCAACACCTCCCAGCAGTCCAGCCCCAATCTGTCACACATTAGCAACAGCTCATTCACCAGAGTGATATTTACAAAGCGATAGGTGTTTTCGAACAGTTTGGCCATTTCCGCGGCCGACGGTGAGGAGACGGGCACAAGCGTGTCAAAGGTCTGGCCATAGTAGGCCTGGGCCGCGGCAAGGCAGTTTTCGGTCACACCGGCGATGATCTTGGGCGTCGCCTGAATCGTCCAGTCGGTGCGTCCGGGGTCGACGCGCTCGGGCGAGAAGGCGACATGGAACTCCTCGCCCACCCGCCATCCCTGCGGTTGTGCGGCGGCTTCGAGGAGGGGCAGCAGCAATTCGGTTGTTGTGCCGGGATATGAGGTGGATTCGAGGACAACGGTCAGGCCTGGATGCAGATGGCGGGCGATCTCGCGGCCGCTGGCGACAATGGAGGAAACATCGGGCTGCCCTGTTTGGTCGAGCGGTGTTGGCAGACAGATTGAGACGGCATCGCATTGGGCGAGGACGGCGTAGTCGCTGGTCGCCCGCAGGCGGGTGGCCTGGGCCAGTAGGGCGGTGTCGGCAACGTCGGCGATGTAGGAACGTCCGCGATTGACAGCCTCAATTTTGGTGGGATCCAGGTCGATGCCGACGACATCGTAGCCGGTTTCGGCCAAGGTGACAGCCAGAGGCAGACCCACATAGCCCAAACCGACGACGGCGACGCGCGCCGTGCGGTTGTGAAAGCGATCAAACACAGTCAGCGCGCTCCTTGCGGGCAGGGGAGAACGGATGGTGCCCGGCGCCGTTACGGGGACGCGGGGAATTTTTCGTGGTAGACGTCCCAGTGTTCCTGGAAGACGGTGGGAGCAATGCTGTAGAGCATTTCCAGCACGAGTTGACCGAGGCGGCGGATCTCCCACTGGGCGGCTTTATCGACGGCGCGCAGCCAGAGGAAGTGGCTCCAGGCGGCGTAGTTCATACTTGTGACGATGCGGGTCTCGGCGGCGTTGGGCAGGAGAAAACGGGCGTCCTCTTTGAGAATTTTCAGGCTTCGTAAATTTGCATACGCTTGGGCAGTTTCCTCGATGGCAGCCACAAAGAGAGAAATGGTCAGCGGGGTCATTTTGGGAGGAACCACCACTCCCATCTGTTTTGCCCAGCATGATACTTGAGATTGGAACTCCCTCTCGATGGAACCGCACCATTCTGTCGCTCGTGTAAGTTTAGCAGGATGAGAATAACGAAAATCAAATCCGCCATAGACCCATTCGACTATCTGATTGGCCATGTGCCGACCGCCAAAAGTCAGTGCCCAACACCCTTCGCGTTCTCTCAAAGAACCACCAGAATCGATGTCCAATTGGGCCCAAATCTGCTGCTGGATCCATTCCAACACACTATACGTTCCTAGCAGCGTGACTACACGGTTGTCAACTTTGCCGATATGCCCATCACCCTCCAAGTACCCCCTGATGAAATGACGGGCCAAGTCTCCCGATAGCGATGGGGGCTTCAAAATCTTGCTTTTGGCCGGAACCACTCCATGTTTCACCAATGCTTCTGCTAACCGCTTACCCGGAATCGTTAACCGAACCGACGTCTCTCTCCCTCCCGAAACAACATTTCCACCCCACAGCTTTCCCAACCTTGCCAACCACCCCTTGTAATCAGAGTGTTGCGTAATAGAAGCGTGATCCACTATGCCTTCTCTTTGCGCCACATTGCCATCAGCATAGATCAGACCCAGAATCTGTGCCTTAAACGGTGTATCGATCTGGTCAAAAAAATCTGTTTTGACTTGCATTGTGCGAGATTCCCCACGACTACGATACTCGCCGTCATTGCGAATCACGATGTCCCGGATGGTGGTGGGGTGAACATCATATTCCCGCGCAATTTCCTCGCCACTAAACCCTTGACCATAAAGGTCAGTGATGAACTCTTCCTGATCTATGCTGAACAAACAATGGCCGTGCCGTTTTCCTGATTGTGGTTTCGACAACGGAGGGACTTTAGGTGCCAAATCAGGTTCAATCCTGTCGTAGCTGGTGTATCTCTGGCTCTCTTGGCTGAAGCTGGCCAGGCGATGGCGCACGAGTTGATGGGTGCAGGCGCGGCTGATCCCTTCGAAGAAAAATGTAGCCGCCCCATGATGGAGCTGGGCATCGGCATCGTCCAGACCGGGCTGGGTGAAGGCGAGGAGCGTAACCCGCAGAGGGCCTTCTTCCCGCGGGCGCAGGCATGACGTGTCTACATCAAGTAAGGGCATGGACGGAGGCGGCGGGACGGCGACAGGATCCGGGGGCCGGGCGCCGTTGCCGCTTGCGATGCCGTCGGCAAATTCAGCGTAAACTTTGGGCGCGATCAGTTGCAGAATCGGCAGCGCTTGCAGTCCGATCCCACGGCGGAACAGGTCCAGCCAGACGCGGGTGTTGGCGCTGACGAGCCAACTGCCGTCAGCCTCCTGCGTCACTTCGCAATGACGGTTGAGCATGCGCCAGCGGAGCGGCTCTTCGCTGTTGCGCACCCGCACCGTGGCCACAATATGTTCGATGATATCTTCGTGGCCTTCCTTGACGCGGTTGATGATAAACCGCGGCGCGGTGCCCATGCGGCGGGTGCTGCGATAACAGACGCGGCCGGCATACTCGATCACATTTTCGGGGTAGGTGCTGGCGCCGTTCCAGATCGTTGCCAGATCGCTCATTTCGAGCAGGTCGGCGGGATCGAGGGCGGGATTGGCTTGGGAGTAGGCTACGAGTTCGATGTTCATAGGTATTATTGGTTTCTTAAAATGAAACTCCTTTCAGGAGAGAATTCTAGTACGGTAACTTGGTGTGTCAAACCCCGAATCCGGGGCGCAAGACACCACGGAATGACGGGCGCGTCCTCGATTCGGATTCGCCACAGGGGGCTGATTTCCAGTGTAAAGGACCTGATTACCGTAAAGAACGAACTGTCAGTCGGGACGAACCGTGTGCTTTTGTGAGCGGGTGCGTAGGAATAGGCGGTTCGTTTTCGTACCCACAAGGTAGCCCGATTGCACAAGGAGCGTCTGATTGTCTGAACTGTTGGTTGTCGATTGCCAAGTATTCGAAGAGTTAAGATCAGCTGTGGGCGAAGAATGGCATTGAAAGAATACCAGGGACTAAACGAGATTCTAATTCGTTGAGTGGCTCAATGACCCCCAAGGAAGGCTCGGCGGACATCGCGATTGTCCAGCAGGGCCTGGGCCTCGCCTTCGTAGGCGTTGCGGCCCAGCTCGAGCACGTAGCCGCGGTGGCTGGCTTCGAGACCCTGGCGGGCGTTCTGTTCGATCATTAGGACTGTGAGGCCGATCTCCTGGTTGAGGCGGCGGATATTCTCGAAGATCATACGGGTGATTAGGGGGGAGAGGCCGGCGCTCGGCTCGTCCATCATGACGATTTTGGGTTCCAGCATCAGGGCGCGGCCGATTTCGAGCATGCGTTGTTCACCGCCGGACATGGTACCGGCCATCTGGCTGCGCCGCTCCGCCAGACGCGGGAACAGCTCGAAGATGTATTGGATGCGTTGATGGATGCGCGATTGGTCATTTTCGAGATACATGCCCATCTCCAGATTCTCCATGACCGTCATCTGCGGGAAGACGCTGCGCAGCTGGGGGACGATGGAGATGCCGGCGCTGAGGACATCCTGGGGGCGGGCATTGGTGATCTCCTGCCCGTCGAAGCGGACGGCGCCCTGGCGCACGCTGACAAAGCCGTAGATTGCCTTGAAGACGGTCGATTTGCCGGCGCCGTTGGGGCCGATGACACAGACGATTTCGCCGGGATGCACGACGAGCGTGACACCCTTCAGGATGTCGAAATCCTGGTAGCCGGCATAGATGTCGTCAACTGCAAGGAGAGGGGCAGACATTGGTCAGTGGTCAGTGGCTAGTGGTCAGTGGTCAGAAACTTCAACAGCAGGGAGATGGCCACGGGATTCAGGCTCCGAAGTAGGCATCGATCACGGCTTCGTTCTGCAGGATTTCCTGGGGCGTTCCTTCGGCCAGTTTTTCGCCGTAGTTGAGTACGTAGACGCGGCTGCAGAGATCGGCGATAAAGTTGATGTTATGCTCGATCAAGAGGAAGGTCTTCCCCTGTTCGTTCAGGGTGCGGATGCGGTCTTTAATCGTTTCGATAAGTGTTGGATTCACACCGGATGTGGCTTCGTCCAGAAGCAGAATATCGGGATCGGGCATGAGGGCCATGCCGATCTCCAGCAGGCGGCGCTGTCCGCCGGACAGGTGGCTTGCCTCCTCGTCGGCCAGATGCCCGATCTGGAGAAAGTCGAGCAGTTGATGGGCGCGGGCGGCGGTGCTGGCATGGCTGGGTTGGAGCATGCGCAGGATCGATGTATCCCGCCACTGGTGACTGATCAGCATATTTCTGAGAACGGTCATTTTGCGATAGACGCGCACCGATTGAAAGGTGCGCGTCAGCCCCATTCTGGCGACCTGATACGGGCGCGCCCGCGTCACGTCGCGGCCCTTGAAAAATACCTTGCCGCTGTCGATTTTCTGCAAACGGCTGAGGCAGTCGAAGAGGGTTGTCTTGCCACTGCCGTTGGGACCGATCAGGCCGACGACTTCGCCAGGGTAGACCGCGAAGTCAACATTGTCGACAGCGGCCAGCCCGCCAAAGTATTTGGAAACGGTTTGCCCCTCCAGCAGGGGCTGTTGGTCAGAGTTCATAGTCGCGGTTGGCGGTTGATTGTCTATGCATTCCTGTATCCTCTATTTGCTCCTGCCGACGCGGCTCAGGAGCCGTCCTAGCGATGTGCTGCTGCGGTCGCCCAAAGTGCCGAGGATGCCCTCGGGCATGAACAGCACAATCGCGACCAGCAGCACGCCAAGCGCCAGGAGATGCCTGCCGAACAAATTGCCCCAGAGGAGGTCCTGCAGAAAGTAGATGACGACTGCGCCGAGAGGCGGTCCCCAGACCGTGCCCAGGCCGCCCAGCATCGACATCATCACCATCTCGACGGTACGCGCTTCGACGAAGACGACGTCCGGATCGATATAGGTGTTCTGCCAGGCCCAGAACCCACCGACGATCCCTGTAAAAAAGGCGGCAATCATAAAGGCGGCGATTTTGTGGAGGGTTGTGTTGATGCCGCGCATTTCTGCGCCGATTTCGTCCTCGCGGATGGCAATCAAGCTCTGGCCGAACTCGCTGCGCTGGATCCACCAGATCAGCGACACGACCAAGCCCATGACGGCCAACATCAGATAGTAGTCGCCCAATCGGTCGAGAAGCGGCGGCAGGTTCAGGCCGACGCCGCCGCCGGTGATCGGGCGCAACACGCGCGCGACCTCGCGCATCGCCACCAGCGTGCCCAACATGGCGATGGAAAAGTAGGGTCCTTTGAGACGTAGGGTCGGCAGGCCGATCAGGAGAGCGAAGAGGGCAGCGGCAACTCCGCTGGCCGGCAGAGCCTGCCAGAAGCCCCATTCCGGGGAGATCAGGAGGGGGCTGCCGGTCACGAGAATGCCCATGATATAGGCGCCGATGCCGAAGAAAACGGCGTGGCCGAAGTCGACGTAGCCGGTCATGCCGCCGATCAGATTCCAGTTGGATGCCAAGGTCACCAGCACAAAGATCTGGCTGCCGACGAAGAGGGCGACGCTGGAGACGCCGGTGTATGGGTATAAGGCCAATAGGAGTAGCAACAGCAGCCAGAACGCCAGCCCGGCCCAGCCGCCGAGGAGCGAGCGAACAGGAGCGGGAATCGGGATGAGCGGTTTTCGCTTTACTCTCTCCTCACTCTCCTTTTGGGGTCGTTCGGTTGCCATCACTCGGCCTCCGGCTCGAGCGGACGCAGACCGCCCATTATCCCCTGGGGCCGCAATATCAAGATCAGTACCAGGAGGACAAAGCTGGTAGCGACGCCCAGATTGGTGCCGATGCCCTCCACATAGGTGGAGACGAATATTTCGGTGATGCCGAGAACCATGCCGCCCATCAGCGCGCCGGGGATACGCCCCAGGCCACCGAGAGCGGTGATCGTGACCGCTTTCAAGGTGAAGGGGGGGCCCATGAACGGGAAGATCGCCTGTGTGGGGCTGAGCATGGCGCCGGCGGCGGCGGTGAGGGCGATGCAGATACCGGCTGTGATGGCGTAGACGCGATTTATGTCGACGCCGACGATGCGGGCGGCCGTCTTGTTCTGGGCGGCGGCGCGGATCGATTTGCCCAATCGGCTGCGCTGCAGGAAGAGGTGCAGGCAGACCATGATCAGTAGGGCTGCGCCGAAGATGATGGTCTTGACGATCGGGAAGGTGACCCCTGCCAGTTGTAGGGAACCGTTGTAGGCTACGGCCACATTGCGCGGGTCCGATGTGAATAGGATTTTGAAGAGATTGGCGAGCGCGATCGAGACGCCGAAGGTGACGAGCAGGGTCATCAGGTGGGGGCGCTCGACGATGCGGTTGATCAGAACTATCTGCAAGAGGTAGCCGACCAGAAACATCAGGGGCACAATCAGCACGAGCGAGGCGAACGGATCCAATCCGAACAATCGGGACAGACCCCACGCCAGGTAGGCGCCGATCATCAGGAATTCACCGTGCGCCAGGTTGATCACTCCCATGACGCCCCAAATTACGGAGAACCCCAGCACCATGACCGCGTAGAAACCGCCGAGCAACAGCCCACTGACAAGAGCCTGCAATAGTTGGTCCATAGACGTAACCTGCGCGAGTAGAGGAACACCAAGAGTGAGGAGGGAAAGATTCTCCCTCTCTTTATTTGGCCGTTGCTACGTGTCCAAACCGCTGGATTCAGCAGCGGCCAAATTCACTCCTTTGTGCCCACACCTCTCGATCAGCGTTCTTTCCAGGGGGGCGCCGGGTAGTTCAGGTCGGCAACTGCGGCGTTGGTGGGCGCTACAACGAGAATCTGGCCGTCCTGGATCTGGATTGCCCCCATCGGTTTGCCGGCGTTGCGGCCCTTTTCGTCGAAATTGATGGGGCCGTAGAATGTTACCACGTCGAGGTTGCGCAGAGCAGTGCGTACGGCATCTGTGTCCAGCGAGGCGGCCTGCTCGATGGCGATGTGCAGGGCCAGCGCGGTGGCAGTCGATTCCGCGGCCTGATAGGTGGGCGGCTCGCCCCACATCTTCTGATAGCGGGCAGCGTACTCGGCGGCGGTGCCGAAGTAGTTGTCGGCGTAGCTCATGGACGCCTCCCACTGCGTCGGGCCGATGACATATTCGGAATCTGCGCCGACCTCTTCGATCAGTTTCGGATTGCTGGGGCCGACGGTGATCACCATCGCCTTGGGGTTAAAGTCTAACTCTTTGGCTGCCCGAATGAAGAGGACGGCGTCGTTAAAGTGGCCGCCGCCCACGAAGATGTCCGGTTCCAACTCTTTAAATTTTGACATAATGCCGCTGACGTCGGCCACGTTCACCGGGTAGGTTTCGACGCCCAATACTTCGAGCCCATACTCGGCGGCCCAGCTCTGGGCGCCATCGGCTACACTGGTGGGAAATGCGGTGTCCTCGTAAGCGATGACGACCGTTTTGGCGCCTTTCTCAGCCAGCAACTGCAAGGCAGACCGGGTATAGTTCAATGCCGGCGTCAACACCGCGAACAGGTTTTGGAAGCCCCGTTCAAAGAGCGGTTGAGCGGCGCCGTTGCCCTCGATCATGATTTTGCCGTACTTTTCGGCGATCGCGCTGGCGCTTTGGGTCAGGAATGAGCTGTAGGGTCCCAGGAGGAAGTCGACGCGGTCCTCGTTGATCAGCTTCTCCACGAGGCGGGCGGCCGTGTCGGGGTCGCCCTCGTCGTCGTACATGATCAGCTCGACTTTATAGCGCTCGTCGCCGACCTTGATGCCGCCGTATTCGTTGTTCACCCAGTCCAGCCAAAGGCCGTACCCTTGGCGGGTGTCTTTGCCCTCGCGGGAGAATCTACCGGTTTCGCTGACGGCAGCGCCGAGGTAGATGATTTTCTCTGTGTCTGCGCCGTCAGCGGCCGGGGCCGGCTCGTCGACCGGCGCGGGCGGGGCCAGGCTGCATGACGTCAACACAAGAGCGACGACCAGCAGTAGCGAGATTTGTAACAGGAAATGCCGCATTTTTCAGCCTCCTTCAGTCCGCGTGACAGGTCAACACGGATGCATGTAATGTGAAAGTGATGATACTGTAAGGGAATTCTTGCTGTCAATAAATTGCTGTAGCCAGCAGTTTCACGAATGTAAACGTAAACGGCGGTTTGGTCGGGGGTCCTTAAGTCCCGTTGACCTTGCTCTTGCCGAGAATAGTAAGAAACGAAAAGGACCAACTGAAGGCGCTGCCTGGATTGCGGTCGCAAGAATGTCCCTTAGTCCAGTCTAGTGGTATCTCACAGGAGTTGTCTCGCTCAGATGGGCCAATTCAGGGACTCCTGCTTCCCAATTGCGGGTTCGTTTGTCAGACAAACTTCCGAAGAAGGATAGATCGTATCTACTAAGTCATATGCAGTGCGTGTCCAGACCAGCCCTTCATCTTCGCCGCCATTCAGGCTATCTGATTGCGTATGCGGTTGGCAGTCGCCACGCTGGTTGAGACGCAACGCTGGGAATACGGCGAAACGGTGGGTGAGCGATGGTTTTGGAGGGGGGCGTTGCGGGGGCGCAGCCCCTGCACAAGGGAGGGCCGAAGGCCCGACCGCCCAGAACTGCAGTGGTCAGTGATCAGTGGTCAGTGGTCAGAGACTGCGGCGATTGATTGAGGTGGGTGTGAAGAGAAATGAGGAGAGAGTCACCTTCGCTCGCCTCGTTCAGAATTGCGAATCAGTTGCGGCTGCGTAGTTACTTCTGATGTAGGTTCCAAACGGGACCAGGAATTTGCAATTGTCGGCAGAAGGGGCGAGCAGCTCGGGGGGCGTTGAAACAGCGGGGACCGTGCAGATGCCAGGCATCCGAACGGATCATCCAGCGTTTGCTCCATCCAAAACAGCAATGCTACAATCACTTCTCTCTGGGCAGGCTCGACCTGTCGATTGATGCTGCAATATTGGCATTTCCTTTGCAGCAGTGGGCAACCACCATCTTCGAGACAACACGAAAGAGCAGTGGTGCATGCGCTACCGCTCCACTAAATGAGCGCGACTTGTGAGCAAACAATATTACGGTGGTCAGGCTGTTATTGAAGGCGTGATGATGCGGGGTCGTAAGGCGATGTCGATTGCCGTGCGCAACAGTCAGGGCACGATCGTCATCCACGAGGAAACGCTCACGGCCAAGATCTATACGCGCAAGTGGGGGCAATGGCCCTTTGTACGGGGACTGGCGCTGCTGTGGGATGCGCTCGGGCTGGGCATGCGGGCGCTGATGTGGAGCGCGGATGTGTCGATGCAGGAGGACGATGCCGAGGAGCAAATCGAGTTTTCCGGCCCGGTGGCCTGGACAACGATAGCGGCGAGTCTTACCTTTGCGGTGGCGATTTTTTTCCTGCTTCCCACTTTTGCCAGCCGCTGGTTTGCCGGCTTTTTTGAGCATAACCCCTATCTTGACGCCTTAGCCGAAGGCGGTATCCGCCTGGTTCTGTTCGTGGTCTATCTGTGGGCGATCAGCCTCTTGCCCGATATTCGCCGCGTTTTCGGCTATCATGGCGCCGAGCATAAGGCGATCAACGCTTACGAGGCCGGCGAAAAGTTAACGGTCGCCAATGTGCAGAAGCACAGCGTGCAACATGTGCGCTGCGGCACCAGCTTCCTGCTGTACGTGCTGGTAATCAGCATCCTGCTATTCGCCCCTCTCACCTTTGCCGGGATCGAGTATCCCTGGCTGGCCTTGCTCCTGCGTTTTGTCACGCGCCTGATGCTGATCCCACTGGTTGCTGCAATTTCCTACGAGATTATTCGCTTCAGCGCCAATCATGCAGGCAACCCGCTGATGCGACTCCTGATTACGCCCGGCCTGCTGCTCCAGCGCATAACCACGCGCACGCCCGACGATTCGATGGTCGAATGCGCGATTGCCGCCCTGCTTCCGGTCCTGGCAGCCGACGGAATAGAAGGCGTCCCGCCGGCGCGCCTGGGGAGTCCCGATGAGGATGCGGCGGAGGCAAAGAGCGCATACGGCGAAGCAGTAGCCGATTAAGCACCTGCAGTCACCCCAATTCTTTATTTTCGGACCTCGCTCCCTGATTGTGAGGATATTCGGCGTTGCGAGCGGCAGTGTTGGCGGCTATGACCAGGCGGAGGGGGCGTTGCGCGAGTCCTGCTGGTTATACATCTCTGCGTGGATGGCATCCGTGAGCAGAATCTGCTGGCGCGTGGCGTTATCCATGCGGCCCAGTTCTGCCAGATAGCGGGTCATACTTCCCAAATCTCTCAATTCAAGGCCGTGCACCGTGCGGACAAAGGCGATCTGAAAGGCGTTGCCTGTCAGCAGACGGGGGATGCGTAAACTCTGCATGACGTCCGCGGTCAGGTCGCTGTCGGGGTCGCCGGAGACTGCGGCGAACTCCACCGGCAGTCCATATGCGGCCATCCGGTCGGATACATCGTAGTTGGCGGAAGGTTTGGCGGCATTCCACATATTTTCCAGATAGCGCAGGGTGGCGGCAGACACAGGCGAAAACTCTCCTTCGGGATAGAAGGAGGCAAAACCGTCCGGCGAGGAGGAGTCGCGCCAGAGCAGACGTTCCAGATTGTACTCCTGCGCCAGGGCGTGCATGAAAGCCAGGCGGGCGATTTCGGTTTCATTGTCTTGCATGGCTCGACCGCCGTCCGGCGCGTGATCGGGGAGGTCGGGCTGCCGAGCGGTGGCGGCAGCCTGCGCGCTTTGGCGGACGTAAGAGGAGAGGATATCTGCGAGAGGGTGTGACGACACCTCCTGGCCGGTGAACAGAGCGGCCAGCCGCTCGAGTCGATGCGGCGCCGTCCAGATTTCGCGCAGGCGTCCTTCGCCTCCCTGGTAGCCGGCGATTGCGGAGTGGGGTGGGCCGGCGGCGTCGCTGCTGCCAGCGACGTTCTGCTGGCCGCGCATGAAGGCCAGGCAGCGTTCCCACATGGCAGGATTGAGATGGGGCCGGTAGAGATGGGAGGTGACTGCATCCTCCGGCGGGAGGGGCGGCATGTTTTCGCTGACGGACCAGTCCTGCAGTGTCTCGAAGGTCTGTTCGAGGACGTGATCCATCTGCTTCAGCAGCTGTTCCAGACGATCATGGACGCGGGCCAAGCCCCGCCACAGGCCGTCTTGCAAGCGGGCGGACAGTTCAGAACAGGCCAGATTGACCCGTTCGCGGCGCAGCTTCTGCACGCGCTGGGCCCTGCGCCGGAATGAGGTGGTTGCGCCCAGAAATGCGCCGATCATCAGCCCAATAAATGTGGCGGCGTTGGCTTCACTGCCGATGAAACTGACGATTGCGTCCATTGACGCGCCGGTCATCACCTGCATGAGAACGGCGGGACTGGCTGCCCCGTTGACGATTACAGGCATATTGTCCACCAACCCGGAACCGAACAGGTAGACCAATGTGAGCAGCACGATGCCGCTCAGCAGACCGAACGCGCGCGTCAGGGAACCGAACAGGGATGGCTTATCGGCGAGCGTGCGCAGATAGCGGTTGCGCCAATCGCGCAGTGCCAGCTGACGCTCGACGCGGTTGGCTCCGGCAGGGTGAGGCCGGGCGCTTTGACGGTCACCCATTGCGCCAGCCTCTGCAGTCTGCAAGAGCCAGAGTCGTTCCTGCTCCAATTCAAACAGCCACTGGTGGAGTTGGCGCCGCGCCTGCATAAGGCCCGACGGCTGGGCGCTGAGCTGATTGAGGAGGCCGGCGCGCATCTGGCGCGAGATGTTGGGCAGAAAGCGGTTGTCGGTGGGATTGTGGGGCAGACCGTTTTCGTCCAGGGCGGTCAGTCCCCAGGCGGCGTCCAGTGCGCCGGCGCCGATATCGTCTTCAAATTGGGCCAGCACGCCCTGGAACTGGTTGTCGAAGGCGGCCTGCCAGCGGGCCGGATTGAGACCGCGCAGCTTGCGCGCCGTCGCTGCCGGCAGCACATAGCTCGGATGAATTGAAAGCTGATGGAAGGATTGGGGGTCGAGGTCATCGAACATGTCGGGTATCTGCTCGATGAGCCGGGTTAACACCTGGTGCGAATTGGCGCCCAACATTTGCAGCGAGGCCAATGGTTCGTTGGCCAATGGTTCGTTGTTGGTGGCAACGCCTGGTATGGGCGGGACGTCAGGGCTGCCAGGCTGGAGAAGGACCTGCTCGCGCACGAGCCGTTTGCCCTCATGCTCCTGGGCGGCCTGGAAGATATAGTCGAGCGGCACATAGTCTGCGGCAGCGCCCAGCAGGCTGTACGGACGGTCGTTGGCGTTGCGCAGATCGATACCGACCTGTTCATCTATATATGCAGCCCCATCGGCGGAGATGAGCGACTGGAGCGCGTTGCCAACGAGGACGGAGAGTTCGTAGCTGTTGCGGGCCAGGCCTTGGTTGCTCTTTTCCCGATCCACCAGGTAGATACGGTCAAAGAGCGGACGGCCAAGCCACTCATCCGGCAGTGTGCTCTGCTTTTTGGCGCCTTTCCAGACGGAAGAGATGACCTGTTTGAGGTTGGCGCGGCGCAGACCGGTGAGCGCCTCCAATTCGGCCAGTGCCGCGTAGCAGGAAGCATCTTCGATTGTGCGGCTGCTGTCGGTGGCATAGCTGCCGGCGGCGAAGATGCCGAC
This sequence comes from Caldilineaceae bacterium, assembly GCA_963662575.1. Taxonomy (GTDB): domain Bacteria; phylum Chloroflexota; class Anaerolineae; order Caldilineales; family Caldilineaceae; genus Bin5. Next base: position 810,395 of record OY759723.1, read on the forward strand.
GACTTGGGCAATGTGGCGCTGGCCCAGGTAGTTGAGTTGGTGCGCGATTGTTGGCCAGATCAACGCCGAGGTCAGTGGTTCGTAGAGGGGCGCAATCACATACAGAGTCGTCTGAACGAAGGGGTCGCCGGGAACGTGGGTATCGGCGCGGATGGGGTCGATGATATTGGAGGCGAACAGGTGGGCAATACTGTCGCCGCCCTGTAATCCGGCCCGGAAAGCATGCCGGCGCGTGGGTGGGTCGAAAGGGTCCACCGGCGATGCAGGCGGGATGTCGGCGTCGCCAGGCTTTGCGCCGCCAGCGCCCTTGTTTGATCTGCGGAAGGGCCAGAGCAGTCCCCTGCGACCAGGTTTTTCGGCTGCAGAGCCAGGCGGGTAGGGTGAAGAGGACGTCTCTTGCCATTGCAACGGGTGGAGAATATCCCCTGCCGCCGCAAGCAACAAGCTGGCCCGCCGCTGGCTCGCGGCCTGCTGCCAGTTGTTCGTGGTCAGAGGCGAATCACTGACATTTGAATGTTGACCAGCGGCGGTGGGGGGTTGGGAGCGCATCAGGCCATCGAGCAGCCGTTCCAGATAGAAGGGCGGCAGCCGGTTGTCACGCAGGGTGAACAGATTGAGGGCGAGCTCGTCCTGGTGATTGAGCTGATCGGACGGCAGGAGGGCTGCAAAGCGGGTGATGCGGGTCAGGTCCGGGCCGTCAACGCCGGTGGCGTTACGCTGTTCCTGGGCAGACTGCAGGCGCGGAGCCAGGTGGAGCATTGTCTGCAAGCCCCATCCTCCAAAACAAAGTATTGCGGCTCGGCTACGGGTTGCGCCGGGAATCATTGGTAGTTTCTAGTTTCTAGTTTTCAGTTTCTAGTTTTTCGTTGCCAAGTCGGGACAGGCGCCCAAAAATCCATGTTATCAGCGAGCTAGTCAAAGCCGCAAACAGTTCGGCGAACTCTTTACGCTTCTTCAGCAGTTGTCTTTGTATCCGATAAGAACAGGTAATTCAATGCTCTTGAGACTTTCAACAGAGATTCCCGCTCCGTGAAGGAGAGAGCTTTTTTGCGCCCTTACGGACGGGCAACTGACTACGGAAACTTAAATGCCTTCTTCGGTGATTTCGGGCAGGTCAACCCATGCGGGATGAAGATGAAACTCTTCGCGGGCGGGGAAGTCACGCTTGTTTTCATACTGTGCACGAAATTCGTCGAGGCGGTCGATCAGCGTCACCGGCAGGCCGTGGACGATCCAGACAGCATCCATGCGTCCGGTGTCGCCGGTGGGTACCCATTTGATGTCCTCCTGGCCTACCATGGCCATGGCCAACTGGGGATCGTCAGTGCGGGAGGATGGCGTGGCTGCGAGGCGGATATGCTCCAGATTGGCGTCGTGGAAGCTGAAGCGGTCCGAGTCCCAGCGGATGTAGGGGTTCAGCCGATCGAGCCACTGCTGGACGCGGTTGTTGGGCAAGGGCCGGGACTGCTGGGTTTCCTCGCCATGCTGGACACCGATAATGTGGCGGATGTCGACGCACTGCAGAACCCTGCCCAACAGCCCCCTTTCGCTGGCGATTGCATTGGTGAGGTTGGCGAACAGCTCCTCCCCGCTGACTGCCTGGTTGTAGTTGAGGATACGGTCGATAACGGGCCCGAGCAGGCTTTCCCAGTCGCTGGGATAGACGACCTGGGCTGCATTGCGATAAAAGTGCTGCAGATAGTCGCGCCCGACTGCGCCGGTCTCCAGTTCATAGTAGGTATTGGTGCTGGCGGTACCGTCGGGGATGCGGGGGTCGATACGTTCGGCGGACCGCTTGGCGGCCTGATTGGCCCGGCCCAGTGCGCCGCCGGCATTGTCTATCTGCGTGCGAAAAACCTCGCGTACCTGTGTGCCGTAGGCGAAGAGGCGCTCGACGAGGATGCGCTCCAATATGTCGCGGCGCTGGTTGAGGCGGGCGCGGGCCTTGCGTTGCCGCATGTCGCGGGCGCGGTCGCGGGCCTGGCGGGGGTTGAAGGCCGCCAGCATCAGGTCGCCCAGGCCGCCGGCAATCTGGCCTAGCTGTTCTGCTGCGCCACCCTGCTGGGCCAGCAAGGAGCGCCAGCGGGCGCGGTCCTCATCCATTACCGGGTGGTTGTTCAACAGAAAGAGTCGCTGTTTGATCAGCGATTCCATCGGTGCGGTAGAGGGATTGGGCGGCGCCAACAGGTCGGTCAGGGTCAGCGCGCCGCGCAGTCCCGTCTCCAGGATTACCTGGCGGAAGGTGTTGTCGACCGCGTTTTTGAAGCCGAGCCATGCGCCGCGTTGTTCTTCGACCTCTTCGGCCAGTTCCTCCAGCCGGTCGTTGTCCAACGAGAGATAGCGGGAACGCATCCTGGCCAGGAGCCCCTGCCAGGCGGTGATAGCCTTCTGACGGGTCTGCGGGGAGACAGGCTGGCGCGGGTCGTTGAGCTCGGGCCCGGCGGCAAACCGCCTCATGCAGTCGGCAAGGAAGGCTTGCTGCCAGAAATTTACCAGGGACTCATCCGGCGCCACGATGGCGGAGGCGGCAAAACTGCTGTAGACGAGGTAGTTGCCCTTCCCCGGAGGCTTCCCTTTGCCGCGTTCGTTCACCACTTCGGCGGCGGCAACACCGCCGGACATGCGTTCGCGCACGACGTTCACCTCCAGCCCGAGGATTTCGCTGCTCAGATGGCTGATGGCGGTAAGTTGGATCAGATGTGCGGCCAGGTTTTCGGCGTCGGCTTTGCGAGCCAGGCTGCGGCCGTCGCGGTTGGTGCGCCCGACCAGAAAGATAAAGTCGAAAGGTGCATAGGGTGTGTCGGGCAGCGCCCGCTGTTCGCTGGGGTAGAGTTCCTGGAACTGCTGCGTTTCCTGGAAGTAGTTCAACTCTTTGAGCGCGGCGTAGGCGTTGGCTTTGATGCGCCTGCGCTGCAGATCGCTGTTGATTTCCTCTTCGAGCACGTCCGGCAGGAAGAAGATGCCGACGACGCGGGCATTGCTGCGCACGAGCGCGCGCACGCGGTGCGCCACATCCATAAACATGCCGGCGCCGGTACCGCCGCAGAGGCTGCTGACGATATAGACGAGCTGATAGTTGCTCATCACGGGAAAGCGGCGATTTTGCGCCATTTCCAGATCGCGGATTTTGTCCAGGGCCGCGTACTTCGTCTCCAACAGCCTTTTGAAGTTGACGTAGTTGCGGAAGAAGGATAGGCGTCCGATAGGCCGCAGTTGTTTGGCGCCGTTGTGGATGTAGCCCAGCGGGATCGAAGGGTAGTTCCACCAGCGGGCGATTTCGGGATGGTTTTCGAGGTTATCCACGAGGCGGGTGGCGTCGAACTTACCCATATAGGCCGATTCATCGGCGTAGAGCGGCTCCTGATCGAGCCGGTTGATAAGCGGTTCGGTGTCCAGGGCCAGCAGTTGAATCATCGCGGGCAGAGATTCGCCGCCCCACGCTTTGCGCAGGCGTCGTTTGACGGCGCGCACAGCGTTTGTGCCCATACCGCCTACGCCGACGACGAGGGTCGGATAAATTGTTGGCTTTTCACTAAGAAACGGTGCCCCGTTCTGATCCATTTATGGCTTCCTTCTGAAGTTATCAGTAGTAAAGTCCTGGTTTCGATCTGCTGCGCTCGTCTATGCACATGGCCACTTTGTCAGCTAACGGCCAGCTGGCCGCATCTCCGGAGTGGCAGTGTGCGCAGGCTGCAGCGCATTGAATACCGAAAACCAAGAACTAAAAGCTGTTTCGCGGGCTGCCCCAAGGGTCATCCGATCCCGCGCCGGCGGGTGCGTTGTTCTGATCGTCGCCAAATGCCCCGTCGGATGGAGACGGCGATGACCAGCCCCAATTGTCATCGGGCGATTCTGTGCGGCCGAATTCGCCGGACCTTGCAGCGGCAGACGGTTCTGCCCCCCAGCCTCCTTGGTCCCAAGCTGAGTCCCAGGCGGACTCTTGTGTTCCCGCATTGGCATCTTGCCAGTTGTCCGAACTGCCGGAGCCGGCAAAACGCTCAGGCGAGGAGTCAGCAATATTCTCAAAAGCAGGCGAATGGCCTGGCGAACCCGCCGGTTGCACAGATCCTGCGACGTGCGGCGGGTACGACGCGTGCGCTGGGCCCCCGGCCACATTCGAAGAGCCAAATGCGGAATCCGGCTCGTTCGCATGATACCAACTGTCCGAACTTCCGGAAGCGGCAGCGTACCCAGGCGTCAGCGGGGAGTCCTGCCCAGGCAGGGTCACTGTCGGATCTTCGTCATCATCCATATTGTACCCGCGACTGCGGGCACGCGCCACCACGATGAGCAAGGCCAGCAGCATCAGCGGTCCACTGCAGAAAACCAGCGGGAAGGTGTAGAACGGACGCAGCCACCACTCGACGTAGCGCTGATAGAGGGTTGGGCTGCGAAAGCTGATGTCGACCGAGCGGGTCTCATTGGCCAGGCCGGCAATGCTCAATAGCAGCTCTCCGCTGTAGAAGGAGCCGCGCAAGGCATCTTTTGGCAGGGCTTTGCGGGCAATGAGGGTGATGGGGACCTCAAAAAATCCTTCGTCATCGGGCGAGTCGGTGATCTCCACGGGCAGGGCTTCGAGATAGAGTTCATCCAGATCGATGACGCCGTTGCCGGTTTCGCCCGATGCGGCGATTGCGACTGGTTCGACCACAAAGGGCGTTTTGCCGTTGAAACGGAGGAAGAGCGTTTGCGTTGTTTTTTCGCCGGCCCGCCCCAGATTGCCGAAATCAAGCGCGCCGGCGACACTCCACTCCACATCGCGAATCTGCAGGCGGAAAGGTACAATCGCGGATCCGGCCGGACCGGCGCCAGACGACGGATTGGCGGAAATGACATCGAAATCCTGGCTTGGGCCAGCCAGATTGAGGAGGCCGTGGCAGCTGCCGGCGGACATAGGCCCCGCGCTCAGCAGGCGTACCGGCAGCGCCCAATTTGCAGGCTGTAAATTGTCTGAACCGGTGGCGTCGGCAGCGCTGACACTTGCTGCTTCGAAGGGTTGCAGATCACCGGCGGTGGCGGAGAGGCCGCTGCAGCTGCTTTCGGTCAGTTCAACCGTCAGCCGAAAGGGAGTGTCGCCGCTATAGGCGACGGGCAGGAGGATCTGCTCGTCCAGCCGGAAATTTGGTGACGTATCATAGAGCAGCGCGCCGAAGTCGGCCTCCTGCACCTGGATGCGCGCCTGGGAGCGGGGAACGTCCAGGATCACGGGCAGCGAGGGCGCGGGACGCACCTGAACTTCCATTGGCAGGCCGGCCGGGCTGAAAGCAGACAGGTTCAGCTGGCCTTCGTATTCACCGGGGCGCAGCAGGTCGAGGCCGTCCACGTGCAGGAGCGTGGTCTGGATACCGTTTTCGAGCACTTCTACCGAAAGGCTCACGGAAGCTTCGCGGGCGATTTCGCTTGTATCGGAGCGGCGCAAGACCAGCGACGCTTCCAGCGTTCCGATCTCTTCGACAGTGGTCGCCTGGACCGTCAGCGGCCATCCTGCGGGCGGCATCTTGGCCAGATCGATATCGGCCGGAAGGCCGCGTACATAGATCGCCGGTTCCACTTCCAAGAGCGTGCGCGCGTAGTCTCCGAAACGAACGCCATCAATGGCGGCCGTCAATAGGAAGAGCGCTTCGTAGTCGCGTCCGTCCTGCGGCATAAAGCCATCGTCGGAGCAGTGTTGGTCACCGCAGTTGATCCTCTTCCGGTAGACAATCTGGCCGCCGGTGAGATCGGTGACGTAGACGACGGCTTGCATATCCTGCACCTGAACGCCGGGGCCGAAACCGATCTTCAGTTGGAGGCTGCCGTCTTGCAGAATTCCGGGACTGTTGGCGGAGGGAGAGAAGACCTGCGCCTTGGGCAGATCCTCCGAGGCCTGAAGGCGGAAGGTGCGCAGCAGTTGCAAGGGCTCTCTGTCCTCTCCCAGTTGAATCGTCACCTCTTCGGCGCCGCCGTCAAGCTGCTGGGCAGCGACCGTTCTGCCGCTGACAGGGTCTTGTCCGAGGACGGGGATCGGTATGTTGCCATTGAGCATCAGCGGCTCGGCAGTGGCGGGGCCGGCGCCGGCAACGATGACGATGGGCGCTTTGCCAGTAGGATAGTAGCGCGTTGCGGCCGGATTGCCCTGCACGCTGGGCGGCGGAAAGAGCAGCTCGGGATAGCTGTCCGCCTGAACGACGGCAAAACTGCTCAGATCGGTCGTTTTGGCCACCCATTCGCCGGCCGCCAGCGGGGCGACAGCAACGTTCAGGTCGATATTGCCGTCGGCCAGCAGGCTCTGTGTCGGCATCGGCGCGCCGTCCCGCTCCACCGCGGTGATGGCAGACTGCGGGCTGACGAAGGCGATGCTGCCGGCGCTATGCGCGTTGCGGATCGAGATGGTCAGGTCGCCGTGCACGTTGCGGTGGGTGACGATGGAGCGGTCGGACTTCATCTCGGCGAAAAGTTCGCCGAAGATAAGCAGGAGATCCTGCGAACTCTTGGCCTCCCGCGCCAGAGGCGAACTGGTTTTGAGAAAATCGCCCGCGCAGCCGGCATCGGGATTGCAGAGGATCACCGGGTAGAGCAGTGCGCCCGCGTCCTCGATTTGGGCCAGCAGGTTGGTGATGGTCTGGCGCTGACCGGTAACCTGTAACGGAGCGGTCGGCTCGCCATCTGTCAGCAGCAGCACGTACTGGCTGCGGTCGGGGTCGCCGTGTGCCTCGAACAGCCGCAGCGCCTCTTGCAGCCCCAGATCCATGCGTGTATAGCCGCGCAGCGCAAAGTCCTCCGGGGCCTGGAGCGATGCAGCCAAGCGGCGGCGGTTTTCGGCGCTGCCGACCTCCTGTAGCAGGCTCATGGCGCCGACGCCCTCCGCGGTACTGTCGAAACGCAGAACGGCTATGCGGTCGGCACTGTCTGCCAGATGGACCAACAGGCGGGCGGCGCTATAGCGCAGTTCGTTGGGGTCGCTGGGCGCGTTGAAGCTGAAGCCTTCGCAGGGAGGGTCGGAGGGGGGTTGTCCTTGCGGCCAAGGCCAACAGGTGGCCATGCTGCCGGAGTCATCGAGAATGACGATAACGTCGATGGGCGCAGCGGCTGTCGTGGACTGACTTGGAGGCGCGGACCTGGTCTCGGCGTGTGCCGGCGCGGCAATACGGCCCGTAATCAACAGGGAGAGGAACCCGCATAGCAGACAGGCAGACACGACCCAAAACCGCCGGTCCCAGTCTGGCGAGGGGCAGCGGATGAGCAGAGACGGCTGGAAAACGTTTCCGGGCAGATGGCGCTCCTGACACCTGTGGCTGCTGCACAGCGGCTAGCAACCGACCACGAATCACTGAACTCAACCGATCCAATAGAGCAACAAACGCGCGCATCGGCTCCGCGTTCCCCTGCTGTGGTAGCAAGGGTGCCGTGCCCCACAGGCCAGACCCGCGGTGCGCTCCAATCCCGTAGAGAGCGGCGGTTGGGCGGGAAAGACTTGCAGTGAGCGAAATGCGCGCGCATCGGCTCTACTCTTATCTATTAAAATTGTAACACAGCGCAAAATTGTACTACAAGAGCCACGTTGAGGTCCGGATGCCCGCTGCCGGCTCCGGTTTCCCGATGTCGACAGCGGGCGAATTGTCCCCAAATCGGCTGCGCGTATCCGATGACGTTCGGGGCGGTTACACTGGAAATTCGGACGGACCGTCTGTCCCTGCAGGCGTTCTCCAGCTTCTGATATTCAGTTCTCGATATACGCCTGGATGCGAGGCGGTTGCTGATTAAGCGCGAATTGACTACCAGAAACTGCTGCTTATCTTTTGGGCGATTTGCCTACGATCTGCCAATGAAATTCAGACCCAAGCGGCAGGCGGCGGTGCGGTCCGCGGTTCTCAAACCACTAAACTTACTAATTGTCTGCGTCCGCGGCTGAAGCCTCAGCGAGCATCTCTGCGAGCGCGGCCACAAACTGGTCGGCGGGCAAGGCGCCGGGGATCAGCCGCCCCTGGCCGCCGTAAAGGACGACGAAGGTGGGTGTGCCGCGAACAAAGGGCGAGCCGTCCTGCATATCACTCTGCACGGCCTGTGCGGACTCGCCTCCGGACATGCAGGTTGCAAATGCATCCGTATCCAACTCGTATTCAGCTGCCAACTCCATGAAATAGGTGCTGTTATCCGGGTGGGACCACACTGCCATATCGACGAACAGGCGATGATGGAACTGCCAGAACGCCTCCTGCTCGGCCGCGCACTCGGCTGCGACCGAGGCGGAAACGGCAAAGGGATGGATATTCTGGATGGGAAAGTGCTTGAAAACCCACATCACCTCACCCTTCGCGACAAACTCTTGATCCAGAATCGGTTGCGTTGTCAAGGTGTGTTGGCTGCAGTAGGGGCATTGGAAGTCGCTAAATTCAACAATGACGATCGGGGCGTCGCTACTGCCCTTGTAAATGTCGCCTGCCAAAGTATAGCCGGGGCGGTCCGGGTCGGGCGCCAAGCCTTCCGCTGTCGCCCAGTAGGGCAACTGTCCATCGCCCTGCTGCTGCTGTGGCTGAGCCTGGGCTTGAGCCGCGCCTTGAGGCGTGCCGCCGGATGCGATCGTGTCGATCCAGCCGGCGAAGGTATCGTATGGCTGCGCGCCGGTGAGGGAGAAGGACTCTCCGGTCTCTTCGCGGACGAAGCGGAAGCTGGGCGTGCCGGTGTAACCAAAGGACTGGGCTTCGGCCAGGCTTTCGTTCACCTTTGCCAGCTGGGCGGCGTTATTGGCCATGCAGGAGCCGTATTGGGTGGTGTCGGCGCCCAACTCCTGCACCATTGCGGCAAAGAAGGACAGGGCCTCTTCAAGAGGCGCCCACTCCTTCTGGGTGCGGAAGAGCTGATCGTGCATCTGCCAGAAGAGGACGATATCCTGCTCGGCTACACAGTTGGCGGCGATGGACGCGGGGACAGCGTTGGCGTGCAAAGAGGAGAGGGGCATATCGCGGAAGACGAATTTCACGGTGCCGGTTTCGCCGAACCCAGCCAGGAGGGCCGGTTCGGTCTGGATCACATGGCGGGCGCAGAAGGGACACTCGTAGTCGCTGTATTCGTAGATGGTGATGGCGGCATTAGGGTCGCCGCGATAGGGAAATCCCTCTTCGGTGAAGCCGACGGGAACGCCTCTGTGCATAGCAGGTTGCGTGCCGCCGTCAGGGGCGGGGGCGACGGCCGGGGCGACAATGTTGCCATCGGCATCGGTCGTGCATCCGGCGGCAAGCAGAAGAGCGACAGCGAGGAGCGCGAAGAGGCCAAGGCGCAGGCTGCTCCTTTCGCTAACTTTGTCGCTCTCTTTATTTGTGCGGCGCATACGTCTGGCTTGCAAATGCATGATTCCTCCTTGAGGAATAACCGACTGTAATGTTAACTGTGGGCCTGGACGATTGGTTCCAAGCGACTCCACGCGGTTATGTTGGCGCTGATGCGTCTGCCGTGTTGACCGTGCAGTGAAACATTGCAATCAAGTGAATTTGTCTCGAAAGTGTGAGGCCCATTCATTGTAACGGTGAGAACAGGAGAGTACCAATCTGGAGGGCCGGTTCAGCGTGTTCGCGTTGTTCTCACCTTGGGTAGTAAAGTTTGGCTGAAAGCATAGTTGCATCGTACTATGGAGACTTTGGAAGGGCAGTGGCCAACCACAGTGGTCAGTGGTGCGTGGATAGTGGAGAGAGGACGGCGCACACATTCGACCGCGAAGCGCAAATGGTGAGAGAACGGTATGGACGAAACGACCTTGGCAGCAGGTGTTGAAGCAGCAAAGGCGCCTGAAGCAGCCGGAGGCCCCAACCGCGTTCTGGACGGAGGGCAAGGCCCAGACAACAGTGCCCCGACCGAAGGACAGGTCAGCGCGCAGGTTCAGCCGACCACTCTCCTGCCTGGGCACCTGCGTCAACTTGAGTCGGAGGCGATCTTTGTGCTGCGCGAGGTTGCGGCGCAGTTCGAACGGCCCTACCTGCTCTTCTCCGGCGGCAAAGATTCGATCGTGTGTGCGCATCTGGCGCGCAAGGCGTTTGCGCCGGGGCGGATTCCCTTTCCGCTGCTGCATATCGACACCGGCCACAACTTTCCGGAAACGTTGGCCTTTCGCGACCAACTCGTGAAGAAACTGGATGTGCGGCTGCTGGTGCGTTCGGTGCAGGATTCGATCGACACCGGGCGCGTGCAGGAGGAGGCGGACGGCGATCCCAGCCGTAACCGGTTGCAGACGGTCACACTACTGGATGCGCTGACGGAGTTGCGCATTGACGCTGCGGTGGGGGGCGCGCGCCGCGACGAAGAGAAGGCGCGTGCGAAGGAGCGCTTCTTCTCGCACCGCGATGCCTTTGGACAGTGGAATCCCAAGAACCAGCGGCCCGAACTGTGGAACCTTTTCAACGGCCGTAAACACAACGATGAACACTTCCGCGTCTTCCCAATCAGCAACTGGACCGAGCTTGATATCTGGCAGTACATTGCCGAGCAGGAGATCGACCTGCCCAGCCTCTACTTCGCCCACGAACGGGAAGTTGTGCAGCGGGATGGGATTCTGCTGGCAGTCGGGGCCCACGTCCGACGACGACCGGGCGAAAGGGTGAATCGTGAGAGGGTGCGATTCCGCACGATCGGCGATATGACCTGTACGGGCGCGTTTCGCTCCTCTGCGAGCGATCTGGCGGATATTATTGAGGAGGTCGCTACCGCGCGCATCACCGAACGGGGCGACCGCGCCGACGACCGCCGCAGCGAGGCCGCGATGGAAGACAGAAAGCGGCAGGGCTACTTCTGACGACTGCAGATAGCAGGAATTTGATAGTGACTGGCGAAGAACCTGTTCACCAGCTGCGGGCCACTGACCGCTGACCACTAACAATTGAGATTTGATATGGACCTACTACGCTTCTCCACCGCCGGCAGTGTCGATGACGGCAAATCGACCTTGATCGGGCGGTTGTTATACGACTCCAAAGCGATATTCGAAGACCAACTGGAAGCGGTCGAGCAGGCGAGCGCGACGCGCGGCGGGCCAGCAGTCGACCTGGCGCTGCTTACCGACGGGTTGCGGGCTGAGCGGGAGCAGGGCATCACCATCGACGTTGCTTACCGCTACACGGCGACGCCCAGACGCAAGTTCATCATCGCGGACACGCCCGGGCACATCCAGTATACGCGTAACATGGTGACCGGCGCCTCCACTGCGGAGCTGGCGATCATTCTGGTTGATGCCCGCAAGGGGATCCTCACCCAGTCGAAGCGGCACAGTTTCATCGCCTCCCTATTGCAGATTCCCCACATTGTAGTCGCGGTCAACAAGATGGATCTGGTCGGATACAGTGAGACGCGATACCACGAGATCGTCGCCGACTACCGCGCATTCGCGGCCAAGCTCAATGTGCGCGACGTCGTGTATATTCCTATCTCCGCGCTGCACGGCGACAATATAGTGAGCCAGAGCGAAAATATGCCCTGGTACCACGGAACAACGCTGCTGCACCATCTGGAAACGGTCAACATTGGCGCCGGCCGCAACAACGTAGACTTTCGTCTGCCGATCCAATATGTGATCAGGGCTGATGGCAACGGTGGCCATGACTTCCGCGGTTTCGCGGGAAAGATCGTTTCCGGCCGCATTGCGGTGGGTGAGGAGGTGGTGGCGCTGCCGACCGGTATCCGCAGCCGCGTGGCCGGCATCCACGTCGGCGAAGAGAGCTGCGAGCGGGCCGCGACCGGCGATGCAGTTGTGATCACACTTGAGGATGAGATCGACGTCAGCCGGGGGGACATGCTGGTGCGGGTGCGCAACCTGCCCCACTCGTCCAACCAGATCGACGCGACGCTGTGCTGGATGAGCGAAGAGCCGATGAAAATCCAGGCGGCGGCGGCGAACAGCTTCAGCGGCCAGTGGTACTGGTTGCAGCATTCGACGCGGCGGGTACGCGCCTCGGTCCAGGAGTTGAATTACCGCATTGACGTGGACACGATGCACCGGGAAGATGCGCAGACACTGCATCTGAATGAGATTGGCCGCGGGCAGATTGTGACCACGGAGCCTCTTTTCTTTGATTCGTATCCGATCAACCGCGCCACAGGCAGCTTTATTCTGATCGATCCTCATAGCAACAACACGGTTGCGGCCGGCATGATCCGGGACCGGGCGCGACGGGTGAGCGAGTTGGTGCCGAAGCTCGAAGAGAGAGTAACGCCCTCGCTCAGCAGGTCTCACTCCTCCGATGTCGTTTGGGAACCGGTCGCGGTCACGCGGCCAATGCGGGAGGAGTTGAATGGGCATGGGGCGGCGGTGCTCTGGTTCACAGGGCTGTCCGGTTCGGGCAAATCGACGGTGGCGAAGGCGCTGGAACAGAGGTTGTACGATATGGGCGTGCGCACCTTCTCGCTGGACGGGGACAATGTGCGTCATGGTCTGAACAGCGATCTGGGCTTTGGCGCGGAGGCGCGCACGGAGAATATCCGGCGGGTGGCGGAGGTGGCCAGGCTGGCGTTTGAGCATGGCAATATCGTGCTATGCACATTTATCTCGCCCTATGCGGCGGATCGGGAGGCGGCGCGCGAACTGGCTCCTGAGGGCAGCTTCTGGGAACTCTACGTCAAGTGCGACGTAGAGATCTGCAAGGAGCGGGATCCCAAGGGGCTGTATGCGCGCGCCGAGCGCGGCGAGATTCCGAATTTCACCGGCGTTTCAGCCCCGTATGAGGAGCCGCCCCAGCCGGAGATGATGCTGGAGACGGACCGGCACAGCGCGGACGAACTTGCGCAGCAGATCCTGGGAGCGTTGGCACGGGCAGGGATCGTGCCCGACGGAGATCATTGACCACTGGCATTTACGGTTCAGTGGGCGATCGGTGGGATTGTTGAGAACTGCGATTGTAATTGGCGGCGGTATGGCGGGCCTTTTTGCCGCAAACGTGCTGGCCGACCATTGCGAGCGGGTCACTGTCCTTGAGCGGGACGACGAGTGGCGTTCGCCGTCACAGGCCAGCGCTCAAGCAGTGGACAGGGAGAGGTTGCCGCAAGCCGCGAGCCGGCCGGGCGTGCCCCAATCCCGTCATGTGCATGTGCTTCTGCTGCGGGGCGTGCAGGTGCTGCGGGAACGATTCCCCGGCATGGAGGAGGAGTTGCTGGCGCTGGGCGCGCCGTCGCTCAACTGGCTGAATGATACGGCTGCCCTGGCCGGCGATAGTTGGTTACCCCGTTTCGATTCGAATCTGCTCGGCTTCAGCGTGAGCCGCTCCCTTCTGGAAAATAAGGTGCGCGAGCGCCTTCAACGCCGCGGCAACATCCAGTTCCGCAGCGGCCACCGCGTGGTGAATCTAAGCAGCGACCGCGAACAGGGGTCTGGGCGTGAGCGGCGGGCAGGCGAGGCCGGTTCGGTCGACGTCCGCGTAACAGGCGCGGTCTGCGTCGCAGAAAATGAAACGGTAACGCTGCAGGCCGATCTTGTCGTCGATGCCAGCGGACGATCTTCGCGTCTGCCCAGCTGGCTGGAAGAACTTGGATACGCCGCGCCGCAGGAATCGACCGTAAACGCCGATGTGGGATACGCCACGCGCTGGTACAAGATTCCGGATGGCTGGCGGGCAGACTGGAAGATGGTGCTGCTGGCCACACGCTTCCCCGATATCAGTGGGGGCGCGGTCGTTCAGCCGGTCGAAGGCAATTGCTGGGTGGTGACGCTGGTCGGCTATAGCGGGAATCACCCGCCGACCGACGAGGCCGGTTTCGAGGCGTTCGCCCGCGGGTTGATCGGGCCGCAGGTTTGGGAGGCGATCAGCGCGGCCGAGCCGCTGACAGGCATCGGGGGATACCGGCGCACCGAGAACCACTGGCGCCACTATGAGAGGTTGAAACGGTGGCCGCAGGGTGTGATCGCGCTGGGGGACTCGGTCTGTGCGTTCAACCCGGTCTATGCCCAGGGTATGACGGTGAGTGCGCTTTCGGCGGAAATCCTCAGCGACGTCCTAATGGGTAGCGAAAACGGCGGAAAGGGGAACCTGGAGAGCGGCTCTCTTGTGCCATCGGGTCTGGCCTTTCAGAAGAAGCTGGCGAAGATGCTGCAAACCCCGTGGCAGCTGGCCACCAGTGATGATTTCCGCTGGGCAGGCCGGGCAGCCGGTGACTCCACTCTGATTGATCGCTTCATGCATCGATATCTCGATCATGTGCTGGACCGCATCCATCGACCGGAGGTCTGCCTCACTTTCTTTAACGTCGCCCATCTGATACGTCCCCCGGCCGCCCTCTTCCATCCTCGCATCGCCTTGCCCATCCTATGGGATATGGCGAAGACCAGCTTTTAGCTGACGGCAGCGCGAACCACAAAGAGTCAGGAACCTGAATCTATTCGGTTGTGACCAAGGGCGTGAGCGTCTCGACTGTGCTGGGGCCGATGCCGGGTACCCGCTCCAAATCTTCGACCGAGCTGTAAGGGCGGCCGGCGATGATGGCGGCAGCTCTGCTGGGACCGATGCCGGGAAGGGCGGTGAGCTGCTCGGTTGAGGCGGTGTTGATGTTGACCAGAGCGCCGGCCGGCGCATTGGCGTGACCTGAGGAGGCCGCGGTGGTTGGCGGCGCTTCGCCGGAAAGGCCGGTCGCGGGCTGATTTGCAGCCGGCAAGGCCGTTGACGCGTCGGCGCCGGTCTGCGGTTGCGGCAGGGGCACATGAATCTGGGCGCCGTCGAAGACGAGCTCCGCCTGGTTCACCAGCGCCGGATCGACATCGGCCAGCAGTCCTCCCGCCTTGGCCAGGGCATCGCCGACGCGGGCGCCCGCCGGCAGTTCAACCATGCCTGGATTGTGCACGCCGCCACTGACGAAAACGAAGAGCGGGCTCGGTGTCGCGGTGGAAAGCGGCGTCGGTGTAGGCGCCGCGGTGGGCGGAGGGTGCAGCACGATCGGGGGCGGCACGGGCCGGCGCAGGAACCACATCAGACCGCCGGCAATAATTGCGCACAGCAGGAATCCGAGCAGAAACCCCAGGCCCATGTGCCGCAAAGCAGTTGCGGCATATTCGTCAGGTGTAGCTTGGGGCGGGTTTTCCTTGTCGGGGCTTCGAGTTGGTAGGGGGTCCAACTCTGCGCTCATGTCAGGGCCTTTTAATTGAAGGAATTTTGGCGGACGATTCTTCTATTTCAGCGCAAAGACAAGAGGTCATCGGTTTACCAGAGGCTGGCACTGTGTGCTGGCCGCAGTTCACTGACCACTGTTCTCTGCCGTTATCCGTTTCAACGCGTTTCTTCCGAAAATGGTCAGGGCCTGGTCGTCGTTCAGCGGGTGGAAGAGACCGGGTCGGACGTCGCGCAGATAGCGTTCCAATGGCATGCTGCGGGACATGGCCGCGCCGCCGACAACCCGCACGACGTGGTCAACGGCCTCGATTGCATTGTTGGTGACAGTGTACTTGGTGGCGATCACGGCAGGGGCGAGTTCATCCCGCCGTGCGACGAGTTGATCCCAGTCATTGGCCGTGTTGTAGAGGAGCGCTCTGGCCTGGAGCAGCAGCAGTTCGGCCTGGCCGAGACGGCGCTGGATGCTCTCCAGTTCGGCGATCGGTTTGCCGAGGGCGGTGGGCACGCGCTTGAGGGCGAAATCGGTGGCAAAGTCGAGGGCGGCCTGGGCTACGCCGAGGTAGACGGCGGCAACGGTGCAAATAAACCAGGCGTTGGCCGGGGCCTTGCCGGTTGTGCGGGGGCTGGGCGCGCCGCGCCCGATCATCAGATCCTCGGTCACACGGGCGTTGACGATCTTGAGATCGTGGCTGCCGGTGGCGCGCATCCCGAAAGCGTCCCAAGTTTCGATAATTTCAAAGTGGGGGCCGGCCGGGATGACGAAGCGAGCGACGTGGCCGCTGCCGTCCTGCAAGGCCGCGGGAATGATGAAATAGTCCATCTCCGGACTGAGGCTGGCGAAGGTTTTGAGCCCGTTGACGAGCCATACAGTTTTACCATTCTCCTGGACAGGTTCGGCGGTTGTTTCCGGCAGGCCGCCGCGACTGGGGCTGCCCAGATTGGGCTCGGTGGCGACGGAGTTAATCAGCGCGCCCTGTTCGACGGCATCGCGGCAGATCTGGGCGAAGAGAGATGGGGGCCAGCTGCTGCGTTCCTCATCGGCTGCGGCGCCGGCAACAATTTCGGCAACGCCGCCCACCACCTGCACGTGCATGACAAAGCTGAGCGCGGTGCTGCCGTCTCCCTGCGCCAGCGTCTCCATCGTTAAGGTCGATTCGAGCAGATTGGCACCCCAGCCACCGAACTCCTGCGGGACCACCAGGGCCGGCAGACCGACCCGCCGGATGTCGGCGAAGTTTTCGTGCGGGAAGGATCCGTCGCGGTCATGCTGGGCAGCCCGCACGCGCAGCGCGGGGAGCAAGCTGCGGGCGACTTCGATAAATTGCTGCTGACGATCGGTTCTCGGGTAAAGCATACTGCCTCCGAAACTGCGATGGCTAATACAGTTTCTGACTACTGACAACGGTTCTCTATCCACTGGGGTGACTGACAACGGTTTTGGCGATGCGCAGCGAGTATTTTAACATAGTTCTGACGGGATTTACTATATTCACTCAGCCTTTTTCCAGTGCCCACACGCTGGAATCGCAAGAGCCTTGGGCATGGGGTTTCGATGAAGCACAGTCAGATACGGGTACTGGTCGCCAAGCCGGGGCTGGACGGCCACGACCGCGGCGCCAAGGTGATCGCCAGGGCGTTGCGCGATGCCGGATTCGAGGTGATCTACACGGGCATTCGGCAGACGCCCCAGATGATCGCCGAAGCTGCCTTGCAGGAAGATGTGGACGTCGTCGGCCTGTCGATCCTCAGCGGCGCGCATATGACGCTGTGCCCCAAGGTCGTCGAACTGCTGCATACCCAGGGTCAGGAGGATGTACTGGTGCTGTTGGGCGGCATTATTCCTGACGCCGATGCCGCGGCACTGAAAGCCGCCGGCGTTCATGCAGTCTTTGGGCCGGGGACGTCCTCGGCCGAGATCATCGCTTTCATCCAAACTGCCGTGGCCGGTGGATAGCGGCCCAGGCTCTTGCAGGCGCCCACAGGCTGGGTACGCATACGCCTTTGACCAGTGGTTAGCGCCTGTGCTGTCCACTCGCCGCGAACCACTGGAAACTGGCAACCGGTGTTGCCAATGGCTAAACCAGTTCCCACCCAGCAACTGATCGATGGCCTCCTGAGGGGGGACCGACTCGCGCTTGCGCGCGCTATCAGCCGCGTGGAGGACGACGCGGAGGAGGCAGCCCGCATTGTGCAGGCGGTCTTCATGCACACGGGCAAGGCGCATTTGATCGGCATCACCGGCGCGCCGGGCGCGGGCAAATCGACGCTGGTGGCGGCGCTGGTCGAGAGTTACCGGGCGAACGGGCTGACGGTCGGCGTGCTGGCGGTGGACCCGACCAGTCCCTTCAGCGGCGGCGCGCTGCTGGGGGATCGCGTGCGCATGACGGGGCACAGCGGTGACGCCGGTGTTTTCATCCGGTCGATGGCGACCCGCAGGGGGATGGGCGGCCTTGCCAAAGCGAGCGCGGATGCGATGCTGCTACTTGACGCGGCCGGGTTTGACCGCATTCTTGTCGAAACGGTAGGCGCGGGCCAGGCGGAGGTCGAGATCGCCAGTGTGGCCGATACGGTTGTGGTGGTGGAGGCGCCGGGTATGGGCGACGAGGTGCAGGCGATCAAGGCGGGGCTGCTGGAGATCGCCAATATTTTCGCGGTCAACAAGGCGGACCGCAAGGGCGCGGCGCGTACGGTGGCGGCACTGGAAATGATGCTGGAGACAGGCGGCGCGGCGGCCCAGACCATTCTCCATCACGGGCAGCATATGGAGACGGGCGCGGCGGCTGCCGAAACTGAGGCGGCGGGCGGATGGGCAGTTCCTGTTCTGCAGACGGTGGCGGTTAGCGGGGGCGGCGTCGGCGAACTGCGGGATGCGCTCGAAGGGCACCGGGCATGGCTGGGCGAGAGCGGCGCACTGGCGGCGGGGGAGAGAAAGCGATTTGACCACATGCTGCAGACGCTCGTCGAGGCCGAACTGTTGGCGCGGATGGAACGGGCATTGTCCCCGGACTTGCGTCGGGTTCTGGTGGAAGAGATGCAGCGGCGGGAGACCGATCCTTACAGCGCCGCGGCAGATTTGGTGAATAAAATGGAGGGGTAGAGCCCCGGTCTATTGTGCTTCAATCGAGTTGGTATGGTTGCCGCCGCACAGGCTTTTGCAGATGTCAGGCAGATGGGATCGCAAAGGTCTTCGGCATACCCTGGAACCGCTCCCCATGAACAGTTCAGAAATCGCAACCCTTTTTTCAAATCAAGGCGGCTGGAGTGAGCAGGAATACCTGGCGCTGGATACCAACCGGCGCGTTGAATTCGACAGCGGCTATGTGGAGGTACACGATCCGCCGACCGATCAATACCAGGCGATTATCTTATACTTAAGCATCGCTCTCAATAGATTCGCCCTACAGATCGGCGGCGTCGTGCGAACGGCCGGTCTGCGCCTGCGCCTGTGGGATCGAAAGTACCGCGAACCTGATATCGTCTTGCTGCGCGACCGTGACAGTAGCCTTCGTCAAGAGAACTTCTGGGATGGGGCTGACCTCGCAATTGAAATCGTCAGCCAAAGTCTCGAAGACCGTGAGCGGGACCTGGTGACGAAACGGATCGAGTATAAGCGGGTGGGGATCCAGGAGTACTGGATTGTGGATCCCGGACAGGAAACAGTTACGGTTTTGTCCCTATCCGGCGACGTCTACTCCGAAGGCGATCACTTCGGTCGCGGCGATGTCGTTACATCTTCCCTTTTGCCTGAACTTGCGTTGCCCGTCGCGGAGATCATGGACGCGAATTAGGGCCGCGAAGATCAGCCGTTACCCTCTTCTTATTTGAATTCAGTTTGCGACCAGGGTTGCTCACACGGGCTGCACCTGGGATCGCAGGCGTCTCGCTCGCTCTGCCGGCTTTCGGGGTGCGGTCCGGATTTTGGGTGTGACCAGTCCGGCAAGTCACGCAGTTCGGTGTTGTTGCCCAGAGGTAGTCAGAAACTCGCACTCATTGTGGATTGCCTCCGATTTTGGTCATTTGACGCTCCGCGCCATTAAAGAGAGCATTTCAGACAATGTACCAGTTTCGGGAGTTCGAAGTCCCGAAAGAGATATATTTGAGCGAGACATACGCTGCGGGATGCGCGTAGACTGTTACGTAGAAGTAAACAGCCACGTTCTTTGTCCACTTCTGGTTCGCCAGGGAGCGAAACTATGAACAGGACAGCGCCGGGTATTCGAAGGCTCTTAATCTCATTTGGGACATACTAAAGTAGCCGAACTTGAACAACTGATCCAGCAAATCGAACAAGACCATAGGTGGTCAAGGAACACCCTATACACATTCTGTTCTTCTTGACCGCATCATCCGTGATTTTGACCGATCAGATACTCTGGAGAGCCGTCCATGAAGATCACGAGCCTTACCCCCGTCTTTCTACTCTTGTTGCTGGTGGCTCTGGCGCCAGGAAGCGCAGTTGCTCAGCAGGGCTCGACCGCGGACAGTGCGGCCGGCAGCTGTGATGCTGCCAACCCAATTACGCCGGGTGTTACTGTAACCGACGACCTCTCCGACGAACTGGCGGCCCATGCGGACATTGCCAAGGTCAGCACCTCAATTTCAGGGGGGAAGATACTGACTGCCGTCTTCCACCTGAGAGACCTTCCCCAGACCCTGACATTCGATAGACCCGGCGTTGCACCAGGCTCGATCGAGTACAGTTGGGAAGTGTGGCTGGACCTGGACGGCGACCAGGGAACCGGATTTATGGGAGGATTCGAATACCTCCTGTCGGCCTATTATACTGTGTCCGAGGAAGACAGCGACGGCAATCAGGCTGTTGAGATCGAGGGCGAATTGAAGGCAAGCACTTGGTCCCTGGGCATCGACGGACCGAAACCCGTCCTGAATGCCAAAGTTGAACTGTCTCCTGAAGCGGACACGATAACTATTACCGGCGGCGTACTGAGGCTCACGCCTGAAGCGAGGCTTGCATTCAAGAGCACTGATGCGCTGGGTGGTTCCGATCAAGTAGGATGCTTTCCTGTCTTCGGCGAGCGTGTGACCCTCGGCGGCTGCGAATCCGGCCCGAGTGCCATCCTGCCCGGCCAAACCGCGGTAGACGAAATCTCCCATTCGTTGCCGCCGCACATCGACATAACTGAAGTCGATACCCATTTGCGCGATGATATTCTGACCGTTGTATTCCATTTGCGGGACCTGCCTGACAGGCTCACTTTCAATCGAACCGGCGTGACCGGAGGGCAGATGGAGTATATATGGCAAGTATCGGTCGACGTGGACGGTGACGAAGAGACCGGCATTGAGGGGGCCGACTTTGCGCTCTTGGGCTACCACTTCGCGCTCTCATCAAACGTTGGAACCAATAGCACGCAGTCGATCGAGAGTGGGACGGAAGGCGCCGGCTGGGTACTGTCGACAGATGGCGACATCAGAGGTCTGTTTATCGGTAGCGCCACTCTGGAAGCGTCTGCCGAAGCCAACACAGTTACTCTCAGCGGGGCCGTTCATGGAATCACGCCGCAGTCGCGACTCACATTCGGGGTCTACGACTATATGAATGGGTCCGATACAGTTGGATGTCTCGCGTCGGCTTTCTGGGAGGATGCGGCCCCTACGTGCAGTTCCGTGGAAACCTTTACCCCGGGCGATTCCGTGACCGACGAAGTTTCGGATGTGCAGGAAAGGAGTCTTGCCAGTTCCGACAGGTCTGTAGATGACGACAACGCCCACATTGACATCACCGGTATCGACTCATCCTTGTCGGGCGAGAAGCTGACCGTGGTATTCCATCTGCGAGACCTTCCCGAGACCCTGACTCTCAACAGAACAGGTACTCGGAATGGCTTGATGGAGTACAGTTGGGAGGTGAATATCGATGTTGACAATGACAGGAATACCGGCTTTGGCGGAGGCTACGAATACCTGCTGTCGGCCTATCATATTGTTTTCGGGCTGGATGGCAAGGAAAACCACTTGACCCCAATCTCATACGGACTTAGGTCAGACGTATGGAGAGTTAGCGCCAGAAAGATGATGACTTTCGAGGAAGCGAGCCATATTGCCTCCGCCTAGGCTGACACAGTTACCCTGATTGGAAACATACCTGGAATCACTGCGGAATCGCGTCTCGTCTTCGTTACGAACGACGCGCTGAGAGGCGAAGACCAATTGGAATGTCACCTTCCTGTGAGTCTGATACTGTTTCCAGCCCCTTGCGACACGGGCGAGGCTATGATCAAGCCGCTCCAGTCCATAACCGACGGTGTCTCTGACGAACTGCCGGCACACGTTGATATTATCGGCGTAAGTACGGCTCTGTCTGGTGAAACACTTGCCGTCGTATTCCATCACAGGGACGTGCCGGAAACGCTCGTGTTCGACAGAGAAGGCGTATGGGAAGGATTGCACGAGTACAGCTGGAATGTGTTGATTGACGTGGACCCCGGTCAGGAGACCGGCCAATTTGGGTTGGACTACCAGATTTCTGCCACCCATGCTGTCCTTCCAGAGACCAAAGGCAGCGGTACCACTGCGTCCATCGGGAGCACAGTGGAAGCCTACACCTATAGAAGATTCCAAGACAGCTTCAGAAGGCTGGGGGAAGCGGTCATCGTTGTTTCTCCCTATGCCGATACAATCACGCTGGTTGGGGACATCCCCGACATAACGCCCGACTCAAGGCTCATCTTCAGCGCGTTTGATTCACTGAACGGGAACGAACATGTCGAATGTCGAGAGTTGCCATCGTCGGAATGACAGCCGACGGGTGCTGCGGAAGTCATCATACTGCAGCCTGATAGCGTCGGCGCTCACCACAAGCGGGGCCATGCCAGAAGCATACTTGGTCAGCGCCAGGGTGCCGTCAGCGACTTGAAGACTGCTAAAGAATTGGCGCAGGAGTCTGGCGACAACGAGCTAATTGCCGAACTAGAGCAACTGATTCAGAACATCGTAGAAGACTAAAGGCGCTAATGGAAAGCCCATACACATTGCGTCTTTCTTGACCGTATCAGTCGGGACTTCGACCAGTCCATCACCCAGGAGATCTGTCAATGACGACGAAGAGTCTCGCCCCCATCTTTCTACTCTTGTTGCTGGTGGCTCTGACGCCAGGAAGCGCAGTTGCCCAGCAAGGCTCGACCGCGGACAGTGCGGCCGGCAGCTGTGATGCTGCCAACCCGATTAGGCCGGGTGTTACTGTAACCGACGACCTCTCCGATGAACTGGCCGCCCATGCGGACATTGCTGAAGTCAGCACATCGATTTCAGGGGGGAAGATACTGACTGCCGTCTTCCAACTGAGAGACATTCCCGAGACCCTGACTTTCAACAGACCGGGCACGGCGTCTGGCTCGATCGAGTACAGCTGGGAGGTGTGGGTGGACGTGGACGCCGACCCGGGAACCGGTTTTATGGGAGGTTTTGAATACCTCCTGTCGGCCTATCATACTGTGTCCGAGGAAGACAGTGGGGCCGAGTTGAAGGCAAGCACCTGGGCGCTGGGCATTGACGGACCGAAACCGGTTCTGGATGCCAAGGTCGAACTGTCTGCCGAAGCGGACACGATCACGATTACGGGGGGCGTACCAAGGCTCAAACCTGAAGTGAGGCTTGCATTCAAGAGCACTGATGCGCTGGGTGGTTCCGATCAGGTGGGATGCTTTCCTGCTTTTGGCGAGCGTGTGACACTCGGCGGCTGCGAATCCGGCCCGAGTGCCATCCTGCCCGGCCAAACCGCGATTGACGAAATCTCGAATTCGCTGCCGGCGCACATCGACATAACTGAAGTCGATACCTATTTGCGCGATGGTATTCTGACGGTCGTATTCCATCTGCGGGACCTGCCGGACAGACTCACTTTCAATCGAACCGGCGTGGCGGAAGGGCAGATGGAGTATATATGGCAGGTATCGGTCGACGTGGACGGTGACCAAGAGACCGGCATTGAGGGGGCCGACTTTGCGCTTTCGGCCTTCCACTTCGCGTCCTCATCCGAAGTTGGGACCAATAGCACACAGTCGATCGAGAATGAGGCGGAAGGCGCGGGCTGGGTACTGGCAACAGATGGCGACATCAGAGGGCTGTTTTTGGGCAGCGCCACTCTGGAGGCGTCTGCCGAAGCCAACACAGTTACTCTCAGCGGGGCCGTTCATGGAATCACGCCAGAATCGCGACTTACTTTCGGGGTCTACGACTATTTGTATGGGTCCGATACAGTTGGATGTCTCGCGTCGGCTTTCTGGGAAGATACGTCCAATATGTGCGGTTCCGTTGAACCCTTTAACCCGGGTGATTCCGCGACCGACGACACTTTGGATGTGCTGGAACGGAGTCTTGCCGATTCCGACGAGTCTGTAGAGGCCGACAACGCCCACATTGACATCACCAGTATCAACACATCATTGTCGGGCGAGAAGCTGACAGTGGTATTCCATCTGCGAGATCTTCCCGAGACCCTGACTCTCAACAGAACAGGTACCCAAAAAAGCTTCATGGAGTACAGGTGGGAGGTGATTATCGATGTTGACAATGACCGGAATACCGGCTTTGGCGGAGGCTACGAATATCTGCTGTCGGCATTTCATGTTGCTTTCCTGTCAGAAAGCAGGGAAAACCATGTAGCCCCAGTCTCAAACGGACTTGCGTCCGGCGTTTGGAGAATTGGCCCCAGAAGTTTTTCTACTTTCGGGGAATCATCAAGCTATGTTGCCTCGGCCGAAGTTGACACGATTACTCTGTTCGGAACCATACCTGGAATCACTGCGGAATCTAGACTCGTATTCGTTGCAGGCGACACCTTGAGAGGCCAAGACGAACTGGAATGCCACCTTCCCATGAATGTGATGTTGTTTCCTGGCCCTTGCGGCGCGGACGAGGCCATGATCAAGCCGCTCCAGACCATAGCCGACGAAGTATCTGACGAACTGCCGGCCCACGTTGACCTGATCGGCGTAAGCACGGCTCTGTCCGGTGAAACACTTGCTGTCATCTTCCAGTTGCGGGACGTGCCGGAAGAGCTCGTGTTCGACAGAGAAGGTGTAGGCGAAAGAGTGTACGAGTATGGTTGGACGGTGTCGATTGACGTAGACCCCGGTAAGGAGAGCGGTCAATTGGGGTTGGACTACGAGATGTCCGCCACCCATACTGTCCTTCCAGAGAACAGAGACAGCAGTACCCGTGCGGCCATTGGTAGCAAAGTGGAAGTCAAGACCTCGAGAAGAATTGAAGACGGTTTCAGAAGGATGGGTGAAGCGGCGATTGTCGTTTCTCCCAGTGCCGATACAATCACGCTGATTGGGGACATCCCCGGCATAACGCCCGACTCGAGGCTCATTTTCGATGTATATGACTTAGGGAACGGAAGCGAATATCTCGGATGCCAAGAGTTGTCTTCGTCGGAATGACAGCGGCTGAGCGTTATAGATGCCTGGAAAACGTTTTGGTCTCTTCGACAAAAGCGAGACCGTCGGCTTGAGCGGCCCCTTATGTGACTTAGCTGGTCTACTCAGTTCCTACGGGTAGGGTCACAGTGTCCCAGGGCCAGAGAGCTACCATGCCGGCTCAAGCCGGCTCTCGGGCTGTGGCGGCTGTGAGGAAGTCGAGCGCCGCTTTTTCGGCTTCCTCCTGCGCGCGCGGGAGGTCGTCAATGGTGATGACGCGACTGGGTTGGAGGAAAAGGAAGGATACCTCCTTCACGTTGACACCGGCGGCTTTGTTCAGAGCGAGCGCGTACACCCCACCCTGCAGACGGTACCGTCCCATCGCCCGTTCGATCGCGTCTTCGGAACGGACGGTATCGGTCTTGTAATCTACGATCACGAAGCCGTCTTCTTCCTCGAATAGCAGGTCGATGAACCCTTCAACGATGCCGTCGCCGACAGGGCCTGCCACCGGCGTCTCGCGCCACCAGCGCGCCGATGCCAGCGCGCGCTGCACGATGGAGCTGTCTAACGCGCCGCGCACGAGACGCGCAATTGCATCCGCTTGCGCGGGCACGCCTTCGGCCGCGGCTTGCGCTTGCGCGATGTCGTTGAGGTCGCTGCCCGTGCTCAGATCGACAACCTGCAGCACGGCGTGAACGGCGCGGCCGATGTTGGTGCCGGCGCGGCCGCGGCGCCAGGGTTCGTCGGGGACATCCTGTTCCTCTTTCGCTTCCTGGGCGAGACGGGTAGCGGCCGCGGAGATGGGGCGACTGCGGACCGCGAAGAGCTCGTTCCTCTGTTGTTGCCAGTGGTGGCGCGTTTCGGGGGTGTCATCGGCGGCGGCGGCCTCTTCGCCGGCGGAAACCGGGGCGCGCGGTGCAGCGGCGGGCGGTGGATCGAATCGCTGCCAGAGATGGTCGGCCCCCTGCATATACTCTTCGATGCGGGCGGCGGCTGATTTACTGCCGCTCTTGTTGCGGTAGAGGCTGACGATGAGGTGATCGCGCGCACGGGTGGCGGCAACGTAGTTTAGCCGCACGCGTTCCTCTTCCCCTCGCTCCTTTTCGAAGTCTGCCAACTCCTCGTATCCGGCCGTCTGCAGGGAGGCTTTGACCTCGATGCGGCCGCGCTTGCGATCGAACAGCACGGAATCGAGATTGGGACTTCTTGCCGCGTTCAGCCCGGCAAGGAGAACGATGGGGAACTCTAGCCCTTTGGCGGCGTGGACGGTCATCACGCTGACCGCACCGGCATCGGATTCGCGGACGACAGTTTCGCGCGCTCTTGCCTGTTCTTCGCGCTGGCGGTGCGCCCAGGCGAGAAAGGCGCGCAGGGAGGCCTCGCCTGTGGCGGCGAAGGCGCGGGCGCGGTCGATGAGAAAGCCGTAACGCGTCCAGCGGCCGCGCCACTGCCACTCGTCCAGGGCCAGTTCCCGGAGCCGCCGCGCACGCACGAACTGCTCGATGAGCGCGGCCGGGGCGATCCATTTGCGGCGTTCGTGAAATTCTGCCAGGACCGCCAGCGCGTCGGCGACGCATCCCGGCGGGGGGTTGTCTGCTGCAAGGTAGTCGAACTGGCCGCCCTTGTCGACGAAAGTGAGCAGGTCGGCGTCGGAGCAGGCGAAGGCCGGCGAGCGCAGCGCGGCTACGACTGAGACAGGGTCGGTGGGGTCGTCGATGGCGGCGAGACAGTTGAGCAGGTCACGCGCCTCCTGCGTGTTGTAGATGAGGGAGGCGCTTTCGAGCCGGTAGGGGATGCCGGCGTCTTCGAACGCGATCTCAAGTGCATCGAAGCCTGTGCGGCGCGGCATCAGAACGCAGATGTCTTCATAGGCGGCGGGTCGGAGCGCGCCGTCTTCCTCCTCCGAACGCACCTGCCAGCCCTCATCGATCGCCGTGCGGACGGCCGTGGCGATGGCTTCGGCCTCGCGGCGGCGCACGACTCCCATATTGCCTTCGATTTCGCCGCCCATGTGGCGGACCGGGGGAGACTCGCCTTCCTGCGCGACGGCAACGAGGGGGGCATAGTCGGCCTGGGCTTCGCCCTGCATCCACTGGTTGAATACATGGTTTACCCAGTCGATGACAGGCGGTTGGGAGCGGAAGTTCTGTTGGAGCAGCACGCTGGTTCCGCCGACCGACGCTCGCATCTGTTCGACCTGTTGAATGTCGGCGCGGCGGAAGCGGTAGATCGACTGTTTGGGGTCGCCGACGATGAAGAGCTTGCCGTCAGCCGGTTTCACTTCCCGCCAGTCCCGGGGGCGGTCGCCGGGATTGATGCGACCGGGCGTCACTTCGGCCAGGAACATGGCGATTTCGGCCTGCAGCGGGTCGGTGTCCTGCACTTCATCGATGAGCAGGTGGGTGTAGCGGTCTCGAAAGTGATCGCGTGCGGAGAGATTGTCCCGGAGCAGATTGCGGGCGAGGACGAGCATGTCGAGGAACTCGACTTGGCCGGCGGATTTGCGGGCGGCAGCGTAGTCGAGCGTAAAGCGCTGCAGGAGTTCGAGCACGGGGGGTAGCTCCGATGCCTGCTCGCTATCAGTGTCCTGTGCGTGGGGCGCAGCAAAGGAGGCGCGGGCGAGCAGGTCGTGGTTTCTGTGGAAACTGTCGGCGATCGTGCGCAAGTGGCCGAGGGTCAAGCCTGCGTTCAGGGCAGGGCCGAGCGCCTGCTGCGCCTCGGGGTCGTCAAGGGTGGTATCGAGCCACTCTTCCCAGCGGTTTTCGAATGCGATCTCGGCCTCGATCTCGTCGCGGATGGTGAACCCCGGCGGCAGACCGGCGGCGAGGGGACGCTCGCCCAGGAGGCTACCGGCGAAGCTGTGCAGGGTCTGAATGGAGGCCTGGTCCAGCTCTTGCAGGGCCTGCTTGCACAGTTCCCGCTGGGTCTGGGGCAGGTCTTGGTTATCAGCGGCCTTTTCGAGGCTCTCAGCGATGCGGGTGCGCAGTTCGGCAGCGGCCGACTCGGTGAATGTAATCGCGGCGATGCCGCCCAACTGCGCCCGTCCGGTCTTGATGAGGGCGATGACGCGATCGACGAGGCTGCGTGTTTTGCCGGTGCCGGCGCCAGCCACGACGACCATGTTTTCGTCGAGGCGTTCGAGGATTGCATCGCGTGCCGGCTGGTCGGAGAGGGTGCTCATCGGCTTGCCTCCTCTTCGGCCATGGCTACGTAGGCGGACAGGCGTGGATCGTTGCTTTTGCGCTGCCAGTGCCGCTCGCGGCGGGTGGGGCAGAGGTTCCTGAATTCGCAATAGCGGCAGTTGCCGCCGTCCTTGCCCGGATTGGCGGGGAAGAGGCCGGCGCCGATGCCGTCGGTGATGGTGCCGACGACGGGGGCGAAAGCGTCGAGCATCTTGTCGAGAGGCGGCGGTTTGGGGGGGCGGGTCTTGAAGTTGCCCTTCTCGGTCACGAACCAGTAGGCGACCTCTATGTCGACCCCGTCGCCGAGCAGCTGACGGGCGGCAAGACCGTACACGGGCAGCTGGAGGAGTTTGCCGCGCTGGACGGGGTCTTTGTTCATGTTTGCGTAACTGCTCGTCCCGCCGGTCTTGTAGTCGAGAACGAGGGCGGTGTCGCCGGACAGTGAGAGGTCGATGCGGTCGATAAAGCCCCGAAAGCGGAGCGTTCCGGTCTTGGGGCTCGACCACTTGACGGAATCGAGCGGCGACTGATTTTCGTTCCTGGAGAATCCGAAGGCGTTCTCAATGGCGTGGGGTGATACGCCGTGCCTTTTACGAAGTTTGGCGTCTTCCTTGAGAAATCTTTCCAGGTCGCTGCGCATTTCGCCTTTGGCCAGCGCCCAGAGGAGCGGTTTGCCGGTGACGCCGCGCTGCTCGGCCTTCTGGAACTCCTCTTCGGCTATCCTGAAGAGTTGGCGGCGGTGGTCGTCGGTCCAGGGTTGGTCGGGCGGCGGGACGGTGCCCTGCTCCTGCGCTTCTTTGATGAAGCGTTCCAGGATCGCGTGCAGCAGCGAGCCCCGCTCCAGGGCCGAAATGGTGGCCAGATCCTCCGGTTGCTCGGGCGCGGCGATGCCGAGCACGTTGGAGAGGAAGTAGCGGAAGGGGCAGGTTGCCCAGGTCTGCAGCCGCGTTGGCGAGAAGAATTCACGGTTGGAAAGGCCGATGCGGCCGGTTGGAGAGATGGCCGAAGTGAGGTCTCCGTCCCAGTGGGTCAACGGCGCTGCGTTTCTGGCCCGCTGCATTTGCAGGGCGCGGGACAGGACGGCTACGGACTGGGCGAGATGATGGGCGCCGATTGGATTGCCGAGCTGCCGCCACTGGGACAGGCGGTGGAGGTCGTAGTCGTGAAGGTCGGCGGGCTGCGATGTTGAGACGGAGTCGATGCCATGCTGGGCTGAAACTACCTCGTCAAACCAGGGCTGTTCTCGCAGGGAGGCGAGGTCACGCGAACTGGAGAGCATCGTGGGATGGACGGGCGCGCCGTACAGGCGGGAAGCCTGTTCGAGAAACCAGCGGGAGGGGTGTTGTTCGCGCTGGGCGATGTTGTTGCCGCGGGCGAAGGTGAGCACGCGGGTGCGTCCGGCGGCGATGGCGGCGAGGTAGTCATAGCGTTCGGCGGCGGTGGAGGGAGGCGGCAGTCCCGCTTGTTCGCGTTCGCGCTGCGGCAGCAGGGGGTCGTCGGGGCGGCGGGCGGGCACGCGGCCCTCGACCATGCCCACGAGGTATACCCTATCGAAGCGCAGTCCGGCGGCGAGCCGGACGGAGCCGACGAAAAGGCCTTCGCCCAGCGCGCCCGCTCTTGCGGCGGGCCGACTGAGGGCCTGGTCGAGGGCAGCCCGAAAGGCGTCCAGGCCGGCTTCGTCCTCCATTTCGTCGAGAATCGCCAGCTCCTGCAGCCTGGTCAGTAGGGTCTCACGGTTAACTTGCTCGGCAGGTGGGAGCGAACTTTCGTCAAGGTATTGGTCCAGGAGATCTTCGGTCCATTTGGCGAACACCCCCCATCTTTGGCCGTCATCTAAGCGCTTGAGGGATTCATGCAGCCTGAGCATAAAGTCCCGCAAAGCCCGTGCTTCTGCGGCGGTCTGCTCCAACTTCGTTTGCTCGCCTTCGGACAGATCCTCGCTGTGGCTTGCGGCCGCGCGCTGCTGGCTGGCGGCATAGTGTCTCAGGCGGTCGCGCCACTGTTCGATTCCGGCAACGACGCCTGCTTCGCGGGAGATAGCGTCCCAGCGCGAGGGGCTGAACCCGGCGGATTGGGTCTTGACCGGACAGGAGGTGAGCCAGCGCATGACGTCTTCTCTGGGCAGGTTGCTGCCGGCGAGATCGACGAGGCCTTTGAGGGTGCGCCCGACCGGGGTCGCGGCAAGCAGTCCGGTTGACGGGCCGGCGATGGGGATGTGGGCCTCGGACAGTTGCTCGGCGATAAGCGCGGCATAGGGTTCGCGCTGCCAGTAGAATATCGCGATGCGGTGGAAGGGCGCGCCGGCGTGCGCGGCGGCTGCGATCGACCTGACGATGCTGCGCACCTCTTCGCCGGTGTCGGGGGCGACGAGCAGGCGGTCAGGACGCGGGGGCGGCGGCGAGGAGGCAGGCAGGGCGGCGGCGTTGGGCAGGATTTCGTCGGCCTCGGCATCGCCGGTGGCGGCCAGGATCGTCGCGCACTGCCATGCGGCGCTGAGGGCGTCGAACAGGCGTTGCTCGGCGGGCGTTGGGGTGCGCGGCAGGTAGGCGATGATGGGGCCGAGCGCGGTGAGGGCGGTGGCGGCGCGACCGGAACGTACAGCAGCGGCGGCGGCTTCGGCGAGCGCTTCACGGTCGTAGTGTGCCTCGGTGTGGTCGCAGTAGCGTGCGTAGAGCCGGGCGATTTCGGCGGACATGCCCCCGCGTTTTGCGAGCGCGTCGAGGGCGGCGGGAGCGGCGCTGCGCAGGTCCTGGAAGGTGGAGCGCAGGCTGGCGTGGAAGGAGGGATGGGCGCGAAAGGGTTTGAGTTCGCCTGCGGCCTCCTTGGCGGCGCGGCGGACGGCGGCGAATTCGATGGCGGGCTTGAGCGGGCGCTGGCCGGCGGCGGCCAGGCTGGATGCCCCGAGCAGTTCGGCGACGCGAGCGAGGGGCATGAAACGCACGTTGACGAGGCCGCGCCTGCCGATATCGCGGCGCAGGTGGAGCCCTGCATATGGTGTTGGCACGACGACGGTGACGGGTGCGAAGGGGTCTTCGGCCTGATGATCGCGTAGGAGGCTTTCTAGATGCTCCTGCGCCTGTTCGATGTGTACGACATAGGTGGGGGATTGCTGCATGGTTCGTGTCTCCGTTGGGGGGCGTTGGGCACGCGGTCGATCTGCGATCTACCTGAGTATACGTCAGGATACGCGGTGGTCGCACATAATCGCGGGGTGAGACGGAGGGGCGCTTCGATCAGGCTGTTGGCGACACGGCGCGGTTTGGCGCCCAGAAGATCACGGTGGTACCGTTGGATTGGGATGCCTTCCTTTATTAGAGTGATAATCGTCGGAGTCGACAGGGGACAAAGCCAACATGACCACTAAGAACAGTAGCATCGCGACAGGTGTCAATGTTGCGCTGCTGCGCGGGATAAATGTCGGCGGTAAGAACAGGCTGCCGATGAAGGAACTGGCTGCATTGTTCGTGGATGCGGGTTGCGAGGACGTTCGGACTTATATTCAGAGTGGGAATGTGGTATTTCGAGCGGGGCCTACAGGGGGAGAAGAGATCGCATCTGTTATCAGTGCGTCGATCTTGGAGCACTTCGGCTATCGGGTTCCCGTGGTTACGCGGACGGCGCGGGAGTTCCAGGAGATCGTGCGGGCAAATCCCTTCCTGGATGCCGGTGCGGAGACGGATAAATTGCACGTCATGTTTTTGGCGGAGCTGCCCGACAGCGCCAGCGTTGAAGCGCTGGACCCGGAGCGCTCGCCGGGCGACGAATTCGCGGTGATGGGTGGTGAAATCTATCTGCACTGCCCGAATGGTGTTGCGCGCAGCAAGCTGACGAACAGCTATTTCGACTCCAGACTGTCTACGACCAGTACGTCACGAAACTGGAGGACGACGCTGAAACTTCTCGATCTAGCGACAGGCGCCGGGTAGGGAGCTGAGCCGAAGTCAGGGCTGTTCCAGCAGACTGGATTCCCTGCAGCATTCGTTTCCCAAGGCGACCTTGTGTGACGACCCGGCCACATATCGCCTGTTGCAGTAGTGCAAAAAGGTGCTTGCAAGACCCCGCAGTCTTACCGAAAATGTCAGCTCTGACTTAAGGCGACTCATCGCCGAAGCTGCGGGTTGATTGAGCTATCTCCTACAAGAGATTCCACGTAACGTCTTCTCGGTATAAAAGAGTGCCGCGAGCGAACCCCATCCAATCTGGCTTAGTTTGGTACCCCGAAGAGGCCAAAGCAAGGTGCATCCAGAGGGATGCAGCAGCCACAATACCACTCTCAACATCTTCCCGGAACACACCAATCACCAAAGAGCCTTCTCTCACTCAGAAGAGTGCCAGAACCAGGCTCCCCCTGACGGAATCCTGGCATATCGACCCGATTCGTGCGATTAATGGTAAAATACTCCTAAACAATACTTCAATACCGGCTGGCACATCATCGAGTTTGATTCGGACCGTATTTCTGGGTCGTTACGAAACAGGCGCCGATTCGAGTTGTCTCCCAAGCAATGGGATCCGGAAGGCGACCTGATGAGAGGACAGTGATTGAGGCTTCCTAATGCACATCTGGCGTGGATCGACCGCCCGAAGATTACGAACTACCTGCTGTCGTCTGTCAATCCGCGTGGCAGAGCCAAGGCGAACTTCTTTTTAAGGTTTGGGTTCAGCACAGATCGCTGGGAGGAATTTTCAGACGCATTGAGACGTCAGGCGGCATCCTATGAGGTCACCCGGGTTGTGGAGACCCCATATGGTCCACGCTATCACATAGACGGAGCGATAGAGACACCTGACGGGCGCAACCCGTGGGTCAGGACCGTGTGGCAAATCGACCTTGGGCACGACTATCCCAGGTTCATTACAGCGCACCCGCGCAGGAGGTGAGAGGTGTTCAAGGAACATGAGCAGATCGTGCTCACAGCCGATGTCGTCGGTGACGAGGAGGAAGAACTGAAGCCAGGCGATGTCGGCGCCATCATCCACATCCATCCCAATGAAGAAGCCTTTGTTGTGGAGTTCATGTCCTTGGATGGCGAGACTGCGGCGATCGCCACAGTGCTGCCGTCACAGGCGCGTCCTGTAACCAGCGCGGACCTCACACACGCGAGAACAGTGCCTGCGGCGGTCTGATACGCCGGGCCTTACGCGTGAATTTATGCGCAGGGGGACCGTGCAGGGAAGCCTGCGGACCCTGACCATCCAACTGAAGCGATTTGGCATCCTCTGTATCCGATCAGGACTTAATTCAGTAGAATCCACCTGTCGCAGGCCCGCCGTTTCATCGATATCGGCTGCAGTTGCTCGGCGCCACGGCTGAAGCTGCCCGCGCCAAGACCAAAGAGAGCGAATTCAGTAACCGCCTTGACACGCGCAGCGTGATACTCACTCCTCTTCATTTTCTTCCTGCTCCTCTTCACTTTCTCCTTGCTCCTCATCCTCCACTTCTTGCTCTTCATCCTCCAACGCGTCAAGTTCGGTGCGGAGTTCGGCCAACTCCGTCTCTAAGCCTTCGATGCGGGCTACCAATTCCTCGCGGCGGCGTTCATTTTGTTCGCTTTCTCGCGCGGCTGCTTCGGCCTCCTCGTCGACCATGCTGGTGTCATTGCGGATGGCGAGGAGGTGGACCGCCCAGAAGGCGGCGGCGGTGACGGCGCGCACGAGCCCGTCCAATGTTTCGGCGGCGAAGAAGTCGGCGTTGGGGTCGCCCAAGGCCCAGAGGAGCAGGCGGTAGACGACCTGCGCCAGCTCGAACAGGATCAGGAGCGCGCCCACCAGGGCGATGCCGTACAGGTAGACGCGGCGGGGCCAGGATGCGCGCTCCTCGCGGCCGGAATCATTGTCCTGCTCGGCGACGCGCTGGGCGGTGCGCCAGTGCAGCGACCAGACCGGCGCGCCGACAGCGATGAGGCTCACCCCCGAGGCGAGCTGGTGGGCGCGAAAGCCTTCCTCAGCCGAAGCTCCGCCGATGATGGCCAGGTCCAGCAATCCCCGCAGCAGATCGACCAGCCCGATCCACAGCAGAAGCAGGCCGGTGGCGGCGACGGCGTAGTAGTAGAGACGCCGCACGAACTCGCTCTCGCGTGATTCGCCGTAGCGTTGCGCCTCGGCGGACACCTGCAGCCAGTGCCAGCGCCAGGCGAGCACGCCGACCGGCAGCAGGCCGAGGGGCGTGGTTAGATCATCGATATCGATATCCCCGATATCGACTCCGCCGAAAAGATAGAGGACCCCTAGTCGCAACAACATCGCCAAAGGCACCAGGGTAATCGCGGCCGCCAGAACTGTGGCGCCATAGAGATAGAGGCGGCGCAGAGCGAGGCGGCCTTCCTCGGGCCGGGCGGTCATCAGACCATTCCAGTAGAGTGTGTTCAGCCGCCAGGCCAGTCCGCCGACAAGAACGGCGGCCAATGAACCGGCGAAGCCGCGCTGCCGCCAGCCTGTGCCAACAGTCTCCAGGCTGGCTTCGCCGAACGGCTCGAGAATGATGCGCCAGACGAGGTTGAGGGCGTCGGCGGCGCCGGTAAGCAGGAGGCCAAGCCCTACGAGGCCGGCAATCAGTTGGAAGAGGCGCCGCCAGGTGCCGGCCCAGCCAGACTCGGCGCCCAGGTCGCCGTCCCGCTGGAGCAGGCGGGCGAAAAACATGGAAAGTGTTATGTGGACGCCGGCGTGGAAAAAATATGCCACCCACCGGCCCGGTCTCAGTTCTTCTTCCGCGGGCGCGGCGCCGAGGATGAGTTCGAGGCTGCCTTCGATGATGTGGTAGAGGGAGCGGGCGCTGACAAATGCCGTGGTAGCCAGCGTTGCGTAGAGAAACAGCTTGCGTAAGCCCGCGCGCGATTCGCCCGGTTGCGTAACCAGGCGGCGGATATAGCGCCAGTGGATGAGAAAGATGGGCGCGCTGACGATGAGGAACCCGCCGGGACGAGCGATGGCTCTTTGCACTGTGGCGGCGGCGTAGACGCCCAGAATCCTTTCGTCGGTGATCCACTGCTGGACCAGAACATCGATCAGGTCGTAGGCGGCAGCAAGCCCGGCGATCAGACTGATGAAGGCGATGAGATAGAGATAGAGGCGGCGAATCATCGCCAACCTTGTTGTTTCTGTGAGTGTCTGTTCAGTCATTGTTCACGCTCTCACAAGCGAGGAGAGAGGAACTGCAGGAGAGAAGAGAGTGAAGGGTTCACTCAGTCCTGCCCCTTGTTCGCTCACACCTCGGCGTTTGGCCTCAATGGAGGATGTCGTCGGTGTCGATCTTCCAGGCGTCATCCTCTCGCACCAGGGGAACTGTGCGCCGGTAGGTTGATGTGCCGCTGTCAAACAGGCCGCCCTGGTGGTAGTTGTCGATCGCCACGGTGACATATGCCTTGTCGCCCTCTTCGCTCATGTCCACATCCAGGATGCGCAGCCGCCGCGCGGAGCGGCTGGAGTCGTAATAGTTAAATCGCTCGCGGAAACGTATGTTGTCTTCATCTTCGACTACTTCGCGAGAGTAGTGGCTCATCGCGATGTCCGGCTCATTGCGCACGGTGGCCAGGAAGGCGTCGTGGACCACTGCCTCCGGGGTGTCCTCGTTGAGATAGTCGGCGCTCTGCCAGCCGCGGCCGCCGGAGAACGCTATCGTGATGACAGCGCCGACGACCAAGAGCAGCACTCCGATAATAATGCCCAACGTAAAGCGATCGATTTTCATGCCCATTGGTACGCTTCCTTGTCACTCATCCGACTACTCGAAACCGGTCAACTCAAAGGTGGCCTGGGAACGTCCGTCGATGAACTTCACGACGGGGAAGGGGGCGGTCTGCGCCACCCACGCTTTGGTGGTGCGGTCGTTGGACTTCAGCTCGACGACCCAGGTATCGAAGGGGCCGGCCGGGACGGTGACGCTCTCGCTGCGGCGCACTTGTAAAGCCACCCGTTCCATTTTGCCGGCGACCGGCAGGAAACTGTTGATGCGGGTGGCGTAGCCCTGCGCCAGCGGAAGCGCGCGCATGATCAGCAGCAGTGTGCGCTCGTCGCGTATATCCGAAGTCACCTGGACGCGCTGGTACACGGTTGCGCCCCGGCGATTGGTCAGCGAAATGTCCACCAGCGCGCCCTCGATTTCTGCTTCCACAACTTCCTTGACGCCGCCGAAGGTACGGACGAGATAGCTGTGGACGGGGCGGTAGCCGACCGGCTGCATCTCGATCGCGGCCAGCTCGGTTACGCCGGCGTCGTTGATTTCGCGGGTTAGCGTCCAGCCGCCATCCTGCGGCAGCTTACCGACCTGGAAGGAGGCGGTACCGACGATGCGGCCTTCGCGGTTGGTCACGCGATAGGCGCTGGTCTCGCCGTCTTCCCAGACCGGCTCGCCAAAGATGAGCGGCTGCGGTTGGGCAGCAGAGCAGGCGGTGAGAGAGATCAGAAAAAAGGAGAGAGTGAATAGGAGAGAGGAGAGAGAGAACACCCTCGCGGCCGCGGAAGGGTTTGTTGATTGCGTTATCTCTTCTCGGTATGATCGCTTTGCGTCAGGCAGGAGACGTTCTCTCCTCACTACTTACTCCTCACTATTTGCAGTTTTTTCCTGCATCCACTTGACCGCGGCCGCGGCCAGGGCGGCTGCTCCGATCGGGAGGGCGTCCTCGTCGAGGCGGAAGGTGGAAGTGTGGACGAAGTAACGCTGGGGCCATTCCGGGTTATGCGTTCCCAGACGGAGAAAGCTGCCCGGCGCGGCCTGCGCCATGTAGGCGAAATCTTCGGCGGCCATCACCATTGGCGCCTGCGGCGCGTTCTCCTCGCCGAGGAACTCGGCGGCGGCGTCCAGCGCGATCTGCGTCGCTTCCGGGTCCAGAACGGTGGGCGGGTAGCCCTGCTTGATCGTCAATTCGAAGCTGCCGCCCATGGCTTCGACGACGCCGCAGGCCCGGCGCAGCTCATCTTGCAGCAGCTGGCGCGCCTCGGGTGAAAAGGTGCGGATCGTCCCGTTCAGATAGACGCTGTCGGGAATGACGTTGTTCACGGTTCCGCCGTGAATCTGGCCGATGGTGATAACGCCGGGCTCGAGGGGGTCCAGCCGCCGGCTGACGATGTGGTGAATGGCGTGGACGGCGTGGGCAGCCAGCACGATCGGATCGTTGGCGGCCTGGGGGCGTGCGGCATGACCGCCGGCGCCGCTGACGGTGATCTCGAATTCATCGGCCGCTGCCATCAGCGGGCCGGAGCGGCTGGCGACGATGCCAAGATCCTTGGTGGGGTCGACATGGATGCCAAAGACAGCGTCGACGTCCTCGAGGGCGCCCTCCTCTACCATGCGGATGCCGCCGGACTTGCCCTCGTCGTCGGAGGCTTCTTCGCTGGGTTGGAAGAGCAGGCGCACGTTGCCGGGCAGGCGGCCTTCGTCGGCCATTTCCTTGAGGAGGGTCGCCGCGCCCATCAGCATCGCGGTGTGGGCGTCGTGGCCGCAGGCGTGCATGATGCCGGGGCGCTCGCTGTCGAAACCGCTGCCGTTTTCCTCATGGATCGGCAGCGCGTCCATATCGGCGCGCAGCCCTACCAGCGGGCCGTCGCCGCCGCGGATATGGCCGACGACGCCGGTCTTGGCGACCTCGGTCTGCGTTTCGATGCCCAGGTCCAGCATCGTCTTGTTGACATAGCCGGCGGTGCGATGTTCGGTGAAGGTCAACTCCGGGTGTTTGTGAATGGTGCGGCGCCAGTTGCTGATTCGGGACTGGATGGCCTTGGCGCGTTCATAGAGTTCGGCGCTGGTAACTGATGTATCGTTTGGCATCGGTTCGCTCCTGGTCGAGTATATTTGACCCTCGCCGTTTGCGAGAGGACGCGGGCGGTTCGGGCGCTGTCGGCGGTTATAGGGCTGGGAAAACCATCATTTCAATGACCCGTTCTGCGGGGTCGCTGCAGCCGTCATATTATTATACTACGTTTCTGCGCGGTGGGCTTGGCCTGCATCCTCGGTGGGTGCAGGCTGCGCAGTCGGTCAATCTGAATGACTTCTGATTTGGACTGCTCGCAGGATGCTGTTACGGGAAATACTGAGGACTACTTTGTTATTTTCCCTGCGTGACGGTCAGGGGGGCGCAAGGGCACCCACAAGGGGTGCCCCTACGGGCATTTGCGGGGGGGACAAGAACATGGCTGCGGAAGCGGTAAGTCTGGGGGACTCCACGTCGGGACAGCACGCGGGTCGGAGGTTGGCTAGCAGACGCAGGGAGAGAAATTACACAGGCGATGGGTATTTCACTGCTTTAGGTTTCCTCGCAAGGGGGGAGAGAGATTGCACAGGCGATGTGCATTTCTACTGCTTTGAGTGACCTCGTATTGGGGGGGAGAGATTGCACAGGCGATGGGTATTCCACTGCTCTAGGTTTCCTCGCATTGGGGGAGAAAATTACACAGCTGATGTGTATTTCACTGCTTTGAGTTTCCTCGCATGGGGGGAGAAATTGCACAGGCGATGTGCAATTCCACTGCTTTAGGTTTCAGCGAATTGGGGGAGAGAATTTGCACAGTCGATGTGCAATTCTCGCGGTTTCGGGTACCCTCTCAAGGAGACACCTCTACCCGTTTCAGGCAGTCTCATACAGTTATATTTTATTTCATTGTCATCATCCTGTGCACTCCTTGGTTGCTGCCAATGTTTTGCAGTACGCATGAACTTGCGGTTAAGTCCCAGATTTTGCGCATTTCCGCCAATGCAGGAAAATTAGGCGCACCTTTCTCTCGTTACCGGGACCGGCGGCACTGACGAGCCACTGGCCCACCAATATATGAGGCAACCAATGACTTCTGTTACCAGCCGTGAAATCCAATTGCGCAGCCGTCCGCACGGGTTACCGTCCGCGGACAACTTTGCGCTCGTTAGCGTCGAAGTGCCGGCGCCCAGCCAGCCAGACCAGGTTCTGGTGCGTAACCGTTTTATTTCTGTCGATCCCTACATGCGGGGGCGGATGCGGGATACGCGCAGCTACACGCCTCCCTTCGGGCTGGATGAACCGCTGACCGGCGGTGCGGTGGGCGAGGTAGTCAGCTCGACCAGCGACCAGTTTGCGGAGGGTGATTTCGTCCTGCATATGCTGGGCTGGCGGGAATACGCGTTGGCGGAGGCGCGGCATTTGACGAAGGTCGATCCTGCGCTGGCGCCGCTGCAGAGCTACCTGGGCGTGCTGGGTATGCCGGGTATGACGGCTTATGTCGGCCTGCTGGACATCGGCGCGCCGCAGCCGGGGGAGACGGTGTTCGTTTCGGGCGCGGCGGGCGCGGTCGGTTCGCAGGTGTGCCAGATCGCGAAGATCCAGGGCTGCCGTGTGGTGGGCTCGGCCGGTTCGCCGGCCAAAACACGCTGGTTGGAGGAGGTCGCGGGCGTGGATGCGGCGATCAATTACAAGGAGACAAGCAATCTGCGCAGTGCGCTCAAGAAGGCCTGCCCGGACGGTATCGACGTCTATTTCGAGAATGTGGGGGGCGTGCATCTGGAGGCGGCTCTTCAGTATATGAATAATTTCGGCCGCATTGCGGTATGCGGGATGATCAGCATGTACAACGCCACGTCGGCGCAGCCCGGCCCGGCAAACATGGCTATGATGATCGGGCGGCGGCTGAAGATGCAGGGCTTTATCGTGTCGGACCATCCTGAACGCCGCGACGATTTTGTGCGCGATGTCTCCGGGTGGATGCGGGATGGCAAGCTCAAATGGGAGGAGACGATCCACGAAGGGATCGAGAACACGCCCGAGGCATTCATCGGTCTGTTTCATGGTGAGAATCTGGGCAAGATGCTGGTCAAAGTGTAAGGGCAGTGGTCGGTGGTCAGTGGTCAGTAACTGCTGCTGGCGCAGGAGATCGCTGAGGATTGGAGACTTTGGGGAGGTAGGGCGAACTTATGGGTACGCGTGCGATGCAGCCCCCGACGGGGCTCTATTTTGAGGAGTTTGCGGTCGGTGATGGCTGCGAGAGTGTCGGCCGCACGGTAACTGAGGTGGATATTGTCAACTTTGCGGCGCTGTCCGGGGATTGGAACCGGATCCACACGGACGCGCACTATAGTCAGGAGCAGATGTTCGGCGAGCGGGTGGCGCACGGGCTGCTGGTGCTGAGTATCGCCAGTGGACTGGCGGTGCGGATGGGCTTTATGGAGGGCACTGTCCAGGCGTTCATGCAGCTGGATTGGCAGTTCCGCCGGCCGGTTCTGATTGGGGATACGGTGCGTTTGCGGGCGACGGTACGCGCGAAGAAGCTGATGCGGCGCATGGGCGGCGGGGTGGTTACCTTCAGGATGGAGGTGCTGAACCAGAAGGATGAGGTCTGCCAGCGGGGTAATTGGGAGATTCTGTGCAAGAATCTGCCGGCAGAGAGTGAGGAGGGGGAGCAGGCGTGAGGCGTGACGAAGGCCTTTGCGACGGTAGCCGCTGGGCAGGTGCAAGAGTCTGAATGATGTTCTCTCTTTTCTCAATTCCGGGGTTTATCGCCCTGCTGCTGGCGCTATTGGGCGGTCTGTTGCTGTGGCTGGGACGCCGTCAACGGCAGAGCAGCGGGCTGCCGGCGGGCACGGTGCTTTATCGGGATACCGAGGAGATGGAGGCGCCGGAGCGTCCGCTGCGCAGCCGGCGCTATGGGCTGGTGGGGAGGCCAGATTATTTGGTGCGGACGCGGGAGCGGGGCCAGAGCTTCGTCGTCCCGGTGGAGGTAAAGAGCCGCAGACGCCCGGCCCAGCCTTACGCCAGCCACATTCTGCAGCTGGCGGCATACTGTCTGCTGGTTGAGGATAATTTCGACGCTGCCCCCCCGTACGGTCTGCTGCGCTACGCAGACGCCACGCTACAAATCCCGTACACAGACGAGCTGCGCGGTCGGGTGCTGGATACGGCGGCGGAGATCCGGCAGGCGCGGCGGGCGGCGGAGGTGCCGCGCAGTCACAGTGAGCCGCAGCGCTGCGCGGGCTGCGGGTATCGGTCTGCTTGTGGGGGGGAGGCTCTTGCTTAGGGGTTTTAGTTTTTGTGAACTGCAACTGCAACACCCTTGTCCACGAAGGGCCGCTAAGGACCACGGAGAACTGCAACGGCAACACCTTTTGTCCACGAAGGGCCGCTAAGGGCCACGAAGGGCCGCGAAGAACTGCAACGGCAACACCTTTTGTCCACGGAGGACACGGAGGGCCACGAAGAACGTCAACTGCAACTGCAGATCGGCAACGTCAACACCCTTTGTCCACGAAGGACCGCGAAGGGCCACGAAGAACTGCAACCTCAACTTCAGGAACGGCAACGGCAACACCTTTTGTCCACGGAGGGCGACTGTGATTCTTGTGATGGGAGTGATTTTTGTGATTAACGGCAGCTTGCCAGGCCAGCTAAGCTTGCCGCAGTTAATCACAGCCATCAGTTAAATCATACTAATCTCAGCCCCTTTTGTTGGCTGTACGGACAAAAAGATTCTGCAGTTGCCTTTGCTGCAGTTGCAGTTGACCTTCTTCGCGACCCTTCGTGGATAAAGGTTTTGACCTCATGCTTTGCCGGCGTGCGGCAAATGTCGGTCGTTTATCTCGAGGATTCGACCGAAAGGGGGCCGACGCTGTACCCGGGCCGCTGGTACCGGCTGGGGTTGTCCGTCGTCAGTTTTTGGGGCGGCTAGCGGCGCGGCGGCGTGCTGGGCCGGGCTGGCATTGGCGATCGGATGGAGATGCGGCGTCAAGCTGGCCGGGCAAGGCAGGCGTGCGGGCAGGGCCGCTTTATGCGGGCGGTGGATCGTCGGCGGCGGCGCTGAGGTGCCGGGCGACGTAGGCGCGAAACGCGTTCAGCTCGTCTTTAATGTGGGATGTGAGATCGTCGGTATGGGCCAGCAACGCTTTGTTGCGGGCGTCGTCGGCGTTGCCCAGATGCCCGGCGACGTAGGCGCGAAACAGGCCCAGCTCGCCTTTGAGGTCGGAGAGAAGGTCGTCGGTGCAGGTCAGCAGCGCCTGGCTGCGGCCGTCGTCCGGGTCGCCGTACGCCAGGTCGGTGATCTTATTTGCGGCGGCGGTAAGTCTGGCCAGGGTATCGCGGCGCTCGCGCTTTATCTCGGTCATGGTGTCGTCGCGTTCGCCCTGCCGCTGCCTGCCGTCGATCAAGGCTTCGGCGCGGTCGAGCGGCGTGGCCGTGCCGGCGATGTAGCGCTCAATGCGGGCAAACTGGCGCTCGATGCGGTCGAGCGCGCCGTCGGTGGGCGCGGGCT
This sequence comes from Caldilineaceae bacterium, assembly GCA_963662575.1. GTDB lineage: Bacteria > Chloroflexota > Anaerolineae > Caldilineales > Caldilineaceae > Bin5. Next base: position 852,218 of record OY759723.1, read on the forward strand.
GCGGGGCGACGTGCGCCTCTAGGCGGTCGAGCCGTTCTTCGATGCTGTGCAGACGTTCGCGGTTCTGTCTTGACATGGGGGGGCTCCTGTCAGATGGTAACGATGTGTAAATGGACAGATGTATTTCGGCTGCGGGCGCGGATGCGGGAGAGCGTCCACCGAGTATCCAACGCGGCCGCCGGTGCTGTCCAGAGGATTGGGGACCGGTTTGGGGGACATGCGGGGCGAGCCAGGCCGGGGCTGGCTGGCATGGCGATCGGCTGGGCTTGCGGTGCAGGCTGGGCGTGCTTGCTTCTGGCGGTTGCGGTACGTCAAGCTGGCGTCGAGGACCTGGCGGCGTGGCGGTGGCTGGCGGGCTTGGCCGGGCGGGCTGGGCGGGGCATACTGGCGGCATGACACACAGCTGGCACCGCGCCGCCAAGGTGGCTAGCCAGGCGGGGGCGTTGCGGGGGCGGAGCCCCTGCACAAGGGAGGGCGCTTGCGCCCGACCGCCCATATGCAAAGAGAAAGTATAGAGGAGTGAGGAGAGAGTGAAACACCTGCCACGCCTGAGTCAGGGGTGGCATTGGCTGAGAAAAAACACTAGCCGAATGAGAGGTATTCCATTGCGTCTTCTTCGGATTCGGCTCCGGCGCGGCCTCTGACAATCAGCTCGACGACGTCATCCAATCCAACTTCAGAGACGTCCAGGATGCCCTGCCTGCGCCCTCCTTTGAGGACCATGACACGGTCGCCGATGGCCAAAATATCGGGAATGCGCTGTGTGATGAGGACGATGGAATGACCCTCATCGCGCAGGTCCTTGATGAGACGCAACAAGGTGTTGGCTTCGCGAACGCCGAGGGCCGCGGTGGGCTCGTCCATGAGGAGGATGCTGGCGTCGAAGGCGATGGCTTTGGCAGCAGCCACCATCTGGCGCTGGCCGCCGGACATTCTCTCAACCTTCAGCCGGGGCGAACTGATATTGATATTCAACCTTTTGAGCAACGCGGCAGATTCGGCATACATCTTTTTTTTGTCGAGGATGCTCAGTAGCGGCAGTCCCCTGGTATATTCGCGGCCGAGGAAGATGTTGCGAGCGACGTCGAGGTTGTTGCAGAGGGCCAGGTCCTGGTAGATCATTTCGATGCCGCAAGCGCGGGCGTCGCGGGGATGGTGTATCGACACTTCGTCGCCATTTACGATGATCTGCCCGCTGTCGGCGACGTGCGCGCCGCTGAGGATCTTCATCAACGTCGATTTGCCGGCGGCGTTGTCGCCCACCAGGCCGAGAATCTCGCCTTCCCGCAACTCCAGGTCGACCTGGTTCAAGGCTTGAACGCTGCCAAATTGCTTGGATATGCCCTTCATTTCAACAATATAGTTGCTTTCCAAGGTCCTCCTCCTGATGGGCGTGCGTAAAGGAGCGGGAGAAGAGAGGACATCTCCCACTCCTTGTTCAGCCATTTACCACAGATCGGGGAAGTTGTCCACGTTATCCTTGGTGATCAGGACGGCGGGCGAAGTTTGCCAGAAGATCACGGGGCGATTCTCGGCGAGGTCTCTGGCGGACTGGATGATCTTGACGGCGATGAAGGAGGCGTCATTGAGGACGGTGCCCCACATGGTGCCGTCGCGAATGGCATCGTACACTTCCGCGGCGCCGCCATCAACGCCAAGCACCTTGATGGTGTCTTCCAGACCGGCCTCTGCGATGGCCCGGACTGCGCCGAGGCACATATCGTCGTTATGGCAGTAGACCATGTGGATCTGGTCCGGGTAGGCGGTCAGGTAGTTCTCCATAACGGTGCGCGCTTCTTCGCGGTTCCACATGCCGGTGTCGACGGCGACGAGTTCTCTGCCGGGGCAGTTCTCGGCGACGTATTCACGGGCGGAGGAGCGCTGCGGCACAAGGCCGTGACCGGTGGCCCCTTCGATGATGACCCAACCCTGACCGTCTTCCAGGGCCTGGCATACGGCCATGCCGGCGGTCGCGCCCTCTGCCCAGCCGGAAGAGCCGATCATTGTGTTGACGTAGCCAAGGCCCTCTTCGTCAAGATCGGCGCCTTCGGCGATCACGGGGATGCCGGCTTCCTGTGCTTCACGGAGGGCATCGTTGAGCGCTGAGGTGTCGTAGGGAACCAGGGCGATCACGTCGTACTGCTTGGTGATGCAGTCTTCGATCAGGCGGATCTCGTTGGGTATGTCGCCCTGGGTGTCGTAGACGTCGTATGTGAAGCCGAATACGTTGGCTTCCTTTTCGGCCAGGGTGACCTTGGCGGTCGAGTAGGGATGGCCGAGCTCAATGATGTGGCAGATGCGCAGGTCTTGCGCCAGAGGCCAGTCTACGGCTTCGGTCTGCACCTGCGCGGCTCCGTCTGTCGTCACCACCTGCCCATCAGGCATTACGCAGGCCGTAAACAGGGATGCGAGGACCAGAATAGCGATTACGATTCCGAAATGCTTTCCCATCAGTATTTCTCCTTAGTTCTGATTCAACTGCTCACGCAAGTCGATGTCACATCTGAAGCTAAGGATTTTGCGAATCGGTTTCCAGCTTTTCGTTTTCAGAGCGCCCTTGGATAGGAGCGCGGTTACTCGGAACTGACAACCTGGAACCAGGGCTTCTACGGGCGTATGCAAAATCCTGAGCTGCGGAGAAACTCCTTCCGCCAAATCACCGGTCCAATTCAGCCATAGGCCCTCCTATTACTACGATGAATCCGGCAACGGTCAGGCCGTTTGGCGTCTGCGATTCATGTAGACATCCGAAACCACGACGGAAACCAGGATGGCGCCCTGGATCACCCATTGCCAGTAGGCGCTGACGCCGAGAAGGTTGAGCGAGTTGCGGACGACACCGAGGAGCAGGACGCCGGCCACGGCGCCGAGGACGTTGCCTACCCCTCCAAATAGAGATGTGCCGCCGATAACGGTGGCGGAAATTGCAAAAAGGGCTGTGTCTCTGCCCACGCCGGGATTTGCGCTTACGGCGCGGGATGCCAGCAGCACGCCGGCGATGCCGCTGCAAAGGCCGGCTACCACAAAGGCCAGCGCGAACAGAGACTTCACGTTGAGGCCGGCGCGGTGCGAGGCGTCTGAATTGCCGCCGATGGCGTACCAGTAGGTGCCCAGGCTGGTCTGGGTCATGATCAGATGGGCGATGATGCCGATACCGAAGAAGGCGAGGGCGGGGAACTCGAAGATCCACAGCTTGGCCGACCCCATCCAGCCGAACCCTTCTGCATGGCCGTAGATGGTGGTTTCGTCGGTGATGATGAATGTCAGTCCTTTTACCGCGACCATGGTCGAGAGCGTGGCGATGAAAAAATTGACTTTCATTCTGGTTACGACGAAGCCGTTGACAATCCCGACACCGGCTCCGGCGAGAATGCCCAGCAGAGCTGCCAAGGGAACGCCCAAGTCCTGGGCCAGGGCGAAGACCACGCCTCCAAGGGCCAGGGTAGCGCCGACTCCGAGGTCGATTCCCCAAGCGATCATGAGGATGGTCAGACCGATGGAGATGATGCCATCGATCGAGAACTGCGTGGTCATCTGGGTGATGTTGCGTTCGGTGGCGAAGAAGGGAACGAACAGGACGGCATAGGTGAGTGCAATGCCGAGGAGGACGAAGGCGCGGTACTCGATGAGCCACTGAAGGATTTGCCCCCGTCTTTCGGGCTGCCATCTTGCGGGCCCCTGGGTTGGCTCTTCGACCGGCCCGGATTCGACTGTCGTTTGATCTTCCGGCGTTAGATTTTCGGCCATGTAAGACCTCGTGCGTTCGCGGCAGATTCGTCAAAAAGGGCAGACGTTCTTAAACTGCGGCAAACAGTTACTCGCCACAATACGGTTGCACATGATCACTGGGGCGCGGTTTCGGTCGTCTGCTCCCTGCCCATGACCTGGATAGCGACCAAGCCGGCGGTTACGATTCCCTGGACAACCAGCTGTGTCGCCGGTTCGAATCCGAGGATGGTAAGGGAGTTGTTCAGCAAGGCGACAAGGATGGCGCCCCAGACGCCGCGGGCCACGCTGCCTCGGCCGCCAAAGATGTAGTTTCCGCCCAGAACAGACGCGGTAATGGCATGAAACTCGTAGTTGAGACCGATGAAATAGTGGCCGGAGCCGGCGCGTGCGCTGACGACCATGGCGGCAACGGCGGAGCAGACGCCGGTGGCGATATACATGAGCGTCCGGTACAGGGGGACACGCACACCGGCGAGATTGGCGGCCTCTTCATCGCCGCCGATCGCGTACACTCTTGCGCCGAGTGATGTTTCCGATAATACAAGGTGCATGATGAGCGCAAGAACGAGGAAGATAATTGTGGGAACGGCAAACGGGCCTATGAATCCATCTGCAATCAGAAGGAATGGGCTGTTTCGGGGGACTCGGTAGTAGTAGCCGCCGGCGCTCAGGAGGGCGATTCCCTGGAAGATGGTCATGGTGCCGAGGGTGGTAAGCATGGGATTGGCTTTGAGCCTGCCGACCAGAAAGCCGTTGAAAATGCCGGTTGCCAGTCCGATGGCGAGGCCGAAGATGCAGGTGGTGGCGATGCCGGCGCCGCCCTCGAGCATGGCGACCATGGTCACGCTGATCAGCGACACGATTGCGCCGACGGAGAGGTCGAAACTGCCGCTGATCATCATCCAGCAGACGCCGACGGTGACGATGCCGTTGATCGACGACTGGCGGAGCACGTTAATGAGGTTGCGGGTTGTGAGGAAGCGGGGGTTGAGGAAACCCATCAGCACGACGAGGGCGACGGTGAGGACGACTTGCGGCTCTCTTAGGAGGAAGCTGCCGAGACTGTTGAGCTGGCCGCGGGCGCGCCACGTGTCCGGTATGGCGGCTCTGGCGAAAGAGGGGAAGTTCATGGTCGATTTGCTGCGACTGGCTGGTGGGTGACCGCTTCTTCTCCGCCGCCGTCATCGGACCTCGGCATGGGTAGAGCATATTGCTCGAACTTGGGTGGCGGGTGGTTAGCAGTTTCTGGCCACATTCCACTGTCCACAGGCGGCAGAGGTTGCAATCGTGTGATGAGTCTTGGGTTTGTGTGAGGAATCCGATGCGGTGTGCTGGGTTAGCCCTTGGGCAGCTTTGGTCCGGACGTTCTGGGAACAAAAATTGCTGCCACTCTCAGGAGATCATAAGGATAATAGTATTATATGTCAAGGCCGTTTCAGGGGTTGGGGACGCCTCGGTTCTTTGATCCACGAAGGGCCGCGAAGAACGGCAACTGCAACGGCTTTTGTCCACGGAGGGCCACGGAGGAACACGGAGAACGGCAACTGCAACGGCAACACCTTTTATCCGCGAAGGGGCGCGAAGAACTGCAACTGCAACATCTTTTTGTCCACGAAGGGCCACGAAGGGCCGCGAAGAACGGCAACTGCAACGGCAACTCCTTTTATCCGCGAAGGGCCGCTAAGGACCACGAAGAACTGCAACTGCAACTTCTTTTTGTCCACGAAGGGCCGCTAAGGGCCACGAAGGGCCGCGAAGAACGGCAACTGCAACGGCAACTCCTTTTGTCCGCGAAGGGCCGCTAAGGGCCACGAAGGACCACGAAGAACGGCAACTGCAACACCTTTTTGTCCACGAAGGGCCGCTAAGGGCCACGAAGGACCACGAAGAACGGCAACTGCAACTTCTTTTTGTCCACGAAGGGCCGCTAAGGACCACGAAGAAAACCTTTTACACCTTTTTATCAACGGAGGGGCGCGAAGGATACGTTTTGTTCGAGCCAGATCAGTGTAAAAGCAAAATGTAAGAAAGCCATGAAACGTCGTGCGAGTTTTTTATAGCGAGTGAAAATGCGTCGATACCACTTGATTTTGTTGATGAAACGTTCGACGATGTTGCGTTCTCGGTAGCGGATTCGGTCATAGTCCCGTGGTTGCCTGCGATCGCGGCGGGAAGGGATGACCACCTCGACCTGTTGGGTTGCGAGCAGGTCTCGCAAAGGGTCAGAATCGTGGCTTTTGTCGGCAATAACGGCGTCAAAATGGAAAGGGGCAGGCAACGATTCAACTTGGGACATATCATGGCGTTCACCACCAGTCAAGATGAACTTTAGGGGAAAAGCAAGGGCATCGACGAGGAAATGGATCTTGCTGCTGAATCCGCCCCGGCTCCGACCCAGGCACTGTTCTTGCTGACTTCCCCCTTTTTTGACCCGCCCGCTGCGCACTTATGGGCGCGTACTGCAGTGCTGTCGGGCAGTTCACGCCAGTGGACGCCGGTGCGCAGAATCCAGTGAACTGCCTCAACGAAGCGGCGACACTTTTCCTCTTGCCCTGTGTAGGCACGAGGGTGTCCTTGCAAAAATGCGTAAGGTTTCTGCCACTGATGGTCGGCAATTCTCTTTGTAGACACCCTACTATTGTCGCTAATGTGACAGAACTTCTCAATCGCAAGCGCGATCAGCAGGTATCGTATTTTTCGTCTTTGAACGCTGGCAAGGACTGCCAACGATGTACATAGTGACAATGGGGAGGGCGATTACCAACGAGAGTTTCGCAACGAGAGTGAGAAAGATCATGTGGGTTGTCTCATTTGTTTCATAACATGAATAGGTCAGAACGGGGCTTATCCGTTCCGACCTATTTATGGACAGCACTGGCCATCGCACCGACGCCGTTTATGTGGTGCAGGTCGGCAGATTCAATTGATCCAGGTCATTGTCCGCGACATTTTGCAAAGACGCGGGTACACATCCGGTCAAATTGTTGTGCGAAATCTTCAGTTCTGTCAGGTTGGTGAGGTTGCCCAGTTCGGACGGGATCGCTCCACTCAACTCGTTTTCTTCGAGACGCAGTTCTGTCAGGTTGCTGAGGTTGCCCAGTTCGGACGGAATTGAACCGCTCAACTCATTATTATATAGCCACAGGGTTGTCAGGTTGGCGAGGTTGCCCAGTTCTGACGGAATCGGTCCGCTCAACTCGTTGCCCCAGAGATAGAGATATGTCAGGTTGGCGAGGTTGCCCAGTTCTGACGGAATCGAACCGCTCAACTCGTTGCCCGAGAGAGACAGATATGTCAGGTTGGCGAGGTTGCCCAGTTCTGACGGAATCGAACCAGTCAACTGGTTGGATGAGAGACCAAGGATTGTCAGATTGGAGAGGTTGCCCAGTTCTGACGGGATCGAACCGCTCAACCCGTTGAGCCCGAGAGTCAGATTTGTCAGGTTGGAGAGGTTGCCCAGTTCTGACGGGATCGACCCACTAAAACCGCTACCAAAAAGCCCCAGGTATGTCAGGTTGGCGAGGTTGCCCAGTTCGATCGGAATCGTGCCGCTCAGCTCATTGATTGAGAGCCAGAGCCTTGTCAGGTTGGCGAGGTTGCCCAGTTCCGGCGGGATCGGTCCGTTCAAGTGGTTATGCGTTAAGTCCAGTTCGGTGACGCGTCCGTAGGCGTCGGTAGTGACACCGTGCCACTCGCCAAGCGGCCGGTCGCTCAGCCAGTTGGTGCTTCTCGTCCAGTTGGCGCCATTGGTGGCATTATAGAGGGCCACGAGCACGTCCCTGTCCACCAGTGCCTGGGCGGAACAGAACGGCAGGCCAAGTTGGTTCAGGTCATTGTTCTGGACATTTTGCAATGTCGCGGGTACACATCCAGTCAGCTGGTTGTCTGCGAGATAGAAATATGTCAGGTTGGCGAGGTTGCCCAGTTCTGACGGGATTGCACCGCTCAACTGGTTGGCTGAGAGCCACAGATGTGTCAGGTTGGTGAGGTTGCCCAGTTCGGACGGAATCGTTCCACTCAACTGATTCGAATAGAGCCGCAGTTCTTTCAGGTTGGAGAGGTTGCCCAGTTCTGACGGGATTGCACCGCGCAACTGATTGTCTGCGAGAACCAGGATTGACAGGTGGGCGAGGTTGCCAAGCCAGGACGGGATCGACCCGCGCAACTGATTGTCTGCGAGACCCAGGATTGTCAGGTTGGCAAGATTGCCCAGTTCGGACGGAATCGTTCCACTCAACCGATTGAAAGAGAGCTCCAGTACTGTCAGGTTGGCGAGGTTGCCCAGTTCGGACGGAATCTCCCCGCTCAACTGATTGAAAGAGAGATCCAGTAGTTTCAGGTTGGAGAGGTTGCGCAGTTCGGACGGAATCTCCCCACTCAACTGATTGATTGAGAGATACAGGATTGTCAGGTTGGCGAGGTTGCCCAGTTCCGGCGGGATCGACCCACTCAACCTGTTGCCATATAGCCGCAAATCCGTCAGGTTGGCGAGGTTGCCCAGTTCGGACGGGATTGCACCGCTCAACCCGTTATGCGTTAAGTCCAGTCCGGTGACGCGTCCGTAGGCGTCGGTAGTGACACCGTACCATTCACCTGGCGGCCGGTCGCTCAGCCAGTTTGTTTTGTCCGTCCAGCCGGCGCCATTGGTGGCATTATAGAGGGCCACTAGCACGTCCCTGTCCACCAGTGCCTGGGCGGAACAAAACGGCAATCCAAGTTGGTTCTGGACATTTTGCAATGTCGCGGGTACACATCCGGTCAGCAGGTTGTCTGCGAGATAGAGATATATCAGGTTGGAGAGGTTGCCCAGTTCTGACGGAATCGAACCGCTCAACTGATTGGCTGAGAGACCCAGTAGTGTCAGGTTGGAGAGGTTGCCCAGTTCTGACGGGATCTCCCCGCTCAACTGGTTGTCTGAGAGATACAGATGTGTCAGGTTGGAGAGGTTGCCCAGTTCGGACGGAATCGCCCCGCTCAACTTGTTGTCTGAGAGATACAGCTCTGTCAGGTTGGCGAGGTTGCCCAGTTCGGACGGGATCGAACCGTTCAACTGATTGGCTGAGAGATACAGCCCTATCAGGTTGGCGAGGTTGCCCAGTTCTGACGGAAGCGTGCCGCTCAACCGGTTTCCGAGGAGCTCGAGCCTTGTCACGCGCCCGTTGCCATCGGTGGTAACACCGTGCCATTCACCTGGCGGCTTGTCGCTCAGCCAGTTGGTGTTGTCCGTCCAGCTGGCGCCGCTGGTGGCATTATAGAGGGCCACGAGCACGTCCCTGTCCACCAGTGCCTGTGCGGAACAAAACGGCAATCCAAGTTGGTCCAGGTCATTGTCCTGGACATTTTGCAGAGCAGCGGGTATACATCCAGTCAACTGGTTGTCTGCGAGATAGAGATATGTCAGGTTGGCGAGGTTGCCCAGTTCTGACGGAATCGAACCGCTCAATTCGTTGTCATAGAGATCCAGTTCTGTCACGCGCCCGTTACCATTCGTGGTGACACCGTGCCACTCGCCAAGCGGCCGGTCGCTTAGCCAGTTGGTGCGGTTCGTCCAGCTGGCGCCATTGGTGGCATTATAGAGGGCCACGAGCACGGCCCTATCGGTTTGACAAAACGGCAATCCAAGTTGGTCCAGATCATTGTCCTGGGCATTTTGCCAGCTTACGGGTACACATCCGGTCAGCAGGTTGTCTGAGAGACGGAGATATGTCAGGTTGACGAGGTTGCCCAGTTCGGATGGGATTGCACCGCTCAACTTGTTGTCTGAGAGACGGAGATATGTCAGGTTGACGAGGTTGCCCAGTTCGGATGGGATTGCACCGCTCAACTCGTTGTCTGAGAGACCCAGTTCTGTCAGGTTGCTGAGGTTGCCCAGTTCGGACGGGATTGCACCGCTCAACTGGTTGAATGAGAGACCCAGTACTGTCAGGTTGGCGAGGTTGCCCAGTTCTGACGGAATCTCCCCACTCAACAGATTGAAAGTGAGCCACAGTTTTTTCAGGTTGGCGAGGTTGCCCAGTTCTGACGGAATCTCCCCACTCAACTGGTTCGAGTAGAGCCACAGCTCTGTCAGGTTGGCGAGGTTGCCCAGTTCGGACGGGATTGCACCGCTCAACTCGTTACCATATAGCCACAGATGTGTCAGGTTGGCGAGGTTGCCCAGTTCTGACGGGATCGCACCGCTCAACTGGTTGAATGAGAGACCCAGTACTGTCACGCGCCCGTTACTATTCGTGGTGACACCGTGCCATTCACCTAACGGCCGGTCGCTCAGCCAGTTGGTGCTGTCCGTCCAGTTGGCGCCGTCTGTCGCATTATAAAGCGCAACCAACACTTCCCTGTCAGTGTGCGCTGGCGCCGCCGTTGCGGGCAGCGGCGTGGCGGTAGCATAGTCCGACCATCCGCTCACCGCTTCGCCGGCTGCGTTTATGCCGCGGACGGCATAATGGTAGGTCACCCCGGCCGTAACCTCCGTGTGCGTGTAGGTCGTGCCTGTCAGACTGTCGCCCCCGATCTGTTGCCAACCGTTGGCCGAGTCCCACACCCACAATTCGTAGCGCACAGCGCCCGCTACCACCGTCCAACTCAGCTCGACCGCACCCGCCGCACCCGTCGCCGTCACCGTTGACGGCAAAGACGACCCCGAAGCTGCGGTTGGCGTAGGTGTCGCAGTTGCCGCCGTTGCGGTTGGCGTAGGTGTCGCAGTTGTCGCAGTTGCCGCCGTTGCGGTTGGCGTAGGCGTCACAGTGGCCGCCGTTGCGGGCAGCGGCGTGGCGGTAGCATAGGCCGACCATCCGCTCACCGCTTCGCCGGCTGCGTTTATGCCGCGGACGGCATAATGGTAGGTCACCCCGGCCGTAACCTCCGTGTGCGTGTAGGTCGTGCCTGTCAGACTGTCGCCCCCGATCTGTTGCCAACCGTTGGCCGAGTCCCACACCCACAATTCGTAGCGCACAGCACCCGCTACCACCGTCCAACTCAGCTCGACCGCACCCGCCGCACCAGTCGCCGTCACCGTCGACGGCAAAGACGACCCCGCCGTTGCGGTTAGCGTAGGCGTCGCAGTTGTCTCAGTTGCCGAAGCTGCGGTTGGCGTAGGCGTCGCAGTTGCCGCCGTTGCCGCAGCTGCGGTTGGCGTAGGCGTCGCAGTTGTCTCAGTTGCCGCAGCTGCGGTTGGCGTAGGCGTCTCAGTTGCCGCCGCCCCGGGCAGCGGCGTGGCGGTAGCATGGTCCGACCAGGCGCTCACCGCGTCGCCGGCTGCGTCCAGGCCGCGGACGGCGTAGTAGTACTTCGTCCCGGCCGTAACCTCCGTGTGCGTGTAGGTCGTGCCTGTCAGGCTGTCGCCCCCGATCTGTTGCCAGCCGGTGGCCGCGTCCCACACCCACAATTCGTAGCGCACAGCGCCCGCTACCTCCGTCCAACTCAGCTCGACCGCACCCGCGGCCGGCGTCGCTGTCAACGCCGGCGCCGTCTCCGTTTGCGCGTAGGCTGCGCTATCAACGCGGAGCAAAGAAAAGGCCAACACGACAGAAAGACCGGCCACCAGAAAAATTCGCAGGATTGTCGCTGCCACAACATGCCTTCGGTCGTTCATTGTCTTGGACCTCCGCTTGTCTGCGCTCACTGTATCTGTCTCCTTTGTACTGCGGCCGGCGCCATCAGACGCGTGCGACTGTCCTTCCTCGTCGGTGCGACGGCGTTCTTGAAGCATGATGCAAATATGAGGGAGAAGAACTTTCCCGGCCAGGTTATCCTTCGCTATCTCGGTAAGGCAGTGGCAGTTGGAAAATCAGTAGCAGTTCACATTGTCCTTTGACAGCAACTCCGCCATGCCTATTTTGTTCATTTCATTGATCGCACCCGCAACTATCGCGCTGCGCTGGTCCCGCTTCAATTGAGGGGCGCTCCCTGTACGGTTTGCGATTGGACAGATGTTGCTGACAGCTCCCGCCCACCATCTCTGTCTACCGGTTCCGCTTGTGGTCTGGCCATTAGGTCCAACCCACTTGACCGGCATTCGTCACTGTTTTCATGGTTGTCCGGCTCACCAACCCAACACATCCCGCCATCATGCCCTACTTCCCGGAACTCCTGGAATACGCCGAATTCATAGTGCCGATCCCCCCATCCTGATCTTCTGGTGGGTGATCTCCAGCAGCACACCATGGAGACGCAGGAAGGAACTTTGGAAGAAGCTTACGCAACGCCTGCCCCCCGAAGACCAAAACCAACCGTGACACATAACGCATCAAAATGTTCCTCACGTCCGGTGCTATCGGAACTTTCGCCGCATCCGTCCGGATGCACCTTGTCTTCCTCGTTTCGTGGTCCAAAGATTGGGGCTCACCCTATGTTTTCTGCTGGCGGTTGCCGAGGGCCATGTCGTCGATGCCTGCGGTTCTGAGTTTCAGCCTGTATTCGTTCATTTCCTGCGCGTGTCTTTGCAGTTCTGAGAGTTTCTTCGGCAGTTCCGTAATGTCTGACAGTGCCAGACGTGCAGCGGGGTTCTTGTCGTTGTTGGGGCCGGAGATTGTGTCATCCCACTGGCTTTGTTTCAAGCTCTGGGGCGATTGTGCTAAAGCTGTGCCCACCGCCTTCATGCTGTCGCCCAGGCTCCTTAGATGTTGTTCAAGCTTTGCGTGCTTGTTCTTGGCATTGTGGAAAAGGCGGAGATATTCGCCAAGCTGTCGGTCGCTCTCGCTTGTGTCTGCCATGTTATTGCTCACTCGTGGTGGAAGTCGTAGCCGATGAAAGTGCAGCCACTCCCCCTTTCGGCGATTTCGGGGATGCCCTGTAGTGGAACGCGCGGCTTGTAGCGTACTTCGAGGATTCTGCTGCTGGGGTGGTATGTGGCGTTCTTGACAATGCGTTGCGGCAGTTCGCCGTCGTAGGCGCTCGCGTATTCCTCTTGTGTTTCCTGCTGTACAAGGTGGCCAAGGCCCACGATAGAGTCGGTTCCCATGATGACCATGCAGGAATCGTTGGGGTTGCCTGGGTTTGAGATCTGCCGTTCAAGGGCTGCGATGCGTGTATCCAGCCCGGTGATGTCGTTGTTGAGGGCTGCCAGTTCCAGGGCGATGATGCGCATGTCGCTGAGGACGGCCTTGATTTTGTCGTTGATATCATCGAGTTAGAAGTCGTCCTGAGCGGAAAGGGCGGTTGGAATGATGAGCAATGCTAGCACTGCGACTGTTGTTAGAATGCGGGATCTCAATGAATCTCTCCTGTTTTGGTCGCCAAATGAAAACGATCCGGGTTATTGTCTGACGCCGCTGGCGTCCTGGCTGCCCTCCGTTCCACAAGAAGCATGAGGATACGTAGACCATCGCTTGGGTTGACGCGTCATCGCGTACAGAAGGCTGGCCAGGGAGTAGTCTGCTCAAGTCTGGCTGCCCCCCGTTCCACGGCGGACGGATGTATGCAAAAGGTGATGCCTAACATCAGCCGAGTTAACGCGGTCTCGCGCACAGAGGGCTAGCCAGATTATTTTACCCACCTAAGCGGACCCCTTCCGGCCGGTCCCGTCTGGATACAACCCCTGCGTTCCCTTTTAAGATCCGCAAGCACAAATTACGAAGGGCGTAGGGTGAATAGTCCTCAACAACAAGCCATTGTGTGTACGCTTAGAAAAAAGAATGTATTGTCCTTGAACCAGGAGCCGGCAACGGCGGCGGCTCTTTCACGACATCACAACCATGAAAGTGATCGCTAACGCAATCAGACAAACGCTCACGACCAACGCGACAAACAACGTTATCCAGGGTGACCTGCCTTCCATATAGAACTATCCTCTTGGAAGAGTTCCCGTAGACGGCGGTTTTTTGTTGCCGTCTGAGAGACCTCGCTTGGGGGATAATCGCACCGAATTCTCGGCGTCACTCACCGGCCGGCCGCTAATCACCTTTTCCTGGAACAGATACTCCATGAACCGTTGTTCAATAATGGCGGGGTCTTGGGATTCGAGGTCGATAGTCAAGAATCGTCTCTGGTCCCAAAGCTTGTAACTATGGCAGCACCAATTGTAGCCGCCCTGAGCGCCTCCACTCCCCACAGCAGGAGCCCTGTCAACGCAAACGCCGGCGCCCAGGCCCTGTTCCTTGCGCTACCCATATGCGTATATGTTAATATGCTAATATATTTCATACCTGCACGATTGACATTTCTGAGAGAAGATGATCGGTCTAGCCGGTGGGGACAGCCGGCGTGTTGGTCGTCAGCGCCGCGCGCATAGCTCGTCCGCCTCTGTAGTCGAGCGTTACCCTGACCGCGGAATGATATTCAATGGCCTGTCCCCAGGCTTCCTCCCTTCGAAGAACCACGCCAGTGAATGACGGTATCCGGTCCGGATCGCGATCTCTTTCGCGCGCGGGTCCACCTGGGCGCAGTTTCCCGGCCACGCGTTTTCCTGTTCGAAGCACACCTGGCATAGCTTTATTTCTTCGATTTCGCCATTCGGCATCGAGTAGGCTCCAACTGGAATGGTGTACACGCAGCAGTGCTCCCCCGTCTGCTGTTGGAAGAGAGTGCGTTCGACCTGCGGCGGTTCGTCCCAGGAGTACCTCATTCCGTCATGCATCCGCGTCGAGTGCTCCTCCATGAACCTGCCAATAGAAGCGCATTCGCCCTTTTCGCTCAGCCTGACTTTGCGGTCCTCTGCGTTTCGTTTCGGTGTGCCGGCGTAAAGATGGGCCGGTTGGATGCAGCTGCGCCGGTGACACAGGCGCAGAATGTGCTTGCCCTCAGGGATCCGGCCCCGGGTCATCTCGTACGCGACACGATGGGCTTTATGGGGTTTACCGTTCAGATGCAGCATGCCATAGCCATGCGTATCCAGACCGTGCCGCCAGATCAGACAGGGGCCATAGTAAGGCGTCGGGCAATTCGCCGGCGGCGTGTAAACGGCCGCATAGTTGCTCGTGTTGATGAGGCCCGCAGGTCTTCTCCTGGATTTTCCTGACCCTGCCAGGTAGAGGAGGTAAGCCCGCTCAAGGTGGTGTTGGTTCATGGGAAATCCTTATACCGGTTTGGGCTCACGGACACTTTGCGCATGGATAAGACCTAGATTGACAATACCTTCGGGACCGGTTGGGCCGCCGCAACCGCTCATATGAGGATATTCGGATCGACGATGGCCGCCGGGGAGGTAACGTCGTAGCTGATACCGGACTCAAGGTGTCCCCGGAGCAGCAGCGCTCCCCTGGCTATGCAAGTCAAAAGTGTTTGCGCGATCCGTGGCCCCCTTGTGAAGATCGGTGTCGCTTCGAAATCCCAGCTGCTCCCCATTCCACGTGGTGTATGCGCGTTGGGCTTGCCGGCCCATTGTCCGCGGGGTGAACGCTTACGCGCACAGGGGGCTGGCCGGAAGGTTAGGATTTCCTGCAACCTCGTCTTATTTCCTGCATCAGCTTGTCAAATTCCGCTTGTGAATAGTCGCGATCGAACTGACGTAAGATCAGATGTTCAACCTCCCTATCCGGCGTCCACCCGTTGCGCGCAGCTGAACGCAATAGGCGGCGATATACATCGACCGGCAGCTCGATCATTACAGTTCTCTTTAGCATCGTTGCTCACTACATCAGACCCGTCGTTGCGTCGTTATCGTTACAATGTGAATACGTACGGTTTGTTCGCGTCCCGCTTGATGTTGTCGCCCGTCACCGCCGTCCAGTTCAGGTCCACTCCGCTCTTGCCGGCCTGTGCGGAGAGCGGCGGCGCAGAAAACGTGAATTCCGTCGAGATCCTTTGCGCGGAGGCTTGGTCCGTGAACGAAAGGAGGGCGGCTGCGGCCAATGGGATCACCGCCAGCCAAATACGCAGACCGACCACAAATGTGTGGGTGTTCCGTTGTCGCAACATGCAACTTCGTTTCTTTCGTGGACAGGTCACATCTTTATCTTGCAGATTTCAGTTCAAACAACCGTCACAATGCCTATGCGCAGTCGTATTGCAGCGAGGCGCGCAATCAGGCCGTCGAAGATGCGCTCGCAGTCGTAAAAACGGACGGCGACCAATCGCTCGCTTCTCCAGCGGCGTTCACTGCGAGGATGATGTAACAGTAGGTCGTCCCTGCCGTGACGTCCGTATGCATGTAGGTCGTACCCGTTAGATTGGTACCTCCAATCTGCATCCAGTCGTTGACGCTGTCCCACACCCACAGCTCATAACGCGTCGCGTCCTGCACCGCTGTCCAACTAAGTTCCACGGCCTTCTCCTTCACCTCTGCCGTCAGAACCGGTCCTGCAGGCAACGGCGCGGCTGTGGGCGAAGGCATGTGTGTACCCATCGATGTGGGCGCAAGCGTGGCCGTTGGCGCCGCCGCAGCCCGCGATAGTCCGGTTCCGTGGTGGGCCCCGGGGTTGGATAGATCAGATAGGAATAGATCCATACCCTCTCGCCAGTGAGGCCGAAGGCCGCATGGGTGATGGGTCAGGTCTGCGGCGCGCCTGGACGAAAACCGATCCGGCCCGCGACCAGGAAGGGGGAAGCGCGGCAAATCCGTCACAGTATATTATATAGAAGATACATGTCATTAGTATGGCAATTGGGATGATTTCTGTGGCAATATTGTGGCAACAGCTACTCAGAACGTAGATCAGATGGTAGAATAGAGATCATACGAGCCAAACGCGCCGCGCTTCAGGACTCGCATCCGACCGCTGCGTGCAGGCCCGAAGAACCGAATCTGCTCAGATTTGCATGAGGAAAAGGAAAGATGAAGCGACCCGAAGAACTGGCACGAGAGAATGAAGCGTTGCGAGACCGGTTGTCCCGGTTGAGCCAGGCCAGCCTGCGCATCAACGAGAGCCTCGACTTCAACACAGTCCTGAAAGGCGTCCTGGACTCCGCCTGCTCACTGACCGGCGCCCGCTACGGGGTGATTACTCTCCTCGACAAAGCGGGGCGGCCTAAAGATTTCCTCTCCTCCGGCATGACGCGCGAGGAGGACCAACGCCTGTGGGATATGCCCAATGGAAAGAAATACTTCGAACATTTTTATGGCGTTCCGGAACCGATACGCATTCAGGACCTGCTCGACTACTTCAAGTCCCAGGGCCTTCCCGAACTCCACGTGCCCGTGGCGGTGAACTCCCCACTCTCCTTTCTGGTGGCGCCGGTCCACCACCGAGGAGAACGCGTTGGCATCATCTATCTGGCCGAGACCGGGGCTGGCCATGAGTTCACCTCCGAAGATGAAGAGACCCTGGTCATGTTTGCATGTCAAGCCGCGCTCGTCATCGCCAACGCCCGCATATACCGGGACGAGAAGAAAGCAAGAACCGATCTGGAGACCCTGATCAACACCTCGCCGGTGGGCGTGGTTGTATTCGACGCGCAACGCGGTGTCCCCATCATATTCAATCGAGAGGCCAGAAGAATCGTCAGCAGTCTGCGGATGCCGGACCACACTCTGGAAGATCTTCTCGACATGTTGACCTGCCACCGCGCAGACGGGCGCAAGATTTCCCTTAGCAAGGTCCCCTTGGCACGGGCACTGAGCACGGGAGAAACCATTCGTTTCGAGGAGATCGTCTTGAAGGTCCCCGACGGACGCAGCGTTACCGCGCTGATCAATGCCACACCAATATACGCGGAGGAGGGCGAACTCGAAACCGTTGTTATCGCCATGCAGGACATGACGCCGCTGGAAGAAGTGGAGCGGATGCGCGCCGAGTTCATAGGCATGGTAAGTCACGAGTTGCGGGCCCCCCTGACCTCGATAAAAGGCTCGGCAATCACCCTCATGGACGACGCAGCCGCCCTCGACCCTGCCGAGATGCGCGAGTTTCATCGTCTCATCTCGGAGCAGGCCGACCGCATGCGTAGTCTGACAAGCGACCTGCTCGATGCGGCCCGCATTGAGACGGGCACGCTTTCGGTCGCCCCCGAACCATCGAATCCCGAGAGACTGGTGGACGAGGCCAGGAATCTGTTCCTGAGCACTGTTCGCAGAAACAACATCCAAATCGCTCTCCCGCCGGACCTGCCCCAGGTTATGGCGGACAGACGGCGCATCGTTCAAGTACTCAACAATCTGCTCTCCAATGCAGCCAAGTATTCGAACGATCTAACCATAATCAGGGTGAGCGCGGTGCACAAGGAGCTTCAGGTTGCCATTTCAGTCGCCGATGAGGGAAGGGGCATACCGGCCGAACGTCTGCCATTCCTGTTCAGGAAGTTTTCGCAGATCGACGGCGAAAAGCAGCGGGATGGCCTGGCGGGCTCGGGCCTGGGGCTTGAGATCTGCAAGGGCATTGTGGAGGCGCACGGGGGCCGTATCTGGGCTGAAAGCGACGGGCCCGGTCTGGGCTCGCGGTTCATTTTTACCCTTCCTGTAGTCGAGCAGGGAGGAATCGGAGATGTCGCCAAACTCGAACAGCCCGGCGACCGACCCGAACAGCCAATCAGGGGGAGGACGCGGGTTCTCGTCGTGGACGACGACCCGCAGGCGCTCAGGTATATCAGGGGCGCCCTTTCCAAGGCGGGGTATGAACCCATAGTGACCGGCGACCCGGAGGATGTCGACCGCCTTATAGGGGAGAAGGAGCCGCATCTGCTCCTGTTGGACCTGATGTTGCCGGGGGTGGACGGGATCGAGCTGATGGAGAGAATCCAGGGAAAGGCCGAACTGCCTGTCATCTTCCTGTCGGCCTACGGGCAAGAAAGTGTTATCGCCAAGGCCTTCGACAGTGGCGCCGCCGATTACGTCGTAAAGCCCTTCTCGACAACGGAACTGACAGCGAGAATCAGGGCGGCCTTGCGCAAGCACTCCGGCGTTAACCACTTCTCGCCGCGCGAAAACTATGTTCTGGGCGATCTGATTATCGACTATGCCGAACGCTGGGTGGCTGTAGCCGGACGTGTAGTCGAACTGACCGCCACCGAGTACGCGTTGCTTTACGAGCTTTCGACCAATGCCGGCATGGTATTGACCCATAGGCAACTGCTGCAACGGGTCTGGGACGAAGGGCGTTCCGAAAATGCGGGGTTGGTCCGGACCATCGTGAAGAGGCTCCGCCACAAGCTGGGTGAGGATGCGCACAACCCCATGTATATCTTCACCGAGCCGCGAGTCGGCTACCGCATGCGGAAAGGCGAAGCGCTGGGGAGGGCCGACAAGGATCGGAAAACTGCATAGCCCCGGAAACGAAACAGCCGGATCAATGTTGTTCTCCGATCCGGCTGTTCCTTCTCATAACGTCATCCTGATCCGCCGCCGCGCCGGCCACACCGCCGCCGCCTACGGCTTCCTCGGCGTCCTGCTCTGGGAATCCCAGGAGCAGGAATCAGCGTACCGCGCCCGCCGCGCCATCCGCCACTGGTGGGAGAGCGTCACCGACGGGCCCACCCGCATCCGCCGGCCGGAGAAGCCTAGCCGAGCCTCGCGATCCGGAGTACTCGCCGGCAGCCAGAGTACGCTATGCGACCTTGGCGGCGCGGTGGCGGGATCTGGGTTATCGGCGTGATGCTGGGATCGCGGGGCGTGATGGGCTGGCGGGGGGTGAGCGGCGGTATCACACACATGCTGGCGCCGCGACGTGACTGGTTTTGGAGGGGGGCGTTGCGGGGGGTGTCCCCCCGCACAAGGGAGGGCCGTAGGCCCGACCGTCAAAAAAGGGCGTAGCCCCTGGCGGCGGCGGGGGTTTGCCGACGACAGCCCTGAGCCGCCTTAGCGGCGAAGGGTGCGCAGGCCCGCCTTAGCGGGCCGGAGCCGCCGGAGGGCGTCTGCGCCCGTAGGCGTCCATACAGGCGAGGAGTGAGGGGAGAGGCAGACTACAAGGATTGAGTGGTTGGCAGCTGCTGGTCACTATCCGCTAGCTGCGGCAGTTGAAGACATGCCGGTAGTCTTCGGGCAGGTCGACGTCGAAGACAAGCGAGGCCGACTCGATGACGTGCACGGGGATGCCCGCCGCCGCGGCCAGGCGCTGGTGACGCTGGAAACTGGCCCGGCCGAAGGCGAAAGGGATTGCCTGGGCGGGCTGGAGCATGAGCGCGTTGGTGCCGCCGTCACGGCTGGGGGCGATGATGATCTGGGGGGCGCGGCCGCGGGGGGAGGCCACTGTGCGCACATCCTCTGCTGTCAGGTTGGGCATGTCGGTGGGGAGGACCAGGATTTTGGTTGCGCCGCGGGCGGCGGCGTAAAGGGCAGCCTGGGTCAGGGCCGCGTTGAGCTGCGGTTCGGAATCGGTGTCCGACGGGCTGCAGGACGAGGGGGGCAGACGGTCCGGGGCCGGTCCGCGGTGGGCGGCTGGCGCGGTGATAGGCAGACTCACTTCGGTCAGCGCATGGCTGCCCGCCTGTTCGGCGAGGGTCAGGGCGTTGCTGTCGCGGCTGACAACTACGATCTGCGCGTCAATTTTCGCCTTGTTGATGGCGGCCAGGGTACGGGTGAGGAGTTCGCGGTTGAGGGCGTGGCGCTGCTGGGGCGAGATACAGGCGGCCAGGCGGCTTTTTCCTTCGTTGAAGGGCTTGACGGGAACAATTGTCCACAAGCTCATTTCAGGGTCCGGTGGTTGGAATCCAATGGATACACGTTTTCTTGGGGCCGAAAAAGTCTAAGTTTACGGCGTTTCTCGCTCGAAAGTCGGGCTTGGCCCCAAAAGCTGGACCACAGACTAAGGTGTAAAATGAAGTAATTCAGCACGCACGTGGAGGGACAGTCTAACGGTCAAGAAGCGACAGAAAAAATGCTAGATTGCAAGCCCGGCAGATTCTGGGCGCTCTTTCCCGCCGTGCACTGACGGTTCGGCACACCATTTGGCTGAGAGGCGGCGGACTGCTACGTAGATCTCCTCGCCGAAGCCGAGGAGATCGCAGATAACGCGCCGGTCCAGGAGGGCGCGGTTGGGGTCGGCGTCGGCGAGGTAGGCGGGCTTCAGTTCCTTGTCGCGGAACTCATCAAATATTGTTTCGGCCATACGCAACTGTTCGTCCGTGAGGCAGCGAATATCCAAGAGGCGAAACGAATCAAGCCCACTAACGGTGATACTTCCTCGGCCAGCAACTTGCCTAGTGGAGTTCCACCAAAAACCCAATAATCCAAGAGTGCTGTTAGCCCAAACAACAAAAGCGGATTCCGGCTTTCTTCCGTCAAACGATACGTTTGGCCAAGCCCGCCCTCCAATACTTGGTTGGTCGGTGAAAGCTGCTGTAAGTGGCTGGGAGTTGAAACGAAAGTCACGATTAATATGAGAGTGGCTTGCAGTAGCCCAGGCAGCGGCGGCCTTGACTTCCATCCCCGGCTTGACTAGTAGCTGGGAGTCAGGCTGGCACACTATCCGCGTTTCCTGCTTAGCATTATGACTCCACAACGCGGGAAATGTAGCAGTTGGGCTGTTTGGCGCTCTCACAAATGGGCCAGTCGAGCCAGCGATGTTAATGTCATGCCACCCGCGCCTTCCTATGTCTCCGAGTGCTGCCATTCTCAACTCAACTGAAGATGCTAAGCCTGGAAGCCACAACCTCGACTCAGACAAGGCAAAAGCGGTTTGAACCACGGAGCAGTCTGAAATCCGAACTGCGTTCCAGGCATTCTCAGTGTGGGGCGCGTCTATGTTTTCACCGATCAACTCCGCCCCTATCATCAGAGGAGTTCCCCCAAACGGACCATCTTCTATACTTCTAACTTGCCTGCTGTCGATAACTTCTGTTGCCATAGACCTGGCATCGGCAAACCCCTGCGGCCTTTGTTTGAGTGATGCAAAGAGTGCGCGGCCTTCGGGGGAATCGTCCTGTGTTTTTTTTCGGGCAATCACTAAACACTCTGCCATGCCAGTGTCTGCCGAAAAGGATAGATCGTCATCGTCCGCGGCGGCTAGAGAGAGAACGGTCAATGTTGTATAGTCTTGGAAAATCATCTCGCGAAACTTTAGCCATGACTGTCCAGCCGCAGCGGATAGGGGAAGCACTAGGGCTAAGACACCGCCGGGCTTGATCTTCTTGTGGGCCAACGCAGCAAACGCAGAGGCAATGCCAGCGTATCCATGGTAGCAAGTATCCTTTGTGTACCGTTTCAGACTCTTTGCCATCTCTTTCTGCGTATCTAAGTCGGTGCTCAGCCCCTTAAACTGCTTAATGGAATTCTCGTCTCTCTCGCTGCCTTCCCAATCTGAGCCGGCCTTGGTGAAAGGCGGATTCATTATCACCAGATCATAGCTACCGTCGGGTATCTCGGTGCGAACTTGGGCTGCCGTCTCTTCGCCCGCGCTGCCGGTGCGCATGGCAGGGTCGCTGATGTTAAACAGTGTCATTACGTTAGAAGATTGGAGCAACTCCAGAGAGCCTATCATCACGCCTCCGTCTTGTTGACGGCCGTAGGGCATGGTGTAGAGGCGAGAATTGGTGAAGTCGACAGCGGGTTCGGCGCCTGAAAGGGTAGAGCCGGTAATGTGGATTGCCGACGGCATGACGTCGCAGCCGTATAGAACCTCCTCCATCATCACTTGGTGAAGCTTGCTGCCATCGCCGCCAGCGCGCTCGTGGCGGGCGGCAATCTGTTCGTACACGGCGGAGAGCAGCGCGCCGGTACCGCAGGCGAAGTCTCCGATTCGCAGCTTGCCGATTTCTTCGGCGCTTGACCAGTCCACGCCTTCCAGCTGTGCGACCGCGAGCCGGGCCAGCAGTGCGGCGGAAGCAGGAAGGGTGTAGAAGGTGGCAAGGTATTTGCGGTCGGCGATGAGCCGCTGGAAAATGCGGCCGGTCAGGTCGTGGGCGTTTTCGACGCCGGTTGCGTTGACGCCCTGGGCGGTATTTCGCAGTCGCCGCAGTATTCGGGCCGCGTCGGCGGAGTCCAGATGCTCGAGGATATCCTTAGCGATGGAGAAGATAGGCCAGTAGTTGATATTCAGTATGGCGGTCCAAGCCGCCAACACTTCACCCTGCGGGTTGTTTATACTATCGCCACAGGCATGCGCGAGGGACTTGATTTTAGCGTGCATCCCGGCAATCTGATCGTGGAATACGAGGGCGTTGGCAATGATGGCGCTTGCCATGCGGCGAGTTTGGCGCACGTTGGCCATCCCCAACAGATTGGCGATTGCCTCTGTGATACCTGGGCGGATCTGGTCCAGTTCGTCGAAGATTTTGGCGGCGCCGTCGATGCCCTCCTGCAAAATTTCTGTTGCCCGATCAACGGCGTGCTGTGGAACTGAGACCAGGCGAACTATGTCGGCCAAGTCTTCGACCGAGCCGTCGAGCCAGCCGGAATCGGGGAAGCGGGTGGCACCGCCGTTTTCGGTGAAGACGCAGTATGACAGACGGGCATCAGAGAGGGCAGCGGAGAGATCCTGCGCCTCACCTACTGCGTCCGGGTAACGGAGGGCGATGGCGGCTTCGATGATTCGCCCGTCAGCTTCTGTCTCCAACCCGAGACGGTCTTTCGCCTCCGCTTCGACGCTGGCGGCGGGCATATACTCGGCCTCGATCACAACGGGGGAGCGGCCGGGCGCTGTGATCAGGATGTCGGGCTGAAGCCCTGGGTGTCCGTAAATGGCTTGTGTGTTCTCGGAGCGCACATCACTACGAGGCAGCATAGCCTCAAGCAGGGCCCCCATTGCATTGTTAACGCTCGGTTCGGTCTGGCGCGGCATATAATCCCTTTTACGTCTGAACAGTTGATTGACTTACAGAAAACATAATCAGCTTTCCATAAGTGACCGGCTGAACTGCAGGACCTCTGTAGCAAGGCGTCGTTTGGAGGGAAGGTCTGTCATAATCGTATCGGTCGTTAGGGTTGGCAGGGAAAGCCGGCTTTCGTCGGCCCGGTCCTGCTGGTCGATGACGAATCCGTCCAGGAGACCGGCGTAGTGCTCGACGACGGTGAGGGGCAGGTGCTTGAGATGGCCCATCTCGCGCATCATCTTGGCTACCGGGCCTTTGACGGCGCGTCCGCCGACAATCGGGCTGACAGCGACGACCGGGGCAGCGCTGGCCCGCACCAGATCGCTGAGGCCGGGCACCGAGAGGATCGGGTCCACGCTGAGATAGGGATTGCTGGGGCAGATGATGATCTGCGCGGCGGACTGCAATGATTCGGCTACCTCTGGGGCGAGGTCCGCGTTGTCGGCGCCGACGAATGTCAGCCCACGGAAGGTCGGTTCGCAACGGCGGCGCACGAAATAGTCCTGAAAAGGGAGATCGCCTTCGTCTGTATGCACGAGGGTTCGTACCGGCTGGTTGCACATGGGCAGGATGCGGGAGGGGATGTCCAGGGTTCGGCGCAGGCGGTCGGTGATTTCGGTGAGAGTGGCGCCTGACTTCAGCCAGTTGTTGCGCAGCAGGTGGAGGGCCAGATCCTTGTCGCCGAGGCGGAACCATGCGTCGCCGCCCAGGCGCTCCATTTCGGCGAGCACGCTCCAGGTTTCAGCGGCGCGGCCCCAGCCCGTCTGCGGGTTGTTGACGCGGGCGAGCCCGTAGAGAACGGTGTCGATATCCGGGCAGATGGTCAGGCCCCAGTGCTCGAAATCGTCGCCGGTGTTGACGATGACGGTCAGCGCGCCCGGTGGCAGCGTTTCCTGCAGACCGGCGGCGAATTTGGCGCCGCCGACACCGCCGGCCAAGGCTACGACCGGGGAAATTTTCTCCGTTGTTGGGGCCATTGCACACGTTTTTCGTAGTGGGCATTACGCTTTACGCAATGCGGTGCTCAGCGCCAGATTACCCGTTCCGCCAGAGGGAGCCGTTCACGCTGTTTCTCTTCGGCGGCGTAGCCGAGCGTGATCAGCGCCTGGGGATGCCAGCTTTGCGGCAGGTCGAGGGCATCCCGCACCAGGTCGGGCACGAACAGGGGGGCGCACATCCAGCAGGCGGCGAGGCCGTAATGCTGGGCTGCCAGGAGAAGATTCTGGCAGGCCAGGGCGGTGCTTTGCACGGCCATCAGCCATTCGGCCTCCTGGCGGCGCTGGTCGGGGTAGTCGTCCATGCCTTCCAGGGAGAGGGAGGCTGCGACCAGTGCGGGCGCGCCGGTGATGCGGGCATGGCTGATGCGGACGCGGCGCTCGATGATGGCTGCGTCGACGCCGTCGGCTCCCAGGTCGGCGCGCCAGCGCGCGCCCATGCGGTCGCTCAACTCCTGCTTGACCGGGTCGGAAGTGACGACGCAGAAGCGCCAGGGCTGGCGGTTGTGGGCTGAAGGCGCCCAGATTGCGGCGGTCAGCAGCATTTCCAGCAGCGAGCGCTCGACCGGGTCGGGCAGGTAGCGGCGGACAGATCTGCGCCCGCGGATAAGCTGCCAGAACCAGCCGTCATCGATATCGGAGGCCCAGTCTGATTGGCGCCAGTCGCTGTGGTCGTCTCTCGGATCCGCTGACGCAATGCGCTGTTTCTGCATGGGACGGCATTATAGCATGGAGTGGTGGGAGTTGGAATGTGTTGGGGGAGGCGGAGTGCGGGGGGACTGCGGGGGGACTGCGGGGGGGAATGCCTGAGGGTCTATTGGGGAGGTTTTTCGTTTGCATGTCGTGGTTAACAGAACCATTCGATCCGCGAAGTCACGCGAAGGGCCGCGAAGAACACCAAAAGCGTATCGGTTCTTCATTGCGCAGCTGCGGGGCCCTGCGCGGACAAGCAGATTGCTCCCGCAAATCGCTGTTCTGACAAACGTCAACGATCCCTAGTTCTTGGTTTTTCGGGACCCTGTCGGACCCGGTATTGAGCTTGAGACGTTGGGTGGACTGGTTGTGCCCAATTGAATCCGTTGTGTCAGCGCTCCTGGAGCGGTGTCCAGCCGCGGCCGGGGGTGTTGGGGCGGGTTGTTTCGTAGCGCTGGCGCACGCGCCTGAACTGATGGGCGGAGTGAATTTCGCGGGCGGGGTCGTTTTGATCGCGGATGACGAAGTCGGCTTCGGGGAGGTAGCAGTCCATGGTGACGGGATCGCGTTCGGGCGTGTAGGAGGCAGGTTCTTCTTCGACGTTGTTGGGTACGACGGCGCTCTGGTAGCGGAGGTCGATGCTTCAGCGAACCTGGTTGGTGCGGTTGGCGAAGGAGGCGTGGGGCGTGAGGTTGGTGAGCAGGAGGGCATCGCCGGCCTTCATGGGGACGGGGACCGGTTCGACTGATGGGAGTTCCTCGTGCGGGACTTCGAGGAAGCCGGCGTGGCCGCCGGTGAAGTGTTTGAGGATGCCCTCTTTGTGCACGGTTGGGATGACGTGGAGGCAGCCGTTTTCGAGGGTGGCGTCGACGAGGGGGACCCAGCAGGTGACGATGAGATGGCGGTCGCAGTGGGCGAGGGTACAGCCGGCGTCCTGGTGCCAGGGGACTTCGCCGCGGTTCCAGCCGGGCAGTTTGGGGCGGATGCGGTAGACGGAGGAGCCGACGATGTCGGGGCCGACGAGGCACTCGATGCAGGAGAGGAGAGCCGGGTGGCGAATCGTTTGCAGCATGGCGGGACCGTGGTAGCCTCCGCCGCCTTTGCCCATGACCTCGCGGGTGATTTCTTCGCCGGAGGGAGGGTTTTCGGCATGAATACGGGCCAGCTTGCATTCTGCTTGCAGGGCGCGGGCTGCCTGATCGATGATCTCGGTCAGCGCGGATTGCAGAGGTTTCAGGTCCTGCGCCGTGAAAAGGCTCTGTTAGAGCAAAAAGCCTTGGCGATGGAATTGAGTTAGTTCTTGAGAGGTGAGGCTCATGGTCAAAGTGCGTGTTCTTTCTCGCAGTCTTGCGGAGTCTGTGTCGAGCAATTCAGCCGCGCACGGCACCTACGGTCAGCCCTTGCACAAAGTTGCGTTGCATGGATGAAAACAGGATGAGGACTGGTAGGGCAGAAAGAAAGGAGCCGGCCATTACCACACCGTACTCCATGCGGTACATCCCCAACATACCGGCCAGGATGACAGGCAGAGTCTGCAGTTCGCGCGTGCGCAGGATTACAAGCGGCCACACGAAGTCATTCCACGAGTTCAGGAAAGCGAGTACGGCCAGCACAGCCATGGCTGGAGCGGCCAGTGGCCGGGCGACTCTCCAGAATGCCCCGAATTCGGTAGTGCCGTCGATGCGGGAGGCGTCCAGCAGTTCGTCGGGCACTGATTCCATGTTCTGCTTCATAAAGAAGATGCCAAAGGCGCCGACGATGCCCGGCAGAAGCACGCCAATATAGCTGTCGACCAACTTCAGCCGGATTGCCAAGACGAAGAGGGGAACAAAGAGCGTATACCCTGGCACCATCATTGAACCGAGCAGCAACAGAAAGAGCAGGTTTTTCAGGCGAAACTCATACTTGGCGAAGGCGTAACCGGCGAGGGAGCAGAAAAACAGATAGAGCAAGGTATGGACGACTGCAAGAAACGTGCTGTTGAGAAAATGACGCAGAAAATCGTACTCGACAAAAAGACTAATATAGTTCCCGAAAACAAGGTCATCAGGGATAAAAGTGGGCGGGTTGCGGAATATCTCCGACTGCTTCTTCAGAGAGGCGCCCACCATCCACAGGAATGGAATTGACATATAGAGCAAGCCGCCAACCAGGAACAGATGGGCGGCTACCGCTTCGATTCTGGGCCAGAGTTTCGGACTGGTTCGCATGTCAGTTTCGCCCGGAGGCCCCGAAAATCTTGAGTTGCACCAGAGTCAGGATGAAGATGATCACAGCCAACACGTAGCCGACAGCCGATGCGTAACCCATGCGCAGAAAGGTGAAGCCGACGCGGTAGAGATAGTTGGCAATGGTCAAGCTGGCATTGTTTGGGCCTCCTCCTGCCAGCAGCAAGGGTTCGGCGAATAATTGGAATGAGCCAATGATGGTCACGACGACGACGAAGAGGCTGACCGGCCGCAGCAGAGGCAGGGTGATCTGCCAGAAGGTGGTCCAGCGGCCGGCGCCATCCACGGCTGCCGCCTCGTAGACGTCGGTCGGAATACTCTGAAGGCCGGCCAGGAAGTAGAGCATATTCAGGCCAGTATATCGCCAGGCGGCAACAAGCAGTACTGACAGTTTAACCAGCTCTTCGTCGAGCCACTTCAGAGTATTCAGGCCGGCGGCTTCGAGCGCAACGTTGAAGAGGCCGTATTGATGCTCGAACATCAACAGGAACATGATTGTGGCGGCCACTGTACTCGTTAGCAGGGGCAGGATAAAAGCGGTACGGAAGACAGACTTGACGCGCACGACAGCGGCATTGATGAGCAGAGCCAGGAAGAGCGCCACTGGCAATATCACAAATACTGCGCCGATCGCGTAGTAGGTTGTATTTCCAAGCGATTTCAGGAAGATCTCGTCTTCAAACAGCTCCAGGTAGTTGGCCGCTCCGATAAAAGTCATCGGCCCCGTTCCCGGCCATTTTATCATGCTAAAGTAAAGGGCCGCGACAAGCGGCCCCAATGCAAACACGACAAAGAGGATAAAGAAGGGTGAGATGAACAGATAGGGCGCCAGGCGACGTTGATAGCGGTACCAGAGGCGCTCTCTAAGTTGCCGTTGCGTGATCGTGTACATCAGCCCTTATCGATGGTCTCGCGAAGATCCTGGGCCATTTCCTCCAGAGCCTGAGAAGGGCTTAAGTCGCCGTCAACAGCTTGGGTCACGGCCGTACCGAGCAGATTGACTGCCTCGGAGAAGAATGGGTGGCGGTTGTGGCGAGGGATCTCACCGCCAAGGTCACGGTAGAGGGTGCCGATCGACTGATCACTGTACCAGGGATCGGGAGCCAGGTAGCGTTCATCGTCGAGCATGGAAAGGATGGGGGGGATCAGGTTGTTGACCCCATACTCGATGTACTTGTTGTCCTTGTCGAAGAGGGCAAACTCGATGAAGGCCCAGGCAGCGTCAGGAGCTTCGGATTGTTTGGTGATGGTGTAGCCGGTGCCGCCGTGGGCCGTTGTTCTGGCGCCGCCTTCCTCCCAGGCCGGCAGAGGCGCGGCCATCCAAAGGCCATGGCCGGGATCGCCGACGTTCAACTTGATGAAGCCACCGAACCAGTCCGCCCCAATCCGTCCTGCGATCTTGCCTTCTGCCAGCGAGGCATACCCGGCAGGCCCATCCGGTGTGACTGCGAATGTACCGCTGGTGAGTTGATCGACGTAGAAAGACAGCGTGTCAATCGCCTCGGGCTGATCGATGATTACTTCGCCGTCGGCATTGAAGATTCCGCCGGTGCCGCGTTGTGTCAGCAGCATCCAGTAGTCGCCCCAGCTACGATCGGAGAGCGACATGGCTGCCGCCTCGCTGCCTTCGAACCCCTGCGCCGCCTCGACGAACTCCTGCCAGGTTGCGACGGGCATTTCGATTCCAGCTTCGGCATAGAGATCGTGCCTGTAATAGAGGACAACGGGGCAGAGACAATGGTCGATGCCAAAGATGCGTCCCAGATAGGCGTAGGGATCGGTGCGGGCAATCACGTAATCATCGATGTAGGGAGCAACCAGGTCGGTCAGGTCAATGAGGCCGATCTCACCTTTGAAGAAGCGGCTCATTGCACCTTGTTCGATGTCGGCGATGTCGGGGGCGCCGGTGCCGGCGGCGAAGGAGGCCACGAGATTGTCAAACATCTGCCCCCCCGGAATCTCTTGCACTTCGACAGTAACATCTGGGGCGATTTCCTTGTAAGCTGGGAAGATTGCCTCGTAAAAGTCGGTGAAGAAAGAGCCGAAGGTCCATATAGAGAGTTCGACTGGCTCCGGCATGGGCGCGGCGTCGCCGGCGGCTGCGTCATCAGAAACGGTGGCGGCTGGCTGACAGGCTGCCAAAGCGGATGCGGCGGAAGCGCCCAGAGCCAAGAAAGACGCGCGTTGCAAGAAATCTCGGCGAGAAAGTGTGGCAGGTTTCACGATTTCTGCTCCTCATTGGTGTGGGTGTCAGACGGGTCCTGGCTGGGAAACAGTCTAATGAGTCAGATTCGGAAGTTCGTTACTCAGTAATTTCCTGCGGGAATCTCCTCCCATTGCTTCAGCCACTCTTCGTATTTCAACACTGTGTTCGGGTCGGAGAGACTGTGGGAGACGAAGCCCTGCTTCTGTCCTGCATCGGTGGCTTGGGCCGTCGGTTCGTAACGCACATCGATCGACCATCGTACCTGGTTTGAGCGATTGGGCAGGGCGCGGTGGGGCGTGAGTTGGGTGAAACAGAGAGCGTCGCCGGGGGCCATTTCCACAGAAACGCCTTCCAGTTTGTCACGCACTTCAGGCGCCAAGCCAAGAAAGCCGGTTTCAGGGTCGTTCCAGCCTTCGTGAAGCGGTCCGCGGTGCAGGCCAGGTGCGACCTGCAGGCAACTATTATGCTCAGTAACGGCCTGCAAGGGCATCCAGATCGAGGTGACGTGGACCTGCTCGGCGTCGCGATAATACTGGGCGTCTTGATGCCAGGGCGTTAGCGTCCAGATTTGGTCAGGGAGCTTAGGACGGGCGTTGAAAATGCCGTGGACAGAGATTTCAGGCGTGTCGAGAAGACTTTGGGCCAGGGCCATCAGCGCGGGATGGACCAGAATATCATACATTTCGCGACTAACGAGATCCCGGCGGGGGCTGCGGATGTAGTTGGGCCTCCCCGCGGACTCCCATACGTGCGCCAACCGATACTGGAAATCGAGGTCGGTCTGAGGATCATCGATCAGCCCTTCCTTCAGCCAGCTCGCAATGGTGTCGTCCACCCATCGAGAAAGGACGGATCGCAACAGCCCTAACAGGTCGGGGGGAATCACGTCTGGAGCGTGGAGGTATCCGTTGGTCTCGTAGAAGATGCGCTGTTCGCTGGTCAGGACAGATGTCATGGGCAGGAATCTCCCCTTGGTTTTGTTGGTTCACGAGGGAGGCGGATATAGTGGATTGCTCGCGGGGTTCTGGTAATTCTAACTGGAGTGCCTCGTTCCGTCAATACCCCCGCATTTCCGATGCCGAGGCCTCTTAGCACCTACCATTTTTGCGGGGGCTACGACGAAGGAAAAATTTGCCTCTTCTAATGTAAGTTCAATTTGAGACCAAAAGTTTTTCGTACTCTGGGTCGAGTTCAAATTTAGGCCAGAGACGGGTAATGCTACTACAACCGCATTTAAGGGGGTGCAATAGGGAAGGAAAGACAGAGAGTTGAGCGAGGCGTCTGCAGTGACATTGACGAGCTTGATGTCGTCTGGCGCGGCGCCAGAGGGACCAGGCCAGCCGTAAGGGGGGCGAACGAGGTGGCAAGGGCAAGGCGATTTCGAGCAGACGCCTGATTTCAGGCACGCTCAACTCGGCCAGAAAGGATTCAAGCCCCCCTTTTTCTGGTTGCGTCTGAGACGGAGCCAGGCGAGCCATACATGTGCCATCATCGAGAGTGTAATGTGTCGATACCAACTGGGCCAATAGCGCACCTGATAGTGGTCGAGGCCGGTTTCGCCTTTGGCCTCTTCGAAACACTGTTCAATGGTATAGCGAGTCGAGGCGACCTGGGCCAGGGTCAGCAGCGCAGTGTCAGGCGGCGCATTGGAGAGAAAGTAGGCGCATTCGTGCGGCTTGGTCAGCGAACGTCGCACCAGCAGCCAACTGTCCCGTCCCGGCATCTGGTCTTGATTTTCCACGACCCGTTGGCAGGCCCAGTCGTTAGTAAGGTCGCTGGCTGGTTGGCTGCAGGTCAGTGGCCACTCGCCACTGATGGCTGACAACGGGTGTTCGCGGCGCGCAATGGGCTGGCGGGGGGTGATTGGCGCTACCACACACATGCTGGCGCCGCGACGTGACTGGTTTTGGGCGGGGGCGTTGCGGGGGCGGAGCCCCTGCACAAGGGAGGGCCGTAGGCCCGACCGCCCAAATGCAAGGAGGGAGGAAAGAGAAGTGAGGAAAGGGTAAACAGCTTCGCTCGCCTCGTTCAGAATTGCGTATCAGTTGCGGCTGAGTAGTTTCTACCTGAGTAACATTAGGTTTTTGACGCCCCATACCTGCCTTACTTTTGCTTGTTTTGGAGAATTCGGACGAATGAATTCACACCAGTAGGACTTTCGCTAGGAGGACAGGATCCTGTAAGCTTGAGACATGATTACGAAACAGAAGTATGTCGAATACCTTGTCAGCACGCCGATCAACTACACCTGTACCAATCTGGCTGAACATCTGGAAGGCATGAGCCACGATGGAGTCAGCGATTTTCTGAAACGGGAGCGACTCACAGCCAGCCATCTGTGGGAACTGGTGGCAGGACAGATCGAAGACAGCCCAGACGCTTACCTGATTATTGACGACAGTGTGCAAGACAAACGCTACTCACGGTCAATCGAGATGGTAAAGCTGCAGTACAGTGGCGCTGAAGGTGGTCTGGTGCGCGGCATCGCAGTCGTGAACCTGATTCATACCAGTGGTGAAGACGGCGACTATTATCCGATTGATTTCCGCATATACGCCAAAGAAGCGGATGGCAAGACAAAGAACGACCATTTTCAAGAGCTGCTGCTGCGAGCGGTTGGCGCCAAACAGATACAGGCCAAGACTGTGCTTTTTGATAGTTGGTATGGCTCCTGGCAGAACTTGAAGCTGGTTCACCGTCTGGGATTGACCTTTTACACCACACTGAAAGCCAACCGCATGGTCAGTCTGAGCGCAGAAGATGGCTATATCCATCTCGATGCGATCGATTGGAACGACGAACGGCTTACGCATGGCATCATTGTCAAGCTCAAGAAAGTGCCTTTCAAAGTGAGATTGTTCAAGGTAGTTGCCATAAACGGCGACATTGACTGGGTCATCACCAATGATCTGGATGAGACCGTGATCACGCAAGTCGCTCAAAACGCGAACGAGTTGCGCTGGCAGATCGAAGAATTTCATCGCGAATTGAAGCAGCTAACAGGCTCCGCCAAATGCCAATGTCGCAAAGCTCGTTCTCAGCGCAATCACCTCGCTTGCTGTTACCATGCTTGGCTGTCCCTGAAGGTCCACGCCTCCTTGCTCAACAAAACCATCTATCGCGTGCATACTGACCTCTTCAGCAATTATCTGCGAAACCAACTTCGCAGCCCGACTATCCCTGCTTTCCAGCCAGCTTAGCGAAAGTCCTAACCAGTTCATTTAACCTCTCGGTTGCTTTAGGTATACCCGCAGAAATCAACCTTTGGTACTCCTTTTTCACCACTGCCTGTAGGCGTTTCGATTCCCGCTGCACATCCCCTTTGTGGATTGTCAAATCCCATATCAGCACAGCCATACGGAGAATACCGGCACTCAATGCCTCTTCCATAGTATCAAACCCGCTGTCAGTGTAACGTGGGTAGAAGTGCATGCCACTCACTTCAGGCATACTGAACGCATAGCACCACTTCCCCTCTTCACCTCCTTCGACCCAACCTTTACCGTAGAACCAACCCGTGCGGCGCAGAGTCATGTATATCTTGTGGCAGGCACCGTTGTCTTCCAGAATCGGGTCGGCGTAAAGGACTTCTATGATCCTTCCGTACCTGCCAAGACTGACCTCGGCGTTTTCCTGGATTGACTTGATAACATCTTTTATTTGAATTCTCATAGCACACCTATAAATAAATTGATGGACGCTCACCAACGTCAGTCTGTGGAGGTACATACCCTCCAATGTTACTTTAGTATATAATCCCCTTTCCTAACCAGCATAAGGTCTAGTGGTCAGTGGCCACTCGCAACGATAACTGCTGTTGGCGGCGCGTGATGGGCTGGCGGGGGTGAGCGGCGGTATCACACACATGCTGGCACCGCGACGTGACTGGTTTTGGACGGGGGCGTTGCGGGGGCGGAGCCCCTGCACAAGGGAGGGCCATAGGCCCGACCGTCAAAAAAGGGCGTAGCCCCTGGGGGCGGCGGGTCTTGCCGCCCCCAGCCCTGAGCCGCCTTAGCGGCGAAGGGTGCGGAGGCCCGCCTTAGCGGGCCGGAGCCGCCGGAGGGCGTCTGCGCCCGTAGGCGTCCATACACGCGAGAGAGCAATGTGGAGACAGTTTGGGTGATAGGGGACGGCTGCGCTGATGGGCCGCGAACCGATTCGCGGCAGGGGTAAGGATGCGGTGGGCAGGGGGGCTGCGGGAGATTGGGGCATCTTTGACGCTCTGTTCTGACACGTGTACAATGCAGGCAGAGTGGGCGAAGAAGTTCCCGTTTTGGGAGATCGCCGCGCTGGGGCAGCCAGATGACGGGCTGCCGAAAGAGGCGCAGGGGCATCGTGCGCCAGACGACATACGCACAATTTCAGGAGTTTCCATGGCCGGGCAAAAGCACACCCGCGTTGCACTTTATCTGCAGGATAAACATCCCATTCGCGAAGGGATGGCGCACGCACGCTACGCGGAAGAGAAGGGTTTTGAGGCGGTCTGGCAGGCGGAAAGCCGGCTGGTGCGGGATGCGATTGTGCCGATGGCGGCGTTTGCCGCGGTCACCGAGCGTATTCAGATCGGGTCCGGCGTTATCAACAACTGGACGCGTAATATCGGGCTGCTGGCGGCCACTTTTCTGACATTGGATGACCTGGCGCCGGACCGGGTTATCTGCGGCGTCGGCGCATGGTGGGACCCGCTGGCCAAGAATGTGGGCATCAGCCGGCGCAGGCCGCTGAAGGCGATGCGGGAGACGGTGGAGGTCACGCGGCGTCTGCTGGCGATGGAGAATGTCAGCTTCGAAGGCGAGTTTCATCAGGTGAAAGACATTGAGCTGGATGTGGTGCATGGACGCCAGGAGCCGCGCAATGTGCCGATTATGATCGGCGCGACGGGGCCGAAGATGATGGAGCTGACCGGGGAGATCGCGGATGGCGCAGTGCTGAACTACTGCGTGCCGCCGGACTATAATCACATGGCGCTGGAGCGACTGGAAATTGGGGCAAAACGGGCGGGGCGCAAGCTGGATGATATCGACCGCCCGCAGCTGATCGTATGCTCGGTGCATGAGGACCAGCAGACGGCGCTGGACGGCTCGCGCGAATTGCTGACACAGTATCTGGGCCAGCAGCCGCATATCGCCCAGGCCAGTGGTGTAAAGCCGGAGGTTGTTGACGAGATTCAGTCGATACTGGGCTGGCCGGCGACGATTGAGCAGGTGCGTAAAGCGATGCCGTTGGTGTCGGACGAGCTGGTCACCCGCATCACCGCCAGCGGCACGCCGGACGATGTAAAGAAGAAGGTGCGCGAATATATGGACAACGGCGCCACCTGCCCGATCCTCTATCCGCTGGGCGATGTAAAGTTGATGATCGATACATTTGCAGGCGGGTTCTGATAGATTGCGATGGACTGATATGTACCACTTCTGCGAATCCCCCACCACACTAACTGATGCTCTGAAGTTGAAGGCGGAACAGGGCGCCGCGGCCCGTTTTATCGCCGGCGGCACCGACCTGCTGATTGATTTGACGCGCGACAGTGCGGCGGAAGGCGCAAACGTTGGTCTGATCGATCTGACGCGCATTGCGGGCCTGGCCGACATCTGGGAAGAGGAGGGCGCGCTGCATCTGGGTGCGCTGGTGACGCATAACCAGTGCGTACGCAGCCGGTTGATCGTCGAGCAGGCGTTCCCGCTGGCGCGGGCTTGCTGGGAGGTGGGCGCGCCGCAGATTCGGAACCGGGCGACGATCGCCGGCAACCTGGTCACGGCCAGCCCGGCCAACGACACGATCGTGCCGCTGCTGGCGCTGGATGCGAGCGTGCGCGTCGAGAGTGCGGCGCGGGGCAGTCGAACGCTGCCGCTGGCACGCTTTTTCCGCGGCGTGCGCCAGGTGGATCTGGCTGACGACGAGATGCTGACGCGCATCTCGATTCCGATTCCCGCTGCGGCCAGCCGGGGCAATTTCATTAAGTTGGGGCTGCGGCGCGCGCAGGCGATCAGCGTTCTGAGTGTAGCCGGCTCGCTGGCTTGCACCGGTGGGAGCGACTGGCAGCCGGCCGGGCAGGCAACGGTCACCCAGGCGGCGATTGCGCTGGGCGCGGTTGCGCCGACGGTGGAGCGGGCGGCTGAGGCCGAAGCTTTTTTGATCGGCAAGTCGCTGACCGAGGAGACGGTGGAAGAGGCGGCGCGGCTGGCGGCGCAGCAGGCGCGGCCGATCGACGATCTGCGCGGCAGCGCGGATTACCGGGTGGCTATGGTCGAGACGCTGGTGGCGCGGCTGTTGCGGCAACTACGCGACGGGCGCGAGCGGGATGGCTGGCTGGAGACGCCGGTGACGCTGTGGGGCGATACTGAGGGCCGCTGGCCGGTTTCGACGCATCCGGGACCGGCGGCAACCGTCAACGGCGCTGCGGTCGAACTTGAAGGGAACATGACGCTGCTGGACAGCCTGCGGACAGCTGGTTTTGTCGGGGTGAAAGAGGGCTGCGCGGAGGGTGAATGCGGGGCCTGCACAGTTTATCTTGACGGCATGGCGGTTATGGCCTGCCTGGTGACGGCGGAGCGGGCGGCGGGCAGCGAGGTTGTGACGGTCGAGGGGCTGACGGCATCGGCGGTGGAGTCAACGGAGCTGTTGCACAGTGTGCAGCAGGCGTTGATCGAAAGCGGCGGCGTCCAGTGCGGTTACTGCACGCCCGGTATTGTGATGTCGGCGGCGGCGCTGCTGGCGGAGCGGTCCGGCCCCAATCGCCTGGAGGCACAGGAAGCGCTGGCGGGTAACCTGTGCCGTTGCACCGGCTATCGCAAGATTTTGGATGCGGTGGTGGCTGCGGGGCGGGAAGAGAGGGGTTAGGAGCGAGGGGTGAAGGGAGAATTGGTCCTTTAGATTCCTCAAACAGGTGGGCCGGGTAGATGGGAACCGACGGAAACGAAGTAATTACCTACTATTTGGAGATGACCAGCGCGGAGGAGCTGCGGCCGGCACGTCCGCCGGCGGAACCTTTTGCGGTCCGGCGGGCGGAGTTGGCGTTCGCTTCGCTGAATCGCTTTTTCTATACTGAGGTGGGGCGGGCGTATTCGTGGACGACGCGTCTGCCCTGGGATGAAGCACGGTGGCAGGCCTGGGTGGAGCGGCCCGAACTGCAGACATGGATCGGGTATGTGCGCGAGACGCCGGCCGGTTATTTTGAGTTGGATGAGCAGTGCGAAGATGGAAATAAGCAGGTCGAGCTGGCCTATTTTGGCTTACTTCCGTCCTTTGTTGGCCGGGGCGTGGGGGGCGCGCTGTTGACGGAGGCGCTTCGCCGCGCCTGGGCGCTGGGCCCGCAGCGGGTCTGGGTCCACACATGTACGCTGGACCACCCGGCGGCGTTGCCCAACTATCAGAAGAGAGGGTTTCGCATCTATGATCAGAAGAGGAATGCGGAGTGAGATTTTCGTTCTCTTTGGGATTCTCTTTCTTTTCGTTCTCTTCCGCCTAAACAGAAGAAAGCATGATTCGTCCTCGCCAGGTGAGCAGGTTGGGGGTGGGCTCGGGCCGGAGCGGTTGTTCCACGTTCCCGGCGCGGATACGGTTCTGTCGCCCTCGCTGCCGCGGCGCGGGAACTGGCTGACGCGTGCTATAGGCCGGCTGGTGTTAACGGTGCTCGGCTGGCGCATCGAGGGCCAGTTGCCTGACGTGCCCAAGCTGGTGATCATCGGCGCTCCGCATACCTCCCATTGGGATGCCATTTTGGCGGTCGGATTCTTCCTGGCCACGGGGCTGGATTGCCGCTGGATGGTCAAGAGAGAAGCGTGCGATCACGCATTGGGCGGTCTGATGCGCTGGATGGGCGCGTTACCGGTGAATCGCCAGGCGCCGCGCGGTCTTGCGCAGCAGGTGATCGACGAAATGAACGGCAGCGGGAAGTTCGTGCTGGTTCTCACGCCGGAGGGGACGCGCCACAAAGTGGAGCGTTGGAAGACCGGTTTCTACCGTATCGCTCTGGGTTCGGGAGCGCCGATCACGCTGGCCTATGCCGACTTTGAACGGCGGGTGGCGGGTATCGGTCCGACTGTGCGGCCGAGCGGAGATATGGAAGCGCAGATCGAAGAGATACGGGCCTATTATCGCGGGATTCCGGCTGGAAATCCGGATTGGGCCTGAACTGAAAGAATTTTCTTCTATTGATTACTTGGTAGTGCGATTGCCAGGAAAAGTTCTAAGACAGAGGTTTTCTGATGCGAGCAGTCGGTAGCAGCATACCCCGTTTTGACGCGGCGGAAAAGGTGACCGGCGAGGCTGCCTATCCCGCCGATATTGACCTGCCCAACCAGGCGTGGCTGAAGATCGTATTCGCGGGCGTGCCCCATGCGCGCATTGTCCGCATGGACACGGCGCGGGCGGCGGCGGCGGACGGCGTGATCGCCATTCTGACGGCGGCGGACGTGCCGGTGAACGAGTACGGGCTGGTGATGCCGGATCAGCCGGTCCTGTGCGGGTTGGGGAGTACGCCGCAGGCTGAGGTCGTACGCTGGGAAGGGGACAAAGTGGCGCTGATTGTGGCCGAGACAGCAGCGCAGGCTGAGGCCGCGGCGCGGTTGCTGGACATCGAGTATGAGGCGCTGCCGATCATCACCGACACGGACCAGGCGCTGGCGGCCGACGCGCAGCCGCTGCATCCGCACCCCTTCAGCAACTTTCCTTACCCAGAAGGGCGGGACAGACAGTCGAATCTGCTCGTCTCGCATCGCTTGCGCTGCGGGGATATCGGGGTCGGCTTTGCCGAGGCTGATGTGTGCGTGGAAGGCGTGTACAGCACGCACCCGCAGGAGCATGCCTATCTGCAGCCGGAGGCCGGCCTAGGCCATATGCGCGACGACGGCCGCATTGAGGTCATTGTCGCGGGCCAGTGGATGCACGAGGACCAGGAACAGATCGCGCATGCTCTGGGCCTGCCCTTGAACCAGATTGTAGTGCGCTACCCGGCTGTTGGCGGCGCATTTGGCGGGCGGGAGGATATGTCGATACAGATCCCGCTGGCGCTGGCGGCGTGGAAGACGGGGCGCGCGGTCAAGACCGTTTGGAGCCGGGAGGAGTCGATTGTCGGGCACCATAAGCGGCATGCATTCGTCATTCGCGCCAAGTGGGGGGCGACCAGGGACGGCAAGATCGTGGCCGCGCAGATGGATCTGACCAGTGACTCGGGCGCTTACTCTTATACCAGTACGAAGGTGCTGGCAAACGCCACTTTGATGTGCCTGGGGCCGTATGAGATTCCGAACGCTCATGTGGATGCACGCACCGTTTATACCAACAACTGTCCGGGCGGCGCTTTTCGCGGTTTCGGCGGGCCGCAGGCTCACTTTGCCGCGGAGATGCAGATGGCCAAGCTGGCGGATGCTCTGCAAATGGACCCGGTCGAACTGCGGATGCGCAATATTTTGCGCGACGGCTCGATCCTGGTTACAGGCAGCCCGATTCCTGCCGGCTGTACGACCGAAGAGGTGCTGGAGGAGGCCGCGCGCCAGGGCGGGTGGCAGAAGAGCAATGGCCAGTGGTCAGTTTCAACTACAGCAGCCGGTAACACGCAGCTGGAAAATGGTAACGGGCTACTGAGCACGAGCCTTGATTCTTCGCGTGAACGGACCGCGCGGGGACGGGGGATCGCTGTCTCCTACAAGAATGTCGGCTACAGTTTCGGCTTCCCGGAGCACTGCACAGCGTGGGTCGAGTTGCACGGCGCGGAGACGGTCGAGCGGGCGCGTGTCGGCTGTGTCGGCGCGGAGGTGGGGCAGGGCGCGCACACTGCCTTTATCCTGCTGACGGCGGAGATGCTGGGGCTGTCGCCGGAGCAGGTGGAGTTGGAGGCGGCCGACACCGACGTGACCGGTTCGAGCGGCAGCAGTTCGGCCAGCCGGATGACATTTATGGCCGGCAACGCGATTCAGGGCGCGGCCGAGCGTGCTATGGCGCTGTGGGAAGATGAAGAGCGGCCGGCGCGGGCGGAGTTCGTCTATCATCCGCGCGCCACGACTCCTTTCGACCGCGACACGGGCGCGTGCGACCCCAATATCACGTACGGCTATTGCGCGCAGGTGGCCGACGTCGAGGTGGACCGGGAGACGGGGCACGTGACGGTCAAGCGGCTGGTCAGCGTCAACGACGTGGGCAAGGCGATTCATCCGCAGCATGTGGAGGGGCAGATCGAGGGGGCGGTGGCGCAGTCGGTCGGCTGGACGCTGCTGGAGAATTATCTGCAGGAGGAGGGGGTTACCATCACCCCCTACCTGAGCAACTATCTGATTCCCAGCGTGGCCGATGTTGCCGAGGAGATCGTGCCTGTAATCCTTGAGATACCGGATCCGCAGGGTCCGCTGGGGGCGCGCGGGATGGCCGAGATGCCCTTTTTGCCGACCGCGCCGGCGATTGCGGCCGCGCTACACGATGCGCTCGGCGTCTGGTACGATGTGCTGCCTTTGACACCGGAAACGGTCTGGCGCGGCTTGGAGCGCTAGCCGCGCAGGCACCGCAGTTAGCGGCGTGCCAATATCCAAGAGTAATTTTTCAAGATTATGGCGTCCGGGAACAGTGATAACCGCATCAGTAGCCTGATTTGGGGCGTGGTCCTGGCGGTGGCGGGGATCGGTCTGCTGCTGTTCAACCTGGATCTCTTCGCCCGCTACGAACCTTACGTCCAGTACGTTGCCGCGGCGCTGCTGGGTGT
The DNA here is from genome assembly GCA_963662575.1 of Caldilineaceae bacterium. GTDB lineage: Bacteria > Chloroflexota > Anaerolineae > Caldilineales > Caldilineaceae > Bin5. The sequence goes on from OY759723.1 coordinate 892,376, forward strand.
GCTGGCGCTGGGCTTCATTGGCAGCTATCTGTCGGCCGGCATCTCGCCGGCTGCCCGCCGCGGGGATGGGGCGGGCGGCGGCTCCGACCACTGGTGGCGGCTGATTCCTGCCTGGACGCTGATCGCGTTGGCGGTGATGGTCTACCTTTCGACCCTGCAGGAACTGGATCAGCGCGTAACGGCTGCCGCGCTGTTCGTTGGTCAGGCTATCGCCTTCGCCCACATTTATCTGCTGGACAGGGCCGGGCGTTGGTGGGCGATCATACCCGGCGGGTTCATGCTGATGTTGGGCGGCACGATTGCTCTGAGCAGCGTCACTGAGGAACCGGCCGCTTTGGGCACTGCGCTATTCGTCGGGCTGGGCGCCGTCTTCTTTCTGCTGTACCTGTTGGGGCAGCGGCGGCAGTTATGGTGGGCGCTGATCCCCGGCTCGGTTCTGGTGCTGTTCGGCCTGTTTCTCTTTTCGGCTGAACGCGGAGAGCAGATTTGGGTACTGCGTTGGTGGCCGCTGCTGCTGCCGCTGCTGGGCGCGTGGTTGATCTGGCGGGCAACGCGGCCGTTAGCCAACCGCAAACTGGCGACAAACAGCGCGCCCGGTCGGTCTCGTTCGACCAGCCAGTCGTCCGAGAGACCGGCGCGGCCGCGGAGGTTGGGCGAATACGGCGGGCCTGCTCCCGGCGCCGCGGTGGAGGTGATGCCCGACCCGGAGGAAACCGAGTGAGGAACAGTTCGGGGATGGGAGATTTCAGAAATTATAGGCCCGTTACCGGCGCAGTCTGATCTGCAAGAGACAATGGAGTCAAGAAATGGATTTGGGCAGTTTTTCAGTCAGCTTGGCAGTCAAGAATCTTTCAGTTTCAAAAGAGTTTTATGAAAAGCTGGGATTGGAGGTGTTCGCGGGTGACGCAGATCAGGGCTGGCTCATTATGAAAGGCCCCAGCTGCGTTGTTGGCCTCTTTCAAGGGATGTTCGAAAAGAATATTCTGACCTTCAACCCGGGCTGGGACAGTTCCGCACAGCCGCTCGACTCTTTCACCGATGTCAGGGAGATCCAGGAAAAACTTAAAGCGGACGGGATCGAGTTTGCCAGTGAAGCCGACGAAACGACGACAGGGCCGGCGAGTTTTGTGATACTGGACCCCGACGGCAATCCCATTCTCGTCGATCAGCATGTTTGACAACCCCAGTGGTCAGTGGTCAGTGACTTCGCGAACTGCTGGCCACTGACAATCGAAATCTCAGAAAGGTATAGTTCTCATGTCTGAATTCGTTCTCACCCTGGTGCAGATGGACTGTTTGTTTGGCGATCCGGCGGGCAACTTCGAGCGCGCGGAGGCGTTCATCGCGGATGCAGCCGGCCGCGGGAGCGATCTGGTGGTGCTGCCGGAGGTGTGGCATAGCTCTATCGACCTGCAGAACGCGGAAGCCTACGCGTCGCCGGTGGCGGCGGAGGCCGGAGATGACGGCTGGTTTGGACGCTTCGCGACGCTGGCGAGGGACAACCATGTCTGGCTGACCGGGTCTATGCTGGAGAGCCAGGGGGACCAGTTCTACAATACTATGGTCCTCTACAGCCCGGAGGGCAGGCTGGCAGCCACGTACAGGAAGATGCACCTCTTTCGATTGATGAATGAGGAGAAGTACCTGGCGCCGGGAGAAACGGGCACGATGCACGAGCTGCCGTGGGGCTGCGCGGGGCTGGCGATCTGCTATGATCTGCGATTCCCGGAGCTGTTTCGGCGCTATGCGCTGGAGGGCGCGCGTCTGATGATCCTGCCGGCGGCGTGGCCGCACCCGCGGCGTATGCACTGGCGGACGCTGTTGCGCAGCCGGGCGATCGAGAACCAGTGTTTCGTAGCCGCGTGCAACCGCGTGGGGACGGCCGACGATGTGAGCTTTTTCGGTTCGTCGGCGGTGATAGATCCGTGGGGCGAGACGCTGGTCGAGGGCGGTGAGACGGAGGCGCTGCTGACGGTGCGTATTGATTTGGATACGGTGGAGGCGACGCGGGAGAAGATTCCGATTTTTGCGGATAGGCGGCCGGAGTTGTATTGAGGGGGGTGCTGGCACTGTCTAGGAAAAGAAACTGCGGGGGCATTTACACATGCCACCGCCATTTCTACTATCTTTTCTTTTGATTCCCCTAATCCCCGGTCCGACTCCTTCGGCCGCCGTCATAACGCGGATCGAGCGAAACAACCCGTTCAGCGGTCATCGATGTCTTGCAGAATTTCGCGCACTCCGTTTCGCAACGCTTCCGGAAGACGGTAAGTTCCTTCGCCGGTAGACTCGTCCCTGCCGTACTCGAGATAGGACGACGTGCCATCATAGCCGTTTGTGCCGATTACGCGCGCGCCGAACTTCCCTAATACACCGTTGAGTTGGGCGAGGGTCAAGCCGGTTGCCTGACAGAGTGTTGTGCGCGAAACGTATCTGCCGGCTTCTTCGGCCTCACAAAGCGTTCTCAACATGATTTTCGTGTTCTCGGTTAGTGGGCGCCGCGTCAGGGCCCGGTGCATGATCTCAACGGATACGAACTTAGCCGGCTCGTCAGGCGCCTCCCGTTGGTCTGATTGCTGATTTGTCGACTGCGCGACCTTTGCGGCCTGGACGGCCTCGATTATCGCGGCAATCTCTTCTGGGGTGCCCTTACAGACGAGCTTTAGCTCCATAACATGACTCCCATTTGACTTGTGATTACACAAAATATAATCAAGGTGATACTTGCAAGTATATAATACTGCAAAGAGTAGGCGTTTTGTCAAGGGGTAAAGGGACCTGATTCGGTCAACAGAATAGGAATTTCTTGTTGTACGGGGGTCGAGCGGTTTTGCAGGAGTAGAAACGCGCATAGGTCGACAGTTTTGGCCCGGCATGGGTGTTATTCAGAAGCATGAGCCCAGCCTATCGGGGATTGTGAGCGGTGTTTGCGTGCTGGCCCATGTGGGCAGGGGCAACAATTCTGTTAACTGTCACCTGCCGCCCCTCTTTGCAGCTGGCCCAGAGACAACAAAAAGCAGAGCTATCACTCTGCTTTTCACCATTTGAAGACCTTCGATTGTTTAGAAGTGCCTGAACATCCCTTCTTTGGGCGCGACTTTCCTACGGTAACTACCCCGCCAAGAAATCGTCAATCGCCTGCCTGGCGATGCGGTACTGGCTGCCGATTCGCCTGGCCTGGAGCGAGCCGTCGTCGATCAGGGTCTGGATGTCGGCGGGCAAGACCTGGAGGTAGCCGGCGGCCTGTTCGAGCGTCATGACGGCCGGGGCAGCGGGTGGTTGGGTCGTCGCGGGCGGCTGGGGCGTTGCCGGCGGGTTTGGCGCGCCGCCGTCGGGCTGGGCAGGGCTCTGTGAGGCGTTCATGGCGTTGGTGATCATGCCGGCCATGCCGGCGCCGAGACCGATCCCTGCGCCCAGGCCCAGGCCTTCACCGGTTCCGCCGGATCCGCCCGACTGCTGGGCCGCGTCGCCCAAGGCACGCGCGGTCTTGAACTGCATGTAGGCGGCCATATCGCCGATCGCGCCCATGCTGGCGCGTTCGTCGATCGCTTTGGCCGTCTCCTCGGTCGGGCTGATCGAGACGATGCGGAACTGCTTAAGCGCAAGGCCCATGGCAGTGAAATCGTCCTGGAGCGTGGCGCGCATAGCGGCGCTCAGCTCGTCGAACAGGCGCGGCAGGTCGAGAATGCTGGTCATGTTCTCGCCCCACATGTCGGTCATGCGGCTGATGATGACGCTGCGCAGGAAGTCGTTGATCTGGCCGGTGCGGTACATGCCCTGCGTGCCGACGAACTGGTCGACGAAACGCTTGGGGTCGGCGATCTGCATGGTGTACTGGCCGTAGCCGCGCAGACGCACCAGGCCCAGGTCGGTATCGCGCAGGGTGATCGGTTCGGGCGTGCCCCATTTCAGGTCGGTGAACTCGCGCATATTGGCGAAGAACACTTCGGCGGTGAAGATGTCCTGGCCGCCGGTGCCCATCCGCAAGAGCCCCGACACAATCGGCAGGTTGGCGGTGGTGATGGTGTGCCGACCCGGCTCGAACAGATCCAGTGATTTGCCGTCGCGGTAGAAGACGGCGCGCTGGCTCTCGCGCACGATGACCTGGCTGCCGAAACGGAAATCGCCGGAGCCGACCTCCGGTAGGCGTACGACTAGATCCTGCGCGCCCTGATCCGGCGCTTCGATTACATCTATGATTCTTGCCATCAGTTTTCTCCTGTCTGTTGGCGCCAGTGGGCAGTGGTCTGTGGCCAGATACTGCGCGGGTCGCTATTCGCTGTCCGCCGTAGTTGTGATCGCCTGGCTGCGCTTGTCGAAAAGTCGCTGGAGTTCGGTCACGGTGTCGTTGACGGCCTCGATGGCGGGGCCGATTGCTTCTCGATCTGCCGTGTCGGCCTCCAGCTGGTCGATCCTCTCCTTGATCTCCTGGGCGCGCTCCGCCAGGGCCGCGTCGAAGCGATGGAGGGCGTCGAGTTGTTCTTCCTGGATCTTAACGGCCGCGAAAAGCCCGGCGTAGCCGTAGCTGGCCGTTTTGATGCGGTCGATGAGCGTCTGCAGCCGCTGGATGGCGCCGTCGGCGTCGTCGATCCAGGCCAAACCGCCGGCGCGCAGCAGTTTCTTCTGCACGTCGTACAGCCGCTGCTTCTCCTGCTCCAGCTCGGTCACCAGGAGCTGGCGCAGGCGGTGGTCGGCCTCGCGGCGGAGCTCCTTATCGTTGTATTCACGCACCAGCGGCAGCCCCTTGAGCAGCCGCTCGATGGCTCCCATATTCTCGTCAGCTTTTTCCACAAAGGAATCGGTCATCTTTGCCCTCTTGTTCGGCCAACTTTCGACGCGCCAGTGGGGCGGGGCGAAAGCCGGTCCCGCTATGTAATGGGGTTGAAACCTTCTCTATTCATTACGCAATGGTATTCATCCGGGTTGCAGCCCGTTGGGTCAGGAACACTTCGCTGCCGCAATAGCCGCATTGGATCAGGCCCTTGCCGGCCAGTTCAAGTTCGCCGCCGCAGTTGGGGCAGTTGCGGCCGTCGGTCAACTGCTGGCTGTCGACACTGTAGAGAAGACCTTCCTCCCAGTTGATGGCGCCGCTGAAGAGCTGCTTGCCCACCAGGGTACGGATCATATCCTCCACTGATTCGCGCGGCTGCTGCAGCTCGACGATGATCTCCTGCACTGTCACCTGGCCCTGGGTCAGAACCATATTCAGGATCTTCTTTTCCTGCGCGACCTGGGCGAATTCGGTCTCCTCCTGCTGCCCTTTGCGCCAGAGATAGAAGCCGATCCCCAGCAGCGGGGCGCAAACGACCAGCGCCAGGAACAGTCCTATCACAATCCCGCCGGTGGTCGTGTCGGACGTTACCACCGTTGCGGTCCAGCCGAGGAACAGGACGGCTGATATTGCCATGATCGCCAGGCCGACGATGCGGCCGCCTCCGCGCATGTTTCGCTCCTTATTGTTTCCGAGGACTCGCTAACTCAACCGGTATAAAAGCATTCACTTTGCGGCATCTTTGACGCTCATCTTGCAGAGAGAAGGCGCATTCCGAATTTATCCGAAGCCGCCGCCACCTCCGCCTCCTCCTCCGCCGCCGCCTCCGCCACCGCCACCACCACTGAAGCCGCCGCCGCCGGAGAATCCGCCTCCGGAGAAACCGCCGCCGCCGCTCCAGCCATCGCCACCTGTATAGGTGCTACTGGGCCGGCTGGTCATGGTGGCGCTGGTGCCGGTGAGCAGCGCGCCCAGGCCGAGGCTCATTCCTGACAGACTGAGGCCCAGCCCGCGACTGATACCGCTCAGGCTTCCGCCCATGCTCCCGCCGAGCCCACTGCGCCCCGGGGACCCGGAGGGCAAACCAGGTGTTTCGCCGCCAACGCGCCCGCCACCGACATTCAATTGAACCGACTGGCCGGGGGAGCCGGAGCCATAGTAGGCGCGCCGGTATGGTCCGTACAATTTCGAGTCAGGAATGTACCAGCCGGGTGCGGGTGCGTTCACCTTTTCAAATGTGCGAATGTACTGTTTATCCACGCCAAAGGCGATGGCATAGGGCAGCCAGCGATCCCATAGCTCTTTCTTTTCTTCGAGGTCGCTGTAGCGGTCGATATCGCGCAGATAGTTTTTGAACGCCTGGCAGCGCGCGGCCAGTTGGGAGCCACGGCCGGTTTTGCGGGGCATGAAACGGGAGAGCAGCAGGAAGCCAAGGGCGGTTGCGGCAAGCCCGATGCCGGGCAACGCGGCGGCGCCGGTCAGACCGCCGAACAACATATAGAGTCCCCAGCCAGCCAGCCCTGCCAGCGCGAGCAGAATTATGCCCAGGACAGCGTACTGATTGCGCACTTTTTCCGGGCTGCGGGCGAAAAATTTCTGCGCGGTCACTTCGGTGTAGAGCGCTCGCTTGAGGGCCGGCACCTCCCTGTGAAACCTGTGCTTCAATTCCGAAAGTCGAACATGACTCCTGGTATTAAAGAGACTGTCCAGCAGGTGTTGTTCAAAGTAGGAGACTGGTAGCTTCCGATTTTCGTAGCGGTAGATGAAGTCGCGCTCGGCCCGGGATTTGCCTGTCTTCTCTTCGGTGATGCTAATGATCTTACGCTGCGCCAGATCGACAAGCGTGGCGATGATATCCTGCATATCGGCCTGCTCGTCAAGAAGCGTGCCGGCGACGCCCGGGGCCAGGTCGTCGGGCGGTTCGGGCAGGTAATCGGCGAGCATTTCGACTGGCTTGTCGCGGCCGAGACGGTACCAGAGCAGGTAGAGCGCGGCCGGTCCGCCCAGGAGGAAAAGCAGGCCGAATGCGCCGAACAGGAGCGTAAGAATTGGGCCCCAGCGGGCGCGGAAGAGCATTTCCGCTTCGCGTGCGGCTGCTTCGGCATCGGCCCTTGTCTGCCATGGCTGGGATTTCCCGGCCACCACGCCGGGCGTGAACTCGACCCGTACTTCGAAGGCTTGACCGGGAGCCAGACTGCGGTCGAGCACATATGCGATCTCGCGCCCGCTTTCCAGACGTGAAGCCGAGGCAATTTCGCGGGCGTCTTGCCAGGCTTCTCCCCTGTTCGTGTACGCGGCCCACTCATGGATCGCGGCCGGCGCGACCACGTTCACCCGCCCTGCCTGCACGGGGAAGCTGCGGTCGCCGTAGATCGCCTTCCACCAGAGTTGGTCGCCGCCTTCATAGTAGCGCAGGCCGCCGCGCACAGTATAGCCAAGGGAAAAGGTCTCGCTCCGGTTGGTGATGGGAGGGAAATACCAGTAAATGACGTAACGGGAGGCCTTTTCGGTGACGGTAAATGTATATGGCTCTTTGCCGTAGCTCGCGTAGCGATAGCTGTTGCCGCTGGCGTCTGTCAGGGTCCAGTCGTCAAGGGAACTTAAATTCTTTCTGGGGATTTCGCGATAGCCGTAGGTGAAGGGGCCGCGCGTAAAGCGGATGGTCTGATGCTCGGTCACTTCAAACGCGCTGTCCTTGCGGATGATGATATCGACGTCGAAGCGCTCCCAGAGCAGGGACTTTTCCTGCGCGAAGGCGAGTTGGACTTGCAGGATCAAGAGGGCGCCGAGAAGAACTGCGGCGCCGGTCAGCAGGCGTGCAGGCAGGCCGGCTGATATTGCCACAGTTGCCAGGCTGATGATGCGGCCGCCACCGCGCATGGTTCGCTCCTTTTTGCTCATCGTTCGCGCTATCACCAAAAGTTGGAGAGCGCTTCTATTTCGACCGTCTTCGCGTCCAAAAGGCGAGGAGAGGCGCATCCCAATCTTATCCAAAGCCGCCGCCTCCGCCGCCGCCACCACCGCCGCCGAAGCCGCCGCCACCGGAGAAGCCTCCGCCGCCGCTCCAGCCGCCGCCGGATGTGGAGGAGCTGCTGGGCCGGCTGGTCATTGTAGCACTGGTGCTGGTGAGCAGGGCGCCCAGGCCCACACTCATCCCCGACAGGCCGCTACCCAGCCCGCGGCTGGCATCGCCCAAGCCCCCGCCCAGCCCACCGCCGCCTGGAGGTCCAGAGGGAGCGCCGGCGGCGCGTCCTCCGCCGCCATGCGGGCGGGCGGGGCGGCCGAGGTGACCTGGCCCGTAGTACCAGTGGCGATAGGGGCCATACATGGTCGGGTGGGGGATGTACCAGCCGGGCGCGGGTGCGTCAACCGCTTCGAATTTGCGAATGTACTGGGAATCGACGCCAAAGGCGATGGCGAAGGGCAGCCAGCGGTCCCACAACTCCTTCTGTTCTTCAAGATCGCTGTAGCGGTCGATGTCGCGCAGGTAGCGTTTGAAGGCCTGCCAGCGCGCGGCCAGTTCGGCGCCGGCGTCGGTTTTGCGGGGCATGAAGCGGGACAACAGCAGGAAGCCGAAGGCGGTCACCCCCAGTCCTATGCCCGGCAGGACGGCGGCGCCGGTCAGACCGCCGAAAAGCGACATCAGTCCCACCCCGAACAGTCCTGCAAGGGCCAACAGACATACGCCCAGGCAGCCGTACTGGTTGCGCACTGTTTCGGGGCTGCGGGCAAAAAAGCCCTGTGCGGTCACTTCGTCATACAGTGCGCTCTTGAGTGCCGGCAACTCCTTGTGAAACTTGTCCTTCAGGTCCGAAAGTCTGACCTCGTCCTTGCGTTCAAAGAGGCCGTCCAGCAGGAGTTGCTCGAAGGCAGAGACGGGCAGCTCCCGATTTTCGTAGCGGTAGATGAAGTCGCGCGCAACCTGGAATTTGTCCGTTGCCTCTTCGGTGATGCTGATGATCTTGCGCTGCGCCAGATCGACAAGTGTGGCGATGATATCCTGCATGTCGGCCTGCTCATCAATGAGTGTGCCGACGACGCCCGGGGCCAGGTCGTCGGGGGGCTCCGGCAGGTAATCGGCGACCAAATCGACCGGTTTGTCGCGGCCGAGCCGATACCAGAGCAGGTAGAGCGCGGCCGGTCCGCCCAAGAGGAAGAGCAGGCCGAGAGCGCCGAAAACAAGCGTAAGCATCGGACCCCAACGGGCACGGAAGAGCACAGCTGCCTCACGTTCGGCGGCTTCGGCATCGGCCCTTGTCTGCCACGGCTGCGGTTCCCCGGCCACGACGCCGGGTGTAAACTCGACCCGCACTTCGAACGCTTCGCCAGGTGCGAGCCCGCGATCGAGCGCAAAGGCGATCTCCCGACCGCTTTCCAGGCGAGACGCCGAAGCGACGCCGCGCGCGTCTTCCCAGGCTTCGCCCCTGTTCGTGTACGCGGCCCATTCATGAATCGCGACCGGCGCGACAACGTTTACCCGCCCCGCCTGCACGGGGAAGCTGCGGTCGCCGTAAATCGCTTGCCACCAGAGTTGGTCGCCGCCCTCATAGTAGCGCAGGCCGTCGCGCACCGTATAGGCAAGGTTAAACGTCTCGCTCTGGTTTGCCATAACCGGGAAATACCAGTAGACGACGTAACGAGAACCCTTATCGGTGACGGTGAAAGTATATGGCTCTTTGCCGTTGCTGGCCTGGCGATAGCTGTTGCCGCTGCTGTCGGTCAGGGACCAGTTATCGAGAGAACTGAAATACTGTTTGGGGATATCGCGGTAGCCGAAGGTGAACGTTCCGCGTGAAAAGCGAATGGTCTGATGCTCTGTCACCTCGAAGGAGCTATCCCTGCGGATGATGATATCGACGTCGAAGCGCTCCCAGAGCAGCGTTTTTTCCTGCGCGAAGGCGGAATGGGCGTGCACAACGAAGAGGACGCCGAGCAGAACTGCGGCGCTGGCAAGCAGGCGTGCAGACAGACCGGAGCGTCTCCGGTAAGCGTGTGGATGCTTTTGTCTTTTCTGGGGCGAGATCTTCAGTCTTGGAATCATCGTGCTCGTATTGCGCGACAGAGCGCAATAGACAGCCTCTCCTCTCCGGGGCGTGGGTTCAGGTGTATGCTCTCAGTGTCGCATAAAGCCGCCTGACATGCCTGACATTCTACCAACTCTTTGGCTGACAATTCAATTTGGCCGGCTATAGGACCTGGTTGAGAAGCTCCGTCTCTCCTCGCCACAGCCGGTTCAGATTTTCGAGCAGAATGTCGATCAGGTTTTCTTCGTACATGCAGGTTTCGCCGCCGGTGTGCGGGGTGATGAGGACGTTTTCGAGGTCCCAGAAGGGTGAGTCCTGCGGCAGAGGTTCTTCCCAGAAGTGATCGATACCGACGCCGGCGATGGCGCCGGACTGGACCGCTGTAAGCATGGCCGGTTCGTCTACGCAGCCGCCGCGGGCGACATTGATCAGATAGGCGCTCTCTTTCATCTGGGCGAAGGCGGCGTCGTCGATCACGTTCTCGGTGGCGGGTGTCAGCGGACAGGTGAGGGCGACGAAATCGGCTTGCGGCAGCAGCGCGGGAAGCTCCTCTGGCGTGTGGACGGAATCGGCGGCAGCGGCGGCGGTGGCCGGGTTGCGCTTTGTGGCCAGCACGTGCATGTCGAAGGCTTTGGCCAGCTTGGCCAGCCGCGAGCCGATCTTACCCAGGCCGATGATGAGCAGGGTTTTGCCGCCCAGTTCATCTTCGCGCAGCGCCAGGTCGCCGATCATGCCGCGCCATTGATGGCGCTGCTGGCGGTCGCGCCCAGTGTGAATGTGGCGGGTGAAGGCCAGGATCAGGGCCATGGCGTGTTCGCTGACGGCGTTGCTGTTGACGCCGCTGGCGGTGGCCAGGCGGATGCCCCGCTGCCGCAGCGCGTCGAGGTCGAACTGGTCGACGCCGGCGCCGATGGACTGGATGAAACGCAGGCGGGGGGCGACGTCCAGGAGCTCGTTCTGCCAGAATCCGGAGACGAGCAACACATCCGCCTCGGGCAGGCGGGCGGCGAGGTCCGCTGGCGTCCACGCCTGGAAGTGTTGAATGCGCTCCTGCTCGGCGGGGGCGCGGCCGCGTAAATTTGCCTGCCGGCGGGCGAAGATCAGCTCCAGTTGGTAGGCTATGTGGGCAAAGCAGATGGTCAGATCTTGCGGCGCGGGGAACGGTTGGGTGGTCATAGGGCTGCTCCGTGGCGGGTACATTGCGCGCCGCTGCTGGGCGCGGTCCAAGGACTATATAGCACGGGGCGGCGCGATCGCGCAATGCGGAGGGGGTCTGTCTGGAATCGGGACGCTTGACGGCTGGGGTAATCGTCGCTAGGCTATGCTACTCGTACACGCGCCCGAATTGGGGACCTGTATCGCAGGCAAATTCCAACTATTCATGGCGGAGGCCCAAAATGAGCCAGTTTGTTGCCGATTTCGAATCCTATATGCCGGATGACTTTGCCGGCAAGCCCTACGGTCCGGCCGGTCTGCTGGCCAACGCGGACGACGCCGGCATTGACGTGAGCGTCGTCTTCCAGGGGGGCGTGCCGGACGATCCCCGCCCCGGCAACGCGGCGGTGCTGGATGGGGCGGAGGGCCAGTCGCGTATTTTGCCCGGCTGCCTGGTCAACCCGACGATGGGGCCGGATGCGCTGGCGGACCTGGAAAACTGTGTGCGGCGCGGCGCGCGCACGGTGAAGTTGATGGCGGCCGGCCACCGCTATCGCCTGGACAGCTCCGCGGTTGATCCGGTGATGGATTTGGCGCGGTCGCTCGGCATCACGGCGACGATCCACTCCGGCTCGCATTTGAGCGGCTGTGCGCCAGAGTATATCGCCCACGTCGCTAAGAACCATCCCGAGGTCACGATCATCATGGACCACATGGGCTATAGGGAGTGGGTCAGGTCGGCGGTGCAGGCGGCGCAGGAGAACGCCAATATTTATCTGGGCACGACGCTGATCGCTGCGGCCGAGCCGTACACGATTTCAGGGATTGTGGAGAGCGGTGAGCTGGGCGCGGACCGGATCGTTTTCGGCTCGAATGCGCCGGCGGGGATCGCGTCCCACGGGGTCAACGGCATTCGGATGGCTGGCTTCTCGCCGCAGGATGAGGCGCTGGTTCTGGGTGAAAACATGCGCGCTATCTACGATATGTAGGACAGCGCAGCCGGAGTGAGGAGAAGGGGCTGTCCTCTCACGCCTCTTTACTCCTTCACTCTTTTCTTGCAATTGACAAGCCATTTCCAGTGTGAGATCTCATACGAGGGCGTATTAGCGATCCATGTGAAATGAATCGTGTTCAGGCTGGCCACGCCCGTGCAAGTCTGGCGCTGCGACAGCACCGGAGCGTTCCAAATGATTTGCTCCGCGGACCACCCAAGGAATCAAGGGGTTTCTGTCAATAGCCCATTCATGTATGATTTGAGGAACCGAGGGTGGCTGGCTCTGTAGACACCAGCTTCCCTCTTCATTCGTTCCAGGAAGGAAAAACCATGTTCAAGAAATTGCTAGTTGTCACACTGGCACTTCTCACCGCCGCCTGCGTGCCTATCCCGCCTGAGTCGCCGGACGCGTCCTCTCAGATGTCCGAACGATCGGACAGTTGTGCCTCTGACCACATGACCTTGCAGGTCGGACAGGGCAGCGGCGATCAAGCGACGGACGAGTTGCCAGGGTATATCGATATTCTCAGAGTAGAATCCAGACTGGAGGGCGAGACGCTGACAGCTGTTTTCCACTTGAGAGACATTCCACAAGAATTGACAGTGAATCGAGAAGGTGTTCATCACATGCACCAAGACTATGGCTGGAATGTTGACATCGACATACATGGCGTAGTCAGAGACATATCTGCTGACTACTCACTCTTCGATTACACTCTTCGAGCCGAAAACAGCGCAGAAAAATCTCCCTCGGATCCCTTGCCTACAACCGGCCCCTTCGATGACGTAATGAATCCGCTGCTGCTGGAGTTCGTGCATGACATGGAAAACAACTACCTTACACACAAGCATCTGAACGGGAACTCCCGTCTTCTCGTCTCCTACGAAGACAACACCCTCACGCTCTCCGGCCAGATTCCCGGTATTACTCGCGAATCAACCCTCCTGTTTTGGGCCTATGACACTTTGGCTGGACAAGACGGCATCGCATGTCAATCCGGTTGAATCCGTGACTTGCGCTCTTGCGGAACGAATAGGGAAGATGGAGCACCTGGCTGTCGTTCAACACTTTCAGGACGACTGAAGCGCGGCGGGTAACCAAGGGGGCGTTGGGGGACCCATCCCCCCGCACAGGGGAGGCCGCTTGCAGCCGACCGCCCAGAAAAGCAGGGGTTAGGGGCGAGCGATTAGGGGCCAGAGGCGCGGATGGACTGTGGCTGAGTCGTTAGCTTTTTCGTAACTACTAAGCTGCCTACAGTGTGTGTCTTGACCAACTCTTCATCTTCGCCGCCATTCGGGCTTTGTGACGGCGTATTCGGTTGGCAGCCGCCAGGTTGGTTGGGGCGCACTGTCGGCATGCCACGATGGTGGGGAAGAACCAGCACGGTGGGTAGACAGAGGGGGCGTTGCGGGGGCGCAGCCCCTGCACAAGGGAGGGCCGAAGGCCCGACCGCCCAGATAGAGTTCAGGCGAAAGCAGCCACGCAAATTGCCTGAGAATGGATCTGCAGGCTGGACATGGCTTAGTCGTCCTAAGGCATGCGAGAGTTTGCCCCCATTTTGGGAAGCACCCGTCCTGTGTCGGCCCTTGACTTTGTACACGGAGGGATAACAGTGGCATTAGAAAAACGGCCCTCGCGGCGCAATCCCAAACTTGCGCCGCTCTTATTGTTGTTCAGTCTTGCATTTTTGCTTGTCAGCTGCGACGCGCAGGAGAACTGGACTGACGTCCCTGGACCGGCTGGCGAGCCTGTGAAAATCAGATATGTAGCGCCAGGCGGACCGACATGGCCTGTGCCTGAGGGAGCGGCGATTGAGCAGTTCCATGAGCAAATGCCGGACATAGAGATTGACCGCCAGCGGCAGGCGCGCAACTTAAGCCACTACTTGTCGGAATCCCCGCCTCCAGACGTAGTTTTTGGGCTTGAAAGTTATGAATTGCGCCACGCTGCCCAACAGAATCTATTGTTCGATCTCTCCGATATTTGGGCGGACAACAATCTTGCTGAAGCATATGGAAGACAGTTCAGGGAAGTCGGACGTGTCGATGGTACGTTTCGACTTGTACCAGTCGGTTCTTTTTGGGCAGGCATCTATTACAACAGAGAGGTTTTTGCGCGCTATGACCTGGTTCCGCCGGCGACATGGGAGGAATTCGTAACCATTTGCGAGACGCTATTGGCGAACGGCGAGACGCCTCTCTCAGTAGCCGGCCAGAGCACCTATAACAGCTACTTGTGGTTTAGCTACCTCAATATGCGTTTGAACGGACCTTCGTTTCATAGGCACTTGATACAGGGGCAGGAGAGCTACACCGATGAACGGATAGCCCTCGTCTGGGAATCCTGGATTTCTCTTTTTCGACGGGGATACTTTACTGAAAGACCGAACGTGACATCTGAGAGTGGGAGTGTGAAGGCGCTGATTCCCGGGGTTGAGAATAGCCCGCTCACGGCAAAGGAGGCTGTGATGACGCTTGCGCCCCATTTCAGCTTGCGCCACCTGTCCCCGGAATCTGCCTCTGAACTCGATGTCTTTCAGTTTCCGCAGATAGACCCTAATTCGTCAGTGGGAGAGATCGTGACAGTATTCGGCTACGTAATCCCAGCAGAGGCGGCGCATCAACCTGAAGCAAGCGCGTTTGTCGCTTACATGGCGTCAGCCGAAGCGCAAACGATGCAAATGGCCCGAATCGTCGAGGACCCTACAAATGTCGGATTTGTTCCATTGCATCGCGATGTGGATCGAGCGCTGTTGCCAATGGCTGCGCGAAAGGCCGAGGAAATAGTGGGTGGGGCGGACGAGGTATTTCCACCTCTTGCTCTGGCTCTGCCCAGAAGTATGCTGGCGGGTTTCAAAACGGTCATTGATGGGATGTTTAAGCAATTGAATACGCCGGAAACCGAGATTGACGTTTCCGAAATCCAGTCCATCTTGGAAGAAGCGCGACAGCAAGCGCTTCAGAGAGGGGATTATCGGCAATAGCAATGAGGCATCCGGTCTTGCTCCCGTAGCGGTATGGCACCCAGTTGACCCCTCTTAAACAGCTTCTTTACAAACGAGGCAGGGTGATGCCGGACTGTTTCTGGTACTTGCCGTTGCGGTCGGCGTAGGAGACTTCAGGGGCTTCGCCTTCGAAAAAGAGGACCTGGGCGATGCCTTCGCCGGCGTAGATGCGGGCCGGCAGGGGCGTGGTGTTGCTGATTTCGATGGTGACGTAGCCTTCCCACTCGGGCTCGAAGGGCGTCACGTTGACGATGATGCCGCAGCGAGCGTAGGTTGATTTGCCGACGCAGATCGCGAGCACGTTGCGGGGGATGCGGAAATACTCGATGGTGCGGGCGAGGGCAAAGCTGTTGGGCGGGATGATGCAGTCGTCGCCATGGTAGCTCTGCAGGGCGCGCTCGTCGACGGCTTTGGGGTCGATGACGGTGAGCTCGCCGGTGGCGGGTGTGAAGATGCGGAAGTCTTGGGCGACGCGGATGTCGTAGCCGAAGCTGCTGAGCCCGTAGGAGACCATTCCCTCGCGAACCTGTCGGTCTTCAAAGGGCACGATCATGCCGCACTCTTTGGCCTGCTTGCGGATCCAGTGGTCGGGTTTGATGGATAGCATGTTTAGAAGCTCAGCGATTCTTGGCGCGCGGAGTGTTCCGCTTTGACTGAGTTGATGGGGCGCGACGGCTGGGGGAATGGGGGAAAGGCCGTGAGCCCGAACCAGTATACCACGTAGGCGGGATATGATGCCTTAATGGAAAGGAGATTAAATCAGGTCTTTGGATCTGCAAGGCTGATTCGATCTTCCGTCTCAGTACTGCTCTAATGTTGACCACGCCTGGATTTCGACTTACAATCCTCCATCACCTTCTCTTAGATTCCTACACGCGCAATGATACAACTCCGCGATTACCAACAAGACCTGCTGGATGGGGTCCATGTCGCCCTTGATTCCGAACAGGCGCGCGTAATGATGCAGCTCCCTACTGGCGGCGGCAAGACTGTCATCGCTGGGGCGCTGCTGAATGCGTGGCTCAAAGGCGGACGAAAAGCCGTCTGGCTGACGCATCGCAAAGAATTGGTCACGCAGACGCGCGAACTACTGGCCAACGCCAAAGTCGCGACTAGTGTCGATGCGCGTTGGAAACCCGGCGACGATGCCCCTGCAAGACGAAACCGAGTCGCCATATTGATGGCCCAGACCGTTAGCCGCCGCACTGCTGGGAAGATCGTATGGACCAAATACAGCAATGACGATCTGATGATCATTGACGAGGCGCACCATGCCGCCGCGGCCGGCTGGACGCGTGCTATGCAGCAGTGGCCGGGACGCATACTAGGTATGACCGCCACTCCTTGGCGACTGTCCCACAAGGAAGGATTCGACCACCTTTTCGACGCGTTGCTTTGTGGCCCGTCGGTTGTGGACTTGCAGTCCGACGATCATCTGTGCGGAGCTCAGGTTCTCTGGCCGTCTACTCAGTGGATTATCCGCGGCGGCGCGGTTGGCATGGATGGAGATTTCACCGACGCCGGCATAGAGGCTGCCAACCAAGCCAATATAATGACGGCAGGCGGCCTCAAGTTCTGGCAAGAACACGCCCAGGACCGTCAGACTATCGTTTACGCGGTTTCTGTGGATCATGCTCGTAATCTGGCCGCCTTTTTCAGGGACGCCGGCGTGCCTGCCGCCGCTATGCTCGGCAGTACCAAAGATATGGAACGGGCCGCACTGATCGCCGCTTTCAAGAATGGGTATCTCAAAGTTCTCGTCAATGTCGCTGTTGCCACCGAGGGTTTTGATCTGCCCGACGCCTCCTGTGTGGTCATCACCCGGCCTACCAGAAGTCTGACTCTATATCTGCAGATGGTCGGCAGGGGCTTGCGCCCGAAGAAAGACGGCGGCAACTGCCTGATTCTTGATCTGGCGGCCAACGCGGAGCTTCACGGGCTGCCCGAAGACGACCGCGAATGGTCCCTGGAACCGCGGGCGGAGGAGGATGACGTAGGAGATGCCGTAACAGTCTGGTGTGAAAGGTGCGATACGGTATCTCCAGCCGCCAGCCATACTTGCCAGAACTGCGACGCACCATTCGGAAAGGAGTGTAGCCGTTGCGGCACATGGCGAGCATGGAAACGATGGAGCTTTGAAAAACAGTGCGGAGATGCACATGAATTGGTCTGTGATCTGTGTCACAGGGATGCGCACATCGAAGCTCAATTGCCTTTCGATGATCAACTGGAAGCAGCGCTGACCGAATTGGAAGATAAGGAAACAGAAATGTCGTCTCTAAACCAGGTTGAACAAGAAGATACACTGAACAACCAGTCGTTTGAGAAATTCCGAGATTTTCCCGATTTTTTGGATCAAGAGCTCAGCCCTGGTTGGACAGATCACGTTGAATCCACTATTGATGGCGTCGAAGTCGAAGAGGGTTCACGCGAGTATGATCTGCTTCACCTCGAGACTATATATGGCCCAGGTCTAGTAGAACTCTATGGCCAGTGGAGACTGTATTGGCTTCTCCGACAGATGCTGGAGGAAGAGCAGAAGAAGATGGTAGGTGCTAGCCAAAAGCGCCAACATGAACTGCGAAAATCCATCGAAGAACGCGAGACCCACTTGACTGACGATACCCAACTAGACATTCTGTTTGGAGCATACATCTCTAACCTTCCCGCAAACCAGATCCCAATAAACAAGCCACAAGAACATCGTATGTTCACTGAATGGGAAGATGGTCTCCAGGATGAATTGCAATCCTGGAAGAGTGATCTTTCTCGACTAGAAGGCCAGCCTACCAACAAGAGTCTGATTTTCAATGGGGCAAGTGATAGAATAACGGTTTTGTTGCGTCAAGCAGCGAAGGATGTCAACCTTTTGCCCGATGCAGATGACAAAGCAGCTCAAATGGCTCCTAAGAGGAGTACACGAGGCAAACGATCAGACATAGGAAGTGCACGCGCACTTAATCGGCCTTACGGTGCCGGCAAGAGCACGGCGACACACCCGGAACAACTGAAGGAACTCGCGCTGAGGTCTTATCACGCTGGAAACAGCGCTCGACAAGTCGCTGAGGAATTGTTCGCCAATGATTTCGGCACCAAGGCAGGGCGAATGATTGGGCCGGGTCAGATGGCTCAAATGCTCAAACGGTGGACCACCGAGCCAAACCAGGGCAAACGAAACCTTACTAGAGGTCGAAGCCGTACGACTAGCAGGGCGTCTAACGAAAGAGGCTTTAAGGGTGACGGTACTATAAGAAGCACCGCCACACATCGCTCGGAGATCATGACGATGGCCAATCAACTGCGAGAGAGTGGCCTAAGTTTTCAACAAATCAGCGATGAACTCTGGAAGGCCAATTATGGCACTAGGACAGGTTATCAATTCGGTGCCGGTCAAGTAAGAGACTTAGTGATTCGAAGTCAGAAGCAGGCCTAGCAAACTAATGACGGATAGCATAACCTCCCCTAGCTGTACGTCACTCCATCTCCTTCCTTACGATTACCGGCATTGTTGAATCGACCTCTTACATAGGGAAGGCAGTTTATTAGCCATTCGTCTCCCAATCCCGGTCCGGTGTCAGGTAGATCAGGGGCATACTGACCAGGGTCACCCCGTATTTCACCAGTAGATTGAAGATGAAGATCTCCCAGGCGACGGCCCAGGAGTCGACTAGCTGCGCGCCGAGAAAGGCGATGGGGGAGAAGGCGATGAGGACGAAGAGCAGGTTGTCGATGGGGACGCTGACCGAGTTGCTGACCAGGACGCGCAGCCACTGGAATCGAGTTGTGATGCGGCTGACGAAGAGGTGATAGATCTCGGTGTCGACCAGTTCGCTGACGAGCTCGGCGAGGATGGAGGCGCAGACAATGCGCCACAGCGGGGCGAAGATGGCGCTGAACTCGGCGCCGCCTAAGGAGTTGGGATCGCTGGGCACGGCGGCCGACCACATCAGATAGAGCACCATCCCCAAGTTGATGACGGCGGCGACGATGATCAGGACCTGGGCGTTGCGCTTGCCGAGCGTCTTATGGACGAGGTCGCGCAGGGTGAAGGTTACCGGATAGACGAAGGTGCCCATGTCGACAGCCAAGCCGGCTACGACGCCGATCTTGAGGCTGGCGATGTCGGCCATCATCTGGGCGGCAATGTAGGCGGCCACGACCACTACCGCCACCCTCGACAACGCAGCCGCGGCATGATGGGAGCGGGTGTGTTTTGCTGAGTCGCGAACTGTCACGTTACAATCTCCTTGTGTTTTGTTAAGGCGGGGACTTCGACCGCCGGCAATGCTGCCCATTGCCTCTGGTACAGACGGAATGCCGGGTAGAGGCAAGCACCTATTTTAGCACGCGGTTGCGCCATCCGCAGGATGGGACAGCCAACAGACAAAAGCAAGGGTTCAACCCATGCCTAAGCGCACAGATATCTCATCAGTTTTGATCATCGGTTCGGGCCCGATTGTGATTGGCCAAGCCTGTGAGTTCGACTATTCGGGCGCGCAGGCGTGCAAGGCGCTGCGGGCAGAAGGGTACAGGGTGGTGCTCGTCAACTCCAATCCGGCCACGATTATGACCGACCCGGAGATGGCTGATGCCACCTACGTGGAACCGCTTACGGTCGAATTGCTGGAAAAGATCATCGCCAAGGAGCGGCCGGACGCGTTGCTGCCGACTGTGGGCGGGCAGACGGGCCTCAACCTGTCGGTGGCGCTGGCGGAGCAGGGTATTCTCGAACGCTACGGCGTTGAACTGATCGGCGCCAATCTGCGCGCGATGCAGGTGGCGGAAGATCGCGACCTGTTCAAACAGGCGATGTCCGAAGCCGGACTGGAATCGCCTCTCAGCCGCATTGCGCATTCGCTGGAAGAGGCGCGGGAGATTTTCGAGACGGTGATCGGGCGTTTTCCCATCTTCATCCGTCCCAGTTTTACGCTGGGCGGCAGCGGCGCGGGCACCGTTTTCACGCCGGAGGAGTTTGACGAAAAGGTGGCCTGGGGGCTGCAGGAAAGCCCTGTGAATACTGTCCTGGTCGAAGAGTCGCTGATCGGCTGGAAGGAGTATGAGCTGGAGGTGATGCGCGACCGCGCCGACAATTTTGTGGTCGTCTGCTCGATCGAGAATCTCGACCCGATGGGCGTTCACACGGGCGACAGCATCACGGTTGCGCCGTCGCAGACGCTGACGGACAAGGAGTATCAGCGGCTGCGGGACCAGGCCCGGCTGGTGATGCGAGAGGTGGGGGTGGAGACGGGCGGCAGCAATGTTCAGTTTGCAGTCGATCCGGCTTCGGGGCGGGTGGTGGTGATCGAGATGAACCCGCGCGTCTCGCGTTCGAGCGCGCTGGCATCGAAGGCGACCGGTTTCCCGATCGCCAAACTGGCGGCCAAGGTGGCGGTGGGCTATACGTTGGATGAACTCAAGAACGACATTACGCAGGAGACGGTGGCGGCGTTCGAGCCCTCGATAGACTATGTGGTGGTCAAGATTCCACGGTGGGCGTTTGAGAAGTTTCCCGGCGTTGACCGGGAGTTGGGGCCGCAGATGAAGTCGGTGGGCGAGGTGATGGCGATTGGCCGCACTTTTAAGGAGGCGCTGCAGAAGGGTGTGCGCAGCCTTGAGATTGGGCGCGATGGGCTGGGGCCTCTGCCGCGCGACAGTGACGGACAGTTGAAGGGCTATGCGCCGGGTACCGCTGCCGCGGACCTGCTGCGCATCCCCAACCGGGACCGGATTTTTGCCGTCTTTGAGCGTCTGCTGCAGGCCGAGCGGGAACGTCCCGCTGCCAGTGACCCTTCGCCGGACGACGCGGCCCTGCGGGAATGCTCGGAAATTTACGATCCCTGGTTTGTGGCGCAGATGCAGGAGATAGTTCGCCTTCAGATCACGATCGAACAGGCGGGCGAGCTGGACCGGTGGACATTGCGGCAGGCGAAACGGATGGGATTCAGCGACGCGCAGATTGCCCGCATTGTCAGTGAAGCGCCCGATGATTCTGCGGCGGCTGGTGATGGGCCGCAGGTCACTGAAACCGACGTCCGCACGTTGCGCCATCGTCTCGGCATTCTGCCGACCTATCATCAGGTGGACACGTGCGCGGCCGAGTTCGCGGCGTTCACGCCCTATCTGTACAGCAGCTACGAGAGCGAAGGCGAGGCTCCGCCCACGGCGCGAGACAAGGTGATCATCCTGGGCGGCGGCCCCAACCGCATCGGCCAGGGGATCGAGTTCGACTACTGCTGCTGCCACGCCAGTTTCGCGCTGCAGGAGATGGGCTTTGAGACGGTGATGATCAACTGCAACCCGGAGACGGTCAGCACTGACTATGACACCAGTGACCGGCTCTATTTTGAACCGCTGACCCTCGAAGATGTGCTGCATATCTATCAACGGGAGGCGGAAGGCGCGTCGCAGGTGAAGGCGCTGGTCCAGTATGGCGGGCAGACGCCGCTGAATCTGGCGGCCGGGCTGCAGGCGGCAGGCGTTCCGATTCTCGGCACACAGCCGGAAGCGATCGAGCTGGCCGAGGACCGCGAAAGCTTCAGCGCGCTGCTGGCCGAGCTGGATATTCCCGCACCGGACAACGGCATCGCGCACAGCACTGAGCAGGCGCTCTCGATCGCGGCCCGCATCGGCTATCCACTGGTGGTGCGGCCCTCATACGTGCTGGGGGGGCGGGCGATGGCGATCGTGGATGACGAGGAGAGTCTGCGCCACTACATGGCTTACGCCGTTGACGTGGATACGGAGATGACGACCAGCGGCCAGGAGGTGGCGATCCTGGTGGACGAGTTCCTCGAAGATGCCTACGAAGTCGATGTCGATGCGATCGCCGATGGCGAGCGGGTGGTGATCGGGGGCATATTGCAGCATATCGAAGAGGCGGGTATCCACAGCGGAGACAGCGCCTGTGTGCTACCGCCCTATAAGATCAGCGGCTATCATCTGAGTATTATTCGCGAGTATACGGAGAAGCTGGGGCTGGCGCTGGGTGTGCGCGGGCTGATGAATGTGCAGTACGCCATCAAGGATGACGTGGTGTACGTGATCGAGGTGAACCCGCGCGCGAGCCGCACGGTGCCCTTTGTGAGCAAAGCGACGGGGGTTCCGCTGGCGAAATTGGCGGCGCGGGTGATGGCCGGCAAGTCGCTGGCCGAGGTGGGTCTGCTGGAAGAGCCGGAGGTACAGGGTTTCTTCGTCAAGGAGGCTGTGCTGCCGTGGAAGAAGTTCAGCGGCGCGGATACGCTGCTGGGGCCGGAGATGCGCTCCACCGGCGAAGTGATGGGGCATGCGCAAAACTTCGGCCACGCCTTCGCCAAGAGCCAGTTGGGGGCGGACTACCGGCTGCCGACCGACGGCGGGGTGCTGATCACGGTGAATGACTACGATAAGGGGGCGGCGCTCAAACTGGCGCGCGACTTCAGCCGCATGGGCTTCGACCTCTACGCGACGTCGGGCACGGCCGCGCTGATCCAGCGCGTGGGCCTGCCGGTGGACGTCCTCAGCAAGGCTGCAACCGCAGAGGCATCCCATCACAGTGAAGACAACGGGGCCTATACGACCCTGGACGCGATGCGGGATGGAAAGATCGGGCTGATCATCAACACGCCGCTGGGCCCCCACAGTCGCGCGGATGGACAGAGGATCCGCACGCTGGCCACGCGCATGGAGATTCCGTTGATCACGACCCTCTCGGCAGCCCAGGCCGCGGTGAACGGCATCCGCGCCATGATGGCGGCTGAGTTGAGCGTGCGCAGCCTGCAGGCGCATTACGAACGAGCCGGCCGCTGATCGCCGGTTCTGCAGGGGAACTGCGGGGGTTAGGGGCTGAGAGAGCGCGTGGGAAGGAAGACACTGTTGGCTAGACATGATGCCAGGGAAGAATAAGCACGGTCGCTAGCCAGAGGGGGGCGTTGCGGGGGCGCAGCCCCTGCACAAGGGAGGGCGCTTGCGCCCGACCGCCCATAACAAAACAATGAGGGAAGAAGGAACACCTTTGCTCGCCTCGTTCAGCGTTGCGAATCAGTTGCGGCTGAGTAGTTACCATCATACTATGCACGATTGAGACAACCATGACACAAACTGAAAAAGTTCAGAAGAGCGTCTATCTGGCGAACCCGTACGGCTTTTCGGCGCAGCAGCAGGCGCTGTTGCTGCCGCCGCTCATCGAGGCTGTGGCAGCGCTGGGGCTGGATGTGTGGGAGCCGTTCACGAGCTCCGGTGAGAAGGTAGATAGAAGTGTGCCGGGCTGGGCCCATCGTATCGGTCAACTCTGCTACCGGGATGTAAGAGAGAAGGACGCCATTTTCGCCGTCGTCAACGGTGTGCCGCCGGATGAGGGCGTGATGGTTGAGTTGGGGATGGCGATCGCGCTGGGCAAGCCGACGTTTTTGTTTCGGGACGATTTCCGGAGCGTTGCCGATACTGATGAGTATCCGCTGAATCTGATGCTGTTTACGGGGATGCCGCAGGAGGAGTGGGAGCGGCATTATTACAGGTCGGTGGAGGAGATTGGGGCGGCGGATAAGGCGTTGGCGCGGTGGGCGAGGGAGTGAGTGGGTTTATTGGCCCGATCGGAGCACGGGTGGAGTTTACAGAGGGAGACTTGTCAGAATGGAATGGGTGCTCAAGTGCTCGATCTGGCGCGAGGGTAACTGGTACGTATCTCATTGCGAAGAGTTGGAGATAGCAAGTCAAGGGGAAACGGTTGAGGAGGCGCGAGAGAACTTGGAGGAGGCGATAGGGTTGTTCTTTGAAGTAGCCTCATTTACCGAGGTGATGGAATATCTTTCCCGGTTTGGTCCTGTTTCACCCACTGAAATCAAGAAGCGGCCCCAAGTTCAGGTTAAGTCCTCGCATCTGGAATCTCGACATGTGATGGGTGAAGTTGCTGTGAATTTTGCCTAGACTGAGGCCAAGTCAAGTGGGAGCGTTGGGCTGTAGATTGAGTCGTTCTTTCAAACGAACGAACCCATGAGCAGAGGAACCAAATCGTTCTGTCGCTTTTGAGCAGTTCGAGGAGCTTGCCGGTTGTCGTCTGCCCCGCCGGGTCTTCGCCACCAATTTGCCCCATCATATTGATTGGCGAATTGCTCCGATGTGAATCCAACCTCTTTCATAAGGGACCACTATTAGACAGAAGGCCTATGGAAAAAGCAACCGATCTGAAGTCTTATCTTGAAAGGGCCAATATTCCTCCTGGCTCCTACAGTTTTAACACTGAATGCTCTACCCTTGTGTTATATAAGTATATTTCATCGGAGCGTGTTTTCTCTTGCCTGCCCAAAGTTGGTGATGGCACCTTGCGCGCAACACAACCTTCATCTCTAAACGACCCGTTTGAGTGCGCAGTACAAATAACCTTTCTTGAAGGAAGCGAAAAGGAAGGTAACGCAGAATTCGCCAGAATACTCACAGATCTTAATCCGACCAGCCCGATAGGCGAAGGAGATATGGCCGAAGCAAGAGTTGAATTCGGCAGTCTCTTTCTGCGTGAATTGTTGTCAAGACAGATATCCAAACGTTTTGGCATTGTGTCCTTCGCAACTGATCCCCGTCATCCACTGATGTGGTCTCACTACACCGGTGACGGATCCGGCTTTGTCATAGGATACGATATGACGCATTTGATCGGACTCAGCAGCGGAGAAGGACGTTTGCGTCCAGTCATCTATGACCACAAACCAGTCTTGATTATGCACTATAAAGTGTTGAACGAAGGCAACATAAATGCATTACTGTCCAAGAAGAGCGACCATTGGAATTACGAACAAGAATGGCGTCTAATTGTTCCTTTGAACGAAACCATAGGAACTGGGCATACGGATCGTCACGGCCAGCCAATAAACTTGCTGCGCATCCCGAATGAAGCAGTAGCGGTGGTATATCACACCGAGCGAACGCCTATTGAAGCAGTAAATGAAGCGCGACAGCGTCTTCAGGATCCAAACAACAGGTATCGAGCACAGAATCCTGTAAAGCTGGTTCTTTCTGACACTGAATTTGGATACAAAAAAGCAGAAGTATAATCTTGCCAACCATAGTCCGCCCATCGCCCCCTTTCTTGTAGGTCCACTAACTTCAAGCCAAGACCCGGCACACACAACTGCCCCCAAGATTTGACATAGCCCCCGGCGTCTGCTACATTGCCACGAACATTTGAATAGCTGAGCTCTTATCCAGAGAGGCGGAGGGACCGGCCCTGTGAAGCCTCGGCAACCCGGTAGCGGAAGACGAAGGGTCTTCTGTGACGTAGGTGCCAATTCCGGCAGGTAGATTCTGGAAGATGAGAGGCAGTAGAGTAGTCGGCTACCTCTCGTCTGCGCGACGTGGGGTATTTTTTTACTTATAGAGCGAGTTGAACGCGTATGATTGTGATGAAATTTGGCGGGACGTCGGTCGGCACAACCGATTCGATCGATAGCGCGGCCAAGATTGTGGCCGCGGCGGTGGAGAAGCAGGACCAATGCGAAGGCGCCAAGGAGCGCCCAGACTACGGCGAGGAGAGCCCCGGCGTGCTGGTTGTCGTCAGCGCGATGAGCGGGGTGACCAACACGCTGATCGACGCCGCGCAAGCAGCCGCGGCGGGCGACGAGACCCCTTACCGCGATGCCCGCAGTCAACTGCTGGTGCGGCACCAGGTGGTGGCCGGTCAGCTGATCGAGGACGGGGTCGAGCGGGCCGGGCTGGGCAGGCTGTTCGACAACCGCCTGCGCGAGTTCGAGCGGCTGTGCCGCAGCATCACGGTACTCGGTGAACTGACGCAGCGGGGGCTGGATGTGGTGAGCGGTGTGGGCGAACGGCTGAGCGCGCCGCTGCTGGCGGCTGTGCTGCGGGCAAACGGCGTCAAGGCCCAGTTTGTGGACGCGGGTGAACTTATTATTACCGATGACCAGTTCGGCAGCGCCAATCCGCTGATGGAGGCCACGCCGAGCCGGTGCCGGGACAGGCTGCTGCCGATGTTGCAGAGCGGCGTGGTGCCGGTTGTGACCGGTTTTGTCGGCGCGACCGAGAACGGCGTGCCAACAACGCTGGGGCGGGGCGGCTCCGACTACTCGGCGGCGATTCTGGGCGCGGCCCTCGATGCTGACGAGATCCAGATCTGGACGGACGTGGACGGGGTCATGACGGCCGACCCGCGCATTGTTGAAAACGCCCGCTCGATGGATGAGCTTTCCTACGAGGAGGTGGCTGAATTGGCTTATTACGGCGCCAAGGTGCTGCACCCGAAGACTGTCACGCCGGCGGTTGAGAGCAAGATACCGCTGCGCGTACTGAACACATTTAATCCCGCCCACCCTGGCACCAGCATTGTCGAAAAGACGCGGCAGCTGCGGCAGGGCGTGAAGGCGATCACCGCGGTGCGGGAGTTGCGGCTGATTACGGTGGCGGGTCGGGGGATGATTGGCGTGCCCGGCATTGCCGCGCGTACTTTCGCGGCGGTGGCGCGGGAGCGCGCCAATGTGCTGATGATCAGCCAGGGCAGCAGCGAGCAGAGCATCTGCTTTGTGGTGCCCGAGCCGGAGGGCGATGCGGTGATGGCGGCGCTCGAGGCCGAGTTCGCACGCGAGCTGGCCCAGCACATGATCGAAGAGATATCCAACCAGCCGGATATCGTGATCGTGGCGGTGATTGGCGCGGGCATGAAGGGCACGCCCGGCATTGCGGCGCGTGTGTTCAACGCGCTGGGCGCACGGAACATCAACGTGATCGCCATTGCCCAGGGCTCGAGCGAGGCCAATATCAGCCTCGTCGTCCTGCAGGCCGAGGCCGATGAGGCGCTCCGCGCAATTCACGACACATTCGAACTTGGAAACGGAGTTGTTTGATGGACAACGTCGCTGGCATGTCTGCGGACAAGGCGGAAGAACAGACGAAGCCGCTCATCCTTTTGGGGCTTGGCGGCGTTGGCCGCGCCTTGATGCATCAAATTGGGGAACAGAGGTCTCTTCATCGCGAGAAGTACAATCTGCGCATCCGCTATCTGGCTGTGTGCGATAGCAGCGGCGCAATCGTAGAGCCGGAAGGCGGCTTTACGGACGAGCTTGTGTCTGGGATCTTGCAGCACAAGGAGGAAGGCGGCGCGCTCGCGTCCCATGCGCTGGGCCAGTCCTGCGAAAGCCCGGAAGCGATCGTTGACGCAGTTGGCAAGCCGGGTACGGTCGTGGTCGACTGCACTGCGTCGGATGAAACCGCGGGCGCACTATTGCGGGCACTGGAACTGGGCTATCAGGTCGTACTGGCGAACAAGAAGCCGTTGACCGTCGTCCAGGATGTGTATGACGGGATCAGCGGTACTTTGAGCCAAGCCCGCTGGGAAACGACGGTGGGCGCGGGTTTGCCGGTGATCGCTACACTTAACCGGCTAGTGTCCAGCGGCGACGCGATCGAGCGGATCGCCGGCTCTTTCAGCGGCACGCTCGGCTACTTGATGACCGGTCTGGAAGAGGGCCGCTCGTACAGTGAGACGGTGGCCGAGGCCTACCGGCTGGGCTATACCGAGCCGGACCCGCGCGATGATTTGGGGGGCGTCGACGTGGCGCGCAAGGCGCTTATTCTGGCGCGGGGGATCGGCTGGCGTATGGATATGGAACAGGTTGAAATCACCGGCCTTTATCCGGAGCGGATGGCCGGCCTGAGCGTTGAGGATTTTCTTGCGGAGTTGCCGTCGTTGGACGAGCAGTACCGCGCTCAGGTCGAGGGCGCGGCTGCCGAGGGCAAAGTTCTGCGCTATGCGGCTACGCTTTCAGAGGGCGCGTGCAGCGTGGGCCCGACAGCGGTGGCCAAGGACAGCCCACTGGGGCGTCTCACGGGCACTGACAATCTGGTCGAGCTGTACAGCCGCTGGTACAGCCCCAATCCGCTGGTTATTCAGGGCCGGGGCGCTGGGGTGGAGGCAACTGCGGCCGGTGTTCTCAGCGATATAGTGGAATTGCATTTCTGTCGTTGAACTTCAGTTTTAAGTTTCTAGTTTTTAGTAAACTGCAGAGCCAAATCCAGTGTGCGAACTCAAACCTTCGTCACTGACACCATTCGGGCTTGTGGTGACGCAACTGGTAGACAGCCGCCGCCATGCTGGCAAGCCGACACGCCGAAATGAAGACACACGGTCGGTGAGGCATGGTTTTGGAGGGGGGCGTTGCGGGGGCGCAGCCCCTGCACAAGGGAGGGCCGAAGGCCCGACCGCACAACTGCAGTGGTTAGTGATCGGTGGTCAGTGACTGCGGCGGATGTGAAGAGGGGCGAATTTACAGGGGCATTTACAGGGGCGGAGTCGTTACGAATCAGGTAGGTCACAGTTGGGATAGAGGATTTCGATGAACAGTCAAGCAAAGATTCGCGTGGGTGTGTTGGGCGCTACGGGCGCGGTGGGGCAACGGTTTGTGCAGATGTTGCAGGGGCATCCCTGGTTTGAATTGAGCGTGCTGTGCGCGTCGCCGCGCAATACGGGCAAACGCTACGCCGACGCCTGCAACTGGCTGCTGCGCGGGGATATGCCGGCCCATCTGCGCGACTGCGTCCTGGAGGAAATGGCACCCGGCATCGACTGCCAGTTGGTGTTCAGCGCACTGCCGAGCGGGCCGGCGCGGACGATAGAAGCGGAGCTGGCCGCGGCAGGCTACATCGTATGCAGCAATGCGAGCGCCTACCGCTACGAGCCGGACGTACCGCTGCTGATTCCGGAGGTCAACCCGGAGCATGTCGGGCTGATAGATTTGCAGCGACGCCAGCGTGGCTGGAAGGGCTTCATAGCCACTAATCCCAACTGTTCCACAACCCATTTGGTGAGCCCGCTTCATCCGCTACACGAAGCTTTTGGCGTCACGAAGATATTTGTGGTGACGATGCAGGCGGTCAGCGGAGCGGGTTACACGGGCGTGCCGTCGATGGATGCTATCGACAACGTGATACCGTACATCGGCGGCGAAGAGGAGAAGATAGAGAGCCGCGAGCCGCAGAAGCTGCTGGGCCAGTTTGACGGACAGGCTGTGCAGATGGCTGATTTCGTGGTCAGCGCCCACTGCAACCGCGTGCCGGTGCGCAACGGTCATCTGGCGGCTGTCAGCGTGGAGTTTGCGCGGCGGCCCAGCCTGGAGGATGTGCGGCAGGCGTGGGCGGAGTACGAACCGCTGCCGCAGCGCTTGGGCCTTCCCAGCGCGCCTAGAGAGGCGATTCTCTACCGGGAGGAGGCGAACCGACCGCAGCCGCGCATGGACCGGCTGGCGGGCAGCGTTCCCGGCATGACGACGGTGGTGGGGCGGCTGCGGGCCGACCCGCTTCTGCACGTAAAGTTCCTGACACTGGGCCATAACACGATCCGGGGCGCGGCCGGCGGCAGTTTGCTAAACGCAGAGTTGCTGGTGGCGCAAGGCTATTTGGGCAATCATGAACGGGTAGTCAGCGAACAGGCGCCGGCGGTGCAACCAGTTCTGGCCACTGTCCACTAGCCGCGGCAGTCTTGCGCACCAACCTGAAAATTTTACAGATCGACCTGCCATAGGGTAGAATCGTGTGAAGTGAAACGGCAGTTATGCGTAGTCAGCTCTTGAATCTTGGTAACGTCATACCTTCGAGTGGAGCGGATTTACTCGAAATCAGAGACAAGACCGGGAAATGAAATGGAAGGTGCAGAATTGGCCAACACGCAGACAAGAGAAGCCTATCCGATTGCCGTTGACAACTTTGGGCTGTCGTCCCTGGATGAGCTTGTCGGCGATCTGATTGTCTATCGCAACCTGGAACCGATCACGCGCAAAGTCCCCGGCCTGAAATCTGCCCGCCACCAGCTCGGGTTGGCAACATCTTCCGTGCCCCGTAAACAAGAGAAGTCGTATGCCCAGGTCGCTTTGTGGATCCTGGAGCAGGCCCAGGAACAGCGTAACGCCGCGGTTGAAGAGCTGCTCTTCATCGGCGATACCCTTTCCGGTGATGGACATACTTTCCAGGTGATGCGTTCATTGCGTTCGGGGGACGAACCATCGCTCGACAACGGGGAACTGATCGGGCTTGGGGAGAGTGAGGCGTTGCCCAGCGCCTGCTTTATCGGCAACGAAAGGGCCGGCGAACCGGAGCACTTTACCGCCAATGACGAAACCGGTATGTTTGAAGCCAACCGCTGGAGCCACTTGGTGGATTGGATCAGTTGGGCGCAGCGGAACGGTTTACGGATAGACGAAAGTACGGCGGTCGTTCTCGATCTGGACAAGACGGCCATTGGCGCCCGCGGGCGCAACAACCGCGCCATCGATGTGGCGAGGCTGAAGGGTCTGTACCGGACTGTGGGCAGCCTGCTGGGCGACAAGTTCAACGCCGCGCAGTTCACGCAGCATTATGAAAAACTCAACCGCGCCCACTACCATCACCTGACCGGGGACAACCAGGACTATCTGGCCTATATCTGCCTTGTTCTCAACAACGATGGCCTCGATTGCGCGGATTTGCTTGACCGAATTGAAGACGGCGGGGTCCAGACATTTGAGCAGTTTGTGCGCTATGCCGAGGTCTGTATCGCCGGGGGCGGGCGCGTGGGCGAGGCGATGCGCCAGGCCCATGAAGCGGTCAACACTGCTGTTTCGCAGGGAGATCCTACCCCGTTCAAACAGTTCCGGCGCGAGGAGTTTCTGGCAACGTTGGAGCATATGAACAATTTGGCTGATGACGTGCCGGCAGCGGAACGCCTCGCCCAGGAGATTTGTATCACGCAAGAGGTGCGCGAGGCCGTTCTTTGGCTAAAGGCGCGCGGCTGTCTGATTATCAGCTTCAGCGACAAGCCGGACGAATCTTCGATTCCTCACCGTACCCGGCACCGGGGCAAGCCGCCGATTCATACGGCTAAAACGCACGCCACCGGCGTCAGCATCGCAGACCGACTGCGTAATCTGTAACGCACGGTGACGCGTAGCCGGTAACTTCCGCACACTGGTTTCTGGCTTACTGACTTCGGCCTCCTCCTCTGTTATACTATATTCGTAAACCTGTCCCGAATTTCGTGTACCTGTGCAGTTCTGTATCTATGCAGGGCGTCTGACTCTTTGGTATTTCGGTATGATGAATAACGAAAAAAGACCGGACGGCGAACGGCCGCCGGAAGAAGACCCAAACGAGCGTTATCGGCAGTTGTTCAAACGCAGCTGGATCTGGATCCTGTTGGCGGTCCTGATCTTTTTTGCCTACCGCCTCTTTATCAACCCGCCAAGTGCTACCAACAACCTGCTCGGTCTGAACCAGGTTGCCGACTACGTGCGCAACGGCTCTGTCCAACGGCTGGTCGTGCAGGGCGACGACATCATCGTCGTAATTTCCGAAAATGACCGGCGCCGCAGCCGCAAAGAGTCTGGCGAGAGCCTGCTCGATTCTCTCAAGACGTTCGGTGTGACCGCAGATCAACTGACATCCATTCCGATCGTCGTGGAGCGTGCGCCCAACAGCGGCGCCTTTTTCAACTGGCTGATCATGCTCTTGCCGATGATCCTGATCTTCGGCTTCTTCATCTTCATAATGCGCCAGGCGGGCGGGGGCGGGCAGAACCGGGCGATGCAGTTCGGACGCAGCCGCGCCAAGAAGATGGAGGACGCCGACCGTCCCACGGTCACTTTTGAGGATGTGGCGGGTTCGGAGGAGGCCAAACAGGAGTTGCAGGAGGTTGTGGAGTTTCTGAAGGAGCCGGAAAAGTTTGCGGCGCTGGGCGCGCGCATCCCCAAGGGCGTGCTGATGGTTGGATCGCCGGGCACGGGCAAGACGTTGCTGGCCAAAGCGGTGGCGGGCGAAGCGGGCGCGCCCTTCTTCAGCATCAGCGGCTCCGAATTTGTGGAAATGTTCGTTGGCGTGGGCGCCAGCCGTGTGCGCGATCTGTTCGAACAGGCGAAGAAGAGCGCGCCGTGTATCATCTTCATCGATGAAATCGATGCGGTCGGCCGTCATCGCGGGGCCGGAATGGGCGGCGGCAACGATGAGCGGGAGCAGACGCTCAATCAGATTCTGGTCGAGATGGACGGTTTCGACAGCGATACGACGGTGATTGTCATCGCCGCGACCAATCGCCCGGATATACTGGACCCGGCGCTGCTGCGACCGGGCCGATTCGACCGTACGATTGTGGTGGACCGGCCGGACCGACGCGGGCGCGAGGCGATTCTGCATGTGCATGCGCGCGGCAAACCGTTGGGGCCGGATGTCGACCTGAACGTGATTTCCAAGCAGACGCCGGGCATGGTTGGCGCGGACCTGGAGAATCTGCTCAATGAGGCGGCGATTCTGACGGCCCGCCGCAACAAGCGCGCGATCGGCATGGACGAACTTGTCGAGTCGATTGAACGGGTGATGGCCGGGCCGGCGCGCAAGAGCCGGATACTTAGCGATGAAGAGCGGCGCGTGGTGGCCTACCACGAAGCAGGCCACGCGGTGGTGATGGCGCTGCTGGAGCATACCGACGCGGTCGGCAAGATCAGTCTTGTGAGCCGCGGCCAGGCGCTGGGCTACGTCATGCCTCTGCCGGATGAGGACCGTCTGCTCAAGAGCAAGGCGGAGTACGAGGATGAACTGGCCGGACTGTTGGGCGGGCGCGTGGCCGAGGAGTTGACTTTCGAGGAGATCACCACCGGCGCCGCCAACGATTTGGAAAGGGTCACAAAGCTGGCCAAGGCGATGGTCACCCGCTTTGGCATGAGCAAGGTATTGGGCCCGATGCAGCTGGTTCAGGCTGATTCCAACCCGTTTCTGGGCATGGACCTGGGCGAACGGCGCTCCTACAGCGAAGATGTGGCGCGTGCCATTGACCGCGAAGTGCGGCGGATTGTGGAGACCGCATACATGCGGGCCCGGGAAGTTCTGACGACCAATCAGGACAAGCTGGGGCTCCTGGCGGAAACGCTGCTGGAACAGGAAGTCCTGGAACGGCCCGAGTTCGAGAAGCTGATTTTCAGTAGCTGACGGAAAGTAACTGATTACGCTTGAATAGCGGCTAGTGCGGGGGCCTCCCTGCCTGGCCGCTAATTGCTTTCCAGGGCCACTGCGATGGCGGCGGCAACGCGGGCGTTGTTGCGCAGCAGAGCCAGATTGGCGTGCAGGCTGCGGTCGCCGGTCAGTTTGGCGATACGCCGCAGCAGGTAGGGGGTTACCTCGGCTGAGCGCAGACCGGCGGCGGCGCTATCTGCCAGCGCTTGCTCGATCTGCGGTTCAATCTGCGCGGCGGGAATCTCATCCTCTGCCGGCACAGGCACCGCCACCAGCAGTCCTCCCGCCAAGTCCAGCGCCCGCTTCGCCCGCCAGATGTCGGCTACCTCCTGGGGAGAGTTACAACAGATATCGACCGGCAGGCCGCTGCCGCGACTGTAGAATGCGGGGAACTCCTCGGTACGGTAGCCGATGACGGTTACGCCGTGCGTTTCGAGGTATTCGAGCGTGGCCGGCAGGTCCAGTATGGCCTTGGCGCCGGCGCAGACGACGATGAGGGGAGTCTGCGCCAGTTCCTGCAGGTCGGCGCTGACATCGGTGCTGGGGCCGGGCGTGCGGCTGCGGTGGACGCCGCCGATGCCGCCGGTGGCGAACAGTTCGATGCCGGCGCGGTGGGCGATCCACATGGTGGCGGCAACTGTGGTGGCCCCGTCCAGCTTGCGGGCGACGACGATGGGCAGGTCGCGGCGGCTGACCTTGCTGACAGGACGATCGGGCGCTGCGGCCAGCCGCTCGATCTGCTGCGGGCTGAGGCCGGCGATCAGTTCGCCGCGGATGACGCCGACGGTGGCCGGGTCGGCCCCATGCTGGCGGATGATAAGCTCCATTTCATGGGCGAGTTTGAGGTTGTCCGGGTAGGGGAGCCCGTGGCTGATTACGGTTGATTCGAGTGCGACCTGTGTCATGACTGCGGTTTCTAGTTTCCAGTTTTTAGTTGGCTCGGTGGGCGGTCGTGGGTTGGCTGGTGAGATCTGGGTGGCTGTTTGCTATTGATTCTGCGTTATCGGTAGGGATGTGTCAATTTGGTGGTTGGTGGAGGGTGCACACGATCAAGCACTGCTTCAGTATTTGCTGCGACTTAGAGGTTTAGAACTGACTCCTGGGAAAAATTGGGGGCTTATATAGTGTAGTAGCCAAGCGGAAGGATGAGCGACAGGCAGAGAGAAAATCGTACACCGCTACTTATCGCTTTTGCGCTGGCGTTGTCTCTCGAAACGCCATTCGCCGCGCCTCTTGGGTTTGGTGTTCAGCACGACCCGCGCGATGGTTTCCGGCGTATCGGGAATGGGGTCGGGGAGTTCAAGCGGAGGTCGGCCTACAAGCCGCTTTGGGCGTGGATCCGTCGACTTTCCCCGAAGATACTCGCCAAAACCAAACTACAGCAAAACAGAACCCCCACGCACCGCGGCGGCTCTTGTTTTGGTTTTGGTTCCTTTGGTCACTGGGTTTACAACTGCCCCGACGTTCCTTCATACGAGGAAGTTGAGAAGGTTCTGCAAGAACACGAGGAATTCTTTGAGGAGATGAAAGAGGAAGGGTTGATATGGTCAGCAGATATCAGCAAGTGCCCGCAAGGAGCTTTCATAACCATGTCTCATGGTGGGGAATGGCAAAAGCCACTTGCAAAACAGATAATGGATGATGCCGGGGCCGGAGATGCAGGACCCTATAGGTTTTTTGGCATTCCTTTAGATTCTTTAATATCTGATACTATCTGACACAAGGGGACCAAGTTATGAAAGCCACGCTCACGACCGCAAAAGGATTTCCAATACACATAGGCATATATGGGGCGTTAATCATTGCGGCAGCCCTCCTATTGCGCGGTGGAATAGTTGCCTTGCAACCATACTATCGCGCCAACATCAATTTCTTAGATGTTAGCGTTGTCGTGATCTTCGGATTGCCCTTGCTGGAACTAGTAACCCTGATTGCCGCATCTTGGCACGTGTCACCGCGCACAAAACGAATCGTCCGCATTGGGCAATTTCTTTTGCCTATCTTGATTATCAATGCAGCATGGCGAGTCATTGAATACTTCCAGACATTAGCGGCCTGCGAAATAACAAGCGGCGGTTTTCACGAAGCGTTTTGCGATACTGTAGGGATGCAGGTATTTGTCCATGTTCCGTTTCTGTTTTTAGGCACAATTGCGCTGTATCGCTTTCACCGCAAAGTTGGATGAGGAGAAAGAGCCTATCACAAATTCTCCGACCCATCACTCTCCACCATGATGTAGTAGAACTGCTGCTCAGATCAGAACCCTACACAAGAAACTTCTGCGCCTCCAGGACCTCCAAGGCTCGCGGCGTCGTTAAAGCCAACGCCGCCAAAACAGCCCTACACCGCATCGTCCAAGCCAACAAGGTCTTCCAACACCTCCGGGACCAAGCCAGCACGATCCTGCACGAACTGCCCTCCTAACCCCACCCCAAAACAAGAACCGCCACGTTCCGTGACGGCCTCTCCCAACTCTCTGAAAATAAGCCCGGACACAGTGAAGTGTCCGAGTTCCCTGATCTAACTAAAACCAATTCTCGATCCGCATCTGGAAAAACATGAACAATACAAACAGGAAAAACAAGGCGCCAATCATGTAGGTGATTACAACACCTTTCGTTAGTTTAGGAGGCCTTTCGTCTTTGTCCATGCCATTGCTCCTGCACATGCCGTGCGATACCCACAGCCCATCCCTACCTGACTCAAACAGAACTGCTCGCAACAATAACACAATTGCCCGCGACACCCTACTCCAACACAAAAACCAACACGTCCCGTGGCGGCTCTTTCCGTCCTTCTTGCCAACATCAACAACCTCTCGACTC
Organism: Caldilineaceae bacterium; assembly: GCA_963662575.1. Classification (GTDB taxonomy): domain Bacteria; phylum Chloroflexota; class Anaerolineae; order Caldilineales; family Caldilineaceae; genus Bin5. Next base: position 928,096 of record OY759723.1, read on the forward strand.
TAACGCCGGTACAATGCTCCTCTAATCATAGCCTCTCGTGCAAAAGGCCCGTGGAAACGCCTGGGCTTTTGCCAACCCGGTTCAACCAAAAAGAAAAGCCAAACAGGTGCGACCATGAACCACAACGGAACAAAGTAAATCAGCCAAATGACAAACCCGTCGCACTCCAATTCGTTCGCAGTGTAGTACCCACGACTTAGTTCGCATGCCTGCCGATCCACCAACTCAACGCCTTTGGCATCGTCAATCAATAAGAAATCAATGGCGGATGCGGTCGATACAACAAGGAGCACGACGGTAATAAAAACCAGTAAAGCCTTGCCAATTTGTGCCATCACACACCTCCCCCTCCCGTGAATTGCCACGCCACCATAGCACGCCCCTTACCCCAAGACAAACTCGCCAGAACTAACCCAACACCACACACCCAAAATAACAAAAACCGCCACGTTCCGTGACGGCTCTGCCCGCGTTATGCCACCAGCACGCCACTCACCCCCCCCTCGCCACCGATCACATTTCGTGAAGGACCATCCCGCATTATCCCACATTTGACAACCCGCCAGGTGACGTGCCAGTCTCTGGCTTACGCAACACCTTGTGCACAACCATCAGGATCGACAAATATGGGGAAACGAAATTCACGACGAAAAAAGTCGAGACGCCACACATCTACAAACCAGACCTCAATGTTGAACCATCCGGGCAAACTGTGGGTGGACGTTCTGGTATTGCCGGTGTTTCGAAATCGAGGCATAGGCACGGCGTTGTGGCACTATTTGTGCCGGGAGATTGAGCAGTTCGACCCCTTGCGCCTGCTAACCACTACCCGAGAAGACTACACGGAGGGCGTGCGGTTTGCGCAAAAGATGGACTTCACTGAGCGTATGAGAGTGTGGGAGTCACGGCTGGACACACTCAAAGTTAACCTCGGTGACTGGGAGAGCTACTCCCTTAAATGTGCCGAGCAGAGCATCGAAATCAAGACCATCACAGAGTTGAAGTCCGATCCGAACCGGGATCGAAAACTGTATGAACTGGATTGGGCGATTAGTCAGGACGTGCCTAGCTCGGAAGCACAGGCGAAGAAGCCGTTCGAAGAATTCCAGAAGGTCTGGGAACGGCAGAATCTGGTGTCAGACGGCTGGTTTGTGGCAGTAGACAACGGTGGATATGTTGGGATGAGTAATCTGTGGTCGAGCCAAGCCGACGCAAACGTTTATCATGTTGGCCTGACTGGTGTGGTACGATCCCATCGGAGAAGAGGCATCGCGATGACATTGAAGCTGCGCACGGTTGAATTCGCACAGAGGAGCGGTGTAGGAGAAATTCGCACTTGGAACGAATCCAACAATAAGGGAATGCTGGACATCAACAACCGACTGGGATTCGTGCGTCAGCCAGATTTCATCATTTTCGCAAAGGAGATAGGGGAAGATCGCCCAAGGGACGCCAAGCTCAGCATTGCCGACCAGGCTGCAGCCGAACCGCAGCCGGGGGCCAATCACGAGAATGACCAGATAAGGTAACTCGCGGTTGCAGTGGTCGAAATAATGAGTCAGATATCGGCCCTCTTGCGAATACGATTCTAACGGCGTTTGGCCACGCGGCCGGCAGGCTCCCGTAGCTCGATCCAAATGACTCCAACCGGAGAAGCAGGCAAAACCAGTTGCCCCTGTTTCCGGCCCTGAAAGGGCAAAGTTTGCAGTTCTTAGGGTCTATCTCCACAAGGTACGTTGGCACAGATTCCGGCACTTTGGGATATAAGCCCCAAAATTTGGGAGGAAAATGAGATGACATACTCAGGGCAGTCGCTGGCGGGGAAGGTGGCTCTGGTTACCGGGGGAGGACGGGGCATCGGGCGGGCGATCGCTGTCGCTTTTGCCGACGCGGGGGCAGCCGTCTGTTGCGCGGCGCGCACTCGGTCGGAGATTGAGGCCGTGGCCAGCGAGATCGAGACGGGCGGGGGACAGGCGCTGGCGGTGACTACGGATGTGGCCGACCTGGCATCGGTGCAGGAGGCGGTTGACGAGACCGCGGCGCGCTTCGGCGGGCTGGATATTCTGGTCATCAACGCGGGCGTCTCGCCGGGGAGGAGCGAGGTGGCCGAGAGCGACCCGGCCGCTTGGGGCCAGACGATCGCGATCAATCTGACCGGCGCCTACCATTGCGCGAGGGTGGCCATTCCCCATCTCAAGGCGCGCGGCGGGGGCAAGATCATTACGATCGGCTCGGGGATGGGGCACCGCGGCGCGCCCGGCTCGTCCGCCTACAGCGCCTCGAAGGCGGGGCTGTGGATGTTGACGCGTGTGCTGGGCCAGGAGTTGCGGGGCGACAATATCAGCGTCAACGAACTGATTCCGGGGCCGGTAAACACGGCGATGATGCCCGGCGCGGCCGCGCGCGAGCCTGGCACGTTCGATGGCGAGTGGTTCAAGGAGCCGGAGGAGGTCGTTCCGCTGGCGTTGTTCCTCGCCAGCGCGCCGGACGGCGGGCAGACGGCGCAGAGTTTCAGTTTGATGCGTCGGGATAATTAGGTTAACGACACCCACGACCGCTTGTCTGCCGCTTTGTGCATGGCTTGCATGACGGCGCCGCTGCTGAAACGGAAGAGTGCCTCGCCGGTTTTGTTACGGTCGGGGCCGTATTTTTGTACGGTCACGTTCGCAATGTGCTGATCGGCGGGGCGTACGCGAGCGAGCGGCGGGTCGCCTGTGATCGGGAGTATTCAAATGATATTTCAGAAGCCCTTGAAGAACTTCAGGGGTAATCGGCTGCGATGTCTGACGCGGCGCTCATGGTTGAGTGGGAGTAGCAAGAAGCCCGTATGGGCCATAGGTGTTGTTGTCGCGCTCCTGCTGGCAACTGCTTGCGCCGCCAGGACTGCAGACGTTTCGGAAAGCAGATCGTCTGGCACCTGGTCCGTGGTCGCTGTGGACGCTGATGGCGGCGAGGTGGGCGTTGCTCTGGCCACGTGCGTTGCCGGCGACTTCAGGCTATCCCAATCAACTGTTAGCGAGTCGGAGAATGACGCGGGGCGAACGATCTATCAGGTGTATATCGACATCTCCCTGCTCGGGAATGTCGAACTGGCCCGCTTGCTGCCCGGGCATGGGGTAATTGTTGCTCAGGCTGCGGTGGACCCGGAGAACAGCGATCGGATCGATAGGGCTGCGAGCCGTTTAATGGCCGGCGCCTCTGCTCAAGAAGCAGTTGCCGCAGCCATGTTGGGTGACTCCTTCGTGCAGACGAGGCAGTACGGCGTGGCTACGCTGGCTCAGGGAGAGGCGAATTTCACCGGCGATGAGAACTCCGACTGGGCCGGGGGAGTCAGCGGGCCATCCGTTTCGGCGCAGGGGAATATCCTGGTGGGACCGGCGGTGGTCAGCGCGCCGGTGGAAGCGTTTCAAGAGGCTATGCAACAGCCGGGCGCGGTCCTGTCTGATGGGCTGATCGCCGCGCTTGAGGCCGGTTCCATGGCAGGGGGTGACAACCGTTGTCCGCGGGAACAGACGGCTCAGTCCGCTTTCCTGGCGGTGGCGCGTACCAGCGACCAGGGAGACACCTTGAGCCGGTGGCGGACCGTTCCACCGCAAGACATTGGCGAGCAGAACCCCGTGGCTCTGCTACGCCAGGCCTACGATAGGGGAGAGTCCTCGCAGGTAGAGGTTAACGGCATCGGGAGCGACGGCTTGCCGCCGTTTTTGTTGGGACTGGCTGCGTTGGTCGTGGCCTTCGTGTTGGCCTCAGGTGTGGCTGTGTTTTGGGTTGTGAAGAGACGGAGGCGTCGGAGGCCTACTCAGGATTGAGCCGCTGCAATTTTCTACCGGCGTTGTAGCCGGACTCTCGCTCTTCGGGCGTAGCCGAGAGCGGCCCGGCCAGTTGGCGTCAACGGACAGACGGCGCAGAGTTTCGGCCTGACGCACCGCGATGTTTAAGTTAACGACACCCACGACCCTTCGCCGGCTGCCGTGTACATCGCTTCCATGACGGCGCTGCGGTAGGCGGCTTCGCGGGCGCCTACGAGCGGGACGGAGGCCCTTGCAGACGGGTCCTGCGCGTTGAGGGCGTCGAGGAAGAGGTCGAAGGCGTGGGGCCAGGCGGGGGGCAGGTCGGTCCAGGGCTGCTGGCCGTCGGCGCCCTCGAGATTGGCGCTGGTGATGTAGAGGTCGCTGCGGTTGTGGATGTAGGCGTGGCCCTCGGTGCCGCTGATTTCGGCGGTGATGGGTTCGGCGACGTCGACCCAGGCGGCGGCGAGCGAACCGATTGCGCCGCTGCTGAAATTGAAGAGCGCCTCGCCGGTCTCGTCACAGTCGGGGCCGTATTTTTCGAGCACGACATTCAGGGTGGCGGTCACTCTGTCGACATCGCCCAGAATCCACAACATCAGGTCGAGCGCGTGCGTGCCGAGGTCGCCGAAAGCGCCGACTCCGGCCTGCTGCATGTCGGTCATCCACAGATAGTTGGGGGTGAAGATATCGCGCATGGCGCCGGAATGGCAGTTGACGAAGCGGGCGCGGGTGATCTGGCCGAAGACGCCCTGCGCTACGAGATCCTTGAGGGCCTGGTGGACAGGGATGCCACGGCTGAAGTAGCCGGTCTGGAAGAGGACACCGGCCTGTTCAATGGCGGCGGCCATGCGGTTGGCGTCCTGCGCGGCGATGCCGAGCGGCTTTTCGACGAACATGTGCTTGCCTGCGGCCGCGGCGGCGGTGACGAGCGGCTCGTGCTGGTCGGTTTCGGAGCAGATGATGACGCCGTCGATGGCGCGGTCGTTCCAGATGGCGTCGACGTTGTCGAGGGCGGGCGCGCCGAGCTGGGCGCTGCAGGCGCCGGCGCGAGCGGGGTCTCGGTCCCAGACGGCGATGGTGCTGACATCGGCGCGGGCTTGCAGGCGCTTGACGAAGCCGGGTGTGTGGATGTGGGCGCAGCCGACGAGTGCAATGTTTGCCATGAAGAGATTCTCCGGGTGAGTGTTTGGCTGCCGCTGTCTGCGGGCGTTGAGGCAGTTGGCGGCAGCAGGATTGGGGCGCCCTCACGGCGCGCCTGCTTAGTGTAGCGGATCGGTGGGCAACGCGCTATCGCGCGGTTAGGCTGGGTGCGTACAGGGGCACGATGGCGGCGCTGCCAAGGCTGGCGCAGGGGTATGTTTTGCGGGCGCGGGCGGGGGTGATAGCATCAGTTTTGCGGCGCGCAGGCAGAACGGCGTGTCAGGGCAATCCTCTGTTCATATAGATCGGAGTTCAGACAAATGGGAAGGTGTGAACCGTGGCTGACAACCGTCCAAGACTGGCAATAACGTTAGGCGACCCGGCCGGCATCGGGCCGGAGGTGGTTCTGAAGGCATTGCAGCATCGGGAGGTGTTCGCGGCGTGCAGGCCGCTGGTGATTGGCGACCGGGGGGTCCTCGACAGGGCGGCGGCGTGGCTGGACATCCGGCCGCGGTATGAGGGCATTGTTGATATTGGCGGCGGAAGATATGAAGAGGGGACGGTGCCGCTGCTGGATCTGGCGAACGTGGAGTTGGCCGAGGCGCCGGTGGGGGAGGTGAGCGCGGGCGCGGGGCGGGCCGCGGTGGAATACGTGATGCGCGCGTGTGACCTTGCGATGGCGGGGCAGGTGGAGGCGGTGGTGACCGCGCCTTTAAACAAGGAGGCGATGCACCGGGCCGGCTTTCTGTACCCCGGTCATACCGAGCTGCTGGCTGAGCGCACCAGGGCGGAGCGGGTGTCGATGCTGCTGGTGGGGCCCAATCTGCGGGTGGTGCATGTGAGTACGCACGTTGCGCTGGAGGAGGCGATCCGCCGGGTCAGGCCGGCGCGGGTGTTGGAGGTGATCGAGCTGGCTTACCGCTCGTGCCGGATGCTGGGGGTCGAGGCGCCGCGGATCGCGGTGGCGGGGTTGAATCCCCACGCGAGCGAGAACGGGCTGTTCGGCGTGCAGGAGTCGGAGCAGGTCGAGCCGGCTATCGAAATGGCGCGGGCACGGGGCTGGACGGTTTCGGATCCGCAGCCGCCGGATACGGTCTTTCTGCGGGCGACGCGGGGTGAGTACGACATCGTGGTGGCCATGTACCATGACCAGGGGCATATTCCGATGAAGTTGCTGGCTTTTGACAGCGGCGTAAACGTGAGCATTGGCCTGCCGATTATCCGGACCTCCGTGGACCACGGTACCGCATTTGATATCGCGGGGACGGGAAAAGCCAGCGAGGAGAGCATGCTGGCGGCGGTGCGCGTCGCAGTGACTATGGCGAAGGGCAGGGGGTAGGGCAGAGGGAAGGGCAGGGATAGGGCAGGGATAGGGCAGGGATAGGGCAGGGATAGGGCAGGGGATAGGGGACGGAGACTAGTGCGGTGGTGGCGGGATCTGCATTAGCGGCGTGATGCTGGGATCGCGGCGCGTGGTGGGCTGGCGGGGGGTGATTGGCGCTATCACACACACGTTGGGGCCGCGACGCGACTGGTTTTGGAGGGGGGCGTTGCGGGGGGTGTCCCCCCGCACAAGGGAGGGCCGTAGGCCCGACCGTCAAAAAAGGGCGTAGCCCCTGGCGGCGGCGGGTGTTTGCCGACGACAGCCCTTCGCCGCCTTAGCGGCGAAGGGTGCGCAGGCCCGCCTTAGCGGGCCGGAGCCGCCGGAGGGCGTCTGCGCCCGTAGGCGTCCATACACGCGAGAGAGAGTGAGAAACATCTTGCAGGGTTGCAGACGCCGGTTGTGGGCGAGATGCGCGCGGTCGCAGGGTGAGGCTGTTCAGTATGGTGGCGAAATGACTATGGGCGGGTAGCGACGAAGCTGTCGAAGACCTGACCGAGGCGGCGGATGCCCTCTTCGATTTCGGGGATGCCGTAGTGGGCGAAACAGAGGCGCAGGCAGTGGCCGAGGCCGCCGACGCTGGAGCAGCGGGGACCGGGTAGAAAGCCGACTCGGGCGCGGTCGGCGGCATTGAGCAGTGCGGTGGTGTCGATGTTGGCGGCGCAGGTGAGCCAGAAGAAGAAGCCGCCGGCAGGCACGGTCCAGGCGGCGCGGTCGCGGATGTGTTTGTGCAGGGCGGCGTCCATGGCGGCAACCCGCTGGCGGTAGGCGCGACGCAGCTGGTCCAGATAGTCCTGCTGGCCGCCGCCTTCCAAGGCAACCCGCACGAGATTGGATGTGAAATGGTTGAGTCCGCCGCCGCTGTCGACGAGCCCGCTGGCGGCAAAGTCATGCGCTCTTTGCGGCGTTGTCTGCACCCACCCCAGGCGGAGGCCGGGCGCGAGTATCTTTGAGAATGAGCCGAGGGAGAGGACCCTGCCGCTGTCGGCGTTGGCGGCGAAGGGGGGCGGCGGCGGCGATCCGAAATCGAGGAGGTGATAGACTTCGTCGGCGATGATCAGGAAGTCATGCTCCTCGGCCAGGGCGAGCAACTGCTGGCGGCGGCTGTGGGAGAGGGTGCGGCCGGTGGGGTTCTGATAGGTGGGGATGGTGTAGAGAAATTTGGGCCGGTGGCGGGTGAGGGCGTCTGCGACTGCCGACGGCGCCAGCCCATGTTCGTCGGTTGGGATCGGAACGGCGTTGAGACGGTGATCCTCTTGCAGAATGCGGAGGGCGAGGAAGTAGCTTGGCTCTTCGACGAAGACGGTATCGCCGGGGCGGGCGAGGAGCGTGCAGAGCAGGTTGAGGGCCTGGGACGCGCCGGCGGTGACCATCAGCTGCTGCGGCTGAACCTCCGTGCCGTAGCCGCGGCTGAGAAAGGCGGCGAGCGCCCAACGGAAGCGGCCGTCGCCCTGGGGGAAGCCGTAGTTGAGCAGCTCGGTATCGCCTTCGGCGAAGCGTTCGACCGCGACCTGGCGCATCAGGTCATGGGGCAGAAGCGCGAAGTCGGGCTGGCCGATGCCAAAATTTATGCTGTCTGCGCTGCGGTCGACTTGGGTCGAGCGGTCGTACATGGCAGTGGACCACCAGTGATCAGTGACAGTGGGCCAGGTTACCCTGGAATCCAGTGGTATTTCGGGTCACTAACCAATGGATACTGGCCACTGCGGTTCAGATATTCTCATCGAGCAGCTTGATGCGTTTGCTGCCGATGACGGAAATCGTCTCTCGATCGAGCAGCTTGATGCGCTTGCGTCCGATTTCGATCAGGCCGCGGGATTTGAGGTCGTTGAGGACCTGTGTGGCGGTTTCGCGGTAGGTGCCGATGCTTTCGGCGAGGTCCTGGTGGGTGAGGCCGGTTACTTCGTCGGACTGCTGTTCGTCGGAAAGGCGCAGGAGCAGGTTGGCGAGGCGGGCAGGGATGCCTTTGAAGGCCATGTTTTCGAGGCTCTCTTCGGCTTCTTGCAGGCGCTGACCGGTGATCTCAAGGATGCGGAGGGCGACCTGGGGCTTGCTGAGGATAAGCCGCTCCAGGTCGGTGCGGCTCATGACGCAGATCAGGCAGTCATCGATGGCTTCGGCAAAGGTGTTGTGCATTTTCGTGCCCAGCAGGGCCATCTCACCAAAAAGAGTATGGGGGCCAAGGGTTGTTATGACCAGTTTTTTGCCCTCAGGGCTGATGCGATAGAGCTGCACGCGGCCTTCCTTCAATATGAAGAGGACTTCGCCCGGCTCCTCCGGGCGATAGAAGACCCGCCCCTTGCGGACCGTGCTCATCGTCGTGATCCGATTCAGTTCTTCCATCTCTCTGGATGTCAGGTCCTGAAAGACCATCAGTTCGGAGAGAAACTTCATCTTTTCCGCGGGTTGCAGCGCGGTGGACATCTTCATGATCGTCATTTTAGGTCTCTCCTCGCCCGCCGCGGGTCTGGCTTGAACGGCGGCCTCGGTTCCCGGTCATTTTTTTGGTGTAAGTTCATTATACGCGTAGGGGCAAAATAATCAACCTTTTTTGGCGCTCTCCTCCCTATTTTGGTAGAATGCAGGCATGAATTTGCGCTCTCCCCGGCGATCTTTGCGACATACTGTTTCGACCGCGCCCCTCTCGAACAGGGGCGCGTTTGATGCTGACGCCCAGCACGGGTCGGTTCGGAAGCGGGCCGGTGGATTGGGCGCGCTGCGCCGTACGCTTGGCTCGTATGGCGGCCTGAGCATCCTGTCCATTCTGGCGCCGGTTGTGATACTGATGTCGTGCAGTCGTGTCGCGATGCCGGCGCAGGCGGTGCCCGCAGGGGGGACAACGGCAGGCGGCGGCCAGGTGGCGGCAGCCGGTGAGGAGGTCTCGCTGGCCCCGCATAGCTTGCGAATGGCTGTTCGCGCCAACTCCGCAGGTGGTGAGGGGGTTGCGGTTGAGGCAGACAGCGCGGGAGACGGGCAAGCGGGCAAGTCTCTAGTTGCGACAGCCGCGGAGACGGCCACACCCGAAAGCGAGGAGCCCCCGCCGACACCGCCGCCCGCGGGACTGGAAGGACAGATCGTCGGCGGTGAACAGTCCGCGCCCGGCGCGTGGCCGTGGATGGTCGCGATTAAGGCCTTTACGGAACCAGGCTACTACACTTTCTGCGGGGCGTCTCTGGTGGCGCCCAGTTGGGCGCTGACAGCCGCCCACTGCGTTGTGAATGCCACGCCGGATCAGATTGTTGCGACAGTTGGCGACTACACGCTCAACAGCGGCGAGGGACAAGAGGCGGCGGTTGACCGCATCGTCTTGCATCCTCGCTACGGATTTGATTTTGCCCACGACTTCGCTCACGACCTGGCGTTGCTTCATCTGACTGAGCCGGTAGAGGCCGAACTGGTCACGCTGCTGGCGGATGACGACCTGGACTTGGCGGCGCCGGGCACGCTGGGGACGGTGATCGGCTGGGGGGCGCTTTCCGAGGACGGCAAGGAGGGCTTTCTCTCGTATGATCTGCAGCAGGTGGAGCTCCCGATCGTGTCGGAGGAGGAGTGCATCAACTCGATGGGCAGGATGGTCAGCGAGAATATGCTGTGCGCCGGAAACAGCGCAGGGGGCAAGGATGCCTGCCACGGCGACAGCGGCAGCCCGCTGGTAGTGCAGGACGGGGAAGGCGGCTGGCAGCTGGCGGGGCTTGTGAGCTTTGGCATTGGCTGCGCACGGCCGTCGTTTTACGGTGTCTATACGCGGGTGAGCCAGTATCATGACTGGATTTTGGCGCAGATCATCCGGGAGGAGACGGCCGAGGAGCGTGAGCCGACGGTGATCATGCTGCCGGCTGTGTATAGCGACGCGGCTGTGATTATGCTGCCAAGCGTTCACAATGGGCCGACCGAGGAGCCGACGCGCAATGTGCCTGGTAAACCGGAGCCTATTCCCGACCGATGGAAACGACAGACGCAGGCGCCGACTCCTGACGGGTCGATACGGCAGGTGCAGGTGCCGATTCTGATGTATCACTATGTGAGTGTGCCGCCGGCCGGGTCAGATGTTTACCGGCAGGACCTGTCGGTATCGCCCGAACTGTTCAGAAGCCATCTGCAAGCACTGGATGAAGGCGGGTACACGACGATCAGCATGTACGAGCTCGTACGCCACCTGAACCAGGGCACGCCGCTGCCGGAGAAGCCGGTCATTCTCACTTTTGACGATGGCTACCGCGACAATTACGAAAATGCGTTTCCGTTGTTGCAGGAGTTTGACATGACGGCGATGTTTTTTGTGGTGACCGACTATATTGACGCGGGAAATCCGCTCTATCTGTCGTGGGATATGGCGCGGGCGATGCAAGCCGGCGGCATGTACGTCGAGTCGCATGGGCGCAATCACGCCAGTTTGCGGAATCGGAATGATGATTATCTGGTCTGGCAGGCGCTGGGGAGCGCGGAAACGATCGAGTATGAGCTGGGGGTACGGCCGCGCTTCATTACATACCCGTTTGGACATTTTGACAACAACACGATCCGTATTTTCGAGAGCGCGGGTTTCTGGGGAGGCGTGACGATCAATGCGGGAGCGACGCATTCGACGGAGAATCCGTTCCAGTTGAAGCGGGTGCGCGTGCGAGGGACGACGACGCCGGCGGAGTTGTTGTATTTGTTGGAGTTGGAGTGGTGAGAGGGCGGTGGTGAGTGGTTAGTGATCAGTGGTCAGTGACTGCGGCGATTTATTGAGGAGACGAGCACCTTCGTTCGCAACGTTCAGGGTCGCGAACTGATTATGGCTAAGTAGTCACCATATATGTCAATATGAAAATTGGGTCATCCGTGCAAAGAGCATTGTTGCCATATGTGAGGGATGGGCAAGCGTTTTTGGCACAAGAAGGCGGACCGGCAGCGGGGGAAAGTGGATGAACACCTTGAACATCAGCAGTTTCATCTGGGGTATCGCCGATGATGTGCTGCGCGATCACTATGTGCGCAGCAAGTACCGCGACGTCATCCTGCCCATGACTGTCATCCGTCGCCTTGACTCTGTGCTGGAGCCGACCAAGGACGATGTTCTAAGCATGAAGGCGCAACTGGACGAGGCGGATATCATCGACCAGGACCGTGCGCTGCGCCAGGCGTCGGGCGAGGCCTTCTACAACATATCACCATTCAAATTGCGCGATCTGCGGGCACGCGCACACCAACAACAGCTGCGCGCCGATTTCGAGGCCTACCTTGACGGTTTCTCGCCGAACGTGCAGGAAATTCTGGAACGCTTCAAGTTTCGCAACGAGATTCCGACACTCGTCGGCGACGACATCCTCAGCTTCCTGATCGAAAAGTTTCTCGACAACTCGGTCAACCTCAGCCCCAGGCCTGTGCTCAACGCGGATGGCAGCGTGCGCCTACCTGGGCTGGACAACCACAGCATGGGGACAGTCTTCGAGGAGCTGATCCGGCGCTTCAGCGAGGAGAATAACGAAGAGGCGGGCGAACATTTCACCCCGCGCGACGTGGTGGAATTGATGGCGCATCTTATCTTCGAGCCGATTGCCGATCAGGTTGAATCGACCACCTATCTTGTCTACGACGGCGCGTGCGGCACTGGCGGCATGTTGACCGTGGCCGAGGAAACGCTCGCTCGGCTCGCCCGCGATCAGGGAAAAGATGTCTCGATCCACCTCTATGGGCAGGAGATAAACGGGGAGACCTACGCCATAAGCAAGGCCGACCTCATCCTGAAGGGGGAGGGATCTGAAGTGGACAACATCCGGGACGGCTCCACGCTCTCAGCCGACGCATTCCCTACGCGCGAGTTTGATTTCATGCTCTCGAACCCGCCTTACGGAAAGAGCTGGAAGAGCGATCTGGAGCGCATGGGCGGCAAGGCCGACCTCGCCGATCCCCGTTTCGTAGTTGAACATGACGGCGACCCCGAACTCTCTCTCATCACTCGCTCCAGCGACGGGCAGATGCTCTTTCTGGCAAACATGGTGAGCAAGATGAAGATGAAGCGGGATGCGCCGCTGGGCAGCCGCATTGCCGAGGTGCACAACGGCAGCTCGCTCTTCACCGGCGACGCGGGCCAGGGCGAGAGCAACATCCGCCGCTGGATCATCGAGAACGACTGGTTGGAGGCGATCATCGCGCTGCCGCTCAATATTTTCTACAACACCGGTATTGCCACCTACATCTGGGTGTTGAGCAACCGCAAGGCGGTCGAGCGGCAGGGCTATGTGCAACTGATCGACGCCAGCGAATGGTACCAGCCGCTACGCAAGAATTTGGGCGACAAGAACTGCGAGCTGGCCGCGGACGACATCGAGCGCATTGTCGGGACATTTCTGGCTTTCGAGGAGACGCCGCAGTCGAAAATTTTTCCGAATGCGGCCTTAGGCTACCGCAAGCTGACGGTCGAGCGGCCCCTGCGCCTGTCCGGCATCGACCCGGGTCGCGCCTACAAGGCGAGCGAGATCAAAAAGATGAAGGAGACTGTCGCCCCCGCGCCCGACGCGCCACCGGTCATCCGCAAGATCCACCGGTCCGGTGTCGAATCCGATCCGCTGCGAGGCCTCTTTCCTGACTACGTAGACGGGAAGCAGGTGGTGGTCGAGTATGAGCCGGACAAAGATCTGCGGGACACGGAACAGGTGCCGTTGTTGGAGGAGGGCGGCATCGAGGGTTTTTTGCGTCGCGAGGTTTTACCCTATGCGCCTGACGCCTGGTATGCCCAGGGCAGCGTGAAGGTGGGTTATGAGATCAGCTTCACCCGATACTTCTACCAGCCGCAGCCCTTGCGTGCCCCCGAAGAGATCTGGGCCGACATCCGTGCGCTGGAGCGGGAGTCGGCGGGGCTGCTGGAAGATATCTTCAGTACAGAGGAAGTTAACAAATGAAGGCTACCGAAGTAAATCTACTGACTTTTCTAGAACAGTCCTCGCAGTTCGTTATTCCAATCTATCAGCGCACCTATTCGTGGACCGAAGCACAGTGCAGACAGCTATGGGATGACGTTATGAGGGCAGGCGGCGACAACAGCATCAGAGCCCACTTTATTGGGTCAATTGTTTATATTGCAAAAGGGCAGTACCAAGTTGCAAGGCAAACATCACTCTTAGTTATCGACGGGCAGCAACGCCTGACTACGCTTTCGTTGATTATCGAGTCATTAGCGCGTCATTTGGGAGATAGTGAGCCTCTTGAAGGCTTCTCTGCCGAGAAGCTCCGAAGCTACCATCTTCTCAATCCCCTCGAGAGGGGACAGAGGCGATACAAACTGGTTCTGACGCAAACGGACAAGGAGACCCTGTTGGCCCTTGTTGACCAAAAACCACTTCCGCAGGACCATTCCTCGCGGCTGCACAAGAATTTCGAATTCTTCGAAGAAAGAGTTAAGGAACTTGGCGAAGATGTTGCGCCTCTATGTAAGGGATTGGCCAAACTGATGCTCGTCGACATTTCCTTGGATCGCGACCACGACAACCCGCAACTGATATTCGAGAGTATGAACTCAACTGGGCTCGCCTTGAGTCAGGCTGACCTGATTCGCAACTATGTGCTTATGGACCTGGATCCGGCCTACCAGGAAAGACTTTACAACGAATACTGGCGGCCAATGGAACAGGCTTTCGGACAGGATGCCTATGGCAAACATTTCGACGGCTTCATGCGCCACTATCTGACTTTCCGAACAGGCGAAATTCCCAAGATACGTCAGGTATACGAAGCGTTCAAGTCATATGCCCAAAGGGAAGAGCACACTTCGGTCGATTTCTTGCTTGCCGAGCTATATGAGTTTGCCACTCATTACTGCGCCATGGCTCTCGGCAATGAAAAAGAGCCGCGCCTCGCCGTCGCCTTCCGCGATCTGCGTGAACTGAGAGTCGACGTCGCATACCCACTGCTTCTGGAACTCTATAACGACTACGCCAAAGAGAGTTTCTTGCTTGATGACTTCGTCGAAGCCGTACGCTACATCGAAAGCTACGTCTTTCGCAGAATTGTCTGTTCCATACCCACAAACTCACATAACACAACCTTTGCCACTTTTAGCCGTTTTTTGGATAAGGAACGATACCTTGAGAGCATCTGTGCCTACTTCCAATGGCTCCCCTCCTACCGACGCTTCCCGGAAAACAGAGAGTTTAAGCGCGCATTAAGGGAGCGCAACCTTTACAATAACCGTACCAGCTACTGGCTCCGCAGATTTGAAAATCATAACCGTAAAGAGCATGTTCCTGTGGACGAGTTCACCGTCGAACACATCCTGCCTCAGAATCAGAATCTTTCACAGGCGTGGCGACAGTCGTTGGGAGAAGACTGGGAGAACGTCAGAGAGACGTGGCTTCATACTCTTGGAAACCTGACCCTCACAGGCTACAACTCCGAATACAGCGACCGATCATTTACCGAAAAACGCGACATGGAGGGAGGATTCGCGGAAAGTCCCCTGCGCCTGAATAGAGGTCTGGGCAAATTGGATACATGGAACGAAGATACGATTAAAGACCGCGCGCAACGCCTCTCAAACAAGGCAGTGAGCATCTGGAAAGCGCCATTGCTGAGCCCCGAGGTACTTGACAGTTATGATTTCAATGTCAGCCCGCGCACGAAGACATATACAATCAAGGACCACCGTCATTTACGGGAAGGGAGCAGTACGCGGCATCTCTTCGAGAAGTTCAGAAAAGAGGTGCTTGCAATCGACCCATGCGTCTCTGAGGAATTCCTAAAGCTGTACGTAGCGTACAAGGCCGAGACAAACTTTGTGGACGTAGTTCCGCAGGCCTCTGGCATGAGAATGGTTCTTAATCTTAGATTTCACGAGCTCAATGACACGAAAGGCCTGGCAGATGATGTGACAAATCTGGGCCGCTGGGGCAACGGCGACGCGGAGATCAGAGTTTCCAGCGTTGACGATCTGCCATACGTCCTAGGGCTTGTTCGCCAAGCCTTTGAAAAACAGATGGACCACGGAGAGGAGCAGGAGTGACCCCCCACCTCCCACCTTACGCCTCCTACAAGCCCTTCGGCGTCGACTGGCTGGTCGATGTGCCCGCGCATTGGCGGGGGAGTCGCCTACGGTATCTTGCTGATATCACAACCGGAGAACGGGACACTATCGACCGGGAGGACAGCGGCAAATATCCATTCTTTGTTCGCTCGCAGACCGTAGAAAGAATCAACACTTGGTCATTTGATGAGGAGGCGGTTCTGACAGCTGGCGACGGTCATGTTGGGAAAATCTTCCACTACATCGACGGGAAGTTTGACTTTCATCAGCGTGTGTACAAGTTTAGTGATTTTAGAAATGTAACTGGGAAATTCTTTTTTCACTATATCAAGGCGGCGCTTCTATTCGAGCTCCTGAAAGGAACAGCTAAGACTACGGTCGAATCCATACGTCTCCCAATGTTGAAGGATTTTCCCTTCGTAATCCCCCCATTCTCCGAGCAGCGCGCCATCGCCCGATACCTTGACCATGTCGACCGGCGCATCCAGCGCTACATCGAGGCCAAGGAGCAGTTGATCGCCCTCCTGCAGAAGGCGCGGCAGGCGATCATCCAGCGCGCGGTCACACGCGGCCTGGACCCTAACGTGCCGCTCAAGCCGTCCGGCGTCGAGTGGCTGGGGGATGTGCCCGCGCATTGGGAGGTACGGCGCGCTAAGTTTCTCTACCATGAAGTCAATGAACGTTCCTGCACTGGCGCAGAAGAATTGATGTCGGTGTCTCACAAAACAGGTGTGACATTGCGAAAAAAAACCGTCACCATGTTCCGGGCTGAGACCAATGTTGGTTACAAGCTATGCAGGCCAGGGGACATCGTTATCAATACGATGTGGGCGTATATGGCAGCCCTCGGTGTAGCACGACAGGTCGGTTTGGTGAGTCCGTCCTACAACGTCTATCGTCCGATTGATGCCGAGAGAATGAATCCCGACTACATCGATCCCTTACTTCGAACAGAAACATACAGAATTGAATATCTGGTACGTTCAACTGGCATTACTGTCTCGCGCCTTCGTCTGTATCCTGGTTCCTTTTTGGATATCCCGCTGCTGTACCCCCCTGTAGAAGAGCAAGCTGACATTGTCGCCCACGTTGACAGAACTACCGCCACCATCGACGCGGCTATCGACACAGCGCGCCGCCAAGTTGAATCTATGCTGGAATACCGCGCCAGTCTGATCGCCCACGTGGTCACCGGCAAGCTTGACGTGCGCGCGGCGGTTAATTTGCTCCAAGAGGCCCCCGAACAAGAATCGCCGATCCGCTAGATCAAGCAGCTGCTGGTGCACGGCCTCCCATTCACCAATGCCAGGGCCGCGGCGTCATCATTGACGTCTGCTCTTCAAAGAACTACAATTTACTCTGATTTCGAGAGACGCAGGCGGCGAATGCGCGCCGATCCAGATCAAGTAAGATGCCAGCCATGACCGGTCGAAGACAGCAGATTACACTACAGCCCGAAGTGCTGCGCTGGGCGCGTGAGCGGGCCGGCCTCTCTCAAGAGGCGTTGGCGAAAAAGTTTCCCATTAATGTAACCCGCGTCACGGGATGGGAAGAGACCGGCAAAATCAGCATCGCCCAGGCGGACAAGCTGGCTGCCAAAACGTATACGCCTCTGGGCTATCTCTACCTCTCGGAGCCTCCCGACGAGTCGCTGCCCATACGCGACTTTCGCACGCGCGACGACGCCCTGCCCAGACGTCCAAGCCCTAACCTGCTCGACACTGTTTACCAGATGCAGCGGCGCCAAGCCTGGATGCGCGACAACCTGATCGAAGACGAAGAAGACCCGCTTCCGTTTATCGGCGCCTACAGCCTGAGAGACGGATATACCAAAGTCGCCGATGGCATGCGCGCAGCGCTTAATCTTGCGGATGGATGGGCTGAGGAAAGGCCCAGTTGGCGTCACGCCCTCAGCTTTCTGCGTGACAGACTGGATGAGGTCGGCGTAATGGTGGTTTTCAACGGGGTCGTTGGCAACGCCACCAGTAGAAAGTTGGATCCCAATGAGTTTCAGGGCTTTGCCTTGGTGGACGAGTACGCGCCGCTCATCTTCGTGAACAACGCCGACTTCATCGCCGCTCGAATCTTTACTCTTGCCCACGAGGCAGCCCACCTTTTCGTGGGCGAAACGGGGCTGTCCGTTTTTGACAGACTATTGCCCACGGACAATGAAACGGAGCGGTTCTGCAATCAGGTCGCCGCTGAGTTTCTGGTTCCGCAGCGGGCGCTGGAAAGGTACTGGCCAGCCGCGCGCAATAGGGACAACCCCTATCAAGCCGTCGCCCGGAATTTCAAGGTGAGCGCTATCGTCGCCGCTCGTCGTCTTCTCGACGTGAACCTAATCGACCGGGATACCTTTTGGGATTCCTATGATAACTTCAAGGGCCAAGGAGTAAGTACGCCTTCCTCGAGCGGTGGAGGGAACTTCTGGAACACGCAAAGATGGCGCATCGGGCCCCGCTTCGCCGGTGCTGTTGCTCGCGCCGCCAAGGAAGGACGCTTGTCGTATCGGGAGGCATATAGCCTGACCGACCTCAAGGGAGATGCCTTTGAACGCATGCCGGAAAAGATGGGGGTTATCCTTTGAGCCGACAACGTCGTCCATTGTACGTGTTGGACACAAACGCATTTATAGGCGCGCACAATGACTATTATGCGCCGGATTTCTGTCCTGCGTTTTGGGATTGCATTCCCCACTACTTTTGTGCCGGGCGTTTGATCAGCATTGACCGCGTGTTCACCGAAATAAAAAAGCCGGTTGATCTGGTTCAATGGGCTCAAAACGCACCGAACGGTTTTTTCGCTTTTTCGGGGGATCAACCGGTCGTTACTGTCTATGGCACAATCATGAACTGGGTTCAGAACGAACCGCAATTCAAGCCTGCAGCGGTAAGTAAGTTTGCAGCGATAGCGGATGGATGGCTTGTGGCCTACGCCCAAGCTCATAACGCAGTCGTGGTGACGCACGAGAAGTTTGCTGCAGATGCAAAGAGTAGGGTGCTCATACCCAACGTCTGCCGAAAGTTCAACGTCCCTTACCTGAACACCTTTGATATGCTGCGCCAACTTGGCGTCCGCTTCAAACTGAGCAGCACACCATGACCACCGACACCTCCGAGGCCGGCCTCGAGCGCCTCATCTGTACCGCTCTCACCGGCCACCCCTGCGACCCGGCCGCGGCAGACGGGCTGCGTGAACGTCCGGCCGCTTACGGCGCGGGCTGGCTAGGGGGCAGTGCGCACGACTACGACCGCGATTACTGCCTCGACTTGGTGCAACTCAGCGCTTTCCTGCAGCAGACGCAGCCTGAGACTGCCGGCCTGCTCAGCCTGGAGGCAGACAGCCCCACGCGACGCAAGTTCCTCGCCCGGCTGCAGGGCGAAATCAATAAACGCGGGACCATCGATCTGCTGCGCAAGGGTCTCAAACACCAGTCGCACCGCCTCGACCTCTTCTACGGTACGCCGTCGGCGGACAACGTCGCAGCCAGGCAGCTCTATAGGCAGAACCGCTTCAGCGTGACGCGGCAACTGCATTACAGCGGGGACAACGCCCAGCTCGCGCTCGACCTGTGCCTCTTCATCAACGGTCTGCCGGTCGCCACCTTCGAGCTGAAGAACAGCCTGACCAAACAGACGGTCGACGACGCGGTCGAGCAGTACAAGCGGGACCGCAATCCGAATGAGCCGCTGTTCAGGCTGGGGCGCTGCCTGGCCCACTTCGCGGTCGACGACCACGAGGTGCAGTTCTGTACCGAGCTGGCGGGCAAGGCCTCCTGGTTTCTGCCTTTCAACAAGGGCTGGAACGACGGCGCGGGCAACCCGCCCAACCCCAACGGCCTCAAAACGGACTACCTGTGGAAAGAGGTCCTTACCGCCGCGAGCCTGACCAACATTATCGAGAACTTTGCCCAAGTCGTCGCATCGAAGGATCAGAAGACGGGACGGACGAAACGGTCCCAGCTGTGGCCGCGCTACCATCAGTTGGACGCGGTGCGCAAGCTGCTGGCGGATGCCGCTATGCACGGTGTCGGCGCCAGGTATCTGATCCAGCACTCGGCTGGCAGCGGCAAGTCCAACTCGATCGCGTGGCTTGCGCACCAGCTGATCGGCCTGCAGGGCGAGCGCGCTCCGCTCTTCGATTCAGTGATCGTCGTCACCGACCGCAAGCTCCTGGACAAGCAGATTCGGGACACGATCCGCCAGTTCGCCCAGGTCGGCGCCACCGTCGGCGCCGCCCACAGCGCCAACCAGCTGCGCACCCTGCTCGAAGACGGCAAGCGCATCATCATTTCCACCGTGCAGAAATTCCCCTTCATCCTCGACGCCATCGGCGACGAGCACCGCGGCCGCAACTTCGCCATCATCATCGACGAGGCGCACTCAAGCCAGGGCGGAAGCACGGCGACGGCCATGGCGATGGCGCTGGGCGAGGCGGGGGCCGGGCCGGAGGATGACGAGGAAGAGACGGTTGAGGACGCGATCAACCGCCTGATGGAGTCGAAAAAGCTACTGCGCAACGCCGGCTACTTCGCGTTCACGGCCACGCCCAAGAACAAGACGCTCGAGATCTTCGGAACGCCGGTTCCCGAGGGCGGCGCGGTAAGGCACCGGCCCTTCCACGTCTACACGATGAAGCAGGCGATCCAGGAGGGCTTCATCATTGACGTGCTGGCACACTATACGCCGGTCGACAGCTACTACCGGCTGGTCAAGACGGTGGCGGGCGACCCGGAGTTCGACGTGAAGCGCGCCGGCAAGAAGCTGCGGCGCTATGTCGAGGACCACGACCACGCCATCCGCCTCAAGGCGGAGATCATGGTCGACCATTTCCATGAGCAGGTGGCCGGTCTGCAGAAGATAGGGGGCCATGCGCGGGCGATGGTGGTGACGAGCAGCATCCAGCGTGCCATCAGCTACTACGATGCCATTCGCGCTTATCTTGTGGAGCGGAAGAGCGCCTACCGCGCCATCGTCGCCTTCTCCGGCGAGCACGAATATGGGGGGACGAAAGTCAGCGAGGCCTCGCTCAACGGCTTTTCCTCGACCCAGATCGCCGCGCGCATTCAGGAAGATCCCTACCGTTTCCTGGTCTGCGCGGACAAGTTTCAGACCGGCTACGATGAGCCGTTGCTGCACACGATGTACGTGGACAAGCCGCTGTCGGGCGTCAAGGCGGTACAGACGCTTTCCCGTCTCAACCGGGCGCACCAGAAGAAGTACGGCGCGTTCGTGCTCGACTTCGCCAACGACGTCGACACAATCGAGGCCGCCTTCGCCGACTACTACCGCACCACGGTACTGGCGGAGGAGACCGACCCCAACAAGCTGCACGATCTGCAGGCGGCGCTTGACGGCTGCCAGGTCTACAGCCCGGGGCAGGTGGACGAGCTGGTGGGGTATTACCTTTCGCAGGGTGGGCGCGAGCTGTTGGACCCGATCCTGGACGCCTGCGTTGCGACCTACCGGGAGGAGCTGGACGAGGACGGCCAGGTCGACTTCAAGGGCAACGCCAAGGCCTTCCTGCGCACCTACGCCTTCCTGGCCGCGATACTGCCCTACACGGACGCCGACTGGGAGAAGCTTTCGATTTTCCTCACTTTTCTCGTACCCAAGCTGCCGGCACCGGACGAGGACGACCTTTCGCAGGGGATTCTGGCGGCGATCGACATGGACAGCTACCGTGTGGAGAAGCAGGCGGTGCGCGACATCCAGCTGCCGGACGAGGACGCCGAGATCGGGCCGGTTCCCGCCGACGGCGGCGGACACAAGCCGGAAGCGGAGATGGACCGGCTGTCCAACATTCTGCAGGAGTTCAACGATCTGTTCGGCAACATCGATTGGACGAGCCTGGACAAGATAGAGAAGGCGATCGCGGAGGAGCTGATTCCGCAGGTTGAAGGGGACGAGACATATCAGAACGCGGTGATCAAGTCGGACAAGCAGAACGCGCGCATCGAGCATGATAAGACTTTCGAACGCGCGATGGCCGGGTTGCTCGCAGACTATACCGAGTTATTCAAACAGTTCAGCGACAATGAATCGTTCCGCCGCTGGCTGCTGGAGAAATCCTTTGCTCTTACCTACGACAGAGTTGCGGCAGGGGGGGAGGTTGTCCGGCGTGGATGAGGGGCTGGCTGCGGATCCCGGTACAACTCTCCTGAGGTAGGCTGAAATTGTTTGCCGGCTTTGGGGGAGGCGGGCAGGCATATTGGGCGAGTTGCACCCCAGGTTGTAAATGTCAGGTCTGCGAAACTCAAGAGCCACCGTCCATGACGGCGGCTCTTTACGCTACTTCCTGCTCAGGAGGGGGTGGGTTCGACGTGGGCTTTCAGCCAGTTGCGGACTCTGTCGAATCGGTCTTGCCTATCTTCAAGTATGTTTCTGATAAACCGGTTGGCTTCATCGGCATCGCATTCGATGCTATACCCATTGAGCCGCAGAAACAGGTCGGTGGTGACAAAAGCAACCCTCTTGTTTCCGTCAAGGAACGGGTGGTTTGCGGCTAAACTCTCCAAAAGTGCCGTTGCTTCCTCTATGAGACCATCGTAATACCCTGAACGTGGGCGCGCCAAGGCAGACTCCAACGCGCCCATTGCTATTGTGCCAGGCGGTCCACCAGTCTGTTTGATTTGATCACGGTGAATCTCCAAGACCTGCTCAACAATAAGGTACGTATAGGTCACTGCGCCAGAAGTTCCAACAGCCGGCGATTTTTCTTTATGCTGTCGTTATAGTGCCGTCGGACCTCTTCGTCGGAAGCCGTTTTGCCCCTTGCCGGTTCTTGCTCATCTGGGCCGGGCTTTGGCGCGGGGGTGTTGTGAGGATTTGCCTTTGGCGTTTTCTTATCGTGCGATTTGATTGTGGTCTCCCCCTCGGCGTGACAGCCTCCTACACATTGACCCGCCATGCGAGTCGGCGGTGGGGCGAGTTCTCGTTCGCCTTCCGAACTTTCGGGCTTGTGTACAGCAATATAGCGAGGGAACATTGACTTGTCAAGGTATACGTCATGTACAGTCAAGGTATACGCCAGGTGCGTGCGTCCCGGATTTGGGGTTTTCCTGGGAATTGGCTGCGGATCCCGGTACAGTTCCCCAGAGGTGGGCAGGCACAAGGCCCGGAACTGCAGTGGTCGGTGGTCAGTGGTCAGTGACCCCGGCCGGCGGGGATGACGGCCGGGGATCAGGGGCGGTAGCTGTAGTCCGCTGAAGTCAGGCGCTAGGGCGGAGGCCTTCGGGGAGGCGGCTTGTGTCGGTTACGAGGGCGGCCAGGGCCTGCAGGTTCTGCTCGTCTTTGCCGTCGCCGTCTTCTTTCTTGGGCGTCTCGAGGAGCATGGGGACGCCGTCCCAGCGCAGGTCGTTGAGGATGTGGCGGAAGCCTTCGACGCCGACAAAACCTTCGCCGATGTGCGCGTGGCGGTCTTTGCGGCTGCCGTGGTCGTTTGAGCTGTCATTGAAGTGCCAGCAGCCGACGCTGCCGACGCCGACCGTCTCTTCGAGCTCGGCCATCATGGCCTCGTAGCCCTCTTCGGTGCGAAAATCGTAGCCAGCGGCCAGTGCGTGACAGGTGTCGAGACAGACGCCGACGCGCTCTTTATCCTCCACCTGTTCGATGATGCTGGCGAGCTGGGCGAAGGTGTAGCCCAAGGTGGTGCCCTGCCCGGCCATCAACTCCAGCAGAGTGCTTACGCCGGTACTTTCGGGCAGTTGGGCGTGGATGCGGTTGAGGGCAGCGGCGATGCGCTGCAGTCCGGCCTCTTCGCCGCTGCCGGTGTGGGCGCCGGGATGGAGTACGACGTGCCGGATTCCGTAGGCGTGGGCGCGCTCCAACTCATCGGCGAAGGCGGCGATGCTTTTCTCCCACAGAGGATCTTTGGGGGAGGCCAGGTTGATGAGGTAGGAGGCATGGCTGACGGCGTAGGCGACGCCGCTGGCAGGCATCTGCTCGTTCCAGCGGGAGACATCCTCTTCTTTCACCTGCGGGCCTGCCCACTGGCGGTTGCTTTTCATAAAGACCTGGACGGCGTTACTTTGCACGTCGGCGGCGGCATCGAGGGCGTTGCTGACGCCGCCGGCGATTGACATGTGCGCGCCGAGTTTGAGTCCTGACATAGGGGTGCCTCCGGAAGGGTCGTTATTGGTGGCGGGATCCTGATTCTCAGCAGCGCCGACGAGTTTCTGCGCCGTCATAAGACTTGAAATTGATTTTTCACTCTCATCTGCTTTCTGCTATTCTACCGGAAGCGTTCAGATGCGGTCAAAGTCGGTGGTCAGTGGTCACTGGTCACTGGTCAGTGGCCGGAGACGGTTTGGGCTCTTGGGCGCGGTTGATCTGTGTGGTCGTGCGTTGACTTTGGCTGGATAGTTACACGAGAGGAAAGATTGTGATACATGAATCCGTCTATGAATTGCGTCAGGATCTGAAAGGCGCGGCGGGCATTGACGAAAACGGGCGCGTCGAGTTGCTGGACGCGGAGAAGCTACGCGGCGATGTGATTGATACTCTGGTGCGGGATGCTGTTTTCGGCACTTTTCCCGTGAAGACGTTCAGCCGCTGGCTGATCTGGGAACTGGGCCAGTTGATGGGTGCGTGCCCGGCGAGCATTCACGAGTTTTACATTGCCAGGGCGGCTGATGCATGGTCGAACCGCACGGTACCGGCGATGAATATGCGATTTTCGACGTATGAGGCGGGGCGGGCCGCTTACCGCGCGGCGCAGCGGACGCAGACCGGCGCGTTTATTTTTGAGATCGCGCGCAGCGAGATGGGTTACACCTTCCAGGAACCGGCCGAGTTTTCGGCTGTGCTGATCGCGGGGGCCATCAAAGAGGGGTACCGGGGGCCGATCTTCATTCAGGGCGACCATTTTCAGGTGGACGGCAAGAAGTATACGAACGACCCGGAAGGCGCGGTGAACGAGGTGAAAGCGCTGGCAAAGAAGGCGGTGGCAGCCGGTTACTGGAATATCGATATCGATACGAGCACGCTGGTGACGCTGGAGCCGCCATCGTTGGACGAGCAGCAGCGGGACAACTACATGCGCTCGGCTATGCTCACCAAGTTCATTCGCGACCTGGAGCCGGAGGGGGTCACCATCAGCCTGGGCGGCGAGATCGGCGAAGTCGGCGAAAAGAACTCGACGGTACCGGAGTTGGACGCGTATATTCATGGCTACAAGGCTGCGCTGGGCGAACTGGGCGATTACGCGGGGTTGAGCAAGATCAGTGTGGCGACGGGCACAGCACACGGCGGTATTCTGCTGCCGGACGGCAGCCAGGCCGAGGTGGCGGTGGATTTCGATACGCTGAGAGACCTGGGCGAGCGCGCCCGCTTTCATGGTACGGGCGGCGCGGTCCAGCATGGCGCGAGCACGCTGCCGGATGAAATGTTCAACAACTTTCCCGAGACGCAGACGATTGAGATCCACCTGGCAACCGGATTCACGAACACGTTTCTGGATCATCCCAGTCTGCCCGAATCGTTGCGCAAGGAGATGTACGCGCATCTGGACGCGCACCATGCGGACGAGCGCGGCGCCAACGATTCTGACTTCGTGTTTCATCTGAAGACGCGCAAGAAGGCGCTGGGGCCGTTCAAACCGGAGTTGTGGGGGCTGCCGCGCGAGCGGGAGGAGGCGATCTTCGCGGGTGTCGAGGATCACTATGCCTACTTCTATGAGAAACTGAATGTCGCGGGCACGCGTAAACTGGTCGATCAGATTGTTACGCCGGTTGCTCATCATAAGCCGATGCCGGTTTTGGGTCGGGGCGCAGGGGACGATGAAGGACTGGCCGACTGAGAAGGGCAGTGGTCGGTGGTCGGTGGTCAGTGGTCAGAAAACCCCGCCGGCCAGCGGTGGCGAACCGCTGTTGGTATCGGGCACAAGCCACTTGGATATGCTGCTCGCTCTTGATGTTGCTTCCTCGACCTGTACAGTTGCCCTGTTCGACCCGGCGAGCGATATGGTGCTGGCGGAACGGGTGTGGCTGTCGCGGCGGCGTCAGACGGAGGAGACGCTGCCGGCGGCGGCGGACGTGCTGGCACAGGCCGGTGTAGAGGTGGACGGCGTCGGCATTCTGGCGGTGACGACCGGGCCGGGTAGTTTTACGGGTGTGCGGATCGGGATCAGTGTTGTCAAGGGCATTGCTCTGGGACTGCCGCAGCCGCCCCAGCTTATCGGTCTGCCGGTGTTGAGCGTGACGGCGGCGCGGTTCGTGCCGCTGGCAGCCGGGAAGGCGGTCGTGTGGCCGCTGCTGCAGGCAGGGCGGGGCCGTTTCAACTGGGCAGCGGCGCCGGCGGATGATCCGCTGTGGCTGCCCGCCGTGACCGAACACTGCGCGGGGCAGGTTGAGGCGTTGGTCGCGGCGCTGCGGGGCGAGGAGCGTCCGGTGTGGCTGGTGGGCGAGTTGAGCGATGGCCTGCGACAGGCTGTGCAGGGGCTGGGCCATGTGCGCTGCATCGATCCGTCCGCCGATTTTGATCTGCCGGAGCAGGGCAAGGGTGCGGCCGGTTTCCCTGAAGGCGCGGTGGATGCTCCGGATAGCCGCGAGCAGGGTGACATTACCCAGACGCGGGGAGAAGCGCTGGCCCGCCTGGCGCTGCGCCACCTGCGCGCCGGCTCCCCGGCACTAACCGCGCGGTTGCAGCCACTCTATTTGCGCCCACCACAGTAGGCAGAAACCAATAGGCAGCGACCAAAGGTGAATGACCGATCGCCAGATACTCTGGAGAGCCAATGGCGTATGCTTGGATACGATGGCTAATTCTTTGAATCGTCAGGAGAGGCAGTCCAACTCGCGCGACCGGGTTGGCCCGCAGACATGCCCGCTGGCGATTGGACCCCTGACCCTGGCCGACCTGAAAGATGTGATGGAACTGGAGTCGGTCAGCTTCCCCAGCCCCTGGACGCTCGCCACCTACCACAGTGAGTTGACCCGCAACAGCCGTAGCCGCTATCTGAAGGTTTGGCCGGAGGCGGCGGCAGGTACTACGCGTGCTGCGGCCGGGCTGATCGCGCAGGGGGGATTCATGCTCTTCGGCGCTGAGATGCACATTGTCACGCTTGCTGTGCTGCCGGCCTGGCGCGGCCGTTCGATTGGTGAGTGGCTGCTGCTGGCGCTGCTGGCGCTGGGGCGGAAGGAGGGCACGCATACGGCCACGCTGGAGGTGCGCGCCAGCAACGAGATTGCCCAGCGTCTCTACCGCAGGGCCGGGTTTGAGTCGGTAGGCTATCGGCGGCGCTATTATCCGGACAAGGAGGACGCCCGCATTCTGGCGCTGGCGGATCTGCACACGGGTGGCGTGTGGCAGCCGCTGCAGGAACGGTTCGAGTTGCTGTCGACGAAGATGGAGCGCGGGGTGGACGCACCGGGGTAGAGGCGCGAGTCGAGAGGGAAATTGGGGTCACGATGTAAGATGAGGGTACTTTACTGCTATGGTGATCCTTTCAAGCCAAGGGCTTTGTTGAATATTCAATTGAGTATTCAGACATATACTCAAACCCACCCCTGACGCATCTGCTGAAATCCCGTCACCTCATCTACTAAGGCTAAAATTCCAGTCTTGGCAAAACCCATCATAAGAACTATGGCCCGCTCAACGATAGGGGCCTGGCGATCCGTGGTCTTACCTCCTTGATCCGCCCTTATAATTGCTTCACATATGTCTGCCAATAGAGTTGCTGGATAACCAAAGGCCGGTGGGCCCCCTGTTGGAAGCGTAAATGGAATTGGAGAGTTCAAGCGTGTCGCCAAATCTTTCGAAATATACGGACTGAGCCACTCTTGTGCTACAAAGTAAGGAATCTCAACCTCATCTTGATCATATTCGCTTTTATTCTGAGAACTGTCGCGATCCTGCTCTTTGGGATCAAGCGCGTTGTGTTTTCCCCTTCCTTCGGGGCTACCACCATATTGAAGTCTCACACCTTTGAGCATGCCAGTTTGACTCAGTACTCGTTCTTCACTCTCAAGAACATAGCACTGCATCTCTACGCCACCTATTACCAGAGGATGGTCCGGCGTGCCCGCAATGACTTGCAGATGTTGTTGGGGCTTTGGTGCATCCCCTATATTTTCTTGCTGCCGCTGATAGGCAGCCACAATATGGGGAGCAATCTCGGATGCTGGACGCATTTTCTTGAAGTCTTCACTAGTAAGCTCCCGAGTGTCCGGATCGTCTGAAATGGCTCGACGAATCTCGGAATCTTCAGATGATGTAGGCCAGATTGTTTCAGGCTTAAGTTTCGGCATATTTTCTTATCTCCTCTTTCGTAGCTTTACGCAAGCTGATGACATGAATTTTGCCGCTTTCTTGTTCAGTATATACTGCAACACAAACACGAGAATCTACATAACTGGTGGCAATCAAACGATCTCCGTACTCTTCATCGGGAACAATAGTAGCAATACCCCAATTGAAAGAATTCATATCGGCAAAGTCAATTTTGTGTTTGGCAAGATTTGATACTCTTTTCCTTTCATCCCATGTATATTCAATCTCTCGCATTCAATCTTCCTGGCGCAGTGCTGGATCGCATCGCCTCCGACTTTTCGACCATCTCTCGAATTCTGTGTCATCTTAGGTTCGGCCATTTTGAGGAGGGGCGTTGGCGTTCGGACCATTCCTGCCGGAGGTCTGAATTCACCTACTATCGCCCAAGAAACATGATACAGCGAAAGCGGGAATTAAGTCAAACATATGTACGATCCTCCCCAGGGCAATCGCATCTAAATTCGGACGCCAAAATAGGCCACGAAGGGCACCCACAAGGGGTGCCCCTACCAATTGTCTTCATTTTTCGGCCAAGAAACCGGCCTCCAGTCACCAAAGACCTTTAGAATTTGCGACTGCGCACTATGATTTGCACAGTTCCCGGCGTTTTGCCTTGAGAAGGGCGCCCACAAGGGGCGCCCCTACCCGATTCAGGCAGGCTCACGAGGTTTTGTCCCAATTAGATGCAATTGCCCTGACGATCCTCCCAGGGAGACAGGGGCTGAAAGAGCGGAATTGAGGTGTACGTTCAATTCCTGAAACTGATTCGGAGAGAAAACTGTTTAAAGCAGACAGAAATACCGTAGTGCTTCTGGCGCTCATACTGATCGGTGTGATGATTGGCATCGCGCTGAACGAGCAATGGGGGCGCGGCAGGGATGTACATACGTCTCCGTCCACTGCCTCGTCGGCGCCGGCGCCGACGAGCACACGTGCGGCTGCGCCTACGCTAACGGAGAGAACAGAGTCGGAAGGGACGAATTCCGGTGCGTCTTCACCTACGCCAGCGGAGGTTTCAGACTCGGAGAGCGTGCCGGCGGATGCCGAATGGGGCGTCGTGGTGCGGGTGGCGGACGGCGATACATTGACGGTGC
Source organism: Caldilineaceae bacterium (assembly GCA_963662575.1). Classification (GTDB taxonomy): domain Bacteria; phylum Chloroflexota; class Anaerolineae; order Caldilineales; family Caldilineaceae; genus Bin5. The sequence goes on from OY759723.1 coordinate 956,775, forward strand.
GGTTCGACGACGGGGAGGAGGAGACGATCCGGTTTCTAGATGTGGATACGCCGGAAACCGTGCATCCGACGCGGCCGGAGGAGTGCTTCGGGGCGCAGGCATCCAACTTCACGAAGACGTTGATGGGGCAGCGCGTCGGGATCGAGGAAATGGGGCGGGACAGGTACGGGCGTGTGCTGGCCTATGTGTGGACCGAGCCAGAGGAGGGGGGCGAGTTGTGGAATATCCGCCTGCTGGAAGAGGGGCTGGCGGTCTACAATGATTATGGCAACCCGGGACAGTACGCCGATAGATCGCGGGCGGCGGCCGAGAGGGCCCTGCTGGCCGGGGTGGGGCTGTGGTCTGCGTGTGAAATCGGGGAGAGGCCCACGGTCGTTCCTACGCAGATGGTTGGCGCGGGTTGCCCGCAGGGTTGTGTCAACCAGCCCGATCCGTCATGCAGCATTAAGGGCAACGTGAACACGAGCAGCAGTACGAAGATCTATCATGTGGAGGGGGAGTCGTCCTCTTACGGGCGGGTGAATATGAAGGAGGGGGAGGGCGACCTGTGGTTCTGCACGAAGGATGAGGCGGAAGCGAATGGTTTTCGTGCGCCGAGGGGGTAGGCGGAGGCGCAATTTCACTCGATATGAAAGTCCAGGTCGACCACATTTGGCCCAGACGATCGTCTGGTTGACATGAATGTCAACCAGACCTGGTAACCAATGATGGCTCCTGCTTACTGCGGTTTTCCCTTGTCAGTTTACGAGAATCGCATTCAGCTTGGAGTCCGTGCCAAAATTCATCCGACTGACCGAAGAAGGCGGCGAAACGAATCGACATGGCGGGTGTGATCGAACGCCTGCCGTGGACGATTTCGTTGATCGTCCGCGGGGAAACTCCGATGGCGTCGGCCATGGCGTTCTGCGAGATCCCCATTGGTTTGAGGTATTCCCGCAAGAGAATTTCACCGGGTGTGATGGGTGTATTCATAGGACTTTCGCCTGGATTTCAATCGCGAGTGCACTTAGGGCAAGTCTCGGGAAGAGGGTCGGTTTCTGACAAAATTTTGGACAACAACGCTATTTTGGACAACATCGCTGAAATCTGCAACTTGCTGGATGGAGCGGCCCTCAATCTGAGGACAGACACTGAATTCGATACATTGTCCCAAGACAGAGGAACGTCGGATCCCTTGCCGGCATTGCGCTGACCTCTTTGCCGCCAAAAACGCGACTTTCGCCGATTTGCAGCACCTGATATGATAGATGCATAGTGCCTAACCTGTCCGCTATCCACGCAAGATGGCGGCGCGTTCGATAAGTAAGGAGAGCTTTGTGCCGATGCGTAAGAAATCAACAATTACGCGATCTGTTCGCCATACCAGCGTGAAGAGATCGATCTTTCGTGCGCTGGCGCTGTGTGCCGGCGCGCTGTTTCTGGCCGGGTGCGGTCTATTTTCCGGGCCGAGTGTAACGCCGACGCCGACGCGCCCGATGGCGGCCGTTGTCCCCACGTTTACGTCGACGCCGGTGGGCGCCGCGGCCGCGCAAGAGTCTGGGGGCGGCACTACTCAGCAGGCCGCGCCGGCGGCTGTGCAGCCACAGGCTCCGCAGGCTACCGATACGCCGGCGCCAACCGATACGCCTGTGCCCACCGCGGCCCGCTTTACGGTCAAGCCGGATCTGACCGCGGCTAACGTCAATGTGCGCACGGGACCGAGCACCGCGTTCGGCATCATCGGCACCATCGCCAGAGGGGCGCAGTTCGATATCAGCGGCAGAAATGTGGAAAACACCTGGTATCAGTTCTGCTGCGTTGGCGGCCAGACGGGTTGGATTTTCTCGTCTCTGGTAAATGTGGAGAACGCGAATCTGATCACGGTGGCTGCGAACATACCGGCCACGCCTGTTCCGCCAACCGCGACGCCGGTCCCGGTCGCGCCCACGCCGGTGCCCGCGCCGGTCCATGTAGACCACTGCGCCGGCATTGGCGGCGATGGCTGCAAGTTCTGGCTGCGGAATGTCGATCCTGCAGACAATGGCGGAGGGGAACTGAAGCTTAATATCGGCTTTGTGCATGGGGGGGAAGGTGACCAGGTTCAGATACACGGTGGTTACTTTGTTGAATTGCAAAAGGACGGTGTCCAGGTACATGGGTTTGATCACAACACGCGCGGCGGGACGGGAAAATTTGGGGGCCCTGTGGGCAACGTGTACCACTACAGCAAGGGTGTTCCCGCCAGCCAGTTGCCGGGTGGGAACGTGGCCGGCACCTACACCATCTGGGTCAAAGACGGCAGCGGTGAACGGGACAGCCAGAACCAAACCTTCACCCTGCATGGGAACCAGGGCTTGGTCTGGCTGGTTTTCGACCAAAATCGGAGATAGGGAGGCGGGGCGATTACGACAGGCGTTGCGCGACAGCGGCTGCCCACGCTGACCAAGGCAATTTATGGGCTGGGTGATTGGGGCGCGGCGTCGGCGACGACGGCGCGCACCTTGTTCTGGCTCTATTTCACGGTCAGCGTCGTGGGCGTGGACGTGGGTCTGGCCGGCGTTGCCTTCATCATCGGCCGCTTCTGGGATGGCGTCAACGACCCGCTGATCGGCATCCTCAGCGACCGCTTCCGCAGCCGCTGGGGGCGGCGGCGTCCGTTCATGCTGCTGGGCGCGCTGCCCTTCGGCGTGGGCTTCTTCCTCATGTTCAGCCCGCCCCCTTTCGAGGGGAATGTGGCTGCCGCCCTCTACTACGCAGTAGTCTTCATCCTCTATGACACGGCGTTTACAATCGTCAACGCGCCCTACGCAGCCCTGACCGCGGAACTGACCGAAGATTATGACGAACGGGCCAGCCTGGCCGGTTGGCGCATGGGGAACTCGATCTTCGTTGCGCTGCTGACGGCCGGGCTGTTCAAGTTGCTGGCGGAGGGTGTGTTCGCCGGCTGGTTCGATGGGCCGGACGCGCTGCGCAACGGCTACGCGGTGGCGGGAGCGCTGTGGGGGCTGATCATCGCGGGGTCGCCTCTGCTGGTGGTGGCCTTTTTACGCGAACCGGAGCGGGAGCTGCCGAAGGAGGAAGGCCGACCCGACTTCATCCGCATCACCAAGGAGGTGTTCGCCAACCGGCCTTTCCGCATCGGCGCCGCGATCTATGTGCTGGCGTTCAGCGCGGTCGACATCATCACCTCCGTGTTCGTGTGGTTCCTCGTCTACTACATGCAGTTGAAGCCGCCGTTCGACAGCCTGGTGCTGGCGGCTGTGCTGGGCGTGGCCTTCCTCTCGATGCCGCTGACGGTGCGGCTGATGCAGCGTTACGGCAAGAGCCGCACGTACATACGCATGATGGTCTTCTGGGCGGGGGTGATGGCTGTAATCAGCCTGCTGCCGCCGGGGAATGCGCCGCTGGTGCTGATCGCGGCGGCCGTGGCCGGAATCGGGTACGGCGCGGCTAACGCCACCCCGTGGGCGATCGTGGCGGACATCATCGAAGAGGACGAATGGCGCAGCGGTCAACGCCGCGAGGGGGTCTACTCCGCCTATCTGGTCACGTTCCGCAAGATCGCGACGGCGTTCGCGGTCGGGTTCGTCGTGCCGCAGGTCCTGAGTGCCACCGGCTTCATTGAGGGCGCGGCGGAAACGCAGCCGGCGGCGGCTGTGCTGGCTTTGCGGATCTTCATGGGCGCGGTGCCGGCCGTTCTGCTGGTTCTGTCGATGTTCGCGGCCGCCCGCTATCCTCTGGACCGGGCCGCGCATGATGAGCTGCGGCGCAAGCTGGCCCAGCGGCGGGCGGAGGAGGGAACTGCAGTGGCCGGTGGTTAGTGGGGCCTTAGGCCTTCCCCTATGCGGCGGGGGGCTTCCCCATCAACGCCTCCCGGCAGTTACTCCCCGCGCCGAGTGTAGGGTCGATACAGCCATGATTTCCCGCGGCCCATCGCGCTGCCCCCAAATCAGCGGCCGCCACGGTAGGGGCAGGCCTTGCGCCGGCCCACGTACCCCCGCGCGCGTCGACTTCACCGTCACCCCAAACGCTGCGGTAGGTGCCTGCCTTGTGCCTCTCCCAAAGCAGGTAAACAATTTCAGCCACCGCTGGCATGAATTTCCCGCCAGATTATTCCCACCCAAAGTGTGGGCTGCATCCCTCCGTCCTGGCAGTCAGGGCAATCGCATCTAAACTCGGACGCCCAAATGGGCCACGAAGGGCACCCACAAGGGGTGCCCCTACCAATTGTCTTCATTTTTCGGCCAAGAAACCGGCCTCCAGTCGCCAAAGACCTTTAGAATTTGCGACTGCGCACTATGATTTGCACAGTTCCCGGCGTTTTGCCTTGAGAAGGGCGCCTACAAAGGGCGCCCCTACCCGATTCAGGCAGGCTCACGAGGTTTTGTCCCAATTAGATGCAATTGCCCTGGTACTGGCAGTATTGATGCATTGATGAAGAAATGTTATGCTAGTGCATCATGAGAACCACTATCTCCCTTGACGACCAGCTTGCAAAGCAGGTGCGTCGCGCAGCCGAAGCCCGTGGCATCAGCGTCAGTGCCTTTGTCGCCAAAACGTTGGATGACGCTCTGAAGCGTCGCGAACCGTCGGAGTCGCCTCCCTTCCGGCTGGTGACCGTGCGGGGCGCGCACCCCCGCCCGGGAATCGATCTCGACCGACCGAGGGCGCTCGACGCACAGGATGACGAAGCCCGGTTCGGGCAAGGCAGTCGGTGACTCGGGATGCTGCTTCCCGACGTAAGTGTTCTGATATATGCCCACATCGAGGACTCCGTTCCCGAACACCCTGAGTATGCAACGTGGGTCACTCGTCTGGCGACAGGACCGGAACCCTTCGCCCTCTCCGTCCTCGTTCTGGCCGGCTTCGTCCGCATCGTAACTAATCCGCGAGTCTTCGACCCCCCATCCACTCTCGACCAGTCCTTCGCATTCATCTCCTCGCTCGTGGAACGCCCGACCGCGCGCATCGTCGGTCCAGGCCCCGATCACCTGGACATATTGGAAAGGTTGTGCCGTGAGTCCGGAGCTACCGGGAAGCTGGTCGCTGACGCCCAGCACGCGGCGATTGCAGTCGAAAACGGCTGCACCATGGTTTCGACCGACTCCGATTTCGGTCGATTCCCAGGACTTCGATGGCAGCATCCACTGCGTCCAGACGGGCTGTAGTGTCGCTCGACCGAAATGTCAACGAGCCCTAACCACGCTCACACTTTCAGAGGTCTATGTATCCGCCTATACACCAAGTTGACTGCACATACCTTCTGCATTTACATCAACCGCCTGTTGGGCGAACATGACTACCTTCAAATCAGGAAACTGGCCTTTCCCAAGTAGCAAAAGGCCCTAGTGGTCAGTGGTCAGTGGTCAGTAGCTGGCAGGGTTTGGCCACATTTTTCAGGCGTCTACGCGTTCGATGTGGGCGCCGAGCGCGCGTAGTTTTTCATCCACACGTTGGTATCCCCGATCGATCTGTTCGATATTGCCTATGAGCGTGCGCCCCTCGGCGCTGAGCGCGGCGAGGACGAGCGCCATGCCGGCGCGGATGTCGGGGCTGCTGACTTGCTGGCCGACGAGCCGGGACGGGCCGACAACGACAACGCGGTGGGGGTCGCAGACGATGATCTGCGCGCCCATGGCGACCAGTTTATCGACGAAGTAGAGACGGCTTTCGAACATCTTCTCGTGGACCAGGACGGTGCCCTGGGCCTGGCTGGCGACGACAACGGCCATGCTCATCACGTCGGGGGGGAAGGCGGGCCAGGGCGCGTCGTCGATCTTGGGGATGGCGCCGCCGAAGTCGGGCCGAACGCGTAAGGCCTGCTCGTCGGGCAGGACGAGCGTGTAGCCGGTGAGTGCGGCCTGGGGATCCTCCTGCAGGTGCATGCGCACGCCAAGCCGCTGGCAGAAGACCATTTCCAACATACGCAGATGATCGGGGGCCACGTTGGCAATCCGCAACTGCCCGCGGGTGATGGCGCCCAGACCGATGAAGCTGCCGACCTCCATGTAGTCCGGGCCGACGGTGGCGCTGGCGCCGCGGAGCCGTTCCTGGCCGTGGACGAACAGCGTGTTGCTGCCGATTCCTTCGATGGGGCAGCCCATGGCGACCAGCAGACGGCACAGCTCCTGGACGTGCGGTTCGCTGGCGGTGTTGCGCAGAATGGTCGTGCCTTGGGCCAGGGAGGCGGCCATGAGAGCGTTCTGGGTGGCGGTCACGGATGCTTCATCGAGCAGGATATCGGCGGCTTGCAGTCTGCCGGGCGCATTCAGTTCAAAGCGGCCGCTGTTGGGGCGGGCGACAGTGGCACCCAACTGGTCAAAGACTAAGAGGTGGGTATCGATGCGGCGGCGGCCGATGTCATCGCCGCCGGCGGCGCCTTTGACCTGGAATGCGCCGCGCCGGGCCAGGAGCGGCCCCATTAGGTTGAGCCCGCCGCGGATGCGGCTGAAGAGCCGTGCGTCGGGCGCGTGTCCGTGCAGCTTGTCGGCGCGCAGCGTCAGCCGGCCGCCCTCTTTGTGCACGTAGACGCCCAGCCCCTCCAGAATTGACAGCATCGCGTCTACGTCGTCGATTTGCGGGACATTCTCCAGGGTAACTGTCTCGTCGGTGAGCAGCGATGCGGCGATGAGGGGAAAGGCGGCGTTCTTGTTGCCGCTGACGCTGACGGTCCCCTCAATGCGGTGGCCGCCCTCGATGGAAAATGAGGCCATGCTTACTCCTTGGGTCGTAGCAGAGTGCGGAATATGAATCGGCTGATTGCTGTGGGACCAGGGGGCGCGGGCATGTTTATTGTTTGCGAAAACGAAGAAAAACCGTGCTTGTCCGCGGCAGCGGCCGCGGTCTGTCCCCCAGTCACAAGGATCACAGGTCAGTCAATTGTAGACCGGTCTACCATTCCCGTCTAATCCGTTTACGGGACGAATCCAGGTGCGAAATGGTGGGGTCGGTGGGCCGCTGTCGTTCGGGGTTTGCAGGCATATGTGGTAAAATAAGGAAGGTAGATTTTACCGCAAGAGCGCCATTTCAAGGCCATTCCTGAGATGGGTTTGCCAGCCGAAACCGGGATGTTTCTGTGGGAATCATTGACAGTATTTCAACCGGCTACCGCTTCGTCAGCCAGCGCCCAGGTCTGCTGCTGTTGCCGCTGATGCTGGATGCGCTGTTGTGGGTGCTGCCCCGCTGGAGCATCAGCCCGCTGCTGGCGAGATTGGCTGATTTCTACACGGGGTTGGCCGAGGATCCGCAGCTGGCGGAGGGAAGTCCGTTTGACCTGACGCAGATGGGCGAGTTGCTGGAAGTGGTGGGGCAGACGAGCAATCTGGCCCAGTTTCTGGTCAACGGCCTTCTGTACCACGTGCCAAGCCTGCTGGCGACGCTGCCCGGCATAAAGGGAACGCATCCCAGCGTCGAGGTTGATTCGATCGGCGCGGCCGGCCTGTTATCTCTACTCTTTGGTCTGGCCGGCCTGCTGATAGGCGCGACCTATATGAATCTGCTGGCCCAGAATCTGCCGATCGGCGAGGGGCAGAAGGCACTTTCGGTCAACATACTGGCGGCCCGCATCGTGCGCCACTGGCTGCGCACGATCGGTTTCCTGGTATTTGCTACCCTCGGTCTGATGATGATTTACATTCCCGGGGTGATAGGGATCACGGTGTTGGCGCTGATCAGCCCGGTGTTAGGCTCCGGGGCGTTGTTCCTGTTCGGCGGCCTGGTTGTGGTGGTCCTACTCTATCTGTATTTTGTGACTACTGCCCTGGTGCTGGACGATTTGGCGATTGGGCATGCGGTGCGCCGCAGCATCCACCTGGTGCGGAAGAACTTCTGGATCACGGTCGGGTTTGTACTGCTGACTTCGTTGATTTCGACGGGCATGGGGCTGCTATTTCGCCAGGTCACGCAGTGGCATACGCTGGGCGTGGCAATTGCCACGTTGGGGAACACGTTCGTGGGCACGGGGTTGGCGATGTCATTGCTTGTTTTTTACCGGACGCGCATCCTGGCTATGCAACAGCCAGAAACGGAAAGTCTTGCCTGACACTATGTCGGCATTAGCAGAGAGTTGCGGATGTATGCCGATTTTCGATCGGCAAACGCCAGCCGATCCGGCTTGATGAAACGCTCAGACCGGATGACCGCAACCAGCGATAGCTTAACGAGGTCAAATGCGCAGTTGTGGGCAGCGGCCTCGTCTGAAATGACCGGAGGAATCAGTGGCTGAGAAGATGAAAAAGCAGAACTTCGTTTATGGCGCCGACCAGATTCAGGTGCTGGAAGGCCTGGAGGCGGTGCGGAAGCGGCCCGGCATGTACATTGGCGGGACCAATACAAAAGCCCTGCATCACATGGTGTATGAGGTGGTGGATAACGCGATCGACGAGGCGATGCAGGGTCGTTGCGACAAGATCGTCGTGACAATCCACAAGGATGAGAGCGTCACGGTCAGTGACAACGGCGCCGGCATCCCTGTGGGCATACAGAAGCAGACCGGAATGCCGGCGTTGACGGTGGTGATGACGAAGCTGCACGCGGGCGGCAAGTTCGGCGATGTCGGCTACAAGGTTTCCGGCGGTCTGCATGGCGTGGGCGTGAGCGCGGTCAATGCGCTGAGCACGTGGATGGAGACGACGGTCAAGCGGGACGGCAAAGTCTGGATGCAGCGCTTTGAACGCGGCGTGCCGGTGACCGAGTTGAAGGTCGTGGGCAAGTGCAAACGCGACGAGACGGGCACCAGCCAGCGTTTTTTACGGGACGACACGATCTTTGAAGTTCTCGAATATGACTGGCAGACGCTGGTGGCCCGTTTTCGGGAGATGGCCTTTCTGACGCGCGGTATCGATATTCATTTTGTTGATGAACGCGGGGAAGAGCCGCGCGACATCAGGTTTTATTTCGAGGGCGGCGTGGAGACATTCGTGCGCTATCTCAACAAGAATCGCACAGTTATGCACCAGCCGATCTACGTTGACTTACAGGTCGAATCGACGCACGTAGAGGTGGCCATCCAGTACACGGACGGCTACAATGAATCAATCTTTGCATTTGCAAACACGATCAATACGCCCGACGGCGGCTCCCATCTGACCGGTCTGCGGGCGGCGCTGACGCGGCAGATCAACGACTATGCCCGCAAGCAGGGGATTCTGAAGGACAATGATGCCAACTTCAGCGGGGATGATACGCGTCAAGGCATGACCGCCATTCTCAGCGTCAAGGTTGTGGAGCCGCAGTTCGAGGGTCAGAACAAGTTGAAGCTGCTCAACAACGAGGTGCGCTATCACGTCGAGACGGCTGTGGCCGAGGGCATCAACAGTTGGATGGAGGAGAACCCGCGCGAGGCCAGGCGGATCACCGACAAATGCCAAGTGGCGTTTCGCGCGCGAGAGGCCGCCCGCAAAGCCCGTGACCTGGTGATCCGCAAGAGTGCGCTGGAGAGCCTGACTCTGCCCGGCAAACTGGCGGACTGCTCCAGCCGCGATCCGAGCGAGAGCGAACTTTATATTGTCGAGGGTGACAGTGCAGGCGGCAGCGCCAAACAGGGCCGCGATCGACGCTTTCAGGCGGTGCTGCCGCTGCGGGGCAAGATCCTGAATGTGGAGCGCACCAGCCTGGACAGGATTCTGGGCAATAAGGAGATCCAGGCGCTGATTACGGCGATGGGTAGTGGCGTGGGCGAGGATTTCAGCGTCGACAACCTGCGCTATAACCGGATCATTGTAATGACGGACGCGGACGTGGACGGCGCCCACATCCGCACGCTGCTGCTGACGTTGTTTTTCCGGTATATGGGGCCGCTGGTGGAAAACGGGCATCTGTATATTGCGCAGCCGCCGCTGTACAAGGTGCAGGTCACGGAACGTCAGAACGGCAAGGCAAAGCGGTCGGAGCAGTATGTGTACAACGACAACGCGCTGACCCAGATCCGGCAGGAGATGGGTTCGGAGAATATCAAGCTGGAGCAGCGCTACAAAGGCCTGGGGGAGATGAACCCGGAGCAGTTGTGGGAGACGACAATGAACCCGGAAATCCGGACGCTGCTGCAAGTGCAGGTGGAGGATGCGACAGAGGCCAACCGCACCTTCGACATGTTGATGGGCAGCAGTGTTCCTCCCCGCCGGCGGTTCATTCAGACCCACGCCCACGAGGTGCGCAATCTGGACGTGTAGATGCGATGACGGCAAACAGGAGGCCCGACTGCAAGGTCGGGCCTTTTTTTTGGTTTTGAGTTTTCAGTTTTTAGTTTTTAGTGAACACCAGTGGATAGGGGATAGTAGTAGACCCCTTCGCTCGAGTCACTTTGGGGCGCGGATTGGGTATGGCTGAGTAGTTTTTCCCCTTCAGTGAAAGAGAGAGGCATGGCAGCGATCGATTTCAAGCGGTATCAGAGCGAATCCCGCAAGACATGGAGCCTGGTTCACACCGATCACGCGATCGTGTATCCGACGTTGGGGCTTGTGAATGAGGCGGGTGAGGTGGCGGGCAAGATCAAGAAGATATTTCGGGACAAGGAAGGTGTCATCTCGGAGGAAGACCGGGCGGCGTTGAAGAGCGAGTTGGGTGACGTACTGTGGTACCTGACTCAGGTTTGCACGGAGCTGGATCTGTCGTTGGAGGAGGTGGCTGCGCAGAATATCGAGAAGCTATTCGACCGGTTGGAGCGGGGCGTCATCGGCGGGGAAGGCGATGTGCGCTGAAGGCGAGGAGAGAGTAAAGAGGAGTGAGAAGCGAGTAACTGCGACAAGTCACAGATAATCTCTCACTCCTCACTCCTGGTGTTCCCTACGCCTCGGTGTTAAAGGTAGTCACGCAGTCGGCGGCTGCGGCTGGGGTGGCGCAGGCGGCTGAGGGCCTGGGCCTCGATCTGGCGAATCCGTTCGCGGGTGACGCCGAATTTTCTACCGACCTCTTCGAGCGTATAGTTGTAGCCGTCGACCAGTCCGAATCGGAGTTGCAGGATGCGCACCTCGCGGGGTGTCAGGCTCTGGAAGATTTCGTCGATCACCTCCCGCAGAATCTGACGGCCGGCGGAGTCTTGCGGGCTGTCTGCGTCCTCGTCCTCGATAAAGTCGCCCAGGTAGCTGTCTTCTTCTTCTCCGACCGGCATCTCCAGGCTGAGAGGCCGCTGGCTGACACGCATGATGTGCTCGACCTTGCGCGGGGTTACGCCCAACTCTTCGGCGATCTCTTCGGTGGTCGGGTCGCGGCCCAGCTCCTGCACGAGCTGGCGGCTGGTGCGGGTGAGGCGGTTGATCTGCTCGTACATATGGACGGGCACGCGAATTGTGCGCCCCTGGTCGGCGATGGCGCGCGTGACGGCCTGCCGGATCCACCAGGTGGCATAGGTGCTGAACTTATAGCCGCGACGGTAGTCAAACTTTTTGACGGCGCGAATGAGGCCGATATTGCCCTCCTGGATCAGATCCAGGAAGGGAACGCCGCGGCCGACATACTTTTTGGCGACACTGACGACAAGGCGGCTGTTGGCCTTGATCAGGTGCTCCTGGGCGGAGCGTCCGTCGCGAACCAGCCAGAGCAGTTGCTCGCGTTCTTCCCATTCGACCTGCTCTTGGTTGAGGTGTTGGCGGGAATCGCGACCGGCCTCCATGCGTTTGGCAAGGTCGACCTCTTCGGCGGCGGTCAGCAGGGGAACGCGGCCGATCTCCTTGAGATAGAGGCTGATGGAATCGTCGATCTCAATCTGGCTGAGATCGAATTCGTCTTCTCCCCCACTTTCGGGCGAATCTTTCTTCTCCTCGGTGGGCATGTCCTCTTTGGCCTGGCCGACAGAGATGCCCTGGTCGAGCAGGGAAGCGAAGATGTCGTCCAGTTGCTCGATATCGTTTTCGGCCTCGGGCATGACTTGCAGCACTTCATCGTAGCTGACAAAGCCTTTTTCGCGGCCGAGTTTGAGCAGATGGGCGAGGGTCTCTTGCGGGTTGGGCGATTGCACATCGGCCTGCACCGCGCCCTCTTCGAGCAAGGCAGTTTTCGAATCCCCATTGCGATTCTGCGTCTGTTCTTGTGTTAACACCATTTCTCCGGCCATCGTCACCTCTTTTTTTGAATAAGCATGCGCTGTTCGCGGCTGGCCGGGCACGAAGCGGCCGAGCGTTGAGGTTGGCGCGCATCAACGTTCATGTAGTAGTCAACTTACCATAGGTTGTCGGAACGCTTCCGTAGCGCATATCTCAAATGAGACAAAGACGATCCGATCAGACCGTGCGGGGAATGTTCCTGCACCACCGCTTCGACATCAGCGTACGAAGGGGCTACTCCGGCAATTTGAAATCCCAGATGCAGTTCGTTTGCCCATATTGGCGGGCGCAGGACGGGCACTGCAGTTGTGTTGGGCCGATGGCAGCCAGCGGATGGGCTGCGCAGGCCGGGCAACGGAAAAGCTGTGTCGGGCTGGCTTCACTTTGTGGCGGCTCTTTGGCGTCTGGCGCAGTCGCACGCACGAAGATGCTGGGCGCAAGGGGGAACTTGCCGCCGATGCGAAACAGGTGGCTGTCCAGACGAGCGAGCCTATGGGCCGGCAGGTTTCTTTTGAGCGCCGGCAGGCGGAAATGGGAAGCGGCAAAGCGTTCATCCACGTGCAGGCCGGCATTATTCAATTTTGCGGCCATCCAGCCGGGATGAAAGTCGAAATTCATAGCGACAAATTCCAGCGGCGCCGGGTCAAACGGCGACCAGGGTTGTCTGCGTGAGAGCCAGCGCAGAACTGCTTTCAGGTTACGCTTGTTGGCATATTCGAGCACGGCTGTACTGCGTTGGTGCAAGAGCGGCTGCAGCCGGGCGAGCGCTGCCGGTACATCGGCCAGATGGTGCATCACCCGTACCATGACGAGCGCATCGAGCGTGCTGTCGGCAAGGGGCATCTGGTAGAGATTGCCGGCGACAAAGACGAAGCGTGGGTCGTGCCCCCATTTGCGGACTGCGTCGGCGAGCATGGTGCGGCTGTAGTCGAAGAGCACGATTTGATCGTAGCCGAGGTAGAGATCGGCCAGACGGCCAAACCCGGCCCCGATTTCGGCGATACGGCTGCCTTGCGGGGGCAGAAGGCGTTGGAGGGCGATTCGTTCGACGGCATCCTCGTATTCGCGTCCCTGGCCTTCCCAGAATTCCTGGCGATAGCCGCTGCCCTCGTAATCGATGACGGGGACGCCGGCCGGCGCGGCGGAGTCTGTCCTGCTATTCGGCTCTTCGATGGCTGTGCAGTTCGCTGCAGCCAGGTTGTGTACCGACATGCGGGCCGCTCCACGGCGATTGGGAATCCAGCACGGAAACAGATGCGTCAGTCCTGCAATTCTGCTGGCGCACCACACAATAAAGACGGATACGAAGTTGTGAATGTTTCATGTGAAACATTCACGGGCTCTGCTGTCGAGAAGCTGTAAGAGAGCATGCGCCCCACGCGCATTCGTACAGTATAGCACGCGGATTGCACAATTTCAATACCCTTTTGGATTTTCCGGATACAAAATGTCCGAAATCAGACCGCTTTATCGCCACTCGGCGGACGGTTTACGGGCACTTTGTCAGTGCGGCCACGGCTGTGGAGAAGCAATTTGCTGTCTGGAAACCCCGCGTCTACAATGGATATCTGCAGAATTCCACTATAGATTCCCACCGTAATGGTTCCTGCTGGTCAGGATGGCGCGTAGGCGTTGATTTGCTGGCTGCGTGTGCAGGGCCTGCCTTGCCGGGGGAATCTGAAGATTTCATATCGAGGAGACTTATAATGGGAGATGTCGCGTATCGTTCGAAGGTGCGCATCGAGCGGGTTAAGGGACCGCTGCGCAGAGCGTTTTTGCCGGCCGAGGAGGAGCATACCAAGTTTGGAGTCCATTCCGAGGTGGCCGAACATTACGGCGTGGACACCGACATCCACGAGCCGCATGCCACAACGCTGGACTATGTCAATGCGGCGGCAGGCGGCTGACTGACCGGCACCTTCGGGGGCGCGCTGGAGGCGCGCAAAATACCTGCGGGCGACGGCTATCTGTCAGCCGACGTGGAAGCTGAGATCGAAAAAGACGGCAATGTGCTGGTTATCAAGCGGATTCACGCCACATACACATTGAAGGTGGCCTCCGAGCAGCGGGAAACCGCGGAACGTGTACACGGGTTCCATGCGCAGTTTTGCCCGGTGGCGCGCAGTCTCGAGGGCAGCATCGACATCTCTACTGAACTGCGTATGGTCGATCTCGACTGAATTTGCGGGCGCGGGCGGCGGGCTACCGGTGACAAAGCCAGTTCGCTGGCAGCGGCAGTTCGTAGGCGTTTCGGCTGCAATTGCGCTTGACAGCGTGAGGGCCGCGTGCTAGACTGTCAGTCAGATTGAATAATCCGCTGAAGAAGCAAGCATGAATCCATCCAATTTCTGCAGTACCGAATTGAGGAGGCGTCCCCGGCAATAACCAGACATCCGTCTGGGCATTTGTGCGTGGGCCGAATTTCCTCAGAGGGAATCAGCCGATTGCAAAGCTCCCCGGACGGGGGGCTTTTTTTATATTGTGCGCATCTACTGAGCCATAAACAGTGCGTGCCTTGAACAGCCCATCGTCCTGGCTGCCATTCAGGATATCTGATTGCGTATTCGGTTGGCAGGTAACTGCAGTGGTCGGTGGTTAGTGGTCAGTGGTCAGTGGTTAGTGGTTAGTGGTTAGTGATCAGTTAAGGCCGTCAGGTCGCTGATGGCTGACAACTGGTGTTGGCGGGGCGTGTGGGCTGGCGGGGGGTGAGCGGCGGTATCACACACATGCTGGCGCCGCGACGTGACTGGTTTTGGAGGGGGGCGTTGCGGGGGCGCAGCCCCTGCACAAGGGAGGGCGCTTGCGCCCGACCGCCCATATACAAAGAGAGAGTTATAGAGGAATGAGTAGAGAGAAGACATTGATGCGAATTGGCGATGGCTGAGTAGTTGCTATCGGGCTCGCATAGCGATACGGTAGTGAATTCAACAAATCTGCGCGTCTGGTGTACATTCAGGAGCAGGTCGAAGCCCGATCTGTACCCCATTCTGGGTAGAAACCGGACTGAGATGCGCCAACCACACGGTGTGGGAGAGAGAAGAGGGAGAGAGGAGATGCAAAGAGCAGGTATCGCCGGCGCAACAGGCTACACCGGGTATGAGCTGATCGCCTTGATTCACCGGCATCCGGAGCTTGAGGTGGGCTGGCTGACGAGCGAGCGAAGTGCGGGCAAGCGCTTCAACCAGATATTCAGCACGCCCTGGGACTACCCGCTGATCCCGTTGGCGGATGCCTATTTGCGCACGGATGAGGTGGATGTCGTCTTTTTGTGTCTGCCGCATGCGGAATCGATGGAGGCGGTGAAACGCTTTTATGGCGCGGGCGTGCGCGTAATCGACCTGAGCGCTGATTTTCGTCTGAAGGATGTCGAGGTCTATAAGCGGTGGTACGGCGTCGAGCACAGCGCGCCGGAGCTGTGCGCGGAGGCCCGTTACGGGCTGTGCGAGCTGTTCCGGAGCCAACTGGGCGGGGCCCGGCTGATTGCCAGCCCCGGCTGTTATCCTACCAGCGTCAATCTGGGTCTGTATCCGCTGGCCAAGGCGGGTTGGCTGGGCGAACGGGTTATTGTCGACAGCAAGAGCGGCATATCGGGAGCCGGCCGCAAGACGACACTGCCCTTCCAGTTCGTTGAGGCCAACGAGAACATAACGGCATACAGCGTGGGCCACCGACACCGGCATATCGCGGAAATGGAGCAGGTGCTGGGTGCAGCAGACGGGGCGGGGCGCGACCACAGGTTTCTTTTCACGCCCCATCTTCTGCCGGTCAACCGGGGCATTCTGAGCACGATGTACGTGGAGGTGCCGGCCGGGGTGACAGAGGAGCGTATCCGCGAACTCTACGAAGAGAACTACGCGGGTGAGCCATTTATCCACCTGTTGCCAGCCGGCGAGCAGGCCAGCCTGGCCCACACGGTCGGCACAAATCGTTGCGCTATCGCTATTACAGCGGCGGACCCGATGCTGCCGGAGGGCGGCGAGTTTGTCATCAGCGCTTCGATTGACAATCTGATCAAGGGCGGCAGCGGGCAGGCAGTCCAGAGCTACAACATTGCTGTGGGGCTGGACGAGACGGCTGGACTGGAGTAACTGCCGTTCTGCGTAGTCGAGTTTCAGTTGCTGGAGACTGCGCGCAGCCTTAGCATGATGTTATCAAGAGCGGGAAAAGTGGACACGGCCAACATGTACGCCCGTGGGAAAGCCGCAAGCTAGTGGAATCGGGGCAGGCGTTGCGCGAGCGAGAGGCAGTCACCTTGCTGGAAGGCAAGATTTCGGTGGCGGCGGCTTTGCGTTCGCCGTACCGCACTGTTCACCGCGTGCTGATGCGGGCGGACCGGCAGGACCGGACGATGCGCTGGCTGCAACACCGGGCACGGGAGGCCGATGTGCCGGTTGTCCAGGTCTGCGCGGCGGAGATCGACGCGATCGCGCAGGGCAACTCTCACGGCGGCATTGCGGCCGAGGCGGGGCAACGCCGGTTTGTGCAGATGGAAGCGTTGCTGCCGCGCGGCGGTGGAGCGGCTTTTGTGGTGATGCTGGACGGCATCGAAGATCCGTTCAACTTCGGTCAGACGCTGCGGGCGCTGTACGCGATGGGGGCGCACGGTGTGGCGCTGCGGCCCCGCAATTGGATGAGCGCGGCGGCAACGGTGGCGCGGTCCTCGGCGGGTGCGTCCGAACTTATGCCGATGGCGGTTGCCGAGACCGTTGCAGAGGCAGCGGAATTCTACCGTGAGCGGGGATTGACGGTGGCCTGCGCCCAGAAAGAGAACGCGATTCCGATGGATGAGGCCGATCTGACCGCCCCGCTCTTGCTGTTGGTTGGCGGGGAAAAACGGGGGGTGACGCGGTCGTTTGTGAAGCAGGCCGACCTGAGCTTGCAGGTCCCGTACGAGAGGCTTGATTACGAGCCATCTCTGGGCACGACAGCGGCGGCGGCGGCGCTGGCCTATGAGGTGATGCGGCAGAGAAAGAATGCGGCGCGCGCTGTGTGAAGCCTGCGTGCGCGATAGTAGTAAGCATCTGTAGTAGTGAGTATTTGCGTTCCAACCATTGCACGAGGCAACTCTATGAAACTGAGTGATTCTGACGCGCTTCCCGCTGATGCGGTGGAGGAGAAGGGGCACTATGTCATCATTCTCAAAGTCGGGGGAAATGAGTTGGACGACGATGCATTTCTGTTTGGCCTGGTGCAGGCGGTAAAGAGTTTGCAGCGGGACGGCAAGAGTCCGATTATCGTGCATGGGGGCGGCAAGGCGATCGCGGATGTCCAGAAACGGCTGGGGCTGGAGACCCGCTTTATTGAGGGGCTGCGAGTGACTGATGAGGACAGCCTGGATGTAGCGGAGATGGTGCTTAGCGGGCTGATGAACAAACGGATTGTGCGCCGGTGCGTGAATGAGGATGTGCGGGCCATCGGCATTAGCGGGGTGGATGACGGCACAGTTTTTGTGGAAAAGATGTGGCATCCGCTGGGCGACCTGGGCCGGGTGGGCGAGGTGCAGGATGTTGACACAGGGCTGCTGACCACGCTGCTGGAGGCAGGCATCGTGCCGGTGATAAGCCCGATCAGCGTGGGCGCCTACGACGGGCTCAGCTATAACGTCAACGCCGATCATGTGGCTGCGGCGATTGCGGCGGCGATGAGGGCGATCAAGTTGATATTTGTCAGCAATGTGCCGGGGGTTCTTATCGCCGGGAGAGTGGTGCGGGGCATCACCGCGGACCAATGCGAAGAGTGGATCGCGGAAGGGAGCATCAGCGGCGGGATGGTGCCAAAGGTGAGGAGCGCGGTTGACGCGGTCAGGCGCGGTGTAACGCAGGCGGTCATTACTAATCTGGCCGGTGTCCAGGAGGATGGGGGAACCAGCATTATTGGGACGGCAGGGTGAACGGCAGGGGGACTGCGGGGGAACTGCGGGGGAACTGCGGGGAACTGCAGGGGTTAGGGGATAGCGAGAAAACGCTTGGCTGGCCTCGGTTTGGGTGGTGGAGGGAGGATGGCTGGGTGGTTAATGAATAATATAAGACTCTTCAGGAGGAAAAAGTGAACGCAGCGGAAATTATGCAGGACGAAAAGGATTATGTGCTTGGCGTATTCGGTCGGCCGCCATTTGTGCTGACGGAAGGCAAGGGCTGCACGGTGTATGACAGCACGGGCAAAGCCTATCTGGACCTGGTCGCCGGTATTGCGGTGAACGTTCTGGGATACAGTGACGCGGAGGTGGACCAGGCGATCAAGGAGGCGGCGTCGACCGGTATGTACCACACCAGCAACCTGTATCACACGGAGCCGCACACGCAGCTGGCGAAAAAGCTGTGTGAGACCAGTTTCGCGGACAAGGTGCATTTCAGCCTGTGCGGGGCGAGCGCGAACGAAGGCGCGTTCAAATTCGCACGCCGCTACGCGCGCGAGCACGGCCACGAGGACAAATATGAGATTCTGGCCTTCAGCGACGCTTTTCACGGACGGCTGTTCGGGTCATTGGCGGCCACGCCGCGTGAGAAGTATCAGCAGCCGTTTGAGCCGCTGATGCCCGGTGTGCGCTTTGCTGCGTTCAACGACCTGGAGGATGCGCGCGCGCAGATGAGCGATAAGATGTGCGCGATTATCGTTGAGCCGATCCAGGGCGAAGGCGGCATCAATCCGGCCACGCCCGAGTTTTTGCAGGGGTTGCGGGACCTGGCGGACGAGTTCGAAGCGCTGCTGATCTTCGACGAGGTACAGTGCGGCCTGGGACGCAGCGGCGACCTGTGGGCCTATCAAGGTTATGGCGTTGAGCCGGATCTGATGAGCGCGGCCAAGCCGCTGGCGGGCGGCCTGCCGATCGGCGCGATTATGATGAAGCAGAAGGTGGCGGATACGATCCATGCCGGCGATCATGCCAGCACTTTTGCCGGCAACCCCTTTACCTCGCATGTGGCTTCGACGGTGGTAAACCGGGTATCGCAGCCGGAGTTCCTGGCCGACGTGAAGGAGAAGGGCGAGTATCTGATGGAACTGCTGGCCGAGTTGAACAGCCCCCATATTCTTGAGATACGGGGCAGAGGTCTGATCGTAGGTATAGAGTTGGATATCGAGGCCGGGCCGTTGATGGAGAAGGGGTATGAAGCCGGATTGCTGCTGTTGAGCGCGGGCGATAAGATTTTGCGCTTTGTGCCGCCGCTTACGATCAGCAAAGAGGAGTTGGCGCTGGCGGTGTCGAAGCTGGGCGGAATTCTGCAAGAGATGTAACGCCGGCAGAAGGGTATCAGTGGCCGGTGAACTGCGCTGGCGATGTCGTTGCCGGGTCGTTGCCGGCCACTGACAACTGAGGTTATGAACGAGATACGCATTCAGCAAGCCGCTGAAGAAGAGATCGCCAGCATTGCCGCGCTGGTCAATGGCTTCGCGGCGGAAAATCTGATGCTGCCGCGGACGGAGGAGAGCATTCTGCAGTCGCTGCCGGACTGGCTGGTGGCGGTTGCGGACGGTTCACAGCTGCTGGGATGCGGCTCGCTGGTGGCGCTGACGGCGGAATTGGTGGAGATACGCTCGCTGGCGGTGGCGCCGCAGGGGCAGGGCAAGGGGATCGGCCGGCAGATTGTGCAGGAGCTGGTGCAGATTGCGACCGTACGCGGGTATGCCCAGATCTGTGCGCTTACGCTGCAGGAAGCGTTCTTCGAGAAGCTGGGCTTTGAGGTTGTGGATCGTTGGAGCATCAGCCCCAAGCTGTGGCAGGAATGTATCTACTGCCCCAAATTCCACCACTGTGATGAGATAGCGGTGGCGCGCAATCTGACGGACAGCCCTGTCAATCATGCCCAGGCGGCCCAGACTGCGGCGGCACCTCTGCTTAAATGGCAGGCATGGCAACCCTTGAAGCTGGCATATAGACGCTCAAACAGCGATGCGGGAATGCAGGGAACAATGAACCGAAAACCGATCCAGTTGCAGGGAAGCTCGCGGCCAAGGGAGGAGGAGTGAGAGCCCTTCTTGCCCTGGCCAATGGCCGCATCTTCGAAGGCGAAAGTTTCGGCGCGGAGACGACGGTGGTGGGAGAGGTCGTTTTCAATACCAGTCTGACCGGTTATCAGGAGGTGTTGACCGATCCTTCCTACCGCGGCCAGATGGTGTGCATGACGGTACCCCATGTGGGCAATACGGGCGTGAACCGCGAAGATGTGGAGAGCGACCGGCCGCAGGTGACCGCGTTCATCGTGCGCGAGGTCAGCCCGGTTGTGTCCAACTGGCGCGCGAATGAAAACCTAGGCAGCTATCTTGC
The DNA here is from genome assembly GCA_963662575.1 of Caldilineaceae bacterium. Classification (GTDB taxonomy): domain Bacteria; phylum Chloroflexota; class Anaerolineae; order Caldilineales; family Caldilineaceae; genus Bin5. The sequence goes on from OY759723.1 coordinate 977,055, forward strand.
GCGGCACAACATTCCCGGCATCAGCGAGGTGGATACGCGGGCGTTGACCCGTCTGCTGCGCGAGGAGGGGGTGCTGCATGGCGCGCTCTGCACGGACGGCAGCCGTACGGAGGCCGAGCTGATCGAGCTTGCCCGCGGCTGGGAGGGGCTGGACGGCCGCGATCTGGTGCAGGAGGTCACGTGCGAGGAGCCGTTCTACTGGAGCGACGAGACCGTGGGCGAATGGACGCCGGTGGCATCGGGCGAAGCCGCGTCCGGCCCATGGCTGGAGGGCATCGGGCACACGTCGCCACTGGTGGTGGCCTATGATTTCGGTATGAAGCACAATATATTGCGGCGCCTGGCCAGCCACAATCTGCGGTTGGCGGTTGTACCGGCGGATATGCCTGCCGAAGAGGTCCTGGCGCTTGATCCTGACGGGATCTTTCTCAGTAACGGGCCGGGCGACCCGGTCGGCGTACCCTATGCGGCCAGGGAGGTTGCGAGGCTGCTGGAGAGCGGGCGGCCGATGTTCGGCATCTGCCTGGGGCATCAGATCATCGGTCTGGCGCTGGGGGCGGAGACTTTCAAGCTGAAGTTCGGGCACCATGGCGGCAACCAGCCGGTCAGCGATGTGGATAGCGCCAACATCCAGATCACGGCGCAGAATCACAATTATGCCGTCGATCAGGAGACGCTGCCCAGCAACGTGGAGGTCACGCATCTCAATCTGAATGACGGCACACTGGAAGGGATGCGGCTGACCGACCGGCCCGTTTTCTGCGTGCAGTATCACCCGGAAGCCAGCCCCGGCCCCCACGACGCTGATCTGCTCTTCGCCCGCTTTGCGCAGACGGTGCACCAGTTCCACGCGGCCAGACGGAAACCAGATGTTCAGCGGCCGGCTGTTCGCGACCTTTCGGCCGACAACTGAGAACTGCAAAGAGGCGGCGTCTACTCTTCCGTAGGCGCCTCAGCTTGGCTCAGGCTACCCGATTCGGTCAGGTAGGCCAGCAGTTTGGTGCGATTTTCTTCACGCCGTTCCTGCGGTGATTTGCTTTCCCATTCCTCTCGCTTCTTCAGGCGCCTCTCTTTTTCCTCCGGAGCGATATTCAAGACGTCATCCAGTCCCTTTCCCGGTGCTGCGATCTCCATATCGGCGGGGATATCCACGCCGACGCCGTCCATTACCTCGGCGGCGGCGAAAATGGGGCTTTGTGTGTGCAGGGCCAGGGCGATGGCGTCGCTGGGGCGGGCATCGATGGCAAAGCTGTCTTCGCCGCACTGGGCGTGAATGGTGGCGTAAAAGGTGTCCTTCTCCAACGCGGATACTGCCACCGATTCGACGCGCACGCTTGCTTTGTCCAAGAGGCCGGCCATAAGGCTGTAGGTCATCGGTCGCACAGGCTTCTTCTCTTGGAGATTGAGAGCGATATTATCGGCTTCGTAAGGGCCAATCCAGATTGGTAGCAGGCGGCGTTCGCCTTCATTGATGAGAACCAGTATTCGGTGGTCGGCTTCCTGGTCTGGTTTCACGATGTCGAGCACGGTAACGGGGATCATCTGTTTGCTCCTGGTCTGTTCGGCAAGGGCAGGTCTCGGTTGCAGTTCGTGGAAATCTGGACGCAGTTGGTCGCGCAGCTTGCGGCGGGACTTGTGCAGACGCCCTTTGACGGCGGGCACGCTGATCTGCAAGAGGGAGGCGATCTCGCGCACGCTCAACTGCTCGAAATAGTAGAGAAGGACGGCATCCCGGTTGGCTGGTGACAGCTGCGCGACGGCCGCCAGGATCAGGCGGTGCGTCTCTCTGGCCTCGGCGGCTTCGTGCGGCTGCGGCGCGCGGTCGGAAAAGGGCAGCGAGTCGAAACTGCGCCCGCCGCTGAGCAGTTCGAATGACAGTGTTTCCACGCGCGGTCGGCGCAGATGGCTCTTGCACAGATTGACGACGATGCCACACAGCCAGGCGCGAAAGCTGTTCGGCTTGCGGATGCCGTCCAGCGAGAGATAGGCATGCAGGATGGCCTCCTGGGTCAACTCCTGCCCCCGCTCGCGGTCACCGACGATGCGAATCGCCAATGCGAGCGCGATGGGCTGGTGCCGCACTATCAGTTCTTCAAATGACCGCCGCTCACCCTGTTGGGCGCGGCGCACGAGTTCGCCGTCAGTCATCGACACGGTAAATGTTTCTTGGTTACGCGTTGGCTGCAACTGTCTTGCACCTGTAGTTTAGTGGTATAATCTGCGGAAACGGTTACCATGTGTTCATTTGGCAATAGGGTTGCGCATAGGACGACGTTTGTGGGAACGCTTTTCCACATACGGTCGTTGTTTTTGCACACCATACACTTATAGGTATATTCTGCTGCCCCCCTGAGCGCTAATATAGCGAACTGGGGGCGCATTTAACAAGAAGCGCAGGAGTGAAGCCAGGATGAAGACCGATAATCCCCTCTCAGGAACTGCACGCCGGCTTGGCGCACAACTTCCGATCATTCCGTTCAGCCTTCTGGTCCTGCTCGCGCTGGCGCTCGGCGCCTGTACTGCGCCGACGTACAACCCGCAAGTAGGTGTGCCCACACGGGCTGTTGCCGCGATAGAAAGTAGTGTTCCGGCGATTACTATTTCGCCGACCTCAGGCTCGGCCGGCGTCTATGTACAGGTTACCGGCGAGAACTGGCCGGTAAGCAGCCTGGTATTGATCACGCTGCGAGATGACCGCGGCCGCAGCGGCATCCTGGCTGCCAGCACCGCGGACACGGCGGGCACGATCAGCACCGGCTTCCTGTACCCGATCAGCCCGCGCTGGCTGGCGGCAGGTACGCATACGGTGCTTGCTTATACGTCCGACGGCCAGCACGAGGCGACCGCGCTCTTCCAAACCGGCGAGGCAGGCGAAGTGACCGGCACTGCAGCTGCCGCATCCTCGGCGCAGGAAGCAACGACGGCGCAAGAAGCAGCGACTGCGACCCCTTCGTCAACGGTTACGCCTACGGATACGGTAACGCCTACACCCACGCCCTCGGCAACGCCGACGATCACGCCTGCGGCGACGCCGACGCCGCTCATCATCACCGACTGGCGCGCCGATTACTGGAACAATCCAACCCAGTCGGGGCCGCCCCTGCTCACACGCAACGATCTGGTGATATTCTTCAATTGGGGCAATGGGACGCCGGACACCAGCGTGGGCGTGGATCATTTCAGCGCTCGTTGGCACCGTACACTCAACTTCGACGCCGGCATCTATCGCTTCAACATCGAAGTAGATGACGGCTTCCGGCTCTACATTGACAACATTCTGATTTTGGATGAGTGGGAAGAAGGCCCGGCACGCACGTACACGGTCGACGTCCCTCTGAGCACGGGAAGGCACACCATCCAGGTGGACTACTTCGAACGCACTGGCGTGGCGCTGATGCGTTTCTGGTGGGAGCGCAACGAATCCTTCAGAGGCTGGAAGGGTGAATACTTCGGCAACCGAGACCTGCAGGGGAATCCGGCGCTGGTGCGGGACGAACCGCAGATCGATTTCAACTGGGGCGAAGGCAGACCTGCGCCCAACCTGCCGGCGGATCATTTTTCAGTCCGTTGGCAGCGGCGTGTCTCCTTTGAAGCCGGCACCTATCGTTTCTTCTTGCAGATGGACGACGGCGCCCGCGTCTTGCTCGACAATCAACTGATTCTCGACGATTGGGAGGATGGCGGCGTACGTACAGTCAATGTCGATGTGACCTTGCCGGCCGGTGAGCGCGCCATACAGGTCGAGTTTTACGAGAGTGGCGGAATCGCTCGTGTCGCCTTCTGGTGGGAGCTTGCGCCAACGCCGACGCCGACAGTGACGCCAACTGTGGAGTTGGAACCGACGGCGACGGAGACGCCGACCGATACACCGGAACCGGCCCCTATTGAGACGCCGACGGAGACGCCAACCGATACGCCGGAACCGGCTCCCACGGAGACGCCGACCGATACACCGGAACCGGCTCCCATTGAGACCCCGACCGAGACGCCGACCCCGACTGAAACGCCGGATTCGGACACTCCGCCGCCGGTCGTTGATCCGGAAGATGCGACTGCCACGCCAACACCGACGCAAGGATCCTAGTTCTGACAAAGACGGAAGAGAACCAAGCTGTGGCACTAAGATACTCGGTTATCCTGGTCACCCTGGCGGGTGACGGCGGCAACGTATGGGAGAGGCCGAGAGAGGTGCTGGAAACGGTGGCCAGCGCCGGCTACGATGGCGTCGATCTGGATTGAGAGCCGGTTCGGATAGACCTGCGGTTGTTCAGTAGGGTGGCGGTCATTGGCGGCAACGCTGGGTTTGAAGGTACCGGAGTCAACGCACTTGCAGACAGGCGGCGCGCGCGGCCATGAACGGGAGTTCACTGATGGCAGGATGCGGCCCGTATAGGGAAGCGAGCGTATCGATTGTCGCCTCTGTCTTGATAGCCACGGACACGGGAGCCAGTGCATCAGCGGCCTGATGGCCCACAGCCAATCCTCCTACAACTTGTCTGTCCCGGTTCCACGCCAGCTTTATGAAGCCTTCGGTATGTCCTGAAATATGCGTCTTGAGTCCTGACTGCATTGCTACTTCCACGCTCTGGATCGAATCGTCGGCAGCCGACAGTACACCCACCTGCGCCACCTGCGGATTGGAGAGAAACGGAATAACCATAGAGGTTTCATCATATGGTTCCGTCTGCTGGTCGGCAGCATGAAGTGCGGCAACACGGGCATGGGCCATGGATACACTTCCGGCTCTAACCTGTCTCGCATCACCAGCTATGTAGATTCCCTCAATATTGGTCTGCCCATATCCATCGGAGCGCACCGATCCCTGCGCGTCAACCTGCACGCCTGCGGCCTCCAGATTCAATGGAGCCACGTTGGGCCGGTTTCCGATGGTCACAAAGGCCATCTCGGCTTGGTAGCGTGAGCCGTCCGGCTTCACGGCTGCGACGTGATCCTGATATCGTTTCAACTCGGCAACCGGCTCACCCGGCCGGATGCGGACGCCTCTGCGCAGGAGCATATCGACCAGGAATGCGTCAGCCTCGGGAGCAATGGCACAGCTTGGACCCCCGGGCAAGACAAGCCAAGTCACGTCGATGTTGAGTGCGCTGAAAATGTGGACAAACTCAAATCCGGTCGGGCCATCCCCGATCACGATTATGCTTGCCGGCAGAAGCGGCATTTGGTGGGCTGTGCCAGGTGAAAAGACCCGCCGGCCGTCCGGGGCCAGGGGCGGCGGCGCGAACGGCGTTGACCCTGCGGCCACAATAAATGCATCGGCCTCGACTGTCATTTCTCCGTCAGAAGCGTTCGTTATCAACAACTGGCCTGGCGACTGAAATGAGGCTTTGCCCATGACAGTCCGCACGCCAAGATCTTGCAACTTGCGCGCTTGCTGTGCGCGCCACTGCCTGGCAATTCTGTCTGCATGCGCATGTACTTCGGCAAGAGCGAAGTGGCTCGTGTCCGGCAACTCTCCTGTCGCGGACGCGAATGGGCCAAGTGCGGCATAGAGATTGTCTACAGCGGTCAGCCATACGCGGCTGGGCAGGAGTTGATGCCAGGCGCCAACGGGGCGATCTGACACGATGGTAACGGCGTCCGAGTAGTAAGCCGCGGTACTGGCTGCTTCAACGCCGGCGGGCCCGCCTCCAATCACGACAATGCGCTTGTTCATCAGTTCTCCAGTCTTGTTTACCCAGGTGTCAGCTCATTGGATCGCCCAATTTTCGATGTTTGCGTCACGCGCGCGGCATTAGGCCCATCCTCCTGCGGCCGTATCTCTGCTCCGGCTGAACAAAAGTATGGTTCCGCCGGCCTTTGCGCGCCTATCGAACTGAGCTGCGGCTGATCCAGCAGTCGATTCCGCCAAACTGCTGTGGCTGCATACGAGCATAAAGATTATACTACGTCGGTGGTGGGTCTGTTTCACGTGAAACTTTGGGCCAGAGGTGTGCCTTGCGCTATCAGTTTGCCCGCCGCTCGTCGGTCGTTATTCGCAGGCCTCGTTACTCGCAAGCCATTGGCCGCTAAGGAGATGACATGATAACAAAAACCGCGGATGAACTACATTCCCTGGTCAAGCGGGTTCTGCTGGCGGCCGGCGCGGATGAGCACAATGCCGAAGAGTTGGCCCATCACCTGGTGCTGTCCAACCTCAGCGGTGTGGACACGCACGGCATCTGGCACATCCCGATCTACGTGGCGGCGATAAAGGCCAAAGAGCTGCTGCCCGCGGCCAAACCGGCGATCCTGCAGGAGACCGCTACGAGCGCACTGGTGACCGGCAACTGGACGTTCGGCCACGTGGCCGCCAAATATGCGATGGAGCTGGCGATCAGCAAGGCCAGAATGCAGAACGTGGCCGTGGTCGGCATCGTGCAGATGTACCACATCGGCCGGTTGGGCACGTACGTGGAGATGGCGGCGGCAGACAAAATGATCGGCATGGTGTGGGGCGGGGGATACGGCAAGGTGGCGCCTGTGGCCGTTCCCTATGGCGGCAAGACGCGCGTGCTGCACACCAATCCGATCTCAATGGGGCTGCCGGCCGGCGAGGAGTCGACGATGATGTTCGACTGGGCCACGACCGCCCTTTCCGGCGTCAAGGTCGAGAATGCCCACCGCCGCGGCGAGCAGCTGCCCCCGAACAGCATTGTTGACAAGGATGGCGTGCCAACCACCAACCCGGACGACTATTTTGCCGGCGGCGGGCACCTGCCGTTTGGGGCGCACAAAGGCTATACCCTGATGATGACGGCCGAGTTCCTCGGACGGATCTTCACGGGCGCGGACAGCTACGTGGAAGCGGGGCGGGGCGGCGCGATCTTTCCCACCCAGGGCGTCACCATGATGGCGATCAGGTCGGATCTGTTCCAGCCATTCGCCGATTACGCCGAGCGGGCGGACGAGATGGAGCGGCGGGTACGGGCGGTGCCGCCGGCGCCGGGCTTCGATGAGGTGCTGGCGCCGGGCGATATGGAGGCGCGTACGCGGGAGCAGAGATGGCGTGAGGGCATTCCAATCGCTGAAGATATCTGGCAATCCTTTATAGAGACAGCCGCAGCGGTCGGCGTGGAAATCACATAGATTTCGGTGGTTACAACTCACCAGCGGCCCGCGTTCAGATCGAGGAGATCACAATGACAGGCTCGCAACTTACTGCCGAAACGCTCGACGCGCTGCGCCGGATCGACAGCGCCACCATCGCCAATGCCATCGAACATTTCGAAGTGCGGGATCCGGTCGCGGGGTATGCCTCGCTGGAGCTGCGTTGCCAGTTCCCCGCGCAGGAGCCGATGGTCGGCTTCGCGGTGACCGCGACGCAAGACACCACCAGCGCGGGTGACGACAGGCCCTTGCGGCTGCCCGATGTATTGGACATGGTCCATGCCGCGCCCAAACCGGCTGTCCTGGTCGTCCAGTACACAGGCGCCGACCGCTTGCGCAGCTGCGTGGCCGGCGACATGTTCAGCACGGCCCTGCAGAAACTGGGCGCGGTGGGGCTGGTGACCGATATGGGGAGCCGTGACTTTGACGGCATTCAGCAGCGCGCGCCGGGGTTCCAGCTCTTCTGCCCCGGCGCGGTCGTCTCGCATGGATACGGCGCCTTCACGAATCTGGATATAACAGTTTCGATCTACGGGCTGACCATTCAACCGGGCGACCTGTTGCACGGGGACGTCAACGGCGTGGTGTCGATCCCTCTCGCTATCGCCGAAGACGTTGTTGTCCAGGCCCAACGTGTCCTGGAAGGAGAGCGCTCTTACTTCGATTACCTTGCCAGCGACCAGTTCAGCTTCGAAGGGTTGAGGCGACGCATGGGAGGCCAGGAATAGCCTCTGCCTGGCTTGAGAGCGCACCCGCCCGTTGCCGGGGCAGTCTCCAAAGCAGGGGATAGTGAGCCTTACTGTCCACGATGCGCTACTCACCTATGCCCAACCCACCGCAGTTGCGGACTCACTTCAACTGTCTGGCGTGACCAGATGCAGCGGCTCCAGCCCCTTGGAGACGCGGTCCACGTTGGTGGCGGCGGCCTGGCCGCGGCGCTGCGTGGTCTCTTTGGTTACGCCGGCGATGTGCGGGGTGCAGAATACATTGTCCATCTGCAGCAGCGGGTGGGCGCTCGGCAGCGGCTCGGTCGCGAAGGCGTCCACGCCGGCGGCCCGGATCTGTCCGCTCTGCAAAGCCTCGACCAGCGCATCCTCATCCACCAACAGCCCGCGCGCGACGTTGATCAGCACAGCGGTCGGCTTCATCATCTCGAACTGTCGCGCCCCGATCATGTGCCTTGTCTGGGCCGTGCTGGGCGTGTGGAGTGAAAGGTAGTCGGCCTCGGCGATCAGATGATCCATGGCGCTGGGATCCCCGAAGAAGGAGACATGACACTCGTCGCGCACGGACTGGGGGATGTCGGCGATGTCGATCGCCATGACCTCCATGCCCATTGCGTGGCCGCGCTTGGCCAGTTCACGCCCGCTGGCGCCCAGCCCGATCAGGCCGAGTTTCTTGCCGGCCAGCTCGTCGTTCAGCGGCAGGCTGAATGTCTCGGCGCGCACGTTCGCCTGCGCGACGCGATGGTTCTTGGCGATCACGAGCATCAGGGTGAGCGCATGCTCGGCGAGGGCGATGGCGCTGAAAGGGCCGGGCGTGTTGGCAAACGGCATCTCCTTTCTGTAAAAATAGGGCATGTCCCAATGATCGACACCGACCGAGAGCACCTGCCATAACTTAACGCCAGCCTCGACAGAGGCATCGACCATTTCGTGCGTGCAACCCGCGCACGCCACCACCACGTCGATACCCTCAAACTGCGGGGCCAACGGCTTGTCGGGTTCGTACATCTGAATTGGATAACGCCCGTCGACCGCTTCGACAAAGCCATCGTACCAGTAGTGCATTACGGGATTGAAGGGAAGAAAGAGAATTCGCATTGTCTGAACCTCGTGAGGGCAGTGGTTAGTGGTCAGTGGTTAGTGGTCAGTGGTTAGTGGTCAGTGAACAGCCTGCGCGTTGCTCCCCATGATGCCATGTAAGTAGTGGGGCATCAAACCTGGAGGGGGCGGCGCGGGTCAGGCTTCAATCGCGACGCCGAGGCTGTCTGCGGTTTCGATCATCTCCTGCCAGATGCTGTCTTCGACCGGGATGCCATGCTCGCCGCGCTGCTGGGCGGTGCGGTATTCCGGCTCGCCGGGGAAGAGGACCTCGCTGACACCGGGTTGCGGGCGCGCCGACTTTACCCAGGCGATCTGGTCCTGGACGGTCTCGATGAACTCGTCGTATGGAAGCAGGGCCTCGATGTTGATGGCCTGGAAGTAGACGCCGTTGCCGGTCTGCTCGCGCTCTTTGCCGGTACAGCCGGCGCCGGAGAGCGCGCCGGCCAGCAACTCGGCGACGATGCCGAGCGCAAAGCCCTTGTGGCCGACGATTCCGCCCAGGGGCAGGAGCGCGCCCGCGGGCGGGCCGTAGAAGGCGGCCGGGTCGGTGGTGGGGTTGCCGTCGGCGTCGACGATTACGCCTTCGGGCAGTTGCTTGCCCGCGTATTGGGTAACGCGGACCTTGCCCTCGGGGAATACCGAGGTCGTTATGTCAACCATGACGGGCCAAGGCCCGCCGCTCGGCATGGCGAAGGCGATGGGGTTGGGAGAGAGCCGCCGTTCGGCGCCGCCATACGGGGCGACCGAGCCGGTGGTGCCATAGGAGTTGACGACCGCCATGCCGATCATACGCTCCGCCGCGGCCATGGTGGGGTATTCGCCCACGCGCCCGACGTGCTGGCTGCCGCGCACGACGACGGTGCCGATGGCAACCTGGCGCGCCTTTTCGATCGCGAGGCGCATCGCCTGCTGGGCGATGACCATGCCCCAGCCCTGGTGGGCCTGGATGACGGCTGAGGCCGCGGTCTCGCGCTCGATCTCGATAGGCGTGCCGGGCCGGATCGCGCCGCTGCGAATCTGGCCGACGTATTGTGGTATGCGCATCACGCCATGCGAGTCGTGTCCGAACAGGTTGGCGCGCACGAGCACTTCGCAGACGGTTTCCGATTCGGCGTGGGGCGAGCCGGCGGCGTCCAGGATGCGGGTGCCGATCTCTTGCAGTTGGTCGGCGGTCAGATATTTCATGTCAATTGCTCCAGGTGGGTGGGCTGCGGAATCCAGCGGCCGCGGTTCAGGCAAGCGCCTTCACACTGCTGTCGTCGACGGGCGTGAGCGATGTGAAGTCGCGATTGTTCTGATACCACGGGCGCTCGGTGCCGGTGCAGGCGTTGCTGACGGCGTTGTAGATCAGGTACATGATCGCGCGCCGCCAGGGGGAGACATTGTTGGCCGAACCGTGCAGCACGTTGCAATGGATGAAGGCGACCGATCCGGCCGACCCGACGAGCGCTTCGATCCCGTTCTCGGCCGCGAGCCGTTCAAAGGTTGCATTGTCGATGTGGTGCAGCGCATATCCTCTCCCGGCGGCGTCCTTGTGCAGTTTGGCGTCCAGCAGGCCATGGCGTTGCGAGCCGGGCACGATCAGGAGGGGAGACGTGACCGGTGTACAGTCGTCAATGAAGACCGATACCATGATGCAGTTCGGTTCGGGCATGCCGTCGATCGAATGCCAGGGCGGGTAATCCTGGTGCCAGTCCCAGGAGGCGCCGCCGCCGAAGCCCTGTTTGGGGTTCATACGGCTCTGATGGAGATAGACGTCGTCCTGCAACAGTTGACGGACCGGGTTCAACAGACGGGGAAGCAGGGTAAGGCAGCGGAACGGCTCGGAATAGGTATGCGCGCCAAAGGCCAGCCTGACGGAAGACGGATCTTCCTTTTCGGTGATTAGCTCCGGCCCCTGGCGATCGAGGATGCCCGGCACCGCTTCTTGCAGGACGGCCACTTCATCGCTGTCCAGGAGATCGGGGAAAAACAGGTAGCCCTGTTCATTGTACTGGGTAATCTGTGCGCTGCTGAGTTTCATGTTTTGATCTCCACATATCGATCCGCGATGGGGCGCGAAGAACACCTTTCTTTGTCCACGAAGGGCCGCGGTGAACTGCAACTGCAACACCTTTTTGTCCACGAAGGGCCGCGAAGGGCCGCGAAGAAGTGCAACGGCAACATCTTTTGTCCACGAAGGGCCGCGGTGGACACCTTTCTTTGATCCGCGAAGGCACGCGAAGGGGCGCGAAGAACACCATAGGCGTATCGGATTTTCTTTGGGTGACTGGGCGGCCCTTTATGGATAAGCTGTACTTTGCTCCCGCATATCGCTGTTCTGACAGAGGTCAACGAGCCTTAGTGATGTCAACGCCTTTTTGCCCACATTCCCGGGTCGGAGGAGGAATAGGGCCAGCCTGAACCGCCGACGAGGTGGAAATCTTCGGCTTTGCCGCACAGCCAGTAGAACATTTCGGCCACACGCGGGACCGATTGCCATTTGCGGTGGCCGCCGCAGAAATAGTCGCTTGTATAGGAGTAGTCGGCGCCGGCGAAATCAAAATCGGGGCGCGCGTTCCAGTCGCGCGCGGGCGGCGTTGTGCGCCAATAGATCCACTTCAACAGGTTGCGCGTCGATTGATCGACCTTGTCGGGCTGACGATGCCAGATCGAATAGGCGGTGACGAACACCGAGCCGGCGGGCGCGGTGGTCGGTACCTGTCCGGCCAGATGACCGAAGCGCTCTATGTCCTCTCTGGTAATGGGCACGAGGTGGGAGCCGGGCAGGAACAGGGTGGGGCCCATCTCGATGCTGTTCGCCTGGGGAATATAGAAGACTTGCAGCAGATTGCAGGCGCGCTCGAAGTCGGAACCGGCATCGATATGCCAGTAGTTGGCTTTTACCGGCCCCGTCAGGCGATGGTTGGCCATCCACTCGGGGAGCTGAAAGTGGGCGCCGAGCAGGGAGCGGATGACGCCGGCGACGGCCGGATGCAACAATACTTCGTCGATGAAGCGCTCATCCCGCACCAGCTGATGGGGGTCTGCTCCTTCCTCGTCAAGGTATTCGAAAACCCAACGGTTGGTGGAATCCGGTATCACGCCTTCGAGTGTGAGAATGCCGGTTTTGCAGAAATCAAGGACCTCCTCATCGGTCAAGGTAGGCTTTACGTTATCCGCTGCGCGAAGTGCCTCCATCGTCATTGGTCACCTCCTGCCCGGTATGCACGAGCGTCTTAAGAATCATCGTCAGATTTTCGCTTCAAGGATCTGCAGCAGTTCGAAAACCATGCCGTTGGGGGAGCGGAAGAATGCCAGACGGCGCGAGCCAAAAGCGGCGCTGATCTCAACCCGCTCTACCAGAACCTCCAGGCCCATGCCGGTGAGCCGTTCGTACTCCTGATCCAGGTCATCGACTTCGAAGACGGCGTGCGTCAGGCCGGGCATCAGTTCGTGGCCGAGTTTGTCCTCGAAGACGGTCTTGGGCGTTAGAAAGATGCGCGTGCCGCCAAATTCGACGAAGGCGTAGTCGACCTCCGCACCGTCGGGCGCGGTGAACTTCTCGCGCAAAACCAGTTTGGCGCCGATCTCTTGCCAGAAGGCGATTTCGCTGTCGATGTCATCGACTTTCATGCCGATGTTCCAGAGTTCGGCGTCCATTTATTCCCATTTCTCCAGAATAAACTCGCAGGTCACATGCACATCGCGGTCGTGCCCGGTCAGAAGTTGGGCCGGGAAACGGATCACACGCCAGCCGGCGTTGATGGCGCCCAGTGGGGTCTTGTAGGGCCAGTCGGCGGGGTCGAACGGGCCGTCGGAAACGCCGCCATCCTCGACCAGCAACATGCCAACCACTTGGGAGGCGACGGAGGTAGTTGCGGTCTGCAGGTAGAGCAGACTCTGGCGTCTGGCGGTATTCTCGCCGAGCGCCTTGCCCAACTCTCGCAACTGTTCCTCGGTCAGCTCCCCCTGCTTGAGCTGCTCGATGCACGCTTCCAATCGTTGAGCGGCGACGGTATTCATTGTCAGGTGTTCCTTGGTGGATCATTCTCAACTGACGACAACTGGTATCTCGAGGCCGGGAATCTCCTCGTCAAGCGGGAAAAAGGGCCGCTGCATGCGCGCGTAGTTCAGGTTGCGCACGTGGGCCGGGGTGGGGCCGGGCGTGTCAACGATGTAAGCCGCTTTCATCAGGTCGCGGTAGGCGTGGCGATAGTTCATGGGATTCTTGACGCCGATGAATTTGGCGCGGCGTACATCCATGCCCAAGCTGCGAAACTGCTCATCGCCCCAGTCGTAGGTCGGCTGTGACATGACCAGAAGCTCGATGCTGCCGACTTGCAGCACGGCGGAGAGACCCATCGAGGCCCAGGTGCCGCCAAAGAGGCCGCCATCGTAGAGGAAGCTGCCGTCGCTGAGCCGGCGTACCTCGCCGCTGACGGAGACGGGTTGGCCCCAGGTCGTGTCAAGGGTGTAGCCGACCTGCAGGCTGACGGTCTGGCCGATGCCGGCGCGTGCGCACGCCTGGGCCGCGGCCGGGTCGACCACCATCAGAAAGGCAGGCTCGTCCACGCCCAGCGCCAACAGCTCGCGCAGCAAGGCGACGCTGTCGCCGGGCGCGCCGCCGCCGGCACAGTCGGCGGTGTCCACCAGCAGCACAGGGCCCCCCTCCACTTTGCGGCCGCGGGCAACGGCCGCGGCGACGGTAAAATGCTCTACCTCGAACGCCCGGCGGCGCTGCCAAAACTCTGCGGCAAGCGCCTGTGCCTCGTCTGCTGCCAGCGCGGGGTCATTGTCGGTCACCACGATGCTGCCGCAGCCCATGCCGGGCAGGTCGTTGTAGGGATGGACCTGGAAACAGGATACGGAGAGGATGCCCGGCTGGGTTTCCAGGTGTCGGGCCCTCCGGGTCAGGTGGGCCATAGGCCCGTCGCCAAAAGTCTGGCCGTTGCAGGCTCCGCAGATGATAGGGACCTTGGCCAGGGCCGTTACCGGTCTGACGTTGCCCTGCACGGTGCGCAGCAGGAGGCTGGCGCCGCGTTCGCCGGTAGAATAGGTGTCGTCGTGGGGGTAGTGGGTGAAGGACACGAGGGCGTTGGCCTGGACGACCATGCGCGGGGTGACGTGCGCGTGCAGGTCGAGCGTCATGACGATGGGCAGGTCCGGCCCGACGATGCAGCGCACGGCATCGAGGAGATCGCCCTCCGGGTCCTCCTGCGAGGCGGTGACCATGGAGCCGTGCATGGCGAGGATGAGGCCATCGAGGGGCAAGGCCTCGCGCAGTCGGGCCAGCAGGGTCTCCTTCAACTCGGTGTAGCAGGCATCCGAAAGGGCGCCGCCCGAGACGCTGCGCGCTGCCAGCAGAGGAACCGGCTGCGCGTCCTCCTCAACGCAGGTGGCGAGGATGCCGGCAACTTCGCAATCGGTGCCGGTCAGTTGGAGCAGGGCATCGCCTTCATGGACATAGGAGTTGCGAAAGAGGGCCAGATCGGTCTGCGTGGCCGCGAACTGGTTGCTTTCCTGGAAGATCGAGCCGATGCCGATGCGCATGGCTGCCATTGGATCTCCTCTTTGGGCCCCATTTGGTGCAGGGGGCGCATCGACCAAACGCAATAGGGGAAATATCAGATGTTACTTATGGGCGCGTTGCAACAGATGGATAGAGAGATTATACCCACGTAAACATGGAAGGACAATGTTGTTTCAAATGGGGGCATGAAAGTAGACTGTTATAGATAAACCAGACTGACTTAATCGAAATGGAGACATATATGTTCCGTTCTGCCGCTCTAACTTTCGCCCTCGCGCTCACGCTTCTCGTCGCCGGTTGCGTTGCCATCCCAACCAAAAATGAACCGGCAGCCTACACCCAGGCAGTCGTGCAGGATGCGATCCGCCTCTACAACAGTGAAGGCCGCCAGGCAGCCATCGACCACTACAGTTCAGCAGACAACGTGGACGGGCAATGGTACGCCTTCATTATCGGCGAAGATGGGCACACTATCGCGCACTTCAGCCCTGAAATAAAAGGGCGGGACCCCGCGCTTCGGGTTGACTCCACGGGCTACTTCTTTGGCGACGACATGCTGAGCGCACCTGAAGAAGGCAAGTGGATCAGCTACGTCGCCACGAACCCGGACACGGGAAACGAGGCGCTTAAGCACACATGGATGGTGCGCTATGACGGGCTGATCTTCGGGTCGGGCTGGTACGAGAAGGAGTAGCTCGGCCGGGCGGGACGCGGATTAAGAAGCGTTGTCCGAGCGGCGTTGTCAATTTTACGCTACGCGTTTCCCCGCTGCGCGCCATCTTTCATGCTGAGGGCGTGCTGAACAGCGGCATAGGGGAAGACGGTACTAAGTCACCCGATGGACGCGTTGCAACAGACGGACAGAGATAGAAAAGTTAAGCGACCGTGACAGGGGGCAATCGCATCTGATTTCGTATGCCTGAATAGCTGGGAGTTGCCAGAAAGTCTACGAAGGGCGCCTACAAGGGGCGCCCTTTTACGGATCTGGCAGCCCACACAGAGCAGGCAGCCTCCCAAGGCGTTGACCCAGTGAGATACGCTTGCCCTGAGCCGTGACAGCGAATTCTTGCGCGGAGGGATGCGTGAAGGTACGCTGTGGTTGATGTGCCATAGTTACCTTGAACGCAATGGAGAAGATCATGAATCGATTTGTTCCCCTATTTCTCGTGCTCGCGCTTCTCGTCGCTGGTTGCGCTGCCATCCCAACCAAGAACGAGCCGGCAGCCTACACCCAAGCGGTCGTGCAGGATGCAATTCGCCTCTACAACAGTGAAGGCCGCCAAGCAGCCATCGATCACTACAATTCAGTCGACAACGTGGACGGGCAGTGGTACGTCTTTATCATCGGCGAAGAAGGGTACTCCATCGCCCACCACGACCCCGAAATTTTAGGGCGGGACCCTGCGCTGCGCGTGGATTCGACCGGCTACTTTTATGGGGACGAGATGATGAGCGCGACGGAGGCAGGAAAGTGGGTCAGCTACGTTTTCACAAACCCGGACACGGGGGAGGAGACGCTTAAACACACTTGGATGGTACGCTATGACGGGCTGATCTTCGGGTCGGGCTGGTACGAGAAGGAGTAGCTCGGCCGGGCGGGACGCGGATTAAGAAGCGTTGTCCGAGCGGCGTTGTCAATTTTACGCTACGCGTTTCCCCGCTGCGCGCCATCTTTCATGCTGAGGGCGTGCTGAACAGCGGCATAGGGGAAGACGGTACTAAGTCACCCGATGGACGCGTTGCAACAGACGGACAGAGATAGAAAAGTTAAGCGACCGTGACAGGGGGCAATCGCATCTGATTTCGTATGCCTGAATAGCTGGGAGTTGCCAGAAAGTTTACGAAGGGCGCCTACAAGGGGCGCCCTTTTACGGATCTGGCAACCCATACAGTGCTGGCAACCTCCCAAGGCATTTTCTCAGTGAGATGCACTTGCCCTGAACCGGGGCAGGGAATTCTTGCACGGAGGGATGGGTGAACGTACGCTGTGGTTGATGTGCCATAGTTACCTTTAACGCAATGGAGAAAATCATGAATCGATTTGCCCCCCTGTTTCTCGTGCTCGCGCTTCTCGTCGCTGGTTGCGTTGCCATCCCAACCAAGAACGAGCCGGCGGCCTACACCCAAGCGATCGTGCAGGATGCAATCCGGCTCTACAACAGTGAAGGCCGCCAGGCAGCCCTCGACCATTACAGTTCGCCCGACAACGTGGACGGGCCGTGGTACGCCTTCATTGTCGGCGAAGATGGGCGCACCATTGCGCACTTCCGCCCCGAATTGATAGGGCGAGACCCGGCGCTGCGCGTTGACGTCACCGGCTACTTCTATGGCGACGACTTACTGAGCGCCACTGAAAAGGGGAAATGGGTCAGCTTCGTCTTCTACAACCCGAACACGGACGAGGAGACGCTCAAGCACGTATGGATGGTGCGCCATGACGGGTTGTTTTTCGGGTCGGGCTGGTACGAGAAGGAGTAGCTCGGCCGGGCGGGACGCGGGGTGGGAAGCGCTCCCTGGGTCCACCAGAAAGGAGAATGTGATGAAAATCGGACTGTTTACAGATAGCCTGCCAACTGCCTTCACCGAGGCGCTTGATTGGGTTGTCGAGCACGGGATCGAAGCTGTGGAAATCGGAACGGGCAATTTCTCGCCGGCTTTGCATTGCAACCTGGATGAACTGCTGCAGAGCGAGGAGGCCCGCACAGCATTTACGTCCGCGATAGAAAGTCGCGGCCTGATGCTGAGCGCCCTCAACTGCAATGGCAACCTGCTCGATCCGCACCCCGCGCGCGGCCAGGCATCGCAGGATGTCTTCTTTAAGACAGTAGAGTTAGCGCATAAACTCGGCCTGGATACGATCGTGACGATGAGCGGCTGCCCTGGCGACCCGAGTGGGACACCCTACCCGAACTGGCCCACCCACCCTCAACAGCCGGAATACGCTGAGCTGGAGCGCTGGCAGTGGGATGAAGTAATCACTCCTTTCTGGGAAAAGGCCGGCCGGTTCGCTGCCGATCACGGCGTCCGGGTCGCGATCGAACTACACCCTGGCCAGTCCGCTTATAACACCCGTACTATGCTGCGGCTGCGCGCGATCGCCGGGCGGAGCGTGGGCGTCAACCTCGATCCCAGCCACTTCTTTTACCAGGGCATGGATCCGCTGATCGTCATCCCCGCGCTGGGAGAGGGGTTCATTTTCCACGTCCACGCCAAGGACACCCGCATCAACCCTTCTGAAATGGCCCTCAACGGCGGCCTCGATATGCGGCCGATGGACCTGGTTGCCGAGCGCTCGTGGGCCTACCGCACGCTGGGCTACGGCCATGGGGAAGCGTGGTGGCGCGATTTCGTCAGCGCGCTGCGCCTCGTAGGCTACGACGGGGCGCTGAGCATCGAACACGAAGACCCAGTGATGAGCGCATCCGAAGGCATCATCAAGAGTGTGAACTTCCTGGAGCCGCTGATATTGCGGACGATGCCGGAATAGTTTGCTTGTGGTAAGAGAATTGTCTGAGGGGGAGGCTGGGACGCGGAGCAGGATGCGCTCCCTTTGGCGTAGAGTTTCGAGAGATGAACTTTGTTACGCCGGTTACCATGTGCCTCTTTTTTAGCAGGGGTGCATGATGACCGGCGTTTCACTATGCTATATTCAATGGCTGAGCTATATTCAATGGCTGATTCGCGGTCACCGTAAGCCCGGACGGGAGAGGAACTGTTCTCCCATCGACGACAAGCTCGTTCACCGCTAACTTGCCACTGCCGAGCTCGATTCTGAGCCGCTTCCCGTCCATGCTTATACTGCCCCAGGCGCCCTCCACGGAAAAGAAGGTGGCGAAGTTCTCCCGGTTCACCTGTGGCGAGAGTGCGATCCGGCCCCGGCTCAGATCGATCTGCAGACGGGCGTAGGCCTGCAGCAGGCCATAGCTTGCCATGGCGCGGGCATAATGGTCACCACATTCCGGCTCGTTCCAGGGATTGCGGGCGGACCCGTCGTGCCGTGCGCGAATGGCTTCTACTATCGACTCACCCTCCGCTATCAATCCTTCCTGGATCATCAGGCAGGCCACCTCATATTCGCACCCCGACCAGACCTCATGGGCACGCAAGACCGCGGTTAATGGAATAATCTCTCCCGGCTCCTCAGGAAAGGTTGCGTAGACCACGCCCTGTTCCTCGTTGACGGCAAAGGCGCGCAGGAAGTTGGTCGGCACTTCATTCATGCGCTTGAAGTTATGACGATAGATGGCCCGGAGCGCTGTGCGAAGATGCTCAGCAGGCACAAGCCGACCGAGGCCGACCAGGTTCGCCAGCCACTGGCCGAAGAGCTGGTCCGACAGGCAGCCGTTATGGACCTGGTTGTAGGGGGCCTGACCCTGCTCTCTGAACACCGCGCTGTCCTCGGCGCCCGGCACGGTATCGCCCATGCCGCCCATGCCGCCCATGCCGTAGCTCGCCCCAAAGTCCGCCGCGGCCGCGGCCAGGTCCAGGCGCTGCTGGAAGAATTCACCGTTCCACAGCAGTTCATCGGCCAGCGCGGCCCCGCCCGCCGCGATCTCTTCATAAACAGTTGCGGTCTGCGGGTCGTCCAACTCCCTGGCGATGGCAGCGCCGGACCTCAGCGCAGCCAGATAGAGAAAGGTCATGAGCGGATTTGGCCCGTAGTAGGCGATGTCGGTCGTATTGTGCTGTTCGCCCTCCATGACGCCGTCGCGATCCGCGTCCCAACCCCCTGGTTGCCAGGCATATTCCAACGCCAGCCTGGCCTTTGGCCACAGCCGTGCCAGGAAGTCGCGATCGCCCGAAAGCTGATAGTCGCGCAGCAGTTGGATCACCTCTGCCATCTGACCGTCGGCGGCTGTCGTCGCCTCGGCTAGAAACGGCTCGGATTCACTGGGTGTGCGGGTGCGGAAAAACATGCGGCCATCGGGTCCGGTTTCGACCAGAAAGGCATTGGCGCGCATATTCCGTTCCAGACTAGGATAAAGAGACGCCAGGGCCTGCTCGTACATCCAGACGTGGGTGCAGTTCATTGGGCAACAGCCGGAGTCCGGGTTGCAGCCTTCATAGGCGTAAAACTGGCCGGACGCGTCGCGAAAACAGGTCTGCGTGCGAATGGTGGCCATGTTGCCCGACACCGCGTCGATCACAGAATCCGGTACGGTTGTGGCGTAGAGATGCCGGTGGAAGTCGCGTGTTTCGGCTTCCAGGCGATCGCGCTCAGCCACCACGTAACGTGCGGCCGCATCGGCGCCGGGGAATCTCTGTGTATAGTGGTTGCCCACCCAGCGCGGTTCATCCACGTCCGGAAGCTGTACGTAGCGATTGGGGAAGCACCAGGTGAGGATCACCGGTACGGTCACGCCCTGGCCGGGCTCCAGCGTAATGCTCATGCCGAGCGCTGCCTCAAGCCGTCGCGCGACGGTCAGGTTGCCGCTCGGCGCCGCGACCGTGGCGGCCTCTTCCTGCTCGAAAGGCACGCTGCCCAATAGCTGGTACCAGAAGGGGCGAAGTGAGTAGGGCCAGTCCTGCTCGCCGAGGCGCGTTTGCACTGTTGTATCCGGCCAGGACGTGACCGCGGCCATGCTGCCGGCCATGGGATGACGGCCGCCATCGTGTTCGGACTGCATGAGAATTCCCTGGAACCCCGGCTCGCCCATGGTCCTGTTCACCTGTTGCCCGCCGGGCCAGGCCGGATCTCCCGGCCAGGGCGAAAATTGATAGCCGACCAGGTTCGGCACGACAGCCACCAACAGCGCCTTGATTCGGCGCTCTGTACGATTCTCGAAATTCCATGACAGAATTGCCGCAGGCAGCCCGGAGTCATCGGTGTTGCCAGGAATCATCGGATTGAACGCGTCCAATGAGACCCGAACCGGGAACGGCGCATCGGTCGCGCCATCCTCGAAATCCAGATGGGCCAGTGGATATTCCCCTGTAAATCTGACCTCGGCAAAACGGGGCAGACCGGGAACCTGGTGAACCGGTACCCCGCGCGAGCCGGTGAAAGGCGGGAAAAACTGGCGCTCCAGCACGCGCGCCTTGGGTATACCCGATCCATCGTCAACACCGAGCGCAAAAAAGTTGCGGAACGGCGCCTGACCTTTGGCTGGCCGGTTGGCAATCTCAAAATCACAGAGCTGCCCGCGCCCGCCGAGGCTCACCGTGCCGGTTCCAATGCCGCCAAGTGGAAAGGCTATCTCGCGCAGATGTTCACCGGTATAAGTTAGACGTCCCATGAGTCCTCTGCTTTTCTCTAAGGTTGGTAGATGCGGGATAGAGGGATTATGTCGAACTGATTGGACTGGGCAACAGGTTGAATCTGTACACAGTAGCTCTTCAACCTTCCTTGAGGCCGGTCAGTGTGATCCCTTCGATCAGATACCGCTGAGCCATGAGGAAGACGATCAACACCGGAATCACGGCCATTGCCACCGCGGCGTAGGTCACGCCAATCAGGTTGACATACAGTTCGTTGATGTAGCTCAGTGCCAGGGGCAGCGTGAACTTTTCCACTGAGTTCAAGAAGATCAGAGGGCGGAAAAGTTCGTTCCAGTGGAAGTTAAAGCAGAAGATGGCCAGCGCAGAGATGCCTGCCGCGCCCAACGGCAGAAAAATCCGCCAGTAGATGGTCCAGTAGCTGGCCCCGTCTATTTTGGCGGCATCCACCATCTCCTGGGGCATTGTCAGGAAGAACTGGCGCAGAAGAAATGTTCCCGTGGCGCTGAAAAAAGCGGGCAGGATCAAGGAAGTATGGGTATCGATCATATCCACCTTGGCCAGCATGACATACACGGGAATAATCGTCATCTGTGGCGGAATCATCAGGGCCGACAGCAGTATGATGAACAAGACCTCACGCCCGGGGAAGCGCAGTCTGGCAAACGCAAAGGCGGCCAAACTACAGGTGGCCAACTGCCCGGCACAGATTGCGCAGGTGACCTTGAGGCTGTTCCAGCCGGTGGCCAGAAAGTTTACATAGTGGAATGCTTCCTGATACGAAACCAGATAGGGCGGCCAAGGAAACCAATTGGGCGGCATCTGCAGCAGTTCTTTGGAAGGGCCCAACGAGATGACAATCATCCAGATGAAAGGCGAGATCGTCAGCAACCCCCCCAGAACTAACAGGGAGTTGAGGAAACCGGTGGCGGCAATGCCAACGCGGCGACTCTGACGGGCGTCTTGCCACACATTCATGCTGCTCCTACTCTCCCATGTAGTAGACCCAAACCTGGCTCACTCTCATCTGCATTAAGGTCAGGAGCATGACAACTACGAAGAGCATCACGGCTACGGCAGAGGCGTATCCCATCTTTAGAGCCTGGAAACCGGTCTCATACATGTACATGACGATGGGGCGCGACGCATCACCCGGCCCACCCTGTGTCAGCACATAGGCGGTATCGAACAACTGCACGGCATGGAGCATCTCAATCACCAGCGCGAAGAAGATGGTTGGTGTCAGCAGGGGGATCGTAATGTTCCTGAATTTCTGCCCGAAGTTGGCGCCGTCGATCTCGGCTGCCTCGTAAAAATGGCGGGGAATGTTCTGAAGCCCGGCGAGGAAGATGACCAGATTGAACCCGAAAGTCTTCCAGATGTTGACCAGCACAATGGAGCGCAACACCCATTGTGAACTGGTCGTCCATGGCACTTTGGAAATGCCAACTTTGGCGAGATAGAAGTTGATGAGACCGAAAGTCGGGTCGCTGATCAACAGATAGCGCCAAAGAATCGAAACCGCCACAAAAGAGATGATGACCGGGAAAAAATAGGTGGTACGCAGGAAATACCGCAGGGCAGGGTGTAGTCTGCGGTTGATGAGCATGGCGATGGCCAGCGCCACGAGCAGATTCAGCGGCACTTCCAGCAGGGTATAGACGACAGTGTTCCAGAAAGTTATAAAGAAGCGTTTGTCGTTGAACAGCCTGTTATAGTTGTCAAGCCCCAGAAAGGTCGCCGCGCGAAACACATCCCACTTGTACAGCGAGAAGGCAAACGCGGCGACCATGGGGCCGGCGACAAATACAACGAACACCAGGAAGGCCGGCGCGATAAAAAGATATCCCGCCAGCGCTTCATGTCTGGCAATCCCCATTCTGATTTGAGGAAGTCGAATGCTCACAGAGACGCCGCCTTGACTGATACCATGACCGTGTCCTTCTGAATTCTTGACAGATCCAGTGTTTTTATCGTCGCGAGCGAGCGGATTCCACCCAGGCGGGGCAGCGCTATGACAAGAAGCCGCAAGTGAGCAACTGGGTTTCTAAGCCAAACATCCACTCTCAGATGGCCTCCCAGATCATTATCTCAGTTGCGAGGCTACTCTGCCCTGAATCTGTCCCGCTCAGCAGAACCACGAAGAGATGACAATCGGCGACCGATCCCTGGGAGCGCGAATGTCTCACCCGCATTGAATCGGTCGTCAACTGTCCTGGAACTGGCCGCTACATGCCTGTTACCCCAGGCTCGCGTCGCGCAATCACTTCTTCGATCTCTTCATGAGCGGCCAGACATCCTTCCTCGGCCGACACTTCATTTGACAGAATCGAGGCCTGATAGCGATTTACGATGGACTCGATTTCGGGGTAGTCCGGTGGTGAGGGGGCATGTTGGGCCATGCCGGCGTCAACCGCCTCGTAGACCCATGCAAAGTGCGTAGGTCCGATAGCGTAGAGGTCGGGATCGGTAGATACCGAACGTCGCGATTGGTTGGCATAGCCGATGCTGGCTTTACGCTCGGCGATCGCTCTGCCGGTCACGACTGTACTCATGAACTGCCACGCCTCTTCCGGATGCTTGCTCTCCAGCGGAATGCAGTAGAAGCCGGTGCCGACTTCATATTTCTGTGCATACTTCTGCGGCCAGGGAACGTGGTCCCATTCGGTGAAACCGGCCTTTGTACCTTCCAGCACCATGTTGCGCATGTCGGGCACCATGCCGACTTTGCCGGTGAAGAACTTCTGCCGCGGGTTCTCGCCCGCGCCCACCTCCGGCGCGACCTTGTACTCGTGGATCAGATCCTGGCGGAACTGCATCATCTCGATGAATTTGGGGTCATTGGTATTGCCCGCGTTCCAATCCGGGGTGAGAGGGCTGGTGTCGTAGGCGAAGGCGTGCGGAATCACGCCGACAAACCAGCCGATCCACGGTACCCAACCCCACTGGTCGGGTGGTTGGGTCAATTGGGTGGCGATCGCGAGAAAATCGTCGTAGGTCCAGTCATCGGCGGGTCTGTCAATGCCATTCTCTTCGAAGATCGTGGTATTGTACCAGACGCTCATCATGTTGAAAGCCAGCGGAATCCCGTACTGCTTGCCCTGATAGGAACCGGCCTCAAAGAAGAAAGGACTGACGTCGTCAAGGAATTCACCGAAGTCGAGTTGGTCGCCATCGCGTTGGATCCAATCATCAATGGGATGAATGATCTCCTTCGACGCGAACATCCGCAAGCCTTCGATAGCCATGCGGATGATATCCAGGTCCTGGCCGCTGGCAATCATCACCGCTACCTTCTGGGCATATTCGCCCCAGGTCATCCCGCCGACAACGGTCTTCTTGACCTGGATCATGGGATGCTCTTCGTTCCACTGTTCGACAATGGGGTCGAAGTTTTCGCCCATGGCAGCGCTCCCGAAGTAGAGAAACTCCAGGGTAATGGTTTCTGCCATCTCTGACGAATCACTGCTGCTCTCGTCAGCGGCCTGTTGCGGTGCGGGCGCGGCACACGCCGCCAGCAGAGAAGCGCCCGCCGCCGTCCCTGTCGTCTTCAAGAAGTCTCGTCGATTCCAGCGTTTTGCATTCATGGTGGCCCTCCTTAGACCGTAGAAGATCGATCCGTGTCAGATGCGCCTCTGCTCGAATGGGGCGCAGGGGTAGTGATCACTTTCAAACAAGCAATCACGCTTTGACATTATCAGGGGGAACGACAAACGCCGACGCAATATCTTCAGCATGGATCAGTGGAGATTCCTCATAAGGCGTGCAGACTGCCAAGCGGTGTTGATATGTCTGAACCAGGGATGGCTTCAACGGTTTGTATAGGCGGGCAAGGCCGCCTGTAGGCAAGTTTCCGCGCGATTCGGCATCCGTTCACGACTGAGAAGGCGAGAGGACGTTCGTGGGCTTCTACATTTTCCATTTCTCCTTTTGTGGTCTTATATATATTATTTCAATGCATAGGAGTCTGCAATATTGTAGACGATAGGGGGGGAAAGGCCAAACATAAAAAAACCACCCCCATGGGTGGTTGAGATAGGACCTGTGCTATAGGAACGGACCGGTTGCCTCTGCAAAAGAGTCCGCGATGCCGGATGTCCGGTGGTTTGGGACAGGTCGGTCCCAGCCTGACAACATCAAACATCGCTGCGTCTTGGGTTTTAGCGGTTATCCTCCCTTTCGATCACATACTGCCAGCCGCCGGCGACCCATCGTGCGCGCTGCCGTTGCAGTCCTTTGAGAAGGACATGGCGTGATTCGGCGCTGTCAACCAGGTCGCTTTTTTCAAAATACTGCGTGAGTTGGTCCAACCGGTGCAAACAATCCTTGTGCCCGCGTCGGCCAGTCCGTTCAATTTCGGCTTCAGTTCCAAAGTTCAGCCGAAGGGTCTCGATTCTTTGTCGGTATGGCGCCGCCCAGGCATCGGGAACGCGCTCATCATTGACAATAGTTTCTGCTGCTCGAACGTTGGCTTCAACTCCCTGGCTGAAACGAATTGCCAATCGACGCACCAACTTGATCATCAAGTACACAAACAGTCCGACACCCGTAACCCACAGCGCTATCCAGAAGAGAAGCGCATCCATACATTTACTCCACCACCCGGATCAGCGCCACAGCCACTCTTCCTTTGCCTGGGCGCCCGTCTCGTTACCTGCGTAGAAGCCGGAACCGACAGCAGGAATCACCACTGGCTCTCCTCTTCCAAATCTTCCACTCCCTGAAGCGTCAGCTCCTCGGCAAAATGACAGGCTACGTGATGGCCCGGACTGCTCTCCAGAAGTGGTGGCAACTCCTCCTGACAGACCTGCTGGGCGTACTTGCAGCGGGGGTGAAAGTAGCAACCGGAAGGCGGGTTGGCCGGGCTGGGCACTTCACCCTCCAGCATGATTTCGTCCAGTAAGGAATCAGGATCAGGACTCGGAATTGCGGATAGAAGCGCTTCGGTATACGGATGTTTGGGATTCAGAAAGAGCTCTTCCGTCTCCGCCTGCTCAACAATCTTGCCGACATACATGACGGCAACCTGATCGGAAATATATTGGATGACGCTGAGGTCGTGGGCGATGAACAGATAGGTGAGGCTGAATTCCGCCTGCAGATCCTGCAGCAGGTTCAGAATCTGGGCCTGGACCGAAACGTCCAGGGCCGAAACAGGCTCATCACAGACGATCAGGCTGGGATGCAAGCTCAAGGCGCGGGCAATGCCGATGCGCTGGCGCTGACCGCCGCTGAAGGCGTGGGGATAGCGTTTGAGATACTTTACGTCGAGGCCGACCAGATCGACGAGTTGACGCACCCGCTGCTCCAGATCCTCACCCCTGGCCAGCTTGTTCACCCGCAGCGGCTCGCCGACAATGTCCAGGATAGTCTTGCGCGGATCGAGGCTGGCGTACGGGTCCTGAAAGACCATCTGCATGTGGCGGCGGGTGGCGCGCAACTCCTTGGCATCGAGGCCGGTGATGTCGGCTTCGCGGCCATCGATACGCAGCAGCACCTGTCCTTCTGACGGCTCAATCGCGCGGATTACGCAGCGACCAAGGGTGGTCTTGCCGCAGCCGGATTCACCGACAAGCCCCAAGGTCTTGCCGGCGGGAATGCTCAGGCTCACGTCGTCGACGGCGCGCACCTGCCCAACCACCCGGCGCAACAGGCCCTTCTCGATGGGAAAAAACTTCTTGAGGTTATGTACTTCGAGTAGGTTGCTCGATTCCATAGCTGTTATTCATGTTGTTATTCATAGAGGATACAGCGCACCGAATGCCCCGACGCAATTTCCAGAAAATCGGGCACCCCTTCATCGCAGCGGCCAGGGATGAACTGCGTACAACGGTCGGCAAACGGGCAGATATCCGGCGGGTCGAGGGGGACGGGGACAATGCCTTCGATCGCTTCCAGACGGACCCGGGCCCTGCGTCCTGTGCGGGGAATCGAGCGCAGGAGGGCTTGGGTGTATGGATGCTGGGGCGTGCGGAAAATCTGCCTGACACTGCCGTATTCGACCACCCGGCCCAAGTACATCACCGCTACGTCGTCGGCCATATTGGCTATCACGCCCAGATCATGGGTGATGAACATGATCGACATGCCCATTTCGGCCTGAAGCGTCTTCATCAGACGTAGGATCTGGGCCTGAATGGTCACATCGAGCGCGGTCGTCGGTTCATCGGCGATAAGGAGCATCGGCGTGAGCACCAGGGCCATGGCAATCATGGCCCGTTGCCGCATGCCGCCCGATAACTGATGCGGATAGGCGTCGACACGTTCTTCAGGAATTGGAATGCCAACCAGCTTCAACAGCTCAACTGCGTGGGCACGCGCCTCGGCTTTGGGCACATCGTCATGGACCAAAATGGCTTCCATGATCTGCTCGCCAACGGTATGCACGGGCGAAAAGGCGGTCATCGGCTCCTGAAAGATCATCGAGATGTCGCGGCCGCGAATGTCGCGGATCTCGCGTCCCGACGGGGCCAGCGCAGCCAGATTGATAACCTCGCCATTCTTGTGCAGCAGTATCTCCCCCGTCATCTGTGCAAAGTCAGGCACAATGCGCAGGATCGACTGTGCGGTAACGCTCTTGCCGCAGCCCGATTCACCTACGACGCCCAGGGTGCGGTTCCTGTGAATCGTGAGCGATACACCGTTGACAGCTTTCAACATGCCCTCTTCCAGGGGGAAGAAGGTATGCAGATCTCTGATTTCCAGAACCGGCTCTTGCTTTTCCATTGCCACTACTTGTAGGGATCGGCTGCATCACGCAGCCCATCGCCGATAAAGTTGAATAAGAGAACGGTTATAATCACAAGCAGGCCGGGAATCAGCATCCAGGGCTGTACAGCCACGCTGCGGACATTCTGCGCATCTTTCAAGAGCGTGCCCCAACTGACCGCCGGCGCACGAATGCCGAGCCCCAGGAAGCTGAGCGCGGTTTCTCCCAGGATCATGTTGGGGATGGCCAGGGTGAGATGGACGATGAGATAGCTCATAAACCCCGGCAGCAGATGTTCTACGATAATCTGCATATCGGTGGAACCGGCGACTTTGGCGGCGATCACAAAGTCCGATTCGCGCAACTCAAGCAGTTTGCCCCGCACAACCCGCGCCAACCCGGCCCAGCCGATAATGGACAGAATGATAGTGATCGAGAAATATATTTTGACCGGCGACCAGCCCGGGGGCACAGCGGCACTGAGCGCCATCCACAGCGGTATCGTGGGAATGATGATCACGAACTCGATAACGCGCTGGATCAGCATATCGGTCGTCCCTCCGAAGTAGCCGGAGATGCCGCCCAAGAGACAACCAAGGATGAAGCTGATTGAAACCCCAACCAGCCCAACGGAGAGACTGACCTGGGCCCCCGCCAATGTCCGAGAAAAAAGATCGCGCCCAAGCATATCGGTTCCAAATAGGAAGATCACGCCTCCTTCCTCGGGCAGGAAGAAATGGAAGTCGAGCGGGAAAAGCCCTAAGAACCGATAAGACTCGCCCTTCTGGAAAAAACGAATGCGAAAAATCTGGGAGGTGTCTTCCGTATACACGCGGGTGAAGGACTCAAAGTCGATTTCTCCTTCCAGCCCATATACAAAAGGGCCCCGGAATCGACCTTCACTATCAAAGAGGTGAATGCTGGAGGGAGGGGCGCTTAGAAAGTCATCATGTTTAGTCAAGCGGCCATACGGGACCCACAGTTGATACGTTATCGCCAGGAAATAAAGTAGGGCCAGTAAGGCAGTAGAAATCACAGCCAAGCGGTGTCTTTTGAACTTGCGCCACATCAGTTGCCACTGTGAAGCCAGGAAGTAGCGCTCTTCGGCCGTGACCCCGGCCGCCTGTGTCCCGACTACGCTTGAAACACCGGTTGTTACGTCGGTTGACATCTCAAGCCTTTCCTTCAAAACGGATGCGTGGGTCAACAACGATCAGGAGAATATCGGACAAGAAAGTGCCAATCAGCGTCAAAATCCCCAAGAACATCACAATGCTTCCGGCCAGAAACATATCCTGGCTGATAAGCGCCTTGAAGAGAAGAGGACCGGTGGTCGGCAGGCTCAGGACGATGGCGACGATGGTCTCGCCGGAAACGATGCGGGGCAGTTGCCAGCCGACGGTACTGACGATCGGATTGATAGCCATGCGCACTGGGTACCTGAACAGCAACTTTCCTTCGGCAACGCCCTTGGCGCGGGCGGTGATGACATACTGTTTGCTCAGTTCATCCAGCAGCGTGCCACGCATGACGCGGATGATTCCGGCCGTGCCGGCAGTGCCGATGACGATGATGGGCACCCAGAGATGGGTAAAGAGATCCCAAATCTTGCCAAGGCTCCATGGGGCCAGGGCATACTCTGAAGAAAACAGGCCGCCGACGCTGATGCCGAAGTACTTGAAAAACAGGAACATGAGGATGAGCGCGAGCATGAAGTTGGGCGTCGCCAACCCGGCAAAACCGAGCACTGAGAACAGATAGTCGCTGAAACCATACTGGCGGGTGGCGACATAGATTCCGATTGGCACGGCAACCACATAGGTGAAAAACAGGGTGATCAGCGAGAGCAGTATCGTGTAAGGCAAACGTTCTTTCAGCAGCCTTTCCACAGGCTGATTCCATTCGAAGGAGCGGCCCATTTCGCCCTGCAAGAATCGCCCAAACCAGCGGAAGTACTTCTCTAGCGGGGTGGCGTCAAGGCCATATTCCCGCTTGAGGGCTTCGATTTCGGCCTCATCGATGATATCTCCCTCCTGTTCCAGGCGCGCGACATAGCTTGTCAGAAAATCGCCTGGCGGCAGTTGAATGATGATGAATACGACTACGCTCAGGAAGAAAAAAGTAACAACCGCGTAGAGTAGTCTCTGGGCGATATAACCGATCATTTCTTGCCCTCGTAAGGAGACTGCAACAGGGAAATTCTCTCTCCTTCATCTATCGACTGCTGGGCTTTGAGGGCGATCTCGGTCATCCGAAAGAGCTCCTCAACGCCGGCGAAAGATCCGTCCTGAACCGAACTGACAAAAGCCGTGTACCAGTTCGGTGTATTGGGAATCTCGAGATTGCATATCCCAGCTTGTTCACTGATCAGTTTTGCTGTCTCTTCGTTGGCTATGCTTTCCACGACGCCCGCTGTACCGGAAATCATTATGCGCTCATCGCCGTGGCTGGGCGCATTCGAAGGTCGCAGAAAGTCCAGGATAACAGTCGCGACCCCGCCGTTGCGCATTCGCAGCAGAAAACCGGCCTGGCTAGCACAGCCCGGATAGTCGGGATGAGCGGCCGCGGTTTCCCAACCGGTGACTTCTGTGAATACATCGCCCAGCGACCACACGAGCCAGTCGATGACATGAACGCCCACAAAAGGGACAATGCCGGGGAAGGTCTCACGCTGGC
This sequence comes from Caldilineaceae bacterium, assembly GCA_963662575.1. Classification (GTDB taxonomy): domain Bacteria; phylum Chloroflexota; class Anaerolineae; order Caldilineales; family Caldilineaceae; genus Bin5. The sequence continues at coordinate 1,007,101 of OY759723.1, forward strand.
GAAAATGATCGGCCCGCCTGGCCCCCCAACGGTAGGAGATCTGACTGAAGCTGCCCAGAGGCTCCCCAATCAGACCGGCGTGCACGGCATCGCGAACTGCCTCGAACCACTTCATTCTGCGATAGCCATGTAGCGCGGCCAGCGGGGTTCCGGCCTCCTTGGCCACAGTATACAGGTGGGAAAGGGTCGCCAGATCCATGGCCAGTGGCTTCTCGGTCATGACGGCGATGCCGCGTTTCAGGCATAGCTCGGTGAATTCCGGAACCTGCTGGGGCGGCACGCAGATCTGCACCAGATCCGGAGCTTCATCATCCAGCATTTTCTCATACTCGGTATATCTGTTTGTCTCTGACGTCACGCCCGGCGCGTTGGCAAAAGAGTCCAACGATTCGCCCGGCAGAGCCAGCGCGACGGCTACCACTGTAACATCAGGCAGATCCTGCAACATCTGCTCGTAGTAGTCCAGATGTCCTGAGTGACCGAGTAGGGCGAATTTCATTGCAGCTTCCTCTCTATTTTGAGAACCCTTTTCCTGAATATTTTCGACAGATCGCTTGCAGACTGGCCACTTCGAGATTCAAGTTGCATTGACTCGATCAGGGCAGAGAACCGTGTCGAAACAGTGCCGGCGTCGTTGGACAACGCCTGAATTTGCGTCTATAACAACCTTTCGCTTCCGGCCTCCTTGGGCGCCCACAGTTCTTCATACGAATAGTTCTGCGGCGCGGCGGCGGCGTCCTGGGGCGGTTCCCAGTCCGGGCGCAAACTCTGGATAAGGGTTACGGCGTTATGGAAAGCGATACGATCGCGCGTTGTCTCGTCAATATCTGCGGATTCCAACTGTGCCTGCAGGATACGATAATCGTAGTAGGGCAGGTCAGTGCCAAAGAGAATCCGCTCGCTGCCGAGCTCGTTGATCAGTTGCGGCAGGTCCCAGTCAGATTTGGAGCCTATGGGTCTTTGTACAATTTCAAACCAGACGTTATCCAACGGCTTACACAGCTCAAATTCCTCTCCGACCCCGGCATGGACGATGAAGACCAGGTTGGGAAATCGCTGCGCATAGGCCGCGGTCCGAGCCGCACTTTCATGGAGAAGGCAGAGCCCGCCCCCGAGTGATGCAACTTCGAGAAAAGGATAAAGCTGTCTTTCGAAGGTCATGCCGGATGGATGCCACATGATGCCCTTGAGACCACCTTCAACCAGCGTCTCTTCCAAGGCGTCGACCCCAACCTGGCCGTGGCGCAGCTCAATCAGGGCCAGGCCGATGGGAAATCGATCGGGAAATTGGCGGCAAGCCCTTACGATAATCCCGTTCTGGTCTTTCGTGTCCAGCACACCCCTGACCTGCGACGAACCGACCGCGGTCGGCCCGACAACGGCGGAGACAACACCGGTGTCAGCCATGCGGGCCAGACAGCGACCGGTGGTCTGCCCGACAGCAGGATCGTAGGTGATGGTCGTGCCGATATGACAGTGTACATCTACATAAAGTCGCATGTTCAGTCGACTCCTATCGCGCGTCGTTCGCCGGTTGCCTGCCGCGCGGCTTCGATAATGGCCAGATTGTGCCGCGCCTGTTCACCGGTCACCGGCATTTCCGATCCGCTGGCGAGCGCCTCGAATGTTGCGGCATAGCATCCAAAGTGGCCACCAACACCCGGGTTCTCTTTGACTGCCGGCTCGGGAATATCCAGAGAGCTCCAGCCGCCATCCTCGCCGTTGTAGTGCCAGAACGGCTCTTCGTCGCGATGGTAGACGCGAATCGATCCGTCGCTCGTGTGCACTTCGCACCAGCGCCCCCGTTCAGGTGTTATCGCGGGCGAACACCATGATGCCGATACCGTGGACACGGCCCCGTCCTCATGTTCGAAGAGCAGGATGGCGAGGTCATCGACATCGATATCAAAGTGCATTGTTTTTACTCTGGCTTCAACATATTTTACCGGTGAACCCATCAGAGCCTCGACCGAGTAGATCTCATGGTAGGCGGTATCGATGATACAGCCGCCGCCAACCGCCCGTTGCGCGCGCCAGGCCATCGCAGGATTGGCATGATCGCCACCAAAGTCAGGCGGTTTCATCCCCATGCATTGACCACGACCCAAAATCGGCTTCCCCACCTTCCCGGTTCGCAGTTGGCTCAGCGCTTCCTGCATGGGCAAGGAGAATAGCAGGTTGTGCATGATGGCATAGGGGACACCGTTGCGATTGACAGCCTCCAGGATCGCGTCGGCCTCCTCCAACGAGGTGGCCATCGGTTTTTCGGAGATGACGGCCACGCCGGCCTCGGCCGCGTGAATGGCGTGTTCGGCGTGGAGGGCGTGTGGTGTGGCGATCGAAACCGCGTCGATCTCGGCGTTGGCCAGCATGTCGCGATAGTCGGCGTATCTCTGCGCCGGCGGCACCTCAAGCGTGTTGCCGACATACTCGAGATTATCGGGCACCGGATCGGCCACCGCGACCACGTTCACAGATTGCGGCAGGGCAAGATATACGGAGATGTGGTTGATGCGCACAATACCGCCGCAACCAATCAGACCCAGACGTACCGGCTTTGTCACCTTTTTGTATGGTTGAGCCATTATGAAATCGACGCGGGAAGATCCGAAGGCGTTCCCGGCCTCTCCTTTCTCTGTCTTCTGATGGAAGTGAAACAAAGTAAAAGGCTGACTAATATGGAGCGCTGTCACGCACGGCTGTCAGCTGGGAGAGGCAGTAACGCGCATCGATTCGGAGCAGGTGCACCTTCTCCCTCCATCTGCGCGGCAGGCCCTCACAATCGCAGACGAATCAGTTCGCGGCAGCTCTCTTATCGTTTTCCTAGCTGGAATCGAATACTAACGGAGAGTGGCAGATTTGAAAAGGGCCGTTTCCCACCCCGTTGCCGGCGATTCCTCGGTTGGTCAGACAAACAGTAAGAACACCCTGTTTTCGCCAAGAGCGAAAACAGGGTGTTGCACTGCTCTCTCTGTTATGTCCTATTCTTCAATAAACCACTGTGAAGGCACGAACGGAGCGTAGAAATTGTTGTCCGAAATCCAGGCGGCACCCTCCAGGGGCACGTTGTGGAGTCGATTGCTGATGATGACCGGCCGCGGTGTAAAGCCGATGGTGCCGATCATCGGGATTTCGCTGGTGAAGTACTCATAGTACTCCGCGCCATACTTATCGAAATCCTCGGTGCCGACCGCGGTCAGTTTATACTGCTCAAAGATCTCTCGCTGCCGCTTGATTTCTTCCGGTGGTTCCTCACCTTCCTCACCATTGGTCCGGAACCAGTCCTTCCACGTTCCGGTCCAGAAGGAGGTCTGATCGACAGCATAATTGCTGCCGAGGGAGCGACCGAACAAGGCATTTCTGTCCAGATGCCAGGTCGGAATCTGCAGGTCATTGGTGGCCAGTCGTTGCGAGAACAGTCCGCCCTGCTCTCCCATGTTGTCGACAATTGCCTCAAGCCCGACCTCGGCCCAGTCATCCCGGACCAGTTCAGCCATGGCAATTTTGGGGCCTTCGGAAACGCCGACGTGGATCAGCATGCTCAGACGGCCTTCGCCGTCAGGCCGCAGTCGGTAACCCTCGCTGTCGCGCTCGGTCAGGCCGACTGAGTCGAGAAGCGCGTTGGCCCGCTCCGGGTCATACTCGGCGTGGGTGGTGGCCCACTCCTCCTTGAAGAAGCTCAGACCGGGATTGACGGTGGCCGGGAAAGGTCTGCCCAGCCCGAAAAAGAGCGTGTCGTTCATGCTCTCGCGGTCGATACTGATCGACATGGCAATGCGGAAATCCCGGTTGTTGAACAGTTCCCTCAGAACCGGGTCTTTGACGGTGCGATTGGGCATCAGACCCAACTCGGCGGAGAAGAGGTTCTGCGCGAATTCGACGCGGTAATTGCCTTGCTCGGCGCCTTGTTGGAAGACGGACATATCCTTCATGTCGATGTAGTAGGTCTCGAAGTCGAACTCGCCGGCGCTTGCCTTGAGCGTCTGCACTTCCTTGTCGCCCGTAATCACGGCTTCGATGCGATCAATATAGGGCAACTGGTTGCCGGCGGAGTCCACCTGGTGGAAGTAGGGGTTGCGGACAACGATGGCGCGGTCGCTGGTGAGTGTTTCGTTCTGCCAGGCCCAGAGGGTAGGACCGTCGATCCGGAAGTTGTTCGGAGGCCTGTTGTGGAAGTTGAAGGCTTGCATCCAAGTCTCAAAGCCCTCATCCTCGGCCAGCTGTTGCGCATCGGGGTTGTAGTCGATGTGCCACTGTTTCAGCCAGTGCTTGGGCATGATGACGTTGTTGTCGGTGGCCACGCCTGTGCGACCCAGGTAGTTCATGATGACCGGGTACGGCACACTGAAGCTGATTTCAACCACGGTGTCACTGATCTTGGTGAAGACGGCAGGCTCACCTCCGGCGCGCCAGATCGACCTCGGCCCGGCAGGGGAGAGATCTTCGTTGAGCGCGACATCTTCCCAGGCAAACATGATGTCGTCGGTCGTGAACGGCTCGCCATCCGACCACTTATGGCCCTCACGCAGTTCGATGGTCAGGGTTGTGTAGTCGTCGGAGAAGCTGAAGCTTTTGGCGATATCCATGAAGATCTGGGTGTTGCTGAAGTCATAGCGGAATAGCCCGTTCATACGCAGGGTAGCGAAGCTCCAGAGATTGATTGGGTTGACCTCTCCGAAGCGAAGGGTGCCGCCGTATGTGCCAATCCGGTCCTCCGGTTCAATCACCTGCGGTTCTGCCGGGAGCCGCTCATCGACCGGCGGCAACTCGCCGTTGGCGACCATCTCGGCCAGCATGGGGGATTCGTTATAGGCCGAATCTGACTCCGGCGCCATACTCTCAGTTTCAGCCGCCTGTTCAGGCTCGGCTGCCTCTTGCTCCGCTGCTGGCGCTGCACCGCCGCAAGCCGCGAGCATGGGGATCAGCAGGATGAAGAGGACCGCAAATACCGTGATGCGCAGTCGTGGATTCATTTATGCTCTCCTTTGGGGTTGAAAAGAAGGAACCAGACCTGCTCTGGGTTAAATCATATGTAATCGTAGCGAGATTCCCCTCGCTTGTCAAGGAGATAAAATTTTCTGGAATCCTGCCGGCTCTTTTGTGAGCAGACATTGTCTGTTCCAGGAATCGCGCCTGCTGCAACGTCTCCTGTTTGCGCGCGGTAAGCGATATTTTTGGCCCACCGAAGTGTCCCGCTTTCGGTGTTCAGGCGCCGCTAGTCCACGTGCTCCGGTTGGGCCGAATATGGCTGGGCCTGTCCCAAACGATTGTCTGGAGCGGAAGCGCTTCGCGGAAATTTGCCGTTGCGATCTGCCCCTTCAACCGACGAAAAGATACCGACGGAACATGAGTCGTCCCGCCCGCGGTCGTCTGGACATTCCTTCTATCCTGACTCAGACAGCCTTCGCCCAATAAACTGGGATGCACGCCAGAGCCGCGTGCGTTTCCAGAAGGGAGCGATCTGTGCTATACTCCGTCTAATTTTTTTCAGTCATTGAACAGGAAATGCACAATGCGCCGGTGGCGAGCTTACCACACGCCTACAACCGTTGCTGAGGCGCTCTCACTGCTGCATCAGCACAAAGACAAGGCCCGCATCATCGCCGGCGGCACCGATCTGATCCTCGATATGGAGGCCGAGCATACTGCTGCGCCCGATGTGCTGGTGGACGTGACAAAAATCACCGGCATCGACCGCATAGCGCAGGAGGACGGCTGGATCGTGCTGGGCGCGGGGATCACGCATACACAGATCGAAAGCAGCCCGCTACTGCACGCCCAAGCCAGATGCCTGACCGAAAGTTGCGGCGTCATCGGCGGGCCGCAGGTGCGCAATGTGGCGACGCTGGGCGGGAATGTGGCCCACGCGCTGCCGGCGGCAGACGGTACGATCGGGCTGCTGGCGTTAGAGGCTGAAGTCGAGATCGCCGCGCACGGGGGCAGCCATACGTGGCAGCCGCTGCTTTCCATCTTTGCCGGCCCCGGCCGCAACCGGCTGGCCCCCGATCAGATGCTGCACGCGTTCCGCTTTCGACCGATCGAGGCGCGGGCGGGCAATGCCTTCGACCGCATCATGCGGCCCCAGGGCGTGGCGCTGCCGGTGCTGGGCATCGCCGCCAGGGTCCGATTGGATGCAGATCTGCGGCGGGTTGAGGACGTCGTGATCGCGATCGGGCCGGCCGGCCCGACCCCCTTTCGCGCCAGCGGCGCGGAGGAGGCATTGACAGCAGCCAAGGTATTTGACGACACTGCCGTGGAGAATGCCATTGCGGCGGCGCAGGCGCAGGCCAGCCTGCGGACCAGCAAGTACCGCGCGTCGCAGGAGTATCGCCGCGAGATGATTGGCGTGCTGCTGAAGAGGGTGCTGCAGGCAGCTGTGGAACGGGCGCGCATGAATGACGCGCCAACACAGGCGGAGGACGCGTAGCCCATGCAGCGACCGATCAGTAGCCTCTGTTCCGGCAGTGATGCAGGAGCGCTTGGGCTATGATCCACCTCACCTCGATTGAAAAACGGCCCTCTTTCCCCCAAGAAGGGACATTCCCTTATAATGTACCGGTCATCGCCCGGCTGGAGAAGGTCCAGTTCGAGAGTTCGGTGACCTTTCTGGTAGGCGAAAACGGCAGCGGCAAATCCACCTTTCTCGAAGCGCTGGCCACCACGGTGCGTCTGCCGACGGTGGGCGCGGAGGAGGCCGGCAACGATCCATCGCTGGCGGAAGTGCGGCAGCTGTCCAAACATCTGCGCCTGGCCTGGACCAAACGCAGCGGGCGGGGATTTTACCTGCGGGCTGAAGACTTTTTCGGCTTTGCCAAACGCATCGCCCAGATGCAGGCGGAACTGCAGACGGAGATGGCCAACGTGGACGCGGAGTACGAAGGCCGCTCCGACTACGCCAAGGGTCTGGCGAAGATGGCTTACTCCGGCCAACTGGCCGCGATTGAAGAACGCTATGGCGACGGGCTGGACGGACACTCGCACGGTGAGGCGTTTCTGGCCCTCTTTCAGTCCCGCTTCGTGCCCAACGGCCTGTATCTGATGGATGAGCCGGAGGCGCCGCTATCGCCACTGCGGCAGATGGGGCTGCTCGCGCTGCTGAAGGAGATGGTCGCCCGCGACGCCCAATTTATCATCGCCACCCACTCGCCGATCCTGATGGCCTACCCCGGGGCCACGATCCTTAATTTCGACCAGTCGCCGCCCGAGCCGGTGGCTTGGGAGACATTGGAGCACGTGAGCGTGACGCGAGGATTTCTGAACGATCCACAGCTGTATCTGAATCATCTGTGACCGCGGTTTTCAGCGGCCGGCAGTCTGTGGCCCGGAGAGCGTCTCGTCACGAGCAATCAATGCGCGCGCGAACAGGAGCCTATTAGTGACACAACTCACTCTGACCGTCAATGGTACGGAGCACGCTCTCGATGTACCGCCCAGCCGCTATCTGGCCGAGGTCCTGCGCTACGACCTGGGGCTGACCGGCACCAAGATCGGTTGCGATGAGGCTGAGTGCGGCTGCTGCACCGTCATCGTCGACGGCCAGTCGGTCGACTCCTGCATCTACCCGGCGTTCAAGGCGCAGGGCGCGCAGGTGTCGACGATCGAGGGGCTGGCCCAGACCCGGCCAGGCTCCCAGAATGGCTCCGGCCATGCGCTCGAGCTGCATCCTCTGCAGTCCGCGTTCATCCGCCATGGGGCGACGCAGTGCGGCTTCTGCACGCCCGGGTTCATCATGCAGGCGACGACGCTGCTGGACGAGAACGCGAACCCGTCCGATGCGGAGATAAAGGAGTGCTTGAAGGACACCTACTGCCGCTGCACCGGCTACACCGCGATCATCAACTCGGTGAAGGCTGCGGGCGAGTACATGCGCACCGGTACGATGCCGGACGCGGAGCTGCCGGCGGTTATAGAGCCGCTTTCGCAGATCGGCCAACCACTGGAGCGACCGGACGCGGTCGACAAGGTGACGGGGGCGGCGCTCTACACGGATGACTATACCTTCGACGGGATGCTGTTCGGCGCTACGCTGCGCAGCAAACATCCCCACGCCCATATTCGCGAAATCGACACCGCCGCGGCGCGTGCGCTGGACGGCGTCCATGCCGTGCTGACCCACGAAGACGTGCCGGGCGATCCGCGCCATGGGCTGGTCGAGAACGACTGGCCGGTCTTCGCCGGCGGACGCTTTCCGGCCCGCTATGTAGGGGACCCGATTGCGCTGGCGGTGGCCGAGACGGCGGAGATCGCGCAGCAGGCGCTGGCGCTGATCCATGTGGATTACGAGGCGCTGCCGGCGGTCACCGATCCGCGGGATGCGTTGCAGCCGGACGCGCCCCAGCTGCACCCGGACCGTCCCACCGGGAACCTGCTCAAGCATATCAAGGTGCGTCAGGGTGAGGTGGAGCAGGGGTTCGCCGACGCCGATATCATCGTCGAGCGCACGTACCGCACGCCGATGACCGAGCACGCGTTCCTGGAGCCGGAATGCGCGCTGGCGGTGCCGGCGGGCTATAGCGGGACCCGCCCGTCCACCAGCAAGGAGCCGGGCGCCGCCGACCACGATAGCGACAAGCTGACCGTCTATGTGGGCAGCCAGATCCCATACAGCGACAGGCGGCAGGTGGCGAAGAGCCTGGGCCTGGCCGACGAGGAAGTGCGCGTCATCGGTACACTGATGGGGGGAGGATTCGGCGGCAAGGAGGACATCGCCGGACAGATCCACGCGGCGCTGGGCGCGCAGGTGACGGACCGCCCGGTCAAGATTCTCTACAGCCGGCATGAGAGCCTGATTTTTCACCCCAAACGTCACAGCACGATCATCCGCATCAAGACGGGCGCCAAGCGCGACGGCACGCTGCTGGCCGTGGAGGCGGAGCTTTACGGCGACAGCGGGGCCTACGCCAGCCTGGGTGAGAAGGTGATGACCCGCGCCACTACGCACGCCACCGGCCCATACGTGATGCCGCACGCCAAGATCGACTGCTACGCCATGTACACGAACAACGCGCCCAGCGGCGCTTTCCGCGGCTTTGGCGTAACACAGTCGGCCTTTGCGGTAGAGAGCAATCTCGACATATTGGCGGCAGAACTGGGCATGGACCCGGCAGAGTTACGGCGCAAAAACGTGATGCGCGTCGGCGCGGAGACGGCCACCGGCCAGGAACTGATCGAGAGCGTGGGGCTGCTCGAATGCCTTGACCTGGTGGAGAAAGAGATCAGAACTTCGGAGGCCGATGGCCCGAGTTCACTATCTTCCGACCCCTGGACTTCGTTTCAGATTGGCAGCAAACGCTACGCCTGGGGCATCGCGGCCGGCTACAAGAACACCGGCCTGGGGGGCGGCGCGCCGGACAAGTCGGAGGCGGAGGTGGAGGTCTTCACCGACGGCACCGCGGCGATCCGCACGAGCAGCGCGGAGATGGGGCAGAATCTTGTCGGCGTGCTGGCGGCCTGCACCGCGCAGGAGTTGGGCCTGCCCTTCGAGAAGGTGCATGTAACGGTAATGGACACCGATCTGACGCCCGACGGCGGCCCCTCCACCGCCAGCCGCCAGACCTATGTCAGCGGCAACGCGGCCCGCCTGGCGGCGCGAGCCATGCGCCAGCAGATGCAGACCGTTCTCGCCGAAAAATTCGACACGCCCCCGGACGTCATCGCCTTCCATGAAGGGCTGGCTTATGTGGATGAGAAGCGCCTGGCGCAGATGTATGGGGCGGAGCTGCCGGTGGAGGGCGCCAACGGCACGAACGGCAGCACGGGAAAGGCGCTGCCACAGTCGATCCGCAGCATCTCTTTCGCCGATGCGGTCAACGCGCTGCTGGCCGAGAACCGGTTGCCGAAGATCCGCTATGAATATTGGGCGCCGCAGACGCAGCCGCTGGGGACGGGTGGCGATATGCACTTCGCCTTCTCGTACGCGGTCCACGCCGCGCTGGTGAGCGTGGATACCGACACCGGCGAGGTGGCGGTGGAGCGGGTGATCTCTGCCCATGACGTGGGCCGGGCGATCAATCCTCTGAGCCTGCTCGGGCAGATCGAAGGCGGGATCGTGATGGGCATCGGCAACGCCCTGACCGAGAACTATATCGTCGAAGACGGCATCCCCTGGACCGAGCGCCTGGGCCAGTACAAGATGCCGGGCATCAAGATGACGCCGAAAATGGACAGCCACATCGTCGAACATCCGACCGCAGATGGGCCGTACGGCGCCAAGGGCGTGGGCGAGATCAGCTCGATCCCGATCAGCCCGGCGATCACCAACGCCATCTGCAACGCGGTAGGCGTTCGCTGCATGGCCCTGCCGGTCGATCAGGACGCGTTGCTGCTGGCGATGCGCGACAAGAAAAGAGAGATCGACGGTCACTGGGGCCAGACGGCAGGCAGTGGTTAGTGGTCAGTGGTTAGTGGTCAGCAACGGCACTAACGCTCGGCAGCAACGGTTTTCCATTCAAATCCATCATGCAACTCCATCATGCTCTGCGGCTGCCGTCCGATACACTCTCGGTTGTCACACTGGTCGGCGCCGGGGGCAAGACGAGCGCGCTCTTCCGGCTGGCGGATGAGGCCGTTGCCGGCGGCCGCCGTGTCGTCACCACCACGACCACCCACATATTCGCCTCCCAGGCGGAGCAGGCGCAGGCCCGTCTTAAAGTAAAGCCGGACAGGACTGACGCGGTTGACTGGGCTGCGCTGGAAGCACAACTGGCGCGGCACGGGCACTGCCTGATCTGGTCGCCGACCGATAGCAGGACCGCTGGGGCCGGCGGCAAACCAACAACCGCCTCTCCGACAAGATCCAAACGCCAGGGACTGCCGCCGGAAATTGTGGATGCGCTGGCGGCGCGGGCCGGAGATCTCGGCATCTGCCTGATCGCTATCGAAGGCGACGGCAGCCGCCGCCGCCCGGTGAAGGCGCCCGCCTCGCACGAGCCTGTCATCCCCGATTGCACAACCCACCTGGTTGCGGTTGCCGGCCTCGATGGTCTGGGGCTTCCTCTGGACGAACCTTACGTACACCGGCCCGAACAGGTGCGTGCGCTCCTGCAAGAAGAGGACGCGTCGACGCGGCTGACTCCGGGCATGCTCGGTCGCCTTCTGGTCGAGCCGTACCGGCGTGAAGCGAGCGAAGAGCAGGACACCCCCTATGTATCGCAGAGACCCCCTGCGGGCGCGAGACTGATTCCGCTGCTGAACAAGGCGGACAGCGCGCCCAGGTTGGCGGCTGCCCGGCTGATCGCGCAGCGGTTGGCGCGGCAGAATCAGGCGGCGCTCATCGGCGCGGTGGGGGCGGAGAGCCGGACGGCCATCCGCGAGCGCTGGGGCGCGACGACGGCTATCGTGCTGGCCGCAGGGGAAAGCAGCCGGATGGGACAGCCGAAACAGCTGCTGCGCTGGCAGGGCGAGCCGCTGGTGACGCGCGCCGCCCGCATTGCGCTCGAGAGCGGCGCGTCGGAAACAGTTGTAGTTACCGGCGCGGTCGGAGAGCAGGTGGAGGCCGCGCTGGCCCCGCTGTGGGAGGCGGGGCGCGGACGTGTGCGTGTCGTTTTCAACCCGAATTGGCAGGACGGGCAGGCGGGATCGGTGCGGGCTGCGGTAGAGGCGCTGCCGGCTGCTTGTGAGGCCGCCCTGTTTCTGCCGGTAGATCAACCCCGTCTGCCGGCGGCGCTGCTGCGGCGGCTGTGGCAGACATGGCGCGGGGGCGGCGATCTGGCGGCTGTGGCTGTAGGCGGGGCGGTACGCGGCGCGCCGGCGGTCTTTGACCGGCGTTTCTTCGGCCAGTTGAGGCAGGTTCAGGGTGATCGGGGCGGGGGGATGCTGCTGCGCCGGCACGCGGGAGAGGTCAGCGCGATCGAAACGCCGGGCGAGTGGCTGGCTGATGTGGACACGCCGGAGGACTGGCGGACAGCGGTGGATAGTGGGTGGTGACCGGGACCATTTTGATGGGAATTGTATGTTTTGTGATCCTTCCTGTGCAGGGCCAGAGGAAAAGTCGACGTTTCATCAGCGGAGTGAAGCCTACATGAGAGGGCACCCACGGAGGGTGCCCCTACGGGGCGGCATTCCCCAGTGAAAGCGAGGTGGAGCGGCATGTCTACGCCTGAGAACGGTATCCGTTACAGCCCGGCCATCCACGCGCCGGGGGAACGTCAAATTACCTTCGGTCGGGCCATTCACGAAGCTGTTGCCGAGGAGATGACCCGCGACGAGCGCGTCTTCGCCATCGGTGAAGATATTGCCGTGGCTGGCTCGGTATTCAAAGTGTTTGTCGGCCTGTTTGAGAAGTTCGGCCCGGAGCGGGTGATCGATTCGCCAATTTCGGAGGCGGGTATTGCCGGCATCGGTGTGGGCGCGGCCATCACCGGTATGCGGCCCATTGTGGACATCATGTTTTGCGACTTTGCTACCCTGGTGATGGACCAGTTGGTCAACCAGGCGGCCAAGACCCACTACATGTCCGGCGGTAAGCTGAAAGTGCCCATGGTCTTGCGCACGACCATGGGGGCCGGTAGCCGCACTGCCGCCCAGCACAGCCAATCTCTGCATGCGCTCTTCAGTCACATCCCCGGCCTGAAGGTAGCGATACCCGCCACCCCTTACGACGCCAAAGGGCTGATGAAAAGCGCCATCCGCGACGATAATCCGGTAGTGATTTTCGAAGACAGGGCGCTCTTTCAACAGGAGGGGCCGGTGCCGGAGGAGGAGTATACCCTCCCCCTGGGCCAGGCGGACGTCAAGCGAACAGGCAACGACATCACAATTGTCGCGACCAGTTCAATGGTTTACGTTGCCTTGGAAGCGGCCGATAAGCTGGCCGCGGCCGGCATCAGCGCAGAGTTGATCGATCCCCGCACGACGTCCCCTCTGGACGCTGAGACACTGATTCAGTCCGCTCGAAAGACCAGCCGGGCGCTTGTGGTCGACGAGGGCTACCGGCAGTATGGTGTCACCGGTGAAATTGCCTCGGTCATCGCCGACGGCGCCTTCTACTATCTCGACGCCCCGGTAAAGCGCATCGGCGCCATGAGCGTGCCGGTACCGTTCTCGCCGGCGATGGAGGACCGGACGATCCCCAACACCGACTATGTGGTCGAGATGGCTAAAACCATGTGTGGGAGGGGATGAAATGCGCAGACACGGTCGGTAAGCGATGGTTTTGGAGGGGGGCGTTGCGGGGGCGCAGCCCCTGCACAAGGGAGGCCGCTTGCGGCCGACCGCACAACTGCAGTGGTCAGTGATCAGTAACTTCTGCGGTTGGAGGTCGGTGGTCGGTGGGTTGAGGCGGCAAGTGAGGGAGGAAACTCTGTTGGCTAGACACGATGCTGGTGAAGAGTCAACACGGTCGCTAGCCAGAGGGGGGCGTTGCGGGGGCGCAGCCCCTGCACAAGGGAGGGCCGAAGGCCCGACCGCCCATAAAAAAGTAGAGCGTTGAGAGAGCACTTTCGCTCGCCTCATTCAGGTTCGCAAATCAATAGTAAAGTTTGTAGTTCCCCTATTGATCAATCTTGTTCGACGCTTCGTCGGCGCGCCAGGCTTCGCTGATCAGGCGAAAGATATCGGTCTCGGTAACAATGCCGATGGGCAGGAGCCGCGCGCCGTTGGGGCCCGCCGCTTGAACGACGGGGACGCCGCCGATCTTGGTCTCCATCAACTTCTCCACCAACTGGCCGACTGATGCTTCCGGCCCGACCGCAATTACGTCGGAGGTCATCACATCGCGCACGGTCAGCCACACCTCATCAAGACCCGGATCGTAGCGGCTGGCCACGCTTTCGGCGGTTTCCGCCTCCAGAACATCGGCGTCTGTGACGATCCCGCACATGTAGCCGTCGGGGTCGATGACAATGATGCGACGCACATTGTTTTCCTCCATCAACCCGGCGGCATCCACGGCCAGCGCGTCCGGCTCAATCGTGATCACAGGCGCGCTCATGATTTCGCTTACCAATCTGAGGTGCATTGATGACTCCATGATACGGTGACCAGTCGCCCGCCCCAGAGTGAGGACAGAAGCGGCCACGAGACAGAGGCCAATCTAGGAAGCGTGCTCGACGACATAGCGCAATACATCGGTCGTGGTGAAGATGCCGACGACTTTACGTTCTACAACCACGGGCAGCCCGCCGATTCTGTAGTCCAGCATCAGACGGCATGCGACATGAATCGAACTGTCCGGCGCAACCGTAACCGGGTCGGTGGTCATGGCGTCGCTGACAGGCAGCTTTGCCCAAAAATAGTTGATCTCGAACAGGCTCAGCGTGGTGACACTGGACGGGGCCGCCTGCCGCAGATCACCAAAGCTGACGATGCCGATCAGGTGGCCGTTTTCGTCCAGGACCGGCAGACGGCGACAGCGATACTCTGCCATGAGGTCGCGGGCATCGGCCAGGGAATCCTCTATCTGACAGGTATGCGGATTCGGCGTCATCCAGTGTTTTACCTGGTTGCTATCTGACGCCATCGGCTTCTCCATCCCAGCGGTTCGTGGTCAACAACCGGTTCCTCGCCTCTGGGGGTCGGCCACTACCGATTGCAAGTCCGATAGCAAGGCCCTACTGCGGGGGCCGGTGGCGCAGAAGCACAACATCCGCTCGGAACCATCTTGTTCTGTGGCTCGCGGCCAGCCGCCAGTTGCTTTACAGGCCGGCGGCGTTTGATCAGTCTCAGGCTTTTGCAAGTGTGCAAGGGTGTGGTCGTAAACGCCTGCGGCCACCGGAGTTTGCCCGTCTGCGCCACTTTCGAAACGGAGCATCAGACGGTCGGCCGGCAGCAGGTCGCCAAGGCGATCAGCCCATTCTATGACAACGACATGGCGCTGGGCAACTGGGTGCGGCGGCGGTCCCCCGTTGGCGAACGACTCCTCCTCGACGGCATCGAAAATCTCATCCATGCCCAACCCGTAAATCTCGTTGACAAGGGAATCCTGGTTGGCCGCCAGCCGGTAGCTGTCGACGTGGAACAGGCGCACGTTTTCAGTCGGGGAAGTATATTCGTTGATCAGGGTGAAGGTAGGGCTGGTGATGTGGGCCTGCACACCCAGTCCCCTGGCCAGACCCTGCGCAAAAGTGGTTTTGCCGGCGCCCAGTTCGCCTACGAGGCCGATTACAGCGCCGGTGGTTCGCGGACGGTCGCCGAAGCCAGGCAGCCGCGAACGACAGATGATCCGTCCCAGCAGTTCGCCGAGTTTTTGGGTTTCCAATGGAGAAGAGGATAGGATCGGGATGCGGAATTGTTCGTTCACCAATTGATCTCTGACAAGTCCGCCGCCCGGCACGGGTCTGGGATGTCCGGCGGCCCGCGGTGGAGGGACGCATTGGAACAGACACGCTCACGCCTGCGATTGTACCCCCCACCTTGCTGCAAAGCCAAATGCAGAAATTGTCGCGTTCCTGTTACAATAGTGGTTAGCGACTCGTGGAACGAGCACAGCTTCGGACACTAACGATGATTCACCAGCAACTGTAGTCATGCAGTCAGGATTTTCCTTGCGCCGCCTCCTTCTTGTCGGCCTTCTCATCGCTTTATTCGGCGTTTCCCTATATACCATCGTCGAGCAGGTCATACCGGCGCTGATGCTCGGGCCGCCGGACGATGGCAGCGCGCTGCCGGTCAATATCCAGATTTCCGGTCCGCCCACTTTCCAGACGTTGACCATAGACGGGCAGACAGTGTTGGAACGCGCCGGTTCCCATTTCGGCAGACCCCGGATCAGCCCGGACGGCACGCTGATGGCGATAACGGTTGTGCCGACGGGAACGGAGACGATCGGCCTGGCGGAAATTTACGTGATCGAACGCGCGACCGGCAGGGTGCGCGAGCGCATTCCCGGCCACAATCCGCGCTGGCAGACGGGGCGCAGCAACCGGCTGCGCTTCGATCAGCTCGATGCCAACAGCATTCGCCCCGCCATTTACGACCCCGCCAACAGGTCGATCATACGCGATGAGAACCTGCTGCCGGACGACAATCCGGCTGAAGTGGATGCAGAAGCGGTGGCGATTACGGCGATGACCTACCCGGAGACGATTCGCGTGGCCCACCATCCGGAAAACGGTTGCCGCAACGTTCCCGACTGGCAGGTGGACGTGATCCCGTTCGAAGAATATGTGGCCCGCTCCGTCCCTGCGGAAGTTCCGATCTCGTGGCCGGCGGAAGCGCTGGCCGCCCAGGCCGTCGCCACCCGCACTTATGCCTGGTACCAGATCTTGCGCAATCGACGCTACTATGACGTGACGGACTGGGCCAATTTTCAGATGATGTGCAACAATCGCTTCTCTTCCACAGATGCGGCGGTCAGCAATACAGCAGGCCAATACCTGGCTTATACAGGGGACAGCACGGACGCGCCGATTATTGCCATGTACAGCGCCAAAAACAGCCATCCGACGCTCACCAACGCGGCGGTTCCCTATCTGCAGGCGGTGCCGGACGAGACCGGCCTGGGTGAAGTGCGCTGGGGCCACGGCTACGGCCTCAGCCAGTGGGGCGGGGTGCGGCGGGCCCTTGACGGCCAGACCTATCGCCAGATTCTCGGCCACTACTACACAGACGTGACATTGCAGAATGCCAGCCAACCGACGCAGGCGATCGGTGGCATTACCGGCCTGTCCCTGAAAGGCTTTTTGCCGGCCGGCGGTCTGCGCTGGGGCGCGCTCGTGCCCTCGGAGCCTCTTGCGGGCAGCATCGACCTCGATCCGGGCCCGGACTCGCTGCCCATCCGCGCGGTCTGGCTGCGCAGCGCCGATCTCACGAGCGGCGGTGCGATCACGATTTCGCTGACGCTCAGCAATGCGTTGCAAGAGCAGAAATCATTGGAGATCGACTGGGACGCACCTTCTGCGCCGACATTTGAGGCGCCATCGGTGGTGGAGGTGCAGAGGGCCACCCTTACGCTGGCAGTGCCGGAACAGGACGCCAGTATCTACCTCAGCAGTAATTGGATCTGGCAGGGGGAAAATCTCCACAGCACGACCGGGGAGGCTGTCGATGATGCCGCGGCCGATGGCAATCGAACTGTCGAAGCAAGAGCCGATGACCATGAGGCGGGTTGGTGGTATGGTCCTTACACAACCGACATCCCCCACGGCGCCACCTACCGCGCGCTCTTCCGGCTGCGGATGGGTGAGCCTGTCGATGACGGAGACGATGATGTGCTGCCGGATCAGCCCATCGCCCGATTGGATGTGACCGACAAGGGCGGGACTTTGAAATTGGGTTTGCGCGACATCTGGCCGAGTGATTTCACCGATGCGGGGGAATATGTCGAGATCCCCGTCGACTTTTATCTGTTTGACCCGGCGCAGGGGGTTGAATTCCGCGTGGAATGGCACGGAGAGGTGGACCTGGCTCTGGATCAGATACAGGTTTGGCAGCTACAAGAGATATCGACGAGAACGCAAATCGATTGGCCGCTCCCCAACAGCGGAATATCAACAGTTTCCGCGATCGCGTTCGATACCGCCAGAAATGCCAGCCCGGTCGTCACCAAGCAGATCGAATTTGGCAGTGAGCAGCCGCCGGTGTTCGGCGATGTGGAGCACGTGCAGGGCTGGTGGACAAGACTACCTGTCTTGATTTCAGTCCCTGTGCAGGACTTTAACAGCGGGCTGGATGCGAGCAGCGGAAAGCTGCTGCTGGACGACGAGGTGAAGACGGCCCATTTCAGCCTGCCCAACGATCCCCTGGTGGCTCAGAAGCTCTCGGCGGCTCTGTCCGACCTCGCCGACGGCACATATACTGTGCGCTTTCAGGCCAAAGACCGATCCGGGTTACAAGGGGAGAGCGAATCCGGCGAGTTGCGCGTTGACCGGACGGCGCCCACTGTTCAGGCAGAGGCGGTCCTGTTGACACCTGATACGTCGAACGACGGAGACGGGAGCGCCGACACCTCTGCCGATCAACAGAGCACTTCTCCTACGCCCACACCCGCCGCGCGCGGGCTGTTCAGCGGGCCGGTCGAGGTCACCATCGGAGCGGAAGACGCCACCAGCGGCGTCTGGGGTATCGCCTATGTTCTCAACGACGGGCCGGTCGTTGTGTACAGTGAGCCGTTCACCATCTCTGAGGACGGCATTCACAATGTGCGCTACTGGGCGAAGGACAATGCCGGCAACTATTCGAGCAGCCACCGGCTGCGGGTATGGGTGCGCAGCAGCAGTAGCGACAGTAGTGACGGCGACAGTAGTGACAGCAACGGTAACGGCACCAGCAGCAGCGGCGGCGGCACAGTCAGCCAAGGTCAGTTATATGAGGTGTACGTCGCGGGATTGAAGAACGATTAGGGCGCGTGCTTACCCGTATCCACTGCGATTGCCTCCCATTTCTCGCTGGCGCCTCAGCGGTCATTGGTCACAATCCACTGCACAAGCTGATCACCGTGTTCTTTGACGAGGGCGGTGGCCCGTTCCGGGTCGCCGGCTTCGGCCCGTATTTCGAATAGAGGGCGCTCGGGATTGGGGCCGATGTGGACCCACTCCTCGGCGCCGAGGTGGATTTTCAGGCCATCGATGGTGACGACGCCATCGCCCTGGTAGCTCTGATTCAACAGGCGCATGACGGTTCCTTTTGTTTCCCACGGGCAGTCGACCTGATGGTGCGCCATAAAGAACATTGGCAGGCCGGCGACGATTTCACTGACCGCGGCCTGACGCAGGCCAAGATATTCGAGCAGCCGCACGGTCGCCAGCAGCCCGTCGGAAACCGGCTGCAGATCGGGGAAAATGAAATGGCCTGCCCCATCGGTGGCAAACAGCACATCCTCGCCCGCCGCCCGCATCAGATCCCGCAGATCGTTCTGGGTATAGACAATCTGGCCGCCATACCGGTTCACGACGGTTTCGAATGCCCGCGGCAGAACCGCCGGCAGCACGACCTTGGCGCCGGGATTGGCGTACATGGCCAACTCCAACAGCAGTAACGCCGCGGTCAGATCGTCCAGCACAGCGCCTGTCTCATCAATCAGAAAGATCCTCTCGCCGCCCACATCTAGTTTGACGCCGACACCGGCATCGAGGACGCCCATTATTTTGGCCATATGCTGGAGTTGATGGCGGAACTGATCGCGCAAGGCGCCCAGTTTTGGTCCATTCAGCGGCAGATAGTCGACATCGAGGCGATTGAGAATGGTCGACAGGGTGTCGCCGCTGAGGCCGTGGGAGGTGTCGACAACGATTTGGGGATGGATCTGGGTGACCGTTGCACGGATGCGGTCACTGTCAACGCAGGCGAGAAAGCTCTCGATATAGCTTTCGGTGGGGTCGGCGGGATATTCGATCTGTCCGACTTCGTCGAGGAAGGCGCGGCGGAAGTCTTCGCGAGAGAAGCTGCGTTCGACGGTGCGTTCGGTGGCCCGGCTCTGATCGAGGCCGCGGCTGTTCATGAAACGGATATCGACGACGCGTTGGTCGAGAGGGCTGAGTTGGAAGTGGACGCCGGCGGCGGCAGAGGGGTGCGTGCGGACGAAATGGCGGGCGACGGGCACGGGCACTTCGCCGAGGTCCCAGACGTCGACGCCGGCGCTGGACAGACCGCTCATGAGGGCGCGAATCAACATGCGGGAACTGCGGTGAGAGTCGCGGTTGGTGGCGACGTAACTGCCGCGCGGGAGGTTGGCGCCGAGGCTGCTGCCGAGCTTGGCGGCGAATTCAGGCGTAAGATCGACATTGACGACGCCGTTGACGCCGGCTGCGCCGAAAAGAGAGCGGCGGCCGCGACTGCCCCAGATGATGCTCTCACGCACGACTGCGCCGGGCTCGATGCGCTTATTCGGCCACAGTTTCACGTCGGGATGGACAACACAGTTCTCGTCCAGCACGCAGTTGTCGCCGATGACGACGTCCTCATAGGCGATAGTGCCGTTCTTGAGACTGCATTGACGGCAGACGATCGCCCCCAATAGTTCGCAGGTCTCGCCGATGTAGGTGTTGCGCCAGACGACACAGTGCTCCAGGCGGCTATAGCGGTCGACGATGGTGTAATCGCGGACTATGCACGGCCCCTGGATCGTCACGCCCTCCTTGACTTTGACGCCGTTGCCGAGATAGACCGGCCCGTCAATACGCGCACTGGCGGCGATTTCCACATCGGCGCCCAGGATCAGCTCGCCGCGTTGGCGTGCGCCGGCAAGCATGGGGGCGTCACGGCCGTCATCGGTCGCCGCTTTGGCTAGTTCGGCGGCCTCCCCTGGGGCAGTATCACCGAGCGGACGGGGCAGCCAGACTTTGCCGCTGATGAGGTCGGCGTTGGCGCGCATGTACTCGTTGATTGTGCCGACATCACACCAGTAACCCTCGGCCACGTAGGCTTGCAGGCGCTCGCCGCGTTGCAGGAGATCGGGGAAGAGCTCGGTGGAAAAGTCGTAGGCGACATCGTCGGGGATATGGTCCAGAACCGCCGGTTCGAGCACATAGATGCCTGTGTTCACCCTGTCGGAGCGGACGGTGCTCCAATCCGGCTTTTCGAGGAACTGGGTGATACGGCCGCTCTCGTCGCTGACGACTGCGCCATACTCGAGGGGGTTGGGAACAGCATAGACGGCGAGTGTGGCGAGCGCGCCGACGGTGGCGTGGTGTTGGACGGCGGCCTGGAGGTTGAAGTCGGTCAGGGCGTCGCCGCTGATGACGAGAAAGGTGTCGTTGAGATGGGAGGCGGCGTTCTTGACACCACCGGCGGTGCCGAGCGGCATCTCCTCTACGACATAGGTGATATTGAGGCCGAGACCGCTGCCATCGCCGTAAAAGTCCTGGATTACGGAGGGCATGTACTGGAGGGTAATGACGATCTCGGTGATGCCGTGATATTTGAGCAACTCGAGAATATGGCCGAGGACCGGTTTGTCGACCAGGGGGACCATCGGCTTGGGACGCCCAATTGTCAGGGGGCGCAGGCGGGAGCCTTCACCGCCGGCCATGACTACGGCTTTCATAATCTGTGTCCAATGACCAGTGGTCAGTGGTCAGTGGCTAGTGGTCTTCGCTGGCCACTGGTAACGGGTAACCGGCCGCGGCGGTCAGATGGGCGGCCAGGGATAGTTGCGCTGGTGGGCGGGCGGCTGGGGGTAGACGCGCTCGGTGAGCAGCTCACGGATGCGGCGGCGCAGGGCATCCAGTTCGGGAGCGCTGAGAAGCAGGTCCAGGGTGCTGTGCACTGGGCCGGTGTCAACGAGACGCTGCAGCGACTCCAGGTCAGCGAGCAGCCGCTCTTCGATGGGTTCGCCGGCGAACTCCCAGATAACGGTACGCAGCTTGTATTGATGGTGGAAGCAGATGCCGTGGTCGATGGCCCACATGTGGGCACGCGCCGGTTCACCCCACCCGCCGGCAATAGAAAATCGACGAAGATATCCGTAAAGACAGTGGCCGGCCTTGCGGTCGGCGTTGTTGATGAGATAGTCGAACAGGGTCAGACGGCGCAGGGCGGGGGCGTAGCGGGCATCCTCGCGCATATTGAAGTAGTGTATTTCCGGATCACACTCGATGAAGAACTGGATGCTGCCCGGCCCGCGCGGCCCGTCGCGCAGGACGGTGGGGGGCACAAGGCTCCAGCCGAGGGCTTCGCTGACGACAAAGGCGGCGGTCTCGCGCTGGCAAAGGGTGCCCGGCGTGAAATCCCAGAGTGGATTCTCGCCACGGCGCGGCTTGTAGACGGCCGGAATCTCGTGTTGGTGGTGATGAACGGTTGTGAGAAAGGTGTAGTTGGAGCTGTATGGCAGCAGTCCTTTCTCTTCGATTTTGCCTTCTGCCAGCGCGTTCAATATCTCGCCGGCGGCAGTCGCGGTCGAGCGCTCGCCGCGCGTGCTTTGGTCCACGACACGGCTGTCGTCTACGCTGTGCTTCTGTTGTTCGATCGTCTTGTCATCGTCCGTCATAGCGGCAGGCCGGTGGTTTGTGGTGGTACAGTTCGCCGTGTCGCGCCGCGGAGGGCGCGCTGCGGGGTGCGGCAAGGCTACAATGACAGCGGAAATGCGTGGCCGTTCGTGCGCGGGCAGAAGTGGCCCTCCGGCTCGATAACGCGCCCGCACAGGGGGCAGTCCGGCCGGCCGGCAGCGACAACCTGCAGGGCATGTTCACTCAAGGAGCGCATCTGCGCCCGCGTTGCATAGAAACGGGCCTTTGGGTCGTTGTCCTCGTCTTCGACCGTTTCGGAACTGACAGGATCTGCAGGCAGGTCCTGCTCTTCTTCGTCGACCTCCGGTACAGCCTGCGCGATCAGGACCATCAGGTCCTGTCGTTCATCATAGCCCAGCCCGAGTTGTCCGACGCGAAAGGCCGGCTCCAGCGGTTCGCGCAGACTGGGTGCGGCGGGCTCTTCCTCGACGGCCGGCAGGTCGGCGCGTTCCTTTTCCAATTCCTCCAATAGTTGCAGAATCGAGGTCGCGAGAGCGGCCACCTGCTCCTTTTCCATGATCAGGGTGGCCATATCGGCGCCCTGGCGGGCCTGTAGAAAGAATGTACGTTGACCGGGGCGCCCGACGGCGTCGGCAACGATCGCGCTAACTGGATTGAAGTCGAAGTTAAACTGTGATTCCATGTGCCGGTGGCTAATGATCCGTGACTGGTGCGGTTGCTGGCGTATAAGGTATGCGCGAGCGGGATGCCTGTAGTCCCAAAGTGCAGCCAGGGCGCCGTGTTGGCATCAGATTGCGTTCGGATTCCTTACTCTAACTTTATCACAGGGAAACCGTCGCTGTCATTCATGGCCAGGATGCTTGGTCCAAAACGATGGAAGGCGACGACGCTGATCGATGCGGTGCTGATCTGAATGCGCTGGAAGAGATCGAGCGGCGTGCCCAGATAGTAAGCCAGGGTCGTGCGCAGGACATCGCCGTGGGCATAGACGGCGACGACTTCACCTGCGTGCTCTGTGCGGATACGTTCCAGGGTAGTAATGACGCGATTCTGCACCTCTCGCAACGTTTCTCCGCCTGGAAAACGGAAGCCGCCCGGGAAAATCTGCACCAGTTGCCACTCCGGTCGTTTGCTCAACTCCTTCAACTCGCCGCCGCGCCATTCGCCGTAATCGACCTCGAGGACGCCCGGCTCGACGGAGATGGACAGGTTCAAGGCCGCGGCCAGCGGTTGGGCCGACTCCAGGCAGCGCAGGAGCGGGCTGGAGTAGACGGCGGTGATGGGCTGAACCTTGAGACGCTCGGCAACCTGATGGGCCTGCTCCTTTCCCTTTTCGTTCAGAGACACTGCGGGTGTTCGTCCGGCCAGCGCGCCCCGTTCGGTCCATTCGTTTTCACCGTGGCGAATCAGGAAGAGATAGGTAGGGCGCTGGGGGGCTTCTTTTTCGGGCTCGTCATCGGGCTGGCTTTCCGCTTCGTTTTCCGCGGCGTCTGGCTCCTCTGCTGTTACATTTTTTTCCTCGATCAAACTGGTCTCTCTCTCCAAGGGGATGAATTTCCGCTTGTGCATGTCAGTAATATTTGTATTGTAACCGTGATCCGGCGCTGTGTAAATGCGGGAAACGTGTTGGGGGTGGCTGACGTGTAACCTGACCGCGGAAATTCGGCGGGAGGCAAGGAGGACGGCTATAAGAGTGTTGACCAAGGGCGGTCAGGGATAGTCCCTATCTGAATCAGGTACCGGCCGGGGGTCAGTTTCCAGGTCTGCGTCGATGACCGTCACCTTATAGAGCAGGCATGTGTCAGGCTTGACCATTTGGGGGTGCAGCATAGAATGGTGCATAAAGAGGCAGTTATGCATCAGAGGAGGCAACGCCCTTGAACCAGATCACGGTCAGAGGACTTGACGACGAGCTGAGCGCCTGCCTGCGCCGCCTGGCAAAACGGGAGGGACTCTCTCTGAACCAGACCGCGCTCAGGCTGCTGCGGAGAGGAGCCGGGCTGGCAGAAGGTTCAGGTCAGGCGGATACTGTGGGTGATTCATTCGACCGGCTGATAGGGAGCTGGACCCAGGCGGATGCGGATGAGATGGAGGCCGCGCTCGAGGAGTTCGAGACCATTGACGAGGCGGCTTGGAGATGAAGGTTCTGCTGGACTCCAACGCCTACTCTCTGCTCATGCGGGGACACGGGGAGGTTGCGGGATTGGTGCGGAGGGCCGAGGAGGTCCTGTTCTCCGCTATCGTGGTCGGCGAACTGATGTACGACTTTCGGCGAGGCACTCACTTCGAGCGGAATGCCGCCGACCTGCGCTCATTTCTCGACAGCCCCTACTCGTCCTTCGTAGAGGTGGGACCGGTCACCGCAGACCGTTATTCCAGGATAGCGGCCGCGTTGAGGTCGAAGGGCTGACCGATTCCGACCAACGACGTCTGGATAGCGGGCCAGGTCAAGGAAGCGCGGCCAGGCAGCTGTTGAGGCGGAAACGCAGGGCCGAAGGCTTCCGGAAGAGATAATCGATCTGCTGGAAAACCTGCCGGACACGAAGATGCACGACAGGGCCGACTTCGAGGAAGTGCTCGACCGCGCAGTCAAGGCTGCCGGACTCAAGCTGTCCGCCCCGGTAAGGAAAGCGGTCCTGTTCGCACTTTCCGAGCGCGACGAAACCGCGGCCATCTGCCGCAAGCGGGGCGGCAACCCGGAGCCGGACCCTGACCTGCGCGACACAGAGCGCGTGCCGTTGGCCGAGGATGTGAATACATTCTTCCAACATGAGGCCGCGCCCCACCTCCCGGACGCCTTGATCGATGAGTCCAAGCGCGACGCCGGGGATGGGCAGGTGGGCGTCGTTGGCTACGAGATCAGTTTGAACCGTTACTTCTACCGCTATGACCCGCCGCGTGCGCTGGAAGAGATCGATCGCGACATCCGGGAGATTGAAGAGGAAATCGTTCGGATGCTGGATGAAGTGACGGCCCCGGCATCTGCACAGTGATTCCTGCATCATACAATTAAAAAAGGTCGGTATGTTGTATTACTATACCGACCTAAATTGACAACGATATTGCGGTCCTATACAATAGCGACTCTTGCCATCACAGGGCGGCCGAAAGGAGTGGCGCGCAGTGACCGTTGAACTCAGTGAAGAGATCCTTCACGACGCCGGCATCGGCAACTTCTTCCGCCCCAGCCAACTGGTGCCGCTGGGAATCCCCTACCACAGGCTGCGAAAACTAGAGAGGGACGAAGCTGTCGAGCGCGTCGGCTGGGGCCTCTACCGTCTTGCCGCCGCAGAGCTTACCGAAAATTACTCGATGGCCTTCGTCTGTGCCCGCGTTCCCAACGCCATCGTCTGCCTTCTTTCGGCGCTACAGGTGTACGACATCGGCACACAGCTTCCGCACCAGGTCTGGATCGCCATTCCATACAAGGCAAAGCCACCTGTGCTGACTGATATGGGGGTTCGTCTGATCCGCTTCAGCGGCGCGGCCTGGACCTGTGGCGTCCAGGAGATGAAATTCGAAGGCGTGCCGGCTCGCATCACGTCACCGGCCCGCTCCGTTGTCGACTGTTTCCGGTTCCAGCGTTTGATCGGGAGAGAGGCGGCGCTGGAGGCGCTGCGGGAGGCGCTGCAGGACGGGAAGGTGACCACGGCGGCTCTGAGGCGTACGCTGGAGGAGTTGCCCTCGCGCAGCCTCAGAGCCATACTGGACTCAGGAATTCTGTGATATCAAACGTCTCTGCCTCCGTTAAGGCGCGTCTGCTTAATAGGGTAGAAAGTGATAGGACTCAATTTGGATTGCTCCTTGTCCGCTACGCCTGCGAGCGGTTCCTCTACCGTTTAGGTAAGTCCGAGGAGCGATGCATCCTGAAAGGGGCTACTCTCCTGGCTATATGGATGGAGGAACCCCACCGGGCTACACGTGACATCGACCTGCTGACGACCGGGGAGAACGATGAAGAGGCCGTTCGCAGAATGATGACAACGATCTGCAAGGTGCCCTGCCCTGAAGACGGACTGATCTTTGATCTCGAAACTCTCCAGGTCTCGCCGACCCGGGACAATCAGAGGTACGGCGGCCAACAGGCCAGGCTTGTTGCCCTTCTGGGCAGGGCTGAGATTCCCGTGCGGGTTGACTTCGGCTTCGGCGACGTCGTGACGCCCGGGCCGGAGGAGGCTCAACTGCCTACCCTGATAGACGGTGTTCCCGCGCCCCTCCTTCAGGCCTATCCGCAGGTGACCACCATTGCCGAGAAATTTGAGGCTATGGTGCAGTTGGGAAGTAGAAACAGCCGGATGAAGGACTTTTACGACATCTGGGCGTTGTCCGAAAACTTCGACTTTGACGGAGCCGAACTGCAACAGGCCGTCGCCCATTGTTTCGAGCGGCGCGGTACCCACCTTCCCGCAGAGATGCCTGAAGCTCTTTCGCCGGCATTCTACGCAAACTCGATACAGCAAGAGTGGTGGCAGGACTATGGCCGCCGGGAGGAATTGTTGCACGCCCCGCCCGACGTCTTCGAGGAAGTCGGCAGCCGCGTGCAATCCTTTCTGGGTCCTGTGTACGACAGCATTCTGGCGGACGAAACTTTCGACCTGCACTGGCCTGCAGCTGGGCTTTGGCTGGCAAGAGTAATACGATAGCAGATTGGCATGGCGGCGTTGATGGCAAAACACAAACGCTATCCCACCTACCGAGCTTCGGGTGTTGAGTGGCTGGGGGACATGCCCGTGCATTGGGAGGTGCAGCGAGTCAAGTCAATCTGCCGCTTTGCATAGGGTGACTCACTACCTGCCAAAGCCCGTACAGATGGGACCGTTCCAGTCTATGGTTCCAATGGCATTGTAGGGTCTTATTCGCTTCCAAACACAGACGACGAGTGTTTGATTATTGGCCGCAAGGGCACGTTTCGAAGTCGCGCTTACGTTTCGGGCGATCCAGTGCGTGCAGATTGACAGCATCCTGACCGTGATGGATGCCGAACAGATCCTGAGCTTGGACCGGCGCTATGAGGCTCTGTCCATCTGTCAGGTCGGCATGGCGGATATCGTCATCTTGAATAAAGTCGATCTGGTGAATGCGGTACAGCTTCAATCGGTACGGGATTACATCCAGCGCATGGAAACCTCTCTGGCAGTCAATGCCCCGAAATCAGAACGGGAATATATCACGCGCACCGTCATTGAATGGCTGCGCCAGCGGCTGCCCGGCAGATCATAGATCACGATTAAGAAGGAACTCCTGATATGGAGAACCATCATTTCCCGGTACCAGTAACTGTTCTCAGCGGCTTTCTCGGCGCAGGCAAAACCACAATGCTTAACCACATCCTGCACGGCAATCACGGTCTGAAGATCGGGGTGCTGGTGAACGACTTTGGCGCGATTAACATTGACACCCAGTTAGTCGCGGGTGTCGAAGGCGACACGGTCAATCTGTCGAACGGCTGCATTTGCTGCACGATTCGCGGCGACTTGCTGAAGGAAACCCTCAAACTGCTGCGGCGGGAGGATCCCCCGGAATACATCATCATCGAGACCAGCGGTGTTTCCGATCCTATCGCTGTCGCCAATGCCTTCCTGGTGCCTGAAATCAAACCGTTGGTGCGGCTCGACAGCATTCTGGTCGTCGTGGATGCCGATCATATCCTGACACTGGACGAAGAAAACCTGGGCCTGGCGCTGGATCAGATCGCGGTCGCGGACATCATGGTACTGAACAAAGTCGATCTGGTCACGGCAGAGGAACTGGAAGACATTAAGACCGATCTGATGCGACGCGTTGTGCCGAGAATGAAGATGAGAAAGGTGTTTCTCAACGTAGTGGACATCAAGACCGATCTGATTCGACGCGCTGTGCCGGAAGCGCGCATTCTGGAAGCGACGTACGGACAGGTGCCGCTGGAACTGGTGCTGGGTGTGGGCACGTATGCACCGGAACGCCTGCATGGGCGTGCCGAGCGCGATGTGCATGTGCATGGCGTGGATGAGGAATACGATCACGATCATGATGGCGGGCATCACCATGACCACGATGAGGCCGAAAATCACCTCCATGAACATACCGACCATACGCTGGTATTCAGCACCTGGAGTTGGACGACGGATAAACCGCTGTCGCTGAAAGCACTACGTGGGATGTTCGAGGAACTGCCCAATACCGTCTACCGCGCTAAGGGTGTGATTCAGCTCCATGATATGCCGGACAACAGGATGATTCTGCAGATGGTGGGCAAACGCGCCAGCCTGACGCTGGCCGATGAATGGGGCGATGAGCCGCCCCGCACGCAGATTGTGATGATCGCCTCGCATGGTGGGCTGGATGGTGAGGCGCTCCGCACGCAGTTGGAAGCCTGTATCGTCGCTGATACGCTCCCCGCAGCCGTGAGGAAGAAGACCGCCAGAACGGAATGGACGCGCATACGCCAGTAAGCCGCACATGGGAAAAAGAAAGCGACCTGGTTCGAAAACTGACCTGCCCCTGATGCTTGTATCACCCGTTATGTGAGTTCCGACAAGCACGGGGACAGGGTCGGCAGGCAAGAGGGCCTCAGGCGCTGGCGGCCGGCACAGCCCAGAGAGCTGTGCTGCCCTCGGCTATCGCCACCTCAGCCTCTCTGAGCTTGTTGATCACCTGCTCCGGCGTATGTCTCCTCTTGGCCATCCTTCCTCCTTGCTACAGCCCAATACTAACATTTTACCTGGACCGGTTTTTGGGTACCGGTCACTGAAGCACCGGATTTCAAGCAAATCTTGTATTACATTTGGGCCGTCAGGTCGGGTGCATCCCCTATTTTGGGGTGGGAACAGTCTGGCGGGGGAATATGCTGGCTTTGGCTGGAATTGTCTACAGGACTTGGAGAGACGTAGGGCAGACGTCAGGCCTGGCCTTTGCCGGGGGGTCCGTTGATTAGGGGGCACAGGGCAGGCACAAGGCCTGCCCCTACAGGACCTTTGAGGGGGAAGGCGGGGTGGGCGCGAGACAGCATGTGGGGGGTAGACACTGTTGGCTAGACTCAATGCTGGGGAAGAATACACACGGTGGCGAGACAGGGCGGGGCGTTGCGGGGGCGCAGCCCCTGCACAAGGGAGGCCGCTTGCGGCCGACCGCCCATATACTAAGGGAAGGAGCAAGAGACAACGCCGCTCGTCTCAGGCAGGGTCGCGTTTTGACTGTGGCTGAGAGGTTGGGATTTTCTGGGGCGGCGAAGGAGGGCGCTACGAAACGACACTATTTTTTGGGATGCACCCGCCGCCGCGCTGCCATTGCCCATGATCTACGGCACATGCTACAATTGGGATCCTTTCGGCAACAAGAGAGGCCTACGTGCCGCGGCAGGACGATTTTCAGGTGGAGAGGATGCGAGGCGTGATGAATAAGGAGCGGGGAACAAAGGCGATTCTCTCTCTCTGCGCGCTGCTGGCGGTTGCGCTGCTGCTGTGGCAGGGAACGACGACGACGAGGGCGCAGGAGGCAACGCCCTCTTCTGATGATGACCTCAGCGCGGCCCATCTCTCGCCCGACGGCTGCAGCGAACTGGTCATCAACGGCGGATTTGAGGTGACCGACCTGCACTGGGGTCTGGCGGGCACGACGGTGCCGCCGGGCTATTCGACGGCGAGGGCCTATGCGGGTGATCGCTCTTTGCGGCTGGGGATCGTGGACAGCGCCAACCTGGACGGCAGCGACAGCCTCTACCAGGACATCGCACTGCCCGACTCGGCCCAGCATTTCACGCTCAGCTTCCACTACTGGGCGAGCCACGAGAATGCGCCCGGCAGCGACATGCAGCTGCTGAACATCTTCGAAGCGACCACCGGTGTGCGCCTGGCGCAGCCGTGGTCGCGGCTCTCCAACGAGCAGTCGTGGCAGTTCGCGCAGATCGATTTGACCCACTTGCGCGGGCGTACGCTGCGCATCGAGTTCGGTGTGCATAACGACGGCAGCGGCGGCCGTACAGCACTCTATCTGGACGATGTCAGCCTGCTGGCATGTGAACCGGACGCGACGCCGTTTGTGACGCCGTCAGCGACCGCGGCGGCGCCCCAGCCCGGTGCGACGCCGCAACCTGTTGCGACGCCTGCGCCGGGCGGCTGTGTCGTGAGCGACACGCTAAGTAACGGCGGCTTTGAATACGCGCTGGACGGCCAGCTGAACTGGTCCACGGGCGAATCGGCGGTCCCACCGGTGCTCTCCAACCAGTCGTCGGGGGGCTCGTGGTCATTACGACTGGGCAACCCGCCGGGAAGCGGCACGCAAAATATCCTCTCCTATTCCTCGGTGCGGCAGTTGATCCAATTGCCGGCGGGCGCGGGGAGCGCGTCGTTGAGATTTAGCCATCTCTCGCGCAGTCAGGAAGCGGCGACGATCATCCCGTCATTGGCGTCGGACCGCCAGGAGCTGATCCTGTTGACATCGTCGCTGGCGACCGAGGCGATCCTTTATCGAAGCCGTGCGGAAAGCGCTACCTGGGCAACGGAGACGGTCGATCTGACTCGCTACCTGGGCGGGTCGTACTATCTCTACTTCAATGTTTACAACGACGGCAACGGCCAACGCACGTGGATGTCCCTGGACGATGTGCAGGTGCAGGTCTGCTCGGGGAATGCGGCTGCGCCGGGCGGGGGCGCGGCCAGTGCTCAGCAGCCAACCGCGCCGCCCCCTGTGGCAACGTCTTCGCCGCAGGACGAGAGCGCGGTCGCGCAGCCCGGACCCGGTACACAGACGCCGGCAGCGGGCGCGACGCCGGCTGCACGCGGCACGATGATCGCGGTGGGCGTGTCAACTCCTTCATCCATCATCAAGAAGTCCAGCCCATCGGCCCCTCCAACGCAGGTTGTGGACGTGACTGTGTGGCAGCGTTTCATCCGCATCTCCCAGACCGCGCAGGGGCAGACCTTCCTTTTCCTGCTCCTGATCGTTCTCGTCGCCATTGGTTATCTGCGTTTTCGCGGGAACGTACGCACTCCGCCGTAAAGACAGGCAGCCCGTTTCCGGTCACTTCGCCGGTCACTGAGGTTTGTCGAATCCCTACCAATTGGACTAGAATGGCTGTGCTCACTACGTTATTTGTAGTGGAATGCACGCGTTATAGCTGTCCCAAAATACCAACAATTACGGTTCAGACAAGCAGATAGAGGAGCTTATGCTTACCACTACTTCCCTGGCGCCCGACGGGCCTGCAGTAGTGCGCCGGTTGCGGCGCGACGGCCACCACACAGTCGGCGTTGCCGCGGAGGGCGAGGCGTCTGCGGAGAAAACGAGCCGAGATGCAGTCCCTCCTTGTACACTTGACGTCACCATCTATGGTCCAACCGCCTATCCCAATGGTTTCAGCGCGCTGGCGTCGGAGTGGAACGGTCTGCTGGCCCGCAGCCGCTATGATACCTTTTTCCTGACGCATGAATGGCAGTCGGTGTGGTGGCAGCAGTTGGGGGCGGGGGAACTGTGGATCCTGGCCTTTTACCGAGAAGAGAACGAAGTGGAGGGAGGGGAAGAAGATTCCGGTGACCCTTCACGCGCCACGCCCGGATCGTCCGAGTTGGTGGGGATTGCGCCGTTCTATTTGAGTGAGCATAAACAGGGCAAATGGGCAGGGAAGCGCAGCCTGAAGCTGGTGGGCTGTGTGGAGGTGAGCGACTTTCTGGACGTAGTGATCGCCTCAGGCTGGGAGGAGCAGGTCTATTACTGTTTGCTGGACTGGCTGCAGAGCGAGGAGGCGCCGGCGTGGGACTATCTGGACCTGTGCAATCTGCCGGAGGACAGTCTGAGCTACAAGGTGCTGCCTTCGATTTTCCGGAACGCGGGTTTGCGGGTGGAGGTCGATCAGGAGGATGTGGCGCCGCATGTGCATCTCCCGGCCCGCTATGAAAACTATCTCATGCAGATCGACAAGAAGCAGCGCCATGAGATTCGCCGCAAACAGCGCCGGGTGGAACGGGAGCTGGAGGTCGACTTTACGTTGATCCAGTCGATGGACGAGTTGCAGGGGGCGATGGATGAGTTCCTGCGTTTACAGCGCATGAGCCGCCCGGACAAAGAGACGTTCATGACGCCGCACATGGAGCGATTTTTCCGCGTTATGGCCGGCCGCATGCTCGAAACGGGTTATCTCCATCTCAGTTTTCTGTCTTTGAACGGCGAAAAGGCGGCCGCGCTGCTGGCATTCGAATATAAGAAGGAGTTGTTGCTCTACAATTCCGGCTATGATACTGAAAAGTGGGCGGTGTACAGCCCCGGCTGGGTGTTGCTGGGCTATGTCATCCAACATGCGATCGCGCGCGGCATCGAGGTATTCGACTTTCTGCAGGGCGATGAGGAGTACAAGTACCGCTTCGGCGGCCACGACTACCGGGTTATGCGCACGCTGATCATGAATGAGCCGGTATAATAAGCTGTAGCGGCGCGGAGACGCGACCGGCGCAAACCGGCATCGGTGACCAAGTACAATGCGCCCCTTTTCAGCCGCCGCGGGTGGCCAAAAAGGGGTGTGCGACAGTTTCGACTCGACGGGGCGCGCTGAGGCAGGGATGCAACCATGGCCGAAAACGGCTCGATTCCAATCAGCGGCGACAGTGACCAGAACGGGGCGGGTTCCGAGGGAGCCAAGCCGCAAACGGGGCCGCCGCCGCGCCAGCCGCGCGCAGAGCGCACGGACGCCTTTACCTTTTCCTCCTGGCTGCTGGAAGGGATGGCCGGCCTGTGCGAAGAGTTGCAGAACAACGATCTCGGTCTGCCGCCGGACTTCTGGACGCACGCCTACGCGGCGCGGCGGGAGGGTCTGCTGGCTTGCCGGGCGCTGGTCGACGCCGCGCTGGCGCGCTGCGAGGCGGATGCGGCGCGGCAGAAAGAAAAACCCGGCAGCCAACGCGGCCGGGTTGATATCGATTGAGACTGCCGCAACCAGCGGTTGGCAGCAGGTAACTCCCTCTAGGAAAAAGCCTCCTCTTCCGTCACAATCCGTTGCCGGCTTGGCACCGGCTGGGCCGGTTCTATCGCGGCCGGCGCTTCCCCTGCTTCGACCATAAGACGGAGCAGCCGATCACGCATCACGTCGGCAGTCTGACGATGGGACTCGAGGCCGACGAGATTGGTCAGCTCGTATGGATCCGCTTGCAGGTCGTACAGATACTGCTCCACATAGCGGTCAGAACTGGCCTCCCGCCTACCATCCTTGTCCGGCGCGGTGACGCAGTATTTCCAACGCTGCGTGCGCACGGCGCGCCCCACCTGGGATTCACTTATCTGAATCAAAGCATCCTGCGGCCAGTCCGACGACTGGCGGCTGACAAGCGGCATGGCTGAACGGCCCTGCATCTGCTCCGGCACGTCCAGGCCGGCTGCGTCGAGCAGTGTCGGCGGCAGATCCAGCAGGCTGACGATCTCCCGCACTTCGCCGCCGCCGATGAAGCCGGGTCCTGTGACTGCGGTGGGCAGACGCACCGACGCTTCGTGGCAGGAGCGTTTGTATTCGTCGTTGCGCGTCTTGAAATGGCAGCCGTGATCGGTGGTGTAGAGGACGATCGTGTTCTCGTCCAGACCCAGGCTCTTGAGGGCGTCGAACAGGCGGCCCAAGGCCTCATCCAGCCGTTTGATCATGCCCCAGTAGCCGCCCAGATGCTGCTGGGAAGAGCCGCCGAGGGCGAGCAGGTCGGGCGGCGTCCAGCGGCCGGCGTACCGTTCGCGGTAGCCGTCGGGCGGGGGATAGTCGTCAATATGGTTCTGATGATGCGGCTCGATATAGGATAGGAAGAGGAAGAACGGGTCCTGCTGGTGGTCGTCAATGTAGCGGATGGCTGCGTCGGTCAGGGCGTCCACGCGATAGCCGGGCAGCCTGACGGCCTCACAATCGTTGTCATACATGACGGTATCGTAGGCGTCCGAGGTAAACTCCAGCGCGTTGGAGGCCAGCCAGCTCTGGTAGCCGCCGCGGCTGGCCTCCGGCACAGGCCCGGCGACCCCCCGGTCCGCCAGGTGCCACTTGCCGATATAGCCTGTATCGTAGCCCCCTTCCCCGAAGAAGTGGGCGAGCGTGCGGGCATCCTGCGGCAGAGGAATGGCGTTGCGAAAGCAGCCGGTGGTGGTGGCGTACATGCCGGTCTGCAGACAGGAACGGGCCGGCCCACAGACGGGCTGGCAGGTGACGGTGGTGTGCAGGTGCGTGCCCTGCCGGGCCATGCGGTCGAAATTGGGTGTCAGGTCGAGCGGGTTGCCATGCACGCCGGTTGAGTCCCAGCGCTGCTGATCAGTGAAGAAGACGATTACATTGGGCTTGTCAGATGTTGCTTGCGCGGCCGCTTCGCTATTTGCGGGCGATGATAAGCGGGACATAGTTTGTTTCCTCCGGAGTCTGGCAAAGACGGTGTTCGATACGCCCCTGCAAGCGGGGACGCGGGAAGTCGGTCATTCTGCGGGTGGATGGCGTTGCGCGGGCGCCGCATGTTCAGGCACGATGTGGCCGGGCGCCACGTGGATAGAAATTTTATCCTATCACACCGGGGAACGCTATCGTTCAATGTAGTTGTGTGGGGTAGTTGGGCCGGTGGCCAGTCGTCAGCAAAGCCGCTGGTCGCTGTGAGGATAGGATACGCCTATCAACGAACTCGGTTTGGTAGTTTGGGGTTCAACGGTTATAATTCTCTGGGAATCGTTGTATTTGTGTCATATACCATAAAATTGCACATTGGTCTGCTTTTCGTTCCCGCTGCCGTCGTCATTCCAGAATCAGTTGTGGGACGGGAGGGCATGTCTGCTGCCAGGCACATGAATCCCTTTGCGCCATTTACGTTCCCATTTCTGCAATTGGAACATATCCAGTGTATCGGAAAAGAAATAAAGATCCCATGAACTGTCTGCCTTCCCTTCGAATGGAATCCCGGCTTTTGTGCGTGCGGGCAGTCAAATACGCTGCCCGTTTGCCTTTTGTCAAGCGTCTGAACCGCAGGATGCGGGCGGCGCTGCCGCAATGTTTGGACATTGGGTGTTTGAACCTTGGGTGTTTGGACATTGGATGTTTGGGCATTGGGAGCCGGGCGCGCAGGCAACGGACGAATCCGCTGTTTGGACGCGCATTCCTCGCTGTTGCGCTCAGTTTCGTGTTGACCGGCTGCGCGCTGCTGCCGGCGGGCCGCAGCGCCCAGATCTCGGCCAATGAACCTACGCCGACCCCCATCCCCACTTCGGTGGTGCCGGTCAAGCCGACATATTCGGTAAAGGTGGGGGAGATTATGCGCGAGCGGACCTTCAGTGGTCGGGTGGCGCCGGTGATCGAGGAGGCGTTATTCTTCCGCACAGGCGGCCGTATTCGCAATGTCTACGCCAAGCGCAACGACCTCGTCACGGCCGGCCAGATCATCGCGGACCTGGAGATCGACGACCTGGAGCGAGAGTTGACCTCCACCCAGTTGAACCTGGAGCGGGCCCAATCGCGGCTGTACCAGGCGGAGAGGAGCCTCGAGTTTCAGATCCGCAGAGCGCAGATCAGCCTGGACATTGCCATGCTGAATTTGAGAAATCTACGAACCGAACAGTCGGATAATAGTATCGCGATATCGGTCCAGGGCAAGCAGGTCGAATTGGCTGAAATCGCGCTGGAGCAACTGAACGAAGGCGTTGATCCGCTTTTGGTGAATGATGTCGCCAGGGCGCATCTTCAGGTTGAGAAGTTGCAGAGCGCAATCGCCGACTCCACGATTACCGCCCCCTTCGACGGCAAGTTGCTCTCCGTCTCGCTGACGGCGGGCCGTCCGGTGAACGCGTTTGATTCGGTTGTCTCGATCGCTGATATTCATGACCTGGAGGTCAAAGCCGATTTGATCAGTGATCAGATGAATGAGTTGGCCGAAGAGATGCCGGTAGAGGTCTCGCTTGTCGGCCGCCCCGGTGAGATTCTGACCGGAATTGTGCGGCGGCTGCCCTACCCATTCGGCAGCGGCGGCAGCGGCGAAGTGATCGACCCGGACAAGTCGACCCGCATCACGATCGAGCAGGATGCGGAAGAAGTCGGCTTTGAGCTGGGCGACCTGGTCCAGGTGCGGGTCCAGCTTGAACAGAAGGACTCTGTCCTGTGGCTGCCGCCGCAGGCGATCCGGGTTTTTGACGGGCGGCGGTTTGTCGTCATTCAGGACGGCGATATCCAGCGGCGGGTGGATGTGAAGGTTGGCATCCAGACCCCTGATCGGATCGAAATCGAAGAGGGTCTGGAAGAGGGCCAGGTAGTGGTCGGGCAATAAAAGCGGAGAGCGAAGCGTGGGGTTGGATGGCGGGACACCACTGACTGCCAGCCACTATCCACTGCAGTTATGAAATATCTTTTGCGAACCTCGGCGATTATCGTTGTCGCCATAAAACGTATCTTCGCCCAGCAATGGCTTGCTCTTGCCCTGGTCTTGGGACTGGTTTCCTCGATCGTGCTCGTGATGAGCATCCCTCTTTACGCGGACGCGGTTTACTACCGGCTGCTGCAGGAGGAGTTGACGGAAACGGGCATCAATAATACCTACTCGCGCCCTCCGTTCGCGTATATGTTCCGCTATTTGGGCTCCACATACGGCGCGCAGGAGTGGGAAGATATCGCGCCGCTGGACACCTATCTCAGCAAGCAGGCGTCCGGCGAACTGGGTATTCCGCATAAGAAGACGATCCGCTATTTCAAGACGGACAACTTCCGCCTTTTCCCCACGGAACAGGTCGCGTATGCGGACACGACCGACCCGCTGGAATGGGTAAATCTGGGTTTTATTTCCGGCTTTGAAGAAGCGATCAACATCATCGAAGGCGCCTTCCCGGCGGTTTCTCCGTCCGATTCGGAGGAGGCGATCGAAGTACTCGTGAACCGGGAGTTGGCGGACGAGATCGGGCTGCAGGTGGGCGAAGAGTATATGTTGTTCCGCCGCATCCGCGCTGAAAATGGGGACAGCCAGCGCTACCAGACGCCGGTGCGGATTTCGGGTGTGTGGGAGCCTGCGGACCTTGACAGCGATGTCTGGTTCTACAACCCTTCAACGCTGGAAACGCTTTTTGTCATCCCAGAGCAGAGCTATCACAATCGAGTCGCGCCGATCTATCCGCAGGACGTGAACCTGGGCTTGTGGTACCTGGTGATGGACGGCTCGGACGTCACCTCGAGCGATGTAGGCCGTCTATTGGTGCGCGGGCGCAGGGCGGAGCAGAAGATTACGTCGCTGATGGCCAACAGCCAGTTGAGCATTTCCCCTCTGGATGCGCTGCGACGTTATCAGCGTGCCAGCGGTCTGCTGACGACACTTCTTTACGCATTCAGCGTGCCGATCATCGGTCTGTTGCTGGCATTTATCGGCCTGGTGGTCGGTCTGGCGGTGGCCCGGCAACGCAACGAGGTGGCGATTCTGCGCAGCCGCGGCGCGACAGTGGGGCAGGTGGCGGGCATTTCCGGGCTGGAGGCCATCTGTCTCGGCATCCTTGCGCTGGCGGTCAGCCTGCCGCTCAGCTTCTCGGTAGCCGAGCTGATCGGCTCGACGCGCAGCTTCCTCGATTTCACGATTGAATCGGATCTGCGGTTGGTTCTGACCCAGTCCACGCTCCAGTTCGGTATCGGCGCGGTATTGATTGCTTTTCTGGCACAGACGTTGCCCTCTTTCAGCGCGGCGCGTCATACAATTGTGACGTACAAGATGGAGATGGCGCGCACTTTGCGCCCGCCCTGGTGGCAGCGCGCCTATCTGGACATCCTGTTGCTGATTCCGTCCGCATACGGCATTTATCTGCTGCGCGAACAGGGCAGCATAAGCATGCCGGGCGCGGTCACGGATGACACGATTTTTCAGAATCCGCTGCTGTTTCTGGTACCGGCGTTGGCGATTTTCGCGCTGACGCTTGTGACGCTGCGGGTGTTGCCGTTCTTTATGAACATTATCGCCTGGTTTGCATCCAAGGGCGGCGGGGTGGGTGTGCTGCTGGCCAGCCGCCATCTGGCGCGTAACCGGGGGATGTATACGGCGCCGATGGTTCTGTTGGTGCTGACGCTGAGCCTGTCCGCGTTCACCACATCGCTGGCACAGACCTTAGACGGGCACCTGTTCGACCGCGCTTACTACAGGGTGGGGGCCGATGGGCGGCTGGCGGAGTTGGGCGACACACCGATTTCGAGCGATTCGGGCGCCTTTCCCGGCAGCGGCGGCGAGTCGTCCAGTTCGGGCGGTGAAGTAGAGTCGGCCTCCTGGACATTTGTGCCGGTTTCGGAGCACATGCGCGTGCCCAACGTAAAGGCCGCGACGCGCTTCGCGCGCTTCGAGGCGCGGGTGCATCTGGATGGACGCTGGCGGGATGCCCATGTTTTCGGCATAGACCGGCTCGACTTCCCCAAGGCGGCCTACTGGCGGCGGGATTTTGCGGCGGCGTCGCTCGGCTCGCTGATGAACTCGCTGGCCCTGGCCTCGGAGGGCGTACTGCTGCACCGGGAATTCATGCTCGATCACAATCTGCTAGTCGGTGATACAATTCTGGTGGGCGCGGCGCGCTACGGGCTGCGGGCAGAGATGCAGATGCAGATCGTAGGTGATTTCCGCTACTTCCCGACCTGGTACCCGGATGCTGACGGGCCGCTGGTTGTCGGCAACCTCGACCATCTGTTCGAGCGGATGGGTGGACAGTTCCCCTACGATGTGCTGGTGCGCACCGACCCGGGCACCGACTACGATGGCCTTGCCCGCGAGTTGCGGCAGTACGACATTAACGTGATCAACCATTATTCGGCCCGGCAACGGATTGCAGATGAACAGAAACAGCCGCAGCGTCAGGGGCTGTTCGGCGTTCTTTCGGTCGGCTTTCTGGCGGCGGCGCTGTTGACAGTGCTGGGATTTCTGCTGTACACGCTGTTCTCATTCCGACGCCGCTTCATTGAACTGGGAACCTTGCGTTCGATCGGTCTGTCCTCGGGGCAGATGACGATGTTCCTGGCGTGGGAGTTGGCCTTTCTGATTCTGGTAGGGATCGGAGCGGGAACACTGTTGGGCACATCGGTGAGCAACCAGTTCATCCCCTACTTGCAGGTGGGGAACACGGCCGCGGACCTGACGCCGCCGTATCTGGTGGGGATTGCGTGGCCGGCGATCACGCGTGTGTATGCGCTGTTCGGCGTTCTGTTTGTCGCGGCGCTGGGTGTTCTGATCACACTGCTGTTGCGGATGAAGATATTCCAGGCGATCAAATTGGGCGAAACGGTTTGAACTGCAGTTTTTAGTAGTCAGTTTTAAGTTTTTGGTAACTGCGTTCGACGCGACAGAATGGTAGTTCTGAGTGTTGGAAACTAAGAGATGACAACGACTGACCCATTTATTCACTGCGACGGTCTCGTCAAAATCTATCAGATCGCCGACCTGGAAGTCGTTGCTTTGCAGGGCTTGAATCTGTCGGTGCGTCCTGGCGAACTGATGGCGATCGTTGGCGTCAGCGGCAGCGGCAAGTCCACGCTGATGAACATTTTAGGCGGGTTGGACAGACCGACGGCGGGTCAGGTGCGGGTTGGTGATTTCAATCTACTGAAGATGTCGGAAGGGGCGATCAACCGCTACCGGCGAGAACAGGTTGGTTTTGTGTGGCAACAGAGCGCGCGCAACCTGGTACCCTATCTGAATGCGGTCGAGAATGTCGAGTTGCCGATGACGCTGGCGGGGTTCGCGGGCCGCGAAAAACGCAACCGGGCCGAGGATCTGTTGGAAAGGGTTGGGCTGGGCGAGCGCATGAAACACCATATGCGAGAACTGTCCGGTGGTGAGCAGCAGCGCGTTGCCATCGCCGTCTCGCTGGCCAACAACCCAACGCTTCTGCTGGCGGACGAGCCGACGGGTGAAGTGGACACGGCTACGGCGCTGACGATCTACGCGACGCTGCGCACGCTCAACGAAGAGTTGGGCCTGACAACGATTATTGTCAGCCACGACCCGACCATCGCCCGCCACGTGGACCGGGTAGTCGCCATCCGCGATGGTATGCTCGCCAGCGAGACGCGGCGCCAGATGCGCACGGTCGAACGCTTCGACGAAGGGGCGCTAAACAGCGGCGGCGACGGCATCATCGAGGAACAGGAAGAGCATTTCGAGGAGTTGGTGGTGCTGGACAGCGCCGGACGCCTGCAGATCCCGAAAGATGTGCTGCAGCAGTTCTCGATCCACGGTCGGGCACTCCTCGACATCACCGATGAGGGCATTCTGATCCGGCCGGTGGAGAATGAGAACTCAGAGGCGCCGGAGCTTGTCGCGCAGGAACAAGCGCAGGCCAGACGTATCCAACAGGCCGGCGCTATCGGCGGCTTCTTCAGTCGCTTCCGCCGCAAAAGCCGCAATGACAATGATAGTGACAGTGACAATGACAATGACAATGAATAGCGGCCAGCACACTGCGCTGTTCACCTGAGTTAAGTCACTGATAATCGGAAACTGGAACGCAGATGGAAAACAACGCTTACCCCAATACGGCGATCGAAACCGAAGATGTCTGGCGCGTCTATAAGACGGGCAGCCTGGAAGTGGCGGCGCTGAAGGGTGTCAACCTGCAGATTGCGCAGGGCACGTTTGCTGCGCTGAAGGGACGCTCCGGCAGCGGCAAGACCACTCTCCTCAACTGCATCGGCGGCCTTGACTCGCCGACAGAAGGAAAGATTCGCATCTTCGGCGAGGAGATTCACTCCTGGAACGAACGCCAACTCACCCGCTGGCGTCGCGAGCAGGTTGGCTTTATCTTTCAGTCATTCGGCCTGCTGCCCAGCCTGTCCGCGTTTGAAAATGTAGAGTTGATCCTGCGCATGTCCGGCGCCAAGGGCCGCGAACGCCATGAAAAGACCATGCATTGCCTGGACCTGGTCGGCCTGACCCGCTGGATGGATCACCGTCCTTTTGAGTTGTCGGGTGGGCAACAGCAACGCGTGGCCATTGCGCGGGCACTCGCCAACGACCCGAAACTGATCCTGGCAGATGAACCGACCGGCGAGTTGGACAGCACGACGGCGCGGGAAATTCTCAGCCTCTTCCAGCAAGTCGTGCGCGAACAGAACGTCACCTTCCTGATCGTGACCCACGATAGCCTCGTGGACGACTATGTTGACTATGTTCTGTATTTGAAAGACGGACTGGTCGACATAGAGGGGCTGGAAAACGGTCACGCCCCCATTGACGCGGCCACCCCGGCGGCTGTCAACGCCGCCGACCCAGTGGCCAGTGGCTAGCGCCGGCGCACCGATTCCGTTCCCCGCCCCCCTTTGTCAACCGACCCACTTCGAGAAGGCCCGATGAAAACTGTCATATTGGAGGAACCCGGCCGCCTGCATCTGACGGAAACCGCGCCGCCGACGGAACCGGGGCCGGGCGAAGCGCTTGTGCGCGTGCACCGGGTCGGCATATGCGGCACCGACCTGCACGCCTATCGCGGGCGTCAACCCTTTTTCAGTTATCCCCGCATCCTCGGCCATGAGTTGGGCGTGGAAGTCGTGTCTGTTGACCCGCATACCGAGAGCAGCCTGCGGGCAGGCGATTATTGCGCGGTCGAGCCGTACCTGAACTGCGGCGCTTGCAGCGCGTGCCGCCGCGGGCGCATGAACTGCTGCTCGCATCTGCAGGTGCTGGGCGTACATACGGATGGCGGAATGCGCGAGCTGATCACCGTCCCGATCGAAAAGCTGCACCGTTCCGAGACTTTGCCGCTGGAACATCTGGCGCTGGTCGAGACGTTGTGCATCGGCGCGCACGCGGTGGACCGGGCCGACCTGGCGCCGGAACAGCCGACACTGGTAATAGGCGCGGGCCCGATCGGTTTGACGGCGGTGGCTTTCGCACGCCTGGCCGGCGCCGACGTCGCGGTGATGGAAATAGACGAGAACCGGATGCGCTTTGTACAGGAAAACCTGGGTGTGGAGCACCTCATCGACGGTCGCGGGGACGCGGAGGCCCAGCTGCGGGCGGTGTTCGGCGGCGACCTGCCGCTGACCGTTTTCGACGCCACGGGCAACGCGCGCTCGATGATGAACGCATTGGGCCTGATCGAACAGGGTGGGAGCGTTGTCTTCATCAGCCTTGTACAGGATGAGATCAGTTTCCCCGACCCGGAGTTTCATCGACGCGAGACAACGCTGATCAGCAGCCGCAACGCCACCAGCGCCGACTTCGCCCGCGTTGTCCAGACGCTGGAGAGCGGGGCGATCGATCTGGCCCCCTGGCTTACGCACAGCGCGCCGCCGGAAACATTGACCGGCGAATTCCCCGGCTGGCTGCGACCGGAGTGCCAGGTTGTGAAGGCGATGTTGCATTTTTGAACCGCAGTAGCGCGTTTATTACTACTGTGCCATCTCGAATGTGCCGTTTCACGGGCCTCAGTCCACGATGCAGCGGTGTTCCCACTTTTCATTCAGACCATTTAAGAACAAGCAAAGGAAGACAACGTGTCGAACTCTCCCTCTTCAAAAGGATCGAAGCTGCGCCACGCGGTGGTTGGCATGGGCGCCGGGATTTTCCGTTCGCACTCATTGGGGCTTGGCCTCGATGAAGTAGAGGTGGTGGGCGGCTCGGACGTGGCGCCGGAGC
Organism: Caldilineaceae bacterium; assembly: GCA_963662575.1. GTDB lineage: Bacteria > Chloroflexota > Anaerolineae > Caldilineales > Caldilineaceae > Bin5. Next base: position 1,049,492 of record OY759723.1, read on the forward strand.
CGGGCCAGGAGCGGGCCGAGGAGTGGGGCTGCCCCTTCTATCCCGACCACCGGCAGATGCTGGCCGAAACCAAGCCGGAGGTGACGGTGATCGTCACGCCCCATCCTTTCCACGCGCCGATCGCGATCGACGCGCTCAATGCCGGCAGCCATGTGCTGGTGGAAAAGCCGATCGCCATCCAGGTCAAAGATGCGGACGCGATGATCGCGGCGGCGCGGGCCAACAACCGCGTGCTGGCGGTGAACTACCAGTACCGCCAACTGCCGCACGTGCGGGCGATGAAACGGTTGATCGACAGCGGAGAGCTGGGCCGCATCCAGCGCGTGACGGGCGTCTTTCCGTGGATGCGCACCGCGGCCTACTATCTGCGCGGCGGCTGGCGGGGTACATGGAGAGGGGAAGGCGGCGGTGTGCTGATGAATCAGGCGCCGCATGATCTGGACCTGGTCTGCCATCTGGTCGGTTCGCCGCAGCGGGTCTACGCTGCCACCGCCACCCGCCTGCACGCGATCCAGACCGAGGATACGGCCACGGCGCTGTTGGAGTGGCCGGAGGACGCGCAGGGCACCATTTACTTCAGCACGACCGAAAGCGGGCCCCGCTCGGTTGAGGTGTCGGGCACCGGGGGGAAGATCGTGCTGCACCAGGACCGCATCGAGTACGAACGCTACGACACCGACCTGCGGCAGTTGATCACCGACAGCTCCGAGCCCTTTGTGCGCACGGAACCAGCTGAGGCCGACGCCGGCATCGAAGACGAGCCGGACCAGCACGGGCATGTGGCCGTGTACAAGGATTTCCACCGCGCGATTCGCGAAGGCGGCGAACCACGCTGCAACGGCGAAGAGGGGTTGAAGTCGCTGGAGCTGGCCAATGCGATGATCTACAGCGGCGCCACCGGCGAGGCGGTAGACCTGCCCCTGGACCGAGAGGCGTACAGCGAGTTGTTGGAGAGGCTGCAGGGGGAGGATGTGTAAGGCGGGGGGAGTGAGTGAAGAGGAGTGATGAGTGAGAAAAGACAACTTCTTTCTGCTCGCAATTCAGTAATGTTGCGCTCACTTCTGCTGCGCACCAGGCGTCAGTTCTTCTACAGTCTTACCGGTGCTCTGCGAGAAAAGCACTCCGGCATCGTCCTGAATCGTTCTTCGATGCAATATCCCCACAATCCAGACATACGGATTCAAAAGGGGTACATAATTTAGTAGCCAAGAAGGATGGCAAGAGAGTTTACCAGGACGTATCACAGATGAGTCCGACGCTCCAACGCCAGTACGTGAGCGAGTTCTCTGGCCGATACAATGACCGATCATCAGAAATGTAAGCGCCTAGCGGAATGGCCGCCAGGCGCTTTTGTTTTTTCGATTAAATGCGAGAATTGGTACTAGCTCTCAAAGAGGGAACGGGGCAGTTGTGATCTCAGGATAATTCTTGAAAGAGTTTTCAAGCCGATCTCTCGGTGATCCGGCACCGTGACCGTTATACTGGCCCTGCCAAGATCGGTTTCTATATCCTTTCGCATTTGTATATGGCTGCCCTTCTGTCTGACTTGCGAGTATCCATGTCTCGAAAGTATTTTACAGACCTCGCGCCCTGACATCAGTTTCAGTCTAGGCAACAACAAGCTCCCACTCAGTTGCTTGCGTTTCCTGGTGAGGAGTTCGTTGAATTTCGAGAGGTGATTCTGCCTCAAGAAGACCCAGATGGCTCAAGATTTCGATAGGTGAAGCGTCTTCAAAAAACATCTCTACTGCTTCCTCTAAGTTCTTCTTCGCCTCCTGTACAGTCTCCCCCTGGCTTGCTATGCCCAGGTCTTCACAATAAGAAGCGTACCACTCGCCATCTTTTTCGACCGAACATCTGAGTTTCCAGTTCATCTCTTTTGCACCTTCTGTTGGAGCAGTAACTCGCTTCGAAGAACGACAAGTCAATTACAGGTGAAAGAACGGAGGAAAGACAATAAGTAGGGTGTGATTATGTCGTCAATCCTCCTTGCTCTCTTAATAATTTTCGATGTCATTGCGCTTGTCAGGAGAAATATACATTCCATTTTGGTTGATGTCAATCCGTTTGGGATGCACCACTGCGACACGTCTTTTCAGAAGACAGAAAAGGACACACAGCATAATAGTCGGCCCATCGCCTCCAGCCCTGGCCATCGACATTTCGTGAGGATCCTGCTTCGGACAGTGTTTACCCATACATCTGGCCGCACCAGCGATTTGGCCGCTTAACAGCGCACTGGACATATGATATATTGCCAGCAGGGGCGGAGGCCGTGTATGGCCCGCCCTGGAGGTGCAGAGATGCATCATGAGCCGGAGATGAGTTACAGGAGAGCGCAGCGTCAGACGGTGACTAGCGATGTGCCGCCGTTGCATAGACGCGTCGATTCCGATATGCGGCCGCCGCTTGGATGGTGGAGCGCGGTTGGTGATTTTGTCGGTTTCGCGTTGCTGGAACTCTTGGCGAGTCCCGTGGTGGGGATTACCGTTTTGGTTGTGGCATTCTGCCTTGAAGCCTTTGCGGTAATGTCCGACCTTTGCAGGCGCCTTGCGAACGCCCTGGACGGCAAGAAGCACAAGACACAGAAGTGATCGCTGGACGAATGCGCCGCAGAAGTAAATGGAAGCCCCGGTAGAATAGACTGCCGGGGCTTGTTGTTCAGTCACCGGACTGTCAAGGAAACAACAGGGGGGCGAACGATGCAGGTGAGCCGCGAACAGCTCATGGAGCAGGGGTATCTCGTTTTGCGGGAGGTGATCCCGCCGGCCCAGTTGGAGCAACTGCGGGCCGACTTTGAAACCCTGGTCGAAAGGCAGAGGAGGATCTGGGCGCAGGAGCGGGGCCCGGACGACCCGCCCGGCGGCGATTGGGAAACACGCCCGCAGCCGCGGCTGGTCTCTTACGAAAAGCTGATCGACGAAGCAACGGCCAGCACGGTCGAGGTCTGGCTGCAGGAGAGTACGCTGGGGGTAAGCCGCCAGCTGTTGAGCGTGCCGGAGGCGGCGTCGGTGGCCGGCATGATGTTGATGTGCAGCCCGGTGCGCGATCATGGCCCGGCGGCGTGGCATCGCGACATCCACCCGATCGACATGGCGCCTCTGGCCGGCCTGCAGAAGGATTTGCGGGAGAACGGCCCCAAATATGTGCAGTGGAACATCCCGCTTTACGACGACAATGTACTCTGGGTGGTACCGGGCAGCCACCTGCGCCTCAACACAGAGGCCGAAAACCGGTCGCTGTCGGCCGACCCGCGAAGTGCGCTGCCGGGCGGCGTCCCCGTGGCGTTGAACGCGGGCGACGCGGTCGTTTATGTCAATTACATGTTGCATTGGGGCAGCAACTACAGCCCCACGACGCGCCGCACCATCCATGGCGGCCACTCGATCTTCCCCTACTACCCCGACATCTCCTTTACCGAGTTCCTTTCGCCCGGGGCGCGGGCGGCATTCACGCGTTGGGACGGGAAGAGCGCGGCGCTGCAGGACTCGACCGAAGCCGCGTTGCGGGCGGTGCTGAAGGGCGATGCCGACGCCTATTTTGCCGCGCTCGAGGCGCTGCAGCCCGGCGCCGGCGATGATGGCAAGATGGTTCTGTCGATCTACCTCAGCAAAGCGACTCTCCATCTCCAAGTTGTTAAGCACCAAAACGCGGCTGCCGACGCATCCTCCGATCCCCTGGAAGGCATAACCGAGGACTATCGCCAGCGCGCGCTTACCCCGCACTCGATCTCGATCAACTGGGGGCCGCAGTTCGCTGAGCGCTTCACAGTGGACGAGGCTGCCGCCCTCCACAGGCGCTTTGCGATCCTGGACGACAAACTCCAGGCGGAGAGCGAGCATTTCGCGCCCGGTTTCCAGGCGCGGCCGATGCGTTACTTTTTCAACCAGATGCCGGCCGATTTCACGCTCGAAGACTTCATCGGCAGTTGGAACTGAGTCTTACAGTTCATCCTTCAACCACGACGAGCCTTGGGCTTCCAACTCGGCGCGCAGATTGCTCTCCAGCCGGCCAGGTACGCCGAGCGGGTTGAATGCCGCCACGCCCCGGTCGGCGATCAGGTTATGGCCGGTGATGGCCTCCGACTCATCCGACGCCAGAAAAAGCATGACCTCGGCCACCTGTTCCGGCAGGGCGGGGCTGCCCAGAGGGTAGACAAATTTCTGTCTTCTGACCTCGCTCGGACTCTGTGCGAGCATCTCGTATTTCTTCTCGGTGAGCATACGGGCGGGGGTGAGCGTATTGGCGCGGATGCCTTGGGGGCCATAGGAAATCGCCAGATTCTGGCTGAGATTGATCATGGCGGCCTTGGCCGGGCCATAGGATGACATACTGGGGCTGCCGAAGAGAGCATTGCCTGATGAGACGTTTATGATGCTGCCGCCGCCCTGCTTGATCATCAGCGGAACCACCTCCTTACAGAACAGAAGCGGCGCCGTCACGTGGCAGAAGAGCCCGTCTTCCCAGTCTTCGAGCGTTACTTCCTCCAACATCCCGCCCGGGTTGTCGATGATGGCATTGTTGACCATGACATCGACGCGCCCATAGCGCTCCACGGTGAACTGGACCAGGGCGATGATGTCCTCTTCGATCATGACATCACAGCGTTTGTAGGCGATCTCACCGCTGAGACCTTCCGCCGCAGCCAGTACTTTCTGCGAGTTCTCCGGCGTTCGGCCGCGGTCGCAGATGACGACGGAGGCGCCTTCGCGGGCCATCGCCAGCGCGCCGGCTTTGCCCAGCCCCAAGGTTGCGCCGGTGATGATGGCTACTTTGCCTTCTAATCTCGTTCCCATGAGTTTCTCCTTTTGGTCAGTGGCGATGCTGCAAGATTCACCCGCTGAACGCGGTGTGCATCTTGCGGGATGACGCGGGCGGCGGACGGCCCGCTATGCAAACAAGGGATTAATCGCTGAAAGAGAAGGAATAGAGCGTCGCGTCCTGCAGTTCGAAGATAGGCTGAATTTCCCGGCCCACCAGCGCGGACAGATCCTGGCCATCGCGCCATCGCATGGGGAGATCGGTGACATCTGCCTGGACCGGTATCGAATCGGCCAGGCCCTTGCCGTCGACATCGGCCAGCGCAGCGCGATAGGCCCCGCGTTCCCGTTGTACGGGCGGGGCATCCGTAGTCTCCACATCGAAAATGAAGGGATTGTACCAGCACTTGTAGAGGTTGTCCGTCCGGTCGAAGATAACTTTGGCGTACAGGTTGTCGTAGCGAACCTCCCAAGGCAGTTCTTCGCCGAACAGAGGGTTTTCGCTTGCTTTGCGTGCCATCCCAGGTGTCAGCTTCAGATGATCAGCTTGCGCCCATAGGGCGGTATCGAGCAACAGGTATCTATCATTGTTCATGTTCCGGTCCGTCCCGTCAAGGCGATGCCGCGCACCATATATTTCTGACCGATGAAAAAGACCACAATCATCGGCAATGAGGTGAACACAGTGGCTGCCATCAGCAATCCTGGCACCGGATCGCCCTGCGCGATTTGCCATCTCAGAAAGGCCAAGCCAATGGCTACAGTGTACTTACTTTCCTGGCTCAGGTAGATCACCTGTTTGACAAAGTCGGTCCACACGTTGATGAAGGCAAAGATGGCGATGGTGGCCAGCACCGGCTTGGTGAGCGGCAACAGGATGCGCCAGAAGATGCCCAGTTCGTTGCAGCCGTCGATTTTGGCGGCGTCGTCCAATTCGGACGGCAGGGTCATGAAGAATTGGCGCATGAGAAAGACATAGATGGGGTTGGCGAAGTAGCTGGGCACGATGAGGGGCAGCCAGGTACCGATCCACCCAATCTCCTTATACAGCAGGAAACGCGGAATGATGGTCACCCAGAACGGCAGCATCATGGTGCTGAGCAGGATCATGAAGAGGAAATTGCGGCCCCAGAACCTGAGGCGGGAGAAGCCATACCCGACCAGGGAAGCGCTCACCAGTTCACCGACGACGCACAGGGCGACGATAATGGTAGTATTGAGAAAAAAGATGCCAAAGGGAACGCTGTTCCAGGCGCGCGGGTAGTTGCCCAGGTAGAGTTCGGAAGGCAGAAGTCGCGCCGGAATCTGATTGAAATCCTGAAAGGTCTTGAGCGAACTCAAGATAACCCAGACGAGCGGAAAGATAAACCAGACAAGACCCACCGCCAACAAGAGGTAGGCCAGCAGGTCACGCAGACGTCGCTGGGTTGTTCTGCTCTTGCTCCAAGAATACGTTGATGCCGACAAAGTCGCTCCTCTCGCAGATCGTTGGTCCGAGAACCCCTGTGCCTACTCCTCACCCTCGTAGTAGACCCAGTAGCGGGCTATGCGGAAGTTGAGAATGGTCAGCCCCAGGATGATGAGGAAGATCATCCAGGCCAGCGCTGAGGCATAACCCATGCGAAAGAATCCAAAAGCCACTCGATAGAGATACAGACCATAAAACAGGGTGGCGGTGCCGGGGCCGCCATCGGTCATGATGAACGCATCCACAAATGACTGCATCACTCCGATTGTAGTCACGATGACGTTGTAGAAGATGGCTGGCGAGATCTGGGGCAGAGTCACATGCCAGAACTTGGCCCATTCTGCGCCGCCATCGAGTTCGACCGCCTCATAGAGGTGCTGTGGCACGCCTTGCAGGGCCGCGAGGATAATCAGCATGGCGCCGCCGGCGGTGGCAAGGGCTTTGAGAGCCAGTGATGGCAGCGCCCAGGTGGTATCGAAGAGCCAGTTTGGCCCCTCTATTCCAATCCACGCCAGCGACGTGTTGACGGGGCCGTTCTTGGCAAGGATCGTTGTCCATAGCAAGGCCAGGCCGACGCCGCCGATCACACTGGGCATATAAAAGGAGGTGCGGAAAAAAGGGATGCCGCGCACTTTCTGGTTGAGCAAGATCGCAACCAATATGCTGATGGCGGTGCCGGCCGGAACGGTGAGGAGGACATAAGTAAAGGTAACTTTTAGTGAGTCGCGAACTCTGGGATCCTCAAACAGCATGCGCTGGATGTTTTCGAAGCCGATGAACTCAGGGGAGCCGATCAACTGATAGCGGGTAAAGCTGAGGACGAAGGAGGCGATGAAGGGGTAGACCATCAGGAAGCCGAAGCTGACCAGCCAAGGCGAGATAAAGGCCCAACCGACCAGGTGTGGTCTCAGCTTGGCCCAGCGAATCTTGCTGAGGCGCGGCGCAATCGTCTTGGCGGTTTGCATCTGTCCTCAAAGTGGATAGTGGATAGTGGCGAGCGTTGCTCACAAGCCACTATCCACTGCTGTCTAGAAACTATCAGGCATGCGCCGCCAGGATTTCGTCAGTCATCAGGTCGGCCACGATCACCTGCTCCTCCACGGTTGTCTCACAGCGCAGGACAGATCCCCAAACGATTTTGATCTCTCCGAACCATTCCAGGACCCCCGGAAGCTGGGGCGTGAAGACGAAATTGTCAAAGGCATCGAGCCTGGCCTCGACCGCCTCGGGTCCGCCCCATGTCGCCTGGTAGTCTGCGTCCAGCCATACGCCGGCGTTGACCGGTTCAGCCTGACCACTCAGGCCGATTTTTTTCTGGTTCTCGAAGTTAGCCAGGTACCTGATGAAGTCAAAAGATTCCTCCGGGTGCTGGCTTTGCGTCGTAACGATGTGGAAGTGCATGGATCCAAGACCGGCGCTCTTACCGGTGTTGGGCGAACGAACCCAAGCTACCTGGGTGAGATCGTGCTCACTTTGGGCTGCCCATGCCAGATCGCCGCGGCAAGTGATGCCCACGACGCCGGCAACCCAAGGATTGATGCCCAAGGCCGTCCCATGGCCGTTATAGTCGTCTACGTTCAACATGCATCCGTCCTGGCAGATCATGTTGACAGCAAAGTTCTGCCCTTCGATGAACTCGGGCGTATTCCAGGATCCCCTCTTGTTCTCGACGTCGATGAGTTGGCCGCCGTTGGAAACACTCCAGTTCATCAAGCCATCCTGCTCGAGATGGCCTGCGCTGTATTGGGAGCCATAGATGTTTTCGCCCAAGTCGTTGATGGCACAGGCGGCCTCGCGGTAGTCGTTCCAGTCCCACCACTTGTCGCCGTTATGATCGTGTTCCCAGGGCATGGGGACGCCGGCTTCCTTGAAGAGGTCCTTGTTTATGCCGGACATGACGATATTGAGCTGGAAGGGCACGGCCTTTACCTTGCCCGGCTCATAACCGACATGTTTGGGGATGCGGATCATTTCGCTGCCCTCTTCGCCGGGGAAGGGAAGGCCCTTTGCCTCGAAGTAAGGAGTAAGATCGGCGGCGATCTCATGGAAGGCACTCAATTTGAGATCGTTGAACAGCATAATGTCGCCCCACTCACCTGCGGCGACCAGGATAGGCATGCGGCGATCGAAGTCGGCAACCGGTTCAAAGATGATGCCGATCTGCGGATTCTCTTCGGCCCATTGGTCGAGGAAGCCGTTCATGAGCTCACGGCGAGCGCCCGATCCCCACTTATTGAGGAACCGCAGGGCGACGCGTTCGGAGGAAGGGGCGGAATCTTCCATACCCGTTGGAGCGGCGGGGGCCACACATCCCGCCACGGCTGCTCCGGCCACCAGGCTACCAGACACTTTGAGAAAATCACGTCTGCTTGTCTTGCTTGTCATCGGTTTTTTCTCCTTCGGACCTGTGTTGAAAGGATAGAAATGCGTTACATTCCTCCACGTCACTGCCTTCAGAAGCTGTTCGAAAGATAACAACTGTCGGCCAAATGATGGAAAGCGATGTATTTGTGACTACGCAACGATACCCATCAGATTAGGCCGACAGCAGCTGGAATCGTATCCAGGATCTGATTCCAGCGGCCAAACCGGGCGGACGACTTCGCAGACTGAATGTGCGCCAAGTCGTCAACGAGGTTTTCAATTTAACTGTGGGTAGTGTGACCGACGGCGCACGCTGCCTAACACCTAACCGCGTTGTCGGCAGGGCATTTGCCTTCTTCAGTCAAGTAGCCGGGGATGGTCATTGTCACAGACTCAAGGCAGGCTACGGGCTGAAGTGCGCCAGCAGGACGGACGATACGAGCACCCGGCCGGACGGTACAATCTGCCATCTTGCGGGCATCGTGGCACCGTTGGATAGTCAGACGGTCACGACTGGCTACACACCCACAGGGGTACGAGACCTGGACGGCGGCAAACGGATCAGCGGATGCCAACGACACATCCTGAGCGATACGGTGGGACTCGTGTTGACCGTTTTTGTCACGTCCGCTTCCGTTCTCGATCGCAATGGTGCTTGCCTACTGCTCGAACGTCGCACCGACCTCGGCAGAAACTTTGTCTCGCCCGATTTTATGGCACCCGGCGCGGCCCTCTCCAAGATTGGGTCGCACAGGGATTGCGTTTTCGCCTGCTACATGTTCTGTGCTCTAAAGATTAGGAGGGAATCGCTCTCTTGACTCGTGGCTGGTTTTCTAATGCAGAGCCTGGCGAACGCTCATTCGCTTTAACACTTCAGCTTTCGTATCATTATAATGATATATGATTGAAAGTCTTTTGTCAACTCCCGGAAATCCGGTGGGTGTGCCCCCAGATGGGGTGGTTTCTGACTACGTTCTCCTTTTTGGGGATGCACCCAGGCAGGCCAATCGCGAGCTTTGTTCCAGCAGAGGATTTTCTGTCACTTCCGAACGGGAATGAGTACAGGCAGGCCTGTTTTCAACTAGACGGCACCTGCTTTTGCGATTGTGTCAATCAAGTGGGCGAACGTAGCCGAAAATCTCAGGTTCGAGATTGCCCTAAGATAAAGGCCCAGCCGACCAAGAGTGGTCTCAGCCTGACCCAGCGAATCTTGCTGAGGCGCGGCGCAATCGTCCAAGCAGACGCCGACTGGATGGTGGGGAGCGGTCAGTGAGCTTGACGGATTTGTGTTGTCAGAGGAGTTGGCAAGCCCCGGGGTGGGGACTGCCTTTGAGGTTGTGTCTTGTTGGCTTTGAGGCGGTGTCTGTTCTCTGCAGGTACGGGATGAGCGCTCTGGCCAGAAAGACGCGCAAGGCACAAAAGTGACCGTTGGGCGAAGGCGCTGCAGGACTCGACCGGGGCCGCGCTGCGGGCGGTGCCGAAGGGCGATTCTAGCGCCTATTTTGCCGCGCTCGAGGCGCTGCAGCCCGGCGCCGGCGATGATGGCAAGATGGTTCTGTCGATCTACCTGTGTAAAGCGACTCTCCATCTTCAGGTTGTTAAGCACCAAAACGCGGCTGCCGACGCATCCTCCGATCCCCTGGAAGGCATAACCGAGGACTATCGCCAGCGCGCGCTTACCCCGCACTCGATCTCGATCAACTGGGGGCCGCAGTTCGCGGAGCGCTTCACAGTGGACGAGGCCGCGGCCCTCCACAGGCGCTTTGCGATCCTGGACGACAAACTCCAGGCGGAGAGCGAGCATTTCGCGCCCGGTTTCCAGGCGCGACCGATGCGTTACTTTTTCAATGAGATGCCGGCCGATTTCACGCTCGAAGACTTCGTCGGCAGCTGGAATTGAACGATGCCGCCTCCGCCTATTCGGAGGGGTCAGCAAACTGGAATGAAAACAGTTTGGCGTTCTTGAAATAGAAGTGCAGTTTGATCGGGCCGCCGTCCAGTTCGCTCAGGTCGGAGCTACCCCGCCATGAGACGACGTGGGCCTGATTGGTGGTGGTGATGGGATCGGCGTCCTCAAAGCCGAAGCCGGCCAATGGCTCGTGATTCGGCGTCAGGAGCGCGACCCGCACCTCGCACTCGTTTGGCAACACGTCATCCGCCAGGTGCGCTTGAAGATTGAGGCGCAACTGGCGGCCCGAAAAACCGAAGGCGCGTGTAACCATCTCGCTGTAACCCCGCTTCCCTCCCTCCACAGCCACAAAGCCGTCGAGCGGCGTCTCGGCGATGCCGATTGCGCCGACGCCGCGATCGCCCAGTTCCAACAGAGTACGATATGAGCGCCAGTTGGTACCCGTGTAATAGGTGTAGATACGGTCGTTGTGGACAAGGGGCTCGAGGTTGTAGACGCAGGAGGCGTCATACTCGCCACTGTGCCCGCCGCGCTGGATGAACGGCTCCCGGTAGTTGCGTTCATAATGGATGCCGTCGCGGCTGAAGACCAGTTCGGGGTGGTGCGTGGAATCGTTGGTGCGGAATATCCACAGCAGGCCAACGTAGAGTCCGGCGTACACGGTGACCGGCAAGTGGTAGAACTCGGTGTCGGGCGAATCCAACTCATCGGGCATGAGGATCGTTTCCGGATCGCTCCAGTGGATCATGTCGGGGCTTTCGGCGCGGCCGATAAGCCGCTTGGCATGGGGGCAGCGCCGGTGCAGGCAGTTCTCCATGTGCGCGGCATAGACCTGGCGAATGGGATCCCAGCCCATGAAGCTGGTCGGCCCCCAGCGACCGATGCGGGGCGCGGTGTCGATGACGGGGTTGTGCTCGCACGGTGTCCAGGTGAGGCTGTCGGGCGAATAGAAGAGGTCGAACGTCATGGTGGTGGTGGTCGATCCGGTCCGGACCAGGCCCTTGTAGCGTTTGCTCGGGTCCTCTTCATGCAGGTCCTGGAAGAAGTAGGGCATGACCGAATCGTCGGGAAGGAGGTTGTTCTTCTTTGAGCCCTGAAATTCGACCAGGCCCAGTTCCGGCCTCTCCCAGTGGATGCCGTCCTCCGAGAGGGCCAGGCAGACCGTGACCGGATCGTCGTCAGCGGGCGCGTCGGCTGCCAGTTTGCCGTCGGCGTCGAGGTAGGCCCTGTGCGTGGCGGGGCGATACCACATCTTGAATATCTGGTCGGCGTGATCGAACCAGACGTGGCTCACGCCAATGTAGTCTCCTTCCCAGGGTTTTTCCGGCCGTAGAACTGGGTTGCTCTCCAGCTTTTTGGCCGGGTTCATCACCTGTCTGGCGTCCTTGAGGCTCTCGATCAGGTAGTTGTCCGCAAAAAGTTGCTTGTCTGAAGCAATGTTGATGAGTGCCATCGGTCCTCCTGCGCGCCCCTTGCGGGCGGTGGCTTATCTGACGTTTTCATTGGGAATTACATACGATACTAACCAAGCCTCTATTGACGACTTCGTTTCATGTCAGGCAAAATTGAGGAGTACCACGAACCCTAAGCCCTTGCCTCTGGTAGAATACCAGCATATTGGATGGGCCGTAGACTACTGCCATACTCTATATGAGTAAAGAAGAAATCAGTAGTGTCATTCTGGACATTTGGATTGGCGCGTAGACTGACGGCTCAGAACCTCGAGGAGGACCGAAATGGATCTCAGAGTCAGTATCGCTACCTTGATGGTGGCGCTATTCATTTGCTGTACAGTCGCCGGCTTCACAGCCAGTTACTACCTTAATGAGCTCTTTTTCTCCGTCGCAGAACCATATGTCTACCCCTGCCATGCCACCGGAAAGGCGCGCGCCTGCCACCAAATTAGCGAAGATGGTCCATCACTCTATTGGACAGGCCTGGACCTTTTCAACATTCGCAACCAGGCGAAAAGAAGCTGCATAGTCGACTTTCTCTACGATGACCCGTTGCCCCCCGGAACACTTAAAGGAGAAGAGCAATGACAAGGCTCCACATCCTGCTGGTGACGGTAATTTTGGGGCTCACCCTCGGTTGGATAGCAGGGCAAAGGTATTTCACCTATGTTCTCTTCGTCGGCGTAGAACCGACGCTATACCCTTGCCCGTATGCGGACGTGCCAGAGAACCAAGTGACATGCTTTTACAGGCCGCACGAACCAGCGCCTGAAATCATCGCAGCCTGGTGGCACGGATGGCCAGGGCGGGACGGACAGAATCAGGTCCTACAGCCCAGTGGGAACTGCTTGCGCGACGTTCTCTTATTTGACCGCCTGCCGCCGCTTCTACCGCAAACCGATTGACCTTCTGGAGCGGAGGCTGGTTAGTATCGTATATTATTCCCTTTACATTTCGCTTTTCAGCCACTGCGAGCCCTGCGCTTCCAACCGGGCGCGCAGATCGCGCTCCAGCCGCCCGATCATGCCGCCGGGGCTGTATGCTGCGTTGCCGGCGTCGGCGATCAGGTTGTGGCCGGTGATGGCGACGGATTCATCTGAAGCCAGAAACAACATGACCTCGGCCACATGTTCGGGGAGGGCGGGGCTGCCCATTGGGTAGGCGAATTTCTGTGTGCGGACCGAGGCCGGGCTGTTGGCGAGCATCTCGTATTTCTTTTCGGTGAGCATTCGCGCGGGGGTGAGGGTGTTGGCGCGGATGCCGTCGGGGCCGTAGGTGATGGCCAGATGCTGGGTGAAATTGATCATGGCGGCCTTGGCCGGGCCGTAGGATGAGATGCTGGCACCGCCGCCAAGGGCGGTGCTCGATGAGACGTTGATGATGTTGCCGCTCCCCTGCTTGATCATCATCGGAACCACCTCTTTGCAGAAGAGAAGCGGCGCGGTCACGTGGCAGGAAAAGCCGTCATCCCAGTCCTGGAGTGTGACATCCTCCAACATGCCCCCCGGGTTGTCGATGATGGCGTTGTTGACCATGACATCGACGCGCCCATAGCGCGCCACGGTGAATTCGACCAGGGCTGTAATGTCCTCTTTGATCATGACATCACAGCGCTTGTAGGCGATCTCACCGCTGAGACCTTCTGCCGCCGCGAGGACCTTTTGCGAATTCTCCGGCGTTCGGCCGCGGTCGCAGATGACGACGGAGGCGCCTTCACGGGCCATCGCCAGCGCGCCGGCTTTGCCCAGCCCCAGAGTTGCGCCGGTGATGATGGCGACTTTGCCTTCCATTCTCGTTCCCATGAGTTTCTCCTTAATGTGCAGTGATGTTCAGTGGCGATGCTGTAAGAGTCACCCGCTGAACGCGGCGTGCATCTTGCGGGATGGCGCGGGCGGCAGACGGCCCGCTATACAGACAAGGGATTAATCGCTGAATGAGAAGGAATAGAGCTTCGCGTCCTGCAGTTCGAAGATAAGCTGAATTTCCCGACCCATCAGTGCGGACAGATCCTGGCCATCGCGCCATTGCAGGGGGAGATCGGTGACATCGGCCTGGACCGGAATCGAATCGGCCAGGGTCTTGCCATCGACATCCGCGAGCGCGGCTCTGATCTGGCCGCGGTCCGCGTCGGCGCTGAGGCGGAGTTGGCGTCCGCTGCACAGTACAGGCTGCGTGACGAGCGTAGCGGTCTGTGAATTGCTGGCCGGCGTCAACCCGGCAAACCCGTCCGGGCGCAGCGTCGCCAGCCCAAGGTAGGCGGAGCGCCAGTCGGTGTGGGGGCCGTCGCTGCCGCCGTAATAGAGCTGCAAGCGCTCGTCCTTAAGGAAGGGATAGGCTCCGGCGTAGACGCAGCCCCAGTCGAAGCTGCCTTCCTCGCCGCGTTCGATGAGGGGCGTCCCCGGGGAGACGCGCTGCCACTGCACGGTGTCGGAACTCCAGGCCAGCTCACAGTCGACCAGGTCGGTCGCGGTATCGAACATCATCAACAGGCCGAGATAGATCTGGGCGTAGGGGAAGGCGATCAGGGCGTAGGTCTGGCGTTCGGGCTCGTCGGGCAGGGCGCGGAGGACTTCGACCGCCCGCGTCCAGGTGTTGAAGTCCTCGCTTTCGGTACGGCCGACGGTGCGCTGGCGTCCATCAAAGAGGCGGGTGATGCCGACATACCTGCCATGGCGTTCATCCCAGAACAGATTGTTGTGGGTATCCCAACGGGCGTCGATCTCGGGGCAGGGCTGGATGGGGGACCAGTGCAGGCCGTCGGGCGAACTGGCGACGCCGCCCTCCATGAACGCCTTGAACCTGCCGGCCGGGTCCGGATCGCGGGGATCGAGGGTGACGCCGACGCCATGTACGTCGCGCATGACCAGGTTGTTGCGGGTAGAGCCATCGAACTCGATCAGGCCCAGTTCGGGCCTTTCCCAGCGGATGCCATCGGTGGAGACGGCGTAACAGACGCCCATCTCGCGGTGCTTCCTGACATGTTCGTCGGCTCTTGCGCGGGCAAGTGCAGCGCGATAGGCGCCGCGTTCCCGTTGTGCGGGCGGGGTATCGGTGGTGGCCGCGTCGATGATAAAGGGGTTGTACCAGCACTTGTAGAGGTTGTCGGTGGGGTCGAAGATCACATTGGGGTAGAGGTTGTCGTGGCGGACTTCCCAGGGCAGATCTTCGCCGAAGAGAGGATTTTCGCTCTCCTTGCGCGCCCGCCCCGGCGTTACGGTGAGATGCTCGGCTTGCGCCCAGAGCGAAGTATCCAGAAGCAAATATCTGTTGTCGATCATGTGCCGGTCCGTCCTGTGAGCGCGATGCCGCGCACCATGTATTTCTGCCCGATAAAAAAGATCGCAATCATCGGCAATGAGGTGAACACGGTGGCGGCCATCAGCAGCCCTGGCACCGGATCCCCCTGCGCGATCTGCCATCTCAAAAACGCCAGCCCAATGGCGACGGTGTAGGTGCTGTCCTGGCTCAGATAGATGACCTGTTTGACGAAGTCGGTCCATACGTTGATGAAGGAGAAGATGGCGATGGTGGCCAGCACCGGCTTGGTCAACGGCAGCAGGATGCGCCAGAAGATGCCCAGCTCATTGCAGCCGTCGATTTTGGCAGCGTCGTCCAATTCTGGCGGCAGGGTCATGAAGAACTGGCGCATAAGAAAGACGTAGACGGGGTTGGCGAAGTAGCTGGGCACGATGAGGGGCAGCCAGGTGCCGACCCAGCCGATATCCCGATAGAGCAGGAAGCGGGGGATGATGACCACCCAGAAGGGCAGCATCATGGTGCTGAGCAGGACCATGAAGAGGAAATTGCGGCCCCAGAACTTGAGGCGGGAGAAGCCGAAGCCGACGATGGAGGCGCTGACCAGCTCGCCGACGACGGAGAGAGAGACGATGATGGCGGTGTTGATAAAGTAGCGGCCAAAGGGGACGCTGGTCCAGGCGCTGGGGTAGTTTCCAAAGTAGAGTGCGGAGGGGAAGACCCGCAACGGGATCTGATTGAAGTCTTCAAAGGTTTTGAGCGAACCCATAATAACCCAGAAGAGCGGGAAGATGAACCAGACGAAACCGACGGCCAATAGGATGTAGGCGAGCACGTCGCGCAGGCGGCGCTGGGTGGTCTTGCTCTTGCTCCAGGAAGCGGTCAGAGTGGACAAGGCGGTCTACTCCTCACCCTCGTAGTAGACCCAGAAGCGGGCTATGCGGAAGTTGACGAAGGTCAGGGCGAGGATGATGAGGAAGATCATCCAGGCGAGCGCGGAGGCGTAGCCCATGCGGTAGAATTCAAAGGCCTGGCGATAGAGATAGAGGCCGTAGAAGAGGGTGGCGGTGCCGGGGCCGCCATTGGTCATGATAAAGGCCTCGACAAATGATTGCATCACGCCGATCGTGGTAACGATGACGTTGTAGAAGATAGCGGGCGAGATCTGGGGCAGGGTTACGTGCCAGAACTTGGCCCATTCGCCGCCGCCGTCGAGTTCGACGGCCTCGTAGAGATGCTGCGGCACGCCTTGCAGGGCGGCGAGGATGATGAGCATGGCGGCGCCGGCGGTTGCGAGGGCTTTGAGCGCCAAAGAGGGCAGCGCCCAGGAGGTATCGAATAGCCAGTTGGGGCCCTCGATGCCAACCCAGCCGAGGGCGGCGTTGACGGGGCCGTTGGCGGAGAGGATGGTGGTCCAGAGGAGGGCGAGGCCGACACCGCCGATGACGCTGGGTATGTAGAAGGAGGTGCGGAAGAAGGGGATGCCGCGCACTTTCTGGTTGAGCAGGATGGCGACGAAAACACTGATGGCCGTGCCCGCGGGGACGGTGAGCAGGACATAGGTAAAGGTAACGCGCAGGGAGTCCATGACCCTTTCGTCGTCGAAGAGCATGCGCTGGATATTTTCAAAACCGACGAAGGACGGTTCGCCGATCAGTCGATAGCGGGTAAAGCTGAGGACGAAGGAGGCGATGAAGGGGTAGACCATCAGGAAGCTGAAGCTGACCAGCCAGGGGGAGATGAAGGCCCAGCCGACGATGTGCGGCCTCAGCTTGGCCCAGCTGATATTCGACGCAACTGTCCTGGGGCTCTGCATCGGCGATCCGGATGGAAAGTGGGTGGTGGATAGTGAGAAGTGGATAGCGGCACGCGTTTTCACGCGCCGCTATCCACTGTTGTGCGAAAGGTATCAGGCGTGTGCGGCCAGGATTTCGTTGGTCTTCTGGTCGACGATGGCGACCTGCTCTTCGACGCTTACCTCGCAGCGCAGCACGTCGCCCCAGAGGATCTTGATCTCGCCGAACCATTCGAGGACACCGGGGAGCTGCGGCGTGAAGATGAAGCTGTCGAGGGCATCGAGATAGGCCTCGACTGCTTCGGGGCCGCCCCACGTGGCCTGGTAGTCTGTGTCTTGCCAGACGCCGGCGTTGACCGGTTCGGCCGTACCGGAGAGCGCGATGTTCTTCTGGTTCTCGAAGTTGGCGAGGTACGTAATGAACTCGAAGGCTTCGGCCGGGTGCTGGCTCTGCGTGGTGACGATGTGGAAGTGCATCGAGCCAAGGCCGGCGCTCTCGCCGGTGTTGGGCGAGCGGACCCAGGCGACCTGGGTGAGGTCGGCCTCGCTGCGACTTACCCAGTAGCCGGAGCCGCGCGAGGCGATACCCTGGACGCCGGCAGCCCAAGGGTAAATGCCCAGAGCCTGGCCCAGGCCCTGATAGTCGTCCACGTTCAACATGCAGCCGTCCTGGCAGATCATGTCGACCGCGAACTGCTGGCCTTCGATGAACTCGGGCGTGTCCCAGGATCCTTTTTTGTTCTCAACATCGATCAGTTGACCGCCATTGGCGACGCTCCAGTTCACCAGGCCATCCTGCTCGATATTGCCGAAACTGAAATTGGAACCGATGATGTCTTCGCCGAGGTCGTTGATGGCGCAGGCGGCCTCGCGATAGTCGTGCCAGTCCCACCACTTGTCGCCGTTATGATCGTGTTCCCAGGGCATGGGCACGCCGGCCTCTTTGAAGAGGTCCTTGTTGATGCCCGTCATGACGATATTGAGCTGGAAGGGCACGGCCTTGACCTTGCCCGGCTCGAAACCGACATGATCGGGGATCCGGATCAGCTCGCTGCCCTCCTGGCCGGGGAAGGGCGTGCCGCTGGCCTCGAAGTAGGGGGTGAGATCCGCGGCAATCTCATGGAACGCACCCAACTGCAGATCGAAGAACAACATAATGTCGCCCCATTCACCGGCGGCGACGAGGATGGGCATGCGGCGGTCGAAGTCGGCGACCGGCTCAAAAATGATGCCGATATCGGGGTTCTGTTCGGCCCAATTGTCGAGAAAGCCGTTCATCAGCTCACGGCGCACGCCGGAGCCCCACTTGTTGAGGAAGCGCAGGGCGACGCGTTCTGAGGAGGGGCCGGCGTCTGCCATATCCCCTGCCGCTGGGGCGACGGGGGCCACACATCCAGCTACGGCTGCACCCGCTACCAAGCCGCCAGACACTTTGAGAAAATCACGTCTGCTTGTCTTGCTTGTCATCGGTCTTCTCTCCTTAGGTTGTGCATCGAACGTACAAAATTGGGTTACTTTCTTATCAATTCCTCCCTTCGGGTTTTTCGTGACGGCGGCGGAGCGCCCATTGCATGAACGAGATCCCCAAGCCCATGAACACCTGGAAATATAGCACCTTGCAGAAACCTATTATAGAATAAGATTCATGCTGTGTCATGTAACAAAAAAATCCTGATTATTACCGATCCCTCTGGAGTACACTACCCATGCAATTTGGAATCTGCCTACCGATTGCCGACGCGGGCATCGCGCACGCGGCCGGTTTCGATTTCGTCGAGCCAACGGTCCGATCTCTGTCTCCGCTGGACCCGGATTTCGACGCGATCCGGGCGCCGTTCGACAGCGCGCCGCTGCCGACGCCGGTTTTCAACGTCTTCGTGCCCTCTGAGGTACCTGTCACCGGGCCGAATGTAAATTGGGAGCGGGTGGAGAGCTATCTGGAGGCCGCCATCGGCCGCGTGGCGGCAGTGGGCGGCGAGAAGATCGTCTTTGGCAGCGGCGGCGCGCGCAATGTACCGGACGGATTCGACAAGGAGGAGGCCTTCATGCAGCTGGTGCGCTTCCTGCGGCTGGCCGGGAACGTAGCCGTGCGCAACGGCGTGACCATCGTCATCGAGCCGCTGAATTCGCGCGATTCGAACATCATCACCAGCGTCGCCGAAGGCATGCAGCTGGCGCGGGAGACCGCTCATCTGCGCGTGCGCCTGCTGGCCGATCTCTACCATATGATGGAGGACGACGAACCGCTGGAGAACATCACCACCTGCGCCGCATGGATCGAGCACGTGCATGTCGCGGACACGCATCGCGTTGCGCCCGGCGAAGGCAGTTACCCGTATGAGGAGTTTTTCCGCCGCCTGCACAAGGGCGGCTACAGCGGACGCATTTCAATCGAATGCCGCTGGGATGACCTCGCCGCCCAGGCAGGCCCCGCCGGAGAGTATCTGCGCCGCATGTGGGACGAGACAAAATGACACAAAACGAACTAGGCTTTGCCATCCTCGGCGCGGGGATGGTGGCAGAGTACCATCTGAACGCGATCCAGGAATGCGCCGACCTGGGCGCGCGCCTGGTGGGGGTCGGCCACTACAACCCGGCCCGCTACGAGGATATTTCCGAGCGTTTCGGCGCGCCGGCCAGCTCCTATGACGAACTGCTGGCGGACCCGGCGGTGGATGCGGTCTGCATCTGCACGCCGAGCGGTCACCACGCGCAGCAGGCGATCGCGGCCGCTTCGAGCGGCAAGCACGTGCTGGTGGAAAAGCCGATGGCGCTTTCGCTGGCCGACGCCGACGCCATGATCGCGGCCTGTCGGGCGAACGGCGTGCAGTTGGGCGTCTGTCTGCAGCGGCGGGCTGAGCCGCTCTTCCGCCGCGTCCACGACGCCATCCACGGCGGCGACCTGGGCGAAATCACGCTGGGCGTGGTGACGATGCCCTATTTTCGCGATGAGCCCTACTATGCCCAGGCGGAATGGCGGGGCACGTGGGCGATGGACGGCGGCGGCGTGCTGATGAACCAGGGCATTCATATTGTCGATCTGCTGCTCTGGTTCCTGGGCGACCCGGTAGAGGTGCATGCTTTTGCCGATTCGCGGCATCGCTCGGTGGAGATCGAAGACACGGCCGGCGCGGTGCTGCGCTTTGCCAACGGCACGGTAGCGACGATCACGGCCAGCGTGGCCACGGAACCCGGATTCCCGCACCGGCTGGAGGTTTACGGGACCAACGGCGGCATCCAGATCGAAGGCGAGTCTGTCCTGCGCTGGGGATTGGCGGACGAGTCCAAGGCGACGGTCGAGCCATGGCCGGTCGCGACAGAGCAGGTGGATCCGGGGATGGCGGGCGACCCACGCGGTATCTCGACGAGCGGCCATATCGCCATCCTCAAGGATTTCATCGCCGGCATCCGCCGCGGGGAGGATCCGGTCATTGACGGGGCGGAAGGCAGACGCAGCCTGGCTGCGATATTGGCGGTGTATGAGGATAGCTTTTAGTAAGGCCTAATGCCAGTTAGGGAAGTCAGTTTTTGGATCTGCAGGTAGTCGGCTCCCCCCCGTGAATCGCTTGCTGTAGAGGCGGGCGCACAGTCCCTGGAGAGTATGGGCATGGTCGGCCTCGACATGGAGCTGTTCGACCAACCGGCTGCTGACGGTCTCAATGATTTGGCGCAACGCGCAAAAGAGGCGGCGAAAAGACCTGTGGAGCTGTCGCTTCTGGTTACGTCGGGGCTATGTTTACGTCGGGGCAATGTGTGCAGACGGATGCGATTGTGTTGCCAAAGTTCGGCAGCGACGGCTCGTTGGCAGACCACCTCGACACCGGCAACGTTCCAGAAACGGAGTAAATCCGGTCAACACCTGACGCGCCTCGACCAAAGAGATTTGTCGAAAATCTAGAGATTTTCTGTCTCGCCGGCAAGATGGTCCGGTCAACAAGAGTGATTTGAGAATGCGAAAGCAGTTGACTGGAATCCGGTATTGACATAGCCCCCGGCTTATGATAATATTGTCTTGTTGCATCAATTCTCAACAAACAAAATTATCATGTGCCACAAAACCACAGAGATCAATCGGCAGTTACGCAAACGCGGCTACCGGGTAACCCCCCAACGCCAACTCATCCTCGACGCCGTCTGTCAGCTCGGTAAGCACGTCACGCCCGAAGCTGTGTACGACCAGGTACACCGCATCGCTCCAACTCTGAGTCGGGCCACTGTCTACCGGGTTCTGCATTTTCTGACAGAACAGCGCATCCTGACGATGGTGCATATGGCCGACGGCCGGCTTGCCTTCGAAATGGCCGGCCCCGAACCGCATCACCACCTCGTCTGCCGCTCATGCGACAGCTTGCTCGAGCTGCCGCACAGCGTCTTGCGTTCCTTTCGCCAGGCGATGAAGTCCCAATACGACTTTGAGACCGACGTAAGTCATGTCTCATTCTTTGGGCATTGCACCGACTGCCATGACTCTGCCGGCGCCTGACGCCAATTGTGGGGACACACGCCACCTGTCTGACGAAAGGGTACCCGCAGATGCTTCACTCACTTCGAATCCTGTCATCGGTTCTCACGCTGATAATCCTTCTGGCCGCTTGCACCCCAGTCGCGCCTGGGACGACATCTGCCAGCGCGGATGCTCCTCAGGCCTCAACCTCCGGCACAACAGCTTCCGAGGAGACTGATACGCCCTCCGTGCCGCCGATCCGGGTTGTGACAACTGCCAACTTTGTGGCTGATTGGGCCCGGGTGGTAGGTGGAAGCAGGGTAGAGGTCTTCAGCCTGCTTCCGGTGGGTGGCGATCCGCACACTTTTCTGCCAGGAGCTCGCGACGTTGCCCAGGTAGCTGACGCGGATGTTGTGTTTACTGTCGGTCTCGGCCTGGAAGCCGAATGGCTGCATGAACTGGTACACAACGCCAGTGCAGATGAGTCCAAGATTGTCGCGCTTGGTGAGAGCGTAGATCCCATTGAGTTTACCATGGTCGATATCCACGACGATCACAGTGACGAAGGCGACCATGAAGAGCACGAAGATGATGGTCACGACGACCACAGTGACGAAGGCGACCATGAAGAGCACGAAGATGATGGTCACGACGACCACAGTGACGAAGGCGACCATGAAGAGCATGAAGATGATGGTCACGACGACCACAGTGACGAAGGCGGCCATGAAGGGCACGCACACGGACTTCTGGATCCCCACTTCTGGTTCGATCCGATCCGGGTGAAGGTCGCGGTCAACGAAGTAGCCGCTCGGCTCTCGGTCATAGACCCTGAGAACGCGGGGGACTACTTACGGAACGCCTCAGAGTATGGGGAGCAGCTCGACGAGCTCCACGCCTGGATCCAAGAGCAAGTCAGTGCGGTGGAGCCGGGGCGTAGACTGCTGGTTACATCACACGACAGCCTCTCCTACTTTGCAGAGGCTTATGGGTTTGAGATAGTTGGCTTGGTTATTCCGTCTCTTGCGACTCACGTGGAGCCGTCTGCGGAGCACATTGTGGGCGTGGTCGAGGTGGTTCGGGAGCTCGAAATACAAGCAGTGTTTGGTGAGACGACAGTCAGTGAGAGGCTGGCGCAAACCATAGCAGAGGAGACTGGCGCGGAGCTGGTCCGGCTCTATTCGGGTTCCCTTGGGCCGGAGGGCAGCGGCGCTGACACGTACCTTGGCATGGTGCGTACAAACGTGGAACGCATCGTCGGGGCATTGCAGTGAACCCCGCTCCGAACGTACACGGCGCGAGCATGTCGCTTCAGGACGTGACTGTCGAACTCGATGGGCACATGGCCCTGAGTAACGTCACCTTCGACGTACATGCGGGGACTCTGATGGGCGTTGTAGGACCGAACGGAGCCGGCAAGAGCACGCTGTTCAATGCTATTGCCGGGCTCCTCCCCGTCCGCCGGGGGAAGGTAACCCTTCACCGTGTAGACCGGGGAAGTGGAGCGTTGGCCTACGTGCCTCAGCGAGAGAGCGTCAACTGGCGGTTCCCTGTGACCGTCATGGACGTTGCAATGATGGGCCGGTGCTGCAAACTGGGATGGTGCCGGCGACCCGGGAAGAGAGATCGCGACCTTGTCGACGCGTGCCTATACCGTGTGGGCCTGTGGGACCATCGCTCGGCTCTTATGACGGAGCTTTCGGGAGGGCAGAAGCAGAGGGTATTCGTAGCCAGGGCGCTCACCCAGGAAGCAAGTGTTCTCCTTTTGGATGAGGCATTCAGCGGCGTTGACGTGGGCGCCCAGGAAGGCCTCATAGAGGTCCTTCAGACAATGAAGAATGAAGGGCGCATCGTCCTCTTGGCAACCCACGACTTGACCAACCTGGCCGGTCGCTTCGACCAGGTATTGTGTCTGAACCGCCAAGTGTGCGCCTGCGGCCCTCCCGACAAGGTGTTCACGTCCGAGGTCATGGAGAAGCTGTACGGCGCCCACGGTGTGCGCCTTACGAGGGACGGGGAGCGGTAGCAAGACGAGATGATAGATTTCGTTGTCGCACCACTTGAGTACGGCTTCATGGTGAGAGCCCTAATCGGCTCGGTGCTTGTTGGCGTGATGTGCCCGCTACTTGGCGCCTACGTCGTCACCAGGAACCTCGCCTTCATGGGGGACGCCCTCGCCCACGCGGTGCTGCCGGGAATGGTGCTTGGGTTCATAGTGGGCATCAACCCGGCCATAGCCGCCGTCCCAACAGGCGTTTCTGTTGCCGTGCTGGTCAGGATTGTGAGCCGGCGTGCGGGTCTCAGCGCGGATACTTCCATAGGCATTCTCTTTGCGGCCATGTTTGCCCTGGGGCTTGTAATGCTGGCGACTTCACCGACGATTGGGGTCGATATGGAAGACTTGCTCTTGGGGCAGATCCTGGCCATTTCTCCGACCGACATTTATGTGTCCCTTGGGATAACCATCGTGGTCATCCTGGGGCTATTCGCTCTTCACCACTGGCTGCTGTTCGCGAGCTTTGACCCCGTCGGGTCGCAGGTTGTCGGTGCGCGTGCCAACTTCGTCGACTACGTGCTGCTGGTCATGCTTGCCCTCGTTATCGTGATAGGAATTCAGGCGGCGGGTATCGTTCTAGTCATGGCGATGCTGGTAACACCTGCCGCCACGGCCTATATGTTGGTCAGACGTTTCGTCTCGATGATGATGGCGGCCGCGGCAATAGGGACCGCGGCCGCCGTGACTGGCCTCTACATCTCCTACCACTTCAATTTGCCCGCCGGCCCTGCCATGACCCTGGTTGCAAGCGGGATATTCGTACTGGTCGTTTCTTTCAGGCGAAAAGCCCCTGCCTGAGAATCCTCTTCTCGAAAGCCGCCGTCGTCAGAGTCCCGTACGCCGGCAAAGACCTGACCCGCATTCGCCGCTTGACGATCTTGCGAGACGGCATCTTCAGGGCAGCCCCATCGTCCACTTCGGCCATATGGTAGTACGACGGCTCACTGCCTGGCCGTTAACCCCATGTGGCCTTGCGTCCTCGTACGGTACTTCATTTACGCCTTCTCCAATTCTGTATAGAAGAAGAACACGGCGAAGAATGGCAAGCATATTGTGGGAGACGATATGCGCATGTCCGATAGGGGGATGATTCCTGATGACTGTTGCAGGCTTATACCTGTCGATGATGCTATTTCGTTGGTAAATATATCGTCGATCTCTCATCCGCTGTCGACCTCCATAGGTAAGGACTTTCCGGGGTGTGCATTGATCGTCGAGCCGAACGCTAAGCCTGGAACTTGGAATGCTGACAGCGACATCGCTCCGAATGTTCTTTTCCAAGGCGGCGCGGTGGGGATACCGGCTTGTTCTGCGGCATCCTGACCCTGGTTTCCCAACGACAGTTCCGCCCGACTTCATACACACATCATCGATCAAGAGATTGTCGATTCTCTTCCAATAGAAGGGAACTCGAACGGTTTGTGGATTGAACGCAATGAACCAACTCGTACCAGTTCTTCTGGCGCACTCGATCTTGCCTTACTGGATACGCAGGAATTGCGCTCTCTGGTAGGTAACGATGTAGCATGCGATGACAACGTTCGACAGCGTCTACAGATTCCTATTGCAAGGTTTCAATTTACCGCTGCGAGATATTTCTTAATGACGTGGATCCAGGTTGGGTAAGGTACCCGAAAGGGTTGATCGCGACTGGCGCAACGACTACCTTGGACGATCAGCTTTTCGAAGATGTCTTATGTAGAATGATGGTCGGTCTTTTTTGGATAGAGAACGAGAAAAGACTTATGCTAATGTAGATCCCAATTGAGACCAAGAGTATTGGTCAAAGGTTTCTGAGATGTGGTAGAACCATTAGACAGTCTCAGTCTTAATATAGAAAGAGAGCGAAGATGGTTCGACCGGATATGAAAAAATGGGGCCAGGTTTTGGCCGATCTGCGCGTGTTGTCGGTGGAAGCCAAAGATGTACGCAGCCGGGAACGTTTTCTGGCTCTGTATATGATTGCAGATAAGCAAACGAGTGCCTGTGCCTGGGCGCGGGAAATCGGACGCACCAAGGAGACAGTCCTCAAGTGGGTACATGACTACAATCGGTTGGGACCCGAGGGCGTGTTCTATCGTCATACGGGTGGACGTCGCCCTTTTTTAGCCCAGAGCAGGTCAAGCGACTCGTGAGCGTTGTCTGCGAGACCGAGCCTGTCGTGCATGGCCTGCCCGGTCATGGTTGGACGTTGAAAAAGCTGCGGCGCTGGCTCAAGCAAGTCATGGATTGCGACCCCGCTCGCAGCACGCTGCACCGGATTGTGCAAGCAGCGCAGTTGCGCTGGAAAAAGTGCCAAAAAGTGCTCAAGAAAGCCGACCCACAGAAACGTGCGGCCTTTATAGCACGCTTTCAAAAGTTGTATGAGCAACTCTGTCGCCAGGAGCTCCGTTTGGTCTATATTGATGAAGCCCACATCCATCGTGATATGGATTTGGGCTACACCTGGACCGCAAAGAACAAGATTGCTTGGCGTATGAGTGACTCTGCTCCGCTCTCCGATCGCATTAACTGGTATGGCGCCTACGATTTCGGCGCCGGACAGTGTTTCATCTGGAACGAGGGCAACTGTAACAAAGAACACACGATTCAGTTCTTGCAGCGCATGGCTGAATGGCTGGCAGATGAGCCGGGCGCAGTCGTCATCATTTGGGACGGCGCCACCTGGCATCGAGCAAAGTCCGTTCAGGCTGCTGCCGCCAAACTCGGCCTCACTCTCATCCCGCTGCCTGCCTATAGTCCCGACCTCAATCCGATTGAGAATCTCTGGCGCTGGATGCGAGAAGAAGTCACGCACAACCACTGCCATCAATCCATGCGTCAACTATTCGATGCCTGCAAAGCCTTCATCGACCGTATCAATGCCCATCCCTACCAGGTCGTAACTCGTCTATGGCCTAAATTTGAACTCGACCCAGATTACGAAAAACTCTTGGTATCAAATTGAACTTACATTAGTTAGGGAAAGCCAGTTTTTGGATCTGCAGGTAGTCGGGTACGCCCGTGAGTCGATTGATGTAGATGCATAACGCGTTTAAGGTGAGCTTAGTGTAGAGGCGGGCGCACAGACCCTGGAAAGCATGTGCATGGTTGGTCTCGATTTGGATGGCCTAATTCGGAGAGATATAGCAATATGACAACTGCATCCTTTACTATCAGCGCTTTTGGCGACGAGATTGCGTCGGACCTGGAGTCACAGCTGCAGACGCTCAACGATTTGAAGATCCCGTGCCTGGAGCTGCGGGCGGCGTGGGGTGAGAACGTCCTCCACATGTCGGATGAGCGGGTCGCCAAGGTGCGGGCGATGTGCGATGCTCACGGCGTGACGGTCAGCGCGATTGGCAGCCCGGTCGGTAAGAGCCCGATCGAGGAGCCGATTGAAACGGAGGTGCAGAACCTGCGCCGCCTGAGCGAGATCGCCCGCCAACTGGGCACTAACAACATTCGCATCTTCTCTTTCCACCCGCCCGAAGACAGCGACGACTACGACAGTTATGTGGACACCGCCATTGACCGGCTGCGCCGCCTGACGGAAGTCGCCGCGGCGGAGGGCGTCACGCTGCTGCTGGAAAACGAGAAGGGTATTGTCGGCGACACGCTCGACCGCTGCGTCAAACTGGTCAACGCAATCGACAGTCCGCATTTCGTCTTCCTGTGGGATCCGGCCAACTTTGTGCAGGTGGGCGAGGAGCGGATTACCGAGCGGGGCTGGCCGCTGCTCAGCAGTCGCTTGGGCTATGTGCATATCAAGGATTGCACGCTGAACGGCTCGGTCAAGGCCGCCGGTGAAGGCGACGGGCAGATTCCGGAATTGCTGGCCCGACTCATCAGCAGCGGGTATCAGGGGATGCTGGCCCTGGAGCCGCACCTGGCGGTTGCCGCGCACAGCAGCGGTTTCAGCGGGCCGGACGGCATGGCCTACGCGGTGGAATCGCTGCGGAAGGTGATGCGCGCCGCAGGGGCGGCGGAGAGCTGAGTTGCTATAAATCTTGTATTGACGGTGATGTGGAAGAACTGTCCGCCAAAATGTAATCAATGTAAGCGAGCCTGGGAGACCCAAACCCGATGATTGACCTTGATAATCTGATCGCCAAATGTGAGAGGACGGTCGATTTCGCGGCCGTGCAGCTGCGCAACCTTATTGAGGCGCACCCGGACCATTTCCCGATGTACACGCAGAACGGGAAGTGGATGCACAGCGGCGAGGCGTGGACGAACTGGTGTGAAGGCTTCCTCGGCGGACAGCTTTGGCTGGTCTACCAGGCCACCGGTGACGAGTATTTCCGCGAGAAGGCCGAGCACTACTCGCGCCTGCTGGAACACCGCAAGACCGACCTTAACGTTCACGATCTCGGCTTTCTGTTCTTCTCCACCTGGAAACGCTGGTACGACCTGACCGGGGAAGAGGACAAGAACGCGGTCGTCATCGAAGCCGGGCAGACGCTGGCCAAGCGCTTCAAGGATAAGGGCGAATACCTGCGCTCCTTTGTGTCCGACGAGAGCCTCTTCATCGACATTATGATGAACGTGCCGATTATTTTCTACGCGGCGCAGGAGACCGATGACGAAGAGCTGTGGGAGACGGCCTACCGCCACTGCCTGACGACTCGCCGCTACCTGGTGCGGGGCGACGGCAGCACTTCGCATGAGGGCATCTTCGACCTGGAGACGGGCGAGTTCCTGCGCCAGACCACGCATCAGGGCTGGCGCGACGACTCCTCTTGGGCGCGCGGGCTTGGCTGGTCGCTCTACGGCTTTGGCACGGTGTACGGCCTGACGGGGGATTCCCGCTTCCTCAAGACGAGCCAGGACAACGCCTGGTTCTACATGGAAAACACGCCGGACCACGGTGTGCCGCCCAACGACTGGACGGAGCAGGAGCCGCAGAACCCGCACGAAAGCTCGGCCGCGGCCATCAGCGCCAGCGGCCTGATCCAGCTATCGCAACTGGTCGGTGATCCGACGCTGGGCAAGCAGTATCGCGACTACGCGCTCCAGATCGTCGATACGCTGACGGAGCCGGAGTTCGTGGCCTACGAAGACGAGGGCTGGGAAGGCATCCTCAGGCAGGGCATGTACCACGAACGGATGGGGCTGGGCGTAAATGAGAGCGTGATGTGGGGGGATTACTTCTTCCTTGAGGCGGTGTGTAAGGTCTTGGGGGTGGAGTAGGGGTAGTTTTTAGTAGTCAGTTTTTAGTAGGGCCTTATGCTAGTTAGCGTTTGAAAAAAGTCCCCTGGTGAGATAACTTTGGAAGTCTCGACCAACCAAGGTAGCTCACCAGGAGGACCAATCGAATGATAGCCCACTTTGACGACTTCTGTCTATGCGTGTATGTGCTCGTTGACGACATGTACAAGGAACTGGAAGGACAGCTGAGACGACCGGGGCCGGAGCCTGAGTGTAGCGACAGTGAATTGATTGCGATATGTCTCATCGGCGAATGTTTGGGATGGGATGTGGAAACAGAGTTACTCAATCATATGCAGGCACATCGGGATAAGTTTCCGATTTTGCCGGAGCAGAGCCGTTTCAATCGGCGGCGACGTAACTTGATGGGGGTCATCAATGAGATGCGGCGCATGATGTTGGCCAGGATGGAGCTCTACTGGGACGCACATTGTGTAATCGATAGCCTGCCCATTCCAGTGGTTCAATTCCATCTGGCGCCACAAGCGCGCGCCAAATGGTCCGATTGGGGGGCCGATTATGGGCCCGTTCCCTCCAAAAAGATGATGATCTTCGGTTTCAAGCTGCATATGCTGATCACGATGGGTGGCCTCATTATCGACTTCGAGTTAGCTTCGGCTAACGAACGCGACTTGGCTATCGGTCGCGAACTCCTTGCAGAACACGACAGCCGCATCGTCATCGGCGACAAGGCCTACGTAAGTAAACCGGCAGCTGAGGAACTCTGGCAATACAATCGCATCCGTCTGCTCACCAAGCCGCGCAAAAACCAGAAAAAACAGATTCCGGCACACGTCGCTCGCCTCTACGACTCGGTCCGCCAAATCATCGAAACAGTCACCAGTCAACTCAACGCACAGTTCTCGATTGAAACCAACCACGCTCACACGCTCACAGGCCTTTGTGCACGCTTATACACGAAATTGACCGCACATACCCTCTGCATTTATATCAACCGCCTCTTGGGCGTACCTGACTATCTGCAAATCAAGCAACTGGCCTTTCCCAACTAGCATAAGGCCCTAGTAGTCAGTTTTTAGTTTTTAGTGACTGCTTTGGCGGGCAACTGTTCGCTCAGGGGTAGAAACTGTGGAATGGAAGGGTGATGCTATGGCCAAAGTAGCGTTGGTAACCGGGGCGGGCCGTGGGATTGGGCGCGGCATTGCGCTGGCGCTGGCAGAGGCAGGGTGGGCGGTGGTTATTAACTATCGCGGCAATGCGACTACTGCCAACGAGACCGCCGGGATGGTGCGAGAGGCGGGCGGCGACGCGCTGGTGGTGCAGGCCGATATCGGCTCCGCGGCAGACCGGGCGCGCCTGGTGCAGGCGGCGCTTGAACAGTTCGGCCGTATCGATCTGCTGGTGAACAACGCCGGCATGGGCCCCCGTACGCGTATGGATATTCTGGAGACGACGGAAGAGTCCTACGATGAGGTGATGAACGTGAACCTGAAAGGGCCTTTCTTCCTCAGCCAGCTGGTTGCGCGGACGATGTTGGAGCAGCTGGAAACCGGGCCGGCAGAGGCCGATGACGGCAGGCCGCAGATCATCAATATCGGCTCGATCAGCGCCTACACGAGCAGCCCGGCACGCGGCGAATACTGCATCTCCAAGGCCGGTGTCGGCATGATGACGCTGCTGTTCGCCGACCGGCTGGCAGAAAGCGGCATCAACGTCTGTGAGGTGCGGCCCGGCATCGTTGAAACCGACATGACAAGCACGGTGAAGGAGAAGTACGACAAGCTGATCGGCGACGGCCTGACCCCGATACGCCGTTGGGGGCAGCCGGAGGACGTGGGCAAGGCGGTCGCGGCATTGGCGGGGGGGCTGTTCCCTTTCTCGACCGGCGCGGTGCTGGATGTTGACGGCGGCTTTCATATGCACCGGTTGTGAGATGGCAGTGGCTAGTCCGTAACTACCTGTACGCTGTGTAGATGGCGTTGGCCGTTATAGCTTCGCCAAAATCCACACATATCTGCTTTTCTTGTCAACGAGGATGAACGATGTGGCTTTGCCCGTTATTTGAGAAAAGGATCACATGCCGATAGAAACAGGGATATGGCGAATTCACAAAGACTCAGATTTGCAAGCCATGTCCCTTAGCGGAATGGACTATGAACATCGCCTGCAGGATATCATTGCCGCAGACATATCAATTGTCGATCCCGGCTCTTAGTCATCGGTCGAGAAGTTGCTACGACTCATGGTGGCCGTATTGATCTCCTCGCAATTGATGCGGACGGTAACTTGATAATTTTCGAGCTAAAGCGGGGTCAGACGCCTAGAGAGGTCGTGGCACAGACACTCGATTACGGTTCTTGGGTTCGCAACCTGAACTCGGGGGATATCGCCGATACATTTATTGATTACCAGCGTGACGTTCTAAAGAAAGAGACCCCAGTAGGAATAAACGATGCTCTGTTAGAGAAGTTTGACTTCATCCCTGACGAACTTAACTCCTCTCATCGACTGTTGATAGTTGCTGAGGAACTCGACTCGTCGACTGAGCGTATCGTAAAGTATCTCCAAGAGGTGTACGAGGTTGACATCAATGTTGTGCTGTTCCGTACCTTCCAAGATGAAGATCGTCTGTACTTGACCCGTACTTGGCTCACTGAACCAGATTTCCTTGCAACCGAATTGTCCTCTTCGTCAGTGTCAAAGAGGGAATGGAATGGGGAATATTACGTTTCCTTCGGGGAAGGAGTTAGCCGAAGATGGAATGATGCAAAACGGTACGGGTTTGTAAGCGGCGGGGGTGGAGAGTGGTACGTGAAAACTCTAAGAAGGCTTCAACCCGGAAACCGTATATGGGTATCTGTACCTGGGAAAGGTTACGTCGGCGTAGGGGAGGTTCTGGAGCCTGCCGTACCCTTTTATAAATTCAAAGCAAATATGCACGGTACTCTCACTCCCATAACCGAACTTGAAATTGAAGCACCAGAGGCATTCGACAAAGATCACGATGAGCATTTTGTCGCTGTCAAGTGGATAAAGAAGGTCGAACTTCAGAAGGCCGTTAAAGAGCGAAATTTCTTTGGGAACCAAAACACAGTGGCTCGGCCACGCGACCCCAGATGGCCTTTTACCGTTGAACGCCTAAAGACCCTCTGGGGAATAGACTAATGCGCATCCCAAATGAGGCCAGTTTCTTGCGAATGCCGCAACAGACGGCGAGACATCTGTAATCCTATATTGCAACCCACGCGAAAAGGCTCGACGTCATATAAAATATGAAAAAATGGGAAGTTAGTAGTGAGCCGGAGTGTCTTCCGGGCTCCGAAGATTCACACGAAGGGGCAGCTCCCTTTTTCACGACCATCCTGAATAATTACTAGGCGGAGATAGAGAGGCATGAAACTTATCGTTTTCAGCAAGATGCTCCAGGAAAAGAGTATCGCCGAACTGATCGAGCTGGCGCAGAAACACGGCTACGACGGTTATGATCTGGCGGTCCGGCCCGGCCATCCGGTCAACCCGGACAACGCGGCCACAGCCCTGCCGCAGGCGCAGACGCAGATGGAGCAGGCCGGGCTGCAGATTGGCATGGTCACGGGCAACTTCGATCTGCTCACGGCCGATCACCCCCTGGCTGAGCCGCTGCTGGCGGCGATGGACAGCGCCAATGTGCGGCTGCTCAAGCTGGGTTATTTCAGGTTCGAGCCGCAGACGATGGATTACTGGGAGCAGGTGGACAATGTGCGGCGGGCCTTTTCCGCTTGGGAGAAGCTGGCCAGTATCTACAATGTCAAGATCTGCTATCACACGCACTCCCACTACTGCATGGGTCTCAACGCGGCCGCGCTGATGCACCTGCTGCGCGATTTCGACCCCGCTTATCTGGGCGCGTATCTGGACCCCGGCCACTTCGCGGTCGACGGCGAACCGTTCGACTTCGGCCTGGCGATGGCGCGCGAGCATTTGAGTATCCTCTCGGTCAAGGATGTCCTCGTCGAGCGTGTTGAGAAGAATGGACACGGCGCGGCTAAGGCGCTATGGGTGGCGGCGGGCGAGGGGATCGTGGACTGGACGGCTGTTTTCGGTGAACTGCGCCGGATCGAGTATGACGGTTTTCTGTCGATTCACTGCGAGTATGACATTGAGGACGAGGAAGATTGGTTCGACACTTTTGTGCGCGAGGTGGCGTTTTTCCGTAGGATGAGAGGGAACGGCGAGGAGTGAGGGGTGAAAGCGTCGATCGCTTCTCGCAGGTTGAGTAAGGAGGCTCAAGGGGATGATTAAGAGTCTTAGCGTAAAAGGTCTGAATCATCGAGTTGATGCCGACTTGGAGTTCAATGAAGACCTGAACATCATTACGGGCAAGAATGGGTCGGGTAAAACAACGATCCTGAAGCTACTCTGGTACTTTATCAGCGGAAACCTTGAACGCCTTGTAACTGAAATTCCGTTTCAGAGTGTTTCAATTACAACTGACTCTTTCTCCGTGGGGATTACTCAATTTCCTTCTAGCGAGATCAAACTGACGTCAACATTTCCTGTAAAAAAGCAAGGGATACAGTTGTCTGGAACTGTCGAACAGCTAGATGACACGCTGAAAGAATTAAACAAGCACATCGTGCGCACGACGAAAGAAAGTCTGTTCTTCCCCACATTCAGAAGAATAGAAGGCGGCTTTTCCGATCTCAGAGGTGTCGAACCATCAAACAGATCAGCGACTTCCTCACCGGAGACGTTTCAGTCATCATTGGAAAGGTTCTCCTCTGATATCTCGACTAACGGTCACAGATTTATCGCGTCAATCTCAACCCATGATGTTGGTACTCTGTTGACTCAGAAATACGCCGATATCAACGAAGAGATCAGGGACCGTCAGTCTCGGCTATTGAGTGAGATTTCACAAAAATTCCAGGTATCTCCCGGTGATGCCATAGGCTCGGAAATATCTCAGGCGGTGCCCTCCGTACTTACTGATATTCAGCAGGTGGCCAAGGAGAGCGAGCGGCTCTTCAAGCCGTTTCTGGTGCTGTCCGAGCTTACTCGAAGCATCTTACAGTACCAGGCAATTCAGGTTGTCGGACAAAATGCCCATGGTGAGATAACGAAAGGGATTACCCTGGGAGAAGGAACAGACAGGGCAACTCTTGAAACGACAAAGGGAGCAATCGCATCTGACATACTCTCCGCTGGAGAGAAACAGATGCTGAGCTTTTTGTGCTACAACGCATTCAGCGAGAATACGGCAATCTTCATTGATGAACCGGAACTGAGCTTGCACGTTGACTGGCAAAGGCTCCTGCTGCCGACTTTGCTGGAGCAGGGGACCGGGAATCAGTTCTTCATTGCCACACATTCACCATTCATCTACGCCAAGTATCCTGACAAGGAGATTCCGTTGGGGGACAAAGGAGAGGCGAATTAGTGTCGGTGCCGTCCCCCACGGTAGACGAGTTAGTCGCTATCCTTGGTCGATCCAACTTGCCAACGGTTCTTGTTGAAGGCCAAGAGGATATGCGGATCTATCGCTGGATAGAAGCGCGCCTTGGCGTTCGAGCTGCGAACGTATTTCCTACGGGTGGTAGAGACATACTGTTATCTGTCTATGAACGAAGGCAGGAGTTCTCCAATTTGCCGGTTGCCTTTGTCGCCGATAAAGACATGTGGCTGTTCTCCGGGACTCCATCAAAGTACGATGGGGTCATTTGGACAGAAGGCTATAGCATTGAGAATGACCTGTATACAGACGCCGAGTTGGAAAACCTTCTGGACCCCGAGGAGGCGCAGGAACATCAGCAGATGCTGGAAGCCATTGTCGAATGGTTTGCGTTTGAAGTTGAAGAGCATTTAGCGGGACGACCTTATGAGGTCAAGACTCACTGCAATCAGGTTGTCCCGCTTGGGCAGACGCATATGGACGAGGACTTTCGTATAAGCCGTGGCTTTCATCCTCCAGAAGAGAAGAATCATCAGAAGATCAGAAGAGAGTATCAGCTTCAACTCAGAGGAAAGCAGCTTTTCCAAATTCTTGAACGTTTTTTGAACGCCCCTAACCGTGGCACCCGCTATAACGTCTCTTCGTTGCATGAGATCGCGCTCAAGATGACTGCCGCTCATCCAATGATGGGTCGTTTAATGCAAGAGATCGAACAGAAAATGGCGGATCAGTTATCCGCCTTACGGCAGGACAACGCGTCGCAGTAGACTAAGAAGGTTATTCAACCTGAAAGGATTAAACACCCTTGCCTTATCCCTACCCACTTGTATTCAGCACTCTCGGCTCGCCGGGCTGGTCGATTGAACGCGCCGCGGAGCAGGCGGTCGCCGACGGCTACGCCGGGCTGGAAGTCCGCATCCTGGACGGCCAGATAATTCCGACGGACTTGCCGGCCGAGCGCCGCGCCGCCATCCGCAGCCTGATGAAGCAGCACGGGCTGGTTATCGCCGGTATCGGCGCGTCAACCCGCTTTTCCTCGCCGGACGCGGACGACCGCGCCCAACATCTGGCCGACCTGCGCGGATATCTGGCGCTGGCCAGCGACCTGGAGGTGCCGATCGTGCGCACCTTTGGCGGCGGCCCTTCGGAGGGCCAGACGATGGCGGAGGTGATCGATTTGGTCGCGGCAAGCCTGGCCGAGGCTGCGCCGGACGCCGAGCGGCACGGTGTCACCATCTGCCTGGAGACGCATGACGCGTTCTGCCGCGGACAGGAGGTGGCGGGCGTACTGGACCAGGTGGATTCATCGTACGTCAAAGCGGTGTGGGACGTGCATCATCCCTACCGGATGGGCGAATCGACCGAGGATACCTGGAACTACATCGGCGGGCGCCTGGCCCATGTCCACATGAAGGACGCTCTGCGCAGGGAGGACGGAAGCTGGGAGTTGAAGCTGATGGGCGAGGGTGAAGTGCCCTGTCGGGAGATCCTCCATCTGCTCGCGGCCAAGGGCTACGACGGTTATGTCTGCGCCGAGTGGGAGAAGGCGTGGCACCCCGATATCGAGGAGCCGGAAGTCGCCCTGCCGCAGCATGCGCGGGTTCTGCGCCAGTGGATGGCTGAGTGAGAATTCAGTTTTCAGTTTCTAGTTTTTGGTAACGGCATCGCTTCGAGTTGGGTATCGTTGCGAAGGTCGGAAACGAAGAGTTGGAAACGACGGGGCAAGTGGGGTTGCGATGCGAACAGATAAGCCGAAGGGGCTGTACCTGCTGGGGGAGAGCGCCTTTGACCGCATATACGGGGAAGACACGCGCCGCGACATCGAAGCGGCGGTGGAGATGGTCGCGCCTTTGCAAACGCCGGAATCGATCGCGGCAGACCCGGCGGCGCTGGCGGATGTCTCGCTGATCTTCTCCGGCTGGGGCATGGCGCCCGTGGATGAAGCGTTTCTCGCCGTTGCGCCCAATCTGGAGGCGATCTTCTATGCTGCCGGCTCGGTCCGCTACTTTGTGACCGACGCCATGTGGGAGCGGGGCGTGCGCCTGACCAGCGGTTATGGGGCCAATGCCGAGTTTGTGGCGCCATACACGCTGGCGCAGATTATCCTCAGCCTGAAACGCGTCTGGCATTTCGCCAACAGGCTCCGCCAGGATGAAGGCTATCACCCGTTTGAGAAAGAGCCGCTGCCCGGCCTTTACACCGGCGTTGTCGGCCTGATCTCACTGGGCCAGATCGGACGCCGGGTCGCGCGCCTGCTGCAGGAGACGCTGTCCGTGCGCGTACTGGCGTACGACCCGTTCCTGACGCCGGAGACGGCCGCGGAGCTGAATGTGGAGCCGGTCGGACTGGAGGAGCTGTTCCGCCGCTGCGACGTGGTCTCGCTGCATACGCCGTGGCTGCCGGAAACGGTCGGCATTATTACCGGCGCGCACCTGGCCTCGATGAAAGCGAACGCCACATTCATCAACACCGCGCGCGGCGCGGTCGTAAACGAGCCGGAGATGATCGCGGTGCTGCAGCAGCGCCCGGACCTGTTCGCCCTGCTGGATGTCACCTACCCGGAGCCGCCGGCGGCCGGGTCGCCTCTTTACAGCCTGCCCAACGTACTCCTCACCCCCCACATCGCCGGCGCGCACAACACCGAGTGCCTGCGCATGGGCCGCGTGATGGTGGCGGAGTTGAGCCGCTATCTGGCGGGTGAACGCATGGAGTATGAGATCACGCAGGAGACGCTGCCGCTGTTGGCCTGATGCGGTCCAAGTTCTGGCCGTGCGGGCGGGATGGCTGGGCGGTTTCTACTTCCCCAGGAGCGGTCTCCGTGCCCGACAGGAGCGCCAATGTTTTTGCCCGGACTCGTTTCGATCACCTTTCGCCAATTCTCGGTAGAAGAG
The DNA here is from genome assembly GCA_963662575.1 of Caldilineaceae bacterium. Taxonomy (GTDB): domain Bacteria; phylum Chloroflexota; class Anaerolineae; order Caldilineales; family Caldilineaceae; genus Bin5. The sequence goes on from OY759723.1 coordinate 1,086,470, forward strand.
ATCATCGCCCTGGTGACGCAGGCCGGTCTGGCCGCGGTTGAGTGGGGTGGGGATGTCCACGTCCCGCACGGGGATGAAGCGCAGGCGCGTGCCGTCGCCCGCATGGGCGCCGACGCCGGTTTGGACGTGGCAACCTACGGCTCCTACTACCGCGTCGGTCACTCTGAAACGGGACCATTCGAAGCGGTGCTGGCCTCGGCGTTAGAGCTGGGCGCGCCGCAAATTCGCGTATGGCCCGGAAACCAGGGCAGCGACGATGCGGACGAGGCCTACTTTCAGTCGGTCGTTGCCGACAGCCGCCGCATCGCCGATCTGGCCCAGGCCGAAGGACTTGGCATCGTCTACGAGTTCCACGGCAACACGCTCACCGACACGAACGCGGCGGCGGCGCGTCTGCTGCAGACCGTAGATCATGCCATCGTGCGCTCCTTGTGGCAGCCGCCCCGCTACTCTGCGCTCGCCGACAACCTCGCCGGATTGGATATGGTGCGGCCCTGGTTGGAACATCTGCATGTCTTCCACTGGCATCTGCTGACCGGCGAACGCCGCCCCCTGGCAGAGGGCGAGGACCTCTGGCGAGACTATCTGGCGCACGCGGCGGATCCAGAGCGCACGCGCTACGCGCTGCTGGAGTTCGTTGAGGACGACGCGCCGGAGGCCTTCCTGCGCGATGCCGCGACGCTGCTGCAGTGGCTCAGTAGCTACCCCCCAAACGCGGGCGATTGACCACGACGCATGGCCCACCTCCGCCAGCAGACCCCCACCGAACCGGACAGTTCCGGCGCGGTCCTTGCGCTCATGATCCGCCCTTGGGCGCCGGCGGCGGTCAGTGAACATGTGCGCCTGGTGCTGGGAGATAGCGAATGTGCGGCGCGCAGCGCGGTCTGGGTGGAGATCAGCTATGGGCTGGAGGGCGCGCCGCTGACATATCTGCGTCATATCCTGCAGGTTGACGGTTGGCGCTGCGCCGAACCGATCGAACAGCTGCTCAACGGCGGGACCCCCTACGCAACCTGGCGCAGCGGCTGTCCGCCGGCGCTGCTGATGGCGCGCGCCGGCGATGCCGACGCGCAGGGCAACCCGACCTATCAGGTGACGCTGCAATTGACGGTGAGCGGGCTGACCGACAGCGGGCCCCGCGACGGCTCCGCCATTACGTTCGCGCTGGACCGGATCAGCGGCGAGGAACTGCTGCGCTTCGGCGAGACGTTCGACGAGGAGTTGCGCCAGGCGCTGGAGGGGCGGCCCGCCGTTGCACTGACCGGGGCGGAAGCGGTTGGCTCCGAGGTGAACAGCTTCAGCAGCCGCGTCAACGCGGCGGCCTATAACGCGCTCGGCAGCGACTACAGCCACGACTACCTGGCCGAACCGTTCTTCCGGGATGCGTTCGAAGGCTGGCTGGAGATGCTGCCCGCCGATGGCCGCGTATTGGAGATCGGCTGTGGACACGGCGAACCGATCGCGGCCGGGCTGGCAGCCGCGGGCCAGCGCGTAACCGGCATCGACCCGTCGGCTCAGATGATCGACGAGGCCCGGCAGGCTGTGCCGGGGCAGGATTTTCGGCAACTGGCACTGGTGGAACTGGAGAAAACGCACGCCTTCGACGGGGCCTGCTGCTTCTTTTCGCTGCTGTGCATGGACCCGATCGAGTTGCGGATTGGACTGGAGAGGCTGCACAGGGCGCTGAAGGTGGGTGCGCCGCTGCTGATCGTTTCTGGCGTGCCGGATCTGTTTACGCGCACATCGCCGCTGCGCAGCGTACAAGGGCGGACCACTTGGGAGTGGCCTTATGATCATGAGGACATGGCCGCCGTTCTAACCGCGGGCGGGCAGTGGCAGGTCGGGGCGCCGGCGTTGCGGTTTTACGATACGGACACGCTCACGCAGATCGAGGCAGACTCGCTGGACCAGTTGGCGGCTGATCCCCGCTATCTGCCTGGCGCTGAGATGGCCGATGCGCTGGCGTTTGCGACGGGGAAGCGGATTGTGAAGGGCGTTTATGCGCTTATTGCGCGCAGGAAGGTGGCGGATAGGGGATAGTTGCCGGAGACCAGTGCGGCGGTGGCGTGGTTTTGGAGGGGGGCGTTGCGGGGGGTGTCCCCCCGCACAAGGGAGGGCCGTAGGCCCGACCGCCATAAAAGGGCGTAGCCCCTGGCGGCGGCGGGGGTTTGCCGACGACAGCCCTGAGCCGCCTTAGCGGCGAAGGGTGCGCAGGCCCGCCTTAGCGGGCCGGAGCCGCCGGAGGGCGTCTGCGCCCGCAGGCGTCCATAGGCGGAGAGAGAGTGAGAGACCTCTTCGCTGGACTTACTCAGGGTCGCGAATTGTCTTTGGCTGCGGAGTTACTTGCCTTCAAGCAACATCCGCGCCGTGCGCGCCCTTGACCACGATCTTGAAGGCCGTCTTCCCGTCCAGCTCGTAGCCGCCGTCGAGCGCGTCGAAGCCTTCGGGCACACGGTCCAGGGGCAGGACGTGGCTGATGACGGCGCTGAAGTCGACGTCACTGTTCTCCAACACGGCCACCGCGCGCGTGAAATGGTGGTAGCGGCTGCCCCACACGCCTTCCAGCCGCAGATTGGGGCGCAGAAAGTGGCGGTGCGGGTTGACGGTGACCGTGCCGACATCGACAAAGTGGCCGACCTCGACGAAAACGCCATCTTCTTTCACCAGCTCCAGCCCTTCGGGGAAGGCCGGCAAGAAGCCCGCGGCCTCGATCACGACATCGGCGCCGGCGCGGCCTGGCGTCATGGACAGGGCCATCTCGCGGCGCTCATCGGCGTCGGGCACGTCCATGATATCGACCGTTTCGTGTGCGCCCAGTTTGCGGGCCAGCTCCAGGCGGCCGGCAGGACCGCCGATGACGATCAGGCGGCCGGCGCCGCTGATCCTGGCGGCGATGAGACACATCATACCGATCGGACCGGCCCCCTGCACGATGACGGTGTCGCCGATCTTTATGTCGCCGCGCAGTGCGCAATGCACGCCGACCGTAAACGGTTCGGCCAGGACGCCCACCTGCGGCGCCGCATCAAACTTGATCATGCAGGAGTCCGGGTCGGACAAGTAGATGTAGTCGGCGAAGCCGCCGCTGAAAGGTTCATCCGCGCTGCGGTAGCCGTAGATCATGCCGCCGTTGCGGGGATGAAAGACGACCCGGTCACCTTCTCTGACCGGGGTACCGTTGAAGTCGGTGGTCAGGCCTTTGCCGAGAGCTTCGATGATGCCGACGTTTTCGTGCCCCAGCATGGTTGCCGGCTCGATCCCCTTCTGCCAGTTGTGAATATCGGTGCCGCAGATGCCGCATAGCTCCTGCCGCAGCAGAACCGTTCCCGGAGCGGGGTCCGGCACGGTGTATTCGCCAATGCTGAACTGTTGTCCTTCTGTTGTAACTGCCAGTCCTACCCTTGTCATCTTTATCTCCTTAAAGGTTCCCTCTGTACTCAGCGCCTGGACCCGCGGCCGGGCCAACCACACCCACTCCACGCCCACCGACCGCAGTGGGCTCGAGCAGCGGATACTGCTGCACAACAACGCGGCCGCGTTCTGTGGATTGGCGTGATAGGGCGCTCAGGAGGCTCCAAACGCCCCCCGCACCGCTATCTTGAAAGCCGTCTTCCCATCCAGCATATAGCCGCTGTCGAGCGCGTCAAAGCCCTCCCGCACCCTCTCCAGAGGAAGGATGTGGCTGATCACAGGCGCGAAGTCGATGCCGCCGCTCTCCATAACCGCTACCGCGCGTACGAAGTGATGGAAGTTGCTGCCACGAACGCCTTCCAGCCGCAGATTGGGGCGCAGAAAATGCCGGTGCGGATTTACCGTGACCGTGCCGACATCCACGTAGTGGCCGACCTCGACAAAGACACCGTCCTCCTTTACCAACTCCAGCCCTTCGGGGAAGGCCGGCAGAAAGCCGGCGGCCTCGATCACCACATCGGCGCCGGCGCGGCCCGGCGTCATGGACAGCGCCATCTCCCTGCGCTCATCGGCGTCGGGCACGGCCATGATGTCGATTGTCTCGTGCGCGCCCAGCTTGCGGGCAAGCTCCAGGCGGCCGGCAGGACCGCCGATGACGATCAGCCGGCCCGCGCCGCTGATCCTGGCGGCGATCAGGCACATCATGCCGATCGGGCCCGCGCCCTGCACGATGACAGTGTCGCCGATTTTGACTCCGCCGCGCAACGCGGCATGCACTCCGATCGTAAACGGCTCGGCAAGAACGCCCACCTGCGGCGGCGCCTCCGACTTGATTAGGCACGACTCTGGGTCGGACAGGTAGATGTAGTCGGCGAACCCGCCGCTGAAGGGCTCTCCCGCGCCGCCGTGACCGGAAGCCATGACAGTGTTGCGGGGATGGAAAACGACACGGTCTCCCTCTCTAATGGGTGTGCCGTTATAGTCGGTGGTCACGCCTTTGCCCAGGGCCTCGATCACGCCGACGTTTTCGTGTCCCAGCATCGTTGCCCGCTCGATCCCCTTCTGCCAGTTGTGAAGGTCGGTGCCGCAGATGCCGCCTAGCTCTTGCTGCAGCAGCACCGTGCCCGGCGCGGGGTCAGGCACGGTGTATTCGCCGATGCTGAACTCTTTGCCAACGGTGACAACTGCCTGCCCTGTCCGTGTCATGGAGGACTCCTTTATGCTTCAGGCACTCAGGGAGATCATCTGCGGCTGGACCACCCGCGTTAACTCTTCAACCGTCAGCTGCAGCATGGTCCTGTCGTCGCCGCCGCCGGCGTAGACAAAGCCGGGCCCAAGGGCCGCGATCGAGTTGTCCAGCAGAACCTGCACATCGGTGCAGTGGCCGAATGGAGGCACGCCGCCGGCCGGATATCCGAGCAGCTGCAGCACGATATCCGGCGGGGCCAGCTTGATGCGCTTGATGCCCACACCGCGCAGGTCTGCCAGCGGGCGTTTCTCGACGCGGCGCTCGCCGTGGCTGATGACGACAAACGGGGCCGGCGGAGCGTCCGGTTCGCCGGGTTTCTGTGCCAGAAACAGCAGCGTTTTGAGGATGCGGTCCGGCTCCACGCCGAGGGCGGCGGCGGCAGCCGGCACGGTGGGTGTGTCGCCGATTTCCCGCAATATGCGGGCATCAATCCCGTTCTCGTCGATATACTGTTGCAGATCGTCCGGTGTGCGCATAGGGTTTCCTGTCATTTTCAATGCAACTTCCTGCTGGTTGAAATGTACCAGTACACCAGGGGATACGCAAACGGATCCGGCCTGAAACTTGCCCCAAGTGGCGCGCAACTTGCCGTTGTGATAGCATAGCCCGTGACAGTCGCGTTGGACGTCGCGCCCCCACAGTCTTGTCTTTGGATTCCGGTTTTTGGTGAACTTTTGCGCGCGAAATGTGTTACCAAGAACTGAAAACTAACCATTAAAACTAAACGACGGTATGCCAACCACATCCATACATGGAACACCCGACTACGCCGAGTTAGATGCGCTGGGGCTGGACCCCTCCGAAGTCATCTACTTTTCGTCAAACATAAACCCGTATGGCCCGCCGGCGTCGGTCGTCGAAGCTGTCCAAAATGAGATCAGCCGCTCCTTCCTGGCGCGCTATCCGGACAGCCGCAGCCAGCGCCTGCGCGAAAAGATCGGCGCCTACCATGGCCTGCCGCCGGACGCGGTGCTGGTGGGGAACGGCACCGCCGACCTGATCTGGCTGCTGGCACACGCTTATGGAAACAACCGTCAGGCCGCCATTTTATCGCCCACATTCAGCGAGTACGCGGACGGCGTCGTCATGGCCGGGGGGCATCCCAACTATCTTGTCCTGCCCGGCTGGCAGCGTGTCGGCCGCCGCCGCTTCGCCCCGGCAGGCACGACGCTGGCGCAAACGCGGCGGGAGTTGGAGTCGGCAGCACCCTGGTTGGTCTTCATCTGCAATCCGAACAACCCGACGGGCGAGTACCTGTCACCGGGCGAGTTGCGCTATCTGTGGGAAGGCGCGCCCGATGCCCTGTGGGTCGTCGATGAGGCCTATGCCGAGTTCACCGAAGATCCCTGGAGCGCGGCGCAGTGGGTGATGGGCGGAGCGAACGGCCGCGCCAGAAGCGCGCGCGGGCCGGGCTGCATCGTCCTGCGCTCGATGACGAAGGATTTCGCCTTAGGCGGGCTGCGTCTCGGTTACCTGCTGGCCCCGCCGTCGATCGTCGAACGTTTGCAGCAGATGCAGCCGCCGTGGAGCGTCAACAACGTTGCCCAGTTGGCCGGGCTGGTGGCGCTGGATGAGATGCGCTGGCGCGAAGAGACGACCGCGCGTCTGCGCAATGATGTGTATCAGTTGCAGGAAGATCTGCGCGGCTGCGGCTACGCGCCGCTGCCAACTACGGTCAACTACTTCCTGCTGCCGGTTGGGGATGCCAGCTTGATACGCGACCGGCTGGTCGAATCGCGGATGTTTGTGCGCGACTGTACCTCTTTCGGCCTGCCCGAACACATACGCATCGCGGCCAGGCCGCCGAAGGAAAATGCAACTCTGCTGGAAACCATGTCTCGCTTTGCCCACCTGCCGACTCGACGGCCGGATTAGACAGTAGCCGCTGAGCACTGGCCACTGCAGTCATGATTGAAGCCATCACCTTTGACTTCTGGGACACAATTGCGATCGACGATTCGGACGAGCCGAAACGCAGCGCTATGGGCCTGCCCAGCAAAGCCGATGCGCGCATCGAGCTGTTCGCCGGTCACGTGACCCGAAGGCACCCTGAGATCGCCTACGAACAGGCGGTGCAGGCCTATCATCACGCCAATGAGAGTTTCCAGCACGCCTGGCATGAGGAGCAGCATACGCCGGGCATAGCAGCCCGCATGTACGACGCCTACGAATATCTCGGTATGCGGCCAGGGCCGGGGCGGTTCGCCCGCCTCATGCGTGAGGTTGATGAGCTGGTGCGCGAGATCGAAACAATGGAGGTGCGCATCCAACCGGACTTTACGCCGGGTGTGCATGCCGCGCTTGACGAGCTTTCGATGCACTATAAGCTGGGCATCATCTCCGACACGATCCACACAACCGGCCGCGGGCTGCGCTATCTGCTGCAACGCCAGGGCCTGCTGCGCTACTTCAGCTACATGCTCTTTTCCGATGAAATCGGCGTAGCCAAACCGGAGCCCGAGGTCTTCCGGCGGGCTGCTCTCGGTCTGAGCGCCGCGCCCTACCAGATTGTCCATATCGGCGACCGCGAAAGCAACGACATCATCGGCCCCCTGTCGATCGGCATGAATGCCATCCTCTTCACCGGCGTCAAGGACCGCGGCAGCGACTCGACGCGGGCCAATGCCGTCTGTCACACATACTCCGCGCTGCCCACCATCGTCCGACGCCTCTCGGCCACAATCAAGCCCCTCCAACTCGGTCCGGCATAGTGGAGCCTTCACAGCACAACGTATACGAGAGCCTGGCCGTCCAATTCGCAGCGCACTTTCCCGCGCGGCTGCAAGGTCCCCGCACCGTTGGCCGCGAAGCCGAATTCCCCGTCATCGATGAGGCCGGCCGGGCCGCTGATATCGACAGGCTGTGGCCCCTCCTGCTTAAGGGTGAAGATACGGCAAAGAGCTATGAGAGGGGTTCTCTTTCTCCTTTAAAGGTCAAACGGGATGCAGTCAACACCGACCTGATCGTCGGCCTTGACGGCGACTCGTACAGCTATGCGCTCGAAGTGGGCAAGGGCACTATCGAGCTCAACGTCGGCCCCTGCGCCACCCTTTTTGAACTGGAAAGCGCCTTCCGCAGCGCGCTGGAGCGGCTGGCGCGGGCCGCGTGGCAGTTGGGGTGGCGCGTGCTGGGGTATGGCGTGCAGCCACTCAGCCCGCCTACACGCGCCCTGCTCTCGCCCAAACAGCGCTACGGCGCCCTCGCCGACATCATGGGCGCGGACTGGCTCTGGTACACCGTAACCGCCAGCGACCAGGCCCAAGTCGATGTCAGCCGCGATGAGGCGGTCAACGTGCTCAATTTCGGCAATCTGATTGCGCCGGTCGTGGTCGCCTTGTGCGCCAATTCGCCGGTGGTGGCCGGCGAACTCACGGACGACTGCTCCGGCCGCGAAGGCCGCATGATCGATGCTCCCTACGGTCAGCGCCACGGCATGATCGACCGCCCTTACGCCGACCTGACCGACTTCGTCGCCCGCCTCAGCCGGCTGCCCGCGCTGCTCCGCCGCGAAGGCGAGCGCCTGCTGCCGGAAGGACGTCTCTTCAGCGACGTACTGCGGGAGGACTATGGAGCTGTGCGAAGTGAGGGCGCGGCTCTCTCTTCTGGCTGTTTCGACGCTTTTCTGCTGCACGATCACTATATCTGGCACAGTGCCCGCCTGCGCACCGCCTACGGCACGGTCGAGTTGCGCCCGGCCTGTCAGCAGCCGCCGCATGAACTGATGGCCGCGGCCGCGCTCTATCTGGGGCTGGTCGAGGGGCGCGAGGAAATCGCTGCCTATGTGGAGGCCGCGCTGGCGCCGGCCGGTGAGGAGAAAGAGGATTCCGCTCCTCTATCGGCCTGCTGGCCGCGCATGAAACATTACCATGAGCAGGTGATCCGAGCCGGCCTGGCCGCGCCGGAGCCGGCGCCCGGCTTTCTGGCCGAGGTCCTGGCGCTGGCTGAGGCCGCCCTCGCCCGCCGCGGCTACGGTGAGGAGCGTATGCTTACTTCTCTATGGAAACGGCTGGAACGGAGGGAGAATCCGGGTCAGCGGGTGCGGCGGGTTTTCAAGGCGGAGGGGGTGGAGGGGCTGATGGAGGTTGCTGATGTGGTGAGCTGCTTCAGGGAGAGGTAGCGGCAGTCATCCGATCCAGACAGGCGAGAGGTACGATTTCTTGAGGTGTGTTCCTGCGGTTCGGGTCGCTGGCGATACCGTTACGCCGGTCTGTCGGCACCTGGTACTGGTCAATCACCCACTCCAGTCCGAGAGGTTGTCTGGTCGGGCGAACACCCCACCGCGGCGTGGTTGCCTTTTACGGACTTGAGGGTAGGTTTGACGGTGAGGGTGGGCACTTTGATTGCGTTTACGTTATGTGTGAAAGAGGAGAATTCACTTTCTTACTATATTGGTTGACATAGTGGTGATGCCCTGGGAGGGTTTGGAGGAAGAGGCATCGTCCGTTCCTAGCCATTGACCTGTCCCTCCACGTGCTCGATGAACCGCTCCATTATTCACCGGAGCTCGTGGGCAACTTGTAAGAACCTAACTTAACATCCCCTCTCATTGTGTTCATGAGATAAGGTGAATGACCACAAATTCTGCTCTGAGTAGACATGGCAGTAGAGGCAGTGATTACCAATGCTTCTGTATTCTTAGAGTATCACTTGGACATTTCTACCTCGTGCTGGTTTCCCATTAGCAGGCTGGATTCTATCCCGCAGGTGGGGCCTTCAAACCCAGCCGACTATGTGGAGAATCGTGGTAACTTTCGAGGTCCCGACGAGCTAGGAAGTGGCCAATGTCGTTTTCTTTCACCTCAAAGAACGCTATTGAGGCCTGCGACTGACCATGCAGGTGGAAAATCTGTCTATTGAATTCGCCTCGAAGAGGCCAGTATGCGTTGCTACCACCGAAGAGACCATTATTGGCAACAACCACAAGTTGAAACATATGGAAGTTTAGAGCAAGTGCCATATGATCAAAGGTTTTGACATCTTTGTTGAAAGAAGGAATCGCAAATACATCTGATTCTTTCCCGAGATCTGCGGCTAGGTTTAGGTCGGTCGCGTCGTAGCAGACGGAAGCTGATATCCATAGAGGTCGGTAGCGTGACATCGGCCTAGTGTACCCTACCAGCCATTGACAGGGCCGAAAGCCCTGCAAGGGGAAATCCTTCTCGTTTGGGGCAAGGTGTTGCTTCCCCTGTCGGCGGGTTTGGAACTGCCAACCGCGGTCCTCGCTCCACTTTGGTATGATCCATAGAGCGGAATTGACTAATGGTTCATTTCGAAAAAGCTCCTCATACGTCAGCCCAGCCAAAATCATAGTTCTATGTGCACGAGCAAATGGCATTAGGTGCCTTTTCACGTCTTGTGGGTGAACAGCTAACTCCGGCAGTATTAGCCAATCAAGAAAGCCTCCCTCTTCTTCATGTGTTGCGCGCAGTCTAAGCATTTGTTTTACAGCGGCGAGCGCTGCGGATAAATGATTCTGATGAAACCTGCGAATATCAGGATTGGAGAATGTGATGTCGGCGCTATCTATTTCTTTTGGCACAATTGTCTGCACAACGCAAGCGCGTAGAGAGTAGCCGCGGTTCTTTTGTGCTGGCCACTCCGCAATCAGAGGCATAAACAAAGATCCACTAGCACTGCCTCTCTTGCCGTGAAGAAACTCTACACGTTCATCTATTCTCTCTTTGGCAGTGCCGATGTCATTGTTTATCCACTCGAATCTAGAAGGCGTAAGACAACCCGGCCAGCGCAGCAACGCCATGAGGAAACTCTCCATCCAGTCGGAAATCGGTAGCCAATCATCGCCAAACGCCTCTTGACCGTTAAAAAAACCATAGACCCTTTGAAGCCAATGGCTCCTTACCTGTCGGTATACTGCTGCCCGCTCTTTCCAAGACTCTGGACGAACGACAGTTGTGAAATCCGGTTGCCTGCTCAGAATGAAGCGCAAAAGAAAGCCCAGTTGAAATCGCCAGATTTCGCTCTGGTCGCACCAGCTTGGGGGAGCATAGATCGATCCGACTGACTCGGTCTGACTCTCACACACCTTCACACTTGAAACTCGGGCAATCCCTGATTCGTTTTTCAGTTTGACTTTGACCTGACCTGGTGTAATAAGGGAGAAGTTCGGCGTAGTTTCCTTCTGGAGTTCTTCCAAAAACCTAGATGCGAATTCCAATACTGACAGTTCATTTCTTAGAGGGCCCATAGGGCCTCCCTTCAAGACAATTTCCGTGAGGTTCTGTTGGTCACCCTCTGATGGCGACGCATGAAGACAGAGATCTTCTTGAACGCGCGGCGAAAGATCTTCAAAGAAACAAGAATCAAGGTGGCTAAGCTCAAGAGCAAAGGAGGGATCCCTAGTCGCTATTTGATTCTTTCGTTCGGCCTTCAGCATGCATCGTACCAGTTCAGCGGCTTTCTCGGCATTGGATATGGCTCGACGCACTATAACTGCCAGAATAGCAAAGTCAGAATGGCTAAGGCTACTACTCTTTCCTTGAAGAAACTGAAATAGTTTCAGATAGTCCTCTGTCTCTTCTTCCCGCGCCTCTCCATTATGGGAAACAGCATCTGGGTCAAAGATTGCGAGAAATAGAAATGCCTGCTGCCGAAGATACCAGGGGATTGTTTCAATCGGCAATTGAATGAGTCTTGTCGCTTCATCTCGCAGGGTCTCCCTGTACTTTTGAACATCAAGGTCTTTAGGTAGGCACTCCTCGTCTTCCACAAGGCCAGTTTCAGTTGCACCTGCACGCAGGAGTTCGGAAAGACAATACCAGGCGACCCGTCTCTGTGGCTCCCGTCGTTTGACGTTCTTGACTAGAGGCCACAGCAGATCGAGTATTGCTCGCAAGATTTCATGATCCGGCCAAATATCAAGTCCAATTCTAAGTAGGCGAACATTCGACGGATCTTCGACCCAACGCTCGATCAAGCTGAGAGCAAAAGCCTTTGCCTCCTCATCCAAATCCTGCCTGCTAAAGGGCATCGCGTCACCTGAAGTGTTCCCAGGATCGCTTGTCGCCAAATCGATTGCAGTGGCTTGGACCTTTTCCTCAAGAAGAGGCCTGATTGAACGGTACGTCGTGCGAAAGCGGTTTGCTGCGAATCGGGCGACGGTGTCCTCTCGCACGTCAGGTACAGGAGAAAATGCCCAACCACTGTCAAACGAAGCACGATACAGGGCTTGCTGCGACCGCATCAGGCCCTGTATCGAATCCAGAATCGCCTCCCCTTCAACAGCATCGAATCCTGGGGATATAGCGGACCTGATCCGCTCCATCCTAGAGCTCTGACGTACAAATGGACGTTCTGAGCCTCCAAACTCCGCTGCGTTGGTCTTATCCTTAGAGAGACAAAGCCCTGGGGCATTGAGATGCAGCAAGTCCTCCAGCCATTCGCCAACGGCCTCTTGACACTTTTCGGCTTCAAATTCAGTCGAAACGACGAAACGTAAATCATCAACGTATCGACAGGCATCTTCCAGACGGATTCCTGTTGTGATTTCCTCACCAATGTAGCTGCGCAACTCTTCATCAAAGGAAAGCAGAACTACATTGGCGAAAAAACCCGCGGAGACCAAACCTTGTGGTAGAGCCACTCGATTGAAGTTGTTTATATGCTCTTTGGAAGCATAACAGCTCACATATGAAGTGTCATCCAAATGCCAACACCAGTCAAAGACTCTGGCCGCGAAGTCAAAAAAGGACTTTTCGTTTTCTTCATGTTGAAATGTGCGGAGCGCGGCTAACAAATGGTTAGGTCGGACCCGGTCGTAAAATTTGCTCAAGTCTGACTCAACAATGAATATTCGCTGATTGTCCTTTCGCTCTTTTGATTCCGCCACCCAAGCAGGCCGAGATACAAACGAGCGATAGTCCTCAAAATATGAGCGATAAAGTTTCATTGAACCCCAACGGTGGTGCAACTTGCCGTCTACTGAATCACAAAACAGCCGATTCCCATAAGAAATCACCTCTCTTCGACGATTCGAGTCACGAATCGAATTTCGCGGATCGCCTTGTTGCGTCTCAACTCGGTCAGCAAGGCAAAGCATAATTGCAGTCGCGATGACTTGATCCCTAAGACTCACGTGAGCAAGTGGTCGTAGTTGAACATTTTCGTCGCCTGATTTGGTTGGCTTCCACACCTCTGATTTTTGAGTCACATGCCAGTGCTGGCGTTTTGGGGCGGGAACTACGCGTAGCGGATGACCTTCCCATCTATTGGGGTTGCTCAGGCTATCCAAAATTCCGTCGACAAATTCACGTAGATTCGCAGTAGCCCAATCGAGCTTGAGCGTATCAGCATACCAGTTGTGGTATCGAATGTAGTTTGAAGTCTTTTTCCATGCCTGGGCGAGAACGTACTCCTCCTGCAGAACCTGAAGGCTTGGTTTGAGCACATCATAGGTCATTCACTTTACCTCGAATCATCTTTTGCAACTCGAATCGTTAGTCGAGCCTAGTCGAGAGCAGTTACCTGAGGCTATGCTCTACAACGAGGCGGAGGCGACCTGTATTCTACTTTAGGTTAGACTACTCCGACATTTCGATTTACAAGAACCCCGTTTCGAACCTTCTACGCTGGACGCTGACTGCAATAAACTTAGGTCCTACCAAGGCCCCCTCCGCCATATAAGCCAGACGATCTTACGATTCCGTCAGTTGTTATAGCATATTCCGGGAAACTCAGATTCGTCCCTTTGATATCAGTTGGCCCCAATGTTTAGACCACTAGAGCGATCTTCGCCCTAGTAACTCTCTTATGTGATTTCGGTCCTCTATCTGTGTGCTATTCTTGCTTCTTCCCGCCGCCTCATGCCAGCATCAGGCGCTCGCCCTTGGGTGCCGGTATAGGGTCGCCAAACTCGCGCGCGGTGTCGATCCATAGGGCCATAGCCCCGTTGAAGTTCTGAAACGCAACTTCCTGCGTATCGCCATATGCCGTGCATCCGGGACGCTCAGGCACTTCGGCCAGGAATGTGTCGTCAGCATTACTCCGATAAACTTTGCTATCGCATTTATACGTCAGACTTCTAGCCACAAATCCCCTACGCCGGCTCCACAGACACACGCACATCACAAAAAACTGGCCGACGCGCCCATGTCGGTCTCGTCCTGCGCCGTGAGCTGGTTGACATTGCGGCCGTCGGCGCTGTGCTTGTTCCACCAGATGCCCGGCGCCAGCACTGTGCCCGCCATGATCTCATGCACCCCGTGCCTCCGCGCAACTGATCCTCCCGTTCGCCTTATCGTCGTAGCGCTCTCAAGCATCAACCGCCTGCGGCCCCTGCGTCGGCTCCGCCTTAAGGACCATCTCCGTAGACTCGCACGACGCCAGCGCTGGTTCCCTGCTGGCGGCCGCGTAACCATTCCTGCTTACATTGATCATTTTCATGCTGGTAACAGGAGACAACCTGCAATCAGTCTAGGAATTCCTTGGGGGAGGCACATCCAGAAGGGACCCATATCTCTCAGCATGCGCGGCGAGCGCAACAAAAACAGCATCGCCGGATGGTCGTATTTCCGCGTGGGAGACGTTGGCGTGGGAGGGGGTAAAGTAGGCGTTGAGATTGGTGTGCAAAGATTCGATATAGATCTTCCGGATGTCCCCGGAACTTAGCTTTACGAACTTCCCGTTCTGGTCGATTCCTTGATAGGTCGTGGTCTCACATATCCTCTACAGAGCAACCTGATCATCTTCCACGAAATAGCCCAGCCAATTGACAGATATGGCGGCTTCTGGATGCCGTCCTGATCTGAATGCCCTTGCTTTAACTCTGAATCCTTCTCCTCTCAACCTTCTCCAGCTTCCTCTTCTACAGTACCGGACTATCTGCTCATCATTGGGAAGCGCATCGCCGGGCCGCACCTCACTTCTCGTCATCCATAAACCTTTCGGCAAACATATCTATCGCCTTTTGCGTCTTCACGTGAGACAAACAACCCTCAAAGGCCAACCGCCGCTTCCCGCTCGCATACGGCCCAGACAGGATCGACAACGAGTTCAAATAGGACGGGTAGAATCGCAGGACGGCAATGCCATGACCATTGCCCCAATAGGCGTCATCAGGATCATTTTCGTCAGCGACCGGAGATAGACGCCATTCCAACTCGACACAGCCGTCGTGATCGGCGTCGATCATCGTGTAGGGCAAGCTCGTCGGCTCGGCATAGCTGATGAGAAACCAAGCCCACGATTGCAATGATTGAAGAATGATGCCTGGACTCTCACCTTCTTCCAGGCCCTCGCGCCGCCATTTCAGATAGGAATGGTAATCCTCTACATGACGGGACAGCCCGTTCCGAGCCAGAATATTGAGGACTTCGTCATGCGTCTCCGTCGCAAAGATCCTCTCCCGGAGCGCCTCACGTTCTTTCCGGGACGCATTTCTCTTTTTCTGCAGTTTTTCCGCTCCTGGCTTGGCAGCCGGAAAGGAAAGATCCTTTACTGGGATAGAACGACTCATCACAGTCCTCCTGAACGCACACACCCCCTACGCCGCCTCCACGAACACGCGCACATCATAGAATGTGGCCGACGCGCCCATGTCGGTCTCGTCCTGCGCCGTGAGCTGGTTGACATTGCGGCCGTCGGCGCTGTGCTTGTTCCACCAGATGCCCGGCGCCAGCACTGTGCCCGCCATGATCTCGTCGGTTACACGGGCGGTCAGGCCGACTTCGCCCAGCTCGTTCCATACGCGCAGCCAGGCGCCCTCCTCGATGCGGCGGGCGGCGGCGTCCTGGGGATGGATCCACAGCAGCGGCTCCCGCTCGCGCCCGCGAAAACGCTCCAGATGCGAGAACGAGGAATTGAGAAACGAATGCGCCGGCGGCGAAATACAGGCCAACGACTGGGGCTCGTGCCCGGGTGGGCCGCTGCCGTTCTCTCGCTCCTCACTGCTCGCCCCTCTCTCCTCGCCCTTCGCCTCGCCCTTCGCCTCGCTCTTGGGCGGCGTGTACGTCGGCAGCGGATCGTAACCGTCCTGCGCCATGCGTTCGCTGTAGAACTCGCACTTGCCGCTCGGGGTGGGAAAATTGCCGTCGGCGAAGGGCAGATACGGCTGGGGCAGGTTGAGACGCACGAAGCCCTTTTCCAGCAGCGCGTCCCACGTAACAGTCTCGTAGATAGGATGGCGCTGCGCCTCCACAAAATTGCGCAGGATCGTCTCGTCGTCCTCGTAGAAGCCGCTGTCGGTATAGCCCATCGCCTGCGCCAACCCGCGGAAGATCGCGCTGTTGGGCCGCGCCTCCCCCACCGGCGGGATCGCCGGCCGGTTCAGCGCCATGAAATGATGGCCGTACATCCGTTGCAGATCCCAATGCTCCGCCTGCGTGGTGGCCGGCAGAACATAATCGGCGTAGTCGGCGGTGTCCGTCTGGAAATGCTCCAGCACGACTGTGAGCAGATCCTCACGCGCCAGCCCGGCGTGGACCGCCGACTGGTCCGGCGCCACTGCGGCCGGATTGCAGTTGTAGACGAACAGCGCCTTCACCGGCGGGCCGGCGGCGTCCGGCTTAGGCTTGCGGTCAACAGGCCGCGGCGCGTAGTGGGACGCGGCCAGGCGCGTCCGGTCCAGGCTGAGCGCGTCGCCCAGCCGGTTCATATTGATCGTGCGCGGGATGCGTCCGGCCAGCAGGTCGGGCCGCTGCAGCCCGCTTTTTTCCAGATGGCGCAACTGTCCGCTGACGCTCAGTTGGATGCCGCCGCCCTGCTCCCGCCATGCCCCCACCAGCGCCGGTAAACAGGTGATGTTGCGCATCGCCATGCCGCCGCCGTAATGGCGCTGCATGCCGTAGTTGACGCGGATCGCCGCCGGTCTCGTCGTCGCGTATTCCCGCGCCAGCTCGCGGATCCGTTCCGCGGCGATGCCGGTGATCTGCGCGGCCCGCTGCGGCGGCCATTCCTGCACGCGCGCGGCCAGCTGCTCGAAACCGACCGTATGCGCGGCCACATAGTCGTGGTCGTGCAGACCGGCGTTGACAATCTCGTGCATCATCGCCAACGCCAGCGCGCCGTCGGTTCCGGGACGGATCGGGATCCACTCGTCGGCGGCCTTGGCAGTGCGCGTGCGCGCCGGGTCGATGACCACCACGCGCGCGCCTTGCTTGCGCGCTTGCTGAATGAACGGCCACAGATGCAGGTTGCTGGTCAGGGTGTTGCTGCCCCAGATCAGGATCAGCCGCGCGTGCGCGTAATCCTCCGGCTCGATCCCGATCGTTGCGCCGATCGTGTAGAGATAGCCTTCGAACCCGGCCTCGGAGCAGATCGTGTAGGCAAGGCGGCTGGCCCCCATCTGCTGGAAGAAACGGTCGGACATGCAGTGTTGCTGGAGCAAGCCCATCGTACCGCCGTATGCATAGGGCAGAACCGCCTCCGGCCCCCATTCGTTGATGACGCCATGCAAGCGCGCCGCGATCTCCGCCAGTGCCTCGCGCCAGGAGGTGCGCTCGAAACGGCCGCTGCCCTTCGGCCCCACGCGGCGCAATGGGTGCGTCAGCCTGTCGGCGTGGTATACCCGTTCCAGGTAGCGGTCGACCTTGCCGCACAACGTGCCCTGCGTGACCGGATGATCGGCGTGGCCCCAGATATCCAGCGCCCGCTCGCTTTTGCGGTCCACCGCGATCTGCCAGCTGCACGTATCGGGGCAGTCGTGCGGGCAGGCGCCGGTGACGATACGGACCGCCGGGTTCTCTTCATAGAGGGCAAGTTTTGTCATGGCAGTGGCTCTGGAATAATAGTCAGCGATGGGCCGCTCTTCAGGCCCCGCGTCGAATTGCTGCTAATGGGCCATCAGTGTAGCAGTGAAATCGTGCAAGGCGAAATTGGACTGTGATGACCCTGATGGATATGATATGCGTGTTCTGTTGCATACAGCGCGCGCAGTGCAGGGCTGTTTAACATCGGCATCATTGCCAACTGCAGTATTCCCAGGTTGCCGGCTCCAAGCCTAGGGACAATTGCTGACGGGAGCACGCGATTCCGGCAATCATGCAATCTGCACAAACAAACATGGACAATCGTTATTCGGATTGTCCATGAATGCGCTGTCAGCCGCAGGGTATACTATATCAATTATCGATTCATGGTTTAGTTTTGCAGGTATTAACGGACCCCACGTCATCTGTAGAAAGGATTAACTGAGGAATGAAACTCAACGTAACTTCAATCGCCGATCTGAACAGTGTCATTCAGGACCACAACATTCTGATGGTGGATGTCAAATTCACTGATCTGTACGGCCAGTGGCATCACTTCACAATGCCGGTCGAAGAGTTTGATGCGGATGAAGCAGTCAATGAAGGGCTTGGCTTTGACGGCTCCTCGATTCGCGGCTTCCAGAGCATCGAAAACAGCGACATGGTGCTGCGGTTGGATCCTTCAACCGCGATCATCGACCCGATCTGCGCCATGCCGACGCTGAGCGCCATCTGCAACGTCCATGATCCGCTTACAGGCGAAGCCTACAGCCGCGACCCCCGCAACGTCGCCGGCAAAGCGGTCAGCTACGTCGAATCCTCAGGTTTAGCCGACACCATTTTCATCGGGCCGGAAGCCGAGTTTTTCATCTTTGATAGCGTTTCCTACGAAGCGGGCCGCCACGCTGCCGGCTATTATATAGACAGTGTGGAAGCGCTGTGGAATTCCGGTGAGATGGGCGGCGGCCATACGGTCGGCCTTAAGAAAGGTTACTTCCCCGTCTCTCCCTTCGACACGCAGCAGGACCTTCGCTCCGAAATGACGCGCACGATGATCGATGCCGGCATCGACATCGAAGTACATCACCACGAGGTTGGCACCGCCGGCCAGGCTGAGATCGATATGAAGTTCAAGCCGCTCCTGCAGATGGCCGACCAGGTGCAGCTGTACAAATACATCATCAAGAACGTCGCCAAGGCGCATGACAAGACCGTCACCTTCATGCCGAAGCCGCTTTACGAGGACAACGGCTCCGGTATGCACACGCACCTGAGCTTGTGGAAAGACGGCGTGCCGCTGTTTGCCGGTGACCAGTACGCCGGCCTCAGCGAAATGGCGCTGCACTATACCGGTGGAATCCTGAAACACATCAACGCGCTGCTGGCCTTCTGCGCCCCCCTGACCAACAGTTTCCGTCGATTGGTTCCCGGCTATGAGGCCCCGGTGGTCGTGGCCTACTCTGCCCGCAACCGCTCTGCCGCCTGCCGCATCCCGATGTACAGCCATTCTCCTAATAGCAAGCGTATCGAGTTCCGCTGCCCCGACCCGGGCGCGAATCCGTATCTGGCCTTCGCTGCCATGGTGATGGCCGGCATGGACGGCATCAAGAACAAGATCGACCCCGGCGACCCGGCTGAGATCGACCTGTACGAAGAGGATGTTCTCCAAGAGGTGGAGATGGTGAAGGGCAGCCTCGGCGAAGTTCTGGACGCGCTCGAAGAAGACAGCGACTTCCTGCTCGAAGGCGATGTCTTTACCCCGGACCTGCTGGAGACGTACATCGAGTACAAGCGGTTGGAAGAGGTGGATGCTGTCCGCCTGCGCCCGCATCCGCAGGAATTTGTGATGTACTACGGCATTTAGAGATTCACCGCGAATTATTAACAATAAAGGGGGCGGCGCGCTGCACTGTGTCTGCCCTCTTTTTCTTTCATTCTGACGGTTGTAAGGTTTTCAGTCTCTATCTTTTGGTGTCCGCTCGCCTTATCACCAAGAACTGACTACTGGAAACTATCTGAAAGGGGAAGGCAAACATGCTCTTGGATGCATTTGCAGACGAAAAACTGATGGAGGCGCTGGAACAGATCGACGATACGATCAAGCGGCACAATGTCCGCTTTGTGCGTCTGCAGTTCAGCGATATCATGGGCATTGTCAAGCAGGTAACGATCCCCATAGAACACTGGGATCGCGCAGTCGAAAACGGTGTCTGGTTCGACGGCAGCTCGATTGAAGGGTTCGCCCGTATCGCTGAAAGCGATATGTATCTGGTGCCGGATCTGGCTACCTTCATGCCGATCCCTTGGGAGATGGAGCTGTCGACCGCCCGCGTTGTCTGTGATATCTACACCCCGAACGGGGATCGCTTCGCCGGCGACCCCCGCTTTATCCTGCGCCGGCAGTTGGAGCGGGCCAAGGAGTTGGGCTTCGATTTTCTCGTCGGACAGGAGCTGGAGTTCTTCCTCTTCCGCCGCCACCCGGATAACAGCCTCTACCCCCTGACCCCCCACGACGAAGCGGGCTATTTCGACGTAAGCTCCGATTCTGCGCATGGTGTGCGCCGCCAAATGGTCGACGCGCTCAATGCCCTGGGCATCAAAGTAGAGGCATCCCATCATGAGGTTGCCAGCGGGCAGAATGAAATCGACTTCCAATACAGTCCCGCCCTGGTGGCGGCCGACAATACGATCACCTTACGCACAACGCTCAAGGCGATCGCGCAGAAGAACGGGCTTCACTGCACCTTTATGCCCAAGCCGATCACCGGCGTAAACGGTTCCGGTATGCACGTTCATCAGAGCTTGTGGCGCACTGGCGAAGATGAGACCTGCATGTACGACGGCGAGGATGAATATGGCCTGAGCAAGACCGCGCTGCACTTTATTGCCGGCCAGCTTGAACATGCGGCTGCCATCACCCCGATCATTGCGCCGCTGGTGAATAGTTACAAACGGCTGGTCCCCGGCTTTGAGGCGCCGGTCTATGTCTCCTGGGGCCGCACAAACCGCAGCGCGCTGATCCGCATCCCGCGCATCAATCCCAACCGCCCGCAAAGTACCCGCTGCGAACTGCGCTGCCCCGACCCGAGCGCCAATCCCTACCTTGCTTTCGCCGTCATGCTGGCCGCCGGCCTCGATGGCATCGAACGCAAGCTGGACCCGCCCATGCCGGCCGAGGAGGACCTCTACCAGATGAACGGCGACCGCTCCGGCCTGGAGACGTTGCCCGGCAACCTGGGTGAGGCGCTTGTGGCGTTGCGTCAGGACGAGGTCGTGCAGGACGCCCTGGGCCAGCACGTTGTCGAGCGCTATATCGAGGCCAAGAACGTGGAGTGGGACAGCTATCGCAATTATGTGACGCGGTGGGAGTTGGACCGCTATCTGGGCGTTTATTAAGCGCCAGTGGCGTGTACGAGACACTGGCAGCTTTGGGCCGCAGCCAGCGACATTCTCGACCACTGGGCAACGGGCACATAAGAGAACCTGGCACTGACAGCCACCTTCGCGGGCATTCCGAAATAGTAACTACGCAGCGATAGTCAATTCGCGACCGTGCAGAACTGTTGCGCCCTGGGGCTGCGGGCGTCTCGTCTGCAACCGGCATTTGCGACCCTGAGTGAGGCGAGCGAAGGTGTAAGTCACTCTTCGCTTTGGGGCGGTCGGGCCTTCGGCCCTCCCTTGTGCGGGGGGACACCCCCCGCAACGCCCCCCTCCAAAACCCTTCCCGCCACCGCCGCACTGGTCTCCGGCCGCTAACCACTGCCCCTATCTACTAACCACTGCAGTTCCCCCACCCTGCCCCACACACCAGCCAGGGCAATTGCATCAAAAACCGTGATATAATAGCCGTGTACCGAAATACGAATAGGCTTCACTGAGAGCGTATCGTCATCATGAACCCATGACTCCCACTGGCTGGGAATCTGAAGGCGAGGGAGGACCCTTGCAAGACTGTAAACTGCGTATAATCTGTCTACCCATAGCCCAACAGAGACAGCGAGGGAACGTGCGCGCAGCCAAACGCAATAGTCCACAGATAGGAAAACTGCCCGCTTCTGCCCGGCTTAAACCGACCTGAAGCGTCCGTACACGACACCCTGCCCCCCAGCCGCCAGCGGACCGACTTGCGTCCTGCGTCTGTGAAAGTCGTGGATGCGTGTCGTGGAGAGGCTGCCAGAACCAGGAATCGACGCCGGAAACGGAAAAAATCGATGCAAAAGCGTAACGACACCAATTGCCAGAAAAAAATTATCGCCCGCTTTGACCCGACTTATACCTACTTGACCCGACGTGACCCGACTTGACCCGACTTGAGACGACCAAACACGCCCCACCATTTCAGAGATTGCACAACTCTTGTACAACACACATGAGCGGTTCAACCGGCCCGCCAGCGCTGAGGAGACCCCCATCACAGCCCATCACAATAACTGCATGAATTGCAGCTCAGACAACCCGAAAACGCTTACAAACGCTCGTAAACGCTCATGAACTCTCGTCCAACACACAGATGAGAATGCCTGCGTCCCACCATCGAGATGAATCTGATTAAAACGGTCCACCATGAATGAAATGCCCGCATCAGCCCCCAAGGCATTGGCATCTGAAGTGAATTCCATCTTTTCCTCCGATGCCAAACTGCTCCTGACTTCCACCCTCAGCCACCGGAGCACCGAGAATTCAGTCTACTGGCTCTTGGATGGGGACGACAGTCGCATCCGTCAGGTCCATGCGCAGCACAACTTGGCAGTCTTGCGCCGCATGGCTTTCAACCTCTTACGCAGCAAGAACAGCGCCCAAATCGATATTGCTGCCAAACGTGAACGAGCCGGTTGGAAAACTGGCTATCTCCTGAAAATTCTCTTCCAACAAGATGCGATTGCCCTGACACACCAGCGCTGAAAGTGGACAAGCGGAACATTCGCGGGTACAATGAAGGATGATAATTGAACTGGAAGGGTGAGTTTGGTCGCCGCTGATTCCAGGTGTTGGAACAGTTGGCCGCGGACCAATAAGAAAAGTGCGAGACGAGAGGGACCCTCTTCTCTTCACTCCCTTCCCGCATTGTGTGCATATGTTGAATTCTTGCAGAAATGAAAGTCGCTTCTTACGCTGGGAGCTAACGCTTCCCGGCGTTTTTGTGTTAAATAAAATTCCCGGAGACCGACAGGCAGGAAAGCCGAGAAGCCTGGCGCGCCTCCTGGGACCCCCAACTTATGGAGAGATCGAATGCAACAAACAGAAATAGCCCCTGCCGAAGCGGACCGTCCGCGCGCGGACGATGCCGCTACAACCCAACTGCGGGTGATTCCCCTGGGAGGCCTCGGTGGAATCGGCAAAAATATGATGCTGCTGGAATCCGGCGAAAACATTCTCATCATCGACGCCGGCCTGATGTTCCCAGATAGCGATATGCACGGCGTGGATGTCGTGATCCCGGAGACCGAATATCTGCTGGATCGATTGGACTGGATTCGCGGCATCGTGCTGACGCACGGACATGAGGACCATATCGGCGCGCTGCCCTATCTGATCGACCAGGGGCTGGACGCGCCCGTCTATGCCACCGCGCTGACGAAGGGCCTGCTGCAAGGCAAGTTGTCGGAACATGGCTTGCTGGCCCAGACCGAGCTGAATACGGTGACGGAGGATGATGTCATCACGCTGGAGCCGTTCACGATCGAGTTCTTCCACACCTGCCACAGCTTCCCGGACAGCGTGGGCGTATGTGTCTCCACACCGGCCGGCCGGGTGATTGCCACCAGCGACTACAAGTTTGATGATACGCCGGTCGACGGCAAGCTGACCGAGGTGGACAAACTGCAACGCTGGGGCGATGAAGGCGTGCTGCTGCTGCTGGGAGACAGTACCAATATAGAGGCGGAAGGCAGTACCCCCAGCGAAACCAAAGTCGAGGAGATGCTTGACGACATCTTCACGCAGGTGGATGGACGCGTGATTCTGGCAACCTTTGCCAGCAACGTCAGCCGCGTGCAGCAGATTATCAACATTTCCCGCAAGCATGGACGGCGGGTGGGGATGATCGGGCGCTCCATGATCAACAACGTAAAGATTTCGATCGGTCTTGGCTACCTCGATATCCGGCAGGACGAGCTCTTGACCGCCAGAGAGATGGAAGATTTGCCCTCCCACCAGGTCACAATCATCGCCACCGGCAGCCAGGGGGAACCGACCAGCGCCATGGTGCGCATGAGCATGGGCGACCAGCGTCAGATCAGCCTGCGCAAAGGCGACACGGTTGTCCTGAGCGCAACACCGATCCCCGGCAACGAGGAGCTGTTCAACCGTACCGTGGACAATTTGTACCGCCGCGGGGCGCGGGTCTTCTATCACGAACTGTCCGACGATGTACACGTCAGCGGCCATGGCGGCAAGGAGGATTACCGCCGGATGCTGGAGCTCGTGCGGCCGCGCTATTTCATCCCTGTGCATGGCGCCTACCGGCATCTTGTACTGCATGGTGAGCTGGCGCAGGAGGTCGACATCGCGGCCGAAAACGTCTTCGTCGTCGAAGATGGACAGGTGGTTGAATTCGGCAAATTCGATGATGAACACGATGCGATGCTGGGGCGGTTGGGTGAACATGTCAGCGCCAATCACGTCTTTGTCGACGGGCTGGGTGTCGGCGACATCGGCAGCGTCGTCCTGCGCGATCGGCGCCATCTGGGCAGCGACGGATTCCTCGTCTGCATTATCGCCTTGGACGAATTCGACGGCTCGATTCTCTACGGACCGGAGATTATCAGCCGCGGCTTTGTCTATATACGGGACAACGAGGGGCTGATTCTGCGGGCCGAGGAGATCGTGCGTAAAGAGGTCAAGGGCAAGGTGTCGCCCACGACGCTCTCCCGCCGCATCCGCAACGCTTTAGCATCCTTCTGCAGCAATGAAATGGGCCGCCGACCGATGATTCTGCCGGTAGTGATCCAGGTGTAGACGGCCAGTGACCGGCATTCGCGGCCGGCTGTGTTGGAAACGAATGCGCGGTCACTTTGAAGCCCGCTTGCTTTGACGTCGCCTGGCCAGGGAATGCCGGCAGCGAAGGGAAGACGCCCATCTTGCGAACGTTTAGCGCAGGCGAAACGGCGGCGTTTTAAGACGTATTTACATTAAAAACCGATTGGTAAAATCCGGGTTCACTGCTATAATGTGCTGGGAACGTTTGTTCTTTCCCTGCGTATAATATAGGGGATTTTCGGATCTTTATTGGCCAGTGCGGGTGCCCTCCGCGAGCCGCGAGCAACTTCTATGGATATGGTAGCCAAACGGCGTACAAAGAAGAAAGCGAACACGCTGAATCAGCTTCTGGACGGGTTAAGTAACGTGGCCCGCGTGGAGATTGTCGGCCTCAGCCTCGTGCTGATTTCGGTTTTTACGCTGCTGAGCCTGCTGACCGGCTCGCGCGGCAGTGTCACAGGGCTGTGGATCGATCTGCTGCGCCTGGCCACCGGAGACGGCGTGGCCGGTGTGCCCCTTTTGACCGGTTTCCTCGGCCTGTGGATGGTCCTGCGCGCCATTGACGGACCAGACCGGCGCTCCTCGAAACCCGGTGGCAAGCGTCAGTCGGGCAGAGAACTGCCCATTCTGCCCTGGCGGATGCCGACCGGACTGCTCCTGATCTTTCTGGCCTACATTGCTGCCATTACGCTGTTGCTGCCGCCCATGACCCGGGCGGCGCGCGTCCTCGACGGGGGAGCCGGCGGCGCGCTCGGTCTCTTCTTCGCGAATACGCTGGCGGCTGGCCTGCCGGCCTGGGCGGGGTGGATGGTTATCCTTCTGGTCGCCCTGTCGGGGCTGACGCTGCTCACCGGCCGCCGGCTATGGGATGCACTCTGGGCCACAAGCAGCGCCCTGACGCAGGATATCTGGGAATCTCTGCAAGAGATGTGGCGGGAGGAGCGACACAAGGGCCTATTCAGCCCCAGAACCGAGGCAAAAGAAGAATGGCGCGAGGCTACCCCTCCCCAATCCTCTCCGCTCTCGCCCCTTGCGCAAGGCGGCCGCGCGGCCGCTGATGCGCCGACGCGGGCGGACGAACTAGCCAGCTCTGATAGTCAGCCGTCGGTGATCAACACCGACAGACACCTGACAAACAGGAGCGGGAAAGCTGAACCGACCTGGGAACTTCCGCAACTGAGCGACATGTTGGACTTCTGGGACCGGTCGATCGACAGCGACGACCT
Source organism: Caldilineaceae bacterium (assembly GCA_963662575.1). Taxonomy (GTDB): domain Bacteria; phylum Chloroflexota; class Anaerolineae; order Caldilineales; family Caldilineaceae; genus Bin5. Next base: position 1,112,035 of record OY759723.1, read on the forward strand.
GATCCGTTACCGGGGCCGGCTGCTGGAGGAGACCCTGGCGCTGTTTGGCGTCCCCGCTGATTTTGAAGGGGTAAACGCCGGCCCCACCGTCACCCAATATCTGATTCGTCCGGGCTATACCGAACGTACGGTGCGCGGGGAGACCAAGCGCACCAAGGTGAAGGTCAGCAAAATCGCCGGCCTGAGCAACGATCTGGCCTTGGCGCTGGCGGCCCGCACTGTGCGGATTGAGGCGCCGATTCCGGGGACAAGCTACGTCGGCATCGAGGTGCCAAATTCGGAAAGCAACAATGTCGGCCTGAAGGAGTTGATGGAGAACGAGGAGTTTGAAACCGTTCTGGCCAGGGGCCGCCTGGCCATCGCTCTGGGCGAGGACGTGCGGGGCAAGCCGGTGGTCACCGACCTGGCGCGGATGCCCCATCTGCTAATCGCAGGCGCCACCGGAACGGGCAAGTCCGTCTGTATCAACTCGATCATCGGCTGTCTGCTGTTGACCCACACGCCCGAAACGCTGCGCCTGCTGATGATCGATCCGAAGATGGTCGAACTGACCGTCTACAACGGTACGCCCCATCTGCTGAGCCCGGTGGTGACCGACGTGGACCGCGCCTCGGGTGTGCTGTTCTGGTGCATCAAAGAGATGGAACGGCGCTACCAACTTCTCAACAAGGCCGGCGTGCGTGATCTGGAACGCTTCAACGCCTATCTGCGTAAACTGGGCGAGGAGATCCTGCCCTATATCGTCGTCATCATCGACGAGATGGCCGATCTGATGATGGCGGCGCCGGAAGAGGTAGAGAAACACGTGATCCGCCTGGCGCAGATGGCCCGCGCGGTCGGCATTCATGTGATCATCGCGACCCAGCGGCCGTCGGTCGATGTCATCACCGGCCTGATCAAAGCCAATTTCCCCGCCCGCATCGCCTTCGCCGTGACCAGCCAGATAGACAGCCGGGTGGTGCTGGATGTGCCCGGCGCCGAAAATCTACTGGGACGGGGCGACATGTTGTTTATGGCGCCGGACGCAAGCAAGCTGGAGCGGCTGCAGGGCGCGTTTCTGGACGATGCAGAGACCAACCGCATCGTCCGCTATTGGGAAAACTTCCACAAGCTGGAAACCTACATTCAGGAACAGGAAAACGGCGTCCAGGGGCAAGCGGAAAGCGAACAGTTCCCACTGCTCACGCCTCCCGCCTCATCGATTGAAGATCGAGAGCTGCCCGCCCCGGGGAACGCTCTGCAGAAGAGTGACAATGAATCTCTGCCACGCCCCGCACGGGATGATGAGCAGACCCACCTGCGTGATCAGACACAGCGTGAGCAGACGCAGAACGGCGACGCCCGCGACGAGCTTTTCGACGAGGCCGCAGAGGTCGTGTCCGAAGCCGGCCGCGGCTCGGTGACGATTTTGCAGCGGAAGTTGCGGGTCGGCTACAACCGCGCCAGCCGTCTGGTGGAGCAGCTTGAGGCAGCCGGCATTCTGGGGCCGGACCGCGGCCGCAGCCAGGGGCGAGAGGTCTATCTCCAGACTGCAGAGGATAGTGAACCGGAGAATGGTGAGGCAGAATCGCTCCCGATTGTCGCTTCTCCTTCCTCAACCGTCGATTCTGACGATGCGACTGTCGACGGCGAGCAGACCGAGCTGCCGCCTCCTGAGGAGGATGACGTCCCGCCCCGCATCTGGATGTAAAACGACGTCCAATTCGCTTCAGGAGAACTTCCAATGAGCCAGCGTTTACCCCCGACGCGCCCGGCATGGGTATCAGACGAGATATTCCCATTTGAAAGCAACTTCTTCACAACGCCATCCGGCCATGAGATGCACTTCGTAGACGAAGGCGCGGGAGAGCCGATCGTTTTCCTGCATGGCAATCCCACCTGGTCTTTCGAGTTTCGGCACCTGGTCAAAGATCTGCGGTCCCAATACCGATGCATCGCCCCTGACCATATCGGTTTCGGGCTGTCATCTCGCAGCCAGCGACGCGCCGACTATCGGCCACAAGCCCATGCCAGTGCGGTCGCCGCTTTGCTCGACCATCTCGACGTGCAGGACGCGACCCTGTGCCTGGTGGATTGGGGCGGGCCGATTGGCCTGGACTTCGCGCGCCAGCATCCGGATCGGGTCAAACGGATTGTCATTACCAACACCTGGTGCTGGCCGGTGGCGCGCGATCCGCACTACGTGATGTTCAGCTTCTTCATGTCGAGCTGGCTTGGGAAATACCTTATCAAACGCCACAATATGTTCGTGAACAGAGTGCTGCCAATGGCTGTCGCCCAAAAGGAGGCCCTGACTCCGGAGGTGATGGCGCATTATCGCAATGCACTACCGACGCCGGAAGCGCGCGCCGCCTGTGCCGCGTTTCCGGGGTACATCGTCGGCGCTACCGACTGGCTGCAGTCGATCTGGGATGACCGCGCTGCGTTCAGCGCGAAGCCGGCGTTGATATTCTGGGGGTTCAAGGACATCGCGTTTCGCGAGAAGGAGCTCAACCGATGGAAGGCCGAGTTGGCCGACTTTGAGGTGCACGAGTTCAAGGATTGCGGGCATTTTCTGGCCGAAGAAGCGCCCGACCGGATGTTGCCGGCGCTGCACGCGTTTATGGAGCGGACGCGGTAGGGCAGTGTTATAATCGCGAAGTTCGCGGCCCTTGGGAGCTGCTTTTGCAGACGGTCCTACACCCCAATGCGATCGTCATGCGAAAGGAAACTGTCATGGATGAAATCAGATTGAAAGATTACCGCTGCTTCCGAGAAGAGCAGACGGCCCGTTTAGCGCCGCTCACTCTCCTTGTGGGCGAGAACAGCACGGGCAAGACCTCTTTCCTGGCTATAATTCGCGCCCTTTGGGAGTTCGCCAACGACTATAAGATCCCGAACTTCAAGGAAGATCCGTATGATCTTGGCAGTTTCGACGAAATTGCTCACTTCCGAGGCGGGAGGGGTGGCAGAGCCGAAACCTTCGTTGCGGGATTCAGTACGACGAGATCATATTTACAGAACGGGGCAAGTAAGCCTTTATCGCAAAAATTCGACGTAACATTCGGGAAGGATGGCGCAGTTCCGGTCCCCGTTGGAAGGCGATATGCTTTTGGCGACACTCGGATTGAGGACCGCTTCGAGGAAGACATCGAAAAAAACCATATCTATCTTCTCAGAGTAGAGACACCCAGGGGGAGTTGGGAAAGAAGGGTGAGTAGAGGAATACGATTCTCACTTCAAGATCATATGATTCCACCGCATTTTCACTTCAGCAGTTCGTCATTTTCCGGGGAAAATCAAGAAGGAGACCCGGAATTTGAACCGCTGGATGGCTCTCCTACATTTAGTTCTGAAGACTACGAAATTCTCCGAGAATTTCCTTGGTATGATCTTTCGCTCTCCGGAGTGCGTCCATTCGCCAGCGCGCCGGTGCGTTCCAAGCCGAGTCGCACCTATGATCCTTCTCGTCCCACCCGGGACCCCGAAGGGGACTATGTGCCGATGTATATCGCAGATGTGTTTACGCGGCGCAAGAGAGAGTGGACTGAATTCAAGAGACGCCTACAGGAATTTGGCAAGGCCGCGGGCCTGTTTGATGAAATCTCCATAAAGCGGCTGGGACAGAGAGATAGCGAACCATTCCAGATTCAGATTAGAAAATCTGGAAGAAAACTAAAGGGCCCTTTACGCAATCTCATTGACGTTGGATACGGAGTCAGCCAGGCACTTTTGGTGATAACCGAACTGCTGCGACCGGACGCGCCGCCTCTGTTCCTCTTGCAGCAGCCAGAAGTACACCTCCACCCTAGTGCGCAGGCTGCGCTAGGCGGTCTGTTCTGTCAGATAGCAAATAGGGAGCGTCAGATCATTGTCGAAACGCACAGCGACCACCTTCTCGATCGTGTGCGTATGGATGTCCGCGACGGATTCGGCGAGTTGAAGCCCGAAGATGTGTCGATACTTTTCTTTGAACGGGATGACTTGGATGTGCGTATCCATTCACTGGAAATTGACGGTGAGGGCAACGTTTTGAACGCGCCCGACAGCTACCGCAGGTTCTTCATGGAAGAAACAACACGATCTTTGGGGTTGTAGTAAATGTGCGCGATTGTTGACGTAAACGTCTCCCACGAAATCTTTGGCGACGATCGACCCAAAGCTGGTGAGAGGTTTTTCGAAAGGATCGATTCTGGCTCTCTTCGTCTTGTAGTTAGTAGAAAGCTTCTTGCCGAACTCAACTATGGGAATGCCCAGAAGTGGATACAGCAAGCGATACTTGCTGGGAAAGTACGCCAGGAGACAACCGGCACAGTGGACGAAAGGGAGGAGGAACTCAGCAGAGAGGGGAGATGCCTTTCGAACGACGCACATATCATCGCGTTGGGTCAGATCAGTGGCGCTCGCCTTCTGTACTCAAATGACAGAGCTTTGCAAGAGGATTTCCGAAACAAGCGCCTGATCGATAGGCCGCGAGGAAAAGTGTATTCGACAAATGAGCGCAAAGACTTCACAAGCGTCCACGCAGGACTACTGAACAACAGGAACCTGTGCCGGAATCGATGAACCGCCAGTCTCAGACCTCGCTGAGACCGAAACCGCGGGGTGTCCTCTGAAAACAAAAGGCCAAGAACCAGAAACCATCGGATGAATCGCAAACGGATCGCCGCAACTGTTGTCGGACTGGCCCTCGCGGCTGGCGTCGGGCTGGCTATCCTCTTCTTCACCACCCGCGTCCCGGACGCTGACAGCCTGCCGGATGAGGCGGCGGCGCGGCTTGAACAACTGCAGACTGTCCAGGGACGGCTTCAGCTGGGAAAAGAAGACCAAATGATCGAGTACGAGTTGTGGGTGCAGCGGCCCCGTCATCTGCGCGCCGAGGCAGAACTGGAGGGCCTGGGTCGCAAGGCCGTCTATATCATGGTCTTCAACGAAGAGGAAGCCTGGATGTACGACCCGCTGCTGGAACTCGCCACAGTCTCCGATCGGACAGAAGGATCGACGGTGGCAAGCACGCGCTTCGGCAGGTCACTGCTGGAAACAATGCCGGATGATGTGTTGGCGGCCCTGCACGCGGGTGATCTGCAGATTATCGGCGAGGAGCCGGTGGCCGGTCGCAATGCGCTGCGGGTGCAGATGCTGCTGCCGCCGGCGCAGAATCCCCTGGCAGAGATGGGCGAGCAACTGACCGTCTGGCTGGACAGAAGTACCTACTATCCCCTGGCCATCGAAGGCGATACCGGCTTCCGCATGCGTTTCGACTTCATCAAATTCGATGAAGCGATCGATCCGCGGACATTCGTCTTTTTCCCGCCACCGGGCGCGACCGTGCGTCGGATCGGTGAGTAACCAGGAGCCGCGCGCGGACGAGCGCGCAGAGATGCCGCGGGGCTTTGCCCGTTTTCGCAATATCCTGGCGGCCTGTATCGCCACCCGCCTGGCAGTCGATACAACTACACAACTTTTCTTCCCCTTCCTGCGGACGGTTGCGCTGGGGTTGGGGATGGATATCGTTGTCCTGGGCCGTCTTGTCAGTTTGCGCAGCCTGGCGGGGTTGAGCGCGCCGCTGTTCGGCAGCGCTGCGGACAACTACGGCTACCGGCGCATCATGCGCTTGTCGCTGCTATTGATAGCGGCGGGCATGTTTCTGCTAGGCAGCGGCGCAGGGGTCTGGTCGGTCGTGGTTGGCATGATCGTGTCGGGGGCGGGGCTGACGGGCTTCCTACCGACATGTCAGGCGTATATCAGCGCGCGGCTGCCGTTTGCGCAGCGGGCGCGGGGCATTGGGATATTGGAGTACTCCTGGGCTCTGGCGGGCATAATCGGTCTGCCGCTGATGGGCTTTCTCTTTGGCCGCTTCAGCTGGAGACTCCCGTTTTTCGTGCTGGGCGGGGCGATGCTGGCAGGCTGGGTTTTGATTAGACTTTTGCCGGAAGCAACGGCCGGCGTCCCGGTGATGGACCCCGAAAGGGCGCGGCGTCGGGAAGCGGCCCGAAAGAGGCTCAGGAGCCGCTCTTTCACTCCTCTACTCTCTTCCCTCCCCCCTCTGCGTGCGCAGACCATCACCGGTCTTTTCGATCTCGGCCCAAACTGGCGCCCGGCCCTGGCCGTGATCAGCGCAAACGCGCTCTTCTATTTCAGCCAGGTCCACATCCTGATTGCCCACGGCGCGTGGCTGGAAACCGAATACGGCCTGGTCCCGGAAACCCTGGGCCTGGTGGCTTTTGCGCAGGGCGCGGCAGACCTGTGCGGCAGTGTGCTCGTCTCGTTGATTACCGACCGGGTCGGCAAGAAACGGGCCGTGCAGGCCGGCATGCTGGGATCTCTATTGGTCTACATGTCGCTGCCGCTTGTCAATGTCGGACTGGCGCCGGTGGTTGCGGCTCTGGTGCTGCTGCGGTTCGTGTTCGAGTATGGGATCGTGAGCGCGATCGCCCTGATCAGCGAGCAGGCGCCGGACCGGCGGGGAAAGCTTATCTCCCTCTCGGTGGCGCTCAATCTGCTGGGCTCCACGTTCAGCGGATTTACGGGGCCGTGGATGTATACTCGTTTCGGCGTGTGGGGGCTGGGGCCGGTGGCGGCGGTGGGTACCCTTTTTGCGTTTGTGCTGTTGACAGTTTGGGGGCGCGAGTCGGCCTGACGGCTTGCACTGAGATTGGGCACGGGGGCAGATCATGACAGTTCTTTACCGACCTGACGACGGAGTGGCGGGTGACTTCATCCCCTTCTATTGGGAGGGTGACTACCACCTTTTCTACATCAAGGAATATGGGGCTGAGACCGGCCATGGCCCGGGCCGGCCCTGGTATCATCTCGTGACGCGCGACTTTGTCCACTTCGAGGAATGGGGCGAGGCGATAACACATGGAGCGGCTGACGAGCAGGATGTCGATGTCGGCACAGGCTCCGTGATCGCAGGCGACGGCATTTTCTACATCTACTTTACGGGCATCAATCCATCCTTCGCCGGTACCGGCAAGGCGGCGCAGGTGGTGATGCGCGCCACCAGCACCGACCTGCGTACGTGGCACAAGGATCCTGACTTCATGTTCTTTGCGCCTACAGAGCTTGGATATGAGCTGGACGACTGGCGCGATCCGTTTGTCTTCTGGAACGAGGCGGCCGGAGAATACTGGATGCTGATGACGGCGCGGCGAGATAGCGGACCGGTTCGCAACCGGGGCTGCATCGGCCTGGCGGTCAGCTCCGACCTGGTGAACTGGGAGGGACGGCCGCCGCTGTGGGCGCCGGATGAGGTATGGGCGCACCCGTGCCCGGACCTGTTCCGTCATGGCGACCGGTGGTACCTAGTCTACTCCGTCTCGAGGGAGTGGATAGCAACGCATTACCGGATGGCGCACAGCTTGGCGGGGCCTTGGATATCTGCAGCCGACGATATGTTTGATGGTCTTGTCTACGGCGCAGCCAAGACGGCGGGAGATGGATCGCATCGCTATACCTTTGGCTGGCTGCCGACGCGCGCCGGCGAGTCCGACGATGGCGACTGGCTGTGGGGCGGCAATCTGGTCGTCCACGAGGTTGTGCCGCAGCCGGATGGCGCCTTGACTGTACGCATACCCGAAACGATCGCCAGCGCTTTCGTCAAGCCGGCGCCGCTTTTGCCCCAACCAGTGCTCGGCGACTGGGAGGTCCAGGAGGAGAGCGCCGCGACATCTGCGATCGGCCGCTACTCTCTGATGACGCTGGGGGAGATGCCCGACGAGTGTCTGATCGAGGCGACTGTGACGTTCGGGCCAGGGTTGACCAACTGCGGCCTGCTGCTGCGCGCCAGCGATGATCTGGAGTCCTACTACCAGGTGCGGCTGGAGCCGGCCAGGAACAGGGTCGTGCTGGACCGCTGGTCGCCGCAGTTCAGCGTAACCACGACGAATCCGCCCTTAATGCTCGAACGCAGGGTCGAACTGGCGCCGGACAGACCGATTAAGGTGCAGCTGCTTGTCGACGGCACGGCGCTGGTGGTCTATGTCGATGGGCGGGTGGCGCTTTCGGGCCGAATTTATGACCGGCGCGGGGGCGCGCTGGGCCTCTTCGCGACCGAGGGCGAGGCCCGGTTTGACGGGATCAGGATGGCAACCAGATAACTTTCTGCTGCAGGCGACTCGATGGCAACTGACTTCTTCTCATCCACAGGCGCGACCTTGCGCCGTATTCATGACTAGCCATCAGCCGCGCGCAGACGAGCCGCGAGGTTTCTCCCAGTTCCACCGTATCCTGGCGGCCTGTGTCGCCACCCGGATCGTCGTCGACACATCGATTCAACTCTTCTACTCTTTCCTGCAGGTAATCGCTTTGGGGATGGGCCTGAACGTCATCGTGCTGGGGCGGATGCTGAGCCTGCGCAGCGCGGTGGGGCTGAGCGCGCCGCTGTTCGGCAACACGGCGGACCGGTACGGCTACCTGCGCGTCATGCGCGTGGCCCTTGTACTTGCCGCGGCCGGCACCTTTCTGCTGGGCAGCGGGGGCGGGTTCTGGACGGTGGCGGCCGGGATGGTCCTTTCGGGTGTGGGGTTGACGGGCTTCATTCCGACCGTCCTGGCGTACATCAGCGCGCAGCTGCCCTTTGCGCAGCGGGCGCGCGGCATCGGTATCCTGGAGTACTCGTGGGCCTTGGCGGGGATCTTTGGCCTTTCGCTGATGGGTCTCCTTTTCAACCATTTCAGCTGGCGGCTTCCTTTTGTCGTTCTGGGTGCTGCGATGCTCGGGAGCTGGGCACTGCTCGGCCTGTTGCCGAAAGCGCCCAGAGGCGTAGAGGCCACAGCGGGCGCGGACAGCGAAGCGGGCGGGCCGGCGGAGGCGACCGCGGCAGGTGGAGGAGGCGGGGCAGGCAAGGCCGTCGGGAAAAAGAGTGTACCGCCTTACACCGCTCGCATTTCGACCATCGCGCCCGGCGCGGTGCGGCGCATCGCGGACATCTTCGATCTCGGTTGGAACTGGCGCTCGGCATACGCGGTCATCGGCGCGAACTGCCTCTTTCTATTCAGCCAGGGCCACGTGATGATTGCGCACGGCGTCTGGCTGCAGACCGAATACGGCCTGACCGCGTCGGGCTTGGGGCTAGCGGCCCTGGCCCAGGGTGCGGCGGACCTGGCCGGGGCGGTACTGGTCTCGTTGATCACGGACCGGGTCGGCAAGAAGCGATCGTTTCAGGCGGGGATTCTCGGTTCGACGCTGTTCTTCGGCCTGCTGCCCGTTGTCAATATCGGGCTGTGGCCGGTCATGGTTATGCTGGTGCTGCTGCGTTTTGCGTACGAGTACGGGCTTGTGAGCGCCATCGCGTTGATCAGCGAACAGGCCCCGGACCGGCGGGGCAAGTTGATGTCGCTGACGGTGGCGATCAATCTGGTGGGCATTACGTTCACCGGGTTTACGGGGCCGTGGATGTACACCCGCTTCGGCGCGTGGGGGCTGGGGCCGGTGGCGGCCGGTAGTACGCTGGCGGCGTTTGTCCTGGTGACGGTGTGGGGGCGCGAGTCGGCGTGAGTAAATTCTGTGGACAGTTGTCCATTTTGGCGGGCGGGCCTTCGGCCTTCCCTTGCGCGGCGGGACACCCCCCGCAACGCCTCTCTCAAAGAGCACGCCTCACCAACGGTTCGCCTTCATCGCAGTATTGCGCCTCAAGCAAGATTGCGGGAACCAATTACGTAACGAGACGGCCTGAATGGCAGAGATGAAGTACTGGACGTGAATAGCCAGCGTTGGTCAAGGCAGGCGTTGCAGATAATGTCAGTGGCATCAGAGCCGTACCACAGCTGTCCTGCAGATCCTGATTCAGACATCCAGCCCATCTCCCCAGAACCTAGTCCGAATGAAGCTATCAAAAAACTAGATCCAAAAACTGATGAAGATCCCATATGAGACCAAGAGTATTGGTCGAAGGTAACCGGTTCTTGATCGAACCATCAGACAGACTCGTAATTGGAGGGTGAGGCAGGAGTGATAGTTCGACCGGATATGGGAAACTAAAGTCAGACGTTTGCCGGTTGCCGGGCACGAGGAAGTGACGGCAGAAACCGAAATAACATTTCAAAGAGGAGTAAATCCATAGTGACCAGAAAGAATCGGACAGTAGCGGCTCGGCAGAAGTCTCTACAACCGGATTCACCGGAAGCGAACTTTTCGCTAGCCGGAGTGCGGCGCATGCACGCGGCCACAGGGAGTAGGGAGTTCAATTGCACAATTAATGGGTATTGTCGAACACAGATTTTCGAGTTTCCCAGAATCGATTTCCGTCCAGACGGCGACGAACCCCACCACGAAATTTATGTGTCTCCCTCGGTTAAGGCGTGTGTCACTTCAAATCTAGTGGACTATTTCGTAAACTCGACGTGTAGTGAACATTACGCCATCTGCCCTAGCCTGCGCTACAGGGTCGGCGAGACCGATGAGAAGATCAGATCTCAACAAAAGGATCGAGTTCCGGTATTCCTCGTGATCGAGGAGGTCAACCAATTGACGCCGGTGGAGATGATGAAGGGTGAATGCAGTATATTGGAAGAGGTAGTTGTGGAAGACGGCGAAAAGGTACCCATGATAGTAGGCGGTAGGGAGGGCGAGAAATTCATCACTGCTTTTGCTACCAGTGACGGAGCGTGGCCGGACCTGCCCAGTAACCAACAGTTGGTCAACATGATTCTTGCGGGCGTACGTGTGGGTCAGCAGACTGCAGAGCCGATACGCAAATTCCTAGACATGAATGGTCTAGTGACAGACGATGGGCGGTTCGTTGGAATGTCGCGTACTACAGTGTCGGCAAGAGTGGACTTAACGTCGCCGATCGATACCACAGCCTACAGAAGCAGAGTATCTGAAATACGTAAGGCTATTACTGCATTGGAACAGGATATGGGTACTCCCCACCTGGCGCTGCTAACTAACGCGATGTACAGAGATGAGTACGGGGACGATGCCTATGAACGCCTCCATTACTTGCAGTTATGGCAATCGTTGACGGAGGCGGGACCGAGATTGCTGAACTACCAGGGGAATAATATCAGGAATGACAACATAGTTGTGGCAGGCAAGAGGACCCTACGGCAGCTAACAGAATACAGGGATGACATCGCTCATTGGTGGACGGAGGCTATTGATGAGAACCTCTTAGGAGACATTCAGCTAACAATAAACGAGCTGATTCGTCGCAAGTATTTCTGATTGACATTCTTGAGGAGTAGCACAGATGGTATTCCTAGGCGACGCAATACTGGCGTTGCCCTACTGACTCCTCCTCGTGCCGGCATCTCCTCATTGTGGCAAACGGTGGCTGCTTTGCGCATCTTGTGAACGCTTGTCGGTGTCGAACCGACCGCTAATGAGTAAGGTAAGTTTCATTTGGGATCCAAATCTGAAACTCCTTATTCCTGATTCAGACAGACCATCTTCCAGAGCTCCGGACCATTTCAAAAGGTTCAGGCCACGATCCATTTCACTTGGATGGCTTATATTGCCCTATCTTGAGAATTCCCTCGGGACATAGCTTAGCAGTTACCAATGATTTGCGCTGTTCATATAAGCCGTGCCATGATCATTCCGTTTTCTCCATCAGATCATTCCAGTCAATCAGACGTCACTACACCGGCGGTTAAGTCCGGCCCGCACACACGGTACTGAGGAATCCTCATATGAACATTATCTATTTACATTCGCACGACACGGGCCGGTATTTGCAGCCGTACGGCCATGCGGTGCCCGCGCCCAATTTGCAGAGGTTGGCGGAGGAGGGCGTTCTGTTCCGGCGGGCGTTCAGCGCGGCGCCGACGTGTTCGCCGAGCCGGGCCTGTCTGCTGACGGGCCAGAGTTCGCACTCCTGCGGGCAGCTGGGACTGGCTAACCGGGACTTCTTTCTGCAACATCCCGAACGGCACCTGGCAAACTTCCTGCGCAGCCACGGCTACAGTACCGCTCTTTGCGGCTTTCAACACCTGACGCTCGATTCGCGCACGCTGGGCTACGAATGGATCGCCGAAGCCGACCCGCCCGAGTCCCGGGGGCCGGAGTACAGAACGGAGGCTGCGGTGGAGTTCATCAACCGCGAGCATGACCGCCCCTTCTTCCTCACCGTAGGCTATTCCGAGACTCATCGCGTCTTCCCAGAGCCGAGCGAGGAGGAGGATGTACGCTATACGCTGCCGCCGGCGCCGCTGCCCGATACGCCGGAGACCCGCTACGACATGGCCTCCTACAAACGCATGGCCAAGATTCTGGACGACCAGGTCGGGATTGTTCTGAACGCGCTGGAAGAGGCCGGCCTGGCCGAGGATACGCTGTTCATCTACACGACCGACCACGGGCTGGCCTTCCCCGGCATGAAGTGCACGCTGACCGATCACGGCTTCGGCGTGTCGCTGATCGTGCGCGGGCCGCACGGCTTTGAAGGCGGCAAGGTCGTGGATGGCATGGTCTCCCAGATCGATATCTACCCGACCCTGTGCGAGTTGATGGACGTCGAGCGGCCGGCGTGGCTCCAAGGGCGCTCTGTTGTCCCGCTGGTGGCTGGTACGGCCGATGAGATTAACGAGGAGATCTTCGGGGAGGTGAGCTATCACGCCGGCTACGAACCGAAACGGGCCGTGCGTACGCAGCGCTGGAAGTATATACGGCGATTCGATCAGTGGGCGACGACGACGATGCCCAATATCGACAACGGGCCGAGCAAGCAGTATCTGATGGACAACGGCCTGGCCGAGCGCAGGGTGCACGATGAGGCGCTCTACGACCTGATTTATGACCCGAATGAGGCCTGCAACCTGGTGAACGATCCTGTATACGCCGAAGCGCTGGCGGAGATGCGGGGGCGGCTCTCGTTATGGATGGAGCGCACCGATGACCCGCTGCTGCGAGGCCCTGTGCCGATGCCGGAGGGGGCTTACGTGGACAGCCCGGGCGACCCCCATCCGGGCGTTTCGGAACGGGACTCGGTCAGCCAGTGGCTGCGGCGGGAGAAGCTGGACATTCGGGGATAGTGGTCAGTGGTCAGTGGCCGGTAGCTGACAGTCGGTGCAGCCACCGGCCACAGGAATCATTTTTCTCCGAGGGCAAAGACCAGCGCCTCGATGAGGAGATCGATTTCGGACTCGGTCGCCACCAGGGGCGGGGCCACGATCAGGATGTTGCCGAGGCCGGGAACGGTGTTGCCGTTGCGTCCGAGGATGACGCCGGCCTGTTTGCAGCGGCCCAGGACGGCCAGCACTTCGGCGTCGTCGAGGGGCTGCTTGGTCTCCTTGTCGGCCACCAGCTCGAGGCCCAGGAGCAGCCCCCGGCCGCGCGCTTCGCCCACCCACGGGTGCGTTGACAGACTCTCCAGCTGCGCCAGTGCGTAGTCCCCCACGCTGCGGGCTTTCTCCACCAGACCTTCCTCTTCCACTATCTGAAGATTGCGCAGGCCGACGGCGGTGCTGACGGGATGGCCGCCGAAGGTGTTGATGTGGCGGAAGTGGCTCAGGTCGCCAGCCTCGCCCATGAAGGCGTCGAAGATGTACTCCTGAACGGCGGTCGCGGCGAGGGGCATATAGCCGCTAGAAAGCCCCTTGGCCATGGTGATGATGTCCGGCTTAACCTGCCAGTGGTCGTGGCCGAACAGTTTGCCCGTGCGTCCAAAACCGGAGACGACCTCGTCAAAGATGAGGAGCACGCCGTACTCGTCGCAGATTTCACGCACGCGCGGCAGGTACTCGTCCGGCGGGACCAGCACTCCGCCGCCGGAGATGATCGGCTCCATCAGGACTGCGGCGACGGTCTCCGGACCTTCGTAGATGATGGTCTCTTCGATGGCCTGGGCGCAGGCGATGCCGTGCTCGGCCGCGGTGAGTTTGGGGTGGGCGCGGTAGGGATAGGGGGGCGGAACGTGGATGAAACCGGGCGCCATCGGCCCGTAGCCGATCTTGCGCTCGGCCTGGCCGGTGGCACTCATCGCGCCGAGCGTGTTGCCGTGGTAGGCGCGGTGGCGGGAGATGATCTTGTAGCGGGTGGCGCCGCCGGGTTTGCCGGATTGCAGGTGATACTGGCGGGCGAGCTTGAAGGCGGCCTCGTTGGCTTCGGAGCCGCTGGAGGAGAAGTAGACGCGGCCGGGCCAGCCGAGCATTTCCAGAATCTTGTCGGCAAGCTGCGCGCCGGGTGCGTGGGTCATGGTGGGCGCGAGATAGGCGAGCTCGGTCATCTGCGCGGCGGCGGTTTCGGCGAGTTCGCTGCGGCCGTAACCGATGTTGACACACCAGAGGCCGGCCATTGCGTCGAGGTAGCGACGGCCCTGGTCGTCTTCCAGGTAGCAGCCTTCCCCCCGCACGATGAGCGGAGGCGGGGTGTCGGCCAGCGGTCTGTGCTGGGTGAGGGGATGCCAGAGGGCGCGGACGTCCAGGTCGGAGATGGAAGGGGCAACGGTCATTTTTTGTCTCGCTTCTGCTATGGAGTCGATGTTGTTTGTGGTGGGATCATACCAGCAACTGGCGATCCGGTCTACAATGCGCCGGAGGTTGTTGCAGCGGCAACCCCTGCGCAGTTGCGGAGGCCGGAGAAGACGCCAAACTGCAGTTCAGACGGCGCAGCAGATGCCGTGTATCTTCGCAATAGATATGATAGAATGCGGACAGGTGCACTTGCTAGCTGAGGATCGTTCAGTTCTTAGTGGGGGATCTCACAAGCAGAAACTGACCATTGAAAGCGATAGGACGGGAGTCGAAAATGGTACATGCACAGATACTATTGACAGAGAATCAGGCACGAATTCTGGAGCGGATAGCCGCGGAAGAGGAAACAACCGTAACTGAACTGATCCGCCAAAGTATCGATGACATGATTCGACACCGTAAGGATATTGATGGCGGGAAACAGATCGATGCCGAACGAGAGGAGCGTCGGCGGCGCGCTCTTGCCGTTGTCGGGGCGTTCTCCAGCGGTGTGGACGATCTTTCCGTCAATCACGATAAGTATCTGGCTGAAGCATATGCCAACGCAGACGGCGATGAGTAATGGTATTGGTCGATACCTCCGCGTTGATAGCGTTGCTTGATAGAGAAGACCGGTATCATGACGAAGCAACTCTGGTCTGGAGGCGTCTTGTCCTACAAGATGAGCCGGTTATCTGTACAAACTACGTAGTTGTGGAAGCAATTGCACTCGTTCAGAGGCGCCTCGGCTTAGCGGCAGTGCGCCGCCTATTGCAGGATCTGATTCCTTGGTTATCAATTGAATGGGTGCAGCCCGATATCCACGAAATGGCTGTCTCAGCGCTATTGACCGCGAACCGCCGTGGTCTTAGTTTTGTCGACTGCGTTAGCTTTGAAGTAGCACGTAGGAAGCGAATCAGTGCGATATTTGCTTATGACCGCGATTTTGTTAAGCACGGTTTTACTCCCATAAATTAGCCACAAATCCCATTTCAGGAGGACGAAATGACCCAGGACACCATCCGCGTCGGCATTATCGGCGCCGGCGCCAACACGCGCGATCGGCATATTCCCGGTCTGCAGGCCATCGAGGGCGTTGAGCTCGTTGCGGTCTGCAATCGCAGCCAGGAGTCGGGCGAGCGGGCCGCAAAACAGTTTGGCATCGAGCGGGTCTGCACCAACTGGCAGGATATCGTGCATGCCCCGGACGTGGACGCGGTGGTGATCGGCACGTGGCCGTACATGCACCGCCTCATCACCGTCGCGGCCCTGGAAGCGGACAAACACGTGATGTGCGAGGCCCGCATGGCGATGAACGCGTCGGAGGCCCACTGCATGTATGAAGCGCTGCGCAGCCGCCCGCATTTGGTGGCGCAGATCGTGCCCTCACCCTTCAGCTTGCGCGTGGACCGCACCGTCCAGCGGCTGATCCGCGACGGCTGGCTGGGGGATGTGCTGGTGGTGGACATTCACGCCGGCGGCACCTTCATTGATGAAGACAATACGATGCACTGGCGTCACAATATGGACTTCAGCGGGCTGAACGTGATGACGATGGGCATCTGGTATGAAGCGATGTTGCGCTGGGTTGGCGAGGCTACCAGCATCATCGCCCAAGGCAAGACCTTCACGCCGATGCGCAAGGATGAGCAGGGGCGCCTGATGGGCGTGCGCATTCCCGATCATATCGACATCATCGCCGACCTGGCCTGCGGCGGACAGGCGCATATTCAGGTCAGCAGCGTCACCGGCTTCGGTGAGCCGCCCTCAGCGGCCATCTATGGCAGCGAAGGCACGCTGCATTTCAGCGGCGACGTCCTGACGGGCGGACAGCGCGGCGATGACGGCCTCAGCGAAATCGAGGTGCCCGCGCACGAGGCGGGCGGCTGGCGCGTCGAAGATGAGTTTATCAGCGCAATCCGCGGGCAGGAGGAGATCACTCACACTGATTTCGCCACGGGCGTCAAGTACATGGAGTTCACCGAGGCCGTTTATCGCAGCCGGCGCAGCGGCGCAGCGGTGAGCCTGCCGCTGGTGTAGAGGCGGTGGCCCAGAGAGCGCCCCACAACTGACCACTGGGCACTGGGCACTGATCACTGCCCGCTAAAACAGGGGGAGACCGATGAAACGATACGGAATGGTCATTCGCGTCAGACCGGAGTTGGAGGATGCCTACGTACATCTGCACGCCAACACCTGGCCTGAAGTCCTCCAGCGCATCAGCGACTGCAATATGCGCAACTACACGATCTTCATGCGCGACGGCTATCTGTTCGCCTATTACGAGTATGTTGGCGACGACTACGAGGCCGACATGGCGAAGATGGCTGCCGACCCGGTGACGCAGGCGTGGTGGAAGCTGACCGATCCCTGCCAGGAGCCGGTGGAGAGCGCGGCCGAGGGCGAGAAGTGGGCGGAGATGGAGGAGGTATTCCATCATGACTGAGCGCAGGCGATACGTCGATACCCACGTGCATTTCTGGGACAGTTCGGTTATCGACTATCCATGGCTGGCGGGCGCGTCTGCCATCGCCCATCCCCATCTGCCGGCGGACCTGGAACGGGCGCGCGCCGGTGTCTCGTTGGAGCTGGCCGCGATCGTCTTCGAGGAGGCCGACTGTCTGCCGGCGCACGCGCTGCGAGAGGCGCAGTGGATTACCGAGCTGGCACAGGCGGAGCCGCGCATCCGCGGCATCGTCGCGAGCGCGGCTCTGGAGGACGGCGAAGGCGCCCGGCCCCATCTGCAGGCGCTGGCCGAACTGCCCCTGGTCAAAGGCATCCGCCGCTTGATCCAGGACGAGCCGCTGGGCTTCTGTATTGCGCCGGACTTTGTGCGGGGCGTGCAGCTGCTGCCCGAGTTCGGTTTCAATTTCGACCTGTGCATCTACCATCCACAGATGGGGGACGTGCTTGAACTGGTGGCGCAGTGCCCGGATGTCTCCTTTCTGCTCGATCATATCGGCAAACCGGGTATCGCGGACGGCATTATGCAGCCGTGGAAGGACCAGCTGCGCGAGCTGGCCAGCCGGCCGGATATCCACTGCAAGCTCTCCGGCGTAACGACGGAGGCGGACCATCAGAACTGGAACCGGGATGAGCTGCGGCCATACATCGAGCACGTGCTGGACTGTTTCGGCCCGGACCGGGTGATCTTCGGCTCCGACTGGCCGGTGGTCGACATGGCCGCCGACTATCGCACCTGGTTTGATATCGTCCAGGACAGCATCAGCCATTTCAGCGCGCAGGAGCAGCAGAAGATCATGCACGACAACGGCGTGCGCTTTTACCGGCTGGAGATTTAACTGCAGTTTTTAGTGGAGATCCCGGAGGGGACCGGGATCCTGCCAAGGTGAGAGCCCGTGGTACACGCTTGGTAGCATATTGGACATATATTCGTTTTTCGTTTTTTGTGCTTCCTTGTGTTCGGCGGGGGCGCGGTTGCGAAGAACTGGAAACATAAAACTCAGAAAAATAGCGAGGAGTGATTCATGCCCTATACACCCAAACCGGAAAATAAGTTCAGCTTCGGTCTCTGGACCGTCGGCAACATCGGGCGCGACCCCTTCGGCGACCCTGTGCGGGAGGTCCGTTCGCCGGTGCAACTGGTCCAATTGCTGGGGGAGGTCGGCGCCTGGGGCGTCAACTTCCATGACAACGACCTGGTCCCGATCGACGCGACTGCAGCGGAGCGCGACCGGATCGTGCGCGACTTCAAGAAAGCGCTGGACGATAACGGGCTGGTCGTGCCGATGGCGACGACGAATCTCTTTACGCACCCGGCTTTTCGGGACGGCGCCTTCACCAGCACCGACCCGGAGGTACGGGCGTATGCGCTGCAGAAGACGATGGCCGCCATCGACCTGGGGGCTGAGTGCGGGGCCAACACGTATGTCTTCTGGGGCGGGCGCGAAGGCACCGAGACGGATGCGAGCAAGAGTGCTGCCGATACCGGCAAATGGTTCCAGGAGGCGCTCAACTTCCTGTGTGAGTATGTGATGGACCAAGGTTATGATCTGCGCTTTGCGCTGGAGCCGAAGCCGAACGAGCCGCGCGGCGACATCTATTTGGCGACGGTTGGGCACATGCTGGCGTTCATCGAAACGCTGGACCACCCGGAGATGATCGGCGTGAATCCGGAGGTCGCGCACGAGCATATGGCAGGGCTGAACTTTACCCATGCGGTGGCGCAGGCGTGGAACGCGGGCAAGCTGTTCCACATCGACCTCAACGATCAGAACCTGGGACGATACGATCAGGACTTCCGCTTCGGCAGCCATAACATCAAGCAGGCATTCTTCCTGGTCAAGTTCCTGGAAGACGTTGGCTACGACAACCCGCGGCACTTTGACGCCCACGCCTACCGCTCCTCCGATTACCAGGACGTCAAGGCCTTCGCCAGCGGCTGTATGCGCACCTACCTGATCCTGAAGGAGAAGGCCGAGCAGCTGCGCGAGCACAAAGAGATCCAGGCGTTGCTGGCACAGATCAACGCTGATGACGGCTCGATGGACGGTTTCAGGGGAGCTTACTCCGCGGAGAAGGCGGCCGGTCTTAAGGCGCATGCCTTTGACCGCGATGAGCTTGGCCGTCGCGGCAAGCCGTATGAGCGGCTGGACCAGTTGGTGGTTGAGCTGTTGCTCGGGGTGTGAACGGCAGTTTTTGGTTTCTGGTTTATAGTTTTTAGGTAACTACTAAGCCACAGTACTTGACCAGCCAGTCATCCTTGGAACCATTCAGGCTCTTGGTGACGTAACTGGTGTACAGCCGCCGCCATGCTCGCCAGCCGACACGTTGCGAAGAATGCACACGGTCGGTGAGAGATGGTTTTGTAGGGGGGCGTTGCGGGGGCGCAGCCCCTGCACAAGGGAGGGCGCTTGCGCCCGACCGCCCAAAATACAACAATGTGGGGAGAAAGAACACCTTTGCTCCCCTCGTTCAGGGTTGCGAATCAGTTGCGGCTGAGTAGTTACGTTTCTAGTTTTTGTAACACCATTGCCAACCAGCAGTTCACTGAAAACTGACTGCTGAAAACTACAAAGAAGGGGCGCTGGAAAATGTATCTGATCGGCATCGACTCTTCCACGACGGCTACGAAGTCCCTGATCATCGACGCTGACGGCGAAATCGTCGCGGTGGCGGCAGCAGAGTACCCGTTCGAGACGCCACATCCGCTGTGGAGCGAACAGCACCCCGACCTGTGGTGGGACGGCACGGTGCAGAGCATGCGCGCGGCGCTGGACCAGTCCGGGATCGATCCGGCGGAGGTTGCCGCAGTCGGGGTGAGCGGGCAGATGCACGGGCTGGTGCTGTTGGACGAAGACGGCGAGCCGCTGCGGCCGGCCATCCTCTGGAACGACCAGCGTACGGGCAAACAGTGCGATGATATGCGCCTGTGGATGGGCAAGGAAAATCTTGTGCGCATTACAGGCAACGACGCGCTGGCGGGCTTCACCGCGCCCAAGATTCTGTGGGTGAAGGAGAACGAGCCGGAGATTTACAGCCGCGTTCGTCAGATCCTCCTGCCCAAAGATTTCGTGCGCTACAAGCTGACCGGCGACTTCGCCACCGACAAGGCGGGCGCGGGCGGCACATCGCTGCTGGAGCTGGCGACGCGCGACTGGTCGCCGACGGTTCTGGCCGCGCTTGAGATTCCGCCGCAATTTCTGCCGCCCACGCATGAAGGCACGCAGGTGACGGGTGTGATTTCGGCGGAGGCGGCGGAGGCTACGGGTCTGCGGGCGGGCACGCCGGTGGTCGGGGGCGGCGGGGACCAGTCGGCGCAGGCAGTGGGCGTGGGCGCGATCGAGGAGGGGATTGTGGCGCTGACGCTGGGCACGTCGGGCGTTGTGTTCGCGACTGCTAACGAGCCCTTCTACGAACCGGAGGGACGCCTACATGCGTTCCCCCACGCGCTGCCGGACAAGTGGCATCTGATGGGGGTGATGCTCTCGGCGGCGGGCAGTTTGCGCTGGCACCGGGATACGCTGGCGCCCGGCGTGGAATTTGACGACCTGGTGGCGCCGGCGGAAGAGGTGCCTATTGGCAGTGAAGGGCTGCTGTTTCTGCCCTATCTGACCGGTGAACGAACGCCGCACCCGGACCCGTTCGCGCGCGGCGCGTTCGTCGGGCTGACGGTCCGCCACGGGCTGCCGCACATGACGCGGGCGGTGCTGGAAGGCGTGGCCTTTGGCTTGCAGGACAGCTTTACGCTGATGCAGGGCGTCGGTCTGGGCGAAATCCGCCAGGTGCGGGTGAGCGGCGGCGGCGCGCGCAGCCCGCTGTGGCGGCAGATTCTGGCCGATGTGATGGGCAGTGAGCTGGTTACGGTGAACACGCCCGAAGGCGCTGCCTATGGCGCGGCGCTGCTGGCGGGTGTGGGCGCGGGCGTCTGGCCCGATGGCGAGAGCGCGTGCGCGGCGACCATCCGCGTCACCGGCTCGACCACGCCCAACCCCGACGCGACTGCCGCCTACCACGACATGTACGAACTCTACCAGGGCCTCTACCCGGCGCTCCGAGCAACGTTTGACGGCGTGCGCCAAAGCGAGGAACGGGAATAGAGAATTGAGGAGTAAGGCGTAGTCGTTGTTCTCTCCTTCCTCTCTCCTCTGCACTCTTTTCTCAAAGTTTGAGGAAATTCTGTGCGCGCACAGTTGCTCTACGCTGTATACATTCCTACCTTTATTCTCGCCTTTTGCCAGGGGATGCTGGCGCTGCTGCTGCCGGTATACGTTATTGATCTGGGGCTGTCGTTCAGCCTGATCGGTCTTGTGCTGGCGGGCTACGGCATCGGTACGCTGATCGGAGACCTGCCGGCCGGGGGTATTCAGGACCGCATCGGCAACCGCCGTTCGATGACGATCGGTATCTGCGTGATGGGGCTGGGGATGCTGGCCCTGAGCCAGTCCGAACGCGTTGTGATGCTGGTGTTGTGCGGAATCTCGATTGGGGCCGGCGCGGCGTTGTGGAACGTCTCCCGCCATGCGTACCTGGCCAACAATACGCTCAACGCAAGTCGCGGGCGGGCGATCTCAATCTTCGGCGGCGTGAACCGCATCGGCACGTTCGCCGGCCCGATCACCGGCGGCTATCTGAGCGCGGAGGCGGGTATGCAGACCGCGTTTGCCTTCTGCGGCGTTATCGCGCTGCTGGCGTTGATCTTCCCCTTCCTGTTCGTGCGCGACGGCCAGGGCGAGCTGCCGCCCGAACAGCGGACGTCGATGGCCCGCTCCTACCGGCATCTGCTCTCCTATCTGCGCAGCAATGGCTGGCTGGTGACGCCGGCCGGCTTCGGCATGATCTGCGCGCAGACGATCCGCGCCGGCCGGCAGACTATCATTCCTCTCTACGCGGCCACGGTCCTGGGTCTGGACGTAGACAAAATCGGCCTGGTGATGGGGATCGCGGCGGCGGTGGATATGTCGATGTTTTATCCGGCGGGCTATGTGATGGACCGCTTCGGGCGCAAGTTCGCCTTTGTACCTTCCTTCCTGTTGCAGGCACTGGGCATGGCCCTCATTCCGCTTACGGGATCCTTTGCGACGCTGCTGGCGGTTACATCGCTGATCGGTTTCGGCAACGGGCTTGGCTCGGGGACGATGCTGACGCTGGGGGCAGACCTGGCGCCGCCAAAAGGGGAGGGCATGGGCGCGTTTCTGGGGCTGTGGCGGCTGATAGGCGATACCGGGCACACCAGCGCCCCCATAATCGTGGGCACGATTGCTGATGCGCTGAGTCTGGTGCCGTCGATCTATGTCATTGCCGTTATTGGGTTGGGAGCGGGCTCGATATTGGGGTTGTTTGTACCGGAGACGCTGAAGAAGCCGTCGGCGGTGGGCGCGGAGCCGGCTGCTTCAACTTAGTAGGCAGTTGATGATGCAACTCTTAGGGTCAAGCCCAGTTCCGAACTGTTGGCGTGTTTCGCGTAAGGGGCTCAACGTCAGAGTCATTTCCGCCGCGAAACCCTAGAGGAACATAAATGGACATCGTTCTACGGGCAGAAGAACCACCACTACGTCGAGATACATCAGGGGGGCTTCGTATCGGCAAGTCCCGCGTCTTGCTCGAACCGGTCATTCACTCTTTTGAAGATGGAGCCACGCCCGAGGCGATCGCTCAACGTTACCCGGCTGCGACGTTAGCGGACATTTATAGTGTGCTTGCCTACTACTTACGCCATCAGGAAGATATCAACGTTTATCTGGCAGAACGCGAGCAGAAGGCAGAAGAAGTGCGCAAACGCATTGAGGGCGAGCAGCGAGATCTGTCAGGGCTGCGGAAACGTTTGCTGGCACGTCAACGCGCTGCCTTAGTCTGAATCGTTTATCTATCTAAATGGGTTGACGAAACTCTTGTAGTGAAGATTTCCTCATCGTCTGCAAGCGCCAGTAGCTGAGCGAACGCCACAGCCATTCGAAGGGCCCGAAGCGGTAGTAGCGCAGCCACAGCGGCGACACCACCAGCTGGACCACCCAGATCGCGGCGACAATGCCGATCTGCCCCACCCTCTCGACCGAGCCGAACAGCCCCAGACCGTGGCCGTAGAAGACGGCCGTGGCCAGGATCGTCTGCAACAGATAGTTGGTCAGCGCGGTCCGCCCTACCGCGGCCAGCGCATTCTGCAGCCAGGGCAGTGCGCGCGACTGGGCGAACAGCATCAGCAGGCCGATGTAGGCGGCGCTCACGAATAGGCTACCCCAATAGTTCGCCTGCGCGCCGAGGCCAAACCGGGAATACTCCATCGTCCAGTTGTGGGCAAAGTTCTGGATGACGCCGACGCTCACCACCGGCAAACCGATGGCGAATCCCACGATAACCATGCCGAGATAAAATCTGCGCGCACGTCCGCCTGTCAGCACGCGCCACCGGAAGAGAGCCATCCCTATCAACATTAGACCGCCCGCGCGCCAGTTCGTCCAGAGCAGTAGTACAACCGTCTGAAATTCCATGCTTGCAGGCACGCGGGCCTCCATCTGGTCCAGCCAGTTGCCCCGGTATGCGGCCACCTCCGTTTCAATGGCCGCGGCAGCCGGCTGCCAGTCGGCCCGTAGCTCCTGGACCGTCCCCGGCGGAATAAACTGCATACTCAGGCCTGTGCCCAGCAGCAGAAGAGCAGGGACCGACACAGAAAGAAGACCCAGCGCTAACTGCCAGCCGGGCCGCAGCCGGCGAAGCCAGTAGACCCACAAGCCGCACACCGCATAGGCCACCAAAATGTCCCCCGTCGACAGCAGGTAGGCGTGGGCCAAGCCGACGAGCAGCAACCAGAAGGTGCGCCGGTAATGCAGGCCCCAGGCGCGCTGCCCGCGCGCGTCCAGTTTTTCACTCATGAGCACGATGCCGGCGCCGAAGAGCAGAGAGAAGATGGTCATGAACTTCTGATCGGCGAAGATGTGGCTCAGTGTCCAGACCCAGCGGTTGGCCCCGGTCAGATCGCCGTAGACGGTCGGGTTGGAATAGGCGGCGGTGGGCATGGCGAAGCCCTGAATATTCATGATCAGAATGCCCAGCAGCGCGAAGCCGCGCAGGATGTCGATGGCGACGATCCGTTCTGACGCGCGGGTCGGGGCGGGCGCGGGCTTGGCCGATTCAGAGGACATGCGTTTATCTCCGAGAGGTAAGTGAAGAGGAGAAAGGGGGCCAGACTCCTCTCTTCTCACTCATCACATTTGGGGGAACAGGGGGATGTTCCTGCTCTCTATACGCAGGCGCGCACGCCTCGTTGCGGCATGAACATTGCACTCTGCGGAAAGAGGGGAGATATGGCGGCAACGCGGGGTCAAACGCGCTGTAGACCGGCTTTGATCGACGTCAGCACATCGTCGAACATCGCTGTTGTCAGGCGGCCGGTGTTGGTGTTTTGGCGGCTGACGTGGTAGGAGGCATAGAGGCGGGGCAGACCGGCAGGGAGGGAGTGCGCGGCGCCGTGCGTGAAGGTAAGGCGGGGGAGATCATGGCCGAGTTCGCGCAGGGCGCGCAGATAGCCGTCGAAGGCGATCTTTCCCAACGCCAAAACCGCCTGCAACTGTGGCAGCAAGGCCAACTCCTGCACCAGCCAGCTGCGGCAGTTGTTCAGTTCCTCCGCGTTGGGCCGGTTTTTGGGCGGCACACAGTAGGCCACGCCGGTCATGTAGCAGTCGATGAGTTCGAGGGCGTCGCCCCGGTGGGTACTGGTCGGCCCGCTGGCGAAACCGGCCCGGTGCAGGGCGGGATAGAGGAAATTGCCCGAACCGTCACCGGTGAATGGGCGACCGGTGCGATTGGCCCCGTGGGCGCCGGGAGCGAGGCCCAACACCAGCAGCCGCGCACGGCGATCACCCCATCCCGGCACCGGCTTGCCCCAATAGGTGTGGTCGCGAAATGCCTGGCGCTTTGTCGCGGCCACCTCTTCGCGCCACGCCACCAGGCGCGGGCAAGCGCGGCAGGTAACCGCGGCGTTGTGTAGCTCATCAAGGGTCTTGAATGTGAGGTCGCTGCCCGTCGGATCACTCTGAGGCATTCAGTTTCCTCTAGCCGGGCGAGTGCCCGCGGTGAACCGGAAATTGAATACTCACAGCGTCCGAATCTCTACCAACTGCTCAGCCTCCGGCGTATCCATCAACTCGTTGCGCAGGGGCCGGCCAAAGCCGGGCGCGCTGATTTCGAAGACGTCGCCCGGCTCGGTCTGGATGCCGGCGGCGAAGCTGAGCGTGGCGGTGCCGTAAAAGTGCAGATGCACATCGCCGGGCGTGCGGAAGGGCGCGTACTTGAAGTGATGATGCTGGAGGTTGGCGAGGCTGTGCGTCATGTTGGCTTCGCCGGTCAGGAAAGGCGCGGCCCACAACTCGCGACCGTCGCGCAGGATGCGGGAGGTGCCCTCGATGTGCGCGGGCGGGTCGCCCAGCAGCAGCTCCGGGCCGCACGAGCTTTGCCGCAGCTTGGAGTGGGCCAGGTACAGGTAGTTCTTCTTCTCCAGCACATGATCGGCGAACTCGTTGCCCAGGGTAAAACCCGCGCACAGGACGGCGCCGTCGTCGCCGATCAGATAGCAGCCGACCAGTTCCGGCTCTTCGCTGCCCTCCAGGGCAAAGGCCGGCATCGTCAGCGGCTGTCCCGGCGGCACCAGCCAGCGGCCATCGCCCTTATAAAACCACTCCGGCGCCACGCCCACCTGCCCCGGCGCGGGTTTGCCGCCTTCGAGCCCCAGACGAAACATGCGCATCGAGTCGGTCAGCGTCGCTTCATCTTCGACGTTGAGATTCTGGTGCATGGCATCGCGCGCTTGGGCGCTGCCGAGATGATCGAGCCCGGTGCCGCTGATGACCAGGCGGGTGGGGTCGGGGTGATCCAGCGGCGGCAGGAGCCTTCCGTCCGCCGCGATCGGGCCGTATTCCGCGCGCTGACTGCCCAGCCGCTCCTCAACCAGTTCGGTCATGGGCCGCCCGCTGCGCCCTGCCGCGCGCGCCAGGTCATAGACACGCTCGGTTCCATCGAGAACGTGCAGTGTCTCCTCGCTCTCGACCAACGCCACCCGGCGGTCGCCGCCCTCTGTCCGGTACTGCACCAGTCGCATATCGTCTCCTCCTCAACTTCTCTGCTGAATGACCACCGATCAGTAGCCTGGCGAACGACCACTAAAAACCAGAAACTGAATACGCAATACTGTCAACCGTTACCGCTCTTCCCACTTCATCGCATCCCAGGCAACCTTGCGGGACAGGTACTCCTCGTAGGTCACGTCGGACAGAGAGATGTAATCATTATTTGTGCCGCTGAAGCTGTAGGTGCCCAGGGAGACCCACTGGTTTGAATACTGGGACTGATCCACCTCGCGCAAGGTAAAGCCGCCCGAGTGCGAGATCCAATAGCGGGCGTTGCCCGTCGTCGCATTGTTCTCGGGGATGTATACGAAAACCTCGTAGCTGGCCGCCTCTAAATCGGGAGACCATTTGCCCCAATTGTATCCGTTGCGAGTCTTGTCATTGTTGTTCGTCCAGAAAAGGTGGTCCTCGTGGCCCTCGCTCTCCTCTTGCCACGTGGTCGTAAGACCGCCTCTCTCGAACCCGGAGTCCTGGTCGTCCACCACGACGCTGACAGTGGGCGTCGGTTGCGGCGTGGGCGAGGGCTCCGGCGTTGCGGCGACCCAACTCAACTTTATCTGGGCCGCCTCCTCGTGCTCATAGTACTCCAGAATGAGATCCAAAGACCCGCCATCGTGTTGCAGTGTATATTGGTATGATGTCGCCGGATGATCGCTCCAGCCATCGATCTGTTTGACGCCGTCAATAAACAGGCGCACGCCGTCGTCGGACACGACGTCGAAGCGGTAGGATCCCGCCTCGAGCGAAATCTGTGTACTCCAGCGGGCTGAAAAATTATCGGCGAAAATGGTTGGCGACGAAGGTGAACCGGTCCCCCAGTTGTAATCAATGGCAGACTCCTGCTGGGCGAGAGCCGGGCTGCCGGTCAGGGCGGTGTTGTTCCAGTACAGCGCCTGCCACACGATAACCGGCGTCGATGTTGGCGTCGGCGTTGGCGTTGGCCCCGACGTAGATGTTGGTCCTGGCGTTGGCGATGTCGCCGCGGTTGAGGTTGGCGCGGGCGTGTACGTGGCCGGCGGTGTTGCCGTCGCGGTCGGTGTGGACCCGGCCGGCGGTGTTGTGGTCGACGTCGGCGTGGGCCCTGTTGGTGTTGGCGTTGGCGTCGCCGCAGTATCCAGCTTGCTCCAGGTGAGGCCCGCTTCCGCCTGACCAGTTCCTTCGTAATACTCCATGCGCACGGTTACGGCGCTGCCGTCCAGATAGATGATCTGGGAGTAGGCTGTCGCGGTCTGCACCTGCCAGAAATCGAGCAGAGTTCTGTCTCCGACTAACAGTCGCACGCCGTCATCGACCGTGGCAGTAAAGCGGTAATCACCGGCCGGCAGCTGCAGTGATCTGCTCCAGCGCACCGAGAATTCATCCTGATTGAGGCCATCGAGCGGGCTCTCGTATCCCCAGTCAAAGTTGATACGGGCGTCGCCGCGTGTCGTATGCACCGGTCCCTGAAGCGAACTGTTGTTGTAATACTCGCCCCGCCAAAAGGTTGTGGGCAGGTCCGCCTCCCGCTCCCAACTCACCGAAATCGAAGCAGCGCCGGTCAACTCGAAATATTCGACGCGAATAAGGTGCTGCCCCTCCGACAGGTGCAGTCTGGCCTCGTAGGAGGCTTTTGCTTGTTCGATCCAGCTGTCGATGCGCAACACGTCATCCACCCACAGCCGCACGCCGTCGTCAACTTCGGCGGTAAAGATGTAGGTGCCAGCGTCTTCGGCGGAGATGCTGAGATGACGCAGCCAGCGGGCGGAAAATCGATCGGCGGAAATACCGGTGCCGGGCGAGCCGTCCTCCCAGTCGAAACTAAGAGTCTCATCCTCACGCGAGATGACTGCATCGCCGCTAAGCGTAATATTGTCCCAGTAGTCGGCTTCCCAGGCCGTTTCTGATTCATGGGCAAGGGCGTCCGCAGAGTTCAGCGCGATAACCGAGAGCGCGCAAAGACCTAGCAGGGCGGCACAGCATGCAATGCGCCCGCTTTTGCCCTTGCGCCCATCAAGACAGGCGAATAGCCATAAAACGCCAACTCGGACCCGGTTATCTCTCTGCATCGCTTTCTCCTTGCAGTGATCAGTCGCTGTGAGTCAGCTTGGCCGCCGTTATCTCCAGCTTTTTGGCAGGCTGCCACTGAATCCAGATGTTTGGACACGTAGCGGCAACCTGACAACTGGGCGGCGGCCAAAGCAGACCCCACGGACCACTATAGATTCCCCAACTCTGTCGGTGCGAGAATAATTATACTACATGCTCCGAGATCGATCTATAGCCACCACGCGGTCCATGCCGGCCCGTGATGCTCTGCGCATTACGCAAACCGCATTCGCTGTGCTATCCTTACGATCGCATTTACCCTTCCTGAACGTGCAGTTTTCAGCGTTTATTTCCTGGTGACCGCTCGCCTGGCAACCTGAAAACTGAGAACCGGACAACACTCCTGGCATGCATTTTGACGCCCTGACGCTGGCTGCAGTGGCCGACGAACTGAAAGAGACGGTCGCGGGCGGCCGGGTACAGCAGATCGTTCTGCCGGACAGGCGCAGCGTCGCCCTGGAAATTTATGCCCACAGGGAGCGGCGCCATCTGCTGCTCTCGGCCCACCCTCAGGCCAGCCGCGTCCATCTGCTCGAACACAAGCCGCGGCGGGGCGTGCCCAAGGAGACCCCGCTCCTGCTGCTGTTGCGCAAATATGTGCGCAGCGCACGGCTGGAGTCTGTCGAGGTGCCGGTGCCTTTCGAGCGGGTGCTCTTTCTGCGCTTCCACCATCCCGAGCACGGTGGCTCCACCCTCGCGGTCGAACCGATCGGGCAGCTGGGCAATCTGATTCTGATGAACGCCGATGAGCGCATTCTGGATGCGCTGGTGCGGGTGCCCGCGGGCGAGAACGCCCAGCGCGTACTGTTGCCGCGCCGCACCTATCAGCTGCCGCCGCCGCAGGACAGGAAGCCGCCGGTCGAGGAAAGCGAAGACCCGCATCAGCAGGCCGCTCAGTCTCCGGCAGATGAGGACGACGGCGACCAGGCCCGCGCCCCGCTGCTCTGGCGCAGCCTGCTCAACCATTTTGCCGGCGTCAGCCCGACTCTGGCCAGGGAGGCGGCGTGGCGGGCAACCGGCGACGCCAGCGCGCCGCTCACAGCGGAGGCATTCGCAGACGCGCGCAAGGCGCTCAGCAACCTGTGGTCGTCAGCGGCCTCCGGAGATTGGACGCCGGGTATCGCCGTCGACGAACAGGACGGCGTCGCTGCGTTTGCGCCCTACGAACTTCATTTCAGCGGCGAGTTCGTGCAGACGGATTCGGCCAGCGCGGCGGCCGCTGCCTTCTACGCCGCCCAGGAGCGGGACGTTTCCTCCTCGCGCGACGAATACGCAGGCGTGCGCGGGGGCGTGGCGGCG
Organism: Caldilineaceae bacterium; assembly: GCA_963662575.1. Classification (GTDB taxonomy): domain Bacteria; phylum Chloroflexota; class Anaerolineae; order Caldilineales; family Caldilineaceae; genus Bin5. Next base: position 1,141,376 of record OY759723.1, read on the forward strand.
CTGGTGCGGCAGGCGCAGGCGCGCGTACAGAGTCAACTCCGCGCGCTGGCGGTGGATGAGCCGGCCCCGGGTGAGCCGGAACTCGTGCGCACGCGGGCAGAGTGGCTGTTGGCCCTCTCCAGCCAGATACCGCAGCGGGGAAATGGGCCTGGCGCGCAGGAAGAATTGAGCCTGCAGGACGGTATGGCCGCGGTGAAGCCGGCGCCGAACGGGCAGATGCAACTGATCGTTTTCGCCGCCGGTGACACCAGTTTCGGACAGGCGGCGGCGGGCGAAGCGTTGGCAGCGGAGGGAGACGACCTGATCGTTCCGCTCGACCCGAAACACTCACCGGTGGAACAGGCTGAGCGCATGTTTGACCGCGCCGCCAAAATGGAGCGGGCCGCCCGCATCATCCCTAGACGCCGGGCCAGACTCGAGGCGGACCGGGCCTACCTGCAGCAGCTGGAGAGCGACGTGAGCCTGGCGCAGGATCAGCCGGAGATTGTCGCGGTGCGGGAAGCCCTGCGCGAGGCGGGCTATCTGCGTCAGCGCCGCGACCGGCGTGAAAAGGTGCAAAGAGACCGTTCGCAGCCGCTGCGCTATCTCTCGCCCGAAGGCTTCCCGATCCTGGTGGGGCGCAACGCCCGCCAGAATGAGATCGTCACTTTCAGCGAGGCCGGCCGAGATGACCTGTGGCTGCACGTGCGCGAGGGGCCGGGCGCGCACGTCGTCATCCGTTGCGGCGGACAGCCGGTCCCCGCGCCGACCCGCACGGCCGCGGCCCAGCTGGCAGCCTGGTTTTCGCGGCAGCGGGGAAATGCCGGCGTCGCCGTCGTTATCACCCCGCGGCGCTTTGTCACGCGCATGGCCGGCGGACGGCCGGGGCAGGTGCATTTCCGCAGCGAGGAGACCATCAGCGTGCCGGCCGAACTGCCGCCCGAGAGTGAGCAGTGGCTGGTGGAGGGCGAACAATAGACATTACTTTCCAGCCTGCTCCCCTACCCGGATGCATGGCGCCGGACCTTGGGCGCAACTGATTGTTCAGGCAAATGAGACGCTGTCAATAAAACACTGCAATTGAAACACTGTCAGGACAGACACATGGACTTGAGCCGCCTCTGCATCCACACGATCACAACCAAGCCCTGGCCCATTGAATCCGCGATCGAGCGCTTCAGCGACCGCGGCGTCGCCGCGATGACCGTCTGGAGGGATGCGCTGGAGGGGCGGGACATCGCCGCCACCGGGAAGCGTATCCGCGATGCCGGAATGGATGTTGTCTCGCTGTGCCGGGGCGGTTTCTTCCCGGCGGAGACGGCGGCGGCGCGGCAGGAGGCTCTCGACGACAACCGTCGGGCCATTGACGAGGCCGCGGCCCTGGGCGCGCCCCTGGTCGTTCTCGTCTGCGGCGCCGTGCCCGGCCAGCCCCTGGATGTCAGCCGCGGCCAGATCCGGGAGGGGATCGAGGCGGTGCTGCCCCATGCCCAGGCCGCGGGGGTCAAGCTAGGCGTGGAGCCGCTGCATCCGCTGTACGCGGACAGCCGCTCCGCCGTCAACACGATGGCCCAGGCCAACGACATTTGCGCCGGTATCGACTCGCCTTTCGTCGGCGTCGTTGTCGACGTCTACCACCTGTGGTGGGACCCCGATCTGGAGCGGGAAATCCGCCGTTGCGGTCAGCATGGGCAGCTGTTCGCCTTCCACGTCTGCGACTGGCGCACGCCCACCGAAGACCTGCTCAATGACCGCGGCCTGATGGGTGAGGGCTGCATCAACATCCGCCAGATTCGCAGCTGGGTTGAGGAGGCCGGGTTTGACGGGTATAATGAGGTCGAAATCTTCTCAGACCGCTACTGGGCGATGGAGCAGGAGCAGGTCCTGGAGCGGATTGTGGAAGCTTATACAAATCACGCATAATAACGGTCCTTGGCGGCCGCGCATCAATAGGAGCTTTTCCCACCTATGGCTGAAATTGCTTTTGGCGTAATCTTGAATGGCGTCACTGGGCGCATGGGCACGAATCAACATCTGATCCGTTCGATTCTGGCGATCCGGGAGCAGGGCGGCGTGCCCACCGCGGACGGCGACCACATCATGCCGGAGCCGGTGCTGGTCGGCCGCAATCCGGACAAGCTGCGGCATCTCTCCGCTGCCCATCATGTGAGCAAGTGGACAACAAACCTGGACGAGGCGCTCGCGGACGACCACAACCGTATCTATTTCGATGCGCTGGCGACCAACCTGCGGGTGCCGAATACACTGCAGGCGATCGAGGCGGGCAAGGCGGTCTACTGCGAAAAGCCGACCGCAGGCAACACTGAGGATGCGTTGCAGCTGGCGCGCGCGGCGATCGACGCCGGGGTCAGCAATGGGGTTGTCCAGGATAAGCTGTTTCTGCCCGGTTTTCTGAAGCTCAAGTATCTGATCGACACCGGTTTCTTTGGCCGCATTCTGGCGGTGCGCGGCGAGTTCGGTTACTGGGTCTTCGACGGCAAGGACCAGCCGGCCCAGCGCCCCTCCTGGAATTATAAGAAGTCCGAGAGCGGCGGCATCGTTCTCGACATGTTTGCCCACTGGCGCTACGTGATCGACAACCTTTTCGGCCCGATCAAGCGGCTCACATGCATCGCCGCCAACCACGTGCCGGAACGCATCGACGAGGAAGGCGCGGCCTACAACGCCGACGCTGATGACGGCGCCTACGCCATGTTCGAGTTGGAAAACGGCATCATATGCAACTTCAACTCCTCCTGGTGCGTGCGCGTGCGCCGCGATGACCTGCTGACGATCCAGGTGGACGGCACGCGCGGCAGCGCGGTGGCCGGCCTGCGCGATTGCGCGATACAGGGCGACTCCTTCACGCCGAAGCCGGTGTGGAACCCGGACATACCCCAGCCGGTCCCGTTTTATGATACGTGGCAGTGGGTGCCCAACAACAACCCCTTTGAAAACGCCTTCAAGATCGAATGGGAGATGTTCCTGCGCCATGCAGTTAAGGGCGACCCGTTCCCCTATACGCTGCTGGAAGGGGCGAAAGGCGTACAATTGGCCGAGTTGGGCTATCAGGCCTGGCAGGAGCGGCGCTGGGTGGACGTGCCGCCGCTGGAGGTGTAGGAGAAAGAATGTCCCAATCAATCGCACTACTCGACACAACGCCCGCAACCGATATTGCGCCGCCGCCGGCGTTTCACATTATGCTGAAGCCGCGGGGGGCGATCTGCAACCTGGACTGCCATTATTGCTACTTTTTGAGCAAGGAGTTTATGTACCCGGACAGCGAGTTCCGCATGTCCGAGTCGATGCTTGAGGAGTACACGCGGCAATATATCGAGGCGCAGCAGGTCCCGGAGGTAACATTCGCCTGGCAGGGGGGCGAGCCGACGCTGATGGGGCTGGACTTCTTCGAGAAGGCGGTCGAGTTCCAGCAGAAGCACAAGAAGCCGGGCATGCGCGTCGAGAACGCGCTCCAGACCAACGGCACGCTGCTCGATGACGAGTGGTGCGAATTCCTGCACCGCAGCGATTTTCTGATCGGGCTGAGTATGGACGGCCCGCGCGAGATGCACGACTTCTACCGCGTGGATAAGGGCGGCCAGCCGACGTGGGAGAAGGTGATGCGGGCGGCGCGGATGTTGCACAAGCACAAGGTGCGCTACAACATTCTGACGACGGTCCACGCGGCCAACGCGCCCCATCCGTTGGAGGTCTACCGTTTTCTGCGCGACGAGGTCAAGACGGATTTCATGCAGTTCATTCCGATCGTCGAGCGCGATAACGACACCGGCTACCAGGAAGGGGATACGGTCAAGGATCGCTCGGTCACGGCCGAGCAGTATGGCGACTTTCTGATCCAGATCTTCGAGGAGTGGGTGCGCCATGACGTTGGGCGGGTCTTTGTCCAGATCTTCGATGTCGCGCTGGCCGGTTACGCAGGACACCGGCCCGGCCTTTGTATCTTTGAAGAGACGTGCGGCTCCGCGCTGGCGATGGAGCACAACGGCGATCTCTTCTCCTGCGATCACTACGTGGAGCCGGACTACCTGCTGGGCAACATTGAGGAGATCCCGCTGATCGAGATGGTCGGCTCGACGCGCCAGCAGGAGTTTGGTACGCATAAGCGGGACAGCCTGCCCAATTACTGCCTGGAGTGCGAGGTGCGTTTCGTCTGCAACGGCGGCTGTCCGAAGAACCGCTTCATCAAGACGCCCGACGGTGAAGAGGGGTTGAACTATCTGTGCGCCGGCTACCGGTCCTTCTTCAATCATGTGCGCCCGTACATGAACTTCATGTCCGATCAGCTGCGCCGGCAGCAGGCGCCCGCCAATATCATGCAGCACCTGGCGGAAGCGGACCGCAAGGTGAACGCGCGCTTCGACGGCGCCAAGCGCAACGATCCGTGCCCGTGCGGGAGCGGCAGGAAGTTCAAACAGTGCCACGGCCGCGGGCGCATCGCGGAGCGGGCGCAGATGCAGTGGCCGATTTCCAGTAACTAGCGCCCAGCAGTTTCACGAAGCATAGACTGGGGACCACCGGCTCTGTTTTGCATGCAGTTTTGCCCGCCCGATCTTTTGCGGGCGCGCAGGGCTATGCTATACTATCGAACTGCGACGAGGGACAGCTTGTCTGCTCCCTCGTTCTTTCTGTTCACAGCACAGTGCTGTGGACCTTTGTCTAACAAGACATTGCTCACGGAAAGGAGTAAAGGGTAGATGAACACGTACGAATTGGTGTACATTATCCAGCCCAATCTGGATGATGATGGTGTCAAAGCCGTGGATGACCGGATTGGTCGGGCCATCGTCGGCGAGGATGGGACAATCGCGAGCACCGACCATTGGGGCAAACGCCGATTGGCCTACCCCATCAAAGGCCACTTTGAAGGACACTACATTCTGCACAACATCTCGATGCCTCCCACCGCGGTGCAGAACGTGGAACGACAGTTACGGCTATCTGAAGATGTATTGCGTTTCCTCGTTATCCGCGCTGATGACTGAGCCAAAAAGGAGCATCGAATGTCTGACGAAACCAAAATGAACGAAGCCGAAGAGCAACCGGCCGCCGAGACGCAGACGGAAGAGGCTGCCCCCGTGCTCGAAGAGAGTCCGGCGGAGAGCGCACCGCAGGCAGAGGCCGAAGCGGCTGTAGAGCCTGAAGCCGAAGCGGTTGCGGAACCAGTGGCCGAAGAGGTCGCGGAACCAGTGGCCGAAGCAGCCCCAGAGCCTGAGGTCGAAGCGGTCGCGGAACCAGTGGCCGAAGCAGTTGCCGAGACTGAGGCCGAACCGGTTGCCGAGACTGTGTCGGAAGGCGCAGAAGAAGCGGCTGATGAAGCCAGCGCGGAGTCGGACGCAGGCAGCAGCCAGCAAGAGCAGCCGGTGATTTCCTTCAACCGTGTTGAGGGACCGGCCATATTTAATCGCGCCAAACAGGGCAATCAGCGCAGAAATCCCCGCCACGTCGGCAACGATGTGCGTATCGACGAGATCGGCTACAAGAATGTGCAGGTTCTCAGCCGCTTTGTCGATAACTATGGACGCATTCACAACCGCCGCAAGACCCGCGTCACCGCCAAGATGCAGCGCAAAGTGACCAGAGCGATCAAAAGGGCAAGACATCTGGCCTTGATGCCGTACACTGGCGAACATATCCGTATAACCGGCAGACGCGGTTGATCGATCCATGGTCAAGAAGCGCAGACGAAGAAAGCAGGCGGAAGAGCCGCAGGTAGAAAATAGACGTGAGACCCGCCTGCGCGCCCGCGACCGGGAGCGCAACCTGCGGATGACGTTGATCGTCGGCGGGATCGTCGGTGTGGCGCTGGTCCTGATCCTGTATGGCGTGGTCAATGAATTGATCATCAAGCCCAACAGTGTGCTGGCAAAGGTTGAAGACCGAACGATCGTCACCCGCGACTTCTGGCAACAGGCCCGCCTGCGCCAGAGCGAACTGGAAAACCAGCGTTTGCGGCTGCAGATATTCGCCCAGCAGTTTGGCGATTCAAGCCTGTTCGCCTCCCAGATCGCTTCGATAAATGCGACGCTGGCCAGCCCGTTAACGCTGGGGACGCAGGTCCTCAACGATTTGATTGAAGGGGCTGTCCTGCAGATTAAGGCGCCGGAAGTTGGCGTGGCCGTGACCGATGAAGAGGTGGAAGAGACTCTGCGCGAAGAGGTGGCGCGCGGGCAAGGCGCGCTGACAGTGCCGCAGGCCACAGCAACCGCCGACGCCGCCGTCGAGGCGACCGCAACCGCGGAAACCTTTACGCCGACGCCGCTCCCCTCACCCTCGCCGACGCCGGAAGATGACGCGGACAGCGCGCCGACCGCAACCGCGGCCGGCGAGACCACGGAGATCCAGGAAGAAGAAGCGCCTACACCGGAGCCGCCTGCGGTCCTGACCGCCGATTTGTACGAGGAGGGGCTGGGCACTCTGGAGGAGAATCTGCGCGACAACGCCGGCATGAGCCTGGCCAGCTATCGCGAGGTGATCCGGGCGCGCCTGTTGCGTACCAAATTGTCGGAGACGATCAGCCAGGATCTGGTATCCACTACCGAAGAGCAGGTCCGGGTCCGCCATATCCTGATCGCCGTCGACCCCGAGCCGGAGGAAGCGCCTCCCCCTGCCGAGACGCCTGCAGCAGAGCCGGAAAGCGGGGACGAAAGCGGCGAGAGTACAACCGAAACGACGGCAGGGGCTACTGTGGAAGTCGATGAGGATGACAGCCCGCCGCCTCTTGAAATATGGAATGCGGACGCCAACGGCGATGGCCGTGTTGACGACGCCGAGGCACTGGCCTTTGCGCAGAGGTTGCATCAACGCATTCTCGACGGCGAGGATTTTGCCGACCTGGCACTGCAGTTCAGCAACGACCCGGGCAGCGGCGCCGAGGGCGGCGATCTGGGCTGGGCCGGACCCGGGCGCTACGTGCCCGAATTCGACGAAGCCGCATTTTCACTTGAAGTCGGCGAAATCAGCGCACCGGTGAAGACGTCCTTCGGCTATCATATCCTCGAGGTGCTGGAGCGGGACGATGAACGGCCGAAAGAAGAAGCCACCTTGCAGCAGGAGTATGCACAGGCATTCCAGACCTGGCTGCAGGAGCAGGTACTGTCGCTGAACATCGACCGGCCGGACAACCTGTCTGCCATGTTGCCGCGCAATCTGGGCCAGTCGGACGACCAGTAGGTTCGGTCTTCAGCGTTCACTCGTATGCGGTCAGGCTGAAACGAAAATCAGAAAACGGGACGCCGGGCACGGCATTGGACATTGTGCCCGGCGTTTTTCTTATTCGCGCACCGCTTCTTCCGCGCCCGTCGCCAGGCAGGCGCGAATTTCGCTGATGAGGGCGCCGGCCTGCGGACGCGTCAGCATCTCGAGCGTGCGCGGGCGGGGCAGGTCAACGGAGACGGCGCCCTGTAGGGTGCCGGGCTGCCCGCTCAAGACCAGTACACGATCGGCGAGGAAAACGGCCTCCTGAATGCTGTGCGTAATCATCAACGCCGTCTGCTTCCTGTCCCCGCAAATGCGCAGGAGCTCCTGATTGAGGCGCTCGCGCGTCAGCGCGTCCAGCGCGCCGAAAGGCTCGTCCATCAGCAGCAGCGCAGGGCTTTGCAGCAGGGCCCGCGTGAGGGTGACGCGCTGGGCCATGCCGCCGGAGAGTTGAGACGGGTAGGCGTCGGCAAACTTTTCCAGCCCCATCAGGGCAAGCGCGGCACAGGCCCGCTCGCGGTCATGCCCGTCGAGCGGCTTCTGCAGTTCGAGTGGGAGCAGGACATTCTCCAGGGCTGTGCGCCAGGGCATCAGATTCGTATTCTGGAAGACGAACCCGATCTGCGGCTGCGGGGCCTGCACGGTGTCGCCTTTGAACTGCACCTCGCCTGCTGTGGGCGTCAACAGGCCGCCGAGGATGCGCAGCAGCGTCGACTTGCCGCTGCCGCTGTTGCCGACCACGCAGACAAACTCATGTGCCTGCACAGAGAAAGAGACCGCGGCCAGCGCCGGTGTGACGCGGTTGCGGCGGCGGTAGGTGTGGCTGACGTTCTGCGCCTGCAGTAGAGGATCTGTCATCAGTGGTCAGGGACAGCTGCCCGCGGCAGGTCGTGAAACACCAGCCGCGGGGCATGTCACGGTTGGGAATCTCACTGAATGAATTCGTTGGTGTACATCTCTTCGGGCTGGACGAGCCGCTCCACAAAGCCGATACGCAGCAGTAGCTCGGCCACCGTCTGCCATTCGGCATCGGTGGTGGCGCCGGGCGCGCCCTGCGGCCGCGGCTGCCAGAAAGGAAGTGAAGCGTCGAACACCAGCCGGTTGGCAGCTTCGTTTTCCCCGCCTGCCTCCGGCACAAAGTTCAACGCGATTGTGAAGGACTCGTCCGGATTGGCGAGGGTATAGGCGACCGACTCTTGCAGCGCGCGCACAATGGCCTCCACCAGCTGCGGCTCCTCCTGCAGGGTGCGTTCGTTGGTGACGAGCCCGTTGGCGGGAATCTGCAGGTATTGATCGAGGGGGATCTGGACCGTTTCGATGCCGGCATTGCCCAGCACGACGGGACCGTTGACGGCGTAGTCCACGGCCGCGTCAACCAGGCCCTCGCTCACGGCTGACGCCTGGGTGAAGCCGATGCTCTCCATCTGGATGTCGGCTTCGGTCAGCCCGGCCACATCCAGCAAAGCGCGCAGCGCGATGTAGGTGGCGCCGAACGGTCCCGGTACGCCGACGGTGCGGCCTGCCAGGTCGGCCGGTTCGTGAATGCCGGCATCGGCCTTGGCGAAAACGGTGACCGGGTAGCTGGTATACCAGTTCATCACATATCTGACCGGCATCTCCTGGGCGCGGCCAAGCACCAGTTGGTCGCCGCTGGCGATCATGAACTGCAGTTCATCGGTCGCGACCAGTTTGAGATAGTCGTTTTCAAAGCCGTAGTCCAGCGAAAGCTCGATTCCCCTGGCTGCGAAAAATCCCTTCTCGATCCCGACATAGAAGGGCGCAAACTGGACATTGGGGATGAAACCCACGCCTAAGGTGATCGGGCGCAGGCTTTGCGGTTCGGGCGGCGCGGTCGGCGCCGGCGCGATCGGAGCGCACGCGGCCGCGAGTGCAACCAGCAGCGGCAGCAGAGCCAACTTCAGCAAGCGGGACAGACCCAGAGGGCTCGCCGCTCCTGGACGGTGTAAGATAGAGTTCGCACGCGCTGTTGGATACCGGACAGTGTAATGTTTCATTCGTTCCTCTGTATATTGGCGGACAGGAGATCTTCTCCTGTGACAGATACCTTTCCTTGAGGAGGATCCCTCACTCCCCACCCTGCAAACCATGCTGTTTCCAGCGCAGCAGATAGCCTTCCAGCAGCGTGATACTCCAGTACATCGCCTGGGCGAGCAGCACGATCATGAACACGGCGACGAAGATCATCGGCGTGTCCAGTACGCCGCGGCCCAGGTTGATGAGGAATCCCAGCCCTTGATCGGCGCCGACAAACTCGCCCACGATCGCGCCGACAACGGCCAGAATGACGCTCAGCTTGAGGCCGCCGAAAATCACGGGCAGGGCGCCGGGCAGATCCAGCTTCACGAAAAGTTGCCAGCGGCTGGCGCGCAGAGAGCGCATCAGCTCGCGCAGGTCCGGGTCTACATTGCGGATGCCGACAACCGTGCCGAGCAGGGTGGGAAAGAAGACCATGATGGTGGTCACCAGCACTTTGCTCACTAGGCCGCTGCCGAACCAGATGACCAGGAGCGGAGCGATGGCAACAACCGGCACCGTCTGGCTGGCGACGAGATAGGGGGACAGGATGCGGTCGAGCGTGCGGCTGCGTCCGAGCCAGTAGCCCAGCGCGAAGGCCAGCGTAAGGCCGATCAGCAGACCAGCGCCGATTTCAGTCACGGTTGCCTGTGTATGGCGCAGCAGCGAGCCGTCCGCGCTCATCGTCAGCGCCTTCTGCAATATCTGCCCTGGGCGGGGAAGAATAAAGGTCGGATAGTCCTGCCAGCGGACAACCACCTCCCACAACAGCAGCGCCGCGCCCAACACGAACGGGAATGCCGCCAGGGCAGGATGCCGCGCCACCCAATCGCCGACGCGGCCGGCTATCCGCCTGTTTTGACGCGCCGGCTGTTCAACGACGGGTGGCGCCACCTGGTCTCTGCCGTCATCTGCCGGCGCGCCAGTGAATAGTATCGAACTGTCTTTCATAATCTTGCCTTGCCCCGAAAAGCAAAGGACCCAAAGCGATAGATTGCTTCGGGTCCTTTGCGCGGTGCGGCCACCGCACTCCCGGCCTATGCCGAGAGCAGCCACTGGCAACGGCTGGCGTGCGCGTACTCCTCGCGCAACGCGCGTTCTCCACACAAAAAAGCCCGAGATACATGGATCGTACCCCGGGCATTGCGCGCAGCAGCCACTGCGAATAGCCAAAGAGAACAGAACAATTCCTTGAAAGACATTGCTCTCGCTCTTTGCACCTTCTCCCATCCGGACTATACCGTCGGCGTCGGAATCTCACCGAACTCTGCCTTGCGGCTCACGGGCTTACCAGAGAGATTCGCCGCTCCTTGCGTTGAGGGCGCACCACATCCATCTGGCTCACCGCCGGTCGGGAATTGGGCCTGTGCGGCCCTCACCCTGCCCCGAAGGTAGGTTATTTGGTTGTTGGAGTTATTATGGCAGATTGTCTCCCCGCGCGTCAAGTCGGGGTGAGTGGCTGGTCTCTGCCGGATATGGGGTGATGATGGCAGGAGTCGTTGCGCGGGAAGACTCATCCGCGGATAGAGAAAAATTGGAGGGTCTGTTTGTTACTATATCGGAATGTCGCCGGGGTAAGCGGGCGAGACGCCTGATTCGCCGCCTAGGCGCCGGTGTCGGCCGCGGGGAGCGCCACTGCGACGGTGGGATCTTGCGGTTCCGCATCGGGGGCGGCGTCATCCTGGGGCGGTTGGTCGATTTCGCGGAGGTGGGGGAAAAGGATGACTTCGCGGATCGTGTCGCGGTCCGTGAGCAGCATGGTCAGGCGGTCGATGCCCATGCCGAAGCCGCCGGTGGGCGGCATGCCGAAACTGAGCGCCTCGACGTAATCGACATCGACCGGGTGCGCCTCTTCGTCGCCCTGCGCGGCGCGGTAGTTTTCGTCGAGGAAGCGCTGCAGCTGGTCGACGGGATCGTTCAGTTCGGTGAAGGCGTTGCAAAGCTCCATGCCGGCGGCAAAGCCCTCAAATCGCTCAACCAGGCGCGCATCGTCCGGCATGCCTTTCGCGAGCGGGCTGACTTCGCGCGGATAGTCGACCAGAAAGGTGGGCTGGATCAGCTTGGGTTCGCAGAATCTGGAGAGCAGATTATCCACCAGCTTGCCCCAGTTGTCCTCGTCGGCGGCGTCAATGCCGCGGCTGCGCATCTCTGCCCGCAGGCTGTCGGCATCGGTAAACTGCTCATAATCGATGCCGGATGCGTCCAGGATCGCCTGGCGGAGAGGGACGCGCGGCCAGGGCGGTGTAAAGTCGATCGTGTGCTCCTGCCAGGTGACGACGGGACTGCCGGTCACCTGTTCGGCGGTGAAGGCGACCATTTCCTCGGTGCGCCGCATGACATCTTCATAGTCGACGTAGGCCTCGTAGAATTCAAGCTGGGTGAATTCGGGATTGTGCTTGAAGCTGACGCCTTCATTGCGGAAGTCGCGTCCGATCTCATAGACTGCGGGAAAGCCGCCGACAATCAAGCGCTTCAGGTACAACTCGAAGCTGATGCGCAGATAGAGATCCTGGTGGAGCTGGTTATGGTGGGTGACGAAGGGTTGTGCAGCCGCGCCGCCGTAAATCGGTTGCAGAATCGGCGTCTCAACCTCGAGGAATCCTGCGTCGTCCAGATAGGTGCGCAGGGCGCGCACGACTGCGGCCCGGGCGCGGAACAACGCGCGCACATCTTCGTTGGCCAGCAGGTCCACATACCGCCGCCGGTAGCGGACTTCCGGATCACGCACGCCGTGCCACTTGTCCGGCATCGGTTTGAGCGTTTTGGCCAGGAAGGTGATCTCGTCGACGGTTACGCTCAATTCGCCGCTGCGGGTTACGGAAAGATGGCCGCTGGCGCTGATAAAATCGCCAAGATCGATGAGCCGCTTCCATACTTCGTTGTACCAGCCATCCGGCAACCTGTCCCGCTGAATGAAGAGCTGAATCTGCGCGCTGCCGTCGTCCAGATCGGCGAAGCTGACCTTGCCCATCACGCGGATGCGCTTGAGGCGTCCGGCCACGCTCACCACCGGCTGCTCGGCCGCGCTTTCGTCATACAGGTCGCGGGCGGCCGCGATCGTATGCGAACGCTTCACACGCGCCGGATAGGGATCGATCCCGCGTGCGCGCAGGGCATCCAGCTTCTGCAGGCGACTCTGCTCCTGATCGCTCAGATTTTCAGGCTCGAACAGTTGGCTGGCATCGTTCACAATACCTGCTCCTGGGCAAAGCGGCCGGATATTCTACCGGGATACGGGCAGAGGGGCGTTCTTTATTCGACGCGGACGATCTCGAACTCGATTTCGCCCGCCGGCGCCTTGACGCTTACGACATCTCCCGCGGTATGGCCGAGCAACGCCTTGCCGATAGGGCTTTCGTTGCTGATGCGCCCATTATTCGGATCGGTTTCCGTCGAGCCTACGATTGTGTAAATCTCTTCGTCGGCGTAACCGTTTTCTCTGACGACAACACTGCGGCCCAGGGCAACCTCGTTGTCGGGCGTCTGGGTGTCGTCGATAATCTGCGCGTTGTGGATCTTGACCTTGAGTTCGCGAATGCGCCCTTCGACAAAGGCCTGGGCATTTTTGGCTTCATCGTAGCCCGCATTTTCTCTCAGGTCACCTTCGGCCTTGGCTTCGGCGATCTGCTGGGCAATCTGTTGGCGTCGTTCACCGACAAGATAGTCCAGTTCCTCTCGCAGAGCGTCGAGACCGCTTTTCGTCAAATAAACAGGACTTTCGCTCATGATTCTTACTCGCTGTTTGCGCGGGGGCATCTCTCACGCAGATAGAGAGGGCGCGGTCAACGGCGGGTAAAATGCCGTCTTCAGCAGCGCCCTCTGGAAAGTAAACGCCGACCCGAATCGTCAGGTCGGCTCGCAATCTGTTACGATTATAGCTGAATTTTCGGAAAAGGCAAACCCAGTGGACAGTTGTTGTACAGTTCAGAGGAGGGTGCGTTTGCGGTTACCAGTGAGGAATTACACTGGGATCCGCAGCCCACTTCTCTGGATAGTCCCAATAACGGGAAGTCGTGGGGATACTATCCCCTAACCGCTCTTGATACCCTACCCCATGAATTTCGATGCCTTCGCCCGTTTCTACGACGGAGATTACCGCGACTATACAGATGACATTCCCCTTGTCCTGAAGACGGCCCGCACGGCTGGTCGCGCCGCGCTGGAGCTTGGCTGCGGCACCGGCCGTGTGCTACTTCCCCTGGCCGAGGACGGCTGTCATGTCGTCGGGATTGACAAGAGCGCAGCGCTGCTGGCGATCGCCCGTCGCAAAATTGCCTTGCACGGCCATGCGTCACATGCCGCGGCAGATCTTCCGTTGCCGGTCACGTTGGTGCAGGCGGAGATGACCAGTTTCCAGCTGGCGCGGACGGAGGTCGACTTCGCCTATGTGGTCAGCAATACGCTGATGCACCTGACGACCCAGGCCGAACAGTTGATGGCGCTGCAGTGCGCCAACCGCCATCTGCGCGCGGGCGGTCTGCTCCTGATCGATCTCTTTAACCCGGACGTGGCCTATCTGGAGGCGATATCCGGCAATCAGGAGTTGGCCGACTGGTGGGAGGACGAGGAAAGCGGCGCGCGGGTGTTGAAATGGACGATCCGCTACGTGGACGCGGCGCGGCAACTGCAGGATACGATTTTCGTCTACGAGGAGATATTTCCCGACGGGCGCAACGCGCAGACGCGGCTCGCCTTCCCGCTGCGCTTCTGGTGGCCCGACGAGGGGGCCCTGCTGCTGGAACAAGCAGGGTTCGCGGTGGATGAACTCTACGGCGACTTCGACGGCAGTCCCTATCGTTCTGACAGCGACCGGCTGATCTTCATCGCTCGGAAAAAAACGGCGGCTAACGGTGTTTCAGGCCGCTAGCCGCCGTGCGGTTCAACATTCGCTATAGCCGCAGATATGACATTTGCGGCAGCCTTCGACGTTCAGGAAAGCAGCCTCGCCGCAGTCCGGGCACAGATCGCCGATCGGCAGCGCCAACTGTTCGCCGGACACGGCCTCATTGTTATCCGGCAACTCGCTGAGATGATCGGAAAGCACCTGCGCCACGCCATCCGGCAGGCTCCGCACCCGTCCGACCCCGAAGCCCAACGGCCGCCCGCCGCCGATTCCGGCCATCTCATCGATCACCCAGCGCAGCCGTTCGGATGGCGGCAGAGCAGACGGCATGCGCAGCGCCAGGCTGATCAGGCGGCCAATCGATTCGCTGACCGCGGTGACATCGCTGCCGGCCTTGCCGATATTCAGGAACACTTCAAACGGCTCCTGATTCTCGTCGCTGTTGACGGTGATGTATGCGGTGCCCAGCGGCGTCTCTTTGCGATAGCTGCTTCCCTGCAACAGATAGGGGCGCGGCCGCTTGGTGAAGACGGCCGGATATTCGTCCTGTGAAAGCGCGGACGTCGGGTGGGTGCCGTTGCTTGACGGATCGCTATGCAGCTGGTCGGGCGCCTCTCCCTTCCTGTCCTTGACCGCTTTTGTCTCCAATACCACCTCCTGCCTGCTGCCGGTGACATAGACCGTGAGCCCCTTGCAACCCAACTCCCACGCCTGCAAATAGGCCTGCGCCACTTCTTCCTCGGTTGCACCCTCGGGGAAGTTGCACGTCTTGCTGATGCTGTTATCGACAAACGCCTGGATGGCAGCCTGCATCCTGACGTGCTGCTCGGCTGTGATGTCACTGCTGACCACAAAGGTATTGCGGAACTGCGGCGGCAGCTCTTCAACTTCCTGGCATGATCCCGTCTCCGCCACCCGCTGCCGGATTGCATCCGCCTGCTCGGCGCTGAGATCCAACTGCTTGATCGCCTCCTCAAAGAGGGGGCTGGTATAGGGCAACTCTACATCATTGTCCCCGTCCTTGAAGTGGCGGATATACCCCAATGCGAAGACCGGTTCACAGCCGTAGCCCTCACAGCCGCTCACGGTTGCAATCGTGCCGGTGGGCGCTACCGTCGTCTGCGCGGCGTTGCGGATCCCATGCCGGCGAATGCCTTCGGTGATCTTTTCCCAATTCAACGCGGGCCGAGCCCAATTGCGGCGATACGGAGAGAGCGGCGATGGCGGCTGCCATTGCATCCCGCCAAGTTGTTCGTCGTCGTAGATGCTGCCTGCGAAAGCGAGGAAGGGTTGACGCTCTGCGGCCAGATCGATGCTCATCTGCATGCAGTGGAAACGCACGAACTCCATCACCTGGCCGGCGAACTCCTGGCCCTCTTCGCTGCCGTAGCAGATGCCCAGCTTGTACATCAGGTCGCCGAGGCCCATAATGCCGAGCCCGATCCGGCGCGCCTTGAGCGCCGCCTCTTTCACCACCGGCACTGCTGGCAGATAGGTGTTGGCGCTGACCACGTTGTCGAGGAAGTGTGTACTCTCGCGCACCGTCTGCCGAAGGGCATCCCAGTCCACCGCGGTTGTGCCGGCGCTGTCGGTTGTGACGTGCATGCTCAGGTTGATCGAGCCCAGGCAGCAGTTCTCATAAGGCCCCAGCCACTGCTCACCGCACGGGTTGGTCGCCTCCAGATCGTAGAGCTGCGGGACAGGGTTGCTGCGGTTGGCGGCGTCGATAAAGAGCGCGCCGGGTTCACCGTTGTGGTGGGCGTACTTGATGATGGTGGCGAACAGATCCCGCGCGCGCACGGTCCTGGATACGGAGCCGTCGCGGGGGTTGCGCAGGTCGAAATCGCCGTCTTCTTTGACAGCCTGCATAAACTCGTCGGTGATGGCGACGGAAATGTTGAAATTGGTGATTTCGCCCTCTTCGGCCTTGCAGCGGATAAACTCTTCGATATCAGGATGATCGACCCGCAGGACGCCCATATTGGCCCCGCGGCGGGTTCCGCCCTGGGCGATTTCACCGAAAGCCTGGTCATAGACGCGCAGGAAGCCCACCGGTCCGGTTGCCCGCCCGGCTGATGTGTGGACGATATCCTTCTGTGGACGCAGCCGGCTGAAGCTGAAGCCATTGCCGCCGCCGGTTTGTTGGATGAGCGCCGCCACCCGCAGGGTGCTGAAGATGCCGTCGCTGGAGCGGCCCATATCATCTTCGATGGGCAGCACAAAACAGGCGGCCAGCTGGCCGAGGGGTGTACCCGCGCCCGTAAAAGTGGGGCTGTTGGGGAAGAAGCGCAGATCCGTGAGCAGGTCGTAAAAGGTCTTGGTAGTCGCTTCTACGTCGCCGTCGTGCTCCTCTTCCACCGCCGCAATGTGTCTGGCGATGCGATAGAACATGCCGGCGGGCGTCTCAAGGAGCGACCCATCGATATCCCGACGCAGATAGCGGCGCTCCAGAACTTTCAAGCTGTTCTCGCTCAGCTGGATAGCGCTGTCATCAACATACGCCGGGCCGGAGACTCTTTGTCTTTCGCCTTTGACGACTTCGAAAGTCGTGAAAGCCTCCTGTGTTCTGGCGCCATTGCGGGTGATGGTGGATTCGAGGGCGGACATCGGGTGACTCCTTGGAAAGAGATGGTATTTTGGAAGAAGGTAAGAAAGTGAGAAGCCTGTCGTCAAGAAACGATGATCACGTTTCGATAATAGAACAAACGGTCTAAAAAGTCAAGCACAGACTTTGCGGCCGGGTTGGTCTTTCTTAGAGCCGCGGAAGGAGGGGCCGGCACTCACTAATAGGACTGCTTATCTGGCCGACAAGTTCCCCGCCATGTTCCGTCCAAACCGGGTAGCTGGGACCCGCGTGTTCAAAAATGTCTGCCCTCCCCACCTGCAACGCACTGCAGATGCGTTCGACAGCAAGATATTCCGCAGGGTCCAGTTCGGAAGGCTGGCCTTGTTTAGCCCGCCGACGGTCTTTCGCGGGCGTCGACGGCTCTGGCGGTGTCAGCCTCCAGGTCACTGCGTCCCATCACCCGGTCAACCTCGGACCGGATTTCACTCAGATCGCTAAAGTCGAGATAGACGCTGGCGAAACGGATATAGGCCACCTGATCGACGTCGGCCAGTTGGTCCAGCACGAGATTGCCGATCATTTCACTTGTGACCTCTGCACGCCCCATCCGTTGAATTCGATCCTCGACGTAGTTGGCAATACTCTTCATGCGCTCGCTGCTGACCGGTCGTTTAACTGCGGCGATACGGATGCCGGCAAGCAGCTTCTGGGGGTCGAACGGTTCACGGTGGCCGTCCCGTTTGGAGACGAGCAGGCTGGGGGCAACATGCTCATAGGTTGTGAAGCGCTGCTCGCAATCCAGGCATTGCCGGCGGCGGCGAATCGTCTCTCCTCGAACCCGGCTATCGATCACTTTGTGTTTGCCGTGTCCGCAATGGGGACATTGCATAAACCGTCCCTCGATCAGTCGGCGTGGCAAGCCTGGGAACGCGAGCGTCCCCCTCTATTATTCCGGTTCAGACTGGTTCAGATCGGCACCCTGCAACGATTTCGCAATTGCATCCTGCAATCGGGAGATCGTCTACATACTGTATCATATCTCTTTGGGGGGTACAATATATAGTGGTAAAGATGATTTCGTACATCTGCCAGAGCGTCCGTATAGATATATCACACTCCCGGCTGACGTGCAAACGGATTTGCCTGCAATCGGCGGTTATTTCGCGTACTCATGCGCGCAGTTCTGTTGTAGCTGTCTGAGCCTGCAGAAGAGGGGGGCCGGCACCGTCCGCCCGCCTGATTTTCTCCCGGCGCGAGGCAAAAAAAAAGAGAGCCGAGGCGATGCCGCGGCTCTCTGAATTATCGTATTGTGGGTATTGTGAATCTATGGGCTACTGGCCGTTGTTGTTCTTGGCGCGGCGCAGAAATGCCGGAATGTCCAGGTCTTCACGGTCGAAGGAACGAACCGGGAAGTCGATTGGCTCCTTGGGCTTCGGCTGTGACGGTGGCTGGGCAGGTTGGCTGGACTGCTGCGGTGCTCCGCCGGTCGGTCGAACGCTGCCGGTGGCAGGTTGCCTGACCGAAGTGGGCGGCTGGTCTGGCCGCCGGCCCTTGTCGAAGCCGGTGGCAATGACCGTCATATGGATTTCGTCCTTCATGCTCTCGTCGATGACCGCACCGAAAATGATATTCGCTTCCGGATGGGCGTTGGCCCGGATCATCTCTGCAGCCTCATTCACCTCGAACAGGCTCAGATCGTCGCCGCCCTTGACGTTGAAGAGAATCCCCTGCGCGCCCTCGATCGACACATCCAGCAACGAACTCTGGATCGCCTGCTGGGCGGCTTCCTGGGCGCGATTTTCGCCGCTGGCGCGCCCGATTGACATCAGGGCCGCGCCGCCGTCGAGCATGATCGAACGCACGTCGGCGAAATCCAGGTTGATCAGACCGGGCACGGTAATCAGCTCACTGATACCCTGAATGCCCTGCCGCAGCACATCGTCGGCGACAATGAAGGAATCACGGATCGCAGTCTTTTTGTCCAGAATATGCAATAGCCGGTCATTGGGGACCGTAATCAGTGTATCGACAGATTCGCGCAGGCGGCTCATCGTGCTTTCGGCGATGCGGCGGCGTTGCGTGCCTTCAAAGGTAAACGGCTTCGTCACGACGCCGATTGTCAACGCGCCGGAGTCGCGCGCAATAGAAGAGATGACCGGAGCCGCGCCGGAACCCGTACCGCCGCCCAGACCGGCGGTCACGAAAACCATATCCGCGCCTTCAAACAGCTGCTCGACCTCTTCCCGGCTCTCCTCGGCTGCCCGCAAGCCGATTTCAGGCTTTCCCCCCGACCCCAACCCTCTGGTCAGTTTGTCTCCAATCCGCAGCCGCTGCGGCGCGTTGGAGAGCATCAAGGCCTGCGCATCGGTGTTGACGGCAATAAACTCTACACCCTGAACGTCTGCCTCTATCATGCGGTTGACCGCATTCTGTCCGCCGCCACCCACTCCGACAACCTTTATCTGGGCAAAGTTGTCTACGAATTGTGAGGCGCTACTCCGTCTCGTCATAGATTGGTCTCCTTTAACCGCTGGCAGACATTCTCCGAGTCGTTTTTTGGCAATTGCACCCTAACGTAGCGTCGCCAAAAACTGCGTTCTCGCGTTGTGTTCAGAATTGTTCCATCGTACTACACCTAATTCCGATTGCAAAGTCTCTGAAATGGGGTTGGACCTGCAAATGGACCCAAATGGGGCCTCTTACAGGCCGATCTCAGGACCGTTACTCTGGAGGTCGGAAACATGCCAGCCCCGGCTGGTGCCGGACTGGTTCGGGACATATTCTGGACTATATGCCTACGATCCGCCTACGAAATATACGTTCTTTACCGCCAGACCCGCCAAGAGACGAGCAACGGCAAGCGAAAGGAGAGATCTTCTCTTTCTTGGTTGCCGGGCCAGCCTCTGCGCGCGGCTGACCTGAAGGCCTGCTGAACCTGTCAAAAGCTGTTCTGGGCAATATACCTACGATCCATCTACGCCATTCGCGGGATGCAGCGCCATTCGCGCAGAAACGCAACGGGGGAATTGCAAATTTCGAAGATCTTTGCGGTCGATCTCCGGAAAACTACACGAGAGTGCAGCATCCGATTTGGCCTGGTTGTCTCCTGTCTTTGCCTGCGGATGGGCGCCCTGGAGCAGGCGTCACATCAGTCCGGCAGTAAACTCCTGAGCCATCCACCGACCCGGTCCAGAATCTGCCCATTTTCCGGGATAGTTCTCTGCATGGGGTAATGGATGGCGCGCGCATCTTCGTAAAGCGCCCAGAGCAAGAGACCGGCTGCGGTGGCGTAGGCAGGAGATTGCAGTTCTCTGCTTAAACCCAGCACGGCAGGATGATCGACGGGGCTGCCGATACGCACCGGCATACGCAACACTCTGCGGAACAGATCTACCGCGCCGGGAAGTTGGCTGGCGCCGCCCGTGAGGACAAGCCCCGCCGGCACCATATGGCCGTAACTGCTCTTGGCAATCCGGCTCTGGATGAGTTCGGCGGTCTCTTCGGCCCGCGCCTGCAAAATCTGGCTGATGAAGCGACGGCTGAAAGTACGCTCCGGTTTGTCGCCGAAAACTGTTGCCCAGACCTGTTCGTCTTCGGCAATCCGTTCCGGTTGCAGATGGCCGTAGCGCAGTTTCAGCTCCTCGGCCACTTCAAATGGGGCGCGCAGCCCGATAGCTACGTCATTTGTCATGTGGCTGCCGCCTACGTCCAGCACTTCGGTGTGCCACAGACCATTGCCGCGGAAGAGGGCGAGGTCGGTCGTGCCGCCGCCCAAGTCGGCCATGACGACGCCCATCTGGCGTTCGTCCGCGGTCAGCACTGCCTCGCCGCTGGCGAGCGGCTCCAGGACCAGTTCGTCGATGTCTATGCCATGGGCCAGTACACACTGGGCGAGATTGTTGATGGCGTTGATCGTGCCGGTGACGATGTGGGCGTCTACTTCCAGGCGGCTGCCGAGAATGCCGAGCGGCTGCTGGATGTTCTCCTGCTCATCCACCTTCCAATGGCGGGCGATCACATGGATAATCTGCCTGTTTGCGGCAATCTGGACGGCCCGCGCACCCTCCAGCGCCCGCTGCATGTCGGTGCCGGTGACGCCGTGACGCCCGTCGATCGGGCTGATACCGGCGCTGTTCGATGTTGCAATATGGTTGCCGGCGATGCCCAGATAGGCGCTTGTGATCTGTTCGCCGGATTCCTGTTCGGCCGCCTCCAACGCCTCGCCGATGGCGGTGGTCACTTCCGGGACATCCATGACAACGCCGCGGCGCAAGCCCCTGCTCGGTGTGACGCCGCCCCCCAGTACTCTGATAGCGAGATTGCCCAGATTATCATGGGTGACAGTGCCCACCAACGCGCAGATTTTTGTGGTTCCTACATCGACCGCAGCGATTATCTCTCTGGTCACTGAAGATTTCTCAAAAAGTAGTAGCGTAGTTTAGAAATTTATCGATCCTCCGGTTCATCGTCGTACCGGCGGATGAAGGAACGGTTCGGCACCATGACATTAAGGGTGAGAGCTTCGTCTCCAGCGGCTTCCAATTCCGGCATTAACCTTTGCAAGACTGTCCACTTTTCTTCAAATTTACGCCCATCTCCCCAGTGAACCCACGCCTGAGTGGATGGCAAACTGAAATTCAGGCCGTAACGAGAATTGTACCAGAACTCACTTACGATGGAAAGACGATTCGACAGGAACATGGCAGAAGTCAGCACCCGTTTATCGATCTGCATATCGCCTCCCACGTTTGCAGTCCGCGCTTCGGCCGAGGGGTCAATGATCCGCAGCATCGGCTGCATATCCGAGCCCCTAGGCGCCAGGGCGGCACCGTCCTCCAGCAGCCAGTACTCCTGCTGATCGGTAGCCCAGAGAGCAACCGGGCGCACCTCTTGAACGCTGATGTCGACTTGCCCGGGCCAGCGGATTTTCACATCTGCATCGGTTACATACGGGTGCGCCGTCACCTGCTTCCGGATTTTTTCCGGCTCCAACCAGAAGATACTCCAACTATCTATATCACAGGCAGCGAAAAGCTCCTCTTGTGTAAGATATTGGGCGCCTTCAAAGCGCACATTTTCGCGATAGATGTAAAAGCTTTCGCTGGTGTGCAACCAATACAGAGCGGCAGCGACCGCGGCCAGCAGCAGCAGACTCACAGTCTTGCTTGGGGCCAGACCTGAAAAACCGGGGAAGAGTGTTGCCTGCGCGGCGGCGCGAACGGGCTGCGATGACGCTTTGCGCTTAGCGCGCCAATTGAAGCCCAGCATCGAACGGCCGCTTCGGAGGACAAACGCGTGCGCCGAACGCAGCACCGACGAGAACCGCCGGCGCGTTTGCGCCTGACGCCGCCGCCGCACCTGTTTGGGCGACACAGCCTTTTGCGCCGCCTGCGATCCACGTTTTTGTTTGCGCCCTGAATTGAAGGCAAATTGCATAGTGCTGCTCTGAAAGTAGCTTCCGCTTGTCAGTAACCGCGGAAGACGCCCCGCTTTTGTGCTGACAAATACGGACTAGCGATGAATCCGATTCTGCTTGCGGTCGGCGTGCCGTTCCAGCGCCATATCGACCAGGCTGGCCACCAGCTCCGACAAGGGAACGCCGCTGGCTTCCCAAAGTTTAGGGTACATGCTGCTGGCGGTGAAGCCGGGCATGGTGTTCAGTTCGTTCAGAAAGAGTTGGCCGTCGCCGGCTAACAGAAAGTCTGCCCGCGCAAGGCCGGCGCCGTCAAGCGCCTGAAACGCACGGGCGGCCAACTGGCGGATTTCGTCTGCCAGCGCGGACGGAATATCTGCCGGAATCAGCAGCCGGCTGCCCTTGTCCAGATACTTGGCCTCGTAATCGTAAAATTCATTGGCCGGGACTATCTCGCCGACAATGCTCGTACGGGGCTCGTCATTGCCGAGAACGCTGACCTCCAACTCGCGGGCATCGTGCACCCCTGCCTCGACGAGCACTTTGCGGTCGTAGCGGCAGGCCAGTTCGATGGCGCGCGCCAGTTGCGCCCGATCTCTGACTTTGCTGATGCCGACGCTGCTGCCCAGATTGGCCGGCTTGACAAAGAGTGGATAAGGCAAGGCGGACTCCAGCCCGTCCAGTAACTTCTCACGCTGCTGTTGGCGCAGGCCGGTGTTGGCCTCCTCGCCTGCGGCCCAGTTTCGCCGCAGCAGTGTCCGATAGGCTACCTGGGGAATGCCGGCAGCGGCGAACAACGCCTTCGAAGTAACTTTGTCCATCGCCACCGCGCTGGCGTGGACGCCGCAACCCACGTACGGCATCTCGAGCATCTCAAGCAGCCCCTGTACGGTCCCGTCCTCGCCGTAAGGGCCGTGGAGCACGGGAAAAATCAGGTCCACTGCCGGCAACCGTTTGCTTTGCTCCAACAGCGGGAACAGCGGCGCGGGCGGAGCGAGCAGGGCGGAGTCGGTTTCCTCTTTGCTGCCCTTGCCGTTCTCTCTATTCTCGCTGCTCGTCAACTGCGCCAGAGGGTCGGCGCCGGTGAGCCATTCACCGGTCTTTGTAATGCCCAGCCGCACCGTTTCGTAGCCGGCGGCGTCCAGGGCGCCGATGACCGTTTTCGCGCTGAGCAGGGAAATTTCGTGCTCGCCGCTTTTGCCCCCAAAAAGTACACCTACCCGTACTGAATTGCACGCCATAAGAATCACCAATCTCCGATTTTCTGTAGTTCCGGCGCCAGCTGCACGCCGCTGCCGCGGGCAACTGTCGTCTGAATGTGTTCGATCATTGCCATGACATCGGCTGCTGTCGCCGCGCCGACACCGCCGGGGTTGATGAGAAAATTGGCGTGCGTGCGGCTGACCTCGACGCCGCCGAGACGAAACCCCTTCAGCCCGGCCTCCTCGATCAGGCGTCCGGCAAAGTCGCCTGGCGGGTTGACGAATGTGCTGCCCAATGACGGCTCCACCGGCTGGGTGCTGCGGCGATGGCCGAGGAAAGATTGGGCCGCGGCGCGGATCGTATCGCGGTCGCCGGTATGCAGCCGAAAGTTGGCGCTCAATAGGACGGGGCCAAAACCGGCGTCGGCAGTGCCCGCCCGTTTCAAGCTGCTCTGACGGTAGGAATAAGCGAGATCTTCGACGCGGTAGACCTGAATATCGCCGTGATCGTCCAGCAGCAGAACATCCCACAAGGTATCTTTCACTTCGCCACCATGCGCGCCGGCGTTGTTGACCACTGCCCCGCCGACGGATCCGGGCACACTCACGGCCCATTCCAGGCCGGTCAGCCCGGCGTTGATGGCGGTTCGGGCGGCGCCGGCCAGCAGCGCGCCGCTCTCGGCGAAGAGGAAGGGACGAGTGTCTTTGGGGTAATCGCAGCAGGGCGCTTCCTGCACCTGCACAGCTTTGCAGCGGTTATGGATCACCAGCCCGCGCACGCCGCGGTCGCTGACCAATACATTGCTGCCGCCGCCCAGAATCAGGTAGGGCAGCTCGGTCGCCCTGGCCCAGCGCACCAGCTTGAGCAGCTTATGCGTATCAGTGACATCGGCGAAATAATCGGCGGGGCCGCCTATCTTGATCGTCGTCAAGTTCGCCAGCGGGTAGTCCTGCCGGATTTGCACGCCGAGCGCTTCGATCCGCTCGAGCGCGGAGGCGCTGATATCTCTCTTTGAATGGGCCGGGGCCGTTACTGCCGCCATAACACTATTGCCATAACATTATTGCCAAAATACTATTGCCATAATATCGGGTACGGTCGCTTCGTGATCAGGTTCCTCTCAAGGTGCGCAGCTGCTTCACCAGCCCTTCAAAATCCAGCGCAGCGAAATCGCTCGTGTCAATGTTAAATATCGGCCCGTCCAGGTCCAGGGGACGATTGCCCTGCCCCAACTCGACAGGGTCGAACTGGCCCAACCGCAGTCGATCCACATGCCCCGGATGTCGTTCGCCGTTGTCCACCCGGCGGGCATAGCGCTGGCGCAGCAGATCAGCAGGCGTGGAAAGGATCACCTGCGCCGGCTGGAACGGATGGCGCGCCCGCAATGCCTGAAAGCGGGGGTTGGCCCAGTCCGGATCAAACGGCGTTTCCACGAGCAGCGAGCAGCGGGCCTCCAGCAGGCGTTCGAGCAACAGATAGACCAGCTCATATGTTGCCCGGCCAAGCTGCTGCGACCACTCAACCGTCGACCAGCCCAGCGTCTCGAACAACGACTCCTTCAGATCGTCGCGTGCGATCAAGGGCAGACCCAAAGCCGGGGCCAGTTTACGCGCCAATGTCGTTTTGCCCGTGCCCGGCGCCCCGCCTACGATCAGCACAAGCGGCAGCGCGTTGCCACCTTCAGCCATCAGTTCCCAGTCTCTCCAGCAGCGTCTCACCGATGCGGTGGCTTGTGCCTGCGCCCAGTGTCAGAACCACGTCGCCGGCGGTCACCTCGGCGTGCAGAAGCGCGCTGGTATCCTCGATATCGCCGCTGTGGCGGATGGCAGGATGTTGGCTAACCGACGCGACCTCCGCGGCCGCCAGCGCCCTGTCCCCGCTCTCTCTGGCGGCATAGATATCGGTCACCAGCACCGCGTCCGCCTGGTCGAAGCTGCAAGCAATTTTGTTCAGCATAGCCCTGGTGCGGCTGAATGTATGGGGCTGAAAGACAGCCCAGATGCGGCGTTCGCCGAAGCGGTTGCGGGCGGCGGCCAGGGTCGCCTGGATTTCGGTGGGGTGATGCGCGTAATCGTCGACGACCGTCACGCCCCGCCGCGTCCCCTTCAGTTCAAAACGGCGGCCGATGCCGGTATATTGATGCAGGCTGGCCAGGATCTGCGCGGTCGGCACACCACAGCGGCGGGCGGCGGTCAGCGCGGCCAGGGCATTGCGCAGGTTGTGGATACCCGGCGCCTGCAGCTGCAGGCGGCCGATCGAGTTGCCCTCACTCTGCACCGCGGCGGCATAGCCCCCGCCCGCGCCCACTGTCTCAGCGGTCGCGCGCACGTCGCACCCGTCATGCAGGCCATACGTCAGCCAGGCAGCAGCCCGGCCTGGTGAGCGGCCTGTGCGCAGCGCCTCGGCGCCGGGGTCATCGCCGCACGAGACCACACATCCCTGCGCGCGCACCTGCGCCACAAACTGGCGAAAGGCGCCGACAAAGCTGGCAGGCGTCGGATAGCAGTCCGGATGGTCCCACTCCACATTGGTCACGACCGCCACCAGCGGCGTCAACCCATGGAACATGCGATCATATTCATCGGCTTCAATCACAAACGCGGCGGCTGTCCCTGCATGGGCGTTGCCGAAGCCCGGCAGGTCGGCTCCGATGATATAGCCGGCATCGCAACCGCTTGCGTGCAGCGTCTGCACGATCATCGCGGTCGTCGTACTCTTGCCATGCGTGCCGGCGACTGCGATGACATCACGGCCGGCCAGCAGCGGCGGTAGAAACGACTCCCGTGTGACGATTGGTATCCCCAGCTTGTGCGCGGCCTGTCGTTCGGGGTTGGTTTCGTCGACCGCGCTGCTGATCAGGACCACGTCCGGGCGTTCCCGTTCAGGAAGTCGGGTGAGCTCTTCCGCCCCCTGCCGCCCGAAAATCCGGGCGCCGGCCACAGCCAGCCGCCGGGTGCGTTCGCTCTGCTGGCGATCGCTGCCACTGACGCGTATGCCCCGTTCGAGGAGAACATGCGCGATGGCGGAAAGCCCTGCGCCGCCGATGCCAATCAGATGCACGCGCAGCTCGGCATCGTCCCCGTCCCGCTTGGGTGAGGACGGGTCCAACGCCTCCTGCAACTGCTTCTGCCATCTGTCAACCCGCATCGCTGCCTCCATCGCTGCGACCGCGCCGCGCTTCAGCCGGGGCGCATCCAATCTTCATCCCCGCACCCGCATCAGCAGCAGTATGGCGATGGGAATTACCCACGGCGTCGGCGAAGGCATGACATTCTGGGGCAAATAACGCACCAGTTCAACCGCTATCGGCGACAGTTCCGGACTTATCCATCCCAAGGAAGAGAGGGGATAGCCGTAAACATCCTGGTAATACCAGAGGCTGCCACTGATCAGATAACCGTTAATTGCGCCGACCAATAAACTGAGAATCGTGCCCTGGGGCATCGGCCATTGCTGGCCGCTGAAGGTGATAACCCGCCCCGCATAACCGGCAAAAATCGTAATAACAAATACGACCAGATAGAAATTGCTCAGGAACAGTTGCTGGGCACCCAGATCTTCAGCTGGAAATACCATCTGCCATGCACTGCTCAAGATCGGAGTGAGCCGGTCCTCGACGTACAGCAGCAGAAAGATCGCGACAATAATGATCATCGACCTGCCCAATTCCCGCGCATAGCCTTGGGCAAGGCCTATCAATGTAATGATGCTAGCGATAGATCCAAAATAAACTTCGATCAGGCCCATAACAGTTCAGTGCTTGGTAGTGGCTTATGGTTGGTGGTTGGTAACACCCCTGTCTAATATTCGCTCGACTAATTCTGGCCGCGTCGCAATGTGCTGATCACCGCTACAAGCAGCACCGTCAGCGCAATCGCGGCCAGGATTGGCTGTTGAGGTCCCAATGCCTCCCAGATGGTGTCGAAATTGGACTCCATCATGTCGGTCACGCTGCGCAGAAACCCCTGCACGCCCGTGCCGGGCGTTGAGACTGACGCAACCCCGACCTCCGGAATGAAGGCGATCAGCCGCGGCGCAAAGGTAGGAATGTAAAACAGTCCGTTGCCCATGCCTATTATCGCCGCCAGGAGGCCCGAAGAGCTCTGACTGTCTGAAATCGCCTTGTTGGTCAGTATGTAGGTAAGAAGCAGCAGCCCCGACCAGACCAGAAACGAGACTGTCGGCTGGTCCGCTTCGGAGAGCCATTCCGAGGGGCCCAGCGTGTACACCGGTTCGCTGTCTCCCCCCGCGCCCCCTGCGCGCAGCGAGGCCAGCAGCTTTGCGCCTATACTGATGACACCAAAAATGATGCCCAACACCTGCCTTACGATATCCAGGGCCAGGCCCTGATTTTGTTGCAGCAAGAAGAAGCCGCCGATCGAAACGGTCAGCACCGACAACTCCCGGAACAGGCCCCGTCGGAAGCCGATCCAACCAAAGAGGAGAACGTAGAGTACAAATGCAACTGTGCCTGGCGTAGTTTCACTCATTTTTTTGTGCTTTCATCCTTGGAGGTGGGCGCCTTCTGGGTCTGTCCCGCCTGCATTACAAATATGATCCATGATCACAATTCCTGATCTACAATCCCTGATCTACAGTCTATGATCACAGTCCATAGCGCCGGTGGCCGGTGAACTGCGCTAGCCATGAATCGCGAGCCGCTGTAGTTCGCGTACGATATTGTCTGCCGCTTGAGGCCGGGCCAAAGCGCCGACCGCCGCCCCCATCGCGAGCCGGCGGCTCCCGTCCGACAGCAGCGCCGCTATGGTCGGTTCCAGCCTTTCGGCCAGCTGTCCGTCCTCGACAATGACGGCGCCGCCGGATTCGGCCAGTTTCTGCGCATTGGGGACCTGGTGGGAGCCGGCGCCAGGCAAGGGCGCCAGTACCGATGGCAGACGCGCCAGCGGAAACTCGGCCAACACACTGGCCCCGGCACGGGCTACCGCCAGGTCTGCGCTGGCCAGCGCCCAGGCCATCTCCTCATGCAGATAGGCCACGGGATGGTAGCGGTCGGCCAACAGGGTATAGGGAAGATCCGGCCCTTCCTGTTCCAGCAGCGGCCAGTCGCGCGTACCGACGACGTGCAGAATCTGGCAGGCGGGCAACAGGAGCGGCGCGGCCTGCCAGACAGCCTGGTTGATGCTGCGCGCGCCCTGGCTGCCGCCGAACACCAGCAGCAGTGGCAGTCCGTCCTCCAACTCCAGTCCCAGCTTGCGCGTCAACTTCTGGCGAGCTGCCTGTCTGTCCTCAATTGCCTTCACAACGCCAGCGCGCACAGGGTAGCCGGTGACCACCGCCTTGCGGCCAAAGAAGCTGGCCACCTCGGGGAAGCTGACAGCGACCCGCTGGGCGAGCCGGCTGAGCCAGCGCACTGCCAAGCCGGGCGTCATGTCCGGCAGATAGATCATCACCGGCACCGACCGCATCCGACATGCTATCGCGACCGGCGCCATCACATATCCGCCGGTGGCAAAGCATGCCTGCGGGCGAAACTCTTCGAGAATCTGCAGAGACTGCCGTATACCTGACGTCACTTTGGCCAGACTGCGTGATGCCATCAATGGATTGCGTCCTCGCAACGCGCCGCTTTGAATGCTGTGGAAGGGGATTCCAGCGTCCTGCACGAGAGGGTGCTCGATGCCGGTCCTGCTCCCCAGCCACAGCAGGGCAGGGTTAACCTGAGCGGGCGCGGCGGTCAGAGCGTTCGTTCGTAGCTGTTCGACGACGGCGAGAGCCGGATATACGTGTCCCCCGGTTCCACCACCCGAAATTAGAAGGCGCATGGGCTGTTTGCCCTGAGGGGCCAGAGGATGCCCCGGATTTTCTTGACCTCAGAACGTTGAATAGACCCCCGCCAGGCCGGTCGTCCGCTGTGGCGTGCGGGCGTGCGCCGGCTGCGCCGCGACGGGGCGCGGCGGGCGGGGGTTGACCGCGATACCGGCTGATATTCAGCAGTATGCCGGCAGCCCCCATTGACGTGACAAGAGAACTGCCGCCGAAGCTGACGAACGGTAGTGTTACGCCGGTGGGGGGCGCGACGGCCACGGCTACGGCGATGTGAATTATGGCCTGCAAGATGATGAGCGCGGTGATGCCCACTGCAAGCAAAGAGCCGAAGACATCCGGCGATTCACTGGCGATGCGCAGACCTCGATAGACAAACAGCGTGAAGAGCAGGATCACCAGCAGCGTGCCCAGCAGCCCCATTTCCTCGCCGATTACCGCAAAGATATTGTCCGACCAGCTCAGGGGCAATCTGCCGGGCAACTTTTCAGTACTGTTGCCCAGTCCCACGCCGAGCGGGCCGCCCCGGACAATCGCGGTGCTGGCTTCGCGAATCTGCCACTCAGGACTGTTCAGAGGAGACTGGATCGACTCCAGCAGCGCGCTGACCCGGCGGCTGGCATAGCTGTTGCGGGTAATCACCAGCCAGAAGGTGACGACGGCCACAAACCCGCCCAGGAAAAGCTGCTTCAACTCAGCGCCCGCCAGGAAAAATATGATCAGCGCGGTGGCAACGATCAGAATCGTCGTGCTGATATCCGGTTGCGCCACGATCAGCCCCGTCACGATCCCCATCAGCACGCCAAAGGGAATTAGACCATAGTTGATATCTTTGATGCGGCTGCCTTTGCTGGCAAGCCAGGTGCTGATGTAGATGAGAACGATGACTTTGACGGGTTCACTAGGTTGTACGCGGCCGCCGAAGGTACGGGTGGCGCCGAAGCGGTTTTCGCCGTAAAAGAGGACGGCCATCAGGGAGAGCAGCCCCAGCGCCATCAGGGGTATACTCCACCGCTCCCATATCCGGTAGGGAACGAGCGCAGCGCCGACCAGGACCACCAGACCGACCCCCAGCCAGCGGATTTGCAGCAATACATAGTAGAAGGGAGATTCCCGGTTTTCCAGCGCCCAAGGGTAACTGGCGCTGAAGACCATTACAAACCCGAACAGAATCAGGCAGGTCAGGACCGTGGCCAGCGCCCAATCGAAGTTGAGCCCGTACCTGCCGAACTGTTTCGCGTTGTTGACCTGTAGCGCCATTGTCGTTCCTCTATAGTCGGCCTATAGTCCGCCGCAACCTGCAGTAGCCGGTGTGTTCCTGTCAAAGGGCCGGCATACTGCGGTTGCCGCTAACCGCTAACCACCAAATTGCGGAAATGCTCCCCGCGCTGTTCGAAGTTTTTGTAGGCATCGTAACTGGTGCCGCCCGGCGAAAACAGCACAACCGTACCCGGCGTCGCCGTCTGCTTGGCCAGGACAACGGCCTCATCCAGGCGCTGTACCACGGCGCAACAGGGAGCGATTATACGCCGGAACGAGGCCCTTTCCCTCACCTTGTCGGCGATCATGGACCCTGCTTCCCCGAACCCGATCAGGCATTGGACCCGGTCCAGCACTTCGTCGGCGAACGTATCCCAGGGTAAATTCTTGTCTTTGCCGCCGGCCAGGAGAATGAGTGTCTGCGCGCCCGGTGGGAAGACCTGCAGTCCGGCGACGGCCCGCTCCGGCGCAGTCGCGATGCTGTCGTTGATCCATACAACGTTGCCCTTGGGCGGCATCTCCTCCAGCCTGTGCGGTACACCGGCAAAGGAGCGGGCAACGCGCCCCATCGCCTCTACAGATGCGCCGGCGGCGCCGCTTACCGCGGCCGCGCCCAACAGGTTGCTGATATTGTGCTCGCCCCGCAACCGCACATCGCTGCGGCGGCAGAAGGGCCGGCCTTCGAAAATCAGGTCTTCGGTCGATTCGGATGCCCAGGCGCCGGCTTCCAGTGCATGGTCATCGGCGCTGCCGGCCACCCGCCGGATTCGGCTCGAAGAGGTGGAAAAAGGGACGAGCCGCCGGTCTTTGCCCAGGGCAGATCGGCATTGCGCCAGGAGGGAGTCCAATTCCCAGTCGGCGGGAACCGGCGTTTCTTCATCATGCCAGCCGGCCATCCGGCCAGCCACCGGATCATCGGCGTTGAGGACCACCACGCTGGTCGGCTTCAGATGGCGCAACAGATTGGATTTCGCCAGAGTGTAGTCGGACATTGATGAATGCCGGTCCAGGTGATTTGGCGTGATATTGAGAATGGCGGCCACGTCCGGCCCCAGCTGGTCGAGCGGCCCATAGGCCAGATTCGGGTCGAACAGTTCGAGTTGAAAGCTGCTCAGTTCCAGCACCATCATGTCATCTTGCCGAATCGTATCGAGGCGATCCAACAGCGGCCTGCCGATATTGCCGCCAACGTGGACGGTACGAGCGGCGCCGACAGTCTCTTGCAACATTTCTCCGACGAGCGTTGTCGTTGTTGTCTTGCCGCTGCTGCCGGTGATGGCGATGACAGGGCAGGGCGCCAGTTGCATTGTGAGCAGGCTGTCATTGCTCAGAGGGATGCCGCGCCGCATGGCATCCTGCACCAGCGGCGTTTGCAGCATCACGCCGCCGCTGAGGCAGAGCAGATCGCAGTCATCCAGCAGGTCAGGAGGGTGTCCGCCCAGGGCCAGCACGACCGGCAGATCACCCAGCTGATCCAACTCTTCCGTCAATTTTTGGGCCGGCGCGACATCGCTAATCGTTACATTTGCTCCTGATGCCGCGAAGAAACGGGCCAAGGCCAATCCTTGCCGGCCCATCCCCAGAATAACGACATTGCGTTTTTCAAAGTTGAACTCTTCGCTGTTGGCAATCACGAATTTATTCTCCTTCCAGTTTCCAGATCCTGGTCAGTGCCTTGCCCCCGGCAGTTACCCAAGGCTGAAAACCGGTTACTAAGAATTGAGGTGCAGTTGCCAGCATGAGACCTGTGTAGTCGGCGGTCATCCATTCCACAGCGCCAGGGCCACCCCCAGCATTCCACTCAGCACACCGACTATCCAGAATCTCTCTTTGACCTGTGTTTCACTCCAACCCATCAACTCAAAATGATGGTGGATCGGAGTCATCTTGAACAGGCGGATATCACGACCCAGGTAGCGGCGGCTGAACTTTGCATACGCTACCTGCACCAATACGGAAACCGTTTCGGCGACAAATACGAACCCTACGACCGGCAGCAGCAGCCATTGACCGGTCATCAGCGCCACCAATGCAAGCGTTGCACCCAAAGCGAGGCTGCCGGTGTCACCCATAAAGATATGGGCCGGATGGGCGTTGAACCAGAGAAATGCGAACAGAGCGCCCACCACCGTGAAACAGAAAGCCGCCAGATAGGTTTGCCCCTGCATATGGGCGATCAGCCCATAACTCGCAAACGAAATACTGCTGATGCTCCCCGCCAGACTGTCCAGCCCATCCGTCAGATTTACCGCATTGCTGAATCCGATAATGATAAAAATTCCCGCCGGGATGAACAGCCAGCCGATTGGAACCCACTGGGTAATGCCAGGCACGCCTACATAGTACAGATCGGGTGGCCCGAAATAGAGAATGCCCACGATGATCGCGGCAAACACAAACTGGAATCCGCTCTTCATCCACGCCGACATCCCCTTGCCCTTGCCCCTGCCGCGCAGTCCCAGCCAGTCATCGACAGCCCCCAGGATTGCGTGCGCCGCCAGACAGAAAAAGAGCAACAGGGTACTCTTGCCTATCAGCGTGAAGCCAAGCAGATTGGCCAGATTGAGCGCCCCCGTGATCAGCAGGACCGGCACCACAAATAGCAGTCCGCCCATCGTTGGCGTCCCCGTCTTCTCCTGATGCGAATCCGGTCCTTCCATCCGCACCTGCTTGCCGATTCGGTGGTGTCGCAACAGGGCGATCAGCGGCTGCCCCCAAATCACGGCAATGAAAAAGCTGAGTGTCCCCAGCACCAACGGAGATTCCATCGATGAGCCTTTTAACCTTCCAGGAGGCCGCCGTCGACCCCATCGTCGAGCTTTTGGCGGCGGGCGAGATCTGGCGCTGCAACTGTTGCCGGCTCTCGTGAAATCTCGCCGACGATTCTGTCCATCCCTACTGCACGGCTGCCTTTGACGAGCACCAGGTCCTGCGGTTGTGCCAGCCCCTTCAAAACCTGAACAGCCGTCTCGAAATCGTCGGTTGCGTACACAGCTTGCGAGGACAGGCCTGCCTTTCGAGCCTCATCGGCGATAATCCGGCCCAGGCCGCCGACTGTAACCAGCAGATCGGTTACGCCCGCGGCATGGGCGCCCACCTGTTTGTGTCCCTCTGTCGTGAAGGCGCCCAGCTCCCGCATATCGCCGAGAATCGCGATGCGGCGGCCGCCGCGGATTTTGCGAGAGTGCCCGTTGACAGACTGGGACGTTCTTTTCGCTGCCCCTGAGTCCAACTCCAGGCTCTTGGCGGCGGGCGAACAATCCGCGCGCGCCTGGCCGCGGGTGAACAGATCGTCCAGCAGATTGAGGGCGGCCAAGGTGCTGATTGGGCTGGCGTTGTAGGTGTCGTCGATGACGGTGCTGCCGTTGATGCCCGGCATCACAACAAGCCGCAACTGATTCTGCGCCCGCTGCAGGCCGGTGACGATCTCTTGCCAGGTCAGATCGTTGACAATCCCGACGGCAGCCGCGCCCAGGGCCGTATACACCGAGTGTCTGCCCAAAAGGGGCACGCTCAGGCGCTGGCTGTGGATGCGGCCGTTCTCCTGACGGTGATGGAAACGGAAACGGATGCCTTCCATGCCCAGGCTTTCGATCTCGTCGGCCCACAGATCGGCTTCAGCGCTGAGGCCATAGAAGAAAGGGCGGGCATCGGTGCGCGCTGCCATAGCCCGAACGCGGGCGTCGTCCCGGTTCAGAATGGCTACGCCCCCGTCCTGCGCTTTGGGCAGAGCCTCCACGAGCTCGGCCTTGGCTTGTGCGATCCGGTCTATCGTGCCCAGCCGCTCCAAATGGGTCGGGCCGACATTGGTCACAACGCCAACATGGGGCCGCGCCAAGTTGCACAGCAGGCGGATTTCCCCCAGGTCGTACATTCCCATCTCCAAGACTGTGCGCTCGTGGCCGGTGTGCAGCCCCAGCAGAGCCAGCGGCAACCCCTGTTCGCTGTTGAGATTGCCGGTGTTGTGATGGGTGCGGTAGCGTTGGGCGAGGACCGAAGCAGCCAACTCTTTTGTGCTGGTTTTGCCTACGCTGCCGGTCACACCGACCACCCGCAGATCCGGACGGGTGCGATGCAGCCGTTGAAAGATGCCCGCGGCCTGTAGAGCCGTATTGGCGTCGGCTACAATGTAGGCAATGGCGCGGCCGGGCTCAAACTGCGCGGAATGAAGACAAAGCCGCGGGCGGGCGCGGTGCGGTTGTTCTCTCTCTTCTTTCTTCTCTTCACCCTCGCCGCGTCCGCCGCGGCAGTCGACCAGCAGCGCATCGGTTGCGCGCAGCTGCTCAAGGCCCCGCTCTTCGCAGATGATTGCATCGGCGCCAGCGGCTATTGCCTGGCCAATGTAGTTGTGGCCGTCTGTGCGCGCGCCGCTGAAAGCAATAAACAGAGATCCTGCTTCGACGTCGCGGCTGTCCAGGGTGGCACAACTGATGGGCCGGGGCGTCAACGTTGGCGGCGGCGGGATCCCCGTCAGCGCCTGCCAGAGTGTATGCTGGGTGATAAAAGTCTCTACGTTTGGTCGGTCTGCCACCGATTCAGATTCCTTTGAACAGTAGTGGCTCGTCGCTGCACCTGCCACTGGCAACCAGCTGTGAATCACTGACTAGAAGGCTCTGCAGCCGGCCCAGAGTCCGCCGTCGACTGCATCTCTCCGCACATGCCGGCGGACGGGCAGAAAATGCTCTGACTTTCATCCGACAGCCGGACAGCGTCCGGCGGGATGTTCAGATGCTCGAACAGGCGGTGAGCAATGCGGCTGAAGATCGGCGTCGCGGTATAGGCTGCCCAACGGCTGATGCCTGGGTCCGGCCGGTCCAGCTTCACCATAACGACAAACTGCGGGTCTTCGGCGGGCGCAAACCCGATAAAGCTGGCGATCGTCTCGTCCTGGATGTAGCCCTCTTCAGTGGCGATTTCGGCGGTACCGCTCTTGCCGGCAACGCTATAGCCGGATACCTGGGCCATCTGGTTCCCTGTATTAACGACATGCACCATCATATCTTTCATCCGCACTGCCGTTTCCGGCGTGATAACCTGGTAGACCATTGTCGGCTGGGTCACCATAGCGTGGTCGTTGGCTATCCGGCTCTGCACAATGTACGGGCGCATCAACTTGCCGCCGTTCGCAATTGCGGCCACTGCGCTGATCATCTGAAGCGGCGTCACTGCAATGCCCTGGCCGAAGCTGTTGGTGGCCAGGTCGGATACACCCCAGTTCGGGGCATCGGTATTCCTGACCTGACCGGAGGCTTCACCGCTCAGGTCGACTTTCGTTTCAGTGCCAAATCCGAAATGGGTGACATAGTCATAGAAAATCTCGGCGCCGACCTGCTGCGCGATCTGAACAGTAATCACATTATTGGAATGGGCCATGGCATCAGAGACCGACAGTTCGCCGACAGCCTTGCGGTCACTGTTTTGAATTGTGTGCCCTTCGACGGCGATGGCGCCGGTATCGACGAAAACGCTTGACTCCTCCACTGCGTCGATGTCAAGGGCGGCTGCGACAGTGATCAGTTTAAAGACCGACCCCGGTTCAAATTGGGCGCTGATGGCCACATTCGTGAATGTGCCGGGGTCCCCTTCCTCGAAGCTGTTGCCGTCGAAAGTCGGCCAGTTGGCCATCCCCAGAATCGCGCCCGTTCTTGGGTCCATGACAATAACCGTGCCTGACTCAGCCCGGTAGAGGTTGACCCCTACGCGCAACTCCTCTTCGATGATATGCTGGACGGTGCGGTCAAGGGTCAGCACCAGGCCTTTGCCATTGCCGCTGGGCAGAAAGCGCAGGATGTTTTCGTCAAGCTCTGCGCGGGGCACTTGGCTTCCTGGCGGAAGACCAACGCCATCACTGGACAGAAAGTTCCGATAATAGCGCTCGACACCCAACACCGGCACCCGTTCAGCATTCAAAAACCCCAGAATCTGACTGCCTAGCGTTCCCTGTGGATAGAAGCGTCGGGGGTGGGCGGCGATGTGGATATGCTCCAGCAGGAAATCCCTTTCGGCCAATCGCTGCTGGCGTTCAGCGAGCAGCTGTTGACCCTGATCAAAATCGATATCGGGCGCGATAATCAGATAGTCCCTGTCGCTGTTTTCCGTCAACAGATTTTCAATCTGAAGTGGAGGGACACCGATGCCGTACGCGAGCCGTTGCGCGATTTCGCCGAAATCATCTGACGAGATGAATTTGGGCGTTGCCGTGATCCGATACGTGAAACGGTCGGCGGCGAGCAGACTGCCATCACGATCAACGATCACCCCCCAAGAGGTGGTGTCGTCAACCGTATTGCGCCCGGATGCCACGGCCTGGGGCGGCTCGTATTGCTGCCAGCCCATGACCTGCATGTCCAGCAACCGCAGAATCAACAGCAGCAATGGCCCGGTCAGCACGACACCGATAAAGCCGATACGCCATATTTTGGAGACGTCGTCTGCCGCAGTGGCGTGTTGGCCGCGCTCCTGTTCGAGAGGGGCGCGATTGGACACTGCCCGGTTGAGGGCGCTGCCGTCAGGGCCGCCGCCATCCCCATCTTCGGGCACTTGGCGGTGGGAAAATAGAGGGCCGAAACCTTGTCCACTTGCGGGACGAGCAGCTCGGTTCCGTGCGCGCATGCAGAATCTCTCCAAAACTACGGTGGTCACGAAACTCTGACCACTAACTTCAACGCCGCCGACCCCATCTTCGGGCACTTGGCGGCGGAATAGGCGGCGAAAATTATCAGCGTTGTTTCAACTGGCCCAGGAAGAAATCGCTGGCCCGTTCAAGCAGCGGGTCGCTCCATTGGCGGACAGACTGCCAGCTTTCGTTGACCTGTTGTTGCCAGCCGGACACATACTGCTCGAACTCTGCTGCGGGGAGCCGTTCGGTCACAGACCAGAAGGACGGCTCGTTCGCAGCGGGTACATGCGTCTCGGCGCCGGCAGGACCCGTCGTATCAGTCACCTGGAGCCGTTGCGCTGTGCCCGGGTTACCGGTTGCGCTGACAGAAAACTCTGTCTGTTCCCCTGCCTTTGCCGGTAGTTGATCAACGGTCAGCGAATTCTCTGTCTGCCGACCAGACTGCTGCCCAGCGCCCGATCCACCGGAATCGGCGGCAACCACAGGGGCGCCGCTCATGTTAAACGGACTCGGGATGTAGTTGCGCTCCAGTGCCGGACGAAAGTCGAGTTGGACCGCCCGCGTTTGCACCTGTTCCAGCGTTGTGCGTTGGCCAATTTGCCACAACAGTTCAGCATTCCTCTGTTCGACGAGGCTGTACTGTACGCGCAGTGCCTCCAACTCGCCGCGCGCCTGGGTGATCCGCAGCGAGGTCCAGACCTGAAAAACAGCCAATCCGCAGACGACCGTCAAAGCCATTACAAAGAGGAGATACCCTCTCAGCGTCTGCGGCAGGGGCACGATATCATCAAGCCATACCAAGCCGCGCAGAACTCGGATGCGGGACTGATTGGATGATTGCATGCTGTTTGGTCCCCAGCCTCCTTCTTCCTTCGCTTCTCCCTGGTCGGCTGGGCGCCAGACCTGCTCGTCATTGTTGCGCTGCGCCCCTGTTTGAGAAGGGCGCCCGGCGCGGTGCAGATTTACGGTCGGTGTTGACAAAAGCTTTATCCTGCTAGCTTTATCCTGCTGAAACACTCACACTGAACACACGGGCCGACAGATCAATCACAGTTCGGGCAATTTTTCGGCGATGCGCAGCCTGGCTGAACGACTGCGGGGATTACTCTCGATTTCAGCGGCTGCCGGCACAATCGGTTTTTTGTTGCGTATCGCCAGAACTGGAATCTGCTCCTGGCCGCCGGTCGGCAGAGTCGGATCGGGCCGAAATTTTCTGGCGTTGTCACGCATCCAATTCTTGACCAACCGATCTTCCAGACTGTGAAAAGAGATAATTGCCACCCGTCCACCGGGCCGCAGCAGTGGCGGAATCTGTGGCAAGGCCCGCGCGATCTGTCCCAATTCGTCGTTGACCGCGATGCGCAGCGCCTGAAATGTACGGGTGGCCGGATGGATCTTCTGCCAGCCGCGGCGGCGCACCGCCCTGCTTACAATGTCTGCCAGTTCAGCGGTTGTCGAAACCGGGCGATTGGCGACAATGGCGCGTGCAATCGGACGGCTTTGTCGTTCCTCTCCATATTGGAACAGGATATCGGCAATCTCCTCCCAACTGCTGCTGTTTATCAGCTCAGCTGCGCTGTTGCCTGTGGACGGGTCGAAGCGCATGTCCAGAGGGCCGTCGTGCCGAAAGGCAAACCCCCGGGCCGGCGTATCCAGTTGAAAACTGCTGAGGCCCAGGTCAAGCAGAATGCCGTCAATTCCGGTAAAGCCCCGCTGGCGTGCGATTTCACCTATCTGATCAAAGGGCGCCTGGGCCACGCTCAATCTGCCGGCGCTGATTTCGCCGGGAAAGCGCTTCCGAACTCGTCGGATGGCGGCGGGGTCAACGTCCAACCCAAGTGTTTGGCCGTCACCGACCCCATCTTTGGGAACTTGGCGGCGGGCCTTTTGCCCGCCGCCAACCTTATCTATATGAGATTCTTGATGCGCCACTGTTGCGGCGAGGCGCGTGTGATGGAGCAGGAGTTGGGTGTGGCCGCCGCCGCCCAGGGTTCCGTCGATGAAACGTCCGCCCGCCTGAACGTTCAGGCCGGTGAGCAGTTCAGCCGGCAGAACGGGGCTGTGTTGCAGACCCTCCTGGTCACCAGAGACGTCTTGCATGCCCGCCGCGGGTTGACGCGGCGCCGGTCGCTCAGACTCCCAAGGCGGCAAAGAGATCCTCTCCGAGCTGCATAGGAGTCAGCATCTGCTCCTCCCACTGGGCCGGGTCCCAGAGTTCAATATATGTATTCATCCCGGCGATAATCACTTCGTTCTCGATTCCGGCGAACTCCCGCAGGCGTTGACTGATCAGGATGCGCCCCTGCCGATCCGGTTTCAGATCTTCGGCGGCGCTGAACAGCGCCCGGCGCAATTGCGCGGTACGCTGGTCTATCAACGGCAGCGCGCTGACCCGAGCCGCAACATTCTGCCATTCTTCAAGCGGCATCATCATCAGACAGCCGCCGGTGGGGTTACGCGTCACCACCAGGCCGGGCATAAGCCGGTGCCGGAATTTGGCAGGAATCGTGACCCGCCCTTTGCTGTCCAGGTTGTGACTGAACTCACCGAGAAACATAATTTTCCGAATAGTTGCTCTGTGCGCATCCCGTTAGAGCCGGGGCGCATCTACCATCTCGCTTCAACAGATTTGTCAGGGAATTTGAAGAATATTTCGGCGGCAAATGGGTGGGCCAAAGCTCAACACGAAAGTCTCTTCAGAATGTAGGGGGAACGCCCCACTTTCTCCCATATTGTCCCATAGCAAAAACGATAGCACAAAACGTATTCTGACAAAAACGGATGTGATCTAGCCCCAAAGCCGGTTCAACTGCGGATTTCTTGCGAACATGGGGCCATCCAAAAATCGGAACTCTGAATCTTTCATTCTCGTTGTTTTGTCGTGGTTGGCAGGCTTCCGAGCCAGCATTCCGGCTCTCTTTATGGGTTTCTGTTATCTGGTGAAAGGTGTATTTCTGCCTTTCGACGCGACCATACGTCAGATTGCCGAAATCCAGCGACTCTCGTCAAAGATCTGTTAGAAGCAGGGCGCGACAGTAGGATGGATTGGGCGTGTCAGTTCACGTGTGCGGCCAATAGTCCCTTTATATCGTAGGCATATCGTATGTAAATTGAACAGGACTCATATCAGGTCTGTTTCAGGAGCGTTCGCGGAGGCCTGCGCCCATAGCTTGCTGAGCTGCAGGGAAGTCGCCATAACATCGCTCCCTCTGGGGAGAAACTTGATTTTTTGGGGGCAGATATGGACTTGTGGCGCCGATGACAGAAGGCATGGGCCGGGCCTGCGTCCCTCCCTAGTGCGGGCGCACACACCGCGCGGCGCCCCCCGCCAGAAACAGGCCTACCGAATGTTACGCGGTCATCGCAGCATGTCGGCTGTCAGCCACGGCCGCGGCCAACCATATACATAACGGAATAGCCTGAACGCTGGCAGGGATGAAGGATTGCACATAAGAGACAAGGGTTGGTCAAGGAAAGGATTACATATGGTATAAATGACTTCAAGACCGTACTCAAGCAAGCCTGAGAATCCTCCCATCCTGCAAGCGACAGTTCAGGCAGTCTGCCCCTCCTCCCAATTCCAGTACCTTGTACGAGTGTGGTTAACTATAGCCAGAAACGTAACTACTAAGGGATATGCAGTGCCTGTGTGGACCAGACCTTCGTTCACGCCGGCATCCAGGCTATCCCATCGTGTATTCGTTGGCAGCCGCCACCTTGCTTGAGCCGCGCTGCTGGAAACACGGCGTATGGTCGGTGAGCGATGGTTTTGGAGGGGGGCGTTGCGGGGGCGCAGCCCCTGCACAAGGGAGGGCCGAAGGCCCGACCGCCCAGAAATGCAGTTGTCAGTGGTCAGAGACTGCGGCGATTGAATGAGGATAGGTGTGAAGAGATGTGAGGAGAGAGTTGCCTTTGCTCGCCTCATTCAGGGTCGCATTCTATTTGCGGCTGAGTAGGTACCCATATCCAGAAGAACCGCGGCCGCTGCCCAGTGAAGTTACCAGGAACAGGAAACTGAAAACTCAGATGAACTCACGTATAAGGTATGGCAGTTTACTTGGTTTCCAAGAAACTGAAATATACCCGTCAACATTATAATTTTGACAAGGCGTCGCGTATGCCTTATACTTTATAGTTCAGGGTGAGAACTGGTTGGCTCGGTTCCGTTTGTTACCTGCAGACCTCAAATGTGGGGGCCGGTACCAGACCGTGGGTACCTGGCGTAATCTCCGCTGAGGCCGCTGCCGATTCAGGATGCCGGCGGCCGCATCTGATGCGCGCTTGGCGG
Source organism: Caldilineaceae bacterium (assembly GCA_963662575.1). Taxonomy (GTDB): domain Bacteria; phylum Chloroflexota; class Anaerolineae; order Caldilineales; family Caldilineaceae; genus Bin5. The sequence goes on from OY759723.1 coordinate 1,182,577, forward strand.
TGGGCGAATGATCAACTGTTTATCGTTCACGTGTTTCGGCAGAATGGAGAGAACCAACGGCAGCAAGATTCGCGAAGATTGGACAGACTCTGGAACCGCCATCCGGCATTGCGAGCCATGATCCGAACCCACAAGATTGAACCCCACCGCAACAACGGACTTTACCCGCGGCCGCGGCCTATCCTGCCACCTGGCCGCCGCCTGCGCTTCTGAACGCCAGGCGCTTGGCGGCGGACGACGGTTTGGATACCGGCGCGTTCCGCCGCGAGAGGAGCTTGCATCTTCGTTTCTACAATCTCAGGTGTAGTCCGGATTTTCGGACATTCGTGTAGGTTTGAGAGATCGGCGACAGTGTACAGCAAAGGAGCATGCGCCATATGATTCATACTGCCCTTGGAAACGGTGTTGGCGCCAAGACGCAGCGGAAGACCTATTCGCGGACTTCCAATTTGATTGAACTGCCCCGGCTCATCGAGATTCAACTTGAGAGCTTTGAATGGTTCCGCACCAACGGACTGAAAGAGCTTTTTGAAGAGATTTCGCCGATTGTCAGTTTCAACAAGCACCTTGAACTGCATTTCGGCGACTTCCGCTTCGATAAGGCCAAGCACACGGAAGAGGCGTGCCGGGTACGCGATATCACTTATTCAGCTCCGTTGTGGGTCGAGGTAAGACTCGTCAATAACGACACCGGCGAAATCAGTGAGCAGGAAGTCTTTATGGGCGATTTCCCACTGATGACCGACTCCGGTACTTTTATCGTCAATGGCAGTGAAAGGGTCGTGGTCAGTCAGTTGATTCGCTCGCCCGGCGTCTACTTCACAGTCGAGGAAGATCGCAGCACAGGGCGCGACCTGACCGGCACAAAGTTGATTCCGCTGCGGGGCGCCTGGCTGGAGTTTGAGACCAGCAAACGGGATATCGTCAGCGTCAAAGTCGATCGCAAACGCAAGTTGCCGGCAACGATTCTGCTGCGGGCCATCGGCTTCGGCACCGATGAAGAGATCCGGGGACTGTTTTCGGACGTTGATGACAATGACGACCACCCGTTCATCGAGTCGACGCTGGAGCGGGATCCGACGGCCAATCCGACCGAGGACCGCCAGAAAGGGATCGACGACGCGCTGCTGGAATTTTATAAGAAGCTGCGGCCCGGCGACCCGGCGACATTGGATAACGCGCGCAATTTTTTGCAGAATCTGCTCTTCACGCCCCGTCGTTACGACCTGGGACGGGTGGGCCGATACAAGCTCAATCGCAAGTTGGAGCAGGAGGAACCTCTCACCACGCGCATTCTGACAAACGAAGATATCGTGGCGGTCGTTCGCCGCATTATTGACATTAACAATGGCCGCGAGATGCCCGATGATATCGATCATCTGGGGAATCGGCGCATCAAGACGGTCGGTGAACTGATTCAGAGCCAGTTGCGCATCGGTCTCTTGCGCATGGAGCGGGTCGTGCGCGAACGAATGTCGATCCGCGAGCCGGAGCAGGTGACGCCGCTGAGCCTGATCAACATTCGCCCGGTTGTGGCTGCCACACGGGAGTTTTTTGGCAGCAGCCAGTTGAGCCAGTTCATGGACCAGACGAACCCGCTCGCCGAGCTGACGCACAAACGCCGCCTGAGCGCTCTGGGCCCCGGCGGCCTGCGGCGGGAGCGGGCCGGTTTCGATGTGCGCGACGTGCATTACAGCCACTATGGGCGCATCTGCCCAATCGAAACGCCGGAAGGCCCTAATATCGGTCTGATCGGGTATCTGGCCACTTATGGTCGCATCAATGATTTTGGTTTTATCGAAACGCCTTACCGGCGCGTGGTCAACACGGTCCCAAATCAGGTCGATGAACTGACCGGACGCACGCTCGCCGAAGATATCAGCAACGCCGACAGCGGCGAAGTTCTCGTGGAGAGAGACGTAGAACTGACGCCGGAACTGGCCCAACAAGTCGCTGGCTTCGAAGACATCAGCGAGATCCGGGTGCGTCCCTTCGTAAGCAAAGAGGTCATCTACCTTAACGCCGATACGGAAGAGCGCTCTTCCATTGCCCAGGCTTCGACACCGCTGGACGATGCCGGCCACTTTCTCAATAGGCGGCCCTCTGTCCGCCAGGCTGAGGAGTTCCGCTTCGAAGAGCCGCAGCGCATCCAATTTATGGACGTATCGCCCAAACAGGTCGTTGGCGTTTCCGCTGCCTTGATTCCCTTTTTGGAGCACGACGATACCAATCGCGCTTTGATGGGATCCAATATGCAGCGGCAAGCCGTGCCCCTGATACAGCCGGACGCGCCGATTGTCGGCACGGGCATGGAGTGGCAAGCTGCGGTCGATTCGGGTCAGGTAGTCGTCGCGCGCAAGGCTGGCGAGGCCATTCGCGTGGTCAATACGGAAATCGTCATCCAGGAGGAGGAGGATGGCGCTCTGCACACCTACCCGTTGCGCAAGTACAATCGCAGCAACCAGAGCACCTGCATCGATCAGCGTCCGACGATCCAAAAGGGGGATCTGGTCGAAGCCGGCGCGGTGCTGGCAGACAGCTCCTCCACCCAGAACGGTGAACTGGCCCTGGGTCAGAACGTGCTCGTTGCCTATATGAGCTGGGAAGGCGGTAACTACGAAGACGCTATCCTGGTCAGCGAACGGCTGGTCGAGAACGACAAATACACTTCTGTACATATTGAGAAGCACGAGATTGAGGCCAGAGAGACAAAACTTGGCCCGGAGGAGATCACCCGCGACATTCCCAACGTGGGCGAAGATGCGCTGAGACATCTGGACGAGGATGGCATCATCCGGATCGGCGCTGAAGTTGCCGCCGGAGACATTCTGGTCGGGAAAATTACGCCCAAGGGCGAAACCGAGTTGACGCCGGAAGAGAAGCTGTTGCGAGCGATTTTCGGCGAAAAGGCGCGTGAAGTGAAGGATAGCTCGCTGCGGCTACCCCACGGCGAACGGGGCAAGGTGGTGGATATCAAGGTATTCACGCGCGAAGATCACCAGGACATGCCCGCCGGGGTGGAAATGATGGTACGCGTCAGCATCGCCCAGCGCCGGCGTCTGACCGAAGGTGACAAGATGGCCGGCCGGCATGGCAACAAAGGCGTAATCTCCCGGGTCGTGCCCGTGGAAGACATGCCCTTTTTGGATGACGGCACACCGATCGACATTATCCTGAATCCACTGGGTGTGCCCGGACGCATGAATATCGGACAGGTTCTGGAAACCCATCTGGGATGGGCAGCCGACCGTCTCGGCTTCATGGCGGAAACGCCGGTGTTCGACGGCGCGCAAGAGGACGAGATCGAATCCGAACTGGCGCGGGCCTGGTTGATCGATCAAGCCTGGCAGGATGTCACCCAGCGGGCATGGGCATATGTGCACGAGCAGGAAATCGAAAACGAATCCCTGATGGACGACAACGATGCCCGCCGACTCTATCTGCTGGAATGGCTGGAACCGCGCGGCTATGAACCTGAAAGCCTGTTTTTCGACGAAAAATACGCGCGCAATGCCGCCCTGGCTGAATGGCTGCAGGAGAGAGGGTATGAATCGGAAAGCGTCATCCCGGAGATCAGATCGGATGCTTCGGACCGGTATGCCCGCTATGTTTCCTTGCGAGAGTGGCTGCTCTATCATGGTTGCGAGCCGGACGACGCCGCGCTGGCAGAGGCAGCCGACGACCGCATCCTCGAACACCTGGCGACGGTCGAACAGATGGATGACACGCTGCTCGAAGAAATTGAGGCGGCGGCACAGCAGTACTCGAGGCAAGTTGGCTGGCCGCTGCCAACGACCGGCAAACAGAAACTCTTCGATGGCAAAACGGGCGAACCTTACGATGCCCATGTAACGATTGGGATCGCGCAGATGCTTAAGCTGCACCATCTGGTGGAGGACAAAGTCCACGCCCGCAGCACCGGCCCCTACAGCCTGGTCACTCAGCAACCGTTGGGCGGTAAGGCACAGTTCGGTGGTCAGCGTTTCGGCGAGATGGAGGTATGGGCGCTGGAGGCTTACGGCGCTGCCTACACTTTGCAGGAGATGCTGACGATTAAGTCGGACGATACCACCGGCCGGGTGAAAACCTATGAGGCAATCGTGAAGGGCGATGAGATTCAGAGCCCCGGTGTGCCGGAAAGTTTCCGCGTGCTGGTGAAAGAGTTGCAGAGCCTGGCTCTTTCGATTGAAGTAATAGACGACAAGAATGAGGTGATACAACTTGGCAAAGATGAGGTCGAGGATCGTTTGCCGCACCTCGGCTTCAGCCTGAACGTACCCAGCCCGATGAGTCGCAGCAGCGAGTAAGGGCGCCGCCGACCGAGGCCGCCGCCAACCCATTCTTGGGCTCTTGGCGACGGGCAAGTAGCGAAAGACGCCCGGTGGCCTGTGAAGTTACTGACCACTGTGAGGCCGCCGCCGACCGCATTTGCTGCGTATTTGGCGGCGGGCGAAACGAAAAGGAGCCAAAATGGAAGTTCGAGATTTTGACGCAATTCGCATCTCTCTTGCCTCCCCGGATCAGATTGACGAATGGAGTTTCGGCGAAGTAACAAAGCCGGAAACGATAAACTATCGCACGCTGCGGCCGGAGCGGGACGGCCTGTTCTGTGAACGCATCTTCGGACCGCAGAAAGATTGGGAATGCGCCTGCGGCAAGTACAAACGCGTCCGCTATAAAGGTATTGTCTGCGACAAATGCGGGGTGGAAGTGGCGCCGCAGCGGGTGCGTCGGGAACGCATGGGCCATATCCAACTGGCATCGCCGGTTAGCCATATCTGGTATGTGAAGGGCGTTCCCAGCCACCTGGGGCTGCTCCTCAACATCAGCCCCCGCCATCTGGAGCGGGTCCTGTACTTCGCGCAGTTCATCATCACCGACGTGAATGAAGAGGCGCGCGGCCGAGCCATTCAGCGCCTCGAAAAAGAACTGCAGATGGGGATAGCCCGAATAGATAACGAAGTACAGGAAAAGATCGACAGCGAAGAAGCCAAAGCGCAAAGCCAACTTGACGAGTTGGACCAGGATGAACAATCACAGATTGCACGGCTTGATGAACGCATCAACCGGTCTTCGTCAGAGACGATCAATCAGGCCCGGCGGCTTCAGGACTGGATTCCGAGCAACCTCGGCAAGAAAGCCCCGGAAGACAGACACCTGGATTGGGTGGAGGCCGCCATAATCTCAGCCAATGAGACCGTTACCGCCGAACATGAACGAACTGTCAACGACCATGTGCAGGAACGGTTGGACTCGCTTCAGTATGAATCGGATGACGAAAAATCAGATATCCGTGATTTGATCCAGGCCAAGCAGACACACGTGCGCCAGAAACTCGACGAGGAGCTTGAAAGGTTGCGCGAAGAAGTGGCCGAACAGCGGGAGCGGCTGCAAACCGGCGCGGAAGCAGAGTTGGACGAGCTGAAGAGCATGCAGGAAATGCAGCTCCTGACCGAGACCCGCTATCGCGAGTTGGCCGATCGCTGGGGCAACATTTTCAAGGCGGGAATGGGCGCCGAGGCGATCCGCGATATTGTAGCCAAAGTCAATCTGGACGCACTGGCAAAAGAGTTGCGCCTGGAAATCTTTACCACCAAGAGCAAGCAGCGCCGCAAAAAAGCGGCCAAACGCCTGCGCGTTGTGGAAAACTTCCGCAAAAGCGGCAACCGGCCCGAGTGGATGGTGCTGACGATCTTGCCGGTGATTCCGCCGGAATTGCGCCCAATGGTGCAGTTGGACGGCGGGCGCTTCGCTACCAGCGATCTCAATGATCTGTACCGGCGGGTAATCAACCGCAACAACCGTCTCAAGCGACTGCTTGACCTCGGCGCGCCCGATGTGATCGTCCGCAACGAGAAACGCATGTTGCAGGAAGCGGTCGATAGTCTCATCGACAACGGACGGCGAGGCCGGGCGGTCAGCCGCAGTGGCAAGCGCAAACTCAAGAGCCTGAGCGATATGCTCAAAGGGAAGCAGGGCCGCTTCCGCCGCAACCTGTTGGGAAAACGCGTCGATTACTCTGGCCGCTCAGTCATTGTCATCGGCCCCACGCTGAAACTGCACCAGTGCGGTCTGCCGAAAAAAATGGCCTTGGAGCTGTTCAAACCCTTCGTCATGCGTCGCCTGGTGGAGGATAACTACGCGCACAATATCAAGAGCGCCAAGCGCATGGTAGATCGCCAGCAGTCAGAAGTCTGGGACGAGCTGGAGGAGATCTGCAAGGAACGGCCGGTACTGTTGAACCGGGCGCCCACGCTGCATCGCCTGGGCATTCAGGCCTTTGAAGTAACGCTGGTAGAAGGAAGCGCGATTCAGTTGCACCCGCTGGTCTGCGACGCGTTCAATGCAGATTTCGACGGCGATCAGATGGCGGTGCATGTGCCGCTGAGCCAGTCTGCGGTTGATGAAGCGCGGCAACTGATGCTTTCCAGCCAGAATCTGCTCAAGCCCAGCAGCGGTGAACCGATCGTCGGCCCCTCCAAAGATATGGTGATGGGTGTCTACTACCTGACCACCGAAGAGAACGAGTCGACACCGGACGTGGAACTGCCGATCTTCAGCTCGATGGATGAAGCAGAATACATCTTCAGCCTGGGTCATATCAAGTTGCGGGATTCGATTCGGGCGCGCTTTACGACCCGTTTCGACGTGCAGCCGATCGAGTCGACAGAGATGAGCGAACGGGTGATGGATGCCTTGAAGGAATACGGCATCGCCACCGTCGGCGATTTGATGGACATCTATGCCCAGGGCGAACGCCACATGATCCAGGAGATCCCGGCGTTTGGGCAGGCCGCCATGAATGAGGTGCGGGACGCTCTGCGAACAATGCGTCTGTTAGGAGCCGACTGGCCGAAAGATCGGATCTTCCGCACGACGGTCGGGCGTATCATCTTCAACCGAGCACTGCCGGAGGAGTTGTTGTTCGTCAACAAGCTTCTCGATAAAAAAGGTGTCAACGAGATCATTGACCTCTGTTACAAGCACCTGGGCCGGGAAGTGACAGCCGAGACTGTAGACAATATCAAGGATCTGGGTTTCGAATACGCCACCCGATCCGGCATTACAATTGCGGTCAGTGATATTCAGGTGCCGAATGAGAAGGACATGATCGTTGAGCGCACATCGGAAGAGGTGGCGCAGGCCGAACGCCAGTACCGGCGCGGCCTGATCACCGAGGAAGAACTGTACGAAAAGACGGTTGAACTGTGGACACGGGCCGCTGACGAAGTAACGGCTGAGGTGCGTAAACTGCTCAGCCCGCTTGAGGGGCTGGGTGCAATGGCCCACTCCGGTTCCACCAAGGGCGGTGTCAATACCGTGCGGCAGTTGGCCGGTATGCGCGGCCTGATTGCCGGCCCCAATGGGCGCATCATTCCTTTGCCGATCCGCTCCAACTTCCGCGAAGGGTTGACCGCGCTGGAATATTTCCTCAGCACACACGGCGGACGCAAGGGTCTGGCGGATACGGCCCTGCGCACTGCAGATGCCGGCTATCTGACCCGGCGCCTGGTAGATGTGGCCCAGGATGTGATCGTGACCGAGGACGATTGCGGCACGAATGTCGGAATCTGGATCGATGCCGAAGGTTCAAGGGCGATGGGCGAGAGCTTCGCCGACCGCGTAGCCACACGCACTCTTGCGGCCGCGATCATCCCTCCGGATGCCGATGAACCGCTGCTCGTGCGCGATACCGTCATCGACGAGGCCGCCCTGGCAACCATAGAGCGCTATGAGGTGGAGAGGGCTTTCGTCTATAGCCCGCTGACCTGTGAATCTCGCTTTGGCCTCTGCAAGAAATGTTATGGCACCGACCTGGCCCGAGGGGGAACCGTAGAGCAGGGCGAGGCGGTCGGCATTATCGCGGCGCAGTCGATCGGCGAGCCAGGTACGCAGCTCACTCTGCGCACCTTCCACACCGGCGGTGTGGCCGGCAGTGATGACATCACCCAGGGTTTGCCTCGCGTCGAGGAGCTCTTCGAAGTGCGGAACCCCAAAGGTGAAGCTGTAATCAGCGAAATCGATGGCAAGGCTGATGTCTGGTGGGAAGGCGATCAGCGCATGCTGAAAGTGAGCCGCACCGAACTCAACCGGCGCGAAATCGCCATCCCCGAGGGCTATCAGTTGATGGTCGATTCCGATGACCGCGTGCAGGAAGATACGATCATCGCCCGCAACGGAGACGGGGATGGGCAGGGACTCATGGCCGGAATGGAAGGCCAGATCTTCGCCGAAAACGGGCAAGTCGTCATCCGACGAGAAGACTCCCTGGTATGGGAGACCGATATCCCCGCCAATGCCCGCTTGCGGGTGGAGAAAGGTGAAGAGGTGAGTGCTGGCCAGCAACTGACCGAAGGCTCAAAGAATCCGCGCGAGATTCTGCGCATTCAGGGCCGGGAAGCCTGTCAGTTGTACCTGTTGGAACAGGTGCAGCAGGTATATCGCAGCCAGGGCGTTGCCATCCACGACAAGCATATCGAGGTGATCTTGCGCCAACTGTTGCGGCGTGTGATGATCCGGGCGACCGGCGACACCGAGTTTCTGCCGGGCGAGCTGGTGGACCGCTTCCTCTTCGAGGACGAAAACGACACGACTATCGCCCACGACCGCCGCCCGGCTAAAGCCGAGCCGGTGGTGCTGGGGTTGACCAAGGCGGCCTTGAATACCGAAAGCTTCCTGGCTGCAGCCAGCTTCCAGGAAACCACGCGCGTCCTCACCGATGCCGCTGTGCAAGGGCAACGGGACGAGTTGCGGGGCCTCAAGGAGAATGTCATTATTGGCAAGCTGATTCCGGTCGGCTCCGGCTTCCGTACCCGCCGCATGTGGGAAGAAGAGAAGAAGCAGGTAGCTGAACAGTTGGCCGAACAGCACGAAGTGGTCGATGAAGGACTGAGCGAGCTGGAATTCGACCTGGACGATCCGGATCTGGAGCTGTCCGAAATCTCCGGCTTGGCGGAAATGGGAATCGGCCCGCTGGGGATGCTGTCCGGCTTTGGCGGCGGTGTTGAGGACGAAGAGGTTGAATTCGACTTCAACAACCTGAAGGACGAGGACAGCGAAGAGATTAACGTCGATACTACGCTAAGAACCAGTTGAAGTTTGCAAGCGAGAGTGGAAGGCGCCGGCTCTTCCACTCTCGCTTTATCGCCGGTCTTGCCGCCTCCACTAACTGACGCCTCCACTGCCTGACACCGCTGTCAACTCCATCTTTGGGCACTCGGCACCGGGTGAACATTGCGCCCCGCACCGGCAATCGTCTGAAACAGTACGGCTTCCCCCACGACATTCGTCCTGAGATCTCTGTTCGTCTCCGTAAGCCCCTCATTCTCATCCAGCGCCGGTTCTCATTCTCGTGATCTCTCGTGATCTCTCGTGATCTCTCGTGCAACGCTCATTGAGCGCTCAATGCGCGCTCGTAGCAATAGTTCAGTATCATTAATCTGAATAATTCGCCTGCCACTGTCTCCATCGCTCGAACGCGAGGTAGGTTGCGGTCGCCGGTTTCGGGCCGGCGCCTGCGGGATCGCGGGTTTCTCGCCCGCATCCGGCGCGAAAGTCGGGAGATTGCCAGAAGCTTGTGCCCGTTTTGGGTTGCACCCTGTGTCCATCTTGATTTGCCTTCAGCAGCCGGGCTATGGTAGAGTAAGAAATTGTCTTTTCGTGGGCTGAGACGACCACTAGGGAGGAAACATTTGCCGACGATAAATCAGTTGGTCCGCAAGGGCCGCAAGACCAAGCCGAAGAAAGAGACCGCGCCAGCCTTGCGCTTTACGCAGAACACATTGACCGGCCGCACGAAGCGGGTCAAGCAAGGCAACCCCCAAAAGCGGGGCGTATGTACACAGGTGCGAACGACAACACCCAAAAAGCCCAATTCCGCCTTGCGCAAGGTAGCCCGTGTGCGCCTTACCAATGGCGTTGAAGTAACGGCCTATATTCCTGGCGAAGGCCATAACCTCCAGGAACACAGTGTGGTTCTGGTACGCGGTGGTCGGGTCAGAGATCTGCCCGGCGTGCGTTATCATATCGTGCGCGGCGCATTGGACAGCACCGGCGTCAATGACCGCAAACGAAGCCGTAGCAAATACGGTACCAAGAAACCGCGTTAAGCGCCGACTCTGGCAGGCGGGACAGGCTGTGTGCGTCCTTGCTCAAGAGACGCGTGCAGACGCAAACTATGAGGATGGAGTTGTAGAATGCCGCGAAGAAACCGGCCCGAAAAGCGTAAAATTTTGCCCGATCCCCGGCATAATAGCGTTGTGCTGGCCAAATTCATCAACAATCTGATGGAACGGGGCAAGAAAAGTCTGGCCGCCAGAATTGTCTATACCGCACTGGATACCATAGCCGAACGCACGAACCGTCCACCACTGGAAGTCTTCGAAGAGGCGCTCAGGAACGCCACTCCGCTGGTTGAGGTCAAACCGCAGCGTGTTGGCGGCGCAACCTATCAGGTGCCAATGGAAATCCGCCCTGACCGGCGGCAGGCTCTGGCCATGCGCTGGCTGATTCAGAATGCCAGAGGGCGGGGCGGCCGCAATATGGCCGCTCGTTTGGCGAATGAACTTCTGGACACGGCGCGCGGCGAAGGACAGACCGTTCGCAGGCGCGAAGAAACGCACCGGATGGCAGAGGCCAATCAAGCCTTTGCCCATTTTGCCAGAAGGCGATAGGACTCTTGCCTTCGCGGCAGCTGTTCCTGCCCGGCAGCCCTGCCGCGGCAGCACAGGCAGAGAAATTGGTTTTTCCTGGTGTGTCCGGCGCCTATGCTGGGCACAGCTTTGAAGAAATCCAGCCCCACCGGGTTTGGATGTTCTTCTGAACCGAACTATACACGGCGCATTCGAGCCACAGGATGATGTCGCACTGCGCTCAGCATTTCGCTGAGTGGAATTCGACTCTGCCGGATGAGCAGCCTGCTATTTGAGCAGATTGTTTGCGTCCCTGTTCAAGAGGGGCGCGTCGGATTCTGGTGCCTGTGAGGCGGTTGCGCCGTCTGCTTGTCGGGGGCCAGTGCGCTCTCCCGGGGCACCGGCGGTCGCGGCAAGCCGCTCGAGGAGGCTAGGTTGTCGCCGGACAACTCTAATATAACGTTGCAGGGCGGCAGATTGTATCCCCCGTTTGAAAGGGGCGCGTCAGCTCAATGCGCCTCTGCTGGCAAGGGATGCGGCGCTGCCCACCAAAATAAGATCAGGTGAATTTGATGAGTCAGGTACCATTACATAAGATCCGCAATATCGGAATTATTGCCCATATTGACGCCGGCAAGACGACGACAACGGAACGAATTCTGTTCTATTCCGGTCGTATTCACCGCATGGGCGAAGTGCATGAAGGAACCGCTGTCACAGACTGGATGGCGCAGGAACGGGAACGCGGCATTACCATTACCGCGGCCGCGATTACGGCCAGCTGGGTTGACAGCCGCAGCGGCGAAGAAATCCAGATCAATATCATCGACACACCGGGCCATATCGACTTTACCGCCGAAGTACAGCGCAGCTTGCGTGTCCTCGATGGCGGCGTCGTCGTCTTCGACGCGGTTGCAGGTGTTGAACCACAGTCGGAAACGGTCTGGCGGCAGGCAGACACTTATCATGTGCCTCGCATCTGCTTTGTGAATAAGATGGACCGGGTGGGAGCAGACTTTGATCGTACAGTTGGAATGATTGTCGACCGCCTCGGCGCCGACCCGCTGCCCATTCAACTGCCATGGGGCGCGGAGGAGAAATTCCAGGGCGTCATCGACCTCTTTACGATGAAGGCGCTGCGATACAGCGACGCATTGGGCGCCACCCCTGAAACTGCCCCGATTCCAGAAGAGATGAAAGCTGAGGCGGAGGCGGCGCGCGCCGCCATGATTGAGCGGATCGCCGAAACCGATGACGAGCTGACAATGCTCTACCTGGAGGGCGAAGAGATCAGCAATGAACAGCTGATCAGAGCCCTGCGCACTGCCGTCATAGGCAATGTACTCGTGCCGATACTGTGCGGGTCGGCCCTGAAGAACAAAGGGGTACAACCGCTTCTGGATGCAATTGTTCGCTATCTGCCCAGCCCGCTGGACGTGCCGCCGGTGGTTGGCATGGACCCCAGGACAGAGGAAGAGAAGATTCGGTTCGCCGATCCGGATGAACCCTTCTCCGCGCTTGTCTTCAAGATCGTGACCGACCCCTTTGTCGGTCGCCTGGCCTATGTCCGAGTGTATTCGGGCACATTGTCGTCGGGAAGTATGGTCTACAACGCCAACAAAGGCCGGCGAGAACGAATCGGTCGACTCTTGCAGATGCATGCCGACAAACGGGAAGAGATCGAAGTTTGCCGCGCCGGCGACATAGCCGCCATTGTCGGCCTCAAACAGAGCCTGACAGGTGAGACGCTCAGCAATCGCGACAACGAGATTTTGCTGGAGACGATCGAGTTTCCGGCCCCGGTGATAGGAATCGCGGTTGAGCCGAAGTCCAAAGCCGATCAGGACAAGATGGGCGACGGCCTGATAAAGTTGTCCGAAGAAGACCCGACCTTTCAGGTGCGGTACGACGATCAGACGGGGCAGACGATCATCAGCGGAATGGGCGAGCTGCACTTGCAGATTATTATCGACCGTCTGAAGAGAGAGTTCCGGGTGCAGTGTAACGAGGGCCGCCCGCAGGTCGCGTATCGGGAAACGATCACAAAGGCGACCCGGGCAGAAGGACGGTTCGTCCGTCAGACCGGTGGACGCGGGCAGTTTGGCCATGTCTGGATTGAGTTGGAACCGAATGAAGAGGGCAAGGGCTTCGAGTTTGAGGACAAAATCGTCGGCGGCGCAGTCCCCAGGGAATACATTTCCGCGGTTCGCAAGGGGATCGAAGAATCCATGTCAAGCGGCGTGATTTCGGGTTACCCGGTCGTGGATGTTCGCGCCGCGCTGGTGGACGGCAGCTACCATGATGTCGATTCCAGTGAAATCGCTTTCAAGATAGCCGGTTCGATGGCGTTCAAAGAGGGCATGACAAAGGCCAGCCCGGTTTTGCTGGAGCCAATCATGATGGTTGAAGCGGTGGTGCCGGAGGAGTTTGTCGGCGATATCGTGGGCGATTTTGCCAGCCGCCGCGGGCAGATCGAAGGCATGACCCCCCATAACAACAAAGTAACCGCGGTGCGGTCGATCGTACCGCTGGCGGAAATGTTCGGGTACGCGACGAAGCTCCGTTCGATCACCAGTGGGCGGGGCACGTTTACGATGCAGTTCGACAGTTATCAGCCTGACACGCAAAAGACGGACGTGGGCGCGCAGCGGCGGGAGTACGCCTAAGTTGTATGCGGCGGCGGCAGCCAGATTTTCCGTTTCAGTTGAGTCCAGACTTGTCAACCGTCAGGACATTTCGTATACTGTTTGGGTTGTAGAGGCGGCGTCAATGCCGCCGCCACAACTGTTCAAGGCGCTTCTGCCCAAAAGTGACGCAATTGTGAACGCATAACTTTTGTTCGTGCCGCGACGCTTGCACCGGTCTGGCGGGCCGCCAGGCGGGTGGATATAGGATTGCCCGAGCAACTGTATACAGCGAAAAATTCTTCAGCTTCGTTGCGAGGCTGCTTGATTCTTCATAGTTAGTGGACATGCGAAACAGTCAGGAGAGAAAGAATGGCGAAGGCAGTATTTGAGAGGACCAAGCCCCATGTGAACGTGGGGACGATCGGACATGTGGATCACGGCAAGACGACGCTGACGGCGGCGATCACCAAGGTATTGGCGCTGCGAGGGATGGCGGATTTCAGTGCGTTTGAGGCGATCGACAATGCGCCGGAAGAGAAAGCACGCGGCATCACCATCGCCATTGCGCATGTAGAATACGAGACCGAAAATCGGCACTATGCGCACGTGGACTGTCCCGGACATGCCGACTACATCAAGAACATGATTACCGGCGCTGCCCAGATGGATGGCGCGATTCTGGTGGTGGCGGCGCCCGATGGCGCGATGCCCCAGACCCGCGAACACATCCTGCTGGCACGGCAGGTGGAAGTGCCGGCCATGGTCGTGTTTCTCAACAAAGTCGACATGATGGAGGACGAGGAGTTGCTGGAACTGGTGGAGATGGAGTTGCGCGAGTTGCTCGACACCTATGAGTTCCCTGGCGACGACATCCCCTTTGTGCGCGGCAGTGCTCTGCATGCGCTCGAGAGCAGTTCCGATGACCCCGATGCGCCCGAGTATGAGCCGATCTGGGAACTGATGCGGGCGGTCGATGAGTACATCCCCACCCCTACGCGCGAAATCGACAGACCGTTCCTGATGCCGATTGAGGATGTCTTCTCGATCAAGGGCCGCGGCACCGTCGTGACCGGACGCGTCGAGCGCGGTGTCATCCATCCGATGGAAGAGGTCGAGATCGTCGGCGTCAAAGCCACGCACACGACCACGGTCACCGGCGTCGAGATGTTCCGCAAACTGCTCGATGAAGGACAGGCCGGCGACAATGTCGGTTGTCTGCTGCGCGGCATCGACCGCGAAGAGGTCGACCGCGGCCAGGTGCTGGCCAAGCCCGGCAGCATCATGCCGCACACCCGCTTCAAGTCCGAGGTCTATGTGTTGCGCAAGGAAGAGGGCGGTCGTCACACTCCCTTCTTCAAGGGCTATCGCCCGCAGTTCTACATCCGCACCATGGACATCACCGGCTCGATCAACCTGCCGGCCGGCGTCGAAATGGTGATGCCCGGCGACAATGTGACGATGGAAGTCGAGCTGATTGCGCCTGTCGCCCTCGAGACCGGCAGCCGCTTTGCCATCCGCGAGGGTGGCCGCACCGTCGCTGCCGGCGCTATCACCGAAATAATCGAGTAACCTTTCGGATAAATTGAGTTTGTCCGAAAGAGAACCGGTGCTTTCGGACATTTTAGGCGAGTAGCTCAACTGGCAGAGCGGCGGTCTCCAAAACCGCAGGTTGCGGGTTCAAGTCCTGCCTCGCCTGTCAGAAAATGACCACCAGCAGCCGCTCGGTGGTCATTTTCCGCCTAAGAAGGCTCAAAAAGCTACATGAGGTGGATGGGCAAGTAAGATTTGTGGAGTTGTGAACATATGCTTGTGTTCACGCACAAAATGGAGTCAATCGTGAGCCGGTCATCAACTGTTCCAAGAACTGATAACGCAATTGTACGGTACTTCAAGGAAACGCGCGCTGAGATTGGCAAGGTCACCTGGCCGACGCGAGAAGAGGGTACACGCCTGACTATCGTTGTGTTGATTGTCACTACAATCGCCGCGCTTGTGCTGTTTGCTGTAGACTCATTCTTCAGTTATCTGGTAACGCTGTTTCTGCAAGTATTTTAGACCGCATCTTTGGCGCAACCGCCTTCTGATGCAGAGGAAGAGCCGGTTTTGAAATGTGACGCGCAAGGAGGAATCTGTGGGTGATATAACGAATGCAGGCGCCGACCCTGAAGCGCAGGAAGACGAGGCAGTTGCCGCGCTTGTGGACGATGAGTTGTCCGCTGCCACTGATGAGGAACCGACCGGCCCGAAACCGGAATGGTATGTGGTGCACAGTTATTCGGGCAAGGAAAACAAAGTAAAAAAGAACCTGGAACACCGGGCGGAATCGATGAACATGACCGACCGGATCCTGCAGATAGTTGTGCCTACCGAAACTGAAATCGAGATCAAAGATGGTATCCGTCGTGAGGTTGAGCGCCAGGTTTTCCCTGGCTATATTCTCATCGAGATGATTATGGATGAGGACAGCTGGTATGTGGTGCGCAATACCCCGGGCGTGACCAGTTTTGTAGGTATGGGAAACAAGCCTAGCCCCTTGAGCCAGACCGAAGTGAGCCACATCATGAGCCGCATCGAATCGGATGAACCGCGGGTCAAAGTCAGCTTCGATGTGGGCGAGCGAGTCCGAATTATAGAAGGGCCGTTTGCTGAATTCACAGGTGTCGTCGATACGCTGGAGGCGGAAAAGGGCAAAGCCCGTGTCATGGTAA
The DNA here is from genome assembly GCA_963662575.1 of Caldilineaceae bacterium. Classification (GTDB taxonomy): domain Bacteria; phylum Chloroflexota; class Anaerolineae; order Caldilineales; family Caldilineaceae; genus Bin5. Next base: position 1,198,543 of record OY759723.1, read on the forward strand.
GTTTCTTCAACCGGGAAACACCGGTGGAGGTGGACTTCCTTCAATTGGAACGGGATTCGTAAAAGGAGAAGCAGGCGAGATGGCGAAGAAAGTCAAAGCGGTTGTAAAGTTGCAGATTCCTGCCGGCAAAGCCAACCCTGCCCCACCGGTGGGCACGGCGCTCGGCCCGCACGGTGTCAATATCATGGGCTTCTGCAAGGAGTATAACGCGCGCACACAAAGTCAGATGGGGCAGGTTGTTCCAGTCGAGATCACGATTTTCCAGGATCAGTCCTTTTCATTTATTACCAAGACTCCGCCAGCGTCCGAACTGATCAAAAAGGCAGCCGGGGTCGAAAAAGGCAGCGGCATCCCCAATACGGAAATGGTGGGACAGATCACCAATCAGCAGGTGCGGGAAATCGCCGAGATAAAGCTGAAGGATCTGGGCAATATTCCCATAGACAGCGCGATGCAGATGGTGAAGGGCACCGCCCGCAGTATGGGCGTTACGGTTGTCGAATAGGCGGGATCCGCACTTTAATTTGTGACCCCGCAGAAATCACTGAAACATCGATGGGAGGGGCGCCCGCTAGTGCCCCGTTTGCACCACGAGGAGTGTAAAATGCCAAGACATAGTAATCGTTACAACGCCGCCCGCAGCAAGGTCGACCGCCATATGCAATATATGCCCGCGGAAGCCGTTGACCTGATGCGAGCAGGCGCCACCGCCAAGTTCGATGAGACGGTGGAGGTGCATCTGAGCACCGGTGTTGACCCCCGCCACGCCGACCAGCAGGTGCGGGGGGTCGTAACCCTTCCGCATGGGACAGGCCGCGTCGTGCGCATTCTGGTTTTTGCCAGCGCGGATGGCGTCAGCCTGGCCGAGGAAGCCGGCGCCGACCATGTCGGCGGCGAAGATCTGGCCAAGGAGATACAGGGAGGCTGGCTCGATTTTGATGTTGTTCTCGCCACACCGGATATGATGAGGGTGGTTGGCAGGCTGGGTCGCGTGCTTGGCCCGCGCGGATTGATGCCCAGCCCCAAAGCCGGCACAATTGTTCAAGCCGCTGAACTGCCGCGCGTCATTCAGGAAACCCGCCTGGGCCGCGTCGAATTTCGCGTCGATAAGACAAGCAATGTCCACGTTCCCATCGGCAAAGCGAGCTTCAACAGCGAGCAGATACTCGACAACTTCACCTCCATTATGGAAGCGGTTATGGCCGCCAGACCTACGGCTGTGAAGGGTATCTATCTGAAGCGAGTAACGTTGACCAGCACAATGGGGCCGGGGGTTCGCGTCGATGTCAATGCGGCCTCAATGCTTAAGGCGGCATAGGCCCGGTTTGCCATTGCCAGGCGCAGTACGGTAGAATTGGCACTTATCAACCGCATAAGATACTCAGTTCCGTAGACAGCCGGCATTCGCGTTGCGAATATAATTGCGTTCAAATGCGCAGCCGGCCAAGGGATGAACACAGCGACCCGACCGCCATTTTCCGGCGGGAGTCGTTTGCCACGCCCTTGTCTGCATCGCAAGGGCGTTTTTGTTCGCAACGCCCATCAGAGATTGTAAGGGACGCAGGTCGATATTGGCCGCGTTCCCGCAGAAATCCTGTAGAAAGGGGGAATGTCAATTGGCACTTACTCGAGAGAAAAAGGAAGAACTGGTCGCGTTGTACTCATCACACCTGGAGAACGCTTCCGCGGTCGTGTTCACAGACTATCGCGGCTCCACCGTCACGCAGATCAACGGGCTGCGCACCCATCTCAAAGAAACGAATACGTCCTATATGGTCGTGAAAAATCGGCTTCTGCGGCTTGCGTTGGCGAACGTGGGCGTCACCGAAGAGTTGGACGAGTTGTTGGAAGGGCCGAATGCGGTCGCATTTGTCGGCGAAGATATCGGCAGAGGCGTGACCGCGTTGAAGGACGGTCTTCGGGACCTTGAAGAAGTCATTGAAATCAAAGGCGGCATCCTGGAGGAAAACGTTCTGGATGCCACCAGCGCCGCATCTCTGTCCGAACTACCCACGCGCGAAGAGATGCTGGCCAAACTGTTGGCGACAATTATCGCGCCGGCCACCCAGATTGCCCGCGTCGTCAGCGAACCGGGGGGCAGCCTGGCACGGGTCGTCAAAGCGCACGCCGATGCGCAGGCAGAGGCCGCCTGAGCGTCAACCGAGGGATTCAACCCCTCCTACATGCATAGAAAGCACAGTTAGACAATCGAGACAGGCAACTCACAGAAACAGACAATTGGGAGAACTCTAAAAATGGCAGATCTGAATGCAATCAAAGAACAACTGGACGAACTAACTCTTCTGGAAGCCGCTGAACTGGTGAAAATGCTGGAAGAGGCCTGGGGCGTCAGCGCCGCCGCATCTGTGGCGGTGGCCGGCGTGGCCGCCGCGGCTGAAGAAGAAGAAGAGGCGGAAGAGCAGACAGAGTTTGACGTGATTCTCGGCGATATCGGAGCCAGGAAAATTAACGTCATTAAAGCTGTGCGCGCGGTCACAAGCCTGGGTCTGCGAGAGGCCAAGGAGTTGGTCGAAAGCGCACCGGCGCCTGTGGTGCAGGGTGTGGCAAAGGATGTCGCAGAGGACGCCAAAGCGCAGTTGGAGGCCGAAGGGGCAACTGTAGAAATCAAGTAACCTTCCGACCTGACCAATCAAAGGGGTGCATCCAATAACGGATGCGCCCCTTTTTTTGATCAGGGTCCCGGCAGACAGCAACCGGCAACTTTGGGCGCAGGCCGGAAGTTTGACACTGCTTGTTCCCCCCTGGGCACTATGATACAATTCCTCGATGTCTTATTACAGCACTATAGAGGGAGATACAATTGCCTGAAGGCCCGGTCGTAGGCCATCAGTGGGCTGTCGACCTGTTGCATAATAGCATTCAACATGACACGCTGCGCCATGCCTATCTGTTTGTGGGCCCAGCCCAGCTGGGCAAGTCAACCCTGGTCCGCAGCTTTGCCCAGTCGCTTCTGTGCACAAATGCAGTCGCTGGCCGTGCCTGCGCCAACTGCCGCTCATGCCGTCTCTTGCAGTCCGGCAATCATCCCGATTTCATGCTGCTGCCGCCGACCGACCGCCACGGTCAGCCGGACAGAGAGAATGGTCTTCATCGCGCTGAACAGGCGGCCGATATCATCCGGCAGGCGTTGCTGCACCCCATGGAGGGGCGCTACAAAGTCTTCCTGATTCAGGACGCGCACAGAGCTCACATCAGCTTCGCCAATAAACTCCTGAAAACGCTGGAAGAGCCGCCGCCGCACGTGGTCCTCTGTCTGACCGCCCAGGACAAGTCCGCTCTCTTGCCAACCATTGTCAGCCGCTGCCAGGTTCTGGCGTTGCGGCCGCTTGGGGAGCAAATTATGGAAGACGCGCTGCACACACGCTGGGGGGCGTCGCCGCAGCAGGCGGCACTGCTGGCTCGTCTGGCAAACGGCTGCCTGGGATGGGCCGTTGACCAGATCAACCAACCGGAACCGCTGGCGGAAAGAAGCCAGCGGTTGACGGAGTTACAGGAACTCAGTCGCAGCAGTCGCGTCACACGTCTTGCTTTTGCACAGAAGCTCGCAGCCGCGCGCGGCCAGACGCGACTGTTTACGCTGCTTGCCCTCTGGACAAGCTGGTGGCGCGATGTAATGCTGGCCCAGTCCGGCTGTCTGGAGCAGTGCGCCAACGTTGACCTGCTGGACACGCTCGCGCAAACGGCCGGCGACTTCCGTCCCATCGATGTCCAGGCCTACCTACACACGTTGAGCCGTATTGAAGGCTACCTGAGGCATACGGTTAATGCTGGGCTGGCGCTGGACGTGCTTATGTTGCAGATGCCGCGCCCGCACGCCTGACCAGGTGTACTACGGCACGCTCGCCGGCGGCCGGGTGCAATGCCCTCTGCGGAAACGATAATGGAGAATCTATTATGCCCATCGTAGTCGGAGCTCAGTTCAAGCCCGTTACAAAGATATATTTTTTCGATCCGGTTCACCACTTGGATCTGGTTCCAAAAGATTATGTAATCGTAGATACGGTCAAAGGCCGAGATATGGTGCAGATCGTTCAGGCGCCTCACAACGTTGCTGACAACGAAATCGTCGGCGAGATGAAACGGGTGATCCGCCGGGCAACACCATGGGATCTCTTGCAGAAAGATCAGTGGAAAGAGAAGCAAACCGAGGCGGTGGCCGTCTGTCGCGAGAAGGCGCGGGCGCACAAATTAGAAATCAAGGTGCATCGTTGTGAATACAACTACGAGGGCGGCAGGCTGACCGTCTACTTCGCCGCGGAGCAACGGATTGATTTTCGCGCGCTTGTACGCGATCTGGCCCGCACTTTTCACACGCGCATCGAAATGCGCCAGATTGGCGTGCGCGACGAGGCCAAGTTGTTGGACGGCGTGGGTAAATGCGGCCGCCAACTCTGTTGCACCAGTTGGCTGCGCGAGTTTGCCTCGGTGAGCATTCGCCAGGCGAAGAATCAGCAGTTGCCCCTCAATCAGGACGAGATCAGCGGCGTCTGCGGCAGACTGCTCTGTTGCCTCTCTTATGAAGATCCGATCTACAAGAAGGCAAACAAGAAGATGCCGAAAGTCGGATCAGAAGTAACGACGCACCAGGGCAAGGGACGGATCCGGCACCTACACCCGCTTAAGGAAAGTGTCACCGTTCTGCTTGAAAATAACGTCCTGGCCGAATTCGAACTGTCAGAACTGATTTCAGGGAAGAAAGAGAAGGACGGCGGCTGCGGCACCTGCGGCGGCTGCACCGTCAAAAGGCGCGCAGGCGAGGAATAGGACGCCGCCTGCACGGCTCGTCGGGGAAAGCAGACGCATCCGACCTCCCCCGCCAGAGCGGGAGCGGACTCGGTAAGAGGCCGCCCTGCCGCAGGCAACCCCTTCAATCGTCATGGCACTGTAATTGGCATGGCACAGTCAGTACGACTATGCCATGCGTGCAGCCATGTCAGAATACTCGCTAGGTTGCATGGGCAACAGAGCGGGTTTCGCGGATGACCGTAACGCGAATCTGTCCCGGATATTCCAGGTTGTCTTCGATCTTACTGGCTATGTTTTTCCCCAGTTCGATTACTTGCAGATCGTCGATTTCATCCGGCTGCACGATCACCCGGATCTCGCGGCCGGCCTGAATGGCGAATGTCTGATTCACCCCCTCAAAGCTGTTGGCAATATCTTCAAGGGCCGTCACCCGTTTAATATACGCCTCGAGGCTCTCTCGACGCGCACCGGGCCGTGCGCCGCTAATTGCGTCTGCCGCCGCCACAATTATGGCTTCGATCGATTCCGGCTCGACCTCGCCATGATGGCTGGCAATGCAGTTGACGATTTTGGCATTGAGCCCGTAGCGCTTGGCGATTTCACCGCCGACGATGGCGTGCGGGCCGTCGATTTCATGGCTGACCGCCTTGCCAAGGTCATGCAGCAGCCCCCCCAGACGGCTTGTCTTCACATCTGCGTGTAGCTCTTCGGCCATCACCGCTGCCAGATGCGCGGTCTCGATCGCGTGGTAATACTGATTTTGTCCGTAGCTGGTACGGAATTTCAGGCGACCCAGCAGCTTCTGAATCTCTCTGTGCAGCCCCTGCGTATTGGTCTCAATCAGAGCCTGCTCCCCAGCCTCCTGAATGACCTGATTCACTTCCTGTTGCGCCTTCTCCACCTCTTTCTCGATGCGAGCGGGATGAATGCGGCCATCGGAGACCAGTTTGCTGAGAGAGATACGGGCAACTTCGCGCCGCACCGGGTCGAAGCTGCTGATCAGGATCGCTTCCGGTGTGTCATCCACAACCAGGTCGACACCTGTCGCCTGTTCGATGGCGCGAATGTTTCGCCCCTGCCGCCCAATGATTCGCCCCTTCATCTCATCGGATGGCAGGTTGACGGCGCTGACGGAATATTCGGTGACATGCTCGCTGGCGATCCGTTCTACGGACAGCGTGATGATCTCTCTGGCACGGCGTTCGGCGGTCTCCTGGGTCTCCGCCTCAACCTGACGAATTGTGCGTGCAAGCTCCTGTCGCGAATTTTTCTCTGCTTCCTGGAGCAACTTCTGTCTGGCTTCTTCCTGGGTCATGTGGGCCACGCGCTGCAACTCTTCATTGCGCTGCTCCTCCGCGGCCTCCAGGTCTGTCGTCCGTTTGTCGAGACCGCTTTCCCTCTGGTTCAGCTTGCGTTCGCGATTTTCAATCTGATCGACCCGTTTATCGATCTGCTCCTGACGATTGCGAAGCCGGCTATCTATACGGTCCAGATCTTTGCGCTGGCTCGTGCGTGTGGCATCCAGTTCGTTCCGTATCCGAACTTCGTCTTCTTTCAGCGCCAACTGCTGGCGTTTAATCTCTGCCTCGGCTTCCGTAAGAATCTGGGTTGCCTGTGCCTCCGCGCTCTGCACAGCGAGTTCCTGCCGCTCCTTCTCCTGAAGCTCGCCCGAAGCCAATCCGCGTCGATAAGCGAGATATACCAGATACCCGACTATGATGGCAGCAAGCAGGGCAGCGACAACAATAGCAACTACGACTAATAATTCCATCTCCGAACCCCTTGGTTTGGATGCGTGCAACCAGAAACAGCCATGGTTGCGCCGGTTGGATACAGTAGTATCCTTCCCTTCATAGGCCTGAACCTTTGTGTGTTCATTGTCGTTTCAGTGATCATTATCGTTTCAGTGGCCGAGCCGTCCAGGTTACCCGTCCCACCGCTCCTTTGGGGTAGCATCGGGCAACTCGCGCGCCTCCTCCAACTCTCGCCAGATAAGGTCGATCACGTCCTTGGCCACATTCCAATCAAAACCGCGGCGCTGCAAAAAGCCCCCCAACTTCCTGCGAAACTGATTCGGATCGGTCTCCCCTTGCCACCTGTACAGACGGCTGCGGGCAGCAGCTTCACAGGCCGAAGCCGCGTCACTCAGTTCGTCAATGATATCCTGAGCAACGCTTTCATTGACACCCTTTTGGCGCAACTCGTATTGCAATGCCCTGGGTGCAACGGGTCGAAATTGATTACGCTGTTCCACCCAATAGCGGGCGAATTCCTGATCATCGAGATACTTTCTCTCTTGCAGCTTCGCGATGATCCATTCGATCTGCGTTGCGCTCAGCCGCCGCCCGTCCCGCGGCCGGTACGCCTGGAGATTGCGCTGCACCTCCACTCGGCTGCGGGGACGCACTGCCAAAAAACGCAGTGCCTTGTTGTAGCCGCGGCTGCGCAGATCAACGGCCTTTAACTCCTCAATCTCCTGCTCACTGAGCTGCTGGCCAATCCTCAGTTGGGCGGCATCAACCGCCGGCAACGGAAATGCATATTCGCTGTCCAGAAAGAGATTGACTCGCTCCTTGTCCCTTTTCTGAAAACGCATCGCTGTGATCGTTCTGCCTGTCATAATCGGCTCGATAAAAAAAAGTCGCCGTGGCGGCAAACCACAGCGACTTGAAAGTCCCATAATGGTATCGCCTGAGCTCTCGTCACAGATCAGACTATACCAAAAGAAGACGCATCAGTTCAGCATTGCGCCTCGATAGGGGCGATTTTATATGGATACCTGCTGTTGCATTACACAACTCACCGATTCAAAATCGGCTTGCCCCCCATCACACACAGGGGAAGGTTGCGGTGGGTGGTTGTCAGTGAATCTATTTATTCGTGTCAACAGCTGGTTCTACATCAACACTCGCTAAGACGATCGCGCTGTTAGCGGCGATCAACAGCGAAACGAACGTCTGCCAAAATTATCTGTTCAGTTATGTCAGCGACCAAGGGCATGCCCTGATAATGGAATAAATGTGTTCTGGTTGCTGTCCTGGCTTTTGGCGGTCGTGTGTCAGCACAAAATCGCATCCAATTTGAGAGCGCTGTGGTGAGCGTTTTCATTTTTGGCAACACGTGCGATGATTGAGGCCTCTCGGTATTATGTAAACTCCTGCGTATGTTTGCACAAAGAATGATAAGAAAGATAAGTTCAGTGCATACAAACTACGCTTGGCATGTTATCTTGTACAAAGATTTCGTCAGGACACAACCTTTTCTGCACTCGACCGTGCTGGCAGCCCTGTTCGTTCCCTGATGATCCTGTCGATCTCTGAAGCTTTCTCCGAATTCTCGCGCAGATGCTTCTTCGCGGCTTCACGCCCCTGTCCGAGCAGATCATCACTATAGCGATAGAATGCACCCCGCTTTTCGATGATGTCGAACTCGACGCCCAGGTCCAACAGGTCTCCCTGCGTGCTGACGCCCTCGTTGTACATGATGTCGAATTCCGCCACTTTGAACGGTGCAGCCACCTTGTTCTTGCGCACCGTCACCCGCGTGCGGTTGCCGATCACGTCACTCCCCTGTTTGATCGACTGTATCCGCCGTATATCCATCCGCACACTCGCATAGAACTTCAGCGCCATACCGCCCGACGTCGTCTCCGGATTGCCAAACATTACGCCGATCTTCTGCCGCAACTGGTTGGTGAAGACCAGGCTGGTGTCGGTCGTCTTCACTGCGCCCACCAGCTTGCGCAACGCCTGGCTCATCAGCCGCGCCTGCAATCCCATGTGACTGTCGCCCATCTCCCCTTCGATCTCGGCACGCGGCACCAATGCCGCCACACTGTCCACCACCACCACATCCATCGCCCCCGAACGCACCAGTGCCTCTGCAATCTCCAGCGCCTGTTCGCCCGTATCCGGCTGCGATATATACAGGTCCTCCACATCCACCCCGATCTTGCGCGCATAGCTCGGGTCGAGCGCATGCTCCACATCCACAAAGCCGCACACGCCTCCCAGGCGCTGCGATTCCGCAATCGCATGCAGGCACAGTGTCGTCTTGCCCGAGCTCTCTGGCCCATACACTTCGATGATGCGCCCACGCGGGATGCCTCCCACGCCCAGCGCTATGTCCAGGCTCAGACTGCCCGTCGGTATCGCCGCCACGTCCAGCCGGGTTGCATCCCCCAGCTTCATGATGATCCCTTCGCCATAGCGTTTGTTCAGGGTGGCGAGAGTTGTATCCAATGCTTTCTGACGACCGTTATTCGTCATCGTATACTCCAATGCTCTACCGGCCTACCGCCGAGTAGAGATTCCCGAAATGATTGCTACCACTACGCCGCAACTGCGATCGGCCGACAGTCGAGTCACCTTACTGCTGCCACGTGGCAGCAGAAGATGGTGGCAACCAAATGAAAGGCTTGGCTACTAGGTGGTAGAGAGATGTTTCTGATTCTAAGTGTACTGTATGTGCAAGGAGTATGCAAGCGCCCCAAAAAAAGCGGGCGTTGCTCTCCAAGTTCGGTGGGCGGAGAATCTCTGTCAGACGGCGCCGATATCGATCGAAAAGCGTTGCCCTGCCCGGCTTGTGGGGGCGGCGCGGTTCACTGAGCGCAGATCCCCCGGCAGACATTCGCATCAGCACTTGCAGTGACCCGATCTTTATGACCCGGGCGGCTCGTATATCTTCTCCCGCAAGGCCACAACTTCTCGTCGAACCGCTTCATCGCGCTCAATGTCCTGGGCTACTTTCTCAACGCCGTGGCGAACCGTGCTGTGATCCCGCCCGCCCAGAAGATCACCGATATTGATTAGCGACAGACCATTCTCTTCTCGCAGCAGATACATTGCCAATTGACGAGCGTTGGCGATCTCCTTTGTGCGGGACCGCCCGAGCAGGGCCTCCTCGGTCAGATTGTAATGCCTGGCAACGATCTGGACGACGCTGGCGGCTTCGCGAGGCCTTCGCTGGGGTACAAGCGTGTCCAGAATTCGCTCGGCCACGGACCGGTCCAGCTGACTATCGTGAAAAGGGGCCTGAATGATCAGACGATTGAGCGCACCTTCCAACTCGCGGATGTTGCTCTCCACCCGTTCTGCGATCAGCATCAGCACATCGGTCGACACGGCATGATTGATCGACTGGGCCTTCGATTGCAAAATGGCGACGCGCGTTTCCAGATCCGGCTGCGAGATATCGGCCTGCAACCCGCCTTCAAAGCGGCTTCGCAATCGGGCCTCCAGGGTCGCGATCTCCTTCGGTGGTCGATCACTGCTGATCACCACCTGACGGCCGCCGGCATGGAGATGATTAAATGTGTGGAAGAATTCCTCTTGCGTACTTTCCTTACCGCCGATAAACTGAATATCATCTATCAGAAGGAGATCCACCTGCCGATACTTGTTGCGATACTCTTCGGTGTTCTGCTGGCGAATGGCGCTGATGAGGTCATTTGTAAACTGTTCCGACGAACAGTAAAGGACCTGCATTCCCTGCGTGGTCATGGCGTGGCCAATCGCGTGGAGAAGATGTGTCTTCCCCAAACCAACACCCCCATACACAAAAAGCGGGTTAAAACGATGGCCGGGCTGCTCCACAATCGACTGGGCCGCGGCGTGGGCCAAGCGGTTGTGGTTGCCAACGACAAATGTGTCGAAGTTGTAGCGAGGGTTGAAAGCGCCGCTTTGAAGCGCCACGTCCGGCCTGGCTCCGTCATCGGGGCTCCGAACCAACTCGCGGTGGCGAGACCCCCTGGTCGACGCACGATTGACCGCTGCGGGAGTCCGGCGCACGGCGGCAGAGTCGCCGCTGCCAGCGCCGCCTGAGCCGACATCGGCCGACGTCGGCGTCGCTTCAGACGCCTGTGGCATATCCGCATAAAGGGGCGCCGACCCGGTCGGATCAGACTGCTTCTGCGGTTGGGGGCGCACTTCGAAAATCACCTGTACTGAACGATGAGTCAACTGGTTCAGAATGTCTTTGATCTTATTGCGCAAACGGTTCTGCAGCCAATCTCGCGCGTAGGCATGCGGCGCGCCGACGATAAATTCGCCGTCGGCGTAGCCGATGATCGACGTGTCTCGCACCCACGTCTCAAACGTAGTCGCTGGCATCTGCAACGCCAGTTCGTGCAGCGTTTTTTGCCAGATTTCTTCGGGATTCAGATCGTCATCGACTGGCTGAAGCTGATCTTCAGTGGCGGCTGCTCCCGTCTGTGCTTCGGGTTGTTCTGCCGCCTCCTCATCTCCCGCCGGGGTCTCCGGCGACCGCGGCGAACCCGGCTTGGCGCGATCGTACATTGGGTTGCCGCTGCGGCGCAATGAGGAAACGGATTGCCAGTCTGTAGTCAAATCAACTCCTCCTCAAACTCCTGGGGGGAACAGGGGACGAAACACAAGGGAACACTGATCAGGCAGATGCAGAAAACAGCCGGAAGGGTGGGCCAGAGGCATTCAAGACCGCACACGGTTCAGCTTGGCTGTTGGTGGGGGTAACCGTTGTGCAGATGCCGGCCTATCCGATTGCCTCCTGCTGCCCGGACCGCTGGCGTCGGTAGCAATCGAACCCCTGCTATGCCTCTTTAGCTACACTCGTATGAATGAGTAGTGTATCAAAACTGGCAGTGGCAGACAATCGCATTCAAGGTATATATCATCGCACAAACAGCCCGTGAAACAATCAAAGAAAGCCTGCTTGACACAATATATAGTGCTCGAAGCAGGAAAGCATTCAATATAGGCGAATTCATACTATGTGTACGGGATGGATACGCCTGGAAATTCCGGGGCAAGTATAGAGATCAAATTCTGTTCGTAGGCGAACAGTAGAGTTATCCGCATAATTGCAGCAGTTATCCCGAAATGGATGGGGTTATCCCCATGGTTTTCCCCATTCGCCGGGCTTTGATGGCATCAGTTATGGCTCAATATTTCAATTTTCGAGTTGATTCAGCCGACGGATACTGGGATCGCGTAGGTTTTCTACGCAAATGGTGGCGCATCTACGCCGATGACCCCCGCTGGACGCCGCCGGCTTGGAACCGGCTGCGGCAGGCGGTCGTGTCAAGCCAATCTGCCCACGTGGAACGAAGCCGGCCACGCTTTATCGTCGTCGAAGCTCTGCCGCGCCGCCGGCAGACCCATGTCGGCGATCAGCCATTCCCGAACATCAATCAAGGCGTGCTGATGGAGGAACCGGTTGCCGCCGCGATTGTCTTGATCGACCCCCGCCGCACGGACAACACGGCGCATCTGACTATGCTGCACGCCGCCAATAGCCGGGAGAGCCTGGAGCGGCTTCTGAACGCGGTGCGGGAGCAGGTTGGGCATGAGGGAATTCGCCGTCTGATTCTGCCTGTCGGGCTGTCTCCCTACCTGGGCACAGGCGTCCTGCAAAACTATTTTCACCGCCTGCCGCCATTGCACGCACCCTATGCCCCACCCTATGTACCAGAGCTGTTTACGACCGTCTGCCGTCCGTTGGGCCGCAGTCTGCTTTTTGCGGTCGAACCGGGCGCATACAGGGAGAAGCCGGCTCCCGGCCCGGCGGTTATTCATCCCCTGGACCCGAACCAGTTGACTTCTGATCTGCTGCCTCTATTCAGCCAGACCATGCCTATCTGGGCAGGGTTCCCACTGCCGGATGGGCCGGAGGCACAGTTCCTGCTGTGGTGGATTCTGCGTCGTCCGGCGCTGGCATGGAGGGCGGAGGTCGATGGCAGACCGGTGGGCTATCTGCTGGCGCAGCCGGACGGCAGCGGCCCCCTGCGCCGCAGCCATGGCGGGCGATCGCTGCTGGGGCGCTTGCTGTTGCAGCTGCTTGAGCTGCGGCAGCCGCGCTCGGTGCGTATCCTGTTTATGGGGGTCGATCCCGAGTATCGGCGGCGGGGTATCGGCAGACAGTTGTGGCAGCAGATGCTGTCGGCCGCTCCGGAGAACGGCTGGCAGACGGTGACGGCGGGGCCGCTGCCATCAACCGCCCGCGCCGGCCTGAGCTTCCTGACCGCTCTGGGTCTCTCCAGCCGGGAAACATATATGCTGCATAGCTATGACTTAGACTGAGCCTCTGCCGCCGGGAAGCCGAACTTTCGACGCTTTGGCTTGCGATGCTTTGGCTTGCGGTGCAATGTGATGCGGCGCGGTGTGATGCGGCGCGGTGCGATGCGGCGCCGTGCGAGGTTTACTGATACGCGATCTCGTATGTCAGCGGCACGACGCTGATCCACGACCGACCTGCTTTCAAGGGAATTTCAGTGCCGTCGGCCGCGAAGAAACGGGGCAACTCCCCACCCCTGTCGTTGCGCCAGGTTCCTTCAAAGGCGAGACCGTCGCGGAAGACAATGGCCCTCCCGGCGCCGAAAGGCTCGACAAGGAGGCTCAGGTTGCCGTAGGCGTCTTCCACGATATTCACAGGATTGTGCGGAATGTATTGGACGATGACATTTTCGACCGCGATCTGCTGGCCGTTGTTACTGTCCCGATGCGCAGCGCCCCCCAAAGAGCGCAGATAGCGCCCGTTGCCGGCATCGTAACGATAGGCCACCTGGCTGGCCGTGACAGAAGGATAAGGGATCTCGATCAAGGTGGCGGATGACCCGCCGGCAGCTGGGCCGCCGAAGGTAAATCCCTGCAGCGACGGCGCCCGCTCGACGGCCCAATCTGCCAGCCAGAGGCGCAGCATCTCGCTGCTGGTACGCAGGCGCGTGCGATAGTCGTTGCCAACGGAGCGGGCGTAACGGGTACTCTCCGGATCGTCCAGATCCAGGTCCAGATATGGGAAGAGTGAATTGTTGTTCTTGAGTTGATAGCGGACGCCGTCGCTGGCCCCGGAGCAGTACACGCCCGCGTCATACAGCGCGCCCATATAGTAGTTGATCAGGCGGGCGCTGCGCACTGGCCCGATCTCCTCGCTGTCGGCGCCGTAGTAAACCCCGCTGAACCGTGTCAGGCTGAACCCTTCCATCAGAAATTCATACATCACATCGGCCTGGCTGATACCAAACTGCGGACGGGCGGCGATATCGTTGTTGATACAGACAACGACCGGACGCAACCCCAAGCGTGAGGGCGCCAAGGGTTGACCCGTCAGTGGATTCGTGCTACTGGGCGAAGCAAATCCGCCCGGGGCCGGCAGGCTGAGGTTGACCTCGTCGATCTCGGGCGCGTCAATCGTCGCTGTTGGCGACGGCGTCGGCGGGGCCTGGGCGACAGGCAGGCTCGAAACCGACCGGTTACTCTGCGCGAAGTCGGCGCTGATCCAGCTCTCTCTGTTCGCGCCCGCCGGGCAGCAGATCTGCAACCAGTCGCCGACCTCGTTGCGGCCGGTGATGCGGAATCGCTGCCCTGCCAGCACCTGGCCGACAATGCCATAAACTGTACCAGGCCCGGCCCGCAGGTTCAAGGTCTCGGTGGATACGACCGCCTCCGGGTACGCGGGTGTCGGCGTGTCCGTCGGCATTGGCGTGGGTGCGTCGGTTGGCGTGTGTTGGGGCGCTGGCGTGAATGTGGCGACCACTTGCGGCGTTGAGGCGGCGACCGGCTCTGTCGCCACCGCTTCGACGCCGCCATTCGGGCCGCCCCCAAAATTCAACCAGGGGAAAGAGACGTTTGACGTACCTGAGCCAAACAGGAGTACGCTGCCGATGAAAGCGACAACGACGATGATTGCCAGTGCGGCCGCGGCGATCACAATTCGCAGCCATTTCCCCGACAGTTTTGGGCGAGGATCTTCAGCCATAACCATTTTCCTCTGCGGGTATCATCAAGCGCCTCACGCGCGCATCTCCCCGTAAATAATATCGACTGTATGGGGCTGCGTCAATTCGCGCGCATAAAGGGATATGCCCGGAATTTGGGTTGACGGCGGCGGAACTCGTCGGCCGGGCGCGGGTGCCGGGGATATCCGAAACTAGCAAAATCAAGCGAGCAGATACCCATTGTAAACCTCTTCTGGCGAAGCGGCAACGCATGAACCACCCCTTCAATTTGAGAAAGATGCCCGAATACAGACCAAAAAGGAGGATCGTTCCAGATCAGTTGCCGCCTTGTGTGGTAAGAGATATAATGATAGTCGGGACGCCATCACGCCAACGCGTGAATTGTCGACAGGAGCCTACAAATGGATGGCCTACTCACAAACGTGCCGATTTACATCATCGCCGCTCTGCTGCTGGTGTGGCTGTTGCGAGCATCTTTGCGCATTGTCAAAGAGTACGAGCGGGGCGTCATTTTCCGTTTGGGGCGGGTTACGGGCGCCAAAGGGCCCGGCCTGTTCTGGTTAATCCCACTCGTCGATCAGATGCGGCCGGTGGACCTGCGGGTCGTCACCCTGGACGTGCCGACACAGGAGGCGATTACCAAAGACAATGTGACTGTCAAAGTCAATGCCGTCTGCTATTTTCGGGTGTTGTCCCCGCAGGATGCGGTCATTAACGTGGCCAACTATCTTGTGGCGACGCAGCAGATAGCCCAAACAACTCTGCGCTCCGTTCTGGGGCAGAGTGAGCTGGATGAACTGCTGTCCGAGCGGGATCAGATCAACCAGCAGCTTCAGCAGATCATAGATGAGCAGACCGAGCCGTGGGGCGTAAAGGTCAGCGTCGTCGAAGTGAAGGATGTGGAACTTCCGCAGTCGATGCAACGGGCCATGGCTCGTCAGGCCGAGGCGGAGCGCGAAAAACGCGCCAAGATTATCCACGCTGAGGGCGAATTGCAGGCTTCCGAGAAGCTGGCCGAGGCGGCCGGGGTCATGGCCACTCAGGCCGGCTCGCTGCAGTTGCGCTACTTGCAGACCCTGTCGGAGATCAGCGCCGAACACAACAGCACGATTATCTTCCCATTGCCGATAGAGCTGATGGAGGCTCTGATGAGCAGAACTGGAAGTAGCTCATGAGCTTGACGCAGTCACGGGAAGTCTGCCAGCCGACCGACCTGACCGTCGACCGGTCAGCCGGCGACCTCATAATTGTTTGGGCGGATGGGCATCGCAGCGAATACCGTCTGGCCTGGATGCGCAGCGTCTGTCCGTGCGCCTCCTGCCGGGAGGACAGACGCCAGGCCGAGGCTGACCCACTGCGGCTGGCCGTCGGTCCGCCGCCCGACCAAAAGGTCGGCAGCGCAGAGTTGGTGGGCAACTACGCCATCCGCTTTACGTGGGCCGACGGCCACGGCAACGGCATCTACGGCTTTTCCTCTTTGCGGGCATCGTGTCCATGCTCGGCCTGCAACCAGGGCGAACCGGACGACCTGTTCGGCAGTTGAGTGGCGGCGTAGAATGACACACAGCCGCCTGGCCAGTCGTATCGAGGGCAGGCGGCCCGCCGTAAAGGGGTAGGCTGGCGCCAACGAGCGCGGGAAGGGGCCGATGAAGAGAGGCATACAGATGGATAGCTCATTGAAGATCGCCCGATTCTGGGGCATTGATATCCAGGTCCACTGGTCCTTTGTCCTGATTCTCTTCTATGGCGCGTTTCTCTTCAGCCGCAACGCCAGCAATGTGCTGACCGGCGCAATTTACGGCGTGATCGTTATTCTCCTGCTTTTCGTCTGTGTGGTTTTGCATGAATTCGGCCACGCCGTCACGGCGAGATATTTCGGCATCAATGTGCCGCACATCACACTGTTACCTATCGGCGGGGTGGCCCAGTTGGAGCGCATGCCCCGCAAACCGTTGCAAGAGTTTCTAATCGCGATTGCCGGCCCGGCCGTCAACTTCGTGCTGGCGGCATTGCTGCTGCCGGTCGCACTGCTGGTTGTGTCGATGAGTATGCGCGCCGGCACGATTTGGATGATAGTTCCGGCGCTGATGCGCGCGGCGCAGTCAATGAGCCTGGCCGGTCTGTTGCTTACTCTGGCGGGCACCAATCTCCTGCTCGGTATTTTCAATCTGTTGCCGGCCTTCCCGATGGATGGCGGACGCATCCTGCGCGCCCTGCTGGCGTTGCGTCTGCAGTATATCCCGGCAACGCGAATTGCCGTTCTGGTTGGGCGGGGAATGGCGATATTGTTCGCAATCTGGGGCATCTTTGGCGGTGATATCTTTCTCCTGTTGATCGCTTTTTTCGTCTATGTTGGCGGTCGCGGTGAGTTGGAGGCAGTACAGAGCCGTTATATTTTGAACGACTTCAGCGCCCGGCAAGCTGTGAACAAAGACGCGCACGTACTCTATACCAGTGAGCCGATCAGCCGGGCGGTTAACTATATTATGACCTCCTACCAGGGAGATTTTCCGGTGTACGACCTGGGCCATAATCTGGTCGGCGTCCTCACCCGTCCGCGACTGGTGGCAACGCTGCGCGGACAAGGGCAGGAAGGGCGAATCGTCGATGTGATGATTCCACACGCGCGGGTGCCGGTTACCGACGCCGAAACGTCCCTGGCTGACATATGGGAAAAAATGTTGGAGTCGCGGAGTCGGGTCATTATTGTCCAGGATGAGGGACAGTTTCTGGGACTGATAACGCTGGACGATATCAGTGAACTGATTCAGGTGATGGGCGCGGCCAAAGAACGTGAAGATACGATCGCAGGGGGTCCTGGCAGCCGCAGTGCCGCATCCGCTGCCGAAGCCCAATCCACTCTTGACATAAATTGAGGAGGTGCTTGCGATGGTGGCGCATGCGGTCAAACTAGCCCCATCAATTCTTACTGCTGATTTCGGTCGTTTGCAAGAGCAGATTCAGGCGGCAGAACAGGGCGGCGCCGACCTGCTCCATCTGGATGTAATGGATGGGCGATTTGTGCCCAATATCACATTTGGGCCGCTCGTGGTGGAGGCGGCCAACCGGATCACGCAGTTGCCCCTGGACGTACACCTGATGATCGAAGAGCCGGAGCGGCATTTGGATGCATTCGCCAATGCCGGCGCCAATATCATCACCATCCATGTGGAAGCGTGTCTTCATTTGCATCGGGCCGTACAGCAGATCGTCGATCTGGGATGCCAGGTTGGCGTGGCTCTGAATCCTTCTACACCGATCGAGTGTATTCGCGAGATCGCGCCCTTTGTCGATCAGGTGTTGGTGATGAGTGTCAATCCCGGTTTCGGCGGTCAACGCTTTATCCAGACCATGACCAGCAAGCTGCGGCGCACGCGCAAGCTGCTGGATGAGTTCAACCCTACCTGCGATCTGGAAGTGGACGGCGGCATTGGTGTCGGCAATGTCCGGGACGTGCTGCGCAACGGGGCCAATGTCATTGTTGCCGGCAGCGCCGTCTTCAACGCCAGCAAAAGCGTTGATGAAAACCTGACCGCGTTGCGGAATGCCTGCAACGCTTCCTCTGCCTGAAGCTGCGGGCGAAACACGTTCGGATCACAGATCGAAAACTGCTCTGACGCTCCTCTGTTTCCCCCAGGAGGCACGCGATGCGTCCGTCTCTACAGGTATATTGGCGTCTGCTCGTGCGCTATCTGCGCCCGCAGTTGGGGCAGACGCTGCTTCTTCTGCTGATCCTCTGCATCAATATTCTCCTGCAATTGATCAACCCCTTGATCATGCGTCGTTTTCTGGATTCGGCGCTGGCCGGGGATTCGATGGCGCTCCTTACGCGCCTGGCGCTGCTGTTCATCGGCATTGCCGCCGTCCAACAGGTGGCGGCGGTGAGCAGCACTGTTCTGGCGGAGAATGTAGGGTGGCGGGCGACCAATGCGCTGCGCCGCGACCTGGCCCGGCACTGTCTGCGCCTGGATCTCACGTTTCATCAGCAGCATACGCCGGGCGAAATGATCGAGCGCATTGACGGCGACATCAACGCGCTGACGCGTTTCTTCGCGCAACTGGTGGTGCAGCTTTTCGGCAACGGCCTCCTGCTGATCGGGGTGCTGGTGGTTCTGCTGCGCGAAGATCTGCGGGTTGGGGGGGCGTTCGGGGTCTTTGTTGTTGTCACGCTGCTGGTGTTGGGGCGGCTGCGCAATCTGGCGGTGCCGCACTGGCAGCGCTCGCGCGAGGCGAGCGCCCGCTTCTTCGGTTTTGTCGAAGAGCGGCTGGCCGGCACCGAGGACATCCGAGCGAGCAATGCGCGCGTGTTCACGCTCTTCCGTTTCCATCAGCTCCTGCGCACGTTCTGGCAGACGACGATACGGGCGGAGCTGCTGGGATTCTCGATGATCAACATCGCCTGGTTTCTGTTTTCTATTGGGGCCGCCATCTCCTTTGTGCTCGGCGCGTCTCTTTATTTCAGTGGCGCGCTCACCATCGGCACGGTCTATCTCATCTTTCACTATAGCAATTTGATTACAGGGCCGATTGAACGCATCGCGCAGGAGTTCGAGCAGTTCCAGCGCGCGGGGGCCGGCATCGCGCGCATACAGGAGCTGTTTGCGACGGAGAGCCGCCTGGTCGAGACGCCGGCAGCTGCTGTTGGGGAGGATTGGCGGCGAGGGAGGGACGGCGCCGGGCCGGCAGGCGCACCGGCTGTGGAGTTCGAGCAGGTGCGCTTTGCCTATCCGACGGAGGCGCCGCCGGAGGAAGCGACAGCGGGACTGGGACAGTTCGCGCTGGATGGTTTTCAGTTGCGGTTGGAGCCAAAGGAGGTGCTGGGCCTGTTGGGGCGTACGGGCAGCGGCAAGACGACGCTGGCGCGGCTGTTGCTGCGCCTGTATGACGTGGACAGCGGCCGTGTGCTGGTGGCGGGGCGGGATGTGCGGCAGTGGCCTTTGCAGGAACTGCGCGCGCAGGTGGCGATGGTCACGCAGAACGTACAACTGTTTCAGGCTTCAGTTCGGGACAATCTGACCTTCTTTGACCGGAGCGTGCCCGATGCGCGCATTTGGGAGGCCATCGATACATTGGGGCTTGCCGAGTGGTATGCCTCTCTGGGCGATGGCCTGGACGCGCAGTTGCAGATCGGGAGCGGCGGGCTGTCTGCGGGGGAGTCGCAGCTGGTGGCCTTTACGCGCATATTTTTGCGCGATCCGGGGGTCATCGTCCTGGACGAGGCCTCTTCGCGGCTTGACCCGGCGACGGAGGCCTTCCTGGAGAGGGCGGTGACGCGGCTGCTGAGCGACCGGACGGGCATTCTGATCGCGCACCGGCTTGCCACGGTGCAGCGGGCGGACAGAATCGTGATCGTGGAAAACGGAGAGATCCGGGAGCAGGGCGATCGCGGCGCGCTGGCATCGGACCCTGCCTCCCACTACCATCGCCTGTTGCGGTTGGGTATTGAGGATATGGGTATTGAGGACATGGATGTAGAGGGGTTGGACAGATGACGCAGGTCTCAGAGCGTCCGCCGATTTCAGTGGTCAGCGCCTGGTGGGGCCTGATCCGCTGTTTTCCCGGCCTGTATTCGCTGACGACGGCATTGCGGATAGTCGTATTTGTCGGGATTTTCCAGGCGACGGGGCTGATCATTCGCTTCTACTTTGATTCGCTGTCGGGCTCGGCGCCGCTGGCGTGGGGGCCGAACGCCTGGACCGCGGTGATGCTGGCGGCGGCGCTGCTGCGCAACGGGCTGATATTTACCGATATGTACGTATTCTTTCGGTGGACTTTCAGCACCGCGGCCACGATGCGCAAGAATCTTCTGGAGCACATTCTGAGCATGCCGGGCGCGCGTTCGTTGCCCAGCTCTACCGGCGAGGCGATCAGCCGCTTCCGCGAGGATGCGGAAGAGGTGGGCAACTTCACCGTGTGGGCGCTCTTTCTGCTGGCAACGGGCAGCTTTGGTGTGATGGCACTTGTGACGATGGCGCGCATCCATCTGCGCGTCACGATCTTCGCCTTTCTGCCGCTGCTGCTCGTGGTCGTGGTGGCCAATCTGGCTAGGGTCAGAGTCCAGCAGTACCGAGAGGCCAACCGGTCCGCGGCCGGCAATGTGGCCGGATTCATCGGTGAGATGTTTGAGCACGTGCAGGCGGTGCAGGTGGCCGGCGCGGAGGAGAGTATGCTGGCGCAGTTTGAGGCGTTGAACGAGAATCGCCGCAAGAACGCGCTGCGCGATCGTCTCTTCAACGAGGTCCTCAACTCGACCTTTCACAATGTAGTCAACGTCGGTATGGGGATGATCCTGCTGCTGGCGGGCTCGGCGCTGCGGGACGGCTCGTTCACGATCGGCGATTTCTCGCTGTTTGCCTACTACCTGACTTTCGTCACCAACATGATCTCCACAGTCGGGACGTTTTTCGCGCGTTGGAAGCAGGCAGGGGTCTCGATCGAGCGCATGGACCGGCTGCTGCAGGGGTCGCAGACCTCCGCCCTGGTGCGCAAAACGCCGATCCATCTGAGCGGCGCCTTTCCTTCGGCGGAGGATGATACGCTAGTCGGGGCCGAACCGCTGCAGACTCTTTCGGTTTCCGGCCTGACGTACTGCTTCCCCGGATCGAAGAAGGGCATCGTCGATATCGACCTGCATCTGGAGCAGGGCAGCTTTACGGTCGTAACGGGCCGGATTGGCGCGGGCAAGACGACGCTGCTGCGTGCGCTGCTGGGTCTTCTGCCGGCCGAATCCGGCGAAATCCACTGGAACGGGCGCGTTGTCCGTGAACCGGCGTCTTTCTTTGTGCCGCCGGTGAGCGCGTACATTTCGCAGACGCCGAGCCTGTTCAGTGAATCGTTGCGCGAGAATATTCTGCTGGGGCTGGATGCGGACGATGCGGAGGTGGCGCAGGCGGTGCGGGCGGCGGCGCTGGAATCGGATCTGGAGCAGTTTGAGAATGGGTTGGAGACGGTGGTGGGGCCGCGGGGCGTAAGGCTGTCAGGCGGCCAAAGGCAGCGGGCGGCGGCTGCGCGCATGTTCATCCGTCAGGCGGCGTTGCTGGTGTGCGACGATCTGTCCAGCGCGCTGGATGTGGAGACCGAGCAGTTGTTATGGGAGCGGCTCTTCGCCCGCCGCGACGCCACCTACCTGGTAGTGTCCCATCGACGGCCTCTCCTGCGGCGGGCGGATCAGATTATTGTGCTCAAGTCGGGCCGCGTGGAAGATGTTGGCAGGTTGGAGCCGCTGCTGGAACGTTGCCCGGAAATGCGCAGTCTGTGGGAGGGGCGCGCCGAGGTCGAGGATGGTTAGGGTCTACCCTGCGCCCAGAAGCAGAGCCATCTGATAGACGAACGGCAGCACGAACATGATGCTGTCGAGCCGGTCCAGGAATCCGCCGTGGCCGGGCAGAAACACGCCGCTGTCCTTCACGCCGATCTGTCGTTTGAGCATGCTGATGGCCAGATCGCCGAAGAGCGCCAGGATTCCGCCCACCAACCCAATCAGCGCGCCCAGCCAGACCGCCATGCCGAGCGGTGACCAGAACGCCACCGCTGCGCCGGTGATCGTAGCCGCAACCCAGCCCCCAACCGTTCCTTCCCAAGTCTTCTTGGGACTGAGCGCGGGCAGAATTCGGTTGCGGCCCAGCGTGACGCCAACAAAGTAGGCGGCGCTATCGTTGATCATAGTGATGCAGAGTGCGAGCAGCATCCAGTACAACCCGTTGGGGAGCAGCCGCAGGGCCAGAGCCTGCCCCATCATCACACCGAGGTAGCTGGCGCCGGCAACGGTGAGCGCCCAATTGCGAAAAGGCTTATGGTCCTGACCTTGCGCCGCCGCCTCTGTTTCAGATTGGTCTGGGTCGCTTGTACCTGAACTGTCCGGGCTGCTGCTGTCCTCATGCGGGGGGGAACCCTGCTGCGACAGCAGGATTCGGATGAAAATGATGATAAAGCCGAAGGTCAGGACAAGCTCCGGCTGCAGAGGGATAAACGACCAATACGACAGCAGCAGCGCCAGAGCCCAGGCGAAACCGTACCAGCGGGCCGGTCTATAACCGCTCCTCTCAATGAGGACAAAGTACTCATATGCCCCCAACGATGTGAAGAAGGTGAGCAGAAGAACCCACCAAATTCCGCCGTACCAGAGCGCAAGCAGGACCGGGACCAACGCAATCAGGCCAGCGATGACTCGTCGTTTCACCGTTTCCAATATCCGATTGCAAGACTACAAGGTTAAGGGAACGAAGGGGATTGGGACGTTCTGCAAAGCGGAAGAGTCTATTCCGCGTCCGGCACGCCGCCGAAACGACGGTCGCGACGATTGAAGTCGGTGAGCGCTTTGTATAACTCCGACTTGTCGAAGGTTGGCCAATACGTCGGGGTTGAATAGTACTCGGCATAAACTGACTGCCAGATCAGGAAGTTGCTCAGTCGCCAATCGCCGCCGGTACGGATGATCAGATCCGGATCCGGCAGGCCCTCTGTATAGAGGTAGCGGCTGAACGTCTCTTCGCTCAGAGAATCCGGATCGATTCCATCTCTGATGATCTGACGGGTTGCATCCAGAATCTCCCCGCGCCCGCCGTAATTGAAGGCCACATTCAGAATTATTGTGTCGTTGTGTTTGGTATAATCGACTGCGTGCAGGATCTGTTTCTGCAGTTCTTCGTTGATACCTGTGAGGCGTCCGCTATGGCGAATCTGCACGCCGTTTTCGTGAAGTTCTTGCAACCGGTTGCGCAACGCCATTCCCAGCAGCCGCATAAGCCCCGACACCTCTTCAATGGGGCGCGACCAGTTCTCGGTAGAAAACGCATAGATGGTCAGAACTTTGATACCGAATTCGACAGAGGCCTCGAGGACCGGCTGAATGTTATCGACACCGGCGCGATGTCCGACATAGCGAATCAGGCCTCTTTCCTTTGCCCAGCGACCATTCCCGTCCATGATAATCCCCACATGATAGGGAACCCTGGCGAGAGGGGGGAAAGCGGTGTCGATCAGGTTTTCCGGACTTTGTCGAACTGTACTGGGGCTGCTCAATGGAACACTGACTCCTTGTAGGTCAGATAGTCATTATTTCCGTTTCTTTTTCGCGTGCAATTTCATCCACGTTGGTCACATAACCGTCTGTGACCTCCTGCGCCTGGTCCTGGCCGTCACGCAGGTCATCCTCGGTGATCAGGCCCTCGCTCTCAAAGGAACGCATGTCTTTAATGCTGTCCCGCCTGATGTTGCGAATTGCGATGCGAGCCTCCTCGGCACGCCGGGCTACCTGTTTTGTCAGGTCACGGCGACGTTCCTCCGTCAGAGGTGGGATCGTCAAGTGGATCTGCTTGCCGTCATTGTTCGGTGTCAGACCAATATCGGAGACGGCGATTGCCCGCTCGATCGCAGCAATATCGGTTGGCGTATAGGGACGAATTTGCAGTGTTTGCGCCTCCGGGACCGATATTGACGCAATCTGCATCAGTGGTGTAGGGACGCCGTAATAATCGACGGAAAGGCGCTCGACAAGTGCGGGGCTGGCCCGACCTGTGCGGATTGTCATCAGGTCTGCCTGTAAACTGTTGATCGCTTTGCCCATGCGATCTCGGGATTCATCCAGAATGTCTTCAATCACAACGGAACTCCTTCCACATCAACGGCGCGAAAGGGCTTGTCCGTAATACTGAGGCCATTTGGGGGCCCTTTCGGTTGGCATTGGCGTCATAACCCACTCGCAAAACGGAGTACAGGAGGCGAGTTGTCGGCTTAAGCTGTGCTCGCGGAGCATAGATGGGAAATCAAGATATGAAGGAACTGCTCAATCTGATTATCTGGATAGAGTTCTCTCGCTTCCTCAGTTCTTTGGTAGTTTATTATTTTAGCAGAGGTTCAGAACAATTGGAAAACGATGCTTGATACTCCGCTGCCGCCAACATTGTCAGGCTGAGGTATTGCCAGAGAAAACGGTGCCTACCGGTTCACCCTTGACGACGTTTACCAAAGCATCTTCGGCCCAAACATTGACCACAGAGATTGGCAGATCGTTGTCCATGCACATCGCGATCGCCGTACTATCCATTACGCCTACCCGCATATTAAGGGCATCTATATAGGAGAGCTGCTTAAAGCGGCGGGCATCACTGTTTTCCTTCGGGTCTTTGTCGTAGACTGCGTCCACCTTTGTCGCCTTGATCAGAATCTCGGCATTGATCTCCATCGCCCGCAAACTGGCAGCCGTATCAGTTGTAAAATAGGGATTGCCCGTGCCAGCGCCGAAAATGACGACTCGGCCCTTTTCCAGATGACGAATAGCTCGACGCTGAATGTACGGCTCGGCCACAGCACGAACTTCGATGCCGGTCATTACGCGGGTGGGCAGGCCGCCGCGCTCGAGCGCGTCTTGCAACGCCAGCGCGTTAATCACCGTGGCCAGCATACCCATGTGGTCGGCGGTCACCCGTTCCATACCGTGATCGAGGCCGTCCTCCTTGCCCCGCCACATGTTGCCGCCGCCAATAACCAGGGCCACTTCGACACCGAGACTGACAATCGCCTGAATTTTCTGCGCTGCCTCCTCGGCCCGCCTGGGATTAATGCCGAATCCGCCTTCGCCGGCCAGCGCCTCGCCTCCCATCTTGAGTAAAACGCGGCGGAATTTAAGAGAACCCATTAAACCGACTCCTTGGATTGAGCGCCGCAGCCTGACAGGACGCCGGCGACGACATAAAAAAGCCCAGCCTGTATGAAAGGCTGGGCTGAACTTGCCGCGCGTTTAGCCAATTTGCAGACGGCTGAAACGACGAACCTGGATATTTTCGCCAAGGCTGGCGATGTTTTCGACGAGAACATCCTTGACGTTCTTGTCAGAGTCTTTGAAGTATTCCTGTTCCATCAGGCATACGTCGCCGTACCACTTTTCCAGCTTTCCTTCAGCGATCCGCTCGAGAATCTTCTCGGGTTTGCCACTTGCCTGCGCCTGGGCTTTGTAGATGGCCATTTCACTGTCCAGAACTGTAGCCGGAACCTCTTCCCGAGCCACATAATCGGGGTTGGATGCCACAATATGCATGGCCAGATCTCGCGCCAGTTCTTGAAACTGCTCTGTACGGGCTACGAAATCCGTCTCGCAGTTGAGTTCGACCATCGCGGCGACCTTGCTGCCGTGGTGGACATAGGTACCGATGATACCTTCATGGGCGTCGCGGTCGGCCTTTTTGGCCGCAGCTGCCAGCCCCTTTTCACGCAGATATTCCACCGCTTTGTCAAAATCGCCACTATTTTCGTTCAGCGCTGTTTTGCAGTCGAGAATGCCGGCCCCCGTCGCGCCTCGCAATTCTTTCACCATTTGTGCTGTGATTGCAGCCATTCTCCTCCTCCTGATTGCCTTGCTACCTAATTACCTTGTTACACCGTTATCCACGCATCAACGTGTGAATGCTATTCCCGCGTAATCGTCCGCACTGCGCAAACGGTTCGCCTTCGCAGCCGTGCGGACGATTAAGTCTGATTGTCCGATTTCGGCGCGCAGTACACTCTGCGCCGCCTTTTCAACGTGACATTGCTGCAGATATTCGCTGTTGCCCTGCGGTCAGCGCAAACTAGCGGCGTCTACCCCTCTTCAGCGACCGGCTCAGATTCCGCCGGCTCAGATTCCACCGGCTCGGACTCCGTCTGCACAGGGGCGGCTGCTTCACCCGCCTGGGGCAGTTCCGCCTCGGCGACAGCCGCAACATTCTCTTCCTCAGGGGCGGCGTTCTGCACGGCAGGTTCGCTCGCCCCCTCTTCCCCCTCTTCTTCCATGCCTTGCAACTTGGCCAGTGTGCTCGGCCCAAGGTACTGCTCCAATTCCGCCAGTTCATCGTCAGAAACCTGTCCGGTCTCTACCATATCGACCTCGCGGAATCGCCGTCCCTCTTCCACCGCATCGGCTAAAATCTGGGTAATCAGCTTGACGGCTCGAATCGCATCATCATTACCAGGAATGATATATGTGATTTCATCCGGGTCGGAGTTGGTATCCGCCACGGCGATCAGAGGGATGCCGATCTTGTTCGCTTCCTTGACGGCCAACTCTTCCCGTTGCGTATCGATCACAAAGATCAGATTGGGCATTTCGGTGAGTGTCTTGATCCCGCCAATACGACGATTCAATTTGGCAAGTTCACGATCGATGACCAGTTGCTCGATCTTGGGAAGCGACTGAAATTCGCCATTGGCTTTACGCCGTTCCTGGCGGTTCAGATAGTCGATCCGCTTTTTGATTGTAGCCCAATTTGTCAGAGTGCCCCCCAGCCAACGATTGTGGATGTAGGGCATACCGCAACGGGTCGCCTCCTGTTCGATGGTGCCCTGTGCCTGCCTCTTTGTGCCGACAAACAGAATTGTGCCGCCGCCAGCGACCAGGCGGCGCACCATCTCATAGAACTCATTGATACGCGTCATCGTCTGGTGCAGGTCGATAATGTGAATCCCGCTGCGCTCAGTAAAGATATACTGCCGCATTTTCGGATTCCAGCGTCGGGTCCTGTGCCCGAAATGTACGCCTGCCTCCAACAGCTGCTTCATCGTAACGGCTGATGCCACAAGAACCTCCAGGGTTGCGCTTCCGCCCTGTTCACGCTGAGAATGACCGCGCATTGGCGGCACCCCATTCCTCAGTCCCAGGACGTGTTGAATGGATAGAAACTCAATCTGATCTGTCGGAAATGTTAAGCTATTACAGACCAACTGTAGATGATAACATAGTTGGCGCTGTACTCAAAAAATGATCCAGCCGGGTCGTTCCACGAAATGACCCGGTTCAAGATGATTCTGAATCCTTGAAGTCGCGGAATCGATATCCCAGACCCCGTTCCGTAAAAATGTAGCGCGGCTTCGATTGGTCCTGCTCGATCTTCTTGCGGAGGTATGTAATATATAGACGCAACAGATGATTGTCGTTTACATATTCGTGCCCCCAAACTTTCGTCAGCAGCACTTCATGGGGGACCACCCAACCTGCATTCTGGATCAGTTGATGCAAGAGTCGATACTCGGTTGGGCGCAGGCTGAGCCGCTCTCCGTCGACAATGACATCGCGCCGCTGCAAATCCACCTGCAACCGATCATCGATTTTAATAATCTGATCTTCCGGTCGGCTATTGGTCACTTCAAAGCGACGCAGCACCGCACGTATCCGGCTGGACAGCTCGCGCGGGCTGAACGGCTTTGTCACATAGTCATCCGCTCCAAGATCCAACCCCTTGATACGATCTTCCTCATCGGAGCGCACCGTAAGCATGATTGCTGGGATGTCGCTGATTTCGCGCAGTCGTTTGAGTGTTTCGAAACCGTCCAGCCCCGGCATTTCAACATCCAGAAGGACCAGATTGGGTTCGTACTCGCGTACTTTTGACAGCGCCTGGAAGCCATCATTGGCTTCAAGAGTCTGATAGCCCTCCAAGTCCAGGTTCATCTTTACGAACCGCACCATGCGTGGTTCGTCGTCAACAACCAGGATCTGTTTGGCCGGGCCTGTCTTCGACATAACGACGTTTCCTCAGATTCTTGCGCGGCTGCGCGCTCTGCGGACTCTACCAATTATCATAACATGAACTCCTTTGGCACGGATAGTTGCCCCAGTCGGGATCGCAGCCGGAAAGGCCATCCGTTTCAGTTGTGCGCTTTTCTCCGTCAGCGGGGACGGTCGTGCCTGTCTTGCATGGATGGTCAGGCCGCATAACCGTGCCTGAAATTGGCGAAAAACGGATTTGACAACAGAAAAGGGATGGGGTACTCTGAATTTCTTGCCTCCAAGAAGGTGCGGGGTTCGCCCGCATGGTAGTTGACAAGAGATCTGGCTGGGTATCATGGGTCGTACACGATTCATATTGCAGTGAATTGGTCGGATCGGGATTTGTCAGGCGGGGCGGGGATGTAGTAAGGTAATAGGGTTGTGGCACATTAACAGCTGAAGAGTGGCAAGATAAACGAAGTCCAGCAAGCTTGAGAAGGCAGCTTCCGGGTTCGGGCGTATGCGCAGGTAATGCGGATGGGTTCGGGTTTGGGAGCGAGTCAATGATTGAGTTAGAAGTAGCTTTGCGTAGAAGAGTGGTCATGCAGTTGCGTTCTGGGAGTAAGAGGGATGCGAGTGTAATGGCTGCGAAAATACGGAGAGTTTGATCCTGGCTCAGGATGAACGCTGGCGGCGTGCTTAACACATGCAAGTCGAACGGGAAGCGGTGCACTATTGCTTAGGTGATTTTGTGCCGTGGAGAGTGGCGAACGGGTGCGTAACACGTAGGTAACCTGCCCCGAAAGGGGGGATAACCACGGGAAACTGTGGCTAATACCGCATGATCTCGCCGGGACGAGAGTTCGGTGAGGAAAGCTGAGGCGATTTGGGAGGGGCCTGCGGTCGATTAGCTGGTTGGTGGGGTAAAAGCCTACCAAGGCGATGATCGATAGCTGTTCTGAGAGGAAGACCAGCCACACGGGAACTGAGACACGGTTCCGACTCCTACGGGGGGCAGCAGTGAGGAATATTGCGCAATGGGGGAAACCCTGACGCAGCAACGCCGCGTGGAGGATGAAGGTTTTCGGATTGTAAACTCCTTAACTGGGGGAAGAGGAAGGACGGTACCCCAGGACGAAGACACGGCTAACTAGGTGCCAGCAGCCGCGGTAATACCTAGGTGTCGAGCGTTATCCGGAATTACTGGGCGTAAAGGGTGCGCAGGCGGCGATACAAGTCTGGCGTGAAAGCTCCTGGCTTAACTGGGAGAGGACGTTAGAAACTGTATGGCTAGAGTGAATGAGAGGGGGGCGGAAATCCCGGTGTAGTGGTGGAATGCGTAGATATCGGGAAGAACACCAGAGGCGAAGGCGGCCTCCTGGCATTTTACTGACGCTGAGGCACGAAAGCGTGGGTAGCGAACGGGATTAGATACCCCGGTAGTCCACGCTGTAAACGATGTGAACGAGGTGTGGGCGGTCTAGAAGCCGTCCGTGCCGGAGCTAACGCGATAAGTTCACCGCCTGGGGAGTACGGTCGCAAGGCTAAAACTCAAAGGAATTGACGGGGGCCCGCACAAGCAGCGGAGCGTGTGGTTTAATTCGATGCAACGCGAAGAACCTTACCTGGGCTTGACATGTACGTAGTAGTGAAGGGAAACTGGAACGAGCCTTCGGGCAGCGTAGACAGGTGCTGCATGGCTGTCGTCAGCTCGTGTCGTGAGATGTTGGGTTAAGTCCCGCAACGAGCGCAACCCGTGTTGCTAGTTACAAGTGTCTAGCGAGACTGCCGGTTATAAGCCGGAGGAAGGTGCGGATGATGTCAAGTCAGCATGGCCTCTATGTCCAGGGCTACACACACGCTACAATGGTTGGTACAAAGGGAAGCGAAAGGGAGACCTGAAGCGAATCCCATCAAAGCCAGTCATAGTTCGGATTGCAGGCTGCAACTCGCCTGCATGAAGTCGGAGTTGCTAGTAACCGCAGGTCAGCAATACTGCGGTGAATACGTTCCCGGGCCTTGTACACACCGCCCGTCACGTCATGGGAGTTGGTAAGACCTGAAGACGGTGACCCAACCGCAAGGAGGGAGCTGTTTAGGGTGGGACTGATGACTGGGACGAAGTCGTAACAAGGTAGCCGTACCGGAAGGTGCGGCTGGATCACCTCCTTTCTAAGGATGGACGGACGAATCTGTGGAGACGGCCTGGCCGTCGTAGAAACAGAAACGTCCACAGCAGGAACGTTTGCACAGGATACGGTTATCTTGCCACTTTTCAGGGGTTAACGTGCCTCTGTTGCATCTCAAGGGCAAGTGGAATGGGCCTGTAGCTCAGTCGGTTAGAGCACTGTGCTGATAACGCAGGGGTCCGTGGTTCGAGTCCACGCAGGCCCACCTATCGTGCGACCTGAGCAGAATTAATACATTACTCCTCGGCTAACTATCACTGTTCTCCTGGGGCCGGGTTCATAGCCGCAAAGCCGGTGGAACCCAGAGGCGGAACCGCAGGCGCCCAGCCTGCGGGAACGACCTCGGTAGATTTGCAGGCCCGTCCTCATCTCAAAGATGGTTCTGACTGCAGTCAACGTTGGCGCTTCACGCGGTGAGGAGTGCAAACAATGGCCGCCAAGACATCCAAGAAGCCAACCAAAAAGACAAAAAAGCCGGCCAATGACAAGCCGGTCCTCCTCTCCGGCGGCAACCCTCAGATCCCAAAGGCTGACGGCGATGCCCCCGTGCAGGCCTACATTGCGGCCATGCCAGGCTGGAAGAGCGATTTCGGGCGCCGTCTCGACGAGCTGATCGTGCGTACTGTGCCCGGCGTGCGCAAGGCTGTGCGGTGGAACTCGCCCTTCTATGGCATCGAGGGCCAAGGGTGGTTCCTGAGTTACCACGTCTTCACCCTTTACGTCAAAGTGACCTTCTTCCAAGGCGCGTCGCTGCAACCGGCCCCACCCGGCGCAGGCAAGGACAAAGACGCGCGCTGGTGCGACGTCTACGAGGGCGAACTGGACGAGGCACAGATGACCGAGTGGATCAGGCAGGCGGCCGCCATTCCCGGCTGGCGCGGGTTCGACAAACTGTGAAGTTCGTTTCCTTATCAGTCAGAAGACCGGCTGAAGAGCTACTTCGAACGCGGCTGTGCGAATCGGACAGGCCCTGGGGATGACGCCCGACTTCTGGCGGAACTCTCAGCGGACGTGCAGTCTGGACGCGGCCGCTGCCAAGACCGAAGTGAACGCCATCGAACCGCTTGTCGAAGCACCTGCCTGAAGCCGACGGAAAATCGCCGACTGGATAGAAATATATCAAAGAGGACAGGTAACTACTCAGCCGTATACAGAGCCTGTTTTCACCAGCCAGTTTTCACCAGCTCTTCATCCCCGCCGCGGTTCAGGCTCTCTCATCGTGTATATGCTGGCAGCCGCCACTTTGGATGAGCCGCACAGCTGGAATTACGCCGAACGGTGGGTGAGCGATGGTTTTGGACCGGGGGCGTTGCGGGGGCGGAGCCCCTGCACAAGGGAGGGCCGAAGGCCCGACCGCCAAAATGCAAAGAGAAAATATTGAGGAGTGAGTGAAACACCTGCCGCGCCTGCGTCAGAAGTGGCATGGGCTGAGCAGTTACGAGGACAGCATGAAGTAGCGCCAACAGCCGCTCAGACCGGCGGCGCTCTACGCCCAGGGTCTCCAGCGACAGGCAGGACGTGCCCACCAGGAGGTAACCGCACTATGTCCGCAAGTACAAGTCAGCCTGCTACGAATGCTTCAACAACTCTGCCCCTGCTTACGACAGTCGTTTACGTAGTTGTCCTTCTGGCGGTCCTGTCAGTCAATTTTGGGGAGTATGCGTTCTTAAGCTTCTTAGTGCCGTTTGAGAACGTCATTACAATCGGCTTGGTCGCGCTCTTGGGGCATGGGGCCGTACAGTCCGGAACCAAGTGGATGTTCGTCGTCGCGCAAAGGCGAGCGTCGGAAGACGTTGCCCGCACCCTGCGAGTCATAACACGCCTGGTGGGATATGGGCTGATATTTTCCTTCCTGGTTTCCGTTTTGACTGACAACGCCGCGGCAGCGTTGACAATGGGCAGTTTTGCGGGTCTGGTCGCCGGCTTTGCCTCCCAAACGGTCATGGGACACCTAGTGGCTGGGATCTTCCTGGCCCTGTTTCGGCCGATAGCAATTGGAGACAACGTAACCATCGGCAGAAACTCCGGGACCGTGGCCGACATAACCCTGATGCACGTCGTGTTGGACACAGATGAAGAGCAAAGTCTGATACCAAGCTCTACGGTAGTCAGTACGGTCCTGGTCAAGCACAAATCGAGCGATTGACGGCCCAGTATGGCACGGCCGCTTGGCGGCAAGGAGAAATCGGGAGATCAAGGTGCTCGCTTACTCTCCGAAGTCTCGACCAAAGCCGGCGGTGCAGTCAGCGTCTTCTTGAGGCCAGGGGATAAGAAGAAAGCCACGCGCAAACGTGTACCCGGCTATTTGGAGACATTCAAGGGTGGTAGTAAACTAGTAAGGTAGTCCAGCAGGAATGGCACATTAAGAACTGAATAGGATAGAGAAGAACTGCTGTAGGAGTAGGAAGGAATGCGACGGCTGCGAGGCCGTTGTTTTCGACACACGGCAGGTTAAGCTACGAAGAGCATACGGAGGATGCCTTGGCGCCAAAGGCCGAGGAAGGACGTGTACCACTGCGAAAAGCTGCGGGGAGTTGTGGTAAGGCATAGATCCGCAGATGTCCGAATGGGGAAACCCGCCCTGGGGAATGCCGGGGCAGCGCGCGGTGAAAAAATAGCTGCGTTGCAGGGAACTCGGGGAAGTGAAACATCTAATTACCCGGAGGAAAAGAAAAGATTCCGTTAGTAGTGGCGAACGAAAGCGGATTAGTCCAAACCGAGTTGGCGCAAGCTGACTGGGGGTAGTAGGACCGACGGAAGGTCTGGACCGGATAGCGGAACCGCACTGGAAAGGCGGACCGGAGAGGGTGAGAGTCCCGTAGGCGAAATCTGGGAAGGACTGGTCGGTATCCTGAGTATCACGGGGCACGCAAACCCTGTGAGAAGCTGGGGAGACCACTCTCCAAGACTAAATACCTTTGGCGACCGATAGTGGACAAGTACCGTGAGGGAAAGGTGAAAAGGACCCCTGATAGGGGAGTGAAAGAGATCCTGAAACCGTATGCTTACAAGCAGTCAGAGCCTGATGCCGGGGTAACCCGGCCGGGTGATGGCGTGCCTATTGGAGAATGAGCCAACGAGTTACGGTCAGTAGCAAGGTTAAGGCGGAAGAGCCGGAGCCGAAGCGAAAGCGAGTCTGAATAGGGCGACAAGTTGCTGGCAGTAGACCCGAAACCAGGTGAGCTATCCATGTCCAGACTGAAGCGGGAGTAAAATTTCGTGGAGGGTCGAACCGGTGTACGTTGCAAAGTGCTCGGATGAGGTGTGGATAGGGGTGAAATGCCAAACGAACCTGGAGATAGCTGGTTCTCGCCGAAATAGCTTTAGGGCTAGCGTCGTTTGATGAGCATAGGAGGTAGAGCACTGGATGAGGTAGGGGGCGAAATGCTTACCGAACTCAACCAAACTCCGAATGCCTATGTTTTAGAACGGCAGTTGGACTGCGGGAGATGAGTTTCGTAGTCGAAAGGGAAACAGCCCAGACCGTCAGCTAAGGTCCTTAAGTGGTGACTAAGTGGGAAAGGAAGTGGTGTTACAGAGACAGCCAGGAGGTTGGCTTGGAAGCAGCCATCCTTGAAAGAGTGCGTAACAGCTCACTGGTCAAGTGATACTGCGCCGAAAATATAACGGGGCTTAAGTCACCCGCCGAAGCTACGGTTTCACAGATGCCTTTGGGTATGTGTGAGAGGTAGGCGAGCGTTCCATGCGCATTGAAGCGATACTGTAAGGAGTCGTGGAGGGCATGGAAGCGAGAATGTTGGCACGAGTAGCGAGAGCTGTGTGAGAATCGCAGTCCCCGAATGTCTAAGGTTTCCGACGGGAGGTCAATCCGCGTCGGGTTAGTCGGACCTAAGATGAGGCCGAAAGGCGTAGTCGATGGATAACAGGTGAATATTCCTGTACCGCATCAGGTTGTCTGAGCGAAGGGGTGACGCAGAAGGGTAGATCAGCCAGCGGCTGGAAGAGCTGGTGCCAAGCCTGTAGGTGAAGAGGACGGGGCGAAAAGACCGTCTGAGCTGAGGGGTGAAGGCGAGCCTTTATTAGGTGGAAGTGATTGAACCCAAGCTGACGAGAAAAGCCTCTAGTGAGACCTATGCGACCGTACCGCAAACCGACACAGGTAGACAGGTGGAGAACACCAAGGGGGACGGGAGAACCTTCGTCAAGGAACTAGGCAAAAATGGTCCGTAACTTCGGGAGAAGGACCGCCTCGGTAGAGTGAAGATACGAACGTATCGGAGCTTGAGGAGGCCGCAGAGAAGAGGCCCTGCCGACTGTTTACCAAAAACACAGGTCCGTGCGAAGTTGAGAGACGACGTATACGGGCTGACGCCTGCCCAGTGCCGGAAGGTTAAGGGGAGAGGTGAGAGCTTTGAACTGAAGCCCCGGTGAACGGCGGCCGTAACTATAACGGTCCTAAGGTAGCGAAATTCCTTGTCGGGTAAGTTCCGACCCGCACGAAAGGCGTAACGAGTGGGGCACTGTCTCGACGGAGGGCCCGGTGAAACTGAAGTAGGAGTAAAGATGCTTCTTACCCGCAGCAGGACAAAAAGACCCCGTGGAGCTTTACTGCAGCCTGATATTGGATTAGGGCTTACTCTGTGTAGGATAGGTGGGAGACTGTGAAACTGGTTCGCCAGGATCGGTGGAGTCGATGGTGAAATACCACCCTGATTGAGTTTTGATTCTAACCTGTACCGTAATCCGGTATGGGGACAGTGTCAGGTGGGCAGTTTGACTGGGGCGGTCGCCTCCCAAAAGGTAACGGAGGCGCGCAAAGGTTCCCTCAGGCTGAATGGAAACCAGTTGTAGAGTGCAAACGCATAAGGGAGCTTGACTGCGAAACGGACATGTTGAGCAGAGACGAAAGTCGGCGTTAGTGAACCCACGGTTCTGAGTGGAAAGGCTGTGGCTTAACGGATAAAAGCTACCCCGGGGATAACAGGCTAGTCTTCCCCAAGAGTTCACATCGACGGGAAGGTGCGGCACCTCGATGTCGGCTCGTCACATCCTGGGGCTGGAGTAAGTCCCAAGGGTTGGGCTGTCCGCCCATTAAAGTGGCACGCGAGCTGGGTTCAGACCGTCGTGAGACAGGTCGGTCTCTATCCGCTGTGGGCGCAAGGAAATTGAGAGGAGCTGTCCCTAGTACGAGAGGACCGGGATGGACAGACCGCTGGTGTGCCAGTTGTCGTGCCAACGGCATAGCTGGGTAGCTAAGTCTGGGACGGATAACCACTGAAAGCATCTAAGTGGGAAGCCAGCCTCAAGATAAATTTCCTCACAGAGAAAGTCTGGTAAGTGCGCTGGTAGACGACCAGTTTGATAGGCGGGACGTGTAAGGGCTGAGAAGTCTTAAGCGAACCCGTACTAATGCACGAGGGCTTAACCTGTGTGTATCTTGCGCCTATAGCAGTAATTCCCTATCCTGTTCAGTTCTTAGTGTGCCAATACATATGCTGTGTCAATACAGCTACTGTGTCAGCATAACTACTGTGTAAATATATCTGCTGTGTAAATGCGAGTGGAACACCAAGACAAGGCCCTGCATCTCAACCGCAGCTGCCCTGCACCAAACCACAATGCACAACAACATCCACTCGCATCATAACCGTGCTGGAATAGAGGAGTTGGTGGCAAGAGCGGTGGGGAAACACCCGGTCCCATCCCGAACCCGGTCGTAAAGTCCACCAGCGTCGATGGTAGTGCGGGGGCGACCCCGTGTGAGAGTAGACCGCTGCCAACCTCCTCTTTCTTATATATCAGAAGTTCAAAAACTCCCGTTGCGGGAGTTTTTTGTTTTCATACCGGTGCGCCTGCTTAACCCGTCTCCCGGCGCCTGCTGGGATTCCCGCTGCAGACCTCGAACTCTACCCTTGCCCATCCGCAAGCAGCCAACATCTTGCCAGTTGCCCATCCGCCGGTTCAAAGGCCGGCGGGTTCTCCTGCGCGCACTGTTCGAATGCCAGAGGGCAACGCGGGTGAAAGCGGCAACCCGCAGGCGGCTGGCGCAGGTCCGGGGGCGCGCCCGGGATAAACTGTGGGAACGTGTCGGCGTGCAGCCGGGGAATGCTGGCCAGAAGCCGTTGGGTATAGGGGTGGCTGGGGCGCAGCAATACCTGCTCCGCGCTGCCGACCTCGACAATCTCCCCGGCATAGACCACGGCCAGATCGTCGCACACATCGCTCGCCAGCGCGATGTCGTGGGTGATAAAGATGATCGCAAGATTCAACTCCCGCTTCAGTCGTTTGAGGAGGTTTGTGATCTGGGTTTGAACACTGGCGTCCAGCGCCGAGGTAGGCTCATCCATGATCACCACCGGCGGCTCCAGGATCAGCGCGCCCGCGATCATCGCCCGTTGTTTCATGCCGCCGCTCAATTCATGCGGATAGCGGGTGTAAACATCCGCCGGCAGCCCCACATAGGCCAGCAGTTCCAGGGCGCGGGCGCGGGCCTCCCGTTTGCCGGCGGCGCCGCTCACGACCAGCGGTTCAATGATCTGCTCCCCCACCCGCACCACAGGGTTGAAGCCGTTCTGTGCGCCTTGCGGCACCAGGGCAAGCTTACGCCAGCGAATCTCCTGCCGGAATCGTTCGTCCGCCATGCCGAGCAGTTCCTGCCCGTCCAACCAGATTTCGCCGTCATAGCGGGCCACGTTTGCGGGCAGCATCCGCATGATTGCGAGCGCGAGGGAAGATTTGCCGCTGCCCGATTCGCCCACGAGCCCGAGGGCAGAGCCACCGCTTGCCAGAGAAAAGGAAACGCGGTCGACGGCGCGCACCGGTCCTTCCCGGTCGGCATAGTGGAACGAAAGGTCGCGAATGTCGAGCAGCGTTGTTGCGGCGCGGGTAGTCATTGCGCGGGTTGCCTCAGCCGCGGATTCACTATTGGTTCGATTCCCAGCGCCAGCAGCATAAAGGTGAGGGCGGTGACGACGATGCAGAGGCCGGGAGGCACGATCCACCACCAGTAGCCGACATAGATGCCGCCGGTGCGGAAACCGGTCTCGAGTATCTGTCCCCAGGTGGGGATGGAGGGATCGCCGAGGCCGAGAAAGCTGAGACCCGCTTCGGCCAGTATCGCGGAGGGGGCGGCGAAGATAAGCTGGGCGAGAACGTAGGGCGTGATCTGGGGCAGGATGTGGCGGAACATCACCCGGCGCCGCGACGCGCCCAGGCTCTGGATCGCTTCGATCAGCTGGTTGGTGCGCATGTGGAGCACCATGCTGCGTACCTGGATGGTCAGGCCCGGCCACCCGAAGGCGACGAGAATGAAGATGATGATCCACAAGCTGGGCCCGATGATGAAGAGCATGAAGATGAGCAGCGGAAGCACTGGCACGTTGGCGACGATGTCGGAGAAGCGTTGAATCGCGATGTCGGCGCGTCCGCCGAGGTATCCGCTGGCGATGCCAAGGGTTGTGCCAATGGCGGTGGAGAGAAGGGCCGCGGTAATACCGATGAGGAGGGCGACGGGCAGGCCGAACAGCAGCCCCCGCGCCAGGTCTCTGCCCAGGCTGTCGGTACCCATCCAGCCAAATGCAGCGCCTCCCACCACGAAGCGCACCTTCCCCACGCTGTCGCCCTCCGCCCGCAAGGCGGCCTGGACGACGATCTCATATTCGCCGGTCAACGGCGCGAACTCCTCGTCGGCTTCGCCGCCAGGGACACCAAAGAGGATACGATCGACGCGTCCGCCGATCTGCCCGCCATCCAGCCGCAGACCGAACTCGTCGGCGACAAACTCCTGCACTGCGGACACGGTCGCCTCGTCGGTGCTCAGTTGCACCCGCAGCGGCGTTTGGGCATAGCGCTGGAACGGTCCGCTCTCGTCTTCGCGGGGGCCGCGCACGGCGTGGCGGAAGATACGCAGCTGTTTGCCGTCCGGTCGTTTGAGCGAGATCAGCAACAGCGGCGACCGCTCGGCATAGTTCACGTCAGTGAGGGTGACGGCCAGAAAGGTCGGCGGGTGGGAAGAATCATATGCAAAAGGGAACCGCCAGGTATGGACCGGACCGCTGCGGGCCGTCTGCACAGTGTGCGGCTCTGTGCCCTCGAAGACATGGTGGGGCGGCCGGGTCTCGCCGCGCAGCGCATTGACCCAGACGGGCGGCACCGCCTTCGGGTTATCCACCCAGACGACCGGATTGCTCCACTGGCTCTCGCCAAAATCGAGCGGGAAAACGAGCAACACATAGAGGGCGGTCACAAAGAGCAGGACCATCAGTGCCGTGCCGGCAATACCCGGCCCGCTGCGCAGAAGTTCCCGCAAGGCGTTGGCCGTGCTCACGGCCGTTCCCTCCTCGCGTAATTTATGGTTGGGGGCATTGAGGTCGCCCCAGCCGGAAAACGACCCTTCGGCATCAGTCTGTGTACCTCACGCGCGGATCGAGAAAGACATAGAGCGCCTCCAACACGATGCGGATCACGACATACATCAGCGTAAAGATGAATGTAAGGGCCACGATCACATTTTCATCGGGGGTTCCCGCCAGAGCGTCGTAATAGAGCCGGCCCATACCCTGCCAGTTGAAGACGGTCTCCACCAGAATCGATCCTGACAGCGATCCGGCCAGGCCGAACATCAGCCCGGTGACGATCGGCGGCGCGGCCACCCGCAGAATATGGCGCAGCCGCACCCGGCTTTCCGGAAGGCCTTTGGCGCGCGCGATCTTGACATAGTCCTCCTGGGCAATGTTGAGGGTGATGGTGCGGATGGAGTAGATGGACGGCCCGAAACTGACGAGGACCAGGGTAATCACAGGCAGCAGCGCATGTTGGAGAAGATCGAAAAACCGCGCCAGGGGCTGGGTGGGGGGCGGGGTGCTGTACATGCCGCCGGAGGGGAGGATACGCAACTGGATCGAAAGAATCAGAATGAGCAGGATGCCGATCCACCAGGTGGGAACGGCGAAGGAGACGGCCGCGAACGCGGAGACAAAGCGGTCCAGCCAGGAACCCTGACGAGTGGCGAGGTAGGCGCCGGCAATGATGCCGATGGTGGCGGTAATGATAAGTGATGTGGTGAGCAGGAGCATGGAGTTGGGCACACGCTCGGTCACGATATCGAAGACGCGGTTGCTGCCGTTGAAGCTGCGCAGCGTGCGCGCCTCGCCCAGGTCGAGGGTCAAAACCCGCAACACGGTGCGCGGCAGGCGGTAGTACCAGGGGGTGCTCAACCCATAGAAAATCTCCAGCTCTTCGCGGCGCTTCTCCAGCACCTTTTCCATCTCGTCAGGGTCGCGGATCGTCTCGGCCAGCGCGGTTCGCTCCCCGCGCAACTGTTCGCCGATCGTGGCCGAAAGTATGCGGTCGGAGAAACCGGTCAGGCCGAGGGTAAGGACCAGCATAAGCAGAACGAGGAAAAAAACACCGATCATGGTGAGCGATCGGACCAGAAGAGGGCGAAGGAGGGACATGACACCAAACACCAGTGGCCAGTGAAAGCGGCCACTGGTGTTTCACAGACCAGCTATTCGCGTTTCCGGCGGACAAACATGATGCCGCCGAAGACTACAATGACTACCAGGATGCCGACAACTACATTAACGGGCATACCGCCGGCCGATTCCTCTGCCGGCTCATCTGCTGCGGCCTCGGTTTCGGTTTCAGCATCAGAGTCCGCTGCTGTCTCCGCATCAGACTCGGTATCTGATTCTGATGCGGCTTCGGAATCAGATGCCGTTTCAGAATCTTCCGTATCAGATTCTTCGGCATCGGACTCCGTTTCAGCGTCCGCCGCCGTTTCGGATTCGCTCTCTTCCTTGTCCTCTGCAGCCTCGGAATCCTCCGTCTCTGTATTCGACTCCTCAGCCGCGGCCGGCTCCTCCTCGATGATGGTGATATCCGCCTCCAACTCGATGCGCCGCTCCGCCATGCGGGCCAGGTCATCGCTGTATGCAACCAGCACCAGCTCATAGATGCCCAGCTCCAACTCGGCCGTGGTGTCAGCAGTCAATCTGATTGCAAACCATTTGGCGTCCAGCGTGTCCGCATCGCCCTGTTGGATGATCTCCCCGCTGGCGGTGTCGATCAGCAGATAGCGCAACGACAGATTGCCAGGCCCGTCCAACGTCAAGGTAACTTCATAGTCGGCGGCCAACTCAATCGGCGGCGCCTCGATCTCAGTATATTCGATCAGATCTGGCAGCCCGCGGTAGAGATCGCTGGCTGTGAAGGGATAGTTCTCGTCACGGAAAGCAACCAATTCTGCGAATTGGGCCGGTGGATCATAGCGCTCCAACATGAAGGGGCCGTTGCTGATCACCATGTGGCCTTTTTCGTCAAACCAGTCGAGCACGGCGGTATAACGCGCCGCGCCCTCTTCGCTGCTGACCAGGACCGTTTCGCCGTCTGCCGTCGGCAGGGTAAACACATTCGTGGGGATGGTTTCTGCGCGGCGCAGGTCCAACATGGCTTTGCGCACGAGCCGGGCATCCCGATCCAGCACCAGGCTGATCCATGGCACGTTGTAACGGCCGGCAGCCGTATTGCTATACGCAGCCCGCCGCTGGCTGAATACCAGCTCATCCATGGCATAAAGCATCTCCCAGGGCGTACTCAGCCCGGCGGGGACGCCGTAGGACGCGATGTAGTTCTGCTCAAAGTGCCAGAAGTCAACATAGGCTTCGATGCGATTTTCGTCCAACACGCGGTAGCCCTTGATCGTCTCCAGAAATGGGCGTGAGGTAACGGCGATAACCGTTTCAATCTTGGCTTTATCAGGATTGTAGGACAGGTCGAAGCCTTGATGGATCGAATAGAGCACATCGGCCATGCTGATCTGCTGGCCATGATGCCATGGGGCCTGGAAGTACTTGCTGTAGTCGTAGACCACTTTGCTGGTGGCGGTCACCTCTTCACCTACGTTCGTCCACCGGCCCCGCTCTGCGTTCCAGAGGATGGCGTCCGCCGGCACTTCCAGTGTGGCGTCCGGCCCGGCCGTTTCGACTTCGTAAGCGACGCGGAAGGGCGCCGGGATCCCGGTGAAGGGGTCATTCCAAACGGCCGGGTCCTGCAGCTGCCGCCAGATATCATTGCTGTAGACATCGCCAAACCCGCCTACCGGGTTCCAGGTGGTGCGTTCGGTCCACACCCACAGATGGCCCACGGTCAGTTCGTCGCTGCCCGGTTTGTAAGCCGAACGCAGGCTCCACAGCCCGCGCGGGCCCGCGGCCAGGTCCTGGGTTATGCCCTCGACGTCCGCCTGCACGGGAAAGGCGTTCATGACGGTGGCAATCCAGATGCGCACCGACTCGTCGAGGCCGATCTGGGTCATCTCGCGATACATGTCGTCACGCTCGGCCTGATCGGCGAAATCTCCCTTGAAGAGTCGCTCGCCCAGTTCGTCCAACTCCTCGTTCTCGTAATGCCAGAAGCCGACCTCTTTCCAGCCGGGCATGTTCCCCAGCCAGGGCGCATAGAAGGAGTTGATGCCGCCGAAATCATAGCGGTTGGGCGCGCCTCGCCCCCAGCCTTCGGTGTACAGGTGCCACTCAAACTGGGCCGGGTCGGTGGCATAGACGGTCTGGATGGCGGGCGCAAAGGTCTGGCGATTGGCCGCGATGGAAAACCCGGCGTCCTGCAGGGCGGCGCGAATCAGGTCGCCCACCTCGCGCCGCTCGTCCTCCACGCGCATGATGAACTTCAGGCGAATTGGCAGCCCGTTGAAATGCCACACATCATCCACCAGCTCTGCGCCGGCGGCGGTCATGGCATCGGCGATCAGTTGGCGGGCGTATTCGGGATCGTAGTCCAAATCCGCCTGCTGGATCACGTCGAAGACGGTCAGATAATCGAAATCGGTGGAGGCCACGTTGGTGTACATCGGCGCCGCCTGGCCCTGGTAGATCTCCCGCGTGACAAACTCCCGGTCGACCAGGCGCTGCATCGCCTGCCGCACCTCCTTGATCGCAAAGGGGTTCAATCTCCCTTCCGGCGCCGGCGCCGGATTGAGGATCAACGAGATGGTGCTGGCCGGGGCCTCATAGAGTTGGATACCCTCGTTGTCGCGCAGCTCGCGGGCGGCGGCAATTTTCAGATTGAAGTAATAGAGGTCCATCTCGCCGGCTTCCAGGTCCAGCGGCGCGCGGTCCACGTTGAACGCTTTGAAGTAGAGCCGTTCGACCGCCGGACCGGGTTCCTCATGCGGAGGACTATATTGGGCCAGGACCGAGGAGGAAAGGCCAAACATAATAGCCAGGCTGATCGGGACGACTTTGAGCAGCCATGCTGATATTTTGGTCGACCAGGTCATATTCATATTGCAAATCCTTTTGCCAACGCCCGCGGCCAGTGGCCACTCGGTTGCCGTCCGCCGCCAACATCGCTGGGACGTCCAGAAACCTAAATGGCCGCGCGCCGCCAGCCGCTGTCAGCTCAATCCAGTTCGCCTGCGGAAGGAAACCCAAAGCAGACCAAGCGCGATGCCGATACCGATGCCGCCGACCACCGGCCAGGTCGCGCTTCCTCCAGGAACCGCGGTAGTGGCAAGTACGGTAGTTGCCGGCACACTCTCCACCGCGACCTGGTGCGAAGCAGGCGACAGACCGGCTTGCGATGCCGTTCCGTTCAACTGGTCCAATTTCTCATCCAGGGCATCCAGTTTCCTTTCCAGGTCCTGGACATTGTCGAAGCCGAATTCCATATAGAATGATGTGGAGGCGAAGTTGCCCGATTCGTCGACCAACGTCACCCGGTGGGCTCCTTCACCGGAGATCGGGACAAAGATCTG
The DNA here is from genome assembly GCA_963662575.1 of Caldilineaceae bacterium. Lineage (GTDB taxonomy): Bacteria > Chloroflexota > Anaerolineae > Caldilineales > Caldilineaceae > Bin5. The sequence goes on from OY759723.1 coordinate 1,241,400, forward strand.
TTGTGTATAGCGCCCCAGGCTGTCGGTGCGGCCGGATGCGGCGTTGCCGCCGCCGACTATCAGAAAGATATCCATATCCGGTTGGAAACCGTGCCCCTGGACGGTGATGGTTTCGCCCGCAGCCCCGACGTCGGGACTGATGAAAATTTCGGGTCGGGCGATGGCGCGCTGGCGGCTGAAACCGATCTTCTGGTTGGTAGGTCCAAACTCGCCGAGGCGGGTATCGGCCCACACCAGATAGGCGTCATTCTCGCTGGCGGCGATGGAGAAATAATCGCCCAGGAAGAGCCCTCGGGGGAAACCTTTGTTGGGATTGGAGGGGAAGTCGGTCACGCGCGTATCGCCTACTTTGAGATCAAGCTCTTCCAGTTCAAACCCCCAGTTCTCGCCCTGATCTTCGGAGCGGGAATAGTAGATATGGTAACGGGTCCGGACGGGGTCGTCGCGCATATCACCCCACATGAGATGGATGACGCCATCCGGCCCAACGTCCATGGCAGGGAAAAACTGGACGGCGTCGGTCTCATCGGTGTTGATGCGCTTGGGTCGCGACCAGCGGTCGCCGCGGTCGAGTGAGCGGATAAAGTATACGTCGCCCTCATCGAGCGGGTTGTTCGCCGGCAGCGCGACATAGGCTACATAGAGTTCATCTTCAGGCCCTACCGATACTTTGGGGAAGGCGGAAGCCCAATAGCGGAAGTAGGCGTTACGCGGTCGGAACCCCGGCTCGAGGAAACGGGCGATACGTGTAGGCTCGCCGAAGGTTTCGCCGCCATCGTCGGACTTGGACATATAAAATTCGGCGAGGCCTTTCATGCTCTCGTCGTCAGTGCTGTCCAACCAGGTTACATAGAGGGTACCCTCGGAATCGACGACGGGAACGGGTCCCTGCACAACCCGCTTGGTGCCTATAGCATTCGATTGGCCTTCGGTGTCGTCGATTTCGCCATAGGTGCGCTTTACGGTCGGGCCGACCGGGCCCGGTTCCGACCAGGTCACGCCCTGGTCCATCGAGTAGGTCAGCATCGGCGTTGTCTGCACCTCGGGCGCGCCCAGGGTTGGAAGTTCACCAATGTAGAGGATGTCGTAGATGGTGTTGAATTCGACAAATGTGACATAGACCACCGTCTGGTCTTCAATCGTGGGATGGGGACCTGTCGTCATCCACGGTTTGTCGAGAAAGCTGAGGCTCACTGTGCCGCGTATGCGGCCGGTGGGATCAAGCACGGCGTCGGACTCGACGTCGCTGCGGGCGCTGTCGACCGGCTCTTCCCAGACGAAGCCGCCGTCTTTCGACGTAGAGACGGCGATCGAGGAAACAAGGGCAAAGCCGGTGGCATTGCCGACAGAGTACTCCTTGACGCCGATAGAGATCGAAGCCATGTAGACATTGCCGTCTTGATCGAACTCCACCACCGGGTCGCCGCCGGAAACGCGATCTTTGCGCAGGTATTTGATCTGCTGCGGCCCCTCCCAATTCACCCCGCCGTCGATGCTCACGTAGGCCGAATTGTTGGGGAAGTTGTAGTCGATCAGGCCCAAAACCAGGTGATCGGGATCATGCGGGTTGACAGCGATATCTGGCTCGGTCTGCAAGGGCGTGTTGCTGAAATCGCGGGTCACCAGCAGGTCGCGGCTGAATGCGGGCGCCGGATCGCGGTAGGGCACGAGAATGCCCGGCCCCACCGACTGCAGCAGCGGCGTGTTGCCCTCGCTGCCGGGCAGGCTGCTCAGGTTCTGACGGTCGAGCGTGTTCCAGCCAGGGCGGTCTATGAAAATCCGGTTGTCCACACCCTGAGCCATCAGCCATGCAGGCCCCGACAGCACATCCTGGATGGGGTTCATGGCGGCCATGATATCTTCCGGGTTCTTGCTGATTTTGCCGCGTGTCGGCAGTTGCGGCACCGGCATCTGCGCCGCTGCCGGCAGCGGCATCGCCAGCAACGCGGCGACCAGAACCAAAAGGGAGAGTTGCAGGCCCAGCCGGAAACCACTGCCGGGCCGCCTGATTTTGCGCATTCTAGTCATGGGATACAAAACTCCTTATGTGTACGGTAAACGCCAACAGTGGCTCAACCGCCGCCGACCCCATCTGCGGGCACGTGGCGGCGGGACAGGCGGACGAGCCATTGTCCGCGTGGGTAACGGTTGGTTAAATTGTAGATTTCAACGGTACGGGCTTCAAATGATATTATAATACCAGAATTGCGTTCTCAGTTTTGGTAGGCGTCACTACCTTCATGCAGAAAACAGGCTACAAAGTGATTCGGCTCGACTTCACGTAGTCGCGGTGTCGTCAGTTCGCACCGACCGGCCATGAAGGAAGCGCAACGGGGATGAAAAGAGCATCCGCTTGGCGCATTGGCGGGGCTGGGCGGTTCGCCGGGGAGGCTGGGCCGTTGGTTTAGCCGGTTGGCCGGGTCCGGTTCGGGCACCGCGGCAATGAGAGCCTGGGTATATGGGTGCAGCGGATTGCGCACTACATCTGCCGCCTCTCCCATCTCGACGACGCAACCCAAATACATGACGACAATCCGTTGGGCAAAGTGACGGGCCGTGGCAATGTCGTGGGTAATGTACAGAAAAGCGATGTTGAACCGCTCCTGTAACTCGCGCAGCAATGCCAACAGTTCTGCCCGGCTGGAAGCGTCGACCATGGAGACCGGCTCGTCGGCCACAATGAACTGCGGCTGCAACACGAGCGCACGCGCTATGCTCAGCCGCTGTCGTTGACCACCGGACAACAGATCAGGGTACTTGCCGGCGATATCCTGCGCCGGGCGCAAACGCACATCGTGCAGGGCCTGAAACACTCGCTCCCGCCGCTCGCGATCGGTGCCGATACCGTGGATGACCAACGGCTCGGCCACACTATCGTAAGCCGTCATAAAAGGATCGATGCTTGCAAACGGATCCTGAAAAATCGCAGCGGCCCTGCGGCGAAAAGCTTTTTGCTCCTTCTGTGATAAGGCGGATATCGCTGTATTGTCAAAACGGACTTGGCCGTCCGTAACCCTGATCAGACCCAACGCAGCCCGGCCCAAAGTGGTCTTGCCGCTGCCGGACTCACCGACCACGGCGACAACCTCGCCGGCCTGAATGTCCAGCGTCACGCCGTCTACAGCATGGATCGACTCACTGCCAAAGAGACCTTTGCGAACGCTGAAATGAACTTTGACATCGTGGAGTTGAACCAGCGGATTGGACGAATACTTTTGTGGACTGGTTTCCATTGTCGTATTCAACACAAGATTTCGTCAAAATGCGACATATCCTGAGTATACTCATCCGTTGCCAAGTGCGCAAAGATGCGGTCGGCAACGGACTTGCTTAATGCCTTACACCTGTCGAAAGTCGAGGGGTGAGTGGAGAGGAGTAAAGAGTGAAAAACAGGTTCCCGTTGCCCACGTTTTCGAATCCACTCCTCATTTGGGAGGACCCCCTATGAAAAACCACGATCGATTGCCGCAATACGCCGCGATTCTCTTGCTGGTGGCCGCGTTTGCCTTCATTCTGGCCGCATGCCAATCTTCTCCCCGTCAACCCGTCGCGGTGGCGCCGACAGCTCCTGCGGCTTCGACGCCAACGCATACACCGACAGCTATCGTTATTCTCACGCAGACGCCCGGGCCTACACCTACCGCCACGCCCGAACCGCTCGCGGAGCCTGATCGAACCCTGGCAGAGACACTGAGCGCCAACGGGAAATCCCTGTTTGGCTCCAGCGACCTGATCGGTGCTGAAGCGGCCTATATCGATGCGATTGCCGCGGACCCCAGTTACCTGCCCGCCCATCTGGGCCTGACCGATGTCTACCTCTACCAGTCTCAGTACTGGCAACAGGCGCTGCAATCCGCCCAGAGCGCGTCCGCGCTGGCGCCGGACGACAGCACCGCCCTCGCATACCTGGCCTGGGCGCAGCAAGGGGCCCACCAATTCGACGAAGCGAAAGAACTGGGACTGCGAGCAGTCGAGTTGGACAACGAGAACGCGACCGCACGCATCGCTCTGGCCGACATCCTTGTCAGCATGTATGAAGTCGAAAGCGCGTATGAACATGCCCAGGCCGCGGTGCGTCTCGAGCCGGAATCGGCGGCGGGATGGGCGACGCTGGGGTCGATTGCCTTCCAGATGCATGAGTGGGATATGGCGGGGAAGGCGTACGAACGCGCGTCGGCACTGGAGCCGGATTTCTTCGCCTGGCATATCATCAACGCCCGCCATGATTTTAATGTCTATGGCGATACATATACGGCGCGGTCGATCGCGAAACGCGCAATTGAGCTTGTGGAGAACCATGCCTCAACTCTGTTCTTTGAGGCCGATATGGCGGCCGAAGAGGGAGACTGGGAGACGAGCGAAGCGAAGTGTATGCAAACGATCGCGCTGGACCAGCCGCATACGCCGTTCCCGGACGCGTACAGCTGCATGGCGCTGATGTTGCTGCAGCAGGAGCGGAATGCCGAAACGGCAGCCTATCAGACGCTGGCGGAGGAACGGGCTACGGTTGACCGGCGGGATGTGACTCTGATCCGGATGCGGCTGCTCAATGATCAGGATCTGTGCGCCGAGTCGCGGGCTCTGGCCGAGGATTGGCTGGCGGCGCGGCCCTACAGCATTTCGGCAACGCGGATGGTGGGCGTGAGCTACCTTTGTGAGCGGGATTTCGCAACCGCGGTCGGTTATTTCCGCAAAGCATTGGACGCGCTGCCGCAATCGGTGAGCGATGCACGCTTGCTGGCAATAGCCTATGCCCGCGATGGCAGGGCGCTGGAGGCGCGTGCGGCTTTGAATGAAGTCCAGCCCTTCGCGATCGAGGATCCGCTCTACTATCAAGCGTTGTATGAGACGCATCTGATGCTGGGCGAGGTGGAGGAGGCCGTGACCGCCGCGCAGCGATGGGGCGTGCTGCGGCCGGAAAGCCTGGATGCGCGCGAGAGCCTGGCCTTTGTGCAGCTGTACGAGGGCAATGTCGAGGCCGCCCAGAGTATTGCGCTGGACGCGTTGGAACGGGGCGCACGCACGTCAACGGTGTTGGCAGTGCTGGGCGAAACATACACGCGCATGGGCGAATTCGATAAAGCGCAGCCGCTGTTGGAAGAGGCGATTCAGCTGAACAGCGACCACATCGTGGCCCGCAATGCGCTGGCCCTGCTCTTCCTGGCGCAGGTACGTTGCCAGGAGGCGGAACCACACCTGCGCTGGCTGATGGATGAGGCCGATGATGAGGAGGAGAGGGAAGGGCTTGCGGGCGTGTTGGAGCGCTGCGAGGAGAGAGCGGCGCGGCCTACGCCCGACCCGTCGATGCTGCTTGAAGACAATGAGGCTGTCTCAACCGCGGTCACCATTCTGCAGGAGGCGGATGTTGAAATCCGCTACCTGGACATGGAGGAGAATGAGGACCAGCGAACCCTGGTGGTGGCCTATGCGGTTGATCTGGCGGTTGACAGCGAGGAATACGCCGATTTGGAGCGTCAGTTGATCTTTGAACTGTCCCGCATCCTGCCCCGCATGATATCCGAACCGGACGGCCTTGTGGTCGTCGCCGGCACCTTCAGCACGACAACGTCCGTGACCCTGGTGGCAACAAGAGCCGCGCAGGTATGGCTCCAGGGCCAACTGAGCGAAGAAGAATTTGAAAACACCTGGCAACGCCAGGAGGTAAACCCCGACGACGAATAACCCCGGTAACCAGGGGTCGCTGACATATCGTTCGGGCAGGGGCACCCCTTGTGGGTGCCCTCCCCCGGTAGGCGCAGTTACCGGCAGCAACCCGCCTATCACTCACCACCTCAGTTCCTAGCCACAACATTCAAGGCCGAGAGCAACGACCTTGTCGGACAGTTCGGCGCGTTCGGCGGCGGTAAGTGGCTCACCCGGCGCGCGCGGGTCACCGCAGTCGATTCCAAGACGTTGACCGAGAACGGCCTTGATGGCGCCGTGGAACTTGGAGGCCACGATCAGAGCTTCCGCTGCGGACGAAGCCTTCTCCTGGGCTTTGCAGGCGGCCGGGATGTCGCCGGCCTCGTAGGCGCGCCAGATGGCGACCCAGAGTTCGGGGGCCATGTTGGGCGGGCCGTCAACGCAGCCGGTGGCGCCAATCAGAAGGGCAGGCAGGAAGAGCCGGGAATTACCGATCAGGCAGTTCAGGCCCATTTCGGCAAAGGTCTTGACGTAGGGAATGTACGGCGCCGAATGTTTGAGCCCGGACAGCTGCGGCACGCGCTCCTGAATCTTGGCCATCAGATCCGGCGTAATCTCGACACCGGTGGCGCTGGGGAGGTTGTAGACAAAGAATGGAAGATCGGCGGCGGCGGCGACGACGCGATAGTGTTCGACGATGCCTCTGTCGCTCTGGCCATAGAAGAAGGGAGGGACGCAGCAGATGGCTTCGGCGCCGGCCCTGGCGGCGTGTTCGGCCAGGCGGGCAGAGCGGGCGGTGGTGGGCGCGCCAACGTGCATAATGTTGGCAATGCGGCCCTGATTCTGGTCCGCGGAGATCTCGGCGATGCGCTGGTTTTCGGCGTCGTCCAGGAGGACGCTCTCACCGGTCCCACCGGCCACCCAGAATCCATGGACACCGGCCTGAATGTTGAACTCCATCACTTGGCGGAAGGCGTCCTCGTTGAGGTGGCCATCGGCCGTCATCGGCGTGATAATGGCCGGGAAAATCCCTCTGAATTTGTTCATTTGGCTCTCTCTTTGGTGGTCATGGCGGCGTCTTGCGCCAGTCATTATGTCACGGATGGGTGCAAGTGTCTATGCAGTGACGAGCCCCGGCGGCTTCTGCTCTCGATTCAGCCCATCGCCCGGAACTGCAGTGGTCAGTGATCAGTTGTCAGTGGTCAGAGACTGCGGCGATTGATTGAGGATAGGTGTGAAGAGAAGTGAGGATAGAGTCGCCTTTGCTCGCCTCATTCAGAGTCACAAATTGACTATGGCTGAGTAGTCACCTAGAAACCAAAAAACCAGAAACGTAACTACTAAGCCATATACAGTGCCTGTGTGGACCATACCTTCATGCACGCCGCCATTCGGGCTATCTCATCGTGTATTCGTTGGCGGTCGCCACCTTGGTTGAGCCGCACTGCTGGAATTGCGGCGTACGGTCGATGAGGCATGTTTTTGGGCGGGGGCGTTGCGGGGGCGGAGCCCCAGCACAAGGGAGGGCCGAAGGCCCGACCGCCCAAAAAACAGAGAGTGAAAGGAGAGTAAACACCTTCGCTCGCCTCATTCAGGATCGCATATTGACAGTGGCTGAGTAGTTACCGCATATCTAAAAACTGACCAATCCCGATTCAGACAACATTTGCCCAAAAGTCCAGCCCGCTCACACGCGCCGGGTCTGATCGGCGACTGGACGCTATTCGCGGATTTCAGATGTGCATGCGCTTGAGGGAGACGGTGTGGTCACGACGAGGCGTGTGTTGACCTGCTCGCGTTAGACGGTAGGGAGCCACCAGAGATAGCGGACTCGTTTGGGTACGACTACGAGCATCTACCTATCTTTCCCCCTGTCTGACCCTGCCGTCACATCATCCGGGTCAGGGCTTTGGGCCAGTTGTTCTTCCAGGGTGGCGATGCGCAACTCCGGGTCGTAGCCCTCCCCGCGTATACGCAGATCATAGTAGAGCAGCACCGCCGCACAGATGGTAAACGGTATGCTGACAATAGAAAACAGAGATGAGAGCGTAGTGGACAAGCTCATCATCAGTTCGAACGCATCGGCCGGCAATATGATTGCGATGATCCCCTGCAACACGGCCGCGGGCAGGAGGAGGAGAATAGTCACCAGCACTTTGAGAATGATCACATAGCCAACCGTGCGCACAACATTGCCCCGGCTCAGGCGCCAACTGCGCCGCAGCGAATCGAGCGGGCCTGCCCGTTCTGCGATCAGCGCGGCCGGGGCCACCAGCCAGCGCGCCGACAAGTAGACGACCGGGACCAGGCTGACGATGAGTATGAATATGTATCCACAGATGAATACCACTCCTATGCCGATTAAGGATATGATGCTGGGGGCTTCGCCGGTATTCCAAAAATTGGAACCCAGCAGCCTACCACCAATAACCAGCGCCAGGAGACCGCCGCCAAAAGGGATTAATACCGCAACCGTCGCCGCGAAGATGGCTGCCCACTGCACAATCACCATGCCCACATAGGGCCAGAAGCGGCGCAGACCCCGGCGGATGCCGGCAGCGAGGGTCATCGAACCGCCATGCAGCGCTTCGATGCACTGGACCGTGAGGGACAAGATGACGATTGCCTGCGCCGCGACGCCCAATAGGCTGAGGAGCAGCAGTCCACCGTAAAATCCGCCAAAGGTGTCGAACAGGAATGGAAACAGGTTGAAATCCGGACCGGGCGGTTGGTTCATCAGCAGTTCGATCGCCCGCATATAGTTGCCGAAAAAGCGCCACAAAAGCAGGCCGGAGAAGATCGCCACCGGGACATTGAAAATTGCGGCTGTCAGCAAAAGGAGACCAAAGCGCGCCCGGTAGAGGCGGAAGGCGCGGTCCAACAGATCGCCCAGGCTCAGTGGTCCTGTCAGGGACAGGACTGGATTGGCTGCCCCTGCTGCACGAGGGGGTGGTTGAACGCTCATGGCATCTCCTTCAGCCGCGCGTCCCGCAGCCGGTCCGGGTCAATCTCTGCCTGGGCCAGAGCGCTCACATCCAGGTAGCCGTCGCGCAGCGTGGGCGGCCGGGTCAGCAGATCCTCCTGCAGCTTGAGGAAAAAGCTCAGCTCACACGGCAGGTCGATCCCAGGCCTGGCGGCAAAGAGCGCCGCCTGCACTGTCCCCCAACCGGCGCTCGCCTGCGAACCGACCATCACTGCTTTGCCGCCAACCAGCGCCTGGTTCAGCATCTGCGCCGATTCAGTGAACCCCGTGCGCGCCGTCTTGATGTTGAGAATGTGAAAAGTGTCCATGCTCAACTCCCGACGCAGGTCGCGGGCGCTGAACACGCTGTCGTCGGCGATGAGCAGGGGGAGGGCAGAGTCGGCCGCGCGCGCACAGGCCTTGCGCAACGCGGCGCGGGCCAGGATCAACTCCACCGGCAGCGGTTCCTCACAATATAGTACGTTCAGTTCGGCCATCTTTTGCAGGCGCTGGCGCACGTTCTGCGGCTGAAAACACTCATTGGCGTCAACGTACAGATCGACCTGCTCCCCGAACTGCTCCCGCAGAAGTCGCAGACGTTGTAGATCCGCGCCCCAGTTCTGCCCGACCTTCACTTTCAACACCCGCACGCCCTGCGCGACGATGCGCTCGGCCTCGGCCAGGCTGTCGTCCATGTCGCCCAACCCCAGAATATAGCTCACCCGCACCTGCGAGCGGCTCGCGCCCAGATGCTCGTAGAGGGTACGGTTGCGGCTGTTGGCAAGGGCATGGTGGAGGGCCATATCAAGAGCGCCGCGGGCGGTCTGATTGTTTTTTACCGTCTGCAGGCGTCCGTAGAGAGAAGACAGTGTGGTATCGTCGACCATTTCGCCCACGAGCGGGGGCGCCATCTCCTGGTGGATCACACTGCAGATGCTGGCTACCGTCTCCCCGTAGATCGTGGGCCGGGGCGGCGCCTCCCCCCAACCTACAGCGCCGTCGCTCAGCCGCACCTGCACAAGGACGTGACGAGCCTCCTGCATGACGCTGGCGGCTCCCCAGCGCAGCGGTTCCCGCAGCGGAAGACGGAAGGGAATTGGTTCGATGGATTCGATGGTAGACATGGAAAGCCCGGATGTCAGTTGGCCGCGATCCGCTCCAGCTTTGCGGCCACCTCGGCGGGGGGGTGGGCCGTCGTATCGACGACAACCGTGCGGTCGAGGGCGGCGGCGCGCAGGATTTCGACGGCGGCATGTGGGTCGTAGTTGCGGCGTTCGGCCGCGACGATGGCGATCTTGGCCGCGAGTTCGGCGACGTGCACTTCGCCGCGGCTCACCAGCGCAGCCAGATAGGCCTGCTCCTCATGTGTGAAGAGCTCGCGTCCTTCCGCCACCTCCTTCCAGCGGAATCCGCCGTCAGAGTCCGAACTGCTGTGGCGTGTGGCATTTGGCGTGCCGTCACTGGGCCCTGGCCGCTGGCCGCCGGCGTTGGCGTTGGCACTTACCTGGTCGAAAGCATCCTGGCGCTGCAACAACCGCTCCACCCGCACTACATCCGGCGCGTTGAGGACGGCGAAGCGGGCCAGCGGCAGGCTCTGCGCCGCGAACGTGACTTCGTCCGCGCCCCGCAGCCCGTCGAAAACGGTCAACGCGCCTCTGCCCGGCGCTGCCGGCCGCCGTTGCAACACCAGCCGGCTGAAGGCGTGCGCCAGACCACCGGGATACCGCTGCCGGTAGCGCCCCGTGTAGTAGAAGCGCCGCCGCCGGTCCGTAACCACAGCGGGGGGATCCCCGTCCCAGCCCTGAACCGTCGGGATTACCAGCAGATCGGCTAGCTTGCGCCTGTTGGGCAGAAGCGAAATCTCGCCCCAGTGGGCGCGCAGAGCATCGACAGTTGTACTTTTGCCCACACCCGTCAATCCAACGAGGATCAGCACCGGCATATCGACGATTGCAACCCAGCCAGGGGGAGGAAGGCCGATGCCGAGACCGTCTGCCAGCAGTTCAAATTCAGTACTCATCCGGACCTTGCGTTCTGGGAATACCCGCGGCCAGCCACCGCAGTCAGCGTGGCGGCAGTGCATGCAGAAACATTATACGCCCCCGGCTTAGCCACTGACAATAAAAAGCTGTGATGGACAGTAGACAATGGCGGCAGCACAACGCACGTCCCGGCGGCTTGTGCTTCTGCTGTGTGCTATAATGCGATCATAATACAGTGAAAGGTTCCTCTGGCTATTCAACTTGCCCCAGCACATGAAATGATATGATATCCCGATTGTCTCCGCTGTTGCCGCTGGTCATCCGAATGCTGCTGGTGAGCGCGCTGGGGCTGGCGGCCCGCCCGGCGGCGGCTGCGCCCGCGCCCTCTGACTTGCCGGACGATTTGACACCGATCTACCTCATTCAGGGTGACGGTCCGAGCACGCCCTTATCGCTGAAACGCGTTTCTACGTTCGGCCTGGTGAGCGGTGTGCAGTCGAACGGATTCTACCTGCAGGACCCGACCGGCGACGACAACCCGCAGACCAGCGACGGCATCTTCGTCTACACTTCCTCCGCGCCCAGAGTGCAGGCAGGCGAATGCATCCACGTGCGCGCCGCGGAAGTGGCCGAATACTACGAAAAGACGGAGCTGACCACGCCGCGCTCGCTTGAGAAGCTCCCCATCGATCTGTGCGGCGGTGGCATCTTGCCAGCGCCTCTGGCGCCTCTGCCCGCGCCCAACATCGAGCCGGAATCCCTGCTGGAACCGTTCGAAGGCATGCTCGTCGCATTTGAAGAGCTGCAGGGCGTCGTTCAGGGGCCGACCAAACTGTTCAGCAACGGCAGTGTTGAAATCGCGCTCATCGCCGATCAAGCCCTGCCCTTCGTGCAAGGCGGACGGGTCTTTCAATCCAACCCCGCCGACGCCGCCGGGCTGATCTTTCTGGGCAACGCGCTCGGCGCGGACCTGCCGCAGGTGGGCTGGGGAGACCGCGTGCGGCTACGCGCAGCCGAGCCGGGGACGCCGGTGCAGGCGGTTATCGACTACAGTTTCGGCAAATATCTGCTGCTGCCGCTGCCGGGGCACGAAATCCAGATTCTCTCCCGCCATGAATCGACCGAGCAGGCGGTCCTACCGGACGCGGGTGCCTTCCGAATCTGCTCCTTCAACGTGTTGGGGCTGGGCCGGGGCCACGATCAGTTGCCCGACGCGGCCGACTACGAGGCCGCGCTGCGCCAGCGCGCGGCAGCCATCGCCGGCGGCCTGCAAAACTGTGAAATCATCGGCCTGCAGGAGACCGGCAAGCCCGAAGACGCCGAAAATCTGGCGCGAGTTCTGACTGAAATCAGCGGGCTGGACTACAGTGCGGTCGCATTTGTCGGCCCCGGAACGGTCAACCCCGCTTTCCCGCTGACGAATAGCCTGCTGGTACGCAACGACCGGGTGACAGTTCTCAACGCTCAGAACGAACAGGCATGTACCCGCTTCAGTTTCAGCGTACGACTGATCCCCGGCCAATGCCCGGCGCGGCGGCTGCCGCTCTTCAACCGGCCGCCTCTGGTCGCAGACCTGCTTGTGCGCGGCCCCTGGGGCGAAGACTACCTGCTGACGGTGGTAGTCAATCACTGGCGCAGCAAGCGCGGCGATGAGTCGGTGAACGTCGTGCATCGGACACTACAGGCGGAGCACGTGGCCTCGATTGTACAGGCCCGCCTGGACACAGACCCCGACGCGCATGTCGTCGTGCTGGGCGACCTGAATGATTTCCAAGTCAGCAAACCGGTGGAGACCCTGCAACATGGCGCCCAACCCGCTGATGGCGCCGCTCGCGAGCAGGGGCACATTCTACTTTGGCACGCCTTTGACGCCCTGCCGCCCCAGGACCGCTACACCTACATCTTCAACGGCGCCAGTCAGACGCTGGATCATCTGCTGCTGACACCGGGAATGATGCCCGATTTCAGCGGCTTCGACATCGCGCATATCAACGCCGACTTTCCCATTACGCCGCCTGGCGACGCAGAGAGCGCGCTTGCCAGCTCGCCCGTATATGGCTCCAGCGACCACGACCCGCTGGTGTTGACAGTGCGGCCCGGCGGCGGCGCCTGGATCGCCGGCAATGCGCAGATTCCCAATACGCCGGTTGAACTCGCCGACAGCGCCGGCAGTGTGATCGCCCGCACGGAGACCGACGCGCTCGGCGAATTCCGCTTCTTCGATCTGCGCCCCGGCGCCTACAATCTGCATTTCGCGCTGCCCGCGCACATCACGCTGCTGACGCACCCGCCCGCCTTAGGGGACCAGCCTGCCTCGCGGCCGGCGGGTGTTTCTGATGATTCTTCGGTGGTGGTGTTTCAGGTAGAGGTCGAACCGGGCCGGGCGACAGTCGTCGAGTTTTCTGCGCGCGATCGGCGCGCCGATGCCGGCGCCGCCAGCGCGTTACTCAGCATATTTTACGGATCTGAATCTGCTGAACAGGCTGATACTTCGGATCGTTGATGGAAAAATTGTTGCAGACGCCCCTGCCCGCAAGCGGCGCTAAGACTGCCGCCAGCTCTATCAGTTTGAGCACTTGAAGGCAACTTGATAACTGGGCGGCGGGCGAACATTGGAGGCACAGATGGAAAGAGTTTACTTGACTTGGCATGACGTGGAAGAGTTGATCACCAAAGTCGTGATGCAGCTTAATACCCCCTATGATGCGCTCCTCCTGATCACCCGCGGCGGCATCGTGCCCGGCGGCATGATCGCCGAGGCGTTGAAGATGAAAGATATCCTGACCGCTTCGGTCGTGTTTCAGAGCGGGCCCGGCGTACGCGCCGAGATGAGTTGGCCCCGCTTCCAGCAGTTCCCTGCGGATACGATACTGAGCGGCAAAAAGATCCTGATTGTGGATAATATCTGGGATCGGGGGCGCACGATCGTCACCGTCAAGAGCCGTGTGCAGAGTACTGGCGCCACCGCCGAGACCGCGGTGCTCCACTGGAAGCAGCGGCAGAATCTCTTCAAGAACGAGAAACCGGATTACTACGCCGAACTGACCGAGGACTGGATTTACTACCCCTGGCAGCGCGTCGACGATTCAGACGATCTGGTGTCGATGCGCCGACCCGCGCCGGAGCTTTCTTGATGTCAGAACTGATACGCCGCCTGCGAACCGCACATCCGGATGCACACTGCGCGTTGAACCACCAGAACCCCTTTCAGCTGCTGGTTGCGACCATCCTCTCGGCCCAATGCACCGACGAGCGGGTCAACCAGGTGACGCCGACCCTGTTCGAACATTTCCCGACGCCCGCGGCGATGGCCGCCGCCGACCGCGCGGAGCTGGAGGAACTGATCCGCTCCACCGGTTTCTTTCGCAACAAGGCCAAGAGCCTCCAGGGCGCAAGCGCTCTGATCTGCCAGGAGTTCGGCGGCGACGTGCCGCGCGAGATGGATGAACTGATCCGGCTGCCCGGCGTGGCCCGCAAGACCGCCAACGTCGTGCGCGGCGTCAGTTTTGGCCTGGCCGACGGCGTCGTCGTCGACACCCATGTCAAACGGCTCTCCCAGCGGCTGGGCCTGACCAAACAGAAGACCCCGGAGAAGATCGAGAAGGATCTGATGGCGCTCATACCCGCCGAAGATTGGATCGACATCTCCCACCTGTTGATCTTCCACGGACGGCGCGTCTGCGACGCGCGCAAGCCGGACTGCGCCCACTGCACGCTGGCCGATCTGTGCCCGTCGGCTGAGCTTTAGAGAGTGCTCCACGCCTCTCCACCACTCCCCTCAAATGTTGAAGCGGCTGACGTTACGCAGGACCACTCATACGCGACATATATTCCCGCAAACTATAGAATTGTTGTGTTGGTAGACTGCAAAAATGAGGATTGCGAAAACCTAGAGAACACCCGCTCACATAGTTTCCAGCATATTCAAGATGCGTTCAGGGAGTCAGTTGGTCACACCTGATATGGGCGCACGTTGGGGCGATTGGCATGAAGAGGAACAGGTCAACTTACCCTTACCTCACCGCGTTCAATCCGCCGCAGTTCAATTCTCTCCATCCCCCTCGCGGGGACTGACGACCAGCGTGTAGCCCTCCCTCGCCTCCACCTCGACCTGATCGCCGACATCGGCCGGCTCCGCTTCATCGGAGGATGCGCCGCGCAACTGCGCGTTCCATAGCTCGCCCGCCAGCAAAACCTTGCCCCGCCCGTTCTCCGCAAAAGGAACCCGCACAGTCGCCAACGAGCCAATCACACCTTCGCTGCCGGTGACCGTGCCCAGCCGTTGAGCGGCCACCACCTTGCCGCCCACAAACAGGGCGAACGCGCCCATAGCCACCCCCAGCGAAATGATCGTCACCCACGGCACAGCCAACCCCGGCGCATCGAAAAGCAACGCGCTGCCAAAAATGAACGCGATCGTACCGCCCAATGCGAGCGCGCCAAACGCCGGCGTGAATGCCTCGGCCACCAGCAAAATCAGCGCCAACCCGATCAGCGCCAGCCCGGCGAAATTCGCTTCCAACTGGCCCAGCGAGTACAACCCCAACAGCAGGCTGATCAGGCCGATCATGCCCGGAATGAATGTACCCGGATTGTAGATTTCCGCGATCAGCCCAATCGAGCCGAGCGTCAGCAGAATGGTGGCCACGCTGGGATTGCTGATGAAGTTCAGAAACTCCTGCAACGGCGACAACTCCCGCGGCATTATCAGGGCATCCGCAGTGCGCAGCGTTCGCTCTTCGCCCAGCACCGTGACCACGAAACCATCCATCTGATCCAGCAGATCCGGCACGCTTGCCGCAATGAAGTCGATCACGCCCAACTCTAGCGCACGCGCGTCCGTTGCCGCCGCCGCCTCCTGCACCGCCGCAACAGCCCACTCCACCGCCTCCTCGCCGCGACGCGAGGCCAGGTTCTCGATGTCGGCGCTGAGAATATTGACCACCTTCGCCTCCATCGTGTCGCCAATGTCCTCCCCCTGGCCGCCGACGGGGCTGGCCGCGCCGATGCTGCTGCCGGGCGCCATCGCTGCAACGTGCCCGGCCAGCGTGATAAACGTGCCCGCGCTGCCGGCTTGCGCCGCCGACGGCGCGACATACACTACCACCGGCACAGGCGAAGCCAACATGTCCTGCACAATCTGCTTGGTCACTTCGACACTGCCGCCGGGCGTGTCCAAGCGCAGGATCACCGCCTCGGCCCCCTCCAACTGCGCTTCTTCGATCGCCCCGCTGAGATACTGTCGCAGCACCGGCGTCACAGCCCCACGAAACGTTAACACCAGGACAGAAGGGGGCCCCGTCTGCGTAGAGATCGCCTGCTCTTGACCAGCCAGAGTTGCGCGGCGCACCCCGGCAGGGTTGGCCGCCTGCACACCGTCTATCACGGTCAGGAACATCCCCAACAGAAGGCACGACAGATAGAAGGTGCGATAGAGCCTTATCAGAAGCGGCCCGCCTGCCCTATTTACGTTTTTCCCGCGGCGTCTGATCATCTGTAGCCTTCCTGTCTACCTTCCATAACCCACGGCGCTTGCCGCAGGTCACTGGCCGCCGCTGTGCAACTGATCGACAACGGCCAGCATCTCCACGACCGACTGCCGCCCGGCATCGCTGACGGCCCCCAACATCTGTGTCAACTCCTCGATACGCGCCGGCCCCTCGACCGGCTGCACGTCCGTGCCAGTGCGCAGTTCGCCATCACTCTCGAAAGTCCGTTTGCGCACTGTCAGGTGGAGGTCGGCAAACGCAGCCAGCTGGGGCAGATGGGTGATACACAGAACCTGATGGCGCGGCGCACTGCCTCCCGGCCCATCCGCCTCCGCATGGTTGGAGACGGTGGCGGTCAACGGCCGCTGACCGGTCAGATTCCATAATTTCTCGCCTACGACACCGCCCACACGGCCGCCGATGCCCTGGTCGATCTCATCGA
The DNA here is from genome assembly GCA_963662575.1 of Caldilineaceae bacterium. Lineage (GTDB taxonomy): Bacteria > Chloroflexota > Anaerolineae > Caldilineales > Caldilineaceae > Bin5. The sequence goes on from OY759723.1 coordinate 1,257,918, forward strand.
AAATCAGGATTGGCGTCTGATCGGCCTGCGTAAGCGCCCCCTTCAACGCCAGCATCAGGCGCGCGGTCTCGCCGCCCGAGGCCACCTTGGCCATCGACTTGACCGGCTCACCCGGATTGGCGCTGATCAAAAATTCAACCCGATCGACGCCGCTGCTGCCGAAGGCGGCGCGCCGGCCGTCCGGCAGGAAAGCGCCATCATCCTGCGCCTCCATCTCCACCGCGACCGCGAACCGGGCGTGTTGCATACTTAACTGCCCCAACTCCGTCTCCACCTGCCGGGCCATCTGCTCGCCGGCCGCGGCCCGCGCCTCGCTCAGTTCTGCGCCCAATGCGCCGATCTCGCGCAGAAGCTTCTCTTCTTCCTCCTCCAACGCGGCCGTCTGCGCCTCCCAGTTGCTCAACTCTTCCAACTCCGCCTGCGCCGCGGCCGCAAAGGCCAGGATCTCTGTCGTGGTGTCGCCGTACTTGCGTTTGAGATTGCTGATCAGCGCCAGCCGCTCTTCGACCTCGACCAGTCGTTGCAGATTGAACTCCAGTCCGTCGGCGTAGCCCTGCAAATCCCGCGCCAGATCGGACAGCTCCTCCAGAAGTCCCTGACTGGTCGTGGCCGCGGCCGCCATCCCATCATCGATACGGGCCAGGCGTTCGACACGGCCAGCGGCCTCAGCCAAACTGTCAATGATCCCTGGCATCCCGCCTTCGCCCTCGTTCAGCAGAGTTGCCGCCCCGTTCGCCAACTGCAGGAGCGCTTCGGCATTGCCCAGCCGCTTGCGCTCCGTCTCCAGTTCGCTCTCTTCACCGGCTTCCAGGGCCGCCTCCGCAATCTCCTCTACCTGGAAGCTGAGAAGGTCGAGCCGTTGCGCGATGGTGCGCGCATCGTTACGCAGCCGCGCCAGCTCTCTGCGCGTCTGCTGAACCTGATGCGCCTTCGCCGCTACCTGGCCGCGCAGGGGCAGCAGGCCGCCGTACCGGTCCAGCAGGTCCACGTGTGTGCGAGGACGCAGTAGATTCAAATGCTCCCCCTGTCCGTGAATGTCAACCAGCAGGGCCGCCATTTCACTCAAAAGCTGGCGCGAGACCGTGCGCCCGTTGATACGGCAGAAATTTCGTCCGCTGCGCCGCACCTCCCGGCTGAGGATGAGCCTCTCCGGCGCATCGGGATCGTCCAGCCCTTCGGCTTCCATCAGACGACGGATGGCGTCTGCTGCAGGCGAGCCGTCCGGTGCGCCCTCTGGGGTTTCGCGTTCGCTCGTCGGCGTCCCGGCTTCCAGTTTGAAAACCGCTTCGATCTCCGCCCGGTCCGTGCCCGCCCGCACCATATCCGCCCTTGCCCTGTCGCCCAGCAACAGTCCGATCGCGTCGATAATGATCGACTTGCCCGCGCCGGTTTCCCCGGTCAGAATGTTCAGTCCACTGTGGAACTGAAGATGCAGCCGGTCGATGATCGCGAAGTCGCGGATCCGAAGCTCCGTTAGTATGGCGGCCGGTTCGATCCGGTCGCCAACTTCGGCCAGGAGAGATGGTTGCATGCCCCCCTCTTCAAAAGAGGCGCGGCGCGGTTGCGCAGTCATGGATTCAGGGCGCGTCCTTATCGTATCAGACCCAATGCACTATGGCTCTCATTCTAGCACATTTGGACGGGGGGATGGAAGAGGTGTCGCCAAGCGGATGCAGCCTGGACTTGACGTTTTCCGGAGTAGCGAGCTGCCGGTCCCGGTGTTACTTCCCAGGCAGAGCGAGCAGCTCGCCCCCTCTTTGGGATGCACTCCTCTTCAGTGGGTGCATCCCAATCCATATTTGTGGCTGGATGGATTCATGATATAATGCAACGATTGAAGGATTAAGACCAACATCGACAATGCGCTCCGCATACTGTGAGCTAAGGAGCTTAGCAAATGCCATTTCTAGGAAATACAGCGCCGTTCCTTCTGCTGGGTCCGACCTTGGGTCCAACCGAACTGATTCTGATTTTGGTAATCGTCATTATCTTCTTTGGCGTCGGTCGGCTGCCGGAAGTATTCGGTGGACTGGGCAAAGGTATCCGCGAGTTTCGCCGGGCTGCCAAGGATGGAAGTGATGAGGATGATATAGAGCCAACGGACGCCTCAGCCACTGTGGAGAGTTCTGCGCCTGCGGAAAGCGCTGCGCCTGCGGTGACTTCTGAAACGAATCCACCTGAGAAAGTCTAACGTCCGCTTGGATTATCGCTGACTCCAGGGCTTCAATATGTAGCAACGGGCAGACTGACAATCCACGATTCGGCCAACGCGGCCTTCTCGATTCTGTCAGTACTTTGCATCTGAATCTTCCTGCGTAGTTGCCCAGCACCTGTTTGATTGTCGCTGACCACAGCAGTTCAGGCAGGCAGACAATCAAACAACTCTGGTGTTTGGGTATTTTTGTCTACGCGTGCATAGCGCAACACGTCAATTTACCGAGGTGAACGATGGATGTTTTCTTTATGATCGCAACGGTTATCATTGCCCTCACCTTGATCGGCATCGTCCTGTTGCAAGGTCAGGGTAGTGGCTTGGGCTCGGCCTTTGGCGGCGATGCCGGCGTGCAGCGCACCCGCCGCGGCGTGGAGAAAACCATGTTTAATCTGACGCTTACCTTGGCGTCCATTTTTCTCCTGCTCAGTCTCGTGACAGTCGCTCTTCGCTAGAAAAATAGTGGCCGCTGGTCACTGGCCACTGTGGTTTCTCCCATGTCGGAACAACAGCCATTCATAAGGCCGGCCAATCCGGGGGCCCAGGCAACGCCCCAGGCGCATCGGTTGCATACAACCCCATCCGGCTATCTGCCGGGACCGACCGCGTCCCCCGCGCCTCTGGGCCGATATATTCGCTGGCAAATGCTGCTGGCCGTCGTGGGTATCATTCTTCTGACTCTTCTGATGGGCGCCACCGCCTACAACGTCTCCACCGTTCTGGTCCCGGAGCGGGGCGGCGTCTTCCGCGAAGGCGTAGCCGGCAACCCCCAATACATCAATCCACTGTTGTGCCACACCCACGATATCGACCGCGACCTGTGCAGTCTGCTCTTTCGCGGCCTGACCCGCCTCGATCAGCAGGGCCGGGTCGTGCCAGACCTGGCCGAGCGCTGGACAGCGCCGGATGGTCTTGTCTATACCTTTACTTTGCGGGAAAATCAGTTCTGGCACGACGGCAAACCCGTTACCATCGATGATGTGCTGTTTACGATCGAGATGATGCAAAGCCAGGATTCACCAATCCTGCCAGACTTGGCGGAATTGTGGCGCTCAGTCACTGTAGAACCGGTCAATGAACACACCGTGCGCCTTCTCCTCGACGAACCCTTTGCTCCGTTCCTTGACTTCACCACGATAGGACTGCTGCCAAAACATATCTGGCAGGACGTGCCCCCGTCTGAACTGCTCACCAGCCCTCTCAATTCACGGCCGGTTGGCAACGGCCCGATGCAGGTAACCTTGACATCGGCGCAGTTCATCCGCCTGGAACGCAATCCGTATTCCGGTGGTGAAATTCCCATGGTTTCCGCCCTCGAGTTCCATTTCTATCCCGACTATCCTGCAATTTACGCAGCGTACACAGAAGGCGAATTGGACGGCGTGAGCCAGGTGATGCAGTCGGACATCGGCTTGGCGCAAGCCCGTACCGATATGCAGCTCTTTTCCGCGCCGCTATCGACCTACGTCGGTGTCATCTTTAACCTGCAGAATCCGGATGTCCCCTTCTTGCAGGATGCAAACGTGCGCCGCGCGCTCTATCACGCCCTCGACCGCGAGCGGCTTCTCGATGATGTGGTCGGCGGGCACGGTGTGCTCGCCTCTTCTCCCATCCCGTCGAACAACTGGGGCCACGCGCCGGATACGCCCTCCTATAACTATGACCCGGATGAGGCGCAACGCCTTCTGAATGAGAGCGGCTGGGTAGACACCGATGGCGACGGCACGCGCGATAAGGACGGTCTGCCCATGCAGCTCATCCTCCTCACAAACGACGGCCCAACCCGCATTGCCCTGATCGAACAGATCGCGGCGGATTGGCGGGCCGTCGGCGTCAATGCAGTGGTGGAGAGCGTCAGCTTCGGCGGTTTCGTAAGAGAGTTCCTGACGCCGCGTCGTTTCGATGCAGCCCTCCTCAGCTGGGATATCACCGGCGACCCCGATCCCTTTCCCCTCTATCACAGCAGCCAGATCACTACAGGCCAGAACTACGGCGGATGGTCCAATCAAGAGGCCGATACCCTGGTGATCGAAGCCAGAAGCACGGTGGACCCGGAGAAGCGCCGGGCGCTTTACGCCCAGTTTCAGCATCTATTTGCCGCCGATGTGCCGGCCATTCCTCTCTACTACCCTGTATATACCTATGGCGTCAGCGAGCGCGTCAAGGCCGTTCAGATTGGACCGTTGAACACGCCGGCCGACCGGTTTGCTACATTCCCCGACTGGTATATCCTCACCCGCCGCGTCCCCGCAAATCAGCCATTGAGTGAAAATTGAGTCTTTCGCCGCCCTTGTCTGGCTGACCAGCCTATCACCTGATTGCACGATTTCGTCCGATTTTCGCCCTCGCGCAAGAACGGGGAAACAGCGCAGACAGTGCGTGCGCAGACAGTGCGTGCGCTGAAAGCGATTTGACAGAAAACATACCCCCATGATATAAAAAACTTTGCCGCGCCGCAGTGGCGGAATCGGAAGACGCGCTACGTTCAGGGCGTAGTGAGCTATAGCTCGTGGGGGTTCAAATCCCTCCTGCGGCATATAAGGGACCCAGATTTCCCGTCCGGGTTCCTTTTGTTCTTATCCTGTCGTGTTCAGGGTTCCCTCGGACAGCGTCCCTTTCAGGCAGGGGCACAGTCAATCTTTGCGCGACCCTATCCGCCAAGGAAAACCTATGGGACTTGTTCGCGTCCCTATCAGTCCAAATCCGCACGATGCAAGACGCCAGCGTCACCCGGCCTACCCGGCCCTGCTCTTGCTTGCGGTTGTTGTTGGTCTGTATTTCCTCTTCCAGCATGTAGAGCAGCTGCGCGAGTTGAGCGCCGTGCACGCGCAGGTGGCCGAAATGCGCCAGAACATTGCGCTCGGTCACCAGAACACGCTGGACTTGGAAGCCGAATTGCGCTACGCGACAAGCGACGAGTATGTCGTTCAGATGGCGCGCGGCGAATTGGGCTACATCAAAGAGGGAGACGAGGTCTATATACTGTTGGACAAACCCGCCGCCCAGGTGGAGAACACGTCCACAACACTGCCCGCAGAGGTGGAGGACGACTCCTTCCGCCCTCTGGATTGGAACTGGTGGCAGTCCTTGTTCCAACAGGGCCGGGAATAGCGGGAATAGGCCGAATCCCCCCTTGCTCGCACAGCGCAATCTGTCGAAAACGCAAAACGCTGAAATTTGACGTCGCCCGGTTGGTGTGTTACACTATTCTTTACTGTTGCGGGGTGGAGCAGTGGCAGCTCGTCGGGCTCATAACCCGAAGGTCGCAGGTTCGAATCCTGCCCCCGCTACCTCAGTTACATAAAACCGCCGAACCGAAATCGGTCGGCGGTTCATTTTTGACTCTGATTCGGACGATTTACAACCGTTTCCAGCCCGGCGACGTAGCTCAGGCGGTTAGAGCGAGGGCTTCATAATCCCTAGGTCGGTGGTTCAAGTCCACCCGTCGCCACCTCCCGTATTGCACAGAAATCCGACAAGCAATGGGCATGGTCGCCACCGCGGCCGTGTCTATTGGCATATTGCGCGCCAAAGACGCGCCAAACCGACACGGTCTCCGCATTCAGTCCGGAATCCGATATGAACTGGCCTGGATGCAGGTAACACCCTCGTCATCCTGACCATAGTAAGCGGTGCAGATCGAGCCGTCGGGCCGCTGCACCGAGGTAGGATAGCCCAGATCCCCGTTGGGAAAGTCATCCCGAAGGACCAATTCGTTGTCGATATCCCAACTCGCGCCCTCGTCGTTGCTCAAACAGGCGCGAATCCCGAAAGGCGCCCAACGACAGCCGTAGACGCACAGCAGGCGGCCATCCTGCAAGCGCAGCATGTGGGGCGGCAGGCCATGCATCGGCGTCGGCTGCGCGCTGCTCCAGGTGCGCCCGCCGTCGTCCGAATGACACTGGTACAGATGATAATTGCCTTCTTCATGCGTGCGCAGCATCGCCAGCACGCGTCCGCCCGGCAGCGCAAGCAGGGCAGGTTCGAAGAAGCCGATCGTATCATCGACCGCGATCAGGCATGCGCCGCGCCATGTGTGGCCCTGATCGTAGGAGGGCACGACAAATGAAGGACACGGGACCTGGCTCTCATCGTAACATGGCAGGAGCAGGCTCCCGTCTTCCAGTTCGGTGATCGGTCGCAGCGTGTAGCCGGAGACAAAGGGGGAGGCATCGACGCGGGCGCTCCCGTCCCAGGTGCGCCCGCCATCTCCCGAGCGATGCACATAGGTACCCTCCGCCACCGGAAAGGAGCCGGCCCAGGCAAACCCCTCGCTGCGTCTATAGCGCGCGTAAGCCGCGCCGGCGTCGGCTGCGTCCAGCGAGACAAAGCTGTTGCGCGCTGTATTAACCAGCAGCACACCGCTGGAAAGCTGCACCATGCCGGGGTCGTCCATACCGGCGAAGTCGTAACCGGCGATCACCTGCGGCCCATGCCAACTCTGTCCGCCGTCCTCGGATCGCAGCAGCATATTGAGCAGGCTCGGGTCGAGATGCGTGATGGCGGGGCGGCGCATCGCCTCGCAGAAGGCCAGCACCCACTCACCGTCCTGCAGGATCTTGATATCCGGCCAGGCGCAGTAGGCGTGGGGATTCTTGTAAATCAGCTGGTGCGTCAGTTCCGGTGGGCGCATGGACATTGCTTCCTTATATCTGACCGCTTTCGAGCATATCTCCGAACGGATTGTCCCGGATCTCCAGCGGGAAGTCGACGCGCGCCAATCCCCGCCGCTGCGATTCGTAGACGGCCATTATCATTTCCAGCGCGGCGCGGCCCTGCCTTCCGCTGGAGACGCTCTCGCGGTCCTTTTCGATGCAGTCAACCAGGTCGCTCACCGCGTTGACCCACGCGTGTTCCCGCTGCGTCGCCACCGGCTCCCATTCGAGCGGCTCAGTCTGCATGCGCCAGCGGTGCAGATAGGGTTCCCAGCCGTAGCCGCCGGACCGCTCCAGGCTGTTGCCGGCGCCGTGCTGGATCGCCAGCCGCCCTTCATCCCCTTCGATCAGAATTTCGAACGTGCCGTAGCGGCGGCGCCCGCCCGACTCAAAGAAGAAGAGGCAACCGCTGTCCATGCGGAACAGCCCAGCGCCGAGGTCCTCGATTGTGAGCGTCTTGTTGCCCCGCTCCACCGTGGCGAAGACCCACTCCGGATCACCGGCGTAGAAGCGGATCACATCGAAGAGATGCGTGACGTCATGCATCATATTACCGCCGCCCGCGGTCTCGTAATACGAATGCCAGCTGGCAGGATCGCGCTGATCGGAGGTGAGCAGGTGACCCCGGATCGTGCGTAGATTGCCGATCTCGCCCCGCTCGATCATCTTCTTCACATCAGTGTAATTCGCCTCAAAGCGCATCGAGTGGTTGACGATCAGTTTGGCGCCGGCGCGGTCGCAGGCCGCGATCATCCGGTCGGCCTCTTCCAGGTGGAAGGCCATCGGCTTTTCGCACAGGACGCCGCGCGCGCCGGCTTCGGCTGCGGCAATCGTCACCGGCCCCTTCAGATTGTCCATTGTACAAACGCTGACGATATCGACGTCGGCCTGCGCCAGCATCTCCTCGTAGCTGCCGTAGCGCTGCGGGATCGACCAGCGTTCGCTGAAGAGGTCCAGCTTGTCCGCGTCAATGTCGGCAGCGGCCACCAACTGCGTACCGGGGACAAGTGTGTACGCCTCCGCGTGCAGCGCGGCCACTCTGCCGCAGCCAACGATTCCCACTGTGTAACGCTTGCCGTCGCTCATTTGGATGCTCCTTCCAGGGAGGGGCCCGCGCAGGGGGCGTGATTGGGACGAAGATGATCACCGGCGGGCGCATGGGGATTCTCGCGCTATATCTGACCTCTGTCCAGCATATCTCCGAACGGATTGTCCCGGATCTCCAGCGGGAAGTCGACGCGCGCCAGTCCCCGCCGCTGCGATTCGTAGACCGCCATAATCATCTCCAGCGCGGCGCGGCCCTGCCGCCCGCTCGAGATGCTCTCGCGGTCATTCTCGATGCAGTCGACCAGGTCGGTGACCGCGTTGATGGTGGCGTTGTCCCGTTGTGTGGGGACAGGCTCCCACTCGACCGGCTCGGTGCGCCCGCGCCAGCGGTGCAGATAGGGTTCCCAGGCCCACCCGCCCATACTCCCCATGCTGTTGCGCGCGCCGTGCTGGATCACGAGGCGGCCTTCGTCCCCTTCGATCAGGATTTCGAACGTGCCATAGCGCCGCCGTCCGCCCGACTCGAAGAAGAAGAGGCAGCCGCTGTCCATGCGGAACAACCCGGCGCCGAGGTCCTCGATTGTGATCGCCTTGTTGCCCCGCTCCACCGTGGCGAAAACCCACTCCGGATCGCCGGCGTAGAAGCGGATTAAATCGGTCAGGTGGGTGCCATTGTGCATCAGCTCGCCGCCGCCCGCGGTCACGAACTGCGAATGCCAGCTGCTGGGATCGCGCTGATCGGTCGAGAGCATGTTGGCGCGGATCGTGCGCAGATTGCCGATGTCGCCGCGCTCGATCATCGCCTTCACTTCGATGAAATTCTTCTCGAAACGCATTGAATGGTCGACAACAAGTTTGGCGCCGGCGCGGTCGCAGGCCGCGATCATCCGGTCCGCCTCTTCCAGGTCGAACGCCATCGGCTTTTCGCAGAAGATGCCGCGCGCGCCAGCCTCGGCCGCGGCAATCGTCGCCGGGCCGTGCAGATTGTCCAACGTGACGACGCTGACGATATCGACGTCGGCCTGCGCCAGCATTTCCTCATAGCTGCGGTAGCGCTGCGGGATCGACCAGCGTTCGCAGAAGAGATCGAGCTTGTCGGGATCGATGTCGGCGGCGGCCACCAGCTGCGTATCGGGCACGAGCGTATACGCCTCCGCGTGCAGATTCGCCATCCTGCCGCAGCCGACGAGCCCCACCGTATATTGCTTGCTGTCGCTCATTTGAATGCTCCTACCAGGGCGGCGCCCGCGAAGGTGCGCATCATCAGGATAATAATAATTGCGGTCGGTATCGACGCGATCACATAACCGGCCATCAGCGGCCCGAACATCACCTGGGTGTTGCCGGTGAAGGTCGCCAGCCCCAACATCAGCGTAAACTTTTCTTTCGAGCGCAGCACCAGCAGCGGCCACACATAGTCCCCCCACGACGACAGAAAAGTGAGCAGGCCGACGATGGCCATGATCGGTCGTGATAGCGGCAGCGCGATCAGGCGGTACATCTGCAACTCGGTGCCGCCGTCCATCCTGGCCGCCTCGAACAGCTCCTCCGGCAGATCGAGAAGAAACCGGTCAGCAGAAAGACGGCAAAGGCAATCCCGCCGGCGATATAGGGCAGGATCAACCCCCACAGCGAGTTCATCAGCCCAAACTCGACGATCAGCAGGTAGCGGCCAATCAGGGTGAGGACGCTGGGGATCATCAGCAGCGACAGCACCAGGTAGTAGGCCGCGTCCCGCCAGGCGAAGTCGATGCGCGCAAACGCGTACGCGGCCAGCGACGCACACAGCAGCACGCCCGTAACCGCCCCGAGGCTGACGAGGCTGCTGTTAATGATGGAGCGATATATCTCGTTCCACGCCATCACATAGTTCTGCAGCTGCAGCGGAAAGGCCGGCAGCCAGAAATTTACCAGCAGCTGCTGGAAACTCTTGAGCGAGGTGAGGATTGCGATGAAGAAGGGGAAAAAGGTCAGAAAGAGGAGAAATAACAGCACCGCATGATGCAGCGAGCCTTTGAACCGGTCGCTAAGCTCCGCCTGCGCGACGTCGGGCGATGATGTGAAGGGTCGGTCGACTGTCTGCTCGGTCATCAGGTCTCCCTGGTGCGTCGCGTGCGGGCGAACGGCGACGTTGTGTAGCGGAAGCTCAGCAGCGTCAAGATGAAGATGGCGATGAACAACGTCACACCGATTGTTGCGCCGTAGCCCATCTGGTCCCCGCGGAACGCGGCCATAAAGAGCAGCAGACCGGGCACCAGCGACGCCTTGGCCGGCCCGCCCGCCGTCATGATCAGCACAAAGGCGAAATCCTGGATGATGCCGATCATCGTCTGGATCGCCACCAGCTGAATCGAAGTGACCACCAGCGGAATGTCGATCCGCACCATCCGCTGCCAGACATTGCAGCCGTCCATCACCGACGCATCCAGCACCTCATTGGGGATCTGCTGCAAGCCGGCGTAGAAGATCATGAACGGCCAGCCCGAGATCCAGGGGAAGCTGACGAGCAGCAGCGCCAGAATCACCAGGCTCGGCTCGGACAGCCACGCCGTCTGCCACTCCTCCAGGCCAAAACTCCCCAGCATGCGATTGAGCACGCCAATCGCGGGCAGCGGGTTGTAAATGAACTTCCAGATCATGATCGTGACCAGAAACGGCACCACCATCGGCAACACGAAAAGCGTGCGGTACCAGTATTTGGTGCGTTCCCGCTTCAGGTTGAAGACCAGCTCCGCCACCAGGAAGGGCGAGATGCGCTGCAACATCCAGCCGAGGAAAAACCAGCCGAGATTGCGCGTGGCGATGTGCATGTTGGGGTCGTTCACCATCGTTATGTAGTTCTTGAACCCAACGAACCGCTCCACCGTAAAGCCGTCCCAGCGAAAGAGGGTATGATAGATGACATTGACTGTCGGCTGGTACATGAAGATGACCAGAAAGAGGAAGGTGGGCAGGAGAAAGAGGAACGCGGTCAGGTTGCGGCGCAGCGCACGGCGGCGGCCGCTCCACAGCCTACTGTCGAGATTCGTGTCTGCAGTCTGTACTGACATGGGGTTCGCAAGGGCCAGCGGCCAGTGATCAGCTGATCACTGGCCGCTATTCACTACTGTTAGGCGTTGAACGGCATCACGAACGGTTCGTTGGGGACCGTGTAATCGCCCCACGGCGGCGGCGTGTAGTCGGCCTGCATCTTCTCCCACTCCGCAGCCTCTTCGTGCAGCTCTTTGTCGACGAGGAAATTCTCGATGAAGGTCGGCAGCACGTCGATCTGAATCTGGATCATCTCTTCCAGTGTCATATCGTCGGCGAAGTAGGCCTGAATCGCTGAGAACCACTCGTACCAGAAGTGCCAGTCGCCGATGCGGTCGGAGGAGAATCCGGGCTTGGCCGTCTTTGCTTCATAGTCGCTGACCAACCCCTTGACGTCGTCGTCGACCTCGATATCTTCGAGGCCCTTGATCGTCGGCAGCACCAGGTTCGTGCCCAACCGCTCCTGGATGAGCCGATCCGTATTGGCCGGCGTCGTCATGAACTTGAGGAAATCGATGGCCAGGTCGACGTGTCCCCGTTCGCTGGCGGTCTTGGTCACCGTCTTGCTCTCGGTCCCGCGTGCGATCAGCCAGGTCGGGTCCTCTTCGCCCCACGGCGTCAGCTTATTGGTGAGGCGCGGCAGATTGAAGACGCCGAACTTGTCAGTGCCTCCCAGCTCCATCAGCTGCGGCCAGATGCGGTTCGCGTTCCATACCATCGCCGTCTGCTCGGTCATGAAGACCTCGCCATACCCGATCGCCGAGGTGGTCTGCGCCATCTGCAGGTAGCCCGGCTGGTAGTAGTTCGTCACCTCTTTCCAAATACGCGTCGGCTCGACCCAGTAGGGTGCGTCCAGCCGCACGATGCCGGCGATGGTGGCGCGGGTCTGCTCGACGTCGCTGCAGAAGCCGTCGCCGTTGATGTCGATCAGGTCGAACAGCCCCATGGCGCGGATCAGGTAGTCGACCATGCGGTCCCATTCCCAACTGAGCAGCGTGCTCTCCACCGGGATCACGCCCGTATCGAGGATCTGCTGGCACGCTTGGTAGTAGTCGTGATAGGTCTTGTCGGGAGGTCCGGAGAGGCCGGCGTCGGCGAACATCTCCTTGTTGTAGGCGATCACCAGTCCCGGGCCGCCCCAACCGACGGGAATGTCGTAATTGTTGCCGTCGGCCAGCACGATCGGATGCACATCCTCGAACCACTGGTCGAGCCAGCGACTGTTGCCCGGCTGGCCCGCGGGAATATACTGGTTCGGCTGATTCAGGTACTCGGTCGTCGGGATAACCGTGTCCTTGTCGTAGATGAAGGAGAGGCCGTAGGTGAAGGTGATATCCGGCAGCGTTCCTGCGGCCGCGCCGGCCTTGAAGTAGGTCGGCTGGGTCATCGCCTCGGTCGCCCTGAACGGCTCCTCAAAGACGACCTCGACGCCGGGGTGCATATCCTGGTACTCCGCCGCGATGTTCAGGATCTCGTGGAGCGCCACCGGCGTATCCGCGGTTACCTTGCCCGGAACGTACTGCATGTCGATCGTCAGTTCACCGGTCATTCCTGAGCCTTCGGCTCCGTCTTCTTCCATGGCCGCCGGCGCCGTCGGCGTCGCACAAGCCGCGATAAGCCCGGCAACGGCGAGACCACCAGTCCCGATCAGAAATTGGCGGCGAGACAGTACATGGTTCATTTTAGCCTCCTATTGATTAGGTTTTGGCCGATCGCGATTGTGGAAATGAGAAAGAAAGGAAGGCGGTTGAAGAAAGGTGTTGCTCTGGAATATAGCATATCCTGTGCGTGCAGTCAAACCAATTTTTCGGATCAGACAGTCGACGAGACATTCCTGAAAATATCAAGGCGCGTTCTGTTCTACAGTATAGTCAAAGCTGGGAAGAGTGGATTTGGCCTTGGGTGTGCCCAGGTTTTCGGACTGTTTGCGCTATCGTGTTCGTGTGGCAACAGGCAGGTCGAGCCGTCAGCCCGCTGAACTTTGGAGATTCTTAAGTGGGTCCGCCCAGCCTTTAGTGGCCGGAGGTATAGGCGCGCCTGGAGAGCCGATGTGGCGGAGATAGCATCCCAGCGCGTAACTACTAAGCGATATGCAGTGTCTGTGTGGACCATACCTTCATTCAAGCCGCCATTCGGGCTATCTCATCGTGTATTTGCTGGCAGCCGCCACTTTGGATGAGGCGCACAGCTGGAATTACGCCGAACGGTCGATGAGGCATGTTTTTGGAGGGGGGCGTTGCGGGGGCGGAGCCCCTGCACAAGGGAGGGCCGAAGGCCCGACCGCCCAGAACTGCAGTGATCAGTGGTCAGAGACTGCGGCGATTGATTGAGGATAGGTGTGAGAAGAGAAGTGAGGAGAGAGTTGCCTTCGCTCGCCTCATTCAGGGTCGCAAACTGATTGCGGCTGCGTAGTTACCGCAGCGCTACCTTTGCGCGTCGCCCGGGGCTTTCTACCCCTTCAGCCCGGAGAGGCTGATGCCGCCGATGATGTATTCCTGCGCGATGATGAAGAGAATGATGATGGGGAAGGAGACGATAGTGGAGCCGGCAAATACGGCCGGCCAGTTGATCTGATTGACGTCGCGGAAGAGGGCGATCCCGACGGTGACCGGGTACTTCTTCCAGTCGGAGAGGATGATGAGAGGCCAGACGAAGGAGCTCCACTCGTTGAGGAAGATGAAGACGCCCAGCGTTACCATCGCCGGTTTGGCGAGGGGCAGCATGATACGCCAATAGGTGCCGAAGAAGCCGGAGCCGTCAATGCGGGCGGCATCCTCCAACTCGCGCGGGATATTGAGGAAAAATTGGCGCAGCAGGAATATACCGAACGCGCCGGCAAAACCCGGCAGCACTACCCCCGTGAATGTATTTGTCAGCCCCAACCCATGCGCGATCAGAAAGGTCGGGATCAGTGTAACCGAGCCGGGCAGCATCAGCGTCGCCAGTACCGCCAGGAAGAGGGTCTCGCGGCCGGGAAATTCGACGCGCGCGAACGAATAGGCCGCCAGTGAGTCGATGAAAAGCTGGACAACCAATACCGCCGCCGCATACAAAATGCTGTTGCCCAGATATACCCCCATCCGGCCGATCGTCAGAGCATCATAATATGTGCTCAACGTAGGCGGCATCGGAATGACCGAATAGGGATTGGTGAAAAAGTCGGTCCGGCTCTTGAAGGAGTTGGCCAGCATCCACAGGTAGGGAAAGATCATGCTGAACGCGAGGGCAATCAGCAGCGCATAAACGATGATGGTAAAGCTGCGCCTGGTTGCAACCAGAAGCAGTTTTTTTTCCCGTTCTTTCACCCCGCTGCCGGGGCTGGATAGTGTACGCGCCATGACTCAGTACAGCTCCCGCGACATGAACAACTTCAGCTGCAGCGCTGAAAAGAAGAAGATTACACCGAACAGCAACCAGGAGATCGCCGATGCATAGCCCATTTGGAACCGTTGGAATGCGTAGTGGTAGACGACCATCTGAACCGTCTGTGTCGAGTTCATCGGGCCGCCCTGCGTCATGATAAATGCCTGGGTAAAGACCTGGAAGGCGGCGATCGTCAAGGTCACGAAGGCGAAGATGAGCGAATTGCGCAACAGGGGAATGGTGATTTTCCAGAAGGTGTGCCAGCGGCCGGCGCCGTCCACCTTGGCCGCTTCATAGAAGACCTCCGGGATCTCGGCCAGACCGGCCAGGAAGATGATCATGTAGTAGCCAACCGCACCCCAAATGGTCATGATCATAATCGCCGGCAACGCGGTCGATGGATCGAAGAGCCAGTTGGGACCCTCAATGTTTATCATTTGCAGCAGTCTATTTATCCCGCCGGTGGGTTCGTACAGCCACACCCACAGCATTGAAGTCACCACGATGGGTGTAATTGTGGGGATGAAGAAGACGGTGCGGAAGAGCGCGCGGCCGCGTCGGACCTGGTTGCCAAGGACCGCCAGCAGCAAGGAGATGACTGTAATCGATGGCACAATGACAGCTACATAGACAAACGTGTTGCGGAAACTGATTCGCACCAGCTTATCGTTCAGCGCGCGGGCGTAGTTCTCCAGGCCCTCGAAAGGCCGCGCTTCTGAGATGATGTCATATTGGTGAAAGCTGATGTAGAGAGAGAAGATGATCGCGACGTAGGAAAAAACCGTGATCAGCAGGCCGGCCGGGCTGATGAACAGGTAGCCCGGCCAGGTCTTCCTTAAGCGTCTCCACAGTTCTCTATTTCTGCTTGCACGCGACTGAAGCGGCTGGGAAGGTTGTGCCAGAGTCGTCATTTGTCACCGTGGTCTGCACTACACCGGCTCGCGGCCAGTTAGCAGCAACTGGCCGCGAGCCATAGGTCTATGAAGCGTAACCGGCCTCTACCATAATCGTGTTGCACTCTTCAATCAACTGTTCAGCCGCTGCCTCCGGCTCCAACTCCTGCAGAATTGCCGCCTCCAGGATTGGCTTGATCACGGCGTCCAAGGCGCTCTGCTGGATGTACACCAGCGGCGTGCCCGACGCTGACGCATGCGGGACCATGTTCAGAACTGGAAGCTCCTGCAGCGCGGCCTGGTATTCCGGTGTTTCGTAGAAGTCCTTGCGCGGCGCCAACCAGCTGCCGATCGCGAAGCGCTCCAACATCCAGCCCAGCCCGCACCAGAACTCCAGGAAGGCCCAACCGGCATCCTTATTGGGCGACTTGGTCGGCACAACCAGCATGTTGTTCCAGTGGGCCGTGCCCTGCTTTCCGCCGTCCACCGGCGCCGACGGCCACAGCATCGTGAACCAGTTCAATTCCGGCAGATCATTGGTCAGGGGCCCATATTTCCAGGGGCCGGAACTCGCCATCGCAGTCTTTCCCTGCTGGAACTGCGCCCAGTCCTGGCGTTCAGGCGCGATCGGCTGGGAGACCTGGTGTACATGCAACATGTCCAGGAACCATTTCAACCCGTTCACCGCCGCATCTTTCTCATTAAACCCAACGCCATTTTCAATGCCGGCATCGTTCTTGGAATAGAAGCCGACGTCGTGAGTACTGGCCCACACGCTCAGTGTTTGGGCGGTCGGTGTGCCGACGAGGAAACCCGACTGAACAACTTCATCGCCGTCACGCTTGGTCAACTCCTTGGCAGCGTCGGTGAAGTCCGCCCAGTCCCACGTAGCGATCTCGTCGGGGTCGGTTGTAACGCCGGCCTCGTCAAAGAGATCGGTGTTGAAGAAGATCTGGTTGCTGTCCGGGCCTTCGCCCAGTACGCCGTACTGCGCAGGGCCCTTTGTCGCCTGCAGCAAGGCGCCGTCCAGGAAGTTTTCGGGCGCCAGATCCGGCGTTATTTCGATCGAGGGTGTCAGATCCAGCAGCGCACCCCTGTCATAGAAGTCACGCCCCCAGTATACCGAGCTGTGCATGACATCGGGCGTGTCGTCGGCCGCATGGGCCGCCAGGAATTTAACGAAATACTCGCCGAAGGGCACGTTCTGATAGTTCAGTTCCAGTTCAGGATTCGACTCTCCCAGGGCAACCGGCAAGCGGTCGAACAGCGCCTTGCTGGTCTCATTGGCAGCCGGGCCCCACCAGTCCCAATAGGTAATCGTCTGTTGGGCCATGGAGGGTTCATCCCCTGCCATATCCCCGGATGCCGCCGGCGACGGTCCACACGCCGCCAACGCGCTTGCGCCGATTCCGGAAAGGGCTGTAACCGCAGACAGCCTCAGAAAATCACGCCGACTTACCCGACTTCTTAGCTCTTTCATGCCTTTCTCCTTTTGATTGGAAAACAAGAAATTTCCTACTGCAGGCGGGCAAACACCGAAATCCTCTACGTTGCTATGTAGCACGTTGATCTGAAGACAGTGGGAACGCTGAAACTGACAAAGTTGCTGCTTACGAACATCGGGCCAGCCCAGTCGTTCGGGTGAATCAGTTCGTCAATGCGGAGGCGTCTGTGCTGAAGTTGTCGGCAGTGTATCAAAGGTTGATTGGACTGTCAAAGAAAAGAACCTATACCTTTTGTAATTTGTGGGAGTCACGCTGGTGGACTCTATCGGCCCTTTACACGCTTCGAATGTATCATTACCGCTGAGAAATCACTGGGGCGCTCCCGATCTCCAATAGCATTGACACCCATACTGTTCTATATTACAGTCACGAATACCCTTCACCGGCTCGTGACCAGTTGCCGACCACACCACACTTTCAGAGCAGACGGCCTATTGGCGAAAGAGAGAAACGATGAGCACAGCAGCATTGGCAAGCAGTATCGAGAGGCAGGCCACCACCCCCGGGCCCCGCAGCGTGGAGGAGCTCGACCTGCTGCTCTCGGAACCATCCCCCGCCGCTCTTGCCGCCCTCGACAAGCTGGACTCGGACCTGGTCATACTCGGCGTCAGCGGCAAGATGGGCCCCACGTTGGCGCGGATGGCCGTGCGAGCCCTCGATCAGCTCAACTCGCCCCACCGCGTCTACGGCGTCGCCCGCTTCAGCCAGCCCGGCACGCGCGAACAGCTGGAGGACTGGGGCGTACGGACGATCACCTGCGACCTGCTGGACCGGTCGCAGCTGGCTTCCCTGCCCGACAGCGGCAGCGTGATCTATATGGCCGGTCAGAAGTTCGGCACGACCGGCAACCAGCACATGACCTGGGGCATCAACACCTACCTGCCGGCGCTGGCCTGCGAGCGTTATCTGAACGCCCGCATCGTCGCCTTCTCCACCGGCAATGTCTATCCGCTCGTGCCCGTCGTCGAAGGCGGCCCCCTTGAGGACGACCCTTTGGATCCGGTCGGAGAATACGCCATGTCCTGTCTGGGGCGCGAGCGCATCTTCGACTACTTCGCGCGCCAACACGGCCTGCGCTGCGCCATCGTCCGCCTCAACTATGCGGTCGAGATGCGCTACGGCGTTCTCGTGGATATTGCTCGCAGCGTGTATGGGGAGCAGCCCGTCGCCCTCGACATGGGCGCGGCCAACGTGATCTGGCAAGGGGACGCCAACGCCCAGGCCATCGCCCTGCTCGACCACTGCGCCGCGCCGCCCTTTGTACTCAACGTCACCGGCCCCGAAACCGTCTCCGTGCGCCGCGTAGCCCAGATACTGGGCGGCATGTTCGGCAAGGAACCATGTTTCAGCGGCGAGGAGGCGCCGACGGCGCTGCTCAACAACGCGGCCAAGTCCGCGCAGCTTTTCGGCTACCCGCGCGTCTCGCTGCACCAGATGCTGCAGTGGATCGCCGACTGGGTGCAGAACGACGGCGCATCGCTGGATAAACCGACCCATTTCGAGACGCGCAACGGGAGCTTCTGATGGCCCAAACTCTGGCTGAACTGAGACAACATCTGGCCAACGGGCAGGTGATCCCGGCCCACCCGCTCGCCCTGACCGCTGACCTCAAGCTGGATGAACGGCGCCAGCGCGCGCTAACCCGCTACTACTGCGCGGCCGGCGCGGGCGGTGTGGCGGTGGGCGTGCATACGACCCAGTTCGAGCTTCACCAGCCCGAATACGGTCTGCTGGAGCCGGTGCTGGAGCTGGCTTCCGAGACTGTGGACGAGCAGTTGCAGCAAAACACCCGCCCATTCGTCAAGGTAGCGGGTATCCTGGGCGACACACGGCAGGCGGTGCGCGAAGCCGAGACTGCCCTGGCGCACGGCTACGACGCGGGACTGCTGAGCCTGCGGGCGCTAGCAGAGGCATCGCCATCGGAGCTTATCGAACACTGCCGTCGCGTGGCGGAGGTGATCCCGGTATTCGGCTTCTACTTGCAGACTGCTGTGGGCGGTCAGGTGCTGCCCTACCGATTCTGGCGCGAATTTGTGGAGATTGAGAATGTCGTCGCCATCAAGGTCGCGCCGTTCGACCGGTACAAGACGCTGGATGTGGTGCGGGCGGTGGCGGAGTCATGCCGGAGCGGAGAGATCGCGCTCTACACGGGCAATGACGACAACATCGTCGCTGACTTGCTTACCGAGTTCAGCTTTGGCGGACAAGAGTCGGATGCCCCGCCGCTGCGTATCGTCGGCGGGCTGCTCGGGCAGTGGGCCGTCTGGACGCGGGAGGCGGTCGCCATGGTGCAGGCGATCCACGCCCAGAGCGCAGCCGGCGCGCTCGACTATCAACACTGGCTCACCTACAACGCGCAGATGACGGACGCAAACGCGGCGGTGTTCGACAGCGCCCACGACTTTCACGGCTGTATCTCCGGCGTCCATGAGGTGCTGCGGCGGCAGGGGTTGATGCAGGGGATCTGGTGCTTCAACCCGGCAGAGAGCCTCTCGCCCGGCCAGTGCGAAGAGTTGGACCGCGTCTGCCGCGCCTATCCTCACCTGACCGACGACGACTTCGTCGCCGAACACCTCGACGAATGGCTGCGTTGACCGCACCAACGCTCAGCCTTCAGTCACTCCATCCCATTCCGAGCCCTGGCCGCCACCGAAAACTGGAAACTAACCCATGCTGAAAATCGGAATTGCCGACCTCGACACCTCGCACCCGGGCCGCTGGGTGCCGATTCTGCAGGAGTGGGACGATGTCGCGGTCGTCGCCTGCTGGGACGGCGGCAGCGTACGCCCACCAGGCTATGCCAGACAGTTCGCGGCCGAGCACAACATCCCCGCGGCCGTCCCCGCGCTGACCGACTTGATTCCGCTGGTGGATGTGGTCTTTGTTCAGAGTTGCAACTGGGACCTGCACGCGCAACGCGTCAGGCCGTTCGTCGAGGCCGGCAAGGGCGTCTATATTGACAAACCACTCGCCGGTAACGTAGCCGATCTGCTGCAACTGAAAGAGTGGGTAGCACAGGGCGCGGACATCATCGGCGGCTCCTCGCTGCGCTGCTGTGAGGAGGTCAAGCGGATCCATGCGCAGACCCAGGGGGGCGGCCTCAGCACCATCTTTGCCAGCGGGCCGAACGACTTCTTCAACTACGGCATCCACGTCGTCGAGATGGTCCAGGGTGTAATCGGCCTGGACCGCAGCACGCCCGCCGTCGCCGTAACGCATCTCGGCAGCCACAACGCAGTGCGGCTCCTCGTCGACTACCAGGACGGCCTGCAGGCGGTACTCGAACTGCAAGCCGCCGCCGGTTTCTCACTCGCCGTCAGCGCCGCCAACGGCCACTGGTCGGCTACCGTCCAGAGCGACTTCTACCGTGCGCTCCTGCAGGACGTGGTCGCCCACTTCCAGGAAAAGAGACCCTTCCCCGCCGACATCGACATGCTGTGCGAGGCGGTGATGGTCCTGCTGGCCGGTCGCGAAAGCATGCGCCGCGGGCGGCTCGCTCCTGTTCGCATTGACGAGTTCGCCGCGGACGCGCCCGGCTTCGACGGCCACAGCTTCACCGCCGACTATCGCGCCAGCGTGGGTTGACTCAGCGTATCAACTGCGCATACCCCAGACACTGATCGCCTTCTCAACGAAGGCTGGAATTCCAATCTGTTGCCGTATCTCGTCGACATCCACGTCGGCGTAGGCGACGCCATCCCGCAGGACCAGCGCCGAGGCCACACCCGCAGCCTCCCCTAGCGCCATCATCGTGCGCGACAGACGGCATGAAGAGGCGGCAATGTGTGAGAAGGATGCCCCGCGCGACGCGGCGATCAGATTGTCATACTCATTGGGCAGAAGACAGCTATAGGGGATGCCATAAGGCTGCTCCAACTCCTTGAGATTGGAGCCTCTGACATTGCGCTCGCCATGCGTATCCAGCGGATGGTCGGCCACGGCAATGATCTCCTCCTGCCGCGACTGGCGCAACAGACCGGCGCGCACGTCCTGCTCACGCAGCACATAGCGGCCCACCAGGCGGTGCGATTCGCGGATGCCCACCAGCGGAAACATGCTCTTGAAACGATAGCCGTCAAAGCCATAGTCGGTCTGCATGCGGCGCCAGTGGGCGTGCATGCGCGCCTGCCCAATCGCCTGTGCCTGGGGGTAGGGCATACTGTGGAACTCCGCGCCCTCCATCGTCGGCAGCACATTCACGCACAGGTCGCCATTCGGATACTCGGTCACATGGGCGGCCGGCCTGTGCGTAGCCAGCCAGCCCTGGATCGCGGGCGCGCGGGCGGCGAGCGGCAGCTCATCCACCCCCGCTTCGTCGGCCGGCGTCACCCGGAAAACCTGCGAGATACCGTTGACAATCGGGGACGCGCTGTCAGGGGCCGACGGCTCCTGGTAGCGATCATGCTCTTCTTCGCCAAAGGCCATACCGCACTCGGCCGCCCGCGCCAGATGGCAGCCGCCGGAGCAGTCGATGAAGAGCTTGCTGCGAACCGTATAGGGGCGGGTGCCGTCCAGCGGTTGGGCCGTAACCGATACGATCTGCCGCCCCTGCACGCTTACGTCGGCAAAACGGGTTCGGTAGCGAATATCGACCCCCGCCTCTTGCAGCATCGCGTGCATCGCCGCGGCCATGACGTCCGGCTCGAAGTGGACGCGGCGCGCCTGCGGCTTGGGCAGCCCGGCGCGGCGCAGCGAGCTTTCATAGGAGCTGTCCGGATCGATGCGCGAGAAGCCGTATGGCTCCTCCTTGCTCGAAAAGTGGACCGTCCTGCCCACGCCAATCGCATTCGGGCTTAGTCGCGCAGCCAGCTCATAGTGTACGCCAGGCCCCCCGATCCCCGGCTCCCAGTTGTTGACACCCCCCACCGTCGAGGTGCCGCCCAGCTGTGCCATGCTGTCCAGCAGCAGGATGCGCGCACCCGGCTGCGCGCGCGCGGCCCGGATCGCTGCCCCAAAACCGCCCGAACCACCGCCTATAATCAGAATATCAGTCTCGATCATATCAGTCCCCAATTGCCAGTCCCCGGCTCCCAATGACCAGTGGCCTGTGAAATAACAGGCCACTGGTTACTCCCCACTATCCACTAGCCACTAGCCACTGCAGTTCTCACTCTATCGCATCATCCGGGCTGAAGATGGCCGCGGCCATCGTGTTGATCGTTTCGATATCGTTGAGGGCATTGACAGCTTCGGTCACCCCGGCCAGGTTATTCGCCTCCAACGCGGCCAGATAACCCACCCACTCCTCCTCGATATCCATATCCGGGTTCAGGACGACCCTGGCCGCGAACTCATTGGCCAAACTTTGCAGCGCTCCTAGCTCGTCCAGAATTGTGGCGTTATCGCGATCGACCAGATAGTTGATATGCCGCTGCTCTTCCAGGGCTCTTATGAGAACGCCCTGCACATAGCTCATCATGTCGTCGGGGACATCGATCCACTTCACATTATCTCGCCGGTAATCGAAGTAGGCCGGCGGCTCATTCTTGAACAGATAGTCGCGCGAGTACAGGTCGTATTGCGGACTGTCGTTCAGGATCGCATCGCGGCCGCGCGTCACGGGGACGCCGTCGACCAGGTCATAGGTGATGCCCTCGACACCCACCGTCATCAGATCCCAGCCTTCGGTATATTGCCAGTTGACGACGCGGAAGAAGGCATCTGCCTCAGCAGCCGTCGCCGCGATCGTCAGAGCCGTTCCGGTGCTCTGCGCGTTGGGCACGACCATCGGTCCGCTCGCGATACCGGTTGGGCCGGTCAGGCTGCAGATGTAGCCGGTGTCCGCATTGGCATCAGGATGGGCGTTGCGGATCGCCTCCAGGCGGAAATGCTTGAACCGCGGCCAGTCGGAGGTGACAGCGGTATTGCCGGCGTAGAATTTGAACAGCCCGCGGTCGGTGGCCACCATGAAGGTGGGGTCCATCAGCCCATCGGCAAAGAGTTCTCGCACCCACTGCAGTCCATCTTTCAGGGCCGGCAGCGTATTGGCGAAAACAAGCTGGTTGGGGTCATCGGGTGAAGGCACCCACGCGAGGTGATCGACGCCAAAGGCGCCCAGGAAATGCTCCATCGACCAGGTAACATTGTCCAGACGGTTGGGCACGAACGGGATCAACGGGTCGCCGATGTTGCCGGGGTCCTCGTCGCGAACCCGCTCCAGGAAGGTGCGGAACTCGGCCAGCGTGGTCGGCTCCTCCATGCCCAACTTTTCCAGCCAGTCGGTGCGGTAGTGCAGACAGCGCGGCAGATTGCCGGTGATTCGGGGAATATGGTAGATCATCCCGTCAGCCTGGCGGTTGTTCTCCCAGACTTCGGCCGGGAAGGCGTCGCGAACGGTCGGGTACTTGTCCAGATACTCGTCGATGGGGATCAGCAGGCCATCGTTGAGATACTGTTTAAACTGCCGCGTAGTCGGGTTGATGCGGATGACGTCGGGGTAATCGCCGGCGGCCATCAGTACGTTGCGCTTCTCCGCGTATTCAGGATTGGGCACAAACTGATAGTCCATATCCACGCCGGACCCCTCCTCGATCAGCCCCACCCACTCGTTATCCGGCACCCAGCTGTCGCCGATGCCCAGATAGACGACGGTAACGTCCTCCGCCGCCGCCGCCTCTACTGCCGCGGCCTCCTCGGTCGTCGCGGCTGGCCCGGCGGCACATGCGCTCAGCAGGACCAAGCCCACAATGATAAGTGACAGACACAACATATTGCGTTTCACAGGGACTCCTCCTCATCTGTACATTGGTTAGATCAAAACGAATATCCTGACGACGTATTCATGCTGGAGGAACATTTCGTTTGGGAATCTGATATCGTTGCGGCATCACCCCCTCCGTTCTCGTCGCAACTACCCTTTCTCGGCGCCCAGCACGATACCCTGTACGAAGAACCGTTGCACAAAGGGGTAAAGGAGCGCCATCGGAACGATGGCAGCGATCACCGTAGCTGCTCGGATCGTAAGCTGGCTGACTTGGGCGTTGCCGTACATGTCCTGTTTGCTGAATCCGATCTCGTTCAGGTTGGCCTGGATGACAACCGAGCGCAGCAGCACCTGTAACGGCCATTTGGCCGGGTCATAGATATAGAAGATACCGCGAAAAAACTCATTCCAATGGGAGACGGCGTAAAACAGCCCCATCGTCGCAATCGCCGGTAGCGACATCGGGATCACAATCTGAAACAGGATGCGCAACTCGCTGGATCCGTCCATCCGCGCCGACTCGATCACCGCGTCCGGCAGGTTCTCGAAGAAATTGCGTAACAGAATCAGAAAAAATACATTGACCAGGGTCGGCCAGATCATCGCCCACAGGCTGTTGATCAGACCCAGGCTGCGCACCAGCATAAAGCCGGGCACAATTCCCGCGCTGAAGACAAAAGTAACCATGATGAAAAGCATGATGAAATGCCGCCCCGGCAGATCCCGCCGCGAGAGCGGGTAGGCCGCGGCCGCCGTAACCAGAAGGTTGAGGGTGGTGCCCACCACCGTAATGAAAACGGTGACGCCAAAGGAACGTATCAGCGCTTTGCCTTTGAAGATGAAGATGTAGGAGTCCAGCGTGAAATCGTGCGGCCACAACAGGAGCACTGCCTGCGCCACCTTTTCAGGGCTGCTCAGCGATGCGTTGAACGTATGCCAGATCGGCAGCAGACTAATGATGCCGAGCAAAAGGAGCACCCCGTAGATGATAGATTCGGCCAGACGGTTGCTGTGCCATCTGGCCCGCAACGGCTGTTCTTCGTAGTCTGTGGTTTCGATGTGCGCGCTCATAGGTCTGCGCTACCAGAGTGTCGGCTGATCGGCGCGTCTGAGAATATAGTTGGCCAGAACAATCATGATCGCCGCGATCACGGAGCGGAACAGGCCCACTGCCGTGGCCAGGCTGAAACGGCCGTCTATCAGCCCGATTCGATAGATATAGGTATCCAGAATGTCACCCACAGAAAAGACGGCCGGGTTGTACATCACAAAGACCTGCTCAAAACCGGCTTCCAGAATGTTGCCCATACTGAGGATAAAGACGATTCCCATCACCCCGCGCAAGCCGGGCAGCGTGATATATCTTGCCTGCTGAAGCCGGTTTGCCCCGTCAACCATCGCGGCTTCATAGATCGACGGGTCGATGGAGGCGATCGCGGCCAGGTAGACGATCGCGGCCCAGCCGAACTCCTTCATGATGTTGGTTATGACGAGAATAGTGCGGAAGTATTTGGGATTGACCAGCAGGGCCGGCATTTTCAGCCCGATCGCTTCCAGCCCCTCCGGCACAGCGCCGCCCGGCCCGATGAAGAGCACCATGATGCCGCCGTACACGACCCAGGACAGGAAATGCGGGAAATAGGTGACGGTCTGAATCGCGCGCTTGAAGAGCAGATGGCGCACTTCGTTGAGCAGCAGCGCGAAGATTATGGGGACGGGGAAGCCGATGAAAAGCTTATAGAGGCTGATGATGACCGTGTTGCGAAAGACTTCGAGGAATTTGGGCAGGGCAAACAGGGTCTCGAAGTGCTGGAAGCCGACCCAGGGGCTGCCCAGAAATCCGCGAACCGGTGAATAGTTCTGGAAGCCCATCACCAGCCCGCCCATGGGGATATAGCGGAATATGACAAAGAAGAGGATCGCGGGGAGGAGCAGGAGGTAGAGTTCGCGGTATTTCCAGGCCCGTCCCAACTCGCGCCGGAAGTGCCGACGCCGGCTGCCGGGCCCTAGCTGGCCCGTAGTGGAACTTTCGCTTACGCCCGGTTGTACATCAGTCCCGGCTGTTGTCATGTTCTCCACCCCGGCCCGACCAACGGGAGTTGCGCATTACCCTGGGAGAGAGTCTGTCGGGGAATTCTTGATGAAGAGGAGGGAAATCAGAGACGAAAAACCAGCAGCAGCATCTTTGGGAGAGTTAAACACAGGCGGTCGGCTGTGTCAGGGGGATCATTTCGCCGCCAACACACAGACGCATCCCAATTCTGGTCGCGCCCGCAGCCTCCCCTGCACGCTTACCGCGGCAGATGTGATACGGTAGCGAATGTCAGCGCCCAACTCAAAATACAAGCGCCGCACGTCCGATATGGACAGTGCGGCGCGCTGAAGGGCGTATAGAGGTTGATGACTGCTGTATTGCGAAATATGTCCGGGAATTCGGGCAGGGAAACCCGCGTCCCGACCCGAATGCTTACTCGGCGTTCCCCGATAACGACGAGAGTAGACAGCCGACTCGCTCGGAGCTCTCAAAATAGTCGTATGCCTCGAATTCAAGTCGCGAATCGGGCGTGATTCCGGGAATGTCGCCGACAAGCGTAATTGTGTTGGCATCGGCCGACACCACTACGCTTGCCTGTCCACGATACGCATAGCTTCCGCTATGGAACGCCTCCATAGTGCGGGCCTGTACTTTGCTCCCAATGGATGCAGCCGCATTGCTACCCTCACTTTCTGACTGCACAACATGACTGGCAGATAGAGCGTAATCGAACCCTGCCGACCCTGTTTCCTGGTTGCGGTCCAAATCTATCTGTACCCACCAGTAGTACTCAATGACGTTCTCAGATACGCCTTCTCTGTCAAACACCAGGCTCTCCGGCAGGTCCCTGAAATGAAATATCACGGCCAGCGTTTCCCCAGCGAGGGCGGTACTGACTTCCGTAATGTCTACGTGCCCTGCCAGGGCGTCTGAGACGCCGTCAGTCACCGTCTGACCCGGCACAATCGCAGCCGCCCCGTCGGAATCACACGCGCTGGATGAAATAATCGGGCGCATCGGGGTTGGACACCCTACTGCATCGGAACCGTCCAAGAAATCGTAGGTTTCGAACGCAAGCCGGGATTCTGCCGTGATGCCAGGAATCTCCCCCAAAAGCGTTATCGTCTTGTCTTGCGTAGATACCTCTATACTGGCATCTGCAAGCAATATCCCGCCCCTCAGATGCCGTTCCCAAGTGTTGACCTGCACGATTCCTCTCGTAGCTATCGATGCAACCCTGTCGCTGCCACTGTCGGCGGGAAACACATAATGACGGGCGGCCAGAATGTACTCATACCGGCCAGAGCCGTCAACATCGATCGACACCTCCCAGTTGTACTCCAGCGCATTCTCCGGCACCCCCGTCCTGTCAAAGGTCAACGTCTCCGGAACCTCCCTGAGATGAAATACAGCTGTCAATGTCTCCCCGGACAGGGTGGTACTGACCTCGGTGATGTCGATATGCGCGGTCGAGACGTCTGAGACATCATCGATTACAGTGTCTCCCGGAGCAATCGCTGCCACAGAACTGCATGGCGCGGGCGCATGGCCTCCGCTCGCAGGAGAAAAGCATCCAACCGTGTCAGAGTCAAAGTCATGACTATAATCGTGCGTCCGGAATGTAAGGCGTGATTCCGAAGTGATGCCGGGAATATCACCGGTGAGAGTGACCGTGTTTGCCTCGGCGGACACCTCAAGGCTGGCATCTTCCAGCGTTGTGATGCTCCCCGGTTCCATTTTCCAGACGCTGGCCTTGGCCTGGTCTCCTATGGGCACCTCCGAATTACTCCCTTTATCTGCCAGGCGCACAATATAGTAGGCGGACAGAAGGTAATCAAACCCGCCATCACCATTCTCCATAGTGTTGTCTACGTCGATTACCGCCTCCCAGCTGTACTCCATCCGGTTTTCCAATATCCCCGTCCGATTGAACGTCAACGTCTCCGGCACGTCCCTGAGATGGAATACGACTGTCAATGTCTCCCCGGACAAAGAGGTGCTGACCTCGACTATGTCCATATGCCCCTGCGTCGCGTCTCCGCTCTCGTCAACTACAGTTTGCCCCGGCGTTATCACTGCCCTACCGGATTCACACTGCTGGATTGCCGCGCTCGCACTGTATGGAGGATGGCACTCTACATGATCGGAACCGCGCTTCACATCGGAAGTCTCAAATGTGAGTCGCGATTCAGATGTGATGCCGGGTATTTCGCCCGAAAGCGTAATCGTATCTGCCGAGGCGGATATCTCAAGACTGGCATCCTCCAGCGAAGAAAAACTCGTGGTGTGCACTTTCCAGGTGCTGGCATCCACTATCTCTCCGAGCGGGACGGTCGTCTCACCGCTGCTCTCTGACTGGAAAAAAATATGATAGGCTGACAGAAGATATTCAAAGCCGCCGTAGCCGGTTCCCCGGTCGTCGTCAACATCGATTGCCACCTCCCAGCTGTACTCCATCGTGCCTACCATAAGCCCTGTTCTGTCGAATGTCAGGCTCTCCGGAACATCTCGCAGATGGAATACAACTGTCAGTTTCTCTCCGGACAGCGAGGTGTTGATTTCCCTAATGTCTATATGCGCGGCTGACACATCAGAGACATCATCGGTTACGGTGTCACCCGGCGTAACCGCTTCCACCGACTCGCACTGGCTGGACGCATCGCCCGGCACGGTGGAGTGCTGCTCCGGCTGAGGCATCTCCGCATAAACGGGTCTTGACCCTAAGACCATCAGCAATGCAAAGACAAGGATTTTAGCAAGGATCTTGATCTTCATTGATCGTGCTCCTGGGTAATAGGACTGCACTTCTATTGACATCATCGGTTCTCAACTGCCCAACGCGTCATTGGCTTCCCCAGTTCCATCTCCATTGTGCATTCCAAGTGCGGGACCAAGGGACTGCCTGTTTTGGTGTCAGCGGGCACGGCTCCTGCGAACCGATTGCGGTTTCAAACAGGCCCACTTTAGTTGAGAATTACCATGGAGTTGGATCAGTCGCAGCACGTCCTCCCATCCGGACTGCTGCTCTTCGACCCGGTAAAATAGTGCCGACGCCCTGCCATATCTCCTGTCCAGCGCCGCCGCGCAGGCTGCCGTCCGGTCCACCCATCATTCAGCCGGCTCGACAGTGCTGGTTCTTTCTTGAAATCTTAACCGATTCACGCCGGGGTTGTCCCGCCCATAACTACCGATTCCAGTGTTTCACGCGACCAGTTCAGGGACATTTACCTGCACTGCTACTTTGGAGACGATTTGCCGTTGGCTGAACTTGGCCCTAAAAGCTGGAGCACGAGTTATGCTATACAGATGGGCAATTCCGGGAACAGGCGAATGGATAGGTTAACCGTCAGAACACCGTAACCCAATGCGTTATTGGCCCTGTGTTCGACGCGTCCCAAGTACGGAGTTCCCGAATCCCCACCCAGAACGAAGAACCGCCCAGCCCCGTTGCATCCGGGGCTGGGCGGGTACTGTCTGGCGCCGGTACCCTGGCTATTGGAAGTAGGGAAGCACAAGCGTGTCTACATCACTGTGTTCGACGCACTGCGGGTGTTGAGGTACGCAATCGGCTAGCAGATCTTCCGACAAAAGAGCCACCGACGTATTGCGGCTTCTTCATTCGAGGGTTATCGAACGGCGGTGAAATCGTATCAGTTACCGTCACTCCATTCGGAATGGCCCAGATACTCACAGTGTGACCACTTTTCGACAACTATTCGGCCCGATATGGCGTACTCAAGGTATACGTTGCTACTGCCTACCCCAAAAGAAATACTGATGAGGTCTGCATCAGAAGGGTCTATGGAGACGCCATATGAACTCCTGTAAGCGTCTGCTGTCTGCTGATGGATATTTGCCAGAATTACGTTGACCCATTCATGCGAGGCATGCAGAGGACTCTGGCAGATTCCATCGTCTTTGTAGATCACGTCTGGCGACCATGGGTCAGCATACTGGTCCTCGATATTGGTTAGACGATTCTCGTAGCCAGTAAAGCGGTCTTCGAGTTCGACAAGGCGATCGCGCAGGGATTCCAAAGTAAGTTCGTCTTGCGCAAGGGCAATTCCCCAAAACAGAAGAAAAGCGCTATTACCAGTAGAGTGAGTCTAGAGGGTCGTGGAATGTACATTTTTTCTCCTAGGAAGTGAATTGAAAAGAGGTCTTAGCAAGGAGGCCTATCCATGTTGTGCAGGCCCCTGCCGTAAGAGGGACAGATAAAGCGGGCTGCTTAACCATATTTGCCTCCAAAGAAAAACCACCCAGCCCCGGCACATCCGGGACTGGGCGGATACTGTCTGACGCCAATACTCTGGCTACTGGCAGTCTGACAAGCCAAGACTATCCAAGTCGTTAGTCGTAACGTCGTGCAGGGCTGGCGGCACGCAGCCGGTCAGTTGATTTCCTGACAGTCGCAGCGTGGCGAGATCGGGCAGATTGCCCAGTTGGGATGGGATGCTCCCGCTCAGATCGTTATTGTAAAGGAAAAGCGCCTTCAGCTTTGTGAGGCTGCCCAACTGCGACGGAATGGTCCCGCTCAGGTCGTTACTATGGAGGTACAGGTATTGCACGCTGGAAAGACTGCCCAACTGCGACGGAATGCTCCCGCTCAGCTCGTTTCCACTAAGGTGGAACCCCGTCACCTTTGTGAGGCTGCCCAGCTGCGACGGGATGCTCCCGCTTAGCTCGTTGTCTGCAAGGTCCAGGCTTTCCAGGTTGGAGAGGCTGCCCAGCTGTGACGGGATGCTCCCGCTTAGCTCGTTGTCTGCAAGGCTCAGTCTTTTCAGTTTGGAGAGGCTGCCCAACTGCGACGGAATGCTCCCGCTCAGGTCGTTGTCTGAAAGGTTCAGGCCTTCCAGGTTGGAGAGGCTGCCCAGCTGCGACGAAATGGTTCCGCTCAACTCATTGTCGGATAGGGAAAGCTGAACCAGATTCGTGAGGCTGCCCAGCTGCGACGGGATACTCCCGGTCAGGTCGTTGTTTGTAAGGTTCAGGCTTTCCAGGTTGGAGAGGCTGCCCAGCTGTGACGGGATGCTCCCGCTCAGTTCATTGCCGATGAGATTGAGGCTTGTGAGGCTGGAAAGATTTCCCAGCGCCGAAGGAATCGATCCACTCAAATCGTTATTGGCCAGGGAGAGTGACCCCAATTCTGAAAGATTTCCCAGTGCGGAAGGAAGTGTTCCAGTCAGATTGTTGTTGTTAAGGACAAGGCGCGTGACGCGGCCTTGATCGTTGGTGGTAACTCCATACCAGGTACTGATGGGCTGAGCGGTCAGCCAGTTGTATTCTCGGAACCAGCTGATCCCGTCTGTGGCGTTGTAAAGCGCTACAAGCGCCGCTCTGTCGGAGCTGGCAGAACCTGGTACAGACGTGGCTGTAGGCGTAGGTGTGGGAGTCGCGGTAGCGTTGGCATCAGGCGTCGGGGTAATCGTTGGGGTCGCGGTGGGAGTCGGTGTCGCGGTTGTCGTTGGGGTCGCGGTGGGGGTATGCGTTGGGTCCCCGCAATATATGAGGCCAGTTTCAGCCAGGTCATTGACGAGAACGTCTCTGAGACCGGCAGGCAGGCATCCAGTCAGCGCGTTGCCTGAGAGGTGCAGGCCATCCAGCTTGGGCAGGTCTTCCAGGGTTGACGGCACCTCTCCGCTCAGCTGATTGTTGGCAAGATGCAGCACTATGAGTGAGGAGAGGTCACCAAGCGATGAGGGGATGGAACCGGTGAGCTGGTTGTTGGTGAGAGCCAGCCAAGTGAGTGAGGAGAGATCGCCCAGCGATGAAGGGATGGAACCACTAAACCGATTGTCGCCAAGGTACAGGTGCTTCAGCGTGGAGAGGCCGCTCAGATGCGAAGGAATCGTCCCACTCAACCGGTTGTCTGTAAGGTATAGATGTGTCAGGTTGGAGAGGTCGGATATCGCTGATGGGATTGACCCGCTCAGAAAATTATTCCAGAGATGCAAAGATTGCAGATTGGAAAGGTTGCCCAGCTCTGATGGGATTGACCCAGTCAGCCGATTAAAGCCGAGCTTCAGAGATTGCAGATTGGACAGTCTGCCCAACGCCGATGGGATTGATCCACTCAATCGGTTGACTGCAAGATCCAGAAACTTTAGTTTGGAAAGGTTGCCCAATTCTGACGGTATCGCGCCAGTCAGTATGTTGTTCGTGAGATACATTTCCTCAAGGCTGGTGAGGTTTCCCAACTGGGATGGGATCGCTCCGGTCAACTCATTGTATGATATTATCAGCCTTTTCAGATTGGTGAGGCTGCCCAGCGTGGAAGGTATGGACCGGTTCAGCTTGTTGTTCGACAGCGAAAAGTGTTCGAGATTGGAGAGATTTCCCAACGATGATGGTATTGATCCGGTCAGTTGGTTCCTTTCCAGGTAGAGCTCTTTCAGACTGGAAAGGTTGCCCAGCGTTGACGGTATCGACCCGCTGAGTTGATTTCTTGTGAGTTGCAGATGCTCGAGCTTGGAGAGTTGACCGAGCTCTGAAGGCATTGAACCGTTCAGCCTGTTTCCTCTGAAGTTCAGATAGACGAGCCTGGAGAATTGACCGATCTCTGAAGGAATTGAACCATGCAGATTGTTTCCTCTGTTCTGATCAGTTCCTTTGAGATCGAGACGATATACGAAGCCATCTTCGTCGGTGTCAACGCCATACCAGGAACCGATGGGATTGTCGCTCAGCCAGTTGTGATTCGCTACCCAGTTGTCGCCGTCCGTTGCGTTGTAGAGGGCAACCAATGCGGCCCTTTCCGCTATAGTTGAAGAGATAACCGTTGAAGCGTCCACCGTTGCAGTGGCTGTGGCGGTAGGCGTCGGCGTGGCTGTTGCAGTGGCTGTTGCAGTGGGCGTTGCAGTGGGCGTTGCAGTCGCAGTGGGTGCCTGCTGCTGTTGTGCCTGCTGCTGTTGCACACGCAGCGTTGCTGTTGCCGTCGCAGTAGGCGTTGACGTATGCGGCGCCGTCGGAACATCGGCTCTGACGTACCCTGACCAAGCGCTCAGTCCCCCCGCATTCCTCGCCTTGACCCGATAAAAGTACCGCGTATTGGACGAAACCGTGTCATCAACATACCGCGTAGCAGTGCTGCCGGTATCATCCGCTATGATCGTGAACTGCCCCACCGCATCCACCGCAGGATTGCGCCGCAGGATCTGATAACCTGTAATGCTGCTGTCGCCGGGATCGTCCCAAGTCAACGTTACCGAACTGTGCGTTGCCTCTGTCTGCAAATTCTGTGGTGGCGCCGGCGCCGCAACTGTCGGAGTTGGCGTGGCCGTAAACTCAGGTGTAGACGTATGTGTAACGGTTGGCGTCGGCGTGGCTGTTGCAGTGGGCGTTGCGGTAGGCGTTGATGTATGCGGCGCCGTCGGAACATCAGCTCTGACGTACCCTGACCAAGCGCTCAGTCCCCCCGCATTCCTCGCCTTGACCCGAAAAACGTACCGCGTATTGGACGAAACTGTGTCGTCAACATACTGTGTAGCCGTGCTGCCTGTGTCATCCGCTATGATCGTGAACTGCCCCACCGCATCCACAGCAGGATTGCGCCGCAGGATCTGATAGCCCGTAATGCTGCTGTCGCCGGGATCGTCCCAGGTCAACGTTACCGAACTGTGCGTTGCCTCTGTCTGCAAATTCTGTGGTGGCGCCGGCGCCGCTACTGTCGGAGTTGGCGTGGCCGTAAGCTCAGGTGTAGACGTATGTGTAACGGTTGGCGTCGGCGTGGCTGTTGCAGTGGGGGTCGCAGTGGACGTTGCAGTAGATGTTGCAGTAGGCGCAGACGCGACCACTGCCTCAACCTGTTCGCTCCACGCGCCGGGCCCACCCTCATCGTAGCGCGCACGTACCTTCACTTTGTAGCGCACACCTTCGTTCAAAGCGGTGATCGTGTACGAAGGCTCCGTCGGAAAGGCATTGCCCGACTCGTCTGTCCATGTCTTGAAGTTCTCGCCCACTCGTGCCCAACTGATCCTGTAATCGCGGGGCGTATTTGTCGGCGCATCCCACGACACCTCCAGTTGCCCCGACAGGGTGCTCTCAACGCGCACCGTGCCGATCGCCTTCGTGTCATCCTGCGCAAATGCCGGCTGGCGCCCGGTTAGCACAATGACAGCATATGCCAGGATCAGCGCCAGAAACAGGACCAGGACTTTCCGTGCATTTCCAGGGAAGTAAAACGTACGCGTGTCCGACGGCTGCATCGAATCTGCTCCTTCGCGGTGAATTTCTCGAAAAGACAGGCAGTAACAGTGCCTCCTTCTCTAAGGTGACCAGAATGCGGCTGGCCGACCGTTCGTTACGATGGCATCACTACGATTGCATCACTATGTGCATGGCCTGACTGACAGATTCCGAATTTCAGGGTCCATCGGCAGGAGAACTGTTTGCCGGGAAGGGAGCATCCAGGACGGCCTCGGCTTAAGAGCTTGTTTCAGGGCAACTTTGGCCAGACTGAGGTGCCATCTGCGGGGAGGCTACTTAGACTTATTCTGAATGCCATAATTATTTTGTAATTTATTAGTTCTCATAACTATAATAGTGTGCTGTACAGATTTTGTCCTGGCTAGTTGGACCAATTTTGGGGACTTGAAGAAACCGATTTTGGTCCCTTCAGCGCCTGGGGAGCAGTTCCACCTTCTGCCCGGTGTGCGGCGCCGGTGCACGCATCAACCTGTGGCGCACCTCTCGGGGCCAGCTAACTAAACGTCAACCAGTGCCCCGCATAGCCGGCAAACGCCGTAAGCATTATGGATTCATGGCCTCGCCACCGGGAGACCGGGCGCCCCGGCTGCACCTCCCGCGAACGCAAAATATACCAACCTGACCCCACCCGCGCCCCGCCAGTCTCCCTTCTTCCCGCTGGAAGAAGAGATCGACCTGCTCGCGGCAGCCGCGCGCCGCCGGGCCGTGAGCCGCTCTTAGCCGGGCCGCGTTGCGTTTTTCCTGTATTATGGACCAGTGTAGGGCTCGAATGGGACGTCCGCCCTGTTCTAGAGGATAATTTATGGTGAAATGTCCACATATTCACTTTGAATTGGGCCTTTCCAACGCCACACGTGTATAGTATACTTCTGATAGTTGTTGAACACTGGTACACGCTGGCCCCCCAAAAAGGGGGTGCCACCAGAGCCTTGGCACGGGACATATTACACAATGCCCGGGCCGCAAGACCCCCGAATCCGAAAGATGTAGCTGAATTGAGACGGCAATGACAATGGCAACCGAGAGTGAACGGATCGCCCGCATCGAGGGCGCCTACGAGCATCTGGCTACAAAAGCCGATGTAGAATCCATTAAGACCGAAGTGCATGACGTCAAAGCGGAGGTGCAAACGGTCAAGTCCGAACTGCAGACCGAGATACAGACTGTCAGGTCTGACCTACGGGGGGAGATGCAAGTCCTCAAGTCCGAACTGCAGACGGATATACAATCCGTCAGATCCGAAATGCACGGCGAGATAGCTGGAATCAAGAACGATCTCCGGTGGATTAAGTGGGCCCTCGGCATCGTCGTACTTGGCGTCCTGCTGCCGTACTTGCAATCGTTGCTTGAACGCCTGCCCTGACGCACAGATATTGCTGGTGTGTGACACTCCCCTTCGCGCCGCTAGCCAGGACCATTGCCAATAGACGTGAGAGAACGGATGGGACCTGTACTTAAACCCATCTGTTCTGTTCTATTTTGGGGGTTGTACCCGAACCGACCTGCGAACAAGGAGGAGACGGCGCGCAGCCAAGCAAAACAGTAGCGCTGTCAACGCGACCGGGAAGGAATCTTTACCCTGCTACACGGTGTGAGAATAGACGTTGCCAGGCCAACACTATGTAACCTGAAACGCAGCCAGAGAAAGCAGAGGATGTAGATGAAACAAAACCAGGAGCAGTGGACAGCCCTCAAAGACGCGGTCGATGGCGAGTGGATCGCCCGGCAGGCGCAGGCGCTGGTCGAGATCCCCAGCGTGACCATGCAGGAGGCCGAAGTCTGCCAGTTCTACGCTGCCCAGCTGCGCGAACTTGGCTTCGACGTCGACCAGCGCCGGGTGACCGATGGCCGTTACAACCTCTACGCCCGCCTGCCCGGCGCCGGCAACGGCCCCAGCCTGATGCTGAACGGACATCTTGACACCATCCCCATCGGCGACTGCGTGCCCTGCCGTCGCGAGGGGGATCGTCTTTACGGGCGCGGCGCCACCGACATGAAAGGGGCAATGGCCGCCAAGCTCGGCGCGCTGCGGGCGCTTAAATCAACCGGCGTCAAGCTCGCCGGTGACCTCTGGCTCAGCGCCATCGTCGGCCACGAAGAGCCGGAGGCCGAGAAGGACGGCCCCCTGGCCCTGATCGAGGACTGGAAAAGCGGCCGCATCGGCGGCGACAGGATTCTGATCGGCGAGGGCTGGAACGAACTGTGGGTCATGAGTATGGGCACCATGGTCTTCGAGATCGAACTCACATCCCCGCGCGGCGGGACCCACACCACCTACGTGCCATTCGGCGAGAACCCGATTCGCTTTCTTGGCGATCTGATCCAACGCATTACCGCCTACCAGGAAGAGCTGGACAGGGGCGGGCTGCATCCCCTGGCGGGGGCGGAGCGCATTGACGTGGGGACGGTGGAGGCAGGCGACTACTTCAACCGCACGCCCGTGCTTTGCCGGCTGACCGGCACACTGCGCTGGGGGCCGCGCGCCAACGCGGAGGAGGCTCTGGCCGAACTGCGCGAGCTGGTCGCGCCTATCGCCGAGGCCGGTCAGCTGGAGTTGAACGTCAACATGATCCACGAACGGGAGCCGTTCGAAACGCCCGGCGACGATCCTGCGGTGCAGGCGGTCGCGCAGGCGCACCGCTTCGTGCATGGCGGGCAGGCGGAAATCACCGGCAAACGCATCGTCGGCGACGCCAATCTGTACGTCAACCTGGGCGGCGTGCCTTCCTTCTACTACGGCCCCTCCAATGAGACGGCCCACTCAGATGTAGAGTGGGTATCGCTCTCGCGCCTGACACAGGCCGCGCAGGTCTACGTCCTCACCGCGGCCGTGTATTGCGGCCTGAACGGCAATGGGCGGTGATTCGTCGTAAACGAAGCTGGAACGGTTTCTGATTTCTAACCGACAACCACTGGCTTTTATTCAGGATTGACGGCGGCGCGGTGCTGGCCGTCGATCATCTCTTCCACGTAGCGGCGGGTGGCGTTTACGGCTGCGTCGACCAGCTTCTGGCCCTGTTCGGCACTGGCGTCCAGCGGACTTCTGTCCTCCTGGTCGTGCATCACCTCCACGCGCACATTGTGCGGGCAGACTGCCAGCGCCATCGCGGTCTCGTACTCCTGTGCGTGGCCCGGCACCCCTCCCTTGCACAGCTTCTCCGCTTCCGGTCGGCTCAGATTCCAGTAGGAGTGGAACTGAACACTGGCCTCCGGCGCCTCGGCCGCGAAATAGAGATGCCACTGCCCGATGATGCCCCCCATGGGCGCTTCGTTGCCGCCGTGCCCGTTCAGAATCAGAACATTTTTGACACCGTGGCGTATCAGGCTCTCCACCGCGTCGAAGACCACGCTCAGCCAGGGACCCGGCTTGGCTGAGACGGTGCCCTGGTGTCTCATGTGATGCTCCGAGATGCCGGCGCGAATTGGCAGCGTGGCGATGACCTGGGGATAGAGCTGGCGGGCCACCTGTTCCGCGACATGGGTGGCCATGCGGATGTCGTACTCCATGGCCAGATGTTCGAGGTGCTGCTCGATACTGCCGGTGGGAATGATTGCGGTCTGAAACTTGCCTTCCGCCAGCGCTTCGCGAAACTCGCGCCGGGTGAGGTCGCCCATAAAGACATGTTGATTTTGCATTATTCTCTTCCTCCAGGCTTCAGTTTCTCATGTGGATTTCGTTTGACGTCAAGTTTCTTTCCGAACTGTGACTATACCTGCAACACAGACGTTACGGAAAACCGCCATCTACCCCAGCCGCTCCTCAACCCGGCGCAGCGCGGCTTGCATCTTCTCCTGGCGCATTGCTGTCGTGAGGTCGCCCCGGGTGCGCTCCAGAACACCCCGCAGGACGTCGGTCTGGCGCCGCAGGCCGCCGGTGACCGCGTCGGGGAAATCGACCGTCAGCAGCAGCGAGTAGATCTCGTCCATCATCTCCAGGTAGGGATCGGCCTCCTCAACGCGATCCCGCCGCATCAGGTCGAGGGCAAAGCGGCGCATTTCGGTGGCGGCTTCGGTCAGCCCCTTCAGGTAAGCCGCCCCGGTAACCCCCAGCTCGGCCGGCGTCGCCAGCGGGCCGCCGGTGATAAAGGCGTAGAGCAGATGGGCCTCCACCAGCTCCTTCAACGCGTCCTGCGTGTAACCGGTGTGGTACAGCTCCGGGTGGTCGGCGAGAGGCTCCACCATCGCCTGCGCGTCGCGGCGCGCCGCGGCCAGCATCTCTTCCGCCGCGGCCATCTCATGGCGGTGCATGGCGCGGATGCTGTGCGCGCAGTCCCGGATCAGGCGGCGGCTGCGGCTGAGCGTGCCATCCCGCAGCTGGCTGATCTGCTCCATCTGTCGTGTAATCTCTTCAACAATCCCGTCAAGGGCCTCTCCGGATCGATTGGGCATTAGAACTGTCCTCACATCTGTGGCGAGTACGGCTGCTGACCACTGGTCACTGGCTGCCGGTCTCGCTCTGGCCGCTGAGCGCGGCGCGGCTGCTGTAGGTATTTACGGGCACGTAGTTGGGCGGCGGGGATAGGGTCAGCGGGGGAGGCGCTTCTATCCCCTCGGTCATCGACTTATAGGCAAAAAAGTTCCACGCGATGCGGCTGATCGCCTTCATGGTGCGGTTGCTGGTCGGCCAGTCCATCCAGCCAGCGCGCCACAGGTAGACGGCGATGACATAGGGCCCGCTTGGCCCCCAGATCAGGGCCAGATCGCTGTGCGCCTCGTTGACAAAGCCGTGTTTGTGGATGATCCAGCTCTGCTCCGGACGCGGCAGCCCGCCCCACACCATCTCCGTAAATTCGTCATGGCTGACGTAAAAGAGAATTGCAGCGCACTCATCCGGCGTGATCTCGCCGCCGAAGGTCTCGATCAGAAGCCCGTCCCCTGCCTGGCAGCGGTAGATCTCGGCCAGCAGCCGCCCCAGCTCCGCCGGCGTGGACTGCAGATGCGTATCCGGGTTCGTGTTCCAGTCCGTGCGGCTGTTGGCCGCCGTCGGGATCTGACTGAGGATCGATTTGTCGTCGTAGCCGGTCTGAATATATGAGTTCGTAAAGCCCAGGGTGCGCATCATCTCCGTCACCCGCCGCCCACCGGCATAGATTTCGCCGTCCCCAACCCACTGCAGCAGCCGGTTCGCGGCGGCGTTGTTGCTTTCGCCCAGCGCATAGTCGATCCACTGGCCGACGGCCTCGTTCTCAAAATCAGCCATCTGCCGGTAGACTTCGCTGACGATCGCGATCTTCAGCGTAGACATGCCGGAAAAGGCCACATCGACGTCAACCGTCGCCTCTTCACCCGTGGTCAGGTCCTGCACATAGATAGCCGCGAATCCGGGAAAATCGGAGGTATATGCGTCCAGTTCGCGGCCCAACTCCGCCATCGTCAGCGGCGGCGGCGGCGCCTCCTGCAGCACCAGGTGGGCCGTGCGCGCATCCATGCTGCCGAGCGCGTCGAGAATCAGTTGCGCGCTCTCGTCGATCAGCAGCGTCTGCCCCACCGTGCCGGATGTCCATTGCCAGCCGCGCTGTGCCGCGCCCACAAAAGTGGCCGGCAGCGTCGCGTAAGGAGCAAGGCCATCTCTCTCCTCCTCACCCGCTGCGCGCATACCCCCCTCGGTCCGCCAGTTCCACTGCGGCGGCAGCACCCGCCCCGGCTGGGGTGGATGATTCAGCTCTTCGCCTACCCGCCAGAGCCAGGTCGCCAGCTTCTGCGCATCATAGCTGAAGCGCGCCGGTATCTCTCTGCGCTGCTGCGGGATCCCGGCCAGCTTGCGCAGGGCGATATCGACAAAATCCGGCCCATCCAGGTACTGTTGTGCCTCAGCCACCATCGCCGCGGTATCGACCGCAAAGTCCACCTCCTCCGGCCGCAGCACCAGGCGCGTCTCGTCATAGTAGACCGCAATCGGCTGGCCCAGGCCGGAGACGAGGGCCGTCTCAATATCGGCCGGATCCTTCAGATGGCTGAGCTCCAGACTGGCCAGATGCACCCCCGGCGCGATCGGCGCAGCCGCGGCCTTATAGCGCGTATATAGAGGAAAGATGGAGAGCAAAGCAAGCAGAGGAAGGGCGAAGCGCAGGAATCCAGCCATTTCAGATGCTCATATCACGCGATCGCGCCTACAGCATGTATGGGGCCTGGCTGACGCCGAGTATGAAGGGCCGGTTTGAGAGAAGGTTGTTGGTTCATCATTCGTCCTGCTTAAGCTCCTCAACCTGCCGTTCATTCCCACTCGATCGTAGCCGGCGGCTTGCTCGAAATATCATATACGACCCGGTTGACCCCGTCTACCTCGTTGACGATGCGGCTGCTGACCCGCGCCAGCAGGTCATAGGGCAGCTGCGCCCAGTCCGCCGTCATGAAGTCGTCGGTGGTGACCGCCCGCAGCGCGATCACGTTGGCGTAGGTGCGCCCGTCTCCCATCACGCCGACCGTCTGCACCGGCAGGAGCACTGCAAAGACCTGGCTCGTCTGCCGGTAGAGGCCCGCGGCCCGCAGCTCCTCCAGAAAGATACGATCGGCATGGCGCAGCATCTCCAGGCGCCCCCACGTCACCTCGCCGAGGATGCGGATGCCCAGGCCAGGCCCCGGAAATGGGTGCCGCCAGACAATCTCTTCGGGCAGGCCCAGCTCCTCGCCGATGCGGCGCACTTCGTCCTTGAACAGCATCCGCAGCGGTTCGATCAACTCGAACGTCATATCCTCCGGCAGGCCGCCCACATTGTGGTGCGTCTTGATCGTACGCGCGTTCGCCGAATCGTCATTGCTGGCCGACTCGATCACGTCGGGGTAGAGCGTGCCCTGCGCCAGAAATACTTTGTGCGAAGACTGAGAGGCGTTCCCTTTTTCCTCCACCAGCCGGTCCGTCTCTTCTTCGAAGACGCGCACGAAGCGGGCGCCGATCCGCTTGCGCTTCGCTTCCGGATCGGTCACGCCGTCCAGATCGTCCAGGAACGCCTCTTTGGCGTCCACCGCGACCAGCCGCATGCCCTGGTGCCGTTCGAAGGTGTCCACCACCTGTTCCGCTTCGCCGGCGCGCAAGAGGCCGTGATCGACAAAGATACAGGTCAGCCGCTCCCCAACGGCGCGGTGAACCAACGTGGCGGCCACGGCGCTGTCGACGCCGCCGCTGAGCCCGCAGATCACCCGACCATCCGGCCCGACCTGGGCCCGGATCCCGGCGACAGTTTCCTCGATAAAATGGCCCGATGTCCAGTCGCCCGTACAGCCGCAGATACGGCCGACAAAGTTCTGCAGCAGTGCAAAACCGTTCGGGGTATGCACTACCTCCGGGTGAAACTGGAGCCCGTAGAGTGAACGGTCTTCGTTCGCGATCGCCGCGCACGGCGAGTTCCCGCTGCGTGCCACCGTCTCAAAGCCGGCCGGCAGCCGCTCCACGCGGTCGCCGTGGCTCATCCACACCTGCTGCTGCCGCGGCTGTCCGCCGAAAAATCGGGTCTTTCCTGTCACTTCGATTTCTGCCGCGCCGTACTCCCGCTTCGCGCTCGGTGTCACGTGGCCGCCCAGCGCATGGGCCAGCAGCTGCAGCCCGTAGCAGATGCCCAACACCGGCACACCGCTCTCTAGCACGACGTCCGGCAGCGCGGGCGCGCCCGCTTCATAGACGCTGGCCGGCCCGCCCGAAAGAATGATGCCCTTCAGCTTGATCTGCGGCAGCCGCTCTACCGCTCGATCCCAGGAGATCATCTCGGCGTAGACATTCGCCTCCCGCACGCGGCGGCAGATCAACTGGCTGTATTGGCTGCCGTAATCCAGCACGGCGATGGTGTCATGTTGCATGAACGGCCCGTTTCATCCCTTATTCATAGTGCGATGATACCTTCTAAGCAGCTGCGACGCCGCGCGCTGTCAACTAGCTTCGGCAGTCTTGGGACGGGTGATCTCAACCTCAGCCATGCCGAAAGTGGTCTCCAGATCAGGGAAGGATTCCCCGGCATCGGATAGGCTCGTGATATGGTAGGCCATTGCATCACCAACCGACATCTGAGGGTCGGGAACCGGATCGCCGCTCGCTATCAGACCCTCAATGTGAAAGACGATAGCCTCGCGTATCATTGTCTGAATCTCCTGCCAGCTTTTACCGGTAGCAATGCAACCGGGCAGGTCCGGCACATAAGCGCCGTAGTTGTTGGGCGTCCGTTCATAGACAACAGCGAAGTTCAATTTCATCGTTGCCCCTCTCGGACATTAGGCGTGCCACACCTTGACAGCATCTTCAAAACTTACAACCCGACAGCCGCCGGTCATAGGAGTTCTACCCTTATATGGATAGTCCCTGATTTCTACATCGCGTATTGGGCAAAAAGGAGCGGCATCCACGCCTATCTTAACCACCTGTCACCACCTCAGCCAAATGCCCGCTGAGTTTGGCATGTTTCATTTGATTCAACGCGGCTGCAATCTACGAGCCATTCAGCATACTGTCCCCTTCCCACAGATCACATGAATCCCCGCCCGAACTGCATAACCGAGCTTGCCGTCTGCGCGCTCTTGCGTCACCATGATAACCAGATACGCAATTCCCAATACGCAACACGGAATAGAGGAGAAGGGGTCATGAAACTCGCAAACAAAGTCGCGCTCGTCACCGGCGGAGCACGCGGCCTCGGCCGCGCCTATGTCCTCCATCTGGCCAAGTTGGGCGCCGACGTAGTGATCAACGACGTCGACCTGAACGCAGCCCAGGAATATGACGAAGAACTCGACGCTGAATCGGTGGCCGCAGAAGTCGAAGCGCTGGGCCGGCGCGGCCTGGGCATCCAGGCCGATGTAACCGACAAGGCCGCGGTGGAAGCGATGATGCAGCAGACCGTGGACGCCTTCGGGCAGATCGATATCCTCGTCAACAACGCCGGCGGCATGCTCTACCCGCCGCCCAACACTACCGCGGCCACCGCGCCGGCCGATCACTACCACTACATCATGGACATCAACCTCACCGGCACAATCTTTAGCTGCCAGGCCGCCGCGCCCTATATGCAGGCCGCCCGCAGCGGCAAAATCGTCAACGTGGCATCCCAGGCCGGCCTCTGGAGCGGACGCAACAGCGGTGGCGTGGCCTACAAAGTCGCCAAGGCCGGCGTGATCCACTACACCCGCGTCCTCGCCGCCGAACTGGGTCCGCACAACATCCATGTCAACAGTATCGCGCCCGGATATGTGCTTTCCTCCCGCGCCGTGGCCGGTGGACGCAACAGCCCGGAAGTGCGCGACCGCCTGCTGCAGGATATCCCCCTCGGCCGGCTGGGCATGCCCGAAGACTGCGCCAGAGTAGTCGAATTCCTGGTCACCGACCTTTCCGATTACGTCACCGGCCAGTGCATCCCCGTCTGCGGCGGCTACGTCGCTTTCTGAGCCGCCGCGGGAATACCGGTCTCCGCGCGCCACTTGACAATGTCCGGGAAAGGGGATTAGATGGGGCTGGCGACGCACCTTAGCTGCCAATCGCCAGCGCAGGTTCCGGCCGCGAACTGCTGGCCGATGACCACCGAAGTTGCTATCCACCGATAAAATGAAAACGAGAAAGGTGAGACTATGCGATTCGATCTTCTGATCAAGGGCGGCGAAGTGGTTGATCCCGGCGGCGGGAAGAGCGGCCGTCTGGATGTGGCGATCAAGCGCAACCGCATTGCCGCGGTCGACGCGGACATCCCGGCCGAGACGGCCTTTCGCGTCGTGGACGCCGGCGGCCAATACGTAACGCCCGGGCTTGTCGATCTGCATACCCACGTCAACTACGGCTGCGGCTTCTACGGCATCCGCCCCGACCCGATCGCGGCCCGCAGCGGCGTGACGACCTGGCTCGACGTAGGCTCGTCCGGCGGATATAACTTCCTCGCCTTCCGGGAGTTCATAATCGAAAAGTCGCGGGCCCGCATCTATGCCCTGCTTAACATCTCGTCGATCGGTCTGACCGCGAAGACGTGGGAGCTGGCCAACCCCGGCTACTGCGACGTGGACCTCTGCTGCCAAATCGTAGACTTGAACCGGGACGTGCTGCTGGGCGTCAAGGCGCGTATCGACCAGCTCACCACCAGCGGCCAGGGCCTTGACCCCCTGCGCAAAGCCCGCGAAGCGGCGGACCGCTGCGAGCTGCCGCTGATGACACATATCGGCATGGGCCCGCCGGGGATCGACGGTGTGATGGAGTTGATGCGGCCCGGCGACATCCTCACCCACTGCTTCACAGGCGGCACAATGCGCATCGTCGAGGATTCAGGCAATCTGCGCGACACGGTCAAACGCGCCTGGGATGCCGGCCTGGTGCTGGATATCGGCCATGGCGCGGGCTCCTTCTCATTCAAGACCGCGGAGGCGTTGATGGCGCAGGGCTACCGGCCGGACGTGATTTCCTCCGACATCCACCAGATGAGCGTCAGCGGCCCGATGTTCGACATGCCCACCTGCCTGAGCAAATTCATGTCGCTGGGTATGAGTTTCGCCGAGGTAGTTCACGCATCCACCGAGCGGCCGGCGGCCGTGTTGGGGCTGGAGAAGGAGATTGGCACGCTGCGGCCCGGCGCGCTGGCGGATGTGGCGCTGTTCGAGATTGTCGAGGGGGACTTCATGTTCTACGATGTTTTCATGAATCCGCGCCCCGGACAGCAGCTGGTCCGCAACACGCTGACGATCATCAATGGCCGCGAGATGGCCCACCAGTCCGACGATCCGCTCATGCCGTGGATCGAGCTATCCGAAGACCAGCAGACCTTGATCGCCGAGGGTCATACGCCTCCGGTGATGGCCGCCTGTTGCAAGCACTGATTTAGCCTGAAATGAGCGCCCATATCCAGATTTCCCGGTCACAAATAGACAGCTTCTGTCATCGCTGGCAGGTCTCTGAACTGGCTCTATTTGGCTCCGTTGTACGTGAGGACTTCGGCCCCGACAGCGATGTAGACGTGCTGATTCAGTTTCAGCCGCAGGCACGGCACACTCTCCTCGATATGGCACGCCTGGAGGAGGAGTTGCGTCGGATTTTCGGTCGAGATGTGGATCTTGTGGAACGTTCAGCGGTCGAAAAGAGTCGAAACCATTTCCGTCGCAAGGCGATTTTGCAATCGGCGGAGTCAATCCATGCAGCATGAAGATGAGCAGTAGCGCATTCCCAATCCGCAACTAATTTGAGGAGCACCACAATGTCCGCACAAATTCCCGATACACACGTAGACCTGCTGAACGGCCCCATCTTCGCCACCCTGACGACCCTCTCCCCCTCCGGCGCGCCGGAAAACACGATCGTCTGGTGCTCGTGGGACGGCAGCCACGTCCTCGTCAATACGGCTGAAGGACGCCGCAAACCAAAAAACGTCCGCGCCAATCC
This sequence comes from Caldilineaceae bacterium, assembly GCA_963662575.1. Lineage (GTDB taxonomy): Bacteria > Chloroflexota > Anaerolineae > Caldilineales > Caldilineaceae > Bin5. The sequence continues at coordinate 1,302,901 of OY759723.1, forward strand.
CAAAGTTGCCCTGATGGCATTGGACCCCGAGGATGCATTCCGCTGGATCGATGTGCGCGGCGTCGTCGAGGAGATCGTGCCCGACCCGGATTTCGCCAACATCAATGCCCATGCCAAGATCTACGTGGGAGCCGACGAGTACTACGGCAGCATCATGCCTGCCTCTATGAAAGGGACGGAAGAGCGGGTGATCTTCAAGATCAAGCCGCAACGGGTTGTGACATCTCCTCCCGCTTAACCTGCAGCGGCCAGCGGCCGGCAACGACAGTTCACTGATCACTGGAATTGCGATCTGTCAGGTCCAGTACCATGATCGCCATCCTGATCCCTCTCTCCGTCCGTACGCCGGTTCGTCGGAACCGGTGACGCAGATAGAACTGTTCAGCGTGGGCCGTTTCCAGGATGATCTGCCTGCAACCCTCCTGCCGCGCGATGTCGATGGCACTGTCCAGCAACCGCGCGCCCAATCCCAGATTCTGACAGGGGGGAGCCACCGCCAGCGTCGTGATATTCAAGACGCGGCCGTCCGGCCGGTGGCTTTCCTGTGGATCCTCGTCCAGCGCAGGCTCGCGCAGCTCAGCCCACTTCTCCGTCGTCAGATAGCCGGCGATGAACGGGCGCCCGCCGGCGCACGTGCCCTCCAGCACCGCGCAGCCCTGCGGGAATGTCAGCAGGCGGCTGCGGATGATCGCCGGCTCCTCCTGCGCGCCGTACGCGCCGAAAACCTCCTGATCCAGCGCCGCGATGTCCGGCCAGTCCGCCAGCGTCGCAGGCCGCATCCGGTAATTATCGGTCATGTCTGGTCCTGGAGCCGCCGCCAACCCCTACTCGGCCACTACTGGCCGGGGGTACTGGTTTCCGGCGTAATGTGATCCTTGCGGGGGGTGATCGCCACGGTGCGGAACTCGCGAACCAGTTCGATCAGCCCCTCCACCGCGGCTTCGAGAAACTGCTCCCCCTTTTCGCGGGTGGCGGCTGTGGCATCCCCCAGCACACCGCTGTCCGTCAACGTGCTCCAGTACGGCCACAGGTTGGCGACCGAGCCATCCTCCCGTTTGCCCATCAACAGATCCGTCTGGAAGCTCGGCGACAGCGGCGAGCGCTCATCCACCGCCTTGTCCATCTGCACCAACTCCTCTGCCAGCGCCAGATAGAGGGCTGTCTCGTACTCGCCGGCGTGGGAGGTGCCGCCAAAGTCCGACGAGCGGATGGCATTCCCCTCCTCCCTGCCTTTACGCACGCCCCAGTGGTTGACCGACGCACACAGGGTCTGGCCTTCGGTTTCGAGCACTGTCAGACGGGCGGCCATCTCCACCGGCGCCGTGTTGCTGCCATGCCCGTTCACCATCAGGATACGCTTGAAGCCGTGGTGGGCCAGGCTGACACAGACATCGCGCACATAGTTGATAAAGGTATCCCAGCGAATCGTAATCGTGCCGGGGAAATCCATGTGATGCGGGCTGTAACCATGGCTGATCGGTGGAATCAGCACCGCTTCGTCCGGGATGCGCGCCACTGCCCGTTCGCAAACCCCCGTGCAAAGCCGCACATCGGTGTCGATCGGCAGGTGGTAGCCGTGATCTTCGTAGGTGGCAACCGGCAGCACCGCTATCTTGCCGGAATAAGCCGCCTCGCGGCAGGCCGACCAGGTCATCTCAGCATAGCGGTAGGTCGTCATTCTCGATCTCCTCTCAGAATTCCTGATTCTGTAGTCCTTGGCTGGCCGTCATCAAAAACAGGCCACTGACTACGGATAATTTCAGTTCACCCACACGGCTGAATAACAGTGGGCAAAGTCGTGGGACACCAGCCTCTGCCGGCCTCCATTCAACGGGATCAGATGGAGAAAGCCGTCATCAACGCGTACCAGCCACGCGCCGTCCGCCGACAGATCATATCCGGGAAAGGCCAACGTAGTCTCTGACGAATAGTTCAGGATTTCACCCGTCTGGTTGTTGTAGATATGAAGATGCCAGCTGTTGGGGCTTCGTTCCACGCTGTGAACGAAAAGCCAGCGCCCGTCCGAGGAGAAGCGCAAAGACCGGTGCCGCTCAAGGGGATTTTCGACCTGCAGCAACTCTGTAATCTCGTCTGTGGTAAGGTCGTAAACGAAAACGTGGGTGGTCCCCGCGCCTGTCCCGCCCTGGACGCGTGCGCCGACAAACAGCCGGTCGGGCAAAGCCGGATGCGCAGCCAACGCTACAGGCTCGATCTGTGTCACATCGGTCGCGTTCTGCAGCGCGCCAGCCAGCCTCTCTACCTCCACAAGCGTTCTCAACGCAAGATTCGGCAGCGTCACCTCATCCACCCGCATGCCTTCGTCCGGCTGGATGAAGGCAAACCGCCTGTTGTCCAACCACGCCACCGTCCGGCCGCGCCCAACCTCCATTTGCGTCTCTCCCACTTCGTTTCCAAGCCACAGCACACGGTCCCCGCGCACCACAACCGTCCTCTCCTCGTCAGGCGGCCAGGCAGGCATACCGTCCAGAGTACGGATCGCACACGCGCCCCTGTCGCACTCGGCCTGACTCAGATAGTTGAATCGGGAGGTCGGCTGCCGGCGCGTGTCATATGAGTAAAAGAGCATCCCGCCGGCATTGGTCTCCACTGCATACAGGGCGGCATTGTCAGACCGGTAGGTCACATCCTGCGCCCTCCCCTCACGCCAGATCTGCACCTGGGAGGTGCTCTCCGCCGCTCCCCATTCCCCCAATCTCTGCAGCAGAACACCGTCATCGTTCGGCAAGGAGTACATCAGACGATATGACCGGCCGTCGTTCTCCTCGACAAATTCGCCTTTCTGCAGGTTGTAACGGTACAGGTTGGCGCCGTTGAACCGTTCCGCCGTGCAGAGCAGTTGCAGGTCCTGTTCGGGCAAGGCGCTGGCTGGGGCCGTATCAACGGCCAACTGCTGATCGGCAAACCGGATCCACTCTTTCTGAAGCCAACGCATGTGGCTGCCCTGTCCTGCCTGGCTCCTGTTGTACGGGAGGGCGTTGAGCAGCCACGGGTGATAGGTATTGAAGCGGAGCAGCAATCGTTGCAGCGAGGCCGGCGACCGCTGCGGATTGGCCGCAAGGATGAAGTCCACGACACTATAGACGATCTTCTGGATTTCTGGGGTGATGTTGTTGTAGGAGCGCTGGAGGTAGACCCAGTGCAGGTTTGTCACGTTGTGAATCGAGCCTTGCAGGATCTCCTCATAGCTGGAAGCGGTCACAGGCCACTGTATAAGCCCCAACTGGCTGAGTTGCTTGTCCAGTAAAGCGCGGAAGAATACGACTTTTTCACAGCAGCGCCAACCAACGACGTCGGCGATCCCTCCACTCACGATCAGGGGCGCATAGCCGGCGCGTACAGCCTGATAGCCGGCCTCATCCACCGGGCTGCCGATCAGGCTTGGCGTCGGCAGTTTCAGCCCCGGCCCGTCAGCGCCCATGCTTGTTAGTAACGCATTGGACATCCCATCCCAAAGAGGTCCGGAGGACGCCCCATTCGCCATGCGCGCGAGCGAGCCGGACTCGGTGGACAGCTCCACCTTCAGCCTCCAGCTGCGGCGGCAGCGCAAACCATCCACATTTCTGCAAACTGCCGCCAGCATAGCATCCCATTCGCGCGCCAGCTGCTCGACCGTGTCTGCGTCCCGTTCCGGGTATTCAACCGTCAGATAACGACCTGTGATCGTCTGCTTCTCACCCCAGAAGGAAGGGTAGGCGGGGACTAGCACCCAACTGGCCATTTCGTCCCGGTAGGTAACGATCTGGTGAAGAGTCACCGGCGAGCCGTCAGCACTAGTGTAGGGGAAGGCCTGGGTGACGGTCGCCATCCCCCAATCAGAAGTGAAAGCGACATCCACCACCGTGCCGGTGGACGCCTGGCCGTCAGCGCCGCCGACCAGGGCCAAGCCGAAGAACGGCCGGTCCCAGCGCGTTCCACTGCCAAGCATTCCCTTCTGGGTTCTGCCCCAATTGGGGTAGTCCGGCGAAATCATGCCGCCGAAGAGCGCACCGTCGTGGTCGCGCTCGGCCTCCTGCACGATTCCATGCACGGCCAACACCTCCGCTTCGACGGTTGCAGCGATAGCGTCCAATCGGCTCAGAAAAACATAGCGCATGCCCCAGATGACTACCACCAGTAGCAGCAGAACAAGCAACGTCGAGAAACGCCTCAGCCTGCCGCGGCGTTCCGGCGCCTGCGTCTCTTCCTCTGGAGCATCCTCTTGGCGCCGGCCCTCCTCATCTTCTAGCGTCCGCCATTCGAGTCCCATAGAGTTGTCAGTACCCCGCGGCCAGTGCAGGTTTCGCCCACTGGCCGCTGCAGTCCACGGCCTCCACAGTCCACCTCGACTGTCACACCAGACCGTAAAACGCGGCTGCGTTGTCATGCAGCAGCTTGCGCTGTTCCGTCTCGCTGCGGTCGGCGATGATCTCTTTCAGCGCCTCCACCCAGGCGCGGTAGGTGGCATCCGCGCCGAGCGTGCAGACCGGCCAGTCTCCGCCAAAGACCACCCGGTCCGGGCCGAAGCTGTCCAGGCAGTGATTGACCGCCGGCGCCAGGTCGGACGCGCTCCAGCCGGGGCGGGTGCGGGCGATGATCCCGGAAATCTTGCAGATCGTGTTCGGCAGCGCGGCCAGCGCGTCGATGCCGTCCATCCACTGCTGCCGGTCATGCCAGTAGGGATCGTCGCGGTCGGTATGGTCGGCTATCGTCAGGTTGGAGTCCGCCTGCCCTGCATCATCGCTCCCCCCGCTGCCGGGCAGGACGCCGCTGATCAGATACGGGTCGCCGTTGCCGCAATGATCGACGACAAAGCGGGTCTCCGGGCACTGCAGCGCCAGCTTGACGCCGTCGCCCAACTCCGACGGTCGCATGCACAGGTCGAAGCAGAGCTCCAACTCACCCAGCAGCCGCACATTTTCCACAAACTGGGGCGCCAGACAGGTGCCCTGCGGCGTGCCCGGCCCGTGCAGCACCTGGCGCACGCCCTTGATCACCGGGTTGCCGGCAAAGCGGCGTATGTAACCGGCGAAGTCGGCGGAGGTCACGCTGCCGCCGATCACCGCGCCGACCGTCGGGTTGTCCTCCGCCGCGCAAAGTTCGATCAGATGCTCCGCCTCGGCGACCTTCTGCGCCGCGGTCACGTCCACCTCCATGTAGACCGTTTTGACGACGTTCAGCCCTGCGGTCGCGGCCAGGTAATCGCTGGTTACGTAGCTGCGGTTCAACGTCGGCGCGCTTTCCAGCCAAGGCATATCAAGCCGGCTCAGATCCCACAGATGTTGATGCGTGTCGATGATTGGAAGCATGGGAACCGCCTTTGTCAAAGATGGAAACGTTAAGAGTGGGGAATGAGGCCGGAATAGACTGTCTCTCCCCGGCCTCTTTACTCTCTTCTCGTTGTTTTGGGATTACGCCGCCAGCAGCTGCTCCGCATTCTCGACCTGCCACTGCAACTGCAACTCGGTCGTCTCGTGCGGTTTGAACTGCCGCGCCACCGACTCGATAGAAACGCCGCCCAGCAGCTCGATCTCGTCCAGGTCGGCAGTGCCCAAGCCCTGGTCGTGGCCGTAGCGCAGGAAGCCCAACTCCATCGGCTCAAAGCCCATCGTCTTGGCGATGACCGCGTCGGTTGCGAAGATATCAGTGCCCGCCGCGGCGATGCCGAAGTCCAGTCCGTCGGTACCGCCGGGTCCGTTCCCCTGCAGGCCGCGTGCGCCGTCAAAGACGGCGACGTCGGGGGTCATGAAACGGGCCAGCCGGATCAGGTTGATGCTCATGGCGCGTGACTCGTCGGGGACGCGGCGCTCGGCATGGGTGTTGAATCCGTGCATCTTCACCCGGTCCTGGCGATAGATCGTGCCCATGATCATATTCTTCAGCGCCAGTGTGACGACGCAGGTGTCATGCGTCTTGGGGATCGCGAGCGAAATCGTGCAGGGGCAGTCAAGGACCGTGCGGGGCATGCGCACGATGGTCTCGCTGCCGTCGGCCAGCACGATCGGCGTCGACTCCCATTCGGTCTCCCGGTGCAGGTCGAGCAGGCGCAGGGGGATCGAATATTCCTCTTCCAGCGCGTGGTAGCCGAAGTTGCGGTAGGCGTCCCACGTGTCCTGGGCGCCGGCCTCGGCGATGAGGACTTCCCGCGGCGGATTGGGCGTGGTGAGCAGGAAATCGAGGACGCCGCGCAGCGCGTCGGCATGGCTGGAGGCGAGCTGGTTCTCGCTGCTGAGAAAGTTTGGCTTGAGCATCACCTGCTCTGCCAGGCGGGATTCCACATCGGCCCGCACCAGCTCCAGCGCGTTGAAGACGTTCGTGCGGCGGACCCCGCCGTGGACGAGACTGACTCGTGCTTTGGGCATCGTACCCTCCTTGCGTAAGGTCAGACGTAGTTCGTGGTGTAAAGGGGGACACCTGTGGAGAGAAGGCGTAGTGTTCACAAAACAAGCTATGAGGTGTCCAAGGGTGAGTTTACTCTTGGTTTGCCGCAGTGTCAACAGTCGCCCAGGGCAGTGTATGCCCCAAGGTGGCGGTGTCTTTTTGCCGTGCCTGGTTACTTTAACGGGACCACGAGCTATGGTTCCTGACAGAACATTTCACCGAATACACGGAGGGACAGTCCAGCGTTGACGGTGATACGCGGTGGCCCTGTCGCATCCAGTCCGATGCAAGGAATCCTCTCTTAGCAGTGGTCTGAGTACTCGGGCCAACCATAGGGAAGCGGTTTGACAAGAGCCGCTTCTTTGCCTACTGTATCGGCATGACTCATGCGATTCGGAGTACAAGTTATTGAGTAGACGCACGAAACTTCGCCAACGAATTCTCGAAGGCCGCTCTGAGGCGAATATCCGATTTGACGAGTTGCGCGCCCTGTTGTTGAGATTGGGATTCGTCGAACGCGTACGGGGAAGTCATCATATCTTCGGAAAAGAAGGGGTGACCGAAAGACTGAATCTGCAACGCGACGGCAGCCATGCCAAGCCCTATCAAGTCAAGTAGATTCATGAGGTTATTCTGAAGTACAAGTTGGAAGAGGCGTGATGTCCAAGTACGAGGTCATAATTTACTGGAGCAATGCTGACGACTCATTCGTGGCGGAGGCGCCAGAGCTTCCCGGGTGCATGGCACACGGCGATACACAGGAAATTGCGCTTCAGAACATCAACGAGGCGATGGCACTCTGGATCGACACCGCGCGTGAATTTGGCGACCCCGTACCGGAACCCAAGGGGGTGCGCCTGATGCTGGCATAGGCCGGTGATTTCGGTCTATCCTATTCCCCGGGTTTGGCCCTCTGTTTTCTGTAATTGCAAACGCATACGAATATGCCCACGATACGGAGCTCTGCCAGGAGACACAGAATGGACAATCTGGAAGCCAGGCTGGATCAACTCGAAGAAGACGGCTTCATTACCGTCGAAAACGCGCTCACGCAGGAAGAGACCGAGCACGTCCGCCAGCGCATCAACCATGCGCGCACGATGGGCTGGGAAGAGGGGTTGAACGACGTCGGCAATATGTGGTTCGATTCGCTTCTGGACCGTGAGCCGGATACCTACGCGCCCCTGGTCGGTCATCCCAGCATCCGCCCGATCCTGGAAGGGATGATGGGGCGGCAGTGCCAGCTGCGCAGCTTCCGCGCGCACATCAACCCCGGCCCCTATCTCCAGGAATGGCATCTCGATTTCTACGGCTACTGGCAGGAAAAGCACGATCTCGGCCACGGCCGTCTTGTCGTGCAGCCGGTCGGCATCAACACCACCTTCTACTTTCAGGACAACGGCCCGGACCTGGCCCACCTGAAGTTTGTCAAAGACGGGCATAAGATGGAGCCGCCCCACCTCGACCCGATGGACCGGCCCAAGTTCGAGGCCTGGTGCGAAGCGCAGGAGCACGTTATCCTCTATCCCAAGGCGGGCGACTGCGTTATCTTCATCAACCATATCCCCCACCAGGGCGCCAAGCATCAGGAGCACATCGAGCGCAGCAACGTCGTCTGCCACTACCAGGTGACGCCGATGTACGAGGGGATCTGGCACGTGTCGCAGCCGCGCGGGTACGATGGGACGTTTCCGTTTGCGGAGGAGCGCAGGCCGTGGTCGAGGGGGTAGCGGTGGTTGGCACAGACGCTGCTTGCGTCTGTGCAGTCCCGCTTTCTGTAGCAACTTTGCGCGCGACGATGCTTGGCCCTCCCGCATTTGGGCGTTACTATCATCTGTTATACTGAAGCAAAGCCTTGAGAAGCGGGCTAAGAATCTAAACCGGAGGTTCTCATATGATTGATGTGAAGCCGCGGTTAAAGCTCACATACGCGGACTACCTTACTACACCCGAAGACAAGCGCTATGAACTCCTTGACGGAGAATTGGTGATGACCCCCGCGCCCAACGAAGCGCACCAGAGAACACAGGCAGAATTGGGTTATCATCTGATGACCTTTGTTAAGGCCAAAGGCCTGGGACGCATCTATTACTCCTCCACGGATGTCGTGCTCTCGGAATTCGACGTGGTCCAGCCTGACCTCTTGTTCGTCTCCACTGAGAGAACGCACATCATCACACCGGACAACATACAGGGGGCTCCTGACCTCGTGGTTGAAATTCTCTCCCCCTCCACAGCCGAGCGGGACAGAGGGTACAAGCGTGCGCTCTACGCGCAACACGGCGTTAAGGAGTACTGGGTAGTGGGCACAGACGCCGGCGCCATCACAGTTCTGTTGCTGGGCGACGAAGGCTATGAGGTCGTTGACACTTTCGGCGAAGGCGACACGCTGACTTCGCCCACACTTACCGGGTTCAGCCTGCAAGTGGACGAGATATTCGGGTCGTAGTCACGACACATCCCCTTAGGCCACCTCTCCATGATAATAACCGACATCCGCGCCGTCTATCCCAACTACCGCCAACCGCTGGGCGGCTGGCGTCCTTACCTATGGCAGATCGTTGTGCGCGTGGAGACTGACGCCGGCGTCACAGGCTACGGCTATGGCGGCGGCGGTGTGGCCGCGGTCGAGGTCGTCAACCGCCACCTGCGCGAGCTGCTGCTGGACGAGAGTTGCGACAGCCCTGCTGACATCGAACGCCTGTGGGATAAGCTGTACGACGCCTCGATCCCATACGGGCGCGGCGGCATCGCCATCATGGCGCTCAGCGGCATCGACATCGCGCTTTGGGATCTCCTCGGCAGGGCCGAGCGACAGCCGGTCTACGCGCTGCTGGGGCGCGTGTCCGCGCCACGCATTCGCGCCTACGCGTCCGGCGACGATGCCGAATGGTTCGCGGAAAGCGGGTTCTCTGCCCACAAGGTGCCCTTTGGCCGACAGACAGACGACGACGCCTTCGAACGGGCCGCGGCCGCGGCGGAAGAGTCGCGTCGCCATCTGGGCGCGGACGCGCTGCTCATGTTCGACTGCTACATGGCCTGGGATGCCGCAGTGACGCGGGAGATGGCGCGTATACTGGCGCCTTACGACATCTACTGGTTCGAGGACGTGCTGACGCCGGATGACCTGGACGGGCTGGCGGCGCTACGTCCGCAGATCAAGCCGATCCTGCTGGCCGGGGGCGAGCACGACTTCACCCATTACCGCTTCGCGGACATTGCCCGGGCCGGCGCGCTCGACATCTGGCAGCCGGATGTAACCTGGTGCGGCGGCATTACCGCTACCCGGCGCATCATCGAGCAGGCGCAACAGGCTGGCGCTACCGTGATCCTGCACCGCGGCGGGGAGCCGTGGGGGCTGCACGTTATCGCGGGAACAGATTGTGAAGAGCTGGGAGAGTTGGTGCTGGGCAACCGGGACAGGACGCATGAGCAGCTGTGGCTGGACGCGCCGCAGCCCATCAGCGGCTATCTAACCCCCAGTGACGCGCCCGGCTTTGGCCTGCGCCTCAACCAGGATCTTGTGGACTAACCGCCCCACCTACACCAGATACGGAATCGTCATTGGCCCTTCCGGCAGCACAGCGACCGGCGCATCGTTCCCCAGATCCGCAACGGCGGCGCGGATGTGTTCGTTCAGGTCTGCGACCGGCGTGAGGCCGGCGCGGGCGACCGCATCCGGCTCCAACTCACTGTATATCGCCACCTGCGCTCGCAGCGCCACCTCGGCGAACTTCTGCACCTGCCACTGATCCAGCATGTGAAAACCGGGACGGAAGATCGTCTCCAGCATCGCCTGCGGCGAACTGTGCTCGTAGAGCAGCTTGGTAAAGTTGCCGTGCGCGGGGAAGCCGTCGTTGCAGCGGGCGGCCACGATCATCTCGCCGTCGTCCTCGATGATCTCGGCGGCGGCGCACATCCCTTTCACCGACTGGTAGAGGTTCTGGTCGAGGGGGAAGCCGCTGTTTGTGGTGATAACCAGCGGGAAGCTGCGATCGACGGCAGCCATCGCCGTTTCCTTCGCGTAACGGCAGCCCTCTTCGTGCGCGGTGATGACGTCGCCGCAGAAAAAACGGGTGATCTGCCGCTTGTGATTGAGCGTGACATTCACCAGAAAATCGACCGGCAGGACCGACCCGTTGGCCCGGATCTGTTCCTGGGTCGGGTTGCCCTCGAGCACGCCCCACTTGCTCTGCGGATGGCCGATCATCTCGGCGCGGTGATAGTGCAAAATCGAGGCCAGGTCGGCCACACCGGGGAAGACGGCCTTGTAGCCCCCTGAAAAGCCGGCCATGAAGTGCGGCTCGATGAAGCCGACGAGGATGCGCCGGTCGGCGTCCGCGTATTCCCGGTTCATCATCAGCGGGCCGCGCCCGTCCCGCCCAGGCCGCACGACGGCCATACTCTCTTCTTCGTAAGCGTTGTGGTTGACCACCCGCAGCCGCCGGTAGACATCCGCGCCCACGATCTGCTCAAGCTCCTCTGCCGTGTTGGGCCGGTGCGTTCCCGTGCCGACGACAATGGCGACATTCTCTTCGGGCACATGCGCCAGCGCCGCCAATATCCATGGCAGCAACCGGTCCGAAGGCAAGGGGCGGGTGCCGTCGGCGATGACGACCGCAACGCGCTCGTGCGCGGCTACCGCCTCCGCCAGGGGGCGGGCGCCGTTTGGCCGCCGCACCGCGTCCTGAAAGGCTGCCTGCTCGTCCGGAAGTCCTTCGACAAAGCGCGGACGGATGATCGTCGCATTTTCGGTGGGCAACTCGGCTGTCAGCCCGTCTTGGCCGTATTGGAGATGGATTTGCATTGTCAGCACCTGTTCAATTTTACATTTATCGATGGCCACATTGGCGTAGATGGTGAGTAGCCTTGCTTCTATCCGCTAATCAAGAACCACTGATGTTCATCTCCGCTATGAGTAGCGTAGAATCTGCTTCTCGTGTATTCTAGCCTTCTAACGACAGAGCGGCAAAGGATGACGAATTGACCGCTAGAATCTCACATATGACAGGTCCCCGCGCGATGACAAACCTGAAACAGTACCCTCACTCAGTTATCGAGCAGGATGGAACGACCTACGCGCTGGCGCGCGCCGGCAGGCAGAAGAAGCTATGCGTACAGGGCGACACCACCGACTTCAGCGGCGAAACCACGAACGGAATGCTGCTCTGCCCGCTGACCGCCGAGAACGCGGCCGCGCTGCGCGGTCGCCTGGCTTGGCTGAATCCCGTGCCGCTGGGGGTGGAGACCTCCTTCGGTTTCGGTGACCGGTTGGGCGCGGCCACGCCCGGCCACATCCGCTCAGTCCAGGACACCGGCATCGCACCGATCTTCGCTCAGCAGTCAGTGCGCGAGAACGATCGCATCGGGCGCACGCCGCAAGAGGTGGTGGATGACGCCATCTGGGGCGTGGTGCAGATGGGCTGGCGCGCGCCCTGGGGCGCAGACGCCGACCATGTGAAGCTGGTCAGCGACCTGCCCGCCTTCGTCGCCGCCGGCTACACCTTCTACACGATTGATCCCAGCGACCACGTCGACAATGAAGCCCAGACCGACTCTTTGCCGGCATTGCAATCCAAGGTCGAAGCCCTGCCCTGGGCGCGGCTCGATACCGACCTGGCCGCGCTGCGGGCCGACTATCTGGCAGCCCCCATCGAACTGGCGGGACTGACGCTGACCTTCAGTGAAGAGAGCCTGCTGCGGGCGCTGGCGAAGTACGGCCGCGCCATCGTTCATACGCTGGATATCGCGGCCGCGCTCGATCAACAGATGGGCGGCACACGCTATGATCTGGAAATGTCGGTGGACGAGACCGAGACACCGACATCGATCTACGAGCACTACTTCATGGCGCACGAACTGTTGCGGCGGGATCTGCCGGTTGTCAGCCTTGCGCCCCGCTTTGTCGGCAAGTTTCAGAAGGGCGTCGACTATATCGGCGACACCGCGCCGTTCGAAGCGGAGCTGGTCAAGCACGCGGCTATTCTGAAGCATTTCGACGCTTACAAACTGAGCGTCCACACCGGCTCCGACAAGTTCAGCATCTACCCGCTGGTCGCCAAATACGCCGAAGATCGGGTGCATGTCAAGACCGCCGGCACCAGCTATCTGGAAGCGCTGCGCGTCATTGCTGACCTTGACACATCCCTCTTCCGCCAGATTCTCGACTACTCGCGCGCACGCTTCGAAAACGATCGCAAAACCTACTTCCTCGACTGCCAGCCGGACAAGGTGCCCGCCAACGCCGACCTGTCCGACGCAGACCTGCCGGGACTGCTGGAGCAGTTCGACGCCCGCCAGCTGCTGCACGTGACATTCGGCTCCAATCTGGACCGTTTCGGCCCGCAGATTCACGGCCTGATCGCCGACCACGAGGAAGCCTACGAAAAGGTGCTGAACACCCACTTCACCCGCCATCTGGCGCCCTTTGCCAACGGCGCCGCGGCTTGAGGCCGGTGAACAGCATCGTCCAAGGAGAAACCAATGGCAGCCATACAGGAAAAGCCATCCCTGCTTGAGCAGGATAGACGACAGCTCCACCCTCTACACCACCCTTCCCAAACCGAGAATCCGATCATTGTCGAGCGAGCCGAGGGTGTCTGGCTCTACACCACCGACGGTCGCAAGATCCTGGATGCCATGGCAGGCCTTTGGAATGTGAATGTAGGCTATGGCCGCACCGAACTGGCGCAGGCCGCTTACGCCCAGATGGATAAGCTCGCCTATACCTCCAACTTCGCCGGCATGACCAACCTGCCCGCCAGCGAACTGGCCTACAAGCTGTCTGGCTACGCCTACCCCAGCCTCAAGACGACATTTTTCACCTCCGGCGGCTCCGAATCCAATGACACCGCCTTCAAGACCGCCCGCTATTACTGGAAACGCCAGGGGCAGCCGGACAAGGTCAAGATCATCTCCCGCCGCGAGTCCTATCACGGCATCACCCTCGCCACCACCAGCGCCACGAGCGTACCCCGCTACCACAAGATGTTTGGCCCGCTGGTGCCCAATTTCGTCTACTGCCACGCGCCCCACCCTTACCGCTACGAAGGCGACCTGCGCGAGGGCGAGACGGTCGGCGAGGCTGCGGCGCGCGATCTGGAAGAGACGATCCTGCGCGAAGGGCCGGAAACCGTGGCCGCCGTGATCGCCGAGCCGGTGCAGGGCGTCGGCGGCGTGTTCGTGCCGCCGGAGGACTACTTCCCGCGCGTGCGCGCCATCTGCGACCAATACGACGTTCTGCTGATCGCCGACGAGGTGATCTGCGGCTTCGGGCGCACCGGCGAAATGTTCGCGCTCACCCGCTACGGCATCGAACCGGATATCCTCGCCTTCGCCAAAGGCATCACCAGCGGCTACCTGCCGTTGGGCGGCATCCAAATCAACGACCAGATCCTCGACGCCATGAACAGCGCCCCGACCGAGGAGGCCTGGATGCACGGATTCACCTACTCCGGCCACGCCACCTGCTGCGCCGTCGGCCTGCGCAACATCGCCATCCTCGAGGATGAGAAGCTGGCCGAACGTTCAGCGGAGATGGGCGAGCGGCTGCGCAGCGGGCTGGCCAAGTTGAGCGAATTCGGTAACGTGGGCGATGTGCGCGGCTTGGGGCTCCTCTGCGCCGTCGAATTCATCAAGGACCAGGAGACCAAAGAGCCGGACAATGAACTGGCGATGAGCCTGCAGAATGCGACCGCGGCGCGCGGCGTGCGTACGCGCGCCCTGAACGGCAGTCTGGCCTTCTCGCCGCCGCTGGTCATCAGCGAAGACGAGGTCGATCAGATCGTGGATGCCATCGGCGCAGCGCTCGACTCGATGTCCGAGTAGTGATCTGTTTAGTTGGGTAGGAGAACGCTTGAGACAGACAGAGGCTTGCTGCGGGAGACAGAGCTTTTGAAGAGCCTAGAGGAGATTCGCTCAATCCTGCGTTCTCACCGGCGCGAATTGAACGAACGATACCACGTGGAAGATATCGCCCTCTTTGGCTCCTATGCCCGCGGCGAGCAGACGGAGGCGAGCGACCTGGACATTCTGGTCACGTTGAGCGCGCCATTGGGCTGGGAGTTCGTCGATCTCCACGGTTATCTGACGGAACTGCTGGAAACAAACGTTGAACTACTTACGCGCGGCGCTATCGACAGAAAGCCACTACTCCGCCACTTTATCGAAAAAGATCTGATTCGCGTCTGAACGGCACAGCCATTCTTCCCACTGCCTTGGAGTATTGCAATGTCATCCGAAAACACCCCCGCCCTGATCGGCTCTTCCCCCTATTTCTTTATACGCGATCTCGCTGCATCTCTCGACTACTACTGCGATGTGCTCGGTTTCAAGCGGCCCCACCTGTGGGGCGTACCGCCGACATTCGCTATGCCCGACCGCGACGGCTTTATCTTCATGCTGAAGCAGGTCGAGGATCACAGCACGATCATGCCCAACGAGACGCGGGGCGGCCTCTGGGATGCCTATGTCTGGGTTCGAAATCTGAGGGCGCTCTATGCCGAGTTCGAGGCCAATGGCGCCGAGTTCGCCTACGGCCTCACGATCCAGGATGAGTACGACAACATAGAGTTCGCCATACGTGATCCCGACGGTTATGTGATCGCCTTCGGGCAGGGAGTTGAGGACGAGGAATGACCACAACAACGACGGCGGACCGCAGCGTCAATGGGGATACCGGCTCGCGCCGCTTCTCCATCCTCGCGGGGCGCGACATCAACCGCGAGACCTACGTCGAAGAGTGGGCCGAGGCCGGGCTGACCGTCGCCGACAGCCCCTATGACCCGCAGCCGTCGCTGCGCATCGTCGACGGCGAGGTCGTGGAGATGGACGGCAAAGAGCGGGCCGACTTCGATGCGCTCGACCGCTTCATCGCCGACCACGCCCTCGATATGGCGGTGGCCGAGGAGGCGATGGCGACCTCCTCGCACCAGATCGCGCGCATGTTGGTCGATATCAACGTGCCGCAGCCCACCATCCGCCGCCTGGCCGACGGCTGCACGCCGGCCAAACTGTGCGAAATCGTGCGCCACATGAACGTGCTGGAAATGATGATGGGCCTCGGCAAGATGCGGGTGCGCAAGACCCCGGCCAACCAGGCCCACGTCACCAACTGGCGCGAAAACCCGGCCCTGCTGGCTGCGGACGCGGCCGAAGCGGCACTGCGCGGCTTTGCCGAGATCGAAACGACGGTGCGCGTCGCCCGCGCCGCGCCCCTCAATGCGCTTGCCATTCTCGTCGGCGCGCAGACCAGCCGCGGCGGCGTGCTCACCCAGTGCGCGGTCGAAGAGGCTTTCGGACTGCGCCTCGGTATCAAAGGGCTGACCTCCTACGCCGAGACGCTCTCGGTTTACGGCACCGAGCGCTCATTTGTCGACGGCGACGACACCCCCTGGTCAAAAGCTTTTCTGGCCTCGGCCTACGCCAGCCGCGGCATCAAGATACGCTTCACCTCCGGCACCGGCTCCGAGGCGCTGATGGGCTACGCCGAGCAGTGTTCGATGCTCTACCTGGAGGCCCGCTGCCTGCTGGTGACGAAGGGCGCCGGCAGCCAAGGGGTGCAGAACGGCTCCATCTCCTGCATCGCCCTGCCGGAAGCGCTGCCCGGCGGCGTGCGCGGCGTGCTGGCCGAAAATTTGCTGGCGTCGATGTTGGGGTTGGAATGCGCCTCCGGCAACGACGCGCTCGCCTCCCACTCGGACCTGCGCAAGACGGCCAAACTGATGCTGCAGATGATCCCCGGCACCGATTTCATCTGCTCCGGCTACAGCGCCATTCCCAAACAGGACAACATGTTCGGTGGCGGCAACTTCGACGCCGAAGATTTCGATGACTGGACCGTCATCCAGCGTGACATGCAGGTGAACGGCGGAATCCGCCCGGTACGCGAGGCCGATGCCGTGGCAGCCCGCCGGCAAGCCGCGCAGGCGCTGCAGGCGATTTACGCCGAACTGGATTTCCCGCCGATCGGCGACGAGGAGGTCGAGGCCGCCACCCTCGCCCACAGTAGCGAGGACATGCCGGAGCGCGACATGGTGGCCGACCTCGCCGCGGCCGACCGCTTCCTGGAAGGCACAGCCAATCTGTCCGATGTGGTGCGCGCGCTGCACCGCAGCGGCTTCGAGCAGGCGGCCGCCAATCTGCTCGAAATGGGCCGTCAGCGCGTGGCGGGCGACTATCTGCAGCCGTCGGCGATATTCGAAGACGGTTTCGCCGTGATCAGCGCGGTCAACGACCGCAATGACTACACCGGCCCCGGCACCGGCTATCGCCTCGAAGGGGAAACGTGGGACGCGCTCCAGCGCATTCCGCAACAGAAGTCGCCGCGCGACTTTATCGATGCCCAGGTGGGGGATCCGCTGCCCAATCTGGCCGAGATCAGCACAGCCAAAGTGGGCGCTTCCGCCAACGAAATCGTGGTCGCGGTGGGGCCGGCCTATGGCTGCTCGTTGGTCAAGACGATCGGGGAACTGGACCATGAGGAAGTGCTGGAAGCGCTGCTCACCGGTGTGGCGGAGGAAGAGTTCTACGGCCGCGTCGTGCGGGTCTATCACAGCGCCGACTGTGCTGCTATCGGCCACGCCGGCGCGCGTCTGAGCGGCTCCGGCATTGCCGTCGGCCTTCAGAGCCGCGGCACCACCGTCATCCAGAAACGCGGGCTGGCGCCGCTCAACAACCTGGAGCTGTTCCCGCAGTCGCCCAGCCTGACGCTGGAGATCTACCAGGCGATCGGGCGCAACGCGGCCCGCTATGCCAAGGGGCTTAGCCCCCTGCCCGTCGGCGTCAAAGTCGACAACGGCGCCCGCCTGCGCCTGATCGTCAAGACGGCCCTGCTGCACCGCCGCGAGATCGAAGATATACGGGAGAAAGCGCCCCAGGAACTCTACTTCCGCTGGGAGCCGGATGTGTAACGGCGAAGAGAGAGGAGTGAGGAAATGGAGCAGCAATCGCTCTTCGACTCTAAGCGCAAGGAAGCAGCATAATGACAAACGACAGAAAAGAGAAGAGAGAAAACACCTCTCACGCCTCGAACGGGGACTATCCTCTCTACGCCAACCGCAGTGACACGCTCACCGCGGCCAGCGGGCGCCCCTTGCGCGACCTCTCGCTGCAGAAGACGCTGACCGAAGATATTTCCTCGGAGGACTACAGCATCAGCGCGGAGACGCTGCGCGCCCAGGCCGAAATCGCCCGCGACGCCGGCTACCCGCAACTGGCGCAGAACCTGGAACGGGCTTCTGAGTTGACCGCCGTTCCCAACGAGACACTCCTGGAGATGTACGAGATGCTGCGGCCCGGACGCTGCAGCTTCGAGGAGTACGAGGCGCTGGCGCAGCGCCTGCGCGAAGAGTTCAACGCCGCCGCCACCGCCGTCTTTGTCGAGGAGGCTGCTGCCGTCTACCGGGAACGCGGCCTGCTGCGCCGGGAGCTGGAGTGATTGAACGGCAGTTTTTTGTAGTCAGTTTTTAGTTTCTAGGTAACTACTAAGCCACAGTACTTGACCAACCAATCATCCCTGGAACCATTCAGGCTCTTGGAGACGCAACTAGTGTACAGCCGCCGCCATGCTCGCCAGCCGACACTTTGCGAAGAAGGCACACGGTCGGTGAGCGATGGTTTTGGAGGGGGGCGTTGCGGGGGCGCAGCCCCTGCACAAGGGAGGGCGCTTGCGCCCGACCGCCCATAAAAAAGTAGAGAGTTGAGAGAGCACCTTTGCTCGCCTCATTCAGGGTTGCGAATCAGTTGCGGCTGCGTAGTTACGTTTTTAGTAGCTGCGGCAACCTCAAAGGCCAGATATCATTTGAAACAAGTAATCGGATATTCATAGCCATGTACACCAACGATCCACCGCAGGGCTTCCTGACCGGCCTCTGGTATATCCTGGGCGGCCAGCGTAAATTTGTGGTCCTCTCCGTCCTCAGCGGGCTGCTCTTCTCCGCGACGAGCCTGGTCCCGCCGCTGCTGGTGCGGCGCCTGATCCTGTGGATCACCGACGGCGGCGGCTCCACTTCCGGCCTGCTGGCGATGACCGCCGTGTTGGGGATCGTCTATGTGCTGCGCGGTGTCGGCCGCTACTTCTACGGCCAGTTCTCCCACGTGGCCGCCTACGGCGTCACCACCAGCCTGATGGCGCGCGTCTACCGCCATCTGCAGCAGCTCTCCCACAGCTTCTACAACCGCCAGCGCACCGGCGCCCTGATCGTGCGCTCCATCAACGATATCGAAACGCTGGAGGACTTCGTCGCTCACGGCGTGCCCGAACTGGTGATGGCCACCGTCATTCCGATCGCCATGTGGTGTGTCCTGTTCTGGATACATCCCCTGCTTGCCCTGCTCGTCGTGCTGCCACTGCCGATCGGCGGCTATGTCATCTACCGCTTCACCAGGCAGATCCGCGGCATATGGCGCCAGGTGCGGGCCGGCATCTCCGAGCTGGTGGCCCAGGTACAGGACAGCTTTTCCGGCATCACCGAGATCAAGTCTTTTGGCCGGGAGAAGTCGCAGGCCGATCAGGTCGCACAGTCGGCTGCAGACTACCGCGACAGGATATGCGCCGCCACCAGGATCTCGCTGCTGCCCTCGTCAATCGTCGAGTTTTCCGGCGGCTTGGGCGTGATCGTAGCCGTGTGGGTGGGCGGAAGCCTTGCCCTGTCGGAATCGTTGAATGTCGCCGACCTCTTCGTCTTCATTGCTTACCTGGTCTATATCTACCAGCCATTCCTCAAGCTGGCCGACATCAGCGACACATTGCACCGGGCCGGCGCAAGCCAGGAGCGCATCTTCGAACTGCTGGCCGTGCAACCGGATATCAGCAGTCCGCCGGACGCGCTCAAGCCGCAAATTTCCCGCTGGGACGTTGCCTTCCACGATGTCTCCTTTGGCTATCAGTCGGAAGAGGTGGTGCTGAACGATATCGATTTCGAGATCGGCGCCGGCGAGATGGTGGCGCTGGTGGGCGCGACCGGGGCCGGCAAGACGACCGTCAGCCGCCTCATTCCCCGCTTCTACGATCCCCAGGACGGTCAAATTAGCGTTGGCGGTCACGACCTGCGCAGCCTCGACCTGGAGTTCCTGCGCGCCAATGTGGCCTCGGTCATGCAGGATGTCTTCCTGTTTCATGGGACCGTGCGCCAGAATATCGCCTTTGGCCGCCCTGAGGCGACGGTCGATGAGATCGTGCAGGCGGCGCAGGCGGCCAACGCGCACGAGTTCATCGTCGAACTCCCTGATGGCTACAACACCGTTATCGGCGAGCGCGGTGTGCGCCTGTCCGGCGGGCAGAAGCAGCGCATCTCGATCGCACGCGCGCTGTTGAAAGACGCGCCGATCCTGATCCTGGACGAGGCCACCTCCTCGGTCGATACCGAGACCGAGTGGCAGATCCAGCAGGCGCTCAATCGCCTCACCCGCAACCGCACGACGTTGGTGATCGCCCACCGCCTCTCGACCATCCGCCACGCCGACAAGATCGTCGTGCTGGGCGATGGGCGCATTATCGAAACCGGCGCGCACGACGAACTGATGGCGCGCAACGGACGCTACGCCAAGATGGTTGAGACGCAGAGCGTGGCCCGCTCCTGGGAACTGAGCCGGCAGCCGGAACTGCAGCCGGCCGGCGATTAGTGGGCGGGGCTTGACTCTTGGTAGGCCTTCATACGCCTACGATGATTTGAGATCCAACATTCGGAAGGATCAAAAGGAGAGGTGGCTATGGGGACTGCACTGGAAGACAAACTGGAAATGGCGCTGACCGGCCTGAACCGCGTTCGCCTGGGCGAGATGAATACGCCGCTGGAACATCTGCCGCGTTTCAGCGCTGCCCTGGGGGGCCCGCAGGTCTATATCAAGCGGGACGACCTGACCGGGCTTGCTTTCGGCGGCAACAAGACCCGCATGCTCGAGTACAGCCTGGCGGTCGGGGTGGAGCGCGGGGCCGATACGATCGTCTTCGGCGCGGCGGTGCAGTCCAACTACTGCCGCCAGCTGGCCGCGGCCTGCGCCAAACTGGGCATCACGCTGCACCTTATCCTGCGGTCGGAGCGGGAGATCGACAAGACCGCGATTACCGGCAACAACCTGCTGCAGCGACTGTTTGGCGCGCATGTGACGGTGATGTCAGACAACGACCGCGACCGCCAGCAGGAGATGATCGCGGCTAAGGCCGAGGCGCTGCGCGCGGCAGGCCACAACGTCTACGTGCCGCGGCAGGCCGATACCATTGACCTGGATGTCATCGCCTACGCCCAGTCCGCGCTTGAAGTGGCGCGCCAGTGCCGCGAGCAGAAGATCGAGCCGGGGCACATGTACGTCTGCGCGGCCGACACGACCCAGGCCGGGCTGGTTCTCGGGTTGAAAGCGGTGGGCAGCCCCATGCAGGTGAAGGGGATCACCCCGTCGGTCCAAGGAGACAACGAAGAGCACATGGCAAAGATCGCGAACCAGGCTGCAGAGCGGCTCGATCTGGACGTGACTCTGACCGCGGCTGATTTCGACAGCGACGACTCCTTCGTCGGCGAGCGCTACGGCCTCCCCACGCCGGAGGGGCTGGCCTCTCTGCGTCTGCTGGCCCAGACCGAGGGCATCCTCACCGACCCGGTCTACACCAGCAAGGCGCTGGCCGGGCTGGTGGCCCACATCCGCGGCGGCGCACTACCGGCACAGGAGCCGGTCGTCTTCGTTCACACCGGGGGAACACCGGCGCTCTTTGGCTACACCGACGAGATGGTGGCCGCGTTGGGGTGATGTGAAACCGCAAAATACAAAGCCCTGGTTGCAGAGGGGCGGGACATCGGCGCACGCGCGTTATCTCCGAACTCCTCCGTGGCAAGGTCGATATCGAGACGCATTTGGGCGAAACGGCTGAAGGCAGCACAGACTTCAGGCACTGCGCAAGCGTTAAGCAGACGTTCCCAGAAGGGAGGCAAGGGGTATGAACGCCGTTAATCCAATTCTGGATCAACCGCAGGACAAGAACGCCCTGACTCTGCTCTTCATGTCCCTGGAAGACGCGCATGAACCGCGCGGCCGGCTGCTTACGGGCGGCTGCCGGCTCGTTCGCGATGACAGCCCTCCTGAAGGGCTGGAGGATGACCTGAATGAATTCGCCCAGGACCTGGCGCTCACCAGCCTCCAGGAGCCCGACGGCGCCATCCACGTCTGGTATAGTCTGCGGCGCAGCCCCGAGCGGTTTCTTGTCGAAAGCCTGAGCGCCGAACAGGCCAGCGCACGCAGCCATTCTGAGAGCGATAAGACGTTCAGCATAACTCGCCCGGGCTGGGATCCCGCCAGCTTGACGTGGCAGGTCTGCTATGCCCGCACCCGCGATGGCATCCACTTCGAACGGCCAGACCTGGGCATCGTCGCGGACACCAAGTCGCCCAATGTGTTGATCGACAATGGCGGCATCTTTTCGGTGATGCGAAACGAAGAGGCGACCGATCCCAATCGCCGCTACGCCATGATCCACACCGGCTGGGGCCCCGCGCACGCCGAAGGTACGTTGCCGGGACATCATCCTGTCCACAACGCTGGCGCAGCCTTTTCAGCGGATGGTCTGCACTGGCAGGAGTGGGAGCACAACCCGGCCTTTCGCGACGGCAACGACGCCTTTTCGGCCATCTATGACCCACGCAGCAAGCAATACCTTTGTTATCAAGCTGTAAAGCGGCCATTCCCGGCGGCGCTTCCGGATAACATCGGGCCCAGCCAGCGTCGGGTGCTGGCGATCCGCAGCAGTGAAGACGGCGCCCACTGGTCGCGCCTTGAGAACTTCATCGAACCGGATGCGGATGATCCGCCGGATCTCGAGTTCTACATGTTTACCGTGTTCCCCTACCGTGACCGCTTTGTCGGCCTTATGCGCAATTATGCCCGCAGCCCGCTTATGTTTGGCGAACACGGGCCTCATATCTCCTATGAATGGTGGGTGAGTCACGATGGGCGGCGCTGGCAGCGCCCCGCGCGCGAGATGCACGTGGGGGTGTTTACCACCTGCACGCCCTTTGTCGTGGATGGCCGCCTGTGCTTCCTCGAGTACAACTCGATGCGGCGCTACAGCACGCCGGTCGACCGCATAACGTGGGTGGGGTCGCAGTCGAACGCCGAGTTTTCGTCGCGTTTGTTCAAGGTCCCGCAACGCCCCCTGACGGTCAACCTGGAGAGCGGCACAGGCACGCTGCTACCCGATCAGGCCTACGTGATGGTGGAGGTACGGCAACCGGACGGCCACGCCATCGAGGGCTACGAAAGGGAAAGGTGTGTACTCGGCGACGTGGATGGCACCGCCCTGCCGCTGCGGTGGGGCGAGAAGGACACGACGGGCCTGGCCGGGCGTGACGTCTGCTTGCGCTTCTATCTGCGCGACGCGCGCATCTACGCTGTGAATGAATCCTGATGCTGTAGCAACCAGTCGTTGCCCGTCAATGCCGTCGCCAACTGTGTCATCGAAGCGCACCGGCTGCTCGAATCCGATCCCGTGAAGGGCGGCCCGGCCGGCAGACCGGCCGCCGGTTACCTCTTTGAAACTTCATTCCGCCTGTTTCTCCGTCGCTCCGCCGGTAAAGAAGGGGCCGGGCGTCTCGCCCCGCAACAGCTTCTCCAGATCGTCCAGGAACTCCAGGTAGGTACCCTGCCAGCCAAAGTGATCCCAGAACCAGCCGTCATATGGCGACCCGACCGTCGCCTCGCCCTTCGGAACGTCGGCGTAGCGCGCGCGCATTGCCTCGATCTGCGCCGCTTCCAACCGCCCCAGTTTGTAGTCCAGGTACAGTCCGAAACAGTCCACAAAGATGCGCACGTCGTTTAGGTTGGCTTCGAGCAGCCCGGCGACGTGGGCAAAGGATGCAGGGTCAATCTTGCCTTCCAGCTGCCGCCACGCTGCCAGCACGCCTTCCATGTGGCCGGTGGCCGCGCGCTTCTCCGTCATCAGCTCGGCGGCATAGGCGTCGGTCAATGGCATCCGGTTGAAAATAAGTTGGTAGCGCGGGTCGTTGCGCAGCGTTTCGCGCTCCTCCTCCGGATAGGCGTCGAGCGGCAACTCCAGTCCTAGGACGTTCTCGCCGACGCGGTCCATCCCCGGATGCAAGAGATCCGTCCACACGCGCCACGGTCCATTGAGCCGCGTATCAAGGTAGTTGTAGCGCGCAATATAACTGTGGCACTGGGTAAAGGCGCTGCGGCTGAACAGCGCGCCGATGGTGGCGGGATAGGTTGCGCGCAGGCCAGGCAGAAACGCCGCGGCATCCGCCCCGTACTCCATCGTTAGCCATTCGCACAGGATGTCGTCCGGGTCGAGGTAGGGATTCCAGCACAGCTTGCCGTAGGTGTGCCAGTTGGAGAGGTTGAGCGGATGGTCTACGTACTGGGGATGTACGGCTATGTTGGCGTCGCATCCCTCGTATCCCTTGTCTGCCGCCGTGCGAAAGTCCTCCTGCCAGCGGTGCGCCATCGAGCACGGCAGAAAGTTCATGCCAGCCGAATCGCCCACCAGCGCGACCTGAAGCACATAAGGCGAACGTTCTGCGGGCCGATTACCGGAATGGTTCCAGATCGGGTGCGGCGGATAAGGTGGGCGGTGGTCCCAGAAGTTGTGGCAGTGACCGATCCACACGTTTTCGGGAAAGTCATCCCCCCAGTCGCCATACATTTCCGCCTCGGCCCTGGCATGGGCGGCTTGATCGGTGCCGGTGAGCCACAGTAGATCGCCGCCGAGGGTGGCTACGGCGTCGCTGACCACGCGTATGCCCGCCAGAACACGCTCGCGCAGGGGAGTCGCAGCGCAGCGGTCGCAA
Organism: Caldilineaceae bacterium; assembly: GCA_963662575.1. Lineage (GTDB taxonomy): Bacteria > Chloroflexota > Anaerolineae > Caldilineales > Caldilineaceae > Bin5. The sequence continues at coordinate 1,327,068 of OY759723.1, forward strand.
TCGTCTTCGTGAGGGCCGGGCGCCTCTTCGCCCGCGCCTCTCAGCCTGAAATTGCGCACCGTCGGCATGGTGACGGCCATACGCGCCACAAAGTCTTGCCACTGCTCACGGATATGATCCGAGTACGGACACAGCGTCTCATAATGGCCGCTTTCGTCGGGAGAGGTATAGTGGAGCGCCAAACGTATTGAGACGCCAAAGCGATCCATAAACTGCGCGAACCGCTCGACCGGCTCGGCGTGTGAGAGCCAGCGTTCGAACAACGACCCTCCCGACGCGTATTGGGAGAACAGGCTGAGGCTGTTGACACGCATCGCCAGCAGCCGCCGGGCGAAATCCAAGTACTCCGGGATCTCCTCGGGCCGCAGCATTTTATCGTAGCTCAGAATGCTGTCGAACGGCAGACACCAGACCATGTTGGATGGCGTCTCCCACATGTCTACGCTGCGCAGTGCAAAATGGGGGCCATCGGTCATCGTCATGATGGCTCGACCCAGACGGGCGCGGTCGATGCACTCCTGCACACCATACAACACGCCGCGTCCATCGCCGCCCGTAATGTGCAGCGTTGTGGGGCTCTTGACGTCGATACAGAAGTGCTCCGGCTCCAGGTCGGTCCCGTTTGTGCTCAACAGCGCTGTCACATCGCCCGCCTCTGCACCGATGGTCGGCTTCTTCGCCCCCAGTCTTTCGATCCAGCGTGCCACTTCGACGGCTGCGGTCCGCACGCGCGGGCCGGCGTCGCGCGCAAGTCGGATCGTATCGATCGTCCCAATCTGTATCTGTGTCATGGCTCGGCTCCCGGTGTGCCCTTCTCGCGCGCGTGCAGCGACTTACTCCCAGATAAATACTGTTCCAGACAGTTCGTGCGGGGCGTCGCGCAGGGTGTCGTAGACGCGCCGGGCCTCCGTCACCGGCACAACGTCCTGGAGCAGTGGGGCGATATCGACCAGGCCCCGGCGAATGAGCCGGCACAGATTCGCCAGATCATCGGGGTCGTAGCCGGTGTTCTGTCTGATGGTAATCTCGTGCGCTTGACCCAGATTGAAGGTATAGTTGACGTGAAAGCGGCCTGCGATGAGCAGCAGCCTGCCCCGGCTCTTGAGCGCGCGAATCAACCGGTCCTCCATCCCCTCGACGCCCGCTGCGTCGATGACTGCGTCGAAGGCGCCATCGGCGATCTGTGTCTCCCATCCGTCACCAGCGACATCGAACACATCCTCAGCAGCGCCGATCCGTCGCGCCATTTCCAGCCGGCGCGGGTCGATTTCGCAGACCGCGACGCGTGCGCCCATCACGTTGGCGATCTGAGCCGCCATCTGGCCGATAAACCCCTGGCCGACGACGAGAACGCGTTCGCCCATACGCAGATCAGCGTGCCGACAGGAGCGCATCGCCACACTGGACATGCCGAACAGCGCGGCCTGCCTGGGGTCAACATCCTCTGGCAGTTTGATGAGCAACCCATCTTCACGCGTCACCACATATTCCTTGTGGTCGGCATTGATATACAACAGGTCGCCGACGGCCAGCTCCGCAACGTCAGGGCCGGTCTCGATCACGCGTCCCACGTGTTGATAGCCCCACCCGGCCGGCAGCGCGTCGTCAGGGTGCGCATAGTTGCCGCCAACCAGGTCGTTGTGCTCGGTCCCGTTCGTGATGCCTGAATAGATCGTCCGGCTCTTGACCTGGTTGCCGGTCGGTCCTTCCGGCGCCGGCCAGTCGCTCACCAGTACCTTTTCGCGTCTCTTGTCGGGCCGGAGTCTCGTCACCAGCGCACGCATACAGCCGTCTCCGCGATAAAGGCCGCGCCTATAATCGTTGCGCTACCCATTGGATGCCCCGCAACACGGTCTCGCCAAAATCGGGGTTTGCCCACGTCAGATTGTCATGCCCCGATTGGAAGCAGAAGACACGCGCCCGCCTGTGCATCCTCGCCCAGGCGATGGCTCCCATGCTTTTGGGATGGTTCGCCGTCAACAGAATCTCGCTGTCCTTCCCCGGTTCATCCATCATGTAAGTCTCGTCCGCCATTTCCCAGGCGTTCCGGCCCCTGGTGATCGGATGTTCAGGATTGGCGATCTCGACGCGCAGCGTCTGCTCGGGATGATGGCCGAAGCTGCGATCCTGGATACCGGCTATCTCGCTCCACACCGGCCACTGCGGGTAGGCAAGAATGGCGTGGTGCAGGAGGACGATGCCTTGCTCCGTCTCGCCCAGGTGCTCCAATGCAGTTTTGGGTCTTCCCGCGTACCACGGGCCCCCGTCGTCGACAGGGCCATCCATCAACATTGTGTAAAAGAGAACCACATCGTAGCTGTCGCGCACGTTTGCGCGCGCAGAGGCAAAGTCGTCCATATGCTGGATATAGGCATCGACCCCCTCCAAACCGCGGAAAAACCGGTGAAAGTTCAGGACGTCATAACCGTGACCGCCGGTGATCACAGCGCATCTGATCGGATCCTTTGTCGTCTTGTCTGTCCCCATATTTTGCTCCGGCGCTGGCCAGTGAAAAGAAACGCTGGGGACGACGAATCCCTCCGTCCCCAGCGTCCTGGTCGTTCAACAGCGTACAGTCCGGATCGCACGCCGGTCAGTTTGGGCGCGTCGCAGCTACTCTACCACGTTACTTCGCACGCGACAGAGCGGAGTTGTACGCATCCACAATGTCCAGGGCGCCCATGCTTTCGATCGTGGAGGTAAGCTCGCCCCACGTGTCGTCATTGATTTCGAGCTGCCCCTCGATCATCTGCTGGATCGTCTCAAGCAGATAGGTGTCGATCGGGGCGCCGAGACTGGCAGCTACCTCCGCCTCCTCTTCGTTCAAGACGATGGAAGGCAGGGGATCACCATAGGAGCCGCTGGGATTGATGAAATTATCGTCAATCCATCTCCACCCGTCCGGGAATTCCGGCGCGGGCCAGTCTGCCATCAGGCCCCAGTGCGGTTCAGCCTCTGGCCACCAGACGCGGGCGAGCGAGCCGATGTCATTGATGAACGCGGATTCGTTGGTCATGGCCGGCGGGGACTCGGGAATCGCGCCTGCGCAATAGTGCTTTTCCTTCAGGCTTGGATGGCGCTGAATGGTGTCCGTATAGCACTTGGTCCCGTCGGCGCGATAGGTCCAATCCACGCCCTCTTTGCCCTGGTAGATCAGGAAGCGGCCCTCGGTGCTGAACAGGTAGTCGATCAGCCACACGGCTGCTTCGATCTCTGCCTGGGAGGAGGAGGCCGAGATCACCAAGGGGTTCCCCAGCCAGACATTCGAAGGGGCGGGCCAGAGAATCTTTTCGTCGTCGACCGTCAGCGACATGACGGGGTAGAATTTGCCCTGGTCAATGCCCGCATTGCCGACGCACGAATAGAAGTGCCAGCCCGTGTTCTCGAGAATGGCTCCCGCTTCGCAGGTACCACGCGCCAGCGCCTCCCAGTCCGGGTCGCTCATGGTCGCATACTCCGGATGCAGGACGCCGTTTTCCCACATCCAATTCATGAACTCGACCGTGCTGCGGAAGCGGTCCATCAGCGGGCCATATTCATATTGCTCGGTGTAGGGGTTGTAGTAAACGGTCAGGTCGGTGCCCAGCCATTTTGCCCAGTTGCCCGTATGGCCCGTGAAGCCGCTGCGGCTGGAGATGACAGGCTTGCCGCCCAGTTGCTCCTTCAGGCACAACATGGCCCCCTGGAGATCCTCCAGCGTCAGGATGGCGTCCCAGTTGCCGTTCCACCGGTCCTCGATGATCCCACACTGCTCGAGCAGATCGGCTCGCAATTGCAGCCACGGCCGGAGTTGGCGTAACCGCCTGACCTGGGGCACGGCGTAAATGTTGCCGTCGGGCGAGGTCATCAACTTCTGCATATCGGGCTGTCTTTCCATCTCGGCCACGAGATTGGGCATATCGCCAGCCTCGATGTACTGGGTGAGCGAGACGAACAGCCCTTGCGGACCGAACTCGTGCGCAATGTCCATCGGTGTCCCGGTCGAATCGGCCGGCAGGCCTAATTGCATGATGTCCGGCAGATCCCCGGAGGCCAGGGTGGTGGCAATCCGCTCGCCGAGGAACTCGCGCGGGATCTGGCGGAACGCATAATTGAAGCCGGTCCGGTCGGCCAACAACTGCATCGAGTAGGTCTCAGGCGTGACATCTCCAAAAACACCTTCGGGCGCGATCATCAACTCCAGCTCAAGGGTCTCACTTTCGACGGTCCCGGATGGCTGTGGTACGCAGCTCACCAGGAGAATACTCAAAACAGTGAGCACGCAAACAATTGAAGGCAGGCTGAATCTCTTCATTTCCATCTCCTCTGCTGTGTATATGGCGAATGACTCTCAGACACTGGAGAGCATAGACTGTAGCCAAAGATCTACTCGATAAAACCACCTCCTTCTCTCGATCCGACCATAGCTCGCGCGGGTTTAACCCTTGATTGCGCCGACCAGTGTGCCCTGCACAAAGTACTTTTGAACAAAGGGATATACCAGCAGAATCGGACCCAACGTTACGATGACGGTTGCCATCTTTACCTGCCTGAAAAACGACTTCGCTTGCAAAGTGTCGGCATAATTCCCCTGCACCACCTCCCCTGTGGCTCCCCGTATCAGCATCCGCCGCAGCATGATGGTCAAGGGGAACTTTTCCGAGTTGTTGAGATAGAGCAGCGGATTGAAAAAATCATTCCAGATCGCGACCGCGACAAACAGGGCGATGGTCGCCAGGATCGGTTTGGACAGGGGCACGATGATCTGCAACAGGATGCGAAAGTCGCTGGCGCCATCCACGCGGGCGGCGTCCTTAAGCTCGCGCGGTATCATCGAGATATTGGCCCGCACCAGGATGATAAACCAGAAGTTAAAGGCAACCGGCAGGGTGATGACCCAAAGCGTATTCAGAAGTCCATAACTCTGGTAGGCCAGATAGGTGGGAATCAGGCCGGCAGAAAAGAAAAGCGTCAACCCCAGGATCAGACTGATCGGACCGCGCCAGCGAAAGCGCGGCTCCGAGAGCGGGTATGCCGCCAGCAAGCAGACTATCAGTGTGAACGTCGTGCCAAGCACCGTGTAGACGATCGAGTTCCGGTACGCCCGCACGACCGCATTCGCCTTCGCAATTGCCTCGTACGCATCCAGGTTGAAGCCAATTGGGAATAACTTCACCGATTGCCTCCACACCGCTTCGCCGTCGCTCACCGAGATGGAAAAAACGTACAGCAGCGGGTATAGCATCAGGCAGCTGAACCCGATCAGGAACAGGTAGTTCAGGTAATCGAACAACTGCATCTTTCTCAGGGTATGCATGGTCTACACCTCGCTACCATAACCCTTCGCGGTCCTCATTGGTTCTTTTTACGATGTAGTTGGCCGCCACCACCAAAGCAAAGGCGACGATGGAGTCGAAAAACCCAATCGCCGCGCCATAGCTGAAGTCAAACTTTATCAGCCCGCGCCGGTACACATAGGTCGCAATGACGTCCGAAACATTGTAGGTGGCCGGTTGCTGCAGCAAGAACGCTCTCTCGAATCCCACCGAAACGATCGACGACACAGAGAGAATCAGCGTGACACTGATCACTGGCAGTAGTCCGGGCAGCGTGACGTACTGAATACGCTGCCAGCGCGACGCGCCGTCCACGATCGCGGCTTCATACAGTTCTGGCGGAATGCCGGTCAGCGCAGCCAGGTAGATGATTGAGCCCCAGCCGATGCCTTGCCACAGGACAGAGCCAACGTACAGCGGCCGAAACCACGCCGACGAGCCCAGGATACGCCACTTTTCGCCGGTCAGGGCAACCGCTATCTGGTTGACAATGCCGTCGAAGCCAAAAAAATCATAGATCAAACCGACGATCACCACCACGGCGACGAAGTGCGGCAGGTAGCTGATCGACTGGGTCACTCGCTTGAACAGACCGTGTTGCTGTTTGACCTCGTTGAGCAACACCGCGAAAACGATCGGCAGCGGATAGGAGATCACCAGCGTCCAGAAGCCCAGCACGACTGTGTTTTTTACCACGCGGAAGAAGAAGGGGTCCTCAAAGAACTTGAAAAAGTTCTCCAACCCCACCCATTCGCTGCCCCTGATCCCGGATACGATGTTGTAGTCTTTGAAGGCGATCTGCAGGCCATACAAGGGATAGAAGCGAAAGAAGAAAAAGCCGACCAGCACGGGCAGGATCATCACATAGAGCTGCCAGTTAAGGCGGATTTCCTTCTCCAGCCGCACGCGCCAGTCCTGTAGGCGTGTGCGGAGCTCGGGTCGTCCCGGAACCAGAGCAGCGCCTACAGTCACATCTTCTCCCATGGTTACACCTTGAAACTGCTAGTGAGATTACGACTCTTGACATACGCCTGCAGGGGCTGTTTGGGGGGCTGGCCGCAAGCAGGGATTGACATCTGACTGGTCGCCGCGCTTACACTCCTTTGAGAATGGACTGTGAGGAGAAATTGTTGCTGCGGAATCGGAGACAAGATGTCAGACACCACATACAGGTCGGCAGTCTACTTGATATCCCATCCAAAGTCAAGCAAATAAAATTTAGTAGGATAACCCGGATTTGGGGTGGAAACAGTCGGGCGGGGTGATTGTGCCGGCTTCGGTTGGAATTGTTTACCGGCTCTTGGAGAGACGCAAGGCAGGCGCCAGGCCTGGCCTTACGGGACCTTTGGGGGAATGGCGACGACGATGGGTGAGGCGCGCGAGGGCAGGCACAAGGCCTGCTCCTACCGTAGTGTTTGGGGGGCCACTGTTGGCTAGACACGTTGCTAGGGAAGAATGAGCACGGTCGCTAGCAAGGGCGGGGCGTTGCGGGGGCGCAGCCCCTGCACAAGGGAGGGCCGAAGGCCCGAACGCCCAAATGCAGTGGTCGGTGGTTAGGTCTCGTTGACGTTTGATTAGTTCTGTCACATTGGCGACAATAGTAGGATGTCTACATAGAGAATTGCCGACCATCAGTGGCAGAAACTTTACGCATTTTTGCAAGGACACCCTCGTGCCTACGCAGGGCAAGAGGAAAAGTGTCGCCGTTGCGTTGAGGCAGTTCAATGGATTCTGCGCACCGGCGCCCAGTGGCGTGAACTGCCAGACAGTTGTGGCAAGTGGAACAGTGTCTTCAAGCTCTACACACGCTCGGAAGAGGACGGTATCTGGGCCGACATGTTCAAACAGTTCGCCCAGGACCCAGACATGGCAGCGGTCATGCCCGACAGCACAGCTGTACGCGCCCATATGTGCGTAGCAGGCGGGTCAAAAAAGGGGGAGGTCAGCAAGAACAGTGCCCAGGTCGGAAATGGGGCGGATTCGGCAGCAAGATCCATCTCCTCGTCGATGCCCTTGGCTTTCCCCTGAAGTTCATCTTGACTGGTGGTGAACGCCATGATATGTCCCATGCTGAGCTGTTGCTCGCCCATTTCCATTTTGACGCCGTGATTGCCGATAAAGGCTACGATTCTGACCCCTTGCGAGACCTGCTCGCAGCCCAACAGATAGAGGTGGTCATCCCTTCCCGCCGCTATCGTAGGCAACCACGGGATTATGACCGAGTCCGCTACCGAGAACGCAACATCGTCGAACGTTTCATTAACAGAATCAAGTGGTATCGACGCATTTTCACTCGCTATGAAAAACTCGCACGACGTTTCATGGCTTTCTTGCATTTTGCTTCTACACTGATCTGGCTCGAACACAATGTCAACGAGCCCTAATTAGGAAGGAAATTCAAAATGAAAAATTCAGATTGTGTTAACGGCACTTCCACGTCCAATGCAACCATGAACTGGCCTACTGAAGATTGGCAGACCTCAACTCCAGAAAATCAAGGAATGGATTCCGAAAGCTTGGTGGAATTACTAAGTTTTTATCGGGAAAACATGATAAACATTCATAGCATGTTGATCATTCGAAACGGCAATATCGTACTAGATGCTTGCTTTTATCCATTCACCCCGGGTGGGACTGTCCATGATGTGGCTTCTGTTACTAAGAGTATTACATCGGCTCTAATCGGTATTGCTATTGATCAGGGTTTTATTGAAAGTGTCGAACAGCCCCTGTTATTTTATTTCCCAGAACGTACCATTGCCAATCTTGATGCTAATAAAGAAAAGATAACCATAGAAAACCTGCTCACCATGACTTCCGGTTTTAATTGTGGATATCAACCAGGAGAAAAAGAACATAATGAGATGTTCACAAGTGAAGATTGGGTGCAGTTTGTGTTAGATTTGCCCATGGCTAGGGGACCGGGCCAAGAGTATGCTTATTGCAGTGGAAATTCACATTTGCTTTCGGCGATCCTGACAAAGGCAACAGGAATGAGCATGCTCGATTTTGCGCAGAAACACCTTTTTACTCCGCTTGGCATTAATGAGGTTATCTGGCCTCCAGACCCTCAGGGAATTACTAGAGGTTGGGGGGATCTACATCTGCATCCTCGCGATCTGGCTAAGATAGGGTACCTTTTCCTGAACAATGGACTCTGGGAGGGGAAACAGTTATTGAGTGCAGCATGGGTAGAAAAATCAACACAACCCCAAATTGATCGTGCCAAAAAGACGGATACCTTCATCCGTCCAGGTCGCGATTATGGATATGCTTGGCACCTCGTTTCAGAAGGGCCTTTTTCTGGAATGTTCTATGCTGCTGGTCGTGGTGGGCAATCGCTTAATGTTTTACCAGACGTAAATATCGTAACGGTTATCACTGGTGGAGAGAATGCGTTGTTGGAATATGATGGAGGAAAAATTGGTGAATTTATATTGTCGATATCAGATCAGGCATTACCGAAAAATCTAGAAGGTAATGAGAATCTTCAGCAGAAGACAGAAGCGATCACAGCCGCGTCGTCTCCCGAACAAATATATTTGCCAGAAATAGCGCAAATCATATCAGGCGAGACATTTATTCTTGATGAAAATTTTCTTAACTTCAAGACAATTTCTTTGCGTTTCAATGGTCAAGAAGAAGCAGAAGTCAGGTTCTCTCTGATTGATCCCACATCCGGAAAATTCAAACAACTTGTGGCACCGATATTCACACAACTTGCGGCACCAATGAGGTTGGATGGTATCTACACCATCGTTCCTGGACGATTTGGGCTGTCTACGGGAATAAAAGGAAACTGGGATACAAATGGTGATCTTCTTTTGACCATAGATGAGATGGCCAATATCAACGTATTCGAACTCAGAATGTCATTTGAAGCGGATAAAGTAACTATTGTGCTGAATGAGAAGACAGGACTCATCGTTAATCAAACATTTGAGGGCGTACGTCAGAATTAGGCTGTGATTGCCCATATTGTAGGCTGTCTGAAAACGCGGTTTTTGGGGCCAATTTCTTTCGGCGATGGTATATGAGGATTGGATAAATAGTCCTTGACGTCTTGTCTTTGCTATGTTACAACATATATTATATTAAAAATACACTGCAAGGATGACTAGCCGAGACGGCGGCACCTGATCAGGAATCTGCCAGCAGTGTTGGTGCAAATGCTGGACGGCCAGATGACGATGATCATGAGTGCGATCTGGATGTTCATCGAGCGGTTTGGCTGTTTCTGCCCGCAGTGGGATTCCTCGCAGTGTTCAACGTAAATGGGAGGCCAACTCGGCCTTGAGGTTCCTCCCGCCCTTACGTTAGTCATATCGTACCGCTTTCGGTCCTAATTAGCCTTCTCACGTTCAGTTACTCCGAACAACCCCAAGACATTTGCCGAAAGGAAGGACACGAGATGAACAACAAGCAGTGGCAACTCACGCTTATCGCCATGCTGGTGACGTTCAGCATGGTCATTACCGCCTGCGCGCCTGCTCCGGCCACCACTTCCGGAGATGAGGCTGCGGCCACCACAATGGATGAGGATGGTGAACGCGTGATCCGCGTGGGCTTCCGTTCCAATTGGGCCCAAGGGTTCAACATTTTCCCCTATCCTACCTATAAGGCCCAGGGCGACATCGAGCCCTACTTCTATATGCCGTTGCTCCTCCACAACAGAGATTTCGAGGCGGTGCCGTGGCTGGCGAGGGAGTGGGAACTCACGGAGAATTGCGACGCCGCCACCTTCTACCTGTATGAAGATGCCACCTGGTCCGACGGCACTCCGCTGACCTCAGCAGACGTCAAGTATACGTTCGAAATGTTGTCCCATCCCGACGTCATGAACCGGAACTATGGGTGGGTCGGCGAGCAGGAATACGTGAACGGCGAAGCCGACGAGATCGTGGGCATCGTGATGGTGGATGACCACACGGTCCGCTTTGACATGCAAGAGGGCAGAAACAACTGCACGCCCCACCACGAGGAGTACGGCCCCAGGGTGGGCATTGTTCCCAAGCACATCTTTGAGAAGTTTCCCCTGGAAACCCTCATCACCGGCGAGAATCCCGAGGCGAAGAATCCCACCGTGGTGAGCGGCCCCTTCCGTCTGGGCGACATGGAGACGGATGTGTTCTTCGAAGCTGTTGCGGTCGATGACTGGTGGGGCGCGAAGTACTTCGGCGAACCCAAGGTGGACAAGATCATTGCCATCACCATGGAACACGAAGCGCAGCTCCCGGCTCTGGTCGCTGGCGACCTGGATGTCACCCAGTACTTGCAGGTGAGCGACATCGAAGGCCTGGAGGGCAATCCCGACCTGAAGATCCTCGTGGACGAATCCCTGGGGATGCTTGGGATTCAGTTCAACCGCCGGCCCGGGTCCCTGCCGGACAAGATCCGTTACGCGATGGAATACGCCACCGACCGCGACGCCATCGTCGCCGTCCACACGCTGGGCCATGGCAGCAAGACCTACAGTTGGATGGCCAACGAAGGAGCCTATCGAGCCGAGGACATGGAGTGGCGCGAGTACGACCCCGAAATGGCGAAGCAGTTGATCCAGGAAGCCATCGACGCGGGCGAATGGGATCCCGACCGCACCATCATCTTCCTCGATGACGCTGAAAAGCCCATCTGGAACCTGTGGATTGAGATGATGCGCGAGGTGGGATTGAACGTCGAGATGGAGATAGTCGGCCTGGCCTTCCCTGACAAACTCCTCGCTGGCGAGTACGACGTTAGCGAAGGGGGGGGCGGAACCGTTCGGGGATTTAGCCTCCGAGCCTGCTACTACTTCCATCGACCACTTGGTAGGAATTATGAGAATACCGGCTGGTTCGACGAGGAATTCGGCACCTTGTGCAAGGAGGCCCGGGCCACGCTTAATGAGGACGTACGCACGGAAAACCTCGCCAGGGCCACCAAAATCTGGTACGACTATGGCCCTTGGATCACCTTCTCCACCAATATGCGCGTGTGGGGCACGCGATCCAATATCTGCGGTGTCGTTCCCAACACCACAACTGGGCTGGTGCACCGCGGCGGTGCAGACTATGGCCTCTTAGACTGGTACATCTGCGATGAGGGCTAGTCACGCCCGAACTGGGTTTGTGTAGAATCTGATTGGTAGGGGTAGGGGCATGGGGATGTTAGTCCTCGTGCCCCTATGCCCGCCGTAGGGGATCTGATGACGACTTACATCATCCGGCGCATATGGCTCATCTTCCCGATCCTTTTCATAATTACCATCATCAATTTCGGACTGATGCACCTGGCGCCTGGTGATCCCACCCAATTCATGTTGCCGCCCGACATTGCGTTCGAACACATAGAAATCACGATTGACGGACATGGCTACAAATATGAGGCAAAAGAGGGGTACGAGGACTACCTTAAGGAGAAGTTAGGGCTGGACAAACCTATCCACGTGCAGTACCTCCGCTGGCTATGGAACCTGGCCCAAGGCAACTTTGGCCGCTCGATGATTGATCAAGCGGACGTGTTCGAGGAGATGGTCCGTAGACTACCGGTGACGCTGAGGTTGACGGTGACCTCCCTGACGGTCAGTCTTGTGGTAGGACTTGGGCTGGGCATCCTCTCCGCCCTCTACCAGTACTCGCTATTCGACGTCGTGACCACCGTCATCTCCTTCCTCTTCCTCAGCTTGCCCGGTTTCTTCTTCCTGCTTCTGGCCATATGGGTGTTTGCCTTGCAGCTCAACTGGCTCCCCGCAAGCGGAATGTATTCCATAGGCGGCGATAGAGGGCTGTGGGATAGCCTCAAGCACATGATCCTGCCGGTCACGGTGCTCGGGCTGGGTGGTTCCGCCGGTTTCATTCGCTTTGCACGCACGAGCATGTTGGAGGTGATGGGCGAGGACTACGTGCGCACGGCGCAGGCCAAAGGACTCCCAGATCGTGTCGTGATCATGCGCCATGCCTTTCGCAACGCGCTCATGCCGATCGTGACGATCATCAGCTACCGGCTGCCGGCCCTGTTTGCCGGCTCAGTGCTGGTAGAACGTTTGGCAAACTGGCCGGGCATCGGTCGCTGGGTGCTCGACGCTGCACTGTCGAAAGACTACCCCGTTATGATGGCCAACGTGATCGTCATCGCCATCCTGACGCTGATCGCAAATTTGATCGCCGACATCGCCTACGCGTTTGTCGATCCTCGTATCGCCTATAAGTGAGCTGCAGATCTATCGAGGACACCGATGAGATCCTTGGCTGCGTTCAGGATGACGGGCGCAGGCCTCATTTCTGGCCTAGACAACGCTGCACCGCGGCGTGAGATACTCGGCATGGACTGGGGCTCACCATCATGACAAAACGTACAGAGATATTGGAACGACCTTCCTTACAGCGCGAGCAACCCTCTGCTAGCGACGACGCTGCGTTGACGCGCCCACGGGGCCTGTTTCAGTCTCGCGCCTGGAAGAACTATCTGCGCAATCGTTTCGGCGTCCTCGGCGCGATCATGATCGGCGCGCTGTTGGTCATCACGCTGGCTGCGCCTCTGGTGACGAGCTTTGAGCCTTCCGCAACCGACGCGTACAACCTGGTCAAACCGCCGAGCAGCGAACACTGGCTGGGTACGGACGCGATCGGCAGAGACATGTGGTCCCGCGTCGTCTATGGGGGGCGCATTTCCCTGCTGGTCGGTGCGCTGGGGGTGATGCTGCAGACGATCATCGGCACGATCATGGGCGCCATGTCGGGCTTCTTCGGCGGCTGGGTGGATAACGTGATCCAGCGGCTAGTCGAGGTGATGCAGGTATTTCCCGATTTCATGATGCTCCTGATCATGGTATCCTTGCTGGGACCCAGCCTGGTCAATCTTTTTATTGCCATTGCACTCCTGAATTGGCACGGAGTGTGCCGCTTGATTCGAGGCCAGATCTTGACAGTGCGGGAAGAGGACTACATCCTGGCTGCCCGATCCATCGGGGTAGACAACCGTCGCATTATCTTCCGGCACATCCTGCCGAACCTGTCCGGCATCATCCTGGTCAGCATGGTGACCAGCATCGGCGGCTTCATCCTGCTCGAAGCCAGCCTCAGCTTTGTCGGCCTGGGTGTGCAGCCACCGACGCCAAGCTGGGGAAACCTGATCTTTCAGGCCAATAACCTGGTCGTTCTGCAGATCCGTCCCTGGCTCTGGATACCGCCGGGCGTTGCCGTGATCCTTTGTGTGCTTGGCTTCAACTTCATTGGCGACGCGCTGCGTGATGTCTTCGATCCCCTTCGACAGCAATAGTCTCGCTCATTTGCTCGTTGATCTTTTGTAAGGTTACCTGGACCCGCACATCCGCTACGACTGAGCACCAAAACAAAAGGATTTCCAACAATGCGCGTGCCCACTAGTCGTATCCGAGCCCAGGTGGACGCAGGCAACCTCTCAGCGAACTCTTTGTCATCGACGGGCTCAACACAATTCCAGTAGAATCACAGCAGGTAAGGAGATAAACCTCGTGAGAAGAGCAGATCTGCACGTCCATACGCATGCGTCCTCCGACGCATCGTTTGACCCCGAGGAGGTCTTCAGCATTGCCATGGCACGCGGACTGACGGCCGTGACCTTCAGCGACCACGACAGCATCGAAAGCATTGCGGAAGGCCAACGACTCTCGACCGTATACGACGTGACCTTTTTGCCCGGCATCGAGATCACAAGCTCGTGGCGCGGGATACCGGCCCACGTTTTGGGCTTTTTCCGCGATGGTCCGCTTTCTTCTCTGGAAGGTTTTCTGGCCGATGAAATCTGGTCGGTGAGAAGTAGGTACAATCTCGCCATGCTGGAATATTTGCAGGGGAAAGGCACAAAGGTGACCATCGCTGAATACGACGCCGAGGTGAAGGCACAGGAACAGTCCGAGTCGACAGCATTATATGAGCTGCTGCTGAAAAAAGGCGTTGTGTCGAATCAAAAAGAGTTCATGGCCTTGCGGGAGGCTTCCGGCGTCCGGGTTCTCCACCCACCGATACCGGAGGTAATTCCGGCTATTCACGAGGCCGGCGGCATTGCCGTGGTAGCGCATCCCGGCCACGACACGGGCGTCGTGTTCACGTTCGACGAAGAGAACATCGCTGCCCTGGCTGCCGAAGGACTCGACGGTGTCGAGGTGTTCCATCCCGCGCACACCAAGGCCCAAGAGGACGAGTATGTACGGATATCAGATCGCCTTGGACTGGTAAAGACCGGTGGTTCGGACATGCACATACCGCGCCCGGAGCCCCAAAAGATGGTCGGCGGCACGTATTGTGATTGGGATGGGGTGCTCGAGTACCTGGAAGGCTAGACCCTTGTGAAGGTTCAAAGGCAGCTCTCAGGTGGAGAGTCTCTCGGTTGGTCAGAAACAGGGCGTCGACCAGTGTCACACTCCACCTTCGCAGTAAGTATGGACCCAATGTCAAGTCAGAGAGTGCTTAGTCAAGAAACGCCAGAACACACCCAATGTCAAGTCAGAGAGTGCTTAGTCAAGAAACGCCAGAACACACCCCTTTTCATGGCGTTACTTTCCGATTTTTGGTGCGATTTTACCAGAAATGGATCCCACGCCATGAAAGAGCTCGTCGTGATGGAAACTGTCTTGTCAGAACAAGATACGCAGACAAATGGTCATGCCGAATGGCGGGACTTGTCGGATGCGATCATGCGTTTGAGCAACATCGCCTCGCTCGATGATCTGCTTCATCAAGCCTTGAATTCATGGCGCCAGCAACTTGCGCCAGCATTGCGTTGGTAACTGACCGTAGATCTGTATACCTCGGAGGAAGTGAGTTTAGGTCGCGCTGCGGAGATCCCCGAATTGAACTATTATATCGCACCGGCTATTCAAATTGAGCTGGAGGCCGGCGTCCAGCGCGGTGGTGTACACCTGACGCTTCCAGGTATTTAGTTATTATAAGCTTCCAAGAAACCCCATTCCTCCAACCAACTAATCCAGCGCGCACGCCTGGGGTTATTTTCAGGATTTTCCAGCCACCAGGGATGATATTGCAACCCCACCGTTCCCAAGTTCTTCTTGATATCAGGAATGTGTTCCACCACTTTGCGCATCGACTCTACCGCTTCGGGAGTCCTTGGGGTGCCATAAAAATTAAAGGTGCAGGTGCGGCGGTCTTTATAACCGCCAAAGGCAGCATGCCAGGTCAACTGGTTGAAGATTATGACATCACCCGGATTCGAACTAAATACATAGCAGGGAATATCTTCACCGCTCAGACCAGACGCTTCTAAGAACCGGGCCTTTTTAGGGCCAAACGTACTGCGCAATCCAATGCCATGAAGTTCTTCATGTAATGGATTTTTGTGCGACCCGGGAATGACACGCAATGCGCCGCGGTCAGCGGTTGTCGGCTGCAGATACATGACGTTCTTGATTGCCAATAGATGAGGATCGCTCCAATCCGGATGCCAATCGGTATTATTCTCATAGCTGTTGGCGTTAGAATGGACGGGAACGGAATCTTCAGCTATCAGTTGTTCCGCGGGCAGATAAATACGCGGGTCCTCAAGCAAGCTGGCAATAAAGGGCGTTTCCGGGGTCCGGTTACCCCAGTTGTTGAAAATACGTTTCTCTTCAGGATCGGTTTCCTCCTGAATGGATGCAAGGCGACGATCGAACTCTTCGTTTATCTTATTCATCTCCTCGGGACTGAACAGATTTCTCCGGACCAGGAACCCGAAAACCTCAAAAAGCTGGATCTGCTCTTCGGTAAGGCTATAGTCTTCCTGCGTCATAATATTTCCTCAGCTGACCTCAATCAGAAATCCGGTGTAAGTCGGCTCGGCAGGCTTTTGCTCTGCCGAATTCTGCTGCATTCTCTCACTCACAAGGAGGTATTATAGTCCATAATGCTTTTGGCACAATTCCCTGGGTTTGAAATTTCCGGGTATTGAACGTATAGTGTCGTACCTTGTCAATAAAAGGGCCCTGGCGCAAGCCGGGTCTGCTTGAGGTATCGCTGACCTGCAACGGACTAACTGGCGAGATTATCGCCGATGGTAAGCATCTGCCGCCAACCTTGATGAAACTGGTCTAGTAACTACGCAGCCGCAACTGATTCGCAACCCTGAACGAGGGGTGCAAAGGTGTTCTTTCTCCCCACATTGTTGTATTTTGGGCGGTCGGGCGCAAGCGCCCTCCCTTGTGCAGGGGCTGCGCCCCCGCAACGCCCCCCTACAAAACCATCTCTCACCGACCGTGTGCATTCTTCGCAACGTGTCGGCTGGCGAGCATGGCGGCGGCTGTACACCAGTTACGTCACCAAGAGCCTGAATGGTTCCAAGGATGACCGGCTGGTCAAGTACTGTGGCTTAGGTGTTACCTGGTCTACAAGTGCATTGACCCCGACCGCCTGTGCATTGTTTCCGACGTCAGTAGCGGCGCGGGCCTGCCGGAAGGCGCTCGTTTTCGTATGGGGGGTCTCGAATTAGAGGTGCACGACGGCGTTGGCATGCTGCTTGATCGGACCGCGTTTGCGAGCAGCACCACAATGTTGAACCAGATGATACCTGTTCTGATGGACACCGTCGGTGTTCCACTGGTAGAGGCCATTCGTATGACAAGCCTGACGCCAGCCCGCGTTATCGGCGTGGATGACCGCAAGGGCAGCTTGGTAGCGGGCAAGGACGCCGATATAGCGATCTTTGAGGATGACTTTAGTGCCTGGCGTACTATGATCCGCGGACAGTGGGCGTACGCAGCCGCTTAATACAAGCCTACCGGTTGACTACCCAAGTTGGCGCGAGAATCGCAGAAGGGGAACACAGACATGCAGATGACAGCGATCGATGCGATCAGAATTCCCGGCGATGCCAGTCCACGCGTTCGGACCGCCGCCGACGAGTTGGCACGCTGGATCGAAAAGCTGGGTGGCACAAGGCCAGCCACCGGGGCGCATTCCGACAGTGGCAGAGTCACAGCCTGGTTGGACACTGACGGGGTCGACTTGAAGCCGGAGCACTTTCGTATCGAGGTGAACGACGGTGCCGCGTTGCGTATCATCGGCGGGGATGGTCGCGGCGTTCTGTACGGGGTGCAGGAATGCATCGACCGCGCCCGCCGTAACCAGACCATTACACCGTTGACCGATGGGCCGCATTTTCCGATGCGCGCGCTGCGGATGTGGGAAACGCCTTCGAACAAGGTTTGGTGTCTGCCTTTCAAAAGTATCCTGGACTATGAAAAAATGTTGCGGCCGGAGGAGTGCCCAGAGTACCTGGCCCTCGCCCGGCAACTGCTGGCCATGCGCGTCAACAACCTCAGCCTGTTTCCTCAATACGCAGCCAGTGGCTCACAGTTCGAACGCTGGCTTTCGCACGCCGAGCCGGTGGAACAGTTTGCCCGCTTTCTGGATCGTTTCGGCGTAACGGTTGGTCTGTCCCTCCACTATGCCGAGCCAGATGAGAACGGGGCGTATGAGAACGTCTGTCCCTTTTCGGATGTCGTGCAGGCGCAATGGCACGATTTCGCGGCCCGTCTGGCCACCGCCATGCCGTCGGTGCGCAATGCCATCGTGTGGGGCGCCGGCGAGAACGCGCCCGGTCCTCACGAGGATGACTGCCCCCGCTGTCGCGCGCTGCCGGTTCGCGAGCGCGTGCTGGCCGGTATGCGTTTGGTCAGCGAGGCGCTGGCCACCATCGGCGGGGAGTTGCTCTGGCCTGCGGTCACAGACCAGGCGGCCTACGCGAAATCGGAGACAGAGTTGTTCGGGGACTGGGGGGATGAGCTGCCGCAGAATGTGCGGATTGCGCCGTGCCACCTTTACTGGGACTTTCGCCCACCCTATCCGCCGCACCCGATCTGGGGCCGCATCGGCATTCGCCCGGGCGAGCGTTCCCCTTACGTGTTCGAACTCGCGCTGGTGGGCGATACGGCCGGCCTGAATTTTCTGCCTTGCTCCATGGCCCACCGCTGGCAGGAAGAGTTTCTCAAGGCAGCCGACAAAAATTGTGACGGGTTTGACGCCAATCTGGGGCTGCATCCCAACTACGTGGACCATCCGCTCAACCTCTCCAACTGGTATGCCTACGGCAAGCTGTGCTGGAACCCCTACCTCGACCCGGACGACATCCTGTCCGAGTGGCTGACGATGGAGTATGGGGCGGATGCGGCGGCTTTTCTGCCTGGCCTGCGCGAGACCTATCCCGCCACCATCGGCGCGCTGTTCAGCCGCAGCGGCCTGACTCAGTGTCACAGCTATGTTGCGCGCTACAACTACCTGGACACTCGCCTCAACGGACCGTGGCGAATCTGGACCGACTACCTGCATCCGGGGATGGATCGCGTGGGCGAGAACGTCCTCGGGCTGGAGTTGCCGCTCGACGCCTATCCCGAGGAGGAGCGCGAAACGCTGCGCGACGATCCGCGCTACCAGCTCATCTTTAACCGCGTGCCGCTGACCGACGCCTATGCCGCCGAGCTGATGGCCGAGAAGCGGCCGTCCATCGCGCACATGGAAAGCGTGCTGGCGGCGTGGCGGCAGCTGGATGGCAGGATTGACCCGGCATCCTTTGCTCACGTCGCCGGGTTGCTCGAAGCCAACGTAAACGACGTGCGCATCTTTGTGGACTGTTTCGGGCTGTACCTGGACTACAAACTGGGGCGGCTGCAGGCGGCGCAGATCGAGGCAGTGCGCGCGCGTTACGCCGACGTTCCGAAGGGCGAGGCCACGGTGGGGTCCCCGTATGACGGCTGGTTCTGGGATCACTTTGGCTGGCAGGGCACCTATCTGGAGTTCCTGGACGATCTGGACAAGCTGTTGCGGGGTGAGACGCCCGGCCCGTTCCTCGCCGCCGGCGTGACGGAAGTCCAGATGGAATAAGGCTCCGAATTGCGTACTGCCTCGGGGCGGGCGAGGCGTCCGCGTGTGGACAGGATCCACACGATCCAAGGGAGGAAGTTTGCATGTCAAACAATCGACACATCCCACATTGGCGGGAGGCCGGCGTAGTGTCCACCGTCGCCAGCCCTTTTGCCCCTCTCAAACCTGTCCCGGTGCAGGCCGTTACCATGCGCGATGGCTTCTGGAAAACGCGCATGAATGCCAACCGGACCAACGGCATCCCGTCTTTCCTGGCTTGGCTGGACGTAGACGATCAGACAGCGCCGTTCAGGGCCTACGCGGCGGGCGACAAGGCGGGAATCGCGGCCGGCCTGGAAACGCTTAAGACCAATCCCACCGGAATGAACCGTTCACGAAACGGCCATTCCTGGCGCGCGAACTTTCATAAATGGCTGGAAGCTTGCGCATATGTCCTGCAGTCCGGAGACGATCCTGACACGCGCGCCTTGCTCGATCTGTTTGTGACCGGCGTTGCCAATGCGCATCAAGACAACGCATTCTGGGATATCTATTATGGCGACGATTTCGAAAAATCGTACGGGCTGGGCAACCCAGGACATCTGATCCAGGCTGCCATTGCACACCACCGTGCAACTGGATCGACCGAGTTTCTGGCGTGCGCGCAGCGTGTTGCCGACGCAATCTGCCAGCAGTTTCGGGGGGAGAACTTTGCCGGGCACAGCGTCATCGAAATGGCATTGGTCGAACTCTACCGTACCACCGGCATAGAGAGATATCTCGCCGGCGCCAGACATTTCCTCACCCCGCTCCTGAGACAGCCCCCGATCATCGGCTCCGATTTCCGCGGCTATGTGAGCAGACACGTAGTACGTCAAGCCTACCTCATGTGCGCCGGGGCCGACTATTATGCGGAAACAGGCGACCAGGAATTCATGGACAAGCTCACAGCCATCTGGCGTGACATGACAACCGGCAAGCTGCATCTCACGGGCCAATTGGCCGTGGACGCTGAGGACATCGAGCTGACATGCAAGGACGCCTTCGAACTGCATGCGGGTGTCTTCAGGTTCCTGCTGGCCACAGGTTTGGAGACGTGCGAAGCGATCGGAAACGCGACCTGGAACTGGCGCATGCTAGCCTTGACGGGCGATGCCGGCTACGCCGATCTGATGGAGAGGACGCTGTACAACGGCTTCCTGGCGCACGTATCTATCGACGGCGACAAGTTCCACTATTTGTGTCCCCTCTCATCAGACGGTAACCACTGGCAGCGCACCCCCTGGTCATCAGCCTCCACCAGTTGCTGCTCGCCCAACGCGCTTCGAATGATCGCGTCATTGCCAGGATACATGTTCAGCGTTTCACCGGATGGCGTGTGGATTCACCTGTATGACAGTTGTACGGTGGATTGGCGCCTGGATGACGGGACAAGACTCTACCTTGATCAGGACGCGTCCTATCCATGGGACGGCAGAGTAAACATCACCCTCGATCCCGAACAGCCTTCCACCTTTGATCTGAACCTGAGAATTCCTGGATGGTGCCGCAACCCAACTGTGCAGGTGAATGGACAACCTGTCGAAAGCGACATCGCGTCTGCGGCCTACTGTCGCATCACCAGAGAATGGCGCAAAGGTGACACTGTCACACTGCAGCTGCCGATGCCTGTTGTTGCCGTGACTGCCGATCCACGTGCCAGCTACTATGAGGGCAAGGTTGCGCTGTGTCGCGGACCGCTGGTGTATTGCGTCGAGAGTACCGATAATCCCGCCCTTGATATGTGGGGCGCGTGCGTTACATTGCCGCCGGGGAATGAGGAGGGTGACGGCCGCGAACTTATCGGGCACTATCGGCAGTCAGCTTTGCTGAACGAATTCGGGGCAGATTTCAGGCAGGATCTTCTCGGCGGGGTTGTTACTCTACAAGGAAAGGGCGGATCAAACGACCACCCGGACGGTGTCCTGACCTTCATTCCATACTATGCATGGGCAAATCGTGACAGCAGGTCGTCGATGCGTACATGGATAGATGGCATAACAGAATGGGAAAACGAAGCGCGTTGACTCTCAGACAGTCCATAGAGCTGGCAGGGAAGAATCCACTCGCCCGGCCTGGATAGGCCTATCTGTCGGGGCGCCGCTGCAAGAACAGGATGTGTAGATAAACGTTCGGTACGCCCTGCCTGACACCACGGCGGAGGAAGCAACCGATGGTGTGGCATATCGCTTGACATGACGCGGCGACGAGATCGCGGGAATCCGGCCCAACACGGACTTTCTGTTGTTCTACCCTACGGGGCAGGCACAGCGGAGGCGACCGGACAGCATTTCAAGAGGAAGAGTAACTACTAAGCCGTATGCAGAGCCTGTCTTGACCAGCCTGTTCTGACCAGCCCTTCATCCCCGCCGCCGTTAAGGCCCTCTCATCGTGTATTTGCTGGCAGCCGCCACTTTGGATGAGCCGCACAGCCGGAATGACGCCGAACGGTGGATGAGGGATGGTTTTGGAGGGGGGCGTTGCGGGGGCGCAGCCCCTGCACAAGGGAGGGCCGAAGGCCCGACCGCCCATATGCAAAGAGAAAGTATCGAGAAGTGAGTAAAACACCTGCCACGCTTGAGTCAGGGGTGGCATTGGCTGAGTATTTACGAGGAAAACAACATGCGAGCCAGACGCCTGGTCTGCAAAGCCATTCGCCGGATTGAATGGGAATCTTTCGAAATCCCAGAGGCGCCCGCCCCACATGAGGTTGTCGTCAAGTCAGCCTGCTCCCTCATCAGCGCGGGCACAGAGCTGGCGATGTACAGTGGCTCACACATCGGCTTCTCACGGCCGGACCCGCCGCAGTTCCCAATCGATTTGGGCTACGCCCTGGCAGGCACGGTGCAGGCGGTCGGCCGCGAGGTGACAGAATGGGCAACGGGCGACCGTGTGGTGGTCTACGCATCGCATGGCGACTGGGCCTTGTGTGATGTACGCACAACCAGAATGTGGCGTTTGCCGCCGGACGTTACGCTGGAACAGGGGGCATTGGCTGTGATGGGTGGGATCAGCGCGGTGGGCGTGCGCCAGGGCAAAGTAACGCTGGGCGAATCGGTGGTCGTCTTGGGTCTGGGGCTGATCGGCCAGTTTGCGGCGCAGCTGTCTCGCCTGTCCGGCGCGCGGCCTGTGATCGGGGTCGATCTGCTCCCCAATCGCGTGCGGATCGCAGGCGCCAGCGGTATCTGCGCCCTCAATCCGGACCGGTCGGACGTCGAGCAGACAGTGAACGATGTCACCGGTGGACAGATGGCGGAGGTGGTGATCGAAGCGACAGGCAATCCCCATGTAGTACCGCAGGCCCTGGAGCTGGCAGGCGACGGCGGGCGTGTCGTGCTGCTGGGCAGCCCCCGCGGCACAGCCGAAATCGATCTCTACAGGGCTGTTCACCACAAAGGGGTCTCGCTGATCGGCGCGCATGCTCGCGTATCCGGGCATCCCTACACGACTCGAGATCCGTGGACCCGTGAGCGGAACCTTGATCTGGTTTTGCGCCTGTTCGCGGACGGCTCGCTGCTGAGTGGGGAGCTGATCAGCCACCGCATTCAACCTGACGACGTTGGAGAGACATACGAGATGCTGGTTGAGCGCCCGAATGATTTCCTCGGCGTGTTGATCGAGTGGAGGGCTTGATACAGGGCAGCATGAAGCTGTAGGCCGCAGTCAGGATGTACCGGACAGGGCCGAACAAACGCTCGGAGTTGCGTCCGCTAATGACTATGGGAGTGATCTATTTGGGGTTAAGCCTGGCAAAGCGATGACTATGTGAGAGGTACTCGCGCCGGCATCCACTAACCCTTCAACGCGCCGATGGTCAGGCCGCGAATAAAGTACTGCTGAAACAGGAAGAATATGATGACCGGCGGCACGGCCATCAGCACGCCGGAGGCCATGGCGATGGGGTAATCGTTGCGCCCGGTGCGCTCCATGCCGCGCAGCAGGGTCACGCCGACCTGGATAGGCATCAGGTCCATCTTGTTAATCACCGCCAGGGGCCACACGAAGTCATTCCACGTTGCCACAAAGGTGAATGTCCCCAAGGCCGCCAGCGCCGGTTTGGTCAGTGGCAGCGCGATCTGCCACCACAGGCGGAGTTCCCCCGCACCATCAATGCGCGCCTGGTCGAACAACTCGGACGGCAACGTTAACATGAACTGGCGGATGAGGAAAACCGCAAATGGTGACGCCAACCCAGGTAAAATCATGACCCAGTACGTGTCATGCATATTCAGCAGTAGCGTCAGCATAAAGGCCGGGATTAATCTGGAGAAACCCGGCAGCATCATCGTACTCAGCACCATCCAAAAGATGATATCCCGCCCTCGAAAGCGCTTGCGCGCGAAGGCGTATCCGGCAGCCGCGCACAACAGCAGCCCCAAGACGGTAACCGTGACGGAGACGAAGAGGCTATTGGCCAGCCAGCGCAGCACCGGAAAAGTCGAACTCAGCACCTGCTGATAGGACTCGAGGGTGGGCTCCTTCAACCACAGGCCGGGGGGTAGAGCCTGTGCCTGCTGGCCTTTCTTGAAGCTGGTCAGCACCATCCAGTAGAGGGGAAACCATGAGATGAGAGCCCAAAAAAAGAGCAGCAGTAATGTGAAGTTACTGCCGATCCATTCTCGAAACTTGCGCCAGGAACGACCTTCAGGCTGGATTGGACGCGAGACAGGCTCTTCGGGGACAGTGGGTTGGTTCAGCACAGCGCTCCCGGGCTCCTTTAGTATTCCACCACGGACCGGAACCAGCGGAAAAGTACCACCGCCAGCGCCAGGGTGAGCAGGAGAAGCGCCAGGCCGACGGCCGATGCGTAGCCGACTTTCAGAAAGACAAACGCGTAACGGTAGGTAAGGAAGGCGAGTGTCAACGTGGACCCCACCGGCCCGCCTTTGGTGAGGAAAAAGACGGAAACGAAGAGCTGCATTGCCACGATCGTCGTCGTCACCGCCACATAGAGGATGCTCGGGGTCAACAGGGGGATGGTGATGTATATTGTCTCCAGCCACCCGGTGGCGCCGTCAATGTGGGCTGCATCGAACAGCTCGGAAGGCAGCCCGAGAACTGCGGCCACGAAGATGATAATCCCAACGCCCAGCCCGGTCACCAGGTCCATAAATACGAGGGATGGCATGGCTGTCTGCGGATTCCCCAGCCAGTTGACAGACTCCACTCCGACCACACTCAACAGGTAGTTAATCAGACCGAACTGATTGTTAAAGATATAACGCCAGACGACCGCTACGGCGACGAGGGAAACCACGCTGGGCAGATAGAAGGCACTTTGCAGGCCCTGGCGCATGCCTTGACTGCGGAACTTGGTGATCCTGATCGCCACTGCAAGCGCCAGTGCGACGGCAGCGATTGTGAACATCCCCACGTAGGATAACGTGTTGCGTACAGATTGCCAGAAACGCTGGTCATTCAGCACGTGGTCAATGTTTGCCATACCAACCCAAACCGGCTTTCGATCATACCATTCGAGCGCGGCCATCACGACCGACATGACCGTAGGCACCAGCACAAAGACAAGGAACAGAACCAGGAAAGGTGTGACGAAAATATAGCCCCACATCTCCTCACGCCTGGCATAGTTCATGGCTGTCCCCGCTCTTGAGAGTCTGAAAGGGTCTCCCGCGAGCAGTGTCGTCGCGGGAGACCGGCTTTATCCACGGTGGGGTTCTACGCACAGCTCTCGAGAGACGAGTTGATGTCGTCGGTCATCTCCTGCATCACCTGTTCCGCGCTCTTGCCGGAGAAGGCGCCCTGGAAATGTTCCTCAAAGATCGAGCGCACCACGATAGTCTCCGTACTGCGCTTGGCATCGAACCATGCGTTAGGCATCAGACATTCGGATGTATAAACCACGAGGGGGTCGTCGGCGACTTCCTCCAGAATGGACTTGCGGAACGGCAGCATTCCGGCCGACTTAACCAACCATTCTTCGCTCTCATCGTTGGTCATCCAGTGGATGAACTTCAACAGTCCTGGGATATCAGCAGAGTCCTCGGGCTTGAAGGGCACCAAACCGGAGTAGTTTGCGCCACCCCAGGCAATGGCGGGGTGAGGGTCATCGTGTGGATACTGGATAAAGCGCCAACTACGTTCGTTCACGGTATCATTGACTACCAGTGTCTCGGCGTCCAGTTCCATCCCCTCCTGACGGGCGCCTCCCGGTACCACGTTGCCAACCTGCATGAGGACGTTGCCCTGGTCGATGAGGGCATTGTTATCGTCGCCGGTGTACCCTGCCGGATCGGGAATCAGGTCGCTTTCTGCCATCTCTTGCATCCATGCAAGGCATTTGATCGCCTCGGGCGAAGCCATGTCAACGCACGATTCCGTCTCATCGGTCCAGAAGTGGGCGCCGAAGCAGCGGAAATACAGGAGAGTCACCCAATGAAAAGCCGGTGTGGAATGGGCGGATGGGATGCCGAGTCCGTAGCGCTCGCTGCCGTCCGGTCGTGTACCCCGCACAGCCTCAAGCCAGCCATTGAACTGGTCAATGTTCCACCCGTAGCATGGCGCTTGGGGGCCTGTATCCATCGCGCCCGCTTCCTCGACCCCATCAAGGTAGATAACCCCGGACTGGCACACCGGCCAGTACGGCACCATGTACACCCTGCCATCGATAGAGCACTGCTCAAGCATTCCATCGACCATATCGCTGGTCAACTGCTCTTCCAACGAGTCGGTGAGGTCCAAAGCCAGTCCCACCTCTAATGCCGAGAGGGCAAGCTGGATCCAGCCGCCGCCGACTACATCCGGGGGCGAACCGGCCGCGAGGGCCGTTGTCACCTTGCTGCCCTGCTCCCACGTCAGGGGAAGCACCTCTACCTCAATACTTGGGTTCTCGTCCATAAAGGCATTCGCCCGCTCCCACTGCCAGGAACCAGGCTCGCCAAGAGACGACGAGTAGTACGGGAAATCCCAGAAATTAATCGTTGTGGTTACAGCCGGGGGCGCAGCTGCTCCGCCCTCACCCCCCGGCGCCGCCGGCACAGCGCAAGCAGCCAGAAGGGCTCCCGTGCCAGTGACGGCAGACAGCTTCAAGAAGTCACGTCGACTCAGCTTGTTCCGTTTCATGCTCGCTTCTCCTTTTGATTGATAGTGAGTGAAACGCATGCAACAACACTTACTCTCGTCAAATGCATCCGCGGGGCTGAACGCCGACGGTCCTAAGTCGGCGCAAGTCGCTGTCCGAAATCTGTCATGCCTTACTCATGCTGTCATCTATTGACCACGCCATTCCGTATCAATACCAACATAGTTTTCTACAAAGTGCTGATGCCGTGCAGGCAGCGCCCTGATAAACGCCTGCGCTGATTCAGGGAGCGGCCACGGCGCGTCGATCCAGTAGCTGCGCGGCCGGAAGCCAAGGCCGCAGGACAACCGCACTTGGTCGAGCTGGTTGGAGAATGCGGCATGGTACGTGCGCGCCGCGAAGATGATCATATCGCCCGGGGCCGTGAAGAGAGGCACCATGCCTGGCACATCGAAACCGACATAGTTTACCGGTTCACTCCCCTGTCGGTGGAATGAGCGCCGGTCCGGGGTCAACGCAAAGCCTTCCGGTCCCTCCCAGTCTTCCACGTGGGAATCTTCGATCACGGCCAGTCCGCCGTGTTCCGGATAGGAGCCTGTGAGGTAGAGCCAGCGGCCCGAGGGCCAGTGGCCCCGGTTCAAGACATCGCCGGCGTTTTGCGGGGGGCCTTGGTTGAATCCATGCCAGTCGGAGTGCCAAGAAAGGGGAGCCGAGCCGGGATTGCGTAAAATCGCGGCTGAACGGTGGATGGTCAGTTCGTCCGCTTGGCAGAAAAGTCGATGGACCCGCAGAAAGGGCTCATAGTCGAGCAGTTTCCACAGCGCGGGTGCGTGTTCGACAAAGGTAGTATGGGTGTAGCTCTCACCGGGGCCCAATGCCCCATCCGGGTCAATAACCTGTAGAATCGCTTCCTGAAGCTCCTCAACCAGCTCCTCAGACAATACCTTCTTGACCACTGCAAACCCATGGGCGTCGACACATGCCTGGGCAGCCTCCAACGCATTGAGGCCGAATTCATAGCAGTACGAAAGCGCGGGTTTCTGAATGTCAGCGTGGGCCATAGGGGGAACTCCTTGAGGGTTTTCTGAGCATCATCACTATGCTCCGCCAGCGCACCCGTCGCTTCTGGTGCGACACTTTCACCTGCGCCAGGAAACACAGCTACTGGCAAGATGCAGCGTTCCATGCATCGCTACAACTTGCTTTATCCAACATATTATTATATCTAAGTAGCACTTTGTCAAACCGTTTTTCACGATCCGCACAGCCCCTTTTTACAACTTGCTCAACTGCTGTATAGTTCTCCCTGAAGCGCTTGCCCAGTGTTCGTCCACTGTTTTCCTCAGAGGTCTATCATGAAGATCACCAGCGTTCGAACCATCCACTTCGCTCCATTCTCCAGCATTACCTTCCTTGAACTGAAGACGGACAGCGGAATCGTCGGCCTGGGAGAGACCTATTACACGCCCCGCTCTG
Organism: Caldilineaceae bacterium; assembly: GCA_963662575.1. Taxonomy (GTDB): domain Bacteria; phylum Chloroflexota; class Anaerolineae; order Caldilineales; family Caldilineaceae; genus Bin5. Next base: position 1,354,745 of record OY759723.1, read on the forward strand.
TGACGGCCTATATCGAAGAGATATTGACGCCAATGCTGCTGGAGAGAGACCCGCGCCAGATCGAGTCGTTCTGGCGCCGGGCCTACGAAAACTCCCACATCTACGGCAATAAGGGGCTGGAGATGCGCTGCCTGTCGGCGGTGGATGTGGCGCTCTGGGATATCCTGGGCCAGGAGTTGGGCCGGCCGATCTGGCAGCTTCTCGGGGGGACGAGTAATCCGGACGGCGTGCCGGTCTACAACACCTGCGCCTCCGCAGGGTACGGGCATAAAGCGCCGGATATCTCGCGTAAAGTGGACACCGCTGCAACTGGCACTTATCGAGACTATGAGGCTTGGCAGCCCGGCGGCGATGCCGGTGAACTTGCCCGCTCGCTGCTCGATATGGGAATCCGCGCCATGAAGATCTGGCCCTTTGATCGCTTCGCCCTCGCCAATCACGGCCAGACGATCTCGTTTGCAGAGATCGAAGAAGGATTGCAGCCGTGGCGGCAGGTCCGGGACGCTGTCGGCCTGGAAATGGATATCATTCTGGAGGGACACGGCTATTGGGCTCTCCAGCCCGCCCGCCGCATTGCGGAGGCGCTTGAGCCCTACAAGCCGGTCCTGCTGGAGGACTTGATGAAGCCTGACAACCCGCGCACGCTGGCCAAGCTGCGCAGTTCGACGCGCACGCCCATCTGTGCGTCGGAGCTACTGATGAATCGCTACGCTATAGAGGAGATGATACGGGCAGATGCCTGTGACGTGGTGATGACAGATGTGACCTGGGCAGGCGGCATCACCGAGGCTCGCAAGACGGCTGACATGGCCGAGACCAACAACATGGGCGTGATCTTCCACGACTGCACCGGGCCTGTGACGCTGGCGGCCTCCCTTCACCTGGCCGCCCACGCCACCAATACGTGGATGCAGGAGATGGTGCGCGCGTTTACGATGGGATTCTATCTCGACCTGGTCGATCACCCATTTGTGGTGGAGAATGGGCGCATGCAACCGCCCCAGCGCCCGGGGCTCGGCGTGGCATTGAGACCGGAGGCGCTGGAAAGGGACGATTGCCAGATTACCACATTAGTCTAGAGCACGGCCTACCCAGCCACTTGCCCCAGGAAGAGGTCCCGGCCTGCCACCAGTGTCTGCATCTTGCGGTCGGCGACCGAGCGCGGCAGCATCCAGAAGCCGCAGTCGGGGTGGACCCACTTGACCCTATCCTCGCCCAGCAGGTCGACCGCGTGCTGAATGCGCTGGGCGACTTCGTCGGGGCTCTCCACCTCGTTGTCCTTGATGTCGATGACGCCGATCCCCAAGGCAACACCCTCGCGCAGGTCGGTGAAGACCTCCAATTCATCATAGCCGCGGCGGGCGAACTCCAGCACCAGGTGGTCCACGTGCAGGTTGTTGAGGAAGCCGAGCAGGCTGGCCCAGAAGCCGCTCTGGATACTCTGGCCACCGTAGTTACCGAAACAGAGATGCAGCGCGCGTTCGCCGCGCGCGCCGTCGAGCACATGGTTGATCGGCTCGTGCACCCAGGTGGCATCCTCAGGGTTGCCGGTCAGATTGGCCTCGTCCACCTGCAGGACCGGCGCGTCAATCGCCTCGACCTGGCGGCGCAGCACTTCTGCGATGGCCATGGTCAGGCTGGGCAGGTCGCTGTAGTGGCGGTCCAGCAGCGTTTTCGCCAGCATGTAGGGTGCGGTCACGGTGAATTTGAGCGGCGCGGCCGTCAACTCCTTCACCATCTGCCAGCTTGAGGGCAGGTCCAGCTCGCCTTCGCCGATCGGTCCTTCGACCACCGCGGCCGGCTGCGTGCGGAAGCCCATGCCCTGCTGGGCGCGAAAATCGTCCACATCCTTGCGGCCCATTTCGTTGGAGATGCCGGACATCGGCTGTACGAAATATTCGATCATCCCGTTCGTCTCGGGATGGTTGACGTCGAAGCGGGTCAACTCGCCGTCGGAGATCACGTCCAGCCCGGCCAGCTCCTGCGTCTTGAGGACGACGAGAATGGCGTCGCGCAGATTGGGGACGGACGGATAGGCGGCCAGCCAGGATGGCAAGGGATAGCTGCCGACGACGGTTGTTTTGATGGAGGGTGCGGTCATTGGGTGCTCCTGGTGCGGGATGTGTAGTGTCGGTGAAATTTTCTGTATTGGTAGGTGGTTAAGGCTTGTTATTAATTGACTTTTGAGAGACGCAGCGCCAGGTGATCAAAGTCCTCGGTGCACTTCTGCCGGATGGCGTCAATACGGCGGGCTGCTTGTTCGGCCAATGGCTTACGCCCTCCGTCTGGTCTGTCAGACAGACCGCGTTGAGTGGCAAGCGGCTCAAAATATACTTCCTTGACATGGATCTCGGCGCGGACATCCACCCACCGCCATTCATTGGGCAGATCGACGCCCGCCAAGACCCACGTCTCGATCTCTTCCCAAGCGTTGGCGGCCAGAAACAGATTGGTACCACCGAATTCCACTTCGATCTCGTCGAGCCGATCACGCCTTCCTTCCCTGCCGTCACGATCGACGCAAAGAATAAAGATATCCGTCATTGGATAGAAACTCACAATTTCCGATATTCTGTCCGACTTCAATGCTTCATCAACACCGCCGAGCAAAGGCTCCTGGCAAACCTCGATTTTTGCGTTGCGCCTACCAATGGAGCGCAAAAGTCGCTCGAAAATCGGCTTCAGAATGTACTGGTCCTTGCGAAAATCTTCGGGGATGATGAGGACGTTCACTGCCCTTCCTCAACGGCGTCCCCTTCGGTAAAGGCGAGAACGGTTTCCATCCAGCCACTAGTCAGGAGCCTTCCTAGCCCTTGGGACTTGCGCAACTCTCCTGCATTGGGCAGCTCCGCGACGGGACGAATAATGGCGTCATCCGCATCTTCCAGGCGGCTGACTACAGAGGTATTCTTGAACGTCTCATCGTTCATCACCGTCAACAGGTCCGGTGAATGGGTGGTGGTGACGACCTGAATCCCTCGCTTTGCGGTCTGCTTTTCGATCAGTTCCAGCAGAAGCCACTGTCGCGCAGGATGGATACCGTTGTCTATCTCCTCAAAGAAATAAAGACCGTCCGGGTCCGGTCCGAGCAGCACAGTCAGCATGGCCAGGAATCGCAGCGTTCCGTCCGACGCAGCGTAAGCGGAGACCCTTCTGTCGTTCGCTTCCAAGAAGACGAGATGAACCCTGCCGGATGGGTCGGTCGGAAATTCGAAGTCCCGCACATCCATTGGCGTCAACTCACGTATCCATTCGACCAGCGTCTCCTTGCGCTGCGGGTCTTCGCAGATCGCCTGCAACACGGTCGGCAAGTACTCGCCCCGATCGCCCAATACGGTCTGACCGGGGAAAGCAGGTTCCCGCATGCGGCTTGGCACCAAGTCCAGAAAACGCATACGAGAAAGAATACTTGTGACTCGTCGAACAAAGAGTCTGTGCTCTCTTGGCAGTGCATGCGCCAAAAAAATCTGGGTAAGCCCTGGTTTGTCTGTCGCCACCTCAACAGAGTTAGGCTTACTACTCTTGGAAGCGCCTTCTGCGGTGAAAAGAGATAGTTGCCTATCGTCCGGTGGCAGGAAATGTAAATCTCCAGGGGTTGATTGGGTCGAATAGATCCGGTTTGCAGAGTGCTTGAGGCTTTCCTCTGTCACCTGGAAAGCTCCGTCCCTTTCTTCATCCCTACCAACTTTAATCGTATAGGTGAAGTCCTCTACTTCGACCTGAAGCAAGAACGAGGGCTGGTTGAAGCGGATGATTTCATCCATTGCGCCGCGCACCCCCGCCCATCCGATCTGGCCGCCAGCGCCGTATTTGCCACCGACAATCTCCGCCAGCCTATAGCCGCGGCCTATGCCGTGCAGAAAGCGGAACGCGTCGCGGATGTTACTCTTGCCGCTGGCGTTGGCGCCGACGATGACGGTAAACGGGCCGACGCGCAGCGTCTCATCGGTGAAGTTCTTGAAATTGACGAGTCGAATTGAGGTGATCATGACGCCCCTCCGGATTCACAATGCCAGCCGGTGCGGGCAATCATATCACGGGACGGCGGGCGAGTGGTAAAATAATCTTGGCACTCGATCCTTCATACAGTGTCCCCTATCGAAATTAGCTGAGTAGTTATCACCGCTTCGTCAGGGCAGAATCAGACGACTTGGCCGCCTACCACTGACACGAGCAGACAATCATGGCTATGAAAAATCCGCCGCATCCTGGCCGCAGCATAAAGGAAAACTGTCTGGACCCGCTTGGCCTCAATGTCACCGAAGCGGCAAAGGTATTGGGCGTGGCCCGCCACACGCTATCACGCGTGCTGAATGGCCACGCGGCCATTTCACCGGAGATGGCCATTCGCCTGGAGAAGGCCGGATGGTCGAACGCCGGATTCTGGCTACAGCGGCAAACCGCCTATGACCTGGCGCAAGCGCGCCAAAACGAAGATCAGATCAAAGTCGAGCGCTACCGGCCGCAGGCGGTCTGATCGAAAAGCAAGCGAGGTTCTCTCACTCCTCTCTCCTCAACAGAGACAGTTTGTCTTTTCATCAGAATTGGTAAACACTGCACCTGCGCAGCACACCACAACCACCGTCCATTCCAACCACCACTCCGAACGCAGGTGACCATGACAACCGAAACCCAACCCTCACCAGTTGCGGCCTTCCGCGCCAAGATGGCGGCAGGCGATATCTGTATCGGCGCTTCGATCACGCTGACCGACCCGCACGCCACCGACGCGCTGGGCGATTCGGTCGACTTTTTCTGGATCGACATGGAGCACAGCATGATGAGCGCGGAGGCGCTGGGCGGGCATCTGTTGGCGGCGAAGGCGCGCAGCAAGCCGGCGCTGGTGCGCGTTCCCGGCAGCGGCACACCCTTCATCAAACCGGTGCTGGACGCGGGCGCGGACGGGATCATCGTGCCGCAGGTGCGCTCGGCCGCCGAAGTGCAGGACGTGGTAAACAGCTGTCGCTACCCGCCCCTGGGTGAGCGCGGCTATGGACCGCGCGTGCCCGCCAACTATGGGCGCGACGGCGGCAACGCCTACACCGAGCGGGCCAACCGCGAGATCTTTGTGTCCGTCCAGATCGAAAACGCGCAGGGTTTCGCCGCCCTGGACGAAATCCTGACCATCACCGGGCTGGACTCGATCGCGCTCGGGCCTTGGGATCTCTCGGCGTCATTGGGGCTGCTGGGTGATGTGGAGCATCCGACCGTGATCGAGGCGGTGGACAGCATCATCGCCCGCACGCGCGCGGCCGGCCTGTTCGTGGGGGCCGGTATGGCGCCCGACGCACGTTTTGCGCTCGGTATGGCGAAGCGCGGTGTGCAGTGGTTACAGGTGGGCGACGACTGCGGCTACATGATCTTGGCGATGGACCAGATCACTGCCGCGATGCGGGCGGAGTACGGCGGTTCTTAATTTTCAGCTTCTCAATTTTAGTTGATGGAGGGCGCCCACTTCTTTCGTGGGCGCTTTTTGAGTGGGTATGTGAGGGAGGGCTATTGATTGTCCTTTACGATCTCGCCCAATAACCAGAACCTCTGTCCGCCTTCAAGAACAAGCTGGTTAATCAAGGTTTCTGTTTGGACTTTCGTTGCCGGATTTCGATAGAGAGCCTTGAATGCTTCAATCCATGTCTTCCCCAAATCCCAACGCATAATCGTCTGCTGTTGACCGCCGCGCACACCCCCTTCCAGCAGATGTAACTGGGCAATCTCAAGGGTGTCTTCCGGAGCTTCTAGCGAGAGTTGTTCGCTTGACTGCCTCAGGTCATTTTCACTTTCCAAAACTCCTTTTGATTTTTGAAGCGTCTTCCTTACCCGCGGTGCAAGCCAGTCAGGCGTAAAGATCTCTTTTTCAAGATTGATCCAGAGACCAAATTCCTTAAACGTCTTCGGATTATTATGATTCTTGAGAAGCCAATCCCAGAAATCCCTCAACCGATGCTTGCCTTCCGGATGGTTCTCAAAAAAATCGTGCATGTCACTTCGGAACACAAATTCTTGGCCAAGAAAGCTGACAAAATACGCATGCTGTTTGGGATTGCCCTTTGCCCAGAATGCCTGAAACAGAGGGTGGTCGAATCCAAAATCTTCGTCGCAGTACATAAAGGCAAGCGCAAGATGTTCCGCGATGCCCTCGTCCGGGTTCGTGACATAGTTTTGATGCCGAGGATAGTCGTCACTAGTTAAGGCCAAACCACGATGATAGAGTTTCTGAATTTCTGGATCAGTGAACATCTCACGGTACAGGCCATTCGTGAGATAACCCTCCCAGGCCGCAGTGTATAAACGTTTTTTCACTGGTTCTTGAGAAAATATCTGTGGCAGGAGCTCACAAATCCAACCTTTCTCCCGAAAGTAGAAACTCGGAAGGAACCGTCCCACCATGGACATCAACGCGCGTGTGTTCTCTCCCTGTAGCATACGGTCATACACTCGCTTGACATCATCTTTCAGATAGGGGCCGTCACGCTCAGAAAAAAAGACCAAGGTCTCAAATGCTCTGCCGCGTACGGTCTGGACGGCCATAGAAAATGCATCGGTGAACCACCTGTTTTCCGGATCTCGTTGCATTGCACGAATATCCAGCGCCCCCCGAGGCGTCTCGTCCTGCTCATCTTCAGGGGAGGGTTGGGGGTGGGTAAGAAGATAGTCGATAATCCCGAGACTCTGTTCACGATACTTGACGAACTGAATCAACGCACGACCATCTTTTTCCGTGAACAGGTCCCGCAAGACATCGGTGGCAACAAGATGAACCGCGTCCCAACTTGCATGCCAAAAGTCATCAAACTTGCTCCCGCCACGCGCAAAGGGGCCTTTCTCTCCCGATGCTTTGATTTCCTCCAAAAGATCTATCACGCCATCCCAATTTGCTTCTGACGCGGTTTCCCTGTGATCCCGAATTGTTTTTTCGATTCCGGAAAGATACTCGTAGGTGTAGTGGGGATCGAGTAGGCCCCTGTCGAAAAACTGCTTGGCACCATCAATGTACTGCTGCAACCGTAGTGGCATGTCGTTCTTGATGAGGTTGCCAACCCCGCTCGCATTCAGGGGAGCGTATGTGTTATGAGTCGATTCTTGCGCATTTAGATATTCCGGAGTCCACTCTTTTCGCAGTTTCTTGGCTATCTCGGCGATTGGTAGCTGCCCGAATTCGTGCTGCGTAATGGGGGCTTGTGGAATAACCTCCCTGAGTTCACCAATGTCAGACATAATTGGACTTGGCTCATATTCCGGGTCAAGCAAAAAACCAGCTGTTCTCGCCTTTTCTTCCAAATCAGGGTTTTCGCTAAGGAAGGGGAGTATCAGTGAAAGAATATGTGAGCCCGAGTCCATCTCGTATTCGGACCGATGGCTGTACATTTCAATGATTTTCTGCACAAAGATTCGCTTGTCTTCCACGGACAGTACGGGGAATCCTCTGCGTAAAGACTTCTGAAATTCTCTCCATTTCATAATTTCGTAAGGCCGAACAACCTCAAACAAACGGAAAAAGGCGCTGCGGAGTTCCTCCCTGAAAACTTGTGGCCACAAACTCCAGACATAGAGACGAAAACGCCAAGTAACACTGCTGTCCGGTAGCGTCTCTACATATGTATCGTATATCTTTCGCGCGCTACTTTGGTCAGCGCCTTTTTCCCCTATAAGACGATCCGCCAAAATCTTGACAACGGCCGCAAGTTCACGCACGTCTCTTTGGTGAGAGGGAAGCTTTCCTTTTCCCGGTTCCAGTTCAAAAAAATCTACATTTAAGAGCGAAAACCTGTCAGGCACCTCGAACACTGTTGTGTCAGCTTTCAGTGAGTGAATTCTTTGCTCCAGTGAATCCAAACTAGACATTGGCTCGCGGTCGCGATCATCTTCCTGGGTGCCTAAGAGGACGACTTCAGCCATCACTTCAGTCACCAGGGCAAACGCATCTTCCGCGCACTTCGAGGCTGCAGCGGCCAGTCGCGGAAAAACCTCTGTAACCAAGAGATGGTCAAAGTAGAACGGAGTCTTGGTATAGGAGAGTTTATCCGCCAGTTCTTCCTTACTTCGTACAGACAAGACGGCGCCAGTTAGCACTACCATGCTCCCGTAGTCCCCGGCCTCCGCGAGCGTCTTCAGCATCTGTTCATAGGCAAACACCGACGGATCCACTTCGGCCAATAGCGGGACCCATCGCTCATTACGGATTTTGTCTACAACGCGCGCCAACTGGCATACGGGTAGGCCTCGACAGATCCGCAAGAATTGGTGCGCTGCCTGCTGACTCCTTGCATCCGTGAATATTGGTACGTCGAGCATAATATCCACTACTTTGGCTGGACATTTCTCCGCCATACGCACAAGGTAGTCTAGCTCTGGCGGCCGATACCCGTCTAGTGTTGGGTCTTCTTCCTTGATGGGATCCAAAAACCCGCCCTGCCAGAGCCAATCTAGCCACCGTTCGTCGGCTTTGGCGTAGAAGTACCGACGTGCATCCAGATTTACATTCAGAAGCTCGTTCAGTCGCTCTCGATTCAGTTCTGAAGGGGCATGTATCATCATGGCTGCCTCACCAAGCCCATATAGTTACGGTGGTGGATCTTCACGTAGAAACTGATCAAACTCTCTGTGCAGATCAAGTTGTCGAGTCAATGCTTGCCCCATTGACACCTCAAAGTCGGCCAGGATGTCTTCAAAATCTGTCTTGGCCGATGAAGGACTATCGTGATGGGCAAGATTGGTTAAGCGCCCATATACCCTGCCAACTTCAACTGTAAGGGTTTCATCAAAGAGCGCTGCCCCATATCTTTGAAAAACCTCTTCTTTCCTATCCGGCACACTTTTGTGCTTGGGACTCCAAAGGGGGTAAAGAATCTCTCGCAGTGAGTGCGCAGCTTGAGCAATCCAATCGGTGTTGTTCAGACACTCAGCTCTGCTGGCGAAAATTGCCCCGCGGAACATTTCCGAGGGTAGTTTCACTTCTGATCTATACGGATCGTACAGTTCATCCAGACGCCGGCAAAGATTCTCTTGGTCAGGGGTTAAGCGAACTGGCGGCAGCGGGGTATTACCCGCCGGAATTGGTAACAGCGCATCTGCCATGATTTCAAATGCCTACATTGCCTAGTCGGTCAGTTCAACCAATTATACACCAACCGACCTTCCTGTGTTACAGAGTTCTTGGTCGGCAGGCGGCGCAACTGTAAAGAATCCGTTGCAGGAGAACAGTCGATACAGGCGAAGTGCCCCTATCATCCCCCCCAATCCGGAACCTCCACCATCTGCCCGCCTTGCAGCGCGCTCTCGTGCGCGCACATGCCGGGCAGCGCCATCCTCAGCGCGGCGTGGATGTCGAGCGGCGGCGGTGTATCGTCGCGGATACAGGCCACGAAATCCTGGACCATCATATACTCGGCGGTACCGTGTCCGCCCTGGGTCGCCTCGGCCGGCGCGTCGGTCACGTTCTCGGTGATCGGCATCTCGATCATGTTGTTCAGATGCGGCACTGAATCCAGCCATGCGTTGGTCTGCAGCGGGCTGGTCGGCGGGCGCGAGGTCTCGAGGACGCCGTCGGTGCCGTAGATCGAATAGTAGTGGAACATCGGCTCACGCGTGACGCCGAACGCGACCAGAATCTTGATCACGCCGCCGCTCGCCGTCTGCAAAATCGCCACTTCGGTGCCGGATTTGACGCGGACAGGCAGGTTGCCGGTTCCGCTGGTGACGCTCATGCCGCTGACCGCGACGCAGCGCTCACCCGTGACTTTAAGCAGGGGGCCGAGACTGTGCGTGCAGTAGTGAATGGGCGGCATTGACGCGCGCCAGGTGGGTGAACCGTCCGCCTCGCGTAACAGATAGCGCGTGTCGTGTATGTACTCGGCCTCGGCGTACATGAAGTCGCCCAGCAGGCCCTGGCCCCACATCTCCCGCCAGCTCAGGATATGTGCCCAATAGCAGCAGTTCTCGGCCAGCATGAACTTCTGGCGCGGGTGGGCCTGCACCGCCGCGAGGATCTGGCGGCATTCGTCCATGTTGGTGGCCAGCGTGACTTCCTGCAGGACATGGCAGCCGGCCTCGAGCGCGGCCACGGTGTGCTCGCAGTGCAGAGGGACCGGGGAGGCGACGAAGACGATGTCCAGCCCGTGCGCCAGCATCTCGTCGTATGTGCTGCACAGGTGGGCCTGGGGGAAAAGGGCGCCGAACTGTTCGAGGGCGGCCGCGTCAATGTCGCAGCCGGCGACAACGCGGCAGTCGGGCATGAGGTCGAAGACGCGCGCCGGGCCAAGACCGCGGCGCAGCCCGACAACGCCTACACGATAACTACGCATAGCGAAACTCCCTTCCAAGACGAAGAAAAAAGTGAAAGGAGCGAGGAGGAAGAGAGCTCCTGCCCCTTCTCACTCCTCGCCAGCGGTGGCCTGGCGCAGGCGTGCGGCGCAGTCGATGCGGCGGCCGGTCGCCATGGATTCTTGCGCGGCGAAGGGGATGACCATGCCGGTCAGGATGGAGCGCGGGTCGTAGGCGCCCGTTGGGTTGGACTGGAGCCAGGCGACGAAGTCACGGTGGATGCGGAAATCAGCGCCGCCGTGTCCGCCGACAGCCGGCGGCAGTTCGATCGATTGCGGCTCCTCGCCGTTGCGCCAGAGAGTTACCGAAGCGCGCGGCTGCCCTGGCCGCACCGTATGCATCACCACCTCCACCTGCCCCTCCGTGCCGTTGACGATGTAACGCCGCTCGTAATCCGGCCCGGAGGTGGTGAGATGGAAGGTGTAGAGGACGCCGTTGGCGAGCAGGCCGGAAATGGAGCAGACGTCGCCTGCGGTCATGGGCCTGTCGTCGCCTTCGGTCCAGATGTTGCGCGTGATCGTGGCTGTGCAATCCAGGACCTCTGCGCCCAGACAGTGCTGGATCGTGTCGGTATCGTGGGTGAGTTTTCCTTCGACCAGGGTAGAGGAGGGCGGCGTTCTGAAATGCTCCCACACGCCCTGCGACCAGCGGTTGCCGGTGTTGATGTGCCCCAGCACGCTCTGGATGCGGCCCAGGCTGCCCTCGTCGATGATGCGCTTCAAGGCCAGCGTGGCGGGAAAGCGGCGCAGGTTGAAGCCAATGAAGAGGGGATACTGGTGGCGGACTACCTCCTGATACAACTGCACCGTCTGCTCCCAGGAGAAGGCTACGGCCTTCTCGAGGAAGACGGGGATGCCCCGTTGCAGCGCGGCCAGCGCATGTTCCACATGATCGACGGCATAGCTGGCGACGAGTACGAAGTCGAGGTCGGGCGTATTCGCCAGCAGCTGGCGATAATCGTGGTAAAAGGAGCGGCCAAAGCGCTCCTCTTCCTCGGCGGTGGGATCGCGCGGGTCGGACACGGCGACGCAGCGAACCGTCGCGTCCTCCATCGCCTCGAGGCTCTCCATGTGGTAACGCCCGCGCCGGCCAAAGCCGATGACGGCAAACCGATATGTCAGTGTCGTCATAGTCGTTCCTAGCCTGTGGTTGTTGGTGAGTAGTATGTGCGATTCACTGCATTTCAGATTGCGCGCAGGTCGGCCACCACGCCCTGCACTTCAGCTTCATAGAGCTTCCAGATCACGCGCAGGCTTTGCAGGCTGCGGCGGCCGTCGGTCAGCGGGCGGCGGCCATGCTCCAGGCAGTCGACGAAGTGGATCAGCTCATTCTCGAGATGCTTGCCCACGGCTGCCTGGAACAACAGTTGCTCGCCGCCTTTCTCCGCTTCAAGCGCGCCCTGATGAAGCAGCAATCTCCCCTGGCTGATCTGGCCTTCCAACATGCCCTCGGTGCAGTGGGCGTGAAATGCGTATTTGAGGCGCGTGCCCTTGGCGCCCCATGTGCCAAAATGGTAGCCGAGCGCGCCGTTGGCGAATTTGAGGGAGACATTGGATGTGCCCTCGCCCTCCATCCAGGGCGTGCCGAAGTTGGTGCCGAGATGGGTGCCGGAAACGGGCTGCCCCATCCAGGCGAGCAGGATGTCGATATAGTGGCAGCCGTGGCTGAAGAGCTGGCCGCCGCCGAGCGTCTCTTTACGGTGCATCCAACTGCCCGGCTCGCCCTGGGTATGCTGTTCGGTCCAGATCGAAAGCTGGAAGAGGTCGCCGTAGGTTCTGGCTTTGAGCAGGCGCTCCATCTCGACGACGATCGGGTGAAACCGCATGCAGTAGGCGACCATGAGGGTGCGGTTGGCGCGCTCGGCCGTCTCGATCAGGTCCAGACATTCGGCTTCCGAGTTGGCCAGCGGTTTCTCCATCAGCAGATGTTTGCCGCGGCGCAGCATATCGATGCCGATAGGATGATGGAGGTGGTGGGGCACGGCGATGATGGCGGCGTCGATATGGTCGAGGATTTGGCGATAGTCGGCCGCGAATGTATCGCAGCCCATCAAATCGGCCGTCGCTTGCGCGCGCGGCAGATCCGGGTCGACCGCGGCGGTGAAAAGAGCGCGGCCCTGCAGTTTCTGGAACGCCGCGCGGTGGGACTGGCCCATGCCGCCGCAGCCGATCAGGCCTATGCGAATCATAACTGCAGCCGCCAGTTGTCTGTGGTCAGTAACCGGCCGCGCGCCACCGGCCTACCCCTTGATTCCGGTACGCGCAATGCCTTGGATGAAGTGCTCCTGGCCGATGAAGAACATCACGATGATCGGCAGGATGCTGATGACCGCGCCGGCCTGGATCAACTCCCAGCGCCCACCCGATTGGTTGGTCAGCAGCGTCAGCCCCAGGGTGATGGTCATGGTCTCGACCTTGGTGAGGAAGATCAACGGCCCCATGAGGTTGTTCCAGGAGCCGAGAAAAGTGAAGATGCCGAGCGTGGCCAGGGCAGGCTTGGAGAGCGGCAGAAAAATGCGGTAATAAATCTGGATGAAGTTGCAGCCGTCAATGCGCGCCGCCTCCACCAGCTCTTGCGGGATCGTCAGATAGAACTGACGCATGAGGAAGATACCGAAGGCCGTGCCGAAGAAAAAGGGCACGGTGAGCGGGAAGTGTGTACCGAGCCAGCCGATGTCGCGATAGAGCTTGAAGAGGGGAATGAGTGTGACGTGGAAGGGAATCATCATCGTGGCAAGGATGATGGCGAAGATGACATTGCTTCCCGGGAAGCGCATGCGCGCGAAGGCAAAGGCGGCCATCGAGCAGCTCAAGAGGGAGCCTACAGTAGCGAAAACGGCGGTTTTTATGCTGTTGAGGAGGAAGAGGTCAAAAGGCAGCACTTCGAAGAGTTTAGGGTAGTTACCCCACTGCAGCGGAATCGAGATCCACTTGGGCGGCAGCAGCAATACTTCGCCCGGATGCTTGAGCGAGGTGGAGATCATCCACAACAGTGGCAGCAGCATCGTCAGGCCAACGACCGTGAGGAAGAAATAGAGCAGCACACGTCCCCCGATGTGCAGGATTCTGTAGGTCGTCAAACCATCGGACGCGGAGGCGGTCACGCCCGGCATTGCCGTCGTGCGGGTCTCACCTACCGGCGTTGCGTCTTGTGCGCTCATAGTGGTTGTGCCTCAGAGTTCGTAATGGACCCAGCGCTTCTGGAACCAGAATTGGAACATCGTCAAACTGACGATGATAACAAAGAGCACATAGGCCAGCGCGGAGGCGTAGCCCATGTGGAAATTCTCAAACCCCTGTATGAAGAGATAGTAGACGATCGTCTTCGTGGCGCTGACTGGCCCGCCTTTGGTCATCACATAGGCCTGGGCGAAGACCTGGAAGGAGGTGATAACCGACAGCGTCAGGACGAAGAAGGTGACGGGCGAAAGCAGCGGGATGGTGATTTTGATGAACTTGTGCCACGAGTTTGCGCCATCCACCGTAGCCGCTTCGTAATAGTCCTGGGGAATGCCCTGCAGGCCGGCGATGAAGATGACGATGTTGTAGCCCAGACCATGCCAGATGCTCATGATCATAATGGCCGGCATCGCCCAGGTGACACTGCTCAACCAGCGCACGCCGCGGAAACCAAAAAAGCGCAGCACCTCATTAACGAGGCCGAAGTCTGACTGGTAGAGCCAGAGCCAGAGCACCGAAATAGCGACCACCGAGGAGACAACCGGCAGGAAGTAGATAGTGCGAAAGACGGCCACCAGCCGGATCTTCTGATTGAGCGCGATCGCCAGAAACAGGGCCAAGACCGTTCCGGTGGGGACGGTTCCCACAACGTAGTAGGCCGTGTTCTTGATCGTAATCCAGAAGAGTGGGTCTTCGGTGAGGAGTTCGATATAGTTGTCGAACGCCTGCCACTTGGGCGTGCTCAGGAGGTTCCAGCGTGTGAAGCTGTAATAGAGCGACGCCAGCACCGGGCTGGCGGTAAACACGATCAGCCCTATGATGGTGGGCAGGATGAGGATATAAGCTTCAATCGCTTCCCGCCCCCGGTTGCTCCCCAGGAACTCGCGCACCCCGCCGCGCGCAGGCGTTGTTACGGCGCTCATACGGTTCTCTCCAGACTGCAAGGAGAGAGAAAAGAAGAGTCAGCCTCACCCTCTTTTCTCTCTCCTCTCTATTTTGCCGCTGCCAAATGTCCAAACCTCTGGTGTCAGCAGCGGCCAAACTCACCCCTCAAAATTCGCTATCCAAGCAGCTCTTCGCGGGAGCGCTCGAGGACGGCGTTGACACGCGACTCTAAGTCGTCAGTGGCCTCCGCAACCGTCTTGACCTGCAACATGGCCGCATCCTGTTCCTCCACGGCGATGCTGGCGATCTCACCCTCGGCGGGACCGTTGAAGACCGGAGTAGCGTCTTTCAGAAGCTGGTTGAGGATCCACAACTGCGTCGGCGGATCGGTGCGATCCTGGACGTAGATCAGGCCTTCCGCGGTAGGAATATGGGCGGGGAAGGGGAAGATCGTCTCGGCGTACATGACCGCGCCATCGCCCATCGTCAGCCATTTGATATACTCCCACGACTCATCTTGGTATTCGGCTGAACTGGTGATCGAGATACCGTTCTGGTAGGCGTCGATCGTGTTCTGCCCGGTAACGGGATGCGCGGGAGGCGTGAAGACGTCCCACTCGAACTCCTCGATTTCGGAGAAGGAGGGGATCATCCAGTCACCCATCACCGCGAAGGCGACGCGGCCGGTTTGGAAGGGATTGAACTGCAAGTTGGCTTCGGGCGCCATTGCGATCTTGTGTTCGTTGACAAGGTCGACCATCCACTGGAAGGCCTCCATCGGGCCGTCATCTTTGATAAGACAGCCGTTGTAGTCCTCATCATAGAAGGCGCCGCCCGCCTGGAAGATCCAGAAATTCATGCGGCCATTGCCGTCGACCGGTTTGTCCATACCGTAGGACTCGGCCGAGCCGTCGTCGTTGATGACGGTGAACTCTTTGCCCGCCTCGAGAATCGTGTCCCAGGTCCAGCTCTCGTCCGGATCGGGGATACCCTTTTCGGCGAACCAGTTCTTGTTCCAGAACCACATCGTGCCGGAGTGCCAGACAGTGGGGAAGGCGTGCAGGTCGCCCGAGCCGCACCGGATCTGACCGGGCTGCCAGCGGCCTTGCGTGATCGCGCCCTCGTAGAAGTCGTCCAGGTCGATGCCATCGCGCTCGACAAAGGGATCCAGCGGGATGGTGACCCCGTTGTGCGCGAACCGCACGTGATAGTAGGGCGAGTGGTGCATGATGTCGGGCGATTCGCCCGCAGCTGTGGAGGCCAACATCTTCTGCCAGTAGTTGGACCAGGAGGTAATGTCCTCCTGCAGCTTGATATTGGGGTAGGTATCCTGGAAGGCCGCCTGCAGGGCACCCTGCTTCTCCACCTGGAAGCCCCAGTACGCGAGCCGCAGTTCGACCGTCTCCATGGCAGCGTCGTCGCCGCTGTCCATTGCCGATCCACCAGCCGGCGCGGGCGCGGCGCAGGCCGCGGTCACCATGACGCCGGCGGTCGCCGCGGCAGCGTGCAGGAATGACCGGCGGGACAACTGCTTGCTGACCAATGCGTTGTTCTCCATCGTCTGTTTCTCCTTGGATCGATTGAATTGGATTGGATCTGTTTTTCGGGGCAGGAAAGACTATTGGGGCAAAATAGTAACATAATATGAGAAGATGTCAAAGGGCGCGCGCACAGTCGGGTACGGCGCGAAATTGGGACAGTTGCGCGGCTCGAATTGTGCGCATGGTGGGAAATTGATCGGGCCGCGGACACAGGAATGGCTGTGCGGACGCGCTTGCCTGCGCTATCATGAAACCATTCTATTGGAGAAGCTCGCAGACCGACCAGCGCGGTTTGCACTGTGAGAAAAAACCCATGATTTTCAGACCGGAGATCGCGGCCCGCTTGTGGGATACCTGGTTGTACTACCACGACGGCAGACACTATCTCTTTTATCTCCACCGCATGCGCGCTGGGGGTGGCTATGACGGCATGAGTGTCGCCACTTCGGATGACGGTGTCCACTTTGCCGACCGGGGGCCGATCATACACAAGGCGGCAGACGCCAACTGGCTGGGCACGGGCATGGTCTGGCGCGCCGGCGACCAGTTCATGCTCAACTTCTCCGAAGAACGCAACGGGGTGCAGGAGATATTCTTCGCCGAATCCGACGACCTGTTGCACTGGCGGCGGCTGCCCGACGAGGAATATGTATGCCGGTCGGACCCACGCTGGTATGCGGAGTCTCCGATGTTCACAAGCCAGCGCTGGGACTGCATCTGGGTGCTGCCGCGGGAGGACGGGCCGGGCTATATTGGCTTCCTCACCGCGGTGGCCAAGGATGGGCCGCCGGGGCTGTGCGGGACGGCCGGCTGTGTTGTATCCGATGACGGCCGTCACTTTCGGGCTGCACCGCCGGTAATTGAGACCGGTCTGTGGGGCGAACGGATCGAGGTCGGCGCGGTGGAGAAGATTGGCGACCGCTACTACATGCTGCTGGGGGTCGGCAAGTCACATGCGTTGGGGTCGCGACACCTGTCGGATCTGCTGGCAGGCGAGTGCGGGATGTACGTTCTATCGTCCAAGTCGCAGACAGGCCCTTACCGTCTCGACCCCGGCCAACGGCTCCTGCTGGGCAACAGCCCCAAGCGCCTGAACTACTTTGCTCGCTTCTATCGCTGCGGCGATCAACTGCTGCTCAATCACCACACAGTGCCGCGCCAGCCCGGCGGCGAATCCTACTTCTCGCCGCTGAAAACGGTCCACTGTGACGCCGCAGGTATTCTGAGCCTGCGATGGTGGCCCGGCAACGAAGCGCTGAAGGGGCGTCCGCTGCCGGTTGTGTTGGAGGGGTGCGAGTTCTACGGCCTGCGGCCCGATGATTGCCCGGTCGAGGGCGGGCGGCTGCAGCTGGCGGCAGCGGCCGGCGGGCTGGCGATCCTTCCGGTGAAGTTCGACCTGGCGCGGGGGGTCATGCTGGAAGCGGAGTTGACCTTTCGGGAATTACGCGGTCCACTCGGCGGCGTCGGCTTCTTCATCGAAGGCGACCCGATCGGCGCCGGCACCTTGTTTGTGGCGCAGAGTGATGATCGTCTGACGACAGGCCCCTATTCATCACCTACCGGAGACGGCTACGCCTTCCAACCCGAAGACGCCAAGCCGCTCCCCTTCGTGCCGGGACAGACCCAGCGTTGGCGGCTGCTGTTGCGCAACGAGTTCGCGGAGCTCTACGTCGACGACGAACTGATCCAGGGCTACACGCTGCCCCATGCCCCGAGCGGCCGGCTGGGATTTGTCATCGAGGCCGGCGCGGCAACCGCGGCCAACGTACGCGGCTGGGAAATGTCCCTCTAGGCGAAAGCAATACAACCCGTCCCCACAGCTGACCGAGAGTCTCTCAACCGGCGCACGCCGTAGCCGGTGTCGCGCGCGGCAATGCCAGGACGATGGCCGCAGCGGGCTCGCCCGAAACGTCATCCGGGCGCAGTGCGCGCGGACAGGTATGTGACTAATGAAGGAGATCGCTAGCCTTTGATGCCCGTCAGAGAGATGCCGCGCACAAAGTAGCGCTGCAACAGCAGAAAAACCAGGAGCACGGGCAATGTGACGACAACGGAGCCGGCCATCAGGCGGGGCCAGCTGGTGTACCACTGTCCCTGTACGAGGGCAACGCCGAGCTGGACGGTAAAGAGGTGTTTACGGTCGAGGAAAATGAACGGCCCGAAGAAGTTGTTCCAGGAGGCCATAAAGGAGAAGACGCCCAGGGTGGCCAGGGCGGGTTTCATAAGGGGCAAGGCGATGCGCCGGTAGATGCCAAAGGAGCTGCAGCCGTCGATGCGGGCGGCGTCCTCCAGCTCCACCGGCAGCGAAAACATGAACTGCCGCAGCAGAAATGTGCCATAGGCGGAGCTGAGCATGGCGGGTACGATCAGGGGCAAATGTGTGTTGACCCACCCGACGCGGTGCATGACGATGTAGAGTGGGATAACGGTGACGGCATAGGGCACCATCATTGTCGACAGGACGATGATAAAGAGAACATTTTTGCCGGGAAAATCGAGCCGGGCGAAGGCAAAGGCGGCCAGCGAGGATGTAATGAGCTGGCCGCCGACGCTCAGAACAGCGATCTTGACGCTGTTATAGAGGAATATCCCAAAGGGCTGGTCGAGGAAGAGATCCCCGTAGGCTTCCAGGGTAGGCTCAAGCGGGAGCCAGGTTGGTGGAAGCTGAAAAGCCTCGAATTCGGTCTTGAAAGAGGTTGAGATCATCCACCAGAAGGGAGCCAGGGCAGCCAAACCCAGCACAACAAGCAGAATGTGTGTAACCGTGTCGGCCATGATCTGCTGTTGTCTGCGACTGGCCACACGCTCAACTCGCGCCGCGCGCATGGTTGAAACTCTTTGCACGGGTATCCCCTTTTTCGACGTTCGCCAAGTCCCCAGCGGTCGACTGTCGTCGAATTTATTGACGCCGATTTCTCAATAGTGTACCCACAGCCTGGCCAGGCGCACCTGAATCATCGTGATTGTGAAAATGACGAGGGCCAGAATCCAGGCCATGGCCGAAGCATATCCCATCTTGGAGCTGCCGAAGGCCATCTGCCAGAGGTAATAGATGTAGACGTTGGTCGAATTTATCGGTCCGCCCTGGGTCATTATATAGATGAGGCCAAAGGTCTGGAAGGTGCCGATCACGCTCATAACGAGAATGAAGAACATGGTGGGCGTGAGCAGCGGGATGGTGATTTTGAAGAAGCGGGTCAGTGGCCCTGCGCCGTCGATGGTGGCCGCTTCATACAGGTGATCGGGGATCCCTTGCAGCCCGGCCAGATAGAGGACCATATTGTAGCCGAGCCCCTGCCAGACGGTGACCATGGCGACGGCGGGCATGGCCCAAAAGGGATCGCTAAGCCAGTTGGGTCCGTCGATACCGACCCAGGAGAGGGAGTAGTTGATGAGACCGAATTCCCCGTCATACAGCCAGCGGAACATGAGGCCGACGGCAACAACCGAAGTGACAAGCGGCAGGAAGAAGGCGAGCCGGTAGAGGTAGCGCAGCCTGATTGGCCGGTCCAGCAGTGCCGCCAGAATGAGCGGGAAGGTCACAGAGGGCACTATGATCCAGCCTGCATATCTGAACGTGTTGCCCAAAACCTTCCAGAAGAGACGGTCGCGGCTTACCAGGCGGGCGTAGTTTTTCAGGCCAACCAGTTCGGGTGGACTGACCATATCCCATGTATGGAAGCTCATGTAGAGGGATGCGGCGATTGGGAGGAAGATGAAGGCAACGATGCCGATGATGAGGGGCGCGATAAAGAGGTAGCCCTCATATCGATGCCAGCGAATATTGCTTTTTTTCGTTTTGGCGACGAGGCGGGTCAAAGCCTGAGACTGAGCCATAATCTGTCCTGCGACACACCAGGAGCCGCCCATTGTGCGGTGGCGATTCCAGGCGTGTCGCAGGCTTGAGAGATTTCCGGATCGATTTTACCTGCTTGTCCGCTCCAGCTGTTGCAATTTCACGGGACAACCGGCTCCGTGTTTGCGTGAGCCCGCCAGACAGACTGTGGCCAGAAGCCAAGCGAACAACAGACCTTTAATACTGCTCCTCATTGGCGTCGAGGAGGATGTCCTCCATCACGACCTGTATTTCGTTGAGCGCTTCGGCGGCGGTCATCAGGCCGAGGAAGGCGGCTTCGAGATTAGGGATGACGGCGGTGCCGAGCAGTTCACCGTGGTTGACGCCGAGCGAGTCGTTGGCGGCCAGGTCGGAGTTGAAGCAGGCATCGACAAAGACTTCGCCGCCGCGGGCAGCCATCTCCTCGGTTACAAATCCTTCGGGGCGGCCGGCCGGGATGGAGAAGCCGGTTGTCCCCAACACAAGGGCGCCTTCGCCGATGGACATGTGCTTGAGGAAGGCAAAGGCGGCGTCGGGATGCTCTGTGTCGGCGACGATGCCAAAGCCGGAGGTCCACATCATGGTTGTGGTGGGGCCGCCCTCGAAAGCACGCGGGTTGCGCACAACATGCCAGTCGATCTTGTCGGTATTTTGGAGCAAAGCGACGGTATCGATTGTGTGGCTGGCCCACATCGCGATGCGCCCCGTAAGCTGACGTGAACTGGCGCCTTCGGTGGACAACTGTTCGGGCGAGGGTGAAACCTCGTGGGTTAGGATGGTATCCACGAGCCATTCGATTGCTTCGATATTCTTCGGATCGTTGGCCGTGGGCGTGGTGAGGTCCCCGTTCCAGCGGTCAAAGTATCCTTTGCCCTCATTGGCCCACATCCAATGCTCGTTGGCCCAAGGCCCGGTCTGCGTCATCCAGCCGTAGACCTTGTCCTGGCCTTCGCCGGATGTCAGCTGCTGGCCCATTTCGAGGCAGTCGGCCCAGGTCCAGCCGTCTTCCGGGTAGGCAACGCCGGCCTCATCAAAGAGGCCCTTGTTGTAGATTACGGCGTGGGTTACATAGTCCTTGGGCAGGCCGAAGAGCTTGCCTTCGACGGTGTAGAGTTGGAGCAAGGCGGGCGCGACGGGGTCATCGTCGTAGTCGGAGTCTGCGTCCAGGTACGGATTCAGGTCGACCAGAATGCCCTTTTTGCTCCAAATTCTGGGCGGTCCATAGGTGGCCACGATGGCGATATCGGGGGGATCGCCGGCGGCGATGCGGGCGTTGATCTTGGCGAGCATATCCGGCCAGGATCCGATGGTGGGGCTGATGAGAAGGTCCACGTCGGGCATGACCTCTTTGAACTTGTCGAATGCCTCTCCGTGTACTTCGTCGGGTTCGTAGCCCAGGTATTCGAGCTGGATGCTTTCAGCGGCTGCGCTATCGTCGCCGGCGGCATCGGATGCGGCCGGCGCCACGGCCGGCTGACAGGCCGCCAAAAGCGTGGCCCCGCCGATCGCGCCAGCTGTCAACTGCAAGAATTGCCGTCTTTTCATGGGCGTAGCGTTCACAGTGTTCTCCTCTAGGTATGTTGATGAAGGTTCTGTGCGTGGATTGCCGGTATTTTACAGTACCTGAATTTCGTTTGCAATCTCTTTTTTTTGCGGACAGGGAGGGTTGTCTGGACTGTGATTCATGTGATTTGAGTGATGGGCTGTGATAAGGGCACCGTTGGCGCAGGTTGGTTTGGATGCGCGTTGGCCGAGCGCTTAAGAGCAGTTGTAATGAGATCTTCCGATATTTTCACGCGCGAAAACGGCGCTCAAAGCGGCTTTCAGCGGGTCGGCGGATTGGCATTTCGGGCCGGCTCCGGGACGGGGCGGCATGATACGGCTTTTGCGGTCCGGTATGGTTAGAATTGCCATAAAGTGACCAAAAACGGTTACAATTGCGGGCGCTGGCGTTCAGAAAGGGACAAAATCACGCAATAGCGGCCTGTTCTCGGCCCAGGGATAGAGTATGAAAGGCAAGATAAGCGTTGGAATCGCGGTGGTGTTGACGATCGTGGTCGTTCTCGGCGCGTCGCGGCTGCGGGCCCAGGGCGTGCTGACCCTCGATGGGCTGGCGGAGAAGTTCACACTGCTCACGGCCGATCAGGAGCAGCTGACGGAGCGCGTGGCCGCGCTGGAAGCCGCGGCCGCGTCGTCGAACTGGCTGGCGGGCATCCCCATACTCGAGGAAAACCGTTGCACGCAGTACGAGTCGGACGATTACCGCTATCCGCAGAGTTTGGAAGCGCAGATCATGGCGGAGATGGAGGGCAGCTTCTACAGCCCGTACACCGGCGAGACGTTCGCCTGGGGGGAAGACGTCGACATCGAGCATATCGTCGCCCGCAGTGAAGCGCACGACAGCGGTCTGTGCGCGGCCGATATCTTCACGCGCCTGGCGTTCGCCAGCGACCCGCTCAACCTGACCTTTGCTTCTCCTGCAGTGAACCGGGACCAGAAGGTGGCCAAGGATGTGGCTGAATGGCTGCCGGAGCTGAACCGTTGCTGGTATGTCAACCGGGTCGTTGCCGTCAAGCGGCGCTACGGTCTGTCGATGGATGCCCGCGAGGCGGAGGCGGCGCTGGCGGTGCTTGAGTCCTGTCCTTCCGTCGCCATGGAGATCGTCGCCGCGGCGGAAGAAGCGCCTGCGGTCGCTGAAGAGGTCACGCCCAGTTCAGAAACCGAGCAGCAGTCAGGGCCGCAGGTGGAGGGCGATCCGCTGGAGTTGTACGATGATAACGGCAACGGGCGCATCACCTGCGCCGAGGCGCGGCGGCACGGCATCGCGCCGGTGCGCAGCGATCATCCGGCGTATCAGTATATGCGGGATCCGGACGGGGATGGGGTGGTGTGTGAGTAGGTGTACTTGTGACGCCATATAGCTTGGGTAGGCATTTCATCGTGGTCTGGCAGCTGCCCAGGTCGCCATCAGCGAAACGAGTTGTGCGGATGCCGGTGCGTTAATCTCATTCCCCGCCGTATCTACCTCAGTCTGCGGCAGCACGACGCGATTGACCGCAAGAACAGGAACACCGCCGCACGCGACGGCGTCATCATCGGCCTGCCCGACGACATGGGCCAGGTCGACCACTTCCGCGAATGCGTGCTCCCCGGCTACCTCATCGGGCCGGTCAAGGAGCGCAAAAGCAAACCAGAGCGCGCCGGTTGAAACGGCGCTTACGTCAACGAGCTGACCGAGTTCCCCACCAGCCGCCTCGACGACTAGGTTGACCCCTCAGCCAACGGCTACACCCTGATCACCGATCCCCGCTTCCAACCGCTCGCCTTCGCGTAACAGCAGTGGTCGGTGGGACTGTGATTAATGTGATTTCAATGGATTATTGTGATTACTGCGGCCAGCCAGCTAAGCAAGCCAAGCGGTGTTAATCACACGAATCACAGTCGGTCAGGACACTACAGCCGGCTTTGGAACATATGTGCAATTCGGATACAATGCGGCTTGGCGATCACTTCGATATCAGGAGACGATAGCGGCTGAATCACGGCCCTGCAACCGCCTCTTTCCATCCCCGGGAGGAATGAAATGCCCTTAACGCGAGAGACATTGGAGCAGCGGGAAAGTCGGGAGTTAGCCCCCTATGCGATGCGCAGCTGCGACAGCCGCGGCCGGGCCTATCCGGCCGCCGAACACCCGTATCGCACCATCTACCAGAGGGACCGCGACCGGATCGTCCACACGACCGCTTTTCGCCGTCTCCAGTACAAGACGCAGGTTTTCGTCTACAACGAAGGCGACAACTACCGCAACCGGCTCACCCACACGATCGAGGTCGCGCAGCTCGGGCGCACGTTGGCCCGCGCGCTGTCCTGCAACGAAGACCTGACCGAGGCGATCTGTCTGTCTCACGACCTGGGCCATTCTCCGTTCGGCCACCGGGGCGAATGGACCCTGGATGAGCTGATGCGGGATCACGGCGGCTACGACCACCAGAAGCAGACCTATCGCATCATCACCAAACTGGAAAGGCGCTATCCCGATTTTCCGGGGTTCAACCTGGCGTATGAGGTGCGTGAAGGCATAGTCAAGCACGACACCGAACACGACGTCGCCGATGCCAGGGAGTACAACCCGGATGAAAGGGGCACGCTTGAGTGCCAGCTGAGCAATCTGGCCGACGAGATCGCCTACAGCACGAGTGATGCCGATGACGGCCTGCGGGCCGGCATGCTGCCCCCTGACGAGTTTCTGAAACTCGGAATCAGCCGTCGCGTGCTCGACGCGCTGGGCGAGACGGCCGCGTCGATCGATTTGACGGAGCCGCTGGAACATCACCGGTTCATTCGCAAGCTGGTTGACACCGAGATCGGCGACGTCATCCAGGCGACCGAGGCAAACATCGAGGCCGCGGGCGTGCAGGACTTGGCCGGTCTGCGCTCGCAGGCGGACAATATGGCCGGCTATTCGGCAGAGGTTGAGGAAGAGAACCGCGAGCTGAGGCGTTTTCTGTACGATTACCTGTACAGGCACCATCGCGTGATGCGGATGCAGGCCAAGGCCGATCTGATCGTCCGTTCCCTCTTCTCGTCCTTTATCGACGAGCCGGCGCTCCTGCCGGCGCAAACGCTGGCAATCATTACGGAAACCGGCAGAGGTCTCCACCGCGTCGTCTGCGATCACATCGCGGGCATGACCGACCGTTACGCCATATCCGAATACCGTCGCATGTTTGACCCGGAAGTGGCGGTCTGACCTGGGTAGTTCACGTCAGCTTCCTTTCTGATCGCGAGAGAATATCGACAGCCAAGCCGGCGCTCGCTGAAAACGAAGCGCCGCCGTTCACAAAGAGGAACCCGCTGCAGCCAGGCGGCGCCTGCAGCGCGGCGTATCTGCGGCAGCGCTCTGAGCGCCGAGGCGGCATTGCGCCGGTGCGGAGTGATCATCCGGCGTATCAGTATATGCGGGATCCGGACGGGGACGGGGTGGTGTGTGAGTAGGTGTACTTGTGACGCCCTATAGCTTGGGCAGGCATTTCATCGTGATCTGGCAGCTGCCCAGGTTGCCATCGACGAAACGAGTTGTACGGGCCGGGGCGTTAATCTGAATCCCCGCTGCATCTGCCTCTATCTGCGCCAGCACGACGCGATTGACCGCAGCGCAGCCGGGTCATTTGGGGCCGCGAAATAGCTTACTCTCCACATATGTAATATCACGGAAAAACCTGTTTCGGACCCGAATTCCTCTGAAAGGAACCTCTTTCGGGAACTTTTTCGCTAACCATTGAAAATGGGTCAGGGGTGTGGTAAAGTCTGCGGTAAGGTACGAAAAAGGCCCGTCGCTGGCGCAACAGCACGGGCCGTGATCCGTGAGACGAGACTCAAGGATACCTCACAGTGTAGCACAATCCCATTGCGGTACAAACGACAAACGTTCTTCCGGGACGTCGCGGCGCCCTTTGTCGTCGACGCGCGCGCGCGGGGAACAACCGTACCCCGAAGGAGGTGCCAACGTGAACAGAATCGGGACCATTCTTTTCTATGATCTGGTGCGGCTGCTGATCGCCTGGATATTTCAGCCGCTGACCAGCGCCCGCCCGAAGAAAGAACGCGCCCACCGTCATGGTGATCGAGTGGAATCAGCCCTATATAAAAGGAGAATCCCCCAAATGAAACGTGTAACTCGAGTCATCATCGCCGTCGCTCTACTATTCGTGGTAGCGGGGTGCTCCACAAAAATGAAGAGTGAGCTTTTCTTCCGTGATCTGGACGATCTGTCCGATGGGGATTTGACTAACAAAATCGTCTTCAATCTTCCACTTACATCAATGGATGAATGCGAAGAGTATAAGACGCGCTATGACAGGGTCTTTCGGAAGAGCAAGGACTTCAAAGATATGGAGTTCGTGAAGTGCGTAGAGGGAGATTTTCAGGATTCAGTAGAATACGAGATGGACGTCTCCCTTCGTATGATTGACCCTGGCAAGAAAAAGATCGAAGGCGCGGTAGAATTCATCAGATGGGATGCGGACGACGAAAGTGAAGAGCGGGGCGTTCTAATCCGAGCCAACCCCCCATCTTTGCATGATCTCGACGAACTGCTGAAAGATGAATTCTTTCAAGGCTTGGACTTAACCGACAGTGCACCCCTGCTCCGTATATCAAATGATATGAGGTCGGATCAGGTGTTCACTGTGCACCATGTCTTCGTTCAGGGAAAGCCTGTCATCACAGCAACGTCCTTCACGCTTGAGTCCAGGGACAGCATAGATGTCGTTCTGTCCGACGTGTCGTCCGCCTACATATTTCACATTTCAGAAACAGCCGATCCAAGACTGGCGCCGATCGGCGTTTGGACGACTCCTGATGAGGAGGAGTAACGAAGGAAATACTTCTCCCGAATCATTCTTACCATCGACCTGTTAACGTTGCCGCTGGCCGCGCTGTAGGCGTTCTGATGCGGTCTCTTGACCCTTGGGACTATACCTTACGGCGTGGGGCATTGGGCACGCGGCGTTGGCGTTCGCAGGGGACCAAACTTCGGCATCGCGCCTGTGCGTAGCGATGATCCGGCTTATCCGTATATGCGGGATCCGGACGGGGGTGGGGTGGTGTGTGAGTAGGTGGGGGTGTCGAATCTTCCAGGCCCCGTATTGGACGCTCCTATGCGCTTATGTACTTCCCTTTCTTTGTCGATCTAGGGCCTCGTCAGTTGCGGGATAGAACAGTGCTATAATCCTTCCGCTGGGCGCAATATTCCACGAGTGAAGTTCCATGCCTTCCTTCGCAGCAGATGATACCACTGATTGGAAGTCATCGACGCTCACTTCTCCCCTTACTTCTGCCAATTCCTGTCTGATAAGATCAATTGTGCGTTGGGTCTCGCCACGCTCCCATGCTCTTTGTTCTGGTCCGTTTGGCATCTCTGTTCTCCTTCCGCTTGAATCAAACCCCGGCTGCTCTGCGTTGTGCCTGTCAACCATGATGTGCTGAGCCTCCACGATCCGTCAAATATCTGTCTGGGGCGGACTCTCCGCCGCGGCGGTCAACGCAGGCGCTGTGTCTGGACTCTATTTCCATAATATTCCTTATTAGGAATATATTTCATTCATGTCTTAGTGAGGTCGAGTACACGGACGAGTTTGGGCAGTGGTGGCAGACACTTTCAGAGAGGCAGCAGGACGACGTGGTGGCCAGGGTCGAACTGTTGATGGCGTATGGTCCTGAGTTGCCGTATCCCTACTCCCCGGACGTTGGAAGTTCACGCCACGGGGTTATGCGCGAGCTTCGAACGCAGAGCGGCGGCAGGCCCTTACGAGTCTTTTACGCCTTCGACCCCAAGCGAACGTCCATACTGCTTATCGGCGGAGACAAGAGCGGTAACGATCGGTTCTACGAAGAATATGTGCCGGTCGCCGATCACCTCTACGATGAACATCTGGAGGAATTGAGAAGGGAGGGCTTGATAGAATGAGTGGACGCCATTCGTTCAGCGAGTTGACCAAGGGGTTCTCGCCGGAGCGCCGGCGTCGCATTGACGAGACAAAGAGGGAGTTGTTGGCGGAGATGCCTTTGCATGAGCTGCGCCGGGCGCGGGCGCTGACCCAGCAGGAGCTGGCGCAGATACTGGAGGTGAACCAACCCGCGATCTCCAAACTGGAGCAGCGGGCAGACGTGTACATCTCCAGTCTCCGTTCTTACATTGAGGCTGTTGGGGGCAAACTGAAGATCGTCGCCGACTTTCCCGAAGGCGAGGTAACGATTACGAATTTCGCCGACGTGGGAGAGGAGAAAGACACTCAGAAACAGTAGCCGCCGTGCGACCAGATATCGATTGAGCGGCGCCCGTTGCCGTCGATGAACCCCGGCTTACCCTTGACGAATGTGCCCGTTCGTCCTTGCGGTCGGTCATGTACTGGTAGGCGGGCTTCGGCCCGCCGATTGAGACTAAGAACCCAGTCCCCGCCCTCACCCGGCCAGCGTCGCTAGCAAAGTCGGCGCGTTGTCAAAATACCACGCCGTCAGCGCCGTCCTCGCGTCATCGAGACTGCCGGATGTCCCATAGGGGTAGAGTGGTATGGAACGCTGGCTGTCTTCTAACCAGTAGTAGGCAGTAACGATGTGTACTCCGCCCGTCAGTTTCCCCCCGTGCACCTCCATGCACAACGCGTCCTTGCCGTTCCGGGCCTTGACTTCACAGCGATGAATTTCGTCTCCGCCGATGGTGGAAACGTTCTGCCAAATAAGTTCAACCGTTGCCATGTCGTAGTTCTTCCTTGCTGAAGACGTCCTTGAAACTGCTGCCTGTTTTTGCGTCGACGAGCGCCTCTTCCGCCTGGGCGCTAGGGCCCGGCATCGGGCGGTTTTTTCTGCGCCGTGACTTTCTTTCTCCGGTAGAAGTGGGTGCGCTCTTTCGGACCTGAGGGCGGCTTCCACCGTCTGGCGGGCTGAATGTAGGTGCGTATGATCCACCAGATCGCAAGCGCGAGCGGGACTGAGACGGTAACTGTGGCTCCGATGTCGCCCTCGAGGATGCTTTCAAGAAGGTCGACTGTGAAATACATGGGTCCCTCCTGGATTGCCGGTATTCTACAGTATCTCAGTAGCCTCTGCACTCTGCTAGTCTTCCGGGAGCATCCCAGATTATTGGGCCTTCACACTCAGCCCTTTCAATCGACCATAAGAGATCCGCTGAACAAGCATCAGCCGATCGCAAGAATCCCGTAAATCCCCAAATCCTGATTCAGACAATGTCTACCAGGAAACTTATGTCAGCCCCTTCACCGGTGATTCCCCCTCGGTAGATCGCACGAGAAGCAGCCCGATGAAGCACAGATCAATGAGCGACACAGTGCGCGCACCGGTAGATGTCTCCGGTATGCGCGTCGTACATCGTCCAGGCAGTGTCTTGTCTAACGATGTGCAACTATCTCATTTGGGGTCTCTGCAGAGCTGCCGCAAGCCACGCCGGCAGAGCTGCCCGAGGGTTATCTACCCAGTCCGACATAGTCTCGTCAGTCTCGGGCAGATAGGAAGCGTCCTGCCAGAATCTCGAATCCTCGGCGGATTGCTCCAGCATGTGCCGCAAGATGAATCCCGAAGTCGCCAACGAATTGAATATGTCCGCCAGTGTCCAATTGAACTCAAACGTGCCACTCGTCTCATCTGCAAACGGCCCTGTTTCCCAGTAGAGCTTCGCAACCTCTATTGGTCTCGTCTGGTTCTTCCAAGGCCGCTGAAAAGGATGAACATCATAGAACACATAATGTCCACCGGGGCGCAGGATGCGGTAGATCTCATCGAACACCGCTTGCAGGTCTGCAATCCAAACGAAAAAACCATTGGAGGAAAAGACCAGATCGAACCCCGAGTCTCCTATAGATTTTAGGTCGGCTGCGTCGGCTTGCACAAAGGTAATGGGTAGCTTCAACTGATGCGCTCGTTTGGCAGCTACCTCCAGTTGCCGCGCAGAAATATCTATCGATACGACATTGGCGCCCATACCCGAAAGGGCAAACGCAACATAGTTGTCACCACTCCCAATGATGCACACGTCCTTGCCCAACATGCTACCGACGACCTCCAGCATTAGCCCAAATGCACCACCTGCAAAAGCAAGCTCTGGCTCGTTAGCGCAACGTTGCCACAGTCCGTCTTCGTCTCGAAGACTCTCCCACACCTTGGCTGCGCCATCCCAGTGACGCCGATTAGCTTCGTGCATGTTGTTCATGGGTCAGTTTTCACCGGAGCGCGTCTGTTGGCGCCACAACCTAGCTTAAGGCCTATCAATGGCATCGCGGCACGTCGCCACTGACATGGTGACGCTGTAAGGGTTCCAGCCCGACTGTCAAGATCTGCAGAGCTTCTCGGCGGGGTGCCCCCCAAGGCTTTGGGGGCCTGCTCACCGCACCGGATCTTCTGTGCCGGGTGCGGATGAGACGCTCGCGATCCCAGAGGAAGCATACAGGAATCCGGGACGCACCCGCGCCGATTTCACGATTGACAGTAAAGCGTATATGGTATACAAGATACGCTGCATGTGCGAATTACGCAACGCCTAAGGAGTGATATGCAACGAAAACGGGGGCAACAGTTGGTACAGTCGCTGGAGCGGGGGCTGGCGGCGCTGGAGATGGCGCTGGACGGCAGCGTCCGCCCATCCCACGTGGCGGAGGCGCTCGGAATCGACCGCAGTACGGCCTATCGTTTGCTCTATACGTTGATGGCGAAGGGCTATCTGCTGCAGGATGAACGCACGCGCGAGTTCACCTCCAACCCGACCAAATTCTTCCAACTCTATGGCAAGGTGGCGACGTTGTTGGATTGGCCGGACGTTGCGGGGGACTTCCTCACGAAACTGCGGGAACAGAGCGGCGAGACGGCCAACCTGGGCGTGCGGCAGGCCAATAATGTGATCTACATCGCCCACAAGCCGGGGCAGGCCGCGCTGAGCGTGAATTTCGCCCTGGGCACGAGCCGCCCGCTGCACTGTTCGGCGCTGGGCAAGGCGCTGCTGGCAGCGCAGCCGGATGCAGTCACTGCCGAGTGGGTCGCGAGCGCGCCTCTGACCACCTACACAGCCAAGACGATTACCGAGCCTTCGCTCCTCAAGCGCCATCTGGGAACCGTGCGCACCGACGGCTATGCGGTCGACGATGAGGAAACCTTTGCCGGCGTGCGCTGCATCGCGGCGCCAATCCATGATCATCGCCAACAGGTGATCGCGGCCCTCGGCATCTCCGGACCGACCACGCGCATTACGCATGAGCAGTTGCCCCACTTCGCCCAGACCGTCATGCAGGTTGCCGCGCAGCTGTCCGCCGAGCTGGGCGCGCCCGGTCCAGACCTCTGATTCATGTAAGCCCTCCAATTGTAATGGTTTGCGTTTTTAGGTCTCGTTGACGTTTGTTGTGTTTCGGTCAGATAGGCGTCAATTGGATGTACTTCCAGAGTCAAATCGCTCTTGGCGCGGTTCAGCCACTCTCTTGGGTCATCGGGCGGAAACCGCTCGGTTGGCTTCATAGACTACCCACCGCTCTCGCAGCGCAGGTTCAACAATAAGAGCATGGCTGTCCTTGTAGCGATCCACATCCGCCGACGAAACTACGTTGCGTCGACCGCGGCGCCCACCCCGTACAGCCTCTCGTAAATCTGGCCCATGAGGTCGAGCGCGTCTCCCCCCCTTGATGATGAGCAGGTCGAATGACTTCGTTTAGCCTATCCTGGTCAAACACTCAATGCTCCTGGCTGGTGGCGTACCTCGCTAAACAAGTAGCGAACATAACTCTGCCCCCACCAAGCAAGTAGAGAGTAAGCGCAGATCCAAAAGGGCGAACTCGATTCCCCACATTCCCAGTCGACAGAAAGGCAGCATCCGCGAAATCTTACGCCCCCATTCACGCTGCGTCAGGTTTCGCCGTCAGGACGTTGATACTTTTTTCGCGATTGTTGACATGAGACCCTAATGCTATAATAGCCCCACGCGAAACAAAGAAATTTAATTTTATTGACACGATACAGCCGAGCTTGTCTGGTCATCAACCACTCACAAGAAGGAAAGGAACGATGAAACATTTTTGCCTGGTTCTACTCATCATTGTGTCATTGGCCTTGGCCGCCTGCCAGCCGGTCGCAACCGAGTCGGCGGCAGACATGCCGATGGAGGCCGCCGACCCGAGCGGCGCGGTAGAGGTATTCTCCTGGTGGAGCGGTGGCGGCGAGTTGGCCGGCCTCAACGCCATCATCGAGGTCTTCAACGCACGCTATCCCAGTGTCGAGTTCGACAACGCAGCAATCGGCGGGGGCGACGGCGTCAACATGAGGACAGTGTTGGAGACGCGCATGTTGGGCGGCGAGCCGCCGGACTCGTTCCAGGTCTGGGCCGGCGTGGGCGTCGTCGAGGATCACGTCGTGCCCGGCAGAATGGAGGGGCTGGATTTCCTCTATTCGGAAGAGGGGCTATATGACGTGTTCCCGCAGTCGGTGATCGACAACGTCTCCTACGAAGGGACGCCCTATGTCGTGCCGGTGAACATCCATCGCCAGAACATCATGTGGTATCGACTCGACAGGTTTGAGGCCGCCGGCATCACCGAGCCGCCCACAAACTGGGACGAGTTCTTCGTTGTGGCGGAACAGTTGAAGGAAGCCGGTATCCCGGCCATCGGAGGGGCGTCTCTGGGGGCGTTGGCCTTCCACACCTACAACTACTTCCTCAACAGCGTGACCGACGGCGAGACCTATCTCGGCCTGTTCGACGGTTCGGTCGGTTGGGATGCGCCCGAAGTCGCGGAGGCGCTGGCGCTTCACATGCGGGCGATGGAGTACGCCTCCGGCGACTGGCTGGAGGTCGGTTGGGGCGACCAGGTGGAGCGCTTTGCCGCCGACTACGACGAGACCCCGGCTATTATTCTGATGGGCGACTGGTTCTGGGGCTTCATCAAGTCGGAAGGGATCGAAGAGTTGGTCGGATGGGCTGACATCCCGAATCATCAGGACAAATATGTCTGGGTGGCCGACTCCTTCGGTTTGCCCAAGAATGCGCCCAACCGCGACAATGCCATCGCCTGGCTGAAGGTCGTGGCATCGCGGGATGGACAGGACGCCTTCAATCCCCTCAAAGGCTCGATTCCGGTGCGCACGGACGGAGACGTGGGCCTCTACGACGAGTACTTGCGCGAGTCGATGGACGCCTGGCAGACGCATGAACTGCTGCCGTTCATCGGCGGTCTGGTGCGACAGAGCTTTGTGACCGACCTCGGCAACATTGTGAACAACATGCTGACCGGGCACGGCGACGTTGCCCGCGCGCAGGAGGAGTTGATTCAGGCCGCCAGAGACTCCGGCATTGGCGAGTAACTGATTCGCAGGCTTCGCACGGAAAGCGGATAGGCGCCAATTCTATCCGCTTTCCGCCTTCCCATTCAAGTACCTGAATCGGACCATGCAATCCGAACTTTCCGCAAGGGCAAAGTCGCTTCCGGCGCTGCTGCCAAAGTGGCTCCGCGACGACCGCAAGGTCGCGATCCTGGTGTTGGCCCCGTCCATCATCGCCGTGGCCGTGTTCATCTACATCTTCATGGGCTGGACGCTGTACATCTCGGTCTCAAACTGGGACCGCCCAACGCTCGACCTCTCCTTTGCCGGGCTGAAGAACTGGCAGCGTCTGGTCAACGATCCCCGCTTCCACATCGACCTGCGCAACCTCGTCCTCTTTGCGGTCGGCTACATGTCGCAGTGCATCCTCATCGGCTTTCTGCTCGCCGCGCTTCTCAATGAGCGGATCAGGGGCGAAGCGTTTTTTCGGACCGTCTTTTTGATGCCGTTTGCCGTCTCGGCGGTGGTCAGCGGGACGGCTTGGCGCTGGCTGCAGGTGCCGGCGGCGGGGATCAATCTGCTGATTGCCAACCTGGGATTCGAGAACTTCCGGCCCCTCTGGTACATGCACCCCAAGCTGGGCATGCTGGCGATCACGATTATGGGCGCGTGGCAGTTTTCCGGTTTCGTCATGGCCCTGTACCTCGCCGGCCTGCGGGCGATTCCCGACGAGTTGCGGGAGGCGGCGGTCATCGACGGCGCCGGCACAATTGCGCTTTATCGTCATGTATACATCCCCATGCTGCGGCCGGTCACCTATACCGTGATTGTGCTGACCGGCGCCGGCTCCATCGGCAACTTCGAGATTCCCAGCATCATCGGCACGGGCCCCGGCTTTGCGACCGATACGCTCGGTTTTTATATGTTCGAGCAGACCTTTCGCTCCAGCCGCTTCGGCCTGGGCGCCGCGGTCGCCACCTTCATGCTCTTCTTGTCCATCCCGGTTGTCCTGCCCTATCTGCTCAGCGTTCTGCGTGAGGAAAGAGAATGAGTTTGAATCGTCTCCTGGTCGGCAGCACCAAATATGCCGTCCTGATTGCATTTGCCGCTTTCTACCTGGTGCCCTTCTATGTGATGATCCTGACCGGGCTGAAGCCGCTCGAAGACATCAGTTCATTCGAGATCTGGAATATGCCCAGGAGCCTCGACTGGGGCAGCTTCCGCGCGGCGTGGAATCAGATGGATTCCAACTTCTGGAACAGCGTGCGCATCACGATTCCGGGCGCCATTGTTTCAACTTTTCTGGGCTCGATCAACGGCTATATTTTCGCCAAGTGGGGCTTTCGCGGCTCGAATGTGATTCTGTTCCTGTTCGTGTTCGGCATGTTTCTGCCCGGCCAGGGGATCCTGATCCCACTGGTGTGGGTCCTGCAGTTCATGGGCCTTTACGGGAAGGTGAACGGCCTCATTATGGCCTACTGCATCTTTGGCATACCGATCACGTCGCTCCTGTTTTACAGGTACTATGCCAGTGTCCCGGATGAGCTGGTGGACGCGTCGAAGATCGACGGCTGCGACTTTTTCGGCATCTACCGCCGCATCATTTTACCGCTTTCGGGGCCGACCTTTGCGGTGGTGGGTGTGTGGCAGTGCACAAGGATCTGGAACGAGTATCTGATGGCGCTGGTTGTGCTAGGCAACCCGGCCAGGGCACCGGTTACCGTGGCCATCAAGAATTTTTCCAGCATGGGCGTCATCCCCTGGAACTTGCAGATGGCCGCCGCGCTGATCGCGTCAGTGCCCACGATTGCGGTCTATCTGCTGCTTGGCAAGCTGTTCATGCGTGGCCTGCTGGAGGGGTCGTTGAGCGGCTAGTTGACGCGGCGTCTGTACCCGGAGTATGCTGCGTTCAACGGCTATATGCTGGCCGTGGCGGCCGGGATCATCGAGTCGCCGGCGAGCGCGATCATCCTGACCCACGACATTCACAAGACGACGGTCGAGGCGGCGCCTTTGATCATTATGTCGCTGAAGCGTCGCGGAATACAGTTCGTTATGGTTGCCAGGCTGCCCGAACCTCAGACGCTTATATCGGGGCACATCTACTCCCATCAACCTGGGGGGAGCCGGTAGGGAACCCTCTCTGCTCTCCCCCTCGTCGCACATTCGCAAGCAAAGGATTGGTGCGTTTTGGCAGACGACATACGTTTTATGTGGGACACGCCCGTGCCGATGCGCGACGGGGTGAAACTGTCGACCGATATCTACCTGCCGGCGCCGACGGAAGCCTACCCGGTCATTCTTGCGCGCACCCCCTATGACAACATCGCGCCCCGCACGGTGGAAGCTGCCCAGTTCTTCAGCGCGCGGGGGTATGCGGTGGTGCTACAGGATGCGCGCGGGCGATTCGATTCGGAAGGCCACTTCGAGCCGCGCGTGAATGAGGGGAAGGACGGCTACGACACGATCGAGTGGATCGCGGAGCAGCCCTGGTCGAACGGCAAGATCGGCATGATGGGCGGGTCGTATGGCGGCACCGTGCAGTGGCTTGCCGCGCGTGAGCGTCCGCCGCACCTGACCACGGTCGTCACTTCGGTCACCGGCGGCATGCGTTGGATGCACGATGAGAACTATATGAACGGGAAGTTCCCCGTTTTCCAGTTCCGCTGGCTGAACATGACCGGCGGGCGCACGATGCAGCACTACCCGTTCGAGCCGCTGACCTCGAATCAGCCGGGCGTGGCCTCGCCTTACAACTTCAACAAACTGATCCGCACGCGGCCGCTCAAGGATGTCGACAAGGTGGTCGGGCGCACGAACACTTATTGGCGCACGTGGCTTGAGCGCAACACGTACGACGAGTACTGGCAGCAGATGTCGTTCGAGGACTACTTTGAACTGGTTGACCTGCCTGCATTGCACATCACCGGCTGGTTTGACAACTGCCAGTGGGGCGAAATGTACATGTACAGCGGGATGGCGGCCCGCTCACCCGGGGCCGACAAACAGTGGTTGCTTGTGGGTCCGTGGGACCATGCCGGGTCGGCCAATCCGCAGCCGCGCCTGGGCGATCTGGAGTTCACACAAGAGGCGGTGCTGGACATCAGGGCGGTTCATCTGCGCTGGTTCGACTACTGGCTGAAGGGCGAGGAGAACGGGCAGGGCGATGATGCCAAAGTCAGGATTTTCACCATGGGCCGCAACCGCTGGCGGGACGAGCGTGCGTGGCCCGTGCGCGGAATGGAGCAGGTTTCCCTCTATCTCCACAGCGGCGGGGTGGCGGATGTATTGCCCGAAGCCGACAGGCAACCGGAGCAGGGGGGCGGCTACGGGACGCTGGATTGGACGCCGCCCGGAGAGGAGGCCGGCGACCGGTATGTATACGATCCCGAAGATCCCGTGCCCTCAGTGGAAGACGCGGATTCGCCCGATCCGATAAGGGACTCGCACGTACTGGCGATGGACTATCGCCACGCCCTGCAGCGCGCCGATGTCCTGACCTACACCAGCGCGCCGCTGACAGAGGAATTGGAAGTAACCGGCACGACCTTTGTCACCCTTTACGCGGCCAGCGACTGCGTCGATACGGACTGGGTGGCGTTGCTGTGCGACCTTCAGCCGGACGGCAGCTCGATTCCGTTGACTTCGGCGGTGATGCGCGCTTCTTACCGCGCCGGGGCAGACAAGATTGACAGTCCGGCCCCCTCCCCCATCACCCCGGGCCGGGTGTACCGCTACACAATTGAGTTCTTGGCAACTTCGATGGCCTTTCAGCCGGGTCATCGTCTTCAGCTGGCGGTGACCTCATCACTCTATCCGGCCTATGATCTGAATCCGAACACGGGCGCGCCGGTCGGTGAGGACCTGCCGAGCCAACCGGCCAGCCAGACCATCTACCACAGCGCCGAGTATCCGTCGCATCTTCTGCTGCCGGTGGTGACGCGATGAAGCCCGCCGCTTCCATGCTGGCCGGCGCGGCTGAGGCGGTCATTACGAACGTGAAGGACAGGCCGGCTGTCTATGATGACCTGTTTGCGCGCGTATTGGTTCTAGGCGCAGATGACGACCGGCTCGTCATCGTTGCCACAGATATGGGGACGTTCAGCGTCGAATATGCGGACGAGCTTGTACAGCGCATCGAGCGGACAACGGATATCCCAAGCGGTAACATCATCATAACCACAACCCAGACGCACAATGCGCCGGGCGTTGACGGGCGCGAAATGACGCCTGAGGCGGGCGAGTGGCTGTCCGACTGCATTGCCGGGCTGGTGCAGCGCGCCAATGATGCGCTGCGGCCTTGCGTGCTGAACGCGGGCCGCGCGCCTGTGCAGATCGGCTACAACCGGCGCCTGATGCAGGACGGCGAAATCGTGATGGCGCCGAATCCCGACGGCGCGATTGTGCCGTGGGTGGACGTTCTCGAGGCGAAGGATGCGGACGGCAGGCGGATTGCAGTGCTCTTCTCGCACGCCGCCCATCCCGTGATCGTCCACTGGCTGAGCGAGGAGATCGGGCCGGACTTTCCGGGCTACGCGGTCAGGCATTTGCGCGACTTGCTGGCAAGAGAAGGTGAGCCGGAGGGCGTATTCATGTTCGCGCAAGGCTGTTGCGGCAACATCAACGGCCATCCTTTGCGCGGCGGTTTCGGCGCGTGTGAAGCCGCCGGGCTCTCGCTGGCGTTTGCCGTCACGCAGGCGCTGGCCAACGCGCAGCCGGTTGCGCCTGGCGCGCTCAGAGCGCGCTCGCTCAATCTACCCCTTCCTCTGGAAGAGCCGCCGACGGCAGCCGAATGCAGGGCGGCGCTGGCGGAGGATCCGGACAGCACGCGCTTTCGCGAACTGCTGGCAGTTGCCGAGAGCGGCGAAGGGCAGTTTCATCCGCTTTCGATGCGCGCGCTGGCCGTCGGCGACGCGCTGTGTTTGCTCACGTTTACTAGCGAGATGTTTGCCGAGTACCAGCTGTACGCCGACGCGGTGTCGCCCTTCCGGCATACGTTTGTCTTCAGCCACACCAACGGGATAACAGGGTACGTGGCGACCGCAGAGGACTATGATTTGGGACCGGCCGGCGGCTACGAGTCATGGGGCCATCCAACGCGGAACCGACCCTGGCTGCCGCCGCAACCGCAGGCTGAACGGTTGGTCCATGGGGGGATCACGCGGCTTCTGGGCGAACTCTTGCGATAGAGGGCCCCGGTCGTTGAACGTTTACACACATTTTCTAGCACGATTTGTAACTCCTAAGCCATATACAGTGCCTGTCTTGACCAGCCCTTTATCCCTGCCGCCATTCAGGCAATCTGATTGCGTATTCGGTTGGCGGCAGCCACGTTACTGGAGCGGCACGGCTGGAATGAGCACACACGGTCGATGAGGGATGGTTTTGGAGGGGGGCGTTGCGGGGGCGCAGCCCCTGCACAAGGGAGGGCCGAAGGCCCGACCGCCCATATACAGGAAGTGCGGAGAGAGCAATCACCTTCGCTCGCCTCATTCAGGATCGCAATTTAGTCGTGGCCGAGTAGTTTCCACGAATTTACGAACACCCTTTTGCCAGTGATGGAGAATGAACCGCCATGTCCAGCAAATCAAGGCCGGAGTTTGGGCCCTACTACATGCCCGACAAGTGGTGTCTGGATCGCTACATGTACACCGAGGAGGTGCGCGGCACGCTCGATCTGCCCGACCGCTTCTATGTGCGCGACACCACGATCCGCGAGGGCGAGGAGACGCCCGGACTGTCGATGTCGACGCGAGACAAAGTGCTGATCGCCGAGAAGCTGTACGAGGCCGGCGTGCAGCAGGTTGATATCGGCTATGTCGGCGCGCAGCAGGCCCACTACGAGACAGCCAAACTGATCAGGCGCGAGATCCCGGAATTGGCGATCACCGGCTTTGCCCGCGTCTGGTCGGCGGACTGGCAGAGGGACGTGGATCGATGCCAGGAGCTTGAAGTGGCGCAGGTCGACGTCCTCCAGCATCCGATCCTCATCTGGGCATCGGATGAGCAGGTCATGGAGCTTGGCCCGGCCAGGGAGGCGCTGATCCCGCGCACGGTTGAAGTGATCGAGTATGCGAAGCGCTGCGGCCTGCGCGTGGCCTACGGTCATCCCGACGTATCGCGCACGCCGTGGGAGATTCTGCAGGAGTTTTACTCGGTCACAGCGCGGGCCGGCATCGACCTGCTGATCCTCTACGAAGACGGCTACGGATGCCCGCCGGGCGTGCAGCATCTTGTGCGCAAGATACGTAATCTGGTCGACGTGCCGCTGATGATCCACTGCCATGACGATCTCGGTTTGGGCACGGCCAATGTGCTGACCGCGGTGGGTGCAGGCGCGGTAGCAGCCGATCTGGTCGTCAACGGCCTGGGTGACAAAGGCGGCCTCACCAAACTGGAGGAGGTCGTCGTCGCGCTGGAGACGCACTATGGCCTTTCCACGGGTATCCGCCTGGAGAAGCTGACAGAATTGTCCAAATTCGTTGAGGAAGTTACAGGTTTCAGGCGCCAGATCAATAAGCCGCTGGTGGGGGAAAACGCCTACATTCACGAGGCTGAACTTCATGTCTACTGCATCGTCAAGGGCCTGTGGGAAGCAATGGAGGGCGTCCACCCGCACGTGATCGGGCAGGAGCGGACGGTCGTCTTCGGCAGCACGACTCTCCACGGCGAAGCGGTGCGCGCCCGATTGGACGTGACCGGGCATCGGTACAATTCGCAGGACGTTGAATCGATCCTGGACAAGCTGCGGGAGCGTTTGCAGACGCAGGCGTCCCTCACGCTGGAGGAGTTCGACGAGCTGGCGCGCACCGTGCTTCCTTAACACGCCATGAACAAGAAACCCACTGTCAGGGAACTATTGTGTCCATTCTGATTTTAGGCGGAACCGGGCTGATCGGCTCAAGGTTGACCAGGCGTCTGCACAGCCTGGGCCAGCGCGTTATCTGCTTCGATCTCTATCCCGATTACAGCGCGGTGGCCGACCTCGACAATGTGGAGATCGTCGTGGCAGACGTTACCCGTTTCGAGGACATCATCGCCGCGATCCGGAAGTACGACGTGGAAAGGATCGTCAATCTCGCCTATATCCTGCCGCCGGAGTCGGAGGAGAAGCTGCAACTGGCGATGCGGGTAAACCAGATGGGCATGAACAACGTATTCGAGGCGGCGCGGCTGATGGGTATTCAACGCGTCGTTTACGCCTCGACCATCGCCGTCTACGGTCTGCAGGATTCATTTGGCGACCGCCCGGTTACGGAGGAAGATCACTGCTACCCCGTTACGGTCTACATGGCGCACAAATTGTGGAATGAGTTCATGGCGGCCAAATACATGGAGCGCTACGGCATGCAGATTCCCGGATTGCGCATCGCCAACGTGGCCGCGCCTGGGCGGACGAAGGGCTTCTCTGCCTGGCAGAGCAAGTGTATCGACGAGCTGGCCGCGGGCAACCCGTTCACGATTCCCTCGCGCCGCGATCAGAAGCTGCTTATCATTCATGTGGACGATACGGCGGACCTGTTTGCCGAACTCTGTTTGCAGGAGAAGCTGAACCACGCGGTCTACAATTCGCTGGCCTATGCGATTACGGCACAGGAGTGGGCCGACGCCATCCAGGCGCACCTGCCCGATGCCAGCATCACGTTTGACGAATCGGCGCCCGACCAGCCCAATATTTACAACTGGTCGACCCGGCGCATCGAGCGGGAGTTGAATGTACGGATTTCCCCGCTGAAGGAGGTGATCCGGCGGCACATTGATGAAGCGCTCGCGCGCGCGGCCAGAGTGTGAATAGGAGAGGCAGCCTCGTTCAGCAAGTCAATTGTCTCGGTAAGGGTGGGGAAGGCAATGCGTTTAGCGAACAAAGTCGCGGTGATTACCGGAGGGGCGCGTGGGATCGGCAAGGCGGTCAGTCTTGCGTTCGCCCGTGAGGGCGCGGACGTGGTGGTTGGTTACCATGCTTCCGCCGAGAAAGCGCGCCTGGTGCAGGGCGAGATTGAGGCCCTGGGGCGGAGGGCGCTGACCTGCCGGGCGGATGTCGCGAACCGCTCCCAGGTGGAGCAGTTGATGCGTACAGCCGCCGAAACACTGGGACGGATCGATATTCTGGCCAATGTCGCCGGCATCACGCTGAGGTCGGCGATGGCGGAGCTGAGCGAGGAGGATTGGGATCGGGTGATTGACACCAATCTGAAGGGCACCTTCCTGTGCAGCCAGGCCGCGGCAAAGTTTATGATTGGGCAGGGCGGCGGCAACATCATCAACATCGGTTCGGTTTCCGGCCTTGCTGCGCATTACAACAGGGGGGCGTACGGCCCCAGCAAGGCGGCGGTCGCCATGTTGTCCAAGGTGATGGCGGTGGAGTGGGCCGAGCACAATATCCGCGTAAACACGATCCATCCCGGCACGACCGAGACGGAGATGACCGCCTACTCCTACCCGACGGCGGAGATGCGCGCCAAACGGGAGCAGACGATTCCCTTGAACCGCTTTGTCCAGCCGGAGGAGGTTGCGGCCGCGGCCGTTTTTCTGGCATCGGAAGACGCCGCCGCGATCACCGGCCATTCGCTGGTCATTGACGGCGGGTTTCAGAACAGTCTTTTCCAACTGATGGAGCGTCTGCTGACGTAAGCGAGCCTCGGCCACATCGCCGTACATCCCGACCACACCCCAAAAGCGAGAAGAGAGTGGAGAAGAGTGAGGAGTGAGAGACGCCTTCGCTCGCTTTGCTCATGGTCGCGGATTGACTATAGTTGAGTTGCTATTACCGCAGATAAATTACTGCCCCAATTCGCTGAGGAGAGCCCGATGAGCGACCGACTCTTTCCGCCCCACCTGCTCCATGCCAGCTGGCGCACTTTCGAGGCGGCCGGCTATGCGGAGCCCGTCACCGGCATCGTTTACCGCGGCGAGCCGCGGCCCACGTGCGGCATGCCGCTGGGCGGGCTGGATACCGGCTGCATCGATGTGGAGCCGAACGGGATGTACGGCTACAGCACGATCTTCAACCATTTGGTAGAGCCGCGGGCGCTGCTGAATTTGCCGATGCTGGGGCTGGCCTGTCAGGACGAAGACGGCGCGGAAGGCGCGTGGATATTGGTTTCGGACACGCTGGGCAAGCGGGACACGCCGCAGCCGAGCCAGAGCGCGGTGACCTTTCCGCCGACCGATTACGCGCCCCTGTTTGACGAGATCGGCCTTGCGGGCGCGGCGATCGCCGACTCGATCGACTACTGGGGCCACTATCCGATTGTGGACATGGAGTTCAACTGCGCGGCCCCGGTCAAGGTGGGTGTGCGGGCCTGGTCGCCGTTCATCCCCGGCGACACGGAGGTTTCGATGGCGCCGGGCGCAGTGTTTGAGATCCGCCTGCGCAACCCGGAGGACACTGCACAGAGC
Source organism: Caldilineaceae bacterium (assembly GCA_963662575.1). Classification (GTDB taxonomy): domain Bacteria; phylum Chloroflexota; class Anaerolineae; order Caldilineales; family Caldilineaceae; genus Bin5. The sequence continues at coordinate 1,396,714 of OY759723.1, forward strand.
GGGACGCTGGTATTCAACTTTCCTGGCTTCGGGCCGCAGGAGGGTGTGCAGCGGCGATCATTGACAGGCCCGCTGCCGGGTGTGCTGGTGGAGAGCGGGCGGCAGGGCGATGCCTGGGAGATGGCCTATGTGCTGGCCGTGGTGGACGGGGACGCGGCGGTGACAGACGGGGGCGCGCTCGATGCGGACAAGGGGGCGTGGAGCCGCATCGCTGACGGGCTGCCGACGCCTTCTGCGCAGGACAGCGGCGCGGCGCTGGCGATTCCCTTTGACCTCGCCCCCGGCGCCGACTGCACGATGCGCGTGGTTCTGGCCTGGCATGCGCCGCACTGGCGCGCGGGCGGCGCGCCCTCGCACGAGGATACTGAACTTTTTACGCATATGTACGCGCGCCACTATCCGGATGCCCTGTCTACGGCCCGTTTTCTGGCCGGCAACCACGAGCAGCTTCTGGAGCGGGTGATCGCGTGGCAGGAGGCCCTGTACGGCGCGGAGGAGGTGCCGGGCTGGCTGGCGGACGCGCTGATCAACAACCTGCATCTGGTCCCGGAGTGCAGCATCTGGGGCCAGGCGCAGCCGCCGATCGGGGCGTGGTGCGAGGAGGAGGACGGGCTGTTCGGGCTGAACGAGTGCCCGCGCGGCTGCCCGCAGATCGAGTGTCTGCCGTGCAGCTTTTACGGCAACATCCCGCTAGTCTACTTCTTCCCGGAGGCGGCGCTGTCGACGCTGCGGGGCTACAAGGCGTACCAGTTTGAAGACGGGCGGCCGCCGTGGATCTTCGGAGGCATTACGGCGACGGAGGAGGCGAACCGGCCCGGCTATGGCCTGAGCGCGCCGGACGTGGGCTACCAGACGGTGCTGAACGGGGCCTGCTACGTCATCATGGTCGACCGCTACTGGCAGGTATCGGGCGACAACGCGGTGCTGGCCGAGTTCTGGGACTCGCTCAAGCGCTGCAACGACTTTTCGATGAATCTGCGTCCGGCCTATGGCATGGCGCAGGTGATGGCGATGCCGACGCCGGGCACCGATACGCACGGGCTGGGCGATACGGAGTGGTTCGAGGCGCCGGAGCCGGGCTGGAAGGGTTACGTGACCCATGCCGGCGGTGTGCGCATGGCGCAGGTGCAGATCATGCGGCGCATGGCCGCGGCGATGGGGGACGAGGATTACCGCGCCCGCTGCGACGCCTGGCTGGAGGCCGGCGCGGCGGCGCTGGAGGAGCATCTGTGGGCGGGCAAGTACTATCTCAACTTCAACGAACCGGAGACGGGGCAGAAGTCCGACCTGATCTTCGGCTACCAGCTGGACGGGCAGTGGGTGACGGACTGGCACGGGGTCGCGGGCGCGTTTCCGCCGGCGCGGGTGGAGAGGACGCTGCAGACGGTGGCGGCGAACAACTGCGCGCTGAGCCAGTCGGGCGCGGTCAACTATGCCACCGCGGAGGGCGCGCCGGCCAAGGTGGGCGGCTACGGCACATTCAGCTATTTCCCGCCGGAGCTGTACATGCTGGCGATGACCTACATGTATAACGGTCAGCAGGCGTTTGGCCGCGATCTGCTGCGGCGCTGCTTGGAGAACATCAGCTGCCGCTGGGGCTATACCTGGGACGCGCCCAACACGGTGCGCGGCGACGCCGACACCGGCCAGCGCGCGTTCGGGGCCGACTACTATCAGAATATGATGCTGTGGGCGGCGCCGGCCGCGCTTCAGAACGAGGATTTGACGGGTCCGATGCAGGCGGGCGGGTTGGTTGCACGGGTTATTGAGGCGGGGCGGGGGGCGTAGTTTCTAGTTTATCGGTAACTACTCAGCCGCAACTGATTCGCAACCCTGAACGAGAGGAGCAAAGGTGTTCGTTCTCCCCTCATTGTTGTATTTTGGGCGGTCGGGCCTTCGGCCCTCCCTTGTGCAGGGGCTGCGCCCCCGCAACGCCCCCCTACAAAAACATGCCTCACCGACCGTGTGCCTTCTTCGCAACGTATCGGCTGGCGAGCATGGCGGCGGCTGTACACCAGTTGCGTCACCATGAGCCTGAATGGTTCCAAGGATGACTGGCTGGTCAACTACTGTGGCTAAGTAGTTACGTTTTTCGTTCTTACGTTTTTAGTGGGCGCTCCGCTCGGAACCTGAGAATGTGGGAAGAAGTAGGCGGACTCTTGGCCGGTTTGGCTCACCTTCGAACTTGGCCACGACAATGAGAAACACTATTGTTCGGCTCACCCAGGGTCGGGCAATTGCTGTGCCTCAGCAGGTACCCAGAAACTGACAACCTAAGAAGCGTAGCCGTCCCGGTTTTGCTTGCGCCAGTCCGGCAGATAGCCGCGCTCGCTGGCGAAGCCGTAGGAGGGGCCGATCTGGCTGGGGTGGGACCAGGGCCAGGCCTGGCCGCCGATGATGCGGTATTCTTCTCCCTTGCCGCAGAGCCAGTAAAACATGTGGGCGACGTAGCGCGCCTGGTCGTGGCCGCCGTAGTAGGCGCGCTGGAAGTCGAAGTCGGGCTCGGTGATCCAGTCTCTCTGGGGCGGGACGGTGCGCCAGTAGTTGTATTTGAGCATGTGGCGCGTGCCCGTGGCGGTGGAGAGGCCGCGGCGGTGGAGGATACTGTGGTGGTGAATGCCGATGGTGCCGGCGGGGCCGTCGGCATAGACGCCGCCCTCGTCATCGGCGCGTTTGGTGGGCATGATGTGAGTGCCGGGCACCAGTTCTGTCGGGCCCAGTTCGACGGGTGTATCCTGGGGAAAGTAGAAGACCTCGACGAAGTTGAGCTCGGGGCCGAAGATGTGGTCGGCGTCGTTGTGCCAGTGCTGCGCGGGCATGGGGCATTCGACGCGATGGAGGCTGGCGAGGACGGGCAGACCGACGTTGCGGCCCAGCAACGAGCGCATGATGCCGACCACCTGTGGATTGAGCAGGACGTGCTCAACAAACCAGTCCTCGAGGAAGATCGTGCTGGGCGCGTGGGAGAAGCGGATCTGTTCGAGGTCGGCCTCGGTCATGCCGTCCGGGATGTAGCTGGGGTTGGCCGGAATCTTGCCTTCCAGATAGTCGCAGGTGCGGCGGTTGATCTCATCCGGCACGGCGCCCCGCAGCAGCAGATGGCCCTCGCGGCAGAATTCGAGCACCTGCGAGTCGGTCAGGGTTGGTTCACCGTCGAAGGTGTGATTGGCTTTGTCGTGGATCATCTCGTTGCTCAGACCGCGTAGCCGTCCTGGTTATGTTTGCGCCAGTCGGGCTGGTAGCCGCGCTCGCTGCCGAAGCCGTAGGAGGGGCCGATCTGGTTGGGGCTGGTCCACGGCCAGGCCTGGCCGCCGATGATGCGGAAGGAATCGCCCTGCCCGCAGAGCCAGTAAAACATGTGCGCCACGTAACGGGCCTGGTTGTGGCCGCCATAGTAGGCGCCCTGGAGGTCGAACTCCGGCTCAATGATCCAGTCGCGCTGCGGGGGCGTTGTGCGCCAGTAGTTGTACTTGAGCATGTGGCGCGTGCCCTTGGCGGTGGAAAGGCCGCGGCGGTGCAGGATGCTCTGGTGGTGAATGCCGATGGTGCCAGCGGGGCCGTCGGCAAAGACGCCGCCCTCGTCGTTGGGGCGCTTGGTGGGCATGATGTGGGTGCCGGGCACGAGTTCGGTCGGCCCGAGTTCGACAGGGGTATCCTGCGGGAAGTAGAAGACCTCGACGAAGTTGAGCTCGGGGCCGAAGACGTGGTCGGCGTCGTGATGCCAGCCCTGGGACGGCATGGGGCACTCGACATGGTGATGGCTGGTCAGGATGGGCAGGCCAAAGTTGCGGCCCAGCAGCGAACGCATGACGCCGACCACATGTGGATTGAGCAGCACATGCTCAACGAACCAGTCTTCGAGGAGGATGGTGCTCGGCTCGTGGGAGGCGCGGATGCGCTTGAGGTCGGCCTCTGTCATGCCGTCGGGGATGTAGCTGGGGTTGGCCGGGATTTTGCCTTCCAGATAGTCGCTGGTGCGGCGGTTGATCTCATCCGGCACAACGCCCTTCAGGAGCAGGTGGCCGTCGCGGCAAAATTCGAGCACCTGCGAGTCGGTGAGGGTGGGTTCGCCGTCGCAGGTGTGATTGGTTTTGTCGTGGATCATGGTGCTCTCCTGGGTGGGATAGGTGTGCGGGTCAATCTAGCATAAGTCTGGGGTTTTGAAAACAGGATAATCTGGATTACAGATTCTGGTTGGGCGGCGGAATGGTTGGCATGGGGGAATCCGAAACGATGAGGAGGTGCACGGAGAAGCTTATTCCGGCGCGATATGGTTCTGGGCCTGACTTGAAGGACAGCTTGTATCCTATGGGCCCTGCACGCTTTTGGGGACGAATGTCCATGGCGGCTGGAGCTTGCGTAAATAGTTTGACTTGCGCAAATGCGCAAGCTGTGGTATAAAGGCAACCATGCAGATTCCGCGCGAGTCCATCGCTATCCGGCAGGCGGCTGAACGTCTTGCCGATATCTTCCGTATCTCCGAGCTTGCGGAGGACACTCACATTGTTGAGCGCAGCGATGACGGCGGTCAGTGGGACGCTGTCTTCGCTGCGGGAGGTCTTTTCTTCGGATTGGAATGGAAGCGATCAGGATCTGTTGGCCATGTCGCTACTGCGATTCGCCAATTGGAAATGTTGAAACATAGCCTCCCGCAAGAGGTAGTTCCCTTACTGGCAGTCCCATACATGGGAGAAGCAGCGCAGGAATTATGCGAGCGGGCCGAACTTCCCTGGTTGGATCTGTCAGGAAACGCGCGCATCATCGTGCCCGGTATTTTTTATCAGAACTTGGGCAACCCGAACTGTTTCCGTCGCCCGGGACGACCGGAGAGCGCATTCGGACCAAAGGGGGCTCGGATTACACGACGGCTGCTCATGGAGCCTACCAACAAGCCGGTAAGGCAGCGCACGCTTGCCTCCAGCACGGGTTTGGATGAGGGACATACGAGTCGCATCGTAGGGAAGCTTCTGGAAACCGGTCTTGTGAATCGAGGGGAGGACGGCGTTCGCGTCACCGACTCGAACGCGCTGCTCGCTGCTTGGCGGGAAGATTACCGATTTGACCGGCATCATGTCATACGAGGCCACATCGCGGCCAGGGGAGGCGATCAACTGATTCAGGCCATATCCGAAATACTGTCGAGGGCTGAGGAGCCCTACGCAGCGACTGCGCTTCCCGCGGCGTGGCTGTGGACACGCTACGCGGGATTCCGTCTCTCCACAGTGTATCTCTCAACCCTGCCATCGGCACAGTTGAAGGAAGAGCTCGGTTTCCGCGAAGAAGCAAGGGGGGCCAACACCTGGCTGGTTGTGCCCAACGATGAGGGCGTATTCGACGGAGCTGAGCTTGTCGACGGAATACGCTGCGTTCATCCAGTGCAAGCCTTTATCGACCTGAAGGACCATCCTGAAAGGGCATCGGAAGCTGCGGAAGAACTGAGGAGACGGTTCTTTTTGCGAGGCAACGATGATCTCTAAGCCATCGACAAGAGACGGGTACGGCATCGAGCAGGTGGCTTCTGTCCACCGGACATGCCTCTGCATGGCGACCAAACTGGACGATTTGCTTGATGAGATTGTAGTGGTTGGGGGACTGGTTCCATATCTCCTTGTTGACCAGGAAAACTTGCCGTTGGGCATGGACCCTCACGTAGGCACAATGGACCTGGACATGGGGCTAGCGTTGGCCATTCTGAATCACGAGCGTTATCGAGAGTTGGGCCGCAGGTTACGGGACGCGGGATTCGAGCCGGCAGTCAGTGAACAGGGCAATAAGAGATTGCAGACTTGGACTACGGGGACGCCCCATCCTGTAACCATAGACTTCCTGATTCCTCCGGTGGAGGCAAGGGATAAGGGGGGTGAACTTCGACGCTTCGAATCTGATCTGGCCGCGATAATCACGCCAGGACTTGAATTAGCGTTCAAAGACAGGTGCCGGATAGAGTTGTCTGGCCGCCTTCCTTCCGGTGCATGGGCTACCCGGGAAATACCTGTATGCGGCTCAGGCGCGTTTACCGTGCTCAAGGCACTCGCCTTTGGGAACAGGGCAGAAAACAAGGACGCCTACGATCTTATTTACGTATGGAGCGGGGTTGGAGTCCCCGATGTTGCAGAGAGCCTCGTTCCCCTCCAGCCTAATCCCCACATCGAGGAAGCACTGTCGGTGATTGAGCGGGACTTCTGCCACCACGATGGGGCTGGGCCTATAGGGACGGCACGATTCATAACCCGAGAGCTAGACGAGAACATACAGGCGGACGTGGTCGGCTACGCACGGGCGCTGCTTCGTTCCATGGGCCGATTGTGAAGTCTTCGGGTGTCCCGGATTACAGGGAGTCTTCCCAGCGTATTCACCGGTTCGGCTTCGTCAGGCGCCACCTTGGGGATAGGGGAGTACAGCCATGCAGATTCAGAATGTCCATGATGATGCCGTGGCCGCTTCCGACAGTCAGCGGAAACGCGACCTGCTAGAGACGCTGCTGGCGGTGAGTGAGTCCACGCAAGTGATCCTATTCACCCATGAGGATGATGTCTGCGCGTGGGCGCGAGAGCAGTTGGAGGGTGAATCGAACAAGCTCATAGAACTCGACGGGCCGGAACGCTGATATAGTATCCCGATCTCCGGAAGGATGCTATACTTGAGGACACTCAATTTGCAAGGAAAAGGAACCAGGTATGAGCGAGGTGTTTCGGGTTTGCCCCAACTGCGGGCAGGATGTGGCGATGACGGCTCGCCACTGTGGCGGGTGCGGCTACAATACGCAGGGCGGCTACCCTCTTGAAAGCCGCAACAACCTGCCGGCGATGGTGGCGAAAGTGGGTTTGCCGGTTGCGGCCGGCCTGGCCGGCTTGGCGCTGCGGGCCGGGTTGCAGTTGCTGCAGAAACAATTGCCGACACTGGCCGCCAACGCGCTCAGCCGCAACGCGCCGCGACCGCCGGCGCAGCCGCGCAAAGGGCGGGGCAGCCGATTCATTCATATCCGTTCGAAATGGTCGGTCGGCGATCGCAGCGGTGTGTGGCGGTCCGGCGAGGAAGAGCACATCATCGAAGTCGACGACGGCTAAACAGCAGTGGTCAGTAACCCGTGCAGGGAGTTGATCACCGGCTTCTGAAAGTCGCTGATTTCAATACTCGTCGATAGTTTCCCAGCCGGCCGCGGTGTTGCGCCGTCGTCGGGAGAAACGCCAACCCCAACCGGTGATGCTGACGCCAATCGCGATGAAGAGCCCCGCCACCATATAGGCCAACAACTCCGGCCATAGCAGTATCGCAACCCCAAAGAGAATCAGTATCAGCCCCGGAACGACCAGCAGCCAGCGGCCGAAACCGCCGACCTGCTGTGACATTCGCTGTCCCGTGCGAAAGAAGCGCACAGAGCTTTGTTGTCCTGTAAACATATTTCATGCTCCCTTAGAGTGATGCGCCGCGTTTGCGCGAATGCAGGTGCCGCGCATCACTTTATCTTTTCCACGCACGGAATCGGGCCGCTCAGTCCCGGCTGCGGGCAAACAGTATGAAGGCATAGTACATTAGCGTCGTGATCGCCTGGATCGCAGCCGCAACGTAGGTCAGCGCCGCCGCATCCAGCACCGCGTTGACCCCCTTCATCTCGTGCTGAGCCACGAACCCCTGCGTCACCAGGATCTCCTTGGCCCGCTTGCTCGCGTTAAACTCCACCGGCAGCGTCACCAGCGTAAACACCGCAACCGCGGCGAACAGGATCAGCCCCACCAGCGAGATCGTGAACCCCAGCCCAGAGCCCATGAACATGCCGATGATAAAGATGATCGGCCCCAGCCAGCTGCCGATCTGCACGCCGGGAACGATCACGCTGCGCAGGGCAAGCGGGGCGTAGTTGGTGCTGTGCTGGATAGCGTGGCCCGCCTCATGCGCGGCCACGCCGACCGCGGCCACGCTTTCGCTTTGATAGACCTGCGGGCTCAGGCGCAGCGTCCTCGACCTCGGGTCATAGTGGTCGGAAAGGAAGCCGCGCGACTCTTCGACGTTGACGTGGCCCAGTCCGTTGGAATCGAGGATGCGCCGTGCCACCTGCGCGCCGGCCGCGCCGCGCCCCGCGGACACCTGCGAATACTTTTTGAACGTAGATTTGACTTTCATCTGCGCCCACAAGCCCAGCGCGAGGGCAGGCAGGCTGATGATGAAATAGAGTGGATCGAAGAAAAACATATCTCACCTCTTAGAGAGTTTTCAACGAGCAGACGAATCTCCGGTTATGGTCGATTCGTTCGTTATCTGGCCGGACGCAGGCTCGGAACTGCTTTCCAAACCTACGTCTCAAGTTTACACAAGCCCAGCGCTCCGTTCCTGACGCGCACCTGACAGGGCACTGTCACCCGGCTGAACTCACCTCTTCTTGTTCATACCGGAGTTTGCGTCCCCGGTTATTCAACGATTTGGTCTCCCATACCTCATAACGACACGACGTCAATCACCCATGGGCAGACAGAAGTACGATTCAGGCTAACCGTAGAGCCGCTCAAGCGGACTTTTCCTTTTTGTCACGTTTACGGTCAAGCATCAAGAACACATAGAGATATTGCAACAGTGCCATGAAGGCCTGGACGGCCCCGGCCACGTAAGTCAGGGCGGCGGCGTTCAGAACTATGCTGACGCCGCTCAGTTCCTGCTGGCTGATGACGAGCTCCTGATCGACAAGGGCCTGCTTGGCGCGCTTGCTGGCGTCATACTCAACCGGCAGTGTGATCAGCGCAAACAGAACCGTCCCGCTGAAAAGTATCAGACCGACCATTGCCAAAATCCGCCCCCAGGTTGAGGGAATGGCAAGCCCGATGGAAAAGAGAATCGGGCCCAGCCAACTGCCGTACTGCACGCTGAGAATCATCTTGCTGCGCAGGGCCAGAGGCCGGTAGCTTTGACTGTCCTGCAGGGCGTGCCCGACTTCGTGAGCAGCCACGCCGATGGCGGCGACACTGTTGCCCTGATACACCTGCCTGCTCAGGCGCAGGGTTTTCTTGGAGGGGTCGTAGTGATCGGAAAGGAAGCCTCGCGTCTCTTCAACCTTCACATGCCCCAACCCGCCCGAATCAAGAATGTAGCGCGCTATCTGCGCGCCGGGCACGTTAATTTCGGACGACACCTTGGAATACTTATTCCATGCAGAACGCAGTATGAGTTGCGCAAAAAAGGCCAGCAGAAGACCGGGAAAGCTGAAATACAGAGATATCGTAAGAGCGTCCATGCCTCATCTCACCCGTTCTCGACCAGGCTTGTCCGATGGGAAAAGTTTCCGCAGCGAATCACGCAAATCACAGGTCGAAAAGCTTAGTTTTTAATGAGCTTCTATTGTACCATTACGAATCCAGTATCGCCGCAGTTTCTCTCTACTGCGTTAGCGTTCGGTTAGCTTTACGTTTGCGCCCGCCGACGCGCCAACGCCGTCAGCTGCCGGATCTCGGCGCCGCCCAGAAGATAACTGGCAAGCGCATAGACGAGGACGCCAAGCCCGGCCCCGGCGACCGCCGCCACCCAGCCGAGCGGAATCCCGAAGACGGCGCTGCCGCCTGGCAGAAGTTCCAAACCGAGGAGGAGTGCGCCGGCCATGACAGCGGACGCCAGCAGCGAGCGACCGCCGCTCGTCAGCAGCTGGCGCACGGGCAGGCCCTGCAGGGTTGTTTCCTGCCCTGCCTCTCGATCGTATGAGCGCACCTTACGCCCCAGCAAAATCAGCAGAACGACCATCTCCAGCGCGGTGGCGATGCTGTTGGCCAGCGCCAGGCCGCCATAGCTCAAGCGGCCAATCAGGGCCAGGCTGAGGAGAATGTTGAGCGCCATGGTCGCGACGCCAACGACCACCGGCGTGGCTGTATCGTGGAGTGCGTAAAAGACCCGCACCACGATCTCGACCACGGCATGGGCCACCAGCCCAAGGGCAAAAAAGCGCAGCGCGTAAGCGACCGCCTGCGTGCTGGCGGTGTCGAAACGCCCACGCTGAAAGAGAATTTCGACAAACGGTTCGTCCAGCACATAAAGCAGGAACGCAGCCGGAATCGAGAGGAAGAGAATCAGCCGCAACAGGCCGGTGAGCGTCTCCAGCAGTTGTGCGCGGTTGCCAGCGGCCACCTGCGCCGAGAAGGTGGGGAAGGCAACTGTCGCCACGGCCTGGGCAAAGATCCCCTGCGGCAGCAACATCAGCAGCCAGGCATAGTTAAGGGCGCTGAGGCTACCATCCGGCAGACCGCTGGCCAGGCTCGTGTTGACCAGAAAGTTGAGCTGCACAAAGAGCAGCCCCAACACACGCGGCCCCATCAGCCGCGCCACCTCCCGCACCTTCGCATCGCCGGCGCCTAAGCTTAAGCGGTAGCGCACGTTCTGCCGCAGCAGAGCCGGCAGTTGGACAAGCAGGTGCAGCACGGCGCCGGCGGCCACGCCGATCACAAGGCCGTGGATCCCCACCGCCGGGGCCAGCAGCCAGGCGCCGGCGATAATGGCGCAGTTGTAAAGCACCGGCGCAACAGCCGGCAGCAGGAAATGCTGCACCGCGTTGAGCGCGCCCATAATCAGGCCGCTGGCGCCGAAGACGACCGTGCTTGCCAGCATCCAGCGCATCAACGAGGCGGTCAGCCGCTGCTGTTCGACGGAGAATCCCGGCGCGATCACCCCGGCGACAAGCGGTTCGGCAAACAACATCGCCAGCCCGCACAGCAGGATGAGGAACAGGGTCAACAGATTCAGAACGCGGCTGAACAGCAGCCATGCCTGCTGTTGGCTGTCCTCTGTCCAGGCGGCGGCAAAGGTGGGGATGAACGCGCTGCCCAGCGCACCCCCCGCAACCAGTTGAAAGAGCAGGTCGGGGATGCGGAAAGCGGCCAGATAGGCATCCAGATCGGCGGAAGTGCCGAAGCGGGCGCCGATAATCATCTCCCGCAGCAGGCCCGTTCCCCGGCTGAGGATGAACAGAAGAATAACCAGCGTCGCTGCGCTGGCGATCCCCTTGCTATCCAGCGCCCGCACGCCTCCCTCGCCGCCCTGGGCCTGCGAACTGCGACTATCCGGTTTCGTCATAGCGGTGAATGATGATGCTCGTGAACGCTTGCCATTTTTTGCCCTGCAGGTACGGTTCTGTACAATATGCCATCTTCTCAGTACAATTTTCAGTAGTCAACTTTCGGTCGCCGCGCAAGCGCTCACGAAAGACTCTGAACCGGAAGCTTCCAAGGTAGAAATTCGATGGCATCCTCGTATCTATCTGTAAATGCTTGGCGTGAAATTTTCGCTCGCGTATTCAATGACGCCGACCTGCAGCCCAATATCAGCCCCGACTGGTTGATCAACCCCGCGACCCGCCGCCGTCTCAAACTGGACTATCTGTGCCAGTCGATCGGCGTCGCCGTGCGCTTCTCCGGCATAACGGGCAAAGGGCAGCGCCGCCGCGGCGACTCGGAACTGCTGGAAGATGAGCAGCGCGACCAGACACGCGATGAACTGTGCCGACTCCACGGCATTCAACTGGCTGTGATCAACCCGTTTGACGATCCGGTCAAGCAGATGGACCGCTTCTTGACGGTGTTGAGTCGCGCCAGCCGTCTGACAGCTATGGATGGCCGCACCAGCCGCGAAAAGAGCGTCTCCATGGATGCGCTGGCCGCGGCCGTGCAAAGCGCCAATCAACTGCGCTTCACCCTTTCCAGGAATCCGGAACAGACGGTTGGAACTCTGGCAGAAGCCTGGCGGGACCGGGAAGCGAACATTGCTTCGGCGTTGCAGGTGGCGGCCGCCGTCAAGACACCGCAGCCGACCCAATCGCAACAGCGCACGCTCGCGCAACTCGCTTGCGGGCAGCGCATCGTCCACACGCATTTCGGTGACGGTGTAATTACGGAAATGATCGGGGAGGGCGTGGAAAGACGGATCAAAATCCTCTTCGATGGCGACCAGGAGCGCACCTTTCTCGCTTCCCTTCTGGCCGACAAGTTGGAAGCGGCTCCCTGACAGCGAAAAGATACGGGCAGAAATACGCGCACTCGCTCCGCAAAGTTCAGACCCTCCTCCCCGCAGCGGCCCTCCTGACAGTACAAAAACACCCTTACTGAACATGCAAGGGTGTTGTGATAAACAGGAGTGCATCTTTGCGCTGCCACTCCGTTGTATGCGCGCGATATGATTTCAGTTGCACGGCCGCGCCGGCAAGTAGACCTGTTTTCTCGCCCGCGGCAGCCGCGAGCATAACGGGCAAAAACTACCCTTCTTCTTTTGCGGCGCTCTTTTCGCTCGTTGAACTGCTCTTCGCTTCCGATTTGGTTTCGCTCTTGGACTCGCTCTTCGGTTCACTCTCTGCGGATTTGTCCGGCGCAGAGCCATTGCTCTCGGACTTCTGTGCCGCGGTCTTCTTCTTTTCGTCTTCCTTTTTGCTATCGGTGATGTACCATCCACTGCCCTTGAAGTGAATGGCCGGCTGGCTCAGAAGCCGGGTGACATCGACCGAACTACAGGCCGGGCAAGCGGGAAGATCGGTGCTGGAAAATGACACGATGCGTTCGTATTGATTCCCGCACTCTTTGCAGGCAATTTCATAAATAGGCATCGAACAGTCTCATCCTTGTCATAATTTTCTTTTGTCATATCCGAGGACACAACTATACTACTCGAAGTCCTCTCATGTCCGGCTGTGTTGTGTCCTGCACGAAAAAGGGCACACCCGGCAAGTATACCTTTTTGTGAAACCGTTGTCGAATCCGAATAGCGAATTTGACATAGGCTCTTGGGCGGACGGTGTCTGCCTTCGCCGGCGCAGTACTCAAATCCATAACACGCAGCCATCACGCCCAGACACCGACTTGAGAAACGGTTAAACCCACTCCCTGCCGATGTCTTTCGATTTTGTTCGAGACGCAATCGAAGACGGATGTTACGAACCGGAAGGTGTCTACCTGACAGCGCCATTTGAAGGTCAACGCCGTGTCGTTCAGGAGTGGGGGGCCCGCCCGGAATACTACCGCCGCTTTGTCGTCGGCGCCAAAGCGCTCCTCGGCCACAATGGCGTCGACTTTGACTTGGCCCCCAACGACAGTATCATCGCGGCCGACAACGGCGTCATCACCACAATCGGCAATGATCACGAACGATATGGCCGCTTCATCTGCATCTCCCACCCATGGGGCGAGTCTCTCTACACACGCTTTCAAAAATTCGTCGTCGATGCAGGACAACGTGTGAAGCGCGGTGAACTGCTCGGCTATTTCAGTAAAGTGCCCCAACCAGGGCAACATTTTCATTTTGGTATCCGCATTGTCCCGTATGTTATTGTTGACGGCTGGGGCGGCTATTCGAATCCGCTGCCGCACTTTCCACCAACATCCATCCTGACTGATTCCGGTTGATGTTTTTATTAAGAAATTCTTCATTCATGGTTTAGTTATTAATTTAGTATGACTTCGTAGGGACTGGGGAAATGGGGATATGTAAATCCGGCAAACTATATATGGCGGTATGACAGAACTATACCTGTATGTAGTAGTGAGGTCGCCCGAAGAGCGTAATTCCAATGGGGATATTTCAGAGGGGAGTGCAGGAAAGATCAGGACAGGAAAATCCGCCGAACAAATGCTCGATACAAGATGTAGTGATCACCCCAAAGTTATACCTGGTTGGGCATAACTTATAGGAAATGGGGATAAAGAAAAATCAGGGTTATGAGCAAGTTTTATCCACTTTTTTCAGAGTTATCCCCGGTTTTATCCCCAATTGTGCTACTTTTCCCCCTATGTGGACAGTTTATCCACGGCCTTCGTTCGCGAAATAGAGGTTTTTCGCCTCTGACACCGGATGCAGTGAAGAGATTGCAAGCGAATGGCCTGGGCCCTGCAACGTGAGGTCAGTTTCATTGTGGTGACCTATACCCAAGGACGCAAACCCGCGGATGATCTGTTTGCAGCTGCTCGCGCCGAACGGATCGATGCCAATGCGCCCCTCGCCGCGCGCATGCGCCCCCGCACCCTCGATGAGTTCATCGGCCAGGAAGCGATTCTAGGCCCGGGCCGGCTCCTGCGGCGGGCGATTCAGGCGGACCGGCTCAGCAGCCTGATCTTCTACGGTCCGCCCGGCACCGGCAAGACGACCCTGGCCCAGGTGATCGCCAACACCACGGCCGCCCACTTCACCGCGCTCAATGCTGTATTGGCCGGCGTCAAAGACATTCGCGCAACCGTGGCGGAGGCCCAGGAACGCTGGGCGCTCCACGATCAGGGGACAATCCTCTTTGTTGATGAGGTGCATCGTTTCAACAAGGCCCAGCAGGATGCCCTCCTGCCCTGGGTGGAGAACGGCACGGTAACTTTCATCGGCGCCACCACCGAAAACCCCTATTTTGAAGTCAACAAGGCTTTGGTCAGCCGCAGCCGCATCTTTCAGCTGAAGACCCTGACCGAAGAGCATTTGCGCCAGATCATTCAGGCCGCCCTCAACACGCCCCAACGCGGCTACGGCGGCCGCCGCGTTGAGATCGATAGTGAGGCAACCGATCATCTGGTCTCTATAGCCAATGGCGACGCCCGCGCCCTGCTCAACGCGCTGGAGCTGGCAGTCGAGACCACCGACGCCGACCCGTCCGGTGTCGTTCGCATCACACTCGCCATCGCCGAGGAGTCGATTCAGCGCCGCGCCGTGCTGTATGACAAAGAGGGCGACTATCACTTCGATACGATCAGCGCCTTCATCAAGAGTCTGCGCGGCAGCGATCCGGATGCGGCGCTGTATTGGCTGGCGAAGATGATCTACGCCGGCGAGGAGCCGCGCTATATCTTTCGGCGCATGTTGATCCTGGCGAGCGAGGATGTGGGCATGGCCGACCCCCAAGCCGTCCAGGTGGTCAACGCTTGCGCCGAAGCCTTTGACCGCGTTGGGCTGCCGGAGGGCAACTTTCCTCTGGCGCAGGCCGCGCTCTATCTGGCTACCGCCGAAAAGTCCAATTCGATCCTGGCATTTTTCGACGCGCTCGATGCCGTGCGCAATGAACCTGATTCTGATGTTCCCAATCATCTGCGCGACGGCAACCGCGACAGCGAGGGGTTTGGGCACGGGGCCGGATATCTCTATCCGCACGCGTACCGCGACCATTGGGTGGCGCAGCAGTATCTCCCCAGCGCGCTGCAGGGCAAGGTGTTTTACGAGCCGACGGGACAGGGGTATGAGGCCCGGATCAGCGTCGCCGTCACCCAGCATCGCGAGGCCCAGCTGGCCGCCACGCTGGAAGGCTTTGGCGCGCCGCCGGAAATTCTGACATTCGCACCCGGGGAGTCCGCCCGCGATCGCTGGCTTCAGCGCACGATTGCCCAATCCGGCGAAGCGACTGCCGCGCTGCGGGACCGCATTCTGGCTGCCGGCCCCCTTGAACGCCACAGTGTTGTGCTCGATGTGAATGCCGGCAGCGGCCTGCTGACCTGGGAGGCGCTGCGCCGCGCGCCCGAAGGCGGTGTTTACGCGCTGGCCTTCAACGAGGCCGACCGCCGTGCGCTGCAGGAGCAGGCGCAAAACCTGGACGAAGTCGATCGGCCGATTGTGCTGCACGGGGGGATTGGCGAGTTGGCGCAACTGCTCGATGCTGAAGAAGTCCGTTTTGATGCGATAGTCGGACGCAACGCCCTGCTCGGCTCCGTCGACAAAGAAGCTGCCCTGGCGCATCTGGCCAAATCCCTGGCCGCGGACGGCTGGCTTGCCCTCGCCGAGACAATCCCCAGACACACGCAGAGAATATACGCCTTGGGGGATCGCTCTCTGCTCCAACCGGAGTTGGCCGAGCGGCTGATCGCGGCCGAAGAGTCGATCTACACCGATGCCGCCGACGGGCTGGTCAACTGGGACGACGACACGTTGCAGGCCGCCCTCTCCGCCGCCTTCCCCGCAGAAACGCAAGCCGGGCGGATCTCTATGGAGCGGATCGACACCGATACCGATCTGCGTATTACCGATGCGCACATCCGGCGCTGGTTCGGCCCGGCCCTTGGCGAGCGCAAATCCTATGCCGAGCGGCTGGCCGAACGGATGCAGCCTACCGAGGTGGCGCAGATCGAGAGTTGGATCAGGGGACAGCTGTTGAACCAGACCGTAGCCTGGCGCCGCCGCACAGTGTTGATACGGGTGGCTGGGCGATAGGGGATTCTTGGGGGGATGTTACGACGGCCCTCTCCAGCCAGTGCGGAAGTCGAGTTCCTGGATCAGCGTGAAAGTGTTGATGCAGCGCACGTTGAAGTCATTGCACACGTCAGGCAACTGGCGGTTGGCCCGGCGTCGTCTTGGTCTGGAATGCTCGGTGGTTACAACGCACCTAATCTATATATCCATGAGAGCATAGGCGACCAGGAATGGGTCGCGTCCTAATTCTACTATTTCCTCATCGGTTAAATCGCTGGCGTACCCGTGCTCGGTGACATGGGTTACCAGTTCCACGACAGCTTCTTCATCAAGCACCAACGTATCATTGTAGGTCTTTAGCCACTAGACGCATGGATCTTCTTTATCCTTTAAAGGACGGGAAAAGATAACTTCCTCATAGAACTCCTGAGGAATCTTGATCTGGCCGAGCCTACTCATCTACAATAACCATTCCCAGAATTCCGGGACCCTCGCGATAGGGTAGTAGTCTCGATTCGCGTTAATGAGTACATTGGCGTTAAGGAGGTAAAGAACAAGCATGGTCTATCGTGAACGGCAAGCGTCAAGCAGTGGTTGTACCTGTCTGGGCTCGACCTCCAGGATCTGGCCTGGAGATTGAGAAGGCGTCTGCCGCCCAATCTTGCATTGCAATCTGTTCTGAGAATTGCGACAGGATGGCAAAAGCCTATGGCCTATCGTTCCGTAATCATATAGACAACGCCGTCTGAATAGCCGGAGACATAGACGTTGCCCTCTTCGTCTTCGCCGATGTGACTAACTGGAACAGCAGCGTTTAGCAGCAACTCACTTTGCCACACATCGTGGGACTCCAGTTCAGGACGCTTCAATCCCCAGATCAGACCACGACAGAAATCAGCAAACAGGAATATACCTTGCAAGTGGGGAAAGGTGCTTCCACGATAGACAACGCCGCCCACAACTGCGCATCCCTGCGAATGATCGTATTCGGCTACCGGGGAGGTCAAGCCGTCCACGCGCTCATCACAGGGCCAAAATTGGAAACAGATGCTGCCTTCCATAATGGGCCAGCCGTAGTTCTCGCCTCCGGCGCTGGATGCGGGTTGAAAGTTTACTTCTTCGCGATCTCTGCTGCCCACGTCGGGAATAAAGAGCGCGCCGGTCTCTCGATCAAATGTAAGGCCCCACGGGTTGCGCAGACCCAGCGCCCAGATTTCGTCGCGGTAGCCGTCCACCTCGGTGAACGGGTTGCTTACCGGGATACTGTATGGCTTAACGCCCGACTCTACATCGATGCGTAGAATTTTGCCCAGCAATGTACTGGGATCTTGCCCGGTATTCAGATACCACAAGCCGCCGTCCCCATTGCCAATGTACAGGTAGCCGTCCTGCGGGCTGAAAGCAATACGGCCGCCATTGTGAAGGTTGTCCGGTTGGTCAATTGTAAGAAGAATTTCCTCGCTGTCAGGATCGGCTCTATCTGGGTCGTTGCTTGTGTTGAAACGGCTGATGACGGTTGTGCCGTTCTTATTCGTATAATTCAGGTAGAAATGTTGGCTCGTGGTGTAGGTTGGCGGAAAGACAATATTGTAGAGACCGCGCTCCCAGCAGCAGCTGACGCGATCCGAAATATCCAGAAAAAGTTTTCCGGTTCCCGGTTCTGCAGCATCAGTGTTGGCCGCGGGGTCGTTCCTGACGATGTGTATGCGCCCGTTCTGCTCGACCACAAAAATGCGCCCGCTGCCGTCGCCAGCGTGCGTAATCTGTACAGGCATCTCAAGCCCAGTGGCTATCTTGTCGAGTTTCATCTGAGGAGCCCTTGGCGTATCTTGCGGAACAGAAGAAAGCAAGCCGAACACGCGCACCTCGCGCCAAGCCACCCAACTAGGACTGTCAACGGTAAGGATCAACACTTCTTTGGCGATTCGCGGCGGATCAAGCGTGACACGCAGGGTTTGCCCATCTTCTGAATAGACGTCAACGAGCCGCCTGTGAAGTGTGCGCGTGCCTGACCCATTCCCCACCCACACTTCATGTGTAGTTGGGCCTGCAGGAGCCTGTGCAACAACCATTTCTACCCTATCGATCAGGTAGAGGTCATCGAAAACAATTGAAAACCACTGGATTGCATGCTTCTGCGAACTCCAATACGAGTCCACATCACCATCGACTGCCAAATGTGCTGATTCCACATCAATTACCAGATGGCCTTTTTCATTTTCCGTAGAACCGTGCGCAGTCCCCAAACCAGCGACATTTTCACTCAACTGCGCAGGTCTGGTCGGAACCACAGGTTGAACCGTGTCTGCAGATGCCGTTGTGGTTTGGTCAGGCTCCGGAATCGGCACACAAGCCGCTATAGCTACGAGAGCAATCAGCAAAGTCAATATAGAGAGACGGACTTGGAGGTTCATAGTTTTCTCTGTTCCCTCTGATGGAAATCACATAGTCGAAAGCTTATGGACACAAATGAGTTGTTATTTTCCTGTCGCCTGACCGCGACGGCAACTAGCTGTAATAGCCTATGGTCTAATTACCAGACCAGAATTCGGAGCAAATGAGCCTCTTAACAAGCCGGCGGAACAGAAGCTCTCCAGCTATATTTCACCGGTAGAGAAAGGTACTCAATGATGAGCATTCTCATACTGTTATGTCGATGATGTCTGTCAGTGGCTGGTCAGATGGGAGAATGCCAAGCAGTCAGGCGTGACTCGCAAGCGAGAGCCGTCTCCCCGGTTGAACCTGGGTGAGTGATGACGATTCTGACAAACTTTCACCATTGGCGTTATCGCCACTTCAAATCCTGCTATACACAGCGGCTATGTACGGATACGCGCGGTAAATTCTGCGCTCTGGTCAGTTCCACGCACTCTGTAGAGTTAATTCCATCAGCCCTGCCAGCCTCCAAAGCTGCTGCGCTGGCTCAAGCAAGTCATGGATTGGGATCTTGTCCGCAGCGCGCTGCACAGAATTCGGCCAGCCGCTCGGCTGGCCGCACGGATGGGGTCTGGCAGATCGAGAGTGGGATCAGGGGGCAGCTATTGAACCAGACCGCAGCTAGGCGCCGCCGCACAGTCTTGATACGGGCGGCGGGGCGGTGAAGGATTTTTGGGGAGATTTACGACGGCCCTCTCCAGCCAGTGCGGAAATTGAGTTCCTGAATCAATACAAAAGTGTTTATGCAGTAAAAGGTGTTTTTCGCGGTCCTTCGTGGATCAAAAAAAGGTGCTCTTCGCCGCCCACCCAAACCAGGACGCTACGCCACCTCGCGCACCGGCGCGCCGCCCTGTTTCGCATCGGCCCTCATGTGGCAAACTTTATACTTCTTGCCGCTGCCGCACCAGCAGGGGTCGTTGCGCTTGGGCCGGTTGTTCGTATTGCGAACCGTCTTCTGTTGGGATGTGTCCGACCGATTTGTCTGGATATTGCGCGCAATCGGTGCCGCCAGCGTCGGCGCCTTCTGCACCTGCAAAGTCATAACCGTCGTCACAATATCGGTGCGGATGTCGTTCATCAACTCCTGATACATCGCATAGGCTTCGCGTTTGTACGCAACCAGCGGGTCCACCTGCGCAATCGCCTGCAAACCGATCCCTTCCCGCAGCCTGTCCAAATCGGTCAGGTGACGCACCCAGCGGTGGTCCACCGCCCGCATCATAATCTGGCGTTCGGCATCGCGCAGCATATCGGCATCGATCTCCTGCTCCTTCTCATCATAGGTCTGATGCGCGATCGCGGCCGCCTGTTCATTGATGGCGTCGGCGTCCAAATCCTGCCACTGGGTCGGGTCAAAGTTCTGTGGAAAGGGGAAGACCGTGCGCATCGCCAGCAGCAGCTCTTCCGTATTCCACTCCTCCTCAAAGCGATTGGCCGTGTGTGCCTGCACAACCGCATCGATCTCATCGGTGATCAGTTCCTGTATAGCGGGCTTTAACGACGGCTCGTTCAGAAGCCGCCGCCGCTGCATGTAGATCGTCTCCCGCTGCTCATTGACGACCTCATCGTACTTCAGCACGTGCTTGCGGATGTCGAAGTTGTGGCCCTCCACCCGCGTCTGCGCGTTTTCGATCGCCTTGCTGATCATAT
The DNA here is from genome assembly GCA_963662575.1 of Caldilineaceae bacterium. Classification (GTDB taxonomy): domain Bacteria; phylum Chloroflexota; class Anaerolineae; order Caldilineales; family Caldilineaceae; genus Bin5. The sequence continues at coordinate 1,416,910 of OY759723.1, forward strand.
TGTGCTTGATCGGCTGATCGTCCTCCAGACCGAGGCGGTCCATGACACCCGTCACCCGGTCGCCGCCGAAACGCCGCACCAGGTCGTCCTCCAGGCTGAGGAAGAAGCGGCTGGCGCCCGGGTCGCCCAAACGTCCGGAGCGGCCGCGCAGCTGGTTATCGATGCGCCGCGCCTCGTGGCGTTCCGTGCCGACCACATACAGGCCGCCCACATCCTTCACCTTCTCCTGATTCGCCTTCGTCTCGTCCCACCTTTCCTTCAGCACCGCGGCCCAGCGTGTGTTATAGGTCTCCGTGGGGTCCTGGCCGCTTTTGAGTTGCTCCAGGCAGTGGTTCCATGCCAGTTGGGGGATACCCGTCAACTCGACGCCGTCTTTGCGCAGCTGATCTCTGGCGAGGCCCTCATAGTTGCCGCCCAGCAGAATATCGACACCGCGACCCGCCATATTTGTCGCAATCGTCACCGCGCCTGGCCGTCCCGCCTGTGCAATGATCGTCGCCTCGCGCTCGTGGTTCTTCGCGTTCAACACCTCATGTGGGATGCCGCGGCGCTTCAGCATTCGGCTGACCAGCTCGCTCGTCTCGATCGCGACCGTGCCGACCAGGACCGGTTGCCCCTCTTCATGGGCGCTGTTGATCTCATCGATCACAGCCCCGAATTTGGCCGACTGGTCCTTATAAATCACATCTTCGTAATCAGCGCGGATCGTTGGCAGATGGGTTGGGACCGCCACGACGTCGAGATTGTAAATGCTCTGGAACTCTTCCTCTTCCGTCTTGGCCGTACCGGTCATGCCGGCCAGTTTGTTGTACATGCGGAAGAAGTTCTGGAACGTAATCGTCGCCAGCGTCATCGATTCTTTCTTGACGCGCACGCCTTCCTTGGCCTCAATCGCCTGGTGCAGGCCCTCGCCGTAGCGCCGCCCCTCCATCAGCCGCCCCGTGAACTCGTCAACGATGATCACCTCGTTGTTGCGGATGATGTAGTCCTTGTCGCGGTGATACAGCGCGTGGCCCCGCAGTGCGTTGTCGAGATAGGGGAGCATCTCGAAATGGGCCGGATCGTACAAATTTTCCAGCCCCAGCTTTTTCTCCACCGCCGCGATGCCCTCTTCGGTCAGCGTAGACACCTTCTCCTTTTCGTTAACTTCGTAGTCCGTGCCGGCCTGCATGCCCCGTACCATCTGCGCGAACTGTCTGTAATAGTCGCTGCTCTCCTGCGACTCGCCCGAAATGATCAGCGGTGTGCGCGCCTCGTCGATCAGAATGTTGTCCACCTCATCCACGATTGCGTAGTGCAGCTCTCGTTGGGACTGGCGCTCCTTGTCCAACACCATGTTGTCGCGTAGATAATCGAACCCGAACTCGTTGTTGGTGCCGTAGGTTATGTCCGCCTGATACGCCTCCTGCCGCCTGATCGGCCGCAGGTTCTGGAAGCGGTCGTCCTCTGCGGGGAACTCAGGGTCATACAGAAAGCTGCCCTTGTCCGGGTTGCCGGCGCTGTTCTGGATGACCGCGGCCGATAGCCCCAAAAGCTGGTAGACCGGCCCCATCAACTGCAAACCGACTTTGGACAGATAGTCGTTCGGCGTGACCAGATGGGCGCCCCGCCCCGACAGCGCGTTCAGGTAGAGCGGCAGAGTCGCCACCAGTGTCTTGCCTTCACCGGTCTTCATCTCCGCGATCGTGCTCGAGTGGAGCACGCCGCCGCCGACCAGCTGCACGTCATAGTGCCGCAGACCGATCGTGCGTCGCGCGGCTTCGCGCACCGCCGCGAACGCCTCCGGCATCATCTCGTCGAGAATCTCCTGCTCCTCGTCCAGCAGCTCTTTGCGAATTCGTTCCACTTCGATGCGGGCAAAGCGCTGCTCATCGGTGCCCGCGACCGACGCGTACTCGCCTTCGGCAGCGGACAGCGCATCCCGCAGCTCGCTCGTTTCGCCGATGATCCGCTGGCGGAACTCCTGTGTCATCTCTTTGAATTCGTCGTTGTCCATCCGTTCGAAGCGTTCTTCCAGCCCGTTGATCTCTTCAACCAGTGGCTGCAGCCGCTTCAGTGCCTTCTCGTTCGGATCACCGACAACTTTGGTCAGAAATTTCTTTAGCATATCGCATCCCTCAGTTTGCCCGTTGCCGACTGCTACGGTTCGCAAATTCAGCAGCGGGCAAAATCGATGGGGCGTCTCGCCTCCCCTTACACAATACGAAACACGGAGGAAAGCGGTTCTATCATATGAACGTACTTTCGTCCTGTCAGCCCTTCAGTAACATGAATCGCAGTCCAGGCTGCACCGCATATTCTACCATGCACTGCAAAACCGCCAATAGTGGCCGATCCTGCTGTGTGCATCCCACATTATTGTGTTGTTTCGTCGCGCCCTATTTCGCCCCTCCAGAAAATCCGCAACGTCTCAGCCACAGTCATTTCGCGACCATGTCTGTGGCGAGCGAAGGGGTCTCTCACTCCTCACTTTCGGTATATGGGCGGTCGGGCCTTCGGCCCTCCCTTGTGCGGGGGGATTCCCCCCGCAACGCCCCCCTCAAAACCACGCCTCACGACCGCTGCGCCTTCTTCCTGGCGGTGTGCCTCCACCAGCGCGCCTGCCGCCAACCAACGACGCTTTTAGGAAAGCCTGACTGGCGCCAGCGGTAAAAGGTTGGTCAAGCATGGCACCAAAAAAGAGGGCTGATGGCATGAGAATCGTGCTACAAAAGTCCAGTCCACTCCACTCCCCAATCTCACCTACTTGCACGAGTGGGATCACGAAAAACGAAAAACTAAACATTCCTGATTCAGACAGCGGCTGTCCAAGAATCTGGGATGCACCCATCCCGCTCGTTTCCCTGCTTTCTGTTTCTTGCCAGTGTGGCAACATCCTATAAGAAGAATAGTAGGTCAGTACATACTTTCAGCGATCTATGCTACAATGTCAGCCGGGGCCAGTGTCGTCCACAGGCCGCCTTTTCCCTAGCTACAGGCCGCCGCAGTTAAATGAACCGCCGTCTTCTCGTCTTCTTCATCCTCGTCAACGCCTTTGTCAGTCTGACAATTGCCTTGACTGTCGTTTGGATAGCGGAGCAGCGGCGACCCGGGCCGGAGGAACTGGTCGTGCCGGCAACACAGACGCCAGCCGTGATTCTGGTTGCAACGCCAACGTCGGGGGATGCCCAGACAACCCCGGGGAGCGATTCCTCCCCGTCTGCAACCCCTACCGAAGTGGCGGCGCCGCCTGAAACGGGCGAGACGGAGATCTATACGGTCGTGGTCGGGGATAGCTTGTCGGCCATCGCGGCCCGTTTCGGCGTCACTCTGGCCAGGCTGCTGGAGATCAACGACCTGGCCGATCCGAATCTGGTCTATGTTGGCCAGCGCCTGATCATTCCCGTCTCTCAACAGCGGAGTGACGCGCCCGGCGACAACGCGGTCGGTCTGCCGCAGCAGGGTCTGCAACTGCGTATCCAGAACGCCGGTGACTTGGCCGCAGAGTCGGTGCAGGTTGTGAACGATAGTAATGGCGCCGTTGACCTGCAAGGGTGGACCCTCAGCAGCGACGGGGGGCCGATCTATACTTTCGGCAGCGTCCTTCTATTCCCCGGCAGTTGGATATGGCTGCACACAGGCTCTGGCCAGGACAACAGCATCAATCGCTATTGGGGTCAGGCGGAAACGGTCTGGCAAAGCGGCTCAACCGTTGTTCTGCGCGACGCCAACGGTGAACTGATTGCACAGAGTACAGTGGCCGGCGGCGAATAACCAAAGGCTTTTGCGAAAGGAAACGACGTTCCATGGCAGCGACTGAACCACCCAATAAGCAGGAAAGAGGTAGGCCCAGAAAGCGGCGCTACTTCCGCCGCCGCCGGCGCAAGAGTAACCAGGACGCGGCCCTCGCTGCCGAGCAGAGGGCTGACGACGACGATGCCCAGCCAGCGCGGCGAACTCGTCCCAAGAGCCAGAATCGCCGCCGCAGCGAGAACCGCCGCCGCTCTTCCCGGCGGCGCAGCAGCGCGGCGCGCTCGCAGCCAAATCAGGTGCAGCATGCCGAAGAAGAGAGTCCGCCGCAGGGCGAGGTGTATATCTACACCCATGTTGTCCGCCCCACATACAGGGAGAGCCTCGGCGGGGAATTCCAGGCCGATCATTCGCTGAACCTCTCCGGCTCCACCGTCAGCGCGCCCGTAGGCATGGACTATCTTCTGGAGAATATCGAGCGGCAGTTGGATGAGTGGTTCAATCCGAGCGCAGACGCGACCGATGGCGGCGAGGGCCAGGAGGAAGAGCCCGGCTACGCGCAGGAGATGACGGATGAGAACAGCGCCAATGACGACGGTTCCATTGGTGGATAGGGCCGCCTGCGCACCACTACTGAGGACAGATCTGTGGACAAAGTAATCACGATCCGGCAGATGTCCGTACATGTGGGTGAGACGGTAACCCTGGAAGGCTGGCTCTACAGCAAGACAGGCAAAGGCCGGCTCCAATTCCTGCAGGTGCGCGACGGCGGCGGCGTCTGCCAGGCGGTTGTGTTCAGAGGCAATGTCAGCGACGAGACGTTCGAACTCGCCCGCGCACTCACCCAGGAAAGCAGCCTGCGAGTCACCGGCACCGTCAAAGCCGACACGCGCGCGCCGGGCATCCCCGGCGGCTATGAACTGGACGTGACCGACCTCGAAGTGGTACAGATCGCCGCTGAGTACCCGATTCAGCCCAAAGAGCATGGCGTCGAGTTTCTCGTCAAGAATCGCCATCTCTGGATTCGCTCCAGCCGGCAGTGGGCGATAATGCGGGTGCGGGCGACCGTCATTCGCGCCATCCGCGGCTGGTTGGACAACAACGGCTACCTCAACGTCGACACGCCGATCCTCACGCCCAACGCCGCCGAAGGCACAACGACTCTCTTCGAAATCGACTTCCACGGTGAGCCGGCCTATCTGGCCCAGACCGGCCAACTCTACAGTGAAGCCACTATCCTCGCCTTTGGCAAAGTCTACTGCTTCGGGCCGACTTTTCGCGCTGAAAAGAGCAAAACGCGCCGCCATCTGCAGGAGTTTTGGATGGTGGAGCCCGAGATCGCCTTCTGCGACCTGAACGGGCTGATGGAGATCGAGGAGCAGTTCGTCAGCCATATCGTCCAGCGTTGTCTGGAGGAAAATGTCGAAGAGCTGAAGCTGCTGGAACGGGACACCTCGGCCCTGGAACAGGTGACGCCCAGCTTCCCGCGCATCCATTACGACGAGGCCGTGGCCATGGTCAACCGCGCCGCCGCCGCCGGCGAACTGGTGCCCGGCTATAAGGACAAAGTGCCCCATATCGAGTGGGGTGATGATTTCGGCAGCCCCCACGAGACCTACATTGCCGCCCAGTTCGACAAGCCGGTCTTTGTTCATCACTATCCGACACAGGTGAAAGCGTTCTACATGGAGCCCGAACCCGACCGGCCGGAGGTCTGCCGCAGCGTCGATCTGCTGGCGCCGGAAGGGTATGGCGAGATCACAGGCGGCAGTGAACGGATGGCCGATGTCGATAAGCTGGTTGCCGGCATCGAGGAGCACGGCCTGCCCATGGCGGCGTTTGACTGGTATGTCGATCTGCGCCGCTATGGCACCGTTGTGCATAGCGGTTTCGGTCTGGGCCTGGAGCGCACCGTCGCCTGGATTTGCGGCGTGGCGCACCTGCGGGAGGCGATCGCTTTCCCCCGCACGCTTGGCTCCATGCGCCCTTAAGCCTGGGAACGCCGGCGCTTCGCCTGCTTCTCGGCCTTATCGTCCACAACCGTGCTCTACCTCTCAATTCTGCTCATCGCCCTGATTCTTACCCTCATCCTTACGCCAATTTCGGTGTGGATCGGTTTCCGGCTCGGCTTGGTGGACAGCCCTGGCGAGCGCCGTAAACACGCTGGTGTTGTGCCGCGCACGGGCGGGCTGGCCATCTCCGCCGCCTTTGTCCTGACCTTGCTCGCTCTTCTTCTGCTCATGTCAGAGGCACTGCCCCTGTTTGACCCCACCTGGCTGCCGCCCCAGAACGACCCCAAGGAGATCCGCCGTTTTATTGCTCTGCTGATCGGCGGCGCCTTCTGCGCACTCGCCGGCTTTCTCGATGACCGCTACGAGTTCTCCTGGCGGCCCCAATTCGCAATCCAGGCTATTGCCGGCCTGATCGCCATCGCCGGTCTGATCTTCGTCAAGCACGTCAACAATCCGTTCGCAAGTGGCTTTCTCTTCGGACCGGATGGATTCCCCTGGTGGCTGGTCGGCCCGTTGACGCTATTCTGGTTCATGGGAATGATGAATACCGTCAATTTCCTTGACGGGTTGAACGGTCTGGTTGCCGGTGTCACCGTCATTTTCTGCGCCATTCTCACCATTCATATGATCTTCGTCACCCAGCCACCCCAACTGAGCGTGGCGGTCCTGCCTGTAGCGCTGCTCGGCGTCGGCGTGGGATTCCTGTTCTTCAATTTTGGCCCGGCGCGGGTCTTCATGGGCAGCAGCGGAAGTTATTTTCTTGGGTTTGCCCTGGCGGCGTTGGGGATTATCGGCGGAGCGAGGCTTGCGACCGTTCTGCTGATTCTCGGCTTGCCGATTCTGGACGTTGTCTGGCTGATCTACAGCCGCCTGCGCCGGGGCGTCTCGGTCGGCCAGGGCGGCCGGGACCACTTGCACCTGCGTCTGCGCGACAAAGGCTTGGCGGAGCGTACCATCGTCGTTGGCTATTGGGCCTTCTGCGCACTTTTTGGCGGCTTGACCCTGCTTTTGGATGATCGCATCTACAAATTGGTGGCGCTGATTGGGATGGTCGTCGTCGGCCTGGCCTTGTTGCTCTGGGCAGCACGCGGGTTCACCCGGAGTGACAAATGAGCTTGGAAAACGCAGGCGGCTCGCCTGCATGCCGCATCCTTGCTATCGAAACCAGTTGCGACGAGACAGCGGCCGCGGTCGTAGCGGACGGCCGCCATATCCTCAGCAACCGGGTCGCCAGCCAGATCGAGCTCCACCGGCGTTTCGGCGGCGTCTACCCGGAGGTTGCCAGCCGCCAGCACGTTCTCGCAATTCAGACTGTCGTCGAGGACGCGCTCGCGGATGCCTCGATCGCGCATGTGCGCGAGTTGGACGCCATCGCCGTCACCCACGGACCGGGTCTGGCCGGCAGTCTGCTTGTCGGCGTCAATCTCGCCAAAGGATTGGCCTTCGCCAGCGGCCTTCCGCTGGTTCCCGTGAATCACCTGGAAGGGCACATCTACAGCAACTGGCTATATACGGACTCTGCGCCCGACATCGCGTGCAAACAACGAAGTGATAGCGCATCTGAACAGTTCCCGGCGCTGATCCTGATCGTTTCCGGCGGACACACCGAGCTCGTGCTCATGGAGGGCCATTGCCGCTACCAGCGCTTGGGCGCGACCCTGGACGATGCCGCCGGGGAAGCGTTCGACAAGGTGGCGCGCCTCCTGGAACTGGGCTATCCGGGCGGCCCCGCCATTCAAGCGGCCGCGGAGGCCGGCGATGCCCGCCGTTTCCATCTTCCCCGCCCTCTCATGCGGCCCGGTCGGCGGACAGAGCGCCAGCCGGACGCGCAGATGTCTCCCCTGCCCGTCCGCGGCGAGCACCGCTTCAATTTCAGCTTCTCCGGCCTGAAGACAGCCGTTCTCAATCTGATGCGGCAACTCGAACGGGAGGGAACGGAGGCGCGCCACACGCAGACCGCGGCCGATATTGCCGCCGCTTTTCAGATGGCCGTGGTGGATGTGCTGGTGGGTAAAACTGCCGATGCCGCCGCCGAGTTTGCCGTGAAGCAGGTCAGTATCTGCGGCGGTGTCAGCGCCAATGGGCTGTTGCGCCGGACCGCTGAACAACATTTCGCAGAGATGGGTCTGCCGCTGCGTTGTCCGCCGCTTTATCTGTGTACGGACAATGCCGCCATGATCGGCGCCGCCGCCTACTACAGGCGATCATATATCGCAGCCCGGCAACGTTTCCCGCAGGACCGCGCGCACGGGCAGCCTGCGGAAGCGGCCGCGCATTCAACTCCGCGCGACCGGCCGATCGCGTCGTCCGCGCGCGATCTCCTTGCCCTTGACGTATATGCAAGTCTGCCTTTGGTGGATTCTACGGGGCTGTGACCGATCTGGAGGCGCAGGCGCGACGCCTGCTCTGTGTCTAATCGCCGGCGGGTGAATTGGCGGTCTGGGAAGCGGGCGGCGCATGCGTGTCCTCTTCCAATGCCGCCTCAGGTTCAGCAGCCGCGTCCTCTGCACCCGAAACAACGACCCTTCGGTAGATGCCGACGCCCTGCGCCTGTGTGCCCGGATGGCGTTCGCTGAAAGGTGGATAGTTGAGCAGTTTGGCGTGGGTATAGCCGCCGATCAGCCGCAAGCTGGCGACGACCGGCGCGGCCAGAAACGCGCCTAGTATCCCCCCAATGCTCGCGCCTACCACCACGCCGCACACCACCACCACCGGATGCAGATGAACGCTCGAACCGATCACGCGCGGCACCAGAAGCTGATGTTCCAGCTGCTGAATGATGAAGTAGACACCGATTACCAGCAGCGCGAAATTCAGGTTGCTCAGTTCGAGCGTGGAACTTCCTTGCGCCAGCGCGATGATCACGGCAGGGATCATCGCCAGAATCGGGCCGATATTGGGCAGAATTTCCAGCGCGCCGGCCAGCAGCGCCAGAATCAGCGCCCCCCGCATCCCCATCATGCTCAGCGAAAAATAGGTCGCCGCACCGATCGATAGTGAGAGGATGAGTTGCCCGCGAAAGAAGGCGTTCCAGATGTTGCGCAGCCGGCGCATCAACTCCACGCCCTCCGAATAATACTCAATCGGGAACAGCCCTTCCACATACCGCTGGATGCGGGGCGCGTCTTTGGTTATGTATAGGCTGATAAAGAAGAGGAGAAGTAGGAACACGACCGTAGTCACGATGCTGCCAACAACCGTCAAGCCGATTGTCGCCGTGCTGCTCACCACGTTCGTCGCTGTACTCAAAAGCTGATTGACATAATCCAGAATCTGCTGCGCACCGGGCAGGAAGCGTTCAATCTCAATCTCATCGGCGAACGTCTGCTGGATCTGGCCCACCACCCCCTCAAACGTGACATCGAGGCCGAGGATTTTTCCACTGGTTGGAATGTCTGCGACCGAATCTTGCAGAAAGAGCAGAAAGTTTTCAGTCGCTGTCGGCACGTCAAAATAGAGTGCCCTAAGTTGGGACAACAAAATAGGCACAAGTAGAACGGGGGCCAGTATTAACAGAACCAGGAACAGCAGGTATAAGACGATCGTGCTCACGCTGCGGGGAATGCGCAGCCGTTCACACAAATCGACAATCGGGATCAGGAAGTAGGAGACAAGCCCCGCCATAATCAGTATCGGCAGGACCGGGCGGCTGACCCAGAAGATGAGCACGCCGAAGGCGAGGAAAACGATCAGGACTGTTCTTTTGGTCGCGGTATCCCACTCGGTGTTCGGCGCAAGAACTGCGCTCGAACTTTGGGATTCAGTTTCTTCCGCTGAGGATGACGGTTTCATGGAATCCATTGCATGGAAGCCACTCTATGGGAGCGCGTTCTCCTGCTTTTGTCCCCCCGGCTTAAGAGAGAGGGGACAGTCTCGCATGCAGAAGGAAGCAGGACGAAATTCTTATACCATTCTACAGGAGAAAACACGGCCGCTGCCCTAAAGTTGCGCTTTTGCCGCTTTATGTCCTCATAGAAGTTCAGGCGTCCTGCCTGCCGCCGCGCCATCATTGCGCCGTTACTGCGCGATCATTGTGCCATGTGTTCAATCCAGCCCCAGCGACGCGTATTCCCATTCGGCCACCGGCGTAAACTGGGATGGGTCCAGAACCGTTTTCGGGCCAAACGGCGCGGCCGTGACGCTGCCCACATCAACCGCGCCGTTCTCTACCGCCAGTGTCGGGAAACGCCTCCCGCTCGGGGTCGTGTGCGGGCGGTAAAGATCACCGTGCGCCGCCAGCATCTGCGCCTGCACGTCGCCCGGCAGCATCGCCAGGCCGGCGAAGTAGTGATGGCCGTTGCGCTCGGCGTGTTCGATGCCCAGCGTCGCCAGTACCGCCAGGTCCTCCAATAGCGCCACCGGCCCCAGATTGCACAGGTCCTCGGCGCTGATGATATGCAATGCGCCCGGCTCCTGGCGCTGGCGGTGACGGATGAGGCAGGTGTTGGCGATGCCTTTGAAGATGCCTTTGCAGTTTTTGTGACTAGTGCCCACGTAGCCGCTTTCCAGGGCGGTGGGCGCGCTCGAAAGCTCGCCGTCGGATTCGTCGATGATGATCGGCGGCCGTTCGCGCCAGGCGAGCAGGGCCGCGCCCACCTCCTCGCTCAGGGCGATATCGCGGTGGAAGGGCTGTTCGACGAAAAGCAGCCGCTGCAGAAAGCTGCCCAGGGCCGGGTCGGCGTTCAACCCTTCCCAAAGGACGCGAAAATCGGCAACGTTGTGATAGGTCTCGTTGCCGTCGAGTGTGTGCCGGTAATCGACATTGCGTTCGTCCAGCAGCGCGGCAATGCGTTGTAAGCGCGACCTGTCCGCGTCGATGTCGCCGCCAATCTTGATTTTGAAATGGGTCAATCCGTAGGCCTGGATCGACGCGTCCAGCGATTGGGGCAGGCCGTCATCAACCTGATCGGCGGGCGGAACTTCGTCGTCGGTGAGGGGATCGATCATGCCGACCGTATGCCGAACGATCACCCGCTCCAGGGGCTTGGCCGGCAGCAGATCCGCCGGCGCGTGCCCGGCCAGTTCCGGCCGCAGCTCGTCCAGCTGCATCCCCAGGCTGTTCGCGTGCACAGCCTCGGCGAAGGTCGTGCCCGTAGCCCGGCAGAAGCCGTCGATGATCGCCCGCTCCACCAGCGACACGCCGAACGCCCACAGCAGCGGCGGGTAGTCCGTGTCTGCGGCCCAATCCTCCTGGGCCTGGTAGGCGGCCCGCCACAGCGCATAGACCGAGTCCGCCGCGCCGGCTTCGCGCGCATGGCGGCAGGCCGCCTTCACTACGTCGAGCATCTCGGCGATATCCTGGGCCATCGATGAATCCGGTACTTTGGTAAACCATTTTGGCGCCAGGCCCTCGGCCGCGATCCCGTCTGCCTGCTTGCCGTCCACCACAACCCGTACCTGCAAAAAGAGATGCGGCAGCGCGGTCATGGTGACGATGCCATAGCGGAAGGGCATGCGGTTGCGCATGTTGAGGATATGGAGATCGAAGTCGAGCAGGCGTACGGACATCTGTCGTTCCCCCCTGTCTGTGCAAAAACAGATTCCAGTGAGCCTCCGCGTACGAGTGGGGTCACTAAAAACTAGAAACTGAAAACTAAAAACTGACTAAACTACAGTTCAGACAGCGCGCGCTCATAGCCGCGCATCGTCGCGATCTCACGCGGCAGGTGAACCTCCGCCGGCTCCCAGTTGATCCATTCCCCGCTGAGAAAACCGTCGTAGCTGGCGCTGCGCAGCAGCGCCAGCACCTGTTTGTGATCGATATCCCCCGTGCCGAAGGCCGTATAGTCCGGGCGTTCGGGGGAGATGAACAGGTCGTGCACATGTGTATGGCGGATCCAGCGCCGCAAGGTGCTATAGGAGTCTGGCAGCGTCCAGCCCTCTGTACGTACCGGATGCGCGGCATCCCAGTTTACACCGATCGCCGGGTGGTCGACCTGTGCCATCACCGCGGCGACATCGGCTGGGTTGCACCAGTCATCGTGTGTTTCCATGCAGACGACGACGCCGCGGTCGCCGGCTCGCTCAGCCAGGCGCCTCAGGGCGTCTGCCACGCCGCCGATGGCCGCTTCGCGGCTGATGCCCTCCGGGATCCGCCCGCCGAAGATGCGCAGCGTGGGCGCGCCGATGTCTGCGGCCAGGTCGATGTATTGGAGGGTTTCTTCCACCTGCGCGTCCCGGTCTGCGGGATCGGCAAAGCGGTTGCCTGAAGCCAGGCAGCAGATGGCGATGCCGGCGTCAGCCGCCTGCGTGAGGAAGGCGGCGCGCTGTTCCGCCGACGCGTCCAACTCCACGCCGTGGCTGTGGTCGCCGGCGGCCCGGGGCTCGACGCCGTCGTAGCCGTACTGCGCGGCCAGCGCCAGCATCTCGGCGAAGGTGGCCTGGGGGCAGGAAAAGCTCATGAATGCAAAGTTCATCGCTTCAAACTCCTTTTCTGTAAAATTTTCTCTGTTTATCGAACTTGGGTTCGCGGCCGCATCAGGCCGCAGATATCTCCACCGCCTCCCCTGTCGCCGCCGACAGGTACATAGCATCGGTGATCTGTTGCACCAGCAGCGCCTGTGCCAGCGTCGTCTTGGGAGGACGGCCAGTGCGGACCGCTGTCGCGAAGTCCTCCAGAAGGGGGCGGTGGATGTCCATGTAGGATTCGCTACCCGTCCACAACGTCTGGGCGGTCGTTCCATTTGCACGGTCGTTTTCGTAGTACAGGATCTCCTTCTCCTGCGCTGGTGTCATCCACAGACGCAGCGAGCCGGTCTCACCGATCACCTCCCAGGATGTCTCCGCCTGCGCCGCGGTGTACTCGCCCCGCTCATACGTGAGCGCGATACCGTCGGCGCAGCGTACCAACCCGGCAATATGCGTCTCCCCGTCGGAATCCGGCGCAACCGCATCGGCGAAGGTGGAGGGAACGCGCCAGCTTTGCGCCAGGACCGTTTGCGGGCGCAGCCGCCAACCGACGATGCCCAGCAGGTAGTCCAGATCGTAGCAGCCCCAGTTGACAAGAATGCCGCCGCCATTCAGTTCGCGGCTCAGCCGCCAGGCTGGCGGCGGCGTCTCCGGCGCCGGCCCTGCCGGAACGATCGCCCGGCAGCGGAGCAGGCGCAGCGCGCCCAGCTTGCCCCGGTCGATCCAGTCGGTAACAGTCCGGGTCGACTCCAAAAAGTGAAAACGGGACGAGCAGCAGGCCGCGACCCGGTCCCCCTGGACGGAGATCAGTTGGCGCACCTCGTCCGCACTGCGGGCCACCGGCTTTTCCGTCAGCAGATGTTTGCCGGCGCGCAGAGCCTGCATCCCCAATTCGATGCGAAAACTGGCCGGCAGCGCCAGCACCACAGCCTCTACCCGTGCATCAGCCAGCAACTCTGCGCCGCTGTTGTAGACCGTCCCTACTGCATATGCAGCGGCAGTCCTTTCCGCCAACGCCCGCTGCACGTCGGCGACCGCCACCAGCTCGATCTGATCGGAGGCCGCGGCAGCTTGCGCATGGGCGGCGCCGATCGTTCCGCAACCGATGATGCCGACTTGCAAAGGGTTCCCCCGTCCTCCCTGCGGTGATCGCTGCGCGCACATCTCTCTGTCTTGCCTCGCTAACAGTAGTGGCCGGCGGCTCGGTCGCGGCAGTGACAAAAAACTAAAAACCGGCTACTAAAAACCGCCGTTCAACGCCAGCGCCGGGCCAAGCACCGCTGTCGTCATGCCGGCGTGGTTCTCCCGTCCATGACCGCGCGCGATCGCGCTGACCGAGCGCGCCGAGCAGCCGTGGTCGCGGCCGTCCGGAAAGGCTGCGCGCGCCAACAGAAAATAGGTGCGGGCCAAATCCACGGCGCGCACAGCAAGCGCGCTGTCCCCCTCAATCTCCGCGGCCACTGCCAGCGTGATCGGATTGTGGCGCCGCTCGCGGCCGTCTTCCAGCCAGCGCGGCGCGTCCGAGCGTTTGCCCACGCCCGATGCGCGGCGGGCCGGGTGCTTGAACTCTGTGTCCAGGGTGACTTCGGTGATGTCGAAGGGGTCGAGCCGGGCCACTGCCTCCAATACCGCCTTGTCGTAGCGCCCATCGCCCGTCCAGCGCCGGTAGACCCGCACCGCGTCGGCAGCCGCGCCCGCGTCCGCGTCAGCCACTTGCGCCGCCAGCGGCTGCAGCAGCCGTTCGGCCGCCTGTCGAAAGCGGGATTCGCCGCTCTCCCGCCACAGGCGCAGGAACGTATTGACGGCGTCAGAGCCGAGCAGATTCTCCGCCCGGTCGACCTCCGCCTGCAGGTCGGGGGCTTCGCCCATGAAGGAGTAGTAGAGCGCGTTGTCGTCGGCGCTGAACTCGTACAGAATGCCGTCGGGGGTCAGGGCAATCGGCAGCGCATCCCCTGCCAGAATCGCGTCCGCCCACTCTCCTGCATAGACCGTTGCCAACTCGATATAGCGGTCCTTGACCGTTTCCGTCCCCGGGTTCGACGCCGCCAGCAGGCAGATGTTGATGCAGCGCAGATGGTCCGGCGAGTTGAGCGCCATGCCCGGCTCCTGGCGCAGGCCGTCCGCGCCGAAGAAGAGCGAGTGAAAGCGCCGTCTGTCCCAATCGAACCAGTCCGGCGTCCCGGCTGACCAGTTGCCCATGTGTTCGGCGGCATCGTTCAACTGCCGGCTCGTTTCCCCGTCCTCCGGCAGAACCCGCTGCAGGGCACCCAGGAACAACTCGTAGTGCTCCGTGCCGTGGTGCGCCTCCTGCATGCGCCAGTAGCCATGCCGCCACTGTTGCGTCTGGGTGTAATGATCGCGCATACGATCGCGTGCCTGTTGTAGAAAGCGCAGAATGCGCTCGTCCGCACCGGCGCGCAGCAGCGGCTCCCAACCGGTGGTGTAGGTACCCTGATCATGGATATCGGTGGCCGGTTCGTCCGCGTAGCGGTCGATGGCCTCGTATGCCCACCTGCGCACGTCATCCAGGAAGCGCTGGCAGGCGTGGGACAGGTCGTGAGAGGGTTCGATCGGGCGCCTGTACATGGTTACCCCTGCAGTTCAATTTTGAATGTATAAGCGTGATCACAAGGACGCTGACTGGGCGTGCTCACGGTCAGAGCGTCCCCGTCCTGCTTCCAGGCGACAGGCTCGTCGCTGCCGAGCATCGAAACGCGGCCGATGCGCCCGCCGACCGAAGAGCCGCTGCCCAGCGAGGTGATGGCGGCCTCATTGCCGGGCCAGCCCAGTACGATGGCATAGAGGGCATTGTCCTTCTGCGTGAAGCGCACATCCTTGGCGGTGAAGGGCTGATTCTTGCGCTCGGACATCTGCCCGTCCTCCACAGCCGTATCGCCCTCACCGAACCGCTCCCAGTGGCGCGTCCCGTAAATGGCCTCCCCGTTCACATCCAGCCACCCGCCCAGATCCAACAGCAGTTGCGTCGCCTCCGCCGGAATGACACCGTCGGCGCGCGGACCCACGTTCAGGAGCAGGTTGCCGTTCTTGCTTACGATGTCGATCAGATCGTGAATGATCGTCGCGGGGCTCTTGAACTCGTCGTCCTTGACATAGCTCCAGGCCTTGTAGCTAACCGCGGTGTCCGTCTGCCAGTAGTGCGGGCGGATGTCGTCCAGCTTGCCCCGCTCCACATCATAGACAGCGACGCCGTCCGGGAACTTGTCCTTATACTGGAGAACAGGTCCGCTGCCCCACTCCAGCGCGCGATTGTAGTAGTAGGCGGCAACCTGCGGGCGGTAGGGCGCGAACTCATCGAAATGCCAGCCAAAATCGAACCAAAGCACATCCGGCCGGAAATAGTCGATCATCTCAAGCGTGCGCGCGTACCAGTTCTGCAGAAAGTCCCAGCTGGCGGGCGCGTCCTCCGGATGGGGCGGGTTGTAGAGTTCCTCCAGGCCGGGATCCGTGGTATCGAAATCATCTGCGTAGGTGTAGTAGCGCCAGTTGAAGGCCCGGTGGCTGGAGACACCGAATTTGAGGCCGGCCGCGCGGGTTTCCCGTTCCAGCTCCTTGCAGACATCCCGTTTTGGCCCCATCAGGGCCGAATTCCAGCGGGTATGGGTGCTGGCGTACATCGGGAAGCCGTCATGGTGTTCGGCGACGGGCACGATGTAACGCGCGCCGGCCTTCTGGAACAGATCGATCCACTGCGCCGGGTCCCAGTTCTCCGCTCTGAACAGGGGGATGAAATCCTTGTATCCGAACTTGGAGGGATGGCCCCAGGTCTCTGAGTGGTGCTGGAAATAGTTCGGCCCCTTGCGCGAAATCTCGTCCCGGTACATGAAGCGGGGATACCATTCGTTGTCAAAGGCGGGAACGGAATAGGGCCCCCAGTGGATGAAGATGCCCAGCTTATCGTTCATGAACCATTCGGGCACCTCATAGTTTTGCAGGGAGTCCCAGGTCGGTTCGTAGCGGAAATCCGTGGTCATTGCATAGCTCCATGGAGGTTTATTGCGCGCGAAAACGGTCTGTTGCCTGCGGTCATCTTGAGGTCAGTACGGACGAGGAGTGGGTCAATGCGCTGCCGCTTCGCCATATGAGCGCCGATATTCCAGGGCAGTATAGAGGGGGACGCCCATAGTGTCCAATCCATGCGGGCAGAATTTTTGCCCGCTGTTGACGCCGGCAGTTGGACATTCGGCAGCGGGCGGACCGCCCCGCGGACGGCGCGATTCACAGGCCAATCGTCACTCACACAGGTCACAGTGCAAGAGCTGACGGGCCAGCAATATGCCGAGCGCCGCGCACAGGAGGCTGATGCCATTGTTGGCGAGGATATTGATAATGCCGCCCCAGACGCGCCCGTTCTGCCAGAAGGTGACGCTCTCGACGGCGAAGGTGGAGAAAGTGGTAAAAGAGCCGAGGAAGCCGACGATCAGCAGCAGCCGCAGCTGGGGTGACAGGGCAAAATATTGGGAACCGGCCGCCACCAGGAAGCCGGCCAGCAGGCTGCCGGCGGCATTGACGGTCAGCGTGCCATAGGGGAAGGCCAGCCCCAACTTCCCTGTCAGCCACAGGCTGACAAAGTAGCGGGCGTTCGCGCCCAGCACTGCGCCCAGACCGATCCAAAGTACGTTCGTCATATGTCAGTTCGCCTGCGTGCCCACTGCCGCCCGTCCTTCATGCGCGCGCAAAGTGGGAACATGCCCGGCTGCATGAAGGTCACTCAGTCTCAGGCGTTGTCTCTTCCGGCGGCAGACTCGCAATCGGCCCAATCCATTCCGTGTACAGCAGGTCGGCGACCTGCGGGTCGACTTGGCGCAACGCCGCCAACATATCTAGGGAGGTGACGATTTTGTACTCATTGTTGGCCAGATAGACCTGCAGAAACTGCTTGAATTCCCGCTCGCCCAGCGTGCGGCGGAGCGCGGAGAAAAAGAGAGCGCCCTTGCCGTAGACGATGCCTTCGTATTGGACTCCGTCTGCAAAGGCCGTCACCGGCTGCGCGAGCGCAGTGTCCTCTTCGCGGGTGATCAACCCGTCAACGACCGCCTCCCAGCGGCGGTATTCCAGAATGTCAGCCGCGTCCGGGCCGTGCACCGCCTCATAGTAGATGCGGCTGGAGTATTCGGCCAGCCCTTCATCAACCCAGGGCTCGTTGACTGGATCGTTGTGGACAAGATGGTACCACCACTGGTGCGCCACCTCGTGGACCGCCCGAATCTCCAGCTGATCCCGGTACCGGTCATACAACTGCACGCCCAATAGAAAGACCTGCGGGTATTCCATCCCCCGAAAGCTGATCGGCGCGGACGCCACCCGCAACTCCTCGTATGGATATGGCCCGAACCAGTCACTGTACACCCGCAGCGACGCCGCCGTATGCTGTAAGACAGCCCGCCCCGCCTCCTCATGGCCCGGCAGCCAGTAGCTCGTGACGAGCGTGCCATATGCGCTCAGGCTGTCCGACTGAAAGCGATCGCTCATGTGGACGATGAACTCGCGCGACGGCTCCGTCTCCCACCGGTGTTGGATCTGCCCCTCACCGACCACTGTGGAGGTGATCAACTGGCCGCTCGCCACCGGGATCATATCGATCGGGACGGTGCCGGAAACAACAAAGCTGGACATGTAGTTGAAGGCCGCGTCCCCGCGGCTGGTACCCCGCTCCAGCCACCAGCGGCCGGTCGCCGCGGTCGGCCCCGGCTGATAAACGGCCAGCGAGGGGTAAAAGAGCGGTAGGCTCACGAACTCCTGACTGTAGCCGAAGAGACGATAGGCCCCCGACGTATCCGCGCTCCAGTGCGGGATGCGTAACAGCCAGCTCACATAGACGGTCGTTATCTGCCCGCGCAGCAGCGCCCGCGGCAAGTCCACCCGGATCGCTGTATTCTGATCCAAATAGATAAAGGGCGCCGTGCTGCCCTCGACCGTCACGTTCTGAATGCTGAAATCGCCGCCGTAGTGATCCAATGCCGGATAAAGGCGGAAAACGAGGTGCGTCCAGGGGTCGGCGCTGGTGTTGGGGACGCGGATGTAGGCCGATCCTTGCAGAAAGATCAGATCTTCGCTGAGGGTGAACTCGATCTCATAATGCGGCATCGCCTCGGACGCCGTCAGCGAGTCATCCTCTTCTGCGGTTGAAGAGCGAAGTCCGTCACAGGCGGCCAACAGCATCATGAGCAGCAGAAAGCTGATTCCCACCGCGCCATACGAGGGGAGAACCGTTCTCCCCTCTCTTTTCTTTCTTTGGCTGCTGCCGGCGTCAGGTGTTCGGACAGTTGGCTGCGGCCAAACTCTCTCCTCTGCGTTTGGGGGCATCTGGCGATACCACAGGAAACTCTGCGTGTTTTTCGGATGGGCTACCGTCTCGCCACATGAGCGTCTGTGCCGACCTGATCCACCTGGCCATTGAAAATACGCAAACACGGACAAATTGCAGGCAAGAAAGGTAGCGCCTAGCGTACCTTATTATATCATAGTGGGACCAAAAAAAGTAAAGTGTGCACGGATGTGCTATACTGTCAACGTCTGAACCGAATCCATTCGAAGCAAGAGGCCGTCTGCAGGCAATACGCAACGCAGCAAAACTCTGCTGAGGAGAGACTGAATGTTTGTGCGAAGCGCGGCCGCCGCCGCGTTGGAACGGAAAAAGGAGCTGTTCTCCATATACGAACGCGACCGGTGGGAAGAGCAGAAGCGCGTGCAAGGATGGCTGCAGGAGTTGCAGGCTGAATCCGCCGCTTCCCTGAACCGCCGCCTCGACGACATCGACGACGCCTGGCCCGGCGCACTGCCCACGCCAGAGTACGACCGCGCGGTTGGAATGCGTATCCCTTTGGGCGTGAAATGGCAGAACCGTGAAAAGGCCAATCAATGGGCACTGGAGGCGCTCGACGGCCGGCCCGTGCTGGCCGTTGACGGCAGCCAGATCGTACCAACCACCGACTACTCTCCCCCGGTGGGCGCGGTGCAAATCGGTTGGTTCTTCAATGACCGCCGCCCGGCAGCGGATGGCAACGCCGCCGGGCGCTACGAAAAAGATATCGACTTTGAGGTGCTGGCCCCGGACGAGCTGCTCGACGCCGGCGGCGACGATAGCGTCTTCCCCAACTGGCGTGTGAACCAGCAACGCTTCATTCTCGAGTGCGCCAAACTGTGTGAGTTCATGGAGCGCTGCGCGGGGCGGCCGTTTGCCAGCAGGCCGGTCTGTTTCTTGGACGGCTCGCTGATTATCTCCTTTGCCGGCCAGCTGCGCGCCGGCCGTGAACACGGCTATATCCAGGCTGTGCAGGAGCTGCTGGACTGCTCCGAACGCACGCAAACGCCCTTGGTCGGCTTTGTGGACAATACCTACAGCCGCGATGTCGTCACCCTGCTGGCCACGCTGCACGGTCTGCCGGCGCCGGCGCACATCAACGACGCATACCTGCTGCGTGAAACCCTGCCCGACTGGGGCGATCGCAGCCCGTTCTGGGTATGCGCACGCCCGGACCGTCTCAGCACTGAAGGCCGCGCCGACTTCTACAAACAGGTCTGTTTTTGCCTGGCGCGGCTCAGCATGGAAAACGCGCCGGCCCGGCTGGAGATGCCGCGCTGGCTGCTGGAATCCGGCCGCGCCGACGAAATCGTCGCCCTCGTTCTGGCCGAGGCCGTTGTCGGCAGTGGCTATCCCTACGTACTGGAGACGGCAGACGTCACCGCCGTCATCCAGCAGCAGGACCGCCAGCGCTTTTATCGGCTCTTCCAGGAGTTTTTGGAGGAACAAGGCATGGCCATGACCGTCACCCGCAAGCAGCGCAGTAAGCAACTGCGGCGGTGATGACGGCAGTGGTCAGTGGATAGTGGTCAGTGAGTGTGCAGGTCTTTGGCGAGTGGAAGTTACATCATCGCGGTTTCTCAAGCGCAAATACTACGGAGTAGAAAATGTCTTTCGCTGTAACGAACTACGATTCCCCTATCGGTCTCATTGAAATCCACGCCACCGACACGGCGGTAAGCAAAGTCGAATTTGCTGGGGAACAGAGCGGAGCGAGTGAAGAGGAAAGAGGAGAGAGAAGCCTATCCCACTCCTCACCCTTGATGCCGCCAGGCGCGCATCCGCTGCTGGACGAAGTGCAGCGTCAACTGAACGCCTATTTCGCCGGCGAGTTACGCTGCTTCGATCTACCCTTAGATCTGGACGGCACGCCGTTTCAGCGTCAGGTCTGGCAGCAGCTTCTCAGCGTCGGCTACGGCCAGACCGCCAGCTACCAGGACCTCGCCCACGCCATCGACAACCCCAAGGCCGTACGCGCCGTCGGCGCCGCCAACGGCCGCAACCCGGTCTCCATCATCGTGCCCTGCCACCGCATCATCGGCAGCGGCGGGCGTGCGAAGCTGACCGGGTATGGGGGTGGGTTGTGGCGTAAGGAGTGGCTGCTGCGGCATGAGGGGGTGTTGTTGGTGTAGGGGGGTGCAGTGAGTGGGTCCCGCTGACAGTCCTTCAAACGCCGTCACGTTCTGTCCTCAACATCCAAATGTGGGGCACATTCGGTTGATGCCGACATTTGACAGGGCGCGCCTTCTTTGCAACACTTGTCGCAAGTACACCGTTGTCCTCTGTCGGAAGTCGTCCCGACAGCAACGAAACCATAGACCAAACAAAATAGAAATTGTCCAAAGTCTGTATGTTATAGCGTAACAGATGCCGCGCGGACACACTTCAGAGCCTGCCCTGGCCTCTCCCCCGGCTGAGACACGGTCCAAGTCGCATCACTCTCCAGATCCATACTTTCCTGATTGCCATGCCTAACTTCAGTGAAGCTCTAGACCACCTGTGTGAACGCTGCACCGATCTGTTCGGCAGGGGGCGCTCGTACGTACGGTTGACAAAAACTGCCCTCTCAAAGTAACGCTGCATGCTGGGCGACCGCACTAGCCGGTCTGGCTGAAGGATGAATGGCTTGGCTGCGACGGAACCGGAAAGTGGGATGGACTTTTGGCGAAGCCGGACGTGCGGGAACTGCAAGCCCGAGACAGAATCCAAGCCTGTCTAGATGAAATAGAGGTCTACATCTGATGGCCACGATAGAACGACCAAACAAAGAGGCTCTCACGAGGGCGCTAGATATCTATCGCGACGCGATGCGTCCGTTTCTTATTCGCTGCCTGAAGCGAGTTCGCGGCGCCAAAGTCGAAGAGGTTATACAGCGTTCACTGTCGCACTATTTGGCAGAGAGTTTTCAAAAGGATCTCACGCGCAATAGCGATCTGCCGTCGACCCTCGACGTAAACCTGTTTCCCCATCTCATCCAAAACAACTGGCGTGACGTCTTTGCCTCCGAATTTAGCGGCGACAGAAAGATTGTGAGCGAATTATGGTTGATCAAGGATGCCCGAAATGAGGTTGCCCATCCCGGCACGCAGGACCTGGAGGACAACTTCACCAAGGTACACCTCTTCCATATCTCCTCCATACTCGGACGCATCAGGGCCCCAGAACAGAAACAAGCTGTAGATAATATCCTGTCTGACTTGGAGCCCCCTGTTTCTCTAACCGGCATATCCCAACAGTCTAATGCAAGCAATTTGGCCGACCCGGCCAAGAATGACCAGGGGAAAAAGCCGAAGCAAGCACGCGCTTCCAACCTCAAACCCTGGCGAGAAGTCATCCGGCCAAATCAGGACGTTGCTCAGGGAAGCTACCAGCAGGCAGAGTTCGCCGCCGATCTCCAGCAGGTCTACGATGGGCGCGCTGATACAACGCAATATGGCAATCCGGTTAGCTTTTTCATTCATACTTACATTACACCAGGTATCCGCACACTGTTGGTCAATACGCTCAAGCGTTTGACAGGGCAGGGCGGGGACCCCGTGATTCAGACCAAGACCGGGTTCGGTGGCGGCAAGACCCACAGCCTGATCGCTTTGTATCATTTGGTTCGCAGTGCTGATACTTTGCTGAATTTCGAAGCGGGTAGCGATTCACGGGTAAGCAGAGAGATACGGGCAATCATGGAGGAGGCGGGTTTCCACGAGGACCCTTCAGATTTGGGGAAAGTGGCCGTGTTAGATGGAACTTTCTTAGCCCCAAGCGATTCAACAGTAATACCCGAAACTGGCGACCCGTTGAACACGCTGTGGGGCGTCATGGCCTATCAACTCGGCGGACAAGACGCCTACGATATTATTGGCGAAGCCGCACGTCGAGGAACCGCGCCTGGCGGCAGGCAACTCGACGCGCTCTTTAGCCATGTCGGACCTTGCGTCATTTTGATCGATGAGTTGGTTGCCTATGTTCGCAACGCCAGCGCAGCGCAGGACAACATCTACACATTTATGCAGGCGCTCACGCAATCGGCGCGCCGCAGCATCAATGTTGCCCTGGTTATAACCCTGCCTGAGAGTCGGGTGGAAGCCGGAACCGAGGCCGGTATGGAGGCCCTGGACCGACTGGAAAGTCTGTTGGGCCGCATTGAGGCGGCTTGGGAACCACTAGCCGTCAACGAGGCTTTCGAGGTTGTGCGCCGCCGTCTGTTCGGCGAGATCATCGATATGGTAGCCAGAGACGAAACCTGTGCCACCTTTGTCAGGATGTACTCCAGAAATCGCGCAGATTATCCCCAAGGCGTCGCCGAGCAGAACTACCTGACCCGCATGCAGGAATGCTACCCGATTCATCCGGAGATCTTTGAACGGCTGTATTCGGACTGGTCCTCTATTCCGGGGTTCCAACGTACGCGCGGTGTCTTGCGAATGATGGCCAGTTGTGTACATCGGTTGTATCTGAACAATGATCCCTCCCCTCTGATTATGCCGGCCGACGTTCCTCTGAGCGATTCCACCCTGGCAAATGAATTCATACGTCTGCTGCCTGGACAATGGCGGCCCGTCCTTTCCGAGGCTGACAGTGACAACTCCCGCGCAGACAACATCGACAAGGAATCGCAGCGTTTCGCTGAGGTGGGTGGCGCAGCGCGACGTATCGCACGCGCCGTCTTCTTGGGTAGCGCGCCTAGCGGCGCTACCAGAGGAATTGATCTTGGTCGGATCCACCTAGGCGCAACTCTGCCAGGACAAGGCGTCTCCTCCTATAATGAAGCGTTAAACCGGCTGGTGGGCAACCTCTACTACCTTTATAGCGCAGACAATCGCTATTTCTTCCATGCCGAAGAAAACCTGAACAAGGTATCAAACGACCGCGCCAATGTCCTGAATGACAGAGTGGTTGACGAGCACATCGTCGCTAGGCTGGAGGAGGCCAGAAACCGCAGAGGTGATGTCATTCTCTACAGTGGCGATACCTCCCAGATCTCCGACAAAGATACCGTTCGCCTCGTCGTATTGCCGCCCAACATGACTCTGCCTAGTCGGTCGGCGGAAACCGACGCCGCGACACCGCAAGCCCTTGAGATTCTTCAATTCCGGGGAGATGCCCCACGGATCCGCCGAAATACGCTCCTCTTCCTGGCAGCCAAGCGAGATGAAGTTCGCAACTTGCGAAACGATGTCAGGAGATACTTGGCGTGGGATTCGATAATAAACGGAATGACCAAGATCCCGAATTTAGCAGGCAATCGTCTGCGGCAGGCGAAGACCGCTGCAGATAACGCTGATAGAGACGTAATGGTTGCGCTCGTGAACTCTTATCGCTGGGCCTTGTCGCCGCTCCAGAGCAACCCGCAAAGAGCCGAATACCGACTGAGTCAGGCCCAGACGAACGCCCAGGATACTGGCGAAATATTTCGCGCCGCGTTCGACAGATTCCTTGAAGACGAAGCGCTTGTCGATGCCATTTCACCGGTCTCCCTTGTCAGTATGTTGGAGCAGTACATCTGGAAGGAGGACGACGGCGATGAACATCTTGGCATGGACACACTCTGGGACTTGCTGACCAGAAATGTTTACATGCACCGGCTACGAAACCAGGCGGTCCTGGAGACGTGCGTTTGGAAGGGTGTAGAACAGGGAGTATGGGGCTATGCCGAGGGCTTTGATGAGGATAAATACGACGGCCTACGCTACGGCGAACCAATGACTGGCCCGGCCCCGATGACACGCGAGCGATCCCCGGGCTTTCTGATTCGGCGTGAGGTCGCTAAGCTGCAAAAGGATTCGGAACAGACAGGTCAGCCTCCACCGGGCAAGCCCCCCACCTATGTCATAGGGTCGCAACCGGACGATCCCATAGACAAGCCACGGCCCGGCAAAACGAATCTGCCTTCGGGCTATGCCGGGCCGCGGAGGATAAACGTCCGTAAGAGATCCGGGCCTGACATTTCCCTCGATGACATCAATCAACTGAGCCAGGAAATCATTCGAAACCTGCGCGAGGGCGGAGGCGAAGTATCAGTAGAGATCGTTGTTTCCGCTAGCAAGGCGGATGGTTTCGGAGAAGCCATCACCCGCTCGGTGCGCGACAACAGCATTCAACTGGAACTGGAATTTACTGAAGAAATGTAAGGCCAAAACTTGATGAAAACTTCTCCCCGTTTCCGCAAGAAACTCATCGAAGTTGATTTGCCCCTGGACACGATCAACGCTGAGTCCAGGCGCGAGAAATCTATTCGGCATGGACATCCGTCCACGATCCATCTGTGGTGGGCGCGGCGACCCTTAGCCTCATGCAGGGCTGTGATTTTTGCCAGCATGGTGGACGATCCCTCCTCTTGTCGTGACGAATTCAGAACCGTGGAGGCGCAACGCGCCGAGCGCCAGCGCCTCCACGAGCTAATAGAGCAACTGGTGGTATGGGAAAATACTGATGAGAGAAAACCTGAGGCAAAGGAAGTCTTAGACCAGGCTCGGTACGAAATAGCCCGCTCGGTTGCCCGCTCACGCGGTGAAGATCCGCCTGACAAGAATAATCCCGCAGAGGTGTTGAACTATCTAAACTATAGAGCATTGCCCATATATGACCCATTCGCCGGCGGCGGCTCAATACCTCTAGAAGCGCAGCGGCTCGGACTGCGCGTAGTCGCCTCGGACCTTAACCCAGTCGCCGTACTCATTAACAAGGCATTGATCGAGCTACCTCCGAAGTTCAGCAATCGCCCGCCAGTGAACCCTGAAGCCGATCCTATGGGAATGACGGTGGGTAAAGGTAGGAACCGGAAGCAGGTTGCTTGGCGGGGCGCAGCCGGGCTGGCTGACGACATTCGCTACTACGGTCGCCGAATGCGCGAACTGGCATGGGAGCGTATCGGCCATCTCTACCCGAAGGCCAAACTGCCTGGCGGAGGTGAAGCCACTGTCATCGCTTGGCTCTGGGCGCGCACCTTGCCCTGCCCCAACCCCGCTTGCGGTGTCGCTATGCCGTTGATCAAGACGTTTCAAGCTTCAAAGAAACGAGGCAATGAACATTGGATGAAGCCCGTTGTGGACCGCGTTGCCAAGACTGTCTCATTTGAGGTCCAGAATCACGACGAAGGAGTCCCCAAGAGCGGCACAGTAGATGGTAAAGGGGCTATTTGCATTGCCTGCAAGACTGCTTCGCCACTCTCATACGTTCGCGAGCAATCCCGAGCAGGCAATATGGGCGAACAGATGACAGCGATGGTCGCTGAGGGCGACCGCAAGCGGTTGTTTGTATCACCTGCAGATGAACATGTCAGGGTTGCCGGGTCCGCAAGAGCAGGTTGGCGACCAATTCAAACACTGCCTGAGGAAGCATTGGGATTTTCCGTGCAGGGATATGGGTTCAAGCAGTGGAGTGAACTCTACACTCAACGCTCTCTAAAGGGGCTAACTACGTTTTCAGATAGCCTGGTCGAAGTTCGAGGGTTTCTATTCGAAGATGGAGCCGATGGCAGCTATGCCGATGCTATATGTACTTACTTGGCGTTAGCAATCGGAAGATTGTCGAACAGTTGTTCAAGTTTCGCTCGATGGCAAAACTCCGGCGATTTTATCGCCGGAGTTTTCGCAATGCAAACCCTCTCGATGATCTGGGACTTTGCCGAATCAAATCCTTTCTGTACTGCGACGCAAAACTGGATGGCTCAAATCGAATGGATTGCTCGGGTTGTGGATAATCTCCCTTGTGATGTGAACGTAGGAGAAGTACATCAGGCCGATGCGGCGACAACCATCCATACTTACAATGGCCCAGTCATCGTTACTGACCCTCCATACTACGATAACATCGGATATGCCGACCTATCCGATTTCTTCTATGTATGGCTACGCCCCCTGCTCCGTGATATCTATCCAGATCTGTTTTCTGGAATCCTTGTGCCTAAGAGTGAAGAAATGATAGCCTCTCCTTCTCGGTTCGAGGATTCCCGGCAAAGGTTTGAGAGATTGCTAAGTCAGACGTTGCATTTGATAAGGGAGCGATGTTCACGGGAATTTCCATCATCCATTTTCTATGCATACAAACAGCAAGTGGAGGAGAAGAACGGAAGGACATCCACCGGTTGGGAAACTATGCTGACGGCACTAGTGCAAGCTGGCTTCGAGATAGTGGGTACATGGCCGATGAGAACAGAGCGTCCTGGTCGCAGTCGGCAAATTGGATCAAACGCACTGGCCTCTTCCGTCATTCTAGTCTGTCGTCCACGCAAGGAAGAAGCACAGGTCGCTACTCGCCGACAGTTTCTTGATGAGCTTGAGGCCAAGTTGCCGGCAGCCTTGGACCAACTCACTCGTGAGGGACACATCGCGCCGGTTGACCTGCGGCAAGCCGCCATTGGGCCGGGCATGGAGGTCTACTCACAATACCGTCGCGTCGAGACCATTGGGGGCGAGCCTGTGCCGGTGCGGGAGGCTTTGAGAGCCATCAACAGGGTTTTTGACGAGTATGACGAACTTCAGCAGGGAGATTTGGACTCGGAATCTCGGTTCTGCCTCACATGGTTGAAACAATATGGCTTTCGTCAAGGAGATTACGGCGTGGCCCAGGATTTGGCTCGATCACAAGATGTAGTAGTCGAAACGCTGAGGGACTTTAACCGTTTAGTGAATGCCACCGCAGGTCAGGTGAGCCTTCTGTCACTAGATGATTACAGTCCCGAACGCCAATTCCGGCTGGGCGCAATGACCGCGTGGGAAGGAGCCTTCCGGTTGGCCTATCACTTTGCCGCACGGGAGGACTCAGGAGACGTCAAAGGGGCGGCCCAAGTAGCTCAAATGATGGGTAGCAACGCCGAAAGCGTGGAAAGGCTGGCCCGCATTCTGTATAATCACTTCGACCGCATTGGGGATTCCCCTCATTCCGTGGTATTCAACACGCTGGTCACCGAATGGCCAAGAATTCTGGCCCAGATACAAAGTCCAGTTCAGCCGGGGCTTGGAATTGAAGTATGACAAAAAAACTAAGCGACGACGTAACACCCTTCGGGCTGAAATATCGGCTCGAACGCGAACTTCTCCCCTTCAACCGCGTTGAAGTGCGCCGTCTGCCCAGGCAGCGCACAGGCGTCTATGCGCTATGGCTTCCTATCGAATATGAGAGCCGCCACGAATGCCTATATGTAGGGATGTCGGAGGCGTGCGTGCGGCAACGACTGTTACAGCACCTTCAGAACGAAACGAACCCTGGACTGCTGCGGCAGCTTCGGTTGTTCCGTGACATTGTGGTGTTTTCGGCAGCCTTCACCGAGGGTAGACAAGAGACCCTCGATTTGGAAACCGCCGTAATTCAAGCCTGGCAGCCATCTACCAATAGGAACAAGCTGCGGTAAACTGCAAGGATGGCATTGTACCTCCTCCTATCTGCCCGCCAGATAACCTTTATGCAGAAGCATGATTGTGCAACCTAATACAGGCTCAGGTCCGTCGTGTTGCTAGCGATCTATATGGTTCTGGTTGTGTCTGCAATGACTATACGCAGTCCGTCTGAGTACACCGACCAACCTTATAACCTGACGACAAGAAAGTGTGGGACGAGGGGCTAAGCAAAGGAGAAAGTGAAGTGCCTGAGCATGGTGAAGTTATCGAGATTACTGATGCAATGCGAGATGCCTTCATAGATGCCTGTATCGTCATCAAGGATTCGAAATTTTGGGAGGCCAATGATCACATCCGCTACGCATTCAGGAAGTGGCTACATCAGTTTGAAGGGCGTTTTGACTATGACGTCGGCGACCAAGAGGCTGGCAGATTGTTTGAGAGAATGCAAATCAGGCTGGGTGAAATTGAACGGTGGACTTCGCCTGCCAGACACATCGGGGTACAGCTTGTGATTTTTCCCGCGTTAGGGGGTGTCGAGGAAAGAATAAACGCGCGCCTTGAAGAGATAGAATCTGCCCTTTGGGAGAATGAAGAATGAGAATTCTTCCCAGGGGTGCTCGCGTTGCCGGGTGGACGCAACTCCGGCCATTTCAACCCCCGCTATCACCCCTCCACTCCCCAGCCACCGACTCAACCTGCCCCGCGTCTCAGCCGCCATTCGCGACCACCAGCCGGTACCGCTGCGTAATCATCTCTTCCACCCCGAACTCGTATACCTAATCGAACATGAACGCGAAGCGGGCGCAAGCGTCCTGCGTCCAGCTCACGAACCATCTGTTGGGATAGCGCAGATTGTTTGGTCCATCGTCCGTAAAGTCTGTTCGCTATCTCCTGGCAACACGCCCACCTGCCCCGTCTGGCATCTTCTGCAGGACCGCATAGTCTCTCGCAATCACTTCCTGGAAGCTCTCGGAAATTCCCTGCCAGTCGAGCACGTCTACCTGAATAGGTAGGTCGGATTCCTCGAACGCTTCCTTCAACCGTGCAAGCGTGCTCCGGTCCAATGCGGTAACACCGACGACTGCGAGGTCGAGGTCGGAATAGTCCTTTGCAGAACATGTCACGCGGGAACCAAAGGCGCGCACTTCGCAAGCCGGCACGTGTTCCGCCAGAATCTGCCTGACCGTTCTGAGGTGGTTTGGGCTCAGGTCAATCATTGCGGGCTTCCAGCGCCTTCAGCAGTTGCCGCGCGTCGTGCGTGAACCCTCTCACAGCTTCATAGACCTGCTGGGCCTTCTTGCTGTCATAGATATGGGAGGTTGTATTCCTGGCGTCGTGATGCCGCATCCAGCGATCGACATCGGAGAAAAGTTTATGCGCCGCGGAGAGGCGGTACAGCTGACGCCTCGACACGCCATCTGCGGTGTCGGAGGCGACGTTGGTATTCAGCCAGCGCGCCATCAGCTTCCAGGAAAGTTCGTAGGTTATCTCGAAGTGCTTTACGACGCCGGCACGAATGCCGATCCGCTCGATTTCGCTCAGCCGCCCCATGCGGGCCTCATCTTCGCTGGCTGTCAACAGTTCATCAAACGCTTCGATCGAATCTCTCAGACTGTCCAGATGAAGTGGCACGATCTGTCCTTAGCAACTGAGTCGATGCTGGACTAGATGAGCTTGGCCCCAAAAATTAGACCACGAACTAAGTTGTATAGTGGAGCAATTCACTCTCTAGGTAGAGGGACAAGCTCATTGCCAAGGACCGGCGGCGACACGCAGCGGCATCACCAATGATCCAAACGCCTCGTCCATCTCAACTCCCACCATCATTCGCCCCGCCAAGCCCCGGCCACAGCCTCAACCTGCGCCGCGTCCCAGCCCCCATTCGCGATCACCAGCCGGTAGCGCTGCGTAATCGTCTCTCCCGCCTCGAACTCATATACCTCATCGAACATGAAGGCAAAGCTGGCGCAGGCGTACGGCGTCTGCCGCACGAACCACTTGTTGGGATAGCGCAGATTGGCGGGATGGTCGAGGAAGGCGAGTGTTGACGCGTGGCCGTTGCCGTCGTGGTGGCCGGTGTAGGCCAGCCAGGGCGCGGCCTCGCCCATCGCCTCCGCGCCTTCGTGCCCCGCCGCGGTGATGACCTCACCATTGTCGAACGAGCGCGGCCCCCGCCAGAACAGTCCACCATAACCGGCCAGCGGACGCCCTTCCGTCGTCGGCGAGCAGATGTGCAACGTCTCGCCGCGCACATTGCGAAGGCTGGTCGTGAAGTCCAGCGTCCAGTAGCCGGCCTCCGCGTCGACCGTCTCCACCGCAATACGCCGCGTCTCGTCGATCCAGTGCTCGCCCGCCTGCGTGATCCAGGAGAGCTTCTCCGTCGCCGCAAAGCGGTTGTCCTCCACCTCGATCGATTCCCAGCCGTCGTGGCGCTGGCTGCCGTTGTTGGGCAGGTCGACATAGCCCTGCCCATGGCGGTAACTGCCCCCGCCCCAGAAGTTCTGGCCTTCCAGGTGGGCGATCGTCATCTGGATCCCCTTGTGCCACACATGGTCGTGCGGGCGGTAGATGGTGATCAGGTCGCCGGCCAGCGTGTTGACGGGGTGGAAAAACGGTTTGGGCGACTCGGCCTGCGGCATGTCCGGATCATAGATGTAGCGGAACAACGTAACCGTCTCCCACTTCAGTTCAAGCGAGGCAAAGCCGGGCGTGCGGTGACTGTGCGGCGCGGTCTTTTCGTTCTGTGTATGGGTAAGGGCGAGAGCCATGGGTTTCCAATCTTTCAGTTGCTGATTATGGGTTTTAAGGTCTAAGTAAAAGGCCAAGACTCGGCCGCGCGTAGTTACTAAAAACTACGAACCATCCAACATCTCCTGCAGCCGTTGACGCGCCGCCTGCGGATCCGCCTTGCCCTTTGTCGCGCGCATCATCTGGCCCATGAAGAAGCCGAACAGCTTCTTCTCGCCGCCGCGGTAGCGGGCCAGCTCGTCCGGGTTGCTGTCGAAGGCATCCTGCACCGCCGCGTCAATGACCGACGTACTGCTGACCATCGCCAGCCCTTCCCGTTCGACAACCGCCTGCGGATCGTCTCCGCTCGTGTACATCGACTCCAGCACCTTCTTGCCGGTGTTGGCGTTGATCTCGCGCGCATCCACCATCTGCACCAGCGCGGCCAGCTGCTGCGGCTGCACCCGCGTATCCGCGATCTGCCGCAAATCCTGGCCCTCGCCGTCGGCATAGAGCAGGCGAAACAGTTCATCCGTGATCCAGTTGGCCATGCGCTGCGGTTTGCCATCCTCCTGACCGTACACCGCCACCGCGGCCTCAAAATAATCGGCCACCGCCTTCTCACTGGTGATGGCGCCTGCATCCGCCGGCCGCAAATCCCACGTCTGCCGGTAACGCTGCTCCTTGGCGTCCGGCAGTTCGGGCAAGGTGCGCGCCTCCTCCTCCACCCACTGCCGGTCGACCACCAGCGGCGGCAGGTCCGGCTCGGGGAAGTAGCGGTAGTCCTCGCTGCTCTCCTTCGAGCGCTGCAGCACGGTGCGCTGGCGGTTCTCGTCCCAGCCCATATTCACCTGCTCGATCACGCCGCCGCTGTTCAGCACATCCGCCTGGCGCTCGGCCTCGAAGGCGATGGCGTTGCGCACCGCGCGCAGGCTGTTGAGATTCTTCACCTCCACCTTCGTGCCGAGTTCACCGCGCGCGGCCTGCTCCGGCGTGCGCACGCTGATATTGGGCTCGCAGCGCAGCGCGCCCTCCTCCATGTTGCCGCTGTTGACGCCCAGGTAGCGCAGGATCGAGCGCAGCTTTGTCAGGAACGCGTAGGCCTCGTCCGCGCTGGCAATGTCCGCCTCGGTGACGATCTCCATCAGCGGCATCCCGGCCCGGTTCAAATCCACCAGCGTATGCAACCCCGCATGCGTGTTCTTGCCCGTATCCTCTTCCAAATGGGCGCGGTGGATGCGGATGCGTTTGACGCCGCCGTCGGGCAGCTCGATCTCCACCCAGCCGTTGCGGCACAGCGGCAGCTCGTATTGGGAGATCTGATAGCCCTTCGGCAGGTCCGGGTAATGATAGTTCTTGCGCGCGAAGACCGCCGTCTCCGCGATCTCGCAGTTGAGCGCCAGCCCCGTGCGGATCGTTGCTTCGACCGCGGCGCGGTTGCTCACCGGCAGCGCGCCGGGCAGCCCCAGGCAGACCGGGCAGGTGTGCGTATTGGGCGGCGCGCCCTGATATTCCGCGCTGCAGCGGCAGAACATCTTCGTCTTCGTCAACAGTTGCGCGTGGACTTCCATGCCCACGACGACGTTGTATTCCTGTTTCAATTGCGGCGCCCTCTTTGTAAAATCGTAGTGGGTGGATGTGTGTGGCGGCTAACGACTTGCGCACCTTATGAACAGGCGTGGCTGGCATATTGCGAGTAAACTGTTCTCGCGACTTCTGCAGGTGCCGGAGTGCCTGAACTTGTAAGGGGTGGTCGGTTACCTTTTGCACGCCATCATAGCATAGGGCCAATTCCGAAACAAAAGAAAGCTGTATTCACCCCGTCTCCACTGCAGGGCGACCGCGACTTCCCGCCCTTTATTGACACAGTCCATCCCCCCTGCTACCATAATCACATGATCGGCGGCCCCACTGAAGTACGCACGCACACAACGCCCCTAGCGGACTGATAATTCCCTGCAATGATCTTCCGCCGATCCCCCCATCGCGCCGCCGCTTCCTCTCGAGCAAGGGCGCATCTCACCTCAATCATGGCAATCGTCCAATCACATCGATCGCGGCTGAGGCTGCCCATCTCCTTCTCGACTCTGGCCCTGATCGCCCTGCTACTCGTCGGCTGCGGGAATAGAAACGAGGCCGCCACTGCCGCCGCCAGCCCGCCCGCGCAGACCGAAACGCCCATACCTCCCGCCGCCAGCCCGCCCGCGTCGACCGCAACGCCCAGTCCTGCCTCCACTGAGACCGCGCCAGCCACCCGCGCCGCCGCACCGGCCCCCTCATCAACGCCAGCGGCACAGTCGAACAGCTTAGCCCCCCGTCAGCGGGTCACGGTTGCGCCATTCGCGCCGGCATCCCCCCTGCAGCAGGCGGTCTGGTTCCACGAGGTCGGCGACTACAGCGCGGAGCAGCGCCTGCTCAGAACGCTGCTGGCCGACCCCCAGATAACGCTGGCCCAGCAGCAGGAAGCACGCTATCAGCTCGCTCTCTCCTTTCTCGCCGACGAACAGCCGGTGTCCGCCGCCAACGTGCTGGGACAGTTTTCGCTCCAGGCCGGCTCCCTGTCGGCAGATGACCCTCTCCGCAGCCGCACCGTTTTCCTGCGCGCCGAAGCGCTGGCCCGTGTGGGACGCAACGCCGAAGCCGTCGCCGCCTACGAAGCTTTCCTGCAGCAGCACCCTCAGGTCACCGGCGCCGTCGAAGAGCGTATCGCCGATGCCTGGCTCGCCGCCGGCGACTGGCCGCAGGCCGCCAACGCGCTGCGCCGGTCCGCCAACCATGCCGCCAACAATTGGGAAAAAGTTCGTCTCCTCGACCGGCTGGCCGGCACTCTCGAGGGCCATGGCCGCTGGAGCCAGGCCGCCTCCGTCTACGATGAAATCCTGGTCGGGACAGAGACGCAAACGCAAGCGCGCAACCGGGACGAAGCCGAATTCGATTCAATCCTCGGTTACAGAGTGTGGAACGTCCACCGGGTCGGCTACCTGTACCGCGCTGGAATCGCCTATTCCACCGCCGGCGACGAGGAAGCAGCCATCGCCCGCTGGCGGCTGGCCCTGGACGAAGCGCCGGACAGCAACGCCGCCTACCAGTCCCTCATCCAACTGGTCAACCGCAATGTACCGGTGGATCTCTTTGTGCGCGGGCAGATCGACCTGTTTGCCCAAGCCTACTTCCCTGCCATCAACGCCTATGAAGGCTTCCTGCAGGATCACCCGCAGGATGACCGCGCCGGGCAGGCCTGGTTAGGGCTTGGGCGCGCCCATATGGAGCTGGGACAGTGGGACGAGGCCATCCGCGCCCTGGAACAGGTGCTGAACTGGTATCCCGACTGCGCCTGTTTCGGCGATGCCTGGTTCACTCGTGCCCAACTGGCCAATGCGCAGGGCTCGCCTGCCGCCGCCCGGCGCATCTACCGCACCTTCGCCAGAGATCACGCTGACCACCCGCGCGCCCCCGAAGCCCTCTGGCTGAGCGCGCTTTCCGCCATCGGCGCCGGCCGCGGCCTGGATACCGGAGCTGCAGGCCGCGCCGAGGGCTCAGCCGATTTTTTGGTTGAGGCCGTGTCTGACCTGCTGACGTTGGTGGACAGCTTCCCGGACAGCGGCCGTGCGCCCGGTGCGTTGGCCGTGCTGGGGATCGGCGCCTTTACCTACGGCCATGTCGGGCTGGCTGCCACCAGCTTTGAACGTCTGCTGGCCGACTATCCCGGTGTGCGGGCGGGCACATCAACCTACTGGCTGGGCCGCGCCCGTTACGCCCAGGGCGAGCAAGATGCCGCCCAGGTCCTGTGGCAGTCGCTCGCCGCCCAAGAGCCGGAAACATACTACGGCGTGCTGGCCGCTGCCGAACTGACGCCGCCAGGCAACCCGGGGCAGGATCTCATCCCCCGCATGGACGCAGTGACCGCGGCCGCGCTGCCCAACGACGACGGCAGCCGCGCCTACGCCGAAAACTGGCTGAGAGCGTGGCACGACGCGCCCGACACGACCGATGCCGGCGCCAGCAGCGGCAACTCCGGTCTGCCGCAAGCTGTAGCCGAAGACCCGGCCCGGATCGGCGGCGAACTGCTACTGGCGCTGGACCTCCGCGCCGAGGGTTTGAAGCTACTCGAACTGGTCTACTGGAGCTACCATGACGATCCCGCGGCCCTGTTTCCGCTCATGCAGCATTTCGATGAACTGGGCGCCAACCGGCTCTCCATCAGCGCCGCTTACCGTCTCATTGAACTCAGTCAGGCCCGCCACACCGCCGATGTGCCCCTCTTTATCCAGCGCGTCGCCTATCCCAGACACTATGCCCACCTCGTGGAAAAGGAAGCCGCAGAGTTCGACATCGATCCCCTGCTTTTCTACAGCCTCATCCTGCAGGAAAGCCTCTTCGAGCCGCCCGCCCGCTCCTTTGCCGGCGCCCACGGCCTGACCCAGGTCATCCCCACCACCGGCGCAGAGATCGCGCAACGCCTCAACTATCCCAACTATTCCACCGACCTGCTCAACCGCCCCTTCGTCAATGTTCGCTTCGGCGCATACTACCTGCGCTGGGTGCGGGATTTCGCCCGTGAAAACCCCGTCGCCGCTCTCGCCGGTTACAATGCCGGCCCCGGCAACGCCAGAACCTGGTTCGACCGCTCGGCGCCCGACGAGGCCCTCTTCATCGAGCGCATCCCCTACAACGAGACCCGCCTTTATCTGCAGCGCATTCTGACGCATTATGCGCATTATCTGCGGATATATGGGGGGTATTAGAGGTTAGTTCTTAGGGCCCGTTGACATTTCGTTCGACGATACGGCAATGGTCAGGTCTGTCATCTCCCACAGGCATCACACGCTTCAGCTTGGAAGTACACCAGAAGCAAAGAGTCCTCCCCTGCTTCTGTCGGAATCCTGGGCGCGCCATCGATAGATACGTCATAGAGGCCGGCAATCAGGCGCAGGGGGCCGTCCGGCAGGGGCGGTGGTATGGGCATCGCGACGCTCTTCAGAACCTGCGAGCTATCCAAACGGAGCTCTGGGTCCCACTGGGCGACCAGGTTGCCGGTTTCGTCGAGCAGGTGTAGGAATATCTTTTCGCCGCCGGTCAATACCGTTGGATCTCCGCTCCATTCCATGTGGACGACCAGCCTGCCGCCGGCTGGGGGGATGTTGGGGCTGATTTGGGCGCGCTCCAGCGTCAAGCCGTTAGCGAACTGGACATCGAAAAGGCGCCACGCCTGGGGATTGGGCCGCGAGTAGAGTTCGACAATCCATGGCCCCACCGTTTCCTGGCCCGCCAGCTGGTAGGAACTGGAAAGCGCCTGCCGGGCATTACTGGTTACTTCCGCACGGGTCCGCCTCTGTTGGTCAAGTTCAAAGCCCTGTCGATTTGCCAGCCACTGCAGATTCAGTTCGACTTCCTCAAGATCCATATCCGATTGAACCAGCAGAATGACTGATTGGACACCGCTACTGCGGAGATCTGCGACGGCCTCCAGGGCCGCTTCCAAGTCCATCGGCAAGGGAAGCAGAGAAACGTTCTCAATCTCTCCCGTATAATAGTAGGACCAGAGCGCGGGGTCGATAAAATAAGGCTGGGCGAAACGAACGTCTGCTTTGTTGCGTCCAGCGCTCCAGCTGTCCAGCATATGGGCCAGTTCCCGCAATCCTCGTGACTTTGAGAATTCCGATTCAAAGTGGAAGTTGCGAAAGCTGAACAGATTGCCTGCGAAAACTGCAAGGACGAGTATCGCTGCCGTCAGGTTTCCGATGCCAATTCCGTTCATGGCCTTCAGGACGCTGGCATTCGTACCTCCAGTCCAAGTTTTCCATCTCCGGCCAAGGCGGCTCTCCACATAGTTGTTGATATTCCCCAGCCCTATAGCCAGCAATAGCAGGACAGGAGTCAGGAACAAGGCAATATAGCTCAAGGGGAACCCAGGAAAGGAAATTTCAGCAGGCCTCCATATAGCGAGCAATGCGACAAGAAAAGTTAGCAGTAAGAGAACTGTTGGGCCTGAATTCAGGTGTTGGGGCTCTGCCTTCTGCGCTTCCGAGAATTCATTCTCTTCTGGGGCAACCAAACCATCGATGGCTCTTTCCCCCCGGTCGATCACCCACCTTTTGGCCAAGAATATTCCCAGAATCGCAGCCACAAAAAGGGCGAATGCGAAAAGCCCTGACCCCACTTTCCAGGTCGGCGTCGGTACGGAGTTTCCGATCGTGAGGACGCCGATTTGCGTTAAGAATTCATATACCCATGGCGATGGGAGTGCCCATGTGCTGTAATTCGTGATTGAGGGCCATGCGCTTACCAGCCAAGGCGTGCACAAGATGCCCACTGCGATCTGCGAAACGGTCCACCGCACCGGCAGTGAACCCACAGGTCCTTGGGCAGAAGCGTTCCCTCCGTCGCGCCTGTCTCGAGCCAGCACGAAGAGCACGTACAGGTTTTGCGCCAGGAGAGGAAGAACGGCGAAAGCGTGGGTATAGAAGGTAGAGGTCGTACAGATCACGTACGCGACCAAGGTCTTTCTTCCCCCTCCGCCGCCGATAACTCTCAGGGCCAACAGAATGCTGGCGGTGGTGAGAGCCAGACCGAGTGAATGGTGGAGGACTAACTGGGTATGCAAGATGGCGTAGGCGTTTACGGCCGCCAACAGGACTGCAGCCAAAGTGGCAAATGTGCCAATTCGGATGTCTGCTGCGATACGGTAGGTGAGGGGAACTGCTACTACGCTGCAGAAGGCCGATAGCGAACGAATGGCAAATTCGCTGGGACCTGTGATTCTGAGCCAAACGTTTTGCAACCAGAAGCTTGCGGGAAGAAGAAGGAATTCTTCCACATCGAAAGCTATTTGAACGAGTTGAGAGAAAGTAAAGTGACGAAGGCCATAGACGACACCCTCGAGCTTGTCCAGCTCCTGAGAATCCAGTCGATAGAGTCTCAGTGCGAAGCCGATGAGGACGGCGATCAGGACGACTGCCCGCAACGACTGTCTGTCGGCAGGAAACTGATGCTTATTGGGGCTGGCGTCTTCTTGTTCATTCGAGCGGGTCATGAGACCCCTCTTTTCGGGGCTGGACTGAGGAAACTGCAGTTCACTGCCCTGTCCGGCCGGGAGCAGTTTTCAGTTTACTGCTTCAACGAAATGGCGACACTTCTCCTTTTGCCCTGCATAGGCTTGAGGGTGTCCCAGCAAATATGCGAAAAGTTTCTGCCACTGATGGGCGGCAATCCTTATGGTAGACATTCTACTATTGTCGCTAATGTGACAGAGCAATACAAGTGTCAACAGACCTGATTTTGGGTGAATTTCTGCGGACGCGGAGAACGGCAGCAGATAGTGGAAAGAAAGGGACCTTCAGGGGAGGGGAGCGAGAGACCTTGCGAGCCGCCAACTATCACAGGGAGCGGTACGACTATGGTGGAGGCAAAATACGTCGGTCGGGCGGCCCTGCTGGCTTGGGGGCACACAGGCGGTGGGGAATGGTGTCAGGGGGGCGTTGCGGGGGGATTCCCCCCGCACAAGGGAGGCCGCTTGCGGCCGACCGCCCATAACTGCAGTGGTAAGTTTTTCGCTGTTAGTGGTGCGTGGCGAGAGGGCTTTTGTCGGGGGCACTTAGGGCTACCGGTGGACTGTGGCTTAGCAGTCACTGAAAACTAAAAACTGACTACTAAAAACTGCAGTCTCAGCGTCCAGCCAGCCCGGTGAACTGCGCGCCCTGAATAAAATGGCGCTGGGCGAAGAAGAAGATGAGGATAACCGGCAAGATGGTGATCATCGACGCCGCCATGACCAGATGCCAGAAGTTGCCGAAGCGGCCTTTGAACCAGAGGAGCCCGAGGGGCAGTGTGTACATTTCGCTCTTGGAAATGTAGATTAGCGGCTCCATGAAGGCGTTGTAGTGCTGCAGGAAGGCGAAAATTGTGATCGTGGCGATGGCCGGGCCGCAGAGAGGAGCGATCACCTGCCACAGGATGCGGAAGTTGGAGGCGCCGTCGATCTTAGCCGCCTCGTCCAGTTCCAGCGGCAGGGTCAACATATATTGACGCATGAGGAAGATATAGAACGCGCCGCCGAACCAGGCCGGCACCCACAGCGGGTAGAAAGTCCCCACCCACCGGATCTCCTTGAAGATAATGAAGACCGGGATCATCGTCACGACGCCGGGCAGCATCATCGTCGCCAGCAGGACGGTGAAGACAAAGTTGCGCCCCGGCCAGCGCAGCCGCGACAGACCGTAAGCGACCGTGAGCGAACTCAACACCATGCCGATCGTCCCCATGAAGGAGACGAAAAAGGAGTTGCGGATGAAGAGATGGAAGGGGAGACGATCAAAGACGTCGATAAAGTTTGACCATCTGGGTTCCGTCGGTATCCATTCGATCGGTGTGATGAAGACCGCGCCCGGCAGCTTGAGCGATGTGCTGACCACCCAGGCCAGCGGCATGAGAAAGGTGATGCCCAGAGCGATCATCACAATGTGCAGGACAAGATGACCGAGCCGTTCCTGTTTTTTTCTGGATTGGAGCAGAGATGTTCTTGCAGTCATAACTTTCTTCGGTGATCAGTGATCAGTGGTCAGTGGTCAGTGCAGTGACCGGTCATTCGTTTCCGCTAAAGCTTGCCTTCATAGTAGACCCAGCGATTGGCGAAGAAGAACTGGATCCCCGTGAAGACCATAATGATCAGGAAAAGTATCCACGCCAGCGACGCGGCATAGCCCATCCGGAACAGCTCAAAGGCGTTGCGGTAAAGATAAAGCACCATGAACAGGGTGGCGTTTTGCGGGCCGCCGTCGGTCATGATGAAGACAGTGGTGAAGACCTGGAAGCTGCCGATGATGCCAATAATCATGTTGAAGAAGATGATCGGCGAAATGATAGGGATCGTTACGTTGATGAAGCGCCGCCACGCGTTGGCCCCATCGATCTCCGCCGCCTCTTGCAACTCCTTGGGCACCCCCTGCAGACCGGCCAGAAAAATGATCATCTGGAAGCCGGTCAGCCACAGGCTCATAATGATCAGCGCCGGTTTGGCCCAGGGCGGATTGAATAGCCAGTTGATGGGCCCCAGCCCGAACCAATTCAACACCTCGTTGAGTACGCCGAATTCAGGATTGAGAATCTGTACCCACACCACGGCAAAGGCGACCGCCGGCGTGATCGAGGGCAGATAGTAGATCGTGCGATAGACGCTCAGCCCGCGAATCTTCTGATTCAGCATCACCGCCAACGCAAAGGCGATCAGCAGCTGCAGCGGAACGCCCACGAAGGTGTAGTAGGCCGTGTTGACAAGCGACTTGCCCACCAGCGGATCGTTCAACATGCGTTCGAAATGACCCAGCCCGATGAACTTGGGCGGCGCCAGCATATTCCACTTGTGCAGAATCAGGTAGACGGAGTAGAGCATCGGCCCGACCCACAGCGCCAGCACACCGAATATGAAGGGGCTGGTGAAGATCAGGCCGTCGCGCAGGTCACGGCGCTGGGCCGCGGACAAACGGCGGCGGGTCTGCGGCTGTGTCTGGATTCCGGGCGATGATGTTGTGGCTGTCAAAGAGGTGCACTCCCAGATTGACGAGGAACCGGCGGCCAGTAACCGGTTACTGGCCGCCGGGCACTGACTAAGCGCGGTCCGCCCAGTACTGATCCAGATGCGTCTGGATTTCCGGCTGCGCGATCGCGAGCGCTTCGGCCGCGGACTGGGTCTGGCCGAGCAGCTTGTCCCACAGGACAGTGATCGGGCCGCCGCCGTAGGCCTGGAGCTGCGAGCCTTCGCCGAAGATCACGGAGATGGAGCTTTCACGCATCGTGTTGGCGAAAGCATCGGTGTTCTCGAAGCCATAGACACCGGAGGCGATATCACCCCAGATGCCGGAAATGTTGTCGGGCGTGCCGCACATGCGGCCGCCGTTGGCGATGATCGTCTGGCCTTCTTCGCCGAGGATGAACGAGATGAGGTCCCAGGACTCATCCTTGTACATAGAAGGCTCTGTAATGACATGGCCGTGGACGTGGCCGAAG
The DNA here is from genome assembly GCA_963662575.1 of Caldilineaceae bacterium. GTDB lineage: Bacteria > Chloroflexota > Anaerolineae > Caldilineales > Caldilineaceae > Bin5. The sequence goes on from OY759723.1 coordinate 1,457,445, forward strand.
GTGAAGTTGGTGTCGGCCGTGCCGGTCGGGGCCTCGATGACGTCGAAGTTGATGCCCTCTTCGGTGGTGGCCAGTTCGCCCCTAAGGCGGGGCATGGCCCAAGGGCCTTCGAGGTACATGGCGACGCGGCCGGTATCGACACCGACGCCGCCGCCCTCGACCACCTCCGGACCGGGGCTCCAGTCGTTGGCAATCGCATCGTAGACCAGATATTGGAGCGCGGAGGCGAGATCTTCATGGTCCCAGTAGGCCTCGGTCGGCTCAGTAATGCGGTCCCACTCGATATGGCCGTTGCGGCGCATGAAGGTGGTGCTGCGGCCGTAGGCGCCGTTCCAGCCCTGCGCCTGTCCCCAACCATAGAACTTGGTGCCGTCCTCTTCATAGGAGAGGTCCAGAATTATCTGCTGGAACTCTTCCCACTTCCAGCCCGGCTGTGGGTGGGTGACGCCCTTCTTGTCGAAGAGGTCCTTGTTGTAATAGATGACCAGCGAGCCGGTATCGGTGGGGGTCATGTAGCGGCCGCCCTGCCACAGCGTCTGGTTGTCGTAGTTTTCGCCGCCGGGGAAGAAGTCATCGGCGCCGTCGCGAGCGATATAGTCGCTCATGTCATAGATGACCTGGTTTTCGGCGTAGGCCTGCCAAATCCAGCCCTGGAAGTAGAGGACATCGGCCGAGTCATCCGCGGCAAAGTTGGCCTGGATCTTCTCATAGTAGCCGCCGGGGTACTGCTCCACGGAGACGCTCACGCCTTCGTTCTGTTCCATGTAGGCGTTGACCATGTTTTCATAGACGACCGCATCCTGCACATCGGCCCAGGCCGAGAGGCGCATCTCGATCGTCTCCATGCTGGCGCTTGCTTCGCCGCCGCTGTCGCCGGCCGGGGCTGCTGCCGGTGCCGCGCAGGCCGCCAGCAGAGTTCCGCCAACCGTCAGCGCGCTTGCCTTGAGGAAAGATCGCCGGCTGATGGCGTTGGTTGGGTTGGAAAATTGTTTCGAACCGGACATGAATTGGACTCCTTCTGGTTTGTTGGGAAGATGGTTGATTCAGCTCTAGTTGGTTAGACAAAAACAAGAAATCATTTGCCAGTGACCAGTGCAGTTACCGGCCACAGGGCATTTTTCTATTCTTCCTCTCTGGACGGCCATTGGCAGCCGCCTTCCCGGTCCGGGCGGATGTGCGAGAATGACACATCCTCCGTGCCCTTCCACGCATAAGGGTCGCGACCGGCGATCATCACGATGTCGCGGAAGTCGTAACTGGCTACCCCCAATCCGCCTTCGCCCGGATAGCGCCAGGGCAGCAGCGATTCGGCGCTCATGTAATGGTTAACGAGCGAGCGGCGGAACCCGCCTGCCGCCCGGTTGGGCAAGGAGCGGTGCAGCAGATAGCCGTTGAAGAAGACGATGCTGCCGGCAGTCACCTCGACCGGCACCGCGTCGTCGTCGGTGTAGGGGAAATCAAACGCCTCCACCACGCAGTCGAAACGCTCGTCGTCATGCTCCTTGGCGGGCCAGATCAAGCGATTCGCGTGCGAGCCGGGAATGACCCACAGACAGCCGTTCTCGACCGTGGCGTCATCGAGCGCGATCCAAGCGGCGTTCAGGGAGCAGTCGCGCGTGGGGATGAAGGCTTCGTCCTGGTGCCAGGCCTGGCCCGGCTTGCCGGCCGACTTGATAAACAGCATCGACTGCATGCTCTTCACGTTGGGGCCGATCACCCGCGTCAGCACATTACTGATCGACGGATGTGCCAGCGTGTCGAACATCAGCTGTGAAAGTTTGTGCGGGAAATGCACGCACAGCGTCCGCTGGATGACCTCGTCATCACTGTCGTCGGGTCCTACCGGCGGCAGGCCGGCGACGTCGCCCATCTCACCCCGGCAAATGTGCACCGTCTCATCGCGCAACGCCTGCACCTCATCCGGCGTCAGCGCGTCCGGCAGCGCCAGGAAACCGTTTTCACGAAAGGAGGCGGCGTGTGCGTCGGTAATAACGGGCCTTGTCACCGTCCCCGCGGGAGCTTCCATCGTTGCTGTCAGTGTCATGGGATTGTTCCTGTGTCTGAACGGCAGTGTTTTGTGTTTTGTCTGCAGCAACACCGCAGGGTGGGATCCTGGGCGGTTGCTAAGGGATATGAAGAAGGGAATGGGTTGGATTATACGGGGGGAGAAAGATTGGTGTCAAGTCTTTGGGGAGGCGGATGTGACCTGGATGGGTGGTGTGTGAGGGGCGAGCCAAAGGTGAACAGCTACATCGGGCCCTGCTCCTCGGCCAGAGAAGCTCCATAGTCAAAACAGGCAAGGATATCTTCGCGCGTGATAGAGGGATATTCCTGGAGGATGTCTTCGACGCTATCGCCGCAGGCAAGCATCCGCAGGAGTTGATATACGGGGATGCGTGTCCCCTGGATGCAGGCCTGTTCGTGACATACTTGGGGGTTGATGGTGATCCGACTGTTCATTCCTTCATCCTCCTGGGCATGCAGCCATAATCTGGTCGGATTGGCGTTATGACTTGGGCAACACTATGTGGCTGCCTCTTACGGCGAACTGAAGGGTTTGGGCATTGTATACTTGACTTCGTAGCCGATGAATTGGCGAGTGGGGTAACAGCGTAGGGGTCAATGCTACATCCTGCGCTCTCCAGTATGCGGGTGGAAAGGAGGAACGGATCGCTACCCACACAATTCCTCGATCAATCGCGCAAACACCTCCACCGCCTCCTGCAACTGCTCGACCGCGATCCACTCGCCGACTGTGTGCGCCTGTTCGATGTTGCCGCTCGTCTTCTTGACGTGCGCGCCGCCCACACCGTACCAGTACTGCTCAACCAGAATTCCCTGGCTTACCTGCTTATGCGAGAGGGGGTTCCCGGCGTCCCACACCAGCGTACTCCAGCTGTGTAGACCCTTGTTGCGCGCGGCCATAATGTTGTTGGCGCTGTAGTCGACGCGGCCTGCGATGTCGATGCAGCCGGCCGCCTTTCCTGCCCCTTAGCTTGCCACATCAACCTGTGAGAGTCACGTTCGGTGCCGAATTTTCTGATTCGGGAGGATAATGTCCCGAAACCGGTAGATCGCGGCGGGACAAGGCGCGCCCACGCAGGTTAGTCTATAGAGGATGAACTGTATCAATGACGCATTTCCACGCAGGAGAATCCAGCTGTGATAAAAACTTTCACGCTCGGGCTTCTATTTTTCCTCGGCGGAGCTGCCGTCTTGAATCTCTCCTCTTTCGCGATGAGGCCTTCCCTTACCCCATCTTCAGAATCCTCCCCGCCAGTAATCGGCGAAGAACCTGCTCTGAAACAGCATATCAGCCAGGAAGAGATCGAAGCGGGCCGCTTCACTCTCGAAGAGCTGCTCAGGCACGGACGCGCCGTCTTCACCGCCAGTTTCAACACACTTGACGGCGCAGGCCGTCCTGAGCTGACAGGAACAGGCCAGCCGCGCAAGAGGCGGATGATGCCGGACAACTTCAATCGCATCTCAGCGCCTGACGCAAACTCATGTTCGGGCTGCCACAATCTCCCCACCACAGGCGGCGGCGGTGACAACGTGGCCAATGTGTTCGTATTGGGACAACAGAACCCCTTCGTCAACTTCGATGGCGACCCGGTAGAGAATGGGCCGAATCAGACCCTTAAGACTGTGGGCAACGAACGCAGCACAGTCAGCGTTTTCGGCGCCGGCTTCATCGAGCTACTGGCCCGTGAGATGACGACCGATCTGCATGCTCTGCGCGCGTCGGCGCTCAGCCAAGCCATCAGCACAGGCCGGGAGACCACCGTCGAACTGGTGACCAAGGGGGTCCATTTCGGCACGCTCACATGCTATCCTGACGGCACAGTAGACACCTCCCGGGTCGAAGGCGTGGATGCCGACCTGATCATCCGCCCCTTTCATCAGAAAGGCGCGGTGGTGTCCCTGCGCGAGTTTTCCAACAACGCCACGAATCATCACCACGGAATGTTATCGACCGAGCGGTTCGGCGAGGACAATGACCTGGACGGCGACGGCCGCGTAACTGAGTTGACCGTGGGTGATATCACCGCCCTGACCCTGTTCCAGGCAACGCTGCCCGCACCAATACAGGTGGCGCCCGCTACCCAGGCCGAAAGAGACGCTGCTGCGCGCGGGCGCATCATCTTCGACCAGATCGGCTGTTCCGAGTGCCACATTCCAGAGATGCCGCTCGCAAGCCTTGAATTCGTCGAACCGGGCCCGTACAATCCGCAGAACAACCTGCGGCCCGCAGATGTCAATGCGACCTACCAGGTCGACCTGTCGCCCTACATAGAGAACGTGAAACAGGACGAAGAAGGTAATTTCCTCATCCCTGTCTTTACGGATCTGAAAAGGCACGATATGGGTGCGTTTCTCGACACTGAAGCAGTTGAGCAGGCAGGGATTCCTACGCAGTTTTGGCTGACGAGAAAGCTGTGGGGCTTCGCTTCGGAGCCGCCCTACCTGCACCATGGACGGGCCACTCTGATCTCCGAAGCCATCCTGGCGCACGGCGGCGAAGCGCAGGAGCAAAGGAACGCATTTGCCAACCTGGAGCAGGCGCAGCAGGCGGAGTTACTGGAATTCCTTCTGACTCTTCAGATAGACGGCGGCAAGCAGTAGACGGTCGCTCCCTCGAAAGTTCCGGTGCAATGCGGTAGGAACGTGGACAGCCGCGTGGATTAGCCAACCACTACCCACACAAATCCTCGATCAGCCGCGTATAAATCTCCACCGCCTCATGTAACTGCTCGACCGCGATCCACTCACCGACCGTGTGCGCCTGGTCGATGTTGCCGGGGCCGAGCACCAGCGCGTCCATATACTCCTGATAGCACGACGCTTCAGTGCCGTACGGAACGGTCACCGCCCGCGCCGCGCCGGTGGCGCGGCAGGCCGCATGCGCCAGCGGGCCGTCCGCATCAGCAAAAAACGGGCCGCCGCTCCGATGCTCCACCTCCAGCCCGTGCGCTTCCGCCCGCTCCACGACCATCTGCACCGCCTCCTCAAAGCAGGCATCGGGCATCGCCCGCAGTTTGAGGGTGGCGACGGTTCGCGCTGCGGTCACATTGGAGGCTGTGCCGCCGTCGTCGATCACCAGGTTGAAGCCGTTGGTGGGCGGGTCGAAGAGCGGATTCTGGAAGCGTTCTTCCGTGCGGAAAGTCTGCGCCAACTCCGCCATCTCTGCCAGGTACGGGGCGATCTTGAAGTTGGCCGACACGCCCTTGTCGGTGCTCGTGTGTGCCGCCACCCCGTGCGCCGTGACCGTGATGCCCGCGCCCCCCTTGTGCGCATAGACCGGCTGCAGCTGCGACGGTTCACAGACAACGCAATACTGCGGCCAGCCGCCTGTCAATGTCTGCGAGCGGATGACGATATCGTGCGCGCCCGTGTGTCCCCGCTCCTCGTCCGAGGTGACGGCGATGACCAGCGGCCGCTCCAGGTCAGCGGCATCGAAGCGGCAGGCGGCCGCAATCGACGCCGCCAGGGGGCCCTTCATATCGGCCGAGCCGCGGCCCATCAGGCGCCCATCTTCCAGCACCGGTGTGAACGGCTCCCAGCCGGCATCGCCCGGCACCGTGTCCGAATGGCTGAACAGACCCAGCCCGCCGGTCCCGGCACCCTTCTTCGCCACCAGGCTGACCTTCTCCACGTCGAACTGGTCAATGTAGGACAGCTCCTCGACCGCGAAGCCGCCCTCCTCCAGCACCCCGCGCAGAAAATCGGAGATCGCCCGGTTGCTCGTCGGCGTCTCTGAGGGCATTGCGATCAGTTCACTGGTAAGTTCGACAACGTCGATCTCCATGGCACTGCCCTTTCATATCAGGTCTTCTTTCGGGTAGGTCCGCACGGCCACCGTAGTCAGGGTGGCTGGGGTGTTGTCCGGTGTATTCAGAGTTCCCGGAGCGTAGCCTTTTCTTTTGCCTCGAAGGCCTCGGTAATGAGATGGTCCAATTTTCCTTCTGTCGAGTCCTCTTCAATCTGCCGGTCCCACTTTTCCCAGTCCAATTCGCTGAACCACTGTCTGAAGCGAGCGTAGTCGTCATCGGGAAGGGCCAGAACGGCCTCCTGGAGGGCAGTGATATCCGCCATTTTTTCTCCTTCCTGTCGCGCCTATCGGGGATAAAGGGCGTATGGCAGCTACGTCCAGGCTGAGCGTAACGTCACCCTTCAGGCAACTTTGCCTTGGGGATTATAGATTGATTCGTGCAGCCGAACAATAGGCGTTTGGGATAACGGTGCTGAAGATAGCGTCATCTGTAGGCTGAGGCGACGCTGGGACCGACGACGCACCTGTGAGTACAGTTACACCGGGGTCGCGATTCTGAAATATGGGCGCTGGAGTGGGTCTTCGACCAGGTGGCGCCAAAACGGAAAACCGCAACGGGATCGTGAACGGTTCGTACCGCTCTGTCAGGCGCAAAGATCCTCAATCAGCCGCGAGTACACCTCCACCGCCCCCTGCAACTGTTCGACCGCGATCCACTCGCCGACCGTATGGGCCTGCGCGATGTTGCCGGGCCCGAGCACCAGCGCTTCCGCATACTTCTGATAACACTCGGCCTCAGTGCCGTAGGGCACGGTGACCGCCTCCGGCGCGCCGGTCGCACGGCAGGCCGCCTGCGCCAGCGGCCCGTCCGCTGTGGCGAAGAACGGGCTGATGCTCCAATGCTCCACCTCCAGGCCGTTCGCCTCCGCCCGCCCCACAACCATCTGCACCGCTTCCTCGAAGCAGGCTTCGGGCATGGCGCGAATACTCAGGCGGACCACTGTACGCGCCGCGGTTACGTTGGTGGCGGTATCGCCGTCGCTGATCACCATGTTGAAGCCGTTCGTCGGCGGGTCGAAGAGCGGGTTCTGGAAGCGTTTCTCGCTGTGGAAAACCTGTACAAGATCGGCCATTTCGGCGAGAAAGGGGGCGATTTTAAAGTTGGCCGACTCGCCCCTGTCGGTGCTGGTGTGCGCGGCGAACCCCCGCGCCGTGACCGTGATGCCGGCGCCGCCCTTGTGCGCATAGACCGGCTGCAACTCCGTCGGCTCACAGACGATGCAATATTGGGGCCAGCCGCTCGTCAACGTCTGCGAGCGGATAACGACGTCGTGCGCGCCGATATGTCCCCCCTCCTCATCCGCGGTGACGACGATCATAAGCGGCTGCTTCAGGTCGTCGTCCTTGTAGCGGCAGGCCGCGGCAATCGACGCCGCCAGAGGACCCTTCATGTCGGCCGAGCCGCGTCCCACCAGGCGTCCATTTTCCAGCGCCGGCGTGAACGGCTCCCAGCCGACGTCGCCCGGCACCGTGTCCGAGTGGCTGAACAGGCCCAGCCCGCCGGGCCCCGCGCCCCTCTTGGCGACCAGGCTGACCTTCTCCTCATCGGACGGGTCGATATAGGTGACTTCCTCGACCGTGAAGCCGCCCTCCTCCAGCACCCCGCGCAGAAAATCGGAGATCGGCCGGTTGCTCGTCGGCGTCTCCGAGGGCATTGCGATCAGTTCACTGGCAAGCTCGACAACGTCGATGTTCATGGCTGTCCTCTCTCTCGTCCGCCTTTTCGGCACCACGCCTTTCGGCTGTCACGGATGGCGTCATTCATACGAACAGTGCTTCTCTCTCGATACGACGCATAAAGGGAGTTTCAATATTTCTGCTGAGCCGACGGATATCCACCTCGCGCCCCAAGACATGCTCCATGTAGATGTAAAGCCCAGCCAAGGCGTCGAATTTCGGCTCTTTCAGTTCCACGATCAGGTCAATGTCACTGGATTCGTTTTGCGTTCCGTGGGCATACGACCCGTAGAGGCCGATTCGACGCACGCCGAAGCGCCGTTCAAGCTCAGGTTTTGTATGGTCCAGAATCGTGAGAATCTCTTCTGCTGATCTCATCGTCGCATTTCAGCCAAACTCGTAGAGAGGTACAGTCATTGCCGGCTTGCGTTTTTCATCGAGCAGGTTCTCAATTCTGCGAACTGTATCGGGTTCCAGCAGCGCGTCACCGCACACGGAACAGATGTCAGCCGGAACATGGTCAATGACAATAACCTGGCCATCGTGCCGGACAGTATGCATAACTGTTCTCGCTTCGTATTCTCCTGGACAGCCTTCGATACTGCATTTCATGTCGACCTGCTATCGCAACTTCCCGCGCCCGCTCACCGGCCACACCGTCTCCACAACGCCGTTGCGCACACCGTACATCGCATCGTGCAGGAAGACGGTGGCGTCGCCGTAGCCGACGATGAAATCCAGCACGTCGCCTACCTGTACGCTCTTGTTCGGCTCGGAGAGCGTGATCACCCCGTGCTCCGCCGAAGCCGCGATGTCGACCACGTTTTCCAGGCTGACTGCTTTAGGCTGCCGTTCCATGCCAGGCAGCGTCTTGAAGCCGGCGTCGGTGATGATGCGGTCAGGCGCGGGCCGGCTCGTGACCACCGCCTGGCCAAACAGCGCCGGGTCGGTCGGCACACCCCACATCTGGTAGGTGGCGTCCCCGAAAATGGCGCCCCCGGCCTGGATCTCGGTCACTTCCGGCTGGTGCATCGTTACATCCATCGTGCCGCTGCCGCCGCAACTGACGATCTCGATCGGCAGTCCCGCGTCGCGGCAGGCCTGCGCCGACGCCGCCAGCTGCCCGATACACCCCTGGATCGCCTGCGCGCGCTCGTCCGGATCCTCCAACGACAGCGTATGCCCCTCCCACGCCATCAGCCCGACCAGCCGCAGCCCGTCCTGCTCCTGGACCGCGCCCGCCAGCGCTACAACCGCCGTGCCGGGTTCGACGCCGGCCCGGTCCATGCCGACATTGAGCTCGACGACAACCGGGATTTCGACGCCGATGGCCTCGGCAGCCGCGCCGAGCTCTGCCAGCGTCGCCGTGTTGTCCACTGTGATCTTCACATTCGCGTGGCGTTGCAGCGCGGCCACGCGCGCGTACTTCTGCGCGCCAACCACCTGATTGGCGATCAGAATATCGCGCACCCCGGCCGCCGCCATCACCTCGGCTTCGCCCGGCTTCGCGCACGTCACCCCGAGCGCGCCCGCATCGATCATCTTATGCGCGATCGCCGGTATCTTTATCCCCTTCGTGTGCGGCCGCCAGTCCACGCCGGCATCTTTGAAGTCGTCCATCAGCAACGCAATGTTGCGCTCCAAAATATCCAGATCCACCCACAGCGTCGGCGTATCCAGCAGCTCTTTCGCACGTCCGATTTCAGTCATTAGGTATCCTCATACTCTTATTGTTGTCATTTCGAAGCTACGCAGCCACAACTGATTCGCAACCCTGAGTGAGGCGAGCAAACGTTTTCTCTCAACTCTCAACTCTTTTATGGGCGGTCGGCCGCAAGCGGCCTCCCTTGTGCAGGGGCTGCGCCCCCGCAACGCCCCCCTACAAAACCATCGCTCACCGACCGTGTGTGCTCATTCCAGCAGCGCCGCTCCACCAACCTGTCTACCGCCATCCGAATACGCAATCAGATAACCTGAAGGGCGGCCGGGATAGAGGTCTGGTCCACACAGGTACTGTATATGGCTTAGTAGTTACGTCATTTCTTCTTATTGTCACTATTTCGCGGCAAGCGGCCAATATCAGCCACTAACCACTGCCGTTTTCTACCACGCAGTCCAACCGCCGTCGACCAGGATATTCTGTCCGGTGATGTAACTGCTGCCGTCGCTCGCCAGCAGAACCACCAGCCCTTTCAACTCTTCCGGCTCACCCATCCGTTTCATCGGCACCCGCTCGGCCAGCCTGGCGACGAACGCCGGCTCCCCCTCCCGCACCTTGGGCGACGGGAACGGTCCCGGGCTGATCGCATTCACACGCACGCCATCCTGCGCCCAGTACACCGCCAGATGGCGGGTCAGGTGAACCAACCCGCCCTTCAAACCGTGATAGTTGGGCGGGCTGTTGACGCCGAAATCCGTGTACGCTTCCGGGTAGCTGGCAACGACCCCGTACATGCTGGCGATGTTGATGATCGAGCCGGGCGCGCCGCGGCTGCGCAGATGGCGCACAACCTCGCGCGCCAGCAGGAAATAGGCGGTCACGCCGGTGTGATAGGCCTGGTTGAAGTCTTCGGCGCTCGCCGTGTCGATGCTCGGCGCGCCGCCGCCGTAAGCGTTGTTGACCAGCACGTCCACCTTGCCCAGGCGCTGCACAACCGCCTCCACAAAACCGGGAACGGCATCGCTGTCGTCCTGCGCCAGGCCGAAGCCCGCATGGCCGCTGCCGGGCAATGTCGCGGCAAACTCGGCCGCCCGTTCCCCATCGCGGCTGGTCACCGCGAGGGTCGCGCCTGCCTCCGCCAATCCGCGGCTCATCGCCGTCCCCAACAGGCCGGCCGCACCGGTGACAATCGCCACTTTTCCGCTGAGATCCAATAGTTCGGAGACCGTCTGTTCAGTCATGGATTTCCTTTTGTCTGAACTATGAGTATTGTGATTAAATGAAGGACTGCGATGAGAGTACCGGCGGCGAGAAGATTATATGTACAATAGCTTACTTCGCCGATTTTTTCCACTAGCCGAAAGGCGTTATCATTGTTTAGTTTCAGTAATCACTATTTAACGCCACTAGCTATTGGCCACTAGCCACTACCCGGAGGAACCTTCGATGTTGTTGTATGCGCTACCGCTTCGCTATCTGAGCGCAGGGATCGATACGCTCGGAACACCGGCGATCACCTTTGCTCTGGTAATCGCTGTTCTGGGCTTAATCTACCTGGTCTTTCAGACACGCCGCGTCCTTGCCATGGACAAAGGCAACCAGGTCATGCAGGAGATCGCCGCCGCCATCCAGGAGGGCGCGGCTGCATTTCTCAATCGGGAGTATACCTTCCTGGGCGGATTTGTCGTCGTCGTCGCCGTCATCATCGCTATCTTCCTGGCATGGCAGACCGCGCTCAGCTTCATCCTCGGCGCGATCGCGTCAGGCGCGGCCGGCTACCTCGGCATGTTCATCGCCGTACGCGCCAATGTACGCACCGCCGCCGCCGCCAGCAAGAGCCTCGATGACGGCCTGCGCGTTGCCTTCAGCAGCGGCTCGATCATGGGTATGGCCGTCGTCAGCTTCAGCCTGCTCGGCATGACGATCCTCTATTTCCTTTTCAATGGCAACATACTCTACATCACCGGTTTCGGCTTCGGCGCCAGCTCGATCGCCCTCTTCGCACGTGTCGGCGGCGGCATTTATACCAAGGCCGCCGACGTCGGCGCTGATCTTGTGGGCAAGGTCGAGCAGGGCATCCCCGAAGACGACCCCCGCAATCCCGCCGTCATTGCCGACAACGTGGGTGACAACGTCGGTGACGTGGCCGGCATGGGCGCCGACCTCTTCGAGAGCTACAGCGGCTCCATCATCGCCGCGGCCACGTTGGGCGCAGTGGTGGCAGACGGCGCCGGCATCGTGCTGCCCTTCCTCGTCGCCGGCGTGGGCGTGATCGCCGCCCTGATCGGCACCTTTCTCGTGCGCGCCACGGAAGGCGCGACCCAGGAAGACCTGCTGGGCGTGCTGCGCCGCGCCATCTATAGCGCCTCAGCGCTCGTCCTGATCTTTGCCGCCGGCGTGATCGCCTACACCGGTGTCGGCTGGAACTTCTTCGCCGTCATCCTGGTCGGGCTGGTCGCCGGCAACGGCATCGGTTGGTTCACCGAATACTTCACCAGCTACACCGAAAAGCCTACCCAGGGCATCGCGCAAAAATCCGAGACCGGCGCGGCAACGCTGATTATCGAAGGGCTGGCCGTCGGCATGAACAGCACGATGCCGCCGGTCTTGATCGTCGCCGTCTCCATCATGTTGGCGCTCTGGCTGGGCGGCGACAACGGCCTCTTTGCAGTCGCCCTGGCCGGTGTCGGCATGCTCAGCACGCTGGGCATTACCCTGGCGACCGATGCCTATGGCCCCGTCGCCGACAACGCCGGCGGCATCGCTGAAATGAGCGATCTGCCCGACGAGGTGCGCGACCGCACCGACGCGCTCGACAGCCTCGGCAACACGACTGCCGCCACCGGCAAAGGTTTCGCCATCGGCTCCGCAGTGCTGACCGCACTGGCGCTCATGGCCGCCTATGTGCAGGCCGCCAATCTCGATACGCTCGACCTGTTGAGTTCGACCATGATCCCCGGCATGTTGGTCGGCGCCATGCTGCCCTATCTTTTCGCCTCCTTGACCATGACCGCGGTCGGCAAGGCCGCCTATGAGATCGTGCTGGAGGTGCGCCGCCAGTTCGCCGAGATCCCCGGCATCATGGAGGGCACAACCAAACCCGACTACAAGACCTGCGTCGCCATCAGCACCGAGAGCGCGCTGCGCTACATGATCATTCCGGGCGCGCTCGCGATCGTGGTCCCGCTGCTCGTCGGCTTCCTGCTCGGCGCGGAGGCTCTGGCCGGCATGCTGATCGGCGCCATCGCCTCCGGCTTCATGCTGGCGGTGATGATGGCCAACTCCGGCGGCGCCTGGGACAACGCCAAAAAGTGGATCGAGACCGGCGTCATGGGCGGCAAAGGCTCCGACGCGCACAAAGCCGCCGTCGTCGGTGATACCGTTGGCGACCCATTCAAAGACACCAGCGGCCCGTCCCTCAATATTCTGATTAAGCTGATGAGTATTGTCAGTCTCGTCTTCGCCAGCGCGTTCGGCGAGGGGTTGCTCAATCTGTTCTGAGCGTTTCAAGGAGGCGGGCAACCGCTATCAGCCGCCGTAAAATAACCTGCCCGCCGCTATCCCCCTTGGCGGCGCAGGCATCTCGTCTACAGCAGCTTGTCATACCAACAACTGCGCCAGCAGCGTGAATCCGAGCAGGATCAGGCCGCCGGCCAGGAGCGCGAGCCCGCTCCGCCGCAGCCGCTGCGCCCGCGACGTGAGCCGCCCGTGCTCAGCATGCGACCGATCACCCCAGTCCAGCTGCTGCGGCCGTTCGTGCGCCGCCTTTTGCACCTTGGCCAGCCACCAGGCTCGATTACAGAAGTTCCAGGCGCCGATATCGCTGGCGCGGACGTAAGAACGGTCTTTGGGCATCGATAGCCTTCAGTTTCTGATCTGATTTCCGTGTCTGGCGATCTGCTTGACCACTCCGATTGTGGCCGGAACCGCCTGAATGGGCCAACTGCGCCTGCACAATCAACAATTGTACACGACCAACAACTGCAGAAGAGAGCCACTGCCATGAAAGCGACTGATATCCGCGCGGAGACGGTCGAGGTCACCTTCGACGACGAGCGCTTGAGCGTTCCCTTGCACCTCAGCAAGGGCGTGATCGAGGCCATCACCTATGCCACCGTCACCGTACGGGCGCGCACCCGCGCCGGGACAGAGGTGCAGGGCACCGGCGCGATCCTGCTCTCGGACGTGTGGGCCTTTCCCGCGCCCGACCTGACCCACGAGGAGAAGGATCGCCTCATGCGCCGCCTGTGCCGGGCCATCGCCGCCTGGCTGCAGGATGACCAGTACGACGATCCCATCGAAAAGGGGATCAGGTTGGAACAGGCCGCGGTCGAACTGGCCGTGCAGCTGGCCGACGAAGAGCCTCTCCTGCAGAGCACGCCGATGCCCCGACTGGCCGTACTCAACTGCATGGCGCCCTTCGACGCTGCGCTCCACGACGCCTGGGGCGCAGCCCTGCCTGTACCTCTCTACGCCGCATATACTGCCGATAACCTGAACCGGGATATGAGCGCCGGTCTGGGCGCCGACTTTGCCGGCCGCTACCCGGCCGACTACCTGGGCCCAAGGCGGCGTGCGCTGTCCGTCCAACATGTCGTCGGCTTCAACGACGCTCTCACCCCGGCCGAGGCGGACCCGCAGCAGCCGGCGCCGGCAGACCTCCCCGCCGACCTCACCACCTGGATCGAGCGCGACCGCCTGCGCTATCTCAAGCTCAAGCTGCGCGGCCAGTCACCGGCCGAAGATGCCGAACGCCTGATCGAAGTACACGCCGTGGCATCCCAGGCCATGGAGTCCGCCGGTGTGGCTGGCGGACCGCGTCTGTCGGTGGACCCCAATGAGGCTTACCAAGAGGCTGCCATGATGCTCGAAATGCTGGACAGGGTGACCGCGCAGAAGCCGCAAGCGCTAGCGGCGCTGGACTACGTCGAGCAGCCCACCCCCCGCGACCTGGGGGCCTATACCGACACGCTCCACGACGTGGCCGCGCGCGTGCCCGTGGTCGTCGATGAAAGCCTGGACGACCTCGAAAATCTCGACTGGATTCATCGTTTGGGCTGGTCCGGGCTGGCGGTGAAGACCTGCAAGGGCCATACCCACTCGCTGCTCGCCTACTGCTGGGGCCGCCATCACCGTCTCTATCTCACCCTCCAGGACCTCACCAACCCCGGCCTGGCACTGGTTCACAGCGCCAACTTCTGCGCCCACCTGCGCCTCGACGTCGACTGCTTCGAGGGCAACTACCGCCAGTTCATGCCCCTGTCGCGGCCACAGGACCAGGCCGCCCACCCCGCCTATTTCCAGATCGCAGACGGCCAACTGCTCCTGCCGCCCGACATGGGCCCCGGCCTCTACTGAGTCAGCGGCAAGTGAAGTTGCCGACCACTGACCACTAGCCACTAACCACTGCCCGTTCACCTGTAGACAATATCGAGAATATCGTCGCTGCGGAAGCGCACCCGCTGCGCGTCCACCCGTTCCGCGCCCGTCTTGCTCATCTCGGCGTCGGCTGTGTCGGTATGGAAGAAGCGTTTCTCCAGCAGATAGGGGCCGGGCCAGACCAGGGGGGCAATCGGGTTCTCGCGATGTTGGGTCACAGCGGACGCGATCCCCTGTCGGATGCGCTGCCGCGCCGCCTGCGCGGAGAGGGAAATGGCCGAGCCGCGCCCCAGCCCCACCTTCACCGCCACCGTGCTGATCTCCGGCACCAGCTCCTCCGCCTCGCGGCAGGCATCGCGTTCGCCGCTCAGAAAGAGCAGCGGCAGCCCCAACCCGCCCATGAACAGAGCAAGCTGTCCGATCTCGCCGATCAGCGTGCCATTGAGCCGGTAGGCATCCACCGTGTGGCTGTTCTGCGTGTGGTTCTGGTTGCTGGTTACGACGCCGGCCATGGCATGCTGGCCGACGATGACAAAGGCATCATAACGCCCGATCACCCCCTGCAACCGGCTCCAGGGCGGCGAAGGCCGGCCATGCAGCAGCAGCGCTGCCGGATGCAACGTGTCAAAGTCGATGCCGCCGGCGCCGTGCCCGTCCCAGACGAGAACCTCCTCCACCCCGGCCTCCAACAGCCCGTCCACCGCGGCGTTAACCTCACCGGTCACCAGCCGTTTGCCGGCATCGTAGTAGCGGCCGTCCGGAAAGGACTGGTCCGCGAAAGAGACGACCCCCGCCACGCCCTCCATATCGGTTACCATAAATATCTTCACGACTGACGCTCCATAGGGCAGTTTTCGGTTTCTGGTAACAGCATGTTATCGAGTCGACAGCGGCTGTTCAGAACTATCGAGGTTCCAAAATGAGGTCTACTTCACAGTTGGTCTTTTTGGGCGCTCCACCTCGACTGTAAGGTTTTGTCTGACGCGTTGGATTCAGTGGACAAAGAGTCTCAGTGATCTGTTTTTCAGGAAAAATCTCGGTTAGTACGGCGCGTGTAGTTTTCAGGGTTGATTCTCTTTGATCGGTTCTGATGTAGATAATGGCGTCGTCAGCAAGAACAGGCTTCGCTCGGGCAAAAACTTGGTTGAGCAGATGACAGTACTTCTCTAGGTTGCTGAACTTCCCGCCATATCTCTTTTCTTGTTTGCCTGGGATATCCGAGCAGCCTAACAGCCACAACCGTAACCATTGATCGTAATAGTAATTTGTGACGTTATGATAAGGGGGAGAGGTGAGCAGTAGCTTTGCTCTGAGGCGCTTGTTTGCCTTAACGTCACGGGCTAGGATGGGTAATTTGTGGAGGCTGTCGGCAAGAAATACGCTGGCATCCTTGATGTTCGGTATACCGTGAACATAGCGCCAATCAATGCGCTTTTGGATAAAGCTGACTGGGTCAATATCTGGTGGCGTGAGATCTTTTTCTATCCACCAGCGGATGCAGTATGCAGGAGCCATGGCAGTGCTCTGACGCATCTGGTTAGAGAGAGACTGATGGCGTTTCCCGTGCAGTGATATCAAGATAAGGGCCATCAGAGTGCGATCAGTTTTGCTGCGGCGCCACTTTAGGCTTGCACGCGCGGCGAGTAAGAATTCAAGTACTTTGTCAGTGAAACAGAGATGGAAAAATTTGGGTAAGCTGTAAGCTGCTTGTCGGTAGCAGTGCGCATTTCGGGCTAGTTCTTCTAACCTTCGGGTTACGTCTTTGTAGGCCCCGGGGTTGAGCTTGGCGTTTGCATATACGTAGCCAAGTGGGTTGATCTCAATCCCAGTTGCGGGCCGTTTCTGAATGGCAGCACTGAATATAGCGGTGCCGCGGCCTGCGAATGGATCAAGTACGGCGTCTCCGGGCTGGGTATAGTTTTGTACAACTTCATCGGCAAAAGAAGCCGGAAACATCGCGTAGTAAGGACCGATTCCAGCCCATCGGCTTTCAGGCGTATCGTATTTTCTCCGAAGAGACGTAGTCGAAATGGCACTATTCTGGATCATTCTTCTCTAAATATCCTCTCCAGAATACTGGCGCCGGCCTTAAGTGGGATGGCTGCGTGGGCATGCGCCCGGACAAGCGGTGCAAAACCGTCTTTGTACAAGTAAGTAGCAAGTTCATCCATAATGTCCAAAGCTTCGCCAATACGAGGGTAAGCCGCCTCTTCAACACACTGTAGGTCTTGTCCATAAGCATTTACTATGGGTGTCATTATCACAGAGTGTTGGCCAGCCCGATTCTTGTACAAGACCTTTCGTCCGTAATAAGTGTCTTTGCCATGAGGTTTGGCATTTGGCGGACGTAAGGCAATGTGTTTGTGGATATAATCAATATCTGGTGCCAGAGCCGTACAGTTTTCCAGTCGTTTGCCGGGACCTACTTTTTCTCCCCAATCCAATTCATTCAGATGGTCCAAGAATTGTCCTGACTTTTCTATTCCCATTAGCAAAATACCAGAATCACCTTGCTCCTTCGCTTTTTTGTGAAGACGGACAATTTCTGCCTCGATGTAGGGTTTGAGCCATGCTGGCATTCCAAATATGGCTAGGGGGCCATCCATTATGAAAGCCGTGTCACGGAATACTCCTAAGCTGTCGGTTCGCTCGAAGTACCGCAGAATGTTCACCATCATAAGGTGTTCAATTACCTGTCGGATTGCAGTGAAGGCCTGTTCGCTCGACCCATATTCCTCGTAACGCTCATGGGCTCTGAGAACGTCTGTTTCGTAGATGGCCTCATTCTGCTCGCAACTACATACCGTCGTACCTTGTTCTGGCTTGATCCATTTGCCAGGATCTTCAAGCGGACAATCGTCGATGGGACAACTTATCTTTGCTTCTTGGCGTCCCAACGTTATGGCCCGTAACGTTTCCAGCAGTGTTTCGTGCTCTGGATCCAGTCTTGCTGTTTCTAATGTAGCTCCCAAATGAAACCCAGAATTTGCGTATTTCACAAGCGAAGGCCGTGCTTCTGCGCTCCTGATCTGTAGCCCGCGCGACAAGTCGTGGTTTCAAATTGAACTTACATTAATTCCTGACTGACTGTGGCTCTGAAAAATCGCTTGGAAGAATCTTTCGGCTCGTCTCGCCTGACAACGTTTCGACCGGGCAGAACGGCGCTTAACGTATCGCACTGCTCCATATCCCGCATTTCGTTAGGGCTGGGGATGTAGTTGCGAGAAATGTTCCGTATCGCCTGCAGCTTGAGGACAATAGCTGCCCAGTGGAGGAGGGCTGCTTCAGCGCCGGGATAGCCGTTTTGTACTCTATGAGTCACTGATGAACCGTCAATAGCAATAACGCGTCTTATGTTGTTTGAGCCGCGCGGGGGATTCAGTTGGGCTGGCAACGCGTGGGATTCCTGATTCTCGCTTTGCCTGATAACGCCCTTGAATTCTTGGACACTGGGGCTTTCTATCAGGCGCCAAAGGGAGTCGCCTCTGGCGAATTCATTTTGGTAGGGCATCGAAGCGCTCCAGCTATCGTAGCTGTTGGTCAAAAAGGGTTGCAGCTTGAGTTGTTAGGGCCTCTGGTTCTTCCTTTGATGTTGGGGCCACAAACTTGTTAATTTGCACTGGCAAGGTGTACGGACTGGACAGGGTTCGGACCCTCAGGAAACCGGTCTCGTTGACCTTGGTGATGCTATCAGTAAAGTCGAAGAAATCATTGTATTTACTCAGCTGGCGCGTTTCATCGGTGTTGTTGAGATGTGCAATGAACCAGTTTTCAGTATTTTTTAGAATGTTCGTTTGGATTGAAGATGGCTCTTGGGTGGAATAAACCAAGCCGATGTTAAACTTTGCACCCTCTTTCGCGACTCGCGCCCAGATATTTGTTGTGTCGATCTCACTGCCTTTGGGGAGCAGCGTGTGTGCCTCCTCGACATAAATGATGACAGGGGGTGGTTTCTCGATTTCATTGTTTTCGTTAGTTTCTGGGCTGACAAATGCTTGTTGCTGGGCTAAAAATATCCGTTGCATGATGCGAGCTGCTGCACGTTCGTTCATGCTAGGATCTCCCAGCGCCTGATCAAATATGACCAACCGACCAGAGCGGACATGATTGACAATATCGTCGGCATAATCTGTGTTCGATTTTAGATTGTGCCATTGACGGGCGTTTCCCATAATGGCAAAACCTCTGGTGTTTTCAAAAATACGCAACAACCCTAGCAATGGGTCGTCAGACCAACTCCGACTATCGGCGTGTTTGGCAGCGTAAGCGGCGTCGAAATCCCTGAATGGTTTGCTCTGAACCCATTTGGAAAAGTCTTTACAGAAATTTCTGGCAGTATTCCAAGGAATACGATCATTTTTTTCCATATCGGCGACAGAAGAACCAAGGTCATCATCTTGTTTCATTTTGGCGAGAATTTCTTTACTAAAGAGGCCCTTGATGTCAATCGTCCCAGGAGGCGGTTGAAATCCAGCCGCATACAGTGCGGTCTTGTAGACAAACAAAGCTCTTCGATAGCGTTTATTCGCCCCGGTGCTATCGACATCCGTCGGAGCAGTAATGACGGCGTTAATGAAGCTTCGGACGTAACCGCTAGTTTCCTCTTGTAAGGCGTCGTTTACAAGGTCTTTGCCTTGGTAAAGACTTTGGATTGCTTCATCGAAGGCTTGCTTACTTGTGTCTGTTCCGAGTGGTATTGCGTCACCAAAGAAATTGAACTTTGTAATTTTGCGGTCGGGATCGTTAGGATGGGTCGTTAACCCGTAAGTTACAACATCTTCAGAAACGGGGGAGATGACTGCAACATTTTTTAGGCACCCTTGGTCTTGAGAATTCTCGTTGGCATACTCGCCATTGGGATCAAAAATAAGTTGCCCAACCCGTTGTCTACTCTTCGAGATGCGTAGTTGAAAGACGGCATCGGCAATGGTTTTAGTCGTGTTAGATTTGCCTGTGCGGGTCATACCGAACAAAGCAGTTCTCTGGGCTAAGAGGTCTTCAGTTGTCATGTGGACGGGTACGGCTTCGACGCCTTCAAGGTTGCGTATAGAAGCGGCATAGCGCAACTTACCGATTGACACCGGCGCTGAATCAGCGTTCGTGTTTGCATCAGCGTTCATATCTTCCCACCTGGGGAAATTGACGATTCGCTCCAACGCTTGCCCGGCTGGCTTATAAACCTTCATCCCCTGTCCTGAGTAGAAATTGTCGATATCGCCACCGAATTCTAATTGCCACACTTGCTTTTCTGGGCTGATGTTGTTCATGCGGAAAGTACCCAGAATGCGGCAGTGCGCTCCGGCATAACGCATCTGGTCGAGGGTAAATTGGTCTGTCTTGCCTCTTTCGTCCCAGTTGTCGGGGGTTTGCGCTGCTCTCTGGCCTGCCTCTAGTCGGGCTTGCTTCATCTCTATATCGTTTGGTAAAGCGCTGGACCTAAGAGCACGCAACAGAATCAGTGACGTTTGGGCATCGTCGAGGTCTAGAGAGTCGTCGTCGGGCTTAATTCTTGTGGCAAGCAACAGGCAGCCATGGGGTACGCCGCCAACGTCCTGTCTCAGTCTGTCGTGAATCAGCACCTCTGCGGTGTCATAGTCCATGCTTATCAGGTCGCCAACACATCGATCTGGTTGAATAAGGTTAACCAACTCGTTGATTGCTTTGGCAGTCTGTTGATCAGCTATTTCTTTGTCGTGTTCTGACTTGACGTTTCTCAATGCACCTGTACTGAGACCGTTTGCGCTAGTTGAACTCCGTGTTGCGGCCATTTGGTTTCCTCCTGCTAGTGGTTCCATTATTGCCTATATTCTACTATGAATTGCGATCCTGAGAGGAAATGGGAGCACGCGAACGCGCATAGTAGACGGGTTTTCCTAATGTGATTTTCAAATGAGATCAAGAGCTTCCTTTTATCTCGAAAACAGACAAAACTCCTGCATTCCAACAGCGAAGCTCGGTTACATAACCTTCGTTCTGGAGAGTAACCTTTCCAAATATGAAGACTCACTGGGTCACTGCTGCTGCTCCATACAGTGAACTGACCGGCACCCGGCGTCCCCCATCAGCCGCCGAACGGTACGCCGCATCCAGAAGCTCGACCGTGCGCCAGCCGACCTCCGCCGGCGACATATTGGGCGCGCCGCGCACGATGACGTCGACAAGGTTGTCCGCCGGCGCCGACGACAGGTAGCTCTGCTCCTCCGTCATGGGCGGCAACTCCTCCACAGACCCGTCTGCATAGTAAATTGTACAACGCTTGTGGATAATGTCGGCGTTGATCCACCCCCGGTCACAGTAGATCTGCACAACCATCTCCTGTTCCGGGCCGCCCGCATGCAGCGTGCCCGTACTGCCGACATTGGCCAGCGCGCCGTTGTCCATCTGCGCGATCATCGCGTCAACGACATCCACCCGTGTATCGAGATTGTCCATCAACGCCAGCACGCTGACCGGCCTCAGCCCCGTCATATGCAGCATCAGCCCCACCGAATGGGTCGCCTGCAGATGGCCCTGGCCGCCGCCCGAGCGCTCTGGATCGCTGTAGACATCGCCGGGGCCGGTAACCGGGTATTGGTATAAGTTGTCGTGGACGCTGTCATTGCCCCGGTACAGCGAAATGACGCTGGAGGCGAACATGTTGTTGATATAGCGGATCCCGCCCAACTGCCCCGAGCTGATCACTTCCTTTATCCGCAGCACATGGGGGTTGTAGTTCCAGGGGTAGCCGATGATCAACTGGCATCCGTTCGCACGGCTGAGTTCGGTCAGATGCCGTGCGTGCGCCGCGAGCAGCGTCATCGGCTTTTCCAGGACCACGTGCAGCCCCTGCTCAAGGCAGGCGCGCGCCGCCTCGTAATGGGCGGCATGCCATACCGCGATTACGACGCCGTCCAACTGCTCCTGCGCCAGCATCTCGCGAATGTCGGTATAGGTTTGCTCCACGCCATAGTGCCGCGCCGCCTTGTCCAGCACATCCGCGCGCACGTCGGCCAGGGCGACAAGGTTGGCGTTGGGATTGGCCTGCAGCGCGGGAATATGGGCGGTCGTTGACCACCAACCGGTTCCGATGACGGCGATTCGAGCTGTGCGGGACATAGTTCGCCTCCGACCTTCCTCTTAAGACTTCGAGTTCCCCGTTCCAAAAAGCGGACGGGGCCAGGACCCAACTTCGCCCCAGCCTGGCCCGTCGTCAACACATCTTACTACTTGACAATGAAATGCGCCGTCCCTTGTTGATTCGCTTCTCACAACCGATTCTACGGCAATGTAATCGTGTCCAGCAAGATAATGTCAGTCGCGGGCATATCCCCCTGCGCAACCGTTGACAACCGTTCCCAGCCATTCCCCTGATGCGTATACCATCCAATGAAGATCCGGTACTCGCCATCGGGAACTGCGGGCAGAAATTGCTCCACTACGAACAGTTCGCCTGGGGGCCAGGTCGATGTCGGATAACGGCCGTCGAACGGTAGTCTATCCTGCTGGGCAACAATCTGATCATCTGAATTGACGGTGTGAACAAACAAGGTATAGTCCGAATCAGGGCTCTCTATCGTGCGCCAGAAAAGGATTATCTTGAGGCCTTCGCTGGTCGGGTCCAACGTATAGCCTTCGAGCCTGAAGAAGTTTCCAAAGTTTGTGTCTGTAAGAATCTGTGGCCCCGAAACCTCGAATTCCTTCACAATAGCCGCCTTCTGACCTGTGACCAGGGGAATCCGTTGGCGAGAAAGCTGGTCAATGAGGCCTACTTGCAGCTGGTACTGGCCAGCAGGGAGGCCAGGGCTGACTGCTAACGAATAGCTAAGAGGCATTACCTGATCAGGGTGCCAAGCGCGGACACGAAAGACTCCGTTCAGAGGCCAGTTCTCCTTGGAAATGACAGTCACGTCCCGAGTGCGATTGTAGAGTTCCAGGACAAGCTCGACATCTCTCCCAATTTTCATCGACGGTCGCCAATAAAGGGCTACCTTGAGGTCCGAGTCACGTTCAAGCTCATTACTCTGAAAGCCGACCAGTTCCACATGGTTGGAAAATAACAGCCCCTCCAGAGGCATGTAAGCCGGTATCCTGCCCTGCCAGCGCGCCTCCAGGGCTGTGGCTACCGGGATACCATTTTTCGTCAGGATTGTCGTTTCCTTCTCGTTCAGAGGCTCGACGCTTGCAGGCATGGACGGAAGGAAAAAGACCGTTCCCTCTTTAAGCAAGACCCATTCCTCAGGGAATCCTTTATCCGTTGACCATTCGGAGTCCAGGAGAATGACCGAGACACGCTCCCCCTGGCGCAAAGTTTCTTCCCCCCCGCTCTGTCGGTGCGGGAACTGCTCGATCAGCAGGAAAGCGAGACGGTTATCGCTGTATAGGCTGGTGGGCAGGAGAACGGATCTGTCAAGATGATTGCCGATGAATTCTGCAATCGGGCCGAATTTCAAATCTTCTCCGCGATTCGCCAAGCGATACGGTGTGACTCGCTGGGCAAAGTCCCACTGGCGAATCAGGCCGGGAATCAGCACCAGCGCCAGGACAAGATAACCCATCCAGCGGGGAAATCGCGGCCTCCTTTCTATCCAGGTCCAAGCAGACGCGGTTCCTAAACCAGCCATCATAAAAATGAAAGGAATTCCTGGAAGCAGCCGGGAGAAATCGATAGCTGTATGATCATATTTTTCGTAAGTAAGGAGTTCGGGCAGTAGCATCAACGCCATCATCAGGCATCCAAAGACATGTGCGTCTCGCCTCCGGCGGATGACGACCGCAATCCCGATTACCAGACCAACGACGAAAACGGCTGTTAGAATTGCTCTGGGCCCGTACGGGTGATCTACTTGCCAGAAAAAGGACAACGCAGTGAGCTGGTTTATCAGTTTTGCAACAACAACGGCAACAGGATCCGGCAATTCGAAAACAAACTGTCCCCCCGCAGGACCGGCGGGGTTCGAGACGCGGGCGAGAAATGAATAGGGATAGACGACAAACATAATCCACTGCGGCAGAGCAACAAGGGCGGCAGCGGCTGCGGCCCATAGCAGGTCGCGCCAGTGTGTCAATAGATGGCGGTTCGCCAGAATGGCGCCTATGCTGGCTATCGCCAACGCGACTGGAAAGAAACGCCCAACAATATAGACATACTGGCTCAGTCCAACCAGAAGACCGGCCAGAATAAAGTCCGGCCTGCCTCCGCGGCGAAAACCTCGCCACAGGAAACCAATGGCTGTCAATTCCACGACAGGCAGCAGAATGGGTTCAATGCCGGGGAAAGAGTGTGAAGCAAAGAATGTCGAAAGAGCCAGTCCCAAGGCTGCAATCAGCCCTGCTCTGCGGGCGAAAACTGTGCCAAACTGGTCAAAGGACCAGCGAGAGGCCCAGTAAGTCGCCGGCGCGGCCAAGGCGCCGCCCACAATAGTCAGGCCCTGCAGACCGGCAACGCTGTATCCAAATACAGAGAATATGAGGGCCTGTATATAAACGATCAGGGGTTGGATTCCAAACTGATGATAGATGTAGAAAGGAAAGATATTTTCTTGTAAGAAATCATGTGAGTGCAGTGCCGCTGCGGTCGCATCGTGATTCAGGATTGGGGTCAACCTGAACCAGTGAAAATAGTAGCTTGAGAGACTGATACAGAGTAGTGCGATAGAAAGCCAGGCATCAACGCGGCCGGTTACAGAGGATGACTTACCAAACAGTTGGAAATATGCGGACAGATTTCGCTTTACTACAGCGACTGGGTTTTTTATGGAAATGTCTTAGTTCCTCCCCCTGCAGTGCGTCTCCAATGCAATTTTCAAATATAATGGGGACTTCATGTGAATGAAACGGACAGGGGTGGCGCCAGCGGTTTCAAGGTGCAATTTTCAGTTCGTGAAGAAGGGTGCTGCTTCGAACGGATAGCATTATCTGAATCCTGTCCAGAGGGCAGTGTTATTCTTGAGCGATGGAGTAATCCGCCAGCAGGCGTCTCATCTCATCCCGCATCCTGATCGTCTCGGTCATCACATCCACCTGGTCACAGTCCATCCACGGATCGTGTTCATACTCCAGCGTCAGATAGCCGCTGTAGCCCCCGGCCTCGAGCAGCTCGACCACGGCGTGAAAGTCGATCACCCCGTCATCCCAGCGCGCCTGCAGCTTGTCGCGGCAAGCTTGCCGCAGATGGACATGGCCGGCGTAGGGGGCGAGGGGATCCACGTCTGCCGGCTCATAACCCTGCGCCACAAAGTGGGAATAATCCAGCACGATTTTGAGCGCGGGATTCCTCTGCAGAAATGTCAACGTATCGAATGGACTTTCCAGCACCGACTCAACGTGCGGCTCAAACAGAAATGTCACATTCTCGGCCGCGGCCAGCGCCGCCAGTTCGTTCATCGCCGCTGCCGACAGCGCCACCGCCTCCTCGTGGGATATGCCCACCTGATCAACACCCGGCAACACCAGCACCGACGGAATACGTGCGGCTTTGCAGAACTGGAGTACGCGCTTGAACGTTTCCCGGTTGGCGGCGCGTACGCTTTCATCGACAGAATTGACCGGCCTGTCGTCGAATCCATCCCCGAAGATGTAGAGCAGATTGCTGAGCGGGAGACCGGCCTCGGTTACGCGGCGGGCTTGCCCCTCTGGATCGCGTTCGATCTCGCGCGAATCGAGCAGCCCGCCGGGCACGGCCATCAGGTCCATCGCCCCTATTCCCAGCGCCTGCAATATCGCGGCCGATTCCGATAAACTGGCCCCCACATAGGCCCAGGCCGCGCCGGCAAGTTTCATGGCGGTCATGGTTGTCTCCAAGTCATCTTGTAGTTAGGAAGCGAATCAGGTGAAGGCACCCGTTCGCTGAATCCTTTACTTAATCCTTGTCTAAATCCTTTACTTACAAGCCGAAATCTACCAAGGATAAGTAAAGGTTTAGACAAAGGGAAGCGAATTGTGCTGAGGATTGTGCAAGATATTTTTCAAAATGTGAAGTGCAAAATATCAGTCTGCTCCCTGTTTTTATTATAGAGGTGCTTGGATCTGATGAGATTCGACTGATTTGTGCGAAGAAGTACGCATTTTAGCCGACATTCAGGCGATAGGCCCGCATAAGCAGGCAAGGCGACTACTTTGTCGTCGCTGGCTCCCAGGCGTCTGGATACTTAGCGAACACCAAATGAATTCGTTACGCACACAACTTTGCTGAATCCTTTACTTAAACCTTTACTATATTCACGAGCTGTGGCACTGTCCCTTCGATGTCTCCTTCCCTACCAATACGCCGCAGTGGGAACGGGCGCCGATAGACCCTGAGCGCTTTCGCATCGGGGACAATCTCTGGGAAAGACGCCAATCGATCTGGAGCGTACGCGATATGGTCAACTCGATCAGGGAGAATCGCCAGCCACAGCTTGGCGGCGCGGCCGCGTTGACTTCGCTGGAATGCGTCGCGGCGGTCTACGAGTCCCATTTCACGGGCACGAGGGCGACTTTGCCCTTGAGAGATCGCCGTCACCCGCTTATCAAGCGTCTCTAATCGCGACGAAGGGCCTCTCCGCACGGCATACGGGTAAACGCGATCCACCCGGGCACGACCGAGACAGGGATGATCAACTACTTCTTATCCCACGGCGGAGATGCGCGCCGAGCGGGAGAAGACGACTCCCCTCAATCGCTTTGTGCAGCCGGAGGAGGTGGCGGCCGCGGCTGTGTTTCTGGCATCCGATGACGCGGCCGCGATTGCGGGCCGCTCGCTTGTCATTGACGGCGGATTCCAGAACGGCCTGTTGCAGCCGGTGGAACGTATGCTGTCGTAAACAGGCGTGGAATCGAGAGAATGGCGGCGAGAGCGGTCAGGCGGTTTGAATTTGCTCGATGGCGGCAAGGAGATTGTCCCGGCTTTGTCGTGAACCGACCTTCAACGTCTCCAACGTGCTGTCAACTTTACGCTCGTACTCGACCGCCCAGACGCCGTCGAACGAATCGAGCAGCGTGCGGATGATCGGCGGCCAGTCGATGTCGCCCTCTCCAAATGCGCGATACTCCACACCGGAGGCCAGACGGGCAACATCTTTCCAGTGCGTATAGACCACCCTGTCCTGGATTGCGAGCAGGGCTTCGTAGGGATCTTCACCACCATAGGCATAGTTGGCCGGATCGTAAGTAACGCCCACCGATTTGTAAGGAACCATATCCAGCAGCCGTTTGAGCCGCGCGCCCGTGGCCGATGTGCCTCCGTGATTCTCAATCGCCAATGACACATTTTTCGCCTGAGCGTAGCTGCCGAGCCGGTTGAAGGCCGCGCTGAGCGTCTCGTACAGGGCGTCCGTCACCCGCTCTGCCGGCAGCACATAGTGTTTGGAGTGTGTAAAGTCATGCTCGGTGAAGACCCGCACCACACGCGCGTCGAGCGCGTCAGCATGGTCGATCACCTTAGTCAGTTCGTCGCAACGATCTTCGGCCACATCCCCGTACAGCCCGACCACCGCCCCGCCGCCGAGAGCGGCGATTTTGACCCCGGCATTCGCCGCCATGCGCCGCACAGCGTCCAACTCCTGGGGGGTGGCATCGACTGCGATCTTGTTGCGGGACTCCTCTTCAAGCCAGCCGCAGTCGATTTCGACCAACGTCAGTCCGATTTCACGCGAGGCCGCGAAGAACTCGGGTACGGTGTACTCGCGAAAGCCATACGATGCGTTGCCCAACGCGATCCTGGTAGACATCAGAACGCCCTCCTGGCATGGTTCGACGACAACGAACGGTCGGATGAGATACGGGGCTGCTCTCCCCTTTCGGCGGCCTTCAGGTGCGAAGATGCTGTTGTTCGCCGGCTTGGCTCACCTGTAGATTACGCCAGCGGCCAGTGACGCCCTGGCCAAAAATCGTTTGCCTGTACTCCGGGTCCAGACCAGCCAAGATGCCGCCGCGACCATCCGGAAGATCGTCCAGCAGTGTGAAGATCGCCATATTCACCGAAAAGCGAATCGGCTTGATCACCGGCGCTGCCGGCGGGTCGACCGTCGCTACCCACTCTATCTGATGGACTAGCTCCCCGTCCACGTACCACTCGGCGCGATCAGGGCCGGGCGTCAGCACGCTGTCCTCGCCGGGATCGTAGCGGATCTCGTAGCGATGCCAGGATCCCGGCTCGATTTCCAAGTCGGTCAGCGCCGGATCCGCCATCGGCAGGACGGAGCCGACGCCGCCTGGCGCCGTAACGACGAACAGCTCGCGCAGCGCCATGACGCGGCGATTGGATATTTCGAAGTTGATGACCATACCGGTCGAATCGTCGATCAGGGCGATGGCGGCGCACCCCAAACGGGGGTCGTCCGGGTCGGCCGCGAAGGGATTGCCCTCCGTTCCATGCACATCGACGGCCATGTCCACCGCCACAGAAAGACCGTTGCCAGTGGCAAAACGTCGGTCGGCGGTGACAATCGCCTTGACATGGTCAAGAGGATTGTCGAATGCGATCGTAAAACGCGGGATATCAATTTTGAATTCGGGCCGCTCACGGGTCGGAGTGGTGAGCGTTGCCGCCGGATCCAGGGCCGTGAAATCGCCCGCCTGCAAGACATGCCAGCCCGCGCCGATTATGGGCGAGCCCGCTGTCCAGTCATCGAAATCACGCCCGTCCCCGGCCAGGAGATTGGGGGGGGCGGGCAGACCGCGCCATACATCCACCGTGCGCGGCTCGTTCGGCCAGTCCAGCGGCACGTATCTCTCCTCGTCCCAGATTTGGTCCAGTTCCGTCGTCAGTTCGATGACATTGCCGGCGGGATCGGGCACATAGATGAAGATATTATGGCCGGGACCGTGCCGGCTTGGCCCGTAAATGATGGGCACGTCGTTGCGCCAGAGATGATCGCACATGCGCTTTACATCGTTCCAGTCGGCCAGGTCGTAGGCATAGTGGTTCACCTTGGCGTGCCCGGCATTGAGGAGCGCGATCCCGTGATGATCCTGGTTGCAGCGCAGCCATATCACGGCATCTTCGGCAGTATCCGACACGCGCAAGCCAAGCGCGTCGGTATAGAAAGCCGCCGCGCGCTTGAGTTCGATGCTTTGCAGCGTGATATGGCCGAACCTGAGCGGGCGGATTTCACGCGGCTGGAGGGGCTGATCGAGGCTCCTCATGCCTTCATAAAGCTCGATCCGGTTCCCGTCGACGTCCAAATAGCAAAGGGCTTCGCCGTGGCCCGGCTCAGCGTACGCCCTCTCGTGCGGATGGAAGCCGCGCTGCGCCAGGGCGTCCCGGGCGGCTTCCAGCGCATCGCCGTCCGTGACTTCCAAGCCCAGATGGTGCAGCCTTCTCTCCTCGCCCGGATAGATGGCCAGGCAGTGATGTTCAGCATTGCAACGCAGGAAGACCGCGCCGCCGCCGCGCTCGGAGACTTCCAGGCCAACAATTTGTTCGTAGAAGTCGGCAGTCTCCCCGACATTGGGGACGGTGATGGCGACATGGCCCATTCGCTTGATATTGATCATGAGTTGGGGGGAAGAGCGGCGCGCCACTTCTCCGTGTTCCTCCTATTGGATGCTGAGGCCGCCATCGAGCACGAGGGCATGGCCGTTCAGATAGGCTGCCTCGTCCGAACTGAGCCACAGTACAGAGTTGGCGACCTCTTGCGGTTTGATCAGCCGCTTCATCGGCAGGCTGGAGATCAGCGTCGATGCCACCTGAGCGTCACCGCGCGTGAAACGTTCGAACATGGAGGTGGCCACGACGGCGGGGCATACGGCGTTCACGCGAATGCCGGCGTCGACAAATTCGAGCGCGACCGCCCTGGTCAGCCCGATCACGCCGTGTTTGCTCGCCACATAGGAAGCCATATTGCTTTGACCCAGATGTCCGACGGTCGAAGAAGTATTGACGATCGAGCCTCCGCCTTGCTCAAGCATTGCCGGGATCTCGTGCTTCATACTCAGCCACACGCCCTTGAGATTGATGTCGATGACCCGGTCCCAATCCTCCTCGCTGCTGTCCAAAATGGATGCATTGGCCGGTTCGACGCCGGCGTTGTTGTGGGCGACATCCAACCGACCGTATTCGGCGACGGTCAGGCGAACCATCTCTTCGACCTCGCTCGACTTGGACACATCGGCCTGTACAAAGAGCGCTTCGCCGCCGGCTTCACGGATGAGGCGCACCGTCTCAAGGCCGCCCTTGCTGTCCACGTCACACGCGACAACTTTGGCCCGCGCCTGCGCGAAGGCCAGCGCCGAAGCCCGGCCAATCCCGGAACCCGCTCCCGTAACCAGTGTTACCTTATCCGCCAACGTTGCCTCTCTAAACACAAATGAAGCCTCCTCCATAAGCCGATGCTCGGCGCCTAGGCCAGAATGCCGCCATCAACGGCCATCGGGTGCCCAGTAACAAACGACGCGGCGTCGGAACAGAGCCACACGACGGCCTCGGCAATCTCCTCCGGCCTTCCCATGCGCCCGATTGGCTCCAACTCGGTAAAATTGGCAACAGCGTCCGGGTAGTCGACCGCCTGTTGTGCAACCATCGGCGTGGAAATCAGGCCGGGACAAACAGCGTTTATGCGGATGTTGGAGCGGGCATACTCCAGCGCGGCGGAGCGCGTCAACTGCACGACGCCGCCCTTGGTCGCGCTATATACGGCGAGCTCGGGCGTGCCGGTCATGCCTGCATTGGAGGCCGCGTTGACGATGACGCCCCCGCCCTGCCGCAGCATCTGCGGGATCTCGTACTTCATTGAAAGCCAGACACCCTTCAGATTGACCCGCATAATGCGGTCGAAATTCTCTTCCGTGCAGTCGGCGGTTAGGGACATATCGCCGAGGATGCCGGCATTGTTGAAGGCGCAGTCCAAACGTCCAAACACCTCCACACAGCGATCGATAGCCGCCTCCACCGAGGCCGCCTCACCTACATCGCAGGAGACGAAGACCGCCTCTCCGCCTGAGAGTTCGATCAGCCGCAGCGTCTCCTGGCCGCCGTCAATATCCACATCAGCGACGACCAGCTTGGCCCCGCGGCCAGCGAAGGCAAGGGCCGTAGCTCGGCCAATGCCGGAACCGCCGCCGGTCACAAAGGCAATCTTTCCGTCCAGACTGTTCACAGCGCTCCTTCCTTTTGTGCGAGGATTCGCATTCCCATGGCATTTCCCGCCATCGTCAATCGGCGGCAGCGACAGGCGAGTCCAGCAAGCCAAGTTCCTCCAGGCGTTCAATCCATTGTTGCCGGAGCGGGCTGCCGCCGTGGTTTTCCAGCCAGTGGGCAGGATATAGTGAATCGCCCCCGGGCGATCATAATTCCCTTCCGCTATCTGCGCAATGACATCTGGTTTGCCTCAGCGGAAAACATGTGTCACATCAAACGCAAGCTCGACCAAGAGTTCACGAAGAAAAACCTTGCCGTTCTTGATCGTCCGCTTGAGAAGGATGCGTGATAGCGAACTGCTCTCGTGCTTTTGTGACAGCCTCTGGGTCAAGATCATCCACCGTCGCGCCCTCGCATATCTCCGCTGACCAGTCACTTCCTCGCGACCATATCGCGCGCTCTTTTTCGGGATGCCGCTTCAAGTTTGTTTTGCTGGAACCAACCCTAATGTAGAACTTGCCGTAGAAGCTGACCGGCCTCCCGCGGGCAGGTTCGATCTCAAAGACAACAACCCGCCCACGTGGTGTCCTACTATAGAGACCTCGAAACCTGGGTTCGGGATTAGTCCAGCCGTTATCCAGGGAAGCAGATCCTGGTTGCCCTTGCCCTTTTCAGTGTATGGATCGAAGGATGTTCCGACAACCTCGTGCGTTTCGTCCTGGATGCCGTAAAGAAGGTATGCCTTCGGCTTATACTTCAGGCATGCTGCGTTCGCCAGAGCAGAGATGTACTCACCTATCATCTGGGCAGAGTGGTAATTCCTTTTGAACTCAACCCACTCCGTCTCTCCTGACAACTGGCATAGTTCATCCACAAGATGAACGAGACGACTATCATGATCTTGACTGATTGTCATGTCTTGACCTCCTTGGAGACAGTATCGCGCCCCTCCCCACCATCAGCCAACCTGCCAGTGGAACACCTCCGGCCACCCTTCAGGATAAGCGTCGTACGGATCGTAATCATCCCCGCTCTCGTCCTCCATGATCGGCGCCATGTACTCCTCCCAGCGCACCGACTCGGGGCTCTCCGCCAGGATACGGACCGCCTCGGCGTAGTTCTCCGTCTCCATGTACAGGAACAGCTGCCGGTCCACCATGAAGATGCTCATGCTGCGCACGCCCGACCCTTCCAGGTCGGCCAGCACAGCAGGCCAGACCTCCCGGTGGCGCCGCCGGTACTCTTCCTCCTCCCCCTCCTTGACGTGCATGACAAACGCAACCCGTTCCATCGTTAACCCCAGTTTTCAGTGGTCAGAAACATCAACAGCCAAAGCAACTTCAGTCATCCACGCCGGGCACCGGGATCGTACTCAGCATTCCGCCGTCCACGTCAAGCGCCGACCCGGTCAGGAAAGCAGCCTCATCGGAGATGAAAAAGAGCACCGCATTCACGATATCCTGCACCGTCGGGTTGCGCTGCAAGGGAATGTCCGCAGCCGTGGCCGCCAGTATCTCCTGCGGCTGCATGCCGGTGGCCTCGAGTTTCCAGTCCAGCACCTCCTGCCCCATGCCGGTGCCGGATACGCCGACCGGGCAGACGCAGTTGACCGTGACCTGGCTCGGCGCCAGTTCGCCCGCCAGCGCCTTGGTCAGGCCCACGACCCCGAACTTGGCCGCACAGTAGTGGGCCAGCATCGGGAACCCCACCTTGGACGCGTCGGAACCGATGTTGACAATGCGGCCGCGGCCGCTGGCGCATAGCAAAGGCGCGGCGGCCTGGCAGCAGAGAAACGTGCCTTTCAGGTCCACATCGATCACCCGGTCCCACTCCGCCTCGCTGATCTCCGCCAGCTTGTTGAAGGCGATGACACCGGCCGAATTGACCAGCGTGTCCAGGTCGCCGAACCGCGCCTCGCAGGCCGCTACCGCAGCCGCCGCCGACTTAGGCGAAGTAACATCCAATTCGATGGCCAGCAAATTGTCGCTGTTCAGGCCGCGTTCGGCATCCTGCAGACGTGCAGCATCGACATCCCCAATCGCAACCTGCGCGCCGCGTGCCAGCAGCGCTTCCGCAATCGCCAGCCCGAAGCCGCTCGCCCCACCGGTAATCAGCGCACGACGCGGGTCAGTCTGGATATCCGACACAGTCTCCCCTCCCCGAATTCATCGGCGGCCAGCGATCATTGAACCTGAACTGCTGACCACTGATCACTGCCGTTCTCACTCAAACGAGTACTTGCGCACGATCTCTTCCCGCACCTGGACGCCCAACCCTGGCACGTCGCGCACGGCCAGATATCCCCCTTCCTGCACCCAGGGGTCGCTGACCAACTCATGCTGCATCGGCGATTCATGCGGTTTGAGGTCCATGCTGACGCCGTGGTTGGAGATGGCCAGCAGATGGACGCTGGCCGCGGTGTTGAGCGCGCTGCTCCACGTGTGCAGGCTGAACTGGAGATTCTCCACCTCCAGCAGCCGGATCACTTCGCGAGAGCCTGTGATTCCGTGGCTGCGGCCCGGGTCCAACTGGATCACATCCACGCCGCCGCTGCGGATCAGGCGCCCGTAGCTCTCGACATCCCACTCATCCTCACCGGTGCCTATCGGCGTCGCCACCGCGGCCCGCAGCCGGGCATGTCCCTCCAGATCACGCGGCAGAAGCGGCTGCTCAATCCAGCGCAGGCGATACGGCTCAAGTTCGCGAAAGCGGCGGATCGCCGTCGGCACGTCCCACAGACCGCGCGCGCCCGGCGTATCCACGATCAGCTCGCGCTCATCGCCAATCACTTCGCGGATGCGGCGCACATACTCGATATCGCGCGCCGCGTCCTGCCCGAAGACCGCGCCCGGATGCATGCCCCACCCCGCCTTGACGTAATGGTAGCCCTGCTCCACCATCCAGCGGAACTCGTTCAATGTCCAGTCCAGGTCTTCCATGTCGAAGATGAACGACGCCATCGCCACCACCTTGTCATGCAGCTTGCCCCCCAAAAGCTGGCAGACGGGCAACCCCAGCGCCTTGCCCTTCAGATCCCACAACGCCATATCGATCGCGCTCACGCCAAAAGCCGCGATCCCTTCCGGGCCATACCACCAGATATGGGCCAGCATCTTGTGCCAGGCGCGCTCCACATCAAGCCCGTCTTCACCGATCAGCAGCGGCGCCAGACCCTGCTCGATGATCAGCTTCGTCGCCAGCGCAGCCTCGCGAAACTGGGAAATACACTCGCCCCAACCGACCGTGCCGTCATCGGCCTCGACCCGCGCCAGGGTGATGTAGCGTTCAATGCCCTTATAGTGAGGTTCCGGATAAGCGAGCGCGAATGCCTGAACTGTACGGATCTTCATGGCTCTTTCCTTGTAGAAGTCTCAAGTTATATGTTCTTAATTCATGGTAACTGGCCAGGTACGTGAGAAAGCAGTGTCACTAAAATCTAACCACTAAAAACTGCCGTTAACCACTGGCTTGGCCGCCAGGGTTGCCCGCGTCGCAAAACTGACCGTGACCGGGCCTAGCAGCCCCGAAACCGTCTGCCCCGGGAAGACAAACTCGGATTCATAAGGGCCCGTGCTGAAATAGTTGGCCAGCGTATTGTAGACGGTCACTTCCACATCGTTGTCACCCTCGCGTACCAGGTCGCTGATGTCGAAGCGGTAAGGGCGCGCCAATCGGACGCCCACACTCTGCCCATTGACAGCCACCTCCGCCGTCGTATTCACCACGCCCAGGTCGAGAACTACCTCCCTCTGCAACTGCTCGCTTTCGAGCGAAAATCTCTTCCTGTAGACGGCGCCGCCGGAGTAACTCTCCAACGCGTACTGGCTCCAATCGCCCAACGGCAGGGACGCGTCAGCGCACTCGAAGCGAATTGGCTGGCGGATGGCCGCGCCGGCGTAGACACCGGCCTTCTGTTCCACCCGCAGCGCCACCTGGGAGATATCCGCCACCGGAACATCCAGCCGGACCTGCCCGTCCCCTATCACCGCTTCGACGCCGTTGACCCAGACCTGAACGCCCTCGGCATCCACATCCAGATGCAGCGTATGCGTCCCCGCCGGCGCCTCACATCTGTACCAGCCGACCCGTCTCTCTTTGTGCGGCGCGATCTCATATGCCAGTTCGGAAGGCTCGGCGAACCAGGTCAGCCGCGCCGCCGCACGGTCTCGCACAGGGGTCGTCGACGGATTCAGCAGCGCAGCATAGGCTCGCAAGGGCTGACCAGGCGGCTGCACGCAAGCGAGCAGGAGCAGGTTCAACCCCTCCTGCAACACGACCTCTGTCGCCGCCGGAATCGGCCCCCCGGATTCGTCCGGCAGCAGAGCTTCCCCGTTCAGCCACGCCTGCTCCACCTGCCCGCTGTCGGCCCCCAGATGCAGGTTCCAGCGCCCATCACGCGGCGCCCGCACATGGGTGTACAGATAGCGGATCCCTTCCTCATGCTCGTCGGCAACGTCAAGACACAGAAACGAATCCCCGACCCCTTGGCTGCCTCCCCAAACGTCGGTGCCCGGCCGCCCGAATTCCTGCGAATAACAGACTGTCTCCCAACGCATCCCCCCGGCGTCCAGAGCATCTGCGTCCCCGGCCATCAAAGCCGTCAGCTCCGGCGTGACCTGCCCGCGCTTGAAAGCGCCGCTGGCCCGCCAGTAAGGGCCAAAGGTATAAGCGAAAACGGGCCAACCGCCGTCGTCATAGTCGCGGTTATGCCAGCCCTGCGCAACGCCCGACGTCTCCTCCTCCCGGTAGCGGAACTGTCGCGCCTCCGCGGCGATGCGCTCGTCGCTGGCCGGCTCGCGGAAATCGCCCCAGCGGTTGTCCATCGTCGGCATCAACTGGAACGACCAGTCGCCCGTCAGATGCAGCGGGGCCGCCGCCGGCCTGAACCGGGCCTGTGCGCCATACTCACGCCCTTCATGGCGCACGCGCACCGATTTGACGCCCCCGTCTCCGAGGATGCCCCGCACCTCCACGCTATCGTCGGCCGCTTCCACATGCGTGATTGCCCCCAGATTGTCCGCCGTCACAGCCGGTCTTCCCCCAGGCGGGCGCAAAACCAGTACGATGCCCTGGTTGGCCTCCATCGTCAGCCGCACTGTCGTCTTGTCATCCGTACAGGAGAAGCGGTGATAGGGCAACACCTCGCCGCTCCAGCAGTCCCAGATCTCCGGTTCGCCGCGCACGCGCAAGGTAAACGTCAGCTCTCTCCGCGCCGATTCGACATTGTAGAGGAAGTAGACGTCAAGCTCGCCTGCTTTTTGATGCGTGTGGAAGACGTTCTTCTCTGAAGCGACTACATCGCGCTCGATCGCGGCCGCGATCGTGACCGCGACATCAACCCCCCGCTGCTCCGCATGGGGCGTGCGCATCGTGTCCTGGCTGGGCAGGAAGATGCCTTGGCCGCCGTGCTCGTTGCTCTGCCGGCAGATGCTGTCCCCAGCCTGGGTATGCGCCTCTGAGCGATGGGCGGCCGTCTCGCTGGAAGCGATGCCGAAGATATGCTGCAACAGCGCACGCACTTCAGGATCATCGCGCCCGTGCTCCTGCGATGCACCAGGCAGCCGTCGGTAGGACACTACCGTGCCGCCCCCGTCATAGAACTCTTTGAGCTTCGCCAGCGTCTGCCGCCGGATCGTCGTCATCGGCGGCAGCAGAACAGCCCGGAACCGGATACCTGCTATCTCCAGCGTCCCGTCGCGCACAACGGCCTGGCTGAGAAGGTTGTCGTCAACGAAATCGAAATCAATCCCCTTCTCATAGATCTGGCGGGCGAGCGCAAAGGTGGACATCGCGCATTCGTCGGCCGCGCTCGTGAACGAATCCCCCCGCAACCAGTTGGCGTGAACCGTCGTCAGCGGGTAGAGCAGCGCCACATCCGCCGCGTGCGTTCCCTGGCTCATCACCGCGCTCAAGCGCGACACATAGTCCACAAACGTCTGCCAGTGCTCCCAGTAGGGCTGGCGCCAGTGAATCGACGGCGGTACCCACTCATACCAGCCGCCCAGCGTGTTGTACAGCCCCCCGTGCTGATTGTACAGATTCAGCCCATACGCATAGTTCTCATTCGTCCAGGCAACGTTCTGCTCCTGCGACATGCCCCAGCCCGACCCCCAGTAGACGCACATCGAAGCCCGTTCCCGTTCGTAAATGTGCAGGATCGAGCTGGACAGCTTGGCGTCGATGAAACAGCGCTGGCCGGGCAGGCTGGCCTCGGGATCCTCGTTGCCGGTGACGTGGAACCAGCGCATCAGGCGGAAAAAATCGCCGTAATGCCACGTCTGCCCCAGCATATCCTGCCGTCCCCAGGTCGCGATCGTGCCGTAGCGCATCCCCCGCTCTTCGTGCCACACACACAGCGGCTTGTAGAAGTTCTCCTCCAGCGCGGCGGACATCACCTCGTAGTAGTCGCAGCGGATCTTGTCGGTAAAAGCGCCGATGTCGTGGAAGAGGCCGACCAGCCAGGGTGCGGGATCATACCCCTTCTCCGCTATGAACCGCTCTACCAGGTTCGGCGCGTAGAGGATATTGCCCTTGAGCACATAGATCTCGTCCTGCCCGTAGAGAGAGATGGTGCCGGGTATAAATTCGCGCAGCCGCTCTTCATGTTCCTGCCAATAGACTTCGAGCCAGCGGGCGGCGACATGGGGATTGAGGTAATCCAGATCGTGCGGCTGGCTTGCGACGACGAGGAGGAGCCAGCCGGCCTCCGGCGCGGTCCAGCCTATCCGCTGCCCCTGCACAGCCGAACTGAGATCCCGGTGCGATTCGGGATCCAACCTTTCACCGTCCGTGTGGTATGCCGCCGCCGCCAGAACCCTCTCCCCCGCCGGCACCTCGATCTGCAAGGCATCGTTCCCATTCGAGCGCTTCTCGTGGATCACCAGGCGGCGGCCCGCCAACTCCGGCCGCGCGGCGCGTTCGGCCCGCAGCCGATCCTGCCAGGATTCCCGTCCCTCCCAGCAGGAGAACCAGGCCTGCAGGCCAAGACGGTTATGTTCCGCCACCGAGTGGCGGAAGAACTCCCACCACTCCTCGCTGAAATAGGCCGGGTCCGTCCCGTACCGCTCGCCGTCGAGATAGCGCGGGTAGTACCACGTTCCTCCCACGCCCTTTTTCTTTAGTTCCTCCAACTGCCAGGTCAGGCGCTCTTTATCCAGCTCCCCCGTCTCCCAGAACCAGGTGACGAAGTCGCTGTACTCAAGGGAGGGTTGGCGGAAAAGTTGCAGCAGGGATGAGTAGGAAGGAGTGGTCATCATGGGAGTTCTTTGTCCTGAGTCTTCGGTCTTGTCGGAGCGGGAGAGGCTCCTCTGTTACAACTGCTGGGCGATTGCGGAGGCGTGCGGCTTCATACGGGACTTGCGGTGCAAGTCAAAGACCGGAACGCATGTAAGAGGTATGGACAGCTGAATGTTATTCGGAACAGACGCCCATCATTGTAACCGCAGGCTGTGACGGGTCAAACCGTATGCAGGAGGTGCTTGAGGGGGGGTCTGGGCACGAGGGTCCAGCCGCACTTGCGGCTACCCTTCATCCTGACGCTCTCGCAGATACCTGCTGATCCGTGCGCCGTCCTCGCGCTCTTTGTCTCCCTTGAAATAGAGTTCGATGAAGTCAACCCGGCGTTCATGGATGAAATAGGCGTAGATGACGCGCAACGAACTGTTGCGCAGATACTTGCAGGCCAGGCGGGCTTTGACGATCAACAGGGACTCGGTCTGCCTGAGGATGCTGATGCGCCTGGAGGGTGTTGGCGGGACAGCCGCGATCACTTCTCGAAACAACTGCAAATCTGTGGGGAGTGACCTGTACTTTCTGGAGAGTCTTCTGAGTTCTCGCTGAAATTCACGTAGTTCGCTAAAGTGCATCGTCCGATTCGCTTACGGAGTAACTGTCATCTCGATAGAAAACAGTCTCGTAAGGAATCGGTTTCCCGTAGCGAGTGCTTTTCCAGGGGATGTCATTGTGGGAATACTCAGACAGATCGGCAGCGCTCAGGTCGGAGAGACGGGCCAACACCTGATCGATGTGATCGATGTCGCGCGCGCGCAACAGATCGGTATCCGGACGTCTAGTTGTGAGGTATCTTTTCTGGCTGTAGTTGTGGTAAACCCGCTCCGTCTTCTGGACCGCCCCTTCCTCTTCCATGCAGTGCAGAATCCGGCCCAGATTGACTGACGTCGGACCGTAGCCGTTCTTGATGTAGGTCTCGCCCATCAGGTTCTCTTCGAACTTTTCGTAGTAGTCGAAGTCGATGAAATAGAAGAGGTTGTGCAGAACGGCTTCGCCGACGTTCGGTTTGCCCCCGACCCTGTCGAGAACGTAGAGGATCACCTGCCTGAATACGTCCGGGCGTTCCTCTTCGACGCGAATCAGGAGATCTTCGCTCTCCGGCGCTGCTTTGTCTATTACCTGCCGGCGTGCGTGACCGGCAGGCCGCTTTTCAGTCAGCATACGCGGATGCCTCTCTTTCTCCAGTCTCGCCGTTCTGTACTCCGTGGAATCGGTGCCAGGGCCATGCAAATAACGAACTTAGTGTACCCATGTGCGGCTCATTCTAAGCCAGAATGCCGGAAGCGGCAAGGCTGGCCGGAACATGGTACCCCTCTTTTATACGTCGCAGACCAGGAAATTTTTGCCCAGGCAGTGAGCGATTTTGCCTGCAGAAGCCAGGAGTTAGCAGAAGTTATCGCGCCGTGGAGATCAAACCTTAATCGCGCCCGAAGTCAGGCCGGCGACAAACCAGCGGCTCGTAAAGACGAAGAGGATAACCAAGGGGATCGAGCCGATCAACAGCCCCGCCATTGTCAGCCCGTAGCGTGTAAAGTACTCTGTCTGATAGGCCCACAAACCCGGTGTCAAAGGCAGAAGCGCCTGCTTCTGGACAGTCAGGTAGGGCCAGATCAGATTGTTCCACGTACCCAGAATATTCAGAATCGCGGCCACGCCCAGCATCGACTTGCTCAGCGGCAGCGCGATCCGCCAGTAGCCCTGCCACTCGCTCGCGCCGTCAATGCGCGCCGCGTCGAACAGTTCCTTCGGCAGGCTTTCAAAAAAAGTGCGCAGGATAAACATGGCAAAGACCTGCCCGCTCGCGATCCACGGCAGGATCATCGCCCAATACGTATTCATCAGGCCGAGATCCTTCACCAGCACAAACGACGGGATCAACGTCATCGCCGAAGGCACCATCATCAGCGACAGTACCAGGTAGAACAGCACCTGCCGGCCCGGAAACTCCAGAATGCCGAACGCATATGCCGACAGCGACGCCAGCAACAGGACGCCCACAACTGTCACGCCGCTAATGATCATACTGTTCTTGATGAACTCCAGCACGATCTCAAAGGCAAACCCGTAATTCTCCCAGTGCAGCGGGAAAGTCAGCGCAAACGGCTGCCGGGCAAACTGCGGGATCGTCTTCAGCGAAATCAGGAAGGCCATCACCAGCGGCGCAACGCCACCCACCAGGAACAGACCCAATAACACGATCCGCCACCAGTCCCCGCGCAGGAACACGCCCACCTGCTCGCCTCTGCTCCGCCTATACTGTAATCTCATCTCTGTCGCCGCACTCATGCCCTAACCCCCAATTTCCACTGACAACTAGCCACTAGCCACTGACCACTGCCTTTAATACTCCTCAGTCGTAATGTACTTCAAATTGATCATCGTCAGCACAAGGGTGAGGAGGAACAAGACGACGCCGATGGCGGAAGCGTAGCCCATCTTGTTGATGCGGAAGGCGTTGAAGAACATCCACATCCCCGGCACCATCGTGCTGTTGATTGGCCCGCCCTGCGTCATCGCAAACACCGCCGTGAACTCCTGCACACCCCACATAATCGTCAGCACCGAAATCAGCTTGATCTGCCCGGCGATCAGCGGCAGCTCGATCGACCAGAAGCGCCGCATCTCTGAGGCCCCGTCGATCATCGCGCTTTCAACGATCTCGTAAGGGATCGCCTGTAGGCCCGCAAGCAGAATCAGGATGGCCACCCCGTCCACCCACGGGAAATTGCGCAGCATCACCGCATACAGCGCCACATTCGGGTCCGACAGCCACGCCCGCGTCCACTCCTCCAATCCTGCCCATATCAAAATCACATTCAGCGGGCCGACCTTGACATCGTAGATGAACTTCCACAGCATCAGCGGCACGATCGCAGGAATGACCACCGGCAGAATCATCCCCAATCGAAACGTATATTGTGTCCTCCCGCCCCGCAGCCGGTGAATCAGAACCGCGATAAAAAGAGACACGCCAACCGTGGAGACAACATACCAGGCCGCCAGCTGCAACATGTGGTCCATCGAGTTCAGAAATACCCGGTCTTTGGTGAAGAGTTGGACAAAGTTGCCCAGACCCACAAAATCCGAGTCCAAGCCCGGCGCCCACTTGAACACCGACCGGTACAGCCCTAACAGGGCGGGATAATACATGAAGACGAGGAGAAAGACGAAGGTGGGGGCGATCATAGTGTAGGCGACGCGCCCTTCGTAGATACGTCTTCCGAGCGGCTTTCTGCGTTCCTGTATGTGCACGGCCTGGGACGCAGTATTGGGCAGGGCGGGCATCTCTTTTACAGCCATCAGCGCATCCTCATCCTTCAGTGGTTCGTGAATAGTGAACTGTGCCAACCGCTAACCATTTGTATAAATCAGAGGCAGATGTTCGTCGTCAGCAATTACGTCGCCCACGCGCAGGCGCTCGGCCACCTCCGCCGGCAGCGCAGCCGGCCGGCCGTTGTACACCGCGCCTTCCGGCATGAAAAGCATCGACAGCGCCCGCCGTGGATGGGTCGTCATGTTGGGGCCGGCCGCATGGGCGATCATCCCATTGATGAAGACTCCGTCTCCCGCCTTCACCTCCACCGCGGCCGGCTCGATCTCTCTCCACTCAGGATAATCCTCCAGCAGGCCGTCGATCTTGGCTTCGTTCAGGTTGCCGGTCACATCATAGCGGCTGCTTTTATGCGTCCCCGGCAGAAAATACATGCAGCCGTTCTGCAGCGTGGCGTCGTCGAGCGCCACCCACAGCATGATCGACTGCCGCGAGTGGAATGGATCCATCGCGTTGTCCACGTGCCAGTTGGTTGGGTGCGCCCAAGGCTCCTTCACCAACGCGTGGTCGTGGTACAGGCGGATGCCGTCCACGCCTGCCAGTTCAGCGGCCAGCCGCCCCAGCCG
The DNA here is from genome assembly GCA_963662575.1 of Caldilineaceae bacterium. Taxonomy (GTDB): domain Bacteria; phylum Chloroflexota; class Anaerolineae; order Caldilineales; family Caldilineaceae; genus Bin5. Next base: position 1,499,217 of record OY759723.1, read on the forward strand.
GGGGTCGGTCACCAGCGCCTTGATCTCCTCACTCGTCTTCCACAGGTTGACGCACTGTACGAAGACACCCTCATAGTGATCGTCGCGGCCCTGGTTGTGGCGCCCGTTGATCCTGAAGTGCCGCGCCATGCCGTCGGCCAGCGCGGCGCGCCAACTCTCCAGCTCCTCCCCGTCCAACAGGTCACCAACGGCGAGGTAACCGTTTTCTCGGTAGAATTCGACCTGTCGTGCGGAAAGTTCCGTCTTCATCAAAACCCCGCAAAGAGATAAGAGGAGCGAGAAGCAGTTGTATACCCCCCACTCCTCTTACCTCACTCCTCGTTATGAACAGTCCAACCCTTCCACTTCGATGAAGCGGTCAGCGTAGGCGTCGAAAGACTCCTGGATGATGTTCAGCGCGGTGTCCAGATCCATCTGATCCAGCATATAGGAGCGCCAGGCTTGGCCAGTCTGCTCCGCCGACTCCCCGTCCATCGTCACCACTTCGTACACGAACATCTGCGACTCACCAATCTGCTCCGTCAGCAGTGCAAACGCATCCCCGAAGCGGGGGTCGACCGGCACGTTCTTGACATTGGGCATGGTGGTGCCGATCTCGGACTGGATCGTGTGCAGATTGTCCGGCACCGAAATCCAGCGCATCAGGTCGATCGCCGCATCGATCACGCCGTCCTGCTCGGAACGGGTGGAGATTGCCACCTGGTCGCCCACGGGGCCGCCAATGGGCCAGGCAGGTGTCGGCGGGTCGGTGGCATAGGCGCTGCTCTCTTTGGTCACAACCGGCGCGAAGAAGGTGCTCCACTCGAAGTCGACCAGCGGATCGTATTGCAGGCGGGGGAAGGACCAGGTGCCGTTTTCCATGATCGGCTCGATCTTGTTGAGGAAGCGCGAATGGGAGTCGGTGGCGCGGGTGGTCCAGTCCGCAGGCCGGTATTGCACGTTCTCTTTCCACAGCTCCATCCAATCCCGGTACTGGGGCAGGTGGGCGTGGAAGACGCCGTTTTCGACGGCGCAGGCAACCTCCTCGCGGGTGGCCGTGCCGCGGTCTGGGTTGACCTGCGGCTCGATCTCGCCGGCCATGAGCATCCCACCCATCTGCAGGCGGTACCAGTGGTCGGTATCGTCAACCGGGCCGGTCCAGCCGCCATAGGCGTCAATACCTTCATCGCGGAAGGCTTTGCAGACAGAGAGGAATTCGGCGTAGTTCTGGGGCGCTTCGAGGCCAAAATCGTTGAACCAGTCGACGTTGTAGTAGAAGAAGGTGGTGATGAGGCCGAAGACGATGTTGTAGTAACCGTCGCGCATCAGCGTTTCACCGGTCGGGATCGGGTAGAACTGGTCGACCCACTTGTCGCTGCCGGGATCGCCGGCCGGGATGTAGGGGTTCGGCTGGTTGAAGAAGGGCGTCAACTCTGTCCACCAGTTCTTATCCAAATCGTCCTTGATGTGCCAGTGCGGGTGTGTGGTGATGTGCGGAATCGTCCCCGCCGTCTGCTGCGCGATCGTCCATTCACGGCTGCTGATGCCCTGGGGAGCGCGGATCCACTCGATGCTCACCTCGGGGTGTTCCGCCGTGTACCCGTCCAGCACCTCAAGAATCTTGTTGTGCGGCAGCGGGTTGTCTTCGGAAAGTTCCATGCTCTGGCTGGGCGTCCAGCCGCCCCAATACGTAACCAACTCCTTGGCTTCGCCCATCGCGGCTTCACCATCGCCGGCCGGCGCCATCGGCGCCTGGCAGGCCGCCAGCCCCACGCCGGCGGTGGCCGCGCCTACAACCTTGAGAAATGCGCGTCGAGAAACTGCACGGTCTGTCATCGTTCTTTTCCTTTCTGTGAAATAATGAATTTAGGAATCCGGTCTGACCCGGCATGGATTCGGTCAACTGTGCGGCCGTCAACAATGAGGCCCGCAGCCAACTGTCATTTGACCGTGGTGAATCGGGGGAACTGTCTGTGGTCTGCTGGAATAGGCCCTCCTTTGCCGCTGAAGGGGTTGTGCGATGCGCTTCTGCTCCATCGAAACGCGGGCGTAAGTATAATCGGACTGGCGCCCTTTGTCTAAAATTGCGGTTGTTCGTTACAGCGGTTGACTTAACAACTCCCTATGCTATGGCTGTCTGAACGCCTGGCCTGCGCCGAACGCTTATATGCCGTCAAGCATAAGTGAGAAGTCCCAGGCGCAAGAGGTGTTTCCTCTCTCCTCACTCTTCTATACTATACTCTGTGCATATGGGCGGTCGGGCCTTCGGCCCTCCCTTGTGCAGGGGCTGCGCCCCCGCAACGCCCCCCTCCAAAACCACGCCTCACCGACCTTACGCCTTCAGCGCAGCCGGGCGCCTCTGCCCACCTGGCGACAGCCAGCCGAACGCACCATGCGACAACCCGAATGGCCGCGGCGATAAAGGGCTGGTCAAAACAGGCACCGTATATGGCTTAGTAGTAACTATGCCCTCAAGTATGAAGTGAGAAGCATCTGGCATAAGAGGTATTCTCTCTTTTCTCACCCCTCGCTACAGCGGTTGACTTAACAACCCCCTATGCTATGATTGTCGCAACGCGTACCCTGCGGCGCAAGCTTTTGTCACCGCGAATGAGGAGTGAGAAGCCCAAGGAGTGTGAAATGTTCTCTCTTTTCTCATGCCTCTTTCTCACGCCTCGCTATCGACGCCTGCAAAAAACTTGCCAAGAGATCGCTTCGCCATGCGTTGTCCAACACCTGTCGACAGTGTATAGCAGACGGGGTACCGGCCACAGACCACTACACACAGGAGTTGCGCGATGAGCAAGCTAGCCCTACTCGGCGGCGAGAAGGCCGTCACCACCGAACCCCATTCCGCCGGCCACCACCGTTCACCCCTCTGGGAAAGCGGCAAGGCCGCCGACTGGGATGAGTTCTCCGAGGCCTTCGCCAAAAAGATGCAGGTTGCCTACGCCCTGCCCGTCTCCTCCGGCCAGGTCGCCCTCAACTCCGCCCTCGTCGCTGCCCAGGCCGGCCCCGGTGACGAAGTCATCGTCCCCTCCTTCACCTGGATCGCCAGCGTAAGCTGCATCATGCACAACAACGCGGTCCCCATCTTCGCCGACGTCGATCCCAAAACATACACACTCGACCCGGAGGACGTGCGCCGCAAGATCACGCACCGCACCAAGGCCATCATCGCCGTCGACCTCTACGGCCATCCCGCCTACCTCAAAGAGCTGCTCGCCATCGCCCGCGAACACGATATCGTCCTCATCGAAGACTCAGCCCAGGCCACTGGCGCCTACGTCGACGGCGAGATCGTCGGCGGCATCGCCGACATCACCTGTTTCAGCTTCGCCGGCAAGCCGATCGCCGCCACCAGCGGCGGCGTCATGACGACCAATAGCCGTGAATACTACGAGCTCGGCGCCCTGGGCGGGCAGCATCCCTCGACCCTTTCCAAGATCCTCACCAACTCCGAACTGCTCAAGTACGCGTCGACCGGCGGGTACGGTGACAACCACCGCATCGACCGCTACGCGATGACGGTGGCCTACGAGGCGCTGGAAACCTTTGAGGAGGCCAACGATGCCCGCATCGCCAACTGCGACCTCCTCACCCAGGAGCTGAGCAAGGTGAAGGGGATCACGCCGCCCCAAGTCGAGCCCGGGAACAAGCATGTCTACCACATGTATTCCAGCCTCTACAACGAGGAGGAGCTGGGCGTGCCCAGGGAGGCGTTCGTCAAAGCGCTCAACGCTGAAGGCGTCACCGCCCTCACCTACGTCAACAGCGCCAACTTCCTCTTCCATCCCGGCGGCAAGCCGATGCCTTCCGGCCCGATCCACCATCGCGCCATCTTCCAGGAACAGAACGTCTACGGGCACGGCTGCCCCTTCCAATGTCCCCATTATGACGGTGAAGCGGACTACTCGATCGGCTCGCTGCCCGTTACCGAAAAACTGGTCGACCAGGAGTTCAACTTCCTGCAGCCGCATCTCTCCGCCCCCAACGGCCCCGACCAGATGGAGCAGGTCCTGGACGCCGTCACCAAGGTGGTCGACAACATCGGCGACCTGGAAGGCTACCAGGTCGACTAACAACTGGCCGCAGCGGTCATGCGCTGCCGCCGCAACGTATGCGCGCGAGTGGACTGGAGAGATTTCAATGCTGGAAGAACTGAGCCACGACCAGTGGCAGGAATACGAACGTGAAGGCTATCTGCGCCTGGGGCGCTGTCTGACCAACGATGAACTGGCGGCGCTGCAGCAGCGCATGGACGGGATCATGCTCGGCACCGCGCCGGTCGACTACAGCCGCATGATGATGCAGCTGGACCGCATCCCCGGCAAGACCGATGCACCCGGCCGTGGAGGGAAAGGGCACAAAGGCGCTACCCTCCACTATCGCAAAATCCAGGATCTGGAGTTCGACCCGCTCTTCCTGCGCTATATGCAGAAGCCGCTCTTCCGCCACATCTGCTGCATGGTATACGGCGCAGACACGCCGGTCACCTGTATGCGCGCCATGTTCATGAACAAGCCCGCGGCCGACCCCGCAGATGGAGGCGGCGGGCAAGCGGGGCAGTCCGTCGGTGGCACCCACCTCGTCTGGCACCAGGACCGCTGGACCTTTTTCGACCGCGACCCGCAGATCACGATCTGGACCGCGCTCGACCCGGCCACAATCGCCAACGGCTGCGTCTACATCGCCCCCCGCCGCCATCACGCCCTGATCAACCCCAGCGACGTCTCCGGCTTTATGACCGATGATCAGGCCCAGGCTCTGGTTGCGGAAGTCGAGACGATCCCGCTCGAAATGGAGGCCGGCGAAGCCGTGCTGCTCCACAACTATCTGCCGCACAGCTCCGGCGTCAACAGCACCGCCATTGCCCGCCGCGCCTTCAGCGTTTGCTACATGGATGCCGCCACCGTAGACACCCACAACCACGAGTATTCACTGATCTTCGGCGACGGCGCGCTCGACCCGGCGCGGCTATAACGGCATTAAGAAGACGTGGGGAAAAAAACACCTCCCGCTCCTCGATTGCCGTCTTACCGGCATATACATTTGTCACCAACCACTTGTCACCAACCACCACAGTTTCAGGCAGGAGAGTGAAATGCAATCCGAAATCGCCCTGGCAAAACGGGAGCAGATGCTGCAGGATGGCTACTGCTTTGTTGACGACATCCTGACCGAAGAATTCCTGCAGGAATTGCGCGACGAATCGGAGCGCCTCATCGCCGCCCACGTTCCCCCGCCCGACGTGAGGTACCAGGGCCAGCACGTGGATGTAAGAGGTGAGGAGAACGACGTCATCAAGAGGCTCTTGGAATGGCAGCCGGCCCGTGCAGCGTTGGAGGAGTTGGGCTTCGGCGATTTCGAGAGCACCGGCGGCATCATCATCCTCACCAAAGACCCGGGCGAACCGGCCCTCTATTGGCACCAGGACTGGGGGAGCTGGGAGGATCCGATCAGCCTCACGCCCTGGCCGCAGCAGATCTTCGTCTCCTACTATCTGAGCGACACCAGCGTCGAGAACGGCTGCCTCAAGGTCATCCCCGGCACCCACCACAAGCGTATTACGCTGCATGATGAGCTGGTGCCCGCGCACGAACAGGGCGCGCGCTACATCGAAGAGGACCATCCGGTCATGTTCGGCGACCATCCCGACCAGGTCGATATATGCGTGCGCGCCCGTTCCTTTGTGTTGGCGGACGCCCGTATTCTGCACTCGGCCCGCCGCAATCTGACCGATGAACGCCGGACGCTGATCCTGGCCTGGCACCGGCGCCGCGACGAAGTTTGGGACAAGCCCCCCGCCTACTGGCAGGGCGAAATTCCCGAAGCCCTTGCCAACCGCGACGCCAACCGGGAGTACGAACGCTCGCGCATCCCCGGTGAATATCTCAGCCACAGCGACCACTGATCACCGGCCACTGGCGACCGGACATTGAACCATGCGCTTTGCCCTCTTCGGCGCCGGCCGCGCCGGCACTATCCACGCTCGCAACATCGCTGCCCATCCCCGCGCCGAGCTCGCTTACATCTTTGACGTCGATCAGTCCGCCGCGCAGCGCCTCACGGACGCCCGCGGAGGGAAGGTGCCCCGCAGCGCGCAGCAGATCTGGGAAGCGGACGACGTCGATGCCGTCCTGATCGCCTCATCGACCGATACCCACGTCGACCTGCTCCGCCAGGCCATGCGGGCCGGCAAACCGACCTACTGCGAAAAGCCGATCGATCTCGACATCGAGAAAGTGAGACTGTTCGTGGCCGAAGTGTCCGCGAGCGACCCGCCGGTATTCATCGGATTCCGCCGCCGCTTCCAGCCTGAATTCAGTTCCATGCACCGGCAGGTCCGGGACGGCGCTATCGGACAGCTCGAGTCCATCCGCATCATTGCCCGCGACTTTGCGCTGGCTCCTCTCGCCTTCCTGCAGCGCTCCGGCGGCCTGCTGCGCGACAAGATGATCCACTACTTCGACCTGGCCCCATGGCTCGCCGCGGAGAGGCCAACCGAACTGTACGCAACCGGCTCCTGCCTCATCGACCCCGTTGTCGGGCAGATGGGCGACGTCGACACTGCGGTGGCGGTCCTGCGCTTCCCCAGCGGCGCGCTCTGTACGATTGAGAACGGCCGGCGCGCGGTCTACGGCTTTGATGACCGGATCGAGGTTTTTGGCGCCAAAGGCATGCTGCAAGGCGGCTCGGCCCCCGCCGACAATCTCGCCCGGTTCACCGCGACGGGCATCACGCAGAATCGCTTTCCTGACTACTACGGTGAGGAAAGCTTCGCCTACGCGCTCGATGCCTTCATTACCGCGCTCGAAAGCGGCGCGGCCGTCTCGCCCTCGCTGCAGGACGGCTACCAGGCCCAGCAGATCGCCGAGGCCGCAATTGAGTCCATGCGCACCAACCGGCCGGTGAAACTCCAATGGACATAACAGGTGATGACACTGTTGATGACATTGTAAATGCGCCTCCGCTTCGCCCTATGCACCCGAAGGAGATCCAATCAGCTCGCGCCTGCCTATGAACGCCAATACTGACCCTTCAGCGAACGCCTATCAACTCCGCGGCGGAGAGAGCGTCCTCCTCCTCGACGAAGCCCTGATCCAGGAGGAAGACGGCATCACCCGCGCGGTCCAGCCCTGCACCAAGACCCCGTTCATCATGGAGCCCGACCCGGACAAGCCCTGGGAAGCCTGCGGCCCCGGAATGAGCAAACGCATCCACCTCTACGGCACGGCTCTCTACGACGATCTGGCAGGCAAATACCGCATGTGGTACTTCGGCCGTATGGGCCCCCACTGGCGCGTGCCGGACGGCAACTACCAGATCCCCGGCCTCTATGTTCCCCGCACCGACGAAAGACCCTTCCACTGCAACGGCGTCACCGCCGACCGCCATGGACGCGCCTTCGTCGACAACGATCGCGGCGACCTCACCCTGTACGCCGAGAGCGATGACGGCATCAACTGGACCAAGCCGGAGTTGGGCATCTTCACATTCAACGGCAGCCCAGCCAACAATATCATCTGGGATCTCCACGGCGCCTCCGTCTTCATCGACCGCGACGAGGAGGACCCGGACAAACGCTATAAAGCAATCGGCTTCTGCCGCCGCTACCGCAGCATCTTTCTGCTCACCTCCCCCGACGGCATCCACTGGGACGACAACGTTACCGTGACCCTGCCCGAGCAGGGGCGCGTCCATAACTGTCTCGAGCCGGTGGTAAAGCGCAGCAACGAGGGCACATTTAACGTCACCTGGGACGCGGCCGCCTCCCTCTACCGCGCCTACTCGCTCCAGCGCTTTGACGATAGCCACAAGCGGCGGGTCATCTGCTACTCGGAAAGCCCCTCTCTGGCCGGCCCCTGGAAGGACTCCCACCCGATCCTGGAGCCGAGCCACTGGGACGACGAGATCGCCCGGCGCAGATACAACGCGCTGCGCGCCGAGTTCCACAACATGTCCGCCTTCCGTTATGGGAGCCTCCATATCGGTCTGCTCGGCGTCCTCTACGTGACCGCCGAGCAGATCCCCGGCGAAAAGAACCAGATCCCCTGCGACGGTCCCATCGACGGCCAGTTCGTCTACAGCCGCGATGGCATCAGCTGGCAGCATGCCGACCGCGCCCGCACCGCCGCGCTCCCGCGCGGCGCCGGCGATGCCTTCGACAGAGGCATGATCATCGGCACGGCCAAAGAGCCAATTATCGAAGGCGACGAAGTTCACTGGTACTACACCGGCTGCGAGCATACGCACGGCGAAGTCGACATGGAGAAGCGCGTCAAGCGGCTTGGACGCGCCACCTGGCAGCGGGATCGCTTCGTCGCGCTCGCCGCGCCCGGCGAGGGGATCATCGTGACCAAACCCCTGCTCCTGCCCGCGGGCGCCAGCGCGCTCGAGCTGAACGCCGATGCCGCCGGCGGTCAACTGCGCGTCGAACTGTGCCGCCCCGACGGCCGCGTTCTGGACGGCTACGCGCGCGCCGACTGCCTTCCTCTGCAGACCGACGACCTGCACTGGCAGGTCAGGTGGAAGAACCAGCAACCAACGATCGAAGGCGCTGTCCAGATCCGCTTTTTCCTCAATCGCAGCAAACTGTACAGCTTCACGTTCAGGTCCTGAAGCCCCCGCTCTTCAAGATGACCTGGCTGGTGTCAGCAGGATCAATACCCCCAATCAGCCCTGCCAGACGTATAGAGTCAACTTTCAGTCCGAAAGTCTTCCCAAAACAGCCACAACCCTGTCTCAGCTGCCGCGCGATTATGTCTTTCGACTGACATATTTGTGCAGCATTTCACCGCTATCATTGGCAGCTATGAGGGATACGCCCTCAGGCAAACGAAATGGAAAGAGGTGAAACAGTGGCAAACAAGACAGTGTTAACGAAGAAATTCAGGCTGATGTTAGCGGTAACTGCCGTCACGGTGGCAATCGGTATTAGTGGCTGTACAATACCTGTCGGAACGGGCGAGCATCATGACGAAAACGGCGTCACGACGAGCCGGGGCGAACACGAACGTGAAGGCGGCAACGGTGACGGGGAAGACAGCGAACGTGCCAGCGCAAGCGACGGCGAAGAATCAGGCAATACCCTGACCCTGACCGAGCGCTATGATACCGTTCGCAACGGCGCCCGGCTGATCCTGGTCTACGATGCCGAGAGCAACGCCTTTAATGGCACGGTCGAAAACACCACTGACAGTACCTTGCAGCAAGTTCGGGTTGAGGTTCACCTGTCGAATGGAGTCGAGCTCGGACCGACAACGCCGGTTGACCTCGCTCCTGGTCAAATAGTGGACGTTACCCTCCCCGCAACAGCCGAAGCGTTTGACGGGTGGACCCCCCACGCTGAAGTAGGGCCGGGAACCGGCGGCGAGGCTGGTGAACACGGGTCCGGTGGCGAAGGCGGCGAAGATGGTGAACACGGCTCCGATGGTGAAGAAGGCGGCGAAAATAATAGCGGCGGCTAAGCGAGACCGAGGCAAAAGAAGCCGGCAGCCGTTCTTTGGCGGACAGGCACGATACGCAGACGCGGTGGCCATGACGGGCACCGCGTTTGCACGGTTTCAGTTGAGAACTGATGATGCGTTACATGATTCTGATTGTTGAAGACGATACGCGGATCGCGAACTGGCTGAAAATCTTTTTTGAGCGGGCAGGATTTGCGGCCAAAGTCACCCACGATGGCAAGATAGGGCTCACCCTGGCCCGCACCCTTGCCCCCGATCTGATTGTGCTCGATCTGATGCTCCCCGGCCTCGATGGAATCGAACTCTGCCGCATTTTACGCCGCGAATCAGACGTGCCCATCATTATGCTCACCGCCCGCGAAGCCCATACCGACCGCATCAACGGGCTCGAAAGCGGCGCAGATGATTATGTCGTCAAGCCGTTCGACCCCCAAGAAGTCGTGGCACGCGCCAAAGCCGTTCTGCGTCGGGTCAATGACAAAGTGCAGCAAGTATTGACCTGTGGCCACATTACGATTGATGAATCGACGCAGCGCGTGACGATTGACCAGCAACCCATCAGCCTGAGTCACGCCCAATTCCTCCTGCTCGCCACCTTCATGCGTCATCCCAATCAGGTGCTCACACGCGACCAGCTGATCGCTCTCGCTTTCAATAACAGTTTTGATGGATACGATCGTGCCATTGACAGCCACATCCTTCGTCTGCGCAGGCAAATCGCTGTAGACGGGCGCCAGCCGATTCAAACCGTCTATGGCACGGGCTACAGATTCGTAACGGAGGATGCTTGATGTCGTTACGCTGGCGCTTCCTGGGCGCATTTATCCTGCTCATCGTTCTAGTTGTCTCGCTAAGTTTGGGCGTCGGATACTATACGACACAGGCACAACTGAACACATTTATTGGTGCGCTCAGTAGCGATCAAGCCAATGATTTAGCTCTTAAGTTGAGTCGGGCATACACTTCATCTGATGGCTGGGAAACGTTGGGAACCGCGCTATCTGAGACAGGATATCTCTTCGATCACGGGGCGGAACAAAAGGGCTCCGAAGAAACTGAAGAAAAAGCCTCTGAACTCTTCCATAGCGAGTCTGACAGAGACCGTATACGCGTTGTCATTACTGATGTCGATGGATATGTCTTACTGGATAATTTCGCCGAGCTGCGATGGGGTGAGGTCGCGCCAGAATTGGATGGCCAGCGCGTTGATATATTCGATCTGCGCACTGGCCAGTCTGTGGGATATGCGTTTGTTGATGTGAATCGCGAATTCTGGGCAACCGAATCACATGGTTTTCTGCAAAACCTGCTCTACACCATCTCCATCGGCGGGCTGTTGACTGCTGCGATGGCGCTCTTGCTGGCCGTATGGCTCGCCAGACGTATCACCGCTCCTGTCACCGCGCTCACCCAAGCCGCCCAGGCCATCGCGCAACGCAGTGATACCGTTCTGCTGCCGGTTACTTCCCCGGACGAGCTTGGCCAGATGAGCGCGGCATTCAACCAGATGACAACCGCCCTCCAAACCCAACGCGACTTGCGCAAGCGGCTGCTCAGTGACATCTCGCATGAACTGAACACCCCCTTGAGCGTCATCCGTTTGGAAGCGCATGGGCTGCGCGAAGGGTTGCAGACGCCCGCACGAACAGCCGACCAGATCATTCAAGAAGTGAAGCTGCTCCGTAACCTGGCGCGTGACCTGAACTGGCTGGCCGAAACCGAATCCGACGAGCTGCGGCTCACGGTTGAACCGTACTCGCTCTATCAACTGCTCACCGCCGAAACGGAACGCTGGCAGCCGCAAGCGCAGAGCCAGCAGATCACTCTAGCGCTGCAACTGCTGCCTGAGCCGCCAATGCTCAATCTTGACCGCATGCGGATGAGTCAGGCGTTAGGCAATGTCATTCACAATGCGCTCCAGCATACGGAGGCGGGCGGCCGGGTCACGGTTGCGGCAATCATCGAACAGGGCGGCGCGGTTGGAATTTCAGTAACCGATGATGGGGCAGGGATCGACCCGGCCGACTTGCCCCATATCTTCAACCGCCTCTACCGCGCCGATCAGTCTCGCAATCGCCGTACTGGCGGCATGGGGTTGGGCCTGACCATCGCCCGCGCCATTATCGAGGCGCACAGTGGGACGATAGCCGTTACCAGCGACGGGCTTGGACAGGGGACAAACGTGCGGTTCGATCTGCCACAGTCTTAAGCGATTGCTTCAATTCGCAGTCCACTATATATTTATAGCGACGCGAATACAGCGAACTTGCGATGCGCATAGCCCGCCGCCAGAGCCGGTAGACGCCAAAACTGGCAGTTGAAGGCTGAGGCATCTGCTGCGCACTTGCCCCAGCCCGAATGAACCCGAACAGGTAACACACAGATCGAGGAATCCCATGAGCCTGACAACCCAAGAAAAAGAATCCTTTGAAGCCAATGGTTATCTGCTCAAAAAAGGTCTCGTCTCTAAGCAGGAGATCGGGCAGATCCGCCAGGAATTGCCAGACATCCACCGGCACATGGTGGCTGACCCGCCGCCTGAAGTCCACGTCGCCTGGGAGGACGAGGACGCACCTGACGAGAGCAAAATCATCCGCCAACTGATGCACAGCGAGCTGGTCAGCCCCACCCTCAACCGCATCCTCCGCAGCGACGCGCTCGTCGATATCGTAGCCGAGCTGATGCACCCTCAAGTCGCCCTCTACCACAGCAAGCTCCTGCCCAAAGAGGCCGGCGTCGGCGCGGCAACGCCCTGGCATCAGGACTACGCTTACTGGAAAACCGACGAAAACCAGCCGATGATGCTCAACTGCCAGTTTGCCATCGATCCAATGACCCTCGAAAACGGCTGCCTGGAGTTCATCCCCGGCAGCCACCGCTGGGGCCTGCAGGACCATGAGCGGCACCAGGAGACCTTCGGCAGGTTCCTGCCCGGCCACTACTACAAGCGGGACGAGGGCGTGACCATCCCGATGGAGCCGGGCGACGGCATATTCTTCACCTCCCTCGTCATCCACGGCTCCGCGCCCAACCTGTCGCCGCACCCTCGCTGGGCCAACACCTTCGCCTACAACGTGCCCGGCAACGGCGAGCACCAGGTCCGCGAAATCCTGCGCTGACGCCAGTGGTCAGTGAAGTCGCTGACCACTGGAAACCGGCCGATGCGGGGCCGCTATGTCGCACCCGGCCCAAATTGGTTACATCGGTGGTTGTGTGTATAATTGCCAAGCACCGATTCTGGACATTGGGTGAGCTATCGAACCCTTCCCCCAAATATCGAGGCTTTCCCAACTGCGGTCTTCCGAGGTCTGCAGTATTGTCCAGTTCTGCAATCGCAGGAATCCGCTTGGCTTTCCATTATTGTTTTGCCGTTTTCGGTTCTCAGCCCCTTTATGCCAGTCAGGCGTGGCGCATGGGACTGAGAACGAAAAATTGACCACTGAACACGTGTAGTTTGGTATCCAACCAACCCATCGGAGGAGATTCCATGACCCAGAGGCACATTTCACGACGAAGATTCTTGCAGGTATCCGCCTTTGCCACCGCCGGCGCGGTGCTGGCTGCCTGCGGTGGCGGCGATGCGCCTGCCGCGGAAGCGCCCGCTGCCGAAGCGCCGGCCGCATCCGACAGCGGCGACGCGATGCCCGCATCCCAGTACAACGAAGCGCCGATGCTGGCCGATATGGTCGCCAACGGCGAAATTCCCCCCGTAGACGAGCGGCTGCCCGCCAACCCGATGGTGATCCAACCCTTGGATGACATCGGTCAGTACGGCGGCACCTGGCGCCGCATCGGCGTAGGCCCTGGCGATGCCGGCATCTTCAGATATCGCCTCATGTACCCGCAGTTGGTGCGCTATAACACCGACGGCTCCGATATCGGTCCCAATCTGGCCGAATCCTGGGAAGTCTCCGATGACGGCACGACCTACACCTTCCACCTGCGTGAAGGCGTTAAATGGTCGGACGGCACGCCCCATTCCTCCGGGGACTTCATGTTCTGGTATGATGACGTGCTGGGCGATGAAGACCTCGCCCCCAGCTTCCCCGTCTGGCTGACCGTCGGCGGCGCGCCCGTCGTCATGGACGCGCCCGACGATCTCACGATCCGTTTCACCTTCCCCGGCGCGCATGGCATCTTCATGACCCTGATGGCGGGAGCCAACGGCGCTTCGATGACCTGGTATCCCAAGCACTATATGTCCCAGTTCCATCGCAACTACACCGACGAAGAAGAGTTGAACGGACTGGCGCAAGAAAATGATTTTGAGTTCTGGCACCAGTACTTCAACAACCGGCTCACCCCCCGCCTCAATACCGACGTGCCGTGCCTCTTCGCCTGGCGCTTCACCAAAATTACGCCCGAAGTCCCCGTCGTGCTGGAACGCAACCCCTACTACTGGAAGGTGGACACCGCCGGCAACCAGTTGCCCTACATTGACAAGGTTTCCACCGACATCGTCGAAGACTCCGAAGTCCTGAATCTGCGCGCCGTAGCCGGTGACATCGACATGCAGCACCGCCATATCCTGATGGAGAACTTCTCGCTCTTCAAGGAAAATGAGGAGGTCGGCAACTACGAGATCCTTCTCTGGAAGTACGGCGAGACGAGCGATGCCGTCATTTCCTTCAATCTCTGCCATCCGGATCCGGTCCTGTTCGAGATCTTCAACGACAAGCGCTTCCGCTTTGCCATGTCGCACGCGATGAATCGCGATGAGGTCATCGAGGCCGTCTACCTCGGCCTGGGTGAGCCGGGTCAGCCGTCGCCGCTCGCCAGCTCTCCTCTCTACGATGAGTCGCAGGCCAAGAACGCCCTTGAGTACAACCCGGACCTGGCCAACTCCATGCTGGACGAGATGGGCCTGACCGAGACAAACGCCGATGGCATGCGCCTGCGCCCGGACGGCGATCCGCTCAGCATCGTCTTCAACTACGCCCCCGTCTTCGGCTCCTGGCAAAGCATCGGTGAACTGATGCAGAAGTATATGGCCGACGTCGGCGTGCAGTTGTCGCTGAAGGAAGAAGCCCGTCCGCTCTGGAGTCAGCGCGTCCAGGCCTCCGAGCACGATATGACCGTCTGGACCGGCTCCGCCGAGTTCAACCCGCTGATCGACCCGCGGCACTTCCTGCCCTTCTCTCAAGGCAGCTCCCATCACGTCGCCTGCCATGCCCTCTGGTACAATTCCGGCGGCGCCAACGGCGTAGAGCCGACAGGCGACCTGCGCACCACTATCGACCTCTACGAAGCGATCAAGGCCACGCCGGACGTAGACGAGCATAAGCGCCTCTTCCAGCAGATCCTCGATCTCAACAAGGAAAATCTGTGGACGTTCAGCATGGCGGTCGGCCTGCCTGCGCCTGTCGTCGTCAGCAAGGACATGGGCAACGTCCCGCGCGAGGGGGTCTCCTCCTGGCATCTGCAGACGCCGGGCAGCACCGTGCCGGAGCAGTACTACCTCAAGAGCTGATAACTTCAGCGGCCAGTTGTACGTGGTCGGTTGCCAGTAAATTCACTGGTGACCGGCCACAGGCCGCTGGCGTTTCACTAACCATAAACCACTAACCACTGGTGTTAAATGTCCTCATTCATCTTCCGCCGTCTCATCCTGATGGTGCCGACGCTGTTCATGATCTCGTTGATCTCCTTCGTCATCATCGAACTGCCGCCCGGCGACTATATGACCTCCTATATCGCCAACCGTATGGCAATGGGTGATGACGTACGCCAGGATGAAATCGACGCGCTCATCAAGCAATACGGGCTGGATCAGCCGGCGCCGGTACGCTACGCCAAGTGGCTGGGCAACGTCTTGCAGGGCAATTTCGGCTTCTCCTTCGAGTGGCAGCTTCCTGTCAGCGACCTGATCTGGGACCGTCTCGGCTTAACGGTGGTGGTCGCTTTCGCCGCGCTCATGTTCTCCTGGGTCATCGGTCTTGTCGTCGGCGTACTCTCCGCCGTCTACCAGTATTCGATCGGGGACTATGTTTTTACCGCCCTCAGTTTTGTCGGCCTCGGCACGCCCAACTTTCTGCTCGCACTGATCATGATGTGGATCGCTCTTGCCTATTTCGGCGTCAACATCTCCGGCCTCTTCTCACAAGAGTTCATCGACGCCCCCTGGAGCTTCGCCAAGTTTGGCGATATGCTCAAACATCTCTGGGCGCCTGCCATCATCGTCGGTACAGCCGGATCCGCCGGCCTCGTGCGCACCATGCGCGCCAATCTGCTCGACGAGCTCAGCAAACCCTACGTCGAGACCGGACGCGCCAAGGGCCTCAACGAACTCAAGCTTGTGCTCAAATATCCCACGCGCGTGGCCCTCAACCCCTTTGTCAGCACCATGGGCTGGGCCTTGCCGCAACTCGTCTCCGGTTCCATCATCGTCTCCGTCGTCCTCAGCCTGCCCACTACTGGTCCGCTGCTGTTGCGTGCGCTCCTGACCCAGGACATGTACCTGGCCTCCAGCTTTCTGCTCATGCTCAGTACATTGACGATCGTCGGCACGCTGGTCTCCGACATTATGCTGGCGCTGCTCGATCCCCGCATCCGGATGGGAGGGTAAAATGAGCGCAGAACAGCCGGCCACCGGCACGGTACAGACCGGCGATCTCCAGCAGGCGCCGCACGACACCGACACCTATCTTTCCATCGAGGAAGAGGAAGAGCGCGTCTACGTCGCTACGCCGTTGCAGATGATGTGGTGGCGCTTTCTCAAACACAAAATGGCCATCGTTGGCGCCATAGTCGTTATTCTCCTCTACGTGGTCGCCATCTTCGCCGAGGTGCTCGCTCCCTACAACCCCGACACCTACGAAGTCGCCCTCACCTACGCGCCGCCGCAACCGATTCACTTCTTCCATAGCGGCGAGTTCCAGGGCACACCCTTCGTCTACGGCCTCACCCAGGCCCGCAATCCCGATACCCTGCGCATGGAGTTCCAAATCGACGAAACCGTGCGCTACCCTATCCGGTTCTGGGTCGAAGGCGATCCCTACAAGCTCTGGGGCCTCTTTCCAAACAGCCGCCATCTCTTCGGCATCGGCGACCCAATTTTCGACGCCGCCGCCGCGGCAAGCCCAGAGACCCCGTCCTTCTCCGTCATATTTCTGCTCGGCGCAGATAAACTCGGCCGCGACATGTTCACCCGCATCGTCTACGGCTCCCGCGTCTCTCTCTCCATCGGCCTGATCGGCGTCGCGCTCAGCTTCATCTTCGGCGTCGTCCTCGGCGGCATCTCCGGCTTCTACGGCGGCGTAATCGACGTCCTCATCCAGCGCATCATCGAGTTCATCCGCTCCGTGCCCTCTATCCCTCTGTGGATGGCCCTCAGCGCCTCCCTGCCACAGGACTGGTCCAGCCTTAGAGTCTACTTCGGCATCACCGTCATCCTTTCGCTGATCGGCTGGACATTCCTCGCACGCGCCGTGCGCGGCCGCTTTCTCTCCATGCGTGAGGAGGAATTCATCCTCGCCGCCCGCTTCGCCGGCGCCGGCGAAATGCGCATCATCCTGCGACACATGGTGCCCTCCTTCTTCAGTCACCTGATCGCCTCCGCCACCCTCGCCGTCCCCTCCATGATCCTCAGTGAAACCTCACTTAGCTTCCTGGGCCTGGGGCTGCGCCCTCCCGCCATCAGCTGGGGCGTCCTCCTGAAGGAATCCCAGAATCTGCGCTCGGTCGCGCTCGCGCCGTGGTTGCTGCTGCCCGGCCTTTTCGTCATCATCACCGTCCTCGCCCTCAACTTCTTCGGCGACGGCCTGCGCGACGCAGCCGACCCGTACCGCTAATTTTTCTCAGTTTCCAGTTGTTGGTCTTAAGTGACTGCGTTATGACTCAGCCGCAGTCAATTCGCGACCTTGAGTGAGGCATGGGAAGGTGCTTCTCTCTCCTCTTCATTCTCCCCTGGTTTATGGGCGGTCGGGCCTTCGGCCCTCCCTTGTGCAGGGGCTGCGCCCCCGCAACGCCCCCCTCCAAAACCATGCCTCACCAACGGTACACCGTCATCGCAGCATGCCGGCTGTCGAGCAAGGCGCCGCCGGCCAACCGATTACCTGGCGAGATAGCCTGAATGGTGGCAGGACCGGTCAGGCAAGGCACAGCCGACGGCATCAACGGAACTGAAGCCTTGCTACAATAATCCTGCTAGCCGTCATCCCTTTGTCCAACCCATTTCAAAGGTCTTGAACACGATTCAATACACCTGGGTGGCGTATGTGCCCCCTATTGAACTCGCACACTGGATAAGACCTGGTAGTTACGTTTCGAGGAAGCTGCTATGGCCCTTTATGTCTGGAGAAGCTTTCCAGGGAACGTGTTGTGAGAGGCTGATCCAACCAAACTTTCATCCCGCCTGCACTCCCCAAGGGCATGTGCTAGAATACCCGCACAAACCAGAAACAAGGCCCGTCGCCCTCGCCCACAGGGTCTGCACAAGGACAAGCGCCATAACAACGAATCAACAGTCATGATCCAAGTTTCTCGGCAAAAAGCGGGCAACTCCCATTAGGCTTCTGGTAATCTCCCGTCCCCCCAAAAAAGGAAAGAGCGAACAGCAATGCCACAGACGCCGGTTGGCGAAAGAGAACAGGCAACCTCAGCAACCCGAATACAGGACCCTTCGTCCGAGTCACCTGTTCGCCAGGAGGGAACAGTCACAGACATTTTCTGGGAATCTCCCGCCTTGGAAGAACTGGCGCGCGCGCAGAACGTACAACCATTGACTGATGTGCAGGTTCTGTTTGGCACGTGGCCGGGCGATGAAGATGACGGCTTTGAAGAGGCGGTTTACGATCTTAGACATGCTGCCAGCGCGAATAGTGGCCCTCGAGAGTGAGTGTGTCAACACGCATTCTCGACACGAATATCGTCTCGTACCTGATGAGGGGCGGAGCGCTCGCGCGAGCATATCTGCCGCATGTCCAGGACCATCTGCTCGCCATCAGCTTTATCACCGTTGGAGAGCTTTAGTTCGGGGCGGAGAAAGGCAACTGGGGTAAGCGTAGGCGGAATGAACTCGAAGCGATACTTCACAACTTCGTTATCATTCCTTACGACCATGAGATTGCTCGCTGCTACGGTCGATTGGTCGCTGAGCGGCAGCGAGCCGGAAGACCGATTGCCCCCAACGATGCCTGGATTGCCACCTGCACTGTGCGGCACGCCGTGCCTTTAGTTACTCACAACCCCAAGGATTTCCAGGGCATAGCCTCTCTTCAGGTTGTTTCGGAGTCTGCCTCGACAGCAAACTGATATGTAGCCAGGGTAGCCAGTACGGGATCACCACGATCAGCAATCAACACGCGCCCACGAAAGATAAGGTCCGTCCGTGCCGCCAGCAGGGGTGGCTGAGACCGTTTACTCTGATCGCGGAGGAAGGAGTGGCGGTCGTGTGGTGAAGGGTGCGTAGGCACGCCTGAGCGGGCCTTGTGAATACCGGTTGTGGGCGACACGCTCGCGATTGCAGGGCACAGCTGAGCTGCATGGTCGTGAAGTGAAAATGGTTGAGCTGTTACCTGAAAACCCAGAACTCAAAACTCACAAAGGCCTACCCCCAATGCGCACGCAACAACCGAACATCCTCGTCTTCATCTGCCACGACCTGGGCCGCTACCTGGGCTGTTACGGCGTCCCCGGCGTCCGCACACCGCATATCGACGCCTTCGCCGCATCCGCGCTCCATTTCGAGAACAGTTTCTGCGTGGCGCCCCAGTGCAGCCCCTCCCGCGCCGCCCTCTGGACCGGCCGCTATCCGCACGCCAACGGCGTGGTCGGGCTGGCCCATTCCGGATTCGCCAATGACCTGCATCCGGACGAACAACATCTCGCCCAGATCCTCTCCGCCAACGGATACGAGACCCGTCTCTTCGGTACGCAACATGAGGCCAACAGCCCCGAACGCTGCGGCTACCAGCATGCCCATCCGCGCGGGGTCTGCGCCAAGCTGGCAACTGCGTGTTGTAGTTTTCTGGCACAGCGCGAACAGGATGCGGCCCCGTTTTTCGCCCAGATTGGCTTTACCGAGCCGCATCGTCCGTTCCCGCATGACGTGCCGAAGATCGACGCAGATACGGTCGCCATGCCGCCCTACCTGCCGGACATCCCCGAAGTGCGCGCGGACATGGTCGATATGGAAGCCTCGGTTGCTTCGATCGACAAAGCGTTCGGCAGGGTGCTCGAGGCGCTTGAAACCGCGGGGGTGGCGGATGATACCGTGGTTGTCTTCACCGCCGATCACGGCATCCCCTTCCCGCTGGCGAAGATGAGCCTCTACGACGCCGGCATCGAAGTGCCGCTGCTCATGCGCATCCCAGGTTTGGAAGGGAGCCGGCGCTTTTCGGAATTCGTCACCCACGTGGACTTTGTGCCTACCGTGCTTGACATGTTGGGGATCGAAACGCCAGAAAATCTGCAGGGGTGCAGCTACTGGAATCTGCTATGCGGGGATACCTACAATCCGAGCGAATACGTTTTCTCCGAAAAGACCTATCACACCTACTACGATCCTATGCGCGCCATCCGCACAGACCGCTGGAAACTCATTGCCAACTTCGAGTTCGCGCCGACGATCGAGACGCCGCCCGACTACCTCAGCAACGCCAAGGGGTACCCTGAGACGAGCATAGCCCTGGACATACCCTACACAGAGATGTACCATCCGCTCTTCGAGCTGTTCGACCTGGAGCAGGATCCATTGGAACAGAACAACCTGGCCGAAGACCCGGACTACGCCGGCATACGAGACGATCTGGCGCGGCGTCTGCGCGACTGGATGGAGGAGACCGGCGATCCTCTGCTTGAAGGGCCCATGCCGCAGGCCGCCTACACCAATCGTATGCGCGCATTCAAGAGCATCTGAGCGCATTTCATATAGCGTGCGTTGTAGTACAGCAGACCCGTCGCGCCCCCGGTACATCCACCTTCCAACACGCCCTACCCCGCCCCCAGCCACGTCCCGAACCACTCATGGCTCAAGCGGTGATTGTACCCATGCGGACCGGGATGCACGCCCAGCGAGCAGCGCTCCCCGACCCCCAGCAGCTCGTACGCACGCGCCGCCGCGGCGAACTCCTCGCGTACAGCCGCTATCGGGAAAATATCATCCTGTTCCCCCGCGATCGCCCGCAGCGGCCGCGGCGCGATCAGAGCCGCCAAGTCTCCCATCTCCGCCCACTCGAGGATGCCGGGCACGTAGTTGCATTCGCAGTGATACAGGTCGTAGATCGACGCTCGGAACGAGCAGAGATAACAGCCCGGCACTGCGACGGTGATCCGCTCGTCGACCGCCGACAGCCACAGCGCGATCGTACCCCCGCCCGAATTGCCCGTGCAGCCCAGAACGCCCGGCACCACATCCGACCGGCTCTGCAGAAAAGCGATCGCGCACATGCCGTCCCAGCAGCGTTCGCCAACTAGGTTGCGCCCCGCCATCTGGTAGGCGAACGCCAGGTGGCGGCAGGAGTTCTCGTGCACTGAGCCGCGCCCGTCCTCGGTCTGCCGCTCGCCGAAGCCGCGCTGCTCCACCGCGCAGACCAGATAGCCGGCCTGCGCCAGTGCCTGCGCGTAGTTGTTGTCCACCTTGAGCCTGCTTTCCCGCTCCTCCGCACTCGGATAGTTACCCAGGATCCACTGCACCGACGGATTGTGCCCGTGGAAGACCAGCACCGGCCGGTAGGGCGGCTCCGTATTGGGGACCAGCAGATAGGCGGGGATGCTCACGCCCTCGCCCGCGTCCAGAAGATACTTCTCCTCCACATAGCCGTCCCGCTCCACCGCCTGCAGCTTCTCCGCCGCCACCGCCGCGGGCGGCGTGCGTTCGGCCAGGCCGAGCAGCTCCAACGTCTTCGCGCGCAGCGCCCCCTGCCACGCGCCAAACTCTGTTTCCGTCCGCGCCTCGAACGCCAACCTGCGCGGCGCAGCCTCATACACCGCATCAACATGCGCCTGCAAAAGAAATCGGGAACTGCCCATCGGGAAATCTCCTGTTCCAAATGTAAACTGAACGCTGCGCTGACCGTCCAGGGCGGGCGGCCCGATTCGAATCATACCCGCCCTCCGTTCGGACAGCAATCGCGCCGGCTACACACCGCTGTCAAGTAAATTTTCACTGGTTGACAGCCCAATCCGGCTACAGTACAATGCGGCCCTACCGGAAGTATACATCCCAAGACGCTTGGCCGCGCCTGAGCGCGAAAGGAAATATCAGACCCACCCAGAACGCCAGACAATTCGCCGCGCCGCCTATGGCGGACGATGGACCTTTTCATAGTGCCAGGGGGCATCGATCAGCAACCCCGCAGGGCGGGTGTTACTCCTCGGTTTTCTCTTCAAACAGCTTTCCGCATCAAGTCAAAGGAGAAAGGTCATGGCAAGACGCACGATCACCCGGCGTAAGTTTATGCAGCTCTCAGCGGCCGCCACAGCAGGCTCACTGCTGGCTGCCTGTGGCGGCGGCGGCGACGAAGAGCCGGCCGCCGACCAACCGGCAGCTGAGGCGCCCGCCGAATCAGCGGAGCCCGCTGCAGAATCTTCGTCTCAGTACAACGAAGCGCCAATGCTCAAAGCGATGGTCGACGCCGGCGAGTTGCCACCGGTGGACGATCGCCTGCCGGTCACCCCGCGCATCGTCACCCCCATCCATGAGGTCGGGACCTACAGCGATTCGATCCGCGGCTTCACCCTCAACGAGACCGACCGCGCCGCGCCCGGCTACATCGTCAACCGCGGTTTTATCGATATTCCCCCCGACCTGGACGGATTCGGCGCCGGGCTACCGACCGGCGGCTGGGAACCTTACCTGGCGGAGAGTTTCGAGTGGAACGGTGACGCCACCCAGCTCACGATCAATATGCGCCCGGGCATGAAATGGTCGGACGGTGAACCGTTCACATCCGAGGACATCCTCTTCCTGTGGGAGGATCTGTGGTTCAATGAAGAGTACACGCCCATAGCGCCTACCCGCTGCTTTGTGGATGGTCAGCCGGTGGTCTTGGAGACGCCCGACGATTACACATTGGTCTTCAAGTTCCCGGCCCCCTATCCCACCTTCCCCTTCCTGTTCCGCGGCCGCCTGCTGGCCACCACGCCCAAGCACCACCTCAAGCAGTGGCATCCCAGTTACACCGATGGGGCTGAATACGTCGATCTGAGAGAGAATAATAACTATCTCGATCCCGATTTCCCCGTCGTCACCCCCTGGCTGTCAAAGGGCTATGATGAATCGGGGCTGCGGCTGGAGCGCAATCCCTACTTCTGCGCCGTAGATACCGCCGGCAACCAGCTCCCCTACTGCGACAACTACCTCTTCCCCTTCGCCGGCACCCAGGAGAACGCCGTCCTGATGGCGATCGCAGGCCAGATCGATGTCGGTATTCGCAACATGCAGCTGTTCGAGAGCCTGCCGACCCTGCGCGAAAACGAGGAGCGCGGCGACTACCGGCTGCTGTTCTGGCCGGGCACCTCCTTCACCACCGGCAACCACATCACCATCAACTACCGTCTCCAGAACGAAAAAGACCAGGAACTCGCCGAGTTCTTCCGCAAGAAATCTTTCCGCAATGCCCTGTCGATGGCTATCAACCGCGACGAGGTCAACGAAACGCTCTACTTCGGCGCCGGCCGGCCGTCCAGTTATGCCCTTGCCTCCTCATCCCCCTACTGGGATGATGACATGGATTCCATCACCATGGTCAACGGCCAGTTCGACTTGGCCCAGGTTGACAGTATCTTCGATGAACTGGGTCTGGAGAAGGGCGATGATGGTATGCGCACATTCCCCAGCGGCGAGCCGGTGACGATCATTCTCGATGCCGCCACCGAGATTACGGTGCATCAGCAGGTCGCGGAAATGGTCGTGGCCGATTGGCGCGACGCCGGCCTCGACGCCCGCCTCAACGCAATCCAGCGCTCGGTCTTGTTCTCCCGCTGGCGTGCCGGCGAGTCCCATACCTACATGTGGGGCACCGATGCCAACGAAATTCCCCTGATGCGGCCCAACCAGCCGATCTTTACCCCCAAGGGGCATGCGCTAGATATGTTGCCGGTGCACTACAATGACGACCCCGAGTGGCTGCAAGAACTCGGACCGCCCGAAGGCGGCGACGCGATGTTCGCCCTGCAAAATGAGATCAAGAAAGAGATCGACCCTGTCGAGAGCAAACGCTTGCACAAGGAGCTCTTCAAGTACCACACTGACTGGCAGTTTGACATCCATATTGTCGCCGACGTGCCGCTCATGGTCCTGGTCGCCAACCGCGTCGGCAACTGCCCCGAAGTAGCCAATGGTCTGCAGGACTTCACCTACGCCTATCCGGAACAGTTCTACATCAAGTCGTAACAAAAGTAAGGAGTGAGAAACTACGAGGAGTGAGTTTGGCCGCCGCTGAATCCAGGTTTTTGGACATTCGGCGGCGGCCAAATGGAGAGGCGTTTTCTCTCCTTTCTCACTCCTCTTCACTCTCTCCTCTCACGGCCACAGGCCGCGAACCACCGCAGTCCCGGGGTCCAGATGCTGGATTACGTCATACGCAGAGTGTTGATAGCAATTCCCACACTCCTGCTTATCTCTTTCATCTGCTTTATCGTCATCAATCTCCCCGCCGGGGATGTGATCACCACCTATGAGCAAAACCTCATAGGCAACCTCGGCTGGGGTGAAGAGGAAGCCAGAATAGAGGGCGACAATATCCGCCGCGAGTACGGGTTGGATCGCCCGATACCGATTCAGTATTTCTATTGGCTTTTTGCCTTTTTGCAGGGCGACTTCGGCGTCTCCCTCGTCACCTACGACCGCGTCGCCTCCGAAGTCATCTGGACCAACCTGGGCTATACGATGCTAATCGCTTCGCTCTCTCTCGGCCTTTCCTGGGCCGTGGGCCTGCCGATCGGCATCTATTCCGCCACCCGTCAATACTCCGTGTCGGACGGCGTTTTTACCGTCATGAGTTTCATCGGCCTTTCCATGCCCGGCTTCCTGCTGGCGCTGGCCATCCTGGTCTTCATGACCTTCGTCCTCGACGCGCCCCTGCTCACCGGCCTCTATTCCCCCGAGTATGTCAACGCGCCCTGGAGTCCGGGCAAGGTCAGGGATCTCGCAGCCCATATCTGGCTGCCGGTTCTCGTAGGCGGCATTCCCGGCATCGCCTCCCTCATGCGCATCATGCGCGGCAATCTGCTCGACGAATTGGGCCGCCAATACGTTGAAACCGCCCGCGCCAAGGGGATGGCCGAAAAGGTCGTCGTCATCAAACACGCCGTGCGCGTCGCCATCAACCCGCTGATCAGCCTGCTCGGCATGCAGTTTCCGGAAATCATCTCCGGCAACGTTATCACTGCAATCGTCCTGGGCCTGCGCACCATCGGCCCTACGCTCAACTCCGCCCTCCAGGCCCAGGACGTCTATGTGTCGTCCGCCATCCTGATGATCCTGAGCGTCATGCTCGTCCTGGGTAACCTGGTCGCCGACCTGCTGCTGGCCTGGATCGATCCGCGCGTCCGTTTCGACTAGCGTAACTTGCAACCGCTGCTACTGGCCGCGAGCCAATAGCCACGAACCACTGGTGTCTTATGAGCGCCTCCACCGATCAGATTCATGGCGCGCCGCGTCCGCCGGCCGCTGATCTAGATGTGGCCTCCACCGAGGATGTGGCCTCGCGCGGCCGCATCCTCAGAGCGCGCATCATGGCCAACCGTCTCGGCATCATCGGCATCGTCTGGCTGGTGTTTATGGTCATTCTGGCGCTCTTCGCCGACTTCTTTGCCCCCTACAGCGTCGACCACGTACACAACGAAGCGCTGCGCGCGCCCCCCCAACGCGTGCATATCTTCCGCGACGGAAGGCTCACCAGGCCCTTCGTCTACGGCTTCAAGAGCGAAAGAGACGCCCGCACCTTTCTCACCACCTATACCGAAGACCCGGAACTGGTCTACCCAATCCACTTTTTCGTCAACGCGGAGCCTTACAAGCTCTGGGGCCTGATAACGAGCAACCGGCGCCTCTTCGGCGTTGAGGAAGGCGGCATGGTCGCTCTCTTCGGCACCGGCAGGCTGGGCCGAGACGTCTTCTCGCGCGTCCTCACCGCCACCCGCATCTCACTCTCCGTGCCTATCATCGGTATGCTTATCAGCGTCATCCTCGGCTCCGCCATCGGTGTCGCATCCGGCTACTGGGGCGGCGTGGCCGATATTCTCATCCAACGCCTCACCGAGGTGCTGATGTCCTTCCCGCGCATCCCCCTGTGGATGGCCCTCGCCGCTACCTTGCCGCCCGAGCTCTCCTCTCTCCATCGCTACCTGGGCGTCACCATCGTACTGGCGCTCATCGGCTGGGCTGGGCTCTGCCGCCAGATCCGCGGCAAAACACTGGCGCTCAAAGAGTCCGACTTCATCATGGCCGGGCGCGCCGCCGGCTCCAGCACGCCAACCATCCTTTTCCGCCACCTTATCCCGAACTGCTTCAGCCATATCGTCGTCGTCGCCACCCTCTCCGTGCCCGGTCTGATCCTGGCCGAAAGCTCGCTCAGCTTCCTCGGCATCGGCATCACCCCCCCGCTCGTCAGCTGGGGCACACTGCTCAAAGACGCCCAGTCCGTGCAGGTCCTCACAAAGCACCCGTGGCTGCTGGCCCCAGGCGTTTTCATGGTCCTGACCGTCCTGGCCGTCAACTTCCTGGGCGACGCACTGCGCGATGCACTCGACCCTTACTCCGAAATCAGATAATGGCAACGTTCCGCTTCTTCTCCCGTCGACTTTGGCCGCTGGCAACCGGTAACTGACAATGCCCGATTCGCAACCAATTCTCGAAGTCCTCGATCTGCACGTACACTTCAAAATGTTGGCCGGCGTCGTGCGCGCAGTGGACGGCGTCAACTTTACCGTCGAACGCGGCCGCTGTCTGGGTATCGTCGGCGAGAGCGGCTGCGGCAAGAGCGTCACCGCACGCTCGATTTTACGCCTGCTCCATTCCAGCCAGACAAGCGGCCAGATCCTCTATCACCCCGATGGGAACGACCAGCCCATCGATCTGGTAAACCTGGATCCCAGGGGGGATGCCATCCGCGCCATTCGCGGCAAAGACATCGCCATGATCTTCCAGGAGCCGATGACATCTCTGACACCGGTCTATACCATCGGCGAACAGATCATGGAAAGCATCCGCCAACACCAGAACCTGTCTGAAGAGGAAGCCCAGGAACTGGCCATTTCCATGCTCAACAAGGTAGGCATTCCCGATGCCGAACGTCGCTTTGCCGACTATCCCCACCAGATGAGCGGCGGCATGCGCCAGCGCGTCATGATCGCCATCGCCCTCTGCTGTGAGCCGCGCGTGCTGATCGCCGACGAACCGACCACCGCTCTCGACGTGACCATCCAGGCCCAGATCCTGCGCCTGATCCGCAGCCTGCAGCAGGATCTGGACATGAGCGTGATCATGATCACCCATGACCTGTCCGTCATCGCCCAACTGGCCGACTTCGTCGTCGTCATGTACCTGGGCCAGATGGCGGAAAAGGCACCCGTCGTCGAGCTGTTTCAGAATCCCAAACATCCCTACACCCAGGCGTTGCTCCGTTCCATCGTGCGCCCGGATACCCCGCCGCGCGAGCAACTCCACTCGATCAGCGGCTCCGTGCCCGACCCGCGCCACGCGCCCAGCGGCTGCCGCTTCCGCAATCGCTGCCCATCCGTGCATGACCGCTGCCTAGAGGACCCGCCCGTCGTTGAATTCGGGCCGCAACATACCGCAACCTGCTGGCTCTACGTCGACGAATAGCCCGCAAGTCAGTTTCTGACCACCAACCACTAACCACTGGTGTTCCATGCCTGACACACCTATCCTGCAGGTCGAAAATCTGAGTAAATTCTTCCCCGTCCAGCGCGGCCTCTTCCGCCGCACTGTGGGCCACGTCAAGGCGGTCAACGATGTAACCTTCACCGTCAACAAAGGGGAATGCCTGGGACTTGTCGGCGAGAGCGGCTGCGGCAAAACCACCGTCGCCCGCTGCCTCCTCCGTCTGGTCGAGCCGGACCAGGGCCGCATCCTGCTGCACGGCGACCAACAAACTTTCGATATCGCCTCGGCCTCGCGCAAAGAGATGTTGGATGTGCGGCGCCAGATGCAGATCATCTTCCAGGACCCGTTCTCCTCCCTCGACCCGCGCTGGCGCGTCACAGATGTGATCGCCGAACCGTTGCTCGCCCAGAAAGTCGGCCGCGCCGAAGCCTCCAGACGGGTGCTCGAAATACTACCGACCGTGGGGCTCGGCGCACACTTTGCCGACCGCTTTCCCCATGAACTGAGCGGCGGTGAACGCCAGCGCGTCAGCATCGCCCGCGCCCTGGTCGTCTCCCCCCCGCTCGTCGTCGCCGACGAACCCGTCTCGGCCCTGGACGTGTCCGTCCGCTCCCAGATCATCAACCTCCTGCTCGACCTGCAAAGTCAGATGAATCTGACCTACGTCTTCATCGCCCACGACCTCAGCATCGTCAAACATATCAGCCATCGTATTGCCGTCATGTACCTGGGGCGGCTTGTCGAGCTCGGCACAACGCAGCAGGTCTTCGAGGAGTGCAAGCACCCCTATACCAAGGCCCTGCTCGCCTCCGTCCTCATCCCCGACCCGACCCACCGCGAGCAGAGCTACGTCCTCGAAGGCGAGGTGCCCAGCCCGCTCAATCCGCCCAGCGGCTGCCACTTCTCCACCCGCTGCCCCTTCGCGCAGGAACAATGCTCAGCCGAAGAACCGGACCTGCGTGACATGGGAAACGGGCACTTGGTTCGCTGCCACTTCGCCGAAGATCTGGATCTCAGCGAAGGTGTCTTTGCCCTACCGCTTGCGACACCGTCTGCCAGTGCCTGATCGCCGCCAACTGCACCGGCTGCTTGCAACCGAACAGCACCGCCACAACTAAGGATCGATGTCGTGACCTTGCGCTCCCTCTTCTTCTTTGACGACTGGTGTCTGGCCCGCCGCGACAACATCGCCCGCCGTCTGGGGCAGCCCGAATGGGTGCGGGATGCCACCTACGCCGACCCAACCGAAAACCCGTTCAGCTACCCAACCGTGCTCTACGACGACCAGCGCAAACTGTGGCGCATGTTTTACCTCGGCCGCGAGACGATGCCAGGAGCGGTCTATCGCAAGGACGAGTGGTTTCTGACCGCGGAAAGCGAGGACGGTATCCACTGGGAACGCCCGGACCTGACGGCAACCGTGCCGCTGCCGTCGCGTATGCGGCCCCACGAGATCTTCGACCGGCAGCAGATGTCCACCGGCGGCTCGATCTGCCTCGATGAAAGCGCGCCCGAACGCCGTTTCAAGTGGCCCATTCTCGCCATCGAAGAGGACGGCCGGCGCGCTTCACGCCTGGCCTGGTCTGCCGACGGCTATAACTGGCAGATCGATCACGCCTCGCGCTGGCATCCCGGCACGCCCGACCCCGGCTTCTTCACCTATCGCCACGCCGAACGCAACAGCCACATCACCCTGGCCCGCCCCAGCCACGGCGACCGCCGCATCGCCCTGATGGAGACGCACGACTGGCGCACCTGGAGCGAACCGGAAATAATCTTCCATCCCGACCCCCTCGATCCCCCCATGTGCGAGTTCTACGGTATCGTCGTCCTCCCCTATAAGGGAGTCTACGTGGGCATCCTCTGGATGTTCGAGACCGACCCGCTTGACCTGCGGTGGCAGAAGCTGGAAGGGAAGATCTACGGCGAGCTCGTCTACAGCTACGACGGACTGCGCTTCCAGCGCTCCCTGCGCCAACCATTTATCGGCCTCAACGAGCCGGGCGAATACGGCGGCGGCGGCATCTATCCCTGTTCGATGGTGGTCGACCACGAAGGGCAGATCCGCATCTATTCCGGCGGCACCAAAGGGGAGCATTTCCAGGCGCGCACGCTCAGCCGCGACGAGCCCGACTACGCCGCCATCCTCCTGCACCGGCTGCGGCAGGACGGCTTCGTCTATCTCGAATCAATGGCCGGCGCCGGCTATCTGACGACGCGCTGGGTGCGTCTCCACGACGAGCGCCTGCTGCTCAACGTGCAGGCCCCCTACGGCGAAGTGCGCGTCCAGCTATCGGACCTCGAGGGCAAACCGTTGCCCGGCTACACCTTCGAACAGTGCGAGCCGTTCCGCGGCGACTCGACCGCCTGGCAGCCCCAATGGCAAGATCAGGCCGGCCTGGCCGAACACGTCGGCACACCGCTCCGCATCGACGTGCGCCTCTACCATGCCCGTCTCTACGCCATCCACGGCGACATCGAACTCGTCTACGCCAGCCACCTCAGATGATCTGATACAGCGTTCGCGTGTTGTCCTGCGAACTTTCACCCTTATCGTGCCCACAGGACAAGGGCGCGGGGTGCGCTGGGATCTTCTGTAGAATCAGTATAGTGGCTTATTCTGGCCAATTCCTGGCTTATTCTGGCCAATTCCTGGCTTATTCTGGCTTATTCTGGCTTATTCTGGCTTATTCTGGCTTATTCTGGCTTATTCTGGCTTATTCTGGCTTATTCTGGCCAATTCCTGGCTCATTCTGGCCAATTCCTGGCCAATTCCGGCTCATTCCTGGCTCATTCTGGCTCATTCCGGTCTATTAGGGGTCTATTAGGGTCTATTGGGGTCTATTAGGGTCTATTCCGAATTATTAATGGCCAATTCACCCCACCTGAAACGCCAACCAAGTTCAGTCACCAGCGAACACTAATCATCAACTAAGTCGCAGTCCACCGCTCTCGGAGATCAGGCAATGGCAAACGAAACACTCTACAACGGCATCACCCTCCCGCAGACCTGGCCGCCGCGCAACGTGGTCGAAGGCTCGCGCGAGCCGATCCCCGTGCCCTATCTCTCCCATCCCCCACAGGTAATCCCTATCGACCTGGGCCGCCAGCTCTTCGTGGACGACTTCCTGATCGCAGAGACCTCCCTGATACGGGCCTTTGGCAAACCGGAAATCCACCCGCAAAGCCCGGTGCTTAGCCCCGAAACCGAAGAGGAGATGGACTCCGGCTTCTGTCCGATGTCCGCGCCCTTCAACGACGGCGCCTGGTACGACCCGCAGGACAACCTCTTCAAACTATGGTATATGCCCGGCTGGTTCCACAGCACTGCCCTCGCCACCAGCACCGATGGCATTCACTGGCAACGCCCGCAACTCGACGTCACGCCCGGAACCAACCTGGTGTGGCCGAACAATGATGGATCTGATCGCGACGGCTGTCTCGTCTGGCTCGACAACGACACACCCGACCCCGCGCAGCGCTACAAGATGTTCCAGTTCTACCGCCACTACAAGCCCAAGCCGGGGCAACCCCCCATCCCACCCGGCAGCTGGCCGACCCAAATGGCCAAGGGGGAGATGCTCTCCGAAGGCTGGGCCCAGGTTTCGCCCGACGGCATCCACTGGAGCGATCCGGTCATCACCACGCAGGTCGGCGACAACACATCCTTTTTCTACAACCCCTTCCGCCGCAAATGGTGCATGAGTATCCGCCGCTCCGCCCATATCGACGAGTCCACCAGGCTGCGCGCTCGCTTCTACAGCGAATCGGACGATTTCATCCAAGGCGCGCAGTGGGATATGGATACCGACGAGGCCTTCTGGCAACGCATCGACCACCACGACCAGCCCGACCCCGCCCGTCCCAACCATCGCGTCGCCCTCTACGACGTGAACGTGACCCCCTACGAGAGCCTCATGCTGGGCATGTTCGCCATCTTCCGCGGCCCCGAAAACGACATCTGCGCCGCCGAAGGCGTTCCCAAAACCATGGACCTGGAGCTGGCCTACAGCCGCGACGGCTTCCATTTCAGCCGCCCGGACCGCACCCCCTTCCTCGCCTCCAGCCGCAAAATAGGCGACTGGAATCGCGCCTACCTCCACGCCTGCGGCGGCCTCTGCCTGGTCGTCCACGACCGCATCTTCATCTACTTCACCGGGTTTTCCGGCCTGTCACCAAAGCTGGGTTCCAACGACATCGGGGATTCCGGCCTGTCGCGGCGCGTTATGTACGCCGGCGCCAGCACCGGGCTGGCAACCCTCCGCCGTGACGGCTTCGCAAGCATGGAAGCCGGCGCCGGGGGCGGTACACTGACAACGCGGCCCGTTACCTTCAACGGGAGCCGTCTCTTCGTCAACGTCAATGCTCCGCAGGGCGAACTGAGGGTGTCCGTGTTGGACGCGAACGGGGAAACTGTGGAAGGGTTGGGCGCCGACGCGTGCGCCGCGCTCAGCCTGGACAGCACCTGCGCCGAGGTGAAATGGTCGTCCGGCGCCGATCTCTCTGCAATAGCCGGTCAACCCTGCAGACTGCAATTCCATCTGCAATCGGGGCAACTGTTCTCCTTCTGGGTCACCGATGACCCCAACGGCGCCAGCTACGGCCACATGGCCGCCGGCGGCCCCGGCTTCACCAACGGCCGCGACCTGCCTTCATCCCAATAGCCCGCAAGCCCGGCACACAGCACAGATTCACTGCCGTTACTGACCACTGGCCACTGACCACCGACCACTGCAGTTTCAATCCCGCAGCCGTTCAGCGGTCACATAGTACGCCCCGGCCAGCGGCTCTCCCTGCTCGTCACGCCACCAGCTCTTCACCGTGGTCGGCCCGCGTTCCACCGCCATCTCAAACGTCTGCGCCGTCGCGTCCGGCGGCACCGGCAGCGTTTGCTCGCTGCCGCCCACCTGCAGCCAGGCTGAGGCAACCGGCAGCGCCTTGCCCGCCGGCCAGCTGCCGTCCACGCCCTGCATAACCGGCGCCGGATCGGCGATGCCCAGGCCGGACTCCTCCGGCCAGCGCCGCAGCGTAAAGCTGTATAGACCGGCGCGCGCCGCATCAACGTGCCACGTGCCGCTGTCCATAACGGGGCCGCGAATGCCGCGCTGATTATCCGCATACACCCACGCCCAGTCACAGCTGCACAGCCGCGCCGGGTTCTCCGCGTCTGAGCCGATCGTCAAGGCCTGATAGCTCGTGAGCGTACTGCTTACATCATCCCACCAGGCCCCGTACTGCCCCCGCAACTGCTTGACAAGCTCCGGATATGCCGCGGCAACGTCCTGCTGCTGGCCCGGGTCCTCCTCGATGTTGTACAACTCCCGCCCATCGACCAGCCGCCAACGCCCCCACATCACCGCCGCCCGGTCCCTGCCCGTAAAGCCGGTTCGAGCGCCCTTATTGGCATGCCCATACTGCACCACCGACATCCGATCCGACACCGCCCTGTCCGGCCGCCGCAGGTGCGCAGCCAGCGACAGACCGTCGCACGTCCAGCCGTCCGGCGCCTGCAGGTCACACAGATCGATCAGCGTCGGCAAAATGTCGACCCCGCGCGTCACGCCGCCCACATCGCGGCCGCCTTCGAGCCCCACCTCCGGCCAGCGAATAAAGCAGGGCACCCGGTGGCCGCCTTCGTATAGCGAAGTCTTCCTGCCCCGCATCCCCGCATTGTAGATCCCCTCTCCCATCGCCGTGCCATTGTCGGTCATAAATATCAGGATCGTGTTATCACGGATCTCGTTATCCAGCAGGAACTTTTCCAACTGCGCCATATTCTCGTCAATGTTGGCGATCATGCCGAAAAAGCTGGCCTCATCCCGCTGGATGCCGTCCACATACGGCTGCCGGTATTCATCGGGAACCCAATACGGACCGTGCGGCGCATTCGTCGCAATATAGGCAAAAAACGGCTCATTGCGCCTGTGGCAACCCTCCATCCAACGCATCGCCTCCTCGAACCAGACATCGGTGCAATAGCCCCGGTACTGCTTGATCTCATCCCTATGGCGGTAGTGGTCATCAAAATAATCGTTCCCATAAAAGTCCGCCGCCGAGGTGATGCCGAAGGCGGGATGATGGATCGTCTCATGGAAACCGCGATCTTGCGGCCGGTAGGGATAGTTGTCGCCCAGATGCCACTTGCCAAAATGGCCGGTGTGGTAACCGTTGTCTGCCAGGATATCGGCCATCGTCGGCAGGTCCGCGCGCAGCAGCGAACGCCCCATACAGACGAACGTCGCCCCGTTGCGCAGCGCATCCTGGCCGGTCATCAGCTCGCCGCGCGTCGGCGTACACATAGGAGCCACATGAAAATCGGTCAGCCGCACACTGTCGGCGTGAAGGCGGTCCAGCGTAGGTGTTCTCAGAAGCGGATTGCCCAGGCAGGACAGATCCCCGTACCCCTGGTCATCCGTCAGCACGAATATGATGTTGGGGCGCGATTGCTTATCAGACATGGGGTGGCCTTTCAGTGAGGAAGTTAATAGTGGGACAACCTCTCCCCGCATCTTACATTGAACCCGCGCTATGCCGCAATCGCCGCCGCTGAACCAGATAGAGCAAAATCTCCGCCATAGTCAATTCGCGCCAACGCAAATCAGCCCCACCCTGTGACCCAAAGCGTCTCCTGTCTTCCCTCTCTCCTGGTGTGTGGACGCCTGCGGGCGAGGACGCCCTCCGGCGGCTCCGGCCCGCTAAGGCGTGCCTGCGCACCCTTCGCCGCTAAGGCGGCTCAGGGCTGCCGTCGGCAAACCCCCGCCGCCGCCAGGGGCTACGCCCTTTTTTGGCGGTCGGGCCTACGGCCCTCCCTTGTGCGGGGGGACACCCCCCGCAACGCCCCCCTCCAAAAACCCGCCCCGCAACCGTCGCGCTATTCTTCCGCCCCTATCCCCTGCCGCTTCCCCTTTTACACCAGTTGACACAGCCGCCCCTCCCGGCGAAAATGATCGCACAAAGACCGCGACCTACACCCCGCGACCCCAGCCGACAGGAGGCATCCCATGAGCCGCTTCGCCAACATCAGCCTGGTCAACTTCCCCACCCTGCCCCCAGACGAGCCGGAACGACTACAGAAAACCCTCGACCGCATGTGCAGCTACATCGCCGATGCCGCCCAGGAGCAGAGCGACATCGTCGCCTTCCCCGAAATATGCAACTGCCTCGAAACCGCCGACCCTCGGGACGCGGCCGAGTCTCTCGACGGGCCGACCATCGCCGCGCTCTCCGATGCCGCCCGCCAGCATGAGCTCTACGTCGTCGCCCCGCTCCTGCTCGTCGATGCCGGCCGCCGCTACAACTGCGCCGCGCTCATCGACCGCAAAGGCGAAATCGTCGGCGTCTACCGCAAAAACTTCCCCACCCACTCCGAGCTGGACGGCGGCATCACGCCCGGTGTGGAAACGCCCGTCTTCGAGACCGACTTCGGCCGTGTGGGGCTCTGCATCTGCTTCGATCTCAACTACTGGGAGGTCGGCTCCGGCCTCTGCCGCAACCGCGCCGAACTGGTGATCTGGCCCTCCATGTGGGCCGGGGGCCGCATGTTGAGCAAATGGGCGATGGAGTTCGGCTTTAATATGGCCGCGGTCTGGAAGGAGCAGTCCACCTTCGTCGACGTCGCCGGCCGCGAGATCCTTGCCGTCAAACGCGAGGCCAGAGACCGCACCGGCCGCTCGCCTGTGGTCACCGCTCGAATCGACCTCGACCGCCGCCTGCTGCACCCCGACAATAACCTGGAAAACCTGAAGGCCCTCTTCGAACGCCATGGGCCGACCGCAGCCTTCACCCAGTGGCTGAAGCAGGACTGCCATCTGATCTTCGGCTCGCAAGTCCCGGGCGCCTCCAGCGATCAGTTGATCGAAGAGTTCGGTCTTGAAACGATGCGCGACTACCTTGCACGCGTGCGCCGCGACCGCAAAGCCGCGCTGGCCGCGGCCGCCGAACCGGTCTATGCCAACGGACAAACAGCCGCGCAGGACGGAGAGAGAATCTGATGCTCCTGACTGGAAAAACCGTCATCGTGACCGGCGCCGGCGGCGGCCTGGGCGCTGGCATCGCCGCCGTCTGCAGCCGCGAGGGCGCCAACGTTGTCGCGGCCGACATCCGTGCAGAGGCCGCGCGCGCCGTGGCCGACAGCCTGCCCGGCGATGCCCTTGCCGTCCACTGCGATGTCGGCGACGACGAGGCCCAGGCCGATCTGGTGCAGCAAGCCCTCACCGCCTTTGGCCGCGTCGATGGCCTTGTCAACAACGCTGGTATCAACTTCGCCAAACCGTTCCTGGAAACGACCGCCGCCGACTGGGAACACATCATCCGTGTCGACCTGCGCGCCGTCTTCTTTCTGACCCAAAAGGTCTGCCAGCAGATGCTCACACAATCCCCCGGCGGCGGCGGCATCGTCAACATCGCCAGCGTCCACGCCCACGCCGCCATGCCCGGCGCCGGCCCCTACGACGCAGCCAAAGCCGGCGTCGTCATGATGGGCAAAAGCTTCGCCCTCGAGATGGCCCCGCACAACATTCGCGTCAACGCGATCTCCCCCGGCCTGCTCGATACCCAGATCTGGCAGGACCTGCAGGATGCCGCGCCCAGCCCGGAAGAATGCCTGGACTTCTGGCGCACCAACATTCCGATCGGCCGCGTCATCGCCCCAGAAGAGATCGGCGAGCTGGCCGCCTTCCTGCTCAGCGACCGCAGCGCCTCCATCACCGGTGCCAACATCTACGCCGACGGCGGCATGACCGCCCAGCTCATCAGCCAGGAGCCCTACACCTCCAAGCCGATCGAAGGCTGACCGCAACCTGGGCCGCCCCCTCCGCACCGCTCAATGCACAATACGCAAAACCGTAGACGGATCGTACCCATATTGCCCACGACACTACGCAAAGCAAACGCGTGCGCAACCACGGGGCAGACTGCCCTCAAATACCAGTCTATCTGCCCGCAGACCTGTCTGAAAAGCACTCCATTCCGGCATATTGCCCGCGCACATTTCAGGTTTTTCTTCAACCCGTTCTTGGTGTAAGATACTGGTCTGACCTAAACTCCTAAACCGATTCAGTCTCTCAGCCGAAACACCGCTCCCATGACGAAACTCCTGTCTCTCTGGACAGACCGCCCCCGCTTCCATCATGATGTCAATATGCTCCTGATTGTCGTCGGACTCGTGGCAGTCAGCTTTTTCGGCATCCAGACCTTCCTCAAGACCTTCTACGTTCTGCGCCTGGGCTACAGCATGGTCTTTTTTGGCGTGTTTAACGCAGCCAGTGCATTGAGCTACATGGTGATGAGCCTGCCCGCCGGCGCCCTGGGAGGCATACTGGGCTTGACGCGCACGATGCGCATCGGCATCCTCGTGACCGTCGCCGGCATGGCAATGCTGCCGCTGACCGAATCGGTGCCGGAATACCTCCGCTACTATTGGCCCGTTTTCTCGATGATGGTTGTCTCCGGCGGCTATGCCCTCTTCAGCATCAACATGGTGCCGGCGCTCATGGGGCTGACCTCCGACGAAAACCGCAACAGCGCCTACGCTACGACCGGCGTCCTGCGCGGCCTTGGCGCCTTCGTCGGTACCCCCTTTGCCGGCCTGCTGCCGGGCATCATCGCATCCATAATTGGCGTCGGACTCGACAGCCCTGCCCCGTATCGTCTGGCGCTTTGGCTGAGTCCTGCGGTCTTGCTGCTGGCCATTTTCCCCTTGCTCCGCATCGGCGATGCGGAGCGGAGCGGCAAACACGAAGAGAAACCATCTCTGCCGGGCTCCTTTCCCGTCTCCTCCGTCAGTCTGTTGATCCTGTTCGTCTGGTTCAGCCAGGCCGCCGGCGCCACCTGCTACTCCTTCTGCAACGCTCTTATGGACACCGAGTTGCAACTTTCCACCTTTGCGATCGGGATCATCTCCAGCGCGGGGCAGTTCGCCTCCATCTTCGCGCCCATGCTGCTGCCGATGCTCGCCCGCCGCCGCGGCAACGGCTGGACACTCCTCGCAACCACCCTCGGCGGCGCCGCCAGCATGATCCCGCTCATTCTCATCCCCCAGTGGTTCGCCGCCGCCATCGGCCAATTCGCCTCCATGGTCCTTTCGGCCGTGCGCATGCCCGCCCTTCAGGTCTTTCAGATGGAGATGATCGAGAAGCGCTGGCGTTCGCTGGCCTACGGCGCGGTGAACACGGCGATGGGCCTCAGCTTTGGGCTGGTGAGCTTCGGCGGCGGCCAGATTATTGAGAAATGGGGCTACACCAGTCTGTTTGCGTTGGGCGTGACCCTTTCCCTTGTCGGCGCAACCATCATGTGGATGATGTTGAAGCGGCCGACGCCGATGGTTGCAGCCCGCGGCGCAGTGCAATAACCAGATAGAGAAGAAGAAGAGACGTAAGAGGAGAGCGAAGTGTATGCCGCTCTCCCGCTTCGCTATGGGGCACGGCGGGGCTTACCGGTTTTTTCGCCCTCTAAAGCGCCAACTCCGCCATCATTCGCACCGTTTCGATGCTGTCGGTCATCACCGTCAGAGTCGTGATCGGCGCCGCCTGCCACAGCTGCAAACGATCGGCGATACGGGCGCGGCTGCCGCACAGGGCAACCGCGTCCACCAGCGCATCCGGCACCGCCGCGACCGCGCCGGCCCGGTCGCCGGCCAGATAGCTTGTCTGGATCCTGTCAGCCGCCTCTTCAAAACCGTAGCGGCAGGCCAGATTGTAGTAGAAGTTTCTGCCCCTGCTCCCCATCCCGCCAATATACAGGGCCAGCATCGGCTTGAGTTGCATCCAACAACTCGCCAGGTCATCCCCCACCACGACTGCCGCCGACGGCGCGATGTCGAACCCGTCCGGCCTTCCCTGTTGCCCGGCCCGCGCCCGCCCGGCAGTCACCGCCTCGGCGAACGTCGTATCGTAATGCTCCGGCGCGAAGAAGATCGGCAGCCAGCCATCGGCCAGTTCTGCCGCCAACCGTACATTCTGCGGGCCAATCGCCGCCAAATAGATCGGCAGATCCGCCCGTCCGTGCAGGATGCTTTTCAGCGGTTTGCCCAGCCCCAACGAGCCGGGCCCGCCGTAGGGCAACTGGTAAAACTCGCCTTCAAATGCCAGCGGCTCCTCACGCGCGAAAATCCGGCGCACAACTTCGACATACTCGCGCGTGCGGGTCAAGGGCTTGGCATAGCCCACGCCGTGCCAGCCCTCCACCACCTGCGGACCGGAGACACCCAGCCCCAGCAGCATA
The DNA here is from genome assembly GCA_963662575.1 of Caldilineaceae bacterium. Classification (GTDB taxonomy): domain Bacteria; phylum Chloroflexota; class Anaerolineae; order Caldilineales; family Caldilineaceae; genus Bin5. Next base: position 1,537,677 of record OY759723.1, read on the forward strand.
CGCCCGCCCGACAGCTGGTCCAGCGTCATCGCGGTCATAGCCGTCATCGCCGGCGTGCGGGCCGCCATCTGCAGGATCGCCGTGCCCAGGTGAATCCGTTCGGTCTGCGCGCCGATCCACGCCAAGGGCGATACCGCGTCAGAACCGTAGGCCTCAGCCGTCCACACCGCATAGTAGCCCAGCCGGTCCGCCTCGCGGATCAACGCCATCGGCAGCGCAATCTTTCCCCCGGAATAACCTGTATTGAGTCCCAGTCGCATGATAACCTCCGCAGGCCGGCCCGAGGACGCGACCAACGTCTCTCAGAACAGCGCTCTTGCTGACTTCCTTTTCTGTCGTCCCCGGTGATGTGTGCAGACGCTATCTGATCAGCCCTTGCAGGGTCTCAACCAGCAGCCTGTGCTCCACCGCGTGGATGCGATCGGCCAGTGTTTCGTGTGTGTCGCCAGCATGAATCGGAACGACCTGCTCCGCCAGCACCGGCCCCTCGTCAATACGCGCATCCGGCACGAGATGGACCATCACCCCGGTATGATCAATCTCACCGCGCCCAAAGGCCGCCAGCGCGTCGTCAATCGCGTGCGCGCCGGGGAACTGCCCGGGCAGCGCCGGGTGCAGATTCACAACCCGATTGGGAAAGCGGCCCAAAAACTGATCGCTGAATATGTGCATCCAACCGGCCAATACCACCCAATCCGGCGCGTATTCGTTCACCAGCGCGGCCAGATCGGCATCGTACTCGGCGCGGCTGCGCTGCGCGTCTCGGTAAGGTTTCAGCGGAAAGTAGCGGTCGGGAATCCGCGCCATCCGCGCCCTTTCCAGCCCGTATGCGGCCTTGCGGTTGGAAACAACGACCGCAATCTGCGCGTCCAGCCTCCCCGCCGCCACCGCGTTGATAATGGCCTGCAAATTCGATCCGTTACCCGAAATGAGAACCGCCAGCTTGCATTTCATAGCGCCCCTGAAGACAGGTGACATGGCTTTGTCGTACCGTCTACAGTATAATCGATCCCCATACGCGGCGAACTATTCTTGCCGCCGGAGAGCAGATCCCCCATCAGTGCCACAAAACACCCTGCCGCGTGGTCCCGTCTTCGGTACCCGCCATAGTATCCCCATTACATGAACCCCAGCCGAATTCTGATTCTGATGAGCGATACCGGGGGTGGCCACCGTGCCAGCGCCCAAGCTCTGCAAGCTGCCTTTGCCGCCCGTTATCCCGGGCGGTTTCAAGTGGAGATCGTCGATCTGTGGACTGATTACACGCCTTGGCCCATCAACCGGATGCCCCCCATGTACAGCCCGGTCGTTGCCCGCGCCCTTTGGCTCTGGAAGCTGCTCTGGCTCGTCTTCGAAAACAAGCGGGCGTTCTCTGCTGCCCTGCGCCTGGTATATCTGATCAGCCGCAAAAAAATGCGCAAGGTCCTGCAGGCCCACCGCCCGCAACTGATTATTTCAGTACACCCGTTCATGCAGCATATCTTCTTGCATATGCTTGAGCAGGAGGGCGCCCCGATTCCCTTCGTGACCGTGGTCACCGATCTGGCATCGTTTCATCACGGTTGGTTTCATGCGCGGGCCGAGCGTTGTTTTGTCGCCAGCGAGCCCGCGGCCGCGACAGCCCGCCGGCATGGCCTTCACGTCCGCCAGGTCCGTCTGCTCGGTCTGCCCGTCCGGCCCCCCTTTACCGGCGCCTTGCCGGAAAAAGCGACGGCGCGCGCCCGGTTGGGGCTGGCCGACACCGGGTTTACCGCGCTGCTGCTCGGCGGCGGCGAAGGTATGGGCCCGGTCGCGGCGACTGCGCGAGCAGTGGCCCGCCGTCTGGCCGCGACGGGGACAGACGCTCAACTGGTCGTCATCTGTGGCCGTAATGAGCGTCTGCGCCAAGCGCTCCAGCGGTCAGATTGGCCGATTCCGGTGCAGGTGTGCGGCTTTGTCGACAACATGCAGGAATGGATGGCCGCCAGCGACTGCGTGATTACCAAGGCCGGGCCGGGCACAATCGCCGAGGCACTGATCTGCGGGCTTCCCATCCTCGTGAGCGGATTTATCCCCGGACAGGAGGCGGGCAACGTGTCGTATGTAGTGGAGAACGGGGTCGGCGCCTACAACGATTCACCCGAAGGCATCGCCGCCACCGTCAGCGACTGGGCCGGCGGCAATCAACTTGCACAGATGTCCGCCCGCGCCCACCAGCTGGCCCGTCCCCGCGCCGCGTCTGATATTGTCGATGAGATCGTGGGGCTTGTGGATGGGGAGAATGCAGAGACAAGAGGTAGTTGACAGAGGGCCAAGAAAGGTGCAAAATCCTGATCAAACGCAAGAACACGAGGTGTAAATGCCGCAAACAACCAAGACAATCACTTTCTCTCTGCCTCGTGAGATGGCGGACTGGGTGGAAGAGATGGTGAAGCAGGAAGGCTGTTCCCGGAGCGCGCTTCTGCGCGAAGCCCTGTATCGTTACAGGGAAGAAAATGAGTGGCAGCAACTCCTTCGCTACGGCGAACAGCGGACACGTGAGAAGAAGATCAATCCTGAGGATGTCAGCCGCTTGGTGGAAGAGTACCGGGCAGACATCGGTTCATCGCGGGCATGAGGGTTGTTCTCGATACCAATGTCATCATCTCCGGTCTGAACTTTTCCGGGAATGAGCGCCTTGTTCTCGAACTAGCGCGCAGGGGGCGGTTCGAGTTTTATCTCTCCAACTTTATCCTACAGGAGACTGCCGGCGTACTGACGCGTAAGTTTGGCTGGTCTGAGGAACGCTCAACTCAGGTCCTTCAAATTCTGCGGGGGGCGGCCGTCGTTGTTGAGCCCCAACGAATCCTGTCAGTAATCGAGAGCCACCAAGCCGACAATCAAGTCTTGGCGTGTGCGCTGGAGGCTTCCGCCGACTATCTGATCACCGGCGACCGTCGGCATCTCTTGCCCCTTGAGACCCACGGAAAAGTGCGGATTATCAACGCCCCTCAGTTTCTGTCTCTCCTTGACGTGTGAAAGAATCGAGACAAGCACAGTTTCTACAGTGCTTGCAACGACAAGTCGTGCCTATGCTTATCTCCAGGAATTGACCAAATGGCAGCCCGCACACGCAGGCTCAGCCGTCCCCGCGCCGCCTATGATATCGTCGATGAAATTTGTAGAGCTCGTGGATGGGGAGGCTGCGCGGGAGTGAGGGACGCTGTGAACCCCGTCATCCTATTTCGCTGTCGCGACGCGCGCGTTCTTCCGTGATCAACGCTGCCACATCTACGCCGAGATCAGTCTCGGGGCGTTGGGCCAGATGCTTCCGCCACTCCCATCGCTCCAATTCCCGCTCTAAAGCAGAGAGCACGATCGCGCGCATGGTGCAGTTGTTCTCACGCGCATAGAGGCGCAGCCGCTCATGCAGCGTATCCGGCATGTTTTTGATATGTAGGTTAGCCATGTCACGACAATAGCATGACACGCGGCATGAAACCAAAGTCCTGGACTGCAAGGCGCGAATTCAATATCCATCCACTCTTGCTATTCGCATAGTTGGGCGCGACAATGGAACCATGATCTACGCCTACCCGTGTGAACTCACCCCCGACGAAGATGGAATTCTTTTGGCCACCTTCCCGGACATCCCAGAGGCAATCACGGGCGGCAAAGACCGGACCGAAGCGCTAACAATGGCCGAAGACGCTCTCGCCACAGCCTTGGCCGGATATGTCCAAGCGCGATGGGAGATCCCGAATCCCAGCCAGCCTGTCGCCGGTCAGGAGCTTGTCGCGGTGAACCTTTCAACCTTGATATCTTTAGTTCGTTCGCGGACATGCCACAAGTCATAGGCCGTCTGCAAGCCGAGCCAAGTCTCCGGTGTAGAGCCGAACGCCTGAGACAGGCGCAACGCCATCTCGACCGACAAGTCAGCCTTCCCATTTACCAGTCTCGACAATGCCTGTCGGCTCACACCCAGCCCTTGCGCCGCCCGCGTCACTGTTAGCCCCAACGGTTCAAGGCAGTCCCACCTCACGATCTCGCCCGGATGGAGGGGGTTGTGCATGGGCATCATTTCTCCTCTTCGGTCCCCCACTAACTGAATCTTAAGACTACATCTGAAGTTCTGGTTGTACTCTGTCGTCCGTCAACCCACACGCCCACAATAATCCAACTGATGCGCCACATACACCAACTCCCCGCCGCCCACCTGCCGCCTGCGAATACTGAGCCAGTCCTCAAACTCACCATCGTCCAACTCTGAATGCCCCCGCAGCGTCGATTCCACGAAATGCAGAATACATCCAAGAAAGTAGGCCTCATCAGCACGATAACCCCCGCCCACCGCATGCACGACCCAATCGGAACTGCCCGCCGCCAGAACTTCCGCCCCGCACGCCCGCAACGCGTGGAAAAGCCTGCGTCCGGTGCGGCTGTCCCCGGACGGCTGCCCATCCGTCATGCGCGTGTCCATCGAGCGGTGGTAGAGCGCTTCGATTCGGCCATCCAGCCCCGCATCGATTTCCGGCAAAAAGAGCGTTGCGCCGTCGAAGTTGATGCTGAAATAGAACAGACCGGCCGGACGCACCATCCCCAGCAGGCCGGGCAGCGCCGTCGGCAGGTGCAGCAGGTCCAGCAGCGCGTGGGCAATGATAAGATCAAACCCATGCCGGTTTTCTCGCCGGGCCGCGAATTCATACAGATCGGCCGTCTGCAACCGGACCCGCAACCCTGATTCTCCGCCGGACGTCAGGTGTGCCAACCGCCGTCGCGCAACCTCGATATTGCTCTCCTCGCTATCGATCGCGGTGTAGTCCGCGCTCGTAAACAGCCCCCACTCCACACATCGCTCGACCATCGTGCCGATGCCCGCGCCCACTTCCAGCACGCGCAAAGGCCGGTCCGGCGTCAGTTCGCCAGCCACTGCATCCGCCAGCGTCTGCCAGACCTGCCGGTTGAGCGCGCGGTCGTCTACAGTCCGTTTGGAGGCCAGATAGCGGCTGAAATCGAAAGCGTCAGTCATATCAGGTCCCGATGGTCACTGAACACAGCCAGCCAGAAACTCCCGGATGGCCGCCGCCGAGTCCGCCCAGCGTGGGTGGGAATCAAAGCGCTCCCGCGCGTTCCGGCCCAGGAGGGCCAACCGCTCTCTATCCCCGGCCACGGCAGACAGATGCGCGGCAATGCCGTCGACGTCCGCTGGCTCGACCAGAAAACCGTTGACGTCGTGGCGGACGACTTCACCAGCGCCGCCGTGAACACTGGCCAGCACCGGCAACCCGAATGCCATCGCCTCCAGGTACACAATCCCGAACCCCTCGTACGACGGCACCGCCAGCAGATGCGCGGCCCTGTACTGCTGCGCCAGCTCGCCGTCCGACACACGCCCATGCAGGCGGATGTTGCCCTCCAACCCACCTGCGTCGATCTGCCTGCGCACCGCAGCGGCATAAGCGCTGTCAACCGCATCGTCGCCAACGACGTCCAGACGCCAATCGGCTGCCGGCAGTCGCAAAAGCGCCTCGATAAGATGGTGCAGCCCCTTGCGCGCGATGAGATTGCCGACAAAAAGGATCCGCAGCGAGCCAGGACTGCTCTGCCTTGCCCTAATCAACCTTTGCGCCGCGCCCTCATCCGGCACCGGCAGATGATCCGCGGCCGGGTAAGCGATCACGCCGCCCAGCGGAGCGAGGCCTTCACTCTCTCCTCGCAATTCAACCACCGCCTGCCGTGTCGTCCGGCTGTTGAAAATAAAGCCGTCCACCGTGCGCAGGTAGGAACGCTCCACCGCGCGGTACACGGGCAGCAGCCGGCGCGGATGCTGCTCACTGCTGCGCAGGTGATGGACGATGCTGATCAAGGGATAGCGGGGCCGCAGCAGTCTGTTGACGAGCGCCAGCGATGGATGGTTCAACTCGTCCTGCAAGAGGACGTCCACCGAAAGTTCGCGCAGGCGCCGGTACAGACGCAACGAGAGGTTGTCGGCCAGATGCGCCGGATAGCTGCGCCAGGGCAGCGACACGATCTCGACGCCATCGCCGGCCTGACGCAGATGCTCGACCAGCTTGCGGTCGTAAAGATAACCGCCCGAGAGCGTATCCAGAGAGCCGTAAATGAGCAGGCCGATGCGCATGAGCCGCAGTGGCTAGTGGTCAGCGGCCAGGATTACGCTCCACCCGGTAAGAGGCCCAGGCGATTTCGTTTTCCCAGATGCGGGCGGTGACCACGCTGATATTGGCGGCGTTCAGCCCATCGGAAAAGCTGTTGCCAACGATGCGGCAGAAATGCTCGATGCTCGGATTGAGGCCGTCGAATTCCGCCAAGTCATTGAGCGTCTTATCTCGATAGCGGCCCACCAACCCCTCCAACAGCTCTTCCACATGCACGATATCCACCAGGTAGCCGTGCTCATTCAGTTCCGCGCCCTCCAACTGGAACTCCAGCCGGTAGTGATGCGAATGCCATTCGTTTTCCGGCCCCCAATCGCCGCCGATCAGGAAATGCTGGGCGACAAAATCCCGCTGTACCGCCAATTTGTACATCGAATCCATCCCTCCGTTTGAGGTCTTGGTTTATTGCGTTCAGTCTTCAGAAGCGCGGCCGCCACCGCCACTGAAAACTAGAAACTGAAAACTAAAAACCGTAGTTAAGAATGACCTGCAAAGTCTGCTCCGGGCAGCTGTCGATGAGCCTGTAAGCCTCATCAGCCTGCTCCAGTGGGAACCGGTGCGAGATCAGCTCGTCTGCCGGCAGCTTCGCCAGCAGTTGCCAGGCACTCTCCATGCGGCGGTCCTTCGTCCAGCGCCCGCGCAGCTGCGGAGCGATAGTGCTCACCTGGCTGCTGATCAGCCGCACGCGGTTGCGGTGAAAAGAGCCGCCCAACTGGAGCGTGGCCGGCTTGGTCCCGTACCAGGAGCCGACCACGATGCGGCTGTCGAAGCCGGCCGCCGACACCGCCGCATCCAAAGCTGCGGGCTGGCCGGAAAGCTCGTAAATCAGATCGACGCCGTGCCGCTCTCCTGCATCTGCCAGCGCATCCCGCAGCTGGTCAGGGCCGTCTGCGCCGCTGGGATCGATCGCTTGGCTCGCGCCCAGCCGCCGGGCCAGACGACGCCGATGCGGCAGCGGGTCCACCGCGATCAGCGCAGCCAGCGGGAACTGCGCCAGCAGCGCTGTCGTGAGCAGCCCGACGATACCCAGCCCCATCACCACTGCCCGCTCGCCCACCAGCGGCGCGCCGTCCATCACCAGATTGACCGCCGTCTCGGCATTGGGCAACAGCGCGGCCTGCCGCGGCAAAATTCCTTCGGGCACCGGCAGCAGCGCCTGCGGGCTAGCGTAAAAGTGGCTTTCGTGGGGATGAAACGCGAAGTAGTAGCGGTTGTCCTCTTTGCCTGTTGCGTCTATCGGCTCATCCGCTTCCGTTGTCTCCGCCTGTCGGGTCGACGAACGGGCAACTTCACAGATGCGCCCTACGCAGGCATAGCCGTACTTCAGCGGGTAGCGCACTTCGTCGGTCATACCGGCGATCGAACTGTCGGCGGCCATGCCGGCGGGAACCTGTCCGCGGTAAAAGAGCATCTCCGTGCCGGCGCTGATGGCGGAGACGACCGTTTCGATCAGCAGCTCGTCCCCTTGCGGCGGCGCCATCTCCTCCGTGCATACCTCGACCGCGCCCGGCGCCGTGAACAGCACCGCGCGCCGCTTCACACGATTGGAAGCAAAACTCACGTCGCAGACCTGCCGTTCCGGGTCACTCTCTTTTCAAACGCCCCCCACAGCACCGTATCGGTCGTCAACTGCACCTGCTGGACATTCTGCAGACGCGGCATCACCGCGCGCAACTCGTCCCCCGCGCCTGCCGGTTGGATCACCTGATAACCGCCCAGGAAGACCGGCGCGATCGTGATCACGGCATAGTCCGCCAGGCCGTTTTCCAGGAAGCTGGTCAGAACGCGTGCGCCGCCCTCGACCATCAGCGACCGGATGCCCTCAGCGCCCAGGCCGGTAAGAAGAGCGGCCAGATCCACGCGTCCATCTTCATCTGCGGGCAAAGTCAAAATGCGCGCGCCGGCCTGTTCCAGCCGCTGCCGGCGGGAAGCCTGCGCTCCTTCGGCCGTGGTCGCGATCCAGACGCCGCCGCGCAGAAGCCGGGCGTCCGCCGGCGTGCGCAGCTGGGAGTCGAGGATCACCGGCTGCGGGCTGTCACCAGAAACCAGCCGCACCGTCAATGCGGGATCGTCGGCCAGCACCGTTTCGATACCGACCAGAATCGCGCTGTGCGCGGCCCGCAGCGCATGGGTCATCGTCAGCGAGGCGGGCGCGCTGATCGGGAAAGGCGTTCCCTGGCTGGCGGTCAGGCATCCGTCCAGGCTCTGGGCATAACTGAGCGTGACGAATGGCCGAGGATCGAGCAGAGATGCGTTCTTTCCCCTCTTTTCTCTTTCCGCACCGCCGAGGTGGCTCTGCATACGGGCGCGCAATCCATCAAGCTGCGGCCGATATGCTTCCGCCACGCCAGGCGTGAGGTGCTCTTCCTCTTCACTCTCTCCATTAATTTCTGCCTGACTCTGCCCGTTGAGCTTGATAATGTGCCGCATCCGGGCGACCTTCGCCTCCAGATAGGCGTGGCTTTCCGGGTTCGACGGCATCTGCAAGGGGATCCGCTCCCGCACCGCTATCCCCAGCGCGGCTAACCCTTCGATCTTGGCCGGATTGTTCGTCAGCATCCGCACCGACCCTACCCCCAACTCCTGCAGAATCAGGGCGGCGGCAGTGTAATCCCGTTCGTCGGCCTGGTGCCCCAACAGCAGGTTGGCGTCAACCGTGTCGTAGCCCTCATCCTGCAGATTATAGGCGCGCAGCTTCTCCTCCAGGCCGATGCCCCGCCCCTCCTGCCGCAGATAAATCAGCGCGCCCCGTCCTTCCGCAGCGATCGCCTGTATCGCCCGCGTCAACTGCTCACCGCAATCACAGCGTTGAGAGCCGAGCACGTCGCCGGTGAAACACTCCGAATGGATGCGGACGAGCAGATCTTCGCCCTCGGCGTCGCCGAGTACCAGGGCCAGATGGTTCTTTTTGTCCCATTCGCTGCGGAAATGATGCAAGCAGAAGGCGCCGTCCGCAGTGGGAATGCGGGCCGTGACCGTACGTTTCACTGCCAATTGCGAGTGAAGCGACGGGCCATTTTTCGATTCAGAGGAGCCCGGAGGGCGCCCGGCAACGGTTGTGTCCGACATCTGTGTGTGACTACTGAAAGCTAGCTGAACCGTTCCTCCAGCCAGGGGTCACCCTCCATGTGGTAACCGTAGCGTTCCCAGAAGCCGGGCCGGTCGCCGCGCATAAACTCCAACCCCCGCAGCCATTTGGCGCTCTTCCAGAAATACTTCTTCGGCACCAGCAGCCGCAGAGGATAGCCGTGATCCGGTTCGATAGCTTTGCCTTGATAGAGGTAGGCGAGCATTGTGTCGTCGTCGTCGAGCACATCCAGCGCGATATTCGTCGTATAGTCGCCGTCGCAGTGGGCCATCACGTGCGTGGCTGCCGGGTCGACTTCGATGTGGCGCAAGAATTCTCGCCAGGGCACGCCCGTCCAGGTCGTGTCCATTTTGCTCCAGCGGGTGACGCAATGGATGTCAACGGTCTGGGTCTTGGTCGGCAGTGCCGTCAACTCTTCCCACGAGAAAAGCTTTTCCCCGGCAAGCCCGAAGATGGACAGATTCCAACCATCCAGAGAAGAGTATTGATACGTCGGGCCGTAGGTCAACACCGGAAATTTTTTGGTCACAAACTGGCCCGGCGGCACCCGCTCTTCGCGGGGATTGGTGGGCAGATTCTTGACCCGCTTCAACCGTTCGACTTTACGAAAGGGATTTTCGATACGCATTATTCCGTCTCCATATAGTGGACAGTGAAAGTGAACCCCGTCCCACTCTCCCGCAGCTGTAGTTGCCAACCACTATCCACTAACTGCTATCCACCGTCTTATAACGTTTGAGAATTAGCGAAGCGTTCTGGCCGCCCAGCCCGAATCCATTGCAGAGACCTGCATCGACCTGGCGGGCGCGGCTGACATTGGGCACATAGTCGAGGTCGCAGTCCGGGTCCAACTCATTGTAGTTGATCGTCGGCGCAATGCGTTGCGTCTGCATCGCCTGCACGAGCGCGGCCGCGCTCTGCGCGCCGGCTGCGCCCATCGCGTGCCCGATGCTGCTCTTGAGGCTGGTGATCGGTATATTGTAGGCGTCCTCGCCGAAGATCCGTTTGATGGCGGCGGTCTCAGCTTTGTCGTTCAAAATTGTGCCGGTGCCGTGGGCCACGATCCAGTCTATATCGCCGGTGCCGAGGCCGCTCTCTTGCAGCGCGATGCGCATACACTGGGTCGCGCCCTGTCCGCCCGGGTCCGGCGCCACCATATCAAAGGCATCTTCACTCAGCCCGTAGCCGGCGAACTCGGCCAGGATCCGCGCGCCCCGCGCCTGTGCATGTTCCAGCGTTTCCAACACAAACGCAGCCGCGCCCTCGCCGACAACCATCCCGTCCCTGTCGCCGCTGAAGGGGCGGCACGCGCTTTCCGGCTCGTCATTGCGCGTGCTGGCCGCGCCCAGACGGCTGAAGGTGGTGATCGCCATCTTGGTCAGATAACCCTCGGCCCCGCCGGCCAGCATCACATCCGCATCCCCGCGCTGGATGCGGCGCGCGGCTTCGCCGATACTGGTAATGCCGGTCGCGCACGCCGTCACCTGGCTGTTAGCGGGGCCCGTGATGCCGCACTTGATGGCGATAAATGTCGGCGCGCCGCTGATCAGCGCAGCGGTGGCGTTGGCCGGATTGAAGCGCTTGGGGCCGCCCCCCTCCAGCTTGAGGCCCTCCTCCTCCACAATATCCCAGCCGCCGAAAGCCAGCCCCATCTCCACACCCACGCGCGAACGGTCCTCCTGCGCAAGGTCCAGACCGGAACTGGACAGCGCCTCTTGCGTAGCCTTCCACGCCAACTGTGTGCCGCGGCTCGTGCGGCGCACGTCTTTGCGGTCCATGTAGTCACGCGGCTCCCAATCGTTGACCCTGGCGGTGATCTGCGTCGGAAATCCGGTCGGGTCCCAGTGCGTGATACGTCCAGTGCCGGACTTTCCTGCGACCAGCCCGGCCCAGGAGCTTTCCAAATCGTGTCCCAAGGGCGTCACCATGCCAATACCGGTGATAACGATGCGCCGGGCGGAGCCTCTCTCATTTCCATTCATCTCAAAGTTTCTCGTTCATTTCCCGCAACTACCACTAGTTGGACATCTACGGTGTTTCTGACCACTAACCACTGACCACCGACCACTGCAGTTAGCAGTTATCGCATTGTCAGAGCCATCACCGCTTTCTGGGCGTGCATGCGGTTTTCCGCCTCATCGTAAACAATCGACTGGGGGCCGTCGATGACCTCGTCAGTGACTTCGATGTTGCGGTCGGCCGGCAGACAGTGCATATACAAGGCATTGTCGTTGGCAAGGGCCATGCGGCGGGCGTCGGTGATCCAGTCAGTGTACTGGCTACCAATCTCGGCGCTCTTCTCGTCGTCATCGGTCGTCAGCAACGCGCCCCAACTCTTGGGGTAGAGGATATCGGCGCCCTCGAACCCGGCGTCGAAGTCATCCAGAATCTCGAAGCTGCCGCCGTGCTGCCCGACATTGTCGCTCGCCTGTTGGACGATGTCCGGCATCAGTTTGTATTCCGGCGGATGGGTCAGCCGCACGTTCATGCCAAAACGGGTCATCTGCAAGATCAGGCTCTGCGGCACCGAAATCGGCTTCTGATAACTGCTGGCATAGGCCCAGCTGACGTTTATCGTCTTGCCCCGGGGATCGCCGACCTTCTCAATGATCGTCATCAGATCGGCCAGGATCTGGAACGGATGATAGATGTCGCACTGCATGTTCAGCACCGGCGCCCGGCTGGCGTCCGCCACGCTGTTGATGTAGCCGTTGCCAATGTCCCAGTCGCACTGGCGGATCGCGATGCCGTCATAGTAGCGCCCAAAGATTTCACCGATCTCCTTGCCCGTGTCGCCATGGCTGATCTGGGTTGTCTCGTGGTCGATGAACGCCGCGTGCCCCCCCAGCTGCGCCATGCCGGCCTCAAAGCTGGAGCGCGTGCGCGTGCTGGTGAAGAAGAAGAGCATGGCCAGCGCCTTGTCGCGCAAAAGCGGATGGCCGATCCCCAGCGCTCGCTCCCGTTTGAGCGTAAGGGCTACGTCCAGAACCGTCTCGATCTCCTCCTTCGAGAAGTCCATATCACTGATAAAATTGCGACCGCGCAAATCGGTTTGCATTCGAACCTACTCCTGATTATATGTTAGGGAATTCATGCCCGGGTTTCAGTAACTGCAACTCCACTCGTAAACACAGCATTCGCTCCACCACCTACGCCCGGCGCTACTGAAAACTAAAAACTGACTACTATAAACTGATTTTTGTCCCCGTCTCCCCTGCCAGCGCTCGTCCCAGATTTTGCGGATTGGTGATCAGGCAGTGGGCGTTGGGATTATTGCTGTTTTCCAAAAATTCAATACACGCGTCGATCTTGGGCTGCATACTGCCGGCGGCAAAATGCCCCTCCGCCCGGTACTGTTTGGCCTCGGCAACCGTGAGTCGCTCCAGATCGATCTGTTCCGGTTTGCCAAAGTGCAGGGCAACCTTTTCCACGCCGGTGCTGATCAGAAAGAGGTCCGCCCCCAAATCGACAGCCAGCAGGCTGCTCGCCATATCCTTGTCGATCACGGCCGAGACGCCCTGCAGTTTGTCGTCGGCGTCGCGCACAACCGGTATGCCGCCGCCGCCGCAGGCCACAACCACCCAACCCATCTCGATCGACTGGCGAACCGCCTCGATTTCGACGATCTCCACCGGCCTCGGGCTGGAAACAACTCGCCGCCAGCCGCGCCCGGCGTCCTCGACAACGTGCCAGCCCCTGCTCTCAAAGCTGCGGGCCGTCTCTTCATCCAGAAAGCTGCCAATCGGTTTAGAAGGGTTGTCGAACGCCGGGTCGTCCTCCTCCACCCGCGTCTGCGTGATGATAGTGGTGGTCTCGCGCTGGATCTGCCGCTCGCGGAAGTCGTTGTTGAGCGCCTGCTGCAGCATGAAGCCGATGCTGCCTTGCGTGTCCGCGACGACCAGAGTGAGGGGGATGGTGTGGACTTCGCCGAGGGCCAGCTCATTGCGCCGCAGGATGAAGCCCACCTGCGGTCCGTTGCCGTGGGTGACCACGACGCCCTGCCAACCGTTCTCGATCATGCCGGCAATCTGCCCGGTCGTCTCATTCACCGCATCCCACTGGTGGACTATCTCCGGCCGGTTGCTGTCGGCAATAAGGGAGTTGCCGCCGATAGCGACGACAGCCAGATTGGTTGCACCGTGGGGCCTGTTGTCATCGGCGGCCATATGGGAACTGTGATCTGTCATTGCGGCTTCGGTGTACAAATGCAAATCAGCTGTCGATCAGCGGATGCGGTTCACTGATTATAAGAATCGACAACAGAAAAGTCAATGCAGCCTCTTCCGCGCGTGTGTCCCAAATCATTGGGTCATTTCGTTTCTTCCTGTTTCGTCTCAGGACGCCTGCGGGCGCAGACGCCCTCCGGCGGCGCAGGCCCGCTAAGGCGGGCCTGCGCACCCTTCGCCGCTAAGGCGGCTCAGGGCTGTCGTCGGCAAACCCCCGCCGCCGCCAGGGGCTACGCCCTTTTTTGGCGGTCAGGCCTACGGCCCTCCCTTGTGCGGGGGGACACCCCCCGCAACGCCCCCCTAAAAAACCCGTCCCGCCACCGCCGCACTGGTCTTCTCCCCCAATCCCCAGCGGTTCCCGCAGCCCTTCGTGGATCGATAAAGATGTTCTTCGCGGCCCTTAGTGGCCCTTCGTGGACAAAAGGCGTTGCCGTTGCAGTTCTTCGCGGCCCTTAGTGGCCCTTCGTGGACAAAAGGTGTTGCCGTTGCAGTTCTTCGTGGTCCTTCGCGGCCCTTCGTGGACAAAAGGTGTTGCCGTTGCAGTTCTTCGTGGCCCTTAGTGGCCCTTCGCGGCCCTTCGTGGACAAAAGGGTGTTGTCGTTACCCTTCTTAGTGGCCCTTCGTGGACAAACAGGTGTTGCCGTTGCCGTTCTTCGCGGCCCCTAGCGGCCCTTCGTAGACAAAAAAGGTGTTCTTCGCGGCCGAAAATCCTCAGCTATGCCACTACCCGGACCCTCACCAAAAGATGTTTCCTTCTAATCCTTGTCTGCAGCTACAAACTCCTGAACATCCTCTCCCCCCGCCAGCGGCAACCGAACTGTAAACGTGCTGCCCTGCCCCACCCCTGCGCTGGCCGCCTCAATCTCTCCGTCGTGGGCCTCGACAAGCGCCTGTGCGATCGCCAGTCCCAGCCCAACACCACCCGTGTCACGGGTTCGATTTCTATCGACCCGATAGAAGCGGTCAAAAACACGTGAAATTTCTTCCGCTGCAATGCCGTCTCCGTTATCGGCCACAGTTATCGCGGCCGTCTCTTCTTCCGCCCGCAACGACAGCGTGATGACCCCGCCGGCCGGCGTGTGCTGCAATGCGTTTGTCAGCAGATTCTGCAAAGTTTGGATGAACCGCATGCGGTCGACGGCAGCAAGAACCGATGACCGCGGCAAACTGGTATCGAGAGAGATATTCTTCTCTCCCGCCAGTGGCGAGAAGAGCTCAGCCACTTCCTCCAGCAGAACCACCAGATCACTGGAACTGCGCTGCAGCGGCAACTGGCGCGCCTCCGCCTGCGCCAATAGTCGCAGATCGTCCACCAGCCGGTGCAAATGGCGGGTCTGATCATACAGCCGGGCAATCTCCGCCTTTTCGAGAGGGTAGACATCGTCCAGAATCGCCCGTAGATTGCCTTCCAGAACAGAGAGGGGTGTGCGTAGTTCGTGGGCAATATCGTTTAACATGCCGCGGCGCAGCGTCTCCGCGTCCTCTAACGCGGCAGCCATCTCGTTGAAGGAATTCGACACCTCCCGCATTTCGGCACTGCCCTGTTCGGCCACCCGAAAACTGAGATCACGCCTGGCGATGGCCTGCGTCCCGTCTACAAGATGGATAAGGGGCGCAGATAGCCAGCGACTGACCAGCATGCCGAAGACGATGGCCAGTGCCGCGCCGATGAGAAGAACCTGCAACAGAAAATCTCCGGCCCGTTCCGCAAAACCTGACGAGATGTCATCTGGTGGTGGTTCAAAACTGAATAGACGTCCGGACGGCTGTTTCTGCTGGATCAGATCGAGGAAGCCGACGATGCGCCCATCGACGCTGATGGGTAGAGCCTCTTGCAATTGGGACGCCTCTTGGCGGCTTGGCCTGTCCGCGCCCGCGGTTGTGTAGAGAACCTGGCCCTCCGGGTCTGTCAGTATGAGAACTCTCCTGCTGGCGGCGTTGAAAAAGAGAGCGGAATCGGCGCCTTCCAGCAGTGTCGAGACGCCCTGCCAACTTCCGCGGTCGCCATAATACGCCTCCAATCGATCGATCAGGCCGGCCTCTCTGGAAAAATAGACAAGAGCCAGCGAGCGCAGATTGTTGTCGGCGAAGTACAGGCGCGCCGTGAACGAGATGGCGCCAAAGCTGATGATAATGATCGCCGCGAAAGCCAGGCTCAGCCGTACCCATAGCCGGTTCATTCCCGCTCTCCGGCCAGCCTGTAACCGACCCCGTACACCGTCTGGACAAGTTTCGGCTTGCGAGGATCGACCTCGATCTTGCGCCGCAGGTTCTTGATATGGCTATCCAGCATCCGATCGACACCGTCGTAGTCGTACCCCAATGCCCTTTCCATCAGTTCCGTGCGCGTGAAAACATAGCCGGGACTTTCCATCAGCGTCTGCAGCAGACTGAACTCCGTTGGTGTCAATTCCGCGGCTGTGCCCCGCACCTGCACGTCCCGGCGCTCCACATCCATCTGTAGACCCCCAACAACCAGCGCCGCCGCCCGCGGCGTCGCCCGCTGCGTACGTCGCAGCAGAGCCCGCACCCGCGCCACCACCTCGCGGGGATTGAACGGCTTGGTGACATAGTCGTCCGCACCCAGTTCCAAGCCGACGATCTTGTCCGTATCCTCGACCCGTGCCGTCAGCATGATGATCAACGTGTCGGCCAGCTTCGCGTCGCCGCGAACCGTGCGGGTGATCTCCCAGCCATCCTTGTCCGGCAGCATCAGATCCAGCAACATCACCTGCGGCGACTCTCTCCGCAGCGCATGCAGCGCGCTTTCACCGTCATAGGCGACAGACACCGCGTACCGCTCCCGCTCCAAGTAGCTCCGCAGCAGGCGCACGATCTCGCGGTCGTCGTCAACAATCAGAATGTGTTCTTCTGGCACAGGCCCGTTATAACTGCTTTCTACCGCTAAGGCAAGTTGCTCGACCGGCATCGGGTCCGGGTCCTTTGCATATGAACGTCTCAAAACGATTCGCGATCCTGAGTGAGCCGAGTAAGGGAATCTCTCATTCCTCTCTCTTTGCTTATGGGCGGTCGGGCCTTCGGCCCTCCCTTGTGCGGGGGGACACCCCCCGCAACGCCCCCCTCCCTAAACCCGTCCCGCCACCGTCGCACCAGTCTCCGGCCCCTAACACCTAGCCACTGGTGTTTACTGAAAACTAAAAACTGACTACAAAAACCTGCCCTCCCGTCTCCTAGGGACGCCCACCACCGGCGCGAGCAGCACCGGGAGGCGGCCCGCCGGAGAAGGGCGTCCAATCGTCGTCCTGACTGAAAAAAGTTGTCGCGCCCAGTACCTCGTCTCCGTTCTGCAACTGCGTTGAACGGACAACAGTCCACTCACCCTGAACGCCCTCCACCACCACCGTGACCGGCAGCGTCTGTTCGTCCCCCGTCTTGACCACAACCGTCTCGCCATTGTACTCCTGCACCGCAGTCGTGGGCACCAGCCAGCGGGCGTCCGCCATTTCGCTGCGCAGCGTCGCAACAGCCGTCATGCCCGGTCGCACGTGCGTCAGCGCTTCATCGATCAGCCGCACCGTCACTGGATAGTCAATCACCCCCTCCGCGGCGTTGCTCGATGGCTCAATGCCGCTGATCATCCCTGCAAACACGCTCTCCGGGAAAGCATCGATCGTCACATCCGCCAGCTGACCGACGCTGATCTTGGGGATGTCGACCTCCGCCACATCGATCGTCAACTGCAGCTGGCTCAGGTCCGCAATCGTGATCGCGACGGTTCCCGCCGAAATCCGGTCGCTTTCATCCACATTGACCCGCAAAACAGTACCCGCAGCCGGAGCGACCAACTCTGCTTTGATCAGGTCGAGCTTTGTCTCCAGCAGAGTCAACTGCGCCTGCTCGATCGACAACCGCGCCAGTTCGATATCCGTTTCATCCGCACCGCGCAACAGTGTGTCCAGTCTGGACTGGGCCGCGGCGACCTGCGCCTCAGCTGCCGCGATGTTCACCGCCGTCGGACCGGCCAGCATATCATCCAACTGCTGCTGTGCCGTCTGGGCCTGGCTCAACGTTGACTGCAAATCCGCCTGTGAGGCCGGCGCAACCGCCTCCTCATAGGCTGCCACTGCCGACTCAAAGGAGATTGTCGACTGCTGCAATTGGGCCGCCTGCCGCGTCATACCCACATCCTCGCGCCAAGCTACCTTGTCATACTCGGTCTGGGCTTCCTGCACGGCTACGTGTGCGTTTTCCACCGACGCCGCCAGTTGGATCCGTTCATTCTCACTGGCCCCATCCAGAAGGTCATTGTATCTGGCCCAAGCCGAGCTGGCACTGCTGCGCGCGGCGGCCAACTCACCGTCGCTGGCGCCGTTCTGAACTTCGGCCAGACTTTCCTGGGCCGATTTCAGGTCCGCTTCCGCTGCGGCCACTTCGGCTGCGCTGGCCGCAGCCAAAAGATTTTCGAGCTGCAGTTCAGCCGTCGTCAGATTGATACTGGCCTGGTCCACCGCGCGCCGCAGATCGCCCCGCTCCAGCGCCGCCAGCAGATCACCGCTGCCGACCACGTCGCCAACTTCCACCAGCACCTCTTCTACGTAGCCGTCGACCTGCGCAACCACCTGCCCTGTGTCTACAAGCTCGATATTGCCGGCCGCAGTGACGCGGTCTACCGCCGTGTCCGCCGGGCGGATGAGCGTGGTCTCAAGACCGGTTACCGGCTCCGTACCGGTTGCCGACTCCGGGCTGGCCGCCAACAATGTTCTGGCTGCTATCTGTTCTGGCGGATTCGGGCCGAAAAAAAGTGCATAGCCGACGCCAAACGCAGCGCCAACCACCATCGCGCTAAGAATAAGTAAGAGAGATTTCCTGTTCATATTTATGCCCCTTCCAACCGATAAAGTAGCCTGTCGTTCGTTTCGGAATCCGCTGCTTTCGATGTCTGATCGCAGGCGAATTCGCAATTAATCTATACCGCTCTCTGCCGTCCGTTCGCCTTCTTCCTCTACGTGAACCTCACTCATATCGCAACGCCACGATCGGGTCCAGCTGGGTCGCCCGCATCGCCGGATATAGACCGAAAACCAACCCACAACCGGCGCTGACACCTAATGCCATGACCAGGGCGTCGATCCCAATCAGAATGTCGATAGGGAAGCCGGGGATTCTTGACACCAGCACAGCCGCCCCGTAGCTGATCGCGATTCCGATCAGACCTCCCAGTAACGTCAGCACCAACGACTCTACCAGAAACTGCAGCAACACATCGCTGGTGTGCGCGCCCAGTGCCTTGCGCAGGCCGATCTCCTTGGTGCGTTCCGTCACCGAAACAAGCATGATGTTCATGATGCCGATGCCGCCCACCAGCAGGCTGATGGCCGCGATGCTGCTGAGGAGCAGTGTCAGTGTACTGGTGACGCTGCCGATCGTGTCCAGCAGGCTTGCCTGCGTGCTGATGCTGAAGTCGCTCTCGTCGTCCGCGCCAAGACCGTGGCGCAGACGCAGGGTCTGTTCAATCTGTTGTTCTGCCGCATCCACCCGCTCTTCGCTCACCGCATCAGCCGATATCGACGTAACAACATATTCGCCCCGATAGCGGGGGACGTTGAAGACGCGCCCGTGGGCCGCGCCAATTGGGATAAACCCACTGTCGTCATTGCTGCCGAAACCCGCGTTGCCGCTCTCTTCCAGCACACCAACGACCGTGAACGGTTCACCATCGATGCGCACGCTCTCGCCTACGACCTGCGTGCGCCCGAAAAGATCAGTCGCCACAGTCGTCCCGATGACGATTACACTGCTCATCTGGGTGATCTCGTCCTCCGTCAGAAAGCGGCCCTCGGCTATTTCCAGTTTGTGGACATCAGCATAAGCCGCTGTCGTTCCTGTCACCCGGGCGCGCGTGTTTTCGCTGCCGGCGACCACCTGGATGCTGCCTCCATATAGGGGCGCCACCTGCCTGACATCCGGGTGGAAGGCAGGATCGGACAGCGTCCTCACATCGCCCATCGTCAGCGTCTCGACAGAGTCGCCGGCGCCGTCCCCACTGCTCCCTGTCCCCGGACTGATCGTAAGGCGTGTTGTGCCCTGGCTGGCAACTTCGCCCAGAATGTCCTCTGACGCACCGCGTCCGACCCCCAGTATTATGAGGACTGCCGCCACGCCGATGATAATGCCCAGCATCGTCAGGCTGGCCCGCATCTTATTGGCTCTGATGCTACTGACAGCAACCGGAAAATATCTAACCAGCTTCATAAACCTTCTCCTCAACCTGCACTATCGCGACAGGCCGCGACAGCGACGCAAGCGCGGGCTCGCTAAGCCCATTGGATCCTGCGCTCGCAGCAGTTGCCGCCGCGCCGCCCGAATCAGAGATGACTACACCGTCCCGCATCGTAATTATGCGGCGGGCCCGTTCCGCGACTTCCTGGTCGTGTGTGATAATGACAAGTGTCAGCCCTTCCTCGTGCAGCTTTTCAAACAGTGCCATCACCTCTTCACCCGTTCGCGTGTCGAGCGCGCCGGTCGGTTCGTCCGCCAACAGCAGGCTCGGCCGGTTGACGAGCGCACGCGCGATCGCCACCCGCTGCTGCTGCCCACCCGAAAGCTCCTCCGGCTTGTGGTCTGCCCGGTCAGCCAGGCCCACCTGCGCCAGTGTCTCCAGCGCCCGCTCGCGAGCCGCACTGCGGGCAACGTTGGCGTAGAAGAGCGGCAGCTCCACCTGCCGCCAGGCAGGTGCACGCGCCAACAGGTTGAACTGCTGAAACACGAATCCGATCTCCCTGTTGCGCAGATCTGCCAACTGCCTCCCCGTCAGTTCGCCAGCGCTTTGGCCGCGAATCTGAAAGACGCCGTCCGTGGGCCGGTCCAACAGACCGACAATGTTCATCAGCGTGCTCTTGCCAGAGCCGCTGGTCCCGACGATCGCGACATATTCTCCCTCGTCTATCGAAAGGGAAACGCCGTCCAAAGCGAGTACCTCTGTCTCCCCCATCTGATAGACCTTGGTTAGGTTTTGCATGTCGATCAGCGCTGAAGCATCGGTCATATCTCTGTCTCCTGAACCGATAACGGGATGAATGGCAGAACGGGTAATACCATGGCCTGCAACCCATCCACCGTCTTGACTCTCTACAGCCTACCGCTGAAATCTGGAAAAATTCTGGAGATGAAGCAGAGGAATTGGGGAGGATGCTTTCACGGCGTAGTGGCAGTAGTGCCATACCGCAAAAAATCCGCTGAGATCAGCGGATCGAGGGACAAAGATGAAGGTGTTGATGCACCTCGTTAACAGGATCAGAGAACTGAGGTCGCTGCGCGCGGCCCGCAGCCAGTGGCGGCCGCGCTGGGAACCAGATTCAGCTTCTTGGATCGGGATTCTGAGGGGCAGGTTTTCAGGATAAAAAAAAGGGAGCCGGCAATCGAGACCCACAGGCCTGTTGCCGGTTCCGCTTCAGCCAACCGGAGATTCATCAGAGCCGCGCCGCCACTCTGATATGGGTCTGATGCGTCGATTCGCACCTCTCATGGAGCAGAGCAGCCGGGCCGTAGACAGATCGTACCTATATTGCCCAGAATATACTCCACACCGACGTTAGAGGACATCCCTGGCCCGAAAGTGGCCCTGCACCAGTGTAATTGGCTGCCAAGCCCTCAAAAATACACACCCATTCCAAGGCGAATCCTGCTCAGGAAACCGATTGACCAACTGGAATTCTCTGGGATATGATCGCCTTGTAGGGGCCTGCTGATACGTTGCGCAGTGCCGTCGCTGATCAGTTGTCCTGCACGCTCGCGATCGTTTCCCGCAGCATGGAAACCGACTGCGCCAGGGCCGCTTTCGGCTCGCCGGCAACGCGGCATTCATATGTCAAAAAGCCCTTGAAATCGACGTCGGCCAAAGCCTGAATGCCCGCCCGCCAGTCGATGTCACCAATACCCGGCTGGACACGCGTATTGTCAGCTACGTGGATATGGCCGATGTACGGGCCGATCTTGCGGATCGTCGCCGGTGTGTCGACTTCCTCGATGTGCATGTGGAAGAAATCGGTCAGCAGAGCCACACCAGGAGGGTCCCCCGCCTTCTGGATGATTTCCACCCCGTCCTCCTGCCGCCGCAGCAGATGTTGCTCATAGCGGTTGAGAGGCTCTAACAACAGCAGCGTGCCATGACTGTCAGCGAACGCGGCCAGCTCCCGTGTGATCTCGACCAGAAGCTCCTTTTCCAGCGCCACCGCATCCTTGAGCGGCGAAAGATCTGGCAGCCGCGGCGGGCCGAAGATCGGCGGCACAATCTGCCCGACCGCGCCGAAGTGGCCGCAGGCTTCCAGGTTGCGCCTGGATTCGTCGATGCTGTCCTCGCGTTTGGCCGGGTCCGGGTCCAACCAGTCAAACGTGGCCTGGCCGCAAATGGAGGAAATGCCCACCGTGCGATTGCTGAAAGCGGCCTCGTATTCACTGATGCGGTCATAAAGTCGCGATCGGCCCTGGACTTCGACACCGTCGATCTGCAGAGCCTCGGCGCAATCCAGCTTCTCGGTCAGCGTTGCGCCCGGCAACAGGTTTTCCTGTATTGAGATGTACATTCGGTCTCCTTTAGGACGAGCGGTCTTGTCGTCAAAATGATGTTGTGCGATCTATCATACCAGGATGGGCTAGGGGACGCCGGCCTGGACGCTCCTCCATCCTGACAGTGTGTTCACTATGAGAGTCTGCTTTTCCCGTGTCGCGCAATCCGCGTGCCTGCACCTCGTGTCAAACAGGACCTGCATCAGTCCTTATCTGGACTTGGCGCGACCTTGGACAAGGCGCATGAGTGTCGCACAGCAGGAGTCCGTGTTATCCGTGCTCATATAGCGAAGCGGTCGCGCATGTGATACACTCAAATACCGGTTTGATCTGTCCGTTATTACATAGTGGAACCGTTGTAGTCAACAACCACCGTCTTTCCGCTATCTTGTTCATCTGATCTTTGTTGCAAAGTGATTAACCACAACGCACCGCGCTCCTCCCAGCCAGGCGCGCATTCGACAAACTCCGCTGACGATGACGGCTGGGTCCAGGAGCCGCCATCCGCCGCTGACCAGAATGCTGCTGAACCAGGCAGCTCACACACACGCGCAGATAGCGAAGCGACAGTGCATCAACCAAACGCACTCACAGTCCACCGGCGCAACGTACCCGTCTTGAAGCCGGAAGTCATCATCGAAATTCCCCCGCCCGTCAGCAGGACTCGGCGTTTTGTCTGGCTGGGCGCGGTCGCCGTTCCCCTCATCATCACCTTGATTGGCCTCTCCGCGCTGGCAATTCGGTCCCAGACCGTTTCAACCACCGCCCAGGAGGCAACTGTAGAGGCGCGCGTCGCCATACGCCTGGCCGAAGAACGGGCGAAGAACCACCCTC
This sequence comes from Caldilineaceae bacterium, assembly GCA_963662575.1. Classification (GTDB taxonomy): domain Bacteria; phylum Chloroflexota; class Anaerolineae; order Caldilineales; family Caldilineaceae; genus Bin5. The sequence continues at coordinate 1,560,485 of OY759723.1, forward strand.
AGTACGCCGCCACCGCCGCCGTGGAGGCAACTGTAGAAGCGCGCGTCGCGATGCGCCTGGCCGAAGAACGGGCATCCCTGTCCCAGCAACTGCCGACGATCGCCTCTGCGGGTGAACCGGCGGTGAGCATCACCACTGCCAACGCCCCCGCCACCCCTGCTGCCGCCGAAGCTGCACCTCTCTATGCCCGCTCCTCTGTCGTGTTGAATCTCCGCCGGGGTCCCGGCGAAAGCTACGAATCGTTGGGGCTGGTCCCGCCCGGCGAACAGCTGCGCCTGCTCGGCCGCACCGTAGACAGCGGCTGGTTCTTCGTATCGTTGACCGACGGTTTCTCGGCAGAAGAAGAGCAGGGATGGGTGGCTGGCTGGTTGGTGGATGTCCCCGGAGACCCAATGCTTCTCGACGTTGTATCGCCCAATCCCCTCGCGACGCAGCGCGAGTAGCAGCCGTCAACTGGTAACAGAGCCTCGCATCCATATATCCAAGCGGTCGCGCATCTGACACTGCACGCGCAAATATCGAAGCGGTAGCGCATTCAACAACCGTCTATCGCCGATCATCCTCCACGCCTGCCCCGCCTCGTCTGCACTACAGCCCCAGCGCGTCGTCGATCTCCTCCTGGTAGGTCCGCACCGCGCCCGACAACAACTCCTCAAGTCCGACTGCGCGCCCGACAGCCGCCGATTCGTACGCGCCCAGAATCGCCGCCACCGCGATCATCCCATCGCGTCCGTCCACCTCCGGCGCACGGCCCTGCAACACTGCCTCACCGAAGTCGTGATATTCGATCGCCAGCAGCCTGGCGTCCAGCGTCATCTCGGCATGGGGCACGTCGGGCCGTTCGTAGACTACGCCATCCGCGCCGAACAACCGCGCCGTGATGGCGTTCAGAGAGAAGTCGGGCAGCAGGCTCAAAATCTCCTTGCCCTCCAACGTCCGCTCCTCCAGCCGCAGCCGTACCGCCTCGCCCGTCCGGTCCCGCGGAACGTCCAGCGCGCCCCAGCGGCCGTGAACACTGCGCTCGAAACGACCGCTCCCCCTGCCCCCGCCCAAGTGCGAGAACTGCACCGTCGCGCCCGACTGCATCGCGTACTGCGCCAGAATCGAGTCCTCGCCCGTAGCCTCAACCGTCTCCGGGTAGGTGCGCGTCTGCTCCCGGTAAGAGATCAGCGGGTGATTCTCGGCGACGGGACGCCGGCGCACCGGCTCCACGATCAACCCCCGCCCAAAGATGCGCTCGTATTCGCCCAGATAGTAGCGGATGATATCGGCGTAGTGGACGCCCATGTCCAGGCCAATCGCCCCCTTCTCCTTCAGATGCCGCCATGGCGTGGCCGACATCACATCGTTGCCGCCGAGCGATGTCTGGATCATCAAAAGTGGGTCGCCCAGGATTCCGGCGTCGATCACCGCACGCACCATCCGGTTGACCGGATCGCGGCGGTAATTCTCCGCGGTCGCCAGCACAGTGCCGCTCTGTTCGGCGGCGTTGATAATGCGTTGGCAGGCCCGTATCGTGATGCCCAGCGGTTTCTCCACCAGCGCGTGTTTGCCGGCCGCCAGCGCCGCCGTCGCGATTTCATGGTGGCTGGAGCCGTCCGTAACCACATCGACCGCGGCAACGTCCGGGTGCGCCAGCATGCGGTCCAGATCGGTAAAGATCAGGGGCTTGCGACCGAACAGGCGCTCCACCTCCCCTGCAATCCGCTCGGCATTGTCACGGTTGATATCGCAGACCGCCATCAACTCCACATTCGACATGCCGGTCTCTTCCAGCGTGTGGTACGCGATCGTGTGGCGATGGCCCATGCCGCCGCACCCTACTACACAGATGGGAACTCGTTCACTGTTCTGGCTCATCAGTCCTTCCTTAACTGCAGTGACCGGCTGCCAGTAACCCCCACAAGACGCCGGCAACCGGCCACTATCCTTATTTGCTGTCCACGATTCACTAACCACTGACCACTAACCACTGCCGTTACATATGTTTCGAGATCTCCGTCTCTTTCGCAGTGATGAACTCCAGCAGCACCGGCACGCCTTCCTCTGTCTTCTGGATGCCGCGCTCAATCGCCGGGATGATCTGATCCGGCGTCTCTATCCTCTCACCGTAGCCGCCGAACGCTTCTGCCATCTTGGCATAGTTGCCGGAGATATCGGTCGCGCCGTACTTCTGTTGAGAGACCGGCATCACCGGAATCTCAATCGCCATCGAGAAGTTGTTGAACAGGACCGACAGAATAGGAATGCGCTCCCGCACCGCGGTTTCAAAGTCCATGCCGGTAAAGCCAATCGCGGCGTCGCCCCACACATTGATGCAGAGCTTGTCCGGGCAGGCCAGCTTGGCGCCCATCGCCAGACCCAGGCCGTAGCCCAACTGCGTCGTCTTGCCCCAGCCAATATAGGAAAGCGGCGTTATCGACTTCCAGAAAGGCGAAAGCTGATCGCGCGGGCTGCCGGCATCATGCGTGATGATCGTATTGGGCACATCGACCGTGTCGTAAAGATCACGAATCACCCGGTAGGGTGACAGGGGTGCGTCGTCGCTGTTGATTTTATGCGCCCACTCGGACTCCCACTTGCCATCGCTCTCAGCAATCTTGGCCGCGACACCGGCCTGCCTGCCTCGCGTCTGCCCGCCCAGCCGTTCCGACACAGCCGCAAGCAACGCCCGCAGCGTAAGTTCCGCGTCCCCGACCAGAGCGTGCTGACTCACGACATCTTTGTTGATATCGGCCGGATCCAAAGTGGCATGGATGATAGTCTTGCCGGCCGGCATACGGACACCGAAGCTGGTGAAGCTGAAACTGCAGCCAATGCCGAAGATCACATCGGCGTCGTTGAGGAACTCTGCAACCGCCCTGGCGTGGGAACGGTTGGCCGAGCCGAGGCTCAAAGGATGTGTCTCAGGGAAGGCGCTCTTGCCGTTGAGCGTGGTCGTCACCGGCGCTTCCAGCAGCTCCGCCAACTCCTGCAGCGCGCCCCATGCCTTGGCATAGTGGACACCCTGGCCGGCATAGAGCACCGGCCGTTCCGCCGCTACCAGCATATCCGCCGCCCGCTCCACATCCGCCGGGTCCGGCCCGTAGCGCAGCCGCCGCACAGGTGTGTATTCGAACTCCGCAACCTCGGCTGAGGAAACATCGGCAGGAATCTCCACCAGCGCCGGCCGCGGCCGCCCGCTTCGCACCGCCGTGAACGCCCGCCGCATCGCATCCGCCGTCATCTCCGGCGTCGTCAGCTGCTCGCTCGACTTGGTCACCGAAGCATAGCTCTGGGCAGAGTTGAAGTTGGGCTGCACCTGGTTGATCGCCCGCGGATAGCCGCCCGGCAGCACCACGATCGGGGCGGAATCGCCGAATGCCTGTGCCACACCGCCGAACGCGTTCTCTGAACCGGGCCCGGACTGCATGCAGAAAACACCTATCTTGTCGCCCGAACTCAGGCGGCTGATGGCGTCCGCCATGTGCAAGCCGATCCGCTCCTGCCTCACGATGATTGTGCGGATGTCCAGTTTGGCGGCCGATTCGATGAGATAGTTTACCGGATAGGCAAAAAGAATCTCGGTGCCCTCCTCTTTCAGGCAGTGAGCGACAACGTCAACGACTTGCATGCTATGGTCTCCTTAAGTGTGATTTCATTCTGGTATCAGGACGCCTCGCAAAGGCTGCGCCCTGGGATCGCGCGACTCTCGCCCGCTAGTGGCCTACACGCAATCCAGGGAAAGCGCGTCTTCCATCTAAACGTACATCAGTAACCGCGTTCGATTCCTACCGTATTCTGTAGCGGTTCGCCATTCAGATAGCGTTTCAAGTTGTCGCTCATAATACGCCTGACATTGGAAGTGGTCTGGACCGATGAGGGCGAACTGTGCGGTGTGATGAACAGATTCGGCGCGTCCCACAGCGGATCGTCCGCCGGCAGCGGCTCCGTGGCCGCCACATCCAGCGCGGCGCCGGCCAGCTTGCCCTCATCCAACATCCGGATCAGAGTCGGCTCATCAATGATGCCCCCGCGCGAGATGACAATGAAAAAGGCTTCCGGCTGCAGGAGGGCCAGTTCGTCCGGCCCGACCATGCCCCGCGTTTCGGCAGTGATCGGGACCGTCACCACCACCACGTCCGAACCCCGCAACAGCGCCGGCATGCCGTCCATCAACTGCAGGTCCGACACATAGTCGGGTTTCTCCATCGGATTGACGTCGACCGCGCTGACCTCCATCTCAAATGCCGCCGCCCGTTTTGCGATCTGCCGGCCGATATTCCCCAGGCCGACGATGCCCATCTTCAAACCGGCCAGACCCACCAGCCGCGTGCCCTCGGGGACGCCCCACTCGTGCCGCTGTTGCGCTTTGTGAAGCGGACCGAATCCGCGCGTCAGGAACACCAGCATCCCCATCGTATGCTCTGCAATCGTCTTAGCGTGCGCCCCCCGCGTATTGCAGACTGTTATCCCCCGCTCCGCCAGCTCCGGCACACTGGGCATCCATTCCACGCCCGCGCTGGACGCCTGGATCCAGCGGATATTGGGCGCAGCCTGCAACTGGACGCTGTTCATCGGGCCGAAGGCGGCCTCGGCGTCGGCTGCCTGCGCCGCAATCTTCTCAGTCGTATCCGCAAACACAAACTCCACCTGCGGAAACTCCTGCCGGAAGCCATCCACAAATCTATCGACCCACCCCGCTGTTATCAGAACTTTCATTGTGCTCTCCATCGTGAGGTTGAACGTTGCCGTGAAAAGTGAATCGTGGTTAGTGGGTCTGCTATCCACTAACCACTGAGGTCTTGCCATTATACACCAGAACGGCAGGGCACAGCATAGCGCGCATAGAGGGGTGCGTCCCAAATTATTGTGTCGTTTCGTTGCGCCCTTTCAGCTGGCCCAGAATATCCGCAACGTCTCAGCGACAGACAGTTCGCGACCCTGAGTGAGGCGAGCGAAGGTGTTCTCTCTCCTCGCCTTTAGGCGTCTGCGCCCGTAGGCGTCCTTACACGAAATACAAGGGAGATGCCTTGCGCGCCAGTGTTCCGCCCTCTGCAGGGCAGCCCTTACAGCCGCGCGCCGGTCTGCTTTCGCCAGAAGCGCAAATTCCCTCAAATTATTCTGGTGTGGTGGACTTCGCCATCCGGTAACCGGTGCGAGGCTCGGTAAATATGTAGGTGGGGTTCTTGGCATCATCACCCAATTTGCGGCGCAGGCTCTTGACAACGGTGCGCATCGGCCGCAGATCGCCATCACCCCTTATGCTCCACAGACGTCGCAGCAGTTGCCCGTAGGTCAGCGCCCGCCCGCTGTTGCTCGCAAGCTCGACAAGCATCCGGTACTCGATAGCGGTGAGCCGGACCTGCTTGCCCGCAAGGCGCACCTGCCGTTCAACGTAGTCGATCGTCAGGCCCCCCAGTGTATATGGCTCTGACGGCTCGATCTGTTCAGACGCTTCGCGACGCCGTAAGGCCGCTCTGATCCGCGCCGTAAGCTCCGAAGGCGGGAACGGCTTGACAACGTAATCGACGGCGCCCATGTCCAACGCCTGAACGACAACCTGTTCCTGCCGATAGGCGGAAATGAAGATGACCGGCACATCCGCGATCGCGAGCAATTCCTCCATCAACTCGATTCCGCTGGTGCCGGGGAGCATCATGTCAAGCAAAATCAGGTCCGGCGCGTTTTTCTCCATGAGGCGAACTGCCTCCTCCGGAGTGCCGGTCATAATCGGCGTATACCCCTCATTGGAAAGGGCATCATGAATGTACCTGAGCGTGTGCGGATCGTCGTCCACCGTAAGTATACGGGGCCTCTCCCGCGGCGAACGCGCCGCAAGCGGAGCCGGCCCGGCAGAAACCTCGCGCTCAGCCTCAACCGCCACCGGAAGTGTGAAGGTGAACCGGGCGCCCAGGTCGGGCCCGTCGCTCTCGGCCTGGATCCGCCCGCCATGCGCCTCCACGATCCCCTTGCAGATGGCCAGGCCCAGGCCCACGCCCCCAATGTCATAATCCTCACTGTTGTCGCGGGAAAACTTCCGAAACAGGTGCGGCAGCATATCTGCCGGTATGCCCCTGCCCTGGTCGGATACGGAAATCGCAACGTGGGACTTCCTCCGCACGGCGGTCACCCTGATGGAGGACGACTCGCGCGAGTGGCTGGCGGCGTTGGTAAGCAAGTTGGTCAGCACCTGAACAATCCGCCGTCTGTCTGCCATGACAAGAGGCAGGTGCGGCGGAAGGTCGAATTGTACGCTATTGCGTCCCCCTCCGCTCAGAAAGATATTGAATGACTTATCCACCAGCGACGCCACATCCGACGGTTCAGGATTGACCGCCAGCGTGCCCGTCTCAATGTGCGCCACGTCAAGCAGGTCGGCGAGCAGATCTCGCATTCTGTCGGCCTGCGTGTCGATAATTCTGTGAAACTGGTTCAACTCCGCACGGCTCAGTTCCGTCGCAGGGTCCAGCAGCGTCGTGGCCGAGCCTTTGATCGAAGTCAAAGGCGTCCGCAGTTCATGGCTGACCATGCCGAGGAATTCGGCGCGCAGCCGCCCTTGTATTTCCAGCGACGTCATGTCCTGTAAGGTCACGACGACTGAATCGACCTTCTTCTCCTCCGATAAGACCGGGGTGGCGTTTATCAAAATTGTGATTGACCTGTCGTTGGGCGCCTGTAAAACGACCTCCTCGGCCCGCAAAATCTCGCCTGTGCTCAGCGCCTGCGCCAAAGGAAGTTCGGCCAAAGAGATCCTGCGCCCGTCCGCACGCTGCAAGGTCAGGGCTTCAAGCAGATGCTCAATCGGATGGTCCGGCGAACGCAGGCTTTCCAGTATCCTCCTCGCTTCGCGGTTGAAGGATGTCGGCGCGCCCGTCTTGGCATCGAAGACAACTACACCCACAGGCGAGGTGTTGATCAGCGTCTCCAGGCTGGCCCTGGCCCGCTGCTCCTCCTGGTACATGCGCGCGTTCGCAATCACCATCACTGCCTGCGACGCGAACATCACCAGAATCTCTTCATCTTCTTCCGTGAATTCCTGCCCCTCTGCGCCTTTCGTCAGATAGATCGCGCCGATCTCGACTCCGTTCTTGCGCAACGGCGCCACCAGGATTGAATCTATCGTCACCGGCGGGCGAAACGCCTCCAGCCCCAGCGCGCGCGTGAAGTCGTCCAAGTCGCCGATCTGCATCTGCCTTTCAACCCTGTTCAAGCCCCTCAAAAACTTTGTTATCCTCGGCAATGCAATCAACTTCTCGTGCTCCTCCGGCGTAAAACCGGCGGAAATGAAAACCTGCAAATCTCCCTGTTCTTCATAAACCGCGAGCCCGCCGTAGCGCGCATCGGTCAGCTCACAGGCATTGTTCAATACCTGCTGCAGCACCTTGTCAAAGTCGAGGTCTTCGTTGATGCTCAGACTGGCGGCGCTCAACCGCGACAGGCGGTGACGCGGCGCCGCATTCTCTCGCTTCGGCTCATCGACTGCCATCTTCTCCATCCCTCCCTTACATCACTGAAATTGAGCGTAATTCTCATGTTAATGTAATATATTCTTATTCTGTTATCTTATATTTTGGCGGGGCCTCTTCATGTTGGCTGCTATTGTAACAGTGTAGAATGTAACAGTGTAGAATGTAACAGTGCAAAAGTGTTGTCAAAGCACGGAAAAGGCGAACGCGCGGCCAGGCCCGGCGCGCTGGGCAGCTTTGACCGGATCCTGGTCACGCCGTTCAAGATGCCGCCGGCCGGCGGCGCTGGCTTGCGAACACCTTTTGTCCGCGAAGGGCCGTGAAGAACTGCAACGTCAAAACCTTTGTCCTCCAAGGGCCACCAAGGGCCACTAAGAACTGCAACTGCAGAACTGCAACACCAACTGCTATTTCTTATGTCTGCTGTGGACTCCAATTGCAGCGGCAACCCTTCTGCCCGCGCAGAACAAAAAAAGTCCTGCCGTTGCCTTTCCTGCCGTTGCCCTTGACCTTCTTCGTGGCCCTTAGTGGCCCTTCGCGGCCCTTCGTGGACAAAAGGTCTTGACGTTGCAGTTGCAGTTCACCGCAGCCCTTCGTGGATAAAGGGTTTGCAGTTACGCAAAAGCCAGCGGCGCAAAACGCGGGTCGACGATGATCGAATAGCCATTGCCGGCGCTGTCAACCTGGTCGTCATGCCGCGAAGCGGTAGCGCATCAGACACTGCGCGCATATAGCAAAGCAGTACGCCCCCGCCCTCGGCCTATCCCTTTCTGCCGAACTGCGCCGCACAGCCAGAATTTGTGGCTGCATTTCCGATGTGCTATAGTTGAAACCTGACATCCGGGGGATTAGCTCAGATGGCTAGAGCGCTACGTTGACATCGTAGAGGTCACTGGTTCAAGTCCAGTATCTCCCACCTTGGCCGTTGCCGCTGACTGCAGCATTTTGGACGCTTCGCGGCAGCCTGATAACTTGGCAACGGCCAGACGAAAATGGCCAAGCTGCGCGCAGAGGACGAGCTGGTAGCGCCTTGAACCATTCGCGCCTCATTCGACAGAGTCGCATGCAACAACCTCTTCACGCTGGAGTTCAAGCTGGAGAGCATACGTTTACCCCTTCTGCCGAACACACCTCACTTGATGGCTCGGTGCAGGCAGGTTCGGTATATTTCTATAAAATCCGCACGTTTAGCCGCTAGGTCGAATTGTACTGGCACTCAAAGAAGAGCGCTACAGGAGGAAGATAATGCGCAACCATCTGTCTCATATCAGAATAGCAGTCATGTTTATCGCCGCCGCCGTATTCCTGTCCGGCTGTTATCACATGATGTCACCCCGTACCTGGAAGCCGTCCCTTTCGCGCATGGACCGAATGGTTCATCCGGATCGAATGGATAGAACGGACCTTCAGAATAAAATGGGCCGTTCGGACCGTTCCGACGCCAAGCAAGGCTGGCACGTTTCCAAGGCCGATCGTCCTGGCTACACTGTGGCCATGGTAGAAAAGGCCCTGCGGATTTACGACGCCAAAGGGCAGGAGGCGACGGTCGAATACTACAACTCCCAGGAAAGCGTGGACGGCGAGTGGTATGTATTTATTGCCGACGAAAACAACGTCTTGATCGCCCACCCCAATCCCGTCTTCGTGGGCGCAAGCCTGATGGACGAGACCGGTATCGATATCACCGGCTATAAGCACGGCGCAGAAATGGCCACCGCCACCGAGGAGGGGAAGTGGATCGACTATATCTTCCTCAACCCTGCCACCGGCCAGCAGGAGTACAAGCATGCCTGGGCAGTGAGGCACGATGGACTGATCTTCGTTTCCGGCTGGTACCAGGTACTCCCGACTCTGTCGCTGGGCGTAACCAAGGCGGACCCTGCTGAATACACGGTTGCCTTTGTCGACCGTGCGCTTCGCTACTACAATGCGCATGGTCGCGAGAATACGGTCGCCCATTACAACACCTCGGAAAGCGTCGATGGAGGCTGGTATATTTACATCTTCGACGAGGAAGATCTGTTGATCGCCCACGCCAATCAGGAATTGCTGGGTATGGACTTGAAGGAAGAGCTGGGTCTGGACTCCACCGGTTATCATTTCGGCGACGACATGGTGGAAACGACCGCTGAGGGGTTGTGGGTTCACTATGTCTTCGTCAATCCTGCCACCGGCGAGGAAGAGACCAAGCATGCCTGGGCCGTGCGCCACGATGGACTGATCATTGGCTCCGGCTGGTATGAATAAACCTTCGGCGGGTGCCCTCTGGGCGCAGTGATAAGCCTGAAACACAGGGGCGCTCGACCGGGCGCCCCTGTTCTTCTTTTGCGCAACTTATACAAGCTGTGACGAACGTAACGATTTCCACAGGTGTTTCATGTTGATTGACGGGCTTCCCCACGGGAGCGCAGTGCAGGCCGCAGGCGCAGCCTATGCCGGCCAGCTCGAACAACTCATCGACCTCTGCATCGCCGTCCAGCAGATCCCCGCCCCCACCGGCGCCGAAACCGAACGCGCCGCTTGGGTGGAGAGCCGTATGCAGGGCATCGGCCTGGCCGACGTGACGCGCGATCTATTGGGCAATGTCTATGGCCGCGTGCGCGGCTCGCGTCCGCAGGACCAACCCGCCCTGCTCGTCTCCGCCCATACCGATACCGTCTTCCCGCCCGAAACCGACCTGCGCCTGCGCCGCCTGAACAATGGCTTCCTCCGCGGACCGGGCATCGGCGACAACTCGACCGGCGTTGCCGGCCTCCTCATTCTGGCCGAAACCTTGACGCAACTCGCCCCGCCGCCCGTCGACATCTGGCTGGTCGCCAACTCGATGGAAGAGGGCGTGGGTGACCTGCGCGGCATGCGCCGTGTCGTAGATCGGCTGGATAAGCAGGCGGATGGGGCACCGCGTAGCGCAGACCTTTCCCCTAATGGGCGCGGTGCCCTTGGCGCTGTCATAGTTCTCGAAGGAATGGGGCTGGGCCGCATCGTCCACCAGGCCTTGGGCGTGCGCCGCTATCGCACATCCGCCGTCGCGCCGGGGGGCCATAGTTGGGGTGATTTCGGCGCCGCCAGCGCTGTCCACGGCCTGGTATCGCTGGCGGATGAAATGCTGAAACTGCCGCTGCCGCAAACACCCCGTACAAGCTTCAATATCGGCCGCATTGGTGGCGGCACCTCCGTCAACACCATCGCCCAAGAAGCGTGGATGGAGCTGGACCTGCGCAGCGAATCTCCACCAACGCTGGTCTGGCTGGACGGGCAAATTGGAAAGATCATAGAGCGCCATGTGCAGGCGCACCACGCCCACGGCGACGGCCTGACTCTACGCCATGAACAGATCGGCGATCGGCCCGCAGGCGCGCTCCCTTCTCAGCATCCGCTCGTACAGGCTGCCGCCACCATTCTGCAGGAAATCGGCGTCAACGAGCGCACTGATACGCGCGTCAGCAGCACAGATGCCAATGTGCCCCTCAGCCGTAACATTCCCGCCGTCTGCGTGGGCCTTACCGATGGCGGCGACGCCCACCGACTCAGTGAATGGATCGACCCATTGCCGTTGGTAAAGGGGATGCAGCAGTTGCTCTACCTTACCTGGTGGAGCGCTGCGTGGTTGACTAATAGTGGCTAGCAGCAAACCCCGGCGGCCAGTGGTCTTACCTATCCACGGGCCGCGATTCACTTCGCATTCACAAAACGAAGTGGTAGCCTACCTAACCACACCCACTGTAGTACACAGGAGCAACGGAGATGGCTAGTAAAATCGATGGCCTGTATAAAATTCGCCATAGCGCTGCCCATGTCATGGCGCAGGCCGTGCTGGAACTATATCCCGAAGCCAAGTACGCGATCGGACCGCCGATCGAAAACGGCTTTTATTACGACTTCGATCTCGGCGCCGCCCAGGACGGCTCCCCCCGTACCTTCCGACCGGAAGATCTGAAAGCGATCGAGAAGCGCATGCGCCAGATTATCGGCGGCAAGCACGAGTATGCCTATCGCGAGGTCAGCGCCGCCGAGGCCCGCCAGCTCTTCGCCGACCAGCCCTACAAATTAGAGCTGATCGACGGCCTCGACCAGGGCGAAATCGACGAATACGGCAACGAAGCGGCCGAAAAGCCCGTCATCAGCACCTACAAGCATGATACATTCGAAGATCTGTGCCGCGGACCCCACGTCGAGCACACCGGCAAAATCGTCGCCGACGCCTTTAAGCTTCTCAGCGTCGCCGGCGCCTACTGGCGCGGCGACGAGAAAAACGCCATGCTGCAGCGCATCTATGGCACCGCCTGGGGCAACCGTAAAGAGTTGAGGAAACACCTCGATCAACTCGAAGAGGCCAAGAAACGGGATCACCGCAAGGTGGGCCGCGAACTGGAGATCTTTATCTTCGAAGAGGAAGTCGGGCCCGGCCTGCCCCTCTGGCTGCCGCGCGGCGCCGTCATCATCGAAGAGCTCGAACGCCTGGCCAAAGAGACCGAAGAGGCGGCCGGCTACGATCGCGTGCGCACGCCCCATCTCACCAAAGAGGACCTATTCCTGCGCAGCGGGCACCTCGACTTCTACAAGGACAGCATGTACCCGCCAATGGAGATGGAAGGCGTCACCTACTACGTAAAGCCGATGAACTGCCCGATGCACCACAAGATCTTCGGCTCCAAGCTGCGCAGCTACCGCGAATTGCCCGTGCGCCTGGCCGAATACGGCACCTGCTACCGCTATGAACAGAGCGGCGAGCTTTTCGGCCTGATGCGCGTCCGCTCCATGCAGATGAACGACGCCCACATCTACTGCTCCCGGGAACAGTTCGCCCAGGAGTTCATGGGGGTCGTCGATCTCTACAAGCTTTACTTCGACCTGTTCGAAATTGATCGCTTTGTCATGCGCCTCAGCACGCATCACCCCAGAAAGCTGGGCGAAAAGTACGTCGACAATCGTACGCTCTGGGAGCAGACCGAGGAGATGGTGCGCCAGGCCATGACCGAGGGCAATGTGCCGTTTGAAGAGGAGCCGGACGAGGCCGCCTTCTACGGCCCCAAAATCGACGTGCAGATCTGGAGCGCGATCGGCCGCGAGTTCACCCTCGCCACCAATCAGGTCGACTTCGCCCAGCCGGAACGGTTGGACCTCTCCTATATCAACGCCGCCGGCGAGGAGGAGATCCCGCTCTGCATTCACCGGGCGCCGCTCAGCACGCACGAACGTATGATCGGCTTTCTTATCGAGCATTACGGCGGCAATTTCCCGGTCTGGCTGTCGCCCGAACAGGTGCGGGTCATTCCCGTAACTTCGGCCCACAACGAATACGCGGTCCAGATCGAGAAGCGCCTTACCGACGCCGGCGCGCGGGTCTCCGCCGACCTGAGCAGCGACCGCATGAACAACAAGATCCGGCAGGCCCAGGGCATGAAGGTCCCCTATATGCTGATCGTCGGCGATCGCGAGATTGAAGAGGAGACCGTTTCGCTGCGCCGGCGCGACGGCGGCCGCCAGAATGGAATGCCGGTAGCAGAGTTCGTTTCGCTCGTCGCCGAACGCATCGCCAGCCGCGCCAAGACACTGTAGACATGATTGGCTCCGGCCGCCGCCGGCTCCGGCAGTTTGTAGATTCGGCGGCAACCTGATAATTTGGCTGTGGCTCGTCAGACGTGCGCAGGTTTCGCGAAAGAGCGAAACCGGTCGTGTCTTGAACCATCCGCGCCTCTTTCCAGCAGAGGCGCACGTGATAATTTCTGGCGCCGGAGTTCAAGCTGGAGAGCATACGTTTTTTCTTTTTGCCGAACACACCTCACCGGATGGCTCGGTGCAGGTATGTTCGGCATGTTTCTGTGAAATCTGCATGTTTAACCGTTCGGCCCGGAACCACCGGCTCTCAATGAAGAGCGCTACAGGAGGCAAATGATGCCCAATCGTTTATTGCTAAGTAGACTGGCAGCCGTACTGGTGGCTGCCGCCGTATTTTTGTCCGGCTGTGATCAATATATGCTACCCAGTTCGCAAATGGATGGCGCCGTCGCCAAGGAAAGCAGGCAGGTTACCAAGGCCGATCGCTCGGGGTACACGGTGGCCATGGTGGAGAAAGCTCTGCAACGCTACGACGCCCAGGGGCGGGAAGCCACCGTTGACTACTATAACTCTCCCGAAAGCGTGGACGGCGAATGGTATGTTTTCATCACTGACGAGAACGACGAGATAATCGCCCACGCCAACCCGGATCTGCTGGGTGAGAGCCTGCATGGCCCTGTAGGGGTGGATATAACCGGCTATCGACAAGGCGAAGCGATAGCCGGCGCCACCGAGGAGGGGAAATGGGTCGATTACCTCTTCCTCAACCTTGCCACCGGCAACCAGGAGTTCAAACATACTTGGGCGGTGCGCCGCGACGGGCTGATATTCGCCTCCGGCTGGTATCAGATTCTGCCCGATCTCTCCCGCAGCGACCCCACCAAGGCCGATCGTTCAGGCTACACCGTCCATCTTGTTGAACAGGCCATCCAGCGCTACAAGACCGAGGGACGCGAAGCCACCCTCGAATACATAAACTCGCCCGCAAACCTTGACGGCGAATGGTATGTCTTCCTCATCGACGAAAGCGACATCCTCATCGGCCACCCCAGCGAGGAGCTGCGTGGACAGTATTCCATAGGCGATGAAATTGGCGAGCTCGGCGTCGATATCACCGGATACCGTTACGGTGAACTTCTGCACAGTGTCGACGAGGAAGGCCTGTGGGTCGACTACTTCTTCCTCAATATCGCCACAGGCAACCATGAGTACAAACATACCTGGATCGTCCGTCACGACGGCCTTGTCTTCGGCTCCGGCTGGTACCAGGTTTTGCCCGGTCTGGAGTTGGGCGCCGCCAAAGCGCATCCTGTGGCCTACACGGTGGCCATGGTAGAGCGGGCCCTGCAGCGTTATGAAGCCCAGGGCCGAGACGCGACGGTTGAGTACTACAACACACCGGAGAGCGCGGACGGCGAATATTATGTCTTCATCTTCGACGAGCTTGATCAGTTGATCGCCCACGCCAACCCGGACCTGCTTGGCATGGACCTGAAGGAAGAGTTGGGCGTCGATGTCACCGGCTATCGTTTCGGCGACCTGATGCTCAGCGCGACCGAAGAGGGACTGTGGGTGGACTATCTCTTCCAGAACCTTGCCACCGGCAACCAGGAGTACAAGCATTCGTGGGTGGTCAGGCGGGATGGGCTGCTGTTCGGCTCCGGCTGGTATCAGGTTCTGCCCACTCTGTCTACGGCCGTTACCAAGGCGCGACCGGCCGAATATACCGTCGCCATGGTCGACCGCGCGCTCCGGTATTACAAGGCCTATGGCCGGGAAGAGACGGTCGCCTACTACAATACGCCGGAGAGCGTGGACGGGGAATATTATGTCTACATCTTCGACGAGAGTGATCAGTTGATCGCCCACGCCAACCCGGATCTGCTGGGTATGGACTTGAAGGAAGAGTTGGGCCTGGACTCCACCGGCTATCATTTCGGCACCGACATGCTGGAAACGACCGCGGAGGGATTGTGGATACACTATGTCTTCGTCAATCCTGCCACCGGCGAGGAGGAGACCAAGCACGCCTGGGCCGTGCGCCACGATGGACTGCTCATTGGCTCCGGCTGGTATGAATAGACTTTCGATGGGCGCCCTCTTGGCGCGGTGATTAACCAGAGAGGCAGGGGCGCTCGACCGGGCGCCCCTGTTGTTCTCCTGCGCCGCTTAGGAGCAGTGACGCGCGTAACAGTTTCCACTGGTGTTTCATGCTGACCGATGGGTTTCCTCACGGGCGCGCAGTGCAGGCCGCGCCAACACACTGTAAACATGATTGGCTCCGGCCGCCGCCGGCTCCAACAGCTTGGCGGCGGCCAAACATGAAGGCTCCGCTTCAGATTTCGACCCATCGCCAGCCATCCTCAAACCATACAAATTCCGCACATCCTGATTCAGACAACGTCCGCCCCAATATCAGCGACACATCTCTGTCCACTTGAATGCATTTCGGATCTGGGCTGGCCCGGCGTTGCCGGCCGCCCAACTCGGTCTACCCCCAGAGGTAACCACAAAATCGACCCCATTTTTGTATGCGCTATGTCCTTTTTTCAAGTTTGACGTAATACTTTCGCAATGATATACTCGCGGATGATTTTGAGTCGATCATTTACCACAGATGTATTCTGGCAGCAGCCCCTTTTGAATCAGGTCGTTCAATGCGCTACTACGTTACCATTTGAGCGCAAGGATTCCGCCACTCATAACGGGAGTGGGGCGTCTACGATTTTGCTGTCTAGGGCCAAACGCCCAAAGGAGATCAGGAATTAGCAGAAATACAACACGAATCAATCATCGGATTCGTACGCGCGAAGTGCGAGTCATCGATGAAATCGGGACTCAACTCGGCATTATGGATGTGCAGACCGCTCTGCAGGCCGCCGAGGAGAAAGATCTGGACCTGGTAGAAGTTGCCCCCAATGCCAATCCGCCGGTCTGCCGGTTTATGGATTACGGCAAATACCTCTACGAGAAACAGAAACGGGAGCGGGAAGCGCGCAGGGCCCAGAAGCAGATCGAGATCAAAGAAGTGCGCTTGCGGCCTAAAACAGGCGAACATGATATTCAGGTCGTTCTCACCAAGACGAGAAAGTTCCTGAAAGATGGCGCCAAAGTGCGGGTACGTATCCGCTTCCGTGGCCGTGAGATCGTCCACAGGGACATCGCCCTGGACCTGATGAAACGGGTGACGGAAGAGCTGGCCGAAGAGGCAGTCGTCGAATCTCGCCCAGGTTTCGAGGGCCGTAGCATGGTCATGCTTCTCGCCCCAGCCGCGTAGCCGAATCTCATAGCCGCCAGCGCGGCCTGCCCAATTTTGAACACTGCGGCCGGCTGTGCTACCATTCAGGCTTGCATAGCGCTCTCTGTTGAGAACGGGCGTTATGATTTTTAGTGCGCCCCTGCACCAAGAGGGCGCGCGCTGTCTGTTCAACCACTGCATCTCATAATGCAGTCCCAATATGTGCCTGCTCGCCAGGGGCGCCGGAGCAACCGAGAAGACCTATGCCTAAGATGAAAACCCATAAGGGCGCACAAAAGCGCTTCCGTGTGACGAAAAATGGTAAGTTGATGCGCCTCAAACAGGGCGGAAACCATTTGCGCCGCAAAAAACGCAGAGTCAGCGTCTACCGCCATAAAATTACCAGCCCGAACAAAGGCCAGGCCAAACTGGTCAAAGAGATGCTCGGCTAGGCCTGTCTCTACCGTGGTCGGGAGTTGGACAGAATGCTAAGCGCTGTCGCATCCGGCCGGACTACAGTTTCCATCGCCTACCCATCCATGCAGGCGGGACAGGCCCAGAGGCTCCCCGCCCCCAGGCATAGCAATCGCTAGACACAAGGATTCAAGTTATGGCACGTTCCAGACCAAAGGTTTATGCGCACAGGCGCCATAAAAAGGTGCTCAAGTTCACAAAAGGGCAGTATGGTAGCCGCTCCAAGCTCTTCAAGCGCGCCAACGAAGCGATGCTTAAGTCGCTTGCCTATGCCTATCGCGACCGCCGCACCCGCAAACGCGACTTCCGCCGCCTGTGGATTACCCGTATCAATGCCGCGGCCCGGCTCAATGGCCTCAAATACAGCCACCTGATTTACGGGCTCAAGCAGGCCGATGTACAGGTGGACCGCAAAGTGTTGGCCGACATCGCCGCCAGCGACGCAGATGGATTCAGCGCACTGGCTGACCTGGCCAAAAGCCACCTGAACTGATCAAGGCGCTATCGCTTCGCTGTTTGAACGCATTATCGCAACGGCCGCCGCGCCGTCTGAAAATTCAGAGTACAAATTGCAGAGACTCTTGTCTCTGCTTTTTTGTCCGATAATGTCTGGCGCCGGCTCTGTTCGGCGCCGAACAAGACCGTGACCGCGGGGCTGTCTGCATCCGCTACACGCCAACCTCCCCATGTCGCCGCCGCCCGCGATCCGGAAAAGTTGCCTGCGCTCCACATAGCTGAATGATAGAAATCACCAGTCCCGCCAACCCGCAAATCAAACTGGCGGCCAAACTGCGCCGCCGCCGCCACCGACAAGCCCATCGCCTCTGTCTGCTGGAGGGGACGCGCCTGGTGCAGGACGCCCTGTCAATTGGCGCAGCCTTCCACACCTGCTTTATCACCGCCGCCGCCGCAGACGCCCAGCCCGACCTTGTGGCCCAAATCCAGCGGGCCTGTCCGCTCCACCTCGTGCCCGTCGACCTTCTCGACAAGATCAGCGAGACCGTATCGCCGCAGACCATTGTCGCCGTGACACCCATCCCCGAGCTGCCTTCGCCTTCCCCCGCCGATTTCTCCCTCGTTCTGGACGGCGTGCAGGATCCTGGCAATGCCGGCACTCTCCTGCGCACGGCCGCGGCCGCCGGCGTCGATCAGGTCCTGTTCGCGCCCGGCTGCGTCGACCCGTTCAATGGCAAAGTCTTGCGGGCAGCGATGGGCGCGCACTTTCGCGTCCCAATCCGCATCCTGCCGCACTGGGAAGCGGTTCGAGCCGCTCTGCCCACCGGCCAGTCCCTCTATCTGGCCAGCGCACAGGGCAGTATCCTCTACGATGAAGTCGACTGGCGTAACCCGTCCGCGCTTGTGCTCGGCAGCGAGGCGCACGGGGCCAGTTCACAGTTGCAAGAAAAAGCCGTGGCAATAGCGATTCCAATGGCCGCCGCCACCGAATCTCTCAATGTTGCCGCCGCCGGCGCCGTCATTCTCTACGAAGCCGCCCGGCAGCGCCGCAAGCCAAAGAGAAGAACGCTTTGACAACCCTTTGGCCGCGGGATACACTTTCTATAATGGAGCCCGACCCCCAGCGCTCGTCCTATAAGAGTCGGTGGAAAATCAAGCAGTGAACACCGGCAAGAACAGGCTTTTCCCTGCCTGTCTGCCCGTTTATTGTCCCAACTGCTGGATTTCGCTGCCGCCGACCGCAAGTTAGCGCACTTGGCGGGGGCGAAACAGGCAACGAGCAAACTGCTGTATGCACAAGTGTGAAGAGGAGAGCGGGAACTTCTCGCTTCTGGCGGATGTTGGCCGCCCTCCTATGTCGTACGAAGGGGGATGAATGGAACTGACGAGTCTGCTCGGCTATATTCTGGTTGGCCTGCTGTTTGGCTGGGTAAGTTCGACCCTGGTTGAATGGGTCTGGTATCGCGGGCGGCGCAGGCGCGTCGACCTGGCAATGGCGCCGTCCGGCATGAGGGCAGCTCAGCCGCTCCCCGGCGTGCCGCCCTCGCACAGCTACGGCGCACCGGCGTTGCACCCACGCCCAGCATCGGATGGAGAGGCCTCTGCAGCCGATGCAACGCCGCAAAAAGGACGCCGCCGCGCCCGCAAAAATGCGCGGCCCGCACAACAAGCTCCCGCAAACCGGCCCGACAACCTCACCGCCGTCTACGGTATCGGCGACCTCTACGAACGCCGCCTCTATCAGGTCGGCATCTTTACCTGGGATCAGCTCTCCCGCGTCGATGCCGAAACACTGCAACAGATTACCAGGGCGCTCCCCAGCAGCGACACCCGCGCCTGGACCGAACAGGCCCGCGAACTGGCCCACGCCAACAACCGGATCGGCGCGGTCTACGATGGCCCTCTGCCCGAAGATCTGACCCGCATCCACGGCGTCGATCAGGTGTACGAAGATGAACTCTACGCCGCCGGCATCTTCACATTCCGGCAGTTGGCCGAGTGCGCGCCCGACGAGCTGGCCCGCATCATCCCGGCTCACCTGGCAGGCGAAGAGCTCGACTTCGCCAGTTGGGCCGCCCAGGCCGATTCTCTGCGCGACGAATACTATCTTGACGAGCCGCCCATCCTCTAGCCTCAACCGGGATGGTTGACCGTGCCGTCGATTCTTTTTTCAGGAGGGATGCATTCCAGAATTGCGGGCATTCCCTTGGGGTCGCCGGCGTCTGAAACCTCCCTGCCCCTCAGTACCTCTCTGCGGCCTTCGTGGATGTCCACGTAGCTGACCAGGGCCTGTCGGAAACGAACCCCCATTTCGAGATGCACCAGGAGTAGAGGCGGCGCTGCGAAGTCAGCGCCGCCTTTCAGTTTTCAGAGGCTAGTCTTGGTCGGGGTAATCGAACTGCGGATCCCAGCCGGCCCAGCCGTCGGGAAGCAGGCTGAACAAATGCCAGGCGCCGCAATAGGAGTCGCCGGGGCCGAAGTGGTCCTTGGCGACGCGCGTGATGCCGCCGTCTTCCTTCTTGCGGAAGACCGAGACGCCGGGCTGGAAGCCCGACATGAAGCCGCCCGCTGTGCTCTGGAAGCCCATGTCAGCCGTAAAGGTCGAATCTTGAGCCGAGTAAATCGGGAAGCGCCAGCCCCGTCCGCCCGCAAACGCCTGCTGGTCCGCAGGGCTGTCGGGCGAGACCAGCACAAACGCGGCGCGGTCCTGCAGATGGTGGGCGACACCGTTGAAATTGTCCGCCCACATCGTGCAGTAAGAACAGCCGGAGCCCATGTTGTGGACGAGGATGAGGTCTTCCTTGTCTCCAAACAGGGCCGAGAGATTGACGGGACCGTCGGGACCCTGCAGCTGGTAATCGCTGACCGGCTCGTGGGGCAGCCTGCGGCGCAGCTCCGCCAGATTCTTCTGCGCCTTATCCAGTTCCTGGTAGGCGGCTTCGAGTTCCTTATCGAATTGAGCGTCGGGATTGGACATGGTAGTCTCCTCGCGAAAAATCAGTCTTGTGTTTCCACTCCCTAGTCTACGATCTCTTGTAACTGCCTGCCAGTTTCAGGCATCGTGTTATCCGACGACGGCAGCAGGGAAACTGTCACTTTTCGCTCCTGTGAATGTGGAAGCGGATCTCCTTGCATATGACCGGTGGCGACTGGAAACACGCCCCCATTTCGAGATGCACCCTTGAAGCGCTAAAGTTTGCTTGGATCACGCCTATAGGCTAAAATCGAGAGTCGTTGCCGCGGGTCCCTAGCTCAATTGGTAGAGCAACGGCCTTTTAAGCCGTGGGTTCTGGGTTCGAGTCCCAGGGGGCTCATTCAGAAGAGTATAGAACGCGCCTTTGTCTGCTATAGGCGCACGAAATGCAGAGCGCATGCGCTCTGCATTCTTGTTTTCCTGACCTATTCACATATTTCGGCTGCGTTCCGATGTCACCGCAACCGTGACCGCTGAAAGCGTCACCTTTCCGCTATCCGACCGCCTTGTCTGCTCTGGCAAGGCCGGACTGCCACTCTCTGCCCTTTCGGCCCGCGTAAAGCATGTAGTAGGCGTCCCCGGCCTCAAAGACCTGGGGCGTGAGGATACCGTCGCAGTCCCATGCCCCGCGCTCCGTGGAGGGCGTGAAGATCGGGTTGTGCGGGTTCGCCTCGAACCTGCGAAAATCCTGCGTGCGTACATGTCCGATTTTCCATACCTCGTCGTCTTGTGCCCGTCCGCCGTACAGGATATGGAAATAGCGCGGCCCTTTGAAGATCTCCGCCTCGCGCACGCCGTGGCTGTCCCACGCCAGACCGCTGCCGCTGAAAATGGGGTTGCCCGCGTCCTTGGTGACGGCCGCGGGGTCACTCGTCGGCGCGGTCGCGTGGCAAATAACCGGATTCCCTTCCGACTCGCCCGTGTAGATGACGTGGATCGTGTCGCCGTCAACTGTCATAGAAGGGTGCGACGAACCTGCGCTTTCGTAAGGCGTGTCCGCGGGAATCACGGGCGTCCTGCGCACGCGCGTCCATGCGCCGAAATCGCCGTCGCCTACCAGTAGGCCCGTCTGCTTGGGAGGCTTGAGCCGCCGGCCAAGATAGTACGCATAGAACCTGCCGTCGGCAGGATTCCGGAAGGGGTAAGGGTACTCGATGGTGAAGTCGTCAAACCCGGCCTGCGAGGGCAGCAGGACGGGGTTCCTCGGGTCGTGGGTGACGGCCGCGGGGTCGCTTGCCGGCGCGGCGCTGTGCATCAGCATCCAGTAGTTGTCCTTTCTGCGTCTGCCCCACAGGTAGTGGACCGTGTCGCCCACCACGATGGCGTGCGCGGCCGCAGCCCACTCGGGCGGCTCGCAGAAAAAAACCGGGTTGCCGTCCTCAATACGTTCGAAACTGGCGAACAGGTCGAACGGAATTTCATCATGCGCTGATCTGTCCATACTGTCTCCTGAAGCTGCAAAAAAACCGAAAACTGCCTGCTACCCCAAAGCCCAGCGCACCAGGTTGCTCAACAGCCGATCCGCCACCGGATCTTTGCCCAGATTCTCAACGATCCGGTGTGTACACAGGATGTAACTGCCTTCACCATGCGAGATCTGCGTCAGGTCCGCGCCGTGGAACGCCGCGGTCACGCCGGTGTAGTTCTGCTTGTGTTTCAGGCCGGCATGCCAGTCAAAGGTGACATTGCCGCTGATCCAATCCGTCTCCGGCTCCACAATCGACCACCGTGAAACCGCATCGCGGTACTCCTGCCCCATCAGGCAGGACGATGGCAGACCGTCGTAGACCGGGTGCTCGCGCACAACATGGCTGCACGGTGTCCAAAGACCCTTGCCGCTGAAATAAGTTATCCCGAATGGCAGCAGAATATCCTTTGGCAGAAGTTTCTGCATGCGATACCTGGTCGTCAGGGCCTCCTCCGGCGGCGCCCCGAGGAACACAGCCGTCCCACCTGCGCTGACCCAGCGCTCCAGATCAGCGAAGATCGGCTGCTTTTCGCCCTCCCAGCCATTCAGATTCACCAGTACCCGGTTGCTGCGCGGCGTTTCCGCCGAAAACGGCGTTGAACGCAGATCAGAGTCAGCCGCGTAGGCGCCCAGCGCGCCGTCGAGATCGATCAACGCCACATCCCGCCGCGGCAGGGCCGATCCCTCCCGCTCCAGCACATAGAAGCTGCTGTTGTTCTCCACCACGACCGCGTCGCCAACGCGGAAGACAGCCTCCACCAGGCAACGCCCCGCCAGGCCGTCGGTGGCCACCCCGTACTCTCCCAGATCGACGATACCCGTCGCCAAACTGGTCTCCTCTGTCAGGTCCAGCCGCCGCCGCCCGTCGCTGGCCGTGGCCCGCAGCGAGAGCGTCCCCCCCACTGCCTCCTCGTCGTTGACCGACGTCAGCAGGATCTGCACACCCTCTCCCGCGTAAACATTCTGCCGGCTTGGGCGAATCGCAAGATAACGGTCCGCAAAGACCTCCTGGATCGCGTAATAGGCCCGCTTGGGGTTGCGGAAATTGTCGATCAGACCTGCGCCCACGATCCAGTCGCCGTCGTTGAGAGAGTGGATACCGATGCCGGCAATGTCGGCATTGATGCGGCAGGCCTCCGCCATCAGCTTGTTGCCCGTGTAGTGGACCTCCTGGCAGGCAAGCATAAAGTCGTGGAACGTCGGAAATACCTGCTCCAGCCCTGTACTCTGATAGACCGCCAGATAGGAGTCGTGCAGACGCTCATGGATCCGGTAGTCCGGCGTGATCGGGTTGCCCTCGCGCCTATACTGGGCCATGTTGGCTTCCAAATCAGGGATGCTGCCGTAGCCCAGTTCGGAGATATTGGTCAGCAGGCCCGGCTCGATATGACTGCGCGTATGCTGTCCGAGCGAAGTGCGCCCCATCGCCTCCAGTTCCTCTTCCGTCTTGCCCAACAACATCAGATTGTCGTAGTTCTGCTGCGCGAACGGCGTGCCCGGGTAGTCGTGAACATCGTTAAACAGCGTTGGCTCGTATGAACCGGGCAGATAAACGCTGCACAGACCGGCAAAGCCGCCCGCTTCGTCAATGATCAGCCGCCCCGGATCCAGCTCGCGCGCCTTCAGCGAAGTCGAGTGCCGCAGCCGTTTCAGCCCGTCGCGTAATATCTCGTTGAACATCTCCCAGATGACGATCGAGGGATGATTGCGGTCGCGCAGCACCATCTCCGTCACTTCATTTTCGATCCTCTGCCGTGTGTAGGGCGTGATCTGCGGCCAGTTGTCCATGCACTCCACCGGCAGCGCGCCCACGTACAGAACGCCCATCTCGTCGGCCAGATCGTAGACAACCGGCGGCTGCGGCTTGCGCCAGGGCCGGATCATGTTGATATTGCCCTCTTTGACCAGCCTGAACTCCCTCCTCAGCAACTCCAGATCCCGGGGATACGCCAGCGAATGGGGGTAGAAGGCCTCATTGAAGGTCGTCTTCAGAATGATTTTCTTGCCGTTGAGATAGAAGCTCCTGCCCTTGGCCGTGAACTCGCGAAAACCGAACCGCGTCTCCACCCGGTCCGAAACCCCATCCTCCAGCACAACACTTGTCGTCCCCACGTAAAGATAGGGATCATCCAACTCCCACAGCCTGTGGCCGGCCACCTTCAATGCCAGCGTCACCTCCGTTCTGCCCGGCCGCAGGTTCTGTTCTGTGCCCACTGCAGCAGAGGGCGTGCCGTCTGCCCACGAAGTGATCTCGCACCGCACTTCCGCCTCTTGACTCTTGAGACTGGTATTGCGCAGCGCCATCTCTACCAGCACATCACCGGACCCGATGTCGCCCGTCACAAATACACTCTCAACATAAACCGCGTCCGTCGCGATCAGCGAAACCGGCTGCCAGATCCCGCCGGCGATCGCGCCGCGCCAGTGCGGCATATCGTCCCGCCCCAGCCCGTCGATCACGACATCGCGCGTGATCAGCGGCGTGATGACGCGCACCACGATGAAATTCTCCGCGTCCGCATGCAGAAGATCATCGATCTCCAGCTCAAAGCCGGTATAGCCGCCTTCATGCGCGCCCGCGGCCTCGCCGTTGACCCACACCTCCGCCCGGTAGTTGACCGCCTCGAACCGCACCCGGATCGTCTTGCCCTCCCATCCCGCCGGCAGATCGAAACGCTTGCCATACCACGCCGCGCCCTCATAGTCCTGTCTGAACTCCTCCAGGCACGCCGGGACCGCAACCTCCTCGATGTCGTGGTAACTCTCGAACTGTTCCCGCTCCTGCCAGCGCAGCGTCCGGCCTTTATTGTCATAATCGAAAATGACCCGCCAGCTGCCGTCAAGTGACATCGTCTCATGCGCTGTCGCTTCGCTGTTTGCGGTCGGTGTGTGATTCATGGGCGTTCTCTGTTCCTTATGGTCTCTGATTTCCGTCTACGTCTTCAGCAGCAGGCATCCACGCAAGCGCAGGCCCCCACCAAGAACTGGGTCCCAACGCGCCTCGGCCCCGCCATTCCCTATCCCTTATTCCATAAGTATGCCTACGGGCGCAGACGCCCTCCGGCGGCTCCGGCCCGCTAAGGCGGGCCTGCGCACCCTTCGCCGCTAAGGCGGCTCAGGGCTGTCGTCGGCAAACCCCCGCCGCCGCCAGGGGCTACGCCCTTTTTTGACGGTCGGGCCTACGGCCCTCCCTTGTGCGGGGGGACACCCCCCGCAACGCCCCCCTCCAAAACCATTCCCCGCCACCGCCGCATCGCTCTCCGGCCACTATCCCCTATCCACTGGTGTTCACTAAGAACTGACCAATAACCACTGGCCACTGCCCTTAAGGTCCCGCCTCGCCTGTCGCCACAATCGTGCCCGCCGGCGGAAGCAGTTCGACCCGGCTCGGGAGATCGTCGCCAATCCCCGCCAACCACTCCATCAACTGACCTCGTAGCTCGGCTTGGACGGCTGCCCGGTCCGGTTCCTCTGTCAGGTTCTCCATCTCGTGCGGGTCGGCCTCCAGGTCGTAGAGCTCGTCTATGTCCTGCGGATTCCATACGTACTTGTATCGTTCATTGCGGATCGCGCGCACCGCAAAATTCATGCCATTATAGAGATTGTAGACGCCGTACGCCGTTTGCGGCCAATCGTCAGGGCGCGTGCCCGTCCCCACCAGCGGCAGCAGATCCCGCCCGGCGCGCGGCTGCTCCGCCGTTGCCGCGGCGTCAATCAAACCAAAAAGCGTCTCGCCCACGTCAATCAGCGAAACGTAGGCATCCTGGGTTGCCGGCGCTCTGTCCGGCCTGCGTATGATCAGCGGAATGCGCCAGACCTCCTCATAGAAATAGGCCCCCTTGTCGAAGCGGTTGTGCCCGCCCTCCATGTCGCCGTGGTCGGCGACGAAGACCACCGTCGTCGACTCCTGTAGCCCCAGCCGCTCCAGCGTATCGAGAACCCGCCCAATCGCCTCGTCTACCATCATAATGTGCGCGTGCGAGTAGGCCACGACCGTGCGCCATTCCTCCTCATCCAGCGGCGACGTGTCCATGCACGGCCACCAGGCCACCGCATGAAACCAGGGCCTGCCCGCGCAGTTATCGCCCAGATTAACCGGTAGCTCGACCTTCTCTTTCAGTTCCTGAGCGATGCCAATGTACGGCTCAGGCAGATGGTGCGGGAAGTGTGGCTCCGCCGAGGAGACGGTCAGAAAGAACGGTTGGCTGCGCTCGCCTGCAGCCCACTCTTCGAGGAAGCGGACACCGTTTTCCATCACCGGAAATGGCGAGCACACCTCTTTGGGCTGGGCAGTATCGCCCCAGAACGGCGCGCGGCCTCTGATCAGACTCTGTTCCTGCCGGTCGTAGTTGTTCTTGGCGAACTGGTAGGAGAAATTGCTCGTTTCCGGATCGTATGGCTGGCGCCGCACCTCCGCGTCGGGGTCAAAACGGTGGGCCCCGCGCGTCTCAGGGTTGATCGGCCCCAGGTGCCACTTGCCAAAGTAGCCGACATGGTACCCGCGCCGCGCCGCCCCGTCGATCCACGTGCGTTCCGTCAGCGGCGGCGAAAACTGCTGCGAATAACCCACCGCGTAGTTGTCGGTGATGCCCGTATCGTGCGGCCAGCGCCCCGTCAACAGCGTGCCCCGCGCCGGCGTACACAGCGGGCAGGTCGTAAAAGCGTTGCTGAATACCGTCCCCTCAGCCGCCAGCCGGTCAATATTAGGAGTGGGGATCTCCGCCCCGCAAAAACTAAAAGCCGAAGCCGGCCACTGGTCCGTCAGAATGAAAAGAACATTCTCCGCGCACATCGAAAAGTCTCCATAAATTGCGACAAATACCCAATCAGGAGTGAAAGAAGCTTCTCACTCCCCCTGCCCTCCCCTCCCCCCTGCTTTATTCCCTGCCGTTCCCCTCGCCGTTCCCCCGCAGTCCCCCCGCCCTTACCCCTTCGCCCCAGTCGTCGCGATCCCCTGAATGAAATAACTCTGGAAAATGAAAAATATAATGATGACCGGCAGCGAAGCCACAAACGAGGCCGCCATCAGATGGTTCCAATCGGTCCCATACTGGTCGCGAAAGCCGTTCAGCCCCAGCGGAATCGTCCACTTGTCAACATCGTTCAGGACGATCAACGGCCACAGAAACTCGTTCCAGTTCCACAGAAAACTGAAGATGGCAACCGTCGTCAGGCCCGGTACCGCCAGCGGCAGCAGAATCTGCCACAGAATGCGGAACGGTCCGCAGCCATCCAGCTTGGCCGCCTCATCCAACTCCAGCGGCAGCGTCAGGAAGAACTGGCGCAGCAGAAAGATGAAGAAGGGGCTGCCGCCCAGAAAAGCGTGTTCCAGATGCCGAGATAGCTGAAGATATCCAGCGCGCCCAGACCGGCGCGGGAGAGCGGCATAATCACTTGGATATGATATTCCGGTTGGGCTCGGGGGGGGGCAGGCCAGACTGTGTTCGATGCGCCCCTGCTCGAAAAGGGCGCCCAAGCGGCTTGCGAAGCAAGCCCAATCTTACACAGACTGCGTCTATCCTATGCAGAAAGCATGTCCTGTCAAATCCGGTTTCGACCGTACCGGCGCCGGCGGTTCGGAGAGAGGCATGGAGCAGGCCGAGGAGGTGGATATGGCCCGATCCAGAGTGTGGCCAACCGCAAAAGTTCGCCGCTGGAGACTCCGGCATTCGCAAACGGATCAACCCTTCAGCCCGCTGAGAGCGACCCCTCGCACAATATGCCGCTGCAGCGCAAAGAAGAGGATGATGACCGGAATGATAGCCAGTGTCGAGCCGGCCATCTGCAGCTCAAACTGAATGCTTTCCTGCACACGCAGGTTGGCGATCGCGATCGGCAGCTTCTCCTCTGATACAGATGGGCAAAAAGGTTGATGCGACGGTCACATTTGAAAAATCAGGCCCATGGCTCCAGCCCCAATAGCTGTTTGCCCAGTCCGGTCAGCTGCCCCGGCTTGCCGAACTTCTGCTCAAGTTCGCGCGGATCGCCCGGATAGGCATCGCCGCGCGGCGGCAGCCGTTCCTGCCAGGCTCTGATGCGATACCGTCGTTCTTCTTCGTCTCTGGGAGGGAACATGGTGATGTATTGGGCCAGCCGCGGTCTCGTGCCGTGGTTGCGGCTGTTGCCGTGCGGCAACATACTGTCCCAGATCAGAAAATCACCCGCCTGCCCCGGAATCGTCCTTATATCCAGCCCGTCCGGATCGGGACGGCGGGGGTTGCGGTCCGCCGGCTGCGTCTTGACCCATTCATGGAACTGCCTGTGAAAACCCGGCGCGCACTGGAAGCCACCCTGGTCGGCCGTTGTGTCGGTCAGATAGAGGACGCCCTGGACCATACGCGGCAGGGGCCGCATCGTCGTGTCGATATCCCAGTGGAACATGCCGTTATAGTCCCAGTCGGGCGAGCGCGCCGGCGGGTTCATGTTGGCGCGGTCGATGCTGACCCACAGCTCTTCCTGCTGCCACACATCTGCGAATGCCTGGTAGATCTTGGGGTGCTGGCGATTGTCCCAAAGGGACTGGTGGTGAAACATCTCCAGCATGCCGGCGCGGCTTACCGGCGCCTGGTACCACGTTTCCGGGTCATCCCGGTCGACCTGGAGGAATTCCCAAATCGCCTCGATCACCGCCTCCCGATTCTCCTGCGGCACCGCATCGGGGATGATGACATAGCCGTTCTCTTCCCAGAAAGCGCGCTGCGCCGGAGTGAGGAGACGGTCCTTTACCGGATGTTCAAGCGGTACGGCGACAGTCATGGAGTACTCCCGGTGACAGGCAATAACAGATTTTCGGTGGCTCCAGCGAACTTTACCAGAAAGGTTACAGGCGAAGCAAATCTAATGTTTTTATGTGCGGGGCCGGGAGCGCTGGGCGGGCTGTTAGGCTCCCCGATCCTTAAGTTGATCCGCGATTTCCTTCAGGCTGCCAACTACGCACTCCAGTACTTCATTATGTTCGGCGGTGGGCGGAACATCAATCGGAATGCAGTGTTTCCAGTCGACTTCATGCGCGGTGTCGGTCAAGCCAGCCAGTTGCGATTTCGCATCATGATCGAAGACAAGCCACATGGGCGTATCACAGTGTCGCGCCCAAGCGCCAAAGTGAATGCCGAGCCACGCCTTTACACCTCCAATGCGGATGGCCCAGCCGTAGCCTTCCTGCTTTGGACCAAATTTTTTTCCTTTCAAGAATCCAGCATTCATACCGCAACTGGTTGCCTCGTCAATAATCCCATGTAAGCTTGTCACCCGCTTCGCGAATTCTGGCTCCAACTCCTCTGGAAGCCATGGCATGAAGGCGTGCGGGTCTATCCGGTCGGCGCGTCCGCGCAGCTGTCTGGCATCGGAATCGTCGGCCGCGTCCGCCATGGAATCTGGATTAAGCTGTTCTGCGATAATCTTCATGCGATTGACAACAGAAGTCAGCATTTCGTCATACTCGACTCCTGCCAGCAACTCAATCGGAATACGAAAGTCCCAGCCCGGGCCGGGGTCAAACATTTGGTTGGTCAGTCCGGCCTGTTCCAATTGACCTTGACTACTGCGACCGAATCTCAGCCATAAGGGTGTATTGCGGTACTGCGCCCAAGAGAATACTTCAATGCCTAACCACGCCGCTGCACCACCAAGTTGGATGCGCCGTCCGTAGCCTCCCCCTCCTCCTGCCGCGACACTCTTTGGCTTCAAGAATCCGGCGCTTCTACCATAACTGACCGAATCGTCAACCAGCCTTCGCAAGCCTTCCATCCGCCGGGCGAACTCCGAATCTAATTCCCCTGTACGCCAGGGGAGGGAATGGTCAGGGTCCGCGTGATCTGTAAGACCGCGCAACTGCCTGATGTCGCCCACGGCGATCATGTCCCCGGCCTCACGGGCTAGCACTTCCATGCCGCCGAGCAAAGCGGCCCAGCTAGTCAACAGTAAGCGAAGTTTTCCGCCGCCTATGGAAGCGGAACGTAAGTCACCCGAATCCGAATCGATGGATAACTCAAACTTGGGTTCCTTTTTCTTCACTCGTTCGCACAGTTCTGGCCACAAAGAATCCAATCGCGATTTGGGTGCGACAAACAGAAGCGCAGCAGGCCTATCTTGTCTATCCTGTTGCAACTGGTTGAGGTACTGGTTCGGCTGGTTGCAGGTCAATCTAGCCCAGAATTTCGCTTCAATCAATACGTGCTTGGTGCCGTCCTCGTCAAAACAGACGAGGTCCGGAATCGCCCCTTTTTCGTCTCTTTCCCAAGTTTCTACTCTTGATATGGAGTTGATTTGGGTACATCCCTCCCGTAAGACATTCTGCAGCAGATTCCCTGCGGCCGACGAACTGGACAGGATATATCCCAGCGCTTCAACGGCCGTATCTTCAGTCTGGTTCTTCAATTTCCTGTTCGCAATGTGAGCGAACAGTGTCGTGTTAGTTGACATGGTTGATGGTCTCTTTTGTATTGCGGGGAGCTATGCCGTTTCGTCCCCACCGAGTTCAGATGAAAAAGAATCACGCTTTCTGACGGCTACCAAGCCCCCGTCATCCTGGCAGTCGGCAACTGCTCAAGACCGATATTTGGATATAAAAAGCGAGAAGCCTGTCGTTTACTCCTCTCGCTCCTCATCCTCCAGCATGTCGGGACCAGTGGACTTCAACCGTTCTGCGATGCTCTTCAGGCTGGCGACGACGGAGTCCAACACCGAGTCGTATTCCTCTCCGGTCGGCAACTCGATTGGGATGCAGAAACGCCCCTCAAATGCAACCACCTTATCGTCCAGGCCGGCCTGTTTCAGTCGCTCAGGAAGACCAGCATGAAATGAGAGCCACAAAGGTGTATCGCTATACCTTGCCCAAGCGGGAAAGTGAATGCCAATCCACGTCCCCACACCCCCGAGGTCGATATACCGACCGTAGCCTCTCCTCAACGGCGTGATTTTTAGTCCTTTAGTGCTCACCAGTCCGACCTGTTTGAGACGATTGGTAGCATCGTCAACAAGCTGGGGCAAGCCCTGCATTCGCCGCGCGAACTCCGGACCCAAATCCTCAGAACGCCAAGGCAGGAAAGCATCTGCATCCATGCGTTCGGTAAGACCGCGCAGTTGCCGGATGTCGGTTTGGGTGGCTACTTCTGATTCGTTGGTAGCCCGCGTTGCCATCCGGTCAAGCAGCGTTGCCCAACTGGTCAGCAGCAGGTGTCGTTTTCCTCCTGCTACAATTGTGGAGCGTAAGTCTCCCGCCTCGGTAAGGTTTCCCAAAGTAAACTTGCTCTCCGCCCGTCGGCAGAGTTCTGGCCATAGCGTTTCGAGCCGCGCGGCAGGTGCTACGAAGAGAAGCGCCGCGGGCCTGTTTTGGGGCAACCGTTCGAGATAATCGTTGGGTTGGCTTGCAGTCAGACCGGCCCAAAACTTGGCTTCGATCATCACGTGCTCTACGTTGTCCTGGCCAAAGCCAACAAGGTCCGGGCGCTCCCCTTTTTCGCCAACAACTTGGGTCTGCACTCTCTCGATGGAATCAACCAGAATGCCTCCGGTCTTCAGCGTATCTGCCAGTGCCTTGCGCGCCGCCCCCGATTGGGACAGGATATAGCCCAGAGCGTCAACTGCTACGTCCTCTACACGGTTGGTGAGCCTGGGTGCAATATGAGCGAACAGTGTCGATCCAGATGACATGACTAATGGCCTCTTTCGTGTTGTGGGTTTCTCACTCGCCGTTTCAATTTTCAACGTCGGACCGCCAGGTCCGACAGACGCCCTCATTCATACAGTCGATCATGCCGCGCAGTTGCCTGATACCAGCCTCCGCATCCCCATCTCCCGCCCTACCGACCACCCTCTCCATAAACTCCAACAGCGCATCCCAACTCGTCAACATCAACCGCCGTTCGCCACCGGACACTGTCGCCGCGCGCAAATCACCCGGCGTCGTCGCGCCGATAATCGTAAACTGCTCATCAGCCCGCCGGCACAGCTCCGGCCACAGTGCTGCCAGCCGCGCCGCTGGCGCAACGAACAGAACCGCCGCGGGCCGGTCCAAGGTCAACTGCTTGAAATACCTGTTCGGCTGGTTTGGGGTCAGGTCGGTCCAACACATGGCTTGAATCAACACCCGCACTGCCCCCTCGCTGTCATAGCCGGCCGGGCCCGGCCGCTCTCCTTCCACGCCAATATCTAGGCTGCGCACGCCGGCAAGAATGCCGACCGCCGTGCCGCCCTCCCGCAGCGTACTCGCCAGGGCACTGCGCGCCGCTTCCGAGCAGGAGAGAATTCGCCCCAAGGCATCAACAATCGCGTCTTCAGATTGGTCGGTGCGTCCGCGTGCGTTGTGGCCGGGCCGGGTCGCATCAGTGGACATGGTGAAGGACCTTTCCTATCTTTCGGGCGCCAAGCTGTTTCGTCGGAAATGAGGTTCCCGGAAACAGGCGGCAAGGCCGGCGCGCAAACGAACAGGCAACGAGGGCCCTCTGGGATGCATTCTTCTTTGAACGGGTTGTGTGTGAGAGGAGGTTGTTGCTATGTGTGCTCAGGAGGACTGCCGGCGCAGGCGGGCCAGCTCTGCCTTCATCTCTCGGAGCCGCTCTTCAGATTCTCTGCGGGCGGCAGCTTCCTCTTCCGCTCGTTGTTCTGCCGCTTGGCGCGCCGCAATTTCCGCTTCGGCGCGCTGTGCTTCCGCACTGGCTCGTTGCTTCTTAGCGGCAGCCTTGGCGAGGGCGGCCCGCAAACCGGGAAGCACATACCCGGAA
The DNA here is from genome assembly GCA_963662575.1 of Caldilineaceae bacterium. Taxonomy (GTDB): domain Bacteria; phylum Chloroflexota; class Anaerolineae; order Caldilineales; family Caldilineaceae; genus Bin5. The sequence goes on from OY759723.1 coordinate 1,592,823, forward strand.
TACACATCGTCCAGCGCCAGCTCCATGATATCCGTCTGCCGTTCCAGATCTTCCATCCGAAACTGCAACCCCGGCAACACCTCCGAACCGACTAAGCCCTCGGCATCTGGCTGTATTTCCTCGTAGCGTCCCCCCGCGATGAGGCGGTAGAAGCGCATGTGCTCGCTGCCGGGGTCGAGTATGTAGTACTCCTTCACCCCGGCCAGCGCATAGTCCCGCCTCTTCTCTTCCGTATCCCTCTGTACTTCTGCAGGCGTGGCATCGGAGACCGCCTCCACAACCAAATCGCAGACCCCGTCAAAATGACGCCGATCAGCGCCTCCCCATGTTACCGGATTGCTGGTCAGAATCACGCCAATGTCCGGCTTGCGCACCGCTTCGCGCTGCCCGGAGGGCTCCGCCGGATCCTCCATCGTCAGGACAAAGCCGGTCTCCAGATTGATCAGCTTTGCAATGGGGTATGTCCTGATATAACGGAATAACAGTTGGAGAAACCAGTTGCAGAGGTCGAGTTGCGGCGCGTTGTGGGAGGGTTTGGCCTCCAGTCTGCCGTTGTTCCATTCGTAGCTTACGTCAATGTCCCGGTATGGGTTCTCATACCACCTGGCCCAGTATTCTTCCAGGGTGACGTAGCGGCCGTCGTCGGGTGCGAAAGGATTGATAGGCACACCGGGCGAGGCAAGAGGTTCTGCCTGCATGGACGAGCTTGCAGGTTCAGACAAATCTGTCTTGGCCGCCTGGGATGTATCTGTCTGCGTTTGGGATTGGTCGTGCAAGGTTTCTCTGGATTCCATGCTGCCTCCTCAGGCATTGCGGCTGCGCGCAAAACGGTCTACGATCTTGCATTCTATCGCCACTGCAGCTGCTCGGATACAGTCGCTGGCGACCCCGGGGCGACCGCGACTTACGCTGCAAGTCCCGGAAAAGGGAGTCGCAGTTCCGGCCAGCAGGTTTGCGTTGTGGGGTGATTTCGGGGCCACACGCGCCGCGACCGAGAGGGTTCTTTGAGGGTACAATCACTTGCAAACGGGCTGTGCCTGAGCAGAGTGCCCTGCTCTAAGTATTCAGGAGGACTGCCGGCGCAGCCGGTCCAACTCCTCTGCCATCGCCCGTCTCTGCTCGTCGGCTTCTCGGCGGGCGGCTGATTCCGCCTCCGCTCGTTGCTCCGCCGCTTGGCGCGCCGCAGCTTCCGCCTGGCGCGCCGCAGCCTCCGCATCGGCTCGTTGCGCTTCCTCTTCCGTTCGTCGCTCCGCCGCTCGGCGGGCCGCAGCTTCCGCATCGGCTCGTTGCTTTTCCTCTTCCGTTCGTTGCTCCGCCGCTTGGCGCGCCGCAGCTTCCGCTTGGCGCGCCGCAGCCTCCGCATCGGCTCGTTGTGCTTCTGCTTCAGATTTGGTGACGGCGATCTGAAATTTCGGTATCACATACCCGGAATACACATCGTTCAGAGCCAACTCCTCCAGATCCGGCTGCCGCTCCGTCTCCTCCAACCGAAACTGCAACCCCGGCAACACATCCGAACCGATTACGCCCTCAGCATCCGGCTGAATCTCCTCGTAGCGTCCTCCAGCGATGAGCCGGTAGAAGCGCATGTGCTCCCGGCTGGGGTCGAGAATGTAGTACTCCTTCACCCCGGCCAGCGCATAGTCCCGCCTCTTCTCTTCCGTATCTCTGAGCACTTCCGCCGGCGTGGAATCCGAGACCGCTTCCACAACCATGTCGCAGACCCCTTCGAAATGGCGCTGGTCAACGCCTCCCCATGGTACCGGGTTGCTGTTCAGGATTACACCGATGTCCGGCTTGCGCACCGCCTCGCGCTGACCGGACGGCTCTGCAGGGTCCTCTATCGTCAGGACAAAGCCGGTCTCCAGATTGATCAGTTTTGCAATAGGGTATGTACTGATATAACGGCGCAGCAGATCGAGAAACCAATTGTAAAGGTCGAGTTGCGGCTCATTCGGCAAAGGTTTGGCCTCCAATCTGCCGTTATTCCATTCGTAGCTTACGTCGATGTCCGGGTAAGGGTTCTCATACCACTTGGCCCAGTACTCTTCTTTGGTGACGTAACGGCCATCGTCGGGGGCAAAGGGATTGACAGACTGGCCGGGCGGCGCAAGACGCTCCGCTTGCACGTACGGAGCAGCGGACTCAGACATCCCTGTCTTGCCCGCCTGGGATGGACTGTTCTGCGTTTGGGATTGGTTGTGCAGGGCTTCTTTGGAATCCATGCTGCCTCCTCCGACATCGCGGCTGCGCGCAGCACAGCTGACGTGGCGCCATTCTATCATGATTTCTGTGCCCGCCGCCAGCGGACCTTCCTATCTCTGGTGCATCTCGAATTATCGAGTCACTGGGTTGCTCCCTTTCAACCGACGCAAAAGGGATCCGCCAAACAGCCATCAACCGCTCGCATGCAATCCTGCAAATCCTGATTCAGACAACGAACCCCAGTCCTTCCCCTCATCCCGCTACTTCCCGTCGCCTCTAATCCTGCAAATCCTGCTTCAGACACCCCCCCCAAAAAATTTCCCCGGTTGACAGACCCCCCTGACCTGTGCAAAATTAACCCTGCAATCAGATATATGAAATTTCCTGCACGGATCCAGGCTACGGGCTGTCAAAGGCGTTCACACGCTTGTGTGCCGTCCACGCTCAACCGCGCGATCTACCTGCCGCGAAAGAACAACACACCATGTTGGTAACGGGTCTCCGCACGGGGCGATGGGCCAGATTCTGGAACAGGTACGGTTTTATCCTCGCCGTCCTCACCCCCATCCTGCTCTGGTTCTGCATCTTCTCCTTTGGCCCCATCCTCTACGCCCTCGGCGCCAGTCTTACCAATGTCCACACCCTTGACCCCAGCCTGGCCAGGTTTACGGGCCTCAAAAACTACATCAACCTCCTCGACGACCGCCGTTTCATGATGTCGATGAGCAATGTCTTCAAGTTCGTTCTGACCAAGGGCGTCCTGAATATCCTGTTTTCGCTTGGGCTGGCCCTCCTTCTCGAACGCCTGCGCCGCGGGCGCAATGTCTATCTCTTCTTCATCTTTATGCCTGTGGTTATCTCCCAGGTGGCCGTAGCCATGCTTTTCCTGTGGCTCTACGACCCCCGCCTCGGCTTGATCAACTACCTGCTCAGCCTGGTCGAAATCCCGCCCCAGAGCTTCATCCGCAGCACCGCCCAGGCCATCTACAGCGTGGCCATCGCCGACGTATGGAAGACATACGGCTACGCCGCCGTCATCTTTCTTGCCGGGCTGCTCGATATCCCCCAGGACTACTACGAGGCGGCCAAGGTGGACGGCGCCACCCGCTTGCAGACTCTCTGGCGCGTCACCCTCCCCCTGCTGAAAAACCCACTCGTGCTGGTTCTGGTCCTGATCGTCATCGACGGTGTCCAGCACTTCACCATGGTGCAAGTCATGACCGGCGGTGGGCCCGCCGACAGCACGCTCATGCCCAGCCTCCTCGTATATAACTATGGATTGGGCGCCAACAACTACCGCATGGGCTACGCCTGCGCCGTTTCATTCCTTATGTTTGTGGTTATTCTCACGGTTACAGCGCTGCAGCTGCGTCTGTTCCGCTCACTCTATGACTGAGTTGACAGTCGCGGGCGGCGCAACAAGATCAACGAAAGGCCGAGGGGAGAGGCGATTGCCATGACCGAAGTCAGCCGGCGGTCCGGCGGAATGGGGTCTGATTCCTGGATACAAGTGCGCGAACATCTCGTTTCGCTCGCCACGCATTGTATCCTGGCTCTTGCTGCCTTCATCGCCCTCGGCGCCATGCTCTGGATGGTGCTGGCCTCCTTCAAGTCGGCGTCGGAAATCATCTCCATGCCCCCCACCTTCCTGCCCGAAACCCCCACCGTGGCCAGCTATATCCTGATCTTGGGCGAACAGGCCTTTGACCGCTACTTCCTTAACAGCATCGTCGTGGCAGTGCCCTCCGTGCTACTCATTCTATTCACTAGTTCGATTGCCGGTTTTGTCTTCGCCAAATTTGAATTTCCCGCCAAAGAGCTCATTTTTACCATCATTCTGAGCACACTCATGGTCCCCCCCGCGGTCACGCTTCTTCCCCTCTTCCGCCTCGTCAGCAACTTCGGCTGGGCCGACACCTATCAGGCCCTCATCATCCCTGTCTGCGTCAGCGCCTTCGGCATCTTCCTCCTGCGTCAGTTCATGGAAGGCCTCCCCTCCGAGCTGCTCGACGCCGGACGCATTGACGGCGCATCAAACTGGTGGATTTACCGCCACATCGTCCTGCCGCTGTCCGTCTCTGCCCTCAGCGCACTGGCGATCTTCAGCTTCCTCGCCAATTGGGACTCCTACCTCTGGCCCCTGGTGATCGTCTATGATGAGAATATGCGGACGCTCCCCTTGGGTCTGGCCCACCTGCTTGGTTGGTCCAGCCGGCCGCGCTACGACCTCTTCCTCACCGGCGCCGTCATTACAGTCGTTCCCGTCATTGTCTTCTACTCATTCTTTCAGAGCCGCTTCGTGCGCGGGGTCACCCTTACCGGTCTCAAGTACTGATGGCGCAGCCCAGCCTAGTCTGGTAGCAAATGCAGCGACAACTACCCTTATCGTTTGTGAAGCTTAACCGTCTTGAATCGTAGTCTCTCACCACAACTGGAGAACAGGAGAGGATCATGAACAAGAGTCAACCGACACGCCGCCAAATGCTCCGACTATCCGCCGGCTTCGGCGCTGCAGCCGCCCTGGCCGCCTGCGCACCCGCGCCCGCCGAACCTGCCGCCGACGGCGGGGGAGATGCTGCTCCGGATGCAGCCATGACCGAACTGAGCCTCTGGTCCATGCAGTACCCGCCGCATGACTTCGCCTGGAACATGCTGGCCGACCAGTACAACGAAGACAACACTGATCTCACCATCACCGTTGCCCCGCAGACCGACCCCTTGACCACCTTCGCTGCCGGCCTCAGCGCAGGCACCGCCGGCGACCTCCTCTCGATCCACGGCGCCGGCGCGGCATCGTTCATCGCCACCAACCAGCTGTTACCCATCACCGAAACGCTCGGCGGCATGGGAACAATCAAAGATCGCTTCTTCTCCGCCGTCATGGACTACTACACCTACCAGGGCGAGGTGTACGGCATTCCCCTCCACAACAACACCCCCGGAATCGGCTTCATCACCAACCTCGACCTCTGGCAAGAGGCCGGCATGGATCCCCCCCCGACCTACACTCACTGGGATGATGTCTGGCAGGACGCCAAGACCTTGACTCAAACCGACGACAGCGGCAACATCACCGTTGCCGGTCTCTCCATGCGCAACTCTCACAACATCCAGTATCTCTGCGGCGCCATCTATGAACAGGGCGCCACCTATCTCAACGAAGAAACCGGCGAGTGGAATGTCAATACGCCCGAAGGCATCCGCGCCCTCACCGAACTCTTCTACGATCCCATCTTCACCCACGAGGTCGATTCGCCCGATCTGCCCGTAGTCTTCCTCGGTTTGGCTGAGGGGCGTATGGCCATGGGCGGCATCTGGCTCGATTACATTCCCTATGCCGCGACCGCGTTCCCCGATGGAAACTTCGGCTTCTCCATGCGGCCCGGCATCGACGGCGCCAATCCCGTCGTCGTCGGCGAAGGCGGCTGGGGGCTCAACGTCAATGCCGCAACCGAGAATCCTGAGCTGGCTCTCGACTTCATCGACTACCTCAACGATGATGACATCATGATCCAGTGGCTCCAGTCGCAGCATTCGCTGCCCTGTGTCTTTTCGCTGCTCGACCACGAGTGGTACTCCAGCGACGAGGCCAAGTTCCTGCAGCCCGCCCTCGCCACCGTCCAGGACTGGGTCTGGATCGGACCGGTGGGCTCCAAATACGCCATGGACAATATCTTCTTCCCGGCGTTGGAGGAGCTCTCTCTCGGCGCAATCAGCGTCGAAGATATGGCCGCTCGCCTCGACGAGGACCTGACCGCCAAGGTACAGAGTTTCCGCGACGACACCGGTTACCAGTGGTGATCCATCTATGAAGAGGAGTGAGAACTCAATTCTCACTCCTCTCTCCTCTTCACTCTCTCCCCGGCCCGTCCCCACCAAGGAGTCAAACATGAGCAACTGGTTTCAGGTGCTGCGCGAGCAGTTGCAGCTTCCCCATATCTCTACGCCCCAGTCCCCTGTGCCCTTCGGCATCACAGGCATCGCACCTGAATCCTGGCGTGTGACCGGGCTGGAGGCCGCAGGAAATTCCGAGCACGTGCTCACGGCGCAGAATGGTGACGGCGCCGGGGTCGAGTGGCATATGCGCTCCTTCGCCGATACGCGCGCCGTAGAGTGCTGGGGACAGCTGACCAACCGGGGAAGCCGGCCGCTGACAGCTCTGAGCGAGTCCCTTACCCTGGACATCGATCTGCAGCTCCAGCCCGCTTTCGGCGAACCCTGGATCCGCCGCGTCAACGGCATGCAGTTCATGGCCAGCTATTTCCCGCCCCATGACTTCGCCATCGTCGACCGCCAGCTACTCAAGACGCCGCAAGTCTACGCCCCCTTCTCCATCATGTCGGCGGACGGCGGCCGCTCCTCCGACGGCCATCTACCCTGCGCCATTCTCTGCGATGCCTCACGCAGCCAGGGTTTCGCCCTCTTCATCGAGTGGTCTGGCCTCTGGCGCATTAGCCTCACCCAGGAGACGCGCGAGGTCAACGACCCCGATACAGACTGGCCCGTCCAGCTCCAGGCCGGCCTCTGGGGGTTGTCCCTGCACCTCCAACCCGGTCAGTCTCTCCCCCTGCCCCGCATCCTCCTCACTGCCTTCGACGGCAACCTCGATGACGGCGGCAACGCCCTGCGCCGCCACATCCGCCGCCACGTCACCCCCTCCCTCGATGGCCAAGAGGTCCTGCCCCCCGCCACCTTCAACCACTGGTTCGCCTTCGAAAACGATTACACCGACCAGAGCCTCAGGCCCGCTGTCAATGCCTCAGCCGCTGCCGGCCTCGAATACTTCTGCGTCGACGGCGGCTGGTTTGCCGGCGATTTCCGCGACGGCATCGGCAACTGGAGCAAGGGCGACCCCGAAAAGTTCCCCAACGGCATCGCCCCCTTCGCCGACTACGTCCGCTCCAAAGGCCTCAAGTACGGCACCTGGTTCGAGCCGGAGTGGGCCAACAAGAACAGCGAAATCTACCGCGACCATCCCGACTGGTTCTGGGAGACGCCCGAGCGGCCCTCCGTGCCGCGGCCCGGGTTCCACTTCCAGCACACCGAATTCGCCCTCATCAATCTCGGGCTGCCCGAAGTGCGCCAGTGGTGGCTGGATCGGTTTGTGCGCGCGTACGAGGAATGGGGCATGCGCTGGGTTCGCTGGGACTATAACCAGGACCCGCGCGCCAACTGGGAGCACAACGTGGCGCATGGTGAGATCGGCTGGCGCCAGATCCAGCATGTGCAGGGCCTCTACCAGGTTCTGGACGATATCCTCGACGCCTGCCCCCAGCTCTTCATCGAACAGTGCGCCAGCGGCGGCCATCGCATCGACCTCGGCACCGTGCGCCGCGGCCACAGCTTCTGGATGAACGACCACACCACCCACTCCGCGCTCGTGCGCGCCCTGCAGCACGGCCTCAACACCGTCCTGCCCGGCAACTATGCCAACACCAACATCTGCCAGCAGCGCCATGATTTCACCACCTACGACTACCTCTCCCATGCCGCCGGCGGCTTCGGCTACAGTGGAAAACTGTGGGAGGCCCCCGCCGCCGATTTCGAGCGTTATCGCGCCGCGGTCGCAGACTACAAATCCTACCGCGATCTGTTGTTGGGCGACTACCAACGCCCCACCGGCCAGCCCTCCAGCGCCGACGAATACGCCCAGGTGATCTTCAGTGATGGTGGACGCTCTGTTACAATGGAGTTCAACGCCGATTCTCCGGGCAGCGCCAGCCTCAGTATGACATGAGCGAGGACTGAGAAATCCCGGCAGGAGCGGTCGGGAACTGGCTTCTCCCCCATTTCCCCTTCAGACAGACCACCATTCACCCACCACCTGTACAGGCAACGAACTATGACATCGACTGCGGCGAACGTTAAGGACAAGGTCATCCTCATCACCGGCGGCGCCCAGGGTATCGGCGGCGCTGCCGCGCAACTGTGTGCCCAGCGCGGCGCCGAGGTGATCATCACCGACATCAAGGACGAAACCGGCGAAGCGCTCGCCGCCTCTCTGCGCGCCGAGGGCCACAAAGCCCGCTATGAAAGGCTCGACGTGCGCCGCCGCGAGGACGCGCAGCGGGTCTTCGGCGAAGTGAAGGCGCGCCACGGCCGCCTCGACGTCCTCATCTGCTCCGCCGGCGTTCTGCGGGGCCCCAATCTGATGCCGGACGCCTTCCCCGTCGATGTCTTCGACGACGTGATCGCGGTCAACGTGCGCGGCGTCTTCCTCTGCGTAAAGGAGGCCTACCCCCTGCTTGAGGCCAGCGAGAAAGGTGTGATCCTGCTGGTTGGCTCCGGAGCCGGCGTCACCGGCGGCAGCTCTTCGATCGCCTATGGCACCAGCAAGGGCGCGGTCAATGGGATGGGAATGACGCTGGAAAACCACCTGGCGCCCAAAGGCATCCGCGTCAACGTAGTCTGCCCCGGCGGCATCGAAACCGAATTGAAACTGAGACAGATGCGCGAGTCGGCAGAGGCCCAGGGCCAGGAGTTCGACCTGGAAGATGCGCGCTCCCGTCTCGGTGATCCTGAAGGCGTCGGCGCGGCGCTGGCCTTCCTCGCCTCCGATGACGGCCGCTATATGCGGCGCAATCTCTTTACCCGCTGACACTGCGCACAGCCTAGGGTTGAGGAGGTCCGCACCTTCCTCGCTCCTCCTCAACCTGCGCCCATATCCCGCAGCGCCGGCGCATCGAAAAATTCCGCCTCGCCGCCTGCCTTTCCTCTGTGGGTGTTCCCTGCAGTTGTCGTATAATAGAGCGCATAGGTAAATCCGCACGCTTCAATGCCTGCGCAACCCAGCGGGGCGGCAGGCACCGGGCAGCGCCCTCGACCACACGGAGAACCATTCCATGCCAATAAAAATCGCAATGATCGGGGCCGGCTCGATCGGCTTCACTCGCAAGCTGATGCACGACATCCTCGCCGTGCCCGAGCTGGCCGACACCCACTTCGCCTTTATGGATATCAACGCCAGCAATCTGGACATGGTGGTGCAGCTGGCGCAGCGGGACATCGACGCCAACGGTCTGCCCGCCACCATCACCCCCACAACCGACCGCCGCGCAGCCATCACCGACGCTGACTACGTGATCTCGGTCGTGCGCCAGGGCGGACTCGCCGCCTTCCAATTGGATATCGACATTCCCCTCAAGTACGGCATTGACCAGTGCGTTGGCGATACCCTCTGCGCCGGCGGCATCATGTACGGCCAGCGCACCATCCCGGCCCTGCTCGACGTCTGCGCCGACATCCGCGCCGTGGCCAAGCCCGACGCGCTCTTCCTCAACTATTCAAATCCGATGGCGATGAACATCTGGGCCTGCAACCAGTATGGCGGCGTGCGCACGGTTGGCCTCTGCCATGGCGTGCAGGGCGGCCACTGGCAGATCGCCAACTGCATCGAGGAGTGGGCCAAAAAAGAGGGGCTGATCGCCGCCGACGAGACGGTGCACCGTGATGAGGTCGATATCATCTGCGCCGGCATCAATCACCAGACCTGGTACACCCACGTGCAATGGCGGGGCATCGATATGGTGCCGCGCATGTTGGAGCTGTTCGAAGGCCACCCCGAATATCCCACCACCGAAAAGCTGCGCATCGACATGATCCGCCGCTTCGGCTACTACACCACCGAATCCAACGGCCACGTCAGCGAATATGTGCCCTGGTACCGCAAGCGCCCCGATGAAATCAACGACTGGATCGACCTCTCGCGCTGGATCAACGGCGAGACCGGCGGCTATCTGCGCGTCTGCACCGAAGGCCGCAACTGGTTCGAGACCGACTTCCCCAACTGGATGAAGCAAGAGCCGCCGCGCATCGCGCCCGACAAGCGCAGCGAGGAACACGGCTCCTATATCATCGAAGGCTTGGAGACGGGGCGCCCCTACCGCGGCCATTTCAACGTCATCAACCAGGGCCACATCACCAATCTGCCCGACGGCTGCTGCATCGAGATCCCGGGCTATGTCGACAAGAATGGCTTGAACATGCCCGTTGTCGGCGACCTGCCCCTCGCCTGCGCCGCCACCTGCGCCGCCAGTGTCAACGTCCAGCGCATGGCGGTCGAGGCCGCAGTCCATGGCGATGTTACGTTGCTCAAGCAGGCCATGCTGCATGACCCTCTGACCGCAGCCGTCTGCAATCCGGAAGAGATCTGGCAGATGACCGATGAGATGCTGGTGGCGCAAGCGCAATGGTTGCCGCAATACCAGCAGCATGTCCCCGCCGCCCAGGCCCGCCTGCAAGCAGCCGAGCGCAACAATACCCGCGCGCAGCTGCGGGAAGGTTGGAAAGGGGCGGCGCGGCTGCATACCAAGAGCGTTGCCGAGATGGCGCAGGACAAAGCCGCCGCCACCATGAACGCCGCGGCCGCCGACAAAGGCGAGATGACCAAGGAACCGGCCTGATTCAGAACCAAGGAGTCAACATGTCAATCCAACTGACGCAGGAGCAGCTCGACAGCTACCGACGCGACGGATACCTGGTGGTCGAAGGGCTGTTGCAGCCAGATGAAGTACAGGGACTGCGCACCCGTATGCGCGAGTATACCCACGGCGGCCGCTCGCAGGAGCGGATTCAGGTCCAGATCGAGCCGCGCGTCCAGCGCGGCGAGCTGCACGTGGATGCGCCGGGCGACGGAATCCGCAAAATCGACGGGCTGGTGGAGTCCGATGATCGCTTCCATGCCCTCGGAAGCAACGAAAATATCGTCAGCGTTCTCGAACAGATCATCGGGCCGGACATCAAGATGTTCCGCAACGCAGTGTTGTTGAAACCGCCGGAAGTCGGTTCCGCCAAGGGCATGCACCAGGATTCACCCTATTGGCCCATCGAGCCGATGGATCTCTGCTCCTGCTGGTTCGCCTTTGACGACGCTACCGAGGAGAACGGCTGCATGGCCGCTATTCCCGGCAGCCACAAATGGGGGCCGCAACCCCATATCGACGTGACCGACGACTATGTCGTCGATCCCGACTATTATGAACAGGCCGATATGCGGCTGGCGCCGGTGAAGGCGGGCGGCGGTCTCTTTTTCCACTCGCTCCTGCTCCACTACACCGCGCCCAACCGTTCGGACAGTTGGCGCCGCGCCATCGCGCTCTCCTACATGTCAGCCCGTTCCAAATACACGAGAGACGGCGAAGGGCCGGTCTATCATCACATCCAGGGCCAGACATTCGACGGCTGCGTACGCTGATAAGCGCACTGCCTGGCGCCCAGCGCATGTCGACGATTGACAGTTCAAAACTAGCGTTACAAGGGCGTTGACGAACATTTCCAGATTTTCACTCTCTTGACAATTGTCCTCTTGTGTGTTAATACACCCACACAATGACACATCAAGAACTGAATTCTGATGTGCTCGTCTGGTCGAAAGCGCACCAGCCACCAGAATACAGGCCTGCCCAGTGCCTCTGGAGGGAGTGGGTACTCCCTCCCTCCCTCCTCTGTTCCCCCAACTTACTACCTCATTTTGTAGCATGGAATGTCTTCTCGCAGACATCCCATTGCCTTCAACATTTCAGTCACACAACAAGATGGCCGCTCCATCAGCGGCATGATCCGGTGCCCGTCCCCGCTGTGGGGAACGGAACTGACGCGCCGCGGTTGAGCCATTCCGGCCAGCCCGAGCCGCTCCCTGACCAGCATCGCAACCACGACACTCCTCTTCACTGCCTGAGTATACACGCCCGTGACTACGCAGAAGTACGTAGATTTTCTGCCAATGTTGGCGGCGATCCTATAGGTCGGCAGCCTTTTTTCCACCTGTCAGACCGGACTCGACAAACGTCAACCAGACTTGGTTTCCTGTTGGTTTTATGATTGCCGTCTTGCCCTTTATCCAGCGGTTTAGTAATTACTCTGCCCCTTAATATTCCAGCCTGAACTCTAGAGGAGGTATGTTATGATACCTGCAGATATTTCGCTTTTCAGATCGACTCGGCGCATGCAACGGGCAGCAGTAGCAACACTGCTACTGTTCGTGCTGTCTCTGCTCTTGTTGCCTAAGCCGGCAATCGCAGCGCCCCTGCAGCGCCCCAACGCCGACCAGGTATACGTCCACGTCGTCCGAGAGGGCGAAACACTCGCCACCATCGCGGCCTCTTACGGCATTTCAGTCCAGGACCTGAGAACTTCCAACAACCTCATCAACCGGGCACAACTGGTGAGCTGCTCGCCCAATAACGACAGTACCCAGGCGCGCGGTACGGTACGGCTGAATGGTCAGCCGGCCAATGGGCTTCGGGTGGTCTTCAGCTGGCGGCCCGACGGGCAGGTAGTGGCCAGGGCGATTTCCGGCGCGGGAGGCCAGGATGGAGGCCACTTCTCCCACATCCTGCTGGCGTCAGGTCCCCGTGAGGGGAACTGGTGGTTCTGGGTCGAAAACGATGCCGGCAACCGCATTTCGGAAATGGCCTACGTCCACACCGACAGACTTCCTCATGAGGGTATGTGCCAGCGAGCAGTGCTCGATTTCGACATCAGTAGTCTGGATTTCACTTACATTGGACGGAGGCTGCATATTCCCGCGACGGCACAGCTTCCCGTGCCCGTGGCGTCACAACCGGTGGTCACAGCGCCCCAGAAGCGTCCAAGCGCCCCCAAAGTCTACGGCCACATCGTCCAGCACGGTGAATCACTTGCCAGCATTGCAGCCTCTTATGACATTTCAGTCCAGGAACTGAGAGAACTCAACAGCCTCGCCAACCGCGCCGAACTGGTGCGCTGCGACCCGAACGGCATCAACACCCAGGTGCGCGGTACAGTGCGGCGGAATGGCGTGCCGGTCGACGACTATCGCGTCGTCTTCAGTTGGCAGCCGGATGGGGAGGTGGTGGCCAGGAGAAACTCTGGCGGAGGAGGCCAGTTCACCCACATTCTTCACGGCGCCGGCCCGCGCGAAGGTAACTGGTGGTTCTGGATTGAAAACGAGGACGAACAGCGCATTTCGGAAATGGGGCACGTCCACACGCACGAGGGCTCCGATGCCGGCAACTGCCAGTGGGCCGTGATCGATTTTGACATCCAGAATCCGGATCTGATTTACATCGGGCGCAGGCTGAATATTCCGGTTTCTGGGTAAGCCAGACGCTGACCGGCAGGCGGCAGCACTGCCGGACCTGGCAAGTAGTGTTCGAGCGTGTGTCCTGAATCTGGCGTGATACCAGCAGGAGTCGTTGCGCCCACACGTCTGTCTTCACCAGGATTCCTGGGATCAGGTGATGAACAGGGCTGCAATCCGCCCGCGGTGAGCCCCAACCGCGGGCGGGAGCCAGTCATTCCCTTGCTCCCCGCCCCCATTAGCCACGCACGCGCTCCGTCGTTTCCCTCTGCTCTCCTTGTCGATGTATGATTCTGTCCTGGCCACCGTCCGATAGGTCACCGGCAACAAAATCTCACAGTCTGCGTACAAAGATGTAATAGATCAAATGCCCATGACCATCTGCAACCAGCCTCGCGGCTCCGGTTGCCGGCGGTTGAGCATCCGACTGAATTGGTCGTGACCGGTCGCCTCGTCCACCAACGCCGACACTCTTGTCGCCACTGTCGCCACTTTCACCAGTGGCACCGAAAATGAACTCGGCAGAAAGTTCGCATTTTGGTCAAAGAGCCTGAACTTCATGTCGCACCTCCTGACCTTGTTCCACGCAACTCGCCAACTACTGCCCAACGCCAATTGATTAGGAGTAAAAGAAATGCAGTATCGAATCGAAGGCACTACCCTGCCGGTCGTCACAGTCACCCTTACCCCCGGCCAGCGTATCTACTCATCCTCCGGCGGCATGAGCTGGATGACGGAGGCCGTGGAGATGGAGACCAATACCGGCGGCGGTTTGGGCAGGATGGTCAAACGCGCGCTCTCCGGCGAATCCCTCTTTATTGTTGACTACTACGTCGACAGGGGCGAGGGCGAGGTCGCCTTTTCAGCCGAGTTCCCCGGCAAGATCCTCGATCTTGACCTCGCTGACGGACAGTCGGTGATCGTGCAGAAAGACGCCTTCATGTGCGCCGACAAAGGCGTCGATCTGGACATGCACTTCCGCAAGCGGCTCGGCGCGGGCCTGTTCGGCGGCGAAGGCTTCATTATGCAGCGGCTGACCGGCCCCGGCAGAGCCTTCGTCAACTTTGACGGCGAGATCCTGGTCAAGGACCTCCAGCCGGGTGAACTGCTGCGGGTGGACACCGGCCATGTTGCCATGATCGATCCCACCGTCGATTTCGACGTCGAGATCGTGCGCGGCTTCAAAAACATTCTGCTCGGCGGCGAGGGTCTTTTCCTCGCGACGCTGCGGGGGCCGGGCAAGGCCTACTTGCAGACCATGCCCATGGACAAACTGGCGCAGAAGATCGCCCAATACATGCCCCAGGTCGGCGGCAAAGGACAGAGCGGCGGCGGCAACGTCGATCTGGGTCAGCTGTTCGGCGGGCGCTAGTCGGTTCCCGCTCGAGTCGTCACTTTGTATAAACCACGCGCGCAAGAGAGGAGCAATCGTGAGTTGAATTCCAATTGGGCCCTGGCGTGCCCAGCGCAAACATCACGATTGCAAAAGTGGGGATTGGTTTCTCATCTCCTATAATGGCCAGAATCCCCGGGATCTGGTCGGGCAGGCAAACGGTGGTATCCAAGGGTCCTCCCACACCCGACAATAACCCCGCAAAGGCGGTGAGCCGAGGACGAATTAACTCATACGCATTGCCAAGGATAGTGACTTTTTTCGTTAGCTATCATTCCCCCTTAGGCATGCGGTAGCCGACGCGCGGCTCATTTAAGATGTAGGTGGGGTTGCTGGCATCGTCCCCCAGCTTTCGACGCAGCCTCCCGACGATATTGCGCACCGGCCCGGAGCCGCCGGTTTTGTCCAGGCCCCACACCCGCTGAAGTAGCTGGAAGTTGGTCAGCACGCGATCTGCGTTCACCGAAAGCTCGACCAACATCCGGTACTCGATGTTCGTGAGTTCAACCGGACGCCCGGCGATGGTCGTTCGGCGTTGAGCGTAGTCGATAATCAGCTCTCCCAGCAAGTAGGGTTCTGAAGGATCGACCAGTTCGGGCGAGGCCCGCCTGCGTAGGGCCGCCCTGATCCTGGCGACCAGTTCTGTGGTAGAGAAGGGCTTGACAATGTAGTCTGCGGCTCCCATGTCGAAAGCCCTGGCTACCACCTCGTCCTGACCGTACACCGACAGGAAGATGACCGGCACGTCCGCCATCATCCGGATTTCCTTCATCAACTCGATGCCGTCGTTGCCCGGCAGTACCATGTCGAGCAGGATCAGATGAGGCTCAGTTTCCTCAATCAGGCGGAAGACATCCTCTGGGTCGGCGGTTATGATGGGCGTGTGGCCCGCTTTGGAGAGTGCCTCCCGTACATACTTGAGCGTCTGGGGGTCGTCGTCCACACAAAGGATGCGTGGACGCCTCCGCTCCGACCGCTTGGGGCGGTCGAAGGTCCGGGCAGGTCCTGTCACATCCTCCCCGACCGCCGGGATGGTGAAGGTAAACCGGCTGCCCCGGCCCGGCCCGTCGCTCTCGGCCCAGATGCGGCCTCCGTGGGCTTCAACTACTCCCTTGCAGATAGCGAGGCCCAGGCCGGAATCTCTCATCTCCCGGCCCCGTACCTCACTTTCGAGTCGTGAGAACTTGCGGAACAGGCGCAGTATCTGCTCTGCTGTCAGTCCCTCACCGTCGTCGGAGACGGAGACCGCCACGTGGACGCCCTTCCGCGCCGCCGCAATCCAGATAGCCGACGACTGGCGGGAATGCCTGGCCGCGTTGGACACCAGATTGTTTAAGACCTGGACGACGCGCCGCCGATCAGCCATGATCAGCGGCAGGTCCGGCGGGATGTCAATGCGCAGGGTGTTACGGCCCCCTCCGTTTAGAAACCTGCTCTTTGCCGCGTCCACAAGGGCCACAACCTCAGACGGTTCGGGATCCACCGGCAACGTGCCTGTCTCGATGTGCGCCACGTCCAGCAGATCGCCGATCAGGTGGCGCATGTTGTCGGTCTGGTCTCGGATGATGCGGTGGAACTGCACTATCTCTGCCGGGTCCAGCTCGGAGGCAGCTTCCAGCAGTGTGTCTACCGAGCCCTTAATGGTGCTCAGCGGCGTCCTCAACTCGTGGCTCACCATGCCCAGGAACTCGGCGCGCAGCCGGCCCAGTTCCTCTAAGGGCGTCATGTCCTGCAGGGTCACGATCACGGACTCGATCTCGCCCTCCTCCGAACGGATGGGAGTGGCGTTGACCAAGGTGGTTATCGATCGGCCGTCGGCGGTCTGCAAGACGATCTCCTCTGCCCGAACGGTCTCGCTACTTTGCAGTACCTGTGCCAAGGGGAACTCCGCCAGGGAGATCTCCCGTCCGTCGGCCCATCGTGCGGTCAGATCGTCCAGAAGCGCCTCACTCTTACGACCCGGCTCATGCAACGCCTCTGTGATCCGCCTGGCTTTCCTGGTTGACCCACATCGGAACACCCGTCTTCGTGTCGAAGACAATGACGCCCACGGGAGCGGTATTTGCAAGGCCCACAAGGTTTTCCTTGGCACGCTGTTCGTCCCGGTATCTGCGAGCGTTGGCGATGACCAGCGCAGCCTGGGAGGCGAACATGACCATGGTCTCCTCGTCTTCCTGGGAGAACTCCCTTCCGTCTTCTTTGTCGGCGAGATAAATGTTGGCGACGGTCTCGTCCCGGTGTAGAACCGGCGTCGCCATGAAGGAGAGCACCGGCGACACCGACATGGGCAAAGAGAAATGCGGCAAACCCAGCGAGCGGACGTAACTGTAGAAGTCCCGTAGCCGCACTGGTGGTCCCGAGCTCGTCCTAATGCCTTCGATCGCGTCCATTTCCCACAGCTGTCGGCTCTCGTCAGCCGTCATCCCTGAGCTCAGGTAGTCCTTTATCTGTCCCGAACTGTCAAAGACGATGATAACGCCGTATCGGGAGCCAGTTAGTGACCTGGTGCTGTCCAGAACCCCCTGCAACACTGTCTCGAAATCGAGGCTTTCGTTGATGCGAAGGCTGGCCTCGTTCAGCTTGGAGAGGCGGTTCCGCAGATCTGTTATCTCCCGGTCAAGCTCTTCTCTGCTCTTCATGTTCCTAACCTCTTTTCAGTATGGACGCCCCGCGAGACTCTTCGTCCCGCACCCACTGCACGTGGGAGAGGTCTGAGGGTGCCCGGCCCTACGATAGCACGCGAATGGCAAAATTAAACATAAATTTAGCACAAAGCGGCCCGTTTTTCACGCTCGTTTAAACACTTATGGTGTATCTTTGAAACGACAAAAAGTCCCGACCGCAGGCAGAATGATTCGCGAGAAGGTCGGGCGGTCAGTGCTACATACGTACAAGCAAGCTTGCCAATGTCATTGTAATCGCCACTCGGATCTTCCCGTCCTTACATCCTTACCGCAACTTCCCCAATAGAGCGGTAATGGCGTTAAGTTGCGATAGAGGGTAGCCGAACGCAGCGCTAAACAGCGCCCGGTCTGATCACGAAGGTGAAGCTTTCGTGACCAACCATGATTCCAAATCCAACTCTCTGGTTCGTCAATCGAAAAGGTCGCACGGTGAGGACGCGAGGCCCCGGCTTGCGGTCCTGTTTCTGGCGCTGGCCACTGTCAGCCTATTCACAGTGGGCGCTACTCTTTCCGGCCGGGACGTTCCCATTCACCACCACAACGTATTGTGCTACTGGAAGTCGTCTACCTCTGATTTCAATCCAGGGCAGCTTGGCTGGGTAGCTGACTGGAACTTCCATCCCAGGCATTAAAGGAAACCAATCTGAACAAATGTAAGTTCAATATGAAACCAAGACTTTTCACGCGGCTTGCATCGTGGGAGTGTGGGCCTCTCGCCCGCAGTCCCGTCATTTTCAAACCCCTGGTCTCATTTGGGATTTACATCTGACGCCTCGGTTTACCTTCTCTATCACTGTCACTGCGGTTGTCGAATAAGTTGCTATTCCGATGGCTGTTCAGGCTTTCTGCATTGCAAGTACGCTATCCAGGATTCCCGAGAGGGGAACTGCTCGACGGCTCTGATCGGCTCCACTCTCTACCTAATATCGCCACCACCGCTGCCAATCCCGATCCTGCAAGCTGGCTAAAACGCCTATGTCGATTTCAACAGCCATGAGCAACCGTATCAGAGTCTCAACTATCGCTCGCCGGCGGCAGAACGACCGTTGACCAGCAGAGCCGGCCGCATTCGTCTGAATGCACCTTATTTTCTCTTTTCGTGGTCAAGCGATTGGGGCCCAACCATAGTGTCCCACAGGCATTCAAGCATGGATGTCGCTAAGGTATGTGAGCCCCTGTTAAATCATTAAGGAGGAACTGAAGATGGCGGAAAAAAATATGACAACCGGTCTGCGGTGGATGCTGACTGTACGCGGCATCGTGCTTCTTGTTTTGGGCATAATTATGCTCATGTTTGGACGCGGGGTTACGCTGCTGGCGTTGATTCAGGTTATGGGTGCTTACTGGATTGTTGGCGGGTCCTTTGATCTGTTTGAGGGTGTCGTGGGTCGGTCGGAGCGATCACGGATCTGGGCAATCATTGGCGCACTGTTCAGCATGGCTGCCGGGGTTTTCGTCATCGGGCACCCGATCATCAGCGGATTGATAGCGAGTACCTATCTGATTTATTTCATGGGGATTGCCGCGGTTGTTGCTGGTGTGGCGCAGATAATGGCGGGGCAAGGTGGGAAGCGGTCACTTGGCGGTTTTGTGCTGGGGATTTTCTCCATCATTTTTGGCATGATCGTAGTTTTCAATCCGCTGATGACGCAGGCTGTGATCCTTCTTGTACTGCCTTTCTGGGCAGTTATCACAGGTGTTGCAACTCTCCTATCGGCCTTCAGGATGCGCCAAGTGGAGCAGGCGAATTGAGATTGACCGGGGACCAGGGGGCAGTCGAAATGTATCCAGAGCCCTTTTTCCCTCGTCCCCCTGTGGAGAACGCAAGCGGCTCGACACCGGCCTGTTCAGAGGGCGCTGAGGACCCGAAGGACAGAGTGGCGGCGTGGTCTTCTCTTGAAATTGTTTCGAGGAGATCTATTGGGAAGCGGGAATGTCCGGCGATAACAGCGTCAGACCGGAATCTGGATAAGTGGTTCGATGGTGTTGGTGTCGGTCCTGGTTCGGGTAGGGTCCATTGGGCCGCTATCGGCCATTTTCATGCGGCTGTCTCAACGTTGGCCAGTATCAACCATTCGACGGTCGTTCGAACCCAGGAGTGAGGCCGTGCCGTTTAATCACTCCTCACTCCCTGCCCCTCCCCTCAATTCCCGCTATACAAATTATCGTGGAGCGCGTTGGCATAGCGGTCTATATTGCGCTCGCGGCGTCGCCCGCCGCTTTCATCAAGCATACGGTTGCGGGGCGCCTGCGCCTGCGAGCCGGGAACCTGTGTCGCGCCCACGCCCGGTACATCCACCCGGTAGGAAGCAGGTGCATCAGCCTGCCGCAGCTTGAGAATGCTGTCAGCCAGCGCCGCGCCGGCCTCCTCCCGCTGCTTCAACGCAGTGCTGCCAATCAGATTCTTCACCTGGGTGATTATCCCGAGCAGGTCGTGCGTCGGTTTGGTGCCCGCCCCTATCATCAAACCCGTGACCAGAATGTCCCACAGATCCGGAACCTGGTCCAGAAAGCCGGGCAGCGTCTGGTTGAGATAGCTCATCAAACGCATACCGCTGTAGTTGGAGATCACGATGCCAAGAAAGATACCCGCCAGCAGGCTGGTGCTGCGTTTGAAAGCGATATAGCCGGGCGACTTGAGATCACTGGGCCGCCAGCCCAAAAAGCGCAAAGCGCCCCATTCAAGATAGTGCCAGCCCAGTTCCATCAAGCGCTCAATCCCGGCTGCTGCCCCCAAAAGCGGAACCATCGCCGGCACGACGGTTGTTATCTCCGTCCCTACCGTCTGCTCCAGCCCTGCCGCCAGCGTCAACTTCGGCAACGCGCCCGCCAGAAACAAACCGCCCCCGACACTCCAACCCAACCGTCGTATCATTCTCATCCGCATACCTGTCTCTCCTACCACTGTCTAATTCTTCGTAGCCGGCTTCTGCTTCCTCTTGGTCGCTCGCCCGGCTGCCTGCAACCGAAAATCACGCGCTGGCCGCGTACCGTTCTGCCAGTTCAACCAGCAGCCGCACGCCGTATCCCGTAGCGCCTTTCGGCGTCTCCGCATTGATCCGGCTGTCGGCCAGCACCATATTGGCAATATCCAGATGGGCCCAGGGGTAGCCTTCTGTAAAGTGTTCGATAAACTTGGCGCTGCTGCTGACGCCGGCGCGCCCGGCGCTGTTCTTGACCTCAGCCATATCGCTCTTGATCGGCTTCTCGTACTCCACATCCATCGGGAACGGCCACAAACGGTCTCCACTGTGGTCCGCCGCGGCCATCAGCGCCTCTTCCAGAGAACTGTCGTTGCTGAAAAGACCGGCGCGTATATGCATTCCCAGCGCCGTGCCGATCGCGCCCGTCAACGTCGCCAGATCGACAACCGCCGTGGGGTCGAAACGGGAGACGTACGCCAGCGCGTCCGCCAGAATCAGGCGTCCCTCCGCGTCCGTGCTGATGATCTCCGCCGTCTTGCCGGTCATGCCGGTGATGATATCGCCCGGCCGGAACGCCTTGCCGTCCGGCATATTCTCGACACAAGGCGCGATCCCGATCACCCGTCGCTGCACATCAAGGCGGCCAATCGCTTCCATCGCGCCGATCACCGCCGCCGCGCCCCCCATATCATCCTTCATCTCCCACATGCCGCCCGTGCGTTTGAGGCTGATACCGCCCGTGTCAAAGGTGATGCCCTTGCCAACAAAAATCAGCGGCGCCTCCGAACTGCCGGCCGGCGCGTGCTCCAGGATGACAAACTGGGCTGGATTAACGCTGCCCTGGCTCACCGCCAGCAGAATACCCATGCCCTCTTCCTGCATCGCGGCCTCGTCCAGCACCGTGATCTTCAAACCGACCTCGGACGCCATCGCCCGCGCGCGGGCCGCCATCTCCACAGGCGTCAGAATATTGGCCGGCTCGTTAACCAGGTCGCGCGCGCTGCAAACCCCGCGGCCGATCGCCTTTCCCCTGGCTACACCGCGTTCAACGTCGGCCAGCTTGGCCGCGTTGTACTCCACCACAGTGCAACTCGCCAACCCCGCGTCTGCATCCGCGCGGCGATACCGTTTCTGCCGGTAGCTGGCCAAAATCGTCCCCAGCGCCACCTCCTGCGCCGCCGCATCCGCATCGTGACCGGCAATTCCCGCGCCGTGAACGATCGTCGCCATCGTCTTGACGCCCTTCAACTTGGCCGCGGCCTGCGCCGCCACCGCTGCCGTCCGCCGGATCTGGCCAATCCCGAACTGCTCGCTGCTGCCAAGCCCGACAATCAGCACCCGCGGCGCGGTCAGTCCTCCTTGTTCTTCCGCTCCATCCGCGCCCGCTCCGCCGTTTGCGCGCGCATAGAGCAGCGCCGTCGTCTCGGCCTCGCCGCTGAAATCCCCCTGCGCTATCAGTCGGCTGATCGCGCCATTGAGCACACGGTCGATCGCGCCCGTCGCGCCGCCCGGCGCGGTGACGCCCGCGAACAGATTGATGACGATCAGATCGACATCGGTCTCAGCGATATTCCCTTGCTGTACCCGTAGTTCCATGTCCAGTTTCCTCTGGTCAATATCCAGCACTCAGTAGCAGCGGGCAGTGTCCTGTAGCCACTGGCCATGAGCTACTGGTAGCTGGCTGTTGGGGTTACAGATTCGTGCGCAATCGCGTCGCCGCGGCCTCCAGAATCGCATCCGTCTTGCAAAAGCAGAAGCGGGCGACATTGGCGGCCAGATGGCTGTGTTCGGGGCTGTAAAATGCGGAGGGCGGGATCGCGGTCACGCCGATCTCCTTCGTCAGCCAGCGGCAGATCTGCACGTCGCGCGGGTCGTCGGTCGGCAGAGGCGTGTCCAAATCGGTCGTATCCACCAGAATGAAATAGCTGCCGTGCGGCATCACCGGCGGAAAGCCAACATCGTTGAGCGCCGACAGCAGGATGTCCCGTTTGCCCTGATACATGACACTCAGTTCATGCAGATAGTTGCGCTCTTCCACCTGCTCAAACGCTGCCCCCACCGCTTCCTGCAGCGGCGTGGTTACCGCAAAAGGAATCCACTGGTGCGCCATCAGCACCGCGTGCGCCAGCGGCTCCGGCGCAATCGCCCAGCCAATCTTCCAGCCCGTCACCGAAAAGGTCTTGCCGGCGCTGCCCAGCGTAATCGTGCGCTCCCACATGCCCGGCAGCGTCGCCATCCGCACGTGCGGCGTCTCGTCATATGTCATCCACTCATAGACCTCATCGCTCAGCACCAGCAGATCATGCTCCTGCGCAATCTGCGCCAGCGCCAGCAACTCCTCCCGGCTGTACATCTTGCCCACGGGATTGAGCGGCGTATTGATAATAATCAGTTTGGTCTTCGGGCTGATCGCGGCCCGCAAATCCTCCATATCGATCCGCCAATCCGCCGCGCTGGTGGCGCCAGGCATGGGCCGCAGAGGAACATATACCGGCGTTCCGCCCGCCATGATCACCGACGGCGGGTAGCTATCGTAGAACGGCTCGATCAGGATCACCTCATCGCCCGGGTCTATCAGCCCCTGCACCGTCGCGAAGATGCCCTCGGTTGCGCCCGTGGTCACGACAATCTCGGTCAGCGGATCCAACTCGCGATCATAAACCGGGCTGTACACCGCCGCCAGCGCATTCACCAGCCGCGGGTGGCCCGCGCTGCGCGCATACTGATTGTAGCCGGAGGCCAGCGCAGTGCGCGCCGCCTCAATCACGAAATCCGGCGCGGGGAAATCGGGAAACCCCTGCCCCAGGTTGATCGCATCGTATTCCAGAGACAGGGCCGAATACTCAGCGAAGACGGTCGTTCCGAAGGACTGAACCCGAACTGCTGCTGGCGTTGACACGGTGGCGCGTTCCTTAAAACCGGTGGTCGAAAGCTCTTGCGACCGCATCCTGTGCGCACCTGCAAAAGCCCGAGTATGTGGCTGGAGATTAGGTTCCGTTGACCTTCATTAATGTCTGCTGGAAGAATCGAAGTAAGCTATTGGTCTCGGTAGTCAGTTCCTATTGAACCACCGCGTTCGAGTGGAATCAGTAAAAACTAAAAACTCCCCGGTACGCAGTTTCGCCCGCAGCGTACTGTTTGACAACCGAAAACCGTTCAATGGCAATCATAGAGAATCATAGCATAGGGAGGCCCGAAAGTCATCTATAAACGCGCGAGCAACTGCTCTCCAACCGCTCGCCGCCTCATGGTGCAGAGCGCCGTATCAAGAACATTGTTTGCCTAACGAGCAACCGCTGTGGTATCGTTCTTCATGCGCCATGCCCCCGTAGCTCAGTGGATAGAGCATCGGCCTCCGGAGCCGGGAGCACAGGTTCGAATCCTGTCGGGGGTACTATTCCCAAGGAGTGAGATTATCTCGCTCCTTTTTTGTATCCTCCACCCATCAACGAAACAAGTCCTTCTCCGCCGGACGCTGAATCGACCGCGCCGGCGCATCCGCCGCATCCGGCCGCCTGTAACCGCGAATAATCGCCGCCGGCCGGCCTTCACTGCTCTGACCCATCACCAGCGTCGCCGCCGCGCACAGTTCATCGATGATGCACTCTTCGCTCGCGACCAGTTCGTATCCAAACAGATCTGTCAGCCCCCGCTGGTCCCACAGCGCCGGCAGACCCGCACAGCCGATACAGACGCCAACCGTGCCCATCTTCCACGGCCGGCCGTGGCTGTCGCTGATCAGCACCGCCACCGCCGCGCCGGTCTTCTCCAGAATACGTCCGCGTAACGCCGTCGCGCTCGCATCCGCGTCCGCCGGCAGCAGCGCCACCGTCTCCTCCTCCTCCGGCGCCACATTCGAATGGTCCAGCCCGGCGTGGGCGCACACCCAGCCGCTGCTCTGCTCGACGATCAGCACTCCCGCGCGTGCGCGCACGACCGCATTACTGTCGTCCAGAACCGCCTGCACCACGCGCGCGTCTTTCCCTGTCTCCTGCGCCAGCCGCAGCGCCTCCTCGCCCGGCGTCACATCCGCCAGCCGGACCAGCCGCCCTTCCGCCTTGCTGACGATCTTTTGCGCCATCACCAGAATGTCCCCGGTTTCCAGGGAAAGCCCGGCAGCCGCGGCTGCCTCGATAACGAGCGCCGCCACATCATCACCCGGCTGCACCAGCGGTATGCCTGGGATCGGAAAAACTTCAATGCCCCCCTGCTCAGGGGGCCCCTGCGAGAGGCTGCCGTTCATCAGAATCCCATCTCCTCGGTGACGCTGTCGTCGCTTCTGCCAAAGTGCCAGTGTAGGAACGCCTCCAACACACCGCCGCCCACAGCCAGTGACTTGTCGGAGATACAAGAGGCGTGCTGGGGATCGCCGCGCGGATCGATATCGCCGATCTTCAGGCCCGGCCGCAGCGAAACACTCTCGTGGATCAGGCCGCGCAGCACGCCCGTAAACGGCGCCAGCAACGGCGCCTCCTCGCCCGACGGCTGCAGAACCCTGCCGTAAGGTTCCCCGGCCGCCACACGGTCGCCAATGCGCGCCAAAGCCTGAAAGCGGCCGGCCACCGGCGCACGCAGCACCCGCGTCGCCTTTGCATCGACCGCCGGGCTGCGCTCGCCGCTCTCTCCGGATTCCTGGACAGCTGGCGGCGTCCAAATCGCGCCGGGCGTGCCCGTATCGGCTTCGGCCGCGCCCTCCCAGATCGCTCGTCCCAGATTGTGGCCCCGGTTCGTTTCGATCACAACATGGCAGTCGACGCCGGCCTCAAAGCCCGGCCCCAGCGCCGCTACGAACTCCGCGCTGTCCAGCGCTGTGCCCGTATTCGTCTTCGCAAGAACCGCGTCTACAACCGCCGATGGCGCCAACTCCTCGATCGCCTCCGCCTCCGGATCGACCACAACCGGGATCTCCCCCGCATCCAGCACCTCCGGCACATCCGCCGTCAGCGCCCTGCGCGCCGTGATCCCTTCCACCTCATGCTCTTCGTCATATACTGCTTGGGCAAAGGCCACTGAACGCCTTACGGTCAGCGGGCAGGGCAGCTCGGTCATCACCACCGGGATGCCGCAGCGGTGCAGCCGCCAGGCCACACCGGTCGCCAGGTCGCCCGCGCCTTTTACCAGCACCAGCAGATCGTCAAAAGGGTTTTCGTCTCTCATATCGCTATCATTGTTGACGTAGTGTTAAGCCATCAGTAGTATACACAGGGCACAGTAAAGCTAAAATAACTATGCAGGCTCTTGCGAGTGCGCAAACTCCCCCAGTCGCAAAAGCCTTTGCATCGAGAGGTCCCATCTGTAGCGGAGCAGAACTGATGACAGTCGTGATTACGGCTGACCAAGCGAACGCGCTGGACAAGGCAGCGGCAGCCGTCGAGCAGGGCGCCGTCATCGCCGTGCCCACCGATACCGTCTATGGCCTTGTCTGTCTCTGCAACGACGCCGCCGCCATCGACCGGCTGTTCGCAGTGAAAGAGCGCCCCAGCCACAAGGCCCTGCCCGTCCTGCTGGGCGACGCCGAGCAGGCAAGCGCGGTTGTGCGCTCGGCGCGCCAAACCGCGGCCCAGGCCCTGATCGAGCGTTATTGGCCCGGCCCGCTCACGCTCGTACTGCCCGCGCGCAGCCACCTCCCACCAGCCCTTACCGCCGCTGGAGAGACCGTCGGCGTGCGCCTGCCCGCGCACCCCTTTCTGCGCGCCCTGGCCCGTCGCGTCGGCCCGCTGGCCTCCTCCAGCGCCAACCGCAGCGGCCAGCCCCCCTGCGCCACAGCCCCAGCCGTGCTCGCCCAGCTGGACGGCCGCATCCCTCTCCTCATCGACGCCGGGCCCGCCCCCCTCGCCCAGTCCAGCACCGTGCTCGACCTCAGCGGACCGCAGCCAAAACTGCTGCGAGAGGGACCGATCGGGCTGCAACAGTTGGCGGCGGCTGGGATACGCCCGGGAGTGCTCAGTGAGAAGTGAAACACAGGGAGCAGGCGAGGCTCTCTCTCCTCACTCCCCTTCACTCTCTCCTCTATCCATCGGCATCGACGCCTCCCGCAGCCTGCGGACCGAGCCCACCGGTACCGAATTCTACTCACGCCAGATCATCGGCCACATGCTCGCCGCGCCCAGCGATCGCTTTGCCTTCCGCCTATACGCGCCGGAAGAGCCCACCGCCGCAGCCATGCGCGGCGACGCCCCGCCCCCGCACGACCAGCGCGCCGTGACCGTTCGCACCCTACCGGGCAACCGCCTGTGGACCCACCGCACGCTCGCCTGGGAAATCAGCCGCCGCCCGCCGCACCTGCTCTTCGTGCCCGCCCACGTCGTGCCCTTCCTGCCGCCCGCGCTGCTGCCGCCCACCGTCGTGACCCTGCATGATATCGGCTATCGCTACTTCCCCCGCGCCCACACCGCCCTGCAGCGCCTCTACCTGGAGCTCTCCACCCGCTGGAGCGCCGCCGCCGCCCAGCGCATCATCGCCGTCAGCCGCCAGACCGCCGACGACCTGCAGCGCTTCTACGGCGTGCCGGAAGCCAAGATCCGCGTCATCCACGAAGCGCCCATACCACGCACGCCCGTCCAACGCGCCGCAAACGGCCAGGACGCGGCGCCCTTATCGGTCTACCAACGACCGTTCGCCCTCTATGTCGGCACCATCCAGCCCCGCAAAAATCTGCTGCGCCTCATCGACGCCTTCGCTCGCCTCACACAGCAGCACCAAATCGGTTGGGACCTCGTCCTGGTCGGCCGCCGCGGCCGGCTCAGCCAGGAGTACGAGCGCCATGCCGCCGCCCGCGGACTGGCCGGCCGCGTCCACTTCCCCGGCTATCTGCCCGACACCGCCGTCGCCGCCTTGATGGAAAAAGCGCTCTTCTTTGCCTTCCCGTCCCTATTCGAGGGCTTCGGTCTGCCCGTACTCGAAGCCCAAACCACAGGAGTCGCCGTTATGTGCGCCAAAAACTCTGCCCTGCCCGAAATCGCCGGCGACGCCGCCCTGCTCGTCGACCCCGAGGATGTCGACGACATCGCCGCGGCCATGCTGCGCCTCAGCCAGGACGAAGCCCTGCGCCAGGAGCTGATCGCCAAAGGCTATGAAAATGTCAAACGTTTTTCCTGGGAAAAAGCCGCCCGCGAGACGCTGGCCGTACTTGAAGAGGCCGCCGCCAAAAAATGAGCTCTCCGCGGCAGCAGGAGTGGGCATCAATACAGATTCTGGGCGTACGCGTCGACTGCGTCGATTTCCAGCAAACCCTTGATCGCATCAGCGCCTGGATCGCGCAATCGCGAGCGCAGGTCGAAACCAGAGAAGATTCCGCCTCTCATCCCTCGCAGTCCACCCGCCAGGTCTGCACCGTCAACCCCGAATTCATCATGGGGGCGCGTCGCAATCCCGCCTTTGCACAGGTGCTGGCAGCAGCGGACCTGCGCACACCCGATGGCATCGGCGTGCTCTGGGCCGCGCGCCTGGCCGGAGTACGCCTGAACGAACGCGTAACCGGCTCCGACGGTATCTACCGCCTCTGCGAACGGGCCGCCGCGCAGGGTTGGCGCGTCTTCTTCCTCGGCGCCGCCCCCGGCGTAGCCGAACGCGCCGCCGCCGAACTGACCCGCCTCTACCCCGGTCTCCCAGTCGCCGGCACCTACGGCGGCTCACCCGCCGACGCCGACTGGCCGCAGATCCGCCAGCATCTCACCGCCGCGCGCGCCGATCTCCTCTTCGTCGCCTACGGCCATCCCCGCCAGGACATCTGGATTCACCAGCACAAAGAGGAGCTGCCGGTCGCCGTCGCCCTCGGCATCGGCGGCGCCTTCGACTTCGTCGCCGGCATCACCCCCCGCGCCCCGCACTGGCTGCGCCGCCTCGGCCTCGAATGGCTATACCGCCTCGCCCGCCAACCATGGCGCTGGCGCCGCATGGCGGCCTTGCCGCTGTTCGCGCTGCTTGTCCTCGTCGAATGGACAAAGCAGTTGGCGCGACCCAATGCGGGCCCCTAGCCGCGGCGTACCGGCCACCGCCGCCACTCACTCCACCCACGCCGAAATCTGCTCCCCAATCCGCGCCACCGCGCTCGCCCCGCTCTGCTCGCCCGTCAGCACCCGGTTCACCTCAATGAAGTAAACAAGCGAGATCTCAGTATAATGCCCGCCTGTCATCGCCGCCGGCCGCGCCACCGCGTGCTCAGCCAGGCTCTCCGCAATCTGCGCCGCAGCCGGAATCCGCGCCTGCACATCCGCATCATCGTACAGCCCCGCGATCGCCGGCGGCGTGCCGTCTGCCAGCGCCCGTCGCCGTTGCGCCGCCGCGTCCGTCAGACAGCGGGCCGCATTCGCCGCCGCATCCGGGTTGCGGCTGTAGCGGCTGACCCCGATCTGCTGCCCCCCAATAACGCTGGCGTGTCTCGCGTCCGCGCCATCCCCCTTGGGCAGGCGCGTCACGCCGAACTTTTCGCGGATCGGGCTGCCTTCCGCCTGGCCCAGCCCATACGCATATGGCCAGTTGCGCATGAAGGCCGCATTGCCGTTCTGGAACATCCAGCGTCCATCCTCCTCCTGGAAGACCGTCACCTCCGGCGGGCTGATCTCGCCCACCCACGCCGCCGCCCTGTCGAGCGCCTCCGCCCCCGCGCCGTCGTCCACAGCCAGGCGCCCGTCCGCGTCAACGATCAGACCGCCCCCCATACTCGCCTGCCACTCCAGCGCATTGACCGTCAGACCCTCGTAAACATTGCCCTGCCACACATATCCCCAGAACTCCGCATTCTCGCCCCGTTCCCCCGCCTGGATCGCCGCCGCCATCTCCTCCAACTCGCTCCACGTCGCCGGCGGCCCTCCGAACCCGTACTTCTCCAGCAGGTCCGTCCGGTAGTACAGAAGCCCGATGTCGCCCGTCTGCGGCAAACCGACCAGCGCGTCGCCGACGCTGTTATTCTCCAAATAGATAGCGAAATACTGGCCCTGTTCCTCCGCCGAAAGATGCGGCTTCAGGTCAAGCAGATGCGGCGCCAGCATCCCCGACCACACGACGTCAAAGTCGATCAGGTCAATGTCGTCCGACTCCGCCGGCAGAAACTGACGGTAAAGCCCCAGCCGGTCCACCGGATTCGCAGGCGCCGGCAGCAGTTCGATCGCCATCCCGACCTCCTGGCCGCACCGTGCAACGATCTCCCTATCCACCGGGCGCACAAACGCCGGCCCCATCCACCGCAAAATCGGTCTGGAAGCGGTGGCCGTGACCGCAGTGGCAGCCCTTTCCGCTTCGCCCGCAGCGCTGTCATCCCCAGATCCGTTCCCGCAACTGACGCAAAGAAGCGCCGCGCCCAGGAGAGAAAGAAAAAGGAGGAAAATGTGGGCGGCCGACCTTCTCCGCCCCTTGTTGGCAGGCGCGCCCGCCACCGGCATGCTTGTTCTCATCATCGCATCTCTGCCTGAAAGCACAGGCAGCGCCCCGCGTGACTCTCCTGACCGAGGACCTCGATCTCCGCCGGCGCCGCCATAGCTCTTCTGGGGTTATAAAAAAACCAAAAACTAAAAACTAAAAAACCCGCCCCGCATAAACGTAACCACCGCCGCCTCTTCCGCCGCCAATTCCACTTCGACGCTGATCTCCAGTTCCAGGCAGTGGATCAGATATGCACCCGGCGGAAATGGCCCGAACTCGGCGCGGTAGGGCGTCTCGGCTTCGCTTGCCTCCCCGGCATCCTCTTCCCCGCCTTCCTCTTCGGCCTCGCGCTCTTCCACACCGCCATCCGCGCCCACCACCGTAACCATCAGATCGGGCCGCTCCACCCACTGCACGCAGATCATGCCGGCAGCGCTAGCATCCGTCCGGTTGCGCGTGTGCTGGCTCCATCCGTCCTCCGTCTGCCATAGCTGAATGCTGAGCCGGTCGCCCGCCTCCAGATGAATCCCGCGCCGGCCGAAACCGTCGGCATAAAGGTCGTAGTCCCCGGCCGTCAGGCTGTCGAACCTGAACGCGCCCGAAGCTTCCACCTGCGTCACATAGCGTTGCCCCTGCGCGTCCAGCAGCGTCACCTGTCGCGAACCCTGCGCGCCTCCTAACGGTTTATTATCGCGCGCATCCACAGCAGCCGTGACCGGCTCAGTTTCACCTTGCAGCAACGCCGGTTCCGGCGGCGCGGCCAGCACCTCTTCCGCCAGCAGCAGCAGATCGCAACCCGGCTGGTTGCGCCCATCCAAAACAAGCGGGCGGGGACAGTGCAGCAACCGCCTCTGTTTCACATCCACATAATAGGTGCCGGCCGGCAGCCCGCTGAAAACATATCGGCCGTTCTCGTCCACTTCGGCGAAACGCTCGCTGGGCCCCCCACCCGGCTCCGCAGCCCGCAACCGCACAATGCAGCCCTTCCCACTCTCCACAGTGCCGCTGATGACCGACTCCTGCGGGACCGCCTTCTTTTCATCATACGAATAGACAAAAAGTACACTGGTCGCCATCTCCCGGTCGACCGCCACTTGGCACTGCACAGGCGTTGACCCGCTGTTCGGCAGCCCCAGCGCCTCCAGCCGGTAGCTGTCGGCCGGCAGCGGCCCCATCTCGCAATGCGCCGTCTGCGTCTCCACGCTTCGCGCCAGCGGAACAACCCAACTCTTCTGTTCGCTGTCGCTGATGCGTAGCGCCGGCGGCCGGGCATCGTCGCTCGGCAAAACCTCCATATTGCAGGTCAGCATGCCGCCGCGCGCCACAGGCCGCTGCTCCACCTCAAAGCCCCAGCCGTAGGCCGCCAGATCGCAGGCCGCCTCCTGCGCCGGCGCCAGATCGATCGCGTCTACACGGCTGCCGGCAGGGTCCGTCACCTCCACGCTATAGCGGCCCGTCGGCAGATTGACAAAACGGTAAACGCCGCTCTGTCTCGCGATCGATTCGTAAGCGAATCCGTCGCTGTGCGTAAGGCGAACATGCGCGCCGGCTCCTCCCCGCACCTTACCACTCAACACGCCCTCCCCCGTTGGCCGCAGTCCGTTGCGCGCCGTGATGACCGCAGCCTGAGCCGCACTCTCTTCTTGCCCTTCCTGCCCTCTTGGCCGTTTCGGTTCCGCCTTGAGCAGCGGAACGATCGGCAGCGTCGACCAGCCGAACGTCTCGGGAACCGGAACCCGCCCCCCAGGCAGCGAAAGCAGCTCTCCCTCTCCGTCTTCCTCCGCACCCTCTTCTCGCCTCTGCGCCAAATGCAGCGGGCTATACCAGGCGTTCTGCTCGTCAACCGAGCCTTCGCCCTGCAGCGCTTCATGCGCCAGCAACCAGAAGGCCGTGCAGAAATAATAGTCCGGCGCCGGCGGCGTATGGCGGCTGGTCCCCATCATCGCCCGGCAGATCTCCAGCGTCTGCGCCATATGTAGCGTAGGTGTCGTCGCCGGGTAACGCGGGTCCGCGCTCTCGTTGATCAGATAGCCGTTGGCTGTCGAAAGGATCGGCAGACTGCGGCCAATCAACCCCACCACCGCATCGTTCAGGCGTTCAAATGCGCGCCAATGCACGCCCTGTGGCGGCAACTCCGACGGCAACTCCGGCGGCGGTTGGCTGGCAGACGGCTTCGCCAACGCAGCCGCCAGCTTCGCCCGCCAGTCGATAGGAGCGTCGTCATCAGCCGCCGGCTGGTCCGCTATCTCCGCCAGCTGGCGCCGCAGGTCGTTGATCTCAGCCAGTGGCCGGTCCTGCCACGAATCTCCCTGCCACGCCTCCGCCGCCAGGGCAAGGTAGAACTCGCGCGCAAGCGGCGCGCCCTCTCGATGGACTGCGTCTTCAGGGTAATGCGGGGGGCGGTTGCTCGAATAGTTGTGGATCGCCAGCCAGATCGGCTTGTCGAACAGCGCATCGCCGCCCGCGCGCCCAATCTCCTCGACCAGCTGCCAGTCGCCTTCCGGCGTCAGCGCGGGGATCGCCGGCATCCCCCCCCGCTCCAGAATCGCCTCCATATTCGCCGCCGCCGTCTGCGCCGTCACCGCCAGCGCATCGGCCGGCAGCCTCTCCTGCCCCCAGAAAGCGGCCCCGTCCGGCTCGCTGTCAAATTCAAAGTAGCGCACGCCCGCCTCGACCAGCTGCTCCACGGCTTCCAATTCCCTGGCCGAGAGCAGACCCGGCCCCGCCGCCTCCCGCACGATCTGGACGATAGGCATGATCTGCCCAGCCAGCAGCGTCTGCGCCAACGGCAACGCCTCGCGCTGGCCCGCGATCTTTACCCACTTGACGCCCAGCTCGATCAGTTCCCGCAGCCAGAATCCTTCCACCATCTCGGGCGCCGCCGCGCAATCACCGGCGCACCAGTGGATACCGATACCTGTATCATCTGCAGGGCGGGGATAAGCGTGCAAATCCATAAAGGGGAATTATACAGCGGTTCACCGCCACTGGCTAGCCACAGGCAAAATCGGGCGCATCCCAAATTTTTCTGTCGTTCTGTTGCGCCCTTTCAGCCACCCATATGTACCCCCAGCCTCTCACCCACAGGCAATTCGCAAGCCTCAATTGGGCGAGCGAAAGCGTTTCTCACTAACCACTGATCACTGATCACTGACCACTGCAGTTTGGGCGGTCGGGCCTTCGGCCCTCCCTTGTGCAGGGGCTGCGCCCCCGCAACGCCCCCCTCCAAAAACATTCCTCAGCGACCTTACGGCGTCATACCAGCAGTGCCGCTCAACCAACGCGGCCGCTGCCAACCGCATACGCCATCAGGTAGCCTGCATGGCGGCGGGGAGGAAAGGCAGGTCAAGACAAACACTGTATGTAGCTGAGAAGTTATCCAAAAACGCAACCCCCCACCAACGTTTGCGCCTGCCGATAGATTGTCCAACTACCCATAGGTGCTGTAAACTGCATAACTGATGCATCCGAATATGGTAATGCGGAAGAGCCACATTTCAGCCTTGTCCCGTGTAAATCGCATAATTCATCTTCGATTTCAGCGACTTTGGAGCCTGCCGTACACCCGTCTGCCCACAATATGCGCCATAATCAATTAATCTGGCCACTATGCAGTCTCCTCAGTGAGCGTGCATGGCCAGAGGGCGCTTTCACAGCGGCGAGAACCCTGGTGACCACGAACCACTCGCCATGAACCACTGACAAGAGGAAAACCCCATGCAAGAAGTGCAAGACGTCGCCAAGCGCATCCTTGCAAACGTCGAGCAGGTCATCATCGGCAAGGAGCGGGAGATACGCATGACCATAGTGGCTTTGCTGTGCGAAGGCCACCTGCTCATTGAAGATGTACCCGGCGTCGGCAAAACAATGTTGGCGCGGGCCATCGCCCGCACCGTCGGCAGCACCTATCGCCGCATTCAGTTTACGCCCGACATGCTGCCCAGCGATGTCACCGGTGTCAGCGTATTCAATCAGAAAGACCTCGAATTCGAATTCCGGCCGGGCCCCATCATGGCGCAAATCGTTCTCTCCGACGAGATCAACCGCGCCACCCCCAAAACCCAGTCCGCTCTTCTCGAGGCGATGGAGGAGCGCCAGGTCACCGTCGATGGCACCACCTATCAGATGGCGCGGCCATTTATGGTGCTGGCCACCCAGAATCCCATCGAATATGAGGGCACCTTCCCCCTGCCCGAGGCGCAGGTGGACCGCTTCCTCATGCGCATTCGAGTCGGCTACCCTTCGAAGGCGCACGAGATCAACATCATGGGCCTGCAGGCCCTCATGCACCCGATCGAAAATCTGGAGACTACCGTCTCTGTCGAGGAACTCTCTCAGGCCCAGAGCGCGGTGCGCGATATGTATGTCGACGATAGCGTAAAAGAGTATATCGTCGACCTTGTCTCCACCACCCGCGATCATCCCGACGTATATCTCGGCGCAAGTCCCCGCGGCAGCCTGGCGCTCTTCCGCGCCGCCCGCGCCTGGGCCGCAATCGATGGACGCGACTATGTGCTGCCCGATGACATCAAGCTCCTCGCCGAGTCGACCCTTGCCCACCGCCTGATCGTCAGCCCGTCGGCGCGCATCAAAAATGTCGACGCCGCCCAGGTGATTGAAGACGCCCTTGCCCATACACCCGTGCCCGGCAGCCGTGTCGGATCCCGCTGAACGCCTACCGAAGTTTTCAAGCCTTCAGTCCATATCCCTGGCCTTTGGCAACTGCTCCGCAGCAACGAGCGGAATGATGCCGACAACTGAAAATTAAAGACCAAAACTGCCGTTCATGTCTTCACGACTCCTTTTCCTGCTCACCGCCCTGATCAGCTCCTGGATCTTTGCGCTGAATAGCGGGCGCCCCCTCGCCTTCAACCTCGCCTATCTGTTGAGCGGCATCCTCGCGCTCAGCTATGTCTGGTCGTGGAACAGCACCCGCGCCATTCATATCAATCGCCATACCCGCGCCCGCCGCAGCCAGGTCGGCCAGCACTTTGAAGAAAGCTTCGAAGTCCGCAACCAGGGACGGCTGCCCAAACTGTGGCTCGAAGTGCGCGACTTCTCGACCGTGCCCTTCCATGGCGCCAGCCGCGTCGTCAGCCATCTGCAAGGCCGTTCCCGTCATCGCTGGCAGGTGCGAACCTACTGCCAGCAACGCGGCTTCTACCGCCTCGGGCCCATGCGCCTCCTCAGCGGTGACCCCTTGGGCCTCTTCTCCATCAACCAGACCCTGACCCAGACCAGCGACCTGATCGTCTATCCCGCCACCGTCACCCTTGCCGCCTTTCAACCACCCGCCGCCGACCTGGCCGGCGGCGACGCCCTCAACCGCCGCGCCCAATACCTCACAACCAATGTCTCCGGCATCCGCGAATACGCGCCCGGCGACAGCTTCAACCGCATCCACTGGTTAACCACCGCCCGCACCGGCCGCCTCATGACCAGAGAGTTCGAATTGGACCCGTCGGCCGATATCTGGCTCTTTCTCGATCTGAACAGGGGCGCGGCGCACAGCCTGCCGTGGAAACTGTCCCCCCCCGAGGCCGGCGTCTTTGGCCTCAGCAGCCACAAACGCGGCGACGCTCTGGAATTGGCGCCCAGCACGCTCGAGTACGCTGTTACCGCAGCAGCAAGTATTGCCCGCTACTTTCTGTTGCGCAACCGGGCTGTCGGCCTGGTTTGGCAGGACAGTCAACGATACCTGTTGCAGATCGACCGCGGCGAGCGCCAGATGCGCAAAATGTTGGAGGCCCTCGCAATCGTGTCAGCCGAGGGCAGCATCTCCTTCGATCAGCTGCTCGTCACCGAAGGCGTGCGCCTCAATCGCAATGACATGATTCTCGCAATCACCGCAGACCCCGACCCCGCCTGGGTGCGCGCCCTGCGCGAGATCCGCCGCCGCGGCGTGCATAGCGTCGCCGTTGTCGTCGACGGCTCCACCTTCGGCGGGCAAGAGCCCTACCAGGAACTGACCCACGAGCTGGCCCTGTCCAACATCCCCAACTATCACGTCCGCCGCGGCGATGACATCGGCGCCGTCTTGGGCCGCCCCGGCAACGGCGAACCATGGCCCACAGTCACCGCCCGCTAAACCGCCCACACCTGCGCCGCCCTCGCCTCTGACCGACCCGCGCAAAGGCATTTCTCACGATTCCAAATCCCATACGTACGCCTGCGGGCGAGGACGCCCTCCGGCGGCTCCGGGCCGCGAACAGCTGCGGCCCTGCGCACCCTGCCCCGCGAACAGCTGCGGGTCAGGGCTGTCGTCGGCAAACCCCCGCCGCCCCCAGGGGCTACGCCCTTTTTTGACGGTCGGGCCTACGGCCCTCCCTTGTGCGGGGGGACACCCCCCGCAACGCCCCCCTCCAAAACCCGCGCCGCAGCCATCCGCCATCGTCGCTGCTAGCCCCCTTCCTCCACTGCAGACGGAACCCACCAGCCTGAATGGCGGCATGCATAAGGAGTCTGAGTGCCCCATCGTGGAAAAAGGTGTTCTTAGCGGCCCTTCGTGGATGAAAAAGAGGTGTTCTTCGTGGTCCTTAGTGGCCCTTTGTAGACAAAAGGATGTTGCCGTTGCCGTTCTTCGTGGCCCTTAGTGGCCCTTCGCGGCCCTTCGTGGACAAAAGGTGTTGCCGTTGCCGTTCTTCGTGGTCCTTAGTGGCCCTTCGTGGACAAAAGGATGTTGCCGTTGCCGTTCTCCGCGGCCCTTCCAGAAAACTGCCGCGTACCAGCGGGGTTACTAAAAACCAAAAACCAAAAACCAAAAACTGCAGTCCTAACTGCTCTCGCGGATCACAAGCCGCGTCTCGCTTATATGCGGCGAATCCAGATCTCCCTCATTGATCTGCTCGTTGATCAACTGAAAAAGAGTGCGAATCGCCAACCGCGGCTGGCTGTCTATATCGCGGTGAACCGTCGTCAGCCGCGGGCTTGACACGCTCGCATCCGGCAAGTCGCCAAAACCAACCACAGCCAGATCGTCCGGCACCGAAATCCCCTCCTTGCGCGCCCCGCTCAGAATCCCCAACGCACGCACATCGCTTACACAAAAGACCGCTGTCGGCCGCCTCCGCAACTGCCAGATATTCTGGAACGACTGGTGCCCCGCCGAAGGCACGCCGCGCGCATGCACGATCTGCACCGCCGCTGGCGGCAGGCCGGCCTCCGCAACCGCCTCCGAAAATCCCCGCACCCTGCGTTCGATAGTAGGAATCACCACCCCGTCGCGGCGCGGTGTCATCGTCGCGATCGCAAACTGACGGTGCCCCTTTGCCAGAAGATGCTGCGCCGCCGCATACGCGCCGCCGTGATCGTCAATGTTGAAGGTCGGCGCCTGAATGTTGTCCGCGCTGTCGAGCAGAACGATCGGGCGCAGCGACCGTTGCACCGCTTCGGTCACAGGGTGGGCGCTGTCGATGAAGAACATCAGGAAACCGTCCGCCGCAATCGAGGCCAGCCACGTAGACGGCGCCATCGCTTCGCTGCTCGGGGGCGAGTCGCCGCGCCATGACTCATGCATCGACGCCAGCAGAATACGCTTCTCCTCCCGGTCGCAGGCCGCGCCCACCTCACCCAGAAAATGCGTGAAGAGAGGATCATGCAACATCCAGTTCAGGCTGGTGGGCACCAGCAGACCAATTGCGTTCGTACGGCCTGTCGCCAGTGTGCGGGCGACAGGATGAGGCTGGTAGCCGAGATTCTCAGCCGTGTCGAGAATATGTTCGCGCGTGCTGTTGCTCAACTGGTGGGGGGCATTGTAAGCAAACGATACCGCGGTCGGGGATACGCCTGCCTGGCGCGCCACATCCCGCAATGTCACCCGTTTCCTCTTCTTGCTCACCACTCGATTCCCCTATCTTGAATTCCGTCCACGCTGTTACGAATCACCGACCACTGACCACTGACCACTGACTACTGCAGTCCATATCCCGCCTCCGCAAGCGCGCTCTTCTGCATGCGGTGCAGTTCCCCTATGCCCATCTCCGCCAGCAGCAGCATCGCGTTGAACGCACCTTTGCTGAACGGCTCACCCTCTGCCGTGCCCTGCGCCTCGACGAATTCACCGCTGTCCGTCATCACCACGTTAAAATCGACATCCGCGTTCTGGTCCATCTGGTAATCGAGGTCCAGAAAAGCCTTGCCGTTGAGGATGCCGACACTGACCGCAGCCACCTGGTGGATGAGCGTGCCCGGTTTGGCCCTTTTCCTGCGTTCCAGCCGCTTGATCGCCAGCGCCAGCGCCACGTAGCCGCCGGTAACTGCCGCCGTGCGCGTGCCCCCGTCCGCCTGGATCACATCGCAGTCAACAATAATCTGGCGCTCGCCCAGCCTGTCCAGGTCGACCGCCGCCCGCAGGCTGCGGCCAATCAGCCGCGTGATCTCCTGCGTGCGCCCCTTCGGCCGCAGCGTCTCGCGATCGACCCGCTGGTGCGTGCTGCGCGGCAGCATCGCATACTCCGCCGTCACCCAACCGTGGCGGTGCGACGAACGGTGCAGCCAGCGCGGCAAACGTTCCTCCACCGTCGCGTTGCACAATACCTTCGTATCCCCCATGCTGATCAGCACAGAGCCTTCCGGGTGCAGAATATAATCGAGTTCGAATTGGACCGGGCGCAGTTCATTCTCGGCCCGCTTTTGCGCAGCCACGTGTAGTAAGTGTTCCTTTCACGCGTTTCCGGCCCGTGCCAATTGCAGTCGGTAACGCGTTTACTAAACTGTTTAATTCGCCGCGCAATCATACGCCCTAACAGGGTAAGGCGCAAACCGGCCGGCGGGTTGGAGTGTCTCGCGTTCGTTAAGGGTGATTACGGAGTTGGCGCTCTGATCAGTTGAAGACTGGGAATCCCCACAAAGTGACTGTCATGGGAGGCTAAGGAGCAGTCTAACAAGATGGCGGTGGCGGCGATCCAGGCGTCTGCCATGTTCAACTCACGCCCAGCGGTCCTTCGTTCAGCGCGCAAGCGGGCGCATACTTCCACCAAGTCAGTGTCTGGCCAGATGATCTCATATCGTTCGAGATGGTTTGTGAGTTCCCTCAACCGCCTTGCACCCCAACTGCGGCTATGCGCTCCGTACCAGGCTTCCTTAAGCGTCTGGAACGAAATGTACTGCCGGTTGCCCCGCAGTCGTTCTACATAATAGCGGGAGATGGGATCGCGGTTGAAGATGTAGGAGACGACGCTGGAATCCAGGACTATCGGTCTGACGGTTTCCCCCACTCTCGCCCGCGGCCCTCATAGATGACACGCAGGAACTCATCCACGTCGAAAGGCTCACTGGCCGTGACGACTGTATCGGGGTCGAAGAGTTTCGGGTTGGGATCGTTAAGAATCTCCTCGACTGTGCGCACCTCGGACGACGTTGGCACTATTTTTTCTATGTTAATGACGATCCATTCGTCCTCGTCACTGATCCAACCCCTGCCATCCACCCGGACATGTTTGGTTTCCAGTTGGAGCATGTCTTCCGCCAAAGCGGCGTCGAACCGCAAGGGTACTGAGTCATCCATGTAGGCATCGAGTGTGGCTGTCCCCTGCTTCAGGTCAACGTTTCGGAGCCGGCCCCGAATGAGGGCGGGTTCGGGGTCCCCCAAATGATCATATGTGTCGGATGTGGCCATGGTTTCTGCCCTCCTGTTACGGGGCGCCTTCTCTGCTGCGAGTCTGCTATTAAAAAGGGAAAGCCCCTATCTCGTTCGCTCCTGCCGTGGGCCAAATATAGCACGGAAGCGCTGTAATTCGAATGTGAGATAAAGTCTATTCATCTGCATACCCTCCTTCCAACACTCAATCCAGTTCCCCGTCCACAATATCGTCCAGCGTCGGCGCGCCCGCCTTCGGCAGCGTCACACTGTCCATGCTCATCACCGCGTCGATGATGTTCAGCAAAAACCAGGCATCCGTCTCGCCCATCCTGAATATCTCCGGCTTGGCCCGCGCCGTGTCGCGCATGATGCCCAGCCCATCCCGGTACGGATCGAATGAAACGATCTTCTCCAGCCTCACCCGGAAGCTCTTGCTGTTCCCCTTAAAATAAATATGCTTGGTCGTGATCCCGAGAACGCCCGAATCGGTATGCTTCATCGAACTCGATTCGACCGAGCGGCCGCGAAACGCGCCCGGCCGGATGTAGACGCCCTTGGCCACGCGGAAACTCACGCCTAATGATCCCCCTCGAAACTCCCGCTGGGTCACCTGTTCAAAGTAATCTGCGCCGCCGAACAGCCACAGCAGCTCCTCACTCTTCATAAGGTTGAAGGGCGGCCGCACCGCGCGCCGGTCGAACCGCGGCACAACGCCGTGCTCGCTCAGCGCGTTGAGCAGGTTCATCATCCTGAACAGCGTAAAGTGCCCGCCATCGTCGAGATGGTGGGCGCTGAGATTGTGGAGCGCGCGGTAGCGGTTGAGCCCCCGCTTTTCCTCGTTGG
Organism: Caldilineaceae bacterium; assembly: GCA_963662575.1. Classification (GTDB taxonomy): domain Bacteria; phylum Chloroflexota; class Anaerolineae; order Caldilineales; family Caldilineaceae; genus Bin5. The sequence continues at coordinate 1,632,871 of OY759723.1, forward strand.
AGAGGAAATGATCATCCATCGCCGCCTTGACGGCATGGCCCCAACCCTGCGCCAACGTCGCCGCCATCGCCCCCTCCGACGTGTCGATATAAGCGGCCGCGCCGATCGACCGCACCCTGTCGGGCAGCCGGTTGACGTCGACCCCGTGCAGCGCCGCCTCCACACATACCTCCCGAATACTGTCCAGCCCGCGCGCATGCGCCGCCGCGCACTCCTTATGCTCCTTGCGCAGGAAGCCGGCAGACTTCCCGCAGTATCTACAGTCACCCATAATCATCCCTCCCGGGGGTAGCTCCGCTCTCCGCCGCCTTTAACACAGCCCACCGCGCAACTGTATGTCCCATAGTTCAGGCAGCGGCTGCGAGGATGATAAACGATTTCACCCCACCGTTCAATATCACCCAAGAGAGGCACCGCCACCGCGCCCAGCGACAGTCCTGATCACCCCCTCCGCACATGACAGACCAACCGTATTGGCGCCCCTCACATTCCCTCATGTCTCCCCGCAAATCTGTATGGTCAAGGCACCCAAGAAAGCGCATTAAGAATTGATCTACGATCCGTATACGATCTACCAATGAAATAGACGGACGCTTGCTCATGCGCGGACGCTGACGTGCCGGCTGCCATGCCCTATACCTACGCCTTTCTAACGATTCTCCAGTCCGCTACACTGGAAACCGGCCCTCTGCCGGCCAAAATTAGCCCTCTGATCCTGCCGCGCACACGCTATATTTCGGCTCCTGAAGTTCGGATCTGAACCTTGACAGTGACGATATAGCGATCTACGATTTTAATCCCTTCATTCGCGTGGAGAAACATGGACGCATTCATTTTATTGTTTATCGGTTCGAAAATACAGCAAGGCGGCCACAGCGGTATGACTGCATGCAGCACAGACTGCGTCATAGTCGGCGTACATGCGCGCGCAGCCATCACACAAAAACCGCCGTCAGCAGAAGCACCCACGCGGTTGCGGACGAGGTCGATGCACGACCCCGATCCACATCCTCTCTAACGCGCCAGGCGTCCGTCCGGCTTCATTCTCATTGCCGGTATGCGCCGCACGCGTTGTGTTATTCGAGCGGCTTATCTTCCCGCTCCCCTAATCATCTGACAACTTCATAACTGACTGAAATGCACTTGATTCGCAGTGCGGGTCTTTAAGCGTCTGTCGTCGCATCTCCGCATGACCCGGAGCCAGCGGCAACAGCACGCGAACCGCCTCCGAAATCGGCGAACGCTCCATCGACAGGATCCAATGGAATCGTTCATTCTTTTATGTTTTATGGCAGGCAAGCTCGCCGATAGGAAAGAGGGTTAAAGACAATGCGAATGCGAACCAAAGTATCAATTGTCACTGTGGTCGGGACGGGCGCGCTGCTGCTTTGTGCCCTGGCCGCTATCATCGCGTTCCGTTCGCAGGTCGCCAATGCCTCCGTCAATCCGCCGCATGGGGACCACGGTCCGTATGTGGAGGTCTCCCTGTTGGACACAACCGTGGAGCCGGGAGGATACTTGAGTTTCGGCGCTCTCTTCCACGGTATGCCCTGCCAAGAAAACCCTGATCAGAGTCTATGTAACTACGAAGACAACTTCGCCGCCGGCCTCGCTTACGAATACGAGGTTCTAGATTCAAACGGTGGTCCCACAGAAAGTTGCGAATTTTCGGGGTATGAGACTGGTATAATTTCCCGGACCATTGATGGATTTTACAGGCATTGGAAGACGTACGGTTCTGTTTCTTATCGTATCAGTTCAGATTGCGAGCCTGGCTCCTACAAAATTCAACTCAAGCTAATGCATTCCTCCTGCGATGACCCAGGCGCCGAGTGTATCGACACTGAAATTTTCCATGTCTCCGTGTCAACGCCGACGCCAACGCCTAGACCGACGTCACCGCCTAGACGGCAACGCCCCCAACCACAGCCACAGCCGCAGCCGCAGCCGCAGCCGACTGCGACGCCAACATCGACGCCGACAGTAACATTGACGCCGACAATAACGCCGACAGCAACGCCAACAGCGACAGCAACGCCAACAGCGACAGCAACGCCAACAGCGACAGCAACGCCAACAGCGACAGCAACGCCTACAGTTGAAGGCAACGGCGGTAACGACGGCAATCAGGGCGGTGACGACCCAACCGCCACACCAACCGCGACGCCGACAGCATCACAGCGCGGTGGTTTAATCAACGATGGCGACCCGACAGCGACGCCAACAGCGACAGCAACGCCTACAGTTGAAGGCACCAGCGGCAACGAAGGCAACCAGGGCAACCAGGGCAACCAAGGCAACCAAGGCAACCAGGGCAACCAAGGCAACCAAGGCAACCAGGGCAACCAAGGCAACCAGGGCAACCAAGGCAACCAGGGCAACCAGGGCAATGTCGGTGTCAAGTCATTTATCAGCTACGCGACGCCCCTGCCGCAAACGTCGCAACCGCAGACGCAGGCGCCGCTGGCCATCACCGTGCCCGAAATCATGAACGTGCGCACCGGCCCGGGGCTGACCTACGACATCGTCACCACCGTGCCGGCCGGCACGCAGGCCACCATCGTCGGCATCGATCCGACCGATGACTGGTACCAGGTGGAGATCACCGGCATAGAAGGCCGCGTCTGGATCTACCAGGACCTGACAACACTGGTCGGTTCGCTGACTGGCGTCAAACAGTACACCGCCCTCGAGATAACGCAGTTGACGACCGGCACGCCGGCCGGAGACGGCACCGCGCCCCTGGCTATCACCATACCGGAGCTGATGAACGTGCGCACCGGCCCCGGCCTGACCTATAATATCGTCACGACCGTACCGGCGGGCACGCAGGGCTACATCTACGGCATCGACCCCGACAACGACTGGTTCCATATCGAGTTGGAAGGGTTCGACACCCGCGTCTGGGTCTACCAGGACTTGACCACCGTGCTCGGCTCCTTGGCCGCCGTCAAACTGTACACGTTGCAAGAGATCGCGCAACTGCTGGGCACGCCGGGCGCGGACGGCTCAGTGCCGCTCGCCATCACCGTGCCCATCACGATGAACGTACGCACCGGTCCCGGCCTGACCTATGACATAGTGGGGATAGTGCCCGAGGGCACGCAAGGCCGCATCTTCGGCATCGACCCCGACAACGACTGGTTCCAGATCGAGTTGGAAGGGCTGGACACGCTGGTCTGGGTCTACCAGGACCTGACGACCGTAATCGGCTCATTGGCCGGTGTCAAATGGGTAACCCAGGAGGAGCTGGCGCTGCTGCCGGCTGCGATCACGCAACCTGCCCTCCTCAACGCCCGCGCCGGTCCTGGCCTGACTTTTGACATACTCACAACCATCCCGCAGGGGACGTGGACGAAGATCACCGGCATCGACCCGCTGGGAGAGTGGTACCGGGTGGAGTTGTACGACCTCGACCAACCGGCCTGGATCTTCCGCGACTACACCAAGGTAGCCGGCGGCTCGCTGTCGGGTCTGATCCAGATCGCGTTTGGGGGAAGCTCGTCGCCAACGGTTGGACTGTTGACCGGTTCGATCACGGTCGAGTTGTCGCTGCCGCAGGCTGGCGGGGTCGACCTGGATGTCAGTTGGACCGATATCAGCGCCTGCGCGCAGCTGTACAACCTCTATCACCGCGCCGGCACCGACACGACCACCTATATTTCATTGGAGCAGGCGGCCACCGCCTCAAGTCTCAACTCCAAGAGTCTGAGTTTCAGCACGCTGAGCGGGGACAGCTTCATCTCGGCCTGGTGCGGGCAGATGGCCGGGGGCCGCGAGGTCGCCGAAGTGGAGATCGATCCCAGCGTGGCCGGCACCTACAGTTCGACGACGACCAGCGGCGGGCTCGCTGCGGTGCCGCCGAACACAGACGACAGCTCGCGCTGAGCGAGCATCCCAAACTGAACAGCCTCCTGCATCGCAAAGATGCGAGCGCAAACCAAAGGGCCCCCGCAGTCAACGACGGCAGCGGGGGCTTTTTGTATTGGTTGCATGCCTCCCCAATATCGACTCTGTTTCCCTGCCTCTCTGAACCAGACGCATTCCAAATTTTCTTAGACGCTATAACCTGTTCCTTCAACCGGCAAGAGTAGGTCCATGGAACCAGAATCGGTCCATTTTCCGGTGTCCCGAATCGGACAACAAAAAGGCACATTCACGATTGATCAACGATGTATGTACGATCTACCAATGATATAGACGGACGCCCGCTCGAGTGCGGACTTCAACGCGCCAACTGCAATGCTGCCTAGCTACGCGATTCTAACGATTCTCCAGTCCATTACACTGGAAACCGGCGCTCCGCCGGCGTGAATCTACCCTCCGATCCAGCCGCGCACACGCCAATTGCCGGCGCCCTGAGGCCCGTTCAGAAGTTTGACAGTGATGATGTACCGTTCTACGATTTTGATCCCTGCGCTCGCCACGCGGCGAAGCAAGGGTTCATTTTCATTATTTTCTTTCTTGGTTTGAGAATTCAGCAAAGCGGCCTTTGCAGCGTGACTGCATCCAACCCCAGGCGGCGCTGTTTTCAGCGCTCACAAAAGGCCGCACGTGATTCGCAGACGGTCACCCACCGAAACGACCGCACTAGTAGGGACAAGGTAGATACACGACCCCGATCAACATCCTCATCGAGCCAGTAGGCGTACCTCCGGTTTCATCCTTATCGCCGGCGCCCGCCTTACCCGTTCTGTCATTCGAGCGGCTCATTTTCCCGCTCCCGTTTTATCCGACAACCGCATAACGCACACGAAGCACTGCGATCCGACGCTCAGCCCTTCGCCAGGCTGCCAGCCGGGATTCATTTATCCCTGCCCTAGCGGCAACCTGCCCCGAAACTGCTCCACTTTCGGCGCACAGGCCAACGGCTGGGTCCCATGAACTGTTTGTGCCTTATGCGCTTTGCAGGAAAGTTTGCCGGTAAGAAGTGAAAACATTGCGAATGCGAACCAAGCTCACAATCGTCTCCCTGCTCGGGGCGGGCGCATTGTTGCTTGCCGTCCTGGCCGCAATCTCCGCGCCCGGGGCGCAGATCGCCTACGCCCAAAACATTGGCCCACCAACAGTGAGTATCCGACTGTCAAGCGGCCCAACCATCGACCATGGCGACCAACTCTTTGCACAATACACCTTCGGCAACCTGCAAAGTGAAGATCTGATATGCGAGAAGGTTCCCGTGAACGAGCACAGCACAACGTTCCTTGACCCCTGTTACCATCTTAGCGAGGTGCGCCCACGCGGCGACACCACTCCCGAACAAGCGGCTCAATGCGGTGGACGGGGTATTGGTGGGCCTCGGTCCTTTTCCAGAGGGGACAGAGTTACGAGAACAATTCCTTACGGTCAAAACCAGATTTCCCCGAGCTGCCCGGTGGGTGAGTACACCCTGAAAGTCTATCTGATGGGTTCCAACCGGGAAGAAGTGGAGGCCTGGTCCGATTCCGAGAATTTCACAGTCCGCGCGGGGCCGCCGACGGCCACACCGACCAACACACGCCCGCCACCGCCACCACCGCCGACGGCGACACCGACACCGACCCCCAGGCCGCCACAACCGCCACCGCCGACGGCGACACCGACACCGACTCGCGATACACAGCCGCCCCCTGCGCACACCGCCACGCCAACGCCGACCCGCGATACACAGCCGCCCCCTGCGCACACCGCCACGCCGACGCCGACCCGCGATACACAGCCGCCCCCTGCGCACACCGCCACGCCAACGCCGACCCGCGATACACAGCCGCCCCCTGCGCACACTGCCACGCCAACGCCGACCCGTGATCCGCAGCTGCCGACCCTAACACCGACGGCAACGCCGACCCGTGATCCGCAGTTGCCGACCCTGACACCGACAGCAACGGCGACCCGTGATCCGCAACTGCCGACCCTGACACCGACAGCAACGGCGCCCCGTGATCCGCAGTTGCCGACCCTGACACCGACAGCAACGGCGACCCGTGATCCGCAACTGCCGACCCTGACACCGACAGCAACGGCGCCCCGTGATCCGCAGTTGCCGACCCTGACACCGACAGCAACGGCGACCCGTGATCCGCAACTGCCGACCCTGACACCGACAGCAACGGCGCCCCGTGATCCGCAGTTGCCGACCCTGACACCGACAGCAACGGCGACCCGTGATCCGCAGTTGCCGACCCTGACACCGACGGCGACAGCAACGCCGACAGTTGATGGCAACGGTGGCAACGGCGGCCAGGGTAATGGCGGCAACGGCGGCAACGGCGGCAACGGTGGCCAGGGTAATGGCGGCAACGGCAACGGTGGTAAGGGCAACGGCGGGCAGGGCGGCAACGGCGGCCAAGGCAACAACCAGGTCAAGTCATCTGTCGGCGACTTCGCGCCGCAATCGTCACAACAGCAATCACAGAGGCCGATAGCGATCACCCTGCCGGACGAGATGAACGTGCGTAATGGTCCGGCTCTCGCCTGCGACGTCGTCGCGACCGTGCCGGCGGGAACACAGGCCTTCATCATCGGCCTCGACCCGGACGACGACTGGTACCAGGTGGAGATCGAAGGGGTGGTCGGCCAGGCCTGGATCTACCAGGACCTGACAACCCTGATCGGCTCGCTCGCCGGCGTCAAACGGTACACGCCGGCTGAGATCGCGCAGATTACCGGAACGCCCGCCACGGCCAACGACGGCTCAGTGCCGCTGGCCATCACCGTGCCGATCACCATGAACGTGCGCACCGGCCCCGGCCTGACCTACGACGTCGTCCGCGTCGTCCCCAAGGGCACTCAGGGGCGCATCCTCGGCATCGACCCGGATGACGACTGGTTCCAGATCGAGTTGGAAGGGCTCGACACCCTGGTCTGGGTCTTCCAGGACCTGACCACCGTGGTCGGCTCGCTGGCCGGTGTCAAATGGGTAACCGAGGAGGAGCTGGCGCTGCTGCCAGCCGCGATCACGCAACCGGCGCTCCTGAATGCCCGCGCCGGACCCGGCCTGACCTACGCCATACTCACGACCATCCCGCAGGGGACCTGGGCCATGATAACCGGCATCAACGCGCAGGGAGACTGGTACCGGGTGGAATTGGATGACCTCGACCAACCGGCCTGGATATACCGCGACTTCACAAAAGTAGCTGGCGGCTCGCTGACGGGACTGATACAGATCACCGTGACAGATCCCCCGTCGCCAACAGTTGCACAGCTGACCGGTTCGATTACGGTCGATCTGTCGCTCCCGCGAGCCGGCGGCGTCGATCTTGAAGTCAGCTGGCTGGACGCCATCGCCTGTACGCAGCTGTACAGTCTCTATCACCGCGCCAGCACCGACACGACAGTCTACATTTCAATGAATCCGGCCGCGACGGCCTCCACCGCCAACGCCAAGTACCTGAGTTTCAGCACCCTGACCGGAAGCAGCTTCATCTCGGCCTGGTGCGGCACGAACGCAGCCGGCCGCGAAGTTGCCGAAGTCGAGATCGACCCCGGCGTCGCCGGCACCTACAGTTCGACCACGCAGGCAGGCGGAGGCCTCGCCGCAGTGCCGCCGCGCTCGACCGACAGCCCGCACTGAGCGAGCATTCCAAGCTGAACAGCCATCTGCGTCGCAACGATGCGAGCGCATACCAAAGGCCCCCTCTGGCGTCAATGACAGCGGGGGCCTCTTGTATTGGTTGAAGCAAGGCTTTCAGCACAGACAAGAATCCCGCCTCGCAGATTGGCGTTCCTCGGTCCCCTCTGTCTGGAACTGCATCCATCCTGGATTGACCCCATACTGACACCAGTCTTCACCGATCAGCGCACACAAAAGGAACTGGATTCGGGCACTTTGGACAAAGGTCATCAAGAATGGCAACCTTCCTTACTTTTCATTCGTCGATCCTTAAAGGAGACTATATTCAGGTGGAAAGGACTGACCGGAAACGGTTGCGCAGCTCGAGTGCTTGGATCGACTGTTCGCTGGATGATCAAGCCGCTGCGACAGAGCCAACTCCACCGGTCTCTGCAAGTGAAACTTCGTGATTTGTGGCCCTCTCGGTATTAGCTATGGCAGTTGAACCCGCCGTGAGGAGCGTAGTAAGGTAGAGTCGAATGCGACATAGAAAAACGACTTCCATTCTGGTCGCACTGCTCTTCTGCCTCCTGACCGTAACGTCCTTCTTTCGCGCCCAGGTAACCCACGCCCAATCCCCCTCCCCGATCATAGGTTTTGATCTGATAGATTACGCCGTGCTGCCGGGAGACTACTTATATGCCGGCTTCCTCCTCCGAAACTTCCCCTGCAATGATCAGAACAATGACGGCAAGTGTAATTATCAGGACACATTCACTTCCGTAACATATCGTATCGACGTGCTGACCCGCGGTCCCGGTGGGACCAACGCAGACAGTTGCGAAAGGCAGGGGTTTAACAGTGCTCGCATATTTGCGCCTTCCTTCTACAATTCCGAGAGAACGCTTGGTGCTTTTCCTCTTCGCATAGACAAAAGCTGTCAACCCGGCCCTTACACGCTCCTTCTCACCGTCACCTACACCGAACCCGACACAAACCAGTCCCATACCCTCACCGATACCGTCGACTTCGTTGTCGGCGACCCACCTCCGCCCGATCCAACCCCGACCCCTGGCAACGGCGGCAATGGTGGCGGCAACAATGGCGGTAATGGTGGCGGCAACAATGGCGGTAATGGTGGCGGCAACAGCGGCGGCAACAATGGCGGCAATGGTGGCGGCAGCAATGGCGGCAATGGTGGCGGCAACAACGGCGGCAACAACGGCGGCAGCAATGGCGGCAATGGTGGCGGCAACAACGGCGGCAACAACGGCGGCAGCAATGGCGGCAATGGTGGCGGCAACAACGGCGGCAACAGCGGCGGCAACAGCGGCGGCACCAGCGGCGGCACCAACGGCGGCACCAACGGCGGCACCAACGGCGGCACCAACGGCGGCACCAACGGCGGCACCAACGGCGGCACCAACGGCGGCACCAACGGCGGCACCAACGGCGGCACCAACGGCGGCACCAACGGCGGCAGCAACGGCGGCACCAACGGCGGCACCAACGGCGGCACCAACGGCGGCACCAACGGCGGCACCAACGGCGGCAGCAACGGCGGCACCAATGGCGGCAGCAACGGCGGCAGCAACGGCGGCACCAATGGCGGCAGCAACGGCGGCAGCAACGGCGGCAGCAACGGCGGCACCAATGGCGGCAGCAACGGCGGCACCAACGGCGGCACCAATGGCGGCACCAACGGCGGCAGCAACGGCGGCACCAACGGCGGCACCAACGGCGGCAACAACGGCGGCCAGGATGGCCAGGGAGGTAACGGAGGCCAGGGTGGCAATGGTGGCACCGACGGCAACGGTCAGACGCCCGGCAATGGCCAGGTGCCCCGAGACACCCAGACCACCGAGAGTGAGCAGAGTCCAAAATCCCCTGAGCCCACGCAAACTCCGCCACCACCACAGGAGCCCGTAGCGGTTACCCAGCCTCAATATACAAATGTCCGCCTCGGCCCAGGCACCGAGTACAAGTTGGCCAGAATTGTGCCGCACGGCACACGCGCCCAGATCATCTGCATCGGCCCCTGGCATGACTGGTACGAGGTGAAAATCGACGGCGTGCCCGGAACCGTCTGGGTTCGACAGGACCTGACAGTTCTGGTCGGCTCTCTCGAAGGAGTCTGCCGCTACCGCACAGGGGCTTTCCTCGTCCAGGCTTTCACACTGCCCATTATCTCCCATCTGCGAACGGGCCCAGGCACCAACTACGACGTGATCACCACTGTTCCCCAGGGAACCTGTGTCAAAATTATCGGCCTCGGCCCACAGGATAAGTGGTTCCTGATCGAGTTGCCCGGCTTGGACGGGCCCGCCTGGATCTCCCAGAGCCTCGTCGATGTGACCGGCTCCGTGAGGCGTCTCAGACAACTTACCACAGAGGATATTGCGCTCCTGCCCCGGCCGGGACAGAATGTCGGCGTCAAGCCCTATCTGATCACCCAGCCCGAAATCATCAACGTGCGCCTAGGACCGGGCCTGGACTATGACGTGATCACCACCGTGCCCCAGGGAACGCGGGCCACAATATATGGCATGGGCCCCGAAAAAGCGTGGTTCCAGGTCGAGCTGGATGGCTTGGACACACTGGCCTGGGTCTACCGCGAACTCACGCACGTAGTCGGTTCGTTGGTGAATGTCCGGCGGGTAACCGCGCGCGAGATTGCCGCACTGCCCGCTGTGATCACCCAGCCCCGCAGCCTGAACGCCCGCCTGGGGCCGGGCGTAGAGCACCAGGCCGTCACCATCCTGCCGAACGGAACCTGGGCCAGAATCGTCGGCATCGGCCCACACCACAATTGGCTCCAGATCAAGGTCGTCGGATTGAAAAACCCCCTCTGGATCGCCCGCAGTCGGACCAAGGTGGCCGGCGGTCTCCTGGGGAGGTTCCCACCCAACGCGACCGACGAAAATGCAATGCAACCGGGACCGGAAAGTGACAGGCCGCTGGCAATCGCGCAGTCCGAAAGCATGAAAGTGCGCACCGGCCCTGGTCTGGACTACAAGGTGATCACCACCGTCCCCCAGGGCGTATCGGGCAAAATTTACGGCATCGATCCCACCAAGAACTGGCTCCAGGTCGAAATAGAAGGGCTCGACACGCTGGCCTGGGTGCTTCGTGACATGACCTGGATCGACGGCCTCCTCGTGAGCGTCAGACGGATTACCGCGCGCGAGATCGCGGCCCTGCCGGCCCTGATCACCCAGCCCCGCACTTTGCGGGCGCGCTCGGGCCCGGGCCCGGAATACAGGGTGGTCGCCAGACTGCCAAAAGGGACGTGGGCCGCAATCACCGGCATCGGCCCCCGCGCTGAATGGTTCCGGATCGAGGTCGTCTTCATCGACGCGCCGGTCTGGATCGCCCGTGATCTCACAAAAGTGGCCGGCGGCTCGCCGACAGATAGCCCATCCTCAACCTCGGCAGAGCCCAACCGGCAGTAACCACGTTCCAGCACCGCTGGAACGTGGCAAAGCGTTCCGCTCATCCTCTCAGCCATCCCCGACTCTTAACTAGGCAAATCTCCACCACAAGGCCCCCTGGGCGCTATCGCCGGTGGGGCTTTTCTATTGCCTGTATCCCATCCTGCGCCAAGCGAGCGCATCGCTGAATCATGGCATTCGGCATGGCAGAGAATTCAGTCCCCCTGTCCAATTCAGCGCGCGATTTTCCGGGCCCATCTGCCCAAAATGAGCGTGCGAACAAATGAAAAAGTCCACTCCAAAAGAAGTATCAAAAGAAACGGAACATTCCGGGCGGACTGCTCGTCCGATCGGCAGACACTGTTCCGAGCTTGGCACGGGTTCAAGCTCGGAACGGAAACGCTGAACCGATACGCATAGGCACGCCAGCTGAGGCGAAGCAGAGATAAAGAGAATGCAAACGAAACAGTCGATTATTACGCTGGTCGGGGTGGCCATTCTGTTACTATTTGCCCTGGCCGTTATCTCTTTCGTGCCCAGTGCCCCAATGATCCCCGCCGAGCCCCTCGCGTCGGATGGAGAGGGCGAACCACAAGTCGGCTTTGACACGCTGGATGACTGGGTGCCGGCAGGTGAATATATGCATGCCGGCCTCCTGTTCCATAACTTCCCCTGCATCGATAAGAACGACGACGGCAAATGTGACTACAACGACAAATTCACCACCGTCACCTACCGCTTCGACGTTATGCACGGAGACGCCGACGCAGACAACTGCGAAGGGCAAGGGTTGGGCTCTGTCCGCAATTTTTCCCCTTCATTTTACAATAATTGGAGAACCTTAAGCCCTATACCTCTTCGTATCGACAGGAACTGTCCACACAGGACCTACACGATGAAGTGTACTGTCACCTATACCGAACCCGGCTCGGACGTGGCTATCCCGGTTACTTGCAATGGTATGGACTTCACAGTCGGTTCCGTGCAACAGCCAGCGACAGCTACGCCCACCGAAACGCCGACCGAAACGCCCATACCGACAGCCACGCCCACCGAAACGCCGACCGAAACGCCCGTACCGACAGCCACGCCCACCGAAACGCCGACCGAAACGCCCGTACCGACCGCCACGCCCACCCCCACGCCGACTGACGACGATGGCGGGCAAAACTCGCCGCAAGAGGACCCAACCGCGACCCCCACGTCTACGCCCACGCCAAAGCCCCCGCCCTCCGCGCGGATCGACGGTCTGTCCTCCACCTTCGATGAAGGCCAGCAGACTTCCTTCAGCATGATCTTTGAAGATCTGGACGACTCGGACCAATACGGCTACCGCGCCGACGTCATAAAATTAGAAGACAATTCCGCCGCAGACGACTGTGAAGGAACCGGTCTCGGAGGAAACAGCCAGTTCACTGCCCAACTCACAGGGGCTGTCAACGGACAAGAAACAGTTTCAGGCGTAATCGACGCCGCCTGTCCGGCCGGTACATACACAGTGTCCGTCACGCTCATGGCCACCAGCGGATTTGGGGTCACCGCAACCCAAGCGTTCCAGGTCCTCGAATCAGCGCCGTCCATCGTCGAAACAGACACGCCGACACCGACAGCCACGCCCACCGAAACGCCGACCGAAACGCCCGTACCGACCGCCACGCCCACCCCCACGCCGACTGACGACGATGGCGGGCAGAACACGCCGCAAGAGGACCCAACCGCGACTCCCACGTCTACGTCCACGCCAAAGCCCCCACCCTCCGCGCGGATCGACGGTCTGTCCTCCACCTTCGATGAAGGCCAGCAGACTTCCTTCAGCATGATCTTTGAAGATCTGGACGACTCGGACCAATACGGCTACCGCGCCGACGTCATAAAATTAGAAGACAATTCCGCCGCAGACGACTGTGAAGGAACCGGTCTCGGAGGAAACAGCCAGTTCACTGCCCAACTCACAGGGGCTGTCAACGGACAAGAAACAGTTTCAGGCGTAATCGACGCCGCCTGTCCGGCCGGTACATACACAGTGTCCGTCACGCTCATGGCCAACAGCGGATTTGGGGTCACCGCAACCCAAGCGTTCCAGGTCCTCGAATCAGCGCCGTCCATCGTCGAAACAGACACGCCGACACCGACAGCCACGCCCGCCGATACACCGACACCGACAGCCACGGCCACGCCGACAGTCACGCCGACACCGACAGCCACGCCCGCCGATACACCGACACCGACAGCCACGGCCACGCCGACAGTCACGCCGACACCGACAGCCACGCCCGCCGATACACCGACACCGACAGCCACGGCCACGCCGACAGTCACGCCGACCAACACCGCCACACCGACAGCCACACCCACAGTCGACGACTCCGTACAACAGTTCCCGGAGGACCCAACCGCAACGCCGACGTTTACGCCAATGCCCCCGCCCTCCGTGAAGATCGAAGGTCTGTCTTCCGCCTGGGATCATGGCCAACAGGCCTCCTTCAACATGATGTTCGAAGGGATCGACGACTCGGACGACTATGGCTACCGCGCCGACGTCACCAATGCAGACAACAATGCCGCCGACGACTGCGAAGGGACCGGACTGGGAGGAGCTAACCAGTACACAGCCGAACTCGCCGGAGCAGTCGACGGTAAACTCACAACCCCCGGCGTGATCGACTCCCTCTGCCCAGCCAGCACCTATTCATTGACCGTCACGCTCATGGGCGACGGCGGATATTCGTACACCGCAACCCAGGCCTTCCAGGTAAACGCATTAACACAGTCCCCCGTCGATCCTGACACGCCGACGCCCTCCGCGACACACACCGCGACACACACACCGCAGCCGACGGCTACCAATACAAATACGCCCGCACCGACCGCCACCAGTCCGCCGCGGCAACAGAATCCGCCGCAACAGAAGCCAGCCGCCACCCATACCAACACGCCCGTGCCCACGGCTACCACAGCGCCCACGCCTACCACAGCGCCCACGCCTACAGCAAAAGTCGTCTATGTGCCGCCCCAGCAGAAGGCTGACCCGACATCGACGCCTATACCAACTGCGACGCCTATACCAACCGCGACGCCGACCGCCACCCTGGCCCCAACCCTTGCGCCTACGGTCACACCCACGGATGACCAGACAGACGATCTCGTGGACAGCACCACATCTGTCGTCGCAGATGAGGATACCGAAACGGACGCAGATTCCGATGAGGCTACCCCGGCCCCGACAGCGGCAAGCACGCTCGACGACGCCGGCAGCGCCTGGCCCGGCCACTACGCCGCCGGCCGCTCCGTCTGGAACTGCCAGGATCTCAGCGCGCTGGTCGACTCGCTCGCCACCCTCCGCCAGAGCATGACCGTCGGCGACTATGCCAAGGCCGTCACCCAGCCGGAAAGCATGAACGCCCGCCTCGGCCCCGGGCTGGCCTACGACGTCATCACCACCCTGCCCCAGGGCACGCGCGCCAACATCATCGGCGTCGACCCCCGCGGCGAATGGTACCAGCTCGAACTCAGCAGCATCGAGATCCCCGTCTGGATCTACCAGAGCCTGACCAGTGTCGAAGGTTCGCTCGCCAACGTCCGCCAGGTCCCCGCCGCGGACCTCGCACAGCTCCCGATTTCCGGCGCCCCGGGCAGCAGACCGGTGGCCGTCATCCAGCCGGAGGTCATGAACGTGCGCCTCGGCCCCGAACTCGGCTACGAAGTGCTCACCACCCTGCCCCAGGGCACGCAGGTCGAAGTAGTCGGCATCGATCCCAGCGGCGAATGGCTCCAGGTCGAACTGGAAGGAATGACCTCCCTTGGCTGGCTCTACCGCGACCTGCTCCAGGTCGACTGCCCGCTGGCCAACGTCAGGCGCATCACTGAGCGTGAAATCTCACTGGTGCCTGCCGCCCTTACCCAGCCCCACGCGCTCTACGCCTATTCCGGTCCGGGCCTCGCCTACGACAGGGTCGCAGTTCTCCCCCGAGGGACCTGGGCCGAAATCATCGCTATCGGCGACTGCCCGCCGAATGTCTGGTACCAGATCATAGTCCCAGGTCTCGACGAACCGGTCTGGGTGGTCCGCGACTTCGTCAAGGTGGCCGTAGGCTCACTCGGCGGCCTGCCCCGGTACGGCGTCACCGACTTCACCCCGCCCACCGCGGACGAACGCCCCATCGCCGTTACCCAGCCCGACCCACTGAACGTCCGCACTGGTCCGGGCCTGGAGCACGACGTGGTCGCAGAAGTGCCGCAGGGGACGCAGGCACGCATATACGGCATCGACTCGAGCGAGAGCTGGCTCCTGGTCGAGTTGGACGGGCACACCTCACTGCTCTGGATCTACCGCCACATGACGCAAGTGGAAGGTTCGCTGGTCGGAATCAGACACGTAACGACGCGCGAGATTGCGGCGCAGCCGGCCGTGCTCGTCCAGCCGCGGGCGGTCTTCGGCAGGTCGGGACCGGGCACGGAGTACAGGGCCGTCACGATCCTGCCGAAGGGGACATGGGCCGCCATCACCGGCGTCGACTCGAAGTCCGAATGGGTCCGCATCCAGGTAGCCGGCATGGATGAACCGGTTTGGGTTTACTGCGACCTGGTCAAGACAATCGGCTCGCTGGCAGGGGTCCCCCTAGTCGTGCCGCAGGATAGCTGGTAGCCTTCATAAGAGCCCACATAAGAACCTATCACGAGCCCCGCTGTCGGCAGCGACAGCGGGGCCTTCCTTCTCTTTGAATCCCATCCCGCTAGCAAAAGGCCCGCCGCCGGATCACCATATTCGGCATGGCAAAGAATGCCTCCGCCAGGTCCGATTTCGCCCGCGTGTTTCCGGGTGCCTCTGCCCAAAAGGGGTATGCGAACAGCAGCAGGAACCCACTCCAGTAAGATCCCCCGGAAACGGAACATTCCGCGCCACCTGCTCGTCCGATCGGCAGAGGCAGTTCCGATCTTAGACCAGAGCCAGGCTCGGAACGGGAACACTTAACCGACACGGACAGACACGCTCGTAGAAGTAAAGTAGAGACAAAGAAAATGCTAGCAAAACAGTCGGTTACTACGTTGGTTGGGGCGCTCGTTCTGTTACTATTTGTCCTGACCGTTATCTCCTATGTGCCCGGCGGCCCGACGATCCAAGCCCTTGCCCCCTACATACAGCAGGATCCCCAACCGCACGCCGGCTTCGAACAGCTTGAAAACTCAGTGGCTGCAGGGGTGGATCTGGATGTCAGCATCTTTTTCGCTAACTTCCCCTGCACCGATGAAAACGACGACGGCACATGTAACTCTGACGACACATTTACTACCGTCACCTATCGCTTCGACCTGCTGCAAGGAGGCGTCAACGGCTCCGACGCAGACAACTGTGAAGGGCAAGGGTTCGGCATTGTTCGCAGTTTCAGCCCTTCGCAGTACAGTCACTGGAGCACTACCGGGACGATTCCTCTTAGCATTAGCAAGGACTGCACGCCCGGTTCCTATGTGGTGAAGTGTACGATCACCTATACCGAAGACGGCGCGACCGAGGAGATTGAGCTTGGCTGTAACTGCGGCATCACGATCGATCCCCCGTTGACCCCAACGCCCACGCCCACCGAAACGCATACACCGACAGCCACGGCAACACCCACCGAAACGCCGACACCGGCGGCCACGGCAACACCCACGTACACACCAATGCCCCCGCCCTCCGTCAGAATCGAAGGTCTGATCCCCATCTTTGATCAAGGCCAGACAGTTCCCTTCAACATGATCTTCGACGGCATAGACGACTCGGATGATTATCACTACCGGGCCGACGTCACCAATTCAGACAACGAAGACGTCGATTCCTGTGAAGGGACGGGAATTGGCGGAAACGGCCAGTACACTGACGATCTCGATGGCGAGGGCCGAATCACAGTCCCCGGCGATATCGACGCCAACTGCCCGGCTGGCACATATACACTGACCGTCACCCTCATCGGCGACGGCGGCTTTACCTACCCAGTATCCAAGGATTTCCAGGTCATCGGCGTGTCGCTCTCCCCCATCGAAACAGACACGCCGACCGCCACGGCCACCAACACGGCCACAGCGACCGCGACTCCCGGGAATCCGCCGAAAAATCAGCCGCCGCCGCAAAATCAACCACCGTCGAAAAGTGACCCGCCGCAACAGCAGCCGACGGTCACGCCTACCAATACGTCCGAGCCGACCGCGACAGCCACCAATACAAATACGCCCGAACCGACCGCGACACCCACGGATCCGCCGCGGCAAAGCCAACCACCGCCGCAACAGCAGCCAACCGCCACGGCCACCAATACAAATACGCCCGAACCGACCGCGACACCCACGAATCCGCCGCGGCGAAGGCAGCCGCCGCCGCAAAACCAGCCGCCAGTGCAGAAGCCACAGCCGCCTACCGCTACGGCAACCGCCACGGCTACCTCAGCGCCGACACCCACGCCTACGGCAGAAATCTCCTCTGCGCCGCCTCCAACGCAGGAAGACCCGACGCCGACCGCGACGCATACGCCGACCACTGCCGGCCAGCCAACGCCGACGGCCACCGCCACAGCTACGCCATCAGGTTCCCTGCTCCCAACCCTTACGCCCACGCCTACGGGAGGGCCCACGATCCCGCCCACGAGCGACCTGCCGGACGATCTTTGGGAAATCATCGTAATCATTGACATTGATAATCCGAACGGTCCGGATGCGACTCCCGATGTGGCGGACCCGACTCCGACACCGACGCATGCGTCGACCACTGCCGGCCAGCCAACGCCAACGCCAACGCCAACGGCCACCGCCACAGCTACGCCATCAGGTTACCTGCTCCCAACTCTTACGCCCACGCCCACGCCTACGGGAGGGCCCACGATCCCGCCCACGAGCGACCTGCCGGACGATCTTTGGGAAATCATCGTAATCATTGACATTGATAATCCGAACGGTCCGGATGCGACTCCCGATGTGGCGGACCCGACACCGACACCGACACCGACAAGCGACGAGGACGACACCGACGAGGACGACACTGACGGCGACGACACCGACGGTGATGACACCGACGGTGATGACACCGATGGCGACGACACCGATGGCGACGACACCGATGGCGACGACACCGATGGCGACGACACCGACGGCGACGACACCGACGGCGATGACACTGACGGCGACGACTCAGACGAAGATGACACCGACAGGGACGACACCGACGAAGATGACACCGACAGGGACGACACCGACGACGACACGCCCGATCACTACGCCGGCGACCGTACCGTCTGGAGCTGCCAGGAACTCAGCGCCCTGGTCAACTGGCTCGCCGCCCTCCGCCAGACAATGACCCCCGGTGACTATCCCCAGGCCGTTACCCAGCCCGAAAGCATGAACGCCCGCCTCGGCCCCGGTCTGGCCTACGACGTCATCACCACCCTGCCCCAGGGCACCCGCGCCAACATCATCGGCGTCGACCCACGCGGCGAATGGTACCAGATCGAACTCACAGGCCTCGACATCCCCGTCTGGATCTACCAGAGCCTGGCCACCGTCGAAGGTTCGCTCGCCAACGTTCCCCAGGTCTCCGCCGAAGAACTCGCCAAGCTCCCGATTTCCGGCGCTCCCGGTAGCAGGGCAATCGCGATCATCCAGCCGGAAGTCATGAACGTGCGCATCGGCCCCGGCATCGATTACGATGTCCTCACCACCCTACCCCAGGGAACGCAGGTCAAAATCGTCGGTATCGACCCCAGCGGCGAATGGCTGCAGGTCGAACTGGATGGACTGACCTCCCTCGGTTGGCTCTACCGCGACCTGGTCCAGGTCGACTGCCCGCTGGTCAACGTCCGCCGTATCACCGAGACCGAAATCTCGCAGCACCCTGCCGGCCTTACCCAGCCCTACGCCCTCTACGCCTATTCCGGCCCCGGCCTCGCCTACGACATCGTAGCCACGATTCCCCGGGGAACCTGGGCCGAAATCATCGCCATCGGCGACTGCCCGCCGAATGTCTGGTACCAGATCATAGTCCCGGGCCATGACGAGCCTGTCTGGGTAATCCGCGACTATGTCAAAGTGGCCGTAGGCTCTCTCGCCGGCATCCCCCGCTACGGCGTCACCGACTTCGTCCCGCCCGCCGCCGATGACCGGCCTATCGCCGTTACCCAGCCCATCACCATGAACGTGCGCACCGGCCCGGGCCTGCAGTACGACGTGGTCGCCGAAGTGCCGCAGGGCACGCAGGCACGCATCTACGGCATCGACCCAAGCGGCGACTGGATACTGGTGGAGCTGGAAGGACACAGCTCACTGGTCTGGATCTACTGCCACATGACGCAGGTGCAAGGTTCCGTGGTCGGCGTCAGACGGGTGACCGCGGCGGAAGTTGCGGCGCAGCCGGCCGTACTTGTCCAGCCGGGAGCCGTCTTCGCCCGCTCCGGTCCGGGCACACAGTACAGTTCGGCCGCCCTCCTGCCCAAGGGCACATGGGCCCATATCACAGGCATCGGACCCGATCCCCAATGGCTCCGCATCGAAGTGCCCGGTCTCGACGGACCTGTCTGGATTCACAGCGATTTTGTGAAGCTTGTCGGCTCGCTCGCAGCGGTCCCCCACGTCACGCCGTAGATTAGCCGGAAACTGACGAAGACAGTTTCTAGAGCGCATAGCAAAGGCCCCGCTGCCGGCAGCGGGGCCTTTGCATATAGCCTGGAACTGAGATCGCAAGATAGCTGGTTGGGGACGCGATCAAGAGTGCCCGGAATATACTTTCCTATCGAGAAGTATCAAAACAGTGCCTCATCGGAATCGTCCGTAGTTTCAAACCACTCTGCGGGCATCGGCTCCACGATGTCCCCGTGAATCCGAATAATATCGCGGTCGCGACCAAATGGACTCTGCGGCTTCTCCCGGTACGGCAACAACCTCAAAACCAGTTGTCCATTCTTGGTGATAACGATCTCTTCACCGCTCTCAGCCACTTCATCTATTAGCCTCAGACACTTGGCCTTGAACTCGGACGCCTTGATGGTGCGAGGACCTGTCGCTTTAGCGCTATCGGAATGCATGATTCACTCCTCCTGTCGTCTAATGACCACAATATAACATGGTTATGACCATGGTCACGACGGGCCAGTGACCAGCTTGGCGCAGCTTCCTCAAGGAATGCGGGACAGCGACCTCGACCTGTGGGCTAGCTTATTCATCGTGGACGCAGAAGAGCGGCAACCCTGATATGGTTCTCAGCTGGATTGCCGCTGTTGGCCTTTCCCAGTTCCATAAGACTCTTCGGGCAGGCATACTCTGCTTTTGTCGGAAAAATCGGAAACAAACGCGTGGAAGAATGTGCAGGCCAAATCCGTATCAGATTGAGAACATGTATCGGGTTACCAGAGACGGCGAACGCCGTACTGATCGAAGTCATCTTCATTCGATACAAGCACCAGGTTTTCAGACAGCGATTGCGCAATCAGCATTCTGTCAAAGGGATCGCGATGAGGACCTGACAACGACCCCGAAAGTGATGCATGATCTACCGATATCGCTAATTCCTCAAAACCCTGGTCTGCGATTGCGCCGCCAAAGTCAAGTGCGACAGCCGCTGCCTCCGGGAGCTTGCCAAGCCGATACTTGGTCGTGGTCTCCCATGCTGACGCCGCGCTTATGAGTACACTGTTTTCTTCATCTGCAATAGCACGACGCGCAGGCAGTGACAAACTTGTGCTTCCGGCAAGCCACCACAGAAACGTGTGCGTGTCGAGCAAGAGTCTCACCGCTCACGACTCCCACGCTGACAGCTCTTCCTCAGGCAGAGGGTCAAAGAAACTGTCACTGACGGCAATACGGTCCTCCCATGCGCCGAATTGCCGTTTTCCGCGCGGCTGAAAGTCTACGAGACGCGCCACCGGTTTGCCATTACGGGTTATGACAATTTCTTCACCGGCCTCTACCTGCGTCAGCAGAAGCGGCAATTGGGTCTGTGCTTCTTGCACATTCACTTCTTGCATAGTAGGCCCACCAGAATATGTGTCCAGATAGAGATTCTGTAATGCAGTGCTTGATGAGTATATGGAATACAAACTCCCGTGTCAATACCTAGGCCCCGACCTAGGGCGACCGCACTGAGACGCTTCGAATACAGGGCTTCAGCGTCACCTGTGCCAGCGCCAATACCACCCCCTACCCCCGCAACGCCTTCACCACCCCATACGCCCCCCGCGAAAACGCCGCCAACGCGCCCCCGCGACTGAACAACGGCACCGGCCCCGGCACACACGCGCCGCCATCCAGGTCCTCAATCGCCGCCAGCACTCGCTGCAGACCGACTTCGACCACCTGCCGGCGGCCCTCGTCTTTCAGGGCAAGACCGCCGCAGGCCAGGACCATAACCAGCAGGTTGGCAAGCGAGTGTTCGCGGTACAGGCGCCAACACGCCTCGAACGTGAACCCCTGCACCCCCATCTCGCCGATGATTCCGGTATACTCCTCCAGCACTTCGCGCTCAATCTGGCGGCGCACCTCGGTCGTCACGCTTCCCACCAGGAAATAAGCCACATCAAAGAGCGGGCTCCTCAATCCGCTCACCTGCCAGTCGATCATTGCGATTTCGTCCCCGCCGTCGGCAGCAAAGAAGATATTGTCCAACCGGAAGTCGCCGTGGCTGAGCGTCTTCGGCCCGGCCGCGACACGAACGATCTGGCTGTCGATGCGCGAACCGTAGGTTTCCGCCAGACGGCGCATATCGTCCGAGAAAAAACTGCCGAACCTTTCGAGCGTGGGCGCCAGGTTCGCAAGATAAACGAGTTGAACCAGCATTCTGCGTCTGGGCGAAAAGGTGTCGGTAAACGCGTTCAATGGCGGCTGATCGGTCCTGTTCCAGTAGGCACCGTGCAGCTTGGCGATCGCGCGGATGGCGCGTCGGGTCTGTTCCGCGCTGGCGCCGTCGAAATGGCTCACCGTCTGCCAGCCCCCAAAATCTTCCAGCACCAGGACAAAGCGATCGCTGCCGGCTTCATAATCACCATAGAGCAAAGCCGGCGACCGCACCGGGGCCTGGGACGCGATCAACCTGTAGAAGTCATATCCCCGTTTATGTAATCCCAGGCGTTGGCTCAAACGACGATTCTTGGCAAGCGGACTCGGCAACTTGACGATGACGGTTGCCGGAGCTCGGCGATTCTCCTCAGCCGGCGTTTTCGGCTCGTCATACATGAGTTGGCAGCGCAGGATCGTGCCCATGAAGCCCACGCCGCTGCCAATCTCCTCCCAAGCGATCTCCTTGACAGGGGGAAGATCAGGCGCGCCGCCCGCGGTCAATGCCTGTTGCATCCACCGGGCGGTAACTTCCTCCGCATCTCTGGGAATTGGCGGTCTGGTCATAGCACTGATTCGCATTCGATTTCAGCGCGCGCCGACCATGCGCGTATGGTCAACGCGGCAGGTTTTCTGTGAAAAAGTCTGTTATTCTACGCTAACTGCGCCGCGCGACGCGGTGGTTGAAGAGTGGACGCCCGTTCATGTGGCGCCACCAAGCTGCTCAAATAATCGAAATGGACAGATCTCGTTGCCCCTATCACGCCGCGCCGAACAACGATGGCGCCAGCCCCCGCTCTGTCCGTTCATACTCTTCGTCAGCCGGCAGGTCTGGACGCGCCAGCGCCGCCGTCGAAAGCTCGTCGCAGCGTTCGTTCTCCACGTCGCCGGCATGACCCTTCACCCACTGGTAACCCATCTCGTGCCCGTCGCACAGGTCCAGCAGCCGTGTCCACAGGTCGGGGTTCACCGCCGGCTGGCCCCTCTTGTTGCGCCGCCAACCGTTCGCCCGCCATCTGCGCGCCCACCCCTTTGTCAGCGCGTCCAGAACATACTTCGAGTCGCTGTAGAGCGTGACTCTGCACTTCCCTCTCAAAGCTTCCAGCCCTCTAATCACAGCTAGCAGCTCCATGCGGTTGTTCGTCGTCCTTCGATACCCGCCGCACAGCTCCTTGCGGTGTTCGCCGTAGAGCAGCACCACCCCAAATCCACCCGGGCCGGGATTCCCGCTGCACGCCCCGTCCGTATACAGCATCACCTCTTTCATCTACGACGTCCACCCATCTGCTCAACCTCTATTCGTAACGACTCCGCCAAAGTTAATTCACGACCCTGAACGAGCCGACCACTGGTGTTCACTGACCACTGACCACTGCCGTTCAACCTCCCTAGTGGCCGTGGTCGTGCTCCCCGTGAAGATGATAATAGACAGTCTCCAGCCCCGCCACGTCCGTGATCGTGGCATCAGTGTGATACACAATGTGGAGTTGGCCGGTCCCGCAATCGCCGAACTCGTCACACGAGAGCTCGCCAATGATACCGTTGAACTCCGCCGTGGCCGTCAACGCCTCCCGCAACCGCGCCCGGTCAATGTACAGCGTATCCCCCTGCACCACCGCAACCTCCTCAATCGCCCGCAGCAGCATCGTGGTGGCGTCATACGCGTGCACCATGTAAACCGACCCCGGCGCCTCATTGTACTGCTCCAGATAGGCCGCCGCCACGTCGCCTCCACTCTTCCCCGTCGCCTCGTTGACGCTGTCTCCAAATTCCAGCTCCGGGCTGGCCAGGTACATCCCCTCCGATTCCGGTATCGCCAAAAACTCGAAATCCACCATCGCAGCCCCGCCGATGAGCGTCACGCCCGTCAGTCCCGCCACCTGGTCGACCTGTCGGACTATCTGCCCGCCCTCGTCAGGGAAAAGCGGCAGAAACAGACCATCCGGGCCCGCCGCCGCAACCTCGGTCAAAACAGGGATCATGTCCGTGTCACCCTTATTGACCGTCGCCACCGTGACCGTGCCCCCCGCATGCTCAAACGCAACCGTGAACGCATTGGCCAGGCCCGAAGTGTAAGGATCGCCGTCATGAAAGACCGCCATCTCGCGCAGGCCGAGGTCGTGGTAGGCAAACTCGGCTACCGCCTCCGCCTCATATAAGTCATTGTTGACGGTGCGGTAATAGCCGGCATAATAGTCAGCGCCCGCGTTGCCCCGCAGGTCCGATGTCAGCGAAGGCGCCGTATTCGTGGGCGAGATCATCACCAGACCCGCCTCGCTCAGGATCGGCGACGCTTCCACCCCCGCCGCCGAGCAAGTCGTGCCGATCACGCCCACCACGCGCCGGTCGCCGATCACCGTCTGCGCCGCCGCCGCGCCGCCCTCCGGCGTGCACAGCGAGTCGAGACCCGCGCCTATCGTCACGTTGTGCCCCTTGATCGGCCCGTAGTCGGCCAGCGCCATCACCGCCGCCCGCTGCATCGTAGCGCCCAGGTCGCCAATGCTCGACAACACCGCCACCGAACGAATCTGGATATCCTCGCCCGGCCCGACCACCACCGTTCCCAGCGGGCTCACCACCATATTCTGAGGTATACACGCGCCGCTCAGAAGAAGCGCAAGCACCAAAATTGGCCAGCGCAACAGCGCACTGCGAGGGCGGTCGATCTTCGTCATATCTTCACTCCTTGGTCTGAATGGATTTCAATTGGCCAACGCACTCACGGCGCATAGCGGTACACAACCGGCAGCGCTTCAACGTCGGTCATCGTCGAATCAGTATGCTGTGATATCTGGATGCGGCCTGTGCCGCAGTCGCCGAACTCGTCACAAGAAATGGCGCCGATGATGCCGCTGAAACCGCTCGTGCTGCCCACCGCCTCCCGCAGCCTGGCCCGGTCAATATAGAGCGCATCGCCCTCAACAACCGCCGTCGCCTCGATCGCGCGCAGCAGCATCGTCGTGGCGTCGTACGCATGGGCCAGGTAGGCCGACGTCGAGTGTTCATTGTACCGCTCCAGGTAGGCGGCGTTCAGCTCGTCGCCGCTCCTGCCCGTCGCTTCGTTTACATTGCTGCCGAAGTCCAACGTCGGGCCCGCGAAATAGAAGCCCTCCGACTCCGGCAACTCCAGGAAATCGGAAACCAGCAGGCCCCCGCCCCCGATGCGCACCAACCCTTCCAGGCCGTCCACCTGGCTGCTCTGTCGCAAAATCGGCCCGGCCTCCTCCGGAAAGATCGGCAGAAACAGGCCCTCGGGGCTCGCCGCGGCAATTTCAGTGAGAACAGGGATCATATCCGCATCCCCCTTGTTCACCATAGCCACCGCCACCGTGCCGCCCAACTGCTCAAACGCCTTCGAAAAAGCCGCCGTCAGGCCCGACGAATACGGGTCGCCGTCATGGATCGCCGCCATGCTGCGCAGGCCCAGTTCACTGTAAACAAAATCGGCCACTGCCTCCGCCTGGTAAAGATCGTTGCTGGCAACGCGATGGTAACCGGCATGATAGTTCGACCCCGCATTGCCGCGCAGGTCCGATGTCAGCGACGGCGATGTCGTCGACGGCGCCACCATCACCAGCCCCGCCGCGCTCAGGATCGGAGCAGCAGTAGCCGCCGCCACCGAGCAGGCCGTGCCGATAACCCCGACCACGCGCCCGTCGCCGATCACAGTCCCGGCCGCCGCCGCGCCGCCCGCCTCGCTGCACAGCGAGTCCAGACCCGCGCCCATGCTCACAGCATGTCCCTTGATCGGCCCATAGTCGGCAACTGCCAGCGCCACGCCCCGCTGGCTCGGCACGCCCAGCTCGCCCGCCCGCGTCAGCGCCCCCAGCGCACGAATCTGAATCTCCTCGCCGCCGCCGACCACCACCGTTCCCAGCGCGGGCGCTTCATAATCCACCGGCACACACGCACCGGCCAGAATCAGCAGCGTAATCAGACAAAACCAATACAGAAGTGCAGGACGGAATCCGCGTTTCGTCGTCATGGTATCTTGCTCCTTGCTCTGGCTAACCGTCGCTCCGCTGTCGACGGTCGCGACCGCGCACTGGCGCCGCGCACTGTTCAACGCGCTATCGCTGCATTGCATGCGCACATCCTCTCTACGCGCCGCCTCATCGTCAATTGAGCGCCTCGTACACAGCGAGTTCACACCCATCAACAGGAACGCGCTAAAAAACACCGATCTGCAGCCTTCGCATTCGGGATCACACAATTCGCAGAATCGAAAACTCGTTTTTCCTGAGAGGGGTTGTCGCGAACATCTGAGAAACCATAATGGACCAGTCTTGGTCATTAGAGACTTCTTCTGCGCTGACTGCCAAAAGTATGAGGGGGCTGAGGTCTTTCCGACCGGGCTAATAGAGGCGGCAATCCGCACCGGATAGAGGCAATCGGGGGAAATGTGAGGTTACTTTGACGGTCGGTGCGCTGGGCCCAATTGGGTAAGAGTGCTGGCGGTTCAGTTTCCAGACCGGTCGAATCAACAGCCGGAAACCTGCATGGCATGAGCGTTACTCTCCTGCAGTTCCCTCCTTAACGGACGACTGTATCGAGGCATACGATCTCTGAAGCTCATCTTCTGCCCAGCGAATCAACTCCATCGCTCGCACCACCGCCTCCAACTGCTCCTCGTCCATCAGATCCGCCAATAAATCGATTCGTTCCCGCCCAATCCGCCAGAACCGTTCTATCGCCTGATTTCCCGCAGCAGTCAATCTGCAAACCACGACTCGCCGGTCACTTGGGTCGGAACCCCGGTCCACCAACTCCTTTTCTACCAGGCGGTCCACAACCGTAGTTGTAGCCGAAAGCGCTCGACCCAAAGATATCGCGATGTTGCCCATTCGCAACGGACCCACCCGTTCGAGCAGAACCAACGTCTTGATCTGGGGAATGGTCATATCCAACCCTTCCCACTCGTCAAGGCGGCCGGTATGCAACTGGCGGTTCAAATATTCCGCCAACTCCGCAAACTGATCTGTCAACTCCTGTCTGCGATCGTCTTCCACGACCTTTCACCCCAGATCCAGCTAGCTCACCCGCGTCGCATAACTACTCGATTTCGTAAAGTCTGGTGGAGCTAAAGGGACTCGAACCCTTGACCTCTACAATGCCATTGTAGCGCTCTCCCAACTGAGCTATAGCCCCAATATACAATTCTGCCCGCCGCCGCCGCCCTCCTATCAGATAACCTCCCGTCCGCCGTGTGGAGCTGAGGGGACTCGAACCCCTGGCCTCTACAGTGCGATTGTAGCGCTCTCCCAACTGAGCTACAGCCCCGAAACCGCCAGCTTTTCTCACCAATCCCTGTGACAAGCCCGCGAATCAAAGACTTTAAGTTTAGCAAACAGTCGTCCTACAGGTCAAATCACGGAATCCAGGATACAAAAACAGGAACACACACCATCCTGCCATCCCGTCTGGTGGAGCTAAAGGGACTTGAACCCTTGACCTCTACAATGCCATTGTAGCGCTCTCCCAACTGAGCTATAGCCCCAAAACAGGTCGCGCCTCCGCCCCCCCACAGCGCGCCGGCGCGCCCCTAAACGATATAGGTATCCGACCCGAATGTCAAATGATAGAACCTCGCATGTGCATCCCAAACAACTGGCCCACCGCCCTCCCCCTTCGCCGATCAAAAAAGGTACAAAAGATTTTCTTCGCGGCCCTTCGTGGACAAAAAGAAGTTGCCGTTGCCGTTCTTCGCGGTCCTTCGCCGACAAAAAGGTGTAGCAGTTGCCGTTCTTCGTGGTCCTTCGTGGTCCTTAGCGGCCCTTCGTGGACAAAAAGAAGTTGCCGTTGCCGTTCTTCGCGCCCCTTCGCGGAAAAACCACCAATCAACCCTGAACAAACCCAATTTCAGTCACCGTACCCCCGCTACCCAAAAAGCCCTCCCACAACCGCGTATTTAAGTTAAATCAGCCATTCCCCTACTTTCACATAGGCACCGATCATGTTGTATCATGGAGAGCCTATGCTGAAAAATATAACTTCTGTACAAGTCGAGAGAAAGAGAGCCGCAATGCAAACGGCCAAACGCATTTTTGTAAATCTGCCGGTCAGCGATCTCAACAATTCGGTAGATTTTTTCACCAAGCTTGGATTCGCCTTCGATGACCAATTCACCGGCGACCACGCCTCCTGCATGATCATAGGCGACAACATGTTCGCCATGCTGTTGAAAGAGGAGTACTTCCAAAAATTCATCCCCGGCAAAGAGATCGCCGACAGCACGCAAAGCGCAGAAGTTGTCGTCGCCCTCTCCGTTGACTGCCGCGATGACGTCGACAGGACCATCGCCAAAGCCCTCGCTGCTGGCGGCAGCGAATGCCGAGACGCCACCGACGCCGGCTGGATGTATGGCCGCGCCTTCCAGGACCTGGACGGCCACGTCTGGGAAATCTTCTCCGTAGATGCCAAACGGATGGAGAAAACAATGAACGGCCACAAAGCCTAAACCGCGTGCCGTGCATACTGCGCCCAAGGCCGGGCGTGTAACTCCACACAACTGACGTGTATCTACATAAAACTGAAAACAAGAAAAGAGCGATGGTTACCGCCCAACAGGCCTTCTTCAATCTGCCCGTCCACGACCTCAACCGCTCCCAAGAATTCTTCTCCGCGATCGGGTTCGCTTTCTATCCCCAGTACACCAGCGAACTTGCCGCCTGTCTGATCATCCGCGAAAATACCTTCGTCATGCTCGTCACAGAAGACTTCTTCAAAAGCGGACTCCCCGGCAAGCAGATCGTTGACAGCGCCGAAAACGTCGAAGCGATCGCGGCCCTTACCCTCAACAGCCGCGCCGAAGTCGACCGCCGCTCCACTGCAATTCAGCACCAACTATCGAGGAGAAAAGAATGACACTCAGTATCTATCTCACCTTCAACGGCAACTGCCGTCAAGCCTTCGACTTCTATCGCTCCGTCTTCGGCGGCGACTACATCTCTTTTTCCACCTTCGGCGAAGGTCCCGACGACATGGGCATGCCCGAGGATGAGCTCGATCACATCATGCACGTCACCCTCCCCATCGGCGACAGCGTCCTCATGGGCAGCGACACCTCCCCCGCCTTCGGCCCGCCCCACCAGGCCGGCAACAACTTCTCCGTCTCCTGCCACCCCAATTCCCGTGAAGAGACCGACCGCCTCTTCGCCGGCATCTCCGAAGGCGGCACCGTCACCATGCCCCTCGACGACATGTTCTGGGGCTCCTACTTCGGCTCCTGCGTCGACAAATTCGGCGTCCCCTGGATGTTCAACCACGACATCCAGCAAGAGTAGCCCCTCCGCCCGTTGCCGGCCCCATCCCCCACCCACCCGGCAACGGGCAACCCGCACTCCCCAACTCAAGCCGTCTCCGGCAACTAACCACTAGCCACCGCCCCCTGCAGTTCCCAGAATACAACCCGTGTAGGAACTCTTGGTATAATACTGAATTCACACAAAGAGTAACTTCCCGCTATTGAGCTTTGCTGAATTGACACTTCCTTCAGACAAACACTACGAAAAAGACCCTACATTAGAGCCATGGCTCTGTGTGGCGTGTGAATTCGTCAATCGCGCCAACGCCCAATTCTGCGGCCGCTGCGGCCGGCCCGTAGACATCGTCTGTCCGCATTGCAGCACAGACAACCCCGGCGGTCATCAGTACTGTGACACCTGCGGCGCGCCGCTCTACGGCAGGCCCTCCTCACATACACGCGTCCCGAACTTCACTGGCCGCCTCGGGCTGCGCCTTCCCAATCCTCGAAGGCTTGTACCGCGACAGGGACTAGAGTGGCTCACACCTCCCCCGAACTGGCAGTGGTCGCGGCAGTACCTGAAAGCGTGGACCCTCCGCAACCGTTGGGAGCTGATCGCAGTCCTTCTTCTGACAGCCGTCGCCGCATTCCTGCGCCTATACCGCCTGGAAGAGATCCCAGCCGGCTTCCATGGCGACGAAGCCTGGACAGGAATCGAAGGCCTCCGCATCCTCAAAGAAGGTTGGATCGGGCCTTACACCACCTCTGCGATGGGCCAGGCCACCGGGCCGTTCTACCTCACTGCCCTCGTGATCTGGCTCCTCGACGTTTCCAGATTCTCCGTCCGACTCTCGATGGGCCTCTTCGGCATCGCAACCATACCCGCCGCGCATCTGCTCTTAAGGTTGGGCTTCGGCCGCTGGGTCGCGCTCTTCGGCGCCGCCGCCCTCACCGTCAGCTATTGGCACCTGCACTTCAGTCGCCTGGGCTTTGGACTCATCTCTCTCGCCTTCGTCGGCACAGTCGCGGCAACTGCCTTGCTGTGGGCAATGAGGTCCAGATGGCGATGGACCTGGCTACTGGCTGGCGCCTGCCTCGGACTGATGCCCTACACCTATTTCGCCTATCCATTCTTCATCGCTGCCGAAGCCGCCGTGCTCGCAACCTACATGCTGCTGCATAAAGAATCGCTCCGAGCAAAACTGACCTCTCTGGCCCTCTTTGCCGCAGGTTCCATAATCGTCGCCTGGCCGGTGGTCTCCCTGATACTGGATTCTCCCGACAAGTACTTTGTCCGCATGTTGGGCGGGTCAGTTGGAAACTACCAGGAGTTCTCCGAGGCAGACGGCATTTTGGGAAATGCGGAATTCCTGGCGCAGCGTGCCTGGTACGCGCTAAAATTTCTCTTCACAAATCCAAGACATGACGGGGTCGACGGTTCCGGCGGCAAGGGCGCACTCGATCTTGCAACCGCCGCGCTGGCATACCTGGGGCTGTTTGTAGCCATAAAAAAGTGGCGCAGTCCTCCGCATCTGTTTGCCGCGCTAGCCCTCTTTTTCGCACTCCTGGCGTTGGTAGTAACCGAACCGGCAAGCGGTGCCATGAGACGGACCATCGTCGCCATTCCTTGGGTGTTCGGCCTGGCCGGTATCGGCGCTGTATTCATCGCCAGCGCCTTGCGTCGACACGCCGCCCAATGGGGACCCGCTGTCGCCACAGCCGCTGCCGCCGCCGTCCTCCTTATAGGCGGATTCTGGAATCTGCAATATTACTTTGTCGAACTACCCCAAAGCCCGAATTTTCAGCACACATTTCCCCAACACTATCTCGAAGCTCTTGACGCCGCCAACGCCTTCGATGACCCAGGCACCATCTACTACTACTCCGGCCAGCGGACCTTCAGTTACGAGACCATTCGGTTCCTATACCCCGAAAACCGTGGCATCGATCGTTCCCATGAATTCGGCGCCTTCGACCTGGAAAAACTCGACCCCGGCCCAGTGACATACCTGCTGGAAGGCCGGTACATGCAGCAAATCGACACAATCATGCAGATGTATCCCGGTGGCGAGCTCATCATTGACGACAGCAGCCAGCCCCTCTACATCCTCTATCACCTCGCAGGCTGACCGAATCGCCCCCGCCATCTGCTCGCCAGGCCCTGACCACCAATCCCTCTTCCCCATCGCCTGTCAATATGGACGCCTGCGGGCGCAGACGCCCTCCGGCGGCTCCGGGCCGCGAACAGCTGCGGCCCTGCGCACCCTGCCCCGCGAACAGCTGCGGGTCAGGGCTGGGGTCGGCAAACCCCCGCCGCCCCCAGGGGCTACGCCCTTTTTTTGACGGTCGGGCCTACGGCCCTCCCTTGTGCGGGGGGACACCCCCCGCAACGCCCCCCTCCAAAACCATCGCTCACCCACCGTGCGCCTTCATCCCAGCAGTGCGTCTCATCCAAGCTGGCCGCAGCCAACCAATATCATGCCCGTCCTCCCTTGTACGCTGTCGTCATCCGACAAATCTCCTATGCTCCAGCGTGCCATGGCTGCCAAAGTTGATGAGAAGCCCGACTTTGGCCCCTGTCGCCCTCAGATAGTTGAGAATCTGGGCCTCCTCCTTTCCAGACAAATGTTTCAGCGCCTTCATCTCAACCAGTATCTGCTCAAAGCAGACCAGGTCGGCAAAATATTTCTGGCTAAGGCATTGCCCCTTATATTCAATCTCAATCGGTTTTTCCGCCTCAAAAGGAATACTTCGAGCGCCCAATTCCAGTTGCATCGCTTCCTGATACACCTTTTCCAGAAAGCCTGGCCCAAGCGCACGATGCACCTCCATCGCCGCCCCGATAACGGCATAGGACTCATCCCCCAGAATCAGTTCTGTCATCTCCATCCCTTCCGCTAAATCCAACAATTTCTCTCAGCAAAACTTCATCGACAAACTACCCCCTTTACCCAGGAAAGGCAACAAAAAAATACCCCTCCCCGATCAAAAAAGGTGTCCCTAACGGCCCAAAAAGCGTTCTTCGCAGCCCTCTGCGGACCAAAAAAGGTATATTTCGCGGCCCCATCTGGACCAATATAGGTGTTCTTCGCGACCCTTCGCGAATCAAAAAGGAATTGCAGTTGCAGTTCTCCGTGGCCCTTAGCGGCCCTTCGTGGACAAAAAGGAGTTGCAGTTGCCGTTGCAGTTCTTCGTGGTCCTTAGTGGCCCTTAGCGGCCCTTCGTGGACAAAAAGGAATTGCAGTTGCCGTTGCAGTTCTTCGTGGTCCTTAGTGGCCCTTCGCGGCCCTTCGTGGACAAAAGGAGTTGCAGTTGCAGTTCTCCGTGGTCCTTAGTGGCCCTTAGCGGCCCTTCGTGGACAAAAAGGAGTTGCAGTTGCCGTTGCAGTTCTTCGTGGTCCTTAGTGGCCCTTAGCGGCCCTTCGTGGACAAAAAGGAGTTGCAGTTGCCGTTCTCCGCGCCCCTTAGTGGACAAAAGGTGTTGCCGTTGACATTCTGTACAATATACTGTAACAATATAAAAGTCCCTGCCCGTCCGCCCCTTCCCACCCCGTGCACCGTCTGCTCACCAGCTAAGGAACATCGGCATGTTCACGTCGCCCTCTTTCATCTGCCCGCCCGCACAGAACCTCCACCGCCTGCGCAAGACCGCCGTCCTCCTGGCCATCCTCACTCTTGTTGCCGCTCTATCCTCATGCCGACCAAATGCAGCCCCTGCCGACGAAATCCCCCCAGGGCAAGCACGCTCCTCCGCCTGCGCCCAGCGCGAACAGCCCGCCCTCATCACTCTCTACAACGCCACCGGCGGACCGGACTGGCACGACAACAGCAACTGGCTCAGCCAGAAACCATTCTCAACCTGGTTCGGCGTTACCACCGCCAGCAATGGCTGCGTCACCCGCCTCGACCTCCAGAATAACAACCTGACCGGCTCAATCCCCCCTGAACTGGGCAGCCTGCCCATGCTCCAATCTCTCGACCTCAGAAATAACAACCTGACCGGTCCAATTCCCTCCGAACTGGCAAACGCTTCCAACCTCGAAAGACTCTACCTCGCCCCCAACAACTTCACCGGCTGCATTCCCCGTCAGTTGAGGCACCTCGATAAATTTTTCCCGCAGCAACTCTTTGACGAAATCCGCCGGGTACTCCTCTTCCCGCCTTCACCCGATCGCAGCGACCTCGGTGACGTCGACCTCTACTACTGCGTCGAGAATTCCGGCCTTCCCATCAACAGCGCTCTCAGCGCGCCATCAAACCTTTCTTACGCCTACCAGGGCTCCACCATCGTTATCAGTTGGGATCCGGTCGACGGCGCCGACCGCTACAACCTCTACCATGACGACGCCCTCGGCTCCTCCTGCCGCCTATCGCCCTCCGGCAGGCCAGGCCGTTGCGACTATCTGGCCACCGTCCTCGCTGAGACCACCTACACACACGCCGACCCCGCCGCCGGCAGGAACTACTACTGGGTTATCGCCTGCAACAGCAGCGGTTGTTCACCTCTCGACGCCCAGAATGCCGCCAGTCCCCCTGCCGACACTCCCTACAGACCGGGCCTCGATTACCCCCCCGCCCCCTCCAACCTCACCTACGCTTTCGAAGGCGCCTCCCTCGTCATCAACTGGGACCCGGCTGACGATGCCGACTACTACAATCTCTACCATCACGGCTCCTCCTCCACCTACTGCATAGTGCAATCCGACGGCTCGTCCAGCATCTGCGACCAACTGGCCGCCAACCTCGTCGAGACAACCTACACGCACGCCGTCACCGACAGAAGCAACTACTACTGGGTCGCCGCCTGCAACAACGTAGGATGCTCGCCCGTCGCCAAAGAGAGCCCCGCCAAGCCGGCCGTGGACATTCCCCCCGCCCCCTCCAACCTCACCTACGCTCTCGAAGGCCCCTCCATCGTCCTCACCTGGGACCCGGTTGACGGCGCCGACTACTACAACCTTTACCATCACCGCTCCTTCGCCTCCCCCTGCGCAGTGCGCCCGGACGGCTCGTCCTTCATCTGCGACCAATTGGCCGCCAACCTTGTCGAGACCACCTACACGCACGCCGACCCCGACCCCGACGGAAGCAACTACTACTGGGTCATCGCCTGCAACAGGGGAGGATGCTCGCCCGTCGCCGAAGAGAGCCCCGCCAAGCCGGCCGTGGACATTCCCCCCGCCCCCTCCAACCTCACCTACGCTCCCGAAGGCCCCTCCATCGTCCTCAGCTGGGACCCGGTTGACGGCGCCGACTACTACAACCTTTACCATCACCGCTCCTTTGCCTCCTACTGTGAAGTGCGCCCGGACGGCTCGACCTTCTTATGCGACCAATTGGCCGCCAACCTCGTCGAGACCACCTACACGCACGCCGACCCCGACCCCGACGGAAGCAACTACTACTGGGTCGTCGCCTGCAACAGGGGAGGATGCTCGCCCGTCGACGTCACAAATGTCGCTAGCCCGGTCGAAACCGGCCCCGCAGACAGCGACAACTGAACTGATCGTTAGCAGTCAGCCATCCAGTGGCTAATTGGTGTGGCCATACTGATTCTCATGCTCGTATTGCTGTGGCTGTGTGTTTACTTTGAGTGGATATAGGTTGGGATAAATAAGAAAGGAGAAACAAGATGACTGACGGGCTGATGATGTTTCCTTGGGGAACGTTTACAGAGGAGCAAGTGTGGCAGTTCACGAACTTCATTGAAAACATTGAGTTCGCTGTCTATTTCATTCTCTTTATTCTGGTTCCATCGGTAACAACACTGCTCAACATCTGGTATGACATCGGAGTATGGCTATTGGGCGGGTAAAAGTCAGCAATAAGTCTGGCCAAGTATATAGATCCCAAAGGAAAGAACGAATGAAAACGAACGCTGGAAACTTACGTCGGGCCACTATCCTGCTGGCGATTCTACTTGTTACTGCAACCCTCTCGGCCTGCACGCCCACTGAGGAGCCATCGGAAGAGACGGCCCTATCGACCCCAATGCCGACCTCGACCCCGATGCCTACCCCGATGCCGACCTCGACTCCAATGCCTACCCCTACCCCAATGCCTACCCCAGTGCCTACCCTGATGCCGACCTCAACCCCGATGCCGGCGCCGGAAAGTTCTCGAATGTCCCTTGACGAGTACGCGGCATTCTGCGCTGAATTAGATGCCGGTGAGACAACAGAGGAGGAAGGGGAGATCACCTATGGCGAGTTTTCGGCGGGCTTGCAGCTGTACATCGGGCTGTTGGCGTCGGTGAACCCGCCACAGGAAGTCAGCAATTGGCAC
This sequence comes from Caldilineaceae bacterium, assembly GCA_963662575.1. GTDB lineage: Bacteria > Chloroflexota > Anaerolineae > Caldilineales > Caldilineaceae > Bin5. The sequence goes on from OY759723.1 coordinate 1,668,151, forward strand.
AATACGTTGTTGACCAGTCAACGCGAACTGAAAGCAGCAATAGATGAATACCCCGGATCGAAGGATGATCCAATTGATATTGAACGGTTCTTCACGCTTCTGGTGGCTTACCATGAAGGATTGAGCAAGACCGCGCGCGCATTGGACCCGGCGCTCCTGGACTGGCTCATCGCAGCCGGTTGCATGGACGAAGATGTCGCCGCTGCTTCCTTCGAAGGCTGGCAGGACGGGGGCAATGGCGCCATCGAGAGGGAAGAGTTAACGGTTGGTGTGGGCGTGGAGGGCGCGTTGGACGAAACCAGCGCAACCGACTACTTCATCTTCCGGGCGGAGGAGGGAAAGGAGTACCTGATAGAGGCCGTTTGGGAGGGGATCTCCTCCATCCGCGTGGAAATTTCGGATGGGTCCACCTTTTCCAGGAGCAGAAGCAGCAGCCGCCAACCGCTCCAGGTCTCATGGACAGCCCCGGAATCAGGCGACTTCCACCTGAATGTCACGCCGGGCGGTGGTTCGGAAGGGGCGAAAGCCAGCTATACCGTCTCCGTCAACGCACAAACAACGGAGTCACAAACAACGGAGTCACAAGGAACGGCCGCACTGATTCCTACGCCTTCCCCAATCGCGACGTCAACGCCCTTGCCCGCGGCTGATCCAACCGCCGCGCCCGCACCGACGGCCACGCCGACTGTCGCTGCACCCTCCAGACCATCAAACCTGCTCTACGCCATAGAGGGATCGACAATTCGGGTCAGTTGGGATGCTGTCGAGGGAGCGGACTACTACAACCTCTACTACCACAACTTTTTCGACTCCAGCTGTTCGCTGCGTGCAGACGGCAGCCCGGGTTTCTGCGAGGAGTTGGCAACCAATGTCGTTAATACCACTTACCTCCACACCGACCCCAATGCAGGCGAAAACTTCTACTGGGTGGTTGCCTGCAACCAGGCGGTATGCTCGGAGATTGACAGTGACAATCCCGCCGGGCCGGTCGTAGACAGGCCCACCACGCCGTCGACAGTGACCTATGCTTGGGAGGGCACGGCGATACGGATTAGCTGGGACGCTGTCGAGGGAGCGGACTACTACAACCTCTACTACGGCAACTTTTTCGGCTCCAGTTGTTCGTTGGGTGTCGACGGCAACCCGAGCTTCTGCGAGGAGTTGGCAGCCAATCTGGATGCTACGTCCTACCTCCACCCCAACCCCGCTGCAGACGAAAATTTCTACTGGGTGGTGGCCTGCAACCAGGGCGGATGCTCCGAGATCGTCTCCGATGAGCCAGCCAAACAAAACGAAGCTGGCGGCAACTAGATCAACATCCACGCTGGCCGCGGCTGTTGACACAATACCAGCGCCTATCGAATCGGGCGCTCATCTAACCAAAGAAGCCCCCAAACGCGGTCCGCTCCTCCACCATCCGATCTTCCGGAGATTCCGGCTAACGCAGGAGCCCAAGCGTCTTCAGACAGCCCCCGCCCCCACCCGGCGCCCAGCGCCTGCCACCCCTCTCACGCCCCAAGCCCCAGCCCTGATCGAAATCCTCGAATCCGGCGCTTTCGCCTGTTTTCAGCCCGCCCCCAATTCAAACACGCTACAGGAACCCCGCAGAGATCTATCCCCCCGTGTGCGGGGGAACCGGCGCTGCCGTCAACGTTACGGTGGTGGTGGAAGGTCTATCCCCGCGTGTGCGGGGGAACCGTAGGCAAGAGCGGTTATTGCCCTGTCTATCAGGGTCTATCCCCGCGTGTGCGGGGGAACCGAAGTGATGAATGAGCTCTACCCAATTGACGAGGGTCGATCCCCGCGTGTGCGGGGGAACCCAGCCGTTCCGCTGTCCGAATGGCAAGCCTGCAGGTCTATCCCCGCGTGTGCGGGGGAACCCTGACCGACGCCCTGCCCATCATCCAGCACAAGGGTCTATCCCCGCGTGTGCGGGGGAACCTCCGCAACGACTTCTGTCCAGTCCTCGTTTGTGGGTCTATCCCCGCGTGTGCGGGGGAACCTTTCCGATGTGGAGGGATCGACTTGATGCTTTAGGTCTATCCCCGCGTGTGCGGGGGAACCGCTATCATTGTGCTAGAAGCAATCACTCGCCTAGGTCTATCCCCGCGTGTGCGGGGGAACCCGCCCCATCATCACCGACGAAAAAGTAGAAGAAGGTCTATCCCCGCGTGTGCGGGGGAACCTGTGACCGCCCGCGCGCCCGCTTTCCCCGCCACGGTCTATCCCCGCGTGTGCGGGGGAACCCCCAAGTTGATAGCGCCGCTAAGGCCGGCATCGGGTCTATCCCCGCGTGTGCGGGGGAACCCTATCGTCAGTCTCCACGGCAAGCGTCATCCACGGTCTATCCCCGCGTGTGCGGGGGAACCCGGAAGCGCTCAAGCTGGCTTGCCCACTGCATGGGTCTATCCCCGCGTGTGCGGGGGAACCCGTCATCACGTCGAAACCGTCCGAACTGACAGAGGTCTATCCCCGCGTGTGCGGGGGAACCCTCTGCCACGCCCACCTGTATCTCGCCGGCATCGGTCTATCCCCGCGTGTGCGGGGGAACCATGCCCAAACGAAGTGGCGGACGCTTGCTGACAGGTCTATCCCCGCGTGTGCGGGGGAACCTTGTCCCTATGGACAACTCGGTGGAGGATAAAAGGTCTATCCCCGCGTGTGCGGGGGAACCAGCCGCCTCGCCGACCGGGCCGGACAGTACATAGGTCTATCCCCGCGTGTGCGGGGGAACCCTTGCCGCCACTGCCCTTTCGATGGGAAACAAGGGTCTATCCCCGCGTGTGCGGGGGAACCCGGCCTATACGTGCATCCTCGCCTAGCTCTACGGGTCTATCCCCGCGTGTGCGGGGGAACCCCCGTCGTCATTGCCGTCGAACTGGTTGCGGAGGGTCTATCCCCGCGTGTGCGGGGGAACCCGCCAAGTACGGACAGGCGTATATCTGATGTAAGGTCTATCCCCGCGTGTGCGGGGGAACCCGTGGCTACGTGGGTACGCATCACCATATGTCAGGTCTATCCCCGCGTGTGCGGGGGAACCCCCTGGGTCAATCATATCACGGTAAAACTACCCGGTCTATCCCCGCGTGTGCGGGGGAACCACCGGCCGCGTCTCCGCTATCGCCACGCATTCGGGTCTATCCCCGCGTGTGCGGGGGAACCCTATGCGCTGCATAACCAGTACGGACGCCAATGGGTCTATCCCCGCGTGTGCGGGGGAACCCCTGCTCATGGTCATCATGGGCGGCGTCTATGGGGTCTATCCCCGCGTGTGCGGGGGAACCGCCTCGACCTCGAACTCCCCCCTAACATTTGGCGGTCTATCCCCGCGTGTGCGGGGGAACCTGTATCGCTAATGCTTGCCAAGCGGGGGGATTCGGTCTATCCCCGCGTGTGCGGGGGAACCGATTTTTCGCTCTCTCTCTACCGCTACGTTACGGGTCTATCCCCGCGTGTGCGGGGGAACCACCCCCATTAGCCCCCGACGCCCCCGGACAAGAGGTCTATCCCCGCGTGTGCGGGGGAACCTCTGGTACGAAGATGACGGTAGCGTCGGGCCTGGGTCTATCCCCGCGTGTGCGGGGGAACCCAAATGCCGCTCTGGGAAGACGACGAATACGAGGGTCTATCCCCGCGTGTGCGGGGGAACCCTCGGAGTTCTCCGAGCGGTACGGGCGCGAGGCGGTCTATCCCCGCGTGTGCGGGGGAACCTCGACTGTCCAGCCGCGGGAGCCGTCAGTCTGAGGTCTATCCCCGCGTGTGCGGGGGAACCAAGTATCCAACACCTGCAATGGTAAGGAGCAATGGTCTATCCCCGCGTGTGCGGGGGAACCAGCGCCTCGCTATGGTCAAGGAGGCGGAAGAACGGTCTATCCCCGCGTGTGCGGGGGAACCGCGCTTGTTGCGTCTGCAGGGGGGGGCATGATAGGTCTATCCCCGCGTGTGCGGGGGAACCCACAAACGACGTTCTGCCAATAAAAGTCCGCGAGGTCTATCCCCGCGTGTGCGGGGGAACCGTACAGATTTTGCACGCTGGTGATACCCGCAACGGTCTATCCCCGCGTGTGCGGGGGAACCCCAAGACGTTCAGGGCCGTCGGCACTGCGCTGAGGTCTATCCCCGCGTGTGCGGGGGAACCCGGTCAACGTGCCGCTCTATCCGCCCGTTGTAGGGTCTATCCCCGCGTGTGCGGGGGAACCTCAACGTGCTCAAAGATTCCGGCGCGCTGAAACGGTCTATCCCCGCGTGTGCGGGGGAACCTCCCAAACCAATTGCCCAAGTTGCCAGATTAGAGGTCTATCCCCGCGTGTGCGGGGGAACCTGCTTGCAGGCACGGCATAGGCGATGTATGAGGGGTCTATCCCCGCGTGTGCGGGGGAACCGTTTCTACGCCGTCGGAAGGTGATTTTGAGGACGGTCTATCCCCGCGTGTGCGGGGGAACCGCACTCATTGCATTCCTCCTTTTTTCTAAATGCGGTCTATCCCCGCGTGTGCGGGGGAACCACCCTGGTGAATATAATGATAGCCACTGAGGGAGGTCTATCCCCGCGTGTGCGGGGGAACCATAAGCCTCAGCGTCCGGGTGCGGCATCATTCGGGTCTATCCCCGCGTGTGCGGGGGAACCCGATTTATCCAGACTCCGAATTCAGATACCCGAGGTCTATCCCCGCGTGTGCGGGGGAACCTTTTACAGCGCCTTTGTCGACATAGGCACTAAAGGTCTATCCCCGCGTGTGCGGGGGAACCTCCTCAGTCTCTAAGCGGAGTGCATCCCACGAGGGTCTATCCCCGCGTGTGCGGGGGAACCACGAGGACCAGCAGGGCGATCCGCAGAAATGGAGGTCTATCCCCGCGTGTGCGGGGGAACCGCCTTCGGCCCCGCCCTCGTCGCGGATCAGCGCGGTCTATCCCCGCGTGTGCGGGGGAACCTCACCTGGAACGGCGGCGAGCTGCAGAAGGCGGGGTCTATCCCCGCGTGTGCGGGGGAACCAACGTCACTTTAGTGCCACAATGTGCGCACCAGGGTCTATCCCCGCGTGTGCGGGGGAACCGCCAGGGCCAACAGAGAGGACCGGGCTTACTACGGTCTATCCCCGCGTGTGCGGGGGAACCGCTGTGCCATAAAAAGGCGGCCGCCGCCCAGACGGTCTATCCCCGCGTGTGCGGGGGAACCATTTTCAAGACTGGGGTTCCATGTGGTCGATGTGGTCTATCCCCGCGTGTGCGGGGGAACCCTGAAGATCTTCGGCTCCGAGGACAACGTGACGGGTCTATCCCCGCGTGTGCGGGGGAACCGCAAGTCTATCCTGCAATGTCTCGCCCTTAAACGGTCTATCCCCGCGTGTGCGGGGGAACCTCTCCCCTGCAAAATGGCTTTATCCGAACATGCGGTCTATCCCCGCGTGTGCGGGGGAACCTCTTTCCCATACGGTAGCCAAGCCGTGTACTGGGGTCTATCCCCGCGTGTGCGGGGGAACCCCTTGGCAAGAATGCCCGGCGTTGCGGATGTGAGGTCTATCCCCGCGTGTGCGGGGGAACCATGGCCCGAAAGCAAGGCGTCCGACGATAGCCAGGTCTATCCCCGCGTGTGCGGGGGAACCGAATCCAAGCAGGGTGACATTTTCCAAGTGAGGGGTCTATCCCCGCGTGTGCGGGGGAACCGGGCGTCCACCAAATATGGCGACGAACTAGAGGGGTCTATCCCCGCGTGTGCGGGGGAACCCACGTGCTCAGGGCCGGGCCTTGCATCTTCCATGGTCTATCCCCGCGTGTGCGGGGGAACCGTGACTGCTTCCCTTGCCTCATCTTCAAACCACGGTCTATCCCCGCGTGTGCGGGGGAACCCCCTTGCCGCTGTCGTCGATCTGCTCGATACCCGGTCTATCCCCGCGTGTGCGGGGGAACCTCGCGCCTGTCCTACTCGGACGTGCGCTGGTGTGGTCTATCCCCGCGTGTGCGGGGGAACCACTATAACGAGACAGTCAGGCATATCCGCAACAGGTCTATCCCCGCGTGTGCGGGGGAACCCGCCGGTCGCATTCCGATTGACAAGCCGCCTCCGGTCTATCCCCGCGTGTGCGGGGGAACCCGGTCGCTGTCTGTGGCGCGGCTGGCCTCGAGGGGTCTATCCCCGCGTGTGCGGGGGAACCCAGCATACCGGGCGGCGTCCCAACATCGCCATCGGTCTATCCCCGCGTGTGCGGGGGAACCGTATCAGCAGTGGAGCGGTGCGAAAATAATGTAGGTCTATCCCCGCGTGTGCGGGGGAACCGGTTTTATCCGCGGTGGATGCGATCCATATCCGGGTCTATCCCCGCGTGTGCGGGGGAACCCCGCCTACGAGGAGGTTACGAAATGACTACAAAGGTCTATCCCCGCGTGTGCGGGGGAACCATCAGCGCCGACCACGGTAAAATCCCGCCAAACGGTCTATCCCCGCGTGTGCGGGGGAACCAAGAACAGGTGCCACTGCTGCGTCATCTGTCCGGGTCTATCCCCGCGTGTGCGGGGGAACCCGCACATTCCGCCGCCGACAACTGAAACCTGACGGTCTATCCCCGCGTGTGCGGGGGAACCTGCTCGAGATCCCGCCGGACTACCGGCCAACTGGGTCTATCCCCGCGTGTGCGGGGGAACCACAAATATAGTCATCCGCCTTCCCGGTCCCCGGGGTCTATCCCCGCGTGTGCGGGGGAACCTCTTTGATGTTGAACTGGTACATGGTGAACGCCGGTCTATCCCCGCGTGTGCGGGGGAACCCCTGGCAGGCTTCGAGCGTTCCGTACATGATAGGGTCTATCCCCGCGTGTGCGGGGGAACCTCTACAATTAAAATCTTACAACTTAACTACAACGGTCTATCCCCGCGTGTGCGGGGGAACCTAGCACAGAAGGCTTGGCTAGTCAAGTATATAGGGTCTATCCCCGCGTGTGCGGGGGAACCGCACCTGTTCTTCAGCACCGATCACAATACCTAGGTCTATCCCCGCGTGTGCGGGGGAACCGCGTGCGCTTCAGCTACCCTTCTTTTTATGACAGGTCTATCCCCGCGTGTGCGGGGGAACCGGTTCATGCACTGTATGGATGCCGCCCGTCAAAGGTCTATCCCCGCGTGTGCGGGGGAACCCATTTCGGCGACGGGATCAGCATGCGCTACGACGGTCTATCCCCGCGTGTGCGGGGGAACCAGGCCCAGCAGCCGCGCTTCGCGCTCCATCAGCGGTCTATCCCCGCGTGTGCGGGGGAACCGCCGTCATGCCCGGCTGCCAGACGGGGATCGGAGGTCTATCCCCGCGTGTGCGGGGGAACCCGCTATCGGTCGAGCTCAGGTCCAGTAAGCTCAGGTCTATCCCCGCGTGTGCGGGGGAACCCGGCAGAATAAGGGAACAAGGTCATTCCCCCGCGGTCTATCCCCGCGTGTGCGGGGGAACCAAACCAGTGCGGGTTTCAGATTTGTTTCCATGGGGTCTATCCCCGCGTGTGCGGGGGAACCCACACAGCGTAGGCGAGTACGTGCGGGGGAAAAGGTCTATCCCCGCGTGTGCGGGGGAACCCGTGACCCCCAGCGCCGCGATCCGCGCTGTCGAGGTCTATCCCCGCGTGTGCGGGGGAACCCTTCTCACCGCTCAATATCTCGGCGGTCGTGACGGTCTATCCCCGCGTGTGCGGGGGAACCCCTGGATCATCGTGCGGCGGTAAAGATTGTTCGGTCTATCCCCGCGTGTGCGGGGGAACCTCCCCGAATCCTCCCAACGCGTAATCCCCATATGGTCTATCCCCGCGTGTGCGGGGGAACCCCCGGACCGCCCATCACGAAACCTTCTACCCGAGGTCTATCCCCGCGTGTGCGGGGGAACCACCTGGGCCTGGAGGTTGTGTTCGCCTGCGACAGGTCTATCCCCGCGTGTGCGGGGGAACCTGTAGCAGGCCCTGCTGCACCCGCCACGTGTGAGGTCTATCCCCGCGTGTGCGGGGGAACCCAAGGAGGACAAAGAGAGGATGTCCGTGCACCAGGTCTATCCCCGCGTGTGCGGGGGAACCGACACCGTGTACGGCCGCCCTCGAAGGCTTCATGGTCTATCCCCGCGTGTGCGGGGGAACCGACCATGCAGGTACTCCGGAGCCTTGTCTGCAGGGTCTATCCCCGCGTGTGCGGGGGAACCACCGGACCGATCTTCTCCGCCCGGAAAGTAGCGGGTCTATCCCCGCGTGTGCGGGGGAACCTATCCGCATACCCGAGCGATTCTCCCTGAGAATGGTCTATCCCCGCGTGTGCGGGGGAACCCGAACAGAACCTCCTGCAGCCGCAATTCGAAAAGGTCTATCCCCGCGTGTGCGGGGGAACCTTGACAAATACACCAAAAGGGAGTATAATTATAGGTCTATCCCCGCGTGTGCGGGGGAACCCCATTTCTTGAGAAGAAATCGCACTGCATTCGAGGTCTATCCCCGCGTGTGCGGGGGAACCCCGCACTTGCATCCAGTCTCTGGTGCAGGTATGGGGTCTATCCCCGCGTGTGCGGGGGAACCCGCTGTTCAACGACGTCAAACACCGTACCGACAGGTCTATCCCCGCGTGTGCGGGGGAACCCTGATCAACGCCGTCAAGACCTCCACCGTGGCAGGTCTATCCCCGCGTGTGCGGGGGAACCGCCTCATAGGAGGCAAGCCCGCCGAGTACGGGAGGTCTATCCCCGCGTGTGCGGGGGAACCTGGAATCCTCCACTAAGCGCAACGCCGAGGCGAGGTCTATCCCCGCGTGTGCGGGGGAACCCTTCCCTGATGCGCATGTTGAGGAACCAGGCTGGGTCTATCCCCGCGTGTGCGGGGGAACCGGAGCGGACGGCCGCGCATAACAGCATATCCGAGGTCTATCCCCGCGTGTGCGGGGGAACCATCGCCGTCGTGCGGATGTGGGACCTCAGCTCGGGTCTATCCCCGCGTGTGCGGGGGAACCCTTATGCCGGCTCACTACTATTGTTTTCATTCGGGTCTATCCCCGCGTGTGCGGGGGAACCTTCCCTATCCATTTATTTACTCCAGAGAAAACGGGTCTATCCCCGCGTGTGCGGGGGAACCCACAGGCGTGAATGCGGCGCGGCCAGTCAACAAGGTCTATCCCCGCGTGTGCGGGGGAACCATCCGTAAAGCTGCTGTCCATCCCCTGCAGATAGGTCTATCCCCGCGTGTGCGGGGGAACCATCCGCGCACTGCCGGCTCAGAACTGATCATCAGGTCTATCCCCGCGTGTGCGGGGGAACCTCGATATAAACCTTACCCAGCGCGTCCCGCTCCGGTCTATCCCCGCGTGTGCGGGGGAACCGTCCACGTCTCGGAGAAGAACGCCTTTATGGTAGGTCTATCCCCGCGTGTGCGGGGGAACCTCACCACTGGTAGAGTCAATGGCCCTGAGTAGCGGTCTATCCCCGCGTGTGCGGGGGAACCCGCCGCCGACAACTGAAAACTGACTTTCTGGCGGGTCTATCCCCGCGTGTGCGGGGGAACCTGGGACACGCGGTTGGATTTCTTACCTTCTGCAGGTCTATCCCCGCGTGTGCGGGGGAACCGTGGGCGGGAGATGACGCGCATAATGTCGGTCGGGTCTATCCCCGCGTGTGCGGGGGAACCAACCTCAAGGCGGCCGTCGAACTGGCGAAAGCGGGTCTATCCCCGCGTGTGCGGGGGAACCCCTAAGCGATCTTTACTTGTTCTTACCTTCGCTAAAGGGGTAACGCCCTAATTGTACTTCACCAAGTAGATCCCGTCAGCATCGACTATCTCCTTGGGCGCCTCTCCCAACACCTGGATCCGCTGACCTCCCACCGCTGACGGCTCCTTCCAAGTCATCACTATCGATCCCTGCTGCATCTCGTCATACCATCCGGCCAGTACATCCCAGACCCTCCCTCGTATACCTTTTGTCATATTGGGCGACGTGTATACGCCCGGCGCTATCTCCAGCATCGCCGAGGCCAGAAAACCTCGATAGCGCGCTGCTACATTTGTCGTAACCACGACTGTCATCTATTGCCTCCTAGTTCTGGTCTCGTGTGCCGCCTGACGATCCTTCGACGGGATCGATGCCCACAAACAGCTTCTTGATGCGGTCGATCATCTTCGAAACTACCCGTTGACTTCGAAGCATTTCTCCCGTAGTCTTGCGGGTCTGCCTCTCGATGTCCAGTTTCGGATTCGCCATCACCGCCTTCGCAGATTGGAACGCGGCGGGTAGCAAAACCGTGTCGCGAAACAGGTCGGCAATGTCCAGCGCAAAGGCGTCCCCGCTATGTTCGTGAATGAAGCCCAACTGCGGAATCGCGCCCACGGCCGTCACTGCAATCACTGCTGCTGAGGTTACGGCAACCGAGGCGTGGTTGATCGCCTGATTCGGAATGTCCGCGGCTAAGGGTTTTTTGCGGTCATAGCGGCGTCCCCGCCATTGGATGCCGTACCGCTGGGCCAGGTTCTTGTACGTCTGCCTCATGCGCGCACCCTCAATCCCGCGCAAAATGTCTATTTCCGTATGCGGAACCAGTTCGCCCAGGCGCATCGCGTACATCCTGCGAGCGATTGTGATGCGGCTGCCGCCGGGGTCGCCCCAGGCCCGCATCTGCCGACGCGCTATCTCAGAACTGTCCGGCATCAGCGGCGGCGCAGTGTAGCACCGGACGCCATCCTCTCCCACCGCAATCAGCGCAGTGCCATGACGCGCCATCAGACGCAGGGCGTCATGGCTCACTGTCGAGCCCGGCCCAAGCAGAATCATCGAAAGCGATTGAAACGGAATCCCATACTGTCCGCTTTCCAGTGGGCTCTTCGAATCTGCTGGACTGTCCCGTTCGAAACGAAGCGTCCCATCACGCACTGTCAGCGCTCCCCGCGACAACCACAGCAGGCCATGACGGTCAGCGTGAGGAATACGTGCGGTTTCGAGTCCTAGTCTTCCAGGAAGCATTCTTTCCCCCTCTGTGACTTAGTAAACAGTTCTATCCCCGCGTGTGCGGGGAACCTTGCCATCGCCAAAGCCCTGCACGTGATGACCGGGTCTATCCCCGCGTGTGTGGGGGAAGCGCGGATTGCTACTGTGATCCGGCGGCGATGGAGGGTCTATCCCCGCGTGTGCGGGGGAACCCTGATCCAACGAATATTCGACTGTTAAAGTACGCTTCCTAGCCGAACAATCACATCTGTCAGGCCGACTTCCCCAAAGGACGCAACAGCAGCATGCCGTACCCGTAAGAACGGTGCCGCCCTACTCCACGTCCCAATAACCTTGTGAAGACATCGCTATCGGTAACCGTCATCGTTCCACGCAATAGAGCGGTTGGTCCCTCGAAGGGCCTTCGTCTCAGCGCACGTATCGAACGGGTCCGCTGAAAGGACGCCAAGCTCGCCGAATCCAACTCTACCCCGCCATGTCGCTGCAACTGCTCCGACAGCCAATCAGCATAGACCTCCTCCCTGCTGCGCGGCATCGCTCCGGGCGGATAACGCATCGCTTCTCGCTGGAAGGCATCCATCTCAGCGCCCGGGTTCCCAGTTCCTCGCGCCCGGCGTACTGTGGGGCGGGTGAGCAGCTCAAACCCCAGCTGTGTACCCGCCTTCCACGTCGTCGGCATCGGCTTGCCGTCCAGGCTGGAGTTGGGCAGCACACGGGCCTGGAGAGGATCAGCAAACTGGGCGGCCGCTACTCGCAATGCGCCGACGTCGGCGCGGCCATACCCGTAGAACACGCCACGCCGGTTGCCCTTGCCCCTGGGGAGGATCAGTCGGAAGGGCTGCGGCGCCAACTCTCCGAATACGCCAGCCAGAAAACAGTGCATGGCGTAACCCGCATCGAACGCCTGCCGGCCCATCAACTGTCTCGAACCCGCCCAACGTTGGAAAGAACGCAGGTCTACGCTGCCGCGGATCATCTGTAGCGCTTGCGTCGCCACCACGTTGTTGTCCTGAGTAGTCATGCTGGTTGTTCCTCCTCCGCTTGTGCGTTGCCACTGTCGACCGCAGGGAACCGGGCCGTGGAGATGACCGACTCGCACACCCTGCGACCGCCGCCGTGTAGGCCGGATACCCAGTTGCGTTCGTCAGTTAACATATAAGTGCGGCTGGGGCAGACGCTCTCTGCGCCCTCGCCCACGGGCCACAACACGCGAATGCTCTCTGCCTGTTCACCCCATCTGCCCAAAGGCGCGGCCAACAAGGCTGCCAAGACAGTCTCTCCCTCCTGAAAACCCTCGAACATTGGCACTGAAGGAAGACAGGGCTTGCGGCCGATGAACAGAGGACGGAACGGTCGCTCCAGCGCCTCCGCCAGATCATCCAGACCAGGTCTGGCAGCGGCCTGCTCCATCCTCAGCGCGACGGTGACGCGCATATCGGCGAAGTAGTCACGGTAGCGCAGCCAGTTGGAATAACTGCCACCTTCTCGTCCTTCCGCCGCGCCGCGCGTCGTCCATCCACTGTCCCTTTTGGAGATGGCCGCCGTCTGAAAGTCGGTCAGACCCACCCCACCAGCAGGTTCGCGTTCAATGCGGGCTGCGAAAATCAGCCGCTCCTGTAGCCTCTGATGTCGTTCAGCCTCAGTTCGGCGCCAGCCCAACGCATTGGCCAGCAGGCCGGTCAGCATCGAGGCAGCGGGAAACGATCGGACGACTCCGTAGTTGTCGACCGTTTCCCCGCCAAAGGCCATCAACGGCGCTTCCAACGCGAGAATCAGATGGTGCATGTCAGACCGCCTCCCCCGATTGGACCGCGCCTGCCGCCCACAAGGCCAGCTCGTCCAGGCACAGGCGGGCCGCATTTGGAAAATCGCAGTCAGCGACCGACATCACCCGCCGCGCTTCGCGTACGCCATAGGCGTTGTCGAGCTGTGCCAGGTATGCAGCCAGGCCCGTGGTCGCATCTGCTGTCTGTGCGGTGATCGGGTCGCGGAAAGCGTTGGCCAGGCTGCGCGGCTGTCGCGCGCCCATCTCAATCAGCATCAAGTCGGCATAAGAATAGGGCGCAGTGGAGCCGAGCTTGGCGCCGGGCGAAACCGTGGCGATGAGATGGATCAGATGCTCGACCACCTGTGACCCTAAAGACCGATCTGCGCTCTGCCACGCTTCAGCCTCACACCCCTGCAAATTCGAAATCAGGCCAGGAACGTCGACCACTACATAACCGTAGAAAAGGCCCGCCGTCAGCTCAGTGTCGCCAATATGCGCCGCCCCGGCATCTTCATCCTCCCGCTGCAGGTCGTCAACGACCGAGAAATAGTCGCTTTCGCTCTCCTCCCGGTGGACCGTGAAAGCATGGGCCACATGGACGGCCGCGTCGATATTCGCAGCTGGGTCCGACGTCACCATGCGGCCGAAAAGCGCGCTTTCCAGCCCGCCGGGGAGAGCCGTCTCCTCACGGAACGCCTTGAAGTTGCCCCGTTCCGCTTTTCCAAACAGATCCTTCGCGCTCTGTCCGGCGGCCTTTGCATCGTGCGCATGCGCACGGCAGATGGCCTCAGCCTTATCGCGCAGATACGTCACCTCGGGCAGGCCCAGCAGGAGGGGCTGACGACCCGATTCGCTCGTGCCGCTGCTGCCGTACACCCCCACGTTGAAGGCCGCCTCAACCGCCGACAACACCTCGTCGTCGATCCCGCCACCCTCCCGCAGCGGCAGAATCACCTCGCGGTCGATCACATTGCGGGAGCGTATCGCCTTCGCCGCATTGGGAACGTTGTGAATTCCGTAATCGTCGTCGGCCATACGCCAGTGCCTCTTCAGACATTGCGAAGAAATGCGCGTGCGCACCGCGCCACCGAAAGGCATACGCTTAGCCAGGCCGCTGTCGTCCCGGTTCAGCAGTGCGGCCGGGTAGGAGTGGAGACTGTGAATCTGCAGAAAACGTGAAACAGACATGTTGATTGCTCCTTTCACTGGTGCTTGTATGTTCAGAATGAGCTCACTCTGATGGTGTGTTCTGTCGTTCCGTTCGGTAATACTCGCGGGCAATCTCGACTCGTGTTTGATCGGCCCAGCCTTCGTCGTACCCGTCGTAAAGGATCAACTTGGCCATCTCGAACCAATTGAAAGCGCACCCTTCGGCTGACAGCATACGGAACAGCCTCGCCAGCAGGCGGTGCAGCGTCGGCCCTCTGGCTGCGAGTAGAGTCGATAAACGTTGCTCACTGTAAAAGGGAATTCTTTTCCCTCCACCTTGGTACAGCGCACGGCCAACCGAAATTCGCGGGTTGTGCCCCAGTTCCGCACCATGAGACATATGCGCCATGCCATGTATGATTAACCCCCATCTGCTGATATCGGGATTTTCCGGCATTCCCGCTCTGACTATGAGTCTCCAGAAGGCAGCAGAATCTGGGTTGTCAGGATCCATCCGGCGCAGTTTCGATCTGTCGCCTCGTTCAAATTCCTTGTCTTCAATCGTTTCCGCTAGGCCCTGTATAATGGCACGGAAATTTTTCGGTATCTGGCCGCTGCTCAAGAATCTCTTTGCAGGGGGCAGAGATATACTATCATTTCGGAATGCACTACCTTGCTTTAGAACGCTCTCTATTTCGTCCCAATCTCTAGGACGCCACTCGTAAGCAGGCACGTGCTGGCGAAATGCGTCAATCCATCCAACCTGATCGGCCGACAGAAGGCTCGCTTCGTCCCGCTTCAGTTCAGCTACGATTAATTGGTCTCCCCGAAACATTACCAAGTCCGGGAACCCTTTACCGCGAACAATAGCTGCACTCTCGCGATCTCGGAGATGGAATGGTTGCCACCCATAGTGCTGCGCTGTGTCAATTACCTCCTGAGTAAAGTGCCGTTCCCAAGGCGATCGTTCGGTGGGAATGGACGAATCTACTTTGCGCCGGGATTCTGTGCCAGTGGCGGCAGGTTGTTGCTCTGACATAGTTATTCCTCCTCTGCTTTGTCAAACAAAATTGGCAACCCCTTTGGTCCGGGCAACCTTCCTTCAAACACACTTTTTGCGTTGGCACGGGCGCGGTATCGGTAGATCGCGGGGCAAGGAAACGCGCCTTCGGCACGAAACAGGATGTTGCGGGCCAGATCGACAACACCATCTTGCCCATTCATCAGCCAGCGATTGCGGATATCTTTTCGCTCACTAGGGTCGGCTTCGAATTCGGTTTGCAGGTCTTCAAAAAAGCTACTATCCACAACGGCATCCAGTTGGGCAACCCATGGTCTGGCGAGGTCATTTGGTGACGGGTTTCCATTCCTGTGCATCTTGGGGTCGCTGTTGCCATGGGCAGCCAATGTAGCTACGGCATGACGCAAAATGCTCTGCACGATACCAATCTGCGTAATGCGGTCTTTGGCGATTTCCCCCAATTCCTGCGCGCCTCTGGCTCTTCCCAAAGCCTGCATAGTCTTCGGCTTCAGAGGAATGATGCGTTCGTGATAGCCTTCGGTTCCACCTTCTCCACGCACCATACCCCGGGCCACCAATCGCATTGTCCCTAAGGATTCTCGCTCAGACCGAACCGGCCGCAATAGGAAAGGTTGCCCCCAATTGGGAGAAATGAGACCATCCACTACCCTTCCGTAACCCAGTTTCCGCGGGCCCAGAAAGGCTGTGGGAGTTCCTTGCTTGTTGAGCACTCTGCTAGTCGGTGCCCAAGGATCTCCAGTCAGACCTTTGACATCAGAAATCCGTCTAAAGCTCGAGTTGGCACGCGTGGCCTTAAATTCTTCGCCCTGATATTGCAACCGTATCCGGCGGCAAATCTCAATATAGAAGGGATCTAGAGAGGTAAGAAGCAACGCTTCTGCCTTTGTGCCATCCCAGGGGATAATCCACACCAAACCGATACCGGTGTGGGACATCGGATACTCAGCCAAAAGCGACTGCCGATGCTCAAGAAGCCCCTCAACATCTCGCCTGATATGGAGTCCGTGACGTTCAGACGGGGTAACGCTAAAGGCGGGACGATTTCCGTATCCGCTAGGCATGCGGGATATTCCATAGTTGCCCCTCCCAGCGTAACCCTCCATTGTTTGCAGCGTCACCAGCGCAAAAATCCAGTCGTCCGCTTCTGCCTGCACAGCCACAGCCGACTTAATGTCGTGATTCTTCGAAAGAACCAGCATATCCAGCCCATCGGGGGTCGACACAGAGGTCTTGTAATCCTTCAATCTGTCGTCCGATCTCGCTGACGGCTGCATGAATGCCGGTTTGGTATTGTCCTCAACCACGAGCTGCCAGGGTGCATCGTCGGGGAATCCGAGAGTGAGCCCCCGCAGTATGCGCCGCCACTCGTCGGCATTGTCCGGCGGGCCGTCCACCCCGGCGCGGTGTATAGCCAGCGCGCCCAACTGAACCAGAAAAGCGTGCCAGGCGTGGCGCTGGTGGGGCCTGAGCGCGGGAAAGGCGTCAACTTCATCCCGCATCAGCGCCGTATATACTGCCGGCAGCGACACCCGGACTAGCGACCCATTTGAAGTAGAGATCCGTATAAGAGGATCCTCCAGGATACTGTTTTTCACTTGATGCAAACCTCCCTTTTGCGTATACTGCCTGAGAATACAATCATTCTTCAAGGATTAGCCCTGATAATTTTAGCATGAATATTTCCAAGAGTATACACGATCACTCTCTGCAAGTCAAGGCTTTCTTTTGTATTTGCCTCGTACACGCGAGGATAGACCTACTCACGCTAAGATTACACTCTGTGTGAGGACCGTTCCCCCGCACACGCGGGGTCAGTTGGATTCCTCAGCCCAGTCAGGCGTGCCGATCCTCGGCACGCCTGACTGATTTTCTACAGCCGCCGCAAGCCCAGGCGGTCATAACGGAACCGCCTGTCGCCAATCGTGAACCCAAATCCACCGTCCTCCGCTCTCCAAGGGACCGGCTCCTCCCCCGTCAAGCCATGCGCCATGTGGCCGGGCACCACGATCTGGGGAATAGTTCCGCCAGCGACAAAGGGGCTGGGCGCTGCCGGCTCCAGCGTGATCTCAACTCCCTCATCGCCCAGCCTGGTGCGAATCTTCGCTTCCACATCCGGGAAGACCACATCCCGGTTGTCCTCATAGAAGGAGCGGTCACGGCGCACGATCACCTGTCCGGCAGTCAGGTTGTTGGCGATCTGTGCGCCCTCCATTTTGATAGCATGCTCGCGCCACGCCTCCCCCATCTCCTCCGTGATCGCCGCCAGCGCTTCCGGGTGCGTGCTGCGTTCCACCAATCTCCGATTCACACGGGGAATGATCCAGGGCGTGCTATTAGCGGCCTGCTCAGCGACCAGCCGTGCCGTTGCCTCCAAAGTGCGCAGGTCTTCGTAAACGAATCCATTCGGACCCAGACCGTTGGTTTCCTTCCTTCGCGTCAGCCAGGGAGATAAATCAGCGTCAGCGGGCATCAGAACGAGGCAGACTGGGCTGCAAAAATCGGTCGGACGGCCATCGCGCTCGTGGCGATGTAAACGGCCAATCCGCTGCAGCAACACATCCATCGGACAAAGATCGGTGATCAGCAGATCGGCATCAATGTCCAAAGACTGCTCCAGCGTCTGCGTGCCGACTATGACACGTCCACCTGATTCACGGTCCTTCCCGATCTGCTCTTCTACCGCCTTGTCCAGCCTGCGACGGTCATCGGCAGCGAACCGGCCGTGATGCAGCGTCAATGCGCCATTGACCCCGAAAAGCAACTGCTGTTCATCGGGCCCGGCTCGCTCCTCTAACGCCTGCTGAGTCCGTACCGCAAAGCTGACCGTATTGCGAACAATCAAGACCTTTGCGCCCGCCCGTGTCGCCTGCAAGCCGCGCTCTGCCACCGCGCCAAATTCCTCCATCACAGGCAACGTCTCAACCTGAATCATCTTACTGCGGC
Source organism: Caldilineaceae bacterium (assembly GCA_963662575.1). Taxonomy (GTDB): domain Bacteria; phylum Chloroflexota; class Anaerolineae; order Caldilineales; family Caldilineaceae; genus Bin5. The sequence continues at coordinate 1,685,993 of OY759723.1, forward strand.
CACTCTCTTCGACCGCAACCACCTTCTCCTTTTCCGCGCCGCGCGTGGTGATGGCCGGGTAGCTGACCTCCAGCGCGTCCTTCAGCGAGTTGCCGTCCCCGGCGGCAAGACCACCCGGCGCAGACAGACGCTGTCTGGCAACCGAGCCAAGTGTGGCCGACATCAGGCAGGCATAGCCGCCCGCGCCAATATGAGCGTCGAGCAGACCCTCAAGAATCACCCGCATATACTGGTCTGAAGCGTGGACCTCGTCAACCACCAGCAGATTGCGGGACAGGCAGGCGGCGCGCATGTGGGCATGCCGGACCTGCAACGCCGCCATCATCGCCTGATCGATCGTCCCCACCGCAATCTGCCCGGCCAAATAGCGCTTGGCGCTCTCAGCCGCCCATCGACGTCTGATCACCGGGTCGGCCGCGCTATGCTGATCATCCCACCAGACTTCGTAACGCGGTAAGTGCATACCTTCCACCATGCCAGCCCGCAGGTAGCCGGGAACCGCAAGGATCGGCTCAGGGATGTGGTCTTCCGGGAACATAGTGCCAACAAAGTTCGTAACTCGGTTGTGAATTTGCGAGGCCGCGGAGCGGGTCGGCAAAGCGAAGTAGAGGCCGTCAACCAACCCTGCCTCGTACATACGGGCAAAGCGCCACAGAGCCGCCTCCGTCTTGCCCGAGCCGGTCTCCGACTCGATGACAACCAGAGGCTCTTCTAGCGGGAGATCAGCGGTCCGCTGCTGCATCGCGTTGGGCAGGCCGTCGATACCGAACAACGCTGCAAAGTCAGGCAGCTTCCCTAAAGCCTTCCGCTGCCCTTCCAGGTCCAAACCAATTGCGGCTATCGCCTTCCGGGCCCGTTCCCGCGCCAAAACAATGTAATCGTCTCGGGGCCGGTCACAGTAATCGAAGAACCGTTCATCGGAGCCGAGCCAGTCCGCAAGCGTGCAAAGACCCAGAAACATATGCTGAAAGGCGGGGGCAGACGGCAGAGGACTTTCGGCCGGCGCGTAGGCGGCAGGGTACCAGTCGCGCACGAGCTCCACGATGTGCTCGACACATTGGCGCGGGTTGAGGTCCCCGAACCGACGCCAGGCCGCGGGGTTGGCCGCGCGCCCATCAGATAGATTCATGGGGAGGCCATGATGCGAAAGAGCGGCAATCAACAGGCCGCTTGCAGTAATCCCGTCATCATTGTCCCATTCCATGATTTCAGGTACACCCAAAGTGTCGAAAAACCAATCCGCCGTCTCTGTATCCTTGTCTTCCAAAATCGGTACAAGATCCAGAATATGTCCCATGCGCGGCGGCTTCTTAAGCCCAGTGGGAAGATCCTCAGAGTGCCAGATCTGCGCCTGAAAACCGATATTCACCTTGCCGACGTCGTGCAGAGCCGTCAGGACGCAAAGCCGTGCGGCGGTTGCTTCGTCCAGGTCTTCCCTGCCGCCCGCGCGGGCCAGCCGTTTACGGAGTGTTGGCTGCTTCAGCAGGGCCTCGAAGCAGGCGCTCACATCGGCAAGGTGGTGCTCCAGCAGATGAACCCGCTGAGGATCCTGCATGTCCGCCTTTGCCCAATGTCGTTGCGTGTATACCGGCAATTTCACTCTTTCCTGACCTTCTCTATTGCAGGGAATTGGAGTCTTCATCCAAATGGTATCGCTAGCAAGAAATTACTTTTCACAATATCCGCCGTTGCCCTTGATATCCCAAGATTTTCCCATCCTGAAAGTCCTGATTCAGATACCTACAGATTAAAACAGGTCCCTGACAACACCAAAATATCTAGTACACAAGTTCTGTTGGCCCCGTACTTTCCTTCTCGAAGGCGAATGTCCCCGGCGGCTATCAATCTGTTCCGCTACCCATCCCGCCCTGCGGCAGGACGATGAGTGGCCACCGCAAGCCAGGAGGAACACACCTTGGCCAACGTTTTATGCTAAAGTGTATGAAAAGACCGGTGCCCCTGTCATGTACCAGGGTCGGAGCAGTTCGATGGCTACTGCATCGCCCACCTGGATTAGAGACCCCCGAGGAAATCAAATGAATCGACATCCAATCTTCACCATCATCTTATCCCTCGCCCTTCTCCTGTCGGCCTGCGTCCCGATCCCCGCTACCCCCCCAGAGCCCAACGCCGCTGTCTCCGACCCCACCCCCAATCCCGCCACCGAAACCAAAGCCGGTCTCTCCGACTTGGCCAGCGCGCTCGCCAAAGCCGACGAATCCGACGACATCCAGCTGTACTCCCATCTCCTGGACGAATTCGCCGCCTGCATGCAAGCCGACACCAACAACGAAGAAGACAGCCCGGAATACACCGACAGCGAGACAGTCGCCATTTCGATCTTCTTCGCCGGCATGTTGGCAATGGCGGGAATCTTCATGCAGGGGTTCGAACAGGCTTTCACCGAAGACACTGCTGCCGCCGACGAAACCGAAGACGAACCGTCAGCCTACGAAATGCTGGAAATGGCGCTCACCGTCTGCCTGCAGAACGAATCAGAATAGAAAAGAAGGGCCGGCAACAATCACAGCCCATCAATTAAATCCCCCCAAATCACAGTTCAGACAACCGCCCACCTCATCTCCCACAACGCCCAGCCCATCGCCCCAGACGACCCGTCCGCCCTCCTGCCCACCTGAGCCCCGCCGCGCTCCCAACCATCCCGTTCCCAACAGAATTCGGCTGCCCTGAGCCGGTTCATCAGCAATCACAGCCCATCCTCATAATCCCAAAAATCACAGTTCAGACAACCACTCGCACCAACACACGTGCCTCCGGGACGATCGCTGCCATCCCGCAAATCCTGCTTCAGACAATTATTGACCAATACTGGGCCTTGACATCGCCCAATACCCATCATAAGCTTGTTCTACAAGCCCCGTGCATTCCTTCGCCTAGACGAACATCCCCGGCGGCCATCATCCAGTTCCGCTACCCACCCTATGGTTGGCCCCAACTGCTAGATCACGAAACAGGTAAAATAAGGTGCATTTGAACAGATGCGGTCTGCCGCCATCAGAGCACGAAGTCCTCTTCCGCCGGCGTGAGATAGTTGAGATTGTGATAGGATTCCTTATGGTAGTAGAAGTCGAAGCAGGCGGCCAACTCAGTGTGCAGCTGTCGCACACAAACGCAAATACAGCGTAGAGACTTGTGTATGACCGATTCCTTGCTGGCTCCAACTGACATTGAAGAAGCGCTCTCCCGCGTCTACGTTCAGGCCGTGGCGGCTCGAGCCGGATACACGACTGCTGACTACTCGCAGGACCGAGACGGTATTGATATACTCATTCGGGCTGGCGGAAAGATGCGTCCGGCCATAGACATACAACTGAAGGCAACGATAAACCTGGGCAACCCTGCGAATGGGTTTTTTCACTATCCGCTCAGGTCAGAGAACTACAATCTTCTGTGTGGGCCGAGCCAGACGCCGCGCCTGCTCGTTGTTTTCGGTCTACCAAGAGACCACTCGAAATGGTTGACAATAACAGCCGAAGAACTTATATTGCGGCGCAGCGCCTATTGGCTTAACCTTAGGGGCCATGATGAGACGGAGAACAAATCGTCCATCACCGTTCATATCCCTGAACAGAATCTGTTCAACGTTGACAATCTGCGCATGTTGATGGAACAGTCTCGGAAAGGGAACATCCAATGAAAACCAGTATACAGGACCGAGACGCGTTGTTAGCGGTGCCTCCTGTAGCGCTTTCGGCCTATGCCCGCGCCGAAGGATGGTCAAAAGCGGGAGCCTACGGTGACTTCTCTGACATATACGTCGCCGATGGGCTGCCGGAGATTATCCTGCCTCGAACGGAAAATCTCGCTGATTATGCAGATGTCGTGTCAACACTCATCGGGGTCTTCGCGCGCGTCGCCGATGTGGACGAACTCACCCTCTATCGCGACCTGGTTACAGCTGATCGGGACGTTATCCGGATGCGGGTCGCCGACAGCGATGACGGGACAGTCTCGATGAATGAAGGCGTCGATTTTGTGCGTGGCGCTAGTGAGATCGTCCTTGCCGCTGCATGCTCCTATTTCAGACCACAACCCCTCTTTCGCGTTGGGGCGAACAGAGAGGCGCGGGAATATATGCGTCAGATGCGCTTGGGACAGACCGACCAGGGCAGCTATGTTATCACGCTACTTTCCCCGGTTGTGCCCCCGCCGATGCAACTGACTCTTGATCTCGGCCCGGAAGAGCTTCCGGACGACGCCCTTGAGCGCAGGATAACCAAACATCTGGCCAGCTCTCTGAAAGCTACCCGCCGAGCCATTGAAGGTACAGTTGGCGGGGAACCTGACGCCTTCGTAGGAGTTGTGGATAAAGGAGTAAGCGCCAACCTCTGCGAGGCTCTCGATAGAATGATCATGCCTTTCTCAACAATGGACGTCAGTTTTGTCTGGGCGCGCACGCGTCCTATGTCAAGCGCGCGCGAAGTCATCCGGTTTTCCAACGATGATGCGCCTATTTTGCGGGAGGCGGCACGTGCCTTGCGACAACGGGGCCCGCGCCACGATGAAAGCCTGGTTGGCTTCGTGAATATCCTGAATCGCACCGAGGATCAGGAAGAAGGGAAAATAAGACTGAAAGCGGAAATCGACGGACAAATGCACTCCGTAAATGCCGTTCTCGACCAGTCCGAATACGCACGCGCTATCCAGGCCCACGCCGAACAAGCCACAGTCATTGCCGAGGGTGATCTCGAACGAGTCGGCCAACGCTGGAATTTGCTCAACGCCCGCATAAAGACAATCATCTCCAATGAGGACCCACCCCCCTGATTGCCGTCTCGCCACGTCCGGTGCTTAGTGCGCTGCGTGTGTTCTTCTGGCATACATCGTTTGACAGCGAACCACTTGGTCGCTAAGTAACGCCCATTCGATAACAACAATACTATAGGCAGCTAAAGGCTAAGGGCTTATGAGGTCGCTAAAGCCCGCATCAGACAGGCATTCTTCGAGATGATCTATTTCGCGGCTGGCTAGTAGAGTCCCCCCTATTTTATCTGGTAATGCATCCAGTTCAGCACGGCTTATGCTCAATTCTTCGCCGCCTTTCTTCTCGGTAAACTGAACGGATTCTCTGTCAGAACTCATCCAAATGTCTGTAGGAGACTCCGCCAGGAGGCGTCCTAGAATGGTTATTTTGCGGCCAATCTCCTGCAACTCGTGGACCGCTACTCTGTAACGTCTTCGGGAGGTCTGAAGACGCTTGATCCCTTTATCCAACTCCTCAGAATTCATATACGCCTCCTGCTGGTCAGACCGCCATAAGGCTGGGCTGTAGTTCGTGGCGGCCCGCGATGTTGGGCAAACGAAACTGGTTGCCCTCAAATGTCTCCTCCGCAGACAACATTTGCATTCGCGGGTATGGATACCCGTTTTTCTGAATCGCCTGCTTGAGCCATGAACTGCCCAAAATTGCGCTGTTGTCTATCTCCCAATGTTTTCATGGTAGTAGGACCTGCCATTTGAGCATCTCCGGCGTCAAGCACCCTATGGTTGGCCCCAATCGCTAGACCACGAAAAGGAAAATAAGGATCGTCCAGGAGGATGTATTCAGTGTTAGTCACGGCGCATAGCTCCGTTCAATGCGTAGACTCTGTGCCCGTCTTCCAGCAGTTGCCGTTTCCGGGCCCGTATCAGGTTGGCATGAATCTTGTGTTCACTCAATAACTGGCGAATCGTCTTGCTGCCTTCAAGCGCCTCCAGCGCAACCCGAAACTTAAAGGCCGCCGTCTGTCGCCGCCTTTTCTTGACCATCGAACTGCCCCTCCACAGGCTTGGTGTATTACTCCATTATACACCTTAGCTCGTGGTCCAGCTTTTGGGGCCCACTTCACCACATTCCCCACTTCGCCCCGCCCTCCCATCCTGAAAATCCCCCAAAATCCCCCAAATCCTGATTCAGACAATTCCATCAATCACAGCCAATCTCCGAAATCCCCCCAAAGCACAGTTCAGACGACAAACAATGCAGTTCACTAGAAACTAAAAACTGACTACTAAAAACTGCTGTCCCCTTGACAAACCCCCCAATATTTAGTACACTAGTTCCACTACCTCGCATGTTTCCTCGCGTAGGTATGCGTTCCTAACTGGCGGGCGGCATCAACCATTTCCCCATCCATCCGGGCTGACGATGGATGGCGTCCACACGCCATGGAGGACCATACCTATGGCCAAAACCCTATGCAAAGGCATCAAAAAGAACGGCGACCCCTGTCGAGGCCGCGGCCTGCCCCAGTACGACGGCTACTGCATCGCCCACGGGCCCCCCGCCGACCAGACCCACCAATGGCGCTCCCTCGGCGGTCAGAACTCCTCCACCGCTGCCCGCCTCGACAAACGCATCCCCGAACGCCTCAAAAAAGCCATCGACCAAATCGATGACGGCATGACCCGCGTTCTCGAAGGCACACTCGACCCCGCCGCCCTCACCGCCATGTGCCGCGGCGCCAAGGCAAAGGTCGACCTCTACCGCCTCGCCGACGAGGAAATGGAAACGATCCGGGCCGAAGAAACCCAAAAAGCCGCCGCCGAAATCGCCGGCGTCCAGGCCGACCTCGAGCTCCTCGAAGCCGCCGTCGACATCTCCGCCCGCCAGGACCAGTACCGCACTACGTTCCTTATCGACCAGGGCCTTGCCCAGCTCGAACCATCGTCCGACCCGAACGATGCCCCGCAAGTCGTCCTCACCGACGAAGGCCGCCGCCGCTTCGGCTACCGGCACGCCTGTACCCTCACACAGATGGAAATCGACGAATGGGAAGAGATCCTCGATCTGGGTTCCTTCTCATTCGATGAACTCCACGAACTGTGCCAGGAACTGTCCGGCATCCACAGCAACGTCATATTCGCACGCGACGACGCCACACTTGAGCCCTCGCCCCCGCGCGACCCCTTGACCGGCCAGCCCATGTCCGAACTGCCAGCCTGCGTCAAAGGCAGTCTGACATCAGAGTTTTACGCCCCCGGCGCCGCCCCCTCCGCAGAATTTCTGGAGAATCGACTAAGCCAGGTCAATCAACTGTTCCGAAAGGTCGGGGATCTGCACAAGGAAAAATTGGCCGACCTGGGCTCCAGCCCTTCTCCAGCAGGCGTGGCCATCGGTTCCGACCTGGCATCAACAACCATCGGTAAGAACGGAGAAATTCCTCAATCAGAACCGTCCTGACCATAGCAGGCCAGGAATGAAATGGTAAATAAATATAATATATCTGAAACCTGCTTACCCGATGTACAGCGGCCATACCTCCCTGCCCAGCGCCCACCATCCAGCAGCCCACCACCTCCCAAAAACACGCGCCGCACGCCCCATCTACCGCCCAGACCACCGCCTCACCCCCCTCCGACCCGCCTTCACCCCAAAAACAGCCCCGCCAACCACCACCAACCCCAACAATCAGCCTCCACCCAGATTTTCCCCTCCAATCTCTCGTAAACTCTCATGAACTCACGTCCAACACGCCTATCCACCCTCCAGCCCCAACAGGACACCCAACCATCCCGAAAATCCCAAAATCCAGCAAATCCTGATTCAGACAAACCACGCCCAACGCAAATCACAGTTAATCCCAAAAATCCCCCCAAATCACAGTTCAGACAAAAGGCGCCTCCCAAAATGGAGGTCACACATACTGCAATGAGCGACCGAGAAAAAGGGGACTGAGAAAGGATATAGAGGAAATAAACCGGAAGCGGAGCCATCGGGGAAATTATCCCCAAAAAGACAAGAATTCTGAGGTATAATGTAAGTAAAGCGACTCATCCCGGAAATCGACCCCACAAACGGGTCAACACATGCAAAAGCGCACCGACAACAATGGCCGGAAAAAAAAGAAAAACACCCGCTTTGACCCGACTTACGCCTACTTGACCCGACATGACCCGACATAAACCGTCCAAACACACCCAAACACAACATCCCGCGCCCCAACAACCGTGTGACAGGCGTGCATCTGGCCTCTGTGAGAGTCGCAAAGAGGCGGCCGCAACCGGAAATCGACCCCCGAAAAGAGTCAACACATGCAAAAGCGCACTGACAAAAACGGCAGAGAAGATTTTTTTTAAGGCGCGACATTTGTAGACTTGGCGCGACATATGTAGACATAACGCGACATTTGTAGACATTGCGCGACGTATCTCACCCAAGTCCGTCAACGCCCGTGGACACTCATCAAACTCTCATGAACTCTCATACAACGCTCGTAAACGCACGCCCGACCACGTCCGCGCCGGCAGACACCCAACCATCCCGAAAATCCCAAAAATCCAGCAAATCCTGCTTCAGCCAACCGCCCGCCGCCCGCCGATCACTGACCACTAACCACCGACCACCGACCACTGAATTTCCACTTGCAACGCCCGTCACAATCAAGTACAATATCCTTAGTACGCCCTTAACTGTTCAGGAGAACGCCCATTTGTCGTTTCGCCCCTTTTCCTTAGGCGATGCCCTGCTTCTACAGCGTCTGCGCAACGTCTCAACGCCTCTCCAGATCGAGCGCATCCTGCTGGAATCGATTTCGCCTGTGCGTACCGCACTCCGCTCTCGCTTTCCCTGGTACCGCCACAGCTCCTTCACCTACGTGCTGCGCCAGGAAGAAAACGGCCTCGCCCGCGAAGGACTGATCCAGTTGCGCATCCGCCCCCACAGCCGCGAAGCCGACGTCACCCTGCTCTCTCCTGCCCTCGACGCACCACAGGGCCATCCCGCCATCTGGCAAAAACTGCTCACCTACAGCGCCAAAAATATCTTTACCAAAAACGTCTGCCGCCTCTTCAGCGACCTGCCCGACCAGCCCCTGCTCGTCAATACCTTCAGACAGGCCGGCTTCACGCCCCTCACCCAGGTCACCATCTGGCGGCTCGACAGCGCCCAGCTCGCCCCGTCCGATGCCACCGTGCGGCCCCAACAAGCCGCCGACGCACCCGACCTCGAACAGCTCTACCAGCGCATAACACCCAAGCCCGTCCAGCAGTTGGAGATGGGCATGGCGCCCAACCATCCTGAAGAGGACCGCATCCCGCCCATCCTCTCCAACCCGCACCACGTCCACATGTCCCGCTACGTGCTCGACGACGACACCGGCCCCGGGCTCGCCGGCTCCGTCCAAATCCTCTGGGGCAAACGCAGCGCCTGGATCCGTCTCTGGGTCGACACCAACAATCCCGACCCGCACAACGCCCGCCTGCTGCTCAACTTCGCCCTGCATCGCATCGACGAAGCGCCCCACGTCGACCGCGCCTACATCGGCGTGCGCGCCTACCAGACCGGCCTCAACGCACACCTGAGCGATCACGGCTTCGCACCCTTCACCGACAGAATGCTCATGGTGCGCAACATCCTCCAGTGGCAGCGCCGCACCGCTGACCACCGCATGCCCGCCCTCGAAGCGGTCCAGGAGGCCGTGCCCGGCTCACTTGCCATACCCAAATTTGAACGCCGCCAACCCCATCTGCCGAACCTTGGCGGCGTTCAAACAGATTGCCGCCAACCCCATCTGTCGGACACCTGGCGTCAATCAAACGCAGACGGCTTGCAGCATGCCCAAGCCTACGCCCACCGGCGCCATCGCCCTACGCCTACCCGCCCCGCCGCCGGACACCGCACCCGCGGGAGGCCCTGACACCATCTTGACCCGTGACCTGCAAACAACCGTCCCAACCAACCACCGCGCACGCGCGGTGTCACTAGAAACTAAAAACCAAAAACTAAAAACTGCCCTAAAATGACCCTACACATAGCTGATGACCTCGATCTCCTCCTGGCCGTCCTGCCCGAACGCATTCGCGTCTCCCTGCAGGAGCTTGGCCGCGCCAGCGATCTGATCGAAATCGTCATGGACCTGGGCCGCCTGCCCGAAGCGCGCTTCCCCGATAGCGAACTCTCCCTCAGCCCCGATGAGACCACCCGGGAAGACCTGCAACACGTCATCGACAACATCGGCGACTTCGGCGCCGACAACCGCGCCGGCATCGAACGCACCCTCCACCGCATCTCAGCCATCCGCAATCGCAAGGGCACCGTCATCGGCCTCACCTGCCGTGTCGGCCGCGCCGTCTACGGTGTCATCGACATCGTTCAGGACATCATCATGAGCGGCAGCAGCCTGCTCCTGCTCGGCCGGCCCGGCGTCGGCAAGACCACCCTCCTGCGCGAAGCCTCCCGCGTCCTCAGCGACAAAAAACGCGTCGTCATCGTCGATACCAGCAACGAGATCGCCGGCGACGGCGACATCCCCCACCCATCCATCGGCCGCGCCCGCCGCATGCAGGTCGCAACGCCCACCCTGCAGCACGAAGTCATGATCGAAGCCGTCGAAAACCACATGCCCGAAGCCATCATCATCGACGAAATCGGCCGCGAGCTCGAAGCCGTCGCCGCCCGCACCATCGCTGAACGCGGCGTCCAGCTCATCGGCACCGCCCACGGCAATACCCTCGAAAACCTGCTCATGAACCCAACCCTCTCCGACCTGGTCGGCGGCATCGATACCGTCACCCTGTCCGACGAGGAAGCCCGCCGCCGCGGCACCCAGAAAACCGTGCTCGAACGCAAAGCTCCGCCCACCTTCGACGTCCTCATCGAGATCCAGGAACGCCAGCGCATGATCGTCCACCACAAGGTCGCCGAGGCCGTCGATTCCCTGCTGCGCGGCTGGACCCTCTCCCCCGAAATCCGCTACGTCAACAGCAACAATCAGGTCCACATCGAAAACGTCGAGAGCCAGGAAAGGCCCGGCCGCATCGGCCAGAGCCGCCAGGGCCCCGAAACACCCCGCCGCCGTCAGCGCGGCGGCAAACGCGACGAGCGCGCCGCCCAAATGGTGCAGAACCTCGACGACGCCGCCCAAACCAATGGCGACGGCAAACCCAAGGCCGTGCGCGTATTCCCCTACGGCATCGGCCAGAACCGCCTGCGCACCGCCGCCCAAAATCTCAAAGTCCCGATCGAAGTCGTCAAAGAGCTGCGCGATGCCGATATCGTCATGACCCTGAAAAACTATTTCCGCCAGAAGCCCCAGCCCATCGCCGACGCCGAGCGCCAGAACGTGCCCGTCTACGTCCTGCGCAGCAACACCGTCACCCAGATGGAGCAATACCTGCTCGACGTCTTCCACCTGCGCCGCGACGATCCCGACGTCATCTTCGACTCGGCCATGCGCGAAACGCAGAACGCGATCCAACGCCTCCTCAAGGGCGAGAAATCGGTCGAGCTCAGCCCTCAGGCCGCCTCGATTCGCAGCCAGCAGCACCAGCTGGCCCGCACCGCCAACCTCATCAGCCACAGCTACGGGCGCGAACCCCACCGCTGCGTGCGCATCTTCAGCCCGTCCTGAGCGCCGGCCGCGATATCGCTATGAGTCTGTAAGTATGTTTGTCACTTTTGAAGGGTCGGATGGCAGCGGCAAGACCACCCAGATTCACCTGCTGGCCCAGCACCTGCGCACGTCCGGCCACACCGTGCTCACCACCCGCGAACCGGGCGGAACCCGTATCGGCGACGGCATCCGCCAGCTCCTGCTCGACCTCGCCCATACCGAAATGAACGCCCGCGCCGAAACCCTGCTCTTCAACGCCGCCCGCGCCCAGATCGTCGCCGAGGTAATCCGCCCCGCCCTCGCCGCCGCCAACATCGTCCTCTGCGATCGCTTTGCCGACAGCACCCTCGCCTACCAGGGCTACGGCCACCAGCAGGACATCGCCGAGCTTGAGCGCCTCATCGAATACGCAACCGGCGGCCTCCGTCCCGACCTGACCATCTACCTCGATATCCCGCCTGAAGACGGCATCCGCCGCAACCGCGGCCGCGCCGGCGGCGACTGGAACCGCCTCGACGCCCAGGAGCTATCCTTCTATCAACGTGTAGCCAACGGCTATCGCCAGCTGATAGCACAGCAGCCGCAGCGCTGGACCGTCATCGACGCCAGCCGCTCACGCGACCAAATCCATCACGACATCGTGCGCGCCCTGCAGCACAAACTGCCCGCCCTCGCGCCCAGCCGCTGAGGCCTGTCCGCGCATGCGTCCAATCCCCAAAGGCTTGACAATCCTCCAGCTGGCCAAACAATGGCCGAACTCATCGATATGACAAACCGGCCAATGACCTGCTTCTGTCCTCCCCTCCCCAATGCAGTTGCACCCGCCCCGGAACTCGCTGCCGCGCCCACCCGCCTATGCCCGCCAACAACACCCAGATGAAGCGCCCGCTTCAGCCGCCGGCTTTTCCAGTCGCCCTGGCCTACGCCGCGTTTGTCCTGCTCTTCTTCGCGCCCCATCTATTGGGCCTGGCCGCCTTCCCCGACAGTGATTTCACCCGCCATTTTCTGCCTTTCAGCCTCTTCCAACAGTCTGCGCTTCTGGACCTGCGCCTGCCGCTGTGGGACCCGCACACCTTCTCAGGCCACCCCTTCCTTGCCGACGCCCAGTCCGCCGTGTTCTACCCTGTCAGCAATGCCTTGCTCGTCCTGACCAGCTTCGACCGCAGCGCCGCCGCCAGGCTCTACTGGTTGCAGGTGGAGGCCGCCCTCCATATATTTCTCACCTGCCTTTTCACCTACATGCTGGTCCGCCGCTTGACCGCCAGCAAAATGGCCGCATTCATAGCCGGCGCCGTATTCGGTTTCTCCGGCTACCTCACCGGCTATGTGCCCTTGCAGCTCGGCATCTTGCGCGTTGCTGTCTGGCTGCCCGCCATCCTTCTTCTGCTCTTGCCGAGAGCCGGTTGCGCCCCAACGAGCAGTTCCGAATCTGCTGCGGATGGCGAACACGCGCCCCGCGCGGCAACGCCGCTCTGCCGTCTATTCCCCCACTGGAAACGCTGGCTGGCCGCGGCGGCAGTGCAAGCGGTCGCCTTTTTCGGCGGCCATCCCCAGACCTTTCTGTTCCTCTCCTATGCCGTTGCCGGTTGGATGCTGATGCTGTTCGTCTCCGACCTGCGCAGGCAACCGTTAAGAAGCAATCCAGGCAGTCCCGCATATCGGGCCGTTTCGCTCAGAGTGCTGCTGTACGCCGGCATGGTAACCGCCTATGTCACCGCTCTGGTCGTCTTGACCCTGGCCCAGCTCTGGCCGGTCTATGAGTTTGTGCAATACTCCCTTCGCTCCTCGCTTTCTTTTCAAGAGGCGAGTGGCGGCTTCCCGTTCAGGGATACGTTGCAGTATCTGCTGCCCGGCCTGCTCACCGAGTATTCCCCGCAATACGTAGGCGTGGCCGCGCTTGGCCTGGCCTTTGTCGCCGTCGCCACCCTGTTTTCATCCCGCTTCTCGCTGCCCGGCGCCGATCCACACGCCCGCGCCGCTGCCTTCTTCTTCGTAATCTGCGGCGCTGCTGCTCTTCTTCTCTCCTATGGCGGCAGGATTCCGCTTTACAGCCTCTTCTTTCAATTCGCGCCCGGCGGCGATCTGTTCCGAGGCCAGGAGCGGGCCATCTTCCTGGTCGTCTTCTCGCTAAGCGCCCTCAGCGGCTATGGAATGGCGCTCCTGCCCACTCTGAACGCGCGCCAAAGGCAAACGCTCTGCTGGGGATTCGCCGCCGCCATCGCCGCCGGCCTGACCCTGTTCTGGCTATGGCGCCAGCTTCCCGCCCGCGCCGATATCTCGACCTCGGCCCTGCTCTGGCCCAGCGCCTTCGCACTGCTCATTGCCTTCACCTTCGCCATTCTGGCCGCACCTCGACTTGCGCGCAGCAAACTGATATCCGACCAACCGATCGCGCGCACCCGCCTCATCGCGCTGATCCCCTTGGCGCTGCTCGACCTGTTTTTCGTCAACTTTACCAACAATCTTGACTTCGGTCCTGCAGTAAGGGATGGGCTGGCGCGCCCCGAGGCCGCCGCCGTGCTGGAAGTGGATCAATCTCTCGCCGCGCGTTCCGATTCGCTCCCGCCGCGCGTCTACAATGAGCATCGAGTGTCGCGCAACAGCGGCCTCCTCCTCGGTTGGGAGGATGTTCTTGGCAAAAGCCCATTGCGTCACGCCAATTACAGCGCCTTTCTGCAGGATTTTCCCCTGGAGCGCATGTGGGAACTGACGGGAACCGGCACAGTTCTCACGTGGAGACACGAACTGCCCGTCGAGAGCCAGTTAGTGGCTGAGTTCAATCAGCCGCAAAGCTCGACGACCTATCTTCACGTGCTGAACGCAATCCCCCCGCGGCTGTGGTGGACGCAGCGTGCACGCATTGTAGATGACAGTGAAGCCCTCGCGCTGCTGGCCGACCCCGCCTTCAATATCCAGGACGAGCTGCTGATCGCCGCCTCCGATGCCGACGCGCTGGGCAGCAATTGGCAGGACGGGCGCATGATTCTCGGCGAAGGCGGTGAGGCTGACCTGCAGGTTGAGCGCGTTGCAGCCGGCCATCTGCGTATCGGCATCGAGAGCGCACAACGCGGCTTTCTCTTCCTCAGCGAGAAGTGGTTGCCCGGCTGGCACGCGCTGTGGCAAGGTGAACTGTCTTTGCCAGTGGCGCAGGCGCATCACGCATTCCTCGCTATACCCGTGCCCGCCGGATCCGGCACGCTCGAACTGGTCTATCGACCTCGAAGCGTAGTTTGGGGTCTGGCAGCCAGCGGCGTAGGTTGGCTCGCGCTCTTCATTGCCCTGCGCCTTCAGCTTCTGCTGGCCGCGCGAACCGTCTGGCGGCGCACGCGTGCTGCATTTGCCCAGCGCAATACCAGGCCGCCGCAACCCGCTGCCGGCAAAGCCAGCCCCGCTGCGCCCCTGTTCGGCCGCGAGCATGTGCAGCTCGCCGGTCAGCGCGCGCTGGCCAACAAGCACCTTCAGCGCGGCCTGCTATTGGCAGTAATCCTGATCGGCTTTGCGCTCAGGCTCTTCCGCCTGGCCCATCGGGAACTTCGCGGCGACGAGAGCTTCGGCTACTTCTTTAGCCTGCCCTCCCTTGGCGAGATCGTAGCGCGAACATTTGCGCTGCAGGAACCTCACCCCGTTGGCAGCTACTTTCTGCAGCACGCCTGGCTCCAGGTTGCCGGGGCCAATGAGTTCGCGCTCCGATTTATCTCCGTCTCTGCCGGAACGGTGGCCATCCCGCTGATATTCCATTTGGGTAAGCGGCTTCGCTTCGGCGCGCCGACTACTCTGACAGCCAGCCTGCTCACAGCCGTGAGCGCCTACGCCATCTGGCACAGCCAGGATGCCCGCATGTACTCTCTGAGCCTGGCGCTGACCGCGGCTGCCACAATCCTCGCTCTGCGGGTTATCCATCAGCCCAAGCTCTGGCCGGCTCCCGCTGGCTATGCCGTCTGCGCGGCGGTTGCTATGCACGTTCATTACTACGCCGCATTCGTCATTCTGGCGCACAACTTCTTTGTCCTCTTCTTGTTGCTGCGCAACATCTGGATGCACCGCGCCGGCCAATTCTGGCAAACGTGGCGTCCTGGAGATCGCGCGCTGTTGATGCGTTGGAGTCTCGCGCAACTGTTGACCGTTGCCTTATGCGCGCCCTGGTTGGTCAGCGCATGGCAGACCCTTATCGGCTACGGCGGTAACGGCGATTCCCCCGCCTTTGGTGCAATGTTGTGGCGCTCTCTCGGTGTCTTTGTCTTGAGCGAAACGGTCCCGCATCCGATCTGGCGATTCGCTGCAGGATTGCTGGCCGGGTCCGTAATCGTCGCAGGGCTCGCCTTCAGCCTGCGCCACAAAAGCAGCAACGAAAACAGTAGCGGCACGGTTGCAGGCAATGACGCCGACAGCCAAACTGACGAAAGGCCCCCAAACGGAGCAGGAGATCAACTTCAGACACTGCCCGACCAATCAAGTGCAACTGTGTTCCTGCTGTTCTACCTGTTCATTCCTCTTCTGGCGACGTGGATCAGCTCGCGGCAACGGCCCATATTTGATGAGCGCTATCTGGCCGCGGCTTTGCCCCCTTTCTTGCTGTTGATAACTGTTAGCGCGGCGAGGATGAGCAGCTGGATTGATACGCACCTGGGTTGGCGATGGCGTTTCTGGGTCGACGGTGAAGCGGGCGCACCCAGCGGGCAGGATCTTGCTGACCACCGCTCCACTCTTCTCGCGAGGCTTCCGATCGGCCCGATTTCAGCCGCCGCGCTGATTATCCTTGTTGTTGCCGCCAACGTCTACGGCCTGAACAACCACTATTTCAACACCAGGTCATCGGGGTGGCGGGCGCTGGCCGTGACGTTGGATCGCTGGAGCGCCGGCGTGCCGGCAGATGACGTGCGTATTGCCGAGAACTTCCCCAACCCGACCCTCTCGTACTACCATAAAGGGGATGTCCAAAAATTTATGCTGCCGCCGCGGCCCCATGACGCCGAGGGCGCGGCGCAGGTGGTCGATTCCCTCATCCGTCGCAACGTATCCAGGGTCATTCTGCCCGTCTCGCCCGCGCCCAATTGGGATGCTACCAGCATTGCTCCACAGGCACTGGCCGCCGGCTTTCGCAAGGTTTTCGAGGAGAAGGTCGGTTACTTTTGGGTGCACCTCTATGCTCGACCCGACCCACAGAGTTGGCGGCAGTTAGGAGCATCATTTGAAAACGGTGTTACCTTGGTGAGAGCCCAATTAAGCCCGCAAACAATAGCCGCTGGCGGCATTCTGGTCTTACACATGGACTGGCGCGGGAATCAAGCAACACTCACTGGTGGGGAGAAAATATTCGTCCACCTGATCAACCAGTCCGGCGGCACCCTTGCCCAGGCAGACCCAATCCTGCAGTTGAATTCGGCAGACGGATTCAGCAGCTATAGCCTCCGACTGCCTGCGACCCTGCCGCCCGGTCCGCTTCGTCTCATTGCCGGCCTCTACGATGGAAGCCTGGAGGGCGCGCCCAAAATCCTCACCGAGGATGGGATGGACTCAGTCGTTCTCACTGAATTTGAGAATAAGGCGTCCGACAAGTGATCCGGCCACTGGCTGGAAGGCAGATAAGCCTGCCCCAACCGCTGCGTTTCTCGTCCTGCCAACCGTGTATGTGAGACCGGATACATAATAAGTCAGCCCGAATGGCGGCAGCGATGAAGGGCTGGTCAGAACAGGAACTGTACATGGCTTAGTAGTTACATCCAGGCTGGGATTTCGTCGATGGCACAGATACCTGCCAGTTCGCTGTCGACACAGACCTGCTCTGCCTCCATTCGTCTCGAATGTACGCCCAATTCCTTGCACATGCCGTCAACGACCACATATGCCAATAGACAGAACTAGTCAAAATGAGATATTATTCAATTGTTCCTCCAGGTGAGCTACCTTATCAGTTGTCCGCGCGCATAGTCGCCGTTTCCAATTGAAATCACATTAGAAACATGAAACTCGTAATCGCCATCGTCAACGAAGAAGACAGCCCCAATCTGCTCGACCGCCTCGGACGGCGCGGCTATTCCGCCACCATTACCGGCACCCGCGGCGGCTTCCTGCGCATCGGCAACGCAACCATCTTCTGCGGCGTCGAGGACGAACAAGTGCAGGATGTCCTGACCGTCTTCCGCGAAAGCTGCACCAGCCGCATCCAATACGTCACCCCCCTGCCCCCCGTCATGGAGCCCGGCGAAATGCACATCCCCGCACCCGTCGAAAAGCAAGTCGGCGGCGCCACCATCTTCGTCGTCCCCGTAGATCACTTCGAAAAGATATAACCACCCCCGGACCGCGCGCCCGCAAGCGCGCCCACGCCTCGTACTCCTTCGTGGTCCTGTCCTTAGTGGCCCTTCGTGGATAAAGCAGTTGAAGGTGTTCTTCGTGGTCCTTAGTGGCCCTCCGTGGATAAAGCAGTTAAAGGTGTTCTTCGTGGTCCTTAGTGGCCCTTCGTGGATAAAGCAGTTGAAGGTGTTCTTCGTGGTCCTTAGTGGCCCTTCGTGGATCAAAGCAGTTAGAGGGGTTCTTCGCGGTCCTTCGTGGTCCTTAGTGGCCCTTCGTGGATAAAGCAGTTGAAGGTGTTCTTCGTGGTCCTTAGTGGCCCTCCGTGGATAAAAGCAGTTAGAGGTGTTCTTCGCGGTCCTTCGTGGCCCTTCGTGGATCAAAGCAGTAAAAGGTGTTCTTCGTAGCCCTTCGCGGACAACCAACCCCTACAACCAACCCCTACAACCAACCCCTACAACCCCCCCAGCCCCCCCATGCCAGCATCATCATCACCCCCCGCCTCCGGCATCGAAGACTCAATCGACTCCGGGCTCTCCCCCGACTCCAAACGGTCCATCACCTCGTTCATCTCCGCATCCAGCGGCTCGCCCGTCTCGTCGCTCATCTTGCGCATAAAATGGGCCAGCGCCTGCGGATCCTCCTGCTCCAACCCAGCCAGCAGCGCCGGATCATCCGCCATCGACTCGATCCAGTTCTCCTCCGAACGCAGCACCCGCAGCCGGCTCATCAGCCGCCGCAGCCGCTCCCCCGCGCAGTCGGGGCACGCCGCAGCGCCCGCGTCTGCCTCCGCCATCGTGCGGAACAGCACACTCACCCGCTTCCTGCAGTCAAAACAATAATATTCGTATATCGGCATCGGCCCCTCTCCGCCCCCGCTTTCCCTCGCATCGCTTCAAGTACCAAAAAGCTCATCTACCTCCCGCCGTCCCGCTGTTCCCTATCCCCTAGCCCCTGCTCCCTATCCCCTGCCGTTCCGCCCCGGCGCAGAATCAATACGCGCCCAATTTTTCGATCATTATTAAATTGAACTATACTGTTCTCCGTACCTTTCGCAAGCATGGGCTTCCAACTGTCCATCATTATATCCATCGAAATGCCCGGCACAAAGCGATGGTGATGCGTGCCAGAGTGGTTTTCGTTTCTAACTGTCAGTAGTCAGTTCTCAGTCAGCAGGCGGCCGCTCGTATGCCGCCATTGATAACTGAAAACGGAAACTCAAAACTCCAATGGGATGCGTCTTTCTTCTATGTTAGATATTCAGGACGATGTGAGCCCGATCTACGATCAGCAGAATGAGCCCCACCCAATTCTTGTGGTGATTTCCGGGCCCAGCGGCGTCGGCAAAGACACCACCCTGTCGCTGATGAAGCAGCGCAATCTCCCCTTCCATTTCGTCGTCACCGCCACCACCCGTCCCCGCCGGCCCTCCGAAGCCGAAGGCGTCGACTACCACTTCGTCTCGGTCGGCGAATTCGCCGAAATGATCGACTCCGACGAACTCCTGGAGTATGCCGTCGTCTACGGCGACTACAAAGGAATCCCCAAAACCCACGTGCGCAAAGCCCTCGCCAGCGGCAAGGATGTCATCCTCCGTATCGACGTGCAGGGCGCCGCAACCATCCGCCGCCTCATCCCCGAAGCAGTAACAATCTTTCTCGTCGCCGAAAATGAAGTGGAGCAGATGCGCCGCCTGCGCGAGCGCAAAACCGAAACCTCCGACCGGCTCAAAATGCGCATCGCCACCGCCCGCAAGGAACTACAGCAGTTGCACGAGTTTCAATACGTCGTCGTCAATCGCGACGACCGCCAGGAAGAGACCGTCGACAGGGTAATCAGCATCATTCAAGCCGAAAAATGTCGCGTCGACTGGTCGCCCGTAAATCTATAGCTGGGCCCATAATGAACCTCTTCGGCAACGCCCCCCGTCCACGCGTCGGCCCCAGCGCCCCCGCCGACGGCCCGCCGGAACCGCCGTCATTCTTCATCCCGCTCGTCCCCCCGCGCGTCAGCCGCACGCTCATCGCCATCAACCTCCTCGTCTTCGCCGCCACCTTCCTCTACGGCCTGATCGAATACCGCGTCTGGAACGGCCCCACCAACCTACGCGTCCTCTTCGACCTCGGCATGAAATCCAACTGGCATATCATGCAAGGCCAAAGCTGGCGCCTCTTTACCGCCATGTTCCTCCACATCGGTCCCATCCATCTCATCTCCAACCTGATCGGCCTCTTCTGGCTCGGCCCCATTATCGAAGGCCACTTCGGCCACTTTCGCTTCGCCGTCATCTACCTGCTCGGCGGCCTCCTCGGCAGCATCGCCAGCTACGCCTTCTCGCCCGCCCTCTCCGCCGGAGCATCCGGCGCCGTCTTCGCCCTCCTCGGCGCAACCATCGTCTATTTCTATCGCTTTCGCGACAACATGGGCCGCCAGGGGCAGACGATGCTCCAGTCCGCGCTCGTGCTCCTGATCATCAACCTCGTGCTCGGCTTCTCGGTCACCAACGTCGACAACTGGGGCCACATGGGCGGCCTCGCCGGCGGCGCCATCATCGCCATCGGCCTCCTGCCCCGTTACCGCGCCCCTGCCCCCGCCATCCTCCGCTTCGGCCGCCAGCCCCTCATTCGCGAACCCCGCATCGTCCGCACTCTCGCCTGGACCCTCCTCTGCGCCCTCCTCTTCTTCGCCGCCTTCCAAACCGCCACCCTCGTCGGCCCCCCTCTCCGCTAGCCCTGTCCAAGCGCCCTCTTCCCTCCCGCCATCTCCTATCCCATACGTACGCCTGCGGGCGCAGACGCCCTCCGGCGGCTCCGGCCCGCTAAGGCGGGCCTGCGCACCCTTCGCCGCTAAGGCGGCTCAGGGCTGTCGTCGGCAAACCCCCGCCGCCGCCAGGGGCTACGCCCTTTTATGACGGTCGGGCCTACGGCCCTCCCTTGTGCGGGGGGACACCCCCCGCAACGCCCCCCTCCAAAACCCGCGCCGCAGCCATCCGCCATCGTCGTTGCTAAGCGGAGGCCTCACCTGCAGACGTATCGAAGAAGCCCGAACGGTGTCAGCGATGAAGGTCTGGTCAAGAAAGGTGTTCTCCGCGGCCCTTCGTGGATGAAAGGGTTAGGTGTTCTTCGTGGTCCTTAGTGGCCCTTCGTGGATAAAAGGGTTAAAGGTGTTCTTCGTGGTCCTTAGTGGCCCTTCGTGGATGAAAGGGTTAAAGGTGTTCTTCGTGGTCCTTAGTGGCCCTTCGTGGATGAAAGGGTTAAAGAAGCTCTTCGTGGTCCTTAGTGGCCCTTCGTGGATGAAAGGGTTAAAGAAGTTCTTCGTGGCCCTTAGTGGCCCTTCGTGGATCAAAAGGGTTAAAGGTGTTCTTCGCGGCCCTTAGTGGCCCTTCGCGGATAAAAGGTCTAAGGTGTTCTTCGTGGTCCTTAGTGGCCCTTCGTGGATCAAAGGTCTAAGGTGTTCTTCGTGGTCCTTAGTGGCCCTTCGTGGATCAAAGGTTTAAAGGTGTTCGTCGAGGTCCCTAGTGGCCCTTCGCAGATAGACCACATTCTGCTTTCGCAAATCAACCCGTCCCCGCCTCCAACCCCTCCGCAATCAACTCCACCACATCCTTCACCACCACCCCCTCCTGCGCCGCCGCCGCCGCATCCGACATCATCGTCAGGCAGAACGGGCACCCAACCGCCACCGTATCCGCGCCTGTCGCCCGCGCCTCAGCATACCGCTCCGCACTCACCGCCCGCTCGCCCGGCTCCTCCTCCTTCCAAAACTGAGCGCCGCCCGCCCCGCAACAAAAACTCTGCTGCCCGTGGCGCGGCATCTCCTCCAGCTCAATGTTGCCCGCCTGCAGCAGCGCCCGCGGCGCATCCACGATCCCGTTATGCCGGCCCAGATAACACGGATCGTGGAACGTAACCGCCCCTTCCTCCTGCACGTTGTACTCCAGTTTGCGGTCCGCCACCAGCTCCGACAGCAGCTGCGTATGGTGAATGACCTCGAACTGCTGCGGCTCTTCGCTCCGGTCGTACTGGTGATACTCCTTGCCGATGCTGTGCAGACAGTGCGGGCACGTCGTCACGATTCGCCGCGGCCCCACCTCGTTCAACACCTCCATATTGCTCTCGGCCATCCCCCAGAACAGGTCCTCGCGCCCCGAGCGCCGCGCCGCATCCCCGCTGCAGCTCTCCATCTCGCCCAGCACCGCGTAACGCACGCCCGCATGGTTCAGCACCTTCGCAAAAGCCCGCGCCGTCTCCCTCGCCCGCGGATCATAGCTCGGCGCGCAACCCACCCACCACAGGATATCGGCCTCCGGCTCCTCCTCAACCGTCGGCACCGCCAGCCCCTCCGCCCACGCCAGCCGTTCACGCGCGCTCTGATTCCACGGATTGCCCTGGCGCTCAATGCCCCGGTAGGCCTGCTGCAGCGTCGTCGGAACGCTGTCCTCGGTCAGCGCCTGGTAGCGCCGCAAATGCATAATGTCGAACATCGGCTCATTGCCCACCGGACAGATGTCGATGCACGCCCCACACGCCGTGCACGCCCACACCGCCGACGCACTGATCGCGTAGTCGAGCAAAGGCGGCGTCTCCCCGCCCGCGGCGATTACCTCGGCCTGCTCATTGATCGCATAGCGTTTGTTGACCTCCAGCGCCGCCGGCGACAACTCCTTGCCCGTCACATAGGCCGGGCACACATCCTGGCAGCGGTTGCACATGATGCACGCGTACGCATCCACCAAATGCGGCCACGGCAGCTGCTCCAGCCGCGCCGCGCCGAACTCCTCGATCGTCTCGTCCTCGAAATCCAGAGGCGGCAGTTCGCCAAGCGATGTACGCGGCGGCCGCGCCAGAAAGTTCACGCCCGCCATGATCAAATGCAGATGTTTCGTGCGCGGGAAGTACGGCACAAAGACCACCACCAGGCCCAGCGCCACCCACCAGCCCACATGCTGCCCCACCGTCAAGGCCGACGCGTTCATACCGCCCCACAACAGGCTCACCCCACTCGCAAACGGCTGCGCCGCCTCCCCGTGACCCGTCGCCTGCCGCGCCAGCGCGATCGCAAAACTTTCGCCCAGCAGCCGGAACCCCACGTGCAGCAAAATGAACAGCCCGACAACAAGCGAGTCGCGCCCGATGCCCCCGCCTTTCACTCCCTCCACCAGCATGACATTCTCGTGATAGCCCAGCGCCGGCGCACGCAACACAAAACGCCGCACCAGAAAATAGACCATGCCCGTCAATATCCCAACCGTCACGATATCTGCCAGAAAACGGTACCCGGCGCCGATGAAATTCTCACCCAGAAAGCGGATCGGCAGATACCCTTGCAACAGGTCGCCGAAATTCACCAGCAGATAAAAGACGAACCCCCACGCAATCAGCGCATGCAAGACGCCCGCGCCGCCGCGGCTCTTCCACATATTGCCGAAAGTAAGCCACCTGCCGGCCGCATGCGCCAGCCGACCCATTAGCTCACCCCGCGTTGGCAGTTCCCCTTCCCCCTGCCGCACCACATCATAAACGCGGCGGAACTGTACGAAGCTCACATACATAGAGACGGCCACCGCCGCCACAAAAATTATCTTCTCGGCAAAAGTCAGCATGGCAGTTCGCACCCGCTTCCGTGTACTGTGTAGGAATCCGCTTCCCCACCCTCCGGCACCCTTCCGGGCAGGAGAGCATTGCCCAATTATACACGCCCAACCTACATCCCAATATGACCACTTTTCTCTGGCGAAAGCCGCCCTCTCCTCCGTCCCCCAGCGGGATACCCCTTCCTCGTGCCTTCCTAGTCCCCGGTGGATCAGAAGGTGTTAAGGTGTTCTTAGCGGCCCTTCGTGGCCCTTCGTGGATCAAAAGGTGTTAAGGTGTTCCCCCATTCCACACACCCCTACAAAATAGCGTAGCAGACCGAACCAGCCTATACTTCAGTGATCACGAACCACCAATCACCGGTCTTCAACACTATCGTACATTCGCGGCAGTTCACTAAGAACTGAAAACCGACTACTAAGAACCGCAGTCCACGGAATCCCCAATGCTCGGAACCATAATCCCTGCCCGCAGGTTCGCCATCGCCATGGTGCGCCGCATGTTGCAGGTCGATCTGCCCGCCTCCGTCCGCTCCGATGAAGATATCGAGGCCGAAGTATGGCGGAATTACAACTGGAACTTCACCGTAAATGTAGTCGATGGCGCCCTCTTCCTGCTGGCCCAAAGTCTCATGTCGGCGACCACCATCCTCCCCTTTTTCGTCAGCAGGCTGACCGACAACCCCTTCTACTTCGGCCTGCTTGCAGTCATCGCCAACGGCGGCTGGTTCTTTCCCCAGCTCTTCAGCGCCGGCCCCATCGAACGCACCGACCGCAAAAAACCCTGGCTCATCAATCTGGGATTCTTCGCCGAACGCATGCCGCTCGTCCTCCTGACGGCAACAACGTTCCTCGCAGTCCGGTCGCCCTCCTGGGCCCTCGCTCTCTTCCTGCTGGCATTCGCGATCTACAACCTCGGCGCCGGCATCATCGCGCCCGCCTGGCAGGACCTGCTCGCCGTCTGCTTTCCCGCCAACCGCCGCGGGCGCCTCATGGGCATAACCATGTTCGCCGGCGGTATCACCGGCGCGTTCGGCGCCATCGGCAGCAGCCGCATCCTGGAGACACTGCCCTTCCCTCGCAATTTCCTTATCCTGTTCGGGCTGGCGACCATTCTCATGTTCCTCGGCTGGGCAGTCCTCGCCCTTACCCGCGAACCCGTGCGCCAAGTCCCGCGCACCGCCGAAAACCGCCTGCGCATCTGGACCAGGCTCGGCCGCATCCTGCGCCGCGATCAGAACTTCCGTCGCTTCCTCATCGCCCGCGGCCTGCTTGCCGTCGGCGGCATGGGCATGGCCTTCGTTACCGTCGCCGCCGTCAGCAAATGGGACGTCTCGGGCGGCACCGTCGGCAACTACACCGTCGCCCTGCTGGTCGGCCAATCGGTTAGCAATCTACTGTTTGGGCTGCTGGCCGACCGCAAAGGGCATAAGCCGCCGCTTGTCCTCGGCGGGTTCGCCGCCGCCTTGGCCTATATCATCGCCGGGCTGGCCGCATCACCGCTCCTCTACTATCTGGTCTTCCTACTCCTCGGCGTCTATTTCAGCGCCACCTTCGTCTCCGGCCTCATGATCGTGCTCGAGTTCGTCGGGCCTGAGCAGCGCCCCACCTACGTCGGCGCCACCAACTCCATCATCGGCGCCATCAATGTCGTCATACCTCTCCTTGGCGGCTGGTTGGCCACCTTCAGCTACGGCTATCTCTTCACCCTCAGCGCCGCCGCCGGTCTGCTGGGCGTCCTGCTCATGTGGTTCTGGGTCGTCGATCCCCGCCACACCGGCGAACACGCAGTCGCCGATGGAAACATCTGACTTGCGCCCTGTGCATAATCGTGGTAGAAATTCGGGAAAGCGTCTACTCTAGGGAGAGAAACTAATGACAATGGGCCACGTATGTTCACAACTTTCGCACACCTCCGGCGAAGCCATCTACGGTACAGCCGGCAACGGCACAGACGTCTGGTTTGTGCTCGAATATCCCGGCGTCTGGGGCGGCAAAGCCATGGAAGAGAGCAAGCTCGACGACGCGCTCAAAGAACACCTGCAGCAAGCCGTCGCCGCCACGCCCGGCGCCCGCCTCCAGCTCATTAAACACGCCGAGTCCCGCAACGGCTCCTCCATCAGCTTCTTCATCGGCCTCTCCATGGAGGATACAGCCGCCCTCTATCGCTTCGAGTTGCAGGCCTTCACCGACCTGGCCGCGATGGATCTGCCCGCCATGGTGACCGAATTGCGCACCGCGCCCGAACGCTACGCCGCCCACAAACACGACGAGCCGCTCTTCCTCGTCTGCACCAACGGCAGCCGTGATCGCTGCTGCGCCACACTCGGCGTGCCCGTCTACCTCACCATGTCCGCCTACGCCGGCGACCAGGTCTGGCAGACCACTCACACCGGCGGTCACCGCTTCGCCGCCACCATGATCGTCCTGCCGCACGGCCTCTACTACGGCCGCCTCGGCGCAGAGGATGCCACCGCCATCGTCGACTCCTACAACGCCGGCGACGTCTACGCCCTCGACCACTACCGCGGCCGCTCCTGCTATCTGGCGCCCGTGCAAGCCGCCGAGTACTACCTGCGCGCCGAAACGCACCAGCAATCGCTCGACGCCTTCTCCCTCCTCGACGCCGACCACGAAGACGACGTATGGACCTGCCGCTTCCGCTCCAACGGCGATGACCTCGTCCATGAGCTCTTCGTTCGCGCCGAAGAATCCGAGTTCATCATCCCGTTGAGCTGCCGCAAACCCGACACCGAGCGCGTCCCCCAATACCGGCTGCTCTCCTATTCCGTGCAGGCGCCCGTCCCGGCATAAGATCCTTCACCAGCCCAAACACATACAAGTGCAGCGGGATCCTCCTGGATCCCGCTTTCTCACTCCTCTATACTATCTCTTTGCATATGGGCGGTCGGGCCTTCGGCCCTCCCTTGTGCAGGGGCTGCGCCCCCGCAACGCCCCCCTCCAAAACCATCTCTCACCGACGGTACGCCTTCTTCCCAGCAGTGCGGCTCAACCAACGTGGCGGCAGCCAAGCGAATACGTAATCAGATAACCGGAATGGCGGTGGCGATGAAGGGCCGGTCAAGACAGACACTGTATGTGGCTGAGCAATAACATTAAGGCCAAGAACTTCCCCCGCGCAACGAAAGTTAACTCCTCAGTAAACCTACCTTAACGGCCGCCTTTACGCCTGCCGCAGAAATTTGTCCCCATTTTCGCCAGATTTCAGCCTCAAGATATGCTACACTTTTCTGGCGCGCGGCATTGCGAATGGCAATGCAGGCGCGTACCTGTTTACAGGCCTTCCTGTCACCTCCGATCCGGACGGAGCGCAGCTTGGCTTCATAACAGGCAATTCCCAATAGAGGCGCATTAACCCAGGTACAAAAATGGCAAGG
The DNA here is from genome assembly GCA_963662575.1 of Caldilineaceae bacterium. Taxonomy (GTDB): domain Bacteria; phylum Chloroflexota; class Anaerolineae; order Caldilineales; family Caldilineaceae; genus Bin5. Next base: position 1,712,605 of record OY759723.1, read on the forward strand.
GAGTCCTACATGTCTGTGAAGAGTATGGGCGGTTTGCAGCTGGTTCTGGTCGTTCTGGCCAGCCTCCTGCTGACTGCTTGTGTGCCAATCCAAACGCCGGCACAAACCGCGAGCGCCGGCAAAGCCACGGAGGTCACCATCTATTCGGGCCGCAACGAAAATCTGGTCGGGCCCCTGCTTGCGCGCTACCAGGAAACAAGCGGCGTCACCGTCAACGTGCGCTATGGCGGCACCGCCGAACTGGCGGCTACCATTCTGGAGGAAGGTCAGAATTCACCGGCCGACGTCTTCTTCGGCCAGGACGCCGGCGCGCTCGGCGCTCTCTCACTGGCGGGCCGCTTCACCCAGCTCCCGGCAGAGATTCTGGATAGAGTCGATCCCCGCTTCCAAAGCGGCAGCGGCGACTGGGTCGGCGCCAGCGGGCGCGCCCGCGTCTTCGTCTACAACACCGAAATGCTCAGCGAGGACGATCTGCCCGACGACATCTGGGCCTTGACCGATTCCAAATGGAAGGGGAAAATCGGCTGGGCGCCTACCAATGGCAGCTTCCAGGCCTTTGTCACCGCCGTCCGCGTGCTCGAAGGCGAGGACCGCGCACAGGAATGGCTCGAAGCAATGATAGCCAACGACGTGCAAATATATGCCAAGAACACACCCATCGTCGAGGCCACCGGCAAGGGCGAGGTCGTGCTGGGCCTTGTAAACCACTACTATCTGTACAGATTCCTCGCCGAAGATCCCAACTTCCAGGCCAAAAACCACCACCCATCCGCCGGTGACGCCGGCTCCATGATCAACGTGGCCGGCGTTGGCATCCTCGATACCGCCAAGGATCAAGCCGCTGCCGAGGCCTTCGTCGCCTTCCTGCTCTCAGACGAGGCGCAGACCTACTTCTCCGAGGAGACCAACGAATATCCCCTCGTAGCCGGCGTGCCTGCCACCGCCGCAGGGCTGCTGCCCCTGGCCGACGTCAACACGCCCGACCTGGACCTGAGCGACCTCGACGATCTGCAAGGCACGCTCCATCTCCTCCAAGAGGTAAACGCGCTGCAGTAACGACCGGCTTCCCCCTTTACACAGAAAAACCCGGTGGCAGTCAAAACTCCACGGCGACCACCGGGTCTGTCTCCTTCTCCAAATCAATTGTTAACGTTCCGAAATCCCCACTAACCGTTGCAGTGACCTGCTGACCACCAGCCACTGACCACTGCAGTTTCAAACGATCTTCAACTGCGGCTGGCTGCCCCCCGACAAGGCGCGCAACTGCGCCACCACCTTCTGCGCCAACTCGCCGAACGTACGCGCCGCTGCGCCCGCCGGGTTTGCCGCAACGATCGGCCTGCCTCGGTCGCCCGACGCGCTGATCTCGGCCTCCAAGGCGACAACGCCCAGCAGGTCCGTGTCCAGCTCGCGGGCCGCAGTCTCGCCGCCCCCGTGGCCAAAGATCTCACCGCTCATATTCTCGATCACGCCCAGAATCGGCACCTCCAGCTGCTCAAACGCCGCCGCGCCCCGCCGCGCATCCGCCACCGACACCATCTGCGGCATCGTCACGATCAACCCGCCGCTCAAGGGCGCAATCTGCGCCAGTGAAAGCTGCGCGTCCCCTGTGCCCGGCGGCAGATCCACGATCATATAGTCCAACTCTCCCCAGTCCACATCGGTGAAAAGCTGCTGGATCGCCTTGTGCAGCATCGGCCCCCGCCAGATCAGCGCCTGTTCGGGGGGAAGCAGGAAACCCATGCTCATAAAGCGGACGCCATGCGCATCGGCTGGAATCAGCTTGCCGGCCTCTACCGGCGGCATCGCATCCACACCCATCATGATCGGGATATTCGGCCCGTAGATATCCGCATCCAGCAGCCCAACCCGGGCGCCGCTCTGCGCCAGGCTCACCGCCAAATTGACGCTGACCGTGCTCTTGCCCACACCGCCCTTGCCGCTCGCAACCGCCACGATATTCTTTATCGGTATCCCCAACTTCGCCTCAATTCGCGGGTCGAAGGGGGTCTCTCCCAGCTGGTCGTTATTGCCACTGGCCATAATAGGTTCCTGTCCTCCCAATCCCAGCAGACCGCCGTAAAACCTCTGCCGGAACATTGCATGTCGTATGTTAAATGCCTGCTGCTACCTTACTCTCCACCTATGCGCCTGTCAAAAAATCGCCGCCGCGCCGTACACCCGCCCCGCCAAAAACTTAAAACCGGTAACCGCTCGCCTACGAGTGGGATTACTCACCACCGGTGTTTACTAAAAACTAAGAACCAAAAACTAGAAGCTGTCCTTCAAAATCATCCTCGCGGCCCGCTGCCCAATCTCCACCGCATAGTTCGTCCCCCGGTCCCACGGGTACACTTGGCTCATCGACGCAAAATATAGTCCCCGCAACGGCGTGCGCAGCTCCGGGATCATCCCGGCGTAGCCCCGCACCGGGACCGGCTGCGCATACGAAGCGCGATGCAGCCACGCGCCCGTCACCCACTCGGGCCGGAACTCGCTGTTGAAGCGCGGCAACGCCGGCAGGAACTCCGCCAGCAACTCCTCCTGCGACATCGAGAAATAGCGATGGGACGGCTCAAGATAGTCGCCCAGATAGAGCAGGTGATCGCCGCCATAGTGGCTCGGGTCGATCATGTTGGTATGCTCGACCAGCACCAGGAAGGGCAGCCCTTCCGCTTTGGGCACGTTCACCCAATAAGTATCCTTGAGCAGAGGACGGTCCAGCGCCACCGTCATAACCACTGCCCCCATATGACGCAGCGACGCCAGCTGCGACAGATAACCGGCCGGCAGCTCCGGCGCAAGCCGCTGCATCAGCCCAGGGCTCACCGTCGAGAGCACGACATCAAAACTAGGCGCTGCCGCGCCATCTTCTTCACCCCTCTCCCCGCTCTCGACCCTGAAGCCTCCGTCCGGCAGCGGCTTCACCGCCCGCACCGGCGCATTCGTCTCGATCATCACCCCCCGCTCGCGCACGGCCTCGCCCAGCCTGTCCACGAACGCCTGAAATCCCCCCCGATAGTAGCCGAGACGCGGGGTGCGCTTGTAGACCCTTGCCCAGAACCAGGCCAGGTTGACATCCCGAAAATGCGGGCCGAACTTGCCCTCCAGCATCGGCTGCCACAGTTTGCCGTAGGCCGTCTCCCCCATCCACCGTCCCAGCCATTCATCGGCCAGCAGCCGGTCAAAAGTGCGCCACGGTGGGCGGGGATGATACTTCAGATAGGCCAGCACCAGCCCCATCCGCAGCTTGTGCGGCATCGACAGGTGCGGAAACCGCAGCATGTGCATGGGGCTGTCGAGTGGATAGTTCCCGCCCCGGTGGTGGATCACCGTTGAAGGCCGGTGGATCTCCAACAGATCGCCCGCGCCGATCGTCTCCGTCAGCCGCATAATATCGTCATCGTTGGTGAAGAGATGATGATAGAATTTCTCCAGCGGCCACGTCCAGCTCGTCCGCCCCTTGAATCCGGAAGCCAGCCCGCCCAGTTCCGGCCCATTCTCAAAGATACGCACTTGCGTATTGCCCGCGCCCGCCAGCTCGTAAGCCGCCGTCAGTCCGGCAACCCCGCCGCCGATGATGGCGATGCGAACTGTTCCGTCAGTTTGTGAGAGCGCACTGCGAGAGTCCATCAACGTTCCGCCCTGCTGTAAACTGCTGTGGCGCATTCTGCCAGTGACGTTTCAGTGCCAGGCAAGACCGCCAAACAACCTGCTGTGAAAAGAAAAACCAGCGCACAAAAGGCGCTGGTTTATATCCGTTTGCAGAGCGCTGCCTTTCCCCGCCCAACACGCCGTTCAGGCGGCTAGCGAGAGCGTTCCCAAACCGCTCAACTGGCGGTCGATTTCTTCCTGCGCATTGCTGTAGAGCCGCAACAGATCCGCGTCGGTCCCCTTGTACGTGCGGATCGTCTGCAGCGAGCAAAAAGCGCAGCCCCGCAAAAATTTATAGTAGTTGCTGTGGCACTTCATACAGTCGCCCAGATTGATCATCATCAGAACAAAAGCCAGACTATCCGGGTGTGTATCGGGCAACACCGAAACTCGATCGACCAGTTCACGCCAGCTATCGCCGCGTAGATCCCGCAACGACGGGATCAGGTAGGCCGGGAAGAACAACTCCGCCTTTCCGTCGAGTACCGCATCATTTACATCAACCATACGTCCTCCCTTCACTCATCCAACGCACTTCACATTGGCGCACAGACCACTGCCGCATAGACCACTGCCGCCGTGTCAACCGCGAAGCCTACCGCTTCAGCAAACGTCCTTTCCCTATACGTCCAAGGTATCGCCGGGATTCAGAATCGCGCATTCAATGTCGGTCTCGTCCTGCAGCTTCTGAGCAAATGCTTCGACATCCTGTTCAATCGGCGGAAATGTATTGTAGTGGATGGGAATAACCTTTTTTGCCTTCACGAACTGGGCTGCCTGGATAGCGTCGTCCGGCCCCATCGTGAAATTGTCGCCGATCGGCAGCGCCGCCAGGTCCACGCCGCCCACATCCCCGATAAGGCGCATGTCATAGGTCAGGCCGGTATCGCCCGCAAAGTAAACATCGCTGCCATCATTGAAATGAATCAACACGCCCGCGGGATTGCCGCCGTAGCTGCCGTCCGGCAGGCCGCTGCCGTGATGCGCAATCGTCAGCTTCACCCGTCCGAAGTCGAAGTTGTAGCCGCCCCCGATGTGCATCTGGTGAACGTTGTCAATCCCTTGCGCCATCAACCAGTCGCCGATCTCGAAATTGCAGATTACGAGGCAACCCGTGCGCTTCGCAACCGGAACCGCATCGGCCATGTGGTCCGCATGCCCATGCGTCAGGATCATCACGTCCGCGTCAACACTGTCCGCGGTCGCGTCAGCCGGCGCCGCCGGGTTGTTCGGCGCCAAAAACGGGTCGATCAGCAGCTTCGTCCCATCTGCGTCAACTCCGAATGTCGCATGTCCATAAAATGTAAGCCGCACTGTCATCGCACTATCCTCTACTATCTGAGTCTCTAGCAGCTGGCTCCTCGTACCTTTCCAAGACTCGGCCAACTGCAGTCACCAAAAAACTGACTACGAAAAACTGCCCTTAGGCTACTCGCCCGCATCCAGCTTCCGTTGCCGCGCCCGTTCCTGCGCCCTGCGTTTCAGCTCTTCCATGCGCGCTCTCTTGGCCGCCGCGGCATCGTCATCACTTCCGCCGCCGTCCGCTGCCTGGGCCTGGCGCTGCGCAGCCCGTTCTTTGGCCAGCGCCTGCAGTTCCGCCGCCGAGCGTTTCGGCGCCGCCGCAGCCGTAGCAGTCTCTTGCGCCGCCGCCGCTGCCCTGGCCGCTGCCTTGGCAGCCTTTTCTTCCTCCTGGCGCTGCTTCTGTTCCGCTTCCTCGCGGCGCCGGATCTGCTCCTCCTCGTACTGCGTCGGCCACAGCGCCGCGTAATACTCCAGCGGAACCGTCAACTCTTCCATGTCATAAACAAGCTGCGGATTGCGATCATAGACCGCAAGCTCGTAGTCATGGTTCATCTTGATGGCGTCGAAGGGGCAGAATTCAACACAGAAGCTGCAACTCATGCAGACCGCCGCGTCAATGTAGAACTCCGAACAACGCGTAACCGGTTTGCCGTTCTCATCACTGTCGCGCACGATCCAGATACACTGCGGCGGACAGACCTTGGCGCATATGCCACAGGCGGTGCAGCGGTCTTCACTCGTTTCCGAATCCCAGATCAACATCGGGATATAGCGGAAGCGCTCCGGCAGCAGCCGCTTTTCTTCCGGATACTGGATCGTCAGCAGGCCTTCCTGATCGATCGGCTGCTGGATGACGCGGCGATTGTTGCCCAGCTCAATGCTGCCCTTGTAGCGGTCGGGCACACTCTCCCGGTCGTCTTCGAATGTATCCATGGCGTGTTTCAAAGTCACGCCCAAACCCTTAAGAAGTCCTGTCCCAAACATACCGTAAACTCCTGACTGCAGTTTTTAGTAGTCAGTTTTTAGTTTTCAGTAACGGCACTCCCAACACTCTTGAGCGGTCGCTAAAAACTAGAAACTAGAAACTGAAGTTATCTGTCCACTTCGCCCAGCACGATGTCGATGGCGCCCAGGATCACAATTGCGTCCGCCACCTTGTAGCCGACGCTCATCGGACCGAGCGCGTTCAGGTTGATGTAGCTGGGCGCACGCACGTGATAGCGCCACGGCTGCGTCTTGCCGTCGCTGGCCAGAAAGAATCCCAGCTCGCCCTTGGGCGCCTCGATGCGGCTGTAAACCTGCCCTTCCGGCGCACGCAACGTGTATCCGCCTCTGCCGCCGAGCGTTTCCCCTTCCGGCATATCGCGTAGCGCCTGCTGCAGGATGCGCACACTCTCCTTCGCCTCCAACATGCGAATGTAATAGCGGTCATAAATGTCGCTGTTCGGCAGCGTCGGGATGTCGAAATCGAAGCGGTCGTAAATGCCGTATGGCTCCGCCTTGCGAATGTCGTACGCCAGCCCCCCCGCCCGGATCATCGGCCCGCTCACACTGAGGGAGATCAGATCCTCGACCGCAAGGTAGCCGACGCCGCGGCCGCGCGCCTTCAGGATCTCGTTCTCCGTCAGCATTCTGTCCAGCTGATCCAATGCCCGCGGCAGGCGGTCGTTGGCCAGATAGGCGGCCTGCCCGTGCCAACCCTCCGGCAGATCGCTCACGACCCCACCAAAACGCATGTAGTTGCACATCATGCGCGCGCCCGAGACCGCTTCGAACAGGTCGAGGATCATCTCCCGTTCTTCGATCGCGTAGAGCGCCGGCGTCTGCAGCGCGCCCAGGTCGTTGAGGATAAAACCGATCGACCAGGTGTGATTGACGATGCGGGTGAACTCGGCCATGATCACGCGCAGGTATTCGGCCCGTTCCGGTACCTCGATGCCGGCCAGCTTCTCCACCGCCAGCGCGTAGCTCCAATTGTTGCTCATCGAGTTCAGATAGTCGAGCCGGTCGGTGTACGGCATGTTCATCAGCCACGTGTTGCGTTCACCTATCTTTTCGTGATTGCGGTGCAAATAGCCCATCTCCGGCTCGAGCGCCAGGATCGTCTCGCCCTCCACACGCGTCAACATGCGGAACACACCGTGCGTGCTGGGGTGATGCGGTCCCAGGTTGACGACGATGCTCTCGGTGTCCAGGTGCGGCCCGCTTTCGTGATGGGGCGCCTGGCTCACCGGCACATAGGCGACCGCCTGCTCCCACGAGTCCGGATCCCATCCGGCTGGATAGGTCGTGTTCTTGGCCCACGGCAGCTTGTCTTCCTGGAATTCGTATTCGCCCTTGGGATGGCGGCTGCGGAACGGCTTGGCATCCTCCTCGAAATAGGCCTCATGCCAGTCCTTGCGCATCGGGTGGCCGTTGAAGCCGTCCCACAGCAGGATGCGCCGCAAATTCGGATGCCCTTCAAATTTGACGCCGTACAGGTCGTAGACCTCCCGCTCCTGCAGATTGGCGCCCGGGTAAACCGATGTGGCGCTGGGGATGGTATCGTCCTCCGGCACGCGCACATGCAGCGCAATCGACCCGCCGCCGCGGCTGGTGCTGTACAGGTTGTAGACCACTTCCAGGCGCTCGTCGATACCGGCGCGCAGCTTGCCGCCGTAGCCCTGGTAATCGACGCAGGTCAAATTGGAGAGAAAGTCGTAGCCCGACGTATCGCGCAGACGGGTCAGCACGTCCAGGATTCTGTCCGGCGCAATTATAAATGCCGGCTCCGTATCCTCGGCCCACGTGCCCAAGACCGCGTCTGCCAGATCCTGTTCAAGCCCCAAATCGTTAGCGGGCGCTTCCGCCACAGCAGTTGCTTCCGTCATTCCATGTTCCCGATATATGTCTGAATTCTATCTCTTGTGTTCTTAATGGCCCGGCGCAAGTCCCCGTTAGCCACTATCAACCGCCCTGTTTGGCTCGCCAGCGTCTCTTCGCCTCATCCATGCGCGCTATCGCTTTTTCAGACAGCTCCACTGGCCCGCGCGCCTGTTCTGCTGCGTCGCCGCCGGCCCCGTTGCTGGTTGCCGCCGCGCCGTTCGCCGCTGCCTTCAGCGTCGTGTCCTTGATCAGCTCCACCTGCCGCGGGTCGAAAACGTCCGGCCCCAGCCGCGGCACCGGCACAAATTGCGACGAGTCCTTCTGATACCAGGGCACCGACACCACGCTCTGGCGGTCCACCTTTTCGTGCATCTTCAGCAGACCGTAGATCAGCGCTTCCGGCGTAGGCGGGCAGCCCGGCACATACACATCCACCGGGATATACTTGTCGATGCCGCTGACCACGTTATAGCCCTCTTTGAAGGGCCCGCCGCCGGTCGCGCATGCGCCCATGCTCAGCACATAGCGCGGCTCCGCCATCTGGTTATAGATGCGCACGATCGCCGGCACCATCTTCTTCGTCACCGTGCCTGACACGATCATCAGGTCGCTCTGCCTGGGGCTGGGCCGCATGACCTCCATCCCGAAGCGGGCCAGGTCATAGCGGCTCGCGGCCGTTGCGATCATTTCGATCGCGCAGCAGGCCAGCCCGAACAGAAGCGGCCACATACTCGAGCGCCGGCTCCAGTTATAGATCTTGTCCACCGTCGTGATCAGAACATTCGCCTCGAGCTCATCGGGAACGCTGATCTCGTCGTGCAGAAAAGGTTGAAGTTGATCCTGTTTAAGTTGCTGAAAATTGGGCGGAAGAGATGCCATGCCGAAATCCCTGTCAGATGCTCCCGCGACCCTGGCCTATCGACACCTGCAAAGCCCGAGTCGCGTAAAGATAAAAAACGGAACGCCCCATGCGTCCATTTGCCCACCTTACTGCAAATATACCCCACCGCCGGGGGAAAAGCAAGTGAATTTCGTTACAAGTGGATTATAAAGCCGATGAATAGCCCGGTCAAAACAGCCCGGCAGCGGGGATGCCACCCAACCGGACCGTAGGCAGGCTGCAGAGGGCCTCAAGAGCTGGACCACGAGCTAAGGAGTATAACGGTGCAATTCACTAGTCGCGTAGGGGATTGGTTCGGCTGCCAAGCAACTGCGCCGACCCACGACCGCCTGCTGCAGCTGTTCGGTCGCGCCCCATTTTCCCATTTCGTGGCTTGAGATTGGGCCAACCATAGCCTAATCTCTGGCAGGGAAACTAAAACCCGCGTCGCTCCTCATCAATTTGAGCACGCCTAATGTACGCCTCCAGCCAGGAAATGTGCTGATCTATCCAGCGAATCACGTTCGCGTCGGTTTCTTCTTCTTTGAATGTGAGCAGGCTTGCTTTCGTCTTCAGATGGTGTTGACTCTCCGAACCCGTCCAACCTTCAGTGGAGTAATTTGTGCTGAACTCTGTCGAGACATCATCATGATTGCCGTAGCGGACCAGTAATTCTCGGGCCAGGCAGACCCGATCATCCTCATGCCACAGGGGGGTCGGCACAATCGACGCTAGGTACCAAGCTCGATTTTCCACGTCCTCATCAACCCACTTCCATATGCTTTCCGGACGGAACAGGTTCAGCGCACCGCCACCACTTCGGTCGAAGCGATCCTCACCCCTCAACCACTCACGAATGTAAAAGGCAGGTGTATCGATTGGTGGCCCCATATACTGAGTCACGAGGTGCCACACATCTTCTGGAAAACGTCTTGCAATCTCATTCAGAACGCCGTGTACAGCGAGGTTAAATCCAAACCCGTCCATGATGGTGCCGGATTCCCCAAACGACGCAAGCATCTTCTCTGCGAGTTTAGGGGCGTTTTGCGGAAGATCCTCGACGACCCCCTTCGCAATTTCAGACCAATGATAGCTGATATCTTGCTCTCGCTTTTCAGACGGCTGGAACCAAGTTCCATGGCTGATGATATTTGTCGCCAGCTCCATAGGCATTCTCTGTGCATCTTCATCCATAAGGTAATACATGTAGAATAGCTCCAAAGCATTTGAGACAGCCACCTCGCTGCCTACACCGAGGAGAAATTCTATCCATCTGTGAAAGGTCTCGGACGAAAGTTTGCGGATCACTCCCCCATAGACAAAAGTACCGAAATCTTCTGGAAGAACGATCCCTTCTTCGGCCAGTTGGAGGATACGTAGCCCTGAACGGTCAGACGGCATTCTTGACCGCCAAGTTAGCTTGCAAACCCACGTTTGCATATCGGCTTTGGCTGTGAGGGCGTCGATTTTGGCCTCCCAATAATCAGCGTCACGCTCTGCCATTGCTGCGAAATATCCACCGAGAAAGAAAAGGGAGAACTGTTCTTCCGTTCTTAGTTGGGCCTGAATAAGGGCATCAAGTAGGCTGAAATCTTCGTCAATCCTTGAGAGTTCGTAGCCGAAACGATACCCGTCGGCCGTTCCTGTTGTGGTCAGCCAGTCCAGCTCCTTTTGCAGCAACTCCGGATTGTCCAGACTCTCCTTTGCCAACTGCCGAATCTCCTCCAACTTCCTATCAACTCCGTTTCCTTCTCTATCCAGACGATCCTCGAATAAATCAGTCCCAACGTAACGAATCATGCGGGAGTGGTAGTCAGTGCGAACCAGACTGTTACGAAGTTGCTTCCACTTCCGCAGCGTTGCCTCGGGCATTGATTCCCCGTCGTATCGGATCATTTGCATTGCTGTTTCCAATACCTGAAGATTGTCAACGTAATGAAGTGTGGCTAACTCCCCAACGGTTTCAACTACCATGTCCGCGAGATTTCCATACCGAGTCACTTCCCGGCTTCTCTTTAAGAGAATGTCTACAGCTTCTTTCTTTTCCTCTTCATTCAATTTGCCCAAGCTTTTGCTCAGTAGCCCCCACACCCGTCGGTAAGCATCAAACAACTCCCCGTATGTTTCGGGCTCCCACAACTCAGGCACTCGATGAAGTCCCTGGTATTCGGCGCCGGCAATTCGTGAAAAGTGGCGCGTGACTAACGCAATGTCACATGCACGGAGACCGAGCCTTCGCACAGCTTCTGACTCCGAATTTAGCGCCTCCTCCAGTATAGGGAATCTCTCTTTCGGTGGAGCTTGGGTAGGAGCTACAGGGCTGCGAGCAGGAGAAAATAGTCTCACAAAGGTTCCACTTGCACTATTGGATTGCGTCGCGTTCTCCGCTTCAGCAAGCCTCAAAAGGATCCGAGCCGCATCCCTGAAGTGCTCTCGCCACACGGCGATCTTTTCGAGTGCCCAAACGATGTGCTGCCGCCCCTCTCTGAGTTCGAGCAGATCCTCTCTACTCCAATGACCTATCGTCTCCCGCAGCCTCCTCACTGCTGGGCCGGGACAAGCCTCCGCTAGTGCTAAAAAAAACTTTCCTCCCAGTAGAGTTCCAAGCAGGGTCCCGTCAGAAAATATGCCGTTCGCGCTCAGAATTTCTTCAACAAACTCTTTGCCGCGAGCAACAGAAGGCAGATATGGAATGGTGGAAATGAAACGCTCCAACAGGTCATGTCTGAATGCTTCCGGGATTGCACTTACGAATTCATTGAAACTTTCACGTGTAAATCCTTTGATTCCCCACCACTTCCGAAGAAGATGGGCCCTTAACATGATAGGAGTTACATACAGGTAGTACTTGCCTTGTATAAGGCCGCGTTTTTTCTGCTCATACACGACCTTTTCAAAGTCAGTCCATTGGACTTCCATAAAGCTGGAAACCCAACAAGCCTCTACATCCAATCCGGCAGACTTTTCATAGCCAATCTTGTCAAAAAGCGCGATGCCCATGAGGACATTCTCTGTTGTATTGAACTTCTCTGAATCACTGTTCATGTTGCCACCAATCAGACGGTTCATAAGATCATCATCGTTGATGGCGATGTATTCCTCCGGACTTCCTGGATTTGAAAGATAGCTTTGTGCCAAGAGGATTGCTATTCGCGGATATCCCTCGGAAACATCGACCAGTCTTCTAACTACGTTTGGGGGAAGTGCGGGGAACTCTGAGCTTAATATTTCTTCGATAGTGGAGTCTGGTAACTGTCTGAGTTCGTACAGTTTTGTGAGGGATTGCGTATTTTCTTTATCTTGGGACATCGTGACAATCGTCAGTTGCGATTCTGGACTTGAAAAAGCACGATAAAGTTCTTCATGCTGGGCCAGATCACACTCGTCAACGACCAGGATTGCTGACAGATTTTCCCCATATTGCAGCCCATTAAATAACTTTGATCGCAGGAATTGATCTGCCGTAACGTAAAGAACACTGCTCCGTAAATCACTGGGAGCAAGTGCTTCAAAAACGAATCGAGTCTTCCCAATCCCCGGCAGACCAGTCACTCTTAATACGGGGGTTCTAGTATCAGACTCTCTCAATTCGAGGCGTATATCTTCAATCCATTTCGTCCTATCCTCATCGCTCACAAACGCCTTTGGCTCATATACATCCCTTTTTTTTGTCCATATTGAGTAGGGAAGAGCGTCGTAATACTCGGGCTTGCTGAATGACGCCATTAGACTTGGGAATCGTCTCGCCGCTTGAGCGATATCCTCTGCCGCATAGAGACGTACATCAGTATCGGGATATCCATTTGAGGCCAAGTCATCCTTTATGGCACAAAGCCGATCTCTGAACATGGGTTCCGTCAGACTGTGAAACAACACCATGACGTAATTGCCGCCGGCGTCGAGTAAGCGCTCTATCTCATCCTTGAGAGGCTCGGACAATTTACCTTTCTTATGGAGTTCCTCCTGGCATGCCTGACGTCCGAGATTCGAAGCTTTGATCTGAAAACCAGTTTCCCCCCGAGGGATTAGGCAATCGTCGTCTGGATCGGCATCCTTTATGAGCGCGTCAATTCCGCCGTCCTTGACATTGATATTTCCCTGGACCTTGACGAGATGTTGTCCAATTCCCACGCGAGCGGCCTCAGCCCAAAGCAATTCTCTCATGAAATCCACTGCTCTATTAGGATCAAAGTTCTGTAACTCTCTTGGTGAAAGTGTAAACGGCGGGGTTAGCATGTCTAAGCTCCAAGTATCTGGCAATTAGTACTCAATAAGATCGAAGACTCCATAGACCAATTTTGAAGATTTGCAAGATGCTTGTCAAGACTACGACACTTCTTTCGTCGCCCCAATCCCCAACTCCGGCAACCCCTCCACAATCCCCACCGTCTCCAGACTCACACTGATCACCTTCCCGATCAACCGCACAATATACTGCGGATCATCCTCCCGGTTCGGATCGTTCACAATCCCGCTGCGCCTGTCGGTCTTGACGCGGTACTGGTCAATGACCCACTCCAGCGCCGACCGGTTGCCCAGGCGGTAGTTGAACGCTTCGGCGGGGATGCCGTCCAGCGTCAGGAAATCGTTATAACGCAGTTGCGTTTTGTCCTTGGTGAGCCGCATCTTCTCGACGCGCCAGTCGAGCGGCATATCCGGCGTTTCGACCTGTCCGAGTCGGTATTCCGGCTGTTCTTCGTAGCCTATGTGGATCGTCGCCAGCCGCGCGCCCGCCTCTGCGAACGCGCGGAAATCGGGTGCAAAGGGGATGCGGGGCAGTTCGCGCTTGAGATTAGCCTGGTAGCGATCTCGATAGTTGGGGTGATGCAGCAGCCCGTAGACGTAGTGGAAGATGTCCCACTTGCTGATCGTCTCGTCTCGGTAGTGAGTGTGGAAGCGGTCCAACGCCCAGTCGGTGATGTTTTCGCGGCGGTTACTGCCGTCCTCGTCGTAGGTGTAGTAAGGAAAGCATTGGGAGCCGCCTTGTGGGAGTTGATCAGGGATTATGTTTGCCGTCAGAGCAAACATAGGCCATTCACCACCCACCTTTAGCCATATCACTCGGTTCTCGTCTTCCGTCCCCGGCGTGGGGAAAATCGATGGGAATCCAAAGACTCGGTGGTTGAGAATTCGGTCAAAGAAAAGGTTCGTTCTTGTGAAAGGACGGTACAGGGAATGTCGGACTTTGGCTTCCGAAAACTTTGCAATCTGGCCGCCTGTAAGTTTCTGTTTGAGGGTAGAACTCCACTTGATTTTCTCGTCATCATAGACAACAAAATCATCAATACTTATCCTTTGATCATTCCTCATTTTCCACTTAATAACCAACTCATTGTAGGTGTCGATTGTATTCTTAATGTTCTTGGTCAGCGCAACCCGATTGAAATTGTAAGTCCACGCGTCACGGTTTGTACTAACGCCGTTACTGAAGGTTTGAAATATCACTTCCACCGCCTCGCCTTTTGACGCCTTAGCGTTCCTACTTCCTACAGCTATAAACGCATCAAATTCGGCGTGGAGCCCTTCGGTTAGCCATGTGTGTCGCGTGTCCGGCTCAATGGGCTGCCATTCGACATTCCTGTGGTGTTCCTTTACATCGAGATAACGATACTTCTCTTCCTTGCGCCAGAATTCATCGACACGTGCGTAGTACATTCTGGCTTTGGTAACTGCGTTGCCATTCCTTTTGACGAAAAAGTTGATGCTGACACCGACTTGAATGCTAAAGACGTTGTGCGTCGTGCCTGACAGCTTTGGATTCTTGCGCACGTTCCCACCCAGATCGAGGATGTAGATAGCATCGAAATCGTCTGTAAGATGTTTGCGCATTCCATCAAACGCGACGCCGTCAAGAAAGCCGTTATTGCTCACAAGGGCGACTACTCCCTCCTCGCCGATACGGTCCGCTGCCCACCGAAAAGCCTTTACATAGGGGTCTGATAGTTTGTTCTTATTCGTAGCTTTGGAGTCCTTTGCATACGTCTCCGCAACCCGTTTGTCCATCACAGGATATTTGCGGTTCTTGTTGTTGTCGTTTTCGTTGACCTGCCCGACGTTGTAGGGCGGGTTGCCGATCACCACGAACATCGGCGTCTCCTTCTGACTTTCCACCCGCTGCGTGTTCTCCGGCGCAAACAGCGGCAACTGCCTGTCCTCCGCCAGGTCGAACGTGTCCACCAGGCAGATGCCCTCGAACGGCTCGTACATCTCCGTAGCGTCGTAGTATTCGTGCTCGATGTTCATGCTGGCGATGTAGTAGGGCAGCAGCATCACCTCGTTGCAGTGCAACTCAGAAGCGTATTTGCGCTCAAGCGCAGTGCGCGGGATCTCGCGCATCATCCGCACGAGGAAGTTGCCCGTCCCCACGAACGGGTCAATGACATGCACGCCCTCGTCCCCCAGCGAACGGCCAAACTCCTGCTCCAGGATCTCGGCCACGCTCCGCACCATGAAATCCACGATCGGCTGCGGCGTGTAGACGATCCCATGCGTATCCGCCACCTTCACCGAAAAGCCCTGGAAAAACTGTTCGTAGACGGTGTTGAGGAAATGCTGCTTGTGCGAAAATTGCTGGATGGTGGCGGCCGTGCGCTCGATCGCGCCGTAGAAGCGGTCCAGGCTACTCAAAAATTCGTCGCGGCTGAAGGAGTGGGAGGTAAGCGCGTCGATTACGTTCTCGATCTCGAAGGCGATGACGTTGCGGCGGGTAAAGGCCGGGCGGTTGAAGACCGTGCGGAAGAGGCGCTCGGTCAGCAAATGCTGGATCAGCATCTCTTCGACCGCGGCCTCGGCCAGATTCGGGTTGATCGACTGGCGGCATTTGTCCAAAAATTCGGCGAAGGCTGCGGTGAAAGTACTGTTGCTTTTCCGCTCCTGCTGGATCAGCTGGGCCAGGCCCTGCCCGATGTCCGCGACCCTGTCCTTGAACTGTGCGACAGCCTCCTCCCACGCCGCATACTCCTGTGGCCGGTAGCCGAAGAACATCTGCAGCGTCTCGATCAACTGCCCCGCGTCCGTCAAATCCGCGTCCAGCGCCAGCCGCCCGTTCTGCCACAGCATCGCCCGCCGCGGCGTCTGAAACAGGATATTGTCGCGCGGGTAGCCCGCCGCAAACTTGCGCTCCACCTCTGCCGGCAGATCGTCGTGGATGTCCTTCGCCTCCCAGCACCCGTGCGTCAGCCGGAAGTCGTCCACCAGCGCCCCGTCTACCACAATCCGCCTGCCCCGCCCCGTACTCACCCCGTACTCCGGCACCAGCGTCCACTTACACTGCCGCGCGCAATTCTCCAGCAGCGTCTGAAAAGCCGCCCGCACCGCCGTCTCGTGCGTGACGCCAAGCTTGGCGAATTGGTCGAGCGCGGCGTAGTAGGTTTTGACGGAAATATGGGTTGGTTTGAGGTTAAGGGTAGGCATAGTTGAGAGGTTCGAGTGGGGGATGCCTTGTGGGGGAAGCCATTAGGTCATTACACGGAAATCAGAGTGCAAACATAATGCTAACAGGATGCAAATGCGTTTCCAATCCAGATTGTAGTAGAATAATCCATTTGGACAACCCGGTGCAAAAAAGCCTAATGCTTGCCGTTAGTCACAAGAACCCGAAGTTAAGGTAAAATAGCCTTCCTTACTCGCTGAAGTCGTGTTTGCATCGGCTAATGCCAAGGCGACTGTCTGGGAAGTGTAAGAAGGAAACAATCGGCATGTACTGTCTTGGCCGGACAGGACCAATCACGTCGCATGGAGGAATGGAGTGGAAAGAGAAACTCAATGCCCAATTTGGGAAACAGTGAGCTTTGAGAGAACTAAAGAAAATTCAGTAATAGCGAGAACGTCTGAACCGGTCTTGACCCTTGAGAGTGTTATTATTTCTGATAGAGCAGGCGGTGCCTACAGGATCGATCCTCAAGTCATCGTTTGGGGGGTATTGAAAGGACTCACCGACCTAGAGAAAGCGCGACTAACCACCTGGCTTGTTGACCAGCGAAGGCACGGAATTCCGGTGCCTACCGTTACGGTCGAACTTATCGAGTCCTTTAGGGCTACAGGAAAAACTGACTCTCTCTCGGTGCCTGAACGGGCTGAGAGACTTCTGTACTTCATCGTTAATCAGACAGAAAGGGCCGGGGCGAGTGTTGATATTGTTCCTGACTCCTTCTCCGCCTATGCTTGGTCCGAATCAACGATTTGGAATGAAGTGGAATTCCTATTGGACTACCTGAGAAGTGAAGAGCTGATAACAGGCTTTTTCTTTGCTACGGCGGCGGATCTGTCAGCGTAACGGTAAAGGGATTTGCCCGGATAGCTGACCGTGCAACCAACCCCGATAGTTGCACAGGCCTTTGTAGCCATGTGGTATGATGATGAAATGGAATCCGCTTACAAGACGGGAATCGAGCCTGCTGTAAAGCAAGCTGGATACAGACCAATGCGGATAGACCGCAAACCCGATGTAGTCAAGATCGATGACGAAATTCTTGCCGAGATAAGGCGTTCCCGTTTCTTGGTAGCTGATATGACACACGGAGTGTCGGGACCAAGAGGTGGTGTATATTTTGAAGCGGGGTTTGCACTGGGGCTTGGTCTACATGTGCTTTATTCTTGTCGAAGTGACAAGATGGATGAAATCCACTTTGATACGAGACAGTATTACCATATCAAGTGGGATACACCTGAGGAACTTCACGAGGAACTGGTCAACAGAATATGTGCAATTGTAGGGGACGGGCCGTTTCGCGAGACCCAATAGGCGACTGATTCATAACAAAGGGATGAAAAACTGTGCTTCAGACTGCTTCAGGAAAATTCTTCGGGAAGAAACCCGGTAGACAAAACGAACTCCGCGGTGTTCTTCACACAAATCTCATTCTTAGCGAGTACGTCCATTCGATGATCGAAACCGCCGCAGGCCGGCTATTGCCCGTGGGTACGTTGAGGAGACCGAACTCTTTGGTCTATGAGATCACGGAGTTTATTGAATACGGCGAAGAGGTACCTGGCAATCTAGTATCTCATACCATTGTACCGTACATGGAAGATTTCGCGGCCATCGTCTCTTTCGCTCTCAATGTTATCTGTACGCCCAGTTATGAACTCGCCTCCCGACTCATCGGTACTCGACCTGGAATTCTAACCGAATCATCGCCGAGTTTGCATATGCGACGCGTTTTTGACGACCACGTGTGGTGTCAGGACGCGGATATCGCCCACCTAGTCCAAATTGTAGCAAACCTAATTGGACTCAAGCGGGAAAGTTACTTAGCAGCTATGCGGGCAATCCGTACTTACGTCAATGGCTTACATCGCCTTGCAGACGACCTCGCACTGGCCTATACGCTGATGGTCGCCTCTATCGAATCTCTTGCACATGATTTCGACGGTCATCGCGCCAAGTGGGAAGATTATGAAGACAAAAAACGAAAGACTATAGACAACGCATTGGCCTGTTCGGACGAAGAGACAGTTGCTCGCGTGAGGAATGCAGTTCTGGAAAATGAGCATGTAGCTCTAAGTCGGCGATTTCGAGATTTTGCGATAGACCACATTACGCCGTCGTTCTTTCGTGAAGGAGCCGATGCGAAAGACCACCCGATAAGACATGCCGACCTACTTGGCGCGCTGAAGGAAGCCTATAATACGCGGTCCAAATACATTCATTCTCTCCGTGAGCCACCACCCACACTCAGTCTTGGTATTGGCGATTATTCAGAGACGCGATCCATTGACAGAGTTACAATACTTACTTTCCAAGGCCTAGCACGTCTTACTCGTTGCGTAATCACAGAGTTCATCAGACGGCAGCCTAAGGTAGAAACGGAAAACTATGACTATGGCCGTGACCGACATGGGATCATCCAGGTTCCGTTGACTGACTTCGCCCCGCAATACTGGATTCATCAGGTTGACGATTTAACAATCGACTCTGGACGACCACGGTTCGAAGGATTTCTAAGCCAAGTTGTAAGTTTCCTCCGACAGGAGGACAATGCCAGCGTAACAGACATAAGAGAGATGCTCACAGAGTCTGTTAGAAAGTTCCCAAATATGAACCAAGGTCAGCGAAGGCCCTTCTTGGCACTCTATATCTTGTTCAATAAACTGGTTTCGCTTGACTTGCAGATGAACACGAAGATCGCAAGGAAATACATTGCAGAATTGGAAGACCCGTCTCCAGAGGCCATGCTAGTTAATCTCCTCTCGAATGAGATTCCGAATTGGACGCTAGATGAACATGAGAAAGTCTATAGAGAGTACCTGCGCAGCCAAGGCAAGAAGAACGGCCTAAAGGCTCCCCCTTCCTTGGTGGCTGGCTGTGCATTGGAAATCGCAGAACGATTCCGTGCTTCAGGAGACTTAGAACGCGCCCAGGAACTCATCACTTCAGCTGTCGAAAACTATCCTGGGCATGAGCCTCTATACATTCTTGAGAGTACTCTTGATCCAGAAAAGTCTATCAATTGGCGCGAAACAGTGTTCACCACAGATGGCTGCACGACTGACGAAAGCAGTGAATCTGGTCAGAAAGAATCTGAAACCAATTCCTAGAGTGAATCACTCCTCACACCCCCCCATCCCGCACATATCCATGCACCGCATATCCTCGCTACACCAACCGGACACGCGACCACCCGCCCGGTGATTCCTTATAGGGGGAATATGGCTTGCCGTCGCTGATCTTGATCAAATTGGTGACACTGAACGGAGAAGGTAATTCGACAAGCCTTTGGATATGCACCAGATTCAGACTTGGCTTCCCAGGCGTCTTTGAATGGTTGTAAAGGCATTTTTCGTCGGGCTGGAATGACTTGATCGTCGCTTCTATCTCCAGCTTTCTCGACCGAGTTAATCTCAACTTGTTTTCCCAACCGACGATATCCGCTGAATAAGAAACAGTAGCTGGGTCCTCGGAAGTGGACAAATAAAGTCGGACAGGGTTTCTATTCGTGGGTGGGTTATCTCTGAGCATCCTGATGGTATCCCCGCGGAAGGGCTGCAAATACAAGGTCCGATCTGGTTGTACCAAATGCGTGCGCCTAATGTCTTCTAGAACACTGCTGAAAATTCCTCTGATGAACAGTCCCTGTAGTGTCATCTCCTTACACCTTTCTCTAGATGGTAGCGGAAAATGTGGTTGCCCCCACTCACTGGGCTACGACATGGAAGGAGAACTTCCTCCAGACGGATTCTACCAGTCGCCCAGTGATTCGTTACAGTAACTTGGCCACCGGATTAAATCTTCATTTCATTCGGCGAACAGTGCCATTACAAGCCACTGCTCGTGGTCCCATTCTTGGGGCCGAGCTCACTTTCTCTTGCAGCCATCAGCGCAGCAACCCCGGCTCCACCAGTAGCTCCGAAACGTCCACCCCCAATACCCTGGCAATCGCGCCAAGGGTCTTGAATCTCGGCGTCTGGTCACCCTTCTCCAGCCGCACCAGCGTCACCCGTCCGATACCTGCCTCACGGGCAAGCGCATCCTGCGAGAGACCGGCAGCGTTGCGCAGCCGCCGAATGCGCTGCCCAAGCGTTTGCCTTCCCCGCATAGCCATGGCCTCAACAGTCGGGCGATAGGACGCGTCACAGTAGTGACGGGCAAAGTCCCAGGGAATCTCGACTGTCGCGCCTTGGGTCGTCTTCAGAACCAGCTCGTAGGGGTTGGACAACTCCAGGGCCGATAGGGCCGCACGCTCTCCGATCTCAGGAAGTTCAGAGTAGGGAATGAGCCTCATGGCCCCATCGGCGAAACCCAGTTCGATGCCATCTTCCAAGAGGCTGGCGACCGTCATCAGGCTATTGGCGTTTCTGGCGAGAACGGCGTCAATCATCGAGTCCCCCTGTGAATCCCATGTTCAGGCGTCTATACTGCCCTGCGGGGCGGCCGCCGCGCGCCGCAACTCAGTCTCGTAGCCCGCTAGAGCGCCGCCGCGTCGGATCAAGTCGCGTGCTGTCTCCGGCTCGTTGCCGTTACTGGCGCTAACCTTCGAAGGGATTATGCAATTCCACGCCAAACTGACCAAAGTCACTCACATTCCGAGTGACCACAATCAGACGGTACACGATGGCTGTCGCCGCGATCATCGCGTATTCTGTGATCGTGTTCGACTTCCTATGCATGAGCCGGGCCCACTCCCGGAAGACGGGCGCGTCCATAGGCAATACACTGTAGGAAGCCAGGACTTTGTCCAGCCAGGCCTCCAACTCCTCTGCCTTCGCATCATCCTGCTCGCGGGTGATCTCGATTCCCGCCTGTATCTCTCCAACCGTAACTGCAGACACGAAAAGCTGCTCTGCCGGCACCTTCGCAATCCAATCGAGGACCGCGCCTTGTGGTCGGGGACGACGCAGCTCCGAGACCACGTTGGTGTCGAGGAGATACATATCGCTACTCCACAGCCAAAGGTGTGCGGTGGCGATGCTGTCGGCGCGGCGGCGTAAGGTCATCGGTCCGTGCCTCAGGGGCGAGGAGCAGCTCCTTCAGGTCCGGCTTGGTCATCTGCTCCAGCCTCCGCCACTGCTCGATCGGAAGGAGCACTGCGGTTTCGACCCCGCGCCTGGTCATGATCTGTGGCCCTTCGGCGAGCGCGGCATCCAACAACTCGCAAAACTTCGACTTGGCATCCTGAACCGGCCATCTTCTGCCCATCATTCACTCCATATGCTATCAGGTCTCGTTGACAATTGGCGAAGGCCTCTTAAGAACTGACAAATGCGAGCCATCAGCTACCTCACGCGACAGAAATAGTGCCTTCCCGGACCGTCCGCGAACCAGAAAGATCTTCTCCGCGCCCCTCTACGTCCCTCCACGGACAAAAAATGTTCTCCGCGTACTTGGCAGTTCACTAAGAACTGCCGTTCGGCCGTCCGACAGCTTTGCACGATTCCCAGCCTGTCACCTGGTCATCTCTCTTTCGCAGCGCTCGACGTGCCGGCGCAGGGCACGGTTGATGTCGGTCTGGTAACCCCGGCCGCCTTCGGCGCGAGCCTTGCACCATTCGATGAGATCCGCGTCGAGACGCAGCGTGATCTGCTGCTTGACCGGACGGTAGAAGACACCGCGCCGGGCCTTCGACCAGTCAAGCACCTCGGGGATGTCGCTCGTGAGACCTGCCCATTATCTCCTCCCAACAACCCCCTGGGCCCCCAGCGCAAGGATATCGGACCAGACCTTCTACGGCGAACATAGCGACTGTGACTTGCGAAAGTAACACGTGAAGCTAATCTTGTAACCCGCATTAACGCTGTCTGGACTGACAATGTTTCGTATTCGTCACGCCTAACAATACAAGGGCGCATCACCCAATCACTCGACGCTGGAGAATTCCACTGTCTTATTGTTTCGAAAATAGTCATTCACTGTGCGGTCCGCCGTTGAGTCAGTCTAGAGATATGAACTCTCTTTACCTGTTACCACAGGCAAAGGTGTCTTTTCTGCATGAAAGGCGGGGTCACGAGGCGAGGCGCTGGCACTCAGCTTGGCGCAGCAACATCCTCAAAATCCCGAATTCAACAGTCTCTTGGTTTTCCTCACCGGCTATTACGCGAAACGAATCCATACACAACGGATTTTCGATCGTTTGTCCTGTTTGCGCGACGTGATATTCGCTAACAACCTGATTCCAGACATCGTTGAGATAAGACGATGCAACTAAGAATCCATCCAGACCCGAATCTTCTGCAAAAGCGTCAATGATTTTCTTATTGTGATTGAAATCATCTACAGCCTTCCTTAGAACGATCTCCTCTTCTGGATAGAGGTTTGACAAGTCGCGAGTAAGAATGATCGCCGAAATTTGCTGACAACTGCCTACAGCTCTATCGAAGGCATCCGAATTTGGAGCTAAGTCAGATGTGAGAAATGGTAGATCAATATGCTTCTCCCATTTGCTTTCGAAATCCATAACGGGCAAGACAGGCAAAGGCCCTAACGAGGAAGGGGCAAACACAAATGTTGGCAAGACATGGCCATTGATTACGGGCGCGACACAAAAATGCCAATCATTTGCCAGGAGCTTTTGTCCAATCGAGAGACAATCATCGAGATAGTCGCCATCAGCGTCGAAGCCCGCTATTTCGACAAGCATGGCTACTTCTGCAGCCGGCCAGTGGGTACTATCGTTCTCATTGATGGGACGAGTCCATGTTGTCGCGTTCCAGCCACGTTCCTGTAACGCTCTCTCAACTGCCTGCAACGTCTGATTAAGGCGGTTTCGCGCTGATGAGCGGCAGCGACTCGCTGTGACTGATACGGCTTTGCCGAAACGTTTCCTCTGAGCCGTTCTCGCTATTTGCTTTGCCGCCTCAAAGGAGTACGCCATTTCATGTAAAATACAAGACACATCGTAAAGTCTGTCTGCGAGTGCGGTAAGTTCCCGCAGAGGAGGCGTCGAAGTTGTACGCCATATTACAGATTCGACGTATTTCCGAGCTAAAGCAGACCGGTTACCGGCATAGGTAGCGGGTGCCTTTGCATTCCCTGTGGCCTCTACTTGTGCCATTCTCGGAACCAGATTTGTAAGAACATTGGTCAACATCGCACCAAGTCTAATCTCTGTACTAGCGTAAACGGAATTTGCCGTCACATGGGCTGGGAGGTTCTCAGGAGTTGCGTAGGATAAGTGATTGATCTCAGAAGCAACATCGTTGATGCTGATATATAAAGATTTGGGAATGCGTTTCCCTCTTATCCATGGCTCGGCAAACGACCGAAAGAGATTCTCCGTCTTCCGCACGAGATGGGCCATTTGATGCGTATACTCAGTCAGTCCATCGGCAGCACGCGCCAACAGGATTTGACGAAAGACAACGTTCCAGATAGCACGTGCTTTGGTGGTGACATTTTGTCTTGGCATGTTTTTCGACACAAACCTAAAATCGCCCATTTGAACAGGTTGCCCTGAGGGATCTATCACGTCGGATGCCACGGCATCCGAGTCTGGGGAAAGTGCCAGCAAGGTTTCACAAATATTGACTACGGTTTCATGGGGATCGGCTTGATGATCCTCGTCTATGTACAGCAAGTTGGCCCGGACGGTGCGCCCGTGTTCTCCCTTTGCTTCCACGACAGGCGTAGTCGTCCACGCGGTCTGCGCGTGATATTGGGCTAGAAGTGTCTGTTCGTCTCCCCATTTTGAGGCTAGGTTTCGAGCTATCTCTGGGGCTACTGCATAGGCGGTTGATAGGAGCCCTGCAATTTCACGAATGTCATGCGCAGCATCACCTGAAATGCTAAGCACGAAAGGAATCGGTATAGACTCTCCACCAACCAGAGGAACAAGGCAAGAAAGGAGCCTGTTCGCTTGGCGAAGATCGATACAGGTTGGACTCTCTGTCTCTTGAGGGAGCGCTGCTAAACAGTCGGTCCGAAGGTCGCGATGCGAAGCTTCCTTGAACGCCAGAACCGCTTTGCGTACCGCGGGCAATGTGGAATCAGGCATATCTCCGTCTGTGAGCGCAAACATGGAGGCCGCAGACCAGAAGGCGGGCTGAACGCCATGTTCTTCAAGAATAGCAATGAATGCGGCGACGCGTCGTTCCAGCGTGCCAAACCCCAGGCCAGTCAGTATTGCGGTCCACAGTTCAACATCATCATTGTCAGCCAAAACTTCCGCCAGCTTCTGAACAGCCTCTGGTTTATCATCAAGCAGTGCTTCTTTAAGAACTGAGTGGATAACTCTAGGCAGCGTCTCATTAGTTGCGGCCAGCAGAACTTGCCACAAGGACTCAGTTCGCAAATAGACAATTTCGTCGTGGGATGTATGGCTCAGCGCATGCGAGCGCAGTGAATGCAGGCCGCCGAGTATGCCGGGGCGACTTTCCCGCACCAGGTGCTCGTCAAGTAGTCTCTTGAGCGCCACGTTCGCACGGTTAAGAGGTAACTCCAATAAGTCGAATAACTTCCTGGCCTCTATTTCTCCACCAAGAGAAGACAATGCCGAACTCCCTCTGATAATAGCGAGTTCAGCACATCGTCCTTCCTGCTCCCTTTTTCGAACCTGCTCACCGATCACAGCGGCCAGCCGCTGGCCCTGCGTCAGAATATGTATGTATTCGAGCATGAGACCGTCTGACAGTTCATATGGCTCAAGCCAGTGTTGCCACTCTGTCTGGCCGCGGCTGGTCAGTTTCTGCCAGACACTTTGCGCAAGACTCTCGCTGAGTGAAACTTCGAAGAAGCTGGTATCGGGCTGATTTGAGAGCAACGGTATGTCTTCGTTACGCACAGTTCCCAGCAGGTAAACATCCGGCAACTCGCGAAGCTCATTGGCGAGGATGTTCCACACTTCACTGTTGGAAGGTCCAACTTCGTCAAATGTCAATCCAATTGGGGAACTATCATTGGGACGGCACGCACGAATAGATCGCGCAATTGAGTCAGCATGATTCGCTCCAGCACGGGCGGAGACCTGATACCATCGAAGTTCAGATTCAAGTGCATTTGCAACCAACCACATTAGGGCAGATTTTCCCGCCCCTGATGGACCAGTGATAAGCAAGTGCCTTTGGGTCTTGAGTTCATTAACGATGGCTTGTTTCTCAGTCGGACGATCCAAGACAAGCCCCGCAGCCAAGTGGCCGGGCCTAACCTTTATACCTTGATAAAACCCAGGCTCAGAAACCTGCGTAACAAAGTCAACGGGGCCCAACGCTCCCGACTCGAAAGCATGAGTAATTGCTGATGGATTGTTGGCCTCAAGGTATCTCTGAATCCGGTGCCCAATCTCAGTGGTCGAAATTCGCCGCCTGTTCCCGAAAGTGCGGGATGCGTTTTCGGCTGCACTATCAGCGACCAACCAATAAAGATCCCTGGCCAAAACCTCTGCGATTTCTTCCAGAACAGATAGTTTCTGCGACAGCAGATTTACGATTTCCGTCTCCGGTTCTTTGCAGACAACAATCTCATCTCCTTCACCTTCAAAGAGCTTGTCAATCCCTTTTTCGGGAACGCCGGTGCACGGCTGCTCAAGACCAACTGCAAATTGTGTTGTCCTCTGGTTTCTGGTCCGAGCAGCTTTCTGTTTGACATCGGCCAAGATTTTTTCCACGCCGCGCTTGCTGAAAGCGCCGCTCTTCATTGACTTTATCTGGATCCAAACATTGTGCTCCGACAACTCAACAACACAATCTTCTTCACCTTCCGGAACCAGATATCCTGCAGGCGCTAACCCTGCCCACTGACGGACAAGAATTAGGGTCGAAAAAAGATGTTGATAATGAAAACCCCGCCCTGACCAAGCACCACGTCTACTGCTAGCCCATATGGTGGATTCGGATTCTTTGTTCTTGTCATCCATTCAAACGGATCTCCTCCAGCAACCCCTCTGCCTCCTGCTCACCTTGCTACGATACCGTGCAAATCAATGAGTATCGCCAGTTCCCGTATCGCGTTGCTCGGCGTTCTTTCTATGCGATTCCCGCCCATGGGCCTAAGCAATTCCGATGCTCTACCAGGGCCTGCCTCTTGTGTCCTCTTTGAAAGAAGGTGGTGATTTCCCCCGTCCGGTCCTCCCGCCAACAGATCGAGTTGATCATATGGCGTGGACTCTCCGCTGCCTGTCAAACGCGCCGTTTCCAAGAGATATAGTTCGGCTTCGATAGCGGTCAACTCGTATTCCAATTGGCGATCCCTTATTGAGTGCGGAAGCTTGCTATCAATGTAGTCCATGATGTGATTTGCGCGGCGATCGCCTTGGATAAACTGCCGATACAGAGTCGGGTCGTATATCTTCAGAGGGATCAGCACACTAAGCGGCCAAGGGTGGATGTCCTGGTTCGTGCCCAGATTTCTGATTGCCAACACCACCAAACTGATGGAGTAAACAATATCCCGCAAAGAAAGATCCAAAACGGAGCAAACGACTGGAAGAGCCTGCGAGAGATTCTTATAGTCGGTCCTGTTCGTTGCGACAAAAGGATCACTGCTCTGCGTCTGAAAGAACTCATGCAGGCCAAATCGGCTCATGATGCTGGAACAAAAGCCCTTCGTATCCGCCTCCGGCAGTCTAAACTCCATGTCGAAAAATCGTCTCAGGTAGACGGTGGCGTCGATCGCGCCGTAAATCGATTCGAGTGACTTGCAGAGCTCATCTCGATTGATGCCAAAAACGAACACCACATTGGGAACGTCAAAAATATGTTTGACCCGTTCCAGGAGCTCAATGGCAAAAGTCGGGCGGCATCTGTCGAGTTCATCAATGATGAAGACCAGAGGGTGGTCGGTTTCCTGAACAACGGCAGCCGCCATCTTCGTCAGTTGGTTCTTCAGTTTGGTCTTGGTTTGTCTTTGGTCACGATATTCCTTCAGGAGATCTCTCTCATTCAGATCCACCTCAAACGTTAGCCCCGTAGCTCTGTTCAAGACCGACAAGGCATTCTTTTTGAGCAAAGGAATCGCGATCTTACCCAATTCATCGGCTAGCGTTTTGAGGTTGCCTTTCTTGAAGTGATCTGATAACTGACCGATGATGGCAAGAAGAGGATCGTCGCAAAAGTCGTCCTCCCACGCGTTGAAATAGATGGCGCTGAACCCCTCTCTCTTCAAGTCTCTCTGCCAGCGCTTGAGCAAAAACGTCTTGCCTGTTCCCCACCGGCCGTCGATACTGATTCCAAAAGGGGCACGCTGCTCCCGAATAAGGTTGGTCAGCTTGGTAGCGATCTTCGCCCTGTCAAGCACATCGTCATGCCACGGTTCATCTCGCGAGACTTTCGCTTCGGGATGTTTTAGTTCTATTGCGTCCCGCGGGGCTGTAGCAATTGTAGTTTCTTCGGTCATAGTTTTCTCCTGTTGATGATCTCCGTCGATAACGCTTCCCTTCCCAATTTGAGGTTGAGAGCGCCAATCATGCGTACCTCCCTCATCTTTGCCGCACACAACTAGTAGTTCAACAATCTTCTATTGACGGATAAAGGCGTTCGAGTTTGATGCGAGCATCAGCGGTGGTGAAACGCCAGTTGCCAGTCGATGCAGAAGCATTGCGGCGGGTTTGCCAAGCTGCGACTTTCTGCATCAAGGTGTGTTGGTCAGGGATGCGAGCGTTCAAGCACTGTCGATGCAGGACACTGAGTTCGATTTCAGCCATGTTGAGCCAACTGCCATGCTTGGGGGTGTAATGGATTTCCAGTTTGGCGGCAAGGCGGCGGGCTTGGGCCGCCGGGAACGCTTCATACAGCGAAGCAAGTTTGTGCGTGTCTAAAATTGTCCATCTCCAAGACGATCGTGTCAGCCTGCGGGAAATGGATGTCGACAAGGTCACGCATGCAGTGGGCAAAATCAACCATGGTGCGGCGCGCTGTCACCTTGACATGACGCCAGGCTTGCAGAGGTGCGAAAAGGAGAAAGAGGTTGCTGGTGCCGTGGCGTTCATACTCGTAGTCATATTTGGCCACCGCACCCGGTCGAGGCAGCAGAGGCAGACGAGTCTCTTTGGTCAGCTGTTTGCTGCCTTCATCAAAACAGACCACAGGTCGCTTGTCATCCTGCTGCCGATGATAGACCGCAAGCGTATCTTCCATGGCGCAGACGAACTCGGCGCTCGCCGCCTCCGGGATACACCACGCATCTTTCAACCAGGGCTTAAGTTCGTTTTTTTTAGCGTCGTGCGCACCGTTTCGCGCGAAATGCGCGCGACAACCTCTAATTTGACCAGCTTATCGGCCAGCATCTGCAGCGTCCACTGCTCCTGTCCATCCGGCGCAGCGCTACACGCTAACTGCACCAACCGGGCTTCGCCGGCGCCATCCAATACGCGTGGTCGCTTCCGTTTCGGTCGCGTGTGGGTGAGGGCGGCTTCGATCCCGACTGTGACACACCGCTCCCGAACTCGCTCGACCGTGCGCGCGTGCGCTCTTAATGCCTTGGCAATCTCGGCGTCGCTCCAGCCCCCGCCGGCTTGCGCTTCATCGGCCATCAGCAGGATGCGAGCCCGTCTTAAGCGTCGCGCCGACCCCGTTCCAGTGTTCACCTGCCCATCAAGGTCCTTGCGCTCTTCCTCTGTCAATCGCACCCGATATCGTTTCGCTGGAATCTTTCCTCTCCTTGTGTCTTCCTTTATGGAGAGTGTGCCACAGTCTATTTGTCCGGCAAACCCTGTCTGTTACACTACTAGGACGGATTAGCATTTGTGTGCGACAGAGATGAAATTCGCAATGGGAGTAGTTTGTAAATGACTTCGAGCGAGCTATCGAAACCTAACGAACACAAAGAGCCCAAAGTCTTCATTTCCTACAGCTGGACAACCCAGCAGCATAAGGACCAGGTGAAGGCATGGGCCGACCGTCTTCTGAATGACGGAGTAGATGTGATTATCGACATTTACGACCTCAAAAGCGGACAAGACAAGTACAATTTTATGGAAAAAATGGTCACAGATACAACTGTAACCAATGTGTTGGTCTTTTGCGACCGGGGTTATGTCGAAAAGGCCGACGAAAGGAAGAAAGGAGTTGGAACAGAATCTCTGATAATTTCCCAGGAAATCTACGAGCAAGTCGAGCAGACGAAATTCATACCGATTGTTTGCGAATTCAATGACGACAATGCACCATTTCTTCCAATATTCTTGAAGTCGCGAATATGGATCGATTTCTCTTCCCCTGAAAAGACCAATGCAAACTGGGAAAACATGATCCGTCATCTCTACGGAAAGCCGGAGCATGAGAAGCCAAGGGTGGGAGTGCCTCCAGCTTTCTTGGGCGCCAATTCAACACCAGCCAGCCCTGCAACCTACAGTTTCGGCCTTCTGCGTCGGTCAATTCTAGATGCACAACCCTCACTTCCCCTCTATCGCAAAGAATTTCTTGATGACTGCATAAGACACGCTGATGAGTTACGAGTTCGTGAACGCCCGGAAGTTGACAATTTGGATGAAAAGATTCTTGAAGACTGGAGGAAGCTGTTAGTGGTCCGAGATCATATAGTTGATTGGGTACTCCTTGAAGCTAGAGTAGCCCCTTCGACGGACTTTTCTGAAGCCCTCGTTGAACTGCTAGAGGGACTGGGCGACTTGAGTTCTCGCCCTGCCGAGCTAAACGAATGGAATGACACTTGGTTTGAGGCCTGTAAGCTCTTTGCATTCGAAACGTTTGTTTATGTAATCGCCGCCCTTCTAAAGGTTCGCGCTTTTGGGGACCTAAACAATTTGTTCACATCACATTTCTTGATGCCAACTTCTGGGTGGGATATCAATAAGCGATTTGTGAGATTCAGTGGCTTTTGGACCGTATCCCGTCAACTTTCCAAAACCTTGTCATCCGGCGAAACTAGGTACATTAGCCCGGCAGCCGAAGTCGTAAAGAGACAAGCCAATAGGGATGATGTGCCATTTTCCGACCTCATTCAGGCCGATCTATTAGCCATGCTGGCGTCATTCGTCATGCCGTGCACTGAGACTTGGTTCCCACAGCTAATATTGTACTCTAGGTATGGGGAGGCGTTTCCTTTTTTTGTCAGAGCAAGCCAGCACAAACATTACGCAAACCTAGCAACTATTACCGGACTAACGGACGCTAATGTCCTAAGGGAGAGAGTGAGAGAGGGTCTTCAAAGAATCAATGAGGGGGGATGGTACAGCTTCACGAGTGGACACATTCCAGATTTCTGGCATGCCCTAAATGCAGAACATCTGAACAGTATAAACTGAGATGCTTTCCTCAGAGACTAGGGCTCGTTGACAATTCATTCGAGCCAGATGAGTGTAGCGGCAAGATGCAAGAAAGCCATATAGCGACGAGCTAGTTTTTCATAGCGAGTGAAAATGCGTCGATACCACTTGATTTTGTTGATGAAACGTTCGACGATGTTGCGTTCTCGGTAGCGGATTCGGTCATAGTCCCATTGTTGCTTGCGATAGCGGCGGGAAGGGATGACCACCTCGACCTGTTGGGCTGCGAGCAGCTCTCGCAAGGGGTCAGAATCGTAGCCTTTATCAGCAATAACGGCGTCAAAATGAAAAGGGGCGAGCAACGATTCAGCTTGGGACATATCATGGCGTTCACCACCGGTCAAGATGAACCTTAGGGGAAAGCCAAGGGCATCGACGAGGAGATGGATCTTGCTGCTGAATCCGCCCCGGCTCCGACCCAGGCACTGTTCGTACTGACCTCCCCTTTTTTTGACCCGCCCGCTGCGCACATATGGGCGCGTACAGCAGTGCTGTCGGGCTTGACTGCTGCTATGTCTGGCTCCTGAGCGATCTGTTTGAACATGTCGGCCCAAGCACCGTTCTCTTCCCAGCGTGCGTAGCGCTTGAATACACTGTTCCACTTGCCATAACTGTCTGGCAGTTCACGCCACTGGGCGCCGGTGCGCAGTATCCAGTGAACTGCCTCAACGAAACGACGACACTTTTCCTCTTGCCCTGCGTAGGCACGAGGGTGTCCTTGCAGAAATGCGTAAAGTTTCTGCCACTGATGGTCGGCAATTCTCTTTGTAGACATCCTCCTATTGTCGCCAATGTGACAAAACGAATCAAACGTCATCGAGACCTAGTCTGACTAGCCACCAGGCCAAGTAAGAATGTCATCTGTGTCAAGACGGCGAAAGGCTTGCGTGCATCCCAACTCACTGTCCCTCCCCAACAAAATCCCCCCACAAACCCGCCACATCCGCCTCCTCCGCATCGCCGTCATGCACCACAAAACGCACCGCAAAATCCAGCACATCCCCCTGCTTCAATGTATACCCCTTACCCGCCATCGGGTTCACTGTCAGCGTCCCCCAATCCGCCACGAACCAGGGGAAGCCCTGCGCGCTCGGATACGGAAACAGCGCCCCGCCCACCCGGCTGCCGGCGGCGATGGTGCCTGAACAGTCGACCCAGTCCGACACCTGGCCGCTGATGGCGGCGGCCCCGGTGCGGCCCCCTGAATCGACCATGGTCGCGCCGCTGGTCACGCGCAGGGGCTCTGTCATGCGCAGACCGAAGTAGGCGTGGCGGGTCGGCCCGATGTGCAGGTCCCACTCGGCCGGGCGCAGCTGCGAACGGATGTCGAACAGGTTGGCGACCTCGCCGGGCCGGATGTCGATCGTCCGCGTCTCCACCGCCAGCGTGCGCCGCTGCGGCGCGCCCCACTCGATCGGACCCTGCCAGTGCAGCGTCTGCACCAGCCGCAGATGGTCGGCCGCTATCTCCTCCGCGTCCACGTCTACGCCCTGGATGCGGCCCGGGGCCCGTCCCTGGAAGATGTCGTTCACGTAGAAATTATAGTTGGCCTCCTCCAGCGCGCCGCTGGAATACGGCAGATAGCAGTTGAAATGGTCCGCGCCGATCCACAGGGAATTATGGTGCGGATGGTCGAGCGGCGACTCGCTCGTCACGGCAAAGCCGGCCGGCGTATAGACGGGGAACAGGTAGGCGCGAAACGCGCCCTGGCTCAGTGAAGTGAGGTCCCTGCCCCGCCAGCGCACGTTCAGCCGGTGCGACTGCGCCCAGGCCCCCTTCGGCAGCGCCACCTGATCGCCTTCAAGCGAAAAATTATCCAGCCGGCTCTGATCGTCCATGGCTCTCCCTCCAATTCTCAGCTTTCTTCATCTGACTTCGTGCCCTTCGTGGATGACCAACTGTAACCGCTTGCTGCCACCACAACAAACTATTGAATTCGGCTCTGCACGCCCAGCGCACGATCCGCACGCCAACAGACTTGCTCCCCACCCGCCCACTGATAAAATGGAGGAACGGCAGTGGTCAGTGGTCAGTGGTCAGTAATCAGTGACAACGGCGCCGTTCCATACTGGTCCGCGAAATGGATATGGCTTTTTCTTGCCAGAGGGCTAGAGACTGATAATTTTCCTGGAGGAAATCCAATCATGCAGAGCGACGCCAAAACCCCGGAAGAATACTTGACCGAACTGGACCCCACCAGACGCGAGGCCATTTCTGCCGTGCGCAGCGTCATCCTCGACAACCTGCCCGACGGTTACGAGGAAGTCATGCAGTACGGCATGATCTCCTACGTCGTGCCCAGCAGCGTGGTCCCCGAAACCTACAACGGCCAGAAGCTGATGTACATTGCGCTCGCTTCACAAAAGCAGTACATGTCCCTCTACCTGACCTCCGTTTACACCGACGATTCGCTGTCGGACTGGTTCAAGGAGCGCTATCTCGCCACGGGCAAGAAGATGAACATGGGCAAATCCTGCGTTCGTTTCCGCAAGCTCGAAGACCTGCCGCTAGACCTGGTCGCCGAAGTCGCCGCGCTGACACCGCTCGACAAGTTCGTCGAAGAGACCGAGTCCTACAGATCAGGTCAGAGCAGAAAAAAGTAGATTCCGCGCGTGGGTCCCAATATGTCGGGTCTTTAGGATATGCCCTTTCGCCCGACGGAAAAAGGCCCAGCTCATAGGAATCGATCCGTCGCCTACAATCCTGTTCCATCCCCTAAATCCCAATAGTCACAGTTCAGACAAACGCTCGTGCTCTATCCCCCGAACCTAGTCGCTTTTCTTTTGCAAGGGATGCCCGCGGATTTCTGTTACACAGATGAATCAGGAACGACTGACGTTTCAGACGATCATTCATCCGTGACCATTTACATTCCCCATGAACCCGAAAAGTGTCTAATTCAGCGATGACACTCAAGAAGCTTGATGTACTTGATTTCCTGGACAGCGATGAAGCGTTAGTTGCGTACCTAAATGCTGCGCTGGCCGAAAACGACCCGGGCTACTTCGCCAAAGCGCTCGGAAACGTAGCACGCGCCAAGGGGATCTCCACGGGTTTCGATGTGAATGCAGCAGGATGGCAAACTCCCCGCCTGACTCTCTCAGACGAAGGCAATCCCCGGATTGATGTACTGCTCAAGGTTCTGGAAACTCTGAACGCCCGGCTTGTCATCGCAGCAGACGGTTGATGGTCTCTCCAGGTACTCTCTGTTGTATCGTAACTACTGAGCCACAGTACCTGACCAGCCAGTCATCCTTGGAACCATTCAGGCTCCAGGGGACGCGACTGGTGTACAGCCGTCGCCATGCTCGCCAGCCGACAGGTTGCGAAGAATGCACACGGTCGGTGAGGGATGGTTTTGGAGGGGGGCGTTGCGGGGGCGCAGCCCCTGCACAAGGGAGGCCGCTTGCGGCGGCACCGCCCAAAATACAACAATGAGGGGAGAAAGAACACCTTTGCGCGCCGCGTTCAGGGTTGCGAATCAGTTGCGGCTGAGCAGTTACGTTGTATCTAGGATTGCCCCAGCCCCTTCATGCGACTTGTCTTTAAGACGCGGATACCGCACAATTACTCCTGTCCAACACACGCATCTCTCCAGGTAGTTCACACAGCCAACACAACCGCGTCCGCGCGTAAACGCAGAAGGAGAAACGCAGTATGACCAGCTCACACAGTCAGCCCTTTGGCTGGGCCCTTATCGGTTGCGGCAGCGTCGGCAGGAGTCATTCCCGGGGGGCCGTCGCTACACCGGATATCGACGTGCACGCCTTCTGCGACATCAATGAAGAGGCCGCCAGCAGCTACTACGAACAGTTCGAAGGGCGCTACTACACGACGGACGCGGACCGTATCTTCGCCGACGACAATATCGAGATCGTCACCATCGCCACCACGCACGGCACCCACGCCGAGCTGGCCCTGGCCGCGTTTGCGGCCGGCAAGCACGTTTACCTCGAAAAGCCGATGGCCATGACCACCGCCGACTGTGTGCGCATCTACGAAGCGATGCAGGCGGCAGGCAAGAAGCTGATGATCAACTTCTCCATCCGCTTCTCCGGGGCCGCGCGCGCCATCAAAAGCCGCATCCAACCGGCCATGGTGAGCCATGCCCAGGTCATGCTCGGCCGTGAAGACCTGACGCGCTGGCAGTGGCTGCCCGAAATCGGCGGCGGCCTTATCTTCGACGTCGGCGTTCACCTCGCCGACCTGCTTTGCTGGATGCACGACTCGCCGCCGGTCGAGATCTCCGCCACCGGCGGCCAGGTCACCCATCCCGGCCAGCTCGCCACGCCCGAGATCATCGACACCGTGGCCGCCACCATCCGCTTTGCCAACGGTTCCGTCGCCACCTATCTGATGAGCGACGCTGGCTTCAGCGAAAAGCTCACCAAATGGTTTTCCACCTTTAACGACGGCCAGCAGAGCGCGGTTCTCGACAAGCATTTCAGCCGCGCCACCATCACCACACCCGATCCAGTCAGCGGCGAGCTGACCACCGAGTCGTTCTCTCCGCCTTTCATCGACCGCATGCCGCTGCTGGTCGATGCCATCCGCAACGATACCGATCCCTACGTGCCGGCCTATCCCGGTATCGTCGCCACACTGGTCCTCGAAAAGATCATCGAGTCGGTCCACACCGGACAGCCGCAGTCGGTTGAACTGCCTCCCCAAATAGCGCCCAAATAGCGAAGCGGGTTCAACAACCCAGGAGCCACAAACATGACAGCAGTTCGTGTAGCCCAATACGGAACCAAACACGCCCACGCCGCGGGCAAGCTGCGCGCCATCATCGACAGTCCCGACGTCGAGCTGGCCGGCGTCCTCGAGCCCGATGAAGAGCGGCGCCGGGCCATGGCCGCGGCCGACGGCCCCTACCAGAACGTCAACTGGTTCGGCAGCGAGAGCGAAATGCTCGACGACGACAGCATCGTTATGGTGGCGTCCGAAGGGCCCACCCACCACGGCCTCGACCAGACCGAGCGCTGCGTGCAGGCCGGCAAGCATGTCTGGTACGACAAACCGGCCGGCGACGACTGGCCGCAGTGGCAGCGCACAATCGCCGCGGCCGAGAAGCAGGGGCTGACCGTCCAGATGGGCTATATGTTTCGCTATCACGCCGGCTTCCAGCAGATCGACGAGTGGGTGAAGTCCGGTTTTCTGGGGGACATCTTCGCCCTACGCACCCGCATCGGCACGGCGATGGACGAACAGGCGCGTCGTGACGTCAGCCGCCATCTCGGCGGCGTATTCTACGAGCTCGGCTGCCACATGCTCGACCAGGTCGTCTGGCTGCTCGGCCGGCCGAGTAAGGTGACCGCATTTCTGCGCAACGAGACCGGCCTGGTCGAAGAATGTCCCGACAACACCCTAGGCGTCTTCGAATATGAGAAGGCCATGGCGCTGGTCGATACCTCGGCCATGGAGACGCGCCCTGCCGCGCGACGCTTCGAGGTCTACGGCAGCCGCGGCAGCGCCATCATGGAACCGCTCGAACCGGCCACGGAGATCCGGCTCTGCCTGACCGAAGCCCAGGGCGGTTACGATGAAGGGGATACAATGGTCCCCATTCAGGTCCAGACGCGCCAGGGGCTGTACGATCTGGAACTAATCGATTTTCTGAAAACCATCGAGGGGAAACAGCCGCCCGCCCGCCCGTACTCACACGAGCTCCTCGTGCAAGAGACGCTCCTGCGCGCAACCGGTGAAATCAAGGAGTAATAGACCAGAAGCAAGGATTGAGAAACAAAAAGGAGTGAGGACGATTCTCGCCTCACTCCTCTATACTCGCTCCTCGGTTTTTCTCACTTCTCTTCACTCGCTCCTCTGCACTCACTACTCGCGCTTCGGCCACATCTGCGGCCAGAACGGTCCTGCGAACGGCTCTCCCTCCTGCGCGTTCGGGCCCAGGAAGACCAGGTTGGGATGGTACTGCCGCCCGGGCAGATAGCTGGTGCCCGCAGGCATCATATGTGAGATCAGGCACATGCGCGGCTCCCACGTCAGGTTAGGGCCGGAGCCGTGCAGCGTCAGCGAGTGGTGGAAGCTCACCTGGCCCGCCTGCATGATGCAGGGCTCGTCCAGCCAGTCGCCGCTGATCTCCTGGTTGGCAAAGCGCTCCTGCAGACCGTCCAGGTCCTTTTGGGCGAACGTGTCGCTGTCCTCAAGCAGCCCCCACTTGTGCGAGCCAACGATCGTGCGCATGCCGCCGTTCTGCAGGTCCGTGTCCTGCAGCGCGATCCAGGCGGTACACATATTCGACGTGCTCGACGATTTCCAGTGGCCGTAGTCCTGGTGCCAGCCGATATTGCCGGCCGTCTCGTCCCTGCCGTCCGGGCCGATGCCCGGCTTGTAGACGGCCTGGTCATGCCACAGCTGCACCGTCTCCACGCCCATAAAGCGCGCGCCGATCGCGCCCAATAACGGACTCGTGGTCACATTGCGGATCGCATTGCTCAGCCAGAACGAGTTGCACTGCTGGCGCACGTCCGGCGAGCCCGGCTCCACCGCCCGCGCGCCGTACTGCGACGGGATCTCCGAATCGTGTTCGCCCTGCCACATGCGCTCCTGCGCCGCACGCATCTCCGCAATCTGTTCATCGCTGTACAGCTTGGGGCTGACCCAATACCCGCGCTCCCGGTATTCCTCGAGCACGTCGGCGCTGATCAGTTCATCAATGTTGACGCCGTCGACTACTGTCGGCGTCCGTGTCGCTGTAATTTCCGTCATTTTTCTCATCTCTCCATGTTGTCATGCGGTGGGTCGGTTCAATACCTAACCCTTCACCGCGCCCAGCGTCAATCCTTTGATCAGATTCTGCTGCACCAGCATCACCAGCAGCGTGGGGGGCAGGACCGCGACCGTTGCCGTGGCCATGATGTCGCCCCATTCAACATCCCGTTCTCCCAGGAAGCCGGAAAGAAAGACCGGTAGCGTTGTCGTGCTGGGTCCACCAAGCAGCAGCGCAAACAGGAATTCATTCCAGGCGAGCAGAGCCGCGAAGACGGCGGTCGCTGCCAGCCCCGGCGCGATCAGCGGGAGTATGACGCGCCCCAACGCCTGCAAGCGCGAGGCCCCGTCAATCCACGCCGCCTCTTCCAATTCGATCGGCACCTCTTCAAAGAAGCTCTTGAGCATCCATACCGTAAAAGGCAGGTTGAAAACAGTGAAGATCAGTATCAGGCCGATGTGCGTATTACGTAAACTGAGTGAGTTGAAGAGCAGGTAAAGGGGCACGATGAAAACGATCGGGGGCATCATACGCGCGATGATCAGTGAGAAGCTCATCACCATCGAACCTTTGAAACGGAAGCGGGCAAAAGCGTAGGCCGCCCACGCGCCCAGAACGAGCGAAAATAGGACGGTCGTTCCCGTGATGATGAGACTATTCTGTACCACCTTCAAAAACTTGGGGTCGGTAAAACTGCTGATATAGTACTGGAGCGTAGGCCAAAAAATCCATTTGGGCGGAATCGAAAACGTGTCCACCCGGGTCTTGAAGGAAGTGGTCACCATCCAATAGATGGGGAAAAAATAGAAGATCCAGACGGCCGCCACCACAAAGAACATGGCGACATTCCGGACTCGCTTGAGGTTGTTTGCGCGCATGGCTGACTGTCTCATAGGATACCAAGTTCAAGTTGTCAAGAGGCCGCGAATCTGCCGGTTACTCATCGGTCAGTTGGACCTCAGCCTGGCGCATGACCAACATACGCAGGTAGAAGATGCAGATGATGAGCGTAGCGATCATTAGCAGGATCGACGCGGCCGAGGTGAAGCCCAGTTTGAAGTGGCGGAACCCCCAGCGATAGATAAACATGCTGATCACTTCGGTCGTCGTGCCGGGGCCGCCGGCCGTCAACAGGAAGATCAGGTCAAAGGTGCGCAGCGAGTCGACCGTACGGAAGAGCAGCGCCACAATGATGACCGGCGTGATAAAGGGCAGCGTGATCAGCCGGAAGACCTGCCAACCGCTGGCGCCGTCGACCTCCGCCGCCTCGATTGTTTCTATAGGCTGCGCCTGCAGGGCTGCCAGCAGTATCAGCACCATGAACGGGCTGGAGCGCCACACCTCGGTGGCGACGACGGCATACAGCGCATAATCCGGATCGCCCAGAAAGATCGGCGGATTGGCGCCGAAGGTTCGAATCAGATGTGGAAAGATACCGAACGCGTCATCATACATCATGCGCCAGATAAGCCCTGAAGCAAGCGGGGGCACCATCAATGGCACCAACAGCCCCACCCGCAGCCAGGTCCGCCCTCGGAACTCCCGGTTGAGAAGCATCGCCAGGCTGAGGCCGATAATGAACTCGCTCAGGACGCCCACAACCGCAAAGCGTAAGGTGACCCAGACCGACGTCCACATCTCGCTCTTTGTCTCCAAGAGATCGATGTAGTTCTCCAGCCCCACCCATTTGAAGGGGACTGAACCGGTCAGGATCTTGTTGGAAAAGCTGAGGACGATCGCATATCCGAGCGGATAGACCAACAGCCCGAAAACGATCAGGAAGGTTGGAGCGATCAGGAGATAGTGGAGGGGCAGACCCAACAGCCGGTTTCGCCGTTCTCCGCCAGCTGTAAGGATCTGCCCCTGTTGATTTTGTGAAATGCGTCCCTGTTCGAAAGAGGCGTTCTGTTCGCCGGATGTCATTTCAGCGCGTTTCCCCGTGGTCTCGCGACGGGTTATCGACTAGCCGACATAGCCCCGTTCCTGGCGCAACTCCAGAATCTCGTCATTCATCAGCTGGGTTGCTTCATCCGGCGCTTCTTCTCCGGTGATGGCCGCGTTGATGTGCTTGACCATGATATCGAAGACCTCGTTGGTCTCCTCTGTGCGCGGCCAGCTCAGCCCGATCGCCATGGCATCGCCCATCGTCTTCAGGTAGGGGTTGATCGCCTGGACTTCGGGATCTTCAAACAGATCTGTCAATGTGATGGCGTAGCCCTCGCTCACATACTGGCGCTGGATCTCGGGTGAAACCAGGTAGTGACAGAGCAGGTACGCTGCATCCTTATTCTGCGAGTAGTTGGAAACCGCGATGCCGTGGCCGCCCAACGGCGTGCCTCCGGGTGGCGCGGCAAAGCCCATCTGACCGTTCACCGGTGAATCCTCGGCAATCAATCCCGGTAGAATGCCCGGCCACTGGATCTCCATCGAACATGTGCCCTGTGTCACCGCTTCCGCAGCCTGCACAATATCCCAGGAGATTGCCGCCGGCGGCGAGATCTCCGGCAGTTTGACCGC
Organism: Caldilineaceae bacterium; assembly: GCA_963662575.1. GTDB lineage: Bacteria > Chloroflexota > Anaerolineae > Caldilineales > Caldilineaceae > Bin5. The sequence goes on from OY759723.1 coordinate 1,752,200, forward strand.
CATGATCTCCATCGCCTCGAACCCTTCATCGCTGGCAAATTGCGGCTCGCCCGAGTCGTTATAGAAGCCCTTATTCGCCAGCCCAAAGAAGATCGCGGCATAGGTGCACATAGCCTGGATCTGACGGCCGCCCATCAGCGCGAACCCGTACTGGTCATCGTGCGTCAGCTCCATGCCGAACCCATGCACGTCGTCCCACGTGGTTGGCGGCGCATCCGGGTCCAGCCCCACAGCTTCGAAGTGGGTCTGGTTGTACGGGAAGATCATGGCGTCGCCCAGCCACGGCAGGCCGTAGAGGTCGCCTTCCCATTTGGCGTACACTTCCAACACCGCCGGGACAAAGGCATCCAAGTCGATCGGCGGGAAAGCAGGATTGTTCACATACTCTTCCAGCCGCAACAGACCGTCCGTGGCGATAAACTGGCCGAACCAAGCGAAGTTCAGGTCGATGATGTCGTAGGTACCGCTCTGCGACCCCAGGTCCAGGAAGGTCTTGTCATAGACCTGGTCGTAGGGATTGTTCTCCCATTCGGTCTCGATACCGGTCAACTCCGTAAACCGGGCCGACGCCGTCTCATTCACAGCCCAATGCCCGACGCCGCCAACCGGGACACGCAGCAGCGTACCTTCCCACTGGCGGCCAACTTCCTCGTACGCGGCTTCAAAATCATTGGCCGCAACCGATGCCTTCGTCACCGCAGGCGCCTGTGACCCGGACGCCTCTTCTGCCGGCGCCGCGGCCGGCGCACAGGCAACCACGGTGATCCCGGCCACCGTCAGCGCGCCCGCGCGCAGGAATTCTCGTCGACTGGAGTCTCTTCCTTCTACCGCTCTACCCATTGTGTAATTCCTCCTCAAAGTGAGTTTGTATGGACTTCTCGTTTCCTATCCAGACCGGTCGGCCCGGTACCAAAATTGGAAACGCAGGTATTTTTGCAAGTCGTCTAAACAGCCCGGCCGAGCCGCGGCGAGGCCGCTTGTCGTCACCAGCTACTAAGAACTGACCTCACACTCGCATACGCAGCATCGGCTGCTCGAACGATACATCCAGATACTCCATATCGCGCAGCGACCTGGTGCCGGGATTCATGAAGTGGATGGCGAAGGCCCGGCGCTGGCGGTCGGTCTTGTTGGGCGCGGTGTGGTGCAGGGTCTGACAGTGATGGAGCGTCACACCGCCGGCCGGCAGCGGGACAACGACCGCATTCGAATCGTCGACCTTGTCCCCCAAATCGAGCAGGGCGTTGTTGTCGGCCAGCCGCTCGTGTTCCTGGGAGCGGAAGTGCGTGCCCGGCAGAAACTGCATCGCGCCGTTGTGAACGTCCACGTCGTCCAGGGTCAGCCAGCAGCTCACCAGGTTGGGCGGCGAGCAGCGCCAGTAGGCGTTGTCTTGGTGCCAGTGCGCGGGGCCGCCATGCCGTGCCGGTTTGTACAAGGCCTGATCGTGGAATAGTTGGATGTTCGGCCCAATCAGGTCCTCCACCATATCCAGAATACGGTCGTCGTAGAGCAGGCGCCGAAAGTGAATATTGTATTCGCACATCTGCATAATCTGGAGCATCTTGGTATCGCCGATGGCATGGCTGCGAAACCTGGGATGAAGGCCGTTGTTGGCCAGTTCAAACTCGTGATCATACTCCCGGCGCAACAGCTCGACTTCGTCATTCTCCAGTATCTTGCCAATGCCCAGGTAACCGTCGATCCAGAAGTTGTTGACCTGCTCTTCGGTGAGCGCCTTGCGCACCACCGTTGTCTTGTCCCCATTTGTGGTCTGCATTTTCTGTTCTCCAGAAATCGATCGTGCCCGGCTGCCAAAACAGGCAACCCCGAACCGCTGGTTATGCGATCTTGGCTACTACCCAAGACTCGGCTGCTTGCTGTTACTGAAAATTAGAACCGGTTACAAGAAATTGGCCTCACACCCGCATCCGCAGCATCGGCCGCTCGAACGATACATCCAGATACTCCATCTCGCGCAGCGACTTGGTGCCTGGATTCATGAAGTGGATGGCGAATGCCCGGCGCTGGCGGTCGGTGACGTTGGGCGCAGTGTAGTGCAAGGTCTGACAGTGGTGCAGCGTCACACCGCCGGCCGGCAGGGCGATGACCGCAGCCTCGGACTGCTCGATCTTGTCGCCCATATCGAGCAGGACGCTGGCGTCGGTGGCCCGGTCGTGCTCCTCAGAGCGGAAGTGGGAACCGGGGATAAACTGCATCGCGCCGTTGTTGATGTCCACATCGTCCAGCGTCAGCCAGCAACTCACCAGATTGGACGGGCTGCACTTCCAGTACGCGTTGTCCTGGTGCCAGTGGACCGGCCCGCCGTGGTGGGCCGGTTTGAAGAGCGCCTGGTCGTGGAAGAGTTGGATATTCGGTCCAATCAAATCTTCGACCATATCAAGAATGCGGTCTTCGTAGAGCAGGCGGCGAAAGTGGATATTGTATTCGCACATCTGCATAATCTGCAGCATCTGGGTATCGGCCTCGTTCTTGGCCTCCACGTCGTCCGTATCCCCGATCGACAAGTTGCGGTACCTCGGATTGCTGCCGCTGCGCGCCAGTTCAAATTCACGATCATACTCCCGGCGCAACAGCTCGACTTCGTCATCCTCCAGGATCTTGCCAATCGTCAGGTAGCCGTCGATCCAGAAGCGGTTGATCTGTTCTTCGGTCAGCGCCTTGCGGTCGGTCGGCGCCTCGTTTCCGTTTGCATTCTGCATTGTCTGTACTCCAGAAATTTATCGTTGTCGGATGTCGGTATTGGCAGTTCCGCTGCCGCAGGCGGCCCTCAGAATCGAGAATTCGGTACCAGGGGTTGTTCTAACGTCCGGCCAAACCGGAAAGGGCAACGCCCGAAACGAAATACTTGTTGGCGGCAAAGAAGACGACGAGGACGGGGACAAGCATCAGCGTGGCGACGGCCATGATGAGCCGGAACTCGGTGAACTGCTCGTCGCCGAAGTAGCGCAGCCCCAACGCCAACGTGCGCGTCTCTTCGCGGTTGGTAAAGATCAGCGGCGACATGAAGTCGTTCCAGTGGTGGATAAAGGAAAAGACGCCGACAGCGGCCACAGCGGGCTTGGTCAGCGGCATCGTGATCATAAAATAGATACGCAAACGCGAAGCGCCGTCGACAACGGCCGCCTCCTCCATCTCGACCGGCAAGGTCATTATGAACTGGCGGATGAGGAAAATGTAGAAGGCTCCGCCGCCAAACCAGAAGGGCAGGAAAAGCGGCCACAGCGAATCGAACAGACCCATATATTTGAAGAGCAGAAAGCGCGGGATCAGCGTGACAGCCCACGGCAGCATCATCGTGGAGAGGGTGAGCGCGAACCAGACTTTGCGCCCATAGAAGGGGATGCGGGCGAAGGCGTAGGCAGCCATTGAGGCGGTGAGGATGGTGCCGAATGTGGCGAGGAAGGTGACGAGAATGCTGTTGAAGGTGAAGAGCCAGAAGGGCGCGCGATTCCAGGCGATACCATAGTTTTCCGGGTGGAAGGAGGAGGGGATCCACTCCGGCGGGTAGGTGAATTCAGCGCCGGCGGGCCGCAGGGAGGTCATGACCAGCCAGTAAAGCGGCATCAGCGAGATCACGGCGCCCAACACCAGCAGAAAGTAGGCTCCGAGCTTGGCGGATATGGAAGCAATATACCTTTCTTCTCGTTCTACCAATGCATACCTCCAAAGTGGCGGTTCATGAATCGTGGATAGTGAGCACAACCGGCCACCAGCCACTGACCACTGGCCACTGTTGTTCTAACTGGGTGCGCTGCCGCTCTCATAGTAGACCCATCGTTGCGCAAGATAGAACTGGATGGCGGTGATCACCAGAATAATCAGGAATAGGATCCACGCCAGCCCGGAGGCGTAGCCCATAGCGAAGCTCTGGAACCCCTTGCGATAGATATAGAGCACGTAAAAAAGCGAAGAATTGATGGGGCCGCCGTTGGTGGCGATTAAGGCGACGGTGAAGGTCTGAAAGAGGCTGATGATGCCGATAATAAGGTTGAGAAAGATGACCGGGCTGATCAGCGGGATGGTGATGTTGAAAAAGCGGCGGAGGTTGTTGGCGCCGTCCATGGATGCGGCTTCCAGCAGTTCCTCTGAAACGCCTTGCAGCGCGGCCAGAAAGATCACCATCTGCTGTCCCACAGCCCAGAGGCTCATCAGGATGAGCGCAGGTTTGACGATCTGGGGGTCCCACAGCCAGTTGACCGGCGCGACCCCCACCAGCCGCAGCAGGGAGTTGATCAGGCCGAAGTCGAAGTTGAAGATCCAGACCCAGAGGAAGACATTGGCGACGGTCGGTGTCACGGTGGGGATGTAGTAGACGGTGCGGAAGAGGTTGACATTACGCACTTTCATGTTGAGAAGCACGGCCAGACAGAGCGCCACGAGTAGTTGGGCGGGTACGCCGAGAAAGGCGTAGTAGGAGGTATTGAAGAGCGAGGTGTAGAAGAGTCTGTCCTGGAAAATCTTGTCGTAGTTTTCGAAACCGACCCACTTGATTGCGCCGAAACCAGAGAATTTCGTCAGCGACAGGAAGCCGGAGGCCAGCATGGGGCCCACGGTAAAGGCCAGAAGGCCGATTATCCAGGGCGCCAGGAACAGATAGCCGGCGATGTTGTCCGCCTTGACTTTGCGCGACCATCTCGGTTTTCCGGTTGGTACAGGGCTGCTCACCCCCAACGGGAAAGCGTCTGCCATGAGCGAACCTCCAGGCGAGGAATGGCTGGCGGCCAGTTATTGACTACTGACCACCAGCCATTGAAGTTGCTGAGCAGTATCTACAGTCCGGCTTCGCGGACCTCTTCGTCCACTTCGGCTATGATGGCGTCAACTTCGGCAGCCACTTCGTCCATCGCTTCCTGCGCCGTGGCATCACCGAGGATGATGCGATCCTTGGCCGCCTGGATCAGGTTGTCCATCTCCTGCTGGCGGGGCAGATGGGAGAAGGCGCGGATGTTGTTGAAGGAGTCTTCCCACATTTCCGCGGTCTCAAGGTTCGGCTCCAGGCTGCCCAGCCAGGCCTCGCTTTCGGCATGGCGTTTGACCATCGGCGAAGTCCAGCGCTCGCGTATGATGCGGAACTGGGCTTCATCCGAGATCAGGTACTGGCACATGGCCCACGATTCGTCGACATGGTCGGTCTGGAGGTAGATGCCATGGGAGTTGGTGGCGTTACGCACTTCGCGGTTGCCGTTCCACAGCGTGTTGAGCGGCACCAGTTGCATCTCCGACATAACGTCTTCGGGAATGAACTGGGCCTGGCCGCCGAGGACAAACTGCGCGCCCGGCCACTGCATGCAAAGGCGGCGCTGTCCCATCATTGCCACCCAGCCGCCGGGGATGTTGCTCTCGGCGGGGGTTGGCGCCCACCCTCTGGCCACGGCGCCGGTCATGTACTCCCAGGCCTCGAGCGCTTGGGGGCTGTTGAAGGCAGACGCGGTCTCGTCCGCATTCCAGACCGTGGCGTCGTTGCCCCAGATCCAGACGCACTGCATGCGGATCGTGCCGCCGCCGGGCAGGGCGCAACCGTAAACGCGATCTTCGCCTTCGCCGCCGCTGACGGCGTCCATCGTATTGTCGAAGGCATCGATGTCCCATTTGCCTTCCGCCCACAGTTCGGCGGGGTCGTCCATGCCGGCCTCGGCGATCATGCTGCGGTTGTAAAGCATGATGGTCGGGTTGTCGGAACGGGGGATGGCCCAGCGCTTTCCGCGCCAGACGTTGTAGTCCCAGGCCTTGGTCATCTCTTCATCGCTGACGCCCAGGGTGGGCATCAGTTCATCGAGCGGCATCAGCGCGCCGCGCAGGGCCATAGTGGCGTTGTGCATGGGATGGACGTCCAGCAGGTCGCCGACCGTGCCGCCGGCGAGACCGGTGAGCACCTTGGGTTCGTAGTCACCGTGCGGAATGATCAGCGAAGCTACGGTGACGCCGGGGTTGAGTTCTTCGTACTCGGCCATCAGCGTATCCCACAGCCCTTCAGAGCGGGCCATCGGCTGGTTCACCCAGAATTCAATCGTGACCTCTTCCATTGCCGCTGAACCCCCTCCGTCATCTCCCGCCGACGGTGCGGCAGCAGGTGCGCAGGCGGCGATCAGGGCGCCGACAGATGTTGCGGTTGCCACGTGCATGAAATCACGTCGGCTCATTGCGCGTTTTGTCATTTTGCATCGCTCCTTTGGATGGTGATGTGGAATCGTCGAACGGTTCATCTCTGGTAGACTATTCGAAGAACTTGTGCCGCGCAACCGAGTGCGGTTGCAGGCAGCTATGAGGACCTGCTTGAAGAGAGATGGGGCACTGCGGGAGAAGATAACACGGCTTCGGCATCGTGTCAATCAGCTTTCACAGGGGGGCTGTCCAGGATTTCTTTGGCATCGGCCGTCTGAAGCAGGACTCTCACGTTTCGAGGATAGGCAGGATGGCCGGCGATGGAATGACTGCTGCAGCCTGCTTCTCGGTCGGCTGAAGAGGTCCAACGTAATGACCTGAAAGTCTGGGATGCATCGCCGTCAGGGCGTGTCCTGCCTGTTTGGGGTGATGAAGGGAGAGATCGTTTTGCGGCGACACTTGTATGCGGCCGCGTATCAGTTCACAGGCTGCCCACTCCATTCGGAGCGTCGCGCAGGGTTGTCCTGAGCGCCCTATCGGATCGGTAGATGATAGCGGGCGACAATTTCCTGCCCCTCCTCACCGAGCGCAAAGTCGACGACTTTCTGTATCGACGGATCACCGCTCTGATCGATGAACAGATACAGGAACCGCGCCAACGGATATTGGTAATCGGCCAGGTCTGCGCCATATGGCACTCGCCCTTCGATAGAGATAGCCTTGACTGTTAGCTCAGCAGAATCGGAGCGCAGGGTGTTCTCTCTATTCTCTGCCTCGTACTCTCCATTCTGCGGAAGATACCCATAGGTGACATAGCCGACGGCGTCCCGATGGGTGGCCACATACTCCACCACATTGCTGCTGGTCGACATGACGACCGCTGTCAGAGCGACCTGCTCCTCGTCCATCACGCGTTCTTCGAACAGCTCGCGCGTGGCGCTCCCGTCCTCGCGGCTCACCAGCAGCACATCTCTGGCGCCGCCAACTTCCCCCCAGTTTAACGCACGCCCTCTGAAGATCTCCCGAATCTGCTCCAATGTCAGCGCCTCCACTGGATTCTCGCTGTTAACGACCAGCGCGATACCATCCAGCCCAATCGGTATGCGGACAAGGCCGGCCGGTATTTCGGCGTCCGGGTAGGCCGCAGTGCTGGCCGCAATGTCAGCCTTCCCACTGGCCAGCCACTGTTCACCCATTCGGCTGCCGCCGCCGCGCACACTGAACTGCACATGGGGATTGCGCGCGCTGTATGCGGAAGTCAATTCGATTAGCAGGGGCCGCATCTCCGTTGAACCGGCGATAGTCAAAGTGACCGGTTCGGGCGTGGGAATCGCCTCGGACCCGCGTGGCAGCGCGCAACCGGAAAGCAGGCAGCCCGCCAGAACTAACCGCATGAGCAGCGTCGGCAGAAAGCCGAGGTGAAGGTCCCGCAGGTAAAAGTTCATCGGATCCGAAGGGCAAAAAGTGTCAGAACCGCAACGCTGACGAGCAGACAGTATACGGAAAACGGATAAAGGCTGTTGCGGCGCACATACGCCAGCAGAAACCGGATCGCGGCATACCCGCAGACCGCACTGGTGATGAATCCGACCAGCAGAGCCGGCAGTTCGGCCACCACAGCCGCCGGCTCCGTAGCCAGCATGTCACCGACCTGCAACAGGCCGGCGCCCAGGAAAGCAGGCGCCCCCAACAGAAAGCTGTAGCGGGCCGCTGCTTCGCGGCGCAGCCCCTGGGCCAGTGCCGCGGCAATCGTCGTACCGCTGCGGCTGATGCCCGGCGCCAGCGCCGCGGCCTGGGCCAGACCGATCAGGAAGGACTGCCGCAACGACATTTCCGCCAGCGGCGCGCGCGCGCCGACATTGCGGCTCATCCATTCGCTGCCAGCCAGCAGCAGAGCCGTCACCGCCAGAAAGAAGGCGGCCGCCTGCGGTGTATGATAGAGCCGTTCCAGCGGATCTTTCAACAGCAGGCCGGTGATCGCAGCCGGAATCGATCCCAATACGATAAACCAACCCAGCCGGGCGTTCATATCCTTCAGCAAGGAGGGCACGTCGCCCGTCTTGCCAATGGCTCGGAGGCTGCGCAGGGTAGCCAGGATGATGTTGGCAAAATCCCGCCCAAAGACCGCCAGAATCGACAGAAGCGTCCCCAGATGCACGACTGTATCAAAGAGAAGCGATGAAGAGTTCCAGCCGAACAGCCAGGGGACGATTACCAGATGGCCGCTGCTGCTGACTGGCAGAAACTCGCTGGCGCCCTGCACCAGGCCCAGAACAAATGCCTTGAAAAGCTCAAACATGAAATCGCGACTTTTCCACTGTACCCGTTGACGCCGGAGAGGAGGGGTGAGGGGGTTTCTCTTCACTCTCTGTCTGTATGAGGACTGGTCTGTTAGGAAGCGGCAGGCAGCGCCTCTACTCTCCGCTGGCGCTGTTCATGCCGAACCCGTTGATCGGTAATCTGATAGGCCTGCAGAAACCGGGTCCGGAAGGATGCAAATGTGCCTTGCGCGATCGCCGCTCGAATCTGCTCCATTAACTGTTGCATAAAATGCAGGTTATGTATAGTCGCCAGGCGCAGCCCGCTGATTTCACCGCTGATGATGAGATGACGCAGGTAGGCGCGGCTGAACGTTCGGCATGTATAACAGGCGCACGCCTCCTGGATGGGGCGGCTGTCCTCAGCGAAACGGGCATTGCGGATATTGAACCGGCCGTCTGGTATCAGCAGCGTGCCGTTGCGGGCGATGCGGGTAGGCAACACGCAGTCGAACAGATCCACTCCGCGCCAGACCGCCTCGACAATGTCTTCCGGCGCGCCGACGCCCATCAGATAGCGCGGCTTGTGAGCAGGCAGGTGCGGACAGGTGGCGTCGAGCGTGTCATACATCTGCTCTTTCGTCTCGCCCACGGCCAGACCGCCGATGGCATAACCGGGAAAGTCCAGCCCGGTTAGAATCCGGGCGCTCTCTGCCCGCAGTTCCGGGTAGATTCCGCCCTGTACAATGCCGAAAAGCGCCTGATCCGGGCGCGAATGGGCGACTTTACAGCGTTCGGCCCAAGCGTGGGTTCGCGATAGCGCCTGCGTCAGATAGTCTGGATCATGCGGGTCGGCGCACTCGTCCAGCACCATTATGATGTCCGCGCCCAGCCGCTCTTCGATCTCGATCACCCGCTCCGGCGTAAAGCGGTGGGCGGACCCATCGATGTGGCTGCGAAAGGTCACACCGTCCGCGTCCAGCTGACGACGATGGGCCAGACTGAACACCTGGTAGCCGCCGGAGTCGGTCAGAATCGGGCCGTCCCAGCCCATAAAACGGTGAAGGCCCCCCAGCCGCTCGATCCGCTCGTGGCCGGGTCGCAGATAGAGATGGTAGGTATTGGCCAGCAGGATCGATGTGCCCAGCTCCGTCAGGTCGCGCGGCTCCAGCGTCTTGACGTTGGCCGCGGTGCCCACCGGGGCAAAGGCCGGCATCTCCACTGGACCGTGGGGCGTATGAAAAGTGGAGCGGCGCGCTCCGCCGTCTGTTTTCTGAATCTGAAACGTGAACTGCCCGGTCACATCAGCCTCGAATCAAATTGGAAACAAAAAGCAGAAAAAACGCTATCGCATTCCTTCTGCTTTGTCAATGCACCCGCCTTCGGGCGCGTTTCCCTACTTACCTAATCCTACGAGTGGTCCTGGCGTCAGGCGGGCTTCGCATTCATTGCGAAGAGCCTGGGGCTCACGACGGGCGGAATCCGCACTCAGGAGCGTTGTTGGCGCAGGCGGGCCACTTCGGCTTTCAGTGCTTGCAACTCTTCTTCTGCTGCGCGTCGTGCGGCCGCTTCGGCGTCGGCGCGCTGGGTTGCGGCGTCGGCGCGTTGTGTTTCAGTGTCGGCACGCTGTGTTTGGGCGTCGGCGCGCTGCCTTTGGGCGTCGGCGCGTTCTTTCGCCTCTTCAGCTCTGGTCTCAGCGACCAGCAAGTCGGGCATGACATAGTCCGCATACACTTCGTCCCGAGCCAATTCCGCCTGTAGAGGCTCCCGCAACAGATCCGCGCGGCGGAATTGGAAGCCGGGTAATACCTGCGAACGAATCACGCCTTCCCCGTCCGGCTCGATCTCTTCGTAGCTCCCCCCGGCGTCAAGCCGGTAGAAGTGCATGTGCCGGTCGTTTGGGTCGAGAATGAAGTATTCCTTCACCCCGGCGCGGGCATACCCTTCCTTTTTCTCTACGGTATCCCGTCGCACCTCTGCCGTTGTCGAATCGGACAGCTCCTCCACGATCATGTCGCAGACCCCGGTGTAGGAGCGTTGATCAATCTCTCCCCAAGGCGCTGGATTGTCGTTCAGGATGATGCCGATGTCCGGCTTGAATACCACTTCCCATTTCCCCGACGGCAGACTTTCATCCCGGACCGACATGTAGGTGCCGGTTTCCAAGAATAGTATTTTTGCGATCGGATGCACGTCAACATAGCAACTCAAGAGGCCAAAAAACCAGCGGTACTGTTCGGTCTGGGGATAGTTTGGCAAAGGTTTGGCCTCCAGAATGCCGTTGTTCCATTCGTAGCTGACGTCGATATGCGGGTGAGGCCGTTCATACCACTTTTCCCAGTACTCTTCCAGAGTGACGCGGAGGCCGTCGGCGGGCGCCCTGTTTTCGACGCGCTCCATTTGAGAAGGGGCGCCGCTTTCTACCGGTCCGTCGGACAGCGGGGCACCGTTCGTTTGGGCAGTCTCTACCTGTTTCTGACGCATCTTTTGCGCGATCTCTTTGCGGGCCATGCTCCCTCCTCTTCGTCCGCTCAGGCTTCAGAGCGCGGCGCAGCTATCTGCGGAAAGTTTACCACCTGCCGCTGTGCTGGTGCAACGGCGCCGGCCTCTTCCCACATCTCACTCCTGGAACGTGTACCTTTTCGGACGTCCTCGGTTCCGAATAAGTCAGGCCGCCTCCGCCAAGAGCCTTTTCTGTGTCTTCTCCCCACCGTCGCCGTCCTGTACGGCTGTATCCACGTCCTCTTCTTGCGGCGCATTACTGACGGGCAACCCGGCCCGCTCCCGAATCTCCCCGTCGATCTGCGAGGCGATATCCGCTGTGTCGCTGAGAAAGACCTTGGCGTTTTCCCGGCCCTGGCCCAGACGGAGATCGCCAAAGCGATAGAATGCACCCCGCTTTTCGACGATGTCGAACTCGACGCCCAAGTCCAGCAGGTCCCCCTGGGTGCTGACGCCCTCGTTGTACATGATGTCGAATTCCGCCACCTTGAACGGCGCTGCCACCTTGTTCTTGCGCACCGTCACCCGCGTGCGGTTGCCGATCACGTCACTCCCCTGTTTGATCGCCTGTATCCGCCGTATGTCCATCCGCACACTGGCATAGAACTTCAGCGCCATACCGCCCGACGTCGTCTCCGGATTGCCAAACATCACGCCGATCTTCTGCCGCAACTGGTTGGTGAAGACCAGGCTGGTGTCGGTCGTCTTCACTGCGCCCACCAGCTTGCGCAACGCCTGGCTCATCAGCCGCGCCTGCAATCCCATGTGACTGTCGCCCATCTCCCCTTCGATCTCGGCACGCGGCACCAATGCCGCCACACTGTCCACCACCACCACATCCATCGCCCCCGAACGCACCAGTGCCTCTGCAATCTCCAGCGCCTGCTCGCCCGTATCCGGCTGCGATATATACAAGTCCTCCACATCCACCCCGATCTTGCGCGCATAGCTCGGCTCGAGCGCGTGCTCCACATCCACAAAGCCGCACACGCCTCCCAGGCGCTGCGATTCCGCAATCGCATGCAGACACAGTGTCGTCTTGCCCGAGCTCTCCGGCCCATACACTTCGATGATGCGCCCACGCGGGATGCCTCCCACGCCCAGCGCTATGTCCAGGCTCAGACTGCCCGTCGGTATCGCCGCCACATCCAGCCGGGTCGTATCCCCCAGCTTCATGATGATCCCTTCGCCATAGCGGCGATTCAGATTGGCAATCGTCACTTCCAGTGCTTTGGCCGGTCCATCATCCGCTGATCGCTTTGTCATCATTTTTCTCCCTTTGCAGCCTGTTTTCCGTATGCCATGACCTGTTCGACGCGCACCTGCTCTACAGAGGCGCCAAGGAAATCCCAGAGAGGACTGATTCATTTCATTATAGAACATATGTTCAATTCCTGCCAAACCGCCTTCGTCCCGGATCTGTCTCAAGACTGCTCCGCGTTTCTGACCAATCTCTGCTCCGCGACCGCGGAACCGGCAGCTCTCGATATCCGGCTCGTCGTTTCTTATCCGGCGATACCGGTTCAGGCGATATGCTTCTCTGAACTCGGACGACAGTGGTTACCGGGCGCCCTTTGGCCGCGTAAATCGGACTGGAAACAGACATAGCGCCTCCAATTCCGTTTTTTTCACTATCCAATTCTTGTCTTTTCGGGGCATCACCGACTATAATCCTTGCGCGGTTAAGATCCCCTCATTCGGACGACAGATCTCAGCAACTTCAGACGTGCACAGAGAAACCTCCATCCCACTTCAGATCTGACGGCACAATTGCGCCCAGCGGTGGCGCGCTAATTGGACTTGGCATGAGCGTAAATCGTCGCAAACTGAACAGAGCTTGGGAAACGCTGCGGTCGCTGCCAATCCCTGCTATTGGCTCCGACCGCCTGGTCGATCTGCACGATGACCTTTTATATTACGATACGGTTATCGCGCAGGAGATGCGGGAGTATCTGCGGGGGCGTGTCATCAATCGGATCCGCGTGCAGATCGATTGGGAGTTGGAGGACACACTGCGGTCGTTTAAGCCGCAATCCTCAGCGGAGATGGAATGCCGGCGGGAGTTGCTGCGTTACAAACGGCGCATCGATGACGTAGTGCGCCAGCTGCTCCAAGGCCAGCCGGACGCCTCCCCTATCGAATAGAAGTGCAACAGCGTTCTTCCTTCACCGGCTAGACAATATCACGCAGCAGGAGATCATCCACTGTTTCCCGCCGCTGCGTCAGCCGCGCGATCCCGTCGTGCAGCATCACTACCGCCGGCCGCAACGCGCCGTTGTAGTTGCTCGCCATCATCAATTGGTAGGCTCCGCTGACCGGAACAGCCAGCAGTTCTCCCGCCTCGATCTCGGGCAATGGCAAATCCTCGATCAGTAGATCCCCGCTTTCGCAGTATGGACCGGCCAGCCAGGCGTTTTCGGAAATCGGAAGCCTGTTCAGAGGGTCCGTGACCGGCAGCGCCGAATAGCGCGCCTGATACAGGGCCGGGCGAATGTTGTCCGCCATACCGCCATCAAGCAGAAGCCAGCGCCGGTTGCCCGCTCGCTTTACAGTCCCTACCCGATAGATGGCGACGCCGGCGCGGGCGACAAGGCTGCGTCCCGGCTCCACCTGCAGACGGGGCAGAGGCAGGGAATGGGAAGACAGCTTCTCCGTCAACGCCGCCGCAACTGTCGCCGTGTATTTCTCGATCGATTCATGCGGCAGATCCGTTTCATGGTAAGCGATGCCCCAACCACCGCCGGGGCAGAGCGTCTCGGCCCGCCAGTTTCGTTCCCTCCGCAAGCGGCCCATCAGGCCGCACACCATCTCCAGAGCGGGCACCACCTGTTCGGCCGCGTGGAAATGCGACCCCTGGTGAAAGTGCAGCCCGGTAACGGGCAGCCCATTCCGTTGACAGAAGGCCACTGCGTTGACACATTCATCGGCGTCCATCCCGAATTTGCTGTCATGCTGCCCCGTCTGATGGAAAAGATGCGTGTCGACCGCGTAACCAGGCCGTACCCGCAGCCACAATGCCGGCGCCAGGCCGCCGCCGCCCGCCAGTTGGGCGATGCGCTCCAACTCCGGCAGGTTGTCGACAACAAGCGTACCGGCCTGGGCCAACCCTGCCTGCAGATCCGCCTGGCTCTTGTTCACGCCGTGCATCAGAATCTGCGCGCGCGGCACGCCTGCGGCGCGGGCGATGTGCAACTCACCAACACCGGTGCAGTCGAGCAGCAGCCCGTGCGCCGCCATCAGACGAGCCATGGTCACATTCATACATGCTTTGCCAGCATACGTGATGCCGGCCGGCCCTGGATAGTGCCGTCTGAGCGCATCCCGATAGGCCTGTACGGCGCCGTCGATCGTCTGCTGATCATAAATATAGAGGGGTGTGCCGAATTCGGCCGCCAGCCCGTTCAGATCACAGCCGCCGATGTGCAGCGAAGGTCTGTCATCTTTGGCGGGGCCCAGGGCAACGGTATCAGGAAAGAGCGAAAGTCGGTCACGATACATCGTAAGGACCTCTGTGTTCAATTTGGCATCAGGGGCAGTTGAGTTTGCCCGTCGCCAACCGCCCGGCAAGCCGTTGAAGGTAACGGGCAAAGCCTATAGGAGCACCAACAGGATGCCGCCGATGGTAATCAGGCCGCCGATGATGCTGTTGAGAGCAGGGATTTCTCGCAGCAGGAGCGCGCCCAGCACCACCCCGCCCAGCACCTCCTGTGTGGCGATGAGATTGACGTAGGTGGCGTTGACGCGCCGCAGGGCCGCGTTGTAGAGGGTATGGCCGCATGCCAGTGGGAAGACACCCAGGCCGACGATGCTGGCGACCGCGGGCCAGTTGAAGCTGCCGGCCGTATGGGTCGCCGCCGCTGCCGGCAGCAGCCACAGCGCAGCCAGAATATAGACTGAGCCGGCATACACCAGCAGCGGATAACGTTCTCGCTGGCTGCGGCCGGCAATGCTGTACAAGGCGTACGTGATCGCGGCGCCCAACGCCAGCAGGTCACCGATCAACATGCGGCGCGTGAAGTTGTACGATGCGCTGTCGCTCTGCTGTATGAGCGCGAGTACCGGTTCGAAACCGGACAGGACGGCCACGCCCAGGACGGCCACAATGATGCCCAGCCATTTACGCTTCGACAGTGGTTCTCCAAGCGCAAAGCGGGACAGCAGCGCGACCCAAATCGGCGCCGTATACATTATCGCCAAGCTGTGCGCAATCGTCGTAAATTCGAGAGAGTAGGCGTAGAAGAAGAAATGCAGAGCGGCGACCAGCCCGACGAGGACAAGACGGGGCCATTCAGATGCCAGCAGGCCGCGCCCGCTCGCGGCGCCCCACGCCCCCCGGCTGCGCAGCAGAGCCACACCTGACACGATAATGCCGGCCACCAGGAGACGACCGGCCGCGATTTCGAAAGCTGACACCGAGCGGGCGGCCCACCGCACCAGCACCGGGCTGGTGCTGAAGAAGAGAACGGCAATCGCTACCAGCGCCAGCCCGCGGCGTTCCTCGACTGTCACAATATCGGTCCAGACTGTGCCCAGGCGCTGCGCCTGCGTTCCCGGGGATGGGGTCTCTGGCCGCCCTAAGGAACGACGGGCGTAATCGCCACGTAGACCAGGCTCAACACCATGCTGAGCGCAATCAGCAGGCTGAGAAAGTAGAATATCTTTTGGCTGCGGCTCAAGCGGCGGCGGCGTCTGCCCTGTCTGCGGCTCATGCAACTATTCCTTTCCGAATATCGTGCGTCGATCTTCCAACCGGCCCGTCCTTCGCAATTCGTCGAAACAGGTGATGGGGTGGTTCACATCATCACTGTCAGAATTATCTGAAACCTGTGACTCACACGAATCATAGTCGAAATCGGTCTGTGAATCAAAGCATGCGGGGGGTGGTGTCCGCCGCGGCGCTCACTCAATGCGTAGAGGACCGAGCAGCAGCCGGTCCTCCTCCGCCGGGTTTATCCTGTCCAGCACGCGCAGTCGTCGAAAATCGGGCCGTGTGTACAGCCCAATCTCCATCTGATAGAGGCCGGGGCGGGCGTCCGGCGGGACAGTGAATTGGTGTACGGTTGCAACGGTCTCACCGGCGGCCCAGCCTTCCGTTGGCGGAGACGGTTCCAGGTCGGCGCCGCCGAACATCTCGAAACTGTCGGTCAGCAAATGCGCGAAGACCGTATACGATTCAGTCACTGCCCCCGTTGCGGTCCAGTAGAGGGTAACAATCATCTCCTCGCCCGCAACCGGTGTGCGGCTGCTGAAGCTATAGCCGGCCAGGGTGACATTGTCTGCAAACTGAATATGCACAGGAATTGGGATCCTGTGGTCGCCGTCTTGGAGATCGTCTGCCTGCCCACCGGCCTGGCAGTCTGAGACGGCGAACCCGGAGGGACAGATCGTCACCTCGCCGAACGTATAGCTTGTGCCGCCTTCGACTTGGGCAAGGCGTTCGCCGCTGCGGTGGTCGTAAAACCCAACCTGCCAGTTGGCCCGATTCGGTGCATGGGCCGTCTCTGGAATCGCAACCGTATAGCTGTCGAGCAGAAGGCGGCCCGGCTGCCAGCCGCTGGTCGGACGCAACCCGCCGCCTGGCATCGTGTCCAGCTGCGCGACGGTCAGACCGGTCCCATCCACAAGATGGATGAAAAGAGACCAGTCATCGGCCAGCGCGGCGGTAGCCCGAAACGTCAAGTCCACCCGCACCTCGTCACCAGGGAATACGGCTGCTATCTGATCGTCTGTTTCACTCGTCCGCCCCGGCAAACCGTTATACGACGCGGCCGCACGTTGTAGCTCGATCTCGGCGTTGCCGGCGGCAAAGACGGGCAGAGGGGTCAGGGAGATAACACTGTTCTGATCACTGTCAGGAACCGCCATTGTCGGCGGCATGTAGGCGGGGCGGAGCAGGACAAAGGGTGTGGCCAACGTCAGCAGACCAAGGACAGAGGTGACACTCCAGCCGATTCGCCGGCCGAAACTGCTTCCCCACCCCGTCCAGCCCAGTGCCCACAGCAGTGCCAGGGCCGGCAACGCGGCGAAGAAGTAACGTCCTTGTGCGGCCGGCGCCACCCGCATGAAGCGCAGCCAGGAGAACGTAAGAACGAGCAGCCAAAGCAGAAGGATGGCGTGCGGCACGCGGGAAACGTAGCGCTCGGTGTGTTGGGCGTACCCGGCTCGCGCCGTCCGCGCCACAAGAAACAATAGCCCAAGCGCAACCACAATCGCTACGACGCGCAGCGCCAGGTAGACCCACGCGGGGTAGGGCAGGTTCAGCCAGCCAAACAGCCCCCAGAAGGATCGTTCCAGCCCACCCAGCTCGCTCAGGATCTGCAACGGGCCAGCCGGAATGACTCGCAACAGGATATTCGCCTCCCACATCTCCCACGCCAGGGGGTCGCCGTAGAGTCGCCAGTTGCGCACGTACCACCAGCCGGCAAGCAGCACTGCCGGCACCGCCGTCCACAGGGCAGCATCGAAGACAGCGCGAACGCTGCGGCTCCGCCAGGCGAGCCACAGAATTGCGGCTGCCGATACGCCCACCAGACCCAGCCCGCTCAGTTTGGATAGCAGCGCCAGGCCAAGCACGATGCCAAGTTTCAGTAAGCGGCTCTGTCGCGGCCGCCCCCCCTCTACCAGCATCTCCGTCAGCTGCCACAGGACAAGCGCCGCGGCCGCGTTGATCGCAGTGTCATTGCTGACAGAGGCGCTGATGAAGACGAATTGGGGTAGAAAGGCCGCAAATGCCGCGCCCAGCAGGGCATCGTCCGGCGACAGAAGCAGGCGCAGACTGCGGTAGACCGCATAGACGGTTACCGCACCGAGGAAGACGGAGAAAAGACGGGCGGTGTGTAGGGCCAGGACGGAATGGCGCCAGGGAAACCGCTCCGCCTGCCGGTGGTGGATCAGATAGTTGCGGTTGATGTCGGCGTCGGGTTCGCCGATAGCGCGGTGGGGATTGGCCCGCGCGAAAAGCTCAGGGAAATCGGACTGATCGATCAGAGAGGTGAGCAGCGCCGCGCCGGCATAGTAGGCCGGCGCCTGCGTCCCTTGCTGCCGCCACAGCGCCTGCGTATTCGGTTTCGCAACCGGCAACGCCCGCACCGTCACCAGATGTTGAACAAAGGCGTAATGCCAGATTTCGTCGGGCGCTTCGAATGGAGGGATTACAAAACTGAACAGGCTGGCAAGAAGGACAAAGAACGCCAGCAGATTACGAATTGTGAGGCGAACTACAGGGAGAGAAGGAGCGAATCGGCGCGGCGCCTCCCCCGCTTCACGGGAGTGGGACATTTACCTCGAACTGGCTTTCCGCATCTGCTTTTCAGGCTCGGACAGCTTGGCAGAACCGGAGGAATCCGTCTCCTCCGCACTGCTGTCCTGCTGCCCCAACTCCTCTGCCTTGAGGTTCTCTGCAGCCCGCTTCGGCGGTCGCCAGATGAAAAGATAGTAGAGCCAGCTTTTTACAAATTGGAACCAGACATCCAACACACTAAAGTTGGACTCACCATTGGAGCGCACATATTCGTGCGTCGCCACTTCACTAATCCGGTAGCCGCTGCGCACCGTCTTGATGACCATCTCCTGCTCGATCGTGGGGATCTCCGATTCCAGCGCCAGACTGCGTGCCACATCCGCCCGAATCGCCCGAAAACCGTTCTGCGAATCGGTCAGGCGCACACCTTGACTGTAGTTGATACTAAGCGTGATCACCTGGCTGCCGAAGAGACGCACGAACTGATTGATGGTGGCGTGTAACTCGTCGCTCCCTCCCAACATGCGCGAACCGGATACGTGATCGGCGTTCCCGTCAATAATCGGCTGGACGAGCGCCGGGATATCGCGGGGGTCATGGGAGCCGTCGGCGTCGATAAAAACGAGGACGTCACCGCTGGCATGGGCGATGCCGACGCGCAGGGCATCACCTTTGCCTTTGCCGTTATCCAGCAGAAAGGTCGCGCCCACTTCGGCGGCGATGGCCCGCGTATCATCGCTGCTGTGGCCGTCCACGACCAGCAGTTCGTCGGCATGCGGCGCGGCCCATTCCAGAACCGGTCGGATGTTGCGGCCCTCATTGCGGCAGGGCACGATCACCGAAACTTGAACCGCGCGCCCATCCGGCCTCTGGCGGGTGATAGCTGTAGGCCGATCGGGTTGGGTATACCAGTTGGGCAGATTATCGGTCACGGATCGTCTCTGGAAAGCAGTTGGATTCCCGGCCCAGCCTCTTGCGGGCGGCATGTTGGCCTGGAGGAACTCCGTTCTGCCGAATAGAAAAGCGGCCGCTGTTGGACTGGTCGCGTACACTACTTTAGCAGCATTCAATATCGATGCCAAGCCTCGGCGCCACCTGTCCGCCGGAATTGACCGCCAACGGGTGATGCAGTAGAGTGCGTATTTGCCCTTCGCTACATGCGTTTATCCCTGCGATCAGTGACGGACACAGGCGGTCCATCAGGCCGGCCCGGAAGACCGTGCGCTATGAAGGACATTTCGTGTTGGGCATTTTCTCACAACTTTACCGGCAGAGACATTGCAAACGGGGCGCTCTCAGCGCCTCCAGAGATCGACCATGACCATATATGAACCAATCGGAACGGCGGCAGCCGCAGCGCAGATCGTTGGTATCGACCCGCATGAAGGCATGCAGATCATCGGCGCAGCGCGCCTGGCCGCCCGCCATCATCCGCCTTTCGATCTGGGGCAGCCGGCGCTGGTGCTCGGCATCACCGATCAGCCGACCGCGCAGGCCGTCCGTGCCGTACTGGGCAATGCCTACCCTGACGACCACCCGCTGCAACTTATCTGCCCGGACGGGAATGGGGTTCGCTCTGCGCTCGCGTTGCCGTTGGCCGAACTGGCTGTGCCGGCTGGAACTGTCGAGGGCGTCTGCCTGTACGTGCCTCCCTTGCCCCATAGCAGCTATGCCGATCTGCAGGACGTAATGGCGCACCTGCGCGCGCCCTACGGCTGCCCCTGGGATCAGGAGCAGACTCTCGCCAGCACGCGGACCTTTCTACTCGACGAGGTAGCGGAGACGCTGGAAGCGATGGACGCCGAAGATGATGCGCATATCGCTGATGAACTGGGCGATGTGCTCGGCATCATCGCGATGATCGCGCAGATCGCCACCGAAGAGGGCCGCTTCCAGATGGCCGACGCTGTGCGCCTGAGCGTTGAGAAGCTCATCCGCCGCCATCCCCACGTCTTCGGCGAAGATCATATCGACAATATCGAGCAGCTGTTTATACGCTGGGAAGAGATCAAAGCGGAGGAGCGGGCCGCCCAGGACAGACCGGCGCGCGGCCCGCTGGATGCCGTGCCGGCCGCATTGCCAGCCCTGCGCAAAGCGCGCGAAATGCAATCCAAGGCCGCTAAGGCCGGTCTCCTCGACCGCGCCGGGCTGGCACAGAGCAACCCGGAGTTGGCGAGCCTGCTGCCGGAGGGCAGCGATGAGCAGGCGCTGGGTCTATTGCTGTGGCGGCTGGTCGCCCTGGCGAACACGCACTGCCTCGACGCGGAAGACGCACTTCGTGCTTTTACAGGACGTTGGCGCGCGCAGATTCCGGAGTGATGCGGAACTTGCGCGGAGTGAGAAGCGCGGGGCGCGGAGAGAGAACACCTGCCGGCCCCACCGTTCATCCAGCCCTTACTTTTGAACATAGGGAACCGAACATGCTATACTTTGGCGTGCTTATTCGCCCCGGTAGCTCAGTGGATCAGAGCATCTGACTTCGGATCAGAGGGTCGTGGGTTCGAATCCTACCCGGGGTGCTCACGTTGGCGGCCTGCCCGAGGCCGCCCCGATTGACCGTTGTTCTAAATCGCTAAATCCGCCCCCGCGCGCTCCCAGATTGGAGTCGCGATCGAAGGGCGGTTTTTCGTCTGTGCCTCCGCTTGGCATGGCTGCGGAACGGCTCGACCCCACTTCCGCTGTGGCTGTTATCGCCAGTTCGCGCCAAACCGTCTGACGAAAAGCGATAGACAGTCGCCTTCATGGTACACATCCCAATCGAACGACTCTACCAACGGGACCTCTTCCAAAGGCCCGGTCGCGGTCACCAAATGACCGAAGACCCACCCGACCCAATCGGTACAGTGGAGCCGCCGCCAACCTCTGCTTGAATTCTTGCCGGTAATGGGGAACTGCTCACCCGCGCAGGCGGTACCGAGTGCTGGGTGGAAAGTACTTGGCCCACACCGCTCGAAGGCGGCTCGGCCCAGCGCACGCGCTGCACGATTTCACGCAGCATCGGTTGCAATGCGGCGAATTCGTCGCTGTGAACACTGAAAGCAAGGACGAGAAGCCTCTCTCCATCCGTTGACAGCAGAACGACCTGCCATACTTCACTCGCGGTCTCGGACTCACGGTAGCGGATCGATACCGCCTCTTCGCTCAAAGGCCTGAGACCGCGCACCAGTTCAACGCTGGCAGGTTCGATGCTGTAGGAGTGCTCGGCGGCCATCTGCGCGTAGCGCGCCAACGTTGTGCCTTCGGCGGCGAGAGAGTAGACAATCATGAAGTTGCTCGACACGGCATCCGCCGGTCCTGACTGAAGGCCAAGCCCGATCACGGCATCGTCGCGACGGACGCTCATGGCCGACACCAATGCCCCCATCTCCGCCACGTCGAGTCGCTCGCCTTCTCGCCCTTTGACCGCGGCCGAAAAGAGCGACAGGTCGATCTGGGAGGGCTGCGCCGGGTCGAAAAAGTGCCATCGAGACGGATAAGACAGTGACAGGCCGCGCGCGCTGTCGTCATACGTCAGCCAGCCCGCCGGGTCCGCCTGCAGCGTATTCTCGGCATCGGCGGACGGCTTAACGAATCCGCCATAGACCCACGCCAGTTGACCGTCATATTCGATCTGCCACCAGTCGCCGGCGGCATTCGTGCTGATCGCGGCGTATTGCTCCGCCTCAATAGCAGTACTGATGATGGGATGGTCGGTCCCCGGGCCCCCGCGCACATACATGGTGCGGGTGATCGTCACCGTGGGGCCGACCGGGGGATCGTAGGCGGGATGGTCCAGCCATTGGACCCGGCGCACGATGTCGCGCAACAACGGTTCCAGCCAGCTGTCGAACTCCTCGCCCCACACATCGAAGGTCATCTGCAGAAAAGTCTCGCCGTCTGGGGAGAGCAAGACGACCTGCCAGCCGACCACCTCCGTGCCCGGCTGGATGACGACCTTGCCATCTTCGACGACTGCGCCGCCGCTGCGGTACCGGATCGATACCGCCTCCTCCCCCCAGGGCCGCAGACCCAGGCCAACTCCGACGCTCGCCAATGTCCCGGCTTCCGATTCTTCCAGTTGCGCGGCTACCTCCAGTGCATATTGCTCCAGCGTTCGACCCGCAGCCGGAATTGCACGGATGTCAAAGCGATTGATGTGATCCGACGCTGTGTCCGGAGCGAACTGGAAGCCATGACCAACGAACTGATCCTCTTGCCCCACCAGGGTCAGGGAGTCGATGTGCGCAGCTTGCCGATCGAGCACGGCTTTGGCGGTGGCGGTATCGTCCATCTGTGGCCGGAGGGAGGCCAGCTCCTCTTTGGAGGATGCGAACAGCCACCCTTGCGGATAGAAAATCTTCAGGCCGCGCGCCGCATCTTCGACCGCGGGCCAGTCTTGAAAAGGTCCTCCGGAAGCCGCCGGCGTGTCTCCAATCGGGATCACCAGCGGATTGTGGACCGACAGCAACGGAACCGCAGGCTGAGACAAAGGATTGGACTCAACCGTGATCCAGCGCACGCGCTGTACGATATGATTCAGCCTCGGCTGTAAAGCGGCGAACTCGTCGCTGTGTACGCTGAAGGCAAGGACGAGAAGCCTCTCTCCATCCGGTGACAGCAGAACGACCTGCCACACTTCACTGGCGGTCTCGGACTCGCGGTAGCGGATCGATACAACCCTTTCACCCGACGGCCTGAGCCCGCCCACCAGTTTGACACTGGCGGTCTCGATGCTGTAGGTGCGGACGGCGGCCATCTGCGCGTAGTCCTTCAACGTCGCGCCTTCGGCTGCGAGGGAGAAGACGAGCATGAAGTTGCTCGACACACTTTGCGCCGGTCCTGACTGGAGGCCAAGCCCGATCACGGCATCGTCGCGACGAACGCTCATGGCCGACACCAATGCGCCCATCTCCGCGACATCGAGTTGCTCTTCTGCGCGCCCTTTGACCGCGGCCGAAAAGAGCGACAGGTCGACCTGTGAGGGCTGAGCCGGGTCGAAATAATGCCATCCCGACGGATAGGACAGCGACAGGCCGCGCGCGCTGTCGTCATACCTCAGCCAGCCCGCCGGGTCCGCTTGCAGCGCTTTGGCGGCATCGGCGGACGGCGTTACAAACTCGCCATTGACCCATGCCAATTGACCGTCATATTCGATCTGCCACCAGTCGCCGGCTGCATTCGTGCTGATCGCGGCGTACTCCTGCCCGGGCGTAGCCGAGCCGTGGATGGAATGGTCGGAGCCGGGCCCGCCCCGCACATTCATAGGGCGGGTGATAGTCACCGTAGGGCCGACCGGGGGATCGTAGGCGGGATGTTCCAGCCATTGGACTCGCCGCACGATGTCGCGCAGAAATGGTTCCAGCCAACTCTCGAAATCCTCTCCCCACACATCGAAGGTGATCAGCAGGAAGGTTCCGCCGTCCGGGGACAGCAGGACAACCTGCCAGCCGATCACCTCCGTGCCCGGCCGGGTGACGACCTTGCCTTCTTCGACGACAGCGCCGCCGCTGCGGTACCGGATCGATACCGCAGCCTCCCCCCAGGGCCGCAGACCGGGTCCGACCGCAACGCTCTCCTTTGTTTCGGCTTCCGACTCTTCCAAACGGGCGGCTGCCTGCAGCGCATATTCCTTCAGCGTTCGACCCGCGGCCGGTATTGCGCGGATGTCAAAACGATTGATGTGGGTCGACGCTGTGTCCGGAGCCAACCGGAAACCCATACCAACGAACTGATCTTCATTCCCCACCGAGGTTAAGGAGTCAATGTATGCAGCCTGCCTGTCGAGAATGGCTTTGGCGGTGGCCGGGGTGCCCATCTGTGGCCGGAGGGAAAGCAACTCTTCCTTGGAGGACGCGAACAGCCATCCTTGCGGATAGAAAATCTTGAGACCGCGCGCCGTATCCTCGAACGCGGGCCAGTCTTGAAAGGGTCCTCCGGAAGCCGCCGGCGTGTCTCCAATCGGGATCACCAGCGGGTTATGGATCGACAAGACCTGTATCGCAGGCTGAGGCGTTGGCGGCGGTTCGGAGGCCGTCTGCTCGGGGTTGGCGGGCAGCTCCTGTCGGAGAGATGCGTCACCACCATACCCGGCCAGAGCAAGAGAGACGCAGGCCAGTACAATCAGGACAAAATAGCGAACTGTAGACAATTCTAATGTACTCCCTTCGCAGTGATCAATGATATGTGGTCACTGCCGTTCAGAAGAGGAGTCGCTGCCTACTGTACGTCCTCCGCCTGCTCGACTGCGGTCACAAATTGCCCGAAGACCCAGCCAGGCTGGCCGTGATTGTCGATCTGCCACCAGCTTCCCACCACATTCCTGCCGGTGATCGGATACTGGTACCCAGGCACGGTCGAGTCTATGACAGGAAAGCGGCCGCCAGGACCGCCATATACGTTCATACGGCGGCTGAACGTCAACACCGCTTCCGTGGCCGGCAGAAGTGGAGGGATCGGAAACCTGGCCATCACCTGTACGTTCCCCGCGTTGACCAGCTCAACCAACTCGCCATGGACCCAGCCGGGCTGGCCGTTTTCGTCGATCTGCCACCAGTCGCCCGCCGCATTCCTGCCGGTAATCAGATACTGGCGTCCAGGCACGGCCGCGCCGATGATGGGATAGCCGCTGTGTGGCCCCCCGCGCACGTTCAACCGTCTGTTGACAGTCATCAGCGCCTCCGTAACCGGCAGTAAAGGAGGGATCGGGAACTTAACGACCGCCACATGCACACCCCCCACATCAACGGGATTGACCAATTCGCCGAAGACCCACCCCGGCTGGCCGTTGTCGTCGATCTGCCACCAGTCGCCCTCCACATTCCTGCCGGTGATCAGGAACTGCTGGCCGGGAACCGCCACGCCGATTACTCGGTTGCCCGTGCCCGGACCGCTGCGCACATTGACGCGCCTGTCTATCATCGCCACAGGAACCGCTAACGGCGCGTCCGGGATATTGGCAGCCACCAGGCGATCGGATACCCAACCGGGCTGACCGCCGTAGCTGATCCGCCACCAGTTTCCTGTAAAATCCCGCTCCATAATCGAGAACTGCTTTCCCGCATCAACCTTGCCAATTATGGGACTGAATGAAGCAGGCTCGTTATGTACGTACATCGTCCGGTTTGTAATTAACACCGGGCCAGGACCAGGTTCTGAACCACGGTGGTCGTTGGCCCACTGCACGCGCCGCACCACCTCTGTAAGCAGCGGCTCCAACTCCTCAAACTGCTCTCCACGGATGTTGAAGGTCAGAACAAGCAGATACTCGGAATCCGGCGAAAGCAGGACTGTCTGCCAGCCGGCTGTCCTGGTGCCGGCCAGAACTGATTGAGAGGTTGTCGGCGCTGGCACGGCACCCCGGAATCGGATCGAAACCGCCTCTACCCTGTAGGGCCGCAATCTGGTGACGAGATCGAAGCTGTCCACATCGATCCCGATCTGCCGGTCCAGCGCCATCGCAGCGCCTTGTCCGAACTCGTACAGCGACAGACCTCTTGAGGAGAATATCTCCACCACAACGTTATCGGCATGCAGCAGATCAGGGGGCTCATCCGGGAAGGCGAAGCCAAAGCCAAACAACGAGTTCGGCTGCATACTGAGCTGCAGCCCCATCAGCAGGTGCACTATCTCCGCTCTGCCCAATGCCGCCATCTCCGGCTGAAGGGTCGCTGCCTGCGTACCGTGGAAGAAGAGCCATCCGGGCGGATAAAAAATCTTCAGACCATGCGTTGGATTGTCGAATGCCTGCCAGTCTGCAGAAACCTCGACGGCTTCCGGGTCCGCCGCCGTCTGGGCGTTCTCTACATCTGTCTCGTCTGGCGCCGGTGTGGCAGTGGCAGAGGGGGATTGGGAGGAGGGGAACTGCGAGGAGCGTGCCAAGTCGCCGAGAGTCCCATCGAGCTTGCCAGAGAGTCCAGGCCCGCGATAGCTGGCAAGAGAGACCCCGCGACGAGCGGCGGTCAAGTCGGTGAGCAGCGAGATGCTTGGGGCCGCTCGAGCGAACAAGCCAAGGCATAAGACGCATAATGGCAACAAATACAACATTCCCCGCATTTGCGCTTTCCGACCCCAATAGTTCGTGAATCGCGGCTCGTGGAAAGAGGAATCCACGTACCACAATTCACTTGAGCCACCGCACCCGCTGCACGATCTCTGCCAACAGCGGTTCCAGCTCCGCGAAATCTTCGCTGCGGATGCTGAAGGTGAAGATGACTATCCTCTCTGCATCCGGCGACAGTACGCCCACCTGCCAGCCAACGATCTCCATTTCCGGATGATTGAAAAGGGCACCCTCTGAGCGGTAACGGACCGATGCTACCTCCGCGCCCGCGGGCCGCAGACCGGCAGCAACCTCGGCGCTGTCCACCTCGAATCCTTCCATGCTGTCCAGCTGCGCAGCGATCAGTTGCGCGATTAATTGCAGGAACAACCCTTCGGTGTCAAATGAGATAACGTTGATATTGTTTGCAAACCTGGTGTCAGAGGAATCGCCGGTGGGATATTGGAAGCCCAAGCCGACAAAGAGATCTTCCTGCTGTATCGCCTGGGTGAACGTTTCCAACAACTCCCTGATCTCGTCGCTGTTGGCCTTTTCGCCCAACTCCTCCATAAACTCTGTAAGTTCCTTCTTTGTCGGATCGAAGAAGACCCATCCTGGCGGATAGGATATCGACAGCCCACGCGCGTCATCGACATATACCTGCCAGTGCGTGGTGGGCGGTGATTCCGGTGCGGCGATGGTCGAGGAATCCGGTGCGTCAGTAGTTGGCGGATCGGACGGTTCCGGGATGGAGGTGGCCGTCGGCTCAATAGTGGGCTTTGGACTGCTTTGCTCTGACGAAGCCGGCAACTGTTCACTGGCGGCTGGCGGCTCGGGTTGGATCGGGACACAGCCGGCCAGGATAAACACCATGCAGACAATTGCGAGCAGGAACAGACGGTAATCTCCCCACATGCGCCTCGTCCCCTTCCCTAATCGGCCAGCGGCTGTAACCGGCGCAGCAACCGGCCTGCGGCCGCTAAACACTGGCCACTGCCCTCAGGCAACCCTGCAAATACTGACCCGTGTAACTCTTCTCTATCGCCGCGACCTGCTCCGGGGTGCCTTCGGCCACCACATAGCCGCCTTTGCCCCCGCCTTCCGGCCCCATGTCGACCACCCAGTCGCAGTTCTTGATTACATCCAGGTTGTGCTCGATGACCAGTACGGTGTTGCCCCGGTCGGCCAATTCATGCAAAACGCCCAACAGTTTGCGCACATCTTCAAAATGCAGCCCGGTTGTCGGCTCATCCAGTATGTAAAATGTGTTGCCCGTATCGCGCCGGCTCAGCTCTTTGCTCAGTTTGATCCGCTGCGCCTCGCCGCCGGAAAGTGTCGTCGCCGGCTGACCCAGGCGGATGTAGCCCAGCCCCACAGCCATCAACGTCTGCAAGCGGCTGCGAATGCGAGGGATGTTCTGGAAAAACTCCAGCGCCTCCTCGACGGTCATGTTCAACACATCCGCAATCGACTTGCCGCGGAAGCGGATATCCAGGGTCTCGCGGTTGTAACGGGCGCCGTGGCATTCCTCGCAAGAGACATACACATCCGGCAGAAATTGCATCTCGATCCTGATGATGCCGTCGCCGCGGCAGGCCTCGCAGCGGCCGCCCTTTACATTAAAACTGAAGCGCCCTGCCTTATATCCGCGGGCCTTTGCCTCCGGGATGCTGGCAAACAGGTCACGGATCGGCGTAAACAGTCCCACATAGGTAGCAGGGTTGCTGCGCGGCGTCCGCCCAATCGCGCTTTGATCGATCTCGATCACCTTATCCAGATGTTCGATGCCCTCAATTCTCTCGCTCTTGCCTGGGCGCGCCTTGGCCCGGTAGAAGCTCTGCGCCAGCCGCTTGTACAGCACCTCTACCACCAGGCTGGACTTGCCGCTGCCGCTCACCCCCGTCACCGCGATTAACCGGCCCAGCGGGAAGCGCACGTCAACCTTCTTCAGGTTGTTCTCGGTCGCGCCGCGTACATGCAGATACTCCCCGTTGCCTTCCCGCCGCTCCATCGGTATCTCGATGCGTTTCTCCCCGCGAATGTACTGGGCGGTCAGACTTTCCGTGTGGTCGATGAACGCATCCCGCACCGCTGAAACGACCACCTCCCCGCCGTGTTCACCCGCGCCCGGCCCCATATCCACCACCCAGTCGGCCGCGCGGATCGTCTCCTCGTCATGCTCGACCACCAGCACCGTGTTTCCCAGATCCCGCATCCCCTGCAACGTGTGAATCAGCCGCGCATTATCGCGCTGGTGCAGGCCGATACTCGGCTCATCCAGAATGTAGAGAACGCCCATCAGCTGGCTGCCGATCTGCGTAGCCAGCCGGATCCGTTGCGACTCGCCCCCGGACAGCGATACCGCCGTGCGGTTGAGCGTCAGATAGTCCAGTCCCACGTTCACCATGAATTCCAACCGCGCCTCGATCTCATTCAACACCTGGCTGCCGATTGCAAGCTGGCGAGGGGAGAAGATCGGTTCGGCGCCAACGCGCCCCGAGGCCGCCTGCACCCAGATCAGCGAATCGTTGACCGCCATCGCGGTAATGTCATAGATGCTCTTGCCCGCGATCGTAACCGCCAGCGCCATCGGCTTCAGCCGCCTGCCTGCGCACACCGGGCAGGGGTTGATGCCCATGTATTCTTCCAATTTACTGCGGATCCAGTCGCTGTCCGTTTCCCGGTAGCGCCGCTGCAGGTTGGAAAGCACGCCCTCGAAACTGGTCTCGTATCTGCGTTCGTAGCCGCGGGCGTTGCGATAGTGCACCTGCACCTTCTCCCGTCCCGGCGGGCCGTGCAGGATAATGTCCCGCTGTTTGCTGCTCAACTCCTTCACGGGCGCAGTGCGGGGAATCGAAAACTGGGTGCAGACCGAGCGCAGCAACTGCTTGTAGTAGCCCTCGTCACCGTTGCCGGGGTTCGCGCCTTGCCAGGGCCGCACCGCGCCTTCGGCAATGCTGAGATCACTATCCAGGATCAGTTCCGGGTCGAATTCCCTTTGTACGCCCAGCCCGTCGCACGACGGACAGGCCCCGTGCGGGCTGTTGAAGCTGAAAGTGCGCGGCTCAATCTCGGTAAAACTGAGCCCGCAGCGCATACAGGCGAAATGCTCGCTGAAGGCGCGGTCAAATGTGACCGTGCGCAGGCTGCCGTTGCCGTCAACCGGTACCTGCTTCACTTCCGAAACGATCACTGAGCCCTCGCCCAACTTGAGCGCCGTCTCCACCGAGTCGGTCAGCCGCGTGCGGTCTGTGCCCGGCAGCACGACTCCGGGGTCGTCCGGATCGACCCGTTCAGCCCGTACGATGATGCGGTCGATCACCGCTTCAATCGTGTGCATCTTGTAACGGTCCAACTCCGGCGCGTCGCCGATTTCGAACAGTTCGCCGTTTACGCGCACACGCACATAGCCCTGCGACTGCAGATCGTCGAAGACCCCTTTATGCTCCCCCTTGCGATCTTTAATGATCGGCGCCAGGATCAACAGACGCGCGCCCTCCTCCATCTCCAAAATCGAATTGACGATCTGTTGCGGCGTCTGCTGGGTGATCGGGTCGCCGCACTCGGGGCAGTGGGGCTGGCCCACGCGTGCGAAAAGTAGACGCAGGTAGTCGTAGACCTCGGTAACGGTGCCGACCGTCGAGCGGGGATTGCGCCCAGCGCCCTTCTGGTCGATCGAAATGGCCGGGCTGAGACCTTCGATCTGATCCACATCCGGCTTCTCCATCAAGCCGAGGAACTGTCGCGCATAGGAAGAAAGAGACTCGACGTAGCGGCGCTGCCCTTCGGCGTAGATCGTATCGAAGGCCAGGCTGCTCTTACCGCTGCCGCTCAGCCCCGTGATCACCACCAGCTTATCGCGCGGGATCTCCAGATCAACGCTGCGCAGATTGTGTTCGCGCGCGCCTCGTATGATCAGCTTGTCAAGCGCCATGCACCCTCCAAATAGTTTTTAGTGTCTTGTTTGTAGTTTTTCGTTGTCGGGCGCCTGGTTACGGTGCCCACAAGAGACCAAAAGGCCGAGAACAGGAACAGATGTTCGCAGGCGGGATTATCTTACCATGCCTGGTCGCAACTGTCTACAAACGGAACGTGTATCATACCAAAGCGCCCCGACTCTTGAGAAAACGCTGGGGCGTTCCGAATTTCTGCCAAGATGGGTAGGATTTTCGTGGATTCGCTGGGCAATTACACTGGAACGCAGGGTGATCTTCGGATTTTGCGAGTCGGCTGCCCCGGGGAATCGGCCTGATCGCTGCGCTGTGCAATATGTCTACGATCTGTCTACGAACCGCGAATAGTGGAAATTCCCGGCCTCACGTCTAGCGCGCATCGTGCTGCCAGGTCGGCTGCGGCTGGCCCCGCGGCAAATCGTAAAAGGGGCGCAGCGACCGGTCTTGCTGCCACTCGAAGGCGAATCGGATGCGGGTAGAATGGGCAGGTTGCAGGGCATCCCAAGGTACATCTTGCGGCGCGAACCAGCCCACGTCTAGCGTTTCACTGGTGACGATTGGCGTTCCTGCGACGTGCCGGGCGGCGAAGAGCAGGCAGTAGAGATGATGCAGACCGCCGCCGCCGTGATAGTTGTTATCGAATATGCCGAGAAATCCGCTCAACTCAACCCGGCATCCGGTCTCTTCCCATATCTCGCGCACCGCGCCCTCCCCCGGCAGGTCGTCCACCTCGCACCACCCGCCCGGCAGCGCCCAACGCTCGTTGTCCCCCGTTGGATCAAGAGAATACGGCCACTGTCATCAAAGACCGCCGAATCCACCACCGTATACGGGGAAATGTAGCGCGTATCATCAAAGAATTGGCGTTGGATTTTCTCTCGCGGGCGTGTGTCCACCAAGGCTGTCAACTCGGCACTCAGCGCCAACATCTGCTCGAAAGTCTCCGTCTGATAAGGATTGTCGGCAAAACGCAAGCCGTTGTTGCTCAGCGCACGCAGCTTTCCGGCAACGCGCAGAATCGTCTCCGCCGCGGCTTCTTCCTCCACAAGTCTCCCGTCATTTGCTGCCATCATCACTCCCGCTCGAATGGTCGATTTATTCACTTCAGCAGTTGGCCGCTAGCCGCTGCCTTCCAGTTCCTTCTCCATCGCCAGCAGACGTACCAGGCGTTTGCCGGAACGGGTCCGCTGCGCCTCTCCGGTCAGCGCAAAGCCAAGCGATTGGAAAAACTTGAGCGCGCCGGGGTTGAACTGTTCGACGCCCAATTTAACCTCGCGCACGCCGCCTTCCGCCGCCAGCCACGGCTCCAGCAGCGCCCAGGCATTGCTGCCCACGCGCTGCCGCTGAAAAGGCTCCGCCACCAGCACGATGCCGATATAGGCGGTGTCGGGGTCCGGCCAGTGCAGGCGCAGGTCGATCAGGCCCACCAGTTGCGCGCCGGCCTCGGGATTGCCCGATTCATTCGCCGCCACAATCCCCAGCCCCATACGGCCCGGCTCGTCCTCGATCGCGGCCAGATCGCGCGCCGCCTGCCCGGCCGGCGCCTGGGCCAGATGATACATCGTCCAATAGGCTGGGGACAGCTCATATACCCGTTGCAGCGCATCGGCGTGCAGCGAGGCGTCCAGGGGAAGCAGAGAGATGGTGAGCGTCATGACGGCAGCGGCGACTGGCTGGCGGCCAACTCTTCCACACTGCGCCGCAGCCCTTTCCACTCGCCCTCGGCGCGCTGCAGATCCGCCGCCAGCGTCTCCAGCTTTTCCCGCTCCACGCGCACGAAGCGCGTGTAGGGCGCAACTGCCTCGCGGATGCGCTGCACACTGGCAGTCAGCTCAGATTCGAACTGCTGCGTGATGGCGGTATCGAGCCGCCGCCGCAGGTCGCCAATGCGCGTGCGCAGCTGCGCCTTCACCTTCTGCCGCCGGTAGGGAAGCACATAGAGACCGAGCGCGGCAAGCGCACTGGCGCCAAGGATACCGGTCACATCAAGGAAGGTGGTATTCAGGATCACCACCAGGATCGCGCCGAGGCCGATCGCGCCGGCCTCGACCGCAGCCGTCTGAATGATGGCCCGCTGTACATCCTGGGCCAGCTTCAACGCTTCGGCTTCGCGGTCATAGGAGTCGACCACCTCCTGCGCGCTGCGGCCGATGCTCTTCAACAGATTCTGGCGGTTGAAATCAAAGTCGCCCCGCACCTGGCCGATCATCTGGTCGGTGTGCTGGAGCGAGCGGCGCTCGATGAACTCCATCACCGCCTGCCACTGGCGGTAGTCGCGCTCGACCAGCCAGTCGATAAGTTCGTTCACATGATGCTCGACCGCCCGACTGCTGTCGGCCAGCACGCGGCGCTCGAACTCACCCCGCAGCCGTTCGCTGTTCACCAGCTCGACGATGCGGGTGATGCGCAGATTCTCGTCGAAGAAACGGTCGCCCCGCTCCGCCATCTCGTAGAGGACGTTATCGACGCGGTCGCTCTGGTAGCGAAAGTCTCGCCGCATATCGGTCTGGTAGGCCGCCAACTGCTGGTCGATGTCGTCCAGCGCCCGAAAGTCGCCCTTGAGCAGGGCCTGGCGCTGGCTGATCACATCCAGGTAGTTGGCGATCAGCGCTGCGGCGATGCCGATTGGGTTCGAGAGTTGCAGCCGCACCCGCTCCCCTGCGTCGAGGAAGTCGAGAATGTACTGCTCCAACGCGCCGAACTGGCTCCGCTCCCAATCCGAGGAGTCCGTTGCACTCACGCCTCGCAATTTCGCTGCCAGCGCCAGGCGCGCGCTGACCGTAAAGATCGCCGGCGCAACCCCGAGCAGATCGTGGGCGTTCTGGCGCACGAATTCCAGTACCTCACGCTGCTCCGCCGCCGTGGTCAGCAGTTCGATCTTGTTGACCACGATAACGACCTTTTTGCCCCAGTCCCGGATCTGCTGCAGGAAGGCGCGCTCCGATTCGCTGAAAGGCCGGTCCGCGCTGGTGACGAAAAGAACGAGGTCGCTGCGGGGCACGAAATGTTCGGTCAGCTCCTGGTGGTGGCGGATGACAGCATTCGTGCCGGGCGTGTCGACCAGATTGACCTCCTGCAGCCAGGGAACGGGCAGGCGGCGCACGGCCATTCCGCTGTCCGCGCCCGGCTGCTCGGCGGCATCGCTATGGCGGATCAGCACCAGTTCGCTGGTGGTCGGCACCACGCCTTCGGGCAGATAGTCGCCCCCCAGCAGCGCGTTGATCACCGCGCTCTTGCCGGCGTTGAACTCGCCCACCACCACCATCAGGAAAAGCTCTTCCAACTGGGCCAGCGCGTTGCCGATCAGCCCCAGGTCGGCGTCGGGCGCATCCAGGCGCGCCAGCGCCACCTGCAGGTCGCCCAGCAAGCGGCGTTCTTCCTGTAAAATACGGCCCTGCTCAGCGGTCAATACTTGCTGCACGCTCTTCCTCAGTATAGACGGGCATAAATGTCGGACGCGGCACGGGGAATTCTAGCACAGGCCGGCTTGCGTTCATATCGTCGGGGGAAAGCGCGGCTTGCGTTCCAGGATTGGGGCTCTGTCCTGTTACGAGCACATGGCGAGCGTTGCACGAGCGTTATACAAGAGATTACGAGAGACCGGGGAAAAGGATTCTGCTCAGAAAAGGATGGGAATTCGTGGATGGGTGTTGGATGAGCGACGGATGCGGTCGCAAAAGTTTTCGACGCGCAGTTTCAATGACGGTCCGGAAACGTGAAATGCGTTTGCTGGAACTGGCTCTGCGGAATGGGCAGTTAAACACCGGACTCCCGGGAGGCTACTATATATGGCTTCAACCATACGCCCGATGACAGCGCCCCTTTTTGGCAGGGGATGGCGCAGTTGCCCGCGCAGTGGCGTGGGGAGTAGGCCGAGGCGCGTAAACTGGGCGCCGAAATCGAGGGGAATTTGAGAGATTTGGGATTCTAATACTACATCCATTCTTGCTTTGTCTTACAAGAGCCAAAATCAGACTTGACATTCTTTTCTAAATTGATTAGAGTTGGGAACAATTTATAATCAGTTGTTTTGGGGCTTTATGAAAGTCTTCAATATGCCGCAAATTGAAAAGGCTTACAGAAAGTAAACCGACGCCATCGGCCCATTGCAGAACTGTTATCAGGAAGTAGAAGAAGCGGACTGGGAAACACCGTCCAAGCTGAAGGAGCGGTGCCCGGCCGCAAGTATCATTCGTGGAGATCTTGTGGTTTTTAGCATCAAAGGCAATCGCTACCGGCTGGTCACCAGAATCAACCTTCGCAGGCGGTTAGTATTCGTGAAATTCTTTGGCACACACAAAGAGTACGACCGCATCAATGTCGAGGAGGTGTAGCTCAATCCAGTTGGAGGAATGTTTCCTTGTGGAAACAATCATACATCAAGGGGACGACAAAATGAGCAATGTAATCAAGCCTATTCGAACAGAGGAGGATCACAAGCGGGCATTGGCTCGAATCGATGAGATCTTCGACGCTGAAGGGGGCACGCTCGAGGGCGACGAGCTCGATGTTCTTGTAGATCTAGTCATGTACTACGAATCCAAGACGGTGGATATCGGCTTCCCCGATACGATTTCGGCCATCAAATTTCGCATGGATCAGGCCGGTCTGACGCAGCGGGACCTCATACCCTACATTGGCAGCCGCTCCAAGGTCTCCGAGGTCCTGTCCGGCAAGAGGGACCTTACCTTGTCGATGGCTCGCGCATTGCACCAGAATTTGGGGATACCGGCTGACGTGTTGCTACAGAAACCCGGCGCGGAGTTCGATTCAACGTTGGAGGAGATCGACCCACGCCGCTATCCTGTGAAGGAGATGGCGAAGCGCGGCTGGGTCGATCAGATTCCCGACCTCGCTGACCGGGCCGAAGAGTTGATCCGCGACTTGATCGAACGGGCCGGCGGAATGCAAGTCGCGGCCGCTCCTCTCTACCGCAAGAACGGCCACCGCCGCATCAACGCCAAGGCCGACCCCTACGCGCTGAGAGCCTGGTGCTGGCGCGTGCTAGGTGTTGCCAACGACAACCAGTCCCAGGCCGACTATAAGCCGGGCACAGTGACACCCCAGTTTATGCGGGAAATCGCCAAGCTCAGCATCCATGAGAGTGGCCCGCGTCGGGCGCAGGAGCGCTTGGCCGAGAACGGTATCGCCCTCGTGATCGAGCAGCATTTGCCGCGCACACATCTGGACGGCGCGGCGCTGCGCTTGGGCAATGGACGTCCGGTCATCGGTCTCACGCTGCGCTATGACCGCATTGACAATTTCTGGTTCAGTCTGATGCACGAGTTGGCCCATGTCGGCCTGCATCTGGACAATGGTGAGGAGGAACCGTTCATCGACGACCTTTCGCTGAACGTTACCGACCCGCTTGAGAATGAGGCCGACCGACACGCCCGGGACGCGCTGATCCCGCCGGAAATCTGGGAATCGAACCCTGTGCGTGAAAGGGCGACTGTGCTGGCGGTCTACGATCTCGCCCAGGAGGTGGGCGTCCACCCGGCGGTTATCGCCGGCCGCGTGCGCCACGAGAAGGGGAACTACCGGCTGCTGTCGCAGCTGGTTGGGAGCGGGAAGGTTAGAAGGCAGTTTGAAACGAGTACGCCTGCTGCAGAGGAGCACAGTTGAGGATACCAGCCGTCACCGCGCTGGCATCCGGATTTGAAAAGCTCTGCGACCACTACAGGAGCCGGCGGCTGAACCTTTTCGATTCGGCCATACTGAATTCCTCCTTTCGTCAAAGCGTAGAGGAGATCAAGATACAATATTATGAAGCTTGAAGCGCGAAGGTACCAGTATGACATCCAAAGGGCAGCAGATCTGCTGGCCGAGTTGTTGGCAGGAAAGACCTACGCGCATGGAGATGACCTATGAGCTACAACGAAGAAGAGATCATGCGTCGTCTGCGCCTCGGCGAGGACAGCGCCTGGGAGTTCAAGCAGGTCGAATTCAGCGGCGACCGGCCGACAAGCCCGCGCCGCGAGGATTGGGCCAATGAGATCGCGGCCTTCGCCAATGCCAGCGGCGGCGCGCTGCTCTGGGGCGTCAGCGACGATGGCGAGGCGCAGGGCATGTCACGCCAGCAGATCACCAACCTGGACGCGCTTCTGGTCGAAATCTGCACAGACGCGATCAAGCCCCCGGTCCGCATCAGCACATTTCACCGCGAACTCGCCGACGGCAAACCGGTCCTGCTGGTCGAAGTGCCGCCGGGCGATTCGCTGCACGAAGCGCCGGGCGGGAGCTACATACGGGTTGGCGCGTCCAAGCGCCGCATGACGAGCGACGAGCGCCTGCGTCTGGCGCAGCGGCGGGGCCAGGCGCGCTTCCGCTGGTTCGACGAGCAGCCGGTGCCGGACACGGGATTTCGGACGCTGGAAGAGGAACTCTGGAAGCCCTTGTTGAGCGCCGAGGGCGCTGTCGATCCAGAGTCGGCGCTGACAAAATTGGCTCTCCTGGCCCCCGACGACACAGGCGCGACCCGTGCCACCGTTTCCGGCCTCCTGCTGTGTAGCCGGAATCCTGAGCAGTGGCTCCCTAATGCAGCCATCACAGCGACCCGTTACCGGGGCCGAGATCGGACTTCGGGCCAAGTCGATGCGCAGGACATTACCGGCCCTCTCAGTCGACAGGTCGCCGACGCCATCACTTTTGCAATTCGAAACATGCAGGTTGCCGCGCGCAAAGTGCCTGCGCGACTGGATCTCCCCCAATATAGTGAAAAGGCGCTGTTCGAGGCATTGGTCAATGCCGTGGCCCATCGGGACTACTCAATGCGCGGCAGCAGAATTCGCCTCTCTATGTTTACAGACCGACTGGAAATCCAGTCGCCCGGTTCGCTGCCCAACAACCTGACAGTGGAAAGCATGGCGACGCGGCAGGCGACGCGCAACCAGACATTGACCTCTTTGCTGGGGCGTATGCCGGTAGAGGGAATCCAGGGTTCCCAGGATAGGCTGTTCTTCATGGAGCGCCGCGGGGACGGTGTCCCCATCATTCAGCGCACTACCCGTGAACTGTGCGGCAGATTGCCGGAGTACCGTCTGATCGACGACTCCGAACTCTGTCTCATCATCCCGGCTGCGCCACTGGAGCCAAGCGCGGCCAGCGTCCACGTCACCGTGCGCAGCGCCGACAGACCCTTGGCAGGTGTTGAACTCTTGCTCCTGTTCCCGAATCGGACGTGGCAGCACGCCCAGACGGGCCAGGACGGCACGGTGGCCGTTGACCTACACACGACCCAGCTGCCCATGACCGTCTTCGCGGCCGCCGAGGGCTTCGCCGCGCGGTTGGAATACGAGTGGATTCCCGCCCGTGGAACTCTTTCACTGGACCTCGACCCCCTGCCTGACGGCGGCTCCATCATCTTCAAGGAAGCGGCCGGCAGTATTCCCGGCCTATTGGGGGAGGTGCGCCCTAAGCGCGACGCCTACGACCGCACCTATCTCTTCACCTCCAACATGATCATCGACCAGGGTCGACGGCAACCGGTCTACTTCCTCTTGGGAGAGGAGTTGCGCCTCACCGACGCCAACGGCCAGGAGATGCTGGTGCGGATTGTTGACATTGTGGGGCGGGTCGCGCTGGTGGAGTATCGGCCATTTGTGAAGACAGAGAAGCCGGATTCGGCTTAGAGGGGTTGCGATATAGCAAGTGAGGTGTTGGAAGCAAGTTTAGGCAAGGTTTTGCGTTTAACGAGGATATAACCATGCCAAACGTGACTGCATCGTCGGCATCTTTTGCAAACGCTAATGGCGCAGCGCCAAATGTGAGAACATCTATCTCAGACAGTATGACTCGGTGCGCGGACTGCATGTCGGCTTAACCGACTACTTCGCCATCGACAACAATGAAAGAACGCATCAAAGTCTCAACTATCGCACGCCGGCTGAAGAGTACTTCGTGCTCTTATCTGCGCTGGCCCTATCCAATATGTTGGCGTTGATTTTCCTCATTTCGTGTTCTAGTCATTGGGGCCAACCATAGAACTCGCTTGCTTCGCCGGCGTCGCCGACGTAAACGAACTCACGCTCTATTACGACTTGGTCAGCTGAACGCGCCGGCTCTGCATTGGTCTGCTGCCAAGACTGATGTAGAGTCAAGTGAAATTGCGAGCGTACGCTATCTGAAAATGCACTCCCCATGACACCTGTACGTTATCACTCTGGACAGTTTCCACCACAAAATCTGGATTGGCAGAGGCTGTTGCCGCTCATCGGCCCGGCCCACGCCGCCGTAGCCGGCTACGAAGGGATGTTGAAAGGGCTACCCAATGCCAATGTGCTTCTATCCCCCCTTGCCTCACAAGAAGCTGTCCTTTCCAGCCGCATAGAAGGTACGCAGACGACCCTGACCGAACTGCTGACATTCGAGGCGGAAGGAGACCTCTCGGACGAGAGCACGCCGGCGAAAGCCGACATTCGTGAGGTACTGAATTATCGACTAGCTCTCTATGCCGCAATCGACATGTTGAAGGAGATCCCCCTGTCACAGAGGCTAGTTCGGGATGGACATGAAGTTCTGATGCAGGGGGTGCGGGGCCATAACAAAGCGCCTGGCAAGTATCGCCGCCTGCCCGACACCTGTTGGATTGGGCCGCCAGGTTCAACGATTGAAACGGCTCGGTACATCCCATGTCCAGTCGAAGAGTTGGACTCCGCCATGGACGTTCTGGAGAGGTATGTGCACGAGAAGGCGCCGGATACGCTTGTTCAACTCGCCATCGTCCACGCAGAATTCGAAGCCATCCATCCCTTTTTGGACGGGAACGGACGGATGGGCCGACTGATCGTTCCCCTTTTCATGTTTACAAAGGAACTCTTATCTTCCCCAGGCTTCTACATCAGCGAATATCTTGAGAGTCATAGTAATGAGTACTACGATGGTTTGCTAGCGGTGTCGCGCGATGATGACTGGACCGGATGGTGCGCCTTTTTCCTGACCGCGGTGACAGAGCAAGCGCGTGCGAATCAGCAGAAGGTTCACGACTTGCTGACGCTCTACGATGAACTCAGAGATTGGGTTGTGGAGGAGACCCCCTCCCAATTCAGTGGCCGAGCCCTGGATTGGGTGTTCGACAAACCTATTTTCCGTCTAATCGATTTTGTCAATGATGCTGGAATTCCCAAATCTACGGCGCGACGCGTGTTGAATCTCTTCAAATCGCGGGGGATAGTAAAGGAGTTGATACCGGGCGGAGGTCGTCGTTCAGCAGTTCTTGCCTTCCCAGAATTGCTTAACATCGCGGAAGGGCGGAAAGTCTTTTGAGTGCAATCTATTGAAATCAAAAGCCTTTGTGTTTCAAGAATCGCGTTTTATGGAACACAAAACTGTTTGATATGCACAGATGAACAACAAAAAACGGGCTTTCGCCAGATTTCGCCCGCTTTCATAGTGATCACCCTCGTTGAAGCCCCGTCGAACAAGCGGCACTCCTACCGGAAGGCTGGCCAACGGCCTGCAGCACCAGCGCCAGCCCCAGGCCTCACAAAGCGACTCACCTCCGCATCAACCCTTCCAGCCGCCCCTTCACAGTAGGCCACTCGCTTTCGATGACACTGTAATAGACGGTATGCCGGTCCGCGCCGTCACGGGCAATGCGGTGGTTGCGCAATGTGCCTTCCTCCACTGCGCCCAGCCGTAGAATCGCGCGTCGCGACCGTTCATTGCGGCTGTCCGATTTGAGGCTAACCCGGCGCGCTGACAGCTCCTCGAACGCGTGCCGCAGCAGCAGGTACTTGCACTCGGTATTCACGCCGGTCCGCTGCCAGGCGGTGCCGTACCATGTGAAGCCTATCTCCAACGTCCGGTGCTCGCGAACGATGTCGATGTATGCAGTCGAACCCACCGCCTTGCCGGTCTCCAGGTGAATCACGGTAAAGGTGACGCGTGTTCCCGCTGCCAATTCCTTCAGACACGCCTGGATCCACCCCTCTGCGTCGGAAACACTGCTAAGCGCAGGGCGGGCCGAGTATCTCCATATCGATTCCTCCGCGCCAGCGGCATACAGGTCCGCTGCATGCGCCAGCGCGATTGGTTCGAGGCGCACCAGGTTGCCGGTCAGCGTGACCGGCTGTGGATCAAAGATTTTCTGAGATATAGCCATGTCGGATTATTGCACTTTCGGCAGTGTGATTCTATCGGATTTCGGAATGGTAATGGCAACCGGTCCGCGAGTCAACTGACTCGTGATACGCGGGTGCGGTCCAAAAAAGGAGATGGAATCCGGACGTGCCTCTGGTCAGCTACACACGCTGCCGGCGAGGCGCCCGCGCTCCCAGGAGAATGTCCCCAAATCTGGGATGTACCCTGAGCAAAGGGTGCATCCCAAGATGAGGTGATGTGAGAAAATGTGAGTTTGCGTAACGCCGCCCGTTCCTGTATGATTCGGCTTGTCTAGGATGTTTGCATCCGTCTCCCCCTACGCCTATCCTATACGCAACATATTTCGCAGCATACTTCAAACGAAAAGGAGCGCGAATACCATGACCGACAATATCAATACCACACTCAGCCGGCGCCGCTTCCTGCAGTGGAGCGCGGTCGGTATCGGCGGCGCCGCCATCGCGGCCTGTGCTGCGCCAGCGGCTCCAGCGGCCGCCCCTG
Source organism: Caldilineaceae bacterium (assembly GCA_963662575.1). Lineage (GTDB taxonomy): Bacteria > Chloroflexota > Anaerolineae > Caldilineales > Caldilineaceae > Bin5. Next base: position 1,792,895 of record OY759723.1, read on the forward strand.
AAGAGGCAGAGATGCCAGCCGAAGAGACTATCACGATTTCCTGGTGGCACCAATGGGGCGGCACCACTGGTATGGCCGCCATGGAGGGCGTCGCCGCCGCCTTCAACGAGGAGGATCGCAACGTTAAGGTCGAACGCCTCCATGTCACTGAAATGAACGACAAGCTGCTGGCCGCAATCGCCGGCGGCACACCGCCCGACGTCGGCGTCTGCTGCGTTCAGTATGCCGAACTCTTCTCGCGCGGCGCGGTCATGCCCATTGACGACCGCATCGACAACAGCGACGTCGTCGGCCGCGACGATTTTGTGCCCGGCCTGCTTGAATCGATGCAGTGGCAAGGCGAAACATACGGCGTGCCCGGCTTCGAAGCTGGTCCCCGCTACGGCCTCATGTACAATAAGGCCATAGTTGCTGAGGCCGGCCTCGACCCCGAAAACCTGCCGCACACATGGGACGAAATGTTTGAATGGCACGTTGAGCTGACCAAGTTTGACGCCGCCGGCAACGTCGAGATCGTCGGCTTCGACCCGCGTGACGCCACTGCCGGTAACGGCCCAGCCACCAACATCCCCCAATTCTGGGCCCTCACTTACGGCCTCGACATGTGGGACGACGAGACCAGCGCCTTCAACTACGACAACGAGCTCTTCGTCAGCGCTCTGAATACGATCAAGCGCTTCACCGACCACGTCGGCGTCCAGCAGATGGAGTCCTTCCGCTCCAGCTTTGGCGGCTGGACCCAAAGCCCGTCCTCCTCCTTCCCCAGCGGCGTTCAGGCCATGATTGTTACCGGCTACTACGCACCCGGTGAACTCTTCCACTCCGCCCCCGACAAGGAGTTCGGTGTCGGTTGGGTCCCGGTCTCCGAAGACCGCAGCGACATCACCTTCCAGAACGTCGGCGGCCATCCGATGTACATCCCCAACGGCGTCACCGAAGTCGACGCCGCGTTCGAGTTCATCGAGTTCTGTTCCGACGAAAAGGCCCAGAACGTCATCTTCGACAGTACCGGCTGGCTCGGCGGCCGCAAGGCTCTCTACGACCCCGACCTGCCCAAGTACCAGCGTTACGAAAACCTGGACTGGTTCCTGCGATCGGTCAACGAGGCCGATGAACTGTGGGCCTGCCCGGTCATCCCCATCCAGGGCTTCGTCAACCAGCAGCGGTCCCGCACCTACGAATCCGTAATATTCGGCGACAAAGATGCCGAACAGGCCGCCGCGGACATGCAGGTAGCCTGCACGGAAGAACTGCTCAAGCAGTTTCCCGAGTTGGTAGGTTAGAATAGAGGCGAGACATATCAGTGGCTGGCGGCCGTCTTCACCAACCGCCAGCCACTGACAACGGGCCACGAAAATGTCACAAAATTGGACTCCCGCCCAAACTCGCAGCCTTCTCAAGGGGCTGGCCTTCATCTCACCCTGGCTGGTGGGCTTTGCCGGCTTCGTCCTCTTCCCGATCGCGGCCTCCGCCTATTTCAGTCTGACCCGCTACGATGTCCTGCGCCCGGCCCGCTTCATCGGCCTGGAAAACTACATTGAGCTGTTCACCAAGGATGAGATCTTCCGCACCGTGATCGGCAACACCGTCTACCTGGTGGTGATCGGCGTGCCGGCCGGGCTGGTGGTGGCCTTTCTGCTCGCCAGCCTGCTCAACCGCGATATGAAGCTCCGCCCCCTGTTCCGCACTATCTTTTTCCTGCCGGTGCTGGTGCCGGCCGTGGCTTCCGCCGAGGTGTGGCGCTGGGTTTATAACACCAACTATGGGGTGATTAACTCATTCATCAAGAGTTTGGGGCTGGCAGTCATCCCCTTCATTTCCTCCGTGGAGTTGGCCAAACCGTCCCTGATCCTCATTCACGTGTGGGCACAAGGAACTGCCATTATCATTTTTCTGGCGGCATTGCAGGACGTGCCCAGTTCGCTGATGGACGCGGCCGAAGTCGACGGCGCCAACGCCTTACAACGTTTTTGGCACGTCACCATTCCCATCTGTACGCCGGCGATCCTGTTCGTGATGCTGACCGGCATGATCGGCATGTTCCAATACTTCACCCTTGGCTGGCTGCTCACCCAAGGCGGGCCCAATGAGTCGACCGAGTTCTTCAGCCTCTATCTTTACCGCAACGCCTTCCAATTCTTCAAGATGGGGTACGCCTCGGCCCAGGCCTGGATCCTGTTCGTAGTTATCCTGATCTTTACGCTGCTCATCTTCCGTAGCTCCGCACGCTGGGTCTACTATGCTGGTGAATCCGACTAAACCCGGGCGCCGCCAGCAGGCCGGAAACTGACGCCATGCAACGAGTTGAAGCCGCCGTTTCGAACGCCGGAACCACATTCATCCAAACCGCCCCGTACAGGATGGCCAGGCGCGCGCTCTTCTATATACTCATGGTCGTTCTTGCCCTCGTCTTCGCCGGTCCACTCTTGTGGATGCTCTCGACTTCCTTAAAGACCGACCCGCAGGTCTACACTGTGCCGCCCATCTGGATCCCAAATCCTGTGCGCCTGGTCAACTACCCGGAGGCGCTCTCCTCCCGCCCCTTCGGCATCTATACCTTTAACACGCTGAAATATGCCCTGGGCGCGGTGGCCGGCGCGCTGCTTTCCAACACCTTGGTCGCCTACGGCTTCGCCCGCATCCGCTGGCCCGGACGCGACATCTTCTTCATCATCTGCCTTGCGACGATGATGATCCCGTTCCAGGTGCGCATGATTCCGCTCTACCTCACTTTCAAGAATCTTGGCTGGCTCAACACGTACTTACCTCTCATCGTACCGACTTTTCTTGGAGTGAATGCCTACTACACATTCCTGTTGCGCCAGTTCTTCCTCACCATCCCCAGCGAACTTTCCGACGCAGCCCGCGTCGACGGCTGCACCGAACTGGGCATCCTCATCCGCATCATTCTGCCCCTGGCCAAACCCGCGCTGGCGGTCATCGGCCTGCTCCAGTTCATGTTCGCCTGGGACAACTATATCGGACCGCTGATCTATCTCAACAACGAGTCCTTATATCCGATCGCGCTCGGCCTGCAACAGTTCCGCACCATGTTCTCGGAAGAGCTGATGTGGCCCTACATGATGGCGGCCAGCACCGCCGTGGTCGCGCCGGTCATCATTCTCTACTTCTTCGTCCAGCGAACCTTCGTCGAGGGCATCTCCATCACCGGCCTAAAAGGGTAAGAGCAGTAGCTAGCGGTTAGCGGCCTGTCCTGACCGGCGGCGTTTTCGCGCAACAACCTCAAATTCACAGACCAAGGTGAAGAACTATGCCAACCGACAGCCGGCCCAACATCCTCTTCATCTGCGTAGACCAGTGGCGCGCCGACGCCCTGAGCCTGACCGGCCACCCCGTCGCTGAGACACCCCACCTGGACAGACTGGCCCGTGAAGGCATCAACTTCACGCAGGCTTATGCGGCCACGCCCACGTGCGTGCCGGCGCGGGCGACAATCTTCACCGGTCTCAACCAGCGCCATACCGGCTTCGTCGGCTATAACGACCAGATCGACTGGCACTACGACTGCACGATGCCCGGCCTGCTGGCGGATGCCGGCTACCATACGCAATGCGTCGGCAAGATGCACACCCACCCCTCGCGCAATTTGATGGGTTTCCACAACGTCGTCCTTCACGACGGCTATCTGCACCGCGAACGTTCCAAGCGTGACGACTACGGGCTGGTTGACGACTATACGCCGTGGCTGCGCGAGCAGCTCGGCCCGCAGGCCGACTACATCGACACCGGCGTCGGCTGCAACGGCTATGCCGCGCGGCCCTGGGTCTACGACGAGATGCTGCACCCGACCAGTTGGGTCACGACAATGGGCATCGACTTTCTGCGCCGCCGCGATCCGACCAAACCGTTCTTCCTGATGCTCTCCTACCACCGGCCGCACCCGCCGCTGGACCCGCCGGAAGCTTTCATGGACCGCTACATGACGAAGCCGCTGCCGGACCCCATCATGGGAGACTGGGCGCCCGATTCTCTACCGGTGCGGGGGCTGGACAGCCCGATCCCGACCGATGCGGCCCAACGCGACTACGCGCGGCGGGCGTACTATGCCCAGATCAGCCATATCGACTACAGCCTCAACCGCGTGTTCCAGGCGCTGTTTGAGAACGGCGAACTCGACAACACTGCCATCGTATTCACCTCGGACCATGGTGAGATGCTCTACGATCACAACCATGTGGCCAAGGGCTATCCCTTCGACAGTTCGGCGCGCCTGCCATTTATTTTGCGGCTGCCGCGCGTGGGCAGCCCACACCACCAGTCGGGGCGGGCGGATGACCCGCTGCGGCAGGTGCATCAGGTCGTCGAGCTACGCGATCTGCTGCCGACATTCTGCGACCTCGCCGGCTGCGATACGCCCGCCCACGTCGACGGCCGCAGCATCCTTCCTCTTACCCGCGGCGAAACCGGCGGCTGGCGCGAGCATTTGCACGGCGAGCATTTCCTGCAAAAAGATTCCAACCAGTGGCTGACCGACGGGCGGGAGAAGTATGTTTGGTTTAGCCAGACAGGTCGCGAGCTGTTGTTTGACCTGGAGGAGGACCCAACGGAACTGAGTGACCTCTCGACAACGCGACCGCAGCGCGTGGCCTTCTGGCGCCAGCGGCTAATGGCGGAGTTGGATGGCCGCGAAGAGGGGTTTGTCCAGAACGGGGAGCTGGTTAGCGGAATGCCGCAAAGCCCGACGCTGGCCGACGCGGGCCATTACCGGGAGCGATGAGTTTAGTGAATAGTGGTTAGTACTACAACCGCATTTAAGGTGGTTGCAATAGGGATGGAATGACAGAGAGTTGAGAGAGGCGTCTGCAGTGACATTGACGAGCTTGATGTCGTCTGGCGCGGCGCCAGATGGACCAGGCAAGCCGTAAGGGGGGCGAACGAGGTGGCAAGGGCAAGGCGATTTCGAGCAGACGCCTGATTTCAGGCACGCTCAACTCGGCCAGAAAGGATTCAAGCCCCCCTTTTTCTGGTTGCGTCTGAGACGGAGCCAGGCGAGCCATACATGTGCCATCATCGAGAGTGTAATGTGTCGATACCAACTGGGCCAATAGCGCACCTGATAGTGGTCGAGGCCGGTTTCGCCTTTGGCCTCTTCGAAACACTGTTCAATGGTATAGCGAGTCGAGGCGACCTGGGCCAGGGTCAGCAGCGCAGTGTCAGGCGGCGCATTGGAGAGAAAGTAGGCGCATTCGTGCGGCTTGGTCAGCGAACGTCGCACCAGGAGCCAACTGTCCCGTCCCGGCATCTGGTCTTGATTTTCTACGACCCGTTGGCAGGCCCAGTCATAGATGCGAGCTCCTTTTTCCCCTGCCGCGACCTGCAGACGTTGCCAACGGCTGTCAGGCCAGGATGCGACCACCGCGGGGATCCGTACCGGTCGTGCGCTTTCATCAAGAACGCGCGCTTTGAAAGGTTTGCGACCGTTTCCCTTCCAGGCAGGGACGCCTACCTCTGGACGCACCAGCCATACGCTGTTCTGGACCCCCACAGCAAACACATACCAACGACCACTTTCGGCCACCGCATATCGCAGCGCACGCGCCTCACCGTAGACCTCGTCTGCCGTCACCCAGCGCATCGGCACACCCAGCCGCCACGCATGGCGCAACATCGCAGCCGCCAGTTCAGACTTGGTGGCAAATCCGACGTCGGCAGGCACTTTCGCTTCTTTACCGCGCTCTCTGTCCGCACACCATTCCGCAGACAGATAGAGCCGTCGGTCCAGAAAGGTATGTCCCTGCGTCGTCGCATAGGTCAGGAACACGCCCAACTGACAGTTCTCCACCTTGCCTGCCGTTCCACTATACTGACGCTGTACACCCGCCGATTTTACCCCCTTCTTGAGAAATCCCGTCTCGTCGACCACCCCGATGCCTTCCGCATCGCCGAACCCCTCTATCACAAATCGCTGCAACGCATCTCGCACCGCTTCTGCATCCCACTTCGTCTTGTACAGCAATCGTTGCGTCGCATCCGGCCTCTTGTCGCCCACCGCTTCCGCCAACTGCCAGCCATTCTTCCGTTCCACCGGCGACACCAACCCTTGCACATACTTTACCGCCTGCTGTTGTACCTCTCTACGTCCAAACAACGAGGAAAACCGACTGTGAAACGCTTCAAATTCGTCCGCCCATCTGTCCAATTCGCTCAGTTCCATAGCTCCTCCAGCTCAGCTTGCTTGCTCTCATTATCGCCGCAGGAACCCTATCTTATCAATGTGCGGTTGTAGTATTAGGAACTCGACAGGAATAATCCCGCCCCTCTCTCTGCTCGCGCTGCAAGAGCGGGTTCCCACTGTCAAGACGGCTTAATACACCGGAATCCTCTCCTTCTCCAAAATCCGATGCACATTGGCCGCGGCCAGAGGATATTTTTCGTTCGGCAGGTGTTCGAGCATCATGTAACCGTCGGGATGCTCTTCATGCCACAGGCGCAGCGCGGTCCCCAGGTCCAACTCTCCCTCGCCCGGAATCTCTTCGTCCATATGGGTTACGAAGCCGTCTCGCACGCTGATATCCTTACAGTGCCCGTGCGAACTGATCGGCCCCATGCAGTCAAATATATGCCGCAGACGCGTCCTGCTGTCATACACCTGGTACAGTGCCTGGAAATGATTGACGTAGTCCATCACCACCCGCATCCGCGGGCTGCCCACGTCACGAATGATGGCGCGGTTGTACTCCGGTGAGTTCATAATCGTCGACAGATGCGTTTCGACGGCGATGGTCTGACCGATCGATTCGGCAGCCTCCGCCAACCAGCGTAAAGATTCCAGCAACAGCGCGCGGCGCCCTGGCCGGTGATTTTCCCGGTGGGGGCTGTAGGAGCCATTGGGGCTGAGGCTGCCAGTGCGGATCAACGCTGCATGGCCGCCCAACTCGTGCGCAACCCCAAGTCCGCGGCGAATATCCTCCAGCAGACGCGCGCGCGTCGCCTCTTCCGGGTCGAACAGACAGTCCCGGAAGCCGATCCCGACCTGCACAATGTCCATGCCCTCGTCGGCGAAGAGCCGCCGCACCCGCTGCCAGACGGGGGCAGAAGCCGACGGCGAACCGCTGGCAGAGACGGAGAGACCAACTCCGGTCAACTTCAACGCCCGAATCGCAGTCAGATGCGGAAGGCTGATCTCCGCAGGATCAGAGGGCAACATGCCGACAACGCCTAATCTCATAAGACAACTCCATATTGTACATACTGTGATCAGCGGTCAGTGTAGCGGCTGGCCTCTGACCACTAAAGTTGACATCCGCTGTACATACTGTAGAATCCGGTCATTCCCACCTCAATATATCATCAGATATTATTGAAAAGCGCAAACGGCCGCACCAACAGCGCTGGACACACTTTTCATGCCGATCACGCGATGAAAAGTGTATGAATGAGCAAGGCGCACGCCCTCTCAGGGGGATCCCGATGCCTGAAACGGACAATCAACCCAACGGCCTGGCACAGGTACTCGCTTACGTCGACGCCCACCAGCAGCAGTTTATCGACCGCTTGCTGGCCTATGTCGCCCAGCCCAGCATCAGCGCCCACGGGGTCGGCATCAGGGAGACGGCTGACTCTCTGTTCAGCTACCTGCAGGATCTGGGCATGGAGTCGCAGTTGCTGGAAGGCACGGGCTGGCCTTTCGTATACGGCCGCCACAGACAGCGTCCGCAGGCGCCGACCGCACTGCTCTACGGCCATTACGACGTGCAGCCGCCCGATCCCCTGGACGCCTGGCTGTCGCCGCCATTCGAACCGGAAATACGCGATGGCCGCATCTGGGGGCGGGGCGTGGGCGACAACAAGGGGCAGCATCTGGCCCAGCTTCTGGCGATTGAGTCCTGGCTGGCGGTCACCGGCGGCCTGCCCTGCAACGTCATCGTCCTGTTGGAGGGCGAGGAGGAGATCGGCAGTCCTCATATCAGCGACTGCGTGCGCGCCCACCGCGCCCTGCTCGCCGACGCCGACCTGGTGATCACCGCCGACGGCCCCGTCCACGAGAGTGGCCAGCCCTGCATTAAGTTCGGGCCGCGCGGTATCGCTTCCTTCGAACTGCGCGTGACGCACGGGCAGCGGGATTTTCATTCCGGCAACTGGGGCGGCGTTGCCCCTAATCCGATCTGGACACTTGTGCATCTGCTCGCCACGATGAAGAATAGCCGCGGCGCCATCACCGTCGACGGATTCTACGACAACGTCGCGCCGCTCAGCGAGTTGGAACGCGGGGCCTTGGATGCCCTGCCGGTTGATGTGGCAGCAGTCATGGAAGGCGCCGGCCTTGCGCGCCTGGATGAACCGCAGGAACGACCCTTTTTCGACCGCCTGGCCGCGTGGCCGACCTTCACCGTCAACGGCTTCCATAGCGGCTACGGAGGGCCGGGAACGAAGACGGTGCTGCCCCACCAGGCGACGGTGAAATGCGACATGCGCCTGGTCGAAAACCAGCGCGTCGACGAAATCCTGGACAAGGTGGAGGCGCATGTCAGTCAGCACGCCCCCGAAGTAGAGGTGATCCGTCAGGGTGGTATGGAGCCGTCGCGCACGCCGCTGGACTCGCCCTTCACGCGCCCGTTGCAGCAGGCCTTCCGCGCCGCCCAAGGCACCGATCCCCTCCTCATCCCGGCGATGGGAGGCAGCCTGCCCGACTATGCCTGGACCAAAATACTGGGCGTGCATTCCTTCACCACGCCCTACGCAAACCACGACGAGGCTAATCATGCCCCCAATGAGAACCTGGAGGTGGAGCGTTTCATCGCCGGCATACGCACCGGCGCCGCGGTGCTGGCTCACTTGGGTGAAGAGGGTTGAGACGTTTGCAACAAAATGTTTCCGAGCAGCATCGTTCAGTGACAATCCATAAAAGAATGCGAAAATCTCGAAAGGAACCATCATGTTACGCGTAGGTATCATCGGATATGGCCGCCGCATCGCAGGCATGGCCAAAGGCCTGGATATTTTCGACATCCCCTACCAGGTGACGGCCGTCGCCGACCCGGGCAGCGAACGCATCCAGGCCGCCAACGATCCCCTTCTCGCCGACGCCCGTTTTTACAACTCTGCAGACGAACTGCTGGCCCAGGCCGACGAGCTGGACGGCATCATGATCGGGACCCGCTGCAATCTGCACACGGAGATGGCACTCAAAGTAGCGCCCACGCAGCTCCCGCTCTTCCTGGAAAAGCCGGTCGCGATCACGTTCGACGAGGTGCGCCGTCTGCACGCGGCCTATAAGGACTACAGTGCGCCCACCGTGGTCTCTTTCCCGCTGCGGCTCAGCCCGGTCGCCCAAAAGGTGCGGGAGATCATCGAATCGGACCAAGTGGGCAGTATCGAGCAGGTGGTCGCGTTCAACGATGTCGGCTACGGCAGCGTTTATTTCAGAAGCTGGTACCGCAACTACGACCTGGATGGCGGGCTATGGCTGCAGAAATTCACCCACGACGTCGACTATATCAACTACCTTGTCGACGCGCGCCCGCGCTGGTTGAGTGCGATGAACTCCCGCCGCGTCTACGGCGGCGACAAACCTTGGGATCTGCAGTGCAAGGATTGCCCGGAGCAGGAGACATGCCCGGAAAGCCCGTTCGTGCGCTTCCGCACCGGCTTTGAAGGCGGCCGCGTCCGCTTTGCCGAGGAGCAGGTCTACCGCGACGATCAGTTTTGTGTCTTTTCCGAGGGACATCAGCTGCAGGATAATGGCACCTGCATGTTGGAATACGAAAATGGCGTCCAGGCGAGCTACACGCAGAACTTCTTTACCCGCTATCGCGGGGCCCGTCGCGGCGCCCGCCTCTACGGCTATCGCGGCATCATCGAGTTCAACTGGAATGAGAACTTTATCAAGATCTTCAGTCACACATCGCCAGTGGTGGAGACGATCGACTTTAGCGGGGACATGCCCCACTTCGGCGGCGACCGCGAGTTGAGCTTTGATTTCCTGATGGCGATGCGCGACCGGCGGCCCTCCCGCAGTCCGATTGACGCCGGCATACTCAGCGCCCTGACCTGTTTGTGGGCGCGTGAATCGGCCAACAACCGCCAAGGCTACGAGGTCGTCATGCCGAAGGCCGTGCCAGCTGGCTGATGACTGGCGGCTGCCAGTTGCCAGTTGCTGTTCAATGTTTATTGGAAACTGATAACTGCAGGTCAGATCAGGAGCAGGAGTAGTCCTACGAGGCCGATCAGTCCGGAGATGTGGTCCATCTGAAGGATGAACCAGAGGGCCAGGCCATGCACGGCGATGCGCGCCGCCCACACACCCCAGCGGTGGGGCGCTGCGGCCAGCGCGGAGATTAACACGAACCACAGGTATGGGGTGAGCACGCCCCACTCCATGCCGGTGCGCATAAATTCCCAGCCCGCCCAAGCCAGCGAGAGCATCCGCAGCCCGGTTGCCGCGCCGGCCCGCGGATAGGCTGCCGCCAAGTGCGCCAGCCACGTCCACGGCGCCGCGTAAGGTGCGCCGATAAACCAGCAGGCTCCGATCGCCACCAGCCACTCCAGTGTGCCGGCAACCAGCGGCGCAACCGACATCTGACAGAACAGACCCCAGCCGCGGTCCTGCTGCAACAGCGTTCTATAGGTAGCCACGCATCTCCTCCAGCGCTTCGTCGCCCAGCGATTTGGCGGCGCTGGCCATGTAAGCCAGCTGCTCCGAGACCAGTGACGAGAAGGCGAAGAACAGGTGGAATGCCCGCAGCGGCGTGGTCAGGTAGAAGCTGGCGTCGGTCGCCATGTCGAAGATCTGGGACGGCCAGTAGAGCGCGATCAGGAAGGACATCCCCGACCACTCTTTGGCCAGCTTGCCGTACTCGATCGTAAAGACAGAGCCGTAGTTGGCGCTGTTAAACTTGAGGCTCTTGCGGCCGAGGATGGAGCCGAACAGCCAGATGTAGAAGCCCACGCCGGCCATGTAAGGGTTCGTCTTGGCGCGGTAGGCCATGCCGCTCGACACCATCTGGATGCCGGTGGTCAACATCCAGATCAGCATCGTCATCATGACGCCCCAGTTGGAGATTGGGTTGTTGAACACGTAAAAGAGGGTGTCCCCCTGGATTCGCCCCTGCACCCACCCCATGCTCCCCAGCAGGTCGGCCACGAACATGGCGGCCACCAGCGCCAGAATCGGTCTTGAGGAGAGGAGGGCTACACGTCCGATCGAGGTTTTGGCGATGTCGTTTTTCACGGGTCGCTCCTTGTTGTCAGGTCGAGCTTTTTGCCTGCGGTGGAGACTGGCTTTTGCCGGGCCGCGAGGTCATGTTCTGGACATATTAGCACATATGTTCTAGAATGTCAAGGGGATCTTGGTGGATTCGCGCTGAATTATGAAAGAAATTCCGATCTGACCCTGGAACGGGGAAATGCAGTGACGCTGTCGCGCACGACTTCGGGGTCAACTGTTTCAACCGAGGGAAAGTGAGAGGGCTGATCGGAGCCGTCCTGGACCTGGTTGGATTCCGGGACTGAATTGACGTGAGTGGACGAGATAGCTGCAAGCATTGCCTACGTGGACGCTCTTCGCCGACGTGGGAAGTTCCTCATCTGCCTCTCAGAGTGTTATACTCCCTCTTGCTATTAACGTTTAGGCCCCTAAACGTTAATAGTGAAATCCGTTATGCAAGTAACGTTAATAAGGGATTGGCGGCCATGCGGCGCGGCGAAATCGGCAGCTACGAAGTTACGATAACCGGAGACGAGCAGGTACGCGCCTTTATCCCGCTGCCTCTGCCACCGCAGCCCTCACTGGTCCTGGACGGCCCGCTGCAACAGATGCTTGAAGCGGCGCTGCTGGCCTTGGGGCGTCTCGACGGCGTCACGACTCTCCTGCCGGACCAGACACTTTTTCTATATGCATACGTACGCAAGGAGGCCGTGCTTTCTTCTCAGATCGAAGGAACGCAGTCTTCGTTGTCTGACCTCCTGCTCTACGAGTTGGAGGAAGCGCCCGGCGTTCCGCTTGATGATGTGGTCGAAGTCTCGAACTACGTGGCCGCGCTTGAGCATGGTCTGCGCCGCCTGAAGGAAGGTTTCCCTCTGTCGAACCGCCTACTGCGCGAGATACACGGCGTGCTGCTGTCACGGGGACGGGGCAGCGACAAAACGCCCGGCGAGTTCCGCCGCTCCCAGAACTGGATTGGGGGCTCGCGGCCTGGCAACGCTGACTTTGTGCCGCCGCCGCATCGTGTCGTGCCCGACTGCATGGCCGAACTGGAACGCTTCGTCCACGCCAGAGAGGACGGGCTGCCCTTGCTGTTGCGCGCCGGCCTTGCTCACGTGCAGTTCGAGACCATTCATCCCTTCCTCGATGGCAACGGCCGTGTCGGCAGACTGTTGGTTACATTGCTGTTGTGCCAGGCTGGCGTGCTGCGTGAGCCGCTCCTCTATCTGAGCCTCTATTTGAAACAGCACAGGGACAGATACTACGACTTGCTCAACTACGTGCGCCATAGTGGTGACTGGGAGGAATGGCTCGCCTTTTTCCTTGAAGGTGTACAGGTGACGGCCACAGGCGCTGTCGATGTTGCCCGACAGATCGCCCAGATGTTCCAGGAAAACCACGATCGCCTTGAAAAGACCGGACGCCGCGCCGGCTCAGCCGTGCGCGTGCATGAGGCACTGAAGGCTCGGCCGGTCCTGCCCCTGTCCGAAGTTTGCAAGCGCACGACGCTCTCCTTCCCCACCGCTACCAGGGCGATGGAGTTGCTCGTCGAGCACGGCATTGCGCGTGAGATCACGGGGAAACGCCGTGACCGGTTATTCGTGTACGACCGATACCTGGCTATCCTCGACGAGGGAACGGAGGTGCCGTAACGTGGGGCGCCGGACGCCCGTGCAGGTAGCCATTTAGAGTAGCCTACGTAATATAGAGAGAATTCCATCTTCGAATTGAGGCCCTCTGAAATCCAGATTGCCCTCTGCCCCACAATCTGCTATACTTGTAGCCAACTGTCGTTAGCGTGTACGATTTTGATAGAATCGTAGGTCCGAAGTGGGTTCTGCCCACTTTTCTTGTTCTACGGGCTCGTTGCCCGCAATACCTGTTCGGAGCGCTTGTCTGCCTGCCTCTGTGTTTTCGTCTGCTGACGTCTTCATCGCCCGGACATCTGGCGGCGGCCAACGTGCTGAGGTGTCAAGTTTTCAGGAGTAGTTGAACAAAAATGTCTAAAGCACTGATCGCTGGGATCAATCAGGTTGCAGTTGATAAAGACCTCGACAATGAGGTGATTTTCGACGCAATCGAGGCTGCGCTCATTTCAGCCTACAAGCGCAACTACGGCTCCGTCGCCAATGTGACGGCCCAGGTGGACCGCGCGTCGGGCGAGATGAAGGTGTTCGCGGAGAAAGAGGTGGTCGAAGATATCCACAACCCGAATACCGAAATTTTGTTAGACGATGCCAAAACTGTGGAGCCGGCTACTGAATTGGGCGATGTCGTTCTAGTGCAGAATACGCCCGACAACTTCGGCCGTATTGCCGCCCAGACCGCCAAACAGGTGATCCTGCAACGCATTCGGGAGGCTGAACGAGACACTGTCTACGAAAACTTTGTCCACAAAGTTGGTGAGACGATCACTGCCCAGGTTCGCAGCATCGATCTCGTCTCCGGCGCCGTCACCATTCTGATCGATGACAGACACGAGAACCTTCTGCCCCGCGAGGAGCAGATTCCGTCTGAGAATCTGCGTCGGGGAGACTATATCAGTCTGTATGTGGTGGATGTGCACCGCAGCAGTCGCGGCCCGATGATCAAGCTGAGTCGTACCCATCGCGATCTTCTCCGCCGCCTCATGGAACAGGAGATCCCGGAGGTGCGGGATGGCACCGTCGAGATCAAGGCCATTTCCCGCGAGCCCGGCGCACGCAGCAAAGTAGCAGTTATGGCGACGCTGCCCGGCGTCGACCCGGTGGGCAGTTGTGTCGGCATGCGCGGCATGCGTATCCAAAACATAGTAACCGAGCTGGCCGGCGAAAAAATCGACGTCGTCGAGTGGAGCGGCAATCTGCGCACCTATATTTCCAACGCGCTCGGGCCGGCCAAAGTTCAGAGTGTGATCCTCGAGGAAGCCAGCAACATCAAGACGGCCATCGTAATTGTGCCGGATCGACAACTCAGCCTGGCCATTGGCAAGGCGGGGCAGAATGCCCGTCTGGCAGCCAAACTGACGGGATGGCGCATCGACATCAAGAGCGAAACCGAAGCCCATGCCGAAGGATTGGACCTGCTGGCGGCCGAACAGGCGCAATTGGCGGCCGGTGAACAAGATCTGCTCAGTATGGCGGAGAAGATTCTGCGCGACAAAGATGAATCCGCGACAAGCGAAGATACCTTCCGCCAGGCCGCTGCGCTGCTGCAGCGACGCGATGAAGCAAACAGAACGGCCGATCAGAGTACAGCGGCTGAGTGGCCCGAATCCTTGCCACCGCAGGACGAAGAACGCGGCCTTGGCGTCGACGTAGAGGAGGCATTGAGCGCGTTCGATCGGGCGGCGGCTGCTGTCCAGGGCGAAGAACCGCCTATTACTTCCTTCGACGATATTGCCGTTCCAGAACCGGAGCCGTTTGCCTTCGGCGAGACGTTGGAGGATGAGACCGAGACCCATGAAGAGAGCGACGAAAGCTCTGACGCGGTGGAAGAGAGTGAACTGCCCACCCTTCAACCCTCAGAATTGCCGGCGGAAACAACAGAGGAAGAATCCCTGTTGGAACGTCCGCTCAGACCTGAAGAGTTGCCCCAGGTAATTACAGCCGACATGTTGCGCCAGCGTATGGCCGCTCGCCAGCAGGGAGGCGGTTCGGGCCCCTTGATCGGTTCACCCGACGATCTGGAAGTGCCCCCTGAACTGCTCGATTCTCCGGTTGCAACCGAAGAGCCCGATGAAGAAAGCGACGAGCAGGAAAGCAAACGGGGTAAGGCTCGCCGCGGCAGCCCGACAACACCGAAGCGGCAGCCAAAACGCCAGCGAGCGCTTGGGTCACGGGGGCTCGACGTCGACTTGGACGAATTCGACGAAGATGAGTTTAACGTCTAGGGTGGCTGGTAGCTCGTGAATCGTGCCCGCCAGACTTCACCCAGCGTGTTACACCGAAGATGACAAAACGGGCAAGGGAACCGAAACAGAAACGGGGCGCCATCCAGACCCCCCAACGGATGTGCATTGCCTGCCGGGAGTCAGATGGAAAGCGCGCCCTGATTCGTCTGGTTCGGGTTGCAGACGGCATCGTCTTGGATGAGACCGGCAAAAAGGCCGGCCGCGGCGCATATGTCCACCCGCAGACCAACTGTTGGGAAAGAGCGCTGACAGGTTCGTTGATTCAGAAAGCGTTGCGAACAAAAATCAGCGCCGAAAACCTGATGACCCTTTCTGCGTCCGTGGCAACAATCTTGCCGGTATCGGACGAGACCGGGTAGCGAGGAGGAAGAGGGCAGGTCCACCAGTTACTCTTCAGCGACTGAGAACTTCTCCTCCAATTTCGACTTTTCGCGCGGTCTGTCAGGACCGTGAACTGTATGATTAAGAAGAGGTCTGTGGTTCTATCGCACGCGTTTCACCTGTACTTGCACAATGCAAATAGCAGGTTTTCAAACTAAGAGCACATTCGCTGATTGACAGGGAAAATCCGATGAACATAAGCCGATTGCCCGCTCCCTGACATGTGTCGGTATAGTGGGCTAACATTGGCTGTACTGCAGTTTGGGATGGAGAGGGGGAAGGCTACCGGGAAGCGAGAGATGGTTGTGTAACGACTAATCTGTCCACCGAAAGCGCCTCTTGGCTCCCCGCATTTAACCTTCTCCGCATACATCTGTGCACGCTTCCCATCCCAACCAAAAATTTGTGTAAAGTTTGAGCAGTAGCACGCAACTTGGAGCGTGAACGCTTCTCAGCTTCCGCCCCTCTGTGTTCAGAGGGAGGTTCTTGTTGTCAGTTTTCATTCGCGCGCCGTCGTGTAAAACTGGCAACCGGAAGCTATCGACGAAAGGAATGGGGAAATGACAACCGCAACGAAAGATCCAATGCAAATCCAGAATGACAGCCCGGCCGATGACGCCTCCAATGGTGAAGACGCTGGGCTGCCTTCTTCCATCATTGTGGAGGACTATGTCACCGTCCGCGCATTGGCCGAACGAATGGATCGCAGCCCGATCGATCTCATCAAAGTCCTGATGCAGTTCGGCATTATGGCGCCGATCGATCAAACTCTGGATCATGATACAGCCGCTATCGTCGGTGAAGAGCTCGGCATCGAAGTGCTGTGGCCGGTCGTAGAGGACGAGTTGCCGGAGCAGGCGCCCGACGAGGATCGAAGACCCAAACAACGGGTGATGATCCAGGAAATTGTGGCCGAAGAGGCGGAAAAAAATCTTCTGCCAAGGCCTCCGGTCGTGGCTGTCCTTGGGCACGTCGATCATGGCAAAACAACACTGCTGGATCGTATCCGTCGCGCCAACGTGGTTGATTCCGAGGCCGGCGGCATCACCCAGCATACCGGCGCCTACCAGGTGGACGTCGACGGCAGAAAAATCACTTTCTTGGATACTCCCGGCCACGAGGCCTTCACAGCGATGCGCGCACGCGGCGCGCAGGTCACGGACATGGCTATCCTCGTCGTGGCCGCCGACGACGGCATCATGCCGCAGACGCGAGAGGCGATCAGCCATGCCAAGGCAGCCGGAGTGACGATTGTCGTCGCGATCAACAAGATCGATCAGCCCAACGCCAACATAAATCGCGTGATGGAGGATCTGTCGACTGAAGACCTGATGCCGGAGGAATGGGGCGGCGAAACCATCACTGTGCCCATCAGCGCACTCAACGGTGACGGTGTCGACGACCTGTTGGCGAATATCCTGGTCGTCGCCGAACTCGACCAACACAGTGCCAATCCCAATGGTCAGTGTGTCGGCACGGTGATCGAGGCCGAACTGGATAAACAACGTGGGATCACGGCAACCCTGCTCGTGCAGAACGGTTCCCTGAAACGAGGGGATTCCGTGGTCGTCGGCGAAAACTGGGGACGTGTCAAGGCGATGTTCGACTACGAGAAGAATCCGCTGAAAATCGCCGGACCCAGCACGCCGACCATTATTCTGGGATTAAATGGCGTTCCCGACGCCGGCGAGGTCTTTACCGTTACGAAGAACGATAGAGCGGCGCGCGCGCTTGCTACCGAACGGCAGAATGAGGCCGCGCGCGCTACCCAGACAACTACGCACCTGCCAATGACCCTGGAGGATATGTTCGCGCGCGTCGAAGGCGGAGAAGCCGAAACGCTCAACATCGTCCTGCGGGCCGATGCCCAAGGATCGCTGGCCCCCATTGTTCACAGCTTGGAACTGCTTGACAACGATGAGGTCAAGGTAAGAATCATGCAATCGGCTGTTGGTGACATCACTGAGTCTGACGTCATGCTCGCTGAAACCAGTCAAGGGATCATCATCGGTTTTGGCGTCAACATAGACAAGGCCGCTCTGGTGCGCGCGGAACAGTCCGGCGTCGAGATTCGACACTATCAGATCATCTACAATTTGATCGAAGATGTGGAACAGGCGCTTACCGGCATGTTGGACCCAATCTTCGAAGAGGTGGTCAGTGGTCATGCCGAGGTGCGCCAGATGTTCCGCGTGCGTCGCGGCGGCCTGATTGCCGGCTGCATGGTGCTGGACGGAGTTGTCAAACGCAACAGCCAGGCGCGGCTGATCCGCAACGACACAACCATCATCACCACTTCCGTCGAAAATCTCAAGCGATTTACCGAAGACGTCACCGAAGTGCGGGCCGGGTATGAGTGCGGCATCAATCTGGCCGGTGTCAATTCAGATCTCCAGGAAGGCGATATCATTGAAGTTTTCGAAAGACAACAGGTGCGATAATAGTTTCTGGTTTTCGGTTTATCGTTTATAGTGGGTTCGAGTGCCTGGCAACCGAAAATGAGGAACTGACGGCATTTTAACTATGACGACGACAATTCGTCAGGAGCGGGCAGCAGAACTGCTCTATCAGGAACTTTCTATTTTGATCGGCAACGAACTGGATGACCCGGCGTTGGAACTGTTGGCGGTGACGAACGTCGTGGTCAGTCGCGATCTGCGTGTGGCCAAGGTCTATATACACCAGGACAGCGACATCCAGAGCACTGTTGTCCTCGCCAGACTGAAAAAAGCCGCTCCTTTCCTGCGACGCCAATTGGCCCAGAGCTTAACGTTCCGCGCTGTGCCGGAACTGATCTTCTACTACGACGATACCCCCGACCAGGCCGCTCGGGTGGATGTACTTTTGCAGAGCATTGCCGAGGAACGAGAGCTACGCCAGCAGGATGTTGACTATGAGAGGGACTCTCTTTCACCTCCCTCCTCTTCACTCTCTTCCCAGGATTTCTCCACCTTCAATGCTCAGAAAGAGGATGCATGACCCTTAATGCGTCCCTGCGCAAGCAGGGTGCCGCCTGCGGCCGAGAGGGAGTCCCGGTTGAGCCGCCCCCTCTCCTGCTCAGCCTCCTGGAATCCAGCCACCATATCCTCTGCATCAGCCATGTAAGCCCGGACGGCGACGCGGTCGGCAGCCTGCTCGGATTGGGCGGCATCTTGCGCGCGCTGGGCAAACGGCCCACTCTGGCTCTCCAGGACGAAATTACGTCGGATTTTCAGTTTCTGCCCGGGGCGGAGATGATCATGGGACCGGCCGAAGTCGCCCACAATTACGATCTCATCGTCTGCCTGGACACGTCCAGCATTGACCGTATGGGCACCGTCTACAGTCCTGAAATCCACAATCAAATCCCCCTCGTAGTCATAGATCATCACATTACCAATACGCTTTTCGGTACCGAAAACTGGGTGGATAATGGCTGTGCAGCCACATGCCAGATGCTTGTGTGCCTGGCCGATACCCTGGATGTGCCGTTAACTGAGGAGATAGCTGTCTCGCTGCTGACCGGCCTCGTGACCGATACACTCTGCTTCCGGACGGCCAATACCGGTGCGAAGGAGTTGCAGGCGACCTTGAGGCTTTTGAACGCCGGCGCAGACCTGGACCATATCGTTCGCAACACTCTGGACAGCAGATCATTCAGCCTCGTAAAGCTGTGGGGGGCCGGTCTGGACAATGTGCAAATGGAAGATGGCATCATCTGGGCCACTCTCAGCGCCGAGAACCGTCAGCGCAGTGGTGTCGAAATTCATCAGAGCGATGGTCTGGCCAACTTCCTTGTAACGGTGCGCGAGGCCGATATCAGCGCTACTTTTGCCCAACGCTTTGCCAAAAATGGACAAGAACTGATCGAATGTAGTTTTCGCGCCAAACCGGGGTTCAACGTGAGCCAGGTCGCCTTTGCTTTCGGCGGCGGTGGACATCCACCCGCAGCTGGCTGCACCATCGCAGGCAGGTTGCAGGAGGTCTCGGCCCGCGTTGTAGCATCCCTGCACGAGTTGCGCCGCCAAACGACTGATGTCGACTGTGGTTAGAGGACAGAAAACTGCGCTATTCACTATCCACTAACCGGTGCCATGACCGATCTACACGGGATTCTTCTTGTCGATAAGCCGGGTCGTCCACGCTCCCCAGCGGGCGTCGATGCGCCGCTTTCCGCAGAGTTGCCTACCAGCCACGACATTGTGCAGCGCGTCCGGCGCTGGAGTCGACAAAGACGCATCGGCCACACCGGCACACTGGACCCAATGGCAAGCGGACTGCTCGTACTGTGCCTGGGCGTTGCCACCCGACTGGCGGAGTACTATCAGGGACATGACAAGACATACGAGGCCCGCGTCACACTGGGACATGCCACCGATACTTACGACGCTGTCGGTCGCACGGTCGCCCGCGCCTCAGTTCCACGCCTGACCGCCCAAGACGTGGAGGATGCTCTGGCTGCCTTCCGGGGCCAGATTGCCCAGGTGCCGCCCGTCTACTCGGCATTGAAGCAGGGCGGTGAGAGCCTGCATCGCAAAGCCCGGCGCGGTGAGACGGTGAAAGTAGCGCCAAGGGATGTTACGTTTTTCGAGCTCAAGCTCCTTTCCTTCGCGCCGCCCACGCAGATTTCTCTTTGGATGCGCTGTTCCGCCGGCGCCTACGTGCGTAGCCTGGCACACGCGCTGGGGCAGGCATTGGGCACAGTTGGCCACCTGAGCTATTTGCGTCGAGTGGAGGCTGGCCCGTTTTCCGTGGCCGACGCGTTGAATCTGTCGGCAATTGAAAAGGCCGCCGCCGGCGGGCTCGGCGACCTGCTGCTGGCCCCCGATGCCGGTCTGGACATGCCCCGTCTGACCGTCAGTGATGAGGAAAAGGTTCGGCTGGGCCACGGCCAGAAGATCGCGCACAGCCGCGCCGTCCCAGCCCATCTACTGCCCCTTCCCGACGCCCGCAGTTCGGACGGTTGGCAACGGGCTGGGCTCGCGGCCGCCTATGATCGTCGCGGCCGCTTCCTGGGGATTGCACGCGCGCGCGCGGCTGATGGCAGCGCAGACGGCACAGTATGGAAAGCTGAAAAGTGGCTTGCCCAACATCTTGGGAGCCTTTCGTAATTTGCTCCCGGTTCTTTATTGCCCGCCGCCACTGGAGACCAATGCACGTTCAGTTTGAAGACCAGCGTTTTCCCTCATCTCCTATTGCGTAGGAGTAGGCAAGATGTCCGCCTTCCTACCTAGTACATTGTCGGAAAGTCCTGGTGGCAAACGGAACTCACGTAAAGAACCAGAAACTGACTTGAGATGAGAATTTGGCGCAGCGATCTGCGATCTTTCCGGTTTTCCGGCCCAACCTTCCTGACAATTGGCAATTTCGATGGTGTTCATCTGGGCCATCAGGCCCTCTTGCGCACCTTGCAGACAGAAGCCGCGGCCCAATCGCCTGCAGCCAAGACTGCCCTGCTCACGTTCGACCCCCACCCCATGGCCGTGCTGCGGCCCGATCTTCCTCTGCGCCTCTTGACCACGCCGCAAGAACGTCTGCGGCTGATCGAACCCTGCGGTTTTGATCTGGGGATCATTCAGCCCTTTGACATGGAATTCGCCAGCCTGACCCCCGAGCAGTTTATGGCGGTTCTCGTGGAACGTCTGGGGCTTGCCCGGCTGGTGGTGGGGCCGGATTTTGCACTGGGGCGGGGGCGCAGCGGCAATGTCGATCTTCTGCGAGCGCTGGGTACGCAGATGGGCTATGATATTTCGGTGATCGAACCGATCGCGCGCGGGGGTGGAGAGGTCCACAGCCGCCAGATCCGTCAGTCTCTGCTGGCCGGCGCCGTATCGGATGCAGCGCAGATGCTGGGCCGGCCCTATCAGATCGCCGGCGTCGTCGAAGAGGGCGCGCGCCGCGGGCGTGAAATCGGCGTGCCCACCGCTAACATCCAACCCATCCCACAGCGGCTTATCCCCGCCAATGGGGTCTACGCGACCTGGGCATACCTGCCGGATGGCTGTTCGACTAATCCTCGCGCCAGCGTTACCAATATCGGCGTGCGGCCCACCGTAGACGGACGCCAGCGCCGCATCGAGACCCATCTGCTGGACTTTCCCTCGACTGGCGAATCCAGCCAACTATACGGGCAGCGACTGACTATCTCTTTCGTTTCCCGCCTGCGCGACGAGCAACGATTTGACAGCCTGGATGCGCTCGTCGCCCAGATTCAGCTGGATATCTCCGTCGCGCGTCGCGCGCTGAGAGAAGAGCCTGCCGTTTCCGACTCTATCTCAAGGAATTAGGAGTTCATCCTGGCGCACCATCTCATATTGATGGGGCGCCTCCCAGCCGCTTCGCGAACAGGTTCTTTAGCAATGCGTCTTCGCCGCCATCCAGTTGCATTCCCCGCCATTCCACTGCTCGTCTGCGCAGCCTTGTTGCTCGGTGCGTGCATGTACCAACCTGTCGGCTTCAATACCGCCCAAAATGTCGACTCCGCCGACATTGTCAGTCCCGAGCAAAACTGGCCGCAGCCGCCTGCCGCCCACCCCGATCCGATGGGGGGTGTCGCCGACATTGCATTGATCCATGGTATGGAAGGCGCCCTGTCCTGTCTTGCCGGGGGCCATCCGGTTTATGCCGTGCTGCAACGCAACGCCAATGTTCGCAACCGCCCCAACCAGGAAGGCTGCCACCTGGGCCGCGCGCCCGCGGGAACCCTGGTACGGGTTGATGCGATCTTCGGCCAGGATGAAGAGCTTCCTTTTGTCTCCCTCGACCGTTCTGTCGGTCGGATTCCGATCTCCACGCCGGGGTTCGATGAGGACATTCAGCCGCTTCTGGAAGAGAATTGCGGCGCCTGTCATAGCGCTGTTGTGCAACAGGGGGAGCTACAGGTGACCGGGTATGAACCCTTGATGGATGGTGGTCAGAGCGGACCGGTGGTGACGCCGGGCGATCCGGACGCATCTAAGCTCTGGACACAAATCCAATCCGGCGCGATGCCGCTGGTGGGCGAGCTCGGTGATGCCGAGAAGGCGCTGATTTACGCATGGATTGTGGCTGGCGCAACCAAGCAGGGAACAGGGCCCGCGCCCGAGGCAGAAATGTGGCTGCGTTTGTCAGGCGACGACTTTACCTCGGCGTCGAATGAATGCGCTGAGGATGGCGGGACTGTTCCCTATATCAGCGCACAGCTCGCCCTGGCCGCAAGCTGTGCCGCCATTCCTGATGCTGAGCAGATCGCCGCCTATCTGCCGGAGGTGGAGACGACGAGTGCAGTTCCTGCCCCTGCCTCAGACAATTCAACCGGCAATCTCAGTGGCGCCGAAGGCAGCAATATCGAAAGCAACAGTACCGAAGGCAGCCCCGCCAGCCCCGCCGCCAGCCCCGCTGCCAGCGTCCCGCCGAGAGGCATTCCTGCCGGTAGTGTAGGCATTCGCGTCGCCCCCTTCAATCTGGGCGCCCCATCGGAATCCGATCCGTGGTTGGTTCCCCAGGGCGGCTTCTGTGCAGAGCAATTCCTGGCCCCGAAGCTGCAGGATCAACACAGTATCACCGCTCTCACCTTTGCGCCGGATGGCAGACTGTTCATCGCTTTGGACCATCCCGCCACCGGCAACTTCGATCCCAATATTCTGTACGATCCATTTCACGCCAGCCGCTCGGTCGTTATCTGGGACAGTGTTTCCAGGGACAGCTACTATGAGATCCTGCGCGAGTCCAGCCGTGTAACCGGCATGGCCTGGCATGGGGGCGCGCTGTACTTGAATCGGGCAGGCGAAGTGGGGCGCATCGTTGACGGTGGCGGGTATGAACCTCTGGCTGGCGGCTTCGCCGTCGCCGGTCAACTCTTCCATGCCAACAATGGTCTCGTGATCAGCGATGGCTGGCTCTATGTTTCCGCCGGCGGCGTGCGGGATGGCTATTCAGACGGCATCATCGTCCTTCACGACGGTGACCTGCCCGCAGAAACGCTGGCTACGAATGTGGCCGCCGGCGGCAATCCATTCGCGGCTCGCATCGTGCGCGCCCGGCTGGACCGGCTGCTTGCCGAACGCTCAATCGGCGCCTTCCAGACCGCGGCGCGTGGTGTGCGCAACCCCTATGGCATCGCCGTGGACCCGTTCGGGCGCATCTGGTTTACCGACAACGGCGCCACCAACGTGCACGGTGACTTCAACGCCGGCGACGAAGTCGACCTGCTCGACCCGCGCACCCTCTCCGCTGCCGCCAATCAAGGCGACGTAAATGCCACCCCGTTCTACGGCTTCCCATTGGCGCTGGGCGGAGTCAACAAGGATTGGTGGACCGCTCCTGTGCTGATCCTGTCCAATTCGGCCGCGCCCACCGGCATCACATGGGCCTACGACACCATCTTTTTCGCTAATTACGGGCGCGATCCGGGTCTGTTTCGGCTGGCGAACGCGGGCGGCAACATAATCGCCGAACGGATCATGCACAACTGGCCCGTGCAGGCGGTTGCAACCGCACCGGACGGGGCCGTCTGGATCGGGACCGGCGACGGCATGCTGTTCCGTCTTGTACCCGGCTGCGTTGGCTGAGGAGTGCTGCTTGCGCTTTCTATGTGTATCCGCCCAACTGGCGGGCCACCTGGATTGGGGCGGCTATCTGCCCACGGCTGTCGAACTGATGCGGGCGGGTCACGATGTCCTGTGGGCCACAGGACGTGAAGTGCAAGACCAACTCGCTGCACAGGGCGTTCCCGTACATGTCCTGCAGGAGACCGGCTGGCGTTGGCCGCCGCCGCCCCCCATTCAGAAAGGCGCGGCCTCAGACGAGGCGTTCCAGCGCCTGCGCATGGTCCGTTCTTTGGATCAGTGGCTTGACGTGGAGCGCGTACGTACGGCAACGCTCGAGCTTGTAGAGGTGGCCAAGCGTTTTCGGCCGCATCTGATCGTCAGCGAGATGTTCACCGCCTCGGCCGGCATCGCCGCCGAACGCCTGGATGTGCCCTTCGCCGTCGCCGGCTGGCCGGCCATGCAGCCAAAGTCGCCAGGACCCAAAGAGGGCGCGCCGTTGGGTTCTCTCGCCGAGCTGTCCCAGGCGCGAGTGGAGGCGCTGCTGACAGATTTTGGCGTGACCGGCCGCAACTGGGCGCCGGACGGTCCGGCCGCACTACAATCACCCTCTCTGCACCTGACCTATTGGAGCCCCCGTTGGTATGCCGGAGCGCCGCTGCTGCCGCAAACACGAATGGTCGGCGGGATCGCTGCTCCCCCCCAGCCGCGCACATCCCCCTGGCTCGACCAACTGCCGGTCGACCGTCCATGGATCTTCATTACCCTCGGCACCGCATTTACCAAGGACTTCAACTTCTTCGTTATCGCGGCCCGCGCGGTGGCAGAGGTGGGGGGCATTCCGATTCTGGCGGTCGGCAAAGGCGTTGATGCCGGCGGCACAGAAGGGGGCTGGACCGCGCGCGAAATGGAAGCTCTGCGAAGCAACCTGCCGCAGTCTTCGGTACTGGTGGAGCGAATTCGGTTTGCGGAGGTGTTGCCCTGCATCGCAGCCGCGATCCATCATGGCGGCGCCGGCACGACCCACGCCCTGGTTACGTACGGGATCCCACAGATCGTCGTGCCCAAGGCAGCGGACCAGGCCCGTCAGGCCAGCGGGATTGCCCGCAGTGGTGTCGGCTACCATATCCCACCCAGGCAGATGACCGTCCCGCTGGCAACGGAGGCACTGCAAAAGATACTGGCGGACGACGGCCCCGCTCGCCTGAACGCAGCCAACCTCCAGAAGGAGTTCGCGTCTCTGGGTGGGATTCCCAAAGCCGCGCAAATATTGGTAGCAGCCGCCTAGTGTGACCGACGTTCAACCTGTCTCATTCATAATGTATCTCGCTCGCTCCGTTTCTCTTCTCTACACGGATCAGCTTCTCCGTAGCCTGTTCGAACGAGTCGTCATGGCTGATGATGAACAGCTGCTCGAAGCCGCGCACGCCCACGATCTGGCGGGCCAGCGCGTCGCGGCGGACATCGTCCAGATTGGTGGTCGGCTCGTCAAAGAAGGCGATGGCGATGTCGCTCATCTCCTGGAGTAGGGCCAGCCGTACCGCCAGCGCTGCGCTCATCTGCTCGCCGCCGGAAAGCTGCGCAAATTCCCGCTCGCGGCCATCCACCTCAAGGATGATCCCGTAGTCCTCCTGCCAACTTAATGTGCGCGTGTAGTCCTCCATAATCTGGCCGAACAACTGATTGGCCGTGAAACTGATCTGTTGGACCAGCGCCTTGGTCACGAACGGGCCGGCCTCCTGTATAACGGAGCGCAGGAACTGCAAAAGCTCCTCCTGTTTCACCAGCCGGTCGTGCTTGGCCTGGGCGGCGGTGAGCCGCTGCTTCAGAGCCTGCAGATGGGCGATCTCCCTTTCCGCTCGGCGCAAACGTTCACGCCACTGGCCCAAATCAGTCTCCAACCGTACGCAGCGGCTGCGGATTTCCACCACCTTGGCCACCACCTCCTGGAAGCGTTCTTCGTCGAACTCACGCCTGCTCGCTGCCAGCTGTTCCTGCCCGCTTTCGAAGCGTTGCCGCGCCGCCTGCAATGCCATTTCTGCCTCGGCGAACTCCTGCTCCCGCTGGGGGAGGGCTTCAACCGCGGCCTGATTGCGCCGGTAAAGATCGTCAGCTGTCCTGAATTTTTCCAGTTGGGAGACGATCCGGTCTGCCTCCGCGTCCAGGCTGGCGAATGTTGCCATGCGTTCGTCAAGCGCGGCGAGCGCGATCCGTTGCTCCTCAGCCTGCGCCCGCTCCTGCTGCAAAGCTTCTTCCACCTGCTTGCGCCCCCGCGCCTGCTGCAGAGCCACATCCCGCCGCCGCCGCGGATCGCCCAGCGCCTTCAACCCCTGCTGAAGCTGCTCCACTCGTCGCGGCGCCTTCTCCAGCCCCTCGACCTCGGCACGAGCTTCGGTCAACCGGGCCTGTAGCTCGGTCAGTTCCGTTTCTGCCGTGTCGACCGCATGCTGGCGGGAGAGGGAACGCAGGGCTTGCTCCTGCTGGGTGAGCTTGGCGCGGGCCTGTTCCCGTTCCGCTTCGGCATGAGCGATCGTCTCCGCGGCCGTCTTGGCTGTCCCATCCATTTCCTTCCAGCGCTGGCGGAGTCGATTGAGAAGCTGCTGACGATGAGCCTCTGACAGCGGTTGTTCGCAGATAGGGCAGACCGCGTCTGTTTCCAGACCCTTTAGCTGACCGCCTTGCTCCTTGACCGTCTCCATTTCCGCGTACAGTTGGGTACTCCTGGTCTTCTGCGCCGTAATCTCCTGCTGCAAGGTTTCCACGCGCGTCTGCAATTGTTCTCGGGAGGCTTCGAGCCCCTGGGCGCGGGCTACCTCGACGCGCATGCGCTCCAGCCTCTGTTGGGCCCTATCCACCGCGGCCTGTTCCCGTTGTACGCGGGCGGCCGTATCTTTCAGCCGGTCTACCTGGCGTTGACTGTCCCGAACTTCGAGGTCCAGCCTCTCCTGTTCGGCTGCCGCGTCCGCAAGGTCAGCAGAAGTTTTCTCCGCCTCCGCGATGTCAGCCAGGGCGCGAGTGTGGGCGTCCTCTTGCGTAGCCGCCTGAGTCAGTCGCGTCTGGACGTTTGCCCGCTCGTCCTGCAACCGCCGCCGTTGGACCATTCTTTCGTTCACGGCGCGTTGGTCCTGTTGCGCGGCGCGATAGGCATCATGGCCGGCGCGGTTGGCTTCCGTGGTGGTCACGGCCTCCTTGCTCTCAGTCAGCCGTTGCCGGGCCGCGGTCAGCGTCCGTTCCTGTTCAGCGACTACCTGTTGCTCCATCTGCACCATGCTTTGCAGTTCCAGCAGCCGTTCCCGCTTGGCCTCCATCGTCTGTCGGGCGGATTCGGCTGCGGCCCATTCAATCTTCGCGGCGCTCAGTTCCGCCTCCGCGTTGCTGATGCGGCTGGTCAGTGTGCTGGCTTCGGCTTGCACAATTGGCAGACGTGTCAATTCTCCCTGGAGTCTGCTGATTTCGACCGCCTGATTTCCCTGGCGCTGTCTAAGCAAACTGCGCGAGCCGCTCAAATTTTTGAAAGCCCTACGGTATTCGGCGACTTTCAAGAGAGGATCAAAGACGGCTTTGCGGGGGCTAGGCCCCATCAGAAAGGAGGCCGTAAAGCTGCCCTGGGGCACCCCCACAGCGTTCTTGAACAGATCTGCAGGATCAGTCTCAGAATCGATGCCGAGATGCTGGTGCAAGAACTGGATAACATCGGCTCTACCCTCGCAGATTTTAATGGCGAGTTCAGGGTCAAGGACCCGGTAGAGGTTGCTGCTGCCGCACCGTCGCACTATCTGATAGGCGCGCTCATCGTGGTCGCTGCGAAAATCGATGGTCACGCTCGCCATCTGCCGGCCTTCGCGCACAAACGAGGCTAGCTTGCCGGGCCGATGGTTGAAGAGCGCAAAGCCGATGGCTTCGAGGATCGTTGTCTTGCCTGACCCATTGGAGCCGATGATCGCGTTCGTGCCGGGGCTGAATTCGACCTTCGCCCGTGTGTAGCTCTTGACATTTTCCAGGGTCAACGAATGAATCAACATTGCGCCGCTTCTCCCTGTAAAACTCTCTCCTCACCGCTCGTCAACTCCTCCAATATCGCATCGGCAGGGGCGCCGCTAACGGCCAACTGTTTGATCTCGAGGACCAGTTCAGTCCATTCATCGCTGCGTGCGCGGAAGCGGCTGTCCCGTTCGAGGAGACCAGTTATGATCTGCCGCTCCAGCACCTGCCGGCTGAACTGCTGATCGGCCCCAACTTCGAACTCGCCCGCTCGTGTGTCATTGCGCACGATGCGGTGCAGCGGCTGGTACAGATCTTCGATCATCTGCGCAAAGGGAGCCAACGTGAGCGCGCTGCGATCGAAGGGAAGCACGCCAGTAAGCCGCAACTCGACCACCGGATCTCTGCCCCTGAACTGACGGCGGCGGCGTTCTACAAAGCGTCGGCACTGATTGACTAGCTCGACCGGCGTTTCGCAGGCGTCGACCTTGAAGAAGAGGCGTACAAATGCTCGCCGAGAGTTGGAGTGCAGGACCGGGCGGTGCTTTGGCTCTGCTTCCGTATCCACCTCCACAAGGTAGTAGCCTCGTTTCGGCCAGGCCGCTTCGGTCACGGAGTTGGTTTCCGGGCTGCCGGGATTGTAGATCCAGTCGTCGAACGCATAGGGCTTGTGGATGTGGCCCAGCGCCAGATAGTCCACGTGGCGGCGCAGAGGGGCCATCTCCCGGTGGCTAACGCCGCCGCCCTGATGATCGAGAACTCCCTCGACACCGGCGTGCGCCATGAAGATGGTGTACTCGATTCCCTGTTTGTCCACCGACGCCAGAGCGCTGGCGACTCGTCGTACGACACGGGCGGTGGAACTACCGTAATAACGCATGCCGTAAACGCGCAGTCCCGGAACAGGTTCTACAAAGGCCCCGCGGCAATTCTCGCAGGGCGCGAGCGTGACCCGCTCACCGTCAAGTTGAGGGTTTAGCAGCGTCAGCAATTCCCGATCGGCCAGAAAGCGCACCCAACCAATGTTGTCGCGGTAGTAGGCCAGTTCATGGTTGCCTTCCACCGCCAGGCAGGGAATACCGGCCTTCCTCAGCCGTTCCAGCCCGATGATGGCATGGTCGAGGGTGACAGGACTGATGGCGCGTTTTTCAAATAGGTCACCGGCCAGCAAAACGAAATCGACTTTGCGGTCGATGGCCGTCCGTATGATGTCGAGATAGGCGCGGGTGAAGTCGTTCTGACGTTCCCGGCTGTTGTACTGACGATAGCCGAGATGGCAGTCGGCCATATGGAGGAATGTGGCGCGCATGGTTTGCCTTTGCGGTAATCTGAATTGTGATGAGAAGAGGCGATGGGCTGCAGTTCACCGTGCGGCGCGGCATGTGAACTTTAGTCAATCTTTGTCGTTGCTCTTAGCGGAGATAAACAGACTAAGAAGGAAACTGACGATGCTGATGACGAGGGCGCCCGAGAAGGCAGCGCCAAAACCGTCTACCCGAAAGTCGACGTTAAGCACTCCGGCCAGCAACCCCGTCAGAAGCAGCATCAGGGCGTTGATCACAAAAGTGAACAGACCTAGCGTGACCAGGTAGACCGGGCAGGTCGCAACTTTGACAAACGGCTTTATGATGGCGTTGATAACGCCAAAGATCAAGGTCACGGCCAGCAGACTACCGAAATCCACCTCACCGCCTGCGCCAAACGAAATGCCGTCGATCATTGTTGACGCCGCGTACAGAGCGATGGCGTTCCCGACCAACCGTAACAGAAGCTTCATCAGAGGTTACATGCGCAAACGCATCGTGTATAAAGTGCTGCGCACTGAAAAGCCATGGTCCAGCAGCGTCTGCGCTGCGATTTCGTCCTGTGTGCCGACAGTCGCCCGCAACGGCCAGCGGGGAGACTCTTGCAGCAGCGCCAGTGCGCACAGAATCAAGGGCTGGGCATATCGTTCCTGGGCATCGGACCGCAGCCAGAGACGGATATGGTGCTCGCCCTGCCAACATCGGGCCGTTACCTGGATTGCGCCTTCAAACCGGCTGCTATAATCGCGGATGGCGTAGCGGTAGATACGCTGGCGGCCGACGAGCCTGCTTACCAATTCACCCATTCGTTTTTCGACTGGAATTTGAAATTCGTCTCGCCGTACGGCCCGCCACCACTGGAATTCGGCGCTGGGTCGGCTGGTGGCCAAATCATACAGCAGATTGCCGTCAGATGGGGAGAACGGCTGCAAATTGGACAGAACCGGCCTTGTGATCGACTTCGGCGCGCTCGCTGCGTACAGCTCGGAGGTCCCTCCCATGTTCTCAAAACGGAGCCGTTCATAGAGGCCGAGGGCGATCTCGTTTTCCCCGCGCACTTGCAGCACAGCCCAGGACCCACCCATATCGCGGATATATTCCAGGGCATGCTCCATCAGGGCCCGGCTGATCCCGCGCCCGCGCCAAGCCGGCGAGACAGCCACATTGGCGATCTGCCAGCGCCCGCTG
Organism: Caldilineaceae bacterium; assembly: GCA_963662575.1. Classification (GTDB taxonomy): domain Bacteria; phylum Chloroflexota; class Anaerolineae; order Caldilineales; family Caldilineaceae; genus Bin5. The sequence goes on from OY759723.1 coordinate 1,823,309, forward strand.
CCGCTTGCAGCGCGCTGTACCGTTACATTGCCCACCACCCGCTTGTTCTCAACCCAGACGAATCCGTTGAACACATTGCGGAACTCGCCGGTACTACGGGAGAGGATGCCCACCAGCCCGCTCATATAACCGAGAAGGCGCAGTTCGCGCAGCGCAGCCTCGCCCTGTTCGTCCAGTTCTTCGGCGAAAGCCTCCGCAATCAGTCTGGATACGGCGCGCAGATCACGCCCGACGTCAAAGGGGCGGATGCCATATTGGGGATCTTGCCGGCGGCCGGCGGCAGCGGAACGAGTTAGGGCAACCATTTAGAGGTGGTAGGAAAGCGTCCAGCTATTCACTGCGCCACCCGGACGAGCGCCGGGCGCAGAATCCGATCCTGGATGCGGTAACCGGTGCGCAATGTCTGGATGATATGCCCGCTGGGGACATCTTCGCTCGGCTCATTCGAGATGGCCTCATGTTGATTGGGGTCGAATTCACCACTCTTGTCTAGCGGTTCGACCTCTGAATCGGCGAGAATGTCCATAAGCTTCTGCTGGATCTGCTCGAATCCCTGCAGCCAGGCTTTATTCTCTTCCGGCACTACTTCGGGCACATTCTGAAAGGCCAGATCGAGGTCATCGAGAACAGGCAGCAACTGACGCATCATACTTTCCGTGGCCCGTTTGATGCGCTCCTCGTTCTGGCGTTCACGGCGTTTGCCGGCGTTCTCATATTCGGCCACGGTACGCTGCATCTTGTCGAGATGGCTGGCGGCTTGGTCTTGCGCCTCGGCCAACTCCGCTTGCAGGCGGACGATCGCCTCTTCCGGTGTCTCTTCCTTTTCTTCAGTCTCTTCTACTTCGGAATCATCGCGCGAGTCAGGCTCCTCTGCTTCCAGAACAGCCTCCTCAGGCAGTTGTCCGTTTTCTGGTTCGACCGTCGTGTCTTCCCGTTCTTCCTGTTGACTCATATATGATCCTGTTACTCAAACATGCTGTCTAATGGTTTTGGCCGTATAGCTGATGCATCATTTCGTTCAGGAGTGTGGCAACGTAGCGCACAGCCCCGATTGTGCGGCCGTATGGCATTCGCATCGGACCGACTACGCCCAGCAGGCCGCTGACCCGGTCCGGTACTCCATAGCGGCTCAGGACAAGGCTTATGTCCTGCATGTCGCCGAATCGGCCCTCGCCGGCAATCATCACCTGTACGTCGCTCAACTCCATGATATCATCGTAAATTTCGTGCAGCAGCGTGCGTTGCTCAAATACCTGCACGATCCGGCGCACCTGCGGCCCGTCGGCAAATTCGGGCTCGGCCAGCACCTCGGCCAACCCATGTCGATAAACGCGTTCCGTGATCTGCTCCTCCGACTGCAGCAACGTCTTCAGCACAAGCTCGCCCACCTCGCGCGTGAAGCCCGTGAACTCCTCCAGTTTTTCCGGCAGATCGGCAGCGGTGGCGCCAGAAATCTCAACATTGAGCTGGTTGCTCGCGCGGCTCAGTTCCTCCTGAAAAATTGGCTGTTCCAGGGTAATCAGTTGCTGTTTCAGCGTGCCTGTGGCCAGCACCAGCACCAGCAACACGGCCGTATCCTGAATGCCAATCAGCTCCAGATGTTTGACCCTGCTGGTGATCGAGCGCGGGGAGGTTGCCAGCGCCGCACCCGTGGAGGCTTTGGCCAGGACCGCTGTGCTGAGCCGAAGCCACTGGTCGATTTCCTGCCGGGCTTGATGGAACTGATGGCGGATCATGTGCCGCTCTTGGGAGGGAAGATCGGTGTGGGCCATGAGATTGGCCACAAAGTAGCGGTAGCCGCCATCAGTGGGAATGCGGCCGGCGCTGGTGTGAGGGTGGGTCAGCAGACCAGCCTTTTCCAGCGCAGCCAAATCATTGCGGATCGTGGCCGCGCTGACACCCAGATCATATTTCTGCGCGATCGACTGGCTGCCCACCGGCTGGGCATTCTCCACATACTCCTGGATGACGATACGCAGTACCTGTTTACGGCGCTGGCTCAGTTGCAGTTCTGTCATCGATTGCAGGCAAATAGGATGGCCGCCTGTCTGCCCTCCTTCAAGTGCGCTGTAGATGCGATCAATCGAGGGCAATTCGAACTGTCGGACAGTTGGCGGCAATCAGTCGTTTGCGATAAACCTTTATCACTCGTGTGATGGGAGTGCTAATTGAACAAAAAGTGTAACAAATCGGGTAGGAGGTTGTCAAAGAATTCGGGTTGGTTCAGTAGGCGTTCTTGTTTGTCCCCAGCAGCCACTGGCCCAGAGTGCGAATGATGATCTTGATGTCCAGGGCCAGGGACCAGTTCTCGATGTACCAGAGATCGTACTTTGTGCGCTCCTCAATCGAGGTGTCGCCCCGCAGCCCGTTGACCGCGGCCCAACCGGTCATGCCGGCCTTTTCGCGGTGGCGGTCCATATAGCGCGGGATCATCTCTCGAAACTGCTCTACGTAGACGGGGCGTTCCGGGCGCGGCCCGACAAGGCTCATCTCGCCGAAGAGAACATTGATTAAATTGGGTAGTTCGTCGATATTGGCGCGACGAATGAACGCGCCCAGTTTGGTGCGCCGGGGATCGTTCTCAACCGTCCAGCCCGGCCCCGATCTCTCTGCGTCCTCGCGCATCGAGCGGAACTTCAGTATCTTGAACGATTTGGCATCCAAACCCATCCGCTCATGTGTGTAGAAGACCGGCCCAGGGCTCTCCAGCTTTATCAGGAGCGCCACCAGCATGAGGAAAGGGCTGAGAAACACCAGGCCGATGGCGCTGCCCACCAGGTCCATCCCCCGTTTGAGCGTCAGTTTCCAACCCTGGAGGGCGACGTCGCGGACCGTGAGCAAGGGCAGCCCGCCAAGGTAGCCGATCGTCACCTCGCTGGCCATTATTCCAAAAGCATCCGGCAACACGCGAATACCGACCTTTTCGCGCTCACACAGGCTGATGATGCCGATCAATTCCTGATGCGTATTTTCCGGCAAGGCGATAATCACTTCGTCGACGGCGAATTCGTCTATGATTCTGGGAATGTCGGCGACGCTGCCCAGAATCGGCACATTGAGAACGGAACGCGTACTGCTGTTATCTACGACACCTATTATCTGAAAGCCCAGTTTTGGGTTGGCCTGCACTCTTTGCAGAATCATGCGGCCCGAGTCGCCGCCGCCGATGAGCAGGACCCGGTCTCCGCCAACGCCTTTGGCCTGGGCATTCCATTGTACCTGCGCATGCAAAGTCCGGCCGATAGTCAACATCATGATATTAAGCAGCCAGGCATAACCCAGGAATGTGCGGTGATAAACAAAATCCCGCAGGAAAAGGCTCACCAGCGCGACGGTCAGGAGCGTGCACAGAGTCGTCAGTTTTGCGGTGCGGAAGATTTCGTCCAGATGACCGAGTGGCCGGCGGCGCTGGTACATGCCCCGCGAAAAGAAGATCGACAGCAGCAACAACGACTGGGCCAGCGGCAAAGGCAGGAACTCCAAGAACGGGCCGACAATGATATCCGGCTGTAGTTCCATCAGCCGCGGTGTCAGGTTCATCTCGGTGAGCCGATGGGCCAGAAAGAACGCCAGCCATGTGCTCCCCATATCTACAATTACCAGGGTGAGCGCAAACAGAAGCTGGGCGCGTTTAGGCACGCCCGGCCGCTGGGCGCGCAGGGCCGAATACCTGCCGTTGGGGCTGGAGGATGGGCTCTCCTCCGTCGCAGCAGCATCTTCCGCAGCCGCCGATGGCCGCGACTCTGTTACAGGCTCCTCAACTTCTGTTGTCGGCTGAGCTGGTGACTTCCACATCGTGCGTATTGCGTAAGACCTGGAGTGGACAGCTATTCATTATCCACAGTCAATCTGACGAATTTCTGGCTGACTGGCCTTCCTCTGCGCAGACAACGCGAAATTCTGTTAAACCCGTTCCTGTCGCAGCTTCCACAGTCGGATGGCTATATCTACGCCACCGATCAGGGCAATACTGAGCCAGATCAGTTTGTCCAGCGCCCATGAACTGTTGGACCGGTAGTGGTTACGATAAAAGATCCACATTGCTTCATAAAAGGCCCGACGGGCCTTGCGGCTTTTGCGGCTGGCGGCCTCTTTGACATGTGTGATTTCGACCTCGCCGTTGTACCAGACGTCCCAGCCCGCGGTCTTGATACGCTTTGCCCAATCGAGATCTTCGCCGTACATAAAGTAGGCCTCGTCCAACAGTCCAACTTGCTGAATCGCCTGCGTACGCACCTGCATATAAGCGCCCACAACCGAATCCACCGGATGTACTGCGTCTTCAGGCAGGTAGCTCAAATTATACGCGTTGAAGCGGTTGCTCCGCGGAAAGAGCCGGCTGAGGCGGGACATGCGGCAGAAGCTTACCCAGGGCGTGGGAAAACTGCGCCGGCAGGCCAGATCCAATGTTCCGTCCGGCCGTCGCACTCGTGGACCGGCTACTCCCACATTGGGCCGCTCGTCCATGAATTGGATCATGTCGGCCAGAGTGTTCGCCGGCAGGATCGTGTCATTGTTGAGTAGGAGGACGTAGCGCGGAAGTTGCCTGTTGCCTTGCGCCTGGCGGTCAGTCAGTTCGAGTTGGCGGAGAGCCAGGTTATTGCCCGCGCTGAAGCCGAGATTGGCGTCGGAAACGATCAGACCGGCCTGCGGGAATCGGTCGCTTACCATCGCCGCGCTGTCGTCCCTGCTGCCATTGTCTACAACACAGACTGTGTAGGAGAAGCTGCCGGCAGAGGCGAACACCGATGTCAGACAATTGCTCAGGAGCGCGCTGCCGTTGTAGTTGACGATGACAATCGCGAGGTCCAGTCCCTCTGCAGGCGGGACAGACCCGGGCGGCTTCCCGCGCGTTGGCAGCGTCAACGGCAACCTAATGTTCTCTATCCATTCAGACCAGACGATATGGCGAGGAGACTGTATTGTCTGCATTGCTTTTCACCCGTTGCTCAGCTGTCCAAACAGCTGTACAAGACGACGGGCGGCAAATATAATTGAGCAAGAAACTGTGATAAATGCGATCAGAAGACGGGGACGATTAACGACCGCGCAGCGCAGGACAGATAATCACGGCAATCAGACAGATTACAAGAATCACAGTCGGAACTGTCTGCTGTATACGGGCTTGATTCTAGCACGGCATTCCACTTTCGCCAAAGCGTCTGTCTGAGCCCTCCCCAAGAGCACATTATGCATCGGCCGTCATCTTCGGGCTTAGCAGGCAACTGGCCCGGCGGAAAAAACAGCGCAAGAATGGTCACTACCCAGCCACCATAAATTCAGTACCCTGAATGAGGCGAGCAAAGATGTTTCTCTCTCCTCTCTCCTCGCTTCTGGGCGGTCGGGCCTTCGGCCCTCCCTTGTGCCGGGGGGACACCCCCCGCAACGCCCCCCTCCAAAACTACGCCACGCCACCGCCGCACGGGTCTCCAGCCCCTGACCCCTAGCCCCTGCCGTTAACCCAAATCATCCTCACCTCTGGCGCAGCGCAAATTCCAGGACGCGGTCCGGCCTCAATTCCGGCAAGAGGAGAGCGTCGGCAGAGGCCGCCAGTGAGCGAGTCGAAAGAGTCTTGCCGTCACTGCTCACCTCTTGCCCTTCGCTGCCTGGCAGGGCGCCTTGGGGAATAAGCCCAATCAGTTCGCTGCGATCGAGCGCGACGGCATGGCGGGCGGCCTGCTGGCGAATGGCATTCACAGCCGCGTGCGGAGATGTGGCGCGATAGTCGACCAGATTCATGCTGACCTGCGCCTGTCCATCGACCAGGAGACCTAAGGCTCTCACCGCCTGTAAACCGCCATCGCGTTCGCGAATCTGGCGGGCGATCGCTCTGGCCACGGCTACGTCCGCCGTGCGCAGGAAGACGTTGAAGGCGATCAGAATCGGCCTGGCTCCGACGACGACCGCGCCCGCCGGGCCGACTTTGGCGGGGCCGAAGTCCGGCCGGCGCCGCGGCAGGTGGATCTCACGCAGCAGAGCTTCATATTCCCCGCGGCGCACGTCGGCCAGATTACGCCGTTCCGGCCTGGTGGCGGCCGCAGCATAGAGGTAGACGGGCACATCCAGCTCATCGCCGATGCGGCGACCCAGCTCGCGGGCCAGGAGAACGCAGTCTACCATTTGCGTGTTGCGAATCGGCACCAGAGGGACCACATCGGCGGCGCCCAGTCGTGGATGGAGGCCCCGATGCTGACCGAGGTTGATACGGGCGATAGCCACCTCAACCGCCTTGAACAGCCCTTGCAGAACTTGCTCCGGCGATCCGACGACTGTGAGAACTGTGCGGTTGTGGTACGCATCGCTGGTGCGATGCAGCAACCTTGCCCTGGACGCCTGGATCGCTTCCGCCAGTGCGTCGATGACTTGCGTGCGGCGGCCCTCGGAAAAGTTGGGGACTGCTTCGATGAGCGGACTGTTTTCGGAACTCTGATTCATGTGATAAAGGAGTGGGCCGTGCCTGCTTCAGGCACACTGTAGAGCACGCTCTACATTCGTACCTCTCCACCGTGTCTGTCCAAACCATGAAAATGAGGGGATGAAGGCTGGACTGTGTTTAGCTGGTTCGTCCCAGAAGCCACTTCACAAGCAAGAGAATGGCGAACGCGGTCGCCATAAGCACAACTGACAGGGCCAGCGCAACGTCGAGATCCAATTCGAAGCCGATATAAATGGCAAGGGGCATCGTCTGCGTGCGCCCGGGATAGTTGCCGGCGAAAAGAATGGTGGCGCCAAAATCACCGAGAGCCCTGGCCCACGTCATCACCAGTCCGCCCAGCAACGAAGCGCGGGCGAGGGGGACTGTCACAAAGCGGAAAACCTGCCGGCTGTCCGCCCCATCCAATGCCGCGGCCTCTTCCAACTCGGCTGCGCTGCGGCTGAGACCGCCAATAGCCGCGCGTATATAGTATGGGGAGGCCACAAAAAGCTGGGCAAAAATTACGGCCAGCGAAGTAAAGGCGATCTCGATTCCGGCCACTGACAATCCCTGCCCCAGCAACCCCCGCCGGCCAAAGGCCATCAGCAGGGCGAGACCGGCGACCGCGGGCGGCAGCACGGTGGGCAAATCGATAAGCGTGTCCAGCGCTCGGCGTCCTCGAAAGTGCCGCCTGGTCATCAGCAGCGCCAGAGGTGTGCCCAGAAGGATGGTCAGAAGTGTTGCTGTGGCCGATGTCCACAAGCTGAGGACTATCGCCCGGCGCGCGGCCGGCTGGGCCAGATGTGCGCTGATGTCGGTCAGCTCTGTGCGCCAGATCAGCGCCAGCAAGGGAAGAGCCAGGAACAGGATCATGGGCACGGCTGACCAGAAGAGCGCGATGCCCGGTCGCGGCAGGCGTCCGGAAGAGCGCTGGTCGCCGCGCGCCCGATCGACAGGAATGCGCATCGTCTCTGCTGCTTCACTCGTTCGCATGGTCGGATGCCTCTGCGGACAAAATATCTGGGGCGTCCCCAATCCTCCTGGCCCGGCATTCGGTGGAAAAGCCGTGCGATTCCAACACAGCGCTCCCTTCTTCAGAAAACAAAAAGGTGACGAACTTCGCAGCCTGCTCCGGCTGTATGCTGTCCTGGACCAGAGCGATAGAATAGGCTGCAGAGACGTTGAGATGGGCCGGTATCGCCATGCCTTGCAGATCTGTGTCGCCAACGAGGTCACTTGCGTAGACAACGCCGGCATCGGCCTCGCCCAACTGCAGTTTGCTGAGTATACCGCGCACATTCTGTTCTTCGGACACGATGTTGGCTTCGAAGCCGGCGCGAAAACCGGGGCCAAGGCGATCGTCCTGCTCTGCATTGGCCAGAAACTGACGCGTGTACAGCCCAATCGGCACGGCTCCGGCGCCCACGATAATCTTATGCCCGGGCTGGGCCAACTTCAGCAGCGACTCGATCTCGTGCGATGCGTCTGCGCTCGCAGGCAATGTACCGGCTGCACCCGCAGGGGGCTGGCCGTAGCCGATCATCAACCGATTGCAAGCGAATGTCTTCACGCTCGTCTTATCAATGCGCCCGGCATCGACAGCCGCCTCCATCTGCCTCTCGTTGGCGGAGGCGAAGATGTCGGCCCGCGCGCCCTCGCGCAGTTGACCGGCCAACTGCTGGGAACCGGCAAAGTTGAAAACAACGTTACCAGTGTGACCGCTACGGCTGAACGCCAGGGACGCTTGTTGAAAGACATCGGTGAGGGATGCGGCTGCGAAGACCGTGATTGTGGCTGTTTCGGATGTTGGCGCCCTGTCGGCTATTGGCCCGCGGCACCCGGCCAGCAGCAGATTACCCAGCAACAGAACTGCCGCTGCCTTGAGCATACAGGCGCGCGGCAAACTCCAACTGTGCGCAAGCGTATCCCTCTGCAAGACGCTCTTCCTTCTCCATCGAACTGCCGTGTTGCAGGCAAGCGACCAGGATACGCTGAACGCCGCCGGAATCCGCCTGGGTGCAGTTTTTGTCGAACGCGTACACAAAGATGACACGGATTTGACGATAGCAGTGAGCCGTAGCCGTGTCAAATTCTGACAGTTTCCACGGCGGTCGCCGCCGGCGGGACAAGACCTGCCCGCGTCCTGTTCAGGGATACGGCCCCGCGGGCGTCTCAATCTGAATGCCGCCGACTGTCCGGCGTTCTATATCTGTTGTAGTCAGTATGGTATGATCGATGGATAGTGGCAGTTGCGCAGCAGAGTGGTGGCGCATCGCCAAACCGAACGGCAACCGGGCAACCTATCCAGGCCGTCCAGGCCAACGGGTTGACAGGGGGAGCGGTGACAGAACAAGCAGCAGACTGGAATGAATTCGTCAGCAGCCATGCGGCCGGCCATCTTTTGCAGACGGAGGAATGGGCAACGTTGAAATGCCGCTTCGGCTGGTCGGCAAGACGGGTTCTGCTGCCGGCATCCGAAGCTGACGGCGCGGCCAGGGCCGGGGCGCTGATCCTCTTTCGCAGGAGCATGGGCCAGATTCTGGCATACGTCCCCAGAGGCCCGCTTGTAGACTGGACCGACGCGACGCAGACCGAGGCCGTCGTGGCGCGTATATGCGCTCTTGCCCGGCAGGAGGGGGCGTTCGCGTTGAAAATTGAGCCCGACCTGCTCGACACGGCCGCCAACCGCCAACTGCTTCGGGCCGCCGGCTTCCATCCCAGCCCCCAGACAATCCAGCCTCGCAGCACCGTTGTCGTCGATCTGCAGCCGGACGTCGATACGATCCTGGCGCGGATGAAGAGCAAATGGCGCTACAACATCCGCCTGGCGGCGCGCAAGGGCGTATCCGTGCGCGAGCTTGAGACGCACGAGCTGCCCCAGTTTCAGCAGCTGATGGAGGAAACCGGTACGCGGGACGGATTCCCCGTCCACAGCGCCGCCTACTATCGAGACGCCTACGAACTGCTCGCGTCCCGCTGGGGCGCCTTCCTGCTGGCTTCCTTTGAGGGCGAACCGTTGGCCAGCATCGCCGTGTTTGCCGTCGGCTCGACCGCCTGCTACCTATGGGGAGCCAGCAACAACCGTCATCGCAACCTGATGCCCAATCATGCACTCCAATGGGAGGCAATGCGCTGGGCCAGGCAACGCGGCTGCACACGGTACGATCTCTGGGGCATTCCCGATGAGATCGGCGCCATCGCCACCGGCCTCTGGGCGGAAGGGCGCAAGGTAGTTTCCGCCGAGAAGGCGCCCGTGGACGTGAATGCGCTGCCGGCGGGGGATCTATGGGGCGTTTTCCGTTTCAAACAGGGCTTCGGCGGCGCGGTTGAGCGCACGGTCGGCGCCTGGGACCTGCCCTTGCGGCGACCGGTCTATGGTCTCTATCGGGGTGCCCTTTTGGCCAAAGAGCAGGCCGCCAACAGCAAGCACTTAGTGAAGCGCAAAGAGGAGCAAGCGAAGACATCCTCCCGCTCCTCCATGCCGGTGAATCTGGAGCCGGTGGTGACGGCGGCGGCGTGGGAAGAACTGTCGACGCAGCTGCCGGCTGATAGCAGTCACGTGCTGCAAAGCTGGGCGTGGGGCGCCGTCAAGGCCGGCAGCGGCTGGCGGGCTGAGCGTTGGCGCGTGCGGCGGGGCGGCCGGCTCTTGGGGGCTTTTCAGTGGCTGTGGCGGCAGCCAACAGCGGCGCTGCCTCTGCGCGTGGCTTACGTGCCCAAGGGCCCCCTGCTGGACTGGTCCGATGACGAAGCAACTTCGCTGGTGTTGGCGCAGATCGAAGAGCTGTGCCGGCAGCGGGCCTGCCTGCAGGTGAAAATCGATCCCGATGTCGGCGAAGAGGATGCGGAAGGAAAGCGCCTGAAGCAACTGCTGGCCCAGCGCAACTGGCGGTTCAGTTCGGAGCAAATTCAGTTCAAGAATACCGGATTTACGGACATTGCCCAGCCGGATGAGCAGCTGCTGGCCGCGTTCAAGAGCAAATGGCGCTATAATATCCGGCTGGCCGAGCGGCGGGACATAACCGTCCGCTGCGGCGGTGCCGCCGATCTGCCGGCCTTCTATCGACTCTACCAGGAGACCAGCGCGCGCGACGGTTTTCTGATCCGCCCGTTTGCCTACTACGATGCCTTGTGGCGCATGTTTCTGGAGACGCAGGAGGTCGAGGACTCGCGCACCGGGGGGGCGCTGCTGTTGGCCGAGCATCCGCAGGAATCACAGCCTGTTGCCGGACTGTTCCTGCTCCGCCACGGTCGCCAGACTCTTTATTTCAACGGCGCCAGCAGTGCACGGCGAAGGCGCGATATGCCCAACTATCTGTTGCAGTGGCGGGCTTTGCAATGGGCCAGGTCCGAGGGCTGCACAGTCTATGATTGGTGGGGCGCGCCGTCCAATCCGGATGACCCGAGCGATCCACTTCAAGGCGTTTGGCGTTTCAAGGAAGGTTTTGCCGCCAGCATGGCCGTGCATACCGGGGCGTGGGACTGGTCGCCCAGCCCGCTGCTTTGGCACGGCTACCACTGGGGAAAGTCTCAGCTGCTGGAGTTGATGCGTAGTCGGGGCCGCTAGTGGTTGATCGCCCGTGAACAGTCATCCACCAGCCGCCGGCAACTGACCTATCCAGACAGGACGGCTTCGTCGGGGATGGCGATCGGCGTGTCCGAGTCATTTGACAGGGTGACGTCGCCCTCGATCGTAACAGAGGCGCCAAAAGTGTAGGGGCCTGTAACGGAAAAGCTCCTGCACCGGAGCAGCGAAGGCGGCCCGTGCGGAAATCGTTCCTGGATCTGTTCGATGAATTGGTAATAACGGTCATCCAATTCGACAAGGGGTGCGCCGGCAGGGAAGGGACCAGTGCCCCGCCGCGGGTCCAGACCAATGCACTGCTGCTTGTCCAGCCGGTAGGCATCTGAACGTAGCGCAAGCAGGTCGTTGCACCGTTTAACCGGCAGGAAGCGGTCGCGCGGCACCTGAATCGCCTGCGCGCCGTCGAATGCGGAGATCGCCAGGCCTACCGCGGTTTCCAGTTGGAAGACCGGCGGCGAGTCGGGGCGCGAAGGGTCCACCAATCTGTTGTTGACGATCATCGCCAGATCCAGGAAACCGTCTCGTTCATTCAGCAATTTCTGCAGAGAGGGCAGATGAATCCACAGATTGTTGGTATTGAACAGTCTGTAACGGTCGATGTCCTGGAACTGCGCGACCTCCTCTGGCGGACACTGCGCAATCTCGCGCAGCAGCAGGCGGCCATCGGGACTTTGGGCGAGATGTCCCCCCTTGCGGTCGGCCGCGGTGCGGGCGGTCACTTCCATCAGAAACGGTAAATTGCGGGCCGCGAAAAAGCCGAGAATGTCGGGGTCAACAGTCGCGCCCAGATTGTCGGCGTTGCTGACGAACATGTACTCGTAGCCGAGATCAAGCATCTGTTTCAGCAGGCTGCTGGTGTGCAGAGTCAGGTAGATGTCGCCGTGACCGGGCGGGCACCACTCCTTCGTGGGGTCTTGATGCCATTCGACGGGCTGTAGCGTGTCCTGCCAGATTTTGGGCACCTTGTTCTGCAGAAAGGCGAGCGGCAGGGTCCCAGCGTCGAATTTGGCGAGCTGTGGGTATGCGGTCAGTGCCTGCTGGGTTGCTTCCTGCGTGCTATAACTGTTCATAAAGATGAGCGGCAGGCGGGTGGTTTTCTTCTGCCGCAGGTGCAGCACATGGCGGACGATGATATCCAGAAATCGCAAACCATCTTTCACCATCAGCAGCGATCTCGGCCCATGCAGCCCCATGGTGGCGCCCAACCCCCCGTTCAGTTTTACGACCACGAGCCGGTCGAGCGCGTCTATACCGTCCGCATGGAAACCGTTAGCGGTGGATTTGTCGGCTAAATCTGCTGGCGGGCGGGCGCATGCACCGGGGATGTAACCTGTGGCGCCGGCGCCGAGTTGAGCGTAGTAATGTTCAAAGCTGCGAATCAGCAGGTCATCCAGACCCGCGCGTTGCATCTTCTGACGAAACGGTGCAAATGACACCGTAGGTTTTCGACCCATTCAATAACCTCGGATTTGCTTGATTTCAGGGGTTCACTGATGGTTGGCGTGCTTCCTTCGTTACCAGCCGACCGCGCAACCGTCCTTGCGCGGGTCGCTGCCTCCGGTCAGGACGCCGCTTTCCGGATCGCGGACGATAATCTGGCCGCCGCCGAAACCGCCCCGCCCCGCCCCGTTGACCGGTACCAGCTGATGTCCACGACGGGCCATTTCCGCCAGAATGTCGTAATCCCAGCCTTCTTCGATCATTAACCTGCCGCCGGCTTCGTCCGCGCCCAGGCCCGCATGCGGACCGCTCAACGACCAGCGGGGCATGTCCAGGGCCTGCTGGGGGCTCATACCCAATGCGGCCATATTGACCAGCATCTGCAGGTGTCCCTGCGGCTGCATATAGCCGCCCATCACACCGAAACTGGCATGCAACGCGCCGCCGCGGGTGGTCATCGCCGGGATAATCGTGTGATAAGGGCGTTTGTTGGGCGCCAGACAGTTGGGATGGTCGCGGTCAAGAACAAAAAGCGCGGCCCGGTTCTGCAGGCTGACACCGCTCCCGGGCACAACCAGCCCGCTGCCGGTGCCCTGGTAGAGGCTGTTGATAAAACTGCACGCATTCCCTTCGCCGTCGGCGGTGGTCAGATAGACGGTGTCCGAACCGGCCATGGGATAGCCGCTGCCGACCGACGCGGCTGCCCGCTGCGGGTCAATCTCCCGGCGTCGCTGCTCGGCATAGGCGCGGCTGGTGAGTGTGTCCAGGGGAATCGGCACCACATCGACATCGCAAACCCACTGCTGGGCCTCGGCGTAGCCAATCCGCATACATTCCACCAGCGTGTGCAGACGCTCGACGCTCGACATTTCGGCCAGGTCAAAGCCATCCGCCAGATTGGCGGCGACAATGGCGGCCAGCCCCTGGCCGTTGGGTGGGCATTCGTAGAGCCGATAGTCGCCGAAATCGGCGGTGATAGGCTCTTGCCACGTACTGGTATGGGCGGCCATATCTTGCACCGTGATCCAACCGCCATAGCGCTGCACGTGCTCGCTCAGACTGCGAGCAAACTCGCCGGCGTAGATCGCTTTCTTGCCGTCGGCGGCAATGGCCCGCAGCGTCTGGCCCAGAGTGGGAATCCGCATTACCTCCCCGGCCTGCGGCGCACGTCCATTGATGAGAAGCTCATGGCCGCTCGGCTGCTGCGGCCCATTGTCCAGGTCGCTGCTGATCCAGCCCGGCGAACGCAGCAGTTTCCCTGTCTGGCCGGCCCAGCTTTGCCCGATCCATTCGGTAACGGGGTATCCCTCTTCCGCCAGGTGGATGGCCGGTTTGAGTACATCGGCCAGCGTCATTTCGCCGTGCCTTTCCAGCAGATCGCTCCACCCGGCAACGGTCCCGGGGATGCTGACACTGTGGCCGGTAAATTGGGGCATGCGCGCATAACCAAGACCGCGCAGATCGTCTATGGATGCGGCGCTTGCAGAACGGCCAGACCCGTTGAGTGCCGTCACACTTTCAGTTTTGGCATCCCAGTAGAGGGCGAAACAGTCGCCGCCGATACCGGTTGAGGTCGGCTCGACGACGTTCAGGGCCGCCGCTGTCGCAATAGCCGCGTCGGCTGCGTTGCCGCCCGCCTGCAGCATCGACAATCCAGCCTGGGCAGCCAGTGGCTGGCTGGTGGCGACCAGTCCGTTGCGTGCCAAGACATTGCTGCGGCGGGAGCGAAAAACAAAATCAAAATCCATGGGCTGGTCTTTCCGAAGCGTTTCGATACGGTCAATTGGAATGGACTTTTGATAATAGTCTATTGCCAGAGAATAGGCAAAGCGGTCAAGAATCGCATTAGCACCGTAGCCGAAATGCCGGTCCGCCCCCCTCCAAATAAATCAGTTCTTTTTGCCGGAACTACCCGGCTACGGTAGACTATTTGAAGAATGTTAACTCCATTCCCGCGTGGTTGCCATCATGCTCCTGAACCTGGGGTCGGCGGCAACCGGTTCTTCTATTCGGCGTCCCGGTTCTGTAACTGCCAATGGGTTTCCTGGTTGAGGCCATCGCCAACATTGCACCTTATATTTATGCAACGTGTGGTCTGCTGGCGCTATTTCAACTCTATCGCACGTGGCAGGTGCGCGCAGAGCGGCGGCAGGCCGTCTTCTCCCTGGAGCGGGACAAAGCGCTCGACGATCTGTATCGCATCTTCCTTTCAGCCTTGTTGATGCTCGCGGTGATGGGTTTCACCTATTTCGCCAGCACAACGCTGCGCGACGCAATGATCGCAGCGGAGTCATCCTCAGTTCCTTCATCAGCGGACGGCTCTTCTACATCCCCCAATTCGTCTTTCTCGGCGTTGATCCCAACGCCTACATTCACGCCGGAACAACCAACGGCAACCCCGCCGCCGACCCGCATCCTCTTCTCCACACCAGTGCCGAATAGTCAAGAGGATGATACGCAGCCAGAGCAGTCTACACCTACACCTAGACCCCTTCCGGTTTCTCCGGCACTGTGTCCGGACGGGCGTGCAGTCATACTATCGCCGGGAAACGGCGCAATCGTAAGCGGAATTGTCCCGATTGTGGGTACGGCCCAGCACGATCAGTTCGATTTC
The DNA here is from genome assembly GCA_963662575.1 of Caldilineaceae bacterium. Taxonomy (GTDB): domain Bacteria; phylum Chloroflexota; class Anaerolineae; order Caldilineales; family Caldilineaceae; genus Bin5. The sequence goes on from OY759723.1 coordinate 1,838,360, forward strand.
TACAAGCTGGAGCATGCGCCCGGTGGATCCAATCAGAGTTACAGCTATTTTGACGGCGCCGAAGAGCCGGTCGTCGGCGGGCTTCTTGGCAATCTGAACAGCAGTGCCATGGCGAATGGCACCTATGTGATTCAGGTCGTGGTCGTGGATACCACCGGTAACTATCCGGAACCCTGTCGCGTGACGGTCACTGTCCAGAACTGATGAAGACGCCTGTTGTGAACTACGCCACCGCTTCGTTGTCTGAGCGCGGACGATGAACAATAGATTCCTGCGTTTGGGGAAAACACTGGTTGTCGGGCGCAGCCTGATATGGGGGAATCCGCTGGCGGCCGGTGTCGTCTTCACAATCGTGATCTCGCTGTTTGTGCTTATGTCGCTCCTGCTGCGCGACGTGAATCAGGTCGCCTTGCCAACAGCCGTCAGCAATTCGACCACAGTTGCCGCGCTGCAAGCGGAGTCTCCCACCGCCACACCGGGGGTTTCTTCCCAGTCCAGCGGCAGCCCGACCCCTGCCGCTACCGTGTTGGCAACCCAATCGGTCGTTGCCACCGTTCCCCCAGCGGTCGCGGGCACATCCACTTCTACGGCAACGGCGACGTTAAGCCCCGCGCCAACGCTTACGCCTACCATTTCCCCGACACCCTCAACGACGCCAACGCCGACAGCGACCGAACCGTATGTGCCGGTCAGTGTCTTCCCGTCGGATATTGAAATTGGCGCGCCTGACAATGTGACCGGGCGCATCGTCCTCTTCCCGGCCCGACTGCGGGCCGGTCCCACCACACAGGATGACGTATTGGCGCGCCTCGGCCAGGATGTCCAGGTCACCATAGGCGGCATCATCGCCAGCAGTACCTGGGTCCTGCTGAAAGTAACGGACCCGCGGACGGAGGAGTACGGCAAGGAAGGTTGGATGGCGGTCGAGTTAATGGAAATCGACGGCGATCTGACGACACTGCTGCCCTATACGGATGAAGGCATTCGCATACGGCCGTTCGGCTCGCGCCCGCCCGGCATTGGGATCAGAGTGACGCCCTCACTGCTTGCAACAACCGAGCCGGTGACGACCGCGATCACGGCAACCCTCACGACCACCCCGACAGAGCTGCCTACAATAACGGCCACGCCTTTGGCAACGCTGACGCCGACGTCGTCAGCCACCGCTACGGCCACTGCGACCGCCACGCCATCCTTGACACCGACGCCAACAGCCACGGCTACAGCAACACTCACTCCAACCCCAATCCCAACGCCGACAGCCACGGCTACAGCCACTGCCACGGCAACACTGACGCCCACGCCCATTCCGACGCCAACATTCACGCCCACGCCAACACGGGCTTCGTCGGCGCAGGCAACGGACTACATACCCACCGAATCGTCCGCCGTGCCCCTGCAACCAGCGCAGGCCCCTCCTCCCCAGGCTGATGAGTTTGCAGCGACCGTTCTCGACGAGACGGATCCGACCGATCTTACAGAACCGGTCTCGGTTCGGACAGATAGCGGCGAAGTCCTGCAGCTGGAGTTTGACCCGGTTGAGGACCAGGTGATGATGTGGAGCGGAATCTTTGGGGCCTCCCGCGGTGAATGGCTGGATGCCGCAGCAGACTTCCTGTGGCCGGGCGCACGAGTCTATGTGGCAGGTCGAAGAGATGATGGCGAACGCGTGATAGTCTCTAGCGTGCGCGTAGTCTCCCCGCCCGAATTCCAGCGTGTCAGACGTATGGATGTGCCCACCTTCGGCGCGGCCAGGAAGAGCGGAAAGGCTGTTGCACTGCTGGGCAGGCGCGGCGACCCCGGTGTCTTCCTCCTGCACCAGGATGGTGTAGTGACCGTTGTCCGCGAGACCGGCCAGAGCGTGCTGCCCATCCATGGCGGCGCCGAAGGATTCGTCGTTCCCGATGCCAACGCGCCGGCAGACCGCAACGGCTTCCTGTACGTGCGCGGCGACGGTATCGGACTGTCGTTCCAGGCCTATCCCTTCCAGGGAATCCGGGGAATCGCAGCCGACGGGCGCGGCGACCTCTGGTGGATCGAAATGCCCCATGTTGGTCTGGCCCAGTGGCGGCTATGGCACTACGACAGCCAGAATGGGCAGATTGTTCTGCGCGTGCAGGCTTCTACCTCTCTGTTGGGGGGCAGAGCCAACAACACAATCGAGCCAACGCTGATCGCAGTTCTGTCCAGCGCCGGCGAGGTGCGTTCGTTTGTCATTGATACCGCCGATCTGGATGCAGGACGTCAATATACCGGCCTCTACCGGGTCGAACTGAATGCAGACGGAGAGATCGATGCGAGGCGCCTGGCCCCTGAGGGCATCTATCGCGGGCCGTTCCAGCTCAGTCCCGGCAGCCGCCGCCTGGCCCATCTGGCATTTGACCCCCAGCATCCCAGCTTGACCGTCGGCTTTGTGCGTCCTGCCAATCAACTGTGGGTACGGGAGATGGCTGCCAACGGGGCCGGGGCACGCGGCCGCTTGAGCGCCCAAACGCAAACCCGGTTCGAGTTCTTCGCACCGCAGCTTGCCTGGCGGGACGATGATCGGCTTCTCCTTGCTCGCAGCCGTTTCTCCCCCCAAGGCGTATTCTCGCTGGAAATATTCGGCATCACTCAGGTGGACTTGCGGCAGACCGGTGCTGCCGCCCGTTCCTCGTATCTGTACCCGCTGGGCGATGTGGTCGGGGACTATGCCGCCTGCGCAGATGACTCCGTATTGATCAGTGTGAGGTCGGGCAACAGGGTGCCGCGGCTGGAAGAGTGGAGTGGTGAGGGCCGGCCCCAGATGCGAGGCCAGTTGCCGGGGTATTTTGACCGCATATTCCTCTGCTGGCAGAACTATTCCGGTCCTGATCGGATTCGTCGGTAATGCGTGGTCAGTGGCCGGTAGCAGTTGCATTTTGGCCGGACGGCTTGATACATTTCGCTGGCATCACCCATCTGATTCTAGGGATCATCGGCGTGATCATCGGCGCGCTGCTGGTGATCTGGTGGTCCCAGCAGACGGGCCGTTGGTACGCGGTCTTTGCCGGCACCCTTCTGTTCAGTATGGTGTTGAACGTTGCCGCCTTCTATTTCTTCGTCGTGCCGCCCCACAGCGCCGGATGCATCGACCTTTGCCCCGGCAGTCTTGGCTTTCCTCTCCCCTTCGCCACACTTTCCCCCAGCGGCGAAGTTCAAATCTATATTGGCGACTTTCTCCTGAACCTGCTGCTGCTGTGGCTGCTGTTGTTTGGGGGTGTCGTTGTCTGGCGTATTCTGAGCGAGGCTATCCAACTAAGAGAGAGGGACCTGCGTTTTCGGCTGCTGTCTTTTGTGGCGTTCGTTCTGCTTTCCTGGGGACTGCTGCCCCGCTACTTCAGCCCGCCTGCCGCGCAGGTGACCGGTGATGAACTGCGGCTTTCGGTCAATGCCCGTCGCGCCGCCGAAACAACCTACGGAGTAACCGGATTGTGGGTCCACCGCCTGGCTCTGGAGGACATTCACTACGTTCCTCTGGAGGTTCCTGATGTCTTCGGCGGCATCAACAAGCCGCAGGCGCAGGTCTGCTTGCGGGGATATACCTACTTTTATATCCCCTGGCGCCGTTATTTGGTGAAGCTCGATCAGACAGGGGTCACCGCCCTGAATTTCGAAGAGCTACCCCTGACCGGCAGCTGCTGGCAGCCGCTAACACCAGCGGCCAGCAGCCAGTGAATCACCGACCACTGACCACTGGCCATCGTACTTAGCTCGGGCTGTAAAGCTCTGTCGCCGGGAAGAAGGCCGCCCACGCAAACCAGAAATGATCGAAATGCAGTACAGGGATTAACTTCTCGCCGGCTAGGGGGCCGTCGGTGGCTTCGCCCAGAATGTCCCACGTGCTGCCGGTCTCGGCGTCGCTGAATGTGCCATCCTCATTGCGGGAAAAAGTCAGGAGTTGATCCCCAAGCTGGCGTTCGTATACGGCTACCACGCCGATGTCTCGGCCTTTGCTGATGACAGAGGTGTCCAACGCGCTCGCCAACCCGGCTCTGTGGAAAATAGCAAGGTCAACGCCACCGAACGAATCGTGGACCACACCGGCCTCCTTCAACGCTTCGAATGGATAGGCGATGGCTTCGGTCTCTGTCGTCAAGCCAAGAACCCGTTCCGCCGGCTCAAGGCGGGAATCAGGTGTGCCCGAAAAGAGGAAGGGCCTGCTTGTGCTGTCGTAACCTACATACGGGTTGTATCCGTAGTTGCGGGGCATGTTCGGCCGGGACAGGACATCTCCATCCGGATGGGCCTCTTTGAAGTCTCCCCAGGAGATCACCTGGCTGGAGAGGAAATTCAACTGCTCGCCAGCATACTTGCCGACGATACCTTCGCCTGTGAACTGTTGCCACCAGGTCTCTGTCTGGCGGTCGTACATGATCAGGTCACTATTGCGCAGCCGCCCGGTGGTGCCGAAATCGAGCACCTGGCCGTCAAAGTTGCGGTCAAAGGTTATGCTGGCGTTGCACAACGGGCAGAAGGTGACCGAGACCGGCAAGCCATCGACTTCGTCGTTAACGATTTCATGCCAGATGAGGATGCTCAAAGGATAGGCTCGGGCCACGTCGCCGTGGCTGAACAGTATCACCGGTTCCAGGTCCTCTAGCCACTCATCCCCCGCAGCTATCGACTCATATTGTGGATTGTCGACCGCTGGAATGCCGTCCTTGGGCGGTCCGCCGGAAAGGATGTCACTCCATTCCACCGTGCGTCGCGAAAAGTCGGTAGAGAAGCCGCTCGTGCGGAATGGCGGCGCAACGCCGTCGCTGATCAGTTCGCCGCTCAGTTGTGGCACGCCAAGGTTACCGCTCGCGACCGCCTCTGCTTCGGTGTCGCTGCTGTCGGTGTCGGCTGTCACGGCCTCGCTGCTTTCGGTTTCCTCCGCTGCCGCGGGCGGCGCCGGCGCCTCACCCGGTTGAATCGGAACACAGGCCAACAGAATGATCGTCGCGATCACCAGCAGGCCGGCTAGCTGGATCCATCTATTTCTCGTCATGGGATTCCCCTTCGTATTTGAAAATATCGGTGGCCAGTGGCCTGTTAGCCACGAGCCGCGTATCCGCCGTGCCATCGCGCACCTGTACACTTTCTGCGCGTCTGCACATCGGCTCTAACCAAGTCACCAACCGTTCATAACACAATTATGCCGTAGCAGGAGGCCCCGGGCTGTAGTCAGGCTTACGCTAAAGCAGTCTATTACGGCTGTAAGTGTCATGTTCGTCAACACGACCTCGCTATCTAACTGTGATTAAAATGGAATTGGGTCTTGACATATCAGAACAAACGTGCTATATTATCTCTATAGCATGGAATCCAGCCAAATTGGGAGGCCCAAGAGGAGAAGTCATGGCCAGAAACATCAAGAGGATGACGCGTATTGAGTTGGAGTCTGAACTGGTTGCCGAACGTGCCGCGACGCGGCGGAGCAACATGATCATCGTAATGATGACCTTGCTGGCTGTGCTGGGGTTCATGGTGATGGCCGGTACACTTGCACCGGTAACCGGCTGAGGCCGAATGCGCATATTCTCAGCACGACGGCGGACCAACCCGCTCGACTTCCTCACGAACGAAGAGATCTCAGCGATGGAACAGGCAACGCAGTCAGCCTATGGTGACACCGCTGCATACCACACCTGATCCACAACGGATTTCCTCTGCCCCAACTGCTCGTCTAGGAGTTCTCATCAGCCTCGACTGGTTGGTGAAAGTAGTAGCAAAGCCCATCCGGGGCAACAACAAAAAAGACCTGGAATTTCTTACCGTCCATCTCGTCCACGCGCCAGTTCCCGGTCTCGACCCCCTTGGCCTCCACCTCCTGGCGCGCTCTGTGGATGTCGGTCACCAGAATCGCCGCGCCGTCATTACTGGCGTCGCCGCCGTTAACGGCGAACCCGATTCGAACGCCGTCGCGCTCAAGTATAACCGTTGGCACGGGCTGATCACGCCGTTCCACTTCGCTGAGCCCAAACGCGTCTCGGTACCAGGCGGAAGCTTGCTCGATGTCTTCCACCGGCAGTGCCAGGACGTCGTCCGCATAGGGAAAAGCACCTTCAAATAGCTTGTTCGAATTCATATCACGGTCTCCTTTTCGGGCGAAGATCAAGTTCGAGAGTGGAAAAGCATGAGTGGGGCGGCGCCAGCCTCTGAAAACAGGCCAGATACAACAAAACCCCGAGGGGAACCTCCTGTCGGGGTTTCGCATGCACTGCCGGTCTGTCAGAACCGGCGGTCGAAAATTCAGGCTCCTCGGGTTGGATTCGAACCAACAACCCTCCGGTTAACAGCCGGATGCTCTGCCGATTGAGCTACCGAGGATCACTTCAGGCCTTCGATGGCCGCTGCAAGCCCCGCAGATAGGGGCGTCGACCATTGAGACAACAGTGGGGCAGTATACCAATCTGACCGGTCAACTGTCAAAATTTCGACCTCGCCGAAACGCTTCAAACACAGACAATCAGCCCGGATAGCAATCAGCCCAGATAGTCGCGCAACTTTCGACTTTGCATGGGATGGCGGAGTTTGCGTAAAGCCCTTGCCTCGATCTGGCGCACACGTTCCCGGGTAATGTTGAACTCTTTACCCACATCCTCCAGTGTCTGGCTCATGCCGTCCTCCAAGCCGAAGCGCATGCTCAGCACCCTGCGTTCCCGTTCAGGCAAGTCGTTCAGAATCTCACTCATCTGCTCCTGCAGCAACCGGCGGCTGGCTGAATCTACCGGCGCAGGAATGCTCTCATCTTCGATAAAATCGCCCAGGAAGCTGTTCTCTTCGGACCCGACCGGCATGTCCAGGCTGATTGGCTCTCGACTGAGGCGCTGGATGCGCTGCACCTTCGACACAGCCTGGTCGAGAACGGCCTTGAGATCGCCCGTAATCCGCTGCTCTTCTTCCAGCGCCTGGCGCACCTCTGCCTCCACGTCCGGGTCCAGATATCCCATCTCCAGCGCAATCCTTTCCGGTGACGGCTCCCCGCCCTTCAACTCCTGTTGCAGGTCTCTTTCGGCGCGCATCTGGCGGTTAATGGTCTCCACCATATGCACAGGAATGCGAATCGTGCGCGCTTGATAGGCGATGGCGCGACTGATCGCCTGGCGGATCCACCAAGTGGCGTATGTGCTGAATTTGAATCCCAACGTGTGATCGAATTTTTCCACCGCCCGCAGCAGGCCAACATTTCCTTCCTGAATCAGATCCTGGAAGTTCAGCCCGCGGCCAATGTAACGTTTGGCGACGCTGACGACCAGGCGCAGATTGCTCTGGGCCAGCTTGTCCTGGGCCAGTTTGCCATCGACGATCTTTGCTTTCAGTTCTTCGATTTCATCCGGCGACAACTCTGCGGTTGGCTCGTCGCCGTCGTGGGTAGTCTGCTTGAGGCGCTCTTCTGCCTGCAGGCCTGCGCTGATCCGTTCGGCCAGAGCGTTCTGCTGTTCGACGTTCAGCAGGTCATGACGTCCGATCTCTCGCAAATACATGCGCATCGGATCCAAAACCTGACCGACATCCGACACATCCTCAATTATCTTTTCTACGGGGATCTGCGTTTCCTGCTCGACCTCCTCTTCAAGTTTCAGATCGCGTTCAATGGCAGGCAGGGGCGTGTTTGCCTGCTCCTCCTTTGTCTCCAGGAACTGTTCTGTTTCCTCAACTGATTCACCGGCCGGTGTAATTTCATCAAGCTCGCTGCCGGCACTTGGATTATTCGCCGGGGCGCTGGCAGGCTTCGTCTTTGACGCACTGCGTTTAGTTGCCATTTTCCTACCTGTGTTGGGGGACTCAGGCGATAGCGATGCCTGATTCGACTCGAGTGACTCCGTAAGAAACCTGGCTTCTACGCGCCATAACGCGTTCCAGGTGGTGGCGGTCGCGGCGATTGGCGTTTATGATCGCCGAGAATTCCAGAATAGCTTCGCGGTCTTCGTTTTCCTGCGCATCGTGCAACAGAAACTGCATTGCCGACAGACTCTCGCGTAGCCGCGCGTACCGCAGTCGGATTAACAACTTGAGCAACGCATTCTGAACGGTCTCCTGTTCCCGCTCCGGCATCGATAAGATCTGTGCCGTCAACTGCGGCAGGACTTCGTGATAACTGGGATTGAGCGTCTCCTGAAAGGCTCTGATATCCCAGACTTCGTCGCTGGCCAAGAAACTGCGCAACCCACCGAAAATCTCCCTGTATTCGATCTGTTGGAAATCTTTTCTGCTCAGGGGAGCGATTTCCAACTCCTGTGTCATATCTGCCAGCCATATCAGCAGGTCGGGCTCGTCGATCAAGAGGGCCAGCAGAAAGACCTCCAGTTTCGTCTCCGGCACCAAGGCTGCCAGATCTGGCCCCGGTGACGCCGAATTCCAGCCATTGGCTATGCTGCTCGCAGCGGCGCCAGGGTCGGCTGCCTTCTCCTGCGCCTCGTCCTCCGACCGTGGCTGTGGCTCCATCTCTGCCGGGGCCTCTGCGCTCTGAGGCCGCGTGAACCGCCGCCGATGTCGGCCCTCCTGCGGTGGTTGCCGCAACTCGCGGGCGCTGGCCTTCACACGCTGCTCGATCGTCCGCTCTTCAATCCGGACGAGCCGGCTCAGCCGCTGAATATAGTGCTGAAGTTCTGCCTCATCTCCCAATTCGGCGATAAGCGGTGTCAACTCGGCTACGGCCTCGCCTTTGCCTCTGGCACTGTCCAGGTCGTACTGTTCGGCGACAATCCCGAAATAGTAGTCGACGAGCGGCGTTGCCGTGTTGACCAGTTCCTGCCAGGCATCGGCGCTCTGGCGGATAATGTCGTCCGGATCACGGTCCTCCGGCAAAGTGGTGATGCGCAAGTTGGCGCTCAGCCGGTGTTCTACATGCATGCGCCCGGTCGCGCCCAGTACCGGTTTTGCCTTGCGTTTCAGGGCCTGCCGCGCCTGGTTCAGGCCGCGCAGCGTGGCCTGTTGGCCGGCTGTGTCTGCGTCCAATGCCAGAATGAAGTTTTCGGTATAGCGATGGAGTTGACGCAACTGCTCCTCGGTCAGGGCTGTGCCCAGGCAGGCGACGACATTCTCAAAGCCGTACTGATGGGCGGCGATCACGTCCATATAGCCTTCGACAATCACAACGCTGTCGGCCTGACGGATGGCTCTGTAGGCCCGGTCCAACCCATAGACCACGTGTGATTTGTGAAAGAGAGGGGTTTCGGCAGTATTCAGATATTTGGGGAGCGAACTGTCCAACACCCGTCCGCCGAAGCCGATCACACGGCCCTGGCGATCATGGATGGGAACAATCAGGCGATTGCGAAAGGAATCGTAAAAGGAGTCTCGTTCCAGGTGATGCTTGACCAGGTCGGCCCGGTGCAACGCGTCGGGCGAATAGCCAGCCTCCACCAGATGGTCGCGCAGCGCATCCCAACTGTCCGGCGCAAAACCAAGTTGGAACTGTGCCGCCACCTGGGCATCAATGCCTCGTCGTTGCAGATAGTCGCGCGCCGGCTGGGCCTCCTGGCCGCGGTGAAGCTGATTTCTGAAAAAGAGCGCCGCTTTTTCGTTCAGTTCGTATACAAGATCTCGCGCCCGCGAATCGTCCTTATTGGCCTCTTCGGGCAACTGCACACCCGCCTCCTGGGCCAGGAACTGCATAGCCTCCCGGAAGTCCATATTCTCCTTCTGCATCAGAAACGAGAATATGTCGCCGCCTGTGCTGCATGCGCCGAAACACCGCCACGAGCCGGTGTCGGGAAAGACGACGAAGCTGGGTGTGCGTTCCTGATGGAAGGGGCAACAGGCTTTGAACGAGCGGCCGGCGCGTTGCAGGGGCACATAACGGGAAATGAAGTCTACGGCATCGATCCGAGCTTTGATTTCGTCCGTTACGCTCATTTGCAGTTGTTGAAAGTTAGTGGCCAGCGCTCAGATAATCCTGGCTCCAATTATAGCTGTGCCCGATTCCAGTGTCAAAGAAGGGGCATCAGGTCTATGGCCGCCTGGTCCTCTCGAAGGCTACCCTGCGCCGGTTGGGAGTGTCTGGCAACTGTTTCTCAGGATGGCGGATCCTCCGCCTCATTATGTGCGCCATCCGATGCGCCCCCGTTTTTCTGTATCAACGCGTAAGCCCGCTCTGCTTCGCGGAACAGATCGGTCAGTTTCATTGCAAGGAAAATATTGCCGCTCGACTGAATCTGGCCCCCGAAAAAGGCATCCTTCAGTTTGCGTTGGCCGCTCCAGACTTCATGCAGGAGATCGGCAGTCATTGTCAGCTCCAGATCCGCTTTGCCCGGTCGCGCCCCAAAGAATATCTCCAGGGGAGGCTGGCGGCCATCCAAGAGCACCTCCGCGTCAGGCTCGGTCAGCCGCAGGCGAATGACAAGATTGCTGCTCGTGAACGTCTCAATCGCACCAGGACGCTCCTTGACTTTGTCGAACACGCGCCGCAGAACAGTATAAAGTTGGTCGGCATTAACGTAAATGGACATGGCAAGTAGAATGGTATGATTGGCTTTGAGAGTAGAGGGTAGTATAGATTCGCTGCCGAGAGTGTGTCAAGACAAGTCCGGCGCGATTGCGTGTCAGACAGTGGTCGTTTCCCCGTTATTGCCGCCTGCGTAAAGCGGAAAGTGTGCATTTGCAATTTCGTTGTATAATAAGATGATACTGGGATCTCGCTGGCTGTCTTCCTCGACGCACATCGAAATCGATTCCAAGCTATAGGGGAGTTGGGCGAGAAAGGAGACGCAAGAATGCCGCTTTTCAAACGTGGTAGGAAGCAGGACGAAGAAGATTTGCAGTGGCTTTATCGGAATCTCCAGGATTTGGATGATGCTGAGACTTCCAGCGAAGGCGAAGAAGAAGCGCATGACGACAGCAATGGAGATGATGTTGGTGTGGGGACTGAAATGGAATCACTGCCTGAGCCTGAATTGACCGAGCCACCGCCGCCAGAACCGGTACTGGGTGAGCCGGAGCCTGTATTGGACGAAACATCCCCGCCGGAGCCTGCATTGGGTGAAACACCTCCGCCTACTCTGCCGGAGTTGATTCCGGAGGAGCCGACCGCGTCCGAACCACCACCTGTGGAGGTTCCGACGCCGGTTTCCAGGGAATCCCTGCTGGCGCAGGAAGACGGTACGCCCAAGACGAATGAATCGTATGAGAGGAGAAGTAGACAGATGAGTGGGAACCGCCGAGAAAATGCGTCGTTCGCCAACCGAGGTCAACAACCGTCGCAGTCCCGCCCTCAGCGGCCGGAGTCGCCGCCCGCGGATGCAACGACGACCGACACGATTGTGGGCCCTCAATCCTATTTCACCGGCACTTTCCGTTCAGAGAAGGATCTGCGCATCGAAGGAACGCTTGAAGGTGAAATCGACTGCCGCGGAACAGTTATTGTCGCCAAAGATGCGACTCTGTCGGCGACTGTGCGCGCCCGCAACATTGAGATCGCCGGGTCGGTCACGGGCGATGTTTTCATCGAGGAGCGGTTGCACTTGCGTTCCTCAGGTGAAATGCGGGGCCAGTCCCATGCCGCCTCATTCATCGTCGAGGAGGGGGGCTATTTCGAAGGCGAAATGAAGATGGGCGCCACCGATCAGGAAGAGTGGCCGACAATCGGAAGCAGCTCAGCTCCCGAAGGGCTTGGGCTTTCGGTCGAATCAACCCAGTGGACCGCCAAGCGGTCTGAGGCCCGTACCAACAGACCCGGCGCCAGCCCCATTGACAGCGGGCGGGAAGACGCAGGGGGTAGTCGTCACCGGAGCATCTAAGGTTGCTCCATTTGACGAACCATCGCCGGAATCCCTTTAAGGGTACCGACTTTCGACCGGGGCCGCGGTAGCTTTGCCTGCACGGTTGGCACAGGACCCATAAGAAGCTGACGGTTCCGGCCCCCTTCTCAGATCCGGGCATGCGGGCAATCGGCGTTGTTCCAGCCCGTTCGCCGGCTAAGTGGTCACAGATCGTGCACTGTCCCTGCAGCACTCGATTGAAATGCTGGCAAATTCCAACCTATCTCCGGACTACCCCTCCATCACCTCTGACGGATAACCGAACCGATAAGCTCCCGCTCTCCGCCACCACCGGAAATTTGGACTGCGCTGCGTACCGCCTTCGATGACTAAACGAACCAGGTTCAACACTTCAAGCAGAATTCTCTGCCGTAGGTTCTTCCCTCTTTGCCGCCTTCAAAGCTCGCCCCAAACACCGCTCCCTAAGCATCGTCCCCGCCTGTTCACCTGCCGGCGTTCAACTTTCGCTGCAAGCGGGCCAAGCGATGGCGCAGTTCGGTCTGGGTCTGTGGCGAACGACTGTGCGGCGGGGCCTGTTCCTGCTCGTGCAGGGCCCACTGGGTCCACATGGCCGCTTGCGCCAGGTCCCCCTCCTGCCATTCGCAGAACTTTGCCAGTTCCTCATAAGGACGGCTGTCTGGGGCGCCCCCTGGATCCCGCACCGTCGTCAGCCACTGCTGCCAGACTGCTGCCGCCTCTTCCCAACGGCGCTGCCGTTTGAGCAGACGGCCCAAACCGTCAAAAGACTCGGCCAGGTCCGCGCGGCTGCTGAGCTGGTCCAACGCGGACCGGAAAAGCGATTCGGCGCGGTCCAGGCACTCCAGTTCTATCTGCAGCCGCGCCATGCTGAGCAGATCGAGCGGTTGCAGATGACCGGAATCGGTCGCCGTCGGTTCGGCAAATGCGCTGCAGATCACTTCTGCCAGCACAGCCATCGAGACAATGTCTTCGCGATTGTGGTAGAAGACGCGTTGCATCATACGGCCGTCGCCGTCGCGCAGATAGTCGGCGTACAACTGCGGAATGAGGCTGCCGGGCACGTCGGACTCTGTGCGAGCAAAGCCGAGGACTTTTCGCTCCAGATTGCTGAGGGCGCAACTGCCCAGGCGTTTGCGCCACAACCTGCGCGCCGGGTGCAGGAGGTCCAGGTGCGGTGCGCTGTCGTCCAGCGTTGGCGGCCTGCCTACGTTGGCGGGCAGGAAGCGGCCGGCGTAGCGGTATCGCCCTCGCAAGAGCGGGGCGTCAAAGGATCGGCCATTGAAGGTCACCAGGCTGTGGCAGCCGTGTAGAAGATCAGCAAGCGCTGTCAGCAGGGCCGGCTCTTCGCCGGGATGGCGCATGAAAAACTGGCGCACAACAAATGTCAGACTATCCGCGGTACCGTCCGAATCTCTGTCGTGCGGCTCGAATGTGCCGACCCCGACCATAAAAGCGTAGATGCTGGCGCCGCCGCCCAAGCCTGTGCTCTCGATGTCCAAAAATGCCGACCTGCGGAAATCGGGGCAACGCTCCAGTTGGTAAGCAGGATAAAGCGGTGCCAGCATTGACGGATCGCGTTCCAGCAGATTGCCGAGCGCAGACTGCTCGCGCAGCGACTGCGGCTCCCTCTGCTCAAGACCAAATGGAACGCAGTGCCGCGTAACCAGATAACAGAGACCGGCGCTGTTCTCGACAATTTCGCCGGTCTCCAGCGCTTCGATTGGCGCAGGTTCGGTCTCCCGATCAGACGCCCCCGCCGGCTGTTCCGGTGTGCTCGTTCCGATCGGTTCAGAGGCTGTCCGTTGGCTGCGTAAACCTTGCAGGCGGCGCAAACGTTCAAGCGTGGAGGACATCGTTATGACTTTGAAGGATTTTGGGTTCGGATTGAAGTCCTATTGTAGCCCAGGCGGATCAGGGCGGGAAATCCCCCATTTTTTGCGCCGCTTCCGTGCTCTCGACTATAATTGGGCTCTGTGTGTAGTTTCTATCCCCTCCTGCTGGAGAATCCGCTTTGACGGCGACTGACAGACATTGGAACTTCTATCCGCCTGCGCCGGAGAGCTTCCTGAAAAGCAGCCATGAACATCCGGTACTGCTGCAGTTGTTATTCAATCGCGGTCTGCGGGACGGGCAAGCCTTGGCGGCGTTCCTGCAAGCTGAGGACGCCGTCCAGGAAAATCCTTTCCGTCTGACCGACATGCAGGCCGCTGTCGCGCGCATAGTGCGGGCCATAGAAACGCGCGAAGTCATCTGCGTCTACGGAGACTTCGACGCCGACGGTGTCACTGCCACTGTCCTCATGACTACGGCCTTGCAACGCGCCGGCGCCCTGGTCGGCGCGTATATCCCCAACCGCGTGGATGAGGGCTACGGCCTCAATGTGGAGGCCCTTCGGTCTATCGCTGGCAAGGGGGCCAAATTGCTGGTGACGGTTGACTGCGGCATCCGCAGTGTCATGGAAGTGGCCGAAGCCGCCGAGTTGGGAATGGAAGTCGTTCTCACCGACCATCACACAATCGGCCCCGACCTGCCTCCGGCGCTGGCAGTCGTCAACCCACAACGCGATGCCCGCGCAGGGAAGTTTCAACACCTGGCCGGTGTTGGCGTTGCCTACCGGTTGGCCCAAGCTGTCCTTCGGGTCGTCTCTCAACAGTCCTGGAGCCGGCTTTCAGCCGATGAAGCCGCCGTGGAGGAGCAGTCCCTTCTCGACTTGGTGGCCATCGGCACCGTAGCCGACCTGATGCCCTTGCTGGGTGAGAACCGCTCGTTAGTGCGGCGCGGGCTGTCAGAACTGCGCCGGGGCAAACGGGTGGGGCTGTACGCCCTGATGGAGATGGCTTCCGTTTCTCTGGACGGGATCGACAGCACTGCAATCAGCTTCCGAATCGCGCCGCGCATCAACGCCGCCGGTCGCCTGGCCAGCGCCAAAATGGCCTATGATCTGTTGCGCTGCGACGAATATGGGACTGCCTATGATATGGCCATGGATCTGGAACGTCTCAACCAGCGACGCCAGGCGCTGACGACCGAAGCCTATGCCGTGGCCGAAAGAGAGATGTCCGGCCTGGACCCAGCCGCTGCGCCGATCTTGATCGTCGCCAGCGATGAATTTCAAGCCGGGATTGTCGGGCTGGCCGCGGGCAAGCTGAGCGAGCAGTTCTATCGCCCGGCTGTCGTTCTCGAAAAGGGAGAGGAGGTCTGCCGCGGCAGTGCCCGCAGCATCGCCGAATTCGACATGATTGCCGCACTCGATCGGGTCAGCCCACTGCTGGAGCGTCACGGAGGGCACAGCCGCGCGGCTGGCTTTACTGTACGCACAGAGCTGTTGCCCGAGCTGCGGGAAGCACTGGCGGCGACCGCCGCGCAGGAACTCGGCCCTCTGGAAAATCTGCGGCCGACCCTGTATATCGACGGCGAGCTGACGGTCGATCAGATCGACTGGGCGTTGCATGGGCAACTTGCTCGCATGGAGCCGGTCGGCCAAGAGAACGAGCCTGGTCTCTTCCTGTGCCGTCAGTGCCGCGTGCGCAGCATGCGCCGAGTTGGCAGCGGCAAGCATCTGAAAATGGTGATCGACGGCCACGATCATTCCCCGGTTCTCGACGCTATCGGCTTCGGCCTGGGTGATCGGGCTGCAGACCTGCAGGTGGGCAGCCTGATCGATATCGTTTTCTATCTTGAAGTCAACCAATGGCAGGGCCGACGCTCTCTGCAACTCAATTTGCAGGATCTGCGGAGCAGCGCGAACTGAGCACCTGTCGAGCACCTCTTGAGCGGCGTTGTCTGCGGCCGCACTCCGCGCGTCGGAGAAGACCTCTGATGAACAGTCGAAAGGATCATAGAGTTCACTCATGGTACAAAAAGCAAATCTGAAAGAGGTACGCGCCGTTCTGCTGGATATGGACGGCGTTGTCTATGTGGGAGAGGAACCGCTGCCCGGCGTTCAGGAACTGCTGGACTATCTGCAGGCGACCGATCGAAATTGGCTGTTCGTAACTAACAATTCATCGCGCACGCCCGTTCAGTTCGTCGAGAAGATTGCCCGTATGGGTATCGGCGCCGACGAGGAGCATATTCTCAGCAGCGCACTGGCGACCGCCAGCTGGCTGGCAGAGCAGTATCCGGATGGCGTACGCGCCTTCATGATCGGCCAGGACGGCCTGCGTTGGGCGCTGGAGCGGGAGGGCATTACGCTTGTCGAAGATGCGCAAACGGCCGACGTTATCGTTTCCGGCATCGATTTCAGCGTGCGCTATGAACGCCTGGCTGATGCCACCCTGGCCGTGCGCGCCGGCGCCCGCTTCGTTGGCACCAACAGTGATACCTCCTTTCCCAGCGAACGGGGCCAGATTCCCGGCACCGGCGCACTGTTAGCGTTGCTGGAGGCGGCCACCGGCGTCACGCCGACGGTGATCGGCAAACCAAACGCCGGCATGTTCCAACAAGCTATGCACAAACTGGGCACAACTGCCGCCGCCACGCTGATGGTCGGAGACCGTTACGAAACCGACATCGCCGGCGCAATCGAGTTGGGTATGCCAACGGCCGCTGTGTTGACCGGTATCACGACCGAAGAGGAATTTCGCACAGTCACGCCCAGGCCGGACCTGATTTTGCCCGGGTTGCCTGAACTTCTCGACGCCTTTCGCCAGGCCGACAGTTGAACGCTGCATACGCGCCGGCGCAGCTGGTCACTCGTCACCACGGCGAGGGCTGGCGCAGGCATCAACGTGATAGGGCGCGATCGAGGCACTTTTTGACGGCAACTGAATAGCTGCGCTACAATTGTAAGGATGAAAACCATGCCACTTACGCCGCCCACAGTTTCCCCAATCAGCCGTTCGTTATTGGATTGCTCTCTGCAAGAGATTGCCGAAGTCGTCAATTCGCTGCCGTCTCGCAATACCGGCGCAAATACGAAGGCTGCAGGAGCGCCAACCTACCGCATCCGCCAGATTCAGGAGTGGATCTACAAGAAATACGCGCGCTCCTTTGAAGAGATGACGAATCTGCCGAAGGCAATGCGCGACGGCTTGGCTGCAACGGCAACGCTCACGCCGCTGACGCCGATCACCCAACGCGTCTCCAAGGCTGGAGACACCCAGAAGGTGCTGTTTCAGATGCCGGACGGGGAGACGGTCGAAGCTGTCCTCATGCTGTATGACAAGCGGCGCACGCTCTGTATCAGCAGTCAGGCCGGCTGTGCAATGGGCTGCACGTTCTGCGCAACCGCGCTAGGCGGGCTGCGGCGCAATCTGACCGCCGGCGAGATTGTGGCCCAGGTCCTTTTCTTCGCCCGTTATCTGAGCGATGGCGGCGAGGGACCAAAGATGCGGGTGAAGCGGCCGACCACGGTGACCAACATCGTGTTTATGGGGATGGGCGAGCCGATGAACAACTATAAGAATGTGTGGACGGCCATCCGCCGCCTGACCGCCGCCGACGGCTTCGGGCTCGGCGCACGCCATATCACCCTCAGTACGGTTGGCCTGATTCCGATGATCGACCGCATGGCAGACGAGGGGCTCCAGGTGAACCTGGCCGTCAGCCTGCACGCGCCAAACAACGCCATGCGCAGCAAGCTGGTTCCCCCCAGCCGGCGCTATCCGGTCGATGACCTGCTGGCGTCAATACGCCGCTACATTGCCAAGACCAATCGCCGCGTGACGTTTGAGTACGCCCTGATGCGGGGCATCAATGATAGCCCCGCCCTGGCCGAAGATTTGTCGGACAAGCTAAAGGGGATGCTGTGCCATGTCAATCTTATCCCCCTCAATCCGATTCCCGACAGCCCATATCAGCCGACCAGCGACAGAGACACGCAACGGTTCGCTGATATATTGCAAAAGGGCGGCATCTCGGCAACGGTGCGTATCCGCCGAGGCATTGAAATCGATGCCGGTTGCGGTCAGCTACGCAACGCGGTTGAGTCATAGGCCCGCGTTTTCCAAAGCGGCGCGGTTTACGGCACAACAAAAAAGCGCCGAGCGCAAAGGCTCAACGCTTTTGATGACTTATAATAGATGTTGCAACAGGGAAAATCAGGCTTTCGCAAGCGTGCGGATGCAGGACGTGCACAGGCGACGGGAAACCAACCTGTCGTTCTCAAGGATTCTGACCTTCTGAATGTTGATCTTCCACTTATGTCGTGTGGCCTTTCTGGACCAGGGACGATTATTTCCAAACTGAGGACCCTTACCGCATTTCTGGCACTTCGCCATGATCTATTCCCTCCGGTTCGTCGTTGGCTCGTGGTCAGTGAAACACCGCTGATGCCTGGCCAATGATCACTTATCACTGAATTGTCTGAGATTAGCATACGGCTGTTCGGTTGTCAAGAGTTGGAGCATTTGCTGTGAGCAAGGTTCGTATTGTTACGGATAGTGACGCCAGCATTCCGGCTGAAATTATAGAAAAATATTCTATTGAAGTGATCCCCCAGGTGCTGAAGGTAGGGCGGGAGCGCTATGAGGATGCAGACGGCTTCAGCACCGATCGGCTCTTTCAGCTGATCCGGGAAAACCAGTCCGGTGGGCGCATTCTGCTGCCGGAAGTAGAGGCCCCGGACATCAGTCACCTTATGGATGTCTATCAACGGCTCGGTCAGGATGCCGAGGAGATCGTGGCCATCCATATGAGCAGCTCCCTCAGCCCGATGTGGAGTCAGTCGCGCAAGGCGGCCGAAATGATGATGGGGCGCTTTCGCATCCGGGTTATGGACAGCCAGACAACCGCAATGGGCCTCGGAATGCTGGCAGAACTGGCCGCAGAGTCTGCCGAAGAAGGAGCCGACTTGTATGAAGTCGCCCGTATCGTGAACGGGGCTATCCCTCACATTTATGTGACCTTCTTTGCCGAAACCCTGTACTACTTGGAACGCAGCGCCCGCCTCGGCGCGGCGCAGAGTGTGCTCGGAACGATGCTGGGGATCAAGGCCATGGTTACCATGGAAGACGGACAGCTGATCCCGTTGGAAAAAGTGCAGACCCGTGAAGATGTCGCCGAAAAGCTGTACGACTATACCGCCGAATTCGCCCAGAATGAACGAATCGGACTGGTGCAGCACCGCTATGAGCAGACACAGGAACAGCTGCTGGAGCGTTTAAAGGAAGGGCTGCCGAACATTTCGGCCAAAGTGTGGCGCTATCCGCCCAGCTTGGCCGCCCATCTCGGGCCCAGTGTAATGGGGGTCATCGTATACGAGGGGCTTTATTGACAATGGCTGAGAAAGCCCTGACGCGGTTGCGCAATCTATTGAATCTGGAAATCCAGACCCGCTGGCGCGAGAGAGCTTTCGCTGGCGGCGTGGCGGCCTTCTGCGAACGCTGGGCGGCCGACGCCAGGGCCGATTCCGTCCAGCCGGGCCTGCTTCAGGAAATCGTCGAGCGGCTGACCCGCTATGCCGATGCCGAGAGCGACGAACGGGAGCGGATGCTGAACGCACTGCTCGGCCTGTTGGACGAACCGCCGCCGCCGGATCCGGCCCTGGAGAACGTAGACCGGTTCGGCCCTGCCGCGGCCCGCCAACCCAAAACAACAGTGGCCGAAGGCCAGGGCGACGCCGGCTCGGTCTATCAGGCTTCGCCACAAAGCGGTGACGCCCCCGAGCCGCCCGATGTTCTAGGTCGACCAATAACCGATCTGAAAGGGATTGGGGTAAAGAGGGCAGAACAGTATACACGTCTGGGGATCGAAACCGTTGGCGATCTCATCTGGCATCTGCCCCATCGCCACGATGACTACAGTCGCGTCCGCCCTATTGCCGATGTCGAGGTGGGAGAGAGCCTTTCGATCGTCGCCAATCTGCGGGGTTTCGATGAGCGCAAATTTGCCTACAAAAAGGAAATCCTGCAGGCGCTGTTCAGTGACGGCAGCGGCACGGTCCGTACCACCTGGTGGAACCAATCGTGGATGAAAAAGCGCCTGACGATCGGAAAGACCTATCGTCTCAGCGGCGTTGTCGGCCTGTATATGGGACATAAAACGTTGGAAAACCCGATCTTCGAAGAGATCGGTCCCAGCGTAGTCAAAGACGGCCCGATCCTACCTGTCTATGGCTTGACGTCGGGTCTGCGCAGCAGCGATGTCAGCAGGCAAGTGCAGGAAGCCCTCAAACTGGGCTTGCCATCCCTTCATGATCCCCTGCCGGAGACGCTCCGCCGCCATTACGATCTGATTCCTCTGACCGACGCGCTACGGCAAATTCACTCTCCGGAAACGTCGGAACGGCTTGACAACGCCCGCAAACGCATTATCTTCGATGATTTCTTCTATCTTCAGTTGGGCGTGCAGCGCCGTCGGCAGGAGATTCAGCACTTCAACGCGGCGGCGATGACCGTTGACGACAATCTATTGGCAAACTATCTGACGGCCCTGCCCTTTGCCCTCACCGGCGCGCAGCAGCGGACACTGGATGAGGTACGGCAGGACATGGGGCGGCAGGTGCCAATGAGCCGCCTCATACAAGGTGATGTCGGCAGCGGCAAAACCGTCGTCGCCGCCGGAGCCATGCTGATCGCCGCCGCCAACGGCTATCAGTCCGCGTTGCTGGCGCCGACGCAGATTCTGGCAGAGCAGCATTTCCGCGGCCTGCGCAACCTGCTGGAAGGTGTTGAACTCGCCGGCGGCAACAGACCCGCTGTCACTCTCCTGACCGGACGCATAACCGGGCAGAAGCGGGAAGCGGCCCTGGCCGGCATTGCAGACGGAAGCGTTCAAATTGTAGTCGGCACCACCGCGCTCATCCAGGAAAACGTGGCTTTCGCCAACCTCGGCTTTGTCGTGGTCGACGAACAGCACCGCTTTGGCGTCGGCCAGCGGGCAGCCGCACGCGACAAGGGCAAAGACACAGCCGTGCCCCATCTACTTGTGATGAGCGCCACCCCAATTCCGCGCAGTTTGGCGCTCACAGTATATGGCGATCTCGATGTCAGCGTCATCGACGAGATGCCGCCGGGGCGGACGCCAATCAAGACGAAGCGGTTTCCGCCCACCGATCGGGAGCGCCTCTACGGTTTCGTGCGCAGACAGGTGCACCAGGGCCGCCAAGCCTACATCATCTATCCTCTGGTCGAAGAAAGTGAAGTGCTGGATGTTGGCGCGGCAGTGGACGCGCACGCCCGTCTAAGCGAAGAAATCTTCCCCGATCTGCGCGTCGGGCTTCTCCACGGCCGTCTCAAGGGCGCCGAGAAAGATGAGGTGATGCGCTCCTTTGCCGGCGGCGATCTCGACATTCTGGTCAGCACCAGTGTTGTCGAGGTGGGGGTGGACGTTCCCAACGCCACCTTGATGCTGATTGAGGATGCAGAGCGCTTCGGTCTGGCCCAATTGCACCAATTCCGGGGTCGGGTGGGCCGCGGTGAGCACGAGAGCTATTGCGCGCTCTTCAGCCGGGTGAAAGGCGGCGCGCAACATGAACGACTCAACGCCCTGGCAGAGACGACAGACGGCTTCATACTGGCGGAAAAGGATCTCGAACTGCGCGGTCCTGGAGATTTTCTGGGTACGCGTCAGAGCGGCTTGCCCGATCTGAAGATGGCGAACCTAAGCGATACCGCTACCTTGCATCTGGCCCAGGAGGCGGCGCAGGACCTTCTGCGCCAAGACCCTGATCTCGACAACTATCCACTGGTGCAGGAGAAGGTGGAACAGTTCTGGCGCGGCCACGGTGATGTTTCGTGACCGCCGGTTTGTCGCCTCGACACTCGCCTGCTGAAGCTAGACGCGCTCGCCGATCGGCAGGTAGGGCCGCTCGGCCTCACCCAGAAAGATCTGCCGGGGACGGGCGATTCGCTGCTCCGCGTCGTCCATAAGCTCCATCCACTGGGCCAGCCACCCAGGCGCCCTTCCCAACGCAAACAATACCGGGAATATCTCGACCGGGAACCCCATCGCCTGGTAGATGATGCCGCTGTAAAAATCCACATTCGGATATAGCCGGCGCGAGACGAAATAGTCGTCTGCCAGGGCAGCCTGCTCCAACGCAACGGCAATATCGATCAACGGGTTGCTTCCGGTCACGTCGAAAACTTCGTAGGCGATCTTCTTGACGATCTGGGCACGGGGATCGTAGTTCTTATAGACCCGATGGCCAAACCCCATCAGACGCACTTCCCGGTTTTTCACTCTTTCCAGAAAGGCCGGGATCTTCTTCGTATCGCCGATTTCAGCAAGCATCCGCAGAACTGCCTCATTGGCGCCTCCATGCAGAGGGCCGTACAGGGCCGCGACCGCACCGGCAAGTGCGCAATACGGATCAGCATCGCTGGAAGCGATGTTGCGCAGAGCCGAGGTGGAACAGTTCTGCTCATGATCGGCGTGTAGAATGAACAGCACATCCATCGCTCTCGCCAGAACGGGATCGACTCCGCCGTCACTAGTGAGACCCATCATATGGAGAAAGTTGTCGCTATAGCCCAGGGCGTCGTCGGGGTCTGTCTGCGGGCGGCCAAGCCGGTTCTGGTAAGCGTAGGCGACCGCTGTCGGCAGCTGGCCAAGAACACGTGCGACCTGCTGCAAGCGAATCTCGCTGTCATCTACCTGCTTGGCCTCCGGGTAGAGTGTTGACATCGCTGCGACCGCGCTGATGAGAATGCCCATCGGGTGGGCGTCCGCGCGGAATGTCTTGAGCAAACCTTTCAGCTCTTTGTCGATAAGCGTGTGCGCCATAATGCTGGCGTTCCAGTCGGTCAACTTGCTTGCCGTCGGCAGTTCGCCGAAGAGTAACAGGTGCGCCACCTCCAGAAAAGTGCTCTTTTCCGCCAACTGCTCAATCGGATACCCCCGGTATCGAAGTATTCCCCTGTCGCCGTCAACATACGTGATTCGACTCTTGCAGGCCGCCGTGTTCGTATAGCCAGGGTCGTAGGCCATTATGCCAAAATCATCGGCCTGCACCTTGAGTTGGCGCAGGCCAATGGCCGGGATGGTGTCATGTTCGATCGGCAGTTCAATCGTCTGGCCGGTGCGGTTATCGGTTATGGTTAGCGTCTGCTTACTCATTGCCGGAACATCCCTTTCCATTCGGTTGCGAAACCGTTACTGGTCGTTTCAGTAACTGTATACCAGTTTGACAAATTTTGTAACACTCTTACCCTGCCCTGACTGCCGCCCAACTTTCACCCACCCGTGCTCCTAAGACAGGTCGACCGCATTCGGCAGCGGTCGGCCCTCGACACCTGCAAGCAGATTCTCGGTTGTCATCACCGCCATCTTCGTGCGCGTGGCGACGGTGGCGCTGCCAATATGGGGCAGAATCACACAGTTTTCCAGCGAGACCAGCGGATGGTCCGCCGGCAGAGGCTCCGGATCGGTGACGTCCAACCCGGCGGCCGCGATCTCTCCCTGCACCAGCGCCTCGTAGAGCGCTTCCTGATCGACAACCCCGCCGCGACTTGTGTTGATTAAGATTGCCGTCGGCTTCATCTTGCGAAAGGCCTCGACGCTGAACAGGGAGCGGGTCTGGTCGTTAAGAGGGCAGTGAACCGCCACAAAATCGCTCTCTTGCAACAGCGTGTCCATCGTCGCATATGTCGCGCCAACCTCCCGCGCCGCCTCCGGCTTTTCTCTGGGCCCGGTGTAGAGGATGCGGCAGTCAAAACCGCCGAGCATGCGCGCGAACGCGGCGCCAATCCGCCCCAGGCCGACCAGCCCGACCGTGCTGCCGTGGATGTCGCGGCCTGTCATCCACATCGGTCTCCAGCTGGGCCACGTACCGTCCTGCACAGCCTGCGTCCCTTCCGGCAGACGCCGCGCCGTCGCCAGCAGCAGGCCCAGCGCCAACTCCGCCGTCGTTGCCGTCAACACGCCCGGCGTATTTCCCAAGAGGATGCCCCGTCGGCCCAGCGCAGACGCGTCCACGTGATCGTAGCCGACCGACATCGTGGCCACAACCCGCAGCCCGGGTCCGGCCGCGTCCAGCAGTTCATCGTCGATCGTTTCGGTCAGCAGGCAATAAAGCCCGTCCGCCTCTTCCACCCATTCCAGCAGCGTGTTGCGATCTATCGGCTCTTCGCTGTCCCAGTAGCGGGCGTCACATCTTTCAAGGATCGGCTCGATCGCCGCCTGTGGCAACTGGCGCGTCACTACAACTGTCGGTTTTGTCATTTCCTCTACGGCCCTCTGCTGCTATGCAAGTCGATTACTGCCGGCTGTCCACTGTAGTTCAGCGCACTGTCCGGCCTTCTATATTGATTCTTCCTGGCGGCTATCCGGCTCCTCCACGCTCCAGGCCTGCACACGGCCGGCCAGATGTGCGGGCAGCCTGCCTTCGATCAGTGTTCCATCCTCAGTGAATTCTTCCCGTTCCACGCGGCCATGCTCATAAATCAGAGAGACCAGGTCGCCCTTGCTGTATGGGAGCAGCAGCCGCAGCCGCGTCATCCTTTCCTGCAACTTGCCATCAACCTCAACCAGTAATTCGGGAATGCCTTCACCTGTGTGGGCGCTGATCAGCACGGGAGACGGGTAGTCCTGCAGGGCACGTTGTTGCTGCGCCGCAAGCCTGAATCCTTCCTGACCCCCGGGGTTGAGCAGGTCGATCTTGTTCAACGCCGTCACAAGCGGTTTATCGCCGGCGCCCAGCTCTTCCAACATCTCTTCCACCGCGGTTACCTGCTCATCGGCGTTGTCATGCGAGATATCCACCACATGCAGCAGCAAGTCCGCTTCGGTGATCTCTTCCAGGGTCGCCCGGAATGCCGCCACCAGCGCGGTCGGCAGCTTCTGGATGAATCCGACCGTATCGGTGAACAATGCAGTGCGCGCGCTTGGCAGCTCGACGCGGCGCGTGGTCGGGTCGAGCGTGGCAAACAACTGGTTCTGGGCCAGCACCCCGGCGCCGCTGACCGCGTTGAGCAGCGTGCTCTTGCCCGCGTTCGTGTAACCGACCACCACGACGATCGGCGTCGATGACTTCTGCCGGCGCTGCCGGTACCGTTCGCGGTGGTGGCGAACCTCTTCCAGCTCGCGCTTCAGATGGGCGATGCGGCGGCCGATCTCTCGCCGGTCCACTTCCAATTGCGTTTCACCGGGGCCGCGCACGCCTACTCCGCCGCTGGCGCCGCCCGCGCGTCCACCGGCCTGCCGCGCCAGGTGGGTCCAGGCTCGGGTCAGCCGCGGCAGCCGGTATTCATATTGGGCCAGCTCCACCTGCACCGCCCCTTCTCTGGTCTTGGCATGGCGGGCGAAAATGTCCAGGATCAGGGCAGTGCGGTCGATTACCTTGACCTCCTCGCCCAGGACCTGCTCGACTTCGCGCTGCTGGCGCGGCGAGAGCTCTTCATCAAAGATTACGACATTGGCGCCCAGCTCCAGAACCAGCGTCTTCAGTTCGCCCAATTTACCCGCGCCGATGAAAGTGGCCGGGTGGGGACGTTGGAGCCGCTGCGTCAGTTCTCCCTGCACCTCCAGGCCCGCGGTCTCGGCCAGCTGGGCCAGTTCGGTGAGCGAGTCCTCCATCGAGAGGATGCCGGGCTTACCGGCGACGCTGACGCCGACCAGGACAGCCGACTCCTCCGGCTTGTCGGTCAGGATCAGGCCCTGGTCATCGCGCACAACTGTCTGTAGGCTGCCTTCAGCGGCGCCCGTGAAATCATCTACGGCTGTGAGGCCGCCTGAACGGTTTGCATGTTGACTTTCTGACATTCGACTTACTGTGCCTTTCACAGCGTTCATCCGTAAGGGGGGATTCATTATGCCCGCTGATAGGCTAACGCTGTACTACGGTGGAATCGATCCAACCGAAACCGGCGCGGCAATGCGCAAGCGGCTTCCATCATCTGTCGTTCCCAATAGAATCACGATCTTGTCCACAAAGAGGGTTTGGCAGCCCGGTCTCGCACCCGGTCGGACTGGCAAAGGCTTTCGAGCCGGGGATCTGTATGTGCAGCAGTTCCGGCCAGGAGAGCGCCGCTGACGACAGTGGCCACGAGCACAGCCGCGGCAAGCCAAGCCTGGCAAGATTCGGATATTGTACACGATTTCGCCGATTCGCGCCCGTCGGGAAAGCCTCTCCCGTTGCTCCACTCTGCTCTGACAGCCAGAATCACCTGCTCAAAGCAATGTTGTCACGTTTTCTTGTATAGAATGGAATCTGGCGTACATAAATATGTAATCATTTAAGGCAAAATTGCCTTATTATGTCCAAATATGATTCAAAAAAACAAGAGCTGATTATAGCCTCTAGTCGGGTCCTGGCAACGAACCAAGGCGCTACTTTAAGCGAAATCTCTGAACAGATTGGAATTGGGCGCGCCACGTTGCAACGTTACTTTCCTAAACGGCAGGACCTTTTGAGGGAAATCGCGCTGGATGCTCTGCGAGAGATCGATAAAGCGCTCGACTCAATCTTACAGACGGACATGAGACCGGAAGAAAGCCTACAAATGATGTTTGAACTTCTGGCGCCCCTCGGAGATCGGTATTCCTACCTTGTGTCGTACCCAGACTTGATGGAATTTACGGAGGTTGCCAAAGCCTACGAGCATCAGCTTGAAAGATTGAACAGGTACATTCAAGATCTGAAGGCGCGCGACGTGTTTGCCCCGGACATACCCACGGCTTGGATCGTTCAAACGATAGACCTGCTGATATGGGGCGCATGGTATGCCGTGGACAGCGGCTCGGTAGCACGGAACGATGCTGCGCTCCTTGCCTCTCGCACGCTCATGAGAGGTTTAGGAAGTTAGGCTTCCCAACGGAATATTAAGACTTTCAAATTCGGAACGTAGGAGATCAGGTTGGATACCGGGCGAAAAAATACGGATGGAGGGGCCAGGGGCAACTCAATATGGGAACTGCTCAAGACGCGTGACTTCCGACTACTTTGGGGGGCGGGCACTCTATCCGCCATCGGTGATCAGTTCGACCTGATCGCATTTCCCTGGCTCGTGCTGCTCCTCACCGGTGACGCGCTGGCCGTCGGTGCGATAATTGCTGTTGGCAGCGTTCCCACCGTCCTCTTTATGCTTGTCGGTGGGTCGATCGTGGATCGCTCCTCCCCGCGTCTGATTCTTCAGATCAGTAATGTGGCACGTGTCTTCCTAGGATCTGTTTTGGCGGCGTTCGTGCTGACCGGGATGGTGAATCTGTTCCTGCTTTATCTCTTCGCCTTGGCTAAAGGGATCGCGGACGCGTTTTACTATCCGGCACAGGCGGCGATACTGCCGCGTATTGTTGGCGAAAAGCAGCTTCGTCACGCCAAT
Source organism: Caldilineaceae bacterium (assembly GCA_963662575.1). GTDB lineage: Bacteria > Chloroflexota > Anaerolineae > Caldilineales > Caldilineaceae > Bin5. The sequence goes on from OY759723.1 coordinate 1,865,307, forward strand.
GCCATCATTCAGACCACGACCGAATCGAGTGGATTTGTCGGGCCTATGCTGGCTGGCGCGCTGATCGCCTTTTTCAGCGGCACAAACAACGTGACTCCCTCATTGGACAGCATTACGGCTGCAGCGCGAACCGGTACGTCAGGTGTGGGGCTCGCATTTGCCGTGATGGCTGCCGTCTTCCTCATTTCTTTCCTACTGCTTGTCTTCTTACAGATGAATCCGGAGTTGACAGACTCAGCGGACAAAAGCGGCAAGGGTCAATCCACCGAGGAGGAGGGCGGTGAAAGCATCTGGGCCTCCATTGCAGATGGTCTTCGATTTGTGCGGTCGGACGCGGCAATGTTTACGCTTTTTCTCCTTATCGCGGGAATTGAGCTTTTTTTCCAAGGGCCGGTAATTGTGGGGATTCCGGTATTAGCCGATACCCAACTCCCGCAGGGGGCTCTGGCAGTCGGAATTATCTACTCCGCCTATGCTGCCGGCGCCCTGCTCGGCGCGGTGTTAGCGGGGGCACTGCCCGTCCCCAAAAGGTTGCTGGGGCACATTCTCGTCAGCACCTATTTCCTTAGCGGCCTTCTGATCATGCCTTTTGGCTTCATGAGAGCAACGTGGCTGGCCGCCGGCCTGATTGTTGCAATAAGCGTCATGGGAGGATACACCAACATCATCTTCACGACCTGGTTGCAGGCGCGGACGCCCCAAAAAATGTTGGGACGGGTAATGAGCCTGCTCATGATTGCCTCATTTGGTCTTTCGCCGTTTTCAAACGCCGTCTCCGGGGCGCTTATCAAGATAAGTTTGGGCTGGGTCTTTGTGGGCGCGGGGGCAATGATGGCGCTTCTTTCCGTAGTCGCTGGCTTGCGACGGGAAATAGTCGAGATGGAGATGCCGTAGAGACGGCGCAAAAGGAAGAAGCAAGTACGGAGACCAGGTCAATGTCAAGGTCCGTCGGCCACGACGCCCCCGTAGCTTTCGACAAATCAGTGGGCGCCCGCCCTGCGACCAATAGAGCGGTACGCACTGACAGACACCAGCAGCTTCCCGTCTACTCCCAAAATGAGGATCCTTGCAAAGGCACAGAGGGGAATACTCGGAGAGGTCGAGGTTTGGCCGACTTCAGTCAGTGAACCCCTGTGGCGGCAACACCGGAAGTGTCACCGCCATGGGCTCCCTCTGATGCGGGTCCTGGCCAGTCGCGTACTAGCTCAATACTACAGCGGGGACTTTTTGTTGGATCTTGTCGCAAATGCTCTTTACCCTGTGTTCGGAAGCCGCACTATCGGCAAAGAAGCCTGCACAGCTATCGGTCGCTAGCATATGGGCACTCTCTTCGCGGGCGGGGTTGTCGAGCGACCGAATCTCGCCGAAATGGCCCATCGAACCGGAGATAGCTTTCTCCCGCGGTTCCTTAAAACAAATGCCCATCCAGCAACCGCGGCCCAGCCCCGGGCCCACTACTGAGCACCCGCCGCACAGCCGCCAGCCCACGCAAACGCCGCTCAACCTCAGCCGCGGTTTCCGCTTCACAGATCAGATGCACGTTCGGCCCCGCGTCGATCGTAAAATAGACCGGCACGCCGTCCTGCTCGCGCCACGCCCGCACCGCCTGCAGCACCTCTAGCGTGCCCGGCTGCCAGTAGAGCAGGCTCGGCGCGCTCGTCATCATCACCCCGTGCATGGCCAGCGCGTCTGCCTCCAAAACGGGCCCGAGCAGGGACAGGTCGCGTTCGGCGATCGCGCGGCGCACCGTTGCCAGCCAGCCGCCGACACACTGCGTGCGCGCGGCGTTAAACGGGCTTGTCGCCGCCAGCCGGTGCCCGCTGCTGCTGCTGACTCGCTTGGCGCCGGCGCTGACAATGGCGATGATATCTTGCAGCGCCCAGTGGCCTTCATCGTGCATCTGGTGGGCCACACTGCGAGAGTCGAGAAGCGCGGCGTGAGAGCTGAGAAGTGACTCCTCTTCACCCGTTTCTTCTCCCCAGCCCCGCTTCCATTCCACAAAGCCTCCGAACAAGCTGCGGCTGGCCGAACCACTCCCTTGCCGGGCCACGGCAGAGAGTTGGGTGGCGTCCAATTGGAGACCCAGCGCGGCAGACGCGGCGACGGTGAGCGCGGCGAATCCACTGGCCGAGCTGGCGATGCCCGAAGCCATCGGAAAATTATTGTTGCTGACAACGCGGGCTCTGTCCGAAACACCGGCCAGGGCGCGCAACCGGTCGAGGTGCGCGACAATACGCTCTGCCGGCGCACACTCAAGCTGCACACCGTCAATCGAAATCTTGTCTGTTGGCAAGTTGGAGCTGTTGTCCCAGGCGACCGTCGTGGTTGTATGTGCGTCGGCCAGGGTCATGCTGATCGAGTTGTTGAGCGGGATGTTCAAATCGTCGCTGACCACCGGCTGCTGGCCGCTTGCTGCTGATGTTGTGCCGTCGACAACGCCCCAGTATTTGATGAATGCAATGTTGCTGCCGGCGCGGCAAGAGGCCTTGCGTTCAGACAGCGAACCGGTTGCGCACTGGTCAATCACGCTTCTCGTTCTGCCTGCTGTTCGCAGCGGCGCAGGAGGTCATCGATCAACTCGTCATGCGCACGGAAATGAATCGTTACGCCGTCTGGGACTGGCTCAATACGCGCCTGCCAGCCAATGCCCTCAACCAGCGCCAATTTCTCAACCACGCCGGCCCCCAGCCTCTTGAGTACGGCTTCGGCCTGGTCGGGTGTCAGTCCGGGAAACTCCAGACTTTCGGACTCATATAGATCGTCATCCTGGAAGCGGGGATCGCGGCGATCTTCCTCGTCACCTAGTGATGGCGCGCTGATCGGCATCGAGCAACTCCTTCGCACCCCTTTCGAACCGAGGCGCAATCTAATTCTATTCTGCCTCCAGAAGAGGGACGCCCATGTCGTCGCCGGCGCCCAACTCCTTGAGAAAGCGGGGCACCAGCGCATGCAACTCGGCAATCCGTTCTGCTGGCGTTTTATTGGGAAGATGGATGCGTCCGCCGGCCATCGTATTGTGACCGCCCGCGGAGCCGCTTCTGCCGGCGATGATGCGTACCAATCGGCCGGCCTTAGCGTTCGAATCTGCCGCGCGTACCGACATCACGCCCTGGTCTTGGAAAATCCCCAGACAGACGACCCAAGCGACACTTTCCATGCGCATCAACAGATCTGCCACTTCCGCGGCCATATCGGGTCGCGGCATATCAAAGAGCAGACTGATGGCTATATCGCCAGCCCGTTCTTCGACCGCTGCCTGCTCATCATCGCCCATGTCCTCGGCCCCATCCTGCTCGGGCGACAGAGGAGAATTGGGACCGCCGGGGGCAAGCATGCGCGAAAGCGCAATAATATCAAGATCGAATCGCTCAAGATCCGAGTTGTAACCTTCCGGCTGTTCCTCGTCAAGGATGTCCTCCGCCTCCTCCTCATCGTCGTCCTCATCGACGGCACTGGGCATGGAAACGGTGTAGATTGTTGTATTGGCTAACGCATCGCTGATGCTGCGGAAGTATGTACGGGGAAGTTGTACATGCTCAATACGGTTCAACAGATCGGTCTGAACAAGATGGCGCAAGGTCGAGTAGGCCCAGATATCCAGGCTCGACGTGTGCCGGCTGAGGCCAAGCGTGTCCGATTTAATCCCATAGAAGAGAGCGGTCGCCAACTCGGTGTCGATTGGCACTTTGGCCACGGCCAGATATTCGCAAAGAAGCGTGGAGGAGGCGCCTACCTCCGGCCTTACGTCGTGGACTTTGGCTCGCAACTGGCTGCGCCTTGGAGGATGATGATCGATGGCGGCCAACACCTCTTCACCAGGGTAGCTGGTACTCCACAGCAGATGATTGGCCGCTACCGGCTGGGTATCGACCATCATAACACCGTCATATTCGGCGATATCCTCTGCCGCCGTCCTCTGCGAAATTCGGACCCCGTGCGGCATGATCAGAACGGCCATCGTGCGGTTCTCGGACCGGCCGATGATACCGCCGTGTCCCAGCGTGACGCGCGTGGCTGGAGCGTGGATACGCAACAACTCCTCCATTGCGCGCGCGCTGGCGATTGCGTCCGGGTCCGGATCGTTGTGCATCAGTACCAGGAGGTTTTTCTTCCCCTCCACCAGCTCAACGATCTGTTGGACTCTTCTTTCTATAGAACTCCGCCGCCGGCCACCATAGTCTGCCGGCAAAGGGAGCACCGCTGTTAGGGTTTCTTCCATGACTCGTCCGTTGGCCCATTGAACCGTTGGTTCGATTGCCAGATATTCCCTCCAGGCGATAGACGGAAATCGAGCAGGGCGGGGGTATTATACCCAACATAGCCCTTTCGCGGAAGCACTGTTTTTGGCAAAACGTCGCAGGTCCTCTTGGCGCCCAATTCGAGAGCAAGCACAGCCTTCACCAGCCTATGGGCGGTCGGGCCTTCGGCCCTCCCTTTTGCAGGGGCTGCGCCCCCGCAACGCCCCCCTCCAAAAACATGCCATGCCACCGCCGTACTGGTCTCCGGCCCCTAACCTCTAACCCCTGTCTTTCCCCTATCCCCTGCAGTTTCCGCTTGTTGAGCAATCTGCACATTTAAGGTACGATTGGGCGCACCCGGCATCTGGTCGCCGTCAGATAAACGAACTGCTGGATATGGCCGCCCGCCGACTCGACAAACCAGCACAACAAAGGCGAGGACATTCGGCGCCAACCAGGGCGGAAGGCCCGCAAATGGCGGCCGGCATCCGGTGGATTGCACCGGTAGATTCGCAGATTTTCGCACAAAGGATGCGCGCATGACAAACACAATCGATACCTTGACTGGCGCCGGCGCGCAAACCGTCGTCCGGCAAATGGGTGAAGCCGCGGCTGCATTTCTGGCTTCCCTGTCCATAGACCAGAAACACAGAGCGGTAGTTCCCTTTGCCGATCAGGAAGAGCGCACAAACTGGCATTACACGCCCATCCTGCGCAAGGGGCTCTCTCTGTCCGAAATGGCCTTTCCACAGCGACAAAAGGCTCTGCAATTGGTTAATGCCGGTCTCAGTCGCACCGGTTTTGTTACCGCCTCAACCGTGATGGGAATAGAGAGCGCTCTCGATATGTTGGAAGATTGGGAACGGACACATCCGGGCAGAGATCCTCAGTTCTATTTCCTGACTGTTTTCGGCAGCCCCGATGAAAAGGGCTTGTGGGGATGGCGTTTTGAAGGCCATCATATCTCCCTCAATTTCACGATTGCCGATGGAAAAATTATCTCACCCACGCCAATGTTCTTCGGTTCAAACCCGGCAGATGCGTCTCTCAGCCCCGCGGCCGCGCTCCGCCCTCTGGCAGGCGTCGAGGATCTGGCCCGAGAACTGGTCCGTTCTTTTGACGAGGAGGCCCTCACAACCGCAACCATCTCTCCCGCGGCGCCGCCGGACAATGTGCTCTACAATCTACCCGAAATAGTTGAAGGGACATTTCACGTGCCTGCCAACCACCCGGGCCTGAACTTCTGGAAAGACGCCCATGGGTTGAAAGATGAGCACGTTCAAGCCTTGCGCTATTCCGATACACCCCGCGGCATTTGCCGCAGTCGGATGAACGGCGATCAGCAGGAGCTCCTGTTGGCGCTCATCGGCGAGTATATCCATCGAATGCCGGACGAACTGGCTGAGATCGAGTGGCACCACCTCGGCGAGTCCGGCCTGGACGGAATCCACTTTGCCTGGGCAGGCGGCCTGGAAAAGAGACAGGGGCACTACTACCGCATTCAAGGGTCGCGCTTCGTGTGTGAGTACGACAACACCCAAAACGACGCCAATCATATCCACTCGGTTTGGCGGGATCCGGCCAACGATTTCGGCAAAGATCTCCTTGCGCACCACTATGCCCACCATCATTAACCGTCGATGGCGTGCCGTCAGTTCAGGTTGTCGACCTATCCTGCAAGTTCGATGAGTTCGTTCAGCGCACGTCGAGTACGGCGTCGCTGCATAGCGGACCGCGCCAACTGTTCTCCATTCACGGGGGTTGCCCCGACGACATTATCTTGGGATGGCGGCAGACCTCCCGTTACCCCACGCCGCAGGACTCGTGTTAGAATCATCACAATGCCGCCTGCTGCCCGCAGGATCGGAAAAGGGAGGATGGAATCCAGAGAGGTGATGCAAGACAGGCATCGGGAACAGACGGATATCGATCCGGACAATGACCGTTATGCCTCGGCGCGCCAAAAAGATGAGTGCCGCGAGCATCCCCGTAACAATGAGTTTGCGCCTGATGACGGCCGCTATGTCACCCTGGAAGAGTACTGGGTAAAGTGGTATGAGAACCCCTACCCGGACATCGACGTCAGCTATGAATGGAACAACGGCAGACTGGAGGCCAAACCTGCGCACAATGGGCTTCAACTTAGCCTTTACAGTTGGTTTTTCGACCTTCTGCGCCGCTACTTGGAAACACATAAGAACGCGGATCTCATCAATCTGGAGACCGGCTTTGTCCTGACCATCGCAGACCCTTCCGAGCCGTCCGGCCAGAGAGGAGCGGTGCGCAAGCCAGATATTGGCGTGATCCTGCATAGCAACCCGGTGTCATGGGGGCGCATCGACCAACGCCATTTCGCCGGGGTCTGCGACATGGTTGTGGAGGCGCTGTCCGATTCCACCCAGGTGGAAGCTGAACGAGATACCGAAGAGAAGAAGCGGGACTATGCACTGGCCGGGGTGAAAGAGTATTACATTCTCGACCCCAACGGCGACCATATGCGCTTCTACCATCTAGCCCCGACGGGGGGACTCTACGAGGAAATTCACCCCGACAACGAGCGGGTGGTCCGCTCAGAGACGCTGCCTGGATTTCAGTTCCGACATCAGGATCTGTGGCGGCAACCGGAATTGGCGGAGTTGGCTCTGGACGATACATATGCGGGGTACGTCATACCCGGCTATCAGGCAGCCGTTACAGCTCAACGCGTCGCAGAAGAGCGTGCGCAAGCCCTGGAAGCCGAATTGGCCCGGCTGCGCCAACAAGACTCTTGAACACAAACGGTTCACAGACAAACCCGCGCTCCGGGGACGCCCCCAACTTGAGGAATGTTTGACGGAGCGGAGGAAGATCGGTACAATCCGATTCATGTGCCAAATATCGTATCCTGGTGATGAATAGCAGTCCAACAGAAAGAGGTTCATATAGTCAGTCAAAAGGTCCCGCATGGCCACAGTTCGGCCGGCTGGACCCCTACCTGATTGTCTGCAAGGGCGATAACCAGACGTCCCAGACCCATGACGGCAGACAATCGAACCGCTCGTAAAAGGTAAATTTGCAGGGGTCTGCAAGCAACTTTCCACATGTAACCAACTCTTAAGGAGACTTTTATGGCTGAGAACGGCAATTCAGTTATGTCCGGAAACTACCAGGTGGTGGGGACCCGGCCCATTCGGCACGACGGTGTGGATAAGGTTGTCGGCACGGCCCGCTATGCCGCCGACCAGAATGTGCCGGGGATGTTGTACGGCAAGTACCTGCGCAGCCCCCATGCCCACGCCCGTATCCTGAATATCGATACCAGCAAAGCCGAGGCACTGCCCGGTGTCACCGCCATCGTTACTTCGTCCGACCTGGCCGAGGCCGCTGACAAAATTCAGGAGATGGGTGAAGACGCTGTCAATCTGAGGTATCTCAGCGCCAATATGCTGGCACATGACAAGGTCCTCTATCACGGCCACGCCATTGCCGCGGTTGCTGCCACAAGCATCCACGTCGCCGAGGAAGCGGTCGGCCTGATCGATGTGGAATATGAGGTCCTCAAGCCGGTGCTTGATGTGCGGGAAGCCATGGCAGACGACGCGCCCATTCTACTGTCGGAACTGCGCACCGTTGCTTTGGGCGAAGTCGGCGATAAGCCGACCAATGTCGCCCAACAGTTCCGCCACGCACGCGGTGATCTCGAGGCCGGTTACGCGGCAGCCGACGCAATTGTCGAGCGCGAGTTCACAACCGCAATGGTCCACCAGGGTTACCTGGAACCGCAGGCATCGACCGTTCAATGGCGCCCCGACGGTCAGATTCACATCTGGACCAGCACCCAAGGTCCGTTTCAGATTCGGGATTCAGTGTCGGCGCTCCTGCAGGTGCCCGTTTCGCAGGTGAAGGTGACGCCGGCGGAGATCGGCGGCGGTTTCGGAGGGAAGTTCACCCCCTACACCGATCTGCCCTCGGCTCTACTCTCTCGCAAGAGCGCGCATCGCCCGGTCAAAATGGCGCTGACCCGCACCGAGGTACTGCAGGCGACCGGCCCCACCTCGGGCAGCTACATCAAAGTGAAAATGGGGGCTACCAAGGACGGCCGCATCACCGCAGTTGAAGCCGACCTGATTTATGAGGCGGGCGCCTATCCCGGCTCACCCGTTGGCGCCGGCGCCGGCGTGATTCTGTCTCCCTACAAGCTGGATAACCTGCGCATCGATGGCTATGACGTTGTCGTGAACCGCCCGCAGAGCGGCGCCTACCGCGCGCCCGGCGGCACCAATGCCGCTTTCGCTTCGGAAACGGTTATCGACGAATTGGCCGAGATCCTTGGCATCGATCCGCTGGAGTTCCGCCACATCAACGCCGCCCAGGAAGGAGACCGCCGCCCCGACGGGCCCGAATACAAGCGCATCGGTTACAAAGAGACCGTTGAAGCCGCCATCGATCATCCCCATACCGCCACCCCGAACGAAGGCACGAATCGGGGCCGGGGCGTGGCCTCCGGTTTCTGGTTCAATGGGGCCGGCCCTTCAAGCGTGACCGCGATCGTGAACGCCGACGGCACCGTGAACCTGATGGAAGGCTCCGCCGATATCGGCGGCACACGGGCCTCTGCCGCAATGATGCTGGCCGAGACGATCGGCGTCGCAGCCGAAGACATCAACCCGCAGGTCGTAGACACCGACTCGATCGGCTACACCGGCGGCACCGGCGGCAGCAGCGTCACCCACAAGATCGGCGTTACAACCCATCAACTGGGGCTGGAATTGCGCAAGAAAATGAGCGCACAACTGGCCGATTACTGGGAGATGGACGCATCTGACATTTCCTGGCAGAACGGCCAGTTCCGGGGCAACGGCCACAGCATCGGCTTCAAAGACGCGGCCCAGCAGCTGTCCAGCGGCTACGAAGCGCTCACCGCCAGCGTTACTATGAATACGGGCGGCGCCGGCCCCTGCTTCGGCACCCATGTTGTCGACGTTGAGGTCGATCCGGAGACCGGCAAAGTCACGATCCTACGTTACACTGCCGTGCAGGATGTCGGCAAAGCGATTCATCCCAGCTATGTGGAAGGCCAGGTCCAGGGCGGCGTCGTGCAAGGAATCGGCTGGGCCTTGAATGAAGAGTACATCTACGACGACGAGGGCCATCTTCTCAATGCCAGTCTGCTCGACTATCGTATGCCTACCGCGCTCGATCTGCCCATGATCGAGACCGTTTTGGTAGAGGCTACCAACCCGGACCACCCGTTCGGCGTGCGCGGTGTTGGCGAAGTGCCGATCGTCCCACCAGCCGGAGCAATCGCCAACGCCATCTACGATGCCATCGGCGTGCGGCCGACTGAGTTGCCAATGTCGCCGGCGCGGTTGCTGGAAGCAATCTGGGAGAAGAACGGCGCCTAGCCATCAGTTCGCAATGACTCGCGGCCAGTAACCGCACTGGAAACGAGCGGCGAACTGCGTATCTTTCTTGTTCAGTAAGGCGGGTCGGTGGACCTTGTGTTGACCGGCCCGCCTTTTGATTCGATTCAACAAAAGTGTTGCTGATGGCGCAGTCCGACGGCAGGAGATAACAAACTTATGTCTTCCTCTCGTTCCGTTGCCGTAACCGGTGGGCTTGGCAATCTGGGTACAAAACTGCTGCTCCACCTGGCCCGCGCCAGCTCTTGCCCGCTGCTGATTGGGCTGGACGTGCGCGCACCGTCGTCTCAACAGTTGCAGACATTGCAGGATGCCGCCGCCCAGAACACGACGGGCACGACGCCGGCAATCGAACTGCTCGAATGTGATCTGACCGATCCCCGCGACAGCCGCTGGCGCGATGCGCTGCTGCGGGTGCAATCAGTCGTTCACTTCGCCGCACTCAACCCCTACCCGGACGCCAGCTGGGACGATGCCGCCATCTCCATCGACATCACCCTCAATGTGGCGCTGGCGGCAGCGGAAAGCCCTTCCGTCGAACGCTTTGTTTTCGCCACATCCAATCATGTAATGGGCCGCTACAAGGACAATCCCCTGGCCGCGACCGTGGGCCCTGGTACGCTGCGCCCCGACAGCCCTCTGGGCGTGGGCACGGTCTGGGCAAAGGCCGACCCGCCCTTGGACGCCACCGCTTACTCGACGTCCAAGATGGTGGGCGAACGCATCTGCCAGGCGCTGGGGGCGCAGGCCAACGGCGCCACCTCATTTGTGAGCGCGCGTATCGGCTGGTGTCAGCCGGGCGCCAACCGCCCCGAAACGCTCAATGCTTCCGGCGAACCAAGGGCAGATAGCGGCGCCGCCGAAACCCACCCCGACCCGGAAGGTTACCGGCGGGCCGAACGCTGGTTCCGCCTGATGTGGCTTTCGAACCGGGATTTTGCGGACCTGTTTGAACGCGCCATCAACGCCGACGCCAGCCAGTGGCCGGCGCCGGCAATCGTGGTCAACGGCATGTCCGCCAACACGGGTATGGCCTGGAGTCTCGAGGAGGCGCGGCGCCATCTTGGCTATCAACCCCAGGACGACGTGACGCGCACTGAATGAACAGCACTTCCAACCGGGCAAAGGAGAACCCACATGAGCTACAAGCTCGCCTACAGTACGTTGCGCTGGCAAAATCCGGACCTGGAGCCGGCCCTGAACAAGCTGACCGAGTCAGGATGGCAGGGCTGGGAGAGCAGGCTGCCCCTCAACTGGATGGGAACGCCCACGCGGCTGCGGCGTGTCTGCGCCGACGCCGGAATGCCCCTGATCGTCCTGACGGCCAACGGGACGCCGGATAGCCGCGATCGCGAAAACGTCGAGCTGAACCGGCGGCGGATGGAGTTCGCAGCCGAAATGGGCTGCGACTGCTTCATGTATATGAATGGCGGCAAGCCGGACAACGGCCCCGTCACGGATGATGATGTCTTGGCGGCCGCAGAAGGCGCCGACGAATGGGCCGAATACGCGGCCCAGTTCGGCCTTGAGCTGACCTATCACATCCATACCAATCTGCTGGTCGATTCAATCGACCACTGGAAGCTGTACATGGACAATCTGCGCACCACGAAGCTGTGCATCGACGTCTCTCACGCACAGTTATGGGGCTATGACCCTGTCGCATCGCTGCGGGATTTCAGCGCCCAGCTGAACTACGTGCACCTGCAGGACTGGGCCACCACCACCCGCCGCGCCGACGGCTTCTACGATCCCCAATGGTGCCAGGTCGGGGAACATGGGAACGTCGACTTTCCGAACATCCGGGTCGTTCTGGATGAAATCGGCTACGACCGCTGGGTGACGGCCTGCCCCGGCCAGCCGATCCCCGGCCGCGATGATCCGTTGAGCGAGGCAAAACGCAGCGCGGGAATGGTCACCTATCTGCGGGGGATCGGCTACTAGGTGTCCAGGTCGATCTCCGGGTTATCCCGGAAGTACCTGGCCGTATTGAGGACCAGGTTTTCCTGCAGTTGGATCGTCATGCCGCCGTCAACGACCAGCGTGTGGCCGGTGATAAAGCCGGCCTCATCAGAGCAGAGGAAGCGCACCGCATTGGCGATGTCGTCGGGCACGCCTGTGTGGCGCAGAGGATAGTGCTGGTCAAAGAAACGCAGCAGAGAAGGATTGATCTCCCAGCGTTCGGCTTGGCGCTCGGTCACGATATGTCCGGGGCAGATGCAGTTGACGCGCACGCCGATCGGCCCGAAATCGAGCGCCATCTGGCGGCTCATGGCAATGATCGCCGCCTTGGTCATCTCGTAGGCGAGGCTTGACGGCGCCACCAGTTGTCCATGCACCGAAGAGATGTTGACGATGCTGCCGCCGCCGCTGGCCTCGATGTGCGGCACGCCGTGCTTCGCGCTCAGAAAAACAGCCTTCTGCGAAGCGGTGAGCGCCCGGTCGAACGCAGTCTCAGTCAGGGTGATTGCCGTGCCGTCCGGCTCCAGCGTTCCCCAAGCGTTGTTCACCAAAATGTGAAGCCCGCCCCAAAGCTCAACCGCGTGTTCAATCATCGGCCGGATCTGTTCCGGTTGCGAGATGTCGACCTCGTAGGCGGAGGCTGTGCCGCCGCTCTCCTCGATGCCGGCCACATTTTCCGCGGCCTTCTCCTCCATGATGTCGGTTATCAGCACCTTCGCCCCGTCCGCCGCCAGCCGCCGCGCAATCGCGCCGCCAATGCCGACCGCTCCTCCGGTGACGATTGCAATCTTGTCTGTCAATGTCATGAATGGTTCCCCGAACTGGTTGTGGAGTGTAGACCGACATCAGTATACTGGCCGACCTTACTATAATCAAACCGGACCGCAATTGGGCCTCTGTTATTGTATTGCGGAGGCTCCTGACGTGGTACCATTATGAGAGATGAATCAAACCGATATATGCTGCCTGGGAACGAGATCCGCAAATCCTTTTGGAACGGCTTGGTGGTAAGCAAATGGAGACCATAACCAGCACCATAAACGAAATCGTCTCGCATCTCAGAGCGGTCGATCCGTTCCGAATCGTGCTATTGGGCTCCCATGCATTGGAGACGGAGGAATTGGAGAGCGATATCGATCTGTTGGTCATCTTGGACTCTGAAGACATCCCGCAGACCTATGAGCAGAGGATGCAAAGCAGGCTTCTGGTGAGGGAGAGCGTCCAAGCCATCAACAAACAGGTTGCCATCGACCTTATTGTTTACACCAAAGGAGAGTACCAGTATCTTCAGGGGCAAGGTTCTTCTTTCTTGAAAGAAATAGAAAGTACAGGGAAGACGTTGTATGAGAAGGCAGGTTACAGAGCGGCCGAGCTCGTCCTTTGATGACCTGAAATTAGTTTTCCAAGAAGAGAGGAAACAACAATGCAATTACCACCAATCGATCTGCCCGGGATGCTGGGGCCAACAGAAGCGTATATTATCGGAGCCCCATTCGCAGCTATCTGGCTTCTGTCTGGCATTGTCAGCGCGATGGTCGCCACGAACAAAGGAAGAAGCGGGTGCAGCTGGTTTTTGCTCGGTTTCCTTTTGGGCCCGCTGGGCCTCATCCTGTCGTTCGCAGTCTCCAAAAATCAGGCAGCGCTTGAGCAAAGACTGGTTCAGCGCGGCGAGATGCAGTACTGTCCCTACTGTGCCGAACTGGTAAGAGCCGAAGCCATCAAGTGCCGGTACTGCGGTGAAGATTTCGGCGGGGACCAGTCGACGTCCCATTCACCTTTCATGCGCAGAACGAGCCTGTGAAAGACTGGCGCAAGACTCAGTTCCCGACCGTTCCCGAATGGCATGTGTCTCATATCCGTTTCCTGATTTCGAAGCATAAGAATCGGATCATGGCGAGCCCTTTCGCAACGGTACACCAGTCGCTCACCACCGCAGCATCTGAGAATAGGAGTATACAATACCATGCAGCACGAAAAGTGGACCTGCCCCAAATGCGACAATCTCGAGTTCGAGACCGATATCTTCCAGGCCACCGGCGGCACCCTTGCCAAGATCTTCGACGTCCAGAATAAAAAGTTCACCACGGTTACCTGTACGCGCTGCCAGTACACCGAGATCTACAAGTCAAGCACGTCGAACCTGAGCAACGTCTTTGACTTCTTCACCTCGTAAGTCACCACAACACTCTTGAGAAAAGGAATGCGACCTAAAGCAGTCATCTTCGACCTGTTCGGCACCTTGGTCAACAGTTTCACGCGCCGGGAGTACGACCAGGTAAACGCGCAGATGGCCGCAGCGGTCGGCGCGCCCTATACAGAATTCTGGCAGCTTATGGGCGAAACCTACCAGGACGGTTGCCTGGGCCGCTATACCTCCTACGAGGACCTTGTCTCCGATGTCTGCTGTCGCGCCGGCGTTCAAGCGAATCCGACCCAAATCACACAGGCTGCCACCTTTCATTACGAATTCATCGCCAATGCAATCGTACCCGGTCCAGAAGTCCAGGAAGCACTGAACAACCTGAAGAAAACAGGATTCCGGCTCGGCCTTATCAGTGACTGCGGTCCTTCAGTCCCTCTGCTCTTCCCGAAATCTCCCCTGGCCCGCTACATCGACGTCCCTGTTTTTTCCTGCGAAGAGCGGATCAAGAAGCCTTCAAGCGACATTTATCAACGAATCTGTCAGCGTCTGGAGATAGCACCGCAGGAATGTATCTATGTCGGCGACGGCAGCAGCCAGGAGTTGACGGGCGCGGCAGCAGTAGGGATGCGGCCGTTACTCAAGCGAACCGATCTGCGCGATGTATACGACAGTCACAGACCTGAAGTGGAAGGCTGGCGGGGCCTGGCCATCAATGAAATCAAAGAACTCTGTGACATGCGCTTTTGAGATGCGGCAACGCAAAAACGAGATATATCATTGCATAAGATGAAGATGGTCTATATTGAGCAGGAAGATATATTACCTCTGGCGATTTCTGATGAGCCAGAAATGGGAAGTATGGAACTGGGCCCCAATATCACGGCTGAACTGAACAACGACGGAGAACTCATTGGGATCGAAATACTGAACGCCAGCGCGTTCATCCGGGATTCAGTTGTCGAGTCATTTCAGGCGAAGATGCTTTCACTTGCCAAAGTCGAAAGCACGCGTACCTGAATATTGAATGCGCTACCATCTCGCTAATTGAACGCGTGCTGACTGGCGCTCATTCTATCTCTGCGCGGACACTCCAAGGCAGCCTGATCACCCCTTGGAGCCGCCGCGCCAACCGCTACAAAGGACAAAAACATGCTGCGCGTTTCAGTCTTCAAACACCAGTCAGAGTTAACAGACCAATGGCTGCGCCAGAAAGTGGCCCTCGGCGCTGACGCCATCGACTTCGGAGGCGACACCGACATGCCCGGCGTCGCCGACCAGGGCTACCCCAACCTGGATGAAGTGCGCGCGCTGCGGAAGCGGGTGCGCTCCTTCGGCATCGACATCAACCGCGTCACGCTCCCCACACTTACGCAGACCTACATCGACGAGCGCGTCGGCGCCGAGGATGAGCTGGACAACGCCGCCAAAGCTCTCGAAATCTACGGCAAGGTCCGTATCCCCATTGCCCGCCAGCGTGTGATAGGGGACGTCTTCCCACAGATGATGGAGAGGTACCGCACAAAACATCGCGGCGGCTACAATGCCCGCGCTGAAACGCTCGTGCAGGGACCACACGATATCCCCTCGCGCGCCGAACTGGAGCGCTGGTGGGACCGCTTCTGCCATGCCTTCGAGCGGCTGACCCCCATCGCCGAGGAATACGACATCAAGCTGGCCGTCCACCCGTCCGATACGCCCAACGTCGATACACCATTCGGCGGCATCGGCTTCCACCGCATCATCGATGCCTTCCCCAGCCCCAACGTCGGCTACGTCTACTGCATCGGCACCCGCTCCGAGGCCGGCGGCAGTTCACTCGTGATCGACGAGATCAACAACTACGGGCGCAAGGGCAAGATCTTCATGCTCCACATGCGCAATGTGCGCGGCAGCCTCGCCACCGCCAGCGGCTTCGAGGAGACGTTGCTCGATGACGGCGACCTCAACATGGCCCGCATCCTGCGCGAACTGCGCAACGTCGGCTTCAGCGGCTACATTAATCCGGACCATATCCCCCATCTGCCCGGTGACAACGAGACGCTCGACGTCGGCTGGGCCTACTCGATTGGATATCTGAAGGCGCTCTACGCCGCCGCCGTAGCGTAAATGCAGCGGCTGACTGAACGTGGAAGTCGACGACAGGCGCCGAAAGGCTGCCTGCCTAAGTCAGTCCTTTCTCTACCATATACATTGACTCACTTCATTCGCGGCTGGAAATGACCCGAGACTGGTCCAATCGGACACAATGGACGCTTTGCGCGATTCTCTTGGCGCTGGCCGTAGTCGCTTTGTTCTTGCGCCTGCACCGTTTACACGAAGTCGCACCCGGTCTTAAGTTCGACGAAGGCTGGAACGGAATTTACGCCCTCCAGGTGCTGCAAGGCGAGCACGCTCTGACATTTGGAGACAAGGATGGGCTGGGCATCTATTTGATAGCGTTGGCGACGAATTTCCTGGGTCGCACGCCGCTGGCACTCCGACTGCCTACGGCCCTTGCCAGCGCAAGTACTGTTTTTGTGGTTTTCTGGCTGGGGCGTTTACTGTTCGGATGGGACGAGCGCGGGCGGGAGACGCGGCGGCGCGGCCTGGTGGTTGGAGGCGTTGCATCCGGTCTGCTGGCCGTGTCGCTTGGCCAGACTATACTGGGGCGCACTTCATATCGGGGCGGCTTTCTGCCACTCTTCCTTGCCCTGTGTCTGGCCCTGCTATGGTGGGGATGGACGCGGCGTCGCTGGTGGGCAATCATGCTCGCCGGCGCGTGCGCGGGGCTATTGCCCTACACCTATTATCCCGCGCGTTTTGTCCCCTTTCTCTTCCTCTTTTTTGGTACTAATGTAGCTCCCAAATGAAACCCAGAATTTGCGTATTTCACAAGCGAAGGCCGTGCTTCTGCGCTCCTGATCTGTAGCCCGCGCGACAAGTCGTGGTTTCAAATTGAACTTACATTAGCTTTTTGTTGCCATTTCGGTCTGTATCCCTAAAGAGAATCCAGACCGAGCTTCCTTGGGCAGCCGCTTTCACAGGCACTGCTGGGCTGGTAGCTGCTCCAATTCTTCTCCACTACATTCGGTATCCCGACCTCTTTTTCAATCAACGCCTCCAGATGCTCTTTATCTTCCGTGAGTTTCAGGGCGCCCCCGTGTTGACTCTGGCGAAGGTCCTAGCAGCCAATGTGTGGGAGACTCTGTCAAAATTCAGTTTCCGCCTCCTGGCCGGCTGCTGTTCTCCCTTTGAGCACGCTGTGACGCTGAATGTATGGGAAGCGCTCTTCTTCTGGCTGGGCGTGGCGATCGCAGTGTGGCAGTGGAAACGGAGGCCGGCCCATCGTCTCCTGTTGCTCTGGGTAGGGCTGCTGTTCCTGCCCGCGTTTCTGGCCGATACCCAAAACACGATGCGCATGGTCGGCGCAGTGCCTGCTATCTACCTGCTGGCCGCAGTCGGTGTGTGGGAGACATTTCAGTGGTCAGCTTCTCGCATACTCGCGGGAGCGAAATATTGGCCGCCGATTTTCGGCGCCGTCCTCAGCATTGTACTCTTGACCCAAGGCACCATTACCTATCGAGCCGTTTTCGAGAATGGGATGGTCGACAGTTACTACCACTATGACAAGATCTGGCCAAGTTTCGCCCAGAGGCTGAAAGCGCGGCCTGCGGAGAAAGATACAGTCTACTTCATCACCCACCAGCGGTATGATGCCTTTGATTATCTTTATCAAGGGGCAACATTAGTTGTGAGAACCTCCCCTGACGTGCCAGACCTTGACCATCGCATCGAAGCGTCGCTGGCAGAAATGGGGGATGTTTCAACTGTGAAAGTCGTGAACTGGGTTGATTGGTCTCCTACGATTGAGTGGAGGTCAAACTATAGAGCCAACTTCCTCACCATTCTTCTGGACAAGTACGGAAGGTATGTTGGCACTGAAGATTTCGACGGAGTTTTCGTCGACTCCTACGTGGATATCTCTCGCGATCGACCTTGGGTTCTTTTCGAAGACCTGCCGCGTCCAGTCGTCTATGATGGAGGCATCACCCTAGAAGGGCTGGCCTTGGGTTCGAGTCGAGTGAAATTGCCGAGGCGGCAGCGGTTCGACGCAGAGCAAAGTCGCTCTCTAATGGTTGGCATGTTGTGGCGAACCGCTTCGGAGTTGGCGGTTGATTACTCTATATCTCTACGCCTGTACAACGATGATGACGCCAGGGTCTTTCAAACGGATCATGTCCTGAGGAAGCCCTTCGAATATCCGCTTACCACGAGTCTATGGCCGTCTAAACCGGTAAGTACCGTTTTCAAACTTGAAATTCCCTACAAATTGCCGGCTGGTGAATATGAACTGCGGATGGTCGTCTACGATCTGGAGACGTCAACGCCGACCGTAGAAGTGGGCGTGTGGGAGCCAGAGACCGCCTTGGGGCGAGTGCAGCTTCAATCGTCCGGACAATAGGGGGCGAACGCCGCATCGTCCTGTGGTTTCTCCTTGCTGTTATCACTGTCGACCTGCTCTACCCTTTCTGCCTGATCGTAGATGTCGGAAAAACCTTTGCACCTGCCGGGGCATATCCATTCCCAATCAGAGCCCTGGAGTGTATCCCAATTTCTTGGGCATCCGCAGCAGCTGGGCAACTGAATGGGTTGACGCAAGCGCTGGCAATAGAATCTACAGGAATCAGGGTTGCACGTTGTTGGCTCTGCTCTTGTGAAATGTGTGCAGGCGGTGTAAAGTTGATGACGCGGGCAACGCCTCCATACCATACAATCGGCAGGTGTGATCGATTCTAGACGAATGGACCTTCACTGCCTCCGCCAATACAGGTAACCATAGGACAGTAAGATGACACGCAAAGTTGGAATTGTCGGCGCGCGGGGCATCGGCGAAAGGCACGCACGCGCCTATCAGCAGGATCCCCTCGCCGAACTGGTGGCCGTCTGCGATCTGATCAAAGAGCGGGCCGACGAGGCCGCGCAGATGTACGGCGCGCGCGCCTACACCAGCCTCGCCGAAATGCTGCGGCACGAAGACCTGGATATCGTGGATGTCTCCACCGGCGGCGCCGAGAACGGCAGCTGGCATTTCGAGCCAACCATGGAAGCCCTGGAAGCCGGCAAGCACGTGCTGGTGGAAAAGCCGATCTCCAATCAGATCGAAGAGGCCCGCCAGATGGTGGCCAAGGCCGCCGAAAAGGACCTCTACCTGGGTTGCAACCTCAACCACTACTTTACGCCCCCGGCCGATAAGGCCCGCCAGTACATGGAGCAGGGCCAGATCGGCGAACCGATCTACTGCCTGCACAAGATGGGCTTCAACGGCGGCGAGCAAACTTACAGCAAGAACAGCGCACCCAATGTCGCCGGCTTTCCCTACTTCCATGTGAAAGCCTTCCTGGCCCACCCGTTCAGCGTCATGCGCCACTTCTGCGGCGACGTGACCCACGTCCAGGCCTTTCTCAGCCGGCCCACCTTTCGTGTAGAGGCCGACGACCCCATGCTGTCGGTCAACAGCATCCACCTGCAGTTTGCCAGTGGCGCCGCCGGCTATCTGCTCAGCCAGCGCGGCGACGCCACCTTCGGGCATGGCGGCTGGTGGAGCGTCGAGGTCGGCGGAACACGCGGCACTTTCTGCATCGAAAACTGCATCGAAAAGATCACCTACTGGCCCGCCCCGACTGCAGAAGGGGCCGCGCCGCCGCAGGTCACAAACAGCGGCATCACCGACTTCAACCAGACCTTTCCCCGCCGTATCCATGCCTTTCTCGAAGATGTGAGCAACGGCGTTCCGAAAAGTGAATTGCGGGCTTCCGGCCGCGACGCCCTCGCTACCTTGGAGTATACGTGGGCAGCCATCCAGTCCTATGAGAACGGTGGTGTACTGGTCCAGCCCCACCCACTGCCGAACTGCGTTGGTCAGTGATCAGTCGCAGCTGGCCGGCAAGATACAACCAGCCGCCGAGCACGAGCCTCCAGCCAAGAAAGGAAAACAGCACCAATGAGCGCCGCCGAAAGAACCGATAACACCTCCCTCGTGCCCCAATTCCGTTTTCCCGAAACCCTGGCCGAGCAGGAGGCCGCGCTGCAAACCAATTCCCTGATGCAACGGCTGCTCGCCTATCGCGAACGCTACGAGGATGATCCCCACCGGCCCATCTATCACTACGTCAACCCGGAAAACACGCTCAACGATCCAAACGGACTCTGCTTTTGGCAGGACCGCTGGCATCTCTTCTACCAGGCCTACCCGCCCGAAGACCCGCGTCAACATTGGGGCCACGCAGTCAGCGACGACCTCATCCACTGGCGCGATCTGCCCTACGCCATCTACCCTAACCCGGAGGAATGTTGTTTTTCCGGCTCGGCGCTGGTCGAGGACGATCGCGTGATCGCCATCTATCACGGCACCAAGGTGGGCAACATGGTGGCCGTTTCGCACGATCCACTGCTGCTCAACTGGGAGAAGCTAACGGGCGCGCCCGTCATTCCCATCGCCAGCGAGGACGGCTCCCCGCTGCCTTACCGGGTCTTCGATCCCTGCATCTGGAAGAAAGGGGACCACTACTACGCCCTTTCCGGCGGCACTTTGCCCCATGCAGCCTCCGGCAGGCGCACCCGCGCCAACTTCCTCTTCCGCTCGCCCAACCTGGTCGACTGGGACTATCTGCACCCGTTTGTGGAAGATGACCGCTTCACGCTTGTCGGCGACGACGGCGCCTGCCCCTATTTCTGGCCGATCGGCGACCGCCACATCCTCCTCTTCTTCAGCCACATGAGCGGCGGGCAGGCCCTGCTGGGCGACTACGACACCGAGCGCGATAAGTTTGTCGTGACCTCGCAGCATGATTTCAACTTCGGCGCCTTCGGGCCCGGCGGCGTGCATGCTCCATCGGCAACGCCGGACGGCAAAGGCGGCGTCAATGTTATCTTCAACATGAACCCGGCCAAACCGACCGAAGGCTGGAACCAGATCATGACACTGCCGCGGCGCCTGACGCTGCAGGCAACCGATGGAATCGGCCGCGACACGCTGCTGGTCGAGCCCGCCGGCGATGTCGAATCCCTGCGCAGTGAGCACCGGCAGATCACCGACATGACCCTGCCAGCCAACCAGGAGATCGTTCTGGGGAGCATCAGGGGGAACGCGATCGAACTGACGGCGGAGATCGAAGCGAACGACGCGCCGTTGTTCGAGTTGAACGTGCTGCGCTCCCCCGGCAAAGAGGAATATACCCGCATCGCCTTCTATCGCGAGCGCGGCTTCCGCGACTGGAGGCGGTACAACGGCTGGCAGCGCGACAAACTGGCCGCCGCCACCGACAGCCTCATCTCCATCGACTCCTCCTACTCCTCTCTCTCGCCCGAAGTTCGTTCACGCGCGCCAGAGACAGGACCGGTCTTCCTCGAAAGGGATGAGCCGCTGCGCCTCAGGGTTTTTGTCGACAGAAGCGTTGTCGAAGTGTTCGTCAACGGCAAACAGTGCGTGGCCATGCGCGTCTACCCCGAGCGGGAAGACAGCGTCGGCGTCTCGCTGCGCTCGCAGGGCCAGGATGCCCGCGTTGTTTCGCTCGAGGCGTGGCAGATGGAAGATATCTATTCGTAACCTGCGTCCGTCGCATTTCGATGGTCGGAAAGTTCTGTGAAAGGCGCAATTGATGCAAATGCCGACCCTTTACAACAACATCCTGGGGACGAGCAATTACGTAATCAAGCAGAAGACGGAGGGCCTGACCCATGCCGACAGCATGTTGCAGCTGCCCTTCCCCGGCAACTGCATGAACTGGATCCTGGGCCAACTCATGGTCTACCGGATGCAATGCCTGGGCGTGATCGACGGGGTCAGCGAACCCGACGAGGATGAGTTCGGCCTCTACGGCTTCGGCTCCGAACCGATGACCGACTCCGACAAAGCCATCCCTCTGGAAACCCTGCTGGCGCGTCTTGATACATTGTCCGAGCAGATCGCCGCCGCGCTCGAAAAGATGCCGGAATCCCGCTTGGATGAACTCTTGGATGAGGAGCACGGCGTCACCGTGGCTCAACGGCTGCATTTCAATCTTGTCTA
Source organism: Caldilineaceae bacterium (assembly GCA_963662575.1). Classification (GTDB taxonomy): domain Bacteria; phylum Chloroflexota; class Anaerolineae; order Caldilineales; family Caldilineaceae; genus Bin5. The sequence continues at coordinate 1,887,099 of OY759723.1, forward strand.
CCACGAGGCCTATCACGTTGGGCAGCTCGAGCCGCTGTACGAACTGGCACTGGCGAACCGTTCCCGTCAGTGATCAGTCGCCGCCGCCGGTTGGGACCGCGCAAGGGGCTACTGCTCACGAACCGCAAAGCACGATAGGAAAACAAAGTCCATGAGCGCCGCCGAAAGAACCGATAACACCTCCCTCGTGCCCCGGTTTCGCTTTCCCGAAACCCTGGCCGAGCAGGAGGCCGCGTTGCAGACCAATTCCCTGATGCAACGGCTGCTCGCCTATCGAAAGCGCTATGAAGGCGATCCCCACCGGCCGATCTACCACTATGTCAACCCGGAAAACACGCTCAACGATCCAAACGGACTCTGTTTCTGGCAGGACCGCTGGCATCTCTTCTACCAGGCCTGCCCGCCCGAAGATCCGCGTCAACACTGGGGCCACGCCATCAGCGATGATCTCATCCACTGGCAGGACCTTCCCTATGCCATCTACCCCAATCCGGAGGAACGCTGCTATTCGGGCGCGGCGCTGGTCGAAGAGGATCGAGTTATTGCCATGTATCACGGCACCAAGGTGGGCAACATGGTGGCCGTCTCGCATGATCCGCTGCTGCTCAACTGGGAGAAGCTCACCGGCGCGCCGGTCATTCCCAAGGCCAGCGTCGACGGCTCGCCGCTGCCCTACCGGGTCTTCGATCCCTGCATCTGGAAGAAAGGGGACCACTACTACGCCCTTTCCGGCAGTACCCTGCCCCACGCAGCATCCGGCAGGCGCACGCGCGCCAACTTCCTCTTCCGCTCGTCCAACCTGGTCGACTGGGACTATCTGCACCCGTTTGTGGAAGATGACCGCTTCACGCTCGTTGGCGACGACGGCGCCTGCCCCTATTTCTGGCCAATTGGCGACCGCCACATCCTCCTCTTCTACGGCCACATGAGCGGCGGTCAGGCCCTCTTGGGCGACTATGACACCGAACGCGACAAGTTTGTCGTCACCTCGCACTATGATTTCAACTTCGGTGCCTCCGAGCCGGGCGGAGTCCATGCCCCATCGGCTACGCCGGACGGCAAAGGCGGCGTCAACGTCATCTTCAACATGAACCCGGCCAAGCCGACCGAGGGCTGGAACCAGATCATGACGCTGCCGCGGCGCCTGACGCTGCAGGGCACCGATAAAATCGGCCGCGACACCCTTCTGGTCGAACCCGCCGGCGATGTCGAATCGCTGCGCCGGGAGCACCGGCAGATCACCGACATGACCCTGCCAGCCAATCAGGAGATCGTACTGGGGAGCATCAGAGGAAACTCAATTGAGCTGATGGTGGAGATCGAAGCCAACGACGCGCCGTTTATCGAGTTGAACGTGCTGCGCTCCCCCGGCAAAGAGGAATATACCCGCATCGCCTTCTATCGCGAGCGCGGCTTCCGCGACTGGGAGCGGTTCGAAAGTTGGCGACGGGACATGCTCGCCGCCACCGACGCCGCGGGCCCCGGATTCTTCAGCAGCAGTCTACTCAGCGCCGAGCAACGGGAAAAGCTGGCCGCCGCCACCGACAGCCTCATCTCCATCGACTCCTCCTACGCCTCCCTCTCGCCCGACGTCCTTTCGCGGGCGCCGGAAACCGGACCGGTCTTCCTCGACAGGGATGAGCCGCTGCGTCTCAGAGTCTTCGTCGACAAAAGCGTCGTCGAAGTCTTCGTCAACGGCAAGCAGTGCGTGGCCATGCGCGTCTACCCTGAGCGGGAGGACAGCGTCGGCGTCTCACTGCGCTCGCAGGGCCAGGACGCTCGCGTCGTTTCGCTTGAAGCCTGGCAGATGGAAAACATTTATGAGTGACCGGTGGTCAGTGGATAGTGATCTGCAGCCACCGCAAAAAACCAATCAGATCTTGTTATGAAAGGAGTTGCATGTGCATAGCCCAACCCTGTATGTCAATATGCTGGGAACCGTCAATAACGTAATCAAGCAGAAAACTGAGGGCCTGACCCATGCCGACAGCATGTTGCAGTTGCCCATCCCTGCCAACTGCATGAATTGGGTGCTCGGCCATATCATGGTCTACCGGATGCAATACCTCGGCGTGATCGACGGCGTCACCGAGCCCGACGAGGACGAGTTCGCTCTATACGGCTTCGGCTCCGAACCGTTGACCGACCCCGACAAAGCCATCCCGCTCGAAACCATTCTGGCGCGTCTCGATGATCTGTCCGACCAGGTTGTCGCCGCACTCGAAAAAATGCCGGAATCCCGTTTGGAGGAAATGTTGGATGAGGAACGGGGTGTCACCGTCGATCAGCGGCTGCACTTCTATCTGGTCTTCCACGAAGCGTTCCACGTCGGCCAGCTTGAGCCGCTGCACGAATTGGCCCTTGCTAACGGCAGTAGCTAGTGATCAAGTGCCGATGGCCAGGGGAGTTCTACTGGCCATCGGCCGCTGAATTCCGGAGACGAAAACCATGCAGCTATCCGATATCAAAACCGTAGGCGTCGTCGGCGGCGGGACCATGGGCTTCGGCATCGCCATCAACTTCGCGCTGTGGGGCTACCCCACCATCATCAGCGACATAAACGCCGACATACTGACCGGGACCAAGGCCAACATCGCCCATGCGCTGCAACTCTTCGTCGAAGGCGATCTGATCAGCCAGCCACGCGCCGAGGAAACGCTGGCACGGATCATCACCACCACCGATCTGGCGCAACTGGCCGGGCAGAGCGATTTCGTCACCGAAGCGATTGTCGAGCGGCTGCCCGACAAGCAGGCCCTGTTCAAACGGCTCGACGAACTGTGCCCGCCCCATACGATTCTCGCCAGCAACACCTCGCGCCTCGTCCTCAGCGATATCGGCGCGCACATCGGCCGCCAGGACAAGCTGGTGCTCACCCACTACTTCGCACCGCCGCATATCGTCCCCGGCCTGGAGGTCGCCAAAGGGCCCGGCGCGACCGAGGAGACCTTCGAGATCACCTGCGAACTGTTGAGCAGCGCCCGCAAAATTCCCATCCGTGTGCGCGGGGAGAAATCAGGATATCTTATCAACCGGATTCAGCACGCGATGGCCCGCGAGGCCAGCCAGCTGTGGGCGGAAGGCATGGCCAGCGCAGAGGATATCGAACTGGGGATCATCTCCACCTTCGGCTTCCGTATGCCCCACGAAGGCCCGTTCCTGCACTACGACCTCGCCGGCATCTGGAAATGGCCCGAAGATGCGCGCAATCCCCGCGCCATCGAAAACGAAAAACTCCGCGAGCAGATGTTGAAGGCGCAGCCCTGGTTCCTGGACCCGGCAAACTTCGAAGAGGCCGTCGAAGAACGGGACCGGGCATACATCCGCCGCCTGAAAGAGCTCTATTGGAAAGATGGCGGCCAGTGATCACCGTTTAGTGGCCGGGGGAGGTCCCGGCAGCCGCCGGCCGCTTTCTCAGATCTCCCGTGCCACCGCGGCCACAGCAGCCACCGTCTCGTCGATCACATCCGCCGTATGCGCCGTCGACAGGAACCACGCGCCCCGCTCCAGCGCGCGCACGCCGCGATAGTGCAGAGCCTCCGTGAAGCGCACATAGCGCTCCTTGTCCGCCTGCAACGAACTGCGGTAATCGGTGACCTGCCCCTCCACACCAAATCCTACGTGAAAGGCCTGGGGAAATCCTTCAACCCTCGCCCCGATGTCGGCCGCGTCCAACGCCTCCCGGATGCCCTCCATCAACCGCGTTCCCTGCTGGTCGAGCGCGGCGAATGTCTCCGGTTTTTCCAGTTCGTTCAGGGTCGCGACCAGCGCCGCCATGCACGCCGGATGGCCGTTGAAAGTGCCGCCGTGCATCACACCGCCGCTGACAAACAGGTCCATCAGGTCGGCGCGCCCAGCAAAACAGGCAACCGGAAAACCGCTCGCAATCGCCTTGCCAAAAGTCGCCAGGTCGGGCGTAACGCCGAAATGGGCCTGCGCGCCGCCCGGCGCCACCCGAAAGCCGGTGATGACCTCATCAAATATCAAGACAGTTCCCGTCTCGCTGCAGGCCCGTCGCACGCCCTCCAGGTAGCCGGCAGCCGGAAACACCGTGCTGGTGTTGCACATCGCCGGCTCCATGATCACCCCGGCCACATCCCCGCGTTCCAGCCGCCTCTCCAGTAGTTCCAGATTATTCCACGGCAGCACCTCCGTGTGCAACCCGGCCTGCAGGTCCTGTCCCGCGCTGGCGGGTATGGCGTTGGGCGCCTCCTCGGGACCGTACTCGTCCGGGGACGGGGCGATGCTCCACAAAATGTTGTCCATCCAACCGTGGTAGTGCCCCTCGAACTTGATGATCACCGAACGCTGCGTAGCCGCCCGCGCCAGCCGGATCACCGCCTGCACCACTTCACTGCCCGCGCAGTTGAAGCGCACCCGCTCCGCGCACGGGACCATCTGGCACACCAACCTGGCCGCTTCCTGCTCGATCCGGCTCTGTCCAGCGTAAAGAATGCCGGCTCCCAGCTCCTCTTTCACCGCCTCCAGCACCGGCGCCGGATTGTGCCCCAGAATCATCGGCCCCATGCCCAGATAGTAATCGATCAGCCGGTTGCCGTCTGCGTCGTACAGGTATGGCCCTTCCCCCCGTTCGAAAACCAGCGGCGTCGGCGCTATCCCCAACCGGTAGTTGCTATTCACCCCGCCGGGCAGCGACTGAGACGCCTCGGCAATTAGTTGTTTAGAGCTTTCGAAGGTTGTCATTGGGCCGAGTCCTTGTCTGGTGAATGACGTGTGGCGCCCGCGCGCGCAGTCTGTGAAGCGGTAACGCATCCCGCATTATCGCAGTTTCCGTCTACCTACACAACTGCGCACCGGGGTACACAATTGCATTTTTGTTTGTTGGCAGTTACTCTTTCTATACCCTGATCCACAAAAACCTCCCGATCAAACGAAAGTGGAGAATCGCTCATGTCAACCAATAGCCAGCGCTCAAGCAGCGAACCCTCAGCGCAATTTACCTGGGCTGGTATGTATGCCAGCAATGCGGCTGAGCCGAAGGGCTTGGGCGCGGGGAAACGCGGCCGCTACGACTTTGCTGTCGCCTATCCGGATCCCGGATCTCTGCCTCTGGCGGGGCTTCTCGATGGCCTGCGCCAGGCGATGGACGAAGAGGGCGGCGATCTTTCCCTCTATGCAAATCCCCAGGGCTACACACCTCTGCGCGAGTTCGTGGCCGCCAAGCTGCAACGCGACCGAGCGATCAACGTGACCGCCGACGACATCATTCTTGCCGACGGCTCCAGCCAGCCCATCCACATGGTTGCCGAAACCCTGCTGGATCCCGGCGATGTCGTCCTCACCGAAGATTTCGTCTACGCCGGCACTCTCAATTCCCTGCGTCGTTTCCGCGCCGACCTGCGCGGCGTCGCCACCGACGAAGAGGGCATGATCCCGGCCGCTATCGAAGAGGCCATCCGCACCGCCAGCGCCGAGGGCAAACGCCCCAAACTGATCTACACCGTGCCCACCTTCCAGAACCCGCAGGGCTGGACCATGACCCTGGCCCGCCGCAAAGCCCTGGTCGCCCTCTCGCAGCAATATGACGTGCCTATACTGGAGGATGACTGCTATGTCGATCTGCGCTTCGAGGGCACCGACGTTCCCTCCATCCATTCTCTCGACGAAACCGGTCGCGTGCTCTACGTGGCTTCCTTTTCCAAGATCATCGCCCCGGGGATGCGCCTCGGTTATCTGACCGGCCCCCGGTCCTTCCTCGAACGCGCGATCGGCGCAAAGAGCGGCGGATCCGTAAACACCTTCGCCTCATGGGCCGTGCATCGCTTCTCCACCACCCATCTCTACAGCCACATCGAGGAAATCAACGATATCCAGCAAGACCGCCGCGACGCCATTCTCGACGCGCTCGACGAAAACTTCAGCGGCAGCGGCGCCACCTGGAGCCGTCCGCAGGGCGGGCTCTTCATCTGGCTGCAGCTCCCCGAACACGTCGATCTGGTCGCCGTACGCGACGACATTCTCGAAGAGTACGACGTCGGTTATCTTCCGGGCCCAAACTTTGCCCCCGACGGCGTTTCCGGCGCCAACTGCGCCCGGCTCTGCTTCGGCTACAACCAGCCTGACGAGATCAAGGAAGGGATCCGTCTCCTCGCGACCGCGTTTCGCGCCAAAGGACTGATCACATAGTAGCTCTTGAAACTGCGGGCGGCTGATCGCTGCAAACGGGCCGCCAACAGTAGGAGGAACCTATGAATAAGTGGGAACCGACAAAGGAGCAACTAACCGACTGGCACACCAGAGGATACTTCATCATCCGCGGCGCCATTCCCAGAGACAACGCCATCGAACTGCGAGGCGGGATCAAGGATTTCCTTCTGCGGCCTGACCCGGGGCCTGAAAGCCGACAAAGATCCCATGGACCCAATGGGAGACACACCGCAGGCCCCACACATCGCAGTATGCTCGCAAATGAACCAACATCCGGCACACGATGCTCTCGTCCAGGAGGTCCGCTCCTGGTATATCCTTGACTATCCGGATCTGGGCAAAGTCGTTACCCGCCGCCAGTTCGGCTTCTACAGCCGCATCCAACAAACTAACTACAACGACATCCACATAGTGGAACCGTTCGACCCGGCACAGGCGTCTGCCTTCCATGCTGACGTAAACGCCTTCTACGGGCGGTGCCGCGTCCTCATCTTCACCCACGGCCAGGAGGTCGACAGGCGTCTATCCGACGCCCTGGAGCAGGCCGGCTGCTCGCGCGGCACTGCAAAGCTCTATCTGGCCCATGCAAATACGGGCGTATTGCCCGCGGTCGAAGCAGGTCCCGCGCTGATTGAGCCGGTTACGCGTAGTAATCTCCTGGACTATACGATTACAAAGTTAAAGGCTTTTGCCGACAGCGAAGAGGAGCCGGACCAAACCGACGTCGAGGCCAGTATGGCAACGCGTCGGGCGGACCTGAATGCCGATGGCGCCTTCCTCATCGCCCGCATCGGCGATGAACCGGTCGCTATCATCGGCTGGTACGAGGGCGCCGACCGCTACATCTTCAACCTGGCGACGCGAACGCCATTCCGCAATCAGGGTATCGCACGTCAACTGCTTTCCCACGTCATAGCAGACACCTACGCACAGGGCAAACGATCGCTCCTGATCGCCACAGATCCGGCAGATTCTCCAGTGCAGTTCTACCGTCGTATGGGTTTTGTCGATGAGATCTACTGGATGGGAACGTGGATCCTGGACGGCGCTTCCGCTCGATAACAGATGTTCAACCGCCGTCTGTCATCTGGACGACTGGGGTAGAGGCAACTCCGAGTACTCGAGGTTGCCCAGGTCGGTCATTTCGCCGTCTGTAATGTCAAAGAGGATGGCGTTGTCCGTGCCTTCCTGGTACAACAGGGAGGCACTCAGCACAATGTCGAGAATAAGGCCGTAACGCCCGGACTGAAGATTTTCGAACACGAAGCGGCCGCTGGAATCGGTATAAGCGAACGGCGCCGCCGAGGGATCGTACGCAACCACGAGCTCGGTGCCCTCATCATCGCTCAAAGTCTCGCCGAGCGCCAGCTTGACGTCCACGACCGGTTGAAGGCCATCGACCGTCCTCAGAAGCAGAACACCGGTCAGCGCGCCGCTGCCGGTTGTGGTCTCGAGCGATGAAGTTTCCGACTGCGCTCCCGCTTCGCCGTCCGACCCTGTGCTGTCGGTCACCCCAGCCCGTTCAGGCGTTGTCAAAGACGAGTTCTGCGCTGCGTTAGATCCTCCGCTGCTGGGCCTGCACGCCAGCAACAGCAAAACCGTAACAAGAATGTACGCCTGACGTCTCATGAGCCGTTCTCAGCATGAGAAGCAAAACGCGTTCTCTCTCCGCACTCTCTTCCGCTACTGATTGATCCCCTCGTACACCAGGAACTGATCGTCGATGGCGTCCGTCTTCAACTGGTTTACCACCGCCACGATTTTGGCGCCGTCAGCCTGAGCAGTGCAGGCCGCGCCGCCCACATAGCCACTCTGAATTCTGTTTGCCTGCAGATCCGTCAATGTCTCATTGGGTTGCAGAGTTCCGGTGACCGTATAGGTCGTGTCGGTGAATGTGCACTCCACCGCAGTCTCTGATGATCCTACATTCATCACATTGACGCTGGTGAAAAAGCCGCTGTTGCGGTCCATAACCGAAGGTAGGCGCACAGCCTGCGTGGCCTCGTCCGGGTTAAAACTGCTGTAGGCCGCAAACTGGGTTAGAGAAGGACTGCCGGCGCGTTGAGTGACAACCGCGGCCAGAGGTTGGCTCGCGCTGTTAGTGGTAACATGGCCGGAGCCGATGAATCTCTCGCCGCCTGTGCAGGTGGAATTTGAGCCGTTCTGAAATGCGTCGCGCGCAAAGGTGACCGACTGCCCAGCTGCAACAGTCTGTGTTTCCGTGCACGAGGTGCCGGACGCTGACGGCTTATAGGATACCGTGACGCTGGTCTCAGCGTCCCCCGTATTCTGTATATGAATATCGGTGTAGAAACCGTTATTGTTGGCGTTAACCAACGGCATTACCGGGCTGACCGCGCCGCTGGCGAAACCGTTGTAGGCCGCCAGCGTCTTCGTATCTTCCAAAAACGCCACCACTACAACAGGCTCATCACTGGTGACCTCCGCGGCGAAGACATTACTCGTGTGTGGCTCCTGCTTCTGATAGAAATTGTGGGAAGCGTAGGCTGTCAGCGTGATTGAGGTCGAAATGCCGTCGCTGTAGTTCACCGTCACATTTGTTGAAGAAGGATTGGGATTCTGTAGCGCAAACCAGCTGTTGAAGCCATCACTATTGGCCATCAGCAGCGGCAGATAGACCGAAGTGCTGCCCTGACCGCGGCCCACATAGGTTCCACCGGCTGTCAGCGCGCTGTTCATCATGTTGCTGAGCGCAGCCACGGGCTGATCCGATGAAATGACAACCGACCCGCTGAACCCCTCAGTCACCGGCAGAGTAAAATATATCTTTGAACGATCACGCTCAATAATATCGGTAAGCGTCTTCTCCAGGCTGCCATCCTGCCTGTAGAAAGCCAGGATGATATTGGCGGTCGTCTCACTCATGTTATAGGTCTGAATGGTAGACTTGTAGCCGGGAAACTGCCCTTGAGCATACGTACGTGAATCACTCATGACTAACGCGAACACCAATGCCATTGCGACTGTCACAAGGGCAAACAGCTGTTTCCTTTTCATACGTTTGCACTGCTCCTTCCAAAATACGCTGCGTGTTCCAGTGTAAAATTGGGGGCGTAAACCACCACAATATTATTGCAGTGTAGTGTAAGAATGTCGTGTCGTCAACACTTATCCGATCGGCGCATCCAAGACTTGGAAGGCATGCACCTGTGCATCGCCAGGCCTGCGTCCTGCCAGAAAACAAGTCGCCAGTGAACGCCTCGGGTAAGTGTCAATAGGGACGCGACCGTCTTGGCCGGCGCCAGCGCCTGCGGCAACTGTTGCCGTACACAGGTCGACGGCAGACCGCGGAAACGTGCCGCACACAGCGGCTTTATCGCTTCGGCGGTGAGTCTTTGTCGCTGCCCCCAGGGTCGCGGCGGCCCGCACGCCCGCGAAAGAGATTGCCGAAGAACATCTGCCTCATAGAGCTGCCGTAATCCTCGCGTGAGGTTGGCTCCGTCAGACGGTCCCAATCCCGCAGCTTCGCGTCTCGCTCCCACTTGGCACGGCCCTGCACCAGGCCATCAAGCGCCTCCTCCAGCGGTTTGGCGTCCTCGGCAGCCAGTCGCTCCCGCCAGGATTCCAGCTGTGTGGACAGCTGGTCCAGCCTCTGCAAAAGCGTATCGCGATTGGCGAACAGCGAGGCGGCCAGTTCCTCGGGACTTGCATCCAGGGCCGTGCTGAGGGCGAAGCGGCGCCCCGCCAGCTTCTGGCTTTCATTCCACCCGGGGCCGTCAAACGCAGCCTGGAATAGAGCAGCCGCCAGAATTTCGGGCATCTGCTCCACCGCCGCGACTATGCCGTCATGTTCAAGCGGATCGATGTAGAGCGGTTTCGCGCCCAGCCGCGCCAACAAATTGCTCACCAGTTCCAACGCGCTGGATGCCGTCTGTGGGCCCGCGCCAATGCAGAACGTACTCTCCTTAAACAACTCGCTGCGCGGCTCCGGCTGGCTGCTGATGTCACTGTGGACCGGCCGGCCGGCCACAAAGTTGATGCCCTCCGGCAGATTGTCGGCCGCGATGCCCAGGGCCGGCTGCATGACAGGGCCAATCCCGAAAATCACCGCGCCTTCAGCCACATCCTCACGAATCTGCTGCAAAAACTCCGCCAGTTCCGACAGCGGTTCGGTCGTGATGACCAGGCTGGCGTTGTCACAAGCCGAATGCAGATTCCAGGTGGTCGAGTCGAGCGCGCCCAGCCGTTTGGCCTCATTCATGCGCGAAGGATCGCGGTCGTTGCCGATCACCTGGTAATTGCCTGCATTCTCGCGTAACGAGAGACCGATGCTGGTTCCAATCAGGTCCAGCCCAACGAGTGTGATTCTTGCTGTCGTTTCTGCCATAAGTAGCTGTCCTGAATGTTGTCAAAAGCGCTTACATACAAGCGCGGCGATTTCGTTTCAAACAGGGCGTCAATCTGGACCTGGCACTGCAACCCGGCAGAAACCGCCCAATTAGGAGGACACTGTCGGCGCCAACTAGCCAGGCCGTTTGCCGCCCCTTGCCCCGTCCGTCCCCCTCAACCTGCGTGTCATGGCTCCGGTCGGTTTCAGTTCTGGCTGTCAGCCCACTGCAGCGCGTTCAGCAAACGCATTCGGTCCTCTGTGATCTGGTGCGGCTCATCAACCTCCGACCACCGCGGCATTTCGCCTGATGTCCCTCGCCGGTTTGGACTGTCTGGTGAGTTCGAAGGAGAGTCCGAAAGACTCGCCTTGTCCTGATGATGGGCGATCAGCCAGCAACTAAGCGCGCTGCATCCATCTGCATCGGCCCAATGCGCGCCAATACGCGGATGCGCCAACTGGACATGCAGCAGATAGCGCCAGCCGCCAGCCGCATCGTCCACTGCCAGGCGGGCCGCCAGAGTCGGCGCAAGCGTATCCAAAAGCACCAGCGCCGTGCGCACCCACGCGTTGAACGTCAGTCCTGCCTTCGCCGCCGCCAACTTGCCGGCATCATGGAGCAGCGCCGCCGCCGCCAAATCCGGATCATGCCAGCCCGCGCCCTGCAAAGTGGTCAGAACGTTCAGACTGTGTCGCTGGGCATCCACGGGCATCTGGCGAAAGCGCGCCAGCCCGGCGGGCGGCAGAAATCGGGCTGCCTCTTGCAGTTCGTCAACTGATACTGAAGCTGTGACGCCGCGCACGAATTGGCGTATGCGCCGCGCAATCCTGCCGGCCGTTCCCTGCATGTGTCAATCCAGTCCAAACCCTGTTTCCCCATCATACTCAATCATCGCCCTCCACCCAAATGGGAAACGGTCATCGCCCCATCCCCCCAGGCCGCAAATCAACTGCCGCAACCGGCATAACTGTCCTCAACCAAGGTGGGCGCAGGCGTTTCTCTCTCCCCTTTGTCCTGCTTTTTTGGGCGGTCGGGCCTTCGGCCCTCCCTTGTGCAGGGGCTGCGCCCCCGCAACGCCCCCCTCCAAAACCATCGCTCACCGACCTTACGCCTTCAGCCCAGCCGTGCGGCTCCAGCAACCTGGCAGCTGCCAACCGAATACGTAGTGACATGGTCTGAATGGCGGCGGGGACGAAGGGCTGGACAAGACAGGCAATGTATGTGGCTTAGTAGCTACCCAAAACTGGAAACTGAATTTCAACTTCCGAACATAAGAAAAAGCCACCCAACGACCTGGCTGGCCAGGCCGGTGATGAAGCCGCCACCGAGGTAGATGGTTCCTATCAAAATGATAAAACCGAAGCGGCCCAGGAACATGCGCAGTTCGAAATTGTCTCCAGGCAGAAGCGCAAACAGAATATGGGAGCCATCCAACGGCGGAATCGGAATCAGATTGAATACAAACAACAACGTGTTGATCCAGACGAAAAAGGTGAGGAATCGCTCCAGCATCGCGGAGTCCGCAAATGGATACAGAAAGGCGCCCGCGGCAGCCAGCACGAGATTGCTGACAGGGCCGGCCGCGGCCACAAGAATCGTCCCCAAGCGTATGTCTACGTCAATGTTGTTCGGATTCCACTGGACCGGTTTGGCCCAACCGAATCCGGTAAACAGGATCAGCAGAGCGCCGAAAGGATCGATATGGGCGATCGGATTGAACGTGTAACGCCCTTGCATGCGCGGCGTCTCGTCTCCCAATTGGACGGCCATGGCCGCATGCGCCATTTCGTGGACAGGCAAAGCAACCAGAATGATGACCGCGACGGCGACGAGCCATAATGGATCGCCCATTCGCCCCAGAGAACTGCCCCCGGACAGTAGCGCATACACAACCACAATCCCCACGATTCCGATAACGATCTGCTGCGTGCGGGTGAGGGCGTTCCAGCCCCGGCCGCCAGAACCTCGAAACATATTACAACTCCAGATAACCGCGCCATGCGTGCAGAGAGGACTCCGCCGCGCCCGATTGAATGTTGATGGGGCGTTGGGCATGGTCCCACCAGCGATAACCCCAGAACATGACTACAAAGATGATCAGTCCTACTGCCAGCCAGTTGCCCACACGCCCGTAAGCGCGTCGCATCACCTGTGTCCCCAGCGCCACGAACATCGTAAACGCCGGCGCAATCCAGATAACACCCTCGAACCGGGCTGCCCCCTCTCCGATCTGGGCTGTGGGCCCCGAAAAAATCGGCGCTACCAGGCTGATTCCGTAGAGCAGCAGAACCGGCAGAATGAGCCAGGTCGCCAACATGCCCACGTTTGCAATCCGCCCTCCGAACTCGGTATACCCAACCAGCAGACCGGTCAAGCCAAGAAAGAAGATCGGGATCAACCAGAATTGCGAAATCGGGTTCAACAAGCCCTGGGCATTGCTGAGAAGCAGTGTTCGGGCAATCTCCGCTAGAGGGGTGGCCGGGAGTTCGCTGACGACGCTTTGCAACGCGCTGCTGCTCTGCTGATCGACCCCGTTGACTGCCCCGGCCAGTAAGCTCCTGCCCCACGCCGTCAAGGGCAGAATGGGTAGCGTAAAGCCGACTAACGTAAGCCCGTATCCTTTCCAACGCTGCCGGTTGAGCGGGTTGGCCAGCAAAAACCAGACCAGATGGACCGGCAGGATTAGCGCCGCCATCACCTGTGTATAGATGGCTATGGACGTTATGAGAAGATAGCTCAGCCAGCGCACATATCCGCTGTACCACATCGCCTGCAGCCAGCCCCAAGTCGAGAACAGCGCCAGCGTCACAACCAGCGCATAGCGCCCCCCTTCCTGGCTGTACCAGAGCTGTAATGGATTGAAGGCCAGAAAAAGTGTCGACAGCAGCGGCAGATTTCTCAGCAGCGTGCTGCCAACTGCCGGCACCATCCGCCGGGCGACCTGCCACATCAGCGCGATGGCGATCGCGCTGGTCAGCACAGAAAAATAACGCAGCGCGAAGAGATCGGTTCCGAAGAACTGAAGCCACGGGCGAATCAGAAGATAGTAAATCGTCCCATTCTGCCCCGGAATCACCAGCGCCCCAACTGTTTCGTCCATCGGGCGAGCCGCCAGCTGGATCGTAGTCTCTTCCACTTGGCCAAGTTTCCGCGCAATCAGACCGATCATCCGCCAGCCGAACGCAAGCAGGATCACGAGCGCCATCCAGCGCTGTTGCGCATGCGGGGCCCCGCGCGGGCGATCGCTCGGCGCGTCCTTCGGCTCTGGCGTTTGCGCAAGTTGAAATTGAACCGGTGACTCAAAAGACAGATTCATAGAAGGAAGCAGGTTGCTGTGGGCGTTTCGGTCAACAGAGTGTATACATCTTATGATACCCCCTACCCCATAGAAACCCAATGATCCATTAACCGGTAGGTGCATCCCTCAAATGCGATTCTGATGGCGGACCTCCTGAGCCGGGGAGCGAGCGATGCTGTGGGGCCGCATCTCGTACTGGAAAGCGCCGTCATCAGAAGATGTCCCCGGTACCAACTACCCATCGCCGCGATCGGTATCCCAATCAAATGCCACATCCCCGGAGTGGATTTCCAACTTCTCGCCGTCTGCTGTGCGCACCCGCAGCGCCCCTTGCCGAGATGTGCCGACCGCCCGACCCCGTATCGTCCCGCCAGAGGTGTGAACGCTGACCACAGCGCCCAGACCAAACAGCGTCCGCTGCCAGTCGGCATGGACTGTGTCTGCAGCCGGACGTGAACCGGGCGCACACAGATCTTCCAACGCCCGGCACAGAGCTACCAACAGATGCTCCCTCCCGATCGGAGAATAACTGGCATGGGGCCCTTCAACGCCGCGGCCCAGAACCGCCAGGCTGGATGGAGGCAGCCCGCCAGGGCGAATAGCCGGCAACTCGTCCTCATGCTGATTTACATTGACACCGATACCCAGAATCACGCCGCTGAGTTCATGCTGCTCGAAGATGCTTTCCACCAGAATACCCGCCAATTTCACGGGTCCGTCAGCTTCCACGGCGATGACATCGTTTGGCCACTTCAGACGAATGCGATTTCCCAGTTGCGGACAGCACTGGCTGATCGCCCGTACCATTGCCAGCCCGGCTAGCATCACCGCCAATGATGGATGTTCCGGCAGCAGATCGCCGCAAAGAATATAGCTGCCCAACAGCCCGCGTCCGCTCGCGTCCTCCCAACCGCGGTCCAACCGGCCCCGCCCCGCCGTCTGATGGTCGGCGATCACCACTGCGCCCGCGGCACTGTCGCCGCGCGTGTCCAGAATCCCGTGCGCCACCGCCATCGTGCTTGGCACTGAACTGTAAAACTCGATACAGTGCCCGACATGGCGGCCGGATCTTTGCTCGCCGAAGACGCTCATGGCTGCTCGTGCACGGCCAATCCATCCCGGTGGATTGGACTGCGGGTGGCAAAAACTATTTGCGTTTTCCCTCGAACTGTCTCCGCGACGATCCGTTTCCACCTGGCTCAATTTGCTTGTGATCTCCTATAGTATCGTGTAAAATGACCGCGCACTGTAGCAGTTAAAAGTGGCGAGGCGTTGTAAACGCTCCGACCACGAACTGCGACCAGTTGACCACGCTCAGACGCCGTTCCTGCGCCAACCCCTCCATTGACGATAATGTTAGCGCGCGTTGCCGTTGGGCTGGGGAGCGCCGGGTTTACCGTATGGGATATAATGTCCAGCGCGCTACTCTACCGCGATCAGAGCGTAGTGTGCTCTGACCCTTGCAAACAGGTTCACCGGGCGCCAGGTGCACAGATGGCAGTAGCAGGCTTTCTGATTCTCGCAGGAACTGGAAAATGTTTCAAGTGTGCTGCCAATACGCACGCCCACAGTTCTCCCTGGGTCTGAAAGGTCCAAGTGATGCGAAAAGCCGCAGCGGCTCTGCGGAATGTACACGAAAAGAATGAGGAGTTGACGAGTATGGATGGACCGGAGAGCGGCGCCGTCGCTTCCGTGACGCCCCCCGCCATCACCCGCTTCTGGGAGGTCGACAGCTGGCGCGGCGTCGCCATCATCACGATGATCATCTTCCATCTGATGTTCGACCTGCGGAACTTCGGTGGAGTCCCCGTCGTACTGCATGAGGGCTTCTGGTTCTATTTTCAGCGCTTTACCGCTACTTCGTTCATCACACTGTCCGGGGTTTCGGTAGTTCTCAGTTATAATCGGGCGCTGTCCAAGAGCGGGTCGGCCGATGGTCTTGCCTGGAAGATTGCGCGCCGCGGGCTGCACACCCTGGGTATCGGCCTGATCTTTTCTCTGGTTATGCGGGTGGCCGGTCTGCCTCCAATCGATTTTGGCGTGCTGCATCTGATCGGGACATCGATCATCTGCTCGATCCCTTTTCTGCGCCATCGCTGGCTGACGCTGGCAGTGGCGGGCCTGTTGTATGCCCTCAGTTACCTTTTGAAATTCATGAACGTGCAGGCGCCGGCTGGCGTCTCCTGGCTTGTTCCGCTGGGCATTGAACCGCCCGGCTACTATTTTTCCGACTACTTTCCCTTTCCCCACTGGTTTGCCGTCTTTCTGTTCGGTGTCTTCGTGGGAGCCGTTTTCTATGCCGGCGGTATGCGCAAATTGTCGCTGCCGAATTTCGGAGAGTTCTTCCCCTTTACTCTCCTGCAGTTTCTTGGCCGTCATTCCCTGGTCATCTACGTGATTCATCAGCCGATTCTGATAGGGCTGTTGCTCCTGACAGGCACCATCACTTTGGGGTGACAGTTGCGCTTGCAAGGAGCGGAGCGTTCTCGAATTCAATCGTCGACCACGCAATGTGGCCCTGCGATCGAAGCCGGTCTCGTTCGCGCCTCGACAGCAATACGGCCCGCTGAACACGCCAAACATTCCCAACCGGCGGCAAACAGCGGGCAATATGCCGGGAACCACCGCACAACGACCAACGACAGTATATATAGGAGTTTGTCTTGACTGACTCGACAATCGATCCCCGTATCACCGATCTGCGCCGCCGCAAGGACATGGCCAAGTTGGGCGGCGGTCGCGAACGGATCGAAACGCAGCACGCCAAGGGTAGGGCGACCGCACGCGAGCGACTCGAACTGATGCTGGATAAAGGCAGTTTCCGGGAAGTGGACGCGCTTGTCACCCACGACAGCCACGACTTCGGCCTCGATAAGCAGCGTATCCCCGGCGACGGTGTCGTTACCGGGTTTGGCACAATCGATGACCGCCTCGTCTATGTTTTCTCGCAGGACTTTACCGTTTTCGGTGGCAGTGTCAGCCGTCATCACGCCGCCAAAATCTGCAAAATCCTGGACATGTCGATGAAAAACGGCGCCGCGGTCATCGGTCTCAACGACTCCGGTGGGGCACGCATTCAGGAAGGAGTGCTCAGCTTGGCCGGCTATGCCGACATCTTCTTCCTCAATGTCATGGCCTCCGGTGTCGTGCCGCAGGTCAGTGTCATAATGGGACCCTGCGCCGGCGGCGCCGTCTATTCGCCCGCAATCACCGACTTCGTCATTATGGTAAAAGATACAAGCCATATGTTCGTCACTGGCCCGGATGTGGTGAAAACGGTCACCCATGAGGAAGTCACTTTTGAAGAGCTTGGCGGCGCCTCAGTCCACGGCAGCAAGTCCGGCGTGGCCCATTTCACTGCCGAAAATGAAGAAGATGCTCTCTTCATCGTGCAGCAGTTGATGAGCTTTCTGCCCAACAACAATATGGAAGATCCTCCCGTCGTGCCATCCACCGACGATATTCTGCGCCAGGATGAAGAGCTGGATTCTATTGTGCCCGACAATCCCAACCGTCCCTACGATATGAAAGAGATCATCCGGCGTATCGTAGACGACGGCCAGTTCCTGGAAGTGCATGAACAGTGGGCGCGCAACGTCATGGTCGGTTTCGCCCGTCTCGGCGGCCGCTCCATTGGTATCGTCGCCCAGCAGCCAGCTGTGCTGGCAGGGGTCCTCGATGTCGACGCCAGTCAGAAAGCGGCCCGTTTCGTCCGCTTCTGCGACTGCTTCAATATCCCGCTGGTGGTCTTGGAGGATGTGCCTGGATTCATGCCCGGCCTCAATCAGGAGCACGGCGGCATCATTCGCCATGGAGCCAAACTGCTCTACGCCTTCTCCGAAGCCACAGTTCCAAAACTGACCGTGATCGTGCGTAAAGCCTACGGCGGGGCCTACTGTGTCATGAACCCCCGCCACATTGGCGCCGATCTGGTTCTGGCCTGGCCTTCGGCAGAAATCGCAGTGATGGGGCCGGAAGGCGCCGTAAATGTCATTTTCCGTCGCGAAATCGCGGCTGCCGAAGATCCCGTTTCCAAGAGGACCGACCTGGTCGCAGACTATCGAACCCGTTTTGCCAACCCCTACATCGCAGCCGCCAACGGGTTCATCGACGATGTCATCGAACCGCATGAGTCCCGGCCGCGCTTGATCAACGCATTGGAAATGCTGCAAAATAAACGCGATAAACTCCCGCCCAAAAAACACGGGAACATCCCCCTGTGAATCGACCGCCGCTTGGACCGAACGGAGAAAGAAATATCGATCGCACGACCGGCCAGGTCGCCCCGCAGGATCGGGAGCTCATAGGGCCCCGGACGGCGATGGGAAGAATGCCGGGACTGCCCCAAATCGAATTTGAGCTGTCCGCCGAACAGTTCTCCCTGATGGGCTTCCCTCGCTTGCAACAGGGGCTCCCCCTGTCGGCCGTGCTCGATGGCGGCGTGCTGCTGCCGGAACCCGGACCGGATCCCTGGTACGCCGTGCAAAAAGAGCCGCTGACCTCCCGTTTTACGCAGATCGGCCCCGCGCTGTACGCGTTTGCCGGCCAAATTGTCGAGGCCGATATCCAATACGGCAGCACCCAGATGGCCGTGGTTGTGGTAGACTGCGGGTTCGTCACCCTGCGCGTGGCATGCGCACCCAATAGCGATGGCGTCCTGCCCGAAGGAACCTGGGAGACCCGCTACGCGGCCGGCTTTGCGCCCGTGCAAGCAATTGTGGAAGAAAGTTTCACTTCACCCGTGGGGCGCACCGTCGATGTCTCCATGTGGGAGTTTCGGCGTCTGCTCCTCTCGCCGGACGACAGCGCCTTCGGCACCTGGCATACCAGTAGCGAGATCCCACCGGCTCCCTTTACCTGTGACCGGCTGCTGATTCAGGCCCGAGTCCATCGGCAGGGATTCTGATCTGCCTTTACATAATACCTGCCTCATTCTGAATGGCGTCGATGCAGCTGGTTGCACAGTCCGGACTCGAATCACATGAATCACAGTTCAAATGAAAGTCCTGTCTTCAAATAAGATCAAAACTGTCCCGCGGAAAAGGAAAGCCGGCAAACGAAAAAGAGCGCCTCACTCTATGACCCGGGACACGCTATTCTTGAAATAGACGTAAGTATCTGAGGAACTGAGCATGTTTAAGAAAGTTCTGGTTGCGAATCGAGGTGAAATCGCGGTGCGTGTGTTGCGGGCGTGTGAAGAGCGGGGCATCGGCACCGCTACCGTCTTCTCAGATGTGGACCGGACTGCCCTTCACGTACGCTACGCCGATGAGGCCTATCATATAGGCCCGGCCCCCAGCCGCGACAGCTACCTGCGCATTGATAAGATCATCGACGTAGCGCGCAAGGCCGGCGTTGATGCTGTCCACCCTGGCTACGGCTTTCTGGCAGAAAACGCCGAATTCGCCGCCGCCTGCGCAGACATCGGCATTACATTTATCGGGCCGTCGCCCGATGCCATCGCCAAAATGGGGGACAAACAGACCGCGCGCGAAACCGTCGCCAAAAACAATGTGCCGCTCGTGCCCGGTTCGCCCAAGGGCATGCGAGATGAAGAACTTAGAGCGACCGCCATCCAGATCGGGTTCCCCCTGATGATCAAGGCGACCGCAGGCGGCGGCGGCAAAGGGATGCGCGTGGTTCATGATCCCAACCAGTTTACAAGCGCCCTGTCGGCTGCGCGGCGCGAAGCCATTGGCGCTTTCGGCAATGGCGAGGTCTACCTCGAAAAATACATCTCCAGCGCCCGCCATATCGAGGTGCAGATCCTGGCCGACAGTTACGGCCATACAATTCACCTCGGCGAGCGGGAATGCTCCATCCAGCGCCGGCACCAGAAACTGATCGAAGAGGCGCCCAGTGTCGCCGTCGACGAAAACCTGCGCCAGGAACTCGGACGTGTTGCCGTCGCCGCCGCCGAGTCGGTGGAATATGTCAACGCCGGCACCATTGAATTCCTGTTCGATGCCAATGAAGATAAATTTTACTTCCTCGAGATGAATACCCGGCTCCAGGTGGAGCACCCGGTCACCGAATTTGTGACCGGAGTCGACATTGTCAAAGAGCAGCTGACCATCGCCGCCGGCCGTCGAATGCGCTACCGGCCCGAAGATATCCGGCCCAAGGGCTGGTCGATAGAGTGCCGCCTTACCGCCGAAGATCCCTTCAACAATTTTATGCCCAATAGCGGCGTCGTCACCTACCTGAAGGAGCCCACCGGACCGGGTGTGCGCGTGGAAAGCGCACTCTACCGCGGCTACGAAATAAGCCTCTTCTACGACCCAATGGTCGCAAAACTGATCGTATGGGGCGAAAACAGGGCCGAAGCAATATTACGTATGCGCCGCGCGCTCAACGAATATCGCATCAGTGGAATCAAAACATCGATTCCATTCCATCAGGAAATTATGGATAGCACCGAATTTATCTGGGGAACATTTGATACCGGTTTCCTCGACCGTCGGCGGCTGGTGGCAAGAAATGAACCCGACCTGGATCAGGCGCGTATCGCAGCTGTAGCCGCCGCGCTGGTGGCGCATGAAGAGGGCCGCCGGGCTGTCAATATCGGTGGCAGCGAGAACAGTGCCGCCAGCCCCTGGAAGGAGGCCGGCCGCCTGAGGGGGATGGGAGGGCGGTGGTGAAATACTTTTCCAGTGTCGGCGACCATACCTTTGAAATTGAGATCAACGAGGATGAAGTGTTGGTCGACGGCGAACCGATCACCGTTGACCTGCGCCAGAGCGGTGTTACCCAGCTATACAGCCTGCTGTTGGACGGCGCAAGTTTCGAAATGTTGGTCGAGGAAACACCCCAGGGCCACGATGTAACGCTCCGGGGTGAGCAGTTCCATGTGCAGATAGAAGATGAACGCACGCGGCGCCTCAATGCAGGCCGCCAAGGGCCGGCAGTGCCACAGGGCGACCTATCGGTCAGAGCGCCTATCCCAGGCATGATTGTGAAAGTGCTGGTGCAAGATGGCGATGAGATCATCGAAGATCAACCGCTGATGATCTTGGAAGCGATGAAAATGGAGAATGAGATTCGCGCCGTGCGTTCCGGTGTAGTGCGTAAAGTAGAAGTCGCCGCCGGCCAGAGCGTTGAACAGGACGCAGTACTGATCATAATCGGATAGCTCGCCTCGTGTATGCAGAGACTTTCCTGAAAGCATTGCGAAACTAAGTGAAATTCAACCTGATCCCCATTTGACAGGTCAAAATCTGTGTGATATATTGAGGAAACCTGCACAAAACAGGAAATGATTTGTCAGGGATTGGCAACTGTTGTAGAGTAGTAAGGTTGCGGCACATTAACAGCTGAAGAGTGGCAAGATAAACGAAGTCCAGCAAGCTTGAGAAGGCAGCTTCTGGGTTAGGGCGTGTGCGCAGATGATGCGGATGCGTTCGGGCTTGGGAGCGAGTCAATGTTGAGTTAGAAGTAGCTTTGCGTAGAAGAGTGGTCATGCAGTTGCGTTCTGGGAGTAAGAGGGATGCGAATGTAATGGCTGCGAAAATACGGAGAGTTTGATCCTGGCTCAGGATGAACGCTGGCGGCGTGCTTAACACATGCAAGTCGAACGGGAAGCGGTGCATATTTGCTTAGGTGAATTTTGTGCCGTGGAGAGTGGCGAACGGGTGCGTAACACGTAGGTAACCTGCCCCGAAAGGGGGGATAACCACGGGAAACTGTGGCTAATACCGCATGATCTCGCCGGGACGAGAGTTCGGTGAGGAAAGCTGAGGCGATTTGGGAGGGGCCTGCGGTCGATTAGCTGGTTGGTGGGGTAAAAGCCTACCAAGGCGATGATCGATAGCTGTTCTGAGAGGAAGACCAGCCACACGGGAACTGAGACACGGTTCCGACTCCTACGGGGGGCAGCAGTGAGGAATATTGCGCAATGGGGGAAACCCTGACGCAGCAACGCCGCGTGGAGGATGAAGGTTTTCGGATTGTAAACTCCTTAACTGGGGGAAGAGGAAGGACGGTACCCCAGGACGAAGACACGGCTAACTAGGTGCCAGCAGCCGCGGTAATACCTAGGTGTCGAGCGTTATCCGGAATTACTGGGCGTAAAGGGTGCGCAGGCGGCGATACAAGTCTGGCGTGAAAGCTCCTGGCTTAACTGGGAGAGGACGTTAGAAACTGTATGGCTAGAGTGAATGAGAGGGGGGCGGAAATCCCGGTGTAGTGGTGGAATGCGTAGATATCGGGAAGAACACCAGAGGCGAAGGCGGCCTCCTGGCATTTTACTGACGCTGAGGCACGAAAGCGTGGGTAGCGAACGGGATTAGATACCCCGGTAGTCCACGCTGTAAACGATGTGAACGAGGTGTGGGCGGTCTAGAAGCCGTCCGTGCCGGAGCTAACGCGATAAGTTCACCGCCTGGGGAGTACGGTCGCAAGGCTAAAACTCAAAGGAATTGACGGGGGCCCGCACAAGCAGCGGAGCGTGTGGTTTAATTCGATGCAACGCGAAGAACCTTACCTGGGCTTGACATGTACGTAGTAGTGAAGGGAAACTGGAACGAGCCTTCGGGCAGCGTAGACAGGTGCTGCATGGCTGTCGTCAGCTCGTGTCGTGAGATGTTGGGTTAAGTCCCGCAACGAGCGCAACCCGTGTTGCTAGTTACAAGTGTCTAGCGAGACTGCCGGTTATAAGCCGGAGGAAGGTGCGGATGATGTCAAGTCAGCATGGCCTCTATGTCCAGGGCTACACACACGCTACAATGGTTGGTACAAAGGGAAGCGAAAGGGAGACCTGAAGCGAATCCCATCAAAGCCAGTCATAGTTCGGATTGCAGGCTGCAACTCGCCTGCATGAAGTCGGAGTTGCTAGTAACCGCAGGTCAGCAATACTGCGGTGAATACGTTCCCGGGCCTTGTACACACCGCCCGTCACGTCATGGGAGTTGGTAAGACCTGAAGACGGTGACCCAACCGCAAGGAGGGAGCTGTTTAGGGTGGGACTGATGACTGGGACGAAGTCGTAACAAGGTAGCCGTACCGGAAGGTGCGGCTGGATCACCTCCTTTCTAAGGATGGACGGACGAATCTGTGGAGACGGCCTGGCCGTCGTAGAAACAGAAACGTCCACAGCAGGAACGTTTGCACAGGATACGGTTATCTTGCCACTTTTCAGGGGTTAACGTGCCTCTGTTGCATCTCAAGGGCAAGTGGAATGGGCCTGTAGCTCAGTCGGTTAGAGCACTGTGCTGATAACGCAGGGGTCCGTGGTTCGAGTCCACGCAGGCCCACCTATCGTTTAGCGGAAGCAGGCAGGAAATGCAGACGCTGACGATGGCAGCAAGCCAAGGCCCTGACTGGCCCGGCTGGAACAAAGCGGAAGGTCGGAAGCAAATCGGCCGGCCGTCTGCCAGAAGGTTGCATAGCAGGTAGTAAGCAGTAGCAGGAATGGCACATTAAGAACTGAATAGGATAGAGAAGAACTGCTGTAGGAGTAGGAAGGAATGCGACGGCTGCGAGGCCGTTGTTTTCGACACACGGCAGGTTAAGCTACGAAGAGCATACGGAGGATGCCTTGGCGCCAAAGGCCGAGGAAGGACGTGTACCACTGCGAAAAGCTGCGGGGAGTTGTGGTAAGGCATAGATCCGCAGATGTCCGAATGGGGAAACCCGCCCTGGGGAATGCCGGGGCAGCGCGCGGTGAAAAAATAGCTGCGTTGCAGGGAACTCGGGGAAGTGAAACATCTAATTACCCGGAGGAAAAGAAAAGATTCCGTTAGTAGTGGCGAACGAAAGCGGATTAGTCCAAACCGAGTTGGCGCAAGCTGACTGGGGGTAGTAGGACCGACGGAAGGTCTGGACCGGATAGCGGAACCGCACTGGAAAGGCGGACCGGAGAGGGTGAGAGTCCCGTAGGCGAAATCTGGGAAGGACTGGTCGGTATCCTGAGTATCACGGGGCACGCAAACCCTGTGAGAAGCTGGGGAGACCACTCTCCAAGACTAAATACCTTTGGCGACCGATAGTGGACAAGTACCGTGAGGGAAAGGTGAAAAGGACCCCTGATAGGGGAGTGAAAGAGATCCTGAAACCGTATGCTTACAAGCAGTCAGAGCCTGATGCCGGGGTAACCCGGCCGGGTGATGGCGTGCCTATTGGAGAATGAGCCAACGAGTTACGGTCAGTAGCAAGGTTAAGGCGGAAGAGCCGGAGCCGAAGCGAAAGCGAGTCTGAATAGGGCGACAAGTTGCTGGCAGTAGACCCGAAACCAGGTGAGCTATCCATGTCCAGACTGAAGCGGGAGTAAAATTTCGTGGAGGGTCGAACCGGTGTACGTTGCAAAGTGCTCGGATGAGGTGTGGATAGGGGTGAAATGCCAAACGAACCTGGAGATAGCTGGTTCTCGCCGAAATAGCTTTAGGGCTAGCGTCGTTTGATGAGCATAGGAGGTAGAGCACTGGATGAGGTAGGGGGCGAAATGCTTACCGAACTCAACCAAACTCCGAATGCCTATGTTTTAGAACGGCAGTTGGACTGCGGGAGATGAGTTTCGTAGTCGAAAGGGAAACAGCCCAGACCGTCAGCTAAGGTCCTTAAGTGGTGACTAAGTGGGAAAGGAAGTGGTGTTACAGAGACAGCCAGGAGGTTGGCTTGGAAGCAGCCATCCTTGAAAGAGTGCGTAACAGCTCACTGGTCAAGTGATACTGCGCCGAAAATATAACGGGGCTTAAGTCACCCGCCGAAGCTACGGTTTCACAGATGCCTTTGGGTATGTGTGAGAGGTAGGCGAGCGTTCCATGCGCATTGAAGCGATACTGTAAGGAGTCGTGGAGGGCATGGAAGCGAGAATGTTGGCACGAGTAGCGAGAGCTGTGTGAGAATCGCAGTCCCCGAATGTCTAAGGTTTCCGACGGGAGGTCAATCCGCGTCGGGTTAGTCGGACCTAAGATGAGGCCGAAAGGCGTAGTCGATGGATAACAGGTGAATATTCCTGTACCGCATCAGGTTGTCTGAGCGAAGGGGTGACGCAGAAGGGTAGATCAGCCAGCGGCTGGAAGAGCTGGTGCCAAGCCTGTAGGTGAAGAGGACGGGGCGAAAAGACCGTCTGAGCTGAGGGGTGAAGGCGAGCCTTTATTAGGTGGAAGTGATTGAACCCAAGTTGACGAGAAAAGCCTCTAGTGAGACCTATGCGACCGTACCGCAAACCGACACAGGTAGACAGGTGGAGAACACCAAGGGGGACGGGAGAACCTTCGTCAAGGAACTAGGCAAAAATGGTCCGTAACTTCGGGAGAAGGACCGCCTCGGTAGAGTGAAGATACGAACGTATCGGAGCTTGAGGAGGCCGCAGAGAAGAGGCCCTGCCGACTGTTTACCAAAAACACAGGTCCGTGCGAAGTTGAGAGACGACGTATACGGGCTGACGCCTGCCCAGTGCCGGAAGGTTAAGGGGAGAGGTGAGAGCTTTGAACTGAAGCCCCGGTGAACGGCGGCCGTAACTATAACGGTCCTAAGGTAGCGAAATTCCTTGTCGGGTAAGTTCCGACCCGCACGAAAGGCGTAACGAGTGGGGCACTGTCTCGACGGAGGGCCCGGTGAAACTGAAGTAGGAGTAAAGATGCTTCTTACCCGCAGCAGGACAAAAAGACCCCGTGGAGCTTTACTGCAGCCTGATATTGGATTAGGGCTTACTCTGTGTAGGATAGGTGGGAGACTGTGAAACTGGTTCGCCAGGATCGGTGGAGTCGATGGTGAAATACCACCCTGATTGAGTTTTGATTCTAACCTGTACCGTAATCCGGTATGGGGACAGTGTCAGGTGGGCAGTTTGACTGGGGCGGTCGCCTCCCAAAAGGTAACGGAGGCGCGCAAAGGTTCCCTCAGGCTGAATGGAAACCAGTTGTAGAGTGCAAACGCATAAGGGAGCTTGACTGCGAAACGGACATGTTGAGCAGAGACGAAAGTCGGCGTTAGTGAACCCACGGTTCTGAGTGGAAAGGCTGTGGCTTAACGGATAAAAGCTACCCCGGGGATAACAGGCTAGTCTTCCCCAAGAGTTCACATCGACGGGAAGGTGCGGCACCTCGATGTCGGCTCGTCACATCCTGGGGCTGGAGTAAGTCCCAAGGGTTGGGCTGTCCGCCCATTAAAGTGGCACGCGAGCTGGGTTCAGACCGTCGTGAGACAGGTCGGTCTCTATCCGCTGTGGGCGCAAGGAAATTGAGAGGAGCTGTCCCTAGTACGAGAGGACCGGGATGGACAGACCGCTGGTGTGCCAGTTGTCGTGCCAACGGCATAGCTGGGTAGCTAAGTCTGGGACGGATAACCACTGAAAGCATCTAAGTGGGAAGCCAGCCTCAAGATAAATTTCCTCACAGAGAAAGTCTGGTAAGTGCGCTGGTAGACGACCAGTTTGATAGGCGGGACGTGTAAGGGCTGAGAAGTCTTAAGCGAACCCGTACTAATGCACGAGGGCTTAACCTGTGTGTATCTTGCGCCTATAGCAGTAATTCCCTATCCTGTTCAGTTCTTAGTGTGCCAATACATATGCTGTGTCAATACAGCTACTGTGTCAGCATAACTACTGTGTAAATATATCTGCTGTGTAAATGCGAGTGGAACACCAAGACAAGGCCCTGCATCTCAACCGCAGCTGCCCTGCACCAAACCACAATGCACAACAACATCCACTCGCATCATAACCGTGCTGGAATAGAGGAGTTGGTGGCAAGAGCGGTGGGGAAACACCCGGTCCCATCCCGAACCCGGTCGTAAAGTCCACCAGCGTCGATGGTAGTGCGGGGGCGACCCCGTGTGAGAGTAGACCGCTGCCAACCTCCTCTTTCTTTAACACTCCACTAACGAAAACTTCTCTTCTGGACAACCTGCTACGTTGTGATACAATGTGCGCAGACATCAATCTGCCCCGGTCTGCGACCTAATTCATGGATGATATCCCTCCTGAACCCGGATTTATACCGTCCTTATCCCCGATCAGCTTCGCCGTACCTCTTGCGTTCTACCAAATAATCGACGCGTTCACCTCCATGGCCGCATGCCATAGGCGGAGTTTGCGCGCACCTCTTTCTCCCCCCACAGCACAGGAGCATCCTGCATGACAGTTGCCGCCGTCATCCTGGCCGCCGGGTACGGAACCCGCATGAAATCGAAACTGCCCAAATCTCTGCATCCTCTGGCCGGCCGGCCCCTGATTGAGTGGTCTCTGCAAGCGGCAGAAGGGCTTTCTGATCTTCCGCCGGTTGTTGTCGTCGGTCATGCAAAAAAACAAGTGCAAAATATCCTCGGCGAGCGCGTCGACTACTGCCTGCAGAAGGAGCTTCTCGGCACCGGCCATGCCTTGATGCAAGCAAAAGAACTCCTGTATCAGCGCGCCGATCATGTGCTGGTCCTCTACGCGGATATGCCCCTTCTACGCCCCGAAACACTGGCAAGCTTGACCCAAAGTCTCGCCGGCAGTACACAACCGCAGCAAAAGCCAACCGCGCTCTCCCTTCTGACTGTCGAGCGCAAAGAGGCCCAGGGCTTTGGCAGGGTCGTGCGCGACGAGAACGGGGCTGTCCACAAAATCGTGGAAGAGGTGGACTGCACGCCGGAACAACTGGCTGTTCGCGAGCTGAATCCTGGTGTTTACTGCTTTGATGCCCGATGGCTCTGGCAAAACATCTCCCTGCTTACGCCCAGTTCTAGCGGGGAATACTATCTGACCGACATGGTTGAAATCGCCGTCGAACAGGGCCAACCGATCGAAACCTTTGCCGCCGCGCCCGAAGAGACATTCGGCATTAATGACCGCAACCAGATGGCCGTCGCTGCGCAAGCGCTACGCCAACGTATCAATACCGAACACATGCTGTCCGGTGTGACCATTGTCGATCCCGCTTCCACATATATTGATGCTGAAGTGACAATCGGTCAGGACTCAACTATCTATCCGGGAACCCATCTGCAAGGGAGCACCACCGTTGGTGCCGGCTGCTGCATCGGGCCGAACAGCCGGATCGTCGATAGCGCAATCGGAGACGCCTGCCGGGTTGAGTACAGTGTCATCGAGCAGGCCAGGATGGAGCGCGGCGGCGAAGTCGGCCCCTTTGGCCACCTGCGGCCGGGCGCCCATCTTGGCGAAGATGTACACATGGGCAACTTCGGCGAAGTGAAAAACAGCCACTTGGGCAAAGGCGTCAAAATGGGTCATTTCAGCTACATTGGGGACGCGACCGTTGGCGAAAATGTCAATATCGGCGCCGGCACCATCACCTGCAATTTCGACGGCGTCTCAAAGAACCGTACAGTTCTCGGCGATGAAGTCTTTCTCGGCAGTGATACCCTCCTGGTTGCCCCCGTTACGCTTGGCGCCCGCGCCCGCACCGGCGCCGGCTCTGTCGTAACCAGAGATGTGGACGAGGATGCGCTCGTCTACGGCGTGCCCGCACGACGCCCGCATCCCGCCGAACCGGCTGATTCAAGCTCGGCCGCCCCCGCGCGACAGAGTGCCGCCACCGGGGAGGAGGCCGCCGCCGCCCAAGTCGCCTCGCAGTTGAAGAAGAAGCCAGAGTGAATCTGACGAAGAACAATGTGGCATCCCAGCCCTTCGGGTCGATTTTTTCCGTCATACTGCCTGCGCATTGCTCGACATAGCGCAAGGCAACGTAGAAAAAGGAGTCACTTGTGGATGTGGAACCTGCATGGCTGATCGCGGCGCTCTTGCTGCCTTTATTAACGATCGGCTCTGTAGCTGCCGCCGAGGTATCGCTGTCGGCAGCATCTAGAAGCCGTATTCGAGAACTTCTCGCCAGCGGCAATCAGCGGGCAAAGCTGATCGACCAGATGCTCTCAGACCCGGCCCGTTTTCTCTCCACCCTGCTGATCCTCAAGAGCCTTGCTTATATTGCCGCAGGCTCCATGACCGTCTGTCTGGCGATGACACTGCAATGGTCCGATGTCGGCGTCAGCGCAGCCGTGGGCCTGATCTGGCTCCTGCTGCTCGCCATCCAAATCGTCGCCCGGGGTTGGGCGCTGCGTCAGCCGGAAACGTTCGCGCTCTCCATCGCCCGTTCCGTCGACCTCATGGCTGTAATTCTCGCCCCGCTGTCGCTTCTGTTGCGTCGCCTGGCTGCCTTCGCACGCGGCGACACAGACGAAGTGACCGCGGAAAGCGTCTTTCTCAGCGAAGACGGCCTGCGTTTCCTAATTCATGTCGGTGAGGGCGAGGGAGTGATCGAAGAAGACGAGAAGCAGATGATCGCCGGCATCTTCGAATTCGGCGAGACGACCGTGCGCGAGATCATGGTGCCGCGGCTCGACATGGTGGCCGTAGAAGTGAGCGAGCCGCTCAGTCAAGCTCTCGATCTGATTATCGGCAATGGACACAGCCGCATTCCCGTCTTTGAAGACAGCATAGATCATCTGCTCGGTGTCCTTTATGCCAAAGACCTCCTGCTCTGTCTGCGCGATGGGAGTCAGGACATTTCCGTTCGTCAACTGCTGCGCAAAGCCTACTTTGTGCCCCAGAGCAAAAAACTGGACGAGCTTTTCGAGGAAATGCAGGCCCACCGCATCCATATGGCCTTGGCTGTGGATGAATACGGCGGTACAGCCGGGCTCGTTACGATTGAAGACCTGCTCGAGGAGATCGTAGGCGAAATTCAGGATGAATACGATACCGAAGAGCCGCAGCTGAAAAAACTGGCTCCCGAAATCTACATCTTTAACGCCCGTTACGATATCGATGAGGTGTCCCAGCTTATCGACGTCGACCTGTCCGCCGGCCGTGAAAATATCGATACTTTGGGCGGTTTCATTTATAGCCAACTGGGGCGGGTGCCGGAGCAGAGCGAAAGCATACAATTTAAAGATTGGCGGTTCACGGTCCTGTCGGTTGATTCCCGCCGCATCGAAGAGGTGCGCGTCGAGCCGCACCACAGTGCCGACAACAATACCCAGACCTTGAGCCAGCCTGGGGCCGAAGAACAACCAGAGGACCCCACAGGCCCCGGCTACTTGCAGTCGGCTGCCTGACAACAAGGCATGCGCCCCGTTCAAAATCCGCGCACAGAAAGGACGCTATCGTGAACGCGAAGGTATCCCCGCAGCAACTTGTCGCCGCGGCCCACTCCGCCCGCGAACAGGCCTATGCCCCTTATAGCAACTACGCCGTCGGCGCTGCCGTGTTGACGGAAAACGGGGAAATCATACCGGGATGTAACGTTGAAAACGCCTCCTATGGGGGCACCATCTGCGCCGAGCGCGTCGCGCTCACATCCGCGTTCGCCCAAGGCAAACGTCAACTGCGAGCCATCGCCGTTGTTACGGTTGACGGCGCCTCGCCCTGCGGCCTCTGTCGCCAGGTGATGGTTGAACTCGGGGCAGAAATGGATGTGTATATCGGCGACGCCGCCGGCAACTTCCGCAGCACCACCGCGCGCACGTTGCTGCCCGACGCCTTCGGCGCCTGACGACCATCGCGTAGTGTCCCCGTCGTCGCAGTCTGCAGTCATATTCACAATGCAGAAGAATTCGGAGCGCACCGTGCAACGTGCCCCCGCAGGGCACCCGTCCGCAAAGCGAGCCAGAGCACACCTCTGCGATCGCCTGGCAAGGTCTACTTGCCCGACTGAAATGAAAACCGGCCGCAGGTATTAGACCGGTTCCAGCGAGTAATAATCTGATGAAGAATTTCTGCGTAGCGACAATCGGGTTGCTTGCGCTGTTGGCCGTTGCCGCCTGTGCGCCAGGCCCACAACCTACCCAGCCCACCGCAACCGCGACCGCAACACCCCCTATCGCAACCCTTGACACGCAATCAAATACCCCGACCGCAGCACCGGCGCTATCGACAAACATTGCCGCTGAGGGAGAGGCTTTGTCTTCGTCGGGCGAAGAATCCGCGCATCTGGCAGTCGATGGCGATCTCGACTCACTCTGGAACTCTGGGCGCGTCCCGTTGGGATGGTACCGCATCGCACTTGATGGCCATTACCTCGTCGACAGAGTAGAGCTGGTCATCGCCCAGACCCCTCCCGGTCCGACCACGCATGAGGTCTGGTTGGGCGACGGTTCCGCCGGCACACGCATCCTGTACGAGCGGCTCATCAGCGACCACACCGAAGATGGCCAAACCCTCGTAGTAACGGTTGAACCGCCTCGCAGCATTGACGAGGTGTTCATTCGCACTGTTCACAGCCCGAGTTGGATCGCTTGGCGCGAAGTGCGCATCTTCGGCGTGCCCTCTGAGATCACGCCCCCGCCGCCGCTCAAACTCAGCAAAATCGTCTCAGGGTTTAACTTGCCCGTACAGCTTACCCACGCCGGCGACGACAGCGGCCGGCTCTTTGTGGTCGAGCAAGGAGGGCGCATCCGCATTATCAAGAACGCTGCGGCGTCCAACGGCGACGCGGCCTGGTCAGTGAACGATACCCCGTTCCTGGATATCACGGAGCGTGTCTCTTGCTGCGGGGAACGGGGGCTTCTTGATCTGGCTTTCCCGCCGGGCTATGGCGCCAAACAGCACTTCTACATCAGCTATACCAATGGCGATGGCACAACAGTCATAGCCCGCTACCACACGACTGACGATCCTGACATCGCCGATCCAGTCAGCGAGGAAGTTGTGCTCACGATCGAGCAACCACACGTAACCCACAATGGCGGGCGTATCCTCTTTGGTCCGCAAGATGGCTACCTGTACATTGGCAGCGGCGATGGCGGTGGACCTGCGTTCAACGATCCCAACAATCGCGGGCAGGATCTCAGCGAACTGTTGGGTAAGATTCTCCGTATCGACGTCGAGTCCGGCGTCAAGCCTTACGCCATCCCCGCCAGCAACCCCTTCACGCGGATGGACGGCTATCGCGACGAGATCTGGGTGTTCGGCCTGCGCAATCCCTGGGGATTTGCCTTCGACAAGCAGACAGGCGATCTCTACATCCCCGACGTGGGCAATATCACCCAGGAAGAGGTGAACTACCAATCGGCCGCCAGCGCCGGGGGCGAAAACTACGGGTGGCGGATCACCGAAGGCAGCATCTGTTTTGAACAGTGGGGTTGCGTTGAGGGCGAACCCTGTACTGTCGAACATTGGCTATGCAGCGCAGAAGGCCAGACCTCGCCCGTGGCCGAATACAACCATTCGGAAGGGTGTGCAATAGTCGGCGGGGCCGTTTATCGCGGCCCCAGCCTGCCTCTCCTGCAGGGTGTATTCCTCTACGCCGATTTCTGCCGCGGGAAGATCTGGGGGCTGACAGGCGGTTCACAGGATAAGTGGCAAAGCCCCCTGCTTGTCAATGCCTCCGTCCCGGTCAGCGCCATCGGCGAAGACCAGGCCGGCAACGTCTACGTCATCGGCTATCAGGATGGCGTTATCTCGATGATCACAGAGCAGTAGGCAGTACTCTTGAACCATCCTGTCGCCAGTGTAGAAGGGGCCCCTATAATCCCAACCGTTGGTATTGAGAGATAGCTTTTCGTAACTACTCAACTGCAACTGATTCGCAACCCTGAACGAGGCAAGCAAAGGTACACTCTCTCTCCGCACTCCTCTCTAATCTCTCCTTGCACATGGACGCCTACGGGCGCAGACGCCCTCCGGCGGCTCCGGCCCGCTAAGGCGGGCCTGCGCACTCTTCGCCGCTAAGGCGGCTCAGGGCTGTCGTCGGCAAACCCCAGCCGCCGCCAGGGGCTACGCCCTTTTATGGCGGTCGGGCCTACGGCCCTCCCTTGTGCGGGGGGACACCCCCCGCAACGCCCCCCTCCAAAACCATGCCTCGCCGACCGCTACGTCGTCATACCAGCAGTGCGACTCAACCAACGTGACGGCTGCCAACCGAATACGCCATCAGATAGCCTGAATGGCGCCGGCGATGAATGGCTGGTCAAGACAGACACTGTATGTGGCTAAGTAGCTACGTTTTCTCCATCTGAAGGCGCCGTCGCGGCTGCAGCCGTTGACCCTGCCCCTGCGCTTGCCCGTCGTCACTCCTGCTGCTGGCCGAAGATCCAAGCGCGGGCCGAACGGTTGCCGCAACGGACAGCAAAGCAGCCAGCGCCATGGCATCCCCGCCTGCCCCGAATCGTTGACTTTACTTTCCCGCTCTGGTATGTTCTTACCATGAATGTTCCCGCGCTGATGGCAACTTACCAGTTGCGTCAACGAGAATACCTCCTGCGCATTACCCGCGCCATGACCTCGCGGCTCGACCTGCCCAGCCTGCTGCGCCTGATCCTCGAGAGCGCGGCCGAAATGCTGGCCGCGCCGGCCGGCGTCATCGTGTTGGATGACGAATCGGCCGCTGTGCCCCTCACAGATGGGCGCAGCGCCGTCGAGGACGACGAACCCTTTAGCATCCGCGCCTCCTATGGCATCCCACCCCAGCTCCTGCCCGCGTTTCGTCCCCTCCTCAAGGTCGCCTCCCAATCCTGGCCGCCATCCGAAGATCCACTTGCGGTTGCAGAGTCGAACAACTCTGCAATTGCGGGAGAATGGGAGGCCGGCCAAGCGATCGCTGCCGAATTCTCGCTGGGAGACCGCTACCAGCAGGATATCGAGCGCCGCGTACGCGAGGTAGAGGCGACTCTGGGCAGAAGGTTAGGGCAAGTGATCGGCCTCCCGCTTCTGTTCGAAGAGGACCTGCTCGGCGTGATTTACTTGTTCGGCGGCGATTCCGCCTTCTCTCCGCTGGACTGGCAGTTCTTGCAGGGGTTCGCTGACCAGGCCGCCATTGCCGTGCGCAACGTCCGCCTCTACCAGCAACTGACCACCGAACGCAGCCGGCTGTCAATGATTGTCCAAAACAGCGTCCATGGCATGATGATCCTGGCCCCCGACAAGCGGGTCGAAGTGATCAACCAGGCCCTGTCCCTCATGACCGGCATCGCCCCTCACGAGGCCATCGGGCAGCCGTGCGATAAAGTCCTGCCGCTACTCAATCTGCACGGCGAGGATCTCTGCGGCGCCGATTACGATGTAGATTCCTTGCCCGAAAGCGGCGCCCAGACTGAAGGGGACATCATTCTCCCCGATGGGGGCCGGATCTCGGTCTCCGTAACCTTCATCCCGGTCAAGGATGAGCGCATGCGGTTGGTGAATATCATCGCCAATGTGCTGGACATCACCCGTTTCCGCGAAGAGGAGGAGATGAAGTCCACCTTCACCTCAATCATCAGCCACGAACTGAAGACGCCCGTAGCGCTGATCAAAGGCTATGCCCAAACACTGGCGCGCCCGGACGCCGCCTGGGATGCCGAAACCGCCCGCCAGAGCCTCGAAGTGATCGAGGAGGAAGCCGATCGGCTGGAGACCCTGATCAACACCCTGCTGGATGTCAGCCGCATCCAGGCCGGCGGCCTCCGGCTGGAGCACTCCGACGTACAACTGCAGTGGCTGCTCGAACGCGTCGCGCAGGACTACCGCACACAGACCGACACACACGAAATCGCGCTCGATCTGCCGCCCGACCTGCCGGTCATCTACGGCGACGAAGAACGGCTGCGCCTGGTTTTCACCAATCTACTCAGCAACGCGATTAAGTATTCGCCGGACGGCGGCGTGATTCGCATTGGCGGCTGGCAGGAAGAGCCGCAGGATCAGGACGCGGCCCGCCGGCTGGTGCTCTATGTCGCTGACGAGGGAATCGGTATTCCGGCAAGAGAGTTGCAGAGAATATTCGAACGGTACTACCGCGTGGATAGCGGCCTCCGTCGTGAAACGTCCGGCGCGGGTCTCGGTCTTTTCCTCAGCAAGGCAATCGTCGAGGCCCATCAGGGGGAAATCTGGGTGCGCAGTGAAGTGAACCAGGGCACAACCGTCTTCGTGGCCTTGCCTGTGGACGCGATCGAGGTCGCTTAGGGCGCTGGCTTGGCAGAGCGCGCTTGCGAAAGTAAGTTTTGCGCCCCAGCGCCGAAAAGGCGCACAGGAAGAGATTCTTTTATGCAACTCATTCTTGAAAGACGCCTGACGCGTCCCCGCCATGTAGAGTTTCTCTTTCCACTAATCGCGCTCGTCCTGGCGCTGATCTTCAGTGGTATTCTGCTGTGGATTTTCGGCGCAAATCCATTTGAGACCTATGCGGCGATGGCAGTCGGCGCGTTCGGCCAGCGCTACAATATCAGCGAAACCATTCTGCGCGCTATCCCTCTCATGCTGACGGGGCTGGCGGTCGGCATCGCCTTTCGTATGTTGTTCTGGAATATCGGCGCCGAAGGCCAGTTTGTGTGGGGAGTCATTGCCGCCACCTGGGTCGCGCTCTTTTTGCCGGAACAGATCGGCGGTCTGCCGCAATGGGCTTTTCTGCCGGCCATGATCGTGGCCGCCTTTGCAGCCGGCGCAATCTGGGGACTGATCCCGGCCGTCCTCAAAACAGCTCTGCGGGTTAACGAGATCATTACAACGCTCATGTTCAACTATGTGGCCCTGTTGTTCATGCAGTATCTCTACACCGGATCCTGGAAGGATCCCGAGGGCTTCGGCTTTCCCGGCAGCGCCCAATTCCCCCAGCACGCCTGGCTGCCGCGCTTGCCGATCGACCTGGGCCGGGTCCACTATGGCTTGGTGATTGCGATCCTGGCGGCGTTTCTGATCTGGCTCGTCCTGGATCGCACCAAATGGGGGTTGGAGATCAAGGTAATTGGCAAGAACCCATTGGCCGCCCGCTACGCAGGAATGAGCATTACCCGCAATGTGCTCCTCGTTATGTGCGTAAGCGGCGGCGTCGCCGGGCTGGCTGGATTCAGCCAAGTGGCCGGTGTGGGGCACCGGCTGCAAAATGGAATCGCAGTCGGAGATGGCTTTACTGCGATTATTGTGGCCTGGTTGGCAAAGCTGAACCCTTGGGCCATCCTGCTCGTCAGCATACTGCTGGCCGGACTCAACACCGGCGGTGATCAGTTGCAGATTACCATGGGGCTGCCGGCGGCGGTCGCAGGCGTGCTCCAGGGGTCAATACTCTTCTTCGTGCTTGGCGCCGATGTCTTTATCAACTACCGCCTGCGCGTAATTCGTACCCAGCCCCGGCCGGCCGCCAATCCCGCGCCCGCCTCCGGGGGACCGACACCGGCCGATTAGAAGAAGCGCCCATCTATTATCAGTAACCGGTGGCCCATGAAACACCGGTCGACACTGAACAAAACCTGGCGACAGGAAACCGGTAACCGCATATTGCCGCCGGTTACCATGCATGTGAAGGCGTTACGACAATGGAACTCGCCCTACTTATCTCGATCCTGACGGTGACAATTCAGGCTGGCGCCTCTCTTGTCTTTGCCGCAGTCGGCGAAATCTACACCGAAAGGGCCGGCGTTCTCAATCTCGGCTTGGAAGGCATTCTGATCATGGGCGCAGTCAGCGCCTTTGCCGTTGGCTTTCACACCGATAGTCTCCTGCTGGGCACACTGGCGGCGGTCATAGTAGGCGGCGTACTGGCCTCCCTCCACGCCTTCCTGTCCGTCACACTGCGGGCGGACCAGGTCGTCAGCGGCCTGGCAATGACGCTGTTTGGCATCGGGCTGAGCAGCTTTCTGGGCCAGCGCCTTGGCCCGGAAGGCGCGCCGCTGGTGGGCCTGGTCGGTCCAAAGTTCAACAAGATCGCGCTCACAGGTCTCAGCCAGATCCCGCTGCTTGGCAAGGCCATCTTCAACCAGGATCTGCTGGTCTATCTGATGTATCTGACCGTGCCCATCGCCGCCTTCCTGCTCTATCGCACCCGCCTTGGCCTCAACGTGCGCGCAGTTGGCGAAGACCCCGACACCGCCGATGCCATGGGAATCTCCGTCACGCGCACACGCTATCTGGCCACCATCGGCGGCGGAATGCTCATGGGGCTGGGCGGCGCCCACCTCAGCTTGGCCTATACCCCCGGCTGGACTGAAAATCTCACCGGCGGACGGGGCTGGATCGCCATCGCTCTCGTCATCTTTGCCACCTGGGATCCCGCGCGCGCTCTGCTGGGAGCCCTGATCTTTGGCGGCGTCAATGCGGTCCAGTTTCGGTTGCAGGCGGCCGGGGGCGGCGTCATTCCCGCAGCCATGCTGGCGATGATGCCATATCTGCTGACCGTCTTTGTCCTGATTCTGATCACCGTCTATGAAAACGTAAGCCGCCGCCTCGGCGCCCCGGCAGCGCTCGGCCTGCCCTACATGCGCGGCGAACGTTAGCTTCTGTGTTCAAAAAACCAATTGGAGTTGAAAATTCTTATGTGTGCACTGGAATATCGCATCGAGCATGATAGCCTGGGCGAAGTAAAAGTACCGAAAGACGCTCTTTATGCTGCCCAAACCCAGCGAGCCGTCGACAACTTCCCCATTAGCCCGTTGGCTTTCCCCAGGCAGTTTATCCGGGCCATCGGGCTGATCAAAGGCGCGGCCGCCGCTGTCAATCTCGATTTAGGTCAGATTGATGCCGAAATGGCGGCGGCGATTCAGAACGCCGGCGCCGATGTCGCCCGCGGCGCCCACGACGCCCATTTCCCGCTCGACATATTCCAGACCGGCTCCGGCACCAGCACAAACATGAACGCCAATGAAGTGATCTCTACCCTGGCGTCCCGAACCCTTGGACGCAGCGTTCACCCAAACGATCACGTCAATATGGGGCAGAGCAGCAACGATGTCATTCCCTCTGCCATCCATGTCAGCGCCTATCTTGCCGTTGTAGAGGAACTCTTGCCCTCTCTGCAGCACCTCCAGCAAACACTCGACGCCAAGGCCGCAGAGGTGGACAACGTCGTCACAACCGGGCGCACCCACCTGATGGATGCCATGCCTATCCGCCTCAGCCAGGAACTGGGCGGCTGGAGCAATCAGATCGACAAGGGGCAGCGCCGGCTGCGCGACGCCTTGGCGCGGCTGGCAGAAATTGCCCAGGGCGGTACCGCGGTTGGCACAGGCATCAATGCCCATCCCGAGTTCGGTACGCGTATGGCCGCCAAACTCGCCGCGATGACAACGCAACCGTTCAAGACAAGCGAAAACTACTTTGAAAGTCTCAGCAGCCAGGATGCCGCCGTAGAGCTGAGCGGTCAACTCAAGACGATCGCGACCTCGCTGATGAAGATGGCAAATGACCTGCGCTGGATGAACAGCGGGCCGATTGCCGGCTTCGGTGAAATCGAGTTGCCTGCCCTGCAGCCGGGCAGCAGCATCATGCCCGGCAAGATCAATCCGGTCATTCCGGAAGCGGTCGCCATGGTCGCCGCCCAGGTAACCGGAAACGACGTGACGATTACAATCGGGGGACAGTCAGGCAGTTTTCAACTGAACGTTATGCTCCCCGTCATCGCCTATAACCTGTTGCAGAGCATCTCAATTCTGGCCGGCGCCAGCCGTCTCTTGGCAGACAGAGCCATCGCCGGCTTTACTGTGAATGCAGAACGCATCGGCCAGCTCGTTGACCGCAATCCCATTCTGGTAACCGCCCTGAATCCGGTGATTGGCTATGAACTGGGCGCACAAATTGCCAAGACCGCCTATGCCCAGGGACGCACTCTCAAGGAGGTCGCTCTGGAATTGACCGATCTAAACCCCGCCGAACTCGATGAACTGCTCGATCCCCGCAAACTGACCGAAGGTGGTATCCAGCAGCGCTGAAACCCAGCCCCAATACCCAACTTTGCGACCCTACGCCCGATACTGCCCGTCTGCATGGTGATCTGCGTTACCAGGGGGATGAGAAGTGACCACGGCTCATCCCTTCACATTAGACTTCTGAACTGTCGCTCGCCCGCTGCCGAATCGAAAACTGCTGTACTGAAAACTGCTCAATAAAAAAAGGTCCGGCACCTGGTGCCGGACCTTTCTAAGTTCTTTAATCCTGTACTGTCTACGGCAGGAAGTAGAATGGATTGCGCGCGGCGCCCTGTTGGCGAATCTCAAAGTGCAGATGCGGCCCCGTCGAACGCCCGGTATTGCCTACCGTACCCAACTGTTCACCCTTGGCGACGTTTTCGCCTTGACGCACGTAAACCATATTCATATGAGCATAGAGGGAGACAAAGCCGTTGCCATGATCGACCATGACCATACTGCCGTAGCCGCCATTCCAACCATGTGACGCCTTGATCACATAGCCGCTGTCGGCTGCAACGATCGGAGAGCCGCCCCTGGCTCCGACGTCAATCGCTCTATGACCGTGCCAGAACTGTTGCGTAATGTGACCGCTGACCGGCCAGGCAAAGCTCCCGGAACCTCTGACCGCCGAAGCAGGAACCGGACCTCGATACATTGCCACCTGTCGGGCGACATAGGGCTTGGTACCATTGGGAATGATCAACTGCTTGCCGCTGTTGATCGGGGAATTCGCCGATTCCAGATTGTTCAGAGGGTAACCAACAATTTCATCAACCGTTACTTTGTACTTCACCGCCAGTGTCGACAGCGTATCGCCTGTTCCTACTACATGCATCACCCCGTCAACCGGGGGAATAATCAACTCCTGGCCAGGCCACAACAGATCCGGATTGGACTCCAGCTTCGGATTGGCCCACAAAATTGTCTCCGGTCTGAGATCGTATCGACCGGCAATCTTCTGAAGGTTATCAGCTGGCAATACTTTGTATATCTGGATTCTGTCTATCCGGGATGGCGCAGCAGCTACAACCGGTTCCTGCTCCGCGCCTTGTATGCTTGGGGAGGCAACAGCAGCTTCATCTGTATTCTTGGTGAAGGGAAGAACCGCACGTTGCAGTGCACTTCCAACCTCTGCAATTGGATTGCGGCGGGCCAGTTGCGTGTCAGCTGCCGCACTCTCCGTGAACATTGCATCCGCCGGCAGTGGGTTCAACGCCAGCTCCCAATCGGGGGCGTCTATCTGTCTGACCAGAATGACTATCGCCGCCACCACCAGTACCGCAAGATGGCTTGCAAGCCGGATTGGCGCAACCTGCTCGCGCAAAAAACCCTGTATGCTTGAAGTCAAATTCCCAATCGTCCCGCCGGCCGCATCTACCATGCCCGCCGACCCATCTTCCAGCGCGACTTCGGCCGCGCTGTCTGAACTCTGATTCATCTGATTCGGTGATGGACTGGGACTAAACTCTGAAAGACTGCTGGAAACTGAGGATATGAGCACTTCCCGATCCAAGGTGGGGGAACCATTGGGTTGACGAAAAGTGTGATAGCTGAACTGACGTTGTTCTACGTGTTTTTTGCTTTTCAGCATACAGCCTGTCCAAGATATGGATACAGAACGAAAACTGTATCATATGCTCCATTGAACGAAAAGTTCGAAAGACGGCGTGGCTGAGGGGGAGATGCCTTCAGGTCTAGTGACTTTCGCAGTCAAAATGCCCGAATTGCCTCAAGAAAGGCATTATAGGGACAAAACAGTCACCGCACAAATTCGATTTCAGCTCTGAACTCGCTTTTTTGCCCTCTTAACACAGTCTGGTAATAAAACGTAGGGAAAACGTAGGTTTAGCGTCATATTTCTGTGATCCGGGCAATTTCCTTGCTTCTTGGCTGCCCAGTACCTGCCGCGTCGCCTCAAAATTCCCGGACCGGTGCGCGTCAGCGAAGTTTCGCGCCCAACACCGACCTGCCTATTTGACTAGTGTGTCCAGAAATTCCTGGTTGTCTCGCGTTCGACTCAGACGCTCCAGGATGGGCAGAATCGCTTCATTGCCGCCTCCCATCGCGTCACTCATGCGCCGCAGCGTGTATACCTTTGCCAACACCTCCGGCTCCAGCATCTTCTCTTCGGCGCGCGTGCTGCTTCTTTCAATATCGATAGCCGGGAAGATTCGCCGTTCCGATGTGCGCCGGTTGAGATGCAACTCCATGTTGCCCGTGCCTTTAAACTCTTCGTATATAACGTCATCCATCCGGCTACCCGTATCGACAAGACAGGTCGCAATAATCGTCAGACTGCCACCCTCTTCCAAATTCCGGGCCGCGCCAAAGAATCGTTTTGGTGGATAAAGCGCCGCCGGATCGATCCCGCCCGATAACGTGCGGCCAGACGGAGGCACAGTCAAGTTATAGGCCCGGGTGAGGCGGGTAATGCTGTCCAGCAATATCACCACATCGCGGCTGCTCTCAGTCAGCCGCTTGGCCCGTTCCAACGCCATTTCCGCCACCCGCACATGGTTTTGGACCGGCTCGTCAAATGTGCTGCTGATCACCTCCGCTTCCACAGAACGGTCCATATCCGTTACTTCCTCGGGCCGCTCACCGATCAGCACGACCATCATATGTAGGTCCTCATAGTTACCTGACATGCCGTTGGCAATGCGCTTCAAAATGGTCGTCTTGCCGGCTTTGGGGGGGCTGACAATCATCCCGCGTTGGCCGCGGCCGATTGGCGACAGCAGATCGATCATCCGCGTGGCCAGCAGGTTCGGTTTGGTTTCCAGATTAATCTGCTCGTCTGGGAAAATCGGCGTCTGTTTCTCGAATATCGGACGCCGCTTGGCCTCTTCCGGGTCAAGGCCGTTGACTGCTTCCACCTTTAACAGACCGAAATACTTCTCCGTGTCCTTTGGCGGGCGGACCTGGCCAACAACCAGATCTCCTGTCCGCAAACCAAATCGACGAATCTGGCTTTGACTGACGTACACATCTTCCGGCCCCGGCAGAAGATGGTCGCTGCGGAGGAAGCCAATTCCATCCTGGACGATTTCCAGAGTGCCGCCGCCAAAAATATAACCCTGTTTTTCGGCGTTTGCCCGCAATAAGAGAATTATCAGATCGTGCTTCTTCAAGCGGGTATAACCACTCATCGCCATGGAGCGAGCTAAATCCCTGAGTTCATCCAGAGTACAATCCTCCAATTCGGCCATTGTCATACTGAGCATTTCCATAGTTCGTTCCTTGTCCGGCTCAACAAAAAGTCACTCATTGCTTGCGCAACAGCACAGCGTGATATGCATACGAGTGAGAGTTCTGAAAGCGTGGGCTGTCTATATGTTGGGTAGACCTACCGTCTACACAGTGCGATCTTTGGGGATTGCCCGAATTTGGGCAGGTTTTCCTAGTGAATTGACTTGCGCCAGCGTTGGGTAAATACTTAAGAGGTGCATTCGACGGACTGCCAGTCGCATCTACCGCCTGCCCGCGGCTGTCGTCCGCGATGCTCGGTCATTCTATATCGATTATCGCCAATTGCGTCTAAAGCACGCCGGCTACTTAACTGAGTTCTTTTTGAATAAACGACGCGGACATATAGGGCGGAGGCAAACGCACAGCATCGACAACAAGTATAGCAGCCTTTTCCGAATACGTCAACTACCATTATTCAACAACGGGTGCATCCCAAAATGGGAGCGAGTTTCTGGCTGCCCCTGAGGAGAATCACAATGATCCCCAGCCCGCTACCCTGGACTACGCCAAATCCGGGATGCACCTGAT
Source organism: Caldilineaceae bacterium (assembly GCA_963662575.1). Taxonomy (GTDB): domain Bacteria; phylum Chloroflexota; class Anaerolineae; order Caldilineales; family Caldilineaceae; genus Bin5. The sequence goes on from OY759723.1 coordinate 1,929,225, forward strand.
TCTTCGCGGCGCAGCGAAATCTTCGCGCATCTCGTGCAGCCGCCCCTTAATCTGCGGCGCAAGCGCGCAAATCACCCGTATTCCTAGAAGCAATGGGATTATCCGCGACGCACTCAACGGGGCCCGACGCACGTTGGCCGCGCGTTCATCAAGGACTTCCGGCCCTTTCAGAGGAATTTGCAACAAGTATCGTATTTCCGTTCCGTTTCCTGTCGTCACCGCCGACTGCCGCTGAACACCTGTAACCCAGGTGCCAGCGGCAACCAGGACACCGATCTCCCGGCTTTCCCCCTACCACTCCCAGATGCCGGCGATCTCCTTCAGCGTCTCAACGTCAAGGATCCCGATTCGTCGATATCCCAATTCCACCAGGCCCTGCCGTTTGAAATCACGCAAAATGGCGCTGACCGTCTCCCGATATGTACCGAGTCGATCCGCCAGAACCTGATGGCTTACCCCCTGAATCACCTCTTCCCTGTCGTTGCACAGTTCAACCAGAAGTGCCGCCAATCGTTCCGGCAGCTTCTTATAGGCCACATCTTCCAGCCTGTCCTCGACCTGAAGAAGCCGACTGCCGTACGTCTGCAGCATCCCCCACCCCAAAATCGGATACTGAAGCGTCATATTGCGTGCCTCAGCAGCCGGAATTGACCAGACCACCGCATCTGTGTCCGCTTCGGCAAAAACATTCGCCTCCTGCGGCCTGTTCAACGCGCCCTCGCCAAATATGGCTGCCGGCTCCAGCGACCCGATCACCAGCCGCCGGCCTTCATGATTCGGGCAGACCAGGTTGATCCTCCCTTTCATGAGTACGAACATCTCTCTTTTCAGAGCTGCCGCATCGGCAACAACCTCATGCTGTCGGTATGAACGCATGCGTACATGCTTCCCAAACGAAGGATCGTCATTGTGGAGATCCATCAATGTCTGCAAAAGTTCCGGTTTTCGGCCCAGGACATCGTCGGTAACAGCGTGTCGATAAGAATTATCGAACATATATCACATCCTTTCTGGCTGCTCCGGAGTACCACTCCCATACGCTTGGTGCCAGCTAAGGCGGAATCTGTGGATGCCTCCGCCGGTGAGAAGGCACAAAATGAGTCTAACTTGTGCAAATCATGTGCCATGAAAGCACAAATCCCTGATAAGGCCCCCATCGTCTCTATGATCCGGCCTGAAACTGTACACTGTCTAGAGTATAGCAGTTTTTGGCAACAATTTCTACGGTTTCTATCCTTACAGGATCCTTATCAACCGCGCATAAGACCTTGTGCGCTCGTTCAAGCATAGCATTGGAAAGTTATATTTCCGTTGCAGAAAAGTTAGCGTTCCATAACCTTAGGAGAACTCTCGCCTCATAATGCCTCCCAAACTGCTCCCCGCGCCTATGCACCCCCCCAATCTGCACACCAACTGTCGCCCATCTGGGCAGTCGGGCCTCCGGCCCTGGGGACACTCCCCGCAACGCCCCTCCCAAAACACCCCCCACCGCCGCAAGTCTCCGGCCACTATCCAATATCCCCTGCCCTTCGCAGGACGCACACGCAAGCGCGGCCGCGCCACACATCCTGTCATTTACACCCCAAAATCGGGGACAAAACCCGCCAAAATGGTGTAATTGTCGTCATATTCGTGTTATGCTACACTAAATTTCTTATGCTACACTGAAGTTCTGTAGACAATCGCTAGACAGTTGCGAGTGGCGGTCCTAAGTCCGTCGCTCTCAACACCAGAACCAAAGCACAGCGCTGACTCTTGTCTGATGCTATAGTCGCTCGTAACCTGACCCGTACAACCGATTCTGGATCGGTCGGGTCGAGGAATGGTTATCTGCATTCATTCTACTTTAATCACGTGACGAGAGAAGCTTAATGGCAGGAATTGTGAAGAGAGTCGCCGCCGTTCTCGTAAGTGTTGTCTGGCTCAGTCTCGTTCTCGTATTGCTGGCAGGTTTCTTCGTGCCCAACCTTCACGCACTCCTGCCAGCACCAGTGAAAGAGATTACTGATCCGGAAGCGCTGCGCGAACGGTGGGGAAGCTTCACCGATTCATTGATGGGGGGAATCGGCGGTCAGCCTCCTGCCGGGCCTGAAGCCACTGCAACGACAACGCCGGATCCAGCGCTATCCACCTCGCCGACTGCCACCCCTGTTCCCGAGACTCCCACTGCCGCGCCGCCCACCCCGGAGCCAGCGACACCAACAACCGCGCCGTCTATGAGCTCCGACGGCGATGGCCAGCCACCCGCTGCCGAAACATCCGTCTCCGTTTCGGTGTCCGAAGATAGACAAGCCGACCTGCGCTCCGCTCCCAGCGAGGATGCAGACGTCATCGGGCTCGTCGCCGCAGGTGGCACGGTCACTGTCACCGCCCGCGATTCCACCGGGCGCTGGTATCGCCTGGAAGACGGCACTTGGATCGACGCCGATGACCTCGTTGATGCGCCGCAGGAACTGGTCCCTGTCGTGATGGTGGAAACCGTGCAACCCCCTGAAGAACTTGAGGATCCGTCGCCGCCTTCCGAAGTAGATACAACCTCCCCCTCCACACAACTCGAGCCTGTCACCGCCGTCGTCAACGCCGACTCGAATCTGCGCGCCGGCCCCGGTACCGAATACGATCGCATAGACGGTGTCAATTTCGGCGAAGAAGTGTCCGTCGTCGGCATATCCGCCGATGGCACATGGTACTTGCTCGAAAGCGGCGCTTGGCTCTTCGCTGCCCTCCTCGTCGAAGCCGTTGACGTTCCGGTCGTCACTGAGGACACCGTTTCAGATGAGTTGACTACCGCGGACACCGAGCAAATTGACACCGGCGACGAGCAAGCGGCGGCAGAGACCGAACAGCCGGATACGGAGACCGAGCAACCTGATACCAACGACGAACAGACCGAGACAGAAACAGAACTGCCGGATGCGGAGACCGAGCAACCTGACGCCGACGATGAACAGACCGAGACAGAAGCCGACACCGAGCAGCTGCAACCGGTTGTCATTGCCCCGCTTGGCGCCAATCTGCGCGCCGGGCCCGGCGTCGAATTTGACCGTGTTGACGGCGTCGAGCAAGGTGAAGTATTGACAATTGTGGCTCAGGATGAAGGCGGAGATTGGTTGAAACTTGAAGATGGCTCCTGGATCTTTGCCGATCTGGTGGACAATGTGCCCCCAGACCTCCCTGTAGACTCGGGAGAAGCAATGGAAGCCGAGACCGACGAAGCCGGCGCCGATGACGAGACCCCTGACGAGACAACCCCACCGGACGCGTCTGACGATGAGCAAGACGTGCAGGCGGGTGACGACGAGCAGGACGCGCAGGCGGGCGAAGACGAACAGGATACCCAGACCGAAGAAGACGAGCAGGACACGCAGGCGGGCGAAGACGAACAAGATACCCAGACCGAAGAAGACGAACAGGATACGCAGGCGGACGAGGACGAACAAGATACCCAGACCGAAGAAGACGAGCAGGATACGCAAACCGACGACGAAGAAGATGCGCAAGAAGAGGCCGAGCAGGTTGTATTGGCAACTGTAAACACCGATGCCAACTTGCGCAACGGCCCCGGTCTCGATGCCACCATCGTCGACTCTGCCCCCGCCGGCACGCAAGTGACGATCGTCGCTCGATCCGATGATGACCAATGGCTGCAGCTTGACAATGGCAACTGGATTTTCGCCGCACTCGTGGACATCCTCCCCGCAGAGGACGACGAGGACGCCGATACTGGAACAGACGATAACGACGATGGGCAGTCAGCCCATCCGCAGGTGATAGCCTTAGATTTAATTGTGTGATGGGGATGACAGAAACTGTCTGAACCGCAATCACCACAACTGATTTTGCAGCAACTTAGCGCCGTACTGGCCAACTCAGGTTTCGGACATCTGTCGGGAACCAAATTGGTCGTGCGGCGTACTTATTTAATGACAGAGCATAAGAACCGGTATGCGCGTCCAATAACAGACACGGAGAAAGTTTAATGCGTATTCTGCTTTATACGGGCAAAGGCGGGGTCGGCAAAACCAGTGTCAGCGCGGCCTGCGCCCTCCGTTGCGCCCAACTGGGCTACCGCACCGTCGTCCTCAGCACCGACTCCGCCCATAGCCTCGGCGACAGTTTCGACACCCGCATCGGCAGTGAGCTGGTGGAATTGGCCCCCAATCTGTGGGGCCAGGAGATCGATCTGCTCCATCAGATGGACAAGTACTGGGGGCGCGTGCAGGACTATCTGAATGTACTCTTCTCCTGGCGCGGCATGGATTCGCTGGTCGCTGAAGAGACTTCCGTGCTGCCGGGGATGGTGGAGCTCGCCAGTCTCATGCACATTACACATCTGGCCGACAGCGGCAAGTACGACACGATTATCATTGACGCTGCGCCGACCGGCTCCACCCTGCAACTGCTCAGTTTTCCCGATATCGCTCGCTGGTATATCGAGAAAATCATGCCCTTCGAACGCCGAACCCTGCAGATCGCCCGACCCATCATGTCCCGTATGAGCGATATCCCACTGCCGGATGACGACCTGTTCGAGAGCGTCGAAGATCTGGTGAACGTGCTCGAGCGCACCAGCCTCCTTCTGAGTGACAGCACAATCAGCAGCATGCGGCTTGTGATCAATCCGGAGAAGATGGTAATCAAGGAAGCGCAGCGCGCCTACGCCTACCTCAACCTCTATGGCTACGCCGTCGATTCCGTTGTCTGCAATCGGGTCTTCCCCCAGGAGCTGCAGGAAGCCTACTTCAGCGGTTGGATCGAAGCGCAACAGCGCAATCTGACCTTCGTCGAAGAAGCCTTCCACCCGCTTCCCATTTCCCGTATTCCCTTCTTCGAGGAGGAGGTCCTGGGCCAGAAGATGCTCCAGCGCATGGCCGCCACAATCTTCGGAGACGTACCGGAGCGCGGTGGGCAGGGTGACCCCACCCGCCTCTACTATCAGGGCGAACCGCAGAAAATCTTCGCCCGCAATGACCACTACATCCTCAGCATCGCCCTGCCTCTGGTCGCCAAAGAAGAGGTGAACCTGCACCGCAGCGTCGTAGACGAGCTGATCGTTCGCATCGGCAACTGGAAGCGCAATGTCGCCTTGCCGATTGGCCTGGCGCGACTCAAAATCGACGGCGCAAAGTACGAAGGCGACCGGCTGAATATCCTGTTCCACAAGGAAGAAGGTGATACCGATGACGCATTCGAGTCGCTGCAGCGCAGCCCCTGGGCACAGCTCAAAGCGCGGCTGCAAGGGGATGTTGTCTGAGTGGCGCGTGGACAATCAACACCGCGAGTCACGCTTACAGCCGTCTTAACGCCGCCCGCGCCGCATTGAAGCCGCACATGCCGTGGACCCCGCCCCCGGGCGGCGTGGAGGAAGAACAGAGGTAAAGGCCGGGAACTGGTGTGCTGTACGGCGGAAACCGCAGCAACGGCCGCGTCCACAGCTGCCGCACATCCTGTACGCCGCCGCTGATGTCGCCGCCGATATAGTTGGGGTTGTAGCGTTCGTAGTCAGCGCTGTTCATCCCGGCCCGGGCCAGAACCGTGTCCCGAAAACCGGGCGCGAACCGTTCGATTTGCGCCTCGATCACCGCCGTCATATCGGTGCTCGAACCATGCGGCGTATGGCAGTAAGCCCACAGCGTGTGCCTGCCCGCCGGCGCCCGTGTCGTATCAAATAGGCTATGCTGCGCCACCAGCACATAGGGCCGTCCCGGCGTGCGCCCGCTGCTCGTCGCTTCTTCGGATGCCGCGATCTCCGCCAGCGTGCCTCCCAGATGAATAGTACCGGCGCGCCGGCATACCTGCGCCCGCCACGGCACAGGCTCGCTCAGCGCGTAGTCAACCTTAAACACGCCCGGACCATAACGAAATCTCTCCAGTCTGCGCCGGTAGGCCGCCGGTAGCCGCGACCCCGCCAGCTGCAAAACCTGCCGGGGCGTCACATCCAATAGCACCGCCTGGCTCGGCGGCAGTTCGTCCAGCGACTCCACCTGCCAGCCGGCCACAATGTCTCCGCCCAGCGCGCGCAAATACGCGCCCATCGCATCGGTAATGGCCTGCGCGCCGCCGCGTGGAAAGGGCCACCCCACCGCGTGCGCCAGAATTCCCAGCAGCATCCCAAAAGCCGAAGTAAACGGTTGCTGAAAACTGAGAAAGGAGTGGGCCGTAAGCCCGGCGAACAGGGCCCTCGCCCGCTCTTCACGGAAAAACAGGCGCGCCAGCAGATGAGCGGGCATGGCCGCTGCAAGGCCGAAACGAATCAGCGCCGCCAGATCAGCGCCCACAGGATGCGGCCCCAGCACCATCGGTGCCAGCTTGTCCCAGTCAGCCGCCGACGGGCCAATCAGCCGCGCCCAGCTCTGGCCGTCCCCGCCAATCGACGACGCCGTCTCCGCCAACGAACGATAAAGCCCGACCGCCGTGCCATCATCCAACGGGTGCGCCGCCGCAATGTCCGGCTGAACCCACTCGACGCCAAAACGCTCCAGCGGCAAACTGCGCATAAAGGGCGAGCCTGCCACCAGGGGATGGACCGCGGCGCAGATGTCGTGTTGGAAGCCCGGCAGCGTAAGCTCCGCCGTACGGTTCCCCCCACCGATCGTGCCCTTGCCCTCGATTAATAGGACCGAGTGCCCGGCGCGAGCGAAAGTAATAGCAGCCGCCAACCCATTGGGCCCGGCCCCGACAACGACGGCATCATAAAATGGCATTGGTCAGTCTATGCGCCAGTCCAGTAAAGGCAGTTTGGAGAGTTGTAATACGATGTTCAAAGAGGTCCATGACTTTGAGAGGCGCGCCGGCGATCTATCAATCCAACTGGGGAGGATGCCATCCTGTCAGTATCCAGTGCCTTCTGGCTAATCAGTCATGTCTAGGGCAGCCAGAAGGGGCTGACCGCTACGCAAACTCAGCAAAGCATAGGCGCGAGCTTTTCGCAGCATAGCCTTCCCGTAATTTTCCCGCAGTTCCTGCAGACGCATCTGTTCCTGTGGGAAAAGGGGGCGTCGCTGCACGTCAAGGAGCATCTGAAGCTCCTGCCGTTCGGCATATGCCATTTCACCTTTCGCAATCTGCCAAAGTGATTCTTCGTCGAAAAAAGCCATCTCCAGCAGTTCACTGCGTACCGAGTCAGGGGCATCATGCACATCGGGTAAGCCGACTGCCAATGCCCCTATCAATACATCCTCTAAAGGGCGATTTAGCGCCTCGGCCGCTTCGTGGGCGCGTGTGAGAAGAGAATCCGAGACCTCAAGAGTTAGAGTCGCCATCCATACCCATCCTTCTCTCAGACGCGCATCGCAGATAGAGTGATGCTAACAATGATCTCCTCCCTCAACAATTCGCACCGCGATCACCTACTTCACCAACCGCAGCCGCTGCGGACTGCGGCCATCTACCCGCTCCAACACACCCCGCGCCTCCAGATCGAGCTTGACCGAAACCACATACCAGCCCACCGAGCCATCAAAGACATCGCCGATCCGCTCGCCCACCGCGTCCGTCAGTCCGCTGAACGTAATCCCCGGCTGCGCCTGCAGCACCTCCTCAATCGTCTGTCGCACCATGTCATACTTGCTCTTATCGATATTGACGCCCTGCTTTCCAGCCGGGTGCAGCGTCATGATTCTTTCGGTCACTTTCTCCTCCGGGACGGCGGCCGTCTGAATTATCCGACTCTAACCGTACGCAAAAAAAAATGGGAAGGGAGAGAAGGCGACTCTTTTCTCCCTTCCCATCATCATCTCCACCTTACACAGAAGCCCTATTCTCCCTCGAACAGCTTCTCGTTGCGGTGCAGCCGGCGCGCAATGCCAAAAGTCTGGCCCTGGGCCCGCATCGTCGGCGCGTGCGCGCCAAGGTAGCGGGCCGCCGCCACCAGCGCAAGCACCGCCTCCTCCTGTGATTCCGCCTCCGCAGACAGCAGATCATGCTGGCGGAATGCCGCCTCCACACACTGAATCGTATGGAAGTCGCGGTCTTCTCGCAGCAGCAGCGCGCCAAGCTCTGCCCGCAGCGCAGCCGCGTCGCCGCCATGGAAGAGGTAGCCGCCCACCGCGTTTCCGGCCTGGTTCACCTGTTGCTGCTGATCCAGCAGGTCCGCCAGCGCCGGCAGCGGCGGAGTCGTCCCGTTCGTGCCCGTGGCAGCCGGCAGCCGCGCCGCGGGAATATTCAGAAAACGGTCAAGATAGATGCTCATCGCCGCGTCAAAGACACCCCGCAGCAGCTGCAGATACTCATCCGGCGAGTCGTACCCCTCCAAACGCCGCAAACCCTGATGGACCGCGTTGGCGAAGGTGAAAGTGTGCATAGCCGTGTCCCAGTCGCCGAACTCATTGCTCGTGTGGAAGCGGGCAATCCGCAGCGCCGCTGCATAGGTGACCGCTGCCGCCAGTTCAACCTCGCTGGCCCCAGCTCGCAACGCCCCAAGCAGCGCGTCTGCAATGGCCTGCGGATCATCGGTCAGCAATACCTGCACCAGTTCGGCGCGCCCTGCCCAGCGACCGCGCTGCGCCTGACCCGCACCTAGGGCAGCCGGAATCTGCGCCCGCGCATCGCCCAGCAGATCGATCAAATCTATCGGATTGCGCCACGCGTTAGACTCTTCCATGCGCTGCGCCGAAGCATAACCGGGCACCAGACTGGTCAAAACTCGCTCCGCCTGCTCCCATCCTACGATATCCAGCGCTTCGAATGCCTTGTTGGTAAAGTCCAGCGGATGTCCGACATCGATATAGCGGAAATCAGTCGCCGCGCTGAACAGAATATCTGCCATCTCCTGCGGACCGGCTCCAGCTTCCAAGGCTGTGATGATGCACCGCTCCGCCCCCTCCGCATCGCGCACCAGAATAAAGCGGCGGAACCACTGCTTCAAAGTCGGCAGATCCGGGCTGCCGTCCGGCAGCGGCGCAACAGGAAATCGCGGCGAGCTACCGGCCGAATCAGCGGCAACCGCGGCCAGGCCGTGCGCCAGAGCTCTTGCCTGGTCCTCGCGTCCCAGGCTGGGCAGGAGATTCTGGAAGCACGTGAGCATCGTCAACCCCTGACCCCAACCCTCCATCCGGTAGCGGGTGCCGAAATCCAGGCCCGCGGCGAAGGGAGTCAACGTGTCTTCGGCTTCATCCACCAGCGTGATCGCCGCCTTGGCCACCACCAGCGAAAGATTGCGCTCCAGGCCGACTGCCAGCCGCCTGCGCTGGTGTTCCACCGGATCGTGCCGCGGCGTGACATCAACAAATACATCACCGTTCCGCACCTCCACCGGGAAGTTGGGCGTGTCGTCCGCCCACAGATCAAAAGAGCCGCCCGTGCACAGATCAAAGCGGGCGTGATGCCAGTGGCACGTAAGAATTCCATCATGGACACTGCCCCTGTCCAGCGGAAAGCCCATATGCGGGCAGCGGTTGTCGAGCGCGTAAATCTCGCCCTCATGATGAACGAGAACGACGACGTGGCCGTTTAGTTGGACCGTATGCAGGCCCACTTCTGTGACTTCTGCCACACTTGCAATGCGCTGATAAGCTTCAGCAGCGACGGTGGTTGTCATTCCAGGCCTCCTGATTTCGTATAACGTATTCCGTGCCAAAATATGTGGTTTCAACGGGGGGCATCGCAGCAAAGAGCGCGCGATAGTAAGCGCTCTTCCTTGTCATCCTAGCCCAGCGCAGCCGCCCGCGCCGCAAGACTCCATACAGTTCCTGCCCAGTATAGCGACCGATGCACGAGGTTCGCAAGTCGTATGCATTTTGGCCCAAGGAGCATGGGGTTTAGACACATAATCCGGCGCTGGCCTTGCAACGCCGCCGTATCTATTGCGTCGATCGACTCACGCTTCCGCGCTCCTCTCGCACAGCTGTCAGCGCGGCAAAGCCCACCAGGGCAAGCGCCGTCCAAAAGAGAAACGGCACACCCGCGCCCATCGCTTCCAGCCTATTGCCAATCGGCGGCGCGACCACAGAGCCAATTCGAGAGATTGCCATGATAAACCCGGTGGCCGTCCCGGCAAAGGCCGGACCAATCCCCCGCAGTTCGATGATCAGTGTCATCATCGTCGCCATGTAGCCGTCTCGCGTGATGCCCGCGAAAACGACCGCCAGCCACACTATGAGCCCCTGTACGAACGAAAGGAGGCCGAAGCCAACGATTAACATCAGTGCCGACGCCAGTAGCAACGGGCGGCGCACCCCCAGCCGGTCGGACAGCAGAGTAAAAGGAATCGTAAAGAGCAGGCTCGCGAAATGGAAGCTGGCCAGGGCGCTGTCCGCTGCGCCCGGCTCCCAACCCTCATTGCGCAAGTAGAGCGGCAGGTAGCCAAGCGACCCCTGAATCGCGCCGCCAATGCCAAACATCGCCACCCCCAGCAGCCACACGTTGCGCAAACGGGCGACGCGCAGTAACGACTCGCGCAGCGAAGGCCGGTCCTCTTGCCCAGCGGCCCGACCGTCGCCATCCGGCCCAGGCCTCGTGAACGCCCACAACGTTCCGACGATCAGCGCCAGCACCGCGTAGAATAGGAGCACGTTCCGCCAGCCCCCCAGCAGCGGCGAAAGCAACGTCGCGCTGATCAGCGAGCCGAGCAGGAAGCCCAGGGCCATGCCCGCCGAGACAACGCCGTTCGCCATGCCCAGGCGCTTCCCGGAAAACCAAACGCCGCACGTCTTGTGGACGTTCATCGGCGCCGCCATCGGGAAGAGACCGGCCACCAGAACAGTTACAGTCAGGCTGGCGTAGTCACTGGCGAACGCCCGCATTGCCCCGGTGACGCCGGTAAGGAGACAGGCGAACACCAGCATCCGCCGTGCGCCGATGCGGTCGCCAATCACACCGCCGGTCAGGCTCATGGCAACGCCCAACAGCGAAGCCGCGCCCCACACATATCCAATCTGCACCAGGTTGAGCGAAAGATCAGTGCCGATCTCATCGAACAGGACCGGCAGCGACATCATCGGCATTCCCACGACTAATGTGTGGGTCAGCGCGGCCAGCACCAGAATGTACCAGCGGTACGCGCCTTCGGCAGAACCGGGGGCTGTGGTCGGCGGGGCCGCGACGCGCTGCGGGTCAGACACTAGCGGTCGCCCCGCCGTCGATCAGAATTTCCGCGCCGGTGATGCTGGCCGCTCGGTCCGATGCCAGGAACAGCGCCATGTCCGCAATCTCGTCCGCTTCCGCCATCCGGCTCAGCGGCACCGAAGCAATGCGGCGGGCGCTCGCCTCCTCCACCGAAATACCCTGCGCAGCGGCCTCCTGACGGGCGAGTTGGCGCGCCCGTTCCGTATTCACCGGGCCCGGCGAAATCGCGTTGATACGAACACCAAAGGGAGCAAGATCCTGCGAGATCCCTTTTGTAAAGTTGATTATGGCGGCATTGGCCGTGCTGCCGGCAAGAAATGTCGGCGTGGGGTTGTGCGCCGCCGCACCCACAATGTTGACGATGCGCCCATCCCGCCGCGCCTTCATCTGCGGCGCCAGCGCCCGTACCATCCGCATATATCCGAGTAGCTTCAGATCCCATGCGCCGTGGTAGGCGTCGTCGCTCAGGCTGTAAAAGTCGCCGCTCGGCGCAGAGCCAGCGTTGTTTATGAGGATGTCCACCTGCCCCCAGGTTGAGAGCGCTCGCTCCCTCGCCCGTTCGACCCCTTCGGCCGTGCTTACATCCGCGCTTACCGACATCGTCTGTGCCCGGCTTTTGTCGCCGTGAGCCTCGATCGCGGTCAGCGCTTCCGCCAGCCGTTCCTCATCGCGCGCCGCAATCAGCACGCTCACGCCTTCCGCATAAAGAGCCTGTGCGCACGCCAGGCCGATGCCGGCGCTGCCGCCGGTGATGATGGCTGTCTTGCCCGAAAGATTGAGTTGCAAGGTATGGCTTCTCCTCAAGAGTATTGTCCTGCAAGGTCTGCCTGCGCACCTACGGTTTATGTACAGGCCGCCCTCATCCGCTTCCTTCGCCCGCCTCCCCATAGATCTCGCAATTCGGAAAGGTCAGCGAGAAGCCGTACCAGCGAGCAAAAAGGTGTAACGGCTGTTCACTGGGTAACTCCTCTCCCGAAGGATCGTAAAGCCTCCCGTTGCGTACAATCGCGCCGTCCTCCATGCGAAGGTCGCTGCCATCCCATTCGGCATCCTGCCCATCGAGGAAGAGCGGCGCCGGCGTGCCGGATGCCGGGTCAAGGTAGATCAACATATTCCTGCTGTCGATGACGTCGAACAACATGCCGCCCCGCGCCTTGAGAACCCCGAGCGGATAATACCGGCTGACCCGCTCTGTCCAGACGCCCAGTCCCATCTCCAGGCGCGGCCGCCGTGGGTCTTCCGCGCCCATCGAACCCGCAAAACGCGGCGGCAAAAAGCGTCCCTTGGTCAATCGCACCAGGATCTTCATCAGGCCTGCCGTCAAACCAAAAGGCAGCGGCAGCCGTGACAGCCCGATTCTCGCTTCCGGGAACTGCGCCAGCGCCTGGTCCGCCTGCATATGCCGCAGCGGCTCCAGTTCAAGACGCCGCCCCTTGAGAGGACCGTGCAGACATTCGCCTGTGACGTGATCCCAATAAGAGCCGGTCTGGTGGTCCCCCATCAGCGACATGCCGTTATATAGGCCCCGCGTCGCAAAAGTGTAAGTTTCACCGTCAAGTACCGGCGTCAGACTGACGCCGCTGTTGCAGGGCGCTCAGAAAGTAGCGAGAAAAGGTGTTCCGTTCCACTCGCCTTGCGCCACATGGTGGAAGATCATCTGGCTGGTCAGCAGCGTCAGCGCCGCGCCGTCCCGTTCCAGAACAAGCAGCGCCGTCTCCCCGCGGACTTTTTTGCTTCCCAACGCGTCGGCCAGCCGCTCCGTGCGCTGCACAACCAGCGGCCGGAACATATCCCGTTTGCTCAGGAAGGCCCGTTTCGCGTCAAAGGTCGCCGCCCCGGTCAGTTCGCTAGTGTATGCTTCCATCTTCACCCCTTTTCCAGTCAAAAACTGGAAACGGACACCGACCGTGGGACGCTTAGCCCCGGAGTCGGGTCTACTGTTCGGTTGAAAAGCGGAAAACAGTCGTCTGCGTATACTCTTCGCCGGGCCGCAGCACAATCGACGGAAAATCCGGCTGGTTCGGCGCATCCGGAAAATGCTGCGTCTCCAGGCAGAACCCGCCGCGGTGGGGATAGACCTGTCCCCCTTTACCGGTGCTCGCAGCCTCCATCTGGTTGCCTGCATAGAACTGCACCCCCGGCTCGGTTGTCAGCACCTCCAGCACTCGTCCGCTGACCGGTTCGGAGACGCGCGCCGCCAGCCGCAGCGTGCCCGGCGCACCATTGAGAACGAAATTGTGATCGTAGCCGCCACCCATACGGATCTGCTCATCGTCGGCGTTTATGCGCGCGCCGATGGCTGTGGGCTGGCGGAAGTCGAAGGGTGTGCCGGTCACGTCCCGCACCTCACCTGTCACGATCAGCGCGCTGTCCATCGGCGTAAACGCGTCAGCATCGATCATGGCGACGTGGTCGTGGATATTGCCCTCGCCTGCCAGGTTGAAGTAGCTGTGATTGGTCAGGTTGACGATCGTCGGCGCGTCGCAGGTCGCCCGGTAGTCGAGACGCACCTCGTTGTCATCGTTCAGGCTGAGGCTAACCGTCGTGTCAAGCGCGCCCGGATAGTGGTCTTCCCCGTCCGGGCTGTGGTGGGAGAGCACCAGCCCTACCTCCCGCTCGTTCTGGAAGGGCCGGGCCTGCCACACGACCTTGTCGAAGCCGCCCTCCCCGCCGTGAAGATGGTCGTCGTTTACGTTGCACGCAAGCTGGTAAAACACACCGTCCAGCTCGAAGTTCCCGCCGCCGATGCGGTTGGCGCAGCGTCCGACCAGCACGCCGAAGTACGGGTGCCCGGCCAGATACTCTTCGAGCGTGTCGAAGCCCAGCACCACATCCCCCGCCTTGCCGTTGCGGTCCGGCGTCGAGAGCGTGCGCATCAACCCGCCATAGTCGAGGACATCGACCTCAATACCTGTGTTGTTGGCCAGCGAATACTGTCGGACGGCCTGTCCGCTCTGCGTTTTGCCGAACGCTTGGCTGCTGAGTCTCATTGTTCCTGGCTCCGTGCCCCGAGTTTCTGATTCCTGCCGTTATCTCCGAAAACCTGCTTTTCCCAACGCAGCCGCCCGTCTCGGCCTGGCCGCAACCGGCATCCCCGACCCAAACCAAGGCGGTCGAAGGTGTTTACTCGCTCCTCACTTCTCTCTACTCTCTTCTAGTCTATGGGCGGTCGGGCCTTCGGCCCTCCCTTGTGCAGGGGCTGCGCCCCCGCAACGCCCCCCTCCAAAACCATCGCTCACCGACTGTGTGCCTTCTTCGCAACGTGTCGGCTGGCGAGCATGGCGGCGGCTGTACACCAGTTGCGTCTCCAAGAGCCTAATGGTTCCAGGGATGACTGGCTGGTCAACTGCTGTGGCTTAGTAGTTGCCCGGAATCGAAGAACTGACCCTCAACCCCCTCGCCGGTACTCCGCCAGCATCTCGTCCATCACCCAAGACGTACGCGCGCCGCTGACTCCAGTGCTGGGGCAGAGCCCGCGCCCATTCAACTCGTCCACGATGGTCTGGATCAGCGGCTGATGCACATGGTCCGGCTGCGTAACCGGGATCTCCTCGGTGCCTGCGCTCGTCGTCAGCGCGATCGGGCTGGCATCGAAACAGACATAGCCGATGCGCCCCTCCGTGCCTTCGATCTCCGTCCAGTCAAGGTGTTCGAAGCCGGTAAACATCCATGTCCCCGTCCCCTGCACGCCCGATTCGAACGTAAAGCTGCCGCAGACAATGTCCTCGGCGTCGTAGAGCCCCGCCTGATTGGCCGCGTACCCCTGCACGCCGTTGATCGGGCCGAGCAGATAGTCGAGAATGTCCAGCATATGCGAGCCCAGGTCCAGGAAGAGGCCGGCACCCGCGATCTCCGGATCGACCCGCCAACTGCGCTGGTCCGGGAACGCGTCGCTCGGCTTGGGCGGCTGGTAATAGCGAATCAGCACCGAGCGCACATCGCCGATCGCGCCCTGCTCGAGCAACTCTTGTACTTTGACGAACTTCGGCAGCCGCCGCCGGTAGTAGCCGACCCACAGTGGAACCCCCGCGGCTTCACAAGCGCGAATCATCGTCTGGCACTCTTCGTGTGTGCGGGCCATCGGTTTTTCCACATAGACCGGTTTGCCCGCCTCAGCCGCTTTGCACGTGTATTCCATGTGCGTGTCGGGCGGCGTGGCCACATAGACCGCGTCCACCTCCGGGTCGTTGATCAGCCTGTCGCCGTCATCGTACCAGCGGGCAACGCCGTGGCGGCTGGCAAAGTCGGCCGCCAGCGCCCCGTTCCGCCTCATCACCGCCGTCAGCGCCGAGTTCTCGGCCTTGTACAGCCCAGGCCCGCTCTTGACCTCGCACACATCCCCGCAACCGACGATTCCCCAGCGAATTTCAGGCATAGTTCGGTCCTCGTTTATTTCGTATTGTGTATTCTGTATCTGGCGACCGCATTGTACCACGAGTTCGATGGGGGGATCACTAACCGGCGTATGCACCCCGTTATGATAAGCCCCCAATAATTACTGCGATCTTCACTGTAGTTGTAGATTTCAAAAGACTTGGCAGGTAGTATGAGAATCGCGTGCAGGTCGCGCACGGCCCTATGCGTTCAGGACAATCTCTTGAACCGCCCCACGAAGCTCGTCTCTCAGTTCGTCAGCGTGTGTCAACCAGATCGTGTGGGCCGCGCCGGGGATTTCAACGTAGCGGCCATTAGGCATCAGCGACGCCAACTGTCTTGTAGGCCAGTTTGGGCGGATATCCTTGCCACCATTGACGAAGACGGCCGGAATGTGCAGATCTGCGATTTCACGGAACAGAGTGGCGCGCTTGATATACTCTTTCCAACGGAGGTTGCCCTGCGCGTTCACGTCCGGATCGGCCTTGAATACCTGCCCTCCGATGTCCTCCCCCACTTCCTCAAGGCCCTTGCGATAGGCAGCACTCCAACTCCTGTCATTAACCATTCTGCCGCCTGCGATTCCGATCAGCCCCATCACACAGGATGGATACCGCAACGCATAAGCAAGGGCCGCGCTGGGCCCAAAGCTGTGGCCTGCTACGATGCATCGTGCTGCACCGTATTCCTGGCGCACTGCCTCGGCGTCGGTCAGCAGAGTGTCAATGTCGTAATTGCCATCCCAGTCGGAGCGCCCGCACCCACGCGGCTCAAAACGGATCACCTCGCACAGGTCGTCGATCATCTCTGCGACCGGCCCTAGATAGTCGTCGCACCCCGGGCCGCCGTTGAACATGAGCAGCGGCGTACCCCGACCGCTCGCCGTCGACCAAAGCCGGGCACGCCCCGAAATCACGTAACGCTCGTCCAACTCCGATTCCCTCCCCGCGCCAGGTTTTCTCTCCGTCCTTACTCCTCATCCCCATGTCCGTGCACCGGCGTATGATTGTGATAGACGCCGTGCGCGTGCATGCGCTGGTGCAGCCGGTTGTGCGCCGCTTCCAGCACCGCCCGCATCTCCCGAAAACGCTGCGCATTCGGCCGCGGCGCGATCGTGTCCACATAGGCCATCGCGCCCTCGATCTGCTCCAACACCGCCGACGCGTCCGCCTCGTTGAACAGCGGGCTATCCCCCACCAGCGTCTGCACCGCGCTCGTGTGGGCTGCGATCTCACCCTCGGCGCCGGTATAACTGCCGCGCACCCGCAGCGCGATCCACGATGAACCCGTAACCGTAACCTGCACACTGCCCGACGCGCTGTACTCGCCGTGTACGTCTACCTGGTCAACCACCAGCCCACCCTGTATCACCTCCACCTGCTCGATTGGTATCAGCACCGACTCGACCCGCCAGTCGACGCCCACGCTTCCGCCGCCAACCGGCAACTGCACCTGCCCTCCCGGCGCCACGCCCTCAACCGACAACGCCGCCAGCGGACCGATCGTCATGAAAGTGTTGCCTGCCTGCACCGCCTCCATCCAGTTCTCGTACGTGAACTCCCGCTCCCCCAGATGGGCATAAGTACGCACGCCGCCCAGCTGCGACGAAGCCGCCATCTTGTCAGAGCCGCCCACGATCGGCAGCTGATAGCCAAGATTGAGATAGCGGTACCAATCGGCGATGCCGTACGGGTTGAGCTCCCGTTCGCAGGGGTTGAACGTCATCATCTCAATCGCATGGATCAGGCCGAGAACGATATCCGCCGCCCGTTCCAGTTGCGGGTTCGGCGCGTGCGGCATCACCACCAGCCCGCCCTGGTCGATGCAGCGCTGCGCCCACTCCGCCATCACCACCTCCTGCGGATCACCCAGCGCCGACTCCGACGGGCCCCCACTGCAAAGCGGGTGGATCATCTTGCCGTTGTAGCCCAGCAGCGAGATGTGACCGAGGATCTGCATGCGGTTCTCAGTTCCGACCCGTACCAGAAATTCGCCGTCGCCGCCGAACTCGCGCGCCCCCAAAGTGGTCCTGCCGTCAAAGTCGCTGACATTGCTGAACATCTCGCCCCACTGGCTGGCCAGCAGATTGACGACATGCACGTCCTCGGCCTGGCCCTCCAGCAGCGCCGTCGAAGGGCTCAGAAAGTGAACGTGCGTATCCGCAGTCACCCAGCCCTTTTCCCGCCACGGCAGCACCCGCTCCAACTCGAAAACCAGTTCATCCGTGTCAGCCGCAATCGTCACCTGTTTGCGGATCGGCGCCGTCTCATAGCCCTTTGTGATCTCCACGTAAATCTCGCCCAACGGCATATCCACCTCGCAATGGCCGTCGATGTAGCTGTACTGGTTGCGGCCGTTCACGAATTCGCCGTAGTTGTCCTCAAACCAGTGAGGATTGACCTTGCGATGGCGGCCGCGCGGCGGCAGATACTCGCCGTGCGCACCGTGGAAATGAATCCGCACCGGCACCAGGTTGTTGGTACCCTTCTGCACCACTCGCACATCAACCAGCCGGTGGGCAGGCGCCACCCCGACAATGGTGTCCCCGGCTTGGCCGTCCTCAAGCTGCGACAGATCGTAGACAATCGGTTCGTCACTGTCGACACCGACGTGCAGCCAGGCCTGCGGATGTGCGCTGTACTCGACGATCAGATCTCGCTGCGATACCGCGGGCTGCACGTTCGCCTCATCACCCAGCCAGCGCCCGCCGTCATATTCAAACGCGGCGCGCGCGGACATGACATAGCCCAGGTCGATAGCCAGGTCCTCGTACTCGTCAATCGCGTTGAACTCGACCCCCTCCGGCAGAGTCAGCCGCAGTTTGCGGCGCACGCCCGGCCGCAGAGGATGCTCATCCACGTTCGTCAGGCTGATAGCGTAGATAGCCGACCCCTCGTTGCGCGGCTGCAAAACCAGGCGGCGGATCGGCTTGTCGGGATGCGGGTTCTCCAACGCGTAAAGCCACATCTTCTCTTCCATCTGATCGCGTCCGGAACTGGTGCGCGTTTCACCGCGGCCGTAGTCGGTGCTTGGAACCCGCCCCAATTGGGTCTCCTCCGTCGCCGAGTTGAAGACCGTAGCTTTCATCGCCGGCACCGTTTCGAAGGGGCTGCCCCCCCACACAACCCGGCTCTGCTGGATGCCAAATCGACGCCGTATCGGCGTTTCATGGCGGCTACCGTCCTCGTATTCAAAGACATAAGAGGAGACGTGGTCGCCCAGTTCGTTTCCGTCCTGTGCGAAGTCCGCGAAACTGTCGAGGTAGTTGGTGACGCGGTCGGCCACCGCGTGCAGGAAGACGACATATGTTGCCAGTCCTGCCCCCAGCTCTACAGTCACCGGGTCCGCGTCCAGCAGGATTACGGCAGGGCCTTCGAACCCACCGAGCAAAAAGGGGATTCCGTTGAAGGCAGTGGCACCCGCCCTGTCTTCAACCAACGAGGGCACGCGCAGCGGCTCAGGAAGCCCGGCGCGTTCAGCATTGAAGAAATTCGACAGATCAACGGTCGTGAAATGTGGGGAGACTGGATTCATGGGACTCTCCATTTCTGGCGCGCTTCGCGGCAATTGATGAAAGTGTCTCGTTTGTCTTCTCTTTCCAATCCTCTGCTCTGTCCGATGATCTGCTCTAACCGATCATCACTATGTCAGGATACCTCCAGCCAGCGGTCGAACCAGTCGAACGCTTCCGACTGCATCGCAATGTCGAACTTGTGCTCCCCGCCATAGAATGTGCAGCCGTACCGATCGGCCGCGTCCGCCTTCTCGTACACCTGGCGCAGCATCACGTCGGCCCGCCGCATCTCCGAGAGCGTGAAGAGCGGGTCCTCAGTGTTGTTCTGTACCAATGTCGGCAGCGGCGTCCGCATCCCGAGGATGTCCGGGTAGTCCATCTCGGTGGCCAGGTGTGGCACGTAAATCATCCATGTATGCGTATGGCTCTTGTTGAGCAGTAAATCCCGCCAGGTTGTCATCATGCCGACACAGACCGCGCAACGCACGCGGTCATCCAGTCCCGCCAGATAAACCGTGCGCAAGCCGCCGCCGGATAGCCCACCGATGCCGACCCGCTGCGCGTCCACATCATCGCGCCCGCACAGCACATCCAGCGCATGCACATCTTCAGCCAGCCACACCCCCGCCCACGTCGTCCCCGCGCTTAGCAAAGATTTTGCCACGGTCGACTCGTGGCCGCCCGCCCAGCGGTTGTAAGCGGCGATGTATTCGGGATCGTCCGACTCCTGCTCGTCCATACCGTCGCGAATCGCCGCCGGCAGATCCGCGATGCGGACGCGGCGGCTGCCAAATGCGAAGGCATCCGGCACCAGCACCGCATAGCCGCGCTGCGCCAGGCGGTTGGCCCACGGCGCGCCACCATACGCCCGCTCCTGGTGGTCCACATTTACTGCATTCTGTTGATCGTCCGTCCGCGTGATTTTCTGCCAGCCGTGGAACTTATGGCCGCCGTGATCGTGCAGCGCCAGCACGCCCGGCAGCGGGCCGCGCGCCCCCGCCGGTTTCAACAGCACCGCCTCCGTGCGCGGACCGTAAGGCAATTGCCACGAAAGTTCCTCCACCTGCAGGCCGCCATACTCGTACTGGCGCTCTGTTCGGACCTCCGCCGTGCCGCCCGTGTCCGGCATCGCCACCCGCTCGCGAAATCGCTGGCGCGCCGCCGGTCGCCATGACGCCGGGTCGATCCAATGCGTGTGGCGAAATGAGAGAAAATTGGGGCCTTCACCGGCCAGGGTTGCTGCCCACGAGCCGTACGCGCCGAGCATCGAGTGAGAGGACATACCTTTAGTTTCCAAGTGAAATGATTCGACAGGGTATACAGGGTGGTTGCGCGCCCGCTTAACGCGGTCTGCGCTGTTCGAGATACTATAGCAGGAATCGCAGACAGGGAAAAAGCTTCGCTGGGACGACGCGCCTCCGCTGGCGCAAAAAAGGAGGAAAACGCAGAAATCGCGCCGTCCCCCTCCCTTCACGCAAACTGTGGCCCCATGAGAGCCTGTCCTACAGCAATTCCCTTTCGAAGCCAGTTCGCCTCGCTTAAGAAATATCGCAAGTTCAAGCAGCTGGCCCCGGCAAGAGGGATGACTTTAGCCGTCATCGTTTCAAAGCAATTCGTCGTCGTCCAGCAGGCCGCTGCGTGCCGCCCAAACCCCCATCTCCTGCCTGGACCCCACCCCCAGCTTGCGCCGTATGGCATAGATAGCGTTCCGTACCGTCATGGGATTGCTGTTGCCCCGCGCTTCAGCCATCTCCGCGTAAGACTTGCCCTGGGCGAACATCCTGAGCAGATCGCGCTCTCGGTCCGTCAACCGGTTCAGTTCGCTGGGAGGAATCGGGACGCCGCCGCCGCTCAATCCCGCGACCAGCTTCCTTGCCGCCTCTCCCTGCACCCGAAACTCACCGCCGGCAACCTCCCGCACCGTGGATAGCAGCATCTCCTTCCCGGAAAACTTCTGAAGGTATCCCGTCGCTCCGGCATTTACCGCCTGCACAATCGCACTGTGTCGGTTGGACGCGGTCAGCATGAGGACCCGCGTCTCAGGCATGGCCGCCGCGATATCCCGACAGGCTTCGATGCCGTCCTTTACCGGCATCAGAATGTCCATGATTACCACGTCCGGCCTCAGTTCCCGGACCTTGTTCACGGCCTCTTCCCCGTCCCCAGCCTGACCGACGACCTCAAAGTCGCCTGACTGCTCCAGCACCTCCGCAATCCCCTCCCGAACGATGGCGTGGTCGTCAACTATCATCACCTTGATTCTGGTCTCCGATGACACCTGCCGGCCTCCTTAAATCTGCTCATTGGGCACGGTGCAACAGACCGTCGTGCCCTTGCCGTTGGATACAACCTCCAGACTGCCGCCCATGCGCTTTGCGTCAGTTCTCATGTTCCTGAAGCCGTGGCCGCGCTCGGTGTAATCATCGGGAAGCCCGACCCCGTCGTCAGAAACCGACATACGCAGAACGTCCGCCCCGAACGCCAGGGAAATCGTCACACTTTCGGCGTCCGAATGGCGAAAGGCATTGGTCAGCGCATTGTGGGCGATGGAGAACAGCAGGCTGCGCGCTATCGTAGACAGTGGCGGTTCGACTCCATGAAGCTCCAGTTCCGCCTTAATCGAAGTGATGACCGTGAAGGTGACGGCGTGCGCCGCCAAGACTTCGTTCAGACTACTTCCGCTGAATATCTGTCCGCCGTCTATCGGGTGCCTGAGAGCCCACATCGTCGATCTGGTCAAGGCCCACATCGCCTCCAGCTTGCCGGCCAATGCCGGGTCGGATCTGTCCGCCTTCTCGATGGCGTCCTCAAGGCCCAGCCCCAAGATGTAGGCCGATTGTGCGGTCCCGTCATGGATGGTCTGCGACATCTCGATCCGCTGCCGCTGTAGCTCCCGCTCCCGCGCCACCGCCTCCAGCCTCCTGATCCTTTCCGATCTGGCGACCAGTTTCACCGATGCCACGACTGCGTACATGACGACGATCCTGGCAATCAACGCCTTATCGTCTCTGGCTTCTAAATCGAGTCCTTCCCCGACCGTCAAGCTCACGATCGTGTAGATGACTGCCACCAATGTCACCCACCCGAAGCTCAGTCCGAACGAACTGAAGAACACAGCGAACCAGGCCAGGGCAGGGTAGTACAGCAGGTAGAAGAAGAAATGGCTGAACCCGCCACCGACCACCGTCCCCACTGTAATCAGGACCACGTCCAAAGCACTGAGAACCAGCATCCACTTCAAAGTCACATCGCGGACCGAACGGACCCGGTAGTGTATGTAGCCATTGAACCCTACCAAAACAATGAAGCACAGTACGTAACCCGTATACCTGGAGCCGATGAATACCGGTCGGTAGACCAACTGGAATACACAGGCGGCACAAATGAACCACCGTACCCAAACGGCTTTCAGCGCTAGGTAACGCAGTTCACCAGGCCTGACTTCCCTGAATCCTTCCGCCCAGCCTGCAAGGCCATCTGCTGCTGTGGCCGGAAGTCCCCAAAGCCAAACTCCGAAATTTCGACCTTCCCCGCGCCGATGTTGCGTCATAACGATTCTTTCGGCCCGTCGTACTGCTGCCTGATTACCTCTGAATTATCACGAAGTCCGCCAATTTATGCACGCCACACTCTCTTGACCTATCAGGTCCCGCTGCTACTCTACCCCGTTCGCTTTTGACATCAAAACGGGAAAAAGCCACTGAGCGGTCTGTACGCGATCTCCGCCCCACTGATAAACAGCACTGCATAAACTGTAAATAGGCTGAGTCATTTTGGAAAGAACAATCGCTGAAATGCTTCAAAATAATGACAAACCCGACGTATTGTCTATGTTTATTGACATATATCACTTGTACCAAATATAATAATTTTCACTCCCGGAAAATGTACAGTGCTTGTGCGATCTCCAGACAACGACAGTCTTATTATCATCATCGGCGGCCGCGATAGCGGAAACGGGCGCGCGCTGGAGCATGTTCCAGGCTATTCCGTTGCATTCCGACCCGAAATCCAATATCGACAAGCCCTACATCTTCTCAGTAGACGAGTACGACGTGGTGACGCATCTGGCAAGGTGAACCATGAGCATAAAAAGGAATGTGACGATCGATCTGCCGAAAAGTGTATACCGCCGCCTCTTGCGTTCGGCTGCGCGCAACGGGTGGACGCCGGCAAAGGAGATCGAACACTTGATCCTGAGACAGTTCGATCGCGACTATTCACAGGCAGAATTTGACAAACTGGTGCGGGAAATAAAGCAAGGCAGCGAGCAAGACTAACCGTCCCGCCCAGCCCCCTGTGCGCGCAAGCGTCTGCCTTCGTCCTGTTCGACGAGACCGCCGCCGGAGGACGCCGAATTCACTTCGTGTTACAGGGAATGGTTCGCCTTCCGTGAGGCGATTCAAGCTGAAGCGCACAGAGACAGCCGACGACCCGAACAACGCAAGCTCCGTCATCCTTTGCACGACGGTATGCACGCCGGCAAATCAACCGGTCGCCAGAGACGCTGTCAACACCTTCACCGCCCCCGAACTCTGCGGCACCCTGTCCCCGAGCCCGACCTGCTTCATCCTGCTTGAACTGACCGACCAAAATGCCAACGACTACATTGGGTTGCAGTGCACCACCTCGAACGTGGAACGGTAGGTGGCTCGGTTTGGCAAGAGCAGACATTCATTGAATAAGGAGACTGTGGCGATGCGGCCAGGGAGTGTTCGCAATCTGTTGACGCCGGTTGCAAAGAAGGCGCTGCTGACCTGGGAACGTCTGGAGTCAGGTATCAGCTTTGACTTGACCTCCAGTGAAATCAGGGCAAATCCGTACGATTTCTATGAGCGCTTGCGCCACAAAGATCCGGTCCACCGCATGAGGCTCGTCAACGCGTGGGCACTGACAGGGTACGAAGATGCCCAAACCGTACTGCAGGACCACAAGCGGTTCTCCAGCGGAGACAACAAACTCGAGTATGCACCCTACCGGACCATCCTCGATCTCGACCCGCCCGATCACACCCGGCTGCGGTCGCTGGTGTCGAAGGCCTTTACGCCGCGGGCCATATCGGCCCTTGGCCCGCGTATCCAGCAGATTGTGGAAGAGCTTCTGAACGGCCTGGCTGGCAAAAACAGATTCGACCTGATTAGCGAATTCGCTTTCCCCCTGCCGGTCATTGTCATTGCCGAAATGCTGGGCATCCCGCCACAGGATCGCGACCGCTTCAATGTCTGGTCAAACGATATCGCTCTGGCGGTCGAGCCCATACTCAGTGAAGAAGAAATAGGACGGGTAACGCAGTCTTCTGATGAGATAGTCAAGTACTTCGAGGACATCATCGCGCAGCGCCGCCGCCGCCCCGAAGACGATCTTCTCAGCGCTCTGCTGGTTGCTGAGGAAGAGGGTGACAGACTTTCCCACACCGAACTTCTGGGAACGCTCATGCTGCTGTTGGTGGCGGGCAATGAAACGACCCGCAGCCTGATAGGAAACGGCATGCTTGCGCTGCTCAGGAATCCAGCGCAACTTCAGCGGCTGAGGGCCAATCCCGAACTGCTGGATAATGCCATCGATGAACTGCTCCGCTACGACAGCCCGGTCCAGTTCATCATACGGGTCGTCCTGGAAGACATGGAGTTCAAAGGCAAGCGGTTTCGGGCGGGGCAAAAGGTCATGGTTCTGGTCGGCGCCGCAAATCGAGACCCGGCGGTCTTTACCGTCCCGGACATACTGGACATCGGTCGTACCGAAAAGAGCCACATCTCCTTTGGCCGCGGCATTCACTACTGCCTCGGCTCTCCTCTGGCGTTACTCGAAGCGCGCTTCGCCTTCGCCGGCCTGCTCGCGCGCTTCCCTTCCATCCATCTGATATCTGAACCCGAATACAGAAACCAGATTGTGCTGCGCGGCGTGGAAGAGCTGTGGATTGAAGTTGACCGGGAGTCACATTAGAGCGAGGAAAAGAAACAGTAGCGGGTTTCCAGGGTGCCCTGACAAAAGACAGCCCCGGCAAACCCGATCAATAGCCATCCTGAAAATCCCCAGAAATCCTGTAAATCCTGTTTCAGACAACGTCCACCCAAAGTTCTGGGACAGCCCTCCCGCACAACTCGCCTCCGCTGGCAAAGAAAAGAGGGGAACCACGCAGCCGCGCAGTCCCCCTCCCTTCACCCAAAACCTCTCCGAAACCAGGACGCCCCGCTTACGCAATTCAGTCGAACGCAGCGTCCCTTCGCATAAACCCCCTAGTACCCAGGTGGCGCATCGACCGGGCCGTCAAACTGCATCGCCGTGAATACGCCGCCCTGCGGATCCCCGATGACCGCGAAGCGGCCAACCGTGCCCGTATCGGTCGGCGGCACATGAATCTGGCCGCCCAGTTCCTTCGCCCTGGCCGTGGTCGCCTCTATATCCTCCGACATGAAGTAGACCCCCCAGTGGGGCGGAATCTCACCCCACGAGTCGTCCATCTTCAACATGCCGGCCTGCATACGCTCGCCCAGCTTGAAAAGATGATAGCCGTTCGGATCCTGGTCGTGACCCCAGCCGAAAACCGTCCCATAGAAACTGCGCGCGGTGTCGACATCCTTCGTCTGCAGTTCATTCCAGACCAGCGCATGGGGCATGTTGACCAGCTGCGCCCCAATATGCTCCTTCGGCTGCCACAGACCGACCATTGCCCCCGTCGGGTCCTGGATAATTATCATTCGTCCTGAATCCATGACATCCATTGCCGGCATGGCCACCGTTCCACCGGCCGCAACTGCCTTTTCGGCCACGGCATCGACATCGTCGTGCTTGATGTAAGATGACCAGATCGGCGGAATGCCCTGCTCCGCCATTTCGGCCGGCAAGTCGCTCAGGCCCGCCACGTTATAGCCGTTGATCTGGCACAGCGAGTAGTTGCCGCCCATCCCCGTCGGGATATCAAAATACTCCCAACCGAAAAGACCACTGAAAAACTCCTTGGCCGCGGCCGGGTCAGTTGTTGCCAGGTCCACCCAACAGAACATGTTGTCCGGATAGCGTTGTACTACCTGCATTAAACTCTCTCCTTTTTGACAAAAATGGGGAACTTTTTCGTCTGCAAAATACAGACAGATTTAACCATAGCACATCTAGATCATGTGTGCTGAATCGACAACAGCGGCGATCACACTATTGGACGATGTTCATCAACTGCATGTTCCCCGATACGCCATCCTGAACGCGAAAAAGCCGACCGGTTTCCCGATCGGATCTGTGTGTGGTCGCAAATTGAAATCATGCCTCTTCCAGGTAGTAGCGGTAGAGCACACCGGCCAGAACGCCGCCCACGAGCCGTAAGCGCCGAGCATCGAGTGAGAGGACATTCCGTCTGTTTCCTGGTGCATGGTATGACAGGGTCTTCAGCGTGGTCGCGCGGCCGCGCTAAGCGGTCTGCGCTGTCCGGGATGCTATAGCAGGATCGGAAAGAGGGGAATAGCCGCGCTAACTTGGCGCGTAACCGCAGAAGCACAGAAAAGGGACCGCCACAACCGTGCGGTCCCCCTTGCCACCGTGCTGGAATTCCGGCAGGACGTGTGGTGGCTTACTCTCGTTTGTCAGGCGGCGACGCAATGCGTCCCCAGGGCGCTTAGGCCCTATTCAGTCTGGTTACCCTGCCCCCAATGAGCCATTCGGCCACATACAGGTTACCGCTGGCGTCCGCAGCCAAACCGTGAGGGCTGTTGAACTTGCCCGTCTCCAGGTGGCTCGTGCGTACTGACTGCCCCGATTCGTTCACATTGTTGGGCCAGCCCTCAACATCGCACACCTGCTTGTTGCCGCCGAGGTACGTGAGCAGTTCATCGTTTATATCGGTGACCACGAGGCGGGCGCGAAGCTCGGCAATGATCATCAGATCGCCATGTGTCGCGAAACAACTGGGCGTGTTCAGAAAACCGTCACCAAACATCCGCCTGAATCCACCCTCCATGTCGTAGACCTGTACGCGGTCGTTGGCCCTGTCCGCCACGTAGAGCTCCGGCTCGGACTTGCGATAATCAAAGAAGATGCCGTGCGGGCAGTTGTAGGCCCCGGCCCCTTCCTCGCCGTTGATGCTGCTGACATACTCGCCATTCTTCGTGAACCTGTGGACATGGTACGCGCCGTACCCATCGCCCACCCAGATGTCGCCGTTGCCACCAAAACGCTCCTCGTTCACCGCGACGGTTGTGGGGGCGTAGCGTGTGTCTTTGTACATGGAAAGGGGAGGCGTCTCCAGCCTCATGACCACTTCACCGTCCAATGTCGTCTTGAATACCTGACCGTGCGCTTCGCCCACGCCCGGAGGGTTCTGGTAGCCGTGAAGATAGTGATTCTTGGATCCGTGGTCCACTATCCACAGATACTCGACGCCGCCCTCGTTGATGAGGGTGATCCCATGCGCCTCGGCAAAGTCGCCGCGCCACGAGGAAATCAGGTTGCCGTCCCCGTCGTAGGTCATCACTTCCGGCTCGCCGGGGTGGCTGGTCAAAACGTTTCCCGATTCCGTGACAACGATGCCCGGATGCGCCCATCCCTTGCGTGAGCTTTCACTTTCGGGAAGCTTGGCCCAATTGTCGTTCCAGTCGTATGAATGCCCTTCGCTGCCTACCCGCATGACATTACCTCCTGCGCGTCAAACTCGTAGTTGAAATTCAAGGGCAGCTGTTTTAGCGTCTGCCTGCGCTTGAAGCGCGCGTGCCGTTCCCGAACATGCAGGAAAAAGCTTTGCAGTACGAGTGATCACACGCGGGCCTGGGAACGGTGGGGGTGTGATGCCGCCCCCACATCCCCTGATTCTCTAAGTACGTGCTGCCCGGGAACGAACCGGCGCGTTCTGTTTAAGGTTTCAGGAGGATCTTGGTGTACCCTTCGATGCGCTTGTCAAACTTGTCATAGGCGTCGGCCGCGTCGTCCAGCGGCACCTCGTGGGACACAACGAATCTGGGAGTGGCCTTGCCGGATATGATGAGGTCGCGCAAGTAGGCGTTGTACTGCTTCACGTTGCATTGACCCGTCCCCAGCTTCAGACCCTTCTCAAAAAGCTTCCCGAAGTTGATGGCCAGAGAGCCCCTCTTGGCGCCTTCGTCCACTCCACCGGGGTCCGATGGCACATACAGGCCCGGAATGCCCATGATCCCTGTGGGATTGATCAGGTCGATCATCTGATTCAGGACCACGTTGGGAATCTCGGTCTGCTCGCCTCCGGCGGCGGACGATCCTTGCGCAGCGGCCTGATAGCCCACAGCGTCGACCGTCTTGTCCACACCGTCGCCCTTGCGCATGTCCCTGATCTGCTCCACCGGATCACCGTCATCGAAATTGATGGGAATACCGCCAATCTCGCTGGCCTTGTCCAGCCGCTCCTGCACGTGATCGATGGTATAGACCTCCGCCGCCCCTCTGATGATGCAGCTATAGGTGGCCATCAGACCGACCGGTCCCGCGCCCCACACGGCGACGCTCTCGCCGGGACTCACGTCGGCAAGCTCAGTGCCGTGATAACCCGTGGGGAATATGTCCGCCAGAAGAGAGAAGTCCCACTCGAATGCATCCCCGGCCGGAAGAGGCAGACAGTTGAAGTCCGCGTAAGGCACCTGAATGTACTCGGCTTGCCCGCCGCGCCATGGTCCCATTGCCACGTATCCATACGCGCCGCCGGCAAATCCAGGGTTGACCGTGAGGCAGAAACCCGTAAACCCCCGCTGGCAGTTCTTGCAGAAGCCGCAGCCGACGTTGAACGGCATCACGACCCTGTCGCCTACGGACAAGGTTTTCACAGCGGACCCGACATCTTCGATTATACCCATGTTCTCGTGCCCGAAGACTATGCCCGGTTCGGCCGCAGTTCGACCCTCATACATGTGCAAGTCGGAGCCGCAGATGCAACTCGAAGTAATCTTGACGATTACGTCATTCGGATGCATTATCTCGGGATCGGGAACTTCCTCTACGGCAACGCTGAACGGACCCTGGTACACGACGGCTCTCATAGTGACCTCCCCTTTGCCCTCTTGGATTGCTAAACCTAAGCGGTCAATCTCTTTCATCGCCGAGTGTATCAGGCAAGGGCAGTCATGTCAAAACCCGAATCCAGCGAAGGAGTAGGGTTTAGAGGTCTGGTGAAGGCGTGTGATGTCTGGACTATCCCTCAGGACAAAGACACTCCGCATCCTGCACCCATTCCCGTAGAGCTCGCCCAGCGCGTAATCGGTTCTACGACCGCACAGATTGTACTTGATCCGTTTATTGGCTCAGGGACAACAGGAATGGCGGCAGAATTGGAACGGCGGCAGTGGATCGGGATGGACTTATCGAAGGACTACTGCACCCTTGCCCGTGATCGCATCGACAAGGCGAGGAGGATGATCCGGTGACACAGTTTCCATCCAGACCGCCTCGCACGCGCAAAGAACTATTTGAGCGGGTCCGGGCCGTGATAGCACACGGCCCGTAAGTTATGCCGGAGGACTCACGCTACAACGGCTCAGGCGCGCCCGGCGTGTTCCTGGAAGATCTGCTGGGGGCAACAGCAGGCGGGCACGACATACCCGATGCCGTAGGATGGGAACTGAAGTGGCATTCCGACCGCACAAGCCTTGTTACCCTGTTCCACAAGAGCCCGGACGGGCCAGAAGCCATTCTGCGCTACATGGTGCGCCGATACGGGCGCAAGGACGTCCAGAGGCGCTCAATTCCGACATACCATCCGGGGGCGTTCTGACCGCTTCAGAGTCGATACAACAAATGGGGAACTTTATCGTCTGCAAAACACAGACAGTTCTAACCATAGCACACCTAGATCATATGTGCTGAATCGGCAACAATGGCGATCACAAGATAGGACGATGTCCAACAACTGCAGGTTCCCCGTATCGTTGCCCCAGACGCGAAAAAGCCGACCGATTTCCCGGTCGGCTCTGTACGCGGCGGTGAATGAAAATCAGGCCTATTCGTACGTGTACCTTCTCCCCCTGGCGTATGACCTCAATGCATACGTTGCTGGGAGGTCAGTCTGCGGCTTTGGCCTGCGACGCTTCCGGCGTTGCCAGTTCCGAATATGCTTCTGCGCTGGTCTTCACTATTAGGTCAGCCAGAGACAGATCCGCGAGGGTGGCAACCTGCTCAGAGACATGGGTAAGGTTCAGCTTCCCGGCCACGCCGCAAGCATAGTCCGGATCGGCCTTATAAAAATGAACAAGCTGCCGCGTCTGGATACGTTCAGGCACGCCATCCATCGCTTCGGCGATATTGCTGAACAACTGCTCTTTCTGGTCGCTGTTCATCAGGCGGAATAGATTGCCGGGCTGCGTATAGTCGTCATTGCCGTCGCGATGGTTGTAGCGGTCAGCATCGCCGGATACCTTGAGCGGCGGCTCGAGGCTGCGGGAATCTTCGACCGGCCCTCCCATGCTATTAGGCTCATAGTTGACCGCACCGCCGAAGTTGCCGTCAGAACGCAGGTTACCGTCGCGGTGATAAGTGTGAACCGGGCACTGAGGCTGGTTGGCTGGAAGGGCGGAATAGTTGACACCGATGCGGTAGCGGTGGGCGTCTGCGTAGGACATTATCCGCGCCTGGAGCATTTTGTCTGGCGAGAAGCTGATGCCGGGAACGATGTTGGAGGGTTCAAACGCGGCCTGCTCGATGTCGGCAAAATAGTTTTCGGGGTTGCGATTGAGTTCCATGATGCCGATTTCGATCAGCGGATAGTCGCCATGGGGCCAGACCTTGGTCAGATCGAAGGGGTTGATGCGGTAGGTCTCAGCATCCTCTTCCGGCATCACCTGGACGCAGACGCGCCATTGCGGATAATCTCCTCGTCCGATGGCGTCGAAGAGATCACGCTGCGAGCTTTCTCGATCCTGCCCGACAATCTCGGCCGCCTGGGCATTGGTCCATGTCTTGATGCCCTGCATCGTCTTGAAGTGGAACTTGATCCAAAAGCGTTCATTGTCTGCATTGATAAAACTGTACGTATGGCTGCTGTAGCCGTTGACAAAGCGATACCCCTGGGGCAGACCGCGATCACTCATCAGGATGGTGACCTGGTGCAGGCTTTCGGGAGAGAGTGACCAGAAGTCCCACATAGCTGTGCTGGAGCGCATGTTTGTCTTGGGGTCGCGCTTCTGGGTATGGATGAAGTCGCCGAATTTGTAGGGATCGCGAACGAAGAAGACCGGGGTGTTGTTGCCGACCATATCCCAGTTTCCGTCTTCCGTGTAGAACTTGAGAGCAAATCCGCGCACGTCGCGCTCAGCGTCTGCGGCGCCGCGTTCCCCTGCGACGGTCGAGAAGCGGAGCAGACAGTCGGTCTGCTTACCTACTTCAGAAAATATCCTGGCTTTGGTGTAGCGCGTGACATCATTTGTAACGGTGAAGGTTCCGTAGGCTCCCGAACCGTTGGCATGCACGACCCGCTCCGGGACGCGTTCGCGGTTAAAGGTGGCCATCTTCTCCAGGAGTTGATAATCCTGCATTAGAAGTGGACCGCGCGGGCCGGCGGTCAATGAGTTCTGATTGTCTCCAATTGGCGCTCCATGAGCGGTTGTCAACTGTTTGCGTTCAGCCATCTTTATCGCCTTTCATGTGTATGAAGAGCCTCTTCCTAATTCAAAAATTATACCGAGGTTGAACTATCTTGTCCAAAAAAGGTTAGTATGGGGATGTCCCTGAAAACGGACGATTACCACAGCGTAATCACCCGCTCCTCCCCATCTTTGAGCGCTTGGCGATTGCGGCTCAGAGAAATAGTTACGGCCAGGTAGGCAATGAGGCCAAATATTACATAGGGCCAGGGGGTCAGACCGGCAATCGAAAAAACGAGCGCGCACACCAACGAAGTCACGCTCACGCTGTAGGTCCCGATCGAGGCCATGCGGCTCCACCAGATCAACAGTAGCCCGACCAAACAGACGACTGCGCCGATGACCGGCGAGATCGCCAAGATCGTGGCCGCCGTCGTGATGCCGCCCGCGCCGCCCTTGAAGCCCAGATAGAGCGACCAGTTATGACCCACCACCGCACACGCGCCGGCAAGCGCTGCCGCCGCGGCAACCGCGATCGCATCCATGCCAGGGAAGAACGCCCCCGCCGCGTAGCGGATGAGCAGCACAGCCGCCGCCCCCTTGAGCGCATCGCCCAACAGCGTCGGGATGGCCGCCTTCAGGCCGGCCGCGCGCCATGCGTTCGTCGCACCGGTGCGCCCGCTGCCGACTGTGCGGATATCTACACCGTATATGGCGGTGGCAAGCACGCCTACCGGCACCGACCCGAGCAGGTAGCCAAGCAGCGCGCCGGCCGCGATCAGGAGCCAGGCCATAGTAGAGTATCGGTCAATCTTCGCGCTGGAGAGAACGCGTTCTGGGCCAGACCTGTGGCGAGGACTTCCCCGTGGAGAATAGGGGCGGAGCTTTGACTTTCACAGCTTGGCGCCCCGTCTGGAGCCCCATCTGGCGCTGTTGGTTCAGGCCCCGCTCCGTCCAAAAAACAAAGTGGGCTCTTGCCTCTGGCGGGCATACGTTAACTGAACTCCGGCTCTTGCTGCGATTGAGCGTCCGGCAGGACCATTGGCGTGTTCATATCCGCGGGCAAATCCAGCGACCCCTCAGCGTTCTCACCGCGCATGTGCAGTTCCCCTTCGAGCGTAGCCCCTTCATCCAGCAGAAAACTGTTCACATGCAGCGCGCCGCGCACGTAGCAGCCGGCCAGCAGCTCGACGCGGTCCGCGCGGATGACGCCGTCAAAATAGCCGCGAATGCTCACGTTGCGGGCGCGAATTTCGCAGTTGACGCGCGCGCCTTCGGTCAGTATGACGTTGGCCAGCGTTTCCAGCAGGCCGCTCTCTACCACACCGTCAATGCGAATGCTGCTATCACTGCGCAGGGCGCCGCTGTACGTGGCCCTGGGCCCGATGATAACCTCGATAGCGTCCGGCTGCGGTCGTTCGTTGCGTCGAAACACCTGGTCTCCCTTTGCCCGCCGCCAACTGTCCCAACAACCCGGGTCAGCGGCAGCCAAACCAATGGGCGGATTCTCTCCCGGCCCAACCGCGGCAAGCAGAAAAACGCCCTGAACTACTGTCTGACAGGCGAACTGATTGCGGTGGGATGCGGCACGATTTTTACGGCGCGTAGTCTAGCACAGGTGTAAGATCTGGGCAATAACGATTTCCGGTTTCGGGGCGTCGCACCCGGCTTGAATAGGCGCCCGTAATCAAATTCCACGCAACTGTTCGGACGTAAATGGCTGGCGAACCGCGCACATGCCGGGAACCAGAATCGATGCCGCGCAGTTAGTTTGAATATCGGCCGCCGGCGCGTTGTCGGCAGGCAAGCGGAACTAGGAGGAAAGGAAAAATATGAAGCGGTATCTGTTCCTGATATTCTGGATTGTCGGCATCCTCTCTCCCATGGCCTTGCTCGTGCGGGCCTCACCCATAACCTACAGGCTCTTCAACACGCTATTCAGTCCCCAGTGGATGCATATTTTCATGCACAGCCTGCTCTTTGCCGTACTGGCCGCCCTGTTGATGCAGAATCTGTCCGGCAGACTGGCGGCGAGGCGTGCCGTCCCGGTGGTTCTGGCCCTGGTCCTCGTCGCCGCCATCCTTCAAGAGAGCATTCAGCTGTTCAGCGAGCAGCGCGTACTGCACGGCGACACCTTCTTTGACATCGGCGTCGATATGCTCGG
Organism: Caldilineaceae bacterium; assembly: GCA_963662575.1. GTDB lineage: Bacteria > Chloroflexota > Anaerolineae > Caldilineales > Caldilineaceae > Bin5. The sequence continues at coordinate 1,962,865 of OY759723.1, forward strand.
CGGCGTCCTTGGCCTCCTGCTCGCACTGGCCTTCAGAAAGATCGTGGCCACGCGGCAAAGACAAACGCTGGTTCTGACAAAGTGACGTCAAAGATTAATAGAATGCGCTCAAAGACGCCCCGACCTGTAGAGTGGTTATCCGCGCCTTTTCTGTGGTGAGTCCCATCCGAGACCGGAGCTGGTTGCAAGGCGTGTGGGGCGCCTTCAAGACCCACTGGGCACACAGCGTACACAGCAACCAAGTTGCCCTTTCAAGTCTATGATTCCCGAACAATCGACCGCCACCATTCATAGAGCGGATCGCGCCTCCCGGGAATATAGCTGGCGCACGACTGCATCGCGGCCATGGCTGAGGCCAGTTCCGCTCTGGAGACCCGACTTTCCTCGGCCCATAGTTTCAGCAGTTCCAGTGTGGAGACCAATTTCACCGGTGGACTGAGTTGCCCAAGTACGCGTCTGGCCTTACGATCGTCGGTTGCGACGGAGCAACCGCGCTGAAAGGCAAGCGCGCCGGTTATCGCCTCGCCATCGTCAAGATCAGCCGCCAAATCAATAAAGGTCGCCTCCTCGGCCGGATGTTCTAGGCGAATCAGCTGAATCAAGCCTTCTCTGAGCACAGAAGTCAGATCCACAGGTTCCCGCTCATCCCTGCTACCGGTCGGACCGGGACGCCAGATGAAGAGAGCTTCCTGCTCGACCACATAGTCGGTGACCTGGAAATGATAAGGCAGCGCGGCGCTGATTTCTCGCAGACATCCTGTTGCATACAGGTTGAGCAAGCAGCTGGCATCGAGCAGAAGCGACTCGGGACGGCCCGTCAAAATGTAAGGCGCCTTTCAAGTAGCCTGTTCGGCAATGTGCGATCGCTCTCCACCAAAGGAGCCGGTCACTTCTGTCAACTGAGGCGCAGGTTCGTCCCTCCCGCTGACGCTACGCGCCAGATCAATGAAGATTGCGGCAACTTGGCCTTCATCGTGAAGAAACAAGGATTGTGACAGCTCTTGGACCAGCCGCCTTGCCGCTACGCGGTCGACACGTAAGAGGCGAGCCAGCTCTCCTTCAGTCAGCTTTCCCTCTTCGTAGGCCCGGGCAGCCAGGTACTGATAGCGAAGTGGCAAGGACCGTCCGCCGTGGGAATGGGGAGATAGACTTGACTGCCCTTCTGCTTCTCGCACTTTGAAGCCGCGGTCGTGCAGCCGTCCCCACGTTCCTCCCGGCAGAAGACGAAGCTCCTCCAGACGCAGCATCATCATCTCCACGGAGACAAAATAATGATGCGCTAGCTGGCAGATCTCCGCAGCCGTGATCCTGCCGCGGGCCGCGCGTGACAATTCATTAAATCTCCGTCGCAAACCCGCGGCTGGCATGAGCAAGCACCGGGCAAAGGCATCCGCGAAACGCTCGCCGCTCCGTGAACGACCATACCCGCCCAACATCGATACTTCCGACCGGAAGCGGCTCGTGAGGAAGTGGCCATACTCGTGCGCCAGCGACCATCGCTGCCGCTCCTGTGGGTGAACGGCGTTTACCGCGATACAGCCGCCAAACTCCTCCATGTAGCTATACATGCCCGCCACACGTGAGGGCAGGTCAATAGAGAAAACTCGAAGGCCGACATCGTTCGCAAGAGCCTCTCTCAAGTTCAGAAACGGTCCGTCGCCAAGCGCCAGACGGTGTCGTTCGGCCGTGGCCACGTCCTCCGCCGCAACTTCAGGAGAGGTCCCGTCCGTTGCGTATCGCGGCGGGTAGTTTCGAATGAGCGGCGCCTCGTTCAGGTTTTCGAGATGTTGGTAGTCTTCGCACAGCTGTTGGAATATCGCGACAGCATGCTGCAATTCATCCTGGGCCAGTTGCGAACCGAGTTTGGGGACAGCGGCCCGAAACTGCGCTGCGAAGTCGGCAACGGAATCCCTTGTGCCAACGAAATCACCCACCGGCCGGCCATACAACTGCGCCATCTGGATCAGTTCACTTGGCCGGGTGCGCCGCTCGCCCTTTTCCAATGCGGTTATAGTGGTCCGAGCTACACCCAGGGACTCGGCGACCTCCTTTTGCGTAAGGCCGCGGGCCTTGCGCGCCCCCTGCAAGCGCCGTCCTACCACAGGAGGAGGCATGGACTCACTTAAGTGTCTGTTCATGATGCCCCCTGTGCGTCTGAGTGGACTGGAAGAGGTAAAGATCGAAATGGCGCGACCAATGCGGACTGGAGTTTGCAAATGGGGAAGAAACTGACCCGTGGCGGCCTTGCAAATCCTCTGGATCCGCAACCGTTTTGCATCAGGAATCTCTAGCTATTTCTCTTCATCATGCACATTGTACCACAGGATTCTGTCAATGTCATACAAAGAGTGAAAATATGGACCAAGATGTCAGAATAACGGCCCGGCATAGGGATATCTGTCGAACCTTACCAGGACTGGTCCAGCTCTCTATAGTGGACTGCGGCACGGCCAGTCTGTCCAGGCTCTCTCCCTTCTGAACCAACCTGCATTATGTACGCAAAATGTGTAGAATGAAACGAACCGTACACAACACTGACTCGACCAAAGCGCCCCGGCCTCGCCCGCCCCCGGGCGCCCACCCCTACCCGCGGAGCCCTGCCTGTGACACTGCGACTGCGCTCTCTCCTCTTTATGCCCGCCGACTCGCCCCGCAAGATCACCAAGGGCGCCGTCCTGCCCGCCGACGCCATCATCGCCGACCTTGAGGACGCGGTCGCGCCCAGCCGCAAACTGGAGGCGCGCTCGCTCCTCGTCCACTCGTTCAAGGCCCTGCCTGAAGGGGGCCCGCTGCCATGCATCCGCATCAACCCGGTAAACAGTCCCTTCTGGCCCGATGATCTGCTCGCAACCTTCGCCGCCGCGCCCCAACTCTATGTGATCCCGAAAGTCGAGTCCGCCGCCGACCTGCAACTCGTGAGCGAGCGGTTGACACCACTGGAAAGCGCGGCCGGGCTGCCCATCGGAACTGTGCGGCTGCTGCCAATCGTCGAAAGCGCCGCCGGCGTCATGAATCTGCGCGCGATCGCCGGCGCCGACCCCAGGCTCGCGGCACTGGCGTTCGGCGCCGAAGACTTTGCCGGCGATATCGGCGCCCAGCGCACGCCCGAAGGATGGGAGGTCTTCTATGCCCGCAGCGCCGTCGCGACCGCTGCCGCCGCCTTCGGCCTACAGGCCATCGACACCGTCTATACCGACCTGACCGACGATACCGGTCTGGCCGCGGAGTGTGAAGCTATACGCAAAATGGGCTTCCGGGGCAAACTGGCGGTCCATCCCCGGCAGGTGGAGATCATCAACCGCGCCTTTACGCCGGACCTCACCCAAGTGGCGGCCGCGCGCCGGCTTATAGCCGTATTCAAGGCGCACCAACGCGCCGGACGGGGCGTCTGTGTACTCGATGGGAAAATGGTGGATATGCCGATGTTCAGAGCCGCGCAGGATCTGTTGGCGAGGGCAGGAAATGGGCCGGAAGGGGACTGACAGAACTGTGAGGAGAGGAGTGAGAACCGGTCTCCCCCCTCTACACTCTTCTCTCTATTCGCGCACCGGCCGCAGACCCAGATAGACAACGCGCCCGCCAAGCGTTTGCAGAATTGTGCGGGCCGGTTTCCACGGCAGAAGGTGATTCAATTCGGAAGGGCTGAGTGGCGTATTGTTGTTGGCCAAAAAGACGCGGAAGCAGGCCGCGGTCAGTGAGAGATGCTCGTTAATGTAGTCGGGATCTTTGGTGCAACGGCTGCGCAGACATTCCCACAGAGCATCTGTGCGGTGGACTTCCCCGGTCTCCGGGTCGATCCAATCCACGTCCTCGGTATTCCTATGATCCTGGAACCTGTCCCGGCATTCCGTGCATAGCTGATCGCGCAGGTAGAGGCGAAAATTGCGTCCGCTATTCTCCCACCAACTGTAGTCGATGTGAAACTTCGTATTCACGTCCGGTCGGAACCATGTGAGTTTCTGCTTGGGCGCTGCCGTTGTCATCGTCTTCCAATCCCTCCACTATGTTCAAAGGCCGGTAAAATGCGCGTTCCACCGGCTTCGCATCCTCATCTCACTTTGAAGAACCCGTCCCCCACATCCTGGAAACGGGGATTGCTGATCAACGTATAAAAGATCGGTCCCGGCGGACAGCGCCAGAACATATTGACAGCACTATATATCGTCTTGACATGGGCTGTACCCTGTGGATTCAGTTTCGTAATCTCCGGCACAATCATCTCCACGATCTGCTCCAGCGCCGCGTCGTTGCCATCGAAACTGGCGTTGAACGCCTCCAGCCCCTCCCGGTCTACAGATGATACGATCAGGTGCTCATCGTACTCACAGGAGATCTGCACTTTATTCATCTCAAGACCAAAACGTTTAGCGCTGGCATTAACCTTGGCGATGCGGCTCCATTCCCGCCTCATCCGGCGCGGCCGGAAGTCAATGATCACCTCGTCCGGATTGTCAGTGCGCTCCAGCGTGATCTGAGCGCTCACCGGCAGGTTGTGCGCAACCATCCAGTCCTTTAGACCGCACACATAGCGCTCTTTGTGGACCACCCAGGCCGTGTATCGGTTGCCCCAGCGGCCATCGACTATCGTCACCATCGACCGCTCCTGCGCACTGTGCGGGAATAGCGCCCGCGTGCGGCTGCTGAGAGGCAGCGTGCCGTATAGCCAGTGGGGAAAGATCAGTGTGAAACTGATGCTGGGCACCACCGACGAGATCGGCGTGCTCGCACCGCTTTCGCCCCATTCGTCGTCCAACTCCCATTCCGTCTGCAGAAGTTCCACACTCAAGATTGCGCGGTTATAGCGGCCTACCTCGGGACGCAGAAGTGCAGGCACGGTAAGCGCCTCCGGTGGTTCCAGCCGTGCCAGATACCAGAGCGGCACACCCGCGCTTCCAACCTGGTCGAACCGTTCGTCGCTGCCAAGCGCGTGGTTCACGCTGATAATCTGCATTGGCTGCGTAACATCCTCCGCCTGCAGATCAAGTTCCGGCAGCAACTCCTCGGGCGACATCGGCCGGTTCTGCATCTCAAGCAGCGCCTCGGCAATGTTCAAATGACCTACATGGACTTCGGCCAGCATGTCGGCCAGCAGCCAGAAGTTGTCAATATGCACAAAATCTTCGTTACGTTCGCCGTCTTCCAATGCAAACAGCAGGCTTTCTTCGATCTCATCCTGATACAGTGAATGAATCTCTTCCGCCGACAGCAGCGTTTCCTCATCACCTGCCGCCTGGCCATTGGCGGCGTTGAGCCGGTGACCCGTCTGAAGGCTGGCGGCGAACTCCCGTATCTCGTCTGTATCGGCGAAACCGACGCGGATTACTTCGAATGCCCCATGCTCCGGATTCTGGCCGGCGCGGGTCTCCAGGATCTCGCCTACCAGAAAATCCATCGCGGGGAAAATGAGAGTCTGCCCGACTTCATACGGGTTCTCGGGCTGATAAACCGCGCCCTTCTGCAGCTCGGATTCCATCCGGGCTGTCTCGCGGCGCTGGTATTCCTGGATCAGGCGCAATGCAAGCTGCCCAGTCGTCATCGGCGACTCTGCATCCAGGATCAGTTCATGAATAAAGTCCAGATCTTCATCGGAAACACTGAAATGATCGCGCCAAAATGAAGCAGTTTGGGTCCTTCGCAACAGCACGTCTTCCTCCTCCTGGAAATGCAAGCGTCCCGCCTGCATTAGCCTGCTCTGCGCCGGTTTGCCTGTCTGCGGCAACCGCGCTGGCATTGCATTCTCGCGGCCCCGGCGTACCGAACACAGCCAGTATGCCAGACCGGTAAAATCCCCTGAACGGTTGGGCCGCTTTACCTGCACACAATCCTTCGCACGCAACCGGCGCAAAAAACGGTTTTGCAGCCCAAAAATAAAGTATAGCGGTTTCGGCGCTAAAGTTCAAGAACGCGCCAATCTGAATCGTAGCTAAGCGCTGATCAACCGCCCTCCGCCAGGCGCAGCCGCGCCAAGGCAACCTCCGGCTCCCATACATCTAGCTCGACAGTCGGACTCAGAGTCGCCGAGTTGTAGACGATCAGCCGCAACTCAAAATCGCCCGACGCGAGATCAGCCGGGATATCAAGGTGGAAAACTGTGTCCACCTCTTCTTCCGCCGACCAGCGGCCCGTGTGCCTATGGCGCGCATTCAGCAGCACGGCGTCCTTCTGATAGACCTGTCCGCCCTCGGCATCGTGCAGGCGCAGCGAAATCGAATAGTCGACTTCCAACCCGGGCGCGGTCTGCCATCGCAGCGCTACCCACAGGGCGCGATCCGCTCCCAGGCTGAGCGGCTCTTGCGTTGACAACTGCTCTTCGCCCCGGCCTGAAGCAAGCCCAAGCAGAGATATGCCGCCATCATAGTGTACTGCCCGCGGCTCCATATATTCGTGAAATGCCCAGGGACGATCCAAGGCCATGCCGGTAAAAGTGTGGATCTGAAAGCTGCGATACTCGTCGGTGCCCTCGTAACGTCCATACTTGCCAAGAAGTACGACCGCGTGTTGCTCAGCAAGAATATCACCGCTGACACGATCGTTGTCCCAGTCGACAAACTTCACCCTTGCTGCATTCTCCACAGCCGTCAGCGCGGATTCCATCTCTTGCGGCAGGTAAGGCACGCTCGCCGAAATCACATCGACCGGCGTTGTGCCCTCATAAAGATATTGGAAACTATAATGCTCACTTACTGTGTAGGGAAGTAAGTAGACCGCCTCCGTATCGGGCGGCTGCGCGTTCAGCGTCCGCGCCAATTCTGCCCACTCCGTTTCATTCGCTTCATAAACCTCGGGCAGATTCGCCCACGTCTGGAAATAGGCGCGGTAGGTGAATACACTCTGTGCCAGAATCAGCCCGCTGACAGCTATCCCCAACGCGATCGCAACCCTGCTCCCGTTCTGCCCAAACGCTTGCAGCGCGGGCCACTGTATGGCGTCGCGCCGTTCCCACAAAAATTGCAATGCCTCCCAAAGGCCCACAGCCGTTAGCAGATAGACTGCCGGCGTCGCGCCCATCATCCGCAGAAAGTGCGGGACAATATCGTCTCTGGAGAGCATTGCCGGCAGCAGCAGCACACCTAGCCACAGCAGCAGCAGACGGTAGGCGGGCCGTTGCCAACGCCACACCGCCATACCCAACGCCAACCAGAAAAAGATCGCTTCCCATGGCTTCAGCATCGATTGGCTGGCGAAGTTGTGCCGCCAGTTCGGGTCGCCGCGAAAACCGAAGACCAACAGATGCTCCCAAACGTTGCCAAGAAAGGATCCCAAAGGGCCCCCCTGACCGCCGCGCATCAGCCAGACCTCTCTGCTGCGCATGAGAAAGTGTTCAGGATACACAGCAAAGTGGATGAGAATCGGCGCCGCCACCAGCCCAGTCACAACCAGGAAGATGCCTGTCCACGGTAGTTCAGCCCGCAAGCGAGAAACGCGCAGAGAAAAGTGGGAGAAACGAGAACGCTGTTCGCTTCCTTCTTCTCGATCTTCATCTCCATCCCAAGGCAACAGAAAGCTCAGCCCAAAAAAGAGAAACAGAAAGGGCGTGAACCGCGCCGGGATATAGGTGTAGGGCAACAACCCGGCACACACGCCCGCCAGCGCGATCTTCCACCAGCCTCGTTGCCTTCCAGTCTTGCCGCCATCTCCGGCCAAAGCCGTGCCGGTCGGCCCCTCTCTCGCGGCGCGACCCTGCTCCTGCCTGGACCACCCCCACCAGAGCAGAGCCATACATAAGGTAAGTAGCAGCGGCATGTGCGTGACTTTGTTGTACGACGTGCGCCCAATAATCGTCTGGCTCACCGAAACCGCCATCAGTCCGGCCCCAACCCCGCCGACCAGCAGCCCGCGCCAGGGCGTCGCCCGGCCTCCTCCATCCCTGCCGAAGAGCAGCCGCCCCAGCCAGAAGACGGCAAAGACCATGCCCGCGCTGCCCAGGGCCGTGGGCAGATGCATAGCAAGCAGCGTCCGCCCAAACAGGATTGTGGACAGGGCCAGCGCATAGATGGCTGACGGCTCGCGCCCCTGATCTACCGGAAAGAAGATGGCGTGCTCTCCCTGCAGCACCTGAAGCGCCAACGCGCCATCTATTCCTTCATCCCGATTGAGTCCCGGCGGGAGTTCGTCCAGGCGCTGCAATCGCAGCAGCACCACCACCACCGCCAATGCCAGCAGGATCGCCCCCGTTACCAGCTTCAAGCGGAGGCGTTCGGCTCTTTCTGACCCGGCCGCGCCTGCTGGACGTTGCGCCGCAGCTATACTCTCAGACACGCCTCTTGTTCCTTTCCCTTACCTGGGTCTCGTCGCACGCCTTCGCGGCAAGCCATCCAATCCGGTTTCTTCCGCGGACCGGGGAGACTGCCAACTCCAATTGGCGCCGTTACGCTCTCTTGTCACCGGCTTTCGTCCAAACGCAGGCGCGCCAGGAGAAATTCCGGCTCCCATACGCCGATCTCGACAGTTGGTATCTCTGTCTCAGTGCTGTAAACAATCAACCGCAACTCATACTCGCCGGACCCGAGATCAGTCGGAATATCGAGGTAGTGCAGGGTTTCGACCGGTTCCTGAGCCGCCCAGAGACTCGTGCGCGTATGGTTCGCATTCCCCAGGACATCGTCCATCTGGTAGGACAGTCCGCCTTCACTATTGTACAGACGCAGCGAAACGGCAAAGTCGGTATCCGTATTTCGGTTTGTCTCCCATAGCAGAACCATCCACAGAGCACGGTCCTGTTCCGGACTGAGAACCTGTCGCGAAGACAGTTGTTCGTCGCCTTGGCCCAAAGCGACTCCCTTAAGATTGATGTCGCCATCGTATTGGACTGTCAACGGCTCCAGATGTTCATAAAGTGGCTGGACTTGCAATTGAACTTGCCGTTGAAGGCGGTGGAAAAGAGAATCTAGAGTGCCCAGAGCAGAGTTGAACCGAGTGACCATTCCCGAATACAAGGGTAGGGCACCCTCCCAGGTTCCACCCAGAAGGGCATCGAACTCGGCTTCGCTCAGGTCCCGCTGTTTGGCGAAGATCGATACGCGCGGGTGGTCGTACAGGCTCCAGCTTTCGTCGGCATCCTGATCAGGGAAGGCCCGACCCAACAACCGCGGCGGCGAGGTAAAATCGGCCGCGTGGACGTAGCCCAACTCCTCGCCGAACATCAACTCATAGTAACGGATTGTCATCGGGTAGCGTTCAGGCAGTTGGTCGACGCTATCGTAGATGCGTTTGGAGCTGTAGATAACGTAGTCCGCCTCTTGCAGCTTCTGGCGCAGGATGTCGTATTTATCCGCCGTGTCCTCTTCATAGGGTAACCAGTCGATGTGTCGCAGTCCGTGGCTTTTCATGTTCATATCCGGTTCGCTTGGTATGCTCTTGGGCAGGGGGTCATCCCACCCCTCCCACAGGATCACTGAGCCGGACGGCGCGTTGGCATAAATCCATCTGCTGGCCGTGATCCAAGTGTGCTCGTGGGCATAGACGCCGTTGACATAGGCCAGCGACCAGAACAGACCACCACCGACCGCCGCGATGAACAAGAGCGCAGCCGGCAGACGCGCGGCCAGGCGCATCTGTCGCCTCCCCCCCAGTTGCCACAGCCAGGCGATCAGGCCGGCCGCAAAAATCAGGACAAAGGGCAGGACAGGACTCATATAGCGGTTAAACTTGGCCAGAAAAGCGCCAGTGATGCCAAAGTAGGGCGCCAACCACACCCACACGATCAACTCTCCAGCTCTGGCCCGCAGCAGCAATACTTTCCCCAGCGCCCAGACGCTGCCCACCGCCGCGATCACGCCCAGCGGCAAACCCATCCCCCACACGACCTGCTGTTGAATGAAGTAGAGGTAAGGAACTGTATTGCGGTATTGGCGCGTGTAAGGAATATCTTCGAGCCCGCGCGCCATGCGCCCCTGGTCGATGAGAGTGGACTGCGTGAAGTTCACCCAGTCGAGAACAGCGTAGGGGCTGGTGACAAAAAAGAAGGCAAAGGCAAGCAGCAGCGCCAGTGGCGCGCCCACCAGCATGCCTGCGGCCACGCTTCGGCCCCTGGACTCTTGCTCTTCCGCGATCCCATGCTGGGAACGGTGGTAAGTCTGCCAAAAGACAACCAGGGCCGCCAGAACCGGCACGGCCAGGATGGGCAGCGAGCTGAACTTGGCCGATATCGCCAACCCACCGCCAGCCCCTGCGTAGAGAACGCCCCGCCAGAAACGATCCTGAACCATCAGCACGCCTCCGTAGACAGCCAGGACTACAAAGGTCGTGCTGGCGGGATCCATGGCGAAAAAATGGCTCAACTGAACTGCCTGGGCAGTGAATGCGTACAGAGCCGCCGCCAGCAAGCCAGCTCCCTCGCCGTACAACCTGCGCCCCACCAGAAATAGCAGAAAGATTGTCAGCGTATCCAGCAGAGCCATGAGCAGCCGTCCGGCAAAGGTCGTGCCATCGCAGGCGGAATTGGCCCGCTCCATCAACCCAATGATCCTGTCCGGCAGAGGCAACAATTCGGCGGGTCTTGCCAGCTCGTTCAGCAGTTCGCTGGTGAGGATGCCCAGGTAAAGAGGAAAATGGCCGTAGGCATAGGAACGGCGTCGAACGTCCTTTTCGTCCCAAAGAGGATTGAGCGGGCTGCGCCGGGGATTGCGAAACTCCTCGATTGAGGAAGGCCAACCAATGGCTGGCGCGTAGATGCATGCATTTTCTTTTTCATCCGGGTGGGCACTTATCCCGCCGTCCCAGTTGACATTCCATGTGCGCAGCCCCAACCCGGACAGAATGACAATACCGAGAAATGCGTATATGACTGTTGAACGCATACAGTTCTCCTGCACTGCCTATCGAGCATTGTTCATTCGCGTCCGACCAGGCCGTTACCCAAGATGGATTGCGCAAGGCGCGTTTAGCATATTCTCCGGCAACGGGTCGATCCACCGGGAGCGTGCCAACCACATATCCTGATAGCCTGACGATGGCGGCCGCCCCAGCGCACCAAACAATGTGCACGCGATTTCACACGCTTTTATGGGCGGTCGGGCTTTCGGCCCTCCCTTGTGCGGGGGGACTCCCCCCGCAACGCCCCCCTTCAAAAACCAGCCCCGTCACCGCCGCACCGTTCTTCAGCTGCTGTCCCCTGTCCCCCGCCGATTGCGCCGCTCCGCAGTGGAGCCCTGGTGCGCCTGCGTCCATACCAAGCCGCGTCCGGCGCGCGCCGGTTGTCGTCGAACGCATGCCTATCTTGCACCAGCGGGGAATCTCCTGGCCGACAGCCGTTTCACAGTCGCTCGCCGCCCTTTCCTGTCGTTCGAAGATCAGCTGTTGACGCCATCGCATCCGCCTGTCACGGGCCTTCGCCCAATTGCACGCGCGCCAGTAGCAATTCCGCCTCCCACACCCCGATCTCGACAGTCGGTATCTGCGTCTCGGTGCTGTAGACGACCAGCCGCAGCTCATACTCACCGGGCGGGAGATCTGCCGGGAAATCAAATTGGACCAGGGTATCGAACGGTTCGGATATCCCCCCGCTCCCAGTGAGCGTATGATCCGGTTTCCATAGGACTATATCCCTTTGGTAAGACCGTTCGTCCTCAGTGTTGTACAGCCGCAGTGATATCGCATAGTCGACATCCAACCCGGAGTCGGTCTGCCATTGCAGGGCCATCCACAAGGATCGATCCTGGCCCAGGTTCAAGAGCTGCTGCGTTGTCAACTGCTCTATGCCCTGGCCCAGGGCGATCCCCTCAAGAGCGATGTCGCCATCGTAGTAGACTGTCAGCGGCTCCAGGTCTTCATAGAAGGTCCAGGGACGATCCAGGGCAATGTCCTTGTAGTTATGGATCTGAAAGCTGCCGTACGCGTCACTACCCATGTACCGTCCGTACTTGCCAAAAAGAACAGCAAAGCGATCGCTTTCGTCCCCCGCCCACGCAGCATTGGTGTCCCAGTCCACAACTTTCACTGTCGATATGTTCTCCATGGCCGCCAGCGTGGATTCGATCTTCTGCGCCAAGTTGGGCATGGCAGTGTGGAAAAGATGGACTTGCGCCGCGCCTTGATTCAGGTATTCGAAAGTTGGGCTGCGAAATCCCTCTTCCAGTGCCTTGTGACGCTGTCCATCGGGGATCAGATAGACAATCTCCGCGTCGGGCGGCTGCAGGCTTAACACCTGGATCAAGTCTACCCACCCCACCGCGTATTCATGATAAACTTCGGACTCGTCCGCCCACTCCATGAAATAGGTGCGATAAGTGCTCACACCCTGAACCAGAACTGTGCCGCTGACCACAGACGCCAATGCGATAGCGGCTATGCCTCTATTGTTCCCCCAAAACCGCTCCCTCAAGAAACGGAACGTCTCCCACACGCCGATAGCCGCGAGCAGATAGATTGCCGGCACCGCGCCGATCATGCGCAGCGTGTTGGGGACAAGTATATCCCTGGCCAGCATCGCCGGCAGTGGCAGGACCATCAGCCAGAATAGCAGCAGCCGGTAGGCGGGCCGTTGCCAGCGCCACACGGCTACCCCCGCGCCAAGCAAGAAAAAGAACGCTTCCCATGGATTCAGCATCGGCTGACCGGCGAAGTTATGCCGCCAGTTCGGATCGCCGCGAAAGCCAAAGGCCAATAGATGAGCCCAAACATTGCCCAGTAAAGCGCCCAACGGGTCTCCCTGACTCCGATCAGACTGAAGTACTAATAGCTGGTTGCTGCGGATAACAAAATGCTCGGGATGTAGAGCAAAATAAACGAGAATCGGCGCTGCTACCAGCCCGGCCACGCCCAAAAAGACGCCTACCCATGGTAGTTCAGCCCGCAGGCGAGCTTTACCCCTGCCCCAGGGCAGCAGAAAACTCAATCCAAAAAAGAGAAATAGGAAAGGTGTGAAACGCGCCGCAAGATAGGTGTATGGCAGCAGCCCGGCGCACGCCCCCGCCAGCGCCACCCGCCACCAGCTCCTACCCTCCCATCCCCACCAGAGCAAGGCCAGACACAGGCAAAGAAACAGTGGCAGGAAGTTGGCCCGTAGCGCCGCACGCCCAATAATCGTCTGGCCGAGCGATACCGCCAGCAGACCGGCCCCGATTCCGCCGACCAGCAAGCCGCGCCACGGAGTGACCCGCCCGCTTTCATCTCTGCCAAAGAGCAGCCGCCCCAGCCAGAAAACGACAAAGACCGTGCCGGCGCTGGCCAGCGCTGTGGGCAGACGAAGAGCCAGCATCGTGCGCCCCAAAAAGGAGATGGCCAGCGCTATCGTATAGACAATCAGCCCTTCGCGTCCATTATTTTCAGGAAAGAAAACAGCGTGCTCCCCTTGCAACACACGGAGAGCATCCATGCCATGCGCCCCTTCATCATGATGGAGCCCAAACGGGAGTTCGCTTAAGCGCTGCAGACGCAACAAAGCCACCGCCAACGCCAATGCAATCAGGATCCCTCCTGTTGCCAATAAAATACGTTGGCGCGCTGCTTTCTCTGATACGGCCTTGCCGGCCGGTCCTTGTGCCGCAACTGTTGCTTTGTGCCCCTGCTCGGAAGAGGCGCGGGACGACGTCTCAGACATGCACTCTTGCTCTTGGTTGTGCTGCCAGGCCCACGCCTCCCAGGACGGGGGCCTTTCTGACGTGCCAAACTACATCTGGACCGGGCAGGCCGTTGGGCTGAATGCCCTGAACAGGCACGAACCTTCTGGAACACAAAAGTAAAGTATAGAGATCCCAGCAGCAAAATCCAAGAACCCGTGCGTCTGAATCCTCCGCAAACAGAAACTGTCGCAAGAGTCTATCACCTGCTGGGGATCCGCCCTCATCAAGAGCGCCAACCCAGACCCGTGCCCGCTGGCAATACATGCTTCGGTAAGTCTTTCTATTGAGTTTTCCTGCTCTTTCAGATATGATAGACCCGAACTCGGGATCATAAGTTCGCTTCGCCGCACAGAAGCCGCATGGGAATTCGCCTATGAGAACCGTTGCAATGATTTTGGCTGGCGGAGAAGGCACGCGCCTCACCGTCTTGTCCGAAAAACGGGCCAAACCCGCTGTTCCCTTTGCTGGCAAGTTCCGTATTATCGACTTCACGATCAGCAACTGTGTCAATAGCGGCATCTATACCGTGGGCGTCCTCACCCAGTATCGTCCCCACAGCCTCAACGAACACATCGGCATCGGTAAACCCTGGGATCTCGACCGCCAACACGGCGGCATCAGGCTCTTGCAGCCTTATCAGGGCCGCGGCGAGCACGACTGGTATGCCGGCACCGCCGACGCCATTCTGCAAAATCTCAACTTCCTCTCCGAATACAATGCCGACACCGCTCTGATCCTCTCCGGCGACCACATTTATAAGATGGACTACGGCCCTATGCTGGACTTCCACCAGCGCAAGAACGCTGATCTGACCATCGGCGTCATGCCCGTGCCCATCGAAGAAGCGCACCGCTTTGGCATCATGGAGACGAACGCCGAGGACGAAATCGTTAATTTCCTTGAAAAACCGCAGCAGCCGACCAGCAATCTGGCATCAATGGGCATCTACGTCTTTAGCGCCCGCGTCCTGGCTCAACGTCTGCAGGAAAAAGGCGCCGACGGTCCCCGCAGCGATTTTGGCAAGGATGTCGTCCCCGCCATGCTGGCCGCCGGCGACCGCGTCTTTTCTTACCCTTTCACCGGCTACTGGGTCGATGTCGGCACTGTCGACGCCTACTGGAATACAAGCCTCGAGCTGCTCCAGCCGGACCCGGCTCTCGACCTCTATACCGACAGCTGGCCAATCTCCACCCGCTCCGAAGAGCGGCCGCCCGCCAAGTTCGGCCCCCAGTCCCAGGTCGTGCAAAGCATGGTTTCAAACGGTTGCGAAGTGCATGGACTGGTCACGAACAGCATCTTCAGCCCCGGCGTCTATGTCAGCCCCGGCGCGGTCGTGCAGGATAGCATCATCATGAACGACTCGTGGATCGGCCCCGGCGCGCACGTGGAACGGGTCATCATCGACAAGCAGGTCATCGTCGGCTTCGGCGCCCAGGTCGGCGGCGCCATGTCGGCCGCGCCCCCGCCCAATGCTCTCTTTGCCGACAAACTGGACAGCGGCCATACTGTCATCGGCAAGGGCGCATTCATTCCCGATGGCGCCCGCATCGGCACCAACGTGGTCGTCAACAGCGACAGCGCTGAAGAGGATTTCCCAAACAACGCCGTCGTAGAGGACGGGCAGACCGTATAAAGAGGTTTCGCTTTGCCCCTATGCGTAAACGGACCGCGAGGATAATTCCCTATGGTAAGTGCATTCTCGATAATCATGGCCGGCGCCGACAATGCCGATCTTAGTGTCCTCACCGAGGTCCGCTCCGAACCCGCCGTTCCCTTCGCCGGCAAGTTCCGCCTGATCGACTTTTCTCTCAGCAACTGTGTCAACAGCGGCATCCACAATGTCGCCGTACTCACCCAATACCGCCCCCGCAGCCTCAACGATCATATCGGCATCGGCAAACCCTGGGACCTGGACCGCTCAAGCGGCGGCGTGCGCCTCTTGCAGCCCTACCGCGGCGGACCCTACGGTGACTGGCAACGCGGCTCCGCCGACGCCATCCGGCGAAACCTCGACTACGTCCTCCAGCAGAATGAAGAGTGCGTACTGATCCTCTCCGGCAAACATATCTATCTGATGGACTACCAGCCCCTCCTTTCCCATCACATGCGCACCGGCGCACCGGTCACCATCGCCGTCCGCCGCGTCAGCCGCCATGAAACCCATCGATTCGGAATCATTTCGCTCGACACCGACGGACGCGTCATCGAGTTCCAGGAAAAGCCCCGCCGCACCGAGCAGAATCTTGCCAGCATGGGCGTCTACGTGTTCCAGCGCGATTTTCTGGTAGATGTCCTGAATAACAGCAGCGGCGACGACATCGGCAGGGATATCCTGTCGGGGCTCGTCGCACAGGGGCACGTCGCCAGCTATACCTATCCCGGCTATTGGGCAGACGCCAGCACAATTCAGGCCTACTGGGATGCCAATATGAGCCTGCTGGCCGAAGAGCCGGCGCTCAACCTCTACGCGCCGGAGTGGGTCGTCCATACCCGCAGCCAGGAGCGGGCGCCGGTCAAGCTGGGCCCGGCCGCAGACGTCGATGGCACCCTCCTCTCCAATGGCTGCCAGATCGAGGGCGCGGTCGAACGCAGCGTCCTGTCCCCTGGCGTTCAGGTGGGAGAAGGGGCGCTCGTCCGCGACAGCGTCATCCTCAATGATACTATCATCGAACCGGGCGCAGTCGTCGAGCGCTGTGTGATAGACAAAGAGGTGCGCATCTGCCAGAACGCACACGTTGGCCATTCCGAGAACAACCGCCCCAATCCGGAGCTGCCGGCCCGGCTAAACACCGGCCTCACCCTTGTCGGCAAGGGCAGCACTGTTCCCGCGGGCATGCGTCTCGGCCGCAATGTCGTTATCCATCCGCTCAGCGGCCCAAACGAATTCGCCCAATGCGAAGCCGTCGAGAGCGGGACGAGCGTCGGCAGCAACCTGCGGTAACCCTATCCGCGGTAATCCAATTCTAGGCCGTCTTTATAGCCGGGGCTGGGTTTGGGGCAACCGCCCATGAGCAGCCATTCACCGGCTTCTGCTGCCAAAAAACGTGTGTTAGCCCTGCTTGGCCCGGTAACCGAGTTCGTTGAGAAGCGCTACCAGCCGTTCCCTCTGGTCGCCCTGGATCTCGATGTCCGCCCCTTTGACCGCACCGCCGCTTCCCAGCTTATTCTTCAAATGCTTTGCCAGCGCGCGCTTGCCCACATCCGGGCTTTTTACACCCGTAATGATCGAAACCGTCTTCCCTTTCCGTCCCTTCTTCTCCAGGCGGACGCGCACCGGCTGCGTTCCCTGGACGGCAAAAGGAGCCGCCGGGTTGCGAGGAAGCGCCGGCGGACTCTGTTCAGGTTCCGGTTCCGGGTCCGTCGAGTAGACCAGCCGCGGGCCTGCACTTCTGGAAATACTGCGATCTGCCTTCTTCGCTTTGCGTTTGGACATGATTCGTTCTTCTTCTTCTTTTGGCCGGTAGGTAGAAAGGAGTTGCACCATGCAGTATAGCATCAGCGGCGAGATCGCCCAGTCCGTTCGCCTTGACTTCGCTCCGGGCGAATCTGCCTGGGTCAGCAAGGGCGTCCTGATGGCCTATTCATCCCATATGCAGTGGAGCTTGCGCGTCCCCGGCGGCGCTGGCGGCGCGCTGCGGCGCAGCCTCTCCGGCGAAGGCCTCGCCCTCACCTTCCTCGAGACGAAAGCCGAAGACCAATATGCCCTGCTGGCGGCCAACGCCCCCGGCCACCTGGAAATTTGGGACCTGGAACACGATGGCGCCGTGACCACGACGCGCGGCTCCTTTGTCGCCACCTGGGGTAAAGACGTTGACATCACTGTGACCGTCGCCCGCCGCGCCGGCGCAGCCGTTTTCGGCGGCGCCGGCCTCTTCCTGCAGACCATCTCCGGTGTCGGCACCGCGCTCGTACATGGCAGCGGCGACTTCTATGAGCGCCAGTTGGCTGCGAACGAGGAACTGCTTGTCAGCACCGGCAACCTGGCCGCATTTTCCGCTGAAGTCGACTATGATATTCGCGGCGTCGGCGGCTTCCGCCGCATGATTTTCGGCGGCGAAGGACTGTTCATGACCAACCTGCGCGGCCCTGGACGCGTCCTGCTCCAGACCCTCAAGCGCAACTTTGGCAACAAGTCAACCGGCTGAGCAGAGCTCCCCGCCCAGTTCTCCCGCCGAGTGGCCGCCACTTCACGCCGGTAACAACAGGCAGGATGACGCTTGCCCGCAACAAAATTGCGATTTGGTATCTATCTGTAAATCGACCACAATGTTGCAGGCAACGCTTTCAGTGGATACGCTGGCACTCCGTTCCCGTCACAAGGAGGTTCTCCGTGGTGGCAGAAACTGGCTCTATGAAGAAAGCCATCAGTGGTGAGGTCCGGTTAACCGATCCCGCTGCCGATGCCATTCTGACGCTGGCAGTGCGGCTGAGCAGTCCCCTTTCGTACGAGGAAATTGCGTCGTCATTCGGCATCGCTCGCCACGATGTGAGCGAAATCTGCGAGCCGTACAAGGAGCACTTGCGCACGACAGGAGAAAATGGCCCCGGCCTTGTCTATACGGGGCAGTCAACTCGGCAGGCGGTTCGACCGCGCGCCATGTGGGAAAATGCTTCGTTTGGGAATAGTGGGCGGGAATCTTTTCAGAAACAGCAGATTGTCAATGGCGCCGACCGGCTGGCCGATCCTGTTGACGATGCCATCTTGACGCTCGCAGTGCGTCTGCCCAATCCGCTTTCTTACGAGGAAATTGCGACGCTACTCGGTATTTCTCACGTCGCTGCAAGCAAAATCTGTGAGCCGTACAAGGAGTTCATGCGCACAGCAGGAGAATATGGCGTCCGTGGGGTTACCAAAACGGGCTAGACTTCCTCGCGCAAACTGGCCGCCGCCCGACCCGCCCCAAAGGCAAGCCCCGCCGCACACTACGACACCCTGTGACCTACCTCAGCGCGGCGGCGCCGCGTTGAAAATCTGCCGCAACAGATCACCGCGTTCAACTTCCGTCGTCCAGCGCGGCTGCGCATAGTCCTCTAACACCGCTGTCAGAATCTCCGTGTTGATCACCTGGCCGTCATAGATCGTGTGGCGCGCAATCAGCGTAGTGCGTGTCTGCCAGCTCCACATCTGATCGAAGAACAGATTGCCCAAACCGTAGACAATAATGCCCGGCTCTTCACTCCCGTACCCATACGGCTCCATCGCCTGGGGCACATGGCTCTGAACCCCGGTGACAATATCCGCGCCGGCCGCACGCAGTTCGCGGAAATCCTGCACCTGCCGGGTAATCGGCGCCGGATTGTAAATCTCCTCATGCTGCAACTCAACCGCAATCACATCTACTTCGCCGCGTAGCGCCGCAATTCTGGCAAATATGCGCTCTTTGTTGGCATTGTAATTACAGGTTCCCGGCTCTTCCTCCGTCGCCCAGGCAAAGGCCGGATAGTGGGCCAGCGCCGCGAAAAAGGCAAAACGATTGCCGTTGTGCGTAAATAACAGTGGCTCGCACGCCTCCGCCTCATTCAAACCGCTCCCATATATCGGGATCCCATTCTGCCGGTACCAGCCAATCGACTCGCGCGCGCCTGCCCGTCCAAAATCGTTGACGTGGTTGCCGCTCAACCCCACGATGTCCACGCCGACCGCCGCCAGCGCCGCCCAATAGGCCGGGCTACTGCACAGGATCATGTTGTTCAACGATGGGTCGACGTCACAGCCCGCCAGGAACGGCACTTCATTGCTGATGTGGGTAATGTCGGCCGCACGCAGCGTCGGTGCAATCACCAGTGCGGGGTAGTCGTAACCCTTCTCCTCCATGCGAGATGCCGTTACGCGGGCCATCGCTGTCACACCGGTCATGATCAGGGTCGTTAACTCGTCTGGGCTGCGGTTCGTCGGCTGTGTGATGTGTGGTCGCAGCGCCGCGGCGACGCTCTCGCTCTCACTGCCAAAAGCAGCCACAACCACCGTCAGCGGATAGGATGCCGCGTCGAAGGAGTTGCTCAGAATGTTGACACCGTCTAAATGCAACACCTTCATAACCGGCGTCACGTTTTCGAATGGCACAATCGCCAGCGCGCCGGCAATAACCTCCAACACCGCAGGCAGGGCGCTGCCGCTCGCGGTCTGAACCGAATCGGCTGCCTCTTCTCCGAAGATCGCCTCCAGTTCGGATACGTAGTCGGCATCCACGATTAGAGGACCGCTGCCCCTCCCCTGCCAGCGCAGGGTCAACTCCGCCATCGAGACCTCATCCGGAACAGTCGCGAACGGCGCCACCGGCGCCAGAAATCGCGTGTACAGCACACTTCCCGCCTCTCCTGTTCCTGCCGCCAGCCCGATCTGCACATCGGCATTGCGCGGCTGATCGAGCAGCATCACCGTCTTGCGTACGCCGCCCGAATCAATCTCTTCCAATCCGACCGTCACAGCCAGCAGTTGACTGAAATAACGTTCCGGCAGAGCAGTGTCGAGCGCAAGCGTCAACCACCCTTTACGGCTGTCTGCCTGCTGCACGACCGGCTGCAACTGCGCCTCAGAGCTGGCCTCTATCTCTCCCGTCTCCGGCGTCCCACTGGCAAAGGTCGCAATCGACGTGGCTGCCGCCACCCCGCTGATCCAAAGCAGTGCAGTGACCACCAGCTGGCTATGCGACCGCAAGTTCGTAACGGCCTCTCTGAAGGTCGCGACCCGGTTGGCTGCAAAGATACTTTGCATGCCCACTCGAAAGTCGCGCCATCCCGGCTGCAACCGTTTCTCAATCTGTTTACAAATGGCGCCAAGTCGGTTCAACATTGCCGTTTAACTGCCTGACATCTGTATGAAGGCTGAACTGTAGAACTCTCCTGCATAGGGAGTCCAAGTCAAAAGTATATGGCCAACATCGGCTTTGGTCAATATCAGGTTTACCTCCATACCCTCCAGCAGGGCCTGTCTTGAGCGCATATTAGTTTGGCCTCCTCCAGTCTGTAGTCCGCTGTATCCGCCCCACGATTCATTGGCGTCACCCCGCATATCCTCAGGCGCCCCTGTACATTGGACGTTGACAAACGGGACGCATTTCGGTACTTTTACGTCTGATTAAGACAATACGACCATGTAGTCTCAACGAGTTGTATGCGCGGGCAGTTCCTGACAACGCGCCCGCTAAATACGTGCAACTGCTTGCCGCCGCCATTGGAAACCGCGGCTTGTGAGTCGTGATGGAGGTGTAAATTTGGCTACCGGAACCGTTGGTGAAGTCGTCAAACTGTGCGGCAAATTGGGAATCATCGGCTTTGGTGGGCCCGCCAGCCACATCGCCATGCTCGAAGATGAAGCCGTGACGCGGCGCAAATGGCTCAGCCGCGAACATTTCCTCGACCTGGTCGGCGCCACCAATCTGATCCCCGGCCCCAATTCGACCGAAATGATGATCCATATCGGCTATCAGCGCGCCGGCTGGCCGGGTCTGCTCGCCGCCGGCATATCCTTTGTCCTGCCTGCCGTGCTGCTGTCCACCCTGATAGCCTGGATCTATGTCGAATTCGGCGCGCTGCCCGCCGTGCAGCCCTTCCTCATGGGCGTAAAACCCGCCGTTCTGGCCGTCATCCTCGGCGCCCTGTGGCGGCTGGGAATAACCGCCTCAAAACCCAAGTCGGATACCCAGACCCGCATCGCCCTCGGCATCATCGGCATTGCGGTGACCGTTGCCGTCTACCTCGGCGCGCCGGTTATCTGGTCGCTGATCGCCGGCGGCCTGCTCGGCATGCTCGCCCTGCGCGCCATGTCCGGCTGGAGCGGCGCCGCCGCGCTGCTGGCCTTGCCTGCATTGCCCGATGGCCGCAGTGCACTCCCCTGGGCAGACATTTCACCTGCGTCAGCGCTCAAGTGGGCCGCTCTCCTCGCTGCCGCCGCCGTGCCCGCCCTGACCCTCGGCGCATTGGGCCTCTTTTTTCTCAAAGTTGGCAGCGTCCTCTACGGCAGCGGCTACGTTCTCGTCGCTTTTCTCGAAGCCGATCTCGTGCACGAGTATGGCTGGCTCACCCAGCAGCAACTGCTCGACGCCATCGCCATCGGCCAGTTCACACCCGGTCCCGTCCTCTCCACCGCTGCCTTCATCGGCTACGTGCTATACGGCGTTCCCGGCGCCTTCGTCAGCGCCGCCGCCATCTTCGCGCCCTCATTCATCTTCGTCGCCATCCTCAACCCCATCGTCCCCCGCCTGCGCCGCTCGCCCTGGATGGCCGCCTTCCTCGACGCCGTCAACGTCAGCGCCGTCGGCCTCATGGCCGCCGTCCTCGTGCGCCTCACCGGAGACATCGTCACCACCTGGCCCGCCGTCGTCATCGCCCTCCTGGCCGCGGCCGCAGTCCTACGCTGGCGCGTCACCTCCGCCTGGGTCGTTATCGGCGGCGCATTGCTCGGCTGGCCGCTCTCGCTGCTCGGTTAAAGTTGGGAACTTCGGGCTTCAACCCTCACCGTACTGGAAAGGCTGTTCCATCGCCCGGATCAGAGGAAGCAGGGGCACGCCATTCACATCCAGCCATCTACCCCAGCACGTATTGTCAACTGCGCTTTCACTATGGGCCTTTATGACCCGCTCCCAATGGTCCTGGGAGTGAAAAAGATTCCCGCCCTTGGCTATATCCGTAGCATAGAGGAATCCCAGATAAACCAGCACCACGGGTACGCCCAGAGAGGCCAGCTTCCAAGACCACGCAACCGGTTGGACAACTGGTAATGACTGTCCCGCGAAATATTCCACCCGCCCCCGGTCGCTGATTGGAGACCAGCCGCGGCCTCCTCGATCGCCAAACCGATCTTCTCGTGATTTTCGATCGTATTATCTGAGGCCGATGCCCTAAGCCGTTTCCCCGAAGACGACCCTTTCACTTCATTCCAGTGCGCCTTCGCCTCCACCAGCAGAAGCCCCTTCTCGCCCTTAACCGTGCAAGTGCTGGCAATATCCCAATTCGGAGTCCTGGGGTCGTTTTCAGAAACTGCCAGCCACCACTTCGCTAACGCCTCACTTATACCGCGTGGCAAGAGCTCCGTCGGCTTGTCCAGTTCCACTTCATCCGCCGGCGTCCTGTCCCACGATCCGTTTCCATTCTGCACCGGCTTGCCAGAGGGCATCCATATATCGCAATCAGTGACCTCTACATCATCAACGCCCACCAGTTGCGTCAGCCGGGCAGCAGCCTCCTTTTTGTCACCGTCCACAAGCAGCACACAGCGCGGCCGGCTCCCACGACTATCTTTCCCAAGTTGTTTCGACCAACCCAAACTACCCCTCCCTTGAAACCGTCACAGAGAACCGGACTACCTCCGCCTCCTGCGGCCTCTGCCTTTACCCTTCCCATTTTTCTCCCGCTCCGCCAGCATCTGTATCGCCTGCTCGAACGTAATACTCTGCGGATCCGCATCCTTTGGCAAAGTGGCGTTCGTTTTCTGATGGTTGACGTATGGGCCATAGCGCCCGTCCAGCACGCGCACCGGGTCGCCGTCTTTGGGATGCGCGCCCAGCTCCTTCAGAACCGTGCGCGACGAGCTGCCTCCTCTCCGGTCCGGCGCTTCCTTGATCAACGTCAGCGCCCGCGGCAGCTTCACCTCCAGCACGCTGTCCGGCGCCTTGAGGCTGACAAATTTCCGGTTATGGACCACATAAGGCCCATAACGCCCCACCCCGGCTCGCACCTCCTCACCGTCTTCAGGATGCACCCCCAGCACCCGCGGCAGGCTCAAAAGCTGCAGCGCCGTCGGCAGGTCCATCCCCTCCTTAGTCATCTCTTTCAGCAGACTGGCCCGTTTTGGCTTCCCATTCGCCTTGCCTGCCGGCTCCTTCGTAACCTTGTCAGCGGAAGCCTTCGGTTTGCCTGCACCCGCGACAACCAACGGCGCCAGCGTTTCAATGTTCTTTTTCCTCATACGGGGAACCCGCGCCAACCCTGCCGCCGATGCATAAGGCCGGCCGGCAATGATCGCCTTGGCAAGACCGGGACCGATACCCGGCAGCGTCGCCAGCTCCTTGGCCGTAGCCGCGTTGATATTCACCGGCCCGGCCGGCTTTTCCGGCTTTCTTCTCGGCGGCTTCTCTCTCTTCTCGTCCTCGCCCAACTGTACATACGCGCCGAATCGTCCATCTTTCAGCAATACCGGCAGTCCGCTCACCGGGTCGTCCCCCAGCACGACCGGCCCCTCCTGCTTGGCATTCACCAGCGCCTCGGCCGCCGCCGCATCCAGATCCCCTGGCGGCAAATCGTCCGGCAGGCCAACCGTATGCCGGTCGCCGTTGACCTCCCGCGCCAGGAACGGCCCAAACTGGCCGATGCGCACCTCTACCGGCAGATCAGGAAAGTCGACCTGGCTCGCAAGCCGGGGATCGATATCGCTCTCCTTTTCCCTGACCTGGTTCTCCAACCCCTGTTCGCTCAAATAGAACTGGTTCAGATATTCGAGCCAGTCGACATCCCCATCGGCAATGTCATCCAGCGTCTGCTCCATCTCCGCCGTAAACTTCAAGTCCACCAGTTCCTCGAAATTGCTCTCCAGCAGTTGCACCACCGCAAAAGCAACAAATGTCGGCACCAACTCCCGCCGCTGCTTGAAGACGTAGCCCCGGTTCTGGATCGTGTCTATGATCGTGGCATAAGTGCTCGGACGGCCGATACCCTCTGTTTCCAGCGCCTTCACCAGCGCGGCCTCGGTGTAGCGGGCCGGCGGTTTCGTGGCGTGGCCAGCCGCCTCCAGCTCCCGGCAGTCTACCTCCTCATCCTTGGCCAGCGCGGGCAACGGCGATTCCTGATCTTCGATCGCGGCATCAGGATCATCGGATCCCTCAACATAAGCGCGAAAGAATCCCGGAAACAGGATCTCCCGCCCCGACGCCCGGAACAGTGCCTCCACCGCCCCGCCCTTTTCCTGCTGGCCCGCAGCCCGGATCATCACCGTCGTCGAACGCAAACGCGCATTCGCCATCTGCGTCGCCACCGTCCGCTTCCAGATCATGTCGTAGAGCATGGCCTCATCGCCCGCAAGCGGAAGCGTGTCCACCGGACGCATCGCGTTTCCCGCCGGACGGATCGCCTCATGCGCCTCCTGCGCGCCCTTTGAATTCGTCCTGTAGCGGCGCGGCTTCGGCGTCAGAAACTGCTCGCCATAGCGCTCCTGCACCCGGCGGCGGGCCGCATTGACAGCCTCGTTGCTCAGATGGACCGAGTCGGTCCGCATATAAGTAATGTAACCGTTTTCGTATAGAGACTGCGCGACCCGCATCGTGCGCCGAGCCGCCCATCCCCGCTTGCGGTTCGCCTCCTGCTGCAGCGTGCTGGTCGTAAATGGCGGCGATGGCGAACGCGACTGCTCCGAGCTTTCAACCGAATGCACCACCCAACTGCCATCCTGCAAACGCTGTTGCAACGTTCTCGCCTGCTCTGCATCCAGCAGCAGAACATCCCCGCTTCCCTCACTAAAGTGCGTCTTTACCCGTTTGCCCGCCGCGATCCGGCCGGTCGATTCATCAAAATCCCGCCCGCTCGCAACCCGCGTCCCATTGACCGATACCAGGGTGGCCCCAAAACGGTGGGCCGCCCTGTCAGGTCGCTTGTTGAGCTGCGCCTTCAAATCCCAATAGGAGCCGCTCACAAATGCCCGCCGCTCCCGTTCCCGCAGCACCAGCAGCCGCACCGCCACACTCTGCACGCGGCCCGCAGACAGCTTCGGCGCGATCTTTTTCCACAACAACGGCGAAATCGTATAGCCGACCAAACGGTCGAGAATGCGCCGTGTCTCTTGCGCCCGCACCAGATCATTGTCGATCGAACGCGTCTCCTTCAGCGCCTGCTCGATCGCCTCTCTCGTGATCTCGTGAAAAATCATCCGCCTGACCGGGACTTTCGGCTTTAGCACCTCAAAAAGGTGCCAGCCAATGCTCTCCCCCTCCCGGTCCTCGTCAGTCGCCAGCAAGACCTCATCCGCCCCCTTCAGAGCCGACTTCAACTCCGAGACGACCTTCTTCTTGTCCGATGGAATCACATATAGCGGCTCGAACGCTTCCTGCACTTTGACACCTAGCCGCGCCCAGGGCTCCCGCTTCACCTTCGCAGGGATCTCGGCGGCAGAGGCCGGCAAATCACGCACATGACCCATACTGGCTACGACTTTATAACCGCTTGGCAAAAAATTACGAATAGTTCTCGCCTTGGTCGGCGACTCTACAATGACTAATTTCGACATTCTTCTTCTTATGACTCGTGGTTGGTGAACAGTGGCTAATCGTTTCGAAATTCCACCAATATTGGAATTACCTGAATTACAGCCGACCTAGAATACACAAGAACATAAACGCAAGCAAGTGGCATACGGCGCAAAAGGCGCGCGTCTTCTTCCTTCTTGCTCTCTCGTACAAAACTCGTACACCACTCGTCATGCGCCCGCCCACAACCGGCACAGGCCGCCCCTGGCAAGGCAAGCCATGGTGTTCTCTCCCCTTAATCCTCTCCCCTCGCTCCTGTTTTTTTTTGGGCGGTCGGGCCTACGGCCCTCCCTTGTGCGGGGGGACTCCCCCCGCAACGCCCCCCTTCAAAACCAGGCCTCACCGACCGTTCGCCGCAATTCCAGCACGTCGGCTGTCTCCCAATGACGCAACGAGATAGCCTGAACCGTGGCGAGGACGAAAGGCTGGTCAAGAAAGGCAAGACTTGATCAAAAAAGATGTTCTTCGCGGCCCTTCGTGGATGAAAAGGTGTTCTTCGTGGTCCTTCGCGGCCCTTCGTGGATCAAAAAAGGTGTTTAGGTGTTCTTCGCGGCCCTTCGTAGACCAAAAAAGGTGTTAAGGTGTTCTTCGCGGTCCTTCGTGGCCCTTAGCGGCCCTTCGTGGACCAAAAAAGGTGTTAAGGTGTTCTTCGCGGTCCTTCGTGGCCCTTGGCGGTCCTTCGTGGCCCAGAAGAGGTGTTAAGGTGTTCTTCGTTTCCCTTCGCAGCCCTTCGTGGACAAAAGAAAGGTGTTCTCCCTGATCGCCGGAAAGTGACCAGTATCGGGATGCACCCCCCATCCCAGGGCAATTGCATCAAAAACCGTGATATAATAGCCGTGTACCGAAATACGAATAGGCACTGCTGAGAGCGTATCGTCATCATGAACGCATGACGCCCACTGGCTGGGAATCTGAAGGCGAGGGAGGACCCTTGCAAGACTGTAAACTGCGTATAATCTGTCTACCCATAGCCCAACAGAGACAGCGAGGGAACGTGCCCGAAGCCAAACGCAAAAGTCCATATATAGGAAAACTGCCCGCTTCTGCCCGGCTTAAACCGACCTGAAGCGTCCGGACACGACACCCTGCCCCCCAGCCGCCAGCGGACCGACTTGAATCCGGCGTCTGCGAAAGTCGTGGATGCGTGTCGTGGAGAGGCTGCCAGAACCAGGAATCGACTCTGGAAACGGAAAAACCGATGCAAAAGCGTAACGACAACAATTGCCAGAAAAAAAATATCGCCCGCTTTGACCCGACTTATACCTGCTTGACCCCACGTGACCCGACTTGACCCGACATTTGACGTCCAAACACGCCCCACTATGCCAGAGATTGCACAACTCTTGTACAACACACATGCGCGGTTCAACCGACCCGCCTGCGCTGAGGAGGCCCCCATCACAATAACTGCATGCATTGCAGCTCAGACAACCCGAAAACGCTCATGAACGCTCGTAAACTCTCATAAACTCTCGTCTAACGCTCATACGAGACAACCTGCATCGGCAAGGCCCCGGTCACAGCCCATCAGGCAAATCTCATGAACTGCAGCTCAGACAACCCGAAAACGCTTATAAACGCTCGTAAACGCTCATGAACTCTCGTCCAACACACAGATGAGAATGCCTGCGTCCCACCATCAAGATGAATCTGACTAAAACGGTCCACGATGAATGAAATGCCCGCATCAGCCCCCAAAGCATTTGCATCTGAAGTGAATTCCATCTTTTCCTCCGCTGCCAAACTGCTCCTGACTTCCACCCTCAGCCACCGGAACACCGAGAATTCAGTCTACTGGCTCTTGGATGGGGACGACAGTCGCATCCGTCAGGTCCATGCGCAGCACAACTTGGCCGTCTTGCGCCGCATGGCTTTCGACCTCTTACCCAACGAGAACAGCGCCCAAATCGATATTGCTGCCAAACGTGAACGAGCCGGTTGGAAAACTGGCTATCTCCTGAAAATTCTCTCCCAACAAGATGCGATTGCCCTGCCCCCCATCCCGATACTCGTTGACAGCCAGGTTCCTTCAGCATATACTGAACTCACTTCCACACCCCCTCATCTGTAATGCAAATGGGAGACAGATCCGTGAATGTAAATCGCAATGCGCAACCGGTTTCCGCGATTCTTCCAAGGAAGCAGGTTGATGACGTGGGCGACCCGGCACCTACCAGTGCAGCGGCTCATCGTCCCCGGTTTCTGACTGTCGCTGTCCTGCTGGCGCTTGTATGTCTCGCGTTCAGCGGCTGTGCCACCAATTACGATCTTCTCAACCTCACCGTCCCGGCTTCAGTCCAGGTCGAGCAGGTCACCTCAGACGCCGACCTCTGTGTCGACCACTTCATCACCCACGACCTCCCCCACAATACCACAACCGCAGACGGCATCATCCGCATGTACGAGGCCAACGGCGCCGGCGTTGCCATCAACGATCTCGATAACGACGGCGACCTCGATCTTGTTCTTGGCAACTACGACAACCCCAACTCAATCTTCTGGAACGAAGGCGGCCTCAGCTTCCGCCAGGAACAGATGCCAATCGGCCGCACGCGCGCCGTTGCCGCCGTCGACGTTGACGGAGATGGCTGGACCGACCTCGCGCTGACTCGCGTCGGCGGCGCAATCAATTTCTGGCGCAACCGCGGCGCCGAGCTGGCCGCGGACGCGCCCGGCCGCTTCGTCCAGGAGTTTGTCAACGGCCTTGCCAAACCCGCCTACGCCATCGACTGGGCCGATCTGGACGCCGACGGCGACCTGGACGCCGTCACCGCCTCCTATGATATCGGCCTGCTTACCGAGTTGGGCAACGAGTACCGGCTCAAGGGCGAGGCCGGCGTCTATATCCACTGGAACGAGACCAATGGCTTTCGCGCCCAGCGGCTCACCAATGAGGCCCAGGCTCTGGCCATCGCCCTCTGGGACGAGGACGGCGACGGCCGCCCCGACCTGCTCGTCGGCAACGACTTCGCCCTGCCCGACCAGTTCTGGCGCAATAACGCCGACGGCTGGCTAATGGCATCTATCTTTCCCGAGACGACCCACAGCACCATGAGCTTCGACCTCGCCGACGTCGATAACTCCGGCCGCACCGCCCTCTTTGCCAGCGACATGAAACCGCCCGATATGAACCCCGAAACCATGCGCGCATGGGCGCCTCTCATGGAAGCAGAACATCACCCCTTGCCCGCCGGCGACCCCCAGCGCATGGAAAATATGCTTCTGGTCGCCGACCAGGGCGGCGCCTTCCAAAATCTCGGGCGCGATCGGCAGCTCGATGCCACCGGCTGGACCTGGTCCGGCCTCTTCGGCGACCTCGACCAGGATGGCCAACTCGATCTCTATATCGTCAACGGCTTTGCCGAATCCACAACCTTCGCCCATATGGAAGATCATGAACTGGTCGAGCGCAATCAGGCCCTGCGCAACACCGGCGGCGGTTTCGAACGTATGCCGGGCTGGGAACTGGGCAGCGAGCGCGGCGGACGCGGCGCAGCCCAGGGCGACCTCGACGGTGACGGCGACCTCGATATCGTCGTCAACAATCTGCGCGGCAATGCCCAGCTGTTCGAAAATCGCCTCTGCGGCGGCGCCTCACTACAGGTCGAGCTGCGCCAGCCCGGCAGCGCTAACCCGGCAGCCATCGGCGCCACAGCCATACTTGAGACGCCCGCAGGCCGCCTGCGCCGCGACGTGCGCGTAACGCGTGCCTACCTGTCCAGCGATCCGGGGCAGCTGCACTTCGGCTTTCCCGCCGAATCCCAACCCAGCCTCCTCCTGATCCGCTGGCCCGACGGACAGTGGTCAACAGTATCAGCACCGGCCGCGGGGCAAAGGCTGACCATTTCCAGAACAGACCATTAATTGGGAATAGAAGGTTGCCGTATGCAGTCGCCTACCGCGCGACCACTGCCCAACCCGATGGGGATAGTCCGACAAACACAGTGCGAATGAACTGACATGCCAGAAGCCAGTACCCGTGAAGAAGCGATCGAAAAGATCCGCCGCCTTCCCCGGCAGTTGGAAGAGTTGATTTCCGGGCTTTCACCACAAGATCTGACCGCAAAAACACTGCCCAATGAATGGACCGTGGCTCAAAACGTCCATCACATTGCTGATTCCCACATAAACAGCTACGTGCGCTGCAAGCTGATCGCCACCGAAGAGAATCCAACCCTCAAGCCCTACGACGAGGGCGCCTGGGCCCTGCTCTCCGACGGCAGCAGCGCCGACCTGTCCGATTCCTTGGCCCTCCTGAAAGCGCTCCACGCCCGCTGGGTTCGCTTCTGGGAAGACCTGCCCGACGATGCCTGGCAGCGTACCGGTCAGCACCCGCAGAGCGGCCCCGTCACCCTCGCCAGGCAGCTTGAACTGTACGTCGAGCACGGCGAAGCCCACCTCGATCAGATTCGCCGCACATTGGCCGCACGCGAAGAATAGCCAGGTGCATAGGACACCCTGTAATCAGCTAGGAGCGGCCAAAAGAATCGTGTTAGAATCTGCTCGGAACCGCCCGCTGCGCACAGGACCTTATCCGTCCTGTCAGAGCGAGAGGAGAATGCATGGGATCTGCAGACGCGCTGCATGATCTGCAACAGGAACAAATAGAACAGAATAATGACCGCACTGCGCCGGTCAATCCACTCGCGCCCGACGAAGGACGCCGTGTCACCCTGGAAGAATACTGGGACAAATGGTACGAAAATCCCTACCCCGACATCGACGTCAGCTATGAATGGAATAACGGCATACTGGAGGCAATGCCCCCGGCCAATGCGCCCCAAATTAATCTTGGATTCTGGTTCCTTGCCCTTCTCCGTCAGTATGTCAACACGCACGACATCGCCAAGCTGATCTATATGGAGACCGGCTTTGTCCTCACCATGGAGGACGCAGCCGAGCCGTCGGGGATACGCAAAGCCGTGCGCAAACCGGACATCGGCATCATTCTCAATAGCAACCCGGTCTCTTGGGGACGTGTAGACCAGCGCTCCTTTGCGGGCGTTTGTGACGCCGTTGTCGAGTTCCTGTCCGATTCCACGCAGGCTGAGGTGGTGCGGGATACCGAGGAGAAAAAACTTGACTATGCCCTGGCCGGCGTGCAGGAGTACTATATTCTCGACCCCACCGCTGAACACATGCACTTCTACCGCCTCACCGCGGCAGGCCAATATGATGAGATTCAACCCGATGCCAGCGATGTGATCCGCTCACAACTGTTGCCCGGCTTCCAGTTTCGGCTCCCGCATCTCTATCAGCTGCCGGAGTTGGAAGAGCTCGCGTTGGACGAAGTGTATCGGGGATTCGTGCTTCTGAAATACCAGGCTGCTGTCGCTGCTGCCGCAGCCGAATCAACCGCCCGCCAGCACGCAGAACAACAAGCCGCAGCCGAAGCAGCAGCCCGCCAGCACGCAGAGGAGAGACTGCAGTCGATGGCAGCCGAACTGGCCCGGCTGCGCCGGCAGTCACCCTGAACGCAGCGTGCCCGCCAAGGATTCAATTGGCCCTGGCATATCACGCTGGCAGCCCGATAGAGAGCGCAGCAAGGAAAAGTCGCGTTTGAATCGCTATCTCGAATCCTGTACAATAGGCAGACCGCGTATGCTCGCGGTAATTCAGCCGTTTACACAACCGCAAGCACTCCTTTCGAGCAGGAGCGCACTATACCCCATTCACTCGCAGCTTCAGATGTTCTTAGGGAGGAACCTAATGCGATTCAAACAATGGCAGAACCGTTTCAGCTTCAAAGCGTTGATTGTCCTGGCCTTGGCCGCCCTGCTTGTCTCCGCTTGCGCTCCCATCGCGCCGGCTGACGATGGTGGCATGGCGGCGATGGATGACGAGAAAGTAACCATCACCTGGGCCATGTGGGGAAGCCCCTCAGAGGTAGCCACCCACCAATCGGTGGCCGATGCCTTCATGGAACAGAACTCGGATATCGAGATCGAGATTCTGGCCGAACCCTGGGGCGACTACTTCACCAAGATCCAGACCCTCTGGGCCAGCGGTGACTCGTCGGTCATCCCCGATGTCCTGTTCCTCTCGCCCATCGTGAACTATGCCTCGCAGGGCGTGCTGGAAAACCTTGACCCCTGGATCGAGGCCAGCGGCTACAACACAGACGACTACTGGCCGTCTCTGCTGGAGTACGGCATGTACGAGGGCAGCGT
Source organism: Caldilineaceae bacterium (assembly GCA_963662575.1). Classification (GTDB taxonomy): domain Bacteria; phylum Chloroflexota; class Anaerolineae; order Caldilineales; family Caldilineaceae; genus Bin5. The sequence continues at coordinate 1,994,830 of OY759723.1, forward strand.
CTACGGCTTCCCGCGCGACATCGGCCTCGAGGTGCTCTACTACAACATCGATATCTTCGACGAAGTCGGCGCCCCCTACCCGGATGATACCTGGACATGGGACGATCTGGCAGCCGTTTCAGAACTGCTGACCGATGTCGAAGACAGCGGCCGCGTCAACCGCTATGCGTTGGGCATGGAGGGCGGCAAGTGGATGATCTGGATAATGCAGAATCGCGGCACCGCCCTCGATGACATGCGCAACCCCTCGCGCTGCGCCTTGGCCGATGAGGGAGCCGTCGAGGCCGTGCAGTTCTTCAAGGACATGCTCGACAGCAACTATTTCATGCCTCCATCCAACATGGGCCAGGCCGGTGGTGACGCCGCTGTCTTCCAGAGCGGCCAGGTGGCCATGATCATCCAGAACGCCAGCCGCGTCTCTGCCTTCAACGCCGCCGGCATGAACTACGATGTCTCGGTCATTCCGATTCCCGCTGACGGCCAGCGAGCCTCCGCCGCCGGCGGCGCAGCTTGGGTTATGAGCGCGCTCAGTGACAACAAGGACGAGGCCTGGACATTCCTGAGTTGGCTCCAGAGCACCGACGGCGGCCAGCGCATCTACACCGCCTCCGGCGAGATCCTGCCGGCGCTGCAGTCCACCGCCAAATCCGATGCATTCCTCAACAGCGGGCAGCCGCCTGCCAACCGTCAGGCCTTCATCACTGAAGGCGAAAACGCGCGCATGGGCCGCATTGGCTACTTTGTCGAATGGAGCGAGATCAACGGATCCTTCATCAGCCCCGGCCGCCAACAGATCCTCATCGGTGAGGTCTCTGTCCCGGACGGCTTGGCTGCCATCTGCGAGCAGGTGGACGCCTACCTGGCCGACAACGGATTCCCTAAGTAATACGCAGTGATTAGTACCAGTGGCCAGTCCCAGGACTGGCCACTGGACACTATCCACTTTCCACTGCTCCTATGACCGCTTCCGTTTCCTCGCAAACCTCCGTGTCCCGCTGGCGCCGCTACCGGCCGGACCAGCAGTGGGAAGCCTATCTGTTCCTGCTGCCCAGCTTCGCCGGTTTCCTGATCTTCGTTGCCATCCCGGTCGTCGCATCCCTCGCACTCAGTTTCTACAACTGGAATCTGCTCTCCCCACCGGAGTTCGCGGGCCTCGAAAACTACACGCAACTCCTCACCAATGACCGGGTCTTTCGTAAAGTCCTCTTCAACACCTTCTACTTCATCGTCACTATCGTCCCTCTTCAACTTGCTTTCGGCCTGCTGCTCGCTGTTGCGCTCAACCAGGGCATGCGCGGGCTTGAAGTCTACCGGCTGATCTATTTCATGCCGGTGGTGACCACAATCGTCGCCGCTGCGCTCGTCTTTCAGTGGTTCTTCAACCGCGATTTCGGCCTCTTGGCCGCGGCCATCTGGGAACTGGGGGCGGCGACCGGCCTCCCAATTCGCCCCCCTGACTGGCTCAACGATCCCGACTGGGCTAAACCTGCCGTCGTTATCCTGACTCTGTGGAAGAACACCGGCTTTACTATGGTGATCTACTTGGCCGCGCTGCAGGGCGTGCCGACTGAACTGTACGACGCCGCCAAAGTGGACGGCGCCAGCGGCTGGCAGCGTTTCCGCTTTGTAACCTTTCCCATGGTCAGTCCTACTACCTTCTTCCTTATGGTCATCCAGATGATCGGCGCCTTCCAGCTCTTCAGCGAGGCATTCGTGATGACCCAGGGCGGCCCCGCCCAGGCCACGCTTACTATCGTCTACTATATCTACCAGATGGCCTTCGAATTCCAACGCATGGGCAGAGGCGCGGCCGTCGCCTGGGTGCTGTTCATCTTCATCTTTATCTTTACCCTCGTGCAAACGCGCCTCCAACGACGCTGGGTGCACTACGAAGCGGGCGGGGAATCGTGACCACAACTGTACCTGCCTCTATGCGCCCCGAAGCCGCACCAGGCGCGACGTTCAGAAAGGGCCACCTGTTGCTTCACGTTGCCTTGATCCTGGGCAGCATCGGCATGCTGCTGCCCTTCGGCTGGATGCTCGCCACCTCGCTGAAGTCGCCGCCGCAAATCTTCACCTACCCCCCCTCCCTCGTTCCCAACCCTGTCGTCTGGCGGAACTACCTGGACACAGTGCAGGCGATGCCATTCGGACGCTTCTACCTTAACAGCCTCTTCGTCGCCGTTAGCGTGACCACGCTCCAGATCCTGACCTCCTCGTTGGCCGCCTTCGCCTTCGGTCGCCTACGCTTCCGCGGCCGGGAAGCCCTCTTCCTCGTCTACCTGGCGACGCTCATGATCCCCTTCCACGTGACCATGATCCCCAATTTCATCCTCGTCCGCTACCTGCGCTGGTTCGACACCTTCTACGCGCTTATCGTCCCCACCGCCTTTTCCGTCTTCGCCGTCTTTCTGCTCCGTCAATATTTCCGCGGTATCCCCGTCGAAATGGATGAGGCCGCCCGCATGGACGGCGCCTCCTCTTTTCGCATCTGGGCGCAGGTCATCATGCCCTTGAGCGGGCCCGTCCTGGCCGCACTGACAATCTTCGTCTTTCTCGGCTCGTGGAACGACTTCCTCTGGCCCCTCGTCGTCTCCAACTCCAACGCCACCCGCACCATTCCCGTCGGTCTCGCCACCTTCCGCGGCCAGTACAACACCGATTGGCACCTGCTCATGGCCGGCTCCGTCATCGCCCTGGTGCCCGTCCTCCTGGTCTATGTCTTCGCCCAGAAGCGCTTTGTCGAAGGAATCACCCTCTCCGGCATGGGCGGCCGCTAACGCCCGGTTCCCACTGCACTGCGGCCAAGCCTGGTCTTCACCCGCTGCTCACCGCACACTTTTCACCTCCTGCGAAAGCAATTACGCAGCCGCAACTGATTTGCGACCCTGAAAGAGGCCAACGAAGGTGTTTACTCTTCCCCAACATCGTGTCTGGCGAACGGAGTCTACCCCCCCTTGCTGTCTCATCCCCCTAACCCCCGCAGTTCCCCTGCAGTTCCGCGCCCCCGCAACGCCCCCCTCCAAAACCATGCCTCAGCGACCTGACGCCTTCAGTCCAACCGTGCGGCTTCAGTACCCTGGCGGCCGCCAACCGCATAGGCCATCAGGTAGCCCGCATGGCGGCGTGGACGAAGGGCAGGTCACTTCACGCACTGTATGTGGCCATATAGCTACCTGCGAAAACACTCCCTTCACAATTTGCCATCGAACAAATTTTCTGATTCAATGAAGCCATGACTGACCGAATCGGCCACATCGTCAACTCCAATTCACATATCGACTACGTCTGCCAGCTCGCCAGCCCCCTTGAACGCGAGCAGCGGCCTGCGCCCGACGCCTATGCCTTCGGCGCCTTCGTTGCCATCGACCTGCCCCAGCAGCCCGTCACTGCACCAATCGCCGCAGTTCCTCCATGCCTGATCGGCGTCATCTACAACACGCTTCTCGTCAATCCGAGTTTTACCAACCTGGGCCCGCGCCTCACCTCCCAAGCGGAGCAGGCCGTGTTCAGCCCGGACCTGATTGACGAGACCGCCATGCTGGTCGGTGTCCTGGCCCTCGGCTGGCAAGACAACGACGGCCCACAGCAGGGCACCCCGCGCCTGGCCGCCGAGGTGAGTGCGGACGTCCGCAATCTGACTGACGACGAAGTCCAGCAGTTCCACCGCGACGCCAGCGGTCGCTTGACTCTGCGTTATGCAGCCACCCTCCTCGCCCTCAACAACCCGCTGGTCCCCGCTCTCCTGCTGGAGATCATCGACCGCCTGGGCAGCCTCTTCCCCCACGAACAGGCCATCCTGCAAGTCATGCGCGACAACGTAGCCTGGAAGTCCATTGTGCGCCCCGCCGGTTGAGCCCTGACAATAGGTCTCGGTAATCAGTTTCTCGCTTTCGGCAGTCGCGTTTGGGAGAAGTAAATGGCGTTACTAAAAACTGAAAACGAAAAACTAAAAACTGCCGTAGGCACCGTCAAAGGACCCGGAGAAACCCTCCACGAATTTACCTTCATCGCGCCTGACCCACAGAGGCAGTTGAAGCACGGTGAGTTCGTCTACTACACCGCCCCCGTCGATGGCAGCGAACGCCAGATCCTCGGCCGCATCACCGCCCGCGCCGCTGTCAAGCTCTTCCCCGACACATTCATGGCCGACCCCTCCGTGCCGCCCCAAACCGTCGCCGCCATGCTCGGCTACGAAAGCGATGCCACCGAACTCTTCGAGCTCACCGTCACCGTCCTCGGCTACTACAACGATTTCCTTCAAGATTTCACCAACCCGCGCGTGCCCCCCCAGGGCGGCGCGCCAATCTTCATCGCCGAGAACGAGATGCTGACCGAACTGCTTAGCCGCGGCCGCCAAGGCGAAGTCGGCAGCGCCCACATCGGCGATCTGCTCAGCCGCGACCTCGACGCCGTTCCCGTCGCCCTCGATGTGCGCGGCTTCACCAGCACCCACCTCGCCATAATCGCCAGCACCGGCAGCGGCAAAAGCTACTTGGCCGGCGTCCTCCTCGAAGAACTATTGATGCCCTACAACCGCGCCGCGATACTGGTCATCGACCCACACGGCGAGTACGATACCCTCCAGCAGACCCAAAATCAGCCAATCTTCCGTGACGGCGGCTACAGCCCGCAGGTCCGTATCTTCCGCCCGCACGATCTGCGCGTGCGTATCAGCAGCCTCACCCTGCCCGACCTGCGCTATCTGCTGACAAACCTGTCCGAGAAGATGCACTACCAACTGGGCCGCGCCTTCAGATACGCCCAACGCACCTGGGGCGAAGACAGATATACCTTGGAGCAGTTTTATATGGCAGTGCGTGAGGTAGGCGACGGCGCGCAGGGTGACGAAGAGACAACCGATGACGACCCCACCACCGGCGCCCTTATCTGGCGATTGGGCGCCGCCCTCGGTGGCAGCGGCATCTTCCACGACTTTGAAAACATCGAACTGGATGAGCTGTTCCAGCCGGGGATGTGTACGCTGGTCCAGCTGAATGAAGTCGAACAACGGCAGCAACAGGTGATCGTCGCCACCCTCCTGCGCCGCGTCTATCAGGCCCGCATCGACACCGAACAGGGAAAGCACCAACGGGGCGACCACAGCCATCTGCCCTTCCCCGTCTTCAGCCTGCTCGAAGAGGCCCACAACTTCGCGCCCGCCAATGCCGACGCTGTCAGTTCGGACGTGCTCAAGACCATACTCAGCGAGGGACGCAAGTTCGGCGTTGGCGTCGGCCTCATCTCCCAGCGCCCCGGCCGCCTCGACAGCGACGTGCTCAGCCAGTGCATGACCCAGTGCATCATGCGCATCACCAACCCCATCGACCAGAATCGCATCGCCGAATCAGTCGAAAGCGTCGGCCGCGACATGCTCAAAGAGCTGCCCGCCCTCAGCAAAGGCCAGGTCATCGTCAGCGGCGCCAGCGTCAACACGCCCCTGATGCTCCGCGTGCGCACCCGTCGCACCGAACACGGCGGCCAGGATGTCGACGCGCCGGACGAGTGGCGCAAATGGTTCGAGAACGAGCAGCCCGCACTGGCCGCCGACAACGCCCTCCCCGTCGACGAAGAGCTTGAACGCGATGAAGATGGTATGCTTTGGGCGTGAAGCTCTCCAGTCCCCCCCGTCTATCAATCCGCCTGCAAAGGGCGCCCCCACAACAACTTGCCCGCATAACGATGCGTTATCAAGCCGTCCCCACCGTCCGCATTTCGCGTCGCAATTTCCGTAAATAGCGCATCAGCCTCTGCCGCCGCCCGCGGGTCCATCCGGTCCCGCGAAAACCCATTGCGCGCATGAATGCTCTCCACCCACTCGCCAATCGGCTGCTGCCATTCGACCGTCTCAGTCTCCGCGCTGCCCATCAACCGGAAAAGCCCCCGCTCCTCCAGCTCAGCCAGAATCCCCGCCGCGCTGTACGGCGCAAACTCCCGGTTCATCGAATAGCGCGCCAGAACCGGCCCCAACTCTGTCCGCATCCAGTCCGGCCTTTCATGTGCCATCCCCACCGCAATGAACAGCCCATCCGCCGCCAGCAACCGTGTAAAGCGAGGAAACACCACATCCCAATCGAACCAGTGCATACTGGCCCCCGCCGTGATTAGGCAATAGGGCGGATCAACATCCGCCGTTTCAATAGGCCCTTCGATCCAGCGCAAATTCGGGTGGTCGCCACCCGGCAGCCTTCTGCCCTCCCGCAGAGCCGCCGCCGAAAAGTCCACCGCATCGACCCGCTCCACCAGCCGCGCCAGCGGCCGCGCCACAAACCCAGTCCCGCAACCCGCATCCAGAACCGCTCGCGGCCTGCGCTTCGCCGGCAGCAGATCAGCCAGCAGTCCGAACGTCGCCGCCGGATACTGCGGCCGGTACCGGTAGGCCCGCACCACGCTCTCGTCCTGAAAAATACTGGAATACTCGAAGCCAAACTGGCCTGGCCGCTCGCTCATCGCAGCACCTCCGGCTCACCCCACGATCGTGCCCGGTCCCCCCGCAGAAAGCTGCTGATAAACTCCGCCTGCGGATGTTGCACCTCCCATGCCTTCCGCTCAGCCAGCTTCCTGTCGTACTCCACAGCCCGGTGCTCCACCCTGTACCCATTTCCGTCTGACTCCAGGATGGCATAAGTGGCGCGCAGGCTCGGAATCAGCGGATTGCCCACACTGCCCGGGTTGACCACATGCACACCGTCCAGATGGAAATTCTGCGGCCAGTGCGTATGTCCCACACACACAAGATCCGCCTCGCAGCCCTTTACCCGTTCGCTCATCTCCCCATCGCTGTACCAGGGCACAAAACCGTTCCCATCGTCTCTGCCCGGCGACGCATGCACCAGCAATACACGGTTGCCATTCGGCAGCGTCAGCCTTTCCTCCAGCGGGAGACCCAACATAAAGGGCAGATGGCCCCCGGCGGCTATCGCCCCGGCGGTCCACGCAAATGACTCCAGAATCCCTATACAGGCGCGCAGCAACGAAAGGTCCGTCACTTCCTCCACAGGTGTCGCCAGCGGCCTCGCTCCCGTAGTCAGATATCGCTCCGAATTGCCCCGCACGAAACGGGCGTTGGCCAGGCCCAGCACCCGCTCCATCACCTCCAACGGCTGCGCACCCGCCGCCGCCAGGTCCCCCAGAATCCAGTACCCGTCAACGCCTTCCTGCTCGTCAGATTCAATATCGGCCAGCACCGCCTCCAGCGCCACGCAGTTTCCGTGAATGTCTGACAGAATCGCAATTCGCATGATAAGAAAGTGTCTCCTGGATTGCCCTTCCGACCGGGGCATGGGCGCAGTCCGGTCCGCGTGCGTGTCCTGCCTCTTTGAACTGAACACAACGCGCTCGCACCAGCGGGCTGGTGGGAAAGAATATGTTAGAATGACGTCAACTGCACAACTTTCCATTCTAGCACATCAGTGGGGCTATAGCTCCCAAGCGAAGCAAGGATTACGGCAAGAGATGGCCGCGTCGACCCGTCGCCAGCGCCAAAATAGCACTGCAAAGATCACCGCATCGGAAATTGTGGAGCGCCATACCGCCACCGTGGACGCCACTGCGGGCGCCTCTGCCACCGACCTTCCCCACCGTATCCGGCTGGCCGCATCCCGCATTCGCCCTCATATCGTCGAAACGCCGCTGATCCCCTCCCCCGCCCTGTCCGAACGCACCGGCGCCCAAGTTTTTCTCAAGCTGGAAAACCGCCAGCACACCGGCTCGTTCAAGCTGCGCGGCGCAACCAACATACTCCTCAACCTCTCGTCGCAAGACCGCGCACGCGGCGTCGTCACCGCATCCACCGGCAACCACGGACTGGCCGTCGCCCGCGCCGCCTCCCAACTCGAAATCGCCGCCACCATCTACCTGCCGGAGGATGCCTCCCCCCGCAAAATAGAAAAGCTGAAGGCCTTTCCGGTCGCTCTCTGCCGCGTCCCCGGCGATGCCCTCAACGCCGAAATCAGCGCCCGCGCAGCCGCAGCGCAAAGCGGCCAGCTCTTCATCTCGCCCTATAACGACCCGCACATCATCGCCGGTCAGGGCACAATCGCGGTCGAGCTCCTACACCAGCAGCCCGAACTGGACGCCGTCTTCGTCACCGTCGGCGGCGGCGGGCTCATGGGCGGCGTCGCAAGCTGTCTGAAGGGATCCAGCCGCGCCGTGCAGACCATCGGCTGCCAGCCCGAAAACTCGGCCGTCATGCTCGCCTCCGTGCGCGCCGGCCGCATCGTCGAGGAAGAGAGCAGCCTGCCAACCCTCTCCGACGGCAGCGCAGGGGGAATTGAGAAGCAGACCATCACCTTCGAACTCTGCCGCAGGCATGTCGACCACTGGCTGACCGTCAGCGAAGAGGAGATCGCCGCCGCCATGCGGCTTATCTACCGTGAACACAGCGAAATAATCGAAGGCGCCGCCGGCGTAGCCGTGGCCAGCCTCCTCAAAACGGAAAAACGCTTCGCCGGAAAACGCCTGGCGGTCGTCATCTGCGGCGGCAATGTCGATGAAGAAACCTGGCAACGGGTCTTGGAACCAAAACAACAGTGAGGATATAGCGAGGATACAGTCTATGCCGAATCCCTTTCGCCTCGGCTTTCTGAGCCATCTGCGCGGCCGCGCAGATGCTGATCAGGCCTACCGGGAAAGTCTCGAGATCTTTGACGCCGCCGACCAGCTCGGCTTTGACGCAATCTGGGTCGCCCAGCATCATTTCAAAGACATGGGCGGCCTCCTGCCCTCCCCCTTCCCCTTTCTCGCCGCCGTCGCCCAACGCACGAAGCGCCTGCGCCTGGGCACCTCGATAATCGTCCTGCCCTTTGAACATCCGCTGCGCGTCGCCGAAGACGCCGCCGTCGTCGATACCCTCAGCAACGGCCGCCTCGAACTGGGCGTGGGCAGCGGCAGCGACGCCGACGAGTTCGAAGCCTTCGATGTCGACATCGACAGCCGCCACCAGCGCACTACCGCCGGCCTGCTCACTCTCAAAAAGGCCTTCGCCGGCGAAGCCCTCGGAGAGGACGGTCAGCGCCTGCGCCCGCCAGCCCCCACCCTCGGCGACCGTCTCTGGCTCAGCGGCTTAAGCGTGCGCGGCGCCCAATACGCAGCTGACAGCGGCGCCGGCCTCCTGCTCAGCCGCTCCGCCGGCGGCGGCGACCAGCCCGCCGGCCAGGAACAGGAGCCGGTGGCCATCGCCTACCGCACAGCCTGGGGTGACCGCCCCGGCCCGCCCCGCATCGGCCTCTCGCGCGGCATCTATCTCGGCAGCAGCCGCCAGGCCGCCCTGGACGAAATCGAAAAATTTGCACTGGGTGGCATCCCGCCCGATCTCTCCCCGGAGGGCTTCTGCCAGCGTGTGCACATCGCCTACGGCGCCCCCGAACAAGTCGCCGCCCGCCTCGGCGCCGACCGTGTCCTGCCCTACACCACCGACCTCATCCTCCAATTCGACCCCATCCACCCACCTCTCGAAAGAATCCTCGAGATGCTCGAGCAAGTCGCAACCCAAGTCGCGCCCGCCCTCGGCTGGCAGCCCATCAACCACTAGAGCTCACGAAAATCCGCAGAAGATCGCAAATAAAAGGACAGGACCCCACCAGGCAAAGTCGAACCGCTCCTCACCTGACACTCCTGTCCCAAAATCATATTCCGCGGCAACCCAAAAAAGCCGTTCTCCGCGTCCTCCGCGGACCAAAAAGGTGTTAAGGGTCTTCTTCGCGGCCCTTAGCGGCCCTTCGTGGAAAAAAAGAGGGTGTTAGGGTTTTCTTCGTGGTCCTTCGTGGCCCTTCGTGGACAAAGAGGTGTTAAAGGTTTTCTTCGTGGCCTTTCGTGGAAAAGGTGTCCCCTCCCTCCTACCCCAGCCACCGCTTACGCCGCTTATAATGCTTCACATCCCGGTAACTCTTACGCCCACCTACCTGCGTCAACCCCAGATAAAATTCCTTGATGTCCGCATTCTCCGCCAGCTGCTCCGCCGCGCCGTCCAGCACAATCCGCCCTGTCTCCATCACATAGGCATGTGCCGCCGACCGCAGCGCAACATTCGTGTTCTGCTCCACCAGCAGCATCGACACACCCGACTCGCTGTTGATGCGCCGGATAACCTCGAAGATCGACTGCACCAGCAACGGAGCCAGCCCCAGGCTCGGCTCGTCCAGCAGCATTAACTTGGGCTTCGCCATCAGCGCCCGCCCAATCGCGACCATCTGCTGCTCGCCCCCCGACAAATAACCGGCCGTGCGTCCGCGAAACTCCGCCAAGCGCGGAAAATAGCCATATACCTCGTCCAGATCCTGCCGCAGGGCCGCGTCGGTCGTCTTTCGAAAGATCGCGCCCGTGCGCAGATTCTCCTCGACCGTCAGATGCTCAAACAGCCTTCGCCCCTCCAGCAGCTGCACGATCCCCATCTGAACGATTTCGTCCGGCGACTTCCTGTCGATCCGTTCGCCGTCCCACTCGATGCTCCCGCGCGTCACCTCACCCTGCTGGGTGCGCAGCAGGCCGGATATCGCCTTAAGCGTCGTCGATTTACCGGCCCCGTTTGCACCCAGCAGAGAAACAATCTGGTTGTCCGGCACAGCCAGCGAGATGCCCCGCAGCACCAGAATCACATCACTATAGACGACTTCGATATTGTTGATTTGCAGCATCTGGAATCCAGCGGATAGTGGCCAGGGGCGTAATCTGAATGCTCTCCCCTCGCCACTATCCACTGTAGTTACTCTGACGCCGGCCGCATATCCGGTAAGGCCGTGAAATCCTGGACGACGACAAAGTCGACACTTCCGTCCTCCATCATCCGCGCCTGCCGGATCTGTGCTCTGCTGGGCGCACGGTTACTGCCCTCCACATTCATCTCAAACACGCCGGCTGAGCTGACTATCCCCATCTGCTGCATAGCCTTCAGGAATTCAGCCCCGGTCAAGCCGTCAAAGCCGACGTTGTTCATGGCGACGGTCAGAATGTCCGCTATCCCGAATACGCTACTGTAAGTGAGCAGATAGGTAAATGCCTTGTCCGTGTCAGGGTACCCTTTCGCTGCGAAAGTCTCCAGCGCCTGCTGCACACCGGGCGCATCGGTATCGGTCCACCACAGATAAGGGAAGATACCGTAGTAGCCTACGGCAAGAGGGGCATTCGCGCCCAGGATGTTCAAAATATCACGGTTCATACCCCAGTTGACGCTGCCCAGCACCACCTGATCGTAGAATCCAAGCGCGTGCAGCGTGCCGATGACCTGGGCAACACTGAACGAGATCGACTGCATGTAGATGACATTCGCGCCATTGACGAGCAGATTCTGCAGCTGACCGGTCACGTCCGCGGCCGGGTCAATCGGCTGCTCCTCCAGCGGCAGCACCGTGATGCCCAATGAATCGGCGAAGGCCAGCGCCTCGGGTGTGGTCGCGCCCGCGCCGAAGGCGTTCGCCCAACCAATGACACCGACGGTGATCTCATCGCCCGCGCCTTCGGGCTTCATGTCGTCCCAGTTGTCATGCACAAAGCGCAAAAATCCGGCGAATTGGTCCGAGTAGATCGGCACCAGGCCAACCGTGTAGCCGTTGGGCGGATCATAAAGCGATTGTGCATGGACCCCCGTGGCTATGTTGACGATCTCGTCCTCGACCACGCGGTCCTTCAACGCGATCGTCGCCGCGCTGTTGGTTGTCAAGATGAACAGGGGTTTCGGTGTCTCAGCGCGGAACTGCTCATAGATCTGCACTTCCTGTTCCAGGGCGTACTGCGTGTCCTCCAGCCGCATTTCCAACATCACCCCGCAGACACCGCCTTCCGCGTTAATCTGTTCAATCGCGTCCTGCGTGCCGCCGATGAAGCCGGTTCCCATCAGCGTTGCCAGCGGGCCGGTCAGCCCCGCCTGCTGGTAGAGTCTGAGGGTCTCACCGTCGTAGCTGTTTTCGCACACGATCTCCATCGGCGCCTCTGGTGCCGGCATCGCTTCTTCCTGCGCCGCCGCCGTCGGCTCTTCCTCAGCGGCCATCGGCTCTTCCGCGATCGGCGCCGGCGAGCATGCCGCCGCTACCAAAGCAATGAGCAAAATGCATGTGATAGATAGGTACTTTTTCATGTGGATTTTCTCCTTTGAATTATATTCCTTTATGAACTCTTCCCGTAACAACTCAGCCAAAGACAATTCGCCGCCATTGGTGATCAACCGAACGTGTTTCTCACTAACCACTAATCCCTATCCCCTATCTCCTGCAGTACGCCTGCGGGCGAGGACGCCCTCCGGCGGCTCCGGCCCGCTAAGGCGGGCCTGCGCACCCTTCGCCGCTAAGGCGGCTCAGGGCTGGCGTCGGCAAACCCCCGCCGCCGCCAGGGGCTACGCCCTTTTTTGACGGTCGGGCCTACGGCCCTCCCTTGTGCGGGGGGACACCCCCCGCAACGCCCCCCTCCAAAACCAGTCACGTCGCGGTGCCAGCGTGTGTGTGATACCGCCGCTCACCCCCCGCCAGCGTCGCACCTGTCTCCAGCCATTGACCACTGACCACTGACCACCGACCACTGCAGTTCCACGCCCCCCTCCAAAACTATGCCACGCCAGCGCCGCACTATCCCCGCAGTTCCCGTCAACGTGCAAATGGACGCAGCCGCCAGCCTGCTTTCAGAAGCTGCCAGCGGTGTGCCAGTCCGCGCGGCTCATAAATCAGAAAAAGCACGAGCGCGGCGCCGAAAAAGATCGGGCGGAAGGACGTGAGAAGCTGGCCCGACAGTTCGGGAAAGACCCCGGCCAGCATTCCCCCCAGCAGGTTGGAGAGATCTTCCAGCAGGATGATGAAGGCGACCCCCAGAAACGGGCCCAGATTGGAGCCGAGGCCGCCGATGACCAGCATCCCCAGGAAGATGATCGATTCGTTCAGCCCATAGCCGAACTCGGTGCCGACGCCCCGCTGGCTGTGGGCTTTAATCGCGCCCGCCACGCCCGCCAGCATCGCCGCGATGAAAAAGGCCCGCAGTTTGTACGTGAAAAGATTGACGCCCAGCAACTCCGCCGCCAGGTCGTTGTCCCGCACACTGACGAATGCCCGGCCCAGCCGCGTGCGCGAGATGTTGAACAGCAGGACAGTCGTGATCAGCAGAACGACCAGCGAGATATAGAAGAAGTTGCTAACCTCGCCGAAGTTAAGCGTGCCCAGTTGCGGAACCGGCACATCGATTGCGCCGCTCGTGCCCCCAAGATACTCTTTGAACGTGTGACGGCTCAACCACGGGATGATGAACTGGGCCGCCAGCGTGGCGAAGGCCAAATAGAAGCCTTTGACCCGCAGACTCGCCAGCCCGAAGATCAGCCCAATCGCCCCGGCAGCAAGCGCCGCCAGCGGCAGCGCGATGAAAAAAGAAAGACCGGCGTGAATAACCAGCAGCGCCGACGCGTACCCGCCCACCAGCATAAAAGCCGCCTGGCTCAGTGAAATCTGGCCCGTATAGCCGGTCAGGATGTTCAGACCCTGCACCGCGATGACCGTATACGCGATCTGATTGGCCGTGCTGATCAGATACGCGTCGCCCCACAGCGGCAAAGTGAATGCCGCCAGCAGGCTGATGCCCAGCAGCCAGTAGTGCCAGGGCCGGCGCAGCAGCGCCATATCCTGTTCATACGAGCGGTCAAAGTCTCCCGCAGGTCGTAAGATCGCCACCGCCTACACCCTCTCGATTCTCTTCTGCCCGAACAGCCCTTCCGGGCGAATCAGCAGAACCACCAGCAGCAAGAGGTAGGGCGCGATTTCAGAGGAGTTCCGCACTTCAATCAACCGCGCCGCCTGCACCAGCGCCTGCACCAGACCAATCGCGAAGCCCCCCAACAGCGCGCCCCCCAGCGACTCCAGCCCGCCCAGCAGAATCGCCGGAAACGCGATCAGGGCCACCGTCGACAGATTCAGACTCACACCGCTGACCGTCGCCAGCAGCACGCCGCCCAACGTGGCGATCACCCCGGCGATCCCCCACGAAAGGCCGAAAACGCGGCTCACATTTATACCGACCGAGCGCGCCACCTCGTGGTCCTCCGCCGTGGCCCGCATCGCCAGCCCGGTCTTCGTGCTGTTGAAAAACCAGATGAACAGCGTTGCCGCCACGGTTGCCACCACAAACGTGGCCACCAGCGTATATTTCAGGCGAATGGCATCGCCGAACGCGCCTGGAAAAGGAATAATCAACACGTCGCTGGGTGAAAACGGCGCCGGGAAGTTGCTCTTCAACTCCACGCCGAAAAGAATCGCCGTCACCCCTTCAAACAGCTGCGAAAGTCCCAGCGTCATCAGCATGATCGCCAGCAACGGCTGCCCCGTCATCGGCCGCAGCGCAAACCGCTCGATCAGCAGGCCAATCCCCATCGAGACAATCAGCGCCGCGATCAGCGCCGCCCACAACGGCAGGTCGATCACCGCGCCGCCTGGCTCCGCCCCACCGCCCGTGAACCACCACGTCAAAAACGCGCCGAACATCACCAGATGGCCGTGCGCGAAGTTGAACACTTCCGACGACTTGTAGATCAGCACGATTCCCAACGCGATCAATCCAATCGTTCCCCCGTTGAGAAGTCCCGTCACAAATTGTTGCGGTACCAGCGGCCAATTCATCGTCGTAGCTTGTCGTTAGTGACTAAAAGTCGTTGAAATTCGGTAAAGACCATTGAAAATGTGACCTATGCAGCACGTCTGCGGGCAGCCATGGCCCGTTTCTCGCCTGATACCCGTGTTCTACGCCCACAGACTGCGACCAAAGTCTGCAACCATAGTCTGCGGCGCCAAAGGTGTTCTCCGCGAACAAAAAGGTGTTCTTCGCGGCCCTTCGTGGATAAAGCGGTTTGCCGTTGACCTTCTGCAGTTGCCTTTCTTCGTGGCCCTCCGTGGCCCTTCGTGTCCTCCGTGGACAAAAGGTGTTGCAGTGTTGCATTTGCAGTTCTGCAGTTGCAGTTGACGTTCTTCGTGTCCCTTCGCGGCCCTTCGTGGCCCTTCGTGGACAAAAAGGGTTTAAGGTGTTCTCCGTGCCCCTTCGTGGACAGTGAACGCATCAGACCGGCCAACATAGCCCCCCACAGTGAAAACTGATCACTGACCACTGCAGTTCACGATTCGCAGATCCGTCTCAATCACGCCCTCGCTTCCGTCTTGGTAGCGTACCTGCGTCTGCACGTGAATCCACTCCTGCCCTGCGTACATCGTCTCGATCATATCAGCATAGCGCTCATATAGGACATCCCGGCGCAACTTCCGCGAGCGCGTCATCTCAGACTCGTCCGCGTCAAACTCCTTGTGCATCAGCACAAATCGTCGCACCCTGCTCGTCGGCGGCAGCTCCGCATTCACCTCTTCCACCGCCCGCCGGATTAATTCGCACACCTCCGCCTTCTGAGCTAGGTCCGCAAACGTGGTGAAAACAATCCCCTGCCTTTCCGCCCAGCTGCTCACATTCTCAAAGTTGATAATGATCAAGGCGGTGACGTACTCCTGCGCCGGCCCGCCCACAGCCATCACGTCCAGAATGTAGGGGCTGAACTTGAGCCGCCCCTCGATGAACTGCGGCGCGTACCGCTCACCATTGGCCAGCGTGATCATATCTTTCATCCGGTCCAGATAGATCAGGTGGTCGTCTTCGTCGATGTGGCCCGCGTCCCCTGTGCGGAACCAGCGCTGCCCATCCTCTTCAACGATCGCTTCGGCCGTTGCCTCGTCGTTGTTGTAATAGCCCTGGAACACGGTCGGACCGCCAATCTGGATCTCTCCATCCTCAGCCGTGCGTACGGAAACCCCGCCTCCAGGCCGCCCAACGCTGGCAAACTTGATATCATTATCCCAGTGAATTGTACCACTTCCGGTCACTTCAGTTAATCCATATATCTGTTTCAGGTTGATACCCAGCGCGTGAAAAAAGCGCATTGCATCCGGGCTCAGCGCGCCGCCCGCCGTATACGCGGCCCGTAGCTTCGTGAATCCCAGTTTATCGCGCAGCGGATGGAAAAGACACCAGTCGCCGATCTGATACGCGAGCCGCAACCCGGGCGATGCCGTCTCGCCCACCAGCTTCCGGTCCGCCAGCCGCAGGCCCACAGGTAGAAAAATCTCGTACAGCTTGCGGTTGATCCACGAAGACTCCGCCATCCGCACCTGCACCGTTCCCAGCAGCGCGTCCCACAGCCGCGAATTGTAAAGTACCCGCTGCGGCGCAATCTCGCGCACGTTCTCGCGCACCGTCTCCGGGCTCTCGGGAAAGTTCAATACCATGCCATGCACGCAATGCGGCGCAACGCCCCACGCGTGTTCAGCGATCCAGCCCAGCGGCAGCAGGCTCACATGGTTGTCGCTGTCGTATAGCGGTTCCACCTCCGTAAAGGCCTCGGTCGAGCGGAGTATGTTCTCGTGGCTGAGCAGCGCGCCTTTGGGGCGGCCCGTCGTGCCCGATGTGTAGCTGAGAATCGCCAGGTCATCGCCGCGCCCCTGCGCCGTCTCCTCTTCGAATCGTGACGGCTCCCGAACGTTCAGCGCCCCGCCCAGCCGGCAAACCTCTTCGTATGCCGTGAGCCAGGGATCGTCGTACTCCCACAGCCCCCGTTCATCCCAGTAGACAACCCGCTCGACCTTGGGAATGCGGTCCCGCACCGCCAGCATCTTGTCCACCTGCTCCTGGTCCTGCGCCAGGACGAAACGGGCGTCGCTGTGGTCGATGATATAAGCGGCCTCTTCAGCAGTCGCGTCGGTAAACAACCCCACCTGCACGCCCCCCACCGCCTGCAGCCCCAGATAGGCCCACAGATACTGCCGGTCATTGTCGCCAATCGTCGCGACATGATCACCGCGCGCTAGGCCCAGCGCCCGCAGACCCAGGCCAAACTGCTGCACCTGCTCGTAGGATTCCTGCCAGCTGAACTCCCGCCAGATGCCAAACTCCTTGTGGCGCAGCGCGACCTCCCCGGCACCGCGGGATCTGACCTGTCTCAAGAAATGTTGGGGAACCGTCTCAGGGCCGTTCGTCTCAGTCATTCAACTAGCCTGTCCCAAATAGGCGCGTATAACCTCCGGGTCGCGCCTGATCTCTTCCGGCCCGCCGTCCGCGATCTTGGTGCCAAAATCCAGCACCACGATACGATCGGCGATATCCATCACCAGCGTCATATCATGTTCGACCAGGACAATAGTCACACCGCGGCGTTCATGAATGTCAAGAATAAAGCGCGCCATATCCTCCTTCTCTTCCGCATTCATGCCTGCCATCGGTTCATCCAGCAGCAGCAGCTTCGGTTCCAGCGCCAGCGCCCGACCCAACTCCACCCGCTTGCGCAGGCCGTACGGCAGCGCGCCCACCATCGTCTTGCGAATATGCGCGATCTCCAGGAAGTCGATCAGCTCCTCGACCACCGCCCGGTGCCGCGCCTCCTCCTTGCGCGCAAAGCCCCAAAACAGCGCGCTCGCCAGCATATTCTGGCGCATGTGTATATGCCGCGCCGCCATCATATTTTCGAGCGCGCTCAGGTATGTATAGAGACCGATGTTCTGGAAAGTGCGGGCGATACCCAGTTGCGCCACCCTTCTGGCGCCCGTCAGGTCATGTTCGCCCTCGAAGAGCAGCTTCCCCTGCTGCGGGCGGTAGAAGCCGCTGATGCAATTGAGCATCGAAGTCTTACCCGCGCCATTGGGCCCGATAATGGCGCGAATCTCACCTGCATGTACGTCGAAGTCGACCTCGTCGAGGACGGTAGTACCCCCAAAAGAGAGGGTGACGCCCTCAACCTTTAAGATGTCCTTAGGGATCATGGAGAGTAAATCGGTATTCTCTCTGCGCCGCCTTGCCAAAGCAGATATTCCCGAAAGACCTGCTTTGAACCGGATATGGGGGAATTAAAGTCTAGCATGTGGGATGCTGTGTGGGAAAGCGCCAATCAAAAGATCCGTATTTTGTCAGCAGCGCTCCGCGCAGGTTTGGGCATGGTCTCGTCGGCCCAGTCCGGCGATAGGTTGCAGCCTACTCGGCCCAGCAAATGACAGAACTCTAACTGTTGCCGGTCAGAGACTCTTTAGTTCTGGAAAGTAGGAGGTGTAGAAGCCGCGGTCTCGAGTGAGGAAGGCGTCGGCCGATATGATGGCGTGGGCACCGATAAGGAAGTCGGTGATGATTCTTTTGCGCGGCCCACCTGCCCGCCGGTACTGCAACCAGCGTGTGCCGGCTTCCCAGGCGATGTGCCTATTGATAGGTGAGAGAGTGACGCCGATCTCCCGCAAAGCCCTGTTCAGGGCGACCCGCTCGCCAAATGCCGGAACCAATTCCGCATAGACAATGTCGCAGACAAGCAGAGTTCCCCTATCGTAGGCAGTGCGCAGCCAGTCTACTGACTGCGCGTGGTGCGACGCTTGAGATATGAATACGTCCAGGAGAACGTTGGTGTCGACCGAGGTGATCACCTACCCCTGATCTCCTCTAGGTATTTGTCTACGTCGCAGATGCCATCAAGGATCCCGCAGACACGGTCGACCGGGTGCGGTGCCGAGGTCTGTTTCTGGATAAGCAGTCCCCGAGCGGTCGGTGTGATCTCAACTTCCGCATCCTGATTAAGACCGAACTGGTCTCTCAGTCTCTTGGGAATGGTAATTTGCCCTCGTTTGGATATGCGCATAAATCCCTCGACATGAACGTATGAATGCCTCTAATCATAACCTGTAAGGCATTTGACAGTCAATCCATTCGTGGGGCAGCGTGAGCGCCAAAATGGGTGCGAGCTTCCGATTACTTCCGAACAACTGCCCCGAATTCCGGAAACAGTTACCCTGAGAGACATCGAATCCGGTGCCTGCCAGTGGGCAGCGTGAGGTTCCAATTTTGGGGCTAAGCCCGTTCTTCAAAGAAGGGCTGAAGACTCCGTCCAGCAACACAGGCGCGCAATGAACTGAAATGTGTATGAGGCGTAAAAACTATTTTCTGCGCCAAAATGAGGATCACTGAGTCCGTAGGCACTCAAGACACAAACTCCTCCACCACAACCGCCACACCGTCCTCCTCATTGCTGACCGTCACCCGGTCCGCCACTGCAATGACCTCCGGCACAGCGTTCGCCATTGCCACCCCCAGCCCCGCCTCGGCCACCATCTCAACATCATTGACGTCATCGCCGAACGAGATAACCTCCTCCATCGCCAGTCCCCAACGGTCGAGCAGCCAGCGCAGCGCCGCCGCCTTCGACGCGCCATGCGGAATCACCTGCACCAAATCGTACTTGGGCGATATCAGAGCGCGCGAAGTCGCAGGCAGTTCGCGCAACAATCTTTCGGACGGCTTGACGCCTGTGACTTGGCCGTTGTCCGGCCGCGATTGCCCCGCGTCCAAATCCTCCAGCGAAGTCAGAATCTTGGCCGCCGGCCGATCCGTGTGCGCCAGCACATCGCTGACCAAGTGCGCACCCGGCCATTCCACCTCGCGGTTGATGAACAGCTCATCGGCAATCTCGACCCCCAACCGGCAGTCCGGCGCCGTCGACTGGATCATGGCAACAATCCGCCGCGCATCCTCAACCGGGATCACCGTCTGAAACAGGACGTTGCTCTGCTGTTCGATCCAGGCGCCGTTGTAGCAAATCCACGGGAATTCGTGAAGGAAAGAGGGGATAATCCGGGTAGAACGCGGCGGGCGCCCCGTCGCGACAACAATCCGCCGCCCGCTAGCCTGCCATGCCTCCAGCGCGGCCACAGTGCGCGGCGTAACAGTCTTGTCATCTGCCAGAAGCGTCTCGTCCAAATCGACGGCCAGTACTGAGTACATAATGGTGGGGCTCCCCAAAACTGGTGAAATGCGGACAGTGGCCAGCCGCCAGCGGTGACGACTGTGCACCAAAAAAGGGCCAAAGCACTAAAACACCAAGTCTACCCTACCTGATGCCTCCAGTCCACCTCTCGCCCCTCCCAGAATTCCATACCATCTCTTGTCCAGAGCCCAACTACCCCGCCCCAGCCATACGCCACCGTCGCTGCAGCCCGGCCTTATCCATCACCGACCAAACGAATGAGCCCGAATCGTTAAAGAGAAAAAGAGCCAAAGCGGCCCCCGCAGGAAAAAAATGTTAAGATGTTCTTCGTGGTCCTCAGCGGGCCTTCGCGGATAAAGGTTCTGACCTTGACCTTCTCCGTGGCCCTTAGTGGCCCTTCGCGGATAAAGGTTTTGCCCTTGACCTTCTTCGCGGCCCTTCGTGGCCCTTCGTGGATAAAGGTTTTGCCCTTGACCTTTTTCGCAGCCCTCCGCGGCCCTTCGTGGACAAAAAGGTTCAAGGTGTTCCCCGCGCCCCTTCGCAGATCCACCCCGAACGAGCGGACCCCACTAAAAACGAAAAACTGAAAACTAAAAACTAAGAACCTGACCCACAAACCACCCTTTCGCCGATTTGACAAGCATGCCAACCTATAATATTCTTGTGCACAGCAAAATGAGTTAGTGTTCTGACAGGTTTACAGTTGGACGTTCCCCGGAAGTACCCGGGCAGGGGAACATTTTCACGCAGTATCACCAGTCAGTGTGCGGGTTGTTTTGCGCCTTATCTGGTAAACGCAGTTAGCACAGGAGTTTTAACGCCATGAGCGAGCAAGTAGTTGGTACAGTGAAGTGGTTCAGTGATCAGAAGGGCTATGGCTTCATCGCCCGGGAAGATGGACCCGATGTTTTTGTACATTTCTCCGCGATCCAGTCGGAGGGCTTCCGCAGCCTTGCGGAAGGCGATCAGGTCGAATTCGTGATAGAGGACGGCCCCAAGGGCCCTGCCGCCAGCAACGTTGTTAGGCGTCAGAGCGTGGCCTAAGAGTCGGTCCGATTATCTTAGCAGGGAGTGACTTTGACTGTCGCCGCCCCCGGACCTTGGGCACATGGCGTCAATCAAAAGGGGTCGCTCCCTTTTTTTGTTTCTGAATTAAGGAGCTAGTCGGCGTCCGTCCGGTCAGTGCAGACAACGGTCAGTTGGTATCCGCCGAGAGCGATTTGGCCGCTATTCTCCCAGCGTCTATTTCGCCCTGTCCACGGATCCAGTTGGAGGAACGGACCTTCCGCCGCTAGCTGTACCTTCCCCGCCAACGATCCACCCTCCTCATTGAACAGCATCCACCAGTCCCGCCCACCCTTCTGAACGCGCCGCACGCGCAGCGCCGCTGCCGCCGGTTCGACACTGACATCCGCCGCAACCAACCCATCGACAAAGCCCAATAGCTCTGACGCCGGCGTATCCGGACCGCAGCGCAGTAGCCTGCCGGCCTCTGCCAGTGTCTGAAGCGCCGGCAACGCCCGCGCGTCCGGTTCGTGCATCGCCAGCACCGCCTCGTACCGCATACCGGCCAGGTGGATACCGCCCTCGTCCACGACCGCGTCCTCCCACAGATGCCGCTCTTCCACGTAGTTGAAATCGCGCTGGTGTTGGAACAGGACCTTCGCTGGCTCCCAAGGTAGCCAGTCCACCTTGCCCAGGATTGCCACCCCGCACACATGTTGGCTGTCCGTATTCAGCCAGCTCAGCCGTCGGCAGCGGTCCGCGTAGCTCTTGTACCGCCCCCACCACGCGTTGTTCGGCCCCACGTCCGGCGGCCGTTCGTCCCAGCGAATCCCCCGCACACTGTAGTAGAAAGCGTGCGGGAATAGCATATTCGTACCCCGCACGAAACACCAGTCCGCCAGCCAGTTCATCTCCTCCCACGTCAGCTCGTGGCCGAACGCGCCGCACAGCTCATTCGCATTGCGCCGCCGCCCCGTATGGATCATCGCCGAACTGCCGCATTTGCCCTGCGTCGACTGCGCCCCTTCCAGCGCCGTCGGATCGTCCGGCAGCACCCACCGCCACACGATATCCTGCCCGGGCATATGAAAATAGCGTTCCGCGCCCAAATCGTCCGCCTTCGCTGGATGCCCAGTGAGCGCAATCCCGTGCTCTGTACACCAATCGTACAGCTGTGCGTACCAGGTCTCCTCCATGCGCAGCGCGATTGCCCGTTCATAATCCGCCCGGTAGCGCTCCGCCTCCGGCTCATCATCATGCCACAGCGCCGCCAAATGCGGCGTGAAATCATACCCCAGCAGCCGGTTCACATGCGCCAGAATCCCCGTCGTGCCCGGCCACACCCCGCGCTCCCGCGGCTTGCCCACCGGGCTCGGCTCATCCGTAAAGATCGCCGGAATCAGCCCCCCAAAATGCCCCCCAAACCGTTCATAGAATCTGTCGTACACAAGCCGGATAAAGCAGTTCACCGCCTCCGGATTGAGCAGATCCCCAGCCAGCGGTTCATCCTCTTCGGGCCCGCCGTCAATATAATGCAGCCCCCGAATATAAGCGTCCATCTTGCGGTCGATCACCGCCAGCCGTTCACCGTCCTGCCTCCTCACCACTGCCACCAGCGTCTCATCCGCCTGCAGCCTCGGCTCCTCCCCCTCCGCCAGCCCCCGCGCCGCCAGGCAGCGCGTCTGATAGCCCGGATTCTCCTCTACCACCTGTCCCGCCGAAGACCCCGACGGATACATCCCCTCATCGTACAGCACCACCTGCATTCCCCACCGCTCCGCCTCCTCGATCGCCACATCATAAAACGCCAGCAGCGCCTCCGACATCCACCCCAAAGAGCGCGGCAGCCCCACCCGCGGGTGAATAATGAACCCATGCACCCCATGCGTCTCAAAATCCCCAATCTGCCGCCGAATCTCATCAGCATCCAAATCATCGTTCCAAAACCAAAAAGGCAGCACCGAAAACTCCGTCGGCGGATTGGCAAATGTATCAAGCGTAGAAGGCATATTCAGGTCCTGGTGGTGATGTAAGTCTCCCGAAATCAGTTCCGCAATAGTGTACTCTATCTTCAAAGGTTCCGGCATATGCTGGGAAGAGGTTCGCCGCGGGCAAGGGCTGGTCCGGCTCGATTTATGCGCCGCGCTCTATCAAAGTATAATCAAGGCAAGTCAGATTCTTACCTGGAGACATCATGCATATTTCTGAACAAGGGCAGATCTCCATACCCAAACATCTGCGAGAACGCTTTGGCATGGACCCCAATGTTGAAGTCGAGATTACACCAACCGAGAAAGGTCTGCTTATCCGAAAGCGGACGCCTGCCAAACATCCTGTGGAAGGCGTCTATGGCATCCTGAATGGGGGGAATACCGACGATTATCTTGACGAAGTGCGCGGAAGATGATTTCTGCCGCCGACACTTTTCTCACACGGGACAGCGGTTTCTACGCGACTTATTTCCCAGAATTAACGAAACTGTAGGCGAACGGCTAGGATCTGCTGAATTGCTTCCCCGTATGTGGTTCTTGCGGATAGAACAGGGGACGGCCAAAAGGAAACACCTCCCTAAAGGAGAGTCGTCGACCCACTGATAGTCTCGCCGGCGTGGAAACGTCCACCTTGGCACAACACCGCGAACAGATCTAAAGTCCCCGTTGCCAGCAAGCCAGAAGCTTGACATCTCCCGCAATCCTTCGCATAATACCCCATCCACTCTATGACAAAATCAACAACAGACCACCCCAGAGGAATCCGTGCAAAACCGCTTCTTCGAGCAACCAATCCTCAACTCCCCTTACGAGTACCCCGCCCAGTACTGGGAACTCGACCCCGACGGCCAGCCGACTCATCAGATCCTGAACGGCCGCCGCAGTGCCGAGTTCATTACCCCAATACCCAAGCCGAAGCTCACCAAAGTAACAGCGCAACAGGCCCGCCTCGAACTCAACAACGGCAGCGGCCTTTCCGACGAGGATCAGCTCTACGATGTCTCCGCCTCCGTTAACGAGATACGCAGCCGCGTCGACGCCTGGCGGCGGCTTCCCAGTCCCAACAGCTGGGGCGTAACTCCTGAGACCGCCCGTCTCCTCCAACACTGGCGCAGCCACCAGTTCAGCAGCTACCGACCCTTCTTCTGCCAGATCGAAGCGATCGAAACCCTGATCTGGCTGACCGAGGTCGCGCCCAAAATGGGACCCCAAGGCAGGCCAATCCTCCAGCGCCTGAACAGTGCCAACAAGGAAGCCAACCCAGAGTTGCTGCGCATCGCCCTCAAACTGGCCACCGGCGCCGGCAAGACGACAGTCATGGCCATGATCATCGCCTGGCAGACCATCAACGCTGTTCGCCGTCCCCAGAGCGAAAACTTCACCCGCGGTTTCCTTGTCGTCGCGCCCGGCATCACCATCCGCGATCGCCTGCGCGTGCTCCAGCCCAACGATCCCGACAGCTACTACAACAGCCGGGAGCTCGTACCTGCCGACATGCTCGAAGATCTCAAGCGTGCCAAGATCGTCATCACCAACTACCACGCCTTCATGCTGCGCGAGCGTATGAAGCTCTCCAAAGTAGGTCGTGGATTACTGGAAGGACGGGAAGGCCAACTGAAGACCCAGGAGACCGAGGGTCAGATGATCCAGCGCGTCATGCCTGACCTGATGAACCTGAAGAACATCCTCGTGATGAACGACGAGGGCCATCACTGCTACCGGCGCAAGCAGGGCGAGGAGGATGAGGATAAACCCAAAGGGGAAGACTTGCAGGAAGCCAAAAAGAATAACGAGGCTGCCCGCGTCTGGATTTCCGGGCTGGAGACGATAAAACGCAAGGTCGGCATATCCCAGGTCATCGATCTCTCCGCCACCCCTTTCTTCCTGCGCGGCTCAGGTTACCGCGAGGGCACCCTCTTCCCCTGGACCGCAAGCGACTTCTCCCTCATGGACGCCATCGAGTGCGGCATCGTCAAGCTGCCGCGTGTGCCCGTCGCCGACAACATCCCCGACGGCAAAGCGCCTATGTACCGCTTTCTCTGGGATGAAATCCGGCCCGATATGCCCAAGAAGGGACGGGGCAAGTCCACCGGCCTGGATCCCCAAAACCTGCCGCTGCAATTGCAGACCGCACTCGAGGCCCTCTACGGTCACTATGAGCAGACGTATCAGTTGTGGGACGATGCCGAGATCCCCGTGCCGCCCTGTTTTGTGATCGTCTGTAACAACACTGCCACCTCCAAGTTGGTATTCGACTACGTATCCGGATTTAACCGCCAAAACGAAGATGGCTCGGCATCATTCGTGCAGGGAAAACTGGATCTGTTCCGCAACTTCGACGAGCACGGCAACCGCCTTCACCGGCCCAATACAGTGCTGATAGACAGCCAGCAACTCGAGTCCGGCGAGGCACTCGACACCAACTTCCGCAAAATGGCCGCGCAAGAGATCGAACAGTACCGCCGCGAAATCATCGAGCGTACCGGAGACAGGAGCCTGGCCGACAATATCAGCGATCAGGACCTGCTGCGAGAGGTGATGAACACAGTTGGCAAGGAAGGCCGCCTGGGCGGCTCGATCCGCTGCGTCGTTTCCGTCTCTATGTTGACCGAAGGCTGGGACGCCAACACAGTCACCCACATCCTCGGCGTGCGCGCCTTCGGCACCCAGCTTCTTTGCGAACAGGTCGTCGGCCGCGCGCTCCGCCGCTACTCCTACGAACAGAACGAGAAAGGCCTCTTTGACGTCGAATACGCCGATGTCTTTGGCGTCCCGTTCGACTTCACCGCCCGCCCCGTCGTTGTGCAGCCGCACAAGCCGCCCCCAACGGTCCAGGTCATCGCCGTCAGACCCGATCGCGACCATCTTGAGATCCGCTTCCCGCGCGTCGCAGGCTACCGTGTCGATCTGCCCAAAGAGCAGCTCACCGCCGACTTCAACGACGATTCGATACTCGAACTGACACCCGATCTGATCGGACCGTCCCACACCACCAACGCAGGCATCATCGGCGAAAGCGTAGACCTCAACCTCGGCCACACCAAGGACTTGCGGCGCTCAACCCTCCTGTTCCATCTGACCAAACATCTTATCAATACAAAGTGGCGGGACGCCGGCGCCGCCGCTGAACTTCACCTCTTCGGCAGACTGAAACGGATCACCAACCAGTGGCTCAACCAGTGTCTGGTCTGCAAAGGGGACGCTTATCCTGCCCAGCTAATGTTCGTGCCGCTCGCAGAAATGGCCTGTGATCGTATCGCCGCCGCCATCACGCGCACGAACCTCGATGGCAACATCATCAAGGCGCTGCTCGACCCATACAATCCGGTCGGGTCCACCCGCTTCCTCAACTTCCGTACCTCCAAAGCACTGCGCTGGAAGACCGACCCCAGCAAATGCCACGTCAACTGGGTCATCCTCGACAGCAATTGGGAGGGCGAATTCTGCCGCGTCGCCGAGGAGCATCCTCACGTGCGTGCCTACGTCAAGAACCACAGTCTGGGCTTCACCGTCCCCTACAAGCACGGTTCGGCCAATCGCCTGTACATTCCAGACTTCATCGTCCAGGTCGACGACGGCCGCGGCCCGGACGACCCCCTGAACCTTGTCGTGGAGATCAAGGGCTACCGCGGCGAAGACGCCAAAGAAAAGAAGACAACGATGGAGACCTACTGGGTGCCAGGCGTTAACGCCGCCGGTGAGTTCGGTCGTTGGAAGTTCGAAGAGTTTACCGACGTGTACGAAATCGGGACGGACTTCGCAGCCGGAGTGGAAGCGGCATTTAACAGTACAATTGCCAAAAACGTGGGTCTATAGCGTTGCAGAGCGGTAGGCCGTCTATGGCTGGCTCATTCCACATAGCCTGTACTCACCGCAGTTAGCTTGCCCAAGTGCCTTAACCACTGGTAGTATTTCAGCTACGAAGACGACAACCGAAATCCGTGATGAACTGTGCATGCGGTTCGTCTGTCATATCTTGAAATCGTGAATGGCAAATACCAGAGCCTATACAGACAAGGAACTCGCCGACCTGGAGTCGATGCCCAAGCGCGTGACCAATCCAGGCGCACGCTGGGCGGACAAGCCCAAATTGAGACCTGTGCACAGCCAACGCATTTTTCAAGCGGTTGGTCAGCAAGATCAAGAAGCCCGGTTCTCGGTTTACCAACGTCAAAACTTGGCCGACCCAAGTGATTTCTCCTGTGGCATCTCATACCATTCGCCGGGCGCGCCTCCTTTGACTTTGGCGCGATACAACGGGCCGAGCCATGAACATGGAGACATCGCCTACCACACACACATTCATCGCGCTTCGGAGAGAGCTATCGCTGCCGGCAAAAAGCCGGAATCCGAAGCGAAAGAGACCAATCGGTTTGAGACCTTGGAAGGTGCCCTGGCCTGTCTGATAGAGGACTTCAATCTGGCGGGACTAAGGGCTCTACGTGACAACCCAAAGCTGCTCTGATGACCATCGATCTCGATTCCCTCCGCAATCTGCTCTGTGAGCGTCTCTGCGAAGACGTGAGAGTCGACGCGCGCCCCGACGGCGTTGTGATGGTGCGAACGCACTTCGAGTTCCCCGACGGGGACCGCTATCCAATCCATCTGTCTGAGGCGGCTTCGGGCGGGCTCCGCTTGTCCGATCGCGGACATACGCTCATGCACATCAGCTACGAGCATGACATCGACTCGTTCATGGATGGGACCCGCGGTATGCTTCTCGAACGCATCATGGGCGAGACCGGACTAAGTTGGGACGGAGACGGGGGGGCATTTTGCTTGGATACCCCGCCTGAACGTCTGCCTGAGGCACTCTTCACCTTCGGACAGGCACTGACCCGTGTCTACGACCTGACCCTGCTCTCGCGCACCAACGTCGGCTCCACCTTTTATGACGATCTGGCCGACCTCCTGTCCAGCTTGATAGATGACGCCAAGATCGAACGCGACTACCAGCCCCAGGTTCCTAATGCCCAGGCCTATCTAGTGGACTATCGCATCGAAAGCAAAAGCGAGATCCCGTTGTTCCTCTACGGTGTGCCCAACCGCGACAAGGCGCGCCTGACGACGATCATGCTGTCCCACTTCCACAGGCACGACCTCCGCTTCGAATCGATTCTGGTATTCGCGAACCAGACCGAGATCCCGCGCATGGATCTGGCGCGACTCTCCGACGTGGGTGGCGACATGATCTCGTCGCTGGCCGCGCATGAAGACTTGAATCGCAAGCTCCTGCAGCGCGCGGCGTGACCACCAGGCTCGCGGTAAAACCATTACCGGAGAATAGCTCTTGGCCCTCTGCGGGCTGAGTTGCGTCCTTGTGACGAAATGAAGACTGTCAATGAATAGAGAGGACTCAACATATATGGCGCGTCGAAAGAAGACCAGGACCGTTGAAACCATCACCCACCCCGAAGCCACCCGCAAAAACCTCCCCAGCGCCGAACACCAGCCCCTCATGCAGGAAGAAGACCAGTCCCCCCTTCGCGTCGCCTACCAACGCCGCAACCGCGACCTGGACCCACAACTGGTCTGGCGCGGCAAGGACGAGCAGGACTGGTCCGACCTCGTCGTCAACGCGCCCCCGCTCTACATCCAGGAACGCGTCCATCCCAAAGTCCTCATCGACGACCTGATGCAGCAGAGCGAACAGGCCCGCCGCGCGCAGGACGACAACATCCAGCCCGGTTTCGCCGATCTCTTCGCCGACTTCAACGGCCTGCCCTCCGAGGACGCCAAGACCGAGTTCTACCAGCACGACGCCAACTGGTCCAACCGCATGGTCCTCGGCGACAGCCTCCAGGTCATGGCCTCACTCGCCGAGCGCGAAGGACTGCGGGGCAAGGTGCAGTGCATCTACATCGACCCGCCCTACGGCATCAAGTTCAACTCCAACTTTCAGTGGTCCACCACCAGCCGCAACGTGCGCGACGGCAAGGCCGACCACATCACCCGTGAGCCGGAGCAAGTCAAAGCCTTCCGCGACACTTGGCGCGACGGCATCCACTCCTACCTCACCTACCTTCGCGACCGTCTGACCGTCGCCCGTGACCTGCTGACCAAGAGCGGATCGATTTTTGTCCAAATTGGGGATGAAAATGTTCACCGCGTGCGAGCGGTAATAGATGAAGTGTTTGGAGAGGAGAATCTTGTCTCCTTCCTTACAATTCAGAAGACTAGCAGCCAAACTGACAAAAACCTCTCCTCAGTGTCGGATTATATTCTCTGGTTCTCCAAAGACAAACACTTGCTGAAGTTCAGAAGGCCATTCCTGAAAAAGGACGCAGGCTTTTCTGCTGGAGGGCAATACTCTAAGCTTCAATTGCCGGACTTCAGTCGCACTACAATGACGAAAGAAGAACGGTCTGATAGGTCCAAAATAAGGCCTAACGTGAGAATATATCGTCACGATACTCTTACATCTCAAAGTGGGAGCGAAACAACAAACTATGAATATTACGACCAAGGTCGGACTTTCGACTCTGGTCGAGGATTCTGGAAGACAAACTCAGTTGGTATGACACGTCTTTCCCGATCTATGCGCCTTGGGCACGCCAAGAATAGCCTCAATTATATTAGGTTCATTGATGACTTCCCTGTTACTCCTATTGGAAACCTCTGGACTGATACACTTACGGGTTCATTCACTGAGGACAAAATTTATGTCGTTCAGACGGCGCAGAAAATCATCCAACGTTGCATCCTCATGACAACCGACCCCGGCGACCTCGTGCTCGACCCCACCTGCGGCTCCGGTACCACCGCCTACGTCGCCGAGCAGTGGGGCCGCCGTTGGATCACTATCGACACCTCCCGCGTCGCCCTCGCCCTGGCACGCGCCCGCATCATGGGCGCCCGCTACCCCTACTACCTGCTCTCCGACAGCATCGCCGGTCAGTTGAAAGAGGCCGAAATCGAGAGCAAGGTGTCTTCGGAGCGCGCCAGCTACGGCAACATCCGCCAGGGCTTCGTTTACGAACGCGTGCCCCACATAACCCTGCGCGCCATCGCCAACAACGCCGAAATCGATGTTATTTGGGAAGAATTCGAGCAGACGCTGGAACCGCTGCGTAAGGGACTCAACGCCGCCCTCGGCACCGCTTGGGAGGAGTGGGAGATCCCCCGCGACGCCGACGAAAACTGGCCAGAAGATGTCAAACAACTGCACGAAAGCTGGTGGCAACAGCGCATCGTCCGACAGCAGGAAATAGACGCCTCTATCGCGGACAAAGCCGATAGCGAGTACCTCTACGACAAACCCTACGAGGACCGCAACAAAGTGCGCGTCGCCGGCCCCTTCACCGTTGAGAGCATCTCTCCCCACCGTACCCTCGCCGTCGACGAGAACGACGAATTCATTGAAACCTTCGGCGAAGGGCAGGCAGGCTACGGCAGCGTCTACGACTTCGTCGCCATCATCCTCGAAAACCTCAAGACCGCCGGCGTCCAGCAGGCCCACAAAGAGGACCGCATCGAATTCACCTCCCTCACCCCTTGGCCCGGTCACCACGTCTGCGCCGAAGGCCGCTACTTCGAAGGCGGCGAAGAACACGGCATCCAGCGCCGCGCCG
The DNA here is from genome assembly GCA_963662575.1 of Caldilineaceae bacterium. GTDB lineage: Bacteria > Chloroflexota > Anaerolineae > Caldilineales > Caldilineaceae > Bin5. Next base: position 2,025,129 of record OY759723.1, read on the forward strand.
CCATTTTCATCGGCCCCGAATTCGGCACCGTCTCCCGCCCCGACCTGGTTGATGCCGCCCGCGAGGCCGCCGACGGCGACTTCGACGTGCTCATCGCCTGTGCCTTCAACTACGAAGCCCACACCACCGAATTCGAGAAGCTGGGCAAGATTCCCGTGCTCAAAGCGCGCATGAACGCCGACCTCCACATGGCCGCCGATCTCAAGAATACCGGCACGGGCAATCTCTTTGTGATTTTCGGGGAGCCTGACGTCGACCTTCTCGACGCCGATGACGGCCAGATCAAAGTGCGGGTCAACGGCGTCGACGTCTTCCATCCCAACACCGGCGAGGTGCGCAGCGACGGACCCGAAGGAATCGCCTGTTGGTTCATCGACACCGACTACAACGGCGAGAGCTTCTTCGTGCGCCACGCCTACTTCCTCGGCGCAAACGACCCCTACAAGGCCCTCAAGACCACGCTCAAAGCCCAGATCGACGCCGAAGCCTGGGAGCTGCTGCGCAGCGATACCTCCCGCCCGTTTGATAAACCCGACTCCGGCCGCATCGCCGTCAAAGTCATCAACCACCTCGGCGATGAAGTAATGAAAGTTTTCCGGGTAGACTGACACTGACCACTAGCCACTGACCACTGCAGCCATGCAATACCTTATTGCCGACACCTTCACCGACAGTCTTGTCAAACTGAGCGGTGACGAACAGAAAGCGGTCAAGACCACGGTTTTTGACCTGCAGACCGATCCCTCGCGTCCGAGCTTGCAGTTCCACCGGCTCGACCGCGCACGTGACAAAAACTTCTGGTCCGTGCGCGTCAGTTCAGACATCCGCATCATCGTCCACCGCAGGCAGAATAGCCTTCTGCTCTGCTACGTCGATCACCACGACGACGCTTACGGTTGGGCGCAGCGCCGCCGTCTGGAAACCCACCCCAGGACAGGCGCGGCTCAACTGGTCGAGGTGCGGGAAACGGTCAAGGAGGTCCCGGTCTACGTGCAGGTGGAAAAGCCCAGGCCGCTCCCCTTTGCCAACATTACCGATGACGAACTGCTCAACTACGGCGTACCGGCCGAGTGGCTGCCCGATGTACGCAGCGCCGACGACAACAGCCTCCTCGACCTTGCCGACCACCTGCCGGTCGAGGCCGCCGAAGCCCTGCTGGAGCTGGCAACCGGCGGGACACCGCCGCTTCCTACCCATACCCCGCCCGAAACCGACCCGTTCGAGCATCCCGACGCCCGCCGCCGCTTCCGCGTCATGCACGACGTCGAAGAGTGGGAACGCGCCCTCGACTACCCGTGGGAGAAATGGGTCGTCTTCCTGCACCCGGCCCAACGGGAGTTGGTCGAGCGGACCTACAACGGGCCTGCCCGGGTATCAGGCTCAGCCGGCACCGGCAAGACCATCGTCGCCCTCCACCGCGCCGTCCATCTTGCCCGAACCAATCCCGACGCCCGCGTTCTGTTGACGACATTCTCGGAGACGTTGGCCAACGCGCTCCGCAGCAAGCTGCGTATTCTGATCAGCTCGGAGCCGCGCCTCGGAGAACGCATCGAAGTCTACGCCATCGACGCCCTGGGAAAAAGACTCTATCGTCTCAACTTGGGGGAGTTCGCGCTTGCAACACCTGAAGAAACAGGTCAAAAGATCGAAGACGCGGCTGCCGCGGCCGAAGAAAGCAAGTTTTCGACGGGCTTTATGCTGACGGAGTGGGAGCGGGTCGTCGACGCCTGGCAATTGGAAACGTGGGATGACTATCGCGTCGTCCCACGTCTCGGCCGTCGCCGCAGTCTGCCTGAATCCCAGCGCAAGGAACTCTGGTCCATTTTCGAGAACGTACGCGCAAGCCTGAAGGCAGACGGCCTGATCACCCGTGCGCAGATGTACGGCCAACTTGCACAACGGTTTAGTGAAACGCAGCGGTCGCCGTTCGATTTCGTAATCGTAGACGAATGCCAGGACGTCGGCGTATCCCAACTGCGCTTTCTGCGAGCCCTGGGCACCGACAAGCCGGACGCTCTCTTCTTCACCGGCGACCTCGGCCAGCGCATATTCCAGCAGCCCTTCTCGTGGCGGACGCTAGGCATCGAAATTCGTGGGCGGGCCCGCACTCTCAAAGTCAACTACCGCACCTCCCATCAGATCAGGAGGCGCTCCGACCTCCTGCTGGGCCCTGACATCGTCGACGTCGACGGCAACACCGAAGAGCGCGCAGGCACGATTTCCGTGTTCAATGGCGCCGAACCGGCGATAGTCGTTTCCGACTCGGTCGAGGAAGAGATAGAGGCCGTCGCCGGCTGGCTGACCAAATTGAAGGAAGGGGACTTGGCGCCAGATGAGATCAGCGTCTTCGTCCGCTCGACAGACCAGATCGAACGGGCAACGGCTGCCGTCGAGAAGGCCGGACTCCCATTCACAATTCTCGATAGCAACATGCAGACAACCGCAGGGCACGTTTCAGTCAGCACCATGCATCTGGCCAAGGGACTGGAGTTCCGTGCCGTGGCCGTCATCGCCTGCGACGACGAGGTCGTGCCGCTACAGGACCGTATCGAGACGGTCACCGACGACGCCGATCTCGAAGATGTCTACAACACCGAACGCCATCTCCTCTACGTCGCCTGCACCCGTGCCCGCGACCATCTCCTCGCTTCCGGCGTCGATCCTGCCTCCGAGTTCCTGGATGATATGTTGGTGAATGGCATTTGAGAATGGCAGGAACAAGCCTGACGAATGCATGGGCCATTCATCAGGCAGTTTTTTCTCTATTTGAAAATGCCCCGCAATCGCATTTCACCTCCTTTCGCGTTCATGGACGGGGGAAGACTATCGCCTGCATCCCATGTCTCCGGGCCCCGTGTCGCGAGCAGGACTAAGCCTGTACGAAGACAGTCAAAACGCACCTGCGAATCTTCTTGACAACTCGTTTCAAAAATGTTACTATATAGGTAACGATAATCCTCCATCCTAATCTTATCTGTCCCGTGGAAATTACTTTCAGAACCCAAAGGCTTCAGAAAGACTTCAGCTCGGAAAGAACGCTCAGGAGAAAGTATGGGGAGCGCATGGCGCTGACAATTATGGCGCGCATCGGAGTTCTAAGAAATGCCAGCACACTGTCGAAGGTCCCGACAACCCCTCCGGAAAGGAGACACCAGCTTAAGGGTGACAGAAATGAACAGTTCGCCGTTGACCTCGTCCATCCCTTCAGACTGGTGTTTGAACCAAACCAATATCCACCTGAACGCAAAAAGGACGGAGGGATCGATCTGGATCAAGTGACCGCAATCAAGATCCTGCAAGTGGTCGACTATCACTAAGCGCTATTGGATAGGAGCGCTGACCGAAATTCACGACAATGGCGGCGGTCATGAACGTGAATGGCTCCCACCCAAGGAAGGAGAAAGCATGGCTGCGACAACGAATCGATTCCAGCCCGACTACGCAGTGTCGCCAGGATGGGTCCTGAAAGAGCGGCTTGAAGTGAATGAAATCTCACAGGCTGAATTTGCACGCCGGTGCGGTCGCTCACCGAAACTCATCAGCGAGATCATTGCCGGGAAGGCTCCCGTCGAAGCTGAGACGGCGCTTCAATTTGAAAAAGTGTTGGGAGTCGATGCCGGTATCTGGCTCGGGCTGGAAAAAGACTATCAGTTGCATCAGATGCGAAAGGCAGAGGCGAGGGAAGCTGAAGCGTCCTCCGATTGGGCGCGCAGCTTTCCCGTCAACGAGTTGGTAAAGCGCGGTGTGATTCGCAGGGTGAAATCGGATGGCGAAAAAGTAACGGAGTTGCTCTCTTTCTTTAGAGTGGCCTCCAAAGAGGTATGGCAGACTCGATACAAGGCCGTTGCGGTTGACTTTCGACACTCACCAAGCTTCAGCAGCGACGAGTTCGCCTTAGCAGCGTGGCTCAGGCTCGTGGAGATTGAAGCTGAGACACAAACAATTGAGGAATACGACAGGTCAACCTTTATGAGAGTGTTAAGAAGTGTCCGCCAGTTGACACGCGCAGAGTTACCTCAGGCCCTCGTCGAAGCACGCCATCTTTGCAGCGAAGCCGGCGTTGCTCTTGTGTGCGTAAAGCCACTGCCCAAGACGCGCTTGAGCGGAGCGGCAAGGTGGCTCTCACCCCGAAAGCCGCTGATTGCCCTGAGCGGGCGTCACGGCTCCGACGACCAGATCTGGTTCAGCCTGTTCCATGAAGCCGCGCACATACTTCTGCACAGCAAGAAGAGTGTCTACGTCGACGGAGACACGAACGGAGACGATGGAGATGAGGCAGAGGCAAACAAATGGGCAGCGAATTTCCTGATTCCCCAGTCTGCTTGGCAGCGCTTCCTCGACACCGACGCCTACCGCAGCGAGGACGCCATCCGCAGCTTCGCCGCCGAACAGGAAATCGCGCCAGGTATAGTTGTCGGCAGACTCCAGCACGAAGGGCTCCTTGCATGGAAGAGTCGCTTGAACCATTTAAAGGTAAGGGTTCACCTGTAGTAGACATTCGAATGAATGTGCGCCAATGCCAACCTTCCCGTCTGAGCCCCCGTTGACCTGTTGCGCATTCTCGTTGATCACATCAGTTTGACGTTCGAAGACTAGAGTTTTCACTGGGAGAAATTTGATGGCAAAAGCAGTCACTCTCGATCCTTATCACGAGCAGATTTTTCAAGCACTTGATGGCCACCTCGACCACGAGGTGTTCGAGCAGTGCGCTGCCGAGCTTATTAACCAGGATGGATGGTCCGTGGTTCCCGTTACAGGTGGGCAGGACGAAGGTTTTGACGGGGCAGTAGCAGATGGCGAGGAAGCCCCCTTTTCGTTAATTGTCACGACTGGCAAAGATCTCTGTGGAAACCTAAGAAGAAATGTGCAGAGGCAACGACTCAAGGGTTGGAAAGGTGACCGAGCACTCTTTGCCACGTCACAGAGAATTACCCCGACCAATCGTAGCAATTTGAACAAGACTGCTCAGGAGTTAGAAGTAACCCTTTTGCAGGTTTACGATAGGGTTAAGTTTGCCTATCTACTTTACCGTAGCCCTTCTTGGTGCAAACGCCTCCTAGGGTTGACTGGAATGCCACGCTCATTAAGCGTGTTTCCAAGAACAGAACGGCCGAGACTTGGCGATCACGTCTTCGGACGCGACAGCGAGTTTCAATGGCTTAAGAAAGGCCAGAGTGATTGTCTGGTGGTCGGAGGCCCAGGATCGGGCAAGACTTTTCTCTTGCAATCTCTGGCGAACAAAGGAAAGGCGCTATTTCTCGTCGATGAAGATCGAGAGCAGTTAGCAAACGACATCCGGGAACTACAGCCATCTGCAGTGATCATTGATGACGCACATGTCAAACCGGACTCGATTCGAACCTTTGATCAGCTTCGGAAGGAGATTGACGCAGAGCACATTCGAATTATTGCCACTTGCTGGACATCAGGCGTCGCTCCGGTCCGGAGTGCGTTACGACTTGCCGACCAAAACGTCCTCAACCTCGACTTGATTGACGCGGACACAATGGTAAGAATTATCAGGTCTTTTGGTCTAGAGGGTCCGGACAGGCTCATTGCTATCATTCGGGAGCAGGCGGCCGGCCGACCGGGACTCGCCGCCACGCTTGTAGACTTCTGTATGAAAGACAATATCAAAAGAGTGGTTAGCGGCGAAGGCCTGGTTGACCAACTTTTCTCCCAACTGAGCCAAACACTTGATATTGATGTGAAACGACTCTTGGCGCCATTCGCACTCGGAGGAGACGCAGGTGTAAGGCAGTCCGAAGTTGCGCGTTTACTCGGACTTTCTGAATTCGAGACTTGCTGTAAGCTTGCCCACCTAGCTACAGCAGGGGTCATCCGAGAAAGTAAAAACGACGCTTTGTCAGTTGAGCCAGCTCAAATGCGCTGGGTGTTAGTCAGGGAAGTATTTTTCGGAGGTGCAGGTTCGCTAAATTACACTTCATTTCTTGAAATAGTCGAGAATCCAATCGACGCAATTGCGACATTGATCAGGGCGAGTTCAATTGGGGCGCAGATTCCCAATCTATTACATCTTGTTGAGAATGCTGATTTCCCGAATCTTTGGTCAGAGTACGCATGGTTGGGTCCATCGGAAGCAGAGCATGCACTTATTTCTCGTCCTGAGCTAATTGAAGAGGAGGAAATTGCACAAGCGGGACTTCACCATTTGCCGACAAGGGCTATAACGCAGTTACTCGATCGTTCTGGCGAAGCAAGTAACGTAATATACAAAGATCCGATTAAGCATCTGGAGAAGTGGATTAACGATACCTACCGAGCAAGGCAAGACAGTCAATCTGTGCGAGCAACACTTGTAACAACGGCACACCGATGGTGGAAACAAACTCGACAAACAATGGTCGCCACCAGAGCCATGTGTCTCGCACTAAAGCCCACGTTCGAGTACTGGACAACTGATCCGGGCACGGGGCGAACCATTACTGCTACCAGAGGAACGCTGATGTGTCCTCTTCTAAATGAACTCACTCAACTATGGCCCTATGTAAAGGAGGTCATAGGAGATGGAGAGGAGGTTCCTTTTAGCGAACTGCTTTCTTTGATTAATGGCTGGCGGCTACACTTGGATCCGAAAGTGAAACTTTCTGACGAAACAGAAACTGTCAAACGAGAGTTCGCCGAATGTATGCTGAGGGATCTCGCGGAGGCAACCCGTGAGTACCCAGGAATACAGCATAGACTTCAAGACTCTGTCGAGGCAATGCGCTTGAGAATTGACTTGACTCTAGATCCCATTTTTGAAGCCTTTTATTCTTGGCAGGATCTTGTTGAAGAAGAGAGGCAAGTAGGTGCCGTGGCAAAACTCTTGGGTATAGGGGATCGACCTATCGAGAAAATAGCAGAATCGCTGGCAAGGATCTGGGCGGAAGCTCGTCGGGCCGAATTTGACGCCGGGAGAAGTCGGGTGGCGGAACAGATTTGTAGAATAGCTGCGGATTCTTCAGAAGACCCGGTAAAGGCAGCCGAAATTTTCATGCAACATAGTCTGCCGAGCAATTGGATTCATCCTTTTCTCTTAAGGGCAGCCACTGAGAAACACAATGGCTGGACTGCCTTAATGAATCAATTCTTAACCGACGGGACGTATCAAAGTATTGCAGTCTCCGTTGTACTAACATTGCTTGAACCTTCTCCAGAACTCCTAGCGGCCTCACTCGCGCTCGCAAAGAATACCCCTTCGCTCATCCATGATCTTTGTAGTTGCGGTAGGGTCCCTAAGGCAACATTAGAAGCACTCTTAAGGGGGGACGCCCGGTCGGGGGTCCCGACCGCGGCCGCAATTGGCTATTGGTCTGCTAAGCAAAAAGGGGAAATGGAATTGGTCAATGAAAGCTTGTGGAGGCGAGCGATTATTTCTAGTCTATACGATCAGGCGTTCTTAAATGGACATGAAAGCTATGGCTATCGGCTCTGCAAAATTCTTGTGAGCGATAACGACCTTGCTGAACAGTGGTTGCTAACTTTAATCGGTCAAGGACACGATGGGCTTAGAATTCACGCGGAAGAAATCGCGGTGGAGTCAGTTATACCAACGATGGACCTTCCGCAGCGGCGTACGCTCTTGAGGGCACTTCCCGCTCAGTCGAACTGGATAGCTAACAAAATAGTTCGGCACTTGGTCGGCCAAGACTTGGACCTCTATCAGGAGTTGCTCGATGTAAAAACTTTGAGTCAGTACCACCTCTCGCCACTAGTGGGAAAACCAGATTGGGCTTGGGGGAAGAAAGCAGCACTTGCTTTGGAGGCAGGTATTTCGGTCATTGATGTAGTTAAGGCGACAGGTATCCAAACGGGGTCTCCCTGGATAGGAAGTGAGAGCAAAATGTGGGCGGACTGGCGGAGCGCGTTTCAAGGCTTGCTGAAACAAAATGAACTCGCCCCACGGATCTCACAAGTGGCTCGCCTTGGGGCAAGAATGGCAGGGGAGCGGGAAAAAGATTCCTTAAAGCAGGAGCGCTACAGCGCTGTGTTTGTTTCGTAACGAGACTGCCTTTCGATAGTCATCTTGTCACATGCTTTCGCCTCCGCAACATGTCACGACCCATTGCAAATCCCGCATCACTTCCTAGTTCCCCCGCACTAATTTTAGCCCCCAACCCCAGCCCTATGGCATCATATCCCCCAAGACCATATGTCCCTGCACAAGACCCATGCCAAACACCACCAATCCCACCCCAATGAAAGCCCCCCACCTTGCCTGGACCACCCTATCCATCAACACAATCGTCATCCTCCAGGGAGCCATCGTCAGAGCCACCGGCTCCGGCGCCGGCTGCGGCCGTGACTGGCCCCGCTGCCAGGGCGAAATCCTCCCTCTCGACCACGGCCTCGCCACCTGGATAGAGTTCTCGCATCGCGCCCTTTCCGGCGTGGCTCTCCTGATGGGCATCTGGCTTCTCGTAAAAGCCATCCGCCTGCGCCACGACCTGCCCGGCTTCCTGCCCTTCGCCATAATTTCTGCCGTCTTCCTCCTGTTCGAAGCCCTCATAGGCGCGGGCACCGTCCTCACCGGACTCACCGGCGACAACGTCTCCGTCGCCCGCGGCCTCCTGGTCGCATTCCACCTGCTCAACTCCATGCTCCTGGTCGGCGCGCTTGCGCTCACCACCGTCCACGCCTATCCCGGCCAATCTTGGCCGCCAGTCTGGACAGGTCAAACCGGGCTGAAAGCTCTTATTGGTCTAGGCCTGCTGGGGATGATGATTCTGATGTTCTCAGGCGGCATCGCCGCCATGGGCAATACCATGTTCCCACCGGAATCCCTGCAAGAGGGACTGACCGACGACTTCAGCGCTCAGGCCCATCCGCTTATCCGCCTGCGGATCCTGCATCCATTCCTGGCAATCGCAGTCGGCGTCTGGCTTTGGATAAGCCACGCCCTGACCGGCTGGCTCAAGCCCACGCCCCAGGTCCGCCGATTCCGCAATCTGCTCCTGGTAGTCTACGCCGTGCAACTACTCGTGGGGACAATCAATCTGGCCATGCTGGGTCCAATCCCGCTCCAGCTTCTACATCTTGCAATGGCCGTAGCAGCCTTCGGTCTATGGTCCGTCGTCGGTTGGCTGACCCTCAGCGCTTCCCCCACCGGCAGCGCAATACCGTCCGTACCCTGGCAAACAAAAGAGGTCCAGCCCTCATGATCAACACCACTGCAACCCTGCCCGCCGCCACCTGGCGCGACTACCTGACCCTGACCAAGCCCAAAGTCATCTCCCTCCTGCTTTTCACAGCGATCTGCCCCATGTTCATGGCCGCCCGCGGTCTTCCCCACTGGCTGCCCCTGCTCGGAGTCCTCGTTGGCGGCTACATGGCCACCGGCGGCGCCGGCGTATTCAACATGGTGCTGGATCGGGACATAGACGGCAAGATGCGCCGCACCGCCAACAGACCCCTCGTCACCGGCGTCATCAGCGTCCGCAACGCCGTCCTGTTCGGACTCCTGCTCAGCGTCGGCGCGTTTCTGATCCTGTGGCAAACAGCCAACCTGCTGACAGCCCTGCTCGCCTGGTTCGGTTTACTGTTCTACGTGTTTGTCTATACCGCGTGGCTCAAACGGACTACCTGGCAAAACATCGTCATCGGCGGCGTAGCAGGTTCGGTCATGCCCCTGCTGGGGTGGGCCGCCGTCACCAATGGCCTGAACTGGATGGCCGTCCTGCTGTTCGTCCTCATCTTCATGTGGACACCCGTCCACTTCTGGGCGCTCGCCTTCCTCGTCAAAGATCAGTACGAGGCCGTCGGCATCCCCATGGCGCCCGCAGTCCTTGGCAGCAAACGTACCCTGCAACAAATGATGTTGTATGCCGTCCTGACCATACTTGCGTCCCTGGCGCCGCTCGCCCTCAACGAAGCCGGCTGGCTCTACACCGGTGTCGTCATCCTGCTGGACATCTTCCTCATACACAAAGTGGTCAAGCTCTATCGTCACGTCGAAGCCGGGCACGAAGTGAACCGGGAAGAATCCCTCTCGCTCTACAAATATTCCATGCTGTACCTGGCCCTGGTATTCCTGACCCTCGTCGCAGACCGAACTCTGACCCTCACATTCCCCATCTAACCACCCACCCCCACCCAGCAACCGACCCTGAGTGAGCCAAACCTAGGCGTTCTCTCTCCTCGCCCCCACGCGCCCGCGAACAGAACCGCGCAGTTTCCCGCCCAATTCTCCTGCCCCACGACCACTACCTGCAGCGGCCACAGAAATTGCTTTTCTTGGCCTTCAGCCGATCAGGAGAAGTGTACTTCGTGGAAAAAGGAGTTGCAGTTGCCGTTCTGCAGTTGAAGTTCTTCGCGGCCCTTCGTGGAAGAAAAGAAGTTGCCGTTGCCGTTCTTCGCGCCCCTTCGCGGAAAAAGGGAAGTTGCAGTTGCCGTTCTCCGTGGCCCTCCGTGGACAAAGGTGTTGCAGTTACCGTTCTGCAGTTGCCGTTCTTCGTGGTCCTTCGCGGCCCTTCGTGGACAAAAAGAAGTTGCCGTTCTCCGTGTCCTCCGTGGATAAAGCAGTTGCCGTTGCAGTTCTTCGCGTTCCTTCATACGCCTCCCCCACCAGCTGAGACGGGAAGACCGCGTTCAATTTAGGCGTTGCGCTCTGTCAAAGTATAATTGCGGCAAAACAGACTTTATCTGGAGGGCTCATGCGCATTTCTGAACAAGGACAGGTTACCATTCCCAAGCATCTGCGGGATCGTTTCGGTATGACCGCCAATGTCGAGGTCGATTTCACACCTACCGAACGAGGACTCCTGATTCGAAAACGGCCTGCTGGCAAACATCCCGTGGAACGCGTCTACGGCATCCTGAACGGAGGAAATACCGACGATTATCTCGACGAAGTGCGCGGAAGATGATTACCGCTGTCGATACGAGCGTCGTTCTGGACGTATTTCTCCCTGATGACCAGTTTGGCCCGCGATCGCTGGAAAGACTTCGTGATGCCTACGATCAAGGGGCCATTCTAATCTGTGATATAGTCTATGCCGAGCTTGTTCCTGCCTTCCCGAATCGCACCACGTTGGATGAAGCGCTGCGAGAAATAGGCGCGACCATTTCTCCTATTGATACCGGAATTGCCTATGAAGCTGGAGTGCGTTGGGCTCAATACAGGCAGGCCGGCGGACCACGCACCAGGATCATGACAGACTTCCTGATCGGAGCCCACGCACTTACGGCGGCCGACACCTTTCTCACACGAGACAGTGGTTTTTACGCAACCTACTTTCCGGAATTAACGGGACTGTAAACCGACAGTACTGTTACACTATGTCGCTGCCCGGCGTCGACTGATTCAGTTAGAATCAGTCGACGCACAATAAGAAACGTCCCCCACAAGGGGGACGTCTGACTAACGAAACTATTGAAGAAATCGCCCGCACTCCGATCGCCATCTTCAGGGGGCACGAGAGGATCTGGAAAACCAAACAATCCTTTTCAGCCCTGCACTACTCCCCACATCAATCCTCCCAAACATACTCCTCACGCACCGGCTGAAACACATCCAATATCCGACACCGCGTAATCGCCTTCCCCGAATGCTCAGCCCCGCCCGGAATCACATACACGTCCCCCGGCCCCAGCACCCGCGTCTCCCCGCCCGTGATCCGGATCTCAAATTGGCCCTCAAACATATTGATCACCTGCTCGTGCGGATGCGAATGTGCCGGCAGCGGCGAATCCGCCGCAACATCCCAGTACACAAACGTCATATTCTCACTGTGGATAAACTTCCCCACAAACCCCGGGAACAACCCTCGCTCCTTCACCTCATCCAAACTATAAACAGTCATCTCCCTCTCCCAACTTTTATGCGAAAGATTCCCACTAACCCCTGATCCCTAGTCCCTGCCCTCCGCGCCTTCCAACTGCGCCACCAGCGCCATCGAATGGATAGCGTCCCGAATATCCGTCAGCGGCTTCTCACCCTTGCGCACGCAGTCCACAATATGCTCGTGCATCGCCAGCACGCCGTCATAGCGGCTCGTGTCCGCCTCGTCCACGCCGTCGATCTGCCAGCCGCCGAGCGTGCGCGCCTCGTTGTCTTCCGTGATCTCGATCTCGTGCGGGAGCTTGAAATAGCAGCCCACGCCCGTGCCGTGCAGCTCCCCGCGCAGCACGCGGCCGCCAGACGCCCGGTTCCCGTGGATAAAGCCGGTCGCCCCGTTGTCGAAGCGCACCAGCCCCGTATAGCAGTTCCGGTAATCGCTGTCGAAGCGGTCCTGGTAAGCCGCCACCTCCACCGGCTCCCCGCCCACCATATAGCGCACCAGGTCAACCGCGTGGCACAGATCGTCCCAGTTCGTCGTCGTGAAACTGAACGCATCCTCGCCCAGCATTCGTTTATGGAAAGTGCCCACCGCCGTCGAGACCGGTCCCAGCCGCGCCACCTGTCGCATCGCCTCCCGCGTCACCGCCGCATGCCGCCGCTGGAATCCCACCGCGCAGATGACATCGTTCGCCACCGCTGCATCGTGGATCTGCTGCACCTCGTCCATGTTCATGCCCGGCGGCTTCTCGATAAACGTATGCTTGCCCGCGTTCAAACAGTCCAGCGCCGTCTGCAGCAGCCAGCGCTCGTGCATAACGCAGTAAACCATGTCCGGGTCCACTTCCTCCAGCATCCGCCGGTGATCGTCATAGCGGTACTGGAAATCGTAGGCCACTGCCACTTCATGCAGGAGTTCCTCGTCCAGTTCGCACGCGGCCACCATCTCCACGTCTTCCAAGCGGTTCACGTTCGGATAGTGCGCGCCTTGGCTGCGCCTGCCCGCGCCGATAAAAGCGGTTCGAATCATCAGGAAACTCCTTCCCAGTCGTAGTCAATGAAACCTTCATCCCGCACCAGCAGCGCCGACTCAATCATCGCCCGCAGGTCACCCTGGGGCCGGAAGTTGATCAGGCTGCGTGCCTTCGTGTTGTCATGGTCATACTGGTAGTGCACCGGAACGCGCACCTCCAGCGGCTCCACACCGCTCTTCTCCGCCAGGATCGCCGCCGCCTCCGGGAAGCTGAACGGCGCCGGCGCCCCGCAGTTGAACGAATCGTCCACCGCGCCCGGCTCCTCCACCGCGCACACCAGCAAATGCGCGATGTCGCGCGCATCGTTGGGCTGATACACCCACGGCCGTCCATCCAAATCGCGCACGCTGCACGGCTGGTTCTCGTCCTCCGCCCGGTCCAGCACATCGTGCCACAGCTCCGTACCGTCAGCCATGTAAAGCTCACCAAGCGGCGTATTCTGTCCCCGCTTCAGCAGCCCTGCCACCGCGCCCACCGTAAACCGGCCCAGAATCGCGTCGCCCGACTGCACATGGCTCGGCCGCACAATCGAGTAGCGCAACCCTGTCTCCCGCGCCGCCATCTTCGTGAACTCCTCGCCAATCAGCTTGCCCAGCGAATACTCGCCCATCGGCCGCATCGGATGGCGCTCATCCACCGGATGGTAAGCGCACGCGATCGTCTCGCCGTTGTTGGGGAACACGCCCGAAGAGCTCGTGTACACCAGCCGCTCCAGGTGGTCCGCGTGCTTGCCGCTCACCCGCGTGATCAGCCGGTCAATCTGCATATTGTTGTCAAACTGGGGCCCGACAATATTGGCCGTGTGAATCACCGCATCCACGCCCGTGACCGCGCCTTCCACAAACGCCTCATCCGTCAGATCGCCCGCTGCCAGCTCGATATCCAGCCCCTCCAATCGATCCAGCGCCGGGTCGTCAGGCAGCACCGTGCCCCGCACCTCGTGATTGCGCTCCAACAACTGCCGCACAAGCCGGCAGCCGACCTGACCGGCAGCGCCGGCGACAAGGATTTTCATGGGGACCCCTTTCTGGTTGCCAGTGGACACTGGCTGATGGTGTAGGCTTTCAGTTGACCCAAGGACAGACTATTCTTCTTCCTCCAAAACTTCATTCAGATATCCGACCACATCGCGGAACGAGATGATCCCGCTTGGCTGGCCATTGTCATCCACCAGCGGAACGTGACGGAAGCCATGCAGCGACATCAGATTCAGCGCCTGTGCGATCGGCAGGTCATCTTTCAGCGTCAGCGGGTCCGGCGTCATATAGTCGGCAATCGTCTGCTGCGCCAGATCGTCGACGAGCCCTGCAACCCGATTCAGGACATCCCATTCGGTGAAGATGCCCACCAGTCGGTCCTCTTCATCCGTCACCAGCACACAGCCGATGTTGTGCCGGTTCATCTGCCGGATCGTGCGCGCCAGCGAGCTGCGCTCGTCCACCGTGATGGGCACGTTCGGTTCCAACGCCGCCAGCGTATCGGTCACCAGCACATCCTGAAACTCCGACAGGACCTCTGCCGGCATCTCCATCTCATCAATATACTCTTCGTCCAGTCCCGTTATCGGCATCTCGTCGAAGTCAGAGGTGCTTGGCGTAATCTCTCTCGCCTCCGCCTCCTCTCTCTCCTCCACCGTCCACAGGTCCGCCGCCAGGTAAAGTTGATTCAAATCTCCGGCGCCCCGCTGCTCCTGGGCCGTCTCAACCTGATCCATCAGTTCGCCGGTGTAGTCCGGTTTGCGCACATCCCGGATCACGCCCATCGCCGCCGGATAGTCGGGAAACTCCATGCTCCCCAGAATCGACGCCAGCGGCTTCGAAGTGGCATCGTGCACCAGAATCTCATCCAAATCCACCTCATCCAGCGAAACCACCTCCGGCGTAAAACCGTTCAGCCGGATCCCCTTGTCCCGGTCCTTCCCGAAAATCATATGCTTGCCATGTTCCAGGTAAAGGATCGAGTCGTCCCGGTTCTTGCGGTCGCTCAACTCCGTCCACTCGTTCGGGTTGAAGATCACACAGTTCTGATAAATCTCCAGGAAAGACGTACCCTGGTGCTCGGCGGCCCGCTCCAGCGTGGTGGCCAGATGTTTAGGATGTGAATCGATCGAACGCGCCACATAGGTCGCCTCCGCCGCCAGCGCAACCGCGATCGGATTCAGCGGCTGCTCCATCGAGCCCATCGGCGAAGACTTCGTCACCGTGCCCGGACGCGACGTCGGCGAGTACTGACCTTTTGTCAACCCGTAAATTCTGTTGTTGAAAAGCACGATGTTCAGATTGACATTGCGCCGGATCGCATGCAGCAGATGGTTGCCGCCGATCGAAAGGCCGTCCCCGTCCCCCGTGATCACCCACACGCTCAATTCGGGGTTAGCGATCGCCAGCCCTGTAGCCAGCGCCGGCGCCCGTCCATGAATGCTGTGGATGCCGTATGTGTTCATGTAATAGGGGAAGCGGCTGGAACAGCCAATGCCGGAGATGAAGACCGTCTTCTCCTTCGCCACGCCCGTCTCCGGCAGCACCCGCTGCATCTGCGCCAGGATCGAATAGTCCCCGCAACCGGGGCACCAGCGCACCGTCTGATCGGACACGAAATCCTTACGCGTCAGCGTGATTTCCTCTGTCGCTACAGTACTCATCTATGCTCTCCCCAAAACTGACTCAATAATCTCCCGCACCTCCGCGATCTTAAGCGGCCGCGCCGAAAGGTTCGAATACGTCTCCACCTCCACACCGAGCCTGCCGCGTAACAGAAACGCCAGCTGACCGCTGTTCAACTCCGGCACCACTACCCGCCGGTGCCGCTTCAGAACCGCCGCCAGATTGCGCGGGAACGGATTCAAATAGCGCACATGCGTATGCGCCACCGACTTGCCCGCCCGCTGCGCCGCCGCCACCGCCGATCGCACCACCCCGAACGTTCCGCCCCAACTCACCATCAGCAGCTCAGCGTCTTCCGCGCCAAAAACCTCCTGCTCCGGAATGACATCAGCCAGCCGCGCGATCTTCTCCGCCCGGTCGCGGATCATCTGCTCGTTGTGCTCGGGATCATACGAAACATTGCCCGTGACCGGCGCCTTGCTCAGCCCGCCCAGCCGGTGTTCAAGACCGGGTGTGCCCGGCAGCGCCCACGCCCGCGCCAGCGTCTCCGGATCCCGCTCGTATGGCAGAAACGGCCCATGACCGTTCCCATTCCTATGCCCCTCCGGGTGCTTCACCTCAATCGCAGGAATATCTTCCGCCTTCGGCGCCTGCCACGGCTCCGCGCTGTTCGCCAAAAACCCTTCCGACAGCAAAAAGACCGGCGTCATCGCCCGCACCGCCAGCCGCGCCGCTTCCAGCGCCATCTCGAAACAGTCCGACGGCGTCGCCGGCGCCACGATCGGGAGCGGGCTTTCGCCGTTGCGCCCGAACATCGCCTGCAGCAGATCGGCCTGCTCCGTCTTTGTCGGCAGCCCTGTGCTGGGTCCCCCCCGCTGCACATTGATAACAATCAACGGCAGTTCCAGCACAAGCGCCAGGTTGATCGCCTCGCTCTTGAGCGCAATGCCGGGCCCGCTTGTGCCCGTCACCGCCAGCGCACCGCCGAAAGCAGCGCCGATCACCGCACAGATCGCCGCAATCTCGTCCTCCGCCTGAAATGTACGCACATCGAAGTGACGCAAGGAGGCCAAAGAGTGCAGGATGTCGCTGGCCGGCGTGATCGGATACGAGCCGTAAAAAAGCGGCTTGCCCATCTTATGCGCCGCTGTCACCAGGCCCATCGACAGTGCCTCATTGCCCGTAACTTTGCGATACGTGCCCGGTGGCAGCGCCGCCGGCCGCACCATGTAGCGATGCTGGAACGTCTCCGTCGTCTCACCCAGAAAATAACCGGTCTCCATCGCCTTGAGGTTGGCCTCCGCGATCACCGGCTTGCGCGCAAATTTCTTGAACAGCCACTCCCGCGTCGTCTCCATCGAACGGTCGAACATCCAGAACACCATGCCCAGCGCAAAGAAGTTCTGACAACGATCGCGCTCTTTGTTGGTCAACTCCGTAAAGTCGCCCAGCGCCTCCCGGTTCAGCGATGTCATCGGGATCGCCAGCACCTGGTACCCTTCCAGCGAGTCGTCCTCCAGCGGATTCGACGCGTAGCCGGCCTTCGACAGGTTCTGCTTGGTGAACGAGTCCGTATTGACAATGATCGTCCCCGCCCGCTGCAGCTCCGGCAGACTGGCCTTCAACGCCGCCGGGTTCATCGCCACCAGAACCTGCGGCGCATCGCCCGGCGTCAGCACATTCTGGCTCGAAAAGTGAACCTGAAATCCGCTCACCCCAGCCAGCGTACCCGCAGGCGCCCGGATCTCCGCCGGAAAGTCCGGCATCGTACTGATGTCATTGCCGAACACCGCCGATGTCGTGGTGAACTGGGTCCCCGTCAACTGCATTCCGTCGCCCGAGTCCCCGGCAAAACGGATCGCAACCGACTCTAGTTCCTCGAATTCCTGTATGTTTTCCGTCACACTATCTGTCATCTGCGTTCTCCATCGAACTGCAATAATTCGCAATCATTGACACGTGCACAAGAATATTCAAATCCACGCAGCCAAAGTCAATTTGCCATCCTGAGTGAGGCGAACGAAGGCGTCCTATCTCCCCGCGGTCCTCTATACTCTTTACCTGCATATGGGCGGTCGGGCCTTCGGCCCTCCCTTGTGCAGGGGCTGCGCCCCCGCAACGCCCCCCTCCAAAACCATCCCTCACCGACCGTGTGTGCGCATTCCAGCAGTGCTGCTCCACTAACCTGGCTGCCGCAAACCGAATACGCAATCAGATAGCCTGAATGGCGGCAGCGATAAAGGGCTGGTCAATACAGACACTGTAGATGGCTTAGCAGTTACTAAAAACAAGAAACCGACTACTAAAAACCGCAGTTCGCAGTTCACTAAGAACTAAAAACTGACTACTAAAAACCGCAGTTCCCCTTCCCTACCCGCCCTCGGCTCTGCGCGGGAAACGCTCCGGATCAATCGGACGATTCAGCACTTCCACCGGATACCGGTCCGCCAGGTAGTGAATAATCGCCTGGTGCGTCATATTGCCCAACAGCCTGCCGTCTTTGTCGACGACCGGCAGATTGCGGAAATGATTCTCGTCCATCAGGCGCAAAGCGTCCGCTGCCGACGCGTCCGGGTCAATCGTGATCGGATCCCGGGTCATCACCTCTTCAACCGGCCCGTCCAGCGACCCCTCAACATCGATAACCTTGCGCATCACATCCCGCTCCGTAAAGATGCCCACCAGCCGCACCTGTTGCGAGTCGCCTGTCTCTCCGCCGCCGGGCTCTGCCGCCGCGCCCTCGTCCACCACCAGGCAGACGACCTGTCTGTCGGCCCGCATCCGTGCCAGCGTATCACGAACTGACGTGCCGACCACCACTTGCGCGCAGCCGCCGACAACCAGATGGCTGACGTGCTCCGACTTGAGATCAGTTTGCAAGTTCATCCTCTCTCCTCACCCCAAAAAGCCAACTTCATCGCCAGACGTACTGACCACTGGCCACTGACCACTATCCCCGCAGTTCCGGCGGCCGCCGCACCTGCGTGATCTGCTCAAAGGCATACGCGAGACGGATCAAAATAGGCTCGCTCCACGCCCGCCCCATAAATGAGAGCCCGATCGGCAGTCCGATCTCCGCGCCGGTCTCGCTTGCAGGCGGCACAAATCCCGCCGGCACCGTCACCAGCGGATATCCCGCCACCGCCGCACAGCGCGAACTGCCGCCATGAACGGCATCCCCATCCTGCGGGTCGAGCGGCCACGCCGGCCCGCCCGTCGGCGCAATCAAGGCATCCAGACCGTACGCATCCAACACCGCGTCCAGCCCCTCCCTTGCCGCCAGCCGCCGTCCCGTCGCCAGCGCCTCCAAATAGTCCTCCCCATCAAGCGGTCCGCTCTCCAGCGCCAGCTCAAAACGCTCCTGGCCGAAATGGACCAACTCCTGCTCCGCGTGCTCCCGGTTGAAACGCACCAGGTCAGCCAGCGAACCAGGCTGCGGCAGGTCCGCATCCACCACAATCCTCGTCGCCAGATAGGCTGCAACGCCATGCTTGAACTCGGTCTGCATAATGACCATTTCGCTGGCGCCCATTTCCTCGCTGCCAACGGTCGGAATGTCGGCGGGATCGATCACCTCCGCCCCCGCGTCCCTGATAGCCCGAATCGCATCCTCGAAAACTTTTTCGGTACCGTCGTGATATCCGCTCACCCCTTCGCGCGCCACCCCAATGCGCGCCCCGCGCAAGCCGTCCGCGTCGAGAAACGGGCGATAGTCGCCGTGAACAGTCCTCCCCTTCGCCGCAGTCGCCGCATCACGCGCGTCGGCCATCGTCAGCGCCCCAAGCACAGCCGCCGCGTCAGCAACCGTGCGCGCCATCGGTCCCACCGTATCCTGCGTATGAGAGATCGGGATCACGCCCGCCCGGCTGCTCAATCCGACCGTCGGCTTGATGCCAACAATGCCGCAGGCGCCCGATGGGTTGACGATCGAACCGTCCGTCTCCGAACCCAGCGCCGCCGCCGCCAAACCAGCGCTTACCGCCGCGCCCGACCCGGAACTCGATCCGCCCGGGTTGCGGCTGAGATCGTAGGGGTTGCGGCACTGACCCCCGCGCGCGCTCCAGCCGCTCGTCGAACTGGTGGAGCGAAAATTGGCCCATTCGCTCAAGTTGGCTTTGCCCAGAATGACCGCACCCGCCTGCCGCAGCGCCGCCGCCACCGTCGCATCGCCCCCCGCACGCGATCCCAGCAGAGCCAGAGAGCCCGCCGTCGTCTGCATGCGGTCAGCCGTATCAATATTGTCTTTCAGCAAAATGGGAATGCCGTGCAGCGGACCGCGCACATGGCCCGCCGCCCGTTCACGATCCAACCCCGCCGCGATCGCCCCCGCATCGGGATTGGTCTCGATCACCGAGCACAGCGCGCCGTCAACCGCCTCAATCGCCGCCAGATAACCCTCGGCAATGCCGGCAGCCGTGCACGCGCCCGCGGCCATATCCCTCTGCAGTTGAGCGATCGTCACTTCGTTTAGTTCTGCTGTCATGTCTTCACGACCGGCTTCCCGCAGCCGTCAACCTCTGCAGTTGCTTGCAACCGATCACTGGCCGCTGCTCACTGCAATCAGGTTGTCCAGCGCCGCGCGCAAGTCCTGTTCCGGTTGCGCTCCTACATACTCCTGCACCACATTCCCCTCCCCGTCCAGCAGGATCAGATGCGGCTGGTAGCGAAAGTTAAACTGCTGCTTGTAGGGCCCTACCGCACTGTCGTCAATATCCAGATAGATGAACTCAACCTGTCCCCAGTAATCAATTTCGAGCCTGTGAACCACAGGCGCAAAGCGTACGCAGACCGGTCACCAGAAAGCAAAAAGTTCGACCACCTGGGGCTTGCCGGCGCCCAGCACCACCGTCGCCGGGTCTGTCGCCTGCAACTCTTCTGTGAAGGTCGGCGGCGGCCCGATGGCAACCGCTGTCGGTTCCGGCTCTGGCGTGGAAGTCGGCTCCTCCATCGCCGTCGGCGTCGGTTCCGGCGCCTCTGTAGCCTGCGCAACCTCTTCTCCACCCGCGGCAGGCGCCTCCCCGCCGGAGATCGCGTTGCAGCCGGCCAGCACAAGGGCCAGCACAACGATAACGAGGGTCAACTGCCTGTGAACTGCTGTCATCGTCTTTTCTCCTCGGACAGCGGCCCCGTTGCCTGTGTCCTGCTCTTACATGCTCCGCTCGCTATGCACTTGATCAGGATGCTCCGCACGAGTAAAATCATTCCCGCTGCACGATTCTGTCATCCGCCTTGTTCGCCTTCCCTGGCAACTCGTTAAACTCCAATTGTCTGCCAATCGCCGTGCGAAGAGGGCAAAGCAGAAAATGGGCGGGTGACATTTGCATTATGCCAAAGTAGAAGCCGTCCCGCCAAACACCAGCGGCGAGTCACAAGCGGCATTGCATCCCTTTGGAGACATCCAATGATTGTTGACACCCACGTTCACGTCTGGGAAATCGACCCGCCCAAATATCCCGTCGGCCCCACCGCCCCCACCTGGAACTCCTACCCCGACGAACCCGGCACCACCGACGAGCTGCTGGCAGAAATGAACGCGCACGGCGTCGATTGGGCCGTGCTCGTCCAAACCAGCTGGTCTACCTGGGACAACGGCTACATCGCCGACTCCGCCGCCCGCTTCCCCCATCGGTTCGTCGGCCACGGCCTCATCGACCCGCAGGATCCCGCCAACGCAGAGCAAGTCCACTACTGGCTCCACCACCGCGGCCTCGCCGGCTTCCGCTTCCATCCCATGTACTATCCCGATGAAAAGATCCTCTTGACAGCCCAAAAC
Organism: Caldilineaceae bacterium; assembly: GCA_963662575.1. Lineage (GTDB taxonomy): Bacteria > Chloroflexota > Anaerolineae > Caldilineales > Caldilineaceae > Bin5. The sequence goes on from OY759723.1 coordinate 2,046,318, forward strand.
GGGCCCATGTGGGAGGAAATCGCCGCCGCCGACGCTGTCATCCAGTTCCACCTGAGCGCCGCAGAGGCCGACCAGATCGCGGAAATCGCCCGCCGCTACCCCCATCTGACCTTGATCCTCGACCACCTCGGCTACCCCAAGGTCGACGCCGATAGCGCCGCCTACCAGCCCATCGTCGACCTCGCCCGCTACGACAACGTCCACGTCAAACTCTCCGATGTCAACGGGCACGCCCGCCAGCCCTATCCCTACGACGATGTCCACCCCTTCATCGTCCGCGTATTCTCAGCCTTCGGCGCCGACCGCATGATCTGGGGCACCGGATACCCCGGCCACCATCGCGCCAAACACAACTGGCCTTCACTAGCCCAGGAGCTGCGCCTGATCAGAGAGGGTCTGCCCTTCCTTCGCGAGGATGACAAGGAGAAAATTCTAGGGGGTACAGCCGCCCGCATCTGGGGTCTGACTGAGCCCGGCAACTAATGGCCGGCTACTTCACTCGCAACCGCTCACATCCACTAACCAGCCGGTCGTTTCTTACCATTCGAGGGCGAACTGTTACGACGTCGCCTTCGGCGTGGGCAGTCAAGGGGATTCCCGCGGGTTGACGACGTCGACGTCTAGAGCCACAAAGTCTTTGGTATTGCGCGTAGCCAATATGAGCTCATGCACGATGGCTGTACCGGCAACTAAGGCGTCGGCCAGGTGCAAGACATGGCCGGCGCGCCGTGCCTGTACTCTTAACAAAGCTGCTTCCTCAGCTTCTGCACGCGCAACTGGCAGGACGAAATCAGCGTATGTTTCGATGTAGGCTGACAGAGCGGAGCGCAGGTCTTCACGACGGTGGCCCGCGGGAAGCAGATTCAAGCCATATTCCAACTCATGCAGGGTAATAACCGACAACCACAACTCTTCTTGCTCGGCCAGAAAAGCAAGAACCTGAACATCAGCCGCAGCCTTGAAAATCTCCGAAACGACGTTTGTGTCGAGGAGTTAGCCGCTCATTCGGTGTCTTGGTTTAAGAATGGAACTGTGCGTTCGGGTTCGCGTCGAATGGGGAGTTCAAGGTCAATCCCGCGCGGCATGTTTTCCAACAACCACTTGCCCATAGGTATACGGGCCTGTTGTTGTTCCGGTCCTTGGGGTTGTTCGTGGGCGTACCACCTTTCAGCGAGCACAACGACGAAAGGCCTGTCCGCGCCGATATGTTGCGGCCCCTCTTCCGCGGCGAGCCGCAGGATTTCAGATAGCTGTGATTGGGCCTCGGCGACGGTCCAAGTGCGTTGGTGATCAGGCTGATTCATGTTGCTCGCCTCCTCCTTACCCGCGGCCGCTCACAAAAATTTCTTCAGCGAGCTGCCCCAAACCCTTTCAGACGAAGTGGCGGGGCCGTAGGCGGCAGACCGCCCGCTATCGAGTGAAGCTGGCCACTTACCTCTATCCACTACCCGCCAAAACGCCCGGCCGCCGCTCTCCCACCCGCGTCGCCTGCTCAAACGCGTGCGCCATCTGCAGCACCCCAAAATCGTCCCGGTGCCGGCCCACAATCTGCACGCCCACCGGCACGCCCTCCGGCGTGAATCCGCACGGCACCGAAATCGCCGGATGACCGGTCACAGTAATGAAGTAGCAGGACTTCATCCAGTCGATATAGGTCTCCATCTCGACGATGCCGTCCCCGCTGTCGATAGCCATCGGATAGGGCACGTCCACCGAAAAAGGCGGGACCTGATTAACCGGCAGCAGCAGGAACTCGTAAGTCTCCATAAAGACGCGCATCGCCTGATACAGCTCGGTGCGCATCACCTCCGCCCGTCCCACATCCGCGCCGCTCAGCTTCTCCCCCTCTTCGATATTCCAGACAATCGTGTCCTTCATCTGGTGGCGGTGCTCCGCCAGCAACGGCCCGTGCGAAAGATGGAAACTCCACGCCCGCATAATCTTGAAGATCTCGTCCGCGTCGCCAAAGTCCGGCAAGCCCATACCGTCATCCCTCGGCCGCGACGCCCCGGCGCCGCTGAAATCGGTCACCTCGCAGCCCATCTCGCCGAATGCCGGCAACTGCGCCTCGATGGCGTTCCGCACCCGCGGATCCACCGGGAACTCTCCCCCCAGGTCCGCGCTGTACGCGATCCGAACGCCGTTGAAATCGCGCTCTAAAGGACGCGCGAAAATGCTGCCCGGCTCCGACTGCGCGATCGGGGAACGCGCATCCGGCCCCGCAACTGCACTCAGCAGAAATGCCACGTCCGCCACAGTGCGCGCCATCGGCCCCTGCACCGACAGACCAGACCAGCCTGCCATACTCGGCCACACCGGCACTCGCCCCGGCGAAACTCGGAAGCCGACCACATTGCAGTAGTTCCCCGGGTTGCGCAGCGAGCCGCCCATATCGCTCCCGTCCGCAATCGGCGTCATCCCGCACGCCAGCGCCACCGCCTGCCCGCCGCTCGAACCGCCGCACGTCTTGCTCGGATCGTACGGATTGCCCGTCGCCCCGAACACCGGGTTGAACGACTGCGAACCCGCCCCAAACTCCGGCACATTTGTCTTCCCCATCGGGATCGCACCCGCCGCATGCAGCCGCTCTATGATCAGCTGGCTCTGGACCGGCACATTGTCCCGGTGGATCGGCGAACCGTACGTCGTCCGAATGCCCGCCGTGTCCGTCGTGTCCTTGTGCAGCATCGGCAGACCGTGCAGCGGCCCAACTTCTTCACCGCGCGCCAGCGCATCGTCCGCGGCCCGGGCGCGTTCCAGCGCCTGCTCCGGCAAAAAGGTCACCACCGCGTTCACCGCCGGGTTGACCCGTTCGATCTGCGCAATGTGCGCCTCGGTTACCTCCACACTGGAAAAACTGCCGCCGCGGATGCCCGCGGCCAGTTCCTTTGCGTTGCGAAAACAGAGATCAGTCGTCATCTTCGGGTGCGTCTCCTGGGCGGAATCCATCTTTGAAGAAGGGTAGTTTTTCGCGCTTGTCTCCTCGCCGCCACTGCTCACAGCCCCCCTCGCCGGTCGGCCGCACCTTAGGCGCCGCCATCTCTTCATACCCGTGCCACGGATAGGGGTCCTCGCCCGCGATCATCACAATGTCCCGGTAGTCGGCAGTTGCCATGTGCTGGCCTTCCTTCGGGCTCCGCCACGGCAGCAGCGACTCCGCGCTCATATAATGGTTCACCAGAACGCGCCGGTACCCGCTCTGCGCCCGATTCGGGAACGAGCGGTGCAGCAAGTAGCCATTGAAGAACACCAGCGACCCGGCCTTCACCTCCACCGGAATCGAGTCCCCGTCCGTATAGGGGAATCCGTAGGCCTCGCCCGCGCAGTCGAAGCGCGGATCGTCATGGTCATGCTGCGGCCAGATAATGCCGCGCTTGTGCGAGCCCGGCACAATCCACAAGCACCCGTTCTCAATCGTGGCATCATCTAGCGCGATCCACGCACCGGTCAGCGTCCGGTCCCGCGTCGGGATGAAAAACTCGTCCTGGTGCCACGCCTGGCCCGGCTTGCCCGTCGCCTTGATGAACAGCATTGACTGCATGCACTTCACGTTCGGCCCGATGATCTGAGTCAGCACGTTGGCGATATGCGAGTGGCCAAGATAATCCAACATGATTTCGGATATCTTGTGAGGAAAATGGATGCACAGATAACGGCGCAGCACATCATCCTCGTTCTCGCCCGGCATGCCCGGCTCAAAGCCGTCCACATCGCCGCGCTCACCCTTACAAATAGCCGTCGTCTCCGCCCGCAGCTCCTCCACCTCGACCGGCGTCAGCGCATCCGGCAAAACATAGTAGCCGTTCTCAGCATAAAACTGCCTGATACTCTCAGAAGATGCCGCCTCCGCACGCACGCCGTTGCCCATTTCCGGGCCACTGGCTGCCGGCGCTAAATCGGGCGAGCCGTTTGAGTGCGTGGCCGGGGCCTTAGGAACAGATGCCATCATGCTACTCCTTATTTACAGACGTGAATAACCTTGAATAAGCCGCGTGCAACTGCCTGACGACTAGGGCTCGCTGACGTTTGTCCGAACAACCATATCCGGGAGCAAATTGTGGCTGATTCGCAGAGCCCCGCAGTCACGCAAAGAAAATCCGATACGTCCTTGGTGTTCTTCGCGACCCTTCGCGTGACTTCGCGGATCGATCAGTTTGTTTATCACAAGATTCAAGCCAGAAACGTCCCAAGCAGGCCTGCAGACGTTCCGTTCGTGTTGAATTCTGAACGCCCTTCCCAAAAAGTCAACGGAACCTAATCTGCATCGGTCCGTCGCGTTGCGAATGCAAAGATCAGTCGTCATCTTCGGGCGCGTCTCCGGGCCGGAATCCATCTTTGAAGAAGGGCAGAATCTCGCGTTTACGTCCCCGCCGCCAGGTCTCACAGCCGCCCTCAAGCGTGGGCCGCACCTGCGGCGCCGCCAGCTCTTCATACGCCTTCCACGGGTAGGGGTCCTCGCCCGCGATCATCACGACATCCCGGTAGTCGGCAACCGCCATGTGCTCGTTTTCCTTCGGGCTCCGCCATGGCAGCAGCGACTCCGCGCTCATATAGTGGTTTACCAGAACGCGCCGGTAACCGCTCTGCGCCTGGTTCGGAAACGAGCGGTGCAGCAGATACCCGTTGAAAAAGACGATCGCGCCCGCCTTCACCTCCACCGGAATCGAGTCTTCATCACCATAAGGAAAGCCGTACGCCTCGCCCGCACAATCGAACTGCGGGTCCACGTGGTCATGCTGCGGCCAGATAATGCCGCGCTTGTGCGAGCCCGGGATGACCCAGAGGCACCCGTTCTCGACCGTGGCATCATCTAGCGCGATCCACCCGCCCGTAAGCGTGCGGTCCCGGGTCGGGATCGAAAACTCGTCCTGGTGCCAAGCCTGGCCCGGCTTGCCCGCCGCCTTGATAAACAGCATCGACTGCATACACTTCACGTTCGGCCCGATGACCTGAGTCAACACATCCGCGATCTGCCGGTGGCCGAGATAATCTAACATCGTCTCCGAGATCTTGTGCGGAAAATGGACGCACAAATATCGGCGCAGCACATCCTCCTCACTCTCCCCCGGCACACTCGGCTCAAATCCGTCCACATCGCCGCGCTCACCACTACAGATAGCCGTCGTCTCCGCCCGCAGCGCCTCCACCTCAACCGGCGTCAACGCATCCGGCAGAACGTAATAGCCATTCTCAGCATAAAACTCTCTGACACTGCAAGCAGATTCGGCCGCCGAAGTTTCGGCAGTTCCGTCAGGAACAGCGGCTGTAGCCGGAGGAATAGAAGCCATCGGGATACTCCTTGATGTTGAGCGCGAAGAAATGAAATAGGGCTGCCGTCAGTATAATGGAGGTGATTCCCGCAGGTCAACGAACGCATGCGTTCCACGACATGATCGAAGGTGAAGTTCCCTTCACGTCAAAATAACCTTAAGCTTGAGCTTTCCACTCGGTCGAGACTATGCCTGAATGAGGAAAAGACGGAGCTATGCTTTGCAATTCAGACCGGCAGCGATGTTTAGGAGAATTGGATGTGTGTACCCGCGAAGGACTAGCCTACGCTCCAAAGAGATCTGAGGCGGTCAACCGTGAATTGCCACCTGGGACTACGCGACCTTCAGAAGTAATTCCGCAGTGCTTTTACCACTCACGACGTAATGATTGTAAAGAGTTCCGCAGGCAATTCGTTCTGCAAAATGGACAAAGGTCTTGAAGCATCAATCACAAAATCGCAAGATTCCGCCAAGTCGCGAATTTGGCTCTCTACTGCGTGCCGCTCAGTTGCCTCAAACTGTTCTCGTGAAATACTGTCAGATCGTTGAGTCTTTCTCCGCCGATACCTTTCCTCCAGACCTACGTCCAAGTAGATCGCGATGGTCTTTCCAGCCCCCCGGCGAATCTCTTCTAACACTTCAGCGTGCCGAACCCCATCAAAGACGACTGCCTCACCATCATCGATACCTGCCATTGACATAGCACCCTTTAGTAAGCCCGACGCCCCTATCTTCTTGTATAGGCTGTCGCCTAGGTCCTGTAGAGCTCTGCGAGTAGTCGGCCGACCGGAGTGCTGTGCCATGCATCTTATATAGTTTCCGAAAGAAACTACCTGAATGGACAATCGGGAAGCCACTAAGGCAGCGACCGTCGACTTACCGCTTCCCATTGGCCCGCAAATTATTATGGCGCTCTTCATGTCAATCGGATTCCTCAGTCATAAGAAAAACGCTGTTGCCGACTCCGAAGCACTACCCAACCTCGACGGTCTCGCTTAGGCACTTGCATCGGGGGAAGTGGGAATACTTCGGCAATTCTCATAATGGTTGCAAAGCGTGCCGATTTGTGTTTCTCCCAAAAGGATGATTCATCAGCCCGCAGGGCGGTAGTAAATTCACTTCTGATTCGATTTAGTTTGTCGGGGTTCAATTGATAGAACCAGACTTTACGAACAATACATATGCCGCTCAATGTCCTGGTCGCAGACCTCTTGAGCAGCACAACATCTCCAGAATGGACTGCACCATATGGCGCAATTCGATGACGCGAAAAGCGTGACTCAACTGTTTTGCTACCCTCAAGTATAAACTTTAGATACGGTTCCAAAAGAATGGCCAAGTGTACAGAGAAGGGGGTCGAACCTGACGCAGTAAGGGACTCCAGATATCCGCCCCAGAAGCCACTTTTCTGGGTGGACTGCCTCAACTCGGCAACAAACCTGTCGTTCAGAATTCCCATTTCACTGTACACTGGCGAAGACCTTTATCTCTCGGCACTCTGTTCGGACTATCTGTTGAACCTGCAATACCGATGACTCTACTAGTCTGATCTGTAAGTCGTCCATGGAGTCGTGCATAATATGTTGAACTGCGGACAGTGGATTCTCCGATGCCTGTATCGCGTGAAGGATGACTGTCATTATGTGTGTCCCATCGCAGCGATAAACTCGGTTGCCACTGGTCCAAATATCGACTTGGTGCCGCCGACTATCCCTACGACTGACTGAAGGGAGGACGTTACCAGGAACAAGCTTCTTGAGTTGGGGATTTGCAAAACCCTTTTCGTCCTTCTGACGCACTTTGAATCTGACTCCTTCGACGCTTACTTCCACCCACGCGTTTTCATCCTCTCTCGCAGTACTCTGATGTAGGTAGAGACTTTCCGACTTACGAAAAGACAACAAGTCGCCGCTGCGCCAATCTGAAGCTATATGTCGGAAGGCAGAGGCGCGGAGTGCGTTATGCTCGAAAAATGGGGTGGCGTAAGAAAGCGTGAGATGGTCGATTCCAGAAAAATTAATTCCGAATGTCTTGGCTTCAGCGATTATCCGCTTTCGCTCTTCTGGAATCCCCGGTCTGACTCCATCAGGTGCGTAGCTTAGTAGAATCGTAGCTCCACAAACACATATTTGGCTCGCAGCCCTCAGGAAACCCACTGCCTCGTCGACATACCAAGGAGGATCGGCAAGGACAGCGTGGACTGGAGGGAGGTTCGGCGCACCGTGCATCAGATTACAACATAGGTCGCCCTTCCAGGAAGGGGACAAGCCACTACTATTCGCTAGTGTCTCGTTCCGGTCCAACAGGATCAACTGATTTTCCATTCTCTGATTCTTTGCCCGTACATAAACAGACGGTGCACCCAAAAGCGCAGCAGAATTGTTTGGGCCAATTAGTGATTCTAGCCTTTCGAGGAGTTCGTCTGCCGTACCTTTCGTAAACCGCCAATCGCAATCTAAAGGATGCGGCACAGGTAGGCCCTGGACATCTAACTGAGATCGACTCCTTATAGCGTTTCCTGAACCTTCGTCCGCGATGCCTGGTGGAATCATCGAGTTGCCAATCAAACGAGCTACCGCGTCACGGACAACTGTTGGATAATATCCTGGAAGAATTGAGATCAGGTGCCACAGCGTGTGCACATCCCCTCGCACAGCACTGACAATTGAGCGGTCGAGGTTGCTCTGGTATATTGACAGAAGCTCGGCGTTGGAGATCGTGAGATTCACTGATATTAGGCTCCCATGGCCACTTCGGTTATTGGAGAAGTTCTTTCGTCGACCGAATACCGCTCTTCAATTTGCATATTCCAAGCAGCAACAGCGCTGTTTTGAATTTCAAGAGCCCTAGTGGCCTCCACTCCAACTCGATCACGAACTGGGGAATATGCTTTAACTTCAAGAGGAATCGTCCTCAAAGGGAGATTGGGGTGCAACGATTGTAGCCTGTCGACAAACAACCTAATGCGGTCCGATATCCTGTTACCAGTTGGCGATGTTAGGGTAACATAAGCATAAACGTCAATGTCGAGTTCCAAGAACCTTCGAAAGAGATCGAACTGGCTGGCGAACAATGTCCCATCTGCGCAAGTATTGAAGGCAAAAGACTCCTCGTCAAATCCTTTGAAGCAACACACGCGTCCGTAGTTACTGCAATTGCATACCAATTCAATGTCATCATCCGACAGGTATTTCCAAAAATAATCGGTGCTGAGGTTGTCGTCGGACCACAGGTAAATCCTGTCGTCGAGATTTCGTGACTGGATTTCCTGAAGCATCCACGGTACCCATTCCGGAGTGAGGTCTGGTTGTCCTCCGGTCAAATCAATCACCGGAGGAGGGTCTGATTGTTCAAGGTACAAGTCTAACAAATGCGCGGCTGATAACAACTGAGAGTGTTTGCGGTTAGCCGACAGCAGATTGAATGGTACATAGCAATACCAACATCGCCAGTTGCACACTGCGTTCTGAAATACCTGAGCTCGAAGGCTCTCTCTGGGCGAGATTCCCAGCGCTTTGCACGCAGGATCGATTGGCAAGGGGTTTAGTGGCCATCCAGGGCTTGTACTTCGTCTGAAGTGGCGAACCCGTCCGAAACCATCGCAATTTGGCGGCTCCGGCAAATCTGCTTCCTGTTCCGTGTCGAGGAAATTCGTTACCAGGATTCGTTTGTCTTCAATGTCTACTCCGGCGTCCCTCATACGCCCCGACAATTTCATTGTGTTTATTTGTCCACCCACAGCAATGACCCCCAGTCTAAATCCCCAATCTCGAAAGCCTTTTTCTATACTTTGGTCCTACCTGTGTCAGATCTGCAAGGCGCATCTGAATGTATCTCATGATAAGTTCAGTCATGTATCCGAATTCTTCGTCCTTTAGTGAGGCTTCACGGTCTATCCCATGCCACGCCTCAACGCACTTCCGGCAACAGGTGGCAGTAGCGTGCTGAGCATAATAAATTACGTTTCCACTCATTGGAGTCTGCCTACCATCGCGAGGCAACTGTGAGCTAGGCAACCCAACATATTTTCGTAGTCGGTGTTCAGCCGCTTCGCGTAATCCAAGAATGCCTTTCCCACGTGCGTGATTGAGGGCCTTTTCGTCTATAGGTATATGCCAGAAATGATGGCGGATCATTTCTCGTCTTAATGATTCGATTGTGTATTCCACGTCCTTTAGGTCGTGTTTGTCCAACCGAAGCCAATCTATGAGTTGTACACCACACGCGAAACACTGTTCGAGTCTATAAGACTGGTCTCCTGGCCTCCGCCGCCGGAAGGAATGCAGGTCTCGCTCGCAGTCATAGCTTGAGCAAGTAACTTTAGCGAGAGGTTCTTCGTTGTTCCAATCCATGTTTGTGTTTGACACGACTTACTCCTCCCAAGAGTCAAGGGCTTGGACCAGAAGTTCCCGGTCAGGCTCACTTAGCTTCGCGAAATCTGCTCGTTCGAAGAATACATTCCGCACAACATTCCAAGGATTACCTTTTGATTGGAGGCTATTCGCGGTTCCCCACCAATTTTCTCTCTGGTCAGCAGAGAGACGGAACGCCAGGTAGTTTGCGAGAGAATCAACAGGAACGGCTTCCCGCTTCGCCACGCTTTTTACCGCCGCCTTCAGTTGTCGAAGGTCTCCCTGGGCTTCTGATATACACTTCTTCGCCAGTTCTTGGCCTCGTCCGTCCAACAGAACAGCCCCGGCAAAACGACTCGCTGTTGTTTCCTCTTCTTTTTCAGGTCCTTCAAGTGACAATTCCTCTAAATCAAGTACGGTTCGTTTGGGCAACTCTGGTTCTTGACCAGCGTGCCAATATTCATGCAAACAATCGAACGCCCACCGAGAGCAAGACGACGTTTTCTGTTTCAGGACAATGACGTTTCGCCAGTTTTCCCTAAAGCACGCCCCGTGAAATGCACCAGGATCATCTAACGGCAACACCACGACACCCAAATCCCACAGGTAGTTGACGATAGCGGCTAAAGAGAGCGACCCATAATTTGACTCAATAGCGACTCGGAGACTACGCGGGTCGGTGGGAATAGGCCCAACAGGCCTGCCCGAGCAGGCCTGAATAGAAAGTAGTGCAAGATAGTGGGCATACAAAGCGTATGCAGTGACTCGTTGAGCGTCTGCCTTGGCAGAAACTTTAAAACGCACGCCGTCGAGGGCTCCCGTCAACTCAAGCTTCTCGCCTGCCAAAATTTGCTTTGGAGACCAGTGGAATATTTTTGCTAGAGTTTCAGCGACAGCTCTGACGATGCCGCTACCCCCCTTCTGGACATCCTGAGTGGTAGACAGGTCCCAACCTTTCCGGGGGAGTAAGCGTTTGCGGACGAATTCAGGTGCTAGACCAATCTCTGATACTCTTTCAAGAACTTCCTTGAGAGTGATGTTTACCTCATCGGGAAGTAAAGCATCGTCTAAAATTATGTCTAGAGCAGACACAACCTCTCTGATTCTGGTGAAGCTCGCCGACGCATATTCGTTAGCTTCATAGCGCTGGATCTGCTGCTCCTTCAATCCAAGGCGGTCAGCTAAGCCCCGCTGACTGAGACCGCTCGCTATGCGTGCACTGATCAGGAGTCTGGGAATATCTGAAACATCCTTCAACTGCTCAAAAGCAAAGCTTCCAGCCTTAAGATTCTCATATTCCCTAATATCCTCCTCTAGGTCGGAAAGTTGGCTTTGTAACGCATCTCTTTGCACCGCCACTAAACGTGGATGAAATCTAGAGCTATCTGCAGAGTTTGCATCAAGCATAAGTAGTGCCTCAGAAAATCGTTTTGCCCGAGCCTTGGTGATTCGGAATTGTCTTTCATTTTTTATCATTTGAGACCTCCTAGATCTAAGGCTACGATGCCCTTCCGGGCACCTGTATCCTTGTCGGCCTGAAAGAAGTCCAAGAAGACACTTTCTCCACAGCCGGCTAAACTTGATGCTGGGAAAAACTCTCCGCCGTATTTGGCTTTCTGAGCAGCGCGACCGTCAGCAAAGGTCAGTAATATGGGGTCAAGTCTGTCGATATCTACTCCCTCCTCCTCCCAACACGCATCGAAGTCTCCAGGCACTGCCTTGGATGAGACAAAGCTGCCGTCCACGTAAGCTGTAAGACAACCAGCTTGCCGCAGGTTTTCAAGGGCGAGTCGAAGTCCAACGAGTAATCGCCGACGCCACGGGGTTGTCCCACATCTTTCATGGAGTTCACTCCAAGTGGCCCAGTGAACGCCTGGGCGAAGATTGCCGTCGGGACCATATTCTGGGATCATAACACAACTATATCATTGTGTTGGGACCTTGTCAAGTTCGACTGGCCAAAAGGACTGGTTGAATCATGGCCCAAAAAACTGTCTACCTGAGGCGGAAATCAAAAGAGACCATGCAAATATGCCCAAGGCTAGACTGCGCGGACAAGACCATATAATGGACGCTAGAAGTCGAAGGGATAGTACGATCTGACTCTAATGCCAAAGACTGACTTACTCTTACCTTTGGCACCGACATGGAGATTGGGCACGGCTATGGATAGAGAACAGCAGTACCGCCAAATGGCGGCGAGAGGAAAGTACCAGGGGTTATACACATATCTGAACGGACTCGCAACGCCGGAGTGGAGAACCACCTTCAGCGAAATCGAGTCCGTCATCGGCTTCGCACTGCCCGCGTCAGCCCGTCTTCATCGACCTTGGTGGTCCAATCAGGCCGGCGGCAACGGCCACAGCCAGGCCCTGGCCTGGGGCGCCGCCGGGTGGGAGACCACAGAAGTGGACATGGATGCCGAAACGCTGCTGCTCCGGCGCAAAGCTTCGGTTTCGGCTCAAAGATTCAATCTGGACGAAGTGTTACCCGTACATTCGGCTGGAGGCTGGCCGGAAGATCTCAGTCTCAGACGAGAGGATATCTACTAGGAGAGGATATAGCCTCCATTATGTTTGTGGACACCAACGTGCTGGTAAATGCCCGCTTCACTGAGGCCCGGGCCACGAAGCCGCCAGGGCCAGCTTGGAGAGCGCGATTGAGAAGCCAGAGGCGCTTCGCATCAGCCGCCAGGTCCTACGGGAATACCTGGCAGTAGTCACCCATCCACAGGCCTGGCCGGTGGCCATTTCCCGCGATGAAGCACTCGACGACTTGAACCGATTCGCCGCTGCTTTCGAGGTGTTGGAGGACGGGCCAGTGGTTACCGACCGGCTGATAGCGCTATGCCGCCAGACCCCCGTAGGCGGTAAACAAATCCACGACGCCAACGTCGTCGCCACCATGCTGGCCTACGGAGAGCGCAGGCTGCTGACCTTCAACGCGGCTGACTTCCGCCGCTACGCAGACCGCATCGAATTGGTCTCCCGATAGCAAAAACCTCCCGCCCCCCGCGGGTGAAGACTTATTGAAAGATTTCCCGTTCTATCCAGATCAAGCAGGACAGCCTGCCAGCCGTCCACATCCGCGTTCGGAGTAACAACAACCCGAGCCCCTTATGCCAGCTCGCCAGAACGCTCACTGACTCCGATTTCATGTTAAGAACAATGGAGTAAGCCATGAACAACGAGCCGCAGACCGACCGGGCAGTAGACCTCTGGCGAGCAATCGTCCAGACCGAACGCCTAGTCGAATTCTTCACCGGTCTGTTCGATGTAATAGGCATCACCATCGAGGAAACCGGCGAGGAGCTGACCGCAAGAATAGAAGAAAACCAAATCCACATTGATCCGGGTTTGCCGGACAATTACGATTTCCTCGTGCCCCTAAAGCTCGAAAATGTACACAATATGGTCAGCCACGCCGCCGACGGCAAGTTGGATGAATTCGAGGTCTGGCGAATCGTAGCCGTGTTGTTCACCCTCCCTTACCCGCGCAACCCTTACCAATCCCGTTATGTCCAGGAATCTACTGCGGAAACTGGCCGGAATAGAGGACCTGATCCATGTTCAGCTTCTAGGCCCCGAAGCCGAGCATGTCGCCAATCATACCCTTATCTTTGCCAGCAACCAGTGGTTGGTACTTGAGGGTCTGCACGGCAAGCCCAAACGAAAATACGTCATGACCGGCGATGACTGCATTACCTACCAGAAGCAGGTCTTCAAGGCCATAAAGGCCGACAACTTCCTCACCTGGATCAAATTTGGCCGCTGGTATACCAAATGGCGGGCTAGCGTCTCCTCCCAAATCCAGCACGACTGACGCAACAAAAGAAACCACCCAACCACACCAATCCCCCCTGCCCCCATACGCCATCGTCGTTGCCATGCCCCTACGCCAACCGCACCCGCAACGCATCAGCCCGAAAGGTTTCATAGATGAAGCGCAGACCAGCAATGGTGTTCTTTGTGTCCTTCGTGGAAAAGAGGTGTTAGGAAGTTCTTCGTGGCCCTCCGTGTCCCTTCGTGTCCTTCGCGGTCCTTCGCGGCCCTTCGTGGCCCTTCGTGGACAAAAAGGTGTTAAGGTGTTCACCGCCACCCTCCGCGAACAAAACAAGATAAGCCCCAGCACACCTAACGCCTTCAAAAACGGCCTGTCCAAAATTTCTCTCAGTGGCCGTATTAGTTACAATTACAACCAATGTCTATCCCCCTTGAAACCGAAAATCCGCGAGCCTCACAAAAACCGAGCCCCCAGCCCCCCACTTGCGTAAACCGCCCGCGATGACCAACCACGACGCCATCCAGAACCGGGCCGCCTTCGACCGCGTCCGCTACGCCAACTGCTGGGAGGACGCCGACATCCTCCTCGAAGCCCTTGCAGTGCAGAAAGGCGACCGGTGTCTCTCTATCGCATCCGCCGGCGACAACTCCCTGGCCCTGCTGGCCAACGATCCCGACGTAGTCATCGCCTGCGATGTCAACGCCGTCCAACTGGCTTGCGTCGAAATCAGGCAGGTTGCCTTTGCCGAGCTCTCCTATACGGACCTGCTCGCCTTTCTCGGCTTCCGCGACTGCGATGACCGCCTCGTGTTCTATCAGTCCCTGCGCTCCTCCCTGGCTCCCTCCACCAGGCTGTACTTCGACCAGCACCAGGATAACATTGCCGGCGGACTCATCCACCACGGCAAATTCGAGGGCTACCTGCGCTTCTTCGGGTCGTGGGTCCTCCCACTGATTCACAGCAGCGAGACCATACGTGACCTGCTCACCGAAAAAGACCAGCCCGCGCGTCACGCCTTCTTCTGCAACCGCTGGGACACCTGGCGCTGGCGGCTGTTCTGCAGGATCCTCCTGAGCCGGCCAATTTTGGGCAGAGTGGCGCGAGACCCCGAGTTCATGCGATTTGTAGAGGGCAGCGCCGGCCCGCCCATATTGCGACGCGTCGAAGAGGGCCTCACCAACCTGCCAACCCACGACAACCCGTTTCTCGACTACATCGTCACCGGCTCCTTTCGACAAGCGCTGCCCTTTTATGTGCGTGAAGAGAACTACCCGAAAATAAGACGCAATCTATCGCGATTGAAACTGTTCCACGGAGCCATCGAAGATGTCCTTAAGGTTGACAAGACCGGTTTCGACAAATTCAACTTGTCCGATATATTTGAGTACATGAGCCATGAGCTTTTCCTCAAAACGGCTGGCCTCCTCCTGCAGCACGCCCGACCTTCCGCTCGCCTTGCCTATTGGAACATGCTCGTTACCAGAGGCATCGCCCCCCACTGGCCCGAACGGGTCCGCCAACTGCAGCAACTGTCCGAAAACTGCTTTCGACGCGATAAGGCATTCTTCTACCAGGCCTTTCACGTCGATGAGGTCATGTAACCGATGAAATCAGTCCCAAGGGAGCTCCATTGAACTGCGTCCAACTGACCCTTGACCATGTCGCAGAAAGCCCCCATCGGCCTGCCATCAGGTTGCCCGGCACTTCAGCAGACTCGGTAACCACCTTTGCCGAGCTTTTCGCCCTCGCGAACGCCATGCAACACGCACTTGTCGCCGCCGGCGTCCAATCAGGCGACCTGGTCCTCGTGCAGGACCGCCTCAGCGTGCGCCTCTACGCAGCCGTGTTCGCGATCCTCGCTCTCGGCGCAACCGTCGTCCTCATCGAACCGTGGATGCCCGCCCTCCACATAGAAAGCGCAACGCGGGCGGTATCGCCAAGGTTCTTTGTCAGCGGCTGGCTGGGAAAGCTATGGGGCTTGCGCTATCGGGCTATTCGCAACATTCCGCACAAGCTGAATATCCGCAGCCTGGCGCAACCGGCAAACGGCTGGAAATTCGTCGTTGAAGATACCGATGCCGACTCGCCGGCGATCATCACCTTCACCTCCGGTACCACCGGCGCGCCCAAGGGCGTGGTCAGGACACAGGGCGCGCTCCTCCAACAGCATCAAGTGTTGAGCCGTTCGCTCAAAACCGCCGAACTGGCAGGGCCGGACCTCTGCATCTTCGCCAATTTCGTCCTGGCCAATCTCGCCTCCGGCCGGCCCTCGCTCCTGTTGCCAAATCCCTGGAAGCCCCGCCTCCTGCGACAATTCGATCAGTTGCCGCCGTCGCTGCAGCCGCAATCACTGACCTGCGGCCCTGCCTTTCTGTCGCACCTGACGCAACACGCAACGCTTCCCAGCCTCAAGAGCGTCCACATAGGCGGCGCACTGACCGACTGCCGGATCTTCGAGCGGGCCTTTGAGCGCTGGCCGCACGCGCATTGGAAGCATCTCTACGGCAGCACCGAGGCCGAGCCTGTCGCTGTGGCAGACGCCCAGACCGCCGTCAGCCTCAGCAGGGAAAAAGGTTACTTCCAGACGCTCTTCCTCGGAAACCCCGTCCCGGAGATCGCCTACCGCTCTGACCAAAGGGGACTCTGGTTACATGGACCCCACGTCTGCGGCCCATACCTGGGCAATGAAGAGGCCAATCGAACTGACAAACACACCGACGAACAGGGCCGCGCCTGGCACTTCATGGGAGATCGAATCGGCAGCTGCGAAGGCGACGACGCCTGGTGGTATCGCGGGCGCGCCAACCAGGCCGAGTCGGATTTTGAATTGGAACAGAGCGTCTACAGCGCGCTCCAATCCAGCAACTGTTTCGTCCACCGGACGCCCGCGGGCGAGGCCCTCCTGCTGGGCGAAATCGACGCCAACCTCCAGCTGCCCGGCATTGACCGCATCGTACGCACGCGCATCGTCCGCGATCGCAGGCACAGGTCCCGCATCGACCGCCACGCAAGCCTGACAAGAGGTGCAAAATGGGCGCTTGGATAACCTTCCTGAAGGAGCGGCTGCCCTTGCCTTCCTACCTGGTCCTGGTTGTGGGCCTGGCAATGTCCGGCAACGTTCTGGGCCGCACGCCCGCTGCCGCCGAATCTGCCGCTACCTCTTGGGTAGCAACTGCCATCGCCGCCGCGGGCGCCTTTCTGTTCTTCGCCGTCCTCAGAATCATGGACGAATATAAGGATTACGAAAAGGATAAAATTGCCCATCCCCACCGGCCCTTGCCCAGAGGACTCATCGCGCCTGCGCAGGTGGCGGTTGCCGTCAAGAGTTTGGCAATCGCAATGCTCCTGTTTAGTATTGTCGTCGGGCTTGCCAACCGCCCGGCCGGCATCTCCTATCTGCTGGTCACCGGCTATCTGTGGCTGATGTACCGCGAGTTCTACGTCGGCGCCTGGCTGGCGAACCGCCCGCTCCTCTATGCCGCCTCCCACCAGGTCATCATTCTCCCGCTCTGCTACTTCTGTGTCCTCGCCGGCAACCCGGACGCCTGGCGCCACCTGCAGCCCGCGCTTCTTGGCATCACCGTCCTCGGCGCCTTCTTCACCTACGAAATCTGCCGCAAGCTCGATCCAAGCGCGCATCCGCTCCTGCAGACCTATCTCTCCCACTATGGACCTGCAAAGACGCTTGGCCTTACGATATGCATGATCGCTCTCTCCGCCTTGGGCGCGCTTGGGCTTGGGCTGGGACAAATGCTGTGGCCCCTTGAGGGCACCCTGATTGCACTGTTATCGCTCCTGCTCCTTGCGCCCAACCGCTTCAACATTATCGAGCATGGGGCAACAATTTCGCTGGCATTGCACGTATGGGCAGTTCCGTTGAGCACATGGCTCAGGAGCACCGGATAGCGGTATGACAATAATCCTCACCAATCGCGACAAGCCCTCCCTCTTTCTTGCCGACGGCGGCGGCAAGGCCTCCAACCTGGCCCGTATCACCCAGCACGGCCTGTGCGTGCCTACCTGGTTCTGCCTGTCTGCGCACGCTTTCGATGCCTTCGTCAACCAACACCGGCTGCACGACCGGCTGACGCTCGCGGGAGACCGCGGTCAGTTTGCCCGCCAGGTCGAAGATCTATTCCTTTCCAAGCCGCTGCCCGCCCAGGTAGAGGACGAACTGTTCCGGATGATCGAAACCATGAACTTGGGCGTTTCCTTTCTCGCGATTCGCTCGAGCGCCATTGACGAAGATTCCCCCACCGCCTCCTTTGCCGGCCAGCTCTCTTCGTTTCTCTATCAGAAGGGAGATGACGCGATATCGGCATCGGTCAGGCGCTGCTGGGCCTCCGGCTTCTCCGAAAGGGCCCTCACCTACCGCCAACAGCAGGGACTGCCCGTCAGCGGCATCCGCGTCGCCGTCGTCATCCAGGAAATGGTGCCGGCAGAAGTGTCCGGCGTCGCCTTCTCACGCAATCCCGTCGCGCCGCTCGACCGCAATCAGATCATCGTCGATGCCGTCTATGGACTGGGCGAAGGCCTCGTCAGCGGCGCGTTGGAATCCGATCACTTCACCGTCGACCGCCGCACCCAATCTGTCGAAGCCAAGATCGCGCATAAGACCGAAGCCTACCGCCAGCGCGCCCAAGGCGGCATCCAACTGGCTCCCGTTCCAGCTGAGGACCAGACGCGCCCCTGCCTCTCCGATCAACAGGTCAAGGCGGTGGCGGAACAGGTGCGGCGCCTGGAGGAGATGATGGGCTCCCCCCAAGATTGCGAGTGGGCGTTCGACCAGGACGGCCAGCTCTTCCTTCTGCAGACGCGCCCCATCACCACCCTTCCCCCGCAGGCCTTCTACGACCAGCAGGTAATCGGCCCAGAGTACGCCCTCTGGGACAACGCCAATATCATTGAAAGCTACGAGGGAATCACCTCTCCTCTGACCTTCAGCTTCGCCAGCAGGGCCTACCGCCAGGTCTATATCCAGTTCTGCCAAATCATGGGCATCCCCGCGCATGTTGTCGAGCAACAAGACGACATGTTTCGCAACATGCTCGGCCTGATTCAGGGCCGCATCTACTACAACCTGATCAAATGGTACCGGCTCATACGAATGCTGCCCGTCGGCGGGCGCAGCGACGCCTTCATGGAGACGATGATGGGCCTGCAGCAGAGCCTCGGCCCGGAACTGTCATCCCTGTTCGACGAACTGCAAGAGCCGCCCCGCCCCTCGCGCCTCCGCCAACTTGCCGTGACCGCTACAACCATCTGGCATTTCATCCGTCTGGACCGCATCGTCGAGGAGTTTCAAACAAGATTCAACGTCGTCTACGAGTCGTCGCGCCGGCTTGATTTCGACACGATGTCACTGAACGCGTTGCTGGAACACTACGCCGCCATCGAGGAAGAGCTTCTCAAGCGGTGGCACGCGCCAATCATCAACGATTATCTCTGCATGGTCTTTTTCGGACTCCTCAAGAAACTTACCGAGAACTGGATCTACCAGGATCAGCCCGCAACAAGCACCGCAGAAGACCCCCAGCGCCAGCCCGCCGACGCCTCCTCTCTCCAGAATGACCTCCTATGCGGGGAAGGCGGCCTCGTGAGCACCGCACCCACCCGCATGCTCATGAAGATTGCCGCCCGCATCGACGAAGGCGACGCCCAAACCAGGGCCTGGTTCATCGAAGCGCCGCCCGCGCAGGTCTGGCGGGAACTGGATCAGGCGCCCGGCATCGCCGCCATGCTTGGCGAGTTTCTTGACCTTTACGGTTTCCGCTCCGTCAACGAGCTGAAACTGGAGGAACCGGACCTGCACGACGATCCCACATTCGTCATCAGTGCAATCGCCCGTTACGTACGCGACAAAGCCTATGACATCGACGCCATGATCGAGCGCGAAAAGGCCATTCGCAATGCAGCCGAGAGCCGGATCGACAGTGCGCTGTCCGGCTGGAAACGGCCTGCCTACCGCTGGGTACTCAAGCAGGCGCGGCGCACCGTCCGGCAACGCGAAAACCTGCGCTTCGACAGGACAAAGGTCTTCGGCCTCGCCCGCCATCTGTTCCGCGGCATCGGCCTCCAGTTGGTCCGTCTTCACGTACTGGAGGCCGTCGACGACGTCTTCTATCTGACCCTGGAAGAGATTTCCGCTTTTGTCGAGGGCCGATTGGCCATAACCGATCTGGGCGGGCTGGCAACCTTCAGGCGCCAGGAGTACGCCGGATTCCGCCAGACCCCGGCCCCGCCGGACCGCTTTCTCACCCAGGGCGCAGTGGGCGTCTGGGCGCAGCAGCCCCAACTTCTCGACGCAGCAGACCTGTTGCGCCCCGACCTCGATCAAAGCGCGACCGACGATCCCAACACTCTGACCGGCACGCCATGTTGCCCCGGCGTCGTCGAAGGCGTCGTCCTCGTCGCTCGCACACCGCAGGAGGCCGAGCAGCTCGATCAGCAGATTCTGGTCACCGCCCGAACCGATCCCGGTTGGGTCCCCCTCTACCCCTCCTGCACCGGCCTGCTCATCGAACGCGGCAGTCTGCTCTCCCATTCAGCCGTCGTCGCCCGCGAACTTGGGCTTCCCACCATCGTCGGCATTACCGGAGGCCTGATGCAGAAACTGCAGACGGGCCAGCGTGTGCGCATGGACGCCGCCAAAGGAGAGGTAAGAATCCTGCAATGAAGCTGAAAAATTTCGCGCATGCCGAAGACAAGCATGCCTTTGCCCACGCGTTTTCTCTGCTTCCGGCCCGACTCCGCCGCGGCCGCTATCGCAACGCGCTCACTCCGGAGCGCCTTGAGCAGGGGCTCATCGAAATGCAGCTTCCCGTGCCGCGCGACTTCTGGATCCTGGAACAGGACGGCGCCCCCATTGGTCGCATCGGCGCCAACCTGTCATCCCGCTATCCGCAGACCGGTTATGTCGGCTTCTTTGAGGTCGACACCCGTCTCGCCGGCGCCGAAAAGGCAGCCCGGATACTGATCGAAGCCGCCTGCAGCTTTCTTCGGGGGAAGGCGTCGCGCGTGTACGGGCCCCTGAATCTGAACACCTGGCTCCCCTTCCGCTTTCGCCTGAACGAGCGCGACCAGCGTTGCTTCCCCTGGGAACCGGTCAACCCGCCCGATTACGTGGAGCACTTCCTGGCCGCGGGATTCGAACACAAAATCGACTACCATTCGACCGCATTCGGCAACCTCGATCGGTTTCTGGAGCAGACGGAAAGCGATTACAAAGGCGCGCTCGCAAAAGGTTTCCGCTTCCGCCAGCTGGACTGGTCCCGCCTGTTCCAAGGCGAGGCATCCATGTTTTACCGTATCGCCAATGAAGCCTTTGCAGACAGTTTCCTGTTCGAAAGTCTGCCCCAACCTCTCTTCGACCAGTTCATCGGCCAATTTTATAAGCCCGGACAGGACTGTTCTTACGTGGCCGTCTCTCCGCAGGGGCACGATGTGGGCTTCTTCTACGCATTCACCGACCAGCATTTCCCTTCCTCGGGCGCAGACCCAGAGACCTACGCCGTCCTCAAGAGCACAGGCGTGAGCAAAGAGGCGCGCGGGCAGAGACTGTCAAACGCGCTTGCCCATCTGGCAGTCAAGTCTGCCGCCGCCAAGGGGGCCCACTTCGCCATCGCCGCGCTCGTACGCTCCGGCATCCAGAGCGAGTCCTACGCCAGGAAAGGCACCCCCTTCTGGCAGCATCACTATGCCCTGTTCGAGAAGAGCCTGTGAAGTAGGATTTGCGGGCCATGGGTCTATCTATTGCGCCTCCCATCCGTGTTCTGCCACAACAACGCACACCACAATTTGGCCCGTGGTCCTTTCCCTTCAAGCCGCCTCTACGATGTCCTATCTCTACTCCTTGGACATCTGAAATGGACCCCCTGAATGCTGCTCCGCGAGCTAACGCAAATGAAGGAGAAAATCACAAGGCCCTTGGAGGGCCAATTCGACGTTCAAGTCTGACTGAGTTAAAGCGCCTGGCAAATATACTTGCTACAACATGCGCATCTGTCAGAACCAACGCTTCACAATAATAGGGTTCTTCACATCTGTGTGAACTTCCTGGAGGCTCTCTCTCAGACTATCCATGTCCTGTCGAATCGAAGTCTGTAGAGTGCTTACGTCAGAGATCAGCTCGGTTACTTTCGAGTCGAGAGATTCAACACGACTGTCAACGGCAGATAAAGACAGCGAGTTCGCTTTGACAGTCTCTGCCATCCCTTTCAACTCGCTCCTGTCGAGAAAATCTGCTCCCGTCTTGAGCACCTCTGCCACTCTTGACTGAGCCTCTTCCAGCCCTCTGAGGATTTTTGCTGCCTCGGCAGTGAAGCCTGCAACCTGCTCTGCCGACTCTTGCAGGCTGGCATTTGCTCTATCCTCAGTCTCGCGAAGTTCGGTCAACACCCGCAACTGCTCCCTTACATTTGCCAGTGTTTCCGCAGACTCGGCAAATTTTTGCACCACAACATCAAGTTCTAGAGGATTTCTGCTTTCTTCCGCCATCAGTCGCGCTCCCTATAGCCGAATCAAGATCGTTTGATAGCTGACGCATACTATTGCCTAGAGCGAGAACCCGGACTCCTAAATCATAGTCCGGTGTTTTCATAGCCCTCTCCTCGATCTGTTGAGTAGTTTCCGTCGCCAGGCCGAGCTGCTCCACCGCATCCAGAACTTCTGCCATTCCATCAAAGGAGCCAGATTCTAGAGAGGTCAAAATGCGGCTGGCAAACTCATCTAGTTCAGCCCCAGAGACTCCGAATCTTTCTCGCGCTGAATTAACGGAAGCTTCCAGATTTGACCTGAAGTCCTGCAGGTCACCCTCTGGATGAATGATTTCTGAATATGCTCTTGCGAAAAGCAAGCCAGGATTGAAGGGCGAAGACGCAAGCAGCCTGGCTGAGTTACCGCGCAGCTCCCGAGCGTCTTCCACGCCTTCCAGCTTGGCCAGCTCTTGCACCCAGCTCATATAGTCGAACTCAGAGGACTCAAGCAATTCTTCCAGGACCGGGCTGATATCCCCTCTGGTCAGGTAGTCCAACACTCTGTCTCTTAGCTCGTCTCCTTCGGGCGCAGTGTCGCGAACGGCTACGTACATTTCGCGTAGAGAACGGCGTCTGGATTCCACAATAACGTCATAGATGAAGATGATGAGCTCTTTTGCGGCCCCGGAGACAGCTTCTCGAAGTTCCATATTGCTGGCTTGAGCCGCAAATGCATCGACTGCGGGGCGTTGCGAGCCTGGGTTAGTGCGATTGACAAATTCGACCAGCGCATCAGCTATCCCTGGAGACGAGATGCTGACCAGGTTGACCACAAATTTCGACGATTCAACCAGATAATCCTCGACGACTCCCAGAAGCATAAGTCTATAAATGGCGCGTTCTCGATTACCAGCCTCTTCATCCGTCCCCTTGGCCAACTCGATCCTCTTTCTGTTACCCAGATTTGGCAGGAACTCCTCGTCGTCCACCACTCGTTCTACTTCTGCCAATTCCACCCCTACACCCTTAAATGCGTTCAAGAGGAAGAAGAGTTGCTGCGTAATTGAGTCGCTATTTCTCCACGTGATCGACTCGTGCTCACGTCTGATCTCCTCGAGACTACCGTCCATAATAGTCAGCCTGTCACTCCGCCCGCGGTCTAGCTCATTCCAGACGAGTAAGCAGAAGGCCTCTTCCTGATCTCTTCCGGCGCGGCCGATCTCTTGGTAATAGGCCTCAATGGACCCTGGCATTCCATAATGAAGGACATATCGAATGTTCTGCTTGTCTATCCCCATCCCAAAGGCATTCGTGCTGACCATCAGTGGGACGTGATTGCTCTTGAAGCTCTCCGCGAACTCCCGCTTTCTCAGCTCCCAGCTGCCTGATCCGTAAATGGACTTTCCATGTTCCCTGGGTGAACCGCCTGAATAGATCGCCGGCAGGAACCCAACCACTTCTGCCGCAGTTTTCTGAAGTTGGACGACTCCATATGATCCACTGACATGAGGACAAAAGATCAAGCCGGAGTAGGTTCGCTCATCCTGAGGTCTGAAGAATTCCGTCGGCGGGACTCCGAAGCGTGCCGGCAATGCTCTGAGAGAGCCGGTCAGAACCGCCTGGGAGTCGCCAGGGCTGCACTGCCGAGTGGCCATCACCAATTCTTTTCGGTCAAAACTCGAGGTCCTGACGATGGAGCGCTCAGACTCTGTCGAAACACCCAACTGAGCTAAAACATCTTTCAGAACTGCTTTCGAAGCCGTGCCTGTAAGTGCCAAAAGAGGCGGAGTTGAACCGAAGGCGTCCTTGCAGACGTCTCTGAGCACTTTTCCCAGCGTTAGATATGAAGAACGGAACTGGTGGCCCCACTCGGAAACACAGTGGGCTTCGTCAATTACGGCGAGGTTGATTGAAGTGGCCTGCGTGAGCGCTCTTATAGACTCTCTGAAGCGTCTCTGCTGAAAACGTTCCGGCGCCACGAAGATGAATAGAGCGTCGCCCGACACTACTTGCTGTAGCAATTCAACGAGTCGGCCCTGAGACACTTGGAAACTGGAAAATCCTACAACTCTGTCTATGCCATGCTCTATGAGACCCCGCTGTTGATCTTCAATCAGAGCGATCAACGGATCAACGACGATGGTCCTTCCGGGCTTGCAGATCCCCGCCATCTGATAGATGAGACTCTTGCCTCCCCCGGTAGGTAGCAAGACAGTGCAATCTCGGCCCTCCATTATCTCCAATAAAGCCTCAAGCTGACCCTCTCGAAAACTCTGTTTCGCGAAAATCGCCTGAAGGACTTCCGTGAGCGCAGGTTCGATTTCCTGAGAATCAATGCTGCTAAGGTTGGTCCGCATGCCTGGCTCGAACAAGTCATCCCCGACCAATACAGGCAATCGCGCGCTTCTGACAACTATCTCCGGAATATCACTATCGGTTCGTTCGAGCCTGTCGAAGCCTGTTCGAAAAGGTTGCAGTCGGACAATGACGTCCGGCTTTACCTCTTTGAGTTCGCAGGGCACAGGCCCTTGGCTGGATTGAATGTCAAACCGTGTCCAACCGCGCCTGGTCTTGAGCAGGACTACCTCCGGCATTATGGAGGGACCCCATAGACAATCCACTGCCTTAAAAAGACGCAAGTAGGGCCAGAGCATGGCAGGGGTCACTTCAGGATCGCCGTCTACTTCCACAACCCACTCTGGGCCCTTAAGAAAGCCGGCGTCAACGGCATCCAGGAGGGCGATAACGAGTCGGTGAATCGACGGCGGCACCATGAACGTGTAAGGCACTTCTTTCCTCGAAGCCTCTTGTGGACTGGCCCACAAAGCTCTAACTCGTTCCAGATTCGTCCCACAGCCTTGTTTCACCTCGGATGTAGGAACCCGCACCACCTCAAGCCCGACTTGGTTCAGCAGCTGGTCTCTTTCCGCGTCAGGGCTCACGGAGTCTTGATGCTGGGGCCCGTCAATTTCTACAACGAACGGAGTCCTAAACGGTGCATTGACCAGAAAATCAACTCTTCGCCCTGAAGGGCCGTAACCGCCGAGCGCAGCAGTCAAGGCATCGAAGGCGGCCTGGGGGACGAACCACCTGGAAGCGCCGGGACCGAGATGCCGGGGAACCCAATCGTCAACGAAATGTCGTTCATGGTCGAAATCCGGCCGGAGAGCTTTGCCGGGCGCAAAGTCTGGGCTAGGGAGGCTTAAACCACCACCGGCCAAGTCTTGAAATACGTCCGGCTTCAATCGCACGCTGAGATCACCCGGCATCGTCGAAGGGACCATGTATCCATTCAACCCTAACGAATCCAAGAATTCGCGCTCCGCTTCTGGATGGATTGGGGGGTTGCTTCCCCTTTGGATGAGTTTCCGGATCGCGCCAGTCACTCTACGCACCGTCTCAGGAGCTACGGACGTCCCGCGGGTTAGCGCAATCCAGCATTGGCGAAGTTCGTTCGAGATATCTTTGAGAGTGGGAGAGCAACGCACGCTTCCACCAGCCGTCGTGTATCTGCACTGCCACTCTGGTCGAGCCAGAGTGGCGTCATTCCAAGGCACTCTGACTTGAGCAGGTGATTCCGTAGCGTCCTCGACCTGGGATTCCCGTGAGTCCGAACCGGCATCGCGAGTGCCCCTACATTTGGGATATCCCCGACATCCCCAGAAGGAGGTTCCATCCCTCCTGTTAGTGCGGAGGACCATCGGTCGCTCACACGAGGGACACCTCGGCGTTGTTTCTGAATTATTTCTCCCGATCATTGTGACTCAACTCCAAGACTCTGTCTGTACACAAGTGATGCACAGCCCATAGCCTGCTGTATGGCTGGGTTCTGTGAGAGGAATTCATGCACGCGCTTGGGATCGGTACCGGGCCCCGCCACACGAGGACATCGCCCCGGTCCAGCTAACCTCTTTACCGACGGTCTGACCAGATAAAACGCCGCCGACCGCACTCCGCCAAGCCACCTGCGCCCTGGGAAACGCCATACATCACTCCCGTGGTCACTCGCCTCGCGCTTTTCAATATCCTGCCTGTGGTTACCCATGCCTGCATCCAAAAAAGTTCAGTAGGGGGCTTCGCCATCTACCCGACGTCAGAGTCACTCGCCGCCATGCAGCTCCAAGGTGGGTGAAACGCAGACCTACACAGCGATTCTCCGAATCTTCTCATTCCTCTCCTATTTCACGTCCCAAACGCATCTCGAAATTTCTCCTGTGAACCTAAGCAAATTCAGTACAAAGCATAATAGCACATTTGGTCTCAATTCCAGCCTCATAAGCAACTCCGACGGCCCCCGAAGATCGCCTGCCCCCATGAGGTTACGGTCTCCCGGGCCGTGGTCGTTCTTCGGCACCTTTCTCGCCCCCCAACCCCACGCCCGCCGCGCTCACAACACATGCAGTCAAAACTTGAAGGCTTGGCGGGACAGTGCTAGAATTGGCTATATTAACAAGAATTCGTACAAAAGAATTGTCTCAACAGTCTGAAAAGGCTGTTTTTCTTATATCACCGAAAGGCATTCCACGTATGCGTATCTCACCCAGGAATCTCCTCCTCCTGGCCCTTATGTGCCTCCTGTGCGCCTGCGGGTCAAACAGGTCGGAACCGCAAGAGGGACGCCTGCAGGTGGTCGCCACCGTCTCCCCCATCACCAACATCGTCTACAACATCACCGGCGACCACGTCGATCTGACCGGCCTCGTGCCGGCCGGCACCGACTCACACACCTTCGAACTCGCGCCCTCCGATGCCGTAACCCTGTCAAAAGCCGATATCATCTTCATCAATGGGCTGCACCTGGAAGAGTCCACAATGCGTATGGCCGAGGCCAACTTGAAAGAAGGCGGGGAAATCGTACTGCTGGGTGAACTGGTGATCGACCCTGAAGACTACGTCTACGACTTCTCCTTCCCCGAAGAAGAAGGTAGCCCCAATCCCCATCTGTGGACCGACCCATTCTTCGCCCTGAAATATGCCGAAATCGTACGCGACAAACTGACCGCTCTCGACCCCGACAACAGCGGCGTCTACCAGGCCAACTATGACGAGTTCGCCGCCCGCATCGAGGCTTTGGACGCCGCCATCCAGGCGACCACCGCCAGCATCCCTGAGTCAAATCGAAAACTGCTGACCTACCACGACTCCTTTGCCTACTTCGCGCCCCGCTACGGTTACACAGTCCTGGGAGCCATTCAGCCCTCCGACTTCTCCGAACCATCCTCCCAGGAAGTTGCTGCCTTGATAGACCAGCTGCGCGAGGACAACATAACAGCTATCTTTGGCTCAGAAGTTTTTCCCTCCCGAGTTGTTGACCAGATCGGCCGCGAAGCCGACGTAGAATATATTAGTACCTTGAGCGACGACGATCTGCCCGGAAATCCGGGTGAACCTGAGCATTCATACATCAGTATGATGGTGGAAAATCTGCAGACGATGGCGACTGCGCTCGGCGGCGACCCCACCTTGATGGAAAATGTGGAAACGGGCAACGTGCCCGGCCCGGATACATCCGTTCGGCAGTAGCTGCAACGATGCCGAGCAACCATGAAGATAACGCTTACCAACCAAACATCGACGACTCCTGGTATGAATCCTTAAGAGGGAAATAGGAGTATTACTCATGCGCAACAGTTCCCGAATTCTACTGTCGCTCCTGGCCCTATTGCTCCTCCTGGCCGCCTGGGTCCCCTTAACCCCTGCGGAGACAACCAGCGCCGAGCCAGATCAGCCGCGAGTCAGGCGTCCCTATCGTCATGCTTGATGACGACGACCTGCCAGGTGTACCTGGTGACCTTGAGCACTCCTACATCAATATGAGAGTGCAAAACATGACGCTCATTTCCGAAGCGCTTGGCGGTGACCCCTCCCTGCTGGAAGGCATCGAGACCCGCAACGTGCCCGACATAGAGTAGAACCGTTCAGCAGTAGCCGCGCCTCAATTAGGACAGATTGTGATGTTCTCGCGGCTTATCAGTCTTGCCGGCAAGACTGACTTTGACGCGAGATTACTAGTGTAGGAAAATAAGGGTTGACACCTTCATCAGATTGCGATAGAATATTACCTGTTGCGACTTTTCGCAATAAACAAAAATGTCATGAGCCACAATACCGCAGAAATCAATCGACAGTTGCGTAAGGCCGGCTTCCGGGTTACACCCCAACGTCAGCTTATCCTGGACGCCGTCTGTCAACTGGGTGAGCATGTTACGCCCGAAGCAGTGTACGATCATGTACACCGCATCGCTCCTACCCTGAGCCGGGCGACTGTCTACCGGGTACTACACTTTCTGACCGAGCAGCGCATCCTCGCCATGGTCCAAATGGTCGACGGTCGGATTGCCTACGAAATGGCCGGGCCGGAACCCCACCACCATCTGGTCTGCCGCTCCTGCGACAGCTTCTTTGAATTGCCGCACAGCGTGTTGCGCTCGTTTCGCCGGGCAATGGAAGCCCAATATGACTTTGAGCTCGACGTAAGTCATGTCTCATTCTTTGGGCAGTGCACCGACTGTCGTTGATTCTGCCGGCGCCTGACGCCGCTCGTGGCAGCAAACCGCGCCAATCTGATGAAAGGGTACCTGCAAAGATGCATCACTCACTTCGAACACTCCTCTCACTTCTGACACTGTTGATCCTGCTCGCCGCCTGCACCCCGGTCGCGCCTGGAACGACTGACACCCCCACCGACGAAGAACGCCC
The DNA here is from genome assembly GCA_963662575.1 of Caldilineaceae bacterium. GTDB lineage: Bacteria > Chloroflexota > Anaerolineae > Caldilineales > Caldilineaceae > Bin5. The sequence continues at coordinate 2,074,896 of OY759723.1, forward strand.
GCGCGTTGTAGTTTCAATTCTGCCGCTTGCAAATATTGTCTACAACATCGGTGGAGATAAGATCGACCTCGACGCCATCATGCCGCCTGGCGCCGACCCACATACCTTCGAGCCGAGGCCCTCCGATGCCGTGAAACTGTCGCAGGCCGATCTGATCTTTGTGAACGGAATGCACCTGGATGAGTCAACTCTGAAGCTGGCTGAAGCCAATCTGAAAGATGGGGCTGAGATCATTGAGTTGGCAGTCGCGGTTGCAGATCCCGATGAACTCATCTATGGCCAGGAACACCATCATGGTCACGCCGAAGATGACGACCACGACGACGATGACGAACACGGCCACGCCGAAGATGACGACCACGACGACGATGACGAACACGGCCACGCCGAAGATGACGACCACGACGACGATGACGAACACGGTCACGCCGAAGATGACGACCACGACGACGATGACGAACACGGTCACGCCGAAGATGACGACCACGACGACGATGATGACGAACACGGTCACGCCGAAGATGACGACCACGACGACGATGATGACGAACACGGTCACGCCGAAGATGACGACCACGACGACGATGACGAACACGGTCACGCCGAAGATGACGACCACGACGACGATGACGAGCACGGCCATGCCGAAGAGGACGACCACGACGACGATGATGAGCATGGCCACGCCGAAGAGGACGACCACGAAGACGAAGAAGGGGAGCCCGACCCACACCTGCTGCTCGATCCGAACTTCGCCATCCGCTACGCCAAGGTCATCTTTGTCAGCCTGGCAGCCCTCGATCCGGACAACAGAGACTACTATGAGAGCAACTTGAACGAGTATACTGCCCGCCTCGTAGCTCTCGATGAAGCCATTCAGGCAGTGACGGCAACCATTCCTGAATCGAATCGCCGCCTGCTCACCTATCACGATTCATTCGGCTACTTCGCCATCCGCTACGGCTATACCGTTATCGGCGCGATCCAGCCGAACGACACTTCTCAGCCGTCTGCTAGAGAGGTGGCCGCGATGATCGATCAGTTGCGCGAAGAAGGAGTGCCGGCCATCTTTGGCTCAATTCTCTTCCCAGCAGACGTGATCGACCAGATTGCGTCCGAGACAGGCGTTACCGTAAGCACATTGCTGGACGACGGTCTGCCTGGCGGGCCCGATGACCCTGAGCACACCTACATCGGTATGATGGTGGAAAATATGAGGACGCTGGCGACTACGCTGGGGGGCGACCCCTCCCTGATGGACGGCGTAAAGGTCGGCAACGTGCCGGACAGCAAGTAAGGCATATGCAGAGAGTGAAGTCAGAAGGAAATCTCTCTTCCCTTCACTCTCTCCTTTGCCGGCAATCGCTGCGGCGCGCCAATCTGTGAAGAGTAGGCAGAGAGCGATCAGGAGTGAGGAGTAGGAAGCATCTCTCTCCTCGCTCCTCTTCACTCTCTCCTCCAAAGGAAGACTACATGCAGCCGCTTATCGAATTCACTGGCGTCAATTTCGGCTATGGCGCCTTCAATGTCCTCGATGATATCAATCTGCACCTCCATCCCGGCCAGTTCGTAGGCCTGGTCGGTCCCAGCGGTGCCGGCAAGACTTCGCTCCTGAAGCTGGTCCTCGCCCTCCTCAATCCCAGAGAAGGACGAATCGAGCGCGTGCGGCCCGATCTGCGCCTGACCTATGTACCCCAGATCGAGACCGTGGACTGGAGCTTCCCGGTCACCGCTGAGGAGGTCGTGCTCATGGGCCTTGACCACCGCCAGAACATCTGGCCCTGGCCCCGCAGCAGTGAGCGTAAACGGGCGCGCGCAATTTTGGACCAGTTGGAAATCGGCCATCTGGCCGAGCGGCACATCCGCGATCTCTCCGGCGGACAGCAGCAGCGTGTCTTCCTGGCGCGGGCGCTTGTAGCAGAGCCGGAGATACTCGTCCTGGATGAACCGACCACCGGCGTGGATGTACGCAGTGCCGAAAACATCTTCCACTGGTTGACCTTACTCAACAAAGAGGGAATGACCATCCTGTTGACGACGCACGACCTCAACATGGCCGCCGCACATGTGCCCTGGGTCGTCTGCCTAAACCGCCGTATCATGGCGCAAGGGTCCCCCCGGGAGATCTTTACTGAAGCCATTCTGGAAGAGGCTTACCAGGGAGAGTTTATCGTCATCCACCAGGACGATATGATCTTTGTGCAACAGAAGCCCCATTCCCACGGCCTTAACGAAGTGCTGCCGCACCCCGTGGAAGGGGGACTGCCCAATCACGACATCCCCGAGAAAACCGTTTAGCCCAATACCGCCTCAAAGGAGTCCTGACCGCTATGGACGTTCTGCTCGCACCCTTTCAATATGAGTTCTTCCGCAACGGCACAATTGCCGCCGTCCTCGTCGGCGGCCTCTGCGCTCTGATCGGCGTCTATATCGTCCTGCGCGGTATGAGTTTCATCGGCCACGGCCTTTCCCACGCCGTCTTCGGCGGCGCGGTCGTTGCCTTCATTCTCCAGTTCAACTTCTACGTCGGGGCCGTCTCTTGGGGTTTTATCGCCGCACTGCTCATCAACCAGACCGTTCGCAAAACGACCATTAGCGCCGACGCCGCCATCGGCGTGGTGACAACCGCCAGTTTCGCGCTGGGGGTCGCGCTGATCTCTCGCTACCGCCGCTTCTCCCAATCGTTCGACGCGGCCCTCTTCGGCAACGTCCTCGGCGTTACCCCGACCGACATTGCCGTGATCATCTTCGTTACCTTGGCGGCGACGTTCATGCTCTTTTTCTTCTACAAGCAGTTGCTCTTCACTACATTCAACTCCGAGGTCGCACAGGTCTACGGGATTCCCGTCGTCTGGATCGAGACCTGGTTTGCCTTGATCCTCGCTGCCGTGATCATCGCCTCAGTGCAAATCATGGGCGTGACGATGATCGGCGCCGCGCTGGTCGTTCCCCCGATCACCATACGGCTGCTGACCGACAGTTTCCATCGCCTCATAATCTACTCGACAATCCTGGGCTCCGTGACCGGACTGATCGGGATGTACCTCAGCTTTTACGTGGATGTCTCTAGCGGGGCGTCGATTGTGCTTCTGCAATCGATACTTTTCTGCTTTGCTCTCTTCTACGTATCCCGTGTGCGCAACAGACGCCGCCTTGTCGAGACGCCCGTCTACGGTCCGACCTGAAGGCGAGAGCGTGATGTGGAGATAGTTGTGGGAGAGGCCGTGCACAAGGCTTAGCCGCGTGCCGGGAGTAGGGCGCCGACGGTGCCAGAACAGCTTTCACTGTTCGCTCTTCATCTCTTCCATCTCCACCGACGCCAATTCGTATTCCTCAGCCAAGCCGCTGTCTTCGTAATCTGGTATCGACTGCCCCAGACGAAACAGCGCCATCGCGGCCGCCGCCTGTTCGGCCTCCTGTTTACTCTGCCCCTGGCCGACGCCCATTGGCTGTTTGCCGATCATCACCTGCCGCGTGAAAAGTCGGGCATGGTCCGGCCCCTCAGTGTGCACCGTCTTGTAGCGAGGTGTCTGACCCAGCGCCGCCTGCACCCATTCCTGCAGGCGGCTCTTCGGATCCTTGGTAAGAGCATGTTGGGTCACGCGGTCAATCTCCGCCGTCAGGCGCGGTTCGAGAAACTTGCGCAGTGTGGAATCCCCCTGGTCCAGATAGAGGGCGCCAATAAAGGCCTCGTACGTATCGCACAGCGTCGTGTGGCGGCCGCGCCCCCCGTTCTCCTCCTCTCCCCGCCCCAATAGCAGATAGTCGCCCAGCTGCAGCTCCTGGGCAAAACGGGAGAGCGTTTCGCGCTTGACCAGCGCCGAGCGGAGATTGGTCAACTCGCCTTCCCGTCGCTCCGGGAAGCGTTTGAACAGCAGTTCACTGGAGATGAAACTCAGCACCGCATCGCCCAGAAACTCAAGTCGCTGATTGTCCTGCAGGTCGGTCTCTTCATCTGCCTCGTGCAAATAGCTGCGATGAACGAACGCACGCTGCAGCAGGGCGCGATCATTGAACCGGATGCCCACCGATGCCTCCAGTTCGTCCAGCCTATGAAGCCTGTTCTCCATGCCAAATGCCCCCCTCAGCATAGAAAATGCGCGTATCTACGCAGCCAATACCGATGCGCTCCTCGGACTCAGGCGAGCGCAGGTGTTTCACTCCCTCCTCAATCCTCTATACTCTCACTATGCATATGGGCGGTCGGGCCTTCGGCCCTCCCTTGTGCAGGGGCTGCGCCCCCGCAACGCCCCCCTCCAAAACCATCTCTCACCGACGGTACGCCGTATTCCCAGCGGTGCGGCTCAACCAGCGTGGCGGCTCCCAACCGAATACGCAATCAGATAGCCTGCATGGCGGCTAGGATGAAGGGCTGGTCAAAACAGACACTGTAAGCGCGGCACAGTTACAAATGCGCTAAACCGCTGGCAGCCGTTTGAGACCTAGCCCGGTCAGATTGACGACGACCAAATCCGATGGCTTCAGCTGGGGAGCCAGTCTTGTGAGAGCAGCGGCAACCGTCGCGCTGGTCGGCTCAACAAAGAGCCCGCGCTGCGCCAGACGCTCCTGCGCCTCGAGGATCTCCTCATCGTTGACCACGATGGCCGTGCCGCCCGACTGCCGCAAAGCCCACAAAATTGAGCGGCTGCGCACCGGTCTCTCCACCGCGATGCCGTCGGCCAGAATGCTCGGCGCGACGTTACGACGCGGTACGACCTCGCTGAGACCTTCGTGAAAGGCATCGCAAATCGGCGTGATCGGCTCGGCTTGGACCGCAACCATGCGCGGCAACTTCTCGATCACGCCGCTGCGGTGCAGGTGCTGAAAGCCCCGCCACGCCCCCAGGAATAGGCCGCCATATCCAACCGGGGTTACAAACCAGTCCGGTACCCTCCCGCCGAGCTGCTCCCAAATTTCCCAAGCGTTCGTCATGAAACCCAGCAGACAGGCCGGATGATACGCATGGGAAGCATAGACCACATCGCCGCCGGTCTGCGACGCTTCCGCCGCCTGCGTCGCTGCATTGCGCGGCCCGCTGACCTCGACCAGCTCCGCCCCGTAAACAGCGATCTGCGCCTTCTTCGGCTGCGGCGCATACGCCGGCACAAAAATGCGTGCAAACAGACCCGCCCTCGCCGCATAGCAGGCCAGGCTGGCACCGGCATTGCCGCTCGAATCGTCCATAACCGTTCGAACGCCCTGGCCCACCAGCCAGTTGATGATCACGCTGACCCCGCGGTCCTTGTAGCTGCCTGAAGGCATCAACCCTTCAAACTTCCAGTAGACCCTCTGGTCCGACCAGCTGTCTTTGATCAGTGGCGTCCAGCCCTCCCCCAGCGAAAACAGCTCGCGCCCCTCCGCCACCACCGGCAACATCGGCAAATACCGCCAGTGGCCCGGATTCTTCTCTTCGATCAGATCCGGATCAAAGGGGGGCAAATCGCGATATTCCAATGGTTCGCCGCTGAGGGGGCATCGCAGGGGGGCTTCTTCGGCAGCAACCTGGAAGTGGCTGCTGGGGCAATATGCGATCAACCGTCGGTTCCTTTCCGGGGGTGGTTTAGAGAAGTCACGCCCAGTTCCAGCAGGGGCGCGTAACCCATTTCATAACTACCGTTGTAACCGAATTTGACCGATTGGTCAAGTGGGAAGGCTGCCATGTCAGGCGAATAGATAACTTCTCCCAACTGCGCCGGAACAAAGGAAATGTGATAGAATTGGACCGTCCTTCGAGTGTTTCTCATGATCGACAACCAAGATCAGCGCCAACCACAAAAGATGTTCTCCGCGGCCCTCCGTGGACAAAAGTGTTGCCGTTGCAGTTCTTCGTGGTCCTTCGTGGTCCTTCGTGGCCCTTGGTGGCCCTTCGTGGACAAAAGGAAGTTGCAGTCGCCGCTACAGTTCTCCGCGGCCCTTCGTGGACAAAAGGAAGTTGCAGTCGCCGTTACAGTTCTTCGTGGATAAAAAAGGTTTTCTCCCCTGCCCTTCGCGGACAGACCAACTCATGATCCCGCCAATCTCAGTTCAGACAAAAGTCAACGAGCCCTGACCATTTAATGGAGAGTTCTCAAGATGAAAATCAAACGCATTTCCGCCTACCAGGTCGATCTGCCCCTCCACGAAGGACGCTACGCCTGGTCCGGCGGCAAGTCGGTCGACGTATTCGACAGCACCATCGTCCAGGTCGAAACCGACAACGGCCTCGTCGGCCACGGCGAAGTCTGTCCTCTCGGCCCCTTCTATCTGCCCGCCTACGCCGCCGGCGTCCGCACCGGCCTCACCGAGCTCGCCCCCCACCTCATCGGTCTTGACCCGCGCCAGCTCGCTATCCTCAACGAACACATGGACCGCGCCCTCAAGGGCCACCCCTACGTCAAATCCGGTATCGACATCGCCTGCTGGGACATTCTCGGCCAGGCCGCCGGCCAGCCAGCCTGTGTCCTCCTCGGCGGCCGCTACGGCGAAGACTTCGTCCTCTACCGCGCCATCTCCCAGCGCTCCCCCGCCGAAATGGCTGACTCCGTCGCCGCCTACCGCGCCGAAGGCTATCGCCGTTTTCAGCTCAAGGTTGGCTCCGACGCCGACACCGACATCCAACGAATCCGGGCCGTGGCCGCCGTACTCGTCCCCGGCGACGTGCTCATCGCCGACGCCAACACCGGCTGGCTCGCCCATGAGGCCGCCCGTGTCGTGCGCGGCGTCGAGGACATCGATGTCTATATCGAGCAGCCCTGCCTCAGCTACGAGTCCTGCCTCTCGATCCGCCGCCGCACCTCCCATCCCTTCGTCCTCGATGAAACCATCGACGGCATCGACGCCCTCCTCACCGCCCATCGCGACGACGCCATGGATGTCATAAACATCAAGATCAGCAAATTCGGCGGCCTCACCAAGGCCCGTCAGGCCCGCGATCTCTGCGTTTCCCTCGGCATCGCCATGACCATCGAAGACAGCTGGGGCGGCGACATCACCACCGCCGCCATCGCCCATCTCGCCCACAGCACGCCGCCCGAATTCCTCTTTACCGCCACCGATTTCAACAGCTATGTCACCGTCAGCACCGCCGAAGGCGCGCCGCAGCGCCGCAATGGCCGAATGGCCGCGTCCACCGCCCCCGGCCTCGGCACCGCCCCCCGCTGGCAGACCCTCGGCGACCCGGTCCTGGCCATCGACTCCTGATGTAGTCTTAATGAAAATACGTACCCATAAACGACTCGCGACCATGCAATTCAGCTACACCATGCGATCGCCAGACTCCCTCCGCCTGCGATGTTTACTCTCTCCTCTCCTTCTAGGCGTTCGGCCGCAGGGTGGCCGCCCGCCCCAAGGCCTCGCCCAAACCGAACTCGTGGCAGGCGTAAAATCACAGCCCATCCTAAGAATCCCCCCAAATCACAGTTCAGACAGCGCCCCTAAGATTTGTACTTTCGTCGCCAGAGCGCGTATACTACGCCATCAGCGCCTGGGTTGAGCCTCCCCCCTCGCCTTCAGTACAATCCAGTCGATCAGGCGCGAATTCAGCGAATCCATCCCATCTCTTGCAGTGCAAAGGTACAGCAAGAGCCCTTTACGCTCTGGCGTCTGCCTTTACACCGTAAGCCGGGCCGCCTTCGCGCTCTTATCTGGCAGCACCGCAGCCAGAACTTCCTTTGCCAACAAGAGCCATCCAATAGGACAAAGTTCTGTTGTCAACCAAGACCCGGAGCAACGACGCTCATCAGCTCAATTCCAGTACCCTTTCCTCTGCCTCCGACGCCCCCGCCGTCTCCGCAGAGATGAGCGACCGCCACCAGCTTTTCGCATCCTTTTTCGATCAGCTGTATCTCGAAAAAGATGTCTTCGCCTACGAAGACCAAATTGTCGTCCGCTGGCCCAAAAAGCTCGACGCGCCCGCCGACTACAACTTCCGTCTGCAACTGTCCGACGGCCGCATCTACGCCGAAGCCGAAGGCAAAGAGGGCGACTGCGGCGACCGCACCCTGACATCGGCAGTCTCGATTCCCGACGGCGAATACGAACTGATCCTGATGCCGTCTGCCAACGAGTACTACATCCAAGGCGTTCGCTTTCAGCGCAAAATCCCGCTGTCTGTCGTAAGGTCGGACTATCGCACTTCCGCCTACGGCACCTATGTCGAACGCCAGATTGAACTGCTGCGCCACGCCGTCTCCCTCGATGACGGCCTCTTTTCCGAAATCGCCAAGATGACCCTGGGCTGGTGGACGCGGATCAACCCAAAGAAGATAGTTGCCGCCGCCGATGGTGTCGCGAACTACGAAGAAGATCACCTTGCCCGCCTGATCGCGCTCCTGGGCATGGTCGAGCGCTACCACCAACACGACGAGTTTCCCACCGAGATTCGACAACAGCTTGACGACCGCATTACCGCTTTTCCCTTCTGCGAGCAGGATTATGCCGAGAAGACAGGCGAAGCCCTCGGCAGCGCGGATAAATTTCTGCTCGCCGCCTGCGAACTCCTGGCCGGGCAACTCTATCCCGACCGCTCCTTCCCATCCAGCCGGCAGACCGGCAAGTGGCACCGCCAGCGCGCCGAAGACGCCGTACTGCCCTGGCTTCAGCAAGCCGCTACCGCCGGGTTTATCGACCAGTCAAGCCACAGCCTGGCCCAGATCCTGACCGCCCTCTCCCACCTGATCGATCTGGCCGATTCCGAAGAGATCTGGGACCTCACCGCAATTGTGATCGATAAAGTGCTGGTGACACTGTCTTTGGCTTCATTCCAAGGCGTTTACGGCGCCGGCCAAATCGCGACCAATGGCGTTGCCGTCGTCCCCGACGGACATGTGTCGCCTCTGGCCGGAGTTGCCCGCCTGATGTGGGGCATCGGCGCCTGGAACCAGCATCTGGCCGCGCCGGTCAGCATGTGCAGTTGCCAGGGCTATCAGCAGCCTCCTCTCATCGCCGCGCTGGCAACCGAACCTGACCCCGCCGGCATGTGGGCAAGCGAACGCCACCCCATCGCCGCACAGAGCGCAGACCATCCTCCGCAAACGCTCCACAAAGCGACCTACAGAACGCCCGACTACCTGCTTTGCAGCGCACAGGACTTCCAACCCGGTCAGCGCAGCCAGGGCGGCCAAAGCTGGCAGGCGACCCTCGGCGCCGATGCAACTGTCTTTGTCAACCATCCCGCCGCCGGTGACCTTGAACAAGCCGGCCGCGGCGGCTACTGGCGCAGCGGCCTACAACCCCGGGTCGCCCAGCACCGCGACCTCCTCATCGCGCTCTACGCCTTGCCCGAGTCCGATCCCTCCGGCTTCACCCGCGCCTATTTCCCCACCTTTGCCTTCGACGAGCATCAGCTGGGCAAAGAGTGGGCCTTCGCCGCCAAAGGCGACGCCTACATCGCGCTCGGCTGTTCAGAACCGATTGAACTGGTTCAAGAGGGCCCGGCCGCCTATCGCGAACTGCGGGCAACCGGCCATCACGTCGCCTGGCTCTGCCAAATGGGGCGCAAAGCCGACTTTGAATCCTTCGCCGATTTCCGCAAACGAATCCTGGCAGCCCGCTTTGTCAGTGACGGACTTTCCGTATCATACCGCCAATTGCAGGGAGATACCGTTACTTTCGACTGGAACGGCGCTCTCGTCGTCAACGGCGAAGCGCAACAATTGCAAAGCGCCAATCACTACGAGGGCCCCAACTGCGTGACAGACAGCTGGCCGGCTTCCCAGATGGTCGTCGTACATGGTGAGCAGGCCATACAACTCGTTCTTGCCGATAGTTAGATCCACTGTTTACAACTTATTCAACGCACAGACTCAGGAGGAGAGCATGACAAATCGGAAAATCCATCGCCGTCGCTTCCTGCAACTCTCAGGCGCGACCACAGCCGCAGTCGTTCTGGCTGCCTGCGGCGGCCCTGAACCCGAGGTAATGACCGAAGAGCCCGCTGCCGCCCCCGCGGCCGAGGAAGAGGCGCCCGCACAGACCGTAATGGAAGACGCCGAAGCGCCGTCCCAGTACTCCGAATCCCCGCGGCTGGCCGAAATGGTCGCCAACGGTGAACTGCCCCCCGTCACCGAACGCCTGCCTGTCTCGCCCCTGGTCCTCCCGCGCGAATCGATCGGCGAATACGGTGGCCTCGTACGCCAGATTCACCTCGATCCGTCCAGCTTCGTTAGCCAGTACGGCTGGTTCGCCGAACGTATGCTGACCTACTCGGACCAGGATCTCAAGACCATCGTCCCCAACCTCTTCGCCAGTTGGGAAATCAGTGACGACGCCACCCACTACACCTTCCACCTGCACGAGGGCATGCGCTGGTCCTCCGGCGACCTCGTCACAACCGGCGACGTCGATTTCTGGTGGAACTCGCTTGCCACCCATCCCGACGTCGCCTCCAGCGTCTGGTGGGTCTACCGCCACGGCGGTGAGAATATGGTAGTCGACATTCACGACGACTACAGCTTCTCCGTCACCTTTGCCGCCCCGTTTGGCAACTTCCCTGCCTACCTCACCCGCCGTATTCAGGGTGACTTCCTGCTGCCCAGCAACTACCTCAAGCAGTTCCACGGCGACTTCGCCGACGAGGACGACCTCAACGCCATGCTCGAAGAATCCGAGTATGAGACCTGGGTACAACTTATCAGCAATATCCGCAGTGGCCGCAGCGTCTGGGGCACACGGCCCAACTCACCCGAGTATCCCATGCTCTCCGCCTGGATCGTAGACCAGGAGCCGCAGCAGGGACTCGTGCTGATGATGCGGAACCCCTACTACTGGAAGGTCGATACCTCCGGCCAGCAGCTGCCCTACGTCGAAGATCTGCGCATCGACTTCGTGGCCAACCACGAAATCGCTACCCAGAAAACGATCCAGGGCGAGCTCGACTACGTCGGCCCGCATGATGTCTCGATTGCCCGTTTCCCGCTCTACAAGGAAAACGAGCCCAACCAGCACTACCAGGTCATGGACTACACCAGCTGCATGACCGACCGCTACACCCTCTACCCCAATCACACCCTGACCGAAGACCCGGTGCTGCAGGAAATTGTCCGCCACCCCAACTTCGTCAAGGCCTTGAACATCTCCATCGACCGCGAAGAGATCAACCAGAATCTCTTCTTCGGTCTTGCCAAGATGGGCCAGTTGGCGCCGATGCCCAACTCCCAGTACTACAAGCCGAAATATGCCGAGAACTGGTCCCAGTTCGATCCGGACCTGGCCAACCAGATGCTGGATGAGATTGGGCTCACCGAGCGCAACAGCGACGGCTTCCGCCTGCGCCCCGACGGCGAAGTGCTCAAGTTCAACATCGAGCACGCCGGGCCGCGTGTCGGCGTCGCCACCCACGAGTTCACCGAGATCGTCGTTACCTTCTGGCGCGAAGTCGGTATCGAAGCCTCCACCAAAGAAATCCAGATCTCTCTCTACAACGAGCGCTGGGGCCAGGGCCTGATTCACTGCGGCTGCTGGCACGCAGACCGCTGCACCGACACGCTCCTCCCGGTCGAAATGCGCTGGTTCATCCCCACCAACATCGGACAGGGCGGCCCTGGTCCCGAGTGGGGGCGCTGGTTCAGGAGCGCCGGCCAGGATGGCGAAGAGCCGCCGGCCGAGATCCAGACGCTCTACGATCATTACAACACCATGAACACCGTGATCGATGATGCCGACCGTGTGGCTGCCGGTCAGAAGATCTTCGACTGGCTGGCCGATAATCCATTGGCAGTCGGCTCCATCTCCGAGAGCCCGGCTCCGCTCATCTTCCCCAAGACGATGCTCAACCTGCCCCCCGCAGGTAAACCCGTCGGCTGGGATACCTACGGCATCTCGACCTACCATCCCGAAGCCTTCTACTACGAAGGCGGCGGCTCGTAAACTGCACGAAGTAAGAAGTGAGGAGTAAGTAGTAAAGAGTACGAATTGAAGAGTGAGAAGTAAGGTTTTCCCTTACTTCTCACTCCTCTTCACTCTCTCCTCAAAAGGGGTTCCCAATGACTGTCTACATCCTTCAGCGCGTTATGCGTATGATCCCGCTGCTGTTCCTGCTCTCGCTGATCGCCTTCCTGATCATTCAGCTTCCGCCAGGCGACTATCTGACTGAGCACATTAATGCGCTGCGGGCATCCGGTCGCGATGTAGACGAGGCCGAGGTCGAGCGCCTCATGAAACAATACGCCCTCGACCGCCCCATGCACATCCAGTATCTGACCTGGATCCAAAACATCCTGCTCAAAGGTTCCTTCGGACAGTCCTTCCAGTGGGGCAGACCGGTCAACGAGGTCATCGGCGACAAGATGGCGCTCACCTTCCTGTTGGCCATATTCACAACCATCTTCGTCTGGACCGTCTCAGTCCCGATCGGCATCTACGTGTCAGTCCGGCAATACACCTTCACCGATTACCTCTTCACCATGATCGGATTCGTCGGCCTGGCAGTGCCAGGCTTCCTATTGGCGATGGTCGTCATGTACTTCTCCTTCGCCTGGTTCGGCCTCAAAGTGGGGGGACTCTTCTCCCCGGCCTTCGAGCTTGAACCCTGGAGCATTGCCAAATTCCAAAACATGCTCACCCGCATCTGGGTGCCCGTTCTCATCCTCGGCATCGGCGGCACCGCCCACATCATTCGCGTCATGCGCGCCACCATGCTCGATGAGCTTCGTAAACAGTACGTCACCGTCGCCCGCTCCAAAGGCCTGTCCGAATTTGCCGTCCTCATGAACTATCCCGTACGCATCGCTATCAACCCCCTGATCAGCTCCCTCGGCTTTCTCCTGCCCTGGATTATCTCCGGGGGCACCGTAGTCGAGATCGTGCTTAACCTGCCCACCGCCGCCGTGGTCCTCTATCGGTCCCTGCTCTCCCAGGACATGTTCCTGGCCGGCAGCTTCATTCTCCTTGTCGGCACCCTGGCTCTGGTCGGGAGCCTTCTGGCCGATATCGCCCTCGCAGCAGTGGACCCGCGCATCCGCTTCGGTAGCGTGGAGGAGTTTTAGTCAAGATTATGTCTTCAATCGTCAGCAATCTCTTGCGACAGATCAGCCCGCGCCGCCGCGCTCTGGAAGCGCCGCCAAGCCCGGCCACCACCTTTACCGAGTCGGAAGACTTCTATCGCGCCGGGCAGTGGCAACTGGTCTGGTGGAAATTCCGCCGCCATCGCCTCGCCCAGACCGCCATGTGGGTGCTCGCTTTCTTCTATGTCGTTGTCCTCTTTGCCGAATTCATCGCGCCCCATGCACCCTTGACCCGTTATAAGGATCTCGCCTCCTCGCCGCCCACCAAGGTCCGGTTCTTCGAGGTTGTCAGCGATAGCTTTCGCAGCCCCTTCGTCTACGCCCTCGTGCGCTCACGCGATCCCGTGACCGCACGCCCGATATACAAGGCCAACGCCGGTGAGATAAGTCCCATCAGGCTGTTCGTGCGCGGTGATTCCTATAAAATGTGGGGCCTGATCGAATCCGACCTGCACCTCTTCGGCGCCGAGAAGGATTCAATGCCGCTCCTCATCTTCGGCACCGACCGCATCGGGCGCGATATCTTCTCCCGCATCATCTATGGCGGCCGCATCTCTTTGTCAATCGGTCTGATTGGCGTTGCCCTCACCGCCATCTTTGGCGTGCTCCTCGGCGGCGTTTCCGGTTACTTTGGCGGCGCAGTCGATGAAGTCATTCAGCGCCTCATCGACCTGCTCTATGCCCTGCCCGCAATCCCCTTGTGGATGTCGCTCGCCGCCGCCCTGCCGCAGGACTGGCCCAATCTGCGCCTCTATTTTGCCATCACAATTATCCTCTCGATCCTCAACTGGACGCGGCTGGCCCGCATCGTGCGCGGCAAAATTCTCAGCCTGCGCGAAGAGGACTTTGTCATGGCCGCCCGGCTCGACGGCGAAAACCAGTGGACGATTATCACCCGCTACCTGCTGCCCAGCTTCGCCAGCTTCATCATCGTCGAGCTCACAATCGCTATCCCATTCATGATTCTGGGCGAAACCGCCTTGAGCTTCCTCGGAATCGGTCTGCAGCCGCCCACCATCAGCTGGGGCGTCATGCTCCAGGACGCACAGGACATCATGTCCGTCGCCCAAACACCCTGGACGCTCTGGCCGGTCATCTTTGTCGTCATTGCCGTACTCATGTTCAACTTCCTGGGCGACGGCATGCGCGACGCAGCCGACCCGTACCACTAGCCCGCGAGCACATCTCTGTGGCCGGTTCAGCGACCGGCCGCTAACCACTGGGGTTACACTTTATGGCGTCAGTTGAAAACGGAGCGGGACCGCAGGATATCCTGCTGGAAATCAAGGGTCTCAAAACACATTTTGCCCTCGACGAAGGCACCGTGCGCGCAGTCGATGGCGTCGACCTCGAGGTCCGCCGCAAGCAGGTAGTCGGCGTCGTCGGCGAAAGCGGTTGCGGCAAGAGCATGACCGCCATGTCAATCATGCGCCTCATCCCGCCGCCCGGCCAGATCGTCGACGGCGAAATTCGATTCCACCGGCCGTTCGACGAGCGCCCCGACGCCAAGGACATCGTCGACCTGGCCCAATTCGAGTCGAACGACCGCCAGCTTCGCGACATCCGCGGCAATCAGATCTCGATGGTATTCCAGGAGCCGATGACGGCCCTCATTCCCGTACGTACCGTCGGCAAGCAGATCACCGAGGCCATCAGCCTGCACCAGAACGTCAACAATGCCGAAGCGCGCGACATCGCCATCGAGACGCTTGCCCGCGTAAAGATGCCCAATCCTGCGCAACGCTTCGATGATTACCCCTTCCAGCTGAGCGGCGGCATGAGGCAGCGCGCTGTCATCGCCATGGCGCTCGCCTGCCGACCCCAACTGCTGATCGCCGACGAACCGACCACCGCTCTCGATGTCACCACCGAAGCCCAGATCCTCGACCTGATGCGCGAGCTGCAGGCCGAATACGACATGGCCATCCTCTATATCACCCACAATCTCGGTGTCGTCGCCGAAATGGCCGAGGAAGTTGTCGTCATGTACCTGGGTAAGGTTGTCGAGCGCTGCGATGTTGACTCGATCTTCTACAATCCCAAACATCCCTATACGCGCGGGCTGCTCAACTCAATCCCACGCCTCGAAGATGTCTTGCAGGACAACCGTGAAAAGCTCAATGCCATCGAAGGCATGGTGCCCAGTTCCTTTCAACGCCTGAGCGGATGCGCGTTTCATCCCCGTTGCCCGGACTTCATGCCCGGCGTCTGTGACGAGGCCGAGCCGCAACTGATTCAACTCGAGGAGGGGCACGCCGTCCGCTGTCACCTCTATACCTGATAGCACAATTAAAACCGCGCCCGCTTAGCCAAACGGTAACGCATTTCAACACATCGTTCATTTAACAAAGCGGTAGCGCAATAAAATAAAGTCTTATGTCAAGCGAAAACGGAAACACCTCCACATCTTCGTCCACGCTCCTGGAGATCCAGAATCTCAAGAAGTACTTCCCGATTAAGCGCGGCTTCTTCAAGCGGACCGTCGGCTATGTCAAAGCCGTTGACGACGTCAGCCTGCTGGTGGAGGAGGGCGAAACATTGGGGCTGGTGGGAGAAAGCGGATGCGGCAAAACTACCACCGGACGCATGATCCTGCGCGCAATTCCGTCCACGGAGGGCGATGTCTTCTTCCGCGACCCCGATCTAGGACGTGTCAATGTCACCGAGCTGGATGATCAGCGGCTCAATCAGGTGCGCCGCAACATGCGCATGATCTTTCAGGACCCCCACGCCTCCCTCAATCCGCGCATGACCATCCTCGAGCTGATAGGCGCCCCCCTGCGCGCCATGGGGTTGGCAAAAGGCTCCGAACTGGAGGATCGGGTTTCCCACATCCTTGGCCTCGTCGGCCTCGCACCCGAAGTCATGCGGCGTTACCCCCACGCCTTCAGCGGCGGCCAGCGCCAGCGCATCGGCATCGCCCGCGCCCTCGTCTGCCAGCCCAACCTGGTCGTGGCCGATGAACCGGTCTCCGCCCTCGACGTCTCCGTCCAAGCCCAGATTCTCAACCTGCTCCAGGACCTGCAGGAGCAGATGGGGCTTACCTATGTCTTCGTCGCCCACGATCTCAGCGTCGTCGCCCACATCTGCAACCGCGTCGCTGTCATGTACGTCGGCAAACTGGTCGAAATGGCACCCACTCTCGAACTCTACACCAACCCCAAACATCCCTACACCGAAGCGCTCCTGTCAGCCATCCCCAAACCGGATCCCCGGCGCAAAGGAACGGCCCGTATCCTCCTTGAAGGCGAAGTGGCCAACCCAGCCGATCCACCGTCCGGCTGCTATTTCCACCCGCGCTGCCCCTATGTACAGGATCTCTGCAAAGAACAGGAACCGGTCTGGGATGAAGTGGCGCCCGACCACTTTTCAAAGTGTCACTTCGCCCATGACCTCGACCTGGCGGGCGTTGTAGCTTGAACGCCGACGCACTGTTTCCTGAAGTAGTTGACCGTCTGCTTCACCAGCGACAGTCTGGATCCTAAGTTACCCCCATGAAAATCTCTGCTCACGACATCTTGAAGGTTGTCCTGCTTTATCTGCTCTGGTTCGCCACTTGCGCGTTGATATACCCTCATTTCATATTCCTGCCGAACGCCATCAAATCTGTCGCCGTTGCCGTAGGTGCGGACCAGTGGACGCTGCCAGCCGTTCATCGCTTTACGATATTCTTCCTTATGATTCCCTCCGTGATCTTCATTTTCTGGACTGAAACCTGGTATCGAAGGGCATCGAAAATCGGTCTGGGTCGGCTGTTCCGAGCGTTTGCCTGGGTGACAGGCGGACATATTGCCCTGGCCGCCATTGGTTTCCTGATTCCTCAAATGCTGCCCTAGCTGCCAACACGCCTTAGTGCGCCCTCTTACAGGTCATCCGGCCACCAGCCACGATTACGGAGCGCCAGCAATGCGTATCTCCTCTATCGAAACATTCCTACTCGAAGCCCCCATCCAACCCGGCTTCGGCTGGTCCCAGGGCTGGACCGACAAACGCCACGTCGGCCTGGTCAAACTGGTCACCGACGACGGCATCGTCGGCTGGGGTGAAGGCCTCTACGGCCCCTCCGCCCGCATTGTCCACGAAGAGTTCGCACCCCTCCTGCTCGGCGCCGACCCAATGCAGCGCAACCTGCTCTGGCAAAAAATGTTTCGCCTATTCTATAACGGCAACGTCGCCGGCGGCATCGGCGGCAGCGCCATCAGCGCGGTCGACACCGCCCTCTGGGACATCGCCGGCAAAGCCAGCGGCCTGCCCGTCTCCACACTCCTCGGCGGCAAAGTCCGCGACCGCATCGCCGTCTACGCCACTGGCCTCTACTATACCGAGGAAGCCCTTTCCTCCGACGGCCGCGACATCCCGCAACGGCTGCTCGACGAGGCCCGTATGTATGTCGAGCTGGGCTTCGCCGGCATGAAAACCAAGGTCGGCGGCCTGCCCCTCTCGCAGGACATAAATCGCGTCGCCGCCATCCGCGAAGCAATTGGCCCCGACATCTTCCTCATGGTTGACGCCAACCAGGCCTATAACGCCACCACCGCCATCCGCATCGGCTTCGAACTAGTTGCTTTCGACATCTTCTGGTTCGAAGAGCCGGTCAACGCCAAAGACGTAGAGGGCTACCTGCAGGTCAAAAGCGCCTTGCCCATGGCGATATCCGGCGGCGAAAATCTGCGTACCCGCTACGAATTCAAGGACTACATCGGCCGCCGCGCGGTCGACATTATCCAGCCCGATGTAGTCAACGTCGGCGGCATCACCGAAATGCACCGCGTCGCCTCCATGGCCAACGCCTTCGGCATTCTCTGCAATCCCCACGTCTGGGGTTCCCCCGTCATGATCGCCGCCAGCCTCCATGTCGCCGCGGCTGTGCCCGAATGTCCGCCCGCGCGCACGCCCCGCCCCTTCCAGCAGGAGCCGGTAATGGAGTTCGACCGCACGCCCAGCCCCATCCGCGAAGGTATCGCCCAACCCTTCGACCAGACCGACGGCTTCCTCGACGTACCCACCGGCCCCGGCCTCGGCGTGGAAATCGACGAAGCCGCCGTGCGCCAACTGAGCGTCGACACACAGAAGACCGCAAAATGACTCCGTGGCCCGGTTCCACGTATCATTAACGATACCGACCACCACCCAATTATCTTCTACACCGCCGAAAGGAATCCGTTCCCATGCCTCCGATTGCCCTGCAACTTTTTTCCGTACGCCATGAATTCTCCGCCGATATGCCCGGCACCCTCGCCGCCGTCGCGCAAATGGGCTACAGCGGCGTCGAGTTCGCCGGCCCGCCCCAACATACTGCCGCCGCCCTCAAGGCCGAACTGGCCCAGCTTGGCCTCGCCTGTTCCGGCTGGCACGTTCCCCTCAACCTCGTGCAGGATGACGCGCTCGACGACACCATCGCCTTCCACCATGCCCTCGGCAATGACAAGCTCATCATCCCCGGCATCCCCGAAGAGCTGCGCCAAACCCGAGCCGACTGGCTTAAGCTCGCCGAATTCACCAACCGCCTTGCCGCCCGCCTCGCCGCCGAAGGCATGCGCACCGGCTATCACAACCACTTCCACGAGTTCGCTCCTCTTGACGGCGAAACACCCTGGGATACCTTTTTCGGCAACACCGACCCATCCGTCATCATGCAGTTCGATACCGGCAACGCCATCTTCGGCGGCGCCGGCGCCGTCAACGTCATCCGCAGCTACCCCGGCCGCGCCGTCACCGTCCATCTCAAACCATTCACCAAGCGCCTCCACGATGGCGCCGATCATAACTACCCCCACGCCGCCTTCGATCCGATAATCGGCGAGGATGACACCGACTGGCCAGCCCTATTCGAAGCCTGCGAATCCGTCGGCGGCACCGAATGGTATATCGTCGAATACGAAAGCGACGCCTATCCGCCCCTCGAGGCAGTCGAGCGCTGCCTGACCGCGCTGCGAACCATGGGGAAATAGCGCACCAACTTCATGAGCGCAGATCCCACCACCCAAGCCACCGTCAGCTACGCGGAGCTTCTCCGCGACAACCGCAACTTCCGTTTTCTCTGGTTCGGCCAGATCGCCAGCCTGCTGGGCGACTGGTTCAACCTGGTCGCCTCCGCCGCGCTGGTCGGCCTGCTGACGCAGTCGGGATTGGCGGTCGGCTCGCTCTTCGTCGTACGCATGTTGGCGCCATTCCTCGTCAGCCCCGTCGCCGGCGTCGTAGCCGACCGCTATAACCGCAAACACATTCTCATCGCGGCCGACCTGGTCCGGATGGCTGTCGTCCTCGCCTTTCTACTCGTGCGCGATGCCGGCGACGTCTGGCTGCTCTACACCCTGACCGCGCTGCAGTTTGCAGTGAGCGGATTCTTCTATCCCGCCCGTAACTCCATCTTGCCCGAACTGGCGGGCGAGCGGCAGTTGGGCGCGATGAACGCCCTCAGTTCCGCCACCTGGTCGGTGATGCTGGCCCTCGGCGCGGCCCTGGGTGGTCTTGTCGCCGGCACCTGGGGCATATATCCCGCCTTCGTACTCGACACGCTCACGTTTCTGCTGTCCGCTGCGCTGCTTATGCAGATTCGCATGCCGTCCAAGCTCGCAACCGCCGCCGCCGACAAAACAGTCGCTGCATCGGTACGCCAGTACATCGACGGCCTGCGCTATCTGCGCGAACATCCCGACATCCTCTTTATCTCCTTGCAGAAAGCGATAAACTCACTTTGCCTTACCGCCGGCTTTCAGGTGGTGATGGTGGCGGTCTCTCAGCAGGTGTTTATCATCGGCGAGGGCGGCGGCATCGGCATGGGACTGTTTTTTGGCCTGGCCGGCGTTGGTACGGGCATCGGCCCCATACTGGCCCGCAAGTTGACAGGGGACCACGGCCCGACGCTGAGAAAAGCGATTGTTGTTGGCTATCTCATCAGCGTGCTCGGGTCCGCAGCGACCGCGCCCCTCTTCAACCTGCCTGTAGTGTTGCTGGCGACGATCGTGCGTGCAGTCGGCGGTGGCATAATCTGGGTCTTCTCCACCCAGTTACTCCTGCAAAATGTGTCCGGGCGCGTCCATGGACGCGTTTTCGCCTCCGAATTCATGTTCTTCTACCTGGGCAGCGCCTTGGCTTCCAGCGTCATCGGCGCCGCACTGGATAGCAGCCTGAGCATCTCGGCCATCATCTGGTGGATGACGGGCCTGAGCGTAGTTCCGATGACCTTGTGGACGCTGTCAGTGCTGAGGAGTAAGCGGCAAGAGGCATAAGGACCTTGCAGGCAGAATCGGGCCGTTTCTCCCCTAATCCTCGTGTCCTACGACCACAACCTGCCTCAACCACAAAAGGTGTTCCCCCTGCCCCTCCGCGGCCAAAAGAAGCTGCCGTTGCCGTTCTTCGCGGTCCTTCGTGGCCCTTCGTGGACAAAAAGAAGCTGCCGTTGCCGTTCTTCGCGACCCTTCGCGCCACTTCGCGGATAAAAGGTGTTGCCGTTGCAGTTACCGTTCTTCGTGGT
This sequence comes from Caldilineaceae bacterium, assembly GCA_963662575.1. Classification (GTDB taxonomy): domain Bacteria; phylum Chloroflexota; class Anaerolineae; order Caldilineales; family Caldilineaceae; genus Bin5. The sequence continues at coordinate 2,095,353 of OY759723.1, forward strand.
CCTCCGTGGCCCTTAGCGGCTCTTCGTGGACAAAAAGAAGTTGCAGTTGCAGTTCTTCGTGGTTCTTCGTGGCCCTTAGTGGCCCTTCGTGGACAAAAAGAAGTTGCTGTTGCCGTTCTCAGTGGTCCTTCGCGGCCCTCCGAAGTCAAAAAAGGTGTTCTTCCAAGCCCTTAGAGGAAATACTGAATTCCAATCCTGCAAATTTCCAAACGGTGACGCTCCCAAGTACCCGCCGACCCCCTCAGTTCGGACACCTGCCCAAAACCTGATAAAGTAACGGAAACTGATAACATCGCGTTAGCAAAAAATACACCTTGCTAACCACCGAACACGAACCACATGACCGCAGATCCCACCACCGAAACCGCCGTCAGCTATACGGAGCTTCTCCGCAACAACCGCAACTTCCGCCATCTCTGGTTAGGCCAGATCGTCAGCCTCCTGGGCGACTGGTTCAATCTCGTCGCCTCCGCCGCGCTCGTCGGCCTGCTCACGCAGTCGGGTCTTGCCGTCGGCTCGCTCTTCGTCGTACGCATGCTCGCGCCATTCCTCGTCAGCCCCATCGCCGGCGTCGTAGCCGACCGCTACAACCGCAAACACATCCTTATCGCAGCCGACCTCATCCGCGCGGCCGTTGTCCTCGCCTTCCTCCTCGTGCGTGATCCCGGCGACGTCTGGATCCTTTACACTCTCACCGCACTGCAGATGGCAATGAGCGGCTTCTTTGATCCCGCCCATACAGCCATCCTTCCCGACATCGCCAACCGCCGCGAACTCGGCGCCGTCAACGCCCTCAGCTCCGCCACCTGGTCGGTAATGCTCGCCCTCGGCGCAGCCCTCGGCGGCCTCTTCTCCGGCACCTTTGGCATGTACCCCGCCTTCGTCCTCGATACCTTCACCTTCCTACTCTCGGCCGTGCTGCTCGCGCAAATCCGCATGCCCGCCAAACTCGCATCCGCCGCCGCCGACAAGACCGTCGCCGCCGCCGTGGGTCAGTACCTCCGCGGCCTGCGCTATCTGCGCGCCCATAAGGACGTCCTTGTCGTTGCCCTGCAAAAGGCCATCATGGCGCTCTTCTTTGCAACCGCCTTCCAGGTTATCCAGGTCGCAATCGCCCAGCAGGTCTTCACCGTCGGCGAGGGCGGCGGCATCAGCCTGGGCCTGATGTTTGGCCTCACCGGGGTCGGCTCCGGCCTTGGCCCCATCCTGGCGCGCAAACTGACAGGCGACGATCCCCAGTCGTTGAAAGAAGCGATTGCATACAGTTACCTGATTGCAATCGCCGGCATTGTCGTGACCGCGCCTCTCCTGAGCCTGGAAACGGTTCTTCTGGGCTCGTTCGTGCGCTCCATCGGCAGCGGCATCATCTGGGTCTTCTCAACCCACCTGCTCCTGCAAATGGCCCCCGACGAAGTGCGCGGCCGCGTCTTCGCCAGCGACTTCATGTTCTTCTACCTCGGCAGCGCCCTCGCCTCCAGCCTCGTCGGCGCCGCCCTCGACACCAGCCTCACCATCCCCAACATCATCTGGACCATGGCCGCCATCAGCGTCGTCCCCACCGTCCTCTGGACCGTGTGGGTGATGAAGAGCAGGCGCCAAGTGGTTTGAGTGTGTGTATCCCAAAATGGGGGTGAACTCTCGTATTCCTCTTGTAGAAACCAGGCCACCGTCAGTTCCAGGTCCAATCTCCGGCAGACCAAACGCTGTCACTCACTCCTCTCCTCGCATTTGGGCGGTCGGGCCTTCGGCCCTCCCTTGTGCAGGGGCTGCGCCCCCGCAACGCCCCGCCCTGGCTAGCGACCGTGCTCAATCTTCCCCAGCAACGTGTCTAGCCAACAGTGTCTACCCCCCACATGCTGTCTCGTGCCACTACCCACTAACCACTGCAGTTCGCTGCGCCCCCGCTCAGCGCCCCCCCCCCGCCTTCCCTCTCAAAGGTCCTGTAGGGGCAGGCCTTGTGCCTGCCCTGTGCCTGCCCTGTGCCTCCCAATCAACGGACCTACCGGTAAAGCCAGGGGCCTGGCGCCTGCCCTGCGTCTATCCAAGATCTGCTAAACAATTCCAGCCACCGCTGGCATAATTTCCCCGCCAGACTGTTCCCACCCCTAATCTGGGATGCACCCGTTTGAGTGCAGTGTTTGCACAGGAGATGCTGCTATGGTATTTTGGTTAAACCTGATATCGTACATATGTGCTATAAAATGAGTTGAAATCGTTTATTCATTCTGATACACTGGTGAAAAATGAAGACTATCGAATCTCTTAGGTTAATTCTGCACAGATTCATTTGGCCAGTGCTACTCACAATTGTTTCCTTAGGGGTTTTAGCTGCCTTTTGGAAGGTAGCAAATGCGCGAAGTTACACCAATCTGGAGAGCTACTTTTTGCAGGTTTCTATCGCCCTGGTAGGAATTGCCGCTTCGTTCTATTCTGGCCGCCTGTCAGTTCGTGAGGCAGCGAGAGAAATCATCAAACCACACGCCCGATCTGCGTTCAGACGTCTCGTCTCTCTTTATCGTAGTATCTCTGAAGTAGGACGCATTATAGAGCTGTCACGGAATACTGAGTCTCTTGATAATTACAAGGTGATACTTGCCGAGCTTAAAGGAATTGTCTTCTGGCAACTGGTTACAGCAGACGATGCTCTAGAGGATTGGAAAGATATCGTGCCGGAAGAGGTGAAAGAGTTGGACCGAAAACTCTCCGCTGACAACGCAACGGAGGAATGACGATGACAGAACCGATTCGCGGCAAAGTCGCACAAGTGCTTAATTCACGTGAGATCGCAATAAATGTTGGCTCTGCATGCGGAGTGGTTGTTGGAATGTACTTCGATGTGCTAGAGCCAGAGAAGATTAGAGATCCTGATACGAGTGAAGTGTTAGGCTCAATTGATCGTCCAAAAGTTAGAGTACGGGTTTCGCATGTTCAACAGAAACTTTCAGTGGCAACTACATGCCGAAAAGAACGAGTAAACATTGGTGGTGTTAGCAACTCATGGCCGGATCTTGGTAACTTTTCTCGAGCTCTCTTGCCGCCTAAGTGGATAACGGAGTATGAGACATTGAAGACAGAAGAAAGAACATGGGAGGATCTCGATGAAGAAGAAAGATATGTTAATACAGGAGATCTAGTCATTCAAGTCACTGAAGACCTGGATGCGGAACAGGAAAACGGGAGTCAATAACTGCTTGTATGTCCCCACCATTCAGCCAAACTCCTTTCGTCATATAGGAATGCTGCTAAGAGATTCCCTCCATGCCTCTCTGGAATTCGCACGTACAGCAGGAAAGCATCTGCTCTTTGAATCTCTGCGCACTTTTGAAGCCACAATTCATGAAGATGGTAATGTCCGACTGCTGGAACCAGTCCAACTACCAGAGCCTCGACGCGCGTTTGTAACGATTCTCCCCAGCGAATCAGAGATTTCAGAGACCGCATTGCTTAGTGAAACCGCACTTGCTCAAGACTGGAATCGTCCCGAGGAGGACGTGGCATGGTCACACCTGCAGTGGTTGCCGCCATCCTAATGCCATTCCCATTTTTTGACTTTTCCCAAGCAGTTCTAAGTACTGCTACGATGCCGGTGGATCGAGAGATAAGGTTGACCACCTGAAGAATCCGGAAATGTTTGACAGCCTGTCCGAACTAATCGAGAAAATCCATTTAGGCGAAGACTCCACCATTGAGTTCAAAAGAGAGTTGCCGCGCAGGGACAGCCTTGCTGACGAGATTGCCGCCTTCGCTAACGCCCGCGGCGGAGCGCTACTGATCGGTGTGGACGACGATGGCGACATTGTAGGTCTCGACCAGCACAACCTGGACCGGACCGAAAAGACGGTAGTCGAAATCTGCCGCGACAGTATCGAACCCTATGTCCCTGCTTTTGCGGAAAGAATACAGCTTGACGGAAACGACCTGCTCAAAATAGATGTTCCCCGTAGTCTATTCATTCACAGAAGCCCCGGCGGTTACTTTGCCCGGCAGGGCAGCAGCAAGCAAGCAATGCCAAAGGAATACTTAGCCCGGCTGTTACAGAGTCGTTCTCGGGTGGGGATTATCCCCCCTGACAGGCGGGCAGTGCCCAGTTCCACTGGAAGCACGCTGCGACAGAACCTCTATCAGCGATTTGTCCCGCAAGAAGCGTCTGGGCATGAAGTTGAAGACCTGATACTTAAGAGGGGACTTCTGGTCAGAGAAGATGGCGAGTTGCGCGCTTCTGTCGCCGGTCTGCTGATGTGCCATGACAGACCCGATGACTACATTTACAACAGCTTCATTCAGGCGGTCTACTATCGCGGCACAAAAATGGACGCGAATTATCAGATCGATGCCCAGGATTTCAGGGGCCCCCTCGACCAGCAAATCCTGGATGCGTACAAATTTGTTCATAAGCACAATCAGGTATCTGCGCGCAAGGACATTGGCAGAATAGAACAACCGCAATACAGCATGAGAGCCGTTTTCGAAGCCCTGGTCAATGCCGTAGTGCACAGAGACTATTCAAGGACCGCTTCAAAGATCCGTCTGTTCATGTTTGCCGACAGATTGGAACTGAGTTCGCCGGGGGCCCTGGCCAATACACTGACCGTGGAACGGCTGCGCTACGGTCAGGCAACCCGCAACGAACTGCTGGCCCGCCTGCTGTCCGAAATTACAGTTGAAGACAACGTCGGCCGACAAGTAGCCAGACGTTATTTCCTGGAGCGTCGAGGCGAAGGTGTGGGCATCATTCTGGACGAAAGCACAGCCCTTAGCGGCAAAGTTCCCGTCTATCAACAGATCGACGAAACCCTGCACCTCACCATCTTCGCCGCCAAATCCTTACAACCAGAGCGAGAACTGCAACCCCCTTGCTAGGCATAACACCGTCGACATCCAGCACCAACCCTACCAACTCGCGCCGCACTCACTAACCACCGGAGTTCGCCATGAAAATCACCGACGTCAAACTCCACACCCTCCAACACCCAACCCTCACCCAGAGCCGCCACCGCCTTGTCCAAGTGCCCGGCCTGCGCCGCATCCAATACACCCATACCGGCCGGCCCATCGACACCCCCATGCAATCGCATATCCTCGAAGTCGAAACCGACGAAGGCATCACCGGTCGCATCGCCCCCACCTCAATCAACAAGTATCAGCTGGAAATCCTCAAAACCCACGCCATCGGCGAAAGCCCCTTCGCCCGCGAGCGGCTCTTCCAGATGCTGCACAAGGGCACCCGCTGGGTCTACCAGGAACCCGGCTGGTTCGGCGAATTCGACAACTGCCTCTGGGACATCTTCGGCAAGACCTCCGGGCTTCCCGTCTACGCCCTCATCGGCCGCGTGCGCGACCGACTGCCCGTCTACCTCACCGCTGGCGACATGGAGCTGCAGGGCTACCTCGATCACATCGAAGGCGGCCGCGCCTTCGGCGTCAACGCCTACAAACTGCACACCTACAAAGGCGGCAAAGCCGACATCCCCATCCTCACCGCCGTGCGCAAAGCCGTCGGCGATGACTACGACCTGCTTAACGATCCCGTCTGCTCCTACAACCTGCGCGAAGCCATCGAAGTGGGCCGGGCCATGGAAGAACTCGACTACATCTGGCTCGAAGAGCCCATGCACGAGCAGAAGATGAACCAGTACCAGGAGCTGTGCCGCACGCTCACCATTCCCATCATGGCCACCGAGCGCCTCATGCACGACATGGACCTTACCGCCCAGTGGCTCATCCAGGGCGCCACCGACCGCCTGCGCGTGCGCGCGACCTTCGGCCTCACACAGGCTTTGAAACTGGCCCACTTTGCCGAACTGCACGGCGCCAACATCGAACTGAACGGGCCGGGCGGAAATTACGGGCTCGTCCATGCCCATGCCGGCTGCTGCATCGACAACACCGACTTCTACGAGCTGCTCGGCCCGGCCACCCCCCAGCGGCTGCGCGCCGAAGGCGAGGAATGGGGCCTGCTCAACGCCCCCCTCATCGAAGACGGCCACATCGCCCCACCTGACGGGCCCGGCTGGGGCGCAGTCTGGGACGAAGACCGCATCCGCTCGCTCACCGTCGCCACCGACTGAATGATGTGAACATCGGGCATAAGAGCGCCTCTACCCGGCTTCGAACTGGGCCATACAAGAAGCCAAGTACACGGGCCTAGATTTTGGCGGACGCCGTGGTCACCGACCTGTTGATTACAGCCGCGTACGTTCGCGGCAGTTCACTAAAAACTAAAAACTGAAAACTAAAAACTGCCTCCAAAATGAAAATCACCGACGTCAAGCTGCACACACTCGAACACCCAACCCTCACCCAGATCCGCTTCCGCTTCAAACAGGTTCCCGGCCTGCGTCGCATCCAGTACACTCATACCCGCCGGCCCACCGAAAGACCCATGAAGATGCAAATCCTCGAAGTCGAAACCGACGAAGGCATCACCGGCCGCGTCGCCCCCGCCTCCATCACCAAGGCCCAGCTCGACATCCTCAAAACCCACGCCGTCGGCGAAAGCCCCTTCGCGCGCGAACGGCTCTTCCAGATGCTGCACAAGGGGACCCGCTGGGTCTACCAGGAGCCCGGCTGGTTCGGCGAATTCGACAACTGTCTCTGGGACATCGCCGGCAAAGCCGCCGGTCTGCCCGTCCACGCCCTGATCGGCCGCGTGCGTGACCGCCTGCCCGTCTACCTCACCGCCCCCGAAATGGAGTTGCAGGGCTACCTCGATCACATCGAGGGCGGCCGCACTTTCGGCGTCAACGCCTACAAGCTGCACACCTTCAAGGGCGGCAAGGCCGACATCCCCCTGCTCACCGCAGTGCGCAAAGCGGTTGGCGACGACTATGGCCTGCTCAACGATCCCGTCTGCTCATACACCCTGCGAGAAGCCATCGAAGTGGGCCGGGCCATGGAAGAACTCGACTACATCTGGCTCGAAGAGCCGATGCACGAGCAGAAAATGAACCAATACCAGGAGCTGTGCCGCACGCTCACCATCCCCGTCATGGCCACCGAGATGCTCTGCCACGACATGGACCTCACCGCCCAGTGGCTCATCCAGGGTGCCACCGACCGGCTGCGTGTACGGACCACCCTCGGCCTGACCCAAGTACTCAAGCTGGCCCATTTCGCCGAGCTGCACGGCGCCAACGTGGAACCGCACGGGCAGGGCGGCCTCTACGGGCTCATCCATGCCCATGCCGTCTGCTGCATCGACAACACCGACTTCTACGAGCTTCACGGCCAGGCCGACCCCCGGCGCCTGCGTTCCGAAGGGGAAGAATGGGGCCTGCTCAACGCCCCCCTCATCGAAGACGGCCACATCGCGCCCCCCGACGCCCCCGGCTGGGGCGCAGTCTGGGACGAAGAGCGTGTGCGCTCACTCACCGTCGCCACCGACTGAAAGATGTGAACATCGGGCTTAAGAGCGCCTCAACGCGGCTTCGGACCTGGCCATACAAGAAGCCAAGATCACGGGTCTGGATTTCGGCGGACGCCAAGTGCACCAACCTGTTCACAACCGCCGCGTAAGTACGTGGCCGTTCACTAAGAACCAAAAACTAACCACAAAAACTGCCCTTAACATGAAAATCACCAACGTCAAACTCCACACCCTCCAACACCCAACTCTGCCTCCAAGAGCCCACCGCCTCATCCAAGTGCCCGGCCTGCGCCGCATCCAGTACACGCATACCCGCCGCACCGTCGACACAACCATGCAGTCACATATCCTCGAAGTCGAAACCGACGAAGGCATCACCGGCCGCATTGCCCCCACCACCATCGACAAATTTCAACTCGACATCCTCAAGACCCACGCCATCGGCGAAAGTCCCTTCGCCCGCGAACGGCTCTTCCAGATGCTGCACAAAGGCACCCGCTGGGTCTACCAGAACCCCGGCTGGTTCGGCGAATTCGACAACTGCCTCTGGGACATCGCCGGCAAGGCCGCCGGGCTGCCCGTCTACGCCCTCATCGGCCGCGTGCGCGACCGCCTGCCCGTCTACCTCACCGCCGGCGACATGGAGCTGCAGGGCTACCTCGACCACATTGACGACGGCCGCGCCTTCGGCGTCAACGCCTACAAACTGCACACCTACAAAGGCGGCAAGGCCGACATCCCCCTCCTCACCGACGTGCGCAAAGCCGTCGGCGATGACTACGACCTGCTCAACGATCCCGTCTGCTCCTACAACCTGCGCGAAGCCATCGAAGTGGGCCGGGTCATGGAAGAGCTCGACTACATCTGGCTCGAAGAGCCCATGCACGAACAGAAGATGAACCAGTACCAGGAGCTCTGCCGCACGCTAACCATCCCCATCATGGCCACCGAACGTCTCATGCACGACATGGACCTCACCGCCCAGTGGCTCATCCAGGGCGCCACCGACCGTCTGCGCGCCCGCGCCTCCTACGGCCTCACCCAGGTCCTCAAGCTCGCCCACTTCGCCGAGCTCCACGGCGCAAACATCGAGCTCAACGGGCCGGGCGGATGCTACGGGCTCGTCCACGCTCATGCTGGCTGCTGCATCGACAACACCGACTTCTACGAGCTGCAAGGCCCGGCCACCCCCCAGCGCCTGCGTTCCGAAGGCGAAGACTGGGGCCTGCTCAACGCCCCCCTCATCGAAGACGGCCACATCGCACCCCCCGACGGCCCTGGCTGGGGCGCAGTCTGGGACGAAGACCGCATCCGCGCGCTCACCGTCGCTATCGACTGAACAAGCGAACGCCGGGCAAAAGATCGCATCCACGCGGCTCCGGACTTTGTCGTACACGACCCCCAAGTCCGGAGTCCAAACTGATGGCGGACGCCAAGTGCACCAACCTGTTCACAACCGCCGCGTAAGTACGCCGCAGTTCACTAAAAACTAACCACCAAAAACTGCCCTTAAAATGAAAATCACCGATCTCAAACTCCACACCCTCCAACACCCAACCCTCACCCAGGCCGGCTACCGGCTGAAACAGACTTCCGGCCTGCGCCGCATTCAGTACACGCATACCCCTCTGTCCACCACCACCCCCATGCAGATCCAAATCCTAGACGTGGAAACCGACCAGGGTATCACCGGCCGCGTCGCCCCCGCCTCCATCACCAAGGCCCAGCTCGAAATCCTCAAAACCCACGCCATCGGCGAAAGCCCCTTCGCCCGCGAACGGCTCTTCCAGATGCTGCAAAAAGGCACCCGCTGGGTCTACCAGGATCCCGGCTGGTTCGGCGACTTCGACAACTGCCTCTGGGACATCATCGGCAAAGCCGCCGCGCTGCCCGTCCATGCCCTCATCGGCCGCGTGCGCGCCCGCCTGCCCGTCTATCTCACCGACCACGAGCTGACCCCGCAGGGCTACCTCGAACACATCGAGCGCGGCCGCACCTTCGGCGTCAACGCCTACAAACTGCACACCTACAGGGGCGGCAAGGGCGACATCCCCCTGCTGACCGCAGTGCGTAAAGCCGTAGGCGACAGCTACGACCTGCTCAACGACCCCGTCTGCTCTTACAACCTGCGCGAAGCAATCGAAGTGGGAATTGCAATGGAGGAGTTGGACTACATCTGGCTCGAAGAGCCAATGCACGAACAGAAGATGAACCAATACCAGGAGCTGTGCCGCACGCTCACCATACCCATCATGGCCACCGAACGGCTCTGCCACGACATGGACCTCAGCGCCCAGTGGCTCATCCACGGCGCCACCGACCGCCTGCGGGCGCGGACCAACCTCGGCCTCACCCTGGTCCTCAAGCTGGCCCATTTCGCCGAACTGCACGGCGCCAACGTGGAACTGCACGGTCCCGGCAATCTCTTTGGGCTCGGGCATGCCCAGGCCGGCTGCTGCATCGACAACACCGACTTTTTCGAACTCTTCGCCGCAAACGGTCCCCGCGACCTGCGCACCGACGGTGAAGAGTGGGGTCTCCTCAGCGCCCCCCTGATCGAAGACGGCCACATCGCGCCCCCCGACGGCCCTGGCTGGGGCGCCGTCTGGGACGAAAAGCGCGTGCGCTCGCTGACCGTGGCCACCGACTGAGCGCAAACCTAAACAAACGACAGCGCAATCAACCTACTCACTCAAATGCGGCAGCACTGTCGCCGCAAACAAAAACGACCCCTCAACCCGCGGCGAATCCGCAATATTGACCGTGAGCCGCCCCGCCCCCTGCTCCACAATTCGCAGCAGTTCATCTGTCACCTGCGCCGGCGTCCCCTCTATCGTGCCCTCACCCGATGGCCGTACCTCAGGATCCTCTTTCAACCGCTGCAACTCACTCTCGTTTTCGGCGATCAGCACGCTCACGTGCATCACCTGCAAAATCTCGTCGTAATCCCGCCCCACTGCCCGACAATGCTCCTGCAGCACCGACTGCTTGTGCGCATACATCTCCAAGTCGCCGCAGACCCAGTTCCACCAGTCCGCCCGCTCCGCCACCACCCGCAGCAGATACCTCTCCCCGCCGCCCCCAACCATGATCGGCGGCACCACATCCGGCTTCGGCTCGCAATACCCGTTCTCCAACTGGTAATGCTTGCCCGCAAAATTGACCGGCGTATCCGTCCACATCGCCCGCATAATCTGGATCGCCTCGTCCAACTGCTCGATCCGGGCCCGCGCCCGCGGGAACGGCCAGCCGTACCCAAGGTACTCCTCCTCATTCCAGCCCGCGCCAATCCCGATTACCACCCGACCGCCGGAGAAAGCCTGCGCAGTCGCCGTCATCTTCGCCAGATGCGCCGGATTGCGAAAACTGTTGCACAGCACATCGTGACCAACCAATATGTCCGGATAGCGCGCCAGCGCATACACTGCCATCGTCCAGCCCTCGGCCACATTGTGCCCGTTGTACTGCACATGGTCCGGAAACCACAGCGAATCAAACGGATGGATGATCTGATCGAGATAGGGAAAAAGTTCGGTTACGTGGCGGGACCACGTGTTGATGCCCACTGGGACGCCCATACTTGCCTCCTCGGAATAGGGGCGCGCGCTGCACCGCTGCTGCTCCAAGCGCGCGTTGGATCAGGTAAACTGTCCGCCGCCGGCAGAACTCCCGCCCCGCCGGCTTGCATTTCAAATCTGCTTCTACGACAATCATACCAGAGCAGGCGCCAACATGCCGCAGCCCTCGCCGCCCGGCGCCACTTAGCCACATCTCCGTCACCCAAAGCGCAAGAACCAGCCGGTCGAACCAAATCTCCGCGACCAACCCAGCACAGGAGCCAAACCAATGCCCTTCGAAGTCTACGATTTCCGCGATGTGAATAAGAACGTACTGACAACCCCGGAGATCCGGGCCCGGCTCTATCACATGGAGCCCGGCCAGGTTGACAGACTCCACAGCCACGACCTCGGCCACGAGATCTTCCTCATCCTCGAAGGCAAAGCCGAATTCATGATCGCCGGCCACACCGAAGTGCTCGAAGCCGGCCAGTTGTGCATCGCCCTCGCCGACGAGATTCATCAAGTGCGCAACCTGCTGCCCGACCGCCGCACCGTCATGTTCCTGTCCGTGACTCCCCACATCCAGCCCACCCACACCGGCCGCGATCCCGACGGCTCCGTCCATCCGCCCCAGTTTCGCACCAACACCTTCTACGACGACGTCGACGACACCGGCCCAATCGCAGACCTTCTCGACACCTTCGTACGCGATGCCGAAGCCCTCGCCAACGAGGCCCGCCAGGCCGCCGCCACCCACGCCCAGCAAGCCCAAAACTGGCGCCAGGCCGACGCCGCAGTCGACGGAGACGCAGCCGTAGCCGCCCGCAACACCATGTGGCAAGCCGTCTGCAGCCTGCACACCAACCTCTTCAAACTCGACCTGCTCTGGAACAGGCTAGCCCCAAGAGCCGACGAAAACGCCAACAGCCAGTAAATTCTCCGTGGCCCTTAGCGGCCCTTCGTGGATAAAAGGTTTTTGAGGTGTTCTTCGCGTTCCTTCGCGGATGAAAGGTTTGAGGTGTTCTTCGTGGTCCTTAGCGGCCCTTCGCGGAAAAAAGGGGTTTAAGGTGTTCTTCGTGGTCCTTAGCGGCCCTTCGTGGATAAAAGGTTTTTGAGGTGTTCTTCGCGTTCCTTCGCTGCCCTTCGCGGATCAAAGGGGTTTAAGGTGCTATTCGTTGCCCTTAGCGGACCTCCGTGATCAAAGGGTTTATCGGTTCTCCCACAGCCCCCCACTGCCCTTCCCTGCCTTATTGACCTCGGCAACGACCGCGTCCGCCTCCTCCGTCCCGTGCTCAACACAGAACAACGCATCCTCCAATACGAACGCGCAATCAGCATAAAACCGAATCCGTTCCCAGCACCGATCAATCAGCGGATACACACGCGCGCAACGCCTCATGAACGCTTCACCGTAGCAAACATACAGCCCCGCAAAGTCGACCGCAGGATCGCCAATCCCCGCATGACTGAAGTCTACGACACCCACGAACCTTCCCTGCTCCGCACTGTACAAAATGTTGCTCATGCCCATATCCCCATGGCGCAGCACACTACTGAAGGGGAACTGTTCATCGTCTTCCAGAAAGCCGACAAACTGCTGCGTCGTCCACTCGCGCCCCTCTGCCGTCAGACGGGGATAGACAACCTTCTGGATTCGGTCGAACATTTCCCGCCATCCAACCTGCGAATCCGACGGCTGCTGAGGAATATCGACACTACTGACCGGGATCGCATGCAGCGTCAGCAAACAAGATGCTATATCCGTCGCCAGGCGGTCGACTGTCTCCTCGTCGCTGATCTGCGCGAACCCTTCCCTCCACAGCAAATCGCCCGGCAGTTTGCGATAGCCAACAAAGGCCCGGCCCACCTCCTCCTCATCCACGTTGCAGTAAATATAATGCGGTGTCTCCAGCGGCAGCCGCCCCCGCACAGCCTCCAGTATCGCCTGCTCACGCCGCAGCCCGGCGGTGCCCTCCCGGTATTTCGGGAACCGAAAAATCAGCGCACCGTTAACCAGGATCAGTTCATTGTTCTGCCCCGCTCGAAACAGCTCGGCCGTCTCAATTGCCAATTCAGGGCAGGCTGCCGCAATACTCTCCCGATACCGTAATAGCTTTTCCGTCATCATCCCCCCACTACTCGTTGCATGCGCCCCTGCCGTTCGCAGTTCACCACAAACGAAAAATTGACTATGAAATACTGTCGTCCACCAACAACTGCCGCAATTCCGCCACGCCCGTCACCGGCAGCCTGCAAGCATAGTTTTCACAAACATACGCCGCCGGCTCTCCATCCACCAGCCCGCGCCCTTCCAACAGCGGCAACGGATTCTCGCTGTCCGGCTCCTTCAGGGCCAGCACCGTATGCGGCAAATAGTGGCGCCGCACCTCCTCCAGCAACTCCTGCGTACGCGGATCCTCAAGCGAGCCGACCACCGCCACCTCCTGGCTGGGACCCAGAAGATCATCAAGCGCAGTCAGCATCCGCCCAAAGCCCGTTGGCTGCTGCGCCATCGCCGCCCCCATAATCTGGAAGATGCGGGCCGCTTCACTACGATACGTTTCATTGCCGGTTAGTTTCGCCAATCGCAACAGCAGTTCAGCCGCCATCGAGTTCCCGCTCGGAATCGCGTTGTCAATGAAATCCTTGCGCCGCACCACCAGTTGCTCATGGTCAAGACCCGTCTGGTAAAATCCCCCGCGCGCCTCATCCTCGAACTGCGACTGCATGATTTTCGTCAACCGCACCGCCTCAGCCAGCCAGCGCAGTTCGAACGTGGACTCATAGAGCGCCACCAGCCCGCGCGCAAACGCCGCGTAATCCTCCAGATAAGCGTTAAAGCGCGCCCGGCCGTCCTTGTAGCTGCGGAATAGAAAACCATTCTCCTGGCTCATCTCCGCCAGCACGAAATCGGCCGCCTTTTTGGCCGCCTCCAATGCATCCTCGCGGCCCAGAACAACCCCCACCTCCGCCAGCGCATGAATCATCAGCCCGTTCCATTCCGTCAGAACCTTATCATCCCGCTCCGGCTTCACCCGCTTTTCCCGCTCTATGAACAGCTTCTGCCGCGCCGCCGCCAGCCGCCCGGCAACCGTTTCTACCGCAGCACCTGACTGCTGCGCAACGTCTGCCGCGGTGTACTTGAGGTTCAGAATCGTGTTGCCTTCAAAATTGCCCCCCGGCGTGACACCATAGCTCTGTCCCAACAGTTCCGCCTCTTCTTCGCCCAGAATCTCCTCGATCTCCTCCGCCGTCCACACGAAAAACTTGCCCTCTTCGCCCTCACTGTCCGCGTCCTGCGCACTGTAAAAGCCCCCTTCCGGCGAAGTCATCTCCCGCAAAACGTAATCAACCGTCTCATCAACGACCTGGCGATGCTCCGGCCGCCCGTTGGTCTGCCACGCGTGCAGATAGGACCGCAGCAGCTGCCCGTTGTCGTACAGCATCTTCTCGAAATGTGGCACCAGCCAGATACGGTCAACACTGTAGCGATGGAATCCCCCGCCCAGATGATCATAGATCCCGCCCGCCGCCATCTGTTGCAGCGTATGTTCGGCAATGTGCAGCACATCCGCGTCCCCGCCGCGTCGGTACTGGCTCATCGCAAATTCCAGCGTCATCGGCTGCGGAAATTTGGGCTGGTCGCCGAAACCGCCGTACTGTTCATCGAAATACTGCAGCAGTTTGGCCGTGGCCTCATCCAGAATCTCAACGCCCAGCGCCCCGCCGCTGGCAGACAGGCTGCCCGTGCGCCCGATCGCATCTGTCAATCGTTGCGCCTGGGCTTCGAGGTCGTCCCGCTTATTCTTGTAGGCGTCCGCAACCGCCAGCAGCACCTGCGCAAAAGAGGGCATCCCGTACCGCGGCTGCGGCGGAAAATACGTCCCCCCGTAAAAAGGCTGACCCGCCGGCGTCAGAAAAACGCTCATCGGCCAGCCGCCGCTGCCCGTCATCGCCTGCACCGCCTCCATATAAATCGAGTCCAGGTCCGGCCGCTCCTCCCGGTCCACCTTGATGTTCACGAAATTCGCGTTCATCAACGCCGCCGTATCTTCGTTCTCGAAGCTCTCCCGCTCCATCACATGGCACCAATGGCACGCGCTGTACCCAATGCTCAAAAAAATCGGCCTATCGTCCCCCCGTGCAATCTCCAGCGCCTCCTCCCCCCACGGATGCCAGTCCACCGGATTGTGGGCGTGCTGCAAAAGATACGGCGATGTTTCATGCGCCAGCTGGTTGCTATGAGTCGGCGTTTCTGAACTGGTCATGATAAGTCCCCTGACGCGTCTGCGTCGCTGTATTCAAATGAGTGTGACAATCCATCGCGCCCCAACCTGGAAATCTTCCCGCCGCCGACGCAGGGCTGTCGGTCGCACTATTATATGGGCGGTCGGGCCTTCGGCCCTCCCTTGTGCAGGGGCTGCGCCCCCGCAACGCCCCCCTCCAAAACCATCTCTCACCGACCGTGCGTCGTCATCCCAGCCGCGCGGCTCCAGCACGGTGGCGGCCATCAACCAGACACGTGCCGAGATAGCCTAAACGGTGTCAGCGAAGGAGAGCAAGTCAAGAAAGACAAAGGCCTGCAAAATAGGGCACTGCAGATGGCATCAATAAAATCAAAGCCCTACTCCAGCCATCCCGAAAATCCTGACTCAGGCTGCGCAAAGCTCCCCTTCTCAGAACCCTCCTTGCCACCGCCGCACCAGCCTCCTTCCACCATCCACTGCAATTCTCGCGGCCCAGTCGACAAAAACAGAAACTCTCCGCGGACAAAAAGAATTAAAGATGTTCTTCGCGCCCCTTCGCGGATCAAAAGAAGTTAAGGTGTCCTCCGTGGACAAAAAGGTGTTAAGAAGTTCTTCGTGGCCCTTCGTGGCCCTTAGCGGCCCTTCGTGGATCAAAAGGTGTTAAGGTGTTCTTCGCGCCCCTTCGCGGATCAAAAGAAGCTAAGGTGTCCTCCCTGCAGCCCCCGCAGAAAGACCACACTCCAATCCCAAAACTTCCAGTCCAAACAACCATCCACGACCCCAAAAATATTATAACGGTACCGCCATCGCGCCGCCGAATCCACCTGTGGCAGATGGCATATGCGTGTTGACAGCAACCGATGGGAATGCTACCATGCTGCTATTCTCCCAGCCTATTATTTGTGAGTAGTGTGTCTGTCTCATCGGATGATTTGGCAAAGTATTCCTCCGAGACAGACCATAACGTAGACCCATTTGCTGCTACTCCTGCAACACAGAGTACCAGCGATTCAGCAGTTCGAATCCGTGCCGGAGTCCATTCATAGAGTATGGCTCCGCAACTATCATCACAGGGGACTTCAAAATGACAAATAAGAGATTGTCTCTCCTGGCAGTGCTCCTGGTGGCCGCATTGGTCCTGGCAGCCTGCCCTCAACCCGCTCCAATCGCCCCGACCGAACCAGAACCGGCTGCCGAAACACAGACCGAAGAGGTTGCGGAAGAGGAAGAGTCGATGTCTGGGCCGGCGGTTCAGGGCGGCGTCTGGGTCGAAGGTACCAGCGCAGACGCCACTATCCTCAACCCAATCCTGGCCTCGGACAGCGCCAGCTTTGACGTCCTCGGCTGGTTCTTCCCCAGCCTGCTCGGACAGGACCCGTTCAGCGGCGCCATCGTCCCCACAGAGATGGCCGCGAGCTGGGATGTATCCGAGGATGGCCTCGTGTGGACCTTCAATCTGCAAGACGGCGTTATGTGGACCGACGGCGAGCAGGTCACAGCCGACGACTTCAAGTTCACCTATGACGCCATCGCCAGCGAGCTCGTCGAGACCCCCCGCAAGGCCAACCTCGATAACATCGAAAGCATCGAAGTCCTCGACCCGTTGACCATCCAGGTCACCTACGCCGAAGTAAAATGCGATGCCCTCAACAATCTCGGTCTCGGCTGGCTGCCAAGCCACCTCTATGCCGCCGACTTCAGCGACGTTATGGACACCCCGCTCAACGAAGAGCCAACCGTCAGCGCCGGCCCGTTTGTCTTCAACGAATGGCTGCGCGACGATAACGCAACCGTCCTGCGTAACGACAACTACTGGAAAGGCGCGCCCAATATGGACGGCTGGATCTACAAGATCGTTCCCGATCCAGGCGCCCGTCTGGCCCAGTTGCAGACAAGCGAGTTGGACCTGATCGGCGTCCAGCCCGAACAGCTGACAACAGTAGAACTCGATTCCAACCTGAATCTGTACAAGTTCAAGGACGACGGCTACAGCTACATCGGCCTCAACCAGGCCAATCCGCAAAACCCGACGGCCGGTCAGGACGAAGACGGCAACCTCGTCGAACAGGATCCCCATCCAATTCTCAGCGACCTCGCCGTCCGTCAGGCAATTGCCCACGCACTCGACTACGACTCGATTATCAACCAGGTCTATCTTGGCCAGGGCTATCAGATCGCCTCCAATGTTCTGCCCGCCGTTGGCTGGGCCCATGACCCTGCGCTTCAGCCCTACGCCTTCGACACCGAATTGGCCTCACAGATTCTCGACGACGCCGGCTGGACCGACAGCGATGAAGATGGCGTGCGCGAGTGCAACGGCTGCGCCACCGCCGAAGCGGGCGCCGCCCTCACCATTCGACTGCAAACCAATGCCGGCAACACCACCCGTGAAGACCTGGGCGCGCTCGTCCAGGATCAGCTCAACGGCATCGGTTTCGACATCCAGTTCGAAGCCATCGAGTTCGGTACCCTCGTCGGTGAACTGCTTGGCCAGACCTTCGACATGGTCATCATCGGCTGGACCGGCCTCGGCACCGACCCCAACGATGACTCCTTCTGGCACTCAAAGTTCGACACGCCCGGCAGCGGCTTCAACTTTGTAAGCTATCAGAATGCCCGCATCGATGAACTGCTGGAGCAGGGCGTAAGCGTTCCCGGCTGTGCCGCCGATGAACGCGCAACCTTCTACCAGGAAATTCAGCAGATCATTCACGACGACATTCCCTATGTCTTCGTCACCGGTTCCGTTGGCAATATCGGCTACTCAGGCAAGTTCGACGGCACCGACCCGGGCACGTGGAGCTTCTACCACAACATCGAGACCTGGTCTTTGGCACAGTAGACGGTCGCAAGTACAGCCGGAAAGAACCGGCACCTGATATACAGATCGCGCAGGAGATCTGTCCAATCCGCCACCGCTTGCTTTCTCCTTGCGGTGGCGGATTGTCACCTGTATCTCTTGCACGTCCGTTCATCCGCACAGGGGGTTCGAAGGACAGTATCAGACTATGGGCCGTTACGTAATTCGTCGCCTCCTGCAGGCAATTCCTACATTGCTGGGCGTAAGTGTCATCAGCTTCGTGCTTGTCTACAATTCTCCCGGTGATCCGATCCTCATCCGTACCTTCGATCCCAACATCACCCAGGAAACACGTGAAGTTCTGCGCAGACAGTTGGGGCTCGATCAGCACTGGACCCTGCAATACATTAGTTGGTTTATAGGCATTTCACTGCGAACCGGTGACGTAAGCGAAGAGTTCACCCGCCAGGATACCAGTTGTACCTTCGTCGCCTTCCTGAACTTCACATCCTGCGACAACGGTGGTGGCATCCTGCGAGGCAATCTCGGCACCAGTATCGCCACCAATCAGGCCGTCTGGGATCGAATCGTAGAGCGCATTCCGGCCACCTTCGAGTTAGGTGTTTCCGCGCTCTTGGTCTCTCTCCTGCTCGGGGTGCCCTTGGGCATCCTCAGCGCTGTTCGTCAGGGTTCCATCTTCGATAACTTGGTACGCGTGCTGGCCGTTATCGGCAATGCCCTGCCCTCTTTCTGGTTCGGCCTCATGCTGATCTTCATATTCGGCGTTGTCCTCGGTTGGTTGCCTACCGGCGGCAGACGCACCGTCTCGCTCACAAATGAATTCGATCTGGTAGACCGGATCAGGCATCTGATCCTGCCGACGCTCATTCTGGCGTTCGGAGGGATCGCCGGCATCAGCCGGTTCATGCGCACGGAAACACTGGAAGTGATTCGCACAGACTACATCCGCATGGCCAAGGCCAAAGGAGTGGCTGCCCACCGTATCTGGTTCGTCCACGCCCTCCGCAACGCTCTCATCCCCCTGATGACCATTCTTGGCCCCGCCATACTAGGCGTGCTCACCGGCGCAGTCATTGTCGAAACCATCTTCTCCTGGCCGGGTATGGGGCGTATGACCTTCAGCGCCGCCGTGCAACGGGACTATCCGACCGTCTTGGGCGCCGTCATGTTTTTCTCCCTGCTGACAATTCTGGGCAACCTGCTATCGGATATCCTGTACGGTGTCGTAGACCCCCGCGTGCGGCTCTCGTAACGAAAACTGGGTTTTATTCATGACCGTTGCTCAGGCAGACAGTTCGGCGCTGGCGGCTCTTACAGACGGCTCCCAGTTGACGCGCAAGCCCCAAACCTTCTGGAGTATGGCGCTCCAGACCTTGCGCCGCGACCTGGTTACACTGGTCGCAATCGGGTTTCTCGTCATAATGGCTGTACTTTCTCTGTCCGCATCCGTCATTTCGAGTAGCATCGGCGTTGGGCCAAATGACACCAACCTTGACAATGCCTTCCAGCAGCCCTATTTGGGCCCATATATTCAATGGCGCACCGGTCAGAACCCGACCCGCGCCCCGCTGATGCTCGGAAGATCTGGCGGCGTCACCCACTGGCTCGGCACCGATCAGCTTGGCCGCGATCAATTTGTGCGCCTCCTCTACGGCGGCCGCGTCAGTCTCGGCATCGCCTTTGCCGCCGCCGCACTGACACTTATATTGGGCGTGAGTGTTGGCACAATCGCCGGATTCTTTGGCGGCGTTGTCGACGACGCCATCATGTGGTTCATCAATACGATTGTTTCTATCCCGGGTATCTATCTGCTAATTATCGTCACCGCCATCTTCAAACCCAATCCAATCACCTTGACGGTCTATCTCGGCCTCCTCGGCTGGTTCGGCACCGCCCGCCTGATCCGGGGAAATGTTTTCAAAGTGCGCGCCCTGGACTTTGTGCTCGCCGCCCGCTCCGTCGGCACCCGCAATGCCCGCATCATGCTCCAACACGTCATCCCCAATAGCCTGCCAATTATCATCGTAAATGCCGCCATTGACATCGGCATCCTCATTCTCGTCGAATCCGCGCTCAGTTTTTTGGGATTGGGAGTACAGCCGCCGACCGCAACATGGGGTAGTATGCTCAACAGGGCCAACAACTTTCTCTTCCTGCGCGACCCGGAAACTGAAGCCTACCTGGCGCTGCATCTGCTCATCGGCCCCGGCCTGCTGATCACACTGACGGTCCTGGCCCTCTATCTCATCGGTGACGGCTTGCGCGACGCGCTCGATCCGATGATGAAAAATATTCGGTAAACAGTACGGTATGTGCAGCGGATCCGGTCAGCTCCATTCACCGGCTGCGCACCGACTGCCAAACACTTTTTGCAAGCTCTTAAAAAGGAGTTAAACGTATGAGTACCAAACGATTTTCCTTGCTGGCGATCCTGTTGATCGCCGCGCTCCTCCTCGCTGCCTGCGGCGCCTCCGATGAGCCCGAAATGGCAGAGGAACCTGCGCCCGCGCAGGAGGAACAGGCCGCCGCGGAGGAGGAGACCGCCGCCGCCGAAGAGGAGTCCGAAGAAGCGCCCGCAGCTGAAGAAGAAGCACCCGCTGCCATGAGCGGACGCACCGGCGCCTGGGTCGACGAAGTCATCGCCATCGAAGAGCCCTCGGCCGCCGCCGCTGTCACCCGCATGGACCTCGCGGAGATCGACGCCTACGCGTTCTCCATCAGCGATGCCGACGTCTACGCCACAGTCCAGGACACCGACAGCCTGACCTACTCCAACTCCTTCGGCGTCTACGCAGAGTTGACCTTCAACCCCGCCGGTCCAATCTTCGAAGCGACCGGTAAACTCAACCCGTTCGCCGTGCCCCGCATCCGCGAGGCCATGAACTACCTCGTTGACCGCGATTTCATCTCCCAGGAAATCTACGGCGGGCTGGCCTCCCCACGCTATATGGCCATTACCAACGCCTTCCCCGACTATGCCCGCCTCGTTGATATCGTCCGCCAGCTCGAGTTGGAGTACGCTCATAACCCCGACACGGCCGCCGAAATCATCACCGAGGAAATGGAAGCGCTTGGCGCCGAGCTGGTTGACGGCGTCTGGAACTACGAGGACGAACCGGTCGAGGTCATCTTCCTGATCCGCACCGAAGACGAGCGTAAAGAAATCGGCGACTACGTTTCCACAATGCTCGAAGACCTGGGCTTCGCAGTCATCCGCGACTACAAGACCGCCTCCGAAGCCTCGCCAATCTGGATCGGCACTGACCCCAACGAAGGCCAGTTCCACATCTACACCGGCGGCTGGATTACGACCGCCATCAGCCGCGACCAGGCCGGCAACTTCGACTTCTTCTATACCAACCGCGGGCTGCCCTTCCCACTGTGGCAGGCATACACGCCCTCCGAAGAATTCGACGCCATGTCTGAAAAACTGGACCTGCGCGACTTCACAACCATGGATGAACGCCGTGAGCTCTTCGCCGACGTCCTCGCACTCTCCATGCAGGACTCCGTGCGCGTCTGGCTCGTGAACCAGCTCGGCTTTACCGCCTTCAGAAACGATGTCTCTGTTTCCACAGATCTCGCTGGTGGCCTCAACGGCGCCCGCCTCTGGCCCTATACCCTGCGCCGCACCGGCGAAGAGGGCGGCACCCTCACAATCGCCATGCCCAGCATGCTGCCTGAACCATGGAATCCCGTCGCCGGCACCAACTGGATCTACGACACCATGCTCATCCGCTCCACTCTCGATCTGGGCACAATGCCCGACCCCTTCACGGGTCTGCAGTGGCCGCAACGAATCGAGCGAGCGGAAGTTACTGTCAAGGAAGGGTTGCCGGTCGGCAGCACACACGACTGGGTCGACCTGACATTCGTCGAGCAGATCGATGTTCCTGAAGATGCTTGGCTCGACTGGGACGCCGCCGCGCAGACTTTCACCACCGTCGGCGAGCTCCATCCCGACGGGCTCACCGCCAACATCAAGAGCGTCGTCTACTATCCCAGCGACCTCTATGACCTGACCTGGCACGACGGCAGCAGTCTCACGCTTGCCGACATCGTGCTCGACATGATCCTGACCTTCGACCTGGCCAAGGAAGAGAGCGCCGTCTTTGACGAGGCCCAGGTGCCAAGTCTCAACAACTTCCAGAGCCACTTCAGAGGCTATCGGATCGTGCAGGAGAGTCCGCTGATCGTCGAGTATTACAGCGATCAGTACACCCTTGACGCCGAACTGAACGTAGCCACCTTCTTCCCCAGCACGCCCTGGCATACCATGGCGGTTGGACTGCTGGCTGAAGCCGAAGGCGACCTGGCCTTCTCTTCCGACAAAGCCGACGCCAACGAAGTCGAGTGGACCAGCTACATCGCCGGACCAAGCATCGAGATCCTGCAAGGCCATCTCGAATCCGCCACCGCCGATGGACACGTCCCCTATGCCTCAACTCTGGGCGACTACGTCAGCGGCGATGAAGCTGATGCCCGCTGGGAAAATCTCAGCGCCTGGTTCGAAGACAAAGAGCACTTCTGGGTTGGCAATGGGCCCTTCTATCTCGAAAAAGCCTTCACCACCGAGAAGACCGTCCAGCTGGTCCGCAACGAAAACTTCACCGATGCTTCCACCAAGTGGGAAGGCTTCGACACACCCATGATCGCCGAAGTCTCGGTCGACGGGCCCGCCCGTGTTGCCGCCGGCGATGAGGCCACATTCGAGGTGATGATCGACTTTGGCGGCGACGCCTACGCTATCGCCGACATCGACGAAGTCAAGTATCTCGTCTTTGACGCCCTCGGCGAACTCGCCCTGACCGGCACCGCCGAAGCCGTCGAAGATGGCCTCTGGCAGATCACACTCAGCGCCGAAGACACCGCCGGTCTCGAGTCCGGCGCCAATAAACTGGAGGTCGCCGTCGCGCCCCTGCGCGTCAGCATTCCCACCTTCTCGTCGCTGGAGTTCGTGACCACGAACTGACATTGAAGCAGTGAAACCAGGAAGTGGGGCGTGAGAAGAAGTTTCTCACGCCCCACCCCTCGTCACTCTCTACTGATTCCAAAAGGACAGGCTATGACAGACGCGGCTCTGCCCCTCCAACCCGGCGCCGAGAGCGCCGAACGTCCGCAAACGCAAAGCACGCTTGCCCGCGTCGTGCAGTACACAGGGCTGCGTGTGATTGCCCTGTTTTTCACCGTCCTGATCGGCGTCTACCTGACGATTCTGATCGCCAATATGGGTGGCCATGTCGATAACATTCGCAGAAACTATATCCGCGAGAACGTGGCAATTCTTTTGGGGTTCGATCCGGAAATCAAAAACATGACCGTCGAAGAACGTCGGGCACATGTCGAAAAGCTGGTCGCTTTGCAGGAGAAACGGATGGGTCTTGACCAACCCTTCCCCCTCCGCAGCTTCCGTTTTCTACTGGGGGCCATGACCCTGAACCTGGGCTGGGCCGACAATATGTCCAGCGACAGCGGCTCACGGCAAGTGCGTAACATCATCTTGGAACGATTGCCGGCCACGCTACTTCTCTTCGCATCCTCTTTCTTCTTACTCTTCTTTATGGGGATCTTCATCGCCCTCTTTCTTTCTCGCAACTATGGCAGCCTGTTCGACCGCGTCATCGTTGGGTTGGCCCCGACATCTGCCGCCCCCAGCTGGTTTTACGGCCTCTTTTTCATACTGCTCTTTGCCGCCCTGCTGGGCTGGTTCCCGTTTGGAGGCCTTGTTTCCGCGCCGCCGCCCGAATCGTTCATCAACTACTCCTTGAGTGTCCTCAACCACATGGTTCTGCCGGTCATCGCCATTTTTGTCAGCTCCGTCTTCCTCGGCATCTACTCCTGGCGTACCTTCTTCCTCATCTTTTCCAACGAAGACTATGTCGACATGGCCCGCGCAAAAGGTCTGCCCGACCGCGTGATCGAGCGCCGCTACATAATGCGGCCGACCATGCCCACCATCGTGACCGGTCTGGCGCTCTCAATCATAGGCCTCTGGTTTGGTTCAATTGTATTGGAGACGATCTTCAACTGGCCGGGCTTGGGCCGGCTATTCTATCTGGCGTCTAACATCTTTGAAACCTCGGTGATCGTGGGCTCCACCGTCATCTATGCCTACCTGCTCGGCATCACCGTATTCTTCCTCGACATCGTCTACGCCCTCATCGACCCCCGCGTCAAAGTCGGCGGCAATCAAGGAGGGCAGGTATGACAGCAGTCCGGCGGACCTTGGCCGCTCTTTCCCAATATCCTTCCGCCATCGTCGGTCTGGCCATCATTGCCGCCATGGTCCTCTTCTCGATCTATACCGTGATCGCCATTCCCTACAGCGAAGCGATTAACCTCTGGCGGGGAGGAGAGGGCGTATGGCTCGAGAACCCGCGCACCGCTCAGCCCAAATGGGTAAACCTGTTCCCCGGCGTCAATCTGCCCGAGACCCTGGCTATTGGCCCCGCTGGCGAAACCGATAACGAATCAGTCCAGAAGAGGCGCGAGGTAGTCTCCGAAGAGATGACCGACGTCATCACCACCTTCACCTTTGACTTCACCGCCGACGCGTTTCCCCAGGAAATATCCCTCTTCCTCACCTCCGAGCATGAACAGAAACGCCCGCTCGTGTCGCTAACCTGGCTGACACCCGACGGACGCGAGATCCGCATCACCGACGTCACCGTCGAAGGGCCCGTTACCGTCCGCTTTTCGCAAGAAGAAAACCTGGAAAGGCGTCTCGACGGCGTTAGACCGGAGATAGGCCTCTTCGCCGACCCCGCCTCGAGCGAAGACGACCCCACGCCGTTGAAGGGTACATACCAGCTCGTTGCCGCCGGGCTCGTCTTCGAGGATGACGCCGACGTCGACGCCAGGCTGGTCGTCTATGGCCAGGTCTACGGCCTCACCGGCACCGACCACCTGCGTCGCGACCTGACCCTGGCTCTCATGTGGGGCATGCCCGTGGCTCTCGCCTTCGGCCTACTTGCCGCCGTTGGATCGTCAATAAGTACACTGGTCGTGGCCGCGATTGGCGTCTGGTTCGGCGGTTTCATCGACGCCGCAATCCAGCGCATAACCGAGGTCAACCTCATCCTGCCCGTCCTCCCAATCCTGATCATGGTCGGTCTCTTTTACTCGCGCAGCATCTGGGTAATGCTCGGCGTCCTGGTTGCGTTGAGCGTCTTTAGTTCCGGCATCAAAACCAGCCGCGCCATCTTCCTCCAGATAAAAGAGTCGCCCTACTTCGAGGCCGCCCGCGCCTACGGCGCCGGCAATTTCCGCATCATCTTCCTCTATCTCATCCCCCGCATCATTCCCACACTCGTGCCCGGTTTTGTGGTAGCCATCCCCTCATTCGTCTTTGTCGAAGCGACCCTGGCCGTGCTCAACCTGGGCGACCCTCTCCTGCCCACCTGGGGCAAAGTGCTCAGCGACGCCCGCGTCAACGACGCCCTCTACCAGGGCAACTACTACTGGGTGCTGGAGCCCGCCGCCCTCCTGCTCCTCTCCGGCCTCGGCTTTGCCATGGTCGGCTTCGCCCTCGACAGAGTCTTCAATCCCAGATTGCGAGATTTGTAATGACCTCTTCCGAGCAGCCTCTGCTGCAAATCGAGGATCTGCGTCTCTATTTCCGCACCCAGCAGGGCGTCCTGCACGCCGTCGACAGCGTCAGCCTCAACCTGCGCCGCAACGAAGCCATGGTCATCCTCGGCGAATCCGGCTGCGGCAAGACCTCTCTCACCAAGGCGATCCTGCGCCTGCTGCCCCGCAACGTCGATACCTACTCCGGCAGCGTCAAAATCAACGGCCAGGAGGTCATGCAGCTCAGCGACGAAGAGTATCGCCAGCAAGTGCGCTGGGTGCAGATTTCACTCGTGCCCCAGGCCGCCATGAATTCGCTCAACCCTGTCCTCAAAGTGGGCGACCAGGTCGCCGAACCCCTGCTCTCCCATTTAGGCATTCGACGCACCGAGGCCCTCGAACGGGTCGCCACCGCCTTTCAACATGTCGGCGTCCCCGCCGATTTCATCAACCGCTACGCCTTCGAGCTCAGCGGCGGCATGCGCCAGCGCGTCGCCATCGCCATGGCCATGGTTACCGACCCCGACCTCATCATTCTCGACGAGCCGACCTCTGCCCTCGACGTTCTTACCCAGGCCAACATTATGAACGTCCTCAAGCGGGTCAAGCAGGAAACTTCCACCAGCTTCATCCTCATCACCCACGACATCGGCACCTCCAGCGAGCTGGCCGACCGCGCCGCCGTCATGTACGCCGGCCAGCTGGTCGAGCTCAACGACGCCGAGCATTTCTTTGTCGAGCCGCTCCATCCCTATTCCCAGAAACTAATGGCCAGCGTTCCCAAGCTGCGCCAGACCGAGGAACCGGACTTCATCAGCGGTCAGCCCCCCAGCCTGCTCGACCTGCGCCCGGGCTGTCGCTTTGCCCCCCGCTGCGACCATCGCTTTGAGCTCTGCGACAACGATCCCGACCTGATCCCGGCAGGCCGCCGCCAACACGTGAAGTGCTGGCTACACCAGAACGGAGACAACCAGTGATGCAGATAGCTGCCCCATTCGCTATCGCCCGCATACCCGAGACCCTGCCCGCGCAGAAAGGTCGACGATGACAGCTGCCATCCCTGAAATCGCAGCATCCCAACCCGCCAACGGCGCCGATACCCCCACCGAGCCCCTCCTGTCGCTGCGCAACCTGCGCACCTGGTTCGAGCTGCGGCGCTGGGGCTTTGGCCGTGCCGGCACCGTCCGCGCCGTCGACGATATCAGCTTCGACCTCCACGCCGGCGAAGCCATCGCCATCGTCGGCGAGAGCGGCTGCGGCAAATCCACCCTCATGAAAACCATCCTCGGCCTGCACATGCCCACCGAAGGTTCCGTCATCTTCGAAGGCCGCGACCTCAGCACCCTCGATTCAAAAGAGATGCAGTGGTACCGCTCCCAGGTCGGCTACGTCCAGCAGGATCCCTTCGGCGCCCTGCCCCCCTTCATGGATATCCGCCGAATTCTCTCCGAACCCTTGAAAATTCACGGCGCCCTCGACGAAACCGGCCGCCGCATTCGCATTCACGAAGTGATGGAAGAGGTGCGGCTGACCCCGGTCGACGACATCCTGCCGCGATTTCCCCATATGCTCAGCGGCGGCCAGCAGCAGCGCGTCGTCATCGCCCGCGCCATGCTCTTGCGCCCCCGCATGATCGTCGCCGACGAGCCCGTCTCCATGCTCGACATGTCCGTGCGCGTAGAGGTCCTGCGCCTCCTGCAAGGGCTGCAGCGCTCACACAATCTGGCCGTCGTCTACATCACCCACGACCTCTCCACCGTGCGCTACTTCTCCGAACGCATCTTCGTCATGTACGCCGGCGAAATCGTCGAACAGGCACTCATGGACGACGTCCTGCGCAATCCACTCCATCCCTACACGCGCGCCCTCCTGGCCGCCATCGCTGACCCCGACCCCGAAAACGCCCGCGTCTTTCGCGACGTGCCCCCCGGCGAGCCGCCCAGCCTGGTCAACCCGCCCTCAGGCTGCCGCTTCCACCCGCGCTGCACCCATTTCATCGAAAACCTCTGCGAGCTGCAGTCCCCGCCCAATTTCGAACCGGAACCACAGCATCGCGCCCGCTGCTGGCTCTATCAGGACGACGCGCCTGCCGCCAAGTGAGCGGCATATCTTCCCGGAAAGCAGTATGCCCACCTCACCACTCTTTCTGATATTCTACGGCTTCCTCCTGCTCCTGTTCGGCTTCCTGCTGGCCTTCGCCATGGTCGTCAAAGTGATCGAAGCCGGTTTTCTACTCAGCTTCATCTCCTACGGCGCCTCCCTTTCCGGCCTGATCATCGGTCTCTTCGGCGCCGCCAGTTATGCTCGCAGCAAGCGCTGATTCGTCCGCAAACGCAAAGCGTATCGGAAAATCCGAAACTGATTTGTCCTACCTGATAGATTGCAGTTATAATACCGTACCGGTAAAAAGCAGGATGTGACCGAACTCATCGCCATGCGGGTTGCGCCCCGCTCGGTAATAGCAGACTCCTCTGCATTCTGACGCAAAAGAGATACGAACTGCATCTATGTTTGAAAAACAGATTGGAATCGACCTCGGTACTGTCAATGTTCTTGTACACGTGCGAGGGCGGGGGATCGTCTTGCATGAACCATCGGTCGTGGCCATCCGCCGCCAGGCCAACAAAATGGTCCTGATCGGACACGAGGCCTATGATACCCTCGGCCGCACCCCCGAAAGCATCGAAGTCGTCCGCCCCATGCGCGATGGCGTCATCGCCGACTTCGTCGTCACCGAAGCCATGCTGCGCAAATTCATCCAGGACATCGTCGGTCGCTTCCCCCTCTTCAAGCCAAAAGTAATGATCAGCACGCCCCGCGGCGTCACCTCCGTCGAAGAGCGCGCCGTCCATGACGCCGCCATGCAGGCCGGCGCCGGCGCAGCCTACCTGATCCCCGAGCCTCTCGCCGCCGCCTACGGAGCCGGCCTCCCCATCGGCACCCCAACCGGCAATATGGTCGTCGATATGGGCGGCGGCACCACCGAAGCCGCTATCGTCTCCATGTACGATATCGTCGTCTGGAGCAGCGTGCGCGTCGGCGGCAACCGCCTCGACGAATCGATCGTCAGCTACATCCGCAAGAAATACAATCTCCTCGTCGGCGAACAGACCGCCGAAGAGATCAAAATCGCCATCGGCTCCGCCCTGCCCACCGAAGAAGACCGCGGCATCGAAGTGCGCGGCCGCGACCAGATTAACGGCCTGCCCAAAACCATCGAAATTACAAACGGCGAAGTAATAGATGCAATGACGGAGCCCCTGCAGGCCATCGTCCGCACCGTGCGCGCCACCCTCGAAAAAGCGCCGCCCGAGCTCGCCGCCGACATCATCGACCGCGGCATGGTCATCACCGGCGGCGGCGCCCAGCTGCGCCTCATCGCCACACTCTTTACCCATGAAACCGGCGTCCCCGCCTACGTCGCCGAGAATCCCATGGCCTGTGTCGCCCTCGGCGCCGGCCGCGCCCTCGAAAACTACGAAATCATGCGCCGCAGCCTGCCCATGCTCTACTCATGACCCACCCGCGCCTCCCCACGCGTCCACACCCAACCGCATCCCGCCACCGAACCGCGCCGCTACTCACTCTTCAACCCATCTCGACAACCATGTCTTACGCCAACCTCAAAGGTTTTCCTCCGCGTTCCTTTGCGGATCAAAGAAAGGTGTTCTTCGTGGTCCTTCGTGGCCCTTCGTGGACAAAAAGGTGTTCTTCGCGACCCTTCGCGCCCCTTCGCGGATCAAAGAAAGGTGTTCTTAACAGCCCTCAGTGGCCAAACACCGTCCCCATCCCGCAAATCAACCGCCAACCAGCCCAAATAAAGAAACAGCCCACCCTACACCATGCCATTTTCTCCCAAATCAATAATCAGCAAGGCCGTCCATGGCGGCGAAGCCCGCCGCTACGCCCCGCCCGCCAATCGCGTCGCCTCCGCGCCCGTCGTCGGCGGCATCATCCCTAGCATCGGCTACGTCTACGAAGACACCGCCCACCTCGACAGCGCCCTCGGCGGCGACCCCGATCTCTACGTCTACGGCCGCTACGGCAATCCCACCGTGTCCGACTTTGAAAGAGCCATCGTCGAATTGGAATGCCACGACATGCCCGACCGCGCCGGCCAACACTTCGCGCTTGCCACCGGCAGCGGCATGTCCGCCATTCACCTCGCCATGGCCGCCTGCGGTGTCCAGGCCGGCACCACCGTCGCCGCCGCCCAGGACTGCTACGGCGCCACCTATTCGCTCGTCGACAGTCTCTGGCCCCAATACGGCGTAAAAGGCGTCTTCGTCGATGCCACCGACCTCGATGCCGTCGCCCAAATGCTGGCCCAGGACGCGCCCGTCGTCCTCGTCGTCGAAACCATCTCCAATCCGCTTCTCAAAATTGTCGACATTCCCCGCCTGGCCGAGCTCTGCCGCGTCCACAACACGCTCCTCCTCGTCGACAACACCTTTGCCACCCCCATGCTCTTTCGCCCTCTCGCCCACGGCGTAGACGTCGTCATTCACAGCGCCACCAAGTACATAGGCGGCCATGGCGATGTCCTCGGCGGCGTGGTTGCGGCCCGAAACGAGCTGCGTCCCGCCTTTTGGGACTTTCTCAAAAAGACCGGCGCCAACCTTGGCCCCCACGAAGCCTGGCTCCTCCACCGCGGCCTCAAGACCATGCCCCTGCGCGTAGAGCGCCAGTGCCGCAACGCCGCCGCTGTCGCCGAACAGCTGCGGAGCCATCCCGCCCTCGCCCACGTGCGCTATCCCGGCCTGCCCGACCATCCCCAACACCAGCTCGCCGGCCGCCTCTTTGACGAACGCGGCTATGGCGCCGTCGTCGCTATCGAACTGAAAGATGCCGGCCGCGCCGATGTCTTTCGCTTCCTCGAAGCCCTCCAGATGGTCCAACCGGCCACCACCGTCGGCGACATCTACTCACTCGTCCTCTACCCCAGCCATTCCTCCCACCGCGCCCTCTCCCCCGCCCAGCGCGCCGCCGTCGGCATCTCCGACGGCCTCGTCCGCCTCGCCGTCGGCGCCGAAGAACCGCAGGACATCGTCGCCGATATCTGCGCAG
The DNA here is from genome assembly GCA_963662575.1 of Caldilineaceae bacterium. Taxonomy (GTDB): domain Bacteria; phylum Chloroflexota; class Anaerolineae; order Caldilineales; family Caldilineaceae; genus Bin5. Next base: position 2,125,983 of record OY759723.1, read on the forward strand.
CCTTGGAAAGTTGACCTATAGTATTCAGTATTGCGTCAACCACCTCGTCCCAATGAGGCGACTAAGAACCCAAAATCAAAGGGGATTATATACTTGACTCAGCAAGATTTCTGTGCTATACTGTAGTTAATGATACGAAACAAGGCACAAGGAGTTAAGCGAATGAGCGACAAGTACGGCGGAACAATCAGCACTTTCGAGTTCTTCAACCGCTACCCGAACGAGCAGGCGGCCATTGACGATATTGAGGCTCGCCGGTGGGCAGATGTCGTTACCTGCCCCTACTGCGAGGGCGACAGAACCACCCGAATGAAGAAGTCCAACTATCACCAGTGCAACCACAAGGAATGCCGCAAGCAGTTCACGGTCAGGACCGGCACAATCTTTGAACGCTCCCACATTCCCCTGCACAAGTGGCTGTACGCCATGTATCTGCTTCAGACGGCTCGTAAGGGCATCAGCAGTATGCAGCTATCCAAAGAACTGGGCATCACTCAGAAGTCGGCCTGGTTCCTGCTGCATCGGCTCAGAGAAGCTTTCGACATTGAGGCCGTGCGCATGGATGGGGAAGTCGAGATAGACGAAACCTACATCGGCGGCAAAGAGGCCAACAAGCACGAATCAAAGAAGCTGAACGCCGGGCGCGGCACTGTAGGCAAGCAGGCGGTGTTGGGAATGAGAGAGCGCGAAGGACGGGTAACGGCCAAGCCGATTGACGACACTGGTTCAAAGACGATTCAAGCGGAAGTCCTGAACACGGTTGAACAGGGCGCAACGCTCTATACGGACGAACACGGCGCATACATGGGCCTGGATGCCCTGTACGAGCACGAGGCGGTCAAGCACAGTGCAAAGGAGTTCGTGAACCACATGGCGCACACGAACGGCATTGAGAGCGTCTGGGCGGTGCTGAAGCGGGGCTACAACGGCGTCTATCATCAATGGAGCAAGAAGCATATGCGCCGATACGTCAATGAGTTCGTGTTCAGGCTGAACGAGGGCAATGTGAAGAATCACACGATGGTGCGACTCGACCACATTATCCGCAACGCGGTTGGCAAGAGGCTGACCTACGAGGAGTTGACGCGAAAAAAATACAGGTCCGTCGATAGCATCGACGGACCTGTATTTTGCTCAATAGCCTACTTAAATTGGTCTAGAGGTATCTCGGATTTATGACTTATGATGTCGAAAATGTCGGAGGTGATCACAGGTTTGTTTGGTACCAGAATCGTCGTGGTCTGGACGTCCGGGCTGCCATTGGCGTCGTCTTTTCCCATCACGATAAACTTGATGTTTCGTCTGACTTCGTGACTTCGTGATAGCCATTTTGACACAAAACACGACAGATTCTTTCTGTGGATTCTGAAGTTTGGTCAGGCATAGGCCAAACTGATCTCTCCTGCAATCATTTCTTCAGATGCACATTCTGAATTGGGAGAAAAGGTTGGCTTAAGCCACGCCTCGGGCTCAGGACAGGGTTCAATTTGAGACAGATAACTCATTATTTCGGAGTGCGAAGCACAGTCAAAGAATAGTCTAAGTGCTTCCAAAAGATCGTCATAAGCTTCCTGCTCGGTTTCTCCCTGACTCTTGATGTCAAAAGGGGGACAGTGGCCTATGTACCAGCCTTCATGTTCGTAAACCTCAACAGATAGCTTCCATTGCATGATAGTGCATTCCTCCTTAAGCGAATGTTGGTTGTTTGCAAGCGGTCAACCTACGATTAGTTGACTCTGGGATTCTATTAGGACGAAAAAGACGTGTGCTCCGTTCATTGTGGCACTGGAGGTTCATCTGGTGCCGTCCTGTCCCTGTCGAAAAGCACTTCCCGGTACCTCTCAAGATGTTTTATCGCGCTTTCGACGTTTTCCAAGTGCCCATCCAATTTGTCTTGCCCTAAGCGCTGTACGCGCCACTTGTTTTGCTCATTTTTCCCCAATACTGCGATCTGAATAGGTCCCGCAACACCCATCGGTGCCATTTCGCAACCCAGAGTTAGAACCATTGCCGCGGCAAAAACACCTTCTTGGCGATTGGGGGGAGCATCACCCCAGAAAACCCTACGCATAAAACCAAGCAGTGGGTCAGCGACTGTTTGGCCTGATCCCATTGAAACGTACCAACAATCCTTATCTTTTATCTCCGGCTGAAATGTGTCAAGACTAAACTCTATGAGAGTCGGGGCATTCCTACATGATAAGGCAACAAGTGCACCGTATCGGCCGGGTGAAGAAAAAGTACTCTTGAAATTCTCTATTGCTCCTCGTGCAAGGGTCTCGCCGGCCTGGATAGCATTCAGGCTACTGAAGTTGCTGTTGGCGCCAGTCTTCTGCTCGACAACGTAATTAAACCTCTGCCCAAGCCCAACCTCTCCAGTGCCAGCAATTATGATGCTATCTCTAATGACAGAAATTTTTTCCCGCAATGGCTGCGCTATGGTTGCATGATGTTCATTTGTCCCGAATGTCAATGCACTGTCGCTGCCAATGACGACACAATCCTCACATAATATCCCAACGATAAGCGTCATGCAGGTGCCTGTACGAACACACTGTTTTCCTTCATATCTGGATACTTACTGTAAATGGCCGACACAAGTTGCGAAAAAGATAGAGCACGGACCCATTCCGCAACGTTACATACATACTGCTCTATGGGATCGTCTAACTCAGAAAGTGCGTCTCGACCGATCTCTAGCCCTTGATCAGTCAATCTGTATTTTCGGCGACCGAGATTTTCTATCTCTAAGACCTCCACTAGCCCATCTCTCTGCATACTCTCCAGTTCTTGATACACAGCACTGTCGAATGGTCCATAGTCATATGGCACGAATTCGAAATGTTGCCCCCCGATTTGTTCTCCAATGTTCCTATCCAAAAGAAAGAAAAGCTTTTGGACTTGCACAGGGCTAAAGCTCCCTGTACCGGCTGGACACATTGAAGCAAGCATGAATCTCCGCCTATCCATAGTCAGCTCCTCAATGAGTGTAAGTTCGTCTAGGCTATAAGCCTAGCGCCCTGTCGTCGAAGTCCGTAAAGTGGTAAATCCAAAGGCACGTTTGCCAGCAGGTTTTCTACACTATAACCTTGAATAACTGGATAAGTTCCCAAAGCATCTCGGAACATCTCACGACTGCGCTGGTTATCCACTGTCCGCATATATTTGTCAAAACAGACCATCACTCCGGCAGTCACCTCAAAGCGGTCTACGGTAGTTCGCAAGGCACGCACGGCGTCTGGGGTTACGTGCCCACCCTTCACCTGTACAATTGCGTATTCCGGCTTTAGCTTCTTTTCAGTTCGGATACGATAGAATTTCAGCACGCCGTCCACGCCGCCATCTGCGCCAGGCGTTCCGGGATCGTGGAACATGCCCTCAGCTCCGATATGACCACATACCCACTTCTCAAATTCAAACTTATTTCGCTGGGAAAGAGTGCGAGCATCGTCAACGGTTAAAGGTATCTCTCCCTCCATGGAAATTGCATCCTTATCCAATAGAGGAAAGGCTCGCAACAGTCGTTCTCTAATCAATCCTGTAGAGAAAGATGATATGTCAATTCCTATCCAGCGACGCCCCAGCTTCTCGGCAGCGTGGACAGTAGTCCCACAGCCACAGAACGGGTCCAGGACAAGATCACCTTCATTACTGCTTGCGCCGACAATACGTTCCAGCAGGGCTTCGGGTTTTTGCGTAGGGTAGCCAAGACGCTCCTCGTGCCAAGACCGTAGGGCCTCAATGTCTGTCCAAATATCTTGTGCCTTCAAGCCTTTCGATTCGTCCAAGTAACGTTTTCTTCTGGCGATTCCATTCTTAGTGTAAAACACCTTGTCCTCAAAATCTAACCTTTCCATCGAATTCTGAGGAACACGCCAAATACGAGTGACTCCCTTCCACTCGTACTCATACCCCCCGCCTTGAAGGCCAGCGGCACTGAGGTCGCCTGACATCCATCGTCTTCCATCTGGGTCTTCGTAGCGATAGTACTTCTCTACATAGTCATCATCATATGGCTGATAAGTCTGATTCCAGACTCCCTTGTTGCTGCGGGTGTAGTAGAGAATCACGTCGTGGGACCTACCATATCTGCGAGCATCACTGTGTCCCGACGTTCGTTTCCATATGATCTCATTCTTGTAAAATTTCTGACCGAAAACCGCATCCATCACAAGTTTCAAATAATGGCTGGCCGTGGAATCGCAATGCAGATATATGCTTCCCGTCTTTTTGAGAACACGACGCATGGCATACAGACGAACTGCCATGTTGATCAGATAGGCTCCCAAGTTAGTAGAACCCTGATCAATCCTTTGAGCAAAACGTACTATGTCGGCAAGAGCGCGTGTGCGAGGATCAGCGGTCAACTCTTCTAACTGTTCTGTATTTTCGTCCGTCCAGTGCCAAGTGTCGTCGAAGGCTTCCACCGGACTAGCAGTTTTGTACTTCCCTTTGAAAGGAAGATTGTACTGACTATTAGAGTTGAACGGAGGGTCCAGGTAGATCAGGTCCACCGACTCATCCGGCAGCGCGTCCCTGTCGTTCAACACCTTGAGGCAGTCAGAGGCGTACAGTATTCGGTTCATGGTGTTGGCTAAATCAGCGAGCGGCAGGCTGTGCTGCGCTCTTGACTGCTTTAGAAGGCCGGGGTTGCCTTGCCTTACGCTGCTTCTTCTGTTTGGTCTTGGGAGACGCAGGAAGGGCAAGAACCTTGTCAATGGCGGCATTCATCTGCGCCATATCGACCTTGTTATCTGGACTTTGCATTGTTCGCTCCTTCGGAGACAATGGGGAGGGCCAAAGACCCAGCTATTATGTTGTGGAATAATTGTATGAAAATGCGGGATTCGGGAGTTATCCCCAGCTTTCGGTGAGTATTCAACGACTTTTGCACGACTTTTTCACCATTCTACACTTGTTGTATATACGACACAAATCCAGTGCACAGGCTCGCAAATTCTCCAAACGCGCCGAAATGTCGCTCTTTTGCTGAGTCAAGTATATAATTCCCAAATCAAAGACCTAAGACGCCAAACCAAAGCCCCAAGACTACCAAACTTACCTATTGGCTATTTGGAATCTCAACCCACTGTCAAGACAAGTACATTAAAGTCCTGAAAACCAATTATTGGAATTTGACAAGTCCTGTAGGATAGAATACAATTGCCGACAACTTTGTTTTCATCCCGGATGCAGTCACGGTTTGCCGGGTGAATGCAACTCCTGAAAGGAAATGATTCAGCAGCTTTTGCGCTGATACCCTGCATGACACAAACAACCATTCTCACCGAGAAAGCCCCAGCCGCAGTCGGTCCCTACTCCCAGGCCGTCGCGACAGAACAACTAATATTCACTTCGGGTCAGATCGGAATCCATCCTCTGACCGGTCAACTACGACCAGGCATCGTCGAACAGACCCACCAAGTGCTGGGAAATCTCGCCGCCGTCCTCGACGCGGCCGATTCCAGTATGGGCCATATCGTCAAAACAACGATATTTCTGACCGACATCGCCGAATTCTCCACTGTGAACGAGATCTATGCACAGGCGTTCCAGGATGAACCTCCTGCACGGAGCACTGTGCAAGTAGCCGCACTGCCACTCGGCGCATTGATCGAGATCGAGGCGATCGCTCTGCGCGCTTGAGCAACATCCGCTGGCGAACTGCAGTACTTTTCCACACAGAAGACAAAGATAGTCTTCGTCCCCCTTTATACCGTTCCGAGTAGTGCATGCCCATGGCTTGTACTCATACGAATGGAATTTAACGCGCCAGGGGCGGGCTGGATGGCGCCTAAGCAAATTCAAAACATCGTTGCGTTCGATTGCGCAACGTCAATATCAGAGTTTCTTACCGTGAAAATCATTATTTTATTGGAGGAAGTAAGACAGTCATGTCAAATCAGCAAGCAGTCGCAGTAATGGATCCCACCCCAGATTTTTTGTCAGAGGATATGGACGCAGGGCCGCCCATGGACGACCATCCAATGGCACTGCTCCTGCAAGAGTTCGACGATTCCTATGTTAACCAGCCGCAAACAGGTGACATCCGCCATGGCGTCGTTGTCGATAAACGCGCCGGCGAACTCCTGATTGACATCGGTTACAAGTCCGAAGGAATCGTCACCGGCCGCGAGGTCGACCGTCTCGAAGGCGATTTCCGCGATATGACCATCGGCGACGAGGTGCCGGTCTACGTTATGCGCGAAGACCGCGATGGTAACCTCCTGCTCAGCATCTCCCGCGCCAGAGCCGAAAGCGATTGGAAACTCGCCGAAGAACTGTTGGAATCGCAGAACATGTTCACCGGCTCCGTCAGCGGCTTCAATCGCGGCGGCGTGATTGTCAAAATCGGGCAGGTGCGCGGCTTCGTCCCCGCCAGCCAGCTCAGCAGTGAGAGCCAGTCACAGCAAATCACTGAAGGCGAACCCGACAATCGCTGGATGAAGCTGATGGATACCGAACTGCGCATGAAGGTCATCGACCTCGACCGCCGGCGCAACCGCCTTATCCTTTCAGAACGGGTCGCCATCCGCGAATGGCGCCGCGAGCAAAAAGAAAAACTGCTCGAGTCCCTGGAAGAAAAAAGCGTCTGCGATGGCGTCGTCAGCAGCCTGGCCGACTTTGGCGCCTTCGTCAACCTCGGCGGTGCCGACGGCCTCATCCATCTCAGCGAACTGAGTTGGGGCCGCATCAGCCATCCCAGCGAAGTCGTCTCCATCGGCGAAAAAATCCAGGTCATGGTCCTCAATGTCGACCGAGAACGCAAACGCATCGGCCTCAGCCTGCGTCGCCTGCTGCCCGAACCGTGGGAAACCGTCCCCGATCGCTACCAGGTCGGGCAAGTCGTACGCGGCGTCGTCACAAAACTGGTCCACTTTGGCGCCTTTGCACGTCTCGACTCCGACACTATCGAAGGACTGATTCACATTAGCGAACTGACCGAACGCCGCATCACCCATCCCAGCGAAGTCGTCACCGAACGCCAGGAGCTTGATCTCCGTATCATCCGCATCGATACCGATAAGCGCCGCATGGGCCTCAGCCTCAAACAGGTCCTGCCCGAAGAAGAATCGGTCGAATTCGATTGGGAACCGGTCCCCCTTGAAGAAAATACTGAAAACACTGAGAACTCTACCTCCAATGAAGCCGCCCCCGCCCAGCAAGATGACGCCCAGCCGGCCGAAGCCGAATCTGATGAAGTAGCCGTTCAGGCCGAAGCCAACACCCAGGAACCCGAGGTGGTTGAAGCCGTCATCTGATCCATTGCCCGCTTGTCGCCAAGCCCGCTTGGCGCAGGCCGCGCAATCCAAAATAAACGCTTCCAAATACGTGCCGGGCCCTTCGCCCGGCACGTATTTTGCTGAATTGACAAAATATACGGGCCATCGTTACAATAGAATCTGTAGTTGACCGATGCCCGTATGGCGAGCCATCCCGATCAGTCCGGCCTCCGCTCCTTCAGTTTGCCGGCCCTGGAACGCGGTTCGCCAGCCCCAGCACGTCAATCGCACCTTAATCTTCCGACAAGCGCCCGCTCCTTCCCTTTCGCGACCGCGTGCTTGGATTCGCTTCCAAACTGTCCGCTGCCATTCCCCCCAATTTCCGATACGAGCGGCGGCCAGAATTTCGGGCGTTGCAACGCACAGAAACGGAATACCAATTACGGCAGACAGTTGGCGTCTATGGTATATTGTCTCTGTCTGAATGCATACCCGCAGGATAAAAACGATTATTGAGGGAATGAACTCATGTCTGATAAACTCGAACGCTTCACGAAACGTGCGCGACGAGTACTAACGCTTGCCCAGGAACAGGCCCTGCGGCTCAACCATAACCACATCGGCACCGAGCATCTCCTGCTGGGACTCGTCCAGGAGGAGAATAGCGTCGCCGTAAAAGTGCTCAAAGAGCTGGGCGTCGAGCCGGGCCAGGTCGTGCGCGCCGTCGAACGCACCGTCGGACGCGGCGAACGCGCCCCCTTCGGCAAACCCACCCTCGCCCCGCGCACAAAACGAGTTATCGAACTGGCTGTCGAAGAAGCGCGCATGATGGGCAATCACTACATCGGCACCGAGCACCTGCTCCTCGGCCTCGTGCGCGATGGAGACGGCGTCGCCGTTAACGTCCTGCGTAACCTCGGCATCAACCTCGACCGCGTCCGCACCCAGACCGCGCGCGACCTCCTGCAAAACAGCGCCCAGTCCAAAGAAAAACAAAAGAAAGAATCCAAGACGCCCCTCGTCGACCAGCTCGGCCTCGACCTCACCGCGTCCGCCGAAGAAGGACGCCTCGACCCCGTCATCGGCCGCCAGATGGAAATCGAGCGCGTCATCCAGATCCTCAGCCGCCGCAATAAAAACAATCCCGCCCTCATCGGCGAGCCCGGCGTCGGCAAAACCGCCATCGTCGAAGGGCTGGCCCAGCGCGTCATCGCCGGCGATGTGCCCGAGCCTCTGCTTAACAAACGCATCCTCATGCTCGATGTCGGCAGCCTCGTCGCCGGTACCATGTACCGCGGCCAGTTCGAAGAACGCCTCAAAAAAGTAATCGAAGAAATTATCAACAGCGGCGCCATCCTTTTCATTGACGAAGTCCATATGCTCGTCGGCGCCGGCGCCGCCGGCAGCAGCGTCGACGCCGCCAATATCCTCAAACCCGCCCTCAGCCGCGGCGAGCTCCAGGTCATCGGCGCCACCACCCTCGACGAATATCGCAAACATATCGAAAGCGACGCCGCCCTCGAACGCCGCTTCCAGCCAATCCTGGTCGAAGAACCCGGCATCGAAGAAACAATCGAGATCCTCAAAGGCATAAAAAGCCGCTACGAGGAACACCACAAACTCATCATTTCCGATGAATCCCTCGATGCCGCCGCCCACCTGGCCGCACGTTACGTGCCCGACCGCTTCATGCCCGACAAAGCCATCGACCTCATCGACGAGGCCGGCAGCCGCGTCCGCATGTACAAAGCGCCCCACGCCGTCAGCCTGCGCGAAACCTTCATCGATCTCAAACGCCTCCAGAAGGAAAAAGAAGAGGCCCTCGAAACCCAACGATTCGACGACGCCATCGACCTGCGCTATCGCGAAGTCGAGCTCCAATCCAAACTCGAAAAACTGCGCGAAGGCTGGCGCCAGATTGCCAACCAACCCGTCGTCACCGCCGACGACATCGCCGAAGTCGTCTCCATGTGGACCGGCGTGCCCGTCTACCGCATGGGCGGCGAAGAACGCGAACGCCTCCTCGGCATGGAAGACGAACTCCACAAACGCATCGTCGGCCAGGACGAACCCATCAACGCCATCAGCAAAGCCGTCCGCCGCGCCCGCGCCGGCCTCAAAGATCCCAAACGCCCCATCGGCAGCTTCATCTTCCTGGGACCAACCGGCATCGGCAAATCGGAACTGACCAAAGTCCTCGCCGAATTCCTATTCGGCAGCGAAGAAGCGCTCATCAAACTCGATATGAGCGAATTCATGGAACGCCACAACGTCAGCCGCCTCGTTGGCGCGCCCCCAGGATACGTCGGCTACGAAGAGGGCGGCCAGCTCACCGAAGCCGTCCGTCGCCGGCCCTACTCCGTCGTGCTCCTCGACGAAATCGAAAAAGCACATCCCGAAGCATTTAATATGCTCCTCCAGATCATGGAGGACGGCTCCCTCGCCGACGCCAAGGGCCGCCGCGTCGACTTCCGCAACGCCATTCTCATCATGACCAGCAACGTCGGCGCCAAGCTCATCCAGGGCTCCAAGGGCATCGGCTTCGCCATCACCGCCGATGAGCAGACCCGCATGGAAGCCGAATACGAGCAAATGAAAACACGCGTCATGGACGCCCTCAAGAAGACCTTCCGCCCCGAATTCATCAACCGTCTCGACGGTATCATGGTCTTCCGCAGCCTCACCAAAGAAGAAATCACCGAAATCGTCGAGCTTGAGCTCCGCACCCTGCGCAGCCAGCTCGACGAACAGGATATGAAGCTCGAGCTCACCATGGCCGCACGCTACGCTATCGCCGATGCCGGCTACAATCCGGACTACGGCGCCCGCCCCTTGCGCCGCGTCATCCAAAGCGAAGTCCAGGACCCCCTCAGCGAAGCGCTCCTCGAAGGCCGCTTCGTCCCCGGCGATACCATCCAGGTCGACTTTATCCCCAACCTGCTCGCCGACCCGAATGCAGAGACAGCGCCCGCCGACACAATGTCCGGCTCGCACAACGCCTTCGACTCCACCAATGGCTCCTCCGAAAACGAAGAACCCAAGGGCACCTACGAATTCACTGCCATTGCCCACCGCGAGCAGAAAGAGGAAGAGCCCGAAGACAGCGAGGCCACCGAAGAGCTCGAAGCGCTCCTGCAGTAACCGGCGCTCCTGCCGCCGGCCCAAATAACACAATCAAAAAGAACCCCTGTTCAGGGGTTCTTTTTTCTGGACCTAACCACCTAGTAGATTTACCAGCAAAACTCTCCACTAACCACTGACCACTGACCACTGACCACTGCAGTTCTCACCACTGGATATGGTTGACAGAATGGCCCGGGTCTAACGTGAAGACGTAAGGCTTGTTCGTGTCGTACTCGTTGTCCGGGTAGTAAGTACTGACCCGCAGCAGCGTCTGGTCGTTTTCAGTGATGTAGTCGATCGTGACCGATTTGCCGGTCAATGGGTTGACGCCGTTGAAGATTTCGATCCTCGGCGAGTCCGGCAGGTACGGGCCCGGCTGCGCGCTGCCGTCTGCACCTATGTACCAGTACTGCATCCCTCCCTCGACCGAGCAGATCTGCGCCGGTCTGGCCGCGTGTTGGATATGACAGTCGACACCAGTGTAGACCGGCGTAGAATCGGAATCATCACCGCCATCAGGTCCGGACCCAACCGGCGGTGGCCCGCCCGGCCCATTTGGGTTGTTTCCTCCTGGCGGTGGCGGCGAGCCGGGATTAGGATTGTTTGGCGCAGGATTGGCAGGGAGGTGAACGTCATGACCGCCGGCCGCGTTTTCAGCATCTGTGCAGTGGCCGGAATTGAGCGTTCCGTCCGGCATCTGGCAATAGCCGGGCAAATTTGGGTGCGCGTGTGCGGTGGCCGTTACTGCCAGCGCACTCAACAGAAGCGTCAGGGCCAAAACAATGCGGAAGGTTTTCATTCTATCAATCTCCTTAAATTTTTCCCGCCCTTGCGAAAGGATTCCTGGGCGGTGACATGCTACTTAGACGCCCCGTCACCGCAACATGTTCCCTGCCGCCTCCCTCTTACCCCTTCTTCTTCCCTATCTCTCCATCCCACTGAAATTTCAGAAACGCCCATCCCCACTCGAACCACCACCCCCACAACTCTGCCCTTCCCCCAATCCCCGCAATCTGCAGTCCCGCCACAACCCGTGACGCCTTCCTGACCAGGTCTCGTTGACAATTGGCGAAGACCGTTCAAAATGTGACAAATTCAAGCCCTCAGCTACCCTATGAAACAGAAAAAGTGACCTCCCTAACCCTCAACGAATCCAAAAGATGCTCTTCGCGTCTCTTCGCGGACAAAAAGGCGTTCTCCGCGTACCTGGCAGTTCACTAGGTCTCGTTGACAATTGGCGAAGGGCCCTCCTAAGAGCTGACAGACGCAAGCCCCCAGCTAACTTACGCGACAGAAAAAGTGACTTCCCTATCCGTCCCCGAACCAAAAAGACGCGCGTCCCGACCCTTCTCGGATCGACAGGCGTTCTCCGCGTACTTGGCAGTTCACCAAAAACTAAAAACTGACAACTAAAAACTGCCGTCCCGCCTTCTGTTGGCGCAACGCCTCCTCCAGCCTTCAACCGATTCTCGCGCGCCCCAGGATTTGCTGGCAGCCAGCTGTCCATGTACTCTCCTAAAATGGCAACCGTCCTTCCACCTGCCAGGTGAACAACTCCAATGCAAACCTTAACTCGTAGTCCAGGTCCTCAAGTACACGTCAAAATCATAAGCAAGTTTGGAAGAGAACAGTGGATCAAGAAAAAAAGATAAGAAACAGATGGTCACTCTTGCTGGTCCTGATCATTATCGCGGCGTTAGCGCTGTTATTCTTCATGTCTAGTGGAATGAGCTTACTCCGGACCGACTCGGATCAAACACAAGTTGAACAATTCACGCCCTCGGCCTCGACCCCGCCTGATTCATCCCCGCCTGATGGGCCCCCCCGCCCGCCCGGCTCACCCCCACCCAACACACCCCCGTCAGATCCACCCTCATCCCCCCCTGACTAGCCCGCGCCGCTCCGCGCCACCACCTGTAGGGGAACCCCGTCTACGTGCCACTGCTCCTGCCCCCGCAACCCCCTTCCCGGCCCTCCGCGGATCAAAGAAAGGTGTTCTCCGCGTCTCTCCGCGGATCAAAGAGGTGTTCTCCGCGCCCCTCCGTGGATAAAAAGGTGTAAGGTGTCCTCCGTGTTCCTCCGTGGCCCTCCGTGGACAAAAAGGTGTAAGGTGTTCTCCGCGTCCCTCCGCGTCTCTCCGCGGATAAAAAAAGGTGTAAGGTGTTCTCCGTGTTCCTCCGTGGCCCTCCGTGGACAAAAAGGTGTAAGGTGTTCTCCGCGTCCCTCCGCGTCTCTCCGCGGATAAAAAAAGGTGTAAGGTGTTCTCCGCGTCCCTCCGCGCCCTCCGTGGATAAAAAGGTGTAAGTTTTTCTCTCCGGCCCGCAACCAGCCCCCACCCCGCCACCAGAATCAAAGCCCATCACCCGAATCCAATAATCCTGGTCTTTGTCATTTCCTTTCGACGCGCCTATCATAATGAATCCGCAAGGTATATCACTTCGCATCGATTAACATAGGAGGAACCACAGAATGAATGAACGCATAGGGTTTGTCGGCCTTGGCATCATGGGACAAGGTATGACCCGCAACCTCTTGAAAGCCGGCTACTGCGTGCGCGTCTGGAACCGCACCCCGAGCCGCATGGAACCACTGGTGGAGGCAGGCGCAACCGCCGGCGCCAGCCCCGCAGATGTCGCCGCCAACTGCGATATCGTCATCATCTGCGTCAGCGACACGCCCGATGTCGAGGAAGTCATCCTCGCCGAAAACGGCATCCTCTCCGGCGCCAACGAAGGATCGCTGGTCATTGACTGTAGCACCATCAGCCCCCAGACAACCATCGACATCGCCGCCCAGCTCAACGCCAAAGGCGTCAAAATGCTCGACGCGCCCATCAGCGGCGGCAGCGAAGGCGCCGCCAACGGCACCCTCAGCATTATGATCGGCGGCGACGAAGACCAGGTCGAACGCGCCAAGGGCGTCTTTGAAGCCATGGGCAAAACCATCACCCACGTCGGCAAACAGGGCGCCGGCCAGACCGTCAAACTCGTCAACCAGATCCTCGTCGTCGGCAACTGCCTCGCCATGAGCGAAGCTCTCGTCTTTGCCCAGGCCGGTGGCATCGACCTCGAAAAATGCCTCAACGCCGTCTCCGGCGGCGCCGCCGGCAGCTGGATGCTCGCCAACCGCGGCCCCCAAATCATCGAACGCGACTGGCGGCCCGGCTTCACCATCAACCTCCAGCAAAAAGACGTCCGACTCATCATGCAGGAAGCCGACGCCCTCGGTGTCCCCGTCCTCCTGACAGGCCAGATCTTCAGCCTCTATCGCACCCTCCAGCAGATGGGCCTCGGCGAAGAAGGCAACCACGCCCTCGTCAAGGCGCTCGAAAACCTCAGCGGCGTTCAAGTCGCCTGACCTGAAACTGAAATGTCGTTATCGTATTGTAGGCAAGGTACAATCCCAATGCCCGAGGGCAATTACGTCCCGTTGACACCCGCATATGAATAGGGAATCCCTTGCAGGGCCGGACGCCTGCGGGCAGAATCGAATCATCGTCGATCGCGCGTGTTCGCTGTATGACGTTCAAAACTGCGCCGTCACTACCAACCGTCCTGTCTTCGCAACTGTCAGATCCCAACACACACCCGAACCGTACGCATGGCAATCACAGTTCAGACAAATGTCGACGCCCTCGGCGTCCCCGTCCTCCTGACAGGCCAGATCTTCAGCATCTACCTGACCCTCCAGCAGACGGAGCTTGGCGAAGGAGGCAACCACGCCCTCGTCAAGGCGCTCGAAAACCTCAGCCGCGTGCAAGTTGCCTGAACCGGTACGATTCATGTCCGAATGGACTATGAACCGCTGCCGGCATGCCGAAAACCATTGCACGCACCCCCGTCTCTTGTGTATAGTTGAGCTCTAACCGTCTGCCCGCATCCCTCCCTGCTCGGAGGGATGCCGGGGCCGGCTTCGCAGCCGGCAACTTCTATGGCGGATGAAATGCCCGCCGGGTCTGCGCGGCAGCGCCCTGACGCCGAATTCAACGAGCCCGCCTTGCCTTTCCCTTTCCCCCAAGGCGCAAATCATCGCAGATAGTGGACAAAAAGGACTTCGTGTACACACTATGAAACCCATGATACGATCACTCTTAATCAGTGCGCTTGTCCTTTCCGCCCTGTTCGCGGCCATATTTTTCGCACGCCCTTCCGACCAGCTTAGCATTACCTTCCCCCAAGCCGGGGCAGAAACCCCCTCTTCCCAAGCGGCGGATGAATCGGTTGGTCTTGCCGCGCCCGTTCTCGCCGCATCGGCCGGTTCTGACCGGATCACCATCAGTTGGGCCCCCATCGCCAGCGCCGCTACCTACGAAATCTGGGCCCGGCAGAGCGAACTACCTTGGGAGCGGCTCGATGATGGCTCCCTCACACACAATGTGACCTCCTTTACCCACTCCGGTCTTACCTCCGGGGATACGTATAGCTACACTGGCCGCGCCGCGCCCGTCGCCGGCGCAAAAAGCGATTGGGCCGGCGCGGTCGAAGCCACCGTTTCCTATATCCCCGCGCTGTCCGCGAATGCCACCGCCGGCCGCATCGAACTTGGCTGGACAAGCGTGGCCGGCGCCGGCAGCTACCAGCTCATTGTCTGGACCGACGGCCTCAGCGACTGGGATCGCATCGGCGATCCAATCACCGGCACCATCACCTCCTACACCCACACCGGGCTTACCGAACTCAGCACCTACCACTACCGCGTCAGGGCAGTGATCGACGGCGCCGAGGGCGACTGGTCCGATTCGGTCAGCGAAATCCCTGTCCGCCCTGCCGCACCAAGTCTCTCCGCAACCGCCGCCACCGGCCAGGTCCAGCTGAACTGGGCCGCCGTCCCCGACGCCGACAGCTACCGCCTTATCACCTGGACCGACGGCCAGACCGCCTGGCAACGCATCGGCGATCCCCTTAAGGGCGATACCACCTCATATACCCACACCGGTCTCACCGCCGGAAGGACCTACTTCTATCGGGTCGCTGCAGTGATCCACGGCATTGAAGGCGCCTGGACCGAATCGGTCAGCGAAGTCCCCGCCGCGCCGCCCGCACCGACGTTGACCGCCGCCACCGCCGTCGGCCAGGTCGAGCTGAGCTGGACCGCCGTCCCTGGCGTCGGCAGCCACAATCTCATCGTCTGGACCGACGCCCTCAATGCTTGGGTACGCATCGGCCATCCCCTTTCCGGCGATACCACCTCCTACACGCACACTGGGCTTTCCGCCGGTCAAACCTACTACTACCGGGTCAGCGCCGTCGTCAACAGTACCGAGGGCGCATGGTCGAATTCGCCCAGTGCCGTCCCCGGCGCGTCATTCATGCCAGGACTGGTCGCGACCGCCTCCGCCCAACGCATCGATCTCAGTTGGAGCAAAGTGACCGGTGCCGACAGCTACCAGCTCATTGTATGGACCCCGGGCCAGTCCGAGTGGGAACGCATCGGCGGAACACTGTCATCTGGTACCACCTCCTATTCCCATACCGGACTTACGGCCGGTAACACCTACTACTACCGCGTCAGAGCCGTGATCGACGGTACTGATGGCCCCTGGTCGGAGGAGGTTGACGCTGTGCCGTAATCGGCACTTTCCCTTTCAATGGCCCCATCATCACATAACACTTGGGGATTGCCTTAAAGAGCTTTTCATCCACCGGCGGTACACTGGCACACGTCGGCCCTCGGTGACGCCGAACCACCGCCCACCAATACCCTAACGCACCAAGAGAACCGGCGCTGGAAAGCGTGTTCTCCGCGTCCCTCCGCGGACAAAGAGGGTTTTAGGAAGTTCTCCGTGCCCTCCGTGGATCAAAAAAGGTTTTAAGGTGTTCTCCGCGTTCCTCCGCGTCCTCCGCGGACAAAAAAGGTTTTAAGATGTTCTCCGCGTCCCTCCGTGCCCTCCGCGGACAAAAAAGGTTTTAAGAAGTTCTCCGTGCCCTCCGTGGATCAAAAAAGGTTTTAAGGTGTTCTCCGCGTTCCTCCGCGTCCTCCGCGGACAAAAAAGGTTTTAAGAAGTTCTCCGTGTCCATCCGTGCCCTCCGCGGACCAAAAAAAGGTGTTCCCCGCGCCCCTCCGTGGTTCAAGAACGGAACCAAGCGCCTTCACAGCAAGCGCGGCGGCCCCAATACATCACCAGCGCTTCCCATACGAACTCCATCCCCCAACCTAACGATTCTCGGCCGATCCGCCAAAAATCGTTAACTCTCGCCCCCAACAGCCTTTTCGGCCGTTCCTAATGACGCCCACATCATATATAGTAGTGTAAGACCAAAATCGAAGCGCAAAACGACAGCAGTCTCAGTCCCGCTCTACAACGAAACATCTCGCCAGCCTATCCCCTGAAACTGTCGCCGTCTCACCAGCAGCTACTTCTAACGCAATACAACCCGCCCTCGTAGCCATGAAAAAACTAATCTTCTTACTGGCCCTGTGCGCCCTTGTCATCGCCGCCGCAATCTGTGTACTCATATTCGCGCTTCCCTCAAGCGAGTTCAACCTCTCCTTCCCGCAGGATAGGTCAGCTACCCACAATCCCGGCGCGTCAGAAGACCACGACCATCCCGACGCGCCCCAACTCGCCGCCACCGCCGGCGACGGCCAGATCACCATCTCCTGGCAGACCGTCGCAGGCGCCTCACACTACGAAATCTGGGTGCGGCAAGGCGCCGACCCCTGGGCCCAGGCCAACGATACCGCACTGACAGCCACAGCCACATCCTTTACCCATACCGGCCTAACCGACGGCGAAACATACTTCTACACCGGACGCACCGTCAACGCCTCCGGTACCAGGAGCCCGTGGGCCCCGCAGGTTGAGGCCACCGTAAACCCCGAACTCGCCGCGCCCGTCTTGACCGCAACCGCCGGCGCCAACCAGGTCGCCATCAGCTGGCAAGCCGTCACCGGCGCCGCCGCCTACGAACTCTGGGCCTGGGAAGAAACCGCCGATTGGGTGCAAATTGACGACGGCTCCCTGACCGCCACCTCCTACACCCATTCCGATCTGGACGAAGGTCTGACCTACTACTACCAGATTCGCACTCTCAACAACAATGGCGCCTCCGGTCCATGGTCCGATAAAGTGCACGCCACCGTATACGCCGACCTGGACCCGCCCGTGCTCACAGCAACCGCCGGCCAAGGCCAGATTTCCATCAGCTGGACAACAGTGACCGACGCCCACGGCTACCAAATCTGGACGGCCCAGGACGGCACCGAATGGGAACAAGCCGACGATGGCTCCCTCACAAGCGCTTCGACCTCCTTTACGCATGCCGGCCTTACCTCCGGCGAAACCTACTACTACTTAGGTCGCTCCATCACCGCCGCCGGCCATAACGGCCTGTTCGGCCAGCCGGTTGCAGCCACCGTCCCCGTCACCCTGACCTCGCCCACACTCACCTTGACCCCCGGCCACGGCCAGATCGCCCTCTCCTGGCAGGCCATCGCCGGCGCCGACTCCTACGAGCTCTGGACCTGGCAGGAAGGCGCCGACTGGGAGCAGCTCGACGACGGTTCCCTGACCGATACCTCCTTCACCCACGCCAGCCTTACCGTCGGCTCCAAGCACTACTATGCCGTCCGCGCCCTCTCAGACGACGGCACAGAAGGCGCATGGTCCGAATATGTAGGCGCCATCGCCGCCGGTGAACTGCCCACACCCGTACTCACCACAACCGCCTCCGGCGCCCAAATCACGATCACCTGGCAGGCCGTCACTGGCGCCGATACCTACGAACTCTGGTACTGGATAAACGGCTCCGACTGGCAACGCCTCGATGGTGGCTCACTGGCAGGCACATCATTCACCCATACCAGCCTGACCACCGGTACCGCCTACTACTACACACTCCGCGCCCTCTCCAACGACGGCAAAGAAAGCGCATGGTCGGAACACGCAAACGCCACCCCCTGACAGGTGGCGTCTGCATCCTCCCTCCACAACCCGTAACCCAGGTCCGCATTCCTCAGCTTCCCCGTAGTTCTATCCTCTACCCCTCTAGCCTGTCCGCCGCAAGCGTCCCCACTGTGCGGGGGGAAATAGATCCCGTAACGCCCCTCTCCTCACTTCTCTTCACACCTATCCTCAATCAATCGCCACAGTCTCTGACCACTGACCACTGCAGTTCTGGGCGGTCGGGCCTTCGGCCCTCCCTTGTGCAGGGGCTGCGCCCCCGCAACGCCCCGCCCTGGCTAGCCACCGCACTGGTTCTTCCCCACCATCGCGGCATGCCGACAGTGCGCCCCAACCAACCTGGCGGCTGCCAACCGAATACGCCATCAGAAAGCCTGACTGGCGGCGAAGATGAAGAGTTGGTCAAGACACACACTGTATGCGGCATATTAGCGCCCGTTGACGTTTGTCTGAACAACGACTTCCGGGTGCAAATTGCGCCTTATCGTCGAAGGGCGGCGCAGCTGCGCAAAGAAAATCCGATACGCCTTTGGTGTTCTCCGCGACCCTCCGCGACCTCCGCGGACAAAAAGGTGTTCTCCGCGACCCTCCGCGACCCTCCGCGACCTCCGCGGACAAAAAGGTGTTCTCCGCGACCCTCCGCGACCTCCGCGGACAAAAAGGTGTTCTCCGCGACCCTCCGCGACCTCCGCGGACAAAAAGGTGTTCTCCGCGACCCTCCGCGACCTCCGCGGACAAAAAGGTGTTCTCCGCGACCCTCCGCGACCTCCGCGGACAAAAAGGTGTTCTCCGCGACCTCCGCGGACAAAAAAGGTGTTCTTCGCGACCCTTCGCGTGCCTTCGCGGATCAATTGACTTTGTCTACTTCAACAGTCAAGCGAGAAACATCCCTGACAGGCCTGCAGGCTTTCCGTTCTTGTTGACCAGCCTTCCCAAAATGTCAACGAAACCTGGTTACCAGGAACTGCAAAATCCTGGTCCAAATCCCTGTCCTTGTCCCTGCACAATTGGGGATTGCCTTACAGAGCTTTTCGACCTCCAGCGGTACACTGGCACAGAGCGGCTCTCCGGAACGTGAAACTACCGTCCCCTAATTCCGTACTGCATTAAGAGGGCCCGCACACGCATGCCTGTCCCGTTTCAGAACAACACGATTCGCGCCCATAGCGAAACGGCACTATAATTGTCCTGCCAGCCCTTTCACTATCCGCAAATCACAACTGCCCGTACGCCAGGGATGAGATCAAATGAAGAGACTCCTGATCACGGTCGTCCTGCTCGCTGTAATCGGTGCCGCCGGCTGGTTCGGCCTCCAACGCTTTCAGGACCGCCGCGCCGCTCTGGACGAACAGCCCAGCTACGAGACCGCCACTGTCGAGCGCGGCTCCATCAGTAGCACCGTCAGCGCAACCGGCAGCATCGAGCCCGAAGCCGAAGTCGCCCTCTCATTCCGCGCCAGCGGCCGCGTCGAGCAAGTGCTCGTATCCGTCGGCCAACCCGTAGAGGCCGGCCAGCTCCTCGCCCAACTCGATGTCACCGACGCCTCGCTCGCTCTCGAACAGGCCGAAGTCTCCCTCCAGATCAGCCGCGCCCAGCTCGAAAAACTCGAGAAACCGCCCTCCGACTCCGATATCATCGCCGCCCAGGCCAACGTGACCGTCGCCCAGGCCAGCGTCGCCAGCGCCGAAGCCGCCCTCGCCAGCGCCCAGGCCAGTTATCGCCAACTGCTCGCCGGCGCCTCCGCCGCAGAGCTCGCCGTCCAGGAATCCCAGGTCCGCCAGGCCGCCGTCAACGTCCGCCAGGCCCAGAGCGAATATGACCAGATTAAGAGCTTCCCCGACGCCGGCGCTATGCCGCAGGCCGTCCAACTCGAGCAGATGACCATCTCCTACGAAGTCGCTCAGGCCCAGCTCGCCCTCACCCAACAGGGTGCTGACGAAGCCCAAATTGCCGCCGCCCTCGCCCAGATCGCACAGGCCGAGCTCGGCGTCCGCCAGGCCCGCAGCAACCTGCTCGTCGCCCAGGACGGCCTCAATTCCCTCATCGCCGGCACCGACGCCGAAGACCTCGAAATCTCCCGCGCCCAGGTCCGCCAGGCCGAGCTCAGCAAACAGCAGGCCGAAGTCTCCCTCAACAACGCCATGCTCTATGCCCCCATCAACAGCGTCGTCAGCCAGGTCAACCTGCGCCAGGGCGAGCTCTACGGCGGCAGCGCCCTCGCCGCCATCGTCCTCACCGACCTCGTCAGCTTCCACATGACCGTCCTCGTCGACGAAATCGACGTCCGCCAGGTCCAGATCGGCCAAACCGTCCGGCTCAGTCTTGACGCCCTGCCCGACGCCGACATCACCGGCC
Organism: Caldilineaceae bacterium; assembly: GCA_963662575.1. Classification (GTDB taxonomy): domain Bacteria; phylum Chloroflexota; class Anaerolineae; order Caldilineales; family Caldilineaceae; genus Bin5. The sequence goes on from OY759723.1 coordinate 2,146,587, forward strand.
AGGTCACCAAAGTCTCCCCCACCGCCCGCGACGTCGGCGGCGTCGTCGCCTACGAAGTCGAAATCGTGCCCGAAGCAACCGATGCCCAGCTGCGCGCCGGCATGAGCGCCACCGCCATCATAACCACCGCCAAGGTCGACAACATCCTGCTCGTCCCCAACCGCTACATCCAGCTCGACCGCGAATCCGGGCGCGCCTTTGTCCAGCGAATCGTCAACGAAGTCCCCACCCTCCAGGAAATCGAAATGGGCCTGCGCAACGACCGCTTCACCCAGGTCCTCGCCGGCCTCGCCGACGCCGACCAAATAGCCCTCATCCGCACCAGCAGCGAAGACCAGCTGCGCAGCGCAATCTTCGGCGGCAACTAGAGGAAATTGACATGTCCCTAAACGTCCCTTCGCGTATCAAAAAAGGTGTTAAGGTGTTCTCCGCGGTCCTCCGCGTCCTCCGCGGACAAAAAAGGTGTTAAGGTGTTCTCCGCGCCCCTCCGCGTCCTCCGCGGACAAAAAGGTGTTAAGGTGTTCTCCGCGCCTCTCCGCGTCCTCCGCGGACAAAAAAGGTGTTAAGGTGTTCTCCGCGGTCCTCCGTGTCCTCCGCGGACAAAAAAGGTGTTAAGGTGTCCTCCGCGGACAAAAAGGTGTTAAGGTGTCCTCCGCGCCCCTTCGTGGATAGACCAAATTCCGAGTACGAGCGATGTTACTAAAAACGAAAAACCAAAAACTAAAAACTGCCCCAAAAAGCCCAAACGGCTCCGAGCCCCCCGCCAACGCCACTTCAGTCATCGAAGCCATCGAGCTCACCAAAACCTACACAATGGGCGACATGGAAGTACGCGCCCTCCGCGGCGTCGACCTCAACATCCACCTCGGCGAAATGGTCGCCGTCATGGGCCCCAGCGGCAGCGGCAAATCCACCCTCATGAACATCATCGGCTGTCTCGACGTGCCCACCTCCGGCCTCTACCGCCTTGACGGCACCGACGTCGGCGCACTCGACGACAACAGCCTCGCCGAGATCCGCAGCCTCAAGATCGGCTTCGTCTTCCAGAGCTTCAACCTCCTCCCCCGCACCACTGCCCAGGCCAACGTCGAGCTCCCCCTCCTCTACGCCGGCATCAGCGGCCAGCAACGCCATCAGCGCGCCGCCCAGGCCCTCCAGCTCGTCGGCCTCGACGACCGCCGCGACCATAAACCAAACGAACTCTCCGGCGGCCAGCAACAGCGCGTCGCCATCGCCCGCGCCCTCATAAATCAGCCCAAACTCATCCTTGCCGACGAGCCAACCGGCAATCTCGATACCAAGACCAGCGACGAAATCATGGACCTCCTCCAGCGCCTCAACCGCCAACAGGGCATCACCATCGTCTTCGTCACCCACGACCCCGAAATCGCCCAATACTGCAACCGCGTCATCAACTTCCGCGACGGCCGCATCGAAAGCGACCAAAACAACCACAACGCCCAGCCCGAAACACCGCCCAGCCCAATCCCAGAGTCTCGCAGCCTTGAAGTCACTGACCACTGACCACTAACCACTAACCACTGCCCTTATGCCCTTATGAATTTCTACGAGTCGACCCGCGTCGCCATCATCGCCCTCGCAGCCAACAAACTGCGCTCCATCCTCACCATGCTCGGCATCATCATCGGCGTCAGCGCAGTCATCGCCCTCATGAGCATCGGCCGCGGTGTCGAACAATTCTTCGTCGAACAGTTCACCAGCCTCGGCACCAACCTGCTCTACGTCTTCCCCGGCCAGCTCAGCGAAGGTCCCCCCAGCGAACGCGCCCGCAACCGCGGCATCCTCACCCTCAGCGACAGCCACGCCATCAACAACCCCCTGCGCGTCCCCGACGTCATCGCCGTCGCCCCCGAAGTGGGCGGCAACGCCCTCATCTCCCGTGGCAGCAGTGACATGGACGTCTCCGTCAGCGGCGTAACCGCCAGCTACCTTGATGTCCTTTCCGGCGAAGCCGCCATCGGTGTCTTCCTTACCGATGCCGACGTCCAAGAACACAGCCGCGTCGTCGTCATCGGCTCCGACGTCTTCGGCCGCCTCTTCGAACCCTACGAAGACCCGCTCGATCAGACCATCCGCGTCAATAATATTACCTTCCGCGTCATCGGCGTCATGGAAGAACGCGGCGCCGGCATGGGCGGCGCCAACCTCGACGAAATGATCTTCATCCCCCTCACCACCGTCCAGGACCGCCTTTTCCGCCGCCGCACCGTCAGCGGCGACTACGAGGTCAACATCATCTACGCCTCCGTCGTCTCCGAAGACCGCATGGCCCAAGCCCAGGAACAGATATCCGAACTCCTGCGCGAACGCCACAAAATCGCCTTCCAGGGCGAAGATGACTTCGTCGTCATCAACCAGTCCGACCTCATCTCCATCTTCGGAGACATCCTCAGCGCCATGACCCTCTTCCTCAGCGCCATCGCCTTTATCAGCCTTGTCGTCGGCGGCATCGGCATCATGAACATCATGCTCGTCAGCGTAACCGAACGAACCCGTGAGATCGGTCTCCGCAAAGCCGTCGGCGCCAAACGCCGTAACGTCCTCAGCCAGTTCCTTATCGAAGCCGTAACGCTCTCCCTTATCGGCGGCATGCTCGGCATCGCCCTCGGCGCCGGCGGCGCAGTCGCCGCCACCTCCTTCGTCGACAACTTCAGCGCCGTAGTCGGCATCGACGCCATCGCCATCGCCATCCTCTTCTCCATGGCCGTCGGCCTCTTCTTCGGCATCTATCCCGCCTACCGCGCCAGCCGCCTCAACCCCATCGACGCCCTCCGCTATGAATAACCCGTCCCCTCCCCCCGCCCTCCCCCTGCAGTCCCCCCGCCGTTCCCCAGCAGTTCCCCCTGCCCTTCCCCAGCAGTTCCCCCGCAGTACCCCTGCCCTTCTCCTCCTGCTCTGCCTTCCCCTTCTGCTCGCCGCCTGCGGCCGCCGCCCAACCGCACCCACGCCCCTTCCGCCCGGCACACGCGTCGTCCAACCCACACCCGACTTCAGCGCCCCCGCCCAGCCCGATACCCCCGCCCAGTCCGCCGACCAGGTCGCCCAGTCCCTGCGCACCCGCCTCGCCCAACAACAATCGCAAACAGCCCCCAACCCCGACTCCACCCTAACCCCTGCAGTTCCCCCCGCAGTTTCCCCCGCAGTTCCCCTCACCCTATTCAGCCAGCCCACCGCGCTCGGCATCCTTTCCGGCGGCGGCCTCCTCTATTCCGCGCCCGCCGGCCCCATAGCCGCCACCCTCCAGGTCGGCGCCACCCTCACCCTCACCGGCCGTTCCGCCGATGGCGCCTGGTTTGCCGCCTACCTCGCCGACGGCATCGCCGGCTGGGTACCCGCCGCCCAAGTGCGCGTCTTCGGTGACGCCAACCAACTCGAAACTGTCGAGGAATCGCTCGGCCCTGCTATCGTCGCCACCCTCATCGCCGAAGCCAGCAAACCGCAGGAATCCATCAGCGCCGTCACTGTCCGTCTCACTGCCACCGCCGCCGCCGCCTCGACCGGCGACGCATCCCCCCAAACCACGCCCGCACCGCCCGCCGCCGACCCCGAAATTACCGGGCCTGCCATCACCATCATCGTTGAGGCCGCCAACCTGCGCACCGGGCCCGGCACCGACTTCCCCGTCGTCGGCGGCCTCTACCAGGACGAAAAAGCGCCCCTCCTCGGCCGCAACCAAAACGGCGACTGGCTCCAGGTCCAGCTCCCCGAAACCACCGCCTGGATCTTCGCCCCCCTCGTCCAGACCACCCTCCCCATCGCCGACCTCCCCACCATCGACCCACCCCCCAACAACTGACCCCTATCCCCTATCCATTGCTTGCCCCCAATCGATCGTGCTATAATCTCTCACAAGATTGCAATGCCCGCCGGCCGGCGGGCATTATGTCAGAGGAGGGAGCATGGAGTCGATAAAGGCCCCGCGCGAAGTGCCGCTTCAGCAGACAACCCCATCCAGGCGCAACCGTTTTGCGCCAGACGATGGCCGTCAAGTCTCCAAGGAAGAGTACTGGGCAAAGTGGTATGAAAGTCCGTACCCGGACATCGATGTCAGCTACGAATGGAACAACGGCATCCTGGAGGCCAAACCCTTGCCCAACTACCCCCAAATCATGCTGTACCGATGGTTTAGCCTCCTCCTGGGCTGCTATGTTCAGGTCAATCCAATTGCCAAATTTATCGATCTGGAAACCGGCGTCAGCATGACCGTGCCGGATGCCAGCCGGCCTTCCGGGAAATGGGAAGTCGTGTACAAGCCGGATATCGGCGTCATTCTGAACGACAATCCCGCGCCCTGGGGCGCCACAGAGCTCCGCGCCTTTGAAGGCGTATGCGTTATCATAGTCGAAGCCGTGTCGGATTCGACTTTGGCCGAAGTGCGGCGGGACACGGAAGAGAAGAAAAGAGGCTACGCCCTGGCCGGCGTGAAGGAATACTTCATCCTCGACCCCGCAGACCGCTACATGCGCTTCTATCGCCTTACCCCCGACCAGCGCTATGAGGACATCCAGCCTGCCGCCGGCATTATCAGTTCCCGCGTACTGCCAGGCTTCCAGTTTCGCCGCCAGGACCTCCTCGATCTGCCCGACCTTGCAGACCTGGCCTTGGACGAAACCTACGCAGCCTACGTCATCCCCGGCTTCCATGACGCCGTCACCAGGCTCGAACAGGCCGAAGAAAAGCTCCAGGCACTGCAAGCCGAACTGGCTCGCCTTCGCAAACAATCCTCCTGATCCGAATGGGATCCTCAAATCCAGATATCCTGGTCAAGAATCCCGGTTCGCCCCCCCCATCCACACGACCCCTCACCCTGAAAATCTTTCTCAATCCCGTAAATCCGGATTCAGACAAAAAAAGAGGATGTTCTCCGCCCCCCTCCGCGAACAATAAGGTGTTGCCCTTCTCCGCGCCCCTCCGCGAACAATAAGGTGTTGCCCTTCTCCGCGCCCCTCCGCGGACAAAAAGCCGTTGCCCTTCTCCGCGTCCTCCGCGGACAAAAAAGCCGTTGCCCTTCTCCGCGTCCCTCCGCGTCCTCCGCGGACAAAAAGGTGTAAGCCGTTCTCCGCGCCTCTCCGCGTCCTCCGCGGACAAAAAGGTGTAAGCCGTTCTCCGCGCCCTTCGTGGACAGAAGCCGTTCTCCCCACCCTTCCGCGGACAATAAGAAATCTTCTTCCCAGACTCAGCCGTTTACCAAGAACCCGCAACTGACTACCAAAAAACCGCCGCCCCTAATATCGTATGCATATCGTATATGTATCGTCCAAACACACGAAAAACCACCGCCCCGCCTCCCCTGCCGTTCCCCCTCCCCTAATCCCTCGCCCCTGTCCCCTAATCCCTGCCGTTCCCCCTGCCCTTCCCCTGCCGTTCCCCCACTTGACACCCTGCCCCCACTGCGTTAAAGTCACTTTCCCTGCCGGGCAAACTATGGCACAATCAAAGGGTAATCTCCTTACCCTGCCGGCCTAATCCCGGCAGATCACAGGTTGACACACATTCCGCCTTCGGAGTATAGTTAGCGACAAAGGAAGTTGACACGGTTTTCGTGAGTGTAGTACCGTATGGCATAATAAACGTTGGTGTATTTGTCGCCCACCAAGCGCAGGTTGGCAGTCAGCAGTTGCCTTCATGTCCGAACACCAGTCCTGTAAGAATTTCTACTGAAAGGAAAAGAATTCGTATGCTTCAATCAACTCGCTCGCTTAACCTTCGCGATATGCTGGCCCCATGCCTGCTGGCGCTGCTCTTGGCGCTTATCATGATCGTCGCCTTGCCCGCCGTCGCGGCCGCACATGAAGACCCCGCTGACCCCGGGCACACCCATGAAGGGCCCGCGACCGGGCCGCCGGACGATATCGGCAATCCGGGCGAACCCACGACCGACCCGGGCGGTCCCGGCGACCCGAATGCGCCCACCGGAGACCCGAACACCGGCAACGGCGAAATGGACGGCGGAATGGACGGCGGAATGGCAGCGCCCATTCCAAAATCCAACCGTATCGTCCTCCACGCTGCCACGCCCGTTCAGCTGATCAAGACCGGCGACGACGGCCTGCACCTCTACTTCATCGGCGCCGACGGCAGCACCTACACCGGCCCCATCTTCAGCTCATTCGCCGCACTCGAGGAAATGCATCCCTCCGGCGCCGCCGTCTCCCTCTTCAGCGGCAGCAACCCCTCGACCGGCCAGCCCGTCACAGTAGACTACCTGCCGGACGAAAACAGGATCTTCGTCAAGACCTTCTATCCGGCCGGACACGACCAATACAATCCGCACAAGGCCTACGACTTTACCGTCGACGACGAATACAAGGTCAAGCACGTAAACTGGTAGAATGATGATGAATACCGTGTCCCGGTTCCCGGGCGCAAAAGCTTCTCCATTAACGATAGTCAATCTCCAGCCGGCACCGCGCACACCGCGCCGTCCCGGTTGGAGAAAGTCTTGTACACAGGAGCTGGAGGCTTTCCCTGTGCTTCTTCACACTATGGCTGCCCTGGGCGTCCAACCGGGGAGGAGGGTCTGCAAGGATGAGATAACTACGAACAAGCTGGGACCAGTGTCGCCGCGCGGTGTGGGCCGCAAAAACACATTCGCGCTCGTTCGCAACGGAATTACGAATGTTGCAGGCGGGTCAGACCCTGTTGTACAATGTTCAAATCTGGACTTTACGCCACATTCATTCCCAAGTAACTGTCCGATCAACATGGCGTTCCTAAACGGGCCAGTGAATCCTTTGGCCGCGACAGACTTGGCCAAAGGATCGAACGGTTGCAAACAGAATATCAGGAGAGCCTACTTATGGAGCTTATGACGTACAAGACACGTGCATTGAGGACTCTGAGCCTCTTAATCCTGGTCGCCCTGATCGCGGCCTTGAATCCACCTTCCCTCACCGACAGCACTGCCTTCGCGCAGGCGACCGCACCGGAGTTGACCTCGTCGGCCAACACCGCCAACCAGGTCGACCTTTCGTGGACCGAGGTGACCGGCGCCGACGACTACGAGCTCTGGCGCTGGGAAGATGCCGAAGGATGGGTTGAGTTGGACGACTCGATTTCAGGGACGTCCTACGCAGACACCGGCGTCACCGCCGGCCTGACCTACTACTATCAGGTCTCGGCCGACGGCGGCACAACCTGGTCCAATCGGGTCAACGAGACCGTCGGAGCCTACGACGCCTCCACCCTCGCCAACCCAACCGCCACCTCGACCGCCATCAGCCTCAGTTGGAGCGAAGTCACAGGCGCCGCCAGCTACGAGCTCTGGCGCTACGAGACCAGCTGGACGCAGGTTGGCGGCACACTCACTGCGACGACCTACGCCGACGCATCGGTCGAAATCGGCAAGACCTACTTCTATCAGGTCATGGCCAAGGGTCCCAATGGCGACGGCGCATGGTCCAATCGCGAAAGCGCCACCGTACCCTCGACCACGCCCGGCGCGCCCCAGAGCTTCAGCGCTTCACCAAGCGACGCCCAGGTCATGCTCTCGTGGAACGAGCCAGTTAGCAACGGCGGCTCCGCCATCACCGGCTACCAGTACCGCTACCAGATGGCCGGCGGCTCCTGGTCGATCTGGATGGCCCCGACGCCCGCCCTGGGCCGCACCGCGACCGTGAGCAGCCTCACCAATGAGTCCGCGCACAACTTCGAGGTGCAGGCCGTGAACGCCAACGGCGCCGGCCCGGCCGCTACCGCCAGCGCCACGCCGATGGCGGTAGCGCCCAGCATTCCAACCGGACTCGGGTCGACCTCCACCGGACCAACCGAGATCCAACTCACTTGGAACTCAGCTGACGGCGCCGCCAGCTACCAGCTCCAGCGCCGCACCAACGGCGGAGACTGGGGTAGCCCGATCGACGTGAGCGGCACGACCTACACCGACAGCGATGTTACGCCCTCCACGACCTACGATTACGAGGTCAGGGCCGTCAACGCCTCCTTCACGAGCGAATGGTCTGGCGTGGCCACCGTTTCCACCACCGCGCCGACCGCGCCCGACGCACCGGCGCTGGACGCGATGGCAAGCGCCGACAAGATCACGCTCACCTGGTCCGCGCCCGCCAGCAACGGCGCCGACATCACCGGCTACGATCTTGACGTTTCCGACGACGGCTCGGATTGGAGCGACCTCAGCACACCGGCCGCCGGCGATACGTCGGCTGAACACACCAATCTTGGCCCCGGAACGATGAAGTACTATCGCCTCCGCGCCATGAACTCCGTTGGCTACAGCGAATGGTCGACCTCCGCAATGGACACCGTGGCCGCCGTCGTGCCCGGCAAGCCCACCCTGTTCACAGCTGTAAGCGGGACCACCGTCACGCTCACCTGGGTCGCCCCAGCCGCCAACGGTGGCGCCGCCGTCACCGCCTACACGATTCAGGTCTCGACCACCGGCACGGGCGGTTGGGGTTCCCTCGCCACCAAGGCCGGGGACGACGCATCGCACGACCACACCGGGCTTCGGGCAGGGGATACGAGGTACTACCAGATCCGCGCCAGCAACTCGGTCGGCGCCGGCGAATGGTCCGACGTAGCCTCCGCCACCATCGCTGGAGCGGCCCCGCTGGATCGCGAGACGCCCGACGCGACTTCGCCGAGGAATTTCCGATCGGAAGCGGAGCAACTCGCCGATGCCGCGACTGCGGGCACGTCGACGACCTCGATCCTGCTTGAATGGGATGCGCCTACCTTGCTGCAAACCGATACGAGAACTGCCTCCAGTTACGAGATTGAGCAGTGGAACGACGCCACGCAGGCCTGGGAAAGCGTAACCGACGACGACGATACCAATCTAACGACGACCGTCTCAGAGCTGAAGGGCGTTACGAAGTTCTACTATCGAGTCCGCACAGTCTTCGACGACGCTAGCAAGGGCATGTGGGCCGAACAGACCTCCGCGACAACCGTCGCCGTCTCGCCGTCCATGCCCACGCTGACCGCCACCAAGATGGGGACCGATAAGATCGTCCTCACCTGGTCCGTTCCCGATGACGGCGGCTCCGACATCATCGGCTACATACTGGAGGTTTCTGGAACGTCAGGTAGCTTCTCAGAATACCTGGACGCCGCAGGCGCGGCAGGCAGCACTGCGGTGTTGCTGGATGCGGCCCAGCAGAGCGTCACCCACACTATGACCAGCGGGCCTGCCGCTCTCACTGCAGGATCGACCTGGTACTATCGGATCAGCGCCGTGAACGGCGTGGCCGTCACCGACGACCCGCCTGTCTCGAATGCTGCCTGGAGCGCAATGTCGGCTGAGGCCACGGCCACCACCGACCAGGGTGTACCGGGCGCCCCGACACTCGAACTGACAGGTGGTACCGGCCAAATCACAATCGCTATTACTGCAAACGCCAACACCGGTGGCTCGGCCATCACCTCGCACGAAGTTCAGGTGTATGATGTGGCCAACGATAGTTGGACAATCCTTCAAGACGATCTCGAGTCAATTGATCCCTACGGTGGTCTTGACGCCAATGTGACAGTCTACTTCCGGGCCCGCTCGAAGAACGTGCGCGGCGCCGGGCCTTGGACAACGGATTCCGCAACCACGGCCGACGGCGGTCCGTCAGCGCCTAAGCTGACTGCCACGGTCAATGGTCCCAACAGCATCACGCTCAGTTGGACAGTGCCGGCGAACAACGGTGGCAATGACATCACCGATTATGTCGTCCAGATGTCGGACTCCGACACCGAGGCTGGCAGCTTCGCCACTGTAACGACCGCAGGTTCGGGACTTACCGATGATGATGTGACTGCATCTACCCTGATGGCAACTCATATGGGGCTGAGTGCCGGGGACACGAGGCACTACCGCGTCCAGGCCACAAACGGTACGGCTGGCGCTTGGTCAAACGTCATGTCTGCCACCACTGCTACCGGTGGTGTGCCGGCTGCGCCCGCCTGGGACGGCTCTACGCCGCTAGCGGCCACGGGGACGACTATTACCCTTAACTGGGACGACGTCACCGACGCCACCGGCTACGACATCGCCATGTGGGAAGACGGCGAGTGGGTCATCATCGCTGAGGAGATTGCTTCAACGCCGACAGAGTACGTTGAAAGTGATCTGTCTAGCGCCACGACCTACTACTTCAGCGTCCGCGCCAGAAACGCCAGCGGCGCCGGCCCTTGGTCGGGAGTCGAATCCATCGAGACCGATGCCGGAGCCCCTGGCAAGCCGGACCTGACCGCAGCGCCCGATGGCGCGACCAAGATCGTGCTTACCTGGGCCGCGCCCGATTCCGGCGGTGGCACCATCACCGACTACCTCGTGCAGGTCTCGAATAACGGCACCACCAGCTGGGCAGCCTTCGATAGCACAGCCACAGATAACGTTTCAATCGGCACTGACAATGCCACTCGCGTGGCAACGGCGACAGGTGCGCCGGCGCCGCCGCTGACGGTGACCCACACCGGTCTCAACGGCAGGCAGAAGAGGTTCTATCGCGTGCTCGCCTCCACCGGCGATCCCACGTCCGCTGACAACCGGGGCACGTGGTCGGATGTGAAGTACGCCACCACGCCCGCGGGCGTACCGGGCCAGCCGGTATTGATCGCAACCCTCGCGACCGGCACGCCAGCCTTGTCGGACGAGATCAGGCTCACCTGGACCGTGGAGGCCAACGGTGGTTCAGCGATCACGCAATACCAGGTCCAGGTCTGGGGCAGAGGAATGTGGATGGAACTGGCGACACCAAGCACTATGTCCCATAATCACAAGGATCTGCCCGGCATGACGACCAGGTACTACCGCGTTCGCGCCATGAACTCGGTCGGCTACGGCGACTGGTCGACTTCGACGATGGGCACTACGGCAGCAGGCAAGCCGGGCGCGCCCGTGTTGCACGCTGACCAGAACGGCTCCTCCGAGATCCGGCTCACCTGGACCGAACCGGAAAACGGTGGCACTACCATCACCTTCTACCAGATTCAGGTTTCCAACGACGGCCAGTCCGGCTGGACCTCACCGGCAACCAGTACCATCATCATCGGTGGAGAGAGGGTAACGCAGATCGCTGTGGGCACACAGAATTACAACCACACCGGTCTTGATCCGGCTACGACCAGGTACTACCGCGTTCGCGCCGTAAACGGCGACGCAGTAAGCGACGCGGGTCCGTGGTCCAATACTGCTATGGCCTCGACCCTAGGCGGCAGACCCGGCCGGCCGACGCTGACCGCATTGCCCTCCGGGACGAGCATGATCAATCTTGCCTGGACACCCCCCACTGGCGATGGCGGCTCCGCCATCACCGGCTACGAGATCGAGTACTGGGACGGCTCCAACGGCTGGATGAATCTGGTCAACCCGGCAGCCGGCGCAACCTCATATACGCACAGGAACATCGGAGGCGGCACGACCAAGTTCTACCGCATCCGCGCCATGAACTCGGGCGGCACCGGCAGCTGGTCGACCACTGCCTATGCCACCACCGCAACGACGGTCCCGGCCCCGCCGGTCTTGATGGCAATGGCCGACGGCGCCACCAAGATCAAGCTCACCTGGACCGCCGGGCACGACGGTGGCCTGCCCATCACCGACTACTACCTGCAGCACTCGAGTGACCGTGGTACGACTTGGGCAGACCTCGGCGACGCGATGTCAAACATGATGATGATGTCAACCGAGGACACTGGACTCTCGGGCGGCACCACCAAGCACTACCGCATCCGCGCCACGAACAGCAAGGGCTCAAGCGGTTGGTCGCCGTTGGCTTCTGACACAACCGACCGCTCCGTTCCTGGCAGACCGACGTTGTTGGTTAGGCCGCTTCCTAAGGCTATCTATCTCACGTGGGCGACGCCGGCAACCCCAACGGGTGGCTCAGCCATCACACGCTACGAGGTCGAGAAGTGGGACAGCGCCAGTCGCAGGTGGGTGAGCGAGAGAACAACGACCTCGACCACCCACACCGACAGCGGACTGACGACCGGTAAGAAGTACTTCTACCGCGTGCGTGCGGTCAACGCCATGGGTGACGGTCCGTGGTCCACCTTCGCGGGCGAAACAGCGCAATAGGACGAAACCTTCCTCGACCTCCGCTGGACTGAGGTCGAGGAACGGTTCGGGATGGGTTCCGGCACCCGCCGGGGCCCATCCCCCATAAGCAAAAAAACGACCGCCGCAGCGGCCCTGACAGGCAACAGCGGCGGTCGTTTCGATTCCTCGGTCCACTCGCCTTTCCCCTTCACCCTTTTCCTAGGTCTACCCCTCCTCCCCGCCCCCGCCCGCATCCCCATGGACAAGAAATAAAGCCGTCACAGCGCCCCCTGCCAGGTCTCGCTGCTCCTCATCTCAACACCGACCTGCCGCAGCCAGGTGCCGCACATCCCCGGACAAAAATGTGGTCTTAGTGGCCCTACGTGGATGAAAAGGTGTAAGCCGTTCTCCGCGCCCCTCCGCGTCCTCCGCGGACAAAAATGTCTTAGCAGTTCTCCGTGCTCCTCCGTGTCCCTCCGTGGACAAAAAGGTGTAAGCCGTTCTCCGCGCCTCTCCGCGTCCTCCGCAGACAAAAATGTCTTAGCAGTTCTCCGTGCTCCTCCGTGTCCCTCCGTGGACAAAAAGATGTAAGCCGTTCTCCGCGCCCCTCCGCGTCCTCCGCGGACAAAAATGTCTTAGCAGTTCTCCGTGCTCCTCCGTGTCCCTCCGTGGACAAAAAGGTGTAAGCCGTTCTCCGCGCCCCTCCGCGTCCTCCGCGGACAAAAATGTCTTAGCTGTTCTCCGTGCTCCTCCGTGTCCCTCCGTGGACAAAAAGGTGTCAAGGATGTTCTCCCCGTCTTTCCGCCCCCCTCCACGTGACCCTGCAGATCGATCAGTTCCGCCTTCTGCAAGATGCAGGCCCGCACTACGCCCAACAGTCCCGCACGCGGCCCATTCCCGTTCTACTCCCGACGACTTCCCCAAAACGCCACCGAAACCTGACCACCGTCCCCTGGCCCCTATCTCCTGTCCCCCGCAAAAGGATACTTGATCCCAGTACGCAATTGATGATAACATGAACTGCAACACTATTTGGGGCGCCTCAGCTAAAGAGCGCTTCTCGTGTATGGGATTTGAACTCGTTACGCTTGCACCAGTAGACCAACAAAGGATGAACACTGTCATGAAACGACCCTCACCTCACAAGCGCACACGTCGCATCGCGCTGTCGCTCGCCTTGGCCTTGCTGCTGTCCCTGGCCCTCTCCGCGGCCGCGTTTGCGCAGCAGGAACAGGAAATCAACGACCCCAATACGCCGCCTGGTCCACTGAGCGGTCCCCCCAGCGGTACCCCCGGCGGTAACCCCAGCGGTACCCCCGCTCCGACGACCAACCCGCCGGGAACCACCGAAACCAGCCATCCCAGCGCCCCGTTCACGCCGCCTGGTAACTGCATCGTCGCCCACGCTGCCACCCCGGCCCAGCTCTGCCCCGTTGGCGGCGGCCTCCAGTACTACTTCATCGGCCCCGGCGGCACATCCAGCGGCGGACCCTGGATCGCCTCCTTCACCGAACTGGCTGGCCTTTACGCCGCCGGAGGAGGTGTATCTCTATACTCCGGCTCCAATCCCTTTACCGGCAAGCCGGTCAACATCTATTACCTGCCCTCCGAGAACAAACTCCGCATAAGCACCTACTACCCCGACAACCAGTACGACGTAAACAAGGCCTACGTCTTCACCGTCGACACCGGCAACGCCATCAAGAATGAAGCTTGGTAACAGCAATCCCCCTAAAGTCTTCTACACGAGACGCGAAATCTGAGTCAAAAGAGAGCCAGGGACACCATATCCCTGGCTCTCCTCCTTTCCCCGCCCAACCCCATCTCTCCAGCCCACCAACTTCCCTACCCCAAAGCCTGCCTGCCCCGTCCTTCCCCGCCTCCATACCCCCGCCGCACCGCCCAAACAGCAGCAGTCTAACCGCCCTCTCGGCCTGTAACGGCCCAAGATATTCTCCGCGTTCCTCCGTGGACAGAAGCAGTTAGGCCGTTCTCCGCGCCCCTCCGCGCCCTCCGCGGACAAAGAGATGTAAGCCGTTCTCCGCGCCCCTCCGCGTCCTCCGCGGACAAAAAGGTGTTTGCCGTTCTCCGCGCCCCTCCGTGGACAAAAGCATATTCTTCCAGTGCTCAGCTGTTCACTAATAACCAATAAACTGACTACTAAAAACTGCCGTCAAAAAATGGAACAAATCCTGATGCAGAGGCGTCATGGCTAGTAGACGCATCTCGTGTCACTGAACAATCCAGGCAACACCCGGACCCGAAGACAAAGAAAGGAAGAAAACTCCCATGAAGAAACTGTCGCCTCGGAAGCTCTCACGCCGCATCGCCCTGCCGCTCGCACTCGCGTTGCTGTTGACACTGGCCCTCACCGCGGCCGCCTTCGCGCAACCGCCTGGCACCCCGCCGGGGAACAACCAGCCAAACAACAACCAGCCAAACAACAACCCGCCAGCGAACCTCCAACCAAACAACCCGCCTGGAAACCCCGCGCCGGGCAGCTCTCCCAGCGGTCCCAACGGGGATCCCAATGGCCCGTCCCTCGATCCGCCCGGCGGCGCCACCGAAACGAGCCATCCCAGCGCCCCGTTCGTGCCGCCGGCAAACTGCATCGTCAACCACGCCGCCACACCCGCCCAGCTCTGCCCCGTCGCCGGCGGCCTCCAGTACTACTTCATCGGCGCCGACGGCAGCTCCAGCGGAGGACCCTGGCTGGACTCCTTCACTGAACTGGCCGGGCTTTACACCGCCGGAGCAAGCGTCTCCCTCTACTCCGGCGCCAATCCCCTCACCGGCAAGCAGGTCGACATCCATTACCTGCCTTCCGACCAGAAAATCCGTATCAGCACCTACTACCCCGACACCCAGTACGACACCGACAAGCCTTACACGTTCACCGTCGACACCGACAACGCGATCAACCACGAGGCTTGGTAACGAAGAAGCCAGCTGCCTCTCCCACACGAGACGCGAAACTTGAACCAAAAGAGCGCCAGGGATACGACCTCCCTGGCGCTCCTCCTTTTCCGCTCAGCCCCATCTCTCCGGCCACCCAACTTCCCTCCCGCAACGCCTGCCTGCCCCGGCCTTCACCGCCGTCCCGCCTTTCACTAAAAACCAAGAACTGACTACTGAAAACTGCCGTCCCGCCGAATTGACGCCCCCCGCCATGTAAGTCTATAATTGATTGGCAGATTTTCCCTTCTGTGATTGTGCGACCAGAAAGAACCCTGGTCTGACGATTGGAGAGTACGCTTTCATGTTCAGAAAAACCCTGCCTCGAAACTCCAGCTGCATACCTGCCATCTGTATTCTTGCCCTCCTGCTGGCCGTTGCCCTGTCGTCCGCCGCGGCTGCGAATGGCCCCCCGTCAGGGCCGTCAAGTAACGGGCCGCCCTCAGGGCCGCCCGGTAACAATCCTCCGACTCGCGGGCCCTCCACCAATCCGGGCGGCAACCCCGACCCAACGCCAACCCGGACCCCAACCCGGACCCCAACCCCATCAGACGGCAACGGCGGTTCGATACCCCCCTCCACTCCCACGCCGTCATCCCCCCGCGCCCCCGGCGATACGCTCACCTTGAAAGAGGCCCTTGCCGAGTACGAGCTCATCAAGGCTCTCGCGCCCAATCGCATCATCTTCCACGCCGCCACCCCGATCCAACTCTGTAAAGTCGAGGACGGGCTTCAGATCTACTACGTCGGCAGAGACGGCAAAACGCGTCTCGGCCCCTGGGTCCCCGGCTTCGCCGAACTCGCCGCCAAATATCCGGGCGGCCCCGACGCCTCCATCTATTTCGGCTTCAACCCCCTCACCGGCAAACGCGTCAAGATCGACTATTTGCCCTCCGCAAAAAGAATTCGCGTAGACACCTTCTACGCCGACAAAGAACACGACAAAAACAAACAGTACATCTTCCACTTCGGCCCCGACCACGACATCACCTACGACGCCTGGTAAGCCGGGCACAAAAGCGCCAACCTCCCAGCTCCAGCAACGATCCCGCCGCAGCCGCCTTCCCCTCCGGCTGCGGCGCCCCGAGCGCCTCCTCCCCTCCAACAGATCCTCCTTGCATTCACCCACAAAAAGCAGCTTCCCCTCGCCCCGCGCCCCAAATCGCCCAAAACCCACCCAGCCCCAACCCAAAATGTCCCCACAGTTCTCCGCGCCCCTCCGCACCCTCCGTGGAAAAAGGTGTAGCAGTTGCCCTCCTCCGCGCCCCTCCGCGTCCTCCGCGGATAAAGGTGTAGCAGTTGCCCTTCTCCGCGCCCCTCCGCGTCCCCCGCGGACAAAAGGTGTAGCAGTTGCCCTTCTCCGCGCCCCTCCGCGTCCTCCGCGGACAAAAGGTGTAGCAGTTGCCCTTCTCCGCGCCTCTCCGCGTCCTCCGCGGATCAAAAAAGGTGTTCTCCGTTCGCCTCTGTGGCCTTCCGCGGATTCTTTCGCGAATTGCGGCTATCCAGGCACACCAGTCCATATGCGATTGCCCCCTGGCCCCAAAAAGCCCTTGACATTCTTCTTAACATCCCTTATACTTGAAACCAGACTGGCCATTGAGAAAAATACCTCTACTCGGCCACTACAAACCAAATCTCTGGACCCCCTGCTGTTTTCTGAGTACGGGCCCCGCCTCCACAGGCCGTCGCCCGTATCCATAGCACACACAGGCGCTCCGCTTTACCGGCTTTGCCGCGCGAGTTATCCAAACCAATTCGCCCCGCACTGCCGCCAACAAGCGGGCGCTTTTTTGTTGCCCGTTGATTCCGGAGACAAACAATGAACGAAATTCCATCCCTGGAGACGAACGAACTTCAACTCCTCGAGACGATCGACCTCCCAACCTTGGACGATGCCCTCGAGCAAATCGACAGCCAGCCCCAACCATGTGATCGGCAGCCCGGTGAACCGCTCGACCGCTACCGCTGGTTCCAAATCTATCTCACCCTTCCCTCGCCGCGCCGCTATGCAAGCGTCGCCAGAATTGCAGGCCTCAGACCTAACACCAGGCTCATCGCAAAGGCCTCCAGTCAGTGGCGCTGGCAAGAGCGCCTCGCCGCCTCAGACCGCCCGGACAACGGATTCCCCGCCCTCCAGCGAGAGTGGCGCACACAGCTACTCAGAGAGACCGCCTACATAGCCCACTTCACCGGCTTGGAAGACACCTCTCGTGCCCTGTCCGGCGCCGCAATAGGTGATTTGGACAGGGCCGGGGCGCGCAAGCATCTGGGTACCCTCATCCAGTATCAGCGCGGGCTCCTCCCTCTCATGGAACCGCGCCGCAAAGAAAAGGACGTGACACTGAAAATCAACGAACACCGGCTGCAAGGAATGGTCCTGGACAGAAGGCTCGAAATTGCCGATAAACTGACCAGAATGCAGTACGAAGCGCTTTTCGGCCCCACTGAATGGGGATACGATCCCATAACTGATGGCCCCAACCGCCCAACCGAGCAGGAACCTCCCGAGACGAAGCTGTGGCGCCAGCAGCCAGCAGAATCGGATCAACACTTCTATTGGTTCCAAGTCTACCTGAGCCTGATGTTCTTCCAATCTACCGCCCAAGTGGCGAAAATGGCTGGCATCCGCCGAAAGTCCACGCTCTCCAGTATCGCCCGCAAGTGGACCTGGCACGAGCGCGCCGCCGCCTTCGACGCCTACCACGCCGGCGACCCGCTCGCCCGCATCAAGCTTCAACTTCACCTCCTCCATGACAAAGCCTTTGAAGCGCATCTCCACGGTCTGCTCGACGCAACCAGGGCCATCGAAATAGCCGAAATCGGCAGCTTGGACCGGGAAAAAGCGCGCCAGAACCTCTCGCATCTCCTGCGTCGTCAGCGCAGCTTCCTCCAATCCTTCTGGCGCCAGTACGACGCGATCGCAGGGAAATCTCCCGACGAACACCGCGACCTTCTCCTCGCCTCCCTGGTCGAAGAAAAGGCCATTCAAAGGTTAAGAGACGAAGAAGAAGAGGAAAGGATAAACGGAAAACTTAAGCGTGCTTACGGCTCTTCGGACGACGCAGAATGATGCCGCCGTCATGCAACGCCCATCTCTCGCAGCGCCCCGCCCTGGCGCCTCTCCTAAAGGAACATGACCCTCGTCCCCCCGCCTCGGTCACGTTTTTTGCCTTCAGGAACATTTGTGCCATACTTCGTGTCTGGGGTCTTCCTGTCGGCAGTTCGTAGCAACCGCTAAACCTGCAGAACACGCTGACAGCCGCCCACCCGTTACGTCGGCCCGCTCCCACAAGCCGCCCGGCCCGTTCATTTTGTCAAGTCGACCTTTGAACGATGCACCGCCAACAGCACAATACAACCCCCATACCCGCCCAACCCACTATCCACTATCCACCGCCATGAACAAAAATGACCTCCAATCCCTCCGTGCCGCCGCCAAGGCCGGCGCAACCTGGAAAGACCTCGCCGCCATCATCGGCGTCTCCGACCGTACCCTCCGCCGCTGGCGTGAAGAAATCGAAGAAGAAGAGGAATACCCCGATGACTACTTCGACGGCGTGGAGGACCAGGAACGCCGTCCCATACCCAAGAACGCCGCCCAAATCCTGGCCGCGATCCACGCCGGCCGCGCCGAAGGACGCCAGGAACTCATCGAGACAATCCGTCAGCAGGCCGCCGAACAAAACGACCTGCGCACCCTCCTCGCCCTCCTCAAACGCATGGACAACATGGACAAATGACCTCGAATCCCCCCATTTCCGCCCCGAAAAACGCTTTCAAGCGGACAAAGCGGACATATCAATGAAAAAATTCATAAAAACGCTGTGGCCTGTGCGGAAAGGATCCAACCGGCAACCATGACCAAACTGATTCTGGAGAATGAGACCTATGCCGTCACTGGGGCGGCCATCGAACTGCATCGTACCCTCGGGCCGGGCTTCCTCGAAAAAGTGTATCAAGAAGCCATGCAGCTCGAACTGAGCGCCCGCAGCATACCCTTTGACGCCGAAGTTCCTCTCGACATCAATTACAAGGGACAGTCCCTCACCCAGAAATACTACGCCGACCTCATATGTTTCGGGCAGATCATCGTCGAGCTAAAGGCGCTCAACCAGCTCTCCGGCCAGGAAGACGCCCAACTCCTCAACTATCTCAAAGCCACCGGACTAAGAGTCGGCCTCCTCTTCAACTTCGGCAGCCACGGCAAACTGGAACGCAAACGGCTTGTCATATAAGATGTAAAGCAATTCTCCGTGTCCTCCGTGGACAAAAGGTTTTGCAGTTCTCCGTGCCCCTCCGTGTCCTCCGTGGACAAAAGGTTTTGCAGTTCTCCGTGCCCCTCCGTGTCCTCCGTGGACAAAAGGTTTTGCAGTTCTCCGTGCCCCTCCGTGTCCTCCGTGGACAAAAGGGTTTTTGCAGTTCTCCGTGCCCCTCCGCGTCCTCCGTGGACAAAAGGTTTTGCAGTTCTCCGTGCCCCTCCGTGTCCTCCGTGGACAAAAGGTTTTGCAGTTCTCCGTGCCCCTCCGTGTCCTCCGTGGACAAAAGGGTTTTTGCAGTTCTCCGTGCCCCTCCGCGTCCTCCGCGGACAAAAAGGTGTAAAGCAGTTCTCCCCACCCCTCCGCGGACCAGTACATCCTCCCGCGGGAACACTTCCCCTCGCGACAGCGTCTCTAATGAGAAGGAAGTTTGTGCATAAGCGGCCAGGATCACCCATCATGCGACCTCTACTCGTCAGGCGCCGCCTACCTGACCACTCTGTGATAAAGAAATAAAAATGGCTCCCTCTCCACGCCGAGCCCGCGCAACCGTCGCCGCCCTCCTCCTGGCTGTCATCGCCATCCTCCTGCACACCAACCCGTCCGCGGCACAGGAGACCTCGCCGCCTGCTGCTCTCCTCGCCCCCGAACTCACCGCCCAGCCTGCAGACCGCGCCATCTCCCTCACCTGGACCCCCATCGCCGCCGCCGCCCGCTACGAACTCTGGGCTTGGAACAGCAACGATGACTGGCAGCAGCTCGGCGGCGACAACCTTACGGCTACCTCCTTCAATCATTCCGAGTTCAACGCCGGCGACACCTACTTCTATCAGATCCGTGCCGTCAACGCTGACGGAGAGCCCGGTGAATGGTCCCAACGGGTTTCCGTCTCCCTGCCCGGAAACCTGCCCGCACCCGCTCTGACCGCCCGCGCATCAACCGGCGCTGTCGACCTCAGCTGGGAGGCCGTCGCCAGCGCCTCCCGCTATGAACTGTGGACTTGGTGGGACGAGGACACCGGCTGGCAGCAGCTCGGCGGCGATAACCTCACCGGTACAAGCTACAGCCACACCGGGACCGTCCCCGGCGTCACCTACTACTACCAAATGCTCGCCGTCGACGCCGACGGTATTGCCAGCCCCTGGTCCCAACTGGTCTCTGCCGAAGTCGCGCAAGCGCAGCCGCCCGACGCAACACCCACGCCAACGCCGCCACCCGTGCTGTCGGCTACGCCCAACCCGACTCCCTCCCCCACCCAGGAAGACCTTGCGGCGCACACTGCGACGCCAACGCCAACGCAAACGTCATCGCCGCCTGCGCCTACGCCGACAGCAACGCCTACGCCTACCAAGCCGTCGACCGCAACACTTACGCCTACTCCAACGTCCGCGGCAACAGAATTCCCTGCGCCCAGCCTGGCTGCCTTCCCAACCCAAAGCGCCGTCGAGCTCAGCTGGAACCCTATCCCCGCTGCCGTACGCTATGAACTCTGGTACTGGACCAGCGCCGCCGGCTGGCAACGGCTCGACAGCGAAGATCTGACCGCCGCCAGCTTCATTCACCATAATCTTGCCGTTGGCACGACCTACTACTACAGCGTGCGCGCCGTCAACGCCGCCGGCGATGTCAGCCCCTGGTCGGAAAACGTGCCCGCCACCCTGACCGCAGAATTCACGCCGTCCCCTACTCCGACACCAACGCCTTCGCCTACTCCGACATCAACACCTTCGCTCACACCAACGCCCGCGTCAACGCCGGCGGCGAACGCCTTTGTCTCAGCGCCTCCCAATTCACTCGGCGTCCATTCCTATTACCGCAAATACCTCGACGCCGGCGGAATCCCGATCCTCTCTTCCAGCGAAGTGACCGACGAAGAACTCTACCAAACGCGCGACACCATTCTGGCTATGCTGTCCGACCGCCCCGACATCCTGGCGACCATGGCCGAATTCGAATTCCGCGTGCTCATCTATCCCGACAGATTCGAAAAAGGAGGCCTCCTCACCCACCTCCCCGAATTCAGGGATCTGGATCTCTCCTCGACAGTCGTGGGAGTTGCCGGCGAAACGCCATCCGGTTGGGTCTCAGGCTCGCCCGAAGTGGCCCGCCACTGTAATCACACCCTGATTCACGAATTCGCCCACCAGATCGAAGACTCGCTCCGACTCCGCACCGGCGGCCAGCAGTTCATGTCCCGGCTCAACAGCGCCTATCAGGCCGCCATGCTCAGAGGACTCTGGCAGGACAGGTACGCCTCAACCAATGCCCTCGAATACTGGGCCGAACTCGTCAGAACCTGGCTCACCCCCAGCCAGTTCGCCGGCTGGCTCGGACCCGGCTACCATAAGCTCGAAGACTACGACCCGGTCGGCGCAGCCCTCGTCGCCGATGTGCTTGGCGCTCCCACCCCCTTGACCTTCTGCGAAATCCGCCGCTTTGACTTGCGTGGAACCGTAAACCTGCCAGGCAGCCAGCCTTCCCAATCCGATACCCATGTCCTACTGCTCAGCATGCGCTCCCCCGTAGGCGGCAAGAGACTCCTGGCAACCAGCACCGCCGTCAGCAAGTCCGACGGCGCCTTCCTCTTCGAGCGCCTGCTCGTCGAAAACCTGTTTCTGAACGCACCGGGTGAAAAGCCGCACATCGTGCTCGGAATCTACCGCCGCAACAACCCCGGCAACGCCGCCTGCCCCGCCGCCGCCTTCCTCGGAACCGACGGAAACCTGATAAGGTCCACCGACCCCGCCCAGTGGAAAAAGCTCGAAGTCACCGGCAACAACATCACCGGCCTCTCCCTCACCATTCCCCCAGAGTTCGACTGGACCCCACTGCACAAATGCATATAAGTTGATTAGGTCCCGTAAACAACTGGCGAAGGCCTCTTTAGAGCCGACAAATGCAAGCCCTCAGCTACCCAACGCGACAAAAGAAAGTGCCTTCCCTAACCCGCCGCGAACCAGAAAGATGCTCTTCGCGCCCCTTCGCGGATCAAGAGAAGCAGTTAAGCCGTTCTCCGCGCCCCTCCGCGTCCTCCGCGGACAAAAAGGTGTAAAGGTGTCCTCCGCGCCCCTCCGTGTCCTCCGTGGACAAAAAGGTGTTTTTCGCGTACAAAGCAGTTCACTAAGAACTGCCGTTCCCCCCATTCCTCTCAGATCCCCAACCGCCCGCAGGCTTCCCAAAAGGCGAGTGCCCGGTTAATCGCGCCCCTTTCCCGTACCGGAATTGGTCACGATTCACTGAGTTAGGGTATAGTTAAGCTCTGTACTCCTGAGAGGAATCAGTCGGAATTCGTCCTTGGACACCAACAAGCCCTTCCGCGCGCTTCCAACTCGCAGGCACATCAATCTCCCCTGCATACAATCACAGAACTCCAGCTCTCTGGTTAAGGCACAATAATGACTCTATCGCCCAGGCGTAACTTCATGACGGTAGTGGCATTCCTTTTTGCTTTCGCCGCCACTCTATCCGGCGCCAGCGCCGCCCTCGCGCAGCAGGCTTCCCCGCTCCCAGCACCCGAGCTGACCGCCGAGCCCGCAGACCGCGCCGTCGAATTGACCTGGACAGAGGTGGCCGGCGCCGCACGCTACGAACTCTTTTCGTGGCGGAACGAAGAGACCGGCTGGGAACAGATCGGCGGCGATGACCTCACCAGCACCGCCTTCACCCACGCCGAGCTCGTCGCCGGCATCACCTACCACTACCAGATTCGCGCCGTCAATGCTGATGACGACAACGGCGAGTGGTCGCAGCGCGTATCCGCCACCACGCCTGCAGCCCTGGACGCGCCTGCTTTGACCGCCCAGGCCACTGCCGGCGCCGTCGAGTTAAGCTGGACAGAAGTGGACACCGCCGTACGCTATGTTCTGTGGTCCTGGTGGGACGAAGAGACCGGCTGGCAACAGCTCGGCGGCGACGACCTCACCGCCACCAGCTACACCCATTCCGACCTCTCTGTAGACACGACCTATTACTACCAAATACGTGCCCTGAACGCGGCCGGCGAGCCGAGCGGGTGGTCGCAGCAGGTTTCCGCAACCGTAACTGATGCGCAACAGTCTACGTCCACACCGACACCAACCTCAACCTCGCCACTGATACTGACCGCGACGCCGACACCAACGCCAGCGCTGACGGTGACACCAACGGCGACTCCCGACTCGTCAGCAACGGCTACGCCAACGCCTGACCCGCAAGCAACATCGACGGCTACACCCATCCCAACGTCTACGCCGACAGCAACGATTACGCCAACCATCTCTTCTTCAGCAGCGCCAACACCGACGGCGCCCGCCGGACTCTTGGCGGCGGCCGGACTCTTGGCGACGGCCGGATCCCTGCCCGCGCCGTCTCTGACCGCAGAGTTGTCCGGCGGCGCAGTGGACCTGGAATGGGACTCCGTCCCCGGCGCAGTGCGCTATGACCTCTGGTCGTGGACCAGTGAAGATGGCTGGCAGGAGATCGGCGGCGATAACCTGACCGCCACGACCTTCACCCACACCGAAGTTGAGGTAGGCACAACCTACTACTACGCCGTCCGCGCCGTAAATGCTGCCGGCGAGGCTAGCGCGTGGTCCGAGTATGTCCCTGTCACCGCCACCGCGCCGCCGTCGGCAACTGCAACGCCCTCGCCAACGCCGACCCCAACGCCCACCTCGACAGCGGTCGCGCCCCTAACCGCGACGCCAACACCAACGCCAATGCCAACGCCAACACCTACGCCAACACCTACTTCCCTATCTGTCTCTCTTCCAGTGCCAGCGCTGTCCGCCCAGCCGTCTGAGAGCGCGATAGAGTTGAGTTGGGACCCAGTACCCGGCGCCGTGCGCTACGTGCTCTGGACATGGACCGACTATGGCGGCCTCCAAAGGCTGGACAATGGCGCCCTCACCGCCACAACATTTACACATCAGGGAGTGGAGGTAGGCACCACCTACCACTACTCAGTGCGCGCCGTGAACAGCGCCGACGGCGTGAGCCCGTGGTCGCCCTGGGTTCCTGCCACCCTCCCCGGCCCACTGACACTGACCCCAGCCCAGATCTTCGAAAAGGTTTCGCCAGCCATCGCCTATGTAGAGTCCGCAACCGGCTCCGGTAGCGGTTTTCTGATTGAAGGCGGATATCTGGTTACCGCCGCCCATGTAGTCTGGCCATACAACGCAGTGCGCGTCGTCTTCCCCGATGGAACCGAATTCGAGGAGGTAGCGGTCAACAACCTGGACTTGATCGCAGACCTGGCCGTGCTTGGCCCCCTCGATGTCGCCATCGAACCCGTAACAATGATCGACGGCGAAAACATTCCCATCGGCTCTCGCGTCCATCTCATCGGCTACCCCGGCGAGTATGAACTCTTCCCCCAACCCACCATCACCGGCGGCATTCTTTCCCGCCTGCGCCAGTGGGAGGCCGGTCCCCTCACCTTGATCCAGACCGATGCTACAATCTTCGGTGGACAGAGTGGCGGTGCCCTTGTCTCCGCTACCGGCGACGTGATCGGCATCAGCAATTTCA
Source organism: Caldilineaceae bacterium (assembly GCA_963662575.1). Classification (GTDB taxonomy): domain Bacteria; phylum Chloroflexota; class Anaerolineae; order Caldilineales; family Caldilineaceae; genus Bin5. The sequence continues at coordinate 2,171,316 of OY759723.1, forward strand.
AGATTTACGGCGAATTCGGACTCGTCATCTCTTCCACCGATATCATGCCCCGCATCCAGCAGCTTATCGCCGGCCAGGACCCTGGCGGCCACGGCGACCGCGTGCCACCGCCGCCAGGAGGTGCTCTCCGTCACAGCTTGACCCTCGAAAACTATTGGGACGACCAGGCCTATATAGTCTATGCACCGCCCTTCACCGAATTCGGGTTCAGCCTGCTCGGTACCAACGATAGCACGGTCTCGATCTACGACTATCGTGGCATCGCTGGAGAGACTTTTGACACCTTCGAAATCACAGGCTTTGAGTATGGCGCCTATATCTTCGGCAGGCTGACGCCCCATTACCTCATCGTAAGACAGAAGGCCACAACCCCCGGCAACTTCGTCGTCGCTGCCAACTACAATCTCGTTCCTGTAAATGACCCCGACTCAGGGCAAACGATCCAAGTGGGCCAGTCCATCCACGGAAACATTGACTATCCGTCAGACGCCGACTACTTCTTCCTTGACCTGCAACAAGGTCAGACGGTCGAAATACTCGCACAGTCAATTCTGGCCGATATGTTCCTCACGCTTAGCGTTGGAGGAAGCCCAACCCTGACCGTCAGCAGGGACGACGGCGCCGGCCTGCTCCTGCGTGACTCTCGGCTCGTCATCCGTGCCCCCTTCACCGGCCGCTACTATTTGATCGTGGAAACCTACGAGCCCGAAGCGCCCGGCGGCTATATCCTAACCGTGAAACCTTACTCCCTGAACTGATTTCCCGCTGAGCGTATAGCCCGCAACCACCAATCCCAAACCACTGGTTGCCTTCAATTGGCAGTATGTATTCGGGATGTACATGTTTTGTGTTCTCTCGGGGACGGCACAGACTCGGGACTCCTGGCTGACTGGTAGCCAGATGAGTCGCGTTCAAGACATGACCCCAACCGGCGCCGGCTTGGGAGACAGAACAGTGTCTGTGATGGCTAGGGCTCGTTGACGTTTATCTGAACAACGACTTCCGGGTGCAAATTGCGCCTGATCGTCGACGGGCGGCGCAGTCACGCAAAGAATATCCGATACGCCTTTGGTGTTCTCCGCGTCCTCCGCGGACAAAAGGTGTTCTTCGCGACCCTTCGCGTAACTTCGCGGATCAATTGGTTTTGTCTATTTCAACATTCAAGCGAGAATCATCCCTAACAGGCATGCAGGCTTTCAGTTCTTGTTGACATCTGAACAGCCTTACCAAAATGTCAACGGAACCTAGTCCTTATTTTCACCGCCTGCCGGCCCGCAGCCGACATTCAGGACAGGTAGGGTGGTCGCGGCCACGCCCTCGAAAACCTCCTCCGCGAACATCCATTCCCAAGAGAAAGTTGTGTGCACACCTATCTAAACCAGTTTGACAATTTACGTAGACTGCAAACCGGATGACTGCTTACTTCGACTTCCTTAGCCACGGGAGACAGCATCTCAGACTTCATCGGTCAGCCGGTCAGACCGCACTTCTTGCCATGCCAAACCGGACGCTGCTGCCTGCAAGGACGTTGTTTTCCCTTTCCGCGGTCCAGAGACTGGAACATGCCAGTGAAAGTTCAGGCTACCTATGAAGTCCGTGAGAATGCTTCTCAAAGTCGCCATATTGGCGGTGCTGTTTTTTCTCCTGTTCCAGATAGATAGCGCAACTTACGCGCAGACAGAGTCCTCGGCGGCTCTGGACGCGCCCGCCTTGACCGCGGCTTCCACGGGGCCAGACGCGATCGAGCTGAGTTGGAATCCGGTGCCGGGCGCTGTCAGGTACGTTTTATGGGTGTGGGACAGTGTCGACGACTGGCAGCGGCTGGACGACGGTGCTCTGACAGACACATCCTTTACGCACAGGGGGCTTGTTCCGGGCAGGGACTATTATTACGCGGTTCGGGCCGTAGACGGCAACGGAGATACGAGCCCGTTGTCGGAGTACGCAAATGCAACAGCGCCTGAGAATCAAGCGTATACGCCGACTGCAACGTCGACACAAACTCCAACCCAGCCGGCTACGGTTTCGGATACTCCAACGGCAACAGCAACGGAGACTGCAACGTCGACACAAACTCCAACCCAGCCGGCTACGGTTTCGGATACTCCAACGGCAACAGCAACGGAGACTGCAACGTCGACACAGACTCCAACCCAGCCGGCTACGGTTTCGGATACTCCAACGGCAACAGCAACGGAGACTGCAACGTCGACACAGACTCCAACCCAGCCGGCTACGGTTTCGGATACTCCAACGGCAACAGCAACGGAGACTGCAACGTCGACACAAACTCCTAGCCAGCCGGCTATTGCTACGGATACACCTACGGCAGCACCAGCTGAGACTGCAACTTCGACACCGACCTCAACCCTGCCGGCTACGGTTACGAACACTCCTACGGCAGCTGCCGAGGAGTCAACCGCGGAGTCGACGCCCACTGCAACGCCTACGTCGACTTCGACGCCAAGTTCGGAGGCAACGGCCACGCCTACAGCGACGGTCTCGGTTCTGGCTAAACCTGTCTTGTCAGCTGAAGCGAGCGGGAGCGCGGTCGAGTTGAGTTGGGAGGCGGTTCCCGGCGCGGTGCGCTACGATCTGTGGACATGGACCAGCCTTGACGGCTGGCAGCAACTGGACGACGGCGCCTTGACCGGCACGAACTTCAGTCATGTCGAAGTCTTCGCAGGCACAACCTACTACTATGCGATACGCGCGGTGAGCGAGTCGGGCGATACGAGCGCGTGGTCGGACCATGTTCACGCCACGGTTAAGGAAGTTCTGGACTTGCCTGACGTGCCCGAGGAGAGGGCAGCATTGGTGGCTCTTTACGAGGCGACCGACGGCGCCAACTGGTCAGACAGCGAAAACTGGTTGACCGACGCGCCGCTCGGTTCCTGGCACGGTGTGGTCACTGACGGGGATGGGCACGTTACGCAGTTGATTCTTGAAGACATTGGGTTGAAAGGACCGTTCCCGGAATTGAGCGCCCTCAGCAAGCTGACAGTGCTGGACCTCAGTCTCAACCAGTTGTCGGGTCCGATACCGGATATGAGTGGCCTCACCAACCTGACTTCCTTGGCCCTTGCCGGCAACCAGCTGACCGGACCAGTCCCGGATCTGAGCGTTCTCAGCAAGCTGACAGTGCTGGACCTCAGTTTCAACCAGTTGGCCGGTCTGATCCCCGATTTCAGTGCACTCGCAGAACTGACCGCCTTCAGACTCCATTCCAACAAGCTGACCGGGTCTATCCCCGATTTGAGTGCTCTGATCAACCTGACATTTCTCGACCTCAGTAACAACCAGCTGACCGGGCAGATCCCGGATTTGGGCGCTCTCACCAGTCTGAAGGAGTTGTCTGTCGGCTCCAATCAGTTGAGCGGGAGAGTCCCGGATCTCAGCGCACTAACAGGCTTGAATACGCTTCTCCTTTCCAACAACAGTCTGACCGGAGGGGTACCCGATCTGAGAGCCCTGACCAGCTTGAGCCATCTACACCTCGGCGGCAACCGGTTGACCGTTTCTTTCTCGGAGGTGAGTACACTCACCAAACTGGAATCGCTCGATCTCAGTAACAGTAATGTGACCGGCTCTCTCTCCGCACTGAGCGAATTCACTAACATGGTAATCCTCGATCTCAGACACAACCATTTGACCGGGCCGATCCCCGACCTGGGCGCACTCACCGGATTGCGGTCTCTTGACTTGGGAGATAACCAGTTGAACGGGTCGATTCCCGAATTGAGCGCGCTAACTCTGTTGAGTCATCTGGCCGTCGACAACAACCAGCTAAGCGGCGACATCCCAGACCTTAGCACACTGACCAGGCTGACGACCCTATTCCTAAGTCACAACAATCTGACGGGACCCTTCCCGGATTTGAGCGCCCTGAACTCCTTGACAGAACTGGACCTGTCGGGGAATCCGTTGTGCCTCACCGGTGGCTCAGATCCCTCTGGTTCAAATGAGGCGGTTGCCGCCCATGTGGAGAGCCTCGAACTGCCTTTTTGCTCGACTTCCGCGGATAGGGCCGCATTGGTGGCGTTTTACGAGGCGACAGGTGGGGCACACTGGTATGACAGCGACAAGTGGCTGAGCGACGCCCCGATCGGTGCTTGGTACGGTGTGGTCACCGATGAAAGCGGTAATGTAACAGAGTTGGTTCTTGAGGGCATTGGGTTAAGGGGAAATCTCCCGGATCTGAGCGCCCTGAGCAGTCTTACGAAGTTGAACCTTTTGGGCAATCACCTGGAGGGGTCGATCCCGGATCTGAGCGCCCTCAAGCATCTGACAGTGCTGGACCTCGGTTTCAACCAGTTGACCGGGCCAATTCCTGACTTGAGTGCCCTCACTAAACTGACAGATTTGACCCTGTGGGCCAACCAGCTGTCCGGACCTGTCCCGGACGTGAGCGCGCTGACCCAGTTGGAAAATCTGAACCTGATTCAGAATCAGTTGACTGGGCCAGTCCCGGACTTGACCGCCACTACCAGCCTGACGGCGCTGGGGCTCGGGAACAACCAATTGACCGGGCCTATCCCCGATCTAAGCGGGTACACAAATCTGACGTGGCTGAACCTTGGTGGAAACCATCTGACCGGCAAGATCCCCGACTTGAGCACGCTAAAGGCGTTGACCTACCTTGACTTGAGTCAAAGTAATTTGACCGGACCGATTCCGGACTTGAGCGCGCTCACAGACCTGGAGTCTCTTAGCCTCTACTCCAACCAACTGACTGGTCCCATCCCCGATTTGAGCGCGCTCACAGACCTGGTGTATCTTAGCCTCTACTCCAACCAACTGACTGGTCCCGTCCCCGACTTAAGCACGATTACAAAACTGTCGCATCTCGAAATCAGCTACAACCAGCTGACCGGTCCGATTCCCGACCTGAGCACTCTCACAGAGCTGACATTCGTCGACCTCTACGACAACAGGTTGTCAGGACCAATACCCGAACTTAGTCCCCTAACTAACCTGAAATACATTAACCTCAATTCCAACGAGTTGACGGGGGGAATCCCGGACTTGAACGCCCTTACCAGTCTGACCAACCTTGACTTCAGCGGCAATCAGTTAAGTGGGCGAATCCCGGATCTGAACGCTCTCACAAACCTGGAGTACCTGTATCTAGCCGGCAATAAGCTGAGCGGGTCGATTCCCGAACTGAGTGGCCTTACGAACCTGTGGTCCCTACGCCTGGGCGGTAACGAGCTGAGCGGATCGATACCCGAACTGAGTGGCCTTACGAACCTGTGGTCCCTAGGCCTTGGCAGCAACAATCTGAGTGGATCGATTCCCGATCTGAGCGCTCTCACAAATCTGCGATACTTAAGCCTCAATTCCAACGAATTGACAGGGCCAATCACAGGTCTGGGCGCCCTCACCAACTTGGTTTACCTGAACTTGGGGGCCAACCAGTTGTCCGCATCATTATCGGAATTGAGGACACTCTCCAACTTGCGCTGGCTAAGTCTCAGTCACGGCCAATTGACCGGACGGGTTCCGGACCTGAGCACACTGACCTCCCTTGTATCTCTCGACCTCAGTCACAATCAGCTGTCCGGAGCGATCCCGGATCTGAGCGCCTATGGCCATCTGCAGTATCTAAACCTCAGTCACAATCAGCTCTCCGGGTCGATTCCAGATCTGAGCGCGCTCAGCAACATGCATTATCTGGACCTTGGATTCAACCAGCTGACCGGTTCCATCCCCGACTTGAGCGCTCTAGCCAACCTGAATGAGATCTTCCTCGGCAACAACCAGTTGAGCGGGGGGATCCCGGATGTGAGCGGGCTCACCAATTTGGTGACTCTGTATCTTGGTTACAATCAGTTGACTGGGACAGTTCCGAATCTGGGCGACCTCACCAGTCTGGAAAACCTGGCACTGCAAAGCAACAGTTTTAGTGGCTTGTCCTCCGATGCCTTTGGCGGGCTGTCCAGTCTGCGTGTCCTCCTGTTGTATAGAAGCAGTTTGAGCAGTCTGCCGGCCGACGCCTTTGAGGGTCTGACCACTCTCGATCACCTGCGTGTCGATGGCAACAACCTTGTTAGCCTGCCCTCTGGGATCTTCAGCGGCCTGGTTAACTTGAGGATTCTGGAAATACAGAACAATAGCCTGAGCAGCCTGCAGTCGGGTGTTTTCGACGATCTCGCCAATCTGACCACGTTGAACCTCTCTGCCAATCAGTTGACTGGTCCGATCCCAGATCTGAGTGGTCTCAATAGTCTGATGTGGCTAGACCTCTCAGGCAATCCGATTTGCTTACCCTCAGACTTCAGCTTGTCAAGTCTGAATGAAGGCGTGGCCGCCCATGTGGAGAGCCTCGAACTGCCATCCTGCTCGCCTTCCGAGGAGAGGGCCGAGGAGAGGTCCGCGTTGGTCGCGCTATACGAGGCAACCAGCGGCGCCAACTGGGCGAACAGTGCATACTGGCTGACCGACGCGCCGATCGGTTCCTGGTACGGTGTGGTCACCGATGAAAGCAGCCATGTAACAGAGTTGGTTCTTGAGGGCATTGGGTTGAGGGGAAATCTCCCGGATCTGAGCGCCCTCAAGCATCTGACAGTGCTGGACCTCGGTTTCAACCAGTTGACCGGGCCAATTCCTGACTTGAGTGCCCTCACTAAACTGACAGATTTGACCCTGTGGGCCAACCAGCTGTCCGGACCTGTCCCGGACGTGAGCGCGCTGACCCAGTTGGAAAATCTGAACCTGATTCAGAATCAGTTGACTGGGCCAGTCCCGGACTTGACCGCCAATACCAGCCTGACGGCGCTGGGGCTCGGGAACAACCAATTGACCGGGCCTATCCCCGATCTAAGCGGGTACACAAATCTGACGTGGCTGAACCTTGGTGGAAACCATCTGACCGGCAAGATCCCCGACTTGAGCACGCTAAAGGCGTTGACCTACCTTGACTTGAGTCAAAGTAATTTGACCGGACCGATTCCGGACTTGAGCGCGCTCACAGACCTGAAGTCTCTTAGCCTCTACTCCAACCAACTGACTGGTCCAATTCCCAAATTGAGCACGCTTACAAAATTGTCGCATCTTGAAATCAGCTACAATGAGCTAACCGGCCCGATTCCGAGTCTGAGCACGCTCACCAAATTGAGGTACTTGGACTTTTATGGCAACAAGCTGTCAGGACAAATCCCCGAACTTGGTCCCTTAACTAACCTAGAGTCCATTGACCTCAGTTCCAACGAGTTGACGGGACGAATCCCGGACTTGAACGCCCTTACCAGTTTGACCAACCTTGACTTCAGTGGCAATCAGTTAAGCGGGCAGATCCCGGATCTGAGTGGCCTTACAAACCTGACGTCCCTGTCCTTAGGCGGCAATGAGCTGAGCGGGTCGATACCCGAACTGAGTGGCCTTACGAACCTGTGGTCCCTAGGCCTGGGCGGTAACGAGCTGAGCGGATCGATTCCCGAACTGAGTGGCCTTACGAACCTGCGGTCCCTACTCCTGGGCGGTAATGAGCTGAGCGGATCGATACCCGAACTGAGTGGCCTTACGAACCTGTGGTCCCTAGGCCTGGGCGGCAACAATCTGCGTGGATCGATTCCCGATCTGAGCGCTCTCACAAATCTGCGATACTTAAGCCTCAATTCCAACGAATTGACAGGGCCAATCACGGGTCTGGGCGCCCTCACCAACTTGGGTTACCTGAACTTGGGGGCCAACCAGTTGTCCGCATCATTATCGGAATTGAGGACACTCTCCAACTTGCGCTGGCTAAGTCTCAGTCACGGCCAATTGACCGGACAGGTTCCGGACCTGAGCGCTCTGACCTCCCTTGTATCTCTCGACCTCAGCCACAATCAGCTGTCCGGAGCGATCCCGGATTTGAGCGCCTATGGCCATCTGCAGTATCTAAACCTCAGTCACAATCAGCTCTCCGGGTCGATTCCAGATCTGAGCGCGCTCAGCAACATGCATTATCTGGACCTTGGATTCAACCAGCTGACCGGTTCCATCCCCGACTTGAGCGCTCTAGCCGAGCTGAATCAACTCTTCCTCGGCAACAACCAGTTGAGCGGGGGGATCCCGGATGTGAGCGGGCTCACCAATTTGGTGACTCTGTATCTTGGTTACAACCAGTTGACTGGGACGATCCCGAATCTGGGCGCCCTTACCAGGCTGGAAAACCTGGCACTGCAAAGCAACGGCCTTAGTGGCATGGCCTCCGATGCCTTTGGCGGGCTGTCCAGTCTGCGTGTCCTCCTGTTGTATAGAAACAGTTTGAGCAGTCTGCCGGCCGACGCTTTTGAGGGTCTGGCCACTCTCGATCATCTGCGTGTCGATGGCAACGGCCTGGTTAGCCTGCCCTCTGGTATCTTCAGTGGCCTGGCCAACTTGCGGATTCTGGAAATACAGAACAATAGCCTGAGCAGCCTGCAGTCGGGTGTTTTCAACGATCTCGCCAATCTGACCACGTTGAACCTTCGTGCCAATCAGTTAACTGGACCGATCCCAGATCTGAGTGGTCTCAATAGTCTGATGTGGATAGACCTCTCAGGCAATCGGTTTTGCTTACCCTCGGACTTCAGCTTGTCAGGTCTGAATGAAGGCGTGGCCGCTCATGTGGAGAGCCTGAATCTGCCTGTCTGTTCCGCTTCCTGATAGGTGGAGAAGGCCAGAACGGTGAAGATATTTCCCTCGAAGGCAACAATCGGGGCTCGTCAAGTAATCCTGGGGGGTCGATCAGGTGGGGTAAGAGCACCCCTTGTAGGTTCCCTCCCTATTTCCGCCCCCCGGTCCCCCACAGTTCCCCCACTAACCACTGACCACTGCCGTTCCCCGGCCTCCCTTTTGCAGGGAGATTCCCCCGCAACGCCCCCCTGTGTCACCGCGTCCCCACCAATGCTGCGCCTTCCCAAAATGTTGGCCAACCACCAGCGCCCACTCCAGCGCCATCTCTGGCAAGCACACACTGACCACCTACCACTGCTTCTTGACCCCCCGCCCCTTTTCCATTACGATTGACACCTGACGAACGCGCAAAATAAGGCAGCCGCCCGCCGCCATCAACCAATACCCTGAATCCGTAACAGTGAGATGAAACATGCAGGCGCTTGAAGAACTTCAAACCCGCGCACAAGAAGAACTAACAGCAGCCGACACCGTCGAGGCCACCGAAGCCTGGTTCCGCGACTACCTCGGCCGCACCGGCGCCCTCACCAACTTCCTGCGCGGCCTGAGCGACCTCCCCCGCGAGGAACGACCAGAAGCCGGCCGCGCCGGCAACCAACTCAAAAACCTGCTCGAAGCCGCCCTCCATACCCGTCAGGAGGCCATCCGCCAGCAGGAAATGGAACAGACCCTCGCCGCCGAAGGTGTCGACGTCACCATGCCCGGCCGCCGACCCACCCTCGGCAAAATCCATCCCAGCAACCAGACCCTGCGCGAAATCGCCCATATCTTCGGCCAGATGGGCTTCCAGGTCTACGACTCACCCGAAGTCGAGACCGACGAAAACAACTTCGGCCTCCTCAACATTCCCCCGGGCCACCCCGCCCGCGACATGTGGGACACCTTCTACACCACCACCCCCGGCGTAATCCTCCGCACCCACACCAGCCCCGGCCAGATCCACGCCATGCGCGAATACTGCCCCGAGCCCATCCGCGTCATCCTGCCCGGCAAATGCTACCGCCACGAGGACGTCAGCGCCCGCTACGACATGATGTTCCACCAGGTCGAAGGCCTCGTCGTCGGCCGCAACGTAACCTTCAGCGACCTCAAAGGCACACTCGTCAACTTCGCCAACCAAATGTTCGGCGAAGGCCGCAGCCTCCGCTTCCGCAAAAGCTACTTCCCCTTCACCGAGCCCAGCGTCGAAGTCGACGCCGGCTGCGTCCTCTGCGAAGCCAAAGGCTGCCGCATCTGCAAACAGACCGGCTGGCTCGAAATCCTCGGCGCCGGCATGGTCCATCCCATCGTCCTCCAAAACGGCGGCTACGACCCCGCCGTCTTCAGCGGCTTCGCCTTCGGCATGGGCCCCGAACGTATCGCCATGCTAAAATACGGTATCGACGACATCCGCTACTTCTTCACCAACGACGTCCGCTTTCTCGAACGCGTAGGCTGATTCCGTCACGAACCACGAAAAACGAAACACCAACCCCCACCCATACCGCGCGATAGCGGCGGCGTTCCTCCTGACTCTCTTTGCCGCTCTTTTGACCTGCGCCAACGTTGCCCTGGCCCAGCAGTCTTCACCAGCATCCACCCTCTCCGCCCCCCAGCTGACCGCGCAACGGCAAGAAGGCGCAACTGAACTGCGCTGGCCGGCCGTGCCCGGCGCACTGCGTTACGAACTCTGGTCCTGGACCTCCGCCGGCGGCTGGATACAGCTCGGCGGCGACAATCTGACCGGCACCAGCTACACCCACTCCGGAATCTCGACAAGCACTACCTACTACTATCAGATACGCGCCGTCGGCGCGTTCGGCGACGCCAGCGAATGGTCCCAGCGCGTCCTCGTTACCGTTCCCGGAAACCTGGCCGCGCCAGCGTTGTCCGCACAGGTGCGGCCCGTACCGACCCCGCATCCAGCCGCCCCGTCCCGGCCCGTTGACGCCCCGCCTCCCTACAACGATTTCGGCACAGTGGAGTTGACGTGGAACCCTGTAACCGGCGCCGCACGCTACGAGCTATGGACGTGGTGGGACCATACTCCTGGCTGGCAAGAGCTCGGCGGCGACGCCTTGACCGCAACCAGCTACATCCACATCTTCCCTCTACCAAGCACGACCTTCTTCTACCAGGCTCGTGCCGTCACCGGTTCCGGCGAAACAAGCCCATGGTCGCAGCTGATATCCGCCACCTCTTTCGATGCGCTGACACCGACCCCGAAGCCAACGACTACGCCATCAGCAACCCCAACACCGCCAAACACGACCCCTGCAACGACATCGACGCCTACTTGGACGACGGCTTCGACAGCTACACCGACAGCTACACTGACTTCAACACCAACACTGACTTCAACACCAACACCAACACCAGCGCCTGCATTCACGTCGACGCCAACAGAGACAGTTACGCCAACGAACACACCAACGATTACACCGGCATCGACGACACCGGCACTGGCCGTTCCCGCCCTGACCGCCCAGCCAGCAGCGAACGCAGTGATTCTGAACTGGGAGTTCGTTACCGCCGCAATCCGCTACGAACTATGGTCGTGGACCGCTGATGGAGGCTGGGTACCGATCGGCCCCGACAACCTGACCGGCACGACCTATACGCACGCCGGACTCTCCGCGGGCATCACATACTACTATTCGATACGCGCCATCAGCGGCTCCGGCGAAGCAAGTGCCTGGTCCGAACCAATCCCCGCCACCGTAACCGACACACATTCGTCAACATCAACGCCAACCCCTACCCCGGACCCGTTCACAACGCCTACCGCTACGCCCACTGCTACGCCAACCACAACGCCCCCCGCGCTGCCCGCCCCTGCCCTGACCGCACAGCCAACCGCCGGCGCAGTGGACCTGAGTTGGGACGCCGTGACCGGCGCAGTCCGCTACGACCTCTGGGTATGGACCGAAGCCGACGACTGGCAGGACATCGGCGGCAACAACCTGACCGCCACGACCTTCCGACACGACCGGCTCGCGGCCGGCGCAACCTTATACTACGCAGTACGCGCCGTCAACGCCGCCGGCGACGTCAGCCCCTGGTCACAATTTGTCCCCGTCACCGTCACTACGGCGCAGCCCGACACGCCTTCCCTGATTGTCTTTGACTCAAACCGCGGTGGCAACTATGACATCTACGTGATGAACGACGATGGCTTCAATGTCACCCGCCTAACCGACCACCCTGGATGGGACAACAGTCCCGCCTGGTCCCCCGACGGCAACCGAATTGCCTTCGATTCCTCCCGCGACGGCAACTTTGAAATCTACGTCATGAACGCCAATGGGGCGGGCCCAGTCAATCTAACCAACCATCAAAGCGACGATGTGATGCCCGCATGGTCCCCCGACGGCAAAAGGATTGCGTTTTCCTCAGATCGCGACGGTAACTCTGAGATCTACCTGATGGATACCGACGGTACGGTCGCCACTCGCCTTACCGACCATCCCGAATGGGACGGTACGCCCGCTTGGTCGCCCGACGGCAACAAAATTGCGTTCGTATCCTATCGCCAAGGCAACGATGACATCTACGTAATGAATGCCGACGGTTCGGGCCTCACCCGCCTCACCGACAATCCTGAAGGGAATCGCAGCCCCGCCTGGTCTCCTGATGGCAGCAGAATAGCTTATGTGCGTTCCCACGAAAGCCAAGACGACATTCACGTCATGAACGCCGATGGCTCCGGCAGCACCCGCCTTACCCAAGCAGTTGATGGCACTGCCAACCCCTCCTGGTCGCCCGACGGCAATCGGTTAGCATTTACCCACTTCGTCGACAACGAATTGGAAATCTTCGTCATCAACACCGACGGTTCAGGCCTCACCCGACTGACCGACAACCCTGCCTCCGATTCCGCACCATCTTGGAGACCTTCCTCTACCCCTATTGAGAGTCTGCCGGTCCCTACCATACCCGAACTGTCGGCCGTTGCGGAGCAGGGCGGAATCCAACTCAGGTGGACGCCCGTGACCGCTGCAGTGCGCTACGAACTCCGGTCGTGGACCAGTGCCGGCGGCTGGGTACAAATCGGCGGCAACAACCTGAAGGGCATCACGTTCAAGCATAGTGGACCTGAAGCCGCCACCGTCTACACCTATCGGGTACGAAGGGTAGATGCCGCCGGCGCGGTTGGCGAGTGGTCGCAGCCCGTCTCCGCGACCCTCACCGCCGCCCAGGCCCGCGTCCCAACCCGCATCGCATTCACCTCCGACCGCGACGGAGACGACGATATCTATATCATGAACGCCGATGGCACCGACATCACCCGCCTTACCTACAGTTCATTCGCCGACTGGTTTCCCGTCTGGTCGCCCGATGGCGCCAGAATTGCATATGTCTCAGATCACGTCGTCGATTGGGAAATCTACGTCATCAACGCCGATGGCACCGGCCTCACCCAGCTTACCGACCACTACCAATTGAACTACTTCCCCACCTGGTCCCCCGACGGCACCTTGATCGCCTTTGAGTCAACACGCGACGGCAACGGTGAAATCTACCTCATGAACGACGATGGCGCCGGTGTCACCCGTCTGACCAACCATCCTCAGTGGGATGGCTTCCCCGCCTGGTCCCCCGACGGCCGCAGAATTGCCTTCTACTCAGACCGCGACGGCAACAACGAGATCTACCTGATGAACACCGACGGTTCAGGCCTCACCCGCCTCACCTACTCCCCTCTCAACGATTGGTTCGCCTCCTGGTCGCCCGACGGCAACAAACTGGCATTCCAATCCGGGTTCGACGGGTTCCACGATATCTTTGTGATGAACGCAGATGGCACTGGCTTAACACGCCTTACTTACAATCTCGCAGACGATCGGTATCCCACCTGGTCGGAAGACGGCAGTCACATCTCCTTCACCTCCAATCGAGCAGGCAATTGGGAGATCTACGCCATCAACGCCGACGGCTCCGGCCTCACCCGCCTGACGGATAACCCAGCCAGAGATGTCGAACCATCTTGGAGCCGCTCCCCGCGCCCCTTGGCACAAACGCCTCCGCCGACTGCTCCCCAGCTAAACGCACAAACTGCCGGCGGCGCGGTTCAACTGACCTGGACGCCGGTGTCCGGCGCCGCACGCTATGAACTGTGGGCATGGGACGCAGCCGCAAACCGGCTGCTGATTGGCGGCTATTACCTCACAAACGCAAGCTTCACACACGAGCATCTGCCTGTAGGCGAAACCTACCACTACCAGGTGCGCGCCGTTAACCTTGCCGGCGTATACGGCCCCTGGTCGCAGCGCATCTCTGCCACCGTAACATCACCCGCCGTCGAAATGCAGTCGCGATTCGCCTTTCACGCCTACAGCGACGGCAACTTTGAAATATACGCCACCAGCGATCACGGTCAAACCTGGAACCGCCTTACCGATCATCTTGCATCCGATCGCTATCCCGCCTGGTCGTACGATGGCAGCAAAATCGCATTTCAGTCTTTCCGCGACGGCAACTGGGAGATCTACCTGATGAACGCCGACGGTTCCGACCCCACCCGACTCACCAATCACCTTGCATCCGATACCCTTGCCGCCTGGTCGCCCGACGGCAGCAGAATTGCGTTTCAGTCTTTCCGCGACGGCAACTGGGAGATCTACCTGATGAACGCCGATGGTTCCAATCTTGTGCGTCTCACCGACTACGCCGAATCCGATCAGTTTCCCTCCTGGTCGCCCGATGGCAACAGCGTCGCATTCGAGTCTTTCCGCGACAACAACCTCGATGTCTACCTCATAAACGTCTACGGCACCGGTCTCACTCGCCTGACCACCCATCCTGAATCCGATGCCCACCCTGACTGGTCGCCCGACGGCCGCCGCATCGCATTTACTTCTGGCCGCGCCGGCTCTACTGACATCTACGTAATCAATATCGACGGTTCGGGCCCCACCCGCCTCACGACCTACCCTGGCTGGGATGCCGACCCTTCCTGGTCGCCCGACGGCAGCAAGATCGCCTTCGAGTCGCGCCGCAATCAGATTCTTGACGTCTACGTGATGAACGCCGACGGTTCAGGCCTCGTCCGCCTGACTCGCCAGACTTCAGACGAGGGCGCGCCATCCTGGGGCCCGTACCTGCCGCGGTAACCCAGTCATCCTCGACCCCCTCAGCCATCCCTCTGCCGTCAGCAACACTCTCCCCTCTTTCCTCGTCTTTGGGGCGGTCGGCCGCGAGCGGCCTCCCGTGCGCAGGGGGATTCCCCCCGCAACGCCCCCCTCCATTCCCCCACCGCCACGGCGCCGCCGTAGCCTCTAGGGGTCCGCCCGCCCACAAAGCCCATCCCCGCATTCTCCCCAAATCACACTCCATACAACCCCGTGCCGCCCAACAACCACCTCCTCCAACAGCCAGGCACGCAAAAAGCGGCAGTCACCTGCCGCTTTCAACCAATGCCTTGTTACTAAACCTGTGAGATTAACTAGGGCCCGTTGACGTTTGTCTGAACAACGACTTCCGGGTGCAACTTACGCCTGATCGTCGAAGGGCGGCGCAGTCACGCAAAGAAAATCCGATACGCCTTTGGTGTTCTGGGCGTCCTCCGCGGACAAAAAGGTGTTCTTCGCGACCCTTCGCGTGACTTCGCGGATCAATTGGTTTTGTCTATTTCAACATTCAAGCGAGCAACATCCCTAACAGGCCTGCAGGCTTTCAGTTCTTGTTGACATCTGAACAGCCTTCCCAAAATGTCAACGGAACCTAGAATCGCGGTTGAAGATCTACAAACACGCGCTCACGAAGAACTGGCCCCAACCGCAACCCGGTTCAGGAACGCCTGAGACTCGCCTACGCCGTCACCAACCTCCTGCACAGCCAAAGCGTTCTACTCCGCTCCGGCCACTATCCACTATTCGTCCAGCGCTTTCCGCAGACTTTCCCCTTCCTTCTGCCACCACTGGTGCAGAATCGCGATGTCCGTGCCGACACAGAAGTGCCGCGCCCCCATGTCCAAATATCGCTTCGCATCGTCAGCACTGCCAATCTCAATGCGCGGATGAACGCCCGTCGCCATGCAGCCATCGATCACCCTCTGCGCCCCCGCCTCCACCTCTGCAGCCCCCCGCTGTCCCGCCTTCCCAATACTCATCGAAAAATCGGATGGCCCCCACTGCAGCATCTCCACCCCGTCCACCGCCAGAATCGCGTCCAGATCATCCAGCGCCGGCTTCTTCTCCAGCATCAGCGCCACCACAATATCGTCCAGCGCCTGCACATACTCCTCACTGCCCCCGTACCTCATGTACGAAAACCGCCGCGTCGCCACCCCGAAGGTACCGCCCGCCTCCGGCGTATCCGCCCGCACATAGCGCACACAATCGGCCGCGCCAGCTGCCGAGCGCACATCCGAAAAAAGAACACTGTTGAACCCCGACCCGACCGCCCGCTGGGCAACAAACTCATTGTTCGCCCAATCGATCTTGATCATCGAGCCCAGCCCATGAAGCTCCGCCGCCCGGCAAATATTGTCCAGGTCATGCAGCGTATACGTCCCATACTCAGCCACAAACTCCACATAATCATAAAGCCCCGTGTGGCCCAAAGCTTCCACCACGTTCGGCCACACACTGTGAATGTGGGTTGCCAGCGTCGGTTTACCTTGATCCAGAAGATTGCGAATCGGATTCGCGCGCATTGTTATATTCTCCGGTTGGGATGGCGTGCTGACCTTCCGATGAAGCGGAAGCCAGCCTGGGCGAAAAAAAAGAAGGGAGAAAGCATATTCTCTCCCCAGCAAAATCCAGTATAGCACAGCCGAAATCGCAAGAACAGTCACACAACAAAGCGCGCATCCCCAAACGATGCCCGCCGCCAACTCCCGCGTAACAAAGAAGATGGTCTTGGCGGCCCTACGCGGATCAAAAAAAGGTTTCCTCCCCGACCCTCCGCGGATAGACCACAAACTGCCCTTCAATCGCTCGTTTCGAGCAAGTCCTCCGTCTGTCCACTGTGAATCAGCAGCACCGTTCCAACCGCGTTCACCCAGTCATTGAGTTGGTTGCCGTACCTCGCCCGATCCTCGGCATCCGGCCGGTTCATACCCAGCAAAGTCAGGTCAGTCTGCGCACTCCACGTCTTCACCGTCTCCGGGAACGGCTCATCCTGCGGTGGAACGATCACCACCGGCTCCGCGTTAACCCGCACACTGTCCAACAGCGCCCGCAGATGCGCCTCAGTCTGTTCGCGTCCCTCCCCGCGTGGCAAAATCCGCAGCAGCCGAATCGATGACCCCTCCCACGTCGGATTCTGCGCGATGATATGCGCCAACAGCAGCATCAGATCACCATTCCCGCTGCGCCCCCGCCACCACACGTCGATGATCTTGTGGTTGCCGAAGCCGCGGTTCTCGTCGTGATGCAGAAACAACACCGACTTGCCCAGCTCATACAACGTCGACAACAGCCGCAATGACAGGCTGCGTCCGCCTTCCGTATCACTCCAGCCCATCAGAATCGCGTTAGGCTCCAGCCCGCCCACGCCGTTCGCCTGACACACCGTCACCGCGCCCGCATAAAAATTCTCCACAATGTCCGCCTCCGCAAAGGCCGACATGTTCTGCTCCTGGATGAATGTGCGGATCTGTCGCCGCGCCACGCTGCGCAGCCTTCTCTGCGCCAACTGATCGATATCCCCCACCAGCAACTGATAAAACGAAACGATCCCATAGCCCCGCGTCAGCAAATTGGCAACCTCCACCAGCGGCGCCCGGTTATGCGGCTGCCCCGTAAACACCAGAATATTCGGCCGCCAGTTCTTCGCATGATAGACCGAACGCTCCAGATTCAGCAGCGACTGCCGCGCCAGCGAAAACCAGATCCCATTGCGCACATCGCCCCACGTGCGTATCGTCGAACGCCGCTCCAAATAAAAATAGATGCCATAACTGACAAGGATCGCGACGATCGTCGCCGGGAGATTGATCACGAACATCGCCCCGTAGCAACCCGCCGCCCCCAATAACGAAAACCCGGGATGAATCTTCGCCCGCGGCCGGAAACTGGGATTGCCCACCAGCTTCTCGATGCCCGCCACCAGGTTCGTCATCCCGTACGTATTCAGGAAAAACATCGTGATGATCGGCGCCACAACATTCAGATCGCCCGCCCAGATAATCGCAAACGCAATCAGTGCCGTGACCAGAACACCCACCCGCGGCTCCGTCCTGCTCCCCAGTTTTGAGCCGAGCACCCGCGGCACGATCCCGTCAAGCGCCATCGCCTGCAGCGTCCGCGGCGCCGCCACAATGCTCCCCAACGCCGACGAAAGCGTCGCCGCCCACACCCCAATCAGAATCATCGGCGGAAAAATCGCGATATCCCGCATAATCAGCGTATTGCTCTTCAGCTCATCCGCACTGCCATGCAACGACAGCCAGACAACCGACAGAAAGTAAACTGCCGCCGTAAACATCACCGACAAGAGTGTGCCCTTGTGAATGCTCCTGCCCGGATCCTTCAGATCCCCCGACATGCTCGCGCCCACCGCAATACCCGTCACCGCCGGGAAGAACACCGCGAACACACTCCAGAAATTCATCCCCTCCCCATAGTTGGCAACCAGCGTCGGCGCCCGGATCGACCCCCAGCCTCCCGCAAAAAACGACAGCAGCGCCAACATCAGCGCTGCCAGAATGAAGTACTGTATCTTTATCGCAAAGTCCGCCCCAATGAAAGCGATTGCCGCGAAGAACAGCGCGATACCTGTCGCCAGCAACCGCGGATCAATCCGGTCGAAAAATGCAATCCCCTCCAAAGACTCAGTGAATCCGATTATGTAAAAAGCGACCGAAATCGCCTGCGACAAATACAGCGGCACACCGATCGCGCCGCCAATCTCACGCCCCAGCGTCCTCGATATCAGATAATACTTGCCGCCCGCCCGCACATTCATCGACGTCGCTATCGCCGACAGCGACAGTCCCGTCAGAAAACTGATCGCGTTCGCGATCGCCACGATCAACAGCGCGCCCACCATACCGGCCTGGCCCACCACCCAGCCCGCCCGCAAAAACAGTATCAACCCCAGAATCGTCAGCACGTTCGGCGTAAACACGCCGCCAAACGTACCAAAACGGGCCGACGCATTTGTCGTTTGCGGTGAAGCCGTCTCTGCAGATGCAGTCATAAGCCCTGGCTAACCTCCTCCAATGCGTTGCGCCAGACAGCGGGAATCCGGTCCCCCAGCTCGACACCTTTCGCGCCGATAAACTGGGCCAACTCCAGCAGCGAATCCGCAACTGCTGCCCTGGACCGCGCGGCGGTGCGCGCCTCCTCTTCCAGATACAATGCGTGGATATGGTAAATGCCCGTCTTACGATCTATCTTCGAATCCATTCTTCCGATAAAGCGGTCGCCCTGCAGCAGCGGCATCACATAATAGCCGTACTGCCGCTTCGCCTTCGGTACGTAAATCTCTATCCGGTAATGAAAACTGAAAAGCTGCTCCGTCCGTTCCCGGTCACATATCAGATTGTCGAAAGGCGACAGAAACACCGTGCGCGGCGCCCATTCGCCTCCCTGGATCGCCGCCAGCAGCGGCACAGTGTCCCGGTGGATATACCATTCGCCCGCCCACGGCCCCTCTTCGCCCACAATCTGCGCCGGCAGCACAACCTCCGCCGCTGCCAGTTCATTCAGCCGCTTCTCCAGTTTCGGGTACATCGCGCGCATGAAATGGTTATTGATCTGCTTTCGGTTCGCCACCCCCAACGCCTTCAGCGAGTGCTGGCACGCCAGGCCCACCATCTCCTCCTCCGCCGGCAGCGCCTGACCCGCCCACTCCGGCAGCCACGCATCCCGCAGATGCCACAGCTTCTGGTTCCCCCGCCGCCCCACCGTAATCACAACACCTTTCCGGTCCAGAAAGTCGAGCATGCGCGTAACCGTGCTCCCGCCGGTCCAACCAAGCGATTCCCACGGCACAGCCTTCGGGCCAGCCAACGCCTTCGACGGCAGCGGCCCGTCCGCCCGCAGACGCTCCAGAATGTGCGCCTCCATCTCCGCATTCGCCTCCATCCAGCCCCGTACCCGCTCCGACCATACGCTGGAACCGGTGTAGGCACGCCCGATCCAGCGCCGAAACAGAGGATAATCTTCCGTCAGCACAAACGAAGCGCAGTGCGCCCAAGCCTCGATGATCAGCCGCTCCTCCTGTAAATCGTCCAACAGCGACGTATCGAATGCCCCCATCCGGCTCCACAGCACCAGCAGCTGCGTCCGCTCCACCGCCCGGATCGGATCGATCTGCACACAGTTCAGCTGCCGCAACAGCGCAAGCATACCCGCCTTGCTGGCCTCAGCACGCGGCCCCGCCAGCCCCTGCACCGCAATCGCCAGCCGTCTCGCTTCAGTGTCGGTAAGTGTGATCGCTTCCATTGCATCTCTCGTCAGTGGTGTCAGTCTATGTCGTCTGGCCGGCAGGTTTCCCGCCCTTCCCTGTGCCGCCAGCATTTGTCGTCTATTATGGGCGGTCGGCCGCAAGCGGCCTCCCTTGTGCAGGGGCTGCGCCCCCGCAACGCCCCCCTCCAAAACCATCGCTCACCCACCGTACGCCCTGATTCCAGCGGTGCGTCTCATCCAAGGTGGCGGCTGCCAGCAAATACACGATGTGATAGCCTGAATGCCGGCGTGAATGAAGGTCTGGTCCACGCAGGCACTTTATATCGCTTAGTAGTTACCCAAAAATTAAAACTCACCCCAACACCGCTTCGCAGATCGCCCTATATCCTTGCGCGGCCGCGATCAAATCGTCCAGCCTCAATCTCTCATTTATGATATGCGCGTCCGCTTCCGTCGCCGGCCCGAATCCGATCGTCGGGATCCCGGCCCGGCCCGCGCTGTAAGCCGCATTTGTGCAGAAGCGGTACGCGTTCAGCCCAGCCCCGATCCCCGCCCCCTGCACCGCCGCCAGCGCGCTCGTCACAAACGGGTCCGCGTCATCCGCCAACCACGCCGGAAAAAACTTCTCAGTCGTAAAAGAGTGTCCCGTAAAGCTCGTATATTCCCCAATGCCCACCCGCGCATCCAGCTGAATATCGGCCAGTTCCGGCCGCCCGCTGATGTCCGCCAGCACACGCTCCGCCGCCTCGCCCGGCAGCAGCCGCCGGTCATACGTCACCCGGCAAATACTCGGAATCACCGAATGCCCCGGATACGGCGCGCTGATAATATCCGTCAGCGCAAAAATCGCCGGCCCCATCTGCGGATGCTCGTCCAGCGCCAAATCCTCCACCGCCGCGATCACCCGCATCATATCCAGCACCGCGTTCCGCCCCATCTGCGGCGCCGACGAATGCGATGGCCGCCCCGTCGTCGTCAGATGAATCTCCGCCCGCCCGCGCCCGCCCCGCACGATCTGCAGGTCCGACGCCTCTCCTATCACCACGAAATCAGCGCCCGTCTGCGCAACCACCTTCTCGAGCGCCACCCCTTCCAGCACCTCCTCCATCACCGACGCGCTCACCACCGCCTTGCCCTTCAGTGCCGCCCTGTCCAGCCCAACTACGCCGTGCACCATCGCCGCCAGCGCGCCCTTCATGTCGGCCGCGCCCCGCCCGTGCAGCGCGCCTCCCCGCACCTCCCCGCTGAACGGATCCAGCTCCCAAGGCACCCCCGGCGAAACCCCCACCGTATCCGTATGCGCGTCAAATACGATCGTCGGCCCCGGCTGCGCCCCCTCCAGCACGCCAACCACATTGCCCACGTCGTCCGTCCACACGCGGTCAAATCCCAGCGCCACCATCTCCCCCTCGATGCGCCGCGAAACATCCGCCTCCTCGCCGCTCAGACTGGGGATGCGCACAATATCTCTCGCAAACGTTATCAGGCCGTCTGTATCCAGCATTCGTATTTCCTTGTCTATTTGTGTCCGAACCGCAATACCTGCGCCTTCCTGCTTTTCTCGTCACCGCCGGCCGATTCTTCCCTCACCCGCCCCGGCAACCCAGTTGCGACCCAGTTTCGGGAACACGCGAAGGAATATAGCTGAAATACTGGAAATCGCGCAACTGCACTTTTTTGACGCCCAAAAGCGACACCCACGCAATTGCGAAAATGAGACCGTCGAACCGCCCAACTATTCCGATGCCTTGCAAACCGCTTGCCTCTCAGATACACTACAACATACCGCAGTGGCCGCGTGCCACTCGCCAATAGCCAAAGGAGCCTCCCCCTCACATGAACACAACGAGCGCTTACCAGTCCATCGAAGAGACCAACGACGGCCTTGGCGAACAACAATACATCGCCAGCGACGAAATCGCCACAACCGTCTACCTGGCGCAAGAGTTGGGCAAGCCCCTGCTCACCGAAGGACCTGCCGGCGTCGGCAAAACTGAACTGGCCAAAGCCATCGCCGGCTCGCTCGGCCGTACCCTCATCCGCCTCCAATGCTACGAAGGACTGGACGAGACCAAAGCGCTCTATGAGTGGGAGTATGCCAAGCAGCTCCTGTACACACAGCTGCTCCGCGATCAACTGCAACAGACTCTCGCCGGCGCCAACTCTCTCGCCGAAGCCGCCGACCGCCTCGCCGACGAAGAGGACGTCTTCTTCTCGATGCGCTTCCTCCTGCAGCGGCCCCTCCTGCGCGCCATCCTCAGCGACGAGCCCGTCGTGCTCCTCATCGACGAAATCGACCGCGCCGACGCCGAATTCGAAGCATTCCTGCTCGAGGTGTTGAGCGATTTCCAGGTCAGCGTCCCCGAGCTCGGCACACTCGCCGCCAAACACCGGCCCATCGTCGTCCTCACCAGCAACAACACCCGCGAACTGAGCGAAGCGCTCAAACGGCGCTGCCTCTATCTCTTCATCGGCTACCCCTCGCAGGAGCAGGAGCTGAACGTCGTCCGTCTCAAAGTGCCGGACCTGGCGCCGCAAATTGCCAGCCAGGCCGTCGAGCTCGTGCAGAGCCTCCGTCAGGTCGACCTGCGCAAGCTGCCCAGCATCTCCGAAACTTTGGACTGGGCCCAGGCGCTCGTCACCCTCAATACCGAAAGCCTGGACCGCAAGACGCTCGAGACGACACTCAGCGTGCTGCTCAAACACGAGACCGATCTGCGAAAAGTCCAGCGCCAGCTGGGCCGCATGGACAGCACCGACGACGACGACGACGAGACCGACTGGGACGAAGAACTACCCGGCCGCCGGCGTATGGACTGAACCTTTTTCACCTGGCAAAGCCGCCCGAGTGCCTGCTGGCAGA
Source organism: Caldilineaceae bacterium (assembly GCA_963662575.1). Taxonomy (GTDB): domain Bacteria; phylum Chloroflexota; class Anaerolineae; order Caldilineales; family Caldilineaceae; genus Bin5. Next base: position 2,194,179 of record OY759723.1, read on the forward strand.
GAGAGCAAGCGAGACGCCTGCGCTCCCCGCTGCAGAGGAGAATCCCATGGAAGAACGAATCGTAAAATTCATTTCAGCCTTGCGTTCCGGCGGCGTACGCGTCAGCCTCGCAGAGAGCACCGACGCCTTCGCTGCCGTCGAAAACCTTGGCGTCAAAGATCGGGATTCCTTCCGCCTCAGCCTGCGCGCAACCCTCGTCAAAGACCTCGAGAGCCTGCCCACCTTTGAAGAGCTTTTCCCGCTCTTCTTCGGCAGCGGCGAGCCCCCTCCGCTCATGAATCTGACCGAAGACCTGACCGAAGAGGAAGCCAACATGCTGGCCCAGGCCCTGCAGGAGTATGGCCAGCGCCTGCGCGATATGCTCGATCGGCTCCTCCGCGGCGAGCAGCTGACCCCCGAAGAGCTGGAGGGCCTCGGCCAGATGGTGGGACTCAACCAGGCCGATGACCTGCGCTACCGCGAATGGATGGCGCGCCGCATGCAACGCGCCCTCCAGTTCGAACAGGTGCGTAAGGCGATGCAGGAAATCATGGAGCTCATGGCCCAAATGGGCATGAACAAAGAGCGCCTCGATCAGATGCGCCAGCTCATCGCCCAGAACATGGAATCCCTGCGTGAGCAGCTACGCCAGCACGCCGGCCAGCGCATCGCCGAAAACATGGCCGAGCAACGTCCCGAAGACAATCTCGAAGGGCTGATGGATCGTCCCTTCCAGGCTCTCTCCGACAGCGACATGCAGAAGTTGCGCCAGGAAGTGCGGCGTCTTGCCGCGCTCCTCCGCAGCCGTATCGCCCTCCGCCAGAAAAGAGCCAAGACCGGCCAGCTCGACGCCAAAGCAACTATCCGCGCCAACCTCAAACACGGCGGCGTACCCTTCCAGATCAAGCACCGCGACCGCACCATCAAACCGAAGCTGGTCGTCATCTGCGACATCAGTACCTCCATGCGCCACTGTTCTGAACTGATGCTCTCGCTCCTCTACGAGTTGCAGGATCAAGTCAGCAAGTCCCACGCCTTCGCCTTCATCGACCACCTGGAGTACATCACCCCTGACTTCCAGGGCAATCGCGCCAATGAAGCGATTCAACAGGTGCTGGTCCGTATGCCCCCGGGCTATTACAGCACCGATTTGGGCCACAGCCTGCAGAATTTCTCCGATGACTACCTCGACACCATCGACCACCGCACCACCCTCATCGTTGTCGGCGACGGTCGTAACAACTACAATGATCCCCGGCTGGATATCTTCAAAAAGATTGCTCGCCGCAGCCGCCGCACGCTCTGGCTGAATCCCGAACTGCCCATGCTGTGGGGCAGCGGCGACAGCGATATGCTCGAATATGTGCCCCTCTGCGATAAGATCCTGCAGGTCAGCACACTCTCTGACCTGACGGCAGCTGTGGACCAGTTGCTAGTCGAGAAATCATAACTGCAGTGGCCGTCGGCAGGCACTGCCTGTTGGTATTTGGTCGCTGGTAATTTATGAGCGCAAAGAGATTATTCGTACAGGTTGTAGGTTGGGTCGGGGGGCTTTGTCTGTTGGGGACGCTGCTCTTCTTCGCCGCACAGCAGTTCGATCTGGCAGGCCCTGCCAGGGACATTCTACTGGACGTCGCCGGCATCGACCCCTCTCCCGTCGGGGATCCCTGCCTGCAGAACGACACCGCCGGTGCCATCGTTGCCCGCATCGACTACAACGACGCCCAAGCTCTCCATACCCTTTTCGAGCGGGTCGACGTCTGGCACGTCGACCCTGAGCAGCATACCGCTGTCGCTTTGGTGTCGCCAGCTCAGCAGCAGTGGCTGACCGACGGCGGCTTCCCCTTCTCCGAAGAGACGCAGCTTACCGCGGATCTGCCCGACCCCTGCGCCTTCCAGACCCTCGCCGACAGCAATGCCATCCCCGGCTATGCCTGCTATCGCACAGTGACAAAAACCTACTCAGATCTGGAGTCGCTGGCCGAGCAATACCCCGACTTGGCCGAGCTAAACGACATCGGCAACAGCTGGTACAAAATTCGCTCTTGGGGCCTGGCCGGCGCCGACATCCAGGCCCTCGTCTTGACGAATCGCCAGTCCACCGACTTCGAGAAAGGCGAGCTGGTGGTAATGGCCGCCCAACACCCCCGCGAACTGGCCACCGCCGAAGTCGCCACCCGTTTCGCCGACATGCTGCTCGAAGGATACGGCACCGACCCGGACCTGACCTGGCTGCTCGACTACAACCGCATCCACATCATCCCCCAGGCCAATCCCGACGGACGCAGCTGGGTCGAGCAAGGGTATCTCTGGCGCAAAAACACCAATAGCACCAACGGCTGTGAATTCCCCCGTAGCGGTGTCGACCTGAATCGCAACGGCAGCTTCCTCTGGAATCATTGCCAGGGCTGTTCGTCGAGCGATATCTGCTCGGTCTTCTATCGCGGCGAATCAGCTGCATCCGAGCCCGAGACGCGAGCAATCGAAACCTACTTAAGCACCGTCTTTGCCGACCAGCGCGGCGAAGGCTACAACGACCCCGCCCCGGAGGATACCAACGGCATCTTCATTTCGCTCCATTCCTTCGGCCGCCTCCTGTTCTACCCCTGGGAGCACTCGTCCACGCCAGCTCCGAACCGCGAGGAACTGCGCCGCCTCGGCCGCAAACTGGGCTATTTCCCCGATTACAGAGTCTGCAATCCAGAGCTCTGCATGTACCGTTTCGACGGCAGTACGACCGATTACGCCTACGGCACGCTCGGCGTCGCCGCCTACACCTATGAGCTCGGCACCGCCTTTTTCCAGAGCTGTACCTACTTCGGGGAGTCAATCGCCAACCAGATTCTGGAATCCCTCGTCTATGCCGCCAAGGCCGCCCGCCGTCCATACCAGTTGCCAGCCGGCCCCGACGTCACCGACGCCAGCGCAGACCCGCCCCGCATGCTGGCGGGCATGACCGTCACGCTGTCCGCAACCGCCGACGACACCCGCAGCGCCGGCAGTGGCTCCGACACCGAGCCGTCCCAGCCGATCAGTGCCGCCCGCTTTTCAATCGACGCGCCCTCCTGGCTGGCAACCACCTTCGAAACCCTGCAACCTTCAGACGGCGCCTTCGATGCTACAGTGGAATCTCTGACGGGTGCGCTAGACTCAACCGGATTGCAGCCCGGCTCCTACACCATCTTTCTCGAAGCGCAAGATGAAGACGGCAACTGGGGTCCCCCTACCGCTGTATCTATCGAGGTCGTAGCGCCCGCAACCGAGCGGACACCCGTTCAACACAAACTGTATCTGCCCCGTGTCTGGCGCTAAACTTGTCGCTATCAATAGCCGGCCTTGTTCTCCCACCAGCCCCCTTTGACCTCCCCTCTTTCCTTTCACCTCGCAGTCAAATCTTAGCCTATCAGATTCTTCCGCTGTATAATGCAACCGACTAGGCAGTGCAGGCGCGATGCCTGTTCACCCAGACCACCATAACGAAGCCAGTCGGCACAAGACTGCTGACTAGGCGCTCACCTGGCATGAAGGAGTTCAGCGATGGCGAAGATGCAAGCGGATTATATCTGGATGAACGGGGAGATCATCCCGTGGGAGCAGGCCACGGTGCACGTTTTCACCCATGCCCTCCATTACGGCAGCAGCGCATTCGAGGGCATTCGCGCCTACGAAGTGAATGACGCCGCCGCGATTTTTCGGGGGCCGGAGCATTTCGAGCGGCTGCTCTTCTCCTGCAAGGTAGCCCGTATCCCATCGCCCCTCAATGTTGACGAATGGATGGATGTGGCCAAAGCCGTCTTGCGCAAAAACGATCATCGCAGCGCCTACATCCGACCGTTGGTCTTTCGCGGCTACGAGAGCTTGGGCGTAGATGGCCGCGGCTGTCCCGTCGACGCCATTCTGGCCTCAGTCCCGTGGGGCCGCTATCTCGGCGCAGAGTCCATTGAACAGGGCGTCGATGTCCAGGTAAGCAGCTGGCGGCGCATGGCCTCCAACATGTTCAGCCCGATGGCCAAAATCGGCGGCCAGTACGTCAGCAGCCAGAACGTCGTGATGGAAGCCAAGGACAATGGTTTCACCGAAGGTATCGCCCTCGACATCAACGGTCAGGTGAGTGAAGGCAGCGGTGAGAATATCTTTGTCATTTATAAGGGCGTAATTTACACACCGCCCCTGGGCAGCAGCATCCTCGGCGGCGTCACCCGCGATGCCGCGATCACGATTGCCCGCGATTTGGGCTACGACCTGCGCGAGCAGGTCATGACACGCGAAATGCTCTATCTCGCCGACGAAATCTTCTTCACCGGCACCGCAGCCGAGATCACGCCCGTGCGCTCGGTGGACCGGTTGCCCGTAGGCGACGGCAAGCGCGGCCCGATCACGCAGTCAATCCAGGGTGTTTTCTTTGGTATCCTCGAGGACAGCATGCCTGATAAGTGGGGTTGGCTGACGCAAGTGACATGATAAAGAAGTGAGGAGCGGATTACCTTCGCTCCTCACTCTCGAATCCTCTTCATTCACGCCTCGCCACTTGCCCGAACCAGCGGTCTTCCAGCAGGTCCAGTTGCCCATTCTCCTCCAGCGCTGCCAGTGCCTCAAAAAGCGCGCCCTGCAACTTCGGCGCCTCGATCGACACGGCAATCACATAGGGATCCTCATCGAGCGCGGCGCCTACCCCACGAATCAGCTTACCCTCACCCTGCGCCAGCCGCAGCGTGACGCCGTCGATCAGCAACCCATCGCTTGCGCCCGAGACGAGAGCCTCGATCGCCTTCTCCGAAGACTCGAACGGCAGTCGTGTAAAGCTGGCGCCCTCCCGTTGCAGTCGGCGGGCGATCGCATCCCCCCGGCTGCCCCACTCCACCGCCACCGTACCTCCATCCAGGTCCGCAACCTCTTCATACGCCGCATCCGCCCCCACCACAAGCCGCACGCCGGCCTCGAAATAGGGCGGTGAATAATGTACGTCTTTCGTCATGCGGGCGTTGTACGGAAACGCGCTGATCACCGCATCCACACGGTCAACCAGCAGCGCATCCAACAGACTGTCGAACCCGACTGCGACGATCTCCGCCTCCAGTCCCCACTCAGCAGCGATCTCCCGCGCCAGTTCCACGTCATAGCCGATCGGCGCCCCCTCCGCATCCAGTGATTCAAATGGCGGGAAACTGGGGTCCATGCCCACTCGCCAACTGCCCCGCTCCTGCATCTTGAGCCAGGTTTCATCCACCGGCGGCCCGGCCTCGCGCAGTATGAGCCACCCACCGACCACCAGCGCTGCTGCCAATACGCCGACGACGATCCACAGCCGTGGCTGCTGCTCGAAAATGCGTCCGGCAGAGAATCGCGTCCCACGGCCGCCACTGCTCTTGCTGACTAACCATTGACGGCCGCCAGCTGCCGCATTCGTCTGGAGCGACTCCCTCTCCTCCTGCTTTGCCCGGTCGTTCATGGCGCCTCAAACTGCCCCTTCGCGTACTTCTGCATCTCCAGATAAATAGCATTGGGTTCAAAGTCGGTGCCGACAAACGTGAAGTTGTCCTGGTAACTTTTCTGATCCCACGGAAAGCGAAAAACCCACAGACTGACGCTTTCGAGCCAGGGCCACTCGGTGCGGGCAATCTCGTACGCCTGTACCGAGTTGAGTATGCGCTGCGTGGGACGCACCGCTCTCGTCCAGCGAGGATGATCGTTCCATCCGCCTTCCGTGATCATGGCCGTCTTATCGCCGTCGCCATTGCGCACCATGATCTCTCGCAGCAGTTCGGACCGTCGAAAGTTAACAACCGATTCGCCCCCCGGCTCGTCGGCCTCGAATCCCAGACCGTAAGCGTGAATCGCCAAAATGTCGAAATAGTCGGCCGCGCCCGCGTCGTACATCCGCTGCAAATAGTCCAGATCGTTCATGCTCCATTCGCTGCCCGGCGGGTCCAGCGTGGGCGCCAGCGCGCCTGCCAGCACCTGCACTTCCGGCGCCGCCGCTTTCACCATCGGGTAGACCACCTTCAGCATCTCAACATAGGCCGCCGGGTCGACCGGGCGAAAGCCCCATTCCAGGCTCAGATTCGGCTCGTTCCATATGATCAGATAGCGCACTTTGCCCGCATAGCGTCGCACGAATTCGACCGCGTAGCGTCCAAATGCCTCGTAGTTTTCCTCCGCCAGATAAAGATGATGGGAATCTTCCGGGCGCGCCCACTCCGGCACATAGCCTAGGCGCGCGATCACCGTCAGCCCCTGCCGGCTTGCGTGGTCAATCACTAGGTCCGGGTGGCTCCATTCGTACTGACCGCGTCTCGGTTCGTAGTAGGCCCAGGGAAAGTACTCAACAATCCACGGCGCGCCCATTTCGCGTACCATTTCAAGGCTTCGTTTGATCTTAGCCGCGTCCGGCTCATCCGTCAGCCGCGTATGAACACCCATCTTGGCGTTGACAGTCGCCACCGTTCGTTGCGGGCCCAATGGGACCCAATTGCGAAAATAGGAACGATAGGTCAGACCAAGAATGCTGCAAAGAAGCAGCGCCCCAATCAGCTTTCTGACGCGGGGCGGCCACGCGGCGAGCGACGGTATGCGGTTAAGAGAGGCGGACTTCCTGCGCACACTGGAGGCGAAGCGGCCTATCATCAACAGGAGAGGTGAGGCATGCGGTGACTAAATGTCTTCCTGCAGCTCTGTTTCATCATCATCGGAGGGTAAGGCAGGGGAAAAGGCGAAATCGCCGTCGCTTTCTTCCAACGCGGTCGGTTCCTGCGGCGCTTGGCTGGCTTCAATCGCCTGGATGCCATTCTCTGCCTGGTGCAGCGAGTTGTTCAGTTTGTCCCGCAGCCGGTAAAGCACATCAAGCGCGTAGACTTCGGCTTCATCTACCAGACGGATCGCCTCGGCGTGCCCATGCGCAATGATTCGCTCCGCTTCTTCCCGCGCGCGTTCACTGATGGCGTCTTCGCTGGCAATCTGTATTGCCTGCTGCTCGGCGTGGGCGACGATCTGCTCCGCCCGCGCCTGCGCATCACTGATTATGCGGTCGCGCTCGGTAATCATGCGCTCGCTTTCCTTGATCGCGCTCGGTATGCTGATGCGCATCTGATCTATCAGCCGGAGACATTCCTCCGAATTCACCATCAAAGAGGGCGAAAGAGGCACACGCCACCCTCTGTTCAGGGTCTGTTCAAGTTGATCCACCAGTTGTAGAATTTCCATGATCAGGTTGAACTTTCGTTTGGCTGTTCCCGGCAGCCGCCAGAAACAGGAAACCGGAAGCTGATCCGCTACTGCTCGCGCTCTGCAAACCGTTGCCGTAACGCCTCCTCAGTATGCGGCGTCACCCAGTGCGACACATCGCCGTCCAGGCCGGCCACTTCCTTCAAAATCGTAGAACTGAGATAGACATAATCCGTGCTGCAAAGCAGGTAACATGTCTCGATCTGTGGCGCCATCAGCCGGTTGGCCATGTCAATGCGGGATTCAAAAGAGAGATCATCCACATTTCGTAACCCGCGTACGATCACCCGGACACCATGTCGCTGTGCCCATTTTACCGTTAGTCCGCTATATGACACAATCGTGATATTCTTCACGTCCTCGAGGGCTTCCCCCGCCAACTGAATACGTTCGTCTGTCGAAAAGAGGAGCTGCTTGGCCGGCGCGTCAAAGACCGTCACGAGCAACTCATCGAAGAGCCCAGCCGCGCGGCGCGCAATGTCCAAATGGCCGTTATGGAAGGGATCGAAACTGCCGGGATAGATGGCGCGGGTCATAATGCGTCGTTGTCTCAACTGTAATCTGCGCAATCGCGCGACTGTCAACGCTGCTTCTGCCTTCAGAGCGCCGAACGTTCACTGTTCGAACTATCGAAGCAGGCGATCAGTTCATCCGGTGAAATGCTGGCAATAGAGTCCAGGCAGAGATCCGCGGTCGAGAAGTCGGAGTCGCGAGTGACGCTATTCGGTACCGAAACACACCGCAAGCCGGCCCGCTGTGCCCCGAGCATCCCGTTATAGGAATCTTCAATCGCCACCGTTCGCTGCGGCAGTACGTCCAACTTCTGCGCCGCCAGCCGGTAAAGCGCCGGGTCCGGTTTTACCCGCTCGACATCATCCGCCGTTACCACCGCGGCAAAGCGCTCGCGCAGGCTCAGCCGCTCCAAATGCGGCTCAACCCACTTGCGATCAGAGCTCGAGGCCACTGCCAGCCTCACGCCCCGCCGCTCGGCCGCGGCAATCAGTTCGAGCACGCCGGGCATGATCTGTTGAGCCTGTACCCGTTCCAGAAACAGCTTCCGCCGTTCTGTGCGCAGGCGCTGCCGGTCAACCTCTCTACCTAGCAATCCTTCCAGATAGTCGTCGGGGCGGAACACGCCCGTGCCTCCGCCCACGCATTGCAGCCAGACGTCAAGCGGCAACTCAGTGCCGTAGTCGCGGTAAATTTCCTGCCAGGTCTGAAATTCAGGCGTCTCTGTGTCCAGAATCGTTCCGTCAAAATCAAATACAATCGCCTGCAGCACGGGCATACTCCCTCAGAGTTGTTGTTGCGAAATACGCGCTGCCTTTCGCCGCACCAGCGCACGCAAAGATTGACAAGGCAGCTACGCCGCCGCCGCTCATGCAATGAACTCGCTGAACACCCGGTTGCCGAGAAACAGTCCTTTGGGGGTCAGGCGCACACGTTCCCCATCCAATTCCAGCAGGCCTGCATCTTGCAGTCGATCCAGACTGGGCCCAAACGCAGCCTGCAATGTCTGTCCATGCGTCTCGGCAAAGCGTGCAAATGGCACGCCCTCCCGCACGAGTCGCAGCCCCAGCATCATCGTCTCCCCCATCGAAACCTCGCCCGACAACTCCTCATGGAAATCAACCGCGCTATTGTCCGCTTCGACGCGCTTCATGTAGCCCTGCACACCCTTTCGATTCGACCACCGTACCGCGGACGCGGGCGCACAGACCCCTGCTGACCCCTGATAAGGGTCACGAGAAAGGAAGGCAAGGTCAGGCATCACCTCTCTTTGCAACGAAATGGGGTAGCGCAAATGGCTGTGCGCGCCAGGCCCAACACCGATCCACTCCTGATTGCGCCAGTAGAGCAGATTGTGGCGGCAGGCGTATCCAACGCCCCGTGTCCAGTTCGACACCTCGTACTGGTCGTAACCGGCCGCCCCCAGGCGGGAAATCGCAATCTCGTACATCTCTGAGGCCGCATCATCATCCGGCGCCGCCGTCTGACCGGTCTCCACCCAATGCGCCAGAGGCGTATCCGGCTCGACGATCAGACTGTAAAGGCTCACGTGCCGCGGGGCAAGCGCAAGCGCCTTGTCCAAAGTGTCGTTCCACGCTTCCGCCGACTGTCGCGGCAACCCGAACATGAAATCAAGATTGATGTTGGTGAAACCCGCTTTCACAGCCGCGTCAAAGGCGCGCAACGCGTCGTCCGCATCGTGAATGCGGCCCAGAAACGCCAACTCCTCCGCCTGAAAGCTCTGCACGCCCATGCTTAGCCGGTTCACGCCCAGGCCGCGCAGCAGGGCGAACTGCCCCCAATCTTCAATGCCCGGATTGGCTTCACTGCTGATTTCAACGTCGGCTGCCAGTGTGAACTGATCGTGAACCAACGCCAAAATCTGCGCCAGTTGGTCTGAACTGAGCACGGTTGGTGTGCCGCCGCCCAGAAATACAGTATGCACGGTGCGCCCGTCGAGGCGCGCCGCCCACCCGCCCAACTCCCGGCAAAGAGCCTGCGTGTAGGCTTCGTAAAGAGGTTCCAGACGTGCGTAAGTATTGAAGTCGCAGTAGGGGCACTTCCGCGCGCAAAATGGAATATGGATGTAGAGGCCCAGTGGCCCGCGCCCGGGCGCTGAAGTTGCGGGAGCCCGCGACGGCCGCGAATCCTCTACTCCGCCGGTAGCGACGGCGCCTGCGCTGGTTGATTCGACAGCAAGCGCGCTCCCTGCCGGCGACTCGAGCGCGCCGCCTGCGATAGCCGCTCCGTCCTGCTGTACGGAGCGCTCAATATATGTCGGATGCAATCCAGCCGGTACCTTCATCAGCCCTGAGTCGTCGCTCCTTGGGCGCGCAGAGAGTGCAGGGGAACGAAAAGAGAGAATACCTCGCTTTTCACGCCCCGCATCTACGATCAGGGATTCTCCAGCCGGAACCCGTGGCCGCGCACTGTTACAATAAAATTGGATCTCGCGTCGTGCTCGTTGAGCCGTTCCCGCAGTCGGCGTACAAGTGCGTCAATAGCCTGCTTGCTGACTCCGGCCCCACTGGTCTCTGGCCAGACCGCCTGCACAATCTGTTCCCGAGTCATCACCCCGCCCCCCTCATGCCAAAGCGCACTCAGCAGGCGGTACTGATGCAAACTCAATGGAGGCTCCAAAAGCGAGCCGTTCAGCCAAACTTGGCGGGTCTCTTCTTCAATCCGCAGACCTGATTCGGGCTCCGCCTCGACATCGGGCGTGTCAAGCGTCAGAGGGGTGGTAGCCTCGTCATCCACAAAGGACAGTTTGAATCGTAGTGCGATCTGCACTTCGTCACCATCAGACAGGCTATGCGACGCGTCGGCAATATCCATGCCATTGACGTGGGTTCCGTTCTTGCTGCCCAGGTCCTCGATCGAATAACCGATGCCGTCCCAGAAGATTCGGGCGTGGTTGCGGCTTACCTGGCGGTCGGGTAGCGTTACATGGCATTCATCGTGGCGCCCGATGATCAAGGGGGTGGTACGGCTCAGCGGCCAACCCTGGCCGGTCTGATTGCCATGGCGGAGGATCAGCATTGCTGTCTCGCGTTGTCTGTCGACAGGTCGGGCTTGACGGTAATCTACGAAACGTTGTTCAGCGTTGTTGTCCTCTTGCGTCATTTCCATCCCTCTTTAAGAATACTATGCAAGCAAGACCTATTATTGCCACTTGCACTTTTTGCCGCCTCTTCATTATAGTATGGTTCCCTGCATCCGTGCCTTAGAATACAATGACGGCAGGACGTCCGTAAACCTGGTGTAGCGATGCCAGGGGGGAAGTCCATTATAACGAAGCGAGTGCTATACGTCAACCAAATTCTCAGAATGAGAGCCCAACCAGGCTTGGGTGGTAAGATTTCCTGGTCGGATGAATGTCACAAATTCTCCGGTCCGCGACATCGTACAACGGCGTTATCTCCCTTCAGGGCGCGCAGCGGACGGCAGTCTTTCCTCCTTCGGCGATGACGCGCCTCCGGCGGCCCGGTAATCTTACAGAGGTGTCTTTTGGCTACAGTGTTGGACTCAGACTCGATCCTGCGCGGACGCTATGAAATTGTCCGGCTGGTAGGCCAGGGCGGAATGGGCGCTGTCTACCGTGCTAACGATTTGCGCCTGGATGGACGCGTCTGCGCCATCAAAGAGATCCTGCCCGCCCTGCTGGTCGACCAACGAGGGCCCGATCTGGATCTCGGCCAGACGATTGAACAATTCTACCAGGAAGCCAGTGTTCTGGCCCGGCTCGATCATCCCAACCTGCCCAAAGTGTCGGACTATTTTTCCGTCGATGGGCGCGAGTATCTGGTGATGGATTTTATCGAAGGCCGCGATCTGCAGGAAATCGTGAATGAAGCAATTCGACAGAATAAGCACCTGCCGGAAGCCCAGGTCCTGTTGTGGGCATCGCAACTCTTGGAAGCGCTTGAATACCTGCACAGCCAGGACCCGCCGGTGCTCCACCGCGACATCAAACCGGGTAACATCAAAATCACACCCGAAAACAGACTGAAACTGGTGGATTTCGGCCTGGTTAAGGTGCTCCAACCGGACGACTCACGCACGGTCACGGTCGTCCAGGGCCGCGGCACCGTAGCCTACACGCCGCTCGAGCAGTACGGAGGCGATACCGGACACACCGATGTGCGCTCAGACATCTACAGCGTCGGCGCGACTCTCTATCACCTGCTGGCGGGTACCCCGCCGCAGGATGCCAAGGAGCGTTTCCTCAAGTCCGGGTTGCTTGACCCGCTGCGGCAGTTGAATCCAGCCATCTCCACGCGAACGGAAAGAGCCGTCTTTCAGGCGTTGGCTATGCATCCTGACGAACGACCCCCCAGCATCGCAGAATTGCGGCAGACACTGTTCGGCGCCGAAAACGCCAGAAAAAATCCAACAACCGATCTGTTGCCCCCTCCCACCTGGAATGAAATCCTGCACAGAAACAGAATGCTGATCGGGACAACCATTTTCCTCTTCGCCATCGCCGCCGCCATCAGCGTCTATGACATCTGAAACTCCATCGGCCTGCAATTCCAACGTTTGCTTTATGTCAGTCCTCACGGCCGGCACTGACAATCGCAACCGGTATTGAAAGGCGCGTTGAGTTCAAGTAGTCAACTTCCAATCAACAGCGGCAACCGAGACAAACAATTGCTGAAACAACGCTGTGAAAATTTGCGCAATCCCTTCGCGTTCTTTTATACTGAAAACAGACTTTTTCAAGCATTACGGCGACCCCACTGATATACATCCCCCTGTTCGAGCAAGTCAGAGGGCAGTCGCGTTCCGATGGGCGGTCTGGACAAATCCGATCGTCCCAACCCGCCAGGTGTGGAAGCATCAGCGGCCGGTTCGTCTCCAGTTTTCGGCTACGTCTCAGACACCGTCTCCTGGCAACGACCGATAACCGGATTCCGACCGCCAAAAACTGCCGTTTACAGGAGGGTGGATCTTGTTCAGCCGACTCAAGAATCTTCTCCAGACATTCCTCTCAAACGCACGTATTCGCAATGTGACCATTGGCGTTGTTGCCATGCTCGTTATGAGCGTGTTGCCCTGGTTTCGCGTACCACCGCCCCACGTGGAATTAGCGGCTGAAACTCTGCTGGAACACGGACCAAAGTGGTTTACCAATGGTTTGCTGACAACCTTTCTGGTCGACATTATCATTATCCTGATGGCCGTTTTCGCCGTGTCCAGAATGAAGGAAGTCCCCGGCGCCTGGCAGAACATTGTGGAAATGCTGGTCGAAGGAATGTGGAATCTGACCCAGAGCATCGCCGGCCATGGCTCCGCCAACAGCCGCAAATTCTTCCCTTGGGTGATAACAATTTTCATCTTTGTTCTGATCAGCAACTATATCGGCCTGCTGCCCGGCTTCGGCTCGATTGGCATATACCATGCCGCCGCCGATAGCCACGCACAAGTCGAATTGGGCAACCAGATCGCAATGGTCGGGACAGAGGCCGCCACAGTCGCCGCAACCGCCGAGGAAGGCGAACAAGTCCTCGTGCCCCTGTTTCGCAGCCCTTCCGCCGACCTGAATGTCACCCTCGCCCTCGCGCTCATCTCTGTTTTCATGACCCAATTTTTCGGCGTCCAGGCGTTGGGTGTCCGCTATTTCACCAAGTTCTTCAAGAATCCGTTCAAGGATGGAATGGGTGCCATTGTTGGCTTCTTTGAGTTGATCGCCGAGATCTCCAAGATCGTCAGCTTCTCTTTTCGTCTCTTCGGCAATGTCTTCGCCGGTGAAGTTGTATTGATGGTGATGGCATTCCTGGTTACCTTTCTCCTGCCCAGCGTATTCTACGGGCTGGAGTTGTTCATCGGTTTCATCCAGGCACTTGTATTCATGTTGCTGACGCTGGCATTCTTTACCATGGCCACTGTCAGCCATGACGATCACCATTAACATCAGTCGCCAGTGACCAGTAGGCTCCGGCATCCACTCGTGTGACTTGCCACTGGCCACTAACCACTAATCACTGCAGTTTAGAAAAGGAGTTCACACTCATGGATGTTGAAGTCGCCAAGGAACTGGGTTCTGCTCTTGCTATCGGGTTGGGCGCAATTGGCCCTGGTGTCGGAATCGGTCTGATTGGCGCCAAAGCAATGGAAGCGATGGGCCGCAATCCTGAAGTGACCAACACTGTGCAGACGAACATGCTGCTCGGTTTCGCCTTCTGTGAATCGGTCGCCATCTACGCGCTCGTTATCTCGCTGTTGGTCAAATTCGTCTAAACCTGTCCTCAGTGGCCGGAGTTAAGTCGTCACTGGCCAGTGTTCACTTCCAGTGGCCTGTGCAACAGTTGGCCGCTTGCCACGAGCCACTGCAGTTCTTCCAGGAGGTTGGCCTTGGACGCTCTCGATAAATTAGGTATTAGTTGGCAGTTATTGCTCTCGCAGATCATCAACTTCGGGCTGTTGATGGTTATTTTGCAACAGTTACTCTACAAGCCCATTCTGAACATGCTCGAGCAGCGCAAACAGCGTATCGCCCAGGGCTTGGAACAGGCCGACAAGGCGTCGAACGCCGCCGCCGAAGCCGAGGCCGAAAAACAGGCGATCCTCGAAGAGGCCCGCCGCGAAGCACAGGAAGTGCGCGCGCAGGCAACCCGCGATGCCGAGCGCATCGCCCAGGATATTCGCAGCCGCGCCGACCAGGAGGCCCAGGAGATCCGCATGAAGGGCCAGGCTGATGCCGAAGCCCAGACTGCCGCCGTCATGGCCGATGCCAGAAGGCAGATAGCCGACCTGACCATTGCCGCGACCGAGCAAATCCTGGGCCGGGAGTTGGCGAACCGTGATGAGCAGGAGCGCTTTGTCAACGACTATCTGGCTCAGCAAAACGGGAGCGGTTCATGAGCGAGCGCGCGACGGCCGAACGATATGCCCAAGCCATTCTCGAGGCAATCGTAGAGCAGTGGCAGACCACGCTGACCGAGGTCGCTGACGCCCTCGCGCAGGATCCCAAGTTGGGCGCAGATGTCGACTCCATCGCAAAGGCGATTCCCGACAACGCCGGCCCCGAGCTGCAGAACTTCGTCAAGATGCTCGTGCAAGAAGGGGATGCAACGCTCCTGCCCCGCGTCATTGCCGCCTTGGGCGCAAGCCTGCGCGGAGAAACCGGACCGCAGGCAGCTGACATCACAAGCGCTATCGAGTTGGGTGACGACGCCCAGGAAAAGATTCGCCAGCGGCTCTCCCAGCAGTATGGCGAGGACCTCGTCTTCAGCTTCGATGTTGACCCATCCCTGATGGGCGGGCTGCGCATCAGGGTCGGCGATCAGTTGATCGACAACACTGTCGCAAACCGCCTGATGGCACTTCGAGAAATGGTCGCGGCCTCTGTGCGGTAAACTTGAATTTAGTAGTCAGTATTGGTTCTTGAAGAACAACGGCAGACGCCTGCCAGGAACCCAAAACTGAAAACTTACAATAAAGGACAGCGCTTATGGCAGTTCAGACTGAGGAACTGACCCAGGAATTTACCGACCGGCTTAAGCAACAGATCCTCAACTTCACGCCGGCCCCCAGCCGCGTCGATGTGGGCGAAGTCGTCGAAGTCGGTGACGGCATCGCCATCATTTCCGGCCTGCAAGGGGTCATGGCAAGTGAGTTGGTCGAGTTCACCAAGACAGGTGTACTCGGTATCGCCCAAAACCTGAACACCGATTCCGTCGGTATCATCATCATGGGTGAATACACCGAAATCGAAGAGGGAGACCTGGTGCGCAGCACCGGCCGCCTCGCTTCCGTCCCCGTCGGTGACGAGTTGATCGGCCGCGTTGTCAACGCCATCGGACAACCCCTCGACGGCAAAGGCCCCATTGACGCAACCGAGACTCGCCCAGTGGAGCGCATCGCCCCAGGCGTCGTGCGGCGCATTGGGTAGACACCCCCGTCGAAACCGGCGTCACCGTCGTTGACGCCCTCATTCCCATCGGCCGCGGCCAGCGGGAGTTGATCATCGGCGACCGCCAGACCGGCAAAACCGCTCTAGCCATCGATACGATAATCAATCAAAAGGGCAAAGACCTGATCTGCATCTACGTCGCCATCGGTCAGAAGCAGTCTACGGTGGCGCAGGTAGTGGGCATTTTGGAGAATCACGGCGCGATGGACCATACAATTGTCGTGACCGCATCTGCCGCAGACCCGGCCGCCTTGCAGTTCCTGGCGCCCTACGCCGGTTGTGCAATGGGCGAAGAATTCATGGAGCAGGGGCGCGACGCGCTGATTGTCTACGATGATCTCTCCAAACACGCCCAGGCTTACCGCCAGGTATCGCTGCTGCTGCGGCGTCCACCCGGCCGCGAGGCCTATCCCGGCGACGTCTTTTACCTGCACAGCCGCCTGCTGGAACGGGCCGCGCGCATGGATGAGGAGTTCGGCGGCGGCAGCCTGACCGCGCTGCCGGTGATCGAAACCCAGGCCGGCGACGTGTCTGCATACATCCCCACAAACGTTATTTCAATCACCGACGGCCAGATCTTCCTGGAAGGCGACCTCTTTTACGCCGGCATCCGCCCTGCCATGAACGTCGGCCTTTCCGTAAGCCGCGTGGGCAGTGCCGCCCAGACCAGGGCGATGAAAGGCGTGGCCGGCCGCCTGAAGCTGGAGTTTAGCCAGTTCCGCGAGTTGGCCGCCTTTGCCCAGTTCGGCTCCGACCTGGACGCCGCCACCCAGCGCCAGCTCAATCGCGGCCAGCGCATTCAGGAAACTTTGAAGCAGCCCCAGTACGAGCCTCTGCAGTTGGACAAGCAGGTCATGAATCTCTTCGCCGTGACAAACGGCTATGTCGACGACATCGCCGTCACCGATGTCAAGCGCTGGGAACTGGAGCTGCACGCCTACATGGATGCCAACCATCCGGAGATAGGTCAGGCCATCCTGCGCTCTCAAGATCTTCCCGATGAGTCGCTCGATTCGCTGCGCTTGGCCCTGGAAACGTTCAACAGTAGCTGGAGTGGGTCCGAATAAACCAGTGATCAATTGTCAGTGACCTGTGCAGTGACCTGGCAACCAACCACTGATCACTGCAGTTGAGGAGGCATTGGTGGCAAGCACACGTGAGATTCGCCGTCGCATCCGCTCGGTCAGAAACATCTCTCAGGTCACGAGAGCGATGGAAGCCGTGGCTGCGTCCAAGATGCGGCGTGCCCAGCAGCAGGTGTTGGCGACCCGCCCCTATGCGGAAAAGGCCCTCGAAGTGCTCAGCGACATCGCCCGTCTGCACAGTAGCGGCGGCGACATGGATGCGCTTATAACCTCCAGAGCCGAAGTGAAACGGGTCGGGGTTATCCTGATCACGGCCGATCGCGGGCTGGCCGGCGGCTTCAATGCCAATGTACTGCGTCAAAGTGCAGCCTTCGTCAAGGAGCAGCGTGACCAGGGGCGCGAGGTAGAAGTCGTTGCCGTGGGCAGGAAAGGCCGCGATTGGCTTCTGCGTTACGATCCGGTCATCCGCGCCGAATACACCAATATGCCCGATTCCCCCTCGTCCGGCGACATCGGCCCCATCTCCCGCACTGTCATCGACGACTTCCGCTCGGCTCGCTTCGACGAGGTCCATCTCATCTTCACCGATTTTGTCAACACACTGCTCCAACGGCCCACAGCGCAGCAGATTTTGCCGGTCATCCCGGCCGAGCAAACCGTTACGATGCCGCCCGACTATATTTTCGAGCCAAGCGCCGAGGCCGTGTTGGAGCAGGTACTGATCGGCTTCATCGAAGTGCAGATCTTGCAGGCAATGTACGAGAGCATCGCCAGCGAACACTCGGCGCGCATGGTTGCCATGCGCAACGCCACCGAAGCCGCCAATGAACTCGTCGACGAGTTGACATTGACCTACAACAAGGCGCGCCAGGAAGGCATTACCCGTGAGTTGATGGACATTATAGGCGGTTCAATCGGCCTGGAATAGAGTTGAGCGGGCTGGAAGGCCCCTTCCCATAGCAGAACGGAGCATACTATGTCAGAAAACGGAAGCAATGGCCGCTTTAGCGGCTCCGTGTCCAGCGTTGTCGGTCCGGTTGTTGATTTCTCCTTTACAGGCGATACCCTGCCTGAGATCTACGATGCCGTCTATGTCGACCTCGACGATGACTCGACCCTGGTCTGCGAGGTGCAGCAGCATCTCGGGGACGGCGCCGTCCGCGCCGTGGCCATGAGCTCCACAGACGGCTTGCGCCGCGGTATGGAAGGCTACTCCGATGGCGCACCCATCACCGTGCCCGTCGGCCCCGGGACATTGGGCCGCATCTTCGACGTCGCCGGCAACCCTATCGACAGCGACGACGAAGTGGACGCCACCGACCACTATTCGATCCATCGTGAACCGCCCAGCTTCGCCGACCGCAGCACGCAAGCTGAGTTGTTCGAGACCGGCGTCAAGGTCGTCGACTTGATCGCCCCCTTTACCAAGGGCGGTAAGACCGGCATCTTCGGCGGCGCCGGCGTCGGCAAGACCGTCATCATCCAGGAGTTGATCAACAACGTCGCCGAGTACCACAGCGGCTACTCCGTGTTCGCCGGTGTCGGCGAACGCAGCCGCGAGGGCAATGACTTGTGGCACGAAATGCGCGATTCGGGCGTGATCGATTCGACCGTGATGGTCTTCGGGCAGATGAACGAACCGCCGGGTGCCCGCCTGCGCGTCGGCCTTACCGGCGTGACCATGGCCGAGTATTTCCGCGATGAGGGCCGCGATGTCCTCCTTTTCATCGACAACATCTTCCGTTTCGTGCAGGCCGGTTCAGAGGTATCTGCTCTGTTGGGACGCCTGCCCAGCGCAGTTGGCTACGCGCCAACGCTGGGTACCGATATGGGTCAGTTGCAAGAGCGCATCACCTCCACCAATACCGGTTCAATTACATCGATGCAAGCGGTCTACGTGCCCGCCGATGACTACACCGATCCCGCGCCGGCCACAACATTCGCCCATCTGGACGCCACCATTACACTGGAACGCGCCCTGGCCGAGCAGTCTCTCTACCCGGCCATGGACCCGCTTGGCTCCACAAGCCGCATCCTCGACCCGCTCATCGTCGGCGAAGAGCATTACAACGTGGCCCGCGAGGTGCAGCAGGCGCTCCAGCGCTACCGGGACCTGCAGGACATTATCGCCATTCTCGGCGTCGAAGAGTTGAGCGAAGATGACAAGGTCATCGTCGCCCGCGCCCGCAAGATTCAGCGTTTCCTCACCCAGCCGATGCACGTGGCCGAGGTGTTCACAGGCCAGCCTGGCGAGTACGTGAGAATCGAAGAAACCGTGCGCGGCTTCCGTGAGATTCTGGACGGGAAGTATGATGATCTGCCGGAGCAGGCTTTCTATATGGTTGGCGCCATCGAAAAAGCGGTCGAAAAGGGTGAACAACTGAGGCAGGAGTAATGACGATACAGGTCGAAATTGTAACCCCCAGTCGGCAGCTGTACAGCGGCGCTGTCCAGATGATCACCTTGCCCGGCGTCGAGGGCGAGATGGGCGTATTGGCAGGCCACGCCCCCTTGCTCACCACGCTGAATATCGGTGAAATCACGCTGCATAGCGCCGACGGCGAGCCCGAATACATCGTCGTCAGTGGCGGCGTAGTCGAAGTACGGCCGGACAAGGTGATCGTGCTGGCGCGCTCGGCTGAGCGTGCTGATGAGATCGACATCGCCCGCGCCGAAGCCGCCATGCAAAGCGCCGAAGAGGCACTTAGCACGCGGTCGCCCGAGGAGCGCCGCCCCGTAGAGATCGCCTACCGCCGCAGCCAACTGAGATTGAAGGTCGCCCGCCGTCGCCGCAGCAGCCGACCGGGTGCCTTCGTGGAGGATTAAGGGTAGCGCCTTCTTGCAGAAAAAGAATTCAGGCCGGGTCTTCGCACATGAAGACCCGGCCTTTTTGTTGTGTGTATCTGTCCACTGGGATCTGCCTGTGTTCCTGGACATGAACAAAACGGCTCGTTAGGATTTTCTCGCGTGCCGGTAGATAATGGCAGACACAGAGCAAGTTTCAGGGAATGGCGGGTCAACAGTGGAGATGCACTATGGATCGCAAAAATATCCGTGACTGGCTGCGCGGACCAGTAGTGGCGGTTGCGACACCGTTCAAAGAGGACTTTTCACTCGATCTGGCCGCTTTGCAAGACAATATCCGCTTCATGATCGAAGGCGGTGTCACCACCGGTGACGGCGTCCTATTGGTAGGCGCGGCAGGCGGCGAGTTCCCAACCCTGAATGTGGACGAACGCAAAGCGGTCATGGACGCCTCGCTCGAAGCTGCCCAGGGCCAGGTGCCGATCATGACCAGTATTCAGCACACCGATTTCCGGGTCATCCTCGACCTCGCCAACTACGCTGAAGAAGTCGGCGTCGCCGCCGCCCAGTTGGGTCAACTCTACTACTACCCTTCCACCGAACGAGACATCTACAACCTTTTCAAACTGGTTTCCGACCACTCCAGTGTAACCCTCATGGTCTACCACACGCCCTGGGACGGCATCCACATGAGCCGCGAACTGCTGGACCGGCTGACGTCGATCCCCACCGTCGGCGCAATCAAGTGGGCCTCAGCCGATATGGCGCTCTTCCGTGACACTATAATTGCGTTCAAAGACACGGTGGCCATGGTCGACAACGAGGGCCATCACCTGCTCAGCCATATGTATGGCTCAAGAGCGTTCGTCACCCACCTCAGCGGATTCTGGCCTCAGTATCCCCGCAAGATCTGGCGCCAGTTGGAGGCGGGAAAATACGAGGACGCACACGTAACGCTTGCTGCATTCAAGTGGAAGTGGTCGGCCTGAGTGGAGCAGGCAGTCAAATATACCGAGGGCGAGGGACCGTTCATAAAGGCGGCGATGGAAGCGGTAGGCCTCAAAGTCGGCCCGCCGCGTCCGCCCTATACACGGCTGTCTTCTGAACTCCTTGCCGAACTGCACACCCTCTTCCGCGAGGCGGGAGTGCCCCGAGTCTGAACCTGTGGTTCGGGTCTTTCATGACATCTTCGCGTAGCCTACGCACGGCCCATCCACGATAGCCTTCTCTTTCTCCACTGTCCAGACAGCCGGCTCCCTCAAAAAGCTAGTGCAGAGGCACTGCCATCTTGTCCTCCGTATCAGCCTAACTCCTCTCAGGTGTCAGGGCGCGCGGATTCAAAGCGTCATTGAGACCATCGCCGAAGAAGTTGAAAGCGATGATTGCCAACATCAACAGGATACCAGGCATCAGCACCAAGTGGGGATAATAACGCCACTGTCCCATGCTCAGGACAATCATGTTGCCCCAGCTGGCCCCAGGGGGCTGGATGCCGATGCCAATGAAACTGAGGCTCGACTCGTACATCATCGCGCCGCCGAAGCTGCTGCTCAAAGCCACGATCACCGGGCCGATAGCGTTTGGCACAAGATGCCGCAATATAACCCAACGTTCCTTGGCCCCCACACAGCGGGCAGCCAGGACAAAATCGGTCGCCCGCAACGTCAGCACCTGACCGCGGATCAGGCGGCCGATACCAGCCCAGCCAATCATCGACAGCGAGCCAAAGACAACCAGGTAGTCAATATAGACAGTGTTTTCTGCAAGAAAGCCGATTCCCTGCGTTGTCTCAAGTTCCCGTGCCAGCCGCAGGACCCATGGCCTCAGCGTGGACGCCAGCAGCATCGCCACCAGAATATGGGGAAAGCTGTCGAACAGATCAACGATGCGCACAAACACGGCATCGGTAAGCCCCCCGCGATAGGCCGCCAGCGTGCCGAAGAGAATACCGATTAGATAGGAAATAGAGGTGCTTACGACAGCCACCATGATCGCCGTCCGTCCACCCCAAAGCAGGCGCGACAGCATATCACGCCCCAATTCGTCTGTGCCCAGCAGGTGCTCGCGGCTTGGCCCTTGATTGTACGCCCGCAGATCCTGGTCAAGATAATCCTGCGGCGCTAGGTAGGGTCCGAAGATGCCGATAAAAAAGATGAAAATGATGACAAAGAGGCTGATCATCGCCAACCTGTTTGCAACCAACTTGCGCACGGCATCGCGAACCAGGCTGCGTTCCTCGTGGCGAAACAGTTGGCTGGCGGAGGTAGCCTCACTGTCCACAACTAAACCTCCTCGACACGTCTGCCTAGTCGGACTCGCGGGTCAACCAGCCCATAGGAAATATCGAGCGCCAGATTCAAGGACATTGCAATGATCGCCGCCACCACCGTCGTCGCCAGGATGACAGGAAAGTCTCGCGCCACGAAGGACTGAAAGCTGAGGGCGCCGTAACCCGGAATGTTGAAAACGCGTTCAACGAAGATAGAGCCCTGCAGGATCCCACCGAAAAGCCCCACGCCGACCGACAACAGGGGCGTCAGGATGTGGCGAAAAATATGCCTCCAGATGACCATCCGTCGCGGCAGCCCCTTGGCGTAGGCGGTGCGCACATAGTCCTGCCTGATGACCTCCAACACCGCGCTCCGCGCCTGGCGCACGATCCCCATCAGCGGCCCCACCGCAATACAGAATGCGGGCAGCACAATCCGCACGTCGAATATACCGCCCCAGCCGATTGGGTTCTTCAGAACAGGGATCACCAGCACGAACAGAATCATTAGCATCGGCGCCAATACAAAGGTTGGGATCGAGGACACCACGACCGACGCCGACACAATCGCGTAGTCAATCAGCGTATTCTGTCTCAAGGCCGCGAAGATCCCCAGGGGAATGCCCGTCCCTACCGTTATCAGAAAAGCCACGAAGCCGAGTTGCACACTGACCGGCAGCGCTCGCCGGATCATCACCTCGATGGGGCGGCCGCCGGCCCAGATCGACTTGCCGAACGTGCCCCGCACGAGACCGGTGACGTAGTCGCCGAACTGCACCAGGAACGGGCGGTCCAGCCCATATTGCCTGCGCAAGGCTTCATAAGCTTCCTCACTCAACCTGCCTTGCTGCTCCAAAAAGACACTGACCGGGTCGCCAGGACCGAAATAGGTCAGGGCAAAGGCGACGAAGATGCCAACCAGTAGCGTCGGCACGATTGCACCAAGGCGCCTGATGAAATAGCCGATCATGGCTGCTCACCGCCGATGTTTGGCAGCAACGACCAACAGACCCCGCGACAAGCCGTGAGGAATTCACTCTCGCAGTTTCTATTGCCAGCAGCGCGGCCAGAAGCCTTGATCGTATACCCCCAGCACTCGGACCTATTTTCCGTAAAACCAGTCGATTCCGATGCGCGCCACGTAGATGCCGTCCCGTTTATGGTAGCTGACCAGCGCCAAGTCGTTCACAAAGGTCAGACTCGGATAGCCATAGTCGTCTTCGGGATCAGAACCGATCGACCGTTCGTGGATCCAGGTGCGGCCTTCATCCGTAGAGACTGCCGAGACGAATGGCGTCCGCAGTCTGTTCTTGGTGTCCGTCGAGCGCAGCAACAGCAGGTCGCCGGTAGATGGGATCCGCTTGACATTGAGTGCCGACGAGTTGCTGGAGAGCTTCAAACCGCGCACATGCTCGCCTGGCGACCAAGTAACCCCCTCGTCTTCGGAGTAGGATCGGACAATGTATTCGCTGTACGACCGACACAGCATCATCAGACGGCCGTCATTCAAAGGGACCACGTGCGGCTCCTGCGCCTCCACCGGCAGCGTATCGACGACGTTCTCCGACTGATGCCAGGAATAACCGTCGTCGTCGGAGTAAAAAACAAAGCTGACGTAGCCGCGGTGGTCGCCGCCTTCTTCACTGATCTCCCTCTCGCAAGGGGCGAGAATCCGGCCCGAGGACAGCTGGATCAGCTTGTCGTTGAAAACGTGATTTGTCCCGGCGTGGGGCGTGACGATCAGCTGGTCGCCCCAAGTCGCGCCGTCGTCGGTCGAGCGGCGGTAGTAGGAGTGTGCGTATCGCGGCAGCGACCCGGCAAAGTAAATGTAGGACAAGAGCAGCTGGCCGTTCGCCAAGCGCAGGAAACTGGGGTGCCAGTATCCCTCATCCTTGCGAGTTGGCCTTGGGCGGCCAATCAGTATGAACGGTTCACCCCAGCTCTTGCCCTGGTCATTTGAGAACCGTCCCATGATGTCACCAACCATAATGCTATCAACAGGGCTGTCATCGTTGCATGTGTAGGATAGCAACAGTCGTCCATCACTGAACTCTGCGATATCGCCCACATTCCCGCGATAGCCGAATCTTTGCCTCGGCAACTTCACCACATGCACATCTTCGAAGAATGCCTCCGACGTGTCTGCAGGTCGACCGGCTTGCATTGTCAATCTCCCTCGCTCTTGCCTTCATCGGTGCCGCGGCAGCGGTGCAGAAAGGCCAACTCTCTCCACCGCTGCCGTACAGGTGTTACTCCTCGGCGATGTACATGTATTCAGCGTTGATCCAACGGAAAGTGGGATCGAAGGCAACGCCCTTTACGTTCGGCCTCACCAGGAATCTGCCGGTCGGCCAGTACAATGGGATCATCCAGTACTCTCCAAACACGACATCCTCGAACTCTGTCCAGGCCTCAATGCGCTCGGCCTCGTTCGGATTCGACTCGATTTCCGCCAGCAGCGCATCGGTATGCTCATCCCCCCAATGCGTATGGCGCGTAGCAATGAAAGAATCGCTGGCAAAGTTGTAAGAGCCCCAGGCCTGGGCGTCCAGGGAGAAAGTTCCGTAGCTGTCCTCCCAGATCTGGAATTTTACCCTCTCAGTTGCCTCCATACTGGAGGCAACCGTGATCTGGATCTCCAGGCCGGTTGCATCCTTCACCATCTGCTGGATTGCCTGGGCCAGCTGCGGCCATTCAGGGTCAGGATAGCGGGACCAGTAGAGGATGGGCGGCACGTTCTCGGCGCTGCCGTAGGTGGAATCGGCTACTGCCTGCCTGGCGCGTTCCGGGTCCGCCTGCCAGTACGCAGGCAGGTCCTCGCGGTAAAACGGTCCATCGGGAATGATACTTGTCGCGCGCCGCCGCAGGTTGCGGTAGACCGTCTCATGGATCAGGTCCAGATCGATTGAGTAATAGATCGCTTCGCGGATCTTGGGATCGTTTGTCGGCTCCGCCGAGACATCGAATTCAAGCCACTGCAAACCGGCAAGACCGAAACCCTGTACATGGTCACTCAGAGGGTGGTTGGAATCGCTGGCAAACTGGGCGAAGTCAGCGGTCGAAGGCATCGCGATGTCCAGTTCGCCGCTTTCGTAGAGCACCAACTGCGTCTGCCGGTCCTGGATGGATTTCAGTGTGATCTTGTCCAGCAATGGCTGCGGGCCCAGCACGTAGTGGGGGTTGGGAACCAGCACGCTAACGTCCTCTTCCGGGTCGTAGGATTCCACCATGAAGGGACCGAAGCCGCCGCAATAGTCGGGATGTTCATGCCAAGGCGCCTCCGCCGTACCGAGTCTGATCTGCGCAGGGTCGAGAAGCCCCCAGGTACCCAGTACACCCGAAGATGTGACGTCAATGAACGCCGGTGTTACACCCTTAAGATTGACCTGAAGCGTGTGGTCATCCAAGGCAACCAGGCCGCTGATTTCGGCATCGTCTTGCTGGTCAAAGTCCCAGGGGCCCACATCTGCTGTTGCCTCGAGGAATTCGTCAATGCCTTCCACCATGTACCAGGCGTAATCCTTGGCCCACTTGAACTGGATATTGAGCCACTCCCAGCCCTTCTTGATATCCTGGGCCGTAACTGGTTCACCTGTACACCACGTCAAATCGGAACGAAGGTTGAAGGTGTAAGTCGTGCCATCGTCACTGACGTCCCACGAGTCGGCGGCCCATGGGCGGATGCTGCCGTCAGGATGTCTCTCCAAAAGGCCGCCGCCCAGGACATTGGTGCCGTCATACCAGGCGGCTTCATTAATGTGGCCCGCAAAATAAAAGACCCTGCCCACGGTCAGTTCCTGGTTCGCCGCCATGTCGGCCGGTTTCCCGGGGTCGGTCGAGGCGGAATCGGAGGCCGACGCCTCCTGCGGCGCTGCCGCGGGAACTGCTGCGGGGGCACACGCGCTGAGCAGAATCGATAAAATGACGATCAGATTGGCTAACCTAAGATACTTTCCCATCAGATTTCCTCCTTGCCATTGAAGAGCCTTCAGGATTTCGAATCTGATTTACGGGTCTACCACCTCCCTTCCCTTCATGAGCCGGAGCGATCTCCTTCCTGTTCCAAATACCAGCGCAGGGCTTCCGCCGAGCTGCGTCAGGAATCCAAAGCCTTCTCTTTTTCAAGCCCTTTCACGACCGGTCGTATCGCCGCGATATGCTCCGGCCCCGTTGCGCAACAGCCGCCGATGACCTGCGCGCCCATGTCAAGCCACACACTCGCAAACTCGGCATATCGGTCCGGGGGATAGTCGTCAGTCTCGATCACGTGCCACTGTCGCTTGGGGAACTCTGGACGTTCTGACGACTGATTGTAGCCAATGTTCGCATAGGCGCCGACCGGTCCGTCGAAGGCCGCCCGCAGCATGGGCAAAGAGGCCGAAATCTCCTCAGGTCGGCTGCACATCGGCAGAATCGCATCGACCCTGTGGCCTTCCAGGGAACGAGCCAGTTGCTCGAAAGTTTCGCCGGCAGAGTTGGTTCCTTCCAACGTGACATGCTTGAGTCCCAGGAAGATCGGCAGACCGGTCCTCGAAGCGGCCTGGACTGCCTGAACACAGTCCGCCACAGATCCTACGTATTCGAGTAAGATGATGTCCACACCTCCCGCCGCCAGCACCGCCGACTGGTCGCTGAACTCCTTCGTCAGATCCCCCCAGCCCGGCGGGGCCATGCTGCCGGCCACATACGCCTGCGGATTGAGCCGGTCGCGTGCCTCGCAGGCGATCTCCGCCGCCAAATGCGTATACTCTTCCATCCTGTCGGCCAGACCCACCATCCCCAGCCGCTCACGATTGGTCCAAAAGCTATTGGTCGTGATGATATCGGCGCCCTCGCGCAGGTAATCTTCATGGACCTCGCGTACCAGGTCCGGCGCGTCTCCCATCGCCGTCGCCGACCATGCGCCCAGACCCCCCTCCGAGGTCACGCCTTTGGAAACATTGACGCCGCGGCGCTGCAGCTCCGATCCGGTAGCGCCGTCCAATAGCAGCCGATCTCCCTCTGCCAGCCGAAACTGAATGTCATCTCTATTCATGTTTCTCTCCTTGGGAAACGTTGGAAGCGTTAGCAAATAGGCGTGAGGCGCGTTTCTGATGAACCTATGGTCCGCTGACGCGGAACCTGCCCCGCGGGATCTGGCAACCTGCTGGCCTGAATGCACCATACCGAGGGTTACACTCGGCCAATAGTTGTCTGGAGCATTGAGAAGAAAGGAAGGGTTTGGCAGGGTCCTTGGTCGAATGGAGGTGACAAACCAAACCATCGGCAAGATAAGACAGCTAAGCACCAAAACTGTGTCGTAGTATAAGAAATAGCATTAAACTTGTCAACGACTGTTTGACGAACGGGGAAGCAGACCAGATCTGGCGTGAAGATGGCAGGAGTCGCTGGCCCGGGCTTGCTCTGCCTAATTTCTTCGCCCTCTTTTTCTTCCGCGACTGCGATTGCGAGCCAAGCAGAGCTGCGCCGCTATCGAAAAACTGTTCGGAAGGCTGCAGTATTTCAACTTCGCTCTGCGCTGGGGTCAGGGGATGTGAGGGTCTGGCGACAGGCAGAAAATAATGCGATCCCTGTCTGCCTATTGCCCCGTAAACAGATTGCCGCCAAGCTAATCGGCGGCAATCTGCACTCTATTTTTTGATTCAATATCGCGCGCGGCTTACCTTACTTCGGCATGTCCCGCAGCGCATTGAAGACCGGAAGGTTGTTCCAACTATTAGTCACAATCCCCCACTGGGCCTTCTCAGTGCCATCAGCCACCACGCGGAAGTTCAGATTCCACAGAATCGCCGGGCCCACCCAACCCCAACTCTTCATCATCCTATAGGCCTCAACCGTCCATGCCGCCTGTTCCTCGTATGAATTGTCGTTGGCGTACCCATAACGCGGGTCAAAAGCGCCACCGGCCGCCCAGCCAAATTCGGTCGGCCAAATGCGCTTGTTGCCGGCCCCGTACGTAACCGCTATGTTTCGATAGCCCTCCATCGTGCTGCGGAAGCTCCACGAGTGATGTGGGCTGTCGCAGGCGCCGTTGAAGCCGCTGTTACCATGGATCTGAATCGCCTCACATCCCTGTTGCCATGTGTATTGGGGGGGCACGTTGTATCCGCTGGGATGCGCGCCGATGCCGTCCGCGTAGTTGTTGAGGCCCGCCTGGAACATCTTTTCCAGGTATTCAAAATCATCCATCGCCGCGATACCGCCCCTGCTCTGCGGCGCGCCATTGCTGGCCGCCGGCGTCAGCGCGCCGCTGATCACCAACATCGACGGGCACGCCCTCTTAATCTCCGTGTAGGCCGGTCTCAATAGCGCCACATATTTGCCCGGATCCAAGGGCAGGTTGCCCCATTCGTAATGCAGATTCTGCTCGTTCCAAACCTCAATCGCTTTCAAAGAAGAGCCGCAATACTTGCCGGCCATCGCCCCCAGGAATCTGGCGAACGTGTTCGGATCTGCCGGTGGTCCGCCCACATTCGGTTCGAAACCTCCTTCGCGCGCCCAGGGCGGCGCATTGACCACGCTGAATAGTAGACTTATGCCGGCGTTATTGGCCGCGTCGATGATGCCCTGCATCGACCCCCAATCGTACTGCCCTTGGTTTTGCTCAAAGACCTTCCATTCGATCTGCTGCTTCACCCAACCAAAGCCCATCTCGCTCGTCTTCTGCATAACCTGGCCGGCCTGGTTGTTGTGGACCATGTGGGCCTGGACCCCATAACCGAAACTGCCGCCTCCAGCAGGCGCCGGCGCTACCGCAGCAGGCGCCGCAGCCGGCGGCGCCGGAATATCAGTAATTACGGCCACAGCGTCCAGCGGACCGCTGGCAGTCGTCAGTTCAGCGAACACCCAACCCTTATTTCCATTGCCAATATCGATCTGCCACCAACTTCCCTCTTGGTTCTTCCCGAAAATGAGGTAAGGCTGACCGGCGCTGAGTTGGCCGGCGATCGGATAGTTCGTGCCCGGCCCTTCACGGACGTTTGTGTTCTGCGTGCTGACCAGCCTTGACACTTCAGGCGTGGCTGTCGGCACCGGCGTGTTCGTTGCCACCGGCGTCGGCGTCGCCAGGCTCAGCGCTACCTTGTTCTGCGGGCTGGCCGCCATGCTGCTACCAAAATTCGAGATCTGCACCACCTGCGCCTCGACATGGATATCGCCCTCACCAGGCGGCGCCATGAATGTGTATACTGGGTTCTCGATCGGGACCGTCACCTCTTCAATCACCCCGCCATCAGGGTGGAGAATCCTGAAGGATATCTTTAACATCGCCGGCGCCGTATTCACCCCCCCACCCGTCTGGAACTGGCGGGCGACCTCCCACAGGTCCGGGTCCACATCCCCTGAATCCGCATCCCGCACCATCACCTGCGTCACTTGGTATCGCTCCAGCAAGTTGAGTTTGCGGGCAAAGCTGCTGCTGTTCTCTATCGTAACGACGCGCTCCATCTGCTGGTCGTCAGTGTACGCGTACACATAGGCGCCAATCGCATCATCCCAGGCCAGCGGGCGAGAAATTCGCGGGTTTACTGCCGCTACCTGAACATCTGCGCCTGGCATGATCACCCCATCTTCTCCCCCCAGCCGGATCTGGGCGACCAATGGTTGAAGGGCCTGCTGATAGCCCTTCAGCCACAGCTGGTTTCCGCTCCGTTCCACCGACATGCCCGGCAGTTCCACCTGCACCTTCTGCCGGTCAATCTGGTCCGTGGCGTATGCCAGCAAGGCTCCCATCTGCCCACCCAGCTGATACGCCATGGGGTCGGCCGGACCCGGAATCAGAATGCGGTCAGCTACGCTGCCCAGGGCCTCCCAGTCGTAACCGCGTGTGTTCCACGCAACCGCCGAAATCTGCTGAGGCGATTCCACGCGCACAGCTAGCCAGCGATTCATATCGGGCGCGTGCAGTCGTTCAGCCAGAAGTTCGATGAAGCGCGTGAACTCTGCCTCACCTGCAAGCGTCGCTTCCATACCGCGATAGTCGATGATGACGCCCGGATAACTGTACTGCGTTAAAAGACCGGTGATAGCCGCAATCTGATTTTGCTGTTGGCCCGATTCCACCAGCATGTTGTGGAGCAAGTCGCTGCGTGGAGCTTCCCCACTCTGCCAGTTGCGCAGGACCGGCACGATCGCATAGTTGCCAACAGGAGCAGTGGTGCGCACAATATCCAGTGCACCGTCCCCCCGCAGGTAATAACCGGCCACGCCCAGAGTGGTAATGGCAGCATTTGCCAGACTGGTTGGCGCCATCTCGGCGACCCCAATGTTCGTCCCCACTCGCGCCGGCGGCGCGCCGGTCTGCATCACAACAAAATTGGACGGAGGCGGGCCGTCAACGCGCGCTTCAATCCGGTCTTCCATGGCCAGGATGGCGCTGGGCACAAATTCCCAACTGTCCCCATCCCAACTGTACAGTTCCAGCGTTTCGTATGGCTGGCTGTCATTGGGAATCGGGATCTGCACGATGCTCTGCCCCAAGCTTCCGCCGCGCACATCCACTTGGTAGATCGGGCTTTTGGCTTCCAGACCCGTAACGGCCAGCGCATCGCGGGCAGTCGTCCAATCCTGTCCCGCGTTCCCACTCAGAAACTCCGCACGCGGAATGCTGTCAAGGCTGATCCGAAAGGCCTCAAATACACTCTCCGGAGGAAAAACAATCGTCGTCCCATCCGGGTCCATCAGCGAACCCCCGTTCCTGTCAATCGTAGTAAAAGAGAGGAACTGGATGCGATCAATCAGACTGATCGGCGGCAGCAGCAGTGCCACGATGATCAGAGCGGGAATCACAACAAGCGAAACAATGGCCGTGGCGATCCTCCGCATACCGGAAGCCGGCCTCGGCCTGGGTTGGCGCGGCTCATCATAATCAAAAGAAGACCGTCCCATTTACCTTTTCCTCCATTTCGCGCCGCTTTCACAAAGCGGTGCTTTGAACACGAATCCTGTGTATTAACGGGTGCCTAGTGCCAGCGGTCGCTTCGCGTAGATATGCCGAAGCGACCGCCTATATGTCAATCTCCTGCGTTCCGCGGTTGAGTCCGGGGAAATGCTCTCTATTGCCCGTTGCCAAGTCGCCGGATTTCCGCCAACAGTCAAATTGCCGGGAGTCGGCAGCGGGCGAACCCGGCCTTTGGGCTGCCGCGCCAGATGCGATAGTTCTGCGGCCGGGCAAGGAGTGCATCTTCCTGCTTGGCGCACGCAGTCTTGCAATTATCTTAGCACATGCAAAATACTCAACAAAAACGGTTACATTTCATGGCACGCATCCCAGCCATGGCGTGACTGCCCCTCCCCGTTTCTTCTCCACAACGCGCCGCAAAAATAGCTAGCCTACCCAACTCCCTCTGGCTCGCTGTATCTGCCCATCCCTGTCCAAGTCGCGCATGTCCAAAACGGTTTCACCCTGTGACCGCAAGCGTCCCTCACTTCTCTTCATTCCCCCCTGATCTATGGGCGGTCGGGCCTTCGGCCCTCCCTTGTGCAGGAGCTGCGCCCCCACAACGCCGCCCTCCAAAAACATGCCTCATCGACCGTTCGCCGTAAGTCCAGCTGTGCGGCTCAGCCAGGGTGGCGGCTGACAACGAATACACGGTGAGATAGCCTGCATGGCGGCGGGCATGAAGGGCCTGTCAAGACAGGCGTCGCATACGGCTTAGTAGTTACCCGAAAACTAAGAACTCGAACGAGATTGAACACTGCATATGGCTGGCAGTTGCCGCGCGCTCATGAATCTTGTCCCGGAAATGATTGCCGAATCGTTCCTCACTGCATTATACTGTTACCGTTATTCATGTGATCACGAACTGCCTAATGGGCAATTGGTGAACAGTTTCCACTTCTCTTGCAAGCTGAGAAAGATGTATCGCAAAGTCGTCGTAAAGTTGGGCACAGGTGTACTGACCAAAGGCACCCGTTTCCTCAACCAACCGCAGATGGTGGAACTGACCCGTCAGGTAGCGTCGCTCCATCATCAGAAAAAGGAATTGATTGTCTGTACCTCCGGGGCACAAGCCGCCGGGCGGGCGCGCCTGCGATTCCCCGAACTGCCCGATACGCTGTCCAGCCGCCAGATGCTGGCCGCTGTCGGCCAGAGCCGCCTGATGCTCATGTGGGAGAGGTTCTTCGAAATCTATGGCATCCATGTCGGGCAGATTCTGCTGACCAGGGCGGACACGGAAAACCGCCAGCGTTTCCTCAACGCCCGCGACACATTCAGTGCCCTGCTCAAGCACCGGATCGTTCCAGTCGTCAACGAAAACGACGCCGTGGTTGTCGAAGAGATCAAGGTTGGCGACAATGACAATCTCTCGGCGCTGGTGGCCGTGTTAACCGACGCTGACCTGCTGCTGATGTTGACCGACCAGGAGGGCCTCTTTACGGCCGACCCGCGCACCGATCCAAGCGCACAGTTGATTCCTGAAGTACAAACGATCGACGATTCCCTGCGCGCGCTCGCCGGCAACACACACTCCAGCCTCGGGATTGGCGGAATGAGTACCAAACTACAGGCCGCGGACATCGCCTGCCGGGCTGGCACCGACGTAGTGATTGCCGACGGCAACGCGCCCGACGTGATCTTGCGCGCAGTTTCCGGTCAGCCCGTGGGAACACGCTTCTCCGCACAGGAAGCGCCCCTGGAAAATCGCAAACGCTGGATCCTGGCCGGCCCCGCCCCTTCGGGCCGTCTCTTGGTGGATGCCGGCGCGGCCAAAGCCCTGCGCCATCACGGCAACAGCCTCCTTCCCGTTGGCGTCACTGACGTGGAAGGCGAGTTCGAGCGCGGCGACGCCGTCTTTGTAAAGGAAAAGAACGGGCCGGAACTGGCGCGCGGCATCACCCGCTACAGCAGCGCTGATCTGAATCGCATTCGCGGCTGCCAGTCGCACGAAATCAGCGAACGACTGGGCTATGGCTATGGGCCGGTGGCGCTCCACCGCAATGACATGATCCTATTGGAATAGAGGCTGGGAGGATACTTATGACAGTAGCTGTCAAAAAACCAGGCGCACGCGCAGAGAGTTCGCCCCCAAATGATCAGACGACCGGGCAACCGTCCCCAAACGAATCTTCTCAGGCTGCCGGTCAGCCGGTTGACCTGGAGGCGATGGGGCAGGCCGCCCGCCAGGCCAGCCGCAAACTGGCGGGGCTGTCATCCACGCGCAAAAATGAGGCTCTTCATGCCATTGCCGATGCTCTCGAATCCAGCAGCGCAGAGGTCCTGGCGCAAAACGAACTGGACATCGCCGACGGCCGCGCCAACGGTCTCAGCGACGCCCTTCTGGACCGCCTCCAGCTGACGCCGGAACGAATTCGAGGGCTGGCCGACGACACCCGCAAAGTCGCCGCGCTTCCCGACCCGGTTGGGGCCGAACTGGAAAGCCGCCTGTTGCCCAACGGTCTGCGCCTCAGCCGGCGCCGCATTCCCATCGGCGTCCTCGGCGTCATCTACGAGGCCCGCCCCAACACCACCATCGATATCGCCGTCCTCAGCCTGAAGACCGGCAACGCCGTCATCCTGCGCGGCGGCAAAGAAACCCTGCGCAGCAACCTCGCGCTGGTCTCAGTTATTGGCGACGCGTTGAAAGCCCAGGGCCTGCCCGGCGCCGCCATTCAATACATCGGTAACCCGGACAGGGCGCTTGTTTCCCAGTTCCTGCGCATGGACAACTACGTTGATATGCTCATCCCCAGAGGCGGCAACAGCCTGCACCGCCTCTGCCGCGAACAGAGCACCATTCCGGTCATCACCGGCGGCATCGGCATCTGCCACTACTACATCGACATCACCGCCGATCAGGAACGCGGCATGGACGTCATCGTCAACGCCCGCACCCAGCGCCCCTCCGTCTGCAACGCCCTCGATACGCTGCTCGTAAACCGCCAGATCGCGGCCGAGTTTCTGCCCAAGCTGGCGCGGCGCATGGCCGAATGCGGCGTGGAGATGAGGGCGGCGCCCGACGCCATGCCATTACTCACAGGTCACGGGGCAACAGTCCTCCCCGCAGGGCCGGACGACTGGGACACCGAATGGATGACACTGATCCTCGGCGTCAAACTGGTCGACTCGCTCGACGAAGCCGTCGCTCACATTCAAGAGCACAGTCAGGACCACTCCGACGGCATCCTCACCCAGGACTGGAACAATGCCCAGCGCTTTGTCGATGCCGTCAACTCCTCAGCCGTTTTCGTCAACGCCAGCACCCGCTTCAACGACGGCGGCGAATTTGGCCTCGGCGCCGAGGTCGCCATCAGCACGCAGAAACTCCACGCGCGCGGACCAATGGGGCTGGAGGAATTGACCACCTACAAGTGGATTGTGCTGGGCGATATGCAAGTGCGGGAGTAACTCTCAGGCGATCATTCATTCGACCGGGGCCGCGCGGCCCCGGTCTTACTTGCTACGGTTCGACCTTGTCCGCGTAGTCTAGCAGCGCAGCCGCGGCCGTCTCCAGATCCCCGAAGATACCCAAGCCGACTGACGCCGCCACCGCCGCGCCCACCGCCGCCTCTTCCGTATGGCTTGGAATCAGCAGCGGCTTCCCGAAACGACGCGCCAATATCCTGGCCAGCAACTGGTTCTGGCGGACCCCGTTACCCGCGCCCACTAGCAGCGACGGCCTTCCCACCACCGGCTTCATCTGCTCGAAGAAGGTGAAAAAGCCTTCCGCCATACCCTCCAGCAACGCGCGCGCAAAGTGGGCGGGTGTGAAGTTGTCCGGTGAAAGCCCGCTGAACGAAGCGCGCAGCCCCGGGTCGGTGCGGCTACCAGTGAAAAAGGGTTCACAGCGCAGCCCGTCGCAGCCGGCGGGGACCGTCGCCGCCAGCTCCGTCATTCGTTCGTAGAGGTCGGCTGGCATATCCGTTCCCAGAAGTTGGACGCCAACCTGCTGGAAGAAGCGCTGCAAATATGCATATGTACGTCCCCCAAACAGCCCTCCCCCGATCAGCAAATACTGTCCACCGGGAAAAGGTCGGTTTTCCAGGCCCGGAATGAAATGAAAACTGTCTGTGCGGGCCGAGATCTGGCCCCCCGTTCCTACGTTCAGGAGCAGACTGCGAGCCGGCTCCGGCGCACTGCCGATGAAACTGGCCTGATTGTCACCCAGCGCCACCGTAACCGGCGTGCCCGCCGCCAGCCCGGTGGCTTCTGCCAGCTCGGCGCGCAGACCGCCCACCACATCCCCGGCCCGCCCAACTGGTGGAAAAAGTCGCGCCGTCAGCTTCAGCCGTTCCAGCAGCGTAGAATCCCAACAGTTTGCGCGGATGTCGAAGATCCCCGAACTGGCCGCCAGCGTCGGTTCACAGACCACCGTCGCGCCCGTAAGGAAAGAGACCACAGCATCCGGAATGAAGCAGGCCGTAACGGGCGGTTCGGGCAGCGCTTCTTGCAATCCAAGCCAGTAAAGGCTGGGTCCAAGGAATCCAGCCGCCGGCAGGCAACCGGTATTGCGGAATGCTTCGCGGCCTCCAGCGTCAGAGATGAACCGATCCAGTACCGGCCTGTCTGAACCCGGCAGCGGTTGCTGCACACGCAAATCTTGCCAGGTAATCGCCGGCGCGGCCGGGCGAGCATCCGGGCCGATCAACGCAACACCGTGCTGCTGGCCGGTCACGCCAATGCCTTGAATCGCGCCGGGGGCCAGATCTGCCTGCGCCACCAATTCGGCCAGGCACTGCACCGTCAACTCGTACAATCTCGACAGGTCCAGCTCAGCCCGCCCAGGCCCGGGAGAAGAACCCGCGCGATTGGCAACTGTCCGGTGCGCCGCCTGGCTGCCGCTCTCCGGGTCCAGCACCACCGCGCTCAATGAAGTCGTGCCTATGTCAAGTCCAATTAGCATATCAATCACCTGTCCGGCAAAGTTGATTCTGGCAGCACCCGTCGCCATAGGTCTGAATCTGTTTAGCTATCTATCAGATTTCCATCTGCTAAATCCCTGAGAAAGCACAGAGATTGTACCTCAGAACGCCGGCTGGAAGCATTCCAGCACCACTAAGTCAGTATGGAAAGTCCCCCGTCTCTCTGTTACAATAGAGACACTCTCTCTGGTGGGGCGCCGCACTTCTTTGCTTTGTACGTAAACAAGCCGGGAACCAGTGACTCCACCTCAACACTTCCATTCTTCCTTCTATTTAATGAAACACTAAGCAGGGGAGGCATGATGACAACAACCACCATCGCCCGCGACAAGAGTAAACAGCTGATACAAGACGGCTACTGCGTCTTCGAACAGGTGCTGTCTCCTGAGATGTTGGCTCGCGTTCGGGCCGCCAGTGACGGCCTGATTGAAGCCCAATCTGCCGAGCACTTCGAGGAGCAGAAATCCACCGGCAGCATGATCAGCGTCTATGATGATCCCTTTTTCGCCGAACTGGTAGCCTATCCACCGGCCCTCGACGCGCTGACCTCTCTGGGCTATCCGAAGCCGCGCTGGTCCTCCGGCTTTGTCATCAGCAAACCCGGTCACTCGCCGCCCCTCTTCTGGCATCAAGACTGGTGGGGATGGAATGATCCGATTAGCTACACGGACATTCCAATGCAGCTATTTCTGATGTACTACCTGGTGGATACGCGCATCGAGAACGGCTGCCTGCGGTTAATCGCCGGTTCCCATCTCAAGCGCCATCGCATGCACGATGTCGTGCACACAGCCCATACCGATGAGTTGCGGCAGGCGACCGACCCGAACCATCCCGCCTATCAACCGATGTCGGAGGATCAGGCTGTGCCCGTGCGCGCCGGCGATCTGGTGATCGGTGATTCCAGGATGCTCCACGGCGCCTACGCCAACCAGACCGATGAGCGGCGCACAGTCATCACGATTTGGTACCATCCCAATTTTGACATATCACCGCCCCGCGTCCAGGCCAATTTGAGCCGTACACAGACGCGAGTCGTTGACTGGCCGCCGCAGGCGCAAAAACTCGTCCAAAAACTGGTGCCCACATACGAAGGGGACGAAGAGCCGCTGGAGTGGAACCGTATACCGGGGCCTGAACTGAAGTGAAAAACGTGGGCGCAAGTCGCGCAGCGGAAATGCATTCAACAAAACAACCATTCTGCTTCGATGCCGGCTACAAGGGAGAAGAGTCGGGAAAATAACACATTTTCGGAAAGTGGGTAGAAAGGTCCCAGAACATTGAGGGGTTGCACCCGTTCGAACGGCACCGTCATCGACGCCATTCTCCGCAGGGGACGAAATTTGTCTCGCAGGACGTCGATTAGGGCGGGAGGCCATCGCTGAATCAGCCATGTCTCTCTGAGTCGAAGTGGAAGGGGCTCTTGCCCTCATTTGCGATTGAAACACTTTCACGGATGAGGAGCCACAATCGGTTGCTCCTTCTTTAAGCTAGTCAGAAAACGCGCGATTGCACATCCTCGTTTCCGTTCTTTCAAGTGTTCCATGCTACACTGCGCAGGGAAGGCATGAGATTGACAAGAGCAACAAACCTCGACGACAAGAGAGACCAACTGTTACGCGATGGCTACTGCGTCTTGGAACAGATCTTGTCACCGGAAATGTTGGAACGCGTGCGCGTCGCCAGCAACGACCTCATCGCAGCCCAGCCCGCCGAGCACTTCGACAGATACAAGTCCACAGGCAGCATGATAAGTGTCTACAATGACCCCTTTTTTGCCGAACTCGTGGCCTATCAACCTGCACTCGACGCCCTGGACTCTCTGGGCTTCCCCGATTCTCGCTGGACGTCCGGGTTCGTGATCAGCAAACCTGGCCACTCGCCGCCCCTCTTCTGGCACCAGGACTGGTGGGCATGGAATGATCCAGTCAGCTACACGGATCTCCCCCTCCAACTCTTTCTCATGTACTATCTTGTGGACACCAGTATCGAGAACGGCTGCCTGCGCGTCATCGCCGGCTCCCACCGCAAACGCCATCGTATACATGACTCCGTCCACACCACGCATAACGAGGAGCTGAGCCGGGCCACCGACCCATCCCATCCCGCCTATCAACCAATGCCCGAAGACAGGGCTGTTCCAGTGCGCGCCGGCGACCTTGTCATCGGCGATGCCAGGCTCCTCCACGGCTCCTTCCCCAACCGGACGCGAGAACGCCGCACGGTCATCACGCTCTGGTATCATCCCAATTTCGAGATTTCACCGCCCCCCATCCAATCCAGCTTGAGCCGTGACCAGACGCAGGTGTCCTCTTGGCCGCCGCAGGCACAGAAACTCGTTCAAAACCTGGTCCCCACTTATGATGGTGATGCAGAGCCGCTTGAATGGAAACGGGTGCCGGGCCCTGAATTAAAGTGAAGTTCGCTGGCGCCAATCTCGCAGCGAAAATAGATACAGCAAGCCAACCATTCTGAAAAGATTCCGACAATAAGGAGAACAATTCGATGAAAATGCACATTGGCGGGCAGTGGGTGGACAAATCAGAAAAGATCGAAGTTCTGCACCCGTTCGACGGCTCCGTCGTCGACACCATTCCCCGAGGCGACGCGGCCGACGTGGAGCTGGCGCTGGCAACCGCCGAACGCGGCGTCAAAGCAATGGCCAGTCTGACCGGCTACGAACGCTATGAAATCCTGCACAAAGCCGCCCACCTGATGGAGGAACGTAACGAAGATCTGGCCCGCACCATCACACTGGAAGAGGGCAAAATCATCGCCGAAGGCCGCATCGAAGCCTCGCGCGCGGTCGAAATCATCGCCCTCTCCGCCGAAGAGGCCAAGCGCCTCGGCGGCGAAGTCGTCCCCCTTGACGGCGCCCCCGGCGCGGCCGGCAAGTTCGGCTTTACCGTGCGCGTGCCCTGCGGCGTCATTGTCGGCATCAGCCCCTTCAACTTCCCCCTCCACCTCGTCTGCCACAAGATCGGTCCCGCCTTGGCCGCCGGCAACGCCATCATTCTCAAGCCGGCCACCGACACACCGCTCTCGGCTCTGAAGCTGGTCGAGATCTTCCTCGAAGCCGGCACGCCGCCCGAGGCGCTCCAGTGCCTTACCGGCTCCGGCGCCGTCATCGGCGATGCCCTCTGCGCCGATTCACGTGTGCGCAAGATCACTTTCACCGGCAGCCGCGACATCGGCGAGCACATCTGCCGCACCGCCGGCCTGAAGCGCGTAACCATGGAGCTTGGCTCCAACGCGCCCCTCATCGTTATGCCCGACGCCGACCCCGAACGCGTAGCGCAGGCCGCCGCGGCCTCCGGTTACTCCAACGCCGGCCAGGTCTGCATCTCCACCCAGCGCGTCGTCACCCACGAAAAAATCTACGGTGACTTTCTCGACGCCTTCAAGGCGACCGTCGAAAATATCAACACCGGCAACCCTATGGCCGAAGCAACCAAAATGGGCCCGATGATTCGCGAAGACGACGCCGTACGCGTTGATCAGTGGGTTGAGGAAGCTGTAAGCGGCGGCGCCGAGCTCGTCCTCGGCGGGGGGCGCGAAGGCCAGATGTACCAGCCGACCATCGTCTCCAACGTCAGCCCGGATATGAAGATCTCCTGCGATGAGGTCTTTGGCCCCGTCGTCGGCGTGACCCCTGTCAGCGACATCGACGAGGCCATCGCCCTTGCCAACGACACCAACTACGGCTTAAGCGCGGCGATCTTCACGCAGAATATCGATTGGGCAATGAGATTTGTGCAGGAGGTCGAGTCTGGCAACCTGCATGTCAATTGGGGTACACAGTGGCGCGCCGACCTGATGCCCTATGGCGGCCTCAAGGAGAGCGGCATGGGCAAAGAAGGGCCCAAGTACGCCGTCGAAGAAATGACCGAAACGAAGATGGCGGTCTTCCACATGGGCGGCTGATCTAAGTCGCCCGGCAGGCTGCTCAGAGTCCTGACAGCTATCTGAAACGGAAGGCATCGGCGCGGGCGCGTTCCCGTGTCGGTGCCTTCTTTCGTTTTCGCCTCTAGCCGCTGCTGTGAAAAATCCCCAGTCGGAACTCATGGCCCATTTCCGCGTCTTCACCGGTCAGCCAGCTCTCCGCCGCGATCTGCGTTGTACACGGACCAAATGAGCAAACAGTCAACCGCCGCTCGCATGACTCGCGGCGCAGCCTGCCGAGTACCGCCCGCAGCATCTCTCCTCGAAAAGGAGAATAGAGAAAATAGACCGTGCCCGCACATAGGTCTGCGCTGCGTGCGTCCCCCTGTCTGAACGCCACCCTGCCGATTCCCAGCCTCGCCGCTTCGCAGCGGGCATGGTCCACATACGCCGGCAACACCTCCAGCCCGATCGCCTCCACGCCTGTCAGCAGGTGCACCAGCAACGCCACCTGGCCCAGCCCGGAGCCAATGTCCACAAATCTGTCGGCGCGCGTCAGCGGCACACGGTCCACCAGTTCAAGTAGCGCGCTCACCGGCGTCGACTCGTAGTGGATCATTTCGCTGTCGCTGCCTTCCCACGGCTGCGGCGGGCTGT
This sequence comes from Caldilineaceae bacterium, assembly GCA_963662575.1. Lineage (GTDB taxonomy): Bacteria > Chloroflexota > Anaerolineae > Caldilineales > Caldilineaceae > Bin5. Next base: position 2,234,362 of record OY759723.1, read on the forward strand.
CGCTGTGGAACAGCCCCGCCGCCAGCTCGTCCGCGGCTTCCGCCCGGAAGTGCAGCCACTCGCTACCGTCCAGCCGGTAGCGGCAGTTGCTATCGAACAGGTTCCGCAGTTGACGCGGTGTGACCACTCCCGTTCGGATGCCTGTCCGCAAATCTCGAAAAAAATCCTGGTTACATTCTTCCAAATCGCCCTGCAACGCGCGCACACGTCGCAACCCGGTTGCGGCCGGCTGGTGACTGGCGTGTATCTGGAACGCTTCCTCCAGGAAGTCGAGCGTCTTCAGGCCCGCAAAGCGCGCTGCCAGATTGTTATCATCATTGAGTGTGGGATCCTGCTCCAGCGCGGCCAGATCCCGTTCCAACTTTAGAAGATCGGCCATAACTGTCTCCGCGCCGGGTGAAGTGATGCCTACTTCAGGTCTGCCAGCAGGTCCGTGCGGCTGGAATACGTCTCTGCGATCAACGGCTCACCCACCAGATCATATTCCAACGCACCATTTATATGCACCTCCAGAACTGTTCCAACGGGCGCACCCGCAATGCCCGGCACAAGCACCAGACCGTCCACCTCCGGCGCGTCGCGGTAACTGCGCCCCAAAAGCAGCGGTGCCCCGCTCTCCGCGACCTCGCCCTGGCCCTCGACGAGGATGTCGAGAACCCGTCCTACCTGCTCCTGATTCTTGCGCAAACTGATCGGTTGCTGGACTTCCATCAACCGATCATAGCGCTCCTCTTTTTCTTCTTCCGGAACCGGATCGGGCAGCGCCGCCGCCGGCGTCCCTGGCTCCGGGCTGAAGGGAAATGCACCCACCTTGTCGAATTCGATCGCCTGCGCGAATTTCAACAGCCCCTGAAACTCCTCTTCGGTCTCGCCCGGATAGCCGACAATAAATGTGGTGCGCAGCGCGATATCCGGCATCGCCGCACGCAGCTTTTCCACGTGATCGTAGATCATCTCCAGTCGCGAGGGTCGGCGCATCCGGCGCAGCGTGCGCGGGTCTCCGTGCTGCAGCGGCATATCCAAATAGGGCACGATCTTTTCCTGGCTCGCCATAACCTCAATCAAACCGTCGCTGACGTGCCCCGGATATGCGTACATCAGCCGCACCCACTTCAATGCATCACTGGTGCGGTTGCAGAGCGCGCTCAACAGACGCGGCAGGCTATCCGGCTCACCCTGGTCCCGTCCAAAATCGGTTGTGTCCTGGGCAACGATCACCAACTCCTTGGCGCCAGCTTCGACCAGTGCATTGGCTTCGTCGATCACCGCCTCTATCGGGCGGCTGCGCAGCTTGCCCTTGAAACTGGGGATCGTACAAAATGCACACGGCGCGTTGCAGCCATCGGAAATCTTGAGATACGCGCTGCCCCCAGCCACCGCTGGCCGCGGCACCGCCTCGACATACGTTTCATCCGGTTCACCCAGCAGGCTGTATCGTTGCAATCGGCGCTGCTCCGGCCCACCGCGCACCTGCTTGACTAGTTCCACCACATCCATCCAGCGGCGCGTTCCCAGCAGACCGTCCACTTCCGGCACCCGATCCAACACCTCCTCGCCGTAGCGTTGCGCCAGGCAGCCGGCCGCGATCAGCATCTGGTGCCGCCGCTTTCCATCCGCCAGTTCTTGCAACACACCGATCGATTCCTCCTTGGCCGCTTCCAGAAAGCCGCAAGTGTTCACGATCAGCACATCCGCCTGCTGCGCATCGGCGCTGGCGTGAATGTCGGCCTGCCGCAACAGCATCTCCATGCCGTCACTGTCAACCTCATTCTTCGGACATCCAAGAGTGATCAAATGATAGGACTGTCTATTCTTCATTGCTTTTCAGCACCTCTAGAAGCAGGTCTTCTACGAGCTTTGTTATTCTGTCGTGAGAATCCTCTACCCTATTGACGATAACAGCCAGCTTAGCCTCATCAATCAGGAAACCATAAATCTTCGTGGCAACGTGACGAAAAGCCATCAGTTCCAGACAGATTCTTAGTGTTCCTGGGTCCAATGCCACCTTATGGTCAGCACCAATGGCTTCCAGCGCTTGCAGTGCCTCTCGATGCGAATAAGGCCCAGATGGCCGCTCTCTTCTCAAGAATTTAATAAAGCGGAGAATCAGGTGCTCAAAAGCATTGTAGTAACCAAAGCATTCATATGTCAGAGCCGACCGCCGAACAATTCCATCTACATCCTGAGACGTTATATGTAAGACATTCGAGCGTACCCGTGAGAGATTCTCTAAGCCGAATCGAACCTCTTGCTCAAACTCGCTCGCTTTCATATAGCACCAGACCTTCTTGCAGAATTCGACGTCTTAGGAGTCCGTAGCTACTTTGCAGATCGATTACGCTGATGGAATGCTCCGAATGTAGGAGACACTCTCCTAAAGCGCGGAAGAAATTCTCATCAGGCAGCCCCTCCACACAGATATCCAGATCGGAGTCCTCGCGCGCGTCTCCCCGTGCTATCGAACCATACAGAATTACGCGCTCTGCACCGAAACGCTGCAGTGTTGTGACAGCAGAGGAAACATCCTTCTGGTATCTCTGGGGAAGAGTTTCTATCTGCACTGTTCTCACTGGACTACCCACTCTTTGTCTTCTGCATCACCAGGCGCGGGCCGGCACGCTGCAGCAGTAGACTGTATCACTGCTGCCAAATTGCATGTTCGATCCTCTAGATCACTGATAGTAAGTTCACGCACAACCTCGCCATTGTAGCACATATTTCAGTGAAGATAGAGACCGCCGCCGGGGCAAATCAGTTTGCGACGATTGCGCGTGCGAGGGCACTGTCTACTGAGGCCGAATGCGCTCCAGCAGCGCGTCAAGCTCCTGCTGATTCGCGATCGGTCCCACAACAGTCTCAACAATTCTACCTTCGGCGTCGACGAAAAAGGTCTCAGGCACACCCTGGATCCGATAACGGCGGGCTGCCTGGCTGCGCAGGTCCGGGCCATTGGGGTAGGTAATATCAAACTCTGCCAGATAAGCGAGTGCCGCCGGTTCCTGATCCAGATAATCCAGCCCGAGGAAGACAATCCCGTTGTCTTTTTCCCGACGCCATGTCCGCTCCAGCAGAGCCGCCTCGTCGCGGCACGGAGTACACCAGCTGGCCCAGAAATTGATCACCACGCCTTTTCCCCGCAGTTCGCGCAGATCAATATCCCCGCCATCGAATGTCGTGAAGCTCAGGTCTGGCGCCTCACCTGCCGCCCGCTGCCCCTGCACATTCGTCTGCCACAGCCGCACCGCCAGCAGCGCGATAAATGCCGCCCCTGCAACAAGGAACAGAAGACGCCAGATTTTCACGGCACGCGTGGATGGCGCTTCAATCTGCCGTTCCGACTGCGAATTCAGAGGGGCATCTCTGTCAACTACATGAGGCGTACTGCCCTTCGACTCCGTCACTTCAGTCATAGCGGGCCAGTTCCTCGTCCAGACGCCGCTCCCGCTCGTCAATCTCGCCCCCTGCTACTCCGGCCGGCGCCGCTGACCGCGGGCGCGTCATCTCCTGAAGACGTGTCCACAGAAAAATGGCGCCGCCCACGACCGCAACCACCGGCAAAATCCATGCCAGCCAGTTGAATCCCTCCCGCGGCGGTTCACCCAGAACCTGCGGCCCGTACTGCTCCACAAAATAGTCCCTAATCGACTCCGCGTCCTCACCCTCCGCCAATCTGATGGCGATTAACTCCTTCATCTGCCCGCACGCCTTCAGTTCACAACTGTCCAGCCGTAACCTGCCGCCGCACAGAGGGCACCACAAATGCTGGGCAACCTCGTTCACCTCATCGGCAGAGATATCAGTTGTATCGCCTTGGGCCAACAGCGGAGGGCTGCTACAGATAGCGGTGAGCAGTAGACAAATAGCAATGAGGATGATGCGCAGAGTGGCTGAATGTGCTGTAATTTCGCTATGTAAACGCGTTATGAGGGGAGAGGCCATGCGGGTACTGTGCAGAACGAGGCGCGGCTATGCCGCAGCCTGCTCAGTCAATTTCACGAAAAGTCGTTTCGCCAGCGAGCGGCCAATTATCTTCACCAGACTCTCCGGGTCCGCCTGCGTGCCTTCGTCTTGAATCTCAACCGTACTCGGCCCGTCAAACGGTTCAACGTTGAGCACTCGAATCTTATATCCCGGCTCAAGATGCAGTTGAGACAGATAGCGCAGCATCGGCGCACTGTGGTTTGCCACTCGACGCAACTCCCCCGCCTGTCCGGGTTGTAACTCTGCCAGGCACACCAACTCTTCGCTCAGTACCCGGCCATCCTCGCTCGGGACCGGATCTCCATGCGGGCAGTGGGTCGGGTAGTTGCACAGGATCTCCATGCGCTTCTCGAACTCTGCGCTGATAGCGTGCTCCAGCCGCATCGCCTCCGCCTTCACCTGATCCCAGGTGAATCCCATCACCTCGATCAGGAACACCTCCAGCAGCCGGTGCCTGCGCAGCAGCTGCAACGCCGCCAGACGGCCTTGACCGGTCAACTGGATGCCCGTCCGCGCAGAACGGACCACATGGCCCGTCTCCGTCAGCCGCTTTGTCATGCTGCTGGCCGCAGCCGGCGAAACCTCCATCTTCTGCGCCAGCACGGACGTAGAGATCCTGTCCGTGGTTTCGCTCAACTCGTAGATCGCCACCAGGTAGTCGAGCATCCCATCGGTGATGATGTTGCAGAATGTGCGCATGGTCGCTATAGTTCAACCGTTGGGAAATGGATTGATAGTCTCGAGAATTTCTAAATTATAGTATGTTGGCGTCAGGCTGTCAATACTGAATCGGTAAAGGATACCAGCTATTAATGATACTTGGTACAGTGCCCGATCAGGGCCGCTAATGCAGAGAAATGCGCCTCGCCAATCTGGGTCTCGTCCCAGTCGGCCAACCGATTGCAGTTCGTGTGGAGAGCCCTTATGCAGCGCAAAATCGTCGACCTGAGCTATCCCCTTGCTCCCTCGACGCCCCCGTTTCCCGGCGATCCTCCGGTGGAAATCAGTGTGCAGATGTCTATCCCGGCCGATCTTCCACCCGCCACAACGGGATATATAAATACCAGCACCCTGCGCGCTTCACTCCACACCGGCACCCACATGGATGCCTTCTTCCACTTCTATCATGGCCGGCCCACCATCGACCAGATCCCCTTGGCGCAGTGCATCGGGCCGGCCTTGCTGCTGGACCTCTCGCATAAGCGCGCCAGGGAGGAGATCACCGCGGAAGATCTGGCTCCTCATCGCCACGCCATCAGCCGCACCCCGAAGCTGGTTATCAATACCGGCTGGGCGCAAAACTGGGGCAAGGCTCTCTATTTCACCGAGTATCCGCCTCTGACTGGGGACGCTGCCCACTTCCTTGTGCACTGCGGCATCGAACTGATCGGAATCGATACCCCTTCGGTTGACTACCCGCCCAACGATGCCCATTTCGTTCTCCTGGGCCGCGATGTTCTGATCGTCGAAAACCTGACCAACCTCGATCAAATCGGCCAGCCACAGTTCGAATTCACCGCCCTTCCACTGAAAATTACCGGCCGCGACGGATCACCCGTGCGGGCTATCGCCATTACCGAGGATACATAGTGCTCCGCATATCGGTCACCCGCCGCGGATTCTGCCGAGCAACACCATCACGCAGCCCTTTCAGCAAGCGTTCGCCTTCTACCGCCGCCGAATATCCCTCTCAAACCCGATAAAGCCGCAAAGAATCTATACGCCAGTGAATCAGGGGAGGCCCAACTGTGGCAACAAACGGAGCAGCGAACGGAGTGTCGGCAGTTCGGCAAGACGCGCCAACCCCCGCCAATGACGAAAGCCCCACCCTCGCGGAACGTTTCTTCTTCGACAATAATGGCTACCTTGTCCTCGAAGAGTTCCTGGACGCGGACCACGTCACTGCCTTGCTCCAAGCTCTCGACCGCGTGATCCAGCGGCGGCGCCAATTGCAGGAGCAGGGCCTGCCTCAAACCGGCATGACAAAGATCATGGGCGCAAAGAGCACCCGTATCTTCTACATACTGGATGACGATCCGCTGTTTCTCGAAATGCTCGACTGGCCTGCTATCATGCCCTACGTGACCGGCCTGCTCAACACACGTCCGCATCACCATGCTTCTGATGCAATCCTCGAGAATGGCTGCGACCTGTTCGGGCGCAGCATGGGATGGCATATCGACGGCATCGACGAAGGATTCCGAAACCTCGGTCCCCACATTCCCCTGCTGCAACTCAAGATCGGCTACTATCTGAGCGACATGACACAGCCAGGCCAAGGCAATCTCTGTGTCGTGCCGGGCAGCCATAAGACGGCCTCCGCCCCTGATCGTGAAGATCTGCAGCGCTGGGGCACGTCCGCCGGCGTTACCGAGATCCGCGCGCCCGCAGGGACTGCCATCCTCTTCCACAATGCTCTCTGGCATTCGGCCGGCCCATTCAGCCGTGAGGATGGCCAGCGCAGTATGCTCTACTATGCCTACGAGCATCCCTGGATGATCGCTTCACAGGAACACTGGGGCTATACCAGCCAATTTTATAATTCCCTTTCCCCTGATCGGCGCAAGCTGTTCCATGGTTTTCTGTTCGATCCGCCCGAGCAGCGCTGGGGTTAAACCGCGCCCATCGGCATCCCGGTTGCTTCACCACCCGATCGCGATTGCCTGGAAACTGGACTCGCATACGTCTCTGCTGGTAGGATTGTTCCTCTTGACCCTGTCTACGGTTCTCTTGTGGGACGATGCTTCAACCGCGCGAAGTTCGATCCGGCCAGCTCGGGGATCGTGGGGTAGCTGTTCTGGACCGGGGCGCTCCACTGCATAGTCGCTTGCGTGCATCTGCCGCGTCAATGATCTGATAAAGGAAAAAAATGAAGATCCAATTTCCCTGCCGATTCTGGAAAATCAGCGCATTGGTTGGTGCAGTCCTTGTCTTCGCAGCCCTTGCCACCGCATGCACGCCCAGCGCTCCTCCCACTTCTCCGCAACCAGACGGCAATGGCGCTGCTGCTTTCACTCCCACGCCCGCGCCAGTCAACACGCCTGCCGCGACTCAGACAAGCGCCGCCGAAGAGACTAACCCTCCAACAAGCACACCCGAATCTCAGCAGCCCCCGAGTTGGCCGGAAATAACCCTGGTCGAGACACATTCCGGACTGAGAAACCCTGTAGACTTGGCCAGCGCCAGGGACGGTTCCGGGCGGCTGTATGTGGTCGAGCAGATAGGGTTGGTTCAGGAGTTTACCGATGGCGTGCAGGGCCAGTCCCCGTTCATGGATATCCGCGATCGCGTGAGCTGCTGCGGTGAGAGAGGATTGCTGGGCATCGCCTTCCCACCGGACTTTGCCAGCAGTCGAGTATTGTATGTCAACTATACGACCACAGCGCCCGGCGGTCTGCACACCCGCGTCTCCCGCTTCACCCTGCGCGATGATATCCACCAGGTGGATCCCGCATCGGAAACAATCCTTATGCAGTTTCCCCAACCCTGGCGCAACCACAACGGCGGCCAGGTCGCCTTTGGACCCGATGGCAACCTGTGGATTGGGACCGGCGACGGCGGCAGTGGCGGCGATCCCCAGGACAATGGGCAGAAGGGCCAGACGCTCCTGGGCAAACTCCTTCGCATCGATGTCACTTCCACCACAGATGCACCCTACGCCATTCCTGGGGACAATCCCTTTGTCGGCAATGACGAGTTCCTGGATGAAATCTGGGCCTACGGTCTGCGCAACCCTTGGCGTTTTTCCTTCGACCGCGAAACCGGTGATCTCTACATCGCCGATGTGGGCCAGAATGCATGGGAAGAGGTGAACTTTCAACCCGCCACCAGCCCTGGCGGAGAAAACTACGGCTGGCGCATCACGGAAGGCCTTCACTGCTTCAATCCTTCAGTCGGCTGTTCCACCGCCGGTCAGACTCTGCCGGTGGCCGAGTACGACCGTGTCAACGGACTTTCCATCACCGGCGGCTACGTTTACCGCGGGCAGGATCAGCCCTCCCTGCAGGGCATCTACTTCTATGCAGACTATGTTACCGGGCGCATATGGGGGCTGCGAAACATGAACGGCCTGTGGGAAACCAAATTGCTCATGGATAGCGCCCACAGCGTCAGCAGTTTCGGTGAAGATGAAGCCGGCAATCTGTACCTACTTGATTACAGCGGAACTATCCTGCAGATTCAGGCCGCGAACGCGAATTAGAGTAATCAACCTGATGGCAAGAATGCGCGCAAACCACCCATACTATTCTTTAAGCAACCCACTTGCAGCACTGCACCATCCTGAGGACCTCCCATGGATTTCGATCTCATTGTCATAGGCGGCGGAATAGTCGGCGCAGCCGCAGCCTATCGCGCCGGGCAATTGGGCGCCAGCACGCTCCTATGCGATAGGCGTGACCCCGGCCGCGCCACCGATGCCGGCGCCGGTATCCTGGCTCCGGAGAGCAGCACCCGCGACGGCCGCCTCTGGTACGATTTCGCGCTCGACGCAGTGCAGTACTATTCCGTGCTAATTGAAGATCTCACTGCCGACGGCGTGCCCGACGAGGAACTTTCCCAGGCCTACAGCCACTGTTCCAAGTTGACCGTCGCTGTCGACGACAATGAAGCGGCTGACTTGGCCGAAATGGAGCCGACAATCTACGCCCGCCAGGAGGAACGGCGCCCACCGCCCGCGCAGCATATCCGCCGCATCTCTACCGCCGAAGCCCGCAACGACTATTACCCTCTACTGGCCGACGCCAACGCGGTCTTGCTCCAGCCGGACGCCCGCCGCGTCGACGGCCGCCTGATGACCGCAGCCCTCGAGCGCGGCCTGCGCACTCGCGGCGTGCGCACAGTCGACGCCGACGTGTCAGCCCTGTTACTGGCGGATGGGCAAGTGCATGGTGTGCGCACCGCCGCAGCGGAAGAATATACGGCCCGCTCAGTTCTCATCGCCGGCGGCGCCTGGTCAGTTGCCTTCGGCAGCCAGCTGGATGTGCAGATTCCCGTTGCGCCCCAGCGCGGGCAGATCATCCATCTGCGCATCCACGGGCACGATAGCAGCGCCTGGTCTATCGTGAATGGCTTGAGCGGCTACTATCAAGTGCCCTGGCCCGATGGCCGCGTCGCGGTCGGCGCCACCCGCGAAACCGGCAGCGGCTATTCTCCCAATGCCACCGTTGGCGGTATCCAGGAAGTTCTGCACCATGCCCTGCGCCTCGCCCCCGGTCTGCGCGACGCCGCCATCCATGAAATTCGCGTCGGCCTGCGTCCCTATACAACCGATCATCTGCCGCTGCTTGGAGCCGTTCCCGGGGCAAATGGCGTCTATCTTGCAACCGGCCACGGACCTACCGGTCTCACACTCGGCCCATTCAGTGGCAAGCTTGTCGCCGAGCAAGCTCTCGATCAGCCGCTTACCTGGAATCTGGCTCCCTTCTCTGTAGATCGCATCATTCGTTGAGCCAATAGCGAAACGAACAGGCGTATGCGCGATTCGGCCGAAGGCGCCGTCGGCAGGTGGATGCAACCGTGCCTCCCCAGCGCCTGCGCTCGCGTACCGGCTTGAGAAGCCGGTTCCGTTCGACGCCGCCGCCAGCGTCAACCTGATTTCCACTGTGCCCGGCGCTTGCAGACAGCCCAGGTCATCGGTCCGCATCGTAACCATGGCTTTCCATTTAGCAACACAAAAAACTCATATCTGAACAAGGCTACCCAATGGACGAAATCCCCCCCGCCATCGAGACTCTTGGAAACGACTATCTCACCAGCGACGAGCCCGCTCACCGCGCCCGTACAGACTACACAATCAAAGAGATGCCGCAAGATCTGCGCCCCAGAGAACGGCTCGAATTTGTTGGCGCCGGCGCCCTTAGCGTCGCAGAACTCCTCGCAATTGTGCTGCGCACCGGCGGCCGCGGCGAAAACGTCATCCGCCAGTCTGAGCGGATACTGACCGAATTCAATGGCCTCACCGGCCTGGCCCGTGCCAGTTTCGAGGAACTGACAGAGTCCCATGGTGTCGGCAAAGCCAAAGTCACGCAGATCAAGGCCGCCATTGAGTTGGGGCGCAGACTCCTGCTCGCCGCGCCGCAAGAGCGCGACAAAATCCAGAGCCCGACCGATGTCGCAAATCTGTTGATGTTGGAAATGGGTATGCTGGAGCGGGAACAGGTACGAGTCGTACTCCTGGACACAAAAAACCATGTCCAGCGCTCCCCGGTAGTCTATTCTGGCAGCCTTAACGCCGCCGTAATTCGTGTCGGTGAAATCTTTACAGAGGCCGTGCGAGCCAACAGCGCATCGCTCATCGTCGTCCACAATCATCCCAGCGGCGACCCCACACCCAGCCCCGAAGACGTGCAGGTGACAAAACAAATCGTCGCCGCGGGCAAGCTGCTACAAATCGATGTTCTCGATCACCTGATCATCACCCGCACAAAGTATGTCAGTTTGAAAGAACGAAGGTTGGGGTTTGAATGATGGGGGTAACTACTCAGCCCATGCCACTGCTGACTCAGGCGTGGCAGGTGTTTGACTCACTCCTCGATACTCTCTCTTTGCATATGGGCGGTCGGGCCTTCGGCCCTCCCTTGTGCAGGGGCTCCGCCCCCGCAACGCCCCCGCCCAAAAACATGCCTCATCGACCGTTCGGCGTCATTCCAGCTGTGCGGCTCATCCAAAGTGGCGACCGACAGCAAATACACGATGAGAGAGCCTGAACCGCGGCGGGGATGAAGGGCTGGTCAAGACAGGCACTTCATACGGCTTAGTAGTTACTGATGGGGTTTGAACGATGGGCGCCGCCGCCACTACGCCAGCGCGCTCACACTTAGCAGATAATCGGTCACCGCGCGCACTTCGCCGGCATTCAGCTGCTGATCTTTCTTTGTGCGCACATACTTCTTCAACTGATCGACTCGCAACACCGGCATCGAGGGATTCTCAAGCTCCAGTTGCGTCGCCGGATTGATGAAAACGGCCGCGCTTTCGATCGGAATGTCGGCAGCGTTAACACGCAATTCTCCGCTGGACTCTCCCTCCTGAAGCAGTTCCAGGATTCTCCGTTCCGTATCTTCTATCTCACGAACGGGGTTGCCCAGCCCTTCCCGGTTGAGAAACATCAGCATGCGGCCTAAACTGAACCGTTCCCGCCATTTATCCCCGTAAACGCGCACCGATCCTTTGTCGCTGCGCACAAGAAACACACGGACACCGAACGGTCCCACCAGTATGTAAGGCACTTCATCAAGACCCCACAGGAAAAGCGCATACTTGTCGTCAAACCCTTTCAGCCCGCTCTCGACAAGCTCGTCCGGCCGCGCGACTCTTTTGCTGCCTGGCCAGCGCCGCGGCGCAAAGCGGTTAATGTAATAACTCCCTACATTGGAGGCGATAAAGCCCACCGCCAGCGCGCCAAAGCTCACAACTGTCCAGTACCGTTGGACAAACCCGGTCAAAGCGTTGGCTGCCGGTTCGTCCGGCGGAAACCAGTTAGGTGTGAAACTGGCAAGAAGGCCGACAAACAGAATCACCAACCCTCCCAGGGCGATTCGTCGCCCCCGCTGTTCTCTCGATTTTATCGCTGGCAGATTGCGGTACACTTTCATGAATTATTTTTTCTTCTGTGACCCGGCTGGCTATTGTTCGAGGGCTACCAGTTCATCTGGGCTGTCGATAACTTCGTTAACGCCTGACTTAATCTCCTCAATCAGGTGCGAATCGACCAACTGCTTGGCGTTTCGAATCGTGTGACGGATGGCGTTGGCGTCGCTTCTGCCGTGTCCCACAACCATCAGATTGGACAAGCCCAGCAGCACCGCGCCGCCGAACTCACTGTCATCGAGTCGCCGCGCCATCCTGCGCAGCGCGGAACGAACCAGCAAGCCGCCAATGCTGCTGATCGGCCCGGCGGTGATCTCATCCAACAGCACTCCCTGAAGAAGCTTGACAATGCCCTCGGCGCCCTTCATAAAGACATTGCCCGTAAACCCGTCCGTAACCACCACATCAGCCATCCCACTGGTCACGTCCCGAGCTTCAATGTTGCCCATAAATCGGATTCCGGGCGTATTCTCCAGCAGTGCAGTCGCCTCTAGAACCAGGTGATTGCCTTTGCCTTCCTCCTCACCATTGCTCAGAATGCGTACACCCGGATTACGCACGCCCATGATGCGCCGCGAGTACACGCTTCCCATCACGCCGAACTGCTGCAACTGCTCCGGCTTGACTTCGGTATTGGCGCCCACATCCAATATCAGGCAGAATCCCCGCAAGGTGGGAAAAGGAACAATCAACGCCGGCCGCAAAATGCTCTGCATCCGTCCAAAGTGCAGAATACCGGCCGCCAACGCGCCGCCTGTGTTGCCAGCGGTCACTAAGGCATCGGCTTTGCCTTCCTTCACCAGCTTGCACGCTACAACTATCGAACTGTTCTTCTTGGTCCGTACCGCCTTTGCCGGTTTGTCGGACATTTCGATCACTTCATATGCAGGGACAATCGGCAGGTCCAGCCGGTGAGTCAGATGTCTTCCCAGTTCCCGCTCTATCACGTCCGGCCGCCCGACCAGCGAGACGGTTACATCGTACTGGCGTGCTGCCAATATCGCGCCAGCTACGATTTCGCGTGGTGCATTGTCTCCGCCCATGACGTCCAGGGCAATATTCATGCAGGTATTCCTCCAATCGGCGATATGGTCAATGCTATACTACTATAGGTTCGGAGCATTTGAGAAATTGCTCCAAAAGCAGAAGCTGTCCAAATGTCTTCTTTTTTCCAGGAGGGGTTGTACATGTGCTACCGCTGCCAGACATGAGCGCGCCAAAAATCTACGGAATCGATGAGATGACCCGCAGGGTGCAGGACGACGGCCTCGTTGCTATCGTGCGCGGCGACTTTCCCGCCCACAAAGTCCTGGAGATCGGGGACGCACTGCTGGCCGCCCCGCTGCTTGTAATGGAAGTGACGCTCAACACGCCCGGCGCACTGGAGTTGATCCAAATGCTGCGGGCGCGCTTCGGCCAAAATATGAGTATCGGCGCCGGAACCGTGCGGACCGTAGAACAGTTCGATGCCGCCGCCGCCGCTGGCGCGCAGTTCACCGTCGCGCCCGGTCTGAATCCAGCCGTAGTGGCTCAGGCTCGCAAAGCTGACACCCTGCACATTCCCGGTGTCTATACCGCCACCGAAGCCGAGACAGCCCACGCCGCCGGCTCTCGTCTGCTTAAACTCTTTCCTGCCAATTTCGGCGGCCCTGCCTACCTCAAGGCCCTGCGCGCCCCGCTGGATGATATCCAGTTCGTGCCTACCGGCGGCATCGGCCCCGAAAACGCCGCCGACTGGGCCAAAGCCGGCGCCGCAGCCCTCGGCGTAGGCAGCGCCCTCGTCACCGGATCGCACCAGCCCATGTCCGACCTGATCGAACGGGCGCGTGCCTTACGCCAGGCATGGCAGGCCGGCGGCAACTGTTCGTAGCAGGTCCATAGTTGTCATCTAATCCCGCAGCTCATTCATCGCAGCTGGCAAAAGCGGCAGCAGATCCGAGGCCATTGCTCCGGCGCTTCCGACCCTCTGTTCACACAGTTCACCGGCCCGCCCGTGCAGCCACGCCCCCAGGCAGGCGGCCTGGAAAGGAGACAGACCCTGGGCCAGCAGGCCTGTGATGGTGCCGGCCAAAATGTCACCCGTGCCGGCCGTAGCCAGCGCAGCTGTGGCGACCGGCAGAACAGCTAGCTCTCCTTCCGGTGTTGCGATAACCGTATAAGGTCCTTTCAGCAGCACCACGGCCTGCCACGCCGCCGCCCGCTCCCGCGCCAGTTCCCAGCGGTTGTCGACCACCTCCTGCACCGATGCCAGGCCGCACAGACGCGCCATCTCCGCCGGGTGCGGCGTCAGGACGCAGTCAGCCGGCAGCAGCGACGGCCAGTCGTCCAACTGCGCCAGATTGTTGAGGCCGTCCGCGTCTATTACTGTCGGCGGCAGCGGCGGAGCCTCGGCCGGCAGTTGATCCCGCCGCCGGATCGTTCCAAATGGAGAGTCGGTTGCTGAATCCGCTGCCGCTTCGCCATCTGAAGGCGAGTCCGTTTCGGAGTCCGGTTGCCCGTCCTCGGATTTCTCGCTTTCCCACGCCGCAAATCCTCCCGGCAATGCCGACCGACGCCGACTGTGATTTCTGCGCAGCAGCCGCTCCATGAAGCCCCGCGTGGCGTTTTCCTGGCCCAGTCCGCAGCCAATGAGCAAAGCATCATATTCGCTCAACTTTGCATTGACGTTGGCAACTGCGCCTTCATTCACCACACCCAAATCGTGGCTCAGAAGGATCCACGTCGGTTCAGCCAGGGCCGACGACACAGGCACCCACACCGGTTGGGGAATCGCGCCTGTCACCAGCCCTGCCCCCACTCGACCCATCGCCGCGCAGCTGAGAAAAGCCGCGCCGGGGTAATTGACGCTGCCGACCACCGCCATCCCTTTGCCAAAGGCGCCCTTGTGACTGTTGCGACTTCGCGTCGGCAGAAGGTCGGCCATCTGTTCCGGCGTAAGGAAAAACGTTTGCGAGTCGACTGTAACTTCCGCAGGGATGCCAATATCGGCCACCACCAGTTCACCTAAAGCGGCCGCGCCGGGAAATTGGAACTGGCCCGTCTTCGCGCAGCCGAACGTGACCGTCATATCGGCCGCAACCGAAACCGGATCGAGCGCGCCGCTGTCCGCGTTCAAACCACTGGGAACGTCGACAGCAACCACGGTCACGGGCGGGCGCGTCTCCGGTCCTTCTGATTCTGAGACCGCCGCCGTGTCAGCTTCCGCTGCCTTGGTCCTCGCAGCCGGCAGACGGCGGCTGCGTACCTCCGTCACCTGCTGGAGAATGCGGGCCAGCGCGCCCTTGATCGGTCGGTTGGCTCCTGTCCCCAGCAGCGCGTCAACGACAATGTCGGTTTCGTCCAGCCAGGCTCGAAGCTGCACCGCATCCACGTCCTCCTCGGCGCTGTGCGTCGGCACATTGCGTTCGAGAACCCGGCCCAAATGCCCCTCATAGTCCTCCTCTGGCCCGGTTTTTCTGCTCGGGGCCTTCGTGTTTCCTCTCTTTCCAGCCTGTTCTTCCTTGGTCGGATAGCCGCTCCTCGCCCACAGATAGACCCTCACCAGATAGCCCGCGTCGCTGAGATGACGTGCACAGACCAGCCCGTCGCCGCCGTTGTTGCCCGGCCCCACCAGCACCAACACCGATCGGTCCGCGCTGCCGGAGTAGCTCTCCTGAACTGCTTCCGCAAGCGCAGTCCCTGCCTGCTCCATCATCGCCGCATAGCTCTGGCCGGCCGCATCGGCCTCCTTCTCCAGCCGCTGCATTTCATCAACTGAAACGATTCGTGTATGATCGGCGATTTCATGCATAATATGCCCCTTGTAAACGGGAACCGTCACCTTCATGCTACCCGTATCGGATGTGGCGCCGGCTGGTTGAAGAGATAGCCCTTCTCGTTAAAAGGAATCTCGTCCGGCTGCGTATTGCCCCCCGCATCTGTGGCGCGCGTCATAACGGTATACTCGCCCGGCTGCGCATCCCACCTGAATCCGAAACGCGTCCACGAGAATCTGAATGCGCCCCCGCTACCCGCCTCCAGAAGCCGCTCAAGCGCCGGATCACTCTGCGGCTCCACCAGCGTCGTCCCGTACCAGGTCGCCCCCGAATCCAAACTCCACTCCACCTTCGCAATCGGGCCGTTTGGCGACTGCGCGTAGCCGTAGATGTGCTGCGCGCCTACCGCCAAGTCGGCCGGCCAAGGCAGCGCCAGCGCGCTCTTGATCGTCTGTGTTGTCACCGGCTTGCCCAGCGCTTCACCTTCCCGCGGATAAGCGTCACCGATCAGTGTGTAGGAGGTCGTATTGTTGCGGGTCCAGAGCGGTTCAGACGAGACGACGATTCGCCCTAGCCACTTGATGCTGGCGGCTCCCACCCAACCGGGCGCTAGTGCCCGCACCGGAAAGCCGTGATCCCTCGGCAGGGTCTCTCCATTCAGCGCGTAGGCGAGCAGCGTATCCGGATCCATCGCCTTTTCGACCGGCATCACGCGGCGGAAGCCCTTCTCCGGCGAACCCGTGTCCAGCCCAATCAGTAGCACGCTGACCGCCTCTTCCGTTATCCCCGCCTGTACCAGCACGTCCCGCAGTGCCGCGCCCGTCCATGCGCCGTTACTGACCGCACCTGTCTTCCAAGGGGTCCCTGTAGCCGCCTGCCCCTTCACCAGGTCGAACATGGCCCGATGATTTCCCGCGCATTCCAGGTAGGAGATGAGCGTGTGGCTGGGCAAATGCAGAATATCGTCGTAGCTCAGTTCCAGCGGATTTGCGACCGCGTCCCCTTCGACCGAGAGCCGCCAGGCAGCCGCATCCACGTCAAGGCTGGCCGAGTTGTTGCGTACAAAAAAAGACTGGACAGGCGTGATCACCCCCTGCATATTCTCCAGCCGCGCTTCCAGATTCCCATCCCCGTGATCGACAAAAAGTGCAGCGTCCTTGTAATGCAGCACAGCCTCTGCCGCCGCCTCTTCCGCGGCCGGCGCCGTCACAGTCGGCAGCTGCAGACCTGTACAAGAAGTCAGCACTGCCGCCGTCCCTCCAGCCGAAAGCAGCTGCAAGAATCGACGGCGGGTCATACCCCGCGCGTGCGCGATTTGCCAAAGCCGCCCTCCTTCATCGGAGTTCTTCTCTGGCCCGAATCTACCTGCCTCCATCACCGCCCTCTCCTTGCCGCGACTGACAGCCGGTAAGGCAACGACATTGCGGGGCGCATTCGATCTACAACTGTCATCATATGCGTTTCACTCAACTAGGCCTCCCGAACCTCAGCAAATACCCATTGCAGTCCCGAATCGCGAACTCTCTCATGCCCCATGGCTCGTTCGTCGGTTCCCATTCAATATGTACGCTTGCCGCCTGGTACTGTTCAAAGAGACCGTCCACGTCCTCGCCCATAAAGACATAAAACCCAACTTGCGGCTTCGGCTGCAGCGGTTGGTCCGTAAGAGTGAACTGAATGTGCGCACCTTCGTTCGTCCATTCCCCACGGTGAATTCCGGCGTGTGTAGGCGGATCGCCGAATAGAAAACCGATCGTGAAGCCCAGCTTGTCGCAGTAAAACTCGGCTGCCGCCAGCACATCCGGCACGGCCAGTATCGGAGCCAGGCTGTAGGCTGCCTGCGCGTTACCCGCCAACTGCCCCGTACGCCACTGCTCCGCCGTGATACCGTAGACTATCTTGTCATGCCCAACTGTGTCCTCGTGATATTTCTGGCGCATACGGCCCCGGCGCCTGAATCCGACCCGTTCCGCCAGTCGCACAGAGGCCGTATTCTCCTCACTGATCCACAGCTCCACCCGATCCAGCCCCATCTCGTCATAGCCATAGTCCAGCGCCGCCCGCACAGCCTCGCTCATATAGCCGTTTCCCCAATGGTCCGGGTGCAGAAAGTAGCCCATCCCCGGCACGCCCGCATTGCCAATGTAATCGACAAATCCCAGCGCCGGGCCGTCCTCCGCCGTACGAACGGTCCAGACCGTCCCCGGCCCGTCGAGCATGCCATCGACCATTTTTTTTGTTTCAGCTGCAGAAGTGTGCGCCGCATCGTCCATAAACCGCATCGCCTCCGGCCTGCGATACGCGTCATACAGATCTTCCGCATCCGCGGCTTCAAGCGGCCGCAGAATCAACCGCTCCGTGGTGAGTGTGGAAGGCATTAAATGGTCTCCATTTATTATGTATTGCTTGATTGAATGCGCTACCTCATCGCCCGCCGCCAACACACCATTCTGCTCGACCCGGCAACGGGAAATCTACTACCTGCGCTCGGGCTCGTAAAGTGCGCGTAGCAACGGCCTAAGCTCCGTTGCTTCCAGCAGGTCCGTACTGTCGCTGAACTGGTCGATACTGCCTATCGGCCTCTGCCGCGCTATCTGCGCCACCTCCGCGTCGCCGACAGAACCCAGCAGCGCCTCGGCAAAGCCCTGCAATGCCATAACGCGAAACGGCCTCCCAAAAAAGTTTATAGGCGTTTCCGGCATCGGTTCGGTGAGCGCCAGCCGATTGTAGCGCGCAGCCACAACTCCGTATGCCTCGCTCAGCTGCCGGTCCCGTTCCTGCCACCCGCCCGCCTGCTGCACTGCCAGCAAAATGTCGGTCAAATCTGTTGCGCTGTCCAACTGGGCGAACGCCGTACCAAACCATTTGGCATACGGCGCATACTGCCGTTCCATCAGGAAGCACAGACCCATCAGGTCCCGCGCCAGTCGCGACGCGATCAGCGACGAGCCCAACTCGTCACCCACGAACCCGGCCCGACCCATCAGATGCTCCTCCTGGCCAATCCGTGCCCAGCCCGCCGCCAGCAAATAGCGCCACACATCCGGCGGATACCAGCCGAACCGCGCCCGCACTGAATCCAGCCCAATGCCGTCGTGGAAGATCCCCCCTGAAATGATCGTGCGCAACTTCTGTTGAGGAAAAGTAAGCCAGTCTGCCGCGCAAACTGTCCTGTCGATATCAAAATTCAGGTAACTGCGGAAAAATCCACTGATGGTCGTCGTATCCACCAGATGATTGACCGGCCCGCCCTCGCTCGCCTCCATGCCCTGGGTCCCGCCGTCATCGGGGTCCGGGTCACTGAAGTTGGTCGGGTGGCCCAGAAAGCGGTGGGGCAGTTCATGCCGCAGCGCAGCATCGATCTCGTCTGCCAGCCCCTCCCAGTCGTCCGACCGCAGAAACAGTTGCAGCCGCGGCCCCCAATTATGATCCGTCGACATCTCGTCGTCGAATCCCAGCGTCTCCGATCCCGAACCGATCAGGGCCGCACTGTGAGGCAGGCCCGGCCGCGACCTGTCCAGCACGGGCCGCACCGCCTCCCAATAAAATCGTCTGCTCAACTCCAGGCCGGGTATAAAAGTCATTCTCTAAATCGCGGGACGAAAGTAAGTCCGCCGCGTTCGCAACCTCTACGCAATGCCGTGACCAATCCACTTACTCTTGGAAAGCCGCTCCCCCCCACACAAACTCACCCCCAACCACCGTAGCCTCCACCTCCGTCTCCAAAATAGCCATCGGATGAATCCTGAAAATATCCTGCGACAGCACCGCCAAATCCGCGAACTTCCCCGCCGCAATACTTCCCTGGCTGCTCTCCGTCCCGCCGGCGTAGGCCGCGCCAACCGTATAGGCCCACACCGCCTCCTCCACTGTCAGCCGCTCCTCCGGATACCAGCCTTCACCGCCGGGGCTGCCGTCGGCCCGCATCCGCGTTACCGCTGCATGAATCCCCTCGATCACGTCCGGGGTCTCCACCGGCGCATCCGAACCGAAGGCCAGCTTCGCGCCGCTGTCCCACAAGCTGCGAAACGCATAGGCGTAGCGGCTACGCTCCCCCCAATATTTATCGGCAATCAGCATGTCCTGCGTGGCGTGGATCGGCTGTACCGATGCGATGATATCCAACTGCGCGAAGCGCTGAATGTCGTCCGGATGCAGCACCTGCGCGTGCTCGATGCGATGGCGCAAATGCAGTCCCCGGCCTGCCCGGCGGCTCGCCTCCAGCGCGTCCAGCACCATGCGGTTGGCCCTGTCGCCGATCGCATGCGTAACCACCGCCAGCCCCGCATCCGTGGCCCTGGCGACAATATCCGCCATCTCCTCCTCGCCGGTAACTGCTATGCCGAGATTTTCCGGTTCGCCGTCGTATGGCGCCAGCATCCAGGCCGTGCGCGGACCGAGCGCGCCATCACTGAAGACCTTCACCCCGCCGATGCGCAAAAAATCATCGCCAAGCCCTGTCCGCAGCCCCAGGCGAATGGCGCTGTCCAGTTCAGCCACAGGGATTTGCGCCACCGTGCGCAGCCGCAGATCACCCTCCTTGCGCATCTGTTGAAAAGCGCGCAAAGACGCCGCGCCCTCCTTCGTGTGTACGCCCACAATCCCCATTCGATGGACGACCTCCTGTGCATGGCGCACCGCCGCCACCGCCTCCTCCGCCGGCGGCTCAACCATGCAGGGGAAGGCCAACTCCATCGCCTTCTCCAACAGAATGCCGGTCGGCCGCCCCTCTCCATCGCGCACAATCTCGCCGCCGTCCGGATCTCCTGTGTCCGCCGTGATCCCGACCTGCTCCAGCGCGCGGCTGTTCACCCACGCCGCGTGACCACACTTGCGCGCCAGGTAAACCGGATGCGCCGCCGCCACCGCGTCCAACTGTGCAGCCGAAGGAAATGCGCCGCCTTCCCAGACCGACTGGTCCCAGCCCCGGCCCATCAGCCACTGACCGTGCGGCGTATCCGCAGCCCGCCCGCCTACCCGCGCCAACGCCGAAGACAGCGTCGACGTGCCGCTCAGATCGATCTCCTGCAGACTCAACCCGTAAGAAAGAAAGTGGATGTGCGCGTCAATGAAACCGGGCACGACCGTCGCCCCGCGCAGATTCACCTCCCGCCCGCCCGGCGCCAGCAGCGCCCGCATCTCCGCGTCGCTGCCCGTCGCCACAAAGCGGTCGCCCGCGATCGCCACCGCCGAAACCTTGGGTCGCTGCGGGTCCATCGTGTATATGTTGCCGTTCAAAAGCGCCAGATCCGCCTGCACAAGCCTCTCCTGGTGTAGACAAACACTGAATGGCCCGCCTCCTCCTTCTATCGAGCCCCCGGTTCCTTTTAATCGCTCTTCTTCTGTTATACCATACAGCCGCCGGACAGCCACGGTACCGGCTGCCATCGATCTGGAATTAGCAAGCGATGCTCTGCCGCCGGCAAATGCAGCAAATCAGGCCATCCCTTTGCCGGCGCACATTCCTGATTTTTCCTGAGTCGCTTCATGACCGCTCGAACAGAATTCCTGCCCATCGCCATTGGCATTCTCGTCCTTCTGCTGTCGACAGGCGCAATTGCATGGCTCATACGCCGGCGTGACCAACGACGCTGGGACCTGCTGTCCGCAACCCTCCTGGCCGGCATGATTGCCGCCTTCTTCTGGCGCACCATCAGCGGCGTTGTCTACCAGCCGGCCAATGGCGGCGACCTGGTCAGTTTCCTCTTCCCAATATACCGCTTCGCAGCACGCACCCTGAGCGAGGGCAGACTCCCGCTCTGGAATCCGCATCTCTATGGCGGCGCGCCCTTCATCGGCGACATTCAGGCCGGATTTTTCTATCCACCCAATCTTCTGCTGTTCCTCCTCAATCCCACTTTCGAATATCGCTGGATGCAGTTGCTTAGCATCGGCCATCTCTGGTGGGCCGGGCTGGGCGTCTACGCCCTCGCGCGCACGCTCGGCTGCAGCCGGCCTGCCGCACTGCTGGCTGGGCTGGCGTTCGGCCTCTGCGACATCCTCTTCATCCATCTGGGCAACCTAAATCTCATCGCCGTCCTCTCTTGGACTGGCTGGATCCTCGCCGCCTGCCATCGCGCACTGACCCGCCGCAGCCTCGCCTGGGCCGGTCTCGCCGCCGTGCTCTTCGCCACTGCCAACTATGCCGGCCACGCCCAGAGCAGCTACTACCTCGGCCTGGCCGTCGGGATCTATTCATTGGGCCTGTTGGGAGTCAAGTATTGGGAACTGGCCCCCGCAGGGTCGCATAGGGCTGCCCTCCGGCATTCCCTGGCCAACCTTCGCTATCCCTTCACAATATTCATTCTGACAGCGCTCCTGACGGCCCCAATCCTGCTCCCAGCATTTGAAATGCTCACCTATACGCAGAGGGCTGATTTCGACTATCAGGACACCGTATCTTACTCACTGGCGCCTGCGCCCGCCTTCATCGGCCTGCTCACACCGGGCTTCTTCGGACGCGGACCGTGGTCCTACTGGGGTTCGTGGGATCGGGTCGAGCTCCCCTATGCCGGACTGGTAACGCTCCTCCTCGCCGCCGCCGCATTCCTGCTGCCCATGCCGCAAAAACGGCGCCGGCTGCTTCCCTGGCTGGCGTTGGCCCTCTTAGGCTTCGCCACTGCGCTCGGCGGCCACACTCCCCTCCACGGCTGGCTGACGCGTATCCTGCCCGTCTATGGCAGCTTCCAAGCCCCCGCCCGGACTATCGTCCTGTGGGCGCTGGCAATGTCTGTGCTGGCGGCGATTGGGTTGGATACGCTCCTCGCAGGACGGAAGCACAGCAGCGAACATCCCCAGCCCTCCCACACCGCACTGTATTTCACCGCGATTCGCTTCGGCGGTCCCGCCTTACTCCTCGTCCTCATCCCACTGATTCTTGTCTCGACGCGCGTGCTCGATGGAGACCCTGTCGCATTGCAACGGGCATTCATGGCCGGCCGGGCACTGCTCCTGGCAACCACCACGTGGCTGGCAGCGTGGCTGCTGTTGGCCCTGTTTCGGCGCGGACGTCTGGCGAGCAGAACTGTGGCCGGGCTGCTGCCCATCCTCTTGTTGCTCGAGCTGTTCGTCGCCGGCGTAAACATCGACGTCAGCAAGAACGACCCGACACATGGTTTCGAGCATCCTGAGATTCTGGCCTTCCTGCAAGAGCAGGCCGGCACAGTACCGGACTGCCCCGCGGCCGAAATCGAGCGCTGTCTGGCCGCTGCCGATTCACCTTCCCGCCTCTTCCGCATCGACACCCGTACCGGCATCTTTGATCTCTGGCAGCCAAATACCGCCGCCGTGACCGGTCTGCAAGATGTTTGGGGGATCTCCAATCCATTGGAGCTGGTGCACTGGCAGACGCTTTGGGAAAACAACGGCGGCCGCCACACCCGCATCTACGATCTGCTCAACGTCCTCTACGTGCTCGTGCGCGACGGCACACCTCTGCCGGAGCAATACACGCTGGCATACGACGCGCCTGGCCCCCTCGCAGTCTACCAGAATCCTGACCCCCTACCCCGCGCCTGGCTGGTTTCCGCGGCCCAGGTTCTCCCCGACGAAGAGGCCGTGCTGGCTGTGCTGCAAGAGCCGAATTTCGAGCCGTCAACAACAGTCGTTCTAATGCAAAACATTGCCCACTCGCCAGGGCCCGAAGAGTCGACGCCATTGAGCATGGACGCGCCTGTCTCGATCCTCTCCTACAGCGAGAATGAGATCCTCCTGGCAGCCAGCGCAGAAAGGCCGGGCTATCTGGTTTTGAGTGAAGTCTGGTATCCAGGCTGGCGGGCAACGGTCAACGGTGAGGCAGCGCCTGTTCTGAGGGCCAACTATGCCTTCCGTGCCCTGCTTGTACCCGCCGGGGACATAGAGGTACGACTGTGGTACGCGCCCGAAAGCTGGCGTCGCGGCCTCGAACTGTTTGGCGTGGGTATCCTGCTGCTGGTGGGTCTGCTTCTGTGGCGGCTTGCCGCCCTCAAAGAGCGCAATGTCCAGCGGGGCAATTAAGCAATGGGTAAAGAAGGGGAGAGAAGAGGAATCGCCTCGCGTCGTTCCTCACCTCTCACTCCTCGCCTACGGCAGCACTTCTTTCGGCATCTTGCAGATCATCGTGTAGGCCGGATCATAAATGTTGCCAAGATCGTATTCCACCGTCTGTCCCATCAGAATGTGCGCCCCCACCGGATCAATCCCCAAATCCTTTTCCAGCCAGCGGATCATCTCAGTCGTGGCATGTTGCGTCGCCTGATCCAGCGGTCGCGCGTTGCCCGCCGCAAAGATATACGCCTCGTTTTCACCTCGCGGCCAAAAGATGCGACGCCCCTTCTGCACATCCACCGTAAAGCCCACGTCGAAAGAAATCTCCACGCCGGTCCCCACGATCTCGCCATCCCCCTGCACCGCGTGGCCGTCGCCAATGTGAAAGAGCGCCCCGGGCACAAAGACAGGAAGATAGACAGTCACCCCTTCGACAAACCCACGATAGTCCATATTGCCGCCGAAAGGCCCGGACGTAGCAGTCGAGATCGCTTCGCCTCGATCCGGCGCTACCCCAAAGCAGCCGGGCATCGGCGCCAGCGGCAGGGTCAATTCCCCCAGGCTCGTCTTCGGTTCCACCAAAGTCACTGTGCCCGCCTCGTTGTCCACGCGCCAGTTGGCCAGCTCCTGCCCCTCTGCCGGCCATGGCATGTTGGGCACCTGCTCCGGGTCGACAACATTGGGGGCCACCATAGTCCGCGTCCACCCGTAAGGGCGGTTGCAGAGCAGCTTGTCCAAATGCACCACCAGCGTATCCCCCGGCTCGGCCCCCTCCACATAAAATGGCCCCGTCATCGGGTTGCCCCCCGGCGTAACCTCCTGGCCGCTGCTGTCCTGTCCTCTGGCATCGACCGTCGTTGTCTCGACGCTGTCACCCGGCTGCACCCTCAACACCGGTGGGTGAGAGCCGATTGTACTGTAGTAATGGTCTGGCTCGAACTGATGAGTTGCCATACATCCGTCCTTTCGCGGCTGTCTGGTACGACGACTATGATATGTGAATTATACTGAGAAGGCCTCGTAAAAACCGGCCTGCCCATCGACCGCCGCCGACCCGCCCATACCTGTAGTCAACGACGTCCATACCTAAATTGGGAACTGTTGGAATGCCCTGGAGCCTGCTGGAAGTGCGCCAATCCCCGTCTCAATTGGCGAACAACTGTCCTGTGGGGCCGATTGTCATCGCCGGTAGCATGGCGTGACTGTTGATCATATGTTCAAGCAACTGAAGTTCGCGCCCCAGATAGTAGTTGCCCAGCTCCAAGAGCTGCGGCACCCCCGGCAGCGCCAACATGCGATGCTTGTCTTCGGTGCGCACCTGCAAAGTGATGGCCGTGAGGAAGGCCAGGCTGGTAGCGTCCTCCGGCAGACGTTCCAGCTCCAACTGAACGCCCGTGGCTTTCGTCAACAGCTCGACATAACGCATGATCTTGGGCCGAACCTTGTGGGCGCGCTCAACCGCCAGCTTGGTATCCCCATCGGTCACCGGATAATGCCGTACACGCCCGGTCAGATAAGGAAGATCGCGGTTCAATTCCTCTATCCGGAATCGTCTCGTACCCACCACCTGGATGTTCATCCTCCCATCCGGTTGGCGGTCCACCTTCATGATCCGGGCCGCCGTCCCCACCCGGCGCGGCTCCGCGCCGCCGCCTACTTCCGGGCCTTCCTTGATCAACACAACGCCGAATGCAAGGTTCTCATCCAGACAGCGGTTGACCATCTCCCGATAGCGGGGCTCAAAAATATGGAGGGGCAGCGCCATACCCGGGAAAAGCACTACGTTCAGAGGAAAGAGCGGCATTTCCATGATGGAACTCCGTTGCCTAAGGGACAATTCGCTGTCGTTGTCGGACTTCTCGTCGATCATCGATCAAGTCTCGCCATTCACGTTTCACTCGCCGTTCTCATCAGGCGCCTGCGCCAATAGATCGTCAGGCACTTTCATAAACTCTCTCAATACCGTTGTGGCAAATGCCCCCTTCGGTAGCGAAAACTGTACAACGATGTCCGTCCCACTCTGCCCAACCGACAAATCGTCGAGCAGGATCCTCCCCAGCCGCCGCGTACCCATCATCTTTGCCTTGGCTAACGCGTCAATGTCGAGGCCGCTCTCTGTTAAGATCTCCTGCTCCAACTCGCCCGCTTCTGCTTCCGCATCCCACATCTTCGGTCCATAAATCGGCGCAGTAAAACTAATCTCTTTCTGTTCGTAGCGGCTCTGCTCCGCTGTCTGATCAGCGACGACGAACAGACCGCCCGTATCATGCTTCTTGGCGATGTCCCCTGTCAGCATCTTTGCGAATCGGCCCTGTTGCTGCCGCACGGCCAGGTAGCGATTGCACAGATAACTCTGCACGCTGGCCATCAGCAGACTGCGCAACCAGCGGTTGGACATTCGCCTCTCACCCTGGAGTAGCTCCCATCCCCGCCGCACATTCGCCCCGTTTTGCCCCAAGCGCTGCGGGCCGTAAAAGTTGGGAAGCCCTTTTCCCCGCAACTGCGCCGCTACGGCCCCGGCCAGCGTCATCGCTTCCTCGCCTGTGACCGATGGCTCTGTAACCGTAATTGCAAAACGATTGCCCAACAGGTGGCCCTTCTTGAGCTTGTTGCGATGCAGCCGCGCCCAATTAACCGTCACCGGCGTCTTCTCGCTGATACGCTCTGGCGCCGCACGCAAAAACCTGTCGTCCACATGGCCCACCAGCAAGCTGAACGTCTGCGTTGTCCGCGCAAACTTGTCCTTCATGCCGGCAAAACTGACCGCGTTGTACGGCAGGTCGAACGCCTCCGCCAAACCCTGCTGTACCTCACGGGTAGTCAACTTCTCCTTCGTAATGTTGACGTAAAGATGCTGGCCCACGCCGCTCGCTTCGTATAGAGGAATCTCCTCAACCACAAAGGCTTCTGGCGCCGCCCGCAACTGCCCCCCGATTCCCGGCAGTCCCTCTGTACTGTAAGGTAGTTTCAGATCCAGTTCCAAGACAATTCCACACCTTTTGGCCCGTCCACTTAGTTAGAGGGAAGTATAGCAGATCGCCGCCCCCCATATAGGAAGATTTGTTCCAATGACAGAATTACTCACCCTAAGTCAATTCGCACCCATCCAAAGCAGCCGTGCCCTGGGATCGCGGGCGTCTCACACGCAACCCGCATTCCCGACCCGGCGTGAGGCGGGCAAACGTGTTCCCTTTATTCTCTTACTGTATTTTGGGCGGTCGGCCGCAAGCGGCCTCCCTTGTGCAGGGGCTGCGCCCCCGCAACGCCCCCCTCTGGCTAGCCACCGTGCTCATTCTTCCCCAGCAATATGTCTAGCCAGCTGTGTCTGCTCCCCCCTTGCCGTCTCAACCCGCTAACCACCGACCTCCAACCGCAGAAGTTACTGACCACTGACCACTAACTACTGACCACTGCAGTTCCGGGCTGTGCCCCCGCAACGCCCCCCTCTGTCTACCCACTGTACTGATTCTTCCCCACGATCGTAGCATGCCGACAGTGCGCCCCTGCCGCTACCCGTCACTATAGTAGAGCAAACTGTAGCAAAAGGGCGTGCCCCGCACCCCGCCGAACCGAAATCCCACCTCCCCCAGCCACTGCCGCACCGTTCGCTGCAGTGCATATCCGGCGTGAGGCATCTCTTCGCTGACCGCCAGACGCCCGCCCGGCTTGAGTACCCGCCGCAACTCTTCCAACGCGAAAAGTGGTTGAGGCATCTCGGACAGCGCCGCGATCGCAACCGCAACGTCCACACTGTCTCTCTCTAACGGCAGGAGATACGCGCCGCACTGATGGAAATCAACACGTGAACCAAAACCCGCGCTTTCGACTCTGGCGCGGGCCGCTTCAACCATCGACGCCTGAATATCCACCGCGTGTACCCGCCCCTCGCCGCCCACCTGGCGCGCCATCTCGACAGCAAATGTGCCCGTGCCGCATCCCAAATCCAGCACCGTCTGGCCGGGACCAATGCCGAACGGGCCCAGCGTCCTGACAGGATCGCGATATCGCATCCGCATCGGATGATCGAGCAGATCGCGCAGCGGCGCCGGATAGGGGCGCGGCCGCGCGCGGTGCGCGATACGCGCGCCAATCTGCGCGCCCACCGCCACGCCCGCGCTTCGTATCAGAAGATTTCCCAATCCCATACGTCAAGACCCCGGTAACTGCCGATCAGGTACGGGCAACCGCCAACTCGCTGCTGTCAATAAGCTACTCATCACCGGCTGCCGCAGGGAAAACGAATCCGCAGGATCCCGCCGGCAAAGACCGCTCCGCTGGCTTCCCGTTGCGCCAGCACCGCTGGCAGCAGATATTCGCGCTTGAAGTTGCCGATCGTGATGAAAAGCTCATCGCCCCGTTTCTTAAGTCGAATCTTATCCAGTTCAATGTGCGGCAACGGCAGATTGAGAACAAAATCGTTACCCTGCTCCTCGATCTCCTGCACCTGACCCACAAACATCACCTCGCCCGGATCGCGCTGACCGTACATCTCATCCGCCAGCGACCGCAACGGGGCAAAACCCACCACCTCCTCGCTGCGCCAACTGCTGTACAGAATCGGCAGAGGATAGAAATCCCGCTCGATTTCAACCAGATAGCGTGCCTGATTCTCCTGAAGTTGACGCAAATAAGGGTCACTGCTTGGCGCCGACAGCGCTGCTTCGCCATCCGCTAAAGGCGTTTCGCCGCCCTCCCCGCCCGCGTCTGCCCCTTGCGTTCGCACACCCGGCAGTATGCGGTTGACCACCACCGCATCCACTGGACATTCGAACAGCGACAAATATGTTACCGCCCGGGCCGCCTCCTTTATCACCATCTTTTCAGGATTGATCACGACCCGGTAGCTGGTGGTCTGCGCATCGCTCAACACCTGTTGCAGCTCCTTTACATCATCCACCAGTTTGGGCAGACCCGCCAGCGCGTCCTGCTCCGGCATCAGCCGCCCCAACAGCCCGCCGGTCAGGCGCATGGCCGTCTCCCCCCAGCCAAAGAAACGTTCCACATACCACTGAAAGGTCTCCGGCATGGCCAGCAGCCGCATCGTCTCGCCCGTCGGCGCCGCATCTACAACGACCCGGTCAAATTCACGCGTGGCCGCATTTCGATAAATATGCAACAGGCTGAAGATCTCCTCCATGCCCGGTATGATCGCCATCTCTTCGGCAACCGTCTTGCTCATGCCCTCCTTACGCAAAATCTTGCCCATGTAGCCCTGCAACGAGCCCCAATTCTTCCTCACCTCGTCCAGGACGTTGATCTCCTGCGCAAACAGATTTTCCGCTATCTCCGTCGGCACACTTTGCAGCGGCCTGTCCAGGCTGTCCGCCAGGCTGTGGGCGATATCAGTGCTGACCACAAGCGTACGGTAACCCATCTGCGCGCACCTCAGCGCCGTCGCTGCCGCCGTCGTCGTCTTGCCAACGCCTCCCTTGCCCAGATAAAGTAGGATCCGCACCGTCTCCACCTCTCCTTACCGTCCAAGACCGCGCATCCGAATCTCCTGCCGCCGCAGAATTCAGAACCGCCCGCGCAATCGCCCTATTCGCCCGCCTCGTCAGAACGTGTCCGGCGCCTGCCACGACCCCTGCGCCGCAATATCGCCCCCACCGCCAGCGCAATCAACAGCCCACCGGCCAGCACATAATACGCAGCCGCCCGGCTCAGGCCGAACCAACCCCGTATCCGCCACCAGTACAACGGCAACTGGGCCCAATAGCTCCACCGCAGATGCCAACGATGGCCGATCGAGATCACATACCTTCCAATCCTGTTGTGGCGGGTCCACACCACCAGGTAGCAGCGCCCCCCTACCAGCGTGCGCGTGTCGATCAGGGGGCCGGGGTAGTAATGAACATGGGTCAGAACATCCTTTACAGGTTGCAGAAGTTCCGTTGGCGGCGGCGCCACAATCGCGCTGTAGCCATGAGGCAACTCCAATGGCAACTCCTGCGTGTCCGCGCTGTATGGCAGGCTCCGCGCCACGATCGCAAAGGTCGGCAGCACCGAACCGCCGCGCGGGAGGACTGGCACGAACAACTGCGCCCGCAGACGGTCGCCCGCCTTGCAATCCACCCGGTAAACATGCGTCTCGCCTAGCTGCGTGAACGCCCCAAAGATGAGCCGCTTTCGGCTGAAATCTGCGAAAGACTCGCCGTCAACCAACTGGCTGCTCGGCCGGCTGCCGAATACAGGAACGCTACCTGCAAGATCGACGCCGGCAACAGCCCTGGCCCCGGCGTTAGCGTCTGCGGCAGTCACGACCCCTCCTGTTAATATACGTATCGAATGTCCGCACGTTGCGGTCTGATGTCACGGGCAAGAGTCTATCACCCACGCGCCCGCCCCGTCAACCAAATCCCACCCCGCGCGCTGTGAGCCGAAGAGCCTTCTCCCTTTCCTCTGCCCCCTGTCCTATACGTACGCCTACGGGCGAGGACGCCCTCCGGCGGCTCCGGGCCGCGAACAGCTGCGGCCCTGCGCACCCTGCCCCGCGAACAGCTGCGGGTCAGGGCTGGGGTCGGCAAACCCCCGCCGCCCCCAGGGGCTACGCCCTTTTTTGACGGTCGGGCCTACGGCCCTCCCTTGTGCGGGGGGACACCCCCCGCAACGCCCCCCTCCAAAACCAGTCACGACGCGGCGCCAGCATGTGTGTGATAGCGCCAAGCAATCCCCCGCCAGCCCATCACGCGCCGCGTTCCCAGCATCACGCCGCCAACCCAGATCCCATCACGCGCCGCGAACACCAGTTATCAGTGGCGAGTGGCCAGTGACCTGCAGCCAGCCAGCAACCTGGCAGCTGCCAGCGCATACACGATGAAATTGCCTGAATGGCCGCGCGTATGAAGGGCTGGTCAAGACAGCCACCGTATATAGTCAGCAGTTACCCGCAAACGCAGAACTGTTCTTCCCCTATTCACAAAGCATCCACCCAACAGTCCGGCCCAGACTTTCAAGGTCGGAATCTTGGAATTCTGAAGAAATCTATGGTACGCTTCACCCATGAATGCTCGCGTCCTCGCCCAGCTAACCCTCGTTCACGTAGGGGTCTCCATCACCGTCGTCCCGATCACCAGTACGCTTAATCGCGTCATGATCGCCGACTTGCAGATGCCCGTGATGCTGGTCGCCGTCCTTATCGCTTTGCCCTACCTGCTTTCCCCTCTGCAGATCTTCTTGGGCAACTGGTCTGACCGCCATCCCGCCGCCGACTACCATCGCACACCCTGGATCCTCCTCGGCGGCCTTCTCGCCGCAACCGGCAGTTACTTCACCGTCCACGTCGCCTACCTGCTGGATCAAAATTTCGTGCTGGGTCTCTGGGCCGCGGCCTTCGTTTTCTGCCTCTGGGGCGTCGGCATCAATGCCGCCTCCGTCAGCTATCTCTCTCTGGTCACCGACCTTGCCGATGAAGACGGACGCAGTCGCGCCGTCAGTATCATGTGGACGGCGATGATCTTGTCTACAATAGTCACTAGCCTGGGTCTCTCCCACATGTTGACAACACCCTCGCCCCTTTCAGGCGGAGGCGCGATCGCCGACCTTTCGAGAGACACGCTCTTTACTG
This sequence comes from Caldilineaceae bacterium, assembly GCA_963662575.1. GTDB lineage: Bacteria > Chloroflexota > Anaerolineae > Caldilineales > Caldilineaceae > Bin5. The sequence goes on from OY759723.1 coordinate 2,265,277, forward strand.
CCTTCGGTGTCATCTGGTTCGTTTCCGTCATCTTTGTGCTTGTGGGCAGCTTCCGCATCGAACCTCGCGCATCAGCGAGAACTGTCCAACCTTCCAACAGCGCCGATGATCCCATGCAGGTGTTGCGCTTGCTGGCATTGAACCCGGAGGCCCGCCGCTTTTTCTTCTATCTGATGGTTGTGCTGATCAGCATCCACGCCCAGGATGTGTTGCTGGAACCTTTCGGCGCTGAGGCATTGGGCATGTCCGTCGCCGCCACCTCCCGCCTGACATCGATCTGGGGAACCGGCATCTTTATCACCCTGCTGGCCGGCATCATTTTTGTCAAGCGCTGGGGCAAAAAAACCGGCGCCAATGTCGGCGCCTGCGTGACCGCCGTTGCCTTCGCCGCAATTATCGCCGCCGGTCTGCTCGGCCAGTCGAACATGTTTATCGGCGCCGTCTTCCTGTTGGGGTTGGGCGGCGGCCTCATGACCGTCAGCAATCTCAGTTTCATGTTGGACATGACCGTACCCCAGGCCGCCGGCCTCTACATAGGTGCCTGGAGCGTAGCAAATTTCGCCGGTCAGGCCATCGGCAACATCATCAGCGGTATACTGTGGGATCTCTTCTTCTGGCTGACCGGCAACCCGCTGATGGGTTACGCTGCCGTCTTTTCTCTCGAAATCGCCGGCCTGCTGCTGGCAGTCTGGCTCTTCCGATCAATCAGTGTCGAATCGTTCCGGCGTCAAGCCGAAGTGCGGCTGCATACAGTTCTCTCCCTTGCCACCGAGTAACGCTCCGTTTGCCTCGATTCCTTGGCGCCATTCCAAGCGCTCCTATTGCAAGCATCGACCCGAAAACGGTGTCCATCAGCCGCTACGGTTATACGCTGTAGCGGTTCGTTTATGCTATACTTGCTCATAAAAACACGTTCATGGGCCGATTTGACCGTTGCCGACTCCAGCTCTTCCAACCTTTGGCACCGGCCAAAATGCCGCAGGACTTTCCCCCAGCCCTTGAGGACGATAGCATGGTCAAAGTATTACTGAGTTACGATATGCGGGAAGGGCACGAAGAAGACTGTCAGCGGTACGTCGTCCAAACACTGGCGCCGGGGCTGGCGCAATTGGGTCTGCGCATCACCGACGCCTGGTATACTCTCTGGGGAGAAGCACCGCAAATCCTCGGCGGCGGCGTCCTTGAAGATAGGGAAGACGCCACCCGGATCTTGCGCTCAAATGAGTGGCAGGAATTGATCGCAGGTCTGGAACCATTCGTCGAGAACTTCAAAGTTCGAGTCGTTGACGCCAACGGCCGCTTCCAATTCTGAGCGGCCCGCTATCTTGCCGCGTCGCATCGCAAACCTTATGGCTCCTGCCCGGACTTTGCAAAGCTCCCATCTCACAAAACGCCCTCCCACGGCTTCGCAACCTTCTGCAAACTCGCCCTTCAGCGCCAGGCCGGTTGACGGCCGGCCCTTGGCGTTGATCGTCTTTCTCGAAAACGTCGGCTATATCAACGGCGTCAATCTGCCCCGCTGGGCCATGGCCGCCATCGACTGGGCAACCGAAGAGTACGCCAAGCTGCTGCTTCGGCTCCTCGGCGCCCACCGCCGCTACCACCGTGTCATCATTCTCGAGGATGACGCCGCCACCGCCGCCCATCTGACCCGCGCCCTCGTCGCAGCCAGCGCCACCCATACAGTCGACCAGCTTCTGCTCGTGCATGGCCGCGAACGCTGTCTCGTCGGTTACAGGGGACAGGAATATGTCGACGCAGCAGCCTTCGACGCCTTGCTGGCTCGTTACCTAGAGGATAGCTCTCTGCTGGACCTGCGCATGGTATACGGCGTCAACTGCTACGGTGCCAGCCTGGCCTCCACCTGGCTGGCCCTGGGCGCCCAAGCCGTCAACGGCGCCCACGCCGTCAACTGGCTGCCGGAACCGAGTCTCAGCCTCTTTCTGCGTAAATGGCTCAAAGGAGTCCCCTTCAGCCAGGCCGTCGGTTACAGCGCCCGCCGCGCAAGTGCAATTGGCAGACTCCTGTGGCGAGACCAGGCCGATGGCAGCGAACATCCACACATCGCCGGCAGCCGCCAGATCGTTTACGGCCAGCGCGATGTGACAATCGCTTCCACCACCGACAAAGTTCAAACCGTTCAACCTGCACCTGCGCAAATGGCGCAACACCCCGGCGTCCCCGTCCCGCCACTGGCGTCGGCCGAATAGCCCACAGCAAACAAGAGGAGCCGTTATGCCCCTTCCCAGTCGAACGGAAGCCATACAACTACTGCATGAATGGGTCGAAACCGAGGGTCTGCGCCGCCATATGCTGGCCGTGGAGGCCGCCATGCGCGTCTATGCCCGCCATTATGGCGAGGATGAAGATCTTTGGGGTCTGACCGGCCTGCTCCACGACCTCGACTACGACCGCTTTCCCGATATGGACGACAAGCAGAACGGCCATCCCCGCACCGCGCTGCGCCACTTCCGCCAGCACGAATACCCCCCGGAATTCATCCACGCCGTCGAAGCCCACGCTACCTTCCTTGACGTACCCCGCGAGTCAAGGCTGGATAAAGCCCTGCTGGCCTGTGACGAGCTGACCGGCCTTATCCTGGCCTGTGCCTACGTGCGCCCCGATCGGGACCTGCGCAGCGTAAGGCTCAAGTCGGTCAAGAAGAAGTGGAAGGACAAGCGCTTCACCGCCGCCATCGACCGAGCCGAGAACCTCCACTTCATCGAAGACCTGGGCGAACCGTTCGACGAGCACGTGCAGCGCGTTCTGGACGCCATGAAAGAAGTCGCCGTGCAGCTAGGCGTCTCCGGCGAACAAAGCTGACGCCGCCCGCAGGCAGTATCCGCCTTGCCGTCACCATCAGGAGCCGCTCGCAGCCAGCGCCTCCAGAACGCGTTCCGGCGTCATCGGCAAAGTGCGGATCCGCCTGCCCGTGGCCGCCGCAAACGCATTGCCAACCGCCGCGCCCACCGGCCCGATCGGCGGCTCGCCCATCCCGAACGGCGTCTCTCCCCCCGTGTCCACAAGAACTGAACGAACGTTGGGCGCCTCTCGCATCGTCAGAAGTGGATAAGTCTCAAAGTTGTTCAAAGCGAGTTGGCCGTCCTTCACAAAAGCCTGTTCGATCAACGTCGAACCCACACCCCACATCACGTTCCCTTCTATCTGCGCCTTTGCTCCGTCCGGATTGACCACCAACCCGCAATCTACCGCGCAGGCCACGTCATGGACCGTGATCTCGCCTGACGTTTCGTCTACCGATATCTCCGCCACCTGCGCCACCATAGTGTTTGATATGAAGCAGGCAACGCCCCGCGCCCGCCCCGCCGGCGCAGGCGTCCCCCAGCCGCTCAGCTCGGCCACCGCCTCCAGCACCGCCCCCATCCGCCTGCCTGAACTACTGTCCGGCAAATGATCGAGACGGAACTGTAATGGATCCGCGCCGGCCGCCGCGGCCAGCTCATCCACGAAACTCTCCACCGCAAATGTGTTCGCAAAAAGTCCCAACCCCCGCCACCAGCCGGTCCATACCGGCAGCTTCCTCCGCCATGCCGTCACCGTGCGATTGGGCACATCATATTCAATGCGCGACCCTATCGTCGCCCCAAAGTCCGCCCCCATCACATATGCCAGAAAATTCGGCATGAAACTGAAGGCGACCTCGCTGCTCCCCTGCCGGTGCTCGATCGCCGCCATCCGCCCGGCATCGTCCAGCGCGCCCGTCAGAATGTTCTTGGTCGGTGGCCGCAGGTAGCCATTGCGCAGCGCCTCCACACGATCCCATCCCACATGCACCGGCGCGCCAACCGCCTTGGACAGCAGCGCCGCCTCTATCGCCACACCCGTATCCAGCTTGCTGCCAAAACCGCCCCCAAGATAAGTTGGCACCACCCGAACCGTTTCGGCTTCCACGCCCAGCGCCTCTGCGATCAACCCCTTGGCTCGTTCCTGGGACTGCGTCGACACCCACACGTTCACCTGACCTTCCTGGACATCCGCCAGCGCAGCCGGCGCTTCCAAAGGCGTCTGCACCGCAAATGGCGACTGGTAAGTGGCCGAGATCGCGCTACCCCTCCCCAGTACGCCCGCCGCGTTGCCCTCTCGCTGGATCGTGACGCCGCCCGCGCCTTCCGGCTCGATCAGCGCCTCAATCTCCTCCTGTTGCCACAGATGCCCTTCATCCCACTCCGTCTGCATCGCCTGCACCGCCGCCCACGCCGCGCTGCGTGAATTCGCCACCACCCCGGCAAACCCCTCTTCCACGTCTATCACGAACTGTTCGACCCCGGGCATCCCCTCGGCCTCGCCCGCTGACGCGCTGCGCAACGTGGCCTCCAGCGTGGGCGGCCGCGCCACAGCGCCGTACAACATGTTGGGCAGGCGCATGTCGTAGCCGTACTTCGCTCGCCCCGTCACCTTGTCGGGAATGTCGACACGCGCAACCGACTGACCGATGACCGTAAACGCATCAACCGCCTTCAGCGGCAACTGCTCCTCTTCGGGGAGTTCCCAATCCGTTATCCCCGCAGCCAATCTGTGAAAGTCAACGCGCTGTTCTTGATCCTCGGCCAGCGCAAAACCGCGCCCCTCAACCCGCAGCGCGCGCTCCGGTTGCTTCAACGCCGCTGCCGCTTCCTTCTGCAACAGACTGCGCATGCCCGCCGCCGCACGGCGCAGCGGCCCATAGCTGGTTGCCACCGAAAAGCTGCCGCCGGTACCGAAACCGTCCGACAACTCCGACGACGTATCTGCCTGCACCACAACCAGATCGTCCCAGCTGATGCCCAGCTCCTCTACCGCAATCTGTGCAATCGAAGTGTGAACCCCCTGCCCCATCTCCACCTTGACCATCGAGAGACGGACGCGGCTGTCCGGCAACACCTCCAGCCAAAGCGGCGGATCCTCAGGCAGTTGCATGAAACTGCTCCCCGCGTGTTCACTTGCTGCCAGCGTCTCCGCCATGAACAAGTGGAGTGCCGGCCTGCCGAAGTACGCGCCCACGGCCAGGCTCGCCCCCGCCGCTCCCAGCCCAATCAGAAATCCGCGCCGCGAGAGCCGCCAGCGCCTTTTCGCGGACGGGGCTTCGTCGCTTCGTTCCAGTTCGCTCGGATTCAGTTCCTGTGTCATGTCGCCGCCTCCTCCGCACCCGCCAACGCCGCCGCAGCCTGCTGAACTGCCTGCCGGATCCGTACATAGCAACCGCATCGGCAGTAATTCCCACTCATCGCCCGCGCCGTATCCTCCACCGATGGCTGCGGATTTTGCGCCAGAAACGACGCCGCCTGCATGATCTGTCCGCTCATACACCAGCCGCACTGCGGCACCTGGTAATCGATGAATGCCTGCTGAACCGGATGCAACTCTATCACATCGTCGCCGTCAGTCTCCGCCAGCCCCTCAATCGTGCCGATTTCGGACCCCGCCACCGCCGCCAGCGGCATCAAACATGATCGAACTGCCGCGCCGTTAATATGAACCGTGCAAGCGCCGCAAATCCCCACGCCGCAGCCAAACTTCGTGCCCGTCAGCCCCAACCTGTCCCGCAGCGCCCACAGCAGCCGCTCATCATCCGGGGCATCCAGCGTATAGCTTGTTCCATTGACCTTCAGTTCCATAGAATCACTCTCCTGATCTCCTCCACCCTACAACTTCAACGCCCGTCCCGGCTTCGAGTCGAGCGTGCCGCCCAGATCGACCAGCGCCGCGCCGACCGCTTCCAAGCAGCCTTCAAGGTCCGACGCAATCTGGCTTTCCGGTATCCGCAGAATCGTCCAGCGATCAGCCTGCTCAGGCATTTCCCGCACGTCATTGCCCTCTTCAAGCCGGATGCCCAGATGTCCGTTGCGCACACGCAGCGCGATGTCCACCGGCCAACCGCCCGCTAACCGGTTCGGAAGCGGCCTCAGCCGGCTGGCCCGCAGCGCGCTCCACAGTGCCTGAAACGGTTCTCCCTCCAACTTCAGCTCCGTCACATCCTGCGCGCCCAGCAGACGCTCCAACGTCGTGTGCATAAACGTCAAACGCCGAAACGTAGTCGCCGCAACCGGCTGCGCCAAACGCATCAACGGGCCGATCTCGATCCGAAAATAGAACTCCTCCGCCCGCGCATGGTCCGCCTCTTCCGGCAGCATGTCCGCCCGCGACAGCAACTGATATCGCCGGATCGCCGCATAGTAGCTGATCGTGCGGGCCTCCCCATCGTTCTTGAATGCGCTCGTCTGGTAAAAGGCCAGATAGTCGGCGCCAATCCGCCGCGGCGCCCGCCGCTGCGGAATGCGATACCAGCCCTCAGATGCCGCCCGCCGCAAATCGGCCTCGTTGTTGACGACCGCCACCAGGACCGTCCGCCGCAGATTATAAGGGTCTGTATATTCTTGGGACAATTCCCCACCTCAATTCCTCAATGCACATGCCGCGCAAGATGCGGCGCAAACTTGCCGATCTGCTCTCGCAACCGCAACAGCGCTACATCTTTCCCCTTCGCCTCCAGCATCACATCAAAAGATCGCAATCGCGCCGCTACCGCCGCCTGCAGCAGGTCGATGACCTCAAACGGGTGCAGAAAGTCGCTGTGTTGGTGCGCCAGCGGCATCTGGATGCGGGCTTCGCCGTCGCGATATAGTGTACGCACCGCCGTGCGCGGGCTGCTGACATGAACCTTCGGGCACACGTTCTCCGGCCAGGTCGCCAACGCAACCTTCAGAGCATCCAACACAGGGATCGCATCCGGGTTGTGGCAGCGATGGTGTAGCGTATCCAGCACCACCGGGATCCCTGTCCTCCCGTGCGCCCACAGCACATCTCGCAGACCGAACTGCCGGTCTCCGTTCTCCAGCACCAGTCGCTCGCGCACGGTACATGGCAGCAGATTGGCCGCGCGCGCAAACCGTTCCAATGCCGCCGCCGCGTCCTCGCCCCCTCCTCCCACATGAATGACAACCACGCTTGACGCGTCCAGCCCCATACCGTCCAGCAATGCCGCCGCCGCCGCCAGTTCCTCGCCCGAACGCGCCACCAATGCAGGATCCGTGTGACTCAACTGCACGAAAAAGCCCGGATGCAGCGTCAATCGCACCCGCTGCTGTCGCGCCAAATCACCGATAGCGGCCAGTTCCGTCGAACAGTCTTCAAGTTGATTGTGGAATGCCGGCAAATCCGGGTGGGTAAGGTAGGGAGCCAGCTGGCCTGACATACGATAGAACTGAATCTCTCGCCGTTCCAGATAGAGAAATATGTCGCGCAAATAGGCCAGACTGACGCTCAGGTGGGGACTGTTCTGCCAGCGCCGGCTGTCGTGCGAGCGTAAACCCGGCGCCCCCAGCACCTTGACCGGAAACCCCAATCGGATGCGCGTCTGATTCGGCGTGGTGAGGTTGGCGATGCGATTCTGACGGTCTGGCAATGTTCGATGCGTCACTTCTCAGCCGGTCGCCCGCCGTTGGATGTGGCGTCCGCCGGCTTCAGTCCAACCGAACGCGGCGACGTTCGGCTTGGAGAGGCGGGACCAAACTGGATCTGCCTGACGTACTTCGTCGGCCCCATATCACTCCCATAACCCGCCGTTTTGCAGCGTCCCGTACCGGTCAGGATCCATACCCGGCATAATGACGACAGACTATCATAGACTATGTTCCCCGCCCAATGGCCGCGGCTGCAGTGGGCGCGGCTGCAATGGACGCGTCCTGAACATCTGGGGCCTGTTGCCGATAACCGGCTCAGCGGCTACACTTCCGCAGGCTGGAGCACAGCATCACACAACGCTCTTGACGAGGTCAATCTGCCCTTTTTCACCGCATAGACCAGCTAACCGCGAAGAGCGAGAAGACGTCCGCTTCCCGCTCCTCTCTACTCGATGTATGTGGTTGTCAACTCTCTATTGGCACACGTCCAGCCTGAGCTTCTCCAATCCGGGGAAACTCACATCCGCATCGCGGCCGATCCGCCCGGCAACCGTCGCCGAGCAAACTATCACCTTAGTTTCCAGCCGCGTTACTACCATTGGTAAACGGGCGGGGACGCCACCATCAGGAAGGCACAATAATCATCAAGCATATTCGCCAGACGTTCTCTTCCCGCGAAGCGGGTAGACTTCGCGGCCCCTTCCCTGAATAGGTCCGATGTCAGACGACGCCCTGCCACCATCATAAGAGTCAACAACGCCAGGCCGCCTCCGGCCACTGGCAGATAGTGCAAGCCCAACTCCACCCGCCGCACCACCTCCGCTGTCTGGAAACCGATCACCGCCAGCGCCGTCACCCACACCAACTCACCCAGCAATACGATTGGAAACCAGCGCCGGAATGGCACTCGCGCCACACCCGCGGCGACAAGCGCTGGAATCACAAGCACAGAGGAGAACTTGGCGACAGTAAGCAGCATCGGTCCGCGCTCCTGGATGCCCGTTAGCATCTTTTGCAAATGGTGACGCCGCAGCCCCAGCCAGCGGCCATAGCGCAGGATATGCTCCTCTCCAAACTTATAACCAAGCAAGTACCAGAGCGTGTCAGCAACGAGGCCGCCAACTATCGCACACACCATAACCAGCGGCAGGCGCATATATCCTACCGAAGCCGCCACCGTCGCCAGCAACGTCACAATTCGCCCTTCAATGATCACCAGGGCAGTAAATAACGGATAGCTCCACGCGCCCCATTCCTGCAGGCCCTCGCTGCGCAACAGCTCTGAAACTGTGTCAAATATCTCGTAAATCGGGAACATTTAATGCCTTTATCGTGATAGGGCGGCGGACTGAAATCGAAAAACTGGCGGGCCGCTAACCGTCGGCAGTGACTTCCTCTACCCACCAGGTTAACACGTCCAACCGCCTCGCAAAATGGAGCAGTGGTACTGTATCCGGCAGAAATACCCTGTGCGCCTGGGCGACCCAATTGCGCTCGAACTCGGCCTCTGCCCGCTGCAACGGCCACGGCGCATGGTGTACCTCAGCGCGACAAATGCGCCCGGCTCCGTCTGCGCTGTACAGACAGTACCGTTCAACAAGCCACTGCTCCAACGAACTGTCCGCCGCCTGATAGACCGCGCCTGTCGGTCGGTAGACAGCTCTGAAGTCTGCCTCCGGCGCGCCTCCGTGTGTGCGCCGGCTGTCAAAGCGAATGCTGTCATCCTCGCTCCTGCACGCCATCTGCGCCCGAAAATAGGGCAGATGAAAGAATCTGCGCGCCATCGCAACTGCCAGCGGGCTGCCCGCGTCCAAACTGAAAAAGAAGACGCCCGGCTTCTCCGCCTCTGCACTACTCCCCTTTACGTAAGTACGCACATTTAGTTCCGGGAAAGAAGAGAGCCCCGGCGCCGCCGGCAAAAATCTGGCCCGCACGCCGCCCATGCGAAATGGCACAACCGTCACCCACGCCTCGCCCGCGTACGTATCCAACGTCAGCCCCCGCGGCAACAGTTCCGCCATCTGCGAGGCCGGTATCGGCCAATGGGCAAACAGCAGATCTTGCCAGGACTGGAAGATCAACCACGGGCGATCAGGCAATGGCCAGGGGCGGTGTTCCTGCCGGGCAAGAATTTCAGCGGAGCTGGTCTGACCGTGCGGCCGCAGCCCGGCAGGTGGCGTGGATTTCATCTGGTGTCTCGTCACTCTCCATAAATCCAGAGAGTGATCAGATCATCGATAGGCGTCTCGCTATGCCGCTTGAAAACGCCCAAAAGATCCTCGGCATAGGCGATGTCGTAGCGATAAGTCTGCGCATAGTCCAGCAACGCCGCGAAAAAGGCCGCATCGCCAATGCGCTCACGCACCGCATGCAAAAACAGAGGGCCTTTGCTATAAACAATGTTGATATAATTGCTCTGATCAAACTCGACCACCGCGCCGGCGACCGGCCTGTCTATCCCCAGATTCTGCGCGGCATTGTAGCGATAGCGAAACACATTCTCCAGCATCGCAGTCTGCATCTGTGGCCAGTCCACCGCCTCATAGTAGAGATAGACCGCATAGTTGGCCAGTGACTCGTCCAACCACGGCTCTTCCGGCTGGTCGTTACCAATCAGATTGAAAAACCACTGGTGAGCAACCTCATGCGGCGTGGCGATGTTAAAGACGCCCCCTGCTCCCGTATAAAAGTTGGCGGCCAAAGCAAGCAGTCCGGCGTACTCCATCCCAAACGCGGTCGTCGGCAAGGGTACAACATCCAATTCACGATACGGATACTGGCCGAACAGATCATTAAAGACCCGCAGGCTGCCGGTTGTATAGCTCATTGCCGCCTGCGCAAAGTCCAGACCCCCGACGGGATAATAGGCGTTGACCTGTATCCCGTCCACCTCCTCGCTGATCGCCTGCCAGCCGCCCGTTACGGCTGCATAGAAGGAGCGTACCGGCCCGGCCGCAATCCGCCACGTGCTCGTACCGTCATCATTCGCTTCCTGCGCCAGAGTCGAGCCGCTCGCCACCACCGAGAGTGCCTCAGGCACCGTCAGCTCCACCTGATAAAAGCCAATGTCCGCAAACACTGAGTCGCCAAAGCTGGCCGCGGCATCCAGATCCCATCCCCTGTGGTCATACACCGCCAGTGTCGGGTAAAACCCTGCCAGATCATAGACGCCTCCCACAAACCCATAAAGACCCGCCCCCGCCGTGCCCGCCGCCACCTGTGTCGGCAGCGTCGCCCTGAACCACAACGTCACATCCGCTGTCGCCCCTGCAGCCAGCCCATCGACAAGCGGGACTCGCACGGCAGAACTGTCCGGCAGATTGCCGACGCTCACGACCTGTCCGTCAACCAGCGCCCGCCAAACCTCCGCCGTGCCCTCGTAGGCAGGCAGATTCGGATACAGCCAGAAATAAAGTTCGCTGAGGCTGGTCTCCTCCTGATTGGTGACCAGTATCCGCTGCACACCTTCCAGGCTCGGGACCTCGCCCGGCACGAGGCGGGCTTGAATAAAATAGTGCGGCGCGTCAGGCAGCCGCGCCGCATCCTCCGCGAATGCCTCCAGCAGCGTCTGGCGATAGACCGCGTAGTCGGTCAGATCAATTTCCGGTGTTGGGAAAGCGGGCTCTACCGGCACTGGTGTGGGGATCAACGTAGGTGTCGGCGGCGGCGCGGTCGGCTCAGGAGTACTGGTCGCCGGGACAACAGTCGCCGACGGGCTCGGCGTAACCGTGTTGACATCCTGTTCGAATGCTGCCGGCGCCGTCCCACTGCCACAGGCTGCCAGCACAGTAGCCAACGTAATTGCAATGGCGAACAGAATGACCAAACGGAGTCGTCGACGACCCCCGCACCGACCCTTTGAACCGGCGCGTATTGAACCTCTGTCCGCGGCAAATTCTCGCTGCGCATGGGTTGCCGGTCCCATCAATCCCGTTCCTTTTGCCCGCCTTAGACGCCAGGCTTCCAACAGGTTGCCGCCGCTTCCAGCAGTCGAGAAATCTGGCAGGCAACATGTAAACTTGGCGGCGAGCAAATTTTCAGAGCGTAAGGCGCATCGCTTGCGGCCCTGAGGTTGACAGATGGCAGCCCGGCGTTCCCTCTCATCTGCCAGGTACCCGGCTTCGGAGCCAGCGCCCGGCGTTCCACACAGTTCCGCTGAACTATCTACAATTACCGATCAATTTCAGGAGACTCTCGCTGCAGAGCCTCGAAAAGCCGCCTTGCTTCCACACTGAGAGGCACCGGCAACTCCACCGCTACCTCCACCAGCAGGTCGCCGCGGTTCTTGCTATCCTTCAAATCCGGCATGCCCTGGCCTTTCAGCCGGAACACCTTCCCGTTCTGCGTGTCTGGCGGAACTGTTAACGCTACCGCGCCTTGCATGGTCGGAACGCGCACCTCGCCCCCAAGCAGCGCCGCAAAAAGGTCTACCGGAACTTTCGTCCGCAAGTCGTTCCCGTCCATCTCAAACTCTTTGTGCGGTTGGACCGCCACCGTCATGATCAGGTCGCCGGCTCGTACCTTCGAGCCCGTCTTGACACCGGCCGGAATCGTCACTTCGAACCTGGTCTCTCCCTGTTGCACCGTGCGCTTTGTCCCGCAGAACGCCTCTTCCAGCGCAATCTCTACCGCAACCGTCTGCTTGCTGTTCGGGCGGCCGAAGCTTGGCTGATGCGCAGGCCGCTGTCCCCTGCGCTGCTGGGCCGGTCCCCCGCCAAAAAGCTGCTGAAAAAAATCAGAGAAAGAATTGCCGCCGCCGCCCACGCCCCCGAACATCTGCTCAAACTCTTCAGGGCTGACCTTGCGGCCCTGCTGACGCTCCGCGCCGCCCGCATTGTACCACTGAGACCAATCGAAACCCTGGCCGCTCTGCTCATACTGCTTCCACTGCGCGCCAAACTTGTCATACGTTCGCCGCTTCGTGTCGTCAGACAGAACCGCATAAGCCTCATTGATCTCTTTAAACTTCTGCTCAGCAGCCGCATCACCTCCGTTGACGTCGGGATGATACTCTCGGGCCAGCTTGCGATACGCCTTCTTGATATCAGAGGCGCTCGCCTTGCGCCGCAAGCCCAAAACTGCGTAGTAGTCCTTGTAGTCCACTGATTCGTTCTCCGCTGAAAATGGCCTTCGCCGCGTCCCCCGCCCAAACGGCAGCGCAGCGAGCACTGTCACACAATCGTATGGAAATCGAAACCACCACCACTGACGCGAAACCGGGCACTGGGCGCCCGGTTTCTTGTCATACTATCGTTACTGCGCCAGGCTGGCAATCCTGGTTTGCATCTTGGGCTACACCTGACGATACTCGCCTTCCACCACATCATCCTCATCAGGCGTCCCCGTCCCGTCCCCTTCGCCGGCTGCGCCAGGCCCTGCCCCGTTCTCTTCAGCCTGCTGCTGGTATACCTGCTGCGCCAGCGCAGAGCTTGCCTGCTGCAGCTGCTCGGTCAGGCTCGTGATGCGTTCGTGATCAGTGCCTTCCATCGCAGCCCGCAGGTCAACGATCGTCTGTTCTATCTGTTCCCGATCAGACAGCGGCACCTTGTCGCCCAAATCCTTCACAGACTTTTCCGTGGCGTAAATCAAGCTGTCGGCGGCGTTGCGGCTTTCCACCACTTGGCGCTGCTGTAGATCCGTCGTCTCATTATCTTTGGCCTCTCGCACCAGCCGGTCCACCTCATCATCAGCCAGATTGGTGGAGGCAGTGATCTGGATGCTCTGCTCCTTGCTCGTCGCCTTATCCTTCGCCACCACATTCATAATACCGTTTGCGTCAATGTCGAATGTCACCTCGACCTGCGGCACACCGCGCATCGCCGGCGGAATCCCGTCCAGCCGGAAGTTGCCCAGCGTCTTGTTGTCGCGCGCCATCGGCCGTTCGCCCTGCAAAATGTGAATGTCCACCGCCGTCTGGCTATCTTCCGCCGTGCTATACGTCTCCGTCTTCTTCGTCGGAATCGTCGTGTTGCGCGGAATCAGGGTTGTCATGACGCCGCCCAACGTCTCCAGCCCCAGGCTCAGAGGCGTCACGTCCAGCAACAACAGGTCCTTTACTTCGCCGCCGAGCACACCAGCCTGCAGCGCCGCGCCAACCGCCACCACTTCGTCCGGATTGACGCCCTTGTGCGGCTCTTTACCCGTCAGGCTGCTCACCAGCTCCTGGATCATCGGCATACGCGTGGAGCCGCCAACCATAACAACTTCATTCAATTCGCCGGGAGTCAAGCTCGAGTCTTTCAGCGCCGCATGGAACGGTTTCTTCAACCGTTCGACCAGGACCGCCGTCAACTGTTCAAACTGGCTGCGAGTCAACGTAATCTGCAAATGCTTCGGCCCCGTGCTGTCCGCAGTAATAAAGGGCAGATTGACCTCCGTCTGCGGTGTGCTGGAAAGCTCGATCTTCGCCTTCTCAGCCGCCTCACGCAAACGCTGTAGCGCCTGCCGGTCCTGGCCAAGATCGATCATCTGCTCTCGCTTAAACTCGTCGATCAGCCACCGCACAATCGCCTCATCCCAGTCGTCGCCGCCCAAATGCGTGTCACCATTGGTTGCCTTCACCTCGATGACGCCGTCACCAACCTCCAGCACAGAGACGTCAAACGTGCCGCCGCCCAGATCAAAGACCAGAATCGTTTCATCCTCATTCTTGTCCAACCCGTAGGCCAGCGCCGCCGCTGTCGGCTCATTTATGATGCGCAGCACCTCCAACCCCGCGATCTGTCCGGCGTCCTTTGTTGCCTGGCGCTGGCTGTCGTTGAAGTAGGCCGGCACCGTGATGACCGCCTGCTTGACATCTTCACCCAAATAGGACTCAGCATCCCGCTTCAGCTTACTCAGAATCATCGCGCTGATTTCCTGCGGCGTATATACCTTGTCCTTTATCGGTACCCGCACCCGCGCGTCGTGATTCGGGCCCTCGACACTGGCGTAGGAAACCATCGCCTGCGTCCGTTTCGTTTCCGGATCGTCTATGTGACGCCCCATCAGGCGCTTCACTGAGTAAATTGTGTTTTCCGGGTTGACGACCGCCTGCCTCTTTGCTGTCACACCAACCAGTCGCTCGCCGCCCTTGGAGAAGGCAACTACGGACGGCGTTGTTCGATTGCCCTCCGCGTTGGCGATCACCGCAGGGTTGCCCGCTTCCATTACAGCGATGACACTGTTGGTTGTGCCCAGATCAATTCCAATAATTTTTGCCATCTGTCGTAGGCCTCCTGTACATAATGATGCCGGGCGCTCGCTCGGTCCGCACTGCAGCCGCCCAGCCTATGACTCCTGTATAAACTGTTCGTCCTTTATACCTTTATCGTAACTACTCAGCCAACGCCACCCTTGACTCAAGCGTGGCAAGTTTTTCACGCACTCCTCTATACTTTCACTTTGCATTTGGGCGGTCGGGCCTTCGGCCCTCCCTTGTGCAGGGGCTCCGCCCCCGCAACGCCCCCGCCCAAAACCATCCCTCACCCACCGTTCGGCGTCATTCCAGCTGTGCGGCTCATCCAAGGTGGCGACCGACAGCAAATACACGATGCGAGAGCCTGAACGGCGGCGAGGATGAAGTGCTGGTCAAGACAGGCTCTGCATACGGCTTAGTAGTTACCCTTTATTATCTTATCTTACTATACAGGGCTTTTGTAAGTATGACATTGGGCAAGTATTAGCGATTCGTTTGAATTAACCCACGATGAATATACGTACCCTGTCCGACTTTAAGCGTACGCAAATAGTCAGACGCCCACAATGCCTTCCAGCGCCCGCACACAGCGGTCAATCTCATCCACCGTGTTATAGTGAACCAGCCCCAGGCGCAGCCAGCCGCCGCTCTCCTCTACCCCCATCCGCTCGCTGACAGACTGCGCGTAAAAGCTGCCGTTCCAGGCAAAAATGTTCTCGCCCGCCAGCGCCAGCGCCAGCTGTTCCGGCGTCGTCCCTTGCTTTCGTATAGCCACAGTTGCCACCCTCCTGCCCCAATCCGCCCGCTCTGTCAGGCCGTAAATGCGTATGCCCGGCACCCGCAGCAGACCGTCGATCAGCCGTTCGGTCAGCTGCCGTTCATATTCGACGATGACCGACCAGGCCGCAATCAGTTTGCCTCTCCTGCTGTCCGTGGACTGGGCGCCGCCATATGCAACCCCGAGTCCGGCCAGGTAGTCGATTGCCGCAACCACCCCCGCCATCCCTTCATGATTCTGCGTACCGGTCTCCCACTTGCCCGGCGGCTGGTCCCCGGCCGGTCGCACCCTGTAGGCCCGCAGCCGCTCTAAATGTTCGCGCTTGCCAAAGAGCTGTCCGCTGTGCGGGCCAAAAAACTTGTACGCAGAACAGGCCAGGAAATCGCACCCCAGCGCCTTAACATCGATCAACCCGTGTGGCGCATACTGGACCGCATCTACAAACGTGATGGCGCCCACCTCGCCCGCCCAGCCAATGATAGTGCCGACGTCGTTGATCGTGCCGGTCGCATTGCTGGCGTATCCGACCGCTACAATTTTCGTACGCTCCGTAATCTGCCTCCGCACATCCTCCATATCGAGCGTGCCGCTCTCCACGTCCACATCAGCCCACCGCACGCGCGCGCCGCGGTCCTGCGCCGCCAGCACCCAGGGCATCACATTGGCGTCATGGTCCAGCCTCGTAACCACCACCTCGTCGTCCGGCCCCAACTCCTGTGCCAGTGACCGGCTGACGTGAAATGTCAGGCTTGTCATGTTGTTGCCAAAAACAACCTCATCCCGGTCACAGCCGAGCAGGTCCGCCACCGCCTGATGCGCCTCATCGATCACCGCGTCTGTGCGTACGCTCGTCTCAAACAGCCCGTGCGTATTCGAGTTGCGCCGCGTCATGAAATCGACCATCGCCGCAATCACGCTCTCGTGTACCTGCGTTCCACCGGGATTGTCAAAAAAAATGGCCGGCCGGCCGCCAAACTCCTCATGCAATGCCGGGAACTGCCTTCGAATCTCCTCCACATTGAACATTGCTCTCTCCTCGTCCACCCCCGATGCCGGCGGGCATTGTCTATTCATCTGCCCTTCGGCAAACCATCCGCCAGCATCCAGACCCGCTCCCGTCCCAGCAAAGCCGAAACGTCTCCCTGCACAACCGCCAGCAGCGCATCCGTCAGTTCGCCCAGGCTTTCCCCGCCTACAGCCAGTTCCAGGCCGCTTTCCGATATAGGCGGCCGCGGCCGGTTATGGTCCGCCTTCACCGCCACGACCGGGACCGTCCCGTCCGTCGGCAGCTCCGCAATTTCGCATACCCGGTCAATTGCCGTCGCAAAATCGCCTATCTCGTCCACCAGCCCGTGCATCTGCGCCTGTCTGCCCGTCCACACGCGCCCGCCGCACAGCTCTTCAAGCGATGTCGGCTCCAACTGCCGCCCTTCGGCCACCAACCTCTTGAAAGTCCGATACGTGTAGTCTATCTGCTCCTCAACCTTCTCACGCTGCTCCTGCCGCCAGGGCCCGTCGTCCGCATAGATGTCGGCGTTCTCCCCCCGCTGAATCGGGAAGCGTCTCGCGCCAACCTTGCCAAACGCCTCGCTCGTGACCAGCTTGGCCATAATCACGCCAATGCTCCCCGTCACCGTCGCCGCCTGGCACACGATCTTCCGCCCCGGCAGCGCCACGTAATAGCCTCCACTGGCCGCCACATCTCCCATATATGTCACCACCGGCTTGCACCCGTTAAGCAGGGTCAGCTCTCGCCAGATCAGATCGCTCGCCAGCGCCGAGCCGCCCCTCGAATCAACGTGCAGCACAACGCCCGCCAGCCGCTCGTCTTTCATCGCCGCCCGGATCAGCTGCTGGACCGCTGTGCTTCCGGCTGTGCTGCCGCCAACTATGGGCATACCTGGCGGAAAGCGGCGGCTCTTGCCGGTCGTGATCATGCCGCTCAGCGAAATTACCCCGATCCTCTTCCGGTGCCGCCGACGGGGGCGGCGGTAGAGCGAGCCGCGCGCCTGGTCATAGGCTAAAATCCGTGCCTCCTCCTTCGCCTTGCCCAGCGCGTTCGCCAACTGGTCTTCGTAGATAACGTCATCAACCAGGCCCAGCGCCACAACCTCATCGGCGGTCAGCGGCGCACGGTCGATAGCCGCCCGCACCTGCTCTTCACCAATGTCGCGCCCCTCGCTGATGGCTGCCACCATCTCCCCATACCAGCTGTCCAGCAGCCGTTCGATCTGCTCACGGTGGGCGTCGCTTATCTCCGAGCGGACCAGACTATCAGCCGCCGTCTTCCACGGAGCCACCTTCACCACCTCCGCCTCGACCCCGATTCTGCGCAACGTTTCCGCCAGAAATACCGGCTCAGCCCGCAGACCGAGCACCATCCAGTCCGTCAGCGGCGAAACACATATGCGGTCCGCCGCCGCCGCCATCACATACTCGGCATTGCCGCACGTCTCCAGAAATACAACGACCTCCTTCGCCTCGGCCGCGGGATAAAGCGCCCTGTTCCAGCCGCGGAAGCGTTCGAAGAGGTCGGCCAAAGTCTGGGCCTGCGCAAGGCTCAGCTGCGCGCCCTTAACCAGAAACACCACCCCCCGCACATCAGGGTCCCCCGCGATCTTTCGCAGCGCATCGTGCAGAAATTCTACCGAGGGCGCCGGCTTCCCAACCGAAAAAATCTCGAGAAACCGGGGTCGCTGCGGCGTCCGTTCCAGCAACGGGCCCGAAAGCTCGAACAGCACATAGTCGGCCCGGCTTCCCTTGGACAGACGCCGCACCAGATTCGCAACCCCGCAGACGCAAATCTGCCAAAGCAAAGATATGCCCCGCCCAATCCCGCCAACAATTCTGCCTACAAAGCGCATATCGATCCCCCCGTCCATAAACGTGCCATCGCCGCGCCATCCACGCCCAAAGACGCGCCCGCCCCGTCTGAATCTGGACTGCAAAACCCTACTATACCCTGACCAATCGCTGCGGAAAAATGGCCCGCCTGCCCGTGCGAATAGATTGATCGAAACTACTCAGCCGCTACTGACTCGCAACCCTGAACGAGGGGAGCAAAGGTGTTCCTTCTCTCCCCATGAATGTCATATGGGCGGTCGGGCCTTCGGCCCTCCCTTGTGCAGGGGCTGCGCCCCCGCAACGCCCCCCTAGGCTAGCCACCGTGTTCACTCTTCCCCAGCAACGTGTCTAGCCAACAGTGTCGCTTCCCCCATCCGCTGCCTCAGCCCCTAACCCCCGCAGTCCCCCCGCAGTCCCCCTGCAGTTCCCCCCCTCCCCCGTGCGAATGGATTGATCACAGAATGCCTTTCCGGTTATGATGCAACCGAAACAAAGTTCCACGCCGGCAACACAAGACCGATACCCAAGCCAGCCCGCATCACCATTCCCAATCCTCTGATCGAGGTGCATGTTGGATCCAGCCGTCGAAGTGCGAAACCTCAACAAACGCTACCGAAACGGAACCTGGGCCAATCGCGACATCACCCTCACCGTCGCCCGTGGTGAATTGCTCGCTATCCTTGGGCCCAACGGCGCCGGCAAAACCACGCTTGTACGTCAGATCACAACCGAGCTTATGCCGACCTCCGGCGAAATCCGCGTCTTCGGGCTTGACGCCGTGTCGCGCCCCAACCAGGTCAAGGGCCGCATGGGCGTCATCCCACAGGAAACAAACTTCTACTGGGGCCTGTCCGTCCGCCACCACCTGCGCATCTTCGGCAAGCTGCGCGGCCTACCTCCCCGCATGGCATCACGCCGCGCCGCAGAGCTGGTATCAGATCTTGGCCTGGAGGAGCACAGCGAAAAACCGGCCGAACAACTGTCGGGGGGCCTTCGCCGTCGCCTTCTCGTCGGCATAGCCGTGCTGGCCAATCCCGATCTGCTCGTTCTCGATGAGCCCAGCGTCGGCCTCGATCCGGAATCCCGCCGCGATCTCTGGGCTCTCCTCCGCTCCTACCGGCGCAGGGGCGCCACCGTCCTCTTGACGACGCACTCCATGGAGGAGGCCGAAGCACTCAGTGACAGGATCGGCATCATCCATGACGGCGCACTGCTTGCTCTCGACACCATCGCAAACCTCCGTGCCGCCCACGGCTTCGACTACAAAATCAGCTTTCTCGCTGATGACCGACCCAAGGTTCTTTACGGCGCCAGCGATACCGCGCTCGTACAGCAGGTTCAGGCCAGGGGCATCCGCGAATACGCCGTCTCGCAGACCACCCTGGAAGACGTCTATCTCGGCCTGACCGACGGCAAGGGACGCCTCAACAATGGACCGCCGACCGATGCCTGAACCACTCTCTTCGGCCACCGATCTGTCTGGTTCCGACCCGGGCGCACCTGGTCGCCCTTACCCGACCGGCGGCTTCCGCAAATTCATGGCGGATACAGCCAGTGTCTTCGAACTCAACTTCATTCCTGCCCTCAAACACTGGTACGTAACCGTGCTGCTCGCCGCCGGATTCCCACTGCCATGGTTCTATGTCACCAAGGCCATTGCCCCCGACGATCCGCAAGTGCTCCGCCGCCTGCTCGCCGGCACCATCGTTTTTGGCGTCGCCTTTGCCATCGGCACACTTGTCGGCCAGAACTTTGTCGGCCAGCGCTTTACCGGCTCTCTCCGGTTGCTCATCACAATGCCAGTCTCCAAGGGCGCCTATGTCCTCGGCTCGCTTGCCCACTCCTCAATTTCCGGCGCCATGACCGTGGTCATCCTCCTCGCCTTCGCCCTCGTGGCCGGCGTCGATATCGATCTGGCGTGGGGATTGGCCCCCTCAATCATCCTCACCGTGCTCGCTGTCAGCGGCCTGACGCTGTTCGTCGTCAGCTTTGCCCCCTCACTGCAGGTAGGCAACCTCGCTACAGGTCTGCTGTCGCTCATCCTGGCTGCCCTGTCCCCAGTCTACTTCACAATGGACCAGGCCCCCCTGCTGATGAAGGCAATTGGCTACATCTCCCCTTTGCGCTATGCTGCCGACGCGATCGAAAAGTCGCTGTCAGGCCAACCTGACGTCTGGGTTGAACTGAGCATCCTCTCTGTCATCGCTATTGGCGCCATGTCCCTTGGCCTTTGGAGAATGCCGTGGCGCGAGCGGTAGCCAAGTCTTAGTGTCTCTTGACCAAGGCTCTCTGCACGG
Source organism: Caldilineaceae bacterium (assembly GCA_963662575.1). Classification (GTDB taxonomy): domain Bacteria; phylum Chloroflexota; class Anaerolineae; order Caldilineales; family Caldilineaceae; genus Bin5. Next base: position 2,285,773 of record OY759723.1, read on the forward strand.
ACTACGCAAGACGAAATAAGCAATACGCAACGCAGCTGCAAGGAGCAATCACCATGCCCCATCAATACACGGCCTCGGTTATAGGCGCAGGCATGGGGGGCAAAGGCAGCATGGCCGCCCTCTCCGCATCACCGCGCTTTCGCCTTGTCGCCGTGGCCGATATCCAGGCCGAAGCGCGCGCCGCCGCCCAGGAACTGCACCCCGGCATCCGCGCCTTTCCCAGTCACGCTGAAATGTTCGCGGCCTGCCCGACCGACGTTGTCTGCGTCTCCACTTGGCCGCCTTCCCATCTGGAGGTGACGCGTGCTGCCCTGCGTCTCCCTCTCCAGGGCATCCTCGTCGAAAAACCGCTCGCCGACAACCATGCCGACGGCCGCCGCCTGCTGGACCTCATCCGCGCCAGTAATCTGCCCCTGGTCGTACCGCATGGCCTCCTGGTAGCCGACCACAGCCGCCAGATCCTCGACCGTGTTCACGGCGGCGAAATCGGCCAACTGAAACTCGTCGAAATCCAGTGCAGCGGCTGGGACATCATCAATGCCGGCATCCACTGGCTCAACTTCTTCGTCGAGCTGACCGGACGCGAATCCGTCCAATACGTCGCCGCCGCCTGCGATGTCAGCACCCGCACCTGGCGCGACAACATGCAGGTCGAGACGCTCGCCGTCACCTACGCCCAGACCGCCTCCGGCACCCGCGTCGTCATGAACACCGGCGACTACGTTACGATTTCAGAACCCGACGCCGACACACTCTTCCGCCTGATCGGCACGCTCGGCACCATCGACTTCTACGGCTGGGCGCCCCGCTACCGCCTCCTCAACGCCGAATTTCCACACGGGCAACTGTTCGAAGTCGAGCCGGGCCCAGCCACCAATCACCAGCGCCACCTCGAAAACCTGGCCGCGCAGATCGACCGCGCGCAACCGGACTACACCGTCGCCGAAGGCTCATTAGCCGCCCTCGAGCTCTGCGAAGCCGCCTACATCTCCTGTCGCAATGGCGGCGTGCCGGTCCCACTGCCGCTGGATGCCTTCACGCCCCCGCCGCCCGTCGAATGGCAGCCCGGGCTCCCCTACAGCGGCCGCGGCGGCGGTCGCAACGGGCGTCGCCTACCACCCCGCCCACAGCCACATAGCAACCCTGTCCGATCATCACAACCGGAGAAAGAATAATGGTCCGTTTTGGCATCGTCGGCGCCGGATGGCGGGTGCCCTGGTTCCTGCGCGCCGCCCGCGCCCTTGCCGGACAACTTGAGGTAGCCGGTCTGGCCGCGCGCCGCCCGCATCTGGCCGTCGACCTGGCCTCCGCCTACGGTGTGCATCTCTACCGCTCCCCCTCCGAAATGATCGCAGCCGAGGCCCCTGACTTCGTCGTAACCAGCGTCTCCCGGTCGGCCAACCCCCATATCATCCGTGATCTGGTGGCACACGATATGCCCGTACTCTCCGAAACGCCGCCCGCCGACACAGTTGACGAAATGCGGGCACTCTGGGCTCTGCAGGAGCAAGGCGCCCGCATCCAGGTCGCCGAACAGTACCATCGCCAGCCCCACCACGCCGCCCGCCTCGCCTTCGCCCACAGCGGCCGTCTTGGACGCATCAGCCAGGTCCAACTTTCGGCCTGCCACGGCTATCACGGCATAAGCCTCATCCGCCGCTTCCTCGGCATCAGCGGCGAGACCGCCACCGTCACCGCCCGCCGCTTCACCTCTCCCATCATGCAAGGCCCCACCCGACAAGGTCCGCCCCAGGCCGAAAAGCTGACCGACTCCCACCAGCTCATTGCCTCCCTCGATTTCGGCGACCGCCTCGGCATTCTCGATTTCACCGGCGAACAGTACTTTTCCTGGTTTCGCGGCCAGCGCCTGCTCGTGCGCGGCGATCGCGGCGAAATCATCGACGATCGTGCCGTCTACCTGCAAGACTACCTCACGCCCATCCAAGTCACTTTCACCCGCCACAGCGCCGGTCCCGACGGCAACCTCGAAGGCAACTACCTCAAAGGTATCCAAGCCGGCGAACATTGGTGGTACCGCAATCCTGCCCAGCCTGGCGAACTCACCGACGACGAAATCGCCGTCGCCGACCTCCTCTTGCGCATGGCCGCCTACGTCCGCGGCGGCGGCCCCGCCTACTCGCTCGCCGAAGCCTGCCAGGACCGCTACCTCGACATCCTCACCGCCCACGCCGCTGACACCGGCCAACCCGTCCAATCCGAACCGCAACCCTGGAGCAAAGCCCTCTCTAACCCGAGCGAACTCTGACCAGCTCCCCCTCTGACCACCGACCACTATCCACTGACCACTGCAGTTCCGGGCGGTCGGGCCTTCGGCCCTCCCTTGTGCAGGGGCTGCGCCCCCGCAACGCCCCGCCCTGGCTAGCGATCCTGCTCAATCTTCCCCAGCAACGTGTCTAGAGCAAAGTGTCTAGCCAACAGTATTCCGCCCGGTAGGGGCAGGCCTTGTGCCTGCCCTGTTCCCCCTTAATCAACGGGCCCCCGGTAAGGTCAGGCCTGGCGCCTGCCCTGCGTCTCTCCAAGAGCCGGTAAACAATTCCAGCCACCGCCGGCACAATCTCCCCGCCCCAAATCTGGGACGCACCCAAAACCCCCAATCGAGCGCAAAAAACGCATCAGATCCGTGATATACTGTAGATAACCAAATGTGCTGTCATCTGTGGAGCCGCCAATTGGACTGAGCTACAAGAACTGTCGAACAGGGACAAGACCTCGTGATGCCGCCCAAATCGGTAGGGGCGCCCCTTGTGGGCGCCCTTCGTGGGCAGCTATGGCGTCCGAATTGAGATGCGATTGCACTAGCCTTGTGAAGCCGCTACTCTCGCTCACAGAAAATCTTAACGCGAAGAAGGGCCGCTGCAAGTCTGTGAAGTGCCCATAATTCAACTGTCCATAGCCCACAAAGACAGCGAGGAAACTTCTGCGAAGACAAGCATGTATGTCAAAAAAAAAGGAAACACTCCGACTTTTTCCGACTTTTTCCGTCATAGTACGACATTGCACGTCGAAACACGCCCCAACCACGGGTAACTGCATCGAATTGGGCCAAACCCCCGTGCTTCTGCCCGAATCGGTAGGGGCGCCCCTTGTGGGCGCCCTTCGTGGGCAGCTATGGCGTCCGAATTTAGATGCGTTTGCCCTGGCCCTGAGAAGCCGTAACTCGCACCCAAAGAAAGACCGAAGGCGAAGGATGGCCACTGCAAGTCTGCGAACTGCCCATATTTCAACTGCCCATAACCCATCAGAGACGGCGAAGAACCATTTGCAAAATCAAGGACATAAGTCCAAAAAAAAGAAATCACGTCGACCTGGATCGACCTGGATCGACTTAGATCGACTTGGCTCGACCCAACCTGCCCTAAACACGGGCAAATGCATCGAAGTGGGACAAAGCCTCCTGATGCTGCCTGAATCGGTAGGGGCGCCCCTTGTGGGCGCCCATCGCGGGCCACTATGGCATCCGAATTTAGATGCGAAGGCCCTGGCCCTGAGAAGCCATGACTCTCGCTCAAAGAATATCCAAAGGTGAAGAAGGGCCGTAGTAAGTCTGTGAATAGCCCATAATTCAACTGTCCACAGCCCATCAAAGACGGCGGGGAAACGACGTCAATACAAAACCTGCAGGCCCAAGGAAAATTTTTTTCCCGCGACATATGTAGACTTGGCGCGACATATGTAGACCTAACGCGACATATGTAGACCTGATGCGACATGAACCCGTGCAATTGCCTCAGAGTCTGAAATCAGATGCGTTTGCCCTGGCCCTGCGAAGCCATGACTCTCGCCCAAAGAAAACCTGAAGGTGAAGTAGGGCCGCGATAGGCCTGTGAATTGCTCAAAATTCAACTGCCCACAGTCCATCAAAGACCGCGAAGAAACATATGCAAAGTCAAGAATATGAGCAAAAAAAAGGAATCATGCCGCCCTAACCCGCCCTAACCCGCCCGAATCGCCCCTACCCTGCGCAAATGCATCGAATTGGGACAAAGTCTCGTGATGCTGCCTGAATCGGTAGAGGCGCCCCTTGTGGGTACCCTTCGTGGGCTACTATGGCATCCTAATATAGATGCGTTTAACCTGTTTCCTCCTAGCAAGTTCGAACCGTTCATTGTATAATGGCGATCAACTCTCAGCGGAGGGCACAACAAGCTTACCGAAAACCGGAAACTGACTACCAAAGGCGGCAGTGCAGACAAATGGCCAAAATACTTCTCTGTCATCCACTCTTTCTGAGCCTCAATCCGGAAGAGCAGGCCCTCAAAAGCCCCTATTTCCCACTAGGCCTTCTCTATCTCGCCGGCTATGTCCGCGCCCAGGGCCACGAAGTCGCCGTCTTCGACGGGACCTTCGAAGAAGATACCAGTGCCTTCTCCGCCCGCCTGGCCGCCGAACAGCCCGACCTCGTCGGCATCTCCGCCGTCTTGCCCTTGCGCGAAATGGCCCTGACCCTGGCTGCTGACGCCAAAGCCGCCGGCGCCCTGACCATCCTCGGCGGCCCCGACCCGACCAAAGACCCAACCTACTATCTCCAATTCCCCCAGGTCGATATGGTTGTCCACCATGAGGGCGAGCAGACCCTCGACGCGCTCCTGCGCCTGATCGATGCCGGGCCGCTAACGCCTGAACTGCTCGCCTCTGAACCGGGCATCGCCTACCGCGACGCCGCCGGCGCGCCCGTCGTAAACCAGCCGCGCCCGCTCATCGAAAGCCTTGACGAACTGCCCCTTCCCGCCCGTGACCTGATCGATATGAACCGCTACCTCGACACCTGGCGCGAAGAGAATGGCTACTCCTCCCTCACCATCTCCACCTCTCGCGGCTGCCCCTATGGCTGCGACTGGTGCCAGGATTCCGTGCACGGCCAGGCCTTCCGCCAGCGGTCGCCAGAGAGCGTCGCTGCCGAAATGAAACAGCTCAAAGAAACCTACGATATCGACCGCCTGCGCGTCGTCGATGATGTCGACGGCATCGAGCGCGATTGGGTCGAAGGCTGGGCTGCCGCCGCCGCAGAAGCAGACGCCGCCATCCCCTTCGAGGCTCTCTACGACCTCGAACGCCAGGACCTGCCGATGCTGGATGTGCGCGACTCCTTGTGACAAAAGCGCAATAAGTATATCCCCACCGTGAGTGGGGCCTTGCACGCACCACCGGACGACTCGGTAGCCGGGAATTAAACCTTGAAGGACTTTTTCACAGACGGCTCACCCTTTCTCCGCCACCCCCTTCTGACCACAGAACGAACGCGCCACGAGATCGACTTCCTGGCCGACGCGCTCGCGCTCGCACCCGCCGCACGCGTCCTCGACCTGGGCTGTGGCTTCGGCCGCCACAGCATCGAACTGGCGCAGCGCGGCTACCGTGCCCTCGGCATCGACCCCGCCCCAGCCATGATCGCCGCCGCCACAATGCAGGCGCAAGAGGCCGGCGTAGAAGTCGCCTTCCAACAGGTCGCCGCCGAAGACTATACCACTGCCGATCCATTTGACGCCGCCATCTGCCTCTTCACAACACTAGGACAGGTCGCGCCCGCTTCGCACATGGACAACCGCGGCCTTCTCGCTACCGCCGCAATATCGCTCAGAACAGGCGGCCGCTTCGCCCTTGAACTCCCGCAAAAGCAGCCAACGCTCGACGCGCTCAAGCCCTCCGACCGCTTCGGTGACGAATCCAAATATACCCAGGTGCAGCGCAGTTACCACGCCCAGTCCGGCATTGTGACTGAACAGTTCCACCTCGTCTCGCCGTCCCGCTCCCAGACCTACGACCTGCGCTATCGCCTGTTCACCCGCACCCAAGTTTCCGACCTGCTGACTGCCGCAGGGCTGCCAATCCTCCACTGCTATGCCGGCTACACCTGCGCCGACCTGACAGATGACAGCCCCTTTATGCTCTTTATCTGCGCCACATGAATCTGGATTGGCTGACGCCGGATCTACTCGATCTCCTACTGCAGGGCCTCCTCCTGACCGTGGTGTTGACTGCCGTCACCGCGGCGCTGGCCCTGGTTCTTGGCATTGCCGCCGGCACAATGCGCCTCTCCCGTAACCGCCTTGCCGGCGGACTGGCAGTGCTCCATGTCGAAATGCACCGTAACATGCCGGCGCTGGTGCTGATGATCATCTGGGCCTTCGCCCTGCCAAACCTGTTCCCCGCCGAACTGCGGCGGTCTCTCTTTTTCGACAACGCTTTCCTCCACTGGCTTTCCAGTTGGAGTGGGCTGTCCTTGCCCTACTATACCTTGGCCGCGGGCATTGCCTTGGTCCTCAATACCAGCGCCTATCTGGCAGAGCTGTTTCGCGCCGGCGTCGGCGCCATCCCCCAACAGCATGTCGACGCCGCCCGCACCCTGGGCGCTTCACGCCTCAAACTGTTCTGGCGCGTCCTCCTGCCCCAAGGATTGCGTACCGTCTTCCCGGCAATTTCGACCCGGCTGATCCACCATCTGAAAAACACCGCGCTGGCCGCATTTGTCGCCACGCCCGAATTCTTTCACAGCGCCCAAACCGCGATTACCCGCACTTTCCTGGCGCTGGAATTTCTGATGCTCGCAGCAGTCGTATATCTGCTGCTGGCCTTTGCCTTTTCCGGGCTGCTGCGCTGGGTGGAGAAGCAGTGGCTCGTCGCCGGCGGCTAGCCCTGCCTGCTCTCCACCACCAATTATTGGGATCTGATTGCAGATGAGCGATCACCTGTCTTTTCTAATCGAGAAACTGCCGGTTCTTCTGTTTGGATTCTCGGGACAGCGGCCCGGCGGCCTCCTGCTCAGCCTGATCCTGGCTGTGCTCGCAGTTGCGGTCGGCTTCTGCCTCGCCGTGCCTGTCAGCAGCGCAGAACGGTCAGGCTGGCGTCCTCTGCGCTGGTGCGCCATCGCCTACGTCGAGGTCTTCCGCGGTTTGCCTTTAATCCTGCTGCTTGTGCTCGTTCACCAAGGACTCGGCGGCGTGCGCTTCGGCCTCAATTGGAGCCCGCGCACCTCGGCCCTGGTCGCCCTGGCACTCTATTCCAGCGCCTATCAGGCCGAAATCCTGCGCGCCGGACTGGCCGCCGTGCCCCTCGAACTGGTGGAGTCCGCCCGCCTCATGGGCAGCCGCCCCCGCCAGGTCTACATACTGGTCAAACTGCGCTACGCTCTGCGTGTCATGCTGCCCGCATTTACCGGACAGGCCATCAGCCTGTTCAAAGACACCTCCGTCGTCGTCGTAATCGGTGTCGCCGAAGTGATGACCGTCGCCCGTATGGCGCTTGGCGCCGACGTCACCAACGCCCCCTATTGGGTTACCATGTACAGCCTTGTCGGCGTTCTCTATTTCGTCCTTGCCTTCGCCCTGTCCCGCCTGTCCCAACGCTGGGAACGACGCAGCCGCCAGCCCGATCTCGTCCATTCATTTTTTAGCTACTGATGCCGGAGAACGATAGTAGTATGCACTCTGACCATGCAAAACAGTTGGGCCTTGAGCGGAATTAGCAATTGCGGACGTTTAATAGCAACTGTAGTGAAAATGCGTACCGATGCTTACATTTATACTGTTTTCCAATGTGCTAATATTGAGCCCACACCCCATCGCCGCGCCGTCTCTACCGTCTGCACGGCGATTCAAGGTGTGAATACCCTCGCGCCCTACACAGCGCGTCCTATATTCGCCGCTCGCTTTCCCGATGGAAAGCAGCTAACCAACAGGATGTGAGAAAGGACCAATGAAGTTTCCATCTCTATTTACAATCGTTCTCCTTGTCGCTGCGCTCCTATTGAGCGCATGCCAGGCAATCCCGATGTCTCCATCGGGAAGCGTCAGCTCTCTGGCTGATGAGACAGCCGCCCGCGGAACCGTGCGCATCGGCGTCCGCAACGATAATCCCCCCCTGAGCTTCGTGACCGAAGAAGGCGAATGGGTCGGGTTCGATGTCGATCTGGCCCACGCCATCGCCGCCCAGCTGAACCTGGAACCTGAACTGATCGTCGTCGACGGCACCACCCGCATCAGCTTCCTGCAGGAAGGTAGGGTGGACATGTCGATCGCCAGCATGAACCACACCCGCAAACGCGACAACGCCATCGACTTCAGCATCACCTATTTCTGGGACAATCAATCGTTTCTGACGCGAACCGGTGAATACACCGCCATCGAGGAACTGATGGGCAAGAAGGTTGCCGCCAATGCCGGTAGTTCGGCCATACCCTCCTGGATCGCTCACAGCGCGGCACAGGGCGGTCCCGAACCGGAAATCGTCGAATTCAGCGACAAACTGGCTGCCATGCAAGCCCTGCGCGACGGCGCCGTCGAAGGCTATACCGAAGACAACATCACCATGTTGGCCCTCGCAGCCGGCGACCCTGCACTGGAACTTCTGCCCGGCGGTCACAATCCCGTCCAGTTCGGCATCGGCGTCCCCAACAACCAGTCCGCCTGGCGCGATCAGGTCAACTACGCCCTGCAGGAACTGTGGAAATCCGGCGCCTTTCAAGAGATTTACGCACACTGGTTTGAAGGCCCCGATGCGGCTATCCAACTGCCTCTGGGAGGCCAGATGGAGATCTGGCCCGAATAGTAAAGCGTCCCGTTTCTTGGGCGCTCGTTTTCTGTGGCCGTCTCAACCGGCCGCCGCACAACGCGAAGTTCGTTACCGAATACCAGGTCCGCCTGTAAAACTATGACTACCGTCGCGCTGCAAAACCTATCCTTAGCCTACCACTCCGGCTCTCCCGTAGTCCACGACGTCAACTTGACCGTCGAGCCGGGAGAGCTGATGGTGCTGCTGGGGCCGTCCGGCAGCGGCAAAACCACCATGCTGCGCGCCGTTGCCGGGCTGCTGCGTCCCTCCGAGGGAGATATCCTTTTCGACGAGCGGTCTGTGTTGAATGTGCCCCCGGAGAAGCGCGGCGCAGTCATGGTTTTCCAGGAACATGCCCTCTTCCCCTTCATGGATGTCGGCGCCAATGTCGCCTTTGGCCTCAAGATGCGGCGAATCGATCCAGCCTCCATCCGCGCCAAAGTGGCCCAGGCCCTCGCTGCCGTCCAGCTGTCCGGCTACGAGTCCCGCCGGCCCGATCAGTTGTCGGGCGGCCAGCGCCAGCGCGTCGCTCTGGCCAGAGCCCTCGTCATTCAGCCGCGCGTGCTCCTGTTGGATGAACCGCTCAGCAGCCTCGAGCCTGCCCTGCGCGAGGACCTGCGCGTCATCATCCGTACACTCCAACAGCAGGCCGACATCACCATGGTCTTCGTCACACACGATCAGACTGATGCCGTAGCCGTCGCCGACCGCATCTGCCTGCTGATGCAGGGCTCTGTCCGCCAAACCGGTGCCCCCCGCAGCTTCTTCGAACGCCCGGTCGACCGTGAAGTCGCCCGCTTCTTCGGCGGCATCAACTTCCTTCCCGGTATCAAGCGCGGCCGCATCGTCGACACCGAACTTGGCCCCCTCGAAGTGGACGCCACCGACAGGCCCGACGGCGACGTCCTGGTCACCATCCGGCCCGAAGCCGTCGAAGTCGGACAAAACGGCCACAATAATCTCGTCGGCATGGTCGAGTCCTACAGCTTTCAGGGGCTGGTTGCCCGCTGCGGCGCCGGCATCAGCGATACACAGCTGCAACTGACCGTGCCGCCCTATCAACGCTTCCATCGCGGCGAAAAAATCCTCCTCCATCTGCCGCGCGAACGGATCCATCTCCTGCCCATCGAGCCGCACAAATGAGCAGACAAGCGCCCCTGTGGCCCATCGCTGGCGCCCGCGCCATTATCGGACTGTTGTGGCTCTTTTCCTTGCGTTGGAAACTGCCGCCCGACTTCATGCCCGCGGAAGGCCGCGGCCTCATGGACTGGCTCCAACTGGAAGTGACCCACGCCGCCTTCCCGCTCTACGGCCTCTTTGTCGAGCAGCTGGTAATACCGAACTTTACGCTCTTCGCCTGGTCTATCTTCCTGGTAGAGCTAATCGTGGGCCTGAGTCTACTGACCGGCGCTTTCACCCGCTTCGGCGCCTTTATAGGCTTGGGCCTCGCCGTCAACCTCGGCATTGGCCTGCTCGAAGTGCCTGGCGAATGGCCCTGGAGCTACGCAATGCTTGCTATGTGGCATGGTCTTTTCTTTGTCACCCGCGCCGGCCGCGTCTGGGGTTTGGACGCACTGAGAACCCGAGACTGAGGTCAGAAAGGATTCCCAAACTACCTTACGCCCTTTTTTCAGCGTAGCCCCCACTCTGCCTGAAGAAATCATATCGTAATCAGTTTTCAGCTGGCCGGCCGCGGCCACTACCAAACACGGATAACAGTAAACGGAAGAATATCGTATGACTATCCTGCTGGCGCTCGCCGCCGGTACAGTGCTCGGCTATCTCTTCGAACGGGGCGACTTCTGCTTTCACAGCACGTTGCGGGGCCTCGTCCGCCGCCCGCGCCAACTGAACCTCGTGCGCGCCTATCTGATGACGCTGCTAATCGCCATACCCCTCGTGCAGGGCATGATCGCTCTCGGCTGGATCGCGCCCTGGGTCGCGCCCTGGGCCTGGCAGGCGAATCTCGTCGGCGGCCTGATTTTCGGTGCCGGTATGGTCATCGCCGCAACCTGTATCACCGGCATCTTCTATAAACTCGGCCATGGCATGCTCGGTACCCTGGTCGGCCTCGCCACCTGGTCGATCGGTGACCTGCTCACCTGGCGCGGGCCGCTCAACGCCTTGCGCACCGCACTGAATCAAAACCCTGTCGTTTCCGACGGCGAGCCAACCACGCTCTTAAATGTTCTTGGTTCCTCTTTGGGGCTGGGCCTGCTGGTCCTGTTGCTCGCGGCCGTAGCGCTCTTTCTCTGGCGAAGCCCCCGTCCCCACCAGGGCGACTACTGGTCATGGCTGCCCCTCGGCGCATCCGTAGGCCTGTTCACCAGTCTGGCCTGGCTGCTCGCCCGTGCCGGCGGCGCAAACTATACCTTCGGCACTTCACGCGTTCCCACCATGCTCTACGAATCCCTGTCGGGCGCAACTGATCCCGGTAACCTGTGGATTCCCGTGGCGCTGATAGCTCTGCTGCCAGGCTCGTTCATCGCCGCACGTTGGGCCGGCACTTTCTGGGCCAGGGGAGAATCGACTGGCCGCTATACCCAGCTGGCGGCTGGCGGCCTGCTCATGGGCATCGGCGCCGGCATATCGGGCGGCTGCAACCTCGGCCATTCCCTGGTCGGCGTCCCCCTCCTGAGCCTGGGCAGCATTACAACCACCGTGGCAATGCTGCTCGGCGTCTATCTGACCGACCGCGCCGCAGGGCTTTTGCGCCCCTTGCCGCCGTTCCTGAATCGATCGTCTTCCAGCGTAACATCGTCCGGCTGAACAATGTTGTTCAGTCACAGAATCTCAAGAGGAGCATTCACATGGACCAGGCAGAAACCAGACTGCGGCAGGCTGTCGCTATTCTACGCATAACTCTAGGTGTGATACTTCTTGTCACCTGGTACAAGAATCTGCAAGATGGGATATACACAGCCGATGGCATCGTCGGCCTCTTTAACTATCTCTTCAATGACAACGGCGGCGGACCGGCCTTCTACCAGGCAATTATCAACGGCACAATCTTGCAGGTACCCGGCCTGTTCGCAATCTTTCAGTTGATAGGAGAGCTCCTGTTGGGCTTGGGGCTGTTGGTCGGCATTTTCACGCCGCTGGTCGCCGTCGGCGCCGCGCTCTTCTTCTTCAATCTCTTTCTCGCATACTTCGGCGGCAACGAATGGATCTGGACCTATGTCCTGCTCACCGTCTCTGCCCTGGTGACGGCTCTGGCCCAGTCCGGCCGCGCTTGGGGATTGGATAGCCTGATCCTGCGGCGGATGGGAGAACCTCCAATCGGCCCCATCTGGTAAATGCGTCCGGGCGGTTACTTGCGGTCTGCACACCGCTGCTCAAGAGACGCCCACGCTTTTTCCTGCGAAATTGGTGAAATGGGCATAAACTGGTTTCCCCAATGAACGCAACGGACCCATGCCGTCAACTCTTGGCTCATCACGAGAGCCTGCCCGAAAACCGATAACTGGAAACTTCGCATGACGGTTCTGAAAATCATCTACATTGTCGGCGCATCTCTTCTGGCCATCTATGGCTTGCAGGCGCTACTCTTGACCCTCATCGCCCGACGAGTGCTATCTGACGAGAACCGTCCGTCGCCCCCTGCCACACAGGACTTACCCTTCGTAACCGTTCAGCTTCCGGTCTACAATGAACGTCATGTGGTCCGCCGTTTGATCGACGCCGTCGCCGCATTCGACTGGCCCGCAGATCGGCTCCAGATTCAGATTCTGGATGACTCTACCGACGATACCAGCCAGATCATCGCTCGCAGCATCGCCCACCACCAGCAGAACGGAATCGATATCGCCCAATTCCGGCGCGCCGATCGCAAAGGCTACAAAGCCGGCGCCCTGCGCGAGGGGCTTGCCCACGCACGCGGCGAATTCCTCGCCATGTTTGACGCCGATTTCGTCCCTCCGCCTGACTTTCTGCAGCGAACCGTTTCCGCCTTCGACGATCCCTCGGTCGGCTGCGTCCAGGCCCGTTGGGGCCATCTCAACCCCAACGTTTCCCGCCTGACTCATGCGCAGTCTCTCGGCATTGACGGCCACTTCATCGTCGAACAGAGAGCCCGCCACGAACTCGGCGCGCTGCTCAACTTCAACGGCACCGCCGGCTTATGGCGCCGGTCCTGCATAGAGGAGGCCGGCGGCTGGCAGGAGGACACCCTTACCGAAGATCTCGACCTGAGCTATCGGGCCCAACTGCAGGGCTGGCGCATCGCCTATCTGCCGGACGTAGTCGTCCCCGCCGAAATCCCGGTCTCTGTCGATGCCTTCAAGCGCCAGCAGTTTCGCTGGGCAAAGGGCAGTATCCAGACCGCCAAAAAGCTGTTCATTGCCGTTCTCGGCTCCTCCCAACCTCTCTGGCGCAAAGCGCTCGGCATCGCCCATCTCACCGGTTATGCCGTCCATCCGCTCATGCTTCTCAACCTGCTCTTCCTGCTGCCGGTGATGACCTCCTTCAGCCCTGCCCTCAGAATCGCATCGCTCTTTTCTCTCACCGCCATCGGCCCACCCCTGATGTACTGGACCGCCATGCAGAGCCAGGGCGTTCCCGTTCGCCAGCGCATTCGCCGGCTCATTGTGCTCCTGGGGCTGGGAACCGGTCTCTCCGTCAACAACAGCCGCGCCGTCTTTGAGGCCATCCTCGGCGTTCGCAGCGCCTTCAAACGCACGCCAAAGTTCGCCGTCACCCGCGCCGGCAAAGACTGGCAAACCAGCGCCTACGCCCTGCCTAGCGACCCTACAGTTTGGGCCGAGATAGTTCTGGCCATCTACGCAAACGCGCTCCTGTTTTACAGCCTCTTCAATGGCTTCTGGTGGCTGCTCCCTTGGCTCTCTCTCTACGCCTGCGGCTACACCTACATCTCCTACCTTTCCATGCGCCAGGCCTGGGAAAAACGCGGCGCTCTCCGCCATAGCCTGGCAACCGTGCGGGAGGCGGGAGATTGACCGCCCACAACGAGGAGACAGCGCAAACAGCGGACAGCGCGCTACCCGTTCCTGACGACCTGCCCCTCCCGGACTACGGCCCCCTCATTCGGCCCGCCATCGCTGAGCCGGTCGATAACACCTGCCGCCGCGCCCTGCTCGTCATGGCCAAACAGCCCATCGCCGGCCGCGCCAAGACCCGGCTTGTCCCCCCGCTCACCAGCAACGCCGCAGCCTCACTCTACCTCTGCTTTCTACAAGATGTCCTGGCAACCGTGCGCGCCGCCGCCCGCCTCGAACCCTTCGACCCTGTCATCGCCTATACACCGCCCGCCGCACGCGACTTCTTCCGCCAGCTTGCGCCAGATTTCTGGCTCATCCCGCAGCAGAGCCCAGCCCCAGCATCAGCGGCTTCCCGGCGCGACACCGCATCCCCCTCCCCATCCCGCGCCGCACCGCAACAAGAGACCCTCGTTCACCATCCAGATCGGCTGGGCGACCGCCTCCAATTTGTCCTTACCGCTGCGCTGGGCCGCGGCCTCCGCCAGGTCGTCGCCATCAATAGCGACAGCCCCACCCTCCCGCCAGAACTGTTAATCACCGCCTTTCAACGCCTCGACCATCCCCAGGTCGACGCAGTGTTCGGCCCCTGTACAGACGGCGGCTATTATCTCATCGGCGTCAAAAGTTCGCCTGGGAGGCTCGTCACAGATGTGCAGATGTCTACACCCACAGTCCTTAGCGACACCTTGGCCATCGCCGCTGATGAGGGCCTGCAGGTCGATCTGCTGTCCGAATGGTATGATGTCGACAGCGCCAACGATCTGGAACGCCTCTCCGCCGAACTGGCGGCGCACCCCGAACGGGCGCCCGCCTCAAGCCGTTTTCTGACCGAGCCATGGACGTCGACGTCATCATCCCAGCCCTGAACGAGGCCGGCAACATCGCCCAACTCGTACGCGAAGCAGCTGCTCAACCTGTTGCTCGCGTCATCGTCGCCGACAACGGCTCCACCGATGGCACCGGTCCTCTCGCTGCTGAAGCCGGCGCCCACGTGGTCACTGAGCCGCGCCGCGGCTATGGTTACGCCTGCGCTGCCGGCGCCGCCGCCGCAACCGCCGATATCCTCGTCTTTCTTGACGGCGACTTCAGTTCTCTGCCCACCGAAATGACCCGCCTGCTCGCGCCGCTTCAACAGGGCCGCGCCGACCTGGTCCTCGGCTCGCGCGTACTCGGCGAAATCCTGCCCGGCGCCATGCCGCCCCATCAGCGCTTCGGCAACTGGCTCACCTCCGCCCTCATGCGCTCTCTATACCGGGTGCCGGTCACCGACCTGGGGCCGTACCGTGCCATCCGCCGCGACCTTCTGCAGCAGCTACACATGCAGGAGATGACCTTCGGCTGGCCCACCGAAATGATGGTAAAATGCGCCCGGCTGGGTGTGCCGATCTTGGAAGTGCCGGTCAGTTTCGCCCCCCGCCGCGCCGGCCAGTCCAAAGTCAGCGGCACCCTGCGCGGCTCCGTCCTGGCTGCCTACTACATTCTCGGCGTTACCCTGCGCTACGCCTTCACACGCCAATAAAGAAGCGCGCTAAGTGCGGCCTTAAGTCACAGACCACTGCCCACCGGGGTTTACTAACCACTGACCACTAACCACTGACCACTGCCCTTATGTCCCACCGCAAGGCAATGTACTGCCAGGCCCTGGCAGCCGTCCTTTTCAGCACCAGCGGCCTGCTGATCAAACTCATCTCCGTGCCGCCGCTGCCCCTGCTGGGAGTGCGCGGCGCCTTCGCCGCACTGTTGATCGCCCTCTACATGGCGCGGCCGCTCCTGCCTTCTGCACGCCGGGATACATCATCCCGCCCCCGTACCCATCCGGCGCGGCACCTCCTGAACTTCCGCCTGTCGCTCCCGATGCTTGGCGGGGCCATCTCCCTCGTCGGCGCCCAGGCCTCCTTTATCCTCGCCGTTCGCGAAACCACAGCCGCCAACGCCATCTTCCTCCAGTACACAGCACCGGTCTTCGTCGCCTTTTTCGGCATTCACTACCTCCGCGAACCCGTCAGGAAGTCGGACTGGTTCGCTCTCGCAGCCATAAGCATCGGGCTGCTCTGCTTCTACGGCGATGGACTGACCGCCGGTGGCGCAGTCGGAAACCTCTTTGGCCTGCTGGCCGGCCTCACGTTCGCCTGGTTCCTCCTGTTCATGCGCAAACAGAAGGATACCTCGACCATCGAAACCGTCCTGCTGGGCAACATCCTGTCCGCGCTGATCGGGCTTCCTTTTCTGCTCGAGTCCGCCCCAACCGCGGCCGACTGGTACGGAATGCTATTTCTCGGTATCTTTCAGATCGGCCTCCCTTCTATCCTCATCGCAGTCGCAATCAAGAAGCTGACCGCTGTCGAAGCCATCCTGATTCAGACCCTGGAACCAGTTCTCAATCCCTTGTGGGTCCTTCTCTTTATCGGCGAGATGCCCACGCCACTCGCGCTGCTTGGTGGAGCAATCGTTGTCGGCGCAGTCTCGCTCCGCTCAATCCGGTCCATCCGCACGCAGCGCGTGGCACCGGCTTCCCAGCCCACAGCATGACCCCGCGAAGAAAACCACAGTGAGCCGCCTGAACTCTCTCCTTCGTGATCGCACTGCAATGGCCGCGGCGCAACTGACCCCAATCCGGCAGCGCATCTGGGCCTCCACCCTCCCCGAACTGTTCGTGCTTCTCCTGGCTGCCCTGCCGCGCCTCTGGCGGCTTGAGTACCACAGCATCTGGTTCGACGAAGCCGTCTCGCTCAACTGGGCAAGGCTTGGCCCCGCTCACATCTGGCCGGACACCATCCAGCTGACCAGAGACAAACATCCCCCCGGCTACTATCTCGCGCTCCACTACTGGCAGACGTTCCTAGGCTGGTTTGGCGCAGCCGAACGCGACGCCGCCCTGCGCATCCTCGGCGTCCTGATAGGTATCCTTATGGTCTGGGGGGTCCTGCGTCTTGTAACCCTGCTCAGCGGTCGCGTAACCGGCCTCGTGGCTGGCGCCTTCACCGCGCTCGCGCCCCTGCTGGTCTGGTACAGCCAGGAGCTGCGGATGTTTCAGCCCGCCGCAACCGCCGTTGTATGGGCAGCCTTCTTCCTCGTCGCCGCCCGCGAGCACTCTCCGCCGCATGACACATCACCTCGCAGAGCTACCGCAGTGGCCCGTCTTCTCTGCTGGATAGGTCTCATAACAACCCTTCTCCTCGCGCTCTACAGCTATCTGTACGCCGCCTTCTTTCTGCCCGGCCTCGCTCTATCCGTCCTTCTGCTTGCCCGCCGCCGTGGATCATTCGACAAACGTTACTTCCTCGAAGCCAGCGCGGCCCTGGCGATCGTCGCCGTACTCTTCTTCCCCCTCGCCCGCAACGCCTGGGCCGTCAACAGCGCATCCAGCATGCCCGGCGCCGCCTTCGCCGACTTCCTGCCAAATCTCTGGCGCCAGCTGCGTCTCTTCACTGTCTGGCTTACAGGCTGGCCCGACGCGCTCCGCACCGCCGCAATCTCTTACTTTGCCGTCCTCGTCCTGGCCGGTCTGATCCTCCCCGCTAACACCCGCCGCGTCGCCCGTCCGCTCCTCTGGCTGTGGATCGGCGCACCGCTCCTGATCGGCAGCGCGCTGCTGGCAACCAACGCCGCCATCTTCCGTGATGATCGCTACTTCCTCTTTCTCGCGCCCTTCGTCCTCTGGGCCGCCGCGCAGGGCGTCGGCGCAATCGCGAAGTGGCGGTCATCTGCCGGCCTGATCAGCGGCTTGACAGCCGTCACCCTACTTGCCGCATCGCTGCCGGTCCTGTGGTCGCCCCCTCTGTTCCGTGAGAACTGGCGCGCCGCCGCCGACTATATCAGCGCCTATCAGCACCACAGCCCGCACTCGGTCACCGCCGCACTCATCCACCCCTACTTCCTGTTCCCTGCCCTAGATTGGTACCTGCGCCAGGACGCCGCAACCGCAGAGCTGCCTGTCTACGGCAACTTTGGCGCCCCGCTTACGCCCGAACAGGCCGAATCTCTCGTCGCCGCCCATCTGCAAGACATGACAACGGCCAATGGCGCCGACACCCTCTGGCTGGTGCAGAGCCATCTCGCCGGTGTCGACGATCAGCGCCTCGTCCAAGCCTGGCTCGATCACAATTTCGCCCTCATCACCCAGCAATTCCCGGCTGGCGTTGAATTGCGGGGATACGCAGTCCGCTACAGATATCCGACCCTGCCAGCCCTACCGGAAACGGCCGCCTATCCGGACGCGCAACTCTTTCCCGGCGTCGAACTGGCCGCCTGCGAGATCGTCACCCCCGTCGTCGCTGCCCGTGATCTCCTCTATCATCCCCCCAGCGGCTGGGTCCATCTGCGCCTCTGGCTGCGGGCACTCGACGTCGTCAGCGAGCCGCCTCCAATCTTCGCCCTCGCCCAGGCCGATGACGGCCAGATCTGGGGCCGCTCCCTGGACCGCGCCGGCGATGTCCTCACCGTCCACCCACCCACCCAGTGGCAGCCCGCCGAGTTCGTGCGTGTCGAGCTGGACATCAATCTCAACCCCCTCGCGCCCCCCGGCAATTACAACGTAAAAGTCGAAGCTGCCGGAGAGCCCGGCGTCCCTTGCGGAAAAGTCCAACTGGAATGACAGGGTAACCACCCAGCCACAACTGTTCTGCGACTCTCAGTGACGCAAGCAAAGGTGTTTCTCACTTCTCCCTCTTGTCTTCTGGGCGGTCGGGCCTTCGGCCCTCCCTTGTGCAGGGGCTGCGCCCCCGCAACGCCCCCCTCCAAAACCATCGCTCACCGACAGTACGCCTTCTTCCCAGCAGTGCGGCTCAAGACAGGGACTGTATATTGCTTAGCGGTTACCGTGGATCAAAAAAAGAGGCCCTTAGTGCCTCTTCGTGGATAGACCACATGGTGACTATACAAATTTCAGACCAGACAAACGTAAACGAGCCCTATCCCCTATCCCCTAACCCCTGCAGTTCACTCAGCGACCAGCCCCAACGCCTGCACCTGCGCCCGTAGAAAAAATCGCCTGTAAGCGCGCATCTCTGCCAGCAACTCCTTCAACTCCTCCTGCAATAGCGCGCGTTCGCCATCGTCGCCCTCTCTCCCGTCTCCCGGCTTGATGCGGGCAACATCGCCCTCTTCCCACCCCTGTAGTCGCAGCAACCCCTTCCGTTCCAACCACAGCAGACTGCAACGGATGATCGCCTCCGTTACGCCGATGCGAGCGGCCAGCCTGTCAATCGGCAGCAGGCCGTCCTGGGCTTTGCCGTCCTGCCCCCCTTCAGAGTCGCGTTGCAGAGACCACTTTGCCATGCCTGCCACCTGCTTCAGCACAGCGTCCGATTGCGCTTCCGCTGTATCGCGGCCGATCAGATACAGCTCAGAGGGAGCGAGTGTCTCCACCAGCCAATGCAGCAATTCAGGCGACGGTGGGCTGCTCCACAACACCAGGGCACGGCCTTCCTCAGCCTCGACCGCCTCCAGTCGCGACTGAAAGGGAACATCACCCAAACGCGTGCCTTCGGCAAACCAGACCGCGCTGTCGATTGTAGGCAGATCGGCCGCCGCTATGCTTTCCCGGCGCAGATCATGGAGGGCACAATGCGCCGCCAGCCCGTCGGCAGAGCCTGCCGTCGCCGCAGCCCGGCCCGCCGATTTTTCCGCCGGCCGGATCGCCTCAAGCGTCAGTTGCGGCGTCCGCTCGCCGCGATACTCGTTAATGCCCAGCGTATAGGCAATGTCCACGGGACCACTGGGCAGCTCCACATCGGCGCTGCGCCACCACAGCACCGTCTGTTTCCTCTCCTGCCCATCCTGCAACAGCAGCCGTCGGTGAGCGCCGTCCCGCCCGATTCGGCGATCCTGAACAACCGTCAGGCTGTGGCTGACAAATGTGGGCAGCCGGTTGCCATTGCCGAACGGTGCCAACCGTTCGATCTCTTCCACCAGCGCCAGGCTCAACTCGGAAAAAGGAAGTTCAGCGTCGATTCGCAAACCTTCCGGCCCGGCATCAATACGGTGCTGGTCGATCTGCCGGCTCAGTTCGCGGCGAAAACGGTCAATGTTCGCCGCCTCCAACGTCGCTCCCGCCGCGCCGGGGTGTCCGCCGTGATGGATCAGCAGGTCCCCGCAAGCCGCGATCGCGGCGCCGATATCCGCGCCGGGCGTGCTGCGCGCGCTGCCCCGCGCCGGCTCGCCCGGTGGGCTGCACAGCAGAACCGTCGGCATGTGATACTCATCAACCAGGCGCGATGCCACGATTCCGATAATTCCCGCATGCCAGTTGGGATTGGCGAGAACGATCGCATTGAAGTCGAGCAGAACGGGGTTTCGCTCTAGCATGTCAAACGCCGTCTGCGCGATCTGGCTGGTCAGCAGCCGCCTCTCATTATTCAACCGCTCCATCTGCGCAGCCAGCTGCCCCGCGCGGATCGCGTCATCAGTGGTCAGCAGTTCCACCGCGACCGTCGCATCGTCCAGCCGCCCCAGCGCGTTCATGCGCGGCCCGATCTGAAAGCCGATCGATTGCGCGTCTACGCTCTCCGGCGACAGACGGGCACTCTCCATCAGCGCTTTCAAACCAATCCGTTCTGTCCTGCGCAGCCTGTCCAGTCCTAATTGGAGCAGGTAGCGCGTGTCGTGCAGCTGCTCGGCCACGTCGGCAACAATTCCCAACGCCACCAGATCAAGGAACTGGCCCGCACCGTCGGCGTCTCCGGCCAATTCGTATAGTTGCTGCACCAACTTGTAAGCCACGCCCACGCCGGGCAGCGTCCGCAGCGGATCGTCTGCGCGCAGAAATTTGGGATTGACGATCGCGTCCGCCCGGCGCACGCTCTTGTCGCCAACCAGTTCTGCCGGTTCACCGCAACGGGGGGCCGCGCCCGCTTCGGCGTCAGCGAACTCGGACGGCAAGTCATGGTGGTCCGTAACAACAACCGTCAGTCCCGCATCTTTAGCAATCCCGATCCCCTCCCCATCGGCGATGCCTGTGTCGCAGGTCAGCAGCACATGCGGCTCGAAACTCGCATCTTCCAACAGTTCGCGCAGCTTCAAGGCGTGGATTCCGTGCCCTTCGCTGAAGCGGTTGGGCACGTGAAAGCGGACGCGTTGCGGCCCCGCCAGCTCCCGCAGCGCCGCCACCAGCAGAGTCGTGCTCGTCTGGCCGTCCACGTCGAAGTCCCCCCACACCAGGAAGTTCTTACCCTGGCGGACAGCATCAAACAGCGTGTGCGCAGCCCGCTCCAAACCAACCAGCGCGCTCGGCGGCGCCGGTCTATAGGCCCCGCTGTCGAGAAAAGGCAGGGCCTTCTCCGGCGTATCGAACGCCCGCTGCGCCAGCAGCTGCGCCACAAGCGGATGCCCGCCCACCGCAGCGCGCAGCGCAGCCGAAGGTTCCACTCTAGGTAGCAGGATCCACGTCTGAGGGGTCATTGGGGACTGTGTGAGAAGCTCTGTTCGTTAGCTGAACTCAGAAATGCCAGTTGTTTGCCTGAATCGCGCTGCTGACTTCCTCTTCAAGAGCGGAAAATGCGCTCAACTGTCGCAACGGTGAAAAGTCCTCTATGAATTCAGTAACGCGTTCCGCGTGTTTTGCCACGCGAAATTTTCTCTGCCGACGTCTGCTGAGGTCGTTCGCCTGTCTGAGTAGTCCGTTCAGGATAGCCTTTGGGTCGGGTATTCTTTCCAGGCGATTTGAGCAGGGCAATTTCAACTGACCATCATAGCGCCTGTTTCCTGCTGCGAATTTAATGGCGGACTCATCAATAAGTAGCCAAGCCTCTTGCATCCTAACAGGAATGACACAGACGAAAGTAGGTGACAACTCTGCTGGCAAGTCAGTTACTGCCTTACTAATCTCTTGCACACGCTTTTCTCGGGACTCCCTATCGGCATCTCTGTGAACAAACAGGAGATCGCAGGGGTAGAACTCTAGACTACGTCTCATCTTGTCCGTCAACCTTGGTTTGTCAGGAAGAGGCAAAACCCTAAGATCTGCCCAAGCCGCCTGAATGGGACAGCGTACTCCATTCTGAATGAGCAACCAATCCAAAATAGGGAGAAGGGCTGTGTCACTGCTTCCTTCGGCAAGAAGTGTATAGCGGAGTTCATCCATTGTCAGTACAGTTCCGTATTTTCCATCTGCAAACTGAGTCGGCTGCCGCTGTTTGGTATAGGATTCAGATAGTACAGCAAGCGTCCTTTCATCACCGTTCTCTCCTTAGGGGACGCCTCGCTGCGCCAATTGTCCGGCAGCCACCTGAAGACTGCCTTTTGAAAGCGTTTGTCATCGCGGATGGCCTGCTCCGTCTCCGCAATAAGGAGACTCTCGGGCGGAACCTGATGTACGACTGCTGGAGAATGAGTATTTACAATCACCTGGCGAAGCGGGTTGTCCGTGGCAACAGGCTTGGTGACGTCGACTGCTATGTCTTGGAGCAACTCCAACATGGCTGCAATTCGTTCGGGATGAATACCGTTTTCCGGCTCCTCCAGACAGATGACGCCCTGGGCAAAGGGATCAAGCGCCAGCACCGCCAGCGCTAGAAAACGTAGCGTGCCGTCAGACAATGAACGCGCTGGATAGGTCGTGCCGTTCTTGTCCTTCACTTGCAGGGTCAGTAGCTGCCTCTTCTCATCTCTGTCGATACTGACCTCATTCACGTCCTCAATTAGCTCGGATAGCCTTATAGCGATCTGTTCATAGACCCAGGTATCTAGGTCGTCAGAATTTACCTGGTCCTCCGAGTGCGCCAGCGAATAGAGTGTGGCCGGCAGATGGGAGCCATCTGGGCGCATCCCTGGAGGCGTCATAAAATCGTCGGGTCGGCGCAGCGACGATGGTTCCAACTGGAGCAGACGCCATGACTGCATCTCCCGCCGCGCAAGCAGAGCGGTAGGGCTCTCAGTAGCATTCGCGGTTGAGAGCACGGTGCGGGGAAGATTGCTCGCCGAGAAAGGCCGGGGTCGTCCACTGCTACCGCCATCCTGGTGCAAGAGGATAACCCTCTGTCCCTCGCGATCCACAGTGGAGATGAAAGGGGCAAATCGGCGCCCTTTGACAACCGAATCCCTCCAGTCTTTGGCGCTGTGGTGGAATCTGAGGTGTCTCCACGCCTCGCCAAGTTTGATATATTCCAGGCTCTCCTTTACGAGCTCGAAGGAACCAGAAAACGGGAGTCTCTCTTCAACGCGGTAGGCCAGATCCAAAGAGTAACGCAAAAATGTGAAAGTGGCCTTGGCTTCCTGGCCCAAATCATCTACCCCTTCATAAGGGACAATCATTTCTGCTGTAAACGATAAACTATCCGCGTACTCGCTGCCGATGCGATGGAACAGATTCTGAACAGATGTTGCCTTTTCGTCTTCGGCCCGAATGGACGCCGCGGCATCCACAAAGGTGTCGTTTGCAAGTCTGCTCAGGAACTGTATCGCATCAAACAGGTTGGACTTACCCGTCCCGTTCGCGCCGGCGATGCAAGTGAAAGGGCCAAAGCGGACATCGACATCGACCAGGTTTTTGAAGCCGGATACTTGCAGTCTGGTTAACATAGAACCTCCAATCGTCCCTGAACCAACCAAGCCCTTCACACGGGAACCTGCTCAAAGAATAGTTTCGAAACATCAATATGTTCACCCGCGTGCTCGATCGTTACACTGACAATGTTCCCGTCCGACAAACTGACCAGGAGTGTATCCATAACCTGAAAGTACGTAAAGTTCATTTCGCTCTGGGCGCTGGAGTTCAGTGAATTTCACCTAAAAAGCCAGCTCCTGTACCTCCTCCAGCGTGAATTCCAGCGCTCTTTCCAAATCCACGTCAGGGAATTCCTCTTCGTCGTACTCCTCCAGGTCTCCGGCCTCAGTGCCGCGGTCGCAGCGAGAACGATAGATGCAGTAGCTACAGTAGCGCTTCCGATTTTCGTCTGTATCCTGCACTTTGGGGAAATCCGCCTCCCGTTCCCCGCTTAGTATGTCATTCAGAATCTTTAAGAACCGGTCGCGATTATCAGCATGCTGATCACTGTTGTAACGAAAAGCGACCGACTCGGCCGGCGCCGCAGTGAACCAGTAGCGCATCTCCACCTGTTCAGGCGCCAAAGGACCCCACGGCAAACCGGCGCTCGCCTCCACCAGCACAAACGGATACACCAGCGTCTGCATCCGCTGCTTCAATATCTCACGCCTGGTCACGCGTTTGTTGGTCTTCCAGTCGAGGATCACCGCCCGCCGGTCCGCGCCATCTCCGCCAACAGCGATAAAATCGTACCGGGCCGCCAGCCGGTACTGGCCGCCCTCCACCGCCAAAGGCGCGCTCAACACCCGTTCTACTTCAACAACTTCCGTTGGTAAATCAGCCGGCCGGTGCCGCAAATAGCTCTCGAACCATTCATCCAGAGGATAATCCAGCCCCTCAGTCAGCAGTTCAGTTGGCAATCCGGCCTCGGCCCGCTCGACCAGTTGATGAAACTGTTGCCCCTGTCTCAGCATCTGCTCTTGCGCGTCGTAGGGCGCGGCCTCCAGCGCCGGCCACGAAAGCTTCTTAACATAGGCCAGCCAGAAACGGCGCGGGCAGTTCACGTATGATTGCAAGCTCGACTGGCTGAAGGCGAAGGTCGAGGGGAGTTCTAAGGGCACGGCGAACCATTCTCTCTGCATACTCAAACGGCCAATTGGCCATTCGCATCTTTCGTCATTGTAGCACACAGGTTCGCGCCCCTCAACAGACCCGGCCATCTATGACGCAACGCTGTCCATATTGGAGGGCGGCCGCATCCACGCAAACTACCCCGAATCAGCCGGACACTTGCCCCCTTTCGCCAGCAACCAAACCAGTCTCCCGCTTGCGGGAAACGCCTTCTTCGCATACCATCAGAGTACCACCGCGCCCTGCCTGGGCCGCGGCGCACCCAATCATGCCATCCGGATTCACCAGTTGAGGAACTAGCCATATGAGCAGGCCCATCCACGACTATTCGGCCATCGAGGTCCCCTCCGCCGGCGTCTCCCTGCCCGTCGACGGCGGCCCTGTCACCCGCCCGCCGGCAGACCAGATAGAGCAGTTGCGGCATGTAAGCACCGCCACCGCCAGCGCCACCATGCACCGCTTTGGCATCCGCCACACCTTTATCCAAGGGCCCCTCCCCCGCACCCCCGGCGCCAAAGTCGTGGGCCCGGCTGTGACGCTCGCCTTTATGCCCCAGCGCGAGGATGTCTTTTCAGGCGCAGCCCAGGAAGGTGCCGAAAAGCGCGGCGCACTCTGGGCTGTCTTTGAGACCGTCGAAACCGGTGACATTCTCGTCATCCAGGCCTTCGCCAGCCGCTATACCGGCTGCGTCGGCGAAATGCTGGCCACCTACTTCAAAGGACGCGGCGGCGCAGGTATCGTCGTCGACGGCTGCGTGCGCGACTGGCCCAACATCCAGACCATCGGCGTACCCCTCTGGACCGTCGGCTTCACGCCCAACTACGCTTCCCAGGCCGAGCTGTTCCCCTGGGGGCTGAACGTTCCCGTCAACATCAGCAACGTACTCGTTCTGCCGGGCGACGCCATTATCGCCGATGACGACGGCGCCGTGGTGGTCCCTCGCCAAATGATCCCTCTAGTGCTGGAGCACACGCTCGAACACGAAGAGTGGGAAGTCTTCAGCCGTATCAAACTGGCCGAAGGCGGCGCTCTCAGCAAATACTACCCGCTCAACGACGAGGGTTGGGCCGAGTATGAGGAATGGAAGAAACAAAACGGATAATCCAGCAACCGAATTCTGCGCCACCGAGAAGGAGCAAGCGCAAATGTATCTCACTCGACACAGTACACCCGCCGGGCCGCGCTGGGCCGCGGACGGGAAACTGCTGCCCGCCGGCGTGACGCTCAGCACGCTTCTGGCCCTTCCCGCCAACAAGCTGCCTGCACTGCTGACCGAGCTTGCGACAAACGATGACGTCGCCGGCGCACTACTGGCGCCGCTCGATGACCAACAGGAAGTCTGGGGCAGCGGCGTCACCTACCTGCGCAGCCGTGATGCCCGCAAGGCCGAATCCGAAACCGCGGCCGACGTATATCAAGAGGTCTACGATGCCGCGCGTCCCGAGATCTTCTTCAAGCAGATAGGCTGGCGCACAGTCGGCCACGGCCAACCCGTCCGCATCCGCGCCGACACCACCTGGAACGTGCCCGAGCCGGAGCTATGCCTCGTCATCAACGCCGCCGGTCAAATCGTCGGCTACACCGTCGGCAACGACATGTCCAGCCGCGACATTGAAGGCGAAAATCCCCTCTACCTCCCCCAGGCCAAGACCTATGACGGCTCGGCCGGAGTCGGCCCCGGCATCCGCTTGGCCGCCGCCGACGCTTTGACCGATCTGACCATCAGCCTGGAGATCGAGCGAGACGGAGCGGTCGCCTTCGCCGGTGACACCTCCACCAGCCAGATGAAGCGCACCTTCCCCGATCTGGCCGAATACCTGGTGCGCGAGTTGGCCTTCCCGTACGGAGTGCTGCTCATGACCGGCACCGGCATCGTCCCGCCCGACGAGTTCACCCTGCAAAGCGGCGATATCGCCCGGATAACGATCGATGGCATGACCCTGGAGAACACAATAGCGTAAGACCGGCGGATATAATGAAGACGCGCCGCCTGCAGTAACTGGTTTTTGAATGAAACGCCAGAAAGTGCCGTCTGTGCGTTCTAAGTTTGAGATTTTTGAGAGGAGAGTCACAAAGTGGCTACGTGGGAGCGCAACAAGGTTGAGTTGGCAGAAGTAGTTTCTCGAGATCCCGAAGTCCACAGCGGCGACCTGGTGTTCGCCGGCACACGGGTTCCCGTTGAGACACTCGTGGCTTATCTCATAAAGGGTTCTTCGATCGAAGAATTCCTATTGGATTTTCCCACTGTCGAACGATGGCAGGTCGAATCGTATCTTGAGTTCTCACCCGAAGCGCTAGATCATTAGCGGACAGCAAGCGCGAGTACTGTTTGACGAGGATGTCAACAATTTACCTATCTATCCTCCCATATAACCTGAATTTTCAACCCTGGTCTCCCGAAATCCACCTTAGCGAACTCTGAACGGCCATCACACCTGACAGGAACATCCAATGGACCGTCCCAATATCCTCCTCTTCCTCACCGACGACCATGGCCAGTGGGCAAATGGATGCTATGGCAACAGCGAACTACAAACACCCAATCTGGACCGGCTTGCGACTGAGGGCGCGCGTTTCGCCGATGCCTTCACCCCCTGCCCCGTCTGCTCGCCCGCCCGCGCCTGCCTCATGACCGGGCGCACGCCCTCACAGGTTGGCATCCACGACTGGCTGCAGGAGGCAGAGCCCGTCATCGGCGACTATGACTGGCTGGCCGGAGAAGAAACCCTGCCGCAACTCCTGTCCGGCGCCGGCTACCACTGCGGTCTGTCAGGGAAGTGGCATATGGGCCGTTCGCACCAAACGCCGCCCGGCTTCGACTGGGCCTTCGGCCTCCCCCGCTGGCAAGGCGCCCACAACGGCGCTTACACCTACCACCTAAACGGCCAGCCCCAGGAACTGACCGGAAACAAGAGCACACTCATCACCGATCACGCGCTCCAATTCCTCGACGACGCGCCCTCAGACCAACCCTTTTTCCTCAAGGTAGGCTACATCGCCACCCATTCCCCCTACCAGGCCGAAACCCATGACCCGGAGTTGACCGCCCGCTTTGAAGACGCTGCTTTCACCGACATCCCGCCCTACCACCCCCATCCGTGGCAGCGCAACGAGGGCTTGGCCGGCGGCTTTCAACCGACCGATCAGCAGATTCGCAGCCGCTACATCGGCTACTACACCGCCGTAGCCGAGATCGACCGCGAGGTAGGCCGGCTGTTGAGCCGGCTCGAGAAAGACGGCACGCTGGACAATACCGTCATTATTTACACTTCGGACCATGGCTGTTCGGTGGGCCAAAACGGCTTCTGGGGCAAAGGCAACAGCACCCGGCCTCTGAACATGTACGAGATTTCAACCCGCGTCCCCCTGATGATTCGCGCCCCGGGCTTGGTACAAGCTGGACAGGTCAGCCAGCGCTGCGTCGATCATTACGACACCTTCAGCACCATCTGTGACTGGGCAGGGATCGCACTCGACGAAAGCCGAAACTATGCCGGCGCCAGCTACGCCCATCTGCTCGACAGCAGCGGCAGCGGCGCTTGGGACGATACCCGTTACGGCGAATACGGCGACCTGCGCATGGTGCGCACACCGCAGCACAAGTTCGTCAAACGCTATCCCGACGGCCCCCACGACCTGTTCGAACTGGACACCGATCCCGGTGAACAGCTCAACCGCGCCGGCTGGGACGAATTCGCAGCTATTCAGGATGGGCTGGAACAGCAGTTGGAAGAGTGGTACAGCCGCCATGAGGAGTCGAATTGCACCGGCCTGCGCATCAAGTTTCAGCGCACACACAATCGCAACGAGGCCTGGCGAGATGGCTTCCGAGAGCGACGCGGGCTGCAGGCGTACGAGAAGTGGCAAGAGGCCTGAAGTAGGAAGAGGAGAGGAGCGAGAAGAAGAAGCGCCTTCCTCGCTCCTGAAGGCGGTCACTACTGGTATCAAATCGAATGCGCGCCGGCCATTCTATAGGCCGTGCCAATTGCCGCTCTTGAACCAGCTCAGGAAGTAACCGCGATCTTCCTCATCGGCAATGGCATCTCCGGCAGCCTGGGCCCGTCCCCTGGACTGGCGCGCCGCGTCAATTTCCCCGGCGGCGGCATAGGCCCTTGCCAGCGCGTCATAGGCAAAGGCAAAGTCCCAATCTTCCATCTGATCCGGGCTGGCTTGTAACAGTTCCAGACACCGTTGGGCGTGACGCAAGGCAGCCTCGCCTATTCCCGCCGCCGCATAGACGCTGGCGACCGCAAACTCTGCCCGCGCATGGTTGGCAACAGTGCCTACCTGCATCCAGTGATAGCAGCTGGCGTGGACCGCATGTATGTACGGCTCGCACGACGCCGGTGTCACCAGCCCGGCGTCCAGGGCATCCATCGTACTGTTATTCAGATCCATACCAAACCAGCGGTGGGCTTTGTCAACTTCAAAGGGAGCTTCAGCCATTGCTCTTCCTTCCTCAGTAGTCATGGTCTCGCTCGCCGTCCGCGAAAACCGATATTAGGCGGCGGCTATTAACCTGTGTATGTAAGCGAAAATGCATCCCGAACTATGTCATAGCCTCGTGGTCTCGTCACACGTCCCGCTGCCTCGGTCAGACGATACCCACCAAACAGGCATAGTTGTGGGCCGACGTTGGCGCCTCGATCTCCTCTTCCCACAAATGCAGACAGCGCGTGACAGAAAAACCGGCCTCCTCGAGCAGTTCCAGATGTCGGCTGATAGGGAACCGGCCCGCTTCAAAAGGATGCCGTGTGCCGTCGGGCTTGACAAAATCTCCGTTAAGCAAAATTCCACCCTCAGGCAGCGCCGGCGCGCAGGCCCGATAAACCTGAAACGTCTGCGCCTGACCACCCAAATCGTGCAGCGCCCAGGTGGACACGATCGCTGCCGGCTGACGCGACAAATTGGCCGTCCAACTGTCTTGCAGCAGGTCAGCCTGTTGCAGCTGCACCCGCGCCCCAAACCGTTCCAGCCGGGACGCCGCCTGCTTCAGCATCGGCTCCGAGAAGTCAACGCCTTCATAAGAGATGTGCGGCATACGCGTCAACAGATATTCGGCCAGATAGGCAGGCCCAATTCCCAGTTCGACGACATGTCCTTCTGCCGGAACTGCGCTTTCCAGTTGCTGTAAAATCGTTTCGAACAGGTGCAGCCGCTCCGGCGTCGGCGTGAATCGCCGCGCCCAATCCTCAGCGTAGTCGGCCTCGTGGAACTGATGTATCGCGCCAATGACTTCAGCCATCGATCTTCCTTCCGGTCTGTCATTGAACTGATGGACTGCAAATGAGCGCCGATATTCGCGCCGGCGCCGTCAACTCTCCCGATCACATAATCACATACTTCACAGTTCAGCCAAATCAGAACGCACCTGACAGTCATAGAGGCCCTCCAAAAAAAGTGAGGAGCCGGGCGTCCTTGCCCGGCTCCCCGCCTACTTTATTGGAGGAGGTATATGTCAACTGAATGGGACTGCGGCACGCGCCCCCGTCACATCAGGGGCGCGCTCAACCCCACACTCTCAATTGCCGCTGTCCACTTCCAGGCTCAGTACTTCGCCGCTCGAAGCGTCAATCAACACCGTCGCCGTCTTCTCGTCTCCCTCTAACGTGACGATCCAGACCCTGACGCCGCCGCGGATCCCGCTGCGGGCGGAACTCTTCGCGATATCTCCTATTTCGTCTGACACTTCATCGACCGCAATCCCGATTGCTACGCCACTGCTTATCACCTGCACAGCGGCGCCGCTGCTTTCAATCGGCGGCCGCGTGCCCAACTCCACGTCAAAGGTGCGGTTTCTCCTTCCACGCAGCACACCGATCTCCACCGTTTCGCCGGGCGACTTCTGCATAACCAGATAGCTGATCACGTCTTCGAAGTTGCGCACCTCCGCCCCGTCGATGCTGACAATAATGTCGCCGTTGCGCAGACCTGCATCAGCCGAAGGGCCGCCACGCATCACTTGACCCACCACAACACCGAGAATATTGGAGTCCAGGTTCATTGACTTTGCTAGGGGCGCCGAAATCGTCCTGCCGGAAACACCAAGAAATGGATAGAGAAACTCTCCGTCGCTGATCAGAGCCGGAATGACCCGCTCGGCCACCGTAATCGGAATCGCAAAGCCGACACCTGAGTTAACGCTGGCGCCGAGGACAGAACGCTCCTGCGTACGAATCGCGAAGTTGATACCCACCACCCGACCACTGAGGTTCAGCAGCGGCCCGCCCGAATTGCCGGGATTGATCGCCGCGTCGGTCTGAACTACCTCCGGCAGCGAGTACCGGCCAGCCCGGCCCGGATCCCCAACGGGTAAGCTCCGCCCCAGGGCGCTGACGATGCCCAAAGTCATCGAGTTTTCAAGGCCGAAGGGGCTGCCCAATGCGATCGTATAGTGGCCGACTCTAGGTAGCCCAGGCGCTCGCTCAAGGGGCTGCAGATTCATGCCTTCAGGAGCCTGCACACGAAGCAAGGCCAGGTCCGACTGCGCATCGCGTGCGACTAGCTCGGCCTCGGACCACATTCCATTAGAAAAGTTGACGAATATGTCGGCCGCGTCTTCAACGACGTGGCTGTTGGTCACGATATGCCCTTCTTCATCCCAAACCCAACCGCTTCCCTGTCCCCACTGTCCCTGAGTCTGATCGGAGGATCCTGACTCTGACAATCGTACCTGAATGCTGACAACTGACTTAGTTGCCCCTTCATATATACGGGACAACAATTCCTGGTCGGGGTGATCGGGTCCTTCCTCCTGCGTGATGTATGTGTACGTCTGCGGCCGGTACTGTGGCGTTGTGGCATCAACAGTGGCCGGAGTGATCTCTATCCTCCATAGGCCAGCCAAACCAATGACTAACGTCACCGCCAGAATCCCAACCACAACTATAAACGTTCGCAGACTAACGGTCTTTGGTTGCACTGTATGTCTTCCTTGATCTATAACACATCTCCTCTCCAACATCGGAAAGGATGTTCCGCATCGACTCCTCCTTCAACATATAGCATAGCGGGAGTTGCCATTGGAGTCCTTATCGGAATCCTATGGCAACTTTAACACAACCTTAAATCGCATTGAAGAGAAGTGAACAGTTCAGGCAACAGGTGTTAGGGGTCGCCAGCTACTGGGGTCTGGGGAGGATTCCTCGGAAGAGAAAGCACCAATTTTGCGCCTGTATCCCTGGCGCGATTATGCGCAGTCAGCGTGCCGCCTTGCGCTTCTGCCAGCCTCCGAGAGAGCGCCAATCCAATGCCCATCCCTTCAAGCACCCGCTCCTGCCGCGGGGAACGGTAGAGAAAGTCGAAAACGCGCTCCAGTTCAGAGGGATCTATGCCTGGCCCGGAGTCCTCGATTGTAAGCACAACCCGGTCCGCCTCCGAACCAACCGCGATTCGGATCTGCCCTCGATTCGGCGTGTACTTGATTGCATTGTCCAACAAATTGCCGATTATCTGGCCCAGTCGCATCGGGTCCGCGGCTGCCAGGGCTGCGTTCGGCGCAATGTCCGTGACAAGCTCTATCTCTTTCTCCCTCATACGCGGATCATAGCGACGGCTCTCCTCCAGAACCAACGCTTCAACATCCGTGGGGACGATTTCAAGCGCCAGATTCTGAATATCATTCCGGGCCAGTATAGCCAGATCGTCCAACAGGCGGCGCAACTGATCCACCTGGTCGTCAATGCCCGACGAGAGTTCGACGACCAAATCAGTATCTGTACCGTTCTGACCCATCACCTGCGCAGCCGCCTTGATCGCGCCCAATGGGCGGCCCAACTCATGTACCACAGCGCTCAGCAGCCGCCTTCTTCCTTGCTCCAACTCATACAGCCGCTCCGACATCTCATTGAATGTGCGGGCCAGTGTGCGCACCTCAGTCGGCCCTTCTTCCTTCACCCGGCTCGGTGGGGCATCGAAACTAACTGCTCGGCTTGCCTTTGTCAATCTCTCCAGGGGCTGATTGAGTGAGCGACTAAGTGCGAAGCTCAGAAATACCGACACCAGCAGGCCAGCGCTTACGGCTCCCCATACAGTCCACCGTAGGACCGTCAGACGATTTGTCACCTGCGTCAGTTGCTGTGACATGTGCACAGCACCCACCACCTCCTGATCCTCATTTCGCACCGGAACGGCCACGTCTGCTTTGCCCAAGCTCACCTGCCGTGCGATCTCGCCGGCCAGAGCCTTCTGCAAAAGCTCCGGGTCCGGTGGCCGTATAGGCACCTGCGTCGAAGCCGTAGCCAAGCCCGGTCTGACCACTATATTGCCGTCACGATCCACAAGATAAAACAGAGTTGGTACTTGTACCTGCAACCGGGCGAAAAGTGAACGCGCCTGCTCTGGGTCCTCCTGTGCCTCAAGCTCGGCTTGATAGAGCCGCGAGATCAGCTCCCCTTGCCCTGCCAGTTCCGCAGTCGCTTCATCCAACACAAAGCGGGCCTCGATCAAGTAGAAAAGCAGAAAGCTGAGCAATGGAACGATTACCAGCAGAGGAAGAAGATGACTAATAGTCAGCCGGCTGCGCAGGTTACGCCACATGCAATTCATCCTTTTCTGCGGGGGTCAACCGGTAGCCCACGCCCCGAACCGTGTGAATACGGCGGGGCCGGGCTGCATCCTCCTCGATCTTTGTACGCAGCCAGCGAATGTGCACATACACAGTCTGCGTTTCGCCAATCCACTCTGTCCCCCATACATTCTCCATAATGTCGGCGATAGGGACGGCTTCACCAGCCCGGCTCGCCAGATAGGCAAGTAGCTGGAACTCCTTGGGCGTGAGCGTCACAGTGCGTCCGCCGACAGTGGCCAGATGCGCAGAGCGGTCCAACTCCAAATCGCCGACGACATGACTGAGCGGGTCGGCCCCGTCGCCGCGATCCTCGCGCATCGCCGCCCGCCGCAGAACGGCCTTCACCCTCGCCAGCAGCACATCGATATCGAACGGTTTCGTCACATAATCGTCCGCGCCCAGTTCCAGGCCGACAATTTCGTCCAATTCCCGCCGCCGGGCCGTGACGAAGATTACAGGCGCGTCGAGCGCCTGCTGCAGCGCGCGCAACGTTTCCAGCCCGTCCATTCCGGGCAGGCCGATGTCCAGCAGCACCAACTGCGGCTGCACCACGCGCGCCTTTGCCAGCGCCTCCTCTCCGCTGCCGGCAGTCTCTGTACTGTAGCCGGCATTCTGCAAGCCGATCGAGACGCTGCGCCGCATCAGTTGATCGTCATCCACCACAAGTATTGTCGTCATAGTAGGCTACAGGGAACTAATGCATCCGAGAAAATGTGAGGAGTAGATGGGGACCGCCTGTCACTTCCCGCCGTTCGTCAGCGCACACCCACGCCGAACTCATAGACCAGCTGTCCCCCCAGCCAGCCACTGAAGATCACCAACCCAATGCCCAATAGCAGCTGCACGGTCAGCCGCCACTTCCGCCCGCCGTCGGCCACGAGATCCGCCGCCGAAATCCACCCCTCCCGCGCCGCCCTTTTCTTCTGCTTCCAATCCAGCCAGCCGCGGTAAAGCAGGTCACCGTAGAGAGCGGCCAGCCCCAGTCCGCTCCCCGTATGCCAGTTGAGAAGGGGCCGGTACGGCGCTTCCGGCGGCAGAGCTCCTTGGGCGACGATACCGCTTACAATGGCCGCCAGCAGTGTCAACCATCCTGGAAAGAGCAACCCCCAGCCTATGACAGCCAGTTCCACACGGGGCCATCGATGGAGTGTTCCCAGGATCGCAAGACTGCCGCAGATCAGCAGCGCGATGGGGAAATGGACGATAGCGGCATGGACGAGGGCGGATATCATTGAAGCCAGTTTGGATGCGCCTTGCCCTCATACCGGCAGCCGGATTCGCTGTCCCCGGTGAACGCGAGGCCGTATTCACACAACAGGCAATGGCAAGCCCTGTAAGCAGTACTCTACTTCTCAACTCGCCGTCTTCGCAACTCTGCGTCTGTCTGTGTTCTGGACCACTGAGCGGCAAAATGCTTCAACGACGGTTTCTATTTTCTATAACGATCTGATAAGATTCTAGGCAATAGTTCCATAATAACTGCGAGTTATACTGAATAATGTAAGTAAATTCAGATAACCGAAACCATTCTTAATGGTCTGCGCATGGCGAAAGGATGAGAAAAATGGCACGCATACAAATTCCCAAGATCCCTTGGCATGAGATCACACCGGAAGAGGTATTCCTCAACCGGCGCAGCTTTATGAAGGGCGCAGGGCTGGCGATGGGGACAGCCGCTCTTGCCGCTTGTTCGATGCCCGAACCGGAGGAGGTGGCCAGCGGCAGTGACACGTCGGGCGCCGCTCAATCCGAGTCGGCCCAGGCCGAGCTTGGAGCCACCGACGAACTTGGCGACCCGCTCAACACATTCGACCAGATAACCAACTATAACAACTATTACGAGTTCTCCACCGACAAGCAAGCCGTGGCCCGTCTGTCCGAAGGCTACTCCACCTCCCCCTGGACCGTTGAGGTCGGCGGCCTGGTCAATAATCCCGGCACCTACGATGTCGACGACCTGCGCCAGATGTTCGACATCGAAGAGCGCATCTACCGGCTGCGCTGCGTGGAGGCCTGGTCGATGGTGATCCCCTGGATGGGGTTCCCCATCTCCGACCTGCTTGCTGTCGTTGAGCCAAAATCAGAGGCGCAGTATTTGCGCTTTGAAACGATTCTCGACATGGAGGGCATGCCAGGCCAGCGCAACAGCAGTTGGTACCAGTGGCCCTATGTCGAGGGCCTGCGCGTCGACGAAGCCATGAATCCACTCGCCATCTTTGCCACCGGCCTCTATGGCAAAGATCTCCTGCCCCAGAACGGCGCACCGTTTCGCCTTGTTGCCCCCTGGAAGTACGGCTTCAAGAGCATCAAGTCGATCGTCAAGATCGATCTCGTCGTCGAGCAGCCGACTTCCCTGTGGATGGCCGCAGCGGGCAATGAATACGGCTTCTATGCCAATGTGAACCCGGAGGTAAATCACCCCCGTTGGTCACAGGCCACTGAACGGCGCATCGGCGAAGGAGGCCGCCGCCCGACCCTGATGTTCAATGGCTATGAGGAGCAGGTGGCCTATCTCTACGAAGGCATGGACTTGGCTGCGAATTACTAGAGTGCTGTTAAGACTGCAGTGGTTGGTGGCCAGCGGTCATTAACCGTTCCGGCCGCTAACCACTGCTTTTTGATTTGTAGAAGGTGACGCATGAATCTCGATAAACTGCTGACCAAAGGGCAGATACTTTGGCTGACGCATATCGGCGCCTTGATTCCGCTGGCATGGCTATTGTTCGACGACTATTCGAGTGAATGGCTATTTTTAGCCGACTTTTCGAGTGGACTTAGTGTCAATCCCATCCAGGACTGGACCCTCCGCACCGGCAAACCGGCGCTCGTTCTGCTCATACTTTCTCTTTCCTGCACGCCTCTGAATGTCGTACTCGGCTGGCGAAATATCATCCCGGCCCGCAAATGGCTGGGGCTCTATGCCTTCAGCTACGCGGCCGTCCACTTCTATATCTTCGTCGGCAAAGACTACGCCTTTCAGTTCACATACATTTGGATCGATGTCGGCACCAAACTCTATATCATCGTCGGGTTTTCCGCCCTGCTCATCCTGCTTCCCCTTGCGCTCACCTCGTCCAAAGGGTGGATGCGCCGCCTGGGCAGAACGTGGAAGAAGCTGCACCAGTGGGTTTACGTCGCCGGCGTTCTTGCAGTCTTTCACTATATTTGGGTCGTGAAGGCTGACTACCGCGAACCGGTTGCCTGGGGTTTGCTGCTCGGATTTTTCCTGCTCGTGCGCATCCCCGTCGTCCGCAAGCGCATTGCCAGATGGCGCTCCAAACTGCGCGGCCCGTCCGGCCCGCGCGTTAGGCGGTCGCCGGCCTAGTCCCGACTCGGCGGCCAGACCCGCTAAACCGTCTAATTCAGCAACACGAAAAAGGGGGGTGTTCCGGTCCTTAACGGGCAGACAGGAACATCCCCCTTACTATTCTGTTTCTACGGCACACTGGGGGCAGTATTGGGGGTCCTCTAACTCGATCAGGTGCCGGCTGCAGACCGAGAATGTAACCTCCACCCGCTCAGACAGGAAGCGCTTCTTCACCTCAACTTCAAGCAGAAGATTGCGGGAGTTGCTCGTCAACAGAAGGGCGGGCACCGGACAGCTATTGCATAGTTTGCGCTTCCAGGGACGTTCATTGCTGGGGCTTGATTCCAGCAAACGGCAAGTCTCCCGCTGAGTGCCGCGGTGATAATCCCCGTAAAAGTAACGGCAGTTAACCGGCTGTGGCATCGATTCTTGTCGGGTAAGGCCGCCTTTCCAGTACACTCAACAGATGTGGCAGCCAATGTGAGAAAGAGTTAAAAAAACAGAACCGCCGACACTTATCGGCGGCCCTTTGGCCTGACTGTCTGGTTAGCGCGCACAGACGCCTAATTGTTCCAGAATGGTACATCACCGTGGTCGTCCTGGTCCCAGTCGCCGCCCATAAGAATATCAGGATCGATAAAGAGGCGGTCAGCCAACTCCATCTTTCGTTTCTCCTGTTCCGGCATCAGATACCCAAACTCGTGTTCCAGGCTGACTAGCATCTCCAACTCGGCTTCCAGAAGATGGAACTCCATATGATTGAGTGGCGGCATGTCCGGAGCGAATTCTTTGAGTTCGCTCAAATATGCCTGATAGGCTTCACAGTCCTCCCCATCAGAATCCACCGATGAAAGTTCCCCTTGTCCCACTTCCAACGATGGAATTCCGGGATGCCCATTTCCATGGAAGATCTGGTCCAATCCGGCCCCATCCCAGTTCTCAATCATAAACCCATACCGGCCTTGGGGCGGTTTTTCTGCCGTGGAAGGCTTCTCGCGGCCTTGGGACGCCGCGTCGTCGGCGCTGTCATCCTCATTGTCTGTCGTATATCCGTCGTCATCCAGCAAACGCAGACTGCTATATTCATGCAGAACAAAGTGCATGTCGTCAGGCGGTATCTCTTCGCTATATACACGCTGTCCGATCAGGGCGCCAGCCAACTCCCACACCGGCATCGCCGTCCGCGATTTTCTGTCCCGGCCGACTATCTGCTCCGCAGCCCGGGACAGCACCACGTTGCGATTCCGAATCAGATTTTCCTGCCGGGACTCTTTTGGCTGCAGCCGCATCCCGTATTCTCCGCTGACCGCATCCTTCACTTGAATCAGCAGATCGTCCTCGGTTGTGCCGCCCGTCTGATCAACCCATTGCACAAACGCCGGTCCAAGTCGCAAAGCCCAAGTGCCCCGTTCAACCTCCGCATGCACCTGCAGAGTCGGTCCGCCCATCAACTCAACTGAAATTAAACGCGTATCGGGTCGATGGGTCTGGAAGAACTGGGGAAAGAAGACTGCGTGCTCCAGTTCATCCAGCAGCAGTGTCCCTTTCTTGATTTCGTTACGGCCGAGCGGATGTCTAAAGTATTGATCACTCAGCAAACAGGAGAGCCACCCGAAACGTCCGGGCCCTACCGGAATCGCCTGATACAGCTTGCTGATCGCCTGATAGACGGCGCTGCGTACGCCGTTCCCGACCGGTCGCTTGTTCGCAATGCGGGAAACCAGGGTATCGACACTGAGGGGTGTCTTGGAGTTGCTCAGAATTTCGGCAACACAGGTGAAATAGCTGGGATATTCTCTATCTTTCGCCATTCAAAATGCCTCCTGAGAATTATTATCCCATACGAGGCCCCGTTTGTCCACCACAAAACCCGGCGCGAAAAAATATAATGGGTTTATATACTTTGGTGCCGCGCCAATCAAGTATGCCGTTTGGATCGGCTCAAGCAAATCGATTGATTTTGGGTAACTACTCAGCCTTAACTGATTCGCGATCCTGAACGAGGCGAGCAAAGGTGTCCTTTCTCCCCTCATTGTTGTATTTTGGGCGGTCGGGCGCAAGCGCCCTCCCTTGTGCAGGGGCTGCGCCCCCGCAACGCCCCCCTCCAAAACCATCCCTCACCGACCGTTTGCCTTCTTCGCAACGTGTCGGCTGGCGAGCATGGCGGCGGCTGTACACCATTAGCGTCACCAAGAGCCTGAATGGTTCCAAGGATGACTGGCAGGTCAAGTACTGTGGCTTAGTAGTTACGAATTTGGGAAAAACGGATGGTGCCGTTCGGACAAGTGAACGGAATCGACTACTCGCAGTAGGGGATTCTTAACTGGGGCAAGTCGTCGTCACTGATTATGTGAGTAGGGTAAGGCAAGCAGCCGCTGAACTGGTTGTTGGAAAGGTGCAGCACCCGCAAATGAGGTAGACGAACAGGCTCTCGGGGGATGGCCCCTGACAGCCTGTTATTGGACAGAGCCAACGCACGCAGTTTGGTGAGGCGCCCCAACTCCGGCGGTATCGGACCGGTAATTTCATTGCGCTTCAAGGACAGCGAGACCAACTCCGAGAGATGACCCAGCGCCGCGGGAATGTTTCCAGAAAGTTGGTTGTCGGTGAGATCAAGCCGTTCCAAACGAGATAGGCTGCCCAGCTCTTCAGGGATTTCACCTGTCAATCGATTTATCTGTAAAGAGAGTTCCTCCAGGTTTGTAAGTCTGCCTAACTCTCTTGGAATCTCTCCTGTAAGACCGTTGCGGTAAAGCGACAGTATTCGCAGTTGGGAAAGGCCGCCTAGCTCGACCGGTATGCCACCATGAAAGGGGTTGTTCCCAAGAATCAACAGTTCCAGTGATTTGAGACGGCCCAATTCGACAGGGATCTCCCCCGTCAGGTTGTTGCTTTCGAGCGACAACTCGCGCAGTGTCGCGAGATTGGCCAGCGCAGACGGAACTTCACCCGAAAGATCGTTATGACCCAGATGCAGGACCTCCAGCTGTGGGAGGCGGCTCAGTTCTGTTGGGATCTCTCCCTTTAGGAAGCACCAGTTGAGATCCAAGCTGCGAAGTTTGCCCAACTTAACCAGCTCTCGGGGAATCCCTCCCCAAAGACGGAAGTTTCCTCTCAGATTCAAGACCTCCAGGGCAGAGAGCCGGCCTATCTTGGGCGAAATGACACCTCCGAGGTTCAGGCTGGACAGAACTAGCGCCGTCACTCGAAGCACCTGCTTTTCCCCGGTGACTACGACTCCCTGCCATCGCTTAATGGAAACGCTCTCATGCCAATTGAGTTGTCCCGAGATGTCGACGAGCTGCCGCCGGATTCCCAGCAGGGCTACACAGTCTTCTACGAGCCCGGCATTCAACTGCGGACTGGGGACCGCAACACCATTGGAACAGCGGGACAAATCTATCCGTGCGTAAATGAGA
This sequence comes from Caldilineaceae bacterium, assembly GCA_963662575.1. Classification (GTDB taxonomy): domain Bacteria; phylum Chloroflexota; class Anaerolineae; order Caldilineales; family Caldilineaceae; genus Bin5. The sequence continues at coordinate 2,325,245 of OY759723.1, forward strand.
CCAAGTGGCGAAGGAAGGCCCGTCCAGCTCAATGCTTCGAGGAACAGCATGAGTACCAATATGGTTCCAAAGATAATCGTCAGTTTTCGGCGCGACATACCAAGCCGCCCGTGGCGGTTTCTCGGCGAGCAGGGTGACATATCTTCTGAGCCCACTGTTCGCCTTTGTCTTTTGTCCGATTTAGACTTTGGCCTCGCTCCCGACTGTCAGACGAAGAAGATATAGCAGCCAGATTTGCCTTCCCGCGGTCCTTCAGCGTACATGCATCGTTGAACGCGGCCGCTGCGGCGTCAGGAAAGATTGGAGCGAAGTATCTGCAGTTGGGGTTGAAGGGCGGCTCAAAACAAGTAGGGTTGATTGATTCTGAAGTAACTGATCCTAAAATAATGGCATCTGCTGCGTCGTAAAAAGCTAGTTGATGCGCTTAAGGGCCCCCAGACTGCTCCCGATGTGGTACGCCTCAGTCGGCCGCCGCCAGAAGAGGCCGGAACTTGTAACCGTAGACGATCTCGCCACTGTCGCCCTCTTCCCGCAGCTTGCGCGTCACCATCTCCACCGGCATCCCAATTTCTACATCCTCATCAGATATATCGGTCAGCTGCGCCGTCACCATCGGCCCTTCTTCCAGTTTGACCAGCGCCACCGTGTATGGCCGCTGCGCCAGAAAACCGTCCGGCACATTGAACATTTTCGTGTAGCTGTATACCTCGCCCCGCCCGCTCATCGTGTGCAGCGGACCGGCGGCTTCGCTGCAATAAGGGCAGACATCGCGTGGCGGAAAGATTGCCCGACTGCAGTCCGGGCAGATTTCACCCTGAAGACTATATCGCTGCTGTCTTGTGCGCCAAAGGCCGGCAATACTCATAGCATCCTCTCTGACTGAATCCATTTAACTTCGTTCTTACACATTCATCCTACGCCTGGCAACCTATCAAACTCTACCTACTGCAGGTCCGCGAACTGCACTGATAGCTTCTGACAGCTTTCTGTGCACCTCAGTTCGCCCGCCGCCCCCTTCCCGCTCAGCTCCCCAGAATATGGGTGACGATTGTCGCGCCGCTGCCGCCGATGTTCTGTGTCATGCCGATCGCAGCATGCGCGATCTGACCCTGTCCCGCCTCGCCCCGCAACTGCTGCACCGCCTCGACAATCTGGTAAATTCCCGTCGCGCCGACCGGATGTCCCCGGCTCTTCAGCCCGCCCAACGTGCTGATTGGTATGCGCCCGTCCGGCCCGATGGCATCGTCAGCAGCCAGATGCCAACCCTCGCCCCGCCGCGCATAGCCGGTCGCTTCCAGGCTGAGCGCGGTCATGATCGTGAAGGCATCGTGGACTTCAAAAAAATCGATTTCCGCAGGCGTTACGCCGCCCTGCAGGTATGCTTTCTGGCTGCTGACATAGGCCGCCTCAAGAAAGAGCGGGTCCTTGCGATCGTGGAGCGCGATAGTATCGTTGGCGCTGGAGCTTGCCAGTATTCGCACCGCGCCGGGATGATGGCCCGTCACGTATGCTCCCTCCTGCTCCGACGCCGCCAGCACCACCGCGGCCGCGCCGTCGCAGATAGGGCTGCTGTCCATGATATTGATAGGCGTCGCAATCATCGGCGCATTCAGATATGTATCCAGCGAAATCGGCTTCTGAAACATCGCATTGGCGTTTCTTGCACCGTTGCGATGAGCGTTAATGCTGAAACCGGCGAAGCCATCCATCGGCGCGTCGAACTCGTACATGTACCGCTGCATAATGAGCGCGTTCAACCCCACAAATGTGACCCCGTGAGCCGCCTCGTATTCGGCGTCCGCTGCCGTGGCCAGGCCGGCTGTCGTGCTCCCGCCGGACGTGTCCGTCATCTTCTCCACGCCGCAAACCACCACCACATCGTGCATGCCGCTGGCAACCGCCATATAGCCGATGCGGAGTGCCGACGCCCCGCTGGCGCAGGCCGCCTCGATCTTCGCCGCTTCGACGTTCCGCAATCCACTGAAATCCGCGATCAGGGTTGCCAGGTGCTCCTGCTGCAACAGGTTGCCGCTGAGCATGTTGCCCACGAACAGCGCGCCTACCTGTTCCGTTCCGGCCTCCTTCAACGCCGCATCGATTGCGTGATGAGCGATGTGCCGGATGGAAAGGTCCCAATGCTCGCCGACAGGCATCTGTCCGATTCCGATTATCGATACGTCCCGCATAATCTTTTCCCGCTGGAGCATTACAGAATCTGCACGAAGGGTGGAGCGTGGCACTACTGGCTGTCAACCGTCCACCTGCTGGCAGAGCGCCTCATCTCTTTCTATCATTGCCTAAACTGCGTGCCATTAGCTACCGGCCGGCGCCCATATCCTGTCAAAACCTATCGCGCAACCCCTTTCGAGCCCCGTTTCCTTACCCAATCCAGCGCGAAACTACGGCGCACCGCGCCCAAGAATGAGGAACCGCTAACCTACGCAACATGCAGTTACGCACTTCCTATATAAATGGAGGCAACTCTAAGTTTGGGGCTTAGCAAGTAACAGATTATCGAATATACTTGTAGTATAAGGTTGGTCAACTACTACAGGAGATACCGAATGGATCTGGTCAAAGTTTTCAACAAGTTCCCAACACAAGAACACTGCATTGCCCACTTGGAAGATGCCCGCTGGGGCGATGAGCCTATCTGCCCGTTCTGTGGCAGCGACAGAGTAGCCCGCAAGCGCGAGAATGACCGTGTGGGTCGTTGGAATTGTCACAATTGCCACAACAGTTACAACGTCCTGACGGGCACGATTTTCAAGGGGACGCGGGTGCCCTTGCAGAAATGGTTTCTTGGCATTGCGATGCTTATGAACGCCAAGAAAAGTGTTTCCAGTTTGCAGCTTGCCCGTCACCTCGATTTGACACCGCCCACTGCTTGGCGCATGGGCATGAAAATCCGCGAGGGGATGGCCGATGACAGTGTATTTCTGAGCGGCATTGTCGAAGCAGACGAAACTTTTGTCGTGACGGCTGGCAGCAGACAGCACGACGAGGACGATCCGCCCAAGCGTGGACGAGGAACAAAGCAGCAGCCCGTTATCGGGGCCCTCGCCCGCGGCGGCAAGGTAGTAGCCAAGCCGTCTGAAAAGGTCACTGGTAAGACGCTCAAGGCGTTTTTAGGCAGTGTGGTAGACGGCTGATGACAGCGTACTCATAACAGACGAATATCCGGGCTACAATCGCATGAATGAGTGGGTGCCGCACTTCACTATCAATCATGCCGTAGCCTACGCCCAGGGACTTGTACACACGAACACCGACCTGGGCAAGATCATCCAGTACAACGACATCAAAAACAAGCAATACCTATACGGCGAGCAAGGCGGCTTCTGCAACGGTTGTGAGCATCATTCTATGATGCAGAATTTCACTGTAGACCATATCATTGCCAAAGCACACGGAGGCACTGACCACATAAGTAATTTGCAATTACTGTGCGGTTCCTGCAACTCAATCAAAGGTACTAAATCCCATGAGGAACTGCTTGTCCTGCTCACCGACAAAGGCTGGATCAAGCGCAAGAAAGCCGCCTACCCATACATCGGCTTGGCTCTCCTGCCAAGCCCCAAACTTAGAGTTGCCTATATTATAATAGCCGGGTAAATTGAGCCAGCATTTCAGCAGGAGAACAGGTATGATGACTAAAGACGGAATAACAACCTTCGCCACAAGACCCGGCCTGGAGATCGACCCGGAGTTACGCTTATCGCTCACCTGGGTTATTGCCGTGCTGGTCTCCGTGGGGTCAGCTGTGACGCTCATAGGTGAACTGCTGGTTGAGCCGGTACAACGGTTGTCCCAAATACCCTTGGTATGTTTTGGCCTGGCTATGCTTATCTGGTGGCTGGATCGGTTGGGTGGGACTAGGCTCAGCCGCTGGTTTACCCTCATCGGTCTGAGCATCCTCATTAACCTGGCATTCATCCGATTTGGGATATCCGACCTCTACCTATTGATGATCTTGTTGCCCATTTTGGCGCTGGCGCTCATGACCTGGACTGCGGCGCTGCTCACGGCTTTACTGGAAACTATAGGGCTGCTATTCCTGTGGCCAACCATTGGGATAGACCCCATCTCCCTTGTTCTGACAATCGGGCTGATCTGGACGGTACTCGGCCTGCTGTTGGCCATCATCGGCCCCCAGGTTCGGCGCAGCCAATGGTTATACGATCAGTTTCACCGAGCGCAGCAGCGATTAGATGAAACGCGGGTTCAAAAAGTCCAGTTGGCCCAAATGCAGGAGGCTCTGAAATCGGCCTACCAGACCCAGGAACTGCTCAATCAGCGGTTGGCCGTCCTACGTCAGATTGCTGAGGAAGCTCATCAAGCCAAGGCCGCCTTTGTGGCCAAGATCAGCCACGAATTTCGGACGCCGTTGAATATAATTCTGGGTCTGATTGACACGATGCTGGAGGTACCTGAAGCCTATGGGAAATCGCTGCCACCCTTGCTCATGCAAGTTCTGGAGATCATACAGCGCAACAGCAATCATTTGGCCAGCATGATCAGCGATGTCCTGGATCTCAGCCAGGCCGAAGCAGGCCGGCTGAGCCTGCATCGGGAATGGGCCGATTTGGCTGACGATATAAGAAATGCGGTGGTGATGGTGGTGCGTCCGCTGATTGAAAGGAAAGCACTCACTTTGCAGGTCAGCATTGATGACGATTTCCCCCAAGTTTACTGCGACAGAACCCGTATCCGCCAGGTGGTTCTCAACCTGGTGAGCAATGCGGCCCGCTATACGGAGGCTGGCGGCATTATCGTCAAGGCAACGCGCCAGGGCAGTGACATTCTAATCAGCGTAACGGATACGGGTCCCGGTATCACCCCGCAAGAGCTGGACAGAATCTTTGAACCGTTTGCGCAGGCGGACCAAACGCGAGCTGCTCAAGGCGGCAGTGGACTCGGCCTCAGCGTCAGCCAACAATTCATCGAACGTCATCAGGGTCGGATATGGGCCGAAAGTAAATTAGGCTTCGGCAGCACCTTCTCATTCACCCTGCCCATCGCCCCGCCGCTGCCGGCCGGGGGCACATCGGCCCCTGGCCTTGCCGAAGACTGGGTTTGGCATGAACGCACCACCTGGCCTCAATTGCCCGAAATGCCGCGCAAACAACGGATAATGGTTTGTGATGAAAGTGGCGATTTGGCCCCCCTGCTCAGCCGCCATACCGATGAGATTCAGTTTACCGAGAGCCGTGATCTACCTGGCGCTCTCGAAGCGTTGCAAACCCATCCGACCCATATGCTGATCCTCAATGCAGCCGCTCCCCAACATTTGATCTTATTAATGGAAGAGGCCCGGCAAGCCATACCTGATATGCCCATTCTTGGGTGTGCCTTTCCGCCGAAAATCAATTATGCCTTAGAGGCCGGGGCTGTCGACTATCTGATCAAGCCGATCAGACAGCCGGATTTAGCCAAGGCCTTGAATACGCTTGACAAGCCGGTGAAGCGCATTTTGCTGGTGGACGACAATCCGGATATTCGCCAACTCTATACCCGGATGCTCTCTATCATTGACCCTACGTTGGAGATTACCCCCACCGCCAGCGGGGCGGAAGCGTTGGCCGAGCTACACCATCGGGTCCGGGGCAGTGAGGCTCCAGATTTGGTCCTACTGGACATTCTTCTGCCCGATATGCTCGGTTGGCAGGTTTTGGCGGAAAAGAATCAAGACGCGGCGATTCGTGACATTCCGGTGATCGCAATCTCCGGCGAAGAGCTTGTGGCCTGGCCAACACGCAGTAGCGTACTGTTGGCAACGATGGGAGCGGGGGTACCGATTAACAAGCTGCTGCCCTGTTCGCACCGGCTTGCGGGGCTGTTAATGAAGGCAGATGGGGAACTTGAGGCCGGTTAGGGCCATTCCCAGAAATTAAATAGGATATTTCCTACCCGGAGTGGGTTCTCGTGCCGAAACTGAGTTTCGGCACGCAATTGGATATCCAAACTCAGTTTGGACACCACCCACGCTAAGTGGGATATCCTTATTAAGGATATCCAATAGGCTACAGGTGCTCAATCTTACCTTTCATCTCCTCGGCATCGAGAACTTGAACGATCAACATCAATCCTTGAATAATGTCGCCCACGGATGTTCCTTGTCTTGCATACGCAATTCCTGCATGCTCATGCCCTGCGGCAGCTAAACGTAGAAAATCGGCATCTTGAGTAAATATCACTCTACCCTCTGCCAAAGCGAACGCTAAATGCTCCTCATCCGATGCCCCGAGCATATTTGCCTCAGGTACGCTGAGAACGTCTATCCCTCGTTCACGAAGTCCCCGGATAGCGGCTTTTGACTCATGTTCATCCGTATATCATCGAATTCTACTCACGGCCGTGTTTCTTCAGCTTCTCTTGTAATGGTGATGAAGAATGATGTTGCAACGCCTTTATAAATACTTCATCTTCTGCAATGCTTTGATCCACTTCTTCACGATGATCAAAGTAATAAGCGAGTGCCGCATGGACAGCCGCTAAGGACAGATCGTGTTCGGTACAAATCACATCGAGGCCCTGACCCAGATGTTCATGCCACACGACCATGTTTTGTACGGTGATGCGATGTCCGGCGATTCGAGGTTTTCCCCCAACGACGCCAAGTGTAATTTCAATATGTTTATCCAGAATTTTCGCGAACATATTTATCTCTTTTCAGACTATCTTCTGTTAAGCAAAGTCACTACTATACCCTTATTCAACCAGTTTTCCGCAGAATTTTATAACCCTCACTCACCCCGCAACCCGACTATATGCTTCATCCAGCGCCTCGATAAACTCCCGCCGCCGCACCGGCTTTGGCAAATAAAGCGACGCGCCCAGCGCCAAAGCCAGCTCTTCCCGGCGGATGACAGAGCAGATAATGATGGGAATGGCCCGGGTATCAGGATGCCCATGCAGATAGGTCAGCAGCTCCCAGCCATCCATACCGGGCAGGAGCACGTCCAGGATGATTAGGTCTGGTTTTGTGACGGCAATGGTTTCAAAAAGGCGTTCGCCATCGGCCAGATGGATGATCTGATAGGGGGTATTGGTGACAGAGATCCGGTAGAAGGTTACCAGATCAGCGTTATCATCCACCACAAGTACGGAAATGGGGTCACCGGCAGATGGCAGCCTGAACCGAAAGACAATGGTTTCAGCGGCCCGCCGGATATTGAGCGTATCACCTTGATCGCCCAGAAGCTCTTGGATGAGGTCGCTGCTGGGCAGCGGGGCGCTGTCGGGTAGCGTATCGGTGACGATGGGGCCACCTGTCACGGTGAAGGTGATGATATCCCCTTCCATTTCAGCCAGCAGGACAATTTCGCCCGACGCCATGAGTTGCACCAACTTCTCGATGGCGGTTAGTAATATTTGCCGCAGCGCCGAAGGCTGAATCACCGCGGTCAGATTTTTTGGGATGGGGTCAACCTTCAATTGAATATTGTGTTTGGCCGTTAGCACCTGGCCGACCTGCACCACCTTGGCGATGACGGCGGCCACCTCGCTCTTGGTCTCCGGCACGTTCTGCTGCAAGATGGCTAACTCTTGCTGCACCTGAGTACGCCACGGGTCGGTTTCAATGTTGCCGCCATCTGCTGATGGTGTGCCAGCGACTGCTGGCGTATCTGTCCTCCTTTGGCCCCACAGCCATTGCGCCAAATCATGGATGGCTCGCTTCTGTTCGCGTCGAATCTGGCGAATCGACAATTTCATGCGATCACTCGTTTCTTCTTGCGTCAGGCCTTGCCGATAGCGCAAATATAAGAGTTCGTATATTCGCTGACTGTGGGCATAGGGTGCAACATCGGGGGCTGGTTTCAAAGCCTCAATGGCTTTGATGAGCGCAGACTGCATCTCCTTGACGCCCTGCTGCTGTGGCACCCCTAACACCTGCCACAATAGCACCGGTGGCTGGTAAACGGGGTCGTTGAGATGGGGTAATGCTTCGTATAAGGCCTGTTCGAGGACTTCAATCGTTTCCAAATCTTGGTTTTTTGGTTCTGTCATTGTCTTCGCCACACCCTTGGGATATCCATACCCTAGCCGACATTCCCAAAAACTTTTCGAGCCGTAACGCTGTGCTTGGGGTCATCCCTCTCTTCCCATTCACATCCTCATTGATCCTTTGATAGGGAACCGGAATGGCTTCTGCCAATTCTCGTTGTGTTAAACCCATTGGCTTTAGAAACTCTTCCACCAGCATCTCGCCAAGAGACGAGTTTTTCTATTTTAGCAGGGTCGAACTCGAAGGTATAAACGTTGCGGACAACGTGACGAAAACCTCGATTCTCATCAAGTTGGTTAAAGGTTAACTCTGAAATTAAGCCGGCCGCACACCAGGGATTTCTGTTGTCATTTGAACAAGCAAGGCCTGATGCCAATGTTCACTGGTTGGTTTGGTATTGTCAACACGAGTAGCGACTAGTTCGAAGATACGTTCCAGGCCCGAGAAAAAAAACCCTGCAGATTCAAGGCCACACCATCCAAATAGTGGTCATCGTTGGAGTGTTGGACCCGTTGCCAGCCTGATTGGATGCGCCGCTGCACATGCTCAATCTCCGCCAGTGCGTCACGAATACGAACAGTCAATTGGTGAAGTTGACTATTCACAAAACCACTCCATCACGTTCAATTATGGCCCTCAGACCAGGACGACACGTATCAGGTTCTATCAAATCAACCTTAATGTCAGCACTTAATCCTGTCACTGCAGCCACAGCAGCGCAAAAACGTTCGGGGGGAATACCCCAAGCTGCCAGATCAATGTCAGACCAGACAGAATACCCAATCTCCGAAGCCAACGAGCCAAAAAGAACAACGTGTCGAGCCATAAATTTTTCACGTTAAAGTTTGCTGGTCTGCCGGGCCAGTTGCCATGCCTGTTGTCTTCGTTTTATAACGAGCGCATTTGTTACTTCCGAAGTGGCTTGCGTTCTCGTCGGCTGATATGTTTGCCACTCTTTTGGGGTTAGGTCCAATGCGGTTTTGCTCATAACCAAAATTGAAGCACAAAGTATCAGCCGAGGTTAGTGTTCGGGCAAGAATTTTTGGCCGGATAGAGCGTTTGCGCGGAACAGTTAAACTGAAGCAGATTCCCTCGTAAAATCAGCTGTTTGAGGGTCAATGATACTTTTTAGTATCTGACAAAAGAAATTTGCTTCAGTACTAGTGAAGAAGCGCAAATCCCTCGAGCCTCGGCCAAAATAGCCAAGTAGCAGGCTGCAAATCCGCAGCAATGATTAAACTCCAACCTCTTGAGGGCTTGCCGTTCATTAATGAACGCACGCTGATGCTTCGCTCCTAATGACATGGGCATCTCGGTTTTTAACCTATGCCCCAAAACTAAAACGCACTCAAGGGTATTCAAACTGTTTTCACTTCAAGAACAGGATGCGCCGGATTAACGGGTTAAAAAATCCACCAAATCCTGCCAATCCGTGTTCTAAATGCGCCCATTTCGATTTTTTGGCCGGTGATTGGCCGGTTCATGGCCTTGTATATCGCTTCTAGAGGAGTATCATACCAGGTCAGCATGGTGGAAACCATTTGACCTAGGAGCAAATGGTGATTGGGGCAAATTGCCAGTAACTTCGCAAGGCAATGCTGAACAATTACTAACGAATGAAAGGAGCCGCCCATAAGGCAATAAATTAGTGCAGAAAAGAAATGGGCATTGTAGTCATAACATTTTCAGAGGAGTCGAACTGTCTCCATCGAGACGACACCGGAGAACGAAAATGGTTATTGGGGGGATCTACCCCCAAGCCCCCGGTCTGCGACGCTATTTTCAAGGGAGAAAGAATAATGGCAGAAAAGAATGAGAAACGTTTGAACCGTCGTGACTTTCTGAAAGTTGGCAGTATGCCGGTAGCCGGCCTTATGTTGGCCGCCTGTGCAGTTCAGCCAGCTCCGGACAGCTCGGCCGAATCCGAAGCGCCAGCCCTAGAAGTCATTGAGATATCCGCTGCCAGACATGGCTTTGATGATGATGCGGTGCTTGAAGGGGAGATTATTTCTGTGTTTCGAGAAAGTCATCCGCACATTAATGTCGAGCCCATAGCATTGCCCTGGGAAGATTACAACACCAAGATCCCGGTCATGATCGCCGGGGGAACGGCGCCGGACACGTTTGCCTGCCATCCCGCGTTGATGTTCCAGGTTGTAGACGCAGGGGCCGCGATTCCCATTAACGATTATATCGATGCGGACTCCGACTTGAACTACGATGACATTCTGTTCCCCGGCGATGCCAGATTCGGGGACGACATTATGGGGCTGCCGCTCTGGACCTCGAGCCATTGCCTGAGATTCAACAAGGATCTCTTCGAGAAGGCAGGATTGCCCACCCCGGCCGACCTTTATTGGGAGGACGGAGAGGACGGATGGAATACTGACAGCTTCGTGGAGATGCTGAAAGAACTCAGCATCGATACGGATGGAGATGGACAGATCGATCAATGGGGATGCGAGGGTTATTGGGGAACCCACACCCTGGCCATCGTCCGCGCCTTCGGAGGCGAATACCTGGACGATCTGTTCGACCCAAGCAAGTGTACTGTGGAAAGCGCAGAGGTCAAGGCAGCGGTCCAATGGATGGCCGATTGTGTCCTAAAACATGAGGTCCAGCCTTCGCCGGCCCTGAATCTGGCTGAGTTGGGTATCGAATTTAGATCCGGCGTGATCGGTATGGGCATGGCCGCCGGGGGCGCAGTAGAGGATATTCGACCAGGACGGGAGTTTCCCTTTGGCTGGGACTTGGTCCCGCTACCCGCCGGGCCTGAAGGCTTCATTGTCTGGGGCGACACGGACCAGTCTGTGACTTCGAGCACCACACCAAACCCCGACGCTGTCTACGAATGGATGAGCTGGCGAAGCAGCGCGGAGGCTGTACAGCAGACGTATGATGCGGGCGTCCTGCTGGCCACCTATTATATGCCAACTCGCAAGTCTATTTTCGACATGGAGGCATACAACAAGCCGCTGAGGGATGGTGGTCTTGATCCCAAGATGATCCCACGACTCCTTGGCCACGTGAAGCCAGATCCCTTCGTATACAGAACGCCGGCTGCCCTCAAAATTATCTTCACGATAGTGCACGAAGAGATTAAGAATGTGCTGCGGGGCACCAAGGATATCGATGAGGCCATGGCAGAAGCCTGTGTGCTAACTGATGAGGCTCTGGCCGAAGTCTCCTAGGGCAAAAGAATCGCCGGTTAGACATATTTACGCCGCGAAATAGTAGGAACAGAGAGCAGGGAGGCACATTCACATCTTATGCTGCCAGCGAACTTTGATCTCTGTTCCTTTTGCAATCAGAGACGGCCAACGTAAGAAACCCAAGCGTAAGGCTTTTTCTATGAAAAAGCTAAGGGAATTTCTTGTATTGCCCCAATTCCCTGAATTGCCCAACGTTGGCCTTGCCACTGCAAGGCAGGCTTCAGCTAGCTTTGTGTTGTATCAAAATTTTAGGAAGTAGCATCCCTTCGACAAGCTCAGGACAGGCCCGAGTAGGGTGGAGCGGAGCGGAAACCGTATCCATGGGTGCGGCTCAAGCAACGATTCGAGGCTAACCCGCACCTTTCGATACGCCTCCGCTCTGCTTCGGCTACTCAAGATGCTACATTCTGAGAATTCGCCTAAATTCCGGGACACACCCGAAGCCGGCTTGAGCATTGACGGGCAAGAGATTCTAGCCTAACATACCCCGTGTTTACCCGTAAACGTGTTTACGCATAAACCGGGGGCATTCCCGGCTTCTCCCATAAAAGAAAAGACGTCAACATGCTGGGTAAAAATAGAATGTTCTGGCGACGCAACATTGAGGGTTATCTTTTCATCTCACCCTGGATTATTGGTTTTGTCGTGTTCACCGCCGGGGCCTTGCTCGGCTCATTTTCAATCAGCCTGACCAAATGGAATATCGTCGGTACGCCTGAGATTGTGGGGTTGGCGAACTACCAGAAGATGGTGGAGGATCGGTTCTTTTGGCAGTCGATCAAGGTCACCCTCTACTATCTGCTCAACGTGCCCCTCAACGTCGTCTTGGGGCTGCTCCTCGCCCTGCTTCTCAATCAGAAAGTGAAGGGGCTTTCTGTCTTTCGCACCATCTTCTTTTTGCCAAGCGTAGCCTCAGGCGTCGCGGTTTCGTTGTTGTGGATGTGGATCTTTAACCCGCGCTTCGGTATCATCAACGTCCTGCTGAAAAAGATTGGCATCATTGGCCCCTTGTGGTTGGGGAGCGAAGCATGGGCGATACCTGCGCTGATCATCATGAGTATCTGGGGAGTCGGCGGCGGTATGCTCATCTACCTGGGCGCATTGCAGGGCATTCCTACCGCCTTTTATGAGGCGGCCACCTTAGATGGCGCCGGCGCTTGGAAGAAGCTTCTCCACATAACGGTTCCCATGATCACGCCGGTCTTGTTGCTCAATCTGGTCATGGGCGTGATTGTCTCATTCCAAGTTTTTACCCAGGCCTACGTCATGACCGATGGTGGCCCTAACTACGCTACGCTCTTCTATGTGATGTACTTGTACCAGCAGGCTTTCGTGTGGTTCAACATGGGCTATGCATCGGCGTTGAGCTGGGTCTTGTTCCTGATCATTTTGGTCTTCACCGTCATCATCCTCAAAACGTCCTCCAGTTGGGTCTACTATGAGAGTGACTGAGGCCTGCCACATTCGTCGTCGGAGGTGATACTCGTGTCCAGTCAAATCGCTGCTGACAGCGTCCCTGGCCGGCAGAAACGCGATCTCTCTTCTGTCAGATACTTCCAGAGCCGACGATTCCAAAATCGCGTTGCTACTATCCTCATCTTTCTTGTGTTAATTGCTGGTACCATTTTTGTCATGCTGCCTTTTTTCTGGATGATCAGCACTTCGCTGAAAAGACCGGGAACAGAATTTGCCTTTCCCATCGAATGGATTCCGAATCCGCCCTACTGGCCGAACTATCCAGATGCATGGACGCTTTTGCCCTTCAGCACATGGTTTTTGAATACAGTGAACATCACCTCCGTCAGCATCATCGGCCACGTGGTGTCCTGTGCAATCGCCGGCTTTGGGTTTGCCCGCATCCGCTTTGTGGGACGTGATGTGCTCTTTGTACTGGTCCTGGCCACCCTGATGTTGCCCTATCCTTCCATCGTGGCCCCCCTATTTTTGCTCTTCAAGAACCTGGGCTGGATCGATACGTTTTTACCCCTGATCGTGCCAACCTTCTTTGCCAGCAATGCCTTCTACATTTTTCTACTGCGGCAATTTTTCAGGACCATACCCATGGATCTGGATGACGCGGCAAGAGTTGATGGCTGTAACACCTTTGGGGTCTTCTGGCACATAGCGCTGCCTCTGACGAGACCCGCTATGGGGGTTATTGCTGTTTTTGCCTTCATGCTTCATTGGAACGATTTTCTGGGACCGCTTATCTTCCTGTCCACAACGGAAAACTTCACGCTGGCCCTCGGCTTGCGCTTCTTTCAGGGCCAATACCAGGTCCAATGGTCACTGCTTATGGCCACCTCCCTCGTGATCCTTTTGCCCACCATTGTCGTCTTCTTCGTTGCTCAAAAATATTATATTCAGGGCATCGTGGTGACCGGTATCAAGGGCTAAAAAGAAAATATGGCTCAACTGGAATACATGTGGTTGACAAGATAGGCGTCGATTGCTGAAAGAAAAGAAAGTAAATCGTAAGAGGCGGACATTTGAAGCAGCCAACACTCGATCCCCTCTAACTCCCCCTGCTAGGGGGAGGATGGTCATGGTCGAAAACGGCCTTTTTTGGCCAGCATCGGTAAAAGTCCTTCCGGGCAGGAGGGATTTAGGGAGGTCGATGTCGTGCTTGCATCGACACTCGTTTACTAAGGTAATACGCTGATCCCATCAGCAGGTTTGCTTTGCTAGTCTCGATGTCACTCTGACTGTCTACCACATAAGATCCCGTTGAGCCGAAAATCTTATTGGGCCGCATCTGCATCGGCCACAGGAGAAAGCTCTATGGCTAAACGCCAAGCTCAGCAGCGTTATGTGGTTGCTCGGACGGAGGAGTTACCACCGGGTCAGCGACGTATCGTCACTGTACGAGGTCGCGAAATCGGCGCCTGCGTGCCGTTGACGCTGCAATCTGATTTATCAAGGATGAGACTGAGGGGTGAAAAACCCCGCACTAAAGTGTCGGGGCTTCCAGTAGCTCAACCGGGGTTTTTCTTAAAGAAAAGCCGGATTGAGCTTGCGATTAGGACAAAAATCAAGCCTCTCATCCCCCTGTTGAAACAAGGGGGCTTTCCCGGCTTTTCTCGTAAGATCATGGTGGGCCTATTTTGGGCCTTACTAGCCATCGCCTTAACCAGCTGCCAGCAAATTGAAACGTCATCTGAAACAGACGTTGTCTCTGTCACGATCACCCCGGGTTCGCCAAATGGTGCACCGACCTCAACACCAGCCGTGTCGCAGGCGGTATCGCTAGCGATATCGGAGCAACCACAACGGGCCTCACCCTACCCCTGTGAAGATCGCTTCATCCCCCATTCTCTTGAACATATCACCGCCATTTCAGGTGAGATTGTCAAGAAGTTCGATAGTAACGGTGCCGGTCTGGCCATTAACGATCTCGACCGTGATGGCGATCTGGATCTGGTGCTGGCGAATTTGGCTGGTTCTAATGCCATCTTTTGGAACGAAGGCGATTTCGCCTTTCAGAAGCAGGAATTCCCTTTCGGTCAGTCGCGCGCCGTCAGCATCGTCGATATTGATGGCGACGGCTGGCAGGACATTGTCTTTGCCCGGCGCGAAACGGCTCCCAGCGTGTGGATGAACGATGGCACGTTTCAAAAGGGTGAAAACAATCAGAAAACTCACAGACAAACATCAGCCCAGCCTGGTCAACAGCAATTCAAACAGATAGACGGTTTCACGCGTTTAGATCGGTTCAGCCCTTCCCAACGGGCCTACACCTTCGCCTGGGCCGATCTGGATGGTGATGTTGATCTGGATCTTGTCCTGGCGACCTATCAAACCGAGCACAGGCGCTTTAATAACTATGACTTGAGCGGGGGCGGCGTGGTCTACTATGAAAACAGGGGAGACGACTTTATAGCGACCCATCTGGCGACCTATTCGCAAGCCTTGGCCCTGCTGCTGGTCGACCTGAATAAGGATGAACATCTGGATATCTGGGTAGGCCATGACTTTCTGATGCCTGACCAGGTCTGGTTGCGCACAGACGATGGCTGGCAGGAAGCAACCCGCTTCGATGAAATTGCCCAAAATACCATGAGCTTTGCGGCAGGTGATATCAACAACGACGGTGGCGTTGAGCTATTTGCCGCTGACATGATGCCCTATGAGCCTACCCAAGCGGCCCTGCTAGCCTGGGCTCCTTTAATGGAGACGATGGAAGATGTCGCCCATGACCAGCAGATCATCCAAAACGTCCTTCAGATTGCGACCGGCGATGGGGGATTTGAAAATCAGGCGGTTGCGCGAGGTGTAGAGGCGACGGGATGGAGCTGGTCGGCCCAATTTGGGGATCTGGACCAGGATGGTTTTCTGGATCTCTATGTGGTGAACGGCATGGCAGCAGAAGAAATGTTTGGTCATCTGCCGAATAGCGAACTGATCGAAGAAAATCTGGTCTTCCAGAACGATGGCACGGGTCGTTTTAAGCCAAGGCCCGATTGGGGTCTCAACGCGACGGCTGGTGGTCGCGGTATGAACATGGCTGACTTGGACGGCGACGGTGATCTGGATATTGTGGTCAATAACCTGCTGTCGCCGGCCGTCGTCTACGAGAATCGGCTCTGTGGGGGCCATAGCCTGACCGTTGATCTCCAGTGGCCCAAAAGCAAGAATACCTATGCGATTGGCGCGCGGCTTACGCTACAGACAACGACGGGTCGATATATGCGTGAGATTCGCTCCAATAGTGGATATCTGTCAGGCGAACCGTCACAGGTTCACTTTGGTTTCCCCGCAGATAGCCGCCCCATCTCGCTGGATATCCAGTGGCCCGATGGTCGAAAGTCAACGCTTCCTGTGCCGCCATCAAGCACAAGGCTCATTGTAGAGCGCATCAAATGATTCCGAAGCGAAAATGAATGAAAAGCATTTCATTTGATTTTTTGGCTGGTGATTGGCCGGTTCATGGCCTTGTATATCGCTTTTTAGAGGAGTATCATACGAGGCGCAAACCAGCATTTCAGCATTTCAGCGTGTCAGCACTTCAGCTTTTTTGCTTTTAGCTGATGGCTGACGCGCCATAGTATGGCGGCTGAAAGCGAAGCGTGCTGACAAGCTATTTACATAGGAGCCGCCGATGGCGCGGGGGTGTGGGGGGTGTCCCTCCACATCTTTTTCCGCACCAGACGCCCGGTATGAAACCCCTGGAACAGGGTTTCATAGGAGAACATCATGAACGATAAGCAAAAAAATGGTATGCCACCAATCATCGATTGTGACGTACACCACGGTGACTTGGCGGACCTATCCGCGCTCTATCCTTATCTGCCCCGTCACTATGTCGAATATATTGAAGATTTTGGCCCCCTGCTGCCAGGTATCGGTTATACAAACGTACCTCCCGCGGCAAACGCAACTCGCCACGACCTGTGGGAGAGCACAAGTATCAACTCGGCTACCGAGCCGGAGGGATATAATGGCCGGCCACATAAGAATTGGCAACAACGACGAAGGACAGCGGGTAACCCAGCTAACCAGCCGGAGGTTTACATAAAACGCCATCTGGACGCCTATAATATTGGCCTGGCAGTCCTCACCGGTTCCGCTGTACCGTCTGAGGCCGCAGTTCATCCCGACGCAGACTACGGACATGCCCTTTGCCGCGCCCACAACGACTGGACGCTCGACCATTGGCTAAGCCAAGATTCTCGCTTTCGGTCCTCGATTCACATTGCGCCGCAGGACCCTGCCTTGGCCGTGCAAGAGATCGAGCGGCTTGGCCCACGCCCGGAGTTCATCCAGGTTTTGATGCCGGCCGGGGCGCGGCTGCCCTTTGGAAATCGTTTCTATCATCCCATCTATGCCGCCTGCCAGGAATTGGGTCTGCCGATGTGCGTCCACTTTGGTAGCGAAGGCTCGGGCATCTCCGCGCCACCCACGAGCGCGGGATATCCTTCATACTACCTTGAGATGCGGATGGCTCGGCCGCAGACTGCAATGGCCCACCTAGCTAGCCTGATTTGTGAAGGCGTCTTCGAGAAATTCCCTGACTTCCGCTTTGTGTTTATAGAACACGATTTTTTCTGGGTGCCGGGCATGCTATGGCACATGGACTCAGACTGGAAGGCTCTGCGCGATTATACGCCCTGGGTCAAGAAGCTGCCCAGTGAATATGTCCGCAACCATGTCCGCTTTGGCTCACAACCCATGCCTGATATGCCCAGCCGTAAGGATCTGGCCCGTTTTCTAGAGTGGCTACGGGCGGACGAAATCCTGGTCTATACGTCTGACTTTCCCCATTGGGATATGGATGAACCCAGCACATTCTTGAGGGGTCACGACCCAGACCTACGCCGGCGGGTTATGGTAGAGACAGCCCGCGAGCTCTACCAGCTAGACAGTCAACTCACCAGTGCCCCACAAGAGAATGCTGCTCGCGCCCTGTAGGCCTAATGAAATCTGAATATTACCGGAATTGAAAAGAAAATATGGCTCAATTGGAATACATGTGGTTGACAAGATAGGCGTCGGTTGCTGAAAGAAAAGAAAGTAAATCGTAAGAGGCGGACATTTGAAGCAGCCAACACTCGACCCCCTCTAACTCCCCCTGCTAGGGGGAGGATGGTCATGGTCGAAAACGGCCTTTTTTGGCCAGCATCGGTAAAAGTCCTTCCTGGCAGGAGGGATTTAGGGAGGTCGATGTCGTGCTTGCATCGACACTCGTTTACTAAGGTAATACGCTGATCCCATCAGCAGGTTTGCTTTGCTAGTCTCGATGTCACTCAGACTGTCTACCACATAAGATCCCGTTGAGCCGAAAATCTTATTGGGCCGCATCTGCATCGGCCACAGGAGCAAGCTCTATGGCTAAACGCCAAGCTCAGCAGCGTTATGTGGTTGCTCGGACGGAGGAGTTACCACCGGGTCAGCGACGTATCGTCACTGTACGAGGTCGCGAAATCGGCGTCTTTAATGTCGGCGGCGAATATTTCGCATTGCTGAATTACTGTCCTCATCGGTTCGCGCCGTTATGCCTGGGCCGGCTGCGACCGCTCGTTACCTCAGCCGATGTTCCTCAAGTGGGTCACGAACGCGAAAATGAAATCCTCAAATGCCCCTGGCACCAATGGGAATTTGATATTCGGACTGGCAAAGCGCTCTTCGATCCAAAACTAGCCGTCCGCACCTATGAGGCGAAACAAGAGGAAGATCAGGTCGTCATATATTTATAATGAACACAATTTGTATGTATTCAGCATCTCGCCCACCATCACAGAATGAATTCTGCGACTAAGATAAAAGCAGGCTTCAAGCCTGTTTCATCGCCTAGCTGTAGATTTCAAACTACACAACACGGACTTCATCACCACCGTTGAAACAAAAGCTCTGTCGTACAAAGCCGTCTTCCCGGCTTCTCCCATAAGCTAAGAAAGGGTGTCACCATGAAATTTGGCGCACAGGTTAATTGTTATCTGACAACTTGGAATAACATTCGTACTGTGATCGAGGCCATGGAAGCGGGCCGGTGGGACAGTCTGTGGTTTGCCGACCACTACCTGCCACCGTCGTCAAAGCGGGAAGAAGAGCCGCTGCCAGCCTACGAAGGATATACGCTTATTGCCGCCGCCGCAAGCATCACCGAACGGATGCGGCTGGGCCATTTGGTTTTGGGCAATACCTACCGCAACCCGGCCCTGGTGGCCAAAATGGCCGGAACGGTCGATCAGATATCCCACGGCCGCTTCACCTTAAGCATTGGGGCCGCCTGGTTCCAGCGGGAGCATGAGGCCTATGGCTGGGATTTCCCGCCGATGAAGGAGCGCTCGGATCGGCTGGAGGAAGCCTGTGCCCTGCTGCGAGCTCTCTTTACAGCCGATGGACCGGTCGATTTCGAGGGCCGCTACTACCGGCTCGATC
Organism: Caldilineaceae bacterium; assembly: GCA_963662575.1. Lineage (GTDB taxonomy): Bacteria > Chloroflexota > Anaerolineae > Caldilineales > Caldilineaceae > Bin5. The sequence continues at coordinate 2,344,343 of OY759723.1, forward strand.
AGGCTCCGCTGTCACCCGGAGGTTACAACAACCGGCAGATTCCGATTATGGTCGGCGGCACCGGTGAGCGGCGCACACTGCGCACCCTGGCCAGATATGGTGACATCATGAACCTGGATGGCTGGGCTGGCGGGCCAATGACCCAAGAATATTACTTTCACAAAGTTGGGGTTCTGGAGCAGCACTGCGAAAACGTTGGCCGAGACCCATCCGAAATCAAGCGTACTATCCTGATGCCGGTCAAGGTCACCGACGATCCGGCTGAAGCTGAAGCCTTCATCGCCAGTCGCAGCCTGGGTGAAGGCACGGCGGCCGGACCCAAGGACTACGTTATTGAACGCATCGGTCAGTTTGTGGATGTGGGGGTTGATGAGATCATGTTTGCGGGCTTGCTCACTACGGACGTTGAGCAGTACCACTACTTTGAAGAAGAGATTTTGTCTGCGTTTGATTGAAGAATCAATTATACGCCTTTAATAAAGCCTTCGTCTTAGAAAGGAATTATCTATGTGGGAGAATTTACAGACGGCTGCGCAAGAGCTGGGTGTTTCTTTTTCATTAAAGGAGGAATTCAATGATCCGAAGTAATAAACTACGAGAAATGCTCAACGCCGGCCAACCCACCCTGGGCACCCACCTGCATAGCAGCTGGCCCTCTATGGTGGAGGTGGTGGGTCACACCGGTGTGTTTGATTATGTCGAGTTTGTAGCAGAGTATGCCCCTTATGATCTCTACGACCTGGATAACTTCTGTCGGGCCGTTGAGCTGTTTGATATGTCGGCCATGATCAAAGTCGATCAGGAACCCAACACCTATCTGGCTCAAAAGGCCATTGGCTCAGGTTTTCAAAGCGTCCTCTTTGCTGACTCCCGCACGATTGACGACGTCCGGGAATGTGTCCAGGCAGTTCGACCCGACACGCCTGAGGACGGTGGTCGACACGGCGTGGGCACCCGCCGTTTCACTTATATGTCCTACGGTGGCACGCCCGAATATGTGCAGGCCTAAAATGACATTGTGGTCGTGATTATGATTGAGAAAAAAACGGCGGTCGAGCAGTTGGAGGAAATTTTGGCTGTGGCAGGGGTTGATATGATCCAGTGGGGGCCAGCCGATTACTCGATGAGTATTGGTCAGACGGGCCAGCGCAGCAGCCCCGAGTTTCGCCGGGTGGAGCGGCAGGTCATTGAGACCTGTCTCCAGGCCGGCATTCCGCCCCGAGCCGAAATCGGTAGCGTCGATCAAGCCAAATATTATCTCGATCTGGGCGTACGCCATTTTTGTCTGGGGACGGATATCACCATTTTATTCAATTGGCTCAAAGATCATGGAGATGCCTTGCGGCAGGAGCTTGAGGGGTAAAAACCCCCAACTAAGGTAGGGGGGCTTCTACAACGCTCAATGGGGGTTTTCTTAAAGAAATGCCGGATTGAGCGTTTGAATTCATTGAATGTCGGGCCGGCTATCGTCAAGCCGGACCTGAGCATCTGAAACCGGTGGGCGAAACAAGAGGATGATCAGGTCGTCATATATTTATAATGAACACAATTTTGATAAAGTCTTCATCTTATACTGCGAACGGAATAAAACCGAAACTTTTGAAACGGTGGTAATTAACGTCAGTCTAGCATCCTGAGTAGGCGGATTAGGCCCATAAGGCCACAAAAACCTTAATGGAGCCGTATCGAAGGGTGCGGGTTGGCCTCGAATCGTCGTTTGAGCCGCACCCTTCGATACGCCCTCGTACCTCGGGCTACTCAGGATGCTATCACTTAAGAGTTTCGGTTTCAAACTAATTTGAATATAGAAAGGAGTTATCTATGAAAGTGAAAGCCGCTGTCTTGTACGAATTGAACCAGCCAATTGTGGTTGAAGAGGTTGATGTGGACGGTCCCAAAGCGGGCGAAGTCCTGGTCAAGATCGCCGCGACGGGCGTCTGCCATAGCTGCTACTCCGTTATTACGGGGAAGGAAAAGTGGCCGCTTCCCGCCGTGTTGGGCGATGAAGGGGCCGGGGTTGTCGAGGCGGTTGGATCGGGTGTCAGCCTGGTCAAACCGGGTGATCACGTAGTGCTTTCGATCTCGCCTGCCTGTGGTCACTGTATCTACTGTGTGCGAGGCTATGCCAGCCTTTGCCTCAAGGCAGCCCAGATGAGAGAGCGCCCCCCGCGCTATAGCAAAAATGGAAAGGGCATCTACCAATTCACCGTCGCTTCCTTTGCCGAATATACGGTCGTCCCCCAAGAAGCCGCGGTCCCGATTGACCAGGATTTCCCGCTCGATAAGGCAGCCCTATGTGGTTGTAGCGTCATCGCCGGCGTGGGTAGCGTGGCCAACACAGCGGAGGTGAAGCTAGGGAGCAGCGTCGTCGTTATTGGGGCCGGCGGCATCGGGTTGAACGCGATTCAAGGGGCCGCTCTGGCCGGGGCGGCCCAGATCATCGCGGTTGACTTGGTGGAGGCGAAGCTTGAAATGGCTCGACAGTTTGGGGCTACACACACCATCAACGCCAGCAACGGTGACCCGATCCCCGAAATCCACGCCTTGACCGAGGGTTTGGGGGCCGATTATGCGATTGAAGCCATTGGCACAAATGTGACGTATGAACAGGCCATACGGGCCATTCGACCGCGGGGCAAAGCGATCTTGATTGGTTTACCGCAGTCCGAACCGATTTGTCTGGAGCCTCAGCTGCTGATGAACGGGGAGAGGATAATAATGGGCAGTGCCCTCGGCACGACGCGGATGCGCTATGATGTACCTCGCCTCATCTCACTCTATCGGGCCGGAAAACTGAAACTGGATGAACTTATCACCCAAACCTATCCGTTGGAAGCGGTGAATGAGGCGTTTGAAGATATGCTCAATGGCAAGGTTGCCCGTGGGGTAATTCGATTATGAAATCACAGCGCATCGTCGCCACAGCTCAGAGCAAATTGCAGTTGAGGACTTTGAGCTACCATCATTAGAACCAGATCAGGTGCTTATCGAAACGCAGTTCTCTGCAATTTCGCCGGGTACGGAGCTGGCCTTTCTACATCACCTGCCAAATACGCCCGGTGTTTATCCCTACTATCCGGGCTACTCATCCAGTGGTCACGTGGCTGACAAAGGAAGTGCTGTGACTGATTTGGAAGTCGGCCAGCGGGTGGCCTGTAAAATTAGACACGCGGCCCACGCTATCGTTGAGGCTGGTCGCTGTATCCCTATTCCTGATGGAGTCAGCAATCAGGATGCGTCCATCTATCGGCTGATATCAATGGTCATGCAGGGCATTCACAAGCCCCAAGTTCAATTGGGTTGGGAGGTGGCCGTGCTGGGATTAGGCTCGATTGTTAATCTGGCCGGACAGGTTGCTCGGGCTGCAGGCTCAACCCACGTCCACGGTTTTGATCCGGTTGGCTGGCGACGAGACCTGGCTTTGCAGTCTGGCTTCGATGCGGTTTCTGACTCAACCGAAATCGGAACCCTGACGGATCGCTTCCAGGCTGTCATCGAAGCGACTGGCGTGGCTGAAGTCGTGCCGTCCTCATTTCACCTGGCCGCGCGATTGGGCCATGTGGTTCTGCTTGCCTCAACACGGGGCGAGACGGAGAAAGTCAATTTTTATCGCGATGTCCACAAAAAGGGACTAACCATCTTTGGCGCGCACGATGCGATTCGGCCCCAGACTGAAGACCATCTGGGCTTTACGACCGAACAGACCGATGATCTTACCGCCCTAAGACTCGTGGCCAGTGGTCGCGTTCAGGCCAAACCAATCATCAGCGATGTCGTCTCCTATCAAGATGCGACCAGCGCTTATCAACGATTAACGCGGCGTGATGAAGCGTCGATGATAATTGTCTTGCAGTGGAAGTGAGGCCACCAGTGAAAAAGGAGCATCATGTCTCACGAGAATAATATTGACTAAATTAGAGTAGGAATTGCCGGATTAGGGCGCAGCGGCTGGGGTATTCACGCCAATGCGATGGCGCAACTGACCAGGCATTTTAACGTGGTCGCCGTTTGCGACCCGGATAGAGAACGTCAGGAGGAAGCCAAAGAGCGTTTCGATTGTTTGGCCTACGATGACTTCGCCGGTTTAGTGGCCGATGAGGCGGTTGAACTGATGGTGGTGGCCAATCCCAGCCAGTTGCACTGCCAGGACTCGATTGCGGCTATGCGGGCCGGAAAGCACGTGATTGTGGAAAAGCCAATGGCCCCCACTTTGGATGAAGTAGACGAGATGATTGCCGCCTCCAAAGAGACGGGGCAAATTCTAACCGTTAACCAAAATTACCGTTACGCCAGCGATTTTCTCAAAATTAAGGAGATTGTTGAATCGGGCGTGTTGGGACGAATTGTGCTGATGCGCTTTACCGACCACGGCTTTAGCCGGCGCTGGGATTGGCAAACGCTCAAACAATATGGCGGGGGCATCCTCAACAACAAGGGCGCCCACACCATTGATTGGGCCTTGCTATTAGTTGACGACCCCGAACCAGAGGTGATGGCCCACATGGAGACGACCCCCCTTTACGCCGGAGATGCCGAAAGCCATGCAAAGCTCATTATCCGGCCAAAGGACGGCCCCATGATTGATATTGAGATGACCCATACCAACGCCTACCCGCAGGAAAGCTGTTTGATTATGGCCACGCAAGGCAGCTTGAGCAGCAATCGCGAGCTGATCCGTTAGAAGTATTTTAGGTTGGAGGACGCCTCTCCGCTAGTACTGGACACCCAACCCAGCCCCGACCGTAGCTACAACCGCGAAAACTTGCCCTGGATCGAAGAGTCGTACCAGCCCTATCAGAATCTTAGCAACGACGTGCAGCACCTCTATCAAGACCTGTATGCCACCATTCGCCAGGGCGCACCGCTGGCGATTACCGCGGAGAGCGTACGGCGTCAAATTGTGGTGCTGGAGAAGTGTCGTGAGCAGAGTGGCGTGTAAAGCTTAAACATCAATCAATCCGTCACCCCCCATAAATTACAAGGAAGTGTGAAATGACCAAAAGGCTGGCAGGAAAAGTTATAGCTATTACCGACGGCACCAGTGGCCTTGGCCAAAGTACGGCCGAGATATTTGTGGGCCACGGTGTCCCGGTGATTATTGCCGCACGCTCTGTCGAGAAAGGTGAAGCTATTGCCCGTGAGCTGGGCGACAATGCACTCCTCATCCAAACAGATGTAACCACGGAAGGGGAAGTAAAATATAGTCACGGAAGAAACTTATGGAATATCGTCGCTTAGGACAGACCGAGCTTGACGTTTCAGCCATCGGTTTTGGCTGCTGGGGCATGTCCGGTACCTATGGGGCCTTTGATGAATCAGAGATGATCGCCGCCGTGAACCGGGCCATTGATCTAGGCGTCAACTGTTTTGATACGGCTCAAGCCTATGGAAATGGCGCATCCGAAGCGTTGCTTGGACGGGCTCTGGGTAAGCGACGCCAAGATGTGATTGTCGTCACTAAGTTCGGGGCTGGATATGAGCATGGTCGAGACGGCAGCCAGAAAATGGTGCACCAGGCCATTGACCAGAGTCTGGCGCATTTGAATACGGATTATGTCGATGTTTACCTGGTGCACTGGCCGGATCGGGATACACCGTTTGAAGAAACGATAGGTGCGCTGGAGGAACTTGTGCAGGCCGGTAAGGTGCGGTATGTGGGCCTATCGAATTTCACCCCAGATGAAGTTAAGCGATGCATGGCTGCCGGCCGGGTGGATGTGATGCAATATGGCTACAATATGTTTGACCGGCGCATGGCCAAGTGGATTTTTCCCTATGCTCAGGAACAGAATCTCGGCCTGATGACGTATAGCGCGCTGGCTGGTGGCTTACTAACCGGAGCGCTTAACGAAGATACCGTTTTTGAGGGCAAGGATTGGCGAAAAGACGGCGGCACGGAATGGTCGCTGCGGCTGTTCGTGCCGGGGGTCTTTCAACGGAATATCCGGGCGGTCAATGAAATCAAAGCCATTGCCGCTGACCTGGGCAAAAGCCTACCCCAGCTGGCCCTGAACTGGGGGCTGCCGCATGCGGCGGTGAGCACGACGCTAGTGGGCACGCGAACGGTGGCAGAAGTCGAGGATAATCTGCCTGCCTTGGGCTGGAGCCTAACCGAAGACGTGAAGCGAAAGATTGACCGCGTGTTTGCCAAATACGAGATCGATACCGCACCCAACAAGTGGGTCGAGGATGACAAACGATGGCAGAATATTGATCCGACGGATTGGGCGTAGCCGCTCGGCTTAGGAACGGCACCTAAATAAGTTACGCATATTGGACCTGACCTGCCCCCGATGTTTGTACCACTTGTTATGTTAGTCCGACAGGCAGGGGGACAGGGTCGGCAGGCAAGAGGGCCTCAGGCGCCGGCGGCCGGTAGCCCAGAGAACTGTGCGGTCTGATCCGGTTGTAAGTCCGTCTGTAGCGCTCCGTCAACACGCGCACCTCCAGCAACGTATAGAAGAGTTCCCTGTCCAGCAGCTCGTCCCTCAACTTTCCGTTGAAACTCTCGATGTAGCCGTTTCCCCACGGCGACCCAGGTTCGATATAGAGCGTCCTGGCTCCCACCCGCCCAAGCCACTCGCGCACAGCCCGGGCCGTAAACGCCGGCCCGTTGTCCGACCGAATATGGTCGGGCACGCCTCTGAACACCATCAACTCGGCCAGCGCCTCTATCACATCGGCAGACCGCATGCTGCGGGCAGCCTGGATCGCCAGACACTCCCTGCTGTATTCGTCGATGACGGTCAGCAACCGAACTCTTGTGCCGTCATGGAGCCTCAGATACACGAAGTCGTAGGCCCACACATGGTCCTTCCACGCAGGCCGCAGACGCACACACGAGCCGTCATTGAACCACAGACGCCCTCTCTTCGGTTGCTTCGCCGGTACCTAAGCCCTTCACGTCGCCATATCCGCTCTACACGCTTGTGGTTCACATGCCAGCCGCGATGCCTCAGAAGGGCGGTGATCCGACGGTAAGCCGTACCTGCCGAACTGACTGGCCAACTCCACGATCTCCTCAGTCAACGCCTTCTCATCGTCCGCAGGGCTTGGCTTGTATCGCTGTGTGGAGCGAGGATGACCCAGCACCCGGCAGGCGCGTCGCTCCGAAACCCCAAAGCGCGCCTTCACGTGGTCAACGCACTGGCGACGACGTGAAGGACTCAGAAGTTTCCCTCAGACGCCTCCCGCAGTATCTGGTTGTCCAGCGTCAGCTCCGCCACCGCTCTCTTCAGACGGCTGTTCTCCAACTCCAGACGCTTCAGGCGCCTGGCCTGGTCGATCCTGAGACCCCCATACTCGCTGCGCCACCGATAGAAGGTCTGCTCGGTCACGCCTATCCGGCGCGCAGCCTCAGCCACTGTGCCGCCCTCGGCTAGCGCCACCTCAGCCTCTCTGAGCTTTTTGATTACCTGCTCCGGCGTATGTCTCCTCTTAGCCATGTTTCCCCCTTTCTATGGCCCAATTCTAACATATTAACTGGACCAGTTTTTGGGGGGCAGGTCAAAATCGTTTGGTGTTTCACGGGGCCAGGTTCGCCCGGCATGAGGCAATTTAATCGAAAACATCAGACAATCCATTGGTATTCCAAAGGTGACACCTGGACATTCAATGCCGATTGTATCCGGCTGCAACATCACAAAAAAACCGAACAGAATTACAAAGAAGGGCTATCGGGTTCCGGCCATGCAGACACGCCGTTAAAGCCAGGAAAGGTGCCTGAATCATGGTGGGCGGAGGCCAAAGGAAACGGCCTTGCCATGACCGCCAAACAGAAGAAACAATACGTTGGTTATCCAACTCAAAAGCCTATCGCTCTCCTGCGGCGCATCATTCAAGCAAGTAGCAATTCTGACGATATGATCCTTGATCCGTTCTGTGGATGCGCCACTGCCTGCATTGCTGCGGAACTGGAAGAGCGTCAATGGGTCGGGATAGACATATCTCCAAAGGCGAAGGATTTGGTCATTCTTCGTCTCGGAAAAGAACTAGGTTACTTCGGCGGCGATCAGTTCGTTGTACACCGCACCGACATTCCCAGCCGCACCGACCTGGGCAAGATCATCCAGTACAACGACATCAAAAACAAGCAATACCTATACGGCGAGCAAGGCGGCTTCTGCAACGGTTGTGAGCATCATTTTATGATGCAGAATTTCACTGTAGACCATATCATTGCCAAAGCACACGGAGGCACTGACCACATAAGTAATTTGCAATTACTGTGCGGTTCCTGCAACTCAATCAAAGGTACTAAATCCCATGAGGAACTGCTTGTCCTGCTCACCGACAAAGGCTGGATCAAGCGCAAGAAAGCCGCCTAACCATACATCGGCTTGGCTCTCCTGTCAAGCCCCAAACTTAGAGTTGCCTAAATGGAATGTGGGGTTGAAATGAGTTAAACGCTGCTGAGCCGGGCAGGCCCGCGCACCCGACTAATGCAACTGTGGGCCAGTGTCGCCTGCCAGGACGTCGGTCGGCATCATCACTGCTGCTCTACACCGATGATGCGCCACTGGTCCGTCGTGCGGTTGCTCAAATCCGAGGGGACGTGCTCCAACGTAAATGCGTAAAGCCTGCTTTCCGGTTCGCCGCCGGCCGGATAAACAAGCGAAGCCCAGACCGTTGTCGTGATCGACTGCGACGTGGCTGCCTGGCCGGCAAAAGTAGGAATCGTAGCCAAGTATTGCAGTGAATCCACCCAGGAGAATTCGCCCAATGTTCGCGGAACAGTCTGACGCGCCTCCCCGATCAACAGTTGCTCGTTGCTGTCCGGCTGCAGCAGATAGGCCAGCACGACCGCTTCAGGATAAAAGGGCGACTGGGGAACGCCATAACAGAATACCAGTTCACGCGGACCCTCTGCATAGTGGATCGCCGCACGATACGCGCCCTCACTGGTAAAGTTCAGGTCAATCTGTCGCGCAAAACGAGACTCCTTGCACAGCAGGCTGCGATCATACTGGGGATAGCGGGCGCGCACAGTCCGCATGGGGGACCTGTTCTCCGCGCCGTCCCACTCTTCTACATACAAGCCGCCGGGCGCAGAAATCTGCGTGCTGCCGTACCCTTCGCTGAGCGTGCTCCACCAGAAAACGCTCATGTATGTCGGACCGCCTATCGGGCTGAATCCGCCGTACACTATCAATTCATCGTGCTCAGGCAGTTCACCAGGCCCTCCGCCCACCGACTGCCCGCTAACCGATGTCGGCATCTGCTGCGCCAGTACCTCGAAATACCGGTTATCAGTCTCGCTGTGATCTTCGCGTGTCACGACAAACCAGTCCGGGCGGCCCGTCTGTCGCGGCGGCGCCACAAAGCCGAATCCTGACCCTTGCCAGTAGTTTGGCAGCAGCGCATAGGGCTGGAGCCTCGGGGCCGGCGGCCTTGTATTGTCGTCGGACTCCTCCGGCATACCGATTGGCGACTGCGAGTCGTATATCACCGCACCAATCGGCCCGCCGATGCCTTCTCCATCGGCCGTTGTGCTGGCGTCGTAACGGTAGAAGAGCAGATACTCCTGCTCACTGTCAGCGTCTATGTTGATCGATTCCCACGTGGACACGGCTTTCCACTCTTCCGGCAGAATCATCCCCAGGTCAATATTCAACTCCGTGCTGGGCTCGACTGGTCTGCACGCACCGAGAAGAATCGCCGATAAGAGCAGGCAGAACGCCCCCGCCTGCGCTTTCATCATCCAATGGCGAATCTGGCCGTCGCCTTTCTCACTTATGACACCGAATACAGGGGCACGAGGGCCAAGAATTCCAAATCCTCTAGAGAGCTGCTTGCTGCCGGGCAGCGTGTTCTTGGGAATCATCGGTCAGATAGTGCCGTAAGCGCGTGGCAGTGGCGCCAGCGGCGGATCCGTATTGGCTTCGTGAATCCAGTCATCCGCCGCAAAGAGACCTGCGTGCAGTCCATTCCATGCCTCCCGCAGTTCCGCAGCGACAAACACTGAACCCGTGCCGATAATGTAGCCCCCCTCCGGGGTGATGCCTTGCGCAGTTTCGATTGCTGACTCCATCGACGGCGCCGTAACTACCAGTCGACCTTCGTCAGCTTCAAATGTATCAATAGCCGCACGCAGTTCCGGTGCCGGCGTCGCCTTCGGATGGCGGCTCTGCACCAGTACAATCCGCGGCGACGCGGCGCTGGCCAGCGCCAACATCGGCTGGATATCCTTGTCGCTGTTGACCCCGAATACGAATGTAAATGGCCGCCCCGGATGCGTTTCCGCAAGGGTCGAAAGCAGAATCTCCAGGCTGTCTCTGTTATGTGCGCAGTCTACCACCAAGGGTGTCCCCCCCGTCACCGGTTGTGGCAGCCATTCAATGCGGCAAGGCCACTTTGTGTGGACTAGTCCGCTATCCACGAGTTCATCATCCCACCGGGTCAGGCCAAGTCGGTGCAGTTCCTGCACCATCTCGAAAGCGATCCCGGCATTGACCTGTTGGTGTTGTCCAACCAGAGGCAGCGTAGCCCGCCGGTAGAGCTGCACTTCCGACAATGGCGCTTCTTTCTCCTTTGCAACCCGTCGCAATACATCCCGCGCGCATTGTTTTTGCGGCGCGCTGAATACAGGCGTGCCGTGCTTGATGATCCCGGCCTTCTCCGCAGCAATTTCTTCCAGGCTGTCTCCGAGAATGTGCATGTGATCCTTGCTGATGTGGGTGATGCCGCATACCGCCGGCAGCAAGATATTGGTGCTGTCCAGGCGGCCTCCAACCCCCACTTCCACCACCGCCCAATCGACCCCGGCCCGCGCAAAATAGAGAAATGCAATGACCATAATGCGGCCAAAAATAGTCAGGTCAGGGGTGGCTTCCAAGTGGGGTACGGCTCGCTCGATCAGTTCCGCGCACTCTTCCCGGCTGATAATCTGCCCATCTACACGCATTCTCTCACGAAAAGTGTGCAAGTGGGGGCTTGTAAACAGACCGGTGCGGTAGCCCAGGTGACGGAGAATCGACTCAGTATATGCGCTCGTGCTACCTTTGCCTTTTGTCCCCGTAACATGAACCGTCCGGAAACGCTCCTGGGGGTTGTCCAACGCCGCCAGTACCGCCCGCATACGATCCAATCGGCTTTCGGGGTCCTTCGCTCGTGGAGCGCGGCCGTCAAACCTGGCATCGTGGAAAAGTATTCCGATCGCTTCTTCGTATGTAAGCGGCCTGGTTGGGATATGTTCTGGCGCCGGCCTGATCGACACGGGCACTCCTTGATTCTGCAAATGCTCAGCCTGATATTGATTGTAAACTCTGTCCCTATTGCACGCAAACAGTTACCGGAAAGCAACGCCCGGGCAACGACCGCACTGCACCCAATCACCCAATTACACATTTCACAGTTCAGACACCGGCATTGTCAGCGAAATTAGCGCGATATGGTAAAATTGCGATTATTAGCAATCGTACAAAATTGCGGAGGAGACTCTCAAATGACCACAAAAATCGCCGTCAACGGCTTTGGCCGTATCGGTCGTCAGGTAACAAAGGCGCTCTTCGAGCACCATAATGATACGTTCGATCTCGTCGCCGTTAACGATCTGGGTGACGTGCATACCATGGCCCACCTGTTCAAATATGATACCAACTATGGTATCTTCGATGGCACCGTTGAAGAGGTCGATGGAGATCTGTCGATCAACGGAGACCGCCTGAAAGTGCTCAGCGAGCGCGATCCAAGCAAGCTGCCCTGGGGTGAGATGGGCGTTGATATCGTCGTCGAGAGCACCGGCGTCTTTAGCGATCGCGAAAAGGCTGCCCTCCACCTCGCCGCCGGCGCAAAAAAGGTGATCATAAGCGCTCCCGCCAAAGGCGAAGATATCACCATCTGCATGGGTGTCAACAACGAAAAGTACAATCCCGCCAGCCATCACATCATCAGCAATGCCAGCTGCACAACCAACTGCCTGGCCCCCGCGGCCAAGGTCGTAAACGACACCGTCGGCATCGAGCAAGGGCTGATGACCACCGTGCACTCCTACACGACCGACCAGCGTATCCTTGACTTAGTGCATGATGATCTGCGCCGCGCCAGGGCCGCCGGCATGAACATCATTCCGACCACAACCGGCGCTGCCAGAGCCGTGGCCTTGGTTGTGCCAGAGCTTGAAGGCAAGTTTGACGGCATGGCCATGCGCGTTCCCACATCCACGGTCAGTGTTGTCGATTTCGTCGCCAAAGTTAGCTCCCCAGGCAAAACCGAAGATCTGCTGGAAGCATTCTCCGCAGCAGCTGAGGGACCAATGCAAGGTATCCTCGATGTCAGCTTTGATCCCCTGGTTAGTTCGGATTTCCAGGGCAATTCACATAGCAGTGTGATCGATGCCGAGTTTACCGCCTGCTACGGTGACCTGGTCAAAGTCGTCACCTGGTACGATAACGAATGGGCCTACAGTGTCAGAGTCACGGATCTCGCCGCCTTCGTTGCCTGCCAGGGCGTCTAGCACAAACGCCATCCACCAGAGGCCCCAGTCCGTGACGCGCAAAAGGACCATCCGGGATGTCGACTGGCAAGGCAAGCGCGCGCTCGTCCGCGTCGATTTCAATGTGCCCGTAGACGGCAACGGTCGCATCACCGATGATACCCGCATCCGCGCAACCCTGCCCACCCTTGAATTCATGCGCACGCACGGCGCGTCCCTGGTCTTGATGAGCCACCTCGGCCGGCCCTCGGGCGAACCGGACCCCCGCTACAGCTTGCAGCCCATCGCACATCGGCTAAGCCAGCTACTCAACACGGAAGTGCGTTTCCCCGGCGCCTTGACCGGCCCGTCCGTCGAAGCGGCCGCAGCCGACCTCGGCCCGCGCGATGTCATGCTGCTCGAAAACACCCGCTTCCACCCCGGTGAAACCAGCAACGATCCGGCGCTGAGCGCGGAGCTGGCTCGACTCGGCCACCTCTTTGTCAACGACGCCTTTGGCAGCGCCCACCGCGCCCACGCCAGCACAACCGGCGTTGCCGCCCATCTGCCCTCCGTTGCCGGTCTACTGATGGAAAAAGAGTTGAACTACCTGGGCGCAGCGCTCGAAACGCCCGCTCGTCCCTTCATCGCCATCCTCGGTGGCGCCAAGGTCAGCGATAAGATCGCCGTCATTAGGAAGCTCCTCCAACAAGTGGATGCCATCCTCATCGGCGGCGGTATGGCCAACACATTTCTTGCCGCCGCCGGCTGCCAGATGGAATCCAGCCTTGTCGAAGCCGACGCGCTTGATACGGCCCGAACCTTGCGCTGCACGGGAGATGACATCATCCAACTGCCTGTCGATCTCGCCGTCGCCGACCGCTTTACCGCCGACGCCGCCTTCCGCACCGTCAGTGTCACCGAGATCCCAGCTGGGTGGATGGCCCTCGACATCGGTGAAGCAACAATCGCACACTTCGCCAACCGGCTCGCCGGTGCACGTACTGTTCTCTGGAACGGGCCGATGGGCGTCTTCGAACTTCCCCCCTTTGCCCGTGGCACAAATGCCATTGCTGAGATGCTGGCCGGGCTGTCCCATGCCACCACAATTATCGGTGGCGGCGACTCAGCCGCGGCCGTGCGCCAGGCCGGACTGGTCGGGCGGATCTCACACGTGAGCACCGGCGGCGGCGCCAGTCTGGAGTTCCTGGAAGGCAAAGAGCTGCCCGGCGTTGCCGCCCTGAACAACGAGGAGGCGTAACCAATGAGCTTCTTGAAAAGACTAGCATCACTGTTTTCCGGCGGCGGCGGCGGCGGCAGCAATCGCAACTATCCCATTTATGTCTTCAGCAACCGCTGCCGCGAACCAATCATGGCCGAAATCGATCTGGTCAACACTCTCAGCCGCGATGAAGAGAAGGACAACCAGTTCTACACGCGCAAAGTGCTGCAAGGCAGCGGCAAGAACCGCTGTTTTACCCAAGTCGAAGTCGAAATCTGGTTCGACCGCAGCAAAAAGGTCTCCCACTATGAAGTCCACGGTGGTCGTTGGCTTACCGAAGAGGAGTACGAAGAGGAACTGATACGCTTCAACGCTCCTCCCGAGGAGGAAGACCCAGTCGCCGACGACTCCCAGTCAGGCTAGAGCTTGGCCAGCCCGTTCCGGCCCAACCGTTAGCGGCCTTAAACTCTTCCCTTGAGTATCAACAACGCGTGGGGAGTTCACGACGCGGGCACTTACATTGCAGATCGCTCGCCGTCAGTGCATTCTCAACGCACAGTCTCACGTTTCAAACTGACACAGCTGCCTACGGAGAACACTCGTTATGCGTAAGCCGATGATGGCCGGCAACTGGAAAATGAACAAAACTGTGCCCGAAGCGCTCGATCTGGCGCGGCAGATCTACCAACTGGTAGGTGACACGAACGTTGTGGAGCAGGTGTTGTGCCCGCCATCCCTCTGTCTGTACGCGCTAAAGACGTTAACGGCCGACATGCCTTTCTCACTAGGCGCCCAGAATTGCCACTGGCAGGAAAGCGGCGCCTTCACCGGCGAGATCAGTCCCCCCATGCTGCGGGAACTCGTCGAATATGTCATCATCGGGCACAGTGAGCGCCGGCAGCTGTTCGGTGAAACCGACCAAACCGTAAACGAGAAGACCCACGCCGCCTTGGCGCACGACCTGGCTCCAATCGTCTGCGTAGGCGAAAGCCTCGATCAAAATGAGCGGGGCGAAACCGAGTCAATCATCACCGCGCAGGTGCGCGCCGCGCTGGACGGTCTCAGCGGCGAGCAGCTGCAATCTCTCGTTATCGCCTACGAGCCGATCTGGGCTATCGGCACGGGCCGCGCCGCCACCGCGCAAACCGCGGGCGACATCTGTGGCCTGGTTCGCTCTATCTTGGCCGAAATGCATGGCGGAGCCCTCGCAGACGCCACCCGCGTTCTTTACGGCGGTAGCACAAAACCGGATAATATCAGCGCCATCATGGAACAACCCGATATCGATGGCGCGCTCATTGGCGGTGCATCGCTTGAGGCCGGTAGTTACGCCGATATGGTGAAAATCACAGCCGAGGTCTACGGCAGCTGACGTATGCCTGCTTGGTTCACCTACTGGGAAGGAATAGTCAGAGCTGGACGAAAAAAGTGTGAAGAGTGAGACTAGCTTCCTCTCTCCTTTCTTCTCTTCACTCTCTCCTCGAATTCCCTCATGTCTCCATTCTCTCCATATCTGTTTTTCGTCCTCTTCTTCGTCCTGCTCGCCGCTCTGTGGTGGCTGAGCTGGCGAATCGGCCTGTTGATCCAGGAGATCGTCTATCTGATCACCGGCTCGGACGACCTGGCGATGGTGATTCTATTCCTGATCTACCTGCCGGGCATTCTCATCCACGAGACCTCCCACTGGCTCGTTGCCAGGATTCTCGGTTTGAAAACGAGCAAGTTTAGGGTATGGCCGAAATATTCCCGCAATACAATCGGTTTGGGAAGTGTGACGGTTTCGTCCGGGGGCGTAATCTGGGACAGCCTGGTGGGGTTGGCGCCGCTTCTGGTCGGGTCGGCGTTGATCGTACTTATCGGTGAGCAAGTCTTCGACACGCAGACAGTCGCCTTCGCCTGGCGTACAGGTAGACTGCTCGACGGGCTGACCTTTGTCGCAGACGGCTTGGCCCACAGGCCGGACAGCTTGCTCTGGAGCTATCTCCTCTTCGCTATCGCCAACGCTATGATGCCCAGCGCCAGCGACCGCGCGCCGCTGAAATCACTGGGCATCTATATCTTCCTCATCGGCGCGCTGTTTGTGCTCATCGATCAGTCGGGCCGCAATGTTGTCCTGTTGCTGGACTTCCTCCTCGGTCCCATACAATTGCTGACCGGCGCTTTCTTCCTGGTCGCGGCTATCGATCTGGCGATATTCATGCTACTGCTCGCCTTGGGAGCCGTGTGGAATACACTCTTTACATAGTTGCCGTGCGCACAGTTTCCTCCGCCGTCTGTCCAAACCTGCCGGCTGCGCGCGTTATGCCGGGCCCTCCCGGCATTGAAGTGCTCAATCCGCTAAAGTCTATAGCGACGGCACCTTTTCCAGACTCGCCCGAATCGCCTCCTCCGGGTAGTCGAAATCCTCCAGATTGTCGGCCAGATGCTGCTCGTAGGCAGCCAGATCGAAGTGGCCGTGGCCGCACATGTTGAATGCGATCACTTTGCTCTCGCCGCTTTCTTTGCACGCCAACGCTTCCTGCATCGCCCCCCAGATCGCATGTGCCGGTTCGGGCGCAGGCAGTATCCCCTCCGCATGCGTGAACGAGAGCGCGGCCTCGAATATTGCCCGCTGCTGAACACTGACCGCCTCGATCAAACCTGCCGCATGCAGGGCGCTGACCTGTGCGCTCATTCCATGGTAACGCAGCCCGCCGGCGTGGATCGGCGCCGGCACAAAGTCGTGGCCAAGTGTGTGCATCTTGATCAGCGGCGTCATCTGCGCCGTGTCTCCGAAATCATAGGTATAGACCCCCCGCGTTAAACTCGGCGCGGCCGCCGGTTCGACCGCCACCACGCGGGCGTTCCTGCCGCCGCTGATGTTCTCCTTCAGGAAAGGGAAAGCGAATCCGCCAAAATTGCTGCCGCCCCCCGTACATCCAACCAGCACGTCCGGCCAGTCTTCCCCAAACGCCTCCAACCCACTGATCACCTCCTGGCCCACGATCGTCTGGTGCAGCAGCACGTGATTCAGGACCGAACCAAGCGAGTACTTCGTATCCTCACGCGTGGCCGCATCCTCCACCGCCTCAGAAATCGCAATTCCCAGGCTGCCCGTGCTGTCCGGATGCTCTGACAGGATCTGGCGGCCCGCGTTCGTGTCCTGACTGGGGCTGGGCACAACTTCCGCTCCCCACGTCTGCATCATGACCTTCCGGTAGGGTTTCTGTTCATAGCTGACCCGCACCATATAGACTTTGCACTCCATCCCAAAAACCTGGCAAGCGAAACTGAGCGCACTGCCCCACTGTCCAGCCCCGGTCTCCGTAGCAAGGCGGGTGACACCCTCCTCCTTGTTGTAAAAGACTTGAGGCACGGCAGTATTCGGCTTATGGCTGCCGGCCGGGCTGACGCCTTCATACTTGTAATAGATCCGGGCCGGCGTATCCAGTGCTTTCTCCCATTCATGCGCCCGGATCAGAGGCGTCGGCCGCCAAATTCGATATACATCCTGCACCGGCTCAGGAATCTCGATGTAGCGCTCGGCGCTTACTTCCTGCATAATCAGTGACATGGGAAAAAGGGGCGCCAGATCGTCCGGCCCAATCGGCTGACCCGTACCCGGATGCAGCGGTGGCGGCAGTTCAACCCCCGCAGCCGGCAAATCCGCGTTGATGTTGTACCAGTGAGTCGGCATCTCCGACTCGTTCAAGATTACCTTCTTCTGTCTCGCCATTTCGTCCCTCCGTTCGCTATAGAAAATATCAGTCTGATGGTTACTACGCAGCAATAGTCAGTGAGCGATCTCGCAAAACAGCCTCGCCTTGGGATCCAAATCGCCTACTTTCCGGCATCCCTTCCCCCTTTTCCCCTAAGCTCGA
The DNA here is from genome assembly GCA_963662575.1 of Caldilineaceae bacterium. Classification (GTDB taxonomy): domain Bacteria; phylum Chloroflexota; class Anaerolineae; order Caldilineales; family Caldilineaceae; genus Bin5. The sequence continues at coordinate 2,361,837 of OY759723.1, forward strand.
TGGCCCGACTCAGGGCTGGCAATCGCATGTCTGGGCCTTCGCCCGTCCCCTGAATAAGGGTACTCTCCCCGCAACGCACCCCTCAAAACCCACGCTGTAGCCATAGACAACCGTCGCTTCAAGCCGGCTATACCACTGTCCAAAACGTAAAGAATAAGACTGTATCATTACAGGGAGGCAGGGCAGGTCAAATATGACAACCCTTGACTATAAAAGACACGATTGACAATATTACTGGCATTAAAGCCGTGCTACAGCAATCCTGCAAGTCCTGACTCCGACAAACCATTTCCCCGAATTCCAGAATATTTCAGTAACTACGCTGCCGCAACTGATTCGCAACCCTGAACGAGGCAAGCAAAGGTGTTAGTTCTCCCTTCACTATTGTATTTTGGGCGGTCGGGCCTTCGGCCCTCCCTTGTGCAGGGGCTGCGCCCCCGCAACGCCCCCCTCCAAAACCATCCCTCACCGACCGTGTGCCTTCATCGCAACGTGTCTGCTGGCGAGTATGGCGGCGGCTGTACACCAGCTGCGTCACCAAGAGCCTGCATGCTTCCAAGGATGACTGGCCGGCCAACTACTATGGCTTAGTAATTACCGTGGACAAAAAGAAGTTGCCGTTCTTCGCGGTCCTTAGTTGCCCTTCGCGGCCCTTCGTGGACAAAAAAGACCCGCCGCGTTTGCAGCAGGTCTTTGCAAATATAAATCTTATTCGATTATCAGTTCAGGTGCGCCTGAATTTTCCCCAGCAACTGGGCTTTCTGCTGGAAGCCAACGATCGTTTCCACCTGTTGACCGCCTTTGAACAACATCAGCGTTGGAATGCTCATAACGCCAAATGCCATCGCTGTGCTCTGATTCTCGTCCACATCCAGCTTGCCGATCGTCAGTTTGCCGTCCAGTTCGGTAGCAATCTCATCCAGCACCGGTGCGATCATCTTGCACGGGCCACACCATTCCGCCCAAAAATCTACCAAAACCGGGACATCCGCTTGGATGACTTCATCTTCAAAATTCGCGTCTGTGACAACTACTGTGTTCTCGCCCATTTTCTCGTCTCCTACTCCTGTATGCGAGCGTAAAAAGTGCAACCTTGCGCCATAAACGTCTTCAACCCGCCAGACAATAACAAGTGTAACAAGAAAGGTCCGGCGCGGCTGTAGACTTAACTACAAAAATCATGGTACGTCCTATGGAGGGCAAAAGTCAAAACTCCGCCCCAGCCGATTCCTACTATCTGCGCACTCCCTGCGTGCGAATATTGTCAGCCATCCTTCTGCCTCCGTCGTAGAAAAGCGGCGAACTCTTCACTGTCTAAGGCCCCCGCCCGCGGCGGCGCAGTTTCGGGCTCGCGGGCAATCGGCGCCTCCTCAACAATCGTCACTTCTTCTTCCGTCCCAAGCCGGGCCGTAACCGACGGAATCACACTCAGGATGCTTTCCAGAAACGTCGCTGTCAGCGCCTCCTGGCCAGGCAGGTTGACTATCAAAGTGCGGCCGCGGATGCCTGCAACGCCTCTATCCAACAAAGCCATGGGATTGGTCGCCGCGGCCCTTGCCCGCATCGTCTCCGACAGGGAGGGCATCATCCGCTCCAATACAGCGGCGGTGGCTTCGGGTACAATCTCATCTGCCGATGGTCCCGGGGCCGGAAACGTACCGCCCACCGTCACAATTAGGTCAATCTCTTCTTCATCGCACCAGTGCCGCAGTGTTTCCTCTATCTGGTAGCGATGAGGTGCTGCATAGACGCGGCTGGCAAGGGGCAGTATTCTATCCAGAGCCCCGCCCAGCATTCCTTGCACTTCGGCCAGAACTGCATCTGCATCTGCAGAGTCAGTCGATTTGGCAATGAAAAGAAGTCCGCATCGGATCAGCATGAATGTCGGATTCTCCTTCCACGTGACGAGACCTATCGTCTTCGCCGCGACCTGGCCCGCGGATCAGAAAGATCTAATCCGGGTCCAATCTACATCCAGTTGAAAAACAGATGAACAAAAAGCGATGGCTAAGCCACCGCTTTCAATATTCGCTTATTGATGATGAATAATGCTCACCGTTTGGTGTACTGCGGGGCCTTGCGCGCCCGTTTGAGACCTGGCTTCATCCGTTCTTTCACGCGTGCATCGCGCGTGAGAAAACCGGCGGCCTTCAAAGTAGGCCGCAGATTCGGATCCGCAGCCACTAATGCGCGGGCCAACCCGTGACGAGCTGCATGGGCCTGGCCGCCTTCTCCACCGCCATGCACCTTGATACTGATGTTAAAGCTGTTCTCCGTTCCGGTCAGATTCAGCGGTTGACGAATCACCATCTGATCCAAGGCGCGCCCGAAGTAAACGTCCATCGGCAGGCTGTTTGCGATAATCTCCCCATCGCCCTCATACAGACGCACGCGTGCCGTGGCGCTCTTGCGCCGTCCAACCGCCTCGATATACTCACTCATATCTGCTCTCCTGCAGTTTCAGCACTTTGGGCTTTTGGGCCATGTGCGGGTGATCCGGACCGGCGTAGACTCTCAGCTTTTTCATCTGAGCCCGGCCGAGCCGCGTCTTGGGAACCATGCCCTTGACCGCTTCATAGATTATCTTGTTCGGTTGTCGTTCCAACTGCTCCCGCATCGTTCGGCTCTTCAAACCGCCAGGATAACGCGAGTGCCGGTAGTAGCGCTTATCATCCAGTCGGTTACCCGTGACATGGAATTTTTCGCAGTTAACCACTATCACAAAGTCTCCACAGTCCACATTGGGCGTGAAACTCGGTTTGTGTTTGCCCCGTAGGACCTGCGCGATCTCCGACGCCAGCCGGCCGAGTGTCTTGCCCGTCGCGTCGACAACCCACCATTCACGCCCGCTCTTGGCCTCTTCATAGGTTAAGCTCAGTGTCTTCACCCTGTATTCTCCTCATTCACACCTGCAAGCAGGCTTTCTGCCACCCACGCCATATCTTCTAATGCGTAGAAAACAGATCAGAATATTCTTCATACCTCACCCGCTCAAGAATAAGCCCATTGGGCGGGAGCGGCGGTGCAGAGCGGCTGCGGTCTTTTGCCTTCAACGCCGCCGCCAGTTCGCTGCTCTGCCACTCTCCCAGCCCGACCGCCAGCAGCGACCCGGCCAGGTTACGCGCCATCCGGCGCAAAAAAGCGTTGGCAGTAATCGTCAGAACCAACTGCTCGCTCGGTAATGGGTCCAGCACCGGCAGCGAATCTTCCACACGCTCCCAGATCAGCGACCCGATGCGGCGAACAGTGTTGTCTCCTTGAGGCGCCTGCCCAAACGTGGCAAAGTCGTGCGTCCCAATCAACACGCTGGCGGCCCCGTTCATCGCCTCCAAATTCGGGCGCCTGGGTAACACCACTCCAAACCGATCTGTCAGAGGGAAACGCTTATCGCTTTCTCCCCCGACCGCCGGCGCCCACGTCGTGTACCTGTATGTCCGCTCCACCGCGCTGAAGCGCGGATGAAATTCCGGCGGCGCCTCTACCAAGCGGCGGATGAGTATCGAAGCTGGCAACCGCTGATTCCAGGCACGGCGCAAGGCGGCCAGCGAGTGCCTCCACGGCACTTCAACCGCTACAACCTGCCCTCTCGCGTGAACGCCTGTGTCCGTCCTGCCGGCGCCGCTGACCCGGCATAACCCGCCGGTCAAATCGGCCAGCGCTTCTTCCAATGCGCCCTGCACTGTAGGCGCCTGCCGTTGTACCTGGAAGCCACAATAATCTGTGCCGTCGTAAGCGATCAGACCGGCGACCCTGGGCATTCGCTCCTCACCGGTGTGGCGCACGCCGCCACAAACCATCAACCCTTCCGACTGCCGCCAACTCCCCCAAAAACTTATTTCAGCGGCAGTCAGCCTGGTTACACGCTATTATCGTCCGTCACCAACTCAATGATAGCCATTTCAGCCGCGTCACCGAAACGTTTGCCCAACTTGACAATGCGCGTATACCCGCCGTTCCGTTCCTCGTAGCGGGGAGCCAACTCGTCAAACACCTTCTTCGCTACCGCCTTGTCATTGAGGTACGCCACAACCTGCCGTTGCGCATGCACACGGTCAATCTTCCCGGCAAGACCGTGCTTGGCTTTGGTGATCAGCTTCTCGGCATCGCCTCGCACAGCACGCGCCTTGGCGTGAGTGGTGGTTATCTGCTCGTGAATATAGAGTTCTCTTATCAGGCTGCGAAACAGGGCCTTGCGCTGCGCCGGCGACCGGCTCAGCTTTTGCCCCGCGATCTGGTGTCGCATTGTCCTATTCCTCCGGTAGCGGCGACAGGCTCGCCTCTTCGACGATTTCGACTGCTTCAGGCGCTTCAACTGCTTCAGCCGCTTCGGTCAATATCTCTTCGTTTTCAATTCCGTTGCCGCCACCCAGGTAGGCGCTGAGATCTACGCCGATCACATTCATGTATCCCTTATCGCTCAGCTTCTCTACCAACTCATCCAACGACTTCTTGCCGAAGTTGCGGATGGCGAGCATCTCGTCCTCACCCTTCTCCATTCGCTTCAGGATTTCCCCAATCTTCGTGATGCCGGCCCGTTTCAGGCAATTATAGGCACGCACCGTCAACTCCAGCTCCTCGATCGGCGCCTCGGCCACCCGGCTGGGGATGCTCTCTTCCTCTTCCTCCGGCAATTCGATTGCTACCGTGCTTTCGCCGACAAACAGGCTCAGATGCTGAACCAGAATATCTGCCGCCTGGCGCATTGAATCTTCCGGTGAAATCGTGCCATCGGTCCACACTTCCAGATTCAGCCTATCATAGTCCGTCTGTTGACCAATGCGCGTGCGTTCAACCCGGTAAGAAGCCTTCTTTACCGGACTGAAAATCGCATCCACCGGGATCTCGCCCAGCGGCAACTGTACGCGCTCTTCGGCCGGGCTGTAGCCCCGGCCCTGCTCCACCACCATCTCGATGTCAAGGTCCACGTCATTCGAGTCGGCGAACAACAGATAAAGATCCGGGTTGACGATCTCGACCTCCGGCGGGCAGTTCAAGTCTCCGGCTGTCACCGGTCCTTCGTGGTACACCTCCACTGACACGCGAACAGGTTCGGCGCTCTCGCTTCTGAATCGTATCTGTTTCACATTCAATATCAGACGAGTGGCATCCTCCAGCACATGGTCGATTGTAGAAAACTCATGATGCACACCACTGACCGAGATTGAAGTTACTGCGGCGCCCGGCAAACTCGACAGCAACACACGGCGCAAGGAATTCCCTAGAGTAATTCCATAGCCGCTTTCCAGCGGGCTGATCACAAAATGGCCGTAGTTGCGAGAACTGGCCTCTACTTCTATCTTCGGTAATACTAGATTGTTAAGCAACGGCTACCCCTCTCAGCTATATTGCAGTCTCATCCAAACAACGTGTGGCGGCAGACAATCGTCGTAGCCCTACCGGTTGCCGGTACAACCGACCTGAAAAGGCAATGGACCTGTACCAGGTCAGCTATCGACTGTAGTATTCAACGATCAACTGTTCATTCAGGAGTACGCCAATCTCGTCTCGCTCCGGCGCCGAAGTCACCGTACCATTGAGATTGGACGCATCCAGACTAAGCCACGAAGGGGGGGACGCACTGCCGAGAATCTGGGCGCGCTCGCGGAAATATGTTTTGGTTCGACTCTTCTCCCGAACAGATATCAGGTCATTCGGCGACACCAAAAAAGATGGAATATTCGTCTTGCGGCCGTTTACCGCAAAATGGCCGTGCCGCACCAGCTGACGCGCCTGCGGCCGGCTGTCAGCAAAACCAAACCGGTATACAACATTGTCCAGCCGGCTTTCCAGCAGTTCCAGCAACGTGCCGCCGGTAAGACCTTTGCGCCGCGACGCTTCCCTGAAATACCGACGGAACTGCCGCTCCATCACCCCATACATGCGACGCGCCTTCTGCTTCTCGCGCAACTGGATACCAAAATCCGAAACCTTACGGCGCATGACATTGCGCCGGCCTGCTTCGCCCGGTGGAAATGGACGCCGGTCAACCGCGCACTTGGGGCTGACACAGCGTTCGCCCTTCAAAAATAGTTTCTGTCCTTCTCGTCGGCAGAGTTTACAAACTGCATCTGTATATCGTGCCATCTCTCCTCCAAGTCGACTATCGCTCGCAACCATCTGCCCCATTCAAGGCCGGGACTTAGCTCTTTATGTCGATGCTTTCAGCGTCCATTCATCTGTCTGAAGGGTGATCGCTTCCCTGGTGCATGCACAAACCGCATCGTTACCCCCTGACAGAAATTTTCAACGCATCCCCTTCTTAACTGCGCGAATCCGTTGCGCAATTCCGCAACGAAAATCAGCTGTTATGCAAAACAAGCGGCATCGCGCCAAAACACGATGCCTCTCTTCTTCCGGCAGGTGAATCCCGTTGTTGCGCAACCCCTCCAACCGCAATTCCTGGGGCAACGCGGCGCAAGTTCTCTTAAACTCTTCGCTTGCTCGGGGGACGCACCCCGTTATGTGGTATCGGCGTTATATCGGCAATCGAAGTAACCGTCAAACCGGCCGGGTTCATTGCTCTCAAAGCACTTTCGCGGCCCGGTCCCGGTCCTTTGATAAACACCTCGACCTCACGCATATTAAAGTCACTCACGGCTTGACGAGCCGCTGCAGCCGCCGCAAGCTGGGCCGCAAACGGCGTACTCTTGCGGCTTCCTTTGAATCCGGCCGTGCCTGAACTGGCCCAACACAGGACCTCCCCTTGGGGATCAGTGACCGTGATAATCGTATTGTTAAATGTGGCGCGGACGTGTATCTGCCCGCTCGGCACGTGTTTTCTCTCCCGACGGGTCGATCGACTACCCCGGCGTCGTTGTGTACGAGCCATCGTTTCTCCTTAACCTGATGTTCCTGCGCAAATTTCTGCAGTAGCGACCATCTGTCGCTACTTGCGCGCTCGCTTCTTGCCGGCAACCGTCTTCTTTACGCCGCGGCGTGTGCGAGCATTGGTGCGCGTTCGCTGGCCGCGGCTCGGAAGGTTGCGGCGATGACGCAATCCCCGATAGCTGCCGATTTCCATGAGGCGCTTGATGTTCATGTTCACTTCACGCCGCAAATCACCTTCGACGCGACAGTTGCGCTCAATGTAATCCCGCAACGCTACCAATTCGTTCGTGTCCAGGTCCTTGACGCGTTTGTCTTCGTCAATCCCCGTCGATTCAAGAATCTCCTGGCTGACTGACCGGCCGATTCCATAAATGTAGGTAAGGGCAATTACGACCCGCTTATCTCGAGGAATGTCGACGCCTGCGATACGTGCCATTACTTTCCCTCCTGTGTGCTATCCTTGCCGTTGCTTGTGTTTGGGGTTTGAACAAATCACGAACACAACGCCCCGCCTTCGTACAACTGAACACTTTTCGCACATCTTCTTGACCGAAGCCCGCACTTTCATATCTTTGCCCCTCTCTTAAGCCGTAACGCAATTCCACAAGTGTATCACAAGGCTATAAGAGCGTCAATATCTCAGGCCCTTTGTTGGTGACGGCTACCGTATGCTCGAAGTGGGCGCTCAGACTGTGATCTTCACTGATAACGGTCCATTTGTCCTTCAGTGTCTCCGTGCGCCACGTCCCCATCTGCACCATTGGCTCTATCGCAATCACCAGCCCAGGGCTTAACGCAACCCTGCCGTCTGTGTCATCAGATACATAATTCAATACTTGCGGCCCCTCATGCATCGACCGCCCCACACCATGGCCGGTATATTCCCGCACTACGTGAAAACCGCTTGGCTCTATACTCTTCTGCACGGCCGTGCTGATATCAAGCACACAGCTGCCCGCGCGAATCGCTTCAATGCCGGCCGAAAGGCTCTCCTCCGTTACCTGCAACAAGCGTTCAGCCGCTGGGTCGATCTCGCCTACTGGATATGTCCAGCCGCTGTCTCCCACAAAGCCGCGATGATAAACGCCTACATCGATGCTGATTATGTCGCCCTCTTGCAACACCCGCGACTGATCTGGAATGCCATGCACCAGCTCCTCATTGATGCTCGTGCATATATTGGCCGGATAGCCTCGGTAGCCGAGAAAGCTGGACTTTGCATTGTGGCTGTGGATAATCCCTGCCGCCAACTCGTCCAGATCCCATGTGCTGATTCCTGGCCTGATAGCCTGTCGAAATGCCTGATGGACCCTGGCAACAATGCGGCCTGCTTCCCGCATTATCTGAATCTCGCGCGGGCTCTTGTGAATCGGCGCAGGACGTTCCTGCTCCTGCCTGGCCTTGATCCGGCCCCGCCCATTCCGGCGCAGTCGACGCCTCAATTTCATCATCATGCTTTGGTCGTTCATCTTGCACTTGCAGTCGCCGGCATACAGACAGTGCACCGGTCAGACCGAAAGAGTGCTCCCGGCCGTCTCGATATCATGGGCCGCTAACACTGCCAACAACTGCTTCTGCAACTCCTCGATCGGTTTCGTGCCATCAATGTCCACCAAGAGTCCCTTGGCGAAATAATATCCAATCAGAGGCGACGTCTGCTTATAGTAGATATACAGTCGATTTTGGACTGTCTCCGGCTTATCGTCATTCCGCTGGTACAATTCGCCGCCGCAACTGTCACAACCCTCGCCGCGGGGAGGATTAAACGTCAAGTGATAAACACGGTCGCAGTTACGGCAAATCCGCCGACCTGTGATCCGCATGGTTACCACATCGTCTTCCAGCTGAATCATCGGCACCAGATCAATGCCGCCGAATTCCGCCGTCATCTCATCCAACGCCTCAGCCTGAAGGAGATTGCGTGGGAAACCATCCAGAATCGCGCCCCGTGCAGCATCCTCTTCGGCCAGACGGGCTTCCACCATCCGAATCGTCACCTCGTCGGGGACCAATTCACCTTTATCGTAGTAGCTCTTGGCCAACTGTCCGAGCTCCGTCTCGTTCTTCAGGTTGTACCGGAAGATTTCTCCCGTCGAAATCTGCGGAATGCCCAACTTTTCCTGTAATAACTGAGCCTGTGTGCCCTTGCCGGCTCCCGGCGCTCCCAATAACACCAGATAAATGCGGTCGCTCATCAACACCATGTCCTTGCGCTGTGAAAAATGGAATGCTAACGGATAAAGCCCTCGTAGTTGCGCATCATCAACTGCGCCTCAATCTGCTTCATCGTGTCTAGCACCACACCCACGACAATAAGGAGACCCGTGCTACTGATAATCAGCGTATTGAAACTGCCAACGCCGCCCCCGAAAACTAAGCCCGCAAGGAATGGCAGCACCGCAACCAAACCGAGAAAAAGCGCCCCGACCAGCGTAATGCGCCCCAACACACTGTTTAGATATTGCTCTGTGCGCGGACCAGGTCGGATGCCGGGGATAAATCCCCCTTGTTTCTGTAGCGTGTCGGGGAGATTCTGTTGCCGGAACATGATGTCGGTATAAAAATAGGTGAACGCAACTGTCAACATGAAGTAGATCAGCCAGTACAGAAAGTTCTGTGGACTGAACGAGGTGAAGAAGAAGTTCGCCACAGTGCCGATCCAATCAGTGCGAAGTATAAAGTAGGATGCCATTGTGTTCGGCAGAATCAGCAGACTCTGGGCAAAGATCAGCGGTATCATACCTGCCGTATTCACCCGCATCGGCACATAAGTACTCTGTCCGCCGACCATCATCAGGCGGTTGCCCCGCATAGTCCGCACCCGCTTGCCATACTGCACCGGAATACGGCGCTGGCCCTCCTGTACCCAAACAATCAGCGCAACCGTCAGAACCGTGATAACGGTGAATATTACTAACTGTGTGACTCCCTGCTGGCCGAGCAGCCGCACCTGATTCGGCGCCGAAGCGACAATGCCGGCAAAAATGATCAACGAAACACCGTTGCCAATGCCTTGCTCTGTCAGAAGTTCGCCCATCCACATGGCCAACATTGTGCCGGCCGTCAAACTGATCAGGATGGTCAGCGAAGGCAGCAGCGCTTCACCCGAGAAGCCCCACTGCTCTAGAACCGCCCCTGTTGCCGCCCCGCCCACCGGACGACTGAGCAGCGTCGCCTGGCCGAAAGCCTGTAAAATCGCCAGGGGAACCGTCATATAATGTGTGTAGCGATTCAGTTGCTGACGGCCTTGTTCACCCTCCCGGCTCAACTCCTCCAACTGAGGCACTATCGGCGTCAACAACTGCATGATAATCGTGGCGGTAATGTAAGGATAAACACCCATCGCCATCACGCTGAACTGTGCCAGCGCGCCGCCGCTGAAAAAGTTCAACAAACTCAGAAGGATGTTCTGATCCGTTGAACGAAATATCTGATCCAGCACTTCGCGATTGACACCGGGAAGAGGTATATGCGCAGCCAGCCGGTAGGCGACCAGAATCAGAAATGTGTAAAGCAGCTTCTGACGCAGGTCTGGCAAACGAAAGGCATTGCGTACGGCTTCGAGCATAAAAATTCTCCGGTAGAGACCCGACCGGACCTGGCCGCCTGTTTGGGCGCCAACCCGGCCTCTCTACAGTTAAGACCGTGGCATATTCTTGTTGACCGCAAAGGGCAGAATTTCGACCGAACCACCCGCGGCCTCTACCTTCTCCCGTGCGCTTTTGCTGATTCGATGCACTTGCAGATGGAGAGCCTTGTCTATCTCTCCCCGCGCCAGAACGACTACAGGCTGCTTGCTGTCACCCAAAAGTCCCGTGTCGAAGAGCGACGCTGGCGTCACCTGCGCATCAGCCTCAAAGCGTGCGCCCATATCATCGAGATTCACCGGCGTGTAGGTCACCTTGAAACGGTTGACGAATCCGCGCATCTTGGGCAGTCGTCGGATAAAGCTAAGCTGCCCCCCTTCAAACCCTTGCCGGACTCCACCGCCGGAGCGGGCATTCTGGCCCTTGGTGCCCCGCCCGGCCGTCTTGCCCCGTCCAGAGCCGGTGCCGCGGCCTACTCGTTTTCTGTTTCGGGTTGCGCCCTCATTGGGGCGTAATTCATGCAGTTTCATATTCTCTATACCCCAGCCAAATGGAAAAGGCCGCCCCTGCGCGTAACTGCCCTGGGTATGCTGCTCTGCCGGTTCAAGCCTCTGTCTCTTCCACCACCTCAACAAGATGCGAAACTTTGGCAATCATCCCTCGAATTGTCGGGTTGTCAGACTTTTCGACGGTCTGGTTCATCTTTTTCAGCCCCAGGGCATGTACAGTGGCCTTTTGGCGTTTGTTGTAACCAATCGGACTCTTTTTCAGCTTTACAGTGATCGTCTTTTCCATAGGTCTATTCTTCCTGGTACCAGAAGGGGCGCAATTTCTCAGGATCAACCCCCCGTCGTTGCGCTTCGACTCTATAGTTTTGCAGCTGCTGCAGCGACGCAAAAGTCGCCTGCACAACATTCAATATATTGTCGCTCCCCAACGACTTGGACAAAATGTCCTTCACGCCCGCAGCCTCTACCACAGCGCGTACGCCGCCGCCGGCAATGACGCCGGTGCCAGGACTGGCCGGTCTCAACAATACTTCGCCGGCGCCAAACCGGGCCTGGCTCGCATGGGGAATCGTCGTACCCAGCAGATTCACATCCACCATCGTTTTGCGGGCGGTTTCACTCGCTTTGCGGATAGCGTCCGGAACCTCGCGCGCCTTTCCTACCCCTACCCCGACGCGCCCATTGTTGTCTCCAACGACCACCACTGCGCGAAAAGCGAACCGGCGGCCACCCTTCACCACCTTTGCCGTACGCGCGATATGAACTACCTTCTCATCCAGTTCATCCTTCTCTTCTTCCCTCTCGCGGTCCCGTCGACGGTCTCGACGTCCCATTTCCTTCTCTCCTTGCTCTCTTTAGAAGACGAGACCACCCTCTCGACTGCCATCGGCTACCGCTTTAACGCGGCCGTGATAGCGGTACCCGCCACGATCGAAGACCACCTGCTCAATGCCGGCCGCCTTGGTCCGTTCAGCAACTATTTTGCCGATTTCCTTGGCCTGCTCCACCTTCAGCTTATCGGCCAGAATCTCTTGCAGGTCGGCTTCCAATGTCGAGGCCGACGCTATCGTATGCCCGGCCTGGTCGTCGATGACCTGCACGCTGATGTTCTTCAGGCTGCGAAATACATTCATTCGCGGCCGCATCGCCGTCCCGGAAACCTTGCGGCGTACCCGCATGTGCCGGCGCCTTCGCGCTCTCGTCCGTGTCTGATTCGCCATAATCCTCTATCCCTCGCGCAGTTATACTATCGCGCCGGCACCGGCCTTGCCTGCCTTGGAGCGCACATATTCGCCTAGATAACGAATACCCTTGCCCTTGTATGGCTCCGGCGGGCGCTCCTTGCGTATCTTTGCAGCCAGTTCACCAACTTTTTGTTTGTTGATACCCGAAATCGTCACCGTCCGCCCATCTCGAGACACCTCAAATACTACATCCGGGCTGGGCGGCGCATACTCCACAGGATGACTCTTCCCGACCTGCAATATCAGGTTCTCACCCTCGTGCTGCGCACGGTAGCCGACTCCGTGAATCTCCAAAGTCCTCTTGAAACCATCAGTCACCCCCACCACCATATTGTGGAGCAACGATCTTGTCAGGCCATGGATAGCGCGATGGTGGCGCTGTTCGGTCGGCCGGGTGACAACAATCTCGCCATTTTCTCTCGAGAACTTCATATCCCGATTGAATGTCTGGCTGAGTTCCCCTTTTGGGCCTTTCACCGTTATCAGGTTGCCCGCCACTATATCAACCGTCACACCGGCAGGCACCGGAACCGGCATCTTCCCGATTCGCGACATTGTCTCCTCCCAACACTACCAAATGTTACACATTATCTCGCCGCCAACCCGTTCACGACGGGCCTGGCTTCCACTCATGACACCCTTCGGTGTCGAGACAATGTTTATTCCCAATCCGCTTCGCACTAGCGGAATATTTCGATAGCCCGTATACGTCCTCCGGCCAGGCCGGCTCACCCGCTCTATCCCGGTTATTACCGGTTGGCCCTTGCCGGAATACTTCATCCCAATGATTAGATTCGGTTTTGCTTTGTCACCCGTAACCGAATACCCACTGATGAAGCCCTCCTCCGCCAGAATCTTGGCGAGCGCGACCTTCGTATTGGAGCTGGGCATCACGGCACGCCGGTTCCTGGAGTTTGACGAGTTGCGGACCCGCGTCAGAAAGTCCGCGATTGGATCGGTCATCATAACCAATGCTTCCTCTTGATTCTTGCAGCGCGACTGATGCCGGCAATTATGGCAGCAGCCTCGCAGTAATCGGTTCGGCTACCAGCTGGACTTGACTACGCCCGGCAGATTGCCATGTAGGGCCTCGCGACGAAAACAGATGCGGCAAAGACCAAAACGGCGCATGAACGCCCGCGGACGACCACACTTCATGCATCGGTTGCGCACACGCACTTCATACTTCCGTTTAGACTCCCGCGAAACTATACTTTTCTTAGCCACAGACCGTTTTCTCCTTCATCTTCGTAGCCGGTTTTCTATCGCCGTTGGAACGGCATGTCCATCATTGCCAGCAGCCGCCGGCCCTCTTCATCAGTGTCAGCCGTAGTAACAACCGTTACTTCCATCCCTCGAACCTTGTCAATCTCATCGTAGTCGATTTCCGGAAAGATCAACTGCTCGCGCAGGCCCAGGCTGTAGTTGCCCCGCCCATCGAATGAATCAGGCGAAATGCCGCGAAAATCCCGCTGTGCCGGCAACGCAATGCTGATCAGGCGGTCGAGAAAATCCCACATCCGCCGGCCCCGCAGCGTTACCTTCACCCCAATCGGCATCCCTTCCCGCAGCTTGAATACCGCAATCGACTTGCGCGCCCGCGTTACAATCGGCCTCTGTCCCGTGATGATAGTCAGATCATGGCTGGCACGGTCAATCGTCTTACCATCCGTGATCGCCTCTCCCATGCCGATGTTTACACTGATCTTCTCAACCCTGGGCACCTGCATGAGGTTCGTATAACCGAATTCCGTCATCAGCGCCGGGGCAATCTCACTGTCAAATCGTTCCTTCAACCGGGGCTTCTGGGTCGGCATTCCGTTCGTTTCACTCATCGCTCTCTCCACTCCTCGCCCGCAAATGCCGCCTGCAGCGGCACCGGGCCGTCCATCTGTCCGTTGAACTAACTTTCGCTTCCTGTTGGCAAGAGCTCACTGGTGCGCCGATCGATCCGGAGCTTGTCCTCGCCTTCAAATCGGTAGCCGGCGCGAGTCACCTCGTTGTCCGTCCCCACCAGCGCCACATTGCTGATGTGTAGCGGCGCCTCCAACTCAATGCGGCCCGTCTGCGTTCGCACTGTCGGGCTGCGGCGCTGATGCTTCGTCACAAAATTCGCGCCCGCCACCACAACATACACGCGATTGGGATCGTGGCGGCCCTTTTTGTCCTTTTTGCGAATTACGCTCTGGACTGCACCGCGGTGCCCCTTGTCATTGCCGGCGATCACTTCGACGAGGTCGCCCGTCCTTATCTTTACGCTCATCCCCTCATCTCCTCGGTTCGTGAACGACACCGTCCGCCGGCCCGTCCAACCTGAAGTCTATCCACCTGCCCCACTCAAAGTACTTCCGGAGCCAGGGATACGATCTTCATATACCCATGGTCCCGCAACTCCCGTGCTACCGGGCCAAAGATGCGAGTGCCGCGTGGGTTCCTGTTGTCATCAATGAGAACAGCCGCGTTCTCATCAAATCGAATGTAACTGCCGTCCTTTCGCCTCACCGGGCGCCGTGTGCGCACAATAACCGCCCGCACTATCTCACCCTTCTTCACCGACGCCGTCGGGCTGGAAGATTTAACCGTCGCCACGATCACGTCACCAATTCCACCGTAGCGGCGACTGCTCCCCCCTCGGACTCGAATCGTCAACAACTCTTTCGCGCCTGTATTGTCAGCAACCCGCAGGCGGCTCTCTTGTTGAATCATAGCTCCATACCTCTTCTCTTGCCGGCCGGCCTCGACCTAGATAACAACGGCATGATCAAGAATCTTCGAAACATAGAATTTCTTATGCTTACTGATCGGCCGGCATTCACGGATCTGGACCGTGTCTCCGACTTGACAGGCATTGTCAGCATCGTGGACTTTGTATTTCTTATGTGACTTGACCACCTTGCCATACAGCGCATGGCGCGCAGCCCGCCCAACTTCGACAACCACCGTCTTGTCCATCTTGTCGCTGGTGACCACGCCAACCAACTCCCGTCTTCGCTCGCGCATTTCCCCTACTCCTCGTTCTCTTCGGCTATCAACTCCCGCTCACGTAGGATCGTCTTTATGCGAGCGATCTCACGGCGGACTTGACCCTTGCGTGCCGTATTTGTCATCTGCCCGGTCGCCCTCTGAAAGCGCAAGTTAAACAGTTCCTGATATCCATCGTCCAAACGGCTGTAGAGTTCACTCGCCGTCAACGGGCGCAGCTCATGTGCTTTCATCTCTCATCCCTCCTCGCCTTCTCGTCAGATGTCCTCGCGGGCGACGAACTGTGTTCCCATCGGCAACTTATGCGCCGCCAGACGGAAGGCTTCGCGCGCATTTCTTTCATCGACGCCGGCAATCTCAAAAATCATGCGTCCCGGCTTCACCACCGCCACCCAATGATCAACATTGCCCTTGCCCGAACCCATCCGCGTTTCTGCCGCCCGCATCGTCACCGGCTTGTCCGGAAATATGCGAATCCACAACTTGCCGCCGCGCCGCACATAGCGGACAACCGCTCGACGGGCCGCTTCAATCTGCCGGCTCGACACCCACGACGGCTCAGTGGCCTGTAGCCCGTACGTGCCAAAATCGATCCGATGGCCCCGCGTGGCGTTTCCTCGCATCCGACCGCGGTGCATCTTGCGATATTTTACTCGTTTTGGCATCAACATTGTCTACTCTCCATCCCGCCTTTATTTGTCCAGCCGCCGCCCTTACAGAGCAGAAGCCACTACTCGCTCAATGCCATCTCCGCATAGCGGGCATGGTATTCTTCGCCCGGCAACACTTCGCCGTGATATACCCACGTCTTCACGCCGATTATGCCGTAGGTGGTCTTCGCTTCGGCGGTCCCATAGTCAATCTCCGCCCGCAACGTATGCCGCGGCACCTGCCCGTCGCGTATCGTGTCGACCCGGCCCATCTCGCTGCCGCCCAACCGTCCCGCCACCTGGATCATGACGCCTTCGGCCCCAACGCGCATCGCTCGTCCGGCCGCCTGCTTCATTGCCCGCTTCCAACTGATGCGGCGCTCCAACTGCTCAGCGACGTTCTCGGAAACCAACTGGGCATCCGTCTCAGGCTTGTCAATCTCGCGGACGTCGATCTTGACCTTCTTGTTCGTCAACTCCTGCAAGTTCACCCGCAACACATTCACATTGGCGCCCTTCCGCCCAATAATTATGCCGGGCTTGGCCGTATTGATGATCACGTGAACCTGGTTGGGCTGGCGCTCAATCTCGATAAAACTGATGCCCGCGCGCGGCGCATCACGATGAATCATGGACCGGATCTCTCGATCTTCGCCCAACTGATTCACATACTCATGCCCCGTGGCAAACCATCGACTCTTGTGTTCCTTGATAATGCCAAGGCGAAAACCGGTCGGATGTACTTTGCGTCCCATTGGGCCTCCTTACGCTGCGGGCAATGGCCGGTTCAGACCACAAGCCGCCGCTGTTCGTCCGCTACTCATCGTTCAAACGCTCTTCCAACACCACGGTTATGTGCGAGGAGCGTCGAATCCATGGCTTGAAACGCCCGCGGGCGCCAAAACGCCGCCAGCGCCGGTTCGGCGCCTGATCGGCATAAATCTGGCTGATGTACAACTCATCAGCTTCCAGCCCGAAATTCTCAACGCCATTTGCGATCGCGCTCTTCAATGTCTTCGCAACCGCCTTAGCCGCCTGTTGAGGCATGAACTGCAGCAGCGCCATTGCTTCCTCTGCTTGCCGTCCGCGCATCTCATTCAATACCAGGCGCGCCTTCTGCGGGCTGATTCCCGTATACTTGGTAACTGCTCGAACTTCCATTGTACGCGCTCCCCTATCTCCAGGATGGAGGAAGAAAGATATTTCGACTCATGGCAGAATTTCTATACTCTGCGCGTGCTTCTTTCCGACCTGATATGACCGCGAAAGAAACGTGTCGGCGCAAATTCACCCAGCTTGTGCCCCACCATGTTTTCCGTGATGTAGATCGGTACATGGCGGCGACCGTCGTGTATCGCCAGTGTATGTCCGACAAACTGCGGGAATATCGTCGAAGCCCGCGACCATGTCTTGATCACCTTCCGTTCACCGGCCCGGTTCATATCTTCGATCTTCTTCAGTAGCCGGGGCTCAACAAATGGTCCCTTCTTCAGGCTGCGTCCCATCGAATCTCCTCCACCTCTGCAAATTCGCTGCTATCGACGCTTGCTGCTGCGCCTGATAATATTTTTACCTGTTCTCTTGTTACGCCGCGTGCGCTTGCCAAGCGCCGGCTGCCCCCACGGCGTCTTGGGTCCGGGCATACCGATTGGCGACCGCCCCTCCCCACCACCGTGCGGATGGGATGAAGGATCCATCGCAACGCCGCGCACCGACGGCCGAAATCCCAGCCAGCGGCGGCGGCCGGCCTTGCCCATCGATATATTGCTGTGGTCCGGGTTCGACACCTGTCCAATTGTCGCCAGGCAGCCCATCTCAATGAAGCGTACCTCGCCGCTGGGAAGACGCACTTGCGCGCGCGGCCCCTCTTTGGCAACCAACTGCGCTGCAACGCCTGCGCTGCGCACCAACTGCGCGCCGCGCCCCGGATACATCTCAATGTTGTGAATCTGCGTGCCCAATGGGATATTTTGGATCGGCAGCGCATTGCCGGGCCGTATGTCAGCGCTGGGGCCGGATTCCAACATATCGCCAACCTGAACTCCCAACGGCGCCACAATGTACCGCTTCTCTCCATCCTCATAACTGAGCAATGCAATGCGCGCACTACGGTTCGGATCGTATTCGATCGACATAACCCGTGCCGGCGCGCCGAACCTGTCGCGCTTGAAATCAATGATGCGGTAACGCCGCTTATGACCCCCGCCGCGGTGACGGACAGTGATACGACCCTGGCTGTTGCGCCCGCCCCTCCGTTTCAATGCCTCAGTTAACGAGCGCTCCGGCTTTGTACGCGTAATCGTCTCAAAAGTCGAGACGCTCATGTCCCGTCGCCCCGGAGAGGTGGGACGGTATATTTTTACAGGCATAAAAGTCTATCTCCGTTCAAAAGAGAATGAAAAAGAGAAACAACCGCTCCCGCTTCTCCCCTCCCACTTCTGGATGTTACACACCTTCAAAGAATTGAATGCTGTCGCCGGCATCCAGAGTCACAACCGCCTTCTTCCATGGCGACTTTCGCACCACCTTGCGGCGGCCGCGCATCCCTGTCTTAGCCGGCATCATCATCACCCGCACGCCGACCACATTCACATTGAAAGCAGTCTCCACCGCATCGCGAACCTGGTGCTTATTCGCGCGCGTATCGACCTCAAATGTGTACTGATTGTTGAAATCGGCCGCATCGTACGACTTTTCTGTGATAATCGGGCGTTTTATAACTTCATATACGTGCATCAGGTTCTCCTCGTACCGGACACTGACTCGATCGTCTTAACCGTTGCCAGCTGTCCGCATAGCCGGAAATGGCAGCTGTTAAGCAAGCCAGTCGTGAATGAAATCGACCGAGGCCTGCGGCAAAAGAAGCTTGTCATGGCCAAGCAGATCCTGAATGTTCAGATTGCCGCTGAGAAGTGACTTCGCTTGCGGCAGGTTGCTGATCGACTTCTCGACAGCCATATCCTGTTCCGGCAAAATGACGAGTACACTCTCACTCTCCAGACCCAGGTCGGCTAGCGTCCGCATGAAAGCCTTGGTCTTCGGCGCGTCCATCGACAGCTGCTCCAGTACTACGATCTCGTCTGCCCCAGCCTTAACACTCAAGGCGCTCCGCAGCGCTGCTCTACGCATCTTCTTAGGCATCTTTTTGGTGTACTTGCGCGGCGTCGGGCCAAATGCCGTCCCGCCCCCTACCCAGATAGGGGAACGGATCGAGCCATGCCGTGCCCGGCCAGTGCCCTTTTGACGCCACGGCTTGCGGCCGCCCCCGCGTACCTCGCTACGGGACTTCGTCTTGTGCGTACCCGTGCGCGCGTTGGACAACTGCCTCACCAATGCCTGATGCATCAGCCCCCGATTGATCGGTGCGGCAAATACCGTATCTTCCAACTGTATCTGACCGACTTCTTCACCGGCCATATTTCTGATTGGCACTTCCACCGTTTCGCCTCCGTACCAGTAGCTGCCGGCTCGTCAATGTACGAACCTCAGTCCACCGTCTTACGCTTTAACCGCCGTTCGAACGAATACCAACCCCTGGTTTGGGCCGGGCACCGCGCCTTGAACGGCAATGAGATTGCGCTCCGCATCGACAAGAGCTACCTTCAGATTCAGCACAGTTACGCGCTTATTGCCCATCTGCCCCGGGCCTTTTGCCCCGGGAAATGTATGGCCGGGCGTGGTGCCCGCACCGCGTGAGCCAGGCGCCCGGTGTCGGTCCGACTGACCATGGGTCTTCGGGCCGCCGCGAAATCCATGCCGCTTGACAGCGCCGGCAAAGCCCTTGCCCTTCGAAGTGCCAGTCACATCCACCATCTCGCCCTCAGCAAATACGTCCGCCTTTATCACGTCGCCCAGTGTGTGCTCAGCCTGGCTCGCTAAACGCAATTCGCGCACAAATCGCAGCTTCGGCACGTTGGCCCTCATCAGATGACCGAGTTGGCCTTTCGTCAACTTGCGTTCGGGCACCTCTTCAAACCCAAACTGTATCGCGTTGTAACCGTCCGTATCCTCAGCCTTCACCTGCGTTACATAACAGGGTCCAGCTTCGATTACCGTGACCGGCACCACCGCGCCGCTGTCATCAAACAGCTGGGTCATTCCAATCTTGCGGCCCAATATCCCCTTCACTTGCTCCTCCAGGATCGACAGCGCGCTCGACTACATCACGAACGACTGCCGCATCGCCCAACCAGGCCCTTTGCTTGCCGACTGCAACAGAATCTACCTGCTCTTTCCATTCCGTGCGCGGCCGCAATCTAAGCCCTATAGCTTAATCTCGATATCAACACCGGCGGGCAAATTCAGACGAGTGAGATTTTCAATCGTCTTGTTGCCTGGATCCACCACATCGATCAGACGCTTGTGAGTACGAATTTCAAACTGCTCACGGCTGTCTTTGTCGATAAACGGCGAACGCATCACCGTGAACTTCTCAATCCTCGTAGGCAGAGGCACAGGCCCAACCACCTGGGCGCCCGTCTGCTCGGCAGCACTGACGATCTGCTTTGCCGATGCATCCAGGACGCGGTGATCGTATGCCTTGAGCTTGATACGGATCTTTTGCTTTGCCATGTACTCTTCTCTCTTGTCGTGGTCCAGACAGAAAAAGTGTGGCGAGTGCATCCACTCGCCACGAACCACTCTACACTATTGGATAATTTCGGTGATAGCGCCGGCAGCGACGGTGCGGCCACCCTCGCGGATGGCAAAGCGGCTGCCGGTCTCGAGGGCGACAGGCGCAATCAGCTCGACTTCCATCGTCACATTGTCGCCGGGCATCACCATTTCGACGCCGGCCGGCAGGTTGATCGAGCCGGTAATGTCCATGGTGCGGATGTAGAACTGAGGGCGATAACCCTTGAAGAAGGGAGTGTGACGACCGCCCTCTTCCTTGCGCAACACATAGACCTCGGACTTGAAGCGGGTGTGCGGCATGATGCTGCCGGGCTTGGCCAGCACCTGGCCGCGGTCGACCTCTTCGCGGTCGATGCCGCGCAGCAGACAACCGACATTGTCGCCGGCCTGTCCTTCATCGAGCAGTTTGCGGAACATCTCGACGCCGGTGACCGTGGTCGTGTGCGTGGCTTTGACGCCGACGATCTCGACCTCTTCCATCGGATGGATGACACCGCGCTCGACGCGTCCGGTCACGACGGTGCCGCGGCCCTTGATCGAGAAGACATCCTCAATCGGCATCAGGAACGGTCTGTCGATTTCGCGCGTAGGGGTGGGAATATACTCATCGACCGCCCGCATCAGTTCCCAGATCGGCTCATACTCGGGCGCATCGGGGTCATCGGAGCTGCTCTCGAGCGCATGCAGGGCACTGCCGCGCACAAAGGGGATGTCGTCGCCAGGGAACTCATAGGTGTCGAGCAACTCGCGCAACTCCATCTCCACCAGTTCCAGCAACTCCTCGTCCTCCATCATGTCGACTTTGTTGAGAAACACGACCATGGCCGGCACTTCCACCTGCCGTGCCAGCAGGATGTGTTCGCGGGTCTGGGGCATCGCGCCATCGGGCGCCGCCACCACCAGAATCGCGCCATCCATCTGGGCAGCGCCGGTAATCATGTTCTTGATGTAGTCGGCATGTCCGGGACAGTCCACGTGCGCATAGTGCCGATTTTCGGTCTCGTATTCTACATGCGCAATGGCGATGGTGATGCCGCGTGCTTTCTCTTCCGGCGCATTGTCGATCGCCTCAAACGCACTGAAATCCGCCATTCCTCGCAGCGCCAATACCTTGGTGATCGCCGCCGTCAGCGTCGTCTTGCCGTGATCCACATGTCCGATCGTCCCCACGTTCACATGGGGCTTGGTCCTCTCAAATACTGCCTTCGCCATTAGGTTGCTGCCTCCTGCTTATGATCAATGGTCAAATCCGCTACCTCGCTACAAAATGAGCGATAACTCCGGAGCGCGAAAAGGACGAAATCATCAGTAACTGCTGCAAACCGCCCACCAGCAATAGGTGGGCGGCAAAGTATCGTGCGGCTCCTATACTATATTGTCTGACACTACTTTTTCGTCTGAAACGCGAAAATTCCCTGAGGTTCAGGCCTGCCCAACTTCTGCGCGCCAACCTCGTTTTCGTCTGGAGCCCACAACCGGACTTGAACCGGTGACCTCATTCTTACCAAGAATGCGCTCTACCGACTGAGCTATGCGGGCCGATCACTTCAAATCAAATTGCACTACACCTGAAGTGGGCGGGGGCGGATTCGAACCACCGTAGGCGATAGCCGTCTGATTTACAGTCAGATCCCTTTGTCCACTCGGGCACCCGCCCATTCTTATAGCGCTTGTATTAATGTGCTTCGCCTGCCCAGCCGCCGCCCCCAAAACGCACACGTCGGCCACGGTCAATACGCCTCTACCGAAGAGCCGACGATCGGACTCGAACCGATAACCTGCTGTTTACAAAACAGCTGCTCTGCCGATTGAGCTACGTCGGCGCGTGCTCAGACGACACCTGAGTGATTATAACACACTCCAAGTGTTGGTCAAATCCTCATGCCTCCAATTTCAAATACATTTCTCTTACATTATTCATGCGTGGAATTCCACCCACCGCAGGGCATCCAGGCCTAATCCAGCGAGCACCTGAAGAGCGTTTGCGAGCGATGGGCGGGCTGCCTGAAGCAGGAATTGCGGGAATGTGTGGGATTTTCGGGATGGCAAAGGCTCCGCCTGGATAGGGAAGCTCGGACGAGCGTTTACGAGAGATCACGAGAGATTGCGAGCGTTTACGAGTGTTGGGCGGGTTGTCTGAAGCAGGATTTGCGGGATTTCTTGGGATTGTCAGGATGGTAGAGGCCCGGCTGTCATAGGAGCGCTTGTACGAGCGTTCACAAGAGATCACGAGAGTTTACGAGTGTTTGCATGATGTCTGAACTACAGTTCATGAGAATTGTTTGATGGGCTGTGATGAGTGCTTCGCTGGTGCACGTGGGCGCGTACAAGGTCTAACGAGAGATGTACAAGAGTTGTACGGCCGGTGATATGGTGGGACGTGATTGGTCGGGTCAAGTCGACTCATGTCGGGTCAAGTAGGTATAAGTCGGGTCAAAGCGGGCGAAATTTTTTTCTGGCCCTTTCTTGTTGTTACGTTTTTGCATCAGTTTTACCGCATCTGGCGTCTGTTCCCGGTTCTGGCAAGTTCTCTACGACTCACGCAGACGCCAGACTCGCGCCGGTCACCTGCCGATTGGAGGGGCAGAGTGTCGTGTCTGGACGGTTAATGTCGTGTCTGGACGGTTAATGTCGTGTCTGGACGGTTAATGTCGTGTCTGGACGGCTAATGTCGTGTCTGGACGGTTAATGTCGGGTCAGGTCAGGTTAAGTCGGGTCAGAGCGGGCAGTATTCCTTTTTTGGACTTATGCGCTTGACTTCGCGCGCGTTAGATCGCTGTCCTTGCTGGGTAATGGGCAGATAGATTGTCGGCAGTTTACAATCTTGAAAGGGCCCTCCTTCGCCTCCAGATTCCGTGCCAGCGGGAGTCATGGCTTCATGATGATGAAACGCTCTCAGTAATGCCTATTCGTATTTTGGCACAAGGCTATTATATCACTGTTTATGATGCAATTGCCCTGGTTTGGTGAGTATCTCAGATTATTGGGCAGCCGCTGTCTGAATCAGGAATGGTCAGTCTCTGGAGGTCAGTTTCCGGTTCTCAGTTTCCTGGTAACTACTGAGCCGTATACAGTACCTGTCCTGACCAGCGCTTCATCCCCGTCGTTCAGGCTATCTCACTGTGTGTTCGTTGGCGGCCGCCCAGAACTGCAGTGATCAGTGGTCAGCGATCAGTGGTTAGAGAGAAACGCTTTCGCTCGCCCAAGGCACGGTCGCGAACTGACTGTGGCTGAGACGTTGCGGATTTTCTGGGCCGGCGAAGTAGTGCGCTGCAAATCGACCCAGTAATTTGGGATGCACCCCGAAAGACCAGTCGATTGAAGCGGCCAAAGAGACGTGATACAATCGAATTCATGAAACAACGACTTCCGCAACAGGTGCGGCGTAAGCTCGACGAACTACCCGCCAAGGCCGGCTGCTATCTCATGTGGGACGAACATGCCAAGGTCCTCTACGTGGGCAAAGCGCTGGTCTTGCGTCATCGCGCACGCAGCTATTTCCAACAATCTGCCAAACATTCGCCCCGAATTCACGAGATGGTCGGCAAGGTGCGGGACATCACCTGGTGGGTCACCGCGACGGAAATGGAAGCGCTGATTCTCGAGAACGACCTCATCAAGCGCCACCAGCCCCATTACAATGTCATGCTCAAGGATGACAAGGGGTATCCATATATCAAAGTCAACTGGCAGGATGATTTCCCCAAGGTCGAGCGCGTGCGCCAGATAAAAGACGACGGCGCCCGTTACTTTGGTCCCTTTACCAGCAGCTGGGCAGTTAGCCGTACGCTCGAGTCAATGCGCAAAGTCTTCCCCTACCTCGACTGCGACCGTAACATTTCCGGCAACGACGAAAGCCCCTGTCTTTACTACCATCTCAAACTGTGCGGCGGCCCCTGTATCGGCGCCCAGAGCCGCACTGAATATCGCGAAAGCATCTGCCAGCTGATCGACTTCCTCGAAGGCGACACGGATGCGGTGATGAACCAGTTGGAAACGAGGATGCACAAAGCGGCCGAACGCTTCAACTTCGAGTTGGCCGCCGTCTACCGCGACCGCATCAAGGCCGCCCAACGTATCGTCCACCAACAAAAAGTTGTGGGCATCCAGAACGATGACGAAGATGTCGTTGCCATTGCCCAGGACGCGAAGTCCAGCGACACGGTCGTCCAGATCCTGATGGTACGTCGCGGCAGGTTGGTCGGAAGAGAAAACTTCGCCTTGCAAGGCGTAGAACTGTCCGAGACAACCGCCGAAAACCTGGGCGACCTGATCGGCATCTTCATCCAGCGTTTCTATACTGACGCCGCCCATGTCCCGCCGCGCCTGCTGGTTCAGTACGTGCCCGGTACAAAAGACCTTCTCGCCGCCTGGTTGAGTAAACGGCGCGGCGCCAAGGTCGAAATTCGCATGCCCCAGCGGGGCAAGAAGCGCAAACTGATGGAGTTCGCAAAAAGCAATGCCGAGGAGTATCTGCGCGTGCAGAAGGCCCAATGGGCCGAAGACACCAACCGCCAAACCGAAGCGTTGGCCGAACTGCAGGACGCCCTTGCCCTCCAGGTGGCCCCGACCCGTATCGAATGTTACGACGTCAGCACTTTGCAGGGAACCAATACCGTCGCCTCCATGGTCGTGTTCGCCCGCGGCGCGCCGCTGAAATCGGCATATAAGCGTTTCAAGATCCGCGGAAAAGGCGCCCACGGCGAGCCGGACGACTACGCCAGTATGCGTGAAGTGCTGCGCCGCCGCTTCCGCCGCGCCGTGGAAAATGACGCCGAACGTCCAGGCCGCAAACCGGCCGGCGCCAACCACTGGAAACTGTTGCCCGACCTTGTAATCGTTGACGGCGGAAAAGGCCAGCTCGGCGTCGCCAACGAGGTGTTGGAAGAGTTCGGTCTGCCCGACAGAGTGCCGGTAATCGCTTTGGCAAAACGGGAAGAGGAGATCTTTCTTCCCCAGCGCCGCAATCCGGTCCTTCTTCGCCGCGGCAGCCAGGCCTTCTACATGGTCCAACGCATCCGCGACGAGGCCCACCGCTTCGCCGTCACCTATCATCGCAGTCTGCGCCGAAAGGGGCAGACGAATACAGTGCTGGATACTCTGCCCAGCATCGGCCCCAGACGGCGTAAGGCGCTGCTTCAATACTTCAACGGCGATCTCGACAAGATGCGCCAGGCCACTTTGGATGAACTGCGGACCGTGCCGGGAATGAACCGGAAAGCCGCGCAATCGGTCAAGGAACATCTGTGATGGAGTACTTGCAATGACCAGCGGCAACCGGGCCGGCATCGCCCGCTATGTTGGCGTCCCTCCCACTTTGGCTCTGCTGCAATCCCTTGTCTACCTGAAGGGGTTGCCGATGGACGAGGTCGCCAGTCTACTACAAGAGAATTCCCTCGTCGTCGAATTTTCTCCTGGCGACGAACTGACCCGGCAGGATGATGCCGCTGAGTACCTTTTCTTCATCCTCAGCGGCGCCGTCCGCATCACCCGCCGGGACAAAAACGCAGCCGGCGCCGAGGATATACTCGCCCGCAACGCCATTGCCGGCGATATGATTGGACGCTATGAGCTGACCTTCAGCCTCAAATACATCACCTCTGCAACAGCCGAGAACGAAGTTTCGGCCCTGTGCATCGAACGTCCAACACTGGAACGACTGCTCTACCGCTATCCCGCTTCCCATCAGCAGAGCGCCTACCAGGCGATCGTCAACCGTCTGCGAACGATGCCGCTGCTGGCCGATGTCGAAATGGCGGTACTCGGCTTCCTGGCCGACGAGATCCGCAGCCAGACCGTGAATGCGGGCACTATTCTATATACACAGAACCAGGTTCCCGAAACGCTCTTTTTCATCGCACAGGGACAGATTGAGCTCTATCATCCTCGCAGAACCGACAACCGCCTGCTGTTGGGCACCGGCGGCTCCTTCGGCTTTCCCGGCAGCGTCGGCGGGACCAATAACGCCGCGCCGGACAAATACGGCCACTGGGCCGAAGCCAAAGCCGAGACGATTTTGTTCGAACTGCCATGGCGAACGATCCGGCAGGTCGGCCGCCGCTTTCCCCAGGCGATCGACCCGGAAATCCAACTACTGCCCGCCAAAACCATTAGCGCCGTCTCCGTTTTTTCCGGCCTGACGCCCCATGAACAGATCCAGCTGGCCGGCTTCTGCAGCTTTCACCGCATCCCCCAATTCCATCCCATCACGCAGCAAGGGGATAGCGCCGACAGCATGTGGATCCTGCTGGAAAACAGCCGCGCCGTCCTGAGCGCGCTGGACGAAGACAACCGCGCTCTGCCCCGCGCGCCGGTGCGCGGCATTGTAACCTTCAATGAGACCGCGCTCCTCTCCTCGAACCAGGTGGAACTGACTGTCGAATCCGAACCGGGCAGCCTTTGGCTGCGACTTCACCGGCAGGACTTCCAACGCTTCGGCCAAATATGCGGGCCTGAAATCATAGACAAGGTTGCCGCCCGCCTGCCCGTGCAGGCTGAAGACACCGATTCCGAACAGCGGCAAGACTATAAGTGGTTGCGAAAGGACGAAGTACTGGTCACCTTACAGCTGCGTCACTGGCTGGCCCTGCTGGGTCAATCGCAGGCGACAGCTGTTGCTGTCATTGCCAGCGCCGGCCTTGTCTGGCTCCTCGCCTCTCTCGGTTTTCCTCTCTGGATCGCCCCTGGCATCAGCGTCCTGCTGGTAGCCATGACGGTTATCTGGGGCATTCTCAACTATATGAATGACTACTTTATCGTCACCAACCGGCGGGTCATTCAGCAGGAGAAGGTTATCTTTTTCAGTGAACAGCGGCGGGAGGCCCTGCTGGAACAGATCCAGCGCGTAGACGTGGCCACGACCTTCTGGGGAAATCTGTTCAACTACGGTACGCTGTCGGTCTATACCGCCGGCACAACAGGCTCTATCGATTTCAACTTCGTCGCTGATCCCGACACGCTCCGAACAGCTATTTTCCACCATCGCAGCCTGGCCCAACAGCGTTCCAGCGCCGAAAACAAGCTGGACATCCAGGACGCGCTTGAGAATCGTCTCGGTCTATCCATTGACCTGCCCAGCCGTGTGCGTACTGATGCGGCCCTCGCCGCGCCCGACGACACTGCTTCCGGGCCAGCGTTGTGGCAAAAATTGCGCCGCACAGTCACCGCTGACAGTTCACTCGACTGGGAATCTACCGATCGAATCGTTTGGCACAAGCACTGGTGGGTTCTCTTTGCCCAGGCCGTTCTTCCCGGCACACTATTTCTTTTCGAAGTCCTGTTTCTGGCGGGTGGTTTCTCGTCGATTGCCCTGTTGGATCAACTCCTGTCCAGCATAAACGCGCAGACACTTCTGTATGGAGGTGGACTGGTGACGTTCGCTACTTTGGGCTGGATCCTCTGGGCCGTAACCGACTGGTGGAACGACACCTACACGGTGACTGAAGATAGAATTATCGATATCGAGAAGCTACCGCTTTTCCTCAGTGAACAGCGCCGCGAAGCCCAACTCAGTGACATCCAGGACATCAGCCTCGAGATGAACTCCCCACTGAAGATGATGCTGAACTTTGGCAACATCATCGTCCAAACCGCTGCCGGCGAGGGCGCCTTCACCTTCGACCACGTGCCCAACCCCCGCAATGTTAAAGAAGAAATCACCCGGCGGATGATCGCATGGAGACGGGAGGACGAACGGCGCAAAGCCCACGACCGCAGCCGCGATCTGCCCGACTGGTTTGAAATGTACAATCGGTTGGAAATGGGACAAACCAGAAATGAGGAAAGAGGGGAGTGAGAAGAGGTAGAGGTGTGCTACCTGCCTGGTATCCGACTAACTGTTCGAGCGGACACTAGCTTCCATAGGTCAGGCGGTCGATCAGCCGGCGCGGAAGATTGGCGACGCGCATCTGGCTCTGCGTCAGATCTATCGGGTACGCTACCCGGCGCTGTTCCCAAGTCAACTCCTCCAGGTCCAGCAGGGCGTATGCAGCTCTCGGATCGTTGTCCCGCGGTTGCCCTACACTGCCGGGATTGAGAATCAGGCGTTCCAGGTCTGTCAGTTCCAGGCGCACACGTTTCTCTTCATAGGGCCTCAGAAAATCGACAGTCACCGGAATGCCGTTGCGGCGTCCTCGCCTCGAGAATATCTTTCGCAGCTGCCAGCGGTAAATCGCCGGTTTGTGCGTATGACCCACCAGACACATCTTCGTCTCAAAGTGAGCGAAGTTTTCCAAGGCGATTTCGGGCGACTGGACATATTCCGACACCGGTTCGCGCGGGCTGGCATGCGTTATTATGATACTGTCCGCGCCTTCCGGTTCAAGAGGTTTCGCTGGTAAACTATCGAGGAACGCACGACTCTTTTCGTTCAGCTGGCTCCGCGTCCATTCAACGGCCGCACGCGCCAAGGGGTTGAAATGCTCTATATCCAGATTGGGATGTGCCAACACAGCCCAATCATGGTTGCCGACTACGCACAGGTCGGCTTCCGCCTGAACCAACTCAACGCACTCATTCGGCGCAGGGCCATACCCAACCACATCGCCCAAACACCAGATCGCGTCGAAACGGCCGGCAGCGTCGGACATGACCGTTTCCAGGGCGACAAAATTTGCGTGAATATCAGAGATTATCAGTACGCGCATAGATTGATATTAACACAGGCCGGATTTGACCTCAAACGGTTAAGTATATTATTTGAATATGTGTGTAAAGATACAAACAACAATTCCTGCACCACATCGCATGCGAAAGATTACCCAAAATGACGGAAGACGCCAAAGACCCATTTCGACGCATCGGCATTCTGCACCACCCGCGTAAGCCGGAATCGCTTGAACTCGCGGGGCAGATGGAACAGTTTCTACACCGCGCCGGCGTAGACGAAACCTGGCGCCATTCCGCCTGGGATGCTGAAGTCGTCAAATCCAGACTGCCCGAGGTCGACTTGTTGATCACTCTCGGCGGCGACGGCACCATGCTGCGGGCCGCGCGACTCGGCGCGGCCTTCAACGTACCAATGTTAGGTGTAAAGATGGGAAGGCTCGGCTTCTTGGCTGAAATCTTTCCCCAGGACTGGCGCTCCCCCTTGGAAAAATTGCTTCAAGGCGATTACTGGATAGAAGAGCGGTTAATGGTGCGCACACTCGTCGAAAAGGCAAGACCCAATGGCGGCGAGCCCCTGGTTCGCTGTACGTTCGATGCCCTCAACGATGTCGTCCTCAGCCGCGGCAGCCTCGCTCGCATCGTCCGCGTCAGCGCCAACCTCGATGACGGCTACCTGACCACTTACACCTGCGACGGCCTGATAGTCAGCACTGCCACCGGCAGCACTGCCTACGCCCTCGCAGCCGGTGGGCCTATCCTGCCGCCGGACCTGCGCAACATTCTCGTAATTCCCGTCGCCCCTCACATGAGCATGGACAGGGCTGTCGTCCTCTCCGAAGGCACAGAAGTCCGCCTGCGCGTCTATAGCGACCATTCCGCCATGCTTACCGTTGACGGTCAGTTTGAAGTCGAAGTAGACGATTCGGATGAAATCGTCGTCAACAGCAGCCCCTATCAGGCCCGCTTTGTCCGCCTTCGCCCCCGCAGCTACTTCTACCAGACGCTCATGGAAAAACTGAAATGAACGGCGTGACCCTCACTTGGCGCCCCCTACCGGCGTGCACGTGCCATAGTTGAAAGTGAATTCAGATGTCAGACGAATCGCGCAATCCTGAAAAGGAGCATTACCGTTCGCTTGATCTGCATGAAGATGCCGGCCAAGAGGAGATCACGCAACAGTTCAGGCGGTTGCAACTGCTGTACCAGCCCGAAACGCTGGAATCCGCCGCAGACCGGGCCTATGCCGCACAGAAGCTGGCGGCAGTCGAGAAAGCCTACGAAATTCTCGGGGACCCTGCCCGTCGCGCCATCTATGACGGCAAGCCCGCCCCCATCGTGGTTGGCAGCGACGGCGAACCGGAAAGCCTGACCTGCGCCAACCACCCGGATCGGGAAACGCTCCTGCGGTGCAACAAATGCGGCAAACCTATCTGCATCTCCTGCGCCGTGCGTACGCCCGTTGGTTACCGCTGCAACGAATGTGTACGTGAGCAACAGAACATCTACTTCAATGCTCTGGGCCGGGATAACATTGTCGCCCTGGCTGTTGGATTTGTCCTTACGTTGATCTTCGCCCCAATCGTCGGTTTCCTGCTAAGCAGCATCGGCTTTTTCGGCTTCTTCATCGCCTTCATTGCCGGTTCCGGCGGCGGAACGCTCGTGGCCCGCGTCATTCGCAGCGCGGTGGGCAACCGGCGCGGCCGCAAACTGCCGCATTGGGCCCTGGCCGGCATCATTCTGGGCGTGGCGCCCTGGGCGATTTTTTTCCTCCTGGCAGGTGGCAGAGGATTTCTGATGCTGCTCCTCTTTGCCGGTCTGGCCATCGCATCAGCCTTTCCCCAGCTTCGCTAGGGCGCTCGCCTGGAATTTCGCCCTTTGCCGACTCCGGCTTCAGAGGCGTGTGCCCGCTACCCAACAGGATGTTCTCAAAAGTCTGTCCATACCTGCAACGGGCCTCGTTCTTACGCCAGGGCTTTGAGTCGGCAAGGTCACGAATTCCGGAGACGCCCACGGGGGAGCGGGCGCCTTCGTCTGGCAGTTGCAGGATTCGACGGCGTCAGACCTGATTTGGACGGAGCCTTTCCCTCCAACCCACCTGAACATTGCGCATGTCATAAGCAGAACTCAGCCTTCGCCGGCCCCCACTCTTGAACTCACCGATCGCCAGAATGATGAGCGCGGCGCTGGCGTGCCCCGCCAGAATCCAGGCAAGCAGGCCTGATTTCCTCACCGCGGAGGCCGGTGGCCCGGCCGTATCCACCGTCTCCAAAAATGTCTCCCCACCCAGCGCCAGCGGTGTACGGCTGGCAGTAGTAAGGACGTACACCGTCCCTGTCCTTCCGGTCACAGGCAGCAGTTCGGCAGCCTGGGCATCCTCCAACTCCGCCAGTATTTCCCACTGGGCGCCGCCATCCGTGCTCATCGCCACCTGGCCGGACGATCCCTGGTGTACGCCTTCAGCCACAAAGCCTGTAGCGGCATACATTACTTCCGGTTGCACCGGGTCCACCGCCAGGTCGCTGATGACAAGCTGATCTCCATCCAGGTTGGCCAGTCCATGATTGACAGAACGCCATGACGCGCCGTCCCAGCTCACCTGCACGCCCGCGCCGGCCGTGCCCGCATAAACCCTCGGCGGCGACGTGTCAGCGACTGCTACAGCCGTCGGCAAGCCGGGCAGACTGTTGACGGCCACCCACCGCAGACCGTACGCCTCAGCTCGATACAGCTTCTCCAGTGTGCGCACAAACGCCAAACCGGCTCCCGTGCTGTCAGCCGCGATTTCCTGCACTGGCTCCTCCAACAGCAGATGTCCGCTGGCAATCAGGCCCGGCTCTACCTCTGCGCCTATATCCCGCAGACGATAGACCCCGACTGCATCAGTACCTGCATAAAGCAGCCGGTTGGACGCGTCAAAGGCCAAAGCGGTTACGCCGCCGACTGTGTCCTGATCCAGGGGGACCTCCATCCAGCCCTCACCGGCATCGCGCGAGACGAAGATGCTGAGCCTGTTGGCAGCACCGATAAATACGGTCTCCGAATCTGACCGGTCCACTTCTACCGCGTTGACGATCACGCCTCCAGGCACTGCCAGCGGTTTCCAGACGCCGTTGACGCCGGCATAGAGCCGGCCCCCATCTACCGCGTAGCTGCGTCCGTTGACCCGCGCCGCCGCCGCATACGCGCGTACCCTATCCAACCCGGTGATAGCGATGCCGTCCTGCCCTGCTCCCGCGGCCGCGCCGACAGACGCAACGAGAGTCAGTAGCAGAAGGGTCGTTCCTGTCAAAAGTATACGAATAATCATGGCTGAACCTCCGTGACTCACTTTTCAGACTTTCAATGCCATGATTGTATACCCGTCAGTAATATCCTTCCGGCCAACTGTCGGAACGTTTCCGGACCGTTTTCTTACGATTGATTCGTCTCGGGCTGCAGATGCGGGCGCTCAGCCGGCCTGTTCACGGCGTCCTGATTCGGCCTCGGCATATTCCGGTCCTTTCGCTGCACAGGATTCCTGAGCAAACTGCCAGGCCAGGTCGGGCGTGATTCCAGGAAATTTCGAAACTGCTTGCGATGCAATTCTGCGTGTGCTATGATTTAATTTGCCAGTTAACATCAAATGGCAGATCGTCTAACTGAATGCGCTTTTCAGTCCGTTTTCCGTAGGCAGAAAACACTAAAATAGAGCCCAGGGGCAGTTGGCGCCGCCTTCTGGGCTCGGGTTTCCAGACTTTCGGCTGCAATCAGACAAGCAGTTGGCTTGTAGAAGTGGAGAATATCGATGGGCACGCAGTCGCGCTCACATGGCGAGGCAGTAACGCAATTTACAAACGTAAGGTGGATGTCTGCGGTAATGCTGACACTGGCGGCAATTCTCCTGCTCTCAGCATGTACACGCGAGCGCATTGCCGAAGAGGTGGGCAACTCCCTGGGAACGCAACAAGAGGAACCGGTTGTTATGCAACCGGATACCCCAGAACCAGCAGCAACTGAAACGCCCCTGCCGACACCGGAAGACACGCCGGAGCCGACTACGATTACCTATGAAGTCAGACCGGGAGATACCCTCTCCACAATTGCAGATAAGTTCGGCACGGAGATCCAGAGGATTCGCGAGATGAACCTGTTGACCACGGACGCTCTGCAAGTCGGTCAAGTGCTTCGTATGCCCTATGTGCCCGGCGTGACTACGCCGGAAGGCATCCCTACGCCCACGGCGGAGCCTTTCCAGTACACGGTCCAGCAGGGAGATACACTTCTGTCGATTGCGCTCCGTTTCGACACCTCGTTGAATCAGATCGTGAGCATGAACGGTCTGCGAGACGAGCACAGTCTGAATGTTGGCCAGATATTGGTGATTCCCGGCGTGAGTGACTCCGCTGGTCAGCCGGGCGCAGACCGGAGGGTGGTCGACCCGGTTCTGTCTCGCACAGCCGGCACGCACACCGTCCGTGCCGGTGAGACTCTGGCCGCCATCGCTGAACTGTACGATGTGACTCTGCCCGAACTTATCGCCTTCAACAGCAACACGATTACCAATCCACATGTCGTGAAGGAAAACACCGTACTGCGCATTCCCGGACTGACCGCCGCCGATGTCCTCACCCTGAACCGGACAACTTACACAGTCCAGGAAGGGGACAGCCTTAGCGCTATTTCCCAGCGGTTCGGCGTCAGCGTAGAGGCGATTATGGCGGCGAATAACATCTCCAATCCCGACCTGGTCCGTGTCGGCGATGAACTGATTATTCCCGAAAACTGATCTCTGATTCCTTACTAACTGGCTGCCGTCAGCCCGCCAGGAAAGAGCAGGTTAGGCGCGGGCGTTCCCTTGCATCGCGCAAGACGGATTCCAAACGCGCTCGCTACACCAAAACGCGGGATTCCAGTGAGCGGCAGCTGCTGTCAACTATTCTGCTATCGTGTTTGGTGTCTGATACCCGCGGGGCTGGCGACAATCAGGTCTGTCACCAGATCGAGGAACAGGCCGTGCTCGACGATGCCGGCCCGTCGCGCCAGCGCGGCGGCAATGGACTCCGGATCATCCATCGGGCCGAAGCGGCAGTCGAGTATCATATTGCCGCTGTCTGTTCTGAAAGGGCAGCCGTCCGACGCCGTCCTCACCTGCACAGACGCCCCCAGCAGCTCGATATAGGCCGCATGGCCGCGCAGGCCAAAGGAGATCACCTCCACCGGCAGCGCCCACTGCATACCCAGCCGCTCGGATAGTTTGCGTTCGTCGACGATGATTATTTCGCGCGCGCTGGCCTGCGCAACAATCTTCTCACGCAGCAACGCGCCGCCCCCGCCTTTGATGACTCGCAGTTGAGGGTCTACCTCGTCGGCTCCGTCTATCGTCAAATCTACGCGCGGCTGACTCTCCAGCGTGGTGAGCGGAATGGCCAGCCGACGAGCGTCGGCGGCCACTTGCTCCGAGCAGGGGACGCCAAGAATATCTGAGAGTGTGCCCACCACCAAGCGTTCGGCAATACATTCAAGCGCCTTCAGTGCCGTACTCCCGGCGCCCAACCCCACAATCATCCCGGATTCAACACTCGCAACCGCCGCTTCAGCTGCCCGTCGCTTCAGAAAATCTATGTCTTGCATCTGGTTTCTTTAACGCGTCGCAATGAAAGGACAATATTTGACAAGGCTCTCTACCCTAACCACTCTCTGCCCATCGTCTGGTCACAGGCCCTGCGATTGAGTGAGTAACCCTTACGCCGCCGCCAATGACCCGACAAGCCGCTCCAACGCTGCTTGCGAGTTTTCCCCTAGATCGATCCGAATCACGCGCCGCCCGGCATCCATGAGCGCCTGCCGATCTCCCAGCGACTGCGCCTGGATCAGGACGCCAAACGGCAGCGTCGACCGGGGCGAGCCAGGTTCATCGGGAATGTCGACGTCGGCGGTAGGTCTGTCAGTGAGTTGGATAAAGAGGCCATTGCCGCGATCCCCTTTATGCAACTGGCCGGTCGAGTGGAGAAAACGGGGTCCTAGACCAACAGTCGTTGCCAGCTTGGTCCGGTCCCGAAGACATTTCTGCATGGTGCCCAGCAGTCTGTTCACGGCGGGGCAGGGCTGTAAGTAAGCTTGGATGCTTATGTAATCCCCCGCTTCGGCCTGCGTCAGAAATGCCGCCAACGCTTCGCCCGGACTGCCAGGAGGCGCATCTCCTTCCTGCGAGTCAAGGTATACCTGCACGCCGCCGGCTTCATACGATGGTTGCGGTTCGGGCAGCCTTCCGCTCTCCATAAAAGCCGACATCATCTGGCGCGACTGTTGCTTTGCCGACTCCACATCCGGCTGATCGAACGGGTGAATGCCCAGCCGCGCCCCGGCCACCGCGGTGGCAAACTCCCACAGGAAAAACTGTGCCGCCAGGTCGTATCGATCGCGGAAGCGGACGCGGATCACCGGGTGGCCGGCGTCTATCAGCGCTTGGATCGTCCCATCCTGCGCGCCGGCGTCGCTCCACTGAAGATGAACGAACAACCGGTCCGTGCCGTAAGCGTCGGGAGATGCCCCCGGCTCGCCCACCACCGGCACAATCCCCGTACCCGATTTGCCCGTGCTCTCGGCGATGAGCTGCTCCAGCCAGTCGGCGAACGAAGCCACTTCGTCGTCGGCGATGATTGTCAGCTTGTCTCGACCCGCCTTCGCCATCTCCGCCATCATCACGCCAACCTGCGCGCCGGGATTGAGCGATCCGGTAATATGCCGCCCGCAGTCGTTCTTCGCCTCCTGACCGCGCCGCAGCAGACGCCGCAGATTCACCCCAACCAGCGCGGCCGGCGTCAGCCCAAAATGGGAAAGCGCCGAATAGCGGCCGCCTATATTGGGATCGTTGACAAAGACCGCGCGGAAGTTGCAGGCTTCGCCCAATCTGACGAGTTCGGAGCCAGCATCCGTTATGGCGGTGAAGTGCTTCCCCGCCTCCGATTCGCCCAGCTGCTCCTGCAGCTGATTGTAAAAGAATCTGAACAGGGAAAGCGTTTCCGACGTGGTACCGGATTTGGTGGCGACGATAAACAGCGTTCGCGCCGGGTCCAGGCCGTCGGCCACACTTTGGACAGCCGCCGGGTGTGTGCTGTCCAATACCCGCAGCGCAATCGCGGCGCTGTCGAATGTACGCGCAAACACCTCCGGCGCCAAGCTGGAGCCGCCCATTCCCAGCAGGACCGCCTGCGTGTAGCCCTCCTGCTCAACGTCCTGCAGCAAAGCGCTTATGCAATGACGCTCCTCGTCCATGCGGACTGCAATGTCCAGCCAGCCGAGCCGGTTGGTGATCTCGTCCGGGCTGTCACTCCACACGCTGTGGCTCCGAGCCCAGATGCGGGTGACGATGCGCTCCCTGTCGGTCTCCTCCAGAGCAGCCTCTATCTGGCCCCGGAGGGCTCCGTAAAAAAATCGGCGCGTTCTCGCGTCTGGTTGCTGTCCCCGCCGGCGATCGCGGCCACCTTTGCGGAGATTCCCGACATCAACTCATCAAATGAGTCGGCGAAGGCGTCCACGCCATCAATCATCAGCTGCGCGGTGATACTGTCCAGATCGAGGCCCAGCTCAGCCAGCTGCGCCAAATGTTGGCGGGCCTGCTCCACATCAGCATCCACGGTGCGGGCAGCGGTTCCATGATCCAAAAAGGCTTCCAACGTCTCAGGGGGCACCGTATTTACCGTGTGGGGTCCGATCAGTGTATCCAGGTAGAGTGTATCCGGGTAGTCGGGATTCTTGGTGCTGGTGCTGCCCCACAATGGACGCTGCACACGCGCACCCTGCGCCGCCAGTTTGTCCCAGCGAGGACCGCTGAAAAGCTCGCTGAAACGGTGGTAGGCCATCTTGGCGTTAGCGATCGCAATCTTCCCCTGAAGGTCGCTGTTGCCGATTTCACTTAGGCTGGCATCCACTTTGCCGTCCACCCGGCTGACGAAGAAAGAAGCCACCGAAGCCATTCCACTGAAATCCACGTTTGCGGCAGCCAGCTTCTCCAGACCGTGAATATAGGCCATCGCGCTGTCTTCGTACTGCTGCAAAGAAAATATCAGGGTGACGTTGATGTTGATACCCTCGCCAGTCAGCGTCTCGATCGCCGGGATGCCCTGCGGTGTGGCCGGCACCTTGATCATTACATTCGACCGGTCCACCAGGGACGAGAGGAGACGGGCTTCCATGACCGTTCCTTCTGTATCGTAGGCCAGCTTCGGATTTACCTCCAGACTGACATAGCCGTCCAGCCCGTCCGTGCTGCCATAAACCGGCTGCATGATGTCGCAGGCGCGGCGGATGTCCTGGATGGCGAGCGCCTCGTAAATGTCATTGACCGACCTGCCTTCACCCACCAACCGTTCAACCGCGGCATCATAGTCGGTGCTGGCGGTGATCGCCTTCTGGAAAATCGACGGGTTGGACGTAACGCCCCGAAGACCATTGGCGACCAGTTCACCCAGTTCGCCGGAGTCCAGGAAGGAGCGCCTGATGAAATCCAGCCAGATCGACTGGCCTACTGCCGCCGCTTCTTGCATCATTGTCATGGTTGCTCTTCTCCTAGAATTCGTCTTTGTCTTGCAATGTGGTGCGTTCGCATAGTTTGGTGGCCCAGTGTGCCGTGCACCATTTAAATAGGGGAATATTCAGTGCTGCGTTCAGTCAGCAGTCTGCCCGTCGCTGACTCGTGACTAAGATTCCGCAAAAATGGGCAGAGTGTCAGCATATTCAGTCGTACTCCGGCACATAGAGAACGGCAGGATCCAATTCGGCATCCCCTCTTCCTTGAATCAGGGCATGTGCTGCCATTGCGCCGCCGATCAAACCGGCGTGATTGCGCATCTGGGCTGCCACAATCGGCGCCCGCACGTCAATGTATTTGACATACTTTTGGCTTCGCTTGCTTACGCCTCCGCCAATGATAAACAGATCCGGCGAAAGCAGAAATTCAACAGTCTGAAAATATCTGTTAAGCCGTTTTCCCCACTTTTCCCAACTCAACTTTTCCCGTTTGCGGGCGCTGCTCGCCGCCCTGCTCTCGGCGTTGTGGCCGTCAATCTCCAGGTGTCCGAACTCCGTATTTGGTGCCAGATGTCCGTCAACAAAGAGCGCCGAGCCTATGCCAGTGCCCAATGTAAGCAGCACGACGACCCCGGGTTGGTCTCTGCCCGCGCCAAAGACCATCTCCGCGATTCCGGCCGCATCGGCATCGTTGACGATCGAAGCCGGGCAACCTGTCACCCGCTCGAACAGCGCCGGGGCATCAGTGCCGATCCATGAACTGTCTACATTTGCGGCTGTGCACACGATACCATTGCGAATCACTGCCGGGAACGTGCATCCCATCGGCCCTACCCAACCGAAGTGACGGACAATCTCCAACACTACTTCGGCCATGGCCTGCGGCGTTGACGGATCCGTCGTATCGATGCGCCGGCGCTTGGTAAGAAGCTCGCCGGTTTCCGCATCCACCACCGCCCCCTTGATGCCGCTACCGCCGATATCAATACCTAAGATGTCCATCTGTCCCTCCTTGGGCAGGAACGGAACGCTCCTGGTCCAAACGATAACGGTAAGGTTGCAACAGCCGAGAGTCCCCTCGCGGCACAGTCGTCCTCACTCCATCCGTGGGCCTGTCTCCTTCCGGAAACAGAGCAAGGTGGGGGATTCCTAATATCTTTTCAATCCACTACGTCACACGTGTCTCTCAACCTGCTGCAAAGTCCCCGTCCGCGCCGACGCCAACATCGCCTCCACGACGGCCAGATCCTGCAAAGCCTCCTGGGGCGAATTCCGGTGTTGCACGCCATCCCGCACCGCCGCCAGGAAAGCAGCCAGCTCTTCTCGCACGCTGATGAGGACATTGAACTGCTGACGCTCGCTCTTCTCGCCCTGCTCCAGCACAAGCTCTCCGCGCGAAACGCGCAGGCTGCCTTCACTCCCGCCAATGTGGACGGTGTCGGTTCCCAGTGTACTGCCGACCGCATACGTGATCAAATAGGTGCCGACTACGCCGCTGGCAAAACGCAGCGCCGCGCTCATCGTGTCCGCCGGCGGCAGGTCGGGTCGATGCCCTGCCGTCAGCGCGCACACACTCTCAATCTCTCCCGGAAGCACGCGCAGACCGGCAATATGATGCACGCCGCCATCCAGCAGATAGCCGCCCAAAAGCTCTCCCGAGTTCCGCCAGGTCGGCTGCGCATTCGGCGAGTCTGCCTTCACCTGCACCTGCAGTGACACGTCGCAGAAGAGGGGCTGACCGATCCGGCCGGCTTCAATCGCCTGTGCCGCCGTCTGAAAGGCCTCCTCGTAGCGCCAGTTCTCGCCCACCATCCACACCTGGTCTGCGTAGGGCCGGCTGCGGGCGATCAATTCCTGCGCCTCGGCAACGGTCTGCGCGATCGGTTTTTCGCTGAAAACATGCTTTCCCGCCGCCAGTGCCTGAGAGACAACCTCCGGCAACATCGGAATCGGCAGTACAATATCGACCGCCTCAACACTCTCGTCCGCCAGGAGCGCTGCGATATCCGTGTAAATGTCAACATCGTAGGGGATGGCGTCCGCCACCGTCTCGGCGGATGCGCGCGTGCGGCTGTACACTGCCACAATCTGCGCCGCGTCTCCCAGCTCCAGCAAAGATGGTGCATGCGCTTTACGCACAAATACGCCGGCTCCGATCAGAGCAATGCGAACCGGTCTACCCATCGAATCTCTCCGAGCACGTTGATGTTACCGATATCTTCACCCGTTTTGCTATCGCTGGCAACTGATGCTATCGTGGGCGCAGATAGAGCCTGTCGCAGGATGAGGATTAAGTAGCCATATTATATCACAGTACGTCCGGGGAAACAGTTGAAACCGCTGCTGCTCCTGCTGGCCGTCCCGCTTCCACCGCAATCGTTGGAAGTCATCGGCCCTCTCGTTGAAGAACGTACAGTCAATACCCAGTTCGGACCTGTTGGCCCTCTCGCATTGCGCGGCCGGCCGGACGCTTCATCAGTCTGGATACAACCCTACTACGGCCTGCCCTCCCGCACCGATCCCCGAGCCACGCTCCAGGCTGCGCAGGCGCTGAACGTCAGCCAGATTACTGCTTTGGATAGCGTCGTCGCCGTCAATCCCATGCTGGGGCCGGGCCATCCCGTGCTGATCACCGACTACATCGACTTCACCCGCCATCAACCGCAGACATTCTATGAGAACGAGGGCACGGGCGGCCTCAGCCAGACTCCGGCTGTCTGTCCCCGCCTGACCGAGGCGCTGTCGCGCATCCTGCCGGTGGCGCCGGGCGGCATCTATCTGGGGGTGGATGGCCCCAGGCGGGAGACCGCCGCCGAGGCGCGCATGTTTCGCACCTGGGGCGCCGACGTTCTCGGCCAGAATCTGGTGCCGGAGATCGCGCTTGCGAGGGAGGTGGGCATCTGTTTCGCGGGCCTGGCAATTGTTGACGAAATCAGCGCTGAGCGCCCGCCCGCGTCGGCCCAGGCGACGGATTATAGAGGGTTGGAGGCCGTGGTGCAGGCACTTTCCACTCTTTCGCAATCGGTGGCGGCCGACGCCTTCTGCGACTGCGGTCGACAATCTGACCGCCGCGAAGCAGCCGGAGAGGCAGATGCAGCCAGTCATACCGGTCAGGCGCCCCGTCGATGAAAATTTCCCAGCTTTACGACCAGTTGGAACTGTATAGTGAAGGCGATCCCCCTTCCCACTCGCTCTTTGTCCTGGCGCGTCTGCTCGGTACGCCCGACAGACTGCTGATCATCGACCCGCCGCCTGATGTCGGTACGCGCTTCGATGTGGCTGATGAAACGGCTACACTCTTCACCTGCGCCGACCGCGATGTCGGACTGCAGCGCGTTGAAACGCGCCCGGGCGGCGTAGCCCACATCAATGTTGGCCAGCACCTGCTGGATATCTACTCCCAGCGGCACGCCAACCTGGTCTACTTCCCGGCAATGGGGATACTCTGTGGGGGCGCTTTTGGCAGCGATCTTACGCTGCCTGAACTGGGGGAAGACTCTGATGGCGAGGATGAAATTGAGAGCTTGCGCCTGCTCGCACGCCTGGTGAAAGGACGCCGCCTGCAACTGTACATTCCCCGCATCGGTTCCGTCTCGTCGGACACGGTGGAGGTGATGGGGCGGCTGGCCGCCGACGTCAGCTATCTCCACGGACTGCGGCGGACCGTTTCCCAGGCGGCCGCTGAGAGCTCCTTCTGGAGCAGGTCAGAGGAGATTGCCGAATCCCTTCTGCCCGAAAATCGCCGCACTCCTACCGCCGTTACCACCCACCGGCAGAACATCGAACGTCTTTACAACGCAACTCTGGGGTGAGGTGTCGGTT
This sequence comes from Caldilineaceae bacterium, assembly GCA_963662575.1. Classification (GTDB taxonomy): domain Bacteria; phylum Chloroflexota; class Anaerolineae; order Caldilineales; family Caldilineaceae; genus Bin5. Next base: position 2,403,209 of record OY759723.1, read on the forward strand.
CCATCACGTCTATTCCACGCCACTGAATTGCGACTGAACCTGCGCCAGCAAGGATTCCACAAAATACAGGCCTTCCCGCCGGTCAAGTGGCGCTTTATCAACCCCGATGGCTTGGTAGCGGAACTGAACAGCATAGGGCGTGTATTCGATTAGCGCCAAAAAGGCCGACGTGTCTACGCCTCGTTCTCTGATGAGATTGAATAGCAATTCAAGATCATGTGTTAGAGGGTATGTTTCGCCCAACAGTGCCAACCATGCCTTGAGCAATTTCTCGATAGCCTGTTGCACATGGAAGCCGAAGATTTCATCGGCGAAAACGGAGGCATCGCTCATGCCCCTCAGGGCTTCGACATCCCGTTTCGAGGCCTCGACTAACATGTGGGCGCATTTAACGTCGCTCATAGAGCACACGTCCTTCTCGCAGCGCCCGCGCCAAGACATGGTTGAGGGAATCGCGCCAATACTCGACCTCGTCGCGGCTATAGAGCAAAATGTCTTTAGCAACGCCGAATCCCGCCAGGGTGCGATAGAGACGGACAGTTTCCAGACGACGGCTCCTTTGCTGACCAAATGGCTCAGATTCCACCACGACCAGATCTATGTCTGACCCTGCGTGCCCGTCACCGCGTGCGCGCGAGCCAAAGAGGATGATCTGATCGGGATCCACCTCTTCCACAATCTTCTGTACCATTCGGTCTAAGAGTGTATCTGACACTTGGGCCATTTTTTCATCTCCGTGCGTAGCACATCCTGCCCCGCAGCGTTCCTTCTCTTATCGGCGCCGACTATCGCTGTGCATTCAGGCTTCTTGCGCTGCCGTCACTGTGCCGTTCATTCTGGCCTGCCTCCGAACAGACTACTCTGCTCCGGCGACTCCGGATAGGCCGCGCCGATGTGCTCGTAAGCCGCTTTCGTGGCCATGCGCCCGCGCGGCGTGCGATCCAGAAACCCCAATTGGAGCAGATAAGGCTCTACCACATCCATTATCGTGTCGTCCTCTTCACTGATGCTGGCTGCCAGCGTTCCAAGCCCGACCGGACCGCCGCTGAACTTGCCGACAATCGCATCCAGCACCCGTCTGTCCAGATCGTCCAGCCCCAGATGGTCGATCTCATGCACCGCCAGCGCCTCACCGGCCAGAGCCACGGTAACGTTTCCGTCCGCTCGCACCTGGGCATAGTCGCGCACCCGCCGCAACAGCCGCAAGGCCACCCGCGGCGTTCCCCTGGACCGGCGCGCGATTTCGGCGGCGCCGGCGCTGTCAATGGGCGTTTCAAGCATTTCCGCCGCGCGGATGATAATCGTTTCCAGCGCCTCCCGGCTGTAAAAGTCAAAGCGTTCAACAACTCCGAACCGGGAGCGCAAAGGCGCCGTCATCAGCGCCAGCCGCGTCGTCGCACCGATAACGGTAAACCGGGGCAATTTCAGGCGGATGCTGCGCGCGCTGGGGCCGCTGCCGACCGTAATGTCGAGCACAAAATCTTCCATCGCCGGATATAGTATCTCCTCGACCACGCGGCCCAAACGGTGGATTTCGTCGACGAAGAGAATGTCCCCTTTGCGCATATTTGTGAGTATGGCGGCCAGATCGCCAGCTTTCTCGATCGCCGGCCCCGATGTCGGCTTGAGATTGCCCTTCACCTCATGCGCAAGAATGTGGCTGAGCGTGGTCTTGCCCAGTCCCGGCGGCCCGTATAGGAGTACATGATCCAGTGCCTCGCCGCGCTGACGCGCCGCCTGCACCAGAATGCGCATCTTCTCGCGCATCCTCTCCTGGCCCACCATTTCGTCCAGGCTCTTGGGCCGCAACGCATAGTCGACGCGACCGTCCTCGGCCTGCTTTTCGCCGGAAATCTCCCTCTTGCTCAGTCCTGAAAGTCTCTGGACGTTGCTCTGTGCTGCGCTGCGTTCATCAGCCATGCTCGTATCCAAATGGAATTGCAAGAACGATTGTGCTAAGGATAGTACACCAATGGGAGGGTTGGAACAAAACAGCGTATAAAGTTCCTCCGTCTTGAGCGCATTTGCCTATTGACGGAACGAACAAAAGCTGCTATAACATTTCCCACATTTTCTACTATATCCACAAATGAGAAGGAACTGTCATGCCGAAAAAATCAACAACAGACCGCAAAAGACTGCTTGCAAACCTTGAACAAGTTAACGAAGAGTTGGAACATCTGCGAAATCTGATGCAAGGCGAAGTGGACGTTGAGTTAGATGAAGGCGACACGGAAATTGTCGAGCGAGAGAAAACTGCCGCTTTGATCGTCGTCCTGGAGCGTCGTCAGAAGGACATCGAACACGCCCTGCGAGTGATCGACTTGGGGCAGTATGGTATCTGTGAACGCTGCGGCAGTGAGATCCCCCCGGCGCGCTTGGAAGTCAAACCTGACGCAACCCTGTGTATGGACTGCCAGCGAGAAGTCGAATCGATAAACCGTCGCAACCGTGCGCCGCGCGCTGCGTCTGCCCGCTGGTAGCAAGAGCCAGCGCAACCTGCAAGAAATGGAAGCCGACTGAACAAAGGACCCGCATGGCAAACAATCTGTTTGTGTCAGACCATCCACTTGTAAAGCACAAGATTACGCAACTTCGGGACACGACGACCGACTTTCGTCAATTTCGCTCCATTGTCGCTGAGCTGTCCATGATCCTGGCCTATGAAGCCACCGCCGACCTGGTCACAAAGACGGTGGAGGTGCAGACACCGCTCACAACCACCAGCGGCAGCAAATTCGACGAACGCGTCGGCTTGGTTCCGATTCTGCGCGCCGGGCTGGGCATGGTAGAGGGAATGCTCAGTCTTATTCCCCAGGCCGAGGTTTGGCACCTGGGCTTCTACCGCGACGAGGAAACTCTGCAACCGGTAATCTACTACAATAAACTTCCCGACGATCTTTCCACCCACACCTGTTTCGTGCTCGACCCCATGCTGGCGACCGGCGGCTCTGCCCTGACCGCCGTCAACATCCTCAAGCTTCGAGGCGTCACCCGCGTCAAGTTTGTCGGCTTGCTGGCCGCGCCAGAGGGGATTGCTGCGCTGCAGGGCGCCCATCCCGATATTGCCGTGCATGTCGCGGCCGTCGATGAACGCCTGACAAACGCGAGTGACGCCGCCGCTGGATTCCCGCCCGGCTTCATCTGGCCCGGTCTGGGCGATGCCGGGGACCGGCAGTTCGGCACCAGGTAGACCAATCCACAGTTCTAAAGAGCAACCAGGGCCCGGTTAACGGTGTCGCGGCTATTGTAACGCTATCACTGTAGCCGCTTCATCCGGCGCATTGACCGGCCCGCCGATGACAAGCGTGCCGTCGCTCTCGTGGACCGGCAGCATCTCGCCTCCCGCTAGCAGTCGCGCATCTTGGGCATTCACCCCTTCGACTTGAATCTGCCCATCGAGCGGCCAGTCGAAGACATGGAGATAGGTAACGCCCTCCTTACTGGTCGTGCGCAGGTCCGCCCGTCCCTGGATTGGGCCCGGCTGCGTGTCGTAGATCGCTTCGCCGTTTACCTCCAGCCAGCGACCCACCGCCTCCAGGCGTTCGACGCTCGCCTGGGGGATGACACCCTCTCCGGTGGGGCCGACATTCAACAGGTAGTTGCCACCTTTGCTGACGATATCGACCAGCTTGCGGATCAGGTCGCCGCTGGATTTCCAGTTGTGATCGTTCAGCTTGTACGACCAACTGTCGTTGAGCGTGGCCGGTGTCTCCCAGTCCAGGTCCAGGACTGTTTCGGGGATGCGGTTGTCTCCGGCGGTGGCATAGTCCCCCAGCGCGTTGCCAAGCCGCCCGCAGACCAGGCAGTCCGGCTGCAACTGGTTGCACAGCTCCAACAGGGACCGGCTTTGCTCTTCGGAGATGCCCTTGGGAGTATCAAACCAGATGATGCCGATCGGTCCGTAGTTTGTCAGAAGCTCCCGCACATGCGGTTTTACATATTCTTCGATATATCCGGCAAAATCCTTCTCTGCCGGGTCGTAGTCCCAGTCGTTGCCGTCGCCGTCCGGGTGATGCCAGTCCTGCGTTTGGGAATAGTAGAAGCCCAGTTTAATGTCCTGCGCGGCGCACTCCTCCGCCAGCTCCTTAAGCACATCTCGCTTGAACGGCGTAGCATCTACCATATCGTAGTCGGTAACCGCCGAGTCAAAGATACAAAAGCCATCGTGATGTTTGGAAGTGATTACCAGATACTTCTGTCCGGCCCGTTTTGCCAGCGAGACCCACTCCTTGGCATCAAACTGGACAGGGTTGAACTGCGCGGCCAGCTTCTCATATTCCCTGACAGGGATTTCCGCCCGATACATCATCCATTCGGCGATACCTGGCCACTCGCGCCCGTTCCAGACGCCGGCGGGAATCGAGTACAGACCCCAGTGGATGAAAAGGCCGAATCTGGCCTCGCGCCACCAGTTCAGGCGCGGGTCGCTGCGGGCGCCGGGCCGTTGGCTCCGGTCCGGTTCAACTTCCGGCCGTGTGACCTCGAAATCGTATCCCCGACGCAGAAGCAGCAGGGCCATATCCTCCAACGATTCATTTTCTTCAGCGGCCACGCGCTGAATGCGTTGTACAAAGGTTGAGGGGACGTTGAGCGTGAGTTCTGGCACGGTTTGCCTCCTGCCGGCAGTGCGCTGTAGTGACCACTGGCCAGCGGCGAGTGGCTGTATAGTCGACGACCTGGCCCCTGGCAGCTAGCCACTGACCCCTGTAGTTAAGCTTGGATCCCGGACAATACCACCCCGCGGATCATCAACTTCTGGGCGAAGAAGAAAACAAATATCATCGGAATGACCATGAGGAAAGACATAGCCATCATATAGGGGATCTGTGTATTGTAAAGCCCTTTGAAGAAGGTGATGCCCAGGGCAAGCGTGTAGTTTTCCTGGCTTGTGAGGAATATCAGCGGCCCGAAATAATCGTTCCACACGGCCTGAAAAGTGAATACGGAGGTGGTGGCGAGCACCGGCCGCGAAAGAGGAATGAAAATCTGCCAGAGGATGCGCAAACGGTTGGCGCCGTCGATGAGTGCGGCCTCTTCCAATTCTATCGGAATCCCCTTGAAAAACTGGCGCATCAGGAAGATGTTGAAAGCGCCCCCGCCGAAAAAGGCCGGTACAGTCAAGGGCAGAAACGTGTCCAGCCAGCCAACGCGATGAAAGCCTACGAACAGTGGAATCAGTGTAACCGTGCCGGGCAGCATGATCGAGGCCAGGACCATGATGAACCACACGTCTCGCCCAGGGAAGCTTATTCGCGCAAATCCATAGCCGCATAACGTGGCCGATATCAATGTGCCCACCATGACGGAAGCGGTGATTGTCAAGGTATTCACCAGCCAGCGGGTCCACTGCATGCTCTCGTACGTCCACCCTTCCGGGAAGTTCTGCCAGCGAAATGTCTCTGGGAAAAAGGTGGGAGGGAAGACGTAAATTTCAGCCTGGGTCTTTAGCGATGTCGTGGCCATCCAGAGGAGGGGCAGAAGGAAAACGACTGCGCTAACAATCAATATCAGGTAAATGAGAAGGATGCGAGAGCTCTGCTTCGGCCTGCGCCGCCAGTTCAGGTCAAAAATACCTCTGTAAACCTCCTGATCGCTGACCATCATTTGACCTCCGCTTCGTAGAAGACCCACAGAGCGGACGAACGAAAAACCAGGACTGTCAGTACCAGGACAACAAACAGCAAGAACCAGGCCATTGCCGACGCCATACCCATCTGCGTCCAATTGAAGGCGCGCTCATAGAGCATGAGGTTATAGAAGTAAGTCGATTTCAGTGGGCCGCCTGATGTGAGCACAAACGCGTTCATAAAAGTTTGAGAGGCGGCGATTAGGCCCATCACCAGATTGAAGAAGATCGTGGGCGTCATCATCGGGATCGTGATGTTACGGAAAAGTTGCAGTTCGTTGGCGCCGTCCAACTTGGCCGCCTCGTAAAGAGATTCGGGGATTCCCTGCAGCCCGGCCAGGTAGATGATCATGCCGGCGCCGACCCCCCACAGACTCATCATTACCATCGACGCAAGCGCTGTCTCCGGTTCCGCAAAGAACGAGAATTTGGGGATGCCCAGCCGTACGAGCATGGCATTGATCAGACCATAGTCGCGGTTCATGAGCCATCCCCACAGGATGAGACTGGCGATGGCCGGTACAATGGCGGGCATATAGAAGCTGGTGCGGAAGAAAGCGATTCCTTTGACGCGCTGGTTGAGGAGGATAGCAAGGACAAAGGCCCCGACCAGTCCCAGCGGCACCGAAGTTCCGGCGTAGATGAGCGTGACCTTACAGGCCTGCCAGAAGTTCTTGTCGGAGGTGAACATGATTACATAGTTGCGTAATCCTATCCACTCCGGCGCCCGCAAGAGAGGAAACTTCGTGAAGCTCATGTAGAAGGAGGTCAGCATAGGGCCAATCGTGAAAATTATCAGCCCTAGTACGACGGGGCTAATAAAAAGATAGCCCTGGACTGTGTCCCGCATGCGACTGTTCATGAGCCTGGTTTGTCCTGCGAATTGTAATCGAGCGATGGGAGGGTCAAACTAACTTTGCGGGTGCCCGACATGTAGATCATTCCGGCAGCCGCTTACTGCGCCGGCGAATAGTGGCCGGCGGCCGCGAAGACCACCAACCACTATCCACCATTCACTATCCACTGTCGTTATGCGTTCTGATCCAGGCATGACTGAATCGTGGCATCCGTCTCGGCGAATGCATCTTCTGCGTTCGCATCTCCGCGGATCACCGCTTCCAGCGCCTGCCGGTAGCTGTCACTCACCATGCCGGCGTAAAAGCTGCCGCAGTCGCCCGGGTGCTCGATTACCGGCAATATGGCGTCGTCGGCGCCATTGATGAAGGCCATCAGATTGTGCGGCGGCGTTGGCAGACCCTCCATCCAACTGGGATCGCTGGCCACCGACCTCAGAAGTGGCACACCCAGCTCCGCCCTGGCTGCTTCGAGCTGCACCGTCGGCCGGATCAGTTGCTTGATGTACTCGTAGGCCATATCGAGGTTCTGCCCACCGGCATATGCCGACATTCCCCATGTGCCCATACCGGTTCGATGCCGGCCGTCAGGCATCAGCGGCATAACCTGTACGTCCCATTCGAACTTATCGGCTGCTGCTTCACGCACAGGGCCGCGCAGGCTCTGAATGTGGGTGTAAACCGCGGCCCGACCGAGGAAGAAAGAGTTACCGCCAACATCAAGACCCAAGGGCTGGGCAATGTTATGTTCGTTCCACATAGAAGCATAGGCTTTCAGCGCGGCAACCGTGTTCGGATCAGACCAGGTGGAAAGATTGTTCTCTATGTCGAGAATTTTGCCGCCGTAGCCGACTACCCAGGGGTAGACAGTAGCCCACCAACTCCAGGTGGCGTTGGAGAGACCCCAGTAGCGGGGCGTGCCGTCCGCCTCGGTCTCGAGGGCGGTAATCTTCTGGCAGTTGACTATGAAATCGTCCCAGGTCCACTCATCGTTCGGCTCTTCCGCTCCGGCTTCCTCGAAGAGTGACTTGTTGTAATACATCGTCACCACATCCAGGGCTGAGGGCAACATCTGGATCTTGCCGTCAAAAACACCGAGGCCGAGCATATTGGGGAAGACGTCGTCAATGTCGACATCGGGGTCCCCTTCAGTGTAGGGCGTCAGATCCAGGGTGACGTTGTTGTTGGCAAAGGGAACGACGAACAGATCGGCGCTGAAGAAGACATCAGACAGCGTGCCGGCCGCCGCGGCCGTGTAATACTTCTCAGCCAAGTCACCGGAAACCATGTTAAATGTGACCGTAGCGTCCGGGTGCTTCTCGTTGAACGAAGCCTTGATCAGCTCATTTACCGGTTCGACCGGCGCGCCTGCCAGAATGGAAATCTCCAACTCGACAGGTTCATCTGCCATAGCCGCGTCTCCACCGGCCTCCGGTGCTGCCACCGGCGCGCAGGCTGCCAGCGCCGCAGTGCCGCCGACCGCAGCCGCCACTTTGAGGAGCCCGCGTCGGGAAATGGTAGTCTGACTGCTTAGATCTTGGATGGACATTGATCTCTCCTGAATGTTTGTATTCGATTCTGAATTTGGGATTCTACCAATAAGATGGTATTTCCATTATTCCAGAAACGCGACTTTCAAACAAATTTTGACACCTGTCAAGAGAGCAGGAGGCCATAGGCCGCGTCGCTGCCGCTTGTGGTCAGAATCTGGCGCCGGGTAAACGACTTTCTTTCTTTTTTCTGGAAGTCAGACATCCGAAGCGCGTAACCAGCACACTAATAGCCGTCACAGACCGCAGAGTACAGGCTTCAACCTTTGGAAAGCGGCTTCATAATTGCGTACAATGCGCCAAGCGGTGAACCGCACATGCGCCACTTGTCTGCCTATCGCCGAATGGTCGAACTGTTGGAACTTGCAATGGGCGAACCGCTATAAAGGCGATACCCATTTCCCACAATGAAAGGATCTGTAATGAGCACTCTGAAAGTTGGCCTCGTCGGCGTCGGCGGCATCTCGCGCACGCACATGCCGGGTTGGGCCGCATCCGAAGAAGCTGAAGTCGTGGCCGGCAGCGACATCAGCAGCGAAGCGCTCGAACAGTGGGGCGCGCTCCACAATGTCAAAAGGCTGACGACAAACGCTGACGAGCTCTTCTCCGACCCTGATATCGACATAATCGATCTCTGTGTTCCCAATATGTACCACGCTCCCCTGGCTATCGCCGCGTTGGAAGCAGGCAAGCACGTAATCTGCGAGAAGCCGCTCGCGCCCACGCCCCAGGACATCGAAAAGATGATCGCGGCGCGCGACAAATCCGGCAAGCTGCTCATGACCGCGCAGCACTTCCGCTTCGCCGGCGTATCACAGGCCATGAAGGCGGAGATCGATACGGGGACGTTGGGCGATGTCTACCACGCCCGCGGCTGGATGCTGCGCCGCAATGGGATGATCCCAACCGCGACCTTTATCGAAAAAAGACACAGCGGCGGCGGCCCCTGCATCGACATCGGTGTGCATATCCTCGACCTGACCCTGTGGATGATGGGCAATCCCCGTCCGGTGACCGTTTCCGGCGTCGCCGACGCGCGGCTGGCTCACCTTCCCGGCGCGTTCGCCACTTGGCGCGAAGGACCGATTCCCAGCACATTTGACGTTGAGGACTACGCCGTTGCCTTCGTGCGCTTCGAAACCGGCGCCACCCTCGTGCTGGAGGTTAGCTGGCTGCTGCATCATGACATTCGCGGCGAAGACATGCAGGCCTGGATCTACGGTGACGGAGGCGGCTGCCACTGGCCTTCCGCCCAATTCCTGGACACGAACTACACTACCCGTCAGTTCAACAACCGTACACTCCAGCTTACCCAGGATAAGATGGAGCCCCACGCGCTCGAATGCGTCGAATTTGCCAAAGCCATCGCCGCCGGCGCGCCCTCACCGGTGCCCGCGGAACATTCTCTGCAGGTGTTGGCGATTCTCGACGGCATCTACCGCAGCCAGGCCGAAGGGCGCGAGGTGTCAATCGAACTGTCGTAGTTCATAATCGTTGCCGCGGCTGCCAGCTATATTGACAGTCTCAGGCAGCGCTTCGCTGGCAACCCCAGCGCAAGGGAGATACCCATGATCATTGAAACGATCGCCGATTACGCCTGCGAAACAGGCGAAGGCCCGCTATGGCACCCGGACGAAGAACGTCTCTACTGGGTCGATATTCCCCCAGGTAAACTTTACCGCTATGACCCGGCCACCGGTGCCCATGGCCTGGTCCTCGACGCCGGCGAAGCGATCGGCGGCTATACCATCCAGGAGGACGGCTCCCTGCTCCTCTTCATGGCCCGCGGCCGCATTGCCCTCTGGCGCGAAGGCCAGCCGCTCGAAAATCTCATTGACGAGATCCCGGCCGAGCGCGACGGACGCTTTAACGACGTTATCGCCGATCCTGCCGGGCGTGTCTTCTGCGGCACAATGCCCCGCGGCGGCAGCAACGGCGTCCTCTACCGGATGGAAACCGACGGCAGCCTCACTGTCGTGATCGAAGATGCCGGGACTTCCAACGGCATGGGCTTTACACAGGACCTCAAGACCTTCTACCATACCAACACCAGGCAGGGCATCACCCGCTACGACTACGACATCGACAGCGGGCAGATCACCAACCCTGAGTTTGCCGTCCGAGAGGGCGCGTCGTCGAACGGCCGTCCGGACGGCATGACCATGGACGCGGCCAACTGCTTCTGGTCGGCCCGCTGGGACGGATACGCGCTCGTACACCATATGCCCAACGGCCGCGAGATCCAACGGCTAACTTTTCCTGTTCCCAAGGTGTCCAGCGCCACATTCGGTGGCCCCGACTATACCGATCTCTACATCACCACTGCCGGAGGCAATGTCAGAGAGACCGATGGCCTGCAGGCCGGCACACTCTATCGGGTTCGCCTGGGCGTAAAGGGCAAACCCCCGTTCCGTTCCAAAATCAAAATATAGGCGCCCTCAGGACCCCCCTTCGTATAAGGCGCTAGTCGGCGTCCTGGGCGGCAGTTCAGAGTTCTGGATGCTGAAACTGACCCGCCATCCAGGAACGACACAAAGTTCACTACATCGAAAGGATTGGTGATGACATCTAAATCAGACTCTGCTGTCTACCGCGTCGGCATCATCGGCTGCGGACGCCCGCTCAGGACGGAGGGGGCCACCGGCTTTGGCATGGCCCACCGCCATGCCATGGGCTATGCTGCCTCACCACACACGCAGCTGGTGGCCCTGGCCGATATCAGCAGCGAAAACGCTGAGGCTTTTCAGAAGGAACATGGCGGCGACGCGATCTTTGAGGACTACCAACGGATGTTGGCCGAGGCAGAACTCGATATCGTCTCAGTCTGCGTCTGGCCCCATCTGCACGCCGAAATGGTGCTGGCCGCGGCTCCAGCCGGCGTACAGGCCATCCACTGTGAAAAACCGATCGCGCCCACATTCGGCGAGGCCCGCCGCATGCTGGAATCCTGCGAGCGCAACGGCGTCCAGTTGACCTTCAATCACCAGCGCCGCTTTGCCCCCCCTTTCGGTGTCGCCCGCCGGCTGGTGCGGGAGGGCGCAATCGGCGACCTTCAGCGTATTGAAGGCCGCTGTCCCGACATGAACGACTGGGGCACCCACTGGTTCGACATGATGCACTTCTACAACGATGAAACACCGGCCGAATGGGTCATGGGCCAAATCGATACCAGCGAAATCCGGACGATCTTCGGCATGGCCCACGAATCACAAGGCATCAGCCACGTCCACTTTCAGAATGGGGTCGAAGGGCTTCTCCTGACCAGCGCTGCTATCGAGATGGGGGCGGCGTTCCGGCTTCTGGGCAGTGACGGCATCATAGAATTTGGCGCCGGCCGGGATGGTGGGCTTCGTATCTTGAACGGGCAGTCCTCCGGTTGGCGTGACGTAAATCCAGAGGGCACGATGCACGATCTGGACGCGGTGCAAAAGGGGATTATCGACCTGGTCGAGGCACTGAGAGACGGTAGCGAGCCGGAACTCGCCGGACGCCGTGCTTATCGGGCAGCAGAGCTGACCTTCGCTACCTACGAATCCAGCCGCAAACGCGGGCGGGTTGACCTGCCGCTGGAGATCGAAGATTCCCCACTCATGGATATGCTGGCCAGCGCTGCAACGTAAATTCCGGCGATGGAAAAACGGAAGAGTGAAAATTTGACATATATGTTCCTGCTGGTTATGTTTAGCGCCCTACGGTGTTGCGCTGTTCTCCCCCAGACGCCCGAACGCCGGCAAGAACGTCCCTTCCAAAAGCGCACTATTGCCTTCTATGTCGAGAACTTGTAGTTCCGATTCAATTCGCATTCGCAATTTCCTTAAGGAGGAAAAGTTAATGACACAAGTTAAAGGAAGCCTCTCCCGTCGCGACTTTGTCCGCTGGAGTGGCATGGCTGCCGGTGCAGCCGCCGTGGCCGCTTGCGCTCCGCCCGCAGCCCCTGCCGGGGGTGATTCCTCTGCCGCACCCGCCGAGGATATGGAAGTGGTGGTCGAAGCTTGGGCACACTGGGAACAGGGCCTCGGCTGGATTCAAAACGCCATGGATAACTATGGCTTCTCGGATGAGAACCCTCATATCACGTGGAACGCGGTTGTAGCGCCCTTCTCCGAGATCCACGACAAGATGCTGGCCGCATGCGCCTCGGGCGTAGGCGTCCCCGATGTCATGCGCGTCGAGCAAGGCCGCATGGCAGCCTTCTTCAAGGGCGAGGAAATCTGCTTCATCGATCTGACCGACCGCATTGGCGCTCGCATGGATGATCTCGTTCTCGGTTCTGCGGTGGACTACTGGTCCTGGAAGGGCAGCGTCTACGGCATCGGCAACGAAGTCAACGCCTGCTCCCTCGCCTACCGCAAGGGCGTGTTCGACGAAATCGGCATCGAAACTCCGTTCGAGACCTGGAATGACCTGATGGAGGCCGGTGTTGTCCTTAAAGAAGCCAAGGACATGGCGGTAATCTCCTGGCACGACCTGCATGACGGCGACTTCCAGATCATGCTCTTCGCTGCCGGCGGCGAAATGTTCGACGAAAACGGTGACTTCGGCGGCATCAATGACCTGGGCCGAGAGATCCTTGAGTTCCAGCGAATGACCATCCACGATCTTGGCATCGCCATCGCCGCGCCGGTTACCGGTGATTCGACCTGGTCGCCGCCCATTTACTGGGAATCCTTCCGCCAGGACCAGATCGCCTGCACCCTTGGCGCCCCCTGGCACAATGGCAAATTGGGCCGCGAGGACAAGATCGGCCCCGGCCAGGAGAACGAATGGCGCCTGCAGCGGCTCCCCGGCGGCTTCGGTGATAACGGGCCCACTGCCACCCATGGCGGTACCAGCGTCAGCATCCCCAAGATGGCTCAGAATCCCGAAGAAGCATGGCAGATCATCGAATTCACACACCTGACAGACGCCGTTCTCCAGGACTCCATCGAGCGCGGTATCTGGCCCTCCTACATCCCCGTTCTGGATGATCCGGTACTCAATGAGCCTTACGACTACTATGAAGGCCAGGTAATCGGTGAGCTGTACAAGGATCTCGCCCTGCAGATGCCTCGCATCTTCCAGTCGCCGTGGGCGCCGGAATTCCACACGGCCATCAATAACTTCGTGATTACGCCGGTTCTGCAGGACTCTGCCGATATCGATGCAGCCTTCTCTGAACTGGAACCGGAACTGGAACGCATTAAGGCGCTCTAGCAGCGTCGGGCCGAGAATCTGCCTATACCGCTTAATCTGGAAAGCGTCGAAAGTAGGGACACTTGTAGTGCTTTCGCATATGAAAGGGAGGGGCGGGCGCCTCTCCCTTTCACATCAGATTCATTGAACGCCGACAGACACAAGCCAGTTCCTCTATGGGCATTTGCTCTCCCTATTCCTGGAAGATGAGACGTAAATCACGGAGTTCTGCATGGCATTATCCAGTGAAAGATCCCCGACCGGACGCCTCTACGCGCCCGGAACGCCCACAGGCTTCCGGCTGTGGTGGCATCGTCACCGCCTGACGATTATTCCCTACATTTACATTGCACCCTTTTTCATTCTGTTTGCCATCTTTCTGGCATGGCCTGTTGTTCGCAGTTTCTACCTGAGTTTTCATAAACAACAGGGCATCAGCACGCCTACTTTTATCGGCCTCGACAACTATATCAACCTTGTGGCCGACCCTCGATTCAAACAGTCACTGCTCAACACGACGGTCTATGCGTTGGGAAGCCTTTTCGTGCAAATCCCACTTGCATTCATACTGGCAGCCGTTGTCAACTCCAAGCTTGTTCCCTGGGCAAATGCGAAGAGCTTCTATCGCCTCTCCTACTTTGTTCCGCTGCTGACGTCTGCGGTCATCGCCAGCCTGATGTTCAGCATTCTTTACGACTATAACTCGGGCCTGATCAACAGCTATCTGATGCGGTTGTTTGGTGAAGAAGCGAGAGTGGGCTGGGTTCGCAATGCAAGTGTGGTGAAAGTCTCCATCATCCTGCTGCTAGTCTGGCGCTTTACCGGCATCAACTCTCTTTACTTTGTCGCGGGCCTGCAAAATATCCCCAAAGAGTTGGAAGAGGCGGCTTCTATCGACGGGGCCAACTGGTGGCAGGTACTAACCGGCATTACCATTCCGCTGATGCGGCCGGTAATCCTTTTTGTAACGGTAACCGCAATCAACGGTTCCTACCAGATCTTCGCCGAACCATATCTGCTTACCGGCGGCGGCCCCCGTGACCAGTCCTTAAGTATCGTTCAGTATCTCTACAATACCGGCTTCTCCTACTTTAATCTGGGCTATGCATCCTCTATTGGATATACGCTGGTCACGATCATCGTAATCCTGGCCATTCTCAACCTGCGCTTCTTTGGCGCCTTCCGCGAAGATCAATAGGATCACCATTAGGCCAACATGACCCGCCTGGCAGCTTCCCAGATTGCGCACTGCCCACCTGATCAGATTGATACGGATCGGACCTGAGGTTAACTATGACAACAAGCGTTCAAGCCACCTCTGCACCGGGGCCGAGATTCTCCACAGCTCGTCTTCGGACCGGATTTCTTATCAGTCTGGCAAACTTTTTCTTGTTGATTGGCGTACTGCTTGCTGCCATCCCATTCATATACATGATCTCCGCGTCATTCAAACCACAGAATGAAATCTTCACATTCCCGGTCCAGATCATCCCCAAAGAGCCTTTCTTAGACAACTACACAACGTTGATCGGGGAAACTCTCTACCTGCGTTGGTTCTTGAACACCGCAATCGTCGCCGTCGGGCGTACTACCCTCTCTCTGTTCCTGTGTATGTTGGCCGGGTTCGCCTTCGCCAAGTATGACTTCCCTTTCAGGCGCGTACTCTTTGTGTTGGTCCTGGCCAGCTTTACTCTGCCCTTTGAGGTAGTCCTGATCCCACTCTATACTATGATGGTCCAGTTCGGTTGGCTTAACACATACTGGGTGCTGATTGTCCCCTTTGCCGCCAGCGCCTTCGGCATCTTCCTGGGCCGGCAGTACGCGTTGGCCCTGCCCACCGAGCTGATGGAAGCCGCCCGCATTGATGGCTCCAGTGAACTGGGGATCTTCTTCCGCATTGCTCTGCCCAACCTGCGCCCAGCCCTGGCCGTGATGGGAATTATCTTTTTTCAGTCTTCCTGGAACGACTTTCTCTGGCCCCTGATCGTTCTCAATGATTCGACTATGTACGTGATCAACCTGGCACTGCCCACACTGCGCGGCCCCTACGGCGATCAGTACGGCCTTGTCCTCGGCGGCGCCGTAATCGCCGTCATACCAATTATCATTATCTTCTTTGCCATGCAGCGCTATTTCATCGAAGGAATTATGGCCGGCGCGCTGAAGGGCTGATTGCAGATACCTTTCTGCGTTCTGGGAGTCTATCCATGCACGAAACTCACGTTCCCGCAATCCAGTCCGCCGTGCAGGAGCACAGTGACGACATCATCACCTTCCTCCGCCAAATCTGCGCCATCCCTTCGCTGGATTCGCAGATCGGCCCCGTCGGGGAACGCGTCCAGGCCGAATTGCGCAAAATGGGCTTCGATGAAGTCTGGTTCGATTCGATGGGCAACACCGTCGGCAGAATCGGCGACGGTGAACGCATTCTCGTCTACGACAGCCACATCGACACTGTCGGCATCGGCGCCGCTGACGAATGGGATTGGGATCCGTTCGAGGGCAAAGTTGAGGACGGTATCCTCTATGCCCGCGGCGCCTGCGACGAAAAGGGCAGCACGCCAGGTATGATCTACGGGCTGGCCATCGCCCGCAGTCTGGGGCTGCTCGAAGGTTGGACCGCCTACTATTTCGGCAATATGGAGGAGTGGTGCGACGGGATTGCTCCGCACGCCTTCGTCGAACACGAAGGCATCCGCCCCGATTTCGTCGTCATCGGCGAGCCGACCAAAATGCAGATCTATCGCGGCCATAAAGGGCGAGTCGAGCTGAAAGCGGTCGCCAAAGGCAGGAGCGCCCACGCCGCCAGCAACCACCTCGGCGACAACGCCATCTACAAAGCCCTCCCTTTACTTGAAGGCATCAGCAACCTCGAGCCGCAACTTGGCGACCATCCTTTCCTGGGACCCGGCAAGATCACCGCCACCGACATCGAAGTCGAAACACCCAGCCTCAACGCTGTCCCCAATCAGTGCACGGTCTACATCGACCGCCGCGTCACCTTCGGCGAGGATCTGGAAGCCGTGATCGAGCAGGTGCGCGCTCTGATTCCGCCGTCCAATCAACAGGCCGAGGACGTGACGCTTGAGATGCTCTACTACGATGAGCCAAGCTATACCGGCTTCGTCTTTCCGGTCGAAAAGTATTTCCCCGCCTGGGCGCTGGAAGATGATGAACCGCTGGTACAAGCGGGGCAAGCGACCCGCAAGCTTATCGGCCTGCCGGACGCACCCACCAGCAAGTGGGATTTCAGCACTAACGGCATCTACTGGCGTGGCAAAGCCGGTATTCCCAGCATCGGTTTCGCGCCCGGCGACGAAGTGACAGCCCACACTGTCATGGATAGCGTTTCGCTGGCCGAAGTTGTGAAATCCACCGAGTTCTACGCGCTGCTGCCGGCGCTGATCACGTAGCCCGCATCCTCTCCATTTGCCCTCAATTTCCATTTCTCCTGCCGGCCGGCGGCCATCAAGAAACGCGATTGGACGAAATCCGCACAATTGGAGAAAATAGAGGTGATCTCGTGGTGTCCTCCCAGCTCGGAGGGCGCCGAATTCAGCATCCTGAGAAACAGCGGAGCCGTAGCGCATCTGCCGATACGTCGAATGTGGTGAACTGATATGACGATTGCTGAAAACCTGCGCCAGGTACGCGCACGCATGGTCCAGGCCGCGCAACGCGCGCAGCGGTCCCCGGACGAAATCACGCTTGTGGCGGTGAGCAAGACAAAGCCGATGGCGCTGATCGCCGAGACCGCCGCCGCCGGCCAGATTGATTTTGGTGAAAATCGGCTCGAAGAACTTTGGCCAAAGGCCGATGCCGCGACTGCAGCCGGCTTGAACGCAATTCGCTGGCATGCTATCGGCACTATCCAGAGCCGCAAGGCAAAACTGGCGTTGGCGCCGCCTGCCGCTGAATCCCAGACAGCCAGTGACGCGATCTGCCTTATCCATTCAGTGGACAGGCCGAAAATCGCCCAACGTCTGAGCCGGCTGGCCGTCGACAACGACCACCCGCTCGACGTCCTGCTGGAAGTCAACGTCAGCGGCGAAGTGAGCAAACACGGCTTTTCCCCAGCCAGCCTGGTCGACGCGCTGCCCACGCTGCTGGACCTGCCGGCACTACGTTACTGCGGTCTGATGACGATGGCCCCCTTTGTAGACGATGCCGAAGAGGTAAGGCCGCTTTTCCGAAAATTGCGCTGCCTACTTCAGGAGTTGCGGCACACATTCCCGCCGGCACAGTTTCCGCAGGCCACCTGGCAGCATCTGTCTATGGGCATGACAAGCGATTTTGAAGTCGCAATCGAAGAGGGCGCCACAATTGTGCGCGTCGGCACGGCGATTTTCGGCCACAGGGAGTACGAATGAAACACCTAAAAGGGAAGATTACCTTCATCGGCGGCGGCGCCATGGGTGAGGCCATAATCGGTTCTCTTATCAGCAAAGAGGTCCTCACCCCAACTCAGATCTGTGTCTCCGAGCCGGTGCCCCCCCGCCGCGACTTTCTGAACAGCACGTACGGCGTTGCGACAGAGACGGACAACGGCCAAGCTGTTAGCGGCGCCTCCGTCGTCGTTCTGGCCGTCAAGCCACAGGTGCTGGCGCCAGTTATGGCGGACCTTCACGGAAACCTGTCCCCCACTGCACTCGTAGTCAGTATCATGGCAGGGGTGCGCATCGACACGCTTACATCCGGTCTCGGCCACGACAAGATAGTCCGGTCCATGCCAAACACGCCGGCCCAGGTGGGCAAGGGTATGACCGTATGGACCGACACCGCCGCCGTATCTGAATCTGACCGCGCCGCAGCCCAGGCCATTCTTGAAGCAATGGGTGAGGCCATCTACGCGGCGGAGGAGCATTACCTGGATATGGCCACCGGATTAAGCGGTTCCGGTCCTGGATTCGTCTATCTACTGCTCGAGGCTTTGATCGATGCCGGTGTTCACATTGGTTTCAGCCGCGACCAGGCCCAACAAATGGTGTTACAGACAGTAGATGGTAGTGTGGAGTTGATGCGCCAGGGCGGTCTCCATCCCGCCGACCTGCGCAATCGTGTAACCAGTCCAGCGGGCACAACCGCCGCCGGTACTCTAGTGTTGGAGCGCGCCGGCGTACGCTCAGCATTGATCGACGCTGTCGATACTGCCTACCGGCGCAGCCAGGAATTAGGTGGCAGCTAAAATAGAGCCTGGCAACTTGCACAATTGCCGGCTGCCAGGCACATGTGATTCGTCCGTATAGTTTTAATAAAGTAAGGAGTAGCCGTGATCTTCCTGCTCTTGGCCCGTGTACTACAGATCTATACTTTCATCCTTCTGATTCGGATTCTGATCACATGGATCCCGAACCTGGACCCCCATCACCCGATCGTCCAGCTTCTCTTTCAGGTGACGGAACCGGTGCTGGAACCGGCCCGCAAGCTCATTCCCTCAATCGGCATGATCGACATCTCTCCGATTGTCGTCTTCATCATCCTGGGAATCTTGCAGGATCTGCTGGTTCAGCTCGCCTATTAGAATCAGTCCGTAACTTGAAGGCTTTTTTCTCCA
The DNA here is from genome assembly GCA_963662575.1 of Caldilineaceae bacterium. Taxonomy (GTDB): domain Bacteria; phylum Chloroflexota; class Anaerolineae; order Caldilineales; family Caldilineaceae; genus Bin5. Next base: position 2,421,968 of record OY759723.1, read on the forward strand.
GAGCAAAGAGAGAAGACTTCACTTCCCACATACGTTCACCACACGGGGAGAAACTGTGCCTGAGATTTCAGAAGAAATAGTCGCGCATCGCTGGCGGCCGCGCCCTTCGACTGCAACAAGAGTCGTCGCCGCGCTCATAGTCGCTTCGTTGTCGCTGAGCGCCTGCGGCATCCGGCGGTTCTTTGGACCGAGAGCCGAGCCGACCGCTGTACAAGAGGAGGCTGATGAAACTTTGTCCCGGCTGATCGAACGGGCCAAAGAGGACCTGGTGCAGGCAACCAGCGCCGAGGCCGATGAAATCATCCTTGTCAGCACCGAAGAAGTGGAGTGGGGCGACACCAGCCTCGGTTGCCCGCATCCGAATGAGATGTACGCCCAGATGATAACGCCGGGCTACGCGATCGTTCTGGAGAGCGGCGGCACTACCTACGACTTTCACAGCGGGGCAGACCCCGAAGGACCGTTGGTGCAGTGCACAGAAGACGGGACGCCGGCAGGTGTGGCTGCCGTTCCCACCGAGGAGCCCGAAGAAGAGACCCAAATGGATGCTGACGACGTGCTGCCGCGTCTGATCGAAAGGGCGACAGAGGATCTGATGCAGGCAACCAGCGCCGAGTCCGACGCAATCTCCGTTGTCAGCACCGAAGAGGTAGAGTGGAGCGACACCAGCCTCGGCTGTCAGGAGCCGAACAAGATGTACGCCCAGATGATCACGCCTGGCTACCTGATCGTCCTCGAATCAGACGGCAACACCTATGACTACCACACCGGGATCGACCCCGAAGGACCTCTGGTGTATTGCACCGAAGACGGGACGCCCGCAAGCGCGGCTCTCACCCTCCCAACGGAATCCGTAGGAGTAATCATAATGGACGAAGGCGCGCTGACCCTCCTGATCGAACGGGCCAAAGATGACCTGGTCCAAACAACCGGTGCCGAGTCCGACGCAGTCACCGTTGTCAGCACCGAAGAGGTTGAGTGGAGCGACTCCAGTCTCGGTTGCCCGGATCCAGACGCGATGTATGCCCAGGTGATCACACCGGGCTACCTGCTCGTCCTGGAATCCGACGGCAACACATTTAACTACCACACCGGCGCCGACCCCGATGGACCACTGGTGCAGTGCACCGAAGACGGAACGCCCGCCGCGTCGGAGATGGTCGAAGTTGCGATCCAAATGGTCGGGGAAGATGTCCTTTCCCGCCTGGTCGAACGGGCCACAGAGGACCTCATTCAGGCAACAAGCGCCGCCGCCGATGAGATCACCGTTGTCAGCACCGAAGAGGTGGAATGGAGCGACACCAGCCTCGGCTGTCCGGAGCCGGACGGGATGTATGCGCAGATGATCACACCGGGTTACCTGATCGTACTGGAAACTGACGGCGAAACTTATAAGTATCACAGCGGAAGCGACCCTGAAGGGCCGTTGGTTCAGTGCAAACTCGAGGATGACAGCGAAGAGTAACTCTTTCGCATAGCCACATGAAACCGAACCGAAGCCAGGATAAGTTCGACGAACTGGTACTGCGCGCAATTGAAGACCTGCCCGAAGTTTTCCTCGATTGTCTGGAGAACGTAGCTATCGTCGTCGAGGAGTGGCCCGACCGCGCCGTCCTCCAGTCCGTGGGCGTGCGTCAGCGCAGCCATCTTTTGGGACTGTACCAGGGCATCCCCCAGACCGACCGAACACACGGCTACAACCTGGTCATGCCGGACAAGATCAGCATTTACCGCCGCCCGATTCTCATGCGCTGCCGCACCGATTCGGAAGTCCACGAACTCGTCCAAAGGGTCGTCCGCCACGAAATCGCGCACCACTTCGGCATCGACGACGATCGACTTACCGAGATCGGCGCATACTGACGTCACTTACCGGTCCCGCAACGGTCATTGAATAGCGCACCCGCTGTAATTGGCGTCGACACGCGCCGCACCCCCATCGACAATCTTCCATTAATCTCTATTCATTTGCGAGACGCGTTTATTCTCGTAAACTCTCGCAAACTCTCGTGATCTCTCGTCCAACGCTCGTCAACTGTTCGTAGAGCTGGTTCCGTTTCACCAACCTGACATTGTCCCTCCCTCAACCCCCTCGCCCGAACGCCTTCAAAATCGTGGGCGTCTCGCCCTCACTACGCACTGCAGTCCTGCGGAAGCCAGAAACTCGACGCCCTTCAGCGACAAACCGGATTTCTTGAGATGCTTTGGCAACTCTTTCCCTCTATGTTAGTATTGCTTGCGCACGTCGTTTTGTTTCCTGCACGCGCCCCCTGCCAGAACAGGCGCACTCACGAAGCATTACAGTTCCTCCTCAACTGAAATCAGGCGCCTCCACCGCGCCCCGTCGAGCCGAAGACGGCGTTTGCCCTATTTTCGCAACGCGAGATTTGCTGAGCAGGGGCGGCGTGAACGTTGAATACTCCAGGCGTCCCATTAGCTGTGAACTGGCTCCAGAGAGTGTGCTAGCTACAAGCTACTGACAACCAGCCGCCGGTGTTAAGGTGTTATATGATCGCTTCCCGCAGTTTCCAATTCCGCCTCGAGTCGATCCTGATCTATCTGGGTCTCGGTATCTTCGCGTTCATCGCAGTGACACCCTTCCTCCATACCATCGCCCGTTCCTTCAGCGCCGAAGCCCCAATCATCCGCGGAGAAGTCTACATCTGGCCGGTTGGCTTCTCCATGGATGCCTACGAACGCCTTATAGTAGGCGGCACTTTCTGGCTGGCCTATCGCAACTCCTTCCTCATCACCTTCTACGCGACTCTGGTGCAGATGACCATGACCATTCTGTGCGCCTATCCGCTCTCGCGTACCTACCTGCCGGGCCGTGGTATTATCATGGCTTTGATCGTCTTCCAGATGATCTTTCCTCCCAGCCTCATTCCGTTCTACCTCACTGTGCGTGAGGTAGGCCTCATCGACAGTTGGGGGTCGCTCATCTGGCCGTATGCGATAAATACCTTCAACATGATCGTGCTTAAGAGTTATTTTCAAGCGCTGCCTAAGGAACTGGAAGAATCGGCTATCATCGATGGGGCCAACGACTTCAAGGTGCTCATCTATATCATGCTGCCCCTTTCCGTCCCCGTCCTTCTTACGTTGACCCTGTTCTACGTCGTCGCCAACTGGAATCTGTTCCTGCCGGCAATTTTCTTCATCAACGACGGCAACAAACAACCACTCCAAGTGATCCTGCGCGACATGATCTGGTCCATGCAGCTCGCCACGCAGACTGCAAGCGCCGATGATTTTGAGCGGCTGGCCGGCATGGAAGCTCTCAAGGCCTCTAGCGTCATTATCGCCGCGATCCCAATGTTGATCGCCTATCCATTCTTCCAACGTTACTTTATCAAAGGCATCCTTCTGGGCGCCATTAAAGGGTAGGTAACGCTGCGAACCGGTTTCCCTTTGTTCGTTCATTCACCGTGTTTCCGAGAATCATCTGTTTTAGCTGACGTGAAGCGAAGTTTGTCTCTTTCACTCGATCCAGAATTCGGATCCCACAGGAGGAATTCAAACATGTCTGTACAATCCAAGTTCACCCGCCGCCAAGCCCTCAAATTGATGGGGGTCGGCACCTTCAGCGCCTACCTTGCCGCCTGCGCCCCGCCCGCCGACCAGTCGGACATGGCCGACTCTGATATGGCCGCCGGCGAGAAAAAGGCCATTTCCATTTCCCACATCGGCGGAGGCAGTGTGGAGGCCTCCGAGAAGTCGCAGCGCATGATGCTGCTGCGCGCCAACTTCCCCGACATTGAGTTCGAGAACCGCTGGGTCAGCTACGCAGCCTACCTGGACAAGATCCCCGTCCAGATCGCTAGCGGCGACCTCGCCGATCTGCAGTTCTGCAACGCCTTCAATGACATCCCGCTGATGATGGAGAACGAGATCATCATCGAAACCGGGCCGCTGCTGGAACAGTTCGGCCAGAACATCCTCGCCGTCACCCCCGAAGGGGCCTGGGCCTCCACCGTCTACGATGGCATGCAATACGCCGTCACGCACAATATCTACGACCTGAACATCTGGTGCAGCCAGTACCGCGGCGACTGGCTCGAATCGCTCGGCCTCGGCATTCCCGAAACGATCGATGAGTACGGCGAAGTGCTGCGCGCCTTCACCAACAGCGATCCCGATGGCAATGGCCAGGACGACACCTATGGCCGCCTGCTATACAACTCAGTCCGCTTCGACGACGACTTCTTCCATGCCTTTGGCGTGGCTGTCGGCCATCACCTCAACGGCTTCTGGCGAGATCGGGACGGAGAGTTGGCGCTGGACTGGGTTCAGCCGGGCATGAAAGACGCCCTGGCCTGGATGAGCTCTGTCTGGGCTGACGGCGGATTCCATCCCGATTCGATCAGCATCCCGCTCGGTCAGAAGGACAACGCCTTCCGCGGCGGAATTGCTGGCAACGTCTATACTGCCTGGAGCGCCGTCGATTTCGGCCAGGAACAGATCAGAACCGTCGCTCCCGAAGCCACTGTCGTCGCCGGACCGGCCCCCGAAGGACCGGGTGGGCGCGGCTATACTGGCGAGGGCTGGCCCTGGTGCTTCGTTGTTCCCATCACTGCCGAGCATCCCGAAGACTGTGTGAGCGTCATCGACTGGTTCTTCACCCCGGAAATCGCTTCCCAGATCATGTGCGAAGGCGTGCTCGGCGTGACCAATAAAGGTCTAAACGAGAACGGATGGTGTGTCGAGTACACGCCGGAAGAGAAAAAGGCCATGGGAGACGAATGGTCCCAGAAACAGAATGAGGTCCAGGACATCAACGTCTTCTGGGGTCTCTGGCTGACAATCGGGACCTTGGGAGGTGTGCAGCCGTTCCCCACTTTCCCGGCCGACATGAAGAAGCATTTCGACGATATGCTCGCGGCAAAGTATTCCGAGGAAGCGCTCGCTGCCCAGGTTATTTCGCAGGACTACCTCAAGATCACAGAGAAGCCGCGGCCCGTTGCCGCCGACAAGGAGCACTGGCCCGGTCTGCAAACCCGTTTCGGCGAGTTCATCTCGCAGGCAGTAGCCGGCACCATCGACCTCGACCAGGGCTGGAGCGAGTGGCTCGACTTCTTTGAAAAGAACGGTGGCCCGCTGCTCACCCAGCAGGTCAACGAAATCTAGCAGATAGTAGATAGAAGGCAGTAGACAGTAATCAGTGGTCGGTGGCCAGCGCAGCAACTGGCCGCCGGCCACAGCCGCAAAAGGATGGCAACGTGGCAACATCAGCCGCTTCCAAGTCGATCGGACCATCGGGGCGCCGCCGGGGCTTCTGGGCGCAATTTCTCTTCAACGCCTGGACGTACCGCTATCTCTACCTGATGCTTGTCCTGCCCTTTGTCTTCTTCATCATCTTCCGCTTCTACCCCATGTTCGGCAACATCATCGCCTTCAAGAAGTATCAGCTGATGAGGGGCATCTGGGGCAGCCCCTGGGTTGGACTTACCCACTTCAACACTCTTTTCGACGACCCGGCCTTTGTGCGCGTTCTCCGCAACACCGTCTCCATTGCTGCATTCAAGTTGCTTGTCACCTTCCCCGCCCCCATCATTCTGGCGCTTTTCATAAATGAAATTCGCCACATGGCCTATAAGCGTTTTGTCCAGACCGTCGTCTACGTGCCTCACTTCCTTTCCTGGGTGATCTACGGCGCCATACTCTATATCGTACTGTCGCCGGCCAACGGCTTGATCAACAACATCATCTCTTCATTTGGCATGGAAAAGGTCGCCTTCTTCCAGAAGCCGGCTCTCTTTCAACCGATTGTCATTATCTCATCATTGCTCAAAGAGACCGGCTGGGCCGCAATCATATATCTGGCCACCATCTCGACCATCGACCTTACCCTGTACGAGGCTGCCATAATTGACGGCGCCAACCGCTGGCAGCTGATGCGCCATGTGACCCTGCCCGGCCTGGCATTGACCATCGTCACTCTCTTTATCCTGCAAATTGGCTTCTTCCTCAATGTCGGTTTCGAACAGATCTTTATCCTGCAGAACAATATGATACTCTCTACCGCCGACGTGATCGAAACGTTTATATATCGAGTGGGCATCCGCCAGGCGCGCTTCGACTTTACGACAGCCGCCGGTCTCTTCAATGGACTTGTGGGCATGGTGCTTGTGCTGCTCGCCGACCGGCTGGCGAAACGCCTGGACCTGTCCGGCATCTTCTGAGGCAAGTTTTCAACTTTCAGTTGCCAAGCGGGGGTGACTACTGTACACTGAAAATCCGTAGTGGAAGGAAGGAAGATGCGGCTGAAGGAGAAAGTCGCCATAGTTACCGGTAGCGGCCGCGGGATCGGCAGAACGATCGCCAGACAGTTTGTTGAAGAGGGGGCGAGTGTAGTCATTGCCGAGCAGGATGAGGAATCCGGGCGGCGCGTCCATGCCGAGTTGCAAAGTGCCGGCGGCAATGCCATCTTTGTCAGGACCGATGTATCCAGCCGTCCTGACGTAGAACTATTGGTTGACGAGACGGTTCGCCGTTTTGGCTGCATCGACATCCTGGTCAACAATGCCGCTGTCCTCGGCGAAAACGGCCACTTCCTCGAGATATCCCAGTCAGTCTGGGATCACGTGGTCAGCGTAAATCAGACAGCGGTTTTTATCTGTTCACAACTGGCGGGCCGTGTCATGGCGAAGGCTGGCAGGGGAAATATCATCAACATCTCCTCCATAAATGGCAACGTCCCTCTGCCCCGCTGCGCAGCTTATGTCACTGCCAAAAGCGCGGTCGAGTCGCTGACCCGCATGGCGGCCACCGATTTGGCTCCTTACAATATCCGCGTCAACACCATCGCTCCCGGTCCCATCGAAACCCGCCCGCCGCATCTGGAATCTCCGCGCCCGACCGATGATACGCTACTCGGCCGCAACGGCCTACCGCACGAGATCGCGGCCGCCGCCGTCTTCCTGGCCTCGGACGAGTCCAGTTTCATCACCGGTGAACGGATAGCAGTCGATGGCGGCATGTTGGTAAACGGCTATCGCATCTATGGCGTCGAGCGCCCTGCACAATGAACGCCGCCTGCGAGACATTTCCTGGCGCAGCCGTAGCCCAAAGGGCCTGCCTGGATGGATTTTCTCTGGCCGGGTTGACCGGGCAGAAGCAGAAGAAAAGGACTGGGTCTTGGCGGAGAGGAGCGCGAAGGCTTCAAAAAGACTACGAATACGCAATGCTAATCAGGAGTGCCTGTCAGTGAGATTTTTGCGCCTGCTTACTTCTACTCTCATCGCGCTTGTGCTATTGGCCGCCTGCAGCTTCCCGGATTTGCCCGGCGCGCCCCAAATGCCTCGGCCGCCCTCGCCGCGTTCACTGCCAGGCGTCGATGACCTGCTGGATCAACTTCCCGGCTTTGACCTGGACCTGTTGCGAGAGCTGGGGCTGCCGGACTTGAGCGAGATCGCCAATCTGCCGCAGCTTGGCGACCTCCCGGGCCTGCCTGTCCCCGAAAACGCGATCGCCTTCGCCGGGCCGACCGAAATGCGGATAGATGTCGGCGACTCTATCCGCGGCACCGATATTCAGTTGACCGGAATCGTTGACGGGCGCGCCGAATTTCTCTTCTCCGGCCTGCGCGCAGAGCGCATCGCCGGCGACTCGCTCGACTTCGATGGCCCCTGGCCTAACATCAGCAGCGTCGACTATATGCTGCGTCTGCGCGTCTATCGGGTGGCGGAAGGGTACGTCCGCGCCGCCGGTGTTCATCGCACAGTGATAAAGGACATCCGGCCCAAACATCAGCCAACCATGACCTTGCAGGGGACACCTCTCAAAATCACATACACTGGGTCAGCCGCCCCGGGAGATCTCCTCAAGGGCACAACCTTCGGTTATGCCGGGCTCGACGAGCGCGGCGCCGAAATTATGGGTATCCCTACCGGCGATTTCCCGTTTCGCAAAACCGGTGATAGTCTGCGTTGGCAGGGTATGCTGAGGCCGGACTTGCCCAGCCTATTCGACCTGCGCATTGTCCTCTACGGTGAAGAGTCGGTTCAGGTTGCCGGAATCGTTTCCCTGCAACTTCCCGAATAGAGTATCTTGGCAGTCAACTGCCTGGTAGTCGACGAAAAACGACGATTCGAAGACTGCTTCAGAACAAAGAACTTTGGCCTACACATCCGCGATTACGCGAAAGAAAGGCGAGCAGGGAGTAAAAGGGCGAGCAGCGGTGGCAAGTATTGAAGTGTGCTGGAGAACAGAACGATGGTTGAGGCCGTGAGAAACCCAGGTACGTTGAGTGTGATTCGCAGGTTCAGACCACACGCCGACCTTCAGGGAATTCGCGCCGACTATTACAATCTGACCGACCTGCAAGGCGCCCCCCTGGCCGGCCTGCTTGTACTGATGGACCGACGCGGACGACCCGTGCGCGCCGAAATCCACATGAACAACACTTCTGCCGACGCGCTCTATGAGATTGCCGTGCGCCAGAGCCTTCGCCTCATAGAAGACCGCTACAAAAGCGACCGACCTGTTCGTCTTTACCCCCTGCGGATGCAGTTGGAAAGCGATCCGCTTTCGGTTCAGCCCAGGGCGAGAAACGCAAATGCCGGTGTGGCGCCGGCGCCGGCGTCGGGCAACTCGCTCTTGCTGGTGGGTGCTATACTATTCGCGATCACTGCGCTGTTCAGTGGCTGGTTCCTCAATGAATGGTTATCCGGAGACCTGACCCAGTCTGGATCGTCGGCCGCATTTTCGGTCGGGTCATCCTCCGGGGCCGCTGGACCCGATGTCCTTATCTCCGAAACCAATGGGTTGCCTGCCAGTCGCAACGCAATCCCGATGAATGTGGGCGATCGTGTCCGGCTCCTGCCCGCGTATAAGATCTCACTGCGCACCGAAGCCGGGGCACAAGCCGGCGGCATCGTCCTCGATCTGCAAAACGCCGATCATATGACAATTCTCAACGGCCCGATCTGGCTGGAAGGGAATAGCGATACCATCGTCTGGTGGTATGTGCGACTTGATAACGGCGCTCAAGGCTGGGTACCTGCCAATACAAGTGAACTGACACTTCTGGAACGGCTCATTCAATAAATTCACCTATCCGGGCAACGCCGAAAATGAACAGCGATGACCAAACGCAGCCAAACATAATCGTAGTCACTGCCGATACGCTGCGCACGGCGTTTCTTGGCTGCTATGGAAACGAGTGGATTCACACGCCGTCTATCGATCGTTTTGCCCGCCAGAGCGTCCGCTTTTCCCGTGCCCACCCCGAATGCCTACCCACTATTCCCACCAGGCGCACGTTGCATAGCGGTCGTCGGGCCTTCCCCTTCAACGACTATAAGGCGGTCCCCTGGGACAACGTCTACATGCCTGGCTGGCAGCCGATGTCCGCCGAGGAAAGCACCATCGCTGAAACGCTGCAGCAGGCCGGCTACCATACCGGATTCGTCGCTGACGTGCCCCATTATTTTGTGCCGGGAATGAACTTTACCCGCGGCTTCCAGCAGTGGGAATTCGTGCGCGGCCAGGCCGAAGACCGCTGGCATGCTGTTGCCGACGCCGACCCGGCTCTGTTCGACCGCTATCGCGCCGGCAGCAATGAACGGATCGCCGCGCATCTCGTCAATGTGCGGCCCCAGCAGCCCGAGGAAGAATGGCCGACCGCCCGCACCTTCCAGCGGGCCATCGATTTTCTGCGGGACAACCACCCACCCGGCCGCAGCCAGGACACCTCTCCTTTCTATCTCTACGTCGACAGTTTCAGCCCCCACGAAACCTGGGAAGCGCCCCTGCATTACTATGATCTCTATGGCAGCCGCGCCGAACGCGAACCAATCTGCCTTACTGCCTCCTACGGGCCGTTTGCCAGTCAGTACGCCGACCGCATCCCCAGCATCCGCGCCAACTATGCCGGGCTGGTCACGATGGTGGACACCTGGTTCGGCCGTCTCCTGGATACCGTCGACCGACTCGGATTGCGGGAAAACACGCTGATTTTCTTCCTCAGCGATCACGGCACCAATTTCGGTGACAATCCCGACAAAATCATGGGAAAGCCGGCCGACTATATGTACCCCGGCACCATGGACATTCCTCTGCTCATGCGCCATCCCGCCGGTTTGGGCGCAGGCCAGGTACGGGACGAACTGGTCTACACCCTGGACGTTCCCGCGACAATTCTTGCGGCGACCCGGCAACAGTCGGCCCACCCGGTTGAAGGCCAGAGCCTCCTGCCGCTGCTTGAAGAAGGTGGCGATTTCACCTCTCGCGAATATCTGACTTGCCGCTATGGCAACTCCGTCTGGTACCGCGATGACCGCAACTGGTTCTTCAGCCTTCTTGGCTGGCAGACGCAGCCGCCGAAGGTTTCCACGTTCACGGGGCAGAGGTTGGACCCACGACTGTTTGACCTCGAAACCGACCCTGCCTGCCAGGTGAACATCGCCGATCGCAGCCAGGACCGTGTCGCCCTGGCCCGGCAACGTATCCTCGCCGATGCCGGCGGACATTTCAACTACTATGAGCGTCGCGACTCCACCGACGCTCTGGGACGTCCTGAGTTTTCCAGCAGGTAACCGTCAATTTACCTCGGGCCGTTGACCACACTTCCAGCTGACTACGCTGCCAGCTGACCACGGGCAACTGGAGTATGCATCATGCCAAAGATTGCCGCCGACCGACTCGAACGGATCGCAGGAGGACTTCTGGTAGCCGCGGGCGCTTCCGCCGCCGAAGCCGACATCGTCTCTCGCCACCTGATTGGCGCCAATCTGGCCGGCCATGACTCTCACGGTGTGATTCACATACCGGGCTACATCGCCTCTATCCAACGGGGACACATGCAGCCCGGCGCTCCCTTTGACATCATTCAGGAAAGCCGGGCCACAACGGTCGTAGACGGAAACTGGGGCTTTGGATTCACGGTATCCGAACGCGCGATGCAACTGACCATCGACAAAGCGCGCCAAGAAAACGTCGCTGCCGCCACTGTCGTGCGCCAGGGCCACGTCGGGCGTCTGACCGATTATCCATTAATGGCCGCCCAAGCCGGCATGATCGGGCTGATGACCGCTGACTCCGGCCGCGGCCCCAAGAGCGTTGCCCCCTTTGGCGGGCGCGAACCTCGACTGGGCACGAACCCAATCTGCATCGCCGTCCCCTCCAATCTGGACGGTCCCTTCTACATTGACATCGCGACTTCTGCTGTCGCCGGCGGTAAATTGGGGGTTGCCATCGAGCGCGGGCTGTCGATTCCGACCGGCTGGGTGATCGACAGCGAGGGCCGCGCCGCCACCGACCCTGCCGCCGCTCGCAAAGGCGGGGCCATGCTGCCGTTGGGCGGCTCGGAAGGACACAAGGGCTACGGGTTGTCCGCGATGGTCGAGATACTCTCCGGGCTGCTCACCGGCCTCGGGTTCGGGATCGAACCGACGGGCCGCCACAATGACGGCTGCTTCATGGCCGTATTTCAAGTTGATGCCTTTCGTCCTTTGACCGAGTTCAAACAGGAAGTAACTGAATTCGCCCAATATCTGACGGCAACCCCGCCTGCAGAAGGGGTTGAACGCGTCTATTACCCCGGCGAATTGGAGTACTTGCGAACGCAGCAGGGACGCGTGGATGGCATCTACGTCGAAGAAGGGACTTGGCAGAAGCTTGCAGCTTTGGCCGACGAACTGGGCGCTGACGAAGGGCTTCTTTCTGATCCTGGGTAACTACTCAGCCACGACTGATTTGCGATCCTGAATGAGGCGAGCGAAGGTGTTTACTCTTCCTTTACTCTCTGTTTTTTGGGCGGTCGGGCCTGCGGCCCTCCCTTGTGCAGGGGCTGCGCCCCCGCAACGCCCCCCTCCAAAAACATGCCTCATCGACCGTACGTCTCGATTCCAGCAGTGCGGCTCAACCAGGTGGCGGCCGCCAACGAATACACGATGAGATAGCCTGAATGGCGGCGTGACTGAAGGTCTGGTCCACACAGGCACTGGATATGGCTTAGTAGTTACGATCCTGGGTAGCAGTCAGCTTGTTCCGCGCCCGCCGCCGACCACTAACCACCCGTAGCGTTGAAAAATGCAGCACTTCAGGCTACAATGGCCGTGGTGTTGCAGAGCATTGCCGAAGATGAATCATGCAAAGCCTGATGAATAAACCGGGCAGCGCCATTACGCAGAGTCTGCGCGGCATGGCGCTGTGTCATCCGGACACAATCAAAGTACATTTTGACCCGGACTTTGTGGAGCGAACCGTCTCGGCCCGTTCCGGAAAAGTCGCGGTCATCAGCGGCAGCGGCAGTGGACACGAACCCTTGCCCATCGGCTATGTCGGTCTTGGTATGCTGGATGCCGCCTGCCCCGGCCCGATTTTTACCAGTCCTTCGCCCTTCCAGCTGCTGGCGGCCCTTCATTCGGTCGACCACGGTGGAGGCGTGCTTTTTGTTGTCAAGAACTATGCCGGCGGCGTGCTCAACACCGAGCTGACCATCGAGATGGCTCTGCAGGAGGGAATTGACACCCGCTATGTGCTCGTCAACGATGACGTTTCGATTCCTGACGTCACCAACCGCCGCGGGCTCGGCGCGGCACCGCTGGCCTGTAAGATCGCCGGGGCTGCCGCCGAATCCGGATACACGCTCGACGCCGCCGTGGAAGTGACGCGGCGGGCTGTCGCCGCTTCCCGCAGTATGGGGATCGGCACCAATGTGAACACGCTCCCTCGCAACGGCCTCGGCGTCAGATTGGCCGACGATTCGATCGAGCTGGGCGTAGGCATTCACGGTGAACCTGGCGAAGTGCGGTCAGTCAAAAAAGGAATGCCGGAAATCGTCGGCCTGGTCGGACAGCCCATACTCGATGACCTGCCCTTTGCTGCCGGCGATCGCGCACTGCTCTTGATTAGCGGGATGGGGGGAACACCGCCTCTGGAGCTGTATCTATTCTCCGAGGCGATCCACGATATGCTGGTCGAACACCGGATTCGCGTTGAGCGCCAACTGATCGGGAATTACCTGACCAGCCTTGGACGCGGTGGGTATTCTGTGACTCTGATGAGACTGGACAACGAACTGCTGGACCTGTGGGATGCGCCCGTCCATACGCCCGCCCTGCACTGGTGAAGAAACTGTATTTGCATAACGGATTACGAAAATGGGTCAGGAGATCACAGTAACACAACTTCGCAAATGGCTCTTGGTTTACGCCGCTCGTATCATCGAGAACGAAGACCATCTCACCGAATTGGATACAGCAATCGGCGATGCGGATCACGGAGTCAATATGCGTCGCGGTATGGGAAAGCTGCAGGAGCGTCTGCAGGACGAAGCGCAGACTGAAGATATAGGTTCCTTCCTGCGTTCGGTCGCCATGACGCTCATCAGCGGGGTCGGCGGGGCTGCCGGACCACTGTACGGAACCTTTTTCCTGCGCGCCGCCACCAGCCCCACAAACGGCAGTTCGGTCGACCTTGCGCAGTTGACGCAGATGTTCCGCTACGGACTGGACGGACTCCAGCAGCGGGGCAAGGCCCAAACCGATGACAAGACCATGATCGATACAATCCAGCCGGCGGTGGAGGCGATGGAGGCAGCGCTGGCAACCCAGCAAAGCGCAGCCGTTGTCCTCGCCGCAGCCCGCCAGGCCGCCCATCTGGGCATGAAACATACAATTGAAATTGAGGCCAGAAAAGGACGCGCCAGTTACCTCGGCCCGCACTCCATCGGTCATCAGGACCCGGGCGCCACCAGCGCCTACTTCCTGTTCGAAACCGCTGCCGAGGTGTTCATAATAACTGGTACAGACTGATGCCTCAACTGATTGGCGCAATCGATTCCGGCACGACCAGCACCCGATTCATGCTCTTTGATCGGAAAGGTGCGATTGTCGGCTTCGACCAGCAGGAACACGAGCAGATCTTCCCTCGCAGCGGCTGGGTCGAACATGATCCGCTGGAAATCTGGCAGCAGACCCAAGACGTGATCCGGGCGACCCTGTCCAAGTGTGACGTCCACCCCAGCCAGATCGCCGCTATAGGCATCACCAACCAGCGCGAGACCGCCGTCATGTGGGATCGCCGTACAGGCGTACCGGTCTGCAACGCCATCGTTTGGCAGGATACCCGCACCGACCGCATTTGTCGGCGCTTGGAGGATGCGGGCCACGCGTCCACCTTCAGGCAGAAGGCCGGTCTGCCCCTGGCGACCTATTTCTCCGGTCCCAAATTTCGCTGGATTCTGGAAAACGTAGATGGCGCCCAGGCCAAAGCCGACGCCGGCGAACTGATCTGCGGCACAGTTGACAGCTGGCTGATCTGGCAACTCACCGGCGGCGGTGTGCATGTCACCGATCCCACAAACGCCAGCCGTACAATGCTGATGAATCTGGAAACATTGGCCTGGGATGCCGAACTGCTGGAAATCCTGGATATTCCTTGTTCACTGTTGCCGGAAATCCGGCCCAGCAGCGCACCGGCCTTCTACGGCATGACCGCCGCGGATGGCCCCTTCGCCGCCGCCATTCCCATCTGCGGCAATCTGGGCGACCAGCAGGCAGCGACAGTCGGTCAGACCTGTTTCAGTCCAGGCGAGGCCAAAAACACCTACGGAACCGGCTGTTTTATGATTCTGAACACCGGTGAAGAGATCGTCCACAGCCGTAATGGATTGCTGACAACGGTCTGCTACCAGATGGGCGAGGCGGCGCCGGTCTACGCCCTCGAAGGCTCAATTGCAATGGCTGGCGCCACCGTGCAGTGGTTGCGCGACGAACTGCAACTGATTAGTTCGGCAGCCGAGACCGCAGAGATCGCCCAGAGCGTTGACGATACCGGCGGCTGTTATCTGGTCCCAGCCTTTAGCGGCCTGTTTGCACCCCATTGGCGCAGCGACGCCCGCGGCGTCATCGTCGGCCTTACCCGCTATGTGAACCGGGCCCACATCGTGCGCGCCGCGCTCGAATCCATCTGCTACCAGACTCGCGAAGTGCTGGAGGCGATGAACGCCGATAGCGGCGTGCCACTGCGCCAGTTGAAGGTGGACGGCGGCGCCACGGTAAATGACGTGCTGATGAAAATGCAAGCCGATATTCTGGGCACTGAGGTGATCCGGCCCCGCATTGCCGAGACGACCAGCCTGGGCGCGGCCTATGCAGCCGGCCTGGCCGTCGGATTCTGGCCCGACCTGGAAAGTCTGCGCCGGCAATGGCGGGTGGACAAGGTCTGGCAACCGCAGATCGGCGAATCCGAACGGGCGCAGGGCTACGCCGGCTGGCAGAAAGCCGTCGAACGCACGCTTGCTTGGGTGCAGTGAGAACTGAAATGACCCGTCCTTACTCTTACCGGCCCCCGGAGTTTCAATCGTGATCGGTCTGGTAATCGTCTCCCACAGCGCCAAACTTGCCCAGGGCGTGCATGAACTGGCGGCACAGATGGCCGGAGACCAGCTTGGCATAAGTGAGGCCGGAGGGCTTTCGGATGACCGTGAGACTTTCGGCACGGATGCTTTCAAGATACTTTCCGCTATTGAGGAAGTCTGGTGCGAAGACGGCGTGCTGTTGTTGATGGATCTTGGCAGCGCCGTCATGTCGGCGGAAATCGCGTTGGAAATGTTGCCGGAGCAGCAACGGCAGAACTGTATCCTGAGCAATGCGCCGCTGGTGGAGGGTGCAATCGTCGCCGCGCTCCATGCCAGCCTGGGTGAGACTTTGCAGGCGGTGAACGCTGTCGCCGAGGCCGCGCTGTCCGCGCCGAAACTTGCAAACACCAGTTGAAAAAACCAGGTATATCGCAGTCTGGGAATTCTGAGATGGAGAATCAATCTTCACCTTTCTCCCCTCTAGAGGGGAAAATAGAGAGAAACGAGCAACACCAGGAGAGTGGAGAGAGCAGCAACTCTCACTCCGCCCCTGCCGACGCTTGTTCTCCACAGTTGGAGCCGCCGCATCAACTGTCCCAAAGTGTCGTGGTCACTGTCAGTGATCCCCGCGGCCTTCACCTGCGCTCCGGTAGAGATGTCGTGCGCATTGCCAGCCAGTTTCAGGCGCAGATTACAGCCTCCAACCTCAGCCGGGAGAGCAACGCCGTCGATTTGAAAAGTATTCTCCAATTGATGCAGCTCCAGGCCCGCCAGGGGCATAGCCTGCAACTGGCCGCAACTGGCCCGGACGCTGACGCAGCCATCGAGGCGCTCTGCTCCCTCTTCTGAAACCAGCGAGCCATATCTGTGCAGCAGCTTTTTCACGGCCTCTCAGCAGCACCCGGGGTCGGCATCGGCAACCTATACCTATACGCTCCCGTCGCCGCCGACGATTCAGGCGGGACGCCCGTGCCGCTCGTTGGCGACCCCGAAGAGGAGTGGGAACGCTTTCTGGCTGCCCGTCTGCTCGTAGATGAGGAACTGGCTCGCCTGGCTCAAATCGGGCAGACCGCTACCGCGGAGATCTTCCTCGTTCACCGCGAGATCCTTCATGACAGCACACTGACCGACGCAGTGCGCGCCGCCATCGACTCCGGTTCCGACGCCACCCGTGCCACCCGCCAGGCGACTGGACAACTGGTCAAACTCTTCCAGGACCTCAGTGACCAGTATTTCGCCAGCCGCGCCACCGATATCCGCGATGTAGGTCAGCGCCTTGTCTACCGCTTGGAGGGCATCACTTCCGCCCGCCAGCTGAATCCGCTGCCCAATGGCACAATCCTGATTGCCGAAGACTTGACCACCTTTGATACCACCCATCTTGACCAGGCCCACGTCGTAGGCATTGCCTTGGCCGCCAGCACGCCCACCGCCCACACCGCCATTCTGGCCCGCAGTCTGGGCATCCCCCTCGTCTGCAGTGCCGGCGCGGAAATTCTGCAACTACGCAGCGGTATGTTCGGCGTGGTCGATGGTATCCGCGGTCGTCTTCTCGTGGACCCGGATGAGGAGACGCTCGAACAGTATGAGTTGACCCGTTCAAGGCTGCGGCGCTTTCAGGCCGAGGCGCTCTCGCACTCCCATGAGCCTGCCCTGACACCCGACGGCGAACGCATCCCCGTACGCGTAAACGTCAACAGCCGCGAAGATCTCCTGCACATCCACGCCAACGGTGCAGAGGGCATTGGTCTGCTGCGCACCGAAAATCTGTTTCAACACCGTACCAGCCCGCCGACCATTTCCGAGCAGTTGGACGCTTATCAGGATGTGCATTCATACACAAACAGCCATTCCCTGACGGTGCGACTACTTGACATCGGCGGCGACAAACCGGTTTCCTATCTGCAGCAACCCGCCGAAGCCAATCCCTTCCTCGGCGTGCGCGGCATTCGCCTGTTGCTTCGCCATCCGCAGATGCTCATCGATCAGGCCCGGGCTTTGGTGGAACTGGCGCACAACGTATCGCCGGTATCACGCATTCGAATTCTCATCCCCATGATTTCGAAAGTGAATGAAGTCCAGCAGACTTTGAAGCTGCTTGACGAGGTTCCCGGCTATCTGCATTGCCGTCACCAGCTCGGCACGCTCGAAGTAGGCGTCCTGGTCGAAGTGCCGTCAGCTGCACTCCTGGCGCATCACCTCGCGCCGCAGGTCGATTTTCTCAGCATAGGCACTAACGATCTGGCACAATACACACTTGCCGCGGACCGCGTTAACAGCGCTGTCGCCACACTCGCAACTCCGCTTGACCCTTCAGTTCTGCGTCTGATTGCCCTAACCTGCGAGGCGGGCCGCGCTGCCGGTATATCCGTCGCCATCTGTGGTGAAGTCGGCGGCGACCCGTCTGTGCAGCCCCTGCTGCTAGGCTTGGGGTTGAATGAAATCAGCGTGGCCGGCCCCGCCGTTCCCATGGTCAAATCCGCAATTCGGCGCGTGGACATGGACTCAGCCAGAGCGCTCGCCGCCAAAGCGCTCACATGCAGCCGAGCCCAGGAGATCCACCAACTCCTCCACGACTTTGGATAGCCCCCGATGAAGCGGATGCAAACGGAAATCCTGGTAATCGGCGGCGGCGCAACCGGCGCCGGTGTAGCCTGGGATGCCGCCTTGCGGGGTTTTCGCACCATCCTCGTCGAAAAACGCGACTTGACCCACGGCACGACCGGGCGCTACCACGGCCTGCTGCACAGCGGCGCACGATACGTGTTGAAGGATGTCGACAGCGCCATCGAATGTAGCAGCGAAAACCGCATCTTGCGCCGTACACACACCCACTGCATCGAAGACACGGGCGGATTTTTCGTCGTTACGCCCGAAGATGAGGACGACTATCCCGATCGTTTCGCGGCCGCCTGTGTTCGCCTCAACATTCCCTGTACCGAGATTCCCACTGATTCGGCTTTGCGGCGTGAGCCTCTGCTGAATCCCCGCATCAGTCGCGTCTTCGAGCTGCCCGACGCCGCCGCCGACAGCTTCCTCGCTACCCACGCCACTGCTCAGGCCGCGCGCCAGGCCGGCGCACTCCTCCTTCCCTATCACGAGGTCACCGGTCTCCACCTCTCCGGCGGCGACGGCAACCGCGCAATGACCGGCGCCACCGTTCTCGATACCGTAGCGGGCGAAGAGTTCCGGATTGACGCCGACCTCGTGATCAACGCCGCCGGTGCATGGTCCGGCAAGGTCGCTGCGCTGGCCGGTATAGACGTCAGGATGATTCTGGGCAAAGGCGTCATGCTGGCGACCAACCGCCGTCTGACCAACACAGTCATAAATCGCTGCAAAATGCCCAGTGACGGCGATATTCTGGTGCCGATTCACACCGTCAGTGTCATAGGCACGACCGACGAGCAGGTGGCAGATCCCGAAAATCTGCCCATTGAGCAGTGGGAAGTAGACTTGATGCTGACTGAAGGCGACAAACTGGTGCCCGGACTCAGCCGCAGCCGGATCTTGCGCGCCTGGGCCGGCGTCCGCCCTCTCTACCAGGAAACGCCAACATCGGACGAACCGATTCACAGCGGCAATTTGTCCCAGTCTCCGCAGTTGCCCGAGCAGGAAGAGCTGCAACACAGCCGCGATGCCACCCGCGCCCTGGCACTGCTCGACCACCGGCAGCGCGACGGTGTCAGCGGTTTCCTCACCATTACCGGTGGCAAATGGACGACGTTCCGCCTGATGGCTGAATCCGTAGTCGACGCGGCCTGCGTGCAGTTAGGCGTCTCTCGCCCTTGCCGTACTGCGGAGACAACCGTGCCCGGCGTCGAACAGGGACACTACTGGCTCGGTCACCGACTCAACGAAGTCGAAGAGGAAAAGCTGCAAACTGAACTGATCTGCGAGTGCGAACTCGTCACCCGTTCGATGTTGGAAGGCGCGGCCCAGCGCAACCCGACCGTCACCCTGGACGATCTGCGCCGCGATGTACGCCTTGGCATGGGGCCGTGTCAGGGCGGCTTCTGTACCTATCGCGCAGTTGGCATCCTGCACGAGATGCGTAGCGCCGATAACCCGCCCGTTGCCGGAGAATGGGAGGTGGCCCATATGCAATCTCCGGCCCATCATCACAACGACGGTTCCGTAATAGAAGGCGCCGACAATCGCTCAGCGACGGCCCCCGCCCCCACTCTTGCAGCCAACGCCCCCCAGCGCTCTGCCGCCATCGACCCGCAGACGGAACTTTCTCAGCCAAATCTGCTCTTGCGGGACTTTCTGCAGGAACGCTGGAAGGGCGTCACGCCGATCCTGTGGGGACAGCAGCTTCGCCAGGAGAGACTGGACGAACTGATCTATCTGAGTATTCTGAATGCCGATCATTTGCCTGTCGACGACACGGAAAGTCCGCTTTCGTCCTTCTATCACTCCAATTCCTGATCTTCGGGCACATTACTTGAGTTACTCTGTTCGAACAGGAAGCGAAAACCGAATCGGCCGCGAGTGCCGCACGGTTCTATTTCCAAATGCCGGAAACTCTCAATGAAAAACAGTCTTCACGCATGCTCGATCTTCTCATCATCGGCGCCGGTCTGACCGGCCTTTTTGCCGCGTATACGGCTGCCCGCGCGGGTCTGCGGGTTCGAGTGATCGCCAAGGGCATGGGGACGACGCACTGGCATGCGGGAACAATCGATCTTCTGGGCTATCTACCAAATAGCGAAGAACAGGTCGCGAATTGGATGCACGCGCTCCCCGAACTGCCGTCCTCACATCCTTACCGGCTGCTCGGCGTGGAGACGATTGAGAAAGCACTAAGTGATTTTCAGCGGCTTACCGCCGCGGCCGGACTGCCGTACGAACGCGCCAACGCCACCATGGATCTGCCAGTTGCCAGCGCGTCTGGGGAACAGATTTCACAAAAATCTGAGGCAGACCTGCATGTCCTTGACGCTACTATTGGGCGAAACTGCCAGCTCATTTCACCGGTAGGCGCGGCGCGTCCGGTCTACCTTGCGCCGACGGCACAACTGGCAGGCAATTTAGAGGATGAACAGCCTCTGGTAATCGTCGGTCTTGAGGAGATGCCTGATTTCTACCCGACGCTGATCGCCGAAAACCTGCGAAGACAGGGCCACCGCGCTCGCAGCGCAACCGTGCCCCTTAGACCACTGACCAAGCGCAGTGATAACAGCCCTCTGCAGGTGGCCCGGATGCTGGATCAGCCCGCTACGCAAGCGAAGCTGGCAGAAATGGTCGTGGACGTAGCCAAGGCCGGAGAAAGGGTGGGCCTCCCCGCCGTGCTGGGGTTGAACGCTCACACACGCCTGGTCACACAACTTCATGAAGCTACTGTTGATCGAGGCAGTCGGACTTCCCAGTCCCACGAAGGAGGGCGAGCGGGCTTTTCGGTATTCGAGATTCCCACACTTCCTCCCAGCGTGCCGGGTATGCGTCTGGACACGGCGCTGCGCGCCCAACTAGCCCTTATGGGCGTTCGCGTTGAAATCGGCATGGAGGTGTGCGGGGTCCAAGCAACCGGTCCGCGCATTGAATGGATAGAAACCGAGACTGGAAGCCGTCCTCTTCGTCACAGAGCACACAACTTCCTGCTAGCGACCGGCGGCATCCTCGGCGGCGGCATCCGCGGCGACCGCTGCGGCCGCGTGGAGGAGACCGTTTTCGACCTGCCTCTGTCGGCGCCGCAGACGCGATCTCAATGGCTGCGCCCACTCTTCCTGGACCGGCAGGGCCATCCGGTCTTCCAGGGCGGTGTCTCCGTCGACGCCCGCTTTCGTCCGCTGGACCAGGCCGGCGCGCCAGTCTATGATAATTTGTGGGCCGCGGGCGCGGTCCTCGCCCACACCGACCCGATTCGCGAGCGCAGCCGCGAAGGAATCGCTCTAGCTACAGGATACGCCGCGGCAACAGCAGTGGCCAGTAACACCCTTTGACTGTATTGGCCGCCAGCCAGGAACCACAGGCACCGCCCTTATGCCAACCGTCTCTCTGAATTCAGTCGGAATGACCCTGGACGCATGTATCAAGTGCAACATCTGCACCAGCTACTGCCCTGTGTCCGAAGTTACCGACAGCTTCCCCGGCCCCAAGTACGCCGCGCCCCAGTCGGAACGATTCCGCGAAATTTCTCCACCCCATTCCGAGGGCGCCGCTGACTCCACTGCCCGCGCGCCCGGCGTAGGGCACTCGCCCGACGCTTCGGTGGACTACTGCTCCGGCTGCCGGGTCTGCAATGAAGTCTGTCCAACCGGCGTGCGTATCGCCGAAATCAACGCCCGCGCCCGCGCCCGGATGGTGGCGGTGCAGGGTCTCTCCTTGCGCAACCGGCTCCTGGGACGCAATGAACTGATGGGGCGGGCAGGCAGCTTCGCGCCGGGCCTGGCGAACTTCATCCTGCACAATCCGCTGAGCCGTCGGCTGGCCGCTGCCCTTTTTGGCGTGGCCGAGAAGGCGCCACTGCCTCGCTGGCACCATGAAACGCTCAACCGCTGGTTGGTCCGTACCCGCGCCCAACGGCTGCGCTGCGAGCGCAAGGTCGTCTATTTTCACGGCTGCGCAACCCAGTATTACGAGCCGTTTGTCGGCATGGCCGCGATCTTGGTGTTGGAGCATCTCGGGTACGAAGTAGTGGTGCCTCCGCAGAATTGCTGCGGTCTGCCGATGCTTTCGAATGGCGAGTTTGGCGCGGCGGAGGGCTATCATCGCCGCAACGTGGCCAGCCTTGCCGACTATGTCCGCGCCGGTTACCCGGTCCTCGGTACCAGCACCAGTTGCACGCTTACTCTTAAGGAAGAGGCGCCGGAACTGCTCGACCTCGAGGACGATGCGGGCACGCAGGCCCTGAAATTCGCGACCTGGGATATCTTCGAATGGCTGCGCGACCGTCTGGATCAAGGCCAACTGCCTTCCGATCTGCGTCCACTTAACCGTACTGAACAGCCCTTTATTTTGCCCTATCATGCCCCATGCCAGCTGCGGGCACATCGCATCGGCAAACCGGCTCTGGACGTGCTGGCCCATATCCCGGAGCTTGACCTGCGTGAAAGTCACGCCCGCTGTTGCGGTATCGCCGGCACGTATGGCTACAAGACCGAGAAATATCAGATTGCCATGGACGTGGGCGCGGAGCTGTTCGATTTTGTAGCCGCGCAAACTGAAGAGCCGGTTTCTTTTACCGCCTGCGATTCTGAGACCTGTCGCTGGCAACTGGAACACGGGACCGGTCTCCCATCGCGCCATCCCATTGAACTTTTGGCAGCGGCGTATGGCCTCTACGACCTGCAAACGCGGCGTCCCGTGGATGGAAATTGACCAATGGGCTCTCTTCGCATCCTGATAATCGGTGCCGGCGCAATTGGCTGTTTTGTTGGCGGCAAGTTGGCTTCGGCAGGGCACGGCGTGACATTAGTCGGCCGCGCCCGCACAACCGCGGCTCTTCAGGCGCGCGGTCTGGAGTTGCACGCGGCTGACGGTGCCGTGCAAACGATCCGCTCGGTCAGCGCGGCAGCGTCCGTGCGAGAGGCGTTTCCTGCCGCATACGACCTCGTTGTGCTCGCCGTCAAAAGCTACGATACGGCAACTGCGCTTGACGAATTGGCCCCGGTCGAATCCATGCTTCCGCCAGCGTTTCTCAGTCTTCAGAACGGTGTCGGCAATGAGGAAGAGGTCGCCGCGCGCTTTGGCGCGCAGCGGGTCCTCGCCGGTACGATTACGGCCCCGGTCGAAGTGCGGGAGCCGGGCGTGGTCCAGGTAACCAAACCAGGATTTGCCATCGGCCTGGCGGAATACCGCCAAGAGATTGAAGGGGCGAGAAGCAACTCTAACGCCTCTCTTCTCACTTCTCTCTCCTCGCAGTTTATCGCTGCCGGCCTCCCCACAAAAGTGTACGAAGATGCCCAGGCTATGAAATGGTCCAAGCTGCTCATGAACATGATCGGCAATGCCACCAGCGCCATCCTGGCCGAGCCGCCTGGCGTCACTTTCGCCGACCCCCGCATCGCCAACCTGGAGATCGACGCCCTGCGCGAGGCCCTGCGCGTGATGGCTGCGGCCAACATCTCCCCTCTGAACATGGAGAAATACCCGCTAGGTAGACTCGCCCCCCTGTTGCGCTTCGGGCCGCGCGCGCTCCTGCGGCCCGCCCTGCATCGGATCGTCGGCGGCGCGAGGGGTGGCAAGATGCCCAGCTTGTTTTTGGACTTGGACGCGGGAAAGAGTGGCAGCGAAGTAGGCTGGTACAATGGCGCAGTCGTTCGCCAAGGGCGTGAAGTCGGTATCAAGACACCGGTAAACCGACTGCTGACCGAGACTGTCCAGCGGTTGGCTGCCGAACCCCATCTGCGCGCCGAGTGGCGAGGGAATTTTGAGAGTCTAACCTCAGCGGCCAGAGAGGTTTCTGGCACTTAGTGCACTGAAGGCTCTGCTAATATAAGGGTTTATTCGGGGTCGAAATCAAGCAACGGCAAGCTAGAGTCCCGGTCCGATCAGTACGATCAGCACCAGCGCCAGAATGGCAAAAGCCGAATACTCCAGCACAAGTTTGCGGCTGAGATGGCCTTCATGCAGTGCGTGGCGCGCCAGCCCCACGAAGAGATAGAAGATCAACAGCAGAACCAGCCCACCACTTGCGCCCGACAACGGCCAATAGTTCAGGGCCCACGCCACTTCTCCCAGCACAAGTGCAACTACCGCCGCATAGCTGAGCACGACGTTCACTCGTGGCGTTACATCGCGCAGCAGTTCAACCGCCAGCAGCGCCGCCGTCGCCGCAATCAGAGAACCGGAGAGCAGGCTGCGGGTTCGGGTCTGATACACCAACAGAAACAGGGCCAGGGCAGCAGTGTAGGAAAGTACATTGAGCAGGATGCGGGCCTGTCGGTAGCCCGTTGATTCCCGATCTGCGGTGGCGTACAAATTGAACAAAATAAAGGCGATCACCCCACCGCTGAACAACGCCGTACCCGCCTGGAAGAGCGGTGTATTGACCTCTGGCGCCAGCAACACTGCCAAAATCGAGACGGCAGCAGGGAGACCCCAGAATAGCCAGGTGTGCCCGGCGTTTTCGGGTTCATGGCCCATCGAGTCCCCGGCAAAAAGAGGATGTGTACGGATCGCCCGCTCCGTGCCGCTGGCCGTGAGCATAGCGATAAAGACGGCGATGACGGTCGTCTCGCTGATCCTGATCGACATGGGCGAGCCAAGCACATTCAGGGTCAGAACAACTGTCGGCAGCCGCAAGAACAGGCTGATCGATACCGTAGCCGCCACGGTCCATGCCAACACGCTCACGCGCTGCACGAAGCGCCGGTTTGGACCGACTGCAGCCGGTGATGACCCTGGTCGTTCCATCCCCATTTCGGCTAAGGTTGAATGGCTGTCTTCAGATGGCCAGGTATTCTGTTGCTCGCCGGCCGCAAACGGCGAATACTGGTTCTCAGTCTCCAATTTTCAGCTTCCAGTTTCCAGTTGGCAAGGATGATGTTACTATAAAACAAAAAGCAATAACTGGAAACCGCAGTTGAATCAGTACAAAAACTTCGACATTGCTATAACCAGGGATAGGTCGCCCTATGCCGTTCTTGCATCCTATCGAGGTCTGAGCGGCGCCTCTACCTTCGGTCAGGATGCCCTCCAACCTGTCTGGCAGGAATACCTGTCCAGGTTGAGTGATCCGTTTCAGACGCAGGGGGAGCAGATCCTGGCCGAAATCGGCAGCAGGCTCTTTTCGGAACTGATTCGTGATCAGGTGCGAGACCTCTGGACCCAAGCGCGCACCGACCTGGATGATGGCGGCCTTCTGCGGCTAAGGCTCATCCTACATCCTCCCGCGGTCGCCGCCCTGCCGTGGGAGACACTTCACGATCCCCGTCGCAATCAATCCTTTGCCGCCGACGCCAATATCTCACTCGTCCGCACCCAGAATCTCGTGAGCTATGTTGCCCGTCCCAGGGCGTTGGAGGCAACGCCGCCGCTGAAGGTTCTGTTGGTGACGGTCGATTCAGGTGCACCGGACGAACCCATTCCGCAGTGGACCGAACGAGGCGAGCAGAGAAACCAGCTGTCCACACAAGAGGAGAGCACACAGATCCGCTCTGCATTCGCAGAGCTGTCGACCGGCCGCGTGAAACTGGATCAACTGGACGGGCGGGTTACGATTCAGCAGATTCGAGAGCGTCTGGTGACCACTTGGCCCGACGTCCTGCACTTTGTCGGCCACGGCAATGAGGACGGTCTCCTGCTCTGGGCCGATGACGCCCCTGCCCTCGTTTCGGCCGCAACGCTGCGCACGGTATTGCAGCAGGCAGAATCGGTGAAACTGATCTTTATCAACGCCTGTCTTGCCGGAAGTGTAGATAGTGCCCGCCCCTTTGCAGGCATCGCCCACCAGTTGCTTCAGAGTGGTCTGCCTGCAGTGATAGCCATGCGCTATGAGATCCTGGACCGCTCCGCCGCGAGTTTTGCTTCGGGGGTCTACGAAGCTCTTGTATCGGGACAGGGGCGCGGCCATATTGACGCCGCGGTCAGCATTGCCCGCAACAATCTGTACATCAATGACCCGAATCGAGTGGACTATGCAACGCCGATCCTCTGGCTCAATGCAGAGGACGGTCGCATTCTGCCTATAGACGATGCGCAGAGGTCGCCAGAATCCACCTCCCCCCACTCGCTCCCCCCGCGTTCCCAGATGGCGAGTTCCTCGCTGCGGCTTGAGTTCAAGTTGGCAGAAAAAGAAGCCTGGTTCCGCTCCTTGCCGGAATCGATCTCTGATCCCCATCTGCCCTTTGAGTATCAGCGCCGCCGCCGGATTGTCGGCCTGTTGCTGAAGATTCTGCAACAGGCAGTAGAGGAACGGGACCAAGGCCAAGTCATCGATATCAGGTCTGTACAGAGGCGCCTGTCAACATTCGAAGAGGAGAGGCGCCACATCCAGAATATCCTTGACCATTGCCTGAATCGTTCGTAAGACCTGATGCTGTGGCGCGGACCAGCATACGACTGATTCGTCTCACCTGTCTCTACGCGATTCTCTGTTACCTGGGTGTAGAAATCGCTCAGTCACTGCGAGAACTCCGGGAAACTGACCCCAGCAGTCTACAACCAACCGTAGAGGCTCCCACAGGCTCCTCCTCAGCAGACCAGATCCCGTTTCTCGGCGTCACCGTCGAGCTCGAACAGTACGATGACCCGCGCCAACGGCAGCAGGCGTTGCATCGCCTGCACCGCGCCGGTTTCGGCTGGGTACGCCAGCGTATTGACTGGAGCCTCATCGAACCGCGGCCGGGAGCGTTTCAGTGGGCGTGGACAGACGACGTGCTGTCCGCCATTGCCGGGGCCGGCCTCGTGCCGGTCGTCGTCCTGGACGGCAGCCCCGTCTGGGCCCGAGACAGTAGAGATAGGCCGCCCCAAGCACTTACCGACAGTGACTGGCCATCGCGACTGGCGCCCCCTGCCACGCCGGAGACCTTCGCCCGCTTTGCCGCGGCGTTCGCCGACCGCTACCAGGACACAGTCCGCTTCTATCAGGTCTGGGATGAGCCGAACATAGCGCCCCACTGGGGAAACCGTTTGATCGATCCGGTCGGCTATGCCCGATTGCTGCGCGAAGCGGCCATCGCTGTACGGACTGCTGACCCGGACGCAGTTATCCTGGCCGCCGCGCTGGCGCCTACCCAGGACCGGGGACACACCGCGATCGACGAGGGCTTTTTCCTGCAACGGCTTTACGCGGCCGGCGCCGCGCCCTATTTCGATGCCGTTCTCGTACAGCCGTTCGGCTTCGGGACCGGGCCGGAAGACGTTCGCAGCCGCGTTGACGTGCTCAACTTCCGCCGCGCGGCTTGGGTGCGGCAAGTTATGGTCGCGGCCGGCGATGAACAGACACCGCTATGGGCGGTCCGTTTTGGATGGAATCGACAGGTCCAGGATACCTGGAAGACCGTTTCGGAAGCCGATCAACTTCGCTTCACCGAGGAGGCGATCCGGCATGCACGCGCCAATTGGCCCTGGCTGGCAGCGATGGGCTGGCCGATAGACCAACCGGACGCGCCTCCCTCAGATCCGATGTGGGGTTTTTCTCTCATCGCTGCCGACGGGACAGAGCAACCGCTACTGTCCCTGTTTTTGGCTGCCATGCAGGCAACAGCTGACACCACAGCGCCCGCACCCAACGATCAGCGATACGCAAGACTCGCATTGATGCTGTTGGCTGCCGGATTTCTCCTCTGGTGGTCGATACTTACGTCCCGCCGTCTGCCTCTGCGCCAGTGGCAGACGGTCTATCGCGGCTGGCCGCCGCTCCCCAAACTCGCAGTCTGGGCGCTCCTGTTCACTGTGTACTATCTGGCCGTCTGGCCGCCGCTGATCCTCTTCTGCTGGCTCATCGCCGCCTTTCTCATCGCTGCCGAACCGTTGACAGGGCTGATGATCGCGGCGGTCGCGCTGCCCTTCCATTTTCAGCACAAGGAGCTGCAGCTCGTCGGCGCCGTCTGGGCTGGGCCGCCGGCCCACGCCGCGTTGCTGGCTACACTGCCTGCCCTCGCGCAACGCGCCATCCGCGCTACTGAGTGGCGCATCAGCCCTGCTCTCAAAGCCCTTTACCCGATTCGCAATGCATTTTACGCAGTACGAGATAAGCAATTCGCCACTCTGCTGGTCGCAGCCTGGATTGTCATAAGTCTCCTGGCCGCCCGCAACGTCTGGCACTGGCCGGGCTATTACCACGGACTGTGGGAGTTTGTAGCGGTGCCGGCTCTGCTGTACGCCGGCATCAGGCTCTTTGCCGCCGAGCCGCATCGGCAGCGGTCCGTGCTGGTGGCCCTCTTCACAGGTGGGGCCCTCGCTGCGGGCATGGGGCTGGTCGACTGGCTGATCGGCGGCGGCGTGTCGGTTGACGGTGTGCGCCGTCTGATGGGGGTCTCCTTTTCACCTAATCAGACCGCGCTCTATCTGCTGCGGACACTTCTTGTCGGCGCAGGGCTCCTGGCGACTGGCCAGCGCTGGCGGCGCGCCCTGATCGCGGGCTGTCTTCTGGTGGCAGGGGCGCTGCTTCTGACAGCCAGTCGCGGCGCCATCCTGCTCGGCCTGCCCGTTGGCGCCCTGGTCATGGCCGCGGCAGGACGCCGTCATGCACGCTTTCTGCAAGGGAGGCGAGTCGCCGTATTGCTGGTGGTCGGACTGGCAATAGCGGTCGGCCTGGCGTTTGTCCTCGTCTATGGTGACCGACTGCTGAACATCGAGACAGTCCGCTCCCGCCTCGCCATCTGGCTGGACGCCTTGAGCCTGTGGAGGCACTACCCCTTGCTGGGAGTGGGGCCCAGTGGATTCTACTGGAACTATCCTGCCTTCCTGCACACTTCGCCAACGACCGATCCCAATCTGCTGCACCCCCACTCTGTCTGGCTTGAATATGCAACCGGCTGGGGTGCCGTCGGGCTGGTGTGGATTGGCGCGTTTCTTGGTATGATTGTGTTAGTCTTGAGACGCTCGCTGCGTACGCCGCCCGCATGGCATCGGATCGGTATACTGGCCGCGCTAGCCGCCGGCTTGGCGCACGCACAGGTGGACGCGTTCGCGGCGTTGCCGGAGCTGGCCGCCTGGAATTTCGCGGCCCTGGCTCTGTTGGTAGTGCCAAAGGGCGAAGACGTGTGACTTCCTGACCTGGCAATTCCGTTTGGAAATCGACGAAGTTACTGGTACTTCAGAGGAGAGATCACGATGGGCACGACTCGACTTACGCAGCAGCAGTTGGCATTCTTCGAAACGTTCGGCTTTCTCTACTTTCCAGGGCTACTGGCGGATTGCGCTGACAGGATCATAGACGAATTCGAAACGATCTGGACTGCGCACGGCGGCGGCCACTACGGGCAGGAACACGATGGCGAGCAGCGGTCCTGCATCCTTCCTTTTCCCGACCAGAGCGTGTTTCTCAGTTCGCTGCTTGACGATCCGCGCATCCACGACATTGCCGCCGGCATCTGTGGCGACGACTTCAACTACACCAGCGGCGACGGCAACTTCTATGCCGGCGACACCCGCTGGCATTCCGACGGTTTCAGTGCCGATCGTATTCTCAGCATCAAGATTGCCTTCTACCTCGACCCGCTCACGCGTGACAGCGGCGCGCTGCGCATAATTCCGGGCAGCCACCGCGCCGGTGACGCCTACGCCGATGCACTGGAGAAGGGGATTCGGGAAAGCAATAAGATTTGGGGGCTGGAGGGACCTGACGTGCCGGCTCTGATCCTGGAGACCACGCCTGGCGACATCGTTGTGTTCAACCACAATCTCAAGCACGCCGCGTTCGGTGGTTCAGAGCGCCGGCGCATGTACACGATGAACTTCTCGCGCCGCTATCCTGAGCACCGGCTCGAGGAGTTGCGTACTGTTCTCGGCCGCGAGGCCCGTTTCTGGATCGATCGCATTCACGGCGAGGCCATGATCGCGACGGCGGGACCGGAGCGCATGGTGCATCTCGAGCAGGTCAGGGAAAACGATACGCACCTGGCAGAACTGGCGCGTGAATTTAAGAAGACAATGAAAGAGCCGTCACGTGGTTAAAGGCGGGTGAACTTCGTCAGTCGCCGCCGCGCCTTGGCCAAAAGTCGGCGGCCAGGGGAAACTAAATTCTCCGTCTACGCGGCAACCTGCACCTTTTCTCCCGTCTGCGCGCTCAGGTAGATTGCATCCAGCAGCTTCATAAAGGTTAGCGCGTCCTCCGGCGATACATCGGGCGGCTGCTCGCCGCGGATAGCTGCGGCAAAGTCGCGGATCTCCCCGTCAAAGTCCCCGCTGCCGTGCTCCGCGTGCTCATCTACAAAGGTGTCGCCTTCAGTATAGATTGCGCCCAACAGGCGTCGCGTGCCGGAACGTGTCTGACCCGTCGGCAGCCGGGTTGACTCGACTTCGATTGTCCCAGCGGTGCCCAGGACGCGCAAACGCAAGTCCCACGCCCGGTCCGCCCAGGTGGCAATGACCGCCGAAGTGTCCATCTGGATGGTGGTGCCGCCGGCGCAGCCCACCAGAAGACTAATGTAATCTTCGGAGTGGCGTTCTACTTTGAGCCGCGTGGGAAACGCGCTGTGACTGACGGCGAACGCCCATAACGGTTGCGGGCAGCCCATCAGATACCAGGCTTGGTCGAGGTAGTGCGAGCCGTGTTGCCCCAATGCGCCGCCCTTCAGGCCCCAGCGGTACAACCATTCCCGGCCGGGCGGCGGTTCATAGTCGACGCCTCGCTCAAGGTAATGATATTGGACGCGCGCATGGTAGACGCGCCCGATCTCGCCGTCAGCAATGAGTTGGCGGCTCTTCTTGTTTTCGGCCTCGTGACGCATGAAATATGAATAGACGAGCGTCTTTCCAGTGCTCGCAGCAACCGCATTGATCTCCTCGACATCCGCGGCGTTGAGCCCGTGCGGCTTCTGCACCAGCACATGCTTGCCAGCCCTAAGCGCGTCAATCACCATCGGTTTGCGCACATCGGGCGAGGTGGCGACGCCCACCGCGTCAACCTCGGCATCGGCCAGTAGCTCACGATAGTCTCCGTAGACCCTGGCGACATCGTTCTCTTGCGCCACGCGCCGCGCCAAATCCTGATTCAGATCGGCGACCGCCCACGCAACCGTATCATCGCCCGCGTGCGCGCCCGCGACCCAAGCCCGACCGACCCGACAGCCGACAACGCCAATCCTGATCCTGTCTGACATAGCCCTACCCGCGAGCCGGTTCGGCCATTTCCTGACGCGCCTTGGCAGATAGCGCCGGCAGGTGGCTTTCGTGTTCCATTACCTGTTTCAAATGGCGCATCCTTGAAGGAGAGGCGGTACTGCGCATGATCTCGGAATGCATCTGATCCTTCCAGAAGCGGGCGCCGCCGGCAACGAACTTCTCCATTTCCTCAATCTCTGTGGGCGTTTCGCAGTGGGCGCAGCAATTGATCGTGAACATGCGCCGGTACGTGTTGCCGCCAAACGAAGAGTGCATCAGATTATGATTGAAGGCTACAACATCCCCCGGTTGCGTCTCCAGGGCGGCGTGCGGCACCATCTGCTGCGAAATCCCCCACAGATCGGCGGCCTCGCGTGCCTGCCGTGCCGACCAATCCTCCACGTCCACCCGGTGCGAGCCGGGGATCACGCGCAGACAGCCAGAATCAGATGTCAATGGATCGAGATAGAAGGCCACCTTCAGGTACTTGCCGATCGTGTGGAAGCCGTCACTGTGCCAGCGCGTATCGCCGGTGTAGAAGTTGCCGTCACCGCCGAGGTAGTTGAAATCTTCCCCCAGGATGCTGCTTATCAGTCCGTCGATGCTGGGGTGATCCAGCAGCGTGCACAGGCGCTCTCTCTGATCGATGAAGGGCACGATGCAGGACCGCTGCGTGCCATCATGCACCTGTTCGCTGGCCTCGAAGATGGCTTCAAAATCCTCGATTATCCAGCCGACCTCCTCCTTCATCAGGCCGGGAAAATGGAGATAGCCGAAGGTCTCAAAGAACTGGAGCTGCTGTGGGCTGAGTTTCATCAGTTCGTCTCCTGAGAAGCGTGACTCTATCTTATGGGATGCCGCCAATTGTATGAATGATAATTCATTTGTCCGTGTTGGCGAACATCCTTTTTTCGAAACTACTCAGCCACTACTAATTTGCGATCCTGAATGAGGGGCGCGAAGGTGCTCTCTCGACTCTCTACTCTTCTATGGGCGGTCGGCCGCAAGCGGCCTCCCTTGTGCAGGGGCTCCGCCCCCGCAACGCCCCCGTCCAAAACCACCGCTCACCGACCGTGTCTGCGCATTCCAGCAGTGTCGCTCCAGCAACCTGTCTGCCGCCAACCGAATACGCAATCAGATCGCCTGAGTGGCGGCACGGATAAAGGACTGGTCAAGGCAAACACTGTCTCTGGCTAAGTAGTTACCATTTTTCTATCACAACTGCAGGGGAGTGTCTGACTTCCCTGGTCAACAGTCAGCCCTGATTTGCCCGCCGCGCAATAGGTCTCCTGACTCGGCGTCGCCGGGATTTGGCGGAGTTAGATCCTGCGCGTCTTAAGCGACAGCTTTGTTCAGCGCTGGCATTAGCTCGGTCGCGAACAGTTCAAGGTTGCGAACCCAGCTCGCCTTGTCGTCCCAGTCAAAGCCCATCAGCACCAGAGTGCCGAACGGTCCGCTCTCCTCCATCAGCGCCAGCAACCGTTCCAGCACATGATCAACGTCGCCGGCGATGATCTGCTCCGACATCCAGTAATCCATGTTGCAGTCCGCGTTCGACATCTCCAGGTCCCGCTTGAGAACGTCCCGGCCCCGGGTTTTATCCATGAGGTAGGCGAGGTACTCGAAGTTTTGCCCCACCGAGTTCGTCCGCGCACGCGCGACCGCTTCTTCAGTCGTATCGGCCAGGAATATGGCCCTCGCTACCCTCCAGTCGGCTCTATCCGGCTGTCGACCCGCCTCGACCGCACTGTTCTCGTAAGTCTCCCAGTTGTTCGCCAGAACGTTGCCGGCCGCCAGCGCAGCCGAAAACGGCGCGAATCCGTACTGTCCCGCCAGTTTCAGGCTGTAAGAATCGCGGGTTATACCCGGCATGAGAATTGGGGGATGGGGCTGCTGCAACGGCTTGTGGATAAACCCGATCTGGCTCACATCGTCGACGTTATCCTTGAGCGAGAACTGCCAGAACTGGCCTTCGTGCTCGTAAGGCGGATCAGTCGCCCATAGCTTCAACATGACGTCAATGGCCTCTACCGTCATCCTGCCGCCGTCTTTCGGATGCTGGCCGTAGAGCTCAAAATCTGTACTCGTGCCGCTGGGACCTAAGCAAAGGTTGAGCCGCCCATGGGCCAGGTGATCGAGAAAAGCAAGCCGCGAAGCCAAATAGGCCGGATGATGCAGATTGACGCAGATCGGCGCCGGTCCGAAGCGAATACGCTTCGTCACCCCCAGCGCGCGCCCGATAAAGACCTCCGGCACGACAACGGACTCGTACTTCATCGTGTGGTGCTCGCCAATCCAGAATTCATCATACCCCAGTTCATCTGCCAGCACGGCTAGCTCAATATCCTCGTCATAGCTCTGCGCCAGCGGCTTCTCCGGCGGATGGAACGGCATGATGAAAATTCCCGATTTGATCGGCTGTCCATTTGTCGTCATAATCCGTACTTCCTTTCAGTTGGCTGTTGGCAGTCCCGCGATTCCCTACTCGTTCTCCGCCGTCTTGACACGGAAACTGTATAGTTGGGCAGTATCCAGATGAAAACGCAGACGCAAAGGCTGGTCTGCTGGCAGCCGCTGGTTATCCTGCCAGCGTACAACATGGCGTACACTGTCCGTGCAGACCGCCGTGCAGTCCTGGCTTGAGAACCCCGGCAGGGTCTCGCCGGCAGGAGATAGGAGTTCGACCGCCAGGCTGCCTTGCGAGGCATCTGCATTGACCACGAGCTGCCCGGACGGCAGGTTAAGCGGAACCGTCTCGACGGTCCCACCAAAATGCCCCGCGTCAAGCGAGACGAAGCCGTCCAACCGCCACGAGGCGCGGGCGATGGTAACTGTCTTCGGCGGCATCGGGCCGCCGTGCATTGTGTTGATGGCGGTATAGTAGTGCCAGACCTCGTCGCCATGGACGATGGGCCGGTCGGCAGAACAGAGAATGCAGCCGGCGTCGAAGCTGCCCGGCTCGCCGCGGGGAATGATGGGAGAGCGGTCGGCGAAACGTTCCCATGTGCGCCCGTCACGGCTATGCGCCAGTTGCGCCTCGATCGGCCCATCCCAGGGGCTCTGCTCTGCACCTACCTCCTGACCTCTCATGTCGCGGTAAACGTTGAAAACGGGCAGAAAGCCGAGAAACTGACGCCCATAAACGAAGCCCGCCATGCCGTAGAATTCGCCCCGCTGTTCAGGATCCTGGATCCAGGCATCGTCCTGTTCATCGCTGACGATGATTAGTTCCGGCTCCGACCAGTCCAGGAAGTTCCGGCTGGTGCATACGGCAATCAGCCGGCGGTCGAATCCGCCAACGTCGCCCCAGCGCCGGTGGAAGGCGAAGTACTCGCCCTTATGGCGGTCGTGCGCCACCGTGATCGTTTCCAGCGTCTCGGTCGAATTCATCAGTATTGGATTGACATCGTACTCGTTCCAGATCAGGCCGTCGGCAGAGTGGGCAACCCAGTAGCCAAACTGCTCGCGGCTCCAGTCCCAGGCCGCCATCTTGTAGCGCTCCGACGGGTCGGCCGTTTCATCAACGATCACGGTGGGGCTATGCTTATCGAAGATGAGGATATTGTTTGCGCGCGAGCCGTCAAATTCATGCAGGCCGAGTTCCGGTTTTTCCCAGTTGATGCCGTCCGTGGAGGTGGCGTAGAGGATCATATCCCCCTGGCGTTCGCGCAGGCCGGGCGCACGGTGCTGATGCCCGCGGCCAAGGCGCGTCAGATACCACATGCGAAACTGCTGTGTGTCGGCATCATAATGGACCGTACCGTAGATGTAGATCCGGTTTCCCTCCCACGGTTGATCCGGCACGACCACCGGCTGCTCCAGCTTTTTCGCCGGATGGAGCGTGCGCACGACGCCGCGTTTGGCGCTGACGAGGGCGTCATCGACGAAGAGCTGAGTCTCCGAGCCGATGGAGTGCGCTTGATTCTGGTCCGCGTTCTGAGAGCCCATCTACTTTCCTCCTGGCGGCCGCGAGCGCCGATTAGCCGTTGTCGACAAACTGAAAGGAGTACAACTTACAACCGTTCATCATGAAGCGCAAGCGCACCACGCGTCCCGCCAGTTCCCCGACATGTGCACCGCCCGCCCAGGTCGCCAAATGGCGAACCGAATTGCCGTTCACTTCGTCGGCTTCGTCCATGCTATAACCCTCAATCGGTGTGCCGTCATCGTCCTCGATCTGAACCCGAATTGCCCCGCCCGCGCTCGTGTCTGCGTTGAGCGCCAACCGTTCGCCGCGAAAACGCAGCGGCACGGTGACCAGCTCGCCGCCCTCATAAGGAGCATCGGCCGAAATGAAGCCGTCCAATCGCAGCCGCGCGCGGAAGTATGCCCCCCGCTTGAGCGCGACTCCCTCGCTGATTCCATAGCGGAAGCCGCCATAATATATCCACAACTCATCGCCGACCTGCACCGGCTGCGTGAAGGCGTAGATCATCCTGGAATCACCGGCATCCCGCGGCCCCAGCCGCAGGAACGGGTTGCGTCCCCCGGCCCGCTGCCACCTGATCCCGTCGCGGCTGGTGGCGAGCTGAACGTCGACCGTATCCGGGAAGCCGCCCATCTTCTCCTGGTCTCTCCCTTCAGCCGGAAACGGATTCGCAGACCAGTGCCACCAGACCTCAGGCAACGCGAGGTAAGCGTCCGAAGTCCCCGGGTATTTGAAGACACAATTGCCGTGAAAGTCCATGATCTGCCGGCTTTCTCGCTGGCGCTTCACCGGCAGCGCAAGATCGACCTCGTCCGCACCCAATACGTGCCCCATATCCTCCCACTGTTCAAAGTCCGGCGACACCAGCCGCCGCACCGCTCGGTATCGGTCCCCGCGGCTATCCGCGGTCCACAGGCGGGAATAGCCCACATACTGTTGGATTCTTTCATCCCAGAAGACCACGTTCAGGCAATCGCAAGGGCCCGGTAACGGGTAGTTCCCGCAAGCCGTCCAGCGCAGGCCGTCAGGAGAACAGAAACCGGTCAAGCCAGACTTGCCTTCCTCACCGACCTTGATCTCGCTCCAGAGTTTGTACCGGCTCTGCGGGGGCGCGGTCGGGTCCACGAAGACCGTGCCGGCGTTCCAGCCGGCCTGCTGCACCGGATCGTGCCCTACCGGTCCCAGGATGTTGTTATCCCCGCTGCCGCGGTATTCCACTAAGCCGAGATTGGGGCGCTCCCAATGGACGCCGTCGGTCGACTCAGCGTAGCAAAGCCGTCCCCGCGTATGCTTCCAGAAAAGTCTCCCATCCTCCGCCGTCCCCGCCACCGGCAATTCCACCCCCGCCGGCGGGTCCCACTCATACGCCAGATACCAGAGTCGAAAAACATCCCCCTCCCGCATCACGGTCGCATAAGGGTGGATGCGGTACTCCCACGGCGCCTCCGGCAGGAAGACCGGTTCGTGGTCCTGGTATGGCGCGTTCATGGTCAGGCTAACGTTTTTCATCGACGAGATCGGCGCTTCGTCGATGAATAGCTCTTTGTGGCTGCCGATGTCATGTACTTCGTCTGTGTGGCTCATATTGGCCCATCTTAACTCTTGATAAGTGGCTAGTGGACGATTTCTGTCGCTGGCTATTCTGCGCTGGCTTTGTCGGCATCATGTTTAGCAAGCGCTTCCGCGCGTAGTGACTCTATCATTCGAGCCAGAGTACTGACACTGGCTCGAATTCTATCAAGGGACCCGTGCAGGTCGAGTGCTGCGAACTTCAACTGCTTTCCGGCGTGTCGGACTGTGTGCGTCGTAATGTTGGTCCCGCCCTGGGCGTAGATGAGCAATCCACCTGGCAAATTCAGGGCGGTAGCGTAAGATAGCAACTGATACAGGTCGGCGTTGGGAACTCCGCCATTGTCGAGGCTCTTGTACTTGGCATCACCTACAAATGAACAAGTGTCGCTGTCTTCCCAACACGAAAGGTCGGGCTTAAACCACACCTTCTTGTCATCGTCGAACCAGGCGCCTCTCTCTGCTCGAAGAGTTATCCCTGAGCCAGCGAGTTGCTCCCGCAAGGCCTGCGTCACGAACTCCTGAAACAAATAATTCATGTCGACCAGAAACCCGTTCGCGCGCACATCTCCGTGCTCGGCCTCGAACTCGCTGTGCAGCAGGATCAAGCGCGCCAGACCTACGACATGTCGATAATGTTCGTTGAGCCGGTCAAAGCGCACTTCCGGGACGCGCCCCTGCCGGAACTCCAGCAGCGATACGTTGTCAAGGATCGCGGCGATCCAGCCAAGGTCTCGGCGTGCCTTTGACGAGCGCAAGGTCATGCGACGGAGTCGGACCGCGGCCGCCTTAACCAGCCGATTGGCGAGGATGTCCTCGGTGAACTCGTCGAAGCGCAATTCGACCGGCAGGGGGATACCGTAGCGACGTCGTATCTGCTCGTCAAAGCGGATGCGCCCTCGCACGGTGTGCAATGCCTCCTCTTCGGACTGGTATCCGCGCAGCAGCCCTCGCGCGAACGTACTGCGGGCGGCTTGAGTCAAGGCGAGTGCCAGTATGTCGGGCAGCGTCTCGGAATCTTTAAAGTCGAACAGTTCTTCTCTGATTTCGAGCTTTCCTATGGCATAGCAGGCCAACGACAGCAACTTTGACATTTCAATCTTGGGATTTATGAGTATAGGAATACCGTTAATTTCTAGCGCGCCGACGATTGAACCTGGCGTGAGGCTATAGTTGTCTTTGGTACCACGGATCGGTTCGATTGAGAGATGGAGCGTTTTCGAAACCCGCAACAATGCATCAAGTTGGTCAGCCGTGAGCTTATGGTCGCTGGTGACGTACTCCTGAAGATCGATCTTGTTCATCATTCTATTCTGCCGTCTTCGCCATTTGCGCTCTTCCCTGGTTGCTTTGAGTTCTGTCTATGTGTCTGATCGGCTTTTTCTTTCAGTTTGTCAAAATGGAACTCTTTGATTCGGTCGTCGTCTCCAAAAAGACGCTCTTCTATATATGGACGGACGCTATGCTTCCAGATGCGGCAGGCGGTTTCTTCATCGAGGTGCTTCTTCATAAAGTAGCTTGGACCGATGGCGGCGTGTCTGTCTTTCTCCAAGAGCCTGTTCGCCTCTTCAACGAGATCGGCGACCCATAGCATTTCGTTGAGTTCATTCTGTTCAAGCCAACGGCGAAGCACTCCCTTAACCGGCTCGTCGTCCGGGTGGAACTCCACAAAGTAGAAGCGGCGACGAAGCGCCAAGTCAACCAGCGCGATCGAGCGGTCTGCCGTATTCATCGTCCCGATAATGTATAGGTTGTTGGGAAGCGAGAAATCTTCTTCGCCTTCCCGTTGGTATTGCATTCGAATCTCTTTGTCGCGGTATTCCAATAGGAAGTATGACTCCCCAAACACTTTGGCGATATTACCGCGGTTGATTTCATCAATGATGAGGAAGTGCTTCACTTCTGGCACTGTTTCTGCGTCGGCTCGTGCCTTCTTTGCTGCCAGGAGCAGCGGTCCGTCCTGCAGAGTGAAACCGGCCTGCCCATTTACGGACTCAGGGCGGAAACCGCGTACGAAATCCTCGTAGGCGTAGGAAGGATGAAATTGTACCAGCGTGACCCGGTCTTTCGACCCCGCGAGGCAATTCGCAAGCGCCTGCGCAACGTAGGTCTTTCCCGTTCCCGGCGGCCCCTGAAAAATTATTTGGCGCTTATCCATTAGGAGTTTTTCCATCTCACTGAAGAATGATAAAGGAAAAAGCAGGCTGTCGGCGAGTTCAGTGAGTGATGGCAGATCCCTTCCACTTCTCTCTGTTTTCTCCTTCGGAGGGCTGTTCCCTTTGACCGTTCCCTCTTTTAGTCGTTTCTCCACTCGACCACTGATCTGCCACACCACAGATTGGGCTGCAAGCCGGTTTCGGTATGGCCAGTCTAGCCCTCTCCTCTCTGCTTCCACAAGGAAATGGTCAAGGAATCCTAGAGCATGTTCGTACAGCGAGGCTTCGCCAGAGCCGCTCTCTGGCTTGTCGTATCCGGTGAACTCATATGCGTCACTGAATTTTCCCTTTCTAAATGGAGGAAACTCTTCAGCATTCAGGCCCATAAGCAGCGCGGAGGCGATTGTAGCTCGAGTTCCTGAACCGCTTATTACGTCGCTGGTAAAAACCTGACAAAAAGAGTGAATCCTTTCATGAATCGACGCGTCGTCAGCCTCAAGGTCGGTTGTCCAGATCGCCCGGAGCGCCTCTAACGCGGAATCTGGCCGATCTAGGTACCAACTAGGGCCTTATGCTAGTTAGCGTTTGAAAAAAGTCCCCTGGTGAGATAACTTTGGAAGTCTCGACCAACCAAGGTAGCTCACCAGGAGGACCAATCGAATGATAGCCCACTTTGACGACTTCTGTCTATGCGTGTATGTGCTCGTTGACGACATGTACAAGGAACTGGAAGGACAGCTGAGACGACCGGGGCCGGAGCCTGAGTGTAGCGACAGTGAATTGATTGCGATATGTCTCATCGGCGAATGTTTGGGATGGGATGTGGAAACAGAGTTACTCAATCATATGCAGGCACATCGGGATAAGTTTCCGATTTTGCCGGAGCAGAGCCGTTTCAATCGGCGGCGACGTAACTTGATGGGGGTCATCAATGAGATGCGGCGCATGATGTTGGCCAGGATGGAGCTCTACTGGGACGCACATTGTGTAATCGATAGCCTGCCCATTCCAGTGGTTCAATTCCATCTGGCGCCACAAGCGCGCGCCAAATGGTCCGATTGGGGGGCCGATTATGGGCCCGTTCCCTCCAAAAAGATGATGATCTTCGGTTTCAAGCTGCATATGCTGATCACGATGGGTGGCCTCATTATCGACTTCGAGTTAGCTTCGGCTAACGAACGCGACTTGGCTATCGGTCGCGAACTCCTTGCAGAACACGACAGCCGCATCGTCATCGGCGACAAGGCCTACGTAAGTAAACCGGCAGCTGAGGAACTCTGGCAATACAATCGCATCCGTCTGCTCACCAAGCCGCGCAAAAACCAGAAAAAACAGATTCCGGCACACGTCGCTCGCCTCTACGACTCGGTCCGCCAAATCATCGAAACAGTCACCAGTCAACTCAACGCACAGTTCTCGATTGAAACCAACCACGCTCACACGCTCACAGGCCTTTGTGCACGCTTATACACGAAATTGACCGCACATACCCTCTGCATTTATATCAACCGCCTCTTGGGCGTACCTGACTATCTGCAAATCAAGCAACTGGCCTTTCCCAACTAGCATAAGGCCCAACTATTGAATCTGCGGAAAGTATGGCCCAGCCAAGGAATAGGCTGGTCTTTTACCAGAGCGCTTTCTAGCAATTGTGCCCAATCTTGTTGGCCCTCTAAAACTGAATCACGTGCGGTAGCTGTATTATTTCCAATTGCCATCTTGTAGTCATATTCGTCTTCATCTAAGTTTCCCGATTCTAAGTATCTTTGGGCAAGTTTGACATACTCGTCCCAACCTCTAGAGGTTATCATTTCTCTCCTTTCCGAATTCAAAGATCGTCTCTTAATGGTATCTCTTAGGGCAACTTGGGCAGCATTTATGTGTTACCACAACGACCCCAATGGCTCACACGCATTATACACATCACACTCCATCCGAATCGCAAACAACTCCGCCTCGAGCATCGAGATCTCCACCCGCACCGGCCTCCCCACCAACTCCCCAATATCTTCCCGCTCCCGCCAGCGCGGACGCGCGTAAAGATGGTCCCCGCTGATCGGCAACGCCTCCTCCCACGTATAACCAGGAATCGGCTGCGCCGTCACCCCATCCAGCATCTGAACCCGGACCCCAGTGTGAGCCATCGAGCGCACGTTCAAACGTATCTCACCGTCACGCGGAATGATCACCTTGGTGCGCAACACTCCCTCGCGCCCCCACGTCTTGAGCGAACAAAAGCCGTCCAGCCGCAACTCGTAAATCATCGGGCTACGGTAACCGCTGCCATACGGCCAGTCGATCTCCTTGTCGACGCGGGCGGCGTGGCCGCCATAGTCGCCGATGACGAAGAAGAGAAGTCTGTCGTCATGCGTTCGCAGCATCTCCTTGCCGTAAGCCGAACCGCCTCCAACCTGGCCGTAGTCGCGCACGCCAATAAAAGGCTTACGCTCCGTACGGTACCAGTACAATCCGTTGTAGCTGTAAGCCAACTGCGTATCCATGCGCCCGAAATACTTGATCTGCGGCCAGTCGTTGCTGAGGCTCACCTCTTCGAAGCGGTCGCTGGTCATGATGTTGAGCAGTCCAATGTAGAAATCCTCATACGATCGCGGCGGCATGTCGTACAGTTCTGTCCCCACCCGGTCCAGCGCATCCGGCTGCATAATCGTGACAGGGCGCGTAAACTGCGTAAAGTCGGTTGTCGTCGACATCGCCACGCGGCGGTCACCGTAGACCGGCCGCACGAAAAGCTGGTAGAGCTCGGCCTCCCGGTTCCACAATATATCGCCGGCGATGTCGGAACCGGGGTCCAGCCACGGGCCTGACCGGTCAACGGTGAACTGCACACCGTCATCCGAGAATCCGCCCCAGGTAAGATGACGCGGCACGTCGAGCACCGCCGAGGCGTAGCCCCGCTCCGCCAGCGGCGTGCCTGCCAGCGAATGCACTGCGTGTGCCCAGATTGGCGCGTCGTCCTGGTCGACGACGACATCGGCGAAGCTCCGCCAGGCAGGGCCGGGCGTAGGACTGTAGACCGGATTAGGCCAGTTGAAGGGGTCGTCGGACAGCAGGCGGAACTGAAATTCACCGGCGCTTATCCCCGGCGTACGGTCGCGGCTCTCGCGTCCCGGAAATGCGATCAGATAGAGCGCGTACTTGCCCAGGCGCTCGTCGTAAAATGCGGTCGGGTAGCCGCCGTAACCGTCCCAGCCAGAAGGGTAGAACTCGGTGAAGATCTCCTTGACGAAGGTCGGCTTGCCCCAAACGCGTTCCAGGCAGTCACGGCGTTCGAGCATCCAGTCGTCGAAGAACCATATGCCTCTCATTGCGCGCCCGCTTCCCTGCTGCGAAAGCTATACAGCCTTGCATCCTGCAGATGGAAACGCAGGCGCAGGGGTTGCCCGATCGGCAGGCGCGCATCCCCGCTCCAGCGTACGGCCTGGCGTACGCCATCAGTGTCGACCGTCTGGCAGTCCTCGCGAGTGAAACCGGGCAGAGGTTCGCCCGCAGCCGTCAGCGCCTCTACCGCCAGGCTGCCGGCTCCTGCGTCCACATTGACCTCCAACCCCTCGCCCGAAAGCTGCAGCGGGACCGTCTCCACCACGCCGTCGAAATGCCCGGCGTCCAGCGAGACAAATCCGTCCAACCGCCATTTCGCAAGCCCGATCGAGATCGTCTTTGGCGGCATCGGACCACCGTGCATCGTGTTGACCGCCGTATAGTAGTGCCACAACTCGTCGCCGACTACGATAGGCCGGTCAGCCGAGCACAAAATACAGCCGGCGTCAAAGCTGCCCGGTTCTCCGCGCGCGATGATGGGCGAACGGTCTTCGAAACGATGCCAGTTGTATCCATCTCGGCTGTGCACGAGTTGGGCCGCAATCGGACCGTCCCAGGGCGCCTGGTCGATCTCGGCCCCGGACTCCGATATCACTGCCGGCGCCTGCAAGCCTGAACTGCCATCGGCGGCAACCGACGCAGGCATCCCGGACTCGCCCCGGGCATCCTTGATCACGTCAAATACCGGTAGAAACCCGAGAAACTGCTCGCCGTACACAAAGCCCGACATGCCGTAGAACTCCGTGCGTTGGCCGGGGTCCTGGCACCATGCATCATCCAGCTCGTCGGGAACCAGACACACGTCATGGCTGGCCCACGTCGTAAAATCCCGGCTCGTCGCCACCGCGACCAGGCGGCGCACATGCCCGCGCACCTCACCCCAGCGGCGATGAAACCCATAATACTCACCCGTCTTCGGATGGCGGGCGACGGTGACCGACTCAAGGATTTCGTCGTCGTCCAGGAGTATGGGGTTGCCATCGTACCCGCGCCAGTCCAGCCCATCAGCAGAAAAACCAACCCAATAGCCGTCGTTCCCCTGTTCCCAGTTCCAACAGGCTATCTTATAGCGCTGGTCGGGCCGCGCATCGGTGTCGATAACGACCGTAGGGCTGTGCTTGTCGAAAAGAAGGATATTGTTGGAAACTGTGCCGTCAAATTCATGCCGCCCGAGACTGGGCTTGACCCAGTGGATACCGTCCTCGGACGTTGCGTACAGAATAATATCGCCCGTACGTGAACGCAGACCCGGCGCGCGGTGCTGGTGTCCCCGTCCCAGGCGCGTGTTATACCACATGCGAAAAAGACCAGCGCTGCAATCGTAGTAAATGCTTCCGTAGATGTAGACGCGGCGCCCCTCCCACGGACGGTCCGGCCGTAGGACCGGCTGTTCCAGCTTGCGCGCCGGGTGCAGCGTGCGC
Organism: Caldilineaceae bacterium; assembly: GCA_963662575.1. Lineage (GTDB taxonomy): Bacteria > Chloroflexota > Anaerolineae > Caldilineales > Caldilineaceae > Bin5. The sequence goes on from OY759723.1 coordinate 2,465,405, forward strand.
ACGACGCCCTGCTTGCTGCTGATTATCTCATCATCAATGAAAAGTTGAGGCTCTGAACCAATTAATCGCGCATCTGCCTTTGTCTGCACAATGCTTGTCTCTCCCCCGCAGATTTGGGTCTGTCAATGGTTGATTGGCTGGCCGCGGTCCCCGGCATCACGCCAGGTGACAGGCCACCCAGTGCCCCGGCTGGACCTCGCGCAGCGCCGGCGATTCGTGTTGGCAGCGCTCTTCGGCAATGGGGCAGCGGGGATGAAAGCGGCAGCCTGAGGGCGGGTTGACCGCACTCGAAACCTCGCCTTCCAGAATGATTCGCTGATGTTTGCGCGCCAGCCTCGGGTCCGTCCACGGCACCGCGCTGAGCAGCGCCTGTGTATACGGATGAAGCGGCTCGTCGTAGATTGCCAACCCCGGGGCCAGTTCCACGATCAGGCCCAGATACATCACCGCGATGCGGTCGCTGATATGACGCACCACGCGCAGGTCATGGGCGATGAACAGATAGGTCAACTCCATCTCGTCCTGCAGGTCCTGCAGCAGGTTGAGTATCTGCGCCTGAATCGAAACATCGAGCGAGGAGACTGGCTCATCGAGGACAACAAAGTCGGGGTCAACCGCGAGGGCGCGGGCAATGCCGATGCGCTGGCGCTGGCCGCCGCTGAATTCGTGGGGATAGCGGTTGATGAAGTAGGGGTTCAGCCCGACCCGCTCCATTAACTCCTGGACCCGTTCTCGGGCCTCATCGCGCGTCTTGCTGATCTGGTGGATCATCAACGGTTCGGCGATGGCTTTGCCGATCGTCATGCGCGGGTCGAGTGAGGCGTAGGGATCCTGAAAGATGATCTGCATGCCGTTTCTGAACTGGCGAAGTTCCTTGTCGCTCAACTGGCAGAGATCGGTGCCCCCAAACTGAACCGAGCCCGACGTGGCGCGCATCAGTTGCAGATTGTGCGCCCGGTTGTCGTCTTACCGCAGCCGCTCTCGCCCACCAGCCCCAGCGTCTTGCCGCGCCAGATGTCGAAGCTCACCCCGTCAACTGCGCGCACGACGTCAGGCGGCCGCAGCAGGTTACGCCGCGGCATACGAAAATGCTTTACCAGATCCTGCACGCTCAACAGGGGTTGTTCATCCATACCAGGCTTTCTCACCGATTCATTTCGTTGTGGCGAGCTTCTAGCCGTCGAAACAGAGGTCTGAACACGAATCGCAGTTCGCAATCGCCGCTACGACGTACGCAGCGGCATCACCTTCCAGCACGCAGCCCGCGACTCACCATACTGCTCCAACACCGGCTCCTCCTCCCGGCAGCGATCATCCGCCAACGGGCAACGGGGCCAGAACTTGCATCCGGTCGGCAGGCTGACCAGGTCGGGCGGCAACCCGCTGATCGAGTACAAGCGATCTCCAGGTTCACTTTCCAGTGAGGGGACCGAACCGAGCAGCCCCTGTGTATACGGATGGCGGGGATTCAGGAGCACGTCATCGACAGGTCCGTTCTCGACCATGCGACCGGCGTACATCACCGCAACGCGGTCGCAACTGCCTGCGACAATCCCCATGTCGTGCGTGATAAAGAGAGCCGTCATGCCGGACTCCTGCGCCAACTCTTTGATCAGGTCCAGGATCTGCGCCTGCACCGTCACGTCCAGCGCGGTGGTCGGTTCGTCGGCCAGCAACAGACGCGGCTGGCACGAAAACGCGATCGCAATCATCACCCGCTGCCGCATGCCGCCGCTGAACTGGTGGATGTAATTGTCGAAGCGGGCCCGCGGCGAGGGGATGCCGACGTGATCGAGGAGTTCCAATGCGCGCTCCCGCGCCTCCTCCCGGCTCAGTGCAAGGTGAATCTCCATTGCCTCGCTGATCTGGCGCCCAATCGTCATCGTCGGCGTCAATGCGGTCATCGGCTCCTGGAAGATCATCGCGATCCTGCCGCCCCGGATCTGCTTCATTTCCTCAGCGCTGCACTGCAGCAGGTTCTTCCCCTCAAAATTGATCTCGCCGGCAACCGCCTGGCCATTTCCCGGCAGCAGGCGCATAATCGACAGCGCAGTCATCGTCTTGCCGCAGCCGCTTTCGCCGACCAGGCCCAAAACCTCGCCTTCGTAGAGGTCCAACGAGAGACCGTCGACTGCCCTGACCGTCCCCTGTTTTGTCTCAAACTGCGTGTGCAGCTCCTGGATCTGGAGCAGGGGTAATCGATCCGGTTCGACGCCGTTTGTCAGCGGGATCTCTGACTGGGAACTACCGTCCGTATCCATCGCTTCACCGCCGCCTTTGCTCCGGGTTGAGTGCATCGTTTAGTCCATCACCGAGGAAGTTAAAGCCGAGCACCACGAGCGCAAGTACAACCCCCGGCATCACTACCAGGTGGGGGTTGAAGCGCCACTGGCCCAGATTGTCACTGATCATCTCTCCCCAGCTTGCGCCCGGCGGCTGGATGCCGACGCCCAGAAAGCTGAGCGAAGCCTCCGACAGCATTGCGCCGCCAAAACCGACCGTGATTGAAACGATCAGCGGCCCCAGGCTGTTGGGGACCAGGTGGCTGAGGATAATGGTCCAGTTCGACGCGCCCAGCGCCCGTTCGGCCTCGATAAACTCCTTTTCGCGCAGAGAGAGGATCTGCCCCCGCACCAGCCGCGCCTTGCCATACCACTGCACCAGCGTCAGCGAGCCGAAGATCACCAGGTAGTCCAGATAGACGCGGTTGCCCTGGGATAGTGTCCACCCGTACTGCTCCTGCAATTGGAGTTGCAATTCAAGCACTTTTTCGCGAAAGACGACGCTGATGAAGGCAGCCAGCAAAATGTCGGGGAAAGCCATTGTGATATCGGCCAGGCGCATAACGAGGGCGTCGACCCAGCCGCCCAGAAATGCGCCGGCCGCACCCAGCACAACGCCCAGGACAGTCGTGCCGATCGTAACGATCAGGCCGACCAGAAAGGCTGTGCGCGCGCCGTGCAGGATGCGGGTGAGCATATCGCGACCCAGGCCGTCAGTTCCCAGCCAGTGATCGACGCTTGGACCCTCGTTGATTCTGTAAAGATTTTGTTCGGTGTAGTCATACGGCGACATCCAGGGACCGAAAATGGAGACGAAGAGGAGCAGGAGGGCGACAAAAAGCCCAAAAATGGCCAAGCGGTTGCGCATGAGCTGCTCCAGCGCATCCTGCCACAGGCTGCGTTGCTCCGGGATGGCAAAAATCTCGTGCTGCGCGCTGGCTTCTGCTGTCACTCTGATATCCTCAAGGTTTGTTTGAAATCTGGCACTTCCGCAAGTTAGGCTGTCGCGCGTCGCCGCGACCCGGGCGATGCCATGAATAGAGGCTCATACGTTACCCCGGTGGACAGTCTGAATTCCGCGCTGTGGTCATTCATAGGTGACGCGCGGATCCAGCCCACCGTATAACAGATCGGTCAGCAGGTTGACTGTCACGATGATCAGGGCTTGAAACAGGACGACCCCCATAAACACAGGATGATCGCCCGACATAAGCGTCTGAATCGCCAGTTTGCCTATGCCGGGAATGTTGAAAATCTGCTCGACAAAGAGACTTCCCGTCAGCAGCCCGCTTGTAACAAGCCCCATCGAAGTCAGCACCGGTATCATAGCTGTTCGCAGCATATGGCGGGCCACCACCAGCCGCTCCGGCATGCCTTTGGCCCGGGCCGTGCGCACAAAATCCTTGCCCAGCACCTCTATGATGCCGGCTCGCGTCTGGCGCACGATCACCAGCATCGGGCCTGTTGCCAGCACAATGGCCGGCAGGATCGCTTGCCGCGAGAACATTCCATCCCATCCCCCGACCGTCTTAAAAACGGGGATCTTGAGTACGAATATGATCAGAAGGACCGGCCCGATCACATAAGCCGGGATCGAACTGGCGACGATCGAACTCGTGACGATCGCGTAGTCGATGGTTGTATTCTGCTTGACCGCAGCCAGAACACCGAGCAAAATGGCGAAAAAGATAAGGAAAACCAACGCCCAAAAGGACAATTGCGCGCTGATCGCCAAACGGCCGAGGACCATCTCCCGTACATTCGTACTCGTGCCGGTGTAGCCAGCCCCCCGACCTTCGCTGGCCGCCCTGTCACTGGCGGCGCCGCCGAACGCCGCCAAGGATCGCCCCCAATTGCCCCCAAACATGGTCCCCAGATAGTCAAGAAACTGGATCATGAATGGCCGGTCCAGTCCGAGCGCTTTCTTGACTTCCGCATACCGCGTTTCGTCCTCCCACTCCTCCCCCAGCACAGCGCGCACCGGATCGATGGGACCAAAATAGCCCAGCGTGAAGGTGATTAGCATCACAATGATGACGGTTGGCGCCAGCACCGCGATCCTGCGAACCGCGTATAAAAGCATATCGATCGCCAGTATGAAAACGAAAAACGAGGAAAAGGGAACGAGGAGAGAGATGCTAGTGACAATCTCTCTCCTCTGTACTTCCTCTTGCTACATATTCAATTCAAACCACCGCCCGCGTCTCTACCGCGCAGCGATGAAGAGATGCTCAGGATTGCGCACGCCGTGGTCCAGGCTGCCGAACAGGGAATTCCAATCGCTGACCCATGGTTTGACAAGCATGTAAGCCGGCTCGGTGAAGTGGCCGATGCTGTACACTTCCTCGAAGAACAGACGTCCTGCCTCCTGGTACATCGGTATCGCCTCGGCGAGATCCATCGTCGAATCGGCAGTCATGCACAACGCTTCTGCCTCTGGAGGACCCCAAGAGTCTGCGCGTGAGCGGTTATACGTCCCAATCGGCGACGCGTTCTCACACACTGCCGAAAGGCCGGGATAGCGGGCCGCATACGAGCGCCGCACGATCTGGTACAACTCCGGATTGGACTGGAACACGTCTCTCGAACGCTCGATCACGACTTCCAAACCCAGATTCTGCTTCCAGTACTGCTGCATCGCCTGCGCGATGCGAGTCAGATGGCCAACCTGGCCGCCAAAGCCGGCCTCACCCACGTGCATCCGAATCTGCGGGACGTTCTCGGCTGAGCCGTAACTGGATTCAGCGAGCAGTTGGCGGGCCAGCTCCGGATCATAGCTGGGTGTATGGCACTCGCCATCGACAAAGCCCGGCCAACCCATCGGAATCAACTGACAGGCCGGTTGCCACATGCCCCGTAGCAGCGTATCCGCAATGACCTTGAAGTCAACCGCATGGGCCAGCGCCTGCCGCACTTTGGTATCATCCATCGGCGCAAGATCGCGGGCGATGTAGAAGCTGCGGCTAACCTCATACTGGAACGGGAACATCTCCGCGCTCGTGGCGCGGCCCGGCTCCAGCAACTCGGCGGCTTCTAGCGGTCCATACTTCTCGGAGACGTCGTACTCATCGTTCTCATACGCGATCAGCGCCGTTTGCGGGTCCGAATAGTACTTGAGCACGACCTTCTCCAGGACGGGAGTATCGCCGCGCCAGTTTGGATTGGGGACAAGCTCGAAGGATCCCGGCTCAGAAGGCCCGACCCATTCTGGCTCGGTCGCGATCATGAACGGACCGGTCGCGCCGTGGCCAACGAACCAAGGCGTCTCATCCTCGGCCGGCGGACTGTATTGGGATGTCTCCGCCATGAGGAAGCGGTGCGGCAGCGAGAGGATCGCGGCAAAATCGCGGAACGGTTGCGTCAACTCGATCTGCACTGTAAGATCGTCAATGACCGTGATGCCCTCCAGTTCGGTGGCTGGATTCTCCTCCGCGCGCAATGCATCGTAGCCCTTGATGAAGCGGGCATAGGTCGTGCCGCGCGAGCCGGTGTTGGGCGAAGCGTGAAGTTCAATCGACATCTTCACGTCCTCCGCCGTAAACGGTTCACCGTCCGCCGCCACGATCCCTTCTTTCACCGTGATCGTCCAAACGGTCTCATCTTCACTGGCGCTGAATCCCTCCGCCAGCCGGCCTTCCAGCGTTCCGTCCTCATTCATCCAGAAGAGCGTCTCAAAGGCCATGTTGAGCATGCCCGAGACAGCGTATCCGCCTGATGTCTCGAAAGGATAGGGATAGCGCTGGCCGTAGTAGGTGCCCCAGCGCAGAACCTGTTCTTCCGCCATAGGCGTGTCCCCCGCCAAGGCTGCCCGTTCGCGCCAAACCGGCGACCAGGGCATGTACGAGGTAGATTCGGACATTTGGGCCTCTGCCGCCGCTGGGGGGCCTGCCGCCGGCGCGCACGCCGCGGTCACTGCCATCACCATGAGCATCAGCAGCCCAATCAGTACTTGAGATTTTCGGAATGCCTTCATTTTGACTGTTCTCCTTGACTGTTTTGACTTCGCGCCCGCCAGGGGCACACAATCTGAATTCTGCACAGCAAACGAATGCTCCGTGAACGCAAATGTCTCCTCTGTACGTCACCTCCTCATCGAGTCTGATATCCGCTGCCGCGGAACAGCTGCTACGCCTTGAGACTGAGCGCGATGACCGCCCTCATGCTGGCGCCGTCCGGCAGCGTACCGGATAGGCGCAGCCAGTTGCCAAAATGCGCCACCTTGCAAAAGGCAACCTCTTCCTCACCGAGCGTAACGCTGGTCCCTTCGTCACACCAGCGAATCCCGTCCGGCGAAATCTGCACCTGCAGCGTAACGCCTTCGACGTTGCCGGTCTGTTCCAATATCCGCACGAAGAAGATTGCTTCGCCCGCCCAGCCGCACTCGTACGGTTCCGTGGCAAGACTGCCCCGCAACGCCTCGCTGCGCTCTACAATGGCTGTGTAACTTTCTCGCAGCATCTCTACCACGCTCCCGAAACAAGGACTGAGTCGACGTAGAGGAACGCCCGTTTGTCGATATCTGTTTCGACCCAGAATGCAACGTTGAGCATGCAATCCAGATTGGGCATTGCCGGGATCATCATCGGCCCCACGTCGGTCAGATCGTGGATGCGATCGTTGCACTGCAAGTGCGTGATCTGCCTGCTGGCCAGGTCCAGATCCATGCGGAGGTAATACCAGTTGAATTTGGTGGCGACCTCATTATAGCAGAGAATTTGGCTTGAGTCAGGCACGTCTTCCCAGCCACTGGGCGCCAAATGAAAGTGGGAGACAGTCTCCGCCCTGCCGCCAATGTCATGAAACGGTTCCCGCTCGCGTTTGAACTGCCACTTCCGCTTCGGCTCGCCCTCCAGCGCATTGAGGTAGCGCCAGTGCGGCATCCAGCGGTACTCTTCATCCTGCAGATCGAACAGCACACCCACGGCCCGCACATCGTCCACCGAAAGCTGGAGTTCGCTCGCCTCCGGTTTGAAGGTGAAGTACGCCTCCAGCCGGACCGGCCCCCGGTGCCGCCACGTTACCCGCTTGATCGAGACACTGATGTCACCGGCGCGGGCGCGCGTAGCAAGTTTCATCGAATACGTGCCCTGCATGGCGCCGTGCGTTCCTGTATCCCAGTGCGTGCCGCTGCTGAGCATAGGCGGCCGCAGATCCGCGAACTGGGGCAGCATGCTGTCCAGGCTGTCTTCGTAGTTCCCGATCAGTTCGACCCAGCCCCGCAGTCCGCTGTTGAAGTCGTCGTGATAGATGATGCGCGGCAGCGGATCAAACCGGCTGAACCTGGGATCCGCGTTAAGAATAGCTCTTGTTGTGTCTGGCATTGACATCCTTTCCTTGTTCGCTCCATCATTTAAATCCTAACTCCACCAGCTTGCCCACCATGCCCTTGATGCGCGGACTGTCGCTGTACAAGAAAGCATCTTCGTACACGCGGGCTGATTGCGTATACTGCATGTTCTCCACGTGCTTGAGGTTACCCTGATAAACCCACTTCAGAAACTCGATGTCCTTTTCTCTTGACGGCTGCGCGCCGAAATTCATTGTGAACATGCGCCGCCCAGTTATGCCGCCGAACGCGGAATGCCACAGGTTCTGGTTAAAGAAAACTACATCGCCCGGCTGGGACTCGAGCGGAAAACTTGGGATATCGCGGCCGTCCGAGCCAAACACCTTGTGGTCCGGATCGCGGCGCTGTTGCCTGAGCGGATCGAGCGCGTCGTGCAGCGGCAGCCGGTGCGATCCGGGGATTACCCGCAGGCAGCCGGTATCCTTTGTCACCCGGTCGAGGTACAAGGCGACCTTGATGCGCCCATAATCAAGAACCGAGCCGTCGGGATGCCAGCCGGTGTCGCCGACGTAGAGGTTGCCGTCGGAACCGATCCATGTGAATCCGGGGCCGAGCAGCTGTTCGAGCGGTAGATAGATGCGATCATCCTCGACCAGCGCGCTTAGCAGCGGCCTCTTCTCTATGAAGCCCATTACCGCCTGCCGCGCCTTCCCGTCGAACGGCCTCCCCTTCCGGTCCTCCGTCAGCACCTCATCGAACGCGTCGCTGATCTCCTCCATTTCGCTCGTCGAAAAGCACCGTCGCCGGACGACAAAGCCGAATGTCTCAAAGTGGGCAATCTGTTCCGCTGTCAACATATGGTGTCATTCCTTCCTGACGCGCGGTTGCGTCTATTCCTTGCCAATCAATCGACCGCGCGCAAAGTCTTAGCTTCAGACGGGAGCTACATCATCTGCCGGATTCCGTTCCAGGCGGCGGGCCGTTACTGTTCATAGTAGATTGAACATGCGCGCGGCGTTGTCTCCTAAAATGAGCGCCTTCTCATCGGTCGAGAGAAACTCGCAGTGCACTCGTATGTAGTCCAGAGCCTGCTTGTAGGTACACCAGGAGCCGGAGCAGTAGGGCATGTCCGTCCCCCACATCAGCTTGTGTACGCCGATCTCATCGCGCAGCTGCCTTATCTTTTCCTGGGCGCCGGGAAACGGGTATTCCGGCCAGAACGCGCAGAACAGCACTTCGACGTGCATGTTGGGACGCTTGAGTAACGTCATCAGCGCATCGGGGACTTGATAACGCTCCTCGCCGCGACGCATGCTAAACGTATCGATGCCATGCGTGAGCACGGCAGGGATTTCGGGGTGGGCCTGGGCCCAGCGGTCGAGCTCGGCGACGTGCTCCATAAACCCGCCGAGGCGGTCACGTTGGCGGCTGTGCAGATACCACCAGACGGGGATGCCCAGGTCACGCACCTTCTCCCATAGCGGCTCGAACTTGGCGTCATCAAGATGGTCGGCGTAGTTGCTGAGCGCGAACGGCTCCACGCTGAAATAAAGCCCCTTGAGGCCATGTTCGCAGACCGCCTGCTCCAGCCGCTCATGTTCCGCCGGCTTGTCCGCCTCCCATTCCCGTACCTGCGCCAGCCCAATGAAGCGGTTGGGAAAGCGCCGCATCTGCTCGCCATAATACTCGTCCAGCGCGCCGTAGATGTGGTCGTGTTGGAGTACACCCATGTCCACGCCTACCAGGTCCATTTCTCCGATCATGCGCTCGGGCGGCGCTTCACAGTTGATCAGGCTGGGCGGATAGGCCTGCATGTAGTAATCGACGCCGTCAACCGTGATTTCCGCGCGGCCAAAGTCGGCCATGCGAAAGTTGACATCCGGCATCTCGTTAAGGTCGTCCGAGTCCCAATTCATGAACGGCTCGGGCACCAGTTCGTCATCGTCTTTGCGGCGGAAGCGGCTGCTGTCGCGCATGTGATACTGCCAGAACTTCATTCGCAGCGGCTGCAGCGGGTCCTCCGCACCGGATGCTCTGCCGAGCGGGGGAAAGATGTGAAAATGGGCATCGATGATCACAGGCGTTTTTCCTCTCCTGATATTGCGGAAGGTATGGGCTGAAATTCGCTATCCCTTCATGCCGCTCACCACCACGCCCTGGATAAAATGCCGTTGCGCGAAGAAGAACACCATGACGGGGGGCAGAGAGATCAGGGTCGAGACCGCCATTATCGCCACCCACGGGACGTAGTGCATCGAGGTGGAGCCGTGCGCGGTCTGCACCCACGTCGTCAGCGCCACGGCCAGCGGCTGCGTTTCGAAACGGTTCAGGTAGATGAGCGGCTCGAAAAAAGCGTTCCACTGGCTCATGAAGGTAAAGATCGCCATTGTGCCCAGCGCCGGCTTCGATAGGGGCAGGATGATGCGCCAGAAAACGGAGAACGTGCCACAACCGTCAATGCGCGCCGCGTCGTCGTAGTCCAATGGAATCGTCAAAAAGAACTGTCGTAACAGGAATATGTAAAAGGCCCCGCCCCCGAAGAAACTCGGCACGACCAGCGGTTTGAACGAATCCAGCCATTCCAGATGGCGAAACAGCAGATACTGCGGGATCAGGGTGACGTGCGAAGGAATCATCATCGTGCTCAGCACCAGGATGAAGAGGGCGGTGCGCCCAGGGAAGCGCACGCGCGCGAAGCCATAAGCCACCAGGCTGCCGCTAAGCACCGTCCCCAGCATGACCCACACCACCAAGATCATTGTGTTCATGGTGGAGCGAACGAAGGGGAACTCGGTCAGACCCACAACGTAGTTGCTCCACTGCACCGGATTGGGGATGAAACTCGGCGGGATCGCGAAGGCGTCGGTCTCGGTCTTGAGCGAACTGGAGATCAGCCAGATGAAGGGGATCGCCAGCATAAAGCCGACTGCGAGCAACAGGATGTAGACCAGGACCTGATTGACCAACTGCCTTTTGCTTACGCTCTGCAACCAACCGCCCAACGGCCCGTCTCCTGTGTTGGTTCGTGTCGTAGTGACCATCGTGATCGCGCCTTACCTATCTTTCAAATTAAGCCCGCTGAAGACTACCTGACCGCGCCCTCGTAGTAGACATACCGTCCTGAAACGCGCAGAGAAATAAGTGTCAACACAAATATGATTGCGAACAGTACCCAGGCCAGGCCGGCCGCGTAGCCCATCTTGAGGTAGTTCCAGGCGTTCTGATAGAGATAGAGAATGTAGAAGAGTGAAGCATCAGCCGGGCCGCCTGAGGTGATGACATAGGCGCCCGTGAATACCTGGAAAGTGCCGATCATGCCGGTAAGAAAGGTGAAGAAGATGACGGGCGAGGTCATCGGCAGGGTCACATTGCGAAATTTGGCCCACGCGCCGGCGCCGTCGAGCATCGCCGCTTCGTATAGGACGGTCGGCACGCCTTGCAGACCGGCGAGATAGAGGATCATGTTTCCGCCCAACCCCCACAGGCTCATGATGATAAAACTGGGTATTACCCACTGGCGCGAGGCGAACCATTGCGGTCCCTCAATATCGATGCTGGCCAGAAAGTTGTTGACCAGCCCAATCTCTGGGTTGAGCATCCAGGCGAACAGGAAGGAGGTGGCAATGGCTGGTGTAACCACCGGCAGGTAGAAGACGGTGCGAAAAAAGCCAACCCCCTTCACGGCCTGATTGAGCAGCAGGGCCAGTATGTATCCGCCTATCGTGCCGAGCGGAACCAGAATGATCGTATAGATCACCGTCACTTTGAGCGACTGCCAGAAGAGGGGGTCTCCGTTCAGCATCTTGCCGTAGTTGTCCAAGCCGATGAAGCGGGGCGGATCGAGGATTGTGTAACGGCTGAAGGAGAGCCCGAAGGAGGCGACAATGGGGAAAGCAGTGAAAACGAGGAAGCCCAGCACCCAGGGGGCGATGCAAATGTAGCCGTCAATCGCTTCGCGCAGGCGCAGCCGGGACATCCGGCGTCTGGCGCCTCCGGCAGCGGCAGGGGTGGCTGTGCTCACGGCTGCTCCTCCATCCAAGCCCGGAATTCACTTTGCCGCCAAGTGTAACAGGGCTCGTATCCCAACAACCGGCACGCCTTGTCGGTCGAGACGAAACTTTCGAAGCAGGACAGCTGCCTGCGTAGAGGCACGTTTTCATAGTAGCGCGCTGCAAGCGTCGAAGACTCCAACTGCGAACAGGTGTCCGCGCCGTTGATTAGGAAGACCTCATGTGCGATGTCTTCGTTCTCCAGCGCCAGCCTGAACGCTCGTGCCGCGTCGCGCGCGTCGGTGACGGTCCACAAATTGGAGCGTCCTGTGGCAGCGTCGGTAATGTAACGCCGGTATCCCTCCCACTGCTCCTCCACTGTTCGCTCCCGGTTCCACCCCGCCCGCACCGCGACTTCGACACCGGCTCTGTCAAGGTACCAGTTGTGATTAATGCGCAGGCTGATAGTCTGAATGCCGTAGCTCTCGGTGTAACGTTGACAGGTGATCTCGTTTATCAGCTTGCTGATGCCGTATTCGTTGCGCGGCTCGGACGGGTGTTCCTCGTCAATGGGAAAGTAGCGCGGCGGCGTGTCACGCCGCCTGTAGTCGGTATTCATCGCCTCCTTGGAAGAGCCGAAGATCACCTTTTGCGCACCCGCACTCACCGCGGCCTCTAGAACGGTATAAGTTCCCCGGTCGTTGACATACATCAGCCGCTCCGGCGTGGTGATCCCAGGCCCCGGCACCGCCGCCAGATGGATGATGGCATCGTGACCTTGACAAGCCTCCCGCATCCGCTCAAGGTCGGTGATGTCGCCGTGGATATGCCGGACATCTGCGACGAGCGGGGCTGTCTGGCTGTAGTTTGACACCGTGTAGCCGGCAGACAGGAGTTCACGGAGCACGTACCCTCCGATTTTGCCGCTGCCGCCAGTTACCAGAACGTTCATCTGTAGTCAGAGAAATGAGGAGTAAAGAGTGAGTAGCAAGGGGCGAGGTGAGAGGAGTCAACTGGGAAAAGTGAGAAGCAGCTTGGGGAAGTAGATCACAGCCCATCCCACAATCTCACTAATCACAGTTCAGACAGTCTCTCTGTTCACAGAGATTTGCAGTTGCCGGTGACCAGAATTCATCATCCTGGCCACCAGCTACTGGTCATAAGAGTGCCGCTATCCTTCCTGCAAGGCTGCATCGATCTCAGTCTTGGCGTCTGACATGGCCTCTTGCATCGTCTTCTCGCCCAGGAAGACCTTGTCATATTCGCGCCGCACCGTATCAGAGAAGAACCGCGCCTTGCGGCCATACCATCGAGGCATCCATAGTACATTCTCCGCGGCTGACGGATGCGTCGTAAAGCGCTCGTCGCGGCTCAGGAAGACCTCGTAGAAGCGCCGCATCCAGCCTTCCGGCAGAGCAGGAAGTTTGTCGATCGCGCTCCGCATATCGTAGCCTGTCAGATTGATGTTGGGCGTAATCCAGTCGCTGATCGTCCCGCTGGTGGTGGCCCAAATGGCAAACGTTGAGGCCGCGTCTGTGTTTTCGCCTCCACTCCACACGCCCCACGAGTTCGTTCCCATTAACTGGACGCGGTGCTCGCGCCACGGAACCGGCATGAACAGCAGCCCGAACTCTTCCTGGTTGACCCGCTGATCTCCGACACCGGGGTGTCTGATCGTGCAAAAGGCCTTGCCCGAATTGAATATTCCGCCCTGAACCGCCTGGGCCTCGGCGGGCGTGGGTGCAACCTTGTCCACCAGGGTCAGATCTATGTAGTCCTGCAACGCTTGTACCGACTCCTCCGAGTCGATCAGCGCCTCGGTCTCCTGATAGCCCCACAGATCGTCCAATGCCTGGCCGCCGTTACTGTACATGAAGTAGAGCGAAGTGGCGCCGAAACGCGCGGTGCTGTTGGCGAGACCCCACTGTTCCACTTCACCGTCGGCGTTGACCTTGGTCGTCGCCTTCAGCAGTTCGACCAGATCATCCCAGCGCCACTCATCGTAGTTCTCAGCCGGCCCGTCGTCGCCCCAGTCGGGCAGGTCGATGCCCTCCTGCTCGGCCAGCGTCCTGTTCACGACCAGCTGCCAGTTGGGGCAGTAGATCTGGGAAAGGGAGTAGATGTTGCCGTCATTCCCGCACTGCCTCAACGGGTCCGCGTCCCACTTGCTGTTGTCCACATCGTGGGCGTCAAGCGCGTCGTTCAGTGCCAGGAGCACCTGGAACCAATCGCCCTGCCAGTAGCTGTCGACCATGACAACATCCGGCGCAACCCCTCCCACCATCTGCGTCAGGAGCTTGGTCGAGTATTCTCCCCAGGGCGTCGACTCGCTGATCGCCGTTATTTCCGGGTGCGCTTCGCTTATGCCGTCGCGAATCGGATCCCAGAAACCGCCGTGCCAATGGCTGAAACGAATTTCGACCGCCTCCATGGCTGGAGCGGCTGCCTCTCCTTCGTCCGCCATCTCGGTTGCCGGTACAGCCGGTTGACACGCGGCTGCTACAACCCCTGCAGATCCGATTGCGGATGCCCACAGAAACTCCCGCCGGCTCAGTCTTCTCTTTGCTGCCATCGACTTCCTCCTTTGCTGGGGAACCGTGAATGCTACACTCGCTTGCCCTTTGAGCCTGTATGAAAGCTGGACTCACTCAAAGTAATCTAAAGCTATTTTCCGCACTGGTCACAGACCGCATGCCAGTTCCATTCTTGCATCTCAGTTACAGGGCACAGTCTAACTTGAATATGATATATTTCATAACGTCAATTTCCGACCGGAGTTCGGGCGTCAGCGCAAAAGATTATATTCTGGCGTAGCTCTGGCCGCCTCAACTTACGCTTCGTCAGAGACTGTTGGATGTCAACCTAAACTAACCGTCGGCGTCCGCCACCCGGAAAGAGTAAAGCTCAGCGTCTTTCAGATGGAAACGCAGACGCGTATAACCGACTATCTCGTTCACCGCCGACCGTCCCTGCCAGGTCACCACATGCTCGACGGCGTCGCCGCTGAACCGGTCCGATTCCGCGCGCGTGTAACCGGCCCACGGCTCGTCCATCGCATCGGTAACCTCGACATCAATGTACCCCTTGGCATGGCAACGGGCGTTTATGATCAGCTTCTCCCCGGTAGAGAAAAACGACTTTGTGCTGATGATCCCTTCGCGCAGCCCTGCATCCAATGATACGAAGCCATCGGCGCGTAATACGGCCAGCCCCAGCCCCTCGTTCAATGCATCGGGCGGCCGGTCCGCCTCAGGTGTATCCAACCCTTGTGCTTTGCCCACGAACGCCCAGTCGTGGTGAAAATCAGCCCCGCCATAAAATATGTAACTCTTGTCGCCCACGCGCACCGGCGGGATCACGGTATCCACCTGGAACGCATCCCAGGCCTCTTCGCCTCCGAGCGGAATCACCCAGGGGCCGTGCGGATAGTGGTGCCATTCAATGCCGTCGTGGCTGTAAACCAACTCGGTCTCCTTCGTGTTGTCAACCGTGTGAAATACCGGGAGCAGCCCACAGTGATAGCGACCAAGCCGGAAATAGGAGAGCGCGTAAAACTGGTCATCCAGATTGTGATAGGCGCCGGGCGCCAGCACCCTCTGCGCCGGCGACCAATCCAGCAGATTCTCGCTCTCCAGACGGTAGACCGCCCGCTTTGGAATCCATCCAAACGGTTGTCCCGGGTAGTAGCGCGTAAACCACTGGTCGCCGGCCGGATTGCCCGTTTCGGCTGCGTAGTGCCCGCGGCCATAGATCACATAACGCGCCCGTTCCTCATCATAGGAGAGCGACAACACATCTCCGCCCCAGATCAGGCTAACCGGATTGGATGGCTCCTGTGTCCAGGTTATCCCGTCGCCGGAGTAAGCGATGCACAGGCCCAGCGAATGGGAATGCGTAATTGTGCTGCGCTTGGGAACGTTGATGTTCAGCTTCTCTGGCAGGTAAGCCATTTTGTAGCGGCGTTGCGGATCCGGATCGGATGGATCGCGTATCACTGAAAGCGCGACCGGCGTGCCCTGCCGATCGTCCCAGGCAAGTCGGTTCGTGTTGCGTCCATCGACCGTGACCGCGCCCAGTTCGGGCTTGTGCCAATGTACGCCATCGTTGGATTCTGCGTAACTGAGTTTCGGTTTCCACACAGCCTCCGCCCCGCCCTCGAAGCCCAGATTCGTGAAATCCATATACCAGCAACGAAATCGGCCATCTTCGTCGCGCAGCGCCGTCACCGTCGTGTTGAAATGGGGCCATACCTCCCACGGCCGGTCGCGGCGGATGACCGGATTGGCGGCGTGCTTGGCGGCAACGTGGTGCGTGCGCTTGATATTCTTCACCCACTCCAGCATCGTATCATCCAGAAAATACTGGGTCTGATCGCCAATGCGCTCGAAATGGGTCTCCGGGTTGTAGCCAACAATCATTTCTCTATCCCTTCATGCCGGTTGTCGCGATACCTTCGACAAAGTAGCGCTGCAGAAAGAGGAAGGTTATTACGATCGGTATAACTGCCAGAAACGACCCCGCCGTAAGCGGGCCGTACTCGGTCCAGTAAAGCCCCATGAACTTGGTCAGTGTCAGGGAAATCGTGAACTTTTCCTCCGAATTGAGCACGATCAGCGGCCAGAAGAACCAGTTCCAATAGACCATCAGATTGAGGAGGCTCAACGCCCCAGCCGCAGACTTGGCCAGCGGCAGCGCGATCGACCAAAAGATTCTGAATTCACTGCAGCCGTCGAGACGGGCAGAGTCCAGCAACTCTGAGGGGACGCTGAACATGAACTGCCGCATCATAAAGACGCCAAAAGAGTTGTATAAGGAAGGAACGATCAACGCCGCATACGAATTCACCCAGCCGAGCGTAATGATCATAAGGTAGAGCGGGATCGAAATCACATAGAAGGGGAGCATCATCCCCGCCAGGCTGATGGTGAAGATCACATCTCGTCCACGGAACTCATACTTGCTGAAAACGAACCCCATCAGCGAGCTGCTGAAGACCGTCGCAGCAGTGATCACAACCGCAATATAGGCGGTGTTGATCAGGGAACGCAGCAGATGGGTTCGATTCCACACCTGCACAAAGTTGTCCAGGGTCAATTGCGAAGGCAGCCAGACCGTCGGAATGGCAATGATATCTGCTTGTGTCTTGAAAGAAGTGAGCACCATGAAGACGAACGGCACGATCATCACCAACGCCCCAAAAGTAACCAGGACGAACGAGAGCCAATATGCCGCGATCTCCCTGCCACGGCCGTCGCGCCATCGAAGCTGGTCTCGATATTGGGTCGATGCTGAATTCTGTTCTGAAGTCATTGCGATTAGTCGGCACTCAAAGAGGGACACTCGAGTGTGTCTATCAATATTCCCATCGCGTGCGCATGACACGGAACTGGATGAGCGTCAGTCCGAATATCAGCAGAAACAGGATGACCGCCAACGTTGCCCCGTAGCTGTAGTTGAAGCCGCCGACTTCGGAAAAGGCGGTCAGGTAGAGCAGGATCGAGAACACCGTCGTAGCGCGCACCGGGCCGCCCACGACCTCTGTCGATCCCAGCGTCATGGCGTAGATCACGCCAAACTCCTGCAGGGCGGCAATTGTGCCGGTGACGACGATAAAAAGCATAACCGGCATCAACAATGGGAAAGTGATTCGCCAGAAGGTCTGCCAGGCTCCGGCGCCGTCGACCCGGGCGGAATCGAGCAGTTCGGAGGGAATCTGGTCCAGGCCGGCAAGGAAAAGGATCACGTTGTACCCCAGCCGCGCCCATGCCGCCACCAGCGCTACGGTCAGTAGCGCACTCTTGGGGCTTGCCATCCAAGGTTGCGTTGGCAAGCCCAGGATATCCAGTAGCGCGTTGACGGAGCCGAACTGGGGTTGGAAAAGCACGCGCATCAGCAGACCGGAAACAACAGCCGGTACGATGTAAGGAAGAAAGTAGGCCAGGCGCAACGTAGGCTGGGCGCGCCGGTGATTCCTGATCAGCACCGCAACGAACAGCCCCAGCACTGTACTGATGACGACAAGCTCGGCGCTGAAAACAATCGTGCGCCACAACGAATCCAGTACAAGCGTGTCTTTGACCAGGGCGAACTCGTAATGGGAAAGGCCGACAAACTTCTGCTGCCAGATCGGCTTCAAACCACGCCAGTTGAACAGGCTCAGGACGATGGAGTAGGCCATCGGCCACAGCCTGAAGCCGCCGTAGAAGATCACGAGGAACAGCAGCGAACCATAGACCATGGCCTGCTGTCCCTGGCGCACGCCAAGGACGTTGAGACGCATGCGTTTCTCCAGTGGAAAGGGAGGGGGCTAACCCGGTAGGCCCGCGGCGGGTGACCAGCACGGAGGCTGGCCGCTCGCCGCGGGCACTTCCAGTCTAGGAGAATGGATAGGCGATCTGCCCCGAACTCCACGCCTCAAGCGTGGACAGATCGGCTGGCGGCGTATAGTCCGGCTCAAAGACGATGAACGGTGTGCCGGCATTCTGCTCCATCACGACCGCCATCTCGGTCT
Source organism: Caldilineaceae bacterium (assembly GCA_963662575.1). Taxonomy (GTDB): domain Bacteria; phylum Chloroflexota; class Anaerolineae; order Caldilineales; family Caldilineaceae; genus Bin5. The sequence goes on from OY759723.1 coordinate 2,483,474, forward strand.
GAGACGCGGCGATCGCGTCATCGATCGACGTGCCCTGAAGCAGAGACTCCAGCGCCGTCTTGGCAATCTCGCGTTGGCGCGGGAATTCTTCGCCGCCGAATGGCGCACGGTAGGGAGCCGTCAGCATGAATGTCTGGATCTTGGGCGCCTGGAACTCCGGCCACTCGCGCACAGCCAGCTTCGAGGGGACCGCGGCCGAGCTTACGGCCCATCTGCCCATGAACTCGTCATCGCCGTACAGGTAGCGCAGGAGCGCATTGGAGGCTTCCTTCTCATCGTCGCTGGCGAACTGGTTCACGGTATAGCCGAAACCCAGATCATCGGCGACACCCCACCAGCCGTTGTCTGGCCGGTCGGCAGCCAGAGGCGTCGGGAAGACGCCAAACTCCAGGTCGGGGAACTGGTTCGTGAAGGTGCCAACCAGCCAACCCTTGTTGACCGTCATCGCCGCCCGGTTAGTCGGGAACGCCTCCAGATAGGGTGGCATCTTGGGACTATCCACCTTCTCCTCCAGAATCGCGCGGATGTAGAATTCCATGAACTTACGCCATCCGGTCGAGTCGAAGACCCGCCCCAGCTCGCGGTTATAGTGGTAGCCGCCGTGCTGACCCGGCCAGTCACGTGCGATGCGGAATGCTTCGGCATGCATGGAAAGGCCGGCTACTATCACATCTCCGTTGTCGTCCCACTGCGTAAGCATCTTGGCGATTTCGAGCATTTCATCCCAGGTGCGGGGTACATCTTCATCGGTCAAACCGCCCTCTTGCCACAGCGTCTTGTTGTAGAATGCGCCCGTCATCAGTGAGCCGGGCGGGATGATATAGGTGTCCCCTTCCCAGTAAAGCGCCTCCTGAAAACCAAAGGTCTCACGCAGCCAGTCCGCCTCAAAGTACTTGTCCGACAGCGGCTCCAGCAGGCCGTCGCGCATGAACGAAGGCAGCGGGCTGAAGATGGTCGGCTGCCCCTGGCGGCCCAGTAGTGCAGTTCGGTTCTTATCGTTCATCTCTCGGTTGGGGAAAACCCGCAGTTCGACCGAAACGCCCGGGTTGGCCTCCCGGAAACGCTCGATTCCGGCTCGGATCACGTTGCCTACAGTCGTGTCATGATCGGTATGCGTCCACCATTCCAGCTCTGCGCTAAAGCCCGCAGGAAGCAGCGCCGCCGGATGATCGCTGACCACCGCGGGCGCGGCAGGCTGCTCCTCCGGCGTAGATACGGGAGCGCAAGCCCCCAGCACAGCAGCGCCAACCGCTGCCCCACCGCCTAACTTGAGAAGATCGCGGCGATTCAACAGACCGTCTTTCCTGGCATGATTCTGGGACATTTGAATCCTCCTTTTGGATACAAGCCAACCGTTTCCATTTAGACGCGTTGAAGAAAAAGATTATGTTGTAGTTAAGTTGTCGCCCCGCCGGTCGTGGCAAAAGAGGAATAGCGTTGGTTCTTGAGGTGATTTCGCATCAAACCAGTATGCACGCAGCACGATGCCCCCTGCCCATCTCGCGCAGTTCCGGCTCCGTTTCGGCGCACTCCGGCTGAACCAAGGGACAGCGGCTCTGGAAGACACAGCCGGCCGGCAGGTCGATCGGACTGGGGACATCGCCTTCCAGCCGGATACGCTGGCGTGTGCGGGCCGCAGTCGGGTCGGTGATTGGTACCGCCGACAACAGCGCCTGCGTATAGGGATGGAGCGCATTGTCAAAAAGCTCGTCGCAGTCGGCAATTTCTACGATCCGGCCCAGGTACATCACGGCCACGCGGTCGGCGATGTGGCGCACCATGCGCAAATCATGCGAAATGAAGAGATAGGTCAAGCCCATCTGCTCGCGCAGCCTTTCAAGCAGGTTGATCAACTGACCCTGGATCGAGACATCCATCGAGGAGATCGGTTCATCCGCAACCAGGAAATTCGGTGTGACCGCCAGCGCGCGCGCCAGCGCGATACGCTGCTGCTGTCCTCCGCTGAACTCGTGCGGGTAGCGGTTGCGCAAGCCGGGATTCAACCCCACCGTCTGCAGAAGCTCACTCACTCGATCTTCCAACTCGCTTCCGCTCGCCATCTTGTGAATGACAATGGGCTCCGCAATCGCCTGGCCAATTGGCATGCGCGGGTCCAGTGAAGAATACGGGTCCTGAAACACAATCTGCATCTTGCGTCTCAGGGTGCGCAGCTCCCCCATCTTGAGTTCCTGAATATTGGCGCCTTCGAAAAGGATCTGGCCGCTTGTCGGCGAGTAGAGATTGAGGATCGTCTGCCCAAGAGTCGACTTGCCGCAGCCGCTCTCTCCAACCAGCCCCAGCACCTCGCCGCGACGTATTTTCAAGTTGACTTTTTCGACCGCGCGCAGGGTCGCCCTGCGACTTAAAAGCCCAGGGCGGGGTCCGGGAAAGTATTTGCAAAGTTCCCGCGTCTCGACAAGGTTGTCTTCCTGCGTCTCCATTGGGGTCGTTCCATTACTCGGAGGAGAGATCATTTCACACTCCTCAGTCTTCGATGTTCAGAGGATGCCAGCAGGCCACGAGCCCGTCACTGCCGGTTCGTTCCAGCGTCGGCATCTCTTCCACACAGCGCTCAGTCGCGTATTCGCAGCGCGGGTGAAAGGCGCATCCCGAGGGCATACGCGCCATATTCGGGGGCATGCCCTCGATCGTCCTCAGACTCTCCTGTCTGCGCTCGTCCAGCGTGGGCATTGAGTCCAGCAATCCGGCCGTGTACGGGTGCCTCGGCCTCAGAAACAGTTCCTCAACCATCGCCTCTTCCACTACTTGACCCGCGTACATCACCAACACGCGGTCGCATAGCTCGGCCACCACGCCCAGATCATGGGTAATCCAGAGCACGGATTTCCCGACATCCGCATTCAGGTCCAGGATCAGGTCAAGCAGTTGCGCCTGAATCGTCACGTCAAGCGCGGTGGTGGGCTCATCTGCGATCAGCAGATCCGGATTGCAGCAAATCGCAATTGCGATCATCACACGCTGGCGCATTCCGCCGCTGAACTGGTGGGGGTAATCGTCGAGCCGCTGCTCTGCCGCCGGTATGCCGACCTGGTCCAGAATCTCGACGGCGTGCTGGGAGGCCTCCGTCCTGTCCATTCCCATGTGCCGCTGCATCGTTTCGGCAATCTGGTCGCCGACTTTCATCGTCGGGTTGAGCGCGGTCGATGCATCCTGGAAGATCATGCCCATCTGCACCGAACGGCGCGAACGCAATGTCCGATCGTCCAGCTGCAGCAGGTCCTCTCCACCCAATCGGATGGAGCCCCCGACGATGCGGCCGGGCGGATTCGGCACCAACCCCATGATCGAGAGCGCGGTCATCGTCTTGCCGCAGCCGCTCTCTCCGACCAGCCCAACCGTCTCGCCGCGATCGACGTGAAATGAGACCGCGTTCACCGGTTTCAGCACACCCTCTTTGGTAAACAGGTGGGTCTCCAACTCCTCGACTTGCAGCAGCGCCTCCGACATGGTTTCCCCATCCGCTCCGTCTGTTGTGCCGGCCTCCTGTTGCAGGCCGCAGTGTTAAACCTGAGTCCGCCTCCAACTACAGCGGTTCCTGCTATCCCTCCTCAAACCAGAAGGAGTAGACATTCGCGTTGCGCAACTTGAAGCGCAGACGTACCTCCTGCCCTTCTTGCAGCCCCGCTTCACCTTGCGACCAGATCACCCGCGCATCCGTCTGATCCCCGTTCACCGGCAGTGAAGTTGCCAGCTCCGACCCGTCTGCGCCGAGGACCTGTGCCCTCAGTTCCCCCACAGCAGCGTCCACATTGACATGCAAATAACGCCCGCTCCACCGAAACGGTTTCGTGATCAGTTCCCCTTCTTCCTCCCCCGCGTCCAGCGAAACGAAGCCGTCGCGCCGCAGCACCGCCAGACAGACCGCGCCCTGGTCCCGAAACTTCAAACTCGCGATTGCATACGAGCGGATGCCCGTGTAGTAAAACCAGAGTTCCTCCCCGCGCGGCACGGGCTCGGCCGGTTGGCCCAGGCAAAGGGTATCGTATGCGCCGCTGTCGAGACGCGAAGGGGTGAGAAAGGGCTGCCTGTCGCCCACTCGCTCCCAGGACCGCAGATCGCGGCTGCTCAACATCTGAATGTGCCATATGCCTGTCCAATCACCCCCGCGTCGAACGGTCGCAAGGATCGGTTCCGGCAGGTCCATTTCGTCGAAATCGGGCCACTCTTTGGGTACGCGTGCGCTGCGGTAAAACATCATCGCCAGACCCACATACAGCCCTTCGTAGCGGAACACAGACAGGTTGTAGACCTGGGCATTGTACGTTTCGGGAACGTTGAACTCGGGCTGGCGGCGCGTGGGGTCGGCCAGTGTCTCTTCGATGGCCAGTCGTCCGATCTCCTGGTCCCGTTCATCGGCGAAAAAGCGCATTTCCGGGGCGGTCCAATTGGCGAAGTCCGTGCTAGTGCTCAGCGACGCCGCCCTGCTGTTGTGGCCGGCCTCGTCGCCGGGAATGTGCGGAGCGTCCGGCGGTAGGAAGATCGGGCCGGCATGCTTGGTCTTGAGGATGAAGAGTCGCTCCTGCTCATCAAAGTACAGGGTGTGCGTATCCTGGCTTGGTACGGCCGGTACCTCGTCCAGCCCTGTCCAACGCATCCCGTCCGGCGAGACGGCAAAGCCGACGTCGTGGGTCCGGGAACCAAAGGTTGCCGACTTGTAACGGCGGGCGGGATCCGGATCGACCGGATCATAGACGACGGTTGCCGGCCCTTCCCTGTGGCCCCGCAGCGCGTAGTCCACAAAGTGATTCGCACGCGAGCCGCGGTATTCGACCTGGTTCATCACCGGTTTGTACCAGTGCAGGCCGTCATCGCTCTCAAAGTAACCGCTTGCATTGATTGTGGTTGGAGAACTGCACCACAGTTGCCACACATTGCGGTCTGCATCCCAGATCGGCGCGCTGTGCGTCTGGATCGAGTGCTGCTCGCGGCCCGACAGCCCCGCCTCCGGGCGGATTACCGCTCCCTTCTTGTCCGGCTGATGCACCGTTCTGCTCAGCCCTTCAAGGCTCTCGATTCCGTGATCATCAAGGAAGAGCTGGCGTTGGCCGCTGGGAACATGATTAGTATCCTCGTTGTTCATCTAGAGCGTCCTCCAGTCGTAGCGATGTAGCTTCTCTTTCCTCTGCACTCTTTCCTCAAGCTAGCTCTGGATCTGCCTTGGGTTGAGCGCGTCATTCAAACCGTCGCCCAGAAAGTTGAATCCAAATACACAGATAGCCAGCACAAGGCTGGGCATTGCCACCAGATGCGGATAGACGCTCCACTGCAACATATTCTCGACGATCATCCTGCCCCAACTCGCGCCGGGAGGCTGGATGCCCAACCCCAGGTAACTCAGCGATGATTCCAACACCATGGCGCCACCGATACTGGCGCTGACCGCCACGATCAGCGGGCCGATCGCATTAGGAATAAGATGGAGTGCCATGATCCTCCAACCGGGCGAGCCCATCGCCACCTGGGCCTTGATAAACTCCCTTTCCCGTAGAGAGAGGATTTGGCCGCGCACAAGCCGCGCCAGCCCCGGCCAGCCGATCAGACTGATCGCCCACAGCACAATCAGATAGTTGATCACCAAGGTATTCTCGAAGAACCCTATCCCCGTGAGATCGTGCAGCCACAAGGAAAGCAGACCGACCGGCCTCTTCATCGTTGCATTTACGAAGGCAACCAGCAACAGCCCCGGGAAGGCCATCAGGATGTCGGCGAGGCGCATAATAAACATGTCGACAATGCCGCCCATATAGGCCGAAAGCACCCCCAGTGCAAGCCCCAAAACTGTGTTGATCACGGTTACGAAGATGGCAACCATTACGGCCGTGCGCGCGCCCTGCAGGATGCGGCTGAGCATGTCCCGCCCGATTTCGTCTGTGCCCATGGGATGTTCGAGCGAAGGCGGCTGCACCAGCGCTCTCATATCGATGTATTTGTAATCGTAAGGGGCCAAGGCGGGGCCGAAGATTCCCAGGAGCAATGTGAGCACTGCGATCACAAGACCGATGACGGCCATTTTGTTTCGCTGAAATCGGTCCCAGGCATCCAGCCACAGATTGCGCGGCGGCATCATCTCGTCAAGAAGGCCCGGACTCCCGAATGCCTGTGTCATTACACTCTCGCAACCTGCAATTCTCTCTGGCAGGAACTGATCTCTGGGTAAGGGCTATCTGAAGTGCAATATCGTGTAGGCCGGTGACGACGGACGACCCGCCAACAGCCGCTGCCGTTCCTACTCGTACCGCACTCGAGGGTCGAGCACGCCGTAAAGAAGGTCGGTAATCAGATTCGCTCCGATTACCAGGACTGCGCCAATGAGGGTCGTGGCCATGATTACATTGTAGTCGTTGGCCGTCAGTCCCTGTACAGCCATATAGCCGTATCCGGGGATAGCAAAAGCCGACTCGATGAAAAGCGATCCTGTCACCATTCCACTCACGGCCAACCCAAGGAACGTTACTGTCGAAATCAAGCCATTCTTCACAACATGCCGTAGGATCACCAGCCGTTCGGACAATCCTTTGGCACGGGCGGTGCGGACGTAGTCCTGGCTCAATACCTCAATCAGTCCATTGCGCGTCATGCGAATAGGTCCGATCCAGCCGGTGACCGAAAAGAGAAAAATGGGCAGGATCGCCTTGGGGCTGAAAATGCCATCCCAGCCTAGAGTACTGGGCAGCAACTTGAGCCAAAATATCACCACGATTATTGAGAGTGGGGCGAGGACAAAGACCGGAAATGAGTTGATGAACAGTGACGAACCGACGATAAAGTGATCGAGCCACGTGTTTTGCTTAAGCGCCGCCAGCGTACCCAGCAACATGCCGCCAACGGCCAGGATAACGAAACCGACCGCCCCCAACTGGGCCGAGATCGGCAGCCGGTAGGCAATCGTGGGACCGATGTCGGTGCGGGTTGCAAAGCTCTTCCCAAAATCTCCGCGCAGGATCTTCCCCACCCAATCTCCCCATTGCACGAGGAAAGGACGGTTCAGCCCGTAGACCTCGCGCAGCCGCTCAATCGTCGCCTGATCTGCGAGACGGGGATTGACGCGCATCACCTGGGTCTGAATCGGATCACCCGGCCCCAGATACCCCATGGTGAAGGTGATGAACAGGACGGCAATGATTGTTGGAATGAAGAGCAGAATGCGTTTAATGGTATACGTTAGCATAGCTACACTGACCGGTTATTGCATGTGTCGCCGGCCCCGGAAATCCAGGGCCGGCGACAATAGAGGCGCTCTCTTTCTAGCGTTCGGCGACGTAGACAATGTTTTCCAAGCCAGTGACGAAGAATCCGGTTCGCGGCACCAGCGCATTCTTAATCCACGGCTTGATCAGGAAGACGCGGCGCTGGTCGAACAGAGGCACGTAGTGGAAGTCCTCGTTCACCGCATCCTCAGCCGCGTTAATGGCCTCGCAGTAGTTCGGATCATTCGGCGTCAGGCCGTCCAACTGCGCAACCAACTCGTCTATATGCGCGTAGGCCTCCCGCTGCTCTTCACAGTCGGGGCACGCGCTCTCGCAAATCTCGACGCCCTCGACACCGCACATGACCGGCCCGTCCGACGGCCCGTAGGACTTAAGGTACTCGATCGGGTTGAGGTCGGAATAGCCGTCGCTGACCCGGCCCAAATGGACCGTCTTTTCGAACTCGGCGTCCCACGCGCCCATCTGGTGCAAGTTGACGTTGACACCCAAGTTCTCGGACCACATCTGCTGGTAGAGTTGGGCGATCTTGGCCGGCAGGATGTCCTTTTGCCAGTAGCGTACGTTGATGGCCGGCAGATTTTCAGGCCCGCCATACTTGGATTGGGCCAACTCCTGAACCGCTAGCTCAGGATCGTAGGTCCACGGTCGTTTTTCCTGATAACAGTCGAAGGTCGGCGGCAGAATCTGGTATACGGGTAACTGCGCCGGCGCATCGGCCAGCAGCGTCTCCACCACAAGATCGTAGTCGATTGCATGGATGAACGCCTTGCGCACGTTGATGTCGTCAAACGGAGGCTTGTTCGACTTGATCACCAGCACGTACCAGCCGCCGGTCGGGTCCCAGAGCAGATCATTTGCCGAAGACGTGTTCTTGATCTGGTCCCACATCCCCGGGTCCATGCCCATGAAGTCGAATTCGTCGTTGAGATAGGCCAGGACGCGGCTGCCGCGGTCTGCAATATGGGGCGTGAATTCGATCTCGTCGATCTGCGGTGTCACATCACCCCACCAGGTTGGGCTCCGCACCAGCAGAGCGGTGCCGGCCTCGGTATCATACTCCTGGTACATGAAGGGGCCCGCGCCGATCATCGTCTCCGGGAAAGCGGAGGGTTCCGGATTCTCCAGCACCGGCTCAGGCTTGAAGAGGAACATCGTCGGATGGTTCAGCCTACTGAAGACCTGCGGCTTGGAGCGCGTAAACTCCACCACCAGCGTGTGGTCATCCGGCGCCGTGATCCCCGGGATGTCAGGCGCCACGCCCGGCTCCGCGTTTGCCCAGGCTTCGGCTTCACCGACTACGGCGTTCATCATGAAATGCGCGCCGCCCCAACCGCACTGCAGCTCCGGCATGTAGCGAACCTCCCAGGACCTTTTGATCTGGCCAGCAGTCACAGGCGTGCCATCCGACCAGACTGCCCTCGGATCGATGTTGAACGTCCAGGTCGAGAAGTCCTCGTTCGATTCCCAACTGGCCGCCAAACCGGGTGCATAATCCTGGCCATCATCGGTGAAGTTAACGATCGGCCAGAATACCAGGCGAGTGGCCTGGGCTACGCCAAAGCCGCAGGTGCTTCCAAACCCAGCGTTCGGCTCGCCCATAAACCGCATCCTCTGCATCTCCGCCGGCGTCTCATAGCTGGGCGGAGCGGCCATCGCTTCTTCCGGCGCGGCTGCCGGCATACAGCCCTGCAACATGAGAGCCAGGGAGAGGACAAACAGGAACAAATAGGTCAAACTGCGTCTGTGTTTCCTCATCGTACTTTCTCCTTGTCTAGAGGGTGGAATTTAAAAGATCTACCGCGAAAGTTTCCAAATCGCCTCCACTTTACCCCTTGATAGCGCCCATTGTCAGGCCGCCGGCAAGGAAACGCTGGACCACGAGGGCCAGCAACAGAACCGGAAGAGTGACGACCGTAGCCTCCGCGCACAATGCGCCCCAATTCACCTGGCCATACGTCAGGAAGTTGTATACGGCCAGTGGCAGCGTCATCGTCTTTGAGCCGCCCAGGATGAGTACAAAAATGAAGTTATTCCACGAGGAGATGAAGCTGAGAATCGCCACCGCCGTGATGCCCGGCAGGCTGAGCGGGATCATGATGCGGATCATCGTGCCCAACTGCGAACAGCCGTCGATAAGCGCCGCGTCGAGCAGCTCGGTCGGCACGTCCTCAAAGAAGCCGATCATGACCCACATGATCAGCGGTAACACCGTCAGAATGTGCGTGATCACGATTCCTGCGTGCGTGTCCAAAAGCCCCAGCCGCTTGTAAACGATGAAGAGGGGAACGAGAAAAGTGATCCCGGGCAGCATGCGCACCACCAGCAGCGCCAGCGCCAGGCCGGTCTGCTTGTACTTGGCGATGCTGTAGGCGGCTGGCAGCCCTACCAGGAGCGACAACCCGACCGAGCTGACCGCGATGGTCAGGCTGTTGAACAGGTACTTGGCGAACGGATTACGGCGAAAGACCTCGCCATAGTGGTCCAGTGTCGGGATGAAGAACCAAACCGGCGGGTCGCTGACGATCAGCAGGTTCGGCTTGAACGAGGAGACGAACATCCAGAAGAAGATAAACAGGAAAAAGACCAGAAAAATTGCCAGGATGATCCAGAACAGGGAATCCTGTATCCGTCCTTTTTTCCTCATTCCCATCGTCCTGAGAGAAAGTCTGTTCATGTTGCCTGCCCGGTAGTTTGGTGGTTCAAAGCCAAGCCCGCTGCCGCAATCTGATCAGGACCGCGCTGATGATCAGAATGATCACCATGAAGACGAGGATCACAGCCGAGCCATAGCCCAAATCGTAAAACTCGAACGCGGTCAGGTATGAGTAGATATGCAGCGTCTCGCTTCTTCTGCCCGGCCCGCCGGCCGTCATGATCCAGATGGCATCGAATACTTTAAGCGTATCGATCGTACGGAAGAGCAGGGCGACAACGATGGCCGGTTTCAGCAGCGGCAGCGTTATCTGAAAAAACTCCTGGATCTTGCTCGCCCCGTCAATGCGCGCCGCCTCGAACGGCTCCGTCGGCAGCGAACGCAGCCCCGCCAGCAGGATCAGCATCACGAACGGGACGCCGTGCCACGTATTGATCCAGACAAGGCTGGGGACCACTGAGTTTTCGCCGGCCACCCACAGGCTCGGCGGCAGCCCCACTGCCTCCAGGAAATAGTTGAGAATGCCGATCGAAGGCTCCATCATGATCAGCCAGATCACCGATGTTGCTGTCGGCGTCGCCACCAGCGGCAGAAGGAACAGCGTGCGGATGACGCCCAGCCCCCGGAAAGTCCTGTTCATCACCAGCGCCATGATCATCGCCAGGACCAGTTCCAGCATGAGGCTGGCCACCGTGAAGTAGAGCGTTATCCAGAACGCACTCAGGAATCTGGCGTCTGCAGTGAGGACCTCCACCAGGTTTTCGACGCCGACAAAAGTAAAGCGGGTCATCGTCACATTGACCCGCTGCAAGCTCAACGATACCGTGTAAAAGAATGGGTAGCCCATCAACAGCAGGATTACGATAACCGCCGGCGCGGGCAGCACAAACGCCAGATTGCGGTCGATCAACGCGAAGGTGCGCTGCAACAGGCCCGCAGGCTTGGCACTCTCTGGCTCCTGGCGAACCTGCCGGGCGTCCTCACCTTCGACTGGATGCCCCGCTGATCCGTTCATAGCCTGTCCAGTCTGCTCTGGTTCCGGCCCTGCTGTCTGCTGCATCGGCAACGCTCTCTGCAAGTTGAAAGCGGCCGGCGGCAGGAGTGCCGCCGGCCACCGAACTTATCCTTACTCCTCCTGCTCTTCCAGCATCTCCAAGAGTTCCTGCTGGCTCCTCTCGGCCGCGGCCCGGACATCGCCGCCTTCAATCGAGGTGACGATCACCTGCGCGATCGACTCGCGTGCCCGCATCAGGTTGATGATGGACGGCGGCGCCGGCGGCGAGAAGTCGCCTATGGCACGCGAATCCAGCAGAACCTGAGTGTAAGCCAGATCGTCCTCGGTAGCCTGCGCCTTGTACGCTTCGGTCTCATAAGGTGAGCGGCGCGGGACGGCGCCCCCATCGAGAACGTACTTGAGCATACTCTCCTTGTTGGAGATGAACTGCAGCAGGTACCAGCTCGCCTCTTTCTTTTCAGAGAGGCCACCGACAGTGATGCTCCACCCGCCGGCGGAGGCTCGCTGGCCGTTGGGGCCGGCCGGCATCAGGAAGTACCCAATGTTGCCGGCGACGACTGACTTGCTCGGGTCCTGGAAGTCCTTGCGGAAGACGGCATCGTCTATGATCATGCCGGCCTTGCCCTGGCTGAAGATGTTCACCGCGCCGACATGGTCGATGTTGGGAGACCCGGGCGGGCCGTACAGGCGCAGCAGGCGGCCGTAGAAGTCGAAAGCGGCGATAGCCTCCTCCGAATCCATCAGCGGCACGCCGTCATCGTCCTCCCACATGATCCCCATCCCACCAAGGAACCCTTTGAAGACCGAGGTCGGCACCGGCGGCTTGCCGCGCATCGTGATGCCGAAAATATCCCCGCCACTCATCTCCTGGACAGTTTGAGCGGCAGCTTCGAGTTCTTCGAAAGTCGTTGGCGGCCCGTCGATGCCATACTCCTCGAACAGGTCTGTGCGATAGTAGCCGATCATCGCGCTCATCTGCATCGGCACCGAGACCAGGCTGCCCCGCGACGCGTAGCCTTTCATCAGATAGTCGCGCCCCATGTCTTCCCACAGGTCGTAGTCTTCGTGCGTCATGCTGGGATCGTCTACCCAGGGACCGATGTCGTTGAGCCAGCCGGCATCGAACCAGACGTTGCGTTCCTCCGCGCCCGCGGGCAACTGGTAGACATCCATATCCTCATTGCCCGCCATCAGCTCGACCCGGATCTTCTGGACCATCTGTGCCCACGGCAGGATCTCGGTGTTCACCTTGATGCCGGTCATCTCTTCAAACTGGGGCAGAATCGACAACACGTGGTCGCTGAGCGGCTGCGTCTCGCCGACGTAACGCAGTTCAGTACCGGCGTAACGTTGCCAGTCAAACCCTTCCATTTCAGCTGCAGCCTCGTCAGCGGCCGCGGGCGCGCCTGCAGGGGCAGCCGGCACGCAGGCAGTCAGGGCAGCTCCTGCCGTCCCCGCGCCGAGCAACTGCAATAGCTGTCGACGACTGATGTTTGATCGCATGATTGTGTTCTCCTTCTCTTGATGGTTTGAACTTCCTCTAGTCCAGGGGATCCGCCCTGTTCGTATGAAGGATCTTGGAGCAGCGACAAAGCCGATCCGTGAACCACAACAAATACTCAGTATGTCAACGATATTCTGCTGCAATCTCTGCGAGAAGCCCAAAATTTATAGAGGATATTCTTGGAGTATAGTTTCTTTGGCGCGGTCTGTCAAAGAGAATTTTTTCTTCCCCTCGTCGCTTATTCGCAAGATTGGAGAGATTCGACAGTTCGATCCGTCAGGCCGCAAAACGGGGACAGCGCCCCTCTGACGGCCACTTGCAGTGGCCATCAGAAGGTCTGGCCACTGTCCGGCTGAGTGACGGGTTAACTTACAAGACGGCGGAATGGCTCTTGCTTCAGGTCGCACACCAACAGGCCGTCTATGTCGTCAGACTCGAGGCCTGATCTGATTACACCGAACGCTTCAGATGCCAACTCAGCAGTTTGGCGGATTACCTCATCCGTGTGCGCCATGTTGAGGATGAATCCCATTGGGCAATGAACGCCGCGTCGCGCCATCTCCTGAATAAACAAAGTATTGACCTTGGGGCGCAAATTTTCGTCGGGCAAGGAAAGGGAGAGGTTCAGAGCCGTATGCAGGCCGGTGTACTCGCCAGAGAGGCCGGCGTCCGCAATGCTCCCGTTCAACGCTTCGCGCAGCTTCTCGCCGGTTTCCAGGAAGAAGGCCGCGGAATCGCGCCGTTTCAGTTCGCGAATCGTAGTGATGGCCGCGGTCAATCCGATATTGTCGCTCCAGTAGGAACTGGAAACAAACATGCGGCTCGCCGGCTCCATCACCTCCCGCGACCCCACAACAGCGCCCATCGGGTATCCGTTCGACATCGCCTTGGCCAGAACGGTCATGTCAGGGGTAATCCCTAGATACTCCTGTACACCGCCCACAGAAAGGCGCCAGCCGCAGGAGACCTCATCAAAGATAAGGATAGCGCCATGTGCATGAGCAAGTTCCTTGACGCCTTCCAGAAACCCTGGCTCCGGCAGGGTAGAGCGGAGCGGCTCCATCATCACGGCCGCGACCTCGCCTGCATGTTCATCCAGCAACTGCCCCAACGCCTCCAGATCGCCGTACGGGAAGGGGATGACGGTGCCGGCCAACACCTTTGGGACGCCGATCGGCTCAATGCCGGCAAACGGAAACTCGCCGGTGACGGGGTCAGCTTCGTAGTTTGCCGCCTGATACCAGTCGTGCCAGCCGTGGTAGCCGCAGAAGATGATCTTGTCGCGGCCGGTCGTACCCCGGGCAATGCGCGCGGCCGCGGCACAGGCCTCCCCCCCGCCCTTCGTGTAGCGGACCATTTCCGCGCTCGGAATCGTATCCACCAACTCTTCGGCCAGCTCGATCTCCAGGGGGCTGTTCAACGAGTAGAGGCTGCCCCGCTTGATCTGCTCTTCGACTGCCCGGTCTACCACATCGTCGGCATGCCCCAGAATGACAACCCCGACTGAGCTCATCCAGTCAATGTATTCGTTTTCGTCAACGTCGATGAATCGAGAGCCTTTGGCGCTCTGCGCATAGACAGGGCTGATGCCACTGGCATAGCGGCTCGCCCGCCGGCTGATCAGTTGCGTCCGTCCGGGGATCAGTTCACCGGCGCGTTCGTAGATCTCGTAAGACCGGGTAACAGAATACTTGGACATGAGTTATCTCCTCTGCCAATTGTTGATCGCCGCGTGCTCAGTCTGTCAACGCCATCGGTGAATCTATCAGTCGGCCCAGTCATCAGCCGACGGCCGCAGCAGAGTCCCGTCAGGCAGGCGCGCCGCAAACGCGAAACACCAAGCCCCCCAGCTCAGGCTGCGGTGATTGTTCAGCTTAAGAGCGATCCTGTTGCGGCCGCGTTTCAACGTCACTGTCACTTGTCGGGAGTCGAAAAAGCGGTGATGCGTGCGCGGTAAGACCGTCTCATCGTTCAGCTTGACGATCAGATCATCGTCCCAGGCGATCTGCAGAACAGCCTCCGTATCCGCCGGACTTTCCAACCAGGCCAGCGCGCAGGCCGCCGCCGGCCATGTGCGCGCGGCCTCCTTGTTGTCCGGCCTGAACACATGGCCGAAATCAATAAAACCATCGATCGCGCTGCGTTGCACCCAGCGCGCTATATGCTGCTCAGGCTTGATATCGGACGGCTGGCGCCACGGAGACGTTTCTTCAAAGCCACCGTCCCACGACGCGCTGGGATCGAAGGCCTTCTCCGCCTCCAGTTCTCCGGCCATCGACTGCCCATTCGCATCCTCGAACGGCCCGCACAACCACCAGCTTCCGGTCGTCTCCAATGGCAGATCGCACGTGCCGCGGCGCAACTCAAGCTCAGGCTCTCCGGTCCGCAGCGTCAAGCCGCTGATCGAGGCCGGTTCAATCTGATCCCACGGCGGCATGCGGAAGAAGGGGCGATGCGGTTCGGTCTGATACCAGTAGGCCGTGCTGCAAATGTCGTTGCCCACGCTCCCAAACCGGAAATGCAGATGTTGATTGAACGGAACGGCGTCCGTTTCAAAAAAACGGTAGGCTGCCAGACTATGGAAGGCTCTGGCCGGGCCAAGGTCTTCATGCACGTAATAGGGCATGCCCTGGTAAAGTGATGTATCGGGCTTGTGTAGCACGCCCCCGCTGCCGACGCCAAAGGTGTCCTCTCCGCCGCTGCCGCGTAGGAAGGCCGGATCCTTCTCTCCATCTACATAGATATTGTCGGCTCCCCCGTGGGACCAGCGCGCCGCATCATCGCGAACCCGCACCCCATAGGTAAATCCCAGGAGCCTCCCCTCTCCCTCCGCGTCGAGTACGAGATAATCTTCGCCAAATGCTTCACAGGGGTACTCACGCCGCCACTGCGCATGGAACCTCAGCGGCTCTTCGAGTGTGCCCTCGGGATATTCGTGCCATTCGATGTGCCAGAAGAGGTCCAGCCCCTCCGGGCTGACTTCAACCTCTATCCGGGCCTGTGATGCAAATGGCATCGGAAAGAAACTGGTGTAGGTGTCCTGATCCGAAGTGACGAGATAGAGGCTGTTGATGGGGTACATGACTACCCCATGGCACAGCCCGAAAAAATCCCCGATCGGGGACTCGACGCTGGGCTCCTCTTCGCCGTCCCAGTAGATCCGCAGTATCGCCCGGCGGTTAAGCCGCGCGCCCATCCATATCCGCTGAATGCAGCCGGGACCTTCCAATGTTGCCAGTTCGATCCGCTCGCCTTTGACTTCCGGAATCGTGGCCAGAATCCGCCTCGGTTTGAACACTTTGGGAAGTTGTAGATCCATTGTTTTGCCTGCCTAGAACTGAATGACTGCGTCTTATCTCAATCGACTCCGTCTACACCTGCAAGGGTCAACTCTTCCTGGAAGTGGCAAGCGCCCCAGTATCCCTGCCGCCCGGGAACAGGTCTCAAGCGGGGTTCTTCCACCGCGCAAATCTCCTGACGATACGGACAGCGGGTGTGAAAGCGACAACCGGCCGGCGGAGCGCTGGGATCAGGTAACTCGCCCGCGGCGATGGCGCGGCTGGATTGAACCCCAGGGTCAGGAAGGGGAATCGAAGCGAGCAGTGCTTCGGTGTACGGATGGACAGGCCTCGAGCAGATGGCCGCGGTGCTTCCGATCTCCACAATTTGGCCCAGGTACATCACCGCCATTCGATCACTGATGTGGCGCACGACCGCGATGTCATGGGCGATGAAGAGCATCGTCAGATCCAACTGCTGCTGAAGGTCCATCAGCAGGTTCAAAACCTGTGACTGCACCGACACATCCAGCGCCGAGACCGGTTCATCCGCTACCAGAAAAGCCGGTTCGGTTGACAGCGCCCTGGCTATCGCAATGCGCTGGCGCTGCCCACCGCTGAACGCGTGGGGGAAACGGCTCTGGTGTTCGGCCCGCAGCCCTACCATCTCCAGCAATCTGCCCACGTGGGCATCTACTTCCTTCCCCCTGGCGATATTGTGCAGAATCAAAGGCTCCCCCACTATGTCCCGCACATTTAGGCGTGGGTTCAACGATGATAGCGGGTCCTGAAAGACCATCCCCATGTGGCGCCGCACACCCTTCATTGATGGCTCCGGGATATTCGTTATATCCTGCAGTTCACCATTCATCCTGAATTGGATACTGCCTGCCGTCGGGTCGACCAGACGGGTGATCAGTCGACCCACTGACGTTTTTCCACACCCCGACTCGCCGACCAGACCGACGATCTCTCCGCGGTAGATCGTCAGATCGACATCGTCTACAGCCTGGACCGTGCCCACCTTTCGACGTAGGATTCCCTTGTAAATCGGATAGTGGAGCGTCATCTCTTTAACTCTGACGCCAACATCAACATCCTCTGTAATCTCGCCGTCAGCGGTCCCGCCCGCGACCGTGAACCGCCCGACACCGACCTTCGCGGCGGCCATCGCCTCTGCACTGCGCGCCGATTCCCCGGTTGGCAACGTCGATGATCTATCTTCCTCGACATCGACCGGCCCAGTATCGGCAGATTCGAGCGTTATGGTGCTGGCCGGCTCCGACGAGTCATAGAGCCAGCATTTGGCCATATGTTGTTCGCTCAGAGCGATGAGCGGCGGAGTCTCCTGGCATATGGGCATCACCTCGGGGCAGCGGTCAGCAAAAACACAACCCTGAGGCGCCAAAGCCAACTCAGGCACTACACCTTTTAGTGACTGCAAGGGCGTTTTTGGCTCACTCTGCAGGCTGGGAATGGAGGACAACAGGCCTTGCGTATAGGGGTGAGCCGCCTGCTCAAATACCTCCTGCACCGTCCCGGTCTCAACGATGACGCCCAGGTACATCACCGACACCCGGTCCGCTGTGCTCGCCACCACCCCCATGTTGTGCGTGATCAACAGCACCGACATGCCAAGCCGGTCACGTAAGTCCCTGATCAGTTCCAGGATCTGCGCCTGAATGGTGACGTCCAGCGCCGTCGTCGGCTCGTCCGCGATCAGGAGCTGCGGATGGCAGGCCAGAGCCAGCGCAATCATCACTCGCTGCCGCATACCGCCCGACAATTCATGCGGATACCGGCTGAGGAGCTGGCCCGGCTGCGGAAGCCCCACCATTTCAAGCATCTCCTCCGTTCGAGCGTACGCCCCATTCAGGCTGATCTCTTCGTGTTCGAGAATCCCCTCAGCCACCTGGCTCCCAACCGGCATCATGGGATGCAACGAGCGCATCGGCTCCTGAAAGATCATCGAAACCTCGCGCCCCCGTATCCGCCGCAGCACCTGCGAATTCCCCCGGTTGACAAGCATATTCACTTTGCCGGCGCGAGTATTCAACCAGATCTCGCCGCCTTCGAAGACAGCCGGCGGAGAGGGCACAAGCCCGACCACGCTGCGGGCCGTGACGCTTTTGCCGCAACCGCTCTCCCCCACCAGTCCTACAATTTCGCCCTCCTGCACTGCGAAGCTCACACCGTTCACGGCCCGCGTTGTACCCACGACCGATCGAAAGCTCAGCTGCAGGTCTTTGATTTCGAGAATCATACCCATTCCGTCTGGCTGCACCGGACTCCAGCGGTCAGCAACTCCAGTGGAAAGCGGCAAATGGATAAAGGAGAGAAGCTACACTGACAAACGGCCCTCCGCGTCGGCTGGCCGGCCCAGACCTTCGGCGGGCGAGTCAACCGGGGGCGTTCAGTAGCGTGAATGTGGATCAACTGCATCGCGCAGTCCGTCCCCGACAAAGTTGAATGCCAGCACGGTGACAATCACAAAGGCGACCGGTGAAATCAGCCACGGCGCCACCCCCAGCACGGATACTTTCTGTGACGCCTGCAGCAGGACCCCCCAACTCACCGCCGGCGGCCGCAATCCAAGCCCCAAAAAGCTCAACGCGGTTTCGCCGAGGATCATCTCCGGAACCGACAGCGTAGCGGCAACGATGGCATAGCTGAGGTTGGCAGGAAAGAGATGGCGGCGGATGATCCACCACCTGCCGCCGCCACCCATGCGCGCCGACAGCACATACTCCTCGTTCTTCACCGACAGTGTCAAACCGCGCACAATACGCGCCAAGCTGCCCCAATTCAGGATAGAAAGGATGATCGTGATGAAAAAGAAGATACGGCGCGGGCTCCAGTCAAGCGGAAGAAGCGCTGACAGGGCCAGCCACAGCGGAATGCTGGGGAAGGATAGCAGGACCTCTATACCGCGTTGAATCGCCTGGTCCACGAACCCGCCAAGATAGCCGGAAATCATGCCTATTATGATGCCCAACACCAGGCTGATAGCGACGCCGCACAGCCCGATCGTGGTCGAAAGGCGCGCACCATATATCACGCGCGAGAAGAGATCCCTGCCCTGGTTATCCGTCCCAAGCAGAAAGATTTCGCCCCCTTCTGCGCCAAACAGGTGCAGGTCGCTCTCAATGAACAGGAACTTGTACTCGTCGCCGCGGACGAAGAGGCGCAGAGGGTACTTCTCGGCCGTATCCGCAATGTAGGTCCGCCTCAGAGTCTCAGGGTCCCTTCCCTTTGTGTAGGCGTATACGAAGGGCCTCAAATGCAGGCCGCCCTCAGCATCTACCATCCGGGGAAGCCGGGGCGGTGCCAGAATATCGCCAAAGCGGGTTGTCTTGCCATAAGGGGCAAAAAATTCGGCTCCCAGGGCCACCACATAGAGCAAGGCAAGAATCCAAAAGCCGACAACAGCGAGCTTGTTTCTGCAGAAGCGCAGATACAGCAGTTGTCTGTAGGAGACCTGCTGGGTTACGAAGAGATCAGAAATGACTTCTGTATCACCGCTGATTGCTGCCATTTTGAATGGTGTTTCTGGATCTGATTAGCCTGCTCTAGTCGAGCGGCTCGAAGAATGTCAGATCAGCCCCGAAATTTTCCATGGCCTCGACCTGATCTCCGCGCATAAGCGTCCGAATACGTCTTACGCGGTGTACGAGTACGATTTCCTGTAATGGCAAAGGAAACTCCAATGAGAGCATCTCGTTGACAGGAGGCTCGGCAATCATAATGTAGCCGTTGGTAAAGCGCGGCGTTCCGCGGAAACCTCCAATCTCAATCGTCTCCGGGTCTACCCACGGCGGCACACGCACAAAAAGCGGGCCAGGACGCTTTACCGCGATGCGGAGGGCAGGATGCGTGTAAGGAGACTCGATCCTGATGGCATCTGTTTCATGGTCGAACAGGAGGTTGACCCAGTGACCGGTCTCGTCAAACCGGGCGATCTCTCGATATGCCTCACACAAGGAGCCAACCGCGCCCCCAACAATGTCCATATTGAAGCTGATTAGCTTCCCTCCCAGCGGCGCGTGCCCGTAAGGCGCCGGAAAGCCGAAGGCGCCGCAGTGTCGGGCCGCCACATCCCGTTTCCCATCTTCGTTGTCCGGGTTTGGAGGATCTTCGATAAAAGAGATGTCTCGCAACTGCGACGGCAGCAGATGTCCCCGTAAGATGCGTTCGGCGTCATGGTAATACTCGGAGTAGCCCCATCGTCCCAGAATGAGCGCGGTCTCAAGAATGTCTCCCGTGTTGTTCACCTCGCCGAGATCGGAAGGCCTCTCCGGCAGGCTGGACTCGATCACCCATCCCAGGGCATCGCGGATCTCCCAGAGGCCGTTGTCATAAAACGCCCGGACCCGACGCATCAGAACAGAGTCCTGCATCAGGTCGGCCAACTGCGCGAGCGATGACAATACACAGGTTGTCGAATGCGTATGGGGTCCGAATCTGTCCCGGTCGTAGCTGCCGTCCTCGGTAAAGAAACTGCCTATCGCCTTTTCTTTGAGAACAACCGCCAACTCCAGGGCCGGCGCATACCCCGTCGCACGGTAATACTTGACCAAAGGACCGATGGCGCGGCCTAAACCGACAATGAAAGACGATTCTGATAGGACATTCAACCCCATTCCTTCTTCCATGCGTTCACTGTCCCACCCGCGGCCGGGATCCCAGTTCTCGAAAATCGCGGCGATACTCGCCTCCCCCAGTTGGCGGGCTTGTGCCGAATCGCGAAACTTCGCCAACGCATAGAGCGCGTGGAACCCTTCACGAATGTGATGCGGACGAAAGTTAACGAGCCTGCCGCCGATTCTGTCTCGGTTCAGCGGCAGCGGCAGCGGCCCACTGAAAGAGAAGAACGCCGCTCCTGCAAGTTTGTCCACACAGTCCTCTGCGACAACGATGCCGGCAGTCTCTTCAGCACTCAGCAGAGCATTCAGATGCCGTCCCGGAACGTGTGCCTCATTGTTCCACGAACTGAAAGTCAGCTCAGCCACGGGGCGAACTGACGAACCGAAAAAGGGAATGTCGTTATCATCGGCATTGAATACACTGCACATTGTCCGACAGCCGAGCCGAATGGCGTCGCCAATATCCGTGGTGTTTACGTGGTTCAATCGCGCCATAACCTGTCTTACCCTTCCCGTGACTTGACACAGTTCAGCGACGCCGGCAGGGACCAAATACGCAAGAGAGGAAAGATACCGGCTTCGGGCCCTTATGCTGGAGGAAACTACTCAGCCACAACTGATTTGCGATCCTGAATGAGGCAAGCGAAGGTGTTTACTCTCCCTTCACTCTCTGTTTTATGGGCGGTCGGGCCTTCGGCCCTCCCTTGTGCAGGGGCTGCGCCCCCGCAACGCCCCCCTACAAAAACATGCCTCACCGACCGGGTGCCTTCTTCGCAACGTGTCGGCTGGCGAGCATGGCGGCGGCTGCACACCAGTTGCGTCACCATGAGCCTGCATGGTTCCAAGGATGACTGGCTGGTCAACTACTGTGGCTTAGTAGTTACAACTGGATAAGGAAATGTCGTTGTATCAGTTTTCCAGACGGATTCGGGGATCCAACCAGGCCAGGGTCAGGTCGGCCAGAAAGTTGCCGACAACGAGGGCGAATGTCAACAGCACGATAATCGTGCTCGCCAGATACATGTCTTCGCTCATCAGTGCGTTCAGGAGCAGAGGCCCGACAAGCGGCAGCAGCAATACAAGCGATACGATGGTTGCACCACTGATTATGCCCGGAAAACTCAAACCTATGCTGGAGACAATCGGGTTGATGGCCACTCGCAACCCATGCTTGAAATATACCTTCGCGCTCGACAACCCTTTCATCCGCGCCGTGTCCATGTACGGTTCGCTCAACACATCCAGCATCTGCGCCCGCATGACGCGAATCGTGCCGGCCGTTCCCGCCGTGCCAATGATGACAACGACGACCCAAATGTGCTTTAGAAAGTCGACCAGTTTTGCCCACGACCACGGCGCAAACAGATACTCGGCCGAAAACAGCCCGCCTATGCTGGTGGACCCAAATACCATGACGGAAACAAAGAGAATGATCAACGCCAGCAGAAAATTGGGGGTCGCCATGCCGATGAAGCCAATTACCGTAAACAGATAGTCCCATCCTGAATACTGTTTAACAGCCGACAACATGCCGATGGCGATTCCCACTACCATGATGAAAACCAACGTAACTAAGCTGACGGCCATGGTCAGCAGCAGACGGTCATTCAGCAGGTCGGCGATCGGCTGTTTCATCACCATCGAGTATCCAAAATTGAAAGTGATAATGGACGAGAGCCAGCGCCAGAACCTAACGGGCACGGGCTTGTCCAGCGCAAACCGTTCGATTACAGGCTTTACTTGCGCTTCGATCTGCTCCGGAGCAAGCCTTTCCGCCTCAAGCTGCCCGCGCAAGACCGTCGAATAATCGCCCGGCGGCAGCTCAACCACGATAAAGCTGACAATAGAACTGAGCAGCAAGACCAGTAGCATGTTCAACAACCGGCGGATGATGAACTGCTGCATCGTTGCCCTTTCTACATTTGAAGAAAGAGGGAATTCCCAAGAAGAGAGAAATGCGGAGAGAGGAGCGAGAAAATGCGAGGAGCGAGAGGTGTTCTCTCACTCCTCACGCCTCTTTCCTCACCCTCGCTCATTACCCTTCATCAATCCAGAACTGATGGAACCAGGTGTCCCCTTCGTCGGGATTGATGACCACGATCTCATCTGTTCCATACCGTCCCCAGACGCCGCGCAGCCTCTTGCTGGCGCCGATTGGTTTCGGGCTGTTCTGCACAAACCCCATGCCAAAGAGCTGGTCGGCCAGGAGTAGCTTGTGGCTGCGCAAGGCTTCGCTACGCTCCGCCT
Organism: Caldilineaceae bacterium; assembly: GCA_963662575.1. Taxonomy (GTDB): domain Bacteria; phylum Chloroflexota; class Anaerolineae; order Caldilineales; family Caldilineaceae; genus Bin5. Next base: position 2,506,043 of record OY759723.1, read on the forward strand.
CGTCGGTCGTGGTAAAGCAGATCTCCTCCAACTCAAACAGCTCGCGCAGCGCGCCGGTAGGCTCTACCCCAGGCCGATCAGCCTCCGGCTTGTCCCGATTACGCCACCAGGACGCATTAGACGGGGCAAACCCGTGGGCGCCCGTGCCAATAATCAGGTCCCACAACCAGGTGCCGCCCCACCAGCCGAGAATATATACTTCAAAGTCCCGGTTCTTGATCCTCTCGGCCCGCACCGGGTGCTGTACGCCTTTGGGCAGAGAGCGTACACCGACATCATTCCAGAATTCGGTGATGATCTCGAATGTTTCGTCTGAGCCCGCCGGCCACCCGGGTACGAAGTAGGCGATTAAGGTCATCTTTGTGCCGTCGGCGAAGGTCCTGTAGCCCTCATCGTCCCGATTGTCCAGGCCAATGGCATCCAGCATTTCGGACGCTCTGTCCGGATCATAATCGATCCACCTGCCATCGATATCCGGGTCGAACTTGCCCGATTCGTTGATGCCCTGACCGATTTCTCCAAAACCACCGTAAATCGTTTCCAATATCAGGTTGCGGTCTACAGCGATAGACAGAGCCCGTCGGAAGTCCGGTTCGTCAAGCACTTCAGCCCAGTTTGGATCGACGTGGGCCGTATTGAAGCCGATGCCCAGGTTGTTTTCCCGGACGTAAAAGAGCGTGTCGATCTGTGACTTTTCTTCATTTTCCTTGAACAGGATGATGTCCGTTCCGGTGGTAACGCGACGAATGTAGTCCGTCTCGCCAGCCAGGAATTTGAGCCTCTCGGTCTCTCCATCCGCATCCCCCAGCAGGAAGTTCTCGCAATAGTCCGTGTAAGGCAGCTGCCGGCCTTCCCTGTCAACCACCCAGTAGTACGGATTGCGCTCCAGCCGGACCAGCTGTCCCTCTTTGTAGTCCACGATGCGCCACGGCCACAGAACCGGACGATCGGGGTCCTCCAGGTAACGCGGCAGCCGCAGCGCGTCAACCATCTCCTGGAACTGCTCCTTTGGATCCTTGCCGTCAATCGGGTTGAAGGCCGGGTGGAACTGTTCCATATAGTGCGGCGCGCAGCTGTCTATTGGCGTGTTTTCGCCGCCGGAGAAGCCCTGCGTCTCCAATAGGAAGAGGGGCTTGGACTTGCTGAAATTGATCTGCAGCGTGTAGTCGTCAACCGCGACCAACTCGTCCCCGGCAGGATCCAGATTGTACATGCTCCACGGGGAGTCAGTGAACTCCGATGTCACAATGTTGTCCCACCACCACACAATATCGGCGGTCGTGTAAGGCTCACCGTCCGACCACCTGGCGCCTTTCCGCAGGTAAAAGGTCAGCGATGTGGAATCATCCGAGAACTCCCATCCCTCCGCAAAGTGCGCCACGAATTCACTGCGGTCGGAAAGCAGCCGTGCGTAATTGATCTGGGCCAGCATGTCGATGTCTTTGACATGACCGAGTTTCAAGGTCCCGCCGTAACTTGCCTCCTCCGGCTCGAGAATCTGAACATCCTTGGCGTCCCAAACCAGCGGATTCTCGGGCAGGCGCTCTTCGAGCGGCGGCAAGGCGCCAGACTCGACCATCTCGGCCAGCATCGGCGCCTCCGGTCCAGACGCGGCTGCTGGCGCCGCCTCCATCTCTGCGGGCGCCGCTTCCTGCGCCGCCGGGGCGCATGCCGCCATGACTGCGCCAGTTGTCGCAAGCGCTGACAGTCGCAAAAACGTACGACGCGTGATCTCTCGCTCTAACATGGGAATTCCTCCTTGTGATGACCTGCTGAGGGTGATACTTTCGCAAAAATCACGAGGACACGACGTGTTTGCAGGAGCGCCAAACAATAATTCGCTACTGTTTCTGCAATGTCGTCGGAGGAAAAAAGTGAATATATAAAATATAAGTGTGATAACCCCGCCTGTCAAAGAGAATTTCTGTCGCCCCTCCGCCAGCCTGGGAAACACCTGACAGTCCGGTCTGCCAGGCTCGATATTGGGGAGCGCGCTGACTGCCAGCCACCGGGCGAAGGCTGACCAACGGCATTTCAAAATGTTTCGTAAGTCAGGCTCGCCGCCGCCTCCCAAGCAGCCGGCAACGCCCCGATCGAGTTTATCGGGGTTGTTGGAACAGAGGTATCGTCAAACTGTGGGTAAGAGCGCCACCGCGGACTAGGAGAGCAAGCGGCGGCTAGCGGGGTCTAGCGTTCGAAAACCTGCTCGTCTTCTTCCAGGCCGGCCAGTATCTCGGTGCGCTCACCGTCGGTTACGCCCAGGGTAATGTCGACCTCGATCGTGCTTTCGCCCTCTTTGACCAGCGCGTAGCGCCGGTTGAAGTAGCTGTGGATCGCAACATTGGGGATCGTCAGTATGCCCTCTTTTCGCTCCACAACAATGCGCAGGTCGGCCAAGGCTCCAATCTCCAACTCCAAATCGGGCGCGGAGAATTCAATGCGGACGGGCAACCCTTCCTCGCCGCCGGTTGGCGTGGAGACCTGAATGAGCTGGCCCATAACCTCGCGCTGCGGGTAGTCGCGAAAGAGGATCGTCACCGCCTGGCCGGTCCGCAACTTCGGCAACTCCTCTTCGCTGGGGGACGAGCTCCTGATTTCGAGAGCGTCGGGAGCCGCCAGCCCCATTACCGGTGCATATTCCGCGATCAACTGCCCGGCTTCGCCGTCCGTGTAGCGAACTACCCCGTCGAACGGCGCCAGCAACTGCGCCTGCTCAAAGCGATCCTGAAGCATCTCTACGTCGATTGCCTTGAGATCAGCTTCCGCCTGGTAGAGCGCAATCTCGCGGTCATGCTGGTCCGCCAGCAGCATCAACTTCGTCTCCGCGGCCGCCACCACCAGCTCCATGCGTGCGCCGTCGGCTTCTTCTGCGCCGCTGCCTGCCTGCTCCAGCCGAAGCCTGTCCAAATCGAGGGTCGCCTGCGCTCCGGCCAAGGCCAGCGCTTTCGCTCCCTGTGCCGCATGCAGCCGCAGTTGTGCGATCTCCAACTGCTTCTGCGCTTTGGCTAACTCATGCGGCAGAAATCCGACATCCAGTTCGGCCAGTAGCTGCCCCGCCTCTACCATATCGCCCGGTTCAACATGAAATCCGTTCAGACGGCCACCGATGCGAAAGGAAAGGTTCACCCGCTGCAGTGAATCCACCAGCCCCAGCAGCGTCACGCTATCAACGATGTCGCCTCGTTCAATTTGATGGACCGCTTTGGGGAGGGGTACGGGCGTAGGGATGGGAGTAGGCGTAACCAATACATCGCCGGGCAGCTGTTCGCAGCCGGCCATCAGCGCGGCTACCAGAAAACAAACAGCCAGCCCAACCGCAATTCGCTTCGCATAGCCAATTGAAACTAACATAATCCCGGAATCCTGCTTATCCCACAACCGTCCACTCGCCTACAATTACCCACTGACCACTGACCACTGACCACTGACCACTGACCACTGATCACTGATCACTGACCACTGACCACTGACCACTGCAGTTACGCCGTTTCCTCCGGTTTGACCTCGCGTCCCTCTTGCGCCGACAACTGCGCCGCGCGGCAGAACCGGAGTACCGCCTTGCCCTCCTCGCCGCTCAACTCGGACTGCCGCCCTTCCGCAATCGCGTCAACGAAGTCATGAATGCCGGCCACGAAGCTACTTCCCCAATCCGAGTCAACATCGGGAAACGCCGTGGTTTCACCGTCCCGGTACATCTCCACCGCCGGCCTGTCCAGCAACATCGACGTGCAGCGGTTCACCCAGATGAAGCCGCGCGAGCCGGTCAGCTCGACCCACTCGTCCTCGGGGCGACCGTACTTGGTTGGAACCAGCATGTCGTCCGAGGTTACCGCTTCGTATGAGCCGTACTTCTCAGCATCCTTGTACTTCCAGATGACCACGGCCGGGCTGTCGAGCATCCAGCCATGCTGGATGGGCCGGTGTGTGATCCAGGCAAACACTTTTTCCGGTTCGCCCATGAACCACTGCGCGATCGAGAAGAGATGGTATCCATAATCGAGGATCACCCGGCCTCCACCGCTCTGGGCCGGGTCGAAACGCCACACCCAGCGCCTGTAGGGTATCTCCCAGTCCTCACCTGAAGTACCTTGCACGCACTTGATGCGTATCGAAAGCGGCTCCCCGATCGCACCGGCGTCGAGAAGCTGCTTGGCCTTGACCAGGGGTGGGTAGAAGCGAAAGTTTTCGAACACGCGCATCAGCTTGCCCGCGCGTGCTGCCGCCTCGATCATGGCATCGCACTCGGCAACCGTGATCGCCATCGGCTTCTGTACTGAAACGTGCTTGCCTGCCTCCAGCGCGGCGATGCCCATCTCCGCATGAAGATGGTGGGGCGTAATCACCTCCACCGCGTCCACGTCGGGGTCGGCCAACAGTTGGCGGTAGTCGCTGTACGTCTTGCCAACCTGCCACTCGGAGGCGCGCCGCTGTAACTGCGCCTCGTCCACATCGCAGATGGCGTGCAGTTCCGCTTTGGGGTTGTCCTTGTAGCCGAGGTAGTGCAGGTCGGTGATTGCGCCGGCGCCAATGAAGCCTACGCGCAGCTTCTTCGCGCCGCCGCTCACTGTTCCGCCTCAAACATGCGCGCCGACGGTTCCATGATCGGCCACGGCAGCGTGCCCGGCAGTTCAATCAATGCACTCTTGCCTGCTTCGATTGCTTTCGTGACGGCAGGCCCAAGCTGCTCGATCGAATCGACACGGCAACTATCAACGCCGAACGCCCCCGCCAGCGCGACGAAGTCCGGGTTTACAAGGTCGACCGCGTGCGCGTGCCCGTAGCGGGCCTCCTGTTGCGGTCGCAGGACCCCGTAAGCCGAGTCGTTGAAAACTATTGTGACAATCGGCGTATCCAGCTGCACTGCGGCTGCCAATTCCTGGCAGTTGAACATGAATCCACCATCGCCGCAAAGGGCCACCACCGGTCGGTCCGGTTTGGCTACCTTTGCCCCGATCGCGGCCGGCAGCCCAAAGCCCAGCGTGCAGAACCCCCATGGGTAAATGTTTGTGCGCGGCTCATATATGTCGAGCAGGCGCCTGCACCAGTACGCCGCCACCGTCAGGTCGCTCACAATGATCGTCTCGCGCGGCAGCGCCTTCCGCAGCGTCTGCACAAGTTCCACGCCTTCGGGCGCTCGGTCCTGACAATAGCGCCAAACCTCCTGCCGCAAGTGGGCAATCCCGGCGGCACTGCCATTGCCCTGCTCGCGCACGTCTTGCAATTCCGTGTTGATCAGTTGCAGCGCTGCACGCGCATCTCCCACAACGCCGACCGTGGCCGCATAGTTGCGGTCGATCTCCTCAGGATCGATGTCGATGTGGATCAGCGTGTCCGGCATGCGCAAGCCCCAGCGATCCGTCTCCTCCTCGGTAAAGCGCGTGCCCACCGCCAGCATCACATCAGATTCGGCCAAAAAAGCCCGCGCGGCAGGATGCAAAATGGTTGCACCTGCTACAAGTGGGTGGTCGTCCGCAATGGCCCCTTTGCCCAGCACCGTCGTAAAGATCGGCGCCTGCAAATGCTCGGCTAGCTGACGCAACTCGACGCCTGCTCCGCTCCCGATCACGCCGCCGCCCGCCCAGATCACCGGCCGCCGCGCCGCTCCTAACAGCCGCGCCGCCCGTTCGACCTGCTCCGGGTCCGGTGTCAAACGACTCACCGCAGCAGGTGTGGGGATCGTCACATCACTGCTTTCGTCCAGCGTATCGCAGGGAATCTCCACCGCGACCGGTCGCGGCCGGCCGTTCTGCATCTGCGCGAACGCCTCCCGCATCACACCGGGAATCTCCTCCACTGTGTCCGCGCGCGCCCGCCACTTCGTCACCGGCGCGAAGCTGCCCAACTGGTCCTGGCACTCGTGCAGATAGCCCTTGTCCAGACCAATCCCCTCCGCCGGGATTTGGCTGGCAATGCACAGAACAGGCGACGAGTCGCTGTAGGCCGTTCCCAGCGAGGCCAGCGTGTTGAGGGCGGCCGGTCCGGTTGTACTCAGGCACACCCCAACCTCGCCGCTGGCCCGCGCGTAGCCGTCGGCCATGAACGCCGCGCCTTGCTCGTGCCGGGCAAGAATGTGCCGGATGCCGCCCATTTCCCGCAGCGCATCGTATATCCCCAAATTGTGCGTCCCCGGAATGCCGAACACCGTGTCGACACCGTGCGCCTCAAGGGACCGCACAACGGCTTCACCACCGGTCATGCGCATCGATCATTAACTCCTGTAAATTGTAGACAGAGGATTGTACACCCCAGTGGGAGTTGTCTGTCGGACAGCATCGCGACGAACGGTCGCCCATCGCAGTCACTGACCACTAACCACTGAACACTGCAGTTACGCCTTCAAGCCGGTCATGGCAATGCCGCGGATGAAGTAACGCGAGGCAATGCTGTAAATTAACATGACAGGTGCGACCGTCAACATCGAGCCTGCCGCCCACATCTCATAGCGTGTCCACCACAAATTTCGCAGGCCGGCCAGTACAAGAGGTAGCGTCTGCTTGTCCTGGCTGCTTAGTACGATCAGGGGCCACAGGAAACTGTCCCAATTGACGAGGAAGACAAAGACGGCAAGCGCCGACATCGGTGACATCGACATCGGCAGCACCAAAGTGAAGAAGATACGCCACTCGGACGCGCCGTCAATCCGGGCCGCATCGATCAACTCGAATGGGATGCTCTCCATGAATTGGCGCATAAGAAAGATGCCGAACGCCGTATAAAAGCCGGTTACGATGATGCCGCCCAAATTGTCGGCGAGGCCGAAGCTGTTTGCAATTGTAATATACAGCGGGACCATTATCACCGCGAAAGGCACCATCATCGTCGAAAGGACTATGGTGAAAAGAACTTCCTTGCCCGCAAAACGATACTTGGAAAAGATATACCCCATCACCGACGACGTGTAAACGGAAACGACCGTTACTGATACAGCGGAAACGATGCTGTTGCGAAAAGCGGCATAAAAGTTCACTCGGCCCAATATCTCGTCATAGTTCCGCAACGTCCACGTTTCGGGCAGGAGCTGCTTTGATTCGACCAGTTCCTTGAACGGCTTGAGTGAAGCAAAGATCATCCAGATGAATGGGAAAATGGCTACCACAACCATTCCAAGCAGAAAAATCTGTATGATACTTTGTGATATTTCAAAGCGTCTGTGCGGCTGGCGCCGCGCTGGTCCTGTCTTGCTTATAACTGCCATAACGGTCTGTCCTTCAACGTTGGGTGGCTGATAGTCATTGCCAGGTTCCGATCCAGACGCCTATGGAGAGCCTCGGGCCATTAGTATGTCCACGAGGGACGAATTAATTTGATCTGCAAAACGCTGATTGTCAGGATAAACGCGAACTGAAACAGGGAGGCGGCTGTGGCTGTGCCGAAGCGGATGTCCAAAAAGGCCTCCTGGTACACGAGCAAGTTGTACAGGAAGGTGGAGTTGCCCGGACCCCCCTCCGAGCCAAACAAGACGGTGGGAAGCGTGAATTCCTGCAAAGAGCCTATAGCCAGCAGAACGGTGACCAGAAGGATTGTATGGCTCATAAGCGGCATGGTGATGCGCCAGAACTGCTGCCACGGGTTGGTTCCATCCACCAGGCCAGCGTCGTACAGCTCCGATGGAATGTTCAAAATGCCTGCCGTGAGGATGACAACGAAAAAGCCAAGCCCTTTCCAGGTGGCAATGACGACAGCTGTCGGTAGCGCCGATGAGGAACTGGATAGCCACTGCAGTTCAGGCAGCCCAATCGAACTCAACAGTTTGTTCAGCTGCCCAACCTCCGGGTCCATCAACATTTTGAATAACAAGGAGACTGCCACCAGCGACACAACCACTGGAACAAAGATCAGCGCCTGATAGACGTTGCGCCCCCGCTTGACCTTGGACAAACAGACAGCGATTAGCATGGCCAAAGGCAGATGGAATATGAACGAATAGACGGCCCACAGAATCGTATTTTTGACCGAGACCCAGAACAGGGGATGCTGAGAGATTTTTATGAAGTTGCCCAGTCCGACAAATGGACTGTTGCCGGGATCCAGCAGCTTGTAGGCGACCGTGGACATGCGGAAGGCCTGAATGATCGGCCAGAAGCTGAATATCCAATACCAGACCAGCAACGGCAAAATCATCGTGAAGCCAAACCAGAACTGCGGCTTGCGCAGCGTCCTTTTGACGACGAACATGACGCCCATCGTCTCAGCTCGGCCTGAGGGTCTGCCCTCATCTGCAATTGAAGTCATTTTCAGTATCCCGTCCCCAGTAATGGATGAGCGTCAGCCTAGCCATTCCAGCCCCAACTAACTTATCGCCTCAACAACAAGCAACTCCGAGGTCAAGGCGGTTTCCAGGCGCGCCGCGATGCCTGTCCGCGTAAGAACCATCCCGTCTACTTCACAGCTTTCAGCGCTGTTGTCAAAAGTGACACGGTAGCGCCGACCTGGATCGATCCCCCTGAAGCGCAGCAAGTACTCCGGTTCCGCCGGGTCGCTGAGTCGAAACAGTCCCGCAATGGCCCGCGTACGATCTTGCGATGCCAACTCCAGCACCCCCCAACCATGCGGCTCAAATCCTTTGGCCACCGGTGTGTGGTGATAGATGCGGCTGGTAGGGTGGATGGGCCGGACGAAGTTCTTGTATATCTGCACCGCATTGTGAATGCGCGCCTGTTGGACGGCGTTGGGCGCGGCATCCTTGAGGTGGAACCAGTTCAGAGACGGATGCACGAACAGCTGCAGCCGGAACTGGAAGTCAAGCTCTGCCGTGCGTTGCCCCGACTGGCCCATACCGGCAAGTCGGTCAACCCGCTCCGGCGGCAGCGCCATCGTCATCCCGTTGGTGATCGTAAAGGCGCGCGGCGCAATCTGCCAGTCGGTTACCCAGGTATGATCGAAGTAGCGGACCATGCCCACATCGGTGCGTGCGCCGCCGCTGGCGCAGTTCTGAAAAATCACATCCTTGTGGCGTGCCGACAAGCGCGCATATATGCCGTAGACAGCCTCGTAATAGCGCCAATAGGCGTTTTCGAGATAGCCTGACTGCTCGCTGTATCCGCCCGCGCCAATGTTGCCGATGTTGTAGTCCAGGCGGAAAAGATCCAACTCGTGCTCCACGATCAGACGGTCGATCTCGCTCTCCATCCATTCGGCAACGTCGGGCCTGGTAAGATCGATCATGCCGCCCAGCCCGCCCTCTTCACCGTATGGCCTGGCCAGCCATTCAGGCTTCTCCTTGGCAATTCTGCTTTCCGGGCCGACCCGTTCCCCGTCCATCCACAGGCCGAACTTCATGCCTTTGCCATGCACATAGTCGCGAAACGGCTTTAGGCCTCCTGGGAAACGTTCCAGGCTTACATGCCAGTCGCCCACCGTCGCGTGCCAACTGCCATTGGGCGGCGTGTACCAACTGGCGTCGATCAGAAATACCTCTGCGCCCACGTCAGCACAGGCGTCGATCTCGGAAAAAATAAGCTCCGGCGTCAGCTCCTGCTCCGGCCCGATACCGCTGACGACCAGCCCCGCGTGCTCTGGGTTTTGCGGCGGAATGACGCTTGCCCGCAAGTGGTCGTGCAGCGCATGAATGCTGGCGTCGAAATCGCCGATGACGATACCCAGATGCATCTCCGGCGTGGTAACCGTCTCGCCGGGCGCGATGACACGCAGCGGCGCAGGTCCGTCCGGGCCGCCGCGAAACCAAAGCCGCGACTGCTCCCGGCTGTTGCCGTCATCCAGGTCAAACTCGAAGGCATACCCCCCCGACCACGCCAACGTGCCCACGAACTGCTCACCGCTATGGTGATTGCGCAGAACAAAGAAAGGATGTCTGTGGCGGCCGCGGCGGTAACGGCCATCGATGCGGTAGCCCGCGTACGGCAGCGCCCGCCAGTCGAAGTCACCTTCATTGCCCCAGTGGGTGTCGATAAAGTAGCCGACCGAGTAAGGAGATATCTCCTCATCAATGTCATACGCGCTTGTCTGCAGGACGCCGCTCCAGGGGAAGGCCGCAGAAAGGGCGGCCGGTTGCTCGGAGCAGTTGACGATCTCCAGCCAACGCGTCAGGATCGGCGTGCCATCCAATCGCGTGTGAACGCGGATCACCACCGGGCGCACCGTGTGGCGCAGTTCCAAAACTGCTGTCAGGCCATTTTCGTCTTCGGATTGACTGAAATCACTCCAATCCCAGTGTGAGCGCAGAAGCTGCCCGTCCACCTCGACCCAGAACGCCTGCGGAGCAGGATGCGAGGCCGCGTCAAATCGCTCCGGTTCGGGATTCGTGTAACCCGAACCATTCCAGCTGCGCCCGACAAGCTGTCCGCGGCTCAACGACTCCTGATAGGCGGCGAGACCCGACCGGTAGGTGATGGTGGGGTCCGGGTCGTGGGAAAGGAAGATATCGGCGAACGTCTCGGTCATGGCCTAAGTCCCATTCGAGGATCGGTGCGAAAGAGGGGGGCGTGAAGAGGAGTGAAAAGTGAGAGCCGAGGGCGCGACGCCGCACACTTCCACTCCTCTCTCCTGTACTCAATCAACACTTGTCTACGGTTCCATACCCAGTTCGCGTACGTCGCTGACCCATTCCTCGTACTGCGCTTCGCACCGGGACTGGATCATCGCTACCGCTTCCTCGCTGCCGATGTTACCTTGGCGCACTTCCGAGCATCCTTCCCCTATGGCCGCGCCAATTTCACCGATCGAGCCGAAACCCACACCCTCGAAAGTGGTCTGAGGCAGCAGATGTTCCTGCAGAACCTGCGTCAGTTTCACCAGCGGACCATCCGGATCGTTGTTCACGAAGTGGTCATAACTGCCCACCAGGCCCTTCCAAGCGGTGTTTGGCTGTCCGCCGTAAATCATCGCGTATGACGTCTGCCCTTCGTCCGTCACCAACATGCGCAGGAACTCGATCGCCATGTCAGGATTCTGCGCCTGTTTCAGCGAAATAAATCCCCACCCGCCTTCACCACAGAACATCGGCGCCTCACCTTCATGGATCATCGGTGCGCCTGCCATGCGATAGGTGTAGCCCAGGTCCCAGGCAATCGGCATCGAAGGCGTGCCGTTGCCGCGCGCAAGCGCTATCTTGCCGGCCAGCGCGGCGTCGACGTGGTTCTGGTCCAGCTGCGTCTCGATGCCCAGTTCTACCGGTCCCTCGACAAACAGCCGCATCGCCTCCATACCCTCTTCGGTATTGATGTTGAACTGCTTGTTTTCCAGGTCCCACCAGTCCATGCCCTTGGGGTTCAGCAGCGTGCGCAGGATGCCGAGATAACTCATGTCGTCCCAGCCCTGACTGCTCAGGCCCCACCTGGTCACTTTGCCGTCCTCTTCGACCTGTAACGCCTTCCCCAACTCCCACATACTTTCGTAGCTCTCAAAGTAGATGTCACCGTTCAATGGCGGATACTGGTCTTCCAGCCCCAGCGCAATGACATCTTCGCTGGGCACGTTGACCATGTTGCCCACGCCGTTACACTCTGTCGGCACACCCCAGATCTCACCCTGCCACATGTAAGCGCCGATTGCGTCGCCCACAAAATCCTCGTCCGGGTCCACATCCATCTGGTTGTAGACCTGCTCGGTGCAGGGGACCAGAGCCTGATGCAGATGGAGGCTTGTTAACTGTTCACCCATGATGCAGGCAACGTCAGGCTGTGTCCCTGCCGCCAAGCCTGCAATTACCTTGGGAGGGATCGGCCAAGCCTGCGGCTGTACCTCGAACGTCCCGCCGCCTTGCTCCGCGAACAGATCCGAAAGACGCTGGTAAGCTTCTACATGGGGGTCATACTGCAGTCCCCACATCACGCCTACCCGTTGCTCTCTGGGTATCGCCGCGCTTTCGCCTCCCGGCGCCGTCGGCGCAACACAGGCGGCCAGTAGGCCGACGCCCATCGCCCCAGCCGAGACTTTCAGGACTTCCCTGCGGCTTAACATCGTCCGTTCCATCGTCTTGCCTCCTTTGTGAAAGTGGATCTGTACACTGTAAGAGCGCTAAAGACGGAAGGAGGAGTGAGAGAACAACTCTCACTCCCCATTACTCTCTTCTCGAATTTACGGTTCCATACCCAGTTCGCGGACGTCACTGACCCATTCCTCGTACTGAGCCTCGCAGCGCGACTGGATCAACTCCACTGCTTCCTCGCTGCCAATGTTCCCCTGCCGCACCTCGGAAGCTCCTTCCGTGATGGCCGAGCCGATCTCTGCGATGGAGCCGAAGCCCACGCCTTCGAACCGGGTCAGGGGCTGCAGATGCTCCTGCAGGACCTTGGCCATGCCAACTGCAGGTCCGTCGGGATCAGGCTCGGAGAAGTGGTCATAAACGCCGACCAAGTCCTTCCAGGAAGTGTGGGGTGCGCCCCCGTAAATCCTGGCGTATTCGACCTGCCCTTCGTGCGTGACCAACATGCGCAGAAATTCGATGGCCATATCGGGATTCTTGGCCTGCTTCAGCGAGATGAATCCCCATCCCCCCTCACCGGCGAAGATCGGCAATTCACCTTCAAAGACCATTGGCGCGCCGCACATAAGGTAAGTGTAGCCCAGTTCCCAGGACATCGGCAGCGACGGTGTGCCGTTGCCTCGTGCCAGCGCCACCTTGCCGGCCAACGCGGCGTCGACGTGGCTCTGGTCCAGCTGTGTTTCGATGCCCATCTCCACCGGTGTCTCGACGTAGAGCCGCATAGCTTCCATGCCCTCTTCGGTGTTGATGTGGAACTGCTTGTTTTCAAGATCCCACCAGTCCTGGCCCTTTTTGTCGAGCAGCGTTCGCAGAATGCCGAGATAGCTCATGTCGTCCCAGCCCTGGCTGCTCAGGCCCCACCTGGTTACCTTTCCGTCCTCTTCGATCTGTAGCGCCTGCGCCAACTCCCACATGCTGGCGTAGCTCTCGAAGAAGACTTCTCCGTTCAGCGGCGGATACTGGTCTTCCAAACCCAAAGCAATGACGTCTTCGCTGGGAACGTTTACCATGTTGCCGACACCGTTGGCCTCGGTTGGTACGCCCCAAATCTCGCCTTGCCAGGTATATGCGCCAATAGCATCGCCGACAAACGACTCTTCCGGGTCTACGCCCATATGGTTGTAGACCTGCTCCGTGCATGGGACCAGCGCCTGGTGCAGATGCAAACTGGTCAACTGTTCGCCCATGATGCAGGCAACATCAGGCTGTGTCCCGGCAGCCAACGCGGCAATCACTTTGGGTGGGATCGGCCAAGCCTGCGGCTGAACTTCGTACGTCCCTCCGCCTTGCGACTCGAAAAGGTCAGCAAGTCGTTGGTACGCTGCCACATGGGGGTCGTACTGCAAGCCCCACAGCACACCCTGCCGCTGCTCACTGGGTACGGCCGCGCCTTCGCTGCCTGGCGCCGTCGGCGCTGCGCACGCCGCCAACAGGCCTACTCCCATCACCCCTGCCGTCGTCCTCAGAACATCTCTGCGGCTGTACATTGTCTGTTTCATGCCTCATTCTCCTGTAAATGATGGATGTGAACCGACGTAAAGTTGTAAATTGGCTGGCATAATTTTCATTGCGCCATTTATTCAAAGTGCCGTTGCACCAGCGTCGTATGACGCCCTGGCGTTAGGCGCCTAAGCCTTACCACCCTGATAAGAGTACTGAAAAGTTCGGTCTGGGTCACTGCAATTTGCCCCAAAGAGCATATCGATTCCGTGCAAGCGGATCAGCGCCATCGTCATTACATGGCTCGCCGTCTATTGATGTGTCTTTAGCGCTGATCCTCCGGTTATGCAAGAGGTTGGACAAAGAAGTAGAAGCTGTGTGCGTGTGGGTTCGGACGGGATCCAATTATTCTTTTCAGGTGACGGTCGTCACGTTCTGTTGGAATACGGGGCGAAGTTGAGAGAAAGTTGTGAATTGACGTGTCTGGCGGTCTTACTATACAATCGTTTTTGGTTGTCGCCAACTGCCCAAAAAATACAGTTAGCTGACACCAATAAGGTGGCGCCGCTATCTTAGCACTGTCGTCAGCAAATTCACAACAGCAAAAAAAGTAGGTCGGTTGCCGCCGGGGACGCTGTTTATGCCCTGTCGAACCGTCGACTGTTCCCCATTACGCCAGGAATCGACGGTGAGACTTCCGGGCCATCGAAGCGATCCAATGCTGACGCGTCAATCAACAGGAGGGGGAGTCATGGTTCGGAAAACGACTTGGAGATGGATGGCGTTGGTCCTCGTGTTGGCAATGGTGCTGGCGGGCTGTCAGCCGGTACAACCGGCTGGGTCAAGCGGCGATGCAGACATGGCCGGCGAAGAGGTAGTTATTGCCGTTGGCATCGAGCCGGTCAGTCTGGACGCCTGGCGGTCATTCGCCGGAACCGGCGGACCTGGCTTCCGTAACGCGATCGAACAACTGATTAACCGCGATTTCACCACCGGTGCGTTCGTCCCTATCCTGGCCACTTCCTGGGAGAGAATGAACGACACCACGATACGCTTCACGCTCCGTGAGGGCGTGACCTTCCACGATGGCTCGCCCTTCAATGCTGAAGCCGCCGCCGCCAGTATCAACCACACCTTCGATGCGGACAACGCTTTCGACCTGCTCGATTTCCTCGGCACAATGAGCGCAGCCGCCGTTGACGAATATACGCTCGACGTGTCGACCCCGGAGCCCGACCCGATTCTCCTCGGCAAGGTCGAATGGGTGGGCATCTCATCCGCCAGGCAACTGGCCGAGGATCCCGACTCCTACCATACCGAGATTATCGGCACCGGCCCGTACAAGTATGTCGAGTGGCGTAAAGGCGAGTCGATTACCTATGAGGCCAACCCGGACTGGTGGGGCCTTTCCAACACCGCCGACGCACGCGGTGCGCAAACCTTCCAGAACATTACCGTTCGATTCCTGCAGGAGAATCAGGTGCGGTCCGCCGCCGTGCAGGCCGGTGAGGTCGATCTGGCCCAGTTCGTAACGCCCGAACAGTGCCAGTTGCTCGACGAGAGTGCTGACACCAGTTGCGTTTCGGCCCCCAGTGTGGAAACAATCTTTATCCGCATGGATACCAACAGTCCCCTGCTGTCGGACCGCCGCGCCCGCCTCGCATTGCAGTTGGCGATTGACAAGGAAGCAATCGTCGGAAGCATCCTCGGCGGCGCCGCCACTGTCGCCAGCCAGATCGTAAACTCATCCGCCACCGGTCACGATCCCAGCCTGGAGCCCTATCCATTTGACCCAGACCAGGCGCGCGAACTCCTGGCCGCCGCGGCCGCAGACGGCGTACCCGTCGATATGGAGATCACGCTTGGCGCCCGCCATGCCGTCTTCCCCAGAATAGACGAGGTGATTCAGGCGGTTGCCTCCATGCTCACCGATGTCGGTTTCAGCGTAACCACCACCTTCTACGATCCCGAAGGCTTCGGACAGGTGATGCTGATCAACATCAAGGACGTTCCCGTTGAGCGGAACTTCGTCGCCATCCATCTGCATGGCAATGAGATCATGGATTACCACTCCTCCTACCGCTTCTACTACTCCTGCGAAGGCATTCTTTCCGTGTACTGCAACGAGGAAGCCGATGCCGTCTGGATGAAGGCGAATCCGTTGACAGGGGAGGAGCGTGAAATGACCCTGCAGGAGCTAAGCCGGATCGTGCATGAGGACGTTGCCATCGGCTACATCGGCCACCTGGATCTCGCATACGGCGTCGGTAGCCGGATCAATTGGGCGCCGCAACTCGACCATCGCATTCTCGTCAAGGAGATGACGCTCAAATAGGCCCGTGTAAATCCCCCGTGAATCGCGGCCTTCTGCGAAGGCGGTATCTGTTACTGTTCTAACATGTTACATATCGACCGCGGCGCTGCCGCCAGCGTCGCGGTCAATCTTTGCAACCACCTGAGCTGAGCCCGGTCCTGGTTAAGACTGGGCCTTGAATTGTACAAGCGCTTACGGGTAACCTCTAGAGCGCCGGATATAGTGGAGACACACTATGAAGGAAAGCAGCCGGACGGGCATCATTATAGCGGGTGTGATAGGAGGCGCGCTGCTGGGCGGCGTGTTTGCCTGGCTATCCAGCGCGCGCGCCGAAGAGGGCGAAGAAACAGCCATTGAAGCCATCGGCCCCTCCGAATACTTCCAACTCGGAATCGGGATTCTCACCCTGGCGCGACAGTTTCAGTCTTTGCTCCAGCGAAAATTGTAAAATTCGCTACCCTGTTGTAATTTGAAGGCCGAAACGAAATACAAAGGAACTTTGCGTTGACCCTGATAGGAAAACTCGGCAGCAGCAGCAGAACGGTGCGAATTGCGATCATCGGCGCGGGACCATCCGGCTTCTACGCCGCCGGCGCCCTGTTGCGGCAAAAAGAGACCCATGTGTCGATCGATCTCTTCGACCGGCTGCCCACCCCTTACGGCCTGGTGCGCTACGGCGTGGCTCCCGATCACCAGAAGATCAAGTCTGTCACCCGCATCTACGAGCGCACGATGCAGGACAGCCGCGTACGCTACTTTGGCAATGTCAATCTCGGCAGCGACATCACGCACGCCGAGCTAAAGTCGCACTATGATCAGATCATTTATGCGGTTGGAGCCCAATCCGACAAGAAGCTCGGCATTCCCGGCGAAGATCTGCAGGGCAGCTTTTCCGCTACCGAGTTTGTGGCCTGGTACAACGGCCATCCCGACTTCCGCCACTATCAGTTCGATCTGAGTGTCGAAAGTATCGCCGTGATCGGTGTCGGCAATGTCGCGATGGATGTAACTCGCATCCTGGCCAAATCGGTCGCCGAATTGGCGAAAACGGACATCACCGACTACGCTCTGGAGGAGCTCCGGGAAAGCAACGTCAAGCGCATTCACATCTTCGCCCGGCGAGGCCCGGTGCAGGCCAAGTTCACCAATCCGGAGATCAAAGAGCTGGGTGAGTTGGAGATCGCCGACGTGATCGTCAATCCAGCCGATCTGGTTCTGGATGACGCCAGCCAGGCCGAGATGGAAGGAGATCGGACAGCCCGACGCAACCTGGAGACGCTGCAAGAACTGGCGGAGCGCGGCGCCACCGGCAAACCGAAGCAAATCATCTTCCACTTCCTGCGCTCGCCAACGGAAATCACCGGCTCTGGTGGAGCGGTCAGCGCAATGACCACCGAGAAGAACGCGTTGCAAGCTACCGAAACGGGCTATGTATCCTGTCGCGGCATCGGCTCTTACACTGAGTATGATGTAGGGCTGGTTTTCCGCTCGATTGGCTATCGAGGTGTACCGATTCCAGGTGTTCCGTTCTATGATCGTTGGGGTATCATTCCCAACGAAAAGGGGCGGGTGACCGCCGAACATGGCGGCGCGGTCGTGCCCGGTGTATACACCGTCGGCTGGGCCAAGCGCGGCCCTACCGGCGTGATCGGCACAAACAAGCCCGACGCGGGCGAGACTGTGAAATTGATGCTGGAAGATGTGAAAAATGCAACGGCGTCACATCCTGACGGCACGGCCGCAGCCAATCATCACGGCCTGCGCACTGATGGGGAGACCCGCCCAGACGATATCACTTCCCTTCTGCAAAAAAGGGGCGTGGCCTTCGTTTCCTTTGCCGACTGGCAGATCCTGGAGCAGATCGAGAATGAACGGGGCATCCTGCGGGGACAACCGCGGGTGAAAATCACCGACGTTGACGAGATGCTGCGCTTGATTCAGTCCGCCAAAAAGGAAGCGGCGCCACTGCCCTCATAGCGCACAGCGCCTTCCGACCCCGACTCCGCGATTCACTTTCAACTTTGCCCAATCCTCAGCCGGTCTCTTCCCTGTCGTCTTCAGCCGTCGGTTCGAGGAGCGCATCCATCTCCTGCGTCTCTTCTTCGCCTTCCCCATCTTCGGCCTGACCATCCACTGCCTGATTGGAGATCCCCTCTCGCAGTTCCGCGTCGTCGGCGTTCACCTCATCCACCGCGCTCCCCGCCGCCTCCGGTTCAGCAAGCACATGACCTTCATCAGGTTCTGAGGTTCCGTCTATTTCCCACGCATCTGATTCGGGCGTCAAACTGACCGGAACATGGGCAGGTAAGGAGGCTTTGATCTCTTGATCACTACCATCTCCCCAGTAGGAAGTGACCGAAGCCAGCACCGGCAGATCATCCAAACTGAGAATCGACTTCGTTCTCTTTAGCACTGCAATCCCCTCTTCCTCGTCGACCAAGCGCTCTCGTGGTTCAGGTTCCTGTATTTCAGGCGCCGCCAGGAGCGCTTCGGGCCCTTCGGGCAATTGATTCATCTTCTTGTAAAGCTGCGCCAGCGCCGGGCCGACCGCATCCAGGGGAAGGTGGCTTCGCACCGGCGTGTCTGATGTCTCCCACAACTCGGCCAGCGCCTCATAGTCCCACACTGCAGATAGTACACTTTCCGTGCGAGAATTCGATGCCTCTACCAAAATGCCGCTCGCGCGGGGGGTAAGCTCCTGTGGAGCCAGCACCGATGAGCGGCCCACGAAAGGATCCCGCTGCCG
Source organism: Caldilineaceae bacterium (assembly GCA_963662575.1). Classification (GTDB taxonomy): domain Bacteria; phylum Chloroflexota; class Anaerolineae; order Caldilineales; family Caldilineaceae; genus Bin5. The sequence continues at coordinate 2,524,487 of OY759723.1, forward strand.
GCGGCTGAACTCGTTATGGCCGACCAGAAAGCTGATAGCGGCGAAAAGCTGGTTGTCCTGCATCCGCGCCAGCATCCCGGCGCGCAGCTTTTCGTACAGGACACGATCCGTAGCTGCGCCCTGGGCGATGAGAAGCTCCGCACCCTGGTACGCCAGCAGCCGCCCTACTTCCGGGTAGAGCAAGTCCCCGCCCAGCATCAGCCCGATCTGCCCGACCGGCGTTGGAATAATGTTCCATTCGTGGCCGCTTTGGGCCAGGTCCTCGTCTTCAGGATGCAGCACCCGTTTGGCCTGGTAGCCCAGCCGCTCGCCGCCAGGCCCATACACTACCGCCAGATTGCGCAGCACGCCGTCAAGAGGGTCCGGCAGATAGGCGCTCGGCGCAACCAGCGTTACATCAAATTCCTGCGCCAGCTCTCCGAAAACGCCGTCATAGGCATCCCACACCATCTCCGGCTGCGTCGTCAACAGCGCGCCCGCCATCTGGCGAAAGTCGGAATTCAGCCAACCCGCAAGCGCGCCCGAAACGCCGCCGCTGACCTTTTGCCACAGGCCTGTCTGCCGCCGCCGCGCCAAGTCCGCCCGCTTGAGCAGATTCGCCTGAAAGCCGCCAAGAAGCGGCGGAATGACCATCACCCCGGCCAGTTCAGGGAATACCACCAGCCGCGCCCTTTTGTTCTCCGCCGCCCGCATAAACCGGCGCAGGTCTTCGCGGTACTCCTCCAGCGTCTGGGGCAGCCGCATCTTCTGCTGGATACAGGCGACAACGAGCGTTTTCATCGGAGCTGGTATGTCCGTTCGCCTACTACGCAAAACGAAACACGCATTACGCTACTATCCCTTATACGCCCCGATAATGTCAATGATCAGTCCCACGTCCTTACGCGCGTGCTCCAGCGATGTACGTGATGTCTTGCCATTGACAATGCAGTCTTGGAAGTGGCGCAACTCCTGCACGAACGCGCTGTCCCAGTCGATATACGGTTCGCTGCGATATGTAGTGCCCTGGCTGTCGATCCCCTGGATCGACACCGTGGACAGGATCCCCCGTGAAAAGCCGGTCGGGTAGGACACGATCACACGCTTTTCGTCGCCGTAGATCTCCAGCGTCTCCTTGAAGTCCCACAGATCGGGCAGATCGATCCACGTGCCCAGGCAACGGGCTCCGTTCTCGTAGACCAATGTAAAAGTAACAGCGCGTCCCTCCTGCCAGATCTCCGTATGCGTCACCTCGACCGGCAGGCCCATGATCTCGCGCAAGCCATACAGATCGTGGATCATACTGCCCGCCAGCAAATGGAAGGCGCGCTCCACGTGGGGAGGCACTTCGCCGATAGCCTGCTGTCGCGCGGCCTGTCGCCCCGCAATCGCGCTATCCATCGCCCCCTCCGGCAGATCGCCAAAGCTGCGCACGTCGAACTGTTGCAGGTGCAACGCGTTGTCCGGGTGCATATGATTGATCTGCACAAAGCGCACATCCATATCGGCCGCTTCCTGCTTAGCACGCTCAAACGCCGGGTCATAGACCTTCATATAGCCCGCTTGGCTCACCGTCCCGGCTCGCTTGCACGCCTCGATCATTTCGTCGCATTCCTGCAAAGAAAAGCAGACCGGTTTCTCCACAAATGCATGCTTGCCGGCATCGAATGCGTCAACGGCCACTCCCTTCTTCGGGTCCGTCTGGCACAGTATCACGGCCTCCACATCACTCGCCAGCAGATCGCGATAGTCGGTAAAGTGCTGGGGCACGTGAAAACGGTTAGCCACATACTGGGCCGCGCCGGCCGACACGTCGCAGACCGCCGTCACCTCGAACTCATCCTGTAATTCCTTCAAATTGGGCATATGATGGACTTGGGCGATGGCCCCGCATCCGATGACGCCAATCTTCACTCGTCTCACTTTCTTTTCTCCGGTCGATGGCTGACGGTGGGTAGGTAGGTGAAGGAGTATTATGGACCGGTATAATCCGTGTCCACAGTGCGCGAGGTAAAGCTGTTCCAGACATCCGCCAGGGCGAAGCCGCTGCGGAAGGCCGGGTAAAGAGATGCCCACATCGCATCGCGAGCCGCCAGGGCCGCGCCTTCATCCCCTGCCGCCCGCGCCGCCCTATAGGCTGCAATCTGCTCCCGCTGGGTCTGTGTATTCGTTTCGACCGCAGACAACCATGCTTCCGCTGCGGCCAACTGCTGATCAAGAATCTCGTCAGTCGGGGTCGTCCGATCCGGCTCTACGTCGTATGAGGTATTCAACGCAAAACGAGGCGGCTTCTTTGTACCGTCTTCATTCCAGTAGGTATGGGTCGGCTGGATGTGCGGCGTCACCGACAGGTACATAATGACAGGCTCGTCCCCCACATTGCGCACCTGGTGGTCCTCATCGGTAAGCGCGATGCAGAGCTGGCCCGGCCCCAATACTTCGGCATGACCCTCAATCGTGAACTCCGCCTGCCCTTGCAATATGAGAAAAATCTCATGGCCCAGATCATGGGTATGAATCTGCGCCGTATGGCCTACCTCGAACTGCAAAAAGCGGGCCCGGATCTCCGGCGTTGTCAGCACGTTACGTATGTCTTTATGAAAGTCCAGAACCTGAAAGGGCACAGCTCTCTCCTTGTTCGTTTTTCGCTATCAGTTAGCGGCTCAACTATTCGCTGCAAACGGGAACTGCCGGGAAGACGCTGCAAGCAACTGGACGGCCTCCTTAATCTATCCGCCGCCGCAGCTTCGGGTCGAGGAAATCTCTGAACGCGTCGCCAAAGAGATTGGCGGCCATGATCGCAAAAGTGATCGCCAGGCCAGGGAAGATTACAAGCCACCAGGGGGGACGAAACGCGGCTGCCAGCACGCCTCCCAGCATATTGCCCCAACTCGGCGCCGGCGGCGGAATGCCCATCCCCAGAAAACTCAGTGCCGACTCGGCGAAGATTGCGCCTCCCAGATGCAACGTCGCCACCACCAGGATCGGCGCAACCGCCTGCGGCGCGACATGCCGCACCATGATCCGGATATCCGACGCTCCATTTATCTTGGCGGCCTCGACGTAGGAGGTCTCCTTGATCGAGAGCACCACCGCGCGCGTGATGCGCGTGGCCGAGGGAATGCTCGTTACCGAAATGGCAACGATTACGGTAAACAGTCCCGCCCCCAGGACGACGAGCAGCAATAACGCCAATATCAGACCGGGAAAGGACATCAGAACATCCACAACGCGCTGGCTGATCAGATCAAATCGCCGGCCCAGATAACCGCTGGCAATGCCCCACACGAAGCCGGTCAGGTCGCCAATGAAGACAGACGTGATACTCACGATCAGCGTAATGCGCGTCCCGAAAATGATTCTACTCAGAAGGTCCCGACCCAACTGATCGGTGCCCAGAATGTGCTCTGCGGTCGGCGCGGCGCGTATGGCGCTGTAGTTGGCTTCCAGCGGATCGAAAGGGGAGAAAAGAGGCGCAAAGACCGCCAGGATGAACATCAGCACCCAGACGCCCACCGCGAACATCCCGATCGGGGAGGACTTCGTAAAGCGTCTTACCGCGCCGCTGAAACGCAGCAAAACATTGGGGCGCTGGCCCTCAATATCGAGAACAATACCTTCGGAATCGGCAGGCGGTGCGCTCGTCATAGCCATTTCGGCTTCCTCAATGGGTGGATAGCGGCATGTACTCAGAAGGCCGCGGCTATTGTAAACTCCGCCGCCGACCACAACGCCCTATCCACTATTCGTAGCGAATGCGGGGATCGAGAAACGCGTAACTCAGGTCAACAAGAAGATTGATAATGACGTAAATCAAACCATACAGTAGAACGAGGTTCTGGATCATCATCCAGTCCCGCTCAGTCATACCCTGCACCAGCAGCTTTCCAAGGCCCGGTACCGCAAACGCGGTCTCGACCGAAACCGCGCCGCCCAGCAGCCCCCCCAACGCCAACCCGGTCGTGGTTACGACCGGAAGTAATGCATTCTTGAAGACATGGCGCCAAACCACCATGGCCTCCCGCAGACCCTTGGCCCGCGCCGTGCGAATATAATCTTCAAACAGCACTTCAAGCGCCGCCGACCGCGCCATGCGCGCCGTCGACGCCGACAGCCCCAATCCCAGCGCCAGCGCCGGCAACACTGTCATCGAAAGATTGCCTAACGGGTCCTCCCATAGCTGAATAATTGTGATCGGAGGCCGCCAGGTAAACACGAGTACGCTGAAAAGAATAATCAGCAGCCCCAGCCAGTAGCTCGGCACCGCAATAAAGACCGTGATACCGACACGCGAAAGATGGTCCATCATCGTATTCCGCCACATCGCGCTCAGCATCCCGATCGGCACACCGATCAGCCACGAAAGCACCACCGCCATGACCGCAATCTGCGCCGAAATCGGGCCCCGCCGCAGGATCATGCCGCTGATCGGCTCCTTATTCCAGAACGAAGAACCCATATCTCCGCTGATCACCTGCCTCATCCAATCCAGGTACTGAATGTGATACGGCTGATCCAATCCCAGGCTGGCGCGCACCGCCTGCAGCTCCTCTTGACTCAGAACATATATCCCGTCCGATTCCGATACGATCAGCTGTAGTGGATCGCCGGGAATCACCCGCATCGCCAAAAAAATCAATACCGTCACGCCGAATATGGTCGGGATGGCAATGAGTATGCGGTTAAGAAGATATTTCGACATGAGCGATTGGAGGGAGTCTGCGAACTTCACGGAATGGGCGGCGCAACAGCCCGGCGAACGGGCCTGGTCGCGCCGCCCAATAGATGTTCAACTGTCCGTTCCCTGCGCGTAACCCTAAGTTAACACCCGGTTGCCGCGACCTGTAGCAGCTCTGACCACTGATTACCTGCAACCGCCGCGCCTCTACGCATCAGGGTCGATCCATACCGTCTCCATGCGGCCCCACTCGGCAAAGACCCGCGAGTCCAACGCCAAACCTTTGACCCGGTTGTTCCACATCGGCAGGTGATAGGTGTAGCCGACCAGGTACTCCGGCGGGTTCTCGTCCAGCAGATTCTGCGCATCGGCGATCTGCCCCGTCCGTGTCTCGACGTCCAACTCCACGTCTATACTGCTCAGCAGTGTGTCGAAGTCCGGATTGCTGTAACCGCCGAAATTCTGTGAACCTCCAGTGGCCCACCACAGGTTGCCGCGCGGCGAGATGTCGGAGACACTGTGTCCGCGCGTGTGAACCATCAACTGATAGTTGCCCGACTGCTGTTCCGAGCCAAGCAGCGCGCGTTCGACGATGCGAATGTCAGTCTCGATATTCAGTTGGCGCTTGAGCATATCCTGGAATGCGGGGGCCAGCAGTTCACCCTGCGGCCCGGCCGCCGCCAACAGTTCGATCCCTTCAAGACCATCACCGTAACCGGCATCGGCCAACAGCTGCTGCGCCGTCGCGACATCTTCTTCCTTATCGGCCCTGTAACCCGGCATCGTCGACAATTCTTCAGGAGTTGTGGCGTACGGATCGCCCTGCGGTACCCAGCGAGTTATATTGATCAGTTCCTGCGTACCGAACGCCGCCGCCAGGTTATGCTTGCTCACCGCCAGATGGATCGCCTTGCGCACGCGTGGATCGTCAAAGGGCGCCTCGCGGTTGTTGATGAATACCCAGTACGCGCCGAAGTTGGCCAGTTGGTTGGCCTGCACGGAGTCAGGCCGATTCTTACCCTCGTCCCACGTCTCTTTGGCGACGTTCCACGACATGTCAGCCTGATCGGTGAGCACGGCAGTGCCGCGGTCGGACCAAGCCGGCACGTGCAACATTTCCAGCCCGTCCACGTAGGGCAGCTCCGGATCCCAATAGTCGGGATTGCGCTCCATGATCCACTTCTCGGCCGGCAGATGGTCGACAAAGCGGAACGCGCCCGTTCCGGGGGCAATAACTTCACGAAGATCGTAGTCGTTCTCCTCCAGCGACTTCTTCGAGTAAATCAGCGCATTGGTGGGCGTCAGAAGGTTGAGGAAGAAAGGACGCGGCGAATTCAGGTTGAAACGCACGGTCATGTCATCCACAGCCTCGACCGAGTCAACAAATGTGAAGTTGGCCTTCAACGGGCTGACAATGCCTTCCGGCGGGTCAATGATTCGATTGAACGTCGCCACCACATCCGCGGAGGTGAACGCTTCGCCGTCATGGTACTTAACGCCCTCTCTCAAGGCAAAGGTGTACGAAAGGCCGCCCTCGCCTACCTCCCAGCTCTCGGCCAGGTCGGGAATGATCGTGCGCAGTCCGTCTACCAGATTGTTGCGTACCAGGTTGTTGTACATGTGCGAAAGGACATGGGTGCCGCCGCCCTGGTGGGCATCAAAGTGCGACATCGTCACGCCGAAGGCCGTCCGCAGTATGCCTCCACGTTGCGGGTTGCCATCCGGGCGCATCATGCCTGCTCCGGTCGCAACAGCCTCAGGTGTCGGCACCGCCGTCGGCGCGGCCGCTGGGGCGGCCATTTCGGCCGGCGCGCCAGCCGCGCAGGCTGCCAGTGCAGATGCAGCCGCGCCCGCGGCCATCATCTTCAGGAAAGTACGGCGGCCAACGTTACGTGCTCCATTGTCCGTGTTCTGCTGACGTGTCATTGGTTTGGCTCCTGTTCTCTTGGTGATTAGCCGGATGACCTGAGTTCGAAGCGCCTCCACACTTGTAACCCGCGCCCCTAATGCGTCGATGCAATTCCCGCGAATATTCAAGTTCCTGGAATTGGCGCCAACTGGTGGAGTACTGTTTTCAAATGGGATTCACTCTGGCTCAGGGATCATGGTACATTATAGGGGAAGAGAAGATCAGCGTCAAAGACAGCCACCTCTCCATAATTCAGTCCGGCCACGCCTGCTTTCAGGCCGACCGCAAGCGCTTATGCCAGCAAAACAGCCCGAGCCGGTGCCAGCCCCTTGTCCCCGAGCGCACAAAGCTGCGCGGCGCTGATGTCCGCGGGCTGACATGCACAAATTCATTTCGGCATCTACCAAGATACGGAGCCCTATACCCATGCAACCAGACATCTCATCTATCAGTACTGCGCGCAGCGGGCGCGCCTCCTCCTGGGACACAACCGGCCGCAACTCCGATGCCTGGACAATCCCCGCCGGCGAATCCCGTGTGCTGGCAGACATCAGTGGGCCGGGCGTCATCACCCATATCTGGATGACCCAGCGCAACCACTACCGCGACTGCCTGCTGAAAATCACCTGGGACAATGCTTCGCACCCAAGCGTGCTAGCGCCGCTGGGGGATTTCTTCGGCCTGGGCAGTGGAATCGTCAACTCCTATCAGTCGCAACTGTTCACCGCCTCCACCCGCTGGAACAATCAGTTCGAGACCGGCTGCGCACTCAACTGCTATGCGCCCATGCCTTTCCGCGAGTGCGCTCTGGTAGAGCTGGTCAACGAGAGCGCTGAAGATCATCGTCAGTATTTCTATGTGGATTACGAGTTGGTCGACGAGTTGCCTCCTGAACGGGGCTATTTCCATGCCGAATTCCGCCGCGCCAATCCCTTCGGCGGCTGGGGGCACGAGATTACCGTCAACAAGCCGGAAGCAAACGTCGTCAACAAAGAGAGGCAGGCTTGGGAGGACAACTACGTCATCCTGGAGACGCAGGGACGCGGCCACTACATCGGTTGCACACTTTCCGTCACCAACTTCCAGGGAACCTGGTGGGGCGAAGGCGATGATATGATCTGGGTGGATGGCTACAAGTGGCCGCCTGACATCCACGGCACCGGCAGCGAGGACTATCTGAATCAGGCCTGGGGCATGCAGAGAAACGCCTTTCTCCGCAACGGCTCCTCCATCTTCGAGGAGGACACCGACGGCTATCAGTCCTCATACGTCCTGCATTTGGAGAACCCCGTGCGCTTCCAACAAGAAGTGAAGGTAACAATCGAGCACGGGCACGGCAACCATCTCGCCAACGAAATGTCATCCGTGGCCTACTGGTATGCGTCCGAGCCGACTAAGCCGGTCGAGCCTCCCCCTGTGGCGCAGCGGCAACCGGTGTTGCGCGATAATCTCGGCAACTGGCTCTACGACAGTAGTAATCAGGTGCCGAGCCGGGTCGTCCCTATCAACGAGGAAATGCAGGCCATGAAGGAGCGCTGGGCCAAGGCGAACAACGCTGGCTGAATCGTACTAACCTTCATCCGACGGCGTCATCTGCCGGTATTTCCCGCTGTAGAACAGCACCGGGTCGCCCGCATCATGCTCCAGGTATTCGACCTGCCCGATGTACAGCGTATGGTCGCCGGCCGGGTGGGCATCCACCACCTTGCAGACAAAGTAGGCCAGCGCATCAGGCAGAACCGGGTAGTCATCGCGGCGCTCAAAACGGACTTCCAGCCCCTCAACCGGCCAGCCGGCGAAATGGCTGCTGTAATCCTCCTGATCGTGGCGCAAAATACTGACCGCATAGCGGCCGGACTGCGCCAACAGGTCATGCAGCCTCGCCTTGTGCCCGACGGAGATGACCAACAGAGGCGGATCCAGTGAGACCGACATGAACGCATTGGCGGTCATACCATGCACGTCGCCGTCCAGTTCGGTTGTGACGACGGTGATGCCGGTGGCGAACAGGCCGCAGGCATTGCGCAATTCACGAGGGTCTATCGCGGCAGAGCTGTTTTCAGTCATAGGTAAGTCCGTAGCGCGTGTCGGGTGAGGTGTGCGCAGCGTAAAATCAATATCTGCCTTCAGAACAGCGCACCGATTTCGCCAATCCTAAACGGTATCCCTTCCAAACTCAAATCTACCTTCAGAATTGACAAATAGACGGTCAATGGTAGGATACCACGAAACTGACTGTACCGCGCAGCCGGGGAAAGCTGTTCCGGCACAAAGAGAATGGCAAACCGCAAATGACGAGCGTGAATGATGACTGAAGAAAGATTTTTTGTGACCGGTGCGCTGGGCTGCCTCGGCGCCTGGGTCGTGCACAACCTGATACGCGAGAATCTCCCCGTAACCGTCTACGACCTCGGTTCCAACACACACCGGCTCGAGTTGCTGATGGAGCCGGACGAGATTGCCCAAATTCGATTTGTCCAGGACGACATCACCGACACCGAGGCCGTCGCCCGTGCCGTCGACGCCAGCGGGGCCAATCGCATCATTCATCTGGCCGCATTGCAGGTGCCTTTCTGCAAGGCCAATCCCTCGCTCGGCGCGGCTGTGAACGTCGTCGGCACTGTCAACGTCTTCGAAGCGGCCAAACGGGCCGGCATTGCGTCCGTAGTCTACGCCAGCAGCATGGCCGTCTACGGGGGGGCAGAACTCTACGGGCCGGAAGTGCAGGACGGCGACCCCTTCCACCCGCTCAATCTGTACGGAGTGTACAAAGAGGCCAACGAAGGTACCGCCCGAATCTACTGGCAGGACGACGGTATCGCCAGCCTGGCGCTACGGCCCTACACTGTCTACGGCCCGGCCCGCGATCAGGGCATGACCTCCACCCCCACCCAGGCCATGTTGGCCGCAGCCAAGGACGAAGCCTATCACATCTCCTTCGGCGGCACCTGCGGCTACCAGTATGCCGATGATGTGGCGCAGACATTCATAGCGCTGGCCCGGTTGCCCTACGAAGGCGCGTCAGTCTTCAACGTCCGCGGCAGCGTTGCCCATATGTCGGAGGTCGTTGACGCCATCGTTGCCGCCGAGCCAAGCGCAGCCGGCCGCATCACCTACGAGGAGACCCCCCTTCCCTTTGCAGAGGCTCAAAATGAACAGCCCCTGCAGAGTCTGCTCAAGGAAGTGCCGTATACGCCCCTCAATGAGGGCGTCGCCCGCACAGTTGACCATTTCAGGCAGGCGCTCGCCGCCGGCAAGATCGAATAGTCGTTTCTCCCAACCGTGCCGCGCATCCCGCCCTTTCCAGACCTGGGCGCTTTCACCCTTACTTAACCCTATCAAGCCAATTCGCCGAGGAGCAGATCAGATGAGATGGTTGCGGTTTGAGCATAACGGAAACACAGTGTACGGCGTCGCCAGCGGCGACACCATCGAAGTCACTGACGCCAGCTGGTGCGATATTCTGGCCGGCAAGACCGGAACGGTGACCGACTCCGTCGCCAGGAGCAGCGTCAAGCTTCTCTGTCCCATGGACCGGCCCGCCAAGATCGTCGCCATCGGCCTGAACTACCTGGACCACTGCCGCGAAACGAATACCCCGCCCCCGGATGATCCCGTCATCTTCACCAAGTTCACGACCAGTATCGTCGGCCCCGGCGACGAAATCGTCTGGAGCCCGGCCCTGACTGCAGAAGTGGACTACGAGGCCGAACTGGCGGTGGTGATCGGCAAGACCGCTCGCCATGTCAGCCGCGCCGACGCGCTTGATTACGTGGCCGGCTACACCTGCTCCAACGACGTCAGCGCCCGCGACCTGCAACTGGGCGACCCCCAATGGATCCGCGGCAAGAGTCTCGACACCTTCTGCCCCATCGGCCCCGCCTTTGTGACCGCCGACGAGGTGCCCGATCCGCAGAATCTCTCTATCCGCTGCCTCCTCAACGGCGAAGTCATGCAGGAGAGCAACACGCGCGAGATGATCTTCGGTGTGGCCGAACTGATCGAATTCAGCTCCAACGCATTCACCCTGGAGCCGGGAGATGTGATCCTCTCCGGCACGCCCCACGGCGTCGGCATGGGCCGCGACCCGCAGGTCTGGATGAAGGACGGTGATAACGTCGTCATCGAAATTGAAAAGCTGGGCCGCCTGGAAAACAGTTGCCGGATGGTCTGATCCCTGCCCTCTCTTAACTGCACCTTCCACAAAGCCTCGGCGTCTGCCGGGGCTTCGACTTTCCCTGTTTCAGCCTATGGTTGCATCTGCTTTCGCGTCTTCTCCGCATGGGATTCCTCTCCCCCGCTGTTAACCGAACCTTTACCGAAATCTAACCCGCAGGCTCGGACTTTTAACCACGCAATGCCTCTCCTTTAACATTGCTCCGCGACACTTATCCGCAGCAGGAATGTATGGTATAGTAGCTGCACCAACAGAACGCGTTTTCTGATGCACGTTTGCTCCATGCACCCCACTCAGTTCGACAAGGAGGATTCAATGAATCGTCAACCTTTCGTATTGCTGGCGCTCGTGATTGCGCTGGCCCTTATCGTCTCCGCCTGCGGAGCGCCCGCGGCCCCCGTTCAGGTCGATACCGGCGCCGCTGAGGAGGAGGCCGCGCCGGCCGCCGCCGAAGAGATGATGACCGTCAACCTCGTGGCCCGCTGCAAGGCCAGCCCGCCCTATGAGAATGGCCGCTGCGACAACCTGACCGCAGCCGTAGACGCCGCCAACGCTGTGCTGGAAGCCAGTGACGACAACCGCCGCATCGCCCTGGAAACCATCCAGGACGACACCGACTGGGGCGACTACAAGACCGAGTTCGAACTGGCTTCGGACGCCGGCGAAGCCCCTGACATCATCGTTTCAGGCCATGAGCATATCGGCGACTGGGCCACAGCCGGCTACCTGGTCGACATCTCCGAGCAGGTCAATAGCGGCGAATTCGCCGAGTTTGACGATGTCATCGACTCCCTCTGGGAATCGACCATGCTCAACGGCAAAATCTGGGGCATCCCCCAGGACGCCGAAGCCCGCCCCCTCTACTTCAGCAAGTCTCTCCTGGCGGAACTGGGCTGGAGCGCAGAGGAGATTGAGGGCCTTGCGGGCCGCATCGAGAGCTGTGACTTCACTTGGCAGGATATGTTCGACACCGCTGAACAGGCAGTGGCGGCCGGGGTCGTCAAAGAGGGCGAGGGCTGGTGGCACCGCCCCTCCAACGGTCCGGACTTCCTCTACTACTACTTTGCCGCCGGCGGCGAAATCGAGAGCACAATGGACGCGCTCGCCTTCGACACCGCTGCCGCCCAGACAGTCTATGAACTGCTTCACAACGCGGTCCACGAGCGCAAGATTATCGGCGCCAACAAGCTGGACGGCGACTGGGACTACCACAAAGAGTACACTGCCAGCTTCACCAACGTGATGTTCGTCTTTGAGGGCACCTGGCGCTGGGCTAGCTGGCACACCAACTATCTCCAGGATGTGGGCGGCGAAGAGTATCTCTTCGAAAATGTCGGCTTCGCGCCGATTCCCTGCATGGAAGGCGGCATCGGGCGCCCCATCACCCTGACCCATCCGTTGGTCTATATGATCAGCAGCCAGAGCGAGCACCCGGACCTGGCGCTGCTCCTGCTTGCCAAGACGACGGTCAAGGAATTGAACACGCCCTACGCGGTCGACAGCGGCCACCTGGGAATCCTCAAGTCGCAGGAGGACCACGACGCCTACACAAGCGCTGAGTTCCTGAGCGCCACGCTAACTCTGTTGGAGCACACGACCTTCCTGCCCAACAGCCCCTATTGGAGCGCCTGGTCGGAGGCCTACTACCTCGGCATTCAGGCAGTCGAGTCCGGTGACCTTTCACCCGAAGAGGCGATTGAGGTCGTGATCGAGCAACTCCAGAACGAACTGGGCGACAACGTGATTATTGAGTAAGCAAAATAAGACCTGCGAACTGCAACAAGGAGAGTAGGGCGCCCCCTCCCCTACTCTCCGCTTCTACTCCCTTCGCAACCGGCCCATGGTGACGAATCAGACAGAAACGGCAATCCAGGCCCCCCGCGCCGGCCGCGGCCGCTGGCTGCTCCTTGCTGCCGGCCTGCTGCTGTTGGGCTGTATCGTTCTGCCCTGGCTGCGCTTCGTCATCATCGCCGATCAGCGCGTTGCCCTCTCGCTGACCGGTCAGCAAGCCGCAACGATAGGCGTGATAGAAACGATCGACGGCGGCCTCCTCTACCGCAGCTCGTTCTGGCTCTTCTTTGCCCCCTTGGCCGGCGCCCTCGGGTTGGCGCTGGGGGCGATCAACCTCTTGCCGGGCCGTTCCGCGCCCTGGCACGGACTCTTCGCCGTCCTCATCAGCGCAACCGCGTCCGTTGCCGTCTGGGGCGCATTCGCCGCCTCGCAAGAAATCGCGCAGAAGCAGAAAGTAGCCGTGGAGGCCCAGTGGGGGCTATCGGTTGCCTTTCTGGCGTTGCTGCTGCTACTCGTCGGCGGCCTCGTCCTGCTGCGGGAAGCCAGCGACCAGAAACCCACCTTCCGCGCCGCGCTCGACGCGATGAATTTCATGGCGCCGAGCACGGTGCTGGTCATCGTCTTCTTCTTTCTGCCTGCCATCATTCTTTTCATCCTCAGCCTCACCGATCTCTCCAGCGCCAACTTCAGCGAGCCTTGGACCTATGTCGGCTTCGACAATTACAAGCGCATGTTCAGCGACCGCTTCTTCCCCAAAATCCTGCGCAATACCTTCCAATATGTCATCCTGACCCTTCTGTTCTTTAACGTTGGCTTGGCGCTTCTGCTCGCCCTCCTGACGGCCCATGTCAGCCGGCGGGTCGGCTTCTTTTTCCGCCTGCTGTGGCTTCTGCCCCGTATCACTCCGTCCGTCGTCTACATCGTGATGTGGCAGCGCATCGCTCAGCAGCCCCCCTACGGCATCCTCAATCAGATTCTCGGACTGTTCGGCGTCGAAAATCAACCCTATTGGATCCCGGAATCGCCGTGGGTATTCGTCGTGCTCGTCAATGGCTTCGTCGGCGCGTCCTTCGGCATGATTATCTTCACATCGGCCATCGAAGCCATCCCGTCCGATCTGATCATCGCCGCCAAAGTGGACGGCGCCGGTAACCTGGCGCTCATCCGTGATATTACCCTGCCTCTGCTGCGCTGGCCCCTGCTGTTTGTCGTCACCTACCAAACACTCTCGCTGCTCGTCTCGTTCGAGTATATCCTGCTGCTCACCAACGGCGGGCCGGGCCTGTTCACGACCGAAGTGTGGGCGCTGACCGCCTACAAGCGCGCCTTGCAGACCTATTTCGGCTCGAACCAGTGGGCCTATGGCGCGGCCTGGGGCTTTGTGCTCGTTCTCATCGGCGCCATCCTCTCTGTAATCTATCTGCGGGTCTTCCGCTTCAACGATCTGGTCCAGGAGCCGAAAATTGATGTGTTGTAAGCTGTGGGCGGCGTCTGCGCAAACCCTTTCTGAAGGAACCTTCTTTGCGGAACGAACCTGCACGGAGGAATGGAGGGCCGAAAATTGCATGACGGACTAGGGCCGGTAAAGGTCGCGGGAACGCTTTCCACTGTCCAGATGACTCTGCGCTCCAGGCTTATCACGCCCGGACAGGCACTCCCATATCTGTTGCTCACAATTACGATCCTGCCGATCCTGGCCGGCTATGCCTGGGTGTTGATCGCCACCTTCTCTCAGCGCACCAACGGCCTTCTTCCACTGGACCCGCAGGGCAATCTCGGCGGCCTGACGTTCCAAAACTGGACGTTCTTGTCCGAGCCGGATGTGTGGAAGGCCACGCTCAACTCCTTTGGCATTGGCATGAGCATGGTCGTGGGCGTCGGCTCCATCTCCGCCCTCGCCGCCTACGCGCTTTCCCGCATGAACTTCCCCGGTCGCAAAGGTTTCCTGGGCATGACCATGGTCCTCCATGCCTTTCGCCCTGAAATGCTCCTGATCGCTATCTTTCAGGTGCTGTTGTTCATCGGCGGCATCCCTCTTATCGGCAATCTGTTCGGCTTCAATACCGTCGGCGGCGTCGCCCTTGTGATGGTGACACTGGACCTCCCGTTGGGTATCTGGCTGATGAAAGGCTTTTTCGACAACCTCTCGTGGGATATGGAGCGGGCCGCTCTTATCGACGGCGCCAGCCGCTTTCGCGTATGGTGGGAGATTCTACTGCCGCAGATTCGCCCTGGCCTGGCCGCTCTTTCCATCTTCATGTTCATTCAAGGTTGGAACGCCTATCTTATCCCCTTTACCTTCACTATCGGCTCGAAAGTCGCCACTCTGCCGGTCTACATCAACAGCTTTTCCGGTGATACCAGCCTCGTCAGCTGGAACAGAGTAGCGGCCATTGGTTTATTCCAACTGATTCCTGTTCTGATCTTTTTTATCTTCACCCAAGAGGCTCTGCTGAATATCTACGGCGGCGGCAGCAAAGGGGGAAACTAGTGCGCGTCGAACTGAACGACCTGACTAAACGCTGGGGCAATGTAACCGGCGCCGACAACATATCCCTCGATATCCAAAGCGGAGAGTTCGTCGCCTTCCTCGGCCCATCAGGCTGCGGCAAGACAACCACACTGCTTATGGTGGCCGGCATCTACAAGCCGACCGCGGGCGAGATCCGCTTCGACGACCGCGTCGTCAATCAGGTCCCACCCAAAGACCGCAACATCGGCATGGTCTTCCAGAGCTACGCCCTTTACCCTCATATGAGCGTCCGCCAAAACATTGGCTATCCCCTCAAACTTAAGAAATCGCCCGCAGCAGAAATGGAACAGCGCGTGCAGCGGGTCGCCGATATGATGGGCATCGGCCATCTGCTGGACCGGCGGCCTGCCCAACTTTCCGGCGGCCAGCAGCAGCGCGTCGCCCTTGGCAGGGCCCTTGTGAAGGAGCCTAGCTTGCTCCTCTTCGATGAACCCCTCTCCAACCTGGATGCCCGTCTGCGCATGACCATGCGCAGCGAAATAAAACGCCTGCAACTGGACCTGGGAATCACCTCCATCTACGTGACCCACGATCAGGTCGAGGCCATGACTATGGCCGACCGCATCGCCGTGATGCAGGAAGGCAAGCTGCAAGCCTACGCGCCGCCCAACGAACTGTACGAGCGGCCGCGTACCACTTTCATCGCCGGTTTCGTTGGCAACCCGCCAATGAACCTTTTCGACGTGCAGGTCATGCGCGAAGGGGATCGTTATCTTGCGAAGAGGCAAGGGCTCGAAATCGAACTGCCCCCGGAGCGGGGCGGCCGGGCTGCAGCCAAAGTGGAGGTCACGGCCGGCATCAGGCCGGAGGATATCACCCTTCTTGCAGATGGCGCCGCTTCAACCGAAGGATCGCCGGGTGAAGTTTTTGTCGTTGAGCCGCTAGGGCGCGATAATCTTGTTGATGTGCTTATCGACGACCTGCATCTCTTCGTTCTCGCCGACCCCCGTCAACCACTGAAGATCGGCGAAACGGTGCGGCTGCAGCTCGACGGCGAAAAAGTGCAGCTTTTCGACCCAGAAACAGAGTACTCGCTCCTGTGGACATAGTTGTCTTCAAGCAACGACGCGTTAACCTATGTTTGATTGCCGCCTGTGCGCTCCTTGCCGCGTTCGTCTTCGCGGCTTGCTTCTCGAAGAATTCACCTGCATCCGACAACAGCGATACCGCCAAAGAAAGCTCCGATGACGGCTCCGCCGCGCAGCAAGGGCCGCTCATCGAAACCGTCCTGACCGGGCTGGTCAATCCCCGCGGTATCGTAGTCCTGCCCGACGGTTCGCTTATGGTGGCAGAGGCCGGCACCGGCCGCGATTCCGTCGATCCCCAGAAGTGGAGCGGAAGACTCACCCACTTCCAGGACACCAACCAGGATGGCGATTACAGCGATGAAGGCGAACGCACCCCTTGGTTTCGCCACCTGCCCAGCTACAACGCGCTCAGCGTTTACCATACGTGGCGCGATGAGGTCAGCGGGCCAGGCGATCTGCTGCGCCACACTGACGGCCACCTCTATCTCAGCGTTGACGGCGGCCATGACCGCATCGGCCTCTACGAGATAAGCCCCTACAAACGCAAGGGGCGCAATCTCTCCGCGCTGAGCAACATGACCGGCATCGCCTTCTCGCGCGACCATTCCCTAATCTATCTGGCCGAGAGTACTGCCAATGCGCTTTCCTCTGTCGATTTAGCCGAAGGAACGCGCCTCAACGTCACACATTTCGGCGCGCTTGCCAGCGGTCAGCAGTCGGTGCCCGCTGGCGTGGCCGTGGACCCGCATAGCGGTGATCTGCTGGTAGCTCTCTTCTCAGGCGCCATCGTAATTGAAGGGGAGACTGTCCCCTTCATTCCGGGTGACAGCGCAGTCGTGCGCGTAGACCCCGAAACCGGCACGATT
The DNA here is from genome assembly GCA_963662575.1 of Caldilineaceae bacterium. Classification (GTDB taxonomy): domain Bacteria; phylum Chloroflexota; class Anaerolineae; order Caldilineales; family Caldilineaceae; genus Bin5. Next base: position 2,541,448 of record OY759723.1, read on the forward strand.
GAAGACGCAGTTCTCGGCCTGACAACCGCGATCGATGTCGCCATTGATAGCGACGGCAACATCTATGTCGTCGAGATGTGCAGTGGACCCGCCGACCCGATCGAACCTACCCACGATCTCTTCGACCCGGACCAGGCTGCCCTCCACGGCGGCTATCTGCGCTACAGTGGACGCGTCACCGTCTATGCACCATCCAACGAGTCCGGCTCCGGCCCTCTCCAGGCCGGCGTCGATTCAACCATTCTGGCCGACGGGCTGGACATGCCCACCAATATCACCCTCGCCGCTGACGGTTCGCTTTATATTTCGATCGGTCAAGGTACGCCCGATCGCCCCATCCCCGGCCCCGACGGACCAACCCGCATCGTCGGCGAGGTGATTCGCATCACCTTGCCGGACGAGAATTCGCGCTGAGTTGCCTGACTCTACGCCACCGGATGCGCGTGCAGTACCTCCTCCAAAATATCGACGCCCCAGCCCGGGCCGGAAGGGGTGGTCATCTGCCCCTCGATGATCTCAGGTACGTTTGTCACCATCTCATCCTTCCACGGCACATCGTCGATATCGATCTCCATGATCTTCACATTGGGCAGCACCGCGCACAGGCTCGCGCTGATGAAAGAAGACAGATGGCTGTAGTAGTTGTGCGGCGCAATGTTCATCTGGAATGTCTGCGCCAGCTCTCCCACTCGCTTCGACGGCGCAAAGCCGTTCCAGGGCACGTCCACCATCATATAATCTGACGACCGTGCCTGCAGATAAGGCAGGAACTGGCGCTCGTAGTAGAGCGTCTCTCCCGTGCAGATGCGCGTACTCGTCTTGCGCCGTACCTCTGCCAGCGCCTCCGGCTCGTAGAGGTCTATCTCCAGCCACATCAGGTGAAGCGATTCCAGCGCGCGGGCGATCTCCAGACAGCTTTCCGGCTTGAAATTGAAATTCAGGTCCAGCAACAGGTCGAACTGCGGGCCGACCGCGTCGCGGAAAGTGCCTATCAGCGTAACGATATGATCGATCAGTTCATTCGACGCTACCTGGTCGATGGCGCCGCCCGGATGCCGTCCCGGAAAGTAGACGAAGCCGGGGTCGCCCGGAAAGAGGATATTCGTCTTCAGCGCGGTAAAGCCCTTCGAAACCACCTCCCGTCCCAGCGCGGCCACATCCTCCATCGAACGCAGCGGCGGCGTGCCCATCAACTCATGCACACGAATCCGGCTCGTCCCGCAATGTGACCAATAAACGCGCGTGTTATCCCTCGTCGGCCCGCCGAAGAGTTCGACCACCGAACAGCCCCGCGCCCGCGCCGCGATATCCACCAGCGCCAGCTCGATGCCGGCGATAGCCTTTGCGCCGATGCCGCCCGGGCTGGACTGAAACGCCCGGTACATATCCCACCAGCGCTGCTCAAACGCCCTGGGATCGCGGCCCATCACCAGCGGCGTCAGGTCCCGGATCGCGCCCACCACCCCGTTCACCGCCTGGTCGCTGCACTCTCCCCAGCCGGTGACGCCTTCGTCCGTCTCCACCTTTACCAGGATCCAATTGCGCCAGCCGGCGTCAACCATAAAGGGCGTAACTGCGGTAATCTGCATCGAAGATTCCTCCTCTGATTTGCGCGCAAAGAGAAGCAGCCCGCGCGCTCGGTAACGACCTCATTCGATCTAAACAACCAACAAGTAGAAAGCGCAAGGATGGGATAGTTTGCTCTTTTTCGTTCTGCTATACTGGCGATATGACGAACCAACAGGCAGTGCAGACGCGTGAGGAAACGATCCTCCATCATCGTGAGCGGCTCAACGACGTGCTCCTCCACATCCAGGAGAACCTGGATGCGCCCCTGACCGTCGAGACACTGGCCTCCGTGGCTGGCTTCTCGCCCTTTTACTTTCACCGCATATTCGCCGCCTACCTGCGAGAGACCACGAGCGACTACGTGCGCCGCATCCGCCTCGACTGGGCGGCCCGCCGCCTCATCCTCACCAAGGAGCCGGTGACGCAGATCGCGCTGGCCTCCGGCTATGAGACGCCCGCCGCATTTAGCCGGGCGTTCAAGAAACGCTTCCAGGCTAGCCCTCGCACTTTTCGCAAGCTGCGGCGTCCCAATCTTTACCCGAACAACTGGGAGCCTTTTCTGCTGCAGCCTGAATTCCGCCAACGACCCAATCACGAACTGGTCTACATACCCTGCGTCGACGCCGAAGCGGACAGTGAAGCCGTCTGGACAACGCTTACACAACACACAGGCATAGCCGCAAGAGGCGGTACGTCCCTTTTCGACCCGCTGGAGCCACCCTCCTACGTGCAGGTCTGCCGCGACCGCCCCAACGATGGCGGCACCGCAGGAGATAAAATGCGGGTTGATGTCGGCATCCTTCTCGACGAGAACACTTCTGTCCAGCCGCGCGAACCCGTCGGCGTCCAGCATCTGCCGGGCGGAGTCTATGCCGTATTTCATCACCACGGCCGTCGCCGCGATGCCATGTGGCAGGCCATCTACAAGAGCTGGCTGCCGCAAAGTGACATTCGCCTGCGTGACGCGCCGCCTTATGCAGAAAGCGCCTCCCCTCCCGGCCCTGCCCGCAGCCAGGACCAATCCATCGCCTTCTACGTTCCCATCAACGGCTCGCTATACGAGTTGCAGAAAAAGGAGAAACAGATGACCCCCACAGTCAAGACAACGCAACAGCCCGACCGACACATGCTCAGCATCACCCGTTATGTCAATATCGACGAGCTGTCCAACCACCTGCGCGAATCCTATGAGCAACTGGCGGCCTTAGTCGCCGAATCGGGCGTTGAACAGGATGGCAAGCCGGTCGCCATCTACCACGGCGAAGTCAACGAGGAGAAAAACGGGCCGGTCGAAGTCGGCATCCCCGTCAAAACCGTTCCCACCGTCGGCGGCGAAATCAAGAGCGGAACCCTGCCCGGCGGCTCCATCGCCCACACGTCGCTAACCCTGCGGCAAGCGCATTTCCCCGAGATATTGGGTTACTATGATGCGGTCTACAAATGGATCGAAGAAAACGGCCACCAGATCGCCGGCTCCCCGCGCGAGGAGTACGTGACCAGACCCATGGACAAAGAAGCAGGGATGGATCAGCCGTTCCTGGAAATCGCCTGGCCGTACAAATAGAAGCAATCGCGCACTATAAAAGAAGGTTCACGCTCCGCTTTGGACGGGTACGAAAAGGGGGGCTCTTCACCTCCAACCGGGTTGCGAAGAGCCCCCTTCCACCTTATCTGATTCCCCTCTCATCCTAAACGCGAAACTTAGCGGCAATTAGTCAAGCTGTTTGCCGTTTAGACAAATCCAACTCGGCAGCGTCGCGCGCCGACGCCAATTCGAACCCAGGCCTGGATGGTTCCATAAAGGTTATGGCCTCGTAAAAGTCGTCTAACGCAATAAATGCCCCGTTTTCTTCTGCCCATTCGCGCATCCTCTGGTTACAGGAATGCGCCCAGGACAGGATTTCCACGCGCCAGCCGCGCTTGTGCATCCGTTCTAAAGTGCTGTGGAAGCCTGCACCATCGAGATAACCCGCGCCATCGCCTGTTAACATCACCACGATGCCAGGATCACCGTTGTAATCCAGTGCATCTTCCAGCATCCGTAACTGCAAGACTCGGTCAGGCATTTCCTGTTCTCCACGTTCTGGCGTACCGCGGTCGAACAAGTGGACTTCAACTCCTTTGCTTTCCATCCTGTTCCATAGCTGACGCATTTCCGGCGGGACTGAGCCGGCGGCTAAGGCCTTCTTCAGCGGGCGGTCGGCATGCGCCAAGCTCAGCATGTGGTCGAAGTGAATGCGCACACGGTAACGGGCATTTGGACCTTCGCCCCGTTCTTCTGCCAAGCGCTGAGCCTCATGGAAGATATTTGAGTTATCCCAATATATGAATACGCTGTCCATGTCGAATTGCCTCTAGGCATCTACCCAAACAATAACGGTCTCTGGCGAGCAAGGTAAAAACTGACCAATGCTCCTCCCATAATATCATGGGTGCGCGCAAAGAACGTAAGCACCAGAGTATTTGTCACGCCTAAAGGGGGAGGCAGGACACATATCCTCCATCTTATCGCTGACGCAGTATAATCGCCGTGAAAGCGAAAGAGGCCTAACTGCTTTCGGCTGGAATTCGAACTGTAGACCTATTCCGCCTCAGCCGGGCTATGCTCCTGCAGCCACATGCGCAGCGGCACGTCCTCATCCGTGGGCGAAAAACGACCGTTTGCATTCACGCTCCAACCCAACAACTGGCGCCGGATCGGGCTGCAGCTATCCCACAAGCTCTCGACCGTCATGTCATCTTTTGTGCGTAACCAGCGGTATCCGTAACCGTAGAACAGAACGCGGCGGGTAGTATCGGACCAGTTGGGGCTGGCCGTATGCCAAAGACGGCGATCAAAAAACACCGCATCGCCCGGCTTGGCCAGCACCGGCGTCGCTCCCTCAGGCTGGCCAATGCCATTCTCCGGCCTGTCGATCGTATCCTGCACATGGCTGCGAGGCACGACCCAGAAGTTGCCCCGCCCCGGCTCGCTCGTGTCCGACAGAAAGTAGGCCACCTTGAGCGACAAGCGCGGCCGTGGATGGCTCTCCATTTCGACGTTGACCCGGCCGCTGTCCTGATGCCAGTGGAACGTCTTGTCGTTCGGCGCCTCCCCGTTCGGCGGCGTCACGATCAGATGCGCGTGATATAGAAAAATATTCCAGCCCAGGATTCCCCATACCTTGGGCAGGACCCGTTCATAGTCCACCAGATTGGTGAAATATGGATCATCGGGGATGAAATTGGGGTAGAACAGCGCCTTGCGCGGTTCGTGCCCCTCCGTCAACTTGGCCTCGTGGATCCTCTCCGTCAATGCGACACCCCGTTCCACCTGCTCCGGCGAAAGGGCATCTCTGACATAAAGCAAACCGGTCTCGTTGAAAGTCCGCCGCTCTTCCTCCGTCAGGCAATGGTCCAGAGAGGCGGCGCTCAGTGCAGACATAGGGCTTCTCCTTTATTCAGTTTTGCTAACACGCCCTCCAAGTTTAGCACGAAATGGCCGCAGGACAACCTGCCTGGGAAACCGGGCGCATCCCAAATTATTGTACCGAATGGTAGCGCCCTATATCGCCGGCCCAGAAAATCCGCGACGTCTCAGCCACAATCAATTTACGCTCCTGTATGAGGCGAGCCAAAGCGTTTCTCACTAACCACTGATCACTGACCACTGATCACTGCAGCTCTGGGCGGTCGGGCCTTCGGCCCTCCCTTGTGCAGGGGCTCCGCCCCCGCAACGCCCCCGTCCAAAACCATCCCTCACCCACCGTTCGGCGTATTTCCAGCTGTGCGGCTCATCCAAAGTGGCGGCTGCCGGCAAATACACGATGCGAGAGCCTGAACCGCGGCGGGGATGAAAGGCTGGTCAAAACAGCCTCTGCATACGGCTTAGTAGTTACCCCTACTCCAAAAAAGCGTTTGCCACTGGGCTTGTCATTTGCTATTCTGTTCTGTGTTCGACATATACCCCAATTTAATCCTATTTATCATCCAATCCGGCCACAACCCAGCAAACCACTTCAGGAGGATGTCAAATCATGAAGAAACATGGTTTCAGCCGCAGAGAATTCCTTTCACTTGCCGGTGCCACCAGCGGCGCTGCCCTGCTCGCCGCCTGCCAGGCTGTTGCACCGGGCGCCGACAGCGGCGCAATGGATGATGCCGCCATGGAGCCGGTGACTGTCTCGGTCCAGTCCGGTTGGCAAACCGGTAGTGACAGCGACGTCTGGACACCGTGCATCGAGCTATTTGATGAAAAGGGTACGCACATCTCGATCGATATGATTCGCCTCCATGTGACCCCTGAGGACACGATGACAGCCGTGGCCGGCGGCACCGCACCGGACGTATACCATCGCTACATCGGCGGTTTCGCCGAGTTGATGGCGCGCGGCGTCATGCTTCCCCTCGACGACCTTATCGCCGCAGTCGAGGATTTCGACCCGGACATCTACATGGGTTCTCAGTGGGACAACGGCAAGTGGGACGGCGTTACCTATGGTATCCCCGTTCTTGAGGGGGGCGCCATGCCCGCCATCTGCTGGCATAAGCACCTTATCGAGGAAGCCGGCGGCGATCCCGAAGTCGGCCCCAGGACCTGGCCCGAACTGTTGGAAATGTCCCGCGCGCTCCTCAAGTTTGACGACGACGGCAACCTGACACAGGCCGGATACGACCCCAAAGACGCCTATGCGTTCACAGTCATCGCCTGGCCGGTCGTCTTCGACGAAAACTTCATCTCCGGGGACAAGCGCACCTTCACCTTTGACTCCGACGCGTGGGCGGAGGGTCTCAACATCATCGCCCAGTTCTGGCTTGATGCCGGCGCAGACAAAATGCAAGCCTTCGCTGATCAGTGGGGCTATTGGACCGGCTATCCCTCGAGTGGCTTTAACAACGCCAAGCGAGGCATGATCATGAACGGCAACTGGATGCCCGGCGCTATGCGCAACGTCGTTGACGTTACCGGCGTTGAGTTGGACACGATCGGCTACGGCTTCCACCCCAACCTGAATGAGGGTCTCAAGGCCATCGACTTCGGCACCGGGCATACACTCTTCATGCCCCGCTCCACCCAGGTCGCTGAAGACGCCCTCACGTTCATGATACACATGACCAGTGTCGAAGTCGGCCTGATAGAATTCGAGATCCGCGCCGCCGCCATGTGGAGCAAACCGCTGCTCGACGCCATCGATCTTTCCTCCGTTCCCGGCCTGCAGTGGTTCTTCGACGCACCGCTCGAAGCCGACAGGCTCTGGAGCCCCAGCGAGTTCCTCACGCCCGTCCAGTCCCAGGTCGAGAACCTGTGGCAGCGGGCCATCGAAGAGACAATCGTCGGCGCCAAGTCGGCTGAGGATTCCCTCTTCGACATCAACGCCGAGCTTCAGCAGTCCCTCGACGAGTACTGGGAGACCCAGGGCTAGTCTCTCCGCCGTAGTGAACCAACCGGGTCACGCTTGACCATTTGGAAATGGCGTGACCCGCTTTCTTTGTCCTCCGCATCAAGCAATTCGACTACATAGGAATCGGAATGTCGTCCACCGGTCTGAGCGCAGAACCACCAAGCCTGGATCCCGGCGGGAGCGCTGCGCTCCTTAGCAGGCAAGCAAAACGCCGGCGCTTCCGCCGTCGTACGTTGCCCTACCTCTTCATCTTCCCGTGGATCCTGGGCGTAATTATCTTCCAGGCCTACCCAATCCTCGACTCCTTCTACCACAGCTTCACCATTTACGACGTTTTCCAGCCCGCCAAGTGGATCGGAATCCGCAACTACGTAAACCTGGTAGAAAACGCCTATACACGCAAAGCGCTGTTGAACACATTGCTCTACGTGGGAGTCTCCGTTCCGGGCGGACTGGTGGTCGGCCTCCTGCAGGCGCTGCTGCTCAACGTCAAGGTGCGCGGCCTCCAGCTTTTTCGCACGCTGGCGATCGTGCCCGGCACCGTGCCTGTGGCCGGCGCCGCCGCAGTGTCGCTCTTTATCTGGAGCCCTTCCTTGGGTCTTATCAATAGTTTACTCAAAGCCTTTGGCCTCCCCTGGCGCCAAGCTTGGCTCTCCGATCCGGTTATGGTCAAATGGATTTTCATCTTCATGACCATCCAGGGCGGCATTGGCATGCTCATCTTCCTGGCCGGGCTGCAGAACGTGCCGCAAGAGCTCTATGACGCTTCCAAGATCGACGGCACAAAGTCGCTGCAAACCCTGTTCAGCGTCACGCTGCCGATGCTGACCCCCTACACACTCTTCAACCTGCTGACCAGCCTGATCGGCGCGTTTCAATACTTCGCCGGCCCCATGTTAATGACTGGAGGCGGCCCGGCTGGCGGCTCTACATTCTACGCCCAGCTCATCTATGAAAACGCCTTCAAATATTTTAAGATGGGCCACGCGGCCGCGCTCGCATGGATTCTGTTCGTCATCTGCGTTGTGATCGTTGTCTCCGTCTTCCGCTCGTCCGCAAGTTGGGTCTACTATGAGGGAGGCAACTGACCAGTATGGCCGGAATTTCTACTGCCCGGCGGGGGACTGGGCAAGGGGGCGGCCTTTCTCTAGGAATGCGCCACAGCCGCTTCATCCAGCACACGATAGCCTATCTGCTGATTGCCCTCTTTCTGGCCGTCGCGCTGATGCCCCTGGCCTGGATGTTCAGCGGCGCCTTCAAGACGCTGGAGCAGATGCGCATCACCATCCCCATCCAGTGGATCCCCAACCCCGTCACCCTCCAGAACTTTGCCGACGGTTGGCAAGAGAGGGACTGGTTGCTCAACCTGCGCAATACCCTCTTGCTCGCCGTCTTCGTCGGTGTGCCAACCATGATTTCGTGTACGCTGGCGGCCTATGCCTTCGCCCGCATGAAATTTCGCGGCAACGAGTTGCTGATGCTGCTCAACATCAGCCTCATGCTGATCCCGGACATGGTAACAATGGTACCCCGCTATGTGATGATGGCACGCATGTCCTGGATCGGAACTTGGTTGCCGGCAGTCGTTCCTTCGTTATTGGCTCTCAATCCTGCAATGGTCTTTGTGCTGCGCCAATTCTTCCGCGCCGTCCCCAATGAACTCTCCGACGCCGCCCGCATCGACGGCTGCAATGATCTGGGCATTTATTGGCGTATCGTCCTGCCCCTCGCCAAGCCTATCCTGGCCCTCCAAATCGTTCTCATCACCTCCTGGGCCTGGAATGACCTGCTCTTCCCTCTCCTCTACCTTAAAGAGAGGAGCATGCAAACGCTTACCCTCGCCATGATGGGCTTCATCGGCACCCGCGGCGACACCAGATGGGGACAGATGATGGCCATGTCCGTACTTATGTCTTTGCCGATGATGGCGCTCTCCTACTACGGGCAGCGCTACTTCACCGAAGGCTTCACCCTTAGCGGCATCAAGGGTTAACCCGAATCCTCGAAATTGCCTAAGCACCCCCTTCGGTATACACTCCTGTATACGCTGCGGGAATTTCACTCTACTCACCATCGGTATCCAATTTCATGTCTCTTTTCACTTCAAGTCGGGAGCGCCGCCTCTGGCTCTGGACCCTCGCCGTTGTAACCGCAATCTACTCGACACTCGGACTGGCGCGAACTCTCGCCGGGCATCTGCGAACACACGGTCTGCTCGAAACCCTCTTCTTGTTCAGTTTTATCCTGGTTGGGGCTGTCATCCTGGTCTACGGGCTGAAAGTGCGCCCAGGTGGCCTGGAGATCGGGGTTGCGCTCGGTGTTGCCGCCGTCTACATCCTCATCTTCGTGCGCATGGCGACCCCGGAGGAGCGCACGCATCTCATCGAATATGGCGTCCTGTCCGTCTTTATCTACGAAGCACTCAAAGAACGCGCCAGCCACGGCCGACGCGTCCCCGTACCCGCTTTGCTCGCAATTGTAGCCGCTTCGCTCATCGGCCTGATCGACGAAAACATCCAGGCCTTTCTACCCAATCGCGCCTACGACCCACGCGATCTCCTCTTCAACGTCCTCGCCGCCGTCATGGCCGTCGCCGCCAGCATGGCCCTCTCCTACGCCCGCCGCTGGCGCTTCAGAAATCAGCATGACTGACGGCCAACATCAAGCCGGAACACGCCCCTGCCATCCCCGCGCCTAGCGTAGGGCCAGGCCTTGTGCCTGCCCTCGTGCCTGCCCTGCAGGCCAGACCTCAATAAAACTTGCTATACCCCAGCGCCGGCCGGTAATTCATCTCTTCATCCCTTGACGGCCACGTTACGTCGTAGCCCACAGGCGGCTGATAGGGGAAAGGGACCTCTTCGCGCCCGAAGCTGCTCTCACTCCGAAGATCGATGGCGTGCATCATCAGCCGTAGACGGTCATCGATCCAGCTCTGGGGTACTGTCTGATTCGGCCTGAGGTACGACCCCTCTGGCCTGGGTTCGCCCTGCCGCGCCGCCGCGCCCAGAGAATGGAAAGCATAGTAGAGCGTGCGCCGCAAACTGTTGGCGCTGTTGCGCCTGGAACCATGCACCAACTTGACATTGTGAAACAGCACGTCGCCCGCCTTGACAGGCAGTTCAACCAGGCCGGGGAAGTCGAAGCCCTGCGCAACCACCTCCTTTACGGGCAGATTCAGCTTATGGCTGCCCGGCGCGGCCATCAGGCAGCCGTTCTCCGGTGTGGCGTCATCCAGATAGTAGTCGACGTTAAACACCAACTCCATAACATCCGGCTGGCTGGGATCGCCGTCGCAGTGGACCGGGACCTCCTTGCCGTTTCCCGGCGCCTTGAAAACAAACGCCTCCGCCTCACAGATGAAGTCGTCCCCCAGCAGCCGCTGCACAACTTGCAGGATCAGCGGATGCGCCAGCAGCTTGATAAACGAGTTATTCCTGGCTTTGGGGAAGACATACTGCACACGGTGGAATACAATCTCACCCGTATCCGGCAGCGCATCATAGAAGTAGTCACTATCCGGTTCCTTGCCCACAAAGCCCTCTTCAATGACATGAGCCGAGTCCCCCTGCAAGACCGCCAGCTCTTCAGGGCAAATCGCCTGCGGCAACAGGACGTAGCCGTCCCGATCAAAGTTGGCAACGGTCTCGTCGATATTCATGTCGATTCCTCTATTGTGGGAGAAGCCGGAATCGGTTCCAACGCCACAGTCAGCATCACATCATGGAAGAATACAGTCGCTGCATGGCAACCCTTTGCAGCCGGAGACGAGCCATGAATTAGGAGTGGAAAGGTTTCCCTCTTCGAAGTGCAACTCAGTCCTCACCATAATCAAGCACTACCTGCAGCACATCCTGCGGCCGCCTGTCGATCATCTCGTAGGCCGCGGCCGCGTCCCCGTAGTCAACCACGTCAGTGATCAGCCCATCCAGATTCAACTTGGGCATCAGCGACAGCACCGCCTCCATGCGCCGCGCGGCCGACCATCGATGCGACAGCTCAGGGCTGATGCCGGCTATCTGCGACGAAATCAGCTGGATGCGGTTGTGGTGAAACTCCCCACCCGGGTAGACGTTGGCCAGCGCGCCCGCATACCATGACATCACGATTACCTTGCCGTTGTAACAAGCAGTGCGGATCGCCTCGTTCAGAGCGCGATCACTGGCCGAAAACTCGAACACCACGTCCGCGCCGCGATTGTCAGTCAACTCCCTCACCGCCATCGCAATGTCCCTGACCTCGCCCGCATTGAAGACAAGGTCCGCGCCGCTCACCCGCTTGGAGATCTCCAGCCGTTTCTCGATCAGGTCCACCGCGATCACCGGTGCCGCGCCCGACAGCTTGGCCCACTGCACCGTCAGCTGCCCCAAAATACCCTGGCCAAAGACCACCACGCACTCGCCCAAATGCAGGTCCGCGTCCAACATGCCGTTGAAAGTCGTGTTCAGGACGGCCGTGAGCACACCTGCCCTTGGATCGATTCCCTCCGGCAGCTTGAACACCGAACCCGCTGGCAGTACGTGCGCCGACTGGTGCGGGGCAAAGCTGAAGACAACATCGCCCTCAGCAAACTCCTTCACATCGCTCCCCACCTCCGTGACCACGCCCACGCACGCGTAACCGTAACGCAGAGGGTATTCCCACTCGGGCTCTTCGCTTTCCACAAACAGCCGCGTACCGCGGTCCTGCTTCCGCTGCCACATCGGCGCGTGGCCTCGATAGACATTCATCTCCGTCCCATGACTGATACCCGAATAAAGCGAGCGTATCGCCACTTCTCCCGCGCCCGGGCCCGCGATCTCATCCTCGACCAGACTTACCTCTCGCAGCCCAGTAATTTCAACAGCCTTTATCTTGATCATCTGTACTCCGCCACTCTGAATGGTTGTTCCACCTGTCGCCGCCCCATCCTCAGCCTTTCAGCCCCGTGATAGAGACACCCTCGATAAATGTGCGCTGCGCCAGGAAGAAGACGATTACCACCGGTACTGTAACTGCCGTGGAAGCGGCCAGACTCATCGCATAGCGGTCCAGTGATCCCCACATCATATTCCCCATATACCACAGGCCCAACGAGAGCGTATACTGGGAGGTATCCTGAATGTAGATCAGAGGACCGAGATAGTCGGACCAGGCGGCGAGAAAGGTAAACAGCCCCACAACGGCCAGCGCCGGCTTGGACAGCGGCATGACAATGCCCCAGAAGATCCGCAGCTCACCGGCCCCGTCTACGCGGGCGGCATCGTCCAGTTCGCGCGGGATCGTCATGAAAAACTGTCTGAGCAGGAAGATGTGGAAGGGCGTACCGAACAGCCAGGGAACCTGTAAGGGCAGAAAGGTGCCCACCCAACCCAACTTGAAAAAGACAATGTATAAGGGAATCATCGTAACCGCAAACGGAATCATCATCGTTGACAGGCAGAGAAAAAAGACGACATCGCGGCCATCCCAACTGATGCGCGCGAATCCATACGCCACCAGCGCGCTGACAAAGACCGAACCGAAGATCCGGGGAACAGTGATTTCGAGTGTGTTCAACGTGTATTGCAAGAATGGGCCGGAGGTCAGAGCGGCAGGGTAGTTGCCCAAGACGACAGGGTTGGGAAACCAGACGGGAGGCACGGCGAACGCCTGTCTGCCGGTTTTCAGCGATGACGTCAGAAGCCAGAAAAAGGGCAGAGCAAAGGCAACGGCCAGGGCTAGGACCGCCGCGTAGAGGGCGATTCTGCCCAATACTCTCGTAAATGCACGTCCGCTTGGCTCGTCCTCTATCCAGCGAATTATGACTCCCATATCGCGCGTATCACCTTTTCTCCGGATTCAGGTAAAAAAGCTCAGTCCCGGCCATAAAAGACCCAGCGCGCGGAACTGCGAAAGAGGGCGATCGTGCAGGCAACGATAATCAGGAAGAGGATCCAGGCCAGTGCGGAAGCGTAACCCATCCTGAAGTATCTGAAGGCGTTTCGGTAGAGATAAAGACCGTAGAATTCGGTGGCATAGTTTGGTCCCCCTTCCGTCAGAATCCAAACGAAATCGAACGCTTGGAAAGTGGCGATCACGCCCATAATCAGGTTGAACAGAATCGCAGGAGTACACAGTGGAATAGTGATATGCCAGAAGCGACGCCACGCGCCGGCCCCATCGACCTTGGCTGCATCGTAGAGGGAACCCGGCACATCTTGCAAAGCAGCCAGGAAGATGACCATCGCCGTGCCGCACGCCCACCAGTGGATGAGGAGCAGCGAAGGTTTGGCCCACGACGGATCCGACAGCCATGGCGCTCTCTGCAAGCCAAGACCAACGATAATGTGGTTAAACAGGCCGACGCGTACATTGAAGAGCCATTTCCACAGAAATGCCGACGCGACCGCTGGCACGATGGTCGGCAGATAGAATAACGTTCGGAAAATCGAGCGAAACCTTATTGTCGTATTGAGCAGGTTTGCCAACACAAATGCGATGACCAGCTGCGAGGGCACGCCCAGCACGACAAACCAGACCGTGTTATACAGAGTTCTACCGAAGAGATCGTCCAGAGAGAAGACTTCTACATAGTTTTTGAGCCCGTTCGGTCTGGGCGGGAGGAAGACATCATAGTCGGTAAAGCTGTAATAGAGAGAGGCGGCGATGGGATAAACGGTAAACACCAGCACGCCGAACACCCAGGGGGAGATAAAGAGCAGCCCCTTTATCAGATTCGTGCGGCGCCGCGCCGTCCAACCGGAATGGCTCCTGATTTGTGTACTGGCCATCAGTATTTGCCCGTTTTCATCACAGCAGCAGGCGTCGGGACAGCGACCCGGCAATTAACGAGGCGTCAGTCCACTGTTGAAGTCCAGCATGTGCGGCCGACAGGCCCCCCTAATTCCAGCGCGGGCGCTGGGAGGAGATAAAGCGTGAAACTCATGAAGCCTGATGGCCTGGAATCGACCATCAGGCTTCGCAAACTGTGTCAGTCAGAACGTCGACAAATGCGGCGGCTAAGCTACCTACCCCTGCAATAACGAATCAAGCTGGTCCTGGGTCACCCGATTCATCTCCTCTAATGCCTCTGTGGCGGTCTTTTCGCCGTAGATGACAGCGTTCTGGGCCTTGCTCCACTCACCCCAAATGCGCATCCAGATCGGGCTGTCCAGGCCGCTCGTATACCATTCCTCCGCTTCGATCGCCGACTTCACATACCATTCGATCCCGGGATAGAGGCTGGTGTCTACCTTTTCCAGCCATGATCGAGTCGCTGCGAAGCCGCCAGCAGTATTGTAGAAGATCTCGTTTGCTTCGTCGGTGCTCATGAACTCCAGTACGCGGAAACAGGCGTCGGGGTACTTGGAGGCTTTGGCGATGTAACAGCCGAAAGGCAGGCTCGTCTGGTACTTTACGCCTTTGCGGTCGTCAGAAGTCGGAGGCCAGGCATAGATGTATTCCTGCTCCGGATCGGCCTTGTGGAACAACTCGCCCGGGGTCCAGTAGCCGTTCACATGGAGGCCCTCAAGACCCAAGGCGATGGGGCTGTCGGGGCTAAGCCAGCCCCCGTGACCCGCTCTGAACGCCTCGAACTGATCCGGCCCCCACGCCTGGAGATATTGGGCCGACCAGTCAAGGGCCTCTGCCAACACTTCGAAGTGGAACTGGAGGTTGTCGCGGTCCCACCATTCGACTCCGTATACGCCGGCCCAGTTGTACCAGCGCGAGCCTGTGCCTCCCAAAGGATCGAATCCGATATGGGAAAGCCCCCCAGCCGGGTCCTCTCTGGCCATTGCCTCGGACCATGCCAAAATTTCGCTCATTGTTTCGGGCGGGCTGCTGGGATCCAACCCGGACTCTTCCGCCAGGCCTTTATTGATGATCAAAGCCACGTCGACAAAGGCCTCGGCGCCAGGCAGCGCGTGCAGTTCTCCCTCCCATTGATATGTGTCAAGCATTCCAGGCAGGTAGTTGTCCAGGTCGACGATCGTGCTGCCTTCAATCAGATTGTCGAGCGGCTGCGTCAGGCCGCGCGGCGGGAGTTCACCACCGGCAACGGTCAAAAGGAGATCGGGCGGTTCCCCGCTGGCGAAGGCCGCCAGGATTCGCTCCATTCTTCCACCCAGAGGGAGCGGCTCAATGTAGACGTCGTCATTGTCCTCCATGAATCTGTTGGCGAAGGCCGTGTTGGCCTCCCCCCAGATACCGCCCCACCAGTACCAGAACTTTAGATGCGCAGGGCCCTCTGGAACAGGGGCGGCCACTTCGACAGACTGCACAACCGGCTGGACCTGACAGGCGGCGAGCATCGCTGCACCGGCGCTTACACCCGTCAACTGCAAGAGCTCACGTCGACTAAACCGTTTTCCAGTCATTTCCGTCTCCTTGTTCCCCCTAGGTCGTTGCAGACCGGCGGTTATTGACTCTCCTTCCCGAACTTCTGGCTTGAGACTAGACCTCGTGGAATTGAAAGGCACCGTCACCCTTCGGGTCGTCAATCTCCCGGCACCAGCAGGAGATTCCCACCAAGCTTATGTCCAGTATAGAGAATATTTTTTGACTGTCAAACGACCAGAATCCATTCCGACTTGAAGTGACCGCTTCTGAACCCCCCATCACTCCATGTCATTCACTACCTCAAATCCCAACAACTGTCCCAGATCCTCGATCTCATCCACCCAGTCCCCGTAAAACAGGACCCTGTGCCCGCCCGGCGTCAGCGGGTGCTCCGCCTTCATACAATTCCGCAGCAGCCGCTTCGCATCGGCAACCTGGATCGCCACCGATGTTCTGCAGTCCCGCTGCGGACTCACATTACTGTCAATGACCCCGGTAAAGACATACATGCGGTCGAACGGTACATACTGTGCGATCGTCACCGTCTGCCCCACCTCCATCTGCACGTTGAGACACGTGCTCCGATACAACCCCTGGTGATTGCGAAACGCGTAGTCGTCCGCCTCCTCGCCGTTCCATCCCCCCAGCTTCGTCGCGCTGAAGTCGTGGGACATCCCGATAAGGTTTCGCCCCGTATCGATATGAATATGGCCGATAAAGCCGGGCCGGTCCGCCAGATAACCGATAAGCAGTTGCGTGATCGTGCTCGACAGATCCAGCTGACAGATACCGGCCAATCCCTCGTCGTTCAGCATCGAAAACGCCAGACACGGCAGCGGATACGGCCCGCTCCCCATACAGATGCCGTGCTCCGTGATCCCCTGCGCCTCCTCCTCCGCCAGGATCTGCTTGATCCCCAAATACAGCTTGCAGGATTCGACCACGTCCTCCTTCGTCGGCTCGACCACATCCGTGGCCCCCGCAATCCTCCCCTGCGCCAGCGCCTCCGCAGCCTCAGCATCGGCGTTCTGGTAGGCCGCGATCAGCCGCTGAGGAGGGATATCCTTGATCTCAAGCCCCAGCCTCTCCTTCGTCTGCCTGATAAAGCCGTCGCTCAACGGCGTCAGGTCGGAAAAAAGATGGATACCGCCCCACCCTTCCTCGAACCACCTGCGGCTCGACTCCACCTGCTTCGGCGTATGCGACTGCTGGTACAGCACCTTCGATTGCCCCATCTTGTGAATAGCCTTCAACACGCCGACCTTCTTCCCCACGTCCGCGAAATCCGACGAAAGCACGGGAATCACATTGCGCTTACCCTTCACCGGCACGAAATTATGCAGCCATCCCAACGGCGAAAGCGGCGTCTCCGTCGGATTGAACATCACCGTCGGCTTGCCCCAGCTCGCAATCTCCTTCTGCATCACATTCGGAAACAGGCCCAGAATGAAAGCAAGGACACCGTCCTCGTCCCCCACATTCGCACCCGCCTCTTCCAACTCCGCTCGCGTCCGCACCAGCCTCTGTCCCGTAAACTCCACCTCCCGCTCGTACGCCTTCAGCTCATCCCTGTAACGCGCGGCCACGCTCTCGTGGCTGAACGAACCCTGATAAATCGGCCACGCCTCATTCTCCTCCCCCGGGAACGAGTCGCCTCTCGGGCTTCCCAGAAACAATGTCCGAATTCTCGTCTTCTTCACGACAACCTCCTCTTGGAAACCGGCCGTTACATTTAGGCGCCTGAAACTGGAACCGGGAGGCGTTCAACAAGCTTGTATCGGCCGCCCCGAAACTCCGGCCCCACTAAGCCGCAGAAGGCTCCTCTGCCCGCAGCACTGCAACGAAGTACGCCCCAACCCCAACAACAATCAGGCCGAGTACAAGCCCCAGCGGCAGGTAGCCCACCGCCTGCAACTCGGCGGCCGCGGTCGCGATCAGGTCTGCGCTCGGTTCGCAGCCGGCCAGCTTCTCCCCTTGCGGCCACGGTCCCAGCGGCCAGCCTTCGCTATTGCCGAACGGCATCGGCTCCCACTGCCATCCCGATGGCCAGGGCTCACCCTCGCCCGGCGTGGTCACGCACATGCGGCGCAGCGCGCGCACGTTCTGCAGTTGCGACGCTCGCGTCGCCGCGGTGACGACGAAGTAGGCCGCGACCACGCCGACACCGATAGCCCAGTTACGCAGAATCCCGCGATACCTGATCACAGGGAGCTTCAGGATCACACACAGCAGAAAGACCGCCGAGACCACAAGACCCAGCATCCAGTCCTCCACCCGGTCGCCCTGCCCCAGAATCCAGGGCGGCAGAAACACGGCCACAAACAGGAACATGTAGAGCCCGTTCAGAATTGCCATCCCCAATACAATCATCTGTACCTTGGTATTCCGCCACCAGACCAGCGGCGCAGCTGTAACGAAGAGAATATTGAAGTGGTCGATAAAGGCCATGCTTGGAATCCCCAGCGCCGCGCCCAGGCTCAGTTGCAGGTCGAACGCGTCGTTACGCGCCGCACCCCCATCCAGGCCGAGGCCAAACGTGTAAATGGTGAACTCATATCCCGGGTATCCAAAGGCTAGAGCCAGCCACAAGAGTGTCAGTAGAACGTTCGAGATGATGAGCCTGATCTTTGTC
Organism: Caldilineaceae bacterium; assembly: GCA_963662575.1. Classification (GTDB taxonomy): domain Bacteria; phylum Chloroflexota; class Anaerolineae; order Caldilineales; family Caldilineaceae; genus Bin5. The sequence continues at coordinate 2,559,328 of OY759723.1, forward strand.
CCCGTCGGCATTTCCGATTCTCTCCCTTGAGTACTTGAAGATGTGAAGGCGGCCCTGGCCGCCCTGGGTGCATCCCAAAATGGGGGTGAACTCCCCTATACCTCTGGTATTGACAAGCCCGTGCCCAGTCCTCACATCCATCCCCGATAAATCGCCCATTCACTGACCACTGTCCACTAACCACTGGCCACTGCAGTTTGGCGGTCGGGCCTTCGGCCCTCCCTTGTGCAGGGGCTGCGCCCCCGCAACGCCCCCCTCCAAAACCACGCCTCATCGACCGGTGCGCCTTCTTCATAGCGGTGCGCCTGGGCGGCAGTGTGCCTGTCGCCAACCAACAACGTTTCGAAGAAAGCCTGAATGGTGCCAGCGGTAAAGGGCTATTCAAGAATGGCGCCAAAAACAGAGGGCTGAAGGCATGAAAACTGTGCTAAAACAGTCCTGGTCCATTCAACAATCAAAGTTCCTTGTACGGGTGGGGTCATGAAAAACGAAAAACTGACCATTCTCTATTCAGACAGCGGCTGGCCAAGAATCTGGGATGCACCTCCCGCCCCGGCCCCGCTTGTCTCCTGCCGCAAAACGGATGTACAATTTTTCTACGCATCCAGGCTACTATCGAAGGCAAAACCATGAAAGTAACCCACGCGCAGAAACTTGAACTCTACCAGAAAGGCTATGTGCAGATTCCCGGCGCTGTTCCCACAGTAATGGTCGATGCCGCCGTCAAAGCCATCAACCATTCCTTCGGCAACGGCATCGATCCGGCCAAAATGATCACCTTTCAATCGCGGACATTCTGCCCTGAATTGCGGGAAGCGCCCGAAATTACCGATCTCTTCAATCGGACACCGGTCAAAGAGCTGGCAGAGTCGTTGATAGGGACCGGCAAGCTTAATCCCGTTACAGCCGGCCAGATCGCTGTTCGTTTTCCCTTATTGGACGACCCGCCGCCAGCCTTGCGCCCCCATCTGGATGGCCGCTACTCGCCCCACAACGGCGTCCCTGCCGGCGAGTTGCGCAGCTTCACTATGCTGGTCGGCATCGCCCTCAGCGAAGTGACCACCGACTACGCCGGAAATCTGGTCGTCTGGCCCGGAACCCATCGTCAATTCGAACAGTATTTTCGCGACAATGGGAATGACTTCATGACCCGCGGCGACGCCGAAGACATGCCCCCCATTGACATGCCGCCAGCGCAACAGATGACCGCCCGGCCCGGCGACGCCTTCCTCGTACACTACCAGGTCGCCCACACCGCCGCGCCCAACGTCTCACCCCATCCCCGCTACGCCATCTACTTCCGCCTCAACCACGTCGACCACAAGGACCAGCGCTTCGAAACCCTGACCGACATCTGGAAGGAATGGGACGGCATGCGCGAAGTCGTCGCCCACCAACACAAGCAGTCCAGCTAATCAACCTAAAGTAGTTACATCCTAATACCTGGAATTCCGAAAGACTTGCGCTTATCAAAAAAGTCTTCCAGATTACTGGGGCCGCCAATTTCTGACCACTGACCACTGATCACTGATCACTGACCACTGCAGTTCCGACCACTGCAGTTCAATCCCCCACCGTTTGATTTTCGCACCGCGCTGGTGTCTAATGATTTCATCCCATCGGGCCAGACCATAGAGGAGGGGAAAATGCATCTGACCTACGCGCAAAAGCTGGAATTCTACAAAAAGGGATATGTGAGGGTGCCCGGCGTTGTCCCAGGTGTGATGGTCGACGCCGCCGTCAAAGCGATCAACCACTCCTTCGGCAACGGCATCGATCCGGCCAAGATGATCACCTTTCAGTCACAATCATTCTGCCCAGAGTTGCGGCAGGCGCCGGTGATTACCGATCTTTACAACCGGACACCTGCCAAAGCTCTGGCGGAGTCAATGATCGGCGTCGGCAAAATCAACCCGGTCGAGCGCGGACAGATCGCGGTTCGGTTCCCGCTTTTGAACGATCCGGCGCCCCCACTCCATCCTCATCTGGACGGCCGCCACTCACCCCACAACGGCGTCCCGGCCGGCGAGCTGCGCAGATTCACCATGTTGGTCGGCATCGCCCTGAGCGACGTATCGACCGACTACGCCGGAAATTTGGGCGTCTGGCCCGGAACCCATCATCTCTACGAGAGGTACTTTCGTGACCACGGGCATGAAATCCTGATGCGCGGCGGCGCAGAAGGCATGCCGCCTATCGCCATGCCCCAGCCGGAAATGGTGACCGCCCGCGCCGGTGACGCCATTCTGGTACACTACCAGATTGCCCACTGTGCCTCGCCAAACGTCTCTCCACACCCGCGCTACGCCATCTATTTTCGACTGCAGCACGTCGAATATAAGGCACAACTTTTCGACGCCCTGACCGACATCTGGCTGGAATGGGACGGCTTGCGCGAAATAGTGGCACAGCACAGAGAACGCGTTCCCGCGGGTTAGCCCAAGCCGCGTCTATACCTCTTCCATCTCCAACTGTCCAGCCCTTTCCATCGCCGCCCAATAGGCGTGGTCCGCACTGTTGACGAGCGTATTTTCCAGGCTGCGCTTGATCAACTCCCCCTCGGCCGAATGCGCGCCCGCCGTATGCGCCACCGACTCAGGCAGCCCCACCGTCAGCGCCACGTGCACGCCGTACACCGAATGCCGGATCGACGGAAACCCCGACGCGCCCACGTCGTTCCTCCAGCGCGCCTGGTTTTCCGGGCTGAACTCAAACGGCTTGCCCACATCATGGCACAGCGCACACGCCCACAGCAGGTCCCTGTCGATCCCAATATCTCCATGCACCGCCTCCAGGCCGTCGGCAAGCCCATGCGCCATGCGCGCAACGCCGCGCAGATGCTCCGCCTGCGTGCCGTCCTTCAACGCCGGTGAGTCCGGAACACCCGATCCCTTGATCTGGTCGATGCGCGTAAACTCCGTCTGCGACAGTGCAAAGGCCCACGCCTCTATCACCTGACTGCGCAATTCTTCGTTCTTGATCTCATTGACCTCTGGCAGGTTCTCGCATACGCCCTGCCGCAGTTCGTCCATTGAAGCCATCCGAGTTTCTCCTCTCGTGATCGCAATGCGGGCGTCTCTGTTCGCGTCGCCTCTACGGGCTACCCACCCACCGCAACAGCCTCTTCCCGTGCCAGAATCTGGATTGAAGTGTTTGGGAAGATGGCAACGGTGGCGTCCGCGGGCAGTTTGGCCGCCAGCTGGTCGATCAGCGTTTGCCAGCTGCGGTAGAGGAGATCGCCGCTATGCTTGGTCGCAAACTCCGCCGCCTGGAAGTGTTCAGAGAGGATGAGCAGGTTTTCCCGACCGTTGATCGCGGCCGCCGGGTCGGGCGTTGCGTCGGCCGCGGCCCGGCGCTTCAGATATTGGTGCCACGGCAGCTGCTGATGCAGGCCATGGTAGGAGATGCCGTCGCTGGCCGCGTTGAGGACAACTGTGTACGGATCCCTCTCAAAATAGTCACGCGGCCAGAGTGCCTTCGACCCTTGGATCGGATCGGCGTCCAGCGGGAAGGCGTTGCACACCAGCAGATCGGCCTCCTGCCGCAGCCTGTTCGGTATAGTCGTGCTGTAAGTGCGCTGCGCGAATCGTGCGCCGGCGCGATGCGCCTCGACGAAATCGCCCACAAAGAGACCGGCAATCTGCCTGCGGCTGGTGAGCACACAGTTAACGATCATATCCAACCCGATCTTGCGCGCCACCTCTTCGGCCACGTCGCGGTGATCGCGCACGCCGCCGTCGATCATGGTCACATCGCCCGCCTCCCCTTGGGAGGGTTTTAGCCGCTCGATATTGCCCTGACCACGCCGGGCAGAAAAGCTGTGGAAGTGGAAGATAGTGGCGAAACCTGCCACGCCCGGCACGATCAGCTTGGCGCCGCCGCCAAAACCGACTGAGGGATGTGGATAGATGCCGCCCACGCAGATTTTGAACTCTGCCTCGGCTACGATGCGATTGATATAGATAGGCGTGCCGTCCTCCAGGCTACCGTACGCAACCAGGTCGCCGGCCATGAAATCGTGCGAAGTCGTTGCATAGTTGGCGGCCACGTCCGCGCCTACCTTCTTTGTGACCTCCTCTTCAGTCAGCGGCCGGTGCGTGCCGCCGCCGACAACGATCACCGTCTCGGCCTTGGGAACACCGGCCGCGGCCAACTCTTCCAGCACATGCGGCAGCATAGCCGCTGCCGGCGTAGGCCGGCTCAGGTCATCAACGATAATGGCGGCGCTGGCACGTCCTCTGGCAGCATCGCGGATGCGGGCCGCTCCAATCGGATTATCGAACGCCGCCGCGATCTGTGTCGAGTCGAGCGCGGGGGCATCCTCGCAGGCGCAGATGTGGAGATCCCAGCCGGCGGGAAAGGCGAGCGTGCGTTCGGCGTCGCCAAACCATGCTCGGGAGGGGACGGTTACGGTTTGCGAAATGTTCATGGCTTCTTCCTTCGTATGGTGGTGGTGGGTCTGGCATTGCCTGACGATCTATGCGGGGATGAGGTGGAATTTCAAAGTGTCAATCAGTCGTTTCGCGAAAGGGGAGCGCTGGATCACTTTTTCGGGATCGATCCGGGACAATATGTCAAAGGAGTGGCTGCCTTTGTCATATGCTCGTTTCTTGCTTTCTCTGCTGGCTGACTCTAGTTGCTTGAAAACATCGACTTTGTGTATGTTCTCGATGTCACTTCGTTGTGGAATCGCAGTTAACCGAAAGCCGGGCCCGAAGAACGATTCCAGTGCCGAGACATCGGCCAAGAACCAAGATTCCATGCATTGCACCATCAGGTGCGCATGCTCGACGCGGGCTCCCGCGGGGCGCTGCCAGCCATCACGCGAGCTCAAATGCTGCCACGGACTGCTCTTTGGCTCGACTCGTTCTTCACCATCTACCAGAAGAAGCGGTATTTCCTCTGAGTTTGCCTGGGAAAGAGCAGTACGAAATTTTTGAAGGGCATTATTTCTGCTTCCGCAGGCGATGACTCTGGGCATGTGTCCAGAAAGCCCTGCTTTCTTGAAGAATTCAGAAAATGCTCTGCGGCATCTAGAATCCAGATTGCCGGAACTACCTCCCTCCACATACACCCGTACGCTTACCACCGATTTCCCCCCAATTCGCCACTACGCCACAAATCTCCCAAGGAATACTCTTTCAACCATACACGTAGCCGCTCCTGGTCCAATCTGCTCACTGAGGTCGAGTTGCTCTCCTTCTCGCAAACCAGTACGCTTTCCGGGATATGGGATAGCGCGTCAACGAGAATGTCCGAGTGAGTAGTAACTACAATCTGGGTTCTTTCAGACGCCTCGATTAGCATTTCTGCTATGAGTGGAAGAATATCGGGATGCAGCCCAATCTCAGGCTCTTCTATACATATTAGGGGTGGGGGAGTAGGGTGGCAGAGGATAGCAGCAAGACAAAGAAAATGCAATGTCCCATCAGACAAACGTGATGCCGGAATCCATCCACTTAGATCCTTTTCGCGCAGAAAAATCTGCACTGTTCCGCCTTCAACTGAGACGGCAAAGTCCTTATATTGTTCGTAGAATCTGGCAAGGTGCGCGTTAAGTGTATCCTTGACGTTCCCTGTACGTTCGAGGAAATTAATAACTAGCCCAAGATTGCTTGCATCTTCAGCCAGGAAATCGTTGGGCAGGTCAACCGGCTGCGGACGGCGCAGGCTGGAATTTCGGCCCAGGTTCCAGTTCCGAAACAGCTTGAACTTCTTGTAATTGTCACTCAAATAGGTGATCTCTGGGTATTGGGTCGGGTCTCGCAACTGTGAAAGTACGGACTGATTCGGCGTTAGGTATTCACCTCGAAGGAGTCGGGTGCCTTTCTTACCTCCTGTGGTTCTGTTGTAGTCATTTTCTTCAGGGACATTGAAAACAGGATCTCCTTCGTTGAGGGAATAAGAGAAGGCTGACTCCTGGTCCTCATACGACTCGTCAACCTCGTAGTCGATCTGCTCATCGACCAGTGCAAAACGCTGTCGAACCGACCCAAAGGAGAATTTGTGTCGTAAAGGACTCTTGAGGTCAGGCAGGCGAACTGTTGCGTCGAGCCTTGCCACAGGCATTTGCTCGATTCCCTTCCACAGCCACTCCTCCGTACCTCCTCCCGCGCGGATTGGCGCAACCAAGTCGCTAGCCGATGCTCGCAGCAGCTCGATAGACTCTATCACATTGGATTTGCCCGACCCGTTCGGACCAATCAGCACATTTAACGGCCCAAGCTCAATCGGCGCAGAGTCCGGCCCGAAAGACAACAGATTTCGCAACTGCAGCGTCCGGATAAATCTCGTATCTCCCCCCATGGCAATCCTTTATTCCTGTCAGATTCGTACCAGTTACGCCTCGACATTCTATCACAACCTCACCCCTCCGCATCTGCCCGGCGATTGCCCCTCACCTGCCGTGTCATCCTCTATTATCAGACGCATGTCAACCATTCGCAAGGGCCGTATGCATCACTATACTCTCTAGTGCAGCAATCAGAATACCACCATTTCTTGACAGCCCCCCGTTCTCTGTTTATACTCTCACAGACTGACGAGGCGAGTGCGTCAACCATACTTCGGGCAAAGACGCATCCGACTTACTCTCCACGCCAAACAGTCAACTCCCTTGTGTCCTCCAACTCCTGAGCTGGGAGAGGCTGGGCGGCCAATCCGCAGTTCTTGTAAAGTTGCTCGCCCGTCCATTTGGTTGGCCTGGCCAGTTAGCAACTCTTTTGAATTTGGGGGCATTAACCGCATCATACGCATTTGCGCTGGCCGCCGTTTTATATTCACAACACCTTAATTTCCAACAAGCCAAGGAGACAACCACCAATGACTCAGAAAAGATCAATTACCAGACGCGATTTCCTGCGTTATTCCGCCCTGAGCGGATCGGCCGCGCTGCTGGTAGCCTGCGCGCCCGCAGCCCCCGCGGCCAGCAGCGAAGCAGCCCCCGCCGCAGCGGCCGACGAAGCCCCAGCCGCCGAAATGAGCGGTCCCAAGCAAGGCGGAACCATGACCTGGGTTGGCCACCAGGAAGTAGCCGGCCTCAGCCCGGCTTTCATGGGCCCGACTGTGCACTGGGTGATGATTATCAACATCCACAATCCACTCGTGACAGTAAACGAGTTCAACGAACTTGAAAATGTCCTGGCGCAATCGGTCGACGTTTCGGACGACGGCCTCACTTACTCCTTCCAACTGCACGAGGGCGTTCTATTCCACGACGGCAGTGAGTTGACCGCCGAAGACGTCGCCTACACCTACAACTACTATCGCAACCCAGAAAATGCCGCGCCGATCGTCGGCTCCTTCACCGGCATTGCCTCAGTTGAAGCGCCGGACAAGTACACCGTCCAGGTCAATATGGAGAATGTAAACGCCGCTTCCCTGGCTTCCTGGGCCACTGTCCCCATCGTTCATTCGGCCTACCACGCCGAAGTGGGCGAGGAGACCTACAGCACCTCGCCGATCGGAACCGGTGCTTACAAGCTGCGCGAATGGCGCCCGGCAGAGTTTACCGAACTGGAAGCCTTCGATGATCACTTCCGCGGCCGGCCCTACATCGACGTCCTGCGCGAAGACATTGTGCCGGAACCGTCAGTGCGCATGATCGCCCTGCAGACCGGAGAGGCCGACTCCGCCGTTTGGCCGCTGCTGGTGGAAGACAGCATCTTCCTCGAGAACGAGCCGAATTTCGTCAACTTCCGTACCCTCGCCAACTCGATCAAGCACTTCCCGCTCAACAACAGCATTCCGCAGTTGGCGGAGAAAGAAGTGCGCCAGGCCCTGATGCACGCGCTCGACCGCCAGCGCATCATCGACGACCTTTGGAACGGCGCCGCCCAGATATCCCACTCCAACCTGACGCCCGCCAGCCCCTACCACCACACTGGGCTGAAGCAGTACGATTTCGACCCGCAGGAAGCCATGGCTCTGTTGGACGGCGCCGGTTGGGCCCCTGGCAGCGATGGCATCCGCGCAAAGGATGGGCAGAACCTATCCTTCACCATTACGACCATCTCCGGCGACCAGGCCCGTCGTCCCATCGCCGAACTGGCGCAACTGATGTTTGCCGACGTGGGCGTCGACGTGCAGTTGGAGGAGGCGCCGGTAGCGACCATTCTCCAGGGTATGCGGGAGGGCACGATGGACGCCTCCCTATACAACTGGACCTACGGCAGCGCGGTCGAGCCCGACCCGTTCAGCACGCTCCACTCCACCGGCGGCAACAACTTTGCTCAGCTCAACAACGCCCGCATGGACGAGTTGATCGAGGATGGGCTGCAGGTCGTCTCCTATGAGGAGCGCGAGCCCTACTATCACGAAATCCAGGAGATCTTCGTCGACGAGCAACCGGTGCTCAACCTGCAGTTCGACGAGTGGATGAACGTCTTCAACAGCCGCATCAAGGGGCTGCCGGAAGGCCCGAAGAACAGCTCGTTGTACCAACAGGCCCATAAATGGTGGATCGAGGAATAACGATAATTCTTGTGGTCGGTGACCCGTGATCGGTAGGGTCGCCGGCCACTATAACCTATCCACTATTCGCTAACCACTGACTACTGACCTTCATGCTTCCCTACGTCGCCCGCCGCATCCTGCAAGGCATCCTCGTGATCGTGCTGATCAGCGTCGGCACCTTCATCGTCATACGGTTGATGCCTGGCGACCCCACCTACCTGCTTCTGGGCGAAGGGGAGATCCGCATCAGCGCAGAACAGCTCGAGGCGATCCGCCGCCGCTGGGGGTTGGATCGCCCCTATCATGAACAGTATCTGGTCTGGGCCTGGAATCTCTTGCGTGGAGATTTCGGCGACTCGTTGATCCGCACCGGCATACCCGTGCGGCAAATGATCTTCGAGGCGATGCCGGTAACCACGATTCTGAATGTCATCTCTTTGGGGCTGGCGTTGCTGGTCGCGATTCCGGCCGGTATCATTGCCGGCGTCCGCCGCAACTCCCCTTTCGACTACACTACCGCGGTCGGTTCGACATTGGGCGTGGCCCTGCCAAACTTCTGGCTGGGGCTGATGTTGATCGTACTGTTCGCCTTGTACGTGCCGCGTTGGTTTGGCGACATGCCTCTGATTGGCCGCATCCCTCCCTTTGGGTTGAAGTCCTGGCAAGGATACCTCCTGCCGATCCTGGTGCTGACGACCGAACAGATGGCCGTAATGACACGCGTCATGCGCGCGTCCACGCTCGAAGTGCTTTCCCAGGATTACGTGCGTACTGCATATGCCAAAGGGTTGCCGAACACAATTGTGCTTGTCCGCCACGCCGTACGCAACGCCCTGCTGCCCGTGGTGACCGTAATCGGTTTTCGCATCGCCTTTATTCTCAGCGGCACCATCGTCGTCGAGACCGTCTTTGCAATCCCCGGCATCGGCCGCCTCTTCACCGATTCGGTCTTTCGCCTCGACTACCAGGTCGTTCAGTCCCTGGTCGTCGTACTGGCCGTGCTCGTAGTCGCGGTGAACCTGCTGACCGACCTGACCTACGCCATCATCGATCCGCGTATTCGAATCAACTAACACACCTGAATTGTCCTATAAGGTGGGCGCAACAGAAATGCAATAACTGCGGTGCGCCCTTGTTAAAAGGTCAATGCATTTAATGCAACACTACTTTTTCACCCGATTGACCCAAAAGACCTGTTCAGCGATTTGTTGCGATTTCGACCGGCGAAGCCTATAGCCGTAGCATCATGTTGGGGTTACATTTAATTGGAGCCCGACTCGGACGCTGATTAAGAACATTGAAGACGAGTACCTTTCGGAACGCAGGAGGCTGCATGGGCACCGTTACGCACGCTCAAGTCCAGGAGTTAGTCAATAATCTACCTGAGACAAAACTGTCGCTCGCCTTTCATCTCTTGCAGGACCTTGCTGAGGAAGACGCAGAGTTCGTTTCTCAAAAGGACCTTGTTCCCCCTGCCGGTATGGCGCATGGGGACAGTTCTCAGGATAACCGCCAACGGATCTTGGCGCAGCAGGCAGAACTGCTGAAGGAGCACTACGAACAGACAGTCGATGAGCGCACTGAGTGGCAAGCGGGAGACTTCAGTGATGGATAGTAAACGCGGCGAAGTCTGGTTGGTGCGCCTCGACCCGACTCTCGGCGCTGAAATCCGAAAGACCCGTCCCGTAGTTGTGGTAAACTCTGATGCCATTGGCGTATTGCCCATTCGGCTGGTAGCTCCGCTGACGGAGTGGAAAGAATACTTTACCCATAACCTCTGGCATGTCAGGCTGATGCCCGATAACGACAATGGATTGAGCAAGCCCTCCGCGGTTGACGCACTACAACTGCGTGGAGTTGATACGCAACGATTCGTTCGAGAGATTGGCATCGTCTCTGAAGCGGTCATGCGATCGATTGTCAGAGCAATTACAGTGGTCATTGAGCATTAACGCACTCAATATAGGTCGGACGTTTTAGTTCGATTGCCTACATCTTTTAGGTCGCCGGAGTACTGTTTCTGAATCCTAGACACCGACCTGACCTACGCCATCATCGATCCGCGTATTCGAATCAACTGAATTCATTCCTGATAATGGCCCAGACCAGCCCATGACTGCTTCCTCGGCCACCGAGCCGACCCTCCAACTCATTGCCGACGCTGACCGCCGCTCCGAATGGAACCAGGCTTGGCGGCGCTTTCGCGCCAATCGCTTCGCGGTTGGCGGGTTGGTTGTAATTATCCTATTGGTGTTGATGGCGATCTTCGCGCCGCTGCTCTCGCCCTATGATCCCATTAATGACATCTTTCGCGGTATGCGCGGCGGCAGCCCAACCCCAGCCCATCCATTCGGCTACGACCATTTGGGACGGGATCTTCTCACCCGCGTGATCTTCGGCACTCGGATCGCGCTGATGGTGGGCCTGGCGGCTACCGGCATCACCGTCACAATGGGCGTCGTCATCGGTGCCGTGGCCGGCTACTTCGGCAGCTGGGAGGATATGCTCATCTCAAGGGTAGTAGATACCCTGATGGCCTTTCCGATTATCGCATTGCTCATTGTCCTGGCTGCAGTACTGGGGCCGAGCCTGGTAACAACTGTTCTCGTGATCGGCTTCACCGGCTGGGCCCGATTCGCCCGCGTCGTACGCGCCGAAATAATGTCTCTGAAGGCGACCGATTTCGTCACCGCAGCCAGAGCTGTGGGCGTGCGCGACTGGCGCATAATCTGGCGCCATCTCTTGCCAAACGTCATGGGCCCGGTCATCGTTTTGGCGACCCTGGGCATCGGCGGCATTATCATCCTGGAATCAGCGCTCTCATTTCTCGGTCTGGGCATTCGCCCGCCGAACCCCTCATGGGGCGGCATTTTGTCGGATGGACGCGCCTTCATTCTGCGCTTCCCTCATATTGCGTTTTTCCCCGGCCTGATGATCGTGATCACGGTGCTAGCCTTCAATTTTATTGGCGACGGCCTGCGTGATGCGCTGGATCCTCGGGAACGGGATTAGCCAAGGATGCCTGTGATATGGTGCCTGAGCGATGGGTAATTCCTGGAATCGTCAAAGACGGGGTGGCTGTGCCTCAGCACGAAATGTCCTTGCCCGAAGGCATACGCGTAGAGATTCTCGTTAGACCGGCAGATATAACGACTGAACTGGAACTCGATCTGGATCGGTGGGAGAAGGCCGGTGACGAGGCCTGGACGATAATTGACGAATGGGAGACCAAGGTGTCGTGAGTGTCGGTGATATCCACTGGATCGATCTGCCAGCAGCCAATGGCCGGAAGCAGCGCGGTCGTAGCCCTGCAGCTGTCATGCAAGATGATGGCTATGGTGGTGCCCTACCAGTTATCTTAGTGGTTCCTCTGACGACAGCAAGGACGTCATTGCGCTACCCGATTCGACACACATTCATCCCACGCTGGAAAACGGGCTGACTCAGGAATCGGTAGTGCTTATGTTTCAACTACGAGCCAATGATCGGCGTCGTCTTCAAGGTCGTATCGGTGCTGTGAATGCGGAAGTGCTAAATGCGATGTTTGACGTGCTTGGCAAACTTACAGGGCGCAGCGTCTAACCGCACCTGTCGCGAGCCGTAGGTTCGTCTCAAGACGGTGTTGAATCGACTGAGAGTTCCCCAAAAACACGCTGCGTGAGTTGTCCTTTTCTTGTAGCAACACAGATGGATCAAGTTTTTATCACAATTCTGTGAACCATTTCTCCGGAGGAGAAACAGATGAAGAACCAATCTAAACGTTTCACAATATTCGCTCTACTGCTGGCACTCGCGCTGGCGCTCACCGCTTGTGTCGCCGTCGCACCGGCATCCGGCGATGACGCCATGATGGAAGAGGAAGGCGGCTTCGTCGTCGGCGTCAGCAACACCCTGGTCGGCAACGGCTGGCGCGAGCAGATGATCTGCGCCATCAAGGCCGAGGCCACTGCCAGCGGCCTCGTCGACAGAGTCGTCGTTGTCAACCGCAACGGCGGCCCAACCGAGCAGATCGCCGACCTCGAAGGCCTCATCTCGCAAGGTGTTGACGCCATTATCCTCAACCCGACCGATCGCGAGGGCCTCAACGCGGTCATCGAATCGGCCATCGCCCAGGGCATCGTCGTCGTCGCCGTCGATCAGGCGGTCACTGCCGAGGGCGCCTATGTCGCCACCAATGACCAGACCGCCTACGCCCGCCTCGGCGCCGAATGGCTCTTCGAGCAACTTGGCGGCTCCGGCAATGTGGTGGAGATGCGCGGTATCGACGGCGTTCCCGCCGACACCGACCGCCATAACGGTTTCATGGAAGCGCTTGCAAACTATCCCGACATCGAAGTCGTAGCCTCGACCTTCACCGGCTGGGATCCCTCAACCGGCGCGCAGCAGGCCCTCGACCTGATCTCCACCCAGGACATCGACGGCATCTGGACCTCAGGCATCGACTATTCGGTCGTCGAACAATTCCAGGTGGCCGATGTTGACTTCGTACCCATCGTCGGCGCGGATAACAACGGATTCGTGGAGCAGTTGATCCAACTTGCCGATGCAGGTCTGATCGGCGCAGCCGTGACCAACCCGCCCGCCATCGGCGCCGTCGGGATGGCGATCGCGCTCGACGCGCTGACCGGCAACAACCCGCCTCACGAGACCATCCTCACACCGCAAGTCTTCACCACTGAAGATGTCGACGGGCTGAACGCGATTTACGCGCCCGACGAGCAGGTGGGCTGGAGCACATACGTCGATATTGATCCCTACACCAGTTACAACGGCAGCGCCGATGTCTCCGCCTGCACGGCGCCGGGCGAGTAGGCTGCAACTCGCCGTTGGAATAAACCCGTTATGAGTGAGTCGCAGCCACTGCTTGCGACCTTCAAAGTAGCAAAATCGTATGGATCCGTCGTGGCGCTGCGGACAGTTGACCTGGCCGTCCGCCGCGGCGAGATCCATGCGCTGCTAGGCGCCAACGGGGCCGGCAAAAGTACCCTCGTAAAAATTCTTGCGGGCGTCCATCCGGCCGACGCCGGCGCTGTTCATGTCGATGGGCAGCCGATGCAATTCCATGCCCCAGCCGAATCAATGGCTGTCGGCATCGCAACCGTCTTCCAGGATCCCGCCCTGATCCCCGACCTCACCGTCAGACAGAATCTCCAACTCAGCGAGATAGAAGAATCGGCCTTCACCCACTGGCTCGCCTGGTTCGATCTCGAAGCGCTTGACTTTGACGCGCTCGTGCGCGATCTGCCGCTCGAAACCTTACGCGTCGTCGATCTGGCGCGCGCGCTGGCGCGTGATCCCCAAGTACTTCTGCTCGATGAGATCACAGCCGCGCTCACCGCCGACCAGGCCGAACGCGTCTTTGCTTTGCTTGCGGAATGGCGGGAAAAGGGCCGCGCCGCAGTGCTGATCACGCACCGGCTGGCGGAGGTCAGGCGCATCTGCGACCGCGCCACCATTCTGCGCGACGGACGTAACGTTGCCCTATTCGAGCCGGGCGCGGCGCCGGCAGCCGCAAACGGCTCGTCAACCGGAACCATGCACGATGTCGACGAGCACGAGCTGGTCGAAGCCATGCTCGGTACCGACGTCCTGGATGTGGAGGAGGGGGTTGAACACATCTCCCGTTCCCCACAGCAGTCCACCTCTCGCTCCTCGTCGGAAGAAACTGCTTTTGCCGTGCAGGGACTGACTTCCGGCGATGTCGTGCGCAATGTCTCGTTCGAACTGCGGCGCGGTGAGATTCTCGGCCTTGTCGCGTTGGAAGGCCAGGGCCAGGAGCGTCTATTCTCCCTCCTGTCGGGCGACCGTCGTCCTACCGCCGGTGAAATCCTCGTCGGCGGCAGCCAGCGCCGCTGGCGCGCGCCCTCTGATGCTGTCGCTGACGGCGTCGTCCTCATCCCCGGCGACCGTCTGCTTACCCTGCTTCCAAATCTACCCGTGCGCCAGAATCTGGTTGTTCCCCTTTTCAGCCGCATTCGCCAGTGGCTGCGCCTCCCGTCCGATGAACGCCAACGGGTATTGAACGCAATCGACCGCCTTTCCATCGATACCAGGGCGGCATCCCAGGTGCGGCGGCTTTCCGGCGGCAATCAGCAAAAGGTCGCGATTGGCCGCTGGCTCGTTGCCGGTTTTCGTACATTGCTTTGTTTCGACCCCACCAGGGGCATCGATGTCCAGACCAAGCACGAGATTTACGCCCTGCTGCGCGAGCTGGCCGCCAATGGCGCCGCGATCCTGCTCTATACAAGTGAGCTTGCCGAGATCCAACTCGTCTGTGACCGCGTACTCATCATGCACGACGGTTGTTTCGTCGACGAACAGGACGCCGCGCACGCAACCGAATCTTCGCTGCTCACAGCCGCACATGGATTGGAGGTGCCCGCATGATGACAACGGTTCGATCCGCGGGCGTTGCCCTCTGGCGCACGGGTTTGGCGCGCAACACTTGGACATTGGGCGTCTGGCTGCTGCTCAGCGCATTGCTCATCTGGTACGCCACCCTTATCCCCGTATTCGGCCAGTTCCAGGCCACATCGATCAGCAAGAACAGTCTGCCACTCGTCTATCTTGCCATCGGTCAGGCCATCATCGTGATTGCCGGCGGGATCGACCTCTCGTTGGGCGCGCTGCTTCTGCTAACCAACGCGCTCGCGGCCCGACTCATGGATGATCAACCGTTTGCGATGGTGCTCTTTATCGCCATCATCCTGATCGCCGGCCTTGGCATCCTCAACGCTCTGGTAGGCTATGTGATCAGCGTCTCCCGCGTGCCGGATATCGTTGTCACCCTGGCCACCGGCTACATATGGTCGGGTTTTGCTTTGTGGATTCTGCCTTCCCCCGGCGGCGGCACCGCGCCCGAGTTCCGGTGGCTGTTTACCGGCGCCGAGTCCGGTATCGGCGGCACATATGTCATGCCGATCCTGATGATGGCAGTTCCGGCCATTCTCGTATTCCTTTTGTCGAGGCATACCCGCATTGGGTTGTCCATCTACGCAATTGGCAGCGATAGTGTTGCCGCCCGGCTCGCCGGTCTCGATGTGCGCCGCGCGAAAATTTCCTCCTATGCAATTGGGGGCGCAATGGCGGCGCTTGCCGGCCTGGCCACGGTCGCGCTTACCGGCACCGGCGACCCCCGTTTCAGCGTCGGCGCCAACGCAACCTTGAACAGTGTGGCCGCTGTCGTGCTCGGCGGCGTCGCCCTCGTAGGCGGCACCGGCCTGGTGCTTGGCGTGGTCGCAGCCGGCGTTATCCTGATCATGCTCAACCCGATTCTGAGCGCGATGGGCATCGACCCCAACAACGCCCAGATCATCCAGGGCCTGCTCATCGCCGGCGTCATGATGGTCGGCGGGCTTGTCACTCTGTTGCGGGAGAGATCCGCATGACCCAGCCCCCCCTGTCAACACAGGCCAACGCCGCCGCCGCGCCTGCCGGTTTGGCCGCCCGCTTCGCCGCCCTGGTCGCCGAGCACCCAACGCTGGCGCTGACCGGCATTCTCGCCCTCCTCGTCCTTGTTACCGGCCTCGTCGAACCGAACTACCTTTCCGTCAGTGGCGCCCGCAACACGCTCCTGCAGGCCGCGCCGCTCGGCATTCTGGCGGGCGCGCAAACGATTCTCATGCTTACCGGCGGTATCGACCTGTCGGTTACGATGATTGCAACCGGCTCCGCCTACGTGGCTGCCAACCAGTCCTCCGAGGGCGCGGTCATCGCAATTGTGTTGGGCATAGTGGTTGGCTTGGTGGTGGGAAGCGCCAACGGTGTAGGTGTGTCCGTCTTTCGGGTCAACCCGCTGATTATGACACTGGCCATGTCGGGCATCCTTCTGGGCTTGTTTACCGCTTGGGCACAGACGATCCTGCAGGGTTCGACGCAGATGGGCCCATTTATCAAACTTCTCGGCGGAGGCTCCTTCCTGGGGAATCGCATCCCCTATAGCGTGGTCGTGTGGGCGTTGATCGCAGGCGGGCTGATCTGGCTGCTCAGGCGAACCGGCTGGGGACGGCTTCTCTATGCAATTGGCGATAACGAGGTCGCCGTGCGCCTCGCCGGCGTGCGCGTATGGCAAGTTCGCGTTACAGCCTACATTGCAGCTGGCGTGCTAGGCTCCATCGGCGGCATTCTTCTCGGCGGCCGCACCGGCGCCGTCGATCTCCAACTCGCCAACGCCTTTCTGCTGCCATCCGTGGCCGCGGCGGTGATCGGCGGCACCTCGATTTTCGGCGGCGTCGGCGGATACACGGGCACGATCCTCGGCGCGCTGATTCTCAGCGTTCTGAACTCGATGCTCACCTTCCTCAACGTCGGCCAGGCCATCCAGCAGGTCGTCTACGGCACCATCGTGCTGGCGCTGGCGTGGGGTTATGCCGGCCTTACCCGCCGGGCTTGACAGAGGAGACCGCCAGACGGAAACCGAACCTTGCCTCTGAACGCAAAAAGTGAGGTGAAACTATGCGCGAACTCAACGTAGCCATCGTTGGCACCGGTTTCATGGGTCCGGCGCATACCGAAGCCCTGCGCCGGCTGGGCATCAACGTTGCCGGTATTCTGGGTTCCTCAGCCGAGAAGTCCCGCCGCGCCGCCGCAGACCTTGGAATCCCCAAAGCATACAGCGACTATTCCGAGCTGCTGGCTGACACCGAGATTGAGGCCGTGCATATCACATCGCCCAATCGCCATCACTTCGCGCAGGCCAGCCAGGCGCTCCAGGCCGGCAAGCATGTCCACTGCGAGAAGCCGCTGGCCATGACCTCGGCGGAATCGGGCGCGTTGGTAAAGCTGGCGAGTGAGAGCGGGCTTGCCGCCGGCGTCAACTACAACATGCGCTTCTATCCTCTCAACTGGGAAGTCCGCTCGATGATCCAGAGCGGCGCACTGGGCCGCATTCACTCCATCACCGGCAGCTATGTCCAGGATTGGCTGCTCTACCCCACCGACTACAACTGGCGCGTTCTGAGCGGCGAGGGCGGCAAGCTGCGCGCCGTCGCCGACATCGGCACCCACTGGCTGGACCTTGTCCAATTCATTACCGGCCTCTCAGTCAGCGCAGTTCAAGCTGACCTCAAAACAGTCCACACCACCCGCCACCGGCCCATCGGTGAAGTCGAGACCTTTTCGGCCAAAGTGCAGGCGCCCGAAGCCACCGAGTCAATTGCCATCGAGACCGAGGACAGCGGCGCCGCGCTTCTCCGCTTCAACGGCGGGGCGCACGGCTCCCTCTGGGTATCCCAGATAACCGCCGGGCGCAAGAACTGTCTGCGCTACGAGATCGCCGGCAGCGAAGCCACCGTAGCCTGGAACAGCGAGCAGCCCAACGAACTCTGGATCGGCCATCGTAACCAGGCCAACCAGCAACTGATCCGCGATCCGGGCCTCGTCTCCGAAGCCGCCCGCGCCCACATCAGCTATCCCGGCGGCCACAACGAGGGCTACGACGATTCCTTCAAGCACGCATTCAAGTCTTTTTACGGCTACATCGCCGCCGGCGATTTCAGCGCTCCAGAGCCCTTCCCCACCTTCGCCGATGGGCATAAGGAGATTCTTCTGTGCGAGGCTATCCTGGAAAGCAACGAAGGAGGGCGGTGGGTTGAGATTAGTGAAGTGAAGTAACCTGTTACCAGTGGCCGTTGTCAAAGCGTAAAAGCGTTCCCCCTGCTAAAGAGCCACTTGCAGATCACAACAACAAGGAGCAAACACCCCAAATGATGCAACTAGGCTACGCCAGCGCCATCCTCCCCGACCTCTCCCTCGAAGAGGTCATCCAATTCACCTCCGCCAACGGCTTCAGCACCGTCGAGCTCATGTGCTGGCCTGCCGGCAAGGCCGAGCGCCGTTACGCCGGCGTCACTCACATCGACGTCGTCGGCTTCACCAAAGCGGACGCCGCCAGGGTCAACGGGCTTGCCGACTCAGCCGGCATCACCATCAGCGGGCTGGGCTACTACCCCAACCCCTTAACGCCGGACCAGGACGAAGCGCAGGTCAGCATCGACCATATCAAACGCGTGATCGAGGCCGCCGAACTGCTGGGCCTGGGAGTCATGAACACCTTTGTCGGCCGCGACTGGACCAAGTCGGTCGACGACAATTGGCCGCGCTTCCTCGAAGTCTGGACCCCGCTGATACGCTTTGCCGAGGACCACAACGTCAAAGTCGGCATCGAGAACTGCCCAATGGCCTTTACCGATGACGAATGGCCCGGCGGCAAGAATCTGGCCCATACGCCTGCCATCTGGCGCCGCATGTTCGCCGATATCCCCAGCGACCACTTCGGCCTCAACTACGACCCCTCCCACATGATCTGGCAGCACATGGACTATCTCAAGCCGATCCGGGATTTCACCGACAAACTGTTCCATGTCCATGCCAAGGACGTGCGCCTCGATCTGCACCGCCTTGACGAAGTGGGCATCATGGCCACCCCGCTCGAATTTCATGTGCCCAAACTGCCCGGCCTCGGCGATATCGACTGGGGACAGTTCTTTTCTGTACTGAGCGATGTCGGCTACGATGGGCCGGTCTGTATCGAGGTCGAGGACCGTGCCTACGAAGATTCACTCGAAAGCCGCAAAGCCTCCCTCATCCAGAGCGGCCGCTATCTCAAGAACTTCATGCCCTAACCGCACTTGCCTGCAAGCCCTTGCCACTCAACACTGGGACTGTATCCATGTCTCTCGAAACAGAAATCCGCAGTATTATCGACGACAGCGGCGCCGAGATGGCTGTCTCCGCTCTCCATCTCGAGTCCGGCCGGCGAATCGACGTCGCCGCCGAACGCGTTTTCCCTCTGTGCAGCGTCCTCAAGATCCCCGTCCTCGTCGAAGCGTTCCGCCAGATCGAAGAGGGCCGCTTCACGCTCGACGACCGCTGGGAACTGACCACCGCTAAGAAAAATCTGCCCAGCGGCATTCTCGTTTTCCTTGACGACGGCCTCTCGCCCTCGGTGCGCGATCTGCTGACGCTGATGATGATAATCAGCGACAACACCGCCACCGACATGGTGATGCACCGCCTGGGGCAAGGCAGCGTAACCCGCACCATGCACAGCTTGGGTCTGACCGACATCCACGTGCCTTTAACAATTCGGGAGTTGTTCGACGACCTGCTCCCCTCCTCCGACCCCACCCAGGACATGCTGGCCCTCGCCACCGCGCCCCGCAACCGCACCGGCCGCAGCTACAGCCTCGGCCCCGACAACGACGTGGGCACGCCCGCCGCGCTCACCGAACTGGTAGCGCGCATCTGGCGCGGAGAAGTCGTCAGCCGCGCCGCCTGCGCCGCCATGTTGGACATCCTCCTCAAGCAGCAGCTCAACGACCGCCTGCCCCGCTACCTTCCACCCGGCACACCTTGCGCCCACAAGACCGGCACCCTGCCCGGCATACGCAACGACAGCGGCATAATCTACGCCAACGAAAACGCCCACGTGGCCGTCACCGTCTTCTCCCGCTGGGACGACGAAGCCGTCTCCGACGACCCCATCGCCAGCAGCGAGCAGCCCATCGCCATCGACTCCGCTTTCGGACGCATCGGCCGCCTCCTGTACGACGCGTTCTGTGACGCTTGACCAATTCCATGCCTGAATCCTCTACCCTGATCCGCAACGCCCGCATTGTCGACGGCACAGGCAACCCCTGGCGCTTCGGCGACCTGCTCCTGAAAGGCGACCACATCGAATCCGTCGCCCCACCGGGCTCGATCCCTGCCGCAAACTGCGCCGACGTCGTCGATGCTTCCGGCCTCGTCGCCTGCCCCGGCTTCATCGATATCCAGAGCCACTCGATTCTGTCGCTCATGATCGACGGGCGCAGCCTCTCCAAGATCACGCAAGGTGTCACCACCGAGATCATGGGCGAGGCCTGGACACCGGCCCCTGTCGCCGGCCGCCACACCGACCCAATCGAAAATTCAATCTTGCCCATGCCGATCAGCGACGAATGGCACGAGAAGATGCGCGGCTGGACCAGCTTCGGCGACTGGCTGCGGGACGTAGAAGCCGCCGGCGTTTCCCCCAACATCGGCTCCTTCCTCGGTGGCGGCACCTTGCGCCACGTCGGCAAGGGCATGGAGATGGGCCGGCCCTCCACCGATGAACTTGAACTCATGCGGCGCACGATGGCGGACGCGATGGAAGATGGCGCTTTCGGCGTCTCCTATGCCTTGATCTACCCGCCGGATTCCTACACCGACACCGATGAACTGATCGAAATCTGCAAAGTCGTGAGCCGCCACAACGGCCTCTACATCACCCACATGCGCTCGGAAAGCGATAAGCTGTTCGAGGGATTGGAGGAGGCGCTGTCCATCGGCCGACGTGCCGACCTGCCGGTCGAGATCTACCATCTCAAGGCCTCCGGCACGGCCAACTGGCACAGGATGCCTTCCACAATCGCGCGCATCGAGGAGGCCCGCGCCCAGGGGCTGGACGTGACCGCCGACATGTACCCCTACGATGCATCCGGTACCGGCCTCTCCTCGCTGCTGCCTACCTGGACTGCCGCCGATGGGCGATTCTTCGAAAATCTGGCGGAACCAGCCGTGCGGGCGCGCATTCGGGCCGAGATGCTCGAGGGTGCGGATAGTCAAAAGAGACCTACAACCCGGGGAGGCGCTGCCGGTGTAATTCCCGTCGGCTTCCATAAGGCAGAAAACAGGGCCTACGTCGGCATGAACCTGGCACAAATCGCGGCTGAAAGAGGGCAGGACTGGCTCGACTGCACCATCGACCTGCTGCGCTCCGAAGGCCAGCGCATCGGCACGATTTTCCTGTCCATCAGCGAAGAGAACCTGCGCACGCAGTTGCCGCTGCCGTGGATCAAAATCGCAACCGACGCCGCCGGGCTCGACCCCGCCTGGGCCGCTCAACTGGGCCCCACGCATCCACGCGCCTATGGCACCTATCCGCGCGTGCTGGGCAAGTATGTTCGTGAACATCGTCTCCTTACCCTGGAAGACGCCGTGCATAAGATGACCGGCGCCGTCGCCGACCGGCTCGGCCTGCGCAATCGAGGTCACCTGCGGACCGGATTCTACGCTGATGTCGTGCTTTTCGATCCGCAGACCATCGGTGACCGCGCCACCTTCGCCGACTCCCACTTGCTCTCAGTTGGTGTGCGAGACGTGTGGGTCAACGGCCAGCGCGTACTGTGCAATGGAGACCACACCGGCGCCGTTCCGGGCCAGTTCGTTAGAAGAGATTGAAATTTTCTTGGGTTTCGGCCTTCAGAAACTTCAGTCGGGAAAAGGAGGGTACGAGAAAACGAGGAATTACAATGGGGATTCGCCGTCCCAATTTATAGCGCCAATGCGCTTCAACTCTTCATCCAGCCGCAGCCGGTGCAGCTCCATCCGCCAGACCGGGAGGATGATGTTCAAACTGACGATCCGTCGGTTCAATTCGCCAATTCGCGCTTCCCACCGGCTCAGATTGCGACGCCAGGTTCGTTCCAAAGCCTCCTTATCACCGCCACTCGCTTCTGCGCCTGCGCATATCAGATCCCACTGCCGTTGCATATCCGCGCGCAGAGCCTCGATTTTAGCCAACAACTCCTTGCGATCACCGATCCATGCAGGGGTCAGATTGTTGTCCTTGAGCAGCTTGTTGGCCATACGCATATCCGCAGGCTCGTTGGGATTCTCGTTCAGACGAAGCGGCTGGCCTTTGCCCGGCAGGTTATCAAACGCCCCATTTGCGGCCGCCTTGTCAAGTTGCTCGGTGATCAGATCTTGCCACTCTTGCAGCCCGCGCCGCCGTCGGGACTTCGAGTCCCCGCTCGCCGCCTTTGGTAGGCTTTCGCCCTTCTTTGGCCCGTCAACTTGGTCTGCCATTCATCACCACCAGGATACGATTTCCCTTGAACTTTATCACAGCTGGCCCCGCACTTTGAAAGCGTGAACGCGATCGATCTTGAAACAAAGGGAGACAATTATGCAAACGGCAATTAACCTTCTATTCTGGAATCCCGACGACAGGAGGCTCCGGGCACTCTGGCGCGTGTTAATTCACTTCCTGGTTATCGTTGTCGGACTGCAAGTCGTCCAAGCCGTTCTACGCCCCATTTTTTCAGGCGGCGAAGGCAGCAGTGAAAGCGGCTCCGACCCTATCATCAGAATGGTCGCTCTGCTTCTCACAGGCTTGATATATATACTCGTTACAGTGATTGCCGCCAAATTGCTGGATCGCCGCAAATTTAGCGATTACGGCATTACCTGGGACACCCAGTGGCGCAAAGACCTGCTCTTTGGCCTCCTTCTTGGTGGTCTTCTGATGGGCGCAATCTTCGTATTCGAGTTGGCCATGGGCTGGATCACTGTCGAAGGCCTGTTTTTCACGCTCCTTCCATTCCCATTCGCCGCAGCCTTCCTCCTGTTCATGGTCCAATTCGTACTGGTGGGCACCTACGAGGAACTCGTATTTCGCGGCTATCAGCTGAAAAACATCGCCGAAGGGTTCAACTTCAGCCCCCTTAGTGTTAGAACTGCCGTGTTCTTGGGGTGGATTATCTCCTCCCTCGCTTTCGGCCTGGTTCACGCCCTAAATCCCGGCGCAACCGCTGCCACGACCATTAAAATCGCTTTGGCAGGACTATTTCTGGCTCTGCCCTTCCTGTTGACCGGCAAATTGGCCCTGTCCATAGGTGTCCATATCGCCTGGAATTTTTTTCAGGGCAACGTATTTGGTTTTCCGGTCAGCGGTAACACCATGTTTCGGACCACCATCGTCAATACAGTTCAGGGTGGCCCCGAACTATGGACCGGCGGCGCATTCGGTCCGGAAGCAGGGCTGCTCGGCTTAATTGCCTTAATTGTCGGCTCCCTGGCCATGATCTGGTGGGCGAAACGCACTCGCGGTTCTCTCGATCTCTCGCTTTCTCTCGCCGAATACCGGCCGCCCCCTACAGACTGACATCCCGGGTACAGTGATCTGACCTTGCAACTACGTGTTCCGCCGGTACGAGAATCGCTTTTATGACGAGTTTCACGCAAGAGCAAGCTCCGACCACAAGATGAATCGTATTTCGCCGCTGTTCTGGAATCCCAACGAAAGGCGCCTGCGAGCCCTGTGGCGTCTGATTCTCCATGTTCTTCTGCTCGGCGTCGCAGGACTTGCGGCCGCGGCGCTCTTTTCAGATGTAACGGCGGATCCGGCCGCTGCTCTCGCCAACGACATCGCGGGAATGGCCCTGGCCGCGCTGACGATCGTGGCTGCCACTCTGCTGGCAGCCAGGTTTCTTGACCGCAGACCCATTTCCGATCTCGGTCTGCAGTTCACAGCCCGTTGGTGGCGTGACCTTGGCTTCGGGCTATTCCTGGGCGCGTTACTCATGCTGCTTATATTCCTCGTCGAACTGGCCCTGGGTTGGGTCACGGTCGAAGGAATCCTCGTTACGAGTCAGTCTATGCCCTTTGCCTTGGCCATACTCTGGCCCCTGACTTTGTTCCTATTGGTGGGCATCTACGAAGAACTGTTATCGCGCGGGTATCAGTTGAAAAACATGGCCGAGGGCCTTAACTTCCGTTCCCTGGGCCAAGTCCGAGGGATGTTGCTGGCGTGGCTCATCTCCTCAGCGATTTTCGGACTCCTTCACGCTGTCAATCCCAATTCAACTACGATCAGCACCGTTAACCTCTTTCTGGCCGGCCTCTTCCTGGGCCTGCCCTTCCTGTTGACCGATCAGCTGGCGATTCCGATCGGCATTCACATCACCTGGAACTTCTTCCAGGGCAATGTGTTCGGCTTCCCCGTGAGTGGGACGTCAACCAATAGCACGACCTTTATCGCCGTCGAACAGGGCGGCCCCGTCCTCTGGACCGGCGGCGCGTTCGGGCCGGAGGCCGGCCTATTGGGCGTCGCTGCCATGATAGTCGGTTCGCTGCTGATCGTATGGTGGGTGAAACGGACACGGGGAGCGTTCGGCCTCGCGCTGTCCGTTGCGGAATATCAGCCGCCTGCCAGCAGAGAAACTGTCGCCGGGCAGCTTCCTGTGGAATAATTACAGCCAGTACAAATCATGTGGCCGCCGGTAAATGCAGTTCGGAGACACAGATCGTGAGCACAAAGCTATGGGGAGGGCGCTTCAGCGACGCACTCGATCCCTTGATGGAAGAGTTCAATGCGTCAATCGGGTTCGATTGGCGCCTGTGGCAGGCCGATATCCGCGGCAGCCAGGCCTACGCGCAGGCTCTGGCCAAAGCCGGCCTGCTCACCGCGGACGAAGCCGAACAAATCGTCGCCGGTCTCGAGCTTGTTGCCGATGAGTGGCGCGCCGAACACTTCGAAATCAAAGCGGGCGACGAGGACATTCACACTGCCAATGAGCGCCGCCTGACCGAACTGGTCGGCCCCGTAGCCGGTAAACTGCACACTGGCCGCAGCCGCAACGATCAAGTGGCGACAGACCTGCGGCTCTGGCTGCGGGAAGAGCTGTCAACGTCCGCACAAAAGTTGCGCACACTGATTGAAGTCGCGACCGAGCGCGCCGAGCGCGAGCTCGACCTGCTAATGCCAGGCTATACCCACCTGCAGCCAGCCCAACCCACCCGCTGGAGTCACTGGCTGCTGAGCCACGCCTGCGCCTGGCAACGCGACGCCCAGCGCCTGCAAGACCTGCTGCCGCGCCTCAACCTGCTGCCGCTAGGCAACGGCGCCCTCGCCGGCACCCCCTTTCCCATTGACCGCGATTGGCTGGCGCAAGAACTTGGGTTTGCCGCGCCCACCCCCAATAGCCTCGATGGCGTCAGCGATCGCGATTTTGTCGCCGAGACGCTGTTCTGGGCGACAATGACCATGCTGCACATCAGCCGTTGGGCCGAAGACCTTATCATCTACAGCAGCCGCGAGTTCGGTTTTGTGACCTTGGCCGACGCCTACAGCACCGGCAGCAGCCTGATGCCCCAAAAGAAAAACCCGGACTCGTTGGAACTGCTGCGCGGCAAAGCCGGGCGCGTCTTCGGCGACATGAGTGGGCTGCTTATGACGCTGAAGGGACTGCCCAGCACCTACAATAAGGACCTGCAAGAGGACAAAGAGCCGCTGTTTGATGCGATCGAAACCCTGGCGGGCGCGTTGCCCATCGCTGCTGGCGCTCTGGCAACCCTGACCGTCAACCGCGACAAAATGGCCCAGGCGCTCGTACCGGAAATGTTGGCAACCGACCTGGCCGAATATCTGGTGCGCAAGGGAGTCCCTTTCCGTGAAACCCACGACATTGCCGGCGCAGCGGTCGCGCTCGCCGAATCTGAGGGAATTGCCCTATCCGACCTGTCGCTGACGGCCTTACGTTCTCTTCATCCCGCATTTGACGAGGACGTGTCGGCAGTCTGGAGCTACGAGCGCAGCGTGGAGCAGCGCGATGTTCGCGGCGGAAGCGGTCGCCGAGCTGTGCAAGAGCAGATCGATGAACTGCGCTGCTGGCTTAGTCAATCGACCCCGGGGTAGCAGCCAGATGGTAACTACTCAGCCACAACTGATTTGGCCGCCATGCACAAGAGCGGCACCCTGTGGCACAAGATATCTCCCTTGTGCCCCAATTCTTGTTAGGACGCCTACGGGCGCAGACGCCCTCCGGCGGCTCCGGCCCGCTAAGGCGGGCCTGCGCACCCTTCGCCGCTAAGGCGGCTCAGGGCTGTCGTCGGCAAACCCCCGCCGCCGCCAGGGGCTACGCCCTTTTTTGGCGGTCGGGCCTACGGCCCTCCCTTGTGCGGGGGGACACCCCCCGCAACGCCCCCCTCCAAAACCACGCCTCATCGACCGTTCGTCATCATACCAGCCGTGCGGCTTCAGCAACCTGTCGCCGCCACCCAAAAGGGCTTCGCCTGACCCCAGAACATAACCGCGATCGAGGGTTAACCTGTCCTGGCAGAGGTTGGGCCGCACATGCACCGCAGGTGGCGCGAACCGCGTCAAGAACGAGCGACAACAATCCTGCAAATCCTGATTCAGTGAGATTGGACACAGGTTATGGCTTAGTAGTTAAGCCAGAGGTTTCCAAAGCAAATGTAACTTTGGCCCCTGGTCTCTGCGAAGACCAGGGGCGATAAAGTTTTGCCATTGTCCTGAGCAGGGAAACCTTTTTAGACCGGACTGCAACAAAACGGCAAAAATTTTCACCTGTGCATAGAGGATTTCAGTAGCTGTATTGCGGCCAGCTGGCCAGGGGCAGCGCCTGCTGATTCGTTACAGCCAGCCGCTGGAACAGCTCAATCGTGCCCCGGTCTTGGGGGACATAGGCGGATAGGTAGAGGTCGCCATGGTCGCTGAGGCTGACGTCTGTAAAAACAGTGTAACCAACCGGCCCATGCACCCTGTGCGTGTATACATGGCTGTGCAGCCGGCTGTTGATGTCTTGAAGGCGTTCGCGGGTCGCCGACCAGAAAATGGGGAAGTCTGGCAAGGCGGCAAGCGCGGTGTAGAGCTGCTGAAACTGTTCCGTGTGGCGGTAGCGTAGTGTCATCGCCCGCCAATGGCGCATTTCAGTCATGGCGTTGGAATGCCAACCATTTCCCAGCACGCGTCGCAATGGCGCATCTTGCGCAAACAGCAGGCCAAGCAGGTTGACGCCCTCCGCCGAGCCTTTGGCCGCGTTGATCTGGGCCATGTTACAGCCGTGAAATGCAATCATCGCACGATTGATTCCGATCACGTTGCCAAACGTGTCCATCAGGAAAGCGGGCAGACCAATCGCGCTCAGTGATGCCCAGGCCTTCTCAAAAACTTCCCTGTGATCAAGATCGGCGCGCACAATCGCCCTGTCCGATGACAGGCTTGCCAAGGAAAAAAATTCGCGCCGTTCCAACGAAGTCAACTCGAACGCACGCGCCAATTCCTGCAGGATCTCCCCTTCCAATCGTGCTTGCCGGCCCCGCTCAATTTTGCTCACAATTCTCTTGGTAAGTCCTGTCTCGTCTGCCAATTTCTGCTGACTCCAACGACGGCCTGTAGCAAAGTCGACCTGCTCTTTGCGCAAGGCGGCTACGATCTTTCCGAACGTCTCATGTGCCACTGGCTTCTCCGATTACCGCTCTCAGTTCCGTCCATCGAAATTCGGCAACAAACCACAAACCGAAATTCGGCAACATACCACAAACAATATATTAGCACCCTGATTTTTGAATTCAATGGGTTTGGGCTCCAATATTGGAAACAGTGTGAACCGATTTTGGGACATTTTGTCGAAACAGACTCTGCGATAGGCACTAAGACTGCTACAAAGTCGTAAAGGGGATTCATACGCAACCAATAACGACTCAGCCCTTGTAAATTCGCGACCATGCAAAAGGGCCGTATCCTGGGACCAAGTGAGTCTCCGGCCTCTATACTCTTACCCCTGCCGTAGGGCGGCTCAGGGCTGACTTTCGCTCCATCGCACCCGACACCTCGCAAGCGCCATATTGGTCTCCAGCTAATTTCAACTGTCCACCGCAGCCAGACGCCATCGCCGTGGCATGGCGGCTGCCTCAAATGCAGAATTAACAAAATAGGAAATCACTCAGCCAAGGCCATCACTGACTCAGGCGTAGCAAGTGTTTAACTCTTGCCTCGATACTCTCCCTTTGCATATGGGCGGTGCCGCCGCAAGCGGCCTCCCTTGTGCAGGGGCTCCGCCCCCGCAACGCCCCCGTCCAAAACCATCCCTAACCCACCGTTCGGCGTCTTTCCAGCTGTGCGGCTCACCCAAAGTGGCGACCGACAGCAAATACACGATGAGAGAGCCTGAACCGCGGCGGGGACGAAGGGCTGGTCAAGACTAGCTGGTCAAGACAGGCTCTGCATACGGCTGAGTAGTTACCTCAAAATCCAAGAGTCCCCCACCCCCCTCCGCTACCAGTCTGAGTTGCTCTCTCTCGCCGGATGCCGGATGCCCAAGGCGATTTGCTCCAGACTGGCTGCCTGTGCTATATTTCGTGAGAGGCAGCAGCCCTTTCAGTGGCACAACTTCAAAGAAGCTACTCTTCAACCCAATCTTGACTGCGAAAAACACAGACGGTGAGCACCCCCCCGGGTCGCGCTGCCAACCCGCTCACACAAGCCTTCGCTGTCATTATCATTGCCCAGTGCTGGGACGACATCCCTTCCCAAATTCTCTTGTTGACAAGGAAGCTGACTGTTGTTAGAATGGCACATCCAATACCGCCCTCTTCAGAGTACTGACAAGGCCATAGGAAAGAGAGTGACATGGCTAACCTGATTGAAGTCCGCAACCTCCAGACTCAATTCTTCACCCAGGATGGAATCGTCCACGCGGTGAACGGCATCAACTACGAGGTCGCCGAGGGAGAGACGGTCGCAATCGTTGGCGAATCCGGTAGCGGCAAGAGCGTCGGCGTCATGTCCCTGATCCGATTGATCCCCGAACCACCGGGAAAAATCGTCAATGGCGAAGTAGAATTCGACGGCCAGGATCTGTTACAACTCAATGAAGAAGAGTTACGCCAGATCCGCGGCAATCGCATCGCGATGATCTTCCAGGACCCAATGACCTCCCTCAACCCGGTGCTGACCATCGGCCGCCAGATAACCGAGGCCCTGGAACTGCATCTCAACATGAACCGTGAGGAGAGCCGCTCCCGGGCCATCGAGCTGTTGGAACTAGTCGGCATCCCTGACGCCGGCGCCAGACTGGATGACTACCCCCATCAATTTTCCGGTGGCATGCGCCAACGCGTGATGATCGCGATGGGGTTGAGTTGTAATCCCCAGTTGCTCATTGCCGACGAGCCGACAACCGCCCTCGATGTCACCATCCAGGCCCAGATCGTCGACCTTGTGACTCGCCTGCAAACCGAACTCGGCATGGCAATCATCTGGATTACTCATGATCTGGGTGTCGTGGCCGGGTTGGCAGACCGTGTTCTCGTTATGTATGCCGGCTTCATTGTCGAAGAAGGGCCAGTCGACGTGATCTACGGCCAGCCCCGGCATCCCTATACCCTCGGTTTGCTGCGCTCGATTCCACGTCTGGACTTGGGTAGGCAAAAAAGACTCATCCCTATCGAAGGTCTGCCGCCGGACCTGCTTGACCCTCCCCAGAGTTGCCCCTTTGCGCCCCGCTGCCCCTTTGTAATCGACAAATGTCTGGAAGAAAATCCACCGTTGATGGCGATTGACTCCGTGCGCAAATCTGCCTGCTGGGTGGATCTCTCCGACGTTGAAATCTATGACACCAGCTCCGATGAACAGGTGGAGGCCGTCGTATGACCAGACAGAACTCTGAGAGCGAAAGCGTCTCGACCGCACAGGACACGAACCAGAGCGATGTGCTGCTAAGTGTTCAGAATCTGAAGATGCACTTCCCCATCACCCGCGGCATCATTTTGCAGCGGCAGGTGGGCAGCATTAAAGCCGTAGATGGCATCACCTTCGATCTGATTCGCGGCGAAACACTTGGCCTGGTCGGCGAGTCCGGCTGCGGCAAATCCACCACCGGCCGCGCCATTCTGCAGTTGTACGAACCTACTGCCGGCGAGGTAGTTTTTGAAGGTCAGGACCTGACCGACATTAACAGCGGTGACCTGCGCCGCATGCGCCGCCGCATGCAAATGATTTTTCAGGATCCCTACGCCTCCCTCAATCCCCGCATGACTGTCGGCAGCATCGTGGGTGAACCCCTGGAAGTACATAAAATTGGCGGAAGCCGTCGCGAACAGCAGCAGCGCGTCCAGGAACTTCTCGAAATTGTTGGTCTAAATCCCTACTTCATCAATCGCTATCCCCACGAGTTTTCCGGCGGCCAGCGCCAACGCATCGGCGTAGCCCGCGCTCTGGCAGTAAACCCCTCCTTTATCGTCTGCGATGAGCCAATTTCAGCCCTGGATGTCTCGATTCAAGCCCAGGTTATCAACCTCCTTGAGGACCTGCAGAGTGAGTTGGGACTGACCTATCTCTTCATCGCCCATGATCTCTCTGTCGTGCGCCATATCTCCGACCGCATCGCCGTCATGTATCTCGGTAAAATCGTCGAGTTAGCCGACCGCGAGGAGCTGTACGAAAACCCGCTCCACCCCTATACACAGGCTCTCCTCTCAGCAGTACCGATCCCTGACCCACAGATCGAAAAGAAGAGGCAGCGCATTATTCTCGAAGGGGATGTCCCCAGTCCCGCCGAGCCGCCGACCGGTTGTAACTTCAACACGCGCTGCCCACAGGTGATGGACATCTGTCGTCAGTACGAGCCATCCTTTGCCGACACTGGCGACGGCCACCGTGTTGCCTGCTTCCTCTACGACCAGGTAGAGTCCCTGGACGAACAGGGCCAGCCAGTTGCAGTCGCAGCAGCCTGACTCTCTCCTGGGCAGTGCACCGATGTGCTGCCTCCCTGCCTAACATAGCTGACCTTCTCCGTCGCACTATCGCGCTCCACTATCGCGCTCGCATGGCGAGTCGCCTGTCGTTGACCCCGGAATTCTGGTCAGTTGGCGGCAACCTTATCTTCCGGCGACGCGTCAGCCGGGAGCGTATTCTTCTCGAACCGTCCTTCGCATCGATCCAGAAAAAGGAGAATCGTACAATGCCTGGACTCAGCCGTACCTACTCTCTGGTAGGTCTACTGCTGGCGGCGGCCATGCTCTTGACCGCTTGCCCGGCAGTGCAACCCGAATCCGGCGGTGAGCAAGCCGATATGGGGCCCGTTACCCTTGACTGGAACCTGGGAACCGAGCCCCCCTCGCTGGACCCATCCCTGGCTACCGACACCTCTTCAATCGCCATCCTCAACGAGACAATGCTGGCTTTGACCGAGCTGGATCCGGACACCCAGGACGCAACTCCGGAACTGGCGACAAGCTGGGAATCCAGTGAAGATGGCACTGTCTGGACATTCACTTTGCGCGACGATGTTCCCTGGGTTACCTACAGCGAGGGTGAGGTCGTGCAGGTGATGGATGATGCCGGCGCCGCCCGCATTGTCAATGCCCACGATGTCGTCTACGGTGTCACGCGCACCTGTGACGCCAATACTGCCTCCGATTACGCCTATGTCCTCTATGTTATCGCCGGCTGCCAGGCAGCCAATACAGGCGAGGGTGCCCCCGACGATGTCGGCGTGGTTGCGGTCGATGATTTTACGGTCGAATTTACCCTGAATTTCGGCGCCAGCTTCTTCCCCCAGATCGCCAGCATGTGGGTGACCCGCCCCATGCCCCAGTGGCTGATCGAAGCCGAAGGTGACGGCTGGACCGAATCCGGCGTTATGCAGAACAACGGCGCATACGTGCTGTCGGAGTGGATTCACAACGACACCATTCAGCTCGTCCGTAACCCGTTCTGGTACGGCTGGACTGAAATGGCCGATTCTGTCGGCAACATCGAGGTCATCACCATGTCGATGATCGAAGAGGCCTCGACCGAATTCGCCATGTACGAGAGCAATGAGATCGATCTGTCCGTAGTGCCGCTGGAGCAGATGGACCGGGTGTTGGCAGCGGACTCCGAGTTCGCTGCGGAGTACAAGAACACGCCCCGCAACTGTACCTACTACTACGGCTTTGTCACCAAGCGCGAAGCGGTCAGCGATGTCAGAGTGCGGCGCGCCCTTTCAATGGCTGTGGATCGCAAAACACTCGTTGAGAATATTCTCAAGGGCGGCCAGATCCCGGCAAATACCTTCACCAATCCCCTGAACTATGGTTCACCCGCCGGTGACACCGATGTAGCTCCCTGGGCGCTCACTGAAGAGCAGGGCGGCCTCGGCTACGCCGCCGCCGTCGAAATGGCGCAAGAACTGATGGCCGACGCCGGACATGCGGAAGGCGATGGCCTCAGCCTGGTCCTCAGCCACAACGTCAGCGAAGGCCACGCCAAGATCGCCCAGGCGATCCAGGCCATGTGGACCGCCGCCTTCTCGCAGGTCGAGGTTGTCATCGAGACCCAGGAATGGGGCGTCTATCTGGACAGCCTCGATGCCCAGTCTCCTCTCGAAGGCAAGCCCGACGTCTTCCGTTTGGGCTGGTGTCAGGACTACCCCCACGCCAACAACTGGATCCACGAGGTCTTTAACCCAACCATGGGCGGCAACGAACCGCTGCTGACCTTCGACGACCCACAGGTCGGAGACATGGTTCAGCAGTTCAACGATGCCACCATCGCGGCCCAAACTGCTTCGCCGGCAGACCAGCTTGACCTCTATAAAGAGGCCGAAAGTCTGTTAATCGACGACATCGCCGGCATCATTCCGATCTACTACTACACCCGCAACGTTGTCGCCAAACCCTGGCTCGACCGTCTGTACTCCGACGATCTCTATCTCTATCGTTGGTCGATCGACCAAATGGCCAAAGCGGAAGCACAGCAATAGTTCTCTGTGAGGAGAGAGAAAAGAGGTAACTCGATTCTCTCTCCTCTTCACCCTCGACCCTTCTGACTATGACCGGCTATATCTTCAGACGCATCCTCTGGGCGGTTCCCGTGCTGTTCTGTATCGTCCTGGTTACCTTTGTTTTGGCGCGCGCAATCCCCGGCGGGCCATTCGACAGAGCCGGCGATAGGTCTCTGCCCGAAAGCGTCCGCCAAAATCTGGAGGCCAAATATGGGCTGGACAGGCCGCTCGCCACCCAGTTCATCAGGTATATCGGCGACGTCCTGCGCGGCGATCTGGGGCCCTCCTTCTTCTACAGGGGGCGGACCGTCAATCAGATCATGTCCGAAAGCTTTCCAATCTCCTTCCAACTCGGCATCTTCTCCCTTGCCCTCGCAATTCTCATCGGCGTTCCGGCAGGAACGCTCGCTGCCCTGCGCCAAAATAGCTGGATCGACTATAGCAGTTCCTTCGTGGCAATTCTAGGCGTTTCCATCCCCAATATCGTGCTGGGGCCGCTCCTGATCTATATCTTTGCAGTCAAATTGGACTGGTTTCCAGCCGCGCGCTGGGGTGTAAACTACAAAGAACTCTATCTCGGGTTCATCCCGCCAATGACCGCCGAATTCTGGATGCACGCCGTTCTGCCCACATTCACATTGGGGACCGCCTTTTCAGCAACTTTCGCCCGTCTGACTCGCGCCAGCCTGCTTCAGACTATCCGCGAGGACTACATCCGCACGGCTAGGGCCAAGGGGCTGGCGCATGGGACCGTCATCATTCGCCACGCCTTCAAAAACTCGATGATTCCGTTGGTTACAATCTTTGGGCCGCTCCTCATCGGAGTCGTCACCGGGGCCTTTGTGGTCGAGCGCATCTTTGGCATCGCCGGGATGGGCGAATTCTTCGTCACCAGCGTCACAAATCGGGACTATCCCATCATTCTGGGCACGACGCTGGCCTACTCCGTGGGCTTGGTCTTTGCCAATATCGTCGTCGACATCGCCTACGCTTGGCTCGACCCACGCATTCGCTTTGACTGAAGTCGGCCCGTCTTACCAACGGTATGTCAGCCAATACACGCACATCAGACATAAATATAGCGCTTACAACGCCCCGCCGCACCCCCCTCGGCGATGCGGTCCGCCAACTCCTCCAGAATCGGGCCGCGGTGACCGGCTTCATCGTGATTGCCCTGATGGTAATCGTCGCCGTATTTGCCGATACGACCGTGTTTACCCTATTCACCGGCGGCGAACCGCAACCTCTCATAGCGCCGTATGCCTTCGACGAAGTTGATTTCATCTACACCGACGAACCCGCCCTGACCCGCACCGAAGAAGGGCGCTTCTACCTGCTGGGCACAGACTATCTGGGGCGGGACAATCTGAGCCGCGCCCTCTACGGTACACGCATCTCACTCGCCGTGGCCGTCGTGGCCGCAACCGTAAGCCTGATAGTTGGCCTGATCTACGGCCTTATCGCCGGCTATGGCAGTACAGCCCGCGACAACCTGATGATGCGCATTGTCGATTTTCTCTACGGCTTCCCGCTCATCATCTTTATTATCCTGATGCAGGTCTATTTCAAGGCGCTTAGCCGTTCCGAAGAGATCAACCCCATCGCCAATACACTCATCGAAATCGACAAGAGCATGGGCGGTATCTTTCTCATCTTCGTCGCTCTTGGGCTGATAAATTGGCTGGGAATGGCACGCATCGCCCGCGGCCAGACGCTCAGCTACAAGGCGAAGGAGTTCGTAGAAGCCGCCAGGGCGGTCGGCTCCAACGACCGGCGGATTATCTTCCGCCATCTGCTCCCCAATATTCTCGGCCCCTGCATCGTCGTCGAAACGCTTGCAATTCCCGGTTACATTCTGACCGAAGCGTTTCTTTCCTTTATCGGCCTGGGGGCAAATCCACCTACGCCAAGTTGGGGAATGATGATTTCGGAGACATATCAGGCCATGCGCGTCGCGCCGCTCGAAGTATTCGTGCCTGCAACCGCCCTGACTCTGACAACTCTGGCCTTCAACTTTCTCGGCGACGGCCTGCGGGACGCTTTCGACCCCCGCCTGCGCGGCACTTAAGGAGTGGTCCCTACTGGGCGGTCGTCGTGCCCTGCAAAAAACAGAAGATACTCTCAGTTATGCCCGCAGCGACACGGTCCGCCTCTTGTGTCAGCAGTTGGCCGTCGCCGCCCAGAAAACCCAACTCCAGGATCGCCGTCGGCGTGGTGGGCAACACTTTGCGAAATGCGTGGTAGTAGGTCATATCGTGCGTGATCGAATTGGCGTGTAGGGACAGGCCAGTCTGCGCCGCGTACTCGGTGTTGATGCAGGCGATCAGTCTCTTCTCGGTTGTGGGAATTGCACTGTTCAAGGGATGGGTCGCCTTGAATCCGCTGGCCGCAATACAGCTGTCAGCGTGCAAGCTCAAGAGGAGTTTCGAGTCCAGATCTGTCAACCGGGCATCGTATTCCTCCAGCACCAGCACCTCCAGGCCAGCAGCCTCCAGCCGCTCTCGCACCAGTTCGGCGATGTTCGCCACGACATCTACCTCCAGCAGCGTTGGCGAGTTACTCTCCCCACAGATAGCGCCGGAGTCAAAACCGGTGTGACCGCTGATCAGAGCGACCGCATTCCGTTCCGGTGTTGGCGTGATCAGAGCGACCACATTCCGTTCCGGTGTTGGCGTGATCAATATCAGCCGTTCAATGGTGCGGGGCCGCAGATAGCCTACCCCCGTCACAGCAAGATAGACAATGCCTGCAAAGAGGACTATGCTGAGAATGAGAAACACGCGCTGCAATCTGCGTATCAGGACTTTACGAATCATCGAATGAGTGGTTGCTTCAACACTTGCCTTCTTCCGTTGCGACTTTCCCGCAATTTTCCCAGGCGCGAACGCCGACCCTTACCAGGCGCCCCTGCTGCGCCATTCGCACTACTCGCATTGTACCTTTTGGGATTGGCTTGTCAATACCAAGCCCAAGTATCGATCGTTGGCGGACCAATTCGGGTCACTCTCACACGGCTGTGACGCGCACCGGCATAATCCCCTCGAATATCTGTACCCGAACGGGGTCCTTTATACATCTTTTCCCGCGCTCAAGCCATCCCTTACGCAGTGAGTCAGACAGTGAAAAGGTCGGATTTTGAGAGAACAGTTTCGCCTGTGTACAATAGACTCTGACTATGAGCGAAAACGCCATCCATATGGACTCCTCATCCGCATCTCCTGAAGGCCAAACCGGCGGCAATGCCCCCGGTGTTGCGTCGCTCCAGTCATTGGGCGCAATTCTGCGCGATCGCCGCGAAAGCGCCGGCATCCCACTGGCAGAAGTCGAAGACGCCACCCGTATTCGACAAAAGTATCTCGCCGCCATCGAAGCCGACGAGTGGCATCTCTTGCCGGGCGAGGTTGTCGGCCGCGGGTTCCTGCGCAACTACGCCTATTACCTCAATCTTGACCCTAACCAGATGATTGACCGGCGGCGGGCGATGGCGGACAACAGTTTGTCCCGCACGCTGGCGAGTACCAGTACAGGCGTAAGGCTGCCGCCAGTGCGGCCGGTCGATTACCGACCACAAGACGTCGATCTCGAACACACTGCTTTCTCTACACGTTTTTCTGAGTCCTTCGAGTCCATTCGCGACTGGCTCGTGCCAATTCTGGCGGCCATTCTGATTGTAATGATGGTGCTTGTGCTCGTCTGGGGCGTCCGCAGAATGGGCGGAGAAATCGGTGAAGTTTTCTCGTCTATCCAAGACCGGATTTCCGCGACTATCGATGGAAATCAGGGCCAAACTGACCGGCAAACTGACGGTTCCGACGGCACAGATAGTACTGATGAAAGTGATTCGGGCATCGCTCCGGTCGCGACCATAGTCGTTCCTCCGCCGACCACAACGCCCACCTCGACACCGACCCCGCTTCCGATCGCCACCAGCACGCCGCTGCCGGCGCCGACCCAGACCCCGCCCCCCGCGCCCACAGCTACGGCGACGCCAACAGCAACCGCCACCGCCACCGACGAGCCGCCTGAGGAAGCGCCCCCGCAGCCGCAAGTACCTCCGCCGCAAGTCATCAATCCGGTTTCATGCGCCGACAGCCGCTTGGCCATCTCCTCGCCTGGTGTCAATCAGACTGTCGCCGGTGTTTTCCCCATAACGGGCCGGGCAACCCATGAAAACTTCGACTACTACAAATTGGAAATCGCGGCTGGGGCCAACGCTTCCCAAGGTTTCACCTGGTTTGACGGCAGCGACAAGACCGGAAGCGGCGGCGGCATGGGGCCGCCCGTCGACAACGGTACCTTGGGCCACCTCGACAGCAACGGCCTGGCCAACGGCGCCTACACCATTCAGCTAACGGTCGTCGATACAAGCAGCAACTACCCCACGCCCTGTCGGGTCACTATCAACGTTCAAAACTGACCTGAGGCACTGACTCTGTTTCTGTTGCCGCCAGCTCAGTCACCCCTGGTCTACGGGCCCGCCGGCAGCAACTTGAGAAACGTGACGTGGGGCGGCGCGCCGAATCGAATGGGGATGCTTTCTCCCAGACCGCGATGAACATATACATGGGTCCTCCCGTGCCGGGAGTAGCCGGATGCCTCACTACGGGTCAACTGCTCCGTCTGCGTGTAGGCAGGGCCTAACAGCGGCAACACGATCTGCCCGCCATGTGTGTGGCCGGCCAGGATCAGGTCGGCGCGGCTGGATGCCGCAGTCTCGATAATGTCCGGGTTGTGTGACAACAAAATGGTCGGCGCGTCATCGGGAACGCCTTGCAGCCCCTTGTGCAGATCCGGTCGCCCTTCGAGCAAATCCTCAATGCCGACCAGATAAACGCCTGTCCCTCCCAAACGTACCGCCCGGTTATCCAGGAACTGCATGCCCCGTTCCTCCAACTCCCGACGCAGACGGGCAATGTCATTGACGCCGGCCGGCTCCCCGTCAAAGCGATTCTGTAGCAGATAGCGCCCAAAGCGAAGAAAATGGCGCACGCGCGCCATGCCGGAATTTTCCATCTCCAGCGTGGAACGGTCGCCGCTGTCCGCGCCGTTCTTCGCTTCTCGCGCGCGGAAGACTTGCCATGTATACTGTGGTGCCCTCTTCAGGTTATAGAAAACATGGTCGTGGTTGCCGGAAACCGCAAACGCGCCCAGGCGGGGCTTGGGGATGCAGTCGATCAATGTCAGGACGTTCTCCAATCCCCTGTCGTTGTGTAGGAAATCGCCCGTATGTATGAGCAGATCGACCTTCTCGCCCGCAGTCGCTCGGCGCACCTGCGCAATCTTCGCATGCTCACGGCGATCCGCCCCGCGGAAATGCGTATCCGAGAGATGGAGAATGTTCAACCCTTCAACCGGCAGTCCGGTCCTGTCCCGCAGCAGCCGCACTGACAACCGCTCTGTTCGCACGTCAAAAGGCTCATAAAGTAACGCGTAACCTCCAAGAGCCGCGCTGATGCCCGCCATCGCGCCAAGGCCTGCCATCCACATTGGTACCCGCTGACTTCCTCTATCTCTTACGCCTGCAGGGGATTCGACAGACGGAGGACAATTGACTATAAGCGTTCTTCTGACATCTCCGTTTCTTTCTGCGCCTTCAGACATTCCCGCGTTTGACCTCCTGGCATTCCCTGCCGGTGACGCCCATCATGCGTACAGCACGAAGTGCCAATCGTACAGGAGCAGACGCCCTTTGGCAAGCTGTCGGCGCCGTGACGGGAGCTCGGAGTTCAGGAACCGTCACCTATGTTTACCCTGCCCAGTGCCGCCCGTTTTCGGAGACGTTCGGCCATTTTCGCGTCCCTTGTGAGCAGCACTCTGCGTGTTGTATAATCCCTTCGCATTCCCATCCTGACCCACATAACTCTCTATACAGTCATTCCAGCACAAATGACAGCAAGGAGGCGATTTATGAATCAGCAATTGAGCAGACGACGATTCCTGCACTTCTCAGGCGCAGCGGCTCTGGGTACCGCCGTTCTGGCCGCGTGTCAGCCGGCAGTGCAGCAGGGATCGGGAGAAATGAGCGATGAAATGCCCGCCGCCGAACGGGTCAAAGTCGAATTCCTCGGCATGCCCGGCAGCCCTGACCTCATTCCCGAAGAGCAGGAACTTTTCCACGACGAGAACCCGAACATCGAGTGGGTTCTGGTGCAGCAGGCCCAAGGTACCTCACGCCTGGAACAGCTGATGGCCCTGGTCGTGGCCGGTACGCCGCCCGACACCTCCCGCATCGAGAGTGATGTTTACAGGACTTTCGCGCACCTGGGTCTGCTCCTCCCCATCACCTCCTACATTGAAGCGGACCCCGAATTCTCCGCGCCCGACTACTGGATCCAGCCCCAGGAAAATGACCGGCAGGTCTACCAGGGAGAGAGCTACGGCATCGGCTCCTGCTGGGTTGCCCCCCATTTCTACTATAATGTCTCGCTCTTCGAGGAACTGGGGGTAGAACCGCCCAGTAACGACCCTGAAGAGGCCTGGGGCTGGGACGAGTTCCTGGCAATCGCAACCGATCTGACCGTCGACGTCAACGGCAATCACCCCGGCGACGCCGACTTCGACGCCAACAACATGGAACGGTGGGGCGTCAACTGGCCGACCTGGTGGATCCCCCTCCACGCCGCCGTGCAGTCGAACGGCTCAGACTGGGTCGACGCCGAGTCCGAAAAACTCGTCCTCGACAGCCCCGAAGCGATGCAGGCGTTTCAGAACATTGCCGACCTGCGCATCGCCCACGGCGTAATGCCCCGCACCGAGGCCTTGGAGGCGCTCGGCATGGGCGGCACTCAACTCCTCGAAACCAAAAAGGTCGCTCTGCAGGTGGACGGTTCTTGGGCCCTTTCCTGGAACTGGGAGATCGAAGGCGGCATCGGCACCGCCGTCCTGCCCAAGATGCAGCGCCCCGGCACCGACATGCAGGCACACTTGGTTACAGTGGTCAAAGATGCCGAGAATCCGGACGCATCCTGGGAACTGATTCGCTTCCTCTCTTCGCCCTGGTACCAGGAGCGATACTGCCGCTCCGGTCTTTGGCTTCCCAGCCAAAACGCACTGACGACCGAAGAATCGATCGCCGACTGGTGTGTCCTGCCCCAGCATCCGCCCGGCTATGAACAGATCGTCACCGAATACGCGCCCAACTACGGCCATTACCTCACCATGCCGGTCGGCTACGTGAAGGCCGCGGAAACCTCATTGAACCCGGCCTTCAGTCAGATCTTCAACGGTGAAGCAAGAGCGGAGGACATTCTGCCCGCCGCCGTAGCCGAGGCCAACCAGATCATGGAGACGGAGCAGCAGCGCCCCACATCCTAGTCAGAATACTCTCCCTGCAGTACGAGGGAATAACGGCAGGCTTACGAAGGCCGATTCGCATGCCTTCCCGCGGCGTTTGCGACCCATTCGATATGCAGCACAGCTGGCTACAGGCAGTGCGTTACGCCCCCAGGCGTGCCTGTAGCCAGTTTCGCGGAGAGTCGTCATGGCAGTAGAAGCCCAAAGAACAAGATTGCCCTGGCCCCGCACCCGCCGCGCGCGCCGCGCCTTCACCGGCTATATGTTCATTTCCCCCTTCATCCTCGGCTTCCTCCTCTTCTTTGTCGGCCCCGCCCTCGTCGCCGCCTGGCTCACCATGTTCGACTGGAACATGATCCGCCCCCCATACTTCATCGGCCTCGGCAACTTCAAAAAAATGTTCGCCGACGACCTCTTCTACCAGTCCCTGAAAGTGACCGCCTACTTCTCCCTCGTCTCCGTGCCCGTCGGCCTGGTTCTGAGCTTCTTCCTCGCCCTCCTCATGAACTTCAAGACCCGCAGCATCGCCGTCTTCCGCACCATCTACTACCTGCCCAGCATCGTCCCCGCGGTCGCCAACGCTGTCCTCTGGAGCTTCATTCTCAATACCGAATTCGGCCTTCTCAACGCCCTCCTGGACTCCATCGGCCTCCCCAAAATCGCCTGGCTGCAGGAGCCCGAATGGGCCATGCCCGCCATCATCCTCATGAGCCTCTGGGCCCTCGGCGCCACCATGGTCATCTACCTTGCCGGCCTCCAGGGCATCCCGCGCTCGCTCTACGAAGCCGCCGAAATCGACGGCGCCGGCCGCTGGGCCAGCCTCGTCAACGTAACCATCCCGCTCATGTCCCCCGTGATCTTCTTCAACCTCATCATCGGCATCATCGGCTCATTTCAAATTTTCACCGCCGGCTTCCTCATCACCGGCGGCGGCCCGCAGCACGCCACCCTATTCTATGTCCTTTATATCTATCGCAACGGCCTGCAATATTTCGATATGGGCTACGCCTCCCTGCTGGCATGGGTACTCTTCTTCCTCATTTTTGCATTGACCTTGATCGTCTTCAAGTATGTAGGTCGTTATGTCTACTACGAAGATGTGGGCAGTTAGCAACAACCTTCAGCCTCTTGGCAGGACGAGCCGCGCGTGCGCAGAAACAGAAGTAGAGAGCGGGCAAATGGCAGTAACTACTCGGCCAATGCCACCCCTGACTCAGGTGTGGCAGGTGTTTCACTCAATCCTTTATACGTGCTCTTTGTATATGGGCGGTCGGGCCTTCGGCCCTCCCTTGTGCAGGGGCTCCGCCCCCGCAACGCCCCCGCCCAAAACCATCTCTCACCCACCGTACGTCCTCATTCCAACTGTGCGGCTCATCCAATGTGGCGGCTGCCAGCAAATACACGATGAGAGAGCCTGAACCGCGGCGGGGATCAAGGGCTGGTCAAGACAGGCTGGTCAAGACAGGCTGGTCAAGACAGACACCGCATACGGCATAGTAGTTACATTGGCAGAAAAACTCTGATGAGCGCAACAACACCTACAACGGCATCGCAACTGTTGGACAATGAACGCTTCTGGCGGATCTTCGTCTGGACCGTTCTGCTCGTCGGCGCCTGCGTCATGCTTCTGCCCTTTCTGTGGCTGCTTTCCAGTTCGCTCAAAACGGAGCTCTCCATCTTTCGCTACCCGCCAGAATGGATTCCCGATCCCATCCAATTCAGCAACTATGTCGACGCCTGGACAACCAGGCCCTTTGCGCTCTATGTCCGCAACACGATAGTAATCCTGCTCTTGAACGAATTCGCAGTCATCATCTCCGCCTCCTTCTGCGCTTACGGCTTCGCCCGCATCGACTTTCCCGGCCGCAACGTCTGGTTTGCCATTCTGCTCGCCACCGTCATGTTGCCCGGCATCGTCACCATGATCCCCCAGTTTGTCATCTTCAGCCGCATCGGCTGGGTCAACACAATCCTGCCTCTCACCGTGCCCTTCTTCTTCGGCGGCGGCGCCTTCAACATCTTTCTCCTGCGCCAGTTCTTCCGCACCCTCCCCTCTGAGCTTGCCGACGCCGCCTACATCGACGGCGCCAGCGAAATCATGATTTACTGGCGCATCATGCTGCCCCTCGCCAAGCCCGCCCTCGCCACCATCGCCATCTTCACCTTCATCGGCACCTGGAACGACTTCATGGGCCCCCTCCTCTACCTCGCCAAGGACCCCAACAAATTCACCGTCGCCCTCGGCCTCGCCATGTTCCGCACCGCCTTCGCCGGCCGCACCCGCTGGGACCTTCTCATGGCCGCCTCCACCATGATGATCATACCTGTCATCCTCGTCTTCTTCGTCGCCCAACGCTACTTCATCCAGGGCATCGCCATCAGCGGGCTCAAGGGTTAACCTTCATTCC
This sequence comes from Caldilineaceae bacterium, assembly GCA_963662575.1. GTDB lineage: Bacteria > Chloroflexota > Anaerolineae > Caldilineales > Caldilineaceae > Bin5. The sequence continues at coordinate 2,601,797 of OY759723.1, forward strand.
GCCGCCTCTTCAGCTTTAAGACTTCACAAATATGCCTGCCCTGAACTGACACTCTGATAAACATGATAAGATCTTCAAACGTTGTTATTCCCTTGTCAAAGCTCACCGGCTATTTGTTTGCTCCGCGGAGACACAACGACAAGTCGATATTCTTGTCCCAGGCAGGATTCACAAAAGACAACGCAACTTTTTTCATGCTAACCATCCTCGATGTGGTTACCCAGAATGAAGCTGTGAAGCAAAAGACGAATGAACATGGCGTATTCTACAAAGTAGTGGGCCAACTGACTGGTCCAAGTGGTATACTGTCTGTTGTGACAATCTGGATTGTACGTAAGGGGGACGAAAAGTTCAGGTTTGTAACACTTTATCCGGACAAGGATTGAAAATGACAAAACCAAGACTCTACGAGGAAGTGGCGTTAACGCGCGACATGCCTGACGAAGAATTGAAAAAGGGCGATGTTGCCGTAGTGGTAGACTATCTATCACACCCATCGGGTGGAAAGGAAGGTGCCATCCTGGAGGTCTTTAATGCCGTGGGTGAGTCAGTGGCCGTCGTGGCTGTACCGGTCTCTGCAATTGAGTCGCTGCGTTCTAACCAGGTCCTGATGGTAAGAGAAGTGGCAGCAGCACAAGAATGATGGATGCCTTTTCGGTCGATTCAGCCTGTACCAAACGCCTCTTTCAATCCATCCAATCACCTCCCAAATGACATTCCAACACGCCGCCAGGACTCGCTACCCGTACCGTCTCCTAGAGGACTCTTGAGCCAGTCCAGGAAACTCCACCAAGAACCAGGAGTTGGCGATCACTAACCACTGACCTCTGCCATTCACCAACCCCGACCGCACGCGCCACCTCACAAAGAAATCGAAGGGGATTATATACAATAGTGCCATAATCAACAGGCATTCAGGAGAGAGATTGTGGCACACAATATGGTGGGTCCCAATGTTTTGACCACGGAAGGGGAAAAATAGGTGCATCCAGACGGTTGCCGCTGGCTCTGACCAGAGCACTAAGTGCTCTTCAGCCGGTGTGCGATAGTTGAGACTTTGATGCGGTATTTCATGGTTATCGAAGTCGAAATAAGCGTTCAACCCAGTCTGCAGTTCACGCCCTTTGTCATACTGGTTGAGATAGATGTTCTCAAATTTCACCCCGCGCCGTTGGCCTTCGCACAAGACGTTGTTGCGGCCGTCCACGCTGACCTGGACGTCCGCAGCGAGTAAGCGAGCGGTGATGTGATCAACTGTAAAGTGGCGAATGCGATGGCAACGACTAGGCGCGGGGTTGAGGCTTACAACGAGGTCTCGCCGGCTTTTCCTGGTAGGCCGGCAGGCTTCCGTCTATTCGACCTCCAATGCCTTTACGGTGAGTTCTGGCACGTGATGAACGGGATCAACACCATCCATGACCGCCACAAATGAAATTATGTCGTCCACAGCAACAGGTGCCGGCATGTCGCGGTTATGCAACACCACATGGTCCTCACCCCAATTGTCGGTTCGATCGTCGAGCGCGACAAACACCCACATCTCAACATAATTTTCGGTCGCCGAGGCTATATGCCCTATCTGTCCCCGAAAGTAGAAGGTCTTGCCTTCGTTCTGATCGGCGTTGCTCAAAAGCGTGTCGTAGGCGATTGTCTCGGCCTCACCCCGCCATTCCGCGAACGTACGGGTTGGCTCAGGTGTCGGGGTAGACTCATCCCTTGGAGAGGCATCGGCAGCTGAGGAGTCGCGGAGTAGCAACTGAGTAAAGTTGATGTAAGTTCCAACTGACAGGAGTGCAATCAGCCCCAGCGACAGCAATATCGCTTTCCCCCAATTCGCCTTCTGTCCTACGCTTATCTCTGGCTGCTCTTGTGGATCCATGAGATGCCCCCTGATGGCGCCTACGAATTGGCTGGCCGCCACAGCAACCACAGATCAATCGGCCAACCCATTGAGTTGCTGTGTTGCTGACCATTCAACACTTGTGCAACTCGGATACAAAAAAGACGGAGATGACAATCTTTGTCGAGTGGGTCAAAACGATTTGGCTGCTATGAAGCATTCCTTGCTTCATTGTCCTTTCTATCCAATATGTCTGAAGTACCAAACCATGTTCTTGTAACAGGGGCTTGAGCGAACCTCCCGGAAAGGGCTTCCCTGTAGTGGGGTGCATCCCAAAATGGGGGTGAACTCTCTTGTACCTCTGGTATCGACTAGACCGTGTCCAGTTCTCACATCCATCCCCGAGAAATCGCCATTCTCTGACCACTGACGACTAACCACTGACCACTGCAATTGAGCAGTCGGGCCTTCGGCCCTTCCTTGTGCAGGGGCTGCGTCCCCGCAACGCCCCGCCCTGGCGAGCGACCCTGCTCAATCTTCCCCAGCAAGGTGTCTAGAGCAACGTGTCTAGAGCAAAGTGTCTAGCCAACAGTATTCCGCCCGGTAGGGGCAGGCCTTGTGCCTGCCCTATTCCCCCTTAGTCAAACGGACCCGGCCTGGCGCCTGCCTTGCGTCTCTCCAAGAGCCGGTAAACAATTCCAGCCACCGCCGGCATAATCTCCCCGCCCCAAATCTGGAACGCACCCAAAACCCTCAATCGAGCGCAAAAAACGCATCAAATCCGTGATATACTGTAGATAACCAAATGTGCTGTCATTTGTGCAGCGGACAACTGGTAGGAGACAGAAGAATCATCGAATTAGGACAGAGCCTCGTGCTCCTGCCCAAATCGGTAGGGGCGTCCCTTGTGGGCGCCCTTCGTGAGCAGCTATGGCGGCCGAATTTAGATGCAATTGCACTAGCCTTGTGAAGCCGCTACTTTCGCTCACAGAATATCTGAACGTGAAGAAGGGCCGCCATAAGTCTGTGAAATGCCCATGAATCGACTGCCCATAGCCTACAAAAGACGGCGAGGAAACTTCTGCGAAGACAAGCATATAGGTCAAAAAAAAGGAAACACTCCGTCATACTCCGTCATTTTCCGACTTTTTCCGTCATAGTACGACATTGCACGTCAGAACACGCCCCAACCACGGGTAACTGCATCGAATTGGCCCAAACCCCTGTGATGCTGCCCGAACCGGTAGGGGCGCCCCTTGTGGGCGCCCCTACCGGGCCATTATGGCATCCGAATTTAGAAGCGTTTGCCCTGGCCCTGAGAAACCATGACTCTCGCCCAAAGAAAATCCAAAGGTGAAGAAGGGCCGTTGTAAGTCTGTGAAATGCCCACAATTCAACTGTCCACAGCCCATCAAAGACGGCAAGGAAACGACGGCAATACAAAGCCTGCCGGCCAAGGAAAATTTTTTAACCCGCGACATATGTAGACTTGGCGCGACATTTGTAGACCTAACGCGACATATGTAGACCTAATGTGACATGAACCCGTGCAATTGCCTCAGATCTGGACAAGCCCGCGATATACTGCCTGAATCGGGCAGATGCCCATTCATGGGTGCCCTTCCAAGGCAACTACGGCGTCCGATTTCAGATGCCATTGCCCTGGCCCTGCGAAGCCATGACTCCCGCCCAAAGAAAAAATTGAAGGTGAAGTAGGGCCGCTGTAATCCTGTGAATTGCCCATAATTCAACTGCCCACAGTCCATCAAAGACCGCGAAGAAACATATGCAAAGTCAAGAATATGTGTCAAAAAAAAGGAATCACGCCGCCCTAACCCGCCCTAACCCGCCCGAATCGCCCCTACCTTGGCCAAATGCATCGAATTGGGACAAAGTCTCGTGATGCTGCCTGAATCGGTAGGTGTGCCAGGGAAATTGCATCAAGAACGGTGATATAATAGCCCCGTACCCAAATACGAATAGGCACTGCTGAGAGCGTATCGTCATCATGAACCGATGACGCCCACTGGTTGGGAATCTGAAGGCGAGGGAGGACCCTTGTAAGACTGTAAACTGCGTATAATCTGTCTACCCATAGCCCAACAGAGACAGCCAGGGAACGTGAGCGAAGGCAAACGCAGAAGTCCATATATAGGAAAACTGCCCGCTTCTGCCCGGCTTAAACCGACCTGAAGCGTCCGGACACGACACCCTGCCCCCCAGCCGCCAGCGGACCGACTTGAGTCCGGCGTCTGCGAAAGTCGTGGATGCGTGTCGTGGAGAGGCTGCCAGAACCAGGAATCGACGCCGGAAACGGAAAAACCGATGCAAAAGCGTAACGACAACAATTGCCAGAAAAAAATATCGCCCGCTTTGACCCGACTTATACCTACTCGACCCGACTTGACCCGACATTTGACGTCCAAACACCCCCCACCATGGTAGAGATTGCACAACTCTTGTACAACACACATGAGCGGTTCAACGGACCCGCCAGCGCTGAGGAGGCCCCCATCACAGCCCATCACAATAGCTGCATGAATTGCAGCTCAGACAACCCGAAAACGCTCATGAACGCTCGTAAACGCTCATAAACTCTCGTCTAACACTCATACGAGACAACCTGCATCGGCCCGGTCACAGCCCATCAGGCAAATCTCATGAACTACAGCTCAGACAACCCGTAAACGCACGTAAACGCACGTAAACGCACGTAAACGCACGTAAACGCACGTAAACGCTCATGAACTCTCGTCCAACACACAGATGAGAATGCCTGTGTCCCACCATCAAGATGAATCTGACTAAAACGATCCACAATGAATGAAATGCCCACATCAGCCCCCAAGGCATTTGCATCTGATGTGAATTCCATCTTTCCCTCCGATGCCAAACCGCTCCTGACTTCCACCCTCAGCCACCGGAGCACCGGGAAATCAGTCTACCGGCTCTTGGATGGGGACGACAGTCGCACCCGTCAGGTCCATGCGCAGCACAACTTGGCCGTCTTGCGCCGCATGGCTTTCGACCTCTTACCCAGCGCGAACAGCGCCCAAATCGATATTGCTGCCAAACGTGAACGAGCCGGTTGCAAAACTGGCTATCTCCTGAAAATTCTCTCCCAACAAGATGCGATTGCCCTGCCTGACCCCTGCAGTCCCCCCTTGACGCGCATATTACAATCCACTCCTGCCGCGCCCGCCCGCCTGTCTTCGAAAATGGCCGACCCCGGGAGAATCCGATGTCCTCGTCAGTCAATGCCGTAGTGCCGAAAACCTCCTTTCCCCTCATCAGGGAGGAACTGAAAAAGCAAATCCCCAGGATTACTCTCCTTGTCGCCCTCTCTCTCATCGGCACGGGGATCGGACTCGTACAGCCCCTGCTCTTCAAAATGCTCCTCGACACCGCCATACCTGCTGCTGATGTGAGGCTGATCGGGCTGCTGCTTGTCGGCATGGTCACTGTGCCCGTGCTCAGCGCCGGCTTTAGCGCCGCCAACCACTACCTGCGCGTCTACATCGGCGAAGGCGTTGCCCGGCGCCTGCGTCAGGACCTGTTCCACCACCTCCTGTTCGCCCGCCTTGCCGACTTGGAAAAATTCAAAACTGGAGAACACATCTATCGACTCACTCGTAGCTGCGGCAGTATCGGCGAGGTATACGTCGGCCAACATCTGCTGCCGCTGGCCATGAACGCCATCCTCCTTGTAGGCACGTTGACTGCCATGACCTGGCTGGACTGGCGCCTTTCCCTTCTGGCCCTGCTCGCCTTCCCCCTCTCTTTCCTCCTGACGCGCAAAACGCGTAACTACACACGAAACCTCTACCGCGACCTGTCCAATACATTGGAATCCGGCGAGAGCTATCTGAACGAGCTCTTCCCCGGCCTGCGCACTGTCCGCGCCTTCAACGCCGAAGCCCATGAGAAGGCCCACTGGCGAGAATGGCTCACGGCCCACCGCCGCATCAAAGCCACCGTGTCAGCCTTTCATGAATTGATTCGCATAGTACTGCCGGAATCCATCAACTACGTGGTTGCGGGCCTCATCTTCGCTTACGGCGCCTTCGAAATCATTCAGGGCAGACTGACCGTGGGCAGTCTCGTTGCCTTCGTCGCCTATCTGCCCCGCGCCTACACAGTGCTGCAGACGCTACTGGGTACCCAAGTCAACCTGCAAGAGGCCCGCGTCAATGCCGAAAAGGTAGATGCCCTCTTTGCTCTCGCCCGCGAACCGTCCGGTGATAGGGTCCTGCCCTCCGTCGCTGCTTCGGAGGAGCGACGCACCGAAAGCGTTTCACAGGCCCCAGGTGTCGCTTTGGCCTTCCACGACGTCTCCTTCGACTACGGTCGCGGCGACTTCGGCGCCCGCGAACTCACCTTCCGCGCCGAACCGGGCGAATTCGTCGCAATCGTCGGCCCGAGCGGCGGCGGCAAGTCCACCATCATCGACCTGATCATGGGCTTCTACACCCCCCAGTCCGGCACGATTTCCATTGACGGGATCGACCTGCGCCATCTCTCTCTGGCGTCGCTGCGCAGCCAGATCGGTCTCGTTCCCCAGGACCTCTTCCTCTGGAACGACAGCATTGACCGCAACATCAACTATCCGGCCCGCGATTACGCTGTCGGCAATAGCGCAGAGGCTGCCCGCGCCGCGCAGATTGATGAATTCATCACCGGCCTGCCCGACGGCTATCGCACCATCGTCGGCGAACGCGGCCTGACGCTCTCCCGCGGCGAACGCCAGCGCCTTGCCATCGCCCGCGCCCTCCAGCAGCGCCCCAGGCTCCTCCTGCTCGACGAAGCCACCTCCGCACTCGACGCTCTGACTGAGCAGAAAGTGCGCACCGCCTTCGACCGTGCACGGGCCGGTCGGACTGCCATCGTCGTCGCCCATCGCCTGTCAACAATCCGCAACGCCGACAGGATTTTGGTTATCGACCAGGGCCGCATCGTTGAGACAGGCAACCGCAATCAACTGCTCCAGCTTGGCGGTCTCTTCTCTGACCTGTACGAGGCACAATCTTTCGATCTTCCTGCGATCGCGCTATAATCCATAGTAATCTCTGCGGCCAACGCGTTCTGAACGCGCCTCTGGCTGTCAGCTACCATTCACGCTAAGGATTCTGCCAACGATGTCACCCAATACTAACGGCCAGGGCTCTGCGCCCCTGCTCTTCGAAAGCCCATCCATCGACCCGGAACTGGAAGAAAATGTAGTCAATACTATTCGCATGCTCGCTTTGGACGCCGTGCAGGCCGCCAACTCGGGACACGCCGGCCTGCCCATGGGCATGGCCACCGCCGCCTTGACCCTCTGGCGCAGACACCTGCGCTACAATCCGGCAAATCCCAACTGGCACAACCGTGACCGCTTCATCCTCAGCGCCGGCCACGGGTCGATGCTCCTCTATGCCCTGCTCCACCTGACCGGCTACGAACTCCCGCTGCAGGAACTCAAGAATTTCCGCCAGTGGGGTAGCATGACCCCGGGCCACCCGGAGTACGGCCACGCGCCCGGTGTCGAGACCACGACCGGCCCGCTTGGTCAGGGCTTCGCCAACGGCATCGGCATGGCCATCGCCGAGCAATGGTTGGCCGCCAATTTCAACCGTCCCGGCTTCGACGTGGTATCACACCACATTTATGCGATTGTCAGCGACGGCGACCTCATGGAGGGCGTCGCCCAGGAGGCCGCCAGCCTGGCCGGCCACCTGCGCCTCGGCAAACTGATCTATCTCTACGACGACAACCGCGTCACCATCGACGGCTACACCGATCTGGCCTTCACCGAGGACCAGTACCAGCGCTTCCAAGCCTATGGCTGGCACGTCCAAAAGGTGGACGGAATGGACAGCGCCGCCGTCGATGCCGCGATTGCCGCCGCCAAACAGGATCCGCGCCCCAGTATCATCGGCTGTACGACCGTCATCGGCTTCGGCGCCCCCAAACAGGGCGAGCCGGATATGCACAGCGATGCGCTCCCCGCCGAAGAAGTCGCCCAGACCAAGGCCACTCTCGAATGGCCGCAGGAGCCGACCTTCTATCTGCCGCAGGACGTGCAAGACTTTTGCCTGCAAGCGGTCGAGCGCGGCACAAGGCTCGAATCCGACGACAAGGCCATCTGGGATGCCTATGCCACCGCCCATCCGGAATTGGCGGCTCAACTCAACAGCATGCTACTGGGCGAACTGCCCGACGGCTGGGAGAATGCCTTGCCAACGTTCGATGCCGGCGGCAGCGAGGCCACTCGCAACTCCAGCGGCGATACCCTCAACGCCCTCGCGCCCGTCATTACCAATCTCATCGGTGGCAGCGCCGACCTCGCGCCCAGCAACAAGACGATCATCAGCGGTAGTCCCGACTTTCAGCCCGATTCCTACAGCGGCCGCAACTTCCGTTTTGGCGTCCGCGAACACGGCATGGGCGCCATCCTTAACGGTATGGCATTGCACGGCGGCGTCATCCCTTATGGGGGCACCTTCCTCGTCTTCAGCGACTATATGCGCGCCAGCGTGCGCCTGGCTGCCCTGATGGGCGTGCCCTCTATCTACATCTTTACCCACGACAGCATCGGCGTCGGCGAAGACGGCCCCACCCATCAGCCGGTGGAACAGGTGGCTGCCCTGCGTGCCATTCCAAACCTCACCGTCATCCGCCCCGCCGACGCCAACGAAGTTGTGCAGGCGTGGAAAACAGCGCTGACCAACAAGAGCGGACCCACCGCGCTGGTCCTTTCCCGCCAGAATCTGCCGGTCTACGATCGCGCCGCAGCAGGTGTCGCAGCAGCCGAAGGTGCTGCACAGGGCGGATATGTCTTCTTCAGTAGCAATGGAGCAGCAGGTGATGCGCCCGAGCTGGCTCTCATCTCCTCCGGCAGCGAGCTGGAGATCGCCTACGACGCGGCCCAGCAACTTGCCCAAAATGGCGCCGCCGTCCGGGTCGTGAGCCTGCCCAGTTGGGAGCTGTTTGCCGCACAATCGCCCGCCTACCAGCAAGAGGTGCTGCCGCCGAGCGCTCTGAAACTGTCCATTGAAGCCGGTGTCACCCAGGGCTGGGAGCGCTGGGTCGGCAACGAACCTGCCCGCGGCGCAGCCATCGGCCTCAACCGCTTTGGAGCAAGCGCGCCGCAGCCGGATGTCTATGCCAATCTCGGCCTGACCGTCGAAGCCGCGGTCAGCGCCGCCCAAACTCTCTTGGAGGCGTAGCCGCGTATGCTTGGGGCCTTGGCCGCCATCCTCCAGCAGACCCGGCAGCATCACGCCATCGAACACGCGACCATCCATCTGCTGGCAGCCCGCTTTCCCCGCCGTGTCATGGCAGGAATGAGCGATCCCTGGGGCTTCACCCTCTACGGACAGCTCTCCACCGAGGCGATTGAAGAGGCAGTCGAGGAAGCGATTCAACGCCTGCAGGGTGGCGAAGAGGAGCTGGCCTTCCATCCCAACTGCGGAACGAACTTCACCACCACCATTCTTCTGGCGACCGCGGCCGCCTTTCTCGGCAGCGTCGGCTGGCGAAGCTCGCGCCTTCCCCCACCAGACGGGGCGCCCCTCTTCGATACGGCGGGACAATCTGCCGCCCCCGAGCCACTGCCAGGACGGCGGCAGCCGGGCAGCATCGGTTCGCTCTTGGACAGGATTACAATGACCGCTGGACTGATGACGCTTGCGCTTCTGGTCTCAGGGCCGTTGGGAATGCGGCTGCAGCGTCTCACAACCTTAGCAACTGTCGGCAACCGCGTGCTGGCAAAGGTCGCGCCCGTAAGGCGCGGCCAGGCCTATCGCGTCACCTTCGCGGAACAACAATGATCAGGGCCCACTGCCCACTGAAGTTGGTAACCCATTGACAAATTATCTGTTCCTCACGCCGGATGAGTTCCTACTGGGGCAGCGCCTGAGCAAACTGAAGCAGGCGCTGGGCGACCCGGAGATGGCCTCTCTGAATATCGCCGAGCTTGAAGGCGCCCGCTCCAGCGCAGCCGATATCCTCTATCACGCCGGCACGTTGCCGTTTCTGGCCGCGCGGCGGCTTATCATAGTGCGCGGTTATCTGGCCCATCTGGAGTCCCGCCTGGGCACCGCCAAGTCGCCCAATAAAACCGCCCAGGCCGAGGCACGACAAATTCTGGCGGCGTTGGCTGATCCAATGGTCTCCAATGACCTGGTCTTCATCGAAGAAAAGTTGGACAAACGCCGCGCCATCTGGCGGGGACTGGAAGACTTGGCCGGCCTCGATAAGTTGGGCAAGGACGGGCTGCTGGTGATCGAGGAACTGAACGCGCCCGATGCCCGCGCCCTGCCCGCCTGGATCACAAATACCGCCAAACGGGATGGAATCGCCATTGAGGGCAGAGCCGTACACATGCTGGCAATCTACGTCGGGTCGGACCTGCGCCGCCTTCACCTCGAACTGGACAAGCTGCGTTCCTACGCCAGCGGCCGGGCTATCACGCCGGCGGACGTGCAACTGCTGGTGAGCGATACCAGTGAAGCGCTTATCTGGGACCTGACCGACGCCATCGGTCAACGCGACGGACGCAAGGCCATGCGGGCCTTGTACGCGCTGCGGCGTAACGACGCCAACCCCTTCTATCTTCTGACGATGATTACCCGGCAATACCGGATCATGATCAAAGTGAAGGACGAGTCCGCACGTGCGCCCGGCAACGAATATGACATCGCCGGCCGTGTCGGCGAAAGCCCCTATCCTGTCAAGAAAGCGATGGTCCAAAGTCGGAACTATGCGTTTGCCCAACTGGAGGGGATTTTGGATCGGCTCCTGTCGTCGGACTTCGCTATGAAGACCGGCGCCAATCCCCACACCGAACTGGACATTTTGGTGGCCGAATTGACAAAAACCCGTTAGAGGAACTGTACACCCGATGAAAAATATTCGATCGTTATCTTTCCGGACGCACGCGGCATCCACGCAGGGTGGCGCCGGCGGGCAGACCACCATTGGCCCCGAGACCATTCATCGCGTTCGGACCGCAAACGACATCACGATACTGGTCCGCCCCAACCCCTCCGCGCCGGTGGCCATGCTGGAAGGATGCCTGCGCGCCGGCAGCGTAGACGAGTCGGCTGAGCAGGCCGGGCTGGCCTCCTTTACCGCCTCCCTCCTGAGCCGAGGTAGCGCCAAATACGACTTTGACAGCTACAACGAGGCCGTGGAATCTGTCGGCGCCAGCGTCAGCGTGGGCGGCGGCACACACATTTCCAGCTTCGGCAGCGAGAGCCTGGTTGAGGACTTCCCCCTCATGGTAGAGATTCTGGCTGACACTCTGCAGCGGCCTACCTTTCCGCCAGAGCATATCGAACGCGTGCGCGGGCAATGGCTTGTGCGCCTTCAGGAACGGGAGCAGAGCACGCGCAGCGTCTCCTACCGCCGCTTCAACGAAATGATTTTCGGAGATCACCCCTACGGTCTGCCCACATCCGGTTATATCGAGACGATTCAGGAGCTCAGCCGCGACGACGTGGCCGCCTTCCACCAGGCCTATTACCGTCCGAACCAAGCCATCATAGTCGTCAGTGGCGATGTCGAGCCTGAGGCCGTGGTTGCCCTCCTGGAATCCCATTTCGGCAGCTGGCGTACCGGTGCCGAGCCGCCCCCGCCGGCAGACACTATCCCGCCGGTCGCGGGCGCTAACGGCATCCAACGAAAGTCGTTCGATATGCCCGGCAAGGTCCAGTCCGATGTCGTAATCGGCTGCCTCGCCATCGCCCGTTCCCATCCCGACTACTTTGCAGTACAGGTCGCAAATAACATCCTCGGCCAGTTCGGCATGATGGGCCGCCTCGGCGAAACCGTGCGCGAGCGGCAGGGACTGGCCTACTACAGCTACAGCGCGCTCGACGCCGACATCGGCATCGGACCCTGGGTGGCCTTCGCCGGCGTCAACCCCCAAAACGTCAACCAGGCCGCTGACAGCATACTCCACGAGTTCGAGCGCTTGGGGAATGAACCGGTCAGCGATGAAGAACTCTCCGACAGCATTGCCAACATGACCGGCACCCTCCCCCTGCGCCTGGAGACCAACGACGGCGTGGCTTCGATCCTGCTCAATATGGAATGGTACGATCTGGGACTCGACTACCTCCAGACATATCAGGAACGGATTCGCGCCATCACCAAAGAGGACGTACAGCGCGTGGCCGCCGACTATCTGCGCACCGATTCCTATACGCAGGTCACCGCCGGCCCGGACGGAAATGGGAGCTGAGCACTTTTGAATCACCAGCCTGTCATTCAACTCGACGAACTGAGCAAGGTCTATAGGGTCAGCGAACGCGAAGCGGGGCTTGTCGCCGCCATGCGCAGCCTCGTCAAACGCAAAACTCGCGACGTTCAGGCCGTCAATACCATCTCCTTCTCAGTAAACGAAGGGGAAATTGTCGGCTTCCTCGGCCCCAACGGCGCTGGCAAAACAACCACGCTGAAAATGCTGTCCGGTCTGCTCCATCCCACCGGCGGCAGCGCAACCGTGCTCGGCTACCGCCCCTGGGAGCGCAACCGCGATTATCTGCGCCGGATGACGCTGGTGATGGGCCAGCGCAACCAACTGGCGTGGGATATCCCTGTCATCGACACCTTCGAGCTCAACCGCGCCGTCTACCGCATCCCCGAGGAGCAGTACCGGCTCGCAGTTGACGAGCTGACCGAACTATTGGACTTGTCCTCCCTGCTGCGCAAACCTACCCGCAACCTCTCACTGGGCGAGCGCATGAAATGCGAAATCGCCGCCGCGCTCCTCCACCGCCCGTCGGTGCTGTTCCTGGACGAGCCGACCATCGGGCTCGACGTGACTATGCAGCGCCGTATCCGTCAGTTCTTAATCGATTACAATGAGCGTACCAGCGCAACCGTCCTGCTCACCAGTCACTATATGGCCGACGTGGAAGCGCTTTGCCAACGTGTGCTCGTCATCCATCATGGCAATCTGCTCTACGATGGCCAACTTACCGGCTTGGCCGATCGCTTTGCCCCTTTCAAGACCGTCGAAGTTGAACTGCATAACGGCGCCGGTGACCGACAGCTGCCGCAATACGGTGAGTTGATGGCCCAGAGCGAAGGCCGCATCACGCTGCGCATTCCCAAAGCCGAGACCGCCGCCGTCACCGGGCGTCTGCTGGCCGAGTTGGATGTCTCTGACCTCACCGTGCAGGACCCGCCCATCGAGGATGTAATCGAGCACGTGTTCAGCCAGTCCCCCAACCCGCTGGATGCGCCCGACCCGCAAAAGGCGCTGAGCGAATAGGACAGTCGAAAATTGAACTGCTGTCTGCCTCAAAAGCTGAGAATTGCTGTCGCGTCCGTTCTGCTCCCGGCCACACTCTTGCTGGGATGCATGACGTCGGTCCCTGCTTCAAGCGCGCAGCCAGTTCCACTGCCTTCGTCTACCGGGACCCCTACGACCTCGGGCGAGAATGGTGAACTGTCCCCTGCGGCGGCTACCCCGGAGGTCGGCGAACAAACGCAGCGGGATGAGCAAGGCTCAACGGGCATGGGCGTGGAAGAACTGGCCCCGATTGTAAGCGCCGCGATTGACTTCATTGGGCTCCTCGATGCACAACAACAAGAAGCCGCCCTCCTTCCGTTTGACAGCAACAAGCGCCCCAACTGGTCAAATCTGCCCGCCGGAATGCTGCCCTTCGACCGCAACGGCGTTCGCATCGGTAATCTCAGCGACAATCAACTCGCTGCTATGCTTGCCTTTCTCTCCACCGCTATCAGCCCTGAGGGACTCGACGCCGTGACCGCAGTTGTTGCCGCCGAAGCGGTACTGGCCGATTCCACACGCGCCGGCAGCCTTGGATGGAGTGAGGGAAACTATTGGCTTGCCTTCTTCGGTACACCTTCGCTGACAGCACCCTGGTCATGGCAGTTTGGCGGTCATCACCTGGCTGTAAATATGTCGATTTCTGACGGCCGCATCACAATGTCCCCCACCTTCATCGGAGTCGAACCGGCTGTTATCGACGGGGCCGCCGTCGAAAGCATCTTTGCCGCCCTTGGCGGCGAAAGAGCAAGCGCAGGAAACGGGACCGTCGCGCCATTCGCCGATGAAATTGAGGCCGGGCTGACACTCATCAACAGCCTGTCCACTGCATCGCGAGACGCCGCAACTGTTTCAAGACGTCCGAACGGCCTGATCACCGGAGCAGGTCAGGACGGCGTGATCCCTGAACTGGAGGGGTCGCAAGCGAGCGGCTGGAGTCCCGGCCAGCAACAGGCTCTGCTCGATCTTGTGTCCCTTTGGGTCGGCATGCTTCCGTCCCGGAGCGCGATGATGCGCATGGAAGAGATCGACTCCAATCTGAACGACACCTTTCTCGCTTGGCACGGGCCCACCGATGGCGCCGGCGCTATCTACTTCCGAATTCAAAGCCCGAATTTGATTATCGAGTTCTTAACGCGAGGCCCGGTCGGCGCCGCTAGCGGTCACTATCATTCGATTTACCGTAACCCAACAAACGAATACGGCCAGCAGTGACAACGGATCCATGGGGCCGCCTTAACCGGTTGCCCAAAGCATCGTCCGCCCAATGCCCTGAAACATGCCAGCCGCAGCCATCCGATGATTTCTGAACGCCCTTCCAGGAGAGCCTGAGCGCCAGACTGCATATGGTCGCATTCTACTCAATTTACAAGAGCTACTTCCGCCTCGCTTTGATGGAGCAGCTCCAGTATCGAATTGCCATGCTGATCTGGTTGATCGGCGGTATCATCGAGCCGCTGATGTACCTCGTCGTTTGGCGTACGGTGGCTCAACAGCAAGGCGGATCGGTAGGCGGCTATAGCGAAAATGACTTTGTCGTCTACTTTATCGCCTTGATGATGGTGAACCATGGCACCTTCACCTGGATCATGTGGGAGTACGTCTTTCGGATCCGCACGGGCCAGTTCTCGGTTATGCTGCTCAAGCCTATCCACCCGATCCACAATGACATCGCTTACAACGTCGGCTACAAGATCCTGACATTAGCCGTAATGGGGCCGATCGCCGCGCTGCTGGCCTGGTCTTTCGATGCTTCCTGGCAGCCAACCCTCTGGTCACTGGCGGCATTCGTGCCCGTCCTGATTCTGGCATTCCTGATGCGCTTCTACTTGGAGTGGGGGATGGCTATGGTCGCCTTCTGGACCACGCGCATCGATGCCATGAACCAGGCCTATATCGTCGTCGGTCTCTTCTTTTCCGGAAAGCTGGCTCCGCTCACTCTGTTTCCGCAGATTGTGCAGCGAGCGGCCGACATCCTGCCTTTTCGCTGGATGCTGGCCTTCCCCGTCGAGCTCCTGGTGGGACGTGTCACACCCAGAGAGTTCCTGATCGGTCTCGGTGCCCAGCTCCTCTGGCTAATCATTGGCTTTCTGTTTGTGCAACTCATCTACCGAGCCGGAATCAAACGCTACGCAGCCTTTGGCTCCTAACCTGCAACTGCGATCATGTACTACCTCCGTCTCTTTGCTACCTATCTACGCCTGGGCATTCTCGGGGAACTGGAATACCGGGCCAATTTCTGGATCAGTCTGTTGCAGTCCGCCTTGGATCTGTGCGTGGCCCTTGGCGGGTTGGCCGTAGTTTTCAGCCATACCGATACCCTCGGAGGCTGGCGGCCCGCGGAACTGCTGGCCCTGATCGGCGTTTACTTCCTCATTGGCGGCCTGATCCGTACCCTCATCCGCCCCTCGATGATCAAGTTCATGGAGGATGTACGTCAGGGCACGCTCGATTTCACCCTCACAAAACCGGCTGACTCCCAGGTGCTGGTCAGCATCCAACGCGTCGAAATCTGGCGCCTGGTGGATGTGCTGATCTCCCTGCCGGTATTGGGCACGGCGCTGGTACGGCTTGGCGCCCAGTTGGGCCTGCTCGATACCATAGTCTTTGCCGTCACACTGTTGTGCGGCGGCTTGATCATCTACAGCTTCTGGCTTATGCTCAGCACCTGCGCATTCTGGTTCGTGCGCGTCGAGAACATCCAGGTTATCTTTATGAGCATGTGGCAGGCTGGCCGCTGGCCCGTCAGCATCTATCCTGCCTGGCTTCGCACCGTACTGACATTTCTGGTTCCTGTCGCTTTCGCCACCACCGTGCCCGCCTCTGCCGTCAGCGGACGCATCACCGACGCTAGCCTGTTCGGCACGATTGCCCTTGCCGTCGCTATGCTTCTCGTCTCCCGCTGGTTCTGGCGGGTGGGAATCAAATTCTATTCGGGCGCATCGGCCTGACAAATGAAGGAGGAAAACACATGCAGATCCTGATTACATCGGCCAGGCATGAACTCTGCGCCGCGCTGGCAGATCACTTGGCCCAGTCCCACGAGGTAAGGCTGACCGAACGGGCGCATGTAGAGACGGCGCACGAGTTTGTGCTGTCCACGCTGGGGCACGATCGCTCGACAAACCTGCTCACGCGCGGCATGAACGCTATCATCCATGTTGTCGAGCCGCTGCCGGACGAGGACGTAAGCGCGCAGCTCGATGCCGCCACCCGCTGTACATACAACCTGCTGATGGCTGCCGCCGAAGAGGGCGTCTCCCAGGTCGTTCTGCTCAGCACGCTCGAACTGATGGCCGACTATCCTTCCGGCTATCGCGTCAAAGAGACCTGGCGGCCCCTGCCCAACCCGCAGCCGCCCACGCTCAGCAAACACCTTGCCGAGCAAATCAGCCGCGAATTCGCCCGCGAAGGCAGTTTAGGAATCAAGATCCTGCGCCTGGGAGAAGCGTCCAACGAGACCGTTGCCGTTGCGGTCGACGAGGCACTCGCTGAGCCCGCCTCGCTCGCCGCCAAGCACAGGTCACGCGAAGAAGGCGGCGCTGAAGCCTGGTCGATTACACACATAGGGGAAAGAGCATAATGAACGTACTCATTCTCGGCGGCGCAGGCATGCTAGGTCCCTATGTGGCCCACGAATTGGCGCCTGCCCATAACCTGCGCATCACCGACATCAACCCGCCTGAAGAGGATCTTCCAGGGGAGTTTCTCCTGCTCGACGCCTCCGATCTGGACGGCGTCGTCGCCGCCGCCGCAGGCATGGACGCCATCGTCAACCTTTCCGTCCTTCGCCGCGACCGCCAAACTGCCTGGGATGTCAGCGCCCGCGGCTGCTATAACATGATGCAGGCCGCAGTCACCCACGGCATACGCCGCGTCATCAACACCGGGCCGCACTTCACCGTCGCCGGACGCCATATCACCGAAATTCATGATTTCGACATCGGCCCCGACATCCCGCCCCAACCAGGTACGAACCTCTACGCTCTGACCAAGTGCATTGGACTGGAAATCTGTCGCGTATTCACCCAGCATCACGACATCAGCGTACAGCACTACCTGTTCTACAATTTCAAAGACCCGGCGGCAATCCAACCCGGCGAACGCTACGCGCCCTACGTCATCTCCTGGGAAAACGCGGCCGAAGTCTTCACCCTCGGTTTGGACATCGATCTCGACGCGCTGCCATCCCGCAGTGAAGCCTTCTACGTCTTCGCCGACATGCCCCACGGCAAATTCAGCAACGAGAAGACGAAACGTATCCTCGGCTTCAAACCTCGCCAGGACGTGGAGAATCTTTGGAAGTAGAATGACGTCCAATCGGCCGCAGATGTAGCAGGTGATAATTGCACATCGACTGTGCAATTATTAGGATGTCCCTGCGAATGAAGATGCAGTCGGTGGCATTCAGAGTTCGCCTGTGTATAGCTTCTGGCTTCCCTGCGGACGCAGATGCAACAGGCGCAAATTGCACATCGACTGTGCAATTTTTAAGGGGTCCCTGCGAAAGAAGATGCAATCGCTGGCATACAATATTTACATGTGTATAGCCTGAGGCTCCCCTGCGGATGCAGATGCAGCCGGTGAAAATTACACATCAACTGTGTAAATTTTCGGATGTCCCAGCGAAAGAAGATGCAGTCGGTGGCATTCAAAGTTTGCCTGTGTATCGCTTCAGGCTTCTCTGCGGACGCAGATGCTGCTGGTGAAAATTGCACATCGACTGTGCAATTGTAGGGACTTCCCTGCGAAAGAAGATGCAGTCGGTGGCAATCAAAGTTCGCCTGTGTATAGCTTCAGGCTTCTCTGCGGACGCAGATGCAGCCGGTGAAAATTGCACATCGACTGTGTAATTTTTAGGACGTCCCAGAAGAAGTAGATGCAACTCCAAGAACCGCGAACTATGTGGCAACGTAACGAAGTTGTGCGAAGAGGAACAGGATCTGAAGAGGCTCTATCCTTCCCTCGATGAGGAGCGAAAACTGTGGCGCGCCGGCTTCTTCCGTGTTGCCGGCGTTGACGAGGCCGGACGCGGCGCGCTCGCCGGCCCCGTTGTGGCCGGTGCCGTCGTTCTGCCCGCAAACGCCAGGCACGCGGGTCTCTGGGCCGAAGTCCAGGATAGCAAGCTGCTGTCGCCTACGCGGCGCGAAGAGCTAGCCGTACGCATCCAGGAGCAAGCTGCAGCCTGGTCACTAGGCGAGTCCACCGCCGCCGAAATCGACGCCAACGGCATCGCCCCTGCCACCCGCTCGGCGATGCGCCGCGCTGTCCAGGCGCTCTCTCCTCCACCTGATCATCTGCTGCTCGACTGGGTGCAGCTCAAGTCACTCAATCTTCCCCAGCAGAGTTTCACCAAGGGCGACCTCAAAATCGTTTCCATCGCCGCTGCCTCCATCCTGGCAAAAGTTCATCGCGATCGACTCCTCTGCCAACTTCATGAAGACTACCCGGCCTATGGCTTCCACAGCCACAAAGGCTACGCCGCGCCCTTCCATCTCGCCGCCATCGAAAAGTTCGGCCCCTGCCTCGCCCATCGGCGTTCGTTCTCGCCGATGCGACGTGATCAGGGGCTATTCGGCTAACCACAGTAGAAGAAGACGACTAGTGGACAGAGCATATTCTGATTTGTGTTCAAACTGTGCTCCGGAGCTTTCGTATCTCGTCTGGCCAGCCGAGATTCCCGCGTTCCCACTGCATGGATGTTGCCAAGCGCCTGGATCAAGCACGGATCCACTTATCCGTCAGTCGTCTCAGCGGCCTTTCAACGCAGCCAACAGCGCAAGCGCCAGCTGTTTCGTTTCCAACAAGGGCCGAGGCTCCAACCGTGCTCCACCCTGCGCCCCACTCTGAGCCGGCGGGTCTTCCCACAGCGAAATCTCTTGCCCGGAAAAATCTGTACCTGGGCCAATTGAAGCACTAGGGGAATCCCGGCCGGGTAGCTGCACATCATCCACGAGCAGCACAGGACCCACACAGGCGGGACATCCATAGCGGCAAGCGCAACTGCGGATTAAATCTGCCGCGCCCGCCATCAGATCGTCATGGCGTTCGTACAGTTGGGCGCTGAAGCCGATTCCGGCAGGGATGCGCTCATAGATATAGATGCGCGGAGCAAAAAGCTGCCCCTGCGAGGCGTGAGAATCATCAGGAGAAGGGAGTGCAACCTGTTCGTTCTCCCCGCCCTCCCGAATGATAGCAACGTCAATGTCGCGCCGGTCACACATCAGATGCAGGGGAGCCAGATTGCTCAGCGCGTAGGCCACACCATCCATGCCTGTACGCGCGCGCACGCCCGCCTCCAGGCGGTGATGACAGCGTCGGCATAACAAGACGAGATTGCTCAGCCGGTTGGCCTCCCGGTCGTTCCGGTTAAGGCCCGGCACGAAGCCAAATACGCGGAAAGGCACCCGATGGTGCACATCGTGCTGTCGGTTTCCAGTCTCCTTAGCGCCGCATTCAGAACAGCGGAAGCCGTCTCGAGCCCGCGTCTTGGCGCGCTGTTCCTGCCAATCGGGACCGTAGTCATTTGGCAGATCCCGCCAGTCGCCCGCCTCCATCAGCGCCATCTGCGTATCAGCGGTCACTTCCAGCCAGTAGCCGGCCGTGTCCAGCGTGGTCGGCGGGTAGTCAAGCGGCAGTATGCCGAGATTCTCATGGGTGAAGCGCCGCACACGCCGGTACTGCGTCACCTGCGAGGTCACGAATAGTTCCCCGTAACCCACCTCTGCGCCGCCGCTCACGCGGCTCTCCTGCACCGATAGCACTTCAATATCGGTTTCCGTGCTGGCCTCCGTGTAATACTCGACCTCGGCAGGCCACACCCATGCCAACTTTTCGTCCAGGTCCAGCCGCTCCACCAGATAGCTGCGGCCCTCGTGCATGTAGACAGCCCCCTCATGCACCTGTAGCGGGGCACTGGCCGCGTCAACCTCTCCAATCACCTTAAACTTGGCATCCGCCTGGCTTGGAGTCAGAGCTTCGTCTAAAGCTTGCCGCATCCCCGATCTTTCGTGTCGAGCACCGTATCTTGAAACGAAACCCTTATCCGACTCGCCTGCCTGCACCACAACCGGATCACCGCTAATGCTGCGCAGGCCGAACTGGCGGGAAGGGTAGCCGTCTCCGCTCCACATGAAGCGGTTGCCGTACTGCTGCACGCTCTCCTCTTCGTGAAGCAGTTCAAGAACCTCGGCCGTGTGGGGAGACAGGCCAAACCGTTCCCCCTCCACGAACGGCAGTTCAAATGCAGCGCAGCGCATCTGGTCCACCAATAGCATCAGATTGTCTGCGTTGGCGAAAGCGCGTTCCGGCGACCGCCGTAGAAGATACTGCGGTTGGTTGACGATATACTGATCAAGCGCACCCGCCGTTGCTACCAGCACCGCCACAGACTCTCCCGTCGTTCGACCGACCCGGCCCCACTGCTGCCACGCGGCCGCAATCGTGCCCGGGTAGCCGCAGATCACCGCTGCCTCCAACTGGCCAATGTCGATGCCCAGCTCCAGCGCATTGGTGGCAACCACGCCCCGCACCGTCCCTGCCCGCAGACCGGCTTCGATCTGGCGTCGTTCCTGCGGAAGATAGCCGCCGCGATAGCCGCGCACCGCCAGGCGCGGGAAGTGAGAGGCATTCCCTTCGTCCTCCCCTTTATTACTCTGCAGCCGTTCCCGGATGTAGCTGAGCAGGAGTTCGACCGTCAGCCGGGCGCGGCCGAATACGATCGTCTGCAGTCCGCCCTGGAGAAAGCGGACGGCTATGTCCTGGGATTCCAATACGCTGCTGCGGCGCAGGCCTTGAATCGGATCGTACAGGGGCGGCGCGTACAGCAGGATATGCTTTCTGCCTTGCGGCGCGCCGTTACTGTCGACCACCCGCACCGGGCGTTCGCTAAGGCTCTCTGCCAGTTGACTGGGATTGGCAATCGTGGCGCTGGTAAGCAGGAACTGGGGGTGGCCGCCATAGTGGCCTGCTACCCGCCGCAGCCGGCGCAGGACATTCGCGACGTGGCTGCCAAAAACGCCGCGGTAACTGTGCATTTCGTCGATGATGACGTAGCGCAGACCCGCCAGAAAACGCTCCCAGTCGCCGTGATGTGGCAGGATGGCGGCATGAAGCATGTCCGGGTTGGTCAGAATCAGTCTGGCATTCTGTCGGATCGGTCGGCGCTGCGCGGCAGGCGTGTCGCCGTCATAAGCAGCGACGATGCGGCTAGAGGGGGAACTGGCGTTTTCTGCAGGTCGTTCTTCTGCTGGCTGATCTGCAGCCTGCGTATTCGTGCCGGATATCTCCGCTATCCAGTCCTGGATCTCCGCCAACTGATCGTGGGCAAGGGCTTTGGTGGGGAAGAGGAAGAGTGCCGTTGCCTCCGCATCGTTGAGCAGTGCATGCAGGACCGGCAGCATGTAGCACAGCGTCTTGCCGCTGGCCGTCGGCGTCACGACTGCAATCGAGGGGTGGCCGCCCAGTGCAAGGCCAACAGCTTCTCCTTGGTGGCCGTATAGCCGCTCAATCCCCCTGCGTTGAAGCGCCCCAGTCAGCGCCGGATGAAGATTAGCCGGTATTTCCACCAGCTTGCCGGGGCGGGCCGGCAACGTCTCCCAGGCGGTGACGTTGGCCATAAACCCTGTATCCCGGCGCAAATTGGCGATGACATCCCCGATGCTCATAATTTTGGCCGCTGGTAGGTTGCTGGTGGGGCCGCTTCCCGCCAGTCCCTGGGGTTACACGCCCGTGATTCGAATCCCGCTGCCCTTCACCTTGTTGCGGATGTTGATGCCGATGAGGAGGGCCGTCAAACCTTCGCTTACACTGCTGTTTACAAGCGGGCCGGCGTCGATGCCCCGCATTCCCGCAGCTTGTGCCAGTTCGATCGCGGTCTGCTTGGCCGCTCTGTCGTCGCCGGTGATGAGGATATCGCAGTCGACAGAATGGTCTAGATCTTTCAGATGGGTTGCACTGATATTTTGAAACGCCGCCACCACGCGCGCGCCTTCTCCCAACAGCGCCTGCGCCTCTTCGGCCGCCGACCCGTCCGGCGGACGCCACACATGGCTAACCCGCGGCGGCTTCAGCGGAACGACGACACTGACGACCGTCTTGCCCTGGCAGCCTTCCCGAATCTGTTCCATGATTCCGGCCTGAGAATCGTAAGGGACGCTGAGGATGATCACATCCGCTGCAGCAGACGCGGCCGCGTTGGTATCGCCGCCGATGCGCGCCGAGTTGCTGGCAGGCAGGAGCGAGGACAGCTCTTCAGCAGCGGCGCCAGCTCTCTCCCGGCTGCGGCTTCCTATCAGAACCGGATAGCCGGCCGCTGCCCAGCGTAAAGCCAGGCCGGAACCCTCCTCGCCAGTACCTCCAATTACGGCCAATGTTGGACCGGTCATCGCGATCTCCTCCTTCTTGGGCAATAGCGGCTGCCTGAATTATTGCCAGAATCTTTCCCACGTCTCCTGAGCACGACTGCGGCTACGGGCAGCGATCTCCACCTCATCCATGGTCAGCAATGTCCGATCGCGCATCAGCGTCTCGCCGTGGCAGATCGTGCTGTGTACATGGCCGCCGCTGATGCCAAACAGTATATGCCAGGGCAGATTGTCGCTGTGAAGTGGCGTCGTCGGATAGTAGTCGAGCAGAATGAGGTCGGCAAACGCGCCGGGCGCTAGAATGCCAATCGGCTTTTCGAAAAAGGCGTTAGCTAATCTGCGGTTGTTGTAGACCGCCATCTCCACAACTTTATCGGCGCCGAGCGTGCGAGGATCTCCGCTGTTTACCTTGTGCAGCTGGTCCGTCACCTTCATCTCTGCAAACATATCATTGCTGAACCCGTCATTGCCGAGGCAAACCGGCATTTCTCCCCGCAGCATCGCCGGTACATTGGCCGCGCCCACCGCGTTGTTCATATTCGAGCGCGGTTGATGCGATACGAACGTCCCCGTCTCCTTCAGTAGGGACATCTCCCAGGCGTCGATATGTATGCAGTGGGCCAAGATACTTTCGGCCCCCGTGATGCCAAAGCTGTGCAATCTTTCGACCGTGCGTTTACCGCTGCGGCTCAGGCTGTCCCAGGCGTCCGCCGGGTGTTCAGCTGCGTGAACATGGAAACGATCGTTCTCCGCCCGACAGGCTTCAAGCGTTTCGTCGGAGAGCGTCATGCTGGCGTGGAGGCCGAAAGTGGCTGCGATCCTTTCCGCCAGCGGCGAGTCGCGCAGGGCCGCGGCAAAACGAACGTTTTCGCGGATGCCTGCCTGCGCCGCTGCCGGGCCGTCCCGGTCCGTAACTTCGTAACAGAGCGCCGAACGCAGCCCGCTGGCTTCTACCGCTTCCGAAATTGCGTCCAGGCTGCCGTCGATCGCATTCTGGCTGGCGTGATGGTCGATCAGCGTGGTCGTACCATTGCGGATCGCGTCCACCAGGCAAACTTCGGCTGAACTCTGCACCCCGCCCAAATCCAGCGAGCGATCCAGAGGCCACCACAGTTTCTGCAGAATCTCCGGAAAATCTTTGGCCGGCTCTCCGGGAATATACATCCCTCTGGCAAATGCGCCGTAGAAGTGCGTGTGTGCGCAAATCATGCCCGGCATCAACAGCTTGCCCTGCGCATCCCATCGTTCAGCCTCGGGATAGCGGCCCAACAGCGCTTGGCTCTCGTCGACAGCGGCAATTTCATCGCCGCGCAAATAGACGCCGCCGTCCGGCAAAACGCTGTTCGTGTCGTCAAATGTGATAACGGTCGCGTTGTGAATTAGCATTCCCGACCCGTCTCCTCTTGCAGTGAATGGCAAATGGTGGGGAAGTTGTCAGTGAGGCAGTTCGCCGCGAGCCACCAAATTTTGAAGTATACGGCTGACGCTTGGAAACGCCAATGCCGAGAAGCGCTTGTCGTCGATTCCGGTTCAGGTTGACGATGGCAGGTAAGGTCCTGGCCGAGCCGCGCGCATGTCGGCATTCCCGCGCGGCTGGCTCGATTTTCGCATTCCGCGCGAACTCCTTATACTGAAAATCCTGAATCAGAAGTATCCCAAGAGGAGCGCTGCGTGAAAATACTGGTTACGGGCGGAGCGGGATTTATAGGCAGCCACATCGTGCGCTGGCTGCGCAAGGCCGGCCACGATGTCGTAGCTGCCGACAGTCTGCGAACCGGCAAACGGACCAATGTCCCTGCTGATCTGCCGCTCTATGAGGTGGACATTCGCGATCAGGCTGGTCTGGCCGAGCTTTTCGCAGCGGAACGTCCACAGGCGGTTGTGCATCAGGCTGCCCTGGCGAATGTGCGCGAGAGCATGGAGGACCCCATCACCTATGCCGAGGTCAACATTATCGGCACACTGCATCTGCTTGAACTGGTGAAAGAGTACAACTGCTCCAAGTTCATCTTTGCCAGCACCGGCGGCGCCGTCTACGGAGAAGGTGAACCCCGGGAAGAATGCCTGGACGAGAGCAAAATAATCGACCACGCGGCTCCCCGTTCCCCGATTCTGCCCTTCACTGAAGAGAGCCGTCCACACCCCAAAGACAATTACGGCGCAAACAAGCTCAGTTGCGAGCATTACATCGAGCTATATAGTCAGAACTACGACCTGCCTTATGTCATCCTCCGTTACGCCAACGTCTATGGCCCTCGGCAGGATGTCAAGGGGGAGGCCGGTGTCGTCGCCATCTTCGCCGGCGCTATGTTGGCCGATCAGGCGACCCACATCACCGGCGACGGCGCCCAAACGCGGGACTTCGTCTATGTGGATGACGTTGCCAGGGCCAACGTACTGGCGCTGGCCTGCGATGTGAACGGCACCTACAATGTAGGCACAGGCCGTCCTACCGACATCAACACTCTCTATCGACTGCTCGCCGAACAGACCGGCTATGGCCAAGCGCCCTCCTATATGCCGCGCCCCGCTGGCGAAGTGCGAGCTACCTGGCTGGATTGTTCGAAGGCGGGACGGGAACTGGGTTGGGAAGCTGATGTCGACCTCAAGGAGGGGCTGCGCCGTACCGTTGAGTGGGCCAGAACGTCTGCAGCCAGCGGCTAGGCCACAGCGCATGCGGCCCTGTTTTGTCCACCGATTACTGGTATTGCCATGCACATTGTCGTCAGTGGCTGGTTTTGGGGACAACCTGACACCGGCAGCGGTCAATATCTGCTCCGGCTGTTGCCCCATCTGGCCGAACTTGAAGTGTCGGAAGATGTCTCCGAGCAGAAAAGCGCAACGCAGCAGCCATACGGAAAGGGGCCGGTCAGTTTTACCCTGCTTCTGCCCAGTACCCCAAAATCAAACGAATACATCTTTTCGCTTTCGCCGAACTCTACTCCACTGACAACTGTCGTATCTCCACCGCCGCGACTGCCCCGTCAACTGGCGAAGCTCTACTGGGAGCAAGTGACTGTGCCCCGTTGCGCGCAGCGTCTCGGCGCCGATCTGCTGCTGGTTCCCTACTGGGCGGCTCCCCTATGGCAGCCCACGCCGACAGTTGTCACCGTTCACGATCTGATTCCGCTGCTTCTGCCATCCTATCGCGGCGGATTGCCGGGGCGCCTGTATACCTGGCTGGTCAGCATTACCGCCCGGCGCTGCGCGGCCGTATTGACAGTCAGTGAAGCGAGCAGGCGGGACATAATCGACCATCTGGGACTGCCCGAACAGCGCGTATTTGCCGTTCATCACGGGCCGAACAGCGAAGATAGCGAAGAGGCGCGAGAAGCGGGGAACGATGATCTTCCCCGCCATCGCCAAGTGGCGCGAAAGTATTCCTTGCCGGAACGCTACTTTCTCTATCTGGGCGGATTTGATGTGCGCAAGAATGTGCTGGGAATTGTGCGCGCCTATCGACGATATCTCGATTTGGGAGGGGATCCGGCAGTGCAGTTGGTGCTTGCCGGCAGTTTGCCGCCTGCGGACACGGCCTTTTTCCCGGACCCACAGCGGCTAGTCAACCAACTCGACCTGACCGACCAGGTCTGCTTCATCGGTTGGGTGGAGGAGGAAGACAAAGCGTCGCTCTATGCGGGCGCCACTGCTTTTCTCTTCCCCAGCAGTTATGAAGGCTTCGGCATGATGCTGCTGGAAGCCATGGCCGCCGGCACGCCCGTAATTACCAGTTCGGAGTAAGGCGGAATTCAAACTCCTCACCACTGCTGGGCGTGTAGCAGACTTGCCGCATGTTCAGAGACGGGTGATCACGCCCGAATTCCTCGGTAATTTGCCAGAGTTCAGGGCTATCCAAAAAGATCGACATGACGGCAGCGCAGGCCGCCACCGGGTTGGGAACGGATGTATAGGCCCTCAACCAGGCGCGCGCCGCATTGGTATATTTGTCTTCCGGCTGGTCTTCCTCAAGTGTATCCAGCAATGACTCGGCCTCAGCTCTTTCGTTGTTCAGGGTCAATGCCTGCACAAGCCGGAAGTTGGCCAGCCCTCGTAACATGACCACTTCTTCTTCCGGATCTGTACCTTGTACGCTGCAAGGCTTCAAATCAGTCGACTCAAGGGTAGCCCTATACAACTCAATTGCAGCTGCATAGCTGGCCCGGTTGCCCTCCGGCCCCGCCGCATGCAGAGCCGCATTCGCTTCAATCAAACGCAGCCCCAAACAGTTGCTGGCATCGTTGGCCCGGTCATAGGACCAGGTGAAGCGTCGCAATGGCAAGCCGTCCATGCTGTACCAGATCTCTGTGTGGGGAATATTCAGCCCCTTTTCATCCGTGCCGCTAACGCCCCCGGTTAACCAAAGGCGGCGAACACGCGGCAGAACAGGCGACTCCTCATCGATCATGTCAACCAAAACTGTGCCTTCAATGATGGTGGCGCCCGCCCCAATCACGGGCAGGTAGGTGCCCGCTTCGTTGTCCCATGAGATTGCATTCACTGTTACGAGACAGAATGTAGTGCAACGCTCCACTTGCCAGATCAGGTCCGCTTTGCCGTCCTCATTGGCATCGCCTATTGCCAGGAACTTGGGCTGGCCCTCTACTTCAGGCGCATAGGCCGTTTGGAAGCTGCCGTCATCGCGCTGATGCAAGACGAGAACAACACCATCCGCTCCTCCCCGTCCGAATCCTTCATCGCTGATGCTGGTCGGCATAGCAATCAAATCTTCCAAACCGTCCTCGTTCAGGTCGAAGATCAATAGTGCGCCGCGCTCACCGCTCATTGCATCGCAAGCCTGCAGCCAGGCATCGACAAGGGTTCTTAGTCTTAGAATGTCGGCCTTCTGCTGGTCGCTTCCGCCTTCCTGAACTGAAGTCTGGCCCAGGGACAAGCCACTGATCACCTCAGGGAGAACAGCTAGATAGTCCGCAGATGTCTGCGGGCAGCCGGGCAATCCTTCAACCTGGGTCAGGCGCGGATCGGGCCCTTCAGTCAGTTGAATGCTCAGAGTTGGGCAAACTTTCTCCGCTGTGAAAGTCGGATTGGCGTAACCGTAGTCAGCCAGTATGTCCACTACCTCAGGTGTAACCGCGGCGAAGTCGTAGACCGTTTCACAAGCTGCCTGGGCGTCCCCGCCCTGCTGGTAAGCGGCCAACCAGCGCACGGCCACTTCCGCGTATATCTGTTTGTTGTACGTGGCGGCAAGTCTCTGCACGCGCGCCTCAGCCAGCTCCGGATCCGACAGATAGCCAGCGATAAGGGCCAGTCGGAAGAGGGAAAAGCTTCGCAATTCGGATAACTCGTCGCTGCGATTTCCACAAGCTTGCAGGTTCTGGTTCTGTACGGCATCGGTATAAAGCCATTGTGCCTTTTCGAGATAGATTTCGTCGGCCATGGCATGGTTGGCATCGATCACTGTGTGGTAAAGGCATAGGCTTGGCGCCATTCTTTCGCTGCCAAAGGCGTAAGGAGCACCGTCAGTGCTGGTCCAAATGACCGTTCGCGTACGCTGTGGACCAGCGTCGGCTCCAGCGTATTGTCCTCCTGTCAGGCGAATTTCCTTGGGCCTTCCCGGCTTGCTGCTGGTGACAAGGGATACATTGGCCGAAGCCATTGTGATCGTTCCCTTGGTCCAGTCCCGCCATGCGACACCATCCCAACTGCGGACATGGACGGTGACGAAGCAGGAATTCGACCCGCAGACAGTGTCCGTCCAGACCACATCGGTCAGACCATCGGCGTTGATGTCTTGTGTTGCCAGCAATTCTACCTTGCCGGTGGCGGCGATTGCATAGCTGAGAGAGTGCGCTTGGCCTCCGTCGAGGATTACGAGTTCTTGTTGGCCGGCGGCATTCTTACTATCGGGCTGGGCTGAATCAGTGCCTGTCCGCAGCCCATAGGCATTTGTGAAAACGAGCACGGCGTCATCCACACGATCGGCGTTGAGATCAGCGTTGACCAGTATTTGAAACTCAGCGCCGCAGTCCGACAGAAAAGACGTAAGTTGTGCGTGGCGGTTGAATGTGGGAATTCTGAACAGGGCGGTCAGCGTCTGGCCCAGGTCATCGGGCACGTCCGGGCAAGGCGGCAGGGTCACACGGGTAGGCAAAGGCAGGCTGATGCGAGGAACGAAGAATGGAGCCGGCTCACCTTCCGTCGACAGGATGGCCAAGAGGTCCAAGACTGGAGTGGGCGTAGCAGTAGGCGGCAAAATTTCGACTGGTGCCCTGGTCGATGTCTCGGTCGATGTCTCGGTCGATGTCTCGGTCGGTGTCTCGGTCGATGCCTCGGTCGATGTCTCGGTCGATGTCTCGGTCGATGACTCAGTCGGCGCCACGGTTGGCGTCGGCAGTAACCCCGGAATCAGCAGTCGCTCTCCGACTATCAGCGAATTGTTTGCACGTTGTGCACTCGGATTTGCCCCCTGCAAAATTTCAATTGGCAAGCCGAACTTCTCGGAAACTGAGATCCAGCCATCGCCCCGTTGGACAATGTAGTACTGCTCCTCCCAATCCGGCGACCACGGGATAAAGAGATTCTCGCCCACAATCAGCCAACCGTTAGCGCGCACCGAATCCGGGTTTGCAGCTTGCAGTTCATCTACCGTCAGGCCGACGCGCTGTGCGACCAGCGGCCAACTGTCTCCCGGCTGCACGATGTATGTATAGCCACTCTCCTGTGCCGAAACAGAAACGATCTGCAACAGGCAAAGTAGCGCAATCCATAGGTATGCAAGCCGTAAAGCCAGCTTCATTGGACTCTCCTGCGGCCTTTAGCCGCCGGTTCCTGATTCGCGATTGGCAGACGCACACCGACAACCAGGAACCTAAAACCAGTTTCGATTCACCTTGAAGATTTGCTTAATCCGGTAATGCTTACGAGAGGGCGAGACGCCCCGCCTCATAGACATATGCTGCGTGTAAGATCTTGGCGGTCGACGGCCTCTACATCGACATTCGTAGACATACTAATCAGTATACTTCGTGTCAAACTCGTGGACAAGCAATGCTCTCACCGTTCATGTGATGTGTGTTCATTGTAAGGAGTGAAACTCTGGCCCACCTGCTCAGGCTGACTTTCCTCAAAAGTCGATCCAGGTTTAATTGCTTGCTCCTTGCCCAGGAATCTTGCGGCGAGTGGAGCGGCACATGCCGGACCAAGATACGGTTGGTGGTGCAGGGAGGCTCGGCCGGGCCTTGCAATCCGCATTCGCGATCTATTGGCAGTCTTTTGGGGTCTTGCCGGGGAGAACGGGCTGAAGGTGGAATCAATTTTCAATAAATAGACCAGCATACCTACAGTTAACTTTTTCTTCTGGCACAAAATAAGAGCCAGAGTATCTGAAAAAACATTTTTGCTGGCTGGGAGCCAGCGCGTCGGCCATTTCAGTCAACCTGAAACTCAGCAACTGTATTGGGAAGCCTCAGCCCGATTTCTGCAAGGACAAGGTATGAAAAATATACCTGATCCTGAGGTACAGGGCAAGGTAAGTATCGGCGTAGCCGTCGCCTTGGCTTACTGCAGGGGCGAGATACGCACCCATTTCACCTAGCTCCATCGCACACTATTCTGCTGGAACTGGACAACATACCGTTTCCTGGTGAGGCAAGGCGGGAAGTACGGGCATGTCAGCGGCGGGCTGGCTCTCGGTGGGCCGCTCGCCCCAAAAATAACACAATCGGATTCCCCAGGCGCTTGGTGGGACTCAACGCCAGCGGGTACAATTCAGGGATGAATTCGAAGGTTGAAATCGAACTGACACACGTAGCTGCGACAGGAGAAGCATTTGGCCGTGACGAGGAAGGCCGGGTCATCCTTGTCGCTGACGCCATCCCGGGGGAGACTGTCGAAGTCGAAATTGTCGGCGAAGCAGAAGGCTGGCGGCGAGGCATCCTGCGCACGGTGGTGAAGGCCAGCTCAGACAGGGTGGTGGCTCCCTGTCCCCACTTTGGGCCGCGTCTACCGGTGAAGATGGCCGACGGCAAGCTGGTCAACCCGTCCTGGCAGCTCGCCGGGTGTGCCGGCTGTCAGTGGCAACAGATCGATTACGAGCGCCAACTGTCGCTGAAGCGGGAGATCGTCGTCAACATACTGGCCCGCGAAGGAGGCCTTGGCAAAGCGCGCAAACAGAGCAGGCAGATCGCCGAACAACTGGTGGCAGAAGTGATCGCTCTCGGAGCGCATGAGGAGGACTCTTTCAATGGTGCGCCGGCCGTTCTGGATTTCGGTTTCCGCACGCAAATGCGATTTAACTTCGCACAATCAGAAAATCTGACCCTTGCCGGGCGCGACGGTGAACATGTAGCCATTGACGCTTGTCCGCTGCATCACCCACAGTTGGCCGAACTATTCGCTGGATTCCGAAATGATGGGAACGGGGAAGACAGAGCAGAGGAAGAGGAACTTACTCCAGAATCCGGACTTCCTGCCGTGGAAAACGTGACGCTCGCCGTAGGCGGTACAGCTGATTCCCTGAGCGAGACGGCTAAAGGTGTGCTCCTCCTGCACAGCGACCGCGACGACCCGCCCAGCCTGGAAATAGAACTGCCCGTCAATGTTTTTCTACTCCACGAGGGTGATGAACCTTCGCTGGAGTTGCTGGTAGGCGACTGGAGTTACAGCTTGCAAGTAGAGGGGCGTCAGCTAACCGCTTACCCTTCGGTCGGCGGCGGCGTTCGCAGCGGACACCTGCTGGCCGAGGAAGTCGTGGCGGCTGTGGCAGCTGAAATGCTCGAATTGAAAACATTCGAACACCTCCTGGAACTATGGGCCGGAATCGGCGCCCGCGCCGTCATTTTGGCCGACCAGGCCGCCACAATCGTCGCCGTTGAAGAGGCAGAACTGCTCGCAGCCGCACTGCGGGCCAATCTGGACGGGCTGGACAATGCCGACGCCTGGCTCGGCGAGATGCTGCCGACGATAAGGAAGCTGCGTCGCGGCGAATACCATTTTGATGCCGTATTGCTCTCGCCGCCTGATGGGGTCATCGAGCCGGAGCTGTTTTCCCTGCTCACGCGTATGCGTATACGTCGCTGCGTTCTGGTTACGGACGAGCC
Source organism: Caldilineaceae bacterium (assembly GCA_963662575.1). GTDB lineage: Bacteria > Chloroflexota > Anaerolineae > Caldilineales > Caldilineaceae > Bin5. The sequence continues at coordinate 2,633,342 of OY759723.1, forward strand.
CTCACGCCTTGCGCAGGCACTGGCCGACGTTGACGAGGCGGGATATCGCCTCACGGCTGTGCAGCCGATCGATCTTCAGCCTCATCAACCAGGGGTGACGCTCGTCGCCCGCTTTGACAGGAAGTGACAGTCGGCAGCAACTGAACAGCGGCAGGACGCTAGTATCCATTTCAACAGCCAGTTGGAAGAATCTCATGAGTGATCCAATCCAGATCCGAACACTGACATCGGTTGAAGACTGCCGCCGCGTACAGGTAGTGCAAGACCTTGTCTGGGGTGGTGGGCACGGCGATACGATGTCGATCCACGTGCTGGTCACGCAGTCCAAGAGTGGCGGTCTGCTGCAGGGGGCATTCGTCGATCACGGCGCCGAGGAAACGGAAGGGATGATCGGCTTTTCCTTCGGCTGGCCGGCTTTTGGTCTCGACAGTTCAGGCGAGCGAACGCTCAAGTTTTGCAGTCATATCATGGGTGTGTTGCCCGCATGGCACGGCCGCGGCATTGGCCTGCGGTTAAAACTGTTTCAGCGTGAAGAGTTGCAGCGTCAGGATTGGACCGACTGGGTTACATGGACGTTTGATCCGCTGCAGCGCGTAAACGGGCGGCTCAATATCAGCAGGCTGGGGGCCCTCAGTACGACCTACGTGCGCAACGTCTATGGCGAGATGACAGACAGCCTTAACGCCGGTATGCCGACCGATCGCTTTCAAGTGGACTGGTATCTGAACAGTCCCAGAGTACAGCAGGCACTTTCCAGTGCTCGTATTCCGCCGGCGTGGCCCACCGAATCCCTGCAACGCGGGCGTACGCGCTCGCTGGGCGATGGCAGTCCGCGGGCGCCGTTGTCACCGCCGCCGCCGGATGGCCGCCCTTATGCCCTCCCCCTGCCCGACAGTGTCGACTCTCTGCGCAGCTATGGCGGCACACTGCTGTTCGACTGGCGCTTTTTTGTACGACAGGCGGCCGAAGACTGTTTTGGGGCCGGCTATGCCTTGGTGGACTGTATCATGATTGCAGAAGAGTGGCATTACATCTTTGCCATGCAGGATTAGGCGCCTGCCAAGCGCTCCTCAAATGGCGTCCGATTGGTAAATGGCTGCAGATTTGGTCCAGAGAGCAGCGGGTGGGGAACTTTTCCCAAAAAATTGACGCATTCCTCCGTTTTCGGTATACTTTCCCTGCTTGCAGAGATAGAGAATTGTCTGAACCGTGATTTGTTTGGTTCTCGTGATCGACATGATGAGCGGCCGACGCCTTGCCGGGCGCACAGCGACCAATCATGGCGTTCAAGCAGATCGGATAAGTTGCAGTCAGACCTTTAGGTGAATCACAATTTCTGACCTTCATGAACACAGAAAGGATTCCACATGTTTCAGGAAGCCATTGCCAAGCTGATTGCCAAGACCGCGGTTGATACCGTCAGCGCCCACTGTGACGGCCCCTGCGGCGTCTACGACCCGGCCTCCGCCCGCATCGCCGCCGAAGCAGCGCTGTCGATGACCAAGAAGATTATTGATCTCGGCCCGGCAGAGTCTGCCGATCACAATACCTATTCCCGCTTCGTCAGCATCAAGGAACAGCAGGCGCACCTGGCCAAGGAAGAGCTGCTCATCCTCTGGACCGACTACTTCAAGCCGGAGCATCTGGAACAGACCCCGGACCTGCATGACAAGTTCTGGAATGCTGCCAAGCTGTGCTCGGCCGTCAAGCAGGGTGTCGATGTGGACGCGGCCAATGATCTGATGGCCGCCATCGAGGATATCCACAATGTCTTCTGGGGCTCGAAGAGCCGGGACGTAACCTACTACGTGGCCACCTGATCCTGGACTGGTCAGAACCGGAAGGCCTGTGCCGACGGTTCACTACGTAGAAAGCAAAAAGGCAACGGCCGGATCCCTTACAGGATCCGGTCTTTTTTTGGAGCCAAAGATGAAAGGAGTGGTGCCCCGCAGCGGCTGGCGGGAAATGGCGATGTGGCTGATGCGCAGGCGGCGGCTCTTGCGAGTGACCGGCGACTCGATGGCGCCGACTTTGGCGGCCGGCGCGGTGGTGATGTTGGATCCCGATGCCTACCATAGACGGAACCCGCGCGAGGACGAAATTGTCGTGGCGCGCCATCCGCGCCAAGCCGACTTGCGCATCGTCAAGCGGGTGACGGCTGTTATCGAGAGCAGGGCTGAAGGGGTGCTCCTCGTCCTCGCCAGTGACAACGCCGCAGCAGGCGCGGACAGTCGCGTATTCGGTCCGGTGGCAATGAACCTTGTGCTGGGCCGGGTGATCAGTCGCCTTGGTTGAGGGAACAGAACTTACGAGAGGAGGTTGGAAACCTGCATCCTGCGACTGGCTACACTCTACCTGCGCTGCCGGGGGTCAAGCGCGTCGCGCAGACCGTCGCCGATGAAATTGATGCTGAGAATCGTGAGGGAGATGAACAGTCCAGGCCAGATGACCAGCCATGGATTCTGGGTGATGAAATCTTTGTTCTCAAACAGAAGCCGCCCCCACGTAGGCACATTGGAAGGAAAGCCCAGGCCCAGAAAAGAAAGCGCCGACTCCGTCAGAATGGCCGCAGCCACGCCCAGCGTTGCCGAAACGATAATCGGACTGAGAACGTTTGGCAGGATATGCTGCCACAGAATCGAATGCTCGCGCGTGCCCACGCTGACCGCGGCTTCCACGAACTCCTTCTCCTTGATCGACAGCACCGAGCCGCGCACGACCCTGGCCGTCGGCATCCACCCCAGGATGCCGATAACAAGCACAACCAGCAGAAAAATGCCCAGTTCCGGGCCGAGCACCGCCTTGAGCGAGTCTCGGAACAGCATGATGATGACCAGCAGAAGCGGAAGGCTGGGCAACGCCAGCATCAGATCGGTGAAGCGCATCAGGGGGTTGTCCAGCCGCTGGAAGAAACCAGAAAGAACGCCAACGAGGGTGCCAAAGGTGATCGAGACAAACATGGCGAACACGCCCACTGCGAGCGAAATGCGTCCTCCGAAGAGATTGCGGGCCAGCGTGTCCCGCCCCAAATCGTCGGTGCCAAGTCGGTATTTCACCGACGGCGGCTGGTTGATCGAGTCAATGTCATCGACGATAAAGCTGTACTCCGGGTCCACGGTGTAGACGACCGGCCCAACCAGTACGGCGAAAACCAACACCCCAAGCACGAACACGCCAAAAATTGCCAGTGTGTGGCGGCGAAAACGCAGCCATACATCCCCCCAGAGGGTTCGATGCTGGCGTTCTGGCAGCTCTACTGCCAGTTTATCAGCGGATGCCGTTTGCGTGCGGACGGCCATGTTCACTCCAGAGGCCAGCAACTCGTGACGACTGGCCAGGTAACCCAGTGACTAAGGGCCACTGCAGTCTAACTGTATCGGATACGCGGGTCGAGTATGCCATAGGCAACATCGGCAACCAGATTGAAAACGACGATCAAGAAGGCAAAGATAAAGGTGACGGTCTGCACCAGAGGAATGTCATTGAGTTGAATCGCGCCGATGAGAAGGGCGCCCAGGCCATTTACGCGGAAGATCTGTTCAGTAATGATGGCGCCGCTGAAGATGGCGGGAATGCCCAACGCGATCAGGGTGACGACAGGGATCAGGCTGTTGCGCAGGATGTGGCGGATGACGACATATCGTTCATGAAATCCCTTGGCCGTCGCCGTGCGTACGTAGTCCATCGGGATGTTGTCTAGCATTGACGAGCGCGTAAAGCGGGCCAGCGTCGCCGCCTGGAAAAAGCCGAGAACGGCCACGGGCATGGCGCTCTGCTTCAACTGCTGGACAAAACTGTCCCAATCCACAACCTGAAGATTTGTGTCGTATATCATTGGAAACCACTTGAGTTTCACGCTGAACAACAGAATCATCAGGAGGCCGGTGAAAAAGGTCGGGATCGAATAACCGACGAGAGAGAAGAAGGTCCCGGCCTGGTCGAAGATCGAGTATTGGCGGATTGCGGAGATTACGCCGACAGGCACTGCGATCGCAATCGCGACCAGATAGGCCAGCCCCACAACCCATAGCGTTTGCGGCATACGCTCTACGATCATATCCATGACAGGAACACCGCGACTGCCCCAGGAGGTTACCCGGATACGCTTCTCGGTATCGCCGATCTGGATGTCAAACGCATTCTCGATCAGAGACAACGGCTCATTGACAAAGAATTGGCGCATCCACAGCGTATACTTGACAGGCAAGGGTTCATCCAGCCCCATCGCCTTGCGAATCTGTTGGCGGACTTCAGGGCGAATGGTTTCTGGCAGTTGACTGGTCGGATCACCGGGCGCGAGGTCCAACACCGCAAAGATCACAAAACTGATTGCGATGAGGGTTGGGATGATGGTCAAAACGCGACGTATGAGGTAACGGCCCACGGCATATGTTAGGAGAGAATGACGAAGAGTGAGGAGAGAGAAACTCTCCTCACTCTTCTTTTCAAATTAGCGGTGCCATTCGGCGATATTCCACATCTCACTGTCCCAATCGTTGATGTTTACGCCCTTCAAAGTATTCAGATGGGCGGAGACGCCACCACGATTGACCAGAGGGATCTGGTAGAAACTCTGCACGTTGATGTCATTGAGCTGTTTGACCATCGCCTCGCGTTCCGCTCCGACCGGGGTCTGCGTCAGCTGCTCAAACAGCGCGTCAAATTCGGAGCTGCAACCGCGGAAGATGTTGCCGCCGCCCCACACGTTCTCGCGCATTGGGATCTGGCTGCAAACCCAGTTTGAGAGATGCTGTTGTGGGTCGATGCTGGGGCCGGTGGTATACATCTGCAAGTCTGTGTAGAACTTCTGGTAGGTGTCGGGGCTGTTGGGGTCGCCACCGAAGAAGACGCTGGCATCGTGGTTTATCAGTTCGGTCTCGATGCCGATTTGGCTCCACCACTGGCGGATCAGCGCCTGCGTCTTCTGGCGTACCGAATTTGTGGAGGTCTGGTAGGAGACCTTGAGCGGGATGCCGTTGTACTCGCGGATGCCGTCGCCGTCGGTATCAACAACGTCATTTTCGTCCAGCAGCGCATTGGCTCCGTCGATGTCCTGCGTCAGACAACCATCGTTGGCCATAGAGGCGTAGTGCAGCGGCGCCGGGATTACATTGCAGGTTGCCTGGCCGGCAAAACCGTAAAGCTGTTCCGAGATCAGGCTGCGGTCAATCGCCATCGACATCGCCTGCGGAATCGGCGAGAATGTCAGGAAAGGATGGGCGTTTTCACCATCCATATACTCGGACCGGTCGTCGCCTAAGGCAGAGTCCGGATTGGTCTGATTGACCAGAATGCGCTCGACACTGCCGGCGAAAGCAGCCACAACTATGCCAAGCCCGGCTGCTTCCATGTCGCGCAGAATGTCGGGCTCGACCTGCAGGTTCCAGGCGTAGTCGGCCTCTCCAGTCTCCAGCACAGCGCGTGCCGCCGACGCGGCATCGCCGCCGCCCTTGAAGATAACAGAGTCAAAGTAAGCTGGTTCGCCGTGGTAATGCGGGTTTCGTTCGTAGACGGCTACATCGTTCACTTTGAAGTCGGTGATGCGGTAGGGGCCTGTACCCAGCGGCAAAGTATTCTGCTCGTTGCAGGTCTGGGCGGCGGCGCCGACGCAGTCGGCAAATTGGACGCTGCTGATGACCGGCGTATTCGCGCCGACGAAAGCGTTGTACGGGTAGGGCGTTGGCGAATCAAAGGTGATCAAGACTGTGCGGGAGTCGACCGCCTCCACACTCTCGACACCGAGAAAAGCCTCGCTGGCTGTGCAGCCCGTGGCTTCATCGGAACAGTACTGCCAGGTAAATACCACGTCGTCGGCGGTCAAATCGCTGCCATCCGACCACAGCAGCCCTTCCTTCAGTGTCCAGGTGATCGACAACAGGTCTTCGGAGATGCCGCCGTTTTCAATTGTCGGGATTTCGGTGGCCAGTTTTGGCACGATCGTGCCGTCCGGGTCGTAGTTGGCCAAGGGTTCGAGGGTGACAGCGCCGGCGTCCTGATCCTTTGTGCCGCCCGACAGGTACGGTCCGGGCAAAGAGGCGGCCTGCCAGTAGAGTATGGTCAGAACCTTGCTCTCTTCCTCCATTACTTCCTCTTCCGCCATCTCTTCATCCGCCGCCATGCCCTCGCCGCCGGTTGGCGCCGCCGCCGGACAGGCTGCCAGCAAGAATGCCATTGCCAGCAAGAGCGCAATAATTCGCAAGGATGAAATGTTTCTTCCCATCATGACCATCTCCTTTTTGCTATTTGGGTATGAAATTCGGTGTGTCTCTACTGCTACGCGAATGTGTTCCACAATTCAACCCGGTGGACAATTGCAGAGCAGCAGGTTCATAAAAGGCAAAAGTTGCCATTGGGGGAGTGGTTGAGCACATTTGCATCGAAAAATCGGCCCGCAATCTTGCGGGCTCTTCTCTGCGATCTGTACTGCAGGTATCCTACCACTCTTTTCTATGGAATCCAATTGGATTCAGGCCTCCAATGGAGAAGGATTAAGTGCCATCTGCAAATTGTTCGCCATATTTCTGAAGCCCCGCTACTACCTTTTCCGGTATCTCGCGCGTGCGCGAATTCAGGAAGGCCAGAATGCGATCCGGCTGGACGCCCTCGCCGGCGGCTCTGTTCAAACTGCGTTGGTTGATTTGGTAGAGGAAACGGGGATAACTGGCCTGCCAACTGCTGAACCGTTCCACCCGAAATCTGTCCATCAGAGGCGTTCCCGCGGGCAACTCTACTGTGAAATTTTCCTCGACGACTATCGGGGTCCTGCGTCCTTCATTGGGCATTTCGCTGTCTCGGCCAAGCCAGCGCGCGCCCCAGCCGCTGAGCGAAAACAACAGATCGTCGCCCGCAGAGGGCTCAGCCAGGTCCATGGCCGACAGCCAGTAGAGAGGGCCGTTCAGCAGGAAACGCAGCAGCACACCTTCCACTTGCTCCCAATGCTCGAAACCGCGCAGATATCCCTCCTGGTTCTCATAGCGGATGTACCAGTTGTCGTAGTCGCCTGTGGGACGTTGAAAGTCGGGCATAGCTTCCTTGATGGTGTCGACTACATCGGCTTGACTGTACCAGGCGCCGGGCTGTAACTGCCCGAGAAGTTGCAGTACGGCCTCCCGCGTCTGATGGGGATTGTTTTGCCAGTCGCCGCCCGAACAGTCGAGGCCTGGAGTGCGCTCGAGGTCGTTCCATTCCTGCGAAGTGCGCCAGGCCTCCCACAGCGTGAAGCGCTGCTCTGGTCGGGGCTGTTCCAGAAACGAGTAAACTCGATTCCCAGTGAGGCGCACGCGTTCATCGTCGGCCCGCCGCAGCCAGCCTAGCCGCTTTGCCAGGTGTAGGAGCAGAGCGACGCGGACCTCTTCGATGCTGGCTGAGGCGACTGGCGCAATGAAAGGAGAAACGTATCCATTTGTCGACTGCAGACGCATCATCAGTTGGTCGATGTCTTCCGCATTCGGCGTGCCGTCTTCTTGCAGCCTTAGTCCCTCGGTGTGCAAGAATCCCAACAGCGTGCCCGCGTCTTCAAGAAAAGCGTCCTCCAGGCGCAACATCCGCGAAGATGGCGGAGGAGGCACAGGTAGCACGGCCAGCCCCTGCTCGCCATCTGCTGTTGTCGGCTGCGGCAGCCAGGGGAGGATATCGCTGGGAATGTAGACGATGGTGTGCGCGTTCTGACCGGCCCCCTTGTAAGTGCGGCCGATCAGTCCGTAGTAATAGAGCAGTTCGGCAACGCTCTCCGGCGTGTTCCAGGGCTGTTCCCGTTCCAACCTCGCTGGGCCCATCTGGCGGATGCTGCCGTAATCGCGGCTGAACTGTGCTTCTCGCGCTTCGCCCCCCTCTGCAAGCAGGAGGTCCAGCGCCGACCTTGCCTGGGGATAGGTATCTGTGATTTCCTGGAAGGCCATCAGAACCGAAGTAGGATCCGTGATTTGGCCGCCAAGGCTATCGATCATCTCTCTGACACTTTTCTCTCCATCCAGGAACGCGCCGCGCATTTCTGCTATTACGTGCAGCTGGATCTCCGGATATTCGGCGATCATCTGGCTAGTTTGCGGCATCTACTTTCCTTTGAATCGCCGTTGCTCTGAATTCCAATGACCGGTGTATGCAACAGTCAGAACTGTCAGATCCAAGGCGAAATCCGGTTTCACTTGTTTCTGCATTCCCAGGCCGCGGGCAGTGACCGAATGCCGGATCGCGCTCAACCTCTGCCCGGCCGGGCGCTCAGCCGCGCCTTGCCAGATCGTGCCACTATGTGAGACAATGCGCCCAGACATTCAGCTGAAGCGGCAATCTGACAGCGACTGGAGGTCTGTTGAAATGACCCGCGATTCATCCCTTTCACCTAAAAGCGGCGGCTGGCGCTTTTCCGATATTTTACGCGATTTTGCCGTTGTATGGCAACTGATGGGCGATCCTCAGGTATCTATTCTGCTGAGAGTCGGTTTTCCGTTGTTGGCAATTCTCTACTGGCTTTCGCCGATCGATCTGTGGCCGGGCATGCCCCTTGATGATATCGCCGCCGTCGTCCTGGCAGGGCGTCTTTTTGTGCAGATGGCCCCGCAGGCTGCCGTACGGCGTGCACAGTTGCGGCTGGGGCACATTTCACCAGACGAACCGGACCGGGAGGTCTGGGATATCTGGGACGAAGACGATAAGACGATCCCCGGAGACTGGCGCGTCGTTGACGACTAGCTGTCAAAGTCGCGCCCACCTCACCATATGAATAACCAGATACTTGACCGGGTGGTCCACACTATCGATCGCCAGCGGATCATTGACACTGCCGTGGCATTGATCGAAGTGCCCAGCCCCACGCGCAGCGCCGGCGCGGCCGCTGATCGCCTGGCGGAAATCCTGGATTCTGACGGCTTTCCCGTCCAGCGACACGATGCCGACTGGCCGCAAACTCCGATTGTTTTCGCCGCGCTGGAAAGCGGCAGACCTGGTCCCACACTCCAGTTTGACGGCCATCTGGATACCGTGCATCTACCCTACGTGCCGCCGCGGTTGGAAAATGACATCCTCTACGGCTCCAGTTCGGCCGATATGAAGGGTGGCATTGCCGCGGCCTTGGAGGCGGTGCGGGTGTTGCGGACTTTGGACGCGTTGCCCGCCGGCAGAGTGCTGCTGACCGCTCATGACCACCACGAAGGGCCGTGGGGCGATGGCCGCCAAGTGCGCGCTATGATTCGCGAGGGCCTTCACGGCGACGCCGTCATGCTGCCGGAGTATCTGGCCGATCCACTGCCGGTAGCCGGCCGGGGCGTGGCAATCTTCCAGGCGACGATTCGCCGCGCGGGCGCGCCGGTGCATGAAGTGTTGCGCCCGCCGGATACGCCTGACGTGGTGGCCGCCGGCGCTCATTTGGTTACCCGTCTGAACGCCTGGAATGAACAACTAAGAAAGAACGCCCATCCTTTTGCCGGCCATGATTCAACTTTCGTAGGCAGCATTCAGTCAGGCGAAATCTACAACCAGTCGCCGACAGAATGTCAGGTGCAGGGAACACGCCGCTGGATCCCGCCGGGCGATGGCGCCGCCGTTCGGGAAGAGTTCTCGCAGCTGTTGGCCGAGGTCGCGGCCGCAACCGGCACACAGATCGATGTCGAATACACCGAACAGGGCGGGGCCTACCAGATCGATGCGGACAGCCACCTTGTGCACGCGTTTCAGCAAGCCCACACTGCTGCCGCCGGCTCTCCATTGCCTCTGGGGGCCAAGCCATTCGTTGACGACGGCAACATCTATGCCTCCCTGGGCGGCATCCCCGCTCTGACACACGGACCCGCCGCCACCGGTGCACACACACTGAACGAGGCCGTGCCGGTGGAGGAGTTGGTGCGGGTCGCTAAAGTCTACGCGCTTACCGCGGTTGCCTTTTGTGGTGGGACATAAGCGCAACTCACTCTGCAGGCGCCAAATGATCACTCTTCTCCGGCAGGGTGAGCCTCCTCAAGATCGCTCCGTCGCGGGATCGACACCGCCGCGCCGGGCTTGGTGACGCAAAGCGCCGCTGCCCGCGATGCCATGTCCAGCGCCTGTCGGGATGATTCTCCTGCCAGCAGTTCGGCCAGAAAGTATCCGATAAAGGTGTCGCCCGCGGCTGTCGTGTCAACCGCTTCGACCACTTGCGCCTGCGTCTTGATGCGCTCCCCGTCACCAACAAAAAGAGAACCGTCCCCACCCAATGTGAGCAGTATCGCGGCATCGGGAAAGCGGGCTTGCAGTTTCCCTACAATCGATGCTGGCGAAGCTTCGTCGATCCCTGCCAGCGCCGCTCCCTCCGTCTGGTTGACCACGAACAAGGAAACGCCGTCGAGCGGGTAGCTCTGCACCTCCGGTGTCATTGGCGCGGGGTTGAAAGCAACCGCCAACCCTCGGTCGGATGCTTCGCGCAGGATTGCGGGCAGGGAACTGATTTCGTTCTGGAGCAACAGCCAGTCGCTCTCGCCGAAGTGGGAGAGCACGGAGTGAGCATCGTCCGAGGTCACGGTGAGGTTGGCTCCGCCGTACAGCAGTATCGAGTTTTCGCCGGCGGGGTCTACCTGAATGATGGCGTGACCGGTGGGTTGGTTATCGAGGCCGACGTGTGTAACATCGACGCCTTCGGCGGCGATAGCATCCCTTAGCCAGAGTCCCTCAGGGCCAATCCTTCCCGCGTGAAAGACGTCCGCGCCCGCGCGCGCCAGGGCAACCGATTGATTCGCCCCCTTACCTCCTTGAAAGCGGCGGTACTCCGTGCTGGGCAGCGTCTCTCCCGGGCGAACAAGATGCTCGACCTGGTAGACGTGGTCAATGTTGAGTGAGCCGAATACGAGAATAGACATGGTTCAGTTGGTTGGAACGATTAGACATTCCAGTGAATTGTATCATTGAGAATTCGGCAGCCAAAAGTGACCTCTATCCCCGCCTAATGTGCTATAATGCCCGCGAGTCTGTGGATTAAGGACTCTGCGTTTTCTCTGTACTTGCTCTTGTCTGTTCCGTTACAAAAAGGAGTAAACCTTGCTCAACGTCGAGTTACTCGCAGTCGCCCGCGGTGACCGGCCTGCCGACCTGGTGCTGCGCAAGGGACGCTTAGTGAACGTTCTGTCCGGGGATATCGAAGACACCGACGTAGCCCTCTATGGTGGGCGCATCGCCGGTGTGGGCGCGGGCTACGCAGCCAAAGAAGAGGTAGACCTTCAGGGCGCCTTCATCGCGCCCGGCCTGATCGACGCGCATGTCCACATCGAGAGCAGCCTCTGCCTGCCAGCCCAATTCGCCGCCGCAGTGGTACCACGCGGGGTGACCACAGTCGCGGCAGATCCCCACGAAATCGCCAATGTGGCCGGCGTGGCCGGCGTCCGCTACATGGCCGAATGCAGCCGAAATCTACCTCTGCAAGTCGTGCTGATGGCCCCCTCAGCAGTACCTGCCACACACATGGAAACGAGCGGCGCCGCTCTCTCTGCCGAGGATCTGGCGGGGCTCCTGGAGGAAGGTACTGTCCACGGGCTGGCCGAACTGATGAATTTTCCCGGCACCGTTCAAGGCGACCCCGAAGTGCTTGCCAAGATCGCTGCATTCAGCGGACGGCCTAGGGATGGTCACGCCCCTGCGCTCAGTGGACTGCTCCTCAACGCCTACGCGGCCGCGGGGGCAGGAAGCGATCATGAATGCGCGACTGTGGCGGAGGCAGCCGAAAAGCTGGCGCGCGGATTCTATGTCTTGATTCGTGAGGCGACCAACGCCCGCAATCTGCGCCCGCTGCTACCGCTGGTCAACGAGCGCAACAACCGCCGCATCTGTTTCTGCACCGACGACCGCATGCCCGGCGATCTGTTGACTCAGGGGAGCATCGACTATATTTTGCGGGAGGCCATCTCCTTTGGGATCGATCCTGTAACAGCCTTCCGAATGGCTACCCTCAACAGTGCCGAATGGTTCGGTCTGCATGACCGCGGAGCCGTCGCGGCCGGAAGGCGGGCCGACCTGATGGTCTTTGACGACCTGGGTGCGCCCTCCGCTACACGCGTCTATGCCGGCGGCCGGCTGTGGGCTGAGGGTGGTCGTCTGTTAAACGAGAAAAGCCTTGCTCAGGCTTCCGTACCCGCTGCGGTTTCATCCTCAGTCAGAGTGGCGTGGGATGGCTTTGATCTGCGCATTCCTGCTAACGGCGCGTACGTGCGGGTTATAGGGTCGCTAGAACATCAAGTCCTGACCGAAGAGCGCATTCTGGAGGCGCGTATCGAGGACGGTCAAGCCGTGGCCGATCCGACGCGGGACATTCTGAAGATGGCAGTAATCGACCGGCACACGGGCAGCGGATCCATGGGCCTGGGATTTATCCAGGGGTTCGGTCTGCGGCGCGGGGCCATCGCCGGCACTATCGCCCATGACCATCACAATCTGATTGTCATCGGTGCCGATGACGAGTCGATGACGACTGCGGCTCGAACAGTTGCTGAGATGGGGGGTGGACTGGCAATCTCCGACGGTGCGGAATCATTGGCGGCCCTGCCTCTGCCCGTAGCCGGCCTGATGAGCGACCGGCCGCTCGGAGTAATCCGAAGCGATTATGATGCATTGGTGGACGCGGCCCACGAATTCGGTTCAACCATTCACGACCCGTTCATGGCGATGAGTTTCATGGCCCTGGAAGTAATCCCAAAGTTGAAACTGACGGACCAGGGCCTGGTGGATGTCGAAGCGTTCGACTTCGTGGACCTGTTTGTTGAGGCACAATAGAGTCAAACCGTTGCCTATCCACCGTTTTCTAAGCATGCTGCGGAAGAATTGAAAATCAATTGATGAGGAAAACTCAATGTTTGAAACGATCAACCCCGCCCCGTCCGACTCGATACTGGGGCTGACCGAAGAATTCAAAAAGGACTCGAATCCGAACAAGGTCAATCTGGGCGTCGGCGTATACAAAAATAGCAGCGGCCAGACGCCTGTGCTTGCGACCGTGAAGGAGGCCGAACAACGGCTGCTGCGATCAGAGGCGACCAAGAGCTATCTGCCCATAGATGGTCTGGCTGCATACGGTGCATTGAGCCAGCAGATTGTCTTTGGCAGCGAGCATCCAATTCTCAGCCACGGGCGCGCGGCAACCGTGCAGACGCCCGGCGGCACAGCCGCGTTGCGCGTAGCCGCGGATTTTGTACGGCGAATTTCTCCCCAGGCCGCCGTCTGGTTGAGTGATCCGACCTGGCCGAACCATCCCAATGTATTCGGTTCGGCGGCTCTGCAGATACAATCCTATCCCTATTTTGAGGCCCAGAGCAACGGTGTAGCTTTTGACCGCATGATCGCCGTTCTGGAGACCATCCCCGCCGGCGATGTCCTTCTGTTGCACGGATGTTGTCACAATCCCACTGGCGCGGACCTCTCTCAGGAACAGTGGCAGACGGTCGCTGCCGTCTGTGCCAAGCGCGGCATTATGCCGCTGCTGGATTTCGCCTACCAGGGCTTCGGCGACGGGCTGGAGGAGGACGCGGCGGGTGTCAGGGCCGTTGCCGACCATTGCCGCGAATTTATTGTGGCCACCTCCTATTCGAAGAATTTTGGGCTGTACAATGAGCGCGTGGGCGCGTTGACGTTGGTCGCCTCAAGTGCGGATGCCGCGGAAGCCGCTAACAGCCATCTGAAAATCTGCGTGCGGACTAACTACTCAAGTCCTCCCGCGCACGGCGGCCAGATCGTCGCCGAGATTCTGGGAGATCCTGACCTTCGTCAGCGTTGGGAGGTAGAGTTGGCCGAGATGCGCAACCGCATCAACGACATGCGGCATCTCTTTGTCGAGACGCTGGACCAGCAGGGGGCAGGACGCGACTTTTCATTCATCGCCCGCCAGCGGGGCATGTTCAGCTACAGCGGCCTGACGACGGCTCAAGTGCAGGCACTGCGCGAGCGTCATTCGGTCTATATCGTCGGCTCCGGCCGCATAAACGTTGCCGGGATGACCGAGGCCAACATGGACTATCTGTGCGCGGCCATTGCTGACGTTTTGAAGTGAGGGCATGCTGGTCCAGATTTAGGCAACGATGGACATGAAATTGATCTTGTTCTGATATTCGTAAGGCTCGGCAGCCGCCCAAATAAGGTGAAGTTCCGACACGGTTTCGCCAACTGTCAGACGAGGGTTGAGCACGAAAATGGCTGGCGCAGTCCGTCCCAGCGCAATGAATTCACGCAGATGTCCTGGCATGGATTTCCGGTTGTTTGTGACCAAGGAAAAGCCTTGATTCGCACACCATTCCAGGATGACGGGATCGGGTGTGCCGTTTTCTGGAACGCCAGGATCACCGACACGCCATACGGTAATCTCAGGCTCTATTCGGTTGAGCGCATCTCGCAGAATCGGGGTTACGTTTTCGTCAAGCAAGTAACGATACCGAATCACGAAGCGTCAAGCTCGGCCGCTATCCGGCGAAGACGCAGCGTAACGGGCGAAGGATTCTCTTCCTGCTCCCGTCGCATTCTCTCGCCGTGCTCAAGCCAGTCTACTATATACGCTTCGACTTCTTGTCGATTTGCCAGGTAGTACAGGATTGTCGCGTAAACCTGCTCCAGATTGATCGAGGGATAGGTGTCGGCGATCTGCTCCGCAGTCTGCGAGCGATAAATGTAGTCGTAGAGTACCGTCTCTATGCCCACGCGCGTACCGGCGATGCGAATGTCATCTTCACTCAGAAAGTTAAAGTATTGTTCGATTTCCATATTGGACTCCTTCTCATTTCAACCGTAAGTATACCACACCAAATAGGTGAAAATTGATGAAACCTCTCTCTCGACTGGTCGAGTCGGTGCCGGGCAGCCCGACGACACTGATGATGCAGAAAGGCCGCGAACTGGCCGCGCAGGGCCTGGACGTGATCAATCTGGCCGGAGGCGAGCCTGATTCTGATACGCCCAAACATATTCAGCAGGCGGCGTTCGACGCCATCGCCGCCGGCGACACCCACTACCCGCCTTCTTTCGGCAAGCCGGAACTGCTGGAGGCAATCTGCGCCAAGCTGGAACGCGAGAACGATGTAAAGGCAGTCCAAGAACAACTGGTGGTAACGCCCGGCGGCAAGTGGGCCATCTACTCTGCCCTGGCTTCGACGCTCAACGACGGCGACGAGGTGATGATTCTCGATCCGGCCTGGGTAAGCTATGCGGCGATGGTGCGGTTGAACCGAGGCGTGCCGGTGCATGTGCCCCTGCCCGCCGCCGACAATTTCCGTGTGGGCGCCGCGCAGTTGGAGGAATATGTGAGCGAGAAGACCAAGCTGATCATGATCTGCTCACCCAGCAACCCGACCGGCCGCGTGCTGACGCAGAACGAGCTCGACGACATCGCCGCAGTGGCCCAAAAGCATGATCTGTACGTCCTCAGCGATGAGATATACGAGCATATCCTCTACGACGGCGCCTGTCACCGCTCTATTGCCAGTATGCCCGGCATGGCTGAACGGACCATCATCATCAACGGCTTCAGCAAGAGCTACGCTATGACCGGCTGGCGGCTGGCCTGGCTGGCGGCCCCTCTGCCCGTTGCCAAACTGGCCCGCACCTACCAGACCCAGACCGTTACCTCCGCTGCCAGCTTCTCCATGGTGGCCGGTGCCGCCGCTCTCAACGGTCCCCAGGACTGTGTGCACGAGATGGTGGCCGCCTATGCCCAGCGTCGTAACTTCCTCCTGGACGCGCTGGAGGAGATACCCGGCATCCTCAGCAGCCCCATTGAGGGCGCCTTCTACCTTTTTGCCCAGTTTACGCAGACCGACAAGAAGAGCCTCGAAATCTCGCAGATTCTGCTGGAGGATGGCCTAATCGCTTCAACCCCGGGCATTGCCTTTGGCGAAGCGGGCGAAGGCTACGTGCGTTTCAGTTTCGCCACCGCGATGACCGATCTCGAAAAAACCGTCGAACGTTTAGCCCGTATCGTGCCGGGTCTGTGAGCGCCAATATGGATATTTCGCTTCTGCAGTATGTTCTGGCCATTCTCGCCGGCATCGTCGCCGGCATCATCAACACACTGGCCGGCAGCGGTTCAGCCGTTACCCTGCCGATGTTGGTATTTCTCGGGCTGGACTCCGGAGCCGCCAATGCTACCAACCGGATCGGTGTGATCATCCAGAATGTGGTGGGCATCACGACCTTCGCCCGCAGCGGGCGGATGCAGTTGCGGGGAGGGGATACCGCCAAGCAGCAACAGGAAAACATACTGGACGTCGACTCTTTGCGATTCGGTCTCTGGTTGAGCGCGGCGGGCATGCCGGGCGCGCTTATTGGCGCCTATGTGGCCACCCTCCTGGACAAGGACGCCATGAATCTGGCTATCGGCGGCATGTTGATCATCGTCCTGGTTACGATTTTCTTCAATCCGACGAAATGGCTGCGAGAAAAGTCGGAGGTACGCAAGGAACGGCCTGAACTCTTTGTCCTAGTTCTGTTTTTCGCGATTGGCATCTACGGCGGCTTTATTCAGGCCGGGGTCGGCGTCTTCCTGGTGACGGCGCTTGTGCTGGGCGTGGGTTATACGATTGTCCACGCCAACGCCGTCAAACTGATTTTTGTGCTGGCTCTTAACATTGTCGCCTTTGTTGTCTTCGTCCTGTCGCCGCTGGAAATAAATTGGGGGATAGGCGCGCTGATGGCGGTTGGCCAAAGCATTGGCGCCTGGGCCGCGGTGCGTTTTGCCGTTACCGTAAAGGACGCCAACCGCTGGGTGCGGTACCTCCTGATCGTCGTAGTTATCTACTCGATTCTGCGCTTTTTCGGTCTGCTGGATCTGTTTTTCGCCCTGTTCTGAGACGGCTCGGTTCTTGGATTTTGGGCCTGAGCTACCCCCCGTATCTCAGTCGACTTAGGCTACAGAGCGACCGGCAACTCAATACTGATCAATAAAAACCAGAAACTAACCGGAGCGACCCTATGAGCAGAACAATCAGCCACGCAACCGTCATCGGCGCCGGCACAATGGGCGCGGCAATCGCAGGTCACTTGGCCAATGCCGGTATCTCCACCCATCTGCTCGATGTCGCGCCGGCGGAACTGACGCCGGAGGAGCAGGCCAAAGGGCTGTCGCTGCAGGACAGGGCTGTACGCCATCGGCTGGTTCAGGCAGGTTTCGAGCGCATGACGCAGGCGAAGCCGGCCAGCCTCTTCAGCCCGGAACAGGCCGACCTGATCACGTTGGGCACTGTCGAGGACGATCTGGAGGCCGCGGCCGCGCAGAGCGACTGGATTATCGAGGCGATTGTCGAGCGACCCCGCCCCAAACAGGAACTGATGGCACGGTTGGAGGCTGTTGCGCCAGCGCACACAGTTATCAGCACCAATACGTCCGGCATCCCCATCCAAATCATCAGCGCCGGCCGCAGCGAGGCCTTTCAGCGGCGCTTTCTCGGCACCCATTTCTTCAATCCGCCGCGGTACCTGCGCCTGCTCGAGCTGATTCCTGGCCCCGAAACGGACCCGGCTGTTGTCGAGCGAATGAAGGCGTTCGCCGAGAAACGGCTTGGCAAGGGCGTTGTTGTCGCCAAGGACGTGCCCAACTTCGTCGGCAACCGTATGTTCAGCTACATCATGAGCAGCGTGTTGGAGTTCGCCATTGCCAACGACTACACTGTCGAGGAGGTAGACCGGCTGACCGGTCCCCTGATCGGGAGGCCTAAGACCTCCACTTTCCGTCTGATGGATGTGGTAGGCATCGACGTGGCGGCGCTCGTAGGAGAGAATCTGTACGATATGATCCCCGACGATGAGG
Source organism: Caldilineaceae bacterium (assembly GCA_963662575.1). GTDB lineage: Bacteria > Chloroflexota > Anaerolineae > Caldilineales > Caldilineaceae > Bin5. The sequence goes on from OY759723.1 coordinate 2,651,079, forward strand.
ATCGGGAGGTCTTACGCGGGCCGCTTGGTTCGGCTGTGCTCATGACCTTGCTTCAGAACGGTCTTCTCGGCGTCAAAAGTGGCCAAGGCTTCTACAAGACTGTTGTAGACGGGAAGGGCAGAAGGAGTTTTTGGGGACTGGATTTGCAGGCTGCTTCCGAAGGCGAAGTGGACTATATGCAACCTGCTCGCACTAGCTGGACCAGCGTTGACGCCGTCAAGAACGCGCCACTGTCTGAACGCCTGCGCGGGCTGATTTCGTCTCCAACGGCTAGCCAGGACGGGGAGGGATCAGGAGACGAGGCTACGGCTCTGCTCTGGCATACGTTCAGCCGCACGTTTTCCTACGCTTCGAAGCGTCTGCCGGAAATCGCGGTTAGTCCCAGGGATATCGACAACGCCATGAAGTGGGGTTTCGGGTGGGAGATGGGGCCGTTCGAAACATGGGACGTGCTCGGCGTAGCCGCGACCGCTGCCCGCATGGCAGAGGAAGGGCTCACGGTTGCCTCCTGGGTGCAGGATATGCTCGACGCTGGTCACACCACCTTCTACAAAGTTGAGGAGAGCCCCGCAGACAAGGCAACACCTTCCCAACTGTTGGTTTACAACCCACAGAGTGGAGGGTACGAGGCTGCAGGCGATAGCGAAGACGTGGTCAGTATCCCCGCGCTCAAGCGCGGCCGCAGTCCTTTGGCCGAGAACGACTCCGCCAGCCTGCTCGACATGGGCGACGGTGTTCTGCTCCTGGAGTTCCACACTAAAATGAACGCCCTCGACATGGAGATCGGCGCAATCGCCAACGCGGCCATCGAACGCCTTCACGGGAATGCAGCCGGGCTGGTGATCGGCAACCAGGGGGGAAACTTCAGCGCCGGCGCCAACCTTTTTCTGATCGGTTCCCTGGCCCAGTCCGGTCAGGCGGACAAACTGGACGCGGCCATTACCGGTCTGCAGCAGATGATCCAGCAGCTGCGCATCGCGCCCAAGCCGGTGGTGGCGGCGCCCTATCAGCTGGCCCTGGGCGGAGGCGCGGAGGTGACGATGGGGGCCGACCGCATCGTCGCGAACGCTGAATTGTACATTGGCCAGGTCGAAGTGGGCGTCGGCCTGATCCCGGCGGCCGGCGGCTGCAAGGAGTTGGTACGCCGGCTGGTCAGTCCCCACATGCACGAGCAGAACCCCAACCCCGCTTCTTATCTGCAGCAGGTTTTCGAACTGATAGCCCTCGGCAAGGTTTCGACCTCGGCCGAAGAAGCGCGCCAGCTGGGCTTTTTGGGGCCGCTTGACCGTGTTGTGATGAACAACGATCATCTGCTGGGCGAGGCCAAGGCTGAGGTGCTGCGCATGGCCGACGAGGGCTACAGGCCGCCCGTGGTCACCGGCAACATCTATGCTGCCGGCCGTGATCATCTTGCCAACCTGCGGGTCGGCATCTACTCGTTCCGCGAGGCGGGCTTCATCAGCGCGCACGATGCGTTGATCGCCAACCAATTGGCCTACGTCCTATGCGGCGGCGAACTCAGCCAGCCTGCATGGATGGACGAGCAGTATTTCCTCGACTTGGAGCGGGAAGCGTTCATCACTCTCTGCGGCTACCCGAAGAGCCAGGAACGGATCTGGCACATGCTAAAGAGCGGGAAGCCGCTACGAAATTGAGGTTGCAGCTTTTTTGATTCTGGTGCTTGGAGCAACCTGGATCCGTTAACATTTCCTGGGTAAATGAGATTTTGGCATTCAGTTGCTCTATCCTGCCAGCAGGGGGAAAGTCATGAAGTCTGCGTTAAGAAACCTGATTGCAATATTTCTTGCGGGTGCCCTGATAGTTGGTATGGAGAGTTCCCGCGCGTTTGCATCAGTTCTTATCGCGCCCGCCACCACGGACAGGGAAGCGCTGGTCTCGCTCTACAAAGCTACAAATGGCGCGAACTGGCTAATAAGCGATAATTGGCTGACAGACGCCCCCCTCGATGCTTGGCACGGAGTCACTACGGGCAGAAGTGACCGAGTAATAGCAGTTGATCTCTCGCAGAACGAGTTAGGCGGTTCGATACCGCCAGAACTGGGCAATCTCACGAGTCTGGAAGAGCTTCACCTCTCAGAGAACGAGTTGGGCGGTTCGATACCTCCGGAACTGGGCAATCTCACCATTCTGAAAAAGCTTCACCTCTCAGAGAACGAGTTGATCGGTCCGATACCGCCAGAACTGGGCAAGCTCAACAATCTGGAAGAGCTGGGACTCTCAGATAACGAGTTGAGCGGTACAATTCCGCTTGAACTGGGCAGTCTCACCGAACTGAAAGAACTGTACCTATGGGGCAACGAGTTGAGCGGAACGATACCGTCCGAGTTGAGCAAGCTCACCAATCTGGAAGTGCTGTACCTATGGGGCAACGAGTTGAGCGGAACGATACCGTCCGAGTTGAGCAAGCTCACCAATCTGGAAGTGCTGTACCTATGGGGCAACGAGTTGAGCGGAACGATACCGTCCGAGTTGGGCAAGCTCGACAACCTGAAAGAGCTGCACCTCACAGAAAACGAGTTGAGCGGAACGATACCGTCCGAGTTGAGCAAGCTCACTAAGCTGGTAGTGTTGGGCCTCTCTGAAAACCAGTTGAGCGGACCGATACCGCCAGAACTGGGCAGGGTCACCACCCTGCAAGAGTTGTACCTCTCAGCAAACCAGTTGAACGGACCGATACCATCCGAGTTGGGCAATCTCTCCAACTTGAAAGAACTGTACCTATGGGGCAACGAGTTGAGCGGGCCGATACCGTCCGATTTGGGCAATCTCACCAACCTGAAGGTGTTGTATCTCTTAGATAATGAGTTGAGCGGAACGATACCGCCAGAACTGGGCAATCTCACTAACCTGAAAGAACTGCACCTCCTTGATAACGAGTTGAGTGGTTCGCTTCCGCTGCAACTGGGCAATCTCACGAACTTGAGAGAACTGCACCTCTCAAATAACGAGATAAGCGGCTCAATACCGTCAGAACTGGGGAGGCTTATCAATCTGAAAGAGCTATACCTCTCAGATAACGAGTTAAGCGGTTCGATACCGCCAGAATTGGGGAGGCTCACCAACCTAAAAGAGTTTTACCTTCCAAATAACGAGTTAAGCGGAACGATTCCGCTGGAACTGGGCAATCTCACCAATCTGAAAGAGCTTTACCTCTCAAATAACGAGTTGAGCGGAACGATTCCGCTGGAACTGGGCAATCTCACCAATCTGAAAGAGCTATACCTCTTAAATAACGAGTTAAGCGGAACGATTCCGCTGCAACTGGGAAGGCTTACCAATCTGAAAGAGCTGGACCTCTCAGACAACGAGTTAAGCGGAACGATTCCACTGCAACTGGGCAATCTCACCAATTTGAAGTCGCTGTACCTCTGGGCCAACAAGCTGAGCGGATCGATTCCGTCCAAGTTGGGCAAACTCACCGACCTGAAGGATCTGTACCTTTGGGGCAACGAGTTGACTGGTACAATACCGTCCGAGTTGGGCCTTCTCACCAACCTGAAAGAACTATTCCTCTCAGAAAACGGGTTGAGCGGTTCGATACCATCCGAGTTGGGCAGTCTCACTGAATTGGTAGTGCTGGGCATTTCCGGAAACCAGCTGAGCGGTTCAATACCGGTCGAGTTGGGCAATCTCACGAGCCTGCAAGAGATGTACCTTTCAGGAAACAAGCTGGTCGGTTTTATCCCGTCCGAGTTGGGCGAGCTCGCCAACCTGAAAGTGTTGTACCTCTCACAGAACCGGCTGATCGGTTCGATACCTTCCGAGTTGGGCAATCTCACAAATCTGCAAGTGTTGTATCTTTTGGGCAACGAGTTGGTCGGTTCGATTCCGCCGGAGTTGGGCAATCTCGTGAGCCTGCAATCGCTGGACCTCTCAGACAACAAGCTGAGCGGTCGGATCCCTTCCGAGTTAGGAATTCTCACAAACTTGCAAGAGTTGCACCTATCACTAAACCGGTTGGGCGGATCGATACCGTCCGAGTTGGGCGAACTCGCCAACCTGCAAGTGCTGTATCTCTGGGGCAACGAGTTGAAAGGTTCGATACCGTCCGAGTTGGGCGAACTCGCTAGCTTGAGGGAGCTCTTTCTCTCAGAGAATTCGTTGAGCGGTTTGATCCCGCCAGAATTGGGCAAGCTCTCTGAACTGATAGTGTTGGGCCTTTCGGCGAACCAGCTGAGCGGTTCGATTCCGCCCGAGTTGGGCAATCTCACCAATCTGAAAGATATGTACCTCTGGGATAACGAATTGAGTGGGTTGATTTCGCCGGAATTAGGCAAGCTCACCAACTTGGTAAAGCTGTACGTTTCAGACAATTCGCTTAGCGGCTGCGTGCCTGAGGCGTGGCGAGATACAGAAGAAAATGACTTGGACAATATTGGACTGCCGTTTTGCTTGGACAGGGAAGCGCTGGTCTCACTGTACAAAGCTACAAATGGCACAAAGTGGCGAAAACATACCAACTGGCTAAAGGACCGAATTGCACTTCAAGGCTGGCATGGTGTCATCACTGATAGAGGTCGCGTTGTTGGCCTGATTCTCCCTAAGAACGGGTTGCGTGGAGCGATACCGTCCGAGTTGGGCGATCTATCCGACTTGAAAGGGTTGTATCTCCGGGACAACGAATTGAGTGGGACGATTCCTCCGGAACTCAGCAAGCTCATAGGTTTGGAACAGTTGGTTCTTTCCAAGAATCAATTGAGTGGAACGATTCCGTCAGAGTTTGAAGTTCTTACCAACCTGGGAACACTGGATCTCTCAGAGAATGAATTGAGCGGATCGATTCCGCCGGAACTAGGTAGTCTCACCAACCTGGAGATCCTGAATCTCGCCGGCAACCAGTTGACCGGATCGATCCCGAAAGAGTTGAGCAACCTCACCAATCTTGAAGAACTGTATCTCTCAGGGAACCGGCTGGAGGGATGTCTACCCGGGGTTTTGAAAAACGTCTTTAAGAATGATCTGGACGAACTTGGCCTGCCATTCTGTACGGCGCCGTCTCCGACACCTACGGCAGCCCCGTAAGTATGCTCCTCTGTCCGGAACTTCAATCAGGCAACCGCCCAGTCTCAGCAGTTTCGGATCTTGGACTAATGCGTGGTCAGTGTGACAAGCATCGCGCCCGCTGCCCTTTTAGACCTCTTGCTGCGAACGTTAGCGGAGGCAAATCTTCCGAATAAACTAGATCGGTCTGGCCGTAACAGACTCATGGATACAACGGCAATGCGAAATACCCAAAGGAGCACTTTATCATGACTAGCGCTGTTATCGTTTCCGCCGCCCGCACCGCCATTGGCAAGGCCCCGCGCGGTACCTTGCGCACAACCCGTCCCGAGGAGATGGCCGCCGCGGCGGTTCGCGCCGTGATGGAACGCGCGCCCGCGTTGGATGCCCAAGATGTCGACGACGTGATTCTGGGCTGCGCCATGCCGGAGGCGGAGCAGGGGATGAACGTTGCCCGCATCGCCAGTTTGCGCGCCGGCCTGCCGGTCGAGGTGCCGGCGCAAACCGTCAACCGTTTCTGCTCCAGCGGCTTGCAGACGATCGCCCTGGCCGCGCAGCAGATCATGAGCGGGATGGGCGAGGCGGTGATCGCCGGGGGCGTGGAGACCATGTCGCAGGTGCCGATGAGCAGCAACAAGTTCATGGCCAACCCCACGCTGGCCAAAGAGCATCCCGGCGTTTACATCGGCATGGGGCAGACTGCGGAGAACCTGGCGCGTCAGTATGAGGTGACGCGGGAAGAGCAGGACGCCTTCGCTTTGCGAAGCCACCAGCGCGCGGCCGCGGCGCAGGACGCCGGCAAGTTTGACGATGAGATCGTGCCGCTGGAGGTGGAAATCACGCTGGGCGAGGGCAGCAGCGTCCAGACTTACAGGACTACCTTTGACCGGGATGAAGGTATACGCCGCGATTCATCGGCGGAGGCGCTGGCAAAGCTGCGGCCGGTCTTCCACGTGCAGGGGACAGTCACCGCTGGCAACAGCAGCCAGACCAGCGACGGCGCGGCGGCAGTGCTGGTGATGAGCGAGGAGAAGGCGGAGCGGCTGGGGCTTCAACCGATGGCCCGTTTCCGCAGTTTCGCGGTCGGCGGCGTCGCGCCCGAATTGATGGGAATCGGCCCGGTGACGGCCGTGCCCAAGGCGCTCAAGCTGGCCGGTGTCAACCTGGACGAGATCGATCTGGTGGAGCTGAACGAGGCCTTCGCGGTGCAGGCGCTGTCTGTGATCCGCGAGCTGGGTATGGACGAAGAGAACGTCAACGTCAACGGCGGCGCCATCGCGCTCGGTCACCCGCTGGGCTGCACAGGCGCCAAACTGACGGTGCAGATGCTGCACGAACTGGCGCGGCAGGACAAGCAGTTTGGCCTCGTGACCATGTGCATCGGCGGCGGCATGGGCGCAGCTGGGGTCCTCGAACGCCTCAACTAAGTGGCAAGTGATCTGTTGCCATTAATGGCGTTAGCCACTAGCCGCTGCTTCCTCGCTCTCTAGAGCCGGGTACTTCCAACTACTCGTCGCCCTGGCAAATCAAGTCCTGTCTGACCAACCCCGGCAGAGTCATGCCTCTGGCCGCGTGGATGTCGATCGGCGGCGGCATGGGCCCTGCCGGGGCCCTCGAACGGCTCAATTAAGTTGTTAATGTTCAGTGAACAGGGATCCGTGGCCAGTAACTGCGCTAGCCACTGCTGCCCCACTGCCTGGAGTTGGGCACTTCCAACCACTCGCCGCCGCGGCGGATTGATTCCTGGCTGACCAGTCCAGGCAGGGTCATGTCCATGGCGGTGTGGATGTCGATTGGCGGCGGCTTGCGTCCCTGCACAGCGTCCACGAAGTCCATTACCTCGAAGTAGTCGCCCCCGCCGTGGCCGGCGCTGACCGCCTCGGGCGGTGGATCACGCCAAATCTCCGGCATGTATTCGGCCTCGAACTGCTCCAGCGGAACCCAGACATCGGGGTCCGAGCAGAAATCTTCCAGCCAGATCCAGTCGCCCTCACCCGGGCGTCGGCGGCTCTCGTAGGATCCCTTTGTGCCCTGCAGCGTGTAGTTGGTCATCGAGTGCGGACGCTTGGAGAGCATGTCCAAGCGCACGCGCATCAGTTTTTCGCTGCGCGTCTTGCACAGGAGCAGAACGGTATCCTCCATCGTGTGTTCGGGGTCGGTCCAGTTGCCAGTGCCGATGCAGCTGATGCGTTCGGGCCGCTCCTTGATCCACATGAGGCAGGGGCCTAAGCTATGGGTGGGGTAGGTGCAGCCGTTGACGCCGACCTGCCAGTAGTAGCGCCACGTCGGGCTGCCGTCCGGCATGTGGTGGAGGACTGAGAGTTCGTGAAGATATTCGCCCTCGGCATAGTAGGTTTCGCCGAAGAGGCCGGCCTCGACGAGTGCCTGCACCAGCACATTGGGCTTCATGTACATGTAGTTTTCGGCCATCATGTAGACGGCGTCGCTGTGGTTGCAGGCCTGCGTCAGCCAGCGGCACTCGTCCATTGAGACCGCGGCCGTCACTTCGCTGAGGACATGGATGCCTCGTTGCAACGCGGCGATAGCCTGGGGCGCGTGGTACTGCATCGGCGACGATACCACCACCGCGTCCGGCTTCGCCTCGTCCAGCATCGTCTCAAATATGTTATATAGTTGGGTTACGCCGGTGGCTTCTCCAGACGCCGCCAGGGTTGGCGCGTAGGGATCGCAGAGGGCAACGATTTCGGTTTCCGGGTGGGTCTGAAATGCCTTGAAGAAGGAACCTGCGCGGCGCGCCCCCGAGAAGGCGACTTTGATCTCATTGGCCATTGTTATCACCTGAGCTTTATGCAAGAGTAAAGGGTCTTTTCCTCCCTTTCCTCCGCAGTGAACTTACAAGTATTTCCCGAAAAACTCTGCCGTCCCCTCAACGCCGCCCCAACCGTGACCGCTGGGGTGGACCAGCTTCCACAGCAGGTCGGCCGCGCCGGCGGCATCATATATGCGCTTCACTCCCTCGTACCCCTTGAGCGTGTCGTGGATGAAGAAGCAGTCGTCGTACATGCCCATGTCCAGCATCAGCGGACGGGGCGCGATCAGGCCGGCGATGTCATCGGTGTCGAACCAGGCGTAGATGCCGGGCACGATCTGCGAGCCGCAGAAGTTGACGCGCTCGAACGCGAACGCCTTCCAGGGGTTGACGTAGCCCATGATGTCGGCGGCGGCGATGCGAGGCTCCGCGGCCACGGCGAATGTGGTCATGGTACCGCCCTGCGAGAGGCCCATCATGCCGATGCGCTTGGGATCGACTTCAGGGCGGGTCTCCAGGTAGTCGACGCAGCATTTCATGTCCCAGATGTTGAGGGTCAGCGGCCAGCGGTCGAGCATGGTGCCGCGTATGTAGTTGACATTGCATGGATCGCGGCCGGGGAACGGGTCGCGGCCGTCGCGGCGTTCGCCGAAGCCGCGCAGGTCGGGTGAGATCGTCAGATAGCCGGCTTTGGCCATTTGCCAGCCGTAGTCGTAGTTGTGCATTTCGATGTTGGCCTGCATTTCGGCGGTGGAGCGGATCCCGGCCACCGGATCTTTGCCAAACGGCCCGTGTCCGTGCGAGCAGAGTATGGCGGCGTTGGAGCCGTCTGCAGCCATCGTCTTGGGGCGCAGCACCTGGCAGGGAACACTCATGAACGCTTCGGAGTTGAAGACCACCCGCTCGCGGATCAGGCCGTCGTCCTCGACACTGCTCTCGACCTCGGCATCCAACGGGACGGGGTCGGGGAAACTGCCCAAGAGCTCCATATACTTGGTGTGCGCAGTACGACGCCAATTCTCAAAATCCATCGCCTGGCTGTCAAAGTGCAGCCTGGGCGTAAAGTTCTCGACCTGGTCTTCCCAGTATGCCTGCATCGAGAAGTTGCGTCTCGCCATCGTCGTCTCCTTGCGCGCCGGTGTGGGGTGCGCCTTATCTTCTAATTTCAGAGCATTGGCTCTTGACCGGAGTAGCCCGAGTTGCCGCCGAGAATGCCGCGCAGTTCATCGTCGCGGACGGTCTTGAGGACGTAGTCGGGGACTTCGGTGCCGGGCCAGTTGACAAACCAGTTGGGCGTAAAGCCGTAGAACATAGTATACCGCACATTTTCGCTCAAAATCGGCACACCGGCGTGGAGCAGCGTTTCGGTAAAATGGAGGATGCTGCCGGCAGATGCGGTGGCCTCGACGACGGGGCACTTTTCCTTCAGCGTCTCGTATGAGCCTTCCAGTCTGTGCGAACCGTCCAGGATCATGGTTCCGCCGTCGCCGGGCGCGACATCGGTCAGGTAGGTAATGTTGTTGAGAAACACGCAGTTGACCAGGTCCGGGTCGGTGTCGTGGGGGAAGGTGCCCCACTTGGGGCGCATACCGCGATGCCAGCCCATCTTGTCCGGATCGCGTAAGGGGTCGTGCTGGGCACGGCGCTCGGGGTGGGGCCGTTTGATCATGGCGTGGCATGTTTCGTACTTGATTTCGGCGCCCATCAGTTGGCGGTTCGCCTCCAACACTTGCGGGATCATGAGCCACTCGCGGAAGAGTGGGTCGCCGTTGACCATACAGTCGATGTGGACGATTTCGTCGTCATCGTTGTGGGCGAGGGGGCGCACATACTGGGACTGCCGTTCCAGCCCGGTCTTGTAGGCCTCAATCTGTTCAGGGCTGAGGACATTTTCCTCCAGCACCCAACCGTGCTCGGCAAAATGGCGTAACTGTTCGTAAGTGAGCATCTCTTTTCTCCCGTGGCGCGCTTCTCAGAACCAGTGGGGTGACTGCGGCTTCTTGGTGCGGATCGAGTCGAGCGCGGCCGCGCACACCGACACGATATTTGCGCCCTTGCTGGCAGGGATCGGATTGCTGATCTTGCCGTCCAGCAGGTCCAGATAGTCGATCACCGAGCGCCCCCAACCATGACCGCCGACCACGGCATCGGTCGCGGGTTCCTCGATGTCGGTCGGCTCTTCGTCGCGGCGATATAGCTTGCCTTTCCACAGCGTTCCCTCCGTACCGTAGACGGCCAGAAAGCCACCGCCCATGCCCTCGCCCATGCCATGACCGGAGCAGCCGCTGGTCACGTAGACTTTGCCGGCTGCGCCGCTCTCGAATTGGAGGATGACGATGTAGCAGTCGTCGTCAGGAAAGACGGGGATGCTGAGCTTGTTGCTGTAGGCGTAGACCTCGGTGACCGGCGAGTCGACGGTCCACAGGATCAGATCGAGAGGATGGCAGCCTCCGCCCAGCAGAATGTTCTGCGGGTTCTGCTTGTCGATGCGCCACGGCGTATGATGCTGCCCCTCGGGGGAGTAGTGGCTCCACATGTCATGGATGTAGTCGCCCTGGACAAAGAAGATGTCGCCAATTCCGCCCGATTTGGCCATCTGCGCCATCTCGTGCCAGGGGTGCATGTAGCGCATGGTCTGGTCGGTCATAACGTGGGTCCCGCTCTGGGCTTCGGCGTCGAGAATGCGCTGGCAGTCGGCCGCGGTTGTGGCCAGCGGCTTTTCGACCAGGGCATGGCAGCCTTGCTCCAGGGCCATGATTGTCTGATCGGCGTGCAGGTGGTCCGGCCCGGCCACGACAACCACGTCGGGCTGGGTCTCGCGCAGGAGCTGGGCATAGTCGCTGCCGGTGGTGGTCTCAGGGTACAGCTTTTTCATTCTGTCCAGTTGCGCCTGCTGGGGATCGACGACGCCTGCGATCTCGCCGCGTCCGTCGGATGCGGCTACCTGGGCCACACTGCGTCCGGCGCTGCCGCCTCCGCTGATCAGAAATCGGTACTTGCTCATGCTAGTTCCGTCCTTTGTATTTATGCGTTCGCGGTTGGAACGGTGTCGGGATCGAGGAAGGCGACATCACTTTCGTCGTCCTCGAATCGGGTCATCCCAATCTCTTTGATGGCGCTGTCGGGTACTTTTTCGAGCGGCGTGTAGCTTGGGTGATGCGCCTCGCGGTAGGGATCGTTGCGGGCGGCGTTGTAGCAGCAGATGAGTGACCAGCGCGGGTTGTTGGAGCGGTTCTGATCGGAGCGGTGCAGGATGTTGCAGTGGAAAAAGAGCGCGTCGCCCGGCTCTGCCTGGCAGTGGACCAGCTCGAGGCGCTTTTCGGCTTCGATGACGCGCTCGAGGTCTGCGCCGGCCTGCTGGCCGGTCTCGACATGGGTGATGCGGCCCATGTGGTGGGAGCCTTTGAGCACCTGCATGCAGCCGTTTTCGCGCGTGGCGGGGTCGACAGCGATCGAGACGCTGGACATCAGCGGATAGAGCACGTAGTTGTCATACCAGTAACCGTAGTCCTGGTGCCAGGCCCAGGCGCCGCCGACTTCGGGGTCCTTGAGAATCATCTTGGAATGGTAGTGGTAGACTTCGCCGCCGAGCAGCTGCTCCATCGCATTGACGACGCGGTTGCAGCGGGCGTACATGCCGTAGATGCCGTTGCCGGGGTGGTTCCACAGCGTGAGGCGGACGGTGCCTCCTTCGCCGTCCTCGCGGCCGAAGGATTTCTGGTCCATCTGGCGGTCGGCGACGGCGGTGCGGCGCAGCAGCTCGATCTCTTCGGCATCGAAGAACGATTTGACGATGAGATAGCCATCGTCGTGGTAGGCTTGGATTTGTTGCTGGGTAAGCATGGTGTTTTCCTTCTTTTCTTACGTTTCCAGTTGTGAACCGGCTGCAAACGGGAAATGGCTTGTACTATGGAGAACGATGAAGTTGCTTTTCCATCTCGACTACCACAAGAGTAGTTTCTTCAATCTTTTCCTCTTTGCGAGCGACTTCCTCGAATCCTTGTTTACGGTAGAACGCCATACCTTTTTCGTTCTGCGCCTCTACCTCAAGGACGAGTTTCTGCGCTTCTGGGTAGGCGGCTACGCACGCGTCCAAGAGCTTGCCGCCGATACCCTGACGTTGATTGCCGGGCAATACATACAGGCGTCCAATGCTTACGATTTCATCGCTTGGCTGGCCTGCCGTCAGTAGCCCGACTATGGCGCCCTGTTCGTTTTTCGCGACGTGGAAAAAGACCCGCCGGTTCTCTATCTCAGCGGCCAGCGTTTCCGGGCTGTGCCAGAGCGACGTCACTTTCTGGATCACTTCGGCGGGCAGGAAGGGGCCATAAGTGTCGGTCCAGGTTTCGCTGAGGACCTGCTTGATTTCTAATACGTCGTCAACTTCGGCTGGTTGAACTATTGCCATCCTGCTCTCTTAATCGCGATGAGGATGAGTCGGCATCATGTGATTCCCAACAGTCATAAATGTCCATTTCAGGCGCATCCCAGTCTTCGGCGAAAGTTGCGAAGCGAGCTCGTAGTTCGGCAGCCAGACGCTCGTCAATGCCTCGCTCGCGCAGATCGATGTGGCCTGAATTCGGACTCCCTGCCATGATTGCAATTCCGCCGACTGTTCCATGATGAGAAAAAGGGTTCAGACAGGCTGACTGTGGCTCGCGGGCCAGTCCTTGGGCGTAAAGGGCCAGTCGAGTTTGGCACAGACGTCGCGCCAGCGCTCCTCCATGTCGGGCATATAGAGGAGGGGCACCCAGCCCAGTCTAAGGTAGATGCTGAGGGCGGGTAAACGCCAGTCTTCGGTGTTGAGGTAGATATTTTTGTAGCTGGCCTCGAGCAGTCGGCGCACTACGGCAGCACTTATGGCCATGCCCAAGCCCTTGCCGGCGTGGTCGGGGTGGCCGGCGAGCCAGCCCAACGAGCCGCCGAAAGGGTGGAGAGCATCGGGCCGGTGATGGGCTATCGCGGTAGTAACCATCTGGCCGCCGGTCTCATCCACGATCAGGAACCAGCCGTCTGGCAGCACCATGTCGCGCCAGGGCTGCATGATTTCGTCGTCCCAATGGCCGAAACCGGCCAGACCCATTAACTCGTAGAAGCCGGCTTCGTCTCCAGGCTGGAATGTGCGCATGGTGTAGCCGACGGGAAGGCGGACAGCGGGCGGCGAGTTGAGCAGATACTCGGGCCAGACCATCTTCAGTCCTTCCTTCTCTTTTTCTTCGCTCACGTCTACTCTTTCTTGATTCCTGTGAACACAATATCTGCAAAGTTCTCCCGCATTTCTGCTGCCAGACGCTCGTCAATCCCTCGCTCGCGCAGGTCGATGTGGTCTGACGTCGAAATCTCTGCCATTTGACGCAATTCCGTCCACGGCGTCATGAAGTTAAACACGATTCAGACAGGCTACTTGTGGCTCGCGGGCCACGCCTGCGGCGTAAAGGGCCAGTCCATATTTGCGCAGACGTCTCGCCAGCGTTCCTCCATGTCAGGCAGATAAAGCAAGGGGATCCACCCAAGCCGCAGATAAATGCTCAGTGCGGGCAGGCGCCAGTCATCGGTGTTGAGGTAGATGTTCTGGTAGCCGCCCTGGAGCAGGCGACGCACCGCCGAGGCGCAAATAGCCATGCCCAGCCCCTTGCCCGAATGGGCGGGATGTCCTGCCACCCAGCCCAGTTCGCCGCCAAAAGGATGGATTTCCTGCGGCCTGTGCGTGGCCATCGCCGTGGCGACGATTTCCCTGCTGGCGCGATGCTCGATCAGAAACCAGCCGTCGGGCAATATGTGGGAGAACCAGGGTTCAAGCAGCTCGTAGGTCCAACGTGAGAAGCCGGCCAGGTCCATGACATCGTAAAAGCCCTCTTCGTCGCCGGGCCGGTAGGTGCGCAGCGTGTAGCCAATCGGCACATGCACAGCGGGCGGCGAACCGAGCAACTGCTCGGGCCAGATCATCTTCAGCTGTTCCTTCTTTCGTTCGTCGCTCATGGCGATTATCCTTTGATTCCTGTTATCGCAATACCCTGCAAGAGGGTGCGCTGGTCACGAAGAAGATGGCGATCGGCACCAGTGTCGAGACGACGGTCATCGCCGATGAAAAGAGACTACTCCTGAACCGCGTTCTTCCCACCCTCCTGCTAAGTTACCTCTGCGACTGTCGCCGGCAGCCCGGTGCGAATCGAATCCCAGCAGGCCGAGGCGGTGGCGATGACTTTCGCTCCAGTTACCTCGTCGATAAGCGGCCGTTTGTCGGTGCGGAGACATTCTTCAAAGTGGCGCATGTAGCGCAACACCTCACCCCCATGCCCCGCTTCATGCCTAAACTCGAGGGGCATCTCCGGCTGCCCTTCGATCTTATCGAGAACGAGTTTGTTGTTGACAATCGATCCTTTGTCGCCGTAGATGCCTAGTGACTGCATGGGCAGCGGCGGCTCCACCAGTCCGTATACCGCCAATATACGGGCGATAACGCCGGACCGGAAGCGCAAGTTGATCAGAAAGTTGTCATGTTTGTCGGCCGGATAGCGGTCGTCCATGTGGCTGCACGAAGCATAGACGAAGACCTCCTCGACATCGCCGAAGAACCAGCTGAGCAGGTCGATAGGATGGCAGGCGCCGCCGTAGAGCCAGTCCTGCGGGGCCTCGTGGCGCCAGGGGGTGCGGTCCATCACCGGCCGCATGTCGTGGACGTAGTGGGCCTCCGCGAACAGCGGCCGCCCGAGGTCGCCGTCTTCGTACAGCTTATGCGCGGCCATGAACCGGGGCACGAAGCGGCTGGTCTGCCCGACCAGGAATTTAATGTTGTTGGACTGCACCAGCTGCACTACGCGCCTGGCCTGCTCCAGCGAGACCACCATCGGCTTTGTGCAGATGATATGCTTGCCGGCGGTGGCGGCGGCTTCGATATGCTCGATGTGCAGATGGTCGGGCGAATAGATGCCGACCATGTCGATATCGGGCCGCGCTACCAGTTCCCGGTAGTCCGCGGTGATATGCGTGATTCCGTGGTGATTTTCGAGCCGTTGCAACCGCGCCGCGTCGCTGTCGCACAGAGCGCGCACCTCCATCTGCGAGGTCGCATCTTCATTGATCGCCAGCATGTTGGCGCCCATGCCCAGTCCGATTACGCCTACCCCGATCTCTTTACCCATTGTGCCTCCTAATGTGAGGATTTCAGTTTGACGTCTGAGCAGCGAGGGGCTCGGAGCCAAGCAGGTCGAGCCGCATCCTGACGCCGGCAGCAGGGTCGTCCTCGCGGGGGCTCTTTTCGATCACGTCGCGAGCAGCTGTGTGGACGAGAACGCTGAAACACACTGCACACTGCCAGGGCATGTGCAACTGAAAGAGTGGTGGGGAACGGGCCGCCAACCGGGACACCAACCCGGCGGTGGGATCCGGGGAGAGTCGGTCAGCTTCGCTGTCAGGGCTATTCACCGTCGGCAGCGTTTTCAGTGGTACCGGCCTCGCTCTCCTCGTCATTGCTTTCGGCGTTCGCGCCGTCTTCGTTTTCGGCAGCGTTTTCGGGGGTATCGGCCTCGCTCGCCTCGTCATTGCTTTCAGTTTCCGCTTCGTCTTCGTTTGCGGCTCCTGGCGCGGTTACCTTTGGAACGAGATGATAGATTTTGCCGAGAGCATAGGCGGTGGCGTAGATATTGCCCGTTTCGTCAGAGCCGATGCTGCTTATGGCCGTGCCTGCGTCAATGAGCAGGGTACTATGCCACCTGTCTCCTTTTCGCTGCAATCCCCAGATGCTGCCCTTGCAAAAGTCAGAGTATACGAAGATCGACGACATGACGGCACCGCCGACAATGACGCATCTCCCCTGTCCCTGTTCATAGACGGAGACGGGATAGACTAAATTGTCTACGTTGCAAGACCAGATGCAGTAGTTTCCCTGCCAGAGATTGTAGCCGTAGTTTTCCCCGCCAACGCTATCCGCGTCCTGAAAATTGACCTCCTCTCTCTTGTTTTGGCCGGCGTCAGGGATGTAGAGCGCGCCGGTCTGCTGTTCAAAGGCGATTCCCCAGGGATTGCGCAGTCCCGTGGCCCAGATTTCAGGGCGGTAACCGTCAACGCCTATAAACGGATTGCTTTGGGGAATGTCGTAGGGTTTGCCGCCAGACTCCACATCAATGCGCAGGAGCTTGCCCAGCAAGGTACCAGGGTCCTGTGGATTCAGCCAGTTTTGGTCGCCGCCGCCGCCATCCCCGCTGCCGATGTAGAGGTAGCCGTCGGTGGGGCTGAACGACATAGAGCCGCCATTGTGGCTCTGATGCTTCTGCGGAATGGTAAGCAGGACCTCCTCACTGTCGGGATCGGCAATGTCGGGATTGGAGGTGGTCTTGAAGCGACTGATAACGGTCTCGGTGGGATTTGTATAACTCACGTAGAAATGCCGGTTGTCGGCATATGTTGGCGGGAAGACGATATTGTAGAGGCCTTGTTCTCCGCAACATTTCACACGGTCTGAGATATCCAAGAAGGGCTCATCATTGATAACGCCGTCCTTGAGGATGCGAATCCGCCCTTTATGTTCGACGACAAAGAGGCGGCCGCTGCCATCGCCAGCATGCGTCGCTTGCACGGGCAACTCAAACCCGGAGGCAGTCTCGTCGAGTTTCCAATCGCTGAACTCAATGGCGTTGAATACCTTCACTTCGAACCATGCAACCCAGCCCTTACTCTGTGTGGTCAGGATGAATACCCTGTTGATGCGTCGCGGGGGATCGACGAAGACTTCGAGTATCTGCCCATTTTCAGTATGAACATTGTCAAATCGTTTATAGGGAGTCGCGGTGTTGGAATCATCTCCCAACCAGAGTTCATGTGTAGTCAAGCCGGCTTCGCTTTGCGTAATAACCAACTCGATTTTGCTCACCCAATAGAATTCATCGAATTCAATTGAGAGCCAGTGGGGTGCGAAGTCCTGGGCAGTCCACAGTGTTTCCATGTCGCCGTCAAACACTTTTTCCAAATCGAGACTATTCGCGGAGGCATCTAACTTTCCCATCGCCGCGATGTTTTCTCCTTGCACAGTCAGGCGGGACTGCGGCGTTGGCGTTGGCACGGTTTCGGACTGGGCATTGGCGGAGCGGCCAAAAGTAGCCAATAGCAGGAACCCTGTGAAGAAAACAAGGGGGAAAGTGACACGTTGGATCAAATTTTTATCCTCCGATTTGACGCTCCAGTTCGGCTATGTGGAGTGGTTAAGGATGAACTGGATAAACGGACTGTCTTCATATGTTGTCAGGAAGATGCGGCGATGTCAGGATATTTGTCCAGGGCCTCTTCGAGCTGGGAATCTGCCGGGTCGAATAGGCCGACGATCTCGCAGGGGCCGTCGGCCTCGGAAACATGGGCGTAAAGCAGGCCGACTACTCACGAACCGCGGATTTGGAATCTCACGGACGGCATCTATTCGTCTCCTTCCAAAGCATGAAGGGCGCGACAACTGAAGGCGGCCCAGTTTGTTGATCAGATATCAAAAATCGTTGAACACGTCGACGGCGTTGCCGGTCCGGATTGACTCCCAGGCTGCCACGCCCACCGCCACCGACTTGGCGCCGTCGAGCACGCCGGGCGAAGGATCCTTGTCGTTGTCGAGGCAGTCCTGGAAGTGGCGCATGTAGCGGATCACGGTGGCGCCGTGGCCGTAGGCGCTGAGATCGGTCTCGGCGTCGTAGGGCGTCGTCTCCACGCCCTCTTCGATTTTATCGTCCAGCACGACGCGGATCTCGCCGGGCTCGTTGTCGGTGTATTCGCCTTGCAGGCTGCCCTTTGTGCCATAGACGCCGTAATGCATCATCGGCGTGGGCGGATGGACGATTCCGTAGAGGCCGGACACGCGGCCGATGACGCCGGAAGTAAACTCGACATTTAGGAAGAAGTTGTCCTGAATGGGGTAGTCGGGGGTCAGGCCGCCCTTGTTGGCGATGGCGTGGACTCTTTTGATGTCGCCGCCGAAGGCGCGGATGACGTCGATGCTGTGCACGCAGCCGCCGAACATGAAGTCCTGGGGCATGTGCAGGCGCCAAGGCGTGAAGTCGTAAATTGGGCGCATGTCGTGCAGGTAGAAGCTCTCGAGGGCGATCAGGCTGCCGAGGTCGCCGTCATCGTAGCGCTTTTTGGCATCGAGAAACTGGCGGTCGAAGCGCATGGTCTGCCCGACGAGGAATTTGGCGCCGGTTTGGCGTACGAGGTCGACCAGCGTCCTTGCGTCCTCCAGCTTTGTGACCATCGGCTTGGTGCACATCACGTGCTTGCGGTTCTGCAACGCGGCGATACAGGATTCGGCATGGAGGGCGTCAGGCGAGTAGACGCAGACCACGTCGACATCATCGCGGCCGACGATATCGCGGTAGTCGGTGCTCCAGTAGGGGATGTTGAACTGGCGCGCGGCCTGCTCTAAAATGTCGGGACGGCGGGCGCAGGCGGCGGTGATTGTGTAACGAAGATCCGGCTCTTCTTGCAGCATGGTCATGGTTGACGCCATGTTGGCGGGACCCATGCCGATGATGCCGAGGCGGATGGGAGAACCGTTCATTTCTTACGCCTCCTCACAGCGAAAAACCGCAGCGCGATTTTGCGTGCGGCATATTTGGTGAAAATCGTTCGCAACTGGTCCCCTGGCCGCTGGATGACATGGTGAGGGCTCTGATTGCAACTGGGCGGCATTGTTGTGGTGCGGGCTGCAACCAAGTGAAGTGAAGTGGGCAGGGGAGAATTTTTCGAAAACGGCGCGCCGATGAAGCCCTTGAAAAATGTAATCGAATTGCATCTGCAAGCGCCGCCGAATCGGGGCCGATGGGTTTGGCGGCGATCGATATGGTCAGTGCAGGGTCTGGTTTCATGGAAGAATAGTGGAAAGCGGGACAACTGTCAAACGGGTTTCTGAGGTGGCGTCTGGGCAAACGCATCTAAATTCGGACGCCAAAATAGCTCAAGAACGGCGCCTACCAAGGGCGGCCATACTGAGCCACAGTTCTTGACCGGCCCCGTCATCCTTGCCACGGTTCGAGATTCTGGAGACGCGACTGGTTGGCCGCCGCCACCTTGCTTGAGCTGCTCTGCTGGTATGAAGGCGTACGGTTGGTGAGCGATGGTTTTGGAGGGGGGCGTTGCGGGGGCGCAGCCCCTGCACAAGGGAGGGCCGAAGGCCCGACCGCCCATAAAACACAGGAGAGAGCGAAGAGAGGTGAGGATAGAGAGAACACTTTGGTTCGGTTTGCTTGATGGCGGCAGGGGTTGCGGCTTATGCGAATGCCAATCTGCCTGACACGTGCGTAGTGACGGCGTAGCGGAGGGCAGCGGCATGGAAATCGAGCTGTTTGGGCTGGGGGAGGTAGCCGGCGGATACAAAGTTTTTGAGTTGCTGGGGTGAGAAGTCGAGAGAGTAGGCGGCTCTTTCGAGGCCGGAGAGTTTTCGTATTTTTTGTTTATGCTTCATCGTCATAGTGGTCGTCGAGGATTTTCTCTGCTGTTGGGTCGATGACCGGCCAGTCGCTGGAAGAGGGGAGCTGGTCGTCGTCTTGGGTTGATTGGAGTTCGCGGCGTTGGAGGTCGGCCGTGGTGGCATAGAGGAGGCGGAGGGAAGGGAGCAGGGCGCGGGCTTCCTCGGTGGAGAGATTTTCCAAGTCTGCGGTGTCAAGGGCGGCGGCGACGGACTCGAGGATTTTGTTATTCCTGCGTATGCGGCGTTCGCGAGCTTCGGCGGCGCGGTCGGCTTCGAAGGCGGCTTTTTCTTCGCGGTTGGCCTGGTCGTAGGCCAGGGCGCGTTCTTTCCAGCGCCATTCTTTGGCTCGCTGGCTGACGGTGCTGGAATGCTTACCGTCGCTGCCTGACCACTCGTGAAAGGCAGCAGTAAAGCTACGGGAAGGGCCTAAGGTGAGGTAGATGTGGAAGCGGTTGTACCAGACGAGCGGTTCATCGGGCTGCTGGTCCCAAGGTTTGGGGGAGGTATCATCGGTCATGCTCTTAGTATAGCACATATGATCGTGTTTTTCAAGGGGGCGCGGAAAATGTCGGAAAAAGTCGGATTATGACGGAGTATGACGGAGTGTTTTCTTTTTTTTTTGGGCAAATTCGCACAATTGGACAAGTGCTCTTTCTTTGAAATCCGGTAGAGTGGCGGGAGTCGGGGGCCGCGCAAACAGGTGACCGTCAAGCAAGCCCCATACTTTATGAATGTCTGATCCTCGATATTATGTAGAAGTTTATTCGGTTTTGATTCAGGTATTAGGGCAGGGGCGATGTTTTGTATGGAATTGGTCGATTTTAGCCGTGCCAATTTAGAGTGAGCATGTAGAACACGAATAGGAAGAACAAGAAGCCGATGATGTAGGTGATTATATCACGAAAATTTGGTCTGTGAGGCTCTTTTTTGTTTTGGGCATGTTTTTTGGCGCCGATGATGTACCAGGGTTGGCCCCAATAACCAGACCACGAAATGGGGAAAATAAGCTCCATTTTACACATTAGCTCGTAGTCCAGTTTTTGGGGCCAATTCAACCCTGGTCGCGGCGGTTTTCCCTTTTGCGATAAGCGCAAACATGATTAGTGACAAGGTGTCAAGATCGTTGAAACTGAGGAGGGTGCATTACCTCCCGGCGAGGAAAGACAATTGCCTCGCCGAGGAACTGCAATTAGCTGCCGCGAGGCAGTATTTTGGTGCGAAGTCAGTTCCGAAATCGATCCCTTAGACTGATCCAAGCGACAGACCCAAGTATGATAAGGATCATCCACACTCCGCAAAGATCAACCACGGGTTCGCAACAAAGGATTAGCCAGTCTCGCATGATATTGAATGCTCAGAGATTTTCCGGGTAGGCGGCGGTCACGGGAGGTGACGGTTTATTGATCTGCGGGTGGGGCAGTTCATGGCAGTGTGCTAGGTTGGGTGTCGGGCGCTGTTGGTTAAGTTCTGTGCACAGGATATGTGCTGCTCTGGGCCATGAATACATTCCCGACATGGTGTTTCCATCCCAGAGTATGAATTCTTGTTCAGCGACAAGGGTCATCAAGACGCCGGTGATCTACGTCCGCATGTTGCTTTCCTGGGTGTGTGCAGGCGTTGTGGACTGTATCACGGCACGGGATGGGGAGCCAAGGGTTGAAAATTGGCGAGAAAGGGTAAGCCGTCACGGGATGTGGCGGTTTTGTCTTGGTGTGTGGGGAGGGGTTAGAAGAACAGGGAGGCTATTCCGACCACGAGTATAACCGCGAGTGCAATCAGGAGGTATCCGACCCATAGGTAGATTCCGATGACTATGAGGTTCCAGATCCAGATCGGAAGTGGGATGGGTTTGGTCGTGAAGTCCTTGAAGATGCTTTTGATGGTTGTTTTGGGTTGAGGGTGTTGGTCTTGTTGGTCGTGTTTGGGTTGAAAATTGTAAGGGAACATTTGGGTTGTCTTGGTGATGAATCAGGGGGTGGGCTGGGATCGTCTTCCAGCAGTAGCCGTGTGCCGCCGTTGTTTATTGGCCATTGAACTGGCCTTTTACGTGCCGGGCGATGTGCTCTATTGTACCCTGTAGTTCGAGGTCCAGCTTTTTGGGGGCCACTTCACGGTTCATATTTAGTCGACCCCTTGGCAAGAGCTTATGGCCCAGTCAAGCTGCTGAAATATGCGCTCTTCTTCGGTTTCCGTATCAGGGTCGTAGAGCTCTTCTATCCTACCATGTTCCAAGTCGGTGATACGGTTGATCACTGCCATCGTATGAATAGCGCCTGCCAAATAGATGGTCAGAGAATCCAACTCTTCAGGGGTGTATCTGCTCCGACTGGGTAGCTGTTCACGCAAAATACACTCTTCCAGCTTGGCTACACGATCATGAAATTCGTCCACGTTGCTGATGAGATACGATTTCGCCAGCGCACTGGCCAAGTCGGACATATCGTCTTTCATCTTTGTTGGCGGCGCATCCTCTGGGATGGCGACACAGGCAGACAGAATGATAACCGCAAGCAAAGCTGCGATCCGCTTAGCGTAACGATTCACTTTTTGTTTCCTTTCGTGTATTGCACTTGGCTCTCTCTTGCTTATGAGAAGAATTCATCAAGGAATCAGTATACTCATGATTCGGTCAATAGTGTGCATCCCCAAATAGAGGCGAAAATGGTTATTATGGGACTTCGTGCTAGCGGTCGTTGCGCCTGAAACCTAATCGGTTTTGGCACGTAGATCAATGTCAAAAGGGTAGAGGGTAGTTGTTGTTCTGGTCCGTTAAACACTTTCGGCGAAGAATGTTGACCGGCCAGACCAGAATATAGCAGGCCGGCGCAATGGAGCGCCGGACTCTTGAATTTCAGTGGGAGCGTCCTTTGTGGCTACGTCTAATGGAGAAGACAAAAAGCGTCACAAATTGACATTTGGCGATGTGCTTACCTACATCGTTGGTCTGTTGTTTTTTCTATTCGTAGGATATATGTTCTTGATGGGACTTGGTTAGAGTCGAAGGGCCAGGGTGCATCTTTGCACGATGGCTCTTGAAAATGACCAAGAGGTCAAGGTCAATGACGCGGAACTTTCAGGCTGCCTTGTGTCGAGGTTGATTCTTGACCGTTGAACTAGCATTCTACGTGCTGGGTGATATGCTCCACTTGACGCCATCGCTCGTGGTCCAGTTTTTTTTTGGGGTTAAGCTCACTGATCCGGTTGTCAAAATGGGGTAACTTGTGTATGCGTCCAGCACACGAAGGAGAAAATTCCAATGATTAACCTCAACAGAAGAGAGCCGGACGACGTGAAACTATTCCTCTACGATTTCTTCACCTACACCGCCGGGGTACTGTATGTGCTGTTCGTGGGCTTTATGTATTACGCCCACTATTTTGGCTGAGAACAAGGTGTCCGAACGTAGAGTAGCGCTCGGGCTTTGAGAACGACCTGGAGAGCAGGGTCAGTCGTGCCGACCCTGATGAACTGCTCAATTGCACACTTGCGTTTCAGGTCTGGTTCTGGGGCCCTCTTCACAGTTCCAAAGGTATTGCAATGGAACTGTGAAGCGCTGTCACCACGCAGGCTCAATGGAGAGGGGGCCACGATGTGGAAACCGCACATATCATTGAGCCTATCGAGCCATTCTGCTATGCTCAAGTTCCAGTCGCAGCGCTGGCAGGTGTCTTATACATTGTCCACGAGGTGATAAGGAAGATAAGACAGATGCAGGGGCCACGTAGAGCCGCGAAGAACCCCTTTTTTTGTCCACGAAGGGCCGCTAAGGGCCACGAAGGACCACGAAGAACACCTTTTTTGTAGTCGCAGATTGCGGGGATCAGGGGAGAATCGGCTCACTATTGTACGCAGATGTCCTGGATTTTTCACATTCCGAATCGAATTCTCCAAGTGTCAACGACCACAAGCACCTTTGTGTACTGTCTGGTCTGAAGCGGCCGGAGTGAGGACGAGAGCCGCGATCGAAACTATCGGGGGCGACAGGTGTTTTTGGGAGTGAGTACATCAGTGCCTCTTTTGCTTCGCGAGGAGTAAAGGCCGGGGAGAATGAACTATCGTGCAGGGGAGAAAAGAGTCCTGACTCAGGCTGCGGTGAGAATCGCGGCACTCATCGTGTTGATACTCTTTATTGAATTTGGGATCGTTTCGAACAAATTCATATGGTTGGCTGTGCTCTACCTGTTACCTATTGAAGTTATCTATGTTATCTCTGTTGTAACGTCATTCAAGGTTCTCGATTCCCTGAGAACGGCATTGGCAAGATGGTTCGTCGTCCCTTTGATCAAATGGATCGGTAGAGGGGCTTGACTGCGCTACAGTGCAGGGCAGGTCGAAGGTAAAGCTATCATGTTGAAAGAACTGTTGCTCGAAGGAAGGTTTATTTACGCTTGCCTTTATGTTGAACTGACTTATATATCATCGGCCATTAGGTGGGATTCTTAGGAGAGAACTGCACGCGCCTGAACGACACATTTCAGAGTACGTCAGAGATAAAGCTGCGTCGAACAATGACGCAGCTTTTTGGTGCAGTGAAGGGATTATGGACCTAGCAATTGAGGTTGTGTTCTGGTGTGTCAGGACGGGCATAGTTCGAGACCTCGCTCAATTAGCGGACCCAAATCGAGCTTGACGGATGGATTTTCTGGATCTGTTCGCCGAATTGGTTCGATGTTTGTCGCACTAACGACTTGTGGTACATACACATTGTTCACAGAGTATGTTACGCCTTCCAGAGGGTCATGAATGACTACAGCGCGTCTGACACATTGAAAAAACGGGGAACCGCGTTCAACGCAATCACAATGCAGGTAGCCCTTTTCGATTGTCAGTGGCCACTCCTCGCCCATATTCGCGCGGTATATGGTCGTGGTTCCTCCATTGTTTGGCTCACATCCTGAAATCATCAGAATAAGAAACAGTAAGAAGGGAATACGTTTCATTTGTTGACCCCTCAGCATGGATGGCCGCGGCCACGACAATATCTTCTGGAATGTCTTTGGCGCAGCGTCAAGTGCGAGAGTTTCTACTTCAACCGGTATGACACAGTGCGACATCTGCGCAAGGGATTGACCGCCTACTTCGAATTCTACGACTATGAGAGGCTGGATCAATACCTCAACTATCGCACGCTGGCTGAAGAGCACTTCGAGATCTGAACACTTCCGGCCCTATCCAGAATAATGGAGCTAAGTTTCTCCATTTCGTGGCCAAGTCATTGGGCCAACCTTAGTCCATCCCTTTTTCTCTCTTCTTCAGTCCAACTGATTCGTCCCTCGCCTACAACTTTTCATAGACGTTTACGCAAAGTCCAGTATTGCCCAAAGAGCCGCCTACATTTGTATGGTGGGTCCCAATTATTGGAACCGAAATCGGGAGGGAAAGGAGTAACGTCCCAGCTTGCATTCGGGCTAATCGAAGGGTCTGGGCTAAACACTGTCGGCATTCCACGATGGTGGGGAAGAACCAGTGCGGTGGGAAGACAAAGGGGGCGTTGCGGGGGCGCAGCCCCTGCACAAGGGAGGCCGCTTGCGGCAGACCGCCAAGAATTGCAGAGGATAGGGGCGAGAAACACCTGCGTTCAATTCGTTCGGGGTCGGGAATTGACAGTTGCTGAGTCGTTACGGTTATCGTTTGAATCCGTAGGGGTCAGGCGGGAAACGGCTATAGAATAGAATGTCCTGCAGACATTTTCCGCTGGCAGGCCAAATTATCAATTTGTCGGGCCTGGTAGGCCATCCATGCCATGGAAGGTAAACATTGGGGTCGGGCCCTTCGGGCTCGTAGGCGCAAGCCGAATACTCTGTCGAATAAGGGCAAGGGTGCAGCAAAGGCTCTGCGCTAACAAATAGGACATAGGTGAAGTACTTCCGTCCAAACATCCACCCGAACAGGAAGCTGAGGACAATTGTTGCCAGCAAGATTCTTAGCTTCATGTTCACTTCTCATCCAGGTGATAGAGGAAAGCAGGGACGCATGCCCTGGATGGCTCGTAGTGCAGAAGCGTGGTGTCTACGATTGGCCAGGAATAGAGCAAGACTGACTGACCATGATCCAGTTCTCCTTCTTCTAACCTGCAAGCTTCTTTATTCTCTGCGCTTGAGCAAGGGAAGATGTATGGCTCAGTCATGGCGAAATAGATAGAGTTCAGAGCATAGCTTGCAATTCCGCCTATGCTGGTAAAGATGATGACAGATATTACAAGCAAAACAATATACTTGAATGTGCCGGCCTCAAGGTTCTGCCGGATCAGAGTCATGGGACTAGTCCTTTTCGCAGTTGAATCGATCTGACACGTTATTGTTGACTGTGCCGTTGCCTTTTGAACTGGCTGCTCGGAAGACGGCCCAGGCTAATTCCTCCGCCGAAGCGACAGTTCTTTTGCCTCGTTCTTGATAGGGTTCCCTCTCTACATTCTCATTGTCTGGCCCCCCCGATAGTTAAGTGTAGAACGAAGGCGACAAGCCGTCCAACCGCCTTTCTGGCATAGTGGTGGGGGATCTTCCGGTTGGCTGCATACAAGGGAGTTTGCGAGACGTTTGCGCCCGCGTTACGTCGTCTCAGTCTATGCCTGACTTTATGTCAGGACTCGACGACAAGGGTGGCGGTTGGGAAACACAGGCCAGAGCTATTATCGAATACAGACCGATAGGTCACTGGCTGCAGGGCGTATTTCGCGGACGCATGGGCCGGGACCAGCGCATGACCAGCCCCGTACACTGTACTCGCCAACTCGACGAGTATGCCGACATTCGCCAAGGGCGCGCGTCATGGCGGTGTCATTTAAGACAGAGAGTAACTACTAAGCCATATACAGTGCCCGTGTGGACCAGACCTTCATTGACGCCGCCATTCGGGCTATCTCACCGTGTATCTGCTGGCAGCCGCCACTTTGGATGAGCCGCACAGCTGGAATTACGCCGAACGGTCGATGAGGCATGTTTTTGGGCGGGGGCGTTGCGGGGGCGGAGCCCCTGCACAAGGGAGGGCCGAAGGCCCGACCGCCCATAACTGCAGTGGTTAGTGGTCAGTGGTGAGTGGCGAGGATGGGGGCGTGAGCGGCGGGGAGGCGGTTAGCCTTTGAGGCCGGTGAGGGCGATGCCGCGGACGAAGTTTTTCTGGAAGATGAGGAAGACTATCAGGGGCGGGATGGAGACGAGGACGGAGCCGGCCATGACGGCCTGGTAGTCGGTGCCGCCGAAACGGTTGGCCATGCGGGCGATGATGAGCGGGAGGGTCAGTTTCTTTTCTTCGTTGAGGATGACGAGGGGCCAGAGGTAGGCGTTGAAGGCGCCGAGGAAGACGAAGATGGCGAGGGCGGAGAGGATCGGCTTGGTCAGGGGCAGGATGATGTTGCGGTAAATGCCGAAATCGCCGCTGCCGTCGATCTTGGCGGCGTCATATAGTTCGCGCGGAATGCCGTAGACGAATTGGCGGCAGAGAAAAATGCCGAAAGATGAGAACATACTGGGCACCCATACACCCCAGAGGCTGTTGAGCAGGTTGAGCTCGCGCATGACGATGTAGAGGGGGATGAGCAGGGTAAGGAAGGGGACCATGGTGGTGGACAGTACGAAATAGAAGAGGTAGTCGCGGCCGGGGAACTCGAGGCGGGCGAAGATGAAGCCGCCCATCGATGCTGTGATGAGGACGCTGATGACGGTGCCGGAGGTGACGATGATGCTGTTGACGTAGGCGATGGGCAGGTTGGCGCGGGTGGGGTCCATCACCATGAGATAGGCTTCTAGCGTCCACCGTTTGGGCAGGAGGGTGACGGGCAGGCTCAAGATGTCGGCGCCGGTCTTGAAGGAGGAGAAGAGGAGCCAGATGAAGGGGTAGAACATGGCGAAGCTGAAGAACGCCAGGATGAGGAAGACGACAGTCTTGGTCCACTTGCCCGAAACTATCCAGCGCTGGAAGGGAGATAAGGGTGTGTGCAGTCGGGTGGTGTCAGCAGTTCTGGCCATCGGTTATCAATGTTCCCATTGGATTTGCCAGCGGCGGAGTTGGAAGACGGTCGCGCCCAATAGCATTACGAATATGATCAGTGAGACGGCGGCGCCGTAGCCCAGATTGAGGGCGCGGAAGCCCAATTCGTAGGTGTAGAGCGCCAAGGTGCGGGTGCTGAAGCCGGGCCCCGGTATGAGGAAGAAAGCCTCGAACATCTGCACGGTCCCGATCACGCTGACCACCATCTGATAGACGAGTACGGGGCGAATCAGAGGCATGGTTATTTTGAAGAAGGACTGCCAGAAACCGGCGCCGTCAAGACGGGCGGCCTCGAAAAGGCTTTCGGGCACGTCGTTTATGCCGGCTAGAAAGAGGACGATGCCGGTGCCCAGATGCGCCCAGATGATCACGGCGGTGATGGCCCACAGCGCCTGCTGCGGGCTGGCCAGGAATGGTTGCTCGGGCAGGCCGACGCTGCTCAGTAGCGTGTTGAAGGCGCCGCCGGTGGGCCGGTACAGCCAGCGCCACAGATAGAGCGAGACTACCAGCGGTGTGATCACGGGCAAGTAGTAGAGCGAGAGATAAATGTTCTGCCATTTCCCGAGGATCTGGCTCAAGGCGAGCGCGAACAGGAGCGCGAGCGACAAGCCGAGGGCGATCTCAACCACCGAAAACAGCAAAGTCTTCTGCAGAGCCCACCAGAAGTATTGATCGGTAAAGGCTCTGCCAAAGTTGCGCAGGCCAACGAATTTGGGCGTGGTGATGAAATCCCAGTTCTGGAAGGCGAGCCAGATGCCGGTGCCGAAGGGGATGATGAAGATGATGGTATAGAAGATCAGGATGGCGACGGAGTAGATAAGCGCGAAGGGGCTAGCGCGCCTGAAGCGCCGCCACAGACTGGCTGGGCTGCTGGCGGGCAGTTGCGGCAACGTTTGACCACCGGAGACGGGGTGATCTTGCAACGTAGTCATACTTTTGTTTCCGCTGGTTGGCGGGCGCCGCGTACCCATGTACGCGGCGCCCGTTCAGACTGTCTTTTTTGAGGTCAGGCTGCCAGACGTTCTCGGGCCTGATCTTCCTGTTCCTGCAGGTAGGCGTCCATGTTGGACAGCGCTTCCTGGATGCTGATTTCCTGGCGCATGGCGCGGTCGAACTCGGCTGCGGCCGGGCCTTGCTGGGCGACATGGTCCTGGGGATAGCGTGCGTAGGGCCACATGCCCTCGGCTACGCGCTTGGAGACCAGACCGTACTTGACATCGCCGATGCCGGGATCGTTGTAAACGCCCTTGGAGGGAACGACGCCGGAGTAGAAGTCAAGCGCCTGCAGGAGCGCGCCATTGCTGACGATGAGCAGGGCAAAGTCGACGGCGGCGGACAGCTTGGCGGCGTCGTCGGCCAACCGCTTCGAAAGCCCATAACCGGCGACATGCTGCGGGTAGAGCACCTTTTCGACAGCGTTTGCGAGGGGCGGCGTAACGATGTTGTCGGCCGGCACGTCGGCCACGTCGGTCAGGACGCTCATGGTCCAGGCGCCGTTGCCCCAGATCGAGACGAGCTGCTGGCCGCAGGCCTCGTATTCGTTGGTAAACAGCTCGAAGTCGACGGTCTTGTGGACATGGTAGACGTCGTGCAGGATCTGTGCGGCGGCTTCGCCCACGTCGCTGTCGTGGGACCAGACGCCGCTCTCCCTGTCGAAGAAGTCCCCGCCCAGCTGCCAGATGAGAGACCACAACAGCTGATATTGGGAGCTGGAAATCGAGTAACCTGAGCGGGTGACTTTGCCCTCATCGTTCGTCTGCGTCATGGCGATGCCGGCATCAATCACTTCTTCGTAAGTGCCGAAGTTGAGGTAATCGACGCCTGCTTCGTCGCAGTGGACCGTGTTGACGGTCATGGCGGCGCCGCGGATACCGGCCAGCCAGGGCAGGTAGTATACCTTGTTGCCGGGCACTTCGACGGCCTGGAAGGCGGCCGGCCACATCTTTTCTTCGAGTTCGGCAGCGCCGCCGGCGTGGTCGGTGATGTCGAGGAAGACGCGGGTGATGTCGGTGGCGACGACCCAGTCAGTGTACATCATCATGACGTCGCCTTCGGTGCCGGAGGCGATGGAAGGCAGCATCTTGTTGAGCAGGTCGCCGTAGCCGATGGCCTGGAGGTCGACGGTGACATTTTCGTGGTCCTTCTCAAACTCCGGCTGGACCCAGCCCATGATGCGGTTGGCGCCGTCCCAGTCCTGGTACCAGACGACGAGATCAAGGGGTTCTTCCATGGCGTCGGCGCTGCCGGCGTCCATTTCGGATGCGACCGGTGCGCAGGCTGCCAACATTGTGAGCGCGCCGAGGCCTGCGCCCACTTTGAGAAACTGACGACGACTTGTCTGCTGCATGTTCTCCTCCTGAAAGGATGATTGTTGCGTGTGCTTCAAAAGTGAATTTCTGGTGAAATCAGGTGCTTTGGCGCGGATTGTCTGGGCTATCTTCACCCGTTGCCGACCTGCCAAGTTGTCGCAAAGTGCCTGGACCAGTGGTGTCAGCAACTGGCGAACTATGTATTTGGGGATTGGGCTGCGCATGAAATGCAAGCGTTGCGCCGAGTCATTTGCAGTGCAAGCAGCGTGTTTGCACTGCGAGAGCATATTGGCGGCGATCGGACAGTGATCGGTGGTTTCAGAGAGCCCTTAACCACTTCTTCGGGCTGAACTTGGGGGAACGAAGCGCAGTATAGCATTAAGTAAGGGTATGTCAAAAAAAGGTGGCAAGTAGCGCATCCCAGAATGTGCTGGCCAGAGGTTGTCCGAGCCAGAATTCTGGCGTGTTTCTGCGTTTCCTCTATGTACGGGGCAAGTGACGCTAGTGTCCCACGCAAAGGCGAGGAGAGAGTCTTGAGGAGTGAGGAGAAAGAGGAACGCTTGCGCTCGCCTGGCTGAGGTGCGCGTATTGGAGATGGCTGAGTAGATAGAATTTTCTTTACTGATATGCTGGCTGCGTCAAGCAGCTTCTGACCTCGCTCGATCCTTCGGATAGGCAAGTAACCCCTCTACGAGTCACTTTTTCCTTCCGATTCACTTTCTCAAGGAAGCCGGGCCTTACCGCGGCTTACAGATAGCTGTGAGTCCTTGGAGCGTTGCAAGCCAGCTGTTTCCTTGACGATCAGTCCGGTGGGCAGGCTCTCGCAATACATAATTTGGAAGAATGTCTAGCCAGCGATGCCAAATTTGGATATTGGAAGGGCCCGAAATTGGAACATTTGAGCGAGACAAACGCAGTTACAATCCGCTAGAATGAATAGTAGAACAAAATTGCTATTTCAATGCAGGTAGCGCCTTCAGTTGGTCTGTTTCGTTATTGCCCATTTCTGGTAAAAGCGACGTCAACGGGGCCTGACACGTAGTTACGATTCCCGAAACTGCGGTTCAGAAGACCTCCAGCGGATAGTGATTCGCAACTGCGGTTCACTCGCGGCTGCGGCCCGCAAACAGAGGCCGACGATGAATATTTCACGGAGGCGCCACCATGAAATACAGTACGAGGTTAAAGTCCACTGGGCGGAGTTGCGTTCTTCTTTTCGCTGCTTTCTTGGCGGCTGTCGCCTCTATCACTCTTCTGACGGATGGCGAAATGAGGGCTCAGGCCCCGCCACCGCTGGCGGATGACGGGTCTAATCAGCCTGTACCGGCACTGCCTGGGGGTAATCCGTCGGGGGTGGTGACGTTACCGGCTGGGTCTAATCCGCCAAGGCTGGTCCGACGCCGCCTGGGTCTCCGTCCAACTAGACGGCGACGGCGACGTTCACGACCACGACCACGCCTACGTCCGCGCCTACGCCCACGGATTCGTCCACACCCACGCGTGCCCTCTCCTCCACGTCAACGGTGATTCCCACGTCAGAGCCAACGGCGACGGTGAAAGGGGTGGAGCTTAGCTGGGAGGCCGCGGCGCATGTGGTGCGCTGCAAGCTTTTGACCTGGTGGGACGCGGGGACCGGCTAGGAGCCGGTAGGCAGCGATAGTCTGACCGGCACAACGTACCCGCATGCAGACGTAGCGGCCGGGACGACGTACTACTATTCGATCCGCGCGGTGAAGGAGGGGGGGGAGACGAGCGACTGGGTGTTGGTGTATCTCACTGCGGCCGCGCCCGCGTAACCTGGCCGCGAGCATCGATAGGCCGTCTGTCATCCAGACTAACTTCTTATCCTGAAAACCCTGCTTCAGACTATGTATGCCCAAGGAGTCCTGGGCAAAATCCTGTTCAGTTCTGCTTTGAAGACGGGCGCAGATGCTGTTAGAATTGCACTACGCATCCGGGAAGGCCTGCGGCAAAGTAAACCGGTTTACTTCCTCTTCCAGGAAAGAGCAGATGAATCTCCGACGGCTCAGCGCGGTATCGTTCGGCCACATGGCGATCGACATTCTCAATGCTTCGATTGCCATGATTCTTGCCGTGCTGGCAGTGCCTTTCGATATTTCAAACGCCCAGATCGGGCTGGGGGGCATGGCCTATGCGCTGATGGGGTCGCTCTCACAACCCTTTTTCGGTGTGCTGGCCGACCGTTTCGGCGGGCGCTGGCTGGGTGCGGTCGGGCTGCTTTGGACAGCTGTCTTCTACTACGCGGCCACCTTCTCGCAGAACTACTTCACGTTGATCACGCTGATGACGGTCGCCTCGCTGGGCAGCGGCGCTTTTCATCCGCAGGGCGCGATGAATGCCGGGGCGGCGGGCGGTCACAAGGCGACGACGGGCACATCTGTCTTCTTCCTGCTGGGGCAGTTGGGGCTGGCCATGGGGCCGATGATCGCCGGCGTGCTGTTGGAAGAGATCTGGATGCTGGGCCCGCGCATCATGGCGATCGCTACGCTTCCGTTTGTGGTGTGGATGGCTTTTGGCCTGCGCAAGCCGCTGGTGCGAGTCGAGGACGAGCCGCCGCAGCCTCTCAGCGCTGAGGAGCGAGCGCGCCTGCAGCGGCGAATACAGCGCGCGTCCAATGCGCCGAAACGTGTGCCGCAGCCGAACAGGCGATGGGTGGCCCTGGTGGCCTTCGCTGTGCTGGTGGCGTTGCGAGCTTCGGTTCACCAGATCTTCTACGGGATGCTGCCCAAATACTTCGCGGACCTGGGGTTCTCGCCGACACAGTTCGGCTTCATGGTCGGCGTCCCCAGCGTGGCCATCGCGCTTGGCTCGATGTCTGGGGGCATTTTGGGCGATCGCTACGATCAGCCCAAAATACTACTGTGGTCGCTCCTGGCGGCGACGCCCTTTTCCTGGCTGATGCTGGACATCGTCGGTGGATGGGCGTTTTTCCCGCTGGCCTTCGCGGCCGGCTTCCTGGTCGGCATTCCCCACAGCATTCTGGTGGTGATGGCGCAGAGGTTCATCCCGAACAGACAGGGGTTGGCCAGCGGGGCAATCCTCGGATTTACCTTCGCCTCGGGCGCGTTGGGCATGGGTATGGCCGGTCCGATCGCCGACTTCTACACTCTCTCAGGTGTTTTGCATGTAGTCGCGGTTATGCCTCTGTTCGCGGCGCTGTGCGCTGTGTTTTTGCGTACAAGGATTGCGACGGCGCTGCCGATGGCCCCGGCAGCGGGTTCGGCGGATTGAAGTCGCGGGCGGGCCATAATCTACAGACCGGGAACGGACATCACTTTCGATCCCGCTCATCCGGCGGCTCTATGTCTGCGACCTTTGCCATCGCCGCCAGGAACTTCTCCTTGCTCCCCTGCTCTGCACGCGTCGCAAGAAAGGCTTCTGTTGCAATCGCCGACGCCTTCTCAGCCATTGCCAGCATGATGAACTGTTCAAGCGACATGTCTTCACGTTCGACAATTTCACACACTGTTGTGTGAAGTGATTCGGGTATTGAAAGTCTTATGGTTGTCATAGTCACTGTCCTATCCGTTCAAGAAACACTTGCGGTGTAACAATCTGAATTCCAAACTGCTCACTGCTCGCAAAGTGTCGCCGATTAAATGTTACAATGTATTGAACTCCCGCGGCTACAGCTAATTCCAGCACCATGTCATCTCCGGGATCGGGTAGAAGCGGACGCCACAAAAAGAAAACCTCCCTCTTATTGGCCACGGCGCACAGAAAATCCAAGATGTCCTCGAGATCCTGGTCTGTCAACTGAGTTTGGGCAAGCATCCGTTTTGCCACGGCCTCATACTCGGCAACGAGCGAAATCGAAAGGTTTATCTCGAATAGCCCGCTATTGACAAGCTTCACGAGCCGATATGACGCTCCTCTTTGGGAAAGGAGCGCAGATACGAATACATTGGTATCCACTACAATTTGGAGAGGGTTCACTACGGGTCTCAAATGCCTTGCTCGACGGGAACAGTTACAAGGATCTAGTTCTTGGTCTCAAAGTCACCATGGGTACCGGAAAGATGCAAATGGCTCGGGAAACATTGAGCAACATAGCGAGCTGAAAAGGCATACGGGGTCAGGGTCACCTAGTATCCAGATCTGTCACTCCCCAGGCCAAGCGTCCTCCGTGATTTCCGGCTCCACTGTCGCACCGCGCGGGCCGGGGCGCAGCCGGCCGGTCACGACCTGGCCGTCATGCTGGAAGACGAGCAGGGCGTTCTTTTCTTCGGCCTGCCGGCGCAGATTGCGTTTGCTCTCGATGCTGCGCATAGGGTCGAGATCGAAGGACGGCACCCAGGCCAGCCGGTCCAGATGCGCGGCCCAGCTGCAGGCGTCGCCGAGGAAGAGGAGTGATTCGCCCGCGTCTTCGACCCACACGGCTTGGATACTTTCGGTATGGCCAGGCACTGTCACCGAATGCACGCCATTTGCCAGGCCCTGATCGCCGTCCACCAGCTCCAGCTGACCCGTGCTGCGCAGCGGCTCCCAGTTGTTGGGGAAGTAGGTGCCGCGGGTGCGTTCATTGGGGAAGGCGGCATCGGCCATCTCAAGGCGCTGGATGAGATAGCGGGCGTTGGGGAAGGAGGGGACGGCTTCGCTTTTGGGATCGTTGGACTTGCCCCAGTGCGTACAGCCGCCGGCGTGGTCGGCGTGCAGATGGGTCATGAGGACGATGTCGACATCGTCCGGGCTGAATCCGACACGTTGCAGGTCGGCCGCCAAGCGCTGGTTGCCGTCCTCCATGCCAAAGATGCTTCGCTCTTTGGCGGTGATTTTGTCTCCCTGGCCGACGTCCACCAGGATCAGGCCGGCCGATGACTCGATAAGCAGGGAGCGCATCTGCACCGGGATGCGGTTTTTTTCGTCGGGGCGGATGACCCGCTCCCAGAGGACGCGCGGCACGAGACCGAAGAAGCCGCCGCCGTCAACAAGCTGGCGGCCGTCAGTCACGATATGACAGGGAATGGAACCGATTTTGAATGAATATGGCATGGTATTTTCGTAAGAAGCTGAAAGGCGGATTGGTCGTGACTCAGATGAAACGCAGTTCATACGGAGTCAGAGCCGAGTATAGCACGCGCTGGCAAGGAAACCTACACTCGTGAGGTTCCGAATGCCAACTTTGTCACCTGGAATCGCGGCCCAATTATGGCCTATGCCGCCGTTCTTAGAACTCAGTTCAAACCCTGGAAGCAACAGATTGCCCGCAGGCAGAATCAGGTTGGTTCTCGCGTAGTTTTCGTGTTCTACGGCCAGGATCTGCAGTTCGCCCAAACAGTGTTCGTCGCGGCCCTTCGTGGATGGGCCGCACACTGACCTTGCAAATCACGACTCGGATGAAAGAGCCCCGAGCAAAAAGTAGCTTGCGCCGATTTGACAGGCAGGGGCGGCTCTCCGCATACTTATGCGCGTGCATGACAGCGAAACGCCTATCATTCCAAACCGTTTCGCGGCGTCAACAGGTCGTTATCCAGGCTTCGAAATAAGCAGAACGCAAACCATAATGCAACAAAAACAGTTTTTCAGCGGCGAATCGGCGCAGATGCGCCCGCGCAAGCTTGTGCAAGGGTTGGTCTTCGATTTTGACAATACACTTGCCCGGCTCAACCGGCCTCACGAAGAGTTGATGAACGCGGGCGCGCAGACAGCTTTCGACTACATGCGCTCGACGGGTATGACTGACCTGCCCGACGAATTTCCGGAGCATCTTGTTGAGGCGCGCATCTTCGCCGAAACGAAATCGGACGATGAGCAGGAGGAGCACACCGCGGACGACACGTTGAGTTTCCTGTTGCAGTTCGTCGGTTATCCGGCTTCACGTATGAACGAGGAGGTCCTGGGGCGCGCGGTCGATCTCTTTTACGCGCCGGAGATGACCGCGTGGGAACCGATGCCCGGCGCAATCGAACTGCTGGAGAAATTGCGGGCCGAGGGCTTTCCGCTGGCGTTGATCGCCAACTATTCCAGTGACCGTATCTTTCAGCGCATCATTGACTATGCCGGCCTGCGCACTTACCTGGATGTCTGTCTGAGCAGCGCGGCGGTGGAGTGGCGCAAGCCTGAGAAGGAAATCTATGATGCGGTGCTGGAGCGCTGGGACGCGGAACCGTATGAGCTGGTTTGCGTCGGCGACAGCCTGAAGCATGATGTTGCCGGCGGGCAGGAGATTGGCGCGCTTACGGTTCACTGCCGCATGATCCCGCTGGCAGAGGATCAACGCCTGGTGGACGAGATTGAGCCAGACGCGGTGATCGAAAAGCTGTCGGACCTGCCGGCGCTCATCGAAAAGTGGTGCTAAACGTGAGAAGCGACGAAGGCCAGGCAAAGGCAACCTTTCCGGTGACGATCAGTCGCGAGTATCCGCCGGCGCCGTTGGTGGCGGTGGCTGCGGTCGTTCTCGATGACGAAGGCCGTAGCCTCATGGTCGAGCGTGGGCGGCCGCCTTCCAAAGGGATGTGGGCGTTGCCGGGCGGCCTGCTGGACTTGGGCGAGCCGGTGCGCGATGGGGTTGCGCGTGAGGTGCGGGAGGAGACCGGCGCGGAAATCGAAATCGTTGAATTGGTGGATCTCTTTGAGCCGATTCACCGCGACGCCGCCGGACGAATTCGCTATCATTTTGTGGTGATCGATTTCTGGGCGCGCTACCTTGGCGGCGATGTTGCGGCGGCGGATGACGTTGACGATGTGGCGTGGGTGTCGGTCGAGAGGTTGGGGGACTTCCCGATGGAAGAGAAGACGCGTCGGGTGGTTCGTAAGGCGCACGCTCTCTGGCAGGAGATGAACGGGCGGCAGGGAGGGGATCTTTCGTAGCTGATCAGTTGTCCACGAAGGGCCGCGAAGGACTAGGAAGAACACCTTTTATCCACGAAGGGCCACGAAGGACCACGAAGAAAACCTTTTTCCACGAAGGGCCACGAAGGACCACGAAGAAAACCTTTTTCCACGAAGGGCCGCGAAGGACTAGGAAGAACACCTTTTTGTCCACGAAGGGCCACGAAGGGCCGCGAAGAACACCTTTTATCCACGAAGGGCCACGAAGGGCCACGAAGAACACCTTTTATCCACGAAGGGCCACGAAGGACCACGAAGAAAACCTTTTTCCACGAAGGGCCGCGAAGAACACCTTTGGGAGTGGCCAAAGATCTTGGTTGGAGAACACAAGAAACAGGCGAGAAATGGCCTGATTCTGCCTGAAGGCGTCCTGCTTTCTGTTACATTTCGAACTGTCTTTTCCAAATATCAGCTACTTCTAAGCCGTATACAGTTTCTGTCCTGGCCAGCCATTAATCTCTGTCGCGATTCAGGCTATCTGGTTGCGTATTCGGCTGGCGGCCGCTACGTTGGATGAGCTGCATTGTTGGTATGAGGACGAACGGTGGGTGAGGCGAGGTTTTGGAGGGGGGCGTTGCGGGGGGTGTCCCCCCGCACAAGGGAGGGCCGCAGGCCCGACCGCCCAAATGATAAAAGAGAGAGTAGAGAGAGATGAGGAGAGAGTACACAGCTGCGCTGGCCTGCCTGCCGTTACGCGATAGGAAAATGGCAGTCGTTTTGCCTGGCCCGTCACTTGGACTCAGACAAATAGCGCGCGCGCCTCGTGTAAGTGGTCGATGGTGCCGACGAGCGTCAGGTGATCGCCGTATTCCAGCTGGGTGTTGCCGCGCGGCACGATGAACTCGCCGGCGCGGCGGATGGACAGGATCAGGACGTCACCCGGCAGAACAATTTCGCGCAGGGCCATGTCGTCGTAAACGGGATTGTCCAGCCATACTTCGGAGACCTCTTTGTTGTCGTCAGTGCGAGTCAGCAGTTCGTAAATGTCCGGATTTCGGGCCAACAGGCTAAGAAGCGCGGCCTGGTCCAATGACGGGTTGAAGACTGTCACGTTCAGCGTTTCAAATTCCACCAGACGATTGGTCTCTCTTACAAGGGTCACAATGTGGCTGATTCCGTAGCGGGTGCGGGCCACGTGGCAAATGTGCCGGTTGCGGTCTGTGTCGCTGAGCGTGACAACCACTGTGTCGGCCAGATCGAGGCGCCTGGCAAGGTCTTCTCCCTCTTCATCGATACTGGCATGCAAGACCTCGATACCTTCGGAGGCGCGTTGCCGCGCCCTCGCCACCAGATTGGCGTCTGCGTCGACGATAATGACATGTTCGTGGTGGCCCAGCAACTGTTCAGCCACCTGGATACCCAGCCTTTCGGCGCCGAAAACCACGATAGGATGGGGTGTTTCCGGCGAAGTGCGCGGGGCAATGCGATTGAAGATCAGGGGCGCGATGCTTACAGTGACAATGGCGACCAGAATGATCATCGTGTTGACCGATTCGCTGATGATGCCCAGCGAGAGGCCGATGGCAGAGGCGGCGATGATCAGAGAGAGGCGAGAGGAGAGCAGGAATCCGGCAGAAAGCGTCTCGCGCCAGGTGAACTGCAGACGGAACAGAAGCGCGGGCCCGATCTTAACTAGAAAAGCAGCCAATACCAGAAACGGCAGCAGCAGCAGAGCATCGGTTGAACTGAGCAGGACGCCCAGGTTGAAGTCCACGCCCACCATAATGAAAAAGATGGGGATGAAGAAGCCGAATCCGACCGCCTCCAACTGGTGCATGGCCTCCATATCTTCGCGTGTTGAAAGCAGAGAGAGCATGGCGCCGGCGATGAAGGCGCCGAGTATGATCTCCGCGCCCAGCATTTCGGCCAGCACGACAAAGAGCAACATGACTGTGAACGCGCCGCGGATCTTGATGCGTGCGGTGGTGTGGCTCAGTTCTTCCAGCGTGTGCCGTACCGTGTCGAAGCGGTTGAGGGAAACGATGCCGAGGCGGTAGAGCAGGAAAAAGACCACGAACAACACGCTAATCAGCAGAATGTCGAGGGTCAAACCGTGTGAAATCGTCGCTACGACCACGGTAATCAGGAGCATGGTGGCGAAGTCGGCGACCAGGGAAGCGATCAGAATGGTCTGGCCGAAGCGACCGCCGATGAGCCCCTGTTCCTTGAGGACGGGCATGACGACACCCAGCGACGTTGTGGACATGATGAGCGCCATCATCCAGGGACTGCGAACCAGGCCCATGCGCAAGAGCACAAAGCCGACTACGGTGGAGAGCGCCAGGGTCGTCACAAAGCTGAGCAGGCTGATGGAGAGCGGCCCGAAAGAGCGGCGGCGGCCTGCTGTTGAAGAGGGGCCAGTTTGCGCGCCTCCGGCACGGGCGGCGCCAGGCCACTCCACGTTTATGTTGGCGAAGTCGATCTCCATACCTGCCAGGAACATCAGGAAGACGAAGCCAAACTCGGCCAGAAGCGTGAGCAGCGGATCTTCGTGGGTCACCCAGCCGAAACCGCTGCGGCCGACGACGATCCCCGCCAGGATTTCGCCGACGACGATGGGCAGCCTGAGCCGCCGAAAGCGCGTGAGCAGCAGTGGCACGATAAATGCCAACGAGATGACGATTAATAGTGGAGAAAATGATCCTGCTATCGGTTCCATTTCGAATCCGAGTTGGTCCTGCGTTC
This sequence comes from Caldilineaceae bacterium, assembly GCA_963662575.1. GTDB lineage: Bacteria > Chloroflexota > Anaerolineae > Caldilineales > Caldilineaceae > Bin5. The sequence goes on from OY759723.1 coordinate 2,690,146, forward strand.
TGATTTTGCTGTCAAAAGGTGGCCGGTGTACTGCGCTTCTACTAGCAAGTGGACCTGTCCCGCGGGGCCGGCAGAAAGAATGGGCGCGGTTTGATCCGGCTATCCCATTCTGTTACCCTAACATTCATGAGCGGCGAAATGCAAGATTTTCTGCGCGGCGTTGTCGAACGCATCACCTTTCACAACGAAGAAAACGGCTATACCGTGGCCAAGCTGGCGGTGGAACAGCCCACCCGTGAGCTACCTCACTGGCAGAAGGAGGCGCCAATCGTGGGTAACATGGTCGGCGTCAATGTCGGCGAGGCGGTGGAGCTGCGCGGGCGCTGGGAAGTGCATCCGCAGTATGGCAAACAGTTTACGGTCAGCGGGATGCGTTCGGTGCTGCCGGCCACGGTTGCCGGCATCGAGAAGTATCTTGGCAGCGGCCTGATCAAAGGCGTGGGCCCGGTGACTGCCAAGCGTGTGGTTGCCCATTTTGGCGCAGCGACGCTTGATATTATCGACAACCATCCGCAGCGGTTGTCCGAGGTGAGCGGGGTCGGACGCAAGAGAATCTCGATGATCAACGCCGCCTGGGTCGAGCAGAAGGCAATCAAGGAGGTGATGATCTTTCTGCAGGGGCACGGTGTCAGCGCGGGCCTGGCGGCCAAGATTTACAAACGTTACGGCGACAGCGCGATTGAAACCGTGCAGGGCAATCCATACCGGCTCTCTGAGGATATTTTTGGCATTGGCTTTGTTACCGCAGACAGGATCGCACAAGCCTTGGGGATCGCTCGAGACGCGCCGCAGCGCATTGCCGCGGGCGTCGAGTTTATGCTCATGCGGGCCGCGGACGAGGGCCATGTTTATCTGCCAAGCGCCGAGTTGATCGAGAAGGCCGAGGAGCTTTTGCAGGTGGGGAAGGAGAAGACGGCGGCGGGGCTGTTGCACTTGAAGGGGGCAGACCGCGTAAAGCTGGCGGCGGGGTCGGGTGAAGAGGCTGAGCCGCTGCAGTGGGCGGTGGCGGAGATATACGAGCCGTCGAACGCGCAGCCTTTGCCTCTGATGCGGGAAGGCGGCGGCGCGGGAAAGCCGTCCGCGGAGCAGATCGAGAGTCTTTTGCAAAATGAACTTGCGGTCTATCTGACGCCGATGTATTACGCTGAAGTCGGCGTTAGCAACCGGTTGGCGCGGCTGATGCAGGGGAATACGGCCGGGCCGCTGGCAGTCCGACATGGCGCGGGCCCGCTGGACACTTTCCACAAACAGGACTGGGAACGAAAATTCGCCCAACTCGAGGCGCGGGCAAGCAAACAGGATAGCGCCTTGCGCCTGGTAGCGCGGCAGCGGGAGGCGGTGCAGGCGGCGCTGACCAACCGGCTGACCGTGCTGACCGGGGGTCCCGGCACCGGCAAGACGACGGTAGTCCGCACCATCATTGAACTATGCGAGGAGGCGGGGGCGCAGGCAATTCTGGCGGCGCCGACGGGCCGTGCCGCCAAGCGCCTGGCGGAGACGACAGGCCGGGCGGCCAAGACGGTCCACAGACTGCTGCAGTTCCAGCCGGGCGCGGGCATGTCCTTTAAACGCAACGAGGAGCATCCGCTCGCGGGCGACCTGCTGATCGTGGACGAGTCTTCCATGCTTGACCTAGTGCTGACGAACCATCTGCTGAAGGCGATTCCGGCGGGGATGTCGCTGCTACTGGTGGGAGACATCGACCAGCTGCCAAGTGTGGGCGCCGGCAATGTGCTGGGGGATGTGATTGCGGCGATCGAAGAAGAGGGTGACGGGTCCTGGCAGGCGCCACGGGCGGAAACTCGCGGCCGCGCTGAGGTAGTGCGGCTGGAGACGATCTTCCGGCAGGCCGCTGGGAGTTATATCGTCGAAAATGCCCATCGTATCAACCGCGGCCAGATGCCGGTTGTGACGCGGACAGCCGAGGATGAGAGGGCCGAGGCCGAAGATTTCTTTCTGTTCCGCACTGAAGAACCTGAGCGGGCCGCCGAGTTGTGTGTTGAGCTGGTCCAGGAGCGCATCCCGCGTCGCTTTGGCATTCCGTCTGAGGACATTCAGGTGCTAAGCCCGATGCACCGCGGCGCCGCGGGGGTGACGTCGCTCAATGAGACTATCCAGCAGGCGCTCAATCCGCCCCAAAATGACAGCGCGGAGCGGACATTTGGCAGCCGCATCTACCGCGCTGGGGACCGGGTGATGCAGGTGCGCAACAACTATGACAAAGATGTGTACAATGGCGATATGGGCTATATTAAAGATGTCGATCTGATCGAACAGCGGGTGACGGTCGAGATCGATGGGCGCAGGATTGGCTATGACTTTCAGGAGTTGGACGAACTGATCCACGCCTACGCTGTCAGCGTACATAAGAGCCAGGGCAGTGAATTCCCGGCGGTGGTTATTCCCGTGCTCACGAGCCATTACATTTTACTTCAGCGCAATCTCCTATACACGGCTGTTACGCGCGCCAAGCGGCTGGTCGTGTTGGTGGGACAACCGAAAGCAATTGGCATAGCCGTAGGCAACGACGAGGTGGCCCTGCGTTACAGTGGGCTAACCGAGCGGCTGCGGTGTGCGACAGCAAGGGAGATCTTCTTATGACCAACAATGCAAAACCATCCATCGCCGTACAACTCTACAGCCTGCGTCACCTTTCGGACAGCTTTACCGAGATCGCGGCCACCGCCGCCGCGGCCGGGTATGAAGCGGTGGAGCTGATCCCTTTGACCGACCATTCGGGAGCAGAAGCGAAAGCGATTTTGGATGAGCACGGCTTGCAGCCGGTGTCGGCCCACGTACCTTTTCAGGACCTGACCGAAGATTTTGCCGGCGCCATCGCCTTTCACCGCGCGGTCGGGAACGACAGTCTCATTCTTCCCGGCCCCCGTCCCGACATGCGGCAGGCCGCAAATGCAGAAGCGTGGCGCGCCTTCGGGCAGACGCTAAATGAGCTGGGGCGGCGCTGCCGAGCCGAAGGGATGCGCTTGGGCTACCATAACCATGGCTTTGAGATGGAGGAATTCGACGGCGCGCGGGCGATCGACTGGCTGCTGGCAAACGCCGATGCTGAGAATCTGTTCTGGGAGCCCGATCTGGCGTGGATTGCCGATGGCGGCGCTCCCCCCTTGGAAATGGTGCAGAAGTACGCGGGACGCTGTCCTCATATCCACGCTAAAGACCTGGCGCGGGCGGGAGAAAACGAGGATCAGATGGGCCTGGCCGATGTGGGCTACGGCACGCTGGACTGGGACGCGCTGTTGCCGGCCTGCCGCGCCGCCGGCGCCGAGTATTACATCGTTGAACACGATCTCCCCAAAGATCCCGTCGCCAGTATCCGCCGCAGTCGGGAGTTTCTGGCAGGCCGGGTGCGGCTGATGTGACGTTGGGCAAAGGTGGGAACGGCAGTTTTCAGTCGTCAGTTCTTAGTTCTTAGTGAATCTCGCTCGAACTCGGCGCTGGGAATGTGGGATCTGCCTTATCGGCGTGATGCTGGGATCGCGGTGCGTGATGGGCTGGCGGGGGGTGATCGGCGGTATCACACACACGCTGGCGCCGCGACGTGACTGGTTTTGGAGGGGGGCGTTGCGGGGGGTGTCCCCCCGCACAAGGGAGGGCCGTAGGCCCGACCGTCAAAAAAGGGCGTAGCCCCTGGGGGCGGCGGGTGTTTGCCGACCCCAGCCCTGACCCGCAGCTGTTCGCGGGGCAGGGTGCGCAGGCCCGCCTTAGCGGGCCGGAGCCGCCGGAGGGCGTCTGCGCCCGCAGGCGTCCACACACGCGAAGAGAGTGAGGAGAAAGAGAAACACCTTCGCTTGCTTCCCGGGTGGCGGCGAATTGACTATGGCGGTGTGGTTCCGACGGGAATCAGATCTGTGTGAGCATTCAGCGCAGCGAATTTGGAGAGAACCGTGGCAAATTCGGCGATGTTTGAAGGGCTTGTGTTCGATGAACGCCGAAATGCGGCGCAAGTGAGACATGTGGGCGAGCGCGCCTGCTATGTGGTGGACGAGGATGGCTTTCTGCGCCACATTGACGCCGCGCAAGTGGATATGCAGGTGATCGAGTTCTTAAAGGGTCAGGTGGACCAGCATCGAGACCTGGCTGTGAGCGGCATGTTGGACCTGATGGGCAAAGACGACATCTTCTCCAAGGCGGCGGTAGAGTCATCTATCGACAATATCGATCAAGCGGTTGGGCAGGCGATCCCCGAGCAGTCGCGTCAATGGCTGGGCATGATGGGCTTCCGCGTCGTCATTAATGACCAGGGCGAGGTGGTGGACATCGATATGCCTGCGGGTGAGATCGAAGAGGGTGACGAATACTGATGCGGGGCCAGCGAGAGAGAGGGGATATTGCCCTCCCTGCTCGCCGGCATTCGTTCATTTCGCAAGATGCCAGTCGGGATCGGTCAGCGCTTCGTAGACGACGCCGCCTTCGACATTGCGGGGCATCGGAATCCCCAGCATGTAGCATAGGGTTGGCGCGACGTCGACGGCCCGAACCTGTCCCTGCAGCGCCACGCCTTCCTTGACGCCGGGACCGGCCAGGACGAAGGTGCAATGCTGCCCGGAAATGCCAAAACTGACCGAGGGCAGCTGTTTGCCGTGGGCGCCGTCGAATTCGGGCCGCAGTGCGTAAACCACGTCTCCGGTGGTGTCGCCCCAAAGGTTGACCATCTCCGCGTCCTCGCGCGTTAGAGCCAGCGCAAAGGGATGGCGGCCGGTGGCGGGGTCGGTGTAGGCGTGAAGCGCGGCGATAATCTCCAGTCGGGTCTGCTGGTAGTCCTCCGCAGGTACGATGCCGGTGGGCTCGCGTCCCTCCAGATTGATGAATACATGCACCAGGCCTACCGCGGCCGCGCGCGTGCGTGACCAGTCTACCGTTCTCGCCCCGTCCTCTTCCTTATAGACCAGAAAGCCGGCCTGCTCCAGCACGTCGTCGATCTCGACGGCCTGGAACTGGTTGGGTGTGCCGCCGTGGTCGGAAACGAGGCAGATCAAGGTTTCTTCGTCGGCAAGGTGGGCAACACGGCCGATCATATCGTCGATTGAGCTGTAGGTGCGGATCACACCGTCCAGACAACGTTTTTGCGTCTCTTCATCGGCGCCGCTGAATTTTTCGACCTGGCCAAGGAAGAAGTGGCTGGTATAGTCGGAGGCGTGGGTCTCGATGAAGAGCATGGTCCAGTCCTGGCGGCTGGAGGTGAGATAGTCGGCGACGTCGGCGAGGCGCTCGTGATGGAAATCAAGCAGCTCGAAATAGGAGTCGTCGTCCATGATTCCTAAGGCGTCGCGGGCGGGATTCTGGAGGAAGTTGCCGACATGTTGGTCTATTTCGTCGGCAACGCCGGCTGGCTTCGTGTAGCCGCTGGTGGGCCAGATTTGGGGGACGAACAGCTCGAAGGCGTCGGCCTCTGGGGTCAGGTTGACCAGTTTCAGGCGCACGTAGCCGCCAAGCTCCTCACCGTCGATTTCGAACTGGTCGAGCCACCATTCGCTCCAGTCTCCCATCGCCAGATCGGCAACTGAGGTGCCGCCGTCGCGCGAGCGGCAGATGCGCACACGGTCGTAGCCATTGTCGCCGGCGGCGTAAATGAGGCCGTAGAAGGTCTTGGGCGTGCCTTTTTCGCCCCGCAACATCATGTCGCGGCCGCGTGCCAGGGGTTGTATCGTCAACTCTACCTCTTTGGCCGGGCGGCTTGAGGGCGGCAGAGCGGTCCAGTTTTGGGCCTCGTTGATGGTCACCGGGTCGACGTCTGAGCCGGTCTGCAGGGCGCTAGGGTCGAGCGTTTCCGGGTCGCGCTGGCCGCCTATGGTACGCCGCTGCCATTTGCCGGCCACGAAAAGGTGATAACCGGCGATCTGGTGATAGTTGGAGACGCCGGGCCCGGTGCCCTCCACCTGAACGCCGCTGGTCACGGTCGGCGGCCAGGACATCTCCCATTTGACGAGCAGGGGTGTGCCTCCGGCGCGTTCGACAGTGTTCCACAGATATTCGGCTTGCGACAGTTCGGTGTTGACGCCCCAGACGGTCTCATCCAGTTTGGCGCCAAGTTTGCGGATGTTGAAATCCATCACGCCGTGGTTGCCGGGCCAGGCGCCGGTGGAGGTGGCGGTCCAACCCGGCGGCGTCAAAGTAGGGAAGACGCCGATCATGGGGCGATGCACACCTCGCTGCATCAATTTTCCGAGATGGGGCATATGGCCCCCGTTCACCATATTTATGACCAGTTCCATGCTGGCGCCGTCCATGCCGATCATGATAGCGCGCCGTGCCGGGCTTTGCATCTCTCTCTCCTTTAACTGGTTGCGTTTGCACTGATTGGCGGCCCGAAGTTCTGGACGGCCGCAGGTCTGTCATGCAGAAGGATAAGGACTTACATGATAACCCGCAACCGGGCGGAATTCACAAAGCAGGAGGTGGGGAGTTAAGAGCTGTCGCTTCGCCTGTCGACCTCTTCTGTTTGAATGGCTCTCTGTTCACAGTCTGGCAGGCGCGTGTACGCCACTGTCGTTGCCTGGCGGTTGGGCCAGTCGCAGACGGTCGAGGCGAAAGTTTCTTTGAGGACGAATCGACCCGGCGCGGGTAATCGCAGCCCAGCCATCAAGTTCCCAAGGTCACGGTTCAGACAGTCGACCCAACGCTTATGCAAGCGCAACTGTGGCGGCGGGGCCAACCAAAGGCGGCAAAGACGGGTTGCCGCAAACCATGTTGGAAAAAGTGATTGGACACTGCACGATTTAGCATTTATCATGCCAACGGAAAACTACATCCAGACCCGCGGCTTGCGGGCACACCCGAAAAGATAGCCACATGAGATCCGTAATCTGCGTCCACGAGCGCTTTGACGCCGACTGGCCATTCGTGGCCGACTTCTGGCAGGAGCGCTGGCAGAGCAGCGGCTGTGAACTTTACCGCACGGAGGAGCCGGACGGACGTGCGCCGCAACTCGTGCCGGACCCAGCTTCAGTGCAGCGCCTGATCCTGCTCGGCCTGCCCGCGGGCAGCGATGACCTTGCGTCCTTTAGTGCGCTTGAGGAGTGCTTCCACAGCTCCTACCGCGACCTGCCGAAAGCTGGACTCGAAGAGGCGGCCGCACGCGGCGTACACATCGTGCCCCACCGTCCCGAGCTATACTGGGGCCAATCCGTGTCCGAGTACGGCCTGGCCCTTACGCTTGCCGGGCTACGCCGCATTCCCCAGCTCTACGCCGCGATGATGAAGAGCCATGTGCCCTGGAAATACAGACCGGCCGTTGGCAGACCTGGGCAACGGGGCAGCCAGTTTGGCGATGACGACCGGTTTAGCAGCGGTACTCTGGGTGGTAAACGGGTACGCATCGTCGGCGCAGGCAATATCGGCGCCCGTTACGCCTCCTTTTGTGTCGCGATTGGCGCCGACGTTGCCATCTGGGACCCGTTTGCTCCTGATGCCACTTTTGCCGCGGCTGGCGCAAGACGCTGCTTTCATGTGGCGGAACTTGTGAAAGATGCTGATGTCTTCGTGCCGATGGTGCCTCTGAAGGAGGATACGCGCGGGTTGATCGGGAAGGACTTGATCGAAGCCTTGCCGCACGGTTGTCTGGTGGTACAGGTAACGCGGGCACTCATCTGTGATACCGAAACGCTCTATCGTCGCGTTCTGAACGATGAACTGGCGCTGGCTGCCGATGTTTTTGACATCGAGCCTGTGCCGCTGGACAGTCCTCTGCTCGGGCGTCACAACGTGGTTCACACGCCGCATAACGCCGGTCGCACGATTGACGCCAATCGGGCCTGGGTGGACGATCAGATTGCGCGTTTCAAACCACGTCCTTAAGGGATAATTGCCCGTCCATGCCGCGTACGAGAAGGAATGATGAATCCACTGGAATCGGAGTGCCTCGCTTCCTTCGCGGAAAACTTGCAGAACGACTTCTCAGCGCACATTGGGCGCGGCGAAGCAGAGGCCGCCGAATTGGACCGGTTGCGCGATGCACTGCGCGACACGCTCGACCTGGGAATTTATGCGCGCGAGGGTATCGAGTGGTACCGGAGCGCCTACGTTGAGGCCTTTCTGTTCATGTACGATACTTCCTTCTATGATCGTGAGGAAGGACGTTACCGTATCGACGAGATCCTCGACGACGGCGAGCGCGAGTTCGGCGGGTACGACATTATCCTGCTGTGGCAGTCCTATCCCCGGCTTGGCATTGACAGCCGCAACCAGATCGATTACTACCGCGACATGCCGGGCGGCTTGCAGGGGCTGCGCGAGGTGGTTGACCGTGCGCATGCGCGCGGCGTGCGCGTCTTCGTCAACTATAATCCCTGGGACATCGGCACGCGCCGCGAGCCGGGCGCGCCGCCTTATACCGATGCCAGGGGATATCGCGGGAGGTTCCCTGACACCAACGCGCCCGCGGTGGCCGACGCCGAGGCTCTCGGTGAGGTGATCGAAGCGATCGGTGCGGACGGCGTCTTTCTCGATACGATGGCCTCGGACGACCAGGGGTTTCGGGCGCCGATGGAGCGGGCCAACCCCAATGTCGTCTTCAACCCGGAGGCCGTGCCCCCGCTCGACGCCCTTTCCTCGATCGCTGGCAGTTGGCTGCAGCGCAAAACCGCTGTCCCGCCAGACCTATTGACCATCCGCTGGGTGGAGCCGCGCTTCTCCTTTCGAGCTATTGACCGCAACGCCCACGAACACGGCGACATCATCCAGAAGGCCTTTTTCCACGGCTGCGGGCAGGTCGTTTGGGAGAACGTCTTCGGCTGGTGGAACCCCTGGCCTGAGGAAGATCGTGCACTGCTGCGTCGTTGTGTCCGTCTCTTGCGCCAGTACTCGGACGCGTTCCAGGACCAGGGATGGCAGCCCTATGTCGCCACTGAGGTGGAGGGCGTGTACGCGCACCGCTGGCAAAGCGGTGATCAGGTACTGCATACGTTGATCAACGAGACAGGCGGTCTTGTCGACGGCCCGCTGTTGCGTGCGCCCGCGGCCGCGCCTGACGGCCGCCCTATGCGCCACTACGACCTATGGAATGGCACAGAAATCGAACCCGATCCGCTAGGTGACGCGCATCTGCTTTCGCTTTCTATGGCCAGCGGCGCGGCGGGATGTATCGTTTCGGCTCCTGAGGGCATAGACATAGACCTACGATCCGGGTTGGAGGAACCGAAGAAGGAAGGACCCGACGGTATTGACCGCAGGCGCGTCGGTCTTGCCGACCTGACTCTACGTCCGGTCGGGGCATCGCGCCCGGTCGCGGCTGGTGAAGAACCGGAGGAGATGTGCCAGGTACCTGCGGGCCCCTTCATTTTCGGCGTGCGTCACAACAATCGCACGGCGATGGAAGGCGCCTGCTACGGTAAAATGGACCAGCTCTGGGACAAGTACCATCCCAGGGACTTCATCGACTTACAAGAATACTGGATCGATCGTACCGAGGTCACGAACGCCTCCTACAGCGCATTTCTCGAACAGACCCGCTACCTGCCGCGCGACCTCACCAACTTCCTGCGCCACTGGCACAAGCCGGCCGGCAGCGAACGAGAGCCTTGGACATGGAGCCCGCCCGCCGGCAAAGAGCGGCATCCCGTCATCTGGGTGGACCTGGACGATGCCCGCGCTTACGCGGGCTGGGCGGGCAAACGGCTGCCGCGCGAGGAGGAATGGCAGAAGGCGGCGGGATTTGCCGTGTGGCCCTGGGGTGACGGCTTTGACCCCTCCCTTTGCAATAGCGGCAGCGACGATACAACCCCTGTCGACCAGTTCCCGGGCGGCGCCAGTTACGTCGGTTGCCTCGATTTGGCCGGCAATGTCTGGGAGTGGACCGAAAGCGAACGCGACGACGGCCATACGCGCTACGCCATCATCCGCGGGGGCAGCTACTTGAAAATTGAAGGCAGTATCTGGTACAACGCCAGCGGCGCGCAGCCCAACGACTGCCACGAGAAGATACTGCTGATGTACCCGGGTTTGGACCGCTGCGGCACGGTCGGCTTCCGCTGCGTTAAGGATGCCGCCCCATCCGCATCGTAGGTAGAGGAGAAGAGTTTGGAAGCCGGGCTCCTCGCAGTTCCCATTTCAGTTAAGGAGCGAAGATGACGACCGACCTGACACCGGAAGCGCGCATGGCACAACTCACGCAGAATGGCTTCTGCGTCATCGAAAAGGTGGCCGACAGGTGGCTCATGGACAGGACGCGGGCCTGCGTAGACAAGGCCCTGGCCGAAGTTGACCCCGAACGACTGGCCAAAACCAAGTCCCCCGGCAGCCTGATCGACTCCAACAACTACCCTGAGCTGGCCGATCTGATAGGCAACCCGCGCGCGCTGGCCGAACTCGACCGCATGGGCGTGAAGGACATTAGGTTCTGGAAGGCGGTGATTATCAGCAAGCCGCCGGGCGGCCCCCGACTCTACTGGCACCAGGACTGCCTGATGTGGCAGGACCCGCGCGCCTACAGTGACAGGCCGCCGATGATCTTCCTGATGTACTACATGGAGGACACGACGCGACAGAACGGCTGCCTGCGCCTTTTGCCCGGCACCCACCGCTACCGTCACATCCTTCACGACATGGGGGAGGCGCACACCAGAGAGATCAACCGCATCGACGACCCGGACGACCCGCGTTTCCGCGACTATCCCGGCGAGGTCGATGTGCCGGTCAAGGCGGGGGATGTGGTGGTTGGCGACGCGCGCATGTTCCACTCGGCGCACACAAACCTTTCTGACGATAAACGGACGGTGATCACCATCTGGTTTCACCCGTTCTATACCGACCTGCAGGAGCCGACGCAGAGTTGGATCCACGACTACATGCACAGGCAGCACGCCAACTGGCCGCAGGAGGCGCTGGCCAAGATCGAGCCGCTCATCCCCGACTATCGCGGCGGGGTCGCGCCGATGGAGCAGAATCGAATGCCTGATGAGCGCTTGCGCTGGCCCGAGACGGTGGCAGCCGGCTAGCCGCAAAGCGCCTGCATCGGAGGACCATGCCCGGCGTCCCCGCGATTTTCATCGGGCTGACAGGACATGTACAAACTCCCAACCCTCCCCAGGAGATAGAGATGAAGATTCTTATCACCGGCATCACCGGCAAGATTGGCCGCTACCTGGCGCCGTTACTTGCCCGCGACCATGAGGTCTCTGGCATTGACATTCTCCCCTCGGACTGGCCCAGTTCTACCCAGGCCGACCTCTGCGACGCCGACGCGCTGCCGCCCGTCTTCGAGGGCATGGACGTGGTCATCCATCTGGCTGCCGACCCCCGCCACGAGGTCGAGATCGGCTGGGATGAGCTGACCAACCCCAACCTGATCGCCACGGCCAGAATGTACGACGCGGCTCACGATGCCGGTGTGGGGAGGGTCATCTTCGCGAGTTCGATGCACGTCATGGGCGCATACGAGTGGGATGAGCCGTACTTCTCCATCCTTTGCGGCCGCCACGACGGCCTGGACCCGGCCGCCATCCCACTGGTCAAAGGGGATGATCCGGGCAGGCCGGACAGCCGCTACGGCGCCACTAAGATATTCGGCGAGTCGTTGGGCCGCTATTACACCGAGGGCGGCAACATCGACCGCCCTGAAGAGCGTCCGATGGAGGTCATCTGCGTCCGTCTTGGCACGCTGCCGGCCTCCGATCGTCCCGGTGGTGACTATCGCTCGCTGGTGAGCTGGTTCAGTTATCGCGATGCGGGCGGCTTCTTTCGGGCCTGCGTTGAGCGGCCTGGCATCAGCTATGAGATCATCTACGGCGCGTCCAACAATAAGTGGAAAATTTACGACACGCCCTACGCGTGGGAGCTGCTGGACTTCATGCCCGTCGACAGGGCGGAAGACCACTGGCGCAAAGAGTAACCGACATCGCCCCGCCTACACCGCGGCGCAACACGGGAGGACAACCGATCATGACAGTTGGAGAAGGCGATTTTCGCTACGAACTGGACGATTCCTGGCCGATACTGCCAGAAGGATGGTCGCTCGGCTCTGTGCCCGATCTGGCGATCGATTCGCGGGATCGCGTCTTTGTCTTCTGCCGCCATAAACATCCCGTCGTCGCCTTTGAGGCGGAGACCGGGAAATTCATCACCTCCTGGGGTGAAAATGAATTCACTGAGCCGCACGGCATCTTCATCGACGCCGACGACTACGTGTGGGTCACCGACCGGCAGGAGCACGTGGTCACCAAGCACACGCAGCATGGTGAGAAACTGCTCGAACTGGGCCGCCGCGGCTGGGCCATGATGACGGTGACGCCCTACGGCACCTCCTTGGACCCGCCCTTCAACATGCCGGCCGGCGTGGCCACCGCCGAGGACGGTTGCATCTTCGCGGCCGACGGCTACGGCAACCGCCAGGTCCACCGCTTTTCCGCGGAGGGCGAGCTGGAAGTGTCGTGGGGGACGTCCGGCCTGGAGCCGGGCCAGTTCGCGCTGGTACACAATATCGGCATCGACACGCAAGGCCGGGTTCTTATCTGCGACCGCGAGGCCAACCGCATCCAGCTCTTCGATCGCGATGGGAATTTCATTACTATGTTTGAAGATGTACACCGGCCTGGCGACGTGTACTGCAGCCCCGACCAGTTCGTCTATGTCGCCGAACAGGGCAGCGCATTTGGCAAGGGGCCTCTCCCCTGCGGCATCTCCATCTTCCATGAATCGGGCGAGCTGGTCTGCCGCTTCCGCGGCCCCGAAACTGGACTGCGCATGCCGCACGGCATCTGGTGTGATTCGAAAGGAAACATCTTTGTGGCCGAGCTGGGCGAAGAAGGCAACCGTGCGCGCAAGTTTGTCAAAGTGTGAAGCGAGTAGGTGCGAAGCGCGGGCTGTCAATAGCATGAGAGCGCCGCTTCCCCTGTCGAAAAAAGCGATCTGGCGGTCGCGACGGGGGGAGGACGGAATTGCTATCTGCTGGTCCTGACCTTCGTTGGCGAATCCAAAATGATATCGCAAGAAACCGGCATATAAATAGGATGATACGCCCACCAGGAGACAATCTATGAAAATTCTACTCACCGGCATCAGCGGTACAGTCGGCAGCTTGCTGGCGCCCGAACTTGGTCGCGACCACGAAGTGTCCGGCGTGGACCTGCGTCCCTCCGACTGGCCGAACGCGACGCAGGCCGACCTCTGCGACCCGGACGCCCTGCCCCCCATCTTCGAAGGCATCGACGTAGTCGTCCACCTGGCCGCTGACCCGCGGCACGAGGTCGAAATCGGCTGGGAAGAGCTCACCAACCCGAATCTGATCGCCACCGCGCGCATGTACGACGCTGCCCATGACGCGGGCGTGCGTCGGGTCATCTTCGTCAGCTCGATGCACACAATGGGCGGTTACGAGTTTGACGAGCCTTACTTGTCGATCGTTTCCGGCCGCGTGGACGGCCTCGACCCGGCCTCCATTCCCCTGGTCAAGGGCGATGACCCGGCCAGGCCGGACAGCCGCTACGGGGCGACCAAGATATTCGGCGAGTCCCTGGGCCGCTACTATACCGAGGGCGGCAACATCGACCGCCCTGACGAGCGCCCGATGGAGGTCATCTGTGTACGGCTTGGAACGTTGCCCCGGTCCAACCGGCCTGAAAAGGACTACCGTTCGCTGGTGAGCTGGTTCAGCCGGCGCGACGCGGTCGGCTACTTCCGGGCCTGCGTTGAGCAACCCGGCATCAACTATGAGATTATCTACGGTGCATCCAACAATACGTGGAAAATCTATGACACACCCTACGCCTACAATCTGTTGAATTTCGTTCCTCAAGACAACGCTTCAGAACACTGGGGCAAGGAATAACAGGAGGTCTACCAATGCTGACCGTTGGACATGGCGATTTTCGCTTCCAGCAGGACGATACCTGGCCCACTCTGCCAGAAGGGTGGATTATGGATCATCCTTCCGGTATTGCGGTTGATTCGCACGATCGGGTCTATGTATTTAATCGCAACAAGCACCCAATGATCGTCTTCGAGGCCGACACTGGTGAGTTTGTTACATCCTGGGGCGAAGGCGAATTCAAGGAGCCGCACGGCATCTTCATCGACGACGAAGACCATGTTTGGACCACTGACCGCAATGACCACACCGTCGTCAAGTACACGCGCTACGGCGAGAATCTGCTCGAACTGGGCACGCGCGGCTGGGCCAATATGACGGTAACGCCGCAGGGCACGACGCTCGATCCGCCGTTCAACATGCCGGCCGGCGTAGCCATCGCCGAGGACGGCTGCATCTTTGTTGCCGACGGTTATGGCAACCGGCAGGTTCATCGTTTCTCAGCGGGAGGCGAATTGGAGCTCTCGTGGGGAACGTCGGGGACGGAGCCGGGTCAGTTCGCGCTGGTGCATAACATCGGCATCGACACGCAGGGGAGAGTACTGGTATGTGACAGGGCAAACCATCGCATTCAGTTTTTCGACCACGAAGGGCAGTTCATTCAGATCTGGGACGATGTCCAAGCACCAGGCGGTGTCTACTGCAGTCCCGAGGGCGTGATCTACGTCGCCGAACAGGGCGGTGGTGGTTCCGTCTCGATCTTCAGTGAAGACGGCGAACTGATTTGCCGCTTTACCGGCGAGAAAGCCGGCCTGCGCGGTGTGCACAGCGTCTGGATCGATTCGAAGAAGAACCTCTTCATTTCGGAGCTGAGTCACCACGGTCATTGTGTGCAGAGATATGCCAAGATCTAACTGCGGGAAGTGCCGAGCCAGCCAGTCGGCATCCTGAGAGCGCGGCCTCCTACTGTTGAGCGAAGCTATGGCAGACCGAGATGGGGGGGTTGCCCCGCCTGACCAGGCAGGGGTGAGACGGAAACGCGCCCGCACTTTGCAGACACGCCAGACCTATCTATCTCGCAGGCAATGCGGGGTCGTGAATGTGCCAGAATCCCAAGAGTCCTGGCTCAGGCTACGGCTGCACGACGCATCCGGAGACAGCCTCTGCATCGCAGCCGATCCGCCGGCAGATGGCGCACACGCCCAGAGACAGAAAGTGACTCACCGCCCCATATTGGGTATATGGTATTTTTCGCGCGCTTGACATCGCTGTAATTCCTATGGATAATTCACTCAAAACCCCCTGCAGGAGACAGTCATGAAAATTCTCATCACCGGCATCACCGGCACGATCGGAAGTTTCCTGGCGCCTGAATTAGCGCGCGACCACGATGTATACGGCATCGACCTTCTGCCCTCGGACTGGCCCAACTCCACCCAGGCCGACCTCTGCGACCCGGGCGCGCTGCCGCCCGTCTTCGAAGGCATGGACGTGGTCATCCATCTGGCTGCAGACCCCCGCCATGAGGTCGAGATTGGCTGGGATGAACTGACCAACCCCAACCTGATTGCCACTGCCCGCATGTACGACGCGGCCCACGACGCCGGTGTGCGCCGGGTTATTTTCGCCAGTTCGATGCACGTAATGGGCGGTTATGAGTTTGACGAGCCGTACCTGTCAATCGTTTCAGGCCGCCTTGACGGCCTGGACCCGGCCTCCATTCCACTGGTCAAAGGTGATGATCCTGGCAGGCCGGACAGCCGCTACGGCGCCACCAAGATCTTCGGCGAGTCTTTGGGCCGCTACTACACCGAGGGCGGCAACATTGACCGCCCTGACGAGCGCCCGATGGAAGTCATCTGCGTCCGCCTTGGCACACTGCCGCCATGGAACCGGCCCGGCAGTGGCTACCGTTCGCTGGTGAGCTGGTTCAGCCATCGCGATGGGGCAGGATTCTTTCGCGCCTGCGTTGAACGGCCCAACATAAACTACGAGATCATTTACGGCGCATCCAACAATACCTGGAAGATCTACGACACGCCCTACGCCTGGGAGCTGCTGGATTTCATGCCTGTTGACAGCGCCGACGACCACTGGCGTAAGGAGTAACTTTTACCCCTGCGCGCCGCGGCTGCGCGCCACATCGGAGGACAACAGATTATGACTGTTGGATATGGCGATTTTCGCTATGAACTGGACGATTCCTGGCCGAAAGTGCCAGAAGGATGGTTGCTCGGTTCGGTGCCCGACGTGGCGATCGATTCGCGCGACCGCGTCTTTGTCTTCTGCCGCCACAAGCACCCGGTGGTGGCGTTTGAGGCTGATACCGGAAAATTTATCACGTCCTGGGGTGAGGGTGAATTCACCGAGCCGCACGGCATCTTTATCGACGCTGAGGACCATGTGTGGGTCACCGACCGGCAGGAGCACGTTGTCACCAAGCACACGCAGCACGGTGAAAAGCTGCTCGAACTGGGCCGCCGCGGCTGGGCCATGATGACGGTGACGCCCTACGGCACGACCCTGGATCCGCCCTTCAACATGCCGGCCGGCGTGGCCATTTCCCAAGACGGCAGCATTTTCACCGCCGACGGTTATGGTAACCACCAGGTCCATCGTTTCTCGGCGGAGGGTGAGCTTGAGTTGTCCTGGGGGACCTCCGGCACCGGGCCGGGACAGTTCGCGCTGGTGCACAATATTGGCATCGACACGCAGGACCGGATCCTGATCTGTGATCGAGAGTCGAGCCGCATCCAGATCTTCGACTACGAAGGGCAGTTCATCACGATGTGGGAAGACGTGAACGGCCCCGGCGATGTCTACTGCAGCCCCGACCAATTGGTCTACGTCGCCGAGCAGGGCGGCTCGTTGGGCAAGGGCCCGGCCCCGATCGGCGTCTCGATCTTCCATGAGTCGGGCGAACTGGTCGGCCGCTTCCGCGGGACGGAGACCGGCTTGTCAATGCCGCATGGCATCTGGTGCGATTCGAAGGGAAACATATTTGTAGCGGAGCTGGGCACCGAGGGAAACAAAGCCCGCAAGTTGGTCAAGATTTAGCGGCGAGCGGCATAGAACCGCGGACTGTCCACAGACTGAAGAAGCGCGGAACGTTAGGAAATGGGTTGAATCCCTTCTTGAAACCGCGTTTACCGAGCCTTACGAGGAAGAACTGAACCGATGAACGCGACAGCACCGCCGATAGCCGGTCTCTGCACGTATGCGCAGGGCGGCAAGCCGGGCTTCAGTGTTGAACGCACAGTACAGTTGCTGCGGCGCTATCTGTTTGTCGAGAGCCAGACGATGCGCTGTCTGGTCGCCCATCTGAACGGCGTGCCGGAGTGGGAGGTGAAGTGCGGCCTCTCGCTCCATCTGTGGCAGGACGCAGAACATTGCACCTGGCTGCGCGACCGGGTCAAGGAGATGCGAACGCCGCCCCTCCACCTGGACCGCATCCCTGACCCGGCCCTGGACGCCTTCTTCCAGGAGTTGATCCGTTCCCGCAACACGTTTGAGCTTCTGACCGGCGTATACCGGGTGCTCAAACCGGCCAGCATCGCGGCGATGCGGGGTCATCTTGCCGAAGCGAATCCGCTGGCCGATCAACCTACGCGGCGCCTGCTCAGGTTCATACTGCTGGAGGAAGAAGAGCAGCTCGCCTGGGGCGATCTCGCGCTGCACAGCTTGGTCAGTAAAGAAGACAATAGAGCAGCGGTCGAGGCAGGGGAACAGTGGACCGCGCATTTGCAGGCATACCTGGATGCCGCAGGCGGCATCGCCGCCGATGGTGAACGGGCAACGGAGAACGAGCTGCCGCCGGCCCGAGCAGTGGAGCCATTCAACCCAATCCGGACACCGCAAAGAGATGAACGCTTTAACCGCGTGTGGCATTCACGCGGGCGCCCCCCTAACGCCGACATCTCCGCCAGCGAGCGAAACTGGTTTCAACTATACATGCGGCTGACTGAAATGCACGTCCCTGAACTGATGGCATTGATCATCTACGACTGGGACGACCAACCCTGGGCGTTTTACCACGACATGGCTCGCCAGCTCTGGGATGAGGCGCGCCACGCCATGATGGGCGAGATTGCGTTCGAATTGAGTGGTTTGGATTGGGCGGCGGTTCCGCACGAAATCAGCTTTGGCGAATTTCCTAATACGCAACTCGAGCCCGCGGACCGACATTGCCTTCTGTGGGGGATCGAACAGGGGCTGATGAAACCGGACGGGAAACAACGTGAGTACAAGCTCGCCCGCGAATCGGGCGACCCGCTGTCGATTACGTTTCAAGATTTTGATTGGGCTGACGAGGTACTGCATGCCCAGATAGGACGCAGATGGCTGCTGCCAGCCTTTGAATCGATGGAGGCAATGCAGCAGCGCTATGAAGAAGTCCTAGCGCGCTTTCAGGCTATCCTCGACCAGGATCAAGCGTTGCCAAGAGCAGAGTGGTGGGATGCCTTTTATCAGCAGGTACCTCGCCAAGAAAAACAGGAGGAACCAGTTTGACGAGTTGTTCGGTACTTTGCCTGGCGCTGACGCCTGGCGGGGAACTCGAACGCATTGAACCAGACCATTAGCCAGAGGTGAATCCATCCAATTGACCCACAGGTATTTTCTCATTTCCACAAAGGAGGAGGAGAGATGAAGCAGACCAAGTTTTCGTGGCTGTTGGGGATCGTGATGGTAGTAGCTCTTGTACTTTCGGGGTGTGCCGGCGCAGCCGAGCCTGCCGAACCGGCCGAGGAAATGGCCGCCCCAGCCGAGGAGGCGGAAGAGTCTTCCGAGCTACCTCAGATTGTCCCGATTGAAGGGCCTGACATCATCCTCGATGAGGCAATGTGGCCCACGGCATTCAGTGAAGCGCCGATGCTGGCTGAGATGGTTGCAGCAGGCGATCTGCCGCCGGTCGAGGAACGCCTGCCGTCAGATCCGATGGTCATCAAGCCTTTGAATGAAATCGGCAAGTACGGCGGAACCTGGCGGCGCGGCTTCACTGGCCCGGCCGACGGCGAGAACATGATGCGCATCAATAACTCGTCGAGGCTGCTCGCCTGGGACTACTCCGGTTCCTACATCGTACCCAGCCTGCTCGCGGGTTGGGACATTCAGGATGACAGTCGCAAGTACATCCTCTATCTCCGTGAAGGCGCCAAGTGGTCCGATGGCATGCCATTCACCGCCGACGATTTCCTCTTCTGGTACGAGGACGTCGCCCTGAACGAGGATATCTTCCCCAGCCCGCCGCCAGAAATGGTTATCGCCGGCGAACCGGGCCTGATGGAAAAGATTGACGACTATACGATCTCCTACACGTTTAAGGAGCCGTATCCCCTTTTCCTCGACATTCTTGCAGGCCATAACATGGTGGCGGCTGCGCCCGAGGGCAGCCTGGGAACAGGTGGCGGCGGATACGCGGCCAAGCATTACATGAGCCAGTTCCTTCCGAAATACTCCTCTGAGGAGGAAGTGACCGCAATGGCCGAGGAGTTGGGATTCGAGAGTTGGCTGGATATGTACCTCTTCCATTCCTATCCCGCCCGCAACGCTGATCTGCCCGTGATGAGCCCCTGGGTCACAGATCGCCCCGTCATCGATCCGATCTGGGTGATGAAGCGCAACGCCTACTACTGGGCGGTCGACACGGAAGGCAATCAGCTCCCTTACATTGACGAGATCGTGATCAATCTTGCCGAGGATAGAGAAGTCCTCCTCCTGCGCGCCCTCGCAGGAGAAATTGACTTCCAGGGTCGCCACATCAGTATCTCGAGGCTGCCCGTCCTTATCGAGAACATGGATACAGGCGACTACCGGGTCGATATCGGCCGTGGATTCTGTCATTCGGCCGGTTTCCACTTCAACCACAGTTACGACGGTGACGCCGAGGTCCAGCAGTGGATACGAAACGTAGAGTTCCGCCGCGCCCTCTCTCTGGGGATCGATCGCGACCAGATCAACGAGGCCTACTTCCTGGGGCTGGGCGTGGGTGGCTCGGTGATGTGTTCACCCGACCTGCCCTCAACCGCAGGTGAAGAGTTCGTGACAAGGTGGGCTACCCACGAGCCCGATCAGGCCAACGAAATGCTTGACGCCATCGGGCTGACCGAGATGGACGACGAAGGTTACCGGCTGCGGACGGACGGCTCCGGAGACCGGCTGCGCATTGAGATTGGCATGGTTGCAGGCGGCAACGAGCCGATTGCCGAAATGGTGAAAGACCACTGGAAGGATATCGGCATCTGGGCAGACCTCAAGGCCCAGGAGCGCAGTCTGTTCGAGACGGAAGCTCGCGCCAACAAGCACCAGATCGGAATTTGGGGCAACGGCGGCGCTTCGCAACTCTGGCTCTACCCCCGCCACGTCTTGCCTGTAAATACGAACGAGGCGTACATGGGACCGGAGATCGCCAGATGGTTCGTCAGCGGCGGCGAGGATGGCATGGCGCCGCCCTATCCAGAGATGGAAAGGGCGCTCGAACTGTTCAGGCAGGGCGCCTCCGTGTCCGCCGAAGAGCGCAATAAGATCGGCCAGGAGATCTGGAGTCTCGTGGTTGACCAGGTTTGGAGCATGGGTACGGTCGGCCAGTCAGCAGGAGTCTCCGTTACCAAGAACAACATGGGCAATGTTCCGCGGCGCGGCTGCCCGGCTCAGCACTGCCGGACGCCTGCCAGCGGCCATCCGCCGTCCTGGTACTTCACCGATCAGTAGAAGCTGGAACGCATCTGCCCTGGTCTTACTGGGGGCGATGCCGCGAAACTTACCTGTTAGAGGCTGATTCACTCCTTCAGCCCTGACCATGTAGTGAGTATGTCGAGGTCAAACGCGTATGAACTCTCCCGGGCGCCCCAGTTGGGTGTGCCCGGGAGTGTCATGCGCACCAACTGCACGAATCGCGTCGTTTTGCTGCCTTTCGCGGAGACTGTAGGATGCTTGCTTACCTTGCCCGTCGCGCCGTCTTTGCCATCTTTACGTTGTGGGCTGTCTCGGTGCTCTCCTTCATCATCATCCAGCTCCCTCCCGGGGACTTTGTCGACGCCTACATGGCTCAATTGGCTGTCATGGAGACCGATGTCTCGGAGCAGCAGATGGAGGCCATGCGCCGCCAGTATGCCCTGGACAGGCCCATTCACGAACAGTACCTGAGATGGATTGGAAATATGGTCCAAGGCAACTTCGGCGTATCCATGCTGTGGAAGCAGTCGGTCCGCGATGTGATCGGAGACAGGCTTGCGATGACCATGGCCGTCTCACTGGGGGCGGTCCTGCTTACCTGGGCCATTGCCGTGCCCATCGGAATCTATTCGGCAGTGCGTCAGTATTCGATCGGCGATTATGTTTTCACCTTTGTCGGTTTCATCGGTCTGGGGGTACCCAATTTCCTTCTGGCGCTGGTGCTTATGTACCTGGGTTTCTACCTTTTCGGGGCGAATGTTGGCGGTCTGTTTTCGCCGGAATTCCAACTGGAACCGTGGAGTTGGGCCAAAGTGAAGGACTTGCTCTATCATCTCCCCCTGCCCGCCTTTGTTGTCGCCCTCAGCGGTACCGCCGAGTTAATCCGGGTACTGCGTGCGAATCTGCTTGACGAGCTGCGCAAGCCCTATGTGATCACGGCGCGGGCGATGGGGCTGGCCGAGCACCGCCTGATCCTGAAGTTTCCGGTGCGCGTCGCTCTCAATCCCTTTGTCAGCACGATCGGCTATCTGTTGCCCTACATCCTGTCCGGCAGCGTTATCGTCTCGGTCGTTTTGAGCCTGCCGACGGTTGGGCCGATTCTCCTTGGTTCCCTTATCGCACAGGATATGTTCCTGGCTGGGACGATTGTCCTGATGCTCGGCTCGATGACCGTCATCGGCACTTTTTTGTCCGACATGCTGCTGATGTGGATCGATCCCCGTATTCGTCTGGGTATGATTTAGCAAGGGGAAAATCGTGGTTGGCATCCGACGTCTGTTTCCCTATTTGTCCTCACGGCAATGACCACTGAGCATAGACTAGGCGTAGGTGAAGATCTTGTAACTGTCGACAGCGAAGAGCGAATCTTCGTTGCCGGTCAGATGCAACTGATGTGGTGGCGGTTTCGCAAGCACCGCGTCGCAGTTGCGGCAACGGTAATTGTCGCTGCCTTCTACATCGTTGTGCTGGGCGCTGATTTCTTTGCCTACACGGACCCTGAATCGACCGAAGCCTACCGCTCCTTGATGCCGCCTCAGCCTGTTCGCTTCTTTGACGACGGTAGATTCAGCCCCCATGTCTACCAAGTCGATGGAAAACGGGACCTAAGAACATTCAAGCGAGTCTACGAGGCAAATCCTGACCGCAAGTTTCGGGTTCGCCTCTTTGCACGCGGCTACAAATACGATTTCCTGGGATTCATTCCGTCTGACCTCCATCTGTTCGGCGTTGAGGGCGCCAGCGTGGAGGAGTCTCTGTTCATCCTTGGAACGGACTCGTTGGGCCGCGATGTCTGGTCCCGGCTCATACATGCCTCCCGCACCTCCCTGACGATTGGACTGATCGCGGTTGCACTCAGTCTCGTGCTGGGGGTGATTCTAGGTGGGATTTCGGGCTTTTACGGAGGTGTCGCAGATAACATTATCCAGCGCCTCATCGAGATACTTCGCTCGATTCCTACCATTCCGTTGTGGATGGGGCTGGCTGCAGCCGTGCCCAGACAGTGGAGCGTTGAGCAGGTCTACTTTGCCATTACAATCGTTATCGCGTTGCGGGGCTGGACGGGTCTGGCACGAGAGGTGCGCGGCCGCTTCCTTTCACTGCGCGAGGAGGATTTTGTGACAGCCGCGGAATTGGCCGGTTGCAGCCGCAAACGCATCATTTTCCGCCATATGGTGCCCTCCTTCCAGAGTCACATCATCGCTACCGTCACCTTATCTGTGCCTGCCATGATTCTGGCAGAGACGGCGTTGAGTTTTCTCGGGCTGGGTCTGCGCCCGCCTGCCATCAGTTGGGGGGTCATGCTCCAGCAAGCACAGAATGTAGAGACGGTCGCGCTGTCGCCCTGGCTGCTGTTGCCAGCGATCCCCGTCGTTGTCGTGATCCTGGCCTTCAACTTCATGGGAGACGGATTGCGAGACGCAGCCGATCCTTATGGGATTTGAAATCATGTTTATTGGTGCTACCTCCATAGACAATCGGCCACATTAACTATGCAGAACGACCAGCAGCCGATCCTGTCGGTGCGCAACTTGAAAACGAGCTTTTTCACCGATGAGGGAGTCGTCCGCGCCGTCGACGGCGCCAGCTTTGACGTTCACCTCGGCCAGACACTCGGCATAGTGGGTGAAAGCGGCTGTGGAAAGAGCGTAACCTCTCTTTCTATTCTCCGCATCGTTCCTCGCCCCGGCCGCATTGTGGAGGGGGAGATTCTCCTGCGGCGGGAGACTGAAGGCGGCCAATTGCAGGAGGTGGCCCTGACTTCTCTGGGCGAGAACAGCAGAGAGATGCGTTCGATTCGCGGTGCGGAGATTGCGCTCGTTTTCCAGGAGCCAATGACTTCCCTCAGCCCAGTTCACACGATCGGCAACCAGATAATCGGAGCCGCCCGTCTGCACCGCCAACTCTCGAAGCAGGAAGCGCGGGAGATGGTGATCGAACTGCTTGGCCTTGTGGGGATTGCCCGGCCCGAGACAGCCGTGGACTCCTATCCAATGCAGCTTAGCGGCGGTATGCGCCAGCGCGCCTTAATCGCTCTGGCCCTTTCCTGCGATCCCAGAATCCTGATTGCCGACGAACCGACGACCGCCCTGGACGTGACCACCCAGGCACAAATACTCGATCTCCTGCGCTCGCTGCAGGAGCAGAAGGGGTTGGCAATCATGCTGATCACCCACAATATGGGAGTGATCGCGGAGATGGCCGACCAAGTCGTGGTGATGTACCTGGGTCGCGTGGTGGAGGAAGGGCCAGTCGACGTCGTCTTTGGGGAATCGAAGCATCCTTACACACAGTCGCTGCTGCGCTCGATCCCCAGCATACATTCGACGCCCAAGGTGCAGTTGCCCACGATCAGCGGGACCATTCCCCACCCATACAACCGGCCGACCGGGTGCCCATTCCACCCCCGCTGCCCGGACGTAATTCCGGGTGTCTGCGACCAGCATGAGCCTGAGCTACATTCGATTGGAGATCAGCACCTGGTGAGCTGTTTCCTCTATCATCCGGTACCGGAAACCAACGAGTAGCGGTCTGTTTCGACTACGGGTCAACAGCCCCCGTCAGTCACCGACTGGAATAATGGAAGACGATCAAGTACTGCTGGAAGTAAAAGGGCTACAGAAATTCTTCCCGATTCGGAAGGGCTTCCTGCAACGCGCAGTTGGCCAGGTCCGCGCGGTTGACGGCATAGATTTTCGCGTTTACAAGGGGGAGACTTTCGGCATTGTCGGAGAGAGCGGCTGCGGCAAGACGACCGCCTCCCGCTGTATCGTGCGGGCGCTTCAGCCTTCGGCCGGAGAAATCTTCTTCCGCGTCGACGACGGTGAATTGACTGACATCGCCAATCTGTCCAGGGACGAACTGCAACCCCTGCGCCGCCACATGCAGATGATCTTCCAGGACCCCTTCTCCTCGCTGAACCCGCGCATGACCCTTTTCGACATAATCGGCGAACCGTTGCTCGTGCACGGGATGACGGCCCGCCAGCAACGAATCGAACGCGTGGAGGAGTTGCTTGGCCTGGTGGGACTGCGACCCGAATTCCTGCAACGCTTCCCTCACGCCTTCAGCGGCGGCCAACGCCAGCGGATCGGCATCGCCCGTGCGCTCGCTCTCAATCCGAGCCTGATTGTGGCCGACGAGCCGGTGTCGGCGCTCGATGTGTCCGTGCAGGCGCAGATCCTGAACCTACTGCTGGAGTTACAGGGGCGCCTCGGCCTCACCTATCTGTTCGTGGCGCACGATCTCAGCGTCGTCAAGCATATCTGCGACCGCGTCGCCGTCATGTATGTCGGGCGCGTGGTCGAGACTGCAGAGACGAAGCAACTCTTTGAATCGCCGAAACACCCTTACACCGAAGCCCTGCTCTCCGCCGTGCCCCAGCCGGATCCGAGCCTGCGAACGCAGCGAATCATCCTGGAGGGCGAAGTGGCGGACCCCGCCAACCCGCCGTCGGGTTGTTATTTCCACCCGCGCTGCCGCTACGCCGTCGACCTCTGCCGCGAGGAGACTCCCGAACTTGAAGAGGTTGCGCCAGGCCACGCGGTGAGCTGTCACCGTGCGCGAGAATTGGACCTGGTGGGCACTCTGGACGCGCCCGTTCCACAGGCAGCGCACTCGTAGCCGGTGGGGATGCGCTCTATTTGACTGGCGGTTCTGGAATTCCGGTCGGCGCGGATCAGTACAGTTGGAAAGAAGGGGCGAGCGGTTTTTTCTCTCCTCACTGCGTCATTGCTTCTGCCTTCGACGCCCAGGCTTCATCAACCATCTGAAATACGTCCCTGGTCGGGTTATACCCCAGCATTGTTCGCGCCTTGGCGATGCTCAACTCCCAGTTGACGACCTTGGAGACGGTCACTTCGACGTAGGGCCAGCCAGTCACTTTCGATATGTGTCTCAGCAGTTGATCGTGTGCGAACGGCTGCGCGGCCATCAGATGAAAGACTTTGCCGACCGCGATCTTTTTTTCCAACAGGAGAAGCAACCCCTCGGCCAGATTGCGCGGATCGTTTACCATTTCGGTCCCTACTACGCCCTGTGTGTCATACGCAATCACCAGTCTGGGATCGCGGGGATCAAGGTCCTCCAGATTCTCGACCGTTTCCTGCTCCTCGGGTGACAGGCTGGGCTTGGATTTCAGCGCCTTAAGGAAACCTGGCAGGTAGAGTTTGTCGGCCCAGATCGACGTGGGGTTCAGAAGCTCTTCGCGGGCCAGCGTTACACCAAAACGGGGAATTGTCACAGGCAGGCCACAGCGCCGCATGTAATTCCAGCACATATCCTCGCATAGTATCTTGCTCATTCCATAGGGGTCGTCGTTAATGCGGGGATGCTGTTCGTCCACGGGCAGATAGAGGGCACCGTTGGGATTCCAGTAAACGTTGTCGGTGCTGGCAAGGACGAATCGACTGATCCGGTTTGCGTGCGGGACAAGAGATTCCAGCAGATTGTATGTACCGACTACATTAGTAGCGAAGATTTCATCTGATGTTCGGCCCTGGGGCAAATGGGCGCCCAGGTGGTAGACCGCTTCAACCCCCTCCACAGCAGGGTGCAGGCTGTCCCGCTCCGTGAGCTGTCCCTCCACAATTTCGACGCCCGGTCGCTCAATCCGCGTCCGCAGAGGATCTGCTGGCATAACGAGGGCACGCACCTGATGGTTCCGCCGCAGGAGTTCGGCGACAAGACGGCTGCCGATGCGTCCAGTGGCGCCGGTTACAAGGATCTTCATCGTTTACGCTCCAGTGTCGAATGAAAGGAGAAAAGGGGAGAGAAGATCCCTCCCCACGTGTAGTTTCAGCGTTCGCGCAAGGTCGGGTCAAGCAGGTCTCGGAGACCGTCGCCGAGCAGATTGAATCCGAGCACTGAGATGGCAATGGCGATGCCTGGGAAGACGGACATCTCCGGATGGGTATTCAGGTACTTTCGTCCTCCGGCCAGGATCAAGCCCCACGATGGGTCGGGCGGCTGCGCGCCAAATCCAAGAAACGACAGGGCCGCCTCGCTCAAGATGGTCCACGCCAGCCCGATCGTAATCTGTACGATCACCGGCGCGCTGGCATTGGGAAGCAGATGGAGGAACATTATGCGCCAGTTGGACACGCCGATGGCGCGCGCGCTTTCAATGTAAGGAAGTTGTGATACAGCGATCACTGCGCCGCGTGAGACGCGACAGAGAATAGGAACATAGATGACCGCAAGCGCGATAATCAGATTCTGCGTGGACGGCCCAAGCAGGACTGAAATGGTAAGGGCCAACAGCAGACCGGGAATAGCAAACATCAAGTCGATGAACGCCATGATGCCGGTCTCGACAGGCCCGCGGAGGAAGCCGGCCGTGATCCCAAGCAGTAGACCAACCAGGCCGGACAGGGCCATCGACAGAATGGCGACAAGCAGACTGAACCGCCCTCCGTAGATGATGCGGCTGAAGAGGTCGCGTCCGAGGTAGTCAGTGCCGAACAGATGCTCCACGCTGGGACTGGCAAGCATTTGACTGAAATCCGCCTCGAAAGGGTCTGCGGTCGCGACGACAGGCGCGAAAACAGATGTAATTATCAGAGCGAGCGTGATGATGAAGCCGACCACGAATAGGCGGTGACGGGCGGCACGGCGCAAGAAACGCCGTAGGGGATTTCTCGCCTTCCCTCTCCGCTCTGTTTCAGAGCTATTCGTAGCGAATTCGCGGATCGAGTTGGCCATAAAGTACGTCCACGACAAGGTTCACTAAGACGAAAGCGGTCGAGTAGAGAAGCAGTACACCCTGCAGCACCGGCAAATCCCGGTTCAGCAGCGCGCGTATCGTCAACTGACCCAGCCCCGGCACGAAGAACAGTTCTTCGATCAGGACCGTCCCGCCCAGCAGGTAGCCCAACTCCAGGCCAATGACGGTCACAATAGGGATCGCGGCATTCTTGAGACCATGTCTCCAGAGTATTTGCCGAGGACGGAGTCCCTTGGCATGCGCAACCCGCATGTAGTCGCGATTGAGAACCTCGAGAACGGCGGAGCGCACGACGCGCGTCATCACCGCGGCCAAGGGCAACGCGAGGCTCAAGGTGGGCATGATCATATGTACCAGGTTGACGCCCAGGCCATCGCTGATTGGCTTAAAGCCGGAAGGCGGCAGCCACCGCAGGCGCACCGCGACCACCAGGATCAGAATCGTGGCAATCCAAAAGTTGGGAATTGAGATTCCGAGTTGACCGAATTGCATCGCCAGCAAGTCAACCCACGTCCCGTTGCGGGCAGCCGCTAAGATTCCCAGGGGAAGGGCGATCGAGAGCCCCAACAGAATGGTGAGAAGACTCAATTCCACCGTCACGGGGATGCGCGATTTGACCAGATCCCAAACGGGGTAGCCGCCTAACAAGGAGTTGCCCATGTCTCCGCGGAGGAGATCTCCCAGCCAGTCAAAGTACTGCACATAGAGCGGGCGATCAAGGCCCAGGAACTGACGCATCTTGTCGGCCGCTGGCGATCCTGCTCCCACGGTATCGAGCAGGACGAGCACCACGTCGCCGGGAAGCGCGTGCATCAGCAGAAAGACGAGGGTCGCCACTGCCCAGACGGTCAGGACAGCGCGAATCAGCCGGCGACCCAGAAATCCCGACATATGAAGTCGCCTCCTCTTTCACAGTCTGGAATTATGAAACAGGGCGAGAAATGGACGGGCGCGCCAAGTACAGAAGGGACAGTTCGCCGCCGAACGGAGGACGCATCTCCTCTCTGCGGGGAAATGCGTCCTCTTGAATGAGAATATACTCCGTTACCGGTCCAGCCAAACGTACTTCATAAAGCGCACTGTGCCCAGACCATCTACCTGGTAGTCCATGACCTCCGGGTGCATGCCCATGCGGTCGTCATAGGTGAAGAGGTAGACGAGGGGCCATCCCGCATCATACCCAATGGTCAACGCTTCGGTATAGAGTTCTCGGCGCTGGTCGGGATCGGTTACTTTGCGCGCCTCTTCGACTAACTCGTTGTACTCGGGAATGTCGAAGTTTGGTGCAAAGCCGTGCGACACGCCTTCCGGATGCATGATGCCGTAGAAGATGTCGTCCGGACTGGATGCGTAGAGACCTTGCAAGGCGGCGGTAAATTCGCCCTTGTAGACCTTCTCCACCCAGACGGCGTGATCGGTGGCCAGCAGATTGAATTTTATCCCCAACTCTGCTGCGCTGATCTGGAGGATCTCGGCGATTTGGCCTTCATCCGAAGCCGCCCCGTAGAAGTTCAAATCGACTTCAAAACCGTCCGGATAGTTGGAATTGGCCAGGTACTCCTTGGCCTTCTCAATATCGGGCGATTTATAGTCCTCGATTCCGGTATAGTACTGGCTGTTCGGGG
This sequence comes from Caldilineaceae bacterium, assembly GCA_963662575.1. Taxonomy (GTDB): domain Bacteria; phylum Chloroflexota; class Anaerolineae; order Caldilineales; family Caldilineaceae; genus Bin5. The sequence continues at coordinate 2,718,926 of OY759723.1, forward strand.
GCTGCGGGTCGCCAGCGAAAAAGCGGTTGCAGCGGCCGGCGGTATAGACATCGCACATGACCTGCTTGTCGACCAGATGCTGCAAAGCCTTCAACACATTGGGGTCGTTGAACGGTTCCCTCCCTACGTTGAAGGTGAACATAAAGAAGATGCCGGTGTCGCCGGTAAACAGCTTGTACTCCTGCTGGGTCAGAGTTTCCCAGGAGGCGCCGGGAACCATCATAATGAAATCGACAGCATCAGAGGAAAGGTTGGCCGCGCGCGCGGCATCGTCAAGCAGATAGGACATGCTGATGCCATCCAGGTAGGGAACGCCCTCCTCCCAATAGTCTTCATATCTAACCAGTTCCGTCTTGACACCCGGCTCGAACTCCTTCAACTTGAAAGGACCCGTGCCAATGTATTCGAAAGGCTCCTTCTCGAAGGTGCCTGCGGGCATAACCAGCACTGCCGGCCTGCCAAGCACGTCCAGGAAGGGGCTGTATGGTTCCTTAAGGGTCACCTTAATTGTATATTCGTCTACAGCTTCGACGCTTGCAACCGGCGACAGCCAACCCGCATACGCGGAGATCGAGTCATCCATCGCGTGTTCAAAAGAGTAGACGACGTCTTCGGATGTCATCTCCTGGCCGTTGTGGAACAGGACCCCTTTGCGCAGATGGAAGATATATTCAGTGTCGCTGACGGCCTCCCAAGTCTCGGCCAGAGACGGGTTATTGTTATATCCCGAATCCCAAAACAGGAGTCCTTCATAGATCTGGTGGAGGATGTTCCACTCGGTTGCGCCGTGCAGCCGCCCGCCCCAGGGGTTGATCACGGTTGACGCCTGCGCTTGGCCAAACTTGAGGATACCGCCGTACCTGGGCCCTTCCTCAGCGGCCGGTGCGGCCGCTTCCGATTCATCGGCGCTGGCGGCCTGCTCAGCACCGCCTTCAGCCGGAGCCGCGGGCGCGCAAGCGGCAAGCAGGGCGAGTACCACGATTAGTCCGAAAATCGTAGCGGCAACAGAAATATTTCGCCTTCTCATCTTCTGGCCTCCTGGTGTCTTTGATGGATTTTACGGTTGGAAACATCGATGCAGAAAACGGCAAGACAACATAATTTTATTACATTGGCAACGAGTCGGTCAAGTCGATTTTTCCGACTAGCATGCGACCCCCAAGAGCCAAAACTACTCTTGCCTATCGTGGGTGTCTCCGTTCAGTGTACCCAGGTCGAACAGCGCTTGCCGGAGAAGAAAGTGCAGGAGGGGGCCTGAAATTGGAACTGAAGGCCCATCAGGCAAGTTCTGCCCTTTGTATTAGACGGCGCACGACGGGGACGATCTGAGGCTGAGATGGAAGGGAATCCGGAGGGAATTGAAGCGGGATGCAGGGAAGCGGAATTGAGCGGGGGTAAATCGACCGGGCAACTGATTGCGATGGACAGACCGTCACATCGACTCTATGCGCGAAAAGCCTTTATCATCTCAATCAGCAGAGCAATCTGTGCACGACCTCCTTTAGCCGGCGTGAGCGGCGTCTTTCCATTCACGATACAGTCGTGGAAGTGAATCAGTTCCAGCTTGAACGCTTCCTCGTACGAGGCGGTCGTCGTCGACTCGCGGAGGTGGCCCCCATCCATCCGCCACTCTTCAACTACCGTGGCTGCATTCTTCAGAAACGGACTGGGAAATTTTATCGACACGATGCTATCCGGCGCATAAACGGTCATCGTCTCGTCGAAGACGCGTAGTCCCTGCACCGAGGCGGTGTCCAGTATACAACGCAGATTGTTCGGATAAGCCAGGATCGAGACGAAGGCCCCGCCGCCATTCCAGATTTCAGTCGAAACGACACGCTCCGGCAGCCCGAAAGCGCCGTCCAGAATATAGATGTCGTGAATCGACAGGCCCAGCATCTTGCCATAGGCGCGCATGACCGGTTCGGGTTGGGCGCCAATTGCGCGTTGCAGGCCGTCCTGCTGAAGCCGCTGCAACCTGTTCTTGACGGCCGCGTCAACGTCATCGACGCGCACGATGTCATAGTGCTCCAGAAAGAGGTCGTTCGGGCCATTGATATCGTAAAGGCGGATCAGACTCGGGTCTTGCATCTGCTGGATGCGCTCACGCCCGGCCACATAGCCGGGATCGTAGCATTTGTGATGACCGAGCATCGCAACGCAGCCGCTCTGTGCCTGGGCATCCAGGATGTCATCGGCCTCATCCAGGTTGTAGCACATCGGTTTCTCGATGAAGACGTGCTTGCCCGCCCGCAGCGCATCCGTCGCCGGCTGGGCATGGTCCTGCGTCAGCACCATCACCGCATCCAGGTCCGCCCGCTCCAGCATCTCGCGATAGTCGGAAAATGTGTGCCGGATTCCGTACTTCGCGCCGACAGCCTGAACGGTTCCGGGGGACAGGTCGCACAGGGCCGCAATCTCAAAGAGCTGCGGCATTTCAGACAGATGCGGCAAGTGCATCACCTGCGCGACCATGCCGGTACCGATCAACCCGATTCTGACTGGCTTGTTTCCCATGCTTTGACTCCTCCGTACAAAAAGTTGGCGCCGCTTTCGTACACCGCATCGCATTCTGCCCGAATTTTTAAGGCTGGAGCTTTAGACGACTTCAAAATGTGCCGAGAAACGCCTCCATGCTCAGATCAGCCGGAACCTGATCAAAATAATAGCGGGTCTCGTCACCCTGGAAGCCCGGCACCCACTGATCTTCCTCGTCCTGCAACAGATCGTCAACAAACTTGAAACGCGTCCACAGAATTCCGGCTTCCTGGTCGCTGAAGCGATCGGCCAGTGGCTTGCCCCATTGCAGAGTCATGGGATGAATGCTCGTCGCCCAAACTTGCTCTTGCTCGGGTAGGCTGTCAAAGTCCGGACTCTTAAGTTGATGAATGCGCTTGGCGCTCTTGCTCAAAAAGATCGTTGAGAGTAACCTGCCCTTTTCGCCGCGACCTGGGTGCAGACGCTCCAGAGCGGCCTTGTATGCAGTGCCGTCACCGTTAACAACCGCCCGCGAAGCCTCCTCGATATGCTCGAACGTCTGGGAACTGCGTTCGTTCCAACGCTTGAATGCCGCCTGCGACGCGGGTGACAGATGTTCAAAGTATGGAAGGTCCTTGTGCGAGGTGTACTCCGAAAAACCGCCATGAATAGTTCGGCGCATCTTGGCGTTGTAGCGGCTGCCCCAGTGCAGCAGGGGCAGGATATAGGCCACGCCATCACCGGCCGCCAGATGTGTCTGGACGGCGCCGGGAACAGGGGTACGTGCATCGGAATTTAGCGCCGCGTTTTCCTCCGCGGTGTTGAGACGAGCGTGGCTGCCGGGCACAACCCACAGGACATTGTCGTCGTAAAGCGGCAGATTCCACTGCACGTAGCGCGGCCCATTCTCGAGGAAGTCGTCTGCATAGCCTTGCAGCGGCGCGGTGTGCGGCGGATAGAAGTCGCGGTGCCAGCCGCGATGACCGGCCGTCTCGTGGTCGCGCACCGGATTGCACATGACCATCATTTCGGTGACAGACGCGTCCTCCACGCCCAGCAAACTGCTGCTGACGCCCTGCATGTTCTCGTGCAACCAGATCTCGACCGCGCCTATGGTCAGCGCATCGATCTGGTCGGACAGCGCTCCCAGATTGAGACGGGGCTGGGCGTGGGTCTCCCAGACACCGCCCGGCGGGTCGTCCGGTCCCCGCTCCCGCGCCCAGATCTCTTTCTGACGCTCGACGAGCACCTCATGAGCCCGCCGCAGGCCTTCCAGCTGTTGCGGCGGAATTACCCCCTGTAGAATCACATATCCATCTTCCAGAAACTGATCGCGGCTGAATTCCATGACTGTTCCCTCTTCACTTTCGTCCCAGGAAGTCGTTTCCCGAACTGAGCCTCATTCGCGCGCGAATTGGCTTTCCAACGCGCCGGGCTAATCGATGACCCGGCAGGTGGCGTGCAGTCTACGTCCTCTCTCCGAAATATTGTCGAACTCCGTCCGTGTCATTTCGATTGGCACGCGCTGGCCGAACCAGGGCAGTGAGTAACAGATAACCAGTTCCGGCCGCACGTGATCCGAGCGGTTGGGCGTGCCGCGGTGCAGCGTACGCGGGTCCTGGATCCACAGCGTACCTTTTTTCAGATTGAGACGGCGCCGGGTGGGGAAATCACCCGCCTCCAGGATCTCATCGTAACGCGTCTCCATCTCCGGGTCGGCAAGATATTGCGTGCATGGCAGTATCTCGAAGCTGCCATTTTCTTCGTAAGTGTCGACCAGGGGGAACTTGACCCCGAAATGGGGGCAGACTTCCAGGCCGACGTGCGGCACCAATTTGGATATGCCCGCGTCACGGTGCCACCTCTGGAATTCGCTGCCTGGATAGGGGTTGTTGGAGTGATAGCAGGTGATTCGATAGTTCTCAGTTCCCCAATAGCGGTCCAGAAAGTCCAGCAAGACCGGGTTTTCGTAGATCTCCGGGTCAGCAAACGGCTGCTCCCAGGGGACGTAGACGGTGTAGCGGTTGACCACCTGCAGACGCCCCTCGAAGACAAGACGATCATCGCTGCGCCCATGCAATTCTACGCCGCTTTCCGGATCGCCGTGCGCCCGCACCGTTTCCAGGTAAGGGAGAAATGCTTCCCTTATCCGGTCGATCTTCTCTACCGGAATCAGCTCTTCAAATAGTACATAACCATTGATACGCAGCTCAGCCAGCTTAAGATCGAGGTCATATTGGTTTAGCGATGCCAAGATCTGGTCCTCCTTCGGAGCGGGGATACAGTTAACAAGGGGGCTGCCAGGCCTGAAGGCAGGCCTGGCACCGTCTGCCCCAGGTCTAGGGGATTTCAGTCAACCGGCACGCGATAGGACGTTTCTTCGATCTTGTCGTGGTCTGACGACCGCGCTCTCTCCATCGCACGCTCAGTAACCGGCAGATAGTAGTGCGTTTCGGCGTTCATCGAGATGAACCCCTCCGCGTAGGCAACACCGCCGGACATGCCGAATGCGCCGTCGCTGGTCTCGATGCGCTTGCGGGCGTAGGCCCCGCCATAGCCCTGGCTGACCAGACAGTCCAATGCAGCCAGCTTCTTGTCGACGACGTCGGTGATGTCGATAAAAACGTCGTTATAGTATCCTCCCTCGGATTGCCAGACCTGGCGGGGAATCGAGGCCGCGCCGGTCCCAAAGAAGAAGACCTGGGCGGCCTTGTGAGGTGGATTCCTATCGCCGGGATCCACGCCGGATGCGAGCGACAAGGCATGGAGAACGATCTGTCCGGCGACGGCATGGGCGTTTGTCAGGCCGTCGCCCTCCTTGGGGAAATGGGTCAAAACCAGGTCCGGCTTCAGTTGGCGTAAGAGCCTGGCCAGACGCCTGACAGACTCGTCGGTGACGAGGAGAACGGCATCATCAGCGCCGAAAAAGTATACGTCTTCAACGCCCAACAGATTGCAAGCCTGGCGGGCCTCTTCCGCCTTGACATCGGAGCGCTCGGCCATCAGGGACTGGAGTTCATCGGCGGCAGGCACTTCGCTGCGGTGGTGCATCTCATCGCTGATGACCTTATCGTGGACGCGCGCGCCGTGTGTGAGGACGACACAGCCAACGTAGTCGCCGCGGGCGGCGTGATGGGCCATGGTCCCGCCGGACTGGTCGAAAATGTCGGCGGGATGGGCGCCGACGGATAGAATTCGTAGCGGTTCAGACATGGGTCATGCCTCCTGGTAGTTGTGGGAGCTCAGATCACCCTAAAGTATAGCTTACAAACCCACGAGGAGTGAGTGGACAAAAACAGGGGCAATTGAAATTCGCCTGGCCAGCGAATACGTTCGCACAGGCGCCTGTGCGAGGCCCGCGTTTACGACTCAACAGGGTCCTCGAAGTGGAATGAAAACAGTTCAGCGTCTCGCAGGAAGAAGCGCAGTTTGCGCCAGTAGGTTCTCTCGCCCGGCCCTCCCCATCGGGAGCCGACCCCCGCCGGGATGTCGGGATTTCCGGCCCACGTTACCGTGTGGGCCACGCTGTCGCCCGTGAACGGATCGCAGCGCTCCTTCAAGCAGGGCTCGAGTGGTTCGTCGTACCTGTCCGCCACCTCGACCCGCACCGAGCCGCCCGGCGCGCAACGGGCGTTGATTATCAGTTTCGTACCCAGGCTGACTAGTTGGCGTGTCACAACAGTTCCCTCGCGATACCTGTTGGCGTACAACCCCGCGTACCCGTCCTTGCGCAGGGTCGCCAGTCCCAGACCGAACCGCGCATTCAACGGATCGCGCGCCTCCGGATGATCCAGCCTCTCACGCGCGCCGGACAGGAAGTAGTCATGATGATAATTGGTACCGCCGTGATAGAACCACAGTTCATCCTCCACCTCGATTGGCGGACTCACCAGCGAGACCATGTAGGCGTCCCAGTAGCCCTCGCCGCGCGGGGCCAGGAACGGCTGACGCTTGCCGGTCCGCTGCCAACGCAGCCCGTCACGGCTCATCAGCAGCTGGACCTCCATCTCGTTGTCAACCGCCTGGAACACGCCGACCGTAGCCAGATGCATATTGCCCATCTTGTACTGCGACATGCCGTAGAACGAGTCGTCCAGGTTGTCCTCCTCGTCGTCGGCCGCCGCCACCAGGACCGGCTCGCTCCAGTGCAGAAAATCGTGGCTGCGGCACTGAAAGACCCGCCGCTGACTGTAGGAGGCGAAGTTGTGCGGCTCGTTGGTTATGGTGAAGGAGCGGCGATTCTGCGGATTGCGCATGTTGTTCGCGCCGGCCGCAACCATCATCACATGCCGCGTATTCTGCACGAACTCGCGCGCATATTCATCATAGAAGAGCGCCGACACGTCGTCGAGTTTGGATCCCAGCATTCCGATCGAGGGCAACTCGTCGTAGACGGTCCAATGAATGCCATCAGGCGAGCGCGCGCACCTGATGTTGTGAAAACTGGCAACCTCGTCGTTCCGCATATGCGAAAAGAGCGCGCGAAAGCGCTCATCCGGAGTGTCAGGATGGGGATCGAGGACGACGTTCATAGAGTGGACTTGCCCAAACTCGCTGTCCCCCAGAACAATGTTGGTCTTGTGGCCGTACAGTTCGTATGCATCCAGTTCCGGCTTCTGCCAGTGGATCCCGTCCTCGCTCTCGGCATAAAGCTGGCGCGAAAAGGTACCAAAGGGGTTGTTCGGGATCGGCTCGGGCGCGGGTTTGCCCGCCATGTCCTCATACCAGCACTTGAAGAGGCCATCCTGCGGATCGCGCAGCACACAGTAGTTTGAATAGGTAAAGTAGGGCACGTGCTCCCAGGGGCGATTCTTGCTGATAAGAGGTGTTTCCAGGCGGCGTTTGGGCCGGTGCCAGCGGCGCGTCACATCCTGCACAGATTCGATTATGACATTGTCCAGAAAAGTCTGTGTAAACTCTTTAACGAACAGATGAGTGCTGTCCCTGCTCAGATCGCGCATGTCTTTTCTCCCCGGCCCTCGTCTACTTAACGGTTGAACTCAATATGTATGAATGATGGTACACCGCCAGTCAGATCGCGTGGCCGATTCGCGCGCCATCAGTGGTGGCCTCGAAGATAAATCGGGAAGCGCTGGCAGCGCCGATTACATGCAATTCGTCAACCTTGCCTGCCAGCGCAGTGGCCAGCGGATTGTAGGGCTGGCTGCCGGCTGCAACAACAGTCTCGTCAAAGGGACCAATTTCCTGCTCGCCGCCGGTGTAAATGCTTCTGAGGGTCGCGATAGCCCCGTTCACCCGCGCCAAGTCGTGCCCGACTATGATGGTCACGCCGTGATCGGCCAGACGCTGGCAGAGCATGGCCGCGTCCCTTTCGCCCAGGTCAGCGCCGGCCCGGGCCATCGCCGCCACGAATGTGACCGCAACTCCCGCGCTGCTCAGATGGTCCGCAGCTACGAACGCCTGCGCATGCCCGTCGCGGTCGACGATCAGAACGCTTTTGCAGCTATCCGCTTTGCCTTCAAGCACTTCATGGACCGTCAGAGCATCTGCGTCGCTGCCGTGGATCCGCGCTCGGGTGGGCCCTGAGCCGGTCGCCAAAATCACCGCGTCTGGGTGCAGAGTCATTATGCTATCATGCGTTGCTTCGACACCTGTCCGAACTTCAAAACGACCGCTAGCGGCCTGACGCTGATAGTACTCTGCGATTGTCGAAAAGTTGCGGCGCAACGGCGCCGCGCCGGCCAGGTGGACCTGACCACCGACGCGATCCGCCTTTTCCAGGACAATCACCTTGTGGCCCCGCTCAGATGCGGTAATTGCCGCCTCCATGCCGGCCGGCCCCGCGCCCGCGATCACCACACGTCTACGGACCAGGGCCGGCGCAGGTGTCGCCCATTCCTTCTCGCGGCCGGTCACCGGGTTGTAGATGCAACCGACCGGACCTTCGCCGCCGTCACAACAGAACTGACACCGAATGCAGAGACGAATCTCACCGCGCCGGCCGTCACGCAGCTTGTTCACAAAATGGGCATCGGCAAAATGACCCTTGGTAATGCCCACGACGTCCAGACAGCCCTCCGCCAGCGCAGCCTCAGCCACCTCCGGCGTAACGATGCCGCCGGCATGAAATACAGGCAGATCGATCGCGCGGCGTACGCGGGCCACCCGCTCAAGCTGCGCCGCTTCCGCCATATACATTGACCCGGTATGGTGAACCGCCCCGCCGACGGTGAGGCTCACATAGTCGATCAGTCCTTTGGCCTTCAGATGTTCGATCAGGCGAACGCAGTCCTGTTCGTCATAGCCATCCGGGTGCATGTCGTGAGCCTTCAAGCGCACACCGACGACAAAGTCGTTGCCCACAGCCTGCCGCATCGCCGTCAGCGAATCAACGAGCAGACGCGCGCGACTGGCGAAGTTGCCGCCATAGGCGTCGTCGCGTGGGTTACTAGCCGGGCTGAGGAACTGCGAGAGCAGATGATGCTGATGTGCATGCAGCTCCACGCCATCGGCGCCGCCGGCCCGCGCCCGCCAGGCCGCCCGACCGCAACACGCGACAAGGTCCTCGAGTTCCTCCTCCGACCAGGAGGCGACATGCTCCGACGCCGGAATGGGCGGACTGATAACGCTCGGCACCACGCGCGCAGCCGGCGCGGTCGGCATCGGCTCGCAAAATTCAGACAGATGTACCTGGGCGCCGCGGGGACAAAACTGGGCGATGAACTTCGCGCCGTGACGGTGTACCGCTTGCGTCAGCGTGCGGTAGGAGGCGATGAAACGATCGTCAAGATTCTGGAAGTAGGCCGGATGATCACCTTCTCGCACCGCGGTCGCGCCCAGCGTCACCAATGCGATGCCGCCCTTGGCGCGCTCCTCGAAATAGGCCCGGCAGCTGTCGTTGGGCACGCCGTTGTGGTGCATCCACGACGCCATGTGGCCGGTACTGCATATGCGGTTTCGCAGCGTCATCCCCTTGATTGTCAACTGCGAAAAAATATGGGGGTAGTCTGTCATAAGTCAGTGGGAGTTGCCCTTATCTGCGGCTGAAATGAAATCCTCAGTGCCACGCCAGTTCCCGGAAGTTGTGTACACGATGAAAAGTGGCGAGGTCGGCGTCATGATAGTTCCCTGAATTCCTGCCGGTGCGCGAAAGAATCGCCAGGTCGTCGCCGTCAACGACCATGGACGGATACATAAACGATTGACTCGAAGTGGGAGCGATGGCAACGCAGCCGACAGGCAGCCAGTTCAATCCGTCTATGCCGCAATACAGCATCAGGAAGCGTCTCTCCGCGTTAGGGCCGCCATCCAGCATCTGCGGCTCAGCGCTCGAAATTAAGTTGCTGGTCATCCAGAACAGCCGCGTTAGTTCGTCATAGACGATACAGAACTTGGACTGTCCACCCGGCCAGGGATAGTGCTGGTCGAACCGCAGTTTCAGATTGGTACCGTCGTCCTCAAGGTCGTAGAGCGCGGCGATGCCTGGCGTGGTGCCTGTATGCTTTGGGTTGACGCGGCAGGCGATCCTGAGATGGCCGTCCACGTCCATGACATTCCCTTCAAGATTCCAGTCGTCAAACAGGTCCGGCTGGTGATGGTCATGCGCGGTTCTGAACTGCAGAGCCGTCTGTGTTGCCGGAATGACCTGGGACACACGCCATGCGCTTGGGTCCCGCAGGTTTCTTGAGAGGTCGGCGGCGATCGCAACCGTGGCTTTGTGCTTTTGGTCGAGAACCCAATACAACTGTCCATCTCTGATCACCATGTTCGTCTGGCAGTTCCAGAAGGCCCCCTCCAATACCATAGCGGGATCGGACCAGGTTTCGCCCTCATCGTCGCTGCGCATGAAATAGACGTCCTGGTGCTGACGGGGCTGGGTAAACATATAAAGTTTGTCTTCGACGACAAACGGTGTTCCTTCGGCGAGCGGCAGGTCAGGCAAACTTTGCCAGCTTCTGCCGCCGTCAACGCTGCGCGACATCATCAGGTGATCCGGTCCGACGCCACGTTGCCAGCACGGGGCGGCGACCAGAAAGTGGCCGTTGGGCAGCCGGGCCATGCCTGGGTCGTGGATAAAGTACTTCACATGATCGGGAACTTGGGCTGCGATGGTGTAGTTCTGGGCCAAGGGAGGTGAGAAGGGATTTCGGACGCGCTGGCGCGCAGAGGAACTATCGCCGCCACCATACCCGGCATCGTCGCCGGTCTTGCCGGCCGGCGAAGGGGCCGCGGCGACAAGTACGCACCAGGGCGCGTCCGAAGTGAGGTCCAGTCCTGGCGAACCGATGTCGATGCGTTCACCCGCCCGCATTCGTTTCTGATAGACCGCGCAGTCAAGCGCCGTGCCGTCGCACACTACGCGGAATGCCGAAACAATCGCCTGCCGGAAGCCCATGCGTTCGAGCTGCTCGGCCCGGCTCTGCCTACCTTGTCCTCGTGCAGGGGTAATGGCGTAGGCGACTCCTGCCTGGCGGCAGATTTTGCGTGTGCCGAAGAAACTCGAGCGAATAAAGCTCCGGCCCGCCAGCGCCTCCGGCAGCTCGGCCAAGGTATGATTCATATCCAGAAAAAGGCGCGCCCCTTTGGCCAGTGTATCGGTTTCCCATTCAAGCGGCTCAAGCACGGCTAGCGCGCCGTCTACAAGCGCCTCTGCACCGTGGTCGAAACGCGTCACTGTTGAGTTCGTGATGGTTCCCTCCTAGAGAAGGGGACTGTGGCCCGATTCAGACGCTACATCTTCCTCAAGAGTCTAGATCGGCCAGATTGCGTCCATCTGCCATGCCTCCAGAGATTGAAGGGTCGCGTTGCCCCCCAACGAGAAAATCTGAACGCCCAGGCTGTCAGGCCGCGCCGGATATATGCGCTTGCCCAGGTACTGACCGCCATCCGTAAAGACCTCGACCACGCTGCGGTCAACGAAGACGCGCAACTCGATCGGCTTGTCGTAGGAGTGCCTGACGATACAACGCTGCGACTCACGATTCTTGACCGCCTGACTGACACTCGAACGGGTAACGTCCAGGACCAGCATTCTGTCAGGACTCAGCTTGTCCGGTGGCTGCGTTGAATCATTGGGGTTGACGTTGAAGCGGATCATCGTTTGCTCAGCGCCGTCGGGCGAACAGCAAACGCTCAGGCCGAACTCCTCTGCGCTTTCCCAACTGAAGAGAGCCCGGATCTCCAAACGGTTACCGCGCACGCGGTCAAGCGTGATCGTCGAATCTCCCGCCAAGTGGATGTTGGAAAATGTGACAGGATTGCGGCGCAGCGCCTCCAGTTCCTCTACCGGGTTCAGGAGCAGGTCGCCCTGCTCACCCATGGTTAGCGCCATCGGCAGGGACATGATCCCCGACCAGCCCGATGCCCGCTGGATGTAACCGAATCGCCCCTCGGACAGCCTGCCAAAGAGAACGCGGCGGCCGTTGCCGTCCAGAAGCGTCTGGCACTCATTCAGGATGCCTGTCCTGTTGGAGAAATTCGTCTCGCCATAGGCCTGTCGCCCGTGCCGCGTGGGAGTAAATCTCTGGTTCGCGTAGGTTCCCGTATAGTATTGCGGCCCGCGACGATGGCTGGCGAAGAGCAGGACATGCCTGTCAGCCAACGGAAAAAAGTCCGGGACAGCACAATCCTCACCGATTTCAGTGTGCTCGCCGCCTTCATAGAGCGTATGCAGATATTCCCAGTGCACCAGATCTTTCGACCTGAACAGGAAGGCCCTGTCCGGCTCGAGACCGTCGAATGCTTCCTGGCTGCTGTTTCCCGTAAGCGCGTAATAGGTGTCGCCTTCGATCCACGCGCAGGGGGCGCCGTCCACCTTGTAATCGTCGCCAGGCACCGGCGACGGGATAACCGGGTTCGCTGGATGCTTCTCCCACTCGACCAGCAGCTCATCTTGGCTGGTAGCGATACAGATCCCACCCCGCACGCCGTGATAGATGATGGTAGGCACGCCATCCATGTTGACAAAGGCCGTGCCGCTGTAGCAGCCGTCCCGGTCGAAGGGGTCCACCGGCGCGAGCGCGATCGGGAGGTCCTGCCAGTGCACCAGATCCTCGCTGACCGCGTGCCCCCAGTGTATGGTTCCCGTTGCCCCGCCGTGGTAAGCGCCGTAGGGGTTATTCTGGTAGAACAGGTGATACCGGCCCTTCCAGAAGATAGTCCCGTTCGGGTCATTCAGCCAGTTGTGCGGGGCCAGGAAGTGGTAGGCCGGGCGATACGGGTCGGACGCAAGTTTCAGGCGGTTCAGGTCCGCGGCGCCCGCGTCTGTTTCGATCATCTGCCCACCTCTCTTGGCGGCTGGGATTGCGGCTGAATCCAGAGGATGGAACGCTTAGCCGCAGTCAAGGGTTGTTGAAAAAGTTGCGAGCACCCCCGTTGGAGTGCTCGCAACGAGCTATTCCAGCATTCCAGAGTCGAACCTGGACGAAATCGTCTACTGTGAATCAGCATCCGGATCCCAGAGCCACCAGTTGGCGATATCGACCAGCTGCGGCACGATGTACACACTGACATCGAGGTCAAGGTCTACACCCTGAAGGCGTTTGCTCTTGAGGGCGATCCACGACTCACCGATGAGTTGCGGTATGAAGACCTCCTCATTCAGGATGCAGTCCAGTTCCTGGAAGTAAGGCGTCTGTGCCTCGATGTCTGTCTCAGCGAAGATGTTGGCCCAGAGCTCCTTTGCCTTGTCCGCATTCAGGCTGTACTCACTCCAGTGATAGTCCCGTTCTACGTCCAGCGGCCAGTAGCCCAGATCGACCGTACCAACCATATACGGCTCGAGGACATAGGGATTGGTGCCCGGGCCCCAGTTGGCGATGGCGAAGTCGAACTCGGTGCCGCGCGGCCCTTTGCCATTACGGTAGTCGGCCCAGGAGGCCGCGTCGATGAGATCGACGTTGGTCTTGAAACCGAGCTGGGTGTAGGCCTCATGCAGCATGACGGCGTAGTCGACGCGCATCTTGTTGCCTGGATAGACAGTCAGCTCAAGCTGGTATTCGGCGCGTTTGTCCGCGGTCATGCCGATTTCGTCGAGCAGCGCTTTCGCCTTGTCCAGGTCGTATTCAAACTCGATCAAGGTGGGGCACTCGAACCGCGTTCCGTGGAACCAGCTGTGGCGCACCACGCCAAAGCCCTGCATCACGTTGTCCACGAAGCCCTGCCGGTCGGCAGCGTACAACAGCGCCTGCTTGGCCTTCGGGTTTTGCCACAAGCCATCGCCGGCATGCCAGTTCGGCGTCTGAATCCAGAAGCCCATCACGTTGTCGGCTACCAGTACATCGATGTCGGGATTGTCCATCATCCGCACAGCCTCTTCAGGGGGCGCTTCCCACACGATGTCGAGTTCGCCCTTTTCCAGCATGATGATCGCCGTCTCTACCGGCGCGAACTTCACGAAGACACGCTCGGGGCCGGGCTGTCCGCCCCAGTAGTCATCGAAACGCGCATATTCGACATACTGACCAGGCACATGCTCCACGAACTGGTAAGGACCGGTGCCGATCGGCCCTGTGACCCAGTAGTCGCTCGTGCCCGCAACCAGTTCGTCGCGGTCAAGCGTTTCAAGAGCATGCTTGGGCATCATCGGATGTTCGACATAGCCCAAAAACCCGGGAAAGAAGCTGGGATCCTGCTCAGTCAGCACGAACTCAACCGTGTAATCGTCAACGATGCGAATGCCGGTAATCTCATCGGCGCCCTCTTCCCCCTGCTTGTAGGCGAACAGCCCTTCAACCCGCTCCGCTTCGGCCTTCAGCGCCTCCGGCGGCAGGATGCCGGGATCATACTTCAGTTCGAAGGAGTACTTGACGTCCTCGGCGGTGAAATCCTCGCCGTCATGGAATTTTACGCCCTCCCGCAGATGCACCGTGTAGATCAGCCCATCGTCGGATACGTCATAGCCGGTGGCGAGGACGGGGATAAAGCTGCCTGTGGTGGTAAAGAAGAGCTCCTCCCACATCCACGTTGTCACCTCGTCCCTCTTGATATGGTGGAACCAGTCCTTGCTTCCATCCCAGGAAGGCTGCCAGAAGTTGAGCGTGCCGCCGTACTGTCTCTCTGTAGGCGGTTCCTGCATGGTGGTGGCGGCCGGGGCCGTATCCACCGGTGCGCAGCCGGTAAGCAGCAGAGCCGCTACGATTAGCATATTTACTGCAAGTAGTAGCCGTTTCATCGTTTTCTCCTCCAGTCCTGACGTGAGCCGGTGCGGCTCGTTTGTGTTGTCTGACATTCTTCGAGAAAGCTGAACGACCAGAGTTCTCGCACCTCCTTTCGGCTATGACTAAAGTTTAGCCGGTTTCCATGCCGCGCGGATCCAGTGCGTCGCGTAGCCCATCACCGATGAAGTTAATCGAAAGCACAGAAAGCATAATGGCGATACCGGGCGGAACCCACAGCCAGGGCACCCGCTCCAGAATGTTCAACGATTGCGCTGAGCTCATCATGTTTCCCCAACTGGCAGTAGGGGGCGGCACACCGAGGCCAAGAAATGAGAGGCCTGCTTCAAGGAGAATGGCACCGGCGACGCCGAAAGTGGCGTGAACCACCAGCGGCGCTACCACACCGGGCAGTACGTGCCGCAGGATGATCCGGTGGGTGGGCAGACCAAGCGAGCGTGCGGCGGTCACGTAGTCCATCTCCCGCAACGAAAGGATTTGACCGCGCACCAGCCGCGTTGGCTCCGGCCACCCCATTATTCCGATGGCAAGCATCGAGTTATACATGCTGGGGCCAAGAATCGAGACCAGGAAGATGATTACGATCATGGTTGGGATCGTCATGACGACATCTACGGCGCGCATGATGATCCAGTCCAGTTTGCTGCCATAGTAGCCGGCGATCGCGCCCAGAAGAATGGCGATCGTTTCATAGATGCCGACAGCTACCAGCCCCACACTGAGAGAGACCCGGCCGGCGTGGATCAGGCGGGAGAACACGTCGCGGCCCAGAGAATCGGTGCCCAGCCAGTGCGTCGATGTGGGCGGTTTGCGGTAGAGGCTCAACTCCTGCTTGGTCGGAGAGTGCGGAGCGACCGCGGGCGCGAAGACGGCGAGCAACACCATGATCAGCAACACACCGAGGCCGAGCATCGCCAGACGGTGCCGTGAAAAGCGACGCACCGCGCGCCTGGCAGGTGTATCGACAAACAGCTGTTGCTCCGCCTGCAGATCATTGGCCATCGGCCCGGCCCTCCAGCGCGGCACAGGTCTGTGCGTAAGTTCAATCGTAACGAATTCTCGGATCGGCCACGGCGTACAGAATATCGGCCAGCAGGTTGCTGGCAAGAACCATCGTGGAGGCAATCAGAATGATCCCCATCAGGATCGGGTACTCCCGGTTCAACGTGGCCTGCCAGCCCAGCATACCAAGCCCCGGCCACTGGAAGATCGTCTCGATGATGATCGATCCCCCCAGCAGTTGACCCAGGCTCAGCGATGCGACCGTGATCATCGGCAAGAGCGCATTGCGGAGAGCGTGACGGAAGACCACGACCCGTTCTCGAAGCCCCTTGGCGCGCGCCGTAGTTACGAATTCCAGGTGCATTGTCTCCAACATGCTGGAACGCGTGTAACGCGCCCAGACACCGGCAAAGTAAGCGGCCAGGATGAACGAAGGCATGATGAGATGGTGAATCCGATCCCAAAGAGAGAAGGGTTCGCCAATCGTTTGCAGACCGGAAGTGGGGAATATGTCCAGCTTCAGCGAAAAGACGTACATCGCGCCGAGAGCGAGGAAGAATGAAGGAATCGACAGTTGCGCGAAGGCGAGTACGGTGACGAGATAGTCGATCCAGGAGTACTGCTTGAGGGCCATTACGATCCCCATGGGAACGCCTGCCAGAAGGGATACGGCGAAAGCCGTCGCCATCAGCAGCAGCGTCGGACCGATACGCTGCTGCAGGAGTTCCATAACGGTATAACCACCGGTTAGGGGATATCCCAGGTCGCCGCGAACTGCTCTGCTTAGCCAGGTGAGATAGCGGCCCAGCCAGGGATCGTTCAGACCAAGACTATCTCGCGCCGCTTCCAGCTCCTCGGCGGTCATCTCCAGCATGGCCCGCTCGCCCAGCAGCATTGCCAGCGGATCGCCCGGCGCAAGCGCATACAGCGCGAAGACGATCATGGTTATGCCGAAGAAGATCGGAATAGAGACTATTACACGTTGGATAATGTACTTGGTCATCGCTCGTCAGTTCCCAGAGAGCGTATTCGCGCGTTGCGTACTACCACGTCTTGAATCTTTGGAAACGGGCGGCGTGTACGGCCTTTCGCTTCGTTCAGCGCTATGTAACCAGCGGGCGACGGCGCGAAATAGAGTGGCGGCATGGTCAGGAGGATTTCCCCCTCTGCCTTTCAGTCATCCCAGATCTCCCGGAACAACCGCAGCCAGTTGCCGCCCAATATCTTTTCAACGTTGGCCGAACTATAGCCCCGATCCAGAAGGGCCACGGCCAGATTCGGCATTTCATCAGGCGACTCCAGGCCCAGGGGATAGCGGAGGCCGTCGCGCTGGCTGCGCGACAGGTCAACGAACTTGGCCGGAAATTTCGTGCCCTGCTGCGACCCGATATATCGTCCAAACGACTCCGGCTGATCCTGCGTAAAGTCGGTGCCGATGCCGACATGGTCGATGCCTACTATGGACACCATGTCATCGATAGCGTCGATGTAATCCGCTAAGGTGGAATCAAAGCCGGTGCGCAGAAAAGCCGTGATGGCCGTCGCGCCGATCACGCCCCCGCGCTCCGCCGCCAGCTTCAGGGCATCCTCCGTCTTGTTGCGGGGAACGTCGTAATAGGACTTGCCGTTGGCATGGGTTATCGCTACCGGTCGGTCCGACGCCTCAATCGCCTCCATTGTCGAGCGCACGCCAACGTGGGAAAGGTCGATGAGAATGCCAAGGCGGTTCATATCCTCGATCGCGTCGACGCCAAAATGGCTCAGTCCGTCATCGCGGCGCTCGTAGCAACCGCTCCCTAGCAGATTGCGCTCGTGAAAGGTCAACTGGATGATCCGCACGCCCAGGGCATGGAACAGGTCCAGCCGGTCAAGATCGTTCTCGATCGGCGTGGCGTTCTGAAAGCCGAGGATTACGCCGACCTTGTTATCCCGCTTGGCTTGCAGGATATCCTCCACGCTCTTGATTTGAAGGAGGGTCTCTTCGTATGTCCTGAAGCGCTGCAGCCAGGCGGCAATGTGGTCCAACGTCTGGGTGTAGTTTTCCAATGTGGCGACCGTCGCGTTGAAAGCCGTAACGCCCCCGGCGTGCAGGCTCTCAAACACCGCCGGGCTGTCCCAATTGCTGACATTCAGACCGTCGATGATGACAGCCTCCTGGTAGAGCTTGCGTGCAGTCTCTTCGTGCGATGCAGTCATCTTTTTCTCCACGGTGGATGCCGTCTTACTGCCTTGGGATCGGCTGTTCTGCGCTCAGCTTGGGAGCGGCGACGCGTTTCTGGTCATGCACCGCCCACCTTGTCGAACCGGTCCAGCCGGAACCGCTCCACCGGATAGTCGGTGGAGCCGTCCGCGGCTAAGTCAGCCAGGATCTTCCCAATGAGGGTCGAAAACTTGAACCCGTGCCCGGAGAATCCCGCGCCCACGAGTACATTTGGATTGCGGGGATGGGAGCCAATGAGAAAGTCCCGGTCCGGTGTCAACGTATACATGCAGGTCGATCCTTCGACGTAGGAGAAGCCGCTTCCTGGCATAATGGATTCAAGCCATTGCTGCAGTTCATCGCGCTTAGCAAGGTCTAGAGTTCGATCGACTTCAGAGGGAGAGAATTCAGCGCCAAGTCCATCATCCGCGACCTTAAGCCCCGGGCCGTAGTCGGGAAAGCCGTAGAACTTGGTGTCGCTGTCGCCATAGACGGGCAGGGGGCCGGGCTGGTAAGGGGCTCGGTTTTTTGGTCGAAAGTAGAACTTCTGCTGGCGCGTAACGCGCAGCGGAAGCGCAAGCTCCGCCAGGATCTCGGAGGCCCAAGGGCCCGGCGAGATGATAAGCCGTTCGCAGCGGTACTGGCCGGCGGATGTCTCTAGCACCGGCGACTCCCCGCTAAGGTCAATACGATCGACGCGAACCTGGTCGTGGATGGTTGCCCCAAAACGCTGCGCCTGTTTCAGATTCGCCAGGACACAGCGGCCCGCATCCAGAAAACCAGCCCCGGGCGTAAGGCAGGCGACGGAATCCTCAGGCAGTCGCAGTGCGGGGAACCTGGCCGAGACTTCCTGCGCCGTCAGCCTCTCATAGGGCCTTTTCAGCGCCTCCATTACGTCCATTCTCTGTTCGACATTGTCGTTGCCGGGGCGCGCGAAGTATAGCAGTCCAGTAAGGTGGAGAAGCTTCTGGTCAGAGAGGGACTCCAACTCCTGCCAAAGAGGGAGGGCCTCTTCAGCGAGCTCTACGTAGAGCGGATCATCGTAAAAGTTGCGATAGATCCTCGAGAAGCCATGGGAGCTACCCAGGTCATGGCCGATCTGAAACTGTTCGATCCCGACCGCAGCCACCCCGCTGCGAGCAAGGTGATATAGGGCTGCGCTTCCCATGGCGCCTAATCCAACGACCAGAATGTCTGCGTTGCGCATGATTATTTGAGCCGATTTGCGTTGAGGAAAGGATGTGAACTGAGCGGCCTGGAACAGGAATTCCTACCTGAAGTCTGGCCTGATTATATGCGAAAGGAAGCAGACGATCAAGTTGCCAGAAAATGTTGAATCATTGTCGTCAGTTGACGTCGCTTGGTTAGGTCTCCTCGCCAGCGTTCCGATTGGCAAGCTCGGCCATGTCGCAGGCGTCCAGCCGCGGCAGACTGGTGCGACCGCCTGTTGCGAACGCGGCAACGCCTACGCTGTCATTGTGTGTAGGAAAGATGCGGCTGGTGCGGGAGCGAGATTCTCGTTGCTCTTCGATTTCTTCTATTTGTCGATGCCCAACATCCGGCGCGTCTCTTCAATGGTGGCGACGCCCCGACCGAGGTCGTTGGCCATGCGGGCGATGCGCTCCACCATTTGGGCATTGCTCTGCGCCAGCTCGCCGCGTTGGTAGTGGATACAGTCCTCCAACCCGGTGCGTACATGGCCGCCCAACAGCATCGCCATCACATTCACCTGAAGCTCCTCGAGGCCGAGCGCGCATGTCTGGAAGAGGGAATCCTCGGGCAGGTTGCGAACCATGTAGAGGAAACTGTCCATGCTCGTGTTGATACCGCTCTGCTGCCCGAAGACCAGCTGCAAAAAGTAGGGCTTGTCGAGCGCGTCGCGTTGGATGAGATAGTCCAGAATGTCGAGATGGCCGGGATGGTAGAGGAAGACCTGCGGCTTGATGCCGCGCTCCCGCAGACGGTGTGCGGTGCGCTCGGAGTCGTCGAAGGTGGCAACGGTGACTTTGCTGGGCCCGCTGTCGCCGCCGGTGTAGGCGGCGCCGCCGCGAAAGGTCATAGGCCCGGGGTTGAAGGCCATGATATCGGGGCCGGCGTCGATGGGCGCGGACTTGTAATGGTGGGCAGTGCCAACGAAATCGCTGCCCGCGGTCGCCAGGTCTGCGAATCCTTGCGAGTTGTCGACCAGGATCTGCGGCGCTTTGGCGCGCATCAGGTCGTTGATTTCGCGATAGCGGTCCGCTTCGTGGGATGACTGGGTCGGGTCGTCGGCCTGGCGGGCGTGGATGTGGATGATGGTGGCGCCGGCGGCGAAGACCTCGGCAGCAGCATCGGCCTGCTCGGCGGCGGTTACCGGCATCGCCGGATTCTCGCTCTTCTGATGCCCACCGGTAACAACCGCGCTGATGATCACCGGCGGCATGCCTGCGCTGATCCGTTTGACATACTCGCGTTGGTTCGTGTAATCCCAGGTGATGTCCATGCAAACGCTCCTCAGTTGGGAACTATTACGCCTTTGATGAAGCCATCCAGTTCTATTTCGCCTGCGGCGGCGAGCACTGCTGTCTCGGCCTGGGCCAGCGGGAAATGGTGTGTGACCATCTTCTCGATGGGATAGCGGCGGGATTCGACGATCTTGATGGCAGCCTGCACGGCGGGGGTATCGTGCGTATTCACGCCCTGCACGCGCAGCTCCTTGATGGGGATCTTGCTGGGAACGATGGCGACCTCCTGCGCGCCGGTATTCGAGCCGACGACGACAACACCCAGGGGCCGCGCCAAGTCAAGAGCGAGAGGAAACGAGGCTGTAGCGCCGGTCAGGTCCACAACCAGGTCGGCCAATACGCCGTCGGTAAGCTCCAAAACGGCTTCGACCGGATCATCGCGGTCAAGATTGATTATATGGGTTGCGCCGTAAAGTTTGGACAGCTCGAAACGGTGTTTGTCGCGGGTCAGGCCGACTACGATAATCTTTGATGCACCGGCCTCGTTGGCTGCCAAGATGGCGGCCAGGCCCTGTCCGCCCGGGCCAATAACGACTACGTTATCGCCGATGGCGGCCCCGCCTTTAGTACGCACCCAGCGCAGACCGTTGCCGATGTTGGCGCAGGTCATGGCAGCGGCTTCGGCAGGCACATCCTCCGAAATACGATGCACGCGCGAATTGGGCGCCAGATACATATACTGGCTATACGCGCCCCACAGGTGAGGCGGCACGCTGGACGGCGTTGTTCCACCGTAGCCCTGATGCTCTTTGCAGAAACGATATTCGCCGAGCAGGCACCAGCGGCAGTGCCCGCAGCCGAAGAGGTGCTCGACGATGACGCGATCGCCGACCTGGACGCGCCAGCGGGCGGCGGCCCGGCTGCCGAGTTGCTCGATGTGCCCGACGAGCTCGTGCCCCATAATGAGCGGAAAACGATGGGGTTCGGTCCAATTGTAAATACGGGGATCGCTGCCGCAGACACCGCATAGTTCGACTCGCAGCAGCCCGTCGTCTTCGTTGATATTGGGCGGGTCGAAGGCCTGAATCTCCATCTTTCGCGTGGTCACTACGACCGCGGCTTGTATTTTGGTTGACAAGTCAGACCCTCCATTGCCGGGAGAGAGCACCCCAGTTGGATACGCGATGCGCTACAAAATGGATGGATTTACAGTTAGGTCAGGTCAAAGATGACCTTCATCATCCCTGCCGCGCCTTCGTCGATCAGTCTGTAGGCCTGGGGCGCTTCCTCCAGGGCGAAGCGATGCGTGATCAGACCGCTGACATCGAGTTTGCCGGTGTGCAACAGCTTGATGATCACATTGTGAACGCGGATGATGTCCCAGCTGCGATGGTAGAGTCCGCCATCAGGACTTTCAGGGGGCAGTCGATAGCCGCCGCTGCGAGAGTGGAGGATCTGGCCGGCGCTGCGGCAGAACTCCTCGCCCAGGTACAGGTCATCGGCCGGGCCGTCGTACATGCCCACGGCAACGACCTTGGGGAAAGGGGTCCCGCAGTGCATTGCCAGACCGATGCCGCCCGCCTTGCCGGAACACTCGAAGCAGACGTCGGCGCCGGGCCCACCGAGGATGCGCTTCACCTCGCGCCCAACATCGCCATGGTTGGGGTTGAGGACGTAATCGGCGCCGAGGCGTTTTGCGGTTTCGAGCCGTTCATCGAGTAGATCGATGGCAATGACCGGGTCGGCGCCGGAAAGTTTGCAGAGCTGCATTGTCAGCAGACCGACTACGCCCTGGCCGACCACTACTGCGCTCTCGCCCAGCCGCACCGGTCCGACGAGGACGGCGTCCAGTGCGACGGTGCCCAGGCTAATGAAGATGTATTTTTCGAGGTCGTCGTCCGGCGGCAGCGGGTACGGAAAGACGTTTACGCCGACGCCGCGGGTCGTCGCCCCGACTTTGGCTCGGTCCAGGTCAAAGTTTCTGGTCTCGCGATGGTGCGCCGAACCCATCACGACGTCGCCGACCGCCAGCTCGCCCACCTCCGCCCCGACCTCCACGACGCGGGCGACATCTTCGTAACCGTAGGTGAAGGGGTGGCTCATGGAACGCCCCTCGGTAACGAAGCCGTCGGTCTCCACGCTGCGGCCATGCCAGACGGCTTCGCCGCGAAAATGGGAGCGCTCGGTGCCATGGCTGATGCCGGAGTAAAGATTCGCGACCTTCACATCCCTGGGACCAAGCGGCGGGTCGGTATATTCGCCTATTTCCACCTGGCGAGGACCGACAAACAGGACTTCTTTCGGCATAGGCAGTTACGGAGCGAATCCGCAGGTGAGGCCGCCATCGACGAGCAGGTTGACGCCGGTGATATATTTGGCCTCGTCGGATGCCAGGAACAGGGCTGCGTAGGCGACATCCCAGGCATCTCCCATCTTTTTCATTGGGCACAGGTTGTCCCGCTGTCTGACCATCTCGTCGACGCCCTCATCCGAATAGGCGCTTACGAGGCCTTCCCTGATGAAGGGCGTGTTCATCAGACCCGGCAGGATACAGTTCGCCCGGATGCCCTTTGGCGCATATTGCATGGCAATATTTTGGGTCAGCTGGTTGATGGCGCCTTTGGAGGCGTTGTAGGAGACACTGGGATAACCGGTGTAGCGGATGCCGGCGATGGAGGAGATGTTGACGATTGCGCCGGCCGCCTGCCTTTCCATATGGGGGATGCAGAACTTGCAGGTCAGAAACATCCCTTTCACATTGACATTCATTAGCCGGTCCCAGTTTTCTTCGCTGATTTCGACCGGTCCGCCGACTTCGATAATGCCGACGTTGTTATGAAGGATATCGATCCTGCCATAGGCTTCGATGCAGGCCGCTGCCATTTCCTCAACAGCCTGAGAATTGGTCACGTCAGCCTCAAAGGCGGTGCACTCCCCGCCTTCCTGCTCGATGATGCCCTTTGTCTCGTTGGCGGCCGCGGGGTTGTAATCGACGAGAAAGACCTTTGCGCCTTCGCGGGCATAGAGAACCGCGGCCGCTTTGCCGTTTCCCCAGCCGGGACCGACCGAGCCGGCCCCGGTGACGAGGGCAACTTTTCCTTTTACACGATCTGTCATCTGTACCTCACATCTGATTTGCTTGGTTGTCGGTAGTTGCAATGCCTCAGAGGAAAAGATTCACAGGCAGCCATGTTCCGGTAAGCGGTGACCGTCCACTTTCTGGCCTGGAGGGCAGAGTAGAGAGGGAATGTAACCGCGGCACCGTTGCCATGGCTCTTGAAAGCATCATCCTCCTGGGGCGAATTTAGCCGAGTAAGTCGGTCGCTACGGCTACCAGTACAGCTCACGGGATATTGCCAGAATCTATCACACGTGATCTGTCTGGTCAATCCCATTTTCCTGGAGCCTGCTGCAGAACCGGCACTTTCATGGGCACGGCGCGCCCTGTCGAGGGGCGCCGCGGTCGTTGTTGCCGTCCAGGTATGTCAACATGCAAGGCCTGCTATAGAGAGGAGATTAACAGTGCAGACTGTGCGTCACAGGAGGCCAGATCACGCAGCGCGGAAGGGGATCGCTACTGCACTGCGTAGTTTGACGGTAACTACTAAGCCGCAAACATTGGCTGTCTTGATCAGCCCTTCATCGCCGACGCCATTCAGACAATCTCATCGTGTATTCGTTGGCAGCCGCCAGCTTGGATGAGCCGCACGGCTGGAATCACGACGAACGGTCGCTGAGCGATGGTTTTGGAGGGGGGCGTTGCGGGGGCGCAGCCCCTGCACAAGGGAGGGCCGAAGGCCCGACCGCCAAAATGACAGAAATGAGTGTAGAGAAGTGAGGAGTGAGTGAGACAGCTGCACTCGCCGCGCTCAGGGTTGCGAATCAGTTGCGGCTGCCTAGCTGTGTTTGGCGTCCAATGTTAGGGCTGATTCCACTTGTGTTAAGGGCTCTACGTGTTTTCGTCCTCCCCATTGATGGATTTGAGGGCGGTGCTGGCTATGTCTGCCCAGGGGCTGGGCAATTTTTCACTAATCCATTGAATGCGCTTCTGTGCCCTTTTTTCTTTGAATTCGCCGAGTTGACGCACTACAACCTGGCCCATATCGGGACCTATCGGATAGCGACTCTCGGAGACGTGTTTGAAGAAATTTTCAAGCAGTTCAAGCAAGTGCAGGCGGATCTCCTCTGTGTCAGGAGAGGCCAGCCACACTTCGCGATCGTTGCCCGACCCACCAGAATGACGTGTTAGCGGCCCGATCGGAATAGGATCGCGGTTGGGCCTTCGGTGCGGGTGGTTGGCGCAGTAGGTCCAGAAGGGATTCTCGATGGAGACTTGCCTGATTTCGCAGTAGGGTTCCACATTGCTGTCGTGGGCCCTGTTGTAACCTTTTTCACCGTGGTTCCTGCGGTTGAACCAGCAGGTTCCACAGCAGTCTGAGCCGCCATTGGGCATGGTAAACAGTCCTTTTCGGGGGGTACAAAAAGAGGCGAAAGCGCCAGATGTTCCGCTTTCGCCTCTAAACAAAGGCAATGGAATTGCTGAGAGGACAACTATTCCTGCGTAAACTCCGCGGTCACGTCCAGTTGGGCGCCCACTATCAGCGGCAGGAGGTCCTCTGTGAACAGTGCGTTGACATTCGGGTCCGCAAGTGCGTTAGTGATGTCTTCCGGGAGGAAAGGCGCCGCCAAGTCCAAAGTGCGGAGGATCGAAGGTGAATCATAGTGAATGGTGAGGAGGACAACCTCGTCGGCCACGACATTCAACTGGTTGGAGGATGATGTCAACACCAACTCCGAAACCTGCAGGCCATCGTAGAGAATGGAGGAGATATTGCCAGGCAGGGCGGGCAGGTTCACACCATACTCTTGCAGTTCACTTGCGGCCATTCCGGCGACAGACGTGATTTCCGAACGATCCAGCGTGAGACCGAGCGCAAGCACGGGGCGGTGTTCGGCGTCAATGTCGGGCGGCTCCATTCGCACTGCGGTTACATCGAAGGCGGGCGGCACGTCTACAGATGCCGCGCCATCGGCAGGCGGGATCGAGAGAGCGACGCCGATATCGGTCTTTTTGAGGAACTCAATGCCTACGCCAAGTACGCCGGGCGGGATAGGGATGAGTTCAGTCACGACCTGCTGGAGTGTCTCCATGGACTGATCGGTCCAAGAGATGACGGGGAGGTGCCCTCCATTCGAGGCCAGATAGAGACTGGCGTCGATTATGTTGAGATCGAGGCGCTGGATGCCGAGGGCCTGCATGTCGATGATGAATTGCGGCTGCAGTATTGACTGACTGCCCAGGGGGATGCCCATTACGGCAAGGGCTCCGTCCGCCTTTACTTCAACAGGCAGTGAGGAGAGTTTTGTTTCGGGCGCTTCCTGCCCTGCCAAGGCAAGCTGTACATCGACGCCGTTAGAGATAACGGGAGGCAGGTGCGGCAGGTACTCGCTAATGGTGCCGATAAAGGCGATATCGTCCGAAAGCGAGGAGATGACGACCACGAGGCGATTCAGCGCGGCTTCGTCGTATTGCAATGTCAGGAGGCTGCCGGAGTCACCTGAGAGTTCAATAGCACCTGCTGATGTCGTCAACTGGAGGGAGTCCGCCCCGACGCCGCTGACAATGTCCATTACAAGCGGGGGCAAACTTACAGGCGGCAGCAGTCCGACCAGGTCGGCGAGTGAGATGCCGAGTGCGGACATTACATAGCCGTCTCTGTCAATGGCGGCGCCGATTTTCAAGGCCGGTTCCATTGCTTCGGGCGCGGCTGCGAAGTTGGGAGCGGCCACGTCGTATTCTTCGCTAAAGGTCAATCCGTCCAGCGCGGGCAGATCCAATGACAGGCCGACGCTTGTTGTTGCGAGCAGACTGCGTAATAGGGTAAGGCCGACGTCCACCATGCCGGGAGCTACGCCGAGAAGTTCAACAGCAACCTCCCCGATCGTGTCCAGCGACGAATCGGTCCAGAGAATGGAGGGCAATGGCTCCTGATTGAGCGCCAGGTAGAGGCCGTCGGCCTGGATGCTCAGGTCCAGCTTCTGTACGTTCAAATTACCCAAGAGGTCGAGCACATTCGAGGGCAAAAGTGCGGCTGCTCCCAAAGGAATGCCCCAGACGCCCATCGAACCATCTTCGCCGACACTTACGGGAATGGTTGGCAGCAGGGTCTCCGCGGCCGGTTCACCGGTAAAGGAGACGATGACGTCAAGGTCGGCGCCGGGCAGTTTGGGCAGGACTTCGGCGATCATGCCGCCCATTGATGGGTCGACGAAGGCGCTGACGATGGGCAGGAGGTTGTTCAGGCGTCGGGTATCGTAAGCGAGACCCGGCAGGTCGGTGCTGTCAAGTGCGAGATCGATGCCGTTGGGCTGGGTGGCGAGGGAGAATTGCTCAACGCCCACTGCCGACAAAATCTGAAGGGCCATGGGCGGCAGTTCCACGCCAAGGGATGCGCCCAGAGCCTGCTCGATTTCCGCCATGGGGATACCTTCGAACGACGCTTTGCCGTCTGCATCGAAGGCAAGACTGCCAAACTGGAGCGGGCCGATGGTCGTCTCCGACGCTGACGCAGTCCTGACCAACTCTTCGCCCGTCCAGCGGGGAATGTTGTCGCCGGCCGTGGGCAGAATGATGATTGCGCCGAGGCCTATCTGTCGCAACCCGGACAAAGCGGAAGCTCCTTGCTCGGCACCGGGGACATTGGCCAGGATTTCTGTCAGCAATTCTGCCGATTCGTCACTCCACTTCAGATAGGGAAGAGGCTCTCCATCCGCGTAAAGAAATATGCCGTGGTAGCCGACACGAGCTTCGAGAACATCGACACCGGCAAGAGCGAACTGATCCAACATCGGTTGTTGCAGAATAGCTTCGATCGGGAAGCCGAGTACAGTGCCATTGCCATTGGCATCAATTCTGATCGGAACGGACGGGAGGTTGAGCAGCGTAGAGCCGCCGTCACCACCGCCATTACAGGCGCCCAGAATCAGAATGAAGGCCAGGATAAGAATAATTTTGCGGAGTAAGGCCGGCACGAGCCGCCTCCTTATGGGTGCGTAACAATGATAAGCAGATAAAATGCGGCAGCACGCCGCGGACGCGTCAACCGATCACGGTTGGCATTGTTATATCACGATTCATTCGGAATGACAATGCCGAGAGTTTATCTCTGGTCAACTTTGAACAGACGATGCGCTTGTACTTCCTGGCGGCCCCTCGCTGGACTGGTCGAGATAGACGACCGCCAAGCTCTTTGGGCACCTTCCAGATTACTATACATCTTACAATAGGAAACAGAGAGACACAAAACCGGTATTTAGGATACTGAAATTCGTTCTGACCATATAGAGTAGAGGAAGCGTATGAAATTAGTCGATCTGTTAATTCCCGTTCCACTGTTTATTGGGTCCGAAGCGGGCCCACTGTGTGATGAGTCGAGGGACAGAGCGTATCGCTCAACGGATCACAACTCTATCGCCTCACTTCGCCTCAAGCCCTCCAGTGCGGGCGCGCAGGGCGGACAGCATGGCATCCTGTTCGTTCCAGGGGTACTCCGTCTCGCCGTAGCACATGCTGCGTTCATGGCCCTTGCCAAAGGAGGCGACCACGTCACCTGCGCGGGCCATATTCGCGCCGAAGCGAATCGCCTCGGTGCGGTCCGGGACTATGGCAAAGCGGGGCGCGAGGAACTCGGCATGGGTACGGGAGGGCTGCTCGATATTTTCGACTTGCCTGCTTGTCTGCATGCTCTTCTCTGCAGCGGAGCCGGCGATAACTTCCTGTACGCCGGCTGCAATTTCCTGGTTTATGTCCGCCAGGTCTTCTGTGCGAGGATCCTCGGCGGTGATGATTGTGAAATCGGCGAGCCGCCCGCTGACCTGGCCCATGAGCCGGCGTTTGCCCTTGTCGCGCAGACCGGCGCAGCCGAAGATAGCGATCAGCCTGCCCCCATCCCTGTCTTCGCCGGCAGCTACCAGTGGGCGCAGCGTCTCCAGTGCCCGTTCCAGACTGGCGGGGGAGTGGGCGAAGTCGACGACGGCCAGAAAATCCTGGCCGGCATTCATGCGTTGCATTCGTCCTAAGACAGACGAAAGGGAGGCAACCCCGTTGCGGATCTGTTGGGGCGGGATGCCCAGCCCAAGAGTTACGGCAGCTGCGCACAGTATGTTGGACACATTGAACTCGCCGATTAGCCGGGTCTCCATCGGAATGCGACCGCCCCGCCAGACCAGATCAAAACGGGTGGCGGCGGGCAGATACTCGATGTTACGGGCGTGCACGTCGGCGTTGGGGTCGGTTACGCTATAGGTATATAACGTCACGCCATCCACTTCAGTGCGCGCTTGTTCTGCGGCCAACGCTGCACGTAAGGGCTGGCAGCTGTTGTCGTCCAGGTTGAAGACGGCGATACGGGGCACGCCCGGTTTGGGCGCGGAGTGGAACAGACTGCGGAAGAGCAGGAACTTTGCTGCCTGGTAGGCTTCGAAAGAGCCGTGAATGTCCAGGTGCTCGTGGGTGATGTTGGTCAGGGCGGCGACATCGTAGTCGACCGCTGCCACGCGTTTCTGGTCGAGGCCGAAGCTGGTGCTTTCGATAATTGCATATTGGCAGCCCTCTGAAAGCATCTGGGCCAGAAATGCCTGCACTGTCGGCGCGTCCGGCGTGGTCACGTGCAGCCCGGTTTCCTGATCGACGCCGGCGATGCGGGCGCCGACGGTGGTGATGACGCCGACGGCGGCGGAGCGGCTGAGAATCGCCTCCAGGATCGAGCAGGTTGTGGTCTTACCGTCGGTGCCTGTCACTCCTATGACTGTATGGGCGCGGCTGGGAAAGTCATGGAACGCGGCACTGAGCCAAGCGAGGGCTTCGCGGCTGTCGGTCACCTGGACATAGGGTAGGCCTGCATCCTGCGGCCACCAGCCCTGTTCTTTCAGCCAGGCGAGCGGATGGCTGCCAACGACAGCGGCGGCGCCGGCGGAAACAGAATGGGGAATAAAGCGATGACCGTCGAGTTGCAGGCCCGGTACCGCTACGAAAAGCGTATCGGGGCCGACTTCGCGGCTGTTGTCGGTGATGCGGCGCACGGCAACGGCAGGCGCAGGTGCAACGCCGGGAAGGCGGAGTCTGTGCGGGAGTCGCGCTAGCAGGGTTGCCAGCGGTCGTTCACCGTCATTTACGTGTGTGGATACTCGGGCGGCCTCGGTAGCTGACTGTTCCGCCTTCGGGGCGTCCGCCGTCATAGCTCGTCGGTTCCGGAGTTTCCGTCGCGCGCCACCGAGACTCCGGCGACCAGAAGCAGCAGGAAGAAGACCGCCGCGCCCCCAACCCAAATCGGCGGTATCCGGGTGAGGCTATCGTTGACATTTCCGGAACTGACAGCGGTGGAGGTCGAAGTCGGCGGTGGTTGCTCTCCGTCGTCGCTCGCGGTAGGCGTGCTGGTTGGCATGTCGTCGGTCGCGGGAGGAGATTGCAGAGTTGCGGTACCGGAAGCCGGCGGAATTGGTGTCGCGGTCGGCGTATCCGTTGCCGTTGGCGTATGGGTAGGCGCATTAGGATCCGGCGTCGGGGTCGGCGTACATGCGACAGTTGGCGTAGCGATTGGCGCATTGGGATTCGGCGTTGCGGTCGGTGTGCCTGTGACTGTTGGCGTCGCGGTCAGCGTATTGGGATCCGGCGTCGCGGTCGACGTTCCTGTGACTGTTGGCGTCGCGTGAGGTGCGTGGGTATCGTGCATGGCGGAAAGCGTACATTCGTCCGTTGGCGTCGCGGTTGGCGCGTTGGGATCGTGGGTCGGGGTGGCGGTTGGCGTACTGGTGGGCACACTGGGATCGTGCGTGGCGGTGACGGTTGGCGTCTCGGTAGGAAGCGTCGTTGCAGTTGCGGTCGGTGAAACTGAAGGGGTGGAGGTTGGAGCCCTGGGCAACTCGGCCGGATCCAAAGGTGTAATTTGCGCCGACGAAAGGAAGGAGAAGCCGCTGTCGAGGGTACGCAGCACGCCGTCCTGCTCGGTGCCGGCGTAGGTGACGCCGACGAAGGTGGACGAGGAAGCCAGACGGAAAACGGGATTGGTATAGGCGGCGCCATTGACGGACACGCGCGTCCAGTCCGGTACACCTTCGGCCCACAGACCGACATTGGTGCCGACGACGACTTCCTGGCCACTGACGGTCAGGTCGTAGATGACGACACCGGCGGGGAAGGAGGGATCCTGCAGCCAGTTGTAGCCGTCATCGCTCAGGTACAGGCCGGAGGCGAAGGTGCCTACATATAAGCGGCCATTCAGCATTGTCATGCCGCGGGCGATGATGCCTGGAGGCAAGTTTACCCGTTCCCAACTGACGGCTGATGGCGTCAGGCGCCAGACGCCGTCATGTGTGCCGGCATAGAGGGCACCGTCTTTATTTGCAAAGGCGCGCACGCGCAGGGCGCTCCCGGTCAGGCCTTCGCCGTACCACTCCCAGTTCAGGCCGCCGTCAAAGCTGCGAACTACACCGTCAAAGCGGGTGCCAGCGTAGAAGACGGTCTGTCCGTCCTCGACGCGGGTGAATAGGCGGCCAACGCCGCTGCTGGGGGTGAGTACCTGGTTGATCGAAGGTTCTTGCCGCCAGGTCAGGCCCCCGTCCTCACTAATGAACAGATGGCCGACACCGCCGTCCGCGGCCAAGACCCGGTTCCCATCCTGCGGATCGAAACGAATTGAAGCGACAGAGGTGTCGGCAGGCAGGTCCACGCTGGCGCGGCTCCAGGTGTGGCCGCCGTCGGTGCTACGGTAGATTGCGGCCGGCACGGGCACGTTGAGTGTGCCGGCAACGACGATACTGGGATCATCGGGGGATACGTCGAGGCCGATGATGCTGTTGGAGAAAGGCACAAAGCCGGACTGGGCGAAGATCTGACCGCTGGCAGGGGCAATCAGAACTGCAAGTATGGCAAGAATCAGCCACAGTCGGTGTGAAGTCAGGGGAATCGTGAATTTGGTTGCTGGGCGGTGTTTGCCGCGCAGTTTTTGCTGGTGGCCAGCGTGCATAGGCCCTCCCGAAAGGGCGTTGGAGAGGTGGTGAGGAAATTATACGACAGACAAACTATAGCACAAAAGCTTTCTTTCTTGCTGTAGGTGTGTATCTTGTGTGCGTTCAGTATGTGGGGATATATATTGATTGTTGGTAAGGCGGCTGGCGGGTTCGTTACTGCAACTGCAACTGCAACTGCAACTGCAACTGCAACCCCTTTTGTCCACGGAGGGCCACGAAGGGCCACGAAGGGCCACGAAGGGCCACGAAGAACTGCAACTGCAGAACTGCAACGGCAATATTTTTTATGTGCGGAGGGACGTGGAGGGTCACGGAGAACTGCTACTGCAAGACCCTTTGTCCGCGGAGGGCCGCGGAGGGCCGCGGAGAACTGCAACTGCAGAAGGGCGACTGCAGAAGGGCAACGGCAACATTTTTGTCTGCGGAGGGCGGCGGCGAATTGCAACTGCAAGAGGTTTTGGCCACGAAGGGCCACGAAGAATACTATTTGTTGTTCACGTAGGGCCAGGAAGGACTTTGGTTGCGGGCGCGGCAGATGAAAGGATTGGAATGGGGGAATCAGGCGGGAACGGTCCGCTTCTGACGGCAGGCGTCTTGTCTTGCTGAACTGTTTTGTCGAGATGTCAGCGGCTCCTGGTTATTCCCTTCGCATTTGATGAGTCTCCTTTTCTGAAACTTGAGATACTGGGGCTCGTTTGAGGATTAGTGACTTTGGGATGCACGCTGGGTTTCCGCTTCCAGCTGGTATTGGTTGACACACCCAATCTGGCTCAATATACTCAATTTCAAGAATGTGATTTTCCCGGTATCGAGGTCGCGTTATCCGGTGGCGGTGGGAAACGGGTCGGTTTTCGACTGTGCGTCAGAGCAATGATCGTCAATGCGGGAGATGGCGAGCTGTACAGATTGTCGGATACAGCCAAGCCCGGCCGAGTCGCACTGGCTGCTGCAAAAGAGAGTACATATAAGAGGGGATGGCTGTACTATGACCAAGCCTGTAATCACTGTTGTGGGCAGCTTTGCGGTGGGTATGACGCTGCGGACGCAGCGGATGCCGGTCTTTGGCGAGACGCTGGTCGGGTCAGACTTTGATATGGGGCCGGGCGGGAAAGGCTCTAATCAGGCTGTCGGCGTAGCAAGGCTGGGCGCGCTGGCTTACTTCGCCGGCATTATTGGCGTGGACAGATTGGGCGAGGTGGCGACCGACCTCTACGACCGCGAGGGCGTCGATACGACCTGGCTGCAGCGGACAACGGCGATGGCTACGGGCGTCGGCTTTATCATTCTGAACGCTGAGGGCGAGAACGGCATCATCCTCGACATGGGCGCGAATGCGTTGATGGACAGCGCATACGTTGATCAGGTCGAGGGGCAGATTGCGCGTAGTGATGTGGTGATGTCGGTGCTGGAAATACCGGTGGCGGCGGCGGCACGGGCGATGGAATTGGGTAAGAAGCATGGGGTGCGCACGATTCTCAATCCTGCGCCGGCCACTGCGCTCGATGGGAGAGTCTTGCAAGATGTAGACTACCTGACTCCGAACGAGACCGAGCTGCGCATCCTGCTGGGGCTTGCGCCGGATGATCCCACTGATTCGGTTGAACTGGCGCGGCAACTGCGGGCGCGAGGGGTCGGCAACTTGATCGTGACGATGGGAGAGAAGGGCGCGCTGGTCCTGACGGAGGACGGGCAGGAGGAGGTGGCGGGCGTTGCGGTCGATGTTGTCGATACAACCGGCGCCGGGGACGCTTTCAATGCCGGTCTGGCGGTCGCGCTGGCTGAAGGCAAAAGCCTGGCGGAGGCGGTTGCTTTCGCCAACCGCTGCGGGGCGATTGCCTGTCAGAAATTGGGCGTGATCCCAGGACTGGCGGTACGGTCGATGGTTGGGGGATAGCTTTTAGATTCTGGTTAACTACTAAGCCGCAAGCAGAGCCTGTTTTGACCAACCCTTGATCCCCGCCGCGGTTCAGGCTCTCTCATCGTGTATTTGCTGGCATCAGCTACTTTGGATGAGGCGCACCGCTGGAATGACGCCGAACGGTGGGTGAGGGATGGTTTTGGACGGGGCGTTGCGGGGGCGGAGCCCCTGCACAAGGGAGGGCCGAAGGCCCGACCGCCAAAATGCAAGGTGAGCATATAGAAGAGCAAGTGGAGAGAGAACATCTTTGCTCAATTTAGTCATATTCGTGTAGTGATTGTGGCTGGGAGGTCAGGTTCTTGGTTCGTCGTTGACAAGAACAGTTGTCAAGCGATGGTCACAGTGCGTACGAGGATGCTTTTGCGCTTTTGGCCCTGGGCGTCGGGGTAGTTGAAATCGGAATAGGCCAGCAAGGCAGTGCGCCCGTCCAGCGGGAGCAGGTCGGAATAGGAGCAGGTGTCGCGGCGCCCTTCGGCTGGCTCGACCGCCACCACTCTCGGTTGCCAAGTGAGACCGGCTGGGTCCGCGGTGGCGCGGACGTAGAGACCGGGCCGGCCGTATGCGGCAAGCGTAACACCATTGCCGAGGGTCAACGTACGCGGCCAAACGCCGCAGTCGTCAAGTACGCGCGGATGGCTCCAGGTCTGGCCGCTGTCCAGTGAGCGGCACCAATACAGCGGGCCAACCCCTAGCAGGTCATGGGTGCGGATGAGGCACAGAACCGAGCAGTCCGGCATGAAGTTGAACTCCGGCTCGGTGAAGCCGTCCCGCTGGTCCGCGTGCGGATCGGCCTCCCTGTCCGGCTGGTAGAGGATTTCGCTCAGAACATCCCAGGTATATCCCGCATCGACCGACCGCAGATAGAGAATATTGTTCGCCGGCTGTACCTTGCCATCGACGATCCGCTTCGTATGGATCGCTTCCCAAATGGAGCCGTCGGGGGCCAGTTGCAGGCGGCCATGGCGAAAGGAGGGCCAGAAGGCGTACATGCCTTCGCGGACGATACGGATTTCGCCGGGCATGCGCACGGAGGCCGTCTCTTCGATCCAGTCCTTCTCTCCGCTGCGCTGGCGCAAGAAGCGCCAGCCCGAGAGTTCGTCGGCCAGGTCGGCAGCACGGTAAATGTGGGTTATGCGGGTGGGCGCATCCTCCTGGACCAGCACCGGTTCGGGCAAGGTCACCTCGTCACGGGGGCGGGACGGCAACTGCACCGGTAGGAGTCGATCTCCGTTTGGCAGCAGGAGACCGCCGCGGGCGTCGCGGCCTTCAACCGGCTGCCACGTTTCGCCTTCGTCGGCAGATAGCGCATGTCTGGTGGGCAGCCCGTAGGCGGTGACGGAATCGGCTTCGACGTGGAATTCGATGTGGATACGGCCGTCGGCAAGCCGTTCGAGGTGGGGGAACTGCCAGGGGCCCCATTCTTTTACTTCAGCCGGGGCCTGGTGTACCAGAACCGGTTCGCCTAAGGTGATCTGCGGCAAGGTCGCCTCCATTCGGTCGTGGCTTATGACGAGATACTGTGCTGGATGTGGACAGGCTCAGTGCAAGCCCAGTTTTTGCGCGCGTTCGCGCACGGCTTCGGTCAGGCCGGGAAGGAAATTGAGGCGGCCGTCGGCCCCTTTATGGTGCCTGTCGTAAAGGGCTGCGGTCTCATATATGGTATAACCGTCGAGCCGACCGGACCGATAGGTGTACTCGATCTGATCTGCCAGCCGGTTGCCGTCGGTGCCCGATACTCTTACAGGAAGGCTAAGGTGCGCGGGCACGCTGTTCGCTGAAACTTCATCCAACACATTTTGCACGAAGGTGTCGCTGAGAAGGCGTTCGGGCGGCCAGGCGCGGCCGAAGAGCGTCGTCTCGTCGGTCAGACCGGTCTGCAGCCAGCGGCGCCAGTGGAAGTTGATGTTGCCGGGACGGGAACGCGTGCGCGACGGCGAGGCATCGGGGCGGAAGGATTCGATTTCGATATGGTGATGCAGCGGCAACTCGGCCGCCGCGAGCCGCGCCCTGGCTGCGTGCAGGAACCGGTCGTACAGGTCGCCGCGCACGTCGCCCAGAATGACCGGATCGTAGGGCTCGACATCGGGGTTGACGCCGTAGCGCCGTTCGTACTCGGCCGCCACAGGCGGGTTGAAGCCGTAGATCTCGGGTGAATCGGTCCACGAGCTGTGGCAGGAGATGCGCACGTCCAGGCCGTCAACGCCGGCGGCAATGCAGTCGCTGACCCACTCCATCCAGTGCGCTTGGACCTCGGGTTCACCCTCGCACAGCGAGCCAGCGACGTAGGTGTTTCGCCCTTTGGCAAAGGCGATCACGCCGTCTGGGGCGTCGGCGGCGTGGGTAAGTACGTTGTCGAAAGCGGACGCGGAGTTGGATACGTCGAGGCGCACCGGTGCCCCGCCGAGGCCGGTGTCGAATTCGAGGTCGCCGCTGCGCAGGTCGCGCTGGGGCCGCCAGATCGCCTTGTGGCTGGCGACGACGATGGGCAGGGGTTGGTCGTCAGGACCAAAGGCGCGCACCATCTCTACGGCCGTGTTTGCGAATGTGCCCTCGTTGTCCTCGAAATTGGTCGTGACGGCAATGAAGGGGTCCAGCAGATTGAGGCCGGAGATATTGAGGACGCGCACTTCATCGCCCCGGCTGCTGATTGGATTGCCGTCGATGTCGACGACATCACGGGGACAGGTCTCTATTCCTTCGCTGACGTCGAACTCCAGGTCGCGCTTGTGGTATCCGTCGTTGTCGTCGCTGGTCCAGATCTCCAGGTTTTCCGGTCGGATGCGAAGCGGTGTATTGTCCTTTTGCCGCAGTTGGATGCGTGTGACCGGCGTCGTGTCGAGCCCGTGCGGCAGGTCGGCATGGCGGGCCTTCACCCGCATTTCGGGCCGTGCCACCACCCAAGGGTCGACGTGGTAGTAGCCGCCGATGCCGGGCAACCCGATGATGCCGTCTTTCGCCAGAACGGCCTTCGTATTGGCGTGGCTGACGCCGTTCTCGTAGGGCTTGATAACGGCGTAGAACTCCATGCCGCGCTCGTGGGCCAGGCGGCGCCCTACGCGCATCGGATCGCCCAGGTTTTCGAGAGTTTTGGCCACGCCTCCGAGCGGCCCGTATGCCAGGAACCACTCCCAGTGACCAGCGTGGTAGTAGTTCCAATAGACGCGGCGCACACCCATCCAGTGGAGACGGTCTATCAGTTGGGCCACCAGATCTTCGGTGAATTCGATTCGCTGGCAGTCGTCGGGGAAGTCCACCAGGGTTGAGAGTAGAAAGGGGCGGTCTTTCATTGTCAATCACTCTTGGTGGTTCGCGGCCTGTGGCCGGATTGGTAAAGTAGAAGATCGGAAGTTGGTAACGGTAAAGGCGATCAGTCGAGCGTCATGCGGGGGTCGAAGGCGTCGCGCAGGCCATCGCCCACAAAGTTGATTGCCAGCACAGTGAGAAGGATCGCCATACCGGGCGGCAGCCAGATCCACCAGTGGCGTTCGAGGATGTAGATAGATTGGGCGCCGTTGAGCATATTGCCCCAGGAGGGTGTGGGCGGCAGCACGCCAAGCCCCAGGAAGGAGAGACCGGCCTCGGTCAGGATGGCACCGGCAACGCCGAATGTGGCGGCCACGAGCAAGGGGGCAAGCACGTGCGGCAGGATATGCTTGAACATGATGTTGCGGTCCAGCACGCCGAGGCTGCGCGCGGCCATCACAAAGTCCCATTCACGCACCGACAGGATCTGGCCGCGCACGAGCCGAGCCGAACTCGGCCATCCCAGAAAGCCGATTACGATCATCACATTGTAAATGCTGGGCCCCAAGACAGCCACTACGGTCATGATCAGAATCAGCACGGGGAAGACCATCATTACGTCAGTGGTGCGCATGATTGCCATGTCTACCCATCCGCCGTAGTAGCCCGCAAGCGTTCCCAGCAAGAGCGCGATCACGATCGAGATCGAAACAGCAACCAACCCTACGGAGAGCGAAACGCGTCCGCCGAATACCACCCGCGACCAGATATCGCGTCCCGCAATGTCTCCCCCCAGAATGTGTTCGGCGCTGGGCGCGGCGCGTGCCAGGCCGGAGTGGATCTTGCTCGGAGCGTGCTGTGTGACCAAAGGGGCGGCCACTGCGAGCAAGGCCACAATGACCAGGAAGATCAGCCCGGCCATGGCCAATTTATGGCGGCGAAAGCGCCGCCAGGAGCGGGCGCGCGGCGTGGCCGTCACAGAGCGCCGCGGCTCGTCAAATATATCCTCGGACGCTGTCGCTGTTTGCTTCTCAGTCATCGACCTCAGCCTTCTTCATAGCGGATGCGTGGGTCGGCCATGGTATAGACCAGGTCCGCGAGCAGGTTGCTCAACAGGACCAGGATCGCTGTCATCAACACACCGCCCATCATCAGAGGGTAATCTCGTATCTCCGTGGCCCTAAATATTGTCAGGCCGACGCCGGGATAGTTGAACACCGTTTCGATCAGAACGGCCCCCCCAAACATGCTCGGAAGGCGAAGGCCGAGAATGGTGATGATAGGCAGCAGGGCGTTGCGAAGTCCATGCCGAAGGATCACTATATGCTCGACCAGGCCTTTGGCGCGCGCGGTGGTCATGTAATCCTGGTTCAGGACTTCCAGCAGACTCGCCCGTGTATAGCGCAACAGGCTGCCGGTCGTATCATAGGCCAGGGCGATGCCGGGCAGGATGATATGCGCGAATCGATCCCCGAAAGAAGGCTCCAAGCCAGGCGTGGTGACGCCCCCGGTCGGCAGGATATCCATCTTGATGGCCACGGCGTAGATGAGGAGCAGGGCGAAGAAAAAGCCGGGTACGGCCACGCCGGCGAAGGCGAAGGTGGTCAATATGCTGTCAAGCAGCGAATACGGTTTCAAGGCGGAGATTATGCCTAGGATGATGCCCGAGACGGTCGAAACCACAAGCGCAAAGATCATCACCGGCATACTGTTGCCCAATGCGCGCAACATCACCTCAAACACGGGCGTGTTAAACCAGATTGAGTAGCCCAGATTGCCCTGTAAGGCCTGTCCAAGCCAGAGCAGATAGCGTACGGGGATCGGTTTGTTCAGTCCCAGTGCCTCGCGCGCTTCCTGCAGATCTTCTGCCGTCATGCTGCTCAACTCTAAGGGGTCGATCATGGCGGAGACCGGGTCTCCTGGCGCCAGCGCAAGGATTGTATAGTTGATAATCGTTATGCCGAGCAGTAAAGGGAAGACCAGGAGAATCCGGCGCAGGATGTAAGTTGACATATCTGTAGCGTGTTTGCCGGTCCTCCGAGGCCTTCACGACCTCGGAGGACCTGTAGTTGGTCGAACTTTCAGTGGTCAGTTGCCGGCGATGCTATGCCGACACGTAGACGTTTACCCAGTCGATCCAGCTGGTGCGCGGTCCGTAAACAGGAACGACAGTGCCGTTCTGCACACGTTTGTTTATCACGTGTATGCCCGGAACCTGGGCGATTACACAGTGGCGCTGGAGGTCGGCGGCATACTCTTGCAGCCGCAAAGCGCCGGCGCGCAGCTCTTCCGGATCCTCCACGAGGATCAGTTCATCGACCATCGCCACGCCCTGTTCGTCGACGTCTCCCCAGCGCGGGTCGGTGAAGTTGTGGATGAAGCCGCCGGGTGTCAGACCCCATCCATAGCCGCTGAAGAGCGTATCGAAGTCGTGCGGAGGATTGTTAAGGATGTTGGTGTACTCTGCGGCCATGACGTGGAACTCGGTCTTGACGCCGACTGCATCCCACATTTCCCGCAACATGGCATAGAGAGGCTCGTAGGTTGGCGAGAGCGAAGACATCCCCAGGCGGAAGGTGTAATCGAAATCCCATCCGCCTTCCTCCAGCAGTTGGCGGG
The DNA here is from genome assembly GCA_963662575.1 of Caldilineaceae bacterium. Classification (GTDB taxonomy): domain Bacteria; phylum Chloroflexota; class Anaerolineae; order Caldilineales; family Caldilineaceae; genus Bin5. Next base: position 2,757,995 of record OY759723.1, read on the forward strand.
CCCTTTCCGGGTTGTACTCGTACCACTGGGCCGAATCGTCGCTGATGCCGTAGTCGCCATACCAGAGCGGCGCCTTGGCGCCTTCGACGGTGCCGAAGAAGAAGTCTTTGGCGATCTGTTCGCGGTCCAGCGCCAGGCTCAGGCCTTGGCGGACGCGCTTGTCGTTGAGGACGTAGCGCAGGTTGTGGTACCAGGCAAAGGCGCTGGGGCCATGGTTGAGCACGATGTCGACGTGGTCCATCAATTGGAAGCGTTCGTACTCGGACTGCGGCGTGCGGATGGCGATATGGCACTCGCCCTTTTCCACGGCGGCGGCCATCGCCAACTGGTCGGTATAGGGGACAAAGGCGAGCTTGTCCAGCTGCGGCTTTCCGCCCCAGTAGTCGTCGAATGGTTCGTACTCGACGATCTGATCGGGGATGTAGTTGCTGACTTTGAAGGGGCCGGTGCCGATGCCCTGCTCCTTGGCGTATGGTGTATTCTTCAGCCCCTGCTGCCCCTGATCGTCGATGCCCCACTGGTCCTCCGGATACTGGCTCAGGAGGTGTTTGGGCATAATGGGGAAATTGAGTAGCTTCTCCAGGAATGCGGCGCGATAAGGGTTGGTCATGTGGAAGACGATTGTATGGTCGTCAGGCGCCGAAATCCCCGTCACCGCGTCGGCCTCACCTTCGGAGAACTCGGTCATACCCTCGATGATGCCCTTAAAGTGACGCACGCCGTTCCACTGGTTGACGTTCGGATGGCCAACAAGGCGTCCGATCGTAAACTCCACGTCGGCCGACGTGAACGGCTCGCCGTCGTGCCACTTGACGCCCTGGCGCAGATTGAAGGTCGCGTCATTGCCGTCGAACTCCCAGTTTTCGGCCAGTTCGGGCAACCACGTCGTGTAGTCGGTACTGATGTTGACCAGGCAGTTGTGCGTCAGACCGACCAGGTAGTATCTCCTGTTGCCGGCGTTATGCTCCATCGCCAGCAGATCCTGGTAGCTGGTCTTCTGGGGGTAGCCGAAGACGAGCGTGCCGCCCATGCGATCCGATGCCATAGCGGCTTCTTCGTCTGCGGCAGGCGCCTCTCCTGCAGGCGCAGCAGCCGGTGCGCAGGCCGCCAGCAGGCCGCCGGCCGCGGCGATGACGGACCCCTTTAGGAAGTTACGGCGTGAGAAATCGTTGGACTCAAAGCGTTGCATGTTGTTCCTCCTGAGTTCTACTGTGACTGTCGTGATCGCCGTGATAAATGCAGTGAATCATGCACATCACATGAATCAGGTGAATTGACTTCAATCGAGTGCATTGGCTCCTCCTGGCCGGTGTTCGACCTCCAAACTGCGCTGGCATTGGGACCTTGTGTTATCAAAGCCGTCCCAAGTCCAATTCCAGCAGATAGATGCGTTCCCGTTCGTCGGGCGTCATGCTGTCCGGCGGCAGTGTGGAGGTGGGATAGCGCGCAAGGATGCGGCTGCGGACTTCGGCGTCGGTTGGCACAGGCATCCAGCCGTAGGGCATGCGGTCGTAAACCACCAACAGCCGGCCCGGCTCAACCTCCAGCATCGAAGTGTAGGATGTAGTCTGGTCCGACTGGTCGAAATTGTGATGGACGGTGTAGTACTGGTCCCTGGTGACCGGCTCCAGCCCGTACTTGCCGGGGCTGATCTGATGGGCGTCGTCCATCTCGGCGTTGTGGTGGGCCATGATGTCGAACGGCTGCCAATGTTCTCCGCGCGGGTCGGTCGAGAACCAGATGAAGAGTCCCGGACGGCCGGTCGAGATGACCAGGGCGCCGTTGCTCAGACGCTTTAAATCGGGCAGCACGCCCCAGGCCGGCAGGCGGTCGATGGGGGACCAGGTCTTGCCTTCATCGCTGGAGTAAGAACGCGCCAGCAGTTGATCGCGCCCGCCGCCCATGCGGCCCACACACATCAGGTCTCCGTCCTGTAGGCGCACGAGTGAGGACTCACAGAAGCCTTCCCAGGAGTCAGCGCCGGCCTCTGGGCCGCAGACGGTGGAAAGGTAATGCCAGCTGCGGCCTTCATCCTCTGAGACCATAACCACGGTACTGTAGCGCTCGTCCCCTGCGAAGGTCATATAGGTGGTGGAAAGGTAGCGGCCCGGCTCCAGTTCGATGATGTCGCCAAAGGGGGAAAGCTCAGCCCAGCGGGTGGGACTCTGCACGGTGCGGGCCTGCACATCACGCGGCAGACCTTCGATGCGCGAGCCCCACAAATCGACGGTGTACTGCTCGGCGCCCTTTGCGATGCGTCCGTAGTGACCCACGAAGGTGCGCCACTGACCAAGCGGCTCGGGCTTGTATGGCTGGTTGGGGCCGACAAGCGAGCCGTCGGGCAGGCTGATGTTGAGCCGCCCGTTGAGGCCGGATACATCGGCATGGCGCGTCCATGTAGCCCCATCGTCTTTCGAAAGCGAGATACCGTTGACGTTTGTCAGGTTCTCGCCTGAATCGGGGTTCTTGCTGTAGGAGACTATCAACTCGCCGGTGGAAAATTGACGAATGCTCGGATACCAGCAGAATCCGAGGCCTTCGGCTACAATGCGCGGCGTCCCTGCCGTGAATCGCAGCCCTCCCAGCTCTAATTCCTGTGCCATGACCGCCTGCCTCCTTGATTGCTTTTCGTGGGACGAATTCGTCATCAACTGGTTAGACCGGTAGGAACTGCCGGGGCCTGAACAGGCGCGCTAAATTTCCCCCCTGACGTGGCCCTCTATCCTGTCTAAAGTGGGATTCTCGTTGGTTGGGTCCCCGCCTCCGTAGAACCAGGACAAGGGAAGAACTTTCAACCGGTGGCCGCGGGACCGCTCTCCCGCCATGTCAAGCAGGAAGTGGTTGTACTGGATCAGGACTCGATCTTCAGCCACGATCACGGCCGGATAGGACCACATGCCATATCCCTCCGGCAGCGGCTTTACGGAATCGACGTCGCAAACGACGCCTCCGCTCGGCGCGCCGTAGGCTCCCTCCGGACGGACCGTGTAAAGAGGGCCGGGTTCGACATGGGTCTCTTCGTGTATGGATTCCAGGTTCTGGAAGTGTTCCCAGATTCGTCCTTGATTGCGGCTGATTGCGGTCGACAGCCGCGTGCGGATCAGGCCTTCTTTGATCTCCTGCTCGCTCTGCTGGGTCCAGACGACGAGCAGGTGCCCCGTGCCCGGCAGCCGCCGAATCTGGGCCGGGGCCTGTGTGCCCGCCAACTGGGTTAGTTCGGGGCGTGTCCAGGTGGTGCCGTCGTCATCCGACCAGGCTTGGTACATTCGTCCCAGCCGCGTGCGCAGGAGCATCAGCAGTTTGCCGGGCTCGTACTCAACGAGGGACGGCTCGTTAGTCAGTTCCCAGCGTCCACCGTACTCCATGATAATGAGCAGTTCGCCGTCACTGTTCTTCTGCCAGGTCTCTCCTTCGTCGTCGCTGTAGATGACATAGCTGGCGGTGAAGTGGGGATCGTAAAAATGCGCGCTTGTCGAAACGAAAACGCCATCGACATAGCCGCCGGGAAACGGCGCCCCTTCCTGGTGGAATCCACCCTGACCGATGCCGAAATAGACGGGCAGGAGGATGCGGCCGGACTGGGTGCGGATCATGGTGTCGTTGAGGGCGTGGGCTGCCAGCATCCAGTGGTTCATGAGCGTGAGGGGGGACCATGTTCTGCCTTCGTCATCCGACCGCCTGAAGACCATCTGTGATTCGTACAGGCGGGTCGTGCCTGGCCTGGTGCGCTTGGTCGCCATGCCAATGGCGCCGTTGGAGAGTTGCACGAGCGAGCAGTTCTTGAGCGTGAGGGGGTCGCCGTTTTCGTCCAGACCGGCGTAGGGCTCGCCCCATGTAACGCCGCCATCTGCGCTGACAGAGAAGTGTGTGCCGTTGCTGAAGAGGATGCGCCCGTCTTCAAGGCCCGTGAAGGCGTTGCCGGGGAACTGACCGTCGTGGAAGGCCAGCATTTCCTCCGGCCTTGTCATAGGTACATTGCTCATGTCTGCCGCCTTCTTTGGTTTGGGCTCTTCTGAACGGCTTCTGCGACTCCATGTTCTGCCAGCGAGTGCCGTCCGCCGTCAAAGCCAACTGACCCAGGCTGTTGTCAGGTACGCAGAATCCGTACGCCGCTATGTCGAAGCTCTCATGCTGGACGCGACCGGCGTGGCAGGGCCTTGTTCTGTTGTTATGTGGCGTAAATTGCAATCGGGGCGAGGCTTAGAGACAGCAAGTTGTCGTTTGCAAGAATGCTGCTCGGTGGATTGTCATGTAACTCACCCCGATCTTGGGTCGCACCCTTTAACATACACAGTCTGCTCCTGAAAGTATTTTATAGCATATCTCGGAAGGGAGGTCAAAGGGCAAAAATTCGCCCCAACCATGAGACGTGTTTTCACTTGAGACTCGGTTGACGAGAGTCGATTGACCTCCTATACTGGGATTCCACCCGAACAACCAACGATGTCCGCCAAGCAGGTGGAAATGGAGAGGGCGTGAACGGCGAAGAGAAGGAAGGCGTTCTCTATTCTCGCCAGCCTCTGTCCTTTACTCACTCTAAACTACCCAGGAAATTTGAGCGATGAAAGTTCTTTATCTGCGCGCGCCGAGTGGACTGGATGGCGCCTACCCTGATTTTGTCATGGTGATCGAAGGGCGTTTTCCTTTCGAGGTGTACGATCCCGAATGGCCGGTGGATGATCAGTCTGAGGGCGTCGCGGATGTTGTTGACCTAGGCAGGGCGGTGGGCACGCGTGCGCTGATGGACGCAGCGCTGGCGGCCGAGGTGAAGTTGTAGCATGTCACGCAGACGCTGGAGATCGCCATCCGCACATGTGAGGCGCTGCGGCTGCAAGCGGGCGCAAAACCGGCGGCGTGAAGCCACATCATGGCCGTCTCCGTACTGACGACACTGCCGCCGATGCTAGTGTTCTTCTTTGCCCAACGCCACTTCATCCAAGGGGTGGTGATGAGAGGCATTGAGGGCTGACGAACTGCATTGCGGACTTCGAATTGCGTATTCCGTTGTGCGTCTTACGCGATAAGTAGTGGAGTTTGCCGATGAGGCTTGGGGCGACGATTGGCGATTATTTGGGGACTGAGGACCCTGATGCGCATGTGGCGGAGTGCCGGCGGCAGGGCTATCGGGCCGCGCCGTGCCCGGAGGTGGCGATAGGCGACCGAGACCGGATTCGCGACATCAAGCGAGCGTTCGGCGAGGCCGATATCGTGATCGGGGAGGTGGCCGCCTGGGTCAATCCGCTCCACCCGGACGCGGACAAACGGCGCGCGAATCGGAACACGATCGCGGAGACGCTCGCCCTGGCTGACGAGCTGGAGGCCGTCTGTTGCGCGACGGTCGTCGGCTCCTATGACGGCAGCGACAATTGGGACTCTCATGTCGGGCACCATCAGCACAACTTCAGCGAGGAGGGCTTTGAGGCGGTTGTAGAGTGGGTGCGGCAGGTTCTGACCGAGGTCGAGCCGCGGCGCACCAAGCTGACCCTGGAAATGTCGCCCTGGACCCTGCTGGACGGGCCTGAGATCTATCTTACGCTGCTCGAAGCGGTCGATCACCCTGGGCTGGGCGTCCATCTCGACCCGGCCAACGCGGTGCGCGAGCCGCGTATCTATTATGCGACGACCGAATTGCTGAACAGGTGCTTCGACATTCTAGGCCCGTGGATCCGCTCCTGTCATGCCAAGGATATCCACTTTGCGCTCGACGCGCGCACCGTTGCCATCGAGGAGGTGCTGCCGGGCCGGGGCGTACTGGACTATCGCACCTACGTTTCTCGGATCGAGCGGTTGTCGCCGGATATGCCGCTGATCATCGAGCATCTGGCGACCGAGCCGGAATACAAAGAGGTGGGCGATTTCATTCGCGGCATCGCCAACGAGGTCGGCGCAACGATATAAGAGAAGATAGGGGATAAAAACGGAATCAGCGGCTGGCAACAAAGGTAACGCTATGCAAGGTAAACTTTCGGGAAAGGTGGCGTTGGTCACAGGTGCGAGCAAGGGGATTGGCCAGGGGCTGGCGGTCGGCCTGGCGGTGGCCGGGGCGCGGGTTGCCGTCAACTACAAGACGGATGCCGACGGCGCCAAAAGCACGTGCACCCGCATACGGGAGGCGGGCGGGGAGGCCGAGCCATTTCAGGCCGACATCGGTTCGAAGACGGAGTTCGAGCAGCTGGTGGACGCCGTCTGCGCGCGTTTTGGACGGCTGGATGTGTTGGTCAATAACGCGGCCCGCACCCGTTTCGGTCACGCCTTCGAGATCACCGAGGAGGACTTCAACGACGTGGTCAATACCAATCTGCGCGGCCCCTTTTTCGGCTCGGTCGCGGCTGCCCGCAAGATGCAAGCGCAGGGCAGCGGCTCGATCATCAATATCAGCTCCATCGCGGCCAAGCTGATGATCCCGGCGCACTCCAGCTATACGATGGCCAAGGGTGGGCTGGAGGCGCTCACCCGACAACTGGCGCTCGAACTGGCGCCTGAAGTGCGCGTCAACGCCATCGCACCGACGGCAACCAGCACCGAGCGCAACCGCGGCTATGATCCCGACTACGACCAGAAATGGAGTGCGATCACGCCTGCGGGCCGCGTCGCCACTGTGGAGGACTACGTAGGACCTTGCGTCTTTCTGGCGAGCGACGACGCTGCGATGGTCACCGGCCAGATCATCTACGTGGACGGCGGCTGGACGCTGCGCGGCTTCACGCCGGATATGTCCGACTATGATTTTTCGCAGGATCGTGAGCGGGGCTAAACTGCGGGGGAACTGCGGGGGAACTGCAGGGAAACTGCAGGGGATAGGGGGCTGAGATTTCGCGTGGGAAGGAAGACACTTATGGCTAGACTTGTTGCTGGGGAAGAATAAGCACGGTGGGTAGCCAGAGGGGGGCGTTGCGGGGGCGCAGCCCCTGCACAAGGGAGGCCGCTTGCGGCCGACCGCCCATATGACAATCATGAGGAGAGAAGGAACTCCTTTGCTCCCCTCGTACAGGTTTGCGAGTCAGTTGCGGCTGAGTAGTTACAATTGCTACATGAATTCCCGTATGAAGTGTCGATCTGAAGGGAAAAGGGCCGAACTATGGCAGGCCGTATAACGATGACCGATTACAACGCAGATTGGGCCTTGCGGGAAGGCTATGTCCACCCAAGGCCCCACGCTGGCTCCCTCAGTCGCGAGGATGTGATAGCGCTCTGCGGCACTCTGGATATCGACGGCCTGGAATTGATGCACCAGTACTGGGAGGGCTGCCCACCGGCGTATGTCCGTGGGCTGGCGGAGGACGCCGGTCTGCCGATAATCTCCTATATTTTCTTCTCTGATATGGCGCTGCCGCCGGACGAGCGCGGCGCCGCGATTGACGAGGTGTACGCGCAACTCGACCGTATCGCCGAGATGGGCGGCGCGTTTGGCATGATCGTGCCGGGGGTCGCCAAAGAGGGGTGGCCTCTGGAACTGCAGCGAGCCTGGATGGTTGATGGACTGCGCGTCTGCGCCGAGCGCGCCCAGTCGGTCGGCGTAACGTTGATTTCGGAGAACGTCGACTACCCGCCCAGCCGTCCGCTGATGGGACGCGGGGCAGACTGCCGGGACATCTGCGCGCAGGTCGATTCGCCTGGCTTCCGGCTGATCTACGACTGCGCGGCATCGCTGTTCGTTGACGAGGACCCGCTGGAGACGCTGCATACGATGGCGCCCCATGTCGCGCACGTGCATGTCAAGAACAGCCGCCCGCTCGCGCCCGGTGAGCAGCGGGCGCGCTATCTGGATGGAGACGGCGGTCAACGCTATACCGGGGCCGATCTCGATGGCGGCGTGATCGATTTGCCGCCCATTCTGGCTGAACTGGGTCATCTCGGCTATGATGGCTTTATGTTGCTAGAGTATCAGGGTGAAGAGGATCCGCGCGTGTCCCTGCCGCGCAATATCGCCCATTTGCGCCAGCTGCTGGAACCATTGTAGCCTCTGAAACTGCGCTATCAACTGTCCAGTGCGTTGTCCAATGACAATGGATGAACAGACCGCTTTCATCCAGATCTCTGGTCTTCCGGTACTGCAGCAAGCGTTTAGCCCGCAGGAGCGGCCGCCGCCATCTGGCCGTGAATTCTGTCCCGGAACCGCAGAAGGCTGCCGATACTGATATGCTGGTGCAGAATCATCGAGTCGTCCTTGAGGCGATAGAGGGTATCCGTACAACTGGCCGCAGCGGATCTTCACCTATGATATTCCCAATAGCGAGAGTCCGCGCATCTGACGATGTCCGCTAAGCAGGTGGACATGGAGCCGGCGTGAGCGGCGACGAGAAGTGAGGCGTTCTCTATTCTCGCCAGCCTCTGTCCCTTGCACACTCTAAACTACCCAGGAAAAGTGACCGATGAAAGTTCTCTATCTGCGCGCGCCAAGTGGACTGGATGACGCCTACCCTGATTTCGTCAAGGCGATCGAAGGGCGGTTTCCTTTTGAGGTTTACGACCCTGACAGCCCGGTAACTGAACAGTTCGAGGGTGTAGAAGTTGTCATTGACCCGGGAGGGGCAGTGGGCACGCGGCCCTTAATCGACGCGGGTCTGGCAGCCGGTGTGAAGCTGTGGCAGGTCACCACCAACGGTACCGATCATGTGGACGTGGCCTATATTCTGGAGCAGGGGCTGCCGCTGGCGAACTCGCCGGGAAGGCTGAGCGCGGTGCCGCTGGCCGAACACGTGTTGTTGCTGATCCTCCATTTCGCCAAGAATCTCGACCACAATCGTGTGGCCGGGTGGCAGCGCATGCTTGGAGAAGAGCTGGCAGGCAAGGTGCTGGGGCTGATCGGTTTTGGCGCCAGCGCGCGCGAGGTGGCGCGGCGGGCGTGGCCGCTGGGTATGCGTATCATGGCGGTCGACGTGGTGGATTTCCCGCAGGCCGAGTTGGACGAGTTTCACGTAGAGTTTCTGGGCGGGCCGGAGCAGTTGGATAATGTTCTGCCGGAGGTGGACTACCTTTCGCTGCATGTCCATCTCAACGCGAAGACGCGGCACATGATCGACCGCCGCGTCTTGAGGCTGATGAAGCCGACGGCGGTCCTGCTTAACGTGGCGCGCGGGGAGCTGGTCGATGAGGCGGCCCTGGTGGAAGCGCTTCAGCAAGACTGGATAAAGGGAGCAGGGCTGGACGTGTTCGAGCAGGAGCCGTTGCCGGCTGACCACCCGCTGCTGCAGCTGGACAATGTCATTCTCACGCCCCATTCATCAGGTTTAACGCCGGATACGCCGCGCAGACGGATGGAGGCCGCAGTGGACAATGTGGAGCGCATTGCGAAGGGGCAGCCGCCAGGGGACCTGGTGACGACGCTGGTGCGCTGACGCTGGCGGATCGCAGTTGGCGGCGCGGCGTCCTCATTCGTAAACCCTCGCGACTTTTGACAAGATATCGAAGAGTCAGATCACTGGAGGAACGATGACGAGATTCAAGGTGGCCATGGTCCATATGGACCCGGAAGTGTTGCCCGCGTGGGTGCCCGAGACGATGGCAGACCACGACATAGAGTTCGTTTTCCAGGAATGTGAGACGCGTGCGCAGCTGGCGGCCTGCGCCGGCGACGCCGATGTCGTGTGGATCTTCGGCGGCAGTCACATCGTGACCGGCGAGAGCCTGGACGATATTCCCCAATGCGGCGCGTTGATCCGCACAGGCAGCGGCACCGACAATATACCGATCGACGCTGCGACGGCGCGCGGCATTATTGTCGCCAATACGCCTGAGGCCTTCAACGACGGCGTGTCGGACCATACGATTGGGCTGCTGTTGGCCGTCGTTCGTCAAATTGGCCTTCAGGACCGGAAAGTGCGTACCGGAATCTGGGACCGGAACGCCGGCTTCCCGGGCTGGCATTTGCAGGGGCAGACGCTGGGCCTGATCGGTTTCGGGCATATCGCCCGCCTGGTGACGCGCAAGCTGAGCGGGTACGAGATGACGGTGCTGGCGCATGACCCGTTTGTGGGCGCGGATGTGATGGCCGAACACGGCGTGCAAGCGGCATCAATGGAGCAAGTTCTGTCCGGATCCGACTTCGTATCGCTCCACTGCCCGCTGTTGGCGGAGACCCACAATCTGATCGGAGAGCGTGAACTGCGGATGATGAAGTCTCGGGCAATCCTGATCAATACGTCCCGCGGTCCGGTGGTGGATGAACCGGCGCTATTGCGGGCGCTGACCGAGGGCTGGATCGCGGCGGCGGGCCTTGATGTGCTGGAGCAGGAGCCGCCGGACGCGGACAATCCCTTGTTCGGCTTGGAAAACGTTGTCATCACCCCGCACATAGCCGGCTACTCCGATGAATCGCTGGATAACAGCTGGCGGCTGTCAGTCGAGACCGCGCTGGCGCTGGCACAAGGGCGCTGGCCCCGTTCTTACGTCAACCACAATGTCAAGCCGCGCTGGCGGCTGCAAAGGAGTTGAAGGCATGAAAGGTTCGGATCTGAAAAAGCGCCTGCATGGTGGAGAGTCGGTCTATGGGACTTGGTCGGTGTCGACCGATCCGCTGGTGGCAGCGACGGTGGCGCGCGCCGGTTTCGACTGGGTGAGCGTTGACATGGAGCATTCGCCGCGCAATGTGGAGTCGTTGCGTTACGTTCTGTGGATGATACGGGAGACGCCGACGGTGGCGATGGTCAGGGTGAAGGACAACCGTCCCGATGAGATAAAACAGGCGCTCGATGGGGGCGCGGACGGGGTCGTGGTCCCGCTGATCGAGTCGGTTGACGACGCCCGCCGTGCGGTGGCTGGGTGCAAATATCCGCCGGACGGCGTTCGCGGATACGGTCCTTTTATGCCGTCATTTGGAGGCGATGACCGCGCCTACCAGAGCACCGCCAACGATGAGACGCTGGTCTTTGTTCAGGTTGAACATTACCGTGCGGTTGACGTAATTGAAGAAATCGCGGCGCTTGAGGGTATTGACGGCTTCATTATCGGGCCCAACGACCTGACGCTCTCGATGGACATTTTTGGCGCGTGGGAGAGCGAAGCGTTTATCAGTACGATTCAGCGGATTGCCCGGGCCGGGGACGCTAATGGCATTCCGGCCGGTTTCCCGGTGGACGTGCTGGGCGGGGCCGAGGCCGGTATCGCGTGGGTAAAGCAGTATGCGCCGAATTTGCGGCTGCTGACGATTGGTGGGGATCTGGGCTTTGTTTCTACAGGAGCCGAGGCCGCGCTGCAGCAGATAAGGGATCCAAGCACTTAGAACGACACACGGTTCTTCTTGACAGATGACGAAGCCGAATTTGCTCTAAGGAATACGAAACGAAGGCCGTGCTCCTCGTTTTCACTTAACAATTCTTGCAATTATGTGATAGAGTTGCGAAAGAAAAATCGAGGGGCGAGCGAAAGGAATCAGAGCGCAAATGAAATGGACACTTAGTTGCTCGGCATGGAAAGAGGGTGACTGGTATGTGTCGCGCTGCGAGGAATTGGAGGTAGCAAGTCAGGGAAGAACCCTGGAGGAAGCGTTCGACAACCTGCATGAAGCACTACATTTACTTCTGGAGACTTACTCCTTGGAAGATTTCGTGAAGCGAGTTGCTCGTTTCAATCCAGAACTGTTTGCTGAGGGGCATGAGAAACCAAAGATCAGTAGCATTCTAGTCGGCAAAAATGACAATCAGACGTTGTACGAATTAGAACTTGAATATGCCTAGGCTGCCTCCTAGTTCATTTGGGAAGCTCCGTCGAGTACTGCTGGACAATGGATTCGAAGAGAAAAGACAGCGTGGAAACTAGGTTTTCTTTAGTAAGAGAAAAAGAAATGAGGCAGGGGAAGCAAGTGAGTTAGATGTTGTTGTCCCCAACCATAGTGAAATTCCCGTTGGGACACTCAAGAGCAGAATCAGACAGTCCGAATTGCCTGATTCTCTTTTCAAGTGACACGACAGGAATAGGTGAATACCTTAGAGCACAGAAATGCGACCATTCACGGTCGCATTTTCGTTTGAACTTCGCTAGAAGTCGAGAAGCGAATTCCGTCAATTTGAATCTGTTTGTCCTGTAATGTATCTGAGATCCACATTGTTACGGTGGATGACCAGCGCTCAGTAGCTTCTCGTCCCGCTAATCTACGATGCCAAACATGCGGGCCGCGTTGCCGCCGAGGATCAGATTCTTTTCTGTTGTCGAGAGAAAGTCACAGTGCAGGCGGATATAGTCCACGGCCTCTTTATAGGTACACCAGAAGCCGCCACTGTAGGGCATGTCCGAGCCCCACAACAGCTTTTCGACGCCGACCTGGTCGCATAGCCAGCTGAGCATCTCCTGCCCTTCGGTGTAAGGGTATTCGGGCCACTTGGCCGGCATCAGAATCTCGGCGGTCATGTTAGGGCGCTTCAGAAGGGTTATCACCTCGTCGGGGATGCCGATTTCGTGGATGATGGCGGCAGGCACCAGCCCGTGCGTGATCACTGACGGGATGTCGTCGTGGGCGTCCGCCCAGCGGCTCAGCTCGCCGACGCGCTCCATGAAACCTGCGACCCGATCCTGCTTGCGAGCGTCGATATACCAGAAGATGGGAATCGCCAGGCGGCGCACGAGTTTCCACAACGGTTCGAACTTGGCGTCGTCGATGTGATCCACATAGCCCCGCAAGGCGAATAGCTCCACGCTGAAGTAGAGTCCCTTGCATCCCAGTTCCGTAACCGCATGTTCGAGCCGGGCCAGTTCGTCGGCCTGATGCGCGTCTGTCTCGTGTATCTGCGCCAGGGCGATGAAGCGGTCGGGGTAGCGACGCAGCGCCTCGGCGTAGTACTGGTTGATGTTGGCGCCGTAAACGTGGTCGCTTTGGAGTACGCCGCGGTCGACGCCTGCGACCTCCATTTCGGCGATCATCCTCTCGGGGGTTGCTTCGAGGTTCTCCAGGGCAGGGGGATAGAACTGCATGACGTAGTCGACGCCGTCCACTGTAAGCTCGGCCTGGCCGTATCTGCCGAAGCGGAAGTTGACGTCGGGCATGGCGTTGATGTCGTCGGAAGGGAAGTCTAGCAGCGGCTCCTTTACGCGAGCGCCGTCGCTCTTACGCCAATAGTCGGTGAAGTCGCGCAGGTGGTACTGCCACAGCTTGCGCGTGAGCGCGGCGCTGGCCGCGCCCGAACCGGTGGCAAAGCGGCGGAAGATGTGGGAGTGGGCGTCGATGACGGGGGATTCTTTCTCCTGCTCGGACTCGACTTGCCGCCAGCCGCCGCCGAAGAACTCCATCTTTTTTTCTGTGGTCATTTTTTCTCTATCCAGGTTTGAAAGTCGCTTTGCCGCCAGGTGAATCTGGGGCAGTAGCCCAACAAGCGGGTCGCCTTTGCGTGTGACCAGAGTGAGGCATGGTCTTGCAATGGGGCCTTCAGGGGTATCTCAGGAACTGCTGGATTTGCGGCTTCAGCGTTGATCGTGCGCAATAGGCGGTTGATGAGCGCCGGCGTCTGCTCTTTGGAGCAGGTGTCGGAGCCGTTGATAAGGAAAACCTCGTGCTTGATCGTGTCGTTCTCCACGGCCAGGCGAAAGGCTTGCGCGGCGTCGCGGGCGTCGGTAAAAGCCCACAGGATCTTGCGCGGCGCGGGCGGACCCGGGGTCGGCCAGTCACCTTCGGCATCTTCTATAGTCTTGCGATAGCGCTGGGTCCATAGCTCTTCGACCGTGAACTGTTGCGCCCAGCCGGAGCGCACGGCCACCTCGGCGCTGACGCGTTCGAGATACCAGTTGTTATTGATGCGCAGGCAGATGGTCTGGATGCCATATGCGGCGGAGTACCGCTTGCAGGTGAGTTCGGCCAAGAGTTTGCTCAGCCCGTATTCGTCCTGCGGCTCGCAGGGATGCTCTTCGTCGAGCGGGAGATATTGGGGAACGATCTCCTGTTTCTGGAAGGAGAAGCCGGTGGCCGCGCCGGAAGAGGCAAACACGACCTTGCCGACGCCGGCCTGGATAGCCGCTTCGAGGACATTGGCGGTGCCGATCACATTTACGTTGAGCAGCTGTGCCGGCGTCATGCGTCCCGGGCCCGGGACGGCGGCCAGGTGGATCACGGCGTCCTGATCCTGGCACGCCTGGGCAAGCTGGTCCGGCTCCATGATGTCGCCTTGGATGAAGTCTGATCCGTCCACGCGCGGCGCGGTGCGGCTGAAGCTGGTCACGGAATGACCGGCCTGTAGCAGTTCTCTGAGGACATACCCGCCGATCGTGCCGCTGCCGCCGGTAACGAGGATTTTCATAGACAAATGCCTTTCAAGCGGACCATAATTTGGAGGGCACCAGGAACAAACAGTTTGGCGCCATTCGATTCTTGATTCTCCCTGGGGCAACTACATTCCTGCTCTTGGTCAGACCACGAAAAGGGGGTACCGGGTGCGTCCAGACGGCTGCGGCCGACGCCGATCAGGGCACGAATCAGTCGGGTTCGCTAACGATCCAGTTATGTGCTGCATCCACTCCAGCGGCCGCCCTCGCGTCAGTCTCGATGATACGGCCCGCTTTCACTTTCCCTCCTCCTTCGTCTCCTTCCAAAGCTCATGCACGGGAGCGATCTGCCACCAGGCCGGGCCCACCGGCTTTTCCAGCAGCATCGGTCTGATGAAGGCGGCCGCCTTTTCCAGGCCCTCTTTGATCTCAATATACTCGCTCTCCATTTCCAGAGTCAGGATGCCGTCATAACCGACAAAGCGCAACGTCGAAATGACCTCGCGCCAGGTGCGGTCGTCGTGCCCCCAGCCTGGTATGGTGAACGTCCACGAACGATCCTGGTAGTTCTTGAGGTCGGTTGAGTCGAAGTAGCCGCGCAGCCGCACATTCGGTTCGTGGATCAGTGTATCCTTGAGATGAACGGCCTGGATGAGGTCGCCCAACTCGTGGATGGCTGCCAGCGGGTCGATCCCCTGTACCCACATGTGTGAGATGTCATAGTTGCAGGCCACCACCGGACCCAGTTCGTCGCGCAAACGGCGCAGTTTGACCGGACTGTGAATCATGTCGTTGATCTGCATTTCGAAGCACAGCGTCACGCCGTGGTCGGTTGCAATCTGGCCATGCTCTTTCCAGTAAGGAAGCAGTCGCTGCTCCCACTGCCATTCGAGGGCGTCGCGCAGGAAGGGCAGGTCGGTGTTGACGATCCAAGCCGGCAGACTATCCCCCTCGGCCCCTTCGGGCAGACCGGCCACAAGGGCCAAACGGGTGCAGCCGATTCGCTCCATGAGCTCGCAGGTTTGGCGAAACTGGCGCGAATATTCCTGGGCAATGCGGCGGTCGGGTACCAGGGGCGTGCCGTGGCCGGCGAACGAGTAAATCTCGAGGCCGTGCGCGGCGTAGATGTCCAGCCAGCGCTCCAATTCGCCCTGATCTGTGAGCAGCCTGTCGACATCGCAGTATTGCTTTGCAGCAGGACCGACCGCTGCCACCTCGACGGCCTGTACGCCCTGTTCCTGGCAGAACTGCAGACCCTCTTCAAATTCCAACATGTTGATAAAGAAGGTATTCATGCCGAGTTTCATGTCAACTGCCTTTCACATGGAGATAAGTTTCGACCTGGGAACCAACCGTGCATCACGCCAATGGGCTCGCGGCGGAGAACTGTGGGCTACATCAGTAGCGTGCGCAGACGCTTGCGAGCAACCTTGCGGGGAATATCTCATTATGGCAGGGCCATCATAGAAGAGTCCGCGCAGTTGGTCAATCTCCTATTTTCACTGGCTGTAAGCGGTTAACACAATATGGTACGTCGTGTATACTATCCCCAAATCCACACATTACAATCCACTGAGATTAACCACCATCCGCGCACCAGGGAGAACAGAAGATGACGCATACGCGGAGAATGGAGGGCAAGCGCGTACTCGTGACAGGCTCCGGCACCGGCATTGGGCGCGGCGTTGCCCTGGAATTCGCGCGCGAGGGCGCGGCGGTCGTGCTGCACTACGCTCACAGCGAGGCCGGGGCCGCCAGCGCGGTTGATAAGATTAAGAGTGCCGGCGGCAAGGCTGAGTTTTTCCAGGCAGACCTGGCCGATATCGAGCAGGTACAGGGGCTGGCCTCGCAGGCGATCGAGTTTCTGGGCGGGCTTGATGTGCTGGTCAACAACGCCGGCATCACGATGAACAAGCCGTTTCTCGAGGTGACGCCCGAGCAGTTCGACACGCTCTACAATGTGAATATCAGGGGCATGTACTTTCTGACGCAGGCGGCAGTGCCCACCATGATCGAGCAAGGTAGCGGCGCGGTGATCAATCTGACATCGGTGCATGCTTTTGCCGGGATGACCGAGCATACCATCTACGCCGGCACCAAGGCGGCCATTGTCGGTTTCACGCGTGTTCTCGCGCTGGAGCTGGCGACGAAGGGCGTGCGCGTCAACGCGATTGCGCCCGGCTGGATTCTGGTCGAGAATCATCTCAAAGTTCTGGGTGAATTCGACCAGCAGTCGGCAGGTACCACCATTCCGGCGGGGGTGATCGGTGCGCCGCACGACATCGGCAAGCTTGCCCTCTTTTTGGCATCGGAGGAGAGCCGCTACATCGTCGGCCAGACGCTGGTGATTGACGGCGGGATGCTGGCGATCATGCCCCTGTCGGGCGATTTCCGCGAGCCGCGCCAGGAGCAGTGGGGGCAGGGATACGTGCCGGGCGTCTGATTGACTCCGGTCGCGAACCACAGGAGGAGAGTGGATCATGCTATTCAATCGGGCGCGGGCCATAAATTATATGCAGGAGTATGGGCTGGATGTCCTGGTCGCGACATCGCCGGTCAATATAACCTATTTCACCGGCTACTACTGCTGGATCGATCCACTGTTCAAAGAGTTCATGATGGTGCCGGGGGCATCGGCCAACCTGGCCCAGGCCTATGCTGTCTTCCCGCTGGAAGGCGAGCCGGCGCTGGTCGTAAACCCACTCTTTGCCGTCAACGCCGAGGAGCTGTGGGTGAAGGACCTGCACATTTTTGGCAGCGCCGGCCTGGACGACTCGCTGCCGGCGGGCGAACTGCCGCAGTCGCTGCATCGCTTCCAGGAACTGCTCCAGGCCTCGGATGGCAACGCCACCGCAACTGACGCGCTGCTGAGCATCCTGAACCAGCGCGGGCTGACAGGCGCCCGCATCGGCCTGGAGACGGAAGGGTTGCCGACGGAGACGTATGATCTCATCAGGCGGGCGTTGTCGGGGGCATCGCTAAAGAACTGCGCCGACCTGATCCGCATGATTCGCATGGTGAAGAGCGAGGAAGAGATCCGGCGCTTGACGCGTTCGGCTGAGATCAATGAACAGGCTTCGATGGAATCTCTGGTTATGGCCCGACCGGGCCGGCCGGTCTCCGAACTGGCGGAGCATTATCGGGCCCGGGCGGCAGGGCTGGGCGCGGATTTAGATCATTTTGCTTTTGGCGTGCGCGGGCTGGGTATGACGACCGAAACCAGTTATCCACTGGCCGAGAATGATGTGCTCTACGTCGATTATGGCTGCATCTACCAATACTACTTCTCCGACAGCGGTACGACGCTGGCGATGCGGGAACTGCCGGCGGAGCTGGGCGAGCGCCATGCTGCGTTACGCGCCTGCATGGACGCCGGCGGGGAGGCGATGCGGCCAGGCGTGAAGGCGTCGGCGGTTGCGTCCGCCATGGTCCAGGCGCTGCATGACCGCGGCATTACAGCCTCCTTCCCCCACGGGCACGGCGTGGGCCTGGAGGTGCGCGACTACCCGATAGTTGTTCCCGACAACGGGCTGCGCATCAAGGACGACTGTGTGGACCTTCCGTCTGACTTGATTCTGGAGGCGGAAATGGTTCTCAATCTGGAGGCCCCGCTATTCATGCCCGGCGTCGGCTCTCTTCATATCGAGCAGTCGTATGTAGTGACGCCAGATGGGAATCGTCCGCTCACGGCCCAGCAGAGGCAGCGCCCCGTGGTCAGCGGCGGTTGACCATCGGCCAGCAATTTCGCCAGCCGCGAATGCTCGCAACCGGTGCTTCACTATGATGGAACTGGCGCTGCGGCGCAATCTGAGCAAGTGGCAGCCGATGTCCTTTGTGGTTGTCGGCCTGGTCATTACGGTTGCTCTGATCGCGGCAGTTCCCCTCTTTACTAACGCTGCCCTGGACAGGTTTCTACGTAGCGAACTGGCTGCGCAGGATTCCGAACTTCCCCTTTCCAGCCTGCTCCTTGTGCATCGCGTACCCTTCTCGAGCTCGACTTCGCTCGAAAAATACAAGCAAGCCGACGACTTCATGCGTCAACGCGCGGCCGCGCTGCCGGGTCTGCCGCTTACCCGCATGACCCGTTACGGCTCGACGCGCGTCCTCAAGTTTCTGGCCGCGGCCGACAAAGACCTGCCGGAAGACCTGCGTCCATATCAGTCGGCAGGGCTGGCCTTTCTGACCGGCCTGGAAGATCACGTGGAGATTGTGCTGGGCGAGACCTTGGGAAAGGTGGATCCGGACAGGGGCGGCGGCGCGATCCAGGCGCTGGTCAGCGAGCGCTTCTATTACGATCACGACGTTCAGGTCGGTGACCGAATCCTATTCGGCCTCGATATTCCCGATGTTGTTGCCCCCGTCGAGGTACTGGTCAAGGGCGTGTGGCGCGCAGACGACGCCGACCGCGGCTTCTGGTTTGAGGAGCCGGACGCGTTTGCCTTCTACTTCATCGTTTCCGAACCGGACTTCATGGGCAGCGTGGCGCCGACCCTGGGCGACCAGGTGCGTAAATACGCCTGGTATCTGCTCTTTGACAGTGCGGAGATCAAGGTCGACAGAGTGAATCCCATGCTGGCGGCGATCACGCGCATACAGGCGAGGACGTCGGGCATCCTGTCACATGTCGAACTGACGGCGCCCGCCTACGAGCTGCTGAAAAAGTACGCTGACAGGGCGGCGGCGCTGCGGACTTTTCTGCTGCTGTTGAGCTTGCCGGTGCTGCTTACGCTTCTGCTATACACCTTCATTTCCTCCGACATTATGGTGGCGTCGGAAGAGAGCGAGATCGTCACGCTCAAGAGTCGCGGCGCGTCCAGCCTGCAAATTGTAGGGCTCTACCTGCTGGAAATGTTCGTAGTTGGCGCGCTGTGCCTGCTGGCGGGGCTGCTGGCGGCCAATGGGGTTACCCAGGGCATGGGGCAGGTCTATCGATTCCTGACCTTCGCGGCCAGACCGCTTCTTAATCTCTCTTTTTCCACCCAGGTAGCCTTATACGCCGGCTTTGCGGCCCTATTGGGCATCGGTGCGACGCTGCTGGCGGCGGCAGGCGCGGCCAGGCGCACTGTCGTTACCCAGCAACGCAAGACCGCGCGCGAAGAGTTGCTCAGTCGCGATTGGAGCAGCGCGTGGCTTCCGTTTGAACTGCTGTTTCTGGTAGCAGTACTCTACGCCTACTGGCGTCTGCGGCAACAGGACCAGTTCCTTCAGATCAGCCAAGACGCGTTTGTGGATCCGCTCTTCCTGCTGGCGCCAACCGTGTTTGTCGCGGCGGTGGCGCTCGTCGCTCTGCGCGCGCTTCCGACGATTACGGGGATGCTGGGCAGGGCGGCGAATCGCATCCTCAGTGTGCCGCTGTGGCTGGCCATTACGCAGATCTCGCGGCGATCGGGCAGCAACCGGCCTCTACTCTTCCTGCTGATGTTTACGGTGGCACTGGGCCTTTTCAGCGCGACCTTCGCCAGCACGCTCGATACGCATTACGCCGATGTTGTCCGCTATGCGGTCGGCTCCGACCTGGTCATCCAGGTGCAGTGGGAGCAGGTGCAAGGAAGTTCCGAGCAACGCTGGCGCTACCCTCCTTTTGCGGTCGTGCAGTCGATCCCCGGGGTGGAGGCGGCGACGCGCGTGCTGCGGCTGCCGGTTTTCGTTGACGGCCTTGAGGGCAATATTGAAGCGACGGTGCTGGGGATCGACCGGGCGGAGTTCAGTCAGGCCGGTTGGTGGCGGGATGACTTTTCGCAAGAGTCTCTGGGCGCGCTGACGAACAGACTGGCGCTGGATTCGAGGGGCGTACTGGTCAGCCGCAGCTTTATCGAAGAGACCGGGCTGCTGGTGGGAAACGAGCTGTTACTGATTGTCGAGGGTGTCAGCCGGCCGATCCGCTTTACGATCACCGGCGTGCTCAACTATTTCCCGACACTGTACCCCGAGGACGGCCACTTCTTCGTCGGCAATCTGGAACATATCTATCGCACGATTGGAAACAGGCCATACGATATCTGGATGCGGCTGGAAGGCGCCGCCAACCCCGCGACTATCCTGGAAACCTTACGCGCCCGCGGGTTCATCATTACGGCGGCGACCGATAGCCGCTGGGAGACCGCGGTCTGGCGCACAGATCCGCAGCGCACGGCGTTGTTTGGCATCCTGTCTCTGGGATTCATTGTCGCGATTGTCATCTCCGGCCTGGGATTTCTGCTGCATGCGCTGTTTGCTTTGCGGCAACGCATCCTGCAGTTTGGTCTACTGCGGGCACTCGGGCTATCGACGACGCAGATTACCGCTGTTGTCGTGTTTGAGAAACTGTTCCTGGTGCTGCTGGCCGTAGCGGGCGGGACGCTGATCGGGGCGCTGACGGCTGCGCTGTTTGTGCCTTTGCTCCAGATCGGAACGGCCGTGCACGGCTCGACTCCGCCATTTGTGGTTGCGCCGGCATGGGGCCAGGCTGTGAAAATCTATCTTGCATTTGTAGTCATGGTGACCGTCACCCTGGCGATCGTGATCGGGCAGTTGCGTCAGTTGCGCATCTATGAGGCAATCAAGTTGGGGGGACTGGAATAGGGTTGGTCGCAGGGAGGCATGGGCATGCGCTCTTGTCTGGCAGCCGGCGCGGTACGGTTTAAGGAGTGCGCGCCGCTTCTGAGACCTGCTGTCTGGACCTGGATCTGGGACAATTGGAACTGGGAAATCGTGCTTGACAGTGGAAAAAATATAGAGCATACTTCGCACAGTGGACTGGAAACGGCCCGCTTCTCCCGAAAGCATATGCAAGGTATGCACAACCGGCGGGTAGTTCCTCTTTCTCCATACCAATTCCAAGCGCTTGAAGCGCTCCACAGTTGACGTTGATGTCCTGATTAAGGGGGTGGTGGCCCGCGCAATGAACTGAACAGTCACGCCCAATTAACAAACTGCAGGTCGATCTGTTTCGTCTCCACGCTGCTGCAGATTGAGGCGGGGCAGCCCGATCGGACCACATTTTTTCTCGGAAATTTCTCTAATGACAAGGAGACTCAATCCACTATGATGTCGAAAAAGTATTCGCGACGCGATATGCTCAAGTTGACCGGTGTTGCAGCCGGTGCAACGCTTATGGCAGCCTGTGTGGCGCCCCCGGCTACTGCGCCTGCCGGCGGCGACGCCGAGCCGGCGATGGGCGCGATGCGCAAGACGGTGCGCTGGTGGGATAACTACAACGCCGAGCATCCGATTGGCTCTACGCTGATCGATCAGGTATTCCCCATATTTGCGCAAGAGAATCCCGGCTGGGACGTCGAATTCACTTTTGTCACCAACACCGAGTTGGTGCCCAAGATGATCACGTCCCGGATGGCCGGCGAGCCTGCCGACCTGTTTGCCAATTTTGCCGGCCGCGGCAGCCTGGCCCATGCCGGCTACACCACTCCACTCCAGGATTATGTGAAAGAGTGGGGCCTGTGGGACGACATGATCGACGGCTTCCGTAACCTCAGCACTGTCGGCGGCGACCTGATCGGTTTTCCGGCCCTCTGCGGCACGAAGATGTATATCTACCGCAAAGACTTCTTCGATGAAGCCGGTCTCGATGCTGACAATTTCCCGGACAACTGGGATGACCTTCTGGACGCTCAAATCAAGCTGACACAGCGCGACGGCGATGGCAACATCACGCGTGCGGGCATGAGGATGGGCAAGACGTGGGACTGGGAGCAGATGACGGTCAACTCCTACCAGAACGGCGGCGGCGAGTTTGATCAGAGCGACCCACTGACCGGCAAATGCACTGTCAACGCGCCCGAGTTTGCCGAGGCCTTCACCTGGAACCTCGATCTGAAGCGCGTCCACGGGATCAACCCGTTGGAGGGGCTGACGCTGCCGCCCGGCACTTGGGCGACGGTGGAAGGCTTCACCGCGATGGAGATACAGGGGCCGTGGTGGGTGCCCAACATGCGGCTGCGCAAGCCGGAAAACGCCGACCTGATGGGGATCGGTGCGCCGATCGCCCGCAATGCCGGCGGCGAGCGCCTCGGGCTGGCCAATGCCAACCACATCATCAGCGTCTATTCCGAGAGTGAGGTGCAGGAGGCGGCGTTGGGGCTGCTGGAAGTCTACTCCCGCCCCACCAGCCAGGAAGCCCTGCACAATGCAATCGACGCTGAAGGCTTGTTCCCGCAGTTCTTCCTCACGGCCTTCAGGTCGATGAACGAAAACCTGGCCTGGCTCCAGGACGAGCCGTTGGTCCGCGACACGGCCTTCCTCGAATTTGCCGGTTCGGGACGCGATGTCGGCTATGATCACGTCGGCTATCGCGAAATGGCGATCAACATCTGGAGCCCGTTCACGGAAATGGCGCTATTTGGCCTGCGCGAGGATCAGGATGCGCTGGACAGCATGGCGAGCAAGGCGGACGGAATTACGAACCGGATCATGAGCACAGGCGCGTAAGTTCAATATGTAAATTGTAGTGGTGGGTGGCGCGTGAATAGCGGTATGTGCAACTGCTGGCCGCTATTCACGAACCACTTTCCACTGACATAAGGAGGCAGTTCGTGGCGGTTGGCACGGCAAGTCGATTCCAGGAGTTTCGCGCGGAGTGGCGCCGCAGCGAGGTCAGGTGGGCGTATGCTCTGATCTTGCCTGCCGTCCTGCCGCTGCTGGTCTTTACTGTCCTGCCGGTATTGGGGGCAATCGGCCTCAGCTTCACCCACTTTGACGCGTTCAGCGCCACCATGCGGGGGGCGGGGACCGCCAACTATAGCGAGGCGTTTGACAATGAACTGTTTCGTATCACGATACGGAACACCTTACAATTTACGGTCGGATTCGTTCCCCTCTCTCTGGCCGTCGGTTTTACTGCCGCCATGTTGTTGAATCGGAGGATTCGCGGCATCTCCTTCCTGCGGGGAGCCTACTATCTGCCGGTTCTGACCTCAACGATCGCGATGGGCATCGCCTGGATGTGGCTTTTTCAGCCGCAAGTGGGGCTGGTCAGCCTGGTTCTGAAGCTCATTGGCGTTCAACCCAAAGATTGGCTCAACAGCCCGTTTACCGCCATGCAGGCCGTGATCGGGGTGGCAGTGTGGAAAGCGTTCGGCGGTACGATGCTCATCTACCTGGCCGGCTTGCAAGGTATTCCGGAGACGTACTACGACGCGGCCAAAGTAGATGGCTGCGGGCGCTGGCAGATGCTTCGGTTCATCACCTTCCCGCTGCTGCGCCCTGTCACTTTCTACCTTTTCATCATCGGCATGATCGACTCCCTACAGGTGTTTGACTTGGTGATGATCATGACCGAGGGCGGGCCTGCATTCCGCACCACCACCATCGTTCACCAAATCTATCTCAACGCCTTCAAGTTTAATCAGATGGGCTACGCTTCAGCGATGGCTGTCCTGCTCTTCTTTGCAATTGCCATCCTTACCTATTTCAACTGGAAATTCTTTTCCTCATCGCTCGAATACTGAGGGCCGGAAGCCTGTTGCAGGTGGCTGGCAGCCGTTAACTTCCCATATCGCTGGCCACAAAGACCTCATTGCAAATGGAACGGACACGAAATCTTCGACTTCCACCGCGGCAAGAGTTGCTCTTTCAAACTCTGCTAATATTCGGCATCGCTCTAGGGTTGGTGATCGCGGCTCTGCCCTTTATGTGGATGGCCGTCAGTTCCTTGGGCACTGCGGGCCTGGTCATTCGCATGGGCTTCACCTGGGACATGTTCAATCCGCTCAACTGGAGCCTGGAACCCTATCTGATCGCCTGGAAGATGGCGGGCCTCAGCAAATATATCCAAACCACCACCATCTACGCGGTCACGGTGACAGTTCTGGCGACAATTACATCTTCACTGGCCGGCTACGTGTTTGGCCGCCTGCGCTTCCCGGCGCGCGACTTTCTATTCGGCCTCGTTCTTGCCACGATGATGATTCCTGGTTCAGTCACTTTTCTGCCACTCTTTATCCTCATGCTGCGTCTGCCGCTGTTGGGCGGCAACGACATTCTAGGCGCAGGGGGGCACGGCCTCTACAATAGCTATGCTGGCTTGATTCTGCCCAACATGGTCAGCGCCGGCTCCATCTTTCTTTTCCGCCAGTTTTTTCGCACGCTACCGAAGGATCTGGAGGATGCCGCGCGAATCGACGGCTGCTCTGAACCGATGATCTGGTGGCGGGTGATTATGCCTCTGTCCGGCCCTGTCGTGACCGTGGTCGCCCTCTTCCAATTTCAGGGCAGTTGGAACGCATTCATCTGGCCGCTGGTGATGTCCAGCTCCGAACGGCTGTATACGATATCGGTCGGGATGTATTCGCTCGCCTACGGCTCCGGTTCGCTGACTTCGATGGCCGAACTGTTCCAGTCGGTGCTACTGGCCGGATCGGTGATGGCGGTGCTGCCGATTTTGATTCTCTTCATTGCATTCCAGCGCAAGTTTGTGCAGGGTATCGCGCTCACCGGCCTGAAGTAGTTGGGAAAATCTGCACGTTGCGCAGCCACACGGCGAAACCCATGATGACAAAACAGATACCGTCACCTGAGTTGGCCGAGGTCGAACACTCGCTGGTTGACTATGCGCGCGACCGCTATGCCGGCCACCCGCGCCAGGGCGGAATTTTCAACTTCGGGGACGGGGAGATCGCGGTCATCTATAATCGCGCGCCTTGTGCCTACCGCCACCGCAACGACGTTCGGCACGGTTACGATGGATACCACGGCCGTGCGCAGGTCATTCTGGCGCGCAGCTTTGACTATGGTGCAACCTGGGACCGCGCCAACGATGTTGTCATCTTCGACGAGAGCGCGCCGGTTGAGGCGCGTCGCGCCTATGTCCGGCAACTTGAAGTCCACCCAGGCCTTGAACGAGACTGGATCGATCTGACTGCGCCGGAGACGGCCATCTTTTTTGGACGCACCAACGCCGGGGAAGGTTATCTGCCGGCCCTGCTCTGTTACGCGCTGCGCTCGCCCGATCGGGGCCGTACCTGGGAGGAAATTCCGACACCTGTGCAGCCGCCTGCCGGGCATGGCATGGTGCACAAGGACGGGCATCCGCTTGTTCAGATGCCGGACGGGACACAGTTGGCGGCGATGTCGGTTGGCCTGCCCACCGGAGGCGTGGTTCTGTACGGCAGCGATGACAACGGGCTCACTTGGGACCCACTCGCCCGCATTTGTGACGACCCGACGGGAGACGGTCGGCCCACTTACGCTGGTTTGCTGAGGCTGCCGTCGGGCCGCCTGCAGTGTTACACACTCAACATTGACGGGCTGCGCGACGCGATTCAGATGAACTACTCCGATGACGGCGGCTATTCCTGGTCGCGGCCGAAACCGATTGTTCGTTGGGGACGCTCCCCTTGGGCCAGGCGCGCGCGGGAGAGAAGAGGCACCTTGTGGGAGGTCGGCAAGCATTATCGTTCGCCGTGGCCGATGCAGCTGGCCGATGGCCGCATTCTCGTCCTCTTCGGCCGCCGCAAACCTCCACATGGGATCGGTCTAATCGTCAGCAACGACGAAGGCGAGACCTGGAGCGACGAGCAGATACTCCGCGACGACAGTCCGATTAGGGATTTGGGATATCCCGTAGCGACGGAGGTGGAGCCGGGCCGCATCTTCACCGCCTACTACTTCACGATGGACGACGGCAACGGCTTCGGCGGCACGCGCTACATCGCCGGTTCAACTTTTGTTCTCAAGTAAGACAGTCACACAGATGAAGGATCGTCCAGTCTAACTTGCCAGATGGGGGCGTTTTTACCTGCCATTGAATTCGGAGGAAAGGTCAATGACTGACTCGATTAATATGGCGCTGATTGGTTGCGGAGGGATGGGGCGCAGCCACATGCGCAGAGCCCGCGACCTGCCGGAGTTGAACTTTACGGCCTATGTCGATGTCCTTGAGGAGGCTGCCGCCGGCGCGTGCGAGGAGTTCGGCGGCCGCTACCACACGACTGACGTTGAAACCGTGTGGGACGACGATGAAATTGACGCCGTACTGATCGCCACCCATCATGATTCGCACACGCCCTTTGCGACCCAGGCGGCCGCAGCTGGCAAGCATATCTTTCTAGAGAAACCGATGGCGCTTACGATCGAGGAGTGCCTGGAAATCGAAGAGGCGGTCGCCAAAGCGGGCGTCAAACTGATGATGGGCTTCAAGTTTCGCTTCGCCCCGCTGGTCGCCAAGGTGAAGGAAGTTATCCCGACGCCCTTGGTGACGGTGGGCCAGAGCCTGCATGCCAACATGAAAGGCTGGGCACTGACACCGGAGCGCGGCGGCGGCCCTGTGCTCTCAAACGGCTGTCATGCCTTTGACCTGGTCTACTGGCTCAATGAATCGGAGCCGGTTCTCATCAGCGCGGCCGGCGGCGCGTTGACCCACCCAGAGATTGGGCTGGTCGACAACGCCGCGGTCTCGGTGCAGTTTGAAAACGGCAGCATCGCATCCATCATCGCCGGGGACAGCGGTGATGCACGATATACGTCCAAGTTTTTCTTTGAGGTGTTAGACGGCCAGCGCACGGCCACGCTTCACGACCGCTGCCATAGGGTTACTTTTGGCGGCTGCGAAGTTGATTCGCTGTCGGTGGAAGAGCTGCCGCCCCCTGCGTCTTCTGATCCGGAGGGTACGCGAGGTGAACTGCAGGCCTGGGCCAGGTGTTTGCTGGACGATACCGAGCCGCCTACCGGTCCTCGTGACGGGACGCGCGCGACGGCGATGGTGCTCAAGGCGTTCGAGGCTATCCGCAGCGGCAAGACGCAGGAGTTGCGGTTGTGAGGCAGTCAAGTGCCTGACTGTTCGCCGTTTGCAATGTCACAGCCAAGGAAATCGCTGTATACGCGCCAGCGCAGATAGACCCGTGTGTCGTATGAATTGCGTGGAGTCTTGAAACTTCTGCAAGGAGCATGCAGAATTGTCAGGGCTGATTACGGAGGGAAACTGATGACCGGCCTTCTCCAAAAGGCATTCGAACGAGCCGCCACGCTTCCGCAAGATGAGCAGGATCGACTCGCTTGCATTCTATTGGCTGAAATGGAGTCGGAGCAAAAGTGGGCCGAGATTCTTGACCGTCCTGAGTTAGAGGACCTATTGGAGCGGCTGGCCGATGAGGCAATGGCCGCGCATCGTACTGGGCAGACGGAGCCCCTCAAATTTGACGATATGTATGATGTCTTTGCTGATGGCGAGCCTTCCCTTTCCGAATCAGACGAGCTGGAGGAGGCGCGTTGAGCAAGGACTGAGCGATACACTTGAAAATCCACGCACCCTCCTGTTCAAAATGCGTCAGTTCTCCGCAATTCCCATCTCCCTCACTCAAACAGTATCGTCACCAATACGACGCATTCCTCTTCCGCCTCCAGTGAGTGCATTGCGCCTCCCTCCAAGTAGAGCCAGGAACCTGGAGCCAGCGCTCGCGGCTCATCCTCGACAAAGAAGGTGCAGTGGCCGCTGAGGCAATGTACGGTGATTGGACCGTCGACTTTATGTGGCGGTATCTTCTTGCCGGGACTGAGGTAGAGTCGAATCGCCTCGAATTTTTCCTCTTTGACGACGGCGGTTGAAGCCGTCTCGCCAAAGGTGTTGAGGTCGATTACAATCCCAGGTTCTGCATGGTCAATAGACATTTGGCTAATTCTCCTCAGGGTTATCGAGATGCCTTGTAAAATGGTCGTCTGCAAATTTGCGCTCTGCGCGGCCTGCCGCGGATGACGATGTGGATCTCTGAACCGAGGCGGTGCATACCGCGCGGCAGGTATCCCAGGCCGATGAATTTGTCCAGGGTTGGGCTTTTCATGCCGGTGGTTACGTGCCCGACTACCTTCCCCTCGGCACCGATGATGCCGTGATTCTCCCTGGGAACGGCCTTTTCTATCATTTCAAAGGCAACCAGGAACCGGTCATGGCCTTCCAGCTTCACTTTCAGCAGCGCGTTTCGCCCCAGGAAGGACGGTTTCTGCAGGGCGACGACCCAGCCGAGCCGCGCTTCGTAGGGGTTGATCGAGGCGTCAATTTCGTGGCCGTAAAGCGACATGCAGGCTTCAAAACGCAGACTATCGCGGGCGGCAAGTCCGCAAGGCAGTAGACCGTCTCTCGCGCCCTCCGTCAGCAACGTATCCCAGAAAGCTACCGCCTTGTCTGGCGGCAGATAGAGTTCGAATCCGTCCTCACCGGTATAACCGGTGCGGCCCAGGAGCATCTCGACGCCGCCGACTTCTGTTTGCAGCGCTGAGCGAGGCGGCGCGGCAGCCAGGTCGGCGGCGCTCATCCTGTCCAGGATCGCGGTTGCCCTGGGACCTTGCACTGCCAGCATGTAGATTTCGTCCGATATGTCGGACAGTTCAACCCGATAACCATGGGTGAAGCTTTGCAACCAGGTGAAATCCTTTTCGCGGTTGGCGGCGTTGACGACGATGAGCCACTTTTCGGGCAACCGGTAAATGAAAATGTCATCGACGATTGTGCCGTCTTCGTAGCAGAGCAGGCTGTAGCGGGCTTCCCATTCGTCCATAGTAGAAACGTCCGCCACCTGCACATATTGGAGAAAGGGCAGCGCATCCTCGCCGCCGAGCGCAAACTGCCCCATATGGTCAATGTCAAACACGCCGGCGGCGGTGCGCACGCTTCGATGCTCGGCACTGGGGCCGGCCGTGTATTGCACCGGCAGTTCGTAGCCTGCGAACGGAACCATGCGTCCGCCCAAGTCTACATGTCGTTCATAAAGTCGAGTATGTTTCATTGCCTCGCGTCTCCAACGTCGCGCCAAGATTCGCGCAATTCATGCGGCACTTTCTAGACCGATAATACAACAAGGCTGCTAGGAATTGGCAAATACTTGAAGGGGCCGCCGTCGCTCTGAAAACGGGACGAAAGTTGTGACCGCCAGCCTTATCGGTGATGGGACGGAATTGGCGGCGCGTTGACAAGCCATGACTGTCCGTTATATTCTGAAAACTGCAGTGACCAGTGATCTGTTGCCAGGTGACGCGGGCTGCGACCGGTATATTCGACCACTGGCCACTTGCCAATGGTGTTTCGCACGAAGTGCCATGTTTAGACGACTCTCAGGAAAAAGCAGATCTTATAGACGCAGCGCGTTTCTGCTGGCGGCCGCGGCTGTTGTGCTGCTCGCCTGGCCGGCTCGGACCCAGGCGGATGGGATACAAATCCCGCCCTGGTCTGACTACACCCAGGAAGACGGCCTGGCTTCCAATAACGTTCTTGCCGTTACTGTCGGCGAAGGCGAGGTCTGGTTCGGGACCGACCAAGGCATCAGCCGTTACAACGGCGCGTGGCACTCGTGGACGGAAGGCTCCGATCTGCAGAGTGGTGTGCATAGCATGACACTGGGGGGATCGGGGGCTGAACTCTGGGCTGGCACGACGACGGGCGCCGTCCTTGTCTGGGACGGCGGCGCCTGGGACTCGCTCACAAGGCTTGATGCTCCGGTACGGGCGCTGCACTATACTGGGGACCAACTCTGGATCGGCACGGCAGCCGGCCTCTACCTGTGGAATGGTGAAGCGGCGTCCACAGTGGCTGGGCTGGACGAAGCATATATAAACGTGATAGGCAGCTCAAACAACGGAAACAGCATCTGGGTCGGCACATCCGACGGGCTGTGGCTGCGACAGGAGGGCCGCTGGCTAACGATTGGCGAAGAGGAAGGATTGCCCGCAGGAGACGTTACCGCCCTGTGGGCCGACGCCGCCGGACCGGTATGGGTCGCCGCCGACGGTGACATCGCCTGGCAAGAACACGCGACCGGCGCGTGGGAGCAGGTCGAGACAGCCTCCCTGCATTCGCGGGGACGCGTGCGCATCACCTCTCTGACGGGAGATGGATCCGGCGATGTGTGGGTAAGCACTGAAGGGGGAGGATTCTTCCGCCTCGTCGAGGGTGAGGCGCTTCCCTCGTCAACACCTCAGTACGACCTGATTCAGCAGTCGATTAACAGCGGTGAAACGTCCTTTATCCATGCGGCCGCGATTGACCCAGCCGGCTCTCTCTGGCTGGGAACCGTCTCCGGCGTGTTCCGCTCAGACCGGGAGATCTGGGGGCGGGAGATTCACCCACCGGCGTCAAGCCCTGCCAACGAGATTCAAGCTTTGCTTGCTGACGAACAGGGAGGCCTATGGATCGGCACCAGGGGCGAGGGGATCCGCCGCAAAGCCGCCGGCAGCGGCCAGGGCGATGAGGCTTTATACGGTGTTGAAAGCGGTCTGCCCAGTCTATTTGTCACCGACCTCGCTCTCGACGCCGACGGGCGCATCTGGGCCGCCACCTGGTGGGGCCTTGCATCGCTGGAACCGGGCGCCGACCTATGGACGCAACCGGTTCTGACGGAAGAATTATCTTCAGCGCTAGTCACAGTCCTTCTGGCGCAGCAGCGTCAACTCTGGATCGGAACCGACAACGGACTGGCGCGCTATGATATTGCCGCCGGCATACTATCGATTGAAGATGCTCTGACAAATCAGGTGGTCCAGGATCTGGCGCTGGATTCATCCGGCCGCGTGTGGGCGGCAACCGAGAGCGGGGGCATCTTTGTCGCTAACGGAGACGGTAGATGGACCTGGTACCGAGCCGATTCGGCGGAGGGTCAGTCGATTTACGGTGACAATGTCGCAGCCCTGGCGCAGGATCCGAAGGTCCCCGGCGCGATGTGGGCGGCTGTCAACCAACACGGCCTCGTCTATTTTGACGGCCAGGTCTGGCAGGACCGCACTGCCACAGCCCGCCTGCCCAGCAAACTGTTCTACGACTTTTATGTCGACCCTTTCGACTCATCGTTATGGATCGGGAGCGAAGGCGGCGTAACCCGCTTCGACGGCCGCACCTGGGAAACGCTGACTGTCGAAGCGGTGCTGCCGGCCACCTCCATCAATTCGATCATCCGCATGCCGAGCGGCGTCTACTGGTTCGGCAGCAGAGACGGCCTGACATTTCACCGCCCGGACTCGACTCCGCCATGGATCAGGATCGAGGGCATCTCGGGCGCGGCTGAGCAGATTTCGGCAAACAACTGGGAGGTGGAATCCGACGGCAAAATCATAATTGGGTATGAGGCCGGCGATCTATACACACCCCAATCCGAACTGGTTGTCCTCTATCGGTTCAGCCCGCCCGGGCAACTTGGCGCGTGGCAACTGTTGGATCGCCCGTTTCTGGAGTTGTCCGACTTCACCGAGAAGGGTACGTATAACGTCGAATTTCAGGTGCGGGATTTCGCATTCACTTACTCCGAGGTGAGGAGTGTTTCCTTTGAGGCAGAGTCGCTGCCGGCACAGGTCCGGCTGCCGCTCCTGGGGTCGATACGCAGCGACTATTTCATCACACTTGTCGTCACCGGCCTGCTTGCGCTGATTGGCTTCGGCTACATGGGTATTGAAATTATCCAGAACCGCCGCCGGACCTGGGACGCGGTCGTTCGCTCCTTTAATCCATTTATCAGCGGCGAGCCGGTGCGACGCGAGGACATGTTCTTCGGTCGACGAGACATGCTGCAAAAGATCGTGGATACCCTGCACAATAACAGCATTATGATTCACGGCGAACGAAGGATCGGCAAGACGACTCTGCTCTATCAGTTGAACAACCATCTCTGGGGACTGGAGGACGACGAATACTGGTTTGTGCCCCTGTATGTGGACCTCGAGGGCACCGAGGAGGACACCTTTTTCCATTTCCTGATGGAGGAGATTCTGCACACGGCTTCATCGCTTTCGGGGCTTACACCGGAGACAAAGAACGCGCTTCAGGACCTGCTTTACTACCGTCCTGGGCATGAAGAGTATACCGACAGAGAGTTTATCAGAGACCTGCGCGATGTGATCAAGGCCCTGCAGCACTATGGAGAAGAGCGTCATCCCGGCAAGCATCTCCGCCTGATTCTCTTGATGGACGAAATGGACGTCTTCAATGCCTTCGACCATTTGATTCAACAGAGACTGCGGCGCATATTTATGCGTGACTTTGCGGCGACGTTGGGGGCGGTGATCGCCGGCATTCGCATCAGCAAGGAATGGGGGCGAATCGAGAGCCCCTGGTACAATCTTTTCAACGAGATTGAACTGGAGCCCTTCAACCGCGAGCAGGCTATGGAGCTGCTCACCGAGCCGGTACGTGGTTTCTACCGTTACGAGCCAGCGGTGGTAGATTTCATCATCGAGAACTGTGCCGGCCGCCCCTTTCGCATTCAACAATTCGGCCTTGAAGCGGTCGGGCGCATGCTTGCCGATGGGCGGCGTACGATTTCGATGGAAGATGCCCTGTTCGCGCATGCGCATATTCAGCAAATGGGTGATAGTATCAATACCGGGTTGAGCGGGAACGACGAAGCTTGACTTCAGCATTTGGTAAGGAAGACAAGCGGCCTCAGAGCGCCGTGAACTGGGTGCCGCAATCGAGTCGAGGAATGGCCTGAGCGTTATGCGCAATCCCTATAGTGTTGGCCGCTGGCTGCGCGGACCCGACCACTATGGTCGAGAGCAGTTGCTGGAATACCTGATGAGCGCGGAGGACCCCGCTATCTGGGTGGTTGGCACGCGCCGCATGGGCAAAACTTCGTTGCTGCGACAGTTGGAGTGGCTGATTACCCGGCAGGATGACGCCCGCGCGGTCCCTCTATTTTGGGATTTGCAAGGGAGTGAATCAAAGGACGATTTCGATTACGAGTTGTTCCTGGCGGTGGAAGACGAGATGCCAAGGTTTGAGGCCTATGGCGTCGATGTAAGCGCTCTATATGGCAGGGATGCGATTCACATTTTACGTGTCCTGCAGCGCGCGCTGCGAGAGCATGGCAAACATCTGCTTCTGCTCATCGACGAAGCCGAGGCCTGGATCAGCCTGGCCAAGAACGACTACCAGGCCCTGGCCCGACTTCGCAAAGCATTCCAGAGCGGGGGGATGCGCACGATAATGACGTCGACCAAGCTGCTGATGCAACTGAACGATCTGACGCGCAACTGGCTAACAAGCCCGTTCCTTTTCGGATTCAGTCTCGTTCATCTTTGGAACCTCGAACCTGAAGCAAGCGTTAGTCTGGTGTTGCAGGAACAAAGCAACGCACCCGTAAACGTCAGCAGGGAGCGGGTTGACGAAATTCTGCGGCACACGCATCGCCATCCCTACCTGGTACAGACCCTCTGTTACCGCCTTTTCGAGGAGAAGGGAGGGAGGGGAGCGTTGCGGGCAGTTCGTGAGGAAGATCTGGGCGCCGACCACCTGCTTGCAGGCTTTTTCGAAGTTGACTTCAAGTGCCTGGCGCCGACTGAAAGGCAGATCCTGCTGACCGTTGCCCGCCAGGGGGTCATCAGCGAAGAGGACCTGGTGGCCAAGACGGACAACGAATCAATTGACCAGGTCTCGATGTATGTTCATGGCATGAACAATCTTGGTTACCTGCAGCGGGCTTACAGCCGGGGGGACGGCGCAACCGCAGCCGGTTCACTGGAAGATTTCCCGCGCTGGACGATTGGTAACGAGTTTCTGCGCCGCTGGATGTTGGACAATTACCAGGACCTGGCCCAGACCCTCTACTCCGATGTGAGCGATTACGGTGTCGAATCTCTGCTGGAAATGGGGCGCAAAGTAGAGCTGGACTACCTGCAGCACGAGATTCCTGAACTGCAAAAGCGGCTGGAGTCGCTCCTGGCCGAGCACAGCGGTCATGGCGATGCGGCGCCGCCGGCGATTCTGCATGAGATTCAGGAACTGCGCCGGGAGCTAGAGAGAACCAGCGCGCAGTTGCGCAATCTGGCCGATTAGTTGACGGTAATGAACTCTTCCACGCTTCCCTCCTCAGCCGAAAAAGCTGCATATGTCAACCGGATGTTTGCCGGCATTGCGCACCGGTACGATTTAGTGAATCGGCTCATGACCGGTGGGCAGGATGTTGGCTGGAGACGGGAAGTCGTCGCGCTGTGCCGGCTGCCCGCCGGGGGCCGCCTCCTAGACGTGGGCACTGGTACTGGCGATATCGCCTATGAAGCCAAGCGCACCCATCAGGATGCGGACGTAATCGGCTGTGATTTCACATTCGAAATGATGGCAGTTGGCCGCCAGAAAGGCGCGAAACGATCGCTTCGTCTGGGCGGCGGGGAAAGGACGGAGTGCGTCGAGTTCGTCCAAGGCGACGGGCTGCGCCTGCCTTTTGCCGATGGCTACTTTGACGCAGTCACCAGCGGCTTTCTTCTGCGCAACGTGACCGATGTGGACCGTTGCCTGGCCGAACAACGACGGGTGACAAAACCAGGTGGACGGATCGTATGCCTGGAAACTTCACCACCCCCGCCGACGCTCATTGCTCCGCTGCTACGCTTCTATATGCTTAGTGTGATTCCAGTGGTGGGCCAGCTGTTCACGACCGGCAATGGGACCTCAGGTAAGTCAGTCCGCCCACCTGATTCGGCTTACAGGTATTTACCGCAAAGCACGGTCGCCTTTCTACAGCCTGAGGAAATGGCGTTGCAGATGGAGCGGGCAGGATTCCGTCACGTATTCTATCGGACAAAAATGCTGGGAACGGTCGCCATCCACGTTGGCGCCGCATGAGCGCCGGGCATTTTTATCTTCGAGACGCCTCCGAGGGGAATGGACTGTGATTCACCCGTCAGACCGCACAGCCCTGCGCGGCAATCCGTCGTTCGTTTGGCGCGCCGGCCAGGAACGGCGACTGCAGATGATCCTCGAATGGGCGCCGCAGCCGCGGCAACGCGCGCTGGTTAACGGTTGCGGTGTGGGCATCTATTTGCGGGCGCTGCAAGAGTCCGTCTCTGAAGTCCACGGGATGGATATTGAAGGAGAGCATCTGCGGGCGGCGGCCGGAAATGTGGCGGACGCGCCACTCAACCTCAGCCAGGGTGAGCAACTCCCCTACGCCGATGGGAGCTTCGACCTGGTCCTGTCTCACGAAGTGCTGGAGCATGTGCAGGATGACCGCCGGGCCGCGTCCGAAATCGTCCGCGTGCTGCGCGTCGGCGGGCGCGCTGTCATCTTCGTACCCAATCGGCTCTTTCCCTTTGAGACGCACGGTCATTACTGGCAAGGCGTCTACCGCTTCGGCAATACGCCGCTGATAAACTATCTGCCCGACTTCGTGCGCAATCAACTTGCCCCACATGTGCGAGCGTATACTCAGCGCGGTCTTCTGGATCTGTTTATCGGGCTGCCGGTTCTTGTTAAGCGGCACACGCAGATCTTCCCCGGCTACGATGGTATCAATGCCCGTCAACCCGTTATAGGGGCCTGCTTGCGAGCGTTCACCTACGCTCTTGAGCAGACGCCGCTGACAATGTTCGGTATCAGCCACTTTCTGGTACTCGAAAAAGTCGAATAGGCGGTCACTACTCCCGGCGATTTGGCTGGGCGCGTTGCCGACCTGTCGAGTTGCTCTCACCATGGCACGAATCCCATCACATACAGAATGGCTCCACAACTTTCTCACTCCCAATCCATGATTCTCAGTTGGATTTGGGTCGGCATTGGGCAGATGCTAGAATGCTGGCAGCGGGCGTCGAGGGAAACATCTGCATTCTGTGATGAAGGGTAACTATTGGGCCAGATACAGTGTCTGTCGTGACCTGCCCTTAGTCTCCGCCGCCATTCAGACTATCTGACTGCGTATCCGGTTGACATGCACCGGGTTGGATGAGCCGCACTGCTGGAATGAGGACGCACGGTGGCTGAGGCGTGGTTTTGGAGGGGGGCGTTGCGGGGGCGCAGCCCCTGCACAAGGGAGGGCCGAAGGCCCGACCGCCAAAAAGACAGGAATGAGGGGAGAGAGAACTCGACTGCTCGCTTCGTTCAGGGTTGAAAACAGGTGCGGCTGCGAAGTTATGATGAAAGGTATTGACAATTCGAATGGGCTATAGGACTGACAACGAGGGCAATGCGTTTTGCCTTTCGCCACCTGGGAAGGGATGGCCGGCGTGGCAGAGATAGAGCGCGGCGGGAGACCCGTTGCGGGCGCAGGCGGGCCGAGCAGATCCGCTCGCATTCTGGCACAGCGGCGACGGCGGCAGCGGGTGAAAACCAATCGAGCCCGTCCCTGGTTCTGGCTATTTCAGGGGACGGCAGCGTTATTTTTCGCTGTAATCCTGACAGTGGGCGGCGCGGTCGGTGTCGCTGTTGCCAGCGTTTTTGGCATCTATACTTTTTACGCCGCGCAGCTGCCCGATGCTGGTGTCATCGAACTTGAGCAGGAAAAGTTCGAGACCATCCGCTTTTACGATCGCACTGGCAAGCACCTGCTCTATGAGAGTGTCGATCCCCGTCCTTTCCGGGGGGACCGAACTTACATGCCACTGCGAGAGATGTCGCCGGCCGTCATCCAGGCCGCGGTCGCGCTTGAGGACCATAACTTCTGGGACAATCCGGGCATTAATGTGCGCGGCCTGATGCGGGCTTTTGCTTCCAACCTGCAGGGGGGCAGTGTGCAGGGCGGTTCGTCGATCACTCAGCAGCTGATCAAGAATGTCGTGATCCCCTTGGAGGAACGGACACAGCAGTCTTACGCCCGTAAGCTCAAAGAAGTCATACTGGCAATGGAAGTGACGCGCCGGTATGACAAGGGCAAGATCCTGGAGTGGTATCTCAATTACAACTTCTACGGCAACCTGGCTTACGGAATCGAGGCGGCAAGCCAGGTCTACTTTGGCAAGAGTGTCTCGGAACTGAACGTTGCCGAAGCGGCGATGTTGTCGCCCATTCCCCAGTTCCCGGCGCTCAACCCCATCGACAACCCCGAAGACGCGAAAATCCGGCAAGGCGTGACTCTGCAGGTGATGGTCGACGCCGGCTATCTCACCCAGGAGGAGGCGGACGCCGCGTTTGCCCAGGAGCTGGATCTGCGGGTTTCGGTCGCGGAGCGCTTCGATATCATCACAGCGCCCCACTTCGCCCTATACGCGCTCGAGCGTATAAAAGAGGAATTCAATACGGTCGACGATCCTTATCGTATCTGGAAGGAGGGGCTTTCCGTCTATACAACCCTGGACGTCGATCTGCAGAAATATGCCGAACAGGTCGCTCGCGATCACATAGTCAGGCTGAATGAACAGGGTCGAAACGTTAACAATTCCTCTGTGGTGGTACTCAAACCCGAGTCCGGTGAGATTCTGGCAATGGTCGGTTCACTGGACTACAACAACGAAGAGATCGACGGGCAGGTCAATGTCTCAATTTCGGAGCGGCAACCCGGTTCCAGCTTTAAGCCATATGTCTATCTTTCCGGCCTTTTGCAGGGCATGAACGCGGCCTCGTTGATTCTGGACGTTCGTACCGCTTTTACTCAGAATGACGGTTCAGTATACGTGCCCGAAAACTATGACCGTCTCTATCACGGACCTGTCGCCTTGCGTGATGCCCTTGCCCAATCGCTAAATATTCCGGCCATACGGGTCATGGACCAGGTCGGCGTCGCCAGCGCTCTGCGCACTGCTCATAAAATGGGTATTAACGGCCTTGACCGCGGCCTCAACTACTATGGCCTCAACCTGGTGCTTGGCGGCGGCGAGGTCACTCTGCTGGACCACACCTACGCATACAGTGTGCTTGCAAACGGCGGTGTGATGGCAGGTAAGCCGGTGCCGCCGGAGTCTCGACGGAGCGGATTCCGCAATCTGGACCCGGTCGCGATTTTGCAGGTCCAAAATTCCCAAGGAGAAGTGCTGAGCAGATACGACAGTCCGGATCAGGAGCGCATTATCAGCGCCGACGCTCAATACATTCTGGCCGACATAATGAGCGACAACGTGGCCCGCGCACCATTGTTCGGCATCAATAACAACCTCGTGCTGGCGGATCGGAGAGTCAGCGCCAAGACCGGTACAACGAACGGTTGGAAGGACGCATGGACAGTAGGATTTACGCCTCAGTTGACGGTTGGCGTCTGGATCGGCAACACCGACAATGAGTCTATGAACAACGTCACCGGCGCATCCGGCGCGGCGCCCATCTGGAAGAGTGTGATGGAGCGTTACCATGAAGGGCAGCCTGTCCGCTGGTATGAACGCCCCCGCAATGTAGTCTCCACGACGGTCTG
Source organism: Caldilineaceae bacterium (assembly GCA_963662575.1). Lineage (GTDB taxonomy): Bacteria > Chloroflexota > Anaerolineae > Caldilineales > Caldilineaceae > Bin5. The sequence goes on from OY759723.1 coordinate 2,796,199, forward strand.
TCTGCCCAGCGGCTTGCTGCCATCGGACGACTGCCAGCGGCAAAGGGTGGAGCTGTTTATAGCGGGCACCGAGCCAAAGGTCGTCGACAATCTGTGGCAGCCCTTCGATATTGACAATCGCAATGGACTGCTAGCCAGAGCTACTACGCCGGAAGAGGAGCGGGAGACCAAGGTCTTTCTCATCCTGCCACCGGAAGCGGAAGACTGGGTTAGCAGCAGCGGTATCGAACAGCCGCCGCAGGGAGAGAGTCCGGACGATTTTATCGACTTTGACCCTGAAGTTGCGATCACTTTTCCTCCGCCCGGCGGATATATTGGCGGCCAGGTCGAGATTCTTGGCAATGCCCGCGGCGGCAATTTTGCCAACTATCGCCTTGAATTTGGAAGCGGCCTGCAACCAACACAGTGGACGCCGATTGGCCCGGACCATGGCCAGCAACATGAAAACGGTCTGCTGGAACTGTTCAACACGGAGGGACTTGAAGAAGGGCAGTATACGCTGCGGCTGACGGTGCGGTATCATGACGGCAACCAGCGCATCTGGGACGCCCCCATCACTATCGACAATACACCCCCAACCGTGGAAATCAGCGAGCCGAAACCTGATGCGCTCTTCGTTATGAACGAGGACGATCAGATCAACATAAACGCACTCGTCAACGACGACTGGGCGGTGGACCGTGTCGAGTTCGCGATTGACGGGACCTGGTTCATAACCCGAACCGTTGCCCCATATAACGAGCGCTGGCCTCTCGAACTGCGCTATGAGTCGCTCGATGCGCCGGAGACTCGGAACTGGCCGGCCTTCCAATCGGATGATGAAGATATTCGCCCAGGGCGTATTCTTGAATTTGAGGACGGATTCGCCGCGATCCTGTCCGGCAGCGGCCTCTATCTGGAACGTCATCTCATCAAGGTGCGCGCCTATGACCGCGCCGGCAATGAGACTGAAAGCGATGAAGTGCAGGTCTACGTCCGGCAGCCACCGGACCGGTGACCGGCACAATAACTGGCTGCTTGCCACCGGCAACTGCCCACGAACACACCTATGCCTGACATACTGGTTACAAATGACGATGGCGTACACGCTGAAAGCATACGCATGCTGGCGGCGGCGCTGGACGACCTAGGACGAGTGACCGTCGTTGCGCCGGAGCGAAACTGGAGCGCTGCGGGGCATCCAAAGACGTTGCATAAGCCGCTGCGGATGGCGCCGATCCTCTGGCCTGACGGCCGCCGCGTCTTTGCCTGCAGCGGCGCACCCTCGGACTGTGTGGCTCTGGCAATCCTCGGTGCGCCTCACCCGGCCGAGGCCCCGGACTTGAGACGGGCGGTGGGGGAACCGGAAGGCGCATACGACCTGGTTGTCAGCGGCGTCAACGACAGTTTCAATCTCGGTTGCGATGTTCTCTATAGCGGCACTGTGGCCGCGGCGATGGAGTCCCTGGTGATGGGTGTACCTTCCATGGCATTCAGCACCGGGGCCGTAGAAGGCTTCGACATTTCCGATTCCGACGCGTGGCAGAACGCGGCCGGATATGCCCGCACACTGGCGGCGGCGGCGCTCGAACAGCCGCTGCCCCCGCAGACCATGCTCAATGTAAATGTGCCGCGACGGCCGGCAGCACAGATTCACGGTCTGCGCTACACTTTTCTGGGCCGGCGCATTTACGGGGATGTGTTGGTCGCGCGCGACGATCCGTGGGGCAAGCCGTACTACTGGATCGGAGGCGAAGTCCCCACCGGGATCGCAGAGGCAGGCAGTGACTTTGGCGCGATCGAGAGCGGGAATGTAAGCGTTTCACCGCTGGGAATCGACTTGACCAGGCAAGAAGTCCTGGATGACTTGATTGCCGGCAGCTGGCCGCTACCCAAATGAACGCCACCCAAATGCTTCAGAATGGATTTTCTGACAGATGCCGGTGTGCGCCCGGGCCGAGGCGAAAGGCATGGGCGTAGCCGTGTTTGACCTTCCTGGCTGGGTGAAGGCTTGAACCGAGCTGGGAACGTTGCCGAAAGTGAAGAACGGGCTGCGGAACGAATGCAGTTAACCATGTGGGCGTCGTGAAAGGGCTCGACGCAGGAGTAATCCAATTGTCACGGATGGTGTACGCACCGCCTTCAGACGGGACGCGGTGGCAGGGCTTGGCGGCGCTGTGCTGGTTGCTCCTGACCGATGCAATTCTGCTGGCGTGGTTGGCGTTCATGCCGGTAGGCTGGAGCAGTTTTCTGCTGCTTCTGATTTTTGTGGCCACACTGCCGGTACTCGTCCATCTGACAAGGCGTACTTGGGGGGCATTCAACCTGGAATACTGGCTTGACCGCAATGCTCTGCGTGTTCGATGGGCCGGTACCTGCCAAGTCATCCCGCTCCATTGCATACTGCGTATCATCGAAGGCGTCGACGAGAGGGCCGTGCGGCCCTCTTTCCGGGATTGGCCGTCGCCTTTTGTTCGCATAGTAGAAGGAGGGCAAGGGCGGAGGCTGGTGCGTCTGGCCAGCGTCCCGCTCGATCAGTGTCTGCTGATTGAAACTGACGATGGGATATTTGCCATATCTCCAGCGGACCCGATCAGTTTTTTGGAAGAGCTGCAGGCACTCAATCGACTTGGCCTTTCGCGCACGTTGGCTCCTGTACGCGAGCAGCCGACGAACTACTATGCCTTGGCGACAGAGTCGCCGGCAGGCCGCTGGTTGCTGCTTGCCGGGTTAGTGGGTTGCCTCGCCCTCTTTGGTTATCTCATGATCCGCTTCCCAGATTTGCCGGAAGCGCTGGTATTTCATTACAATCGGCAAGGTGTGCCGGACAGCATCAGGCCAAAGAACTCACTTTTCCTGCTGCCAGCCGTTGGCCTGCTGACATACCTTACAAATACGCTGGCTGGGCTGTGGATGAGGATGCAGGGGCAACGGTCCGGCGCCTATCTGTTCTGGACCGGTTCGCTGCTGGTGCAAGCGCTTTCGCTGCTGGCGTTGTTCAGCCTGACAACATGACGCGAATCAGAATATTTGGCTTGGTAAAGCATTGGCGGAACGAATAAGAATGGGAAAACCTGAGAAGGACTGCTCAGCACACGGTTATTTTACAGATGACTGCTCAATGCTTTCCCTGCGCCCCTGTCGGCCGAGGAGTACTTTGTGTCGCGCCCTTTCCTGACAATTATCATTCCTGCCTTTAACGAAGCGCAACGACTTCCCCATTCTCTCAGTAAAATCGCCACGTTTTTGCGAGACCAGTCCTTTACAACCGAGATTCTGGTGGTGGAAAATCGTTCGACCGACGAGACCAGCGGGGTTGTACGCGACTTTGCACAGACAGTATCAGATTCAGATCCATTTACGTTGGAGCTGCTTCACAGCGCGCCGGGGAAGGGGGCAGCGATAAAGACAGGGATGCTCGTAGGCAAGGGTGATTATCTATTTATTTGCGACGCCGACCTTTCGATGCCGATTGAGGAGGTTGCCAAGTTTCTGCCGCCACAGCAAGAGCCGGAAGGATATGACGTCGCCATTGCCAGCCGAGAGATTGCAGGCGCGGTTCGTTACAACGAGCCGTTTTATCGTCATCTGATGGGACGGGTCTTCAACTATGTAGTGCGGAAGCTGATCATTCCGGGCATCGAAGATACCCAGTGCGGCTTTAAGATGTTTACGCGGAAAGCGGCCGCCCAGGTCTTTCCGCACCAGACAATTGACGGATGGGGTTTCGACCCTGAAATTCTGTATATCAGCCACATTCGCGGCCTCCTTCTGGTCGAAGTGCCGATCAACTGGTATTACATGGATGAAAGTCGTATCAACCCTCTCTTTGATACGATCAAGATGGTCAGGGATGTCTTGCGAATCCGTCGTAACGGTTTACGCGGTATCTATGAACAGGTGCCCCGAACGAAGGAGTAGCTTCTTCATGCCGCTTTTGCGCTGAATGCGGGCCCGTCGTCGCCGCGAGCCTGGCTTTTGAATGCGTGGACCTGTAGTACATTCTGTCATGTAGTTGGCGACCGGTCTAACTGCTTGCTTGCCAGCCAAATCTGGACACTGTTGGCAACGAAATGGGCGACCAGCGGGGCGAGCAGGCTCTGATGCCACACGAACATCAGGCCAAATAGTGCGCCGGCCGTTCCCGCCCCGACAATGCCCCACGCGCCCTGCGGGCTGTGCAAGAGGCCGAAAACAATGCTGAAGCCAATGATGAGCCAGGCGGTTGGCAGCAGAGGCGAGAGGCCGCCAATGAGTAGGCTGCGAAACAAAACCTCTTCGAAGAGTACGCTTAAAAGCAGGGCGAAAGGCAGTAGAACGGCCTCTTTGCGGTTGCGGGGGACCACCAGCTCCAGAATCGAACGGTAGAACCTGGTATCTGTGTAGCGCGTGACAAACTGCCCCATACCCACGAACAGCACAGCCATTCCCAGACCGGTCAGGAAGCCTGTCAGAAGTTGTGATCCTGCATTGGGAAACTGCCAACCCAGCGTCTCCGGCGAAAGCCCGCTGCCTCTGCCCAAGAGAAAACAGACGGCCAGTACAACTGCCCGTAAAGCATTTTCAGCCGGGAGCAACAGCAGATTTTCTTGCGGCTGCCAGCTCCGTAACAGGCGCGCTGTCATGAAAGCGCCATATCCCACAAGGGCGGTGATGAGAAGAGTCAATCCTGCAAACAAAAGGTATCGCCAGTCCATGGTGTTAGTGTAGGTGACATGGGGCGATGCCTTCAAATGCAGGCGCAACCTGTTTCGCCAGAAGGTGGCCCGCTGGCCACTGATCGGTCACCGTGTTCAGGTGCCTTACCGGCAGAGCAGGCATGCCAATCCGGCGGACTGGTTCTCATTCAGGCGCGCTTAACTATTTCCCCGGCCACACAACCGGGGCGTCCAAAGGTTTTTGAAAGTTTCCATTCTATTGCTATACTACTTTCTCATTTAGAGTTGTGCTGGCGCGCCGCAATTGGGCGCGCCGAAGAGGGGTGTTCCTCTTCTTCGGCGGAGACAAAGGCGTCTCCGCCTTTTTCTTCGACACTTCATTACTGACAGTCGCGGTAACGGAAACCACGGCGCTTTACGGCAGTGGGAAAAGGACTGAATCGATGGCTTCTTCAGCCGAGTTGCTGTATACGGAAGAGCACAATCTGGTTCGCAAGATGGCCTATGACTTTACCCGCAATGAGGTCATGCCAGTCATTGCCGAGCACGACCGCAATCATACTTTCCCACACGAGCTGCTGCCCAAGATGGCGCAACTCGGCTTTCTTGGCATCTGTTTGCCTGCGTGCTATGGCGGCGCGGGAATGGACTTTCTGTCGCTGGGCCTAGTCTCCGAAGCGTTGGAATATGGCGATTCGTCCGTGCGGGAGACGGTGGCGGTTCACCTGGCGCTGCATGCGCTGCCAATATTCCAGTGGGGAACTGAGGAGCAGAAGCAGGCGTTTCTGCCCGCTCTGGCCAGCGGGGATCGTATCGCCTGTTTCGGCCTGACCGAGCCGGGCGCCGGCTCTGACGTTGCAGCCCTCCAAACTCGCGCCCGTCGACAGGGGGATACGTACATACTCAGCGGCGAAAAAATGTGGATCACTCTGGCCGACGTGGCCGATCGATTTCTCGTTTTTGCCAAAACGCAGCCTGAAGAAGGCGTGCGCGGAATCTCCGCGTTCATTCTGGAACGGGGCTGGGAGGGGCTTTCCACGGGCACGCTGGAAGGAAAGATGGGCGTCCGCGCCAGCAACACCGGCTGGATCAATATGCAAGATGTGCGCGTGCCGGCCAGTCACCGCCTGGGGCAAGAGGGAGAGGGCTTCAAGATCGCGATGAGTTGTCTGGATAACGCCCGCTTCGGCGTCGCCGCCGGCTCGGTAGGCATCATAAGGGCCTGCATCGACGAATCGGTCAACTATGCTCTGCAGCGCAAGACTTTCGGCAAGCCGATCGCTGAACACCAACTGATTCAGCAGATGATTGCCCAGATGCAGCAGGACCTGGATATCGGTGAACTGCTGGTGTGGAAGGCCGGCACGCTCAAGAATCAAGGCGTGCGCAATACGCGTGAGACCAGCATGGCCAAATGGGTCTGCACCGAGGCGGCCCGCCGTGCTGCCGACAACGCGGTCCAGATTCATGGGGCGTATGGCTATTCCGACGAGTACAATGTGGAGCGGCACCTGCGCAACACCAAGAGCGCGGTGATATACGAGGGCACGTCACAGATTCACACGCTGATGCAGGCCGCATACACCTTGGGCATGCGCGAGGACCGCCCGCTGCGTTGCCCCATGCCAGCCTATGACCCGGAGAGTTGGCAATAGGAGCACTGGGCGAACCAGCTGAGGGAACTTGTACGGGCATGCAGATGAAGCTGGCCAGTTTAGACATAATCTCACATGAAAGGAGCGCTGCGTGAAGGTAGCAGTGTTAGTCAAGCAGACGCCCGATACCGCGGAACTGCCCAAAGTTACAGTGGCCGAGGCGCAGTCCGGCGAAGTGCAGGCGACGATGGTCATCAATCCCTGGGATGAGTTTGCGGTGGAGGAAGCGATCGACCTTGCTGACAGGTTCGACTACGAGACTGTCGCAATTTCACTGGGTCGGGAAAGCGAAACCGACGCGCTGAAACATGCGCTGGCGATGGGGGCGGATAATGCAGTGCTCGTGGATGAGCGCGTCATAGAAGGCGGCGATGAGTGGGCCACCGCCGAGGCGCTGGCCGCGGCCGTCAGGATGGCCAGTGACCCGGATGATGTCGCGCTGGCGCTGGCCGGCAAGATGAGCGTGGACGGCAACAGCGGCGTAATCTACGCCGGCGTCGCCTGCAAATTGGGTTGGGACCTGCTGGTCAACGTAACCAGAATTGTCGACATAGTCGATGGCAAGCTGATCGCCGAGCAGGTATTTGAAGGAGGGCAGGAAACGGTCGAGGTGCCCCTTCCGGTGGTGGTAAGCGTGGCCAAAGAGATCAACGAACCGCGTTACCCCAGTTTCATGGGCATCCGCAAGGCCAGCCGCGCCAGTATCCCCGTCCTGGGAAGCGATGATCTGGAAATTGGTCCCTCAAGCACTACGCGCTGGACCGATCTGGACAAGCAGGAGCCGGAACGGTTGCAGGTGAGAATATTCGAAGGCGATAACGTCGAGGAAAAGGCCGCCCAATTGGCCGATGCACTGATGGCTGAGAAAGTCATATAGACTGCGGTAGGTGAGAAGAGAGGGGAACATCCCGCTCCCCCCCCTTTTTCGTTCACTTCGCGTAGAAAGGGATTGCGATGGCGATTCTCGTCTGGATTGAACAGAATGACGGACAGGCCGTGTCCAACTGTTGGGAAGTCCTGGCCAAGGCGAAGGAACTAGGTCGGGAGATGGAGGCAGATGTCGCGGCGCTGCTGATTGGGAGCGACGTGGACGAAGCTGCCCAGCAGGCAATGGCCCACGGAGCCGATAAGGTCTATGCTGCGACTGATTCCAGCTTGGCGAACTATCGGCTGCAGCCTTATGCCGCCATCGCAGAGCAGGCGGTTAAAGACAGCGGGGCGGCAGCCTTTCTGACCAATGCCTCCATTCGCGGAGGCGTGCTGGCTGCTACGGTCGCATGCCGACAACACGCCGGCATAGCAGCCAACGCGACCGATCTGTGGGTGGAGGACGGCAAACTGGTCGCGGCCCGCACGATCTATTCGGGCAATATCAGCGCACGTATTCACTTTGAGAGTTCGCTGGCAGTCGCCAGTGTGCGGCCCCGCTCTTTCCCGATGCCGCAGCCGGCCGAGGCGTCCGGAACAGTGGAAAAATTGGATGTTGCGTATAGTGATGAAGAAATCCTTCAGAAAGTGACCGATTTTCGCGCGGTCGACGCGGGCGAAGTCAGCCTGACAGATGCCCACATTATTGTTTCCGGCGGGCGAGGCGTAGCCGTGGATCCGCCGAAGGGCTTCGAGCTTGTGGGTGAATTGGCGCGGACGCTGGGCGCGGCGCTTGGTGCCAGCCGAGCCGCTGTCGACGCTGGCTACATACCCTACAAGCATCAGGTAGGGCAGACCGGCAAGACGGTCAGGCCGGATCTTTACATTGCCTGCGGAATCTCCGGCGCGATCCAACATCTGGCCGGCATGGGGAACAGCAAGATCATCGTCGCCATTAACAAGGACCCGGACGCTCCCATCTTTCAGCGGGCCAAATATGGCATCGTCGATGATCTGTTCAAGGCCGTCCCGGCACTGACGGCGGCGTTCAGCAAGCGGCTGAATTGAAACGGGCGCCGCGGGGGCGGCAGACCGGGTTGGGCCGACGCCTCTTGGGTTGATAGGACTGGTCAGCTGTGCTATGGATGGACGTTGGCGGCGGCCGGGCCTGCTGGGCAACAACCAGGAACTGAAAATGGATTCCATGCCCGGCTCGGAATGCAAATATCGTTGCTTCGGTTTATTGAGAGACGCGGGCAAAACGCGTGCGCGTTGGCGGGCGTGCAGAAATGCGCGCCGGCACTGTGGTGAAGCCAAATGACCGATTACAAAGCCCACTTTCGCTGCTTTCGGGGTTGCGCAGGAGTATATTCCATATTGGAGGTCATCTACACCTGTCCGAAGTGCGGCGGCCTCTTGGAGGTGCAGCACGACACTGACGCCCTGCGGACGCGGTCCGCAGGCGAGTGGAAGCGGCTGTTCGATGACCGTGTCGGTTCCACCGAGTGGCCCTTTGGCAGCGGCGTCTGGGGCAAGAAGGAATGGATCATGCCGACCATTGCTGACGACAACGTGGTCAGCATGTACGAGGGCAACTCCAATCTTTTCTGGGCCGAACGTTTGGGCCGGCAGATCGGTCTGTCCGACCTGTGGGTTAAGCTGTGCGGGAACAGTCATACCGGCAGCTTTAAGGACCTGGGCATGACTGTGTTGATAAGTGTGGTGAAGCAGATGCGGGCGGACGGCGTGCCGGTTCGGGCCGTTGGCTGCGCCAGCACAGGTGATACCAGCGCCGCGCTGGCGGCCTATGCCGCGGCGGCCGGCATTCCGGCAGTTATCTTCCTGCCTGAAGGCAGGGTCAGCCCGGCGCAGCTGATTCAGCCGATCGCCAATGGCGCCTTTGTAATTGCCCTCGATACGGATTTTGACGGTTGCATGCGCGTCATTCGCGAAATCACGCAAGACAACGACAGCGATGATTCATCCATCTATCTGGCAAACTCGATGAACTCGTTGCGGATTGAAGGCCAGAAAACGGTGGGAATCGAAATCGTGCAGCAGTTCGACTGGGAAATACCGGACTGGATTGTCATCCCTGTCGGCAACCTGGGAAACATCAGCGCGCTCTACAAGGGGCTAGAGTTGATGTTGGATCTGGGCATCATCAGTCGCCTGCCCCGCCTGGTGGCGGCCCAGGCCGCCAAGGCCAACCCCTTCTATCTCAGTTATCTGAACGGATTCAGCCAGAAGGTGAGCGTGGAGGCCGAAACTACGCTGGCTTCCGCAATTCAAATCGGCGATCCGGTCAGTTATGAGAAGGCGGTGCAGGCGATTCAGGAAACCGACGGCATAGTAGAGCAGGTTGAAGAACACGAGATGGCCGCGGCCGCTGCCATGGCGGACGCCACCGGCATGTACACGTGTCCGCATACCGGTACGGCACTGGCTGCGCTCTTCAAACTGCTGCAGCGAAAGGTGATTGGAAGCAACGAGCGCGTGATCGTCATAAGCACTGCCCACGCCCTTAAGTTTACGCCGTTCAAGGTCGGGTACCACGAGGGCACGCTGCCGGAAGTGGAGAGTGACCTCGCCAACCCACCGGTCTATCTGCCTGCTGATGCGGAGATCGTACGGGACACGATTCAGCGCAGGTTCTCGTGATCCTGACGGGCCGTGAAGTTACCTCCTTTGCGACAGAAGGCACCCTACCCTACCGACATCTTACCTGCCAGTTCTTGCAAGCGCAGTGACCGAAAAGACCAAGGCGACTCCTCTCGACTATAGTCTCACCTCTTTTTCCCAGGGACGAATGGACTTTGCCTGGGAGGAACTGACGCCCACGCAACGGGCGCGGCACTACGCTGACTGGCAGGCCGGCAAGGGCCTCATCGGCGGCGATCCCCGGCAACGTCCGAAGTTCGATATTCTGCCTCTCTGGGGAATGGACCGACCCTTTGTGCGCGCCCTTGCGCTTGACGATGGGCGCGCCGCAAATGGCGAATTATTCCGCCAGGGAATGGTTAGCGCACGACCGCTGGAAATTGAGATCGGTTTTGGCCGCGGTGACTTCCTACTCGATCGCGCCGCGCGCATGCCCGAGCGAATGTTTCTCGGCTTCGAGGTAAGAACCAAGGCCGTGCGCCTGACGCTGCGCCGCCTGGAGAAACGGGGATTGGAGAATCTGTGGCTGAGCGATGATGATGCCAGAGTGGGTCTGCCGCATGCAATCCCCGATCGACGAGTGGATGCGGTACATGTGCTCTTTCCCGACCCCTGGTGGAAGGCGCAGCACAAGGTCAAGCGCCTGTTTTCTCCCCCTTTCGTTGATCTGCTGGCGGCCAAAATGCGTGCAGGCGGCTATCTGCACGTAAAGAGTGACGTGGAGCAATACTGCGAAATGGTACGCCACTTGCTATCCCATCACCCTGCATTTTGTGATCACAGTCCGGAACTGGCCGACCGGATGGGGCCCTACCTGCCGACGCACCGGGAGCACTGGTGTCGGGAAAACGGGATGCCGGTGTGGGCCTGCTATTTTGCCAGGCGAGATGAAGAGTAGGGGAATTTCTGGGCGCTGGTGGTGGTTCGGCTGGGCGGCAGCACGAGAGTCGACCACATAAATTGAATTGACAAGTCAAGCGGGGTCGAAAGCTCAGCGGCTATGGGCGAGGTGAATTTGCTGGCGTAGTTCGCGACGGGCGGTGTTAAGGTCTTCCTTGATTTTGAAAAAGACCGCCTCGGTTACTTCCATTTCCTGCGAGATCAACAGTGCTTCAAGGGCTTCAACCACGCGCAGCACTTTGGCCTCCAACAGTTCGACAGTCGTGGCGTAGAGCGACTCGGGCAAAAAGTAGAGCAGGATAACCAGACCCCACATTCCAAACGCCAGAATTCTGTTTCCACCCACACTGATCTGTTCGCGCAACAAAAACATCGACAAGAGCCAGAGGACGACGGTAGCCGCCATCAGATCATAGCGGGTGATTGGTCGGGCCGCGCTGATGTCCTGCACGCCGGCGGCCAGCTGGTCATACGTTTTGAGACGCGCCAACCACAGGTTGAAACGCCGGCACTGCTGGCGGTTTACCCTATTCTGATCAAAGAGGGCCAACTCCAACGCCCGTTCGCGGCATTGGTTGGCTAGCTCATAGAACTCTTTGCGGGTCAGTTCTGCCATGAATCAAGTCCGCTAGATGCTCGGGTCGAGCCTGTCGCCGCACCTGGAGGCACGCAATTGAGCGCTGTCCTCCTGGCAATCGAGCTACAATGCCCGGCGAGCAGAGGGTTAACCTAGTGTTAGACTGCTTGCCGGCGGATGCTGCTTATAGTCGCCGCCCGATCAGGTGAGCCACAAGGGCACGAGCCACAACAACCCAGCCAAAATCACTGCGTTTACCGCGTGCTCTGCGGTTGCAATGCCGGCCTGTCTGGAGAAAGGCCATACCCTTGTGCGGGCGAATGCACGTAAGAAGAGGGGGAATGCTCCCAGAACGAGAATCGTCCACACCGGCAGCGCGCCGGTCGCAATCAACAGGAGCAGAGCGATAAACGCGGCGATGGAAAGTATCGCGGCTACGTCCAGACCGCGTTCGGGTCCGAATACTACTGCCAAAGTGCGTCTGCGCAGACGCCAGTCACGGTGCCAGCTGTAGAAACTGTAGGAGTGGTAAGCCAACCAGGCGAATGTTGCCGGCGTGAAGGCTATCCACAAGATCTGGCGCGTGACCGCGCCGGTCAACACAAAGTAGGTTCCGACCAGAGGAATGACGCCCATGCCCAGCCAGTAGGCAAGGTCGCCGAGCCACCAGAATCTGCGGGCGTAGCGTACGCCCGACCACAGAGATACGCTGCACATCAGGCCGCTGATCAGCGCGAAAAACCAGACTGGCCAGCCGATGAAGATGCCGAGCCACAGAGCCGCCAGTACATAGATAGTCCCCGACATCAGCCCGAGGCTAAGGAACGTTTCCGGTCGCAACAAGCCCTGCTGCATCCAGTCGTAGCCATCGAAGGTACTCGAAAGCGTCTGCCGGTGAGAGTCTCGTTCGTTGGCCGGTGCAGCGCTCAGTCCCTCGTTGCGAATGTGGCGTATGTAGTCAACATATGCGGCAAGGTAGTTGCAGGCCAACGCCAGGGCGCCGAAGCTGAACAGCAAAACCAGCGCCCACCAGATGCTGATCGTTTCGACTTGCCAATGGGCGGCGGCCGCTCCCCACAAAACCGGCGTAAGCAGGGCAGGCACGGCCCGCAGCCGCCCCATCTGGGCGATCACTCTGAGGTAACCGACACTTTTTGCGCCGACGCGGGGCTGCTGGGTCGGTGCAGTGTCGGCTCTGCTTCGGCGCAGTTCGGAGGGAAGACGGTTGAACATTTCTCGTTTATGAACAACTTCACGCTAACGTGCCTCCATTCTAGCAGCTAAATTCGATATGCTCAACCAAGTCAGTTGCGAGGGGGTGCAGTCAACATTTTGGGTGGGAATAGTAGGGAGGGGAATTCATGCTGGCGGTCTCTGAAATTGTTCGCCGGCTCTGGGAGAGGCGAAGGGCAGGCACAAGGCCTGCCCCTACCTTTTTTTTGAGTGGGCGGCGATGGCTCCGTTGCTACCTGAGGTATAGGAATTTGTACCCCAATTTTGGACCGCACCCGTTGCGAGGGTGCATCCCAGATTCTTGGACAGCCGCTGTCTGGATCATGAATGGTCAGTTCATCGTGTTCTGTGACCCCAACCTTACAAGGAACTCAGATTGGGGAATGGACAGGACTGTTGTAGCACAGTTTTCATGCCACCAACCCTCACTTCAGTGCCATGCTTGACCAACCCTTCACCGCTGGCACCATTCAGGCTTGCTTCGAAACGTCGCTGGTTGGCGGCGGGCACACTGCCGGACAAGAGCACCGCTGCGAAGAAGGCACAGCGGTGGGTGAGTCATGGTTTTGGACGGGGGCGTTGCGGGGGCGGAGCCCCTGCACAAGGGAGGCCGCTTGCGGCCGACCGCCCAAATAAGCATCAACAACTGGCGATGCTTGCGAAATGTCATGTGCGATGGGGCGACCGCCGGCGTTCCAAGTTGCGAACTGGTTGTCTACGCGCCTCAATTACAGGGGTGAATGCAGGAAACTTGGAAGCATATCAGTAGCCAACGCGCCAAAGCTCGTACAACGGCGTGCCATCCTGCTGGGCATAGACCTGTTCTCGTTGCAGATGACCGTTTCGCTCCCGGACAATACGTTCGAATACGGCACGCCGCCCTCGGAAAAGCTCGTTTCCAGGGGCGCGCAGGAGGTAAACATTGTCTACATTGTCGAGAAATAGCTCGATACGATGCACAAAACCGTCATCGGGCTCAAGCAGCGAAGAATAGCCGAAGATTTCGATGGGGGTGACTTTTCCTTCACTCAGAAAACGAACTGGCGCATCAATCCCCCAGTCGAGCACGATAGGCGTGCCCATTCCTCCATGGCGCAGGTCGTAGGCGAGATGGTAGGAGGCGTCTGAATGGTCCACAAGCCCGCCGCTGCGCGTAAGAGCGCTGTGGTAGGCGGCTGTCGCCCGCAGGTCGAGCAGAGCGCCGGCGCACACCAGCAACACGAGAGTGAACCGGAGGGCGGAAAAACGGCGGGAAAGCGATTGCAACGGGTCGCGCGCAGCCAGTATCGGTAGCCGTGCCCACAGCCGAAGCCTGGCTGACTTGCGTTTCCAGTAGTCGGGGGCACCGGGCTGTCGTGTCTGGCCCAACTCAACCTTGTCTTGCGAACCGGGCCCTCGCCACAATTCATGCAGACCGATGCCCGTGATCGCAATCGCGAGGGGATGAAGCAAAGCGTAGTGGGTGATGAACAGATCGCTGACAGTGAACAGGCTGGCTGTGAAGGCCGCTGCCAGCAACAGGAGCGGCGGACCGACCACACGGAGGCCAGAAGGGCGAGTCAGTGCTACCGCAGGAAGTGCCAGGGCCAGCCAGGGCGCAAGCGGATTCTGCTGGAGTGCGCCCAGATACCAGAGGTGGTCCCCGCGCAAGGTCTGCAGAAGCTGCTGCCAGCGCACGGACGCGTTTGCGATAGCGGCGGCATTGTTCACGCCATAGTAGCTGTTACTGAGGTTTTGGGTTATTGAAGTAAGCGTGCCGCCCGTCTTCAGATTGAACAGGATGAAGGGAGTCAGAGGCAATATGAATGCAAGAGCGGCAAAGAGGAGCAGGGCAAGGGGGCGAGCATGATACAGGTTGGTCTGGCTGCTCCTGGGCGAGTTGGCAAGCGGGTCGGGCGGCCTCTCCCCGGTGTTGACGTGAAGTACGCCCTTTGCCTGCGGCCACAGCCAACAGCCGGCGCATGCCATGATGAAAGGTATGAGAATCCACGCAGCCAGCAGTTTTGCATAGACTGCCAGCCCGGCGCAAAGAGCTGAGAAAATGAGTGCATGGTCTTGCCCGAGCCGAAACCAGCGAAGGGCCAGCCAGATACAGGCGAAGGTGAAGGGGAAGGTGGCGTTGGTGACGAAAATCCCCTGTCGTTGCCAGAAAACAAAACTGGGCGCGGCGGCCAAGAGGGTAAGGCAAGCGAGAGCTGCCGGGGCGATCGGTGCAACACGGGCCGCACTGCGCGCGCAGAGGGCCAACCACTCTGAGACAGTTCGTTCCAACGCCAGCAGCCCAAGTACGGCAAAAAACAGGGGAAGTAGACGCAGATTGGGAACGCCGATACCGGTTGCCGCCAGAAAAGGCAGAGCAAAGTAGACGTTCAGGGCGCCGATGTAGTCCTGCACCATTAAGGGAAAGTCGAGGCCGAAAAGGGATAGGGTGGCGTCGCGGAATGCGGTCACGGGGGCGCCGTGCAGCAATTCCATCGCATTGACGCCCGCCTCTTTGGCCTCGTCGTAGTGGAGACCTGGCAAGCCCAACTGATAGGCGGCCAGAAAAAGAAAAAGGCCGACCGTTGCTGCCAGCCAGCCAAGTCGTATCTTGCTTTGCCGCGGCGTCATTCTACAATCAGTTCCAATTCGCTGGCGAAAGATTCGTAGTTCCAACCGCTGGCGTAGAGCCTGATGGTATTGATGTGGACTGGCCGGGTCGCTTCCAACTCTTCCATCAGGTTGCCTGACTCATAGCTATGCCAGGTGAAGAGTGGAACCTGTTGGCCGCCGAGAAGCGGATAGTCCGGTCTCGGGTCCATGTTATAGAAACCATAGCCCCACCTTAATTCCTTGCCGTATTTGTCCGTATAGGTCATTTCAATGCGCAATGGAAATTCGGAGCTCAGTTCGCCGGCGCCTGCCAGAGTCTGCCAAATCAGATTGACGTCCAGTTTCACGACCAGAGAGTCATAGCTATGCACATCCAGGTCGACGACCTGGCGAATACCGATTTCAGTATGAAGCTGGTCTGGGCCTCTGAAGAAAAAGCGGGCAACGTGACGGCCGTCCTTCTCAAGGAATTCAACGGTGCCCGGCGTTACATGCGGCGGCGTGTAGCTTTCCCATAAATCTCCGAGTGGACTGGTGAAAGCGCTGTCTTGCAGAAGGTTATGTACGGCGGGAACCGCTGGCAATATCGTCCCGTCTGCTTGCATCCACGTGCGCAAACCCGGTTCAACTTCCACCGGCTCTTGGCCGGGCAGTATGAGACTAGCAATACCCTGTTTCACCACCACCTCGCTGTTCTCGGCGTTGACGAAAAAGGCATAGTTTCCTTCGCCGAGATGAGCCTCTCCATGGGGAGTCTCGATCTGTACTTCGACCGGTCGATCCAAAGCGCTTCTCGTGAAGAGCCGCACTTGCCCCTCATTGAGACGAATGCGTACGGTATACGGCTGATTGCTGCCGGCAAAGTAGGGCCGCCGGCTATGCACAATTTCGAGTGAAGTTTCGGGATAGAGGAGGATGGTTCCCATCAGTTCGCCGCTCTGGCCGCCTGCGGGGAGGCCCAGAACACCCTGGGTAGCCGCGCCGGTTGTTTCCAGCCGACTGCCCTCGCTGATGCCATCACGTCTGTCGGTGAGAGCAACCGGTTGGTCAGAAAGCGGTAGGTAGAGGAGGGCAGTACCCAAAGTAGTCTCAAATTGGAGAGACTGTTTTACTGCGGCTGAATGGTAAAGTGTCCGAATGGCGAAAGGTATGCTCGTCAACAGGACAAGAAAAATGGCAAAGGAAAGCAGGACGACAATCCAGGCTGCGCGCTCTGGGCGTTCACGCCAGCGAGGCATAGGATGAGATTGAGCGGATGACGCCGCGTCAGCTGGGGCGCCCGGCGATACCGACGGTTCCGCCGTCATTATTGCCTTTCCTCTCCGTTTTGATGCGGTGAGCGGCCGTTTGGACGCCGGGCCGGACTGGCGCGACCCTGCTTTTTCTCGCGTTCTATTTCCACTAGCTGATCACTGAGTTTTTGCATCCAGTAGCGGGCATCCCGGTCATTTGGGTTGATCTCCAAGGCCCGCTGGAACATGGCGGACGACCGGCTCAAGTTTCCCTGCTGTTTATAAATCAAGCCCAAATGGTAGTGAACGTTGGGTGTGCTGGGATCGATCCGGAGCGCCTTTTCGTAGGCAGCGATTGCCCTTGCCTGGTGCTTTGGACCGGAAGTTTCCAATCGGCCCAGATGGGCGGCTGCCAGATTTGTCCATAGCAGCACATTGTCGGGCGAAATGTCCACCGCCCTTGTGAGCACCTTGACCGCCTGCGACCACTTTCTTTGCAAGATCAGGGCGCTGCCCAGATTAATGGCGATGTCGGGGTCGTTGGGCAGGTCTGCCCGGAGCGGTTCAAGCACGGCGATAGCTTCACCGGGCCGGTTGGCGCGCAAAAGACGGGCGCTTTCATTGAGTATTGTGCGGTAGTCGGCGGCAGAACCGCGACTTTCAGAATGAGTTTGGTTCGGGTCGCTCTCGGTCATTGGTTTCCAGGTTCTTTCACGCGCAAGAAATATCCCGGCATTTGAGATAGGCAGAGACAAGTCATTCAGCGTGAATCTGCCTGCGCAGACGCTGCCCCGGGGTTGTCAGCGTCCTCGTCTAAATTATGAAACACTTCATACTCGTCCAATGTGGGGGCAAAGAACTCAATCACGAATTCATTGGGCAGCCCCATCGGCAGAACCAGTTCACTTAGCAGGGCGTGCACGAACATCCGCCTTCTCTCGGGATTCATGCGCTGCGAAGCCATATCCCAGAGAAGGATGGTGCCGTAGGTTCCCTCGCCAGTGTAATGCAGATCGAGTTTTCCGATCGTAATGGGCTGATCTTCGACATCTGTCTGGGCCAAGTCAAAAAGTGCGTACTGTTCCGAACTGTGAGTGCGCACCAAGCGCTTGAGCTTCAGATTCACCACGCCTCCCAATCATCCGCTTCATCTTCCCCGTTTTCCGGAGATTCATCTAACAGCGCGGCCCCCTGGCCATCGCCATAAAAGAGCGTTTCTTCCAGAGCGTCAGCGGCCGCTTGCGCTTCATCGGCGTCGTCGCTGGCGCTCATGGCGTTCAGCATCTCTTTTGCCTGTCGACCGCCCAGCCGGCCCAGAGCGAAAATCGTAGCTAGCCGGACCGGATTGCTCTCGTCGGACAACAGTGCAATCAGATCTTCGAGTGCGTCACTGGCTTCAAGTTCGCCGCAGGCTCGCGCTGCGGCTGCTCTCATTTCCGGCTCTGGGCTGTCCAGTTCGGCCTGGGCAGTGGAGCGCCAGCGTACATCTGCGCTGCGTCCCATTGCACGCAACGAAGCCACTTGCATTTCATCGAAAGGGGAGTAATAGCAGTCTTCGATCAGTTCTCGAATGCCGGTTTCTCCGGAGAAGGCGATGCTCTCCAGGGCGTTGACCTGGACGTTGAGCGGCTCGGTATCGGCGTGCAATACGGCTAACAGGGCATCCTCGGCCCGCATTGCCAACGCCGGCGAGAGTTCGTCCAGCTCTCCGGCCAGAACAAACGCGCCCAGGGCTTCGGCGGCGGCTGCGCGAACGGTGTCGTAGGGGTCGTTGTTCAGAATGTGGATTAAGGGACCGACAAGATCTGCATTTCTATCCTCCCACAAGCCGCGGATGGCAAGGATGCGCACATCGGGCAGCGGGTCGGTCAGGGCCAGACGCAGCAGCCTGCCCAGTTGCACATGCAAATTGGCGACGCTTTCTTCCACGAGTGAACTGACAACGTGGAGCCGGCTCGTGTCGCTGATAGTCGACCAGGCCACTCGCACGCGGCGCGAGTCGGCCAGACTCAGATCGGACAATGCGACCAATTCCTGCGCCGGCGGCAGCGCGTCGTCTCCTTGCAGTTGGTTTAACAGGACCTCGACGGAATTGTCCGGGCCCGGTTGCGTTTGCGCATTGCTAAAGGGTGCGACAGACTCGGTCACTTGCCGCCTCGCATTCAAAAGGTATTGTTGGCCAGAAAAATGATCCACATTTCCAGCATGGGCTGACTAGATTATATACGAAATTCGCGCTAGTCGCAGATGGACAGAGCGAGTTAGAGCTCGGTTTCAAAGGGCTACCCTGCAGGCGTTGCGGTGGGTGGGGCGGGGGCAGCCTCGGTAGGCGTCGGTGTTGGCGTTACCTGGAACAATCCAGGTAGCACGATTTGGTCTCCAATCTGCAGTCTCGTAGCATCCTCCAGCGAGAGACGATTGGCTATTAGCAAGTCATCCAATTCGATGTCAAACAGATTGGCAATTTTGGCGATTGTATCGCCCTGTTTAATCGAATAAATCAACCACGCTGGCGTGGGCGTGGCTGTCGGTGTTTCGGTCGCTGGCGTAGTTGGCGTAGGTGTTGGCGCGGGCGGGGCCGTGGCGGTATGTTCCACTGCGACAGTGGTGGCAGTGGACGTATCCACGGGAGCCGCAACTGTTGCAACTGGCGTCTCGGCCGGCGGGAGCGACGTGTCCGTCGGAATAGGCCCGGTTTGGGAGCCGTTGGCTGCGGTTGCTGTTGCCTCCGACACCGGCGTGGGCGTAGAGACCGCGGCGGCAGGGGCTGCTGCAGAAGGAGCTGACTCGTCAGACTGGCCGGGGCCGCTCTGAACGACCGCGGGCGCCAGGCTTTCGCGAGCCAGCCGAACGGTCGGTTCGCTGTCTGACAAGGCAGGTGTGATAACGAAATTCGGGAGCAGGGGCAAGTTGTTATTCTCTTGCAGGAAGGACGGCATCCCGCGGGCGACAAGCACTATGGCAAGTGCCCCAACCAGCAGAGCCGGCGCGCCAATGGTGAGGAGCCGCGAAGGCGCAGCGCGCAGGTTGCGCCCGCAGTGGGGGCAGATGACATGGTCGGTTGTAGCAGGCTTGCCACAGCGCAGACACCGAACTCTGGTCAGATTCGGTACCAGGCGAGTGCCACACTCTGCGCAAACAACCTGGTTATGCAGGACAGCTGTGTAGCAGGAAGGGCAGCGCTTGGCCGCCCAAGACGGAACTTGCGCGTCCGGTCGGCTTTCGGGTTGGGCTGAATTGAACTGATCGGAATCTCCATCCGAAAAGTTTGTATCATCTAGAGACATGTTTGGGGCATTTATTTCGTTTTACCGGTAATTGACAGCATATTTTAACGCTGTCAATTACCCAGCAAATGGGACCAGTCGATGCCTTGAGGTCCGGAGCGGATGTCGTTGATCGTGATGACAACCATTAAGCCCAACAACAGAACAAAACCGACAATATGAATGACGCCTTCCTTTTCCGGGGCAATTCGACGTCCGCGTAGCTTTTCAATGAGAATGAAAAGCAGGCGTCCTCCATCCAGAGCCGGAATCGGCAACAGATTTGCAATGGCCAGCCCGGCGCTGATGATAGCAGCCAGCTGCCAAACCGGGAACCAGAGACCTGTATCTGCGGTGGCGCTGACCGCGCCGCCCACAAGTTGTGCGATCCCAACCGGACCGGAAAGGGCGGCATCCTGAGGCGCCAACTGGCCGGAGATGAGCAGCATCGGCAGGGAGATGACGGCCTGTACGTAGTCGACGATGCCAACGATTCCCAGCCAAATGCTGCGGAGGAAGGGCTGAGTGACCAGCATGAGCACGCCGCTGATAGCCACGCCCATCGCGCCCTGGCCGGGCGGCGGCTCCTGACGGGCCAGCACTTGACGGGAGTAGAGTTCATCGTCGCGGAGCAACGTGACCGTAATTGTCTCACCCAATTGCGACCGCACCATCTCTCCCAGGCTGCGGTCGGCGGTTACTACCTCCCCATTGACGGCGTAGAAAACATCTCCGGGCAGAAGCCCAGCCTCTTCTGCGGGGCTGTCCGGCGCGATATGTGTGATCTGCGTCTGCAAGGTCGCTTCGGGAGACAGTCCTTCCAAGAGCCGTTCCAACTCTGTCCGGGTAGCGAAGGGTACTTGCAACGTGTGCAGGGAATCACCGCGCAGAATGACGACGGTGCCAGCCTCGGCAGTATTGACGGGTGCACGCTGTTTGCGGTCAAGCAGTTCGCCGGTGACCACGTCGATGTAGACCGGTTGCCCGTTGAGACGGATGAGCGTGTCATTCGGTTCGAGGGCTGCTCCCATAAACTCGGTACCGGACGGAACATCACTCAGCAAGGGGTGGGCCGCAGCGGCGGGAAAGCCTGAGAATACGCTGGCTATCGAAAAGAACATTGCCAAGAGCAAGTTCATCGCCGGTCCGGCGAGGAGTGTGAGGACCCGGCTGCGCCCGCTCGCCGCGTTAAAAGAGCCGGAGCTGGTATCGGCCATGTCTTCGCCTTTCATGCGCACAAATGCGCCGAAAGGGATTGCGTTAATGCTAAAAACTGTGCCGTCGTAGGTGAACAGTTTGATCAGGCGCGGGGGAAATCCAAATACACCGAACTCTTCAACTTCGATTCCATTGCGCCGCGCAACCAGATAGTGACCCAGTTCGTGGAAGAAAATCAACAGACCCAAAAGCAGAAAAAACGAAACGATTGTCAGGAACATCAGTGGCCTTACTCCGAAATCCGAATAGAGGGCAACTTCCGGGCCCTTACGCGACGGTGTATATCGCAAGCGGCGGAATCATGCCTGCGACGCCCCTTTTAAGGCAAGACTGAACGACTGTGGCAGACAGTTTTCGGCGCCTCAGGTACATTGTCTACGAAGAGCATTATACTCGGACGCCAATTGAGCGGGCAAATACCTCGGGCTAACCCTTTGTGCGTTCAACGAGCGAGAGACGGGAAGTAAGCAAGGAATCCTGACAAAGTCATCCTTATGGTCTCCCCATTCTCATTCTTGCTTCGATTGGACGCGGCGGCGGTGTCAGGCGCGATCTCGCGGCTCGCCGGCGTGAATCAGAGTGCCGGGCGGGTTGGCGTGGTCGGTCAGCGCGGAAAAGATAGTACCTGGTACGAGGCCGCCGCAAATGATCACCTGCATGCCCGGCGCGGCGCGCACCATACGCAGGGACTGTTCGACTTTCGCGGCCATGCCGCCGGTGACATCGGTGGCGTGGCTGGCGCCGAGGGATGCTTGCAACGACTCGAATGAGGCGAGCGTGATCTCACCCAGCATGACCGCGGTCGGGTCTTGAAATGGGTCGCTGGTATAGACCCCGTTCACTTCCCCTGCCAGCACGATTCGGACCGGCGGCAGTTGCACGGCCATCTGTTCGAAGATTTCCTCGGTGCCGGCAATTGTACCCCCGCGTATGCTGTCGACCGCCACGTCGCCGTGAATCAGGGGCAGGAGTCCCCGCTCCAATGCCAGCCGTACTGTATCTGCGGGCCCGTTAATTACTTCGCCGTCCTGGCAGCGGAGCGCGACGCTGGGCTGCACGGTCCAGGCTGGCAGGTCGGCCTGCAGGAGATGGGCGGCGACGATGCGATTCAGGCGCGCGGCCGCATCGGCGGTGGCGGCGAAACCAAACCACTGGGCCGCGCTGCGGACACCACTGCGGGTGCCATGGCGCTGAGCGGTGACATGGCCGAAACTGCCGCTGCCGTGCCCCAGGACGAGCTGGAGCGCCGGGTGTTCCCTTCTGGCCTGGGCGATCTCCCGGGCCAGCCGTTCCAAAACGTCCAACCTGGGCGTTTCCGGTTTGTGTTTATCGGTGATGAGGGACCCGCCGAGCTTCAGGTATACGAGAGGCACAGTCGATTTCGATTCTCGGCTATGGGACAGCGCGGCCGACCTGACGGTCAAGAAGCGGCAGCCGGCTGCTGAGAGTCGCCAGCAGGGTTTGCTCCTGTTCCGGCAGGACGGTGCGCAGGTCGAACAACAGCAAGTTTTTTTGGATTCGGCAGATTATGGGCATGTCGGCCTGGCGCAAGGCGGCGGCCGCGCTGTCCGGCTGCGGAATGTCGAGCGCCAACAGAAAAGTGGGAAGCGTTTCGCCGGGCAGACTGCCGCCGCCAATGGTGCTTCTACCGGGGATCACCGCTGCATTGATGTCTGCGGCAGCCAACTGGCGCTGGCAGCGGACGGCGCGCTGTTGAACGGTCTCTGCCGTCTGCGCGATCATGCGCCATACGGGAATTTCAGCGGTGGCCCGGTCTCGTCGATAAGCCCGCAGGGTAGCATCCAGGGCGGCCAAAGTCATCTTGTCCACGCGCAGGGCGCGGGCAAGTGGGTGCGAGCGCAACCGTGCGATAAATTCGGCCTTGCCTACGATCAGGCCGGCCTGGGGACCGCCAAGGAGCTTGTCACCGCTGAAAGTAATGATGTCGGCACCGGCCTGCACACTGCTCTGCACCATTGGCTCCGGGGCCAGCCCGAATCGGGCTGTATTCAACAGAGTGCCGGAGCCCAGGTCGTCAATGACGAGCGGGCGGTCGGGAGAAGCGTTGTCTTTGCCACTGCCACCGGTTTCAGACTCGACGTCAACGTGGGCGGCCCCCTGTGCGTGGGCAATCTCGACCAGATCTGTCAAATCCGGCTTTTTTACAAAGCCGATCTGTTTGAAATTGCTGGCGTGAATCCGCATGAGGGCGGCGGTGTTGGGGCTGATCGCAGCGGCGAAGTCGTGCGGGTGGGTGCGGTTGGTCGTGCCTACCTCC
The DNA here is from genome assembly GCA_963662575.1 of Caldilineaceae bacterium. Taxonomy (GTDB): domain Bacteria; phylum Chloroflexota; class Anaerolineae; order Caldilineales; family Caldilineaceae; genus Bin5. The sequence continues at coordinate 2,819,315 of OY759723.1, forward strand.
ACCAAAGTCGCGCCGCTTTGGCGCAACACATCGGGAATGCGAAAGCCGCCCCCGATCTCGACCAGTTCGCCGCGGCTGACTACCACTTCCCGCTTGTTACAGAGGGCGGTCAGCGCCAGGAATACGGCTGCGGCGTTGTTGTTGACGACGAGGGCGTCTTCGGCGCCGGTCAACTCGCACAAGAGACGAGCAGGATGGGCATGACGGCTGCCACGCTGACCGGTTTCCAGATCATATTCCAGGGTACTGTAACCTTGCGACAGGTGGGTTACGGCGTCCTGGGCCTCCTGGCTGAGAGGCGTGCGTCCCAGATTGGTGTGGATAAGTACGCCGGTGGCATTGGTGACGGGGCGCAGCGAAGGAGCATCGGCCGCGAGTACGTTTTCTGTGATGCGGTCGGTCAATTGCTGTTCATTGGGGGCGGTCTGTCCGTTGTGGATGGCGACGCGGGCGCAGTCGAGTTCGGCGCGTGTCTCAGCGGTGACCGGCCCGCTGCCGTATTTCTCCGCCAGGGCGGCGATTTCAGGCCGCTGCAAGAGCTTGTCGACGGCAGGTAGTTTGCGAAACTCCGCGGCTTCCCGCTGTTGTTTCTGCCGTTCTAGGGCATTGGGCGTTTGGGTGGGACCACTTCCTGTCATGGCAATGTATTCACGTCCCAGAGTCCGGCTCCAAGGGAGGATGCGGTTGTCTTGTCAATCCGCCAGCCTGCTCAGGAACTAGGCAGAATGGAGGCGCGGCAAATGATCGCCTGGCAATTCAGCTAGCTTGGGATTGCAGCGATCCCTTTCGGAGAGGAGCGGCGCGGCGCTGTTCCAATCCACTGCCAACTCCGGATCATTCCAGGCTACGCCGTGTTCGTCGGAATTGTCGTAGTAGTTGTCAACATTGTATGTGAGAGCAGCTTCCGTCACTGCCAGGAATCCATGCGCTACGCCAACCGGAATGAAGATGCCCACGGGGTTGCGCTCTCCGATCTCTACTGATTCCGTCCGGCGAAAGGTAGGGCTATCCGGCCGCAGGTCCGCAAGCGCTACCTGAATCGTTCCTTGCACGCAGAACCAGTAGTCGACCTGATGATAGTGATAGTGCAGCCCGCGCAGCACGCCCTTTTTCGAATAGCTGACGTTCGACTGTACCCGCTCCCAGCTGCGTTGGGGAAACCACTCCTTGCGGAATGTCTCCAGGAAACGGCCGCGGTCGTCGCCGAAAGCGCGCAATGCGACGAAGTTGACGCCCTCGATCAGTTGTGAAGCAGAAATCTCTGGCACAGGAATACCTCTGGCATATGTGACCACGGGATTGCGCGGCAGACGCAGTGGAGGAGCTCTACCCTCCGGTTTGCCGGCTGCAGTGGGCCAGCCGATCAGATCGTCAGTATACGCATGCGCTCAACTATCCTGTTGATCTCGGCGCTCTTGAGCTGGTAGGAGGTACGATTGACCAGGAGCACCGCCTGGCTTTCAAGAATTGTGCGGATCTCCACCAGCCCGTTCATGCGCAGGGTGGCGCCGGTCTGGACCACATCGACAATCAGATCAGAGAGGCCCAGAATCGGACCAAGCTCGACCGAGCCACCAAGTGTGATAATCTCTGCGTTGACGCCTCTGTCGGCGAAGAAGCGGCGAGTGAGGCGCGGAAACTCGGTTGCAACGCGGGGCTGGCTCATGTAGCGCAGGGGCGTTTCCGGCAAGCGGGAAGACAAGGATGTCTTGACGGAAAGGTCGGCAGAGTCCACATGCTCGCCAGATTGGACCGTCGTCCTATCGGCCGGGCCGGCGACGCTCAGGCGGCAGTGACCGAAGGGAAGCAGGAGAGGTTCATAGACGGCGCGATCGGTCTCTCGCACTACGTCGAGCCCGCAAATGCCCAGATCGGCTGCGCCGTGTTCCACGTAGGTGGGCACATCGCGCGGCTTGGCCATGACAAAGCCGATTGAGCCGTCGGCGGCGGGCAGAACCAGCTTGCGGCTTGCCGTGTCCGTTGGTATTGACAGCCCGGCCTGTTCCAGGAAGGATAGACTATCCTGCGCCAGCCGACCTTTTGGCAATGCAAAAAGCAGCGACTGTTCTTTGGGCGCCTCTTCCGGGGGTGACGGTGACTGTTTCAGGTCAATTGAAGGGCTGCAATCAGGCGCTGCAAAGGTAGGCGTCATATCTGCAGCTCCTTAAGGCAGGCGGCTGCCGGCGGCGACAACCGGCTCTCTTCGAGCGGACCGAGCAGTATGAAGTCACCACGCTCGTCGCGGCGGTGATGTTGGAAGCCGTCCTCCCAGAGCAGGATGTCGCATACACCTGTCTCCGCTGCATAGGCAAAGGCTGAATCGACCGTCCAGTCGTTGACGTCCACCTGAATATGCAGCCCGGTCGCGCGCATCCTCTGCACATGGGCCAGCGCATCGGCGTTGCCCTGGGGGAGTGCCAGCGCGGGTGGGTGCCGGTCGGCGCTGGTTGACGCCCCGGCTTCCTCCTGCCGTTGCCTTGCCACCAGGAGCCGGTCCACCCCAATTGCGACGCCGACGGCAGGCTGGGAAGGGCCGAAGCGGCCGACAAGGTCATCATAGCGCCCGCCGCTGCCGACAGCTGTGCCGAGGCCGGGCGTCATCGCTTCGAACGAGACGCCGGTGTAGTAGCCTAAATTGCGAATCTCGGTCAAATCGATGACAAGACTGTCAAGGATGTCGTAGCCGGTAAGGGCGTCGACAATCTGCCGCAGGTTCTGGAGGGCTTCGTGCATGCCTCTGTTTTGGATATGACGTTCTGCCAGCGAGAGGATGCTGTCAACATTCTCGCCCATCAGGTGAGGAAGGGTTTCTACTGCTTGGCGCTGACCGGTCCGCAGAGGCGTATCGCGCAGGAAGTCGGCCAGAAGCGGCTCGCTCTTTCGCTCCAGCGCCCATTGCAGCTGCTGCGACTGCTGCGGCGTGAGCGCGAGGGCCTCGAGGAGGCTGCGATAGTAGCGGATATGGCCGATTATATGTCGAAATTCGGTCAGGCCGGCGACCTTCAATGCGGTGGCGGTAAGGGCCAGGATCTCGGCATCGGCTGCGGGCGTGGGCGCGCCGATCAATTCTCCTCCTACCTGCCAGAATTCGCGCTGGCGGCCGGCCTGCGGTTCCAGGTAGCGAAAGACGCTGCCGCCGTAACAGAACCGCTGCGGCATCGGCCAGTCGTGGAGCCGGGCACCGACCAGACGGGCAACCGGTGTAGTAAATTCGGGCCGTAAGGAGAGCGTGCTGCCGTCACGGTCGAGGAAGCGATACATACCTTTGCGCAGGGTGTCGTCATATTGGGCGCTGAGGGTCGAATCGAACTCAAACATAGGCGGTATTACGTCGCCGTACCCCCAGCCGCGAAAGGTCTCCATCAGTTGGTTGAGGAGGTTCTGCCGGCTGCGGGCCTCATCCCAGAAGTAGTCGGCGACACCGAAGGGGACTTGCCCGTTCATTTGCCCTGCTCGCGTTTTTGCTGTTTGTTGGCTTGGAAAGCCTGGATCTGTTCCTTCGGCGTGTACGAGGCCGTTCTGGCTGACTCTTCGCTGGCCGCGCTCTGTTCGGTTGGCGTCAGTCCACCAAGTTTCCCCAGCACGGCAACCTGCGAAACGGTTCGCCGTGTGGAAGTACTGGCGCAGTCCGGACAGTCCGGCTGCTGATCTTGTGCGGAGGCCGCTGTAGGCCAGAGCCGGTCGAACTGATGGTTGCAGTCCTCGCAGATATACTCGTAGATCGGCATATCGGTCTCCGTGTAGACTCAGCTGCCAGTGACCTCCGGCAGGACGGGCGTGTCTCGATTGACAACAGTATGCCAAAGGAGGAACAAATGCTCAAAAGGTAGGCGCTTGCCGGTGCGGGTAGGTGTGCTGTCCAGGGGCTTTGCGGCTGCATCCAATCGCAGGAAAATCGCATCTTGTTGGGAGAGAATTTTCAGGAGATAGCCAGTTTTCCAACCGGTTCGTTCACGTTTGGCAGCAATATCGATTTGGGCGCTGTTCTCTCTGCGTAAGAGGTTGAAAGCCATGCGGCGCAAGACGGCCAAGTTGTGCTGCGCATGGACCTGACGGATGCGACTGTCGTCCCCATCCAAGAGCCAGTAGACTGAATTCTCGGTGTTCCGGTGGCTGAGGGTGGAAGTCAGGAGCAGTTTGGCATCGGAGGGAAAGATGGAATTCACATCAGATGCAGGTGCCTTGTGGGCTGATGCGGACATTTCATTCATCGTGGACCGTTTTAACCAAATTCATCTTGATGGTGGGACGCAGGCATTCTCATCTGCGTGTTGGACGAGAGTTTTCGAGAGATCATGAGAGTTTACGAGCGTTTTCGGGTTGTCTGCGCTGCAGTTCACGGGATCTGCCTGATGGGCAGTGAGCGGCGCCTTGCCGATGCAGGCATTCTCATCTGTGTGTTGGGCGAGAGTTTACGAGAGATCATGAGAGTTTACGAGCGTTTTCGTGTTGTCTGCGCTGCAGTTCACGGGATTTGCCTGAAGGGCTGTGACTGGGGCCCTACCGATGCAGGATGTCTCGTATGCGCGTTGGACGAGAGTTACTGCCAGGGATTTTCCTCGCTTGCGTGTTGCAGTAGACAGAACCAATCGATCGGCGAAGTCATGCGAAGGGCCGCGAAGAACACCGAAGGCGTAACGGATTTTCTTTGCGCGGCCCTTGGCGGAAGAGCATTTTGCTCCCGCCAATTGCTTTGGCGACAATCGTCTACGGGCACTCGTCACTGCTCGATTCACTTGCCTGTGTTCACGCCGCGTTATGTCTACAAATGTCGCGCCATGTCTACATATGTCTACAAATGTCGCGCCAAAAAAAATTTCTGGGACGCTTTCCTTGCGACCTACCGAACAGTTCCTCGCCGTCCCTGATGGATACCGCGTGGACGTTTTGGGGGCATTTCACAGCGTTTCAGCTGACCGCTTTCGCCTGCAAGTTTTCTTTGGGCGAGAGCAGTGGCTTCTCAATTCGTGCGCCTCGAATGTCCACAGTGTGGGACCACTAAGCGGGCCCACAAAGGGAACCTATTCGATTCAGGCAGCCTTACAAGGCCTTGTCCCAATTTGATGCAATTATCCTGGGTTAGGTCGACCCAAGTCGACCCAAGTCGACCTAAGTCGACGTAAGTCGACGTAAGTCGACGGGATTTTTTTTTGGATTTTTTTCTTGATTTTGCAGACGTTTCCTCCAGCCGATTCAGGCAGCCTCACGAGGTTTGTTCCAATTCGTTGCAATTGCCTTGGGTTCGGGCGGGTTTCGACGGATTATGACGGCGTGTTTCCTTTTCTTCGGCCCTTACATGCTTGCGTTCGCAGATGCTTCCTCGCCATCTGTGATGCGTATCGGCAGATGAAGAATGGGCAACTCACAGACGTACAGCGGCCCACCTTCGGCTTCAGATATTCTTTGGGCGAGAGTCATGGCTTCTCAGGGTCAGAGGAAACGCAACTCATTTCGGACACTATTATAGCACACGATTTGGGCCCACAAGGGGCACCTCTACCCGAATCTGCAGGGCATATGAATCTTATTGGGAGAGAACTTTCAGGAGATAGTCAGTTTTCCAACCAGCTCGTTTACGTTTGGCAGCGATACCGATTTTGGCGCTTTTCTCTCTGCGTAGGAGGTTGAAAGCCATGCGGCGCAAGACGGCCAAGTTGTGCTGCGCATGGCCGTGGCGGGTGCGACTATCGTCCTCATCCCAGACCCAGTAGATTGGATTCTCGATGCTCCGGTGGCTGAGAGTGGTAGTCAGGAGCAGTTTGGCAGCGGAGTAAAAGATGGAATTCACATCAGATGCATATGCCTTGGGGGCTGATGCGGGCATTTCATTCATTGTGGACCGTTTTTATCAGTTTCATCTTGATGGTGGGACGCAGGCATTCTCATGTGTGTGTTGGACGAGCGTTCATGAGCGTTTATAAGCGTTTTCGTGTTGTGTGAACTGCAGTTCACGGGATTTGCCTGATGGGCTGTGACCGGTGCCTTGCCGATGCAGGTTGTCTCGTATGAGCGTTAGACGAGAGTTCATGAGAGTTTACGAGCGTTCATGAGCGTTTTCGGGTTGTCTGAGCTGCAATTCATGCAGTTATTGTGATGGGCTGTGATGGGGGCCTCCTCAGCGCTGGCGGGTCGGTTGAACCGCGCATGTGGGTTGTACAAGAGTTGTGCAATCTCTACCATGGTGGGGCGTGTCTGGACGTCAAATGTCGGGTCAAGTCGGGTCGAGTCGGGTCAAGTAGGTATAAGTCGGGCCAGAGCGGGCGATATTTTTTTTCTGGCAATTGTTGTCGTTACGCTTTTGCATCGGTTTTTCCGTTTCCAGAGTCGATTCCTGGTTCTGGCAGCCTCTCCACGACACGCATCCACGACTTTCACAGACGCCGGACTCTAGTCGGTCCGCTGGGGGGCAGGGTGTCGTGTCCGGACGTTTGAGGTCGGTTTAAGCCGGGCAGAAGCGGGCAGTTTTCCTATATATGGACTTTTGCGTTTGGCTTCGGGCACGTTCCCTCGCTGTCTCTGTTGGGCTATGGGTAGACAGATTATACGCAGTTTACAGTCTTGCAAGGGTCCTCCCTCGCCTTCAGATTCCCAGCCAGTGGGCGTCATGCGTTCATGATGACGATACGCTCTCAGCAGTGCCGATTCGTATTTCGGTACAGGGTTATTATATCACCGTTTTTGATGCAATTGCCCTGCATCCAATCGGGGCACGTGTTGACAGGCCTTGAGGCCGGCTGTATACTGCTGGCAATTGAATAATGAACGCCAGAGGTGCCCATGGTCCGGATGCCAGGGCTGAAAAGGCGAAGCCGGTGAGAGTCCGGCGCTGTCCCGCAACTGTAAGGGAAAGCAACTCTGCCTCCTTAATGGAGAGAATCTCGAAAGAGAAGTGAGGAGTATTTCCCAAGCCAGGTCGACCGTCTCTGTCGAACTCTTGAAACATCTCGTGGATTGGGTGACTGAGTCAAGCCTGCATTTTGGGGCAAGGATTGCCGGTGACGTCCGATCTCGTAAGAGATCGGACGTTTCAGTTTTGGTGGCTGTTTCAGGTAATGCGGCAGGGCATCAATCATATATGCAATATGAGGAGAAACTGATGCGAAGCATGCCAATTTACTTGCTTGTAATCGCGCTCATGGTTCTGAGCGCATGCGTTGCCCAGCCAACCACGGCTGCGTCGCCGCCAGCCAGCGCTGCCGCTGACTCGGCTGCCCCAGCCTCACCTCCCGAGCAGAATCTGCATGAGGGATGCGTCGATGGGTTCGACTCAACCTTCGACTACTTCCCGCAGAAGCTGACTGTGGAATATGCTTCCGGCTTCGATGTCGAGTATCACGGCAATTACAAAGTCATTACAGTCACCAACCCGTGGCAGGGCGCGCAAGAGAGTTTTCGCTATGTGCTCGTGCAGTGCGGCACGCCGGCCCCGCAGGATGTCGATGGTACTGTAATCGAGGTGCCGGTCGGTAATATAATTGCGATGTCGACAACCTATCTGCCCACCCTTGAGGATTTGGGACTGATAGACAGGCTAATTGGGTTGGACAGCTATATGTGGACAACGAACCCGGCGGTGCGAGAGCGCATCGCGGACGGTGACATCGCCGAAATTGGCGGCGGCGCGGCGGTCAACGTGGAACTGACGCTGGATCTGGACCCGGCGCTGGTGATGACTTACGGGACAGGTTTTGCCGACTTTGACACCCATCCGGTGCTGCTGGAGGCCGGTATACCGGTCGCGCTCAACGGTGACTTTGTAGAGCAGAATCCGTTGGGCCGGGCGGAATGGATGAAGTTCATTGCCCTGTTCTTCAACCGGGAGGCGGACGCCGCGGCGCAGTTCGATGTCATCGCCGCAGAGTATCAAGCCGTAGCGGAACTGACGGCAACACTGGCGGAGCGTCCTTCTGTCCTGCTGGGGAGCGTCTACAACGGCACCTGGTATGTGGCGGGAGGCGAAAGTTACATGGCCAAAATGCTGTTCGACGCCGGCGCCGCCTACCTCTGGTCGGGTGAAGGGGATGTGGGGGCGCTGCCGCTCGACTTTGAGGCAGTCTATGCGATCGCGGCCGAGGTGGATATCTGGCTCAACCCGGACAACTCTTTTTGGTTCAGCGTAGAAGATGTGCTCGAAAGCGACCCCCGCTATGGCGATTTTGCGCCGCTAAAACGTGGACAACTGTTCAACAACAATGCCAAAGTGAACGAAAGTGGAGGCAATGCCTACTACGAGGAGGGCGCAGCCCATCCCGAAAGGGTGCTGAAAGATCTGGTAAAGATATTGCACCCGCATTTGTTGCCGGAACACGAGCTCAGTTTCTACCGGCAGGTTCAATAGCAGGATTTTCGCCCTGGCTGTTAGCTAAAGGGCTGTGAAGGTGTCCTGCGGGAGGCGCGAACGCTCCGTGAAAGCGATTCTGACCGGTGTTGTGGTAGCGTTCCAATTCCTGACAATCGTGCCGCCGCCGTTGCGCCGGACGATTTCACCCAAGGAACTTGGGAGATCCGTCGCTTTCTTCCCGCTCGTCGGCTTGGTGGTGGGGCTGCTTCTGTATGGGCTGCACTGGCTTTTTTCTGCCATTTTCCCACCAACGCTGGTGGCGGCCATTCTGCTGGGAGTCTGGATTGCGTGCAGCGGCGCGCTGCATTTTGACGGCTTTCTGGATGCGGTGGATGGCCTGCTGGGCGGAAGAACGGCAGAGGACCGTATGCGCATCCTGCGAGATGCGCGCGTCGGCGCGTTTGCAGTCGCTGCCGGTGGGACAATGCTGCTTGTGAAGTATGCTGCGATCGGGGGCATCGGGGCGGCGGCGGCTCTCGTCGTCGCGCCGATGCTGGGGCGTTGGGTGATCAGCTTGGCGGTTATACTCTTTCCCTATGCCCGTACCGAAGGGTTGGGTCGGGAGATGAAGGACAACGCTGGTTGGCCCCAGGCCGCCGGGGCGACGGCAATTGCGATGGCGGCGCTGGGTTTTCTGGCTCCGACTGTAGGCATTGCGGCCACAATCGGGGCTGTGGCTTTGGTCGGCCTTAGCGCCTGGCTACTGATACGCTTCACTTTGGCGCGCATCCCAGGGTTGACCGGGGACATATACGGCGCCCTGTGTGAAGTCGGGGAGACGGTCTGCATAGTGACGCTTGCGGCGTACTGGACCGTGTAGGTCCCGACCGCCCTGTCAGGGAGAGCGGTGTGCAGAACTCCTGCCCGCTCACAGGACAGGGTTAAGGGCTGACAATCGTTGGACCGTTCATGCCTCTGCCGGCTCGGTCGCTGGGAAAAGGACAGATTTTCGTGGGCGAACTCATATTGATTCTCGGCGGCGCTCGCAGTGGAAAGAGCGCAGAAGCAGTGCGGGTGGCCCAAGAGCGCGGAAAGGGCCCCGTGCTTTATGTGGCGACCGCCGAACCCGGCGATGATGAGATGCGGCTTCGCATAGAAAAGCACAAGGCGGAACGCCCCGCAACCTGGCACACGCTGGAGGCGCCGCACACCATCGGCCAGGCGATCGGCCGCCAGTCGGACGTGTATACGACCATCATTGTGGACTGCATCACCCTGTTGGTGTCGAATCTGTTGGTCGATCAGCCCGATCCCTATCACGAAGCGGTGCAGGACAGCGTATTCCAGGAAATTGCGGCGATCGTGCAGGCGGCAAAGGAACTGCCGAGCGCGAGCCAGTTGATCATCGTTTCCAACGAGGTGGGGACTGGCCTTGCTCCACTCACCCCGCTGGGGCGGGCATTCCGGGACCTGGTGGGTCAGGCGAACCAAACACTGGCCGCCGCTGCCGCCAAGGCCATTCTTATGGTGGCGGGCGTTGCGCTCATTTTGAAGAGTGAGGAACCGGAGTGTCAAAGCGCTGCCCGGATTGATACAGGTGCGAGCGCGGCCAAGGTGAGAGATGACTAGAGAGGACGTTCCCCTGGCAGCATCAAACATTCGCGCACACTCTACGCTAGCGCGAGGCTTTGTCCTGTCGCCCGGCCTGCTGCTGGCTGGGTTGGCGCTCGTCGCGCTGGCGGTATTCATGTTAAGCTTGGCGGTTGGCTCTGTACGCATCCCTATCGGTGAAATTGTGTCGGTATTGCTGGGTGGGGATGCCTCCAAGCCGGCATGGGAAACTATTGTGCTGAAGTTTCGCCTGCCCAAGGCGTTGACGGCGATGCTGGCCGGCGCCGCGCTATCGGTCAGCGGATTACAGATGCAAACTCTTTTCCGCAATCCGCTCGCAGGGCCGTTCGTGCTGGGGATCAGCTCCGGCGCGAGCCTGGGGGTGGCTCTGGCGGTGCTACTGGCCGGTGTGGCAATGGGCCTGGGCGGCAGCACTACTCTGCTGGCGGGGATCAGTCTGGCGGGTGATACCAGCCTGGCCCTGTCGGCAATAATCGGCTCCGGCCTGGTGCTGCTGCTTGTGATGTCGGTGGCCCGGAAAGTGCAGAGCGGCATGACGCTGCTCATCCTGGGCCTGATGTTCGGGTATACGACCAGCGCGTTGGTGAGTGTGCTGATCTATTTCAGTGTGGTTGAGCGCATACAGGCCTACATCTCCTGGACATTCGGCTCATTTGGGGGCGTCACCTGGCGGCAGCTACAGGTGATGGCGCCGGCGATTCTGTTGGGGCTGGCGGGCGGCCACCTGTTGATGAAACCGCTGAATGCGCTGCTTTTGGGAGAGACTTACGCCCTTTCGCTGGGTCTGAATGTGCGTCGTGTGCGGCTGGGTATCATCGGCTCGTCGGCGGTGCTGGCCGGCGTTGTCACCGCTTTCTGCGGGCCGATTGGCTTTCTGGGTATCGCCGTGCCCCATCTGTGCCGCAGTCTCCTGCACACGTCGGATCACCGACTGCTGCTGCCAGCGGTCTCCTTCATGGGCGCCACGCTGGCCCTGGGCGCCGACATCGTTGCCGGGCTGCCGGGCAGTCAACTGACGCTGCCACTGAATGCGGTGACCGCGTTGCTGGGCGCGCCGGTTGTAATCTGGGTGATCCTGCGGCAGCGTAATTTACGCGAGGCCTTTGCCGGCTGACTGGGGCAGACGGATGACGGGTGGGACTGTACTGCAAACCGATGCTCTCTCGATAGGCTATCGCCGCGCCCGCAGAGGAGACGTTGTCATCGCCAGCGATCTTGATTTTTCGCTGCGGGCGGGGGAACTGGTCTGTCTGCTGGGGCCCAACGGCGCCGGAAAGTCAACGCTGATGCGCACGTTGGCCCGGCTGCAACCTTCCCTGTCCGGCCGGATCTGGCTGGATGACCGGCCTCTCGACGAACTGCGGCCCGGCCAGCTGGCTCGCCGCCTGAGCATAGTGCTGACTGAGCGCGTGGATGTGGGCGCGATGTCCGGGTACGGATTGGTAGGCCTGGGACGCCATCCCTACACCGGCTGGACCGGGACGTTGAACGAGCAGGACGAGCGCATTGTGCAGTGGGCGTTGCAGGCCGTTCGCGCCCAAGATCTGGCTGACCGGCTGGTTGTCGAGATGAGCGACGGCGAACGACAGAAGGTCTTTATTGCGCGCGCGCTGGCGCAGCAGCCGCGGGTGATGCTGCTGGACGAGCCGACTGCGTTTCTGGACCTGCCGCGGCGGGTGGAAGTAATGGATCTGTTGCGGCGGTTGGCAAACGAGAACAGGCAAGCGATCCTGCTTTCCACGCATGATTTGGACCTGGCCTTGCGCAACGCGGACCGCTTATGGCTGCTGTCGGCGGAGGGCGAGCTCTTCGACGGCGCGCCTGAGGATCTGATCCTTAACGGCGCGTTTGAACGCGTATTTTCCGCCGAGGGCGTGACATTCGACCGCGAACACGGCTCCTTTCACACACGGCAGGAGACCTGTGGGCGGCTGCTCCTGCACGGTGATGGGGTTGCGGCCTTCTGGGCGCGACGCGCCCTGGAGCGAATTGGGTATGCGGTGGAGAAAGAGGTAGAAATAGAAAGTCCGGCTGGCCAGGATTCTGTTCTCGGCGCCATATCAGTTCATATGCAGGACGGCGGACCGGTCTACAGATTGGACATTGCGGGACGAATGGATTCATTTGCTACGTTGGACGCATTGACAACATACCTGCGCCAGGGCGGCGCCGGAGGAGAAACTGATGCCAAGGTTGACTAAGATCTATACGCGCGGCGGTGACGGCGGCACTACCTCTCTAGGGGGCGGGCAACGCGTCGCCAAGGACTCACTGCGCGTGCAGGTTTACGGGACGGTCGACGAGTTGAACTCGTACATAGGGGTGGCGCTGGCCAGCGGTCTGAGTGATCGTCTGCAGCGCACGTTGGGCGAGATTCAGAATGAACTATTCCACTTGGGTTCGGATCTGTGTTTTCTGGAAGAGGATAAAGAGAGCTACACGCCCCCACAGATCGAGCAACGACATGTCGATCGTCTGGAGGCGTTAATCGACGAACTGACGCCGATTGTCGGCGTCTTGGAGAACTTCATTCTTCCGGGGGGCTCGCTGGGTGCATCTCACCTCCACGTTGCACGCACTGTGTGCCGGCGGGCTGAGCGGGAGGCAGCGTCGCTGGCCAATCAGGAGAAAATCAGTCCGCAGGTGATGCGCTACCTGAATCGTCTATCGGACGCTTTGTTTGTCATGTCTCGCCTCGAGAACTTGCAACAGGGCGTATCAGAGCCTCTGTGGGACCCGGCGGCCTGAGGGAGAGCGGAACTGCGGTTTTTAGTAGTCAGTTTTTAGTTTTCAGTGGAACACCAGTCGTCAGTGGAATACCGGCGATTAGTGGGTTGTGAATCAGTTGCGGCTGGGTAGTTTCACTGGGAGGAAGAAGGAGATTGTTGTGGATGTTCCGGAAATGGCGCCCTACGCGCGCCATGTTTTCATTTGTTCAGGCGCGTTCTGTGACCCAGATGGCAAGGCGGGGCAACTCTACGCGCGTCTGGCCGGCAAACTGGGCGAACTGGGGGAATACGATAATCCTTTGCGCGTAAAGCGGGGGACGACACCCTGTCTGGGCGTTTGCCACAGCGGTCCTGTGCTTGTCGTCTACCCTGATGGGATCTGGTACTGCCAGGTCGATGAAGCCTTGTTGGACAGGATTGTAGAGGAGCACTTACGCGATGGCAGGCCGGTCGAAGATGCGGTCTACCATCGTCTCAGTGACAATGTCTATTCGAGCGATGTCAAATAGGCGTAGACTGCGCTGAGACCATCGGGGCTGATCTTTGTAGAGCCGAACAGGTGATCGGGCCCGAGTTCGCCGCCAGTGCGAATCAGATCTTCGAATTCGTCTTCGCTTAAGGTCAGCCCAACCAGCGACGACGCCTGATCCGTGCCCGCGGCGCCCTCGCCGTGGCATTCTGCGCAGCGATTGCCGTAGACAAACTCTCCCGTTGCAATGTCCGGCGCCTCCTCTTCCTCCTCTTCGTCCTCCTGCTTGTCCGCTTCGCTGGCTTCTTGCATATCTGTGACCGGCGTTGGTTGGTCAAAGCGGGCCGCCGGCATCGTCGGCACAACCTCCCGGTCGCTGGCCGCGGGCACTGACCCGCTTGTCTCTTCTCCGTTGGAAACGTTCTCCTCATCGCCTCGTCCGCATCCTGCTGGCACAGCAAGGAGCAACAGGAGGATAGTCAGAATCGGCACAAAGCGTTTGGTCAATCGTGCGATGGTTCTTTTTCTCTGTACCATGTCCTACTCCCCTGCTTGTTCTTCCTTGCTTGTTGCTATCAGCCGCCTGTCAAGAGCAGGCGCGATAGGGGATTCCGGTTGACAATCGGTCGTCTCACTCGATCATCTTTGGGTCGAGCGCGTCGCGCAGGCCGTCGCCGACAAACGAAAAGCCGAGCATGGCCAGGGCTACGGCAATGGTGGGGAAGAGGGCCAGATGCCAGTAGACCCGAACATAGGCATTGCTGACGCCGACCATTTTGCCCCAGCTGGGGATGGGATCGTTGATTCCGATGCCAAGGAAGCTCAGGCCGGCCTCGCCGAAGATCGCCGCGGGGATGCCGAAACTGATAGCTACCAGGATAGGTGTCAGGGCGTTCGGAAGCAAATGGCGAAAAATGATTCGATTCCGGCCCACCCCGGTGCAACGGGCGGCCTCGACATATTCCTTCTCTCGCAGCGAAAGAATCTGACCACGCGTCAGGCGGGCGATGCCGATCCAACTGGTGATGCTCAGGGCGAATATTACCTTTGTGAGTCCGCCTCCCCAAACGGAAATAATCAGAATGGAGAACATCAGCCCTGGGAAGGCGGTCATAATGTCGATGAATCGGGAGATGACAAAATCGGTGCGGCCGCCCACGTACCCGGCCAGGCTACCCAACGGTACTCCAATTGAAAGAGCGACCATTTGGACAGCGATGCCGACAGTCATGGAGGTGCGGGCCCCGTAAATGAGACGGCTCAGGTAGTCGCGGCCCACTTCGTCGGTGCCAAGCGGGTGGCCGGGCAGATCAAAGGGAAAGCGCAGCACGCGGTCGAAATACACTCTGTCGTATGGAAAGGGGGCGACCAAGTCGGCGAATACCGCCAGAAACAGGAAGGTCAGAACGATTGTCAGACCGAATACGGCCAGCCGGTTGCGCAGGAACCGTCGGGCCGCGTCATGCCACAGTGTCCGGTGGCGGTCCACACCCGGGGGCGCTACGTCTAAGGGTGTCGCGGCACTGGCCGTCACTACGCGCCTCCCTCTGCGCCCAATCGCACGCGTGGGTCGATCCAGGTATAGATGATATCGGTGAACAGGTAGGTCAGACTCCACAAAAAGGCGATGAGCAGAAAGAGGGCCATAATCATGGGATAATCTCGATTGAAAATGCTGGTAACGAAGAATTTGCCCAGGCCATTAATGCGGAACACTGCTTCGATAAAGATGCTGCCCGTCAGCAGATTGGGAATGATGACGCCAAATGCAGTCACCATGGGAATGAGCGCGTTGCGCAGGATATGCCGGAACATTACTGCCTGTGTGCCTAGTCCTTTGGCTCTGGCTGTACGAGTAAAGTCCTGGCGCATGACATCCACGACGCTGGAGCGAGTATAGCGGGCGATGATGGCCAACGGGCCGAGCGCATAGGCGATGACCGGCATGATCCAGTCGGTACAGATGTAGGAACTGCCTATCAGACAGGATTCGGAGGCATTCCACCCGCCCATCGGCAGCCATTTGAGTCGCACGGCGAAGAAGAGTATGAACCACATCGCCACCACAAAGCTGGGCACTGTGATCCCGAGCATGGCGATAAAGGTAGTAACGTTGTCGATCCAGGAGTTCTGATGATAGGCGGCATAGATCCCCAAGGTGATTCCCAGGCTGAATGCCAGGGTTACGGTCATCAGGCCCACCTGCGCGGTCACCTTCCAGCTTTTCGCAATCAGAGCGGTCACGGTGGTGGTCGGCTGTTGGAAGGGGATGCCGAAATCAAAGTGCAGGACCACATTCTTCATGTAGTTCAGGTATTGAATATGGATCGGTTTGTCGAGGCCGTACTTGCGCAGGATGTTCTCTTTGGCAGCCGGAGGCAGGGGGGCTTTGGTTTCGTCAAAGGGGCCGCCCGGCACCTGGTGCATGAGGAAGAAGGTGACAACGGAAACTACAAACAGGACCAGAATCAACGAAAGAATCCGTCCAAAAATGTATCGTGCCATGGAGTTGCCTGAGTACGTGATACGGGGGCGGGAGGCCGACAACGCGGCCTCCCGCTCCGTTCAATCGCAACTTGATAGTCGAGGACATGCAGGCGGAACGCTACTCTGTTATATAGATAAGCGAGATGTCCTGGTCATTGCCCCAGTGCCAGCCGGTAATGCCCTGGGAGTCGGGGTCGCGGACAGTACCTTGCACCCACGACTGCATCAGGTCACCAGCCCATCGATGGGCAATGAAGATGCCGCCGACGTCATCCACCAGGACGCGTTCGGCATCGCGGAACATCTGGTCGCGGAGTACCGGGTTGCCGACCATGCCGGCGGCCTCGGTGACCAGAGCGTCAAACTCATCGTTCTTCCAGGAGTGCCTGCCGCCGGATTTCCAGACATTACCCAACAGGTTGGCCGGGTCGAGGAAGTCCATGCCGTAGTCTACGGCGCCGAATGTCAGTTCGGTGGGCTTGGCATTTAGCGCATCCATGTAGACTTTGCGGTCTACGTTGGAGATTTCGAGGTTGATGTCCAGGCACTGGGTGATGGAGGCGGCAACAGCTTGATAGACGGCAGCCATGGCCGGCGCCTCGCCGCGCAGCATCATTACCAGATCGGGGAATCCCTCACCGCCGGGATAGCCGGCTGCGGCCAAATGCTCGTTGGCCAGGTCGCAGTCGTAGTTCTGATACTCCCGCAGGTTGCCCTCGGTGTCAGAAGAGGGGTAACCGGGCATCAGCATCGAGTAGGCGGGCATTGCCTTGATCTCGCCATAGACGCTGGGGACAATGCTTTCGCGGTCAACCGCATGGGCGAAAGCTTTGCGCACGTCCAGATTGCTGAAGGGTTCGGCGAAGGTGTCGAACAGCAGATAGTCGGTGCGGAAATCGCCGAAGTGGCGCAGGTAGTTGCTGGCCATGGCCTCATCGCGCAGGATGATTTCAAAGTCGGCCGGTGTCAGCGCGCCGTAGGGCACCTGATCAATGTCGCCGTTCTGGTAGGCAGCAAAGAAGGTGCTCGGATCCATGAAGATACATTCGATCCGCTTCAACAGAGGGGGCCGGAACCCATTGTAAGTCGGGTTGGCTTCGACGACGATTTTGTTGCCAGGATCGAATTCAGCCAGAACGAAGGGACCGGAGGAAACGGAGGTTTCCAGGCTGCTGTTGTAGTAGGGGCCGTGCTCTTCCAGGGCCTTCTTTTGCAGAGTGAACGCGAACTTCATCACACCGGGCAGAGGCGGGAAGACATCCTCCGTCTCTACTTCGAGGGTCAGGTCATCCACGGCGCGAACACCCAACTCTTCGGGCGGCAACTCGCCGGCGATGATTTTGCTCCAGTTCTTGATACCGCCATCGGCCAGGAAGCTGTAGAACCAGGAGAAGTCCCAGCCGTGCTCCGGCGTAGCAGTAAGACGGAAGGTGGCCTCGTAATCATAGGCGGTCAACGGCGTGCCGTCGCTCCAGACCTGGCCCGGCCGCAGGTTGAAAGTCCAGACCTTGCCGTCTTCAGAGACATCCCAGCTCTCAGCGGCGGCAGGAATCACATTAAAGTCCTTGTCCAGTGAGACAAGGGTGTCCTGGAACATATCTGAAAGGCAGTAGCGGTTGTAGACCGCCACTGAGAAGTCAAAGGTGGAGGAACTCTGGTTTATGTCAGCGGCCACCCGGTAGACCTGTTCATCATAGGGCCGGGCGTCAGCAGGCAATTCCATACCATATACATTGACGTTGGCTCCGGCCTCACCTTCCTCGGATGCCATTTCCTGGGCAGCAGGCGCCGCTGCCGGCACACAGGCCTGGAGGAGCAACCCCAGGAGAAGAATAAGTGGAAGTCCATATGCGAACCAACGTGATCTGCGGACGGGTTGAGTTGTCACTGATGTCTCCTTTGCGTTGAGTTAATAGGACATTGAACCCACGGTCTGTGGGCAACAAGTTGTAGCGCCAAATACTTCAAGGCGATACCAAAATCTACTGTAAACGGAACAGATTACGGGGAAATCACGAAACGATCTCGACGGACAGTCTAGTGCAGTGTGCCTTGGATTACAAATTTTACTGGTGACGTGCGCGTTATTATTTGGAGGCGCGTGAAAACCGGGCCACCAGGTTGGCGGCCTGCATCCAGCAGGACGGTGACCCGGAGTGCCCCGGTCGTGAATCCATATCTGAGTGCGTCAGGCACTTCGTACCTTAAATCGTGTTTACCTTAACGAGCCCTGTTGCCAGAAACTCGGGAGCCTTCAGGCGCTACTCTGCCCAAGACCCCTTGGCCATCATGCCGCCGTCTACATTTACATATTCGCCTGTCATAAACGAAGCCTCGTCGCTGCTGAGAAAGAGCACGACTGCAGCGATTTCTTCAGGTTTGCCAATGCGTCCGACAGGGTGGGCGTCTGCTGCGGCAGAGCGGAGCGCCTCGACGTCGTGGTTCACGCTTTCCAGGGCCAGATGGGTTTCGATTGTGCCGGGATTGACCGCCAGGACGCGAATATTCTGATCCGCATACTCGAGGGCCAGCTGCTGGGTGAGCGAGATCATGCCGCCCTTGCTGGCGGCGTAGGCGGGCACGCCTTTCATCGACTGGCGGCCTTGCACGCTGGCGATGTTGACGATGACGCCCCCGCCCTGTTCCAGCATTACCGGCACCGCATACTTTGACATCAGAAATCCGCTCTTGAGGTTGACGGCCAGGATACGATCCCAGGTCTCCTCGGGAAATTCATGGGCGGGGAGGTAGCTGTCCACAGGCTGAATGCCGACGTTGTTGACAAGGACGTCAACGCCGCCGTTCGCAGCTGCCTGGCGGACCAACGCCTCGCAGGTTGACGCTTTGGAGACATCGGCGTTAACGTAAGTGATGTTTCCCGGCAGTGAGTCGCTTTCGGCCGCGATTTTGGCGCCGGCAACGGTGTCAACGTCGGCACTGAATACATCGGCCCCGGCCTGGGCGAATGCCCTCGTAACACCTTCGCCGATGCCCTTGGCGCCGCCTGTTACTATTACAGTCTTGCCGCTAAAGTCGTTCATAGTAATTCCTCCATTTTTTCGAAATGATCCACTTCGAAGATTGGTATTCCAAATTATCGTTCCGATGCCAGAAAATCCGCAATCGTTCGCGCTTCGTCTTCAGAGATTCCCAAACCAGCCATAGAGGTTCCCGGTGCGAACTGCGTGGGATTGGCGATATATTCGGCCAGATTTTCTTGCGTCCAGATGAAATCCAGGGCCGACAGAGCCGACGAGGCGTTGAAGCCGGCGACTTCTCCGATTCGCCTGCCGATTACACCGTTCAGATAGGGCCCTATGCTATGCTCCGCGTCCAGGTTGTGGCAACTGGCGCAGCGTGCGGCGAAAAGCTCGGCGCCGCCCGAGGGGACTGTTGCCTCCACCTGCGGGGAAGGAGAAGCGCCGGTTTCCGTCACGGATGCAGGCGGTTCGTCGAAAGTATAGCTTCCCTCCCAGACAGGTCCTTCCCAGGTGATCTCGCCACTGGGGCTTTCCACGCGAACGACCTGACCCGTGTAAATATGTTTCAGGTCATAGTCGGGCAGGGCGCGTGACACGAGGCATCCGTCCTCGTGCAATGTTGCGCTGACTCCATCTTCGTCAGAATTGAAGTCGAAGACGTTGAAGCCGAGTTGCTCACTTCCCTCGTCAAGGTCTTTGGCTTCAGCCGGGGTAAAGTGCAAAAAGAAGCGATGTGAAAGATCGTTGCCGACGCAG
Organism: Caldilineaceae bacterium; assembly: GCA_963662575.1. Lineage (GTDB taxonomy): Bacteria > Chloroflexota > Anaerolineae > Caldilineales > Caldilineaceae > Bin5. Next base: position 2,838,650 of record OY759723.1, read on the forward strand.
GGGCTCTTGACGTAAGTGAGCCGGTTGTCATGGATATAAATGCTAAAGAGAGAACGAATGATCGGGCTGTCGAATTGGTCGTAATCGAGAGAGAGAATTTCAGGGTCATCTGACCCTGCTATGATATTGGAAAGATCGATGCAGACTTCCTCGGCGTCAAAAGAATAGATCGACTCGACATCGTTCTCATTTTGGCAGTATAGCGGCGCACGCTGCAAGAACAGAATATTGGCGCTGTCGGTCAGGAGTGCAATGCGGCCATCCGGCATCTGCGTGATATCACGAATGCGGGCGCCAAGTTCAATTTTTTCGACATAGATGACATGTCCCTGGTGGAGGCGGGCGCGGTACAGGGAATGGGTGATCATCGATGCAATCAGAAGGTCGTTTTGCCACAAGGGGAAATACCGACTGTCGCTTACGATCAGGTTGGAAATCCCAATCGCCGGAATCCAGGCATAGACGGGTTTCTCAAACTCATCATGCCGACCCTGCTCTTTGCTGTAAGGCCATATCTTGTTTCCATACTGGATGCCGTGGGTAACATAAGGCCATCCATAGTCAAGACCGGGTCTCACAAGATTGAGTTCGTCGCCGCCTTGGGGCCCGTGTTCCGTTTGCCACAAGTTGCCTTCCGCGTCGCGGACAAACCCCTGAGGATTGCGGAAGCCGCTGGCCACGATTTCAACTTCGCCGCTGGCCAGTTCGATACGCACCAGCTTGCCAATGTGGGAGTCCGACTCGACAATCGGTTGTGGTTCTTGCGGGTGCTCGCCCTGGTACCATTCATAGAAGGCATGGTCACCGGTCATGAGAAGGAGATGTTCCGGACCGTCCATCAACATGCGCCCGCCGGACTGAATGCCGCCACTTCCTTCGAAGTCAAAAACCTCCCTGCCGATACACGGATTCGCAATGAACTCAGTCTTCCAACCACTCGTAAAATATGCGCCGCTGTCACTGGTACGAAGGATTGCAGACGAGATCCGCAATTCTATACAGTGACCCGCGAAGTAATGATGGGATACATATAGAGTGAATCTGTCTGGTTGCCGCTCGTGAAGAAGGATGTCAGCGACCCGAAAGCCATTCCAGAGGATGGGGGCTTCCGAAGCAGACTCATTCATGGGGATTCTCAGCGGCAAATATTCGACCTCTCCATCCTTATCAATCAGCGCTATACGTCCTCTGGGCGTCGCCAGCAGCAAGTAATCTCCAAGTGGCTCGATGGCGCCTCCTCGATTGGGAAACGGCTCCAGTTCGACGACATCCGACTGAATTTCATATAGGTGGGTTGCAAGGAGCGGGGGGACTTCCTGGGTGATAGCCGGCCGGCCAACCCAGTCAACGGCCGCGAGGATCCACTTTGGCTGCAAGAGCAGAAAGGCCACCACCAGGACTAGGACAGCGACCGGAACTGGTCTAAGCGATACGCTCCATTTCGCGTTTTTTGATGACACATTTGTTCCTGGCATCCGTATGATTTCTCTCTAGTCTACTGCAGGGCGCCAAGAGGACGAGGGCAGCCTTAGGCCCGCATTTCCAGGCCGCTCCAACAAACTCTTTCTCCGTATGGACTTTGGCGATTTTCCCCGTCGTTTCCGTTGCGTTTCGAGTTGCCCGCTGCCACCGAGTTATGTGCGTAGGTCGGCTCTGCTGGACAGTCGGGGACCGGCCCCCGGCATCATTGATCCAACGAGAGAAAATCCGCAATCGTTCGCGCTTCGTCTGCTGTGATTCCCGCAGCAGTCATAGTGGTTCCCGGTGCAAACTGGGAAGGACTGGCGATGAATTCGGCCAAGTTCTCCCGCGTCCAGACGACGTCCAGCGCAGACAGGGCAGCCGAAGCGTTGAAGCCGGCGACTTCTCCGGCCCGTCTGCCTATCACACTGCCCAAGTGCGGGCCGACGCTATGTTCTGCAGCCAGATTGTGGCAGCCTGCGCAGCTCGCAGTATAGAGCGCGGCGCCGGGATGGCTGGCCTGCTCGCCTGTGTTCGTGGGGATCGCATCTTCTGCGCCCGAGGCAGCTGGCGGTCCAGGAGTGCCAAACGTATAACTGCCCTCCCAGACTGGGCCTTTCCAGAAGATTTCTCCATCGGGGCTCTCCTCGCGAATCACCTGGCCGGTATAGATGTGTTTGAATTCATAGTCGGGCAGGGAGCGGACCACGAGGCATCCGCCTTCAAAAACAGCGCTGCCTACCCTTTTGTCGAAGGAATTGAAGTCATAGACGTTGAACCCGAACTGCCTTAGACCTTCGGCAATATCTTCGGGATTTACCGGGGTGATGTGTAAGAAAAACCGGTTCCGAAGTTCACGCGCGTTACAGGGGATTTTCAGATAAATCAACTGGTTCTCATGGATGAAAATCTGGAAGAGCGAGCGCATCGCCGGTGTGCCGATTTCTATTCCATGGAGTGCGCGAACAGTGGGATCGTCGTCCTCCCCGATGATGCTGAAGACATCAATGCAGACTTCACTGGCGTCATACGAATAGATCGAACTGGAATCGTTTTCGAGTTGGCAATAGAGTGGGGCGCGTTGTAGGAATATAATTCTGGAGGAGTCTGACAGAAGCGCGATTCGGCCATCAGGCATCTGCACTATGTCGCGGATACGCTCGCCCAAAACAATCCGTTCGAAATATGTAACCCGCCCATGGCGAATGCGGACGCGAAAGAGGGAACCGCTTCTGAGAGACCCAATCAACAGATCGTCTTGCCATAAGGGAAGCTGCTGGTTGTCGCTGATGATCAGGTTGGAAACGGCGATGGCCGGAATCCAGGCAAAGACAGGCTCCTCAAAGCCGTCATGCCGGCCCTGCGCCTTGCTATACGGCCATGCCCTGTTTCCATAAAGAATGCCATAGGTAGCGTAGGGCCAACCATAGTCGAGACCTGGCCGCACCAGATTCAGTTCATCGCCGCCCTGCGGGCCATGCTCGGTCAGCCAGAGGTTGCCTTCCCTATCGCGGGCGAGGCCTTGCGGATTTCGGAAACCTCCGGCAACGAATTCAACCTCGCCGCTTGCCAGTTCGATACGCACCAACTTGCCCAAGTGGGACTCAGGGTCAACCACAGGCGGTTTCTCCGGGTCCCCCGCCGTTTGCCGCTCATGCCATTCATACCATGCGTGGTCGCCAACAGCAACCAGAAGATGGTCGGCGCCGTCCATCAACATCCGTCCTCCAGCCTGAATTCCTCCCCCGGTTTTGGGAACGGCTCCATCCCAATAGCCAAATAAATCGCTATCGATACATGGATTCGCGGTAAACTCCGTTTTCCAAGCGCCAGCGACGACTATTCCCCCATTTTCCCGGCCCAGTTTTGTGGAGGAGATCCGAAACTCGACACAGTCGCCGACAAGATAATGATGAGAAACAAACAGGGAATAGTCCTCTGGCGATTCCTTGTTCAGCAGAATATCGGCTACGCGAAAGCCAATCCAATTTATGGGCTCATCCGGTGCCGACTCGTACATGGGGACACTTTGCGGCAGGTAGCTCACCCTGCCATCGGCTTGAATCAGAGCAATCCGCCCCCTTGGTGTGACCAGCAACAACTCATCACCAAGTAATTCGACGGCGCCACCCCCATCCGAGAACTTTTCAAGTTCGACGATCAGGAGGCTAAGCTCATATAGATGGGTCTTTATCGTCGGAGGATCCGGAACGAAGACACGACGAGCGCCGATGAGGTTGGGGGCCGCTTCGATCAGAGTCGGTTTCAAGGGAAAAAGCGCAATAGTCACAGTTGCGACCAGTATCGGCAGCAACAAGAATGGGAGCCACTTTTCTTTCGTCAAGAAGGTATTTCTTTCTTCTGGGCTGCTCATCGGATATCTTAGGTCGGCCGCGAATCGGAAAAGGTCGGAGGGCACAGACGGAGCCCGGCGTCTCCGGTCCGCATCCACCTGTAGACTTCATGCTGTCAGTTACCTCTTCACCCTGTGCTTCTCGCGTTGGGGGAGTTGCCGAGCAGATCTGCGCATCATGTGTTCTCCGCAAGATCCTCGGCGAGGGTTGAGCTACCTCGTCGGCAGTACCCAGATAAGTCAGGGTTGTTCCCAGTGCGAATCTGGCAGGATTGACGGTAAATTCGACCGGAGTTTCCCGCGTCCAGGCGATGTCCAAAGGAGTCAGCGCAGCCGAGGCGCTGACTCCTGCGATGTCGTTGGAACTCTTGCCGATCACGCCCTCCAGGTGCGGTCCGACTGTGTGCTCGGGAGTGAGTTTTTGCCAAATGTCGCTGCGGGCGGCGAAAAGCTCGGCGCAGCTGGAGGATACTACTGCATTCGCTCGTGAGTAAGTTGAAGACCCCCTCTCCGGTGTGGGGGCAGGGGGCGGTCTGGACAGCCAATGCTGCCGCGCCACCTCATCTGGTTCTCTTTCTGCACAGCTATCATAATCTTGTTCATATCCTCAAACAAATCAGGACGCTGGCGTCAAATTCGCACAGAATTTCGCGCAGTATGCGATTTGACGGATGCTGGCGGGCCTGCTATAGTGTCGGCCACATCAACAGGCAAGAAGCGGAGGGCGCTTGAATGGCCTTCCGTCCGAAAGTATGGAGGACCGGTGAAAATGGATCGCATTAGAATGTTGGTCGCAGTCAATTGCACTGCGAGCTTCGTAGGAGGAGCAAAGCACCGGTGATCCTGTCAATGGATGGCGGCTCGGCTTGAAGGCCCCCCCATCCAGAATCGGCAAAATGGTCACGGTGCATATGCCCGTGACTTTTTAGATTGGCGTAATCCGTCTCAGAGTCACGGGCCTGGCCTGTGGCTCTTTTGTTTTGTGCGGGCAAATGCCCGCTAAAGGTAACGTGCAGTTTCAGTTTGCTCTCCCCCGACGGACTGGGGCTGCCGTTACCGAAGCAAGAATCCCCCGTCGCGCCCGATTCCGGGGCGCAGATCGAAGGTTGTAAGGAGTGTAGGTTGATGGAAGACAAGGCATCTGAAGCAGGGAAGAGGGCTCAATCCGGGCCGCGCCGGGAGGGGTCCGCCTGGCTGCGGTCGCTGCTGGCAGTTTGGTCGGCCTTTGGCGGCCGGCCCAGCGCGGAAGATGAAGAGGAAAAGGGCGACCCGGGAATACGGCTGACCTATGACTTGAAGGACACGCTATCTGACAACCGCTTTGTCGGCCTGTGGCGCATGGCAACCGGCTTTCGTAAGATCTATATCCTTGCTGCTCTCGCTGCAGGACTGGCCGCGCTCAGCCGCTCTGCAGTGTTCTACGTGCTGCGCTATTTCGTGGACGATGTATTGATGAGCGCCGACCTTCGGTGGCAAATACCGTGGGTGGCGGCAGGGCTCATCGTTCTGGCGCTGCTGCAAGGGCTGTTCTCGTTTGGGATGGGCCGGCTGGCCGCGCAAACGGCTGAAGGGGTCGCCCGCCGGCTGCGCAACTATCTATACGATCAAATCCAACGGCTGACATTTTCCTATCACGACACGATGCAGACCGGTGAACTGATTCAACGCGCGACCTCCGACGTGGACACTTTGCGCCGGCTGTTCCAGGATCAACTGATCGGAATTGGTCGAACTGGCCTGCTTTTCCTGGTGAATATCTCTGCGCTGGCGCTGTTGCACGGCTGGCTGGCTCTGTTGTCAATTCCAATTCTGCCGGTCGTCGCTGTGGCCTCTTTTTTCTTTTTCAAGCGCATGGAGACGGTCTTCGAGTCCTATCAGAGTCAGGACGCAACCGTCTCCAATCGGCTGCAAGAGAGGTTGACCGGTGTGCGCGTCGTGAAAGCGTTCGCGCGTCAATCTTATGAGATCGAAAGCTTTGATGAGGAGAACTGGGAGAAGTACCGGCGCGGCGTGAAGATTGCCAATCTCCACACCCTGTTCTGGCCGTTTGTAGAGATCATGACCGGTGGCCAGATTCTGTTCGGTATGTACATGGCCTCCATGATGGCTCTGAGCGGCGAAATCACCCTGGGCACATATGTTGCTTTCATCGGCCTGCTCGCAGCTACGATCTGGCCTGTGCAAGGCATTGGGCGGCTTGTCGCCCATGTCTCGACCGGTCTGGTCTCGCTGAACCGGGTGCAGGAAATAATTCGCCAGGAACGGGAACAGCTGGAGGTTAGCAGTGCATTGACCAACGAGCGTCTGCGCGGCGCGCTGCAGTTCAGAAACGTGCAGTTCGCCTATGAGACGCCGGATGCCGAGGAAAGCGGCAAAGCGAAAGAGGGTAAAAAGGAAAACAAGAGTAAAGCGGCAAACAAGGTCCTGCAGGAAACGCGGCGACGGGCGTTTGCAGAACGAGGATACGTATTGCGCGACATCAGCTTCGACGTCCAGCCGGGCCAGGTGATCGGGCTGCTCGGCGCGACCGGCTCGGGCAAGTCCTCTCTGGTCAACCTTTTGCCTCGTTTCTACGACTACAGCGGCGGCAACATCATTTTGGACGACGAAGAACTGCGGGACTATGCGCGCGGTTTTCTACGGAGTCAGATCGGCATTGTGCAACAGGAGCCGTTCTTGTTCTCGACGACGATCCGCAACAATATCACCTATGGTCTGGTACGAGATGTCTCCGATGAAGAGATGGAGGCCGCGGCCAAGGCGGCGGCAATCCATGACGTGATTCAGACCTTCCCAAAGGGCTACGACACGCTAGTGGGCGAGCGAGGCGTGACGCTTTCTGGCGGGCAGAAACAGCGGTTGACTATCGCTCGTACGTTGCTGAAGGATCCGGCGATCCTGCTGCTGGACGACGCCACTTCCAGCGTAGACACAGAAACCGATGCAACCATCCGTGCGGCATTGAGCCGTTTGATGCAAGGGCGGACAACATTCATTGTTGCCCACCGTGTGCAAAGCGTCATGGCGGCCGACCAGATTCTGGTGATGGAAGCTGGGCGGATTATCCAGCGGGGCAGCCACAACGAACTGGTCTCTCAGCCGGGCGTCTACCGGCAGGTATTCGAACTACAGGTCCAGATCGAGGCCGATCTTGAAAGGGAAATCGCCGCGGTAGTCGAATCGGCTGAGGTGAAGCTGAATGGACTTGAGGAAGGGCCGCGCACTGCGGACGAGAATGGCGCACCACCTGAGTCTGAAATTCCCCATACTGTTTCAAAGGGTTGACCGATGTCAGAACACGAACAGTTCGAAGAAGAAGAATTTGATACCGAGTTCAACGGCCAGACCGTTGCGCGCATTCTTCGCCAGGGCCTGTTGCACTGGCCGTTAATGTTCGGCTATCTCTTTTCGATGGTTGTGACCGCTTTTATGGACGGGTACTTAACTTTTCTTTCGAAGCGGATCATCGATGAGGGCATTGTGGCCGGAAATGCAGAGCAACTTGTGCGGCTGGTAGTCCAGTACGGCCTGGGACTCCTGCTGGTGGCGCTGGGCGTGATGGGCTTCATCTTTTCGGCGGGTCGTCTAGGCGAGCGCGTTCAGTATGATCTGCGCAAAAAGATGTTTGGTCGACTGCAGGAGCTGTCGCTCTCGTATTACGACCGCACGCCCATCGGCTGGCTTATGAGTCGGCTTACCTCCGATGCCAGTCGCGTAGGGGATCTGGTTTCGTGGGGTCTAATGGATCTGGCCTGGGGAGGGGTCAGCATTGTCATCTCCCTCTCTTTCATGGCGGTGATAAACGTTCGGATGATGCTGATCGTCGCCGCGGTCATGCCGGTGCTGGTGGTGGTGGCGATCCGGTTCAAGAAGAAGATACTGGTGGAATATCGCGACGTGCGCAAAACGAATTCGAAGATTACCGGGGCCTATAATGAGAACATTACCGGTGTGCGCGTAGTCAAATCCCTGCGTCGCGAAGAGGGTAACCTGGAAGAGTTCACCGATCTTACTCGGACTATGTACCGAGCCGGATTTCGAGCCGCGTGGCTGTCGGCTCTGTTTCTGCCCGTGGTACAGCTGATCAGCGCGGTGGCGGTCTCAGGCATTGTCTTGTACAGCGGCTGGCAATTCCAATTGGATGGCATAACCATCGGCGGTATCCAGGCCTTCATCTTCTACATTACTTTCATGCTGTTTCCGATTCAGGAGATGGCGCGCATCTATGCCGAGATGCAGCAGGCAATCGCGTCGGGCGAGCGTATTTTCAGTCTCGTCGACGCTGTGCCGGAGATTCAGGACCGCAGTGGAGCGCAGGCGCCGGAAAGCCTACGGGGAGACATCGTCTTCGAGAATGTGGACTTCCGCTATGAGGAGGAGAAGCCGGTTCTGCGCGACTTCAGCCTGGAGGTGAAACAGGGGGAGACAATCGCGCTGGTCGGCCCGACAGGCGCGGGCAAGTCAACCATCGTCAACCTGGTCTGCCGCTTCTACGAGCCCTCAAGCGGCCGTATACTGATCAACGGAAGGGACTATACGGAGTGGACGCTGCATGGCATTCACAGCCGCATTGGCATCGTGCTGCAGACCCCCTACCTTTTTTCCGGTTCGATCTGGGATAATCTACGATATGGGCGGCTCGACGCCACCGACGAGGAGGTCGTGAACGCGGCCAAGGTAGCAGGCGCGCATGCTTTTATCGAAGAGCTGGACGAAGGGTATGACAGCCAGGTGGGCGAAGGCGGAGTACTGCTGTCGGTCGGGCAAACGCAGCTGTTGAGCCTGGCGCGGGCGATCCTCGCCGACCCTGAGATTTTCGTCATGGACGAGGCTACAAGTTCGGTCGACACGCTGACCGAGGCGCTAGTCCAGGAGGCGATGGATGCAATCCTGGCAGACCGCACCAGCTTCATCATCGCCCACCGCCTGTCGACCATCAGAAAGGCGGACCGCATTCTGGTGGTTGAGGATGGGCGCATCGCAGAACAGGGCAGCCACGCGCAGCTTATTGGCCAGCGCGGTCACTACTATGACCTGTATACAAAGCAGTTCCGTGACGAGCGCATCGGGACCGCGCAGCCGCTCCTGGGTACGGAGAAGTTGGTTGCGGCCTGACAAGCAGCCAGACACTTCAGGAAAGGCGCCGGTTTTCGTATGAGAACCGGCGCTTCTCTTGCCGGGGGCGTTGCCACAGCGTTGGGAACCCCACATTTTCCTTATTTGACCAACAGAACTATCTAGAATATACTGTGCACAGTAGCGCTGCGGGTGAGCGCTCTTGCACCTGAAAAACCGAATCGCAATCGGGAGCTCGGAAGAACTGGGCTGAGAAATCTCTTTGTGCGGCCGAATGCCGCTCTCTGGAGATGACCGACAGACCTGATCCAGGTAATGCTGGCGTAGGAACATTAGCGAAATGTTGAAGAACTGTAGATAGCACAAAACGCCAACCGCCTCCCAGGGCGGTTTTTTATTTTCGAAAGGAGACAGCATGTCCAATCCGGTAAATGTCGATATTCAAGTGCTTCCCTCGACGGGCGGCGACGTCTATTCGGTTGTCGATCGCGCCATTGCCGTTATCCAGGAATCGGGCCTGAAATACGAAGTGGGCGCGCTGGGGACGACGGTCGAAGGCGACCTGGATAGCTGCCTGGAGGTGGCCAAAGCTGCCCATCGCGCCTGCTTTGTAGACGGCGTGGCGGGGGTAGTCACGATCGTCAAGATCGGCGAGGCAGTTGGCGGCTCTTCCATGGAAGAGAAGGTGGCAAAGTTTCGGGGAGGCGACTGATGCGGGCGGCGCGCCTGGCGTTTCCGGCGGCAGTTTTGCTGACGCTGGCGGCTCTGTGGGAACTGGCTGTCTGGGGCCTGGAAGTGCCAAAGTGGATCGTGCCTTCGCCCACTGCGATCTGGCAGGCATTCTGGGAGATGCGTGCACTGCTGGGTGTTCATGTCGGCCAGACTATGTCGGAGGTTGCGATAGGCATTGGCATTGCCGTAACGGCGGGCGTTTCGGTGGCAGCCGCGATCAATTTTTCTCCTTGGCTGCGGCGCGCAATCTATCCACTTCTGGTTATTTCGCAGACGGTGCCGATACTGGCGCTGGCCCCCCTGCTGATCATCTGGTTTGGCTTTGGCATTGCGCCCAAAGTCATTGTCGTGACGCTGTTCTGTTTTTTTCCCATCGCCATCAATACAAGTGATGGGCTGACCGCAACCGAGCCGGAGCTGATTGATCTGTTCCGCTCGATGGGGGCGACGTGGCTGCAGATATGGCAAAAGGTGCGGCTGCCGGCGGCGCTGCCCTACTTTTTTTCGGGCTTGAAAATTGCAGCTACTTATAGCGTAACCGGCGCAATCGTTGGGGAGTGGGTTGGCGCCAAGCAGGGGCTGGGTATCTATATGCTGCGCTCGTCGGCGGCGTTCCAGACCGCGCAGGTATTTTCGGCCATAGTCATCACATCACTCCTGAGCATTTTACTGTTTCTGGCCGTATTTGCACTTGAACGGGGCATGATGCCCTGGCACTTTGAGGAACGATAGATCCAGTTAGCAGCGGGTGGCTACCAATGGTGAGTTTCATATTATGGAGGGGATGATGCGAGAACGACTGTCACGAACGTTACTGTTAGTTGCAATCCTGTCGGCGGTGATGTTGGCGGCTGCCTGTGTGGCGGTTGCGCCTGCCGCACAGAGTGGGGACGGTTCCGCCGCGTTGAAGGACGTCACATTGATGTTGGATTGGACGCCCAATACCAACCATACCGGTATCTATGTTGCCCAGGACAAGGGCTGGTATAAGGAGGCGGGTCTGAATGTGGATATTATCATACCTGGCGAGTCGGATGTGCATCAGGTTGTGGGCACCGGTTCGGCTGACTTCGGCATAAGCTACCAGGAGGGGACGACTTTTGCCCGCGTGGAGGGCGTGCCAATTGTTTCGATTGCCGCGGTCATTCAGCACAACACATCGGGCTTTGCTTCGCGGAGCAGCGCAGGCATCGAGCAGCCTACCGATCTGGCCGGCAAGCGTTACGGTAGTTTTGGCTCACCGATCGAGTATCCGACAATTGACCTGCTTATGCAGTGTGCAGGGGGATCGGCCGAGGATGTCGAATTCATCGACGTCGGTTGGGCCGAATTCCTCCCGATTACCGAAGCCGATCAGGTGGACTTTGCCTGGATCTACTACGCCTGGACCGGCATCAACGCTGAACTACAGGGCGTTGACCTGAATATAATTATGCTCAAGGACTATCTGGACTGCATCCCCGACTACTACACGCCGATTCTGATCACCGGCGAGGCGATGATCACGAATGATCCGGAGACGGTGCGCGCGTTTGTCGGGGCCACGGCCAGGGGCTTTGATTTCGCAGTCGAGAATCCCGTGGAGGCGGCCGACATTCTGCTGGCGGCCAATCCTGATCTGGATGCCGATCTGGTCCACGCCAGCCAAGCCTGGCTAGCCAACGAATACCAGGCCGACGCGGCACAGTGGGGTGTTCAGACCGGCGACGTCTGGCAGGCCTATGCCGATTTCCTGATCGACGGCGGCATCATCGAATCGTTTGACGGCGAAGGCGCATATACGAACGAGTTCCTGCCTGAGCAAGAATGACACTTCTGGCAGTCGATTCGCTCTCGAAGACGTTTGAAAGCACCTCCCGCAGGGGCTCGCCCAGCGGTGTAGAAGCGGTAGTGGACCTGACTTTCGAGGTCGAAGCGGGCGAGTTCCTGACCATCATCGGCCCGAGCGGGTGTGGAAAGTCCACCCTTCTGCGCCTGCTGGCCGGCCTGGTCCAGCCGAACAGGGGGCAGATCCTGCTGCAAGGGCAACCCCTGCCGGACGCGTCAGACCGGCAGGGGCGCTTTGGCTACATGCCGCAACGGGATACGTTGTTGCCATGGCGCACGGTGCTCGAAAACGTGATCCTGGGGGCGGAACTGGCTGGCGGCAGCCGCGACGGGGCCCGCGCCGAGGCGCGTCAGCTTCTCCCGCTTTTCGGGCTGGACGGCTTCGAGGATTCCTGGCCCAGCACACTATCGGGGGGGATGAGACAGCGAGCCGCGCTGCTGCGCACCTTCCTGGCAGGCTACGACATACTTCTCCTGGACGAGCCATTCGGGGCTCTCGACGCCCTGACCCGCAGGATGTTGCAGCAGTGGCTGCTGGGCGTGCGTACACGTTTTTCAAAGACGATACTATTCATTACGCACGACATTGACGAGGCACTGCTTCTCGGCGATCGCGTGCTCGTTTTCAGCCCGCGTCCTGGCCGCATTACGGCAGATCTGGCGATTGACTTGCCCCACCCGCGCGACGAGGACACAATTTTGAGTGTGGATTTTCTCGCCCTGAAGCGTAGTGCGCTCGCGCACCTGAAACTTTGAATTTGGAGTAACTGCCATATGATCGACCAGCAGAGCTCAAATCTCCTGAAGTCACAAGGGTATCTCGTTACTTCCTGCGCGGCTTTGGACAGATCCGAACTGCAGGAAGCTTTTCGATCCTTCATCTGCAGAGATCGGGACTATCAGCTCCGCTTTCTGCAGAAGCAGTACGGGTATGCCTATGACGGCTTTTCCTATTATGGCCAGTCTGATAGCAGCCATCAAGCCGAGGATGATCTGATCAGCACCTTTGTCCTGTCCGAGTTTTATCCCGTGGAACGGTATCCTGTCGAGTTCCATGGCTTTCTGAGTGGCAGGTGGAAAGAGGTCGAGAAGACGGTGCGGTCGCTGGAAATCGACCTGCTGACACAGCTTGACATTCCCGGTCTGCTGGATTTCTACCGGAATAACGCCGGCCACATGGTCTCCAACAACTACTATCCTCCGGTTCAGCAATTCACCACAACCGCAGCCGGCAATACACGACTTTCCGCGCATCCCGATGCCTCTCTGTTTACTGTTTTCCCCTTCGGCATTGACGAAGAATTGGAATTGGAGCAGACCGGTGAAAGCGGTGAACCTGTGTGGCAGTCGGTAGACGCATCCGAGTCGATACTGCTCTATCCGGGTTATCTGATGGAGATGTGGACCCACGGCGCGCTCAAAGCAATGAATCACCGGGTGCGACTGAGCAACGATCGAGCAGCCGAACGATTCACCTTTTCCTTCTTTTCGCTGCCGTTTCCCTTGCGGGAGTTCGACATGCCTGGGCGGGGCATGATGACTAGCGAGGGCTACTTCGATGCCTATGCAGCCCTATTCTGATGAGGTCAGGTGGACGCCGTAGCGCTGGGCCGCGGCACAGATCTTGCCCCAGGCGGTGTCGTCAACGTGGATGCCGTCGCGGGTGCGCTGTTGACGCGTGCGAATCTCCGGCTCGCCCGGCGCCAAAACCTCATCGAAGCCGGCTGCCAGTTTCGAACTCTTGACGTGCTGAACCAGTCCATCGACATCAGCATAGAAGGCATCGCTCTCTCTGAGCCGCTCAGGTTGGATCACAAAGGCAAGGAAACCGTTGCCGATGCGGGTTGCGCCATCGCGGCTGCAACCGGCTCCCGAGAGGGCGCCGGCCAGAATGTCGATGACAAAGGACAGGCCGAAGCCCTTGTGCCCGCCAAAGGGCAACAGCGCGCCTTCAGGCGGTCCGACGTAGGCGGCAGGGTCCGTGGTCGGATTGCCGTCGGCGTCAACGATGCAACCGGCCGGGGCCGGCACGCCGCGGTTGAGCATATCCTTCAGCTTGCCATCGGCAATGGCGGAGGTCGCCATATCCAGCACAAGCGGCTCGCCGGTCTTGCGGGGGATGCCCACGGCGATAGGATTGGCCGACAGCCGCCGCCCGCGACCGCCCCAGGGCGCGGCCAGCTTGCCGCCGCCGTGCGTATTGACGAACAGGACCGTCACCAGCCCTTGCTGCGCAGCCAGGTAAGGGTAGTGTCCGACACGCCCGATGTGCCCGCACTGGCTGACGGCAATGATGCCGACGCCGTTCGTCTGTGCCTTGTCCATGGCCACCTGAATCGCCTCCAGACCGATGACCTGGCCAAAGCCCCAGCCGCCCTCGATAACCGCCAAAACATCGGTTTCATGCATGATAGTCGTATGCTGACCGGGGACGACATCGCCCGCTTCCATCCACTCCAAATACTCGGGGATACGCAGCACGCCGTGAGAGTCGTGGCCGACCAGGTTGGCTTGAACGAGGTGTTCAGCCACGATGCCGGCCTCGACCCGTTCCACGCCGGCGGCGACGAAGACTTCTTGGGCGATAGCGGTCAGTTGGTGCGGAGTGAATATGGGCACGGTTACCTGCTGTTCGTCTTTTGAGTTAGTCCGTCGGCTAGCTTCTTCAGGAATAGTAGGAGAACTAGTGGAAGAATGGAGCTATGCCGGATGAACGAGACCGTATTGTAAACTTGATTTGCTGCCTCGCATGTCATCGCTGACGGGAGGTCGCGGTCGACCTCCTTCCCTATAGACGCTGCCTACGGCCGTCTCACAGCGAAAAGAGGCGATGAAGCTTTGGCGTATGCATGCCACAACCGCGCCTTCTCACCCGCCAGAACGCTTCAGCAGTGCCTCCACTCGCACCTGCGAATTCTGAGACCACCGGCACTGAGCCTTCTGTTCGCTTACAGGCGCTCCATTCTGCTAATGCCAGAGTTGCAAAATGAGCTGCTCCGCGTCGAGTAGGGAGGCGCCGTCGCCAGTCACTTTCACTGATTCCACTGCTGCCGCGGCCTTCAGGTCGGCGAAAGCCCCCTGGTATTGACCCAAGTTGTCTTTTGCAAGGCCCCGATAGAGGTAGGCATTGGCATAGTCGGGCTGCAGTTGGAGAGCCCGGTCATAGTCGGCAATGGCGCCCTGATATTGACCAAGGTTGATTTTGGCAAGACCCCGATGGAAGTAGGCGTGGGCATTGTCGGGCTTCAGCAGGAGACCCTGGTCAAAGTCGGTGATGGCATTCTGATATTGACCAAGTTTGTCTTTTGCAAGGCCCCGATAGAGGTAGGCGCTGGCATTATCGGGCTGAAGTTGGAGAGCCTGGTCATATTCGGCTACGGCGTCCTGATATTGACCAAGTTTGGACTTTGCGAAACCCAGATAGAGGGAGGCATTGGCATTTTCGGGCTGCAGCTGTAGAGCCTGCTCAATTTCGTGGATGGCGTCCTGGAATTGACTAAGGTTTATATTGACAACACCACGACCAACATAGGCATTGGCATTGTTGGGCTGGTACAGTAGCGCCTTGTCAAAGTCGGCGTTGGCGTCCTGGTACTGACCAAGACAGGCCTTAGCAGTGCCCCGATGGATGTAAGCCTCAGCAAAGTCGTGCCTCAGACTGAGTGCTTGGTCAAAGTCGGCGATGGCGCCCTGGAATTGACCGAGGCTGCCCTTGGCAACACCCCGATAGGAGTAGGTATTGGGATTGTAGGGCTCCAGGTGGAGAGCCTTATCAAAGTCGGCGATGGCCTCTTGAAACTGACCACTCAGAAGAAGGGCAACGCCTCTGCCGATGTAGGCTGCGGAGATATCGGGCTGCAGTTGGAGAGCTTGGTCAAACTCTGTGATGGCGTCCTGGAATTGACTAAGGTTGAGATTGTCATAGCCCTGATCGAGGTACCTGTCGACATTACCTGCCCGGCCACAAGCGGTGACCGCAGCACACGCCAAAGCAACCGCTACGAAACAAATCAATTTCCGGATAGTGCGCGCAACACTCAGTGACCCGTGTAGTTGCAGTGTGGTAAGCTCCTTTAATCCATTCACCAGCGCGGTTAATCTCGTTCGAATGCAGTGCGATTTCTTCTCAAGAAATGGTTCATCGCACGGCTGACTCCGGCTACATCGCCGATGAACCGGCTGCAGCAAATTGCCTCAGGCCAAGAGCAGCTTGATTGGCGTTTCCAACAGTTCTTTCACCCTCTGCAAGAAGACGGCGCACTCGGCGCCGTCCGTCACTCGATGGTCGGCGGAAATGGTCATCTGCATGACCGTGCGCACGACCACCTGACTTTCCTCCACGACCGCGGTTTCCCTGGCTGTGGCCACCCCCAGGATTGCTGCTTGAGGCGGGTTGATAATGGCAGCGAAGTGATCGGTGTCGTATCCGCCCAGGTTGCTGATAGTGAAGGTACTGCCGGATACATCCTCGGGCCTGACCTTGCCGGCGCGGGCCCTCTCGATCATGGCTCTGTTGTCGCGGGCGATGTCGGAAATCGGGCTGCGGTCGGTCTGCCGGTTGACGACGGTCAGCACGCCTCCATCTACTGCGACAGCGGCGCCTACATTGATGTCAGCGTGTTGCTCGATGCTGTCCTCAACATAGGACGCATTCAGGTTTGGGAAATCTCGCAGCGCCAGGGCGGCGGCTTTAACCACCATGTCGTTGACGGTAACCTTGGCATCCGACGGAAATGCATCGTTGAACTGTCTTCGCAAAGCCAGAGCAGCGTCCATTGTCACCGAATTGGTGATGTAAAAGTGGGGGATCGTCTGTTTGCTGCGGCTCATGCGCTGGGCAATTGTCCGCCGGAGGGGAGACGCCGTATTCCCGGTAGTCTTTGACGGGGCACTAGCGCCTGGCGCCTGGCGAGTGAGGACTGCAGGGGCGCCGGGACCCGCTTGCGCCAAGTGGTTCTCTACATCCCCGCGTAGAATACGGCCGCCGGGGCCGCTGCCGGCCACGAGGCTCAAATCCAGACTGTGTTCGCGGGCCATGCGCAGGGCTATGGGTGTGGCCAATACACCATTCCCTGTGGGCTGCGCGGACACGGGGACAGAAGGCTGATTCTCCTGCGGTGCGACCGGAAGTGGAGCGGACGGCGGATCTGCTTCAGGCGGCGCAACCGGGGGTGGCGATTGCTCTTGGGATAGCGAAGGGGACGTCGCGCTGGGTAGCTCATCCGCCTCACCGACACGGGCGATGGGCGCGCCCGCCGCAACGCTTTCTCCAGGCTGAATGAGGAGCTCCAGCAGGACGCCTGCAACCGGCGCCTCCACCTCCAGCGTCACCTTGTCTGATTCGAATTCGGCGATGGGTTCGCCCGCCTGAACATCGTCGCCTACGTTCTTCAACCAGACCGACAGTTCGCCTTCACCGGCCTCAAAACCCAAGTCGGGCATGGGTATAATCTCGGCCACAGAATCCTCCTCTAAGCGGCAACTTCAGGTGGCTGGTGATCTGCATCGTATAGTTGCTGCAACCAACCAAACTCCAGCGCCGTTCTACCTGAACTCGGTTCGATTCAGACCTACGAGCGCCGCCTCGAATATCGCGTTGCTGTCGATCCCGAAATGGCGGTAGAGGTCGGCAGGCGTGCCGGATTGACCGAAGTCGTCCACGCCCAACGGTATCAGGTAACTGCCAAATAGGCTGCCCAGCCAGGCCAGATTGTGGGATGCCCCGTCTTGCACGGTGACGATCGGGGCCTGGCGCTCATTAGGGGGGATCAGCCACGACAGCAACCGGCTTGGCTCTCTGCCGGGTCGACGGCCCCATTGGGCGGCGCGCCAGTTTTCAAAGAGGCGGCGGGGGCTGGTCAGGTTGAGCACGTTGACGGCTATGCCCTCTGCCTGCAACATCGCGGCCGCCTCCATTGCCTCCGGCAACATGATACCGCTTGAGGCAATGTGGACCAGCGAGCGGGGATCTGCCTCCGGCGCGGCCGTCTGCCAATCCAGCAGCCGGTAGCCGCCTTCAAGTACCTGGCGCCGCAGTTCAGTCGCTCCCAGTCGTTCTAAGGCAGGCTCCAGCATTGACTGATCGGTCGGCTTGGTAGAGAGACGTAGGTAGGTTGCTCTGCCATCCACATCGCGGCAGCACTGGCGGACCGCTTCCAGCATGATCCAGACCAACTCCTGTGCAAAGCAGGGCTCATAGCTGTTCAGATTTGGCAGTTCCGCGCCAAGAGATGGGGTAACCGTAGACTGGTGTGCGCCCCCTTCGGGAGCGAGGCTGACGCCCGACGGCGTGCCGACGACTATGAAGCGGGAATGGGAATAGAGGCCGTAGATGAAGGAGTCCAGTCCCCGCAACACGAAGGGATCGTAGACCGTGCCGATAGGTATCAGCTGCTGGCCGTTCAACTCCGCTGAGAGGCCCAACATGCCCAGCATCATAAAGAGATTCATCTCGGAAATGCCCAGCTCGATGTGCTGGCCATCGGGGCCATAGCGCCAACTCAGCCCGCGATTCTCTTCCAATTCGTAAATCTCACCTTCGGTTAAGGAAAAAACTCCCTGCTTGGCAATCCAGCCCGATAGATTGGTGGAGGTGGAGACGTCGGGCGAGGTTGTGACGATCCGCGGCGCGAGCTTAGGGTCGCGGCTCATGCTGACCAGGGTCTGGCCAAATGACTGCTGGGTACTGAGCATGCCATGGGTACGGACCGGCACACTTTCGGGAACATCCTGCGCCGAAAGACCGTGGGGAGGTTGTGTCGCCTTCCCATTCGACTCCTGCTGGGAATTGATTTCGGGCAGGTCAGAGGTGGGGTATAGTTGGCGGGCAATTTCGGTACAGAGGGCACTCTCGTCCGAGCCCGGACCAAATGCAGCCCATTCATCGTCACTCGGTATCGCCAGCTCCTCGCCCAAGGCCGACATCTCCTCCACGCTCAGCAATTTCGAGTGGTTGTGGGGATCGCCGGCGATCGGCAATCGCCATCCTTTAATCGTATAGGCGAAGATCACCGTGGGGCGATCTGCCGTGGCATCGGCCTCTTCAAGGACGCCAATCATTTCGGAGAGGTCGTGGCCGCCCAGATTGCCGACGACACCGGGCAGTTCTTCGTTGCTTATTGGGCCCAGCAACTCTTCCAGGTGTTTGTCCTTGTGGCCGTTAACCGTGACAAAGCGGCGGCGCAATTCGTCGCCGGGCAGTCGCACCAGCAATTGATACTCCTCATTGCTCATGTCATCGATGCGTTTGCGCACGCGTTCGCCGTGCTTCTTCGCGAATAGATCTTGCAATCTGCGTCCGTACTTCGCCTCCAACACCTGCCATCCCCAACTGTCGAACATTGATTTCAGCGTGCCGGCGCGGATGCCGGGAATCACCCTGTCCAGGCTCTGGCGGTTCAGGTCCACTATCCAGATCGTGTTGGACAGTTCGGCCATCCATTCATCAAAGACGGCTTCCCAGACATTGCCTTCGTCCAGCTCAGCGTCGCCGATGATGGCAATGAAGCGATTCGACGTTACGTTGCCAAAGTGTTTCAGGGAATAGTGGTGGGTCAACGCGGCAAAGGCCGGCGCGACAGCTCCCAGCCCTACGGAACCGGTGGAGAAGTCGACTGGGTCGGGATCCTTGGTACGGCTTGGATAGGCCTGCAGGCCGCCAAAGGCGCGCAACGTGGCCAGGTAGTCGCGCGGCAACTGGCCGAGCAGATATTGGATGGCGTGAAAGACCGGAGAAGCGTGGGGCTTGACCGACACCCTGTCCCCGTGCTTGAGCAGGTGAAAGTAGAGTGCGGTCATGATGGTTACCATGCTGGCCGATGAGGCCTGGTGGCCACCTACTTTGACGCCGTCCCGCTGCGGCCGAATGCTGTTGGCCTCATGCACAATGCGCATGGAGAGCCACAGGACCCTGTCCTGAATGTGATTTAGTGTTCGCAGATACTCGGATGTCAGTTTCACTGGCAGAAATAGATGGTCGGCAACAGCTTTCAATCCGCGTACACTATGGGAGCTCTTTGCGCTCCCATGGGCTCACAAGCCGCCTCTCGACACAGAGATTTCTTCTGCATATTATAGCATACCGCCGCAGCTTGTGCTCACAGTTTCGTGAATCTCCACTAGGCACTCGCTCTTGGGCTTTGGGGCTCATATCCTATTGCGCGACGGCCGTGTTCCATGTCGTAAAGTGGCCAGTCGCCTCCGGAAACGCCGAAGACAACCTCGTATTGGACGTCCGGATGGATGACGGCGCGCTCGAAGACCTGCACGAGGTCTTCGTGGCTGAGGTGGTGGGGATGCTCGGCCTGGGGCCGATCGGCGCGTACATTGCCGATGCGGACCGACACGCACTCCAGACCAAACTTGCTGGCATACATATAACCCAAGTTCTCACCGAAAACCTTGCTTATCGAGTAATAGCTTTCGGGGCGGGGCGGCATATCGATAGTGCGTGTGATCTCCTCGGGGTAGGGAGCCAGCAGGCCGGCGCGACTGGCAAAAACGACGCGGCGAACATTGTTTTGGCGGGCCGCCTCGAACAGGTTGTAGGTGCCGATGATGTTGCTGTTCAGGATCTCCTCCCACGGCGCGGCGCCTAACGGATTGCCGGCCAGGTGGACGACCGCCTCCATGTCCCGTGTGGCCGTGGCCACAGCCTCAAAGTCGGTCAGCTCGCCTACAACGGCGTCTTCGAAATCGGGCAGCGGCACGCGGTCGAAAACTCGTAACGGGTAGCGGTCGCGCAGACCGTTGACCAGAACCGTACCGACCGCGCCGGCAGCGCCTGTAATCAGAATTCTCATCTACAACTCCCTAGCGGGCGGCGACAATCAGATAAGTCAGCCAAGTCTCGTCAGTGTTTGTTATGTGGTAGGTGGTCTCCGGCGGCAAGTGTACGGCGTCGCCTTCACCGATCGCTCTCTCCTTGCCGTCGGCAATCAACGTTCCCGCGCCGGCCAGGACGTAAAAGATCTGTTCAAGATCCTGCGAGTTCTGTTCGGCGGACCGCCGTCGCGGTTGCACCATCTCCCGATCGATGAAGGTAAGGGAGCGCAGACAGCCACCGTCCTGCTCTGTGACTGGGGCGAGCAAACGCCAACGCACAGCGCCCAAGCTGTCGCTCTGCGGCGGTACATCGCGCCAATTGCGTTTTACGAACTGGCCGCCGTCGCCGTCAACCGGCATGTTGATCACGTGGTGCTGCAACCAACCGTCCCCCGTGTTGAACAGTTGGTGGTACTGCCCCGAAGGCAGGTAGATGATGTCCCCCTCCTCCACCGGCGACAGAATATCACCGCACAGGATCTGCCCTGCGCCGTCGAGGATGTAGTAGAGTTGCTCGCGATTTTCGTGTTTGTGGTGGTCCGACTGTTTGCGTCCTTGCAGGGCGTGCAGGGTGAAAACGCCCAGCTTTTCCAGCGCTTCCCCTTGGGCCGGCTGCCAGGCGGCGGCTTTGCCCGTTGGCTTGGGCTGCAAGCAACTCCAGACGATGGCGCTCTCATGGCCGACAACCGGCTGCGCCTCTCTCCAATTTACGACTGTGGGCATGGTGACTCCTCTCTCATGGGCGACGGCTCGCCCGCAACCGTCAGGCCCAATCTTCGGCCGGCAGCTGCTCGATCATCTGCCGGATGCGCGGTCTCTCACAGGCGGTGAAGGAGCGGTGGAAGGAGAAGGCGCCGTGTTTTCTCAGGGCTTCGAAATGGCGGTCAGATGTTGGCATCGCGGCGAACTTCAGGGCGATGTATCGCCGGTCGGGCTGCTTGCCAAAGACGGCATGGTACAGATAGTGATTGAAGAATACAGCGTCGCCCGGCTCGACCTCCAGCGCGCAACTGGGCAGTTCCGGCCCCGCTACGCCGAAGGGCATTTCATGCGGCTTTGATTGGATGTGGTTGAGCTGTTCGAGTTGGTGATAGAGGGGAGGGCGATGTGACCCGGGCATCACGCGAAGAGCCCCCGTATCCTTCGTCGTGGGAGTCAGGTACAGCATTATCTTGATGCGCACATAGTCCGGCTCCTCTTCGCCGGGGCGGTCGCAGTGCCACCCGTGGCTCTGCGCTTCGTTGAAGCTGCCCTTGTTGCCCTCGGAGCCGCCCCAGACGAAACCGGCGCCCAACAACCGTTCAACTGTCAGGTAGATGCGGTCGTCTTCAACGAGTGAGGAAAGCTCGAGGCTCGATTCGAGGAATGGCGCGACATGCTGGTATGCCCCTTCGTCGGGACCCCCTCCGCGCTCTTCTCTCCACAGCGCATCTGCTGCGCGGCGAATTTCCGCTATCTCGGTAGGCGAGAAAAGTCGCGGCAAGAAGAGGAAGCCGAATGTGTCAAAGTGTGCTACCTGCTGGGTAGTGAGCATGATGAATCTCCCGTTTCATTCTCGGGTGAATTTCTGCAGTCGGTTGTCGAGAAAAGGGACTTCGGCAATGTAAAGGTCGCCGCGGGAATCGAGCCACAGGCCATGCGGGTGATCGGCGAACTGGCCCGCGGCCTCGCCGTGTTCTCCCCAGCGGGCCAGTAATTCTCCGTCCAGGTTGAAGATGCTGATGCGGTAGTTTCCTTCGGCGATGTAGACGTTGTCATCCTTGTCGATATAGAGGTCGTTGGGGCCGTCCAGGTCCGTCCACTCGCCCTGGTAGTTTCCCTCCGCATCGAAGATCTGAAGGCGTCTGTTCTCGCGATCCAGGACCAACACGCGGTTGCGGCTGTCCACACGCAGACAGTGGGGCAGGGCGAATTGGCCCGGCCCTGTACCCTCCTCTCCCCACGACTGCAGCAGCGTCCCGTCGGCGGAGAAGCGATGCACGCGGAACTGGCCGTATCCGTCGGAGACGTAAAGGTCGCCCCAAGGCGCTTCCACCGCCCAGGTCGGCTGGTTGAACGGCTGACCCGGCTCGCCAACCTTGTCGGGCGTGCCCAACGTCTGCAACACGCGCCCGTCGGAATCGAGCTTGCGAACCGTATGGTCATCGACATCGGCCACGTAAAGCTGGTCCTGTTCGTTGAACCAGACACTGTGCGGGTTCTTGAAGAGGTCGTCGCCCCACGCGGTCAGAAAATTGCCCTCACGGTCATAGACCAGAATCGCCGGAGGTTCGCGGCGGGCGATGTAGACGCGGTCGCGCGAATCAGTCGCCACCGCCGGCGTCACACCGCCGAAGACGCGGCCGTTTGCCCCCAGGCCCCACCCCTCAACGGCCTTGAAATTGAATCCGCCATGATGTGCTGCCATTTCCCCTCCTCTGCTACTGAAGTGGCTAACAGTGGTTCGCGGCCAGGCGCCAGCAACGCTGCCATCATTCTGGTGCTATGGGATCGGGCTTTCCATCAATACTGTGACGCCCATGTCAATGTATTTGTTGCGAATGTCGGGCGAGTAGCTCCTGAAGCTGATTTTGGTGTCCGAGCCTTGCAACTGTTTGAGCGCGTGGCGCACACAGTCGTCGACCGTCTTGAAGGGGTGTTCCGGGTGGGCTTCCAGGTCAAAGAGCAGGTCGTTCGGCCCCCAGGTTAGGCAGTCAACGCCCGGTTTGGCCAGTTTGCGCACATTGGTTACGGCGCGAACCGACTCCATCTGAAGGCACAGAATTCCGGTGCGGTTCCACCAGTCCGCATACTCCAAGCGAACGTCGCGGCCCTCGATGCCATAACGCGCCGCGCCGCCCCAACTCCTCCTGCCGACCTGTGGATAGTAGAAGGCTTCGACCGCTTCATCCACCGTCGCCTCCTCCTCCACGATCGGAATCTCGATGCCGAGCGGGCCCAGATCCAGGATATTGCCGATCAGGTAGGCGTGCCGCGTGTGCTTGATGCGAAATTGGACAGGGATACCCAACTCCGCGGCCAGGCCGCAGATTTCCACCACTCTCTCTTCGTTGTAGGGCGAATGCTGGCTGTCCACCGACAGGAAGTCGTAGCTGTCCTTGCTCAGAATGTCTTCCAGCTGGCTCTTGCTGGCGTTAAAGGGAGCGGACACACCGATCACGATGTCTCCCCTGCGAATGCGTTGCTTCAAAGACGCGCTCTCTGACATAGCTTCCCCCTGCGATTGTGATGTGACCTGCAGTTCGAGTTCAGTCCTGGTAGACAGCCCGTCTGAACGCCTGCCTGCTCAGGTCCAGCCCGAAACCGAGTCCGTCGGACTGTTTCACGTAGCCATCTCTGCTTACTGGCTCCCTGCCAAAGGCCCGCATAGTCTTGTTTTCCACCTGGTACAGTCGGCAAAGAAGGCACAACACCAGTCTACCATCAACTCGATATCAGCGCCGACTGTCACGCGCGCCCACCAATGGGAAGTATTCAGCTTTCTGGATGTGGCGAAAATTAAGTAAGAAGGGAAGATAGAGTAGCGAGCCGGGCGCAACAGATATCGGGGTATTGGAGCGGGCCTCAGATTCAGGCCAGGAATTCTTTCTGACTGCGTAGGGCAAAAGATCTGGCGTCTATTGCCCGCGATGTTGCTAACACGCCGTCCAAATGATCGCATTCGTGTTGAAGCAGTTCTGACAGATCATCCTCTAGCGGCATCGTGTGCTGTTGCCATCCTCTGTCTCGGAAAGTTATTCGGCACTCCTTGTGCCGTTGGACCCTTACGACCAGATCGGGAAAACACATGCAGTCATCCCACAGTGTGATCATTTCTTCGCTCTGCTGGTCAAGGACCGGGTTGAAGAAGACGGTTGAGGAGGAAATATACATGTAGACAATGCGCTTCATAACGCCGATCTGGGGCGCGGCGATCGCGCGTCCGACGCCATATTTGCGGCGAAAATCGAACAGCGTGTCATGCAGATCCTGGATAACCGGTTCAAGGCCCCCAATTTCCTCCCGACGAACTGGCTCGCAGACTTCGTACAGTTTTGGATGTCCTAGCAGAAGAACCTGTTGAACTGCCATCTGGATGCTCCCATGTCTGAAATATGTGTAAAGGGATTTTCCGGGACTGGGGTCAGCATTCTACCACAAGCAAGTATAGTGAAAGTATTCTATTTCGCCTACCCCGGGTCTGTTTCACCTTGCGAGGTGAATGAAACATTCATATTCAGAAAGAAGCCACATCATCATACTCAGGCTGGCAGGTCGCAATTCGGCAAGGGGAAGTCAGTGCGTTGATTTCCCAGCCGCGGCGCTTCATGAACGGCAGTTCACATATCCGGGGTAAGATTTCCCTAAAACAGTGGTTCATCAAGGGGTTTGCACTGGTAAGGGCAGGATTTCCCGGATTGACAACACTTTTCATTCGGTTTACAGTCCCGATTAATGACTTCCATCTGGACGACCCGCGGATTCGAGAGCTTTCGCCAGGGCCTATTCGGCAACGCAGGCCAGAACCTGTACGTTTCCCGCGCCGGCGTGCTGCAGCGCATCCACCAGTACGACCTCAACGGCAACGGCTACCTGGACCTGGTCTTCTGCAACAGCCAGAACCACCAGGAGCGTCCGCCGGCCTACGTGTACGTGGATCCGTTGGGGGATGCGAGCCTCACGGAGTTGCCGGCGGAGGGCGCGTGGACGGGCGCGGTCGCAGACCTAAATTGTGACGGCTATGACGACCTGGTTTTGGGGATGCGAAACAACGGGATTCGTCCTGACCTCAATGCCATCATTTACTATGGCGCGCCTGATGGTATGAGCGAGCGCCGCCAGCAGCAGTTGCCGGTTCCACAATGCGAGTCTGTGGCGGCTGGGGACTTCAATGGTGACGGCCGTCCCGACCTGGCCTTTGTCAGCCAGGGTTCGCTGCGCATCTTCTACCAGACCAAACTGGGTTTCGAGCCGCATAGGTTCGTCGACCTTGATATCGCCGCGGAGCAACTGGCGGCCGGCGACCTGGATGGCGACGGCTACGCCGACCTGGTCGTGCGCACTGGCGACGGAAAAGTGTCAGTCTACTGGGGCGGCGCCGACGGCATCGAATCTGGGCGGGTCACAGTCTGCCATGAGCCTGAGACAGTGGTGTCCAGTGCGCCAGGGTCGGCGGTGCAATATGCAGAATACGTTGAGGAGGCCAGGCCGCTGGCCGGCATAGTCCATTTGGACGGCGTCCCCCACCTGTTCCTGCCCCAGCCACAGGATGTCTCCCTCGTGCCTGTCGGCGCGGATCGAAGCCTGGGTACGCCGCTGGTGCTTGGTTGTGCGGGCGCAATGGCAGTTGCAGTGGGCGATGTAAATGGCGACGGCTACGATGACCTCGTGCTGGCCTGCCGCGAGCCATCTGACGAAGGAGAGCTCTCGTGGATCTATTGGGGCGGCGAGGGCGGGTTTGACGAGACCCGCCGCACCTCTCTCAGAAGCCAACACGCCTGCGACGTCGCTGTCAATGACCTGACCGGCGACGGCTGCGCCGATGTGATCCTGTGTCAGACCCATACTGCTGACTCCTACAGTTCCGACTCGCTCATCTATCGCGGTACGCACGCCGGTATCGACCCCGATCCGGTTCCGCTCCCATGCCACGATGCCCGCCGCGTTCTAGTAGCGCAGGAGGGCCCGGACGCGCGGCCGCAGGTCATCTTTGTCAACCATTTTGGCCGTAACCGCCTGGGCAACATCAGTCCCTCGATCTACTTTGGTGGACCGGACGGCTTCTCGCCGCAGCGGCGTCAGGAGCTGCCCGGCTGGGGCGCGGTCGAGGCCGTCTGCTGCGATTTCGACGATGACGGCTATGTTGATGTCGTGCTGGCGAATGCATCGGAGAACTCGGTTGACCGTGATCCGGGCTCCTACCTGCTGCGCAATGGGCCGCAGGGATTTGCAGACGAACCAACCTGGATCCTACCGACAGCGCGGGCGCACGGCGTCTGCGTCGGGGACATCAACCGCGACGGCTATCTTGATCTGATCTTTTGCGGCTTCGACAATCCCGATCTGCTTCTCTACTACGGCGCCGCCGCTGACCCCGCGACCGGGCTATGCTTCGACACGGCCAACTCGCAGCGGATACGCATGGAATATGAGGGCGTCGTATACAACGAGCCGCGCTGGATCTACCTGGCCGATCTCAACAACAATGGCTGGCTGGATCTGGTGGTGCCCCAAATCGCGTATGACCGCAGCTTCATTCTGTGGGGTGGACCGGAAGGCTTCAGCATGGACCGCTGCCAGCCGCTGTCAGTTGTGCGCGGCGCGTGCGCACGCGCCGCCGACCTGACTGGCAACGGCTATCTGGACCTGATCATCGGCGGCCATATGACCTCCCAGGACGGTCCGCACGACTCCTTTGTTTACATCTACTGGAACGGACCGGACGGCCTGTGCGAGGACCGGCGCACGCTGCTGCCTGCCAGCGCGGTCAACTCGATGGCCGTGGCCGACTTCAATAACGACGGCTTGCTGGACCTCTTCATCTGCTCCTATCACAACGGCCGCGAACGGGACATCGACTCATTCCTTTACTGGAATCGCGCCGGGCGCGGATTCGCCGCGTCAGACCGCACGCGCCTGTTCACACACTCTGCGTCCGGCTGTGTCGCCGCCGATTTCAACGGCAATGGCTGGGTCGACCTGGCGATCGCCAACCACAAGGTGGAGGGCGACCATATTGGCTTTTCAGCAGTCTGGTGGAATGGCCCTGAGGGCTTCAGCGCAGAGCGCGTTACGCGGCTGCCGACGTCAGGCCCGCACGGGATGACCGCGGTTAGCCCGCACAGCATCGCCGACCGCGGCGCGGAGGAGTACTATATGTCGGCGCCGTACAAGCTGCCGGCGGGCGCCCAGGTGACGGGAATTGCATGGGAGGCGGAAACGCCGCCCCGCACCTGGGTCAAGGCTCAACTGCGGTATGCCGACACGGCCGAGAAGCTGGAAGAGGCGTTGTGGCAAGGTCCTGGCGAAGGCGTAGAGTGGTTTGAAAGTCCGCAGGCTGTGCAGTCGGTAGAAACTGCCGGTCAGTGGGTACAGTACAAGTTGGCCCTGGGCGCGTGGAACGGAAGCGGCACACCGCGCGTGACCGCAGTGGATGTGCAGTATGAAGAGCCGGCACAATCGTGAGATGCGCCCGCACTGCGCTGGTTGACTTTCCTCCCTCCTGAAATACGACGATTGCGGTTCTGCGCCAGAACTGCGAGAATAGGCTAACAGGCGAAACCCGTGCAAAGTTACCAGAGACTGTGCATGGCTTGGAGGACCTGCCTCTCTCAACGCAAGAAAGATACTTATTCCCCAAAGAGTTGCTAATTCAATTCACCCAGAGGAGGACCGTCGATGAGTACCCTTCGTAGACTGTACCCCCCGATGCTTGTCGTCATCGCTGTGATGATGATATTGACAGCCTGTGCCGCCCCTGCCGCCCCTGCCGCCGACACCGCGGCCGAGGCGGCGGAAGAAGAGATGGTGACCCTGCGCATGACTGCTCTGGGCGGAATCGTCGCCGAAGCCGTGACCGCGCTCACCGACAATTATATGGAGGAGAATCCCAATGTCGAGATCATCGTCGATGTGCAGGGCGATGATATGAGCTGGCAGAAGACGGCTCCTACAACGATGTTCGCCGTCTCCGACGGCCCCGACCTCTCCTGGTGGTGGTGCGGCCGCTTCGCACAGTTCAACGATATGATGGATGCCGGCATGCTGGCCTCGTTGGATGACCTTTATGAAAGCGAAGGCTGGAACGAGGCCTTCCCGCAGGGTACGCTCGACTACTTTACGCACACCGACGGCAGCCGCTACGGCGTCAACCTCGATGCCGTCTGGACGCCGATGGTTTACTACAATAAGGATATCTTTGCCGAGGCGGGTGTGGAGCCACCGACGACCTGGGAAGAGTTCTACGCGCTCGGCGACAAGATCCGGGAAGCTGGCTATGAGACGCTCACCACCCCCTATGAAATGGGCGTTCGCAGCCACCTGCCGGACGGACTGATGCTGCGCTCCTGGACCGAGCAGGAGTACCAGGCGTTTCTCCTCAACTGGATGCCCGACGCGCCGGAGTGGTCGCTCGAACACAAGTGGACCGACCCCAATGGTGTGCGCATCTACCAGTACATCAAGGACATGGCCGACAGCGGTCTGCTGATGGAGGGCTACGCCGGCATCACCGACTACGGCCAGTCTAAGTCGCTCTTCCTCTCCGGCAAAGCGGCCATGTTCCAGGACGGAAGCTGGTCGACAGGCGCGACCTCTCTGCCCGAAGAGACCACCTTCGACTGGGGCTACTTTTACTACCCGCGCTTGGACCAGGACAACTACGGCGAGATGGGTTCCTTCGTTGCCAACTGCCTAATCGCTTTCGAGGATCGGGACAATGTGGAGGCGTCCAAGGACGTGATCGCCTATATCCTACAGCCGGAAAACATGGTGCTGTGGGCTGAGAAGCTCGGCGGCCCGCCGGGGCGGACTGACCTGCCAGCCGAAGAGGTGGAGCAGGTGCTTGGCCCCGACATGGCCGGCATGTTGACTGAGATTGCCGCGGCCGGCGCGCCTACGCTCTATGAGGGTGTTGTTCCGCCGGAGTTGCTCGCCTCTCTGAAGGCCTCGATCGACCTGATGCTGACCGGCAGTCTCACGCCGGAAGAGGCGGCGGCCATGCAGCAGGAGGAGACCGACAAAGTGCGGGCCGAGTTGACCAATCAGTAGGGCTGGAGTTACGCAGGGGAGGAGTGGCGTGGCGCGAGGAAGCTCTGGTCATGATAGGAGAAATGAGGGAGGAGACGGGAGGAGGCAGACAACGCCTCTCTTTTCTGACTCCGCCTTTCTCTCCCCTCGTTTAGGATTGCGCCTGACCAAGTGGTGGAATCGAGAGGGGATTTGGTACCTGTTTCTCGCGCCCGCTATTCTGCTCCTGCTGCTCTTTCTGGCCTACCCCCTGGCCAATTCGCTAATGTTGAGCTTTTTCAAATGGAAAGGGTTGGGCGCGCGCAAGTTTGTCGGCCTTGCCAATTTCGAAGCCCTGCTTGACGACCGCTTCTTCTGGGGGTCCACCTGGCATACGCTCGTCTTTGCGCTGGTGGTCACGCTGGGAACCGTCGGCATCGGCTATCTGCTGGCGACGGTTATCTCGCGTCGCGTGCGCGGCTGGCGCGCCTTCCGCGTGGGATACTACCTGCCGGTCATGCTCTCGGTCGTCGTGGTCGCGGCCCTGTGGGTTCGCATCTACGAGTTCAACTGGGGCCTTCTGAACACCTTTCTGCGCGCAATTGGATTGGATGTCCTGGCCTTGCCGTGGCTGGCCGATGTGAAGTACGCGCTGGCCGCGGTGATTATTGTACCGATCTGGCAGTATGCCGGCTTCCCAATGATCGTCATTCTGGCGGCTATCGAGGGTATCCCGCAGGACTTGCATGATGCCGCCACCATCGACGGCGTCAGTGAATGGCAGCGTACGTGGCGCCTGATCTTCCCCCTCGTGCGCCCCGTGGTCGCATCGATCAGCATCCTGCAGATCATCTTTTCTCTCAAAGTGTTTGACCTGGTGTGGGTGATGACCAAGGGGGGCCCGGGCAACGGCACCGCAGTATTGGGGACATTCCTCTTTCGGCAAGGGTTCGAGACGCAGAAATACGGCTATGCTTCAGCCGTAGCCGTGGTAATGTTCCTGATTGTGTTTACGTTGACCTACATTTACCAGCGAGTTGTGAAATTCGATGCGGTTGAGTTCTGAAAACGGGAAATTGGAAATGAACGACAGGCGAACCGGTACTTTAGCGTCGGTTGTTGCGCGCCTGCTTTCCGGCATCATGATGGCTGCGCTGGTCGTCTGGTTTATCGTCGAACTCTACCCGGTGCTCTTCCTTCTCAATACCTCTCTCAAGACCGATTCCGAGATTCTGAACGCGCCATTCGCCTTGCCCACCGGACTGAATTTCGGGAATTACGTCAGTGTTTGGATGGGGGAGGGCGTCAACAACCGGCCGTTGGCGCTCTACATGCGCAACAGTATCGTGGTGACGGTCGGCACGCTGGCACTGTTGCTGACGGTCTCTTCGCTGGCCGGTTATGCGCTGGCGCGCGGCCGCTTCTCCGGCAGTGCCGCTACCCAACAGACCTTTCTGCTCTGCTTGGCTGTTCCAGTCCACGTCCTGATCATCCCTGTATTCTTTATGATGAATCGGTTCGGATTGCGCAACGATCTGTTGGGCCTGACGCTAATGTACACTACCATGGGCGTGCCCTTCACCGTTTTGCTGATGCGGGCCTACTTCCTGAGTTTCCCCGTCGAGATGGAGGAAGCCGCGCAGATCGACGGCTGTTCCCGCTTCGGCGTCTTCTGGAGGGTCGTGATCCCCGTCTCGCGCAACGCTATCGCCAGCATGGCCATCATCAACGTCAGTTGGGTTTGGAGCGAACTCTTCTTCGCTCTGGTGCTCATGGACCGGTCAGAGGCGCAAACGATGCCCCTTGCCGTCATCGCCTACGCGCCCAAAGCGATGATGGGCGAATCGACGATTGGCCCCCAATTCGCGGCCATGGTCTCGGCAGCGATGCCCCTGATCATCGTCTATTTCCTCTTCCAGCAGCAGATTACCAAGGGCATGACGATGGGCGCCATCCGCTGAGCAGTAGCGCGTTCTTCGTCTTCCTCGCTGTGAAACTGAGAGAACTTCTGCCCCTGCTTTGCACGAATGTTGCTTCGTTGTGCAGGCCGGAGGATCGAGCCCCCACCAGCTCCCAGGCGAAAAATACACATAGGAAAGGCGGCAATAGCGATGAACTGGTTCGCACAGACTTTTCGCAAGGTACATATCATCTACGCCTCACCGCTTTGGGCAAAAGAGCGCGGCGCGGCCTTTGATGCCGAGGAGTATGCTGATTCACTGGCCGCGGCCGGCGTAGACTGTGTGGAGCTCTATACCAAAGATCATCACGGGATCTGTTACTACCCCTGTTCCCTGGGTCTTTCCTATCCGCACGACGTGGTGGGCGAGCTGCTGGCTGCCCTGCGCAAACGCGATATCCGCCTGATCGCTTATTTCAGCGTCTGCTTCGATAACTACGCGCTCGGCCTGCACCCGGAGTGGCGCGCCGTCAACGTTTGGGGGGATCCCTGCAAGGTCGGGCCTTTTTATATGGCCTGCTGGAGTTCCGGCTATATGGACTATGCCCTTCAGCAGATTCGCGAATTGGCGCAGGGCTACGCGGTCGATGGTTATTGGCTGGACATCATGCCCTATGTCAGGAACGTTCCTCAGACGGAGTGGATGTCTAACTCACTGCCCTCGCCCTGTTACTGCCTCAGTTGCCAAAAGGGCTATGAGGAAGAGACCGGAGAGCGGTTGCCCCTGCTCGTAACGCCCGACTCACAGGTGGGGACTCCACTGTTCGGGGATCTGTCTGTGCAACAGATCGTCGGCCAACCGTTCCTGGCCAACCACGCCGAGCAGGCCTACCAATTTCTTCTCGGCAAGGGGGAAGACTTCCTGTTGCAGGCGATGGACATACTGCGCACACACAATCCGGAAGCTCTGATTTCCTACAACGGCGCCAACAGCCCCGGTGATCCCTTCGACTATGCCGATCTCGTCTCAATCGAGGGTCATGCGCCTCTGTACACGCGCCAGAGTTTCATTTCCCGCTGGGGCCGGGCGACAGGGAAACCGTTCGAAGTGCTCGTCTCGGCCGGCCTGCCGGGCGGCCCGCTGGGCGGCCTGTGGTGCCGCTATGACCACAAGCCGGCCCCCCTGCTGCAAATGGAGAATGCCATCAGCCTGGCGCACGGCGGCAGCAGCGTTCTAGGTCAGTTTCCTTACCCCGACGGCTCGACCGACCATGCCCAATATCGCGGCTTTGGACAGATCTTTCGACCAACCATCGAGCTCGAACCCTGGTTGCGCCAGCCCCAATCGGTCAGTGAAATTGGCATTCCCCTCCTGACCAAGCCTCGCTCCGCCTCGCTCTTCTGGTATCTCATGACCGAGGGCGTGGAGAATATTCACCAAGCCCTGTTGGATCACCACTATCAGTACGACATTCTCCGCAGCCTCGATGATCTGGAGTCCTACAGTCTTGTCGTGCTGGCTGACCAGGCCGCGCTCTCCGATGCCGAGATCGAGCGGCTGCGGGACTATGTGGCGCAGGGCGGCAGGCTGCTGGCAAGCGGGTACAGCTCCTTGTGGGACGAACAGGGGCGTCGCCGCGACGACTTCGGCCTAGCCGATCTGTTCGGCGTATCGTTCCAGCGCGATCCCGGTCTGCCTTATGTGAGTGTCCGACTGCGGGACGAGACCCTTGCCGCCCGAGTTACCCCATTTGCCATGTTCGCGGACGATGCGCCTCCCGTCGAAGTTAGGCTGAACGGTGCCAGCGTGCTGGGCGATCTCGTATATTCTGAAGCAAACCGGACCAGCGGCACGACGGTGATGTGGGGCAACGCGCCGCCGGACGAGGATCAGGCCCACCCTGGGCTATGCCGGAATCACTACGGCAAGGGCGTATGCTGGTATGCTGCATGGCCGCTGCGCACGGGGGGTCTGTCTAATGTGTGGATTAAACGCTTGATCAATGTGCTCGTGGGCGAAGTCGTGACCAGGCCCGTGCTTGAGACCACCGCGCCGGCCGGTGTCGAAGTGGTGCTCAACCGCCAGGAAGGGCGCTATGTCGTCCACTTAGTCAACCATCATATCGGCTCGCCGGACCGACCCTCGTTCGACGAGGAGAATGGCTTGGTTCTGGACAACCTGGAGATTCGGCTGGACCTGACACGGCTGGAACTGGAGGGCGTGAAGCGTGTATATGCGCCGCCGCACAACGACCTCACCTACCGAGTCGATGGCAACTATCTTGTGGTACGAGTACCTCCATTGCGCGCACACGCACTGGTCGCTGTCGAGTAGACTCGCGGAAACTCAGAACCAAACGGCCTACAAAGTGATGCCGGCCTGCGGTGCGTATAGTCGCCGGTCCCGGTAAACCTTGAAGAGGATCTCTTCGCACTCGTATTGGTCCTGCAGCGCGCAAGAGCGGCTGCCTGCTCCTTAACTACCGCCAAATTGAACGTATTCCAGAACAGCAGGGTTGCAGATATCTTTCGGCTGTCGGTCGTTGAAGAAGTCGAGCACCGCGTCCACAGCCATGTGTTCGATGCGCCCGCGGCCTTCGATCGTTGTCGTCGACGAGTGAGGGGTCGCCACGATCTTGGGATGGGTGCGCAGTCGCGACGAGACCGGGGGCGGCTCCGGGTCAAACACATCGAGCCCCGCGCCAAGAATCTGCCCGTTGTCCAGCGCTTCCAATAATGCGTTCGGGTCCACTAATGGGCCGCGGGCCAGATTGAGCAGGACTGCCTGCGTCTTCATCTGCGCGAAGCGGTCGGCGTTCATCAGATGGTACGTTTCCGGCGTGGAAGGTGCGTGCATGCTGAGAAAGTCGGCGCTGGCGATGACCGTGTCCAGATCAGCGAGTTCTACGCCAAGCTCCGCGGCCCGTTCAGCCGAAATGTAGGGATCGAAGGCCAGCACGCGCATATCGAATCCCTGCCCGCAAATGTGGGCAACGCGCCCGCCGATGCGGCCTAGCCCCACCAGCCCGAGCGTCTTTCCCATTAGTTCAGTGCCCATCGGCAACCCTCTGGGCGCGAAGTCGCCGGCTGCCAGCTGCGCCATACCTGGTTTTACCTGTTTGGCCACTGCGAGCATTAAGGCAACCGTGTGTTCGGCCGTCGACTCGGTGGGACCGTCCGGCGTGTTGCAGAAAACTACGCGATGGCGGGTGGCGGCGTCAAGATCTACGTTGTCGATGCCGATACCTGTGCGCACGAGGATGCGCAGATTAGGCAAGCGGTCAAAGACGTCGTCATTATAGCGGATTGCCGCGGCGGCCAGAATGGCCTGGGCCGGCTTGGCGCTGCCCACTGGGTCAGCCGGGTCGGCGATCAGGCGCGTGACCGATTGGGGAAACTTGGAGAGGGCGTCCGAAAGCTGGGGCGCTTCGCTCCAGATGTGCGTAAGTTCAGAAATGTTCATGGGATCTGCTCCAGCTCTTCCATTAGATCCAGTAGGGAGGCAGAACAGTCCAGACCGATGCCAGGCTGATTGCCCCTGCCTTTCACAGTTGTCAGAGACACCCATTGGTGTCCTCTTTTATCCATGCCCTGGACCAGCATCTCGTGCGGCGCGTTATCCGCGTCAGCAGCGAAACTACTGCTCGAAGTAGCGGCACAAACATCTATGCTTTCCTGCGACTCATGTTTCACTGTGGACACTTCTCTCCTGCCTAAAAAAATAGCATGTCCGCTCAAGTATATCAAAACGACATGCTTTCCTCAGAAAATAGGTTGTAGCGCATCACCAACCTCTTCTGACCTGCCGGCGTCACATCCACAAAGCCGGCGCGGAGAAACGTGTCCGGCGTTCCCATATAGGTGTACGAGGGGGCATCCGGCGCCACCGGATAGCCTTCGACAGCAGGCGCGTCGTGGGCGCGAGCGTAGTCGGCGGCTGCGCTCAACAGCGAGCCCGTTAGGCCCTGCCTGCGGAAATGGCGATCTACGAAAAGACATGCTATCGACCAGACAGGCGAGTCGTCGATGCGCGGCAGCGCGCGGTAGCGTTCCAGTGCCTGGTAGGTCGACCGCGGCGCGATCGAACACCACGCGACCGGTTGCTCCTCATGATAAGCGAGGATTCCGACAGGCGTACCCGCGCGCACCAACTCTTCGAGCGCCTTCACACGTTCCAGCTTTGATGAACGGCGATAGGCGGAGCTGGTCATACGCCACCGCATGCAAGAACAGTAGCGGAACTTGCCGTGGCACCGCGAAAACTCTGTCAGGTCAGAAAGCCGCGCCACTGTCACTGGGCGGAACTGGATTGATGCAGACAAATAGCCCTCCTGGTTGAAGTGTTTCAGACGGGTAACAGACCTCCGCTTCGGCGTTTGCCCGGAGTCGGCGATTCAGGCTGACTGAGCGGAGAGTGACCGCTTGACCGACAATTCAGTCACCAATTTCGCTACCTGAAGATGCCAGGCTGCCGCGCCCCTCTGCTGAAGCTTGTCGTCTACCGAAATCTGGTCGGAGCACATTGGAAAACTAGCCGCACAAGACGAAAAAATCTCCTTGACGGCCTCGTTCCCACTGTAGTATAAGTAAGCAGGTACAAGGGTTTCAGAGGGCCCTCAACCTATGGTTCCCCATTTCTTTCGCTAAAGCAAGTCTTGTTCTCTAAGACAGCCGGGTGTAATAACTCCTTGCCCTCATTTCAATCTTCGCATGTGTCACTGGGGCAAAACTCCATGCCTGGGTAGGTTGCTACCCTCTCCGGAATCCCTGAAAGTTGCTACCAACCGGCCGGACAGACCACAGGGCGAACCGTGATGACTCTCCTTCGTCCTGTTGAGATCAGAGTGTGTAAGACCGAACCTCAAAACGGTTTCAAACCATCCTTCCCAAGTTTCCACAGGAGGAAACCCATGCAGAGAAACTCACGGTACCTGATGTTTGCAGCCATACTGATGTTGGCTGCTATCTTATCGGCCTGTGTCGCGCAGCAACCGGCGTCGGGAGAAGCTGCTGCACCCGCCGATGCGATGGAGGACGAAGTTGTAGAGATAACTTGGCTGCAATGGTGGGTCAATGAATGGGGGCCGGACAATCACGGTCAACTCATCGCTGACTTCGAAGCCTTGCATCCAAACATCAAAGTCACAGTAATCGATGTTCCCTGGCCCGAAATGGCCGGCAAGCTCCAGGCCGCCGCCGCCGGCGGGAGTGAGTCCTACGATCTCTTTGGTACAGAGTCTACATGGATAGCCGGCCTGACCAAGCAGGGTTTCATTGAGGATCTCGGCCCTTGGCTGGCAGATGATCCCGAGTTTGCCGCCAAACTGACGGCAACCACGCCGATGGACTTCCTGGGCAAGACCAGGGGGCTATGCCTCTATCTCATTCCCTATCAGTTCGCCTACAATGTTGACGTATTCGCCGAGAAGGGGCTTGAGCCGCCGACCAACTGGGATGAGTTCGTGGCAGTCCTGGAAGCACTGCGGGACGAGGAGTCGAATTCCTATGGCATGAGTATGCCGCTGCAAGACGGTGGCTTCCTCTTATTGCGGTACTTCAACTTCCGCCTCGCCCAGGAAGGCGGCCAGATGCTTGATGCAGACGGCAACGTGGCCTTCAACTCTCCTGAAGGGGTCGCCGCTATGCAGTGGTGGAAGGACTTCTACGACATGGGCCTGGTCGTGCCTGGGTCGTTTGGAGAGGATCAGGCTCTGATGCTGGAGTTCGTTGCCAGCGGACAGACGTCGGCGATCATCGACGGGCCGTTCATCTGGACCAAAGCGAAACAGATCGATCCCGATATCAAGATGGCCTATGCGCCGGCCTGGCGACACAAGACGGGCGGCTACTCCTGGGCATGCAGCGGCATGGGTATCGCCGCCAATTCTCCACATAAGGAAGAAGCCTGGGAGTTCTTCAAATACATCTATTCGGATGAGGTGTCACTCAACATGACCAAGCAGGTCAGCTTGCTGTGGGCGACGAACGCTGCTGTCGCCTCGCTTGCAGACTCTGACGATCCC
Organism: Caldilineaceae bacterium; assembly: GCA_963662575.1. GTDB lineage: Bacteria > Chloroflexota > Anaerolineae > Caldilineales > Caldilineaceae > Bin5. Next base: position 2,875,551 of record OY759723.1, read on the forward strand.
ATGCTGAGATACGTCCCCGACTTCGCAAATCAGGATCCCGATCACAACATCCTCTTCTCTCCCCTTCCCGAAGCCCAGAAGCTGCGGGATGCCTTCCAGCTATCCTTCCAGCAGGTGCTTGCAGGAGAAAAGGATGCCCAGACTGCGCTGGATGAAGCGGCCGCTATCTGGCAGGAGGAGTTGGACAACGCACAGTAAGAGGTAATGGCTTGATGTGGCCCTTTATGGTTTCTTTCGGAGCGAGAACAGCCGATGCCATCGAGGGCCACAGTTCCCGTTTTGTCAGATCCTGCAGCTGTCCCGGACCTGCAAGGCGCACGTGGCAGCCCATAACACAGCCCAAGTCTCCATTGGAAACCATAGAGAAACCGTATGAATGAAGGCGGGACGACTCGCTCAGCCGCTGTGGAGCCGTCCGACAAGGGCACGGTAGGTGAAATGCCTCAACCTGGGCTGGTTCCCCGTAAGGTAACCCGGCGCCTGCTCAATGGCTACTTCTTTGTAGCGCCGGCCATTCTGTTCTTGCTCCTCGTCAGCATCTTCCCTCTGTTGCGCACCCTCCAAATGAGTATGACCGACGTAGATGCAGGAGTACTACAATTCGTCGGACTGCAGCACTATCTGGAACTGCTACAGGATCAATGGTTCTGGAACAGTCTGAGAAACGTTGTTCTATTCACAGCTGCCTCGGTCATTCTGCATATCGCAATTGGCATGGGGCTGGCCTTACTGCTGAATGAAACCTGGTTCAATACAACTGTGAGAAATTTCATGCGCGGTCTGTTGATTCTGCCCTGGGTTTTCTCAACGGCAGCTTCGGGCCTCATGTGGACCCTTCTCTACCACCCATTTGGCCTCCTGAACTATCTGTGGGTAGGAGTCCTGGGTCAGGATGCTCCAATTGAGTTTCTGGCCAAACCGGGCCTGGCCATGGCTTCGGTGGTGGCGGTCAATACCTGGAAGTCCTACCCGTTCTATATGATCATCATTCTTGGCGGTCTGCAGGCGATCCCGGCCGAACTGTACGAGGCGGCCAAGGTTGACGGCGCCAGCGCCTGGAAACGGTTCTGGCACGTCACCTTGCCGCAGCTACGCCCTATCCTGATCGCTATCTCGACCATCGACATCATCACCACCATTGGTCACGTCGATCTGATCAGAATGCTGACCCGGGGTGGTCCTCTCCGCAGCACAGAGACTGTAGCCTACTATATCTATAAGACTGCCCTGCTCGATGGCAATCTCGGCTACGGCGCGGCTATCAGCACTCTCATGCTACTGATGCTTGCTATCCTGATCATCATTTATCTGAGGCTGTTGTCTCAAGGGAGCGAGGCGGGTGAAACGAGCTTCTGATTTTAGATTCAGGTACAGTTATGTTATACACCAGGTTTTTATTGTAAGTCTGACAACTATATCGGCTATTGTCATTCTTACGCCTGTGGTCTGGATGGTCAATGCCGCGCTGCGTCCTATCAAGGAGGTGTTGACCTATCCCCCCCGACTGGACCCAAATCAACTCACTTTTGAATATATGGCATCCCTTATTGAGAATGAGACATACAGGATATACTTCGTCAATAGTTCGACAATAGCCCTGTCAACTTTGGCCATCGTTATCGTTCTTGGACTCCTGGCAGCCTATGGCTTTTCACGTTTCAAGATGGGAGGGGGACGGATCATGTTGTTGGGCATCATGGCACTGCTGATGCTGCCGACCGTAACCCTGATCGTCCCTTATTTCCGTCTGGCGCACCTGGTTGGACTCTACGACACGGTTCTTGGACTCATTGTTGTGAATTCCGCCTTCATTTTGCCCATCTGTATCTGGCTGTTGAAAGGGTACATGGACGCCATCCCTGTTGATCTCGAAGAAGCGGCCATGATAGATGGTTGTACCCGCCTGCAAGCCATGCAAAAGATACTGATTCCACTGGCGGTCCCCGGCATAGTGGGCACGGGTACATTTGCCTTCATATTCGCCTGGAATGAGTTCCTTTTGGCAGTAACACTGACCGACACACCCAGTTCGCAGCCACTCACCATCGGGCTGGCCGCATTCTTCGGCCAATTTGTCAGGGACTGGAATTCGATAATGGCCCTGTCCACAATTACCAGCATCCCCCTGATGATCATATTTGTCGTCTTCCAGCGTTGGGTGGTGCAGGGCATGACCAGCGGCGCCGTCAAGTAGCCTTCACCTCCGGCGACACCCTAACCGGGCGGCAATCTCACTCCAAGACGCGTGCATCGTGTTCCAACCATACAGAACCGAATGCAGAGCGGACTTTCCAGGTGACCTCGGACAACGCGGTCCAGAAACAAAGGCCAGTGCAGTTCTGTTCGCATTTGCGCCGGTGTACGCAGGTGCCAGGAGGCGTGTAGCCGTTCCTGGCTCCTGCCAAGCATGGGGAGAACAACGATGCGCATAGCAATCGCCGGAATCAGCCACGAAGCCCTCAACACATCTCCTCTACCTACTAACTTGGAACATTTCCAGGTCTGGCGCGGTCAGGAGCTATTGGAGGGCGAAAACCAGTTTTCCCCTTACGCGGCAGGGGCGGCGACCGGGGCCATGGTCAAGCCGAAATACGCCACGCTTGCCGAAATGATGGAAGACCTGGGGGCAGAACCGGTACCCATTTTGCACGCCAATGGTCTAGGCCCATCTGGTACGGTGGAGCAAGGCGCCTACCTCCAGTTGAGAGACGAAATCGTCGACGGAATCCAGAAGGCGGGCCCATTGGACGGCATCTGCCTGATCCTGCATGGGGCGCTCCTGGTGGAGAACATCTGGAGCGGCGAGACCGATCTGGTGCGCTCAATCAGGGCGGTGGTCGGGAACGACGTCCTGATCTCAGCCAGGTTTGACCTGCATGGCAATCTGACTGAAGAGTTTGCCAACAAGACCGACATTTGGACGGTTTACCGCACTGCTCCCCACCGTGACGCGCCGCAAACGCTGGAGAGGGCGATGACGCTGCTCGCGCACTGTATTCGCGGGGTTCATCGCCCGCGACCAGTCTTTGTGCGTGTGCCGATGATATTGCCCGGCGAGAGGGCCACTACCGACGTTGACCCTATGAAGTCGCTGCTGGAACTTGCAATCGAAATCGGGCGGCAGCCGGGCATCCTCACCGCCGAAATACTGGTCGGCTTTGGCTGGGCGGACGCGCCGTATTCCTCCTGCAGCGTCGTGGTTATTGCCGAGGACGAGCCGCACCTGCCCCATGCACGGCGGCAGGCCAAACGACTGGCACAGGCCATGTGGGACCAGCGCCATAACTTCACTTTTGATTCGGAAGCCGCCGCGTCCGCTGACGAAGCTATCGATCTCGCCCTGGAAGCTGAGGAAAGCTGCGTCTTTATCGCAGATTCCGGGGACAATCCCACCGCGGGCACACCCGGCGACGCGCCTCACTTTCTTTCGCGTCTGATAGCTAAGAACGTCCCTGACGCGATTGTGGCCGGTATTCCCGACAACGCGGCCGCCCGCATCTGTTTCGAAGCCGGCGTTGGCGCCACCGTATCGCTCAGTCTGGGTGGCAAGTTGGACACGGAGTATGGCGCCCCGTTGGAGGTCACGGGCACTGTGGAACATCTCTGCCAGGCCGGGCCTGACTCCAAGGAGGCCGCCATCGCCACTGTACGCGTGGGCGGGGTGCGTGTACTGGTTGCCGACAGACGCATGTATTTCTCAACCTTGAACAACTTTCACCAGGCCGGAATCGAGCCGCTTGAGCACAAAATCGTTGTTGTGAAACTGGGCTATCTAATGCCGGAGCTGCGCGACGCCGCACCGCGCGAGATCCTGGCACTGACCCCAGGTTACTCTGACTTGGATTTCACCCGGTTACCTTACAGATATATAACACGCCCGATCTTTCCCTTGGACGAAGAGTTTGCATGGTCCCCTGTTATCACAAACGTAGCTGGATACGGCGGCTGACAACGCCTATGCCCAGCCCCAGGTTCTGTGCCCACCAACAATAGAATCTTGCGAACCTTCTGCGATGATATAGGTTCGCCGAAACTCAGGAGAAGAAGACATGGCCGGACCTGGCATGGAACTGGTCGGTGAAGAGGAGATAGAGGAAGTCCTGCAGGTGTTGCGAGCCGGCTATCTCTATCGTTACGGCATTTCGACCGCAGATGGGGACGACCCGCGCTTTCAGGGCAAAGTTTACCAGTTGGAGCAGGAGGTCGCCGCCATGTCGCAGGTACGCTACGCGGTGGCGGTTAATTCAGGGACATCTGCGCTGTTGGCGGCGATGGTGGCGCTGGGCATCGGCCCCGGCGACGAGGTGATCGTTCCCGGCTTTACCTTTGTGGCCAGCATTTCGGCCATCGTCTATACCGGCGCCGTGCCGGTCCTGGCTGAGATCGATCGCACGTTTAATCTGGACCCGGAGGACGTGAAGGCGAAGATCAGCCCCCGTACCAAGGCGATCATGGCTGTCCACATGATGGGCAATCCCGCCCGTCTGTATGAACTCAAGAAAGTTGCAGAGGAAAACAACCTGTACCTGATCGAGGACTGCTGCCAGGCTTTCGGCGCCGCCTACAGTGGGCGCCCCATCGGTTCTGTCGGCCACGTGGGTGCCTTCAGCTTCAACATCTACAAGACGATCACGTCGGGAGATGGAGGTATGGTGATCACCGACGATGAGGAGCTATACCGACGCGCGTTCGCGTTTCATGACCAAGGCCATTCCCCGTTGCGGACGGGTGTCGAGATCGGCGAGCGTCCATTTCTCGGGCTGGACTTTCGCTATACTGAGCTGCAGGCGGCAGTGCTGTTGGCGCAACTGCGCAAACTACCGGGTCTGATAGATCTGCTGCAGACCAAGAAGCGCCATTTCAAGGCGGCACTCGCCGATCTGCCGGGCCTTGAGTTTCGCGAGGTACTCGATGCGGAAGAAGAGGTCGCCACAGTTCTGACGGTGATCCTGCCTACTGCAGATATAGCGCGTAAGGTTGCCGAGGACCTGGACAGTAAGGTGGTGGCCGAGGCAGGCTGGCATGTCTACAATAACATGGAACATCTGCTGGAACAGCGCATGCCCACGCCGCTGTCCTGCTCGTTCAGCTGTCCCCACTACGCCGAGCAGGGGGGTACCATGCAATATCGGAAAGGGATGTTGCCGCGCACGGACGACCTACTGACCCGTTCGATCAATATCAGTATCGGCGTGTCCGACGCCGGTCTTGGCTCAGCCTTTGGCGTTACTATTCACGACGACCTGGACGTTGTCGCGGAGCGGGCAGACACTTTTCGCCGCGTCGCTGCCCGCTATCTTGACTGATCACCCCTCCATCTGAGGAAGCGAGAGTAGCGGTTTACCTGGTAGGGAAAACGCTGTTGACAGAAAGTTCATCTCCGTAGTATCGTTTCCGGCACAGAAAACTTTGTATATTTGCGATCAAGGAAAGGGAAAACCATGAACGCAGCCATTTCAGAAATCGCCCAGGCCTTCGCGCGCGACGGCTTTGTTGTCGTTCCCAATTTATTTCGCCGCGAGGAGGTCAAACTGTTTAAAGAGGGCATTCAAGAGATTCTGAAAGAAGTAAGACAGGAGTCCGAAGGGGAAGACAGTCCCAGAAAGATGGTGGATGACACTGGTGTGTATGTCGGCTTGGCCGTGCGCAGCGAAATGTTCCGGCAAGCCGTGCGCGACAGCCGCCTGGTCGACATACTGGAGGCCATCCTCGGTCCTAATGTCGAATTCTTGAGCGACAAAGTCGTTTACAAAGACGAGGAAACACATGTTGCCAGTCCATGGCATCAGGACTGGCCGTACTGGGAAGGCACGCACAAGATTTCCGTATGGGTCGCGCTGGACGATGCCACGCCCGCAAATGGATGTCTCAAACTACTGCCCGGATCGCATCTCGGCAGTGTGATTCACGATGGCGACATGAGCGACGGCTCAGGTTTCGGCCACCGTATTCGGCCCGAGACGATCGATGAAAGCACGGCTGTCACCGCGCCGGTTGAGGCCGGCGGCGCTGTTTTCTTCCATGACCTGACCATGCACGCGAGTCACCCCAACACCGAGCGCATCGAGCGTTGGACCTGGGTCCCCACCTATCGCGATGCGCAGGCCGAAGATCCGCCCTATTCCTTTGCCGTCGCCAACTACGTGGTGCGCGGCGTCGGGCGAGAGTAAGCTGCGGCGAGCACTCTGCCCAAATGCACCACCTGCACTAGAGTACCTGTATCGCCTGACTTAGAGGCACATTCGATTTTCCCGTTCAGTCTTTCACTTGAAAGGAGCGAAAAATGCGAAGTCTCGATCAGCGCTTGTCTCGACGGGCATTCCTCAAAGTCGCGGGAGTGGGCGTCTCCGCCGTTGCTGCCTCAGCTTGCGTTCCGGCCGCCTCTCCTCAGGCGGGTGGAGATGAGGCCCCAGCAGCCGAACAGATCGACCTAGACTATTGGTACATTTGGGGTGGCCTGGGCGGTGAGGGTCAGGTAGCCGGCTGCGATTTGTTTACCGAACACAACCCCAACATCACCATGCACCCGCTGACCGCCGGCGGTGTCATCCTCGACAAAACGCTGGCCGCCTTTGCCGCCGGCGACCCGCCTGATCTTGTGGACCTGATTCTATGCGCACCTCTCGCCGGACGCGGGGCACTGATCTCTGTAGACGACTACATCGAAAGCAGCACAGTTGTCGATCTCGAAAACTACCAGCCCGCCCACCTGGAAGCGGTCAACTGGGCCGGGGAACGTTGGGGTCTGCCGGCCAATGAAGGACTGGGCTGGCTTGGCCTGGCCAGGAATCGAAACCTGGTGCAGGAGGCCGGCCTCGATGAGGACGCTCTGCCGGCGGACTTTGAAGAGCTCCACGCTTGGGCCGGCGCTCTTGAAGAGATCGATGACAACGGCAATGTCCAAACACTCGGCATGGACATCAGGGGCATCCTCACCTATCCCGACTGCTGGAGCGTCGTCATGGGCAAGCGCTACTTCGACGGCGAGACTTTCGAATACAACTTCGACAGCGAAGAGTTCGCGGAGGCTCTGCAGATCACGAAATCCTTCTACGATAGAGTGGGTGCCGAAAAGATCGCTGAGTTCAAGGCCGCCCAGGAGGGTCAGGCGATTCCCAGCCCAGCTGCAGCAGGCAAAGTAGGCCTCTTCTCCGGCGGGTCCTGGACGCCTGGCTCGCTGGCGCTTAACGCCGCCGAGGGTCTGGAGTTTGGATTCTCTTTCGTCCCTGATGGTGCAGGCGAGGGCAAGATGCCATTCTTCGCCGGCACGCACACGGCCATGATTCTGAATGGCTCAGAAAACGTGGACGCCGCCTGGCAGTTCCTGGAATTCACCGCTACCGACGAGTATAACCGGCGCGTCTATGACGTTTCCGGCTTCATCATGGGGACGAAGAGCTTTATCGAGTCACTTGATATGAGCTCCCTCTACCCTGGGCTCGACTTCTACACCAGCGGGCTGTCGGAGGGCACGCGCGTTTGGGGCATTGCCTCGGACCCGAACTGGTATCTGGCCTGGGACGAGTTTCTGTCTCTGGAGGAAGAGGTAGGCTTCGGCACGACCGACGCCGCCGAAGGTCTGCAAATTCTCCAGGAAAAACTGACCACTGAGCTCGCAAAGGTGTTGGACGCCTGATAAGTGAGAGCCCTGTCAGCTTGAGTGGGGATAGACGAGTGGCACCGGGAACCAAGCGATTCCTTACGATGTTGGCCTTCATATCGCCTTGGATCATCGGATTCCTGGCCTTCTTCGTCTATCCCCTCCTCCTGTCTCTCTATTACAGCTTCACCGAATACAATCTTCTGCAGCCGCCGAAATGGGTCGGCCTGCGGAACTATACAAACCTTACCGAGGATACGCATTACCTCAACGCCGTCGGTAATACCATCTACTTCGTGGTATTTTCCGTTCCCCTGGGCGTGCTTACCGCCTTCCTCATCGCCTTCCTGCTCAATCAGCAGTTGCGGTTGCGTGTCCTGCTGCGCATGATCTTCTACATTCCCATCGTAGTCCCGATCAGCGCCACCGCGATCCTGTGGATGTGGATTTTCAACTCCAACTGGGGGCTGCTCAACAACCTGCTTTCCCTGGTCGGAATCCAAGGCCCTTCCTGGCTGGGAAGTCCAACCTGGTCGAAACCTGCCCTCGTCATCATGCAGCTCTGGCTGGTGGGAGGTTCGGTACTCATCTTTCTGGCCGCTCTGCAAGATGTGCCGCGAGCGCTTTACGACGCCGCCAAGGTGGACGGCGCCAACGCTTGGCACCGCGTGTGGCATGTCACCATCCCCATGGTGACTCCGGCTATCCTGTTCAGCTTGCTGACCGGCCTGATCGCCGCCTTCCAGACTTTTGCCAACGCCTGGATCATGACCGGCGGCGGACCGATACGTTCAACCGAGTTCTACGTTCTCTATCTGTATGAGAATGGTTTTCGATTCTTCCGCATGGGGTACGCATCCGCCATGGCCTGGATTCTTTTCGGCGTCGTGGTCGTCGTGACCGTGATCCTGTTCCGGACCTCGGCACGTTGGGTCTACTATGGCGGTGAAGGATAGAAATGACGAGAGGGAGCGACACGAGCAAGGAGTGACTATGGCGATCTCAGAGGGGCAGAATACCGGACTTTCTGCGCAGAGCAGAACACTGCAGGCGGGCGGGGGCGCTTTGGGCAAGGCAGTTGCATATTTTGCCGGTCTGATCGCGGCGGCCGCGTTTGCGCTGCCCTTTTTCTGGATGGTGTCCACTTCTCTCAAAGTACCAGGAGACGTGTTCATTTCGCCGCCGACATGGATCCCGTGGCCCCTCAAATGGCAGACCTATCCCGAGGCATGGACTTTCATTCCCTTTTTCAGCTACACTGTCAACACCTTGCAGATCGCCATCCCATCCATCTTTGGAGTCCTTTTCTCCTGTACGCTGACCGCCTATGGATTCGCCCGCATTCGTGCCTGGGGACGCGATGTCCTTTTCTTCATCTGCCTTTCCACGATGATGATTCCGTGGGCGGTGACCATGGTGCCCGTCTTCGTCATCTTTAAGAACCTGGGCTGGACCGGCACCTACCTGCCGCTCATCGTGCCCAACTTTCTGGGCAGCGCTTTCTACATATTCCTGCTGCGCCAATTCTTTCTGACCATACCCATGGAGTTGTCCGACGCTGCCAGAGTGGACGGCTGTTCCGAATTCGGCATCTTCGCACGTATCATCCTGCCGCTGTCCAAGCCGGTTCTAGCAACCGTGACGCTGTTCGAGTTCAATCGAGTATGGAGTGACTACCTGGCTCCCCTCATTTTCCTCACCCGCCAGGAACACTTCACCATCGCGCTGGGCCTGACCTACTTCCTCGATCGAGACCGCCCGCTTTGGAATCTTGCCATGGCAGGCAATACGATGGCGATACTGCCCGTAATCATCGTTTTTGTCCTCGCTCAAAGGGCTTTCATCGAAGGCATCACACTCACCGGAATCAAGGGCTGAACCAAACTCCGGGCTTGTCAAAAAGCGGGCAACTAGCTGTGTTAGCCCGCGGAAATCACGCGACCTGGGGAGGATGCTCGATTGAATCATCAGCTACTCAAAACTGAGTCTACTGGTCAAAAACCGGAAACTTACTTGAGTGACATAGGCTCTCTCTTTGCCGTCTTTGACGAACATTCACAGGACTCAGGCAACATATCGTATGGCGTGCAGGTTGACCGGCAGCGCTTCTTCGTCAAAACCGCAGGCGATCCTTCAGGTCCACGCCCCTTTCTGTCTCATAAAGAAAGAGTTGCCCTACTTCGCAATGCGGCCCGCCTGTGGCGTAGCTGCGCTCATGTCGCTCTACCCCGGCTACACAACGTTATAGAGTCGTTGCACGGGCCACTGCTCGTCTATGACTGGGTCGACGGCGAACTTCTCTACGCTGACCGGGAAACGCGCGACAAACCTCAATCGGCCTTTCAGCGTTTTCGCTGGCTACTCATCTCAGAGATTCTGAACGCGCTTAATCAGATTTTCGAATTACACCATGAGCTTGCCCAAGTAGGATGGATAGCGAACGACTTCTATGACGGCTCCCTGATCTATGATTTTGCTCGCCGGGATATACATGTCATAGATCTTGACGGCTATCGGGAGGGTCCCTTTGTCAATGGGATGGGGCGCATGTTTGGTTCGTCTCGATACATGGCCCCCGAAGAGTTTGAGCGAGGGGCATTAATCGATGAGAGAACGACAGTCTTCACGCTGGGGCGCACTGCAACCAACCTGCTGTCAGACGGTACGCTGGCGCGTTCAGCTTTCCGCGGCAGCGACGCGCTATTCGAGGTTGTATGCAGGGCTTGTCAAACCTCGCGTGAGCAGCGATTTGCGTCAGTTGCCGATTTCTATACTGCCTGGTTGGAAGCGATCAGTGGGGCGTCTTCTTGCTGAAGTAATCTGAAGCTAGAGCATCGAAGTGGAAAATCTAATTGGCGCGGCTGGCATTCCTGGATGTGGGTCCAAAATGTGCCGGCCGCACAGCAAGTAGACCAGACAAACGGGTCTGGACCAAAGTGTGCTACCTACCCCCAAATCCCGTCATGGCGATCCCCTGGACGAAGTAACGCTGGGCCACAAGGAAAATCGCCACCATCGGCGCCAGCATCACCGTGCTCGCCGCAAAAACGATCTCCCAGTTCTGGGTGTAGGAGTCATTGTAGGCGCGGATGCCCAAGGCCAGCGGCCACTTGTCCATTGAGTTAATGTAGATCAATGGGTTCATGAAATCGTTGTAGTGCTGCAATAGCGCAAACACGGCAACGGTCGCTATCACCGGCTTGGAGAGAGGAAGCAATATCTGCACCAATACGCGGATGCGGCTGGCGCCGTCGATCTCGGCCGCGTCTTCCAGCTCCATCGGGATGCCGCGAAAGAACTGGCGCATGAGGAAGACGTAGATGGCGCCGATGCCCGCCCAGTAGGGCACGATCAGCGGCAGCCATGTGTCGATCCATTTCAGGTTTTTGAATATCAGGAAGCGGGGTACCAGGGTCACCACATCGGGCAGCATCATCGTCGCCAGGAGCAAGGCAAACCAGAAATTGCGCCCCGGCCAACTGATACGGGCAAACGAGTAAGCCACCAGCGCCGACGAAACAACAGTTCCCACGACGGCAAACAGAACAATGATCAGCGTGTTGTAGATGAATCTCGTTAGCGGCAATAGTTGAAACGCCTTGACGTAATTGTTCCAATAGGGATCCTGGGGCAGCCAGACGATCGGGTGCGCGAACACCTCGGTCGAGACTTTCAGAGAGGAGGAGATCATCCAGAAGGTAGGCACCAGGAACGTGATCACCAGGAGGGTCATAAAGACCTGTAGCACCGCCAGCCGGGCTATCTCCCACCCTGAGCGAGATTTGTCGCTCAGTCTTGGTCTCAGTGCGCTTTCAGCCTGAAGCTCGGCAGAAGTTGACTGCCAGTCGGTCGCCAGAGCCCCCTGCGCTTGTCTGTCTGACCGCATCGTCATTCCCCTTCCTCGTAGTAAACCCAGCGTCTAGACAAGTAGAACTGGAACAGAGTAAAGCCTACAACAATGACGAAGAGCTCCCAGGCCAGAGCCGAAGCGTAGCCCATGTTGAAGTACTGGAAGGCATTGCGATAGATGTTCAGGACCACAAATAGGGTAGCGTCCTGTGGTCCGCCTTCGGTCATGATCATCGCGGGCACAAACGATTGGAAGGAATTGATGATCGCGATCACCATGTTGTAGAAGATCAAGGGCGTCATCAGCGGCAGTATGACGTAGCGCAGACGGCCAAACGTGCCGGCCCCGTCCAGGCTGGCGGCCTCTTTCAGCGACTCCGGGATACTGCCCAATCCGGCGATAAAAATTACCATCTGGCGGCCAATCATCCAGAACGACATGAAGATGAAAGCCGGCTTGGTCAGGTGCGGTTCAAAGAGCCACATGCGCGGCGCAATGCCGAACCAGCTCAGCGCCTCGTTGAGGATGCCGAACTCTGGGTGCAAGACCCGCTGCCAGACCACTGCGCTGGCAACCAGAGGCACGATTATCGGCATATAGAATCCTGCCCGGTAGAAGTCCCGGAAGCGGATCTTTTGCGTAAGCGCCAACGCCAATGTGAAGGAGATCGTTAATTGGATGGGGACCGCGAAAATCGTATAAAAGGCGCTGTTATAGAGGCTGAGATTGACCTTTGGGTCTTTGAACATCTGTGCCAGATTAGCGAAACCGACAAACACAGGCGGGCGCAGAAGGTCCCATTCAACAAAGATCAGATAGACCGAATAGAACATCGGGAAAGCGATGAAGACCGAGAACCCGATGATAAACGGCGACGCAAACAGATAGCCGGCGATCCAATCCCGGAGTTGTCGTTTGGAGATGCGGCGTTTGCCGCTTACGGCAGCTGTTGCGGCCATGAATGATCCTCGAGGGGGCGGCGATACAGTTCGCCGCCCCCTTTTTGTAGCGTAGCTTTCTTATCCCTGCCTGGCCCAGTGGGCATCGAGCAGGCCCTGCACGCCTTCATTGAGCGCGGGAACGACGTCAGCAGCGGTTGCGTCGTTGGCCAGCATCGGATCCCAGGCAACCGGCTTCGCCACTTCGCTCCAGATTTGCCCGCGAGAGACGCCGCCGATAACGTCCACCTCGGAACGCAGGAAGGCGTTGCTGAAGGCGGCCGCGTTGGAGACACCGAAGCGCTCCTCAATCGTCGGGCCCCAGAAGTTTTCTACAAGCGACGCAGTATTGGGAATGCGGCCGGTTATGGTCGAATACGTCTTCTGGCCCTCTTCGCCGCCCATATAGTGGACAAATCCCCAGGCATCGTCAACCAGATCGCTCTTCGGAACGCACACGCCTTCAGCCCAACCGCGGTGGGGCCGGCTCTCGTCCGCCATCTGTGGCATTAACACCACGTCGAACTCGATCTCCTTCCCCTCTTCGCGCAGTTCGGGGCTATTCAGCCGCGGGAAGAACCAGGGTCCTTCATACTTCATGGCGGCGTTGCCGGTATCGATCGTGTTGGTGCCGCCTTCCAGATCGGCCGGTGTCGGCGAGATGCCCAGGCCGTACATGAAGTCTTGGGCAACGAACTGGAGAATTTCGATAATCTCCGGCTGATCGTACATGGCTGTGCGGGGATCCACCAACTGGTCGAACTCCTGCACGCCGGTGGCGCGGATCCAGTGGATGTCGCGGGCATAGCTGCCGTTGGCCTGATAGCCGTACATCTTTGAATCACCGTCAGTGCTGGTGAGCTGCTCGGCAATGCTGACGAAGTCTTCAAACGTCCAGTCGTCGGTTGGATAGGCAACGCCGGCCTCGTCAAATACGTTTTTCGCATAGAACATAACCATCACGCCGGACTGGAGCGGAACCAGGTAGCGGCTCCCGTCGCGGCGTGTACTGAACTCGATGCTGTCTACGCCTTCAGGATAGGGGCCGGTGAAGTTGTCCCGTTCGACATAGGCGTCTATGGGCGCCAACAGTCCGGCATCGCTGAATGGTTGCCATTCCCAACCCTGGAAAGAGGCCACTTCGGGCAAGACACCGCCTGCGAATGTGGTCTGCAACTTGGTGTAATAATCCACACCAGTGCCGCTAATCGAGGGCTTTATCGTGACGTTCGGGTTCAGCTCGGTGTATGCATTCCCCAGCGCTTCCCACGCGGGAATGTCAGAGGCGTCGCCCCAGGCGAAAAAGTCCAGTTCGATATCCTCGGCGGCAGGGGCCGCGCCGCCTGCTTCCCCGCCGCTGCCCGCCGGCGCGGGACACGCCGCCAACAGTAATGCTGTGGAGCCGACGCCGATTCCTTGCAAGAATTTACGCCGGGAAACCTGGTGTCTCCTGCTCCGTTGGGTGTCTGTCATAGATCCCTCCTTACTTGGGTCAACTTAAGACTGGTATTCGAATGGTAAACCGATGGATGGGCCCGTGGCGTGACGGCAACCCCGCGGGGTCTCGGGATTCCAGACCGGATGGACCACACGGCATAGGATACATCACCTTGTTGAATTCGTCACATTCAGGCAGATGTATAGATAAATATAGCGATGCGACTGCATCTCTTAACCGATTGCTAACTGCTTCTTCTTGATCCGCTGCCATTTGCGAACCTGTACGATAGCCTATCATAGCGAACATTTTCAGAAGGAAAAGGTCTACGCGCAGACTAAGCAGGCCGAGTATGGCCCTGTATTCAATTGCGACTATTGAGTGAGGATACGCTTCAACCGATCAATGGGAGCAGCCCCGACAGTAAGGGTGTTCAACTCCCAATTCGCCTATAAGACTCCATCGTAGAGAACTCCCCAAGTGACTCGTTTCTGATGCGGCGGACCGGCGCTGAATGTATCGGCGTCTTATTTCTTATGTTGGCCGCCTGCGGCTCCGTCATGACTGGCGGGCTGACCGGTACATACGGCCATATCGGCATGGCGATTTCGCCTGAGCTTGTTGCTATGGTTATGGTGGCCGCTACAGGTCATCTGTCAATGGCCCATCTCAATCCGGCTGTGACCCTTGCATTCGCCTTGACCGGTCATTTCCCCTGGCGCGACGTGCCATACTACATCGTGGGCAAACTCATCGCGGCGGCGTCGGGGGCTACGGTACTTCGATTGCTGTTTGGGAAGGTATTCGCCTTGGGCGCCAACCAGCCGGCCGGCCCGACAGTTCAGTCCCTTGTCATGGATGTGCTGGTCACTGCCATCCTGATGTTCGTCATCGTGGCGGTAGCGACAGATAGGCGTGCGCTGGGCTTGCCGGGGGGTTGGCAATCGGCGGCGCGGTGGCACTGAATGTGCTCTGGGCAGGCCCAATCAGCGGCGCGTCAATGAACCCGGCGCGCTCCTCTGGCCCCGTCTTGATTTCAGGGGTCTGGACGGCACACTGGATCTACTGGGTTGGTCCAATGGTCGGCGCGGCTTTGGGCGCATTTGCCTAAGACTTCGTGCGTAACACCGGACCCGGTGCGTGGTAAGGCTGGCGTGGGCTTTTTGGGCGACACCGTATCACGATGCAAAAGTTGTAGTGCGAGAGGAGACGGGACTTAGCCGACGCATTCCGCCTCTGCCGGCGCTCTTTCAGGGTCAAAAGGCCGGTCGTCGAACTTATGCCATCAGTCTACATCCTGATACGGACCTCGATTTCCAGGCGGCAGCAGCGCGGCGACATGCCTCATTGTTTCGTGGGCCAGAGCGTCCAGGTATCGCCGTCGCTGGCGTCTGGGAATGTCGTCGGGGAGAGTAAGGGGACCAAAAGGATGGCCGACGCGGATTTTCACCCGTGTCCGGCGCAAGCGGCGCAGGTTTACGAGAATCTTCTCAGTTCCCAACACGGCTACCGGCAACAAACGAGCCTGTGCCTGTATCGCCAGCAGACCAATGCCCGATTGAGGGTGAATCAATTCGGCGCTATGACGGGCTGTGTGGCCGGCGATCTGTTCTATCCGTTCGCCTCGCTCCCGGACTTCGGCCAGGGCCGGATCGATGCCCCCTTCGGGGAAAACACCAACTGTGCGGCCGGCTTTCAGGGCCGCCAGGGCCGCACGCATCGCCTTGCGGTCCACCTGACCCCGCCAGATTGGGATCAGATTGAAAGACCGACTGAGGAAACGGAAGAATAAGACGCGCTCTGTCTCGATTGCGAGCAGGAAGGCGATGCGAAATGGCAAGAACATCATCAGAAGCGGGCCGTCGAACCAACTGAAATGGTTGGAGACGAGAATCGTGGCCTCGCCGCGAGGGATGTTTTGCAGGCCGCTGACTGAGACCGAAAGAAATGGGCTGATAATTACCCGGCCCATGAACACGAGGATAGTTTGGAGTATTCCTTGTAGAGCGGCGTACATGGCACAGTCCTCCTCGAGGTTAGGCCGGGAGTGGCGCCCTGTCTGAAATCAACCCGCTCTGACGGAGTTCCTGCCACATCGCCGCCGGCGTCTCCACATCCCAGATAGCCCTGTTGTCATCCGCCTCAGCCTTTGTCGCCGAGCCGATCACGAGAGAGGCTATCGCAGGATGGGTCCCCGCAAAATGCAGCGCAGCCACATGCAAGGGCACGCCATGCGATGTCGTAATTTCCTGGAGGCGCCGCGCCTTAGCCAGAATCTCTTCTGGCGCGTCCAGGTAATCGTATTTTGCGCCTGAAACTGGTCCAGTCGCCAGAATGCCGCTGTTGTAAACGCCGCCCAGGAATATGCTCACATCGTTTTTTGTGCACCAGTCCAGAAAGTCCAGGGAGGTCTGCTCCAGGAGCGTGTAGCGTCCGGCCAGCAGAAAGCAGTTGACGTCGATCTTTCTGGCGAACTCCCACTCCATCTCCCACTGGTTCATGCCTGCTCCCACTGCGCCGATGACCCCTTGCTCCCTCAGGTCCACCATCGCAGGGAAGGCCTCGTCCAGCGCCTGCTGGTAGTGGAATTCCTCATTCACAAAGTCGGGATCATGCACAAGTAAAATGTCAACGCGGTCCATCCCTAATCGTTCGAGGCTGTCTTCGACGCTCTTCATCACGCCATCCCGACTGTAGTCGAAATAGATCGATCGATCGGGACGCAGGATGCGGCCGATTTTGGTCTGGATGACTACTTCATCGCGCGGGATGCCTCGCAAGGCCACGCCGAGCCGCCGCTCCGCCTCTCCGTTGCCGTAGAGGGGGGCGGTGTCGAAGAAACGGATTCCATTTTCGTAGGATCGCCGAACTGTTTCGAGGGCTTCTTCATCGTCCAAGTCACTGTAAAGATTGCCGATCGGGGCGGTGCCCATGCCCAATCGGGTTACATGCAAATCGGTATTGCCGACCTGCGCGCTGGAGATGGTGTTTGCTGTCATCTGGTAGCTCCATGTTGCGCCGACTGTTCATTGAGGATGGCGCACGAGATTCTGAAGATTGTGCGTCGCTGCTCGCGGGTTGCGACGCGTGCCGTCGGCCTGATCCTGACGCGTCTGCGCACACGACGGGGCGCAGCGATCCCGGTCAGGTAAGTCAACTCAAGTTCCGCCCAAAACATCCGATTTCCCTATGCCTTCGGGAGCAGCAAATGTGCCGCAGGAATTGTACAACATCCGGGGCCGTTATGCCACAGGAAATTTCACCGCCTATATGGCGACCAAATTACACCGAAGGTTGGGAAAAAATGAAATGCAGGGTTGAGCACTTCCGCGATTTGAGCTAGGGCTGACAGACAAAAAGCGCGTCACTTCGAGAAAGGGTGATGCACATGCCCCGGGGGTTTCACGATCAGATGTAACTACTGAGACATAATTTCTAACCAGCCCTTCACCTTTGACGCGATTCAGGCTGGTGATGATGCAACTGGTTGCTAACCGACACGCTGCGATGAAGGCGAACCGTTCGTGAGGCGTGTTCTTGGAGGGGGGCGTTGCGGGGCGTGTCCCCCAGCACAAGGGAGGGCCGCAGTCCCGACCGCCCAAATTGCGGTGGATAGGGAATAGGGGTTAGAGGACAGTGGCCGGAGACGCCTTGGACTCCCAGGCACGGCTGTACCGCATGGTCGCGGATTGGCGATGGGTGAATAGTGGCAAACAGATAAGGAGAGAGTGGACAGGCTTTTCACGTTGTGGACAAGGGGCGTCACCGTTGATCACTATACCAACTGCGCGTGGAAGGCGTCCATTTGTGGCAATATCGTCTCCCACGAGAACTGCGCCTCGACAAACGAACGGGCCGCTTCGCCAAGCGCGCGGCTGCGCTGTCCGCCGGCGGCCTGGTCGCGCAGCAAGGACACAACCGCGTCGGCAAAGGAACGGGCGTCATCAGCTATCAGAGCGTGCTCGCCGTCTCGGATCGGGATTCCTTCAACACCTAGCGCAGTGCTAACCACCGGCCGCGCGCAGGCCATTGCCTCCAAGACCTTGAAGCGAGTGCCTCCACCCACACGCATCGGCGTCAAGTATACCGAGGCGCCTTGAATGTAGGGAACAACGTCCTCGACTGCACCGGTCAACTCTACATCCGACAGGGTTGCCAGCTTGTTCAGCCTGGGGTGGGGATCCATGCCGACAATTTGCAACCTTACATCCAGCTGTCTGCGGACGCGGGGCAACACCTTCAGCCCAAACCAGAGCATGGCATCTACGTTGGGGCGATAGTCCATTTTGCCCGTGAAGACCAATGAGGGAGGGCTTGTTGCCGGCGGCGGTTCAGGCACGTAGCGGGAGATTTCAATACCGTTTGGTACATTGACGAAGGGGCGATGCGGCGCCAACGAGGACAGCGTTTGCCGGTCCGGTTCGCTGACAGCCACGACTCCATCTACAGCCCGGCAAAATGCCCGCTCATAGCGATACAGTTTCTGCCATTGCAGCCAACTGTAGAAAGCCGCCGGCCAGCGCGCCATGCTGCGGCTATCCATCCAGGCGGTCCGCTTTTGCAGCAAGAATTCGGCGTTGTGATTATCGAAAACGACTGGGGGCCGGTCCCCGGTCATCTGCAGAATCTGAAAGCCGTAGGGGGCCATCTCCAATCCCTCGACCTGAACGAGGTCATAGGTCTTCTCTGCCAGCATCTGCTCGAGCAGTGCGTGGGCATCATCCTGCGCCAGACGCAGACCCATGTCCGGCTTCGCAGTTGTCAAGGCATCGAGCAAGCGGCGGCTCAGCGGCCGTTCGGGTTGCC
This sequence comes from Caldilineaceae bacterium, assembly GCA_963662575.1. GTDB lineage: Bacteria > Chloroflexota > Anaerolineae > Caldilineales > Caldilineaceae > Bin5. The sequence goes on from OY759723.1 coordinate 2,894,183, forward strand.
GAAAGCCCTCTACTCGCGAGCATAGCTTTACCAGCATTGGATCAGGCCAGCTCTTGTCTGCTGGAGCGAGACAGGTGAAAAGGTCTACTTCATGTTTGGAAGCAAAGTGGCGTAACAGAAAGTAGTTGCGGAGAGTCGTGCCCTGCCGGGGAGGATAAGGAGACTGCGGTGTAAGCAGAAGGAGTTTCATCGCCGCCGGTCAGGCTGAGCTATGCTGCACCGGCGCGGCCGGCACGGGTGGTCTGTCAAAGACCATGCGGTAGACTTCCAGCGTTTCCGCCGCCGCCCGGCTCCAACTGAATACCGATGCCCGCTGCAGGCCCTTGTGGCACAGCTCTTGATGGAGTTCATCGTCGGTCAAGAGACGGTGAATGGCGACGGCGATCTCTTCCCAGTCGGCCGGATCGACTATCATACCGGCATCGCCGACCACCTCCGGCATGCTACTGGTGTTGCTTACGATGGTCGGTGTGCCGCAGGCCATTGCTTCCAGCGGCGACAGCCCAAATCCTTCGTAAAATGCCGGATGTATATGGCAACGTGCGCCGACGAACAGTTGATGGAGATCCTCATCAGGCACACGGTCCAAGAAAAAGGTGCAATGACCGAGATCCAACTGTTCGACCTTTCGATAAATCTCCTCGTACAACCAGCCGGGTTTGCCGGCCAGGACAAGGCCCGTGTCCTCCACGCTGTAACGCTTGCGGAGATGGTGAAAGGCGTCCAGCAGGCCGCCAACATTCTTGCGCGGTTCAATCGTGCTGACGAAAAAAATATATTTTTCCGGGATGCCGTACTTGCCCTGCACTGCTGCCCGGCATTTGGCTTTCGATAGCGGGCAGTAAAGGGAAGCCGCGGCCTCGTAAATAACGCTGATTTTTTTGGGAGAAGCGCCGAGTAGACCAACTACATCTTTCTTGGTATTTTCGCTGGGCACGATAATGTGCTGGGCATGACGCACCGCCTGGTCGATTTGGCTGTAGTAGGCGGCGTGGGATTCTGTCAGGAAATGGGGCCAACGCAGGAAGGCGAGATCGTGAACGGTGATGACAGAAGGGATGCTGCTGTAGAGCGGCGGAATGAAATCTGTGCTGTGAAGCAGGTCCAGCGAATGGAACGACAACTCCGCCGCCAACATCTTCTGTTCAACGCGCGTATGCACAGGCGTGAACAGGGTGCGCCTTCGAAAATTGGGCGCGTGGGCCAGAGGTTCCCGCTGTTTGCGGTGCTGGAAAACTGTGTACGTTGTTTCCCGATCCAGCTGCGCAAGCTCTTCAATGAGATGCGTCGTATAGCGACTGATTCCTGCAGGCTGGTGGTAACTCAGTCTGGCGTCAATGCCAACTCGCATAGTCTCAACGAATCTTATGAGGGAACAGTTTGTCCTGCGCGCCTACTGGTTGCAAAATCAGATGAAATCTGCACCCAGTGAGTGTGTTGCCGGGCGGGGTGGGGTGTCCCGCTCGCGGACTTACAATCACATTTTATTGTATCATTTGTCTGAAATTGGGTCAAATGATATTGCAGACCCGCTCTTACCGTTTGGTCTTCAGTTCGATGATTGAGCCCAAAATCTCCTCCGTATCCAGATAAGCCCACACTGCTCCCGGGTCCAATGTTGAGCCACCGCTCTGGATAATATCTACCTTCAGCTCCTGGGCCACACCTTCCGGATCGGGCACTCGAAAGAGCAAGTGGTGTAATCCCTCTCCCCTTTCCTCCAGGAACTCGGAATATATGTTGTCGCCTTCAAGCGGCTCGATAAACTCGATCTGGACTGCACCGGTCTCGATAAAGGCCAGTCTCATGCGGAAGTTTCCTGGCCGACCGCGAAAGGTGGATTGTGCATCCAGGTCGCTGCCCTCGGGCGGCCAGTCCACCACCTGGGCCGGTTCCATCGCGAAGCGCTCTGTCCACGCTTTGGCCGCGGCGCGCGCATCGCGCACGACGATTCCTACCTGTACAACCGATCCCAATTCGATTTTATTCATAGTTGGATTTGGCTGTCCTGTGATTGGTCGAGCACCACGCCAGCGGCTATCAGACCGTCAGGCGGGCAAAGGTTTGAAATTACTGCGATTTTGCGGCTCGTGCCGCGAGATACCAACCCCCTCAGATGAATCCCTCAGACATGAAGATTTCTGGCGCGAACAAGCTCCAGCCTCTTTTGCTGAATATGTGGGATAATAGCAATTGCCAGCTCGAAAGCCAAACATACCTGCAGGAGAGTTCCGATGATTATTCAGGATATCACGACAACCGTACTGTCCCTTCCCCATCTTCCAGGATTTCAGGATGCGACAATTCGCCATATCGCCCCGGGCCGCAGCCAGTGTTTCGTCCATGTCCATACCAATCAGGGCCTGGTCGGGCTGGGGCTGGGTGGAGGAACAACCGCGGCGCGCGAGGTGATCGAACGCACGCTTAAGCCCATTCTACTTGGTCAGAACGCCCTGCATATCGAAAAACTGTGGGATGAAATGTTCTGGGCGATTCGAGGCGTCGGTCGCAAGGGACTTGCCTTCAGCGCGCTCTCGGCGGTGGATATTGCGCTCTGGGATCTGAAGGCCAAGTATTATGAGACGCCCCTCTATCAGTTGCTTGGTCCGTTTACGGAGACAGTGCCCGTATACGGCAGCGGCGGTTGGACCCACTTTTCTGAGGAGGAGCTGGTGGCGGAGCAGTGTAGTTACGTGGAGCGGGGAATGATGGCCGTGAAGATGAAAGTCGGCAAAGATTTCGGCCAGAGCGAGAAGGAGGACGTAGCGCGCCTGGAAGCGGTGCGAGAGGCGGTAGGCCCTGATGTGACAATCTACATTGACGCCAATAACGGCTACTACGCCAAGCAGGCCATCCGCATGGCCCGAACCTTTGAGCAGTACGATGTAGGCTGGTTTGAAGAGCCGGTTCTGGCCGATGATATCGAAGGGCTGGCGGCCGTTTCCAGGGCCATCGACATCCCCGTGGCAACCGGTGAACACGAGTACACCAAGTATGGCTTCAAGGACCTTATCGCCCGCGGCGGCGCCGACATTGTGCAGCCCGACGTAGGCCGCGTCGGCGGCATCAGCGAGTGGATGAAGGTCGCCCATCTCGCACACGCCTTCAACTTGCCGGTGGCTCCTCATGCTTACCAGCTCATACATCTTCATATGGCTTGTGCGACAGGGAATCTGAAAGTTGTCGAATACTTGGGCACGGTGGAAGCGTCAGACCGCATCTTCTACTCTTCCTTTGATGAGCCGCAGAACGGCCTCTGGTCGCCGGATCCGAATAAACATGGGCTGGGCCTCGACCTTGACCCGGTAGCAGTCAAACACTATGCTGTAGATTGAGTACCTTTAAGGCCGGTTACTCGCGTTGGGCACGCCACTCCCGATTGGCCCGGTGCAGTCTTCGGCTGACCTGCTGGCTGCGCCCATTTGCAGCAGTTCGGTTGACTGGTAGCAGCCTTTCAACTTTACAATTTGCAAACAGGAGAGGCAGGATTCATTGACTGAAAAAAATCTCAACATACTGCGGGCACAACGCAGGAATCGGGCCGTGAAAGGGCAGGCTTACCGGAGTGGCAACCCTCCAGGCCAGAGACGTACTGATCGCGGTCTACCCGCAGATGGAATACACGCTGCGTCTATTTCTGGTTGTCTTTTCTCTCCCCCAAATGGTATAATTCAGGTTCCAAAATGCCCCTCCTGACCGCAAGGCACAACGCAGGTACCCGTACCCGGCATCAGGTTTGAAAGGGCAACTGACATTAAATGAAGTGGTTCCCCTGTCACGCAAGCCTATCTGAGCGCGCCTTACCCAACAAAGTGCGCTGAAAGAAAGAAAAATGGATACTGCCCAACTAGCCCAAATGGTAACCTGGCTTGATGAAGAGCACCGGCGCGACCGGGCCGAGATCTCCCGGCTGCAACAGCAGATAGAAAGCCAGACCGGAGACATTGTCGAACAGGCGCGTCGCATCCAGGAGTTGGAGGGGCGCTTGGCATCTACAACTGCGCAATTGGGCCGATTCACCCAACTGGAACAGCAGATTGAAAGCGTAAAGCAGGAACTCGGCCTGATGATCGACCGCAGCGACGAGGGGCAAGCGCAGGTTGCCCGCGAATTCGATCGCGCCCGGTTGTCAGACAGGGAGGCAATTTCCAGAGAGATCAGCGAAGTGCGCCGGGAACTGCCTCGTATTGGCCGCATTGAAGAGGCGGTAGAACTTCGCAAGGGCGAAGAGGAACGCTTGGTTGATATGATCATGGAGGGCAGAAACCAGGTCAATCTCCTCGTAAAAGATCTTGAAGAGCGCACTCGTCAGATCCCTTTTCTGGCCGACCAGCGCACGGGCGACGCAAAACGAATCGCCCAGTTGCAGCAGGAAACTGTTGAGTTGTTCAAGCGAACCGAGGCTTTCAGCGGGCGCTTTTCCATTCTTGAGGATGCCGACCGGCGTATGAACACCGAAATCGAGCGCTGGCGGCCGGTTTTTGCCGAGGTTCGAGAAGAGCAGCAGCAATTCATGGAACGGCTGCGCGTCGAGGTCGTCGAGCGCTTACAGGTACTCACCCGCTGGCAAGAGATTATCGATGATCAGCGGGGCGTTGTCGCCAAGAATGAAGAACGTCTTCAGTCGTTCGCCCAATCCATCGAAACGGCCCGCCGCGCCGCGAATTCAATTCCGGAGTTTCAGGAAAACATGCGCCGCGATCAGGTCCAGGTGCAGGAACTGCAACGGTTAGCCGAAGAACGCGTGCGCCGGGAGATGGAGGAATTTGAAGAGGAGTATGAGAAGAAGAGCCGCCGCGACGGACTCCGTCAGGAACACCTTTGGAGGGAGCAGGAGAAGAACAACAAGGAGCTGTTGGACCATCTCCCGCCGATGCTGCACGATTTGCGCGTACATGAAGAGATGCTGCGCCTTCTCTGGAAGCTGCAGGAGCAGTATGGCGGCCGATACATTAATGCGGCCCAGCTCTGGCTCGACGGTCTGCAAACGTCTCTCGAGGAACGAGACGAAACGATGAAAGACCTGGAAGAGGAATGGCAGAAGCAGCGCCGTACCGCCGAACTGTACGCCCGTCAGAACAACACCGCGCCCCGCACCACCGGTATCGCCACCGGTGAGCCGACTCATAACCGCACCTGATGCGGGTAGTCGCCACTGCTGGACATGTCGACCACGGCAAGTCGACACTGGTCCAAGCGCTGACGGGAAGCCACCCCGACCGACTGGAAGAAGAAAAACGCCGCGGGCTCACCATCGTTCTGGGCTTCGCCTGGATGGACCTGGCCATGCCCGACGGCTCGCAGGAACCAGTCAGCATAGTTGACGTGCCCGGCCATATCGATTTCATAAAGAACATGCTGGCCGGTGTCGGCAGCGTCGATGCCGCAATCCTCGTCATCTCCGCCGAGGAAGGGGTCATGCCCCAGACCCGCGAACATCTCGCCATCCTTGACCTGCTGGCGCTTCCCGAAGGTCTGGTTGCCCTTACGAAGACAGATCTGATCGATGAACCAGAGTGGCTTGACCTGGTCGAGCTAGACATCCAGGAGATTCTGGTCGGCACGCGTCTGGAAGGCGCGCCGATCATCCGCGTGAGCGCACAGACCGGCGACGGCCTTGACCAACTGCGTTCAGCTCTGGCCCGTGGGCTGACCGCGCTGCCTCCCCGGCGCGATCGCGGCCGCCCGCGGCTGCCCATCGACCGCATCTTCAGCCTGCCTGGCTTCGGTACAATCGTGACCGGCACTCTGAGCGACGGCCATCTTTCCGTGGGCGAACCAGTTGATATTCTTCCCGACGGGCCTTCGGGCCGCGTGCGCGCATTGCAGACGCACAAACAAAGCATCGAACGCGCCTTACCTGGCAGCCGGGTAGCTGTCAATCTCAGCGGCATCGCCACAGATGAAGTCGACCGCGGGCAGGTCGTAGTGGCCCCGGAGACGCTGCGGTCGACCCTGCTGCTCGATGTCTCCTTTCGGCTTCTGCCCGACACTGCTATGCCCTTGCGACACAACATGGCTGTAGACCTTTTCAGCGGGGCGTCTGAAACCCCTGCTCATGTACGTCTTCTGGCTGTGGAGGAACTGCTGCCAGGCGATGAGGGCTGGCTGCAGTTGCGCCTGGAACGCCCTGTCCTTGCCGCGGCCGGCGACCGCTTCATTTTGCGCCAGCCCTCGCCCAGCCTCACGCTCGGCGGCGGCGAGATTCTCGACCCACACCCCCGCCGCCGCTATCGACGTTTCGATGCAACGGTCGTCGCCAAGTTGGAAACGCTGGCGCAAGGCAGCCCCGATGAGATCGTGCTGCAGAGTCTTGAGCGGGAACCGCTGCTTTCGGAGCAAGACCTGATCGCCGCCAGTGGTCTAGACAGGGAAATTGCACGAGAGGCCATCGGCCAACTTTCGGACGCCGGCTTGATTCGAGGGCTGGACGAACAGCGGCTGCTGATAAGCGCTTCTGCCTACCAGCAGATTGTTTCCGATCTGCAACTGCTGTTAGGCGAGTTCCACAGCAGTTATCCTTTGCGCCAGGGGATGCCCCGCAGCGAGGCGCGCAGCCGCCTGCTGGTGGCAGGAGCAGGCGGCATGCGCAAGGAGTTGCCCCAGAGGGCGTTCAACGAGCTGGCCTTGCAGGCGAATGCGGACGGACTGGTGGCGAGCGAAGAAAGTGCGGTCCGGCTCCTTTCCCATGCCGTCAGCTATTCGCCCGACCAGCAGCGGGCGGTTGATCGGACGTTGCGTTCATATGCCGCCGCGCCCTTCAGCCCGCCCAATGCTATCGACACGCTCGATCTATTGAGGGGTGACGAAGATCTGCTGGAGTCGCTTGTCGAGCGGAAGGTCCTGACACGGCTGCCCGGCGCCGTTTATTTTCGCCAGGAAGATTTCGTCATTGCCACACAGAAAATCACTGCATTGGCAAAGGCAAATGGGGCAATCACGCTGGCCGATGTGCGCGATCTGCTTGACACCAGCCGCAAGTACGCGCAGGCTCTGTTGGAAGAATTGGACGCCCGCCGCGTCACGCGCCGGGTGGGGGATGAGAGAATGCTGAGAGGGGTTGAACCATGACTGATTTCGAGTATCGTCGCCTGGGTCGGACCGGGTTGAAGGTTTCACCGCTCTGTCTGGGTTCGATGAATTTCGGATGGACTGCCGACGAGAAGACCAGTTTCGCGGTGATGGACGCCTTCGCCGAGGCGGGAGGCAATTTCATTGACACTGCCGACATTTACAGCCGCTGGGTGGATGGCAACAATGGGGGCGTCAGTGAGGAAGTAATAGGGCGTTGGTTACGGGCGAGAGGCAACCGCAGCCAGATGATCATTGCCACCAAGGTGCGCGGACAGATGGGACCTGGGCCGAACGATCAGGGCCTCAGCCGAAGGCACATCTTTGACGCTTGCGACGCCTCTCTTCGCCGCCTGCAGAGCGATACAATCGACCTCTATCAGACCCATTTCTTCGACGCTGAAACGCCTATCGACGAGACATTGGAGGCGCTGGATCGCCTGGTTCAGCAGGGCAAAGTGCGTTACATCGGCTGTAGCAATCATCCGACCTGGCGCTTGATGCGGGCGCTATGGACGAGCGACAAATACGGCCTGGCTCGCTATGATTCTATTCAGCCTCACTACAATCTGGTGCACAGGGCCGAATTCGAGCAGGAACTGGCGGAGGTCTGCCAGGCCTATGGCATCGGCATCATCCCTTACAGCCCGCTGGCCGGCGGCTTTCTGACAGGAAAATATAGTCGGGAGGGCAATACCGACAGCGTGCGGGCAGAGGGAGTTCGGGGCCGTTACTTCAATGACGCGGGCTGGAAAGTCCTGGACGCTGTCCGGGCCGTTGCCGGTGAACTCGGCACGACTGCGTTAGCGGTTTCACTTGCCTGGCTCCTGGCCAGGCCGGGGATGACAGCGCCGATTGTCGGCGCCAATACGGTCGAGCAGCTGCAAGGTAGCCTGGCAGCATTGGATGTGGACCTGACCGCTGAACAAATGGAAACACTGAATGACGCGTCGGCCTGGTAAGGCCTGTAGGCAGAGCTTGTCAGGAAAGATCCAGACCGCGAAAATCAGCTGTCGCGTACCCTCCGACCGGACCTAAAACAACCGCAACTGCTGATCTTCGGCCCTCTTGCGAGTCTGACGCGGTTGGGCATGCCGCACTTCCTGCAAAGCCGCTTCTATGTCGGTGACAAAGTCCGAAAGCGGGTTTTCCACTGACTGCCCGAACAGAAAGCGACGGCCGGCGTGTATCAGGATCAACCGCCGTTGCGCACGCGTCATGCCCACGTAGAACAGCCGCCGTTCCTCATCCGCGTCGATTTCCCTATTGGCAGGCATATAGGGCAATAGTCCCGCTTCACAGCCGACGACAAACACGACCGGGAACTCCAACCCTTTTGAGGCATGCAGGCTCATCAAAGTCACCCGGTCTGCCCGCTGGTCGTATTGGTCCGCATCACTCTGCAACGCCGTCGTCGTCAGGAAATCCCGAAGCCGGTTGCGAAAAGGCGCGGCGCGGCGCAGTAATCGATCGATACGCTCCTGTTCGGCCTCGCTATATTTGGCGCCCCGCAACTTCTGCCAGCCTGCTGCCGCGGTCTCAATCTGCTCGGACAATGGCGCGGAGGCTGTGCCGACCAGAGTATCCATCAGTTCGACCGTCAGTCCCAGCCGTTCCTGCTGCGACGGCCGCAGGGCGGCCGTTCTTGACGCTGAAGCTACCATGGTTCGCCATGACGCCTCAGGGCCCGGCGCCGTCGACCCTGATTTTGCTTGACTCACCAGATCTGCCATTGCCCCGTCTGAAAGCGCCCCTTTTCCCTCTACCAGGACCTGCTCCCAATGGGCAGTGCTATCCGGCGTCTGCGTCAGCCACAGGAGCGCGAGGATCTGGCGCACCGGCTTCTGTTCTGCCAGATCCGTCCCACCGATTGTCTCGTATGGAATGCCCGAGCGGTCGAAGGCTTCCTCCAGCAACCTGGCCTGAGCGTTCAGGCGGTAGAGGACGACGAAATCGCCGAAAGAATAGTCCTCTGGCAGGCCGTCGTCGTCAACCCGCCCCGAATCCAGGGAAAAGTAGCTGACGCCGCCCACCATCTGCTCCACCTGGTGGACAACATATTCTGCTTCGGCTTTATCAGTAGGGGCGCGATAGACGTCCAGCTTTACCTGCTCGGCAAAGTCGGCGATCAGCGCGGTCGCCTGATGATCGGGATTGCGGGAGATCACCTGCATAGCCGCGTCCAGAATCGCCTGGGCTGAGCGATAATTGCGGTCCAGAAAGAGCCGCTGCCCACCGGGAAAGTCATCCTCAAAGGACAGGAAATAGCGGTGGTCGGCGCCGCGAAAGCCGTATATCGCCTGGTCCGGGTCGCCGATCACGCACAAATTTGACCCGTCTGCTGCCAGCAGGCGCAGAAGCCGGTGCTGCACCGCGTTCACATCCTGGTATTCGTCCACAGAGATCCAGCCAAAGCGTGCCTGGACCGTTTGCAGTATGGCCGCATTCGTCTCCAGCAACTGGACCGCGCGCACGATCAGATCATCAAAATCCAGTGCGCTGGCCGCAGTCAAAGCAGCGTGATAGCTCTCCCAAACGTCACTGCCGCTCTCTGCGTTGCTCTCAGACGGGGACGTCGCAGATAAGCCATTCTTGCGCGCCGAAATTTCCTCCAGCGCCGCCCGCAATTCCCTGGGCGACAGCTCCGGGCAGGCCCGCTTCAGAAGTAGCTGCCGGTCCGCATCGGCGAGGATGGTGAATGGCGGCTTGACACCGATCGCCTCTCCGAACTCCTGCAGCAGACTAGCCCCCAGTTGATGGAACGTACTGACAGTGATACGCGCTGCTCTCTCTTCACCCAACAGGTCGGCCAGACGCTCCCGCATCTCTTCAGCGGCCCTGTTCGTAAACGTAACCGCCAGAATCGAAGCCGGCGCCACTCCCAAATTTTCGATCAGATAGGCAATGCGTACGGTCAGCGTGCGGGTTTTGCCTGTGCCCGGTCCGGCTACGATCGCCAGCGGCGTCCCGGTATAGGCGGCCGCGGCCTGCTGTGCTGGATTGAGCTGATCGAACCATGCCGTCTGCTGGCCGCCGGCTTCATCCTTGCCCTGCTGAGGATCAGCGGGAAAGAGTTCCAGTGACGCAGAGTCGGGCGGCAGACTGGACTGCTCCGACCTACCCACTGTTGCGATTTCAATTGGAGATTCCAGCTTCTCTACCGGTAATTCCTGCCCGGCTTCTCCGTCCTTCTGTCCCTCCGCTGCTGACGCGCTTTCCGCCTTCTTCGCGGTAGCCTGCTCGCTCGCGAACATTCCAATCTGGAACGACGAAAGCTGGTCCGCCTCACCGTCGAACATGCGGATCACACCGTATTCGCCGTCGTAGCCGCTCTGCGCAACGACCTCACCTGCACGCATTCGGCGAATGCCCTCGGCCAGTTGAGGGCCGCCTGAAGCAGCGATATCCTCAAGCGGCAGCTCCCGCAAAATCACCAACTCCGGACCTAAACGCCCCAGCAGACGCAGATACTCAGTCTGCACCCGTTTGGAGTTGGGGCCGACGCCGATAATCTCGCTCAGCGCCTCCGGTAGCGGAATGAGGCTGGTAAAGGGCGCCGCAGAGGGTGGGCGCGCACCGGGGTCACGGTCAGCCAATTCCTCGATCCGGTGGTATACGCCGACCGTAACCGGCTTGCCACATTGTGTGCAAAGTCCCTCGTTGGCAACCGTTGTGACAGGCTCCCAGCAGACTCCGCACTTGCGATGGCCGTCCAGGTGGTACTTGCCCTCCTCCGGAAAGAATTCAATGGTGCCTCGGAACTGCGCGGGATCACCGCTCTGCAGCGCGCCAAACAGCGCGTCATAGCTCAATTCGGTGTCGAAGAGGGTTGCCTCGCGTGCCAGCTTTGGCGGTGAGTGCGCGTCAGAATTGGAGATGAGGGTGTAGTCATCCAGCCACGAAACGCGCCAGTTCATCGGCGGATCGGACGAGAGACCTGTCTCGACTGCGAAGATGTGGGGGGACAGATCGGTGAAGCACTCCTCCAGCGAATCGAAACCGGACTTGGAACCGAGAATCGAGAACCAGGGCGTCCAGATGTGGGCAGGAATCAAGTGGCAGCGGTCGTCCACCTCCAGCACAATCTCCAACAGGTCGCGGCTGTCGAGGCCCAGGATCGGACGACCGTCCGAACGAATGTTGCCAATCTTCTCCAGCTCGGCCTGCAGAACGGTTGTAGCCTCAATCGAAGGGGCAAAGACAATGTTGTGTACTTTGCGCGTACGGTCATATTTCTTATAAATGTTGCTGATTTCGCCGCCGATAAGGAACCGTACTGACCCGCTGCAGGATGGGGGCACCTCATCGGCCATGGTGGCCGCGAACTCCGGCTTCAGCCGAAACAACCCATCCTCTGCCGGTTCCAGCCTCGTCTGCAACTCGGCCAGCCAGCCTGGATGGGCAATATCGCCAGTGGCTACCACCTGCACGCCTTTGAGTTGCGCCCATTTCCACAGGTGCTCAAGGGTCAGGGTTTTGCTCGTGGCGCGTGAATAATGGGAGTGCACATGTATGTCGGCGACGAGTTTCATTCTGTCTGCCAGCTGTCCCAGTATGTTCTGTCGCGCATTGGCTTGCGCTTGGCCGGGCGGAAGTCGTCGCCCTTGAAGTAGGCGACCGGCAGCAGCGCGGCCTGGGAAATTCCATCGGGAATGCCCAGCTTGTCGGCGATTTCGCGTTCACTCTGCAGGTGCAGCGTGGTCCAGGCAGAGCCAAGACCCCTGGCGCGCAGTGCCAACATCAACGACCATGCTGCCGGCAGAATCGAGCCGTATACACCTGCCTGCGACGCCGGCGCAGGGTCTTCCGGGCGGCCCTCGATGCAGGGAATCACCAGCACAGGCACATCCTGCATGTTGTCGGCCAGATACTGGGCGGAGCTGATCACGCGCAGCATCTGTTTCTCCTCTGCGGTCAGGTCCGGCCCCTCTCCCACATTGCGCGTGGCGTTGTATCCGTACCAAGCCTTCCTATACCGTTCGGCGATGAACAGTTTCTTCTCCGCATCGGTAACCACGACGAAGTGCCAGCCCTGACGGTTGCTGCCGCTGGGGGCCTGGGCTGCGATCTCCAAACACTGCTCGATGACTTCACGCTCTACGGGACGATTCAGGTCCAGCCGTTTCCGTACGGAGCGCGTTGTCGTCAGCAGGTGGTCAACTGCTGCCAGATTTTCCGGGGTAGCGAGATTCATTTGGCCTCCTCCAGGCGCCGATTCAGCGCGGTGCAGAATGTCTTGTGTTCTGGTGATGCAATCCCTTGCTGCAGCGTTTCCAGGACGCGGTGCAGATCGCCGGACAGGAGCGCATGCGGCAGCAACCACAGTCCGGGAAAACGTTCGCTCTTGAGCACGCCATCCTCGCCGGCCTGCTGCTCCTCATAAACGCCGTCGCGCAATACATGCCAGATGACGCGTTGCTCATAGGACAGATACACAATGTACTCCGGCACACCGTTGCGGGCATAGGCCCGTTTCTTCTGGTTCAGATCATAGCTTGCGCTGCTGGCGGACACTTCCAGAACGAGTTCCGGCGTTCCTTCCAGAAAGCCGTCTTCCCCCACCCAGGCTGTTCCACCGTATTCCGGAGGCAGAAACAATAAGGCGTCCGGTTGAGGTTCGTTCTCGAAGTCGAGACGCAGCGTTGCGTTGTCACTGCCTTCAACGCCGAGCGTTGCAGCACTGTAGGTGCCGAGCCAGCTAATTGAGTGGAAATGTGGTTTTCCATGTTCGCGATGGCGTGCCGGGGATGGCATATAGACGACCCCTTCAATGAGTTCCGCCTTCTTGATTTCAGGATGGGCCGCGTAAATGCGTTCGAACTCTGCGCGCGTCAACCGGTCGCCGTTGTTCAATGGCGGTACGGAAGCCTTTTTCTCTGTCGAAAGAACTGTCGTCGAGCGTTCGACTGTCGATACCGCCATGGCAGCCCTCCTTGCCTTATCACCCGCGCGTCTCGTTGCCCGCATTATACCCGATCCAGATGGCCGGATTCAATCTGCCCACTGGCGGTCCATGATCGAGTAGCCGCCGTCCACAACCAGGGTGGTGCCAGTGACGAACTCGCCCGCTTCGGAGGCCAGAAAAATCGCCGCCCCCGCCAAATCGTCGGCCGTACCCAGGCGTCGCGCCGGCGTCTTGTGGCGGATTTCCTCGCCCAGCGGCCCGTCCAGCAGGTCACGGTTGAGGTCGGTCTTGTGCCAGCCGGGCAGCAGCGCGTTCACCTGGATGTTGTGAACCGCCAACTCGACCGCCAGCCCGCGCGTCAGGCCGAGGATGCCGGTCTTGGCCGCTGCATAGTTGGTGACGTTGGGCGGCCCCAGCAGCGAATACATCGACCCGATATTGATGATCTTGCCGCCGTTGCCGGCGTTGACCATTGCCTTGGCCGCAGCTTTGGCACAGTAGAAGCCGCCGTTCAGATGCGTGTCGATGACGTCATGCCAGTCCTCCGTATCCATGTCCAGGACGTTGATGCGGCGGGCGATGCCGGCATTGTTGACCAGGATGTCGAGATGGCCATGCGCCTTAACGACTGCTGCGACCGCCTGATTTACCGCCTCTTCGTCGCGCACATCCAGCGAAATGACCTCGTGGCCTTCGCCCAATTCCTGAACCATGGCCGCGTTTTTCTGCGGATTGCGTCCGCTGGCTATGACCGTCGCGCCCATTGCCTTGTATCCCAACGCAATCGAACGCCCAATGCCGCCGTTTGCGCCCGTGACCAGCGCCACTTTATTCTGCAGTGAAAATGAAATTTGCATGCAAATCCTCCTGAAAAAATTGTCGACTTGTAAGCCAAAATGCCGCGCCTGCAGCGAGCAGATACTGGCCGTCAGGACCGACAGCGTCTACCCATCAATTACACGTTGTATCTCCTGAACTACCATTGTCGGGGAACCAATACGGATATGCAAGACTCATGCTGGGTCTCTCAGCCATAGTCACGGCTATCCCCGCTTCGAAAGTGCCGCCAGGAACGTCGCACTTCTGCGCCCGATTGGAATGGCGGCAGCTGCGAACCGGTCTCGTAATGAGATAGCCGCCGCGGTGGCAGCGATCTAACGCTTCTCGAAATAGTTAAGTGTGCAGCTGTGACACTGCAAATTCCATCACTGGCATCAAGACCGTATCGCAGCAATTCCGAAAGCTCAGAATCACCTGGCAAGTCCTGATGCAGACAATCTATCTTCCTCCTCCCTAAAGCAGTCCAAAAGGTTCTTGACACGATTCAATGCCCTTGGTAGGTTTCTGGTACATTTCTGGGATCGCACATTGGACATGGAACATTGGTTACGCGAAAGTGGCAATCCATTAGCTGGTCCCGAAATAGTGGCGAGTCAGGAACCGTTTTCAGGAGAATGGTGATCATGATCTGCGCGATATTGGTTAACAAGAAACTGCTGGCCGGCGGCAGGCTGCATCGCGGCGCCCTCTGGATCTTCCTGGTCCTCCTTTTGCTCTCGGTCTACGGCAGATGGCTTGTTGACGCAACACCAGAACCGCTGCGTAATGCCTGGTTGGTTTTCGGCCCATTCATTTGGCTGACCGATTTCCTCAATCCGGTGTTCTTTGATCGATTCTGGTTTTATGTGTTCTGTATCTGTGGGCTGGCAATGTGTGTCCTGTTCTGGGTGCTTGGTAGGGGTGGATGGAAAATTCGGGCCGTTTCTGCCGCCATTCTGGCCTCAATAATTGCCGCTCCATTTGCAGTGTTGTTTATGTACGGTCCGTACAGCCTCAGAACTGTCAGGGTTCATAGAGAGTATGAACTGAGCTGGCTGACGGAGCCAGAGGGCAATTTTGCCAGCGCGTTCAAGAGTGCCCAGCGCGAACATGACGTCTTTGGGTGCAAGTATCTCTTGCATGGCTGGGGCCCTGACAATCGGCTCTACTTTGGGTCGAAATGCAGGAAGGACCTGTGGGTGTATGATCCTCAAGTCGACAAGACGCCGCGCCGGGTCCAAAGCTTGCCTTTCGAATCTGGATCTTTGACAGAAGTGACCCCTTCACGGAATTCTCGTCCCATGGGAGACGGCGGACTAGCGGTTTCGCGAGTCGTCGAGGACTCGATTTCACCGGAAGGCAAATTCAGAGCATTTGTCATTCAGGACAGTTTGTATGGTCCCTATGATGTCCTGGTGATGCAACCAGCCACTCAAAAATGACTCCAATGGAACAGGACATGGCGAATCTACTTGCCTACTACTGAATCTCGTTGTAAGAGAATTGACAACCCGTTCTCGATGTGGTAGTCTTGCTCGCAATGTCCGAAACAACTGCTAAAACGCCCCGCAACCAGGACGATTCGACAGCGTGACTACCGAACGAAGTGAAGCGCCAGTAACAATCGCCGATCTGATTCGTAGCGAGGATGATTCCCTTCTGCCGATCAACCTGTTGGATGGTCCGTCAGCCGCGGAGATTTTGTTGTCCAGCAACCTGCGCCATGAGTGGCGTGGGTTTTCTTTTGGCAACTTTTGGTTTGGTTATTATTTTGGTGTGAACCAACCGTCTCCGCTTGTTGAGGAGCGTTGGGCTGTGTAAAGGCAGTCAGCGTAACGACACTCAAAGCGTGGAGACGAACTCCACGCTTTTTTTGTTGGCATCGAAACTGCTCTGCCTGCCCCGCCTGCTGGTTTTTCCGGGCGCAACTTGGGCAAAAAGAGTCTACTTCGCCAGGAACTGCACCTTCCATCGGGAGCAAAAACCGGCGAGAGAAACTGGAGAGAGCCGTGATCTGTCGAGGAGTGCGGGGCGCAACAACCATCGAAGAGGACACGCCCGAAGCTATATTGCGGGCGACACGTGAACTACTGGCCTTTATGATTCGTCTCAATAATATCAATTCCGTTGACGTAGCCAGCGCAATCTTTACGACTACATTCGATGTTGTCAGCCAATACCCGGCGCTGGCCGCCCGTCAGTTGGGTTGGATGGATGTGCCGTTGCTCTGCGGACATGAGATGGACCTTCCGGGCGGTCTTCCTCGCTGCATTCGCGTGCTGATTCACTGGAATACCGACACGCCGCAGGCGGACATTCAACATGTATACCTGAATGGAGCCCAAGTCCTGCGCCCCGACCAGAGCTTGGCATCCGAAATCGATGTCGACGAGCTCAACCGCTGGATCGATGAGCAGCTAGAGAATCAACCGGGCTGACCCCGGTATGGAAACCTGGCGCTTAGAGGAAGATTCCTTACCCGCTTTATACATGAATGGAGCAATCCGATGACAGTTGTCGCATTTCAAGGAGAGCCGGGCGCATACTCCGAAGAGGCCATTCGTCAGCGGTTTGGAGTCGAGGTCGAAACACTCCCCTGCCGGACCTTTGAAGATATTTTTGACTCGCTGGACGAAGGACGCGCCACAGCGGGTGCTGTGCCGGTCGAAAACTCCCTTGCCGGCAGCATAAACAAGGCCTACGATCTGCTGCTGGATCATGACATGAGGGTGCAGGGGGAGGTCTTGGTGCGCGTGCAGCACAACCTGCTGACAATGCCGGGCAATGGCGACAAGATCGAACAGGTACGCAGCCATCCGCAAGCTCTGGCACAGTGCGAAGGCTTTCTCAATCGCAACAGTTACACAGCCATTCCCTGGTATGACACAGCCGGCAGCGCCAAAGAACTGGCCGAGCACCCGGAGCCAAATGTAGGCGTGATCGCCAGTGCGCTGGCGGCGGAGATATATAACTTGGAAGTCGTTCAACAGGGAATTGAAGATTTGGACCACAACTTTACCCGTTTCTTTGTCATAGGCAAAGGCGATGCGCAGCAAACACCGGATGCCAAGACCTCACTCGTCTTTGCGACGCCGCACAGCCCCGGCGCTCTTTATTCATGTCTGGGCGAGTTTGCCGAGCGCAACATCAATCTCGTCAAGTTGGAGAGCCGGCCGCGCCGCAACAGGCCCTGGCAATATGTGTTTTACCTGGATTTTGAGGGCCACTGGCAGGAGCCGGACTGTAGCGCCGCTGTTCTCGGGCTTCTCAACCGCGCGGCATTTGTCAAGATGTTGGGCAGCTATCCCGCGGCAGAGCAACCTGACAACGAGCGCCACGCGCAGGAAGCATTGCTGCAAATCTAAGAGGAGAATAGTGCAATCCTTTGGAGCGAAAGGTAACGGAGTTACTAACTGTGGCGGTGGAGGCGAGGAGGATCGCTCCTCGACCCATAAGGGTGGCGACAGAGGTTGGGGTGCAATGCATTATCCCGATACCTTTCTCCGAATGAAAGGAACGGTTCGATGACGGTTGTCGCATTTCAAGGTGAGCACGGCGCTTTTTCCGAAGAGGCTTGCCATCAACATTTCGGAACCGAGGTCAATACAGTCTCCTGCCACACAATTGATGACCTCTTTGCAAGTTTGGACGATGATCGCGCCACCATGGGCGTCGTACCGGTTGAGAATTCTTCCGCAGGCAGCATCAATAAAGCCAGTGATCTGCTGTTGCATCATGATTTGCGAATTCAAGGTGAAATTATCTTGCGCGTGCGACACAACTTGCTGAAGGTGCCAGGCAATGGCGACATAATTAAAGAAGTGCGAAGCCATACCCAGGCCCTGGCACAGTGCGAAGAATTCCTCAACAATAAGGGTTACGAGGCTGTTCCATGGTACAACACAGCCGGCAGCGCCAAGGATCTGGCGGAGTCGCCGGAGCCGAATGTGGCGGTGATCGCAAGTGCTCTGGCCGCGAAGACCTATGGCCTGGAAATCGTCCAAAAGAACATCGAGGACGAGAGCTACAACTATACTCGCTTCCTCATCATCGGCAAGGGCGAAACGGAACAGACGCAAGACGCCAAAACCTCCATAGTCTTTGCCACGCCGCACAACCCGGACGGGTTATCCTCCTGCTTAGGGGAGTTGGCCGATCGAAATATCAAACTGATCAGGCTGGTCAGCCGCCCGCGCCGCAACTACCCCTGGCAGTATGTATTTTATGTGGACTTCGAAGGCCACTGGCGGGAACCAGCCTGCGGCGCTGCCATTCTGGGCCTGGTCAACCGTGCGGCGTTTGTCAAGATGTTGGGTAGTTATCCCGCCGCGATTCAGCCCGGTGAAGATCGATATACACAGAAAACAATGTTGCAGATATAAGTATAGGAGATACAAATGGTCGTCGTAATGAAAGCCCAGGCAACCCCAGCCGAGATCGAAAACGTCATCCAGCGCGCCGAGTCCATGGGTGCCCAAACCCAACCGATCTACGGCGATAACCACACCGTCATCGCTCTCGTCGGCGATCTGACCCAAGTGCAGCGGAATACGTTCGATGCGATGGCGGGTGTGCAGAAAACCGTCCGCATTCAGGATCCCTACAAGCTGGCCAGTCGAACCACAAACCCTGAAGGAACCGTCATCGATGTCGGAGGCGTACGTTTTGGGGGCGACCAGGTTGTCGTCATGGCCGGGCCTTGCAGCGTCGAAAGCCGGGATCAGATCATTCAATCCGCCATCGCTGTCAAAGAGGCCGGCGCCAGTGTACTGCGCGGCGGCGCATTCAAGCCGCGTACCAGCCCGTACAGCTTCCAGGGGCTTGGTGAAGAGGGGTTGAAGTATCTGGCAGAGGCCAGGGAAATCACCGGTCTGCCGGTCATCTCGGAAGTGATGACCATCGAGGCCATCGACCTGGTGGCCGAGTATGTTGACATCCTGCAGATCGGCGCACGCAATATGCAGAACTACGGACTGCTTCAGGCGGTCGGCAAAACGAATCGCCCGGTGATGCTCAAGCGGGGCATCAGCGGCGAAATTCAGGAACTGTTGATGTGTGCCGAGTACATCCTGAGCAACGGTAACATGCAGGTGATGTTGTGCGAGCGCGGCATCCGTACTTATGAGACCGCCACCCGCAATACGTTTGACCTCAACGCAGTTCCCGTATTGAAGCGGGCCTCCCATCTGCCCGTGGTGGCAGATCCCGCCCACGGCACGGGCGACTGGGAACTGGTACCGCCAATGTCTCTGGCCGCGGTCGCTGCCGGCGCCGATGCCCTGATACTGGAAGTCCACCCGGACCCCGAGGCAGCCTTGAGCGACGGCGACCAGAGTCTCAAACCGGCACGATTCGCGGATCTGATGTGCAGTCTGCACAGGGTGGCCGAGGCTGTGGGCCGTTCGATAGCCACCCCTGCCGACTCACAGGACCCAACTGTACCAGAGAGCAAAGAAGACCGGTTTGCCAATGAAATGGAGCAGGAAGCAGTGCCGGTCTGAAAAGTGCCCTCGAACCAGATAAGCGCACAAGCACCGGCTTTAACAAGGAACGCATCGGACATTGATATTTCAACAATGCATATGAGAAATGAAAGGATCTATCAATGATTGTCGTAATGAAACAGCATTCGTCAGCGGATCAGGTAGAGGCTGTCGTAAAACGCGTCGAAGAACTCGGCTACAAGGTGCATCTGAGTCGCGGTGAAGCACGTACAATCATCGGCATCATCGGCGCCGACGACTACCTGATCCAACAGGACACCTTCGAAGTACTCGATGGTGTCGAAAAGACCGTCCGCATTATGCAACCGTATAAGTACGCCAGCCGCGACTTCACACAGTCGTCAACCACTATTCCCGTGAATGGCATTAGCGTTGGCGGCGAAAGAATTGTGGTCATGGCAGGGCCATGCAGTGTCGAAAGCCGCGAGCAGATTCTGGAGACGGCTCATGCAGTTAAAGAGGCAGGTGGCTCCGTGCTGCGGGGCGGCGCCTTTAAACCGCGCAGCAGCCCATACAGTTTTCAAGGATTGGGCGAAGAGGGTCTCAAGTTTCTGGCTGAAGCCAGGGAGCAGACGGGCCTCCCGATCATTACTGAGGTAATGAGTTCGGAGGATATCGAACTGGTTGGCGATTACACTGATATTTTTCAGATTGGCGCGCGTAACAACCAGAACTACCCACTGCTGAAAGCGGTGGGCAAGACGAGTAAACCCGTTTTCCTCAAACGCGGTATCAGCGGCACGATTCAGGAGTTGCTGATGGGAGCCGAATACATATTGAGCAACGGCAACATGCAAGTCATGGTATGCGAGCGCGGGATTCGAACGTATGAGACCGCCACCCGCAATACTTTCGACATCAATGCCATCCCTGTACTGAAGCAGCTGACCCATTTGCCAGTCGTGGCCGATCCGGCCCACGGAACAGGCCAATGGGAATTTGTTGGCCCGATTGCGAAGGCCGCGGTTGCCGCGGGAGCCGATGCCCTGATGATTGAAGTACACCCGAACCCGTCTAAGGCCTGGAGCGACGGCGCCCAGAGTCTGACTTTCAAGCGATTCGGCACTCTGATGGATGAGTTGCGGACAATTGCCAGCGCGGTCGGACGCCAACTTTGATTCTCAGTCTCGGGCTCGAATCCTCAGTCCTGTGTGACTGCCGCGCCCGGTCAAATCAGGCGCGGGAATCCGGTAACGAACACGATTCATGAAACCTCTCTCTGAATGCAGAGTTGCAGTCATTGGGCTGGGCCTGATGGGTGCAAGCCTGTGCATGGACCTGAAGCGGCGTAAACTCTGTCGCGAAGTGCGCGGTGTCACGCGCAACTTTAGCACGATTTTGCGCGCATTTCACGAAGATGCAGTCGATTTGGCGACAACCGACCTCAGCTCCGGTGTTGCCGGCGCCGATGTCGTTATCCTCTCCACGCCAGTGCGGGCGGTTGTCACTATGCTGGAGACGCTGGGGCCGATCCTGTGGCCGGGCACAGTTGTCATGGATATGGGTAGCACCAAGGCTGAAATCTGCGCGGCTATGGACAGGCTTCCGCCCAGAGTTCAGCCAGTTGGGGGCCATCCCATGACCGGCAAGGAGACTGCCGGCTATGCCTCCGCCGAAAGTGGACTGTATGAGGGCGCGCCTTGGGTTCTCACACCGCTGCCGCGCACAACAACGGAAACAGTCTCACTGGCCACGGAACTGGCGACGGCAATCGGCGCATTCCCCATCACCATGGAGCCGAACCGCCATGATCGACTGGTGGCGGCCATCAGCCATCTGCCCTTTCTGCTGGCGAGCGGCCTGGTTCACACAGTCAGTGACAGCGGCGCCAACGATGCCGCTGTCTGGGACTTGGCGGCAGGCGGTTTTCGCGACACCAGCCGGGTAGCGGCAAGCGATACGCAGATGTTCCTGGATATCCTGATGACCAATCGCGACGCGGTTCTGGCCCAGTTGGACACACTTGGCGGGCATCTCCAGGAACTTCGAACTTTGCTCGCCGACAAAGATGAAGACGCCTTGCGGACCAAGCTTTCCTGCTCCCAGGCTACGCGAGCCGCCTGGCAACCGAACAGAGGGGCGTTCGCGTCGCTGGCGGATGACGGAAATTGATCTCCACTTGTCTTTGCGGGGAGTCAATACAATTCGAAGCAAACGAAAAAGAACAACGCAGATTTCCATAATCAGAACTGTTACACCCACCCATACATACACCACTCGGATCTCTTATGGCAGACATTCTTAAGATCAGCAATACCGGTCCGCTCAATGGCCGGTGCGGAGTTCCCGGCGATAAGTCCATCAGCCACCGGGCGGTGATCTTCGCTTCAATTGCCGAAGGTTCCTCGCACATTCGCAACTTTCTTGATGGCCACGACTGCCGTGCCACCATGAACATTATGCGGGCAATGGGTGTACGCATCGATGAGATCAGCAGCACGCGACTGGAAGTTCGCGGTGTCGGCCTCGATGGTTTGCAAGAGCCCAAAGACGTGCTCAACTGCGACAACAGCGGCACCACAATGCGTCTGCTGGCGGGGCTGCTGGCCGGACAAGAATTTGTAAGCGTTCTCAGCGGAACGGCTCAGATCCGCGGCCGCCCTATGGCCCGCATTGCTGACCCGTTGCGCACGATGGGCGCACAGATATTTGGACGTCAGAGTGGCCGCTATGCACCACTGACCCTGGTTCCCAGCCGCCTGTCCGCCATCGAATATGAGATGCCGGTCGCAAGCGCCCAGGTCAAGAGCTGTCTCCTGCTGGCGGGCCTGTTTGCGCATGGCTTGACCGTTGTCCACCAGCCAGGACCGGCCCGCGATCATACCGAGCGGATGCTAAGCTCGATGGGCGCACCGGTCACCGCACTTGGCAATACAACGCACAGCGAGCGTCCCCAAAACCCGCTCAACCCCCTGAACATCATCGTCCCCGGCGACATCTCCTCGGCTGCATTCCTGCTGGTGGCGGCTTCCGCTGTGCCGGACAGCCAGCTGACCATCGTCGACGTGGGCGTTAACGATACCCGTACCGGTATCGTCGATGCGCTTTCGGAGATGGGGGCCGATATACGGCGCCGAGCGCGGCCTTTCCAGGGGGGTGAGCCGGTGGCGGACCTGATCGTCAGCGGCGGTGGTCTGCGGGGTATGGAATTCGGCGGCGATCAACTCGTCACCATGATCGACGAGCTGCCGGTCCTGGCTGTGGCAGCCACACAAGCTGCGGGTCGTACTGTTGTGCGCGACGCCCAGGAACTACGCGTTAAAGAGACCGATCGAATCGCCACCACCGTCTCCGAACTCAAGAAGATGGGGGCGCAGATTCAGGAGACGCCTGATGGGTTCATCGTGGACGGGCCAACCCCCCTCAACGGCGCCGCCGTCGATAGCCACGGCGACCACAGGCTCGCTATGGCGCTTGCCGTGGCCGGGTTGATTGCCGAGGGCGAGACAACTATCTACAACGCACACGTAACCGCCGACAGTTTTCCCGGCTTCGCATCGACTCTGCGTGCACTAGACGTAGATGTTCACGAGTTGGACTGGGAAAGCGAAAATGAGTGAACAACAGCAGATTAGCGCTGTCTCGCAGCATTCCACTACGGCTGACCCAGAGCTGTTTCCTACCGACATCAATGCTGCCACTACGCTTGTCGGCCTGTTCGGCTGGCCGGTCACACATTCGATCAGCCCGCAGATGCACAACGCGGCCTTCTTTGCCCGCCAGATGAACTGGCGCTACCTGGCTTTCGCTGTGCCGCCTGAGCGAGTGCAGGATGCCGTTGCCGCGCTGCCCGCCCTCGGCCTGAAAGGCGTCAATGTGACCGTGCCTCACAAACAGGCAGTCATGCCCCATCTACACCATTGGACGGCTGCGGCCGAAGCGATAGGCGCGGTCAATACTATTATCGTCGACGAGGATGGCCAGCTTACAGGAGACAATACCGACGGCGCTGGATTCATTGCCGATTTGCAAGCACACGCGGTCGAGCCAGCCGGCCAACGGGCGCTGGTGATAGGCGCCGGCGGCTCCTCCAGGGCAGTCGTCTACGGGCTGGCCGAGGCCGGCGTGAAAAGCATAACAATCCTCAACCGCACAGTGGCCAAAGCCGTCGATTTGGCGGCAACCATGCAGTCCTACTTTCCCGATATCAGCATCGACAGCGCTTCCTTTCCTGATGATGTTACCGGCCGCGCCGAGGACGCCGATCTGATTGTTAACTGCACCTCGCTGGGCATGGAGCCGCGCGTCGAAGGGCTGCCCTGGGAAGAAGACGTCGAATTTCGCGAAGATCAGATCGTTTATGACCTGGTGTACAATCCGGCCATGACCCGGCTGCTTCAGTTAGCCTCCACCGATGGGGCTACAGCAATCGGCGGCCTCGGAATGCTCGTCTACCAGGGCGCAATCGCCTGGGAAAAGTGGACCGGCGAAGCCGCGCCTGTAGCTGTGATGCAGCAGGCAACAAATATCATCTTCGAGCGCAGATGACGGACAGTTGCGCAGCCGTCGTCCAAACTATTGCGAGGAACCGATGACTCTCTCCAATACATCACCACCTGTCAACTACCGCGCCGTACCGGACGAAACCGGGCGTTTCGGTCCCTACGGGGGCAAATATGTGCCGGAGACACTGATGCCGGCGCTGGACGAACTGGAAGAAGCATACCTGAACGCACGCGGCGACAAAGAGTTCATGGCGGAACTGGCCCACCTGCAGCATACCTACGTCGGCCGTCCGACACCTCTTTCCTATGCTCGCCGCCTCAGCGAAGAGTTGGGCGGCGCCCAGATTTACTTGAAGCGGGAAGACCTGGCGCACTCCGGCGCTCACAAGATCAACAATGCCCTGGGCCAGGCGCTGCTGATGAAGCGCAAGATGGGCAAGACGCGCATCGTGGCTGAAACGGGCGCCGGCCAGCACGGCGTCGCCACTGCCACCGCGGCTGCGTTGCTGGGAATCGAGTGCATCGTCTATATGGGTACTGTCGACATGGAGCGGCAGGAGCCGAACGTTTTTCGTATGCAGCTACTCGGTACCGAGGTGCGGGCGGTCGACAGCGGCTCGCAGACCCTCAAGGATGCTATTAACGAAGCCATTCGCGATTGGGTAACGAACGTGGAAACGACCCACTACCTGTTGGGCAGCGCGCTTGGGCCCCATCCCTACCCAGCGATGGTGAGAGATTTCCAATCGATCATCGGCCTCGAGGCCCACAGCCAGATGCAGGACACCGCTGAGGGCGGCCCAGGCCGATTGCCGGACGTGATCGTTGCCTGCGTCGGCGGAGGCAGCAACGCCATCGGCATCTTCCATCCCTTCCTCGAGGAGGAGAATGTGCGCCTCATTGGTGTCGAGGCAGGCGGCCACGGCATTGAGGACGGTGCCCACGCCGCCCGATTCGCCGATCCGCAGCGGGGACGGCTTGGCGTATTGCAGGGAACCAAGAGCTACGTCCTTCAGGATAGTGACGGACAGATCGCTATCACACATTCGATTTCCGCCGGCTTGGACTACGCGAGTGTCGGCCCGGAACATGCCTGGCTGCGTGATGTAGGCCGCTCCGAATATACCTATTGCACAGATGCGCAGACCCTGAATGGCTTCAAAGCACTGTGCGAACTTGAAGGCATTATCCCCGCGTTGGAGAGCGCCCATGCGATAGGATATGTGCTGGAACTGGCGCCGCAGATGGCGCAGGATCAGGTGATTCTGGTCAATCTCAGCGGGCGGGGCGACAAGGACTTGGGCACGGTCATGCAGGCATTTGGCGGAGACAGATAGATGCGCCAACTCTGGGCGCGAGGTGAAAAATGAGTGGAGTCGAACGTATTGAGCAGGTTTTTCGCAAACTGAACCAGACTGGCAGCGCCGCGTTTATGCCCTATCATGCCATGGGCTACCCTACGCGGCAGCAGTCTCTGGACGTGATCACTACCCTGGCAGAGGCCGGCGCGGACCTCTTCGAAATCGGCATTCCGCACAGCGATCCGCTGGCCGATGGGCCAACGATTCAGACGGCCACCTACGCTGCCCTTGTCGGCGGGACGACCGTGGCTGACTGCCTGCAAATGGTGCGCGAATTGCGCGCCCAAGGCGTCGACACACCCTTCTGCGCCATGAGCTACTACAATCCGATTCTGGCTTTCGGTGAAGAAAACTTTGTGGCGGCGGCGGCCAGTGCAGGCGTTGATGGCCTAATTGTCCCCGATCTGCCGCCGGGAGAGTCGGAACTGTTGGAGCCTGCTTGCCGTGAGGCCGGCCTGGCTACAATCTATATGCTGGCGCCGACCAGCACTGAAGAACGCATCAAGTCAGTGGCGCGGCATGCGACCGGATTTATTTATCTCGTCAGTGTAACCGGTATCACCGGTGCGCGCGATGAACTGCCGCCGGGCCTTCCCGCATTTGTCGAACGGGTTCGCCACCACACCGACTTGCCCTTGGCGATCGGTTTTGGAATCAGTACCGGCCCCCAGGCCGCAGGCGTGGCTGAGATTGTCGAGGGCGTCGTTGTTGGCTCGGCACTAGTGAAGGCCGCCGGCTCGGACGAGGGGGTCGAAGCGGTGCGTACCTTGGCGGAGCAGCTTGCGGTCGGCAGCCACAAAGGGGCGGCGAGGTGAATCGATGTGCAGGCGCTGACTGCCGTCGTCTACAGTACCCGGTTCTGCAGGACCGGCCGCAGCTTGAGACCGAGTTGGAGGGAGAAACGCGCGTCGGCATCGTTCAGGTCCATGCGAGTGATGCCGGAGATGCGTTGTAGGCGGTAGGTTAGTGTATTGCGGTGAATGTGCAGTGAGGTCGCAGTCTGACTGAGGTTGCCATGGCAAGAAAAAAAGGCTTCCAGCGTTTCGACCAGCTCCGCGTTGTGGTCTTCGTCATGGGCGATCAGCGGTTCTACCGTCTTGCGGAAGAATCGGCCCGCTTCTCCGCTTCCTCCCAGCCCCGTTAGTAGCTGATAGAGTCCCAAGTCTCCGAAGTACGTTACAGGTGAAGCCTGCCAGGAACTTCCCATCCGCCAGCTTTCCCGTGCCTGCTCCAAACTACGCAGCCACTCGCGCACCGACGCCCCCGGACGACCGATTCCGACAACAAGAGAGGCTTTCTGGAAAGTCGACGTGAAGTGCTCTACCAACCGGTTCGCGGTCGTCTTAAATTCTCTACCGCTCTTGGCGTTGTCGCACGGCCAAAACAGCAACGCCGTTTCGGCGCGGACAGAGAGCAGAATCGGCTCCTGAATTCCAGTTAGATACTGCTGCAGCGCATTGGGCCAGTCCTGGATGCCCTCAGCCTGGATTAGCCAAGCTGTATGAGGCCTCGCAAGGTCGAACCCTAGCGAGCGTCCGCGCTGAATCCACGCTTCTTCATCCGCAATCTCGGTTGCCAGCAACTCATCCAGAAAGACAGCGCGCATCTTCTCTTCGACGGCGCCAACCGCCTGCTCGCGGCTCCAAGCCAGCGCTGCCGCGCCTGCCCCTTGCAGTACGGCCAGCCTCTCGACCGTTGAGATTTCGTCCGATAGACTGGAATTCGAACGCAGCAGGAGGCAGTAGCCTTCGACTCGCTCGGCGACAATGACGGGACTGACCACCATCTCGCGAAAATGCAGTTTGCCGTCTAATGGGAGGATGCCCGTCAGTTCTGTGTTTTCGGATGGCTCCGTGCCAAACTCGGCCGCCAGCCAACTTCGCAATGTCGTGCGGCTGGGCAAAGATGTCAACACGCGCCGCTTGTGTTGTTCGGTCAACTCTTCGAGGCCAGCGAAGGCAATCGGCGTACCTTCATCTTTCACGAAGAGAACCGGCTGTTCCGAAAAGCCCGCCAGAAGTTCGGCCATCAAATCCATTCCGCCGCCGTCCAGTTCGATCTGCGTAAGTTCCCGCTGCAAATCGGCCGCCTTGGCGGCAAGGTAGCCGCCGCGGTCCACGATGAGGCGAATCACCGTCCGTTCGACCGACAAAAGGGGTTCGGAGTCGGGTAGGAGGATTAAAGGAATCTGATTCTCCTCGGCGACAGCGGCGGCGTCTTTCGGAACGTCACCCAACACGCCGATTGCGGAGATGCGGGCCTGGTGGAGGCTGTTGATGACTCGGTCCAGACGCAGCTGCGTGTCAAGCAGGCGCAAGTCTTCGATGTCGATCAGAGCCAGTTCTTCGCCTTCAAGGTTGGGAAAAGCGGGCGGGCTGGGGCGCAGGCTGCAGGCCCAACTGACAGGCCGATCCAGCAATTCCTTGCCGCACAGAACCCGCGAACCTTGCGGCAGAGCCAGCCGGTAGATATCTTCAAGCGTGGTCGCATCCCGATACATGAGCCAAGCCAGCCTGAACGTCTGAGGTTGATTTCAGCACCATAGCGGGAACATGCTGCCGAAGCTGGTACGTTCTAAATTGAATCAGCGGGCGCAGTAGCTCGCCCGCTGAACCGAAACTTTCGTCTATTGGAAGCGCGGCACATCATGTACCGCGAAGTGCTGTCTACTTGCTCCACGCGCTCAACGCCGCGCCCACCGTGCCGCCCCAAACGGCCCAAAACAGTATCGACGCGATGCCGGGCCAACTGGTCGGATCCTGACCGGCGGCGAAGAACGAGACGATCCAGGCAAGAATCAGACCGATGACGCTGGCAAGGAGGAGCCTTAAGATCGACTGGTTCGGGCTCATCGCGCCGACGACAATCGGCCAAATGATCACGGTTAAGATGCTGATTGGGATGCCTACCACAACGAAGCCAAAGTCGTCCGTAAAGACGGCCGGCAGGGCAATGCCGATTACAAAGGCTATCGCGCCGATCAGCCCGGCAATGACAGGTCGCCAGTTTTCACCGAGGGCGCCGCGGGCGAAGTCGTATCCCACAATCGGAGCCGCGCCGATCACGATCCCCAATAAAGCTCCAAGGACGGGCACGCCTCTAAGCAGAACCATCAGCAGCGCTACCACCGCCGCAGCCAGCGCCGCGTACAGTGAGGCCTTCCAGCGTTCCGTGTTTGTCTGAGCGACGCTCGTGGCAGTCAGAATTGTCATCTTGAACCTCCCCGGTCGGGTCGTAACGGCTGATTCTCTATATCGTCTCCAGCTTGCAAGGGGAGAGGCGCTGAAAGTTGCGGCAGTCGCCCTATTCCGCCAAGAGCGGAGCTGAGATTAGTAGTGCTTTAGTCAGTCTGCTCCGGAGTGGTTACTGGTCGCCGGGCAGAGTTTTCCACTCCTCGATTGTCCAGCCACCCACATTCAAATACAAGTGTGGTCTGTGCTTGCGGCTCAGGACCAAAACCAACTCGTCCTCTTCAGTTGCCGCGATTTCGTCCAGCCAGATTCCTTCGCTGATCAAGGCTTGCACTATTTTACCAGTCTGTTGCCAACCGCGCAAGGGATCGCTATTGGGATCAGGAAACACTGAGGTTCCGTACAATGCCAGCAACAGATGATTTTCCAGATACAGATCAAGGTCAAACAGGACGCGCGCTTTGGGGGAAGGTGTCTCGCCGTTTACATCGCTGATCGATTCCTCCCACAGGGCAAGACCCATTACTCTTTCGCCGCCGACTGCCTCTACCAGCGCCTGGTACTGCTCGTCGTCCAGCCGGTAGTGTAGAGCGGCTTCACCGGCGCCGTTGTCATTGATCGAGCGTTCAGTCATGATAGTCTCGCGCACTTGAATTTCATATGTCACGAACAGCAGAAAGATTTCCCCTATTCGCTCATTGCATTATGCCCGCTCAGGCCCGATAACGATCATACGTGTCGGAATTGTCATAAGTTCGGCGAAATACTGTCCGCCGGCCTCAAAATGGCTGAACTGGATTGGGAGCCCCTGGTCGATGAAAAGGTTAGGTCCGTTCATCACATGGAAATGCAGGTGCGGCCCCGGCGAATTGCCGCTGTTGCCGACGCTTCCCAATAGGGCGCCGCGCCGGATCATCTCGCCCTCATTGACCTGCAAGCTGGCCTGTTGCAGGTGTGCATAGTAGCTGAACTCGCCATTTGCGTGGCTGATTGCCACCGCGTTCCCCAGCAGCCGCCGCATATCGCCCCGCATGATCGCCTGGTCAGGGATGGCGCCGGGCGCCATATCCGGCATGTCGAAACAGGTATACGCCACCTTGCCCCCGGCTGCAGCATAAACCGGTTGATGCCAGCTGTAATGGTCTGACAATGCGCGTCCGTCGCCCCGATGTGTTTTGCCTTCCGGCCCCAGCTTCACGAAATCCACTGCGAACGGCTGGCTATAGACCTCGGTCTTATGAAAGTCGCTCCAGTCGCCAGCCTGCACTGCCCACCATGCTCCAGCCAGCGGAAAGTAGTAGTCTGTTTGTTGCTCGTGGTAGGCTACCGGCGCCTGGCAGTGTGCCTGAATGCGTTGCCGATCGTCGGCCTCCACGCCAGTCTCCCCTGTTCTGCCGACGGCAGTTATGTCGACATGGGAGAGGCGTTCATACCCATGAAGCAAGAATTGGAGGCTGCGGACGGCCAACCCTGTGTTGGCTGCAATCGTCAGGTTCTCTTCCCCCGTGCGTTGACGTATAATGCGCGCCGACCACCTCTGCTCAAACAGCATCTGGTGCCCGCAATAGCCCTGTATCACCAGCCCCTGTAGCTGCACATCGCCATCGCGAGCGGTGATTCCAAGATCAAAAGCGATCTCCTGCACAGGTCCAATGTTGGGGAACGGAAGCCGGTCGTAAAGTCCCGCCACAATGCCTTGGGGCCTTGTCTCCAAAGTGAGTCGGGTCGGCAAAATCAGTATCCGTCCTGTCTGCCCAGTGGTGATTTACGGGCGTTGGCTGCGGTAAATTTCTGAACGGTCGGGCCGTCTGAATACTACTGATCGACGAGCACAGTCTTTCTGCCGCCGCGAGGCACGCTGCGGCACTATCAAGCGTAGTTGCAGGGGCCCACAGAAATCACGCGGGCACCGTCCTCAACGTTCTGTTTTCTTCGTCCTGCCGGAATCAGCAAGCCTGCCGCGCGCCTTTGGGAATAGTCTACTTTCGGTTCGCTTCGTTGATGAGCGTAGCGGCTTCGAGGACTGCCTCCTCCGGCGTCGCCGATTCGCGCAGGACCTGCGTGATCATATCGGCGGCGTATCCCCATACTTCGTCCAGCTCTGCGAAGTTGGGCTGGGGAACAGCATTTCCGGCCTGAAGTGCGAAACCGGCCAGTAGTGGATCTCCACTCAGGTCCGCTTCCCTGTGCGCGGGCAGCCGGCCGGCGATGCGGGCAACAGTCGACGCGCTCTCAGCGTTGGTAATATGGCGGGCAATTGTCAGCGCCAGCTCCCGTTGGTTGACCGAGGTAGTCGGGTTCAGGAACACGCCGTCTGCGCTCAGCCAGGGGCGGCCCGGCCCTCTTGGTCCCGCCGGCAAAGGCACCACGCCCAGGTCAGCCCCGAACCGTTCCCGCAATTCGCCGATGCTCCAGGGCCCGTCGATGAACAGGGCGTACTCTTCCTTTTTGAAGCGATCCATCAGCATCCCATAGTCGAGAGCGGCAAAGATACCCGGTGTGCTTTCAGCCCGCA
Source organism: Caldilineaceae bacterium (assembly GCA_963662575.1). Lineage (GTDB taxonomy): Bacteria > Chloroflexota > Anaerolineae > Caldilineales > Caldilineaceae > Bin5. The sequence goes on from OY759723.1 coordinate 2,924,994, forward strand.
GCAGCCAGCTGAGAAACTCAGACGTCCCTGGCATCTGATCGAGAACTACGCGGCCGTCTCTGTCGAAGAGTTCGCCTCCAAAGGCGGCGATGCCCCAGTACAGGTGATAGAAATTCGTGTAGATACCGACCCCGTGTGTAGGGGAAGCCTGGGCCAGTTCGATCAGATCTTCTATCGTTAGCGGCAGGCTGCTTTCATCCAGCAACCGCCTGTTGAAATACAGCGCTACAAGCTCGTAGTCGGTGGGCAGACCATAGAGTACGCCTTCCCAAACGAGGTTGTCAATGGCTGCCGGGATGTACTGCGATCGTTCCTGAGCCGCAATCCGATCTTCCAGCGGCAGCACTGCATCCGAGGCCGCCAACTCACGCAGCCACCAGTTGGGTCCCAGGATGAGATCCGGTCCCTCGCCCGCCTTGACGGCATTGGTATAGTCCTGGGCCAGGTCGCCGTAGTCCACGAACAGCGTTTCAACCTGAATGTTCGGCCTTGACTGGAGGAAACTGTCCAGGATGGCTGCCAAGGCATCACCGTCCTTGCCTGACCAGCTGTGCCACAACGTGACGGTGCCTGCAACAGCTGCCGCCGGCGTCTGCGAATGGACTGAAGGGACCGCCGAAGATACAATTGTCGGTTGCGTTGCCGGCAGAGTCTCAACCTCAGGATCAAGGCCTGCGCGAACCAGGGGAGAGGGCAGCGCTGAAGAGACTGCCGGCTGCCTGGAAGCCATGACCAGTACGGCCATCAATGTCAGTACGAACAGAATTGTGAGCGTCCAGAAAAGGCGCCAACGAAATAGGGACATCTGAGGTGGAAGAGGTTGGTTGCGTGATCGTCGCCTGAAAATGGTCAGGTAAATCTTGCGAATCGTCCGGATGGCATCAGTTGCATACCGCTGGAACAGTTCGCGAAACTCAGCCGGCCCGATTTTCAGATATATAGGACAGCAGCCCTTGTAAACCCAGCAAATAACTGCGCCACCCGAACCCGCTGATCTGGCCAACGCAGACCGGAGCAATTACCGAACGATGTCGGAACTCCTCACGGCTGTGGACGTTGCTCAGGTGAATTTCGACCGTGGGCAGGGCTACTCCGGCTACTGCATCGCGGATGGCGTAGGAATAGTGTGTGAACGCGCCGGGATTCATCAGCAGGCCGTCGGCCCACAGTCGCGCGTTGTGAATCTCATCGATCAGCACACCTTCGTGATTACTTTGAACCGTCCGAATCTCATTGTCGGCGCCGGCCGCGGCAATCAGTTCCTGGTCGATAGTTTCCAAAGTTACGTGCCCGTAAATCGACCGTTCGCGCGTCCCCAGCAGATTCAGGTTTGGGCCGTGAAGCACCAGAATTTTGCTCATAAGTAGATAGTTAGTTGTCAGTGTAAAGGTCTTACCGCCGCCTTGCGCTGGCTATAGTGCGGCCGCGATCTCGTCTTCACGCTTACTGGGCCAGTACCGACGCCAGCGCTTCGCGCACAAACTGCTTTCCCGGGTCGTCAATGATGGTCACATCCCCAATTTCCTGGGGGATGATAAATCGCAGCGTCTTGCCTCTGCGTTTTTTGTCCTGAAACATCATGGCGTATACCTCGCCCAGATCGAGGCCGGTGGCTGAAATAGGCAGCCCCAACCGTTCCAGACAACTCTCGATGCGATTGGCAGTCTCGGCGTCACAGCGGGCCAGCGCGACAGCCATGCGAGCGGCGGCGACTGTTCCGACGGCCACCGCCTCCCCGTGCCGTAAGCGATAACCGCTTACCTGCTCTATCGCATGGCCGAATGTGTGTCCAAGGTTGAGCGTCGCCCGCCGGCCGCGTTCAAACGGGTCCTCAATCACCACTTCAACTTTCACTCGCACGGCATCGGCGATCATCTGCGTCAGGTTGGTTGGCCCTTCCTCTTCCATCTGGCGGAACAGATCCGGCGCGCCAAGAATTCCGTGTTTTACAATCTCTGCCAGCCCGGACCGAAACTCCTCCGCCGGCAGCTCCGCCAGAACGTCAGGGTCGATAATCACCACCGCCGGCTGTTTGAACGCCCCCACCAGGTTCTTCCCCTGCGGAAGATCGACGCCTGTCTTGCCACCGACCGAGGCATCGACCATCGCCAGCAGCGAGGTTGGGATCTGTACGAAAGGCGCGCCCCGCAAATAGGTTGCCGCAGCAAAACCGGCCATATCGCCGATGACGCCGCCGCCCAGCCCAATTATGGGGCTGCTCCTGTCCAGACCTGCGGTCACGAACTGATCGTACAAATTTTGAATCGTTGCCAGATTTTTATGCGCTTCTCCATCAGGAACAAGACACAAGACAGGCGTGTATCCCTCCTGCTGAAGGCTCTCGCTCACAACATCGGCGTAATGAGCGGCAATGTCGGCGTTGGTGACGATTGCCGCCTGCCCCTTTGCCACGGCGCGTTTAGACAGCAGGCGGCCCGCCTCTGCCAGTATTCCTTCGCCAATGCAGATGTGATAATGCCCTTCCGGCGTCGGCACGGTGATGCGGGTCATCTCAGCTATTTCACTGTTGCCTGCCAGCGTGTCGAGGACTCGTTCCGCAACAGTTTCCGGGCAGACGCCGTCGGTAGGCACACGCAACGGAATTCGTCCATACGCGTGGCGGCGGCTCAGCAGCAGCCCTTCAATGTTTCGCCTCTTCTCTTCCCGGTCACCAGGCAAGAGAGGGCGATCTTCGAATGTCTCGACCCGCTCCAGTACCGTGTCAGCGCCGGCTGACAGACAGACTACAGGGCCGCAGCCTTCCAGCACCTGCCAGTTCTCGTCGCTCACCAGCGTGCCCCCGCCGGTCGCTATCACCAGGTCGGACTCGCGGGCGAGCGTCTGGCAGAGTTGCGCCTCCGCCTGGCGGAATATCTCCTCGCCGTCGTCGGCAAAAATCTGGGCAATCGTCTTCCCAAACTTGGCCTCGATTCGCTCATCCATATCGACAAACAGACGGCCCAGGCGCTCTGCCAGGATAATGCCAACCGTCGATTTGCCCGTGCCCATAAAGCCGGTAATTGTCAGATTGCAGCCGTCGGCCAAAGGATTTTCGAGCGTTTGCATGGCTCCCGAAGCCTGCGCGTTGTCCACTATATCTACTCCAAATCAGAACAGCTGGAAATTCGTCGTGTCCACCCGGCCGGACTGGTGCATCAGCACGGCGTTCATTAACTCGATTGCCAAGCGGGATTCCAGCGTTACCCCGGCACGAACGCCCACACATGGGTCGTGGCGTCCCTTCCCTAGCGCAAAGTCGATTTCCTCCAGGTTTTTACGAACAGACTGCTGGGTTTTGAGAATCGTTGAGGTCGGCTTGAATCCGACCCGGCAGACCAGCGGCGAACCGGTCGTCATGCCGCCGATGAGCCCGCCGTGGCTGTTGGCCTGATAACCGCTACGCCGAATCGGGTCGTTGTTCTCACTGCCCTTGCGGGAGATGACCTGCACACCATCGCCCACTTCACAGGACTGGACCGCGTTCAGCCCGCCCAGCGCGCCCATCAGCCGCACCTTCAGACTCTGATAGAGAGGCTCGCCGGCAAGCGACGGCGGGTTGACCGCCACAACCTCAACCGCCGCGCCCAAAGAATCACCCTCGATGCGCGTGCGTTTGATCAGTTCACCTGCCTCCAGCGCAAACTCGGCATCGAGCGAGTGAATCTCGGCCTCGTCGAGCCTGGCCTCCACCGCAGCAATCTGTTCCCGCGTGATTGGCTGTGAATCCTGTTGTCGCGAGAAAACGTTCCCGAAATGCTGGGCCAGGCTCAGGCTTGTCCGTAGGGGGCCGACCTGCGCGATCGAAGACAGGATCAAGGTGCCAAAGTGTTCCTTCAGGAAAATACGGGCTATGGCGCCGCCTATAACGTCCGAGATTGTAGAGCGGTAGCTGGAGCGGCCGCCGCCGCGAATGTCCACGTATCCTTGAGATTTGTGATACTTTACCAGGTCGGTGTGTCCCGGCCGCACCTCACCTTTGGGTCCTGCGAACTGATCGTAATGACGCGAACGCTGCGAGGTGGAGAGTACCAGCGCAGCGATCGGCTCGCCCGTAGAGAATCCCTCCTCATAGCTCTCGGTTGTTGAACCGGACTCGCCGCCAACCGAGACATCAGGCCCCGAAAGCAGGTGGTCAATTTCGCCTTCAGCGTACAGGCCGGAGAGAAGTACAACCCGGTCTGCCTCTTGCCGGGGCGTGCCGTGGCGGTTGCTGCCTGGGCGGCGGCGATCCAGGTATTGCTGCACCTCTTTTCTACAAATACGAAGCCCCGCCGGGCAGCCGTATACAATTGTGGTTACACCAGGCCCGTGGGATTCACCGGCGCCGGCAACTGCAAAAAGAGGCCCCCCCAAAATTTCCATACATCATTCTCTCAGTCAGCGGTGAAACCTTCTGCCCGAGGCTCGCGGCCTTTGGCAGAGTCAATGAAGGCGCGCACCTTGTCCGGGTCTTTGCTCCCCGGTACAATTTCTACGCCGGAACTCACGTCAACCGCCCATGGGCCCACCGCCGCCACCGCCGCCGCGACATTTTGCGGCGTAAGGCCCCCCGCCAAAACCAGGCGTGGGCAAGATCGCCTTACGTCGGCAGCCGCGTTCCAGTCGGCCTTCTTGCCGGTCCCCCCGTACTCATTGGGATCATAGGCGTCGATCAGGAGTTGCGGGCCCCCCGTAGGGCCCAAATCCGCGTACCATTCGGCTTCGATCTCGGCTTCGGCCGAGCTTGTAGGCCGCAGCGCCTTGAAGCCGCGCCCGTTAAGCGCCTCAAGCATCGCCGGCGGCTCGTCGCCGTGCAGCTGCGCGAAATCAAGACCTGCCCGCTGGATCGTCTCTTCAACCTCATCCAACGTTTCATTCACGAAGACGCCGATGAAACTGGGGCGCGGCCGCGTTCCCGAGCCGGCGGCCGATCGCGTGGCAGATGCCGGGAGATACTCTGTCAACTTGGCAGTGATCTTCCCTGCTGCCTCCGGCGTCACGTAGCGGGGAGACTTCCTGAAAAAGATGAAGCCCAGATAGTCGGCGCCGGCGCTGGCCGCGCACAGGGCGTCTTCGAAGCTGGTAATACCACAGATTTTAACGCGTGTCATCGTCTGTCCTGTAAGAATGAGCAGAAGTACCAGCGAGAAATCGCAGCAATTCCTCTGTCAGAATCCAAATTCGGCAACGCCAAGAAGCCATACGATCAGTGGTGCAATGGCAATGCCTGGCAAGAGATTGGCGACCCTGATCTTCTTCAACTCCAGCAGAGAAAGGCCGATTCCAAGGATTATCACGCCGCCGGTGGCAGTCAGTTCGACAACCCACCGTGTTTCTCGGCTTATGTCGCCAAGTCCGCCGCCGATTCCCATTGCCAGCGCGGACAGCCCGCCCTGTACGAACGCCACCGTCCCGACACTGAGCAACACGCCCGGCCCCAGAGTGGCCGCGAAAGGGATGGCGGCAAAACCGTCCAAAGCGCTCTTGATCGCCAGCAACTCATAGTCGCCTACCAAACCGTCCTGAATGCTGCCGAGGATAGTCATCGGCCCGACGCAAAAAATCAAGCTGGAGGTAACAAAAGCCCGCGTCACGCTCCATCCTGCCACTCTGCCCTTGCCCAAAGCTCCGCCCCAGCGGACTTCGGCCTGCTTGCCCAGCCAGTTCAGGCCGTCCTCTATGCGCATCAACTCGCCGAGTATGCCCCCCATCACCACGCTGAACAGAGGGATCAGAACATTTCCGGTTCCGCTGGCCATGACCACGCCGATAACCAGCACCATCAGTCCCAGCCCGTGCATGACCGTTTCCTGCACTTTCGCCGGCAGCCGGTTGCCCAGTATTGTTCCTATCGAGCCACCGATCACGACGGCGATGATATTGAGAACTGTGCCGGTCATTTATGATGCAATCCGGCTGTGGTAAATCCTTTCTCAAGAGTCACTGACTCACTGCTTTCCCGCGCGCACGAATTCACTCACTTGCGCGCCCCGCTCCGCTTGGCGCAATTTGCAGAAGCTTTCGCCCACCAGAATGGCATCGCAGCCCATTTCGGCCATGCGTTTCACATCGGCCGCGTTGCGGATCCCACTCTCACCGACCACGATTTTGTCCGCGGGAATCTGTTCTCGCAGCCGCGCCGTAGTTTCGATGTCGACGACAAAGGTCTTCAGATTGCGGTTGTTGACGCCGATGATTTCGGCCCCTGCCGCCAGCGCTTGCTCCAACTCCGCTTCGTCATGAACTTCCACGAGCGCGCCCATCCCCAGTCGATTCGTCAGAACCAGCAGCTCCCGCAGTTCGGCGCTCCCCAGCACGCCGACAATCAGAAGCAGCGCATCCGCTCCGGCAGCGCGGGCTTCGTACACCTGATAGGGATGATAGATAAATTCCTTGCGCAGCAGCGGTATCGACAGGTTCTTTGCGCGCAGATGCTCACCGATTTCAGCCAGGTAGGCGAGTTTCCCTTGGAAGAATCGGGAATCGGTCAGGCAGGAAATCGCCGCCGCGCCGCTGGCTGCATATGTCTCGGCAATGGCTGTCGGCGACCAGTCCTTGGCAATCAACCCCTTGGAAGGGCTGGCCCGCTTGACTTCTGCGATGAGACTGGCGCCTGCTTCGGCGGTGAGCGCGGCCGCGAAATCCAGGGGCGGCTCGGCCACCGCCGCCAGCGCCTTGAGCTGGGCCAGAGGCGAATCCTCCATCTGGCGAGTCACCTCCTGGCGCTTCCAGGACATGATCTTTTCCAGAACCTGGCCCTTATGTTTGCTGATGTCCAACTGCGAAAATTTCGCCATTGTCTTGCTACTCACCGCTGAAGGTCTGCGTCTTCTCGATAAATCTGTCCAGCGCATTCTGCGCGGCGCCGCTGTCGATGGCCTGCGCGGCTGCTACCAGCCCGGCCTCCCAGTCACCACTTTCGGTGGCGAGCGCAGCCGCCGCATTCAATAGTACCACATCCCGCTTGGGGCCGCGCAGATCGCCACTGAGGATTCCCCGCGTGATAGCGGCGTTGACGGTTGCGTCTCCGCCCACCAGGTCGTCCAATGAAGCGGGGGGCAGACCAAGATCGGTCGCCGAAAATCTGCTTATCCAGACTTCGCCGTCACGCAAATGGCTGATCCAATTTTCTCCCGTAGTCGTAAGTTCATCCACACCGCGCCCGTCATCGGTAGTTCCGTGAACGACAAAAGCGGCAGTACTTCCCAACTGCTCTAGCACGTCCGCCATCTGCGATGTCAGATCATAGCTGGGCACGCCGATCACCTGATGTGTGGCATTGGCCGGGTTTGTCAGCGGGCCAAGAACGTTGAAGACAGTGCGCGTCGCCAGTTCCCTGCGTGGGCCGATTGCGTATCGCATCGCCGGGTGGTAAAGCGGCGCAAACAGGAAGCCGATACCCACCTCCTCGATACACTCTGCCACCTGCTCCGGCCCCAGATCCAGCTTGACGCCCAACTCCTCCAGCACATCGGCGCTGCCGCACAGGCTGCTGGCGGACCGGTTGCCATGCTTCGCTACCTTCTCGCCCGCCCCGGCCGCGACGAATGCCACGGTGGTGCTGATGTTGAACGTGCCCGTCTGGTCGCCTCCAGTGCCGCATGTGTCCAGCAAACGCCGGCCGTTGAGATTGGGCCGCACCTGTACGGCGGCGCGTTTCATCGCCCGCGCGCAGCCGGCAATCTCGTCGACTCTCTCGCCTTTCTGGCGGAGCGCGGCCAGGAACGCGCCGATCAGCGCATCGGTCGCCTCTCCGCCCATGATCTGTGTCATCGCTGCGTCGGCCGCGTCCGCGCTAAGATCCTGCCCGGCGAAAACTGTTTCCAGAGCTTCATGTATAGGTGATGCCATATGTCATTCTCCTGTCATGTCGAACGGTTGCAGCGGCCCTGCTGCAGAAAGAGACAGATCAATTTTCTGTCGGTGCTGATGCATGCCGCACGGGCAACTGAAAGTTCATCAAGTATTCAAATTCATTGGCCAGCAACTGCCCGTCTGTCTCCTTCAGGGGCGTCAGCCCCCACTTTGTCAACGAGCGTCGCAAAGCAACCGTCAATGCGTCAATGAGAAAGGTGCCGTAATCCGAAAGACTATGCGCCGCAGAATCCGTGCCCGACAGGACTGGCGCCGACCCCTGTCTGATGCCTTCCAGCAGATAAGTCACCGCCTGAAAGTTAAACAGCCGCAGGTATAGCTCAACTCGCTCCGGCAGACCGGGTTCGGCATTAACGGCAAGATACAACTTTCGCCATTCGGCTCTGTCGTCCTCTGACCAGTCGTCTCCCCCGTAGAAGAGAAAGCGAGCGATCTCCTGGGCTGGATCTCCCAGCCCGAAAAACTCCCAGTCCACGAGCAAGGTCCGCCCTCTGTCGAACAGCGCGTTTTCCGCCGCCAGATCTCCGTGAATAGGCGCCGGTGGCGTTTCACCCAGCAAGGGCAGCGCCTCATCCATCAGGCGGTGCGTTGCCGTCCACAACATGGAAAGAAGCTCGTTCAGCAGCGGCGCCGCAGCAGCCGATACCCACTCGCGCAGCGGAGCCTCCCCCGCCTGCCATATCTGCCAGAATGTGAGCAGATTGAAGGGATGCGGACTGAATCTCTGCGCCGCATCCCTTTCAGTGCAGTGGACCCGGGCCACGGCCTCGGCGAGAGCAATCCGGTGGATGCCGTCCGCAAGCGACAGCTCTCCGCCCTCCGCCCAGCGGTAGACGAGAATCTGGCTGGGCAGTCCGTGGGGATAGCGGTCATACCAGAGCGGCTCTGGCGCCAGGCCGGCCGCGGCAAACTGATCCTGGCCGCGGAACTGGCGGCGGCTGCGCGCCTGGCCGGCATCGGTAAACATCTTGACCACGGCGTCCGTGCCGTCGCCGCCGCGCACCCGCCAAAGCAAATTGTCGCGGCCCTGCCAGTGATCCATTACCGTTACTTCCTGACCGAGAAAGCGGCTGGAGGCGGCGCCGGTAAGATAGCCGTGTACGGCCTGTGTCCATTGGCTCATGCCATTTCCGCCGATCACACGTTCAGGAAGTTTCGCAACAGATCGTGCCCGTACTGTGTCAGGATGCTCTCCGGATGAAACTGTACGCCAAATATGGGCTTGGAGCGGTGCTGCACGCCCATCAGCTCGCCCTCGACAGTATGGGCGGTTGCCTCCAAATCCGAAGGCAGAGGCTCCTCGACAATCAGACTGTGGTAGCGGGTGGCGGTAAAAGGGCTTGGAATCCCCTGGAAGAGGGTCGTCCCCTTATGATGAATCGGGCTGACCTTGCCGTGCATCAGCCGCGGCGCCCGCTCGATGTTGCCGCCGTGAACATGCCCAATGCACTGTTGACCAAGGCAGACACCAAGGATAGGCGTCCGGTCACCCATATGGCGGATTACGTCATTGCTGACTCCGCTGTCCTGCTGAGGCGTGCCCGGGCCGGGGCTGATGATAACATGACTCGGCCTCCTATCGACCAGCTCCTCGACGTCGATGGCATCGTTGCGCCATACCTGTATGCGGTTGGCCTCCTCCCCACCGGACAAAGGGGTATCATTGACGATTTCGCCCAAAAACTGTACCAGATTGTACGTGAAACTATCGTAATTGTCGATGACGGCGATCATAGCCCCGCTCCTTTCTGCTGAATTCCGGCTTAAGCTTTTGCCAACCTTTTCTGGCGGCGCTCATTCGACCGCCGTATGCGGTTCCAGACACCCGTCAGTCCCATCGCCTTTTTCATTTCTATTAGCGTTTGCCGGGCCTCTTGCTGTGCCCGCTGCGTTCCCTCGTATATCAACTGGTCTGTGAAGCCGGTCTGTTCGGCGTAGTATGCCCGCCGTTCACGGATCGGTTCGAGAAAGTTCTCCAGTGCGTTGTAAAGCTTCGTCTTCACCTCGACGTCGCCGACAGCACCTTGCCGGTACCGGGTCTTAAGATCTTCCACCTCCTCCTTGTTGGGGTTGAAGGTGTCGTGATAGCTGAATACCGGGTTGCCTTCGACCGTGCCGGGGATGTCGGCGCGAATTCGATTGGGGTCGGTGTACATGCTCATCACCCTTTTCTTGATCGCGGCCGAGTCGTCGCTGAGAAGGATCGCGTTGCCCAAACTCTTGCTCATCTTGGCCTGCCCGTCGGTGCCGACGAGCGTTCCGCCGACGATGTAGGCGTCCGGCAGGGGAAAGACTTCACTGTAGGCGTTGTTAAAGCGTCGGGCAATCTGGCGGCTGATTTCAATGTGCGATTCGTTGTCTTTGCCCACCGGCACCAGATGCGCACGCGGCATCAGAATGTCGGCGGCCTGCAGCACAGGGTAGCCGAGCAGGTTATAGGGCATCTGCTCCAATTCCGCCGCCGCGGCCATATCCTTTATCGTGGGCAACTGCTGCAAGCGCTCAACCGTCACCATGCCGCTGAGAATCAGGTGCATTTCGTAGATTTCATGCACGGCTGACTGCAAATAAAATGTTGTCTTGGCCGGATCAATGCCAATTGCCAGGTGATCGAGAACGATTTCGCGGGCATTTTCTCCGATTTGCGCAATGTCTTCTTTTGTAGGCTTCGTCGTCAGCATATGAAGGTCGGCGATGATGAAGAAGCACTCATACTCCTCCTGGAAGGCCAACCGGTACTGTAAGCTGCCAACATAGTGGCCCAGGTGCAGTTTTCCTGTCGGACGGTCGCCGGTGAGAATTCGTCTCTTCTGTGTCATTTTGCCCTCCCGGATTCGTTTAAAGGAAGTAGGTCATTCGTCTGTTGCACCGTCTCAGTCATCTAATCCCTCCTCGGCCCGCTTGACCGCAGCGGAGAGGGCCCTGGCCTTATTCAGCGTCTCTTCCCACTCATAGGTGGGGTCACTGTCGGCAACGACGCCGCCTCCCGCCTGCAGGTAGCAGGTCTTGCCCTGCATTACGATCGTTCGGATCGCGATGCAGGTGTCCATCGTGCCGTCGTAGTCGATGTAGCCGACCGCGCCGGCATACAGCCCGCGCCGCCGCCCCTCCAGCTCCTCGATGATTTCCATCGCCCGCACCTTTGGCGCGCCGCTAACCGTGCCCGCCGGAAAGGTCGCCTTCAGCAGGCTGATGGCGTCGTGGCCGGGCGCCAATTCGCCCTGCACATCGCTGACGATGTGCATCACATGGCTGTAGCGTTCGATAACCATCATTTCCGGAACTTTGACGGTACCGTACTCGCAAACACGGCCCAGGTCGTTGCGCCCAAGATCGACCAGCATCACGTGTTCTGCCCGTTCTTTGGGATCGTTCAACAATCCCTCCGCCAGGGCGTCGTCCTCGGCTGCGGTCTCGCCGCGCCAGCGCGTCCCCGCAATTGGGTGCAGGAAAGCGCGGCCGTCTTCGAGCATGACGTGCATCTCCGGGCTGGATCCGATAATCCACAGCGGTTCATCGCTGCCGGACGTTTCCTCCAAGCCAGCCACGCCGTTGAATTCCAGAAAGTACATATAGGGCGAAGGGTTCAGCATGCGCAACGCGCGGTAAATCGTGAACGGCTCCGCATTCGTCGACCGGCTCAGCCGCTGGCTGGGTACCACCTGAAAGATATCGCCGGCGGCAATATATTCTTTAGCCCTGCGCACAACATCCTCGTACTCTCCTTTGGTGAAGTTGCTGCTCCACTCTGCATCGCCTTCAACGCGAGGACTCTTCGGCGGCGTGAGCGGCTGACGCAGGTCGCTAACAATCGCGTCGATGCGAGCAACGGCATCGGCGTAGGCTTCCTGAACCTGTTCGACCGAAGGCGAGCCTTGCCCATCGATGCGCATGTTGGCGATGACCAGCAGCTTGTGCTGGACATGATCGAAGACCACAAGATTGTCGCTGAAGAGCAACAGCATGTCCGGGATGCCCAGCTTCCTCTGCGCGGTAGTCGGCAGGCGTTCAATGAAGCGCACTGTATCGTAACCGAAATATCCGACTGCGCCGCCGGAAAAGCGCGGTAGGCCCGGCACTTCCACAGGGCTGCGGTCCGCCAGAAGGTCGCGCACCGCCTCGAACGGGTCGCCGTCCCGGCGTTCCAACTCGGCGCCGTCGGCTCCGCCGATCACCATCTTTTCTCCCTGGGCGCATAGGGTCAGCGGCGGCCGGACGCCAAGGAAGCTGTACCGGCCTACCTGCTCCCCCTTCTCCACCGATTCCAGCAGAAAGGAGGGGCCGCCGTTCCGCAACTTCAGATAGACCGAGACCGGAGTCTCCAGGTCGGCTGGCAGTTCCCTGAATACTGGGATCGTATTGCCCGAGGCCGCATACTCATGTACTTCCTCCTGTGAAGGACTATAGGTTGCCACAGTCTATCTCCTCTTCTCCCTTATCCTGACCCAACTGCCCGGATAAAAAAAACCTCGTCTCCAATTGCAAAGATTGCTCTCTGCTACTGGGGACGAGGTCTATTAAGACGCCCGCGGTGCCACCCTCTTTAGACCGGTATATGATGTGCAACAAAAAATCCCTTGCATGAAACGCAAGGGATGCCTGCACCAGTCTCACTCATCGCGGCCAGATAATCTCGCATTAAAGCGGATCTGCATGAGCCGCGGCGCCCTGATAACGGTGGCGTCTCCGGAACCGGCTAGTAAGAGGATCTTGTTCCTCAGGGCATATCGCCCCAGATCGCCAAGCACCCACTGTTCGCCGCCCGACTCCCCGGCCCATTCACACTCTGCGCTGCTGTCCCGTTTCCACCAGTCCGGGACTCTCTGGAACTCGCTCTGAGCGTTACTATTCCGGTTCAAAGTCGTTCGTGTTTAGATGTTGGCGAAAAGTATAAGCCGACAGCGCCGATCTGTCAATTTATCAACAGCTTGATGTGCACTCCAGTTTTGGTCCGTGTTCGAGCGAAAGGAGGTGACGCCGGCTGTCAGCTTAGCCATGCCGTTCCATGTCCAAGAGCGCTTGACTAGCGTTGCAAGAGAGATCAAGAGTGTTATACGAGAGATCACGAAAAGGAAAACTAGGAAAACGGGAACAGGTACTCCTGAAAATGAACGGAGATTCGCTGACTCGGTCAGATACGATTTCAGCCTGCGTGCGGCGGGCGTTCATCCTGAACTCGTTAAGTCACTTTCGACTGCGGCTCCGCATCATCGACACGCGCCCGCTCCGGCGGTTGAGGCGCCGGCATCTGGACCAGGGATACGCCGGCCTCCCGCAAGAATTGAGGGCTATTCTCGTCCGGGTAGGGTCCGGCGTATACCACCCGCTCAATCCCTGCATTGATGATCATCTTGGCGCAGGTTATGCACGGCTGGTGGGTTACATAGATCACGCTGCCGGCCGTGCCGACGCCGTGGAGCGCAGCTTGAATAATGGCGTTCTGCTCAGCGTGGAGAGGACGGACGCAGTGGCCGTCTATCATCAAATGCCCAACATCGTCGCAGTGAGGTAAACCCATTGGCGCGCCGTTATAGCCGGTCGTCAAAATGCGTTTGTCGCGGACAATCACGGCGCCCACATGTGCTCGATCGCAGGTACTACGCGCTGCCACCGTAAAGGCGATTTGAAGGAAATACTCATCCCAGGATGGGCGATGCGATTGCGGTGAGGTCATGCGCGGCGTTATACTCTTTAGCCCTGTGGCCGATCAATCCAGGCGGCGGGTCGCACCAATAGGGATTTTCACATGTCCATTGCGGGCGGCGCTGGGGCGGGACTTGGGCGGCTGTGGAGGCTGGCGTGGGGGCGATTCGTCCTTCTGGGCCTGCTTGTCATGCAAGAGGTCCGCCAGGATTCGGCGTGTATCCTCTTCCGTGGGTGAAGCCAGGATGACCGTCTCTTCAATGGTGCGTTCCCGGCTGAAACGACCGCGCTTTGGAATGTGAATTTCGTGTTCAATTGCCAGGCAAGACTGTGTCGTGCGCCCAAAGCTGACATTGCCATAGCGAATATTGCGGACAGCCTTCGGGAAAAAGAAGACGTACCACATCCCCACATCCTTCTCCGGCCACTCCGCCAACAGAAAACGTTTGGGCTGCACCAGACAGATAACAGCATGTTCTCGCGTCGCGAATGTGCGGAAATATCCCTGCAACCAGGTAAATCGTTCGCTCTTTTCCTCGACCGTGAAGTAGCCGCTGGCATGAATCGGCACGCTGTCCGACGGCGCCATTGGCTGGGGCGTTACCGACGGCGACGGCGCCTCGCGAAACTGTACATATTCCCGGCTGCGCCAGTGGCGGCGCAGCCAGATGAAGGTTAACAGGAGAATAAGGCAAAGCCCTGCCGCAAAGAAGCGGCCGGGAATCAGCCCAAATGCGCACAATACACCGGCGAACAAAATCAGGCCGTCTATCCAGCGGACAATCGGCGCACCGGCCAGCATCATGCGGTCGAGGTGATAAATGAGACGGGACACGATTCGGTCAGAGTCTGCGGTTAATTGAAATCGGCAAGCGGGTTATGTCAGAAGACCCCGCCCTGCGGGGCGGGGCCAGGCAAACTAGTGGCTAAGCTTGTTCGCGGTTGCGGGCATGATGCGCCTCTCAGGCAGGGGCTGGCAAAGTCCCCCCGCTCAGGTCCAGCCCCTGGTCACGGCTATCTTCCTCTCGAGGTTGCTCACTTCCGTCCCGTTCCGAGGAAGGTGTACCGCTCGTTTGTCTCTCTTCGACATCGTCAACCGACTGGAACGGATCTTCTCCTCGCATTATCGCCTGGAATTCCCCAGCATGCAATGTCTCGTGCTCCAACAGAGCCGCCGCCACCGCATCCAGGCGGTCCTCATAGGACGTCAGAATCTCGTGGCAGCGGCGGTGGGCCTGGTCAACCAGGGTCCGAACCTCTTTGTCGATCTCCTGCGCCACTCGGTCGCTGTAATTGCGAGTTTCAGCGATGCCGCGGCCGAGAAACACCATCTCCTCTCGTTCACCGTATTGGACCGGGCCAAGCGCGTCGCTCATGCCCCACTGGGTAATCATCATACGGGCCATGTTCGTCACCCGCTCCAAATCGTTGCTGGCGCCGGTTGTAATATCCTCAAAGCGGATTTCCTCGGCTACCCGTCCGCCCAGAAGCGCCGCCAGCTCATCACGGAACTTGTCTCTGGTGCTCAGGTTCGACTCTTCTTCCGGCAAAGGCATTGTATAGCCGCCGGCCATCCCCCGCGGAACGATGGTGACCTTATGCACAGGGTCGTGCTTGGGAAGGACGTGCATCGCCACCGCGTGACCGGCTTCATGATAGGCAATAATCTCCTTTTCCTTAGGAGACATGACGCGGCTGCGCCGTTCAGGGCCAGCAATGACCCGCTCGATGGCTTCCTGGAACTCGGCGAGGCCGATCGAGCGTCGATTGCGGCGGGCCGCCAGAATCGCAGCTTCATTTACCAGGTTCTCGATGTCTGCGCCGACGAACCCTGGCGTCTGCTTGGCAACGACTTCCAAATCGATGTCAGTAGCCAGCGGCTTGCCCTTCACATGGACATCCAGTATCTGCCGCCGGCCCTTCACATCCGGCGAATCCATCATCACCCGGCGGTCGAAACGGCCGGGCCGCAGCAGCGCGGGGTCCAGGATGTCCGGCCTATTGGTCGCAGCAATGATGATGATATTGACATCCGTGTCAAAGCCGTCCATTTCGACCAGAATCTGGTTGAGAGTCTGCTCACGTTCATCGTGAGAGCCACCCAGTCCCGCGCCGCGGTGGCGGCCGACCGCGTCGATCTCGTCGATGAAAATTATGCACGGAGAGTTCTTCTTTGCCTGTTCAAACAGGTCTCGCACCCGGCTGGCCCCGACACCAACAAACATTTCTACAAACTCGGAACCGCTGATATTGAAGAAGGGCACACCCGCTTCGCCGGAAACTGCCTTCGCCATCAACGTTTTGCCGGTGCCCGGCGGTCCCACCAGCAGGACGCCCTTGGGGATGCGAGCGCCTAGAGAAGCGAACTTCTGCGGCTCTTTCAGAAATTCAACCACCTCTTCCAAGTCCTGCCTGGCCTCTTCATTGCCGGCCACGTCGCTGAAGTTGACGGTCGGTTTGTCGCCGGTGAACATACGCGCCTTGCTCTTGCTGAAGCTGAAAGCCTGGTTGCCCGCGCCCTGGGCTTGACGCAAAATGAAGATGAAAAAGACTGCAATCAGCAGAATCGGCAGCAAGGCCAGCAGAATGCTGCCGTAAACCTCCCACCCACTTGGCGCTTCAATCTCTACATTGACGGCAGAAAGCTGGTCTTCGGTCACACCGAGATTCTCGAGCGTTTCTATCAGGCCGACGCCGGTTTCCTTGCGGGAACCAATCGCACTTCCGCCGGAATAGGCGAGCACCTCGTCGCCGTCCACATGAAGTTCCTGCACGTTACCACTGCGGACGAGAGACGCGACTTCAGCGATGGATACGGTCGCAGAGATGCTGTTACCCTGATTGCTCAGGACGATATAGAGGAACGCGCCAAGAGCTACCACCAGAAGGAAGTAGATCATGCCGTTGCGAATTCGTTTGGAGTCCATAGGTCCTCTTGAGTTCGACGGGGGTAGGAACGGTCGTCGTGAGCGAATTTCTGAGTCTGCGCAAGGAAATTGGACCCTTCACTTCCCGTCGAAATCTTAGCATAATGAAAACACAGCGTCAAATAGATGAGTAAACCGGCGCTGCCTCAATCGTACACACAACTGCGCAACCGGTCTGTGCCTTCATTCTGATGCAGTAGCCTCCGTCGGGCAGTAAGCCCGCTTCCACCTCTCAGGCCGGCTGGAGCGTCAATAGAGTGATTTCCGGCCGGCAATTGAAACGAAAGGGAAGAGGCCATACGCCCAAGCCGCGATTCGTATACAGCTGGTAGCCGCCAACGTGATAGTGACCGATTGGGTATTGGGTTGCCATGTGCGGCAAAAGTGGTGCCCGCGTCGTCACACCATCGCCGTCGGGCCGCGTCGTTGGCAGCCGAACCTGCCCGCCGTGGCTGTGACCGCTCAGCTGTAGGGCAACCGGCGCTTCCTCCTTACGAATGTTGTTGATGTAGTCGGGTTCGTGACAGAGCAACACGTTCGTATAGCCCGACGGCGCGCCGGCCAGCGCAAGCTGTGGGCGGGGATCGCCGGACCAGGCGTCATCTACCCCGGCGATTATGAGGCCCGGCGCGGCTTCGACATTCTGATTGACCAGAAGAACGACCGGCGTTTCCCCTAAGGCCGCGCCCACCGCCGCGCGATCGGTCCACAGATCGTGGTTGCCGTACACCGCATAGGCAGGCGGCTCCAGCATCCGCAGAGGCTCGATCAAGCCGGCAGCGTAGCGTGCTTCGTGTCCGACGAAATCGCCGGTGAGAGTCACCAGGTCCGGCTGCAAACCGTTGATGCGGTGAACGGCGGCCAGCAATTCGCTGGCGGAGGTGAAGCGGCTCAGATGTATATCGGAAATCTGGGCAATGCGCAGGCCCGCGAGCCTTTCGGCCAGCTCCGGAAGTTTAATTGTGACCTGAACTACATCCACCCACGCCGGCTCAAGCAGGCCGTATCCCAGACCGGCCGCGCCGGATGCGACCGCGGCGCCGGCCAACTGCAAGAAACGGCGCCTGGTTGACGCGAGTTTCGACATGATAGGCGGCCTGGGTCCAGTCGGACGACGGCCCCAGGGGGCTATCCTTTGATGCCGGAAACGACAATGCCCTGAATGTAGTAGCGTTGCGCGAAGAAGAACAGAAGCAGGGGCGGTACCATAGCCACGACCGAAGCAGCCATCATCAGGTTCCATAAGGGTCGGGCCGAGGCGCTCGCATTGTTTCTGAAGAAATGCAAGCCGATGGCGACAGTATATTTGTCCATCGAGCTCAGATAGATGAGCGGCCCCATGAAGTCGTTCCAGCTGGCCATGAACGAGAATATGGCCACGGCACCCAGGGCGGGTTTGATCATAGGCAGAATAATGCGAAAGTAGACCCCCATCCAGCTGCAGCCGTCGATGCGTGCTGCATCGTCGTAGTCAGGGGGGATACTGTTGATGAATTGACGCAGAAGGAAGATAAAGAAGGCGCCGCCCCCGAACCACACGGGCAGGACCAGAGGCCAATAGGTGTCTAGAGTTTTCAGCCACTTGAAGATGAAGTATAGAGGAATCATGGTAACGTGGCCGGGCACCATCATTGTCGCCAGCATGAGGATGAACAGATAGTTGCGTCCCGGAAAACGCAAGCGGGCGAACCCGTAGGCCGCCAAAGATGCAGTGAGCAGCCGTCCGACCATAACCCACGCCGTGACATAGAGAGAGTTCCACACAAAGCCCATGAAACTCCATCCTTGTCCGGCGCGTGACCCCTCCGCATCGGGGCGATGCCCGGTCAGAACGATTGCATAGTTCTGCCAAAGCGGTTCTTCCGGGATCCATGTTGGCGGCATCAGGAAGATCTCCCAATCGGGCTTGAGCGAGGCAGAGACCATCCAGAAAAAAGGAATCAAAACGGCGATTCCGCCCAGGATCAGCACCAGGTGAATCAGCAATTTGGAGATGGCGCGCACCCTCTTGGCGATCGTGTTCTGCCGCTGCGCGTCAGCGAGAGCGGGCGCAGGTCGGTCGAAAGTCGACTCGGTCATTGTGCCGGTCTCCTCCTCATCTGATCTGACCCTCATAGTGGACCCAACGGCCCGAACTTCGGAAAGCAACCAATGTCAGCACCAGAATAATTGCGGCCAACATCCAGGCAAGGGCAGACGCGTACCCCATTTTCAGGAATTGGAATGCGTTCAGATAGATTCCCAGCACAAAGAAATAGGTGGCGTTGGCAGGACCACCTTGTGTCATGATGAAAGCGCTGGTAAAGACCTGAAACGAACCGATAATGCCCATGATCAGATTGAAGAAGATTACCGGTGAAATCATCGGCAGGGTGACGAACCATAGTTTGGGCAATGCACCGGCGCCGTCGATCATTGCGGCGTCATACAGTTCAGACGGCACCCCCTGCAGAGCGGCCAGATAAAGTACCATGCCGCCGCCGACGCCCCAGATGCTCATGATGATAAAGGCCGGCAGCGCCCACTGGCGATCAAACAGCCAGGCCGGTCCCGGAATCCCAACCAAAGCCAAAATGCGGTTGATGACGCCGGCCTCGGGATTGAGGAGCAATAGCCACATCATTGCCACTGCCGCGCCGGACACTACCGCTGGTGTGTAGAATACTGTGCGATAGAAGGAGAGGCCGCGTACTTCCTGGTTGAGAAACAAGGCCAGCCCAAGACCCAGGACGAGCCCCAAACTGACGGCGCCCACTGAGTAGATAGCCGTGACCTTCACGCTGTGCCACACAAGAGGATCATTGAACAGCATCTTGTCCCAGTTTTTGAATCCTACCCACTGTGGAGTGGTGAGAACATCGAACTTGGTGAAGCTGAGGTAAAAGGAGGAGAGGAGAGGCCCAAACTCAAAGAGCAGGAAACCCAGCAGCCAGGGCGCGATCGTCAGATAGCCGGCCAATGCCTCGCCGCGCGCGAGGCGGCCCATGCGAATGCGTTTTGCAGAGGCTACGCCAACTTGACTTTCCACGCTGATGGTATTCATTTGTAAGACCCTACCTTCACACTTTTGCAGACAGGTCCCCATCAGGTGACCGGTCTGCCCCTGCGGAAGCAACCGTCCCGAGGTTACTCGAGGTCGATACGGTAAAGCGGTTCTAATCCGGCTGCAATCCTGTCTACATTATCGGCGGCGCATTGCGCGCGCTTGCGAGAAGTTCCGTCAGTGACACCGGCTGTATGGGGCGTAGCGATAACATTGGGCAGGCTGAAGAAAGGTGAGCTGATGTCCGGCGGCTCCTGGCTGTAGGCGTCGATGCCGGCACCGCCCAATGTGCCGTCTAGCAGAGCCTGCGTCAGCGCGTCCTCGTCGATCAACGCACCGCGGGCAACATTTATGATGTGTGCTGTCGGTTTCATCAGGCCCAACATGCGAGCGTCAATGATATGGTGGGTCTCACTGTTCAGGTGCAGGTGCAGCGATAGGATGTCCGATTCGGCCACGACCTTTTCGAGGTCATCCGGCGTGCCCACAAACGAGAGGCCGAACTCCTGCCGTTCCGCGTCGCTGACTTCCCGTATATCGATGGCCGCGATCTCCATTCCAAACGGCCGCGCGCGGCGCGCCAACTCGATGCCGCTGGCGCCGAAGCCGACGATGCCTAGCTTCACACCTTCCAATTCCAGCCCCATCGGTTCGTATAGTTCACCTTCGTCCAGCCGCGCCCGCGCGACCGGATAGCGCCGGGTCAGCATGAGAATGAACATCATGGCCGTCTCGGCCAAGGCCACGGCGCTGAAGGCGCCGGGGCAGTTGGCCACCGGAATATTCTTGGATTTCCAGTAGTCCAGATCGAAGTGGTCGAAGCCCGTACCGAGGATCTGCCACAGGCGCGCGTCGGTGGCGGCGTCGACCATCTCGCGCGTGCCGGCCGAGCCGCCGTGGTCGATGACTGCGTCCATTCCGTTGAACTGGGCCGCCAGCGGTTTATCGTAATCCAAAACGTGGATGTTGTGGTTACGGCTGACAGCCTTTACTACGTCTAGCCCCCATGGATCAAACATCGAAACTTTGACAGGATGGGGCAGAAAGAGGACATTCAATCGCTTCGTCATTGGTTCACCTGGTTATGGAGGCAGGCCATGGGCCCTGCGCTGGCTGGATTCAATCAGGTCTGATTTTCAGAGAGTCGTAAAGCCGCCGTCGGCCACAAGTACCGAGCCGGTTACGAAAGAGGCTTCATCGCTGGCCAAAAATAGGGCAGCCGGGGCGATTTCGCCTGGTGCGGCGAAACGTTTCAAAAGATTCGCTTCCCGGTAAGGGGCCAGTTTTTCTTCCGGTATCGTCTCAGTCAACGGCGTATTCATCGAGCCGGGACAGACGGCATTGACGCGGATATTGTCGGCTGCGTGGTCAACGGCCATAGAGCGCACAAGGCCGATGACTCCATGCTTGCTGGCGTTGTATGATGCCTGCAGGCCGTTGCCAACCAGGCCCGAAAGCGATGAGATGCAAATAATGTTGCCGCCGCCCTGTTGCCGCATCTGCGCAACTGCGTACTTCGAACACAGAAACATGCTCTTCAGATTCGTATCGACGACGAAATCCCATTCATCTTCACTGGTATCGACCACATCCTTGTTTATCTGTACGCCCACATTGTTGACCAGCACGTCCAGCCGACTGAATGCCTCCACCGTTGCGCGCGTCAGGCGCTCCGCATCCTGCCGCAGCCGTACATCCATCTCAACAAGCAATGCCTCGCCGCCTTGCGCCTGGATCAGGTCGACCGTTTCCTGGCCCTTCTCTCGGTTGATCTCCCCGACCACGACCCTGGCGCCCTCCGTCGCGAATAGCATAGCGACCGCTTGTCCCAGGCCCATGCCCGCGCCTGTGATCGCAGCTACCTTGCCCCGCAGACGATTTGTCATCCGGATTGCACCTTGGTCAATACGGCAGAAGACCGCCGCTCACGTTGTACGTCTGGCCGGTCATGTAGCTGGCGTCGTCCGAGGCCAGGAAAGCGACCACGTTGGCGACGTCTTCCGGCTGCTGAATGCGGCCGACAGGGATGCCGGCGACAGCTTCCGCCTTGACTGAACCGACCTCCACACCGCGGCGCGCGGCGGTTTCGCGGTCGATCAGATCCCACATAGGCGTATCGACGATGCCGGCGCAAACGCAGTTCACAAGGATACCGTGTTCGGAAAGCTCCAACCCCATCTGCTTGGTCAGCGCAACAACGGCATGTTTGCTGGCGGCGTAGGCCCCTAAAGGGATATCTTTGCCCGGCGCGATTTTGCCCGCCCCCGATGCGTTGTTGATGATACGCCCGCCGCCCCTTTGCTCTATCATCTGGCGCGCCCCCGCTTGCGAGCACAACAGCACGCTCTTGGCGTTTACGTTCATCAGGGCATCCCACGTCTTCTCGTCCGTCTCCAGCAAAGGCGCAACCGCGCCGATGCCGGCGTTGTTCACAAGGATACGCAGGCTCCCCAACTGCTCGCAGGTTCTGCCCACCATCCGTTCCACCTCTTCCCTGCAGGTCACGTCCACTTGGTGTGCCAGCGCCTGGCCGCCCAGCTCCCGAACTTCGGCAGCCACCTGCGCGGCCGTTTCGCCATCCAAGTCGGCAACCGTCACCAGGCAGCCTTCCTGCGCCAAACGAAGGGCTATGGCCCGCCCGATGCCTCGACCGGCCCCGGTGACAATCGCAACCTGCCCTTCAAGATCATAGCGCGGCATGGGCTACCTCCTGAAGTGTTTTCCTAACACCATTCGCCTCAGTGCTCGCCATCTCTTGTCTCGTACGGTACCTGCATCAGTTCCAGAATGTAGCCGTCCGGGTCCTCAAAGAAGACAACGTGGACAACAGCCCAACCGAGATCGAAACTGACCGGCTCAGACACAAACGTGACGCCTTCCGCCTTCAGTTCCTGATAGGCCTGTGCCATGTCCGGAACGCCGAAACAGATATGAGAGTGCCCCACATCGCCCAGTTTGCCGTTCGAGACCTTGCCCTGCGGCTGCACGTACTCCTGCAAATCGAGCAGCATTCCCGGGGTTTCCGGCGCCTGCAGCCGCACAACCTGCATGACTACATCTTCTTTACCTGCCATTTTCGAGATCGTCTCACCTTCCAGCCGGTGCGTTTCGATCTGCTCCATTCCCAGCAGGTCACGGTAAAACGCCAGCGAGCGCTCCATGTCGCTGACCGTAACCGATATATGATCCAACACGTTTATTGAGCTGATCACAGTTCGCTTCCTCCCGGTTCAGTGTGTATCCAATACATCCAGTTCCGCCAGCCGTCGAATCCAGCGTTGGTGGCGGGCGTCGTCGATCGAGCGCCAGTGTGGACCGTACATTGGGCGGCCGGTCCGCGCAAAGGCTCTGTGGTTACCCCGCATCTGTTCCTGGATGGCGGCCGTGGCCTCGGGCGTATCCGGATCTTCGTAATAGACGACGACTCCCTGGCGCCGA
This sequence comes from Caldilineaceae bacterium, assembly GCA_963662575.1. Classification (GTDB taxonomy): domain Bacteria; phylum Chloroflexota; class Anaerolineae; order Caldilineales; family Caldilineaceae; genus Bin5. The sequence goes on from OY759723.1 coordinate 2,947,899, forward strand.
TGGTTGTTCCCGCCAAATGCGGCGTGCCAAAGGGCGACGTTGAATGCCAGCACATCGCCCGGTTGGGATACGAACGTATAGGAAGGCACGTCGGCCTGGGCGAGGTTATATGCCGTCTCAGGTTCACGGCTGATCTGGCTGTGGAACGGATCGCGGTGGGAGCCGGGGATGACGCGCAGGGCGCCGTTGTTCCCGTCCAATGGATCCGGATAGATGCAGAACTTGACGGCCGTGTAGTCCAGCGACCCGGTATCGGGGTGCCAGCGCGTGTCATCGACATGGTAGTTTCCGTCCACCGCAATTGCCAGCGCATCCTTGCCCAGCAGCTGTTCGGCCACGGGAGCAAAACGAGGATCGTGGGCCAATCCGGCGATGAAAGGCGACTGCTCCTCCATCAGCGAGGCGTAGTGGCGGCTCTTGCCGTCGTGCTTGCCGTCTTCAATCCAGGAGTCCAGCCCCGCATTGAACTCGCGGCTGTACAGCGCTATCTCCTCCGCTGAAAGCAGCTGGCGGAAGACCAGAAATCCGAAATCGTGGAACAGGTTCAGTTGTTCTTTTGACAGTTTCATATCAACTCTTTTGGTGAGGAAGTGGTCGTATCCGCCCTGCTGAACAGGTGCACAGAAAAGGAGTCGGAGTCATGCAGGCGACAGGCGTCTCAGGCATCTCGAACAGTCAAGATTTGCCCTCTGGCGACAAAGCGGCATGCGGCCTCAGCACGCTGGAGTATAGCATTCCGCTTCGCGCCCGGTCAAGCATAATTATTCCTCCTGGGTGCGTAAGAGAAGGCACGGCAACCGGCTCTTGTCACCTGTCGGAACTCAGGCGTACGCTCCGCCAGCGCTTGTCCTTCCACCATTTACACAATCGGCCGTTCAGTGTACGTGCTCCTCCATAAGTTCGACCAGAATGTCGTCCGGGTCATAATTGAAGCAGCCGCTGACGGAGTCTGCGGTCAACACAAGTCTTAGCGCTCTCGAAATGAACGGAACGCCTGCTTTCCCCGATCCGTCCATCATTGCCGGCGGGTCTTCCTCTGTCAGAGCGAAGTGACAGGAACCGACGGCATCCAGAGGGCAAAGTGCTCATCCCCTGGGCCCAAAGAATTCGAGCAGGTAGATTTTCCGCCTCAATCCGCATTGCTTCCAACCCGGCGCAGATACCTGGCCGCGCCTTCTTTGAGCTGCCGGCCGGAAGGCTGGATCGCGGTAGCCCCGCCATCCACCATCAGCACTGCCGCTGTGATATAGGAAGCCTCATCGCTGGCCATGAACAGGATCGCATTCGCCACCTCCTCCGGCTCGGCGAGACGGGAAAACATCGTCATGGCGGCGTAGGGCGCGACGTTTTCCGGCGGCGTGCGCGCCATCATCGGCGTGTTCATCCCCGTAGGGCAGACGACATTGGCGCGAATGCCCTCCTCTCCGCAGTCTTGGGCAAGGCAACGGGCCAGGCCGATGAGCCCGTGTTTGGAGGTGTTGTAGTCGGCCTGCTGTTCGTTCCCCACCACGCCCGACATCGAGGACACGAAGACAACGCTGCCGCCGCCCTGGCGCCGCATCGGCGGGATCACGAACTTAGAGCACAGGAACGGGCCCTTGAGATTGATCCGCATCACCCGGTCCCACTCCTCTTCATCGATCTCGGCAATATGTTTGCCGCTGCCGAATGTAGCGGCGTTATTCACCAGGATGTCTACGCGACCATATGCCGCCAGTGTGGCCGACACCATCCGTTCAGCATCATGCGCGCTGCTCACATCAACGACAACCGCCATCGCCTCGCCGCCGGCGCAAGTGATCGCACCGACCGTATCATGGGCAGTTTCCCGGTTAAAGTCGGCGATTACGACCTTGGCGCCCTCAGCCGCGAAGCGTTGCGCCGTCGACCGTCCCAGACCCTGGCCGGCCCCCGTGACAATCGCGACTTTGTCCTGCAATCGACCCATTTGACTGTTCCTCCAAGCATGGGGCCGCTCAGACAGCAAGCTCTAGCTTCCGTTCCTTGCGGGCACGTGCAGCGAGTCGCCTACCAGCAGTATGCGGATATCGAACTCCGGTTGCTGCTGGTGGTAAAGTTCGAAGAGCTTACCGATATCGCCCGTATGGTTACGCCAGAACTCCCAGTGGAAGGGCAAAAGCGTCTTGGGGCCGAGCTTCTGCGCCACCGCCATCAGTTCCTCCACCTCCATGTACCATGTACGGCCAAAGGCCAGCAGAGCCAGATCCAGGTCGTGTGATGCCCCAATCTCGGCGATAGCCGGCCCATCCCAGGTGTCGCCGGAAACAAAGAGCTTCGTCCCGCCCGACGAAAAGACGAAGGTCACCGCGTGCGGCTCGTTCGGGTCGTAGGAAGGATAGACCTCGATCTCTACGTCGCGGAACCGGATCGAGTCGCCTGGCGCTACCTCGCGGATGCGGTCGTCGGCGATGCCGAACTCGCGCATCAGCTTTGAAGAAGAGCTGGGGGCGACGCAGAAGGCGTCCGTGTTGTCTACAATGGGCACCAGGGTGCCGCCATGACAGTGATCTACGTGGTCATGGGTGGAGATGAGGATGTCGGCAACCCGCACTTCGTCAGGTTTGATGGGGATGGCCGTCGCCCGGTAGGCGTCCGGCACCGCGTCGTCAGGCGTGCCGTAGGAGTAGGGATCGATCCAGATCATCGTTTCTGGCGTGCGGTAGACAAAGCTCGGCCCGCCTAGCGCCCAGAACAGGATACCGCTGTCGACCGTTTTCTCTTCAATTTCGTCCAGAAATGTTTTGGGCCAATAGGCTACATCTCGCATTGCGGATCCTTTTTCTGATTGCGCCGCGCGGTAACGGACTATGCCGCTTCGCTGGGATTTCTCAAAGGCTTGCCCGCCGTCGGCAAAGTCTTGCGTATGATCAGGCAGCGTTCCAATTGAAGTCGTGCGGCACCTGCTCGCCGGTGCCAATTTCGTTGAGTTCGAGCAGGTTGCCATCCGGGTCGTAGAAAAAGAGAACGTGCCAGTCGCCTTCACCGGCGAAACGCACCGGCGGCGAAACCAACTCTACGCCGGCCGCCTTCAGACGTTCATAGGTGGCCGGCACATCTTCGACGCCAAAACAGAAATGCGCGCTGGGCACGTGATGCAGCGGCTGCCGGCCGGTTGGGCTTGCCGGATTGACCCATTGGATCAGGTCGAAGGTAAAGCCCTGTTCCGAAGTGCGCGTGTGGCCGTTGACGCCGCCGGGCGGGCGCAGACGATACTCGCGCATATATACATTCGACATTGCCGTCATCTCATCGATCGGGCCGCCATCGTGCTCCTCGGGCGAGACGACCTCCATGCCCAGAATATCCCGGTAAAAATGCAGGGATTTTTCCAGATCACTGACCATAATGGCAACGTGATCGATCGTTATACTGCTCACTCTGTTCCTCCTCCGCGGCTGGCGCGCCTTCTGGGTCTGCCCCGCCTGCTTGGCAGTCGAGGAAAATGTCTTTGACGAGAAAAGGGGAGGCGGAGAGCCTCCCCTGCGTAAACTAACTACTGTGCCACTGGTAGACTTTACTCCTCGGCCTGAATGGCGTTGATCTGCTCCACCATGTTGTCTGTGGCCTGTTCGATCGAGCTGTCGCCCAGGAGCATCAGTTCCAACTCTGAAGTGAAGGCGCGCTGCACTTCGGTCGGTTTCGAGCCCCAGTGTTCCGGCACAAAGGTGTCGCCGAAAGTGAACGGTTTGGTCATGAAGTCAAGCTGGACCGGATCATCCACGAATTTGGCCGCATTTTCAGCAAACTTGTAAGGAATGGGGATCTTTTTGATCATCGCCGTAATGGCTTCTTCGTTCCATACATAGAAGGAGATGAAATCCCAGGCCTGGTCGACATAGGGCGTGTTGGATGGAATCGAGAAAGGATGGGACTGCCCCGTGCTCACCCTTGTGCCGCCGGGCATCATCGGCCACAGCGCCATTGTCGCATTCAGGGCGTAGTCCTGCGTATTCGCGCCCCAGGAGTCCCAGTCTGAGAGGACGGCTGCTACCATTCCGATCTTGTCGCTGGCGAAGATGCGCTCGCCCAGCAACTGCTGCTCGCTCGGCGTGGGCGAGACGCCCGATTCCAACAGCCAATCGACCGAATACGTAAAGGCCTCGCGCGCCTCATCCGAATTCAACAGACATTGGGTCTCGTCTTCGTTGAACAGCGAGCCACCGTTTGACATAATCAGGTCCAGATAGATCATATTCGGCGGCACGGCTGCGCCCCAGATGTCCGGAGGGCTGGCGATTGCCTTGACCGCGGCGTCCATCTCGTCCATGGTCCAGTCGTCATAGCGGGGCAACTCGACTCCAGCTTCTTCAAAGAGGCTGATGTTGTAGGCAAGGCCGCGCGGCACTGCGCCATGCGACGGCACGCCGTAGGCGTTACCCTGGTAGCCAGCCCAGACCCAGGGACTGCCGACAAGCCCGTCCACGTCGACACCGTCCCTTTCGATCAACGCATCTACCTGGGCGAAGACCGAGCGCTGCACAAGCAAGGGGAAGAAAGGCGCCTGCACCCACAGAATCTCCGGCGCTGTGCCGCCCGCAAATTGGGTCAACATCTTTTCGGCGTACCCCGACCAAGGGCTGACCGCCATCTCGACCTGGGTCTCGTTCGCACCGTTGTAGAGATCGAGGACATCACCGAATATGTCGCCCCAGGCCATGAATCGGAGGGTTACAGCCTCCTCCATGGCAGAGTCATCTGCCATCGACTCTCCCCCGCTGGCAGGCGCGCCGGGCGCGGCACAGGCGGCGAGCAGTGCCCCGCCGGCTGCAACTGTCATGCCTTTCAGAAAGGCGCGTCTGCTTGGTTGCGTTGCATCATTCAACATCGTTGACATAGTTTTCCCTCCAAATGATGGGGTAAACGGATACGATTATGTGACGTGACTGATACGTTTGAAAGGACTGCCCTGAATGGAAAATCGGCCATACTTGATGGGTTACATCAGCGTGTGTTGAACATGGAAGGCGGACTCAGGCATACCAACCAGGATGGACCTATCCTATCACAACTGACCCCGCACAAAAAACTGCAAAAAAGCACCATTTTCTCCAGAATCAAAGAGGAATTCCAACGTGGATTGCAATGATTCAGCCAATGTCAGATCGCCTTCCAAGGTGACGCCATCGAAGGTGTTCTCTCACTTTTCACTCCTCTCCCCTCGCCTATGGGCGTCCGGGCCTTCGGCCCTCCCTTGTGCGGGGGGACTCCCCCCGCAAAGCCCCCCTTTAACCCATGCCTCACGACTGCCACGCCATCGTCGCACTGGTCTCTGGTCACTAACCCCAACCCCCTGCATTTCACGCCTCCCTGAAAACGCGCGCGGCCGCCAGACCGATATAGGCCGGCCGCCGATCGAGAATGTGCGGGTCCCACCATGAGAAAGTCGCAGCGGCAGCATCTGGAGCTGCTTCTTCCCCGGCAGCGCCCGGCGCGTCGGAGGCGCGCCAACTCGATGTCGCTTGCGCAGAACCCGAAGCCCTAACGCCTTCACCACTTCTTCGCCTCACGGGTGGAACATGGAGGCCTTGAGAAGGTGGGCTAAGAATAGGACGTTCAGGCGATCGGGTATCGAGTCTCTTTTGAGAAAAGTTGGTAAAGCTGAAAGTCAGGGGGTTCTTTCTAGCCACCGTTCGGCTCTATCCAGAACCAGTTGCGCGAGGTCGCTGTCGGTCCGTACGTGCTTGTCGGTGAGCACAAGTGTTGGGATGACATCGAGTCTCTCGAAGAAGTCCTGCCAGGCGCGAAACTTCCTTTCGGACCACCAGATCCGGGGGTGGGGGAATGTCCAGACGCCGCGCCTGGGTTCGGGGCCGATCGAGCCGGAGGCGCCGTAGCTGCGCATGTAATTGCCGAGGAGTCGGCGGTACATTTCGGCGTTGACCAGTTCGTCGAGTTTGCTGCCGTCGTGTCCCAATTCCAGGTCGATCCACAAGATTTCGCCCTGTCCTGATGAGAGCGCGTACATCCCGTTCACCCATTCCGATGTTCCTTCGCCGGTAAAGAGTACGCCGGGAAACGCGGCCTGCAGTTCTTCAAACAGGAGGCCGACGCCGCGCATGTGATCGTGGTGGAGATCGTTGATGGGGAAAGCCGACTGATCCAAGTGAAAGGCGTCTATCGCATAGTCATTTACAAGGCGGCCAATACAGTCGACCATCAGCTGTCTGAATTCCGGCGCATCGGGCGAGATATAGGCAAAGGTCGGCTCGATATTTTCATCCTTATCGTAGTCGACCTCCCAGAAGACCGGCCGTCCGAAAAGATCATGGATCTGGTGCTGCTCAAATTGAGGATAGAGAGGGTGGTCTAAAGCCATCCCCCAAACGTTCATGTGCGCCAGCACCTTGAATCCGAGGTCGTGGGCCGACCGCATGAAGCGGGAGAATCCCTCCGGTCCCCCCAGTTCCTCGCCGGGCAGATTGTCTGGCACGTGGTAGTCGACGCGTCCTTCATGGCCGAGCACCTTGATAAGGGTGCGCTCCGGCGGGAAGATCTGAGAGAGTTCTTGCAGCCGTGCCTCCATTTCCGCGAAGGTATGGCACATCTTGCCGTCGGAAGTTACGCCGTGCAGGATGGCCATGAAGGCAACCCGTCGCAGCCATTCAGGCACATCGGGCCGCCGGTCAAAGGGCGTCAGGTCGTAGGCTTTCTCCATCCACTCGATGTAGGGATCGACGGCATCCTGCCACGACGAGACGCGATCGATGTGCCAGGTTGGGGCGCTGTACTCGTTGCTGAGTTCGAAGGCGTTCTCTTCCGACATGAGATGGACTTCGAGACTGTCTCCGACGCGGTATGCCCAGAACCGCTTGAAACGGGGAGGATGTTCATTTGTGCGTATACAGACGGTCTCTTCCTCACCTTCGATCAATATGAACTGTGCGGCCATGCCAGGAAGTGGCCCAACCGGAAAGATAATACCGGTTTCGCCGCCGCGTCCCCGCACCGGGTAGGCGCCATGCGGAAACACGAAGCACTGCCCCGCCGATTCGCTAATCTCCCATCGCAAGCCAGGAGGCGTGACGACTCTGCCGTAGGGGAGAGACTCGAGAAATGCCTTTATGCCCTTGATGGGTTCCGAGTGTTCAGCGCGGGCCTGCCAGCTGATGGTCTGCGAACTTTTCGAGAATGAGACCTCAAACAGCGCGGGCACGCGCCCGCTGTCATCTCCGTAACTTACCTCTCGTGCGCGGAAGATGAGGCGCTCTCCGTCCTGCACTTGCTCGGAGAACTCGGCAGTGTAGGCGTTGCTGGTCGTCAGGACCTGGAACAGAAATGTATAGCCTCCAAAGCTGATGCGGCTGGCCACGACGTGTCTCCTTTCACAGAGGGCGTTTTGGAGAGCGGAAAAAGTGAAGGTGCGGCAAGAAGCCGCACCTCCGGACTATTATCAAAGTGAATGATGCGCAATGGGCGCCTAGCTGGCTGCGTAGGACTTGTCCAGGCAGGCCTGGGCCTCGGCGGCAGGATTTGCCAAAATTGGAGAGCTACGCGCGCGCAAGAAGTGACCGGTGATGGGATTATCGGCCTATTCGAAACGCATGCGCAGTTACCTTAAAGACCAACCAATGCCCCTGTTCGCGTCTTGAACGCGCGGGCAGGACTCTGGGGCGCCCAAAGCCCCCAGAGTGAGATTATGCGAAAACTATTGACGTCAAGCGGGAATTACATCAGGTGCATTTCAGGTGAGTGGAAGTCCCTGCGTGAGGACAGGTCAGCTCTCGGCGATTAACCGTTTCAGGTTCGCGTAGTTGATGCGCATGGCCTCTTCGCGCGAACCGCTAGCCGGAAGAAAGTGCGTCGCCACCGACAACACCGCGTCGCTGCCGCGTTCTCGCAAGCTGCGCAGGATGGCGGGATAGTCCACGTCGCCTTCGCCCAGCGGGCAGTAGGAAAAGTCCAGTTGCAGGCCGTCCTTAACAGTCAGGTCCTTCAAGTGCAGCCCGTGCAAATAGGGATGGATGTTGAGAAAACCGGCCGTCGCCACGTCCGCTTCGCCGCTGTTCAGGTTGTCAGACGGCCCCCACATCACCTTGATTCGCGGCGAGTTGAGCGCCTCCGCCAGCCTACGGAAATTCCCCGTCGTATTCGTATAGTTCCAGGGCATCATCGAGAGGGCCAGGTCGACATCATACTTTTCTGCCTGCTCCAGCGCCAGCGAAAAGGCCCGCACCAACTTTTCCATATCGGCGTCGGCGATATAGCCGCCCCGCGTCAACCAGCGCATCGGCCAGGTCGGCTTGGCCGCCGTATACTCACCCGGCCAGGCAAAAGTAAACACGCCCACCGCGCCGACTCCCAGGCGCGCCGCAATCTGCATCGAGCGCACCATGTCGTCCATGTCCTGCCGAAACTCCGGATTCTCCTCCATCCCGTCCAGGTCGAGATCGGTCAGGTGAATCTGCTTGAACGGGTTGCCGACATTGATCAAAAAGATCTCAAGTCCGTGGCCCGCCACCTGCTCCGCAATTCGGTCCACCGCAGCGTCGTCCAGATCGCGCATTGACGGGCCGTCAGTGCCAAGCGTGTTGAACCAGACACAGTCCGCCCCGATCTCTTTGGCCTTTGCCAAAGACTCGTCGAAGGGCAGGCCCAACTCCGGCAGATACATTCCCAGTTTGAAACTGTGCTCCGTCATCTCTTGGCCTCGCTTGCTGTCAGTTCTGCAGTGGCTGCAACCAGCGGTCCAGTCCCGCCTCCGCCAGATTTCCAATCCAATCGTTGTGCGAGCGCGCGACCCTTTCGGGATGTTGCCGGCTGCGGGCGACAAAGCCCGGCACTTTGGACCGGCCCGTCGGCAGACCAATGCGGTTGTACCGTGTATCAACGCTCCAGCGTACCGTCTGCGACCGGTTTGGAATCGAGCGATGCACGAGCCGCTCCGTCGTCATCAGCACATCCCCCGCATCCACCTCGCAGGTGACGATACTGCTGGGGGGCAGGTCCGCGTCGGCGATACCCCTGGCCCCCTTATGGCCCGGTGTCTCGAGCCACAGATCGTGCGCTATCAGACCCTCACGATGGGAGCCCGGAATCACCTGCATGCAACCGTTCTGCTCGGTTGCCTCAACGAGCGGGATCCAGAAGTTGACGACCAGTGTCTCGCCCGCCTCCGCAGGAATCAGGTAGGCGAGGTCCTGGTGCCAGGGAATATCCATCAGGTCCAGGTCCGGCATCTTCGGGCGCAGCGCGAACTGGGGATGGGCCAGGATTTCAGGCCCGATCAATGCCTCGGTCGCGTCCAGCAAAACTGGCGATGTGCGCAGCGTGAACATGCCGGCCGAAATCGGCTTCCCCCGTGAAAAATAGTTCTCCCATAGCCAGTTCCGGTCCCTACATGCTTCGGAGGCCAGCGCCAGCCTCCTGGCGAAGGAGGCGTCATCAAACGTATCTTTCGCGTCAAGCTGTCCCTGCCGCGTCGCCTCCCTGATTGCCCCGTCTACTTTCTGCGTCAACTCTTCGATCAGCGGCTGCAGCGCTTCACGGGGCAGCATCTGGCGAATGATCAGAAAGCCCTCCTCCTTGAACTGTCGGATCTGCTCCGATGTCAGCCCTCCGGCTTGCGGCGCGCTGCTGCCAGCCTGCTGTTCACTGGCTGCGATTTTGCCTGCCATGTCGTCCTCCCGTGATTCGCGCGCACGCAATTGGCGATGCAGGGGCGCATGCAATTGAAGTGTGGAATATGCCTGAAAACAGTATATGCCAAAGCAAATAGCGACGCTACTCTAAGAATTGCATCTAGCTTGGCCCAGTTGCCGCCTCCAAGCAGCCTGAATCCTGTGTCCAGGTTCTACAATTTCGGCTTGCCGCAGTACATAATAAAGTCTTGCAGTATGACACTGTCGCAAAAACTGCAATTCAGACAAATGGGGCTTTCGTGTACAATACAACGACAGCAAGCAAGTGGGCGTCATTCCAGTATACGTACGGCCTCTCTTGGCTTAGCTTGGCTGCCACATTTCAGACCCTCATCAGAACTATCTTCAGGCGACTGATACCAAGAGTCTAAGACAGAATCAATTGACTCGAAAGCGAATCCATGATGGCAAACAACGGCAGGTCAGCCCAAACTCTGGGATATGCCCTCATCGGCTGCGGCGGCGCAGGACGCGCACATGCCGGCTGGGCCGCAGAAACCGAGGGCGTAGCCGTGCGCGGCTTCTGCGACATCCACGAAGGCGCCGCGCAACAGCTGCAAGCACAGTACGGCGTCCACTACGCCACCACCGATCCGGACCGGGTCTTCGCTGACCCATATGTGGATATCGTTTCGATCGCCACGTCTCACAGCTCCCATGCCGAGCTGGCCGTCGCCGCTTTGCAGGCTGGCAAACATCTCTTCCTCGAAAAGCCGATGGCCATGACCACCGCCGACTGTCTGCGCATTCACGAAGCCATGCAGACCGCCGGCACCAAGCTAATGCTCAACTTTTCTATCCGCTTCTCAGGCGCCGCCCGCGCCATCCGCCAGCGCCTGGCTACACCCAAAGTCAGCCACAGCCAGTGTATGATGAGCCGCGCCGACCTCAATCGCTGGCGCTGGCATCCCGTGGAGGGCGGCGGACCCCTCTGGGACGTCGGTGTTCACATGGTGGACTACCTCTGCTGGATCCACGACAGTGCGCCGGTGGAGATCTATGCAACCGGCGGCCAGGTGACCCACCCCGGTGAACTGGGCAGCCCCGACATGATCGACACCGCCGCGGCCACTATCCGCTTCGCCAACGATTCCGCCGCGACCTTCCTGATGAGCGACGCCGGCAGCAATTCCGTTATCTCCAAATGGTTCTTCGAATTCTTTGATGGTCAAAGCTCGGCTGTACTCTATGAACATTTCCGTAAGGTCACCTTCTCTACCGACGACCCGGAGGAGGGGCAACAGAGCGAGACGCTGACTCCGCCCCCGATCGAACGCCTGTCGTTTCTGGTCGAGGCGATCCGCAACGATACCGAACCGTACGTGCCTCCGCAGGCGGGCATCCTTTCTACCCTTCTGGTCGAAGCGATCACAACATCCATTCAATCCGGTCAACCGCAGAAGGTGGACCTGTCCGCGCTGCCCGCCCCCCTGCCGCAGTAGTCGGGGCCAGGGATGAGCAGTCTCCCTTCAACGACAACTTTCAGGCAGTGCGGCACCTGGAGAACCGCTGATGAACGGCATTGAAGCAATTGCAGCAATCTTGAAAGCGGAAGGGGTCGAGTGGCTGGCCTGCTTTCCATCCAACCCGCTGATTGAAGCGGCCGCCCAGGTCGGCATTCGGCCGATACAGTTTCGCCATGAACGGGGCGCGGTCATGGCCGCCGACGGCTTCAGCCGCACCAGTGGCCGGGAGCGCTTCGGCGTAGTCGCCGTCCAATCCCAGGCCGGGGCCGAAAACGCAATGGGAGGCATTGCCCAGGCCTACGCCGACAACATCCCGATCCTGGTCCTTCCCGGCGGGGTTCGGCTTGATCAGCTGGCCGTGCGGCCCAACTTCTCCGCCGTGCACAACTACCAGGGCCTGGTCAAGCGCGTCGAAGCGATCTACCATCCCGATCAGGTAGCTTCAGTGATGCGGCGGGCATTCCATGCGCTGCGTAACGGCCAGCCGGGACCGGTCGTTGTTGAGATGCTCACAGATGTCTGCGAGCAGCAGGTTCCCGCCGACACACTTGACTACCGGCCGCCGCAGACGATGCGGCAGCTTCCTCCCGAGGCCGACATTGACGAGACGGTCAATAGGCTCCTGGAGGCGGAGAAGCCGGTTATCTGGGCGGGCGGCGGTGTCCTGCTCGCCGGTGCCAGCGCGGCGCTGCGCGAGCTGGCCGAAATCACCGGCACACCCGTTTTTTGCACGATGCCGGGCAAGTCGGCCTTTGACGAGCGCCACCCTCTCTCCCTGGGCGCGGGCAGCCGTGCAACCACACTGCCGGCGCACCGCTGGCTGCAGGAGTGCGACCTCCTGCTCGCCATCGGCACCAGCCTCACCCGCGGTCCCTACTGTCAGCCTATACTGCCGGGCAAGGTCATCATCCACAACACCGTCAACCCGGATGACATCAACAAGGATGAACTGGTCGACATCGGCCTGGTCGGGGATGCCAAGCTGACCCTGCAAGCGTTGATCGAATCGGTCAAGCGCCAGGTCGGTGATGACCGCCCCGCCCGCAGCCGCCAAACCGCCGCCGAAATCACCGCCTGCCGGAAGCCTTGGCTGGACGAGTGGACGCCCTTGCTGACCTCGGACGAAGAGCCGCTCAACACCTACCGGGTCATTCACGACATCAACAGCACGCTCGACTTGGAAAACAGCATCGTTACCCACGACGCCGGCGCGCCGCGTGACTCGATCGTCCCCTTCTACACTGCCACCGTTCCGCATAGCTACATCGGCTGGGGCAAGACGACGCACCTCGGCTTCGGCCTCCCGCTCATGATTGGCGCTAAACTGGCCCATCCAGACAAATTCTGCCTCAACCTCATGGGCGACGGAGCCTTCGGCATGTCCGGACTGGACCTTGAGACCGCCGTGCGCGCGCCGGCTCCAATCACGACCGTGCTGCTCAACAACGGCGGCATGGCGACTTATCCGCCGGGCAACTTCGCCACTGCACGCGAACGTTTCGGCGTCAGCAGCATGGTCGGCGACTACGCCAAAATCGCAGAGGGGCTGGGCGCAGTCGGTATCACCGTCACAAAGACCGCCGAGATGGTTCCGGCCCTGCAGCGCGCCCAACGGCTCAACGCCGACGGGCAGACCGTTCTTATCGATGTCCATTCTAATCTTGAAGCCCGTCGCTCCCGCTGGGACCGCTGAAGTCCGCCGGCGCCAGCGATGGCAATCTGATCTTCACTGTTGATCTGAACTGTGCAAATGTAAGGAGACAAACGAATGAGTGTCTTGATCCATGTAGGGGTACGGGCATCCGATCTCTCCAAGTCGATCCGTTTCTGGCGCGACGGTCTTGGGCTGCGCGTCGCCGGCAAGAGGGGCATCCGCTACGACCTGACCGACGGCTACCACAATTTCGCCGTCTTCCAACACCAGGGCGACGACCGTCCCGAACACGTGTCCGGCATGGTCGACTACATCCATATCGGCGTAGGCGTCCCCGACCTTGCCGCCGCGGCCCGCCGCCTGCGCGACATGGGCTTCACCATCTATTCCGACGGACTGGGCGGTAAGACCCCCCTCGATCCCGACAACCTGGAGCAACCCGCCTTCAAAGTCGAAGACCCCGACGGCATAACCGTGGACGTCAGCGAAGTCACCACCATGTGGCCGGGCACGACGATTCATCCTAACCAGACGGCTCAGCCGGAAGCCTAGTCCCCTTCCCCGGACCAGGCAAGATTCGCATAGCAGGCTCTTCACTTCAGCCATACGTAGCGTGGGGAATGAAAAAATTCCCTGCGCTGCGGGCTCCTTCGCCAAAACCTTCTGGAGCGGCTACGGGACAGTGAAGCGGACAGTCTTCCCGCGAGGCGGGAATGCTCGGAACTCCGCAGCCCTCCACTCCTGAAGTCTGCAGTGCTCGTCCAAAAACGCCAATTTTTTCTCAATCCGAAGGCGCAACCTGAGGACAATCCTTTCTCAACTACTCTCGGCCAACTGCCGCAATTCATACAGCCTATTCAAAGCATCCAACGGCGACAGCGCGTCCACGTCCAGCGCGCGCAGCGACTCCACTGCCGGGTGCGCGGTGGCAAAGAGACCTACCTGCATCGCCTCTCTCTGCTTGCGGCCGGGCGTCTGATCCAGCAGCGTGGCTGGGCCCGCCGCACCTGAGGCCTCCAGCTCAAGCAAGATCTCCCCGGCTCGCCGCACGACACCGCGCGGCAGGCCGGCCATCTGCGCTACATGGACGCCATAGGAGTGGTCGGCCCTGCCCGGTAAGATCCGGCGCAAGAAAACTACTTCGTCGCCGCTGTCGTCAACAGCCACACTGTAGTTGACGACCTGCGGCAGGCGCTCAGCCAGGTCGGTCAGTTCGTGGTAGTGCGTAGCGAACAGTGTCTTGGCGCGCAGCGATGGGTAGTTGTGGATATGCTCGACCACGGCCCACGCGATCGCCAGCCCGTCATATGTGCTCGTGCCGCGACCGATCTCGTCCAGGATCAGTAGGCTGCGCTCGGTGGCGTGGTTGAGAATGTTGGCCGTTTCGATCATCTCCACCATAAATGTGGACTGCCCCCGATGGAGTTCGTCACTGGCGCCGATGCGAGTGAAGATGCGATCGACAACGCCAATGCGGGCGGCGGCGGCAGGCACAAACGAGCCAATCTGTGCAAGAAGGGTAATCAGCGCGGTCTGCCGCAAATAAGTGGACTTGCCCGACATGTTCGGCCCGGTCAAAATGTGAACCAACTCGCCGGGCGATAGATGCGCGTCGTTGGGCACAAACGGCTCGTCGCTCGTCTGCTCCACCACCGCATGGCGCCCGGCCGTAATCGTGATTGCGGCGCCGTCGTCGATCTGGGGACGGCAATAGCGGCGCCTAAGCGCGACCTCAGCCAGCGACGCGTACACGTCCAAAAGAGCCAGCCCCTCCGCCAGGCAGCGGATCTCGTCGGCGCGCACCGTAAGTTCCTCGCACACGCGACGAAAAAGCTGCTGCTCCAACGCCAGCCGGCGCTCGTCTGCATTGAGGATCAGCGACTCATACTCCTTGAGTTCGGGCGTGATGTACCGCTCCGCATTCGCCAGCGTCTGCTTGCGGATATAATCCTGCGGCACTTTGTCAGCATGGGTGTTCCGGACTTCGATGTAGTAGCCGAATACCTTGTTGTAGCCGACCTTCAGGCTCTGGATGTTGAGGCGCGTGCGCTCGGCGTCCTCCAAGGCCGCCACCCACTCCTTGGCGTGGCGGCTGTTGTGGACGATCGCGTCCAACTCTTCGCTGTAGCCGGGCCGAATAATGCCAGGTGTGCCCAGTGTCACCGACGGCTCATCGTCGATCGCCCGCTCCAGCAACTCTAGTGAAGGCGTGCAGTCCGGTAGCATGTCCAGCATCTGCCTGAAGAAGGCCTCGGCAGCTGTCCGCGGCGCGGCCTGATCCTCTAATCCCAGTGCTGAGGCAGGCTTGGCGCCAAGAACCAGCTCGCGCAGTCCCGGCCCGCGGCGCAGGATCTCGCGCACGCCCAGCAGATCACGCGGTAATGCCCTGCCTTGCGTGATACGGTTGATCCAACGCTCCAGGTCGCCCATGCCCCGCAAGGTATCGCGAACCTGCGCGCGCAGATCTGCCTCGTCCACCAGCGTCTCGACCGCGTCGAGCCGCTCGTTGATGCGGTCAATGTCGAGCAGTGGGCGCCCCAGCCAGCGCCGCAACAGCCGCCCGCCCATCGGCGTTAGCGTCTCGTCCACAACGCCCAGAAGGCTCCCGCGGACCTCGCCGCCGCGCATCGTCTCCGTCAGCTCCAGATTGCGACGCGTGGACTCGTCCAGCGCCATGAATTCGCTCACGGCGTAACTATGCAACCGCACCAGTTGGCCGAGCGCGGCTGGCTGCATCTCCTGCAAATAGGCAAGTATCGCCGCCGCGGCCCGTACTGCCTGCGGCTTGTCCTGAAGCCCGAAACCATCCAGGCTGCGAACGCCCAGTTGCCGCTGCAGAGCGCTGCGCGCCGTGTCCAACTCCACCTGCCAGGCCTCGACCTGTGAGACGATCGCCTGCAAGCCGTCGATCAGCGCTGCCAGGCCGCTCTCTGCCAGCTCCCAATCGGAAGTGATCAGTTCGCTGGGCTGAAGGCGGCCCAGCTCCTCTTCCAGTCGCCGCTCAGTCTCGGCCAAGTCTCTGCCGTTGATCTGCGTCGCCGCAAACTCACCGGTTGTGATATCGCAATAGGCAATGCCGGCCTCGTTACCCTGCGCGTTAAACAGTACCGCGACCAGATAGTTGTTGCGGTCATCGGCCAACATTGACGGCTCGGCGATCGTGCCCTTGGTGATAACCTGCTGGATCTCCCGCTCAACCAGTCCAGCGCCCGGTTCGCTGACCTGTTCGGCGACCGCCACTTTGTGGCCTGCCTCAACCAGTCGCGCCAGGTAGCCTTCCACGCTATGGTAGGGAACGCCGGCCAACGGCGCGCGCTGGTTGTTGCCGACCGGCCGGCTGGTCAGCGCCACATCGCACACCTTGGCCACGATTTCAGCATCTCCGTCAAAGGCCTCATAGAAGTCGCCCAAGCGGAAAAACAGAATGCAGTCCGGGTGCTGGCTTTTTAGTTGCAGGTACTGCCGGCGCATCGGCGTTGTCATGGCTTCATCTTCTTCATCTGCTAACGGCGGTCTGGTTCTGACGCGCTGCCCGCGGTCGTGGCGCCATCATTTCTCCAAAACACGCGGCTGTTGGGATCGCCGTATAGCGTATAGGCCAGCCAGGTGGGATTTGCGCTCTGCATGGCGCGCAGTTGCCGCCGCGCCGAAAAGAATGCCTCGCCCAGCGTCTTGCCGGCCCACAACTCCTCGTAGAATAGTTGTGCAAACTGCGAGGCCAATTCGTCGTGGACCTCCCACAGCGTGCCAACGAAGGCGGTCACGCCCAACTGATCTACCAAACGCTGTGCCCAACCGCCGAGGCCGGTCAGGTTGAATCCGACACGGGCCCCGTGACAGGTATTGAGGAAAATGAGCGGTCTCTCGCGGCGCAGCCCCCTCGCCCGGCGGCGGGTCAGGTCGCTGGGAAATAGTGGTTCGCCTTCCAAAACGATCGGTGACTCGTCCACAAAGGCCTGGTTGTAGTTGCCGTGTGAAGCGAAATGGAAAAGCTGGGCGCCGCCCTGCTCCGCCAGTTCCAGGAACTGTGCGCGCGTTGTAATCGGCGGCGCAATCTCGATCTGTCGCGCCGCCAGGCTGTCAAAATACTGAATCTCCTTTACCACGAAATCCAGGTCCATCATCGGCGCTACCAGCCGGGCGGCCCGGATGTTCAGGTCGGAAGGCACGGCCGCGCCCGCCAGCCAGCGACTCATGCACCAGGCCCCAGCCAAGTGGTCGTCTTCGACATCGCGGCCATCTACGACGTCGTAGGGCTTGACCAGCTCCCAGGGAATCCAGGGTTCGTCGCTGACGATCAGCAGATTGTTCAGCTCTCCATCGTCGCGCCGCGCCTTGAGCTCCCAATACACCTGCCGCAGTGGCGCCGGGAACAGCTGCTCATATAGCTCGACCCCGAGATCGGCCACTTCATCCTCCATCCGCAAGGCCTCGTCGCCAGGCAGGTTGGCGCCGGCCTGGGCCGCAAAACCGCTGAGCCGCTCGACCAGCCGATCGAAGAACTGGTCGGGTCTGGATAGATCATTGAAGACGATCGATCCGACGCCGCGGCCATCCAGCGCCGGCAGTTTCTTCGAATGGAGATGAAAATGGAGCGTGCGCCCATCCGCGTCGCGGGTGATGCGCAACTCGACATCCGCAGCCGGGAGCGGCGTCCCCTGCGGAATCGTTACGCCGTCGACCGCACGCACAACCGAGGCCGTCCCGAATGTGGGCGCCGCGGCGCCATCCTCGTCGCTGACGGTGGCGGCCCGTCGTGTACCGCCGCGCAGGAATTTGAAGCCCCTGACCGCTACTTCCAACGTCAGTGAACCGGCATTTCTGCTGCGGTGATAGAAGTCGACCGTAACCCAGTGGGGGCCGGGGCGTTCGTCTGCAAGTTGCAACAGGAAGACGGCCGGCTGCGAATCGCTGTCATTGGGCACCGCGATCGTGCGCCGCAATGCAGGGCCGTCGCGTGCGCCCGCACCGTAACCGCTGACTTCCTCAAAGCCGGGCGCACGCACGACCACATCGACATACTCGACTTCGTCCTGAAAAGCGATCCCGACTTCGCCCTCGCTGCGGCTCTCGCGGGGCCGGTCGCGCACCAACTGCACTACCAGTGGATATTTGACATCGTTGCGGTTTGAGATGGTCGGCGGAAAGTCGACGTAGGTGTAAAACTGAACCATCGCGCCGCCCCTGACAACACCTGCGGCAGGTACCGCAGGCGACCCAGGCGCGGGCGTCCAAATGCGCTGAGCCGAATCACCAGACTGCGGCTGACCGCTTGCACCGGGGAATGGAGCTTGGGCGCCACGCGGGTGAGCGGAGCGCGGCGTCTGCATCGAACGCGGCACATAATGGGCCGGATCGTCCCGCATTAT
This sequence comes from Caldilineaceae bacterium, assembly GCA_963662575.1. Lineage (GTDB taxonomy): Bacteria > Chloroflexota > Anaerolineae > Caldilineales > Caldilineaceae > Bin5. The sequence continues at coordinate 2,966,047 of OY759723.1, forward strand.
CCTTAGTAGGTTCAGCGCCTGAAGGTAGTTGATGCCCTTCGCCGTTGCATAGCCGGGGCTATCACCCGCAATGCCGCCGCGCATTGCTTCTTCTACGAAAGGCAGCACCGCGTCAATGGACGCGACGTCGTCAAGGAAGCCGATCAGGATGGCGCGTCGTTCCAGCGCGCTAATGCCGCTGTTACCCGCGGCGGCCGCCGCCGCCGTCCGCAGGCTGTCCACTTGGCTACGCGTCCGCGTGTCCAGGTCCCAATAGCTGCGAAAGAACCGGCGCAGGACCGAATCCACCATGTTCAGGAGTTGGCGATCGTCCCAGCTTCGCGACGAAAACTCCTGTTGTCTCCTTTCTACTCCTTCCATCCGTGTCCTTCCGTACCGGCAGAATTGTGAGCCTGTACTATGGTGCGGCAAAAAGCCGCGCGAGTGGGTGGGCAGGATCCTATCATAGCGGGCAAGGTTTTTCAATTCTTCCTCAGATATTTGGCAGGGCAATCGCATCTTGTTGGGAGAGAATTTTCAGGGGATAGCCAGTTTTCCAACCGGCTCGTTCACGTTTGGCAGCAATACCGATTTGGGCGCTGTTCTCTCTGCGTAAGAGGTTGAAAGCCATGCGGCGCAAGACGGCCAAGTTGTGCTGCGCATGGCCCTGACGGATGCGACTGTCGTCTCCATCCAAGAGCCAGTAGACTGAATTCGCGGTGTCCCGGTGGCTGAGGGTGGAAGTCAGGAGCAGTTTGGCAGCGGAGGAAAAGATGGAATTCACATCAGATGCAAATGCCTTGGGGGCTGATGCGGGCATTTCATTCATCGTGGACCGTTTTAATCAGATTCATCTTGATGGTGGGACGCAGGCATTCTCATCTGTGTGTTGGACGAGAGTTCATGAGCGTTTACGAGCGTTTATAAGCGTTTTCGGGTTGTCTGAGCTGCAGTTCATGAGATTTGCCTGATGGGCTGTGACCGGGGCCTTGCCGATGCAGGTTGTCTCATATGAGCGTTAGACGAGAGTTTATGAGCGTTTACGAGCGTTCATGAGCGTTTACGGGTTGTCTGAGCTGCAGTTCATGAGATTTGCCTGATGGGCAGTGACCGGGGCCTTGCCGATGCAGGTTGTCTCGTATGAGCGTTTTCGGGTTGTCTGAGCTGCAATTCATGCAGTTATTGTGATGGGCTGTGATGGGGGCCTCCTCAGCGCTGGCGGGTCCGTTGAACCGCTCATGTGTGTTGTACAAGAGTTGTGCAATCTCTGAAATGGTGGGGCGTATTTGGTCGTCTCATGTCGGGTCAAGTCGGGTCACGTAGGTATAAGTCGGGCCAGAGCGGGCGATATTTTTTTTCTGGCAATTGTTGTCGTTACGCTTTTGCATCGATTTTTCCGTTTCCGGCGTCGATTCCTGGTTCTGGCAGCCTCTCCACGACACTCATCCACGACTTTCACAGACGCCGGACTCAGGTCGGTCCGCTGGCGGTTGGGGGGCAGGGTGTCGTGTCCGGACGCTTGAGGTCGGTTTAAGCCGGGCAGAAGCGGGGAGTTTTCCTAAATGTGGACTTTTGCGCTTGGCTTCGGGCACGTTCCCTCGCTGTCTCTGTTGGGCTATGGGTAGACAGATTATACGCAGTTTACAGTCTTGCAAGGGTCCTCCCTCGCCTTCAGAATCCCAGCCAGTGGGAGTCATGGGTTCATGATGACGATACGCTCTCAGCAGTGCCTATTCGTATTTCGGTTCAGGGCTATTATATCACGGTTTTTGATGCAATTGCCCTGAGATATTCGGGTGCATCCCAGATTTTTGGACAGCCGCTGTCTGAATCAGGAATGGTCAGTTATTCATTTTATGTGACCCCACCCGTACAAGAAACTTAGATTGGGGATTGGACGGGACTGTTGTAGCACGACTTTCATGCCACCAGCCCCCTCTTCAGTGCCATGCTTGAGCAACCCTTGGCCGCTGGCGCCATTCAGGCTTGCTTCGAAACGTCGTTAGTTGGCGCAGGCACACTGTCGGACAGGCGTACCGCTGCGAAGAAGGCGCAGCGGTGGGTGAGGCATGTTTTTGGGCGGGGGCGTTGCGGGGGCGGAGCCCCTGCACAAGGGAGGGCCGAAGGCCCGACCGCCAAGAACTGCAGTGATCAGTGGTCAGTGGTTAGTGGTCAGTGAGAAACGCTTTCGCTGGCCTCATACAGGATCGCAGATTGAGTGTGGCTGAGGCGTTGCGGATTTTCTGGGCCGGCGAAATAGGGCGCTACGAGTCGACACAATAATTTGGGATGCACCCGAGATATTCGGCAGTCTTGCCGAACATGTGACGGACGGACCAGCTACTGTTGTAGTCCAGGCCAAGGCTCCCTGGGTTTGGCGAATTGGCTAGGGTTGATTGTACAATTTCGGGACGCCGCCAATGGCAATGACCAGTGACCGCGGCTAAATCTCTCAGGAGCAGGAAATGAGCGCCCTTCATCTGGCCCGCACAGTTTACGATGGCATCGTCGCCCACGCCCGCGAAGGGAAACCGGAGGAGATCTGCGGGATTCTGCGGGGCCGCGGCGGGCGGGCGACACAGCTCTACCGCGCCCGCAATCTGGCGGCAGACAAGGTCGACAACTATGACGTCGACCCGCAGACGCTTCTGAAACAGTTCGAGTTTGAGGAGGCTGGCGACGAAATGGTAGCTATCTACCATTCACATCCTGTCTCGGTCGCCTACCCTTCCGCCACCGACGCCTGGAATGCCCATTACCCTGAGACATACTACCTTATTTGTTCACTGGAGTTCGATCAGGCGCCGGCGCTGCGCGCATTCCGCATGGAGCCCCATTGGCCCGATGCCGACATCGAAGCCGTGCGGAATGCGGTTCCATTCGATGAGGTGCGGCCCGGCCTTTTTGGCTTCTACATGGCGACTAACGCCCCTGTACCGGAGCCGATGGTTGCTATTCTCGCTGCCTTGGAAATGCCTCTCTATGTCGTTTTCGACGTTGACGAATCCGGGGCAATCGACGAGTTTCGGGTAGTCAACGTGCGAGAATTCCCTGTGCAGGTGCTGGATAACCTGTAACGCCCTCGGCGTTTGGCCGAGGCCGCTTTCGTCCAGGCGCACACCTGGCTCCGACACAACAGATTCGAGAGGGCTGGGTATCCAGCTTGGACACAGTGCTGAACCAAGTGCCATCAGGACGCTCACAATGTCACTGGAATGCACGCCCGTCTGCGCCTAGTTTGACATCTGTCGCTACAAGAACTATAGTGACGGTTGCAAACAGAAATATCTAAGCATCGCAATCCTTATGCATATTCAAAGACAGGCAGCTTACCTGAAAACTTGCTCGTGTCCTTAGCGGGCGCCGCCAGCACGAGGCTGGTGGTTTCCCGCTGTCCAGAACAGGAGCGATGAGGGCGTTCGCTTGTCTTTGAACCCGCACTCGACGGACGTTTCCACGGCCGGAGTGACACCAGGCTATCGCAGTTGGAGTCAACATTTTCCGGCAAGCGCGCGGAACCGCGAAGCAGTGCCAAGATAGAAATCGAACGCCGGACTCATCGCACTGATGGCTCCGGCTTTTTTTTATGCTGGGCCGCCGCGGGACATGGCCCATCTGCACTGAATTTTCAATAAAGGAGAGCCGAAGAATGGCAACTGTGTTTGTGCCGACCGCCTTGCGCCGCTTCACCGCCGGACAGTCGAAGGTGGAAGCGACCGGGTCGACTGTTGGCGAAGTGATCGGTCAGTTGGAAGGCAGCTACCCGGGCATCGGTGAGAGGCTTTTGGACGAAAACGGCAACGTGAAACGCTTTATCAATGTCTTCCGCAACGACGACGAGATTCGCACCCTGGACGGGCTGGGGACGACCGTCGGCGAAAGCGACAAGATCTCAATTGTGCCGGCGATGGCCGGCGGGAGCAGGTGAACTATGGCGCGACTCAACCGAGATCAACTGCTGCAGTTGGCACGGAGCGAGGTCCAGGAGATCACGGTCAACGAGATGAAGAACCGGGTCGACGGCGGCGCTGAGATGACACTTATCGACATTCGTGAGCGCGATGAATGGGTTCAGGGACATATTCCCGACGCGTCATTCTTGCCGCGCGGTCACCTGGAGTTGCAGATCGAGCAGCATCAGCCTGACCGCTCGCAGCCCGTGGTGATCTACTGTGCCGGCGGCGTGCGCTCGTTGCTGGCCGCACGCAATGTGCAGGAAATGGGCTATTCCGATGTCTACTCGCTCAACGGTGGATTCGGCGGCTGGAAGAACGCGGGGCTGCCCTTCAAGGTGCCCACCGTGCTGTCCGACGAGCAGGGCATTCGCTACAGCCGCCACACGATTCTGGACGATATTGGCGAAGAGGGGCAGATCAAACTCCTTGACAGCAAGGTCCTTCTGATTGGCGCCGGTGGGCTTGGCAGCCCGGCCGCCATCTATCTGGCCGCTGCCGGTGTCGGGCAACTGGGGATCATAGACTTCGATGAGGTCGACGTCTCCAACCTGCAACGCCAGGTGCTCCACGGTGAAAGCGACGTCGGCCGTCCCAAGGTCGAATCGGCCCGCGACCGTATCGCCGAAATCAATCCCGATGTCAACGTGGTGGGCTATCGCGAACCGATCACCAGCCATAACGCCTTCGATATCATGCGCGGCTACGATGTCGTCATCAACGGCTCGGACAACTTCCCCACTCGCTATCTGGTGAATGACGCCTGCCAGATGCTCGGCATCCCACTCGTGGACGCCAGCATCTTCATGTTTGAGGGCCAGGTAACAGTCTACCTACCCGAACAGGCCGACGCGGACAGCCCCTGCTATCGCTGCCTCTATCCGGACCCGCCGCCACCCGGCGAAGTTCCCAGTTGCGCGGAAGCGGGTGTGTTGGGCGTGCTGCCCGGCATCGTCGGCTCGGTCCAGGCGATCGAGGCGATCAAACTGATCGTCGGCATTGGCGAGCCGCTATCCGGTCGGTTGCTCATGATCGATACGCTCGACATGACCTTCCGTACGCTCACAGTGAGCCGCTCCGTCGATTGCCCGGTCTGCGGCGATGACCCGTCCGTGATCGAGTTGATCGATTATGAGCAGTTCTGCGGCATGCCCAGCTTCGACGAGCATGCGACAGAAAACGTAGCTGAGGCCTTTGCGGAAACGGTCGCGGCTAATGGGGCCGGCCAGCCGGAGCTTGCAAAGGCTTAGAACGAGAAATGCGCAGTGGATGGTGCAGTGCACCATCCACTGTAAATTGAGTCGCCTATGATTGCCCAGACCCTCACGCCGATTTCGATAGGGAGCCTCTCGTCAGAGAGTGCGATCTCTGTGCTCGAAGATATCGGCAACACGCCTCTGCTCGATCTGACAGAGTTTGCCCGCAGTTACGGCGCGCCGCAAGATGTGCAGTTGTACGCCAAAGCGGAGTGGGCAAATCCCGGCGGGTCGGTGAAAGCGCGTGCGGCCCTGAAGATCGTGGAGGAGGCCGAAGCGGACGGCAGGTTGGGCGCCGGCCAGACGCTTATCGACAGCAGCAGCGGCAATACCGCCATCGCCTACGCGCTGGTCGGCGCTGTAAAAGGGTTCCCCGTCCATCTTGTAATGCCCAAAAATGTCAGCCGCGAACGCAAAGCGCTGGTTAAGGCCTATGGCGCCACTCTCATTGAATCGGATCCGCTCGAAGGTTCGGACGGTGCCATCCGCCTTGTGCGTGAGATCGTCGCCGCCGACCCGCATCGCTACTTTTACGCCGATCAGTACAACAACGATGCCAACTGGCGCGCCCATTACGAGGGTACCGGCCCCGAAATCTGGCAGCAGACACAGGGCCGCGTAACGCACTTCGTGGCCGGGTTGGGCACGACCGGGACCTTTATCGGCGCAGGGCGATTCTTGCGCGAACAGAGTCCGGCCGCGCAACTGGTGGCCGTGCAGCCCGAAGACGAGCTCTCGGTGATTGAAGGGCTGAAGTACCTGCCGACGGCCATCACACCGGGCATCTATGCACCTTCAATGGTCGACCGTCACATGACCGTTTCCGCCGAGACAGCTTGGGACGTTACCCAGGCGCTGGCGCGTGCGGCCGGGCTGTTTGTCGGCTTCAGCAGCGGCGCCGCTGTCGCAGCTGCTGTGCAAGTAGCGAAAGAACTTCCCGAAAGTTCCGACGGCGTCGTCGTCACCCTCCTGCCCGACGACGGCAGCAAATACGTGAGCCTGGGTCTCTTCGACTGAATCCCACAGACTATCCATAGCGGCTACTCCTCTCCGCTTGCCATCGTATGCCCCTCACTCCATACGCAGCGCGTCTGCCGGGTCGGTCCTGCTCATGCGCCAGGCCGGATAGAGACCTGCCAGCAGCGCGGCAGCCAGAGCAACCACAAACGCCTGCGCAAATTCCCCTACCTGGAGCTGCATCGACAAAGTCCAGCCGAAAGAGCGCAGGTTGATGATATAGATGAGGATCAGGGCCAGGATGAAGCCGGTCGGCATCGCGACCAACCCGGCGCTGGTTCCCAGCAATCCCGTCTCAAGCAGCGTGACTGCCCATAGCTGCCGCCGCGTCATGCCGCTCGCGCGCAGAACGCCAATCTCCCTGGCCCGCTCCAGTTGCAAGCTCATCAGCGTGCTGAGAATGCCCACAAATGCCACCAAGGTTGCCAGCAGCCGCAGTGCCACCGTTATGGCGAACGTGCGATCGAACACCTCCAGTGCAGTGCGCCGGACCCCTCGATTGGAGCTAATCAACAGTTCCGCCCTGCCTGCGAAAGCCCGCCGCAGCGCGTTGACCGTCTCGTCTACGTCGACGCCCGGCTCGACAAAGAGCGCGACCGCCGACAGCGCGTCATCACTCCAGTATCGCCGGTAGTTGCTGTCGGCCATCAGCAGGGTGGGTTGCACGTCGAAGTCGAAGGTAACGCCGACGATGGGGAAACTCCGCTCGCCGGCATCGGTCAGGAGTCGCAGTGTATCTCCCAGTCGCAGCTCGAAGCGGTTCGCCATCGTCTCGTTTACGACGACGCCGCCGGCTTCGACGGCAGCCCAGGTGGCCTCCGCGTCACCGACCGATTCCCGGTAGCGGCGGTCTTCTCCGGCCAGGTCCTGCAGTACTGCCGCCAACTGCACCGTGGTTTCTGTCCCGTCCGGCAAAGTGGCAGCTGCCTCCACTTCGCGGCTGGTCGAGTAGCCGGCGACGGCGGGGAAGGTCCTTAGTTCATCCAGCAAAGCCGGATCTAACACGGCGTTGCTGCGATTCGGCCCCAGTGCCGGCGCGGAGATGAATATATCTGCCTGCAGGATCTCGTCCAGCCACTGCTCAACCGTCAGCCGGAAGGAGACGATCATCACGCCCACGCCGATGATCACACTGACGGCGACCATGAGGGCGGCGATCGCGGCCGACGTGCGCGAGAGCGAGCGCACGATGTTGCGCGGGGCCATACGGGTGAGGATGCCCAGTCGGCGGCTGAGCAGTCGATGCAAGCCGTCCATCAGCAGCAGCGTGAGCGCCGGTGTGACCAGCGCGGCGCCGAGGATTACCGCGAACAGGCCGCCAAAAGCAACGACAAGATTCCATTCCGGAATCAGCATGGCGGCGCCCACCAGGCCAAGCAAGAGGCCGGCTGCGGTCAACCTTGGCAGCGCCTGACGCGCCTTGCTCTCAATGCTGGAACGCTGGATTGCCCCGGCCGGCGGTACGCTCGTCGCCTCGAAGGCCGGCAATAGTGCCGCAATCATGGCGGCGCCGATGCCGCTTAGGGCGCCCTTTGCCAGTGTCCAGACAGGAACGTCGGCGCTGCGTACTGCCACCACGAAAAAGAGATCGTTGATGGTCTGGGTAACAGCCTGAACCGCGCCCCGGCCCATCAGCACGCCCAGTCCCAGCCCCAACGCGGTGCCAACAAGGCCCAGAAAGGCCGCCTCCGACAGAATCAAGACAAACAGTTCCCGCCTGGTCATGCCGAGCGCCCGCAGGATGCCGAGAACGGGCCGGCGTTGGACGACGCTGAAGGAAACCGTATTGTAGATGAGGAACATGCCGACAACCAGGGCGAGCAGGCTCAGCGCGGTCAAATTGAGCCGAAACGCGGCCGTCATCTCTTTCACCGTATCGGTACGGGCAGAGGGACGAACAACGCGGGCGCCTGCCGGCAGAATCTCCCTGATTTCGGCCAACTTCGCGTCGCCTTCGGCGCCTGCGGGCACGATAAGATCGATGCGGTCAATCCGGCCGACCCTGTCCAACAGCTCCTGCGCCGTACTGATGTCGACAATGAGCAAGCCGTCCAATGCACGCCTGCTCAATTCGTCCGAGGGGACCAGCAATCCGATAATTTTCAACATCTCCCGGCGCGCGCCCATGCGAATGGGTAGGGACTGCCCCGGCTGCAGGTCATAGCGCTCTGCTACCGACTGCCCGATCAGAACTGTATTTGGCTCAACAAGAAAAGGTGTGAGATAGCTGCCGAAGTCGTCAGCCGCCGCGGCATCGACCGATTGGCCGCCGCCCAGATAACTACGAAAAGGTGGCTCAGCAAAGGGGTCGATGCCGAGCAGGCGCATGGGTTGGGCGTCAAGCTGCGGCACGCTGACATAGCTTTCGACGACCGGGGCGCTGAGACGAAACGCCAACTCTCGGCGCAGACGGGCGTAGACGGCGGCATCCACACCGTCTGGACCACCGACCACCTGGTGCGTTGCGCGGCCGGTGATCTGCTCGGTCCCGAGTGCAAATGCCCGGTTGGCCGACCCGTTGGCCAGATCGATCGCGACGATCATGGCGACGCCGATGGCCACGCCGACGATCAGAAAGATGGACTGCAGGGGACGGCGCCAGCTGTGACGCCAGGCCAATCGCAGTAGTGGATGTCGCCAAAGAGTGCGTGTCATTGCTGCGTCGTCGCGGTATTTACATCGCGGCGCAGCAGGTCTGTTGCGTCTGACTTCGGCGGTGCACCCTGGACTGGGCTGAGGTGGGATACGAGCTGTCCCCGTTCCAGGAAATATACCGCATCGGCGAGGTCGGCAATATCCTGATCATGGGTAGCCATAATGAGAGTCTTCCCGGCATCGCGGCTCAACTCCAGCAGCAATTGCAGAATGGCCTCGCCCGTACCTTCGTCCAGGTTTCCCGTAGGCTCGTCCGCCAGCAGTAGGATAGGGTCATGGATTACGGCGCGGGCGATGGCGACGCGCTGCTGCTCGCCCCCGCTGAGCCGGTCGGGGAAAGAGTCCAGCCGGTCCCCCAGGCCGACCCGATCCAGCAGGTTTTCGGCGCGGCGGTGGCCCCTTCGGTCCTGGCCCGCCAACTCGATCGGCAGGGCGACGTTTTCCAGGACTGTGAGCGTGGGGATCAGATTGAAGAACTGGAAGATGATGCCGATATTGCGGCGGCGGAAGAGCGTGCGCTGGTGTTCGTGCAAGGCGGTCAACTCAACTTCAAGGCCCTGCTCGCGGATCAATACCCGTCCCTGGGTAGGACGGTCGATGCCGGAGATGAGATTGAGGAGTGTGCTCTTGCCGCTGCCGGATTTTCCCAACAGACAGATGAACTGCCCGGTCCCAAATGAACCGTCGACGGTTTCCAGGACACGCATCTCCTGTCCCGCCTCGTAGTAGGACTTGCCCAGGGCGTCCAGACGTACGAGCGTCGGCGGCAATCCCGGAGCCGGCTGGTCTGTACTCGCTGTCTTGTTCATCACTCGCTCACACTGCGGACTAAATTAATCGCCATTGATCTGTCCTTTCAGCCTATTTTATCAGTGTAGGGTATCGGGGCAGAAAACATCTGTGGCAACAATGCCAATGTGTGCGGATAGCTGACCACCTTGTTGAAAACACAGCGTTTCGGCACCCCCTTTTTTGTAACTACTAAGCCACAGTAGTTGACCGGCCAGTCAACCTTGGAACCATTCAGGCTCTTTGTGACGTAACTGGTGTACAGCCGCCGCCATGCTCGCCAGCCGACACGTTGCTAAGAATGCACACGGTCGGTGAGGGATGGTTTTGTAGGGGGGCGTTGCGGGGGCGCAGCCCCTGCACAAGGGAGGGCCGAAGGCCCGACCGCCCGGAACTGCAGTGATCAGTGGTTAGTGGTCAGTGGTCAGTGGGCTGAGACTGCAGGTGGGGTAGGAGACAATGTTGGCTAGACACGTTGCTGGAGAAGAATAAACACGGTGGCGAGCCTAGGGGGGCGTTGCGGGGGCGCAGCCCCTGCACAAGGGAGGCCGCTTGCGGCCGACCGCCCATAAATACAACAATGAGGGGAGAAAGAACACCTTTGGTCGCCTCATTCAGGGTTACGAATCAGTTGCGGCTGAGTAGGTAACTTTTTTTGGATTCTCTAATGCCCGGTGTTAGCCTTCACGGATAAGAGTCGGCCAACCAAGGGACTGCGCACAAGGCGGTCCCAAGAAAGATAGAGAGGATTGGGATGAAGAGAGATCTGGATCGACTGATGGCGGAACGCAATCTGGACGGTTTTCTGGTTCTGGGCGAAGGGCATGGCCCGGTCATGCGATACCTCACCAGCGGCGGGTACTTTGAGGGTGCCCTTCTTCTCAAGTCGCGCGGCGAGGAGGTTACGCTCGTCCACGGCATGATGGAGCGGGACACGGCAGCGGACACGGGTCTTCGTACCATTAACAGAGAGGAACACTTTAACGGGTATGAGCTGCTCAAGGAATTCGGCGGCGACCGGCTGGCTGCGAACGCCGCCTACCTCGCCCGCGCCATGGAGATGGTCGGGCTGCGCGGACGGGTAGGCGTCTATGGCCAGCAGGATGCCGGCGCGTCGCTGGCGCTGATCGAAAAAGTGAAGGAGCAGATCGAGGGCATCGAAATCGTCGGCGAATTCGGCGAGACACTCTTCAGCCAGGCATTTGTCACCAAGGACGACGCCGAATTGGAGATTCTGCAGCGGGCCGGGCGGCTCACTTGCGCAGTGGTGGGGGACGTACAGGCGTTCATTCAGGAGCATGAAGTGGGCCGGGATGAGACTCTGTTGAAGCCAGACGGGGAGCCGCTGACGATCGGCGATGTAAAGGCTTTCATGCGAGGGCGGTTACATGCAAACGGCTTGAAGGAGGACCACGGCACCATTTTTTCGCAGGGCCGTGACGCCGGCGTGCCCCATAACGCAGGGGATCCGGCGATGCCGCTGCAGCTGGGCCGCACCATCATCTTCGACATTTTTCCGACAACGGAAGAGGGTTACTTCCACGACCTGACCCGCACCTGGAGCCTGGGCTATGCAACCGACGAAGTGCAGGAAGTATACGACCAGACCAAGGAGATCTTTGACCGCGTAATGGCAGAGTTGGCGTTAGGTCGTCCGACGCGGGAGTATCAGATCATGACCTGCGACTACTACGAAAGCAAGGGTCACAAGACGTTGCGCAGCCATCCTGGCACCGAAGAAGGTTATGTACACGGCCTTGGCCACGGCATCGGCCTCGAGATCCACGAGGAGCCGCGTTTCAGCCACGCCCAGGGCGAAAATACCGTCCTGCTGCCGGGACACGTCGTCACCATTGAGCCGGGTCTGTACTATCCCAGTCGCGGATTCGGCGTGCGCGTCGAGGACGCCGTCGCCTATAACGAAGCGGGCGAACTCATCTGGTTAACAGATTATCCGTACGATCTCGTCGTTCCGATGAAGGGATAGCGAGGAGAGAACTGAGAAAAAGAGAGAGGAGCGAGTTACCGTCTCGCTCCTCTCTCATCACATTTCTTTAGGTTGCATCTCTCTGGCTAACTGTCGTCAGAACTTTCCTCATCCTCCTCCGACACGTCAACCACTTCCAGCGTATACGTTCCCTCTTCATCACCCACTGCAGAGCTGACTTCAACGACCAGCTCAAGGTCGCTGGGAACCTCCAGCTCTTCCAGCGCGGCGTCGGTATCATATGAATCGTCATCAGTCATAATTGGCGAATCACTGTTGAGATAGAGGGCCAGATAGGTATCGAAATCTTCGCTACGGGCGAAGATGCTGATTACGTCTCCTGCCGAGAGCGCGAGCGTGTACTGTACAACCGATTTAGATGCAAGTGTACCGGTTATGACGTCACCTAACGCGATCTCGCCGCCATCGATAGTTTCTACCGCCAGCAACGAGTCGAGGTGCGCAACGGCCGCATCGACCAAGACGCGATCGGCCTCCTCCTCATCCGCCAGCAGAATCTCCTCGGTTATCGGCACCAGCACCGTCGGCGGCACGCCTTTGCCTTCGATGTGAATTTCACCGTCAGCGTCCACGGCGCGCCCGACTGTAAAAGTGAAGTACTCATCTTCGGGCATCATGATGCTCTTGATGCTGCCGCCCAGCCCTCCGGTTGGGTAGTGGCCGATGACGTCGGCGCGGTCATCGATAGTCAAGTCATAAGTGAAGAACTCGCAAGCGCTGAGGCAGAAGGGGCCAACGATAACGACCACTTCGCCATCATAACGAAGATCTTCAGCCGGCAGGTAGTATCGGTCTGCCCCATCCGGGTTGAAGTAGAATCCGCCGCGGTCCTCGTCGTAGAAGCCGGCATTACCGAGGACATGCTCTTCGTGGAAGAAGTAGGCGGCCATCTGGTCGGCGAGAAATCCGCTGCCGCCGCCATTCTGCCGCATGTCGATGACGAGACCGCCGACTGCGTATCGTTTTAACGTGCGGATCATCCGCTCCCACAGCTGGATCGTCAAGACGCTGTTGTCGGAAAAGCTGTCGATCTTTACATAGCCGTAGTCGTTTTCACCGTACTCATCCGATTCCAGCAGCTCATAGGCAACCGGAATTTCGAAACCGGTCGTCCCCCTTGCGAAGGAGGAAAAGCTGAAGCTGTCGTATTCGCCTATGACCTTCATCGTTTCCGTCACTTCTTCGCCATCCGCGTCAATCCAGGTCAGTTCAACTTCGGTCTCGATCGGGAAGCGGACGGCATAGCGCATCTGCTGCAAACGCTTGAAGTGGTCTGTGCTGAAGGGTGCGGAATGGGCAACGGCGTTGCTGATGACGTCGGCGATGGGGACTCCGTCGATGGAAACGATCTCGGTACCGAGTGTGATACCGGCTGTTTCAGCTGGGCTGCCTTCGCCGACGAAATTGACGATCACCGGGCCTTCGTTCGTCTCTCGAATCGCTATTCCCAGGCCGCCGGCGATGTCCTGCTGGAAATCTTCGCTAACAAAGGCGCCGCTTACATGGCCGTCTGGGATCGACCAGCTAAAATCGCGTAACGCTCGCTGATACTCTCGGACATCCTCGTCGGTGGCGGCAGCTTCAAAGCGGGGTAGGAATTCCGTCCGCTTTGCCTCCCAGTCGATTTCTTTGTACTCGGTAAACGCATATTCTTTGATTAATAGATCGACCAGTGAGTTGAAAGCGTCAGAGTAGGACTGATCAGAGTAGTCAACTAGCGCGATGCCCTCCGGTTCGATCAGGTCAACCACCGGGTTGCGGGAGCGGTCGAAACTGAAAGGCTCGGCATCCATGTTGACAATCGTATACCCTGACGGCAGGATCACGATCGGGTCATCATCGGTAAAGAGCAGCCCGTCTTCGCCGAACCCGGAGGGGAATCCCTGCTGGTCATCGCTTGCGTAGACGAGGAAAACGCCGCCGACGATCTCCCTTTCAGTCTCGATTTCGTCGCTGATGCGGGTCGAAGCATAGGCGGTTGACCAGCCGCCCCCATAGAGATCGCGCTCCTCGAGGAAGGGATCACCGAATGTATTGTCCCAGTAAGCTATGGCGAAAACCTGCACGCCCTGGTCTTCAACGTCATCATTGTCGACGTCCCGGTAACTGCCCTGTGGTTCGATGGGGAGTGCGACCGAGTATTGGAAGGGAGACGTAAAGAAATCGGAGGTTATCTGGCCGATAGTCTGGGATTCGACTGGCATCAGAAAATGTTCGTTGCGATCTACGAAACCTGCCTGGTCTTCCAGAATCACCAACGGCTGTGCTACACCGAGTGTGAAATAGGGCGAGGTATAGGTGACGCTCCCGGATACTCTGACTGCGCCGCCCTCGTCGTTCACGATTTGGGCAGGGGCAGGGGTTCCACTGTCGTCCTGCGCGAGAACGCCGGTTGCTGACAAAGCGCCCAGTAACAGTACGATAAGTAGTACGTAAATTCCATGTACCAATCTTCTTTTCATCACTTTCTCCTTAGAATTTATCTCTTGATCCAGCGAGTGTATTCGCCGGTATTCGCAGGGTATTTTTTTGAACCTTCAGGTGAGGCGCTCTCTCTCATAAACAATCATATCATCGAGGATTTTCGGTAACAAAAATGTAGGCGCCCAACCTATTTCGGCGTTGATTCTTGAAATGTCCGGTACGCGCCGGCGCAAATCTTCGAATCCTGCCGAATAGGCCTGGTCGTAGGGTAGAAAGCGAATCGACGATGTAGAATCGGCGCGGTCAACGACCTGTTCGGCCAATTCGCGAATGGTAACCTCATGGTCGCTGCCTATGTTGTAAATCTGTCCGCTCTTGGTGGACTGGTCCAGCAGTCCGACCATCGCCTGCACGACATCGGAGACATGGCAAAAACAGCGGGTCTGGGCGCCGTCCCCGTAAACTGTGAGGGGTTGGCCGCGCAGGGCCTGGTTTACAAAGCGGGGCAGGACCATGCCGAAACGGCCGGTCTGGCGCGGCCCAACAACATTAAACAGGCGCATGACGGTGAGTGGCAGCCCGAACTCCTGGTGGGCAGCGATAGCAAGGAATTCGTCAAGCAGTTTGGTCGCAGCGTAGACCCAGCGGGTCCGGTCGGGCGGTCCAAGGACAAGGTCGTCGCCCTCGGCAAAGGGCAGCGATTCACTCTTGCCGTAAACTTCGCTGGTGCTGGCAATGAGCGTATGGCAACCGTACCGCCTGGCCGCGCCCAGAAGAGCGTGCGTACCCAAAACGTTGGTTTCGATCGTCTGAGTGGGTTGCTCCAGCACCAGGTTTACGCCCACCGCGGCCGCCAGATGCACAATCGCATCGGCGCGGCGGGCGAGCCCGTCCAGTACGGGACCGTCGTCGATTGTCCCTTGCGTGAAGTCAAAAGCTGGATGTTCCTGCAAGGGTCGTATGTTCTCGGCTGAGCCGGTGCTGAGATTGTCGAGAACCGAGACAGAGTCGCCGCGCCTGAGCAGAGCGTCTGCGAGGTGGCTGCCAATGAATCCGGCCCCGCCGGTAATCAGGATGTGCATGGGTTTCTCTATACTAATGTGCGTTCAAGGTGAGAGCCCGCTTCTTTGGGTAGTCCGTATTGCGTAGACGTGGGCAAGACAGACGCGACGCCATTGTGTAACCCTTGCGGGAAGCCTTGGTGTCAAACGGGATTTACGTCAGATACAAACGCCCAATGACTGAAGCCATGGGCAATCTCACCCAGTTTCGGAGATTTGGTTAGCCATCAAAGGGCATCCGCATCGGTCGTTCCTTTCCCATGCGAGGACCTACCGGAGGTTCAGGGTCCGTTGCTCTTTGGGAAGGACGCTCAGAATTCAGCATAAATTGTAAGCCTGCAGGCCAGTTAAGGGTCTTTCTCGCTGGTGTTGTGACAGACAAAATCAGTCGATCCGCGAAGTCATGCAAAGGGCCGCGACGAACACCAAAGGCTTAACAGGTTTTATTGGCGCATCTGCGCTGCCCCTCGCGGAAGAGCATTTGGCTCCAGCGATTCGCTTTTGTGACAAACGCCAACGAGCCCTAGTCATTACTTGAAACATTTGCCCATGTTCAGGTCGCGTTATGTCTACATATGTCGCGCCATGTCTACAAATGTCGCGCCAAAAAAAAAAATTGGGGGCGCTCTTTTTGCGACTTGCCGAACAGTCCCCCGCCGTCTCTGACGGACACCGAGAGGACTTTCTGCTGGCATTTCACAGCGTTTCAGCTGAACTCGCAGACCTTTGAACTTTCTCTGGGCGAGAGCAGTGGCTTCTCAATTCGAGCACCTCGATTGCCAACCAAGTGAGCCCACAAGGGGGCGCTTCCGGATTCTGGCGGCCGCTTCAGGCTCTTTCCTAATGTGCGTTCACTTTGAAAGCGCGACTTTTGCGTATTGCGTAAAGGCAGACATGACAGGCGCGATGCCGTTGCGTGGTCCGCGGAAAAAGTCTTGGTATCAAACAGGATTTACATTAAGGTGACTAACGGTAGGTGAATGGCGGCCGGCTAGTGCAACCTGCCGGCCGCCAGGCTCTGAACACCAACCCCTGCTATTGTATCAGTGTGTATCAGTGTCGGAAATGCCGCGTTCCGGTAACGGCCATCACCAGGCCCAAACGGTCGCAACTGGCGATCACCTCTTCATCTCGGATCGAGCCGCCGGGCTGCACGATAGCCGAAACGCCGTGTGCGGCGGCAGCTTCGATGCCGTCGGCGAAGGGAAAGAAAGCGTCAGATGCCATGACCGCGCCGGTGGCCTTGTCGCCCGCTTTATGACCGGCGAGCATGACAGAATCCACACGGCTCATCTGGCCGGCGCCAACGCCGACAGTGGCCCGGTCCTTTACGTATACGATGGCGTTGCTCTTGACATGGCGGCAGACGCGCCAGGCGAAGGCCAGATCGGCCAGTTGCGACGCGTCCGGGCGGTTCCGGGTGACGATCTGCCAGTTGGCCGGCTCCAGGTCATCACGACTGTTGTCCGGCTCTTGTACCAGGGCGCCACCGTAGACGGTGCGGATACTGAGATGGCTGGGCACTGTGCCCGCAGCGGCCAGAATGCGTAGATTTTTCTTGCGCTGGAGAATTGCGAGCGCTTCATCGTCGTATGAGGGCGCGGCGACAATCTCAACAAATAGTTTAGCCATCCGCTCGGCGGTCGCCTTGTCCAGCGGTCGGTTGACGGAGATGATGCTGCCGAACGCGCTTACCGGGTCGGATGCGAGGGCGATGCTATAGGCGCTCGCCAATGTTTCCGCGGAGGCGAGACCGCAGGGATTGCTGTGCTTGATTATGGCGACGGTAGGCGCGTCGAAGTCCTGCGCCGCCTGCCAGCTCCCGTCCAGATCCAGCCAGTTGTTGTAGCTCATCTCCTGGCCGTGTAGCTGCTCGAAGGCGGCGGGGGCGTTGCTGTAGCGATACAAGGCACCCTGTTGGTGGGGGTTCTCGCCGTAACGCATCACCTGTACGCGTTCCAGATCCAGTCGAATCTGCGCAGGCAATTTGCCACTGTCCTGCGACTGGGGCTGTTGCACCGGCTGCTGGCCGCCAAGGAAGTCGGAGATGGCCGCATCGTAGGCGGCCGTATGGCGAAAAGCCTTTAGCGCCAGCGCTTGGCGTGTTTCGGCTTCCAAGCCGCCGTTGGAGACTGCCTGCGCGACGTTGTCATAGTCGGCCGGCTCGCAAACGACTGCCACCGATTCGAAATTCTTGGCGGCGGCGCGCAAGAGGGCTACGCCTCCGATATCGATCTGTTCAACCGCCTCAGCCAGGGACACGCCCGGTTCGGCAACCGTCTGCTGAAAGGGATAGAGGTTGACAATCACCATGTCGATAGGCAGTAGACCGTGATCAGCCAGTTCGGCGAGATGGGCCCGAGTGCGGCGGGCAAGAATTCCGCCGTGGATGGCGGGATGGAGAGTCTTTACACGGCCGCCAAGGAGCTCCGGGAAGCCGGTCAGAGCCTCCACAGACATGACGGGCAGGCCCGCGTCGGCAAGTTGGGAGGAGGTACCGCCGCTGGCGATCAACTCGATGCCGGCGTCATGAAGCTTCTTTGCAAAGGATACAAGGCCGGTTTTGTCAGAAACGGAGATCAGCGCACGCTGGTTTGGCATGGAGTGGCTCCTGATGAGACGTTAAGATGTTTGGGAAACAAAAAAGGCAGTCGGAAGAAAACCCAACTGCCCCAGCCCAGGCGATCGACTGTGCACAAAGGGGAATTAATCCCCGTCGGCTCCTCTCCCCCGTGGTATCTCTCCACCCATGCGAAGTGTGTCCTTGCCGGCCGGTTTCCCAGCCCCATGAACCCTTCTGCTCGCCAGTCGAGGAGCCCCTCTCAGTTAGGACTGTATGCTAACACAGAGGAAGGGGCGGAGCAAGGATCTTCAGCCGCGGACGCCGCAGCCGAACGACGGACTGCTGTCGTTTCCGGGCCGTTTATCACGAGACTGTATCCACGGAAAACGGTCCGCCGGCGTGACGAAAAAATGCTCGGATCGGACTGCTGTCTGCTATACTAGGCAAGTATTTGCATAGAACGAGGGCGTACCGTCAAAAGGAGAAAAATAATGGGTGATGCCACAGCCCCAAGCGGGGATATTGCCGTTTCCGGCCTTGCCGTGATGGGTCAGAATCTGGTGCTTAATCTGGAACGCAACGGCTATCAAGTCGTTGTTCACAATCGCACCACGTCCAAAATGACCGATTTCGTGGCCGATCACGTCGGCAAGAATTTGATCCCCGCGGTGACTCTGGAGGAGATGGTGGCGAATTTGGCGCGGCCGCGGCGCGTGCTGCTGATGGTGCAGGCGGGCCGGCCGGTCGATGCGGTGTTGGACGCTCTCGTCCCTCTGCTGGACGAAGGCGATATCGTGATGGACGGCGGCAACAGTTTCTTCCCTGACACCGAGCGCCGCAGCCAGGAACTGACCGCGAAGGGGCTGGTCTACATGGGAGTCGGCGTCAGCGGCGGAGAGGAAGGCGCGCTCTGGGGTCCGTCGATAATGCCCGGCGGCGCCGCAGATGGCTGGGAAGCGGTCGGCCCGATGCTGCGGGCTATATCCGCCAAAGCGGAAGAGGACGGCGAGCCTTGTGTCAGCTACATCGGAAGCGGCGGCGCGGGCCACTATGTGAAGATGGTGCACAACGGAATCGAATACGGCGACATGCAGCTCATTGCCGAGGCTTATGACATATTGCAGCAGGTCCTGGGGCTGGAAGCCAGTGAACTGGCCGACGTGTTTGCCGAGTGGAACGAGGGCGAACTGGATAGCTTCCTGATCGAGATTACGAGCAGGATTTTCCGCAGAATTGATGATGAGAGCGGCAGCGCGCTGGTGAACATGGTGCTGGACAAAGCGCAACAGAAGGGCACCGGCAAATGGACAAGCCAGAACGCCATGGATGTGGGCGCGCCGATTCCGACGATCAACAGCGCGGTAACAGGGCGCATCATTTCGGCACTGAAAGAGGAACGGGTGGCGGCTTCTGCACAACTGCCCGGCCCGGATTCGCAACCCTATGAAGGTGACCGTCAGGAGCTTATCGACGCCACCCGCGACGCGCTGTACGCCAGCAAAATCAGCGCTTATGCGCAGGGCATGGCGCTGTTGCGGCAGGCGAGCGAGGATTACGGTTACGGCCTCAATCTGGGCGAGATTGCCGCGCTGTGGCGATCCGGCTGCATCATCAGGGCCCGCTTTCTCAACCGCATTACGGATGCTTACGCCCGCAATCCCGACCTGACCAACCTCCTGCTTGACGACCAGTTTCGGGCGGCGGTAACGCAGAGGCTGCCCTCGTGGCGTAAGGTCATCCAAACAGCGGTGGCGCGCGGCATCCCTACGCCGGCGTTCAGCGCAAGCCTGGCCTACTATGACAGCTATCGCAGCGCGCGGTTGCCGGCCAATCTGATCCAGGCGCAGCGGGACTTTTTCGGTGCCCACACCTACGAACGCACGGACCGAGAGGGCATCTTTCACAGTGAGTGGGAGTAAAACGGCCGTTGGTTAACCGCTGGCACGCGTCAATACCCTTGATACTTCTGTTCGGCGCAGGGTGGATGTGGATCAGCCGACCCTCCATCGACCAATCGACATTTGATACCCCGCGGCCGGCGTTGTACCACCCCGCCCCGGATTTCACGCTGCCGCACCTTAATACGGGTGGGGAAGCAGAGGAAACCTTCACGCTTTCGGCCGCGCGGGGGAAAGCGGTTGTGCTGAACTTCTGGGCGACTTGGTGCGGCCCTTGCCGGCGCGAATTCCCCGCTTTGCAGGCTGCCGCCGCACGCCACGGCGGTTGCCTGGCAGAGGGCGGGATGGCCGCAGAGGGCGGGAGCAATGGGAGCGCGGCCGACTCTGACTCTGAATGCGTACTGTTCATAGGCGTGAATCAAGGGGAGCGTGCAGACGTTGTCAAGCGCTTTCTGGACGAAGTCGGGGTCGATTCGGTGGGAAATGGAAACTCGACAGCGGGGCGGGCCGGCGCGTCCGACTTCGCGATAATCTTGGACACATCCCAGCAAGTGGGGCAGCGCTACAATGTCCAGGCGCTGCCGCTAACCTATTTTATCGATGCTGACGGCATCATCCGCGGCGTCTGGTCCGGCGAAATGAACAGCGTCATCCTGGCAGAGCACGTCGCTGAGATCCTGCCATGACGGGCGGGCGGGAGCAGCTGGCGGCAGTCTTGCGCCATCTGAAAATCGAAAGCGCCGATCTGGTGGGGCGGGGAATGACCTCCTCGCTCTATGACATCGGCGGCGGTCGTGTATTGAAAGTCCATAACGGCCCACAGGAACAAGGTTACCTCCCGCGGTTGCAACGATTTTCGGAGCGGCTCCAGAGATATTCCTTCCCCTTTGCGGTCCCTCTCATCTACGAGTACGGCACTGTCGGCGACGTACACTTTCATATCGAACAGCGGCTTCCGGGACAGGATTTGGCACAACTCTTTCCACGCCTGACAAGCTCCGAACGGCGCAGCGCGCTGTCTTCCGTCCTGGATGCGCTTCCTCCCTTGCATTCGGTCCAGCTTCCGCAGCACTCCTATGGTGAACCGCTGAACGTTTGGGAGGAGATTGCCGCCGATACATGGCCGGGATTCCTGCAGGCGCGTATCAAAGCAACTTTGGCGCACTCCTGTGCCGATCTGCAAGAAGACCTGGCAGAAGCGGACCGAATCGTAGATAAGTTCTATTGCCAAATCGGAGAACTGCCAGCTCGGCCGCCCAAATGCCTGGTGCACGGCGACTTTTTTTTGGGCAACGTCCTGTGTGACGAGCGCGGAATCCTGACAGCAGTGGTAGATTTCAGCCCGTTGACGCTGGTCGGAGACCCGCTGATGGATCTGGCGGGCGCGTACTACTTCTGCCGGATCTACGATTTCGTAAGCGAGGCGGATTACAGTTTCCTACGACAGCAGATCGACCGGCAGTACGGAGCCCAAAGCTGGCAACGTATCGACCTCTACTACACTTTCTACAGCCTGCGGTTCAGCGACTGTAAAGTCCCGGATAACCACACGTATCGCTGGTGTCTGCGCCGCCTGCGGGACCTGTGAAACTGCTCTGGCCGACGGCCCGCGCCATCTTGCGGGGACATGCAACCGGCTTGCGGATGTATCGGAGTTACCTGAGTCGGCCACTCACTTCTTTGCGCTCGGCAGCGCAAACAGATGTAGCAGAAAGACCCATATCAGCATCAAGTCCGGCAAAGCATAGGAGGCGTCTATCAGGCCGTGTCCCAGTGCGGCGGCGACTGCGGCCAGCGCGCCGACGGCGAGTGGATCAGCGGTAGCAGCCCGCCACAAGGAGCGGAGCCCCATTGCCAGCCAGGCTGCTGCCAACGCAAGTCCCGGCAGGCCGAGACGCGTCCACCAGTCGAGCGCGAAATTGTGAGGATGGTTGAGGCTGGGATCGCGCCAAGCCGCGGGCAGGATATAGCCGCTGCGGTAGCTGTACAGAAAGTTGTCAGGACCAACGCCCAGCCAAAGATGATCAAGGGCCATCTGCACGCTGCTGCGCCACAGACTGAGACGAATGCCGGCAGTGCCCTCCGGGCGCAAGTCCATGAGGCTGCGGAAACGTTCTGTGCCCAGAAATGGTGTCAGGCCCAAAACCATGGCTGCCGCTACTGCCGCCAACCACCATCCCCACCGAGCTGGCAACCGACTGCCCGGCGCGGCGAGCAGGAGCCGCCCAGCCACTGCAAGAGCAACCAACATTGCCGGCAGGCCGAGGAAGATTGCCCCCTTGCTGAAAGTCAGCAGGAGCGCTATCAGTTGGGGGATTGTA
Organism: Caldilineaceae bacterium; assembly: GCA_963662575.1. Classification (GTDB taxonomy): domain Bacteria; phylum Chloroflexota; class Anaerolineae; order Caldilineales; family Caldilineaceae; genus Bin5. The sequence continues at coordinate 2,987,971 of OY759723.1, forward strand.
AGAAGCAGTGCGCAGCGGGCGGCCAACGGGGCTCTCTGCCATGAAGCGAAGAAAGGAAACCTCGTTTGCCCCTCCCCGGCTCTACCGATTCCCTCCCTCACACCCCATCTGCCGCCAAAAACAGCCAGCGCCACACCCACCGCCGCGGTGCGTTCCAGGTAGAGGCCAAGATTGTTGGGTGAGCCGAAAAAAGCCCGCACTCTGTTTACGCCTTCGGCCTGAATGACGTTCTGCTCTGTGACATACTGCCAGAGACCGGTACAGGCTACGAACGCGCCGCCGGCCAGCCAGGCCAGAGCGAGAACTGTGCGGGCAGCCTTACGGTCGGTAACATTGCGCAAAGTTTCGTGCAACAGCAATGCAAAAAGGGCGGCGCTGAGGAAGACCGTGCGCCATTCACGCAGCGCTACGCCGCGTTGCTCGGCTGCGAAGGTGGCGACAAGGGCAACTGAGACAAGGAGAAAGAGGAGGAGGTGGCGGGAGTCTGTCGCCTCCTGTTTTGATTCTGTTGCACGCGGCAGGCGAAGCAGCAGAATTCTTCGCGCCGCGACGAGCGCCAAGCCGCCGTAAACTCCGATTTCGATCAGATTGAGTGCCCTTCCCGGCAGAACAGGCAGCGGGTACAGATAAAGAGGCAGCGCAAACAGAAGGGCGCCGGTCCAAAGAACTGGCCGTTGCAGACCCGCGAGGCCTAGCAGAACCAGGCCGACGTCGGTGAGCAGCCAACTATTTGCAAGTGTCCCAGTTCCAACCATCGCGGCGCCGGCGATAGCAAGGCCGGCAGCGTGAGGCCATGGCAGCGTCTGCAAGCGAGTGGGAATAAGGCGCGCCCATATATCCAAGAACTGGAAGCCCTGCCTTCCCGATCGTGCGGGCGCGGCCGGCGAGGAGTGTTCAGCTGACCGGTATTCCGACGCTGAAGTAGCCCCAAGGACCGTCACAAAGGCGGCTGCAGCCAACCAAACGCCAATCAGGGCCAATAAGATGGCGGGCCACTGCGGACGAGGGCCGGCGGGCAGCGCGTCCACTGCGACAGCCCGTAAGACAGTCTGGCCCCAACCGCGCCAAACTTCGACCGTGACTTCGTGCGGGCCTTCGCTTGCGGCGCGATGGACCACAATCCACTCGGATGCCGAGCCTGCCGCTCTCTGTTTTTCGGGAGCAAAAAGAGGCTTGTATCCACTGGGTTGGCCAAGACTGTCGTAATTGCCGGGCAAGACCGGCAAATGGTTGGCGGGGCGTCCGTCCACTGTTACGAATATGTAGCCCCAATAGTCGCCCAATGCCAACAGTAGCGCGAGTTCGCTACCGCGGTATTGAAAGGCCATGCGCCCGGACGGCTGCGTCCACGGTTGGTCCGGCTCGGTGGTGTCGGCGCCTCTGGCAGAGATCTGCCAGCCCGGTTCAAATGCAAAGACGGGGCTGTCCATCGAAGCGACTGCATTACTGGCGAGGCTGTCGACGACGGATGGCGGGGTCGGGGGCCCGGCCTCGCCGCCGGACGAGACCAGCCATGCCACCGCCCCCAACAAAAAAAGGAGGGCCAACAGCACCAGGAAGCGGGGTGATGTGAAAAGTCGTGGAGGCATGATAGTGATGATCCTATCACACGCGCAGAAATCCTGAGAACGCCGGAGGGAGGTCAGATTCAGCAAGAATGCAACTCTTGCGGGGGCAGTGTCGTCTTATTGGCAGTAGAGAGAGCGCCTAAAGTGCCATAGACGACTGATTTATAAAGGGAGAACCGCCAAATGAAAGGCAAATTTTCGGCAAATACGGTTATTGGCCTGGTCGCGACAATGTCTTTGCTCCTGTTCGCTGTATTCATTGCGAATACAGCCTCGCCAACGCCGGCGGCAATGGCCCGCGAGGAAGGGCTCTCCGTGGCAGGAGCGCACTCGGTGACCGTGGTCGGAGAAGGCACAATCACTATTGAACCTGACATCGCCACCGCTTCGATCGGCGTCGAGGTAGTGCGGCCAACGGTTAGAGAAGCCAGCGTTGCCGCCCAATCAATTATGGATGAGGTCCAGGCGGCGTTGCTGTCGCAGAGCATTGATGAGCTGGACATTCAGACACGACACTTCAGCATCTTTGCCGAACGGTTTGGCCCTGGCGGCCTAGTGGCCGACGATGACGTCCGCTATCGTGTGAGCAATACTGTCTTCATCACGATTCGGGATCTGGAGAGCATTGGCGATGTCCTGGATGCGGCAATTGAGGCCGGTGCAAACAACATTTATGGTGTTGATTTCAGTCTGGCGAATCCTGCCACGGTTGAGTCCGAGGCGCGGGAGCAGGCCGTTGCAGATGCCTATAGCAAGGCGGAAGAGTTGGCTGAGCTTATCGGCGTAGGCGTCGGGGAAGTGATGGGAATCAGTGAGATCATTGGCCAGGGCGGAGGCTTTTTCGGCGGCAACTTCTCCAGGATGGCGATGTCGGAGATGGGTGGCGGCGCCGGTCCTATCAGCCCCGGCGAACTGAATCTGACGATGCAGTTGCAGATTACATACGAACTTCGATAAGGCGACCTGCATACCCAAGCATCTTGCCCGAGGCGACGAACCACTGCGGGACCTAGGGCGCATCGTTTCTTCACAACACAGAAGAGCGATGCCGCCAGGTCCCGCAGACAAATTCACCAGTCCTGGTATCCCTCTGCACAACCCGTCGTCGCTAGTTTTCCAGGCAGATAACATTCGACTCGAACCGAATCATTCCTGAGCCGCCAGGGGCTCTTTCTCATTCTGGATGCACCCGGCATAGCCCGACTTTTGACAGTAGACTTGGCGCTGGCTATAATAGTAGCTCTGTGCGCTTTTCCCTGGAAAGTTGCCGAAAATGGAGAACGACATGGCCGAAGAGACGCCGGACGCCAACCCTTTGGAAGATGCAGCAGCCGACCTGAGTGCCGATTTGGAGAGAAAGCACGTAGACGTGAAAGACTCCGCAGTTTCTTCGGTGCAGGGAGGGCATGTTTCCATGACCGAATCCGCGGCCCGGTCGGTCGATGCACAGGCGGTGAACATGACCGAATCTGCGGCAGGGTTCGTGCAGACAAAATCGCTCGAAATGCGTGATGCCCCGATTGGCCTCGCTGTTAGCGAGGAAGCAACTATCCACTCAGGCGACGTCGGCATACTGGTGTCCGGTCGGGTCAAAGCAAAGGAACTGTGCACTTGGCTGGTGGTGGCCGGCAAAGTGGAGGGAGACGTCAAGACCCTTCTCTCGCCGCTGTCTGCGCTGGCGATGGGTGCAGGATTTGGCCTGGTCGTGATGGTATTGCGCAAGTTGGCCACGCGCAATCGAGGCCGCCGAGAAACTGAACAGTAGTAAAATCTAGAATAGGCAGCCATAGTCGCTGTCGGTAACGAACACCTACGATAGAGATTGGCCACTAAAGCTGCCCTTCCGGTCGATGTGCCGTAGGTCCAACAGGTGGGCGCAAAGCCTTAACAGTCTCAAAAAGAAGAGAGTCAGAACAAGATGTCAACACTTACACTTAATGCCAATTCGCGCAGCCTCACCGGGCGCAAAGTGAAGCGGCTTCGTCCCGCAGGAATTGTCCCCGTTGTGATTTACGGCCGTGGCGCCACGCCGCGGAACGCCCAAGTCGATGGCACCGAGTTTGAAAAGGTGCTGCGCGAGGGCGGCAACTCCCAGCTCGTCGAACTCGACCTGGAGGGGGAAGACTACAATATCCTCGTGCGTGAAGTCCAACGTCATCCGGTTCGGCACAATTTGCTGCATGCCGACTTTTATACCGTCAACATGTCGGAAACGCAGCAAGTAAGCGTGCCGCTGTTGATGGTGGGAGCCATCGTCGTCGATGCCGACCTTGTGATGGTGCAATCGATGGATAGCGTAGAGATCGAAGCGTTGCCGGCCGACATTCCCGCTCAAATTGAAATCGATGTATCTCGTCTCGAAACTCCCGAAAGCCCACCGATTACGGTCGCGGACTTGCCGACTATCCCTGGCGTCTCCTACATTTCAGATGCCGACGAGCCCATCTGCAGCCTGATTCTCTCCCGCGCCGCGGTCAGTGAAGAGGAACTGGAGGAGGAAGACGAGTTGTTGGATACCGACGTCGAGCCCGAGGTCATTGGCAGAGGACGAGACGAAGAGGAAGAAGAAGAGTAGATTTCTTCCTGACGAGCATACGAAGGCGCCGAACATACATTCGGCGCTTTTTCTTTTGCAACATCTGGCGGCAGGACGACGTCAAGACGGAATCGCGGACGCCGTCTCTGTGCCTGCATCGGACAGATGGCGTTCGGATCCCCTGCAGTTCAGGTATTCCCTACTTCATTGACTCTTGCGCGTGCCCTGGCCGCTAGCCTGGTCGGCAGCAGTGGTAAGCGCGAGTAATGGCTGCGTTAGGAAGGGCATCGGATCTACGGCAATCCCGTAAATGCGTAGCTCCCAGTGGAGATGTTCGCCCGTACTGCGTCCAGTAGTCCCCACCAGCCCGATCGGATCCCCGGCCCGCACCTTCTCGCCGGGCGTCACGAGCGCCTCTTGCAAGTGCCAGTACCCCGTGAACAGTCCAGCACCGTGGTCAAGGATGACGCTGATGCCGCGCACCGTCAGCGGTTCGGCAAGTGCAACAATGCCGTCCGCGGGCGCATGCACCGGGCTGCCTCCAGGCGCAGCGAAATCCTGACCTGTGTGAATAGAAAAGAACTGCGCAGAATTATAGTTGCGCCGGACGCCGTATACACTTGTGGTTGGAGCGGTCGCCGGCAGAGGCAGTTCGAAGGGCCCACGCCACTGAATCGGTGTGGCAGTTCGAGTCCACACCGGTGCAAGGTAGTCAAGCTCCTCCTGCGATATTTCCTGCTCAATCAGCGCGTTCTGATCCGGCGGCAGACTTATCTCCTGAACGGGAAAGCCGTGTGCCTGCACGAAAACGGGGAACGAACGGGTGACGGTAACACCGTTCGCGGCCCGATAGCTCAGGCTAACGGGGTACACACCCGGTTCCATTGACGCCGCAGTCGGGACGTATCCCCCCCACACTGTAACCTCCTCGCCTGCCTCGCCCCTGTTTAGGATTGCAAGCGGTCGGATGCCCAGTGGCGCGCCATTCCAATCTGCTTCGAGGGAGAGGGGACGATCCACGACAGCTTCAACCCAACCGGCCTGACCTTGCACCACCACTGAGGGAACACTGATCACGTGCACCGAGCCAAAGCGTGTTGGCGCGGCTGCCGTATTGGGTAAGAGCCGTATCTGCTGTCCTGGGAAGAGGCGAGCGGTTGGCGACGTGTGGTTGAGAATCGCTAACCGGGGAACGGACAGGCCCTCGCGCAGTGCGACAGTTTGAATGGTGTCGCCTGGCCTTGCGATGACGGCACTGCGGGTCGCGCCGCGGGGAAGTTGGAGTACTTGCCCTACGTCAAGCGCATCCACATCAAAGAGTTGATTGGTGGCAACCAACACCTCCAGTGGGATACCAAGATTGGCGGCGATCGACGCCAACGTGTCGCCCGATCTGACGACATATGTATCGCCCGGTGATTGGGCGGCAACCTGCTCCGTTTGAATGACGACCTGCATAGTCAGCCATAAGAGACATGCTAACACCAGGCTACACAGGACTCTCTGCCTCGGCAGCAATTTGAAGAATTCTGGTCTCGTCGTCCTCAGAATCTGCACTGAAACTTCCTCGGTCGCATTTGCATATCCTGCCAGACTTACGCGTCCGACGCACTCACGCTGAACTTCCGCTAGCGGCGCCCTAAAGGAGCACTTAAATGCATGCCCTACTGTGGCATGACGCCACTTGATTCTTGCAGATAACGATACCGGCAGTCCTAGCAGCCAACCAGATTCCTGAATGGACAACAGATCAGGAAATGGACTCGTAGACTTCGGGCTTAAGTACGCCGATATAGGGGAGATTGCGGTACCTCTGATTGAAGTCCAGCCCATAGCCTACAACAAACTCGTTGGGAACTGAGAAGCCGGTCCAGAAGACCTCGATGTCGACTTCTCGGCGCGTGGGTTTGTCAAGAAGTGTGACGATTTCGAGGCTGGCAGGATTACGCGCCCGAAACAAGCGGGACAGATAGGCGAGCGTATGCCCGCTGTCGATAATGTCCTCGACAAGGAGGACATGACGACCTTCGATCGGTTCATTCAAGTCCTTGAGAATTCGAACTATACCGCTGCTTCTTGTAGAAGCGCCGTAACTGCTTGTAGCAAGAAAATCGACTTCGTGGGGAATCGAAATGGCGCGCATAAGGTCGGCCAGAAAGACAACGCTGCCCTTGAGGACAGCGATCAGCAGAAGATCCTTGCTCTCGAAATGTTCATCGATGCTGCGGCCCAAGCCGCGGACTCGATTCTGAATCGCGTCCGCAGAGATCAGAACGCGTTCCACATCTTGACCCACCTGTCCTTGCATACATGCCGCGGCATTCTCCTCTTTCACCACAGCCACTTCTTGTTGGCGATCTGCCATTTGCAGCTTCTCCTGTATTTCTGTCTAGCTGATGGACGAATGGCATTTTCAGGGCTTGCGGCGTTGCCCACGGAAGCAAGGCCGGTCGCGCCGAATCGAAATGGATCGTATCATTTGCTTCAATTGCTACCCAAATCCTCAGCCGTCCGGCGGGCATTTGCGGACAACGGCGAGCAGTTCGCTAAGGATCATCGCGGTCGCCCCCCAGATAGTCTGATCCTGAATGGCGAAAAAGGGCACTAGCGCAGTTCGATCTCCAAGTTGCCACTGTTCCTGCCTTCGATGGGCAGGATCGAGCAGCGTCTCCAACGGCACTTCGAGCAGTTGGGCAACTTCGTGGGGGTCGGGCCGGAAAGCGGGCCTGGTGGTCAGGCGCCCTACGGTTGGGTAGACTTCATAGTTGCTTGGTCGAATATATAACTGGGTAAGCGCGCCGAGGACCTGTACATTTTCTGGCGCAATTCCCAGCTCCTCGTGGGCCTCGCGCAGTGCAGTCTCTATCAAATCCGTATCACCCTCTTCGCTACCCCCGCCGGGAAATGCGACCTGCCCGCTGTGCGCGCCATCATAGGTGGGGCGCAGGATTAGCGGCATATGCAGCCGCTCATGAACACTGTACAGCAGGACGAGTACGCCGCTTCGGCGGGCCGGCTCTTCCGCTCTATCATCTGGGTGCCAGCCTGCCCGGGGCAGCGGCGCCATCAGCGCCTGCGCCGGACGGCCAGGGAGCGGCGCGGCCAGATTCTCCTGTAAACATTCGAAGAACTGCTGTAAAGATGCGCTCAAAACGGCCCTGTCCTCTATGGCTCGCAGCCAGCAGGTGATTCAGTCAGTGCGGCGCGACTGGAAGATGATTTTTCCATGTTCATCCACTTCCCACCCGTACTCGTCCAAGTAGATGTCGCGGTCATGCAGGCGCAACAGCCGGGCGCTGCGGTCAAAAGTAAACGGGACCGTGCCGTTGGCATCTGTCAATACGCCGGTGGCCAGCTCTTGATCGCGCCGGGTGAAGCGCATCACTGTTGCCTCCTGGCGAGTTACCCACAACACAAGCGGACGTACGCTCATCGGCGGGTCTCCTCCCAATAGAGGTGATAAACGCTGCGGGTGCCGCGGGTAATGCGCACGCTGTCAGCGATTTGATGTCCTCCGACCCAAACAACACACTCCTTATCGAGGATGAGCGGCCAGCCGCAGCGCAGGAAGCGGGGCACTTTGCGATCGGTGAAAAAATCGGCCAGGGCTTTGCCATGCCCACCCATCCCAAGAGGCTCAAACCGCTGGCCGGCGCAAGGCGTGCTCAGTTGGAGTTGCGTTACACTGTCGGCGTCGATGTAAACCTCCCAGGCAGAGGGCTGGCGTTTGTCAGTCCACTGTCGCGGCAGCGGCAACTCTCTGGGCTTGGTTGCCCAGTCGTGCGGCAGGTCCTCAATATCCAGTGCCTCGCTATGCAAAGTCCAGTCGTCAACGGCGATCTCTGCGGGAACCGACAACGCACAGGTCGGATAGCGGGCGCGCCACCTGCCATCCAGATAAGGGTGGTCCGGTAGAATCGGCGCCGCGTCCCTGTGGTGCAGGCTGAAGCTGTCAGGCGTCCTTGTCAACATCACGTCAGCGACCCAACTGAACGGGCCCCCGGTGTGATCTTCTTCACAAATTGTCCTGCGAAGGCGTTCTACACTGTCGAAACCGAGGCCGGTAAGAGGGCGCGCCAGGGCCGGAAGCGCCGCGCGCAGTGCCGACCGCTGGTCTGCCACGCCCAACTCGCGAAATGCTGCCAGGTCGAAGACCTGCCGCACCGATTCAGCAGCCAGCCGTACTTCAGAAATGGGTTTCGAGGCGTGAGGAGTTTGTACCGTTTCCTCCTTCGCTATGCCGATACGCGCCGCTACGATCGCCTGTCGCGTGTGATGTTCAGACCGTTTCACCTCGGCGTTCAGTACGGCAGCGGTCCGGCAGAGGGCTGCCACGATCTGTGGGTTCATCTCCTGTAGAAGAGGAATAATCTCGTGTCGGACTCGATTGCGCACAAACGTCCGGTCCTGGTTGGAAGGGTCTTCGCGCCAAGGGATATTGTGCTCTCTGAGATATTGCATGATCTCAGAACGCGAGAGGTCAAGCAGTGGACGGACGACTCTCACTCCAGGAACGATCCCGTCCTGTACCAAAAGGGGCCGCACCGCTTGCATCCCAGCCAGACCGTGCAGACCGCTGCCTCGAATCAGGTTCATCAGCACTGTCTCAGCCTGGTCATTGGCAGTGTGGGCCACGGCAACATCCGCCGGGATGCCATCGATCTGATAGTCGACTGCCACCCGGGCCAGGAATCGGTAACGTCTCTGGCGGGCGTTTGCCTCCAAGTTGCCCTCCTGCGTAAGCGCCTCGGGCGGCAATCTGTCGGTCTCAAAGGGCAGGCCCCAGTTTTCTGCCATTTCAGCCACAAAGGAGGCGTCTTCGGCCGACGACGGGCGAAGATTGTGATCAAGGTGGGCGACCACCAAGTTGAGTGACCAGGCGGCGCGTAAGCATGAGAGCATATGCAGAAGGGCCGTGCTGTCGGCGCCGCCGCTTACTGCAACAATCACCGTTGCGTGTGAGACGCTGGCCTGCGTTGGTGCTGGGAAAAGACCGTCGCGCGCCCGTGCTTGACATAGCAGGTCGAACAACCGTTGATCATTTTCCGACAAAAAGGTTTTGGCGCACCCGCTTAGGCCGCCCGCGGAGCGCCCTTTGTCCATTGGAGTCGGGGCATTTGGCTGTGGCTGGACAGGAAGGTCAGGTCTCCGTCTCGACATGTGCCGGCATGATTTCCTGTGTATTTATAGCAGTTAACGCTGATGATTCATGATAATGGTTGCAGCCGCGAACGCAACATAAGGATAGCGGACGGCGGCGATCTTTCGCAAGATGGATCAACGAAATGGCAACAGAAGTCCAGTCATTCTTATTTTGAGTCCTTTGTGGCTATGGTATACTGATATCGTTAAAGGAACTTCAAAATAGCAGTGGGCGGTCCGGCCTCCCACAGTTGATTAATCACGGCAGGGAATGGAGATGACCCCAGAGTGGCGAACCCGTTAGACTGGTTGTTGGGGCTTTTTTCACTCGATATTGGCATTGACCTGGGCACAGCAAATACCCTGGTTCATGTGAAAGGCCGAGGGGTCATCATTGACGAACCGTCGGTAGTTGCCATCGATAAATCGTCGAAACGGCGCAATTCGGTCAAGGCAATCGGGCAGGAGGCTAAGGAGATGGTTGGGCGGACGCCATCCCATATCGTGGCCGTACGCCCTCTGCAGGACGGCGTGATTTCAGACTTCAAAATGACGGAAGAGATGATCCATGCCTTCATCGGCAAGGTTCACGGCAACAGGGCTTTTGGTACTGCCCGCCCCCGTGTCGTAATCGGCATCCCTTCCGGTGTCACCGAAGTGGAAAAACGGGCTGTTCGCGATGCAACCGTCAGCGCAGGCGCGCGTGAGGCAGGCTTGGTCGAAGAGCCAATGGCAGCTGCTATCGGCGCCGGGCTGCCGGTGACAGAGTCAGTCGGCTCGATGATCGTTGACATCGGCGGTGGAACGACCGAAGTAGCGGTGATCTCTATGGGTGGGATTGTCGTATCTCGTTCGATCAGGGTTGCCGGAGACGAGATGAACGAAGACATAATCAACTACAGCCGCCAGAAGTATAATCTGCTGATTGGCGAACGCATGGCTGAGCGCGTCAAAATTGAAATCGGCTCCGCGTACCCACTTGAACATGAGCGGACCATGATCATCCGAGGACGGAATCTGATCACAGGCCTGCCTGAGGCAATTGAAATCAGTTCAGTAGAAATCAGAGAGGCTCTGACCGGCTCGGTGGAAGTTATTGTTGATGCGGTCAAAGATACCTTGGACGAAACGCCGCCCGAGCTCGTAGCAGACTTGATGGAACACGGCATCGTGCTGGCAGGAGGGGGCGCTCTATTGCAGGGGCTGGCCCAGCGTATTCAGGACGAAAACCGCATGCACGTTTATGTTGCTGATAATCCCCTCTCTTCGGTTGTGCTGGGGACTGGCATGATCCTGGAAAAACCGGAGCACTACGCCGAAACTCTGACAACTATGCAACGCAAAAGCACGATTCGATAGTTCCTGGCCCGGTTAGGCCCAACCCGTGTGGCCCCTATTTATGTAGCGACGAAACGCCTATGCGTAACAGTGATCAACGCGGCTGGGGCGGTGTCAACTTCGGGCTCAAACTTGTCATTCTTGCCCTGACGGCTGTCCTATTGTTGGCGCTGCAACAGACTGGCCGCTTGGGAACCGTGGAAGGACTGGTTACCCTGGTGACAGCCCCGGGCCAGTCCGGGTTGGCGACCCTTACAAACCGTCTTTCCAGGTCCCTGACCAATCTGCGGAACTATCGCTCCCTCCAGCGGCGGGTAACCGAATTAGAACGCATAACTCAGAGCTTGAGCGTTGAGAACCTGCGGCTTCAGGAAGTGGAGCGGGAAAACCAACGCCTGCGTGAACTCCTGGCTTTCGCCGAAACCAGACCCAGCTTCGAATTGCAGGGTGGGCAGATCATCGCCCGCGTTATTGGCCAAAACTCTACCAATTTCCTGAGTTTTGCAATGGTCGATCTCGGCTCGCGGCATGGTATCAGGGTGGGAATGCCGGTGGTGAACGAGCAAGGCCTGGTGGGCCGCATAAACTACGTAACGCCCACAACCTCCAAAATCCTGCTCATCACAGATCCATCCAGCACAGTCAACGGCATCTTGCAGGCTAGCCGGCTGACCGGGGTTATCAACGGCACGCCCGGCTCACACCCGGTGATTGGTTTCATTCCCCAGGGGACGGAAATTGGGGTCGGGGAAGTGGTGCTTACTTCCGGAATGGGCGGCAGCTTCCCGAAAGGGATCCCAATTGGGCAGGTGGTGGAGGTCTGGCAAAGGGACGTCAACGTCTTTCAAGAGGCTGTCGTGCGCCCGACGGTAAATTTTGGCCGGCTCGAGTTCGTGATGGTCGTCACCAACTTCGACCCCACTGAGTTCGTGCCGCTGTTGGATACATTGCCGGCCGAGCCAGGAGAGACGAGTGACGAGTGAAGGCAATCAACTGGGACCAAGAGGATTCTCCCAAGAAAGGGGGAATAGAGCCACATTCTCAAAGTCTTCCTCCACAGGTGAGGAAGGCGCCGGACTCCCTTTCTCCTCGTCATTCTCCCCACGGGGCTGGGGCGCTACCTGGCTGATGGTTCCAATCCTGGGCGCGGCAGCAATCGTTCAGGTGGTTGTAGTCCCAAAGTTGGCAGTGCGAGGCGTCTACCCGGATCTCATTTTGCTGCTAGTGATAGCCAGGTCGTTGATCGCGGGCGGGCGCAGCGCGGTTATGTGGGGATTCGTCGGCGGCCTATGGATGGACGTGCTCAGCGGCGGCGCGATGGGCGCATCCAGCCTGGCCCTGATGGCAACCGCTTTGTTGACCGGGATCGGTCACAACGCGATTTTCCGCCGCAATTTCTTCGTGCCATCCATCGCGGCTCTGTCAGGCAGTCTGGTTTTCTCGTCGATTTACGTGGCCATCCTGACAGGCGTCGGCCACCGCTTCCTCCCCGGCCCGCTGGTAGCTAATCTTATCGTCCCGGTAACTCTTTACAATGGCACCGTGATGTTTCTGGCTACGCCGATTCTGAATCGTTTGCCCGAGCAAGCGAGATTTCCTTAATTTCAACCTGCTGAAGGCCCTCAGGCCAATGAGGACGTAGAACTTACTAAAGAAGACAACGATGAACGAACGGGCAGCACGAACAGCTACGGCCACCTCCGTAATAGTCCGCTTGACACTGGGGGCAACATTCCTGGTTTTCTGTATGCGTCTGTATTCGCTGCAGATCGTGAGCGGCGACTCCTATCAGGAACAGGCCGCTGTCAACCGGCTGAGAGAGATCGATACGTACGCGCCGCGCGGTGTAATCTACGACCGCAACGGCGAAATTCTCGCCCGCAATCGCCCTAGTTTTGTCATCGCCGTTATACCCGCCGATCTGCCCCCGGATGACATCGCTACCGAGATCGATGAACAGCGCATCGCGCTCGAGCGGCTGCTGGCAGTTCTGGAGGCCGATTCAGACCCGGAAATGGCGATACGCATTGCCGAAGTAATGTTTCTGCATTTGGGGCGCGAAGACTTCAAGAATACGGTCGAATCCGCGGGGATCACTCTTTCCTTCCGGCTCATTGACCTGGAGGTCCTGAAACAAGACGAGGAGGGACGCGAGATCATTGAGGTGGTACCAACTCTGATTCCGGACCTCGCGCAACCGCTTCCCGTCGGTGGGCTGCTCGCCTTAATGGAGCGGGCTGTGGCGATCGGCACACAGGGAAGTTCATACAAACCGATATCGATTCTGGATCTGGTGGACCGCGAGCAAGCGTTCCAAGTGGCAGAAGAGACATATCAGCTGCGCGGCGTCCATGTGCTGCAAAGACCAGTGCGCGAATATCCCTACCGGGATCTGGCAGGCCATGTGTTGGGCTTTCTAGGGCCAATTCCTAAACTGGCCGCAGACAAATACAAGGATCGGGGATATGACGACCCGAACGAACCGGTAGGCCTGAACGGACTGGAGTATACCTACCAGGATTCTTTACGCGGCCTGCCGGGCAAGCGGCTCGTTGAAGTAGATATCCTGGGGCGGGAAAGTCGGACAGTAAACGTCGTCCGCGAACCGGAGCCCGGGCTGAATCTCAATCTGAGCCTGGACATCCATTTGCAGGAAATCATGCACAATGCCCTCGCCCGCCAGTTGGAAGAGACAGGCGCGCCGCACGGTGTCGCGCTGGCAATGGACCCTCGTAGCGGGGCCATGCTGGGCCTGGTAAGTTTACCCAGCTACGACAACAATATCTTCTCCGAAGGTCTGGGCGAAGAGTATAAGGCCCTGGAAGTGGAAGACGACACGCGGCGCCCACTTTACAACTACGCGATTGGCGGACTCTACCCACCCGGCTCGACTTTCAAGCTGGTCTCGGCCACGGCCGCTCTGGCGGAACATGTCATCACCCCTTCCACTACGCTAGTTGATCGGGGACCAATCTACCTCCCGAATTTCTTCTTTCCCGACGATGCCACCCAGGCCCAGGAGTTTGTTAGCTGGAACCACAAGCTGAACATTTTGCACGGCCCCATGACCATCATCGAGGGGATCGGCCTTTCCAATGACATTTTCTTCTATTACCTTGGCGGTGGGTTTCCAAATTTCATGGATGGCTTGGGCAGCGAACGACTTGCCAAATGGATGCGGCTATACGGCTTTGGAGAACTTACGGGAGTTGACCTGCCCGGAGAGGTCCTCGCATTCGTTCCTGACGAGCAGTGGAAAAGGCTGACTAAAGCCGAATCCTGGACAACCGGTGACAGCTACAATATGGCCATAGGCCAGGGAGATGTTCTGGGTACGCCAATGCAGGTCCTGGTTAGCACAGCCGTTGTAGCCAATGGCGGCTATGTGATAAAGCCCCAGTTCGTGCAGCAGATGGTCGATACGCAAGATCGCGTTCAGTGGCAATATGAACCGATTATGCAGGAAAGACTGCCAGTAGATCCAGGCCTGCTGGCTTATGTACAGAAAGGGATGTGGTATGCCGTCAATGGACTCGCAGGTACCTCCTACTACAGTCGTGTAGAAGGGGTTACCGTCGCCGGCAAGACGGGTACGGCGGAGTTCTGTGCTTACGATCCGCAAATCCAGGACTGCACCGATCGGGACGATGAAGGCAATCTTCCTTTCCACGCCTGGTATACGGCCTATGCTCCCTACGAGGACCCGGAAATCGTCGTGACGGTATTTGTCTATTCGGGAGGTGAAGGTTCTGCAGTGGCCCTTCCCGTCGCCCAGGAGATTCTCCACGCCTGGTTCCATGACCTGCGTCCTTAGCGCTGCCGCCGGTGTTCGCGAGTTTGCTACCTCTCACGGCTTCCGGCTTCAGTTTTCGGTTAAGGGCTTTTGGTTTATATTGTTCCCCGCGACTATCTACCAAGTAATGACTATAAGGAACGAATGAGCACTCACAGCTTCTCCCCTTCGCGGGGCAAGTTGCACGGCCGGCCGGATGTTCGCATCAAGGGTCGCGGAGGGTTTACCGTCGTCGATGTGGCGGACGACAAGGGCGACTGGTCAGACGTAGTTGACTACCTTGCCCGTCATATCTCGCAGGCCGACGGCTTTTTCAGAGATGAGCGCCTGTCTCTGGCAATTGGCGACAGGTTGGTCACAGCTGAGGATCTTCAGGACGTTCACGAAGTGTTGCTAGATCAGAACATTGTGCTTGTGTCTCTGCACACCGGCAACAGCGACTCCTTTCAAGTCGCCAGCCAGCTAGGCTTGGACGTCGTCTGGGAATCAGACGAGCCGCAGCCAGTGGTCAGAACGGGAAAAAGGGAAGCAAGCAACGGTAGCAGTTTCCTTACACGTACGGCTCGCGACCTGAACACGTCCCCCAATCTGGAAGAGGACAGCTTGCGGCCTGGTAGCGATTTCCGGCCGGCCCCACATTCCGCTCTGACGGAAGAGCCGCTCGTGAGCGAAAGTGCAGATGAACATGCAGCGCTCACGCCCTGGGCAGACGAACCCGGCGCAGAGTCGATGTCGCCGCCGTATGTCTATCGCGGCACCTTGCGCTCCGGCCAGTCCGTTCGCCATGCGGGAACGGTCGTCGTTCTTGGCGATGTAAATCCCGGCGCACAAGTCGTAAGCGGCGGCGATGTATTGGTCTGGGGCCGTCTGCGGGGAACCGTCCATGCAGGCGCGATGGGGAACCCGCGTGCCATTGTAGCAGCACTGGATTTTGAACCGGTGCAGATGCGAATCGCCCAACACATCGCCATGACGCCAAAGAGTGCATCCAACAACCCCGGCTACTGGTTCTGGAAGAGAGACAGCAGCGGTAACCCTGAAGTGGCCCGGGTCATCGACAATCAGATCTTCGTGGATCCCTGGGATGCAGACAGGTAAAACTATGATGGGCGACCTCTCGCCCGACGCCCACGCGCCCGCCGACCGCCGCGGGTCTGAGGCGGACGGCGGGCTCGTCCTGACCTTGACTTCCGGTAAAGGAGGCGTAGGTAAGACGACAACCACCGCAAACGTGGGTACAGCCCTGGCGATGGCCGGTCAACGCGTGATCGTTGTAGATGCCGACATCGGCTTGAGAAACCTGGATATTGTCATGGGGCTGGAAAGCCAGGTTGTTTACAATCTGGTTGATGTGATTGAGGGGCGCTGTTCTCTACATGAATCGCTGGTGCGAGACAAGCGCGTAGGCGAACTGTACCTTCTTCCGAGTTCCCAGACTCGCGACAAGACGGCGATCGCACCCGATCAGATGATGACTCTCTGCGAGGAACTGCGTGCTATCGCCGACTTTGTCCTTGTGGACTCCCCTGCTGGCATAGAATTGGGTTTCCAGAATGCGATCGCCGCTGCTTCGGAAGTCATCATTGTAACCACGCCGGAAGTCAGCGCTTTGCGGGACGCCGACAAAGTCATCTACCTGCTTGAGCGAGACATGAACATTCAGGCGCGACTCATCATCAATCGGTACAACCCTCGGCTCGTCCGGCGAAAGGAGATGATCACCCGTAACAGTATTTTGGACATATTGAGTATAGATCTGTTGGGTATTGTGCCCGAGGATGATCAGATTATCGTTTCGGCAAACAAAGGTTGGCCCGTGGCTCTTGAACGAAAAAAATATGTCAGCCGCGCCTACCACAATATCGCCCAGCGCCTGCTCGGCTACAATGTCCCTCTGATCAAGTTTCAGGAGATCAGCTGGCCGGAACGGCTCAGGCGACTCATCGGGCTATAGCTGACCGCCACTGGAATACTCGATGTTCAGACATTTCGACAAGCCCCTTTTCTTTGCCGTGCTACTCCTCTGTGGTATCGGCATTGCCATGACCTACAGCGCCACTATAACGACCATCGACCTGGCCGACTACTGGCAGAGGCAGCTTCTCTTCACGATCTTGGGCGCGATCGCGCTCGTCACCGCTGCCCTCTTCGACTACAGGCATCTGGAGCTGCTGGCCCAACCGAGCTACTTCTTGCTGTTGGCTTCGCTGGTGGCCGTCTTCTTAGTGGGCGAAGTAAAAAATGGTGCCCAACGCTGGCTGGACCTGGGCAGAACCGATGTCCAGCCCACCGAGGCCGGGAAATTCCTGCTAATCGTCTTTCTCGCCTGGTACCTGAGCCGCTTTCAGGATCGTATTCGTAGAATCTCCTATCTTTTGGGAGTCGTTGTCCTCCTGCTCATTCCCCTGGGTCTTGTATACATCCAACCGGATCTGGGAATGGCCGTCACTCTTGCGTTTATCAGCGGAACGTTGATTCTCATCAACGGAGTGCGTCTGACCCATGTCCTGCTCGGCATTGCCTCCCTTGGGGCTGCATGGCCGATTCTGCAGGGAACGCTTCAGGACTACATGGTGGAACGGATTGAGATTTTTCTTGATCCAGGCTCGAACCCCGATGCAGCGTTTAACGTACAACAGGCGCTGATCAGCATTGGCAACGGCGGGTGGATTGGGATGGGTTGGGGCGAGGGATCACAGAATCAACTGCACTTTTTGCGCGTTCGACATACAGACTTCATCTTCAGCGTCATGGCCGAAGAACTGGGCTTTGTTGGCACAATCATGGTTCTGTTGTTACTGTTCTTTGTTATCTGGCGCCTGGTGCGCATCGCTGACCTCGCCCAGGACCAGTTCGGCAGACTGATTACGCTGGGCGTAGCCTCATTGATCTTTTTCCAGACCTTCGTCAACGTCGGCATGAATTTGGCAATCCTGCCGGTTACCGGCATGACATTGCCATTCCTGAGCTACGGCGGCAGCAGTCTGGTTTCGATGATGATAGCGGTGGGATTGGCGCAGAGCGTCGTCATGCGCCATCGCAAAATGGAGTTTTCGTAGCTGTAGCGGTGAGTTGGCCACCTCCGGTTGGCCAGTGGCGGCCATTGACTATTGGCCCAGACCTCTCAACATGCCGGTCCATAGTCCCGGCTGCAGGCCGATTACAACCACGGCGACAGCAGCGACTGTAACTACGAAGAGTGAGGAGCGAGAAGTGAGAATAGAGAGGGGTTCAGTCTCTTCCCCATCCTCTACCGAAGGTTGGAAATACATAGCCACCACGATCCGTAGATAGTAGTAGGCGCTGATGGCGCTGTTGAGAACTCCGATCACCACCAGCCAGGCCCAGCCGGCCTCCACGGCCGCCTTGAAGACCAGAAACTTCCCGAAAAAGCCGGCCAGCGGTGGAATTCCGCTCAGACTGAGCATGAAAATAGCCATCGCCGCGGCCAGAGCCGGGAACCGTTCGGCGATGCCGGCTAAGTTGCTTTGCTCCACATCATTTTCACTACCATATTTCTTCTCCAGGGCAATAATTACCGCGAACGCGCCCACATTCATGAACGCATAGGAAAAGAGATAGAACGCAGCCGCCGACGAAGCGGCGCCGGTCCCTGCCACGAGCGCGATCAGGATGTTGCCGGCGTGGGCGATGCCGGAATAGGCCAGCATCCGCTTCACACTGCTCTGGCGCAAAGCCGTCAGGTTGCCTACCGTCATGGTCAGAATGGCCAGGACTGCCAGCGGCGCGGCCCATTGATCATGGAAGGAAGGGAGCGCAGTCATCATCAGCCGGAAGAAGCCGGCAAACGCCGCCGCCTTGGTGCCGACGCTCATAAAGGCAGTTACCGGTGTCGGCGCGCCCTGGTATACGTCCGGCGTCCACATATGGAAGGGGACCAGGCTCACTTTGAAGCCAAATCCTACCAGCAAGAGCGCAATGCCAGGAAGGACCAGTGAAGGGTTGCCGCCGCCTGCTGTGAGCGTCTCGTGGATGCGAGTGTATTGGGTGCTGCCGCCGGCACCGTAAAGCAGCGCCGAGCCGTAGACGAAGAAGGTGCTGGCAAACGCCCCCAGCAAAAAGTATTTCATGGCAGCTTCTATGCTACGAGGGCTTTCGCGGTAGAAGCCGCATAGAATGTAGAGCGCCAGCGAAAAAATCTCCAGGGCAATGAAAAGGACAATCAGGTTCGTAGCCGTGCCCATTAACATCATGCCGACTATCGCCAGCAGTTGCAGAGAGTAGAAGGCCCCCCCTTGGCGCTCAATGGCTGGAAGATAGTTGCGGCTCAGCAAAACACCGAAAATGCCGGCGATCAGGATTACCAGCCGCACGCTCAACGCAAAACCGTCCGAAACTGCTCCGTTCAGATATTCGACCGGCGGCCTGCCCCAAATCAACAGCGATGCGCCGATGCCCAATAGGAGGATGGCAACCGAAAGACCGGCCAGCAGCGGTGCTCCGTCTTCTCCACGTCGCCCGATGTCAACAATCATCAGGACCAGCACGCCAACCGCCAGCACAAGCTCCGGCAGCAGAACTATAGCATTGTCAAAGAGTAAAGCGGTGTCCATAGCAGTTAGTGGATTGTGGTCAATGGATTGTTGTCGAAATCTTGCGGCAGCTGGAAACTGCTATCCACCAGCCACTCGTCACCAACTGCTGGAGACTGGACGACTTCCAGCGCCGCAACAGAGGGATTGATCTTGTCCAGGAAGAAATTGGGCGCTAGTCCGATTGCGAAAAAGAGCAGTACAAACGGTACCAGCTGACCGATTTCCTTCCAGTTCAGGTCGGGCAGGTTTTCCTTGAAATTGGCGGGATTCGTCAGCGCGCCCTGTGCCACCTGCCTGAATGCATGCAGCAGATACCAGGCGGCCAGGATGACGCCGGCTGTACCGAGGACGGCGAATATCGGGGAGCTCGCGTACGTGCCCAGCAAAATCGTAAACTCGCCTATAAAGCCGTTCAGCCCCGGAAGTCCAGCGCTGCTCAGCGCCACCACCAGGAAAAAGTACGAAAAAACCGGTACGCTGGCCCATAGGCCTCCGTAATCCTTCAGCAGCCGTGTATGGCGCCGCTCGTAGAGCATCCCTACCATCAGGAAGAGCGCGCCTGTGCTGAGGCCGTGATTTACCATCTGCAGCACCGCACCACTAATCGCCTGTTCATTCAAAGCGAAAATGCCCAGCACAATGAAACCCATGTGCGCGACCGAAGAATAGGCCACCAGTGATTTCAGATCTTTCTGGGCAAGCGCCACCAGCGCGCCGTAAAGGATGCCAACGATTGCCAGAACCGATATGAGCGAAGAATAGTTGGAGACGGCAGCCGGGAATAGCGGTAAGGCAAAGCGCAGGAAACCGTATGTCCCCAATTTCAGGAGCACACCAGCCAGAATGACGGATCCGGCGGTCGGGGCCTCCACGTGTGCATCGGGTAACCATGTATGAAAGGGAAACAGTGGAACCTTGATCGCGAAAGCCAGCGCGAAGGCCAGGAAGGCCAGCTGCTGTATTCCGGGGGGTAGACCCGCGCTCTGCAGCTCCAGCAGGTTAAATGTGCCGGCTTCGAAGTAGAGGGCCAGAATTGCCACCAGCATCAGCGCTGACCCAGCCAGTGTGTACAGGAAAAACTTGATCGCGGCGTATATGCGATTCTGACTGCCCCACTTGCCAATCAGGAAGGCCATTGGGATCAGGCTGAACTCCCAGAAAACGTAGAACAGCACTAGATCCAAGGCAAGAAAGACGCCCAGCACAGCCGTCTCCATCAGCAGCATCAGCGCCAGATAGCCGCCAATATTCTGCTTGACGTGCTGATTGCTGAACGCCACTGCGATCGGCATCAATAGCGTCGTCAGTAGCACCAGCCACAGACTGATCCCATCCACACCCAGATGGTAATAGATGTTCAGGTCCGGCATCCAGGCGTAACGCTCCACGAACTGCATGTCCGGGATCTCCTGCCAGCCGGGCAGTAGTAGGAGGCTGACCACGAAGGTCACGATAGTCGCGCCGAAAGCCAGCCCCTTTTTGAGGCTATCGCTCGGCGCCAGCAGGACGATGATCGCGCCGACCAGGGGCAAGAATGTTAGAATCGAAAGCATAGAATACACACCGATGAATGGTCGCTAATTTTCACCGACCATGTGCGGCCGGAACAGTTGCTGTCCGTTAGCCGCCGATTACTAACCACAGTAGTAATGCCACTACCCCGCAGAAAAGACTCAGCGCATATGTGGGTACCAACCCGTTGTGGACTTTGCGCAAAGCGCCGCCCATCGCCAGATTCGCCTGACCGACAAGATTGACAGCGCCGTCAACTACTCCGTGGTCTACTACCTGTGAGAACCAACTGGCGAGGTCAAGCAGCGGATTCACGATCCAGGCCGCGTATATCTCATCCACATACCATTTGTTGCGGGCGATTGGCTCCAACGGACTGAGCAGCTTTGTAATGCCGGTGGAAAACCTCCCGGCGCCGGTGGCAGGACCCTTGACATACCGTCCATAGGCCAGACCTACGCCGGCTATTGCCACAAGCGCGCTCACCACCAACAGCACCAATTCCATCGGAACGCTCGGATGGAATGCCGGCGCGCCAACGGCCCCTTCCAGGTAATGTTCCATCGTCAGCAGGAATGGCAGGTTCAAGACTCCGCCGATCACCGCCAGCGCCGCCAATACCCAGAGAGGCCTAGTCATTATCGACGGGCTCTCATGCGCGTGCTCGTGGATGTGCTGATCGCGTGCCTCGCCCCAGAAAGCCATGAAGACCGCCCTAAAGCTGTAGAACGCGGTCAATAGAGCTGTGAACAGACCGATCAGATAGAGAAGAATGTTGTGATTGGCAACATGCAGCAGAATGCCATCTTTGGAAAAGAACCCGGACAGCAACGGCAGGCCAGCCAGAGCCGACGCGCCGATCAGGAATAGTAGGTACGTCGTCGGCATCTTGGCGCGCAGATTTCCCATCTTGCGAATATCCAACTCGCCGTCAGGAAGGCCATGCATGACGTTGCCCGCGGCCAGAAAGAGCAGCGCCTTGAAGAATGCATGCGTCACCAGATGAAAGATGGCAAAAGCGTATGCACCGACACCTACACCCAGCATCATGAAGCCCAGTTGAGAAATCGTCGAGTAGGCGAGGATCTTTTTCAGATCCACCTGCGTCAGCGCGATCGAAGCCGCCAGCAGCGCGGTCAGACCACCCACCCAGGCCGCGAGACTGCCTGCCGCCGGCGCCAGCTCCCACAAGACGTGCGTCCGCGCGATCATGTATATGCCGGCCGTTACCATCGTCGCTGCATGGATTAGCGCCGAAACCGGCGTCGGGCCGGCCATAGCGTCAGGCAACCAGACGAACAGGGGCAACTGGGCGCTCTTGCCAGTCGCGGCCAGCAAGAGTAGCAGACAGATTGCCGTCGCCGCGCCGGTGGTCAACGCGCCGGCCCCGGCGAAAACCTCGTCAAATACAACCGAGCCGACTCCGGTCCAGAGCAGGAAAATGGCCAGCATCATGCCAAAGTCGCCGATCCGGTTGACCAGAAAAGCCTTTTTGCCGGCATCGGCGTAGTGGCCGTAGGACTCGTCATGCCGGTCAAAATAGAATCCAATCAGCAGGTACGACGCCAGCCCCACGCCCTCCCAACCGACAAACATCCCCACAAAATTGTTGCTGAGAATCAGCACCAGCATCGCCAGGATGAAAAAGTTCAGGTAAACGAAAAAGCGCTGAAAGTTCTGTTCGCCGTGCATGTAGCCGCCGGCATAGATGTGGATCAGTGCGCCAACGCCAGTTACAACCAGCGCCATCGTAACGCTCAGCGGGTCAATTAACAGTGCCGCCGGCGCGTGGAAGCTGCCGATAGTGATCCAGTCCCACATATGAACGGTCGCGGTCCGGTGATGCTCATCCAGGCCTGACAGACCAAAGAAGAGACCCAGGCTGACCACAAAGGATAGGACCACCGCGAAGGACGCCGCCAGATGGATGCCCCGCTCGCCCAGTTTGTCGCCGACAAACAGGTTTACCAACGCGCCCAAGGCAGGGAAAACAAGGATAAGCCAGGCTAATTCCAGCATAAGTCCCTCAATAGCAGCACTTACTCGTAAGCTCTCAAACCCTGGCTAATCCCGTGAAAGTCCGGGTCCACCAAGAACTGAAAACTGAAAACTGAAAACTGATTTCTACCACTTCAGCAGATTGATCTCATCGATATTGAGGCTCTTCTGATGGCGCACATTGGCAATCAGAATTGCTAAACCGACTGCGACTTCGGCTGCGGCAACGGCCATAATCATGAATACGAAAATCTGCCCTTCGAGATTGCCCCACTGACGGGCGAGCGCGATCAAAGTCAGGTTCACGCTGTTAAGCATCATCTCGATGCACATGAAAATGATCAATGCATTGCGGCGCAACAAGACGCCGGTGGCGCCGACGGTAAAGATCATGGCGGCCAGGACCAGATAATAGCTTGTCTCTAACATCATTCGTTCGCCTTGACAGACGGGATGCCTTCGCCTGCGCCCTCCGGCTGCCGTCCCAGCACCAGCGCGCCGATCAGCGCTACCAGCAAGAGAAGAGCAACCAGTTCAAATGGAAGAATGTAATTGGTAAAGAGTTCGATACCGACGGCCTTTGGTGTGCCGCCCTGCAAAATCGCGACGCCATCTTCAGTCGGAGCCATCATGCGCGAAAGCGCGCTATATGAGATCACCAGCAGCAGAATAGTGCCCAGCGCGATGCCTGCGGTACGACTCCACGCCCGATGCGCCGCGCTGAAGTCGTTCGTATCTCCACCAATGAGCATAATCACAAAGAGTATCAGGATAACTATGCCCCCGGCGTAGACAATCACCTGCGCCGCCGCCAGAAACTGTGCATCGAGCGTGATATACAGCACAGCCAGCGTGGCGAAGTTGGTCAGCAGAAACAGCGCGCTGTGAACCGGCTGGCGGCTTGTGACCACGCCCAGCGCTGCGGCCAGGCTGACTGCGCCCACTAGCAGGAAAAAGAGAAGCGACAAACTCATGAAATATTACTCCGGTCGAATGATGACCTTGGGCATGCCGGGATTGAGCAGTTCCTCTTTTGTAAGCACAAAATCTTTGCGTTCGTAATTGGCCATGGCGAAGTCGTGACCGAGAACAATGGCCTCGGTCGGACAGGCCTCTTCACAATCGCCGCAAAAGACGCAGCGCAACAGATTCAATTCGTAGACACTGGCGTGACGCTCCCCTGGCGAGAGCGGGGAATCAGGGTCGTTCTCAGCCGCCTGGACGTAAATCGCTTCAGTGGGGCAGGCCGCCTCGCACAGACAGCAGCCAATGCAGCGCTCCAGGCCGTTGGCATAGCGCCGCAGCTCATGGCGGCCGCGGAAGCGTGGGTATATCGGAATATCATCGTGGGGGAACTCCACCGTGACCGGCTTCTGGCGAAGGTGTTTCAACGTCACGCCCATCGCCTTGCCGATCTCGTTCGCGCCCTTCAGAAAATCGCCCAACTCCATTGAAATCCTCTTTTCGCTGCGGTTCCTACTTCAGGAAAACGGCCAACACTGCCGAAATGCACACATACACCAGGCCCAGCGGCAACATGAACTGCCAACAGAACTTCATCAGCTGGTCGTAGCGCGGCCGGCCGACGCTGGCTCGTACCCAGATGAAAAGAAAGAGCAGAATCACCACCTTGATAAACAGATAGATGGGACCCAGCCAGATGTATTGCTCAGCGAAAGGACCCTTCCAACCGCCAAAGAATAGGGTCGCCATTATCGCGCTGGTGGAGATCATGTTGACATACTCGGCGATGAAGAACAGCGCAAATTTCATGCCGCCGTACTCCGTCTGAAAACCGGCTACCAACTCGTTCTCCGTTTCCGGCAGGTCAAATGGGCTGCGATTGGTCTCGGCCAGAATACAGATAAAGAAAAACGGGAAGGCCAACCACAACCAGATCCACTCCCACCAGGGGCGGACGCCCTCAACCAGGTCGACCAGGCTGAAGCTGCCGGCCAGAATCAGAATGCTGACCAGAAAGAGGCCCAATGGCAGTTCATACGAGACCATCTGCGCAGCCGAGCGCAACGCGCCGAGCAGCGAATAGTTGTTGTTGCTGCCCCAGCCCGCCAAAATAATGCCGTAGCTCTCGATTCCCGCCACCGCCAGAATCCACAGAAAGCCAATACTTACATCGGCGATGGCGGGTGTCCCCTTGGCGATAGGAATGACCGCCCAGATGATCAGCGCCGGCACAAGCGCCAGAGCCGGGGCCAGCAGATAGACCGGCTTGTCAACGTGATTGGGGATGATCTCTTCTTTGAAGAACGCCTTCACCGCGTCCGCGGCCGGCTGCAAAAGGCCGAATTTTCCTGCCCGATTCGGGCCGTATCGAATCTGGAAGCGGGCCAGCAGTTTGCGCTCGTACCAGGTCAGGTAGGCGAAACCGGTCAGCAGAACGAAAATCAGTATCAGCGCGCGGATGGCCGGGAAGACCAAGAGCTGTAACCAGTCCATTTAACGCCTTTCCACTTTGACCTTCTGGGTATAGCTGCCGTTGAGCAACGCGCCCACCGGCGCACCAGGAAGACTCTCCGGAATCCAGGCGGTGCCCGTCTGCACCTGCGCGTCGACCGCCGCAGTCAACGCCAGGTCGCCCTGCTCACTCTGGACCGTGACCGGACTGCCCGCGTCAACGCCGATTGCTGCCGCGTCGGCAGGGTTTAGCGTGACAGTCGCGCCATGCGCCATGCCGTGCATCTCCTCGGTAAGGCTGAAAAGCGTGCCGCCGTCGTAAAGAACTGTGCCTGTAACGAGGCTAAGGGGATACTCGTCATTGTCGGATCCCGCAGTCGATGCTCCCTTGGCGGAGCCATGGGCGGCCGCCGCTGGCGCGGAGTCGGCATCCCACTGGCGGCCCTGATCTCCCAGCGCCTCCCAAGACAGGCCGTCATACCCTGGCACAGCCTTCGAAATCTCGGCAGTGACGCTGCGAGCGTCCGAGAACGGCCACTCCACCCCCAAATGCTTGGCCAGATGCGTCAACATCATCCAATCCGGCGCGGCACGCGACTTGGGATTGGTGACCGCTTTCGGCGCCCTTTGCACGCGGCGCTCCAGATTGGTGTACGTGCCATCGCTCTCAGACCAGCCCAGAGCAGGCAACACAACGTCCGCATTCTGCGCCGTCGCGGTGGATAGCAGATCGGTGACGACAAGCAGGTCAAGGTTTTCCAGGCTGGCGGCCCAATCGGGCGATTCGTCAGCAGGGTTTGCGCCGTTTACAAAAAGGGCTCTCATCTCCTGGCTGTCCAGCATCTGCTTATAGGTATAACCGGCGAATGTGGAAAGCGTGCAGCCCCACAGCGCTTCCAGCCGCGCCCTGGCCTCGGCGTCTTCCAGTGCGAACTGGCCCGGCAACTGATCGGGCAGCACACCCATATCGCGGCAGCCCTGGGCATTGCCATCCAACCCGGCATAGGCCAGCCGCGCGCCATCGCCCGCGGCCTGGGCGAGCCTCTTGAGGGCATCTCGGACGGCGGGGCCGTCCTCGCCGCGTGCAGCCATCGGCCCATAAACAATCAGCGTCTGTTCGCTCTCAGCCAGTAGTTTGGCAGCCGCCCCAATCGCCGACCCATTCTCGGATGTTCCGGTACTCTCAACAGCCTGCTGCAGGCGGTCAAGGAGCGCAGCCTCTCCACCCGGCTGGTAGGCCAGGTAAGGGCCGTCATAGCGGGTCAACTCGATCTTGCGGGCGTGGGCGATTATCAGTTTGGCCCCACCTCGCAGGACAGCCCGTTTCAGGTGCAGATCCAGCACCGGCAACTCTTCGCTGGGGTCAACGCCGAACAAAAAGACGGTGTCGACCTGCGGGTCCGGCCCATACTGCGGCTTCATCAGATCGGTCAGAGCTGGCAGACCGGTCGGCAAGGCCGCGACATCGCCGCCATCGCGGTGGTCGATATTGTTCGTGCCGATAACGCCGCGCATAAATCGTTGCAGCGCATAGTTGCTCTCGTTGCTGATTTTGCCGCTGCCGATTGCGCCAATACTATCTGCCCCGTACTTTCCCTTGATGTCGGTCAACCGCGCGGCGATGTATGCCAGCGCCTCGCTCCACTGCACCGGCGTCAACTTGCCGTTCTTACGTACCAGCGGAGCTTCCAGCCGGTTCTCCTCATTCACCCAGGCGTGGGCAAAGCGGCCCTTATCGCATATCCACTGGTCGTTGACCTGCATGTTTTCGCGGCCGACAATGCGGCGCAACTGGTGCGTGCGGCTGTCCAGGCGCACATTGCAGCCCACCGAACAGTGCATGCAGATGCTGGGCGTGCGCTCGATCTCCCACGGACGGTAGGCGAAACGGGAGACCCGGTTCGTCAATGCCCCGACCGGGCAAAGGTCGATTATGTTGCCGCCGGTTTTGGCGTCTACGGGGCGGCCTTCCTGGATGTCGACGATGGTCTCATTGCCCCGCTCGAACAGGCCCAACTGCGGCTTGTCCTCCCACTCTTCCAAATAGCGGATGCAGCGCCAGCAGAGTACGCAACGCTCCTGGTCCAGCACGATCGTGTCGGAAATATCGTAATGCTTCTTGGCGAGCCGCTTCGGTTCGATCAACTGGCTGATCCCCGGCCCGAAGCGCATCGTCTGGTCCTGCAACGGGCATTCGCCGCCTTTGTCGCAAATCGGGCAGTCCAAGGGATGATTGAGCAGGATGAAGGCAAGATTTGCTTCCTGCACAGTGCGCACCTGCTCGGTATCGGTGCGCACGACCATGCCATCGCCGACCGGCATCGTACAGGAGGCCATCATCGCCGTGCCGCGCGGCCCGTCGACCTCGACCAGGCACATGCGGCAGCAACCGACCGGGTCCAGCTTGGGATGCGAACAAAAGACCGGAATCTCGACGCCAGCCATGCGCGCGGCATCGACCAATAGCGTCCTCGCCGGCACAGACACTTCTTTCTCGTTGATGGTAAACGTTACGTTATCAGCCATAGACGATTTCGTCTCCGAATAAGAGGAGAAACACTTCAGGTTTCGTCTGCTTCAACTTCCGCTGACGGCTGGCGGCATAAAATCGACCACCGCAACCTCAAAATCAGGAAAAGCCAGCGGCGCAATCGACTCGCCGCTGTGAAAGGTCAGTTTAGTCTGATAGAGCGCGTCGCCTGTAGCGGGCGCGTGAGGATCGCGGTAAACTTCCAGCGAATTGTCGACCAGATTCCAAATCCAATAATCAGGTATGCCCACCTGCGCGTAAATTTCTGCTTTACGTGTGCGGTCATATGCAAGACTCGAATCCGAGACCTCCATCAGCAACAAAATGTCAGCCGGGTAGGGATGACGTTCGTCGAGGGCACCGCCCGATTCCTTGGATATAACCAGGTCCGGTTCGGGTTCAGTCATCAATTCAGGAATCGAGATTGGTCCCTGCGCCCGCACTTCTATATCTTCGTCCGTAATCTGGGAGACCAAAAAACGAAATAGTCGTAAAACTGTCCGAATGTGGGGGGGATTATTGGGACTCATGTACACCAAGACTCCTTCGAGCAATTCGACCCGTTCGTCCTTGTCGAAGAAGCCGATGTCAATTAAGTGATGATACTCTTCCAGGCTAAAGCGGCGCAGCGGCAGACCCTCCACCGGTGCGACCGGCAGAATGGCTTCCCGCTTCTTGCTACTCTCGCTCCTGACCTGCGCGCCTTCATCTGGCGCGACGGCGGGCGCTACTGTAACCATCGGACTCTTCCTCAGTCGTCACCTGGAACCAAGTCATCGTGCAGCACGATATTCCCACCAGCCGGCGCAAACGTGCTATCGCGCAGCCCACTTTCCTCGTGCGTATTCGGGCGGTAGTCGGGCCGAATTGGCAATACCGGACCGACATCTCCCGGATTGGTGCTCTCAATCTGCGACGTAAACTCGCTGCGGAACTTGAGCAGATTGCTCTGTAAGCCCCACACCGACGCCTCGCCAAAGGGGCAGAAACTCTTGCCCGCGATATTGTCGGCAATAAACTCCATCAATTCCAGATCCTTGCCCAGGCCCTGCCCCTCTTCGATGCGCAGCAGGATCTTCTCCAGCCAGGCAGTACCCTCCCGGCACGGCGTGCACTTGCCACAGCTCTCATCGCGATAGAAGCCCAGCGTGCGCCGCGCCACTTCGACCATAGATGTGCGATCGTCAATCGCGATCACGCCGGCCGAGCCAAGCAGTGACCCAGCCTCGGCCACGCTCTCATAGTCTAACAGCGTATCGAACTGATCAGGTGTCAGCAGCTTCATCGACAGGCCGCCGGGCACGATCGCCTTGATGGGGTGGTTCTCGTCTTCCGGTCCGCCTCCGTACTTGTTGACCAGCTCACTCAACGGCGTCGCGTGGGGAAGCTCGTAGAGGCCCGGCCGCTTTACGTTTCCGCTCAGGCAGAAAATACGCATGCCGGGGCTGCGTTCGGTGCCGTACTCCTTGTACCAGTCGACGCCGTGGCGCATGACATGCGTAACGTTGCAGATCGACTCGACGTTATTCACGATCGTGGGTTTGGAATACAGGCCTTCAACAGCGGGGAAGGGCGGCTTCAGACGAGGCTCCCCGCGATAGCCCTCCAAGCTCGTCAGCTGGGCCGTCTCCTCCCCGCACTCGTAAGCGCCCGCGCCGCGGTGCAGCACAATGTCCAGGTTCTTGCCGCTGCCGAAAATATTTTCGCCCAAATAGCCTTTGGCTTCGGCCTCCGCCAGCGCCTCCTGCATACGCACGTAGGCAAAATAGTATTCACCGCGTATATAGATGAAGGCCTTTTCCGACTCGATCGCGTGGCAACTCAAAATGATGCCTTCGATGAGCTGGTGCGGATCGTACTCCATTACAATGCGATCTTTGAATGTGCCCGGCTCCGATTCGTCGGCATTGACAACCATGTAGCGGGGACCCACGCCCGGAGGCAAAAACCCCCACTTGATTCCCGTGGGAAAGCCCGCCCCACCGCGGCCGCGGATGCCGCTGGCCTTGATCTGCTCCACCATGTCGGCCGGCTCGATCGCCGTCAGCACGCTGCGTGCTGTGGCATAGCCGCCGTCGGCCTCGTACGGCTCAATCTTGTGGCTGTCCGGCTTGTTCAAACGCGCCATCAGATACCGGGGCTCCATGCCGCCGTTGCGATAGGGAACATCCGCCTCGCCCTCGTTATTCGGGTCGGCTTCCGGCGTCCAGCGTGCAAGGCTGCGGAAGCCCTTGCCGTCCTTGAGCACCCCAATCGCCCTCTCCACATCCTCAGCAGAGTCCAGGTTCTCGAAATAGCGGATTTGGCCGGTCTTCTGGTCGGTGACTATCGCCATCGGCGCCGTGACGCAAGAGCCGAGACACTCCATATGATCGAGCGCAAATTGACCGTCTTCGGTCTTCTCACCGTGGTGGATGCCCAGCGTACTCTCGAAGTTGTGAAGACACTGGTTGCCCCCACGCAACATGCAGGGTACGTTGGTACATACTTCGATATGATATTCGCCCTTCGGCTCCGCGTGCAGCATGTTGTAAAAGCCGACGACCGCGCCAACCTCCGCCGGCGCGATGCCCAGGATCTCGGCCAGTTCGTCCTGCGCCTCCACCGGGCAGTAGCCAAACTCGTGCTGAATTACATATAACGCCGGCAGAATCCCCGAACGCTGGCGTCCGGCCGGATAGCGTGCCAGTATTTCGTCGATCTCCTGCCGCATCAGTTCCGTGATCATTGCATATCCCCGTTGCGGTGATCAGCAGACAGCCATCCGTTCCCAGTACTGCCTGTTGGCCGCCGCTGTTATCGGTCCACCTCGCCTAGTACAATGTCAATTGACCCGATATTCGTTACAACGTCGGACAGCATCTCGCCGCGACTGATATGGTCGATGGCGTATAGGTTGTTGAAGCTGGGGCCGTGAACGTGCAACCGGTACGGCTTGGCCGAACCATCGCTGTAAACGAAATATCCCAACTCACCTTTGCTGCTCTCGATGCCGTTATAGAAAAATCCGGGGGGCACATGGAAGCCTTCGGTCATCAGCTTGAAGTGGTGAATCAACGCCTCCATGCTCACGTCCAATTCAGCGCGCGGCGGCGCCGCCACTTTGCGATTGTTCGACTTGTACAGGCCGCTGGGCAGATTGTCCACCGCCTGCTCCAAAATTCGCACGCTCTGACGCATTTCTTCCAACCGTATGCTGAAGCGTCCATAACAGTCGCCGCGGTTGCTGGTCGGCACCTCAAATTCATACGCCTCATAGCCGCTGTACGGCCGGTCGCGGCGCAGGTCCCAATCGACGCCGCTGCCCCGCAGCATCGGTCCGGTCAGCCCCATCGCCAGCGCATCGGCGCCGCTGATATGACCGACGTCGGACAAGCGCTCCTGCCACAACGGCGCTTCGGTCAACATGGCCTCATACTCGGAGATCTTCCCCGGCAACAGGCGCAAGAAATCCTTCAACTCTGAAATGAAAGCGTCGGGCAGATCCTGCCAAACGCCGCCGATGCGAATATAACTGACCGTCAGCCGCGCGCCGCAGACCATCTCAAACAGATCCAGAATCCGCTCCCGTTCGCGGGTGGCGTACATTAACAGGCTCATGCCCGTGCCCGATACATCCAGCACGTGGGTCGCCAACCAGAACAGATGAGAGGCGATTCGCTGCATTTCCGCCATAATCACCCGGATCACCTGCGCCCGTTCCGGGATCTCCAGCCCAAGCATATGCTCGATCGTCAGGCAGTAACCCAGATTGTTCGACATCGAGGACAGATAGTCCATCCGGTCGGTGTAGTAGACGAAATCCTTATACCGTTTGTTTTCGCCCGTCTTCTCAAAACCAGAGTGTAGAAAGCCCAGGTCGGGGTCGATGCTCACGACGCGCTCGCCATCCAGTTCCACCACCAGCCGCAGCACGCCGTGTGTGCTGGGATGATGCGGCCCCATGTTGATAACCATGTTCTGGCGGCTCATGCCCGGCGGCAGGTCCGGCGCTTCGCTCTCCGAAGGCAAAATCTGCGTGCCCAGCGTATCAAACTCCGGATCGTCCCACGTAAAGGTGAAGGGAACCTCTTCGCCGCCAAGGGGGGCCTGCTTCTGCAGAGGGTGATTGTGCCAATTCTTAGGCATCAATATCCGGCGCAAATCCGGATGCCCGTCGAACTTGATCCCCATCAGGTCGTACACCTCCCGCTCCGGCCACTCTGCCCCCTGGAACACGCCGGTCAGGCTGTCGATATTCGGCACCGCGCCATTGCCGCCATTTCCTGCTTGGCAGTCAGCGACCACGGTCAGGTGCTGGTTGCGGGCGTAGGAGCGAAACTGGTAGACAGTTTGAAAACGAGCATCCCCGTTCTGGGGCAGCTGCGACCTGTCCAAGCCGGTTACGTCGATCAGCGTTTCGTACCGGAGTTCGGGCTCATCACGCAGATATGTTGCGAGCGCCTTCAGCTGCCGCGCATCCACTTGTACGACCTGATTGCCATGGTGCAAGCCGGCCGCGACAATATCCTCGCCAAACCGCTCGCAGATGCGCCGCGTATCGTCCGTTTCACCGCTCGGCAAGGGCGCCAAGGCAGGGATGCCCGGTGGATTCAGCGTGCGTTGGGATTCGTATGAGCGAAAAATCGGTGCAACATCAAGAGGCATTTCTTTACTCGCTCTCTTTGTGCTCCTACTGCCCGGAAGAACACGGGAAGGAGATTACACAGCGGAAATTCTCGGCCCGCCTGGCGCGGCTATCTAGCCAGCCGCGCCAGCACTGTCAAACGCCCAACGGCATGATCTCATCAACGGCTAGCGGTTCGTCGACCTTGCGGCCCGATCCAACAGATTCACGTTTCTGTTTGGCGCGCAGCATATCCATAGCATAGAGCAGTGACTCGGGTCGAGGCGGGCAGCCGGGAACGTACACATCAACGGGGATTATCTTGTCCACCCCTTGAATGATGGCATAGTTGTTAAATGGCCCACCAGCGCTGGCGCAGATCCCCATCGCGATCACCCATTTGGGAGCCAACATCTGATCGTAGATCCGCTTAATTACCGGCGCCATTTTATTGCTTACGCGACCGGAAACAATCATAAGATCGGCCTGCCGCGGGCTCGCTCGGAACAGTTCCGACCCGTATCGAGCGATGTCGTGACGGGCTGTACCGGTAGCGATCATCTCCATCGCGCAACAAGCCAACCCAAAGAGCAGCGGCCACGTGCTATTGGCTCTACCCCAGTTGATCACGCTGTCCAGCGACGTTGTCAGTATGCCTTCAGGAACCTTTTCTTCTAAACCCATTTCCGTTCCCTTTTATTTGCTGCCCAGTGTTTGCTCCTCTGCTGCCAGGCAGAAGGAAGCGACACCGGATCGCGGCGTCTCGCTTACAGCTTTCAAGGCTTTCCTATCAGGTGTCTGCGGCTGTCTGTTGTCAATTTCCCGAGAAATTCCGTGGGCGGTCGTAAATTCCTTCAACCGCTAGTCCCAGTCGAGAGCGCCCTTCTTCCATTCATAGAGGAAACCTACCACGAGGACAATGAAAAAGGGAACCATTGCCACCAGCGCAAACACGCGCAGATCTTGCAGGACAGCCGCCCACGGGTAGAGGAAGATCACTTCGATGTCGAAAATCAGGAAGAGCATCGCAACCAAATAGTACTTTACCGGGAACCGTCGTCGGGCGTCGGCAAAGGGGATGATACCCGATTCGTATGGCTCCAGTTTCTGACTGTTGCGCTCTCGTGGACCAAGCAGGGCGGGCAGACCGATGGCGATTGCGCCAAATCCGGCCGCCAGTAGGATCAATATGAGCAGGGGCAGATAGTCGCTTGCCATCCCGATTTTCCTTTTCAGCGCTCCTGACCGGCTTGGGGAACTGTTCGTGCATTTTTCCACGAACAATTTTATTCTAGCACGAACTGAAAAATGCTGTCAAAGCCCATAGACGCCAATTATTTGGGTGAAAGCGCGTGACAACTGGCAGTTTTAATCGTACTCACCTGCCTGCCCCAATTTTCGCCAAATCACCCAGCCACTCATCCCTAGTCAACCAGCTTCCACCTCAACCCGCCCCACATAGTCAGCATGTGTTCGTGAAGCGCATCCACGCCCTGGAACATAAAGCGTTTCCGCCCGCGCCTCTCGCCGAATCCTGATCACTTTCCCTGTCTACTGTGCCCGCCTGCCGGTGCAGACGCCGCCAGGAGTGACTGTCGATCTGGGCGGTCGAACATTCGGCCCTCCCTTGAGCGGGGCGACACACCCCGCAACGCACCCCTCCAAAACCATGCCTCATCACCGCCGCAGTAGTCTCCTGCCACCGTCCATTTGCAATGTCCACTGCAACTCGACACTCCCTGCAACGCCCACTCTAACAACCCATCCCGTCAGCGCCGCACAGTTCTCCTGCCACTATCCGTTGCCCACGCTTTGAACCTGGATGTTGTACATACCCTTTTCGGCGAACGCGTACCATATATGACAAAACACTGAGTTTGGCGAAATACCGAACATGGTTGAGTGGCTACGAATTCAGGAAGCAATCGGTATTCAACTACACAAGAAAACGCGTTTGCATAGGGTGCAGACTTTTCCTATCGGAAATCGCTATGCTATACTTTCGCGGGAGTTTGTTAAATTCCACACAAACGGATTTTCGGCTATGCTCAGTCAATATTTCTTCATTCTCGTTATGTCCGGTTTGGCGGTCATGTTGCCTCTTGCCGGCATCGTTATGGGCCACTTCCTTGGCCCCCGGCGGCCCGATGAGATCAAGAACGACATCTACGAGAGTGGTGTCGAAACAATTGGCGAAACGTGGGTGCAATTTCGCGCGCAATACTATCTGATTGGCCTGGTTTTTGTCGTGTTTGATGTCGAAGCGCTGTTTCTCTTTCCAATCGCCTTGGCTTACCAGCAGCTGGAAATGTTTGCCGTGCTTGCAACAATCTTCTTCGTCCTGCTGCTTGTGATTGGACTGATGTATGACTGGCGCAAGGGCGCCCTGGAGTGGCAGTAGACCTGGCATTAACGCCGCACATGTCGATCTGGAGCGCGGTCCCGACTGACCGCAAATCCACAGCCCCCTGTTTGGAGGCACTGTTATGCAGATAACCCAATGGAGCGATGCGCTTTCTGGCTGGCTCATGGGTATGGGACTGCCCGGCTGGGCGGCCATCGCCCTCGTGTACGCCGTCGGCGCCTTCATTCTTATCAACTACGGCATGTTGTCTGTGCTGCTGTTGATCTGGATCACGCGCAAAGCCATCAGCCGCATGCAGGACCGCATCGGACCCAATCGCGTCGGCAAGTACGGACTGCTCCAGACAGTTGCTGATGCGGCCAAGCTGCTCTCCAAAGAGGATATCACCCCTTACCAGGCCGACAAGATCGCGTACAATCTGTCGCCGATTCTGGCCGTTTCCGGCGTGTTGATGTTGCTGGCAGTCGTCCCCTTTGCGCCCGGACTAACCGGCGTGGACCTGAATATCGCCGCCCTCTATATTGTTGCGCTCGGCTCGATTGGCATCTTGGCCGCGTTGATGGCCGGGTGGGGCAGCAACAACAAATATGCCCTGTTGGCCGGCTTCCGCGTTGTGGCGCAACTTCTGAGCTATGAAATCCCTCTGGTGTTGGCAATACTGACCGTGGTTCTGCTCACCGGTTCGATGCGCTTCGGCCACATTGTCGAAATGCAGTCGCTGCATGTGGCCGGCTTTAACCTTGGCCTGGGCTGGCTCGGCATCGTCATGCCGGGTGCGCTGATCGTATTCTTTATCAGTTCGCTGGCTGAGGCCGAACTTACGCCCTTCGACCTTCTGGAAGCAGAATCAGAACTTATCGCCGGATTCCATATCGAGTATTCGGGCATGAAGTTCGCCATGTTCTTCCTGGCCCAGTTCCTCAACGCCTGGATACTGGCTGCAGTTGGCGTCACGCTCTTCCTCGGCGGCTGGCAGGGCCCCGGCGTTGGCTTGCCGGTCATCGGTCCATTGCTGGGTCTCGGCTATTTCATGATCAAAGTGTACGGGGTATACGTCCTGCAGCAGTGGATCCGCGGTACCTTCCCCCGCATCCGCATCGATCAAATGATGTCCTTTGCCTGGAAGGTGCTCGTCCCGCTGATGATCGGCCTGATCCTTGCCCAGGCAATAATCCAGAAGCTGCCGACACCGGTCGCCATTCAATACGTGCTGATCTTTATCGCCAATGTCGGTGTGATGGCCGTCGTCGCCTATGTCCTGCAGAAGTATTTCCGTGAAGAACAGATCCGTACAAAGCGATCATTTGAACCAACTTCCTTGATTGGCTCCATGCATGTATCTGAAAAAGGTAACATGTATTAAGTTTCGAACGGCAGTACCTGGACCGGAACAGGCCTTGCTGTAAATCCGGGTATTGGTGAGGGCAGATGTAGTCGCCAACACAAAAGGCAGGAGATGTCATGCAGTTACCGCTGGGCATAGAGGTACCGATACCAACTTTTGAGCAGTTTGTCTTCATTCAGGTGGCCTTGCTCACGGCCGTAGCCGGCTTGACCGTGGTGATGAGCCGCAACCTCTTTCACAGCGCTTTGGCCCTGACGCTGACCTTTTTCGGCGTGGCCGGGATTTATGTCTTTCTCGAGGCCGAGTTTCTGGCGGTCAGCCAGGTCCTGGTATACGTCGGCGCGATCGCTATGCTGATCGCTTTCGCGATTATGCTCACCCGCAGCATGATGTACGGGAGCACATCACCGCTCAACAATCAGTGGGGCAAATCTTCCCTGTTCGCGCTCCTCTTCTTTATGGGCTTATTGGCCTTTGCACGCGCAACGCCTTGGCCGTCAGAGGGCGAGCCGGTCGTCGCCGACGAAGCGCTTATCGCCGCGCTGGGAAGAGAATTCGTTACTACCTACGTTATCGCATTTGAAGTCTTGGGGCTGCTGCTCCTCCTGGCTCTGGTCGGCGCAGTCATGTTGGCGCGCGATCGGTAATTCCGGTCGCCAGACGCATCTGGAATTTGCAATTGACAGGCCGCTCATTACCGGCCGCCGCATCTCTTTGAGGTTGATCTTATGGTTCCGCTAAGTTGGTATCTGATGCTCGCCGCCTTCCTGTTTTCGTGCGGCTTGTACGGCGCGCTTGCCAGGCGCAATGCCATTGCCATGCTCATGGGAATCGAGTTGATGCTCAACGCAGCCAATATCAACCTGGTGGCATTCTGGCGTCACGGTGTCGGCCCGATGGAAGACCTGACCGGTCAGGCCTTCGCCGTACTCATTATCGGCCTGGCCGCAGCCGAAGCTGCCGTGGGCCTCGCGTTAATTATCAGCGTCTACCGCGAACGGCGCACCATTGATGTTGACGAGTTGGACATTCTTTCAGGCTGAACCGGTGTCAAAAGATACCTTGGCATCCTTCTGAACAGCGGGAGCGGAGTTAAGACACAAAAGTGGCCAAGAAGCAGTTGACCGGGACACTTGATGAACAGTGTAGTTTTCTCTACGAGCTCGCGCAGGAGAAGATGGTCAGTGGCAACTACACCGGCGCGGTGTATGTGCTCAAAGAGATCATAAAGTATCAGCCGAATTACGCAGACGCAGCACAAATGCTGGAGAACGCCCGCCAGCACAAGAAAGAGCAACTGTTCCGCCTGTTTACCTCTCTTGGCGGCGCGATCCTCTTTATCGGCATTGGCTCAACGGCCGGGCTGCG
Organism: Caldilineaceae bacterium; assembly: GCA_963662575.1. Taxonomy (GTDB): domain Bacteria; phylum Chloroflexota; class Anaerolineae; order Caldilineales; family Caldilineaceae; genus Bin5. Next base: position 3,025,043 of record OY759723.1, read on the forward strand.
AAACGACTTGTGGCTGCTTGCCTTGGGAATTTTCGGTCTGCTGATAGGATATGGAATCTCCAATCTGGTTCGTAGGCCGGTAACGTCTTAGTAGTTCGCCTGCTATCTGAATTGACTACGGAAAACCGTTCGATTTCCATTTAACTTTGAGGCTTTTTCATGGAAGGACTATTCAGCGTCACCTGGGTTGTGCCGATTCCACCCTTCCTGGCATTCCTGGCGATCCTGCTCTTTCTGAACAAGAACAAGCGCGGCAGCGCACTGGTTGCGATTGGCGCCGCCGTACTCAGTTTACTGTTGGGTTGGGGCATCGCCTTCGCTTCATTCTTCCGCAGCCATTTCGGCGAACACCCGATTGACGAGGCGATTTACACGATTCCTACCGGCGCCACCGAGTTCGTAATCGGCTACGCTGTAGATCCGGCCAACGCCTTGATGCTCTTCATGGTTCCCTTCCTGGTGTTGATGATTTTCATCTACTCCAGCGGTTACATGACCTTTCCTCACCATCTGCAGGCCGCCCAGTACCCGACCGCCTACGCGCAGGGCAAAGATCCCCGCTACAGCCGCTTTATGGCCTACATCTGTCTGTTCGCCACCGGCATGCTGGGGCTGGTCGTCGCCAACAATCTCCTCCAATTCTTTGTGTTCTGGGAGGTAATGGGGCTGTGCAGCTATCTGCTTATCGGCTTCTGGTACGAGAAGGCATCTGCCAGGGCTGCCGCCGTGAAGGCGTTCATCACCACCCGCATCGGCGATGCTCTCCTCATGATCGGCCTGATTCTGCTGTACGTACGCAGTGAGCCTAGCAGCCTGCGTTTCAGCGAGCTTTTCACCGCAGAGAATCTGGACCAGTTAGCCCATTCGCTGGTTGAGCTGCCTCTGTTCGGCGAAGTCCACTGGATTTCGCTCATCGGCGTGCTCATCTTCTGCGGCGCTATCGGCAAGAGCGCCCAGTTCCCGCTGCATATATGGTTGCCGGATGCGATGGAAGGGCCAACACCCGTCAGCGCCATGATCCACGCCGCGACGATGGTGTCGGCAGGCGTCTTCCTGCTGGTGCGCATGTTCCCGATCTACGAGTTCTCCGGTGAGGTCTCCAGCGGAACCCTGCAATTCGTCGCCTTCATAGGTGCATTTACCGCTCTGTTTGCGGCCACTATCGCCGTTGCCCAGTGGGATATCAAACGGGTGCTGGCCTACTCCACCATCTCCCAACTCGGTTATATGGTTGCTGCCATTGGCATGGGAGCATACGTGGCCGCACTCTTCCATCTACTGACACATGCCTTCTTCAAAGCGCTCCTCTTCCTTGGCTCCGGCAGCGTGATTCACGGTGTCGAGCATGGCTACCATCACGCACACGAGCACGCAGATGAAGACCATGAAGAGAGTCACGGTGAACATATCGTGCGCCGCGCCGATGGTGTTCTCGACACCGAAGACGCGCAGGATATGCGAAACATGGGCGGCCTGCTGACGCGAATGCCCCGTACGGGATGGACGTTTATCATTGGCGGGCTCGCTCTATCAGGATTCCCCCTGGTTACCGCCGGATTCTGGTCCAAGGATGAGATTCTGGCGTTTGCCTGGGACGGCAACCACCAGTGGGTTTTCTGGACGCTTGCCCTGGCCGCTTTCCTGACCGCTTTCTATACCATGCGCCAAATCGGCCTGACATTCCTGGGCCGGGCGCGCACGGAAGGAGCCTCCCACGCTCCCGAAAGTGTCGCCAGCATGACAACGCCGCTCATCCTGATCAGCTTCTTTGCCATCGCTGCCGGCTGGGTCGGCATCCCGGCTTCATTCCCTGTCCTGGGCGGTATCGTTCCCAACTGGATCGAGCACTTCCTCGAACCCTATATGGAGTACATGCACCTGCATCCACACCACGCATCCTTCCATGTCGTGCCGCTGGCAGTTTCGCTGCTTGTCGCGCTGGGCGGTCTTGGCGCAGGTTATCTGGTCTATGGAAAGGGATTGAAGGAAGGCCAGACGGACCCGGTCGCCCGAATTCTCGGTCCAATCTGGTGGATGTGGCACCGCAAGTATTGGATTGATGAACTCTATCACGGCACGATTGTGCTGTTTACGATGTGGCTGAGCCGGTTCCTGGCACTGTTCGACCGCGAGTGGGTCATCGACTGGATAGTGAACGGTATCGGTCGGCTAGCCCTTCGGTTCGGCGATCTCACCTCAGACTTTGACAGATACGTGGTTGACGGCTTCGTTGACGGTGTCGGTTGGATCTCCGATCAGGCCGGCCACATCGCCCGCATGTTGCAGGATGGCCGCGTGCAGACATATCTGCTTTTCGGTATGTTGATCCTGGCTGTATGGCTATTTCTGAATGTACTACCTATGATACTCACCTTGGTGTAAGGGTTCGCGCCATTCCAAGTTAATGTTCGCAAACGGTGGCGCATTCTATACGCAATTCATGACTTACCTAAACTTTGCCTGGAGACGGCTTCATGGAATCACCTGATTCAATTGTCCTGACAATCCTGCTCTTCTGGCCCCTGGTGGCGGCACTTCTGGTCATCCTGCTCGGCCGCAGCGACAGCCAGATCAAGAAATTTTCGATCTTGGCAAGCCTGCTCCCCCTTGGCCTCAGCATCTATCTGCTGTTCGCCTACGACACCAACACCGGGGGGTTGCAGTTTGAACAGTTCGCCGAGTGGATTCCCCAACTCAACGCCGGCTACCACGTCGGCGCCGACGGTCTGAGCATTCCTCTGGTCTTTCTCACCGCGCTGCTCAGCACCCTGAGCCTGTACTACAGTGCCGGAGTCATCAACGAGCGCGTCAAGGAATACTTCTTCTTGATGCACCTGTTGGAGTTCAGCATGTTGGGCGTCTTTTTGGCACTGGACTATGTCCTGTTCTACGTCTTCTGGGAGATCAGCCTGGTGCCGATGTACTTTCTCATCGGGATCTGGGGTGGAGCCAATCGCGGATATGCCGCCACCAAGTTCTTTATCTACACTTTGGTCGGCTCCGTCGCGATGCTGCTCGCAATTCTCGGCGTCTACTTCGCAACCGGCACATTCGATATTGTTGAGGCGGCCGCGGCCCAGCCTTTCGCCGGCAACCTGACATTGGCCAGCCTTGCGTTTTGGGGCTTCTTCTTCGGATTCGCCTTCAAAGTGCCCAGCTTCCCCTTCCACACCTGGCTGCCCGACGCCCATACTGAGGCGCCTACCGCCGGCTCGGTCATTCTGGCTGGCGTTCTCCTGAAATTGGGCGCCTATGGCATGTTGCGCATCATGTTGCCCAGCTTTCCCGAGGCTTCCGTCTATTGGGCTACCTGGCTGGTGGGGTTGGGTGCAATTGCCATTGTCTACGGAGCATTCGTTTGCGTCGCCCAAACCGATTTGAAGCGTTTGATCGCTTACAGCTCCGTCAGCCACATGGGCTATGTCATGCTGGGCATCGGCGCTGCCGCCGCAGTGATGACGCCCGAGGGCCTGGCGAGCGCGGTCAACCGCTTCGGCCTTAGCGCGCAGGCCATCCAGGACAGCGCGGCCATGGCCCTAAATGGCGCCACACTGCAGATGTTCAACCACGGCATCATCACCGGCGCGTTGTTCTTCCTTGTCGGCATCATCTACGAACGCGCCCATACGCGCGATCTGTCCCGGTTCGGTGGTCTGGCGACCAAGACACCCCACTTCTTCGGCCTGATGGTGGTAGCTGCCTTCGCCAGCCTGGGGCTGCCCGGTCTGGCCGGCTTCTGGGCAGAGCTTTTCACCTTCCGCGGCGCCTTTGCCATCATGCCCTACTGGGCCGCATTCGGCACGATCGGCATCGTTATTACCGCCGTCTACATCCTCTATCGCATCATCCAGAATGTCTTCCTGGGCGAGTATGACCCAAGCAAGCACACGCACTGGACAACTGTGACGGGGGAACACGCCGACGGCCCAACCGACATGGTCGGCTTCGAAAAGGTGACGATGTGGCCGCTGATCGTAGCGATGTTCCTGATAGGTATCTACCCAACGCCTCTGGTGAAATACTTTAATCAGTCGGCGCGGGAACTTTTGGCCTTTGTGCAGAATCTCATCTGATCACTGTTAATCACCGTATTGACCAAGTGCCTGTTGCCACCGCAAACTTGAGCTGCTGGCAACAGGCATCTGCCAACTGGTGCTTCTGAATGGAGAACAATACGTGGGCGACATAGGATATCTCGCACCCGAAATCATATTACTCACCGGCGGCCTGTTCATCTTCTGTCTGGACTTGGCCTATGACCCCGGCGTAGGCAAAAAGTCGGGGCTGAGTTACATGGCGCTGTCGGCGCTCTTTCTGACCGCAGCCCTCGTTGCCGCTGTGCTGCAGTTGAACATCTCCGATCCGGAAGCGGGGCCGAAGGTTGCCTTCTCGATGATGACCATCGACAACTTCGGCAGCTTCATCAAGGTCACCATCTTCTCCGCCATGATCCTGACCACCATTGCCGGCGGGCGCTACATGAATCGCCGCACTGGCAACCAGGGAGAGTTCTGGACCTTCTTCCTCATGGTCAGCCTGGCAATGAGCATTGCCGCCAGCGCAAACAACCTGGTCCTGGTCTACCTTGCAATTGAATTCCTGTCGATAACCAGCTATATGCTGGCTGGCTTCCTGCGTGATAATCGGCGCAGCAACGAGGCTGGGCTGAAGTACTTCCTCTACGGGTCGATCGCTTCGGCCGTCATGTTGTATGGTATCAGTCTTCTCTACGGCGCCACCGGCTCACTCTACCTTCACGACATCGCCGCTGCTTTCTCCGAGATTATCGGCGAGTCCACTGAGATTAGCGGCCTGGCCTTTGCCGGCCTGCCGGCGATGCTCCTGATTCTGGCGGGACTGGGATTCAAGGCAAGCCTGGCGCCCTTCTACCAGTGGGCGCCGGACACCTACGACGGCGCACCCACACCCGTAGCTACCTATCTGTCAACCGCCTCCAAGGCCGCGGCCTTTGCCGTGCTGGCCCGCTTTTTCATCGTGGCCATGGCCTCATTTCAGGTCAACTGGGTGCCCGTGCTGGCCGCCTTCAGCATTATCACCATGACGATGGGCAACCTTGCCGCCCTGCGTCAGAGCAGCGTCAAACGCATGATCGCCTACAGCTCCGTGGCCCAGGCCGGCTATATTCTGATGGGGTTGGTCGCGGTGACGTCGACCTCGCCGAGCGCGATGGATGGTCTGAACGGCGTGCTGCTCTATCTCTTCGCCTATCTGTTCACCAACGTCGGCGCATTCCTCGTGGTCATGGCACTGGAAGAGACGGTCAACAGCACGCATATCAGCGCCTATCGGGGCCTCATCAAGCGGGCGCCCTGGCTGGCCGTCATGTTTACCATCTTCCTGCTCAGCCTGACCGGTATCCCACTAACCGGCGGCTTCTTCGGCAAATTCTACGTCTTCGGGGCCGCCATACAGCGCCAGTACTTCTGGCTCGCGGGCATAGGCATGATCAATGCAGGGCTGGCCGCCTTCTACTATTTGCGCGTGGTCCGGGAGATGTTCTTCACCGAGGAAGGCGAGGGCGAGGTTCTGGATGTGCCGATGGCGCTGCAGACCAGCCTCCTGATCTGCACCGTCGCCACAGTTTGGATCGGCGTCTATCCCAGTGCCGTGCTTGATTGGGTAAACACCGCCTCTGTCCAACTTCTCTCAGTTGTCCCATAGACAGTCAGGGCGTTGGCACATCCTCGCGCAGCAGCCCCTCCGATTTTAGCGTAAGCCAAAGTTCCGCAGGGACAGGCCGTTGCAGCAGGTCGAAGTTTGACTGCACATGCATCACTTCGATCGCGCCGGGAATGATAGCCGCCACAATCGGGTTGGCCAACAGGAACTGCAGCGCTGCGCAAGGCAAAGGCGTCTCGAAACGCCGACAGATCCGCTCGATACGATCAGTTTTCTCCATAATCTCCGGCGACGCCGGCGCATAGAAGTAGTGGGCCCCGGGCACTGCACCTGTTGCCAGTATCCCCGAAGCAAAAACCGCGCCAATGATGATACTTATGTCATTTTGCTCGCACAGTCGAAACTCCTCTTCTTGCATCTCCTGCGTCAACAGGTTATACCCGTAGGCGACCAAAAAGAAGTCCAACTCCACCAGATCGAGAAAACGCGGTATCATCCCCAATTCGTTGATGCCGGCGCCAACGCCCTTGACCAGACCGTGGCGGCGCAGTTCGTCGAGCGCGCGCCAGCCGCTGGTGAATAGCTGTGTCAGGTAGGCGCTGACGCGGGCCTCCGTCTCGTAAAAGTAGAAATCCAGGTCATGGATAACCAACAGATCGATCGAAGGCAGGCTCAACCGCTGCAGGCTGTCTTCAAAGGAGCGCATGATGCCATCGTAACTGTAGTCAACTGTGAACTCGAATGGCAGCGCGCCCATGAACGCACCAGGATCAAACGTTGCTGGGTCACGTGGCGGGCGGAAGATTCGCCCGACTTTGGTCGAGAGAACAAAGTCCTGACGCGGCTGCTGGCGCAGGAAGTGGCCGACTCGGTGCTCGCTCTTGCCATTGCCATAGAAGGGGGCCGTATCGAAATACCGCACGCCAACATCCCAGGCGGCCTGCAATACGCCCTGTGCTCCTTCCTCACCTAGCACTTCAAACAGATCACCCAACGGGGCAGTCCCCAGACCGAACTCGGAAACCAAAGTTCCCGTACGGCCAATCTCCCTCTGCGGTATGTTGTTCATCGATCGCTCTCCCGGCGAAAATGCTTTCAGAATGAGGTGCTATGTCCCAAGAAAGAACGCTCACAGCCAGAACATGCCTGCCGCCCCGCGGGCACTATACGACGGTCCGCGAGCCGCACTCCAATTCCAGCTATGGTTTGAAATCTGCGTTACCTGTATGTTACTATGAAACTATCTCCTGATACCATTCCAGGCAACGGGATGGAAATCTGAACTGCACCCTCCAAAATTAATATAGTTGTTCCACTGCGGAGTCTGCTAAGTCACGGAGATCTGAAATTATGACAACTTCCCAGAATTCACCACGCACACACGCAAAAGATACAAGCAAAACAGCCGTTTTAGTTGCGACTATCCGTGCCGTACATCTGCGCTGGCACAATCCTCCGCCCGTTTTTGAAGACACCTATGCGTTGCAGATGCTGACGCCCTTCTGGTATGCGGTCGCAAAGTTCAAGCTGCTCAAGTGGCTTGTCGGCGACGTGATTCTGGGGGTCTACCGCCCCGTTTATCCGTCAATAGTCCTGCGGTCGCGCTATACCGAAGACCAACTGGAAGAGGCGATCGAGTCAGGCACAGGCCAGTATGTGATTCTCGGCGCCGGGCATGATACTTTCGCGTTGCGGCGCAAAGATCTGGCTGACAAAGTCCGCGTCTTTGAAGTGGATCACCCGGCTACGCAGGAGGTAAAGCGGCAGCGCGTTCTGAAAGCAAACGGGAGCATCCCGTCCAACCTCACATTTGTACCGGTGGACTTCGAGCGCGACAAAATGGATGAGGAACTGGCGAAAGCAGGCTTCGACTCCCAGGCGCCGGCCTTCTACTCCTGGCTTGGTGTAACCTACTACCTCACGCAAGAGGCTATCCGAGAAACTCTTGATCGGATTGCGGAGCTGTCTGCGCCCGGGAGTCGTATCGTATTTGACTTCAAAATCGCCAAGCACATGATGTCACCGGAGTGGGGAACTCTCTCCGAAAAGATGGAGGGTTTCGTGGCCCGCCGCGGCGAACCTATGCTGACTGACTTTACGCCGCAGACGTTGAGCGATATGATGGCCAGGCATGGCTACACTGAGGTCGAGATGATGCCGCCCGAAGAGCAGGGCCGGCGCTACCTCGGCGACCGCACCGACATAGAGCCGACCGAGTTTTTCTACTTCGCTCAATTCGCCGTTAAGCCCCGGTCCGAGGAGAAATCCACATGACCACTGTGACTCCCCCACCCGCGCACCTCGCCGATGAGTGGCTGCTCGACAATCCCCCAATGCGGCGTTTCATCGGCGCAGTGAACGCCGCTCGCGCCCGTGAATCGGATCCTCGCAAGATCGTAGCCGTGATTCGCCCGGATTTCGTCGACCTGCTGGCCGATCCGGCCTGGCTCCCGCAGAAATTCCAAGAGCCTTCCGCGGAAAGCGGAATGGGAGGCGGCATCGGCATGTGGTTGCTCTATCGGGCGGGCGATGGCGGCTTGGTCCTTTCGGCTCTGGTCGTGCCCCCGGGCGCCCAGACTCCCGTTCATGATCATCTGGCTTGGGGGCTTGTAGGTCTGTACAAAGGCGAGCAGGAAGAAGAGGTCTTTACCCGCCAGGACGACGGCCGCGACGAATCCCACGCTGAGTTGGCTCTGTCTGTGCGCCAGATGCTGCGGCCAGGCGACTTCTACGACCTGCTGCCGGAAAACGACATTCACCGCGTGCGCACGACCAGCCCGGACACGTCGGTATCACTCCATCTGCTGGGCAACGACAATGGCTGCATCTGGCGCCACCGCTACGATCCGGAAACAGACTCCGTGCACCCCTTCCGCTCCGGATGGCTCAATGTGGACTGCCGTGAAGACGAAGGCAGCTAGACAAGCACCGCCGACATTCCAACTCACTTAGGAGAAAACGAATGGCCAACCGTGTTAACCGGGCAATCGAGCTTCTGGATCAGGGCCAGCCGATTTACTACAGCGGCGCCCATACCGGCCATGTTCTGACGCACCAACAGGGCTCAGAAGATGCCGCCATTTGGTCCGACTACATCAACGTAGGAATGGAGCATGGCTCCTTCGATCTGGGCGGTCTCGAACGTTATATGCAAGGGATGGTGGAAGGCGGGCCGACCGCCAGCGGACACCGCACCCCCACAGTAATCGTCGAAGCGCCGGTCGAAGGTACATCTGCTGAAATAGTACGCTACAATGCCTGGCAGTTCCGTCAGATCCTGGCGCGTGGCGTACATGGCATTCTGCTCTGCCAGGCGGAAACGCCCGAAGCGGTCGCCGCTTTTGTCGAAGCCTGCCGCTATCCTATCAATCGTATCGGAGTCGGCGAAGGATTGCAGCAGGGTCGGCGCGGGGTTGGCTCCGAACCATCCGCCGCCGCCATCTGGGGTGTCGACTATGAAACCTACCTCGACTCCGCTGACCCCTGGCCCCTCAACCCCGAAGGAGAGCTGTTACTGGGTCTCAAAATCGAGTCGGCCGCCGCGCTGCCCCGCATCGAAGATATCTTCGCAGTCCCAGGCATCGGATTCGCGGAGATGGGACCGGGCGACCTCAGCATCTCGCTGGGGTATCGCCGACGCCCTCCTGAAATGCCGCCGGAAATGCAGGAGGCAAGCGAACGCGTGCAGGCGGCATGCTTGGCCAACGGCGTCGCTTTTCTGCAGCCGGCCTCCGCGGAAAACGTCACGGCAAGAATTGACGCCGGTGTCCGCGTCATGGGCGGCCACGATCCGGAGACTGCCCGCGTCGGCCGTGCCTATTCCAAGCGTCAAATGCCTGTCTGACGCCCCTGATTGGACTGCCGAAACCGGCTTTCCTCATCTCAGTTCAGATCTTGACGACACAAGAATGGAGAAAACATGAAAAGGAAAAACCGGGCGATCTTCCTACCTGTGGTTGTCATCCTTTTGCTTGCGATGGCAATGAGTGCCTGTGTCCCCGCCGCGCCTTCCCCGGAGTCGGGCACATCAGGCGCCCAATCTGAGGGCGGGGGTTCCGACTCACCCTCCGTCGGCATGCACAATGTCGTCTACGACAGCCTGCCGGACATGGACGGCGCCGAGGTTGTGGCGGTAACAGGCAACGACTACACGCCCCTAAACTTCATTGACCCGGCCAGCGGCGAGGCCGTCGGTTGGGAATATGACGCTGTCAACGAAATCTGCCGCCGCCTCAACTGTGTCGTCAACTGGCAGGTCACATCCTGGGAGGCGATGATCCAGGCGGTGGCTGAAGGCCAGTTCGACGTAGGCATGGACGGCATCACGATCACCGCCGAACGCGCCGAAGTTGTGGACTTCTCCGACGCCTATATGACCAGTCAGCAGTTCATGCTGGTGCGCGCCGACGAAGAGCGTTTCGACGCGCCGGCAGCCTTCGCCGCCGACGGGTCCCTGCTGATCGGCGCACAGGCAGGCACGACCGGCTTCTACACCGCCGTCTATGACATCCTTGACGGTGATGAAGCCAACCCGCGCATTCAGCTGCTCGACAACTTCGGCGCATCGGTGCAGGCGCTGATCATCGGCGATGTCGACATGGTGCTGGTTGACGCCGCCTCCGGCCGCGGCTACATCGGCGCCAACCCTGAGAAACTCAAGATCGTGGGCGGAGCACTCGCCACCGAAGAGTTCGGCTTCATCTTCACACCCGGCAGCTCCTGGACCGCACCCTTCAACGCCGCCATCAGCACCATGAAGGCCGACGGCTATCTGGACTACCTGAATAACCGCTGGTTCTTTCTGACGGATCCCAACGCCCCGGACATCTACGACAGCCTGCCGGACATGGGCGGCGCGGAAGTGGTGGCAGTGACCGGCAACGACTACATCCCCCTCAACTTCATCGACCCGGCCAGCGGCCAGGCCGTCGGCTGGGAATATGACGCAGTCAACGAAATCTGCCGCCGCCTCAACTGTGTCGTCAACTGGCAAGTCACCTCGTGGGAAGCGATGATCCAGGCTGTGGCCGAAGGCCAGTTCGACGTTGGCATGGACGGCATCACGATCACCGCCGAACGCGCCGAAGTCGTGGACTTCTCCGACGCCTACATGACCAGTCAGCAGTTCATGCTGGTGCGCGCCGACGAAGAGCGTTTCGACACGCCCGATGCCTTCGCCGCCGACGCGTCACTGCTGATCGGCGCACAGGCGGGTACGACCGGCTTCTACACCGCCGTCTACGACATCCTTGACGGCGACGAGGCCAACCCTCGCATCCAGCTGCTCGACAACTTCGGCGCATCGGTGCAGGCGCTGATAACCGGCGATGTCGACATGGTTCTGGTCGACGCCGCCTCCGGCCGCGGCTACATCGGCGCCAACCCGGAGAAACTCAAGATCGTGGGCGGGGCGCTCGCCACCGAAGATTTCGGCTTCATCTTCACACCCGGCAGCACCTGGACCGCGCCCTTCAACGCCGCCATCAGCACCATGCAGGACGACGGCTATGACGAATATCTGAACGTTAAGTGGTTCTTCCAGTACGATCCGAACTGATTCAGCTTCGAGCGCGCGGGGAGCTGTTGCCCAGGCCCCTGGCTCCCCGCGTGCTAGGACCCAACATGCTCCGCACACGTGTCAGCAACTGACTCTCCCCAACACCTTCGCCGGCGTTCGCCCGCCGACTACTTCGCGCGCCTGCCCTACTGGCTATTGGTAGCGCTGCTTCTGGGCGTGATACTCCTCTGGAGTTTATTGGCAAACGCAGACTACAATCTGATCTTCAACGCCGTATCCAAGGGTGTCGGCGTGACCATGTACGTCTGCCTTATCGCGTTTGGCTTATCGCTAATGGTAGGTCTGGCTTTCGGTCTTGCCCGCGTGTCCCGCAATCGACTGTTATATGAGGCGGCTTCCTTCTACGTGGAGATTGTCCGCGGGGTGCCGATGCTGGTGATCCTGTTCTACATTGCGTTTGTTGGCGCCCCGGGGCTGGTAGAGCTGTTCAATATGGCAGGAGAGGAACTACAGAATCTGGGTCTTAGCGTCGTGGGAAGGCCGCTGGCAGAGTTCAGCATCCGCCAACTCACATTTACAAGCCGGGCAATTTTGGCGTTGGTCATTGGCTACAGCGCGTTCATTGCCGAAATTTTCCGGGCGGGCATCGAAAGCGTGGAAAGGGGGCAGATGGAGGCGGCGCTCAGCCTGGGTATGAGCCGAGCCCAGGCCATGCGCCATGTAATTCTGCCGCAGGCGGTGCGGCGCGTATTGCCGCCGCTGGGCAATGACTTCATCGCCATGCTCAAAGACTCGGCGCTGGTCTCGGTTCTGGGCGTACAGGACATCACGCAACTGGGCAGGCTTTACGCCACCAGCACGTTTCGCTTTTTTGAAACGTACAATGTCGTTGCCTTCCTCTATCTGGTGATGACGATCGGTCTATCGTTAATGGTACGGTATTGGGAAAAGAGAAATCCACTTAGCCGTGGGTAACTGTTCACGGCGCGCCGCGCCGCCAGCGTGACCCGCTGAGGATGGACCCAATTATGTACAAAGAGGCGTTTCCCTGTCTGCAGTGAGCGGTCAAACGCGTATGCGGGACAGGGATTCAGTCACCTCGTTTGACCTGGTGTTCGGCGATATCGATCTCGCCTTCGTAAGTAAGCGCGTCGTCACCTTCTTCGCCCGTGCTGATGCGAATGATGTTTTCCACGGGCGAGATGAAGATGGCGCCATCACCCTGGTTGCCTGTGGCAGCCGTCCTCTGGATGGCGTCCACCACCTGTTCAACGTCGTCTTCACTCACAACGAAATTCACCTGGATGCGAGGCAGAGTGTCAACGATATAGGTGCTGTGCCGCCCGGCCAGTTTGATTCCGCTCTGGCGACCGTGTCCCTGCACTTCAACACTATCGATAGCGGGGACACCGATTTCAAGTAGAGCCAGCCTGACACCGTCCAGTTTCTCAGTTCGGATGTACGCTTCGATCTTTTTTAACAACGCCATTTCTCCTGTGTGTCGAGAGTAGCTCTCTCGAACATTTCAAGGAATGAATCCTCTCATTCTTCTATTCGGTACTTTCTTTCCAGATAGAACGCAAAGAGATCGCTGAGATCAGGGGGAGGCGAAATAATTCCCTGTATGTCGATGTCGCCTTCATAGACCAGCACGTCGTCGCCTTCTTCCCCCGTGCTGATGCGAACGAGATTCTCCATGGGGCAAATGTAGATTGCCCCATCGCCCTGCGTCCCTGTCGCGGCCGCCTCCCGGATCGCCGCGACCACCTGTTCGACGTCTTCTTCGCTCACCACCGCGACCAGACGTATTCGGGGCAGTGTATCCACAGTGTAGCTGCTATGCCGCCCTGCCAACCTGATGCCGGTCTGTCTACCGTGCCCCTGCACCTCAACAGTATCTATGGCAGGGACGCCGATCTCCACCAATGCCGACCTGACCTCCGTCAGCTTTTCAAGTCGAATGTAGGCTTCAACCTTCTTGAACATCGCTCCTCTCCCCTCCATCGAAAGAGGAGTCTTCCGCAGTTTTGAGGAGGGTCGTGCGGTGAGCCGCACGACCCTGACGCAAGAAGGAGTTTAGGACTCTTCACCTTCACTACTATCAGTTTCACTACCTTCACCAACACTACTCTCACTCTCACTACCTTCACTAACACTACTCTCACTCACTCTCTCACTCTCAGTCACATAACTTTCACCGCCTTGCCTCGCTAGTCACGCATAAGCTCGTTCGCCATGCTCGCTTATGTCCAGCCCAATCTCCTCTTCCTGTTCGGTAACCGCCAAGCCCCAGACTGCATCCAGTATCTTGGTCAGTACGAATGTAACTGCGTACGCGTACACGATGGTCACTACGACGGTCATCAGTTGAATGCCGAACTGCGTGGGGTTGCCATAGAAGAGGCCATTGGTTCCGCCCACGGACGCGGTGGCGAAAAGACCCGTTGCCAGGGCTCCCCATGCGCCGGCCATGCCGTGACAGGCCCACACGTCCAGACTCTCGTCCAGACCGCGCTTCTCGCGAAAGTCGATGCTGTAGTAGCTGACGGGCGCTGCAATCGCGCCGATCAGAAGGGCAGCCATCGGCGTTACGAAGCCTGCCGCCGGCGTGATGGCTACCAGGCCCACAACAGCGCCTGTAACTATACCCAGAACACTGGGCTTGTTGTCACGCCATGACAGGAACATCCAAACCACGGCCGCCGCCGCCGCCGCCGTATTCGTGTTCATCAGCGCCTGCACAGCCTGCCCGTTGGCCGCAAGCGCGCTGCCGCCGTTGAAGCCAAACCAGCCGACCCACAACAGGCCCGCTCCCAAAACAGTGAAGGCGATATTGTGCGGCTCAATCGCCACCTGACCGAATCCTTTGCGCTTGCGAATCGCCATCGCAAAGGCAAGCGCTGAGAAACCTGCCGTGATGTGGACGACTGTCCCGCCGGCAAAGTCCAATGCGCCCCAGCGCGCAAAGATGCCGCCGCCCCAAGCCCAGTGGCAGACCGGATCGTAGACGAGTGTGGCCCACACTACCGCAAAGACCAGGTACACTTTGAAGCGAATACGTTCCACAAATGTCCCGGAAATCAGCGCGGGCGTGATGATGGCGAATGTCATCTGGAATGCGACAAAGAGCAGGTGGGGAATGGACAGCCCTTCCAGCGCCTCCACACCGACATTGGACAGTCCAATGTAATTGAGGCCGCCAACCAGCCCGGCGACGCTATCGCCAAAAGCCAGACTGTAGCCAATGACGACCCACTGAATGCTGATGAGGCCAATCGTAATGAAACTGAGGTTGAGGGTGGAGAGAATGTTCTTCCGGCGTACCATCCCACCATAGAAGAATCCCAGCGCCGGCGTCATCATCAGCACCAGTGCGGTGGCGACGATGATCCAGGCAGTATCTCCAGAGTTGATGCCTTCCATTTACGCAGTTCCTCCTCTTGCAGGCAATACCTGCTGTCAAAAAAGCTTTTGTGGGGTTATTGTGGTGCGGTGGCCCCCGGCTTGATACGCCTTCGGCCACCCGACTTATAATCCCCGAACTAAAGACCAAAAACCTATAGGCAGTCTGCACAATAGAAGTTCAGTCTCTATTGTAAATGTTGCCCAAAGTCATCGCTCCTCGCCCTGGCTAAGTCATGGATCGGCCATACAGACTCTTCTGCATGAATTTGTGGGTTTTGCGAAGTTGGAAAATCAGGGGGCTATTGACTACAATAACAGAAATCAGTATCGGGCGCAAAGGGATTATTCAGGGCTGGGTTCGGTGTATACCCCTAACTGCGCAGCAGGAAGCGATTTTGTCCCATTGTGTCAACCAAGGAGGCACAGACCTATGAGTACAAAGAACGGTCAGCAAAAAGATGGTGAGGTGGAACGAGGAACGTATGCCGTCAAGGCCGGGTTGGCGCAGATGCTCAAGGGCGGCGTCATCATGGATGTGGTCACAGCAGACCAGGCTCGTATCGCAGAAGAAGCCGGCGCTTGCGCTGTAATGGCCCTCGAACGTGTTCCCGCTGACATTCGCCAGGATGGCGGTGTGGCGCGCATGAGCGACCCGCGCCTGATCAAAGAGATCATGGCTGCAGTCACGATTCCAGTGATGGCCAAAGTGCGGATCGGCCACTTTGTCGAAGCACAGATTTTGGAGGCGCTTGGCGTAGACTATATTGACGAGAGCGAAGTCCTGACTCCGGCCGACGAGAGTCATCACATCAACAAGCACGGTTATACAATCCCATTCGTGTGCGGCTGCCGCAACTTGGGCGAGGCCCTGCGCCGCATCGCCGAAGGCGCCGCCATGATTCGCACCAAGGGTGAGGCCGGCACTGGCGACGTCGTCGAGGCCGTGCGGCACGCGCGCAACGTCAACGGCGCCATCCGCCGCATCAACAGAATGGATGCCGACGAACTGTTCACCTTCGCAAAGGACATTCAGGCTCCCTACGATCTGGTAAAGGAAACTGCCGAGTTGAATCGGCTGCCGGTCGTAAACTTTGCCGCTGGCGGCGTTGCTACCCCAGCCGACGCGGCCCTGATGATGCAACTGGGTGTGGACGGCGTCTTTGTCGGCTCCGGCATCTTCAAGAGCGACGATCCTGCAAAGCGCGCCCATGCCATAGTGCAGTCCGTAACGCACTTCAACGATCCGCACATACTGGCAGAGGTCAGTGAAAACCTCGGCGCGCCAATGGTCGGCATCAACGTGACCGACCTCTCAGAAGACGAAAAAATGGCAGAGCGGGGTTGGTAGTAGAATTGTCGCTCACCATAGGTCGCACTGTTCGAAGCGGTGGCAGGAGGGTCAGAATCTCTTGCCACCGCATTTCATACCAGACCTGGCTAAGTAAGCCCAATATTGAAAATTCTCGGTTTCTCCACCCTCTTGTTTAAAACGCTTGATCCCTAATTCCGCCTCAGCCTCAATTTGCAACGAACGTCGCAAAGGACTTCCCGAATGAATTCTTTTGGAAGTACGTCATGACCGCAGTTCGTCTGGGAGTCCTCGCCCTCCAGGGTGCATTTCGCGAACATATCGCCATGCTCAAACGCCTCGACGTCGAAGCCGCCGAGGTTCGTCTGGCTGCACAGTTGGACGACCTGGACGGCCTCATTATTCCCGGCGGCGAGAGTACCAGTATGGGGCTGGTCGCCGAGCGCTGGGGTCTGGTCGAACCGCTCCGTCAATGGGTGCATGGCGGACGCCCAACCTGGGGTACCTGCGCCGGAATGATCCTGCTGGCTGAACGCGCCACCGGACAGAAACTGGGCGGTCAGGCCCTTATAGGCGGTCTGGATGTAACCGTCAACCGCAACTATTTTGGTCGGCAGGTCGACAGCTTTGAAGCCGACCTCGACGTGCCGGTGCTGGGAGAAACGCCTTTCCACGCGTTCTTCATCCGCGCCCCGGCCATAGCCGCCGTCGCCGAAGACGTGGAGACACTGGCGACCGTTGCCGCTAAGCAAAATGACGACGAAGCAGTAATCGCCGCCGTCCGCAAAGGCCCGATCCTGGCGACGGCCTTCCATCCCGAACTGACCGATGATCCGCGCTGGCACCGCTATTTCATACAGATGGTACACGAGTACACTTCGCGCTCGATTTGAGGTTAGCCGAGCCGTCACAAGAGTGTGGACTCCTTGCGAACAGCGTGCTGTAGCTGACGAAGGTATTTTTTGTCGCAGTTTTACACATCGACGATCAAAGTCGGCTTCATTCTAACCGAGTCCGGGCCGGTAGTATTGAAACAGCTAGTCCAAAACAAAGAAGGCCGTGTGAAACGCCATTGTTTCACACGGCCTTCTTTTATGAGGCGCTAGCCTCAATCGGGGGCTTGCCCGTCTACTTGCTCTTTGGCTCCTCAGGCGGTTCATCCACTTCGGAACCCTCAGGACCCTCTGACTGCTCAGGCCCTGCTGGAGCCTCAGGTTCCACCGGCAGCTCGGGCTCCACTGGCGGCTCAGGCTCTTCCTGGGGGTCGAAAATTTCAGGCGGCACAACATCGGCCGGCGGCGCAGGTTCTGGCGCTGAATCAGGTTCCACCACTGAATCAGGTTCCACCACAGTGCTATCCTCTGCAGAGGCGGCCGGCATTTCGCCAAACGAACCTGATGTCGCGTCCTCCCCGGCGATGCGCGCCAGTTGACCGTAAAGGTGACCCTGGAAGTAGTAAACTATCAACTGCGACAACGGCACAGTCACAACTGTACCTATTATACACAATATCAGTCCAACAATGCTACCTACGGTCATGATTATCAGGCTGGCTATAACTGTGAGAATCGCAACAATTACAACATTTCCAATATTATCTCGGGTCCAGCCCCAGATTTCGGAAACCTGGAGGCCATCACTGATCGTCTCATTCCTGGCATAGGCGATGGTGAATCCAGGTTGAAAGACGGCGTAAGCGATGCCAAAAAGAAATTGCAGACAGAGGGCGCACACACCAAAAATCGCCCCGATATCATCATCCCCGTATGGCATGTTCTCTGAGATGACCACACCGATTATGAACAGCGGAACAGAAACCAAAATTATCGGCAGCGCCCACACCAGATAAACAGCGGCCAGTTTCACCCCGCGAACAAGATCGTCTCCCCACTGGTCCCATTCCGGCAAGACCGGATGTGCATCATCGCGCACGTTTTTGATCAGTCGAACCAGGTAGCCGAACAGGATAAAGTAGCCCAGAATGCCGACCAGCGCCACCAGGAGCAATGAACTGATCAGAAGCAACCCCGTGCCTATGGCCGTCTTCTCGACCCAACGATCATCATCTGAAAAGTATGTCAACGCTCGTCCGATATCCATTAAAACTCTCCTTTGTCGTAAACATGGCCATGCTCGGCAATCCAGCGTCCGGCGATATGGCTATAAACAACTCTACGACTGCTCGCGGTTAAAGTTTCATGCCCCAGCCCCTTGCGCCAAGCCGATCTCTTCCCGCACCCACGCGTCTGTCTCATGGGCCATGAGGGAATGCAGCCGGGCCGCAGCCCGTTCATCGTTATGGCGGCGCAGCAGCTCACCCAGCGCCCAGGCCGCGTGACCGCGTACCAATGCCGTTTCGTCGCCAGCGGCCGCGTCCAATCCGGGAAAAACTGTTGGGTCGGCCCAGTTCCCGAGCGCAACGCAAACATTTCGCAGCATCCCAACCCGCTTTGCACGTTTCAATGGCGACCGCCGCCATCGTTCCGCAAAAGCTTGCGGCTCCAACCAGTAGGGCATCTGCCGATCGAACCCCTCCAGCAGCCGCGGCGCGACGCGGTCCTTTTGCGCCTCCAGCCCTTTCAACAGCGGCCTGCGCTCCGCCAACCGCTGATTCCAGGGGCAAACCTCCTGACAAATGTCGCAGCCGAAAATCCTGTTCCCGAACAGGCCCCGCAACCGGCGGGGAATGGCCTGCCGTGACTCTATCGTCCAGTAGGAAATGCAGCGCTGCGGGTCCAGATGAAAAGGACCCACAAAGGCGCCGGTCGGGCAAGCATCCAGACAGCGCGTACAGTGGCCGCACGTTGCCAGTTGTATTTCAGACGGCCTCCCGCTGCCGCCTTTTGTCGCGCGCTGTCGTCCCATTTCCGGCGTATGTTCTTCGCCCTGCAACTGCCACGCCCCAAAGTCCCCGTCGGCCGGCAATCCAGCCAGCGTTGCCTCCATTTTGGGTGCCTTGGCCTGCACCGCGACCCCAGGTGGGTCGCAGGCCAATACTTCAGGTACGAGTAGCGTCGCCAGGAAGAGCCAGCTTCCCCGTTGCGGGTGTATCGTGCAGCAGTTCTTGCCCGTGAATCCAACGCCGGCCTGGTGCGCCCAGTCACGTTCCAGAACCGGTCCCGTATCCACCAGCCCCTTCCCCAAAGTCGTGCGGCCGGTCTCGGCGCGCAGCCAACCATCCAGTTCATAGAGCAGCGGACGTATGATCTCGTGGTAGTCATCCCCCCATGCATAGCGGGCAATTATCCCGCGCGCCGGGTCGGCCAGGAGTTCCGGCGCCAGGTCGAAACGATGATAGTCAACGCCCACCACGATCAACGAGCGATAGGGTTCGCCTGTCTCTGCCAGCAGGGCTGGATTTCGCCTCTTTTCCAGATTGCGCGCCAGGTAAGCCATCTCGCCAGCCCGGCCCAACTCCAGCCAGCGCGCAAAAAAGTCTCCATGCGCCGCCTCCTCTACCTTGACTATACGGCAAAAGTCGAAACCAAGACGACCTGCTTCTTTCTTTATCGACATGGCCAAAGAACTATCCAACCCACGGTTCTCCTGAATGGAGGCAAAAGTTTCTATTCTGGTAACTACTCAGCCAATGCCACCTCTGAATCAGGCGCCACAGTCTCTGACCACTGACCACTGCAGTTCTGGGCGGTCGGGCCTTCGGCCCTCCCTTGTGCAGGGGCTCCGCCCCCGCAACGCCCCCGCCCAAAACCATGCCTCACCCACCGTTCGGCGTCATTCCAGCTGTGCGCCTCATCCAAAGTGGCGGCCGCCAGCAAATACACGATGGGATAGCCTGAATGGCGGTGCCGACAAAAGGCTGCTCAAGACAGACACCGTATGTGGCTCAATAGGTGCCGCAGCTCTTGCTATCTATTTGCTGTGCAGGCCGAATCGGCAGGTCATGGCTGCCAGCCGCCTCCAAACTGTACTGCGCGTCAGGCCCATTATAATCGCAGCCGATCAGAGCATCAAGAGATCGTTGAGCCAGCGTGCGTCCCCGCAATACCGCGCGTTTCCAGCTGCCTCCCTTCTCCGCATTTCCGTCAAGAATGGACGCCCGCATTGCTACCTTCGCAGCGGAATCCTGCACCTCGGTGTCCGCTGACTGGCGAGTTTCGCCCAGTCATTCACTAGCTCGTGTCCCTGTGCGGAACCGTACAGAAAGATATTACGTATAGTGAAGTAACCCGGAAAGTTTGGTCGCCTACCGATCCTGTGCTAAACTGATTCAGTGCAGGCTGGATCATTCGCCTCGGTATTCCAGCGATGATTCGGCTCTCAAAGGGTTGTAACCGCCTGCTAGGGAAAACTTGCACTCAGTTCTTCCCACTGAATTTCCCTGGTACATGAGGAAAGGAGTCCAGGAGTACCAAATGAGTATATCGCCGGAAGAAAAGACCAAAATTATCGAGGAGTATCGGACATTCGAGCAGGATACAGGATCGCCAGAAGTGCAGGTCGCGCTGCTGACTACCCGCATCAATGCGTTGACCGACCACCTCAAGGGCCATAAGCATGATGAAGGGTCACGCCGGGGACTGCTGAAGCTTGTCGGCCAGCGTCGCCGCCATCTGGCATATCTGGCCAGAAAGGACGTGAACCGCTACCGCCAGCTGATTGGCAGGCTGGGTTTGCGGCGATAATTGGTTTGGAAGGGGCGGATTTGACGAATGTCCGCCCTTTTGATTTGAATGCTCTTCTGCCGAAAATGCCCAGTAGTCTCGCTCCCAAAGAGCGGCGCTCCAGAGGTTGAAATCTGTTCCCGGCGGAAGACATTCTACATAGCGCCCCATGGCGCGACAGAAACACACGAAAAGTTGGCGCCCTCCGCTCGTAGATGCACCCGGCGCTCAGTGTAATGTGTCAGGCAGACTACTGCCACCGAGGTCCGGCATTGGAGAATGGACCGAAGCCACCGTTAAGTAGGTCGTGTGCGCACCTAAACGTGCGTTTCGATCCGTTCTCCAGTTCCGCACCTCGAAACATTGCGCTGAAAGATCGTTGGAATGAAGCTGTTTAAGCAGCAGTTTTGGCCGTAAAACCCAACAATCTCGCTCGCCGGTGGCCGCGACGCCGGATGCGTTGTCGGCATTGGTATCTGCACGAACCGATGGCGCCGCCCATGCGCTCTGCCTTCCTGGAGAGCCGCGCAAAGTTCAATTCGAGGTGAACAAAGATGGATCAACTCAGATTATTTGAAGGCGCCCAGGTCTATAACACGACTTTGGGCGACAAAGCATTAAGCATCGAGACCGGAGTCCTCGCCCAACAGGCCGGCGGCGCCGTCACCGTCCGTTGTGGTGACACCGTTATCCTTGCCACCGCCACGATGGATAGAGGCGTGCGGCCGGGAATCAACTTCTTTCCCCTGACCGTCGACTTTGAAGAAAAACTCTACGCCGCTGGACGGATCCCCGGCAACCTCTTCCGCCGTGAAGGCCGGCCCAGCGAACAAGGAATTCTCCTCTGTCGTCTGGTGGACCGCCCGCTTCGCCCCCTCTTCCCCAAGGGCATGCGCAACGAAGTCCAGGTCGTCCTTACCGCACTCAGCTCGGACGGCGAGCATCTTATCGACACGCTGGCCATCATCGCCGCTTCAGCCGCGCTCTCGATCAGCGAGATCCCCTTTAGCGGGCCCGTCGGCGCCGCCTCTGTTGCCTATGTGGACGGCGAGCTGGTCGTCAACCCAACCGCCTCCGACATGGAGCTGAGCACGCTCGGCCTTCAGGTTGCCGGCACCGCCGATAATATCTTGATGGTGGAAGCAGGTGCCAGCGAACTGCCGGAAGAGATCATGCTGGACGGGCTCCGCCTGGCCTATGAATCCATGCAGCCCGCTATCCAGACGATCCAGCAGATGCAGGCGGACATCGGCAAGGAAAAGTACACCGACTTTCCCGTCTTTGCTGCCGCCGAGCACACCGTCGAAAAGGTCAACCAACTGGCGCGCGACAAGGTATACGCAGCCGTGAGTGAGACCACGGACCGTGGCGACCGCAAAGCACGTCTTGCCGAGGTCCGCACCGAAACGCTGGAGGCCCTGGCCGATCCGATCAACGCCGCGGAAGTCGATGCCGGCGATGTGGATGACACGCTCGACAGCCTGCATAAAGATGCTGTGCGGCGGCGTATCCTCGACGATAAAGTCCGCCCTGACGGCCGCGACCCCGAAACCGTTCGCCCCATCCAGGTACAGGTTGGCAACTTGCCCCGCGTCCACGGCAGCGGCCTGTTTATGCGCGGCGAAACCCACGTCCTGACCATCGCGACCTTGGGTACGCCCGGCGATGCCCAACGCATGTATACATTGCAGCCCGAAGATGATAAGCGCTATATCCATCACTATAACTTCCCGCCCTATTCCACCGGCGAAGCCTACCCCATGCGGGGACCGAAACGCCGCGAAATCGGCCACGGCGCCTTGGCGGAGCGGGCACTCCAGACGGTGATTCCCGACGAGTTTCCCTACACCTTGCGCCTGGTGAGCGAAGCTGTCAGCAGCAACGGCTCCACCAGTATGGGCTCCGTCTGTGGCAGCACCTTGGCGCTGATGGACGCCGGCGTCCCCATCGATGCCCCCGTTTCCGGTATCGCCATGGGCCTCGTGCAGGATCAGGAAACCGGCGACTACGTAGTACTTTCCGATATCCAGGGCCTCGAAGACCACCTCGGCGACATGGATTTCAAAGTCGCAGGCAGCGGACATGGCATCACTGCCCTGCAGATGGATCTCAAAGTCAAAGGGCTGGACTTTGACATCCTGCGAATCGCGCTGGAGCAGGCCAAGCGCGGGCGCATGCACATCATGGAAAAGATGCTGGAAGTGCTCCCCGAATCCCGCGAGGAACTCAGCCCCTTCGCACCGCGCATTCTCACCGTAAACGTGGACCCGGAAAAGATAGGCAAGATTATCGGCCCGGGCGGCAAAACCGTTCGTGCTCTGCAGGAACGTTACGAAGTCAAGATCGATATCGACGACGATGGCTCCGTCTTTATCTCTGGCCAAAATGGACTCGCCGCCGAAGAGGCTCGCCGCGAAATCGAATCCCTGACCGAAGAGGTCGAAGTTGGCAAGATCTACACCGGGCAGGTTGTGAGAGTCGAAGCCTATGGCGCCTTTGTCAACCTGCTGCCCGGCGTGGACGGACTTGTCCATATCAGTCAGTTGGCCGACTACCGCGTCAACAATGTCGAGGAGATCGCCAACGTCGGCGATGAACTCACGACCATGGTGATCGACATCGACCCGGCCGGCAAAATTCGCCTCAGCCGCCAGGCCGTATTGGAGGGCTGGAGCGCTGAGGAAGCGCGTGACCGCGACCGCGGCGGACGGCGCGGCGGCGGCGGCGGCGGCGGTCGCGAACGGGAACGCAGCGGCGGTCGTGGCGGCGGTCGCGAGCGGGACCGCGGTGGACGGAACGGCCGCCCCCGTCGATAGAATGCCGTGACTCTGTATCTGGTCACTTAGCAAGCCCTAACGATCGATGATGATGTCGACTCGAAATCAGGAGGAGCAGTCCAGTCCTCACGAGTTGCCGCCTACGGATGATCCGCAGTCCGGGGTCCTCCCTGCGGAGAAATCGAGCCGACCAGGCCCTGCCGGGCTGTTTGCGCCAACCAGCGCCGACAGTCCGGCTGTCGGGCATTTGGCCCCCGAATCAAACAGCTTGTCCACAACCGCTTCCGTCCTCTCGGCGTTCAAAGAAGTATTACAGATCATCCTCCCCGCACTCTTCCTGGCGGCGCTGATTCACCTCTTCCTGGCACAGGCAACAATTGTGCGGGGGCAGAGTATGCAGCCTAATCTGCGGCCCGAGGAGCGGCTGATCATGGAAAAAGTAAGCTACTACTTCCATGGTCCCCGCCATAACGAAATTGTCGTGTTGGACCTGCCCGAATCCCGTCCGCTGATAATCAAGCGAGTCGTTGGATTACCCGGCCAAACGATCGAGATTCTTCAGGGCAAAATCCTTGTCGACGGCCGTGAAGTGTCCTCCTCGGATGTCGGCTCGTCAAGCCGGCGCACCCTCGCAGGCGCAAACGACCTGAAGTCGCCCGCCAGCTACGGAGACGCCGCTGACAGCTTCGGCCCTGTTACTTTGGCCGACGATCTATTTTTCGTTCTCGGCGACAACCGCGACAATAGCAATGACAGCCGCACTTTTGGCCCGGTTCACCGCGACATGATCAAGGGGCGGATCTGGGTGCGTTACTGGCCGTTGACGAGATTTACCATTTTCAGATAGTCTGAACTGTGACCTTTTTGGTACACTGCCTCAGTCGGAGATACGGGCGGATCGGAGGGTGCACCCTCTCGCTTCCCTTACAAATATGAGTACCAAGAGTTGGAGTACAACCACAAAAATAGTTGTGTCGGCCACCCTCGGCCTCCTGGCCGTGCTGCTCCTCTACGCGTTCAGGGTAATGATTCAGCCGACAATCATCGCGCTGCTCCTCACCTTTGTCCTCTACCAGCCGGTCAGTTGGGTGCAGCAGCGCACCGGTTGGAGCCGGGCCACCTCAATCGTTGCGGTCTACCTGTTGGTCATTCTCATCCTGATCGTAATGGTCGCCATCTTCGTGCCGCGCGTTGTCTCTTCGTTCGAATCTCTGGTTGTGCTGCTGGATACGCTTGTGACCGACCTTCAGTCGACCGACCCAGGTCCCCTGCTTCCCGTCTTCGGCATAAACCTGACCATCAACAATATTCTGCAACAATTGGGAACCGTAATTCAAAACGTCCTGTCGCAGGCCGGCGCCGGTGCCCTGGGCCTGGCCGCCACTTTCACAACCGGTGTGTTGGCGACCCTCTATGTACTGGTATTGGGCTTCTGGCTGCTAAAGGACATAATCAAGCTGCAGCGCATGGTAATGAATGCTTTGCCATCGGAATACCGGGATGATGTCCAGCGTATGTCCCAGGAACTGGGCGCAATCTGGATGGCATTCCTGCGCGGGCAACTGGTTCTGGGCCTCGTTGTCGGCTCTATTACCTGGATTATCATGTCAATCCTCGGGCTTCCCAATGCCGCCGCCCTGGCCCTGCTCGCCGGCGTACTTGAGTTTCTGCCAACCGTCGGACCCGGCATCAGCGGCGCGATCGGCACTCTTGTTGCTCTATTGCAGGGCTCGACCTGGCTCCCTATGGGCCATCTACCTTTCGCCATTATCGTTCTGATTTTTTACGTCATCATTACTCAGGTCGAAAGCGTATACCTCATCCCCCGTCTTGTCGGACGCCGCGTGCGTTTGCATCCCGCCGTTACTTTTACCGGCATCATCAGCGCCGCTCTTGTTTTCGGCGTGCTTGGTGTCCTTCTGATAACACCGACAATCGCCAGCGTCCGTGCCCTCCTCGTTTATGTCTTCCGTAAGCTGCGTGATCTGGAGCCATTCGAATCCACCCAACAGCAAGACGAGATTCAGATCCCCGGACTGATCGGCGGCCACTGGATCGAAGGCATTGTCTTCGATCTGGACGGAACACTAACCCACCTTGACTGGTCGCTGGCTAGCGAACTGGCCCAGCGCTTTGTCCGATTGGAACGAATCTGGCCTCAAGAACGGCGGGAACTGTTTTTCCGCCGCTTTATGGCGTGGATGGAAGGACCCTCTCTGGCCATCATCAGCCTGCTCTCCTGGCTCAGGCTCCACGACGACGCTCGCCGGCTTACCCACCGGCTCCAGGGTGTTCGGGGCTTCCCCTCCACCGAGACCCAACAGCTGCGCGAAGGCGTGCCTGAACTGCTGATCGAGCTGCGGCAGCAGTACAAGGTGGCACTGATTACAACACGTACGCGACAGGAACTCGATTCCTTTTACCAACGCGCCGACCTGCCCGCTGACCTGTTCGACGCCATCGTCACTCGCGACGACCTCCGCAAGCCTTCTCCTAACAGCGAGGGGCTGCTGAGAGTGCTTGAGATCTTGAATCTGCCCGCCGAAGCGTGCTTGGTGGTTGGCGATACCGAACTGCAATTGCGCGTTGGCGAAGCAGTCGGCGCGGTGCAGGTGGGGCTCCTGTGCGGCATGGGAGCAACGCAAAATTTCAGCAGTGCTGATCTGATTCTGGATCTGCCGACAGACCTGTCCGCTTACCTGAATCGCCCCCAGGCAATGGCAAAACTTTGGTCGTGAAGACGCCGCGACCCATCCCAACTACCTTTCCTTCACCTACTGTTGCTGGTTGTCTCGTTTCTCAACCACACCGAGTGAACGGGCCGCGTCGCTCCGTTCCAGTAGGGCCGGTATTTCACCTCTCTCCGTCCTGATCCACATCAGCTGCCCGTCACTGCTAACGTGGACGCGCCCTTCCCTGTCATTGCGCAGAACCAGCCGCCCGCCCAAAATCTCCAATACATCCGCGTGTGGGTGCCCGAACCCGTTGTTGGCCCCAACCTGAATTACTGCTACACCCGGGCCGACCGCCTCGACAAACGCCCTGCTGCTGCTGGTTTCGCTGCCGTGGTGCCCGACCTTCAGCACTCGCGCCGCGATTGGCTGCCCCTCGCGCAGCAGCCGCTCCTCGCTCGCCAGGCCGGCGTCGCCTGTCAACAGCGCCGAGAACGCACCGTAGTTCAGCTTCAACACCAGCGACCGCTCGTTCTTGTCGTTCTCGTCCAGTCCCCGCATCTCCTCTTCCGGCGGCGGCCATAGCGCCCACAGCGTAACCCCGTCACCAAGATCCAACCAGCCGCCTTTCTGCAAACCCTCTACCGGCACTCTCTCCGCATCCATAGCAGCCAGCCACGCCCGCGAATCCTCGTGACCGCGCAAATTTTCACTGATGATAGCCTGGCCGACCTTGAATCGTCCGGGCAGTTCGACTTGGCCCGCAATATGATCCCGGTCGGGGTGGGTCACGATCGCCTGGTCAATCTGCCTGTCCCAGAAAGGCATCACCGCGCCCAGTTCAGCGAACAACTGCTGGCGGTCATCGCCTCCGTCAATCAGCACCTGCCGCCCGCTCGGCGTCTGAATAAAGATGCCGTCCCCCTGGCCAACGTCCAGGAAATGGATGTGAAGTCGACCGTCGGGCTGTGTCAACGCCAGCCACCACATCAGGCCGGCAACCATCGCCGCGATGCCAATCGTCCAGGTGGGAACTGCCCCCGCAACGTGCGCCAACTGCCGGCCGCCTGCGGTCTCGCCCTGTTTCACCATCGCAAAGCGGACGGCTTTGTGCCCAAGACGGCTCAGGGACTCCGCTATGGGCCTTCGCCAGTACACCCCCAGAATAGCGGCATAGATTAGAGCCGTAAGAACTCCCCTATATGAGTAGACTTCAACGCTGCCGCCCTCGAAAGACGCGAGCCACTTCACGATCATCGTCGTCCACCATAAACTGGCGTAAGGTATTACCAGCAAGTACTGTGCAACCCATTCCAGCCCGACAATTCCGACAACCAACCCCAGGCCACCAACTGTCATTATTAACGGTTGCACCGGCGCGATTAGCACGTTAGCAAGCAGACTGGTCAGGCTGAGACGTCCAAAGTAAAGAACGATGAGCGGAAAAGATGTTGCGGTGGCCGCGATTGTCAACAGCAGGCTATCCCGCAGCCAGTTTCCGACGGACCAGGGTATGAGAATGTACCCTGGGGAACCATTCGGCGCAGCTCCCTTATGCCCTAAACCCTTCCTCACCTGGTGCCAAAGCGACGTAGAGACGTCCGTTAATGCCGGACTGATCAGGACCAGTCCGACCGTGGCAGCGCTGCTTAGCTGAAAACCGACATCCCAGAGCGTGAGGGGATTCCACAGCGTCATCCCCCAGCAGGCTGCCGACAGGCTTGCCAGCGCCGTGCTTTGCCTGCCCAAAACCGAAGCCACTACAAACAGTCCGCCCATCAATGCCGCCCGCAATACAGCGGCGTCACCGCCCACCAGGACCACGTAAAAACCAAGGCCGGCCAGTGTCGGCCACAGCGCGCCGCGCCTTCCAAACAACCTGATTCCCAACGCCATCAGCACGCCGGCCACCACCGCTACATTGCTGCCGCTGATCACGATCACGTGGCTGGTGCCCGTGAGGTTGAACTGATCGTACAACGCATCGGGAATGCCGGCTTCAATGCCCAAAAGCATTCCGTTTGCCAGCGCCGCATACGGCTCAGGCAGGAGGCGGTTGAGCAGTTTTTCGCCCCGCGTCCGCAGGCCATAGACGTACTGCAACAGGAACCCTCCCCGCAGCATCCCCGGCTGCGGCTCGACGCGTGCCCGCTGCATAAGGCTGTGTATCTGTTTGCGCGCCAGATAAGCCCGGTAGTCAAAGTCTTCGAAGACCGGCGGCTCCGTCAGCTGGCCCCTGACCCGCACACTTTCGCCGAAGCGATAGCGATAGTCGCCCCCCGTATTGAGCCGTATTCGCCCATTTACCCTTTTTGTCTCGCCATCAAGCTCCAGAGACTCCACCTCAACATCCAGACGCCACTGACCGTTTTTCAGGACCGGATAACTTGCAACATAGCCGTCTACAACTGCTACTGTGTATTCTCTGGCCCCGGCGTCGACGTTGTAATAAGCCAGGTCGGATGGCCCGGTGCAGGGTAGGGGCGGCTGCGAACCCAGGCGCAGTATGCCGCACATTCCGGCAAGCACTAACCCACCAATCAGCCAGCCGGAGGGGGTCCCCCGCGGCGGAACAAAACCGGCCGCAGCCGGCCAGCGCAAAGGCTCCGAAACACTGCCTATGGCCCTGGCGTCTATCCACAAAAAAACTGGGATCAGTGCCAGCGCTGTGATCCAATAGAGGTCGCCGATTCCACAGCCAAACCATCCCTGTTGCCACAGCAGCTGACCTGCGGCTACGCCCCCAATATAGGCTATGGCAAGGTAAAGTAGTTTCATCCGATCGGGCCGATGTGAGAGGCAAGATAGTTTGAGTTGGCCGGCAACACAGCCGCTGCTATCATACTCCAAGTCGAAATAAACCTCGATACTGCAAAAACGCGCCCCGCCGAACCAGATATTAGAATCCGGCGCGTAACGAGAAAATCTGTGCAGCGGTTTTTCCTCTCGACTGATCTTATGGTATAACTGAACCGATAAAGATTCCTTCCAATTTGCTTATTACCTTCGTAGCCCAACGCGGATTTCAACAATAGAATTGCGCTTATAGTTTCCAACACGCGTACCAATCGAGGAGGTAGTTCTTTGCAAGCATTAGAATATGTAGCACCCAACAATGTGGATGAGGCAATCTCGGCACTAGCTGGCAGTGGCGAGAAGGCCCGACCGCTGAGCGGAGGCACCGACCTGATCGCTCAGCTCCAGGAAGGACGCCTTGAACTTGACACAATCGTTGACCTGAAGCGGATTCCCGAATTGATGGCGATCTCGGTCAGCAGCGATGGCCTGACCATTGGCGCTTCCGTATCCTGCCATACGATCAACGCCAATCAGTCCGTTCGCGACGCTTATCCAGCTCTGATCGATTCAACGCATCTGATCGGCGGCACGCAAATCCAGGGGCGCGCCAGCCTCGGCGGCAATCTGTGTAACTCTTCTCCAGCCGCCGATTCGATTCCTAACCTGATTGCCCACAGCGTCACCTGTCAAATTGCCGGCCCCAACGGCCGCCGTTCAGTCGCTGTCGAAGACTTCTGCACCGCGCCAGGCCGCAATGTACTTGAAAACGGCGAATTCCTGGTCGCGTTGGAATTTCCCACGCCGCCCGCGAACTTCGGCGCAGCCTATCTGCGATTCATCCCACGCAACGAGATGGACATCGCCGTTGTCGGCGCCGGCGCCTCTGTTGTCCTCAGCGACGACAAGAGTACAATCCAATCCGCTCGCGTCTCTCTCGGCGCTGTCGCCCCAACACCCTTGTTCGTGCAAGAGGCAGGCGACGCGTTGGCCGGTCAACCCGCCTCCGAAGAGACTCTGGCCGCCGCCGCCGCACTGGCCAATGACGCGGCGCGACCGATCAGCGACATGCGGGGAACGATCGCCCAGCGCAAACATCTGTCAGGTGTGCTGACACAGCGCGCTTTGCGAATCGCTATCGACCGGGCACGAGGCACCAAAACTGTTGACGAATTGGGGAGACTGAACGGACATGGCTAAAAAGATCGCTGTAGAAACAAACCTGAATGGCGAAGAAACTATTTTCCTTTGCGAACCTCGTCAGACTCTGCTCGAGGCGCTGCGCGACAATCTGGGATTGATCGGCAGCAAAGAAGGCTGCGGCAACGGCAACTGCGGCGCTTGCAACGTCCTCCTGGACGGAGTTCTCGTTAACTCCTGCCTTGTGCTTGCGCCGGAGATTGAAGGCCGCACCGTCGTGACTATCGAAGGCATCGCCGAGGATGGACAGTTGCATCCTCTCCAGCAGAAGTTCCTGGAGCATGCCTCTCTGCAATGTGGCATCTGCACACCGGGATTCATCGTCTCGGCCAAAGCGTTGTTGGACGATAACCCCAGCCCCAGCGAGTACGATGTGCGCCTCTGGCTGGCAGGAAACCTCTGCCGTTGCACAGGCTATGACAAAATCGTGCGGGCAGTGTTGGACGTGGCCGAAGGCGACGCCTAGCGCCCAGGAGAAAATAAAATGGCCGCTTCGAAACAGAATGGAACTGGTCAACTGGCCGCCAACGGCCAGAACGGCTACAAGGTTATTGGCACGCGTCCTGTGCGGCCGGACGGTGTAGACAAAGTAACCGGCCGCGCCGTCTATGCCGCCGATGTGCAGATGACCGGGCTGCTGCATGGCTTCGTCCTGCGCAGTCCCCACGCCCACGCCCGCATTCGATCCATCGACACCAGCAAGGCCGAAGCCCTGCCTGGCGTGCGCGCAGTCGCCACCGCTGACGACCTGCCTGTGGCCGAGGACAAAGTCGAAGACCTGGGCGAAGGTGCTATCAATCTCAAATACCTGAGCGACAACGTTCTGGCCCAGGAAAAGGCGCTATACCACGGCCACGCCGTAGCAGGCGTCGCCGCGGTCAATCCGCATATCGCCAGAGAGGCCGCCGAGCTGATCGAAATCGACTACGAAGTGCTTCCCCCTGTGATGACAGTGGACGATGCCCTTGCAGACAATGCGCCTGTCCTCCTGGAAACGCTGCGCACCGATTCGATGGGCGAAATCGGCTCAGAGCCGACAAATCTGGCCTCTTTCTTCCGCCACCAGCGCGGCGACCTCGACGCTGGCTTTGCCGGCGCCCACCTGGTCGTGGACCGCACCTTCCGCACTGAAACCGTCCACCAGGGCTACATTGAACCACATGCCGCAACTGCCCTCTATAGTGCTGACGGCCAAATCACGATCTGGACCAGTACCCAAGGCTCGTTCGCGGTACGCGGCCAGGTCTGCGAAATCCTGAAGATTCCCGTCTCCCGTCTAAAGGTCGTACCGACTGAAATCGGCGGCGGCTTCGGCGGCAAGATCAACGTCTATGTTGAGCCGGTCGCCGTGGTACTTTCCAAAAAGGCCGGCTATGAACCGGTCAAAATCGTCATGAGCCGCGCCGACGTTCTGGCCGCCACCGGGCCCACCTCCGGCTCGAATATCCGCGTCAAAATCGGCGTCGATGCTGATGGCAAAATCTCCGCCGCCCTGGCCGAGCTATACTACGAGGCCGGCGCCTATCCCGGCTCACCGGTCGAGGCCGCGGCCAACGTGAGCCTTGCCCCCTACGCCATCGATAACCTTCAGGTAGATGGCTATGACATAATCGTCAACCGGCCCCGCAGCGCCGCCTACCGTGCGCCGGGGGGCACCAATGTTGCCTTTGCCGTCGAAAGCGTCGTCGATGAACTCGCCGAAAAGCTGGGTATGGACGCGGCCGAATTCCGCCTTCTCAACGGTGCAAAAGAGAACGACCGCCGCCCGGACGGTCTCCAGTACGCCCGCATCGGTCATATCGAAACGGTAGAGGCTATTCGGGATTCCGAGCACTACCAGACGCCGCTCGATGGCAAATATCGCGGCCGCGGCATCGCTTCCGGCTACTGGAACAACTGGGGCGGCCAGTCCAGCGCCACGGCCGTGCTCAACCCCGACGGCAGCGTCAATCTCAGTGAGGCCTCCACCGATATCGGCGGCTCTAGGGCCTCGATCGCCATGCAGTTGGCCGAGGCCATGGATATCGAGTACGAACAGGTCAGGGCCCGTGTCGTCGATACCGACACCGTCTCATACAATGACGTGACCGGCGGCAGCCGTACCACCTTTGCCACCGGCCTGGCCGCTTACAACCTCGGCCAGCAACTCAAAAAAGAGATGAAGCGTCGTTTGGCCGAACACTGGGAAGTCGCTCCCGACGATGTAGGCTACGAGGACGGCGTATTCAGTGCTGGCGCCGAAAGACTTCCTTTCATCGAAGCCGCCGGTCTCGTCCAGCGCGACGAGCCCCTCATGGCCAGTTCGACAGTGCATCCGCAGGACTTCGGCCCTGGGTTCTCTACCCAGTGTGTCGACATTGAAGTCGATCCGGAAACGGGCAAGATCACCATTCTTCGCTACACCATAGCCCAGGACGTAGGCAAGGCCATCCATCCTTCCTATGTCGAAGGGCAGATGCAGGGCGGCGTCGCCCAAGGCATCGGCTGGGCCATCAATGAAGAGTACATCTACGACGAAGAAGGGCATCTGCTCAACGCCAGCCTGCTCGATTACCGCATGCCCACCGCTCTGGACCTGCCCATGATCGAAACGATTATGGTCGAGGTTCCCCATCCCGCTCACCCCTATGGAGTGCGCGGTGTCGGTGAGGTCAATATCGTGCCGCCCGCTGGCGCAGTCGCCAACGCCGTCTACCAGGCCACCGGCGTCCGCATGGATAAGCTGCCGATCTCACCGGCCAATCTGCTTGAAGCCATGTGGGCCAGAGAGGCCGAAAGTGCTGAACTGGTTCCGGGAGACGATTGAGCGTGGCCAAGGTCTGGATTCCTCCACTGATGCGCGCACTCACTGACGGTCAGCAGATCGTCGAAGCAGAGGGCGAATCGGTGCGTGAGCTTGTCGCGGCCTTGGAGGAACGCTTCCCCGGGGTCGCCGACCGCATCATCGATGAAGGACGCATCCGGCCCGGCTGGACAGTTGCCGTCGACGGCGCTGTACAGAACCGCGGCCTGCGCGCCGCCGTGGGACCGGACAGCGAAGTGCATTTCGTTCCTGCGATGACCGGAGGAGATTCGCGGCGGGACTGATCCGTCAGCGCGGCCATCCGCCAAAAACGCCATCGTGGCGACGCCGAAGGGTAAGCAGGATACTTTCCCGGCCCGCCGCTTGTACCGATGACGTTGGCTTGCCAGCGGACTTCGCGCTCCTTCATCTCGACTGCAGAATACAGGACCCGGCAGCATGTAGTGGCGCTGCCGGGTCTTTCGATTGGCATCCAAGCTTGTGCTGACCGGAATGAAAGTGCTGAATCCGATCGATTCAGGTGGCAGAGTCCCGCAAACCAGAACCAGGCAACCTAACCCGGAGCGCTCAACCTTCATGTCAGCCGGGACCTCGCGGCAAACCCGCACAGAAGATCAGATCACCCTCCAGTGGCCGCATAAGCAGCTGCAAGTAGAGCCGTCCCGCCCCCCAGTCCAGCAAGTGGAGCGCTACCCTCCGCAATTCTCCGACGCAAACAGAGGCGGCCTCATTCTCTATGGCGACAACTTCGATTCGCTCTCCTGGCTGCTCGCCAACGGCTATCGCGGCAGCGTCCGCCTGGTCTACTTGGACCCGCCCTACAACTCGAACCGTAGCTACACCAGCCGCATTCGTCTGCGTGGCAAAGGGCAGCCCACACTGGGCGAACTGACCGCCTACGACGACATCTGGCAGCCGGGCGCCTATCTCCAATTCCTGGCCGATCGCCTGCTCCTCCTGCGCGACCTGTTGCACCCCGATGGCACGATCTGGCTCCACTGCGATCACCGCATGCAGGCCCCCCTGCTCCTGCTGCTGGCAGAGATCTTCGGCCCCGATTCGCATCTCAACACCGTGTTCTGGCGCAGCCAGACCATGCGCGGCGCCAAAGTCCATGCCCGCTACTTTCCCAATAGCGCCCAGGCAATCCACATCTTTCGCAGGACACCACAGGGTCGGCCCGTCTGGAATGCCCCTAAACGCGAGATCGTCCTCAGCGAGAAAGACGCCGCCGCTCAGTTCATGCGTGACGAACGCGGCTTCTTCCGCACTTCGGATCCCGGCACATATAGTTTCGAGCGACTGGCCTCCCTGTCTGCTGAGGGGCGGCTGTATGCCCCTTTCGGCGGCAATGTGATTGTCGATGAGGACGCGCAACGCGTATACGCTTCCAATGGCGGCAACATTGGCGTGAAGTACCATCTCACCCAACGCGGCCGCAACCGCTACATCCTCACCAGGCCGGTCGACAATTTGTGGGACGACGTCCCCGGACTAGGGACTGTACCCGGCGAGGACGAAAACTACCCCACGCAGAAAACCGAGCGGCTGCTGCAGCGGATCCTGGAAACGGCCAGCGATCCCGCAGATCTCGTCCTCGACCCATTTGTCGGCTCCGGCACGACACCCACAGTGGCCCAAAAGCTGGGTCGTGACTGGATCGGCTGCGACAGTTCCTGGCGCGCCGTGCGCACGGCCGCGGGTCGCCTCAGCCGCCACCTGCCTTCCGTTGCCTCGGTCCCCTCTGCCGACGAAAACTGCGTCAGTCCGGAGCATGGTGTCAAAGGCGTCAGCGTTCGACAGGGTAGCGGCTATCAGATCTTACGTCTTGGCGGGGAGGATTCCGTCCACAGCAGCCTACAATGGCAAGACCTGCACGCCAGCCCCGCAGCGGATATCCGACTCCTCCAGGATGACGACCGGCTGACCGTTCAGATCGTACAATTTCAGAGCCCGCAAGTTGCTCGTCTGGCCGCCAATGCGAATGTTGAATTGCCGCCAGACTGGCGCGCGCAAGCGCGAGCAGTTCTGATCGATCCGAACTTCGACGGCAAAACCCTGCAGCCCGAACTAGTGGACGCGCCCGCCGGCAAGAGCGTTCTTGTTGAAGGAGCCTATTCCTGCGCGCTGCCCGTCCGCCCCGCTGGCCATAATCGTGACCGCGCTCCGGATCGGTCCGTCGCAATCTTGATCGTCGACGTAGCCGGCGAGGAGCATCTATTCGTCGACTCAACTCGCCAATATCCCCCTCCTTCACAGGCCGCGGGCTGACTTTCCCCTGCTTGGCGCTGACTTCGCTCAAAGTCGCCCCACTGCTATCCTTGGGCATCAAACAGCTGGCAGCCCTCCGAAATGTTACCCAAAATCGAGAAAGCGACTGACGGTCCTGACCTATTTCGCATAGCCAATGGTAGCCCGAAGACAACCGCCAAGACAATGACACTCATCTTGAAGTCTCCCCATCAACCTGCACCTTACTCTCCGCGCGCTGGCCTTTTCCAACATCGCAAACTGTGATGGGGACAGGATCGTAAAACGCGCCGCGGCAACGATTACACGCAAAAATGGTATACTTTAGGCACTATGGCCATTCAGCTTCTTTCTCAGGACGTAGCCGCCAAAATCGCCGCCGGTGAAGTGGTTGAACGCCCGGCAAACGTCGCTAAAGAACTGATCGAAAACAGCCTTGACGCCGGCGCGACCGAGGTGCAAGTCGAGATCAGGGAAGGAGGCCAGCGCCTCCTCCAGGTGACCGACGACGGGCATGGCATTCCCGCTGCCGAATTGCCGCTCGCAGCGCAACGCCACGCAACCAGCAAACTGTACCGCGCCGCCGACCTGGACCGCATCACCTCTTTCGGCTTTCGCGGCGAAGCCCTCTATAGCATCGCTGCCGTCAGCCGCATGACGCTGCGGAGCCGCCATTCTGACGCAGAATCCGGCGCCGAGCTGCACATCGAAGGCGGCGAGGTCATTCGCAACCAGCCCGCCGGTTTACCCGTAGGCGCCGTCGTCTCTGTCGAAAATATATTTTTCAACACGCCCGCGCGGCGCAAGTTTTTGCGGCGCCCGGCAACAGAGGCCAGCCACATCGCAGCCATAGTCCAGCGCTATGCCCTCGCCTATCCGGCCTGCCGCTTCCAATATGTCAGCGATGGCAAACTCTCCTTCTTCACTGAAGGCACCGGTCGCGTTGAAGACGTTCTGTCGAAAATCTACGGGCGCGAGAACGCCAGCCAGATGATTGGCGTTGGCCGATCGCGCCAAGGCGCCGCGGCCGACTCAGAACGGGCGGGCGAAGCCTCCCAGCCGCAGGCGGACGAAATCAGTTTCATGTCCGACGCCGACGACAACCCAGCGGCCCCCTCTGCCGTACTCTTGGACGGCGTCAACGTCAGCGGTTTCGTAAGTGCGTTATCCCTCACCCGCCCCACCCGCACCCAGATCAACCTGTTCGTCAACCGGCGCTACGTTGAAGATCGAAGCCTGACCCACGCGGTTGTACAGGCATATCACACTCTGCTCCCGGTTGGCCGCTATCCACTGGCCGTCCTCTTTATCGAATTGGATCCGGCCGAGGTGGACGTTAACGTGCATCCGCGCAAGACAGAAGTGCGTTTTGTCGATGCCAACAAGATCTTCAGGGCGGTCCAACGCACCGTTCGCCGGGCGATTGTCGACAACGCCGGTGTGCCTGAAATGCAGCTGGGCGCAGACGGCGCACGACTGGCTCCAGTACATACCGAATCGCCGGCGGAACCGCGGGCAGACGGCTTCGACACACAGACGGCGATCCAACCGCATCAGGGCGGATGGTCAGCCCGGCGCCACGCAATTCTCAGCGCCGGTGTCGGACGGCAGCCCGCGATACCGTTCGAAATGCCGCCCGCCGATCAGCCCCAATCAGATCCGCTCCAGGACGCACCGCAACCTCTTCCGGACGCGTCGGCGCCGCCAGCAACGCCTGCAGGTGAACCGGACGCGCCCACCCACGACCCCGATCAAACCCTCCCGCCGCTTCGCGTAGTCGGGCAGGCAGGCGCGATGTATGTGGTTGCCGAAGGGCCGGAGGGCCTGTACCTGATTGACCAGCACGCCGCCCACGAACGGATCCTTTACGAAAAGTTCATGGCCCAGCGCGACAGCGGCGGCGGGCAAGGAATCGCCCGTCAGGGGCTGCTTGCGCCGATTTCCCTGCATGTGGGCGACACCCGCGCCGGACTCGTTGCTCAGCACCTCAACGAGCTGAACGCCATCGGCTTTGGCGTCGAACATTTCGGCGGCGACACCTTCCTCGTGCGCGCCATTCCCAGCCTGCTTTCAGATCAGGACTCCGAACGTGCGCTCGATGAGATCGTGCAAGGCTTGGCCGAAAATCGGGATATTGTCGGCGAGGAGTTGGAAGCCCGCTTGGTGAAGATGGTCTGCAAGCGGGCGTCGATCAAAGCGGGCCAGATCCTGAGTGACATCGAAATGAAGGAGCTGGTGCGCCAATTGGAGCAGTGCCGGGCCCCGCGTACCTGCCCCCACGGACGCCCCACAATGCTTCAACTGAGCGCCGGTGAACTGGAGCGAGCCTTCAAACGGACGTAGCCCAGATCAACCGCTGTCTTTCGCAATTGAGACCCTTCTGCCTGTGCAGGAAATGCGTCCCTTCACATTGACGCCAGCCCGCCTCCTCACGCCCACAAGCGGCCCGCCCGCACCTCTCTCCCCCTCTTTGGTTCCAACCCACAAAAACTCATTCGTTTTGGGGAGAGTAAACTCCGGTGTGCTATACTGAAGGTTGGTGCTCGAAAAACTGGCAAATGCCATACCGGCGTACCGGCATCACTGCGCGCAATTGGATTCCGGGCGCCCTCTATTGACTCAGGACAGCCGGCGTGCTTGAATTCGACAATCCGGAACTACTGGCAACCATAGTTGGCATTGCCTGCTTCGCTATCGGAGCGTGGCTTGGAAGCCAGTTCCCGGACATTGACAGGTTTCAGTTCTTTCGCCTGCGCCATAGGTCAGGTGTTACGCACAGCTTTCTGTTACCCAGCCTACTGCTACTCGGCGTTGTTCTTACGCAGGTCCAATGGGCAGACTGGTTCACCGCCGGCTTTGCATCTGGCGTAGCCCTGCACCTGGCATTCGATCTCTTTCCCGGCAAGTGGCGCGGATTCGCGCTGATAGACGTGCCAAAGTTGGGACGGCTCACAAGAAACTTGTCCGCCGTCTGGCTGTTCGCCAGCGTTTTCATGTGCGTAATCATTTCTATTTCCATCATCCCTGCTTTCGGCCCGGCGGGCATTTTGGCCTACGTCACCGTCCTCGCCGCACTGTATCTCCACGGCATTGTGGCGAAGAAAGAGCATTTCGCCGCCGGCCCGCTACTGACAATCCTTACGCTGGGGGGCGATGCCCTCTAGGCTCTCGCTACCAAGAAATAAAATGAGAGGCAAAGTACGATGACTTTGACCGTGACCACAGAACCAATGGACAGTCGACAACTCTCCATGACAATCGAAGTTGCCGACGAGCGCATCGATCAGGAGATGCGTAAAGCCGCAGGTAAAATCGCCGGGCAAGTGCGCATTCCCGGTTTCCGCAAAGGGCGCGTTCCTTTTCATATTTTGCTTCAGTTCGTTGGCCGCGAGGCAATCATCAGTGAGTTTGTCGATGAACTGGGCCAGGAAGTCTACAAAGAGGCGCTCGAACAGGAGGGCCTGGAGCCCTTCTTCATGGGAAGCCTTGACAACGTCGACACGGAAGAAGCTGTCCGCTTTCACCTGACGATCCCGCTTCCACCAGAGGTCGAATTGGGGGAATATCGCGGCCTTCGCGTCGAAGAAGAGGAAGCCGAAGTCGATGAAGAGCAGATCCAGCAGCGCATTCAGTCCATTCTCGAACAGAATGCCGACTATGTTGAGGCAGATCGCCCCAGCCAGTACGGGGATCTGATGACCATCGATGTCAAAGGCGTCGTTCTGGACGAGCAGGGGAATGAGACCGAAACCGTCGTCTTCGATGAAGAAGATTGGGATGTAACCCCGGACCAGGAAAACCCAATGGAACCCGCCGGTCTGGATGAATCACTGGTGGGCCTGTCCCCCGGCGAAGACAAAAACTTCGAAATCGCCTGGCCCGATGACAGCCCCAGCATGTATGCCGGCAATACTGTCCGCTTTGCGGTGAAAGTCCACAAAACAAAGTCCTTCGAGACGCCGGCCGAATTGACCGATGAGATCGCCCAGAACTTCGGCCCCGATGTTGAATCCGCCGCCGACCTGCTCGATGACATCCGCGAAAACGCACAGCAAGAGGCGCAACAACAGGCCGAAAACGAACATGTCCAAACAGTTCTTCAGGAACTGGTCGACATGAGTGATGTCATCTATCCACCTGTGGCAGTGGATCTTGAGATCGACCGGATGGTGCGCAATTTCGATATGCAGATTCGGCAGATGGGTCTGCAAGGTATGGAACAGTATCTGGAAATGTCCAACCAGACAATCGAAGAGTATCGCGAATCAATGCGCGAAAATGCCGAAAAGTCACTGCAGATTGAGCTTGCGCTGGTAGAGTTCGCCCAGCGCGAGAAACAGACCGTTAGCGATGAAGAGTTTGAAGAACACATCGAAGGAATGGCCGGCCCTCTTCCCGAGGATGCCGATGAGGAAGCGGTCAAAGCGCGTTCCGACATGCTTGAAATGATGCGCGCCGACCACAGCCGTCCACATGTCGAAAGTGAAATTCTTAAAGACAAATCGATTCAGTTGCTACTTGCAATCGCCCGCGGCGAAGAGGTACCCGAGCCGGTGGCCGAAGCGGGCGAGGTAGCTGATGCCGAGCAGCCCGATGCAGACGTCTCCGCACAGGCGGCGCAGCCAGCCGAGTCCGACGCAACCGAGTCCGAGCCGGCTGCAGAAGACGCCGCCGCAGATCCCGCCAGCGAAGAGGTCGCAGAGTCCTGAATCGGACGCTAACATAACACAAACGCAGAATAGAGCGGCCCCTACATTTCTCGGCAGGTGCATCGCATACATTGAAGCCTGTTCCGAACAGTCATGTCGCCGCACCACTGGCTGATTTCGGGGCCAGTTCACCACCAGGTTATCATCCGAAAAAAAGGAGATCGAGATGTTTCATCCGTTTAACGAATCGCAAGCGGGCCAGCCGCCGGAAACGCCAGCAACTCCTGAAATACCCGGTTGGACGAGCGGTCTGTCGCCGTCGAATATCGTGCCAATGGTTATCGAAAGCACCGGCCGCGGCGAGCGGGCCTATGACATTTATAGCCTTCTGCTGAAGGAACGCATCATCTTCCTCGGCATGCCCCTTTCCGACCAGGTAGCAAATCTGATCGTGGCCCAACTGCTCTACTTGAACTCTGAAGACCCGAACCAACCGATCCAGATGTTCATAAACAGCCCAGGCGGCCTCATCTACGCCGGCCTGGCAATCTATGACACCATGAAAATGATCAAAACGCCGATTCATACCTTTGCCGTCGGCGTGGCCGCCAGCATGGGTACCGTTCTGCTCTGCTCCGGCACCAAAGGCAAGCGTTACGCCCTGCCCCATGCAACCATCCACATGCACCCGGCCGGCGGCGGCGCCCAGGGCTATACCGAGGACGTGCGCATCGCCCTGCGCGAGCAGGAGCGGCTCCAGACCCAGCTCTTCCACATCGTCGCGCAACAGACCGGCAAGGTCTGGCAGGAGATAGAAGAGATCTTCCAGCGCGACCGCTGGATGAACGCGATCGAAGCGCGCGACTTTGGCCTTATCGACGAGGTGCTCGGCGACAGCAGCGATATCGTCTCTGTCGTAGACGGCCAGCTCAATGTGCCCAACACGAATGGCACAGAGACTGCTGCCGAAGAGGCGGCGGCCGACAGCGAATAGCGAGACCGGCTGGCCCGAACGAGTAGGTTGCAAGGACGGCTGACTGCTGAACGGTAAAAAGTTGATTCAGGCGCAGTAGACGTTGCAGGCTCGCCGCTACTTCTGTTGCCGAAACTACGCCCCGAAACGGGTAAGCATCCAAACCTGGACACGCAATGAACGTATGCTCCTTCTGCGGCAAAGAAGAATCGGAAGCCCAGCGCCTGATCGCAGGCGACGATGATGTCCATATCTGTGACGAATGTATCCGCCTGGGCGCCGAAATTCTGGAAGAAGAAGGGGTGGGGCAGATCGGTGTACCGGGCAAAGCCGCACAGCTCACCGCCAAACGTGTGCCCAGCCCGCGCGAGATAGTCTACAGTCTGAATCAATACGTAATCGGCCAGGACCGGTCAAAGAAAGTGCTGTCAGTCGCCGTTTACAATCACTATAAGCGCGTCTTCGGCAGCAGCGGCGCCGACGCCCAACGTTGGCGAGAGAGTCAGACTGACCAGGACGAAGCGGCCTGCGATTCGGCGCCCGGCAGCGATGAACAGCCGCGCCCGGCACAGGATGTGCAGGAGGCAGAGGAGGAACCGGTAGAAGTTGCCAAGAGCAACGTGCTCCTCATTGGCCCTACCGGAAGCGGCAAAACGCTCATGGCCCAGATGCTCGCCAGACTCCTCGATGTCCCCTTCACCATTGCAGACGCCACCAGCCTGACCGAGGCAGGATACGTGGGCGAGGATGTCGAAAGCCTGCTCGTTGGGTTGTTGCAAGCTGCCGACTGGGATGCTGACAGGGCCGCCAGCGGCATCGTCTACATCGATGAAATCGACAAAATCGCCCGCAAAGCAGGCGACAACCCCAGCATCACCCGCGACGTGAGCGGGGAAGGCGTTCAGCAAGCCTTGCTGAAGATCGTCGAGGGCACGACCGTCAACGTGCCGCCCAGCACAGGACGCAAACATCCTCAGCAGGAGTTCATCCCGCTCGACACACGCAATATCCTCTTCATTCTCGGCGGCGCATTCGTTGGGCTGGCCGACATGGTGCGCAGAAGGCTTCGCCGTCGCGCCGGCTTGGGGTTCGTGGACGACGAATCCGAGCTCGATCCTCTGAGCCGGGTTGCCGAGGAGGACAGTGTCGAGGAACTGCCTCTGCCCGAAGGACTGACCGAACGCCAGCGTGAACTGAAGATCCGCCGCCTCGAAAAGGAAGGGCGTGACGAAAGCCGCCTGCTCCAGCAGGCAATGCCCGACGACCTGCTCCAATACGGCCTCATACCCGAGTTTGTCGGGCGCGTGCCGGTTGTAGTAAGCCTCGATGCGCTCGACCGAGACGTCCTTGTCGAAATCCTCACCCAGCCGAAAAACAGCATCGTGCGCCAGTTCCAGCAACTCTTTGCAATGGATAATGTGCTGCTGGAGTTTGAACCCGATTCGCTTTCCGCGGCTGCCACAGAAGCATATATGCGCCGCACCGGGGCCAGGGGCCTGCGTTCAATTGTAGAGGAAGCGTTGTTGGACGTGATGTACGAAATACCCGGCCGCGAAGAGGTCGCCCGCTGTCTTGTCCGCCGCGATGTGTTTGAAGACCGCGCCATGCCCAGACTTTACGGCCGCCAAGGTCAGCAGGTTCACCTTGACAACGATCAGGAACTCGACGCAGCCGCCTGACTGTTATTCCGAATCTTCGACCAGAACCACCCGCGCCTCGTAGGAAGTATCCCCGCGCATAAGAGAAGCGGTCACCGCGTCCCCAACCTGCAAAGCCCCCAGTCGCAGCTGCAACGCCTTCTGGCTCCCGACTGGATGGCCGTCGATCGCGGTCAATATGTCGCCGCCCACATAAACTTGCCGGTTCCACAGGATAATCCTCTCCTGTGCCCCCCGTACGCCTACCTTGTCCAAGGGACTGCCTCCCTCCAACTGCACAAGCAGCAGACCTTCCTCAACCGGCAGATCAAGGGCGCCCGCCACCTGGGGCGTAATCTGATAGCCAAAACGGATGCCAAGGTCGGGATGACGGTAACGGCCAAGGGTCTTCAATTCGGGCAGCGCCCGCACGATCGTATCCACCGGCAAGGCGAAACTGATGCCCGTGTTGGCCCCGCTTCGGCTGAAGAGCGCAGTGATGATGCCGATCACGCGACCCGAACTGTC
This sequence comes from Caldilineaceae bacterium, assembly GCA_963662575.1. Lineage (GTDB taxonomy): Bacteria > Chloroflexota > Anaerolineae > Caldilineales > Caldilineaceae > Bin5. The sequence goes on from OY759723.1 coordinate 3,067,822, forward strand.
CAGCAGCGGACCGCCAGAGTTGCCCTGATTGATCGCCGCATCGATCTGAATGATGCCGCCAACGTAACGGTCCCCGCGCGCCTCCAGCGTGCGCTCCAGCCCGCTGATCACGCCTGTCGTAAGAGAGCGGCTGTAATTGCCGAAAGGGTTGCCGATCGCGATCGCCCGTTGCCCCACCTGCAAGCCCGCGGAACTTCCGAACTCAACCGCTTGCAGCAGTTCGGCCGGCGCGTCGATCTTGAGTAGCGCCAGGTCGAAGCGGCGGTCATGGCCGACTACCTCTGCCGCAAAAGTAATTCCCTCCTCAAATTCAACCTCGACATGTTGCGCGCCCTCGATGACATGAAAGTTCGTCAGAATGTGCCCTTCGCCGTCGATTACAAAACCGGAGCCGAACCCTTCGCGTGGTGCCAACTCGGCAAAAAACCCCCGGCGCTGCGCGTGCGTTGTTACACTCACCACGCCCGGCGCGACACGCTTATACAGGTCAACCAGGCGCCGTTCAACAATGTCCAACCCTTGTTCGTCAAGATCCAGCGACGGCGCCGGCAAAGGGGGCACCGACTCTCCAGTCGCGAAAGGCGCAGGCGTCGCCTGGATTGGCTGGGGTGTTAACGCCAACGGCGTACAGCCGACCACCGTGAAACATGTCGCAAGAACCAAGACAATTCGGTATAGGCGGCGGTAGTCAACGAATCGGATACGCATTCGTGGGCGTCTTTGCCTCCTCCAATAGGTTCCGCAGAGCCCTGATGATCTTGCGATCTGGTACAGGACAGGGGAACTGTTCGATTTCATCCAGCGTGGTCCAGCGCCAGTCGCTCACGCCGACCGCTCGCGGCGTACCCGCGCAAATCCGGGCGTGGAAGGCGGACAGCGTCATGCGAAAATGGGTAAACCCGTGCTCCACGCTCGCTACCTGCTCCCCCACCTCAATCGTCACGCCCAATGCTTGGCAGATGGCGCGCTGCAAACAGGCCCGTAGATCCTTGTCGGCCGCGTCCATGGCGCCATTGGGAAACGACCACAATCCGCCGAGAAGTCCCTTTTCAGGGCGTTGGCTGATCAGCAGACGGGAGACGCCCGGCGCGCCTTCCCAGATTACAGCGGCGGCAACCTCAATATGGGGAACATCCTCGCGGGGAGGGCGCACCGGCCTCCTGTCCTGCACGCCGCGCTTGAATGCCAAACAATGCGACCGCAGTGGACAGTTCAGGCAGCGCGGATTGCGGGGCCGGCACACGAGTGCGCCCAACTCCATCAGTCCTTCGTTCACAGCGCCGGGCCGGTCCGTCGCCTCGACCAGTTGGCGGGCGAGGCGCCAAAATCGTTTTTCAGTGGATGCAAGCGCAATCGACTCGTCAATATCCCACAGGCGGCTGAAGACCCGTCTCGCATTGGCGTCGAGAATCGGTTCCGTCAAACCAAAGGCCAAACTGAGAATCGCGCCTGCCGTATATTCACCAACGCCCGGCAGCTGCAGTAGCGCCTGCCGCGTGCGAGGCAACTGACCGCCGAACTCGTCCCTGACCATCTGCGCGGCTCTATGTAGATTCCTGGCGCGGCTGTAGTAGCCTAACCCCTCCCAAAGTTTCAGGACCTCCTGCTGGTCCGCACGCGCAAGTTCCTCCACTGTCGGAAACCGTTCCATCCAGCGGTTGAAATAATCGACCACAACCGTCAATTGAGTCTGCTGCGCCATCACTTCGCTCACCCAGACCGCGTACGCGTCGCGCGCGCCGGGCGGTCCGCTGCGCCAAGGCAGGTCCCGCCGTTGCTGTGCATGCCATGCGGTCAGGTTGTCGGCGATTTGGCGAAACATACCTGCAGTGACCAGTGGTCAGTGTTGGGCTTTCCTAGCTATTTACTTCAATTGCCGCCCGCTACGCTAGGCCGCTAGGAGAGTTCGCTACTGAGCGCGTTTACCAACAGGCGCACGGCGTTGCGCGCGTCATTGCAGTCGGCCACCTGCGAGGGAGTGTGGACGTAGCGGCACGGGATCGAAACCGTACCGGCGGGGACACCTGCGCGGCTGACCTGCACAGCGGCGGCGTCGGTCGAGCCGTACTCCAATACCTCCAGCTGGAATGGAATGTCGTGGGTCCGCGCCGTACTTTCCAGCCAGCTGCGCACCATTGGATGTGCGATCATGCGCCTGTCCATGATCTTGATAGCCGGGCCTTTGCCTAGCGCCACCTCCATCGGCGTCGCCTGAGGAAAGTCGCCGGTGGCCGTTACGTCGATTGCCAGAATGACCTCCGGTTCCAACCCATATCCGGCCGTAGTGGCGCCGCGTGTGCCGACCTCTTCCTGTACCGTGAAAACGGCCAAAATCTCGTGGGGGGAACTTTCCAGCTCGCGCAGCGCCTGGATCAGCACCGCACATCCAATCCGATCATCGAGGTTGGCAGCGAACAGCCGGTCGCCCACCGCGCCGAAGCTGCTGCGGAAGACCGCCGTATCGCCAACCTGTACCTGCGCGTCTTCCTTGCTCGTGGCGCCCACATCCATAAATAATTTCTGCAGGGTCGGCCGTTCGCGCGCAATAGCTGAACCTTCCAGCCCAAACGCGCCTTCGACGCCGTTGGCAAATTCAACGCGGTTGCCGATGAGTGAACTTGTCAGCACGCCTCCAATTGTCGTAAAGCGGCAAAAGCCCTGCGCATCAACATGCGTCACCATCACGCCGATCTCGTCCATGTGCGCTGCCAGCATGATTCGCTTGCCGTTGGCGCCGTTGGCGGTCGGACGTTTCACCGCAATCAGATTGCCCAGCCTGTCGCTCCGAACTTCATCGACCAGGCCATCCAAATGTGGAACGATGGCTTCGCTGATCCGCTCCTCTTGCCCACTGGGGCCGTACACACTGCACAACTCTTCTATCAGTTCTTTCATTCTTAACTCCGCTTGGCCCCCAACGGCCGCCCCAACGGGCCGGCCAAAGCCTTACTCATCAACTGGATCGTATCCCTCACATCGGCCGGGTCCATCAGCGCCGCCGGCGTGTGGATATAGCGGCACGGCACTGCCACCGCCACCGCCGGAACACCGGCGCGGGCCAGATGAATGCTGCCCACGTCAGTACCGCCGACGCCTGGCTGTTTGAACTGCCACGGAATGTCGTGCGCGGCCGCGGTCTCGGTCAGGATGCGCACAAGGCGGCGGTCGGCATGAGCGCTGCGGTCCATCACCGAAATGGCCGGACCCTTGCCCAGCTCGGTCGTCGGACTTATGTCCTCCTGCCGCGGCAGATCATCGGCGACCGTCCCTTCTAGCGCCACCGCAACATCCGGCTGCACCGCGTATGCCGCCACCCCTGCGCCCCGCAGGCCAATCTCTTCCTGCACGGTAAAGACACCCACCAGTTCGCAAGCGAACTCGCTCTTCAACAATTCGGCAAGGACGTAACAACCTACTCGATCGTCAAAGGACTTGCCCTTCAGCAGTTGCCCGTACTGCTCGTAGCTGCTTTCAAATGTGACCATGTCGCCCGGCTCGATGCCGCCTGCGCCGCCGGTGTCTATGAGGAGATCGGAGATCGGCATCACCCGTTTGCCGGATCGGGCCGCATGAGGCGCCCGCATTATCACCCCAGGCACCGCTGACGCGCCGATCGTTACCCGTTTGCCGGGCAAAATGCGCGGGTCCAGGCCGCCCACACTGCGGAACTTCAGCGTGCCGTCCGAATTGCAACGCATCACCATCCCGCCCACTTCGTCCATATGAGCGGCCAGCATCACACGCTGCTGCCCCTCCCCGGTCGACCTACTCTTGCGGGCAATCAGATTGCCGATCGAGTCGACCGTGATTTCCTCCACATGCGGGGCCAGCTCCTCTCGCAGGATGGCCCGTACCTCGCCCTCCTGCCCCGCGACCCCGCGGGCGTTGGATAGTTTCTCCAGCAGTTCATCCATGGCTACAGTCTTCGAAATAAATTCAAATGCGTGAAATACCGGCGCGGCGAACGTCAGCCCTGGTTGTCGAGCGCCAGCGCCGACAGGTCGTCAGGCAGATCGCATATTGTCTCGGTCAGCAGTCGCGCGCTCCGTTCAATGTCCTTGAGCGCCACCGTTTCAGCGGGCGTGTGCATATTGCGTATCGGTACCGAAACCAACGCAGTCGGGATGCCGGCCTGGGTAACCTGCATCGCCCACGCGTCTGTACCGGAATTTCCCGGCAAAGCCTCTATCGTAAAGGGGATTTCGTTGCGCTCGGCCGTGCTGACGAGCAGGTTTTTCAATACCGGATGAATGTTCGGCCCCAAGCCAATCGCCGGACCGCTGCCCATCGGCAATGCCTCATCGGCGGTCGCGCCCGGCTGTTCAGCATAGGCCACGTCCAGGGCAATGCCAGCGTCGGGCACAATCTCGAAAGTGGCTGTCTTGGCCCCCCGCAAGCCGATCTCCTCCTGTACCGTCACCACCGCGTAGATGTCCCATGCGTGGCTGCGGCGATGCAGCAAACGCAGCGCCTCCAACAGGACGACGACCGAAACGCGGTTGTCCAGCGCTTTACCCGTCGCCTGCCCACTTCCCAACCGGCTCGCGCTGCAGCGGACCGAAATGAAGTCTCCTACCGACACTGCCTCGTCCAACGCCTTGGCCGACAAACCGGTGTCGATGAACAGTTCCGCTTGCGTAAACGGCTTCTCCCGCTCTTGTGGGGAGAGCACGTGCGGCGGCCGACTCGCGATCAGCCCAGGCAGGTCGTCGCGACCGTGCACCGTCACTTCCTGCGCCGGCAGTGCCCCCAAATCGACGCCGCCAACCGGTGCAAAGCGCAAAAAGCCCTGCTCCAACCGTGTAACGATCAGGCCAATTTCGTCCATATGAGCGGCCAGCATCACCCGTCCTGCCGGCGAATCCGCGCCGCGCTTGTAGCCTGTCAGATTTCCAAGGGTGTCGGTACGCAACTCATCAACGAGCGGAGCCAGATGTTCGCTGATACAGGCGCGTATCCGTTCTTCTTGGCCGCTGACGCCTGGGGTCTCGCTCAACTCTTTCAACAGAGAGAAGATGTCTGTTTCCGGGGGAAGGCTGTCGCTTGTCACTATCCGCCAGGGACCCCGAGCTGCGCGCACTGGCCAAAAAGAGGAACTACGAAGATCAACCCGACCACGATCCAGACCCAGACCGGCATGCCGAGTATTACCATGCGGCGCTTAGGCTTCTTCTCTACCGGCCGCGGCAAAACTGTCTGGCAGCGCCAGCAAACATCCTTGTCGTCGGGATTCCAAGTACCGCATTCGGTGCAATCGGGCATACGTCTTCCCCATGTCAGTGTGGTTGACAATGGCGGGCATCATGCTATCACAGAAAAAAGGCGCGGGCAAACGGTTACCGCGAAAGCTCGCAGGCCGGTGAAAAGTGTAGGCGTCATCTGAAACGGCGTCTTCGGGAACAGTGGACGGACAGTATTGACGGTATACCGTCGATTTCTGCTATGGCGAGGGTTCTGTGTCTGAGCCAGCCTAAGTGCGCACCTGAATCGCGCTGCCGCTCTCGTAACGCCGCAGGCCGCGGTAAAACACGAAGACAGCCAGAAATAGGAACACCACACCGCCAGCGCAAATCTGGACCAACTGCATCAGATCAAACCGCCGCACAAATTCGGCCGGCAACGCGCCAATGAAAGCCGCCGGGATCAGCGTAAACAGCAGCAACTTGGCTGTGCCGTCGAAAAGTGTGATTGGATAAAGAGAAAAGGTGACAATCGCGTTGAACGCGTTTCTCGTCAGTAGGCTCGTATTGCCGATCCAGAACGTAAGGCTCTGTACCAATACGAGAAACGAAATCAGTACGGTAATGGCCGCCAGGCAGCCCAGCACAAAACGCAGCGCCATAAAGCCGCTAAACGTTCCTGAGAAGTACACTGCGGCGCCAAAGCTGAACAGACCGTAAGTAAAATCTCCCAAAGAAGATGCGTTGCTGCGGCTGGCTAGCGCATGCAGCAGTACCGGACGCGGCAACGACAAATAGTAATCCATCTGCCCGTTCGCGATTAACGACGACAGCTGGACCGCGTTGCCAAAAAGGTATGTGGCCGCACCAAAACCGGTAGCGACCACACCGAAAAGGAACAGCATATCCACCAGGTCCCAGCCGTTGATCTCTTCGAAGCGGGCAAAGAAAATGATCCAGAAGACGAAGTAGATAGCGTTGTTGAGCATCATCCCGACCATCTGCGTCAGAAAGGAGACGCGATACTCCATCGCGCTCAGAAGATTCGTCTTCCACAGTGCCAGCATAAAGGAAAGATGACGAAACATGGCTCAGCCCCCGTTGATCGCCAGCCGCGCCGCCGCCCGCCGGTAGAGTATCCAGACCGTGCCTCCCAAAACCGCCAGCCAGATTCCCTGTTGCATGAATACATTGCCCAGGCGCTCCAAACTGGGGTCGACGAAAAGCCGGGCCGGCCCGTATATAATCCATGCGAACGGTAAGTTTAACGAGATCGTCTGCAACCATGCCGGGAAGAAGTCCAGCGGAATCAGCACACCACCAAGCAAGAGCAGGAACTTCTGGTAGATCCAGCGAAAAGCAACCGTTTCTTCGACAACAAACGCGCTCAGGCCGATCAGCGCCGAAAAACAGAAGTCCAGCAGCCAGGCAAGTACCACAGCCAAGCAAGCGAAAACCCGGCCCGCGATCCCCGGCGGCGGACCTACCATGAGCCAGACGACCGCGCTCCCTATTATAAGGTTGCCGCCAAAGGCCAGTACGCTGTCTCCCAGACCGGCGGCGAAGTGGTAGAAGATGAAGTTATACGGCTTGTTGAGCAGATAGGCGACGCTGCCGTCCTTCACCTGCTCCGACATCGTTTCGGACAAGTCGTGTTTGCTCAGCATCACCGCTTCGGCCATCATCAGGTACCACATTGTGTCCGCCAAAGTAAGCCCGGCAATCGAACTGGCGCCGGTTGCGCCGTATGTCACCCGCCACAAATTCATGAAGATCCACATGAAGAGAACGATCAGCAAGCTTCGACCCAGCAGGTCCATCGGGTAGGCGAGACTGTTCAACAGTTGCGTCCGCAAGATCGCCCAGTACTTGCCCGCCACTGCCGTTACCGAAGGAGATCGCACGCGCCCCTCGTCGGAGATGATTTCCACTTCTCTGCTAGCCAACTTTGGTCTCCGTACGTTCGTAAATGGCGCTGATCACATCCTCCAACGATGGTTCCGAAACGGTTACGTCGGCCAGGCTGCCCGCTGCCGCCAGGCCGCTGATCACCGGCTCAACCGGGGTCTCGCGTGTGTCGAATCGCAATTTTGCGCCGTATCGCCCCACCTTGAGCGTCTCCACGCCCGGCAGGCCGAAGTCCGGCGGTAGCTGCTCGTTGTAGCGCACGTCGACAGTCTTCACGGTCAGGTAGCGCCGCTTGAGCGCGGACACCTTGTCGCGATATACGATTTCGCCGTGGTTGACAATAATCACCCGTCTGCACAGCGCTTCAATGTCGCCGGCGTCATGGCTGGTCAGCAGCACGCCCACGCCTTCCAGTTCGCTCATCCGCTGAATCGTCATGCGCAGCCGCTGCTTGGCCACCACATCCAGGCCGATCGACGGCTCGTCCAACAGCAGAACGCGCGGTTTGTGTAGCAGCGAGGCTGCCACTTCGCAGCGCATACGCTGGCCTAAGGACAGTTTGCGTACCGGCGTCTCCAGCATCTCTTCGATCTCGAAAGCCTCTGCCAAAAACGCGATACGGTTACGCAGAGCAGCATCTTCAAGCTCGTAGATCTTGCCGAAAAGATAGAACGTATCCACCGCCGGCAAGTGATACCAGAGCTGCGGTCGCTGACCGAAGACGGAGCCGATCTGGAACGCAAGGTCCTGGCGCTGCTGCCAGGGCACGTGGCCCAGGACTGAGGCCTCGCCGCTGCTGGGGTGGAGAATACCGGTCAAAATCTTAATGGTGGTCGACTTGCCCGCGCCGTTAGGGCCGATGAAGCCCAACAGCTCTCCTTCCTCCATCTCGAAAGAGAGTCCCCGCACCGCCTCGATCGACTGATACGCCGGCCGCCACAGCGCCCGCAGGCTGCCCCGCATACCCGCGGCCTTGCGCTTCATCTGAAAGGTCTTCCGCAAATTACGTACTGTAATGGCCGGCATAAACGGTAATCCTGCTCCAAAAGAATCTGCACACCTCAGACGTACCAAACCGCTTCGTGAGGTAACGAGACCACCTATACGGCATTTCGTTGAGCCATTATCAACGCGGATGGGGATCAACACCAAGAAAAAGGATTTATGAATTGCCAGCGGAGGGCCCTGAAGTTTCCCAATAAGGCCCCGAATTTGCTAAAATCGGCAGCAGTCCGTGTGGCCCGCGTGACGGGGTTGACCTCTGACCCCCGGAACAGCGAAAACGGTAGCCAGAATCTAAGCGAGGCGTCCGATGAAAAGGCTTTCAACTTTCGAAATTCGCAAACGGTTCCTTGAGTATTTCCAGGAACGCAACCACCAGAACGTCGACAGCAGCAGTCTCGTGCCCGCAGACGATCCGACACTGCTCTTTGTCAACGCGGGTATGGTCCAATTCAAGGACGTCTTTCTGGGGCTGGAGAAGCGGAACTACGTCCGCGCCGCCACCTCCCAGAAGTGCCTCCGCGTTAGCGGAAAACACAACGATCTCGAGAACGTTGGCCCCAGTCCCCGTCACCACACCTTTTTCGAGATGCTGGGCAACTTCTCCTTCGGCGACTACTTCAAACGCGACGCGATTCAGTTCGCATGGGATCTGCTCGTGAATGAGTTGGGCCTCTCACTCGACCGGCTCTGGTTCTCGATCTACAAGGATGACTACGAGGCCGAGGAGCTGTGGAGAAAGGTCGGCGCGCCGGCCGACCGCATCCTGCGATTCGGCAAGAAGGACAACTGGTGGGAGATGGGCGACGTCGGCCCCTGCGGCCCCTGTACGGAAATCCACTACTATTGGGGCGATCTTGAAGATCAAGTCGCGGACGGCGTCAACGTGGACGATGAATACCTGGAGATCTGGAATCTGGTCTTCACGCAATACGAGCAGCGCGAGCCCGGCGGCGAACTAATCCCTCTGCCCAAGCCCAGTGTAGATACCGGCGCCGGCCTCGAACGGCTGGCCTCAATTCTGCAAGGCAAGGACAACAACTACGATACCGACTCCTTTATGCCGATCATGGATCGCATCCAGGAGCTATTGGGACATACAGACGCGCAGCGCCAACAGCACTTGATAGGGTACCGCGTAATCGCCGACCACGGTCGCGCCATTACGTTCCTGATCAGCGATGGCGTGATGCCCGGCAACGAGGGCCGAGACTATGTGGTGCGCATGATTCTGCGCCGCGCTGCCCGCTTCGGCAAGATGATCGGCTTTGAGGAGCCTTTCCTGGCCGAAATCTGCCGCGTTGTCATCGCCGAGTTCGGTGCCCACTACACGGATTTGCAGTCGAATGAAGATTTCATCGTGCAGACCGTCACCGCCGACGAAGAGCGTTTCCAGCGTGCCTTGAACACCGGGCTCTCTCTACTGGACGGCCTGATGGAACGTCTGCGGGCCGGCGGCGCCCGCGTGATTCCCGGCGAGGACGCCTTCCGCCTCTGGGATACCTACGGCTTCCCACTGGATATCACCCGCGACGTGGCCCAGGAAAACGGCTTCACCGTCGACGAGGAAGGCTACCAGGCCGCGCTCGAGCAGCAGCGCAAGCAGTCCGGCAGCGACCAAATGGGCGTTGCCGCCAATGTCTCGGTCTACGTTTCCTTGCTGGAGGAGTTGCGAAGCCGCGGCCACCTCGACGCCGACGGCGTCCGCCACCTGATCTACGAAGATGCCGAGGATGCCGATACAACCGTCATCGGCCTGGTGAAAGACGGCCACGCGGTCAACCAGGCCCATGCCGGCGACGAGGTCGAGATAATCCTGCCCGAAACGCCGTTCTATGTCGAGAGCGGCGGCCAGGTCAGCGACACCGGTGAGATCGAATACTTCCCCGAAGATATGCAGAAACCGGTCTGGTCGGTGCGAGTAACATCTATGCGCCGGCCGATTCCGGGACTGATTGTCCATCTAGGCGAAGTCACCAGCGGCACTGTGCAAGTTGATGATCCGGCCTACGCCTTCATCGACACAGTGCGGCGCTGGGACATCATGCGCAACCACACCGCCACCCACCTGCTTCACGCCGAGCTACGCGCCAAGTTGGGAGAGCACGTCCGGCAGAGAGGCTCCCTGGTGGCTTCGGACCGGCTGCGCTTCGACTTTTCCCACCCACAGCCAGTAAGCGCAGAGCAGTTGAGCGCCATCGAACAGGCTGCCAATCAAGCCGTCCTTGCAAACTACGCGGTCAAAGATCGCTGGACCGGCTTCGACCGCGCGGTTGCCGAGGGCGCGCTGGCCTTCTTTGAAGAGAAGTACGGCGACACCGTGCGCGTCATTTCTGTCGGCGACCGCGGCGACGCCTTCTCGCAGGAGCTGTGCGGCGGCACGCACGTGGGAACCACCGGCGAGATAGGTCCGTTTCTTATTACAAGCGAAGGCAGCAGCGCGGCCGGCGTGCGTCGCATCGAAGCGTTGACCGGGCGCGCCGCCCAGGCCGTGCTGGCGGACCGCCTGGCCGCCCTCAACGCGGTCGCAGCCAGCTTGCGCGTCCAGCCTGAACAGACCGTTGAGGCCGTGAACCGGCTGCAGGACCAGCACCGCCAGCTCGAACGTCAGCTCGAACAGACACGCGCCAAGCTCAGCCGCCAACAGAGCGAGACGCTGCTCAGCCACGCCGTACAGCTTAACGGCCTTGCCGTCCTGGCGGAGCAGGTAGAGGCCAATGACGTCGATGCCCTGCGCCAGATGACCGACTGGTTCCGTGACAAGCTGGGCAGCAGCGTCGTCGTCCTCGGCTCGGTTATCAACGAAAAGCCAATGCTGGTGGCCGCCGCCACTGACGACGCGATCAAAAAGGGCATCCACGCCGGCAACTTGGTGCGTGACGCGGCCAAAATCGTTGGCGGCGGCGGCGGCGGACGCCCCAACATGGCCCAGGCCGGCGGCCGCCACGCCGATAAACTTCCTGAGGCTCTCGGGCAGGTGGCCGGTTGGGTCGAAGAAAAGCTTGGTTAGACAGCCCGAGTTCAGTGTCAGTTATCTGGCTTCGGTCAGTTGCTGAGGACAGGTCAATCCAGTGGTAGAACTCCTACATATTGAGTACGACGTCCGAGTCGAGGCCCTGCGCCAGCAGCTCGCGCGCATGGGCAGCGGCGCGGTGGCCCTAGTTCTACCCAGGGGCTGTCCCCAACTGGAAAGCTTGACGCAGCTGCGCCTGCTTCAGCGGCAAGCCCAGACCAGGGGCCAGGAATTGGCCCTGGTGACGAAAGATTCCTCCATCCGCCGCAACGCCAAGCGGCTGGGCATCCCCGTATTCGGCAGTGAAGCAGCCCTGCGCTGGCGGCGTTGGCGCACCGGCGGCGCAGCTCCTTACATCGATGCCAACTATGCCGGCGTCGAGTTTCCCGAGCCACCGCACTGGCGCAAGAAACAAGGCACGATCGATCCAAAAGTGGGCAAGCTTCCCAGCCTTGAACGTAGCCGCAGCCGGCGAATCCGCGCCACTCGCCGCTACCAACGCGCAACGCCCCTGTGGCTGCAGCTAATCGGATACCTGTTCGTCGGCCTCTTCCTGGTCACTTTTTTGGGTGGATTCGTCTACTATGTGCTGCCGGCTGCCACGGTCACGCTTGTGCCCGGCCAGCGCGCCCTCGAAACCGCAGTACTATTGACCGCCGACCCCCAAGTGGAAGTCGCCGATCTGGAGCAAGGACTGCTGTCTGCGCGCCTTCTCGAGACGACAGTGGAAGCAACAGGATCAGTGGCCACAACCGGCAGCGGATGGTCCGAAGTGGAGACGGCGGAGGGAAAGGTTGTCTTTACCAACCAGACCAACGGCACCGTTCGTATCCCGGCCGGCACGATTGTCTCTACCAGCACCGGCGAAGATGTTGATTTCAGTATCCTCGAAGATCTCGAGATTGACGGCCCCATTGGCACCCAGGCCGAAGTTGAAATCGAAGCGACCGATCCGGGACTTCTTGGCAATGTACCCAGCAACCGCATTACTACAGTGGCCGGCGCCTTGCGCTCTCGCGTGCGGGTAACCAATCCGGAGCCCACTTCCGGGGGCGAAAATGCCCGCGTGCGCTTTGTCACGCAGGCGGACAAGGATAGGCTGCTTGACCAGGTTTACACTGCCATCCGCGCAGTCGCCTATGAGAAACTGTCACCGGAGCTGGGCGCCGACGAATGGATGCCTGAAGACTTACTACAGACCTATATTACTGCCCAGTTTTTTGACCATTTCAACGATGAGCCGGCCGAAGAGTTAAACCTCACGCTGCGTGTCTTGATCCAGGGCAGCGCCATCAACCGCAGCGCATCCGAAGAGGCCGCCATGGTGATGTTGCGCAGAGCAGTCCCCGAACGCGGTCAACTGGTTGCCGAATCGATCGGCTTTACGGTCGAACCGCACACGGTCGTCAGCGGTCGTACACTTCGCTACTCTGTGACCGCACGCGGAAACTACGTCATCCCCATCGACGTAAGGGACGTCAGCCAGACTGTAACCGGTCTGAACGTCGAAGAGGCGGCCCTCCGGTTGCAGGATGAATGGCTGCTTGCCAGGGAGCCGGATTTTTACCTCGACCCCGCCTGGTTTGGTACGCTCCCTCAGATTGCCAGCCGCATCCAGGTTCGGGTCGAGTTGAGCGAGGCTGCCCGCAGCGGGCAGTAGCCTCTGGCAACCGATGACCCCGCAATTCTACGCCAACGCAGCACAACCACCCGGCAAGATCATCGCGCTGGACGTCGGCGACGCCCGTATCGGCGTCGCCACCTGCGATCCCCTGCGTCTGACCGTGCGCCCGCTGCGTACCGTGCGCCGTCACAGTCGCCGCCGCGACTTCGAAGCCCTTGCCCAAATTTACGCCGAAGAAGAGGCCGTTCTCGTCGTGTGCGGGCTGCCCTACAACATGGACGGCAGCGAAGGTCCGCAAGCGCAGAAGATGCGCAACTGGGCGGCTCGTTTCACACGCGCACTTCGCGCCATCCGCGGCGAGGAGGTCCCCCTTGTCCTCTGGGATGAGCGTCTCAGCAGTTTTGCCGCCGACGAGTGGATCGCCGAAGGAGGGTCAGATGCCGCCGGGCAGGACGCCGTCGCCGCGGCAGTGATCCTGCGCAGCTATCTGGACGCTCGGCACGGAACTGGTCTGTAGCCCGGGTCCTCAGCGAGAAAGTGAGTTTCCCAGCGCTGTCCCAGCTTGTCGGAACTGGTAATCTGAACTGAAAGAATGTGACGCGAAACGTCCGCAAAGGAGTTGGTTTGGGATGACGAGCTACCCTTGACCATTAGCACGGAGAACATCAGCCTTTGCATTCATACGCTCAAGAGCGCATGGGAAGGTCTGCATGGGTACCAACCCGGCGATGTATTGTACGAAATCTACCAGGCGGCCTGCGTCAAAGAGTGTGAACTGGTGTTGGAACAGAGCGGCAGATTGCTGAAAAGGCGCCTCCGCCCTTTCTTTGCAAGTAACCGGCAGGCGGATCAACTCTCCTTTAACGATATCTTTCGCTATGCCGCCAAGCACAGTCTGATCAACGAGAATGCCTGCGAGCGCTGGCTTGAATACCGCGCCAACCGCAATGACACGGCGCAAGAATATGGCGAGCATTTTGCGGCAAGGGCACTTGAGCTTTTGCCCCAGTTCATTGCTGACGCAGATGCGTTGGTCGCTATGATCGAAGAGGGGCAGGATGACTGACCGGCTGCATCTGAAGCCAAGGCATCGGCAGTTGCTCGAGGACATTCTGCGTGCACATCTGCCCGACGTCGAAGTGTGGGCTTACGGCAGTCGCGTCAGCGGCCACAGCCATAGCGGCAGCGATCTGGATCTGGTTCTGCGTAGCCCGGAATTGGAGCAGATACCGATTAGCAAGCTCGTCGACCTGGAGGAAGCCCTACGCGAGTCTACCATCCCTTTCATTGTCGAGGCACGCGACTGGGCACGCCTGCCGCAGAACTTTCACCGCGAAATCATGCACGACTATGTAGTCTTGGTGGCCGTGCAGTAACCTGCGAAATTCAGCATTCCGTTGACCTCTCTACCCTTTTTAATGGGGCCTATATACTTGAGTGACCAAGCGAAATTCGCCCTCGCCTAGAGGCGAGGGCGTGCGTTTGTTCTCAGGTTTATGGGTTAGGGTTGTGCAGGTCGGCCCATGCTATAGAGCAGCTGGGTTCAGTCATGCTCGGCTATGCTTTCAGTCTGCGTGGACGATGCTCGTCACCCAGAAGAAGATCGCAAGTTACAACATTACCTTAGCAGGAAACATAGTCGTGCCCTGTTTCCTCGCCAAGATCAAGAACATCGATAGTATAGATTTGGAGTTTTGAGTCGGTTGTTATACCCGGAACATCACCACTTAAGGTGAGAGAGTTGGATTCGTGAGAGAGTTCGAACATCGCTTTTCTTGTCTTGTGCAAACGTTCAACACCGACCTCCTCTTTGTTACGATCGATTCTGAACAGGATGATGTTCAATAACTCTTCAAAGCTCATAAATTCAGGCGGAGACTCCATTCTGAATCGCTCCAAAGACATCGAGCCGCTAAGCAGATAATCAAACTGCTGGATATCGCCTGCATCTTCAATCGTACCTTCCAGGTTGATCATGACGATCCAGAAGTAATCGTCCGAGAATTCGCCACCGGCCTTTTCGGCTGGGGGGCTTTCCGTGAAACCTTCCGGGATACCCTCCAGATAGAACACGACCTTAAAGTTTTCATCATCCAGAAAAGTTTCTATCCTGTGAAAATCAAGGAAGTCCGGCACGCCTTCGGTCGGTCCGTCAGTTACACTGTCACCGGGACTTATGAGCAAGATTTCATTGTAGAGGCAATCAGCAGATTGCTCCATCGTTTCCGGCTCTAGGACCGCCTGTGTTTCCAATGGCGGTATCGGTACGCAAGCTGCGGTGAGCAATACGAGTCCTGAAATCAGAATGAGCCTAAACATAGTGCCACTCCTAATTAGTAGAACCTTTAGCGGAGTTCGAAGAGTAAATGGATACGGTTGAATGTCGTAAGTTAGGGAACACGCTGAAACTGCCAGCTATAATCGCATTCAAAGTGGCATACTCAGCCCACACGATAACACAACCATCACGACTTGATTCTACCGTCTAGTGAGTACTGCAATTTACACTGCCTCGCCTCTTGGGCACACAAGTATATGGTTCTCTTTTGAATCCAACAACTCGGACAATCCAGATTAGTCTAAGATGCCAATGCCCGTCCGAATAGCTATGATGCAACTCACCTTCGCATAGTCAAGACCGCCGTATTCGACCCAGTCATCAAGTGCCGTGCCCACAATATAGTACCTGAACTCATGGACGACGTCACTAATGCCGAATTCTCTACTGGCCGCTACCTCCAACGCGTAAGCCGCGAGCTTATCGAGCCGCTCCACTCCATCGGTTCGGTCCCGACAAGTTTCTCGCAGCTTAGCCGCACTGCCGTCTACGGATAGATACCCCGATACTTAACCGCATCCACAATTCGCTGGATGGCGATCGTGTACGCTGCCGTCCTCAAATCCTGACCGGTCTGAACGGTGATCGCCAGTACGTCGTCCAGATTGTCCAGCAGCTTCCGTTTCATCTGGTGCCGGATCTCGCTCTCATCCCAGGAAAATGCCTGCAAGTCCTGCACCCATTCGAAGTAACTGACCACAACGCCACCAGCATTACAGAGAATGTCCGGGATGATCAGGACCCCCTTGTCTTCCAGAATGCGGTCAGCTTCCGGCGTAGTCGGCCCGTTCGCGCCCTCAGCGATGACCCGGGCATTGATCTTGTCGGCGTTCTCTCTGGTGATCTGCCCCTCCAATGCTGCCGGAACCAGCACATCTACATTCAGCTCCAGCAACTCTTCACTAGTCAAAGAATCCGCCCGCGGATAGCCGACGACCGTGCCTGTCTCTTCAGCGTAATTCTTCAGATGGCGTGGGTCCAGTCCCCGCTCGTCATACACCGCGCCGCTAACATCACTAACGGCTACGACCTTCGCGCCCCGTTCATGCATTGCGCGCGCGGTCCAACTGCCGACATTGCCGAAACCCTGTATGGCCACAGTCGTATCTTCCAAATCAAGACCCAGGCGGCGGCGCAGCATGGCCCGCGTTACGTATGTGATGCCCAGGCCGGTGGCGTATTCCCGCCCGGCAGAGCCGCCCACAGCCAGGGGCTTGCCGGTCGTCACCGCTGGCACCGAGTAGCCTCTATGCATGGAATAGGTGTCCATGATCCAGGCCATCACTTGCGCATCTGTACCCACGTCCGGCGCGGGAATGTCCACCTCCGGCCCGATGAAGAGACTGATTTCGGTGGTGTAGCGCCGGGTCAACGCCTGCAATTCCTTCTTGGAGAGTTCCTTGGGATTGACGATGACACCGCCTTTGGCGCCGCCATAGGGCAGATTCATTAACGCGCATTTCCACGTCATCCACATGGCCAGTGCTCGAGATTCGTCCAGGGACACATCAGGATGGTAGCGGATACCGCCTTTTGTCGGCCCCAACGCCGTGTTGTGATGCACGCGGAATCCAGTGAACATGCGAATCGAGTCGTCATCCATCACCACTGGAAAGTGAACGATCAATTCCCGGCGCGGCACACACAGGTGTTGCAGCATATCGTCGTCAAGATTCATTGCATGGGCGACGCGCGTCAGTTGTTCCTGCGCCACCGAGTACGCGCTGGCGCGCTGGACAGCATGTGGCTGCACTGGCTTTGATTCAATTTCTGTTGGATGGGAGTTCGAAGGAAGATGCTGCTCAGTGGTACGGGTTATGGGTGGAGAGGCAGAGTCGACATTTGCAAGTGAAGGGGATCTAGCGATTATCTCGTCCCCAGTGGAGTGGGAATGAGACTGTTCATTTGCACTGCTCGTTTCCTGCGCCGAAGGCTTCGCGTTGGACTGTTTTTTCGTCATTGAAAAACTCCTATTCTGTTTTAGGCTCAGACAAAGGCGTCTGACACGTGGATCGCTCTCAAACCAGAATTTCCTGCGCAGGGCTCGCACACTGGGAAGCGTGAGCCGGCTCTACTCCATCAGCCCCCCCAAAAATGCTGCTGTGCGCCGGGTCGCCTCTTCCGGCGTCATGTCCCCGCCGAAAGCCTGGTGCATGGTTACGCTGCCGTTGTATCCTATTGCCCGCAATCCCTCGAAGATAGCGCCAAAGTCGATGCCGCCGGGCGCATCCAACGGCCGCATCGTGGACATCACGGTTCCCCGCGTCCACGTCTCCATCGGCTGCAGACCGTCCGGCTCCGGCGTGTGGTTCTGCATATAGACGTTGAACAGCCAGGGCTGAAATGCGCGCAAAGTTTCCTCACCGTACTCTTGGCCGCACAGCGCTAAATTGGCCGGCTCATATATGATGCCGAAGTTTGGCCGCCCGACAGCCTTCAGCACCGCCACCGACCCATCGACCGTCTCGAACAGGCTGCGCGTGTGGCTCTGATGGGCCAGCCGGATGCCCCGCTCGCGCGCCTCGTCAGCGGCTCTTTGGGCGTGGACTATGTCCTCTTCCTCCTTCATGCAGATACGGATCAAGTCCGCCCCCAGCGCCTCGGCCAGATCGAGAGAAGGGGTGATTTCCCGTAAACTGAGCGGCCCTTCCGCGCTGTTTTCCGGGACAGGGAAATCCGCAGTTATCATCGAAATGGTCAGGCCCTGCTCCGCCACCGAGCGCCTCACGCGCGCGGCTCTGCCGGCCGCGCTGTGGACACCCACAACCGACGCCCGCATACAGAGGGCGTCGTATCCCGCGTCAGCCGCGATGCGCGCTAAGTCCTCCAGCGGGATCGTGCTTTCCCTCTTGTTGCTGAAGCTTTCCGCGACCCGCACCGAAAGTGACAGTTTCATACCTTGAATTATAACTGATCCGGCATTAAATGATAAGAAGAGTTTTATGTTATCCTGTAGACACCAGTGGCCTTTTTTCACAGTTCCAGAGCAGCCGCTGGCAACCATCCATTAGCTGAAAACCATGCGTGTTTTTCTTGACCAACTGGGCTGTCGGCTCAACTTCAGCGAAAACAGTTCACTGGCAGGCCGCCTCAACGCGGCCGGCCACCGCATCGTCGGCCGTCCCGAAGATGCCCATGTGATCGTGCTCAACACCTGCGCGGTCACCGCCCAGGCCGCCCGCAAGAGCCGCCAAGCCTCGCGTCACCTGCACAAGCGCAACCCCAATGCCCGCATCGCCATAACCGGCTGTTACGCAACGCTGGCTCCCCAGGAGAGCGCCCAGCTTCCCGGCGTCGAGCTTGTCGCTGACAACCAGTCTAAGGAGATGCTGCACACGCTTTTGGAACCTTGGAGCGCGCAGTTCTCAGACCCCGAAGACCTCGACCGCATTCAGCCGCACGGCACGCCATTTTCTCCCGCGCCGGCAGCAGACGAGGGCGGCCGCACGCGCGCTTTTGTCAAGGTCCAGGACGGCTGCCAGAACCGGTGTACATTCTGCATCGTAACCGCATTGCGCGGCGACAGCCGCAGCCGCACGACCGCAGATGTCGTGCGCGAAGTCCAGGAGCTCGTGGAGAACGGCTACCGCGAAGCCGTCCTCACCGGCGTCCACCTCGGCGCCTACGGACGCGACCTGCCCGGCAGCGCCCATACCGATCTCAAGGCGTTGACCGCAGCCATCCTCACCGATACCGACATCGCCCGCCTGCGCCTCAGCAGCCTCGAGCCATGGGAATTGGCCGACGGCTTCTTTGACCTGTGGCAGCGCTGGCCCGCACGGCTGTGCCCGCACCTGCACCTGCCTCTGCAGGCCGGTACCGACGCCCAACTGCGCCGCATGGCCCGGCGCTGCACCGTTGCCAGCTTCCGCAAACTGGTCGCCGACGCCCGCGCCGCCATCCCAGATCTGATAATTACAACCGATCTGATCGTCGGCTTTCCGGGCGAAACTGACGCTGACTTTGAAGAGGGGCTGTGTTTCGTCGAGGAAATGCGTTTCGCCCACGCGCACATTTTCCCTTTCAGCGCCCGCGCCGGCACCGCCGCAGCCGGTTTTGACGGCCAGGTACCGAAGGCGCGCAAGCAGGAGCGCTCCCGGCGCATGCACCAGGTTGCCGCGCGCACCGGCCACCTGGAGCGGATCAGAAACGTTGGCACGACGCGGCCCGTCCTGTGGGAAGGCGGCGGTCAGCAACTGTCAGACCAGGCCGACAAAGTTTTATTGAACGGCCTGACCGACAACTACCTGCGCGTTATGGCCCAGGCTCCCGCCGGCCTCGACCTCAGCAACAAAATCACCCCCGTCCGCCTGGATGAACTCCACGGCGAAACCCTGTACGGCGAACCCCAGCTGCCCTAGGCCCGTACCACAGGCGTCTTGCGGCACTGAACGCGGCCTTTCCTTTGGCCGCGCCAGTCTTCAAGGAGCATCTGATGGCCACAGAATCGTCAGTTGACCCACAGCAGACGCCTGCGCCCGCGCCGCGTCCGGGCAACCGCCGCGAGCAGTTCGGCTGGTATTTCTATGATTGGGCAAATTCCGCCTTCTCGACGACCGTTGGCGCCGTCTTTCTCGGCCCCTATGTATCGAGCCTGACCGAACAGGCGGCCGGCCCTGATGGGCTGGTCCGTCTTCTTGGCATCCCAATCGCCCCGTATTCCCTGGTCTCATACTGCATCACGATTTCCGTCATCCTCCAGGTGTTGTTCCTGCCGATTCTTGGCGCAATAGCTGACTACTCCAACCTGCGCAAAAAGCTATTGCAGGTCTTCGCCGTCTCCGGTTCCATCGTTACAATGTTCATGTTTTTCATCTCTGACCAAACTTGGTGGCTGGGATGTCTTCTATTTATCGTCGCCAATCTGTGCTTCGGCGCTGCCATCGTATTCTATAATGCCTTTCTTCCGGATATCGCCGATGCGGACGAGCGCGACCACGTGTCGTCAGTCGGCTGGGCGCTGGGCTACTTGGGCGGCGGCATCCTACTGACCCTCAATTTAGTTCTCTTCCTGATGCGCGACACCATCGGCATCGACTCCGGCATGGCTGTGCGCATCAATCTCTTTTCCGCCGGGTTGTGGTGGTTCGGCTGGTCGTTCGTTACCTGGAGGCTGTTGCGTTCGCGAGATGTCGCCAAAGCGCTCCCTCCCGGCGAGACCTACCTGTCGTCCGGTCTCAAACAGCTGTGGGCAACCTTCCAGGAAACCAAGAAATACCCCCATACCATCCGTTTTCTGCTCGCCTACCTGCTGTATAACGATGGAATCCAGACAGTGTTTGCGTCGGCCGCGATCTTTGCTGCTGCTCCGCTCATTCAGGGCGGGCTGGGCATCGAACAGGGCATGCTCACCCAGGTCATTTTGATGATACAGTTCGTAGCCTTCGGCGGCGCGCTCCTGTTCGGCAGGATCGCGATACGCATCGGCGCCAAAAGGGCGCTTATCATTGGCCTGGTAATCTGGACCGTCGTGGTTGTCTATGCATTCTTGGGTCTGCGAGGGGAGAGCCGCATCCTGGAGTTCTGGATTCTGGGAGCATTTATTGCCCTGGTGATGGGAGGCACGCAGGCTGTCAGCCGCAGCCTCTTTGCCAACATGATACCGCAGGGTAAGGAGGCCGAATTCTTTTCCATTTACGAAGTCAGCGAGCGCGGAACCTCCTGGCTCGGCCCGTTGGCATTCGGCCTGGTCAACCAGTTATCCGGTAGCCTGCGTCCTGCCATATTTTCGATTATTCTCTTCTTTGTCGTTGGGCTTCTCCTGCTTCTGCGCGTGGACGTACGTCGGGCCATTGAAGAATCTGGCAACAAGCCGCCGTCAGTCATCTGAGCCTTACTTACTGACGCCCTATATACGGATCCCACTCGAAGACAGTGGCGGCTATGGCATCGTTGACGGTAGTCCGGACGTCGACCGGTTGGACCCAGTCCCCGGTGGCTTGTAGGATAGCCGGATGCCCAATGCCGCAGCCCGCCGTGAGCGCAATGCTGTCGAGCGTCAACCCAGCCATGCCCAGTACTCCAGCATGGTAAACCAACTCTGTGCTGGCAGTGGTCAACTCCCCTGCCTCCAGAATGTCTTGTGTGGTCATCAAGGAGGGCTGCAACTGCTGGTCAATGGGATCCCTCCCTGGTTTCAGACGCATGACGCGGCCTCTCTTACAGCGAATGCCAAAGCCCAGTCCGTACATCAACACCTAGTCGATGTGGCTAACAGTCATCAGCTATGTTTCACCCTGCGCCAACCCGCTCACGCCGTCGGTAACGACCGTGGCATCTCATCTCTGGTTAAACATGGCGCCTGACCCGATGCGCACTGCCTCTTCCAGCATTTCCTCGATCGCGTTCATTCCCTTGCCCTTCATTGGAAAAACGCACACATTCAGGACTGGATTCCGGCAAGTCAGGTGGCTCGGCGTTACCGCGACAATGGCCACAGGCGAGGGGAACAGGGCCAGTTTCTTGCTTGCGGCCTCCCGACCGTGGGCGCCATGTTTGCCGCGCCAGTCGCTTAGGAGCACCTGATGCCCACTGTATCGTCAACTGACCCGAAGCAGACTTCCGCGCGTGCAACAAAACAGGACAACCGCCGCGAGCAAGTCGGCTGGTACTTCTATGACTGGGCAAATTCCGCCTTTTCAGTAACAGTTGGTTCCGTCTTTCTCGGACCATACGTTTCGAACCTGACGGTACAGGCGGCGGGTCCTGATGGGCTGGCCCGCTTCCTGGGCATCCCCGTCGCCCCGTATTCCTTGTTCTCCTATTGCATCACGATTTCAGTCCTCCTGCAGGTGTTGTTCTTACCAATTCTTGGCGCCATCGCCGATTATTCCAACCTGCGCAAGAAGCTGATGCAGGTCTTCGCCGTCTCCGGCTCCGTCGCCACCATGTTCATGTTCTTCATCACTGCCCCGACCTGGTGGCTGGGCGCGCTGCTATTCATCGTCGCCAATTTCTGTTTTGGCGCCGCCGCCGTCTTTTACAATGCCTTTCTGCCGGACATAGCCGATCCGGACGAACGCGACCGCGTGTCGTCGGTAGGCTACGCGCTGGGCTACCTTGGGGGCGGCATTCTGTTGACCCTCAATCTTGCTCTATATCTGATGCGCGACACAATCGGCATCGACTCCAATCTGGCAGTGCGAATCAATCTGTTCTCCGGCGGGCTCTGGTGGTTTGGCTGGTCATTCGTTACCTGGAAGCTGTTGCGTTCGCGAGACATCGCCAGCGCGCTCCCTCCCGGCCAGAACTATCTGTCGACCGGCATCAAGCAGCTGATCGAAACCTTCAGCGAAGCCGCGCGCTACCCCCATACAATCCGTTTCCTGATCGCTTATCTGCTCTATAACGATGGAATCCAAACAGTGTTTGCAGCGGCGTCAATCTTTGCCACCGCCCCGCTCGTCCGTGGAGGTCTGGAGTTCGAGCAGGGCATGCTCACCCAGGTAATTCTGATGATACAATTCGTTGCCTATGGAGGCGCGCTCCTTTTTGGCAAAATCGCGATGCGCATCGGCGCCAAAAAGGCGATTACCGCGGGCCTGGTTGTCTGGACCCTGGTGGTTATCTACGCTTATCTGGGCCTGCGAGGGGAGAGCCGCTTCCTGGAGTTCTGGATTCTGGGAGGATGTATCGCCCTGGTGATGGGTGGCACGCAGGCGGTCAGCCGCGGCCTCTTTGCAAACATGATTCCGCCGGGCAAGGAGTCCGAATTCTTCTCCATTTACGAAGTCAGCGAGCGCGGAACCTCCTGGCTCGGCCCGCTGGCTTTCGGCCTGGTCAACCAGTTTACCGGCAGCCTGCGCCCGGCAATTGTCTCCATCATTTTCTTTTTTATCGTTGGGATTCTTCTGCTTCTGCGCGTGGACGTGCGTCGCGCTATTTCTGAATCGGGCAACAGGCCCCCAGCCGTTCTCTGACCTGCCCTACTCCTGATCTCCTACAGATCCCACTCGTAAACGTTGCCGGTTCTGGCATCAATGACAATGGTCTGCCCGTCTTCCAATTCGTCCCAGTCGCCGGTCGCCTGCAGAATCGCGGGAATGCCCAACTCCACCGCCGCCAGTGCCGCGATACTGTCGGGCGCCGACTCCGCCGTTATCAGACCCCCGGCATGGTAGACCAACTCCGTACTGACCCCGTCTAACTCCTCAGCAACCAGAATGTCCTGCGTAGTCATCATCCGGTGCTGCAGCTGCTGATCACGGGCATCCTGCCCCGGTTTCAGGCGCACAACGCGGCCGCTCATACGACGGTTGCCTACGCCTTGGCCGTTCATCAACACCCTGGCGATTCGGCGAACCGTCATCAGATTCGTTGCTCCAGGCACGCCACCCACCACACCGCCGGTCACAACGGTCACATCGCCCTGCTGGACGAAGCCGGCCCGCAATGCGATCCGCACCGCATCTTCCAACATTTCGTCAATCGTATTCATACGCTGGCCCATCAGCGGATAGACGCCCCAGTATAGGGCCAGCTGTCGGTAAACGAGGTGGCTCGGCGTCACCGCAATGATAGGAACGGACGGGCGGAAACGGGCCAGTTTCTTGGCCGTCGCGCCTCTGGCAGTCGGCGCAATGATAGCCGCGGCTCCTACGTTCTGCGCGGTTTCCACCGTTGCCTGGCTTACTGCTTCCGCCACCGAAATCGCCTCGTGGTCGTCTGAATGCTGCTCGAATTCGTTCCCCTCAGTGCCAAAGAAGCCATCCACTGCCTGTTGCGAAGGCCGGTAATGTGGTTGAGTGACAGTGCGCACCCGTTCCGCTTCCTTGGAAATATTCACCATCGTCTGCACGGACTCAACCGGATATACCCCCGCAGCCGTCTCGCCTGAAAGCATGATGGCGTCGCTGCCGTCCAGCACAGCATTGGCAACGTCACTGGCCTCCGCCCGCGTCGGACGCGGATTGCGAATCATCGAGTCGAGCATCTGCGTTGCTGTGATAACCGGTTTATCGGTATCAATGCAACGGGAGATAATCATCTTCTGGATCATCGGCACGGCCTCAGGGCTTGTCTCAATGCCCAAGTCGCCGCGCGCAACCATCAGGCCGTCGGATGCCTGGATGATCTCCTCGATATTCTCGACCGCCTCCGGTTTCTCGATTTTGGAGATGATCGGCGTGGCCCGGCCCAACGGCGAACGGCTCTGCACCACCTTTCGCAATGCATGGACATCGTCTGCCGTGCGAACAAAGCTGAGGGCAATCCAGTCCGCCTGATGTTCCAGCGCAAAATCGACGTCAACGCCATCTTTCTCGGTCATCGAAGGAACAGTCAACTTCGTCTGCGGCAGATTCATTCCCTTGCGATCTTCCAGGATGCCGCCAACAATCACCCGGGTCCGCACCGTCGTCTCGGTCGCATCAATCACTTCCAGTTCGAGCAGGCCGTCATCCAGCAGAATTCGCTCATGCCCTTCGCCCGGCGCCTTCGACTCTGGCGCCCCGCGGCCTGCCTCGATGCTGGCCGGCACCTCCTTATTCTGGATCGGTATACGTCCCGGCTCACCGATGATCTCTTCGGTCGTGAGGATCAACTCTTCGCCCGATACCAGCGGCACGCCTCCCGACTGCATTTGACCCACACGCAATTTCGGCCCTTGCAAATCGACAAGAATCGCCACCGGCCGGTTGCGCTCCTGCGCAATCTCGCGAATCGTATGAATATTGCGGGCATGAAACTCATGATCGCCATGGCTCATATTGATGCGTGCAACATTCATGCCCGCGTCAATCATCTGGGCGAGGACTTCCGGATCGGTACTGGTCGGCCCTATTGTACAGACAACTTTGACCCGCAACATTCGCGAACTCCAGTGGCTCTTGGTCAGTTACTGAGAACCAGGTTTCTGACGGGACCCTGTCCCAGCCCCGTTTCGTTTCGGCGCAGCGGCCTGCAGTACGTGCCCGCTGCCAGTGGCCTGACCGCCGCAATAAAAAGCGGATTGGTAACTACTCAGCCGCAACTGATTCGCCACCCTGAATGAGGCGAGCAAAGGCGTTCTGTCTCCCCTCATTGTTGTCATTTGGGCGGTCGGGCCTTCGGCCCTCCCTTGTGCAGGGGCTGCGCCCCCGCAACGCCCCCCTCCAAAACCATCCCTCACCGACCGTGTGCCTTCATCGCAACGTGTCGGCAGGCGAGAATGGCTGCTGTACACCAGTTGCGTCACCAAGAGCCCGAATCGTACCAAGGATGACTGGCTGGTCCAGTCCTGTGGCTTAGAAGTTTCTATGAATCGAAAAAATCACTTACCTTCATTGATAACTTATTCTGTCGTTAGTACGCACGACCTGAATCCAGGTACGGCCCGGCTTCAACGTTATCGGCTGCTCTCCAGGCCCAAACCAGCGGGGCGGGCTCTGGTCGTTGGCGCGCCATGTCCCTTCATATACCTTGCCATCGCGGAAAACGCGCACATCCCCAAAGCCGTACAAATGGATCTTCACGCTCAGAGTTCCCAATGTGTCTTCGACGATGTTGGTCAGTTCATGTTCAGCAAAGACGACAATCACATTGTCGCTGCTTATCTGCCGGCCCGTGGCCTGGTCCATGTGCGCCGCGCCGCTCTGGAAGCGTACATACTGCCCGCTAGCCGGATCGTATCGCCATTCGACACCGTTATTCTCAGGGTAAGGAACGCGGATGGTCGCCGCCTCCCCGGCCCAGAAGTCCTTCGGCTCCTCACTGAAAGAGAAGCTTGCCCGCTCAAGCGGTCTTGGATTACTCTTCTGTCCTTCCAGCCAGGGGGTGAATATCTCCAGGCAATAGGGCAGCAGCGGCGAAACCTCGCAGGTATTCGCCATGTCGAGCATCCACCTGCGCACCCTGTCGACGCTCGTCCGCAAGCGGGTGCGATAGTTTTCGCCAACACTGTAAAAATAGGTGACGCTCTCCGGGTCTTCCGTATCAGCGTCCAGATACGGGAAACCCACCTCGTTTTTCAAGAGATAGCGGATGCCGTCACTCCCGCCGGAGCAGACCAGCAGCCCATCGAACATATAGGTTGTATGAATATTGGGCCAGCGCGCGCTGCGCACCGGACCGATTTCTTTGGCCGGGATGCTCTGAAACATGCTCGTGATGCGGGTGAGGTGGTAGCCATCCACGATATATTCGTAGGTCACATCCGCTTCGTTAAGGCCGTAGTGGGCTGAACGGCTTGTGACATCATTATTGAGGCACACAAATATCGGCGTCTCTTGCAGCAACAAGGGATCTGCCAGTGGCAGCCCCGTATAGTGCGCGACGCTGCCCGGCGCAGGCGTTGCCGTTGCTACACTCTCCGTATCCGTGCTGGAATCTCCCCCAGCGTTGGCAGGGGGTGGCGTTGCCGTATCGGCCGCCGGCTCAACTCCGGTTGCTTCCTGAGTCTTCGTTGGTGTCGGCGTTTCCGGCCCGCCTGCCCCTGCGCAGCCTGATAACACCAATAGTATCAAAAGGGCTAGGCCGCTGGTGCGAAGTCGAGCGCTCGCCTCCGAGAGGCGCGCAATACCCCACCGGCCCTGCCTTCCACCTGCCGCGCTCACTCCCGGACGGGCGTCGCGCCGAGTCGTCAGATTGAAATGTGACCTGAAATTCAAGGGATTCCTTCTGTTCAAGGTGCTGGTGTTGGGATTGTAAAAGGAATTCTGAAAGGTTTGTGCTCAAACTGCGGTTAGTATACTACACGCGCGCCAATCCACTATGGTCCAACCACTCTGGTCCAATCACTCCTGTAAATTGGGGAACCGCTGGCCTGACTGACGATGTGGGTCAAGATTAAGAAAAGCAGAGTCAGCAGCCCTGACTCGATGATTCTGATGGTCTGCCGCCATATGCCCGGCCGACAACGTCGGCGACTTAACAGTCTCAGTTCCTTCATTCATAGCAACGAAG
This sequence comes from Caldilineaceae bacterium, assembly GCA_963662575.1. Taxonomy (GTDB): domain Bacteria; phylum Chloroflexota; class Anaerolineae; order Caldilineales; family Caldilineaceae; genus Bin5. The sequence goes on from OY759723.1 coordinate 3,094,767, forward strand.
CGAGCAGAGATAAAGGTGAATGGGACTCTATGCCGGTAAAATGCTTGACCTGCTGGCGGCAAGAAAAGCCAGGACTGACCAGTGTTTCGTTCTCCTCCAGAGCGCGCGCGGCCGGTAGCAAGCGGCGTTCGCCAATCAGGCGTGAGACATCGTAATGCTCATATCCGAACATCCCTGCCAGCCCACAGCAGCCGCTGTCCAGCACCTCCAGTTCGCAATCCGGTATGGCCGAGAGAAGCTGCTGCAAAGGCTGCATTCCTACCAGCGCCTTCTGATGGCAGTGTCCATGAATCAGCACTCTGGCAGGACCTGGCTTCGTCGGCGCCATTCGAGGACCGGCCCACTCTTCGACCAGCTCACAGGCCGCAGCCACCTTCCGTGCATCCGCCTGTGCTGTTCCCCGCAGCAGCTGCGGGTGATCGTCCTGCACAGCCGAATAGCAACTCGGTTCGCAAAACAGGATCGGCAAGCCAGCCTCGGCCAGGGGCAGCAGCGCGGCGGTCGTCGCGCCGGCCTGACGTGCCGCGGTATCCAAAAAGCCCTTCGAGATATGCGGCCGCCCGCAGCAGACCTGCGGAGCAACCGTCACTTCGGCGCCGCAGGCTTCCAACACAGTGGCGGCGTCAGCAAGTTGCCGCGGTTCATAGTAGTTGTTGAACGTGTCAGCGAACAGCGCCACGCGGGCCTTTTCTGAGTCGCCCGCGGGCCTGGCAGTGCGCCAACTCCGGCTAAACGGTTGTGCGCTGAACTTCGGCAAAGGACGCCGCCGGTCCAGACCGAACAACCTCTCGTTCAGCCGCCGCACCGGGCCGGCCGCGGCGAGCCAGTTCGAGAGCGGCGCCAGACGACTACCCCACCGCGCAATCCGATCCGCCTGCGACAGCACGCGATCCTTAAACGGCGCCCCGTGTCGCACATGATACTGGTGCAGGAACTCGCTCTTCAGGCGAGCCATATCCACGCCGGTCGGGCATTCCCGTTTGCAGGCCTTGCATTCCAAACACAGGTCAAGGACCGGCAGCAGTTCCTCGTCGCCAAAGCCGGTCGCTTCCAGACCGCCGGAAAGGGCCAGCCGCAAGGCGTTGGCGCGCCCGCGCGTGCTGTCGATTTCATTGCGCGTGGCCATATATGACGGGCACATCGTCCCTGTCAGCGTCTTGCGGCATGCCCCCACACCGCTGCACTGTTCGGTTGCCCGCAGCAACCCGCCAAAATCGGAAAAATCGAACCTGGTGGCGTGTTCCGGTTCCTCACTGTCAGTTCCCGAGCCTACGCCGCCTCCTTCCGGACCGCCCTCATCAGTTGGAACCGAGGCCAGTTCCCCTGCCGTCTCAAGGGGTTGCTTCTCCGGTACAGTCGTCTGCTTATCGGTCTGTTCGTAGCGAAGATTGGAGGTCAAGGCTGGCGCATGGACAATCTTGCCGGGATTGAGCATGTTGGTAGGATCGAACGCGGCTTTCACCTCACAAAACGCATTGTACAGTGCCGTTCCGAACATCTTTTCCTGAAATGGCGCCCGCACCAACCCGTCGCCGTGTTCCCCCGAAAGCGCGCCCCCGTATTCCAGTACAAGGTCCGCCACCTCCGTGGCGATCGCCTCGAAACGCTGAACACCCTGCACGCTCTTCAGATTGACTACCGGGCGAATGTGCAGCAGCCCGACAGATGCGTGCGCATAAAATCCGGCCTGCGTGTCATACTTCGCCAGAATCTCCTGAAAATTTTCAATATAATCCCGCAGGCGCTCCGGCGGCACCGCCGTATCCTCGACGAACGAGATCGCCTTGGCATCGCCGGTCTCCGACATCGTCAACCCCAGCGCCGCGCGGCGCAACTCCCAGATGCGCGCCTGCTCCTCTGCTTCGAGCGCACGGTACAGATAGTCGCCCAGCCCGCGCGCTTCCAGCTCCGCCTCCAGGCCCCCGATCTTGCCGTTCAGCTCCTCTCCCGTCTCACCGAAAAACTCCACCAACAGCACCGCGCCCGGGTCACCTTGAATAAAGCGGCGCAGCGGTGCATATTCGATTCGGCCGCGGGTCTTGTCCAGCATAAAGCGGTCGATCAACTCTACCGCCGAGGGACCGTGTTCCAGGATCACCGGCGTCGCCCGCATAGCCTCCAGCAGGTCGCCGAACTGGACACTGCACAGGACGCGGCGGGGCGGTACCGGCGCCAGCCGCATCGTCGCCGCCACTGTCAGACCGAGCGTACCTTCGGATCCGACCAGGATGCGCGCAAGATTGAACGGTTTTATTGAATCAGCGGCGTCGTCCTCAGGCAGGAACTCGTCAAGATTGTAGCCCCCGACCCGGCGCATAATTCGCGGGTATCGCTCTCGGATTTCGGCTTCCTGTTCGCTGCCGAGCCTCTTTACTGTGCGATAGGCCGCGCCTTCCAGATCTTGTTGTGCCAGCTTGGCCTCAAGCGTCTCGGCCGACAGCGCGCCTATTCGCCCGCCGCTGCCGTCGGCGAAGACAACCTCGAGCGACTCTACATAATCAATTGTCTTGCCGTAGATGATCGAGCGCGTGCCCGCGGAGTTGTTGGCAATCATCCCGCCAACTGTGGCCCGGTTGGAAGTGGAAAGGTCCAGCGGCAGCTGCAGGCCATGAGGTTTCAGCAGTTCGTTCAGTTCGTCGAGGACGATTCCCGGTTCGACCGTAACCGTCGCGCCTTCGATATCCAGGTCCAGGACCCGGTTCATATAGCGGGAGAAATCCAGCGAGATGCCCGCGCCTATCGCCTGTCCGGCCTGAGAGGTCCCTCCACCGCGCGCCGTAATTGAAACACCGTGCTGTCGGCAAATCTGGACCAACTTGACTACATCTTCCCGGCTGCGCGGCGTCACCACGCCCAGTGGGATAATCTGGTAGACACTGGCATCCGTCGCGTGCATCGCCCGGCTGGCGCCGTCAAAACTGACATCGCCGGCGAGCGCAGCCCGCAGTTCGCCTGCAAGCCTCTGCACATCAACCTGGCTTTCGATGGTTTTCTCCTGTCGGGGATTGTTTCGACCGCAGCCGCGCTACTGCCCCTTCGCCAGGAATGCCAGCGCCTGGCTGACGCCTTCGCTCCTATGGGGAACACCGCAAGCAGCCAAACCCATCTCGACCCCGCAGAGCGTGCCGGCCAGCGTCAGCGCATTGAGATCGCCGAGATGGCCAATACGGAAAACCTTGCCCTTCACCTGCCCCAACCCTGTGCCCAACGACATATCAAACCGCTCGAGGATGACCCGGCGCAGTTCGTCCGAATCGTAGCCTTTCGGCATTTCTATTGCCGTCAGCGCAGAGGAGTAGGCATGGGGGTCCCGGCAAAAGACCTCCAGCCCCCAACCGCGCACAGCCTGCCGCGTCGCCTCCGCCAGCCGCAGGTGGCGGGCGAATACCTGCGGCAGCCCTTCCTCCAGCAGCATCGACAGCGCCTCATCCAGCCCGAAGAGCAGATTCGTGGCCGGCGTATAGGGATAGAATCCCCGCGCATTGAACTCCAGGATCGGCCCCCAGTTCCAGTACGCTCGTGGCAGCCGCGCCGTCTCCGCCGCGGCCAATGCCTTGGAGCTGATCGCGTTGAATCCAAGTCCGGGCGGGATCATCAGACCCTTCTGCGAGCCGGCGACGGTCACGTCCACGCCCCACTCGTCATGGCGATAATCCATCGCGCCTATTGAGGAGACTACATCCACCAGCAGCAACGCGTCGTGACCGGTGCGGTCCAGCACCGCCCGCGCGCCCGCCACGTCGTTGACTACGCCTGTAGATGTCTCATTATGCACTATTGCCAGCGCACGAATCTCGCGCCCGCTATCCGCGGCCAGACGCTTTTCAAGCGCCGCCAGATCTAACGGGCAGCGCCAGTCCCCCTGCAGCTCCTCTACCGTCAGACCCAGCCCAGCAGCAACCTTCGTCCAGAAGGCTGCAAACTGCCCGTTGGTGCCGAACAGCACCCGATCTCCCGGGGAGAGGGTGTTCACCAGCGCCGCCTCCCACCCCCCGTGGCCCGCCGAGGGATAGATAATCACCGGCCCGCCTGTCTGGAAGACCTCTTGAAGTCGTTCCAGAATGCTCAGGGTCAGGCTTGCGCATTCCGTTCCCCGGTGGTCAATACTGGGTCGGGAGAGCGCACGCGTCACGCGCTCGGGCAGGTTGGTCGGACCGGGAATCTGCAGAAAATGGCGGCCGGGTCGTGATCCTGTCATGTCATATGTCCTGGTAAACGTCAAAGTCAGCCCAACTCTTCCTGGAGGCGCCGCAGCACGATCTCGGTCTCGCCTTCACCCAGCGTATGCACGGCTATGTGCAGGTCGCCAGCCTCTGAACGGCAAAAGATCGCCGGCGAACCGTTTTGAAGGGCCTCAGAAACCTCCCCCGCAGTGCGGCCTTTCGCCTGCTCATCCCAGTTTACACTCAGACGCATCCACGGGCCTTGCCCGTCCTGCTCCCACATATTGTCCGCATTTACGTCCGGGATACCGGCCAGTCCATCAGCGATCTGTGAAATGCGCTCAGCCTGGAGTTGCAACCGCTGCTCGTGATCGGTGTCCAGCCAGTGGCGCAGAGCGATGGTCGTCCCGACTACTTCCTGACGATCAACCTTGTAGCCTCGGCCTATGCTGTTGTTGCCCGTTTCGAAGCCGGTAAAGCCGTTGAGACGCGCCTTCGCCACATACTCGCCGTTACCGCAAAGAATCCCTGTCGAGTTGCCTGAACCCAGATATTTGCCCCCAAAGCAGACCAGGTCCGCGCCGCTGGTCGCGACGCGGCGCATGCGCTCCAACGGGTAAATCTCCGCCGCTGCATCGACCAGAATCTGGATTCCGGCGGAATGGGCAATGTCAATCGCTTCCGGCAACGAGACCGTATTCGGGAAACGCTCACCAGCCGCGAAGTAAAGAATGCCTGCCGTATTGGGGCCGATGGCATCTCGCAGCTGCTGCGGCGTGCAGCTGTCATCGTCGCCCACCTCCACCAGCTTCCCGCCGGGCACCGTGACACTGCGGTCATAGCGGTAGCGAGTGGGCTTCTGGATCAGGAAGTCGTTTTTCATGCCCGTCGTATCGGGCAACTGGCGGATCCGCTCCGGATCATCGCCCGCCAGGATCGCCGCCGCTCCCTGCACAAGCGCGGCGTAGCATCCCGACGTCACCAACCCGCCGCCCGTGCCCAGCATGTCGCCGATCGCCTTGCCCGCGCCGTCGAACACGTCGTCCATCCGCGTGTAAGCCGTGTTGGCGGACTCCATTGCCGCCCGCACTTCCGGCGAAAGTACCGAACCACCCAGGATCGTCATGTGGCCGCCGGCGTTGATTATCGGCCGGATACCGAGGGTCTCATAGATGTCAGAACTGGACATTGTGCGTGCCTCCTTGGCTCAATTGAAGAAATCTTTGTCTTCCGTCGCCAGGTATTTGCTGGCAGCGGTCTTGTTTAAGCTGACACCCAGACCGGGTCGATCCCAGACCGTGATATAGCTGTTCTCGACGATTGGGTCGGGCAAGCCGTCCACAATATCATACCACCATTCCGGCCGGCCGACCGGATACTCGAATGCGATATAGTTGCGCGGCAGCGCCGCCGCCACCTGCACCAGCGCGGCCAGACCGATCAGGCCGTCACCGGTCCCGTGCGGGGCCATCAGTATCCCGTGAAGATCGGCGTATTCCGCCACCCATTTCAGTTCGGCAATGCCGCCAATGTCGGCGGGGTCCGGCCCAACGATGTTGACCGCCTGCTTTTCGAACAGCTCCTTAAAGTTCTGCCGCAGATAGATCTGTTCGCCGGTGTGAATTGGCGTGGAACTGCTGCGAGTCAACTCGCGGTACAGTTCGGCCAGAACATAAGGCGTGTAGTCGCCGGTAATCGTATCTTCCAGCCACATTATATGCATCCCCTCCACCGCCTTGGCTAGGCGAATCGCGTCTGGAACCGTCCAACCGGGCCCGCAGTCCAGCGCCAGGCCGATCCTGTCGCCGGTTACCTCCTTCATCGCCTCAACGCACGCCACCACATGGTTAAATCCCCTCTCCGTCAGCAGCCCGCGCTCGGTCTGATGGTCCACGCCCAGCCGCTCGCCGTAAGAGAAGTCGTCCAGTTCGTCCGGCATGTTGCTGTGGTAGCCGATGCCCTGCTTGATGATGGTGAACCCTTCGCGCGCCTCCGCCATCCGCGCCATATTCTCGGCGTAGTGCTCCGGTTCCTGGCCGGCCAACGGAAATCGCAACGCGCCATTGTAAACAAGCACCTTGTCTCGCACCTTCCCGCCCAGCAGCTTGTAAACCGGCACGTTCGCCGCCTGGCCCGCGATATCCCACAGCGCCATCTCAATCGCGCTGACCGCACTTCCCCAGGGCTTGAAGCTGCCCAGCCGCCGGATGCGTAACATCACCCGCTCCACATCGGTTGGGTCCTGCCCTAAAATGTAGTCGCGGTAAAAGAGCACATGGGGCTTGAGATATGATTTGAAATGTTCGGCCTGGCCGTAGCCCTCAATACCAACATCGGTCGTAATCCGAACGACGGGACTGCCGCCAAGTATCGCGCATTTGAGATCAGTGATCTGCATAGAGATCCTCCGCAAAAAAGAAAATTGCATGGAAGCTGAGCGAGATTTGCCCAGCTGCGCCCTGATTAAGCTGCGACCGCAGTACAGGCCGCCGCGGACCCAATAACTGACTGCTACGCCCACCCCTGCACCCGGCAATGGGACGGTGCGCAGCCGCATCAAATTGTACTGCGTTTTCCCGATGAATGCCACTACTCGGCCCACACGCGCGCACCCTGAATCAATGTGTCATTTCGTTGCGCCCTTTCAGCCGCCCTAGATTAGTCTCAACGACTCACTCTATGTCAATTGGCAAACCTAAATAAGCATAGCGAACAGTTTCCACCTCCCCACTAGTCACTGCACTTCACGCCTCTCCTCAATTGGGTGCGGTCCAAAAATGGGAAAGAAATTCCTATACCTCGGGTAGCAACGGAGCCATCGCCGCCCACCCAAAGGACGGTAGGGGCAGGCCTTGTGCCTGCCCTTTGCCTCTCCCAAAGCCGGCGAACAATTTCAGCCACCGCCGGCATGAATTCCCCTCCCTACTATCCCCTCCCCAAATGTGGACTGCACACCCTCAATTTCCCTATTTGACACTAGAACATATGATCTGATACAATCCCTACAGATGCAATGGGATAGTTGACAGACCCGCAGAGAGTCAAATTCCCCCGCCATGATTCTCTGACTCAGCTTCTCACATCTCTTACCGGGCAGAGTGTCCGGAGTGTGCGCCGTCCTCCCTCGAATGGCGCACACTCTGTCCGAACTCTCCCGCCAAACTCTACCGTCAAACTCTGTTCACTGACCCGCCCTTACGCTGCTCGCGCCAGAACGGAACAAGGACGAGCGATTGCCCGCGCCAGCTCCCCCCTGCCTTGGCCCGGGCTCCGCACGCCTGCATCTTAAACACCGTCCAACTGCGCCTTTTCCTGCCCACCGCAAATAGCAATTCTCCTCATAAGCCCAGTCTGGTACAATATGCCCTGCTCTATATGACACTTCAACAGCAGTCACCATCACTATCTCTGGCAAACCACCAACCCGCCCCTTTCATTCTGACGGCGCAATCCTGTCCTCGTCCCCGAGCCGGTGCGCCTCACAATCTGCCAACAGAAACCACAAACAGAATCCACAAAAGGAAGACACAATGCGACTCTTGCTATTCGATGACTACAAGCTGGGTGTGTGGAACGGCGATCAGGTTCACGACGCCTCCGCCGCCGTCGCCGACAGCGACCACCACTCTCCTCAGGAAATGATGGAGATGCTGATCCGCGACTGGGACAACGTCCAACCGCGCATCCAGGAGGCGGCCGACTCCGCCACCGGCGTCGCCCTCGCAGACGTCACCTGCTGCTCGCCCCTTCCCAGGCCGGGCCAGCTCGTCTGCCTGGCCGGCAACTATCTGGAACCTGCCAAGCCCGAGCGCGGCCTCTTCAACGCCTTCCTCAAATCGCCCAACGCCGCCCTCGGCCACGGTGGCACCGTCGTCCTACCCAGCGCTGAAGCCAGCGTCTTCCACTTCGAACCCGAGCTGGCCATTGTAATCGGCAAAAAAGCCAGCTACCTGGCCGCCGAGGACGCGATGGACCACGTTTTCGGGTACACGCAGTTCATGGATGTCTCTGCCAGGGGTCTGCCTGGCGGCTTTTTCCTGGGCAAATCGTGGCATACCTTCGCGCCTCTTGGTCCACTGCTGGTGACCCGCGACGAAATCCCCAACGCCAACGACCTCGGCGTGCGCCTGTGGGTCAACGACGAGCAGCGCCACGACATCAATACCCGCGACATGGACCGCCACATTCCCGAACTGCTGGCTGAGGTTACTAACGTGCTGACCCTGCAGCCGGGCGACGTCGTAGCCACCGGCACCCACCATTTCGGACTGGAACCGGTGCAGGACGGGGACACGATTCGTCTGCAGATAGAGCAGTTGGGGCCTGCGCTCGTCGTGCACTGCTCCGATCCTTCTGGCCGTAGCTGGGAGAGCTAAACCCAACATAAGGACATTTTTTCAACGCTTGTACTGTCTAAACGGTTGTGATACGATCGACTCTGAGGGATTGGGATCCATCCGATTGCAGAATGTGCCTCCGGCGCCGGCTGCATTGCGAGATGGATGGAAATTTGGCTGCCGCCTGTCTACTCAATTGGGAAGTAGGCGGCAGCCAGATACGCTACTCCCCACCGCACCGCACACCTAACTCCTGGAACGCCGGCCTCTCGCCTGCGATTTTAGCATTCTCCCTGACAACGCAACGATAGAAACCAATCCACTGTACATGGAGGCAAATCATGCGGAAGCGTTCACCCCAGAAGATTTCGCGGCGCGAGTTCATGCGCGTCTCTGCCCTGACCGCCGCCGGCGTAGTTGTCGTGGCCTGCGGCGCCGACGGCGGGCCACCCGCGCAGGACGAGGCCCCGGCCGCCGAGGAAGCCGCACCGGAATCTGCAGCTGCACCGTCCAAGTACAACGAAGCGCCAATGCTGGCAGAAATGGTCGCCAACGGCGACTTGCCGCCGGTCGATGACCGGCTGCCGCTGGAACCGCTGGTCATCACACCCGAAGAAGAGATCGGCGACTACGGTGGCGTTTGGAACCGGCTCGCGACCTCGGCCAGCGACAACCAGTTGGGCGGCAAGGTCGGTGGTGAGCATCTTGTGCGCTACAACAAAGACGGAACCCAGATAAACCCAAACGTCTTTGAGAGCTGGGAAGTATCTTCCGACGGCTCAACCTTCACATTTCACCTGCGCCCGGGCATGAAATGGTCTGACGGCGAGCCATACACCGCTGATGACATCCTTTTCTATTATGAGGATGTGCTCCTCAATGAGGATCTGTCCCCCTCCTTCCCCAACTGGCTCATCGTCGGTGGCGAGCCGGTGGTGATCTCAAAACTGGATGACTACACGCTCGAGTTCAAGTTTACGGTCCCCTATGCACTATTCATCAATGTGCTTGGCTCACTGTGGGGGGACGCATTCGCCAGATATTGCGCCCACTACCTCAAGCAGTTCCACATCAACTATGCAGATGAAGACGAGCTGGCGGCGATGATCGAGGAAGCCGGTGTGGAGCACTGGTACCAGGTGTTCGGCACAAAACCCGATACAAGACGCAATCCGGACACGCCCAGCTACCTTCCCTGGAATCTGAGCACGCCGTCGCATAGTGATCCGTTGGTCGCCGATCGCAACGCCTACTATTGGAAGGTCGATCCCGATGGCAATCAGCTGCCCTACATCGACGCCATCCACTGGAGTCTGGTGGACGGCAAAGACCAACTCAACCTGCGCGCGATCCAGGGCGAAGTCGACATGCAGTTGCGGCACATCACCTTCGACAACGTGCCACTGTTCATGGAGAACATGGAGAGAGGCAACTACCGCGTCATGCTGTGGCAGAGAGGGCAGGTCACCGATACCGTCCTGCATCTCAATCACACCAACAAAGATCCCGTCCTGCGAGAAATTGTCCAGGACAAGCGCTTCCGCTACGCGCTCTCACTGGGCATGAATCGCGCCGACATTAACGAAGCTGTCTATCTCGGTCAGACCGAACCCACCCAGGTTTCCCCGACCAAGAACTCGCCTGTCTACTGGGAACCCCAGGCCATAAGCATGACCGAGCACGACCCCGATCAGGCCAATGCCTACCTGGATGAAATGGGTCTCACCGAACGGGACGACGAGGGCTACAGGTTGCGCCCCGACGGCGAGCGGCTCAGCCTGGTGTTTGAGTATGTGGCAATCTTTGCCGCCTGGGGCGACATTGCCGAACTGTTGACCGCCCAATGGAAGGATATCGGGCTGGAGTTGATAAGTACCGAAATCGACCGCAGTCTCTTCGGGCAGCGCCTTAACGCCAATGAGATAGATCTCGGCGTATGGCACAGTAGCGGCGAGTGGAACCCCTTCATCGAACCGCGCTCTTTCGTGCCGATAGTGAACAACTATGCTTTGCGGCATTACGCCTTCTACTATAACAGCGGCGGCAAAGAAGGATTTGAGCCCACCGGTGACATTCTCAAGGCAATCGAGATCTGGGAAGAGATCAAGACGACTGTCGATGAGGAAGAGCAGCGCGCCCTGTTCCGTCAAATCCTCGAGCTCAACATGGAGAACCTGTGGCAGATCGGCGTCACCACCGCCCCGCCGCAGCCGGTAATTGTCAAAAACTACTTCCGCAACGTGCCCGAAGACGGCATGTTCGATGACCAGCCCCGGTCGCCTTCGAATACGGGGATGGAGCAGTACTTCATTCGCGCAGGACAGGACGAATAAGCCGTCCGGCCGCGTATCGTCCTGCCGGAAACGCATCCAGCGAACTGAGGCGGCAACCGTTCCATGTATCTGGATCCGGAAAGGAACAGTTTTCAAGCCGGCTGGACTGCATCCCTGAGTAACTGAGTTGATGTTGGCCGCGGGCCTGCCGGAAACGGCAGAGCCCGCGGCGACGCGTTTGCTCGCCGCGGCGGCGGTTGTCTTTGGCCTTCTTGCTCGGCGCATCGCAGCGCTAGCGGCCAGCCAATTGGAATTCGAACAGCACCATCGCGTCCCAAGAGTTACTTGCCAAGGCGCCCATCCGATTCAAACCAGGATCGATCATGAGCAAATCACAAAAAAACTTTGTCGCCAGACCGATCACCCAAGGTCCTAAGCACCATTTCTTCGGTTACTACGGCATCTGTCCCTGGAATTCAACCGGCCAGTATCACCTCTGCCTGCAGTCGGACTTCCATGATCGCCCGCCCGCCGCCGGCGATTCCGCCGTGGTCGGCCTCGTCGAAATGGAAACGGGCAAGTTCGAGGGCGTGGCCGAGACACAGGCCTGGAACCTGCAGCAGGGCTCCATGTTGCACTGGCTGCCGACCGCCCCCGACCGCTTGATCACCTACAACGCCCGCCAGGACGACCGCTTCGTCGGCGTCGTTCAGGATATTCACAGCGGACAGAAACGCGTACTCCCCTACCCGATCAGTGCCATGAGCCGCAATGGCCGCCAGGCCCTCGGCCTCAACTATGCCCGCCTCAAGTCGCTGCGGCCCGTGGTAGGCTACGCCGGCCTGCCTGATCGCTTCGCCGATCAGAACCATCCCACCGAGGACGGCGTCTATACCATGGATACCGAAACCGGCGAGGCAAACGTGCTGGTGTCCTACGAAGAGGCTCGCGAATTTCTCAGCGACTACGAAGAGGTTCAAGCGCGCAAGATCTGGTTCAACCACACGATTATCAACCGCGACGACACCCGCGTCGCCTTCGTTGTGCGCTACCGCGACGAAACCAGAGAAATCAAGCACACGATCCTCCTCTCTGCCAGCATGGATGGCGGCGATCTGCGCGTAGTGACAGACCTCGGCGCCTCGCACTTCGATTGGCTGACCGAGGAGTTAATCTTTGGCTGGGTGACGATGAATGAGGGTCAGAAGTACTACCTGATCAACGACAGGACCGGCGAATATGAGGCAGTGCGGCCCAATATCCTGACCAAAAACGGCCACTGCAGCTTTACCCACGATGGCAAGTGGCTGTTAACCGATGAGTACCCGGACGAGAACAGCCTCCAGGCCCTGCTGCTGTGGCACATGGCCGAAGAGCGGCTTGTCGTTCTGGGCTGTTTCCACTCGCCGTTGCCGTTTCGGGGCGAAATCCGCTGCGACATGCACCCCCGCTGGAGCCGCGACGAACGCCATGTAAGCTTCGACTCGATCCACGATGGCAGCCGCCAGATCTACGTTGTTGACGTGTCGCAAGTTGTCGAACAATGAGCCACCCTCATGTTGCATAGTGCGTAAAATATGGGGAGCGGACACCGGGGCCGTTTAACACTGCCCTACCATGTGAGAGAGAACATGAGCAATACTAAAGAAAGCTTTGCCGTCAGGGCGATCACACAAGGACCGAAGCACCATTTCTTCGGCTACTACGGCATCTATCCATGGGACACAACCGGCAAATACCACCTCTGCCTGCAATCGGACTTCCACGATCGCCCGCCGGCAGACGGTGATACCGCTCAGGTCGGCCTCGTCGACATGGAGACCGGCACCTTCGAATCCGTCGCCGAAACCCAGGCCTGGAACCTGCAGCAGGGTAGCATGATGCACTGGCTCGCCACCGCGCCCGACCGCCTCATCACCTACAATGCCCGCGATAACGACCGCTTTGTCAGCGTAATCCAGGACATCCACAGCGGCCACAAGCGGACCCTGCCTTACCCAATTGCCGCCATCACCCGCGACGGGCGCAAGGCCTTGGGACTCAACTACGCCCGGCTCTGGGATATGCGCCCCGTGGTCGGCTACCCCGGGCTCACCGACCCCAATGCAGACCAGAAACATCCTGCCGACGACGGCCTCTACATCATGGATACCGACTCGGGCGAGGGCAAACTGCTCTTCTCCTACGAAGACGCCCGCGACTACCTCAGCAGCTATCCCGAGATTCAGAAACACAAGCTCTGGTTCAACCATCCATTCATCAACCGCGACGACTCCCGTGTCGCCTTCGTCGTAGTCTACTGGGATGACGCAGGGGCCAGGAAAACCGTATGCCTGACGATGAACCTGGAAGGCGGAGACATTCGCATTCTGAACGACCTCGGCACCTCGCACTGCGACTGGCGCACCAAAGACGTAATCTTCGGCTGGTTCACGACGAAAGAGGGGGTAAACTTTTACCTGGTCAACGACGCCACCGGCGAATACCAATCCGTGCGTCCCGACATCCTCTCCCGCGACGGCCACTGCAGCTTCACCCGCGATGGCGCCTGGCAGCTGAACGACGAATACCCGGACGAAAATAACCTCCGCGCCTTGTTCCTGTGGAACATGGCCGAAGAGCGCCTGGTCGTCCTGGGGCGCTTCCTGTCTCCCCCATTCTTCCAGGACCAGATCCGCTGCGACCTCCACCCCCGCTGGAGCCGCGACGAGCGGCACATCAGCTTTGACTCGATCCACGAAGGCAGCCGCCAGATATACCTTGTAGACGTGTCCGAAGTCGTGCAACGTTAACGCGCGCAACTCCTGCAAATCGCGCTAACTACAGAGCCAAAGACAATTCGCCGCCATTAGTGATCAAGCGAACGTGTTTCTCTCTTACCTCACTCCTCCTTACCCGCTTTTCGCCTATGGACGCCTGCGGGCGAGGACGCCCTCCGGCGGCTCCGGCCCGCTAAGGCGGGCCTCCGCACCCTTCGCCGCTAAGGCGGCTCAGGGCTGTCGTCGGCAAACCCCCGCCGCCGCCAGGGGCTACGCCCTTTTTTTGGCGGTCGGGCCTACGGCCCTCCCTTGTGCGGGGGGACACCCCCCGCAACGCCCCCCTCCAAAACCATCGCTCATCCACCGTTCTGCGCAATTCCAGCGGTGCGTCTCATCCAAGGTGGCAGCAGCCAACCAATATCATGCCTGTAGGGACACCCCTTGTGGGTGCCCTCCCCCGTGCGCGCGCCCCTCGACATCTACCCGTAGGGGCACGCCTTGTGCGTGCCCTTTACAAGGCAAAACGTCGAGAACTGTGCAACCCATCGCGCTAAGTGGCCAATTCCAAAAGTCTCTGACTAATGGAGGCCAGCATCTTGGCCCAAAAAGAAGGCAATAAGCAGTTTGGGGCTTAACAAATGAATCTACATCGGGTATACTGTAGGTATAGTCAACAGGAAATACTCGATGAATTTGATTACGGTTTTTGAGAAGTTCCCCACACAGCAGGCTTGCATCGACCATCTGGAAAAGGCACGATGGGCTGATGAGCCTACCTGCCCTTTCTGTTGTTCCGACAAGGTCGCGCGCAAACGCGAAAACGACCGTGTTGGACGTTGGAACTGCCATAGCTGCCACAACAGCTACAACGTCCTGACCGGCACTATCTTCAAGGCTACCAGAATACCGCTCCAAAAGTGGTTCCTCGCTATTTCCATTCTGCTGAACGCCAAGAAAAGCGTCTCCAGTTACCAACTGTCCCGCGACCTGAGAATCAATCAACGAAGTGCCTACCGTATGGGAATGCAGATCAGGAAGGGGATGGTAGACGACAGCGATTTCCTGAACGGCATTGTCGAGGCGGACGAAACCTACATCGGCGGCAAGCCTCGTAAGTCGGACCGCAACGACGATGACCCGCCCAAGCGCGGACGAGGAACCAAGAAGCAGCCCGTCATCGGCGCACTGGCACGCGGCGGCAATGTCGTGGCCCGCCCGTCCAACAAGGTAATGGGCAAGACGCTTAAAGCGTTCCTGGGCCGTTTTGTAGACTCTGACGATGCAGTCCTGATGACTGACGAGAACAGTGGCTACCGACGCATGAACGAATGGATCCCTCACTTCACTATCAATCATGCGGTTGCCTAGGCTCAGGGACTCATCCACACCAACACTATCGAAAACTTCTGTTCGCTTGTCAAGCGGGCAACAACCGGCCAGCACCAACACTACAGCAAGGCGCACGCGACGGCATAGATCGTCGAAGCCTGCTGGAAGTACAACAATCGTCATCACCCAAACGCCTTTGAAGATTTCATTGCAGGGATAGTAGCTGTATGAACAACCCTAACTGGAAAAACCGAACACTGTTTCACGGCGACAACCTAGATTTCCTGCGAGCCATGAATAGTGAGTCCGTTCATCTGATTGCAACAGACCCTCCATTCAAAAAGGGTAAGGATTTTCACGCTACACCAAACAGTTTGGCGTCCGGCGCATCCTTCCAAGACAGGTGGGTATGGTAGAAGGACGTACATGAAGAATGGGTTGACCAGATTGTCGATGACTTCCCCAAAGCAATGAATGTGGTGAATGGCAGCCTAAACTCATACGGTAATGACATGGGAGCGTTTCTGTGCTTCATGGCAGTCAGGTTACTTGAAATGCACTGAATTCTGCGGCCCGATGGCAGCCTTTACCTCCACTGTGACCCAACAGCCAGTCACTACCTGAAAGAACTTCTGGATGCCATAATTGGGCCAGACAACTTCCGGAACGAAACTGTCTGGCAGCGAACGACCGCCCACAACGAAGCAAAACGATTTGGCGCAAATGTTGACAAGATTCTGTTCTACTCCAAGAGCAACAAATGGACATGGAATCCGCAATACCAGCCCTATACGGAAGAATACAAGCAACGCTTCAAACGGAAAGCCCCTGATGGCCGACTCTGGACAGATGACAATCTTCCCGCAGAAGGATTGTCTGGAGGCGGCTATGAATACACATACAAAGGCGCAAAATCACTGTGGCGCGTTCCTCTAAAGACCATGAAACGTCTACACTCCGAAAACAGGCTGCACTTCACAAGCAAAGGTGGCATAAGGCTTAAGCGATATCTGGATGAAATGAAGGGCAGGCCAGCACAATCTCTTTGGGAAGATATCAACCCTCTGAACTCCGGATTGACCTGCCCCCCAAAAACTGGTCCAAGTATAATGTTAGTATTGGGCCCTAGAAAGGGGGAAATATGGCGAGGAAGAGACATACGCCGGAGCAGGTGATCAACAAGCTCAGAGAGGCTGAGGCGGCGATAGCCGAGGGCGGCACAGTGGCTGAGGCCGCCCGCCGAATAGGCGTGACCGAGCAGACTTTCTACCGCTGGCGCAGCGAGTACGGGGGTCTCAGGATCGACCGGGCCAGGCGTCTGAAGCGTCTGGAGTTGGAGAACAGCCGCCTGAAGAGAGCGGTGGCGGACCTGACGCTGGATAACCAGATACTGAGAGAGGCGTCAGAGGGAAACTTCTGAGCCCTTCACGTCGTCGCCAGTGTGTCGACCGCGTGAAGGCGCTCTTGGGGGTTTCGGAGCGACGCGCCTGCAGAGTGCTGGGTCATCCTCGCTCCACCCGGCGATACAAGCCGATCCCCGTGGAGGACGAGACGGCGCTGACCGAGGAGAGCGCGGCGCTGGCCAGTCAGTTCGGCAGGTACGGTTACCGTAGGATCACCGCCCTTCTGAGGCATCGCGGCTGGCGAGTGAACCACAAGCGTGTGGAGAGGATATGGCGACGTGAAGGGCTGAAGGTGCCTGTGAAGCAGCCGAAGAGAGGGCGTCTGTGGTTCAATGACGGCTCGTGTGTGCGTCTGCGGCCTGCGTGGAAGGACCATGTGTGGGCCTATGACTTCGTGCACCTGAGGCTCAATGACGGCACAGGAGTGCGGTTGCTGACCGTCATCGACGAATACAGCAGGGCGTGTCTGGCGATCCGGGCTGCGCGCAGCATACGGTCTGCCGATGTGATGGAGGTGCTGGCCGAGTTGATGGTGCTCAGAGGCGTGCCCGACCATATTCGCTCGGACAACGGGCCGGAGTTTACGGCCCGGGCTGTGCGTGAGTGGCTTGGGCGGGTGGGAGCCACGACGCTCTACATCGAGCCTGGGTCGCCGTGGGAGAACGGCTTGCGAGTTTCAACGGGAAGTTGAGGGACGAGCTGCTGGACAGAGAGGTCTTCTATACGTTGCTGGAGGTGCGTGTGCTGACGGAGCGCTACAGACGGACTTACAACCGGATCAGACCGCACAGCTCTCTGGGCTGCCGGCCGCCGGCGCCCGAGGCCCTCTTGCCTGCCGACCCTGTCCCCGTGCTTGACGGACTAACATAACGGGTGGTACAAACATCGGGGGCAGGTCAATAGGATCAAGCCAATTTATCGGGTGGTACTCCCTGCATAAACAGTTGATAAATCAGAGGATCCGATTTTGAGCTAAAAGAGCAGGCTCGTATCATAGGCCCAGGCCATCTGATCCGAAACGAGCTACAAATGAATCTTGAGCGCTCTGTTCTGCTATGTCTGACGCTGGTTGACACATTCCGATCCACGATTATAATCCAACCCAATTCCTCGGGATCAGAGTCTCTTGTCTGGATGGGTCATCGTTCTACACTGTAGGCTCAAAATAAACTCGCCGTTCTCCAATGCTCACCATCTGCACAGAGACGAACCAGGAATGTTTATTGTGCGAAGGAAGTAATGCTTGCTACGGTCACAGTGATCAGCGGCGACCAGGCCCGCCGCCCGATCGCTGAGGTGGCACAGCAGTATTTCGCCGAGGTGGTATCGAGATGTTCATGGGGAGGCAACCGTGGCGGCTATCCTGGAGGGAATCCGCCCTGGCGGCGATCTGGATTTCTCGCTTTTCGGCTGGGAATGGGGCGCTATAGACCCGGATGCATCCTCACTGCTGCACTCGGAGGGCGCCAACAACTTTGCCCGCATCTCGAACCCGCGCCTGGACGAGCTGATCGAGCAGGGGCTCTCGATCGTGGATCCGGAGAAGCGCCAGCCCATCTACTACAAGATCCATGAGATCTTTGTGGAAGAGGTGCCGGTGTTATACTTGCAGATCGACTACTGGCACAACCTCTTTAGCGCCAAGGTCAAGGGCCTGCCGGAGGAAGCGCTGGACGGCGATATGGTCTATCACGAGGCGTGAAGTAGGTTTAGGTTAGAAAGAGTTTTGGGGGTGGCTGGGCCGTCCCCAAACTTGAAGTTATCGAGACAATTCAGCGGCGGGATAATACTATGGCACGATATGCCGTTGCACGTTTGGCCGAGGGGCTGGTCGTCGTGCTATTGATCAGCGTGGCGACGTTTCTCATTATGCGCCTGTTGCCGGGCGACCCGGTAATGATCTTGCTGGGGGAGGGAGGGGGAGGGATACGGATGTCCGAGGAACAGATCGAAGCCATTCACCGCAGGTGGGGCTTGGATGATCCCTGGCACGTCCAGTATCTGCTCTGGGTCAAGAATATGTTTACCGGCAACTTTGGCGTATCCATCTTCCGGCCCGGCGTGCCCGTACGCGAGATGATCTTTGAAGCCATTCCGGTGACGTTCAATATAAGCGCGGCCGGGTTGATCATCGCGCTTGCCCTGGCCATCCCGATGGGCATTATGGCCGCGACAAAGCGCAACTCCCTCTTTGACTACGCGGCCACCATTTTTTCAACGCTGGGCGTCGCCTTGCCCAACTTTTGGATTGCGCTGATGTTGATCGTGCTCTTTTCCTTGGTACTCAAATGGCTACCCCCTTTTGGTCTTCACTCCTGGAAGGGCTATATCATGCCCGTCATGGTGATAGCCACACTGCAGATGGCAGTCATCATGCGTGTCACGCGCGGCAGCCTGATCGAGGAGTTGGGGGAGGATTACGTGCGCACGGCGCGAGCCAAAGGGCTGGCTGAGCGGGGCGTGATCGGGACCCACGCCTTACGCAACGCGCTGCTGCCAGTGGTCACGGTGATCGGTGTCCAATTCGCCTATATCCTCAGCGGCACCATCATCGTGGAGACGGTGTTCGCCTTGCCAGGCATCGGCCGCCTCTTCACCGACTCGGTGTTGCACCTGGACTACCAGGTCGTGCAATCCATCGTGTTTCTGCTGGCCGTTATCGTTGTCGTGGTAAACCTGCTGACCGATATGACCTATGCCCTGATTGACCCACGGATACGCATCGAATAACGCAGCCTTTTGGCAGCTATGGGAAAGTCCATGGAAGTCCCAACTTCAAAGGAACAGATCGTACCCGTGGCGGAGGAGCTGCCGCGCCGCTCCGAGAGGTCGCGCGCCTGGCGCCGCTTCAAGGCCTACCGTATGGCGGGGATCGCCGGGGCCTTTATTATCCTGCTGTGTTTGATGGCCATCTTTGCGGATACGATCGTCCCGCACGACCCACTAGAAATCTATTCGGGGAAACGGGGTGTCGGTCCGTCCAGCAAGCATCTGATGGGCTTCGACCACGTGGGGCGTGATCTATTCAGCCGCGTGATCTATGGCTCTCGCGTGGCGTTGATCGTCGGCCTGGGGGCGTCGAGCATCGCTGTCATCATCGGCGTGATGGTCGGGGTAACCGCTGGCTATTTCAGCGGCTGGCCCGACAAGCTGCTGTCCCGCCTGACGGACACCCTGATGGCCTTCCCTATCATCGCGCTGCTGTTCTTGCTGGCGTCGTTAGTGGGGCCCAGCCTGGTCACGACCGTCGTCGTCATCGGCGTCACGGGCTGGGCAATATACGCGCGGGTGGTGCGCGCTCAGGTGCTGAGCTTGAAGAGACGGGAGTTCGTTGTGGCTGCGCTAGCTATCGGTGCCAGCGACCTGCGCATCATCTTCCGCCACATCCTGCCCAATGTGTTTGCGCCGGTGATCGTGCTCGCCACCTTGGGTGTGGGCACCATCATCATCCTCGAGGCCGCCCTGTCCTTCCTCGGCCTGGGGATTCAGCCCCCTACCCCCTCCTGGGGCGGCACCTTGTCCGACGGCCGGGCTTTTATTCTTCTATTTCCGCACATCGCCATGGCTCCGGGCATTATGATCGTGCTGACCGTGCTGGCCTTCAACCTGCTCGGCGATGGACTGCGCGATGCCCTCGATCCACGTCAGAAGGACATCACCTAAGCATCCATCCGACTGTTAGCACCGGTCCATATCGCCCGGGCTTATCTCAAAGTCATCCAGCGGCCAGATGGGCCGCCGGATCTTCTCGAACGGAAACTTGCTGAAGTCGAAGCTGAAGACTCCGCCGGCATCGGGGTAGAGCAGGCCGCGAGACAGTGGCTCAAAGTCAGCGCGCATGTGGTTGAAGGCCTTGCTGACCAGCACATTCAGCTCCTCAAAGCGGATGCCGAAAAGTTTGAGCTGCTCGCGGTCATGGAGCTGGCTGGGGAACGGATTGACAACGACACCGACACCACCGATTTCCAGCAATGCGCTTTCTCCCAGGTCTCCTGGCTGCCCCTGCATAAAAGACCCCTTGTGTATAAACTTGCCATCGGACAGCGCCTTGACAATGGCCGTGCCGCTAACCGGTCCACCGCCAAAGCGCGGATCGCTTTTGCCGCCGAGTTCGACCTCGATCTGCGCGCCGACGCCCCCCGCATGGGCCTGCTCCACGGCCTCGGCATCGGACAACGGCCCGAACACCGCGCCTGGCGTGCCCCGCTCGATAAGCGCCGAAAGCATCGCTGTCGCGTCGCCATAAGCACCTGAGTACGGGCCGTCAGTGAAATCACCTAGCAGAAAGGGGCGCGGATCATTGGCGGTTTGTTCCACCGCGTCCAGCGCCTCATCAATGCTCACAATATCGATGGTCAGCACGTCACGGGTACGCCAGATTTCTGCGCCGAACTCGTCAAGATAGTCATTCACCCGCTCAGACGGGCCGTCCATCACGAGCACGGCACTCGTCCCGGTCCAGGGCTGATCGCAAAAGGGATAGGCAGGCATAAAGCTAGCGTCGAGCAGCTGCGTGTCTTCAGCCTGAATCACTTCGACGCGCTTGAGCAAGGTGAACATGGGCGCATGCGGAACCGTCGTGCGTCCGTGATCGATGCCGAACAGCACGGGTGGATGGATCGAGTGGCATTGCGGTCGGATTTCCCCGCCCAACGTGCGCGCGAGCAGGCTGGCGGTGCGGAACGCCGTCTGCCGCACGTCGGTGTGGGGCGTCGTGTGGAAGCCGCAGATGATGTCGCAGTTGCGCACGAACTGCGGCGAGAGGTTGCTGTGCAGGTCCAGCGACGCCGCAATCGGCACGTGGCCGCCGACGATCCGCCTGATCCGCGCGACGAACTCGCCTACCGGGTCGTCCAGATGCTCACAGGCCATGCCGCCATGCAGTGGCAGCAGGATTCCGTCGAACGGAGCTTCATCGCGCAGCTGGCGTTCGATGCGCGCCCACAGCGTTTCGAAGGCGTGCTCGGTCACACTGCCCCACGGCCAGGCAAAAGCGCAGACGCCGGTGACCAGCTGCCAGCCTTCGGAATCGGCTACCTCGAGGTAGCCGCCGAACCAGAGGTCTCCTTCGCGGAAGCGCTCGAGGCTCTCGCCCTCCTGCACGAAGTAAAGACCTTTGTCGGTAAAGGCTTCAAGTGTGGTGGGATACTTGTTAAAGTCATGCGTTTCCGTTGCGATTCCGCACATGAATATGCGTTTCTGGACAGACATAGGCTTTCTCTTAACCCATATTCTGACGTACGTCCCCTACTTTCAAGATCGTAGTGACGTCGCGGTGACGACCTTCTCTTGGACGATTGTCTCTTTTTGGATAACCGTCTCTTTCTCCGTGACGACTCGCGTCACTTCTACCTCTTTCTCGTAGGCGGTCAGCACACGCGAACCGAGGATTTGCTGTTCGGAAAGGATATCGGCATTCACGACTAATCTTCCCTTCTAGGTTCGGAACCCTCTTACCATTAGCCCGCGCTGTGCGTTGGTTTTTCGGGCCTCTTGTGCTCGTTTTTCGGCCTCCGCCCGGTTCTCTACTGTAAAACCACTGATCGTCACATAATCATCGGGACGGCGATAGCGGTTGATGAACACCGGCCGTGGTTTGTCTGAAAAGTTGGGCTTGGAGCCGTGCACGGTCCGCACATGGAAGAATATCGCGTCGCCGGCCTGGCCCTCTACGGGTATCGCCGCTTCCCAGGGCCATTCATCCTCGTCTAGGCCCAGGTGTGAGGAGGTATCGATGTGCTGGAGCTGACCTATGCGGTGAGAACCAGGCACCACGTGCAGCGCGCCTCTTTGCATATCCGTATCCACGACATAGTTGAGGATCGCAACCGGACCTTCGTGTTTGTGCTCGAAATAGACCGAGTCCTGGTGCAGGATCTTGGGAAACCCGCCCACCGGCTCTTTCACCAGGCTCTGGCCTTGACCGAACAGCTCAATGTTCGGACCCAGGATGGCCTCAACAATGTCCAAGGCCGTGGCATCAAGCGCTGCCTGGAGAAATGCACCGCTGGTATAGTAATTGATACCCACAACATACACCTGTTTGTCGCGCTCATAACCCTCCGGTGCAGGGATGAACAACGTTCCGTTGGGTGTATGCCAGCCATCAGGGGCTTTTTCCGCCTGGTCAAGCTGATTGATGGCGATATCGACGGACCGCATGATGTCGTTATACATTGCGTCAACGTACGCGTTCATGAGACCACGCACCACGAGACAACCGTGTTCGCGGTAGATAGCGGCCGCCTGTTGTAGATCAAGGTCGGCGGCAAAGACCTCAATGTCTGAGATGCTGGCCCCCAGTTGATCTGTTGGTGTCATTTGCTCGGACTCCTTGTGCGCGATCTTGAGGTGTTTTTGATTCATCTCTCCTCCAAGGTCGTGGGTCACCGCGTTGGTGCATCACCTTTGGGCAAGGCGGCCCCGGCAGGCTTGCGCCGCGCTGTATTCCTGCTACAATTCCCCAATCACACCCAGGTATTGTGGTCCAAAAATGCTTTTGGTGCAACCCCCTGGCGAGCCGCCTTGGATCATGAGAAACCCAAGCGTAATCGTCCTGGGCTTCAGTTAGCTCAATGGGCTTTTTCACGGAGAAGCCTATTGTCGAGCAGATAGGCAAAAGACTCTGCCTTTCATCCCCTGGCTAAAGCCGAAGGGGTTTCCCCGGCTTCTCCCATAACCATATAATGAGGAGATTTGTCAGATGTCTGAATTGATTTACGCATCAGCTACAGCCGTGGCCAAAGCCATACGCACGAAAGAGGTTTCATCAGAAGAGGTCGTGAAAGCATACGTGCAGCGCATAAAAGACGTCAATCCGCAATTGAACGCCGTTGTCCGACTGGATGCTGAAGGGGCCTTGGTAGAAGCCCGCCGGTCAGATGAAGAATTGGTAAAGGGCGATCTGCGAGGTCCCCTGCACGGCGTTCCAATGACGATCAAGGACGCCCTGGACACAGCCGGGGTGATCAGCAGCGGGGGCACGCAGGGGAGAAGCTCCTTTGTACCAGAGCAAGACGCCACGGTGGTGGCCCGCCTGCGCGCCGCAGGCGCGATTCTGTTGGGCAAGACCAACACACCGGAACTGACGCTCGATTTCGAGACGGTAAACCTGGTCTACGGCCGCACCAACAACCCTTACGACGTGTCGCGTACCTGTGGCGGCAGCAGCGGAGGAGCGGCCGCGATCATCGCCGCGGGTGGGACACCCTTTGATATCGGAAGCGACACCGGCGGGAGCATTCGTTTGCCATCGCACGTTTGCGGCACAGCCGGCATTCGACCCACGTCCGGACGGGTTCCGCGGACCGGCCACATTCTTCCCCCTGCAGGCCTTGATCAGTCTTTGACGCAGATCGGTCCTATGGCGCGTTACGTCGAAGACTTGATCACGATCCTGCCCATCATCGCTGGCGTTGACTGGCGCGACCCGGCGATCGTTCCCATGCCATTGGCTGACCCGAACCAGGTGAATCTCACCGATCTGCGCGCTGCTTTTTACACGGACAATGGCATCGTAACGCCCACGCCGGAAATTATGGCCGCCGTGGAAGCAGCCGCATCCGCTTTGGAAAAAGCCGGGGCAACCGTAGAAGAAGCGCGGCCACCCGGCATGGAGAAAGCGATGGACCTCTTGCTTGGCTGCCAGTTAGGAGATGGTGGTGCAGGTTTCAAGCGACTCCTCGACCTGTACGGCACCACGGAACCACATCCGGGGATCGCGAACCTGCTAGCTATGGCCCAAGAATCGAAAATGACGTCCGACACATTGAGTGGCTTGGTTTTCGAGACTGACCAGTTTCGAAGTGAAATGCTCTCCTTTA
The DNA here is from genome assembly GCA_963662575.1 of Caldilineaceae bacterium. Lineage (GTDB taxonomy): Bacteria > Chloroflexota > Anaerolineae > Caldilineales > Caldilineaceae > Bin5. Next base: position 3,118,854 of record OY759723.1, read on the forward strand.
TGGAAGCGTACGATGTCGTGGTCTGCCCGGTGCTCCCTTTTCCGGCTCCACCTCACGGAGCGTCGAGTATCCAGTTGCCCGTGTTTGCTTACACCGCCACCTACAACTTGACCGGCTGGCCGGCAGCCGTTGTCCGCGTTGGCACGTCTCCCGAGGGGTTGCCCATCGGTGCCCAGGTGGTGGCGCGTCCGTGGCGTGAGGATGTGGCGCTGGCAGCCGTCAAGCATCTGGAGGAGGTGTTTGGCGGCTGGCAGCGCCCTCCGATGTAGCATTCAATCGCCCGCACCGCCCTCGAAGCCCTTCGCCTTCAAGCCCCTCTTTTCGACCTGGCATCACTACCCACCTCCCTCCAGCACAAGAAAAGTTTTGGCTACGACCCTCTTCAGTGCCCTCGCTGTGGACGCATCCTCGAACTCGCCCAAATCTGGGAGCCCAAACGTGGGCACAGCCGTTTCTTCACCGTCTTGACCATCACCCATATACTGCCCGGAAAGAGCCAGGCGCGGATGGTGGTCGTTCCTTCTTACACGTCGCTTCTCTATCTTTGCAGACGTTTCGTGGGCGACAAATCGCGTTTTGACGGGTAGATTATATAAAGTATGATCGAAGCGGAATCTGATTCCACATGATGTACGGATCCGATTTGATTGTGCGAAGGAGAAAAATTGGCAATACGCAACTTCCCCGAACGGGACTATCGCCTGATCAGCACATACAAAACGGATATCCCCCTCGACGATGACGCCATCGAAGTAAAGGTCGAACAAGCGTGGTGGTCCCCCGATATCCCCCGTGACCAACTTCAAGCACTGCTACACCGCACCAACCGCTACGGTCTCCTCGATTTTGGCCTGTGGATCATCCTGCTTGGGGTGAGCGGCTACCTGGCCTGGATCTCCTGGGGCACCTGGTGGGCAATTCTCGCCTTTTTCATCTATGGGACGCTCTACTCCTCATCCGACGCGCGCTGGCACGAGTGTGGCCATGGCACCGTGTTTCGCACTCGCTGGCTAAACGAGCTCTTTTACCATATCAGTTCCTTCATGACCATACGTGAAGCTAACCTCTGGCGTTGGAGCCATGCCCGCCATCATACCAACACCTATCTCGTGGGTTATGACCCCGAAATCCAGGTTCAACGGCCAGCCGATCTGCTCATCTTTGCGATCGACTTTTTCTTTCTGCGGGGCGTTCTGGAAGTACAGCGTGTGATCAGACACGCCGCCGGGCAAATCGGCGACGATGTCCGTAGCTTTGTACCCGCCTCTGAGCTACCCAAAGTGGTCTGGACGAGCCGGCTTTATTTAGCTATTGTGGCGGCTTTTGCGGTATGGGCGGTGGCGGTCGGCAGCTTTCTGCCGATGATGTTCGTGTGGCTTCCCCGCTTTTACGGTGCATTTGTGGAGCAAATGCTCGCCGTAACGCAACACGCCGGTTTGGGTGAAGATACATATGACCACCGCCAAAATACGCGCACGATCTATCTGAATCCGGTGTTCCGCTATCTGTATATGAACATGAATTATCATATCGAACACCACGTCATACCCATGGTGCCCTACCATGCTTTGGCTGACTTGCACGAGCTGATGAAATCACAAACACCGCCGCCGTATCGGAGTCTGTGGCAAGCATACAAGGAGATGATCCCGGCCTTGTACAAGCAAGCGACCCAAGACCCGGAATATTATATAAAACGCCCTATTCCTGACGCCGGCACAACGGTTGAAGCGTTCGACATCCCCATAGGCGGCGTTGTTACGTCAAGCAGCGCGTTAAGCGACGAACCGGTAGCAAACGTGAGAGACGGCACTCGTGTACCCGCTGAGTCTGTCGACACATCGATTGAAGAGATCCGCACAGCAACGGCTGTAAACACAGATGTCGAAGAAAGCAGTTGGATGGAGGTCTGTAACGTTTCAGATATCGAAGTGGAAGACGTGATTGGCTTTGACTACAATGGCCGCACGTACGCCATTTATCGTTTGGGTCCTCACGCCTTCTTTGCCAGCGATGGTTTATGCACCCATGAAGAAACCGAATTAGCCGCGGGTTTTGTCTTCGATGGCTGTATCGAATGCCCACTGCATCTAGGGCGCTTCGATATAGAAACAGGCAAAGCATTGTCTGCACCCGTCACTAGAGACTTAAGAACGTACCCTGTTGAGCTGCGCGGCGAAAAGGTATTCATCCAGATAGAAGGGTAATCTGATGTAAAGACGGCGCTAAATCAGAAAACTACTTTGTCACCAGTTGTCACGTGCTCGGCCGCAGAGGGGGGTGTAGATGGACGAACAAGAGGTGAAACGCCAACCCTCAAGCTATTCAGCAGCGTGAAATCATAGATTGAGCCAAGGAGGTGACCGGTTGAGAGATCGTTCATGAAGCGTGCTCACTACGTTTTGGACAATTGCCTCTTTTTGGGGCAAAGACATTCATCCACAGGAGGAATGACAGATGTCTAACAAGAATTGGCAAAAGTCGCTGGTGTTGCTGGCTATTAGCGTTCTGATGTTGTCGGCCTGCGTCGTTCAGCAGCCGACGGCCGTTGGGGAAGAGATGGTCGAAGAAGAGGCGGCATCCACGGGGCCACCTCAGGGTGGCACCCTCCGTCTGATGGGCCACCACGACGCCTTCAGCCTCAGCCCTGGACTCGGCGCCATCCCAAGCGCCATCCGGCCGGCGCTCATGCAAATCCACAACGGGCTGGTGGAGATAGACGCTTCAAATGCGACCGTACCGGTGCTGGCCGAGTCCTACGAGATCTCCGAAGACAGCCTGACCTACACCTTCCCGCTGCGTGAGGGCGTCAAGTTTCACAATGGCGCCGATTTCACGTGCAAGGACGTCAAGTATACGTTCGACTTCTACCGTGACCCGGAAAACGCGGCGCCAGTGGTCGGCGTCTTGTCAAAAATCGATTCCGTCGAGTGTGTGGATGACTATACCGCCGTCATCAACATGGCGCAGGTAGATGCCGCCTTTCTCGTATTAGGGGGGATCCTGCGTATTGTACAATCGGACTATCACGCGGAGGTGGGCGAGGAAGTGTACGCGACGGCCCCCATAGGTACCGGCTCCTTTAAACTCGTGGAATGGCACCCGTCGGCGTTCACGCTGTTGGAGGCGTTCGACGACCATTTTCGCGGGCGGCCCAATATCGACTTTCTGCGGGTCGACGTCGTGCCCGAGGCTTCGGTGCGCACCATCGCCCTTGAGTCGGGCGACGCCGACGGGACCGCCTGGCCATTGCTGATGGAAGACAACGTGCGTCTGGCCAACGACCCGAGGTTTACGAGCATTTCTCAAGCTGGGGCGGGACCCTTTCTCATTCCGCTCAACAACACCATACCGCAGTTGTCGGACAAGCTGGTGCGCCAGGCATTGTACTGGGGCCTGGACCGCCAAAGGATCATCGACGACCTCTGGTTCGGCCAGGCACAGGTAGCCCATTCTAACCTGTCCCCCATATACCCGGACTACTATAACGCGGACATCCCACAGTACGGGTTCGACCCGGAAAAGGCCATGGCGCTGCTGGACGAGGCAGGTTGGGTGGACGAGGACGGCGACGGGGTACGCGAGAAGGATGGTGAGAGGCTCTCCTTCAATGTCCATGTGGGCGCAGGTAACCAGCAGTTTATCCCGGTCATCGAGTTAGCGCAGCAGTTGTGGGCCGACATAGGCGTCGAGATCTTCCTTGTAGAGACGCCCGTGGCGGCTATCCTGGATGGTATGCGCAAGTGCGAGATGGATGCCGCTATGATCGCCTTTGAACACGGCGCTATAGACCCGGATCCCCACTGGATGATGCACTCGGAAGGCGCCAACAACTTCCCTTGCATCTCAAACCCGAAACTGGACGCGCTGATCGAGGAGGGACTCTCTTACGCCTCTGTGGCGCAGCGCCAGCCCATCTACAACGAGATTCAGGCGATGATTATGGACGAGGCGCCGGTGATAGAATTGTTCTTCACCCATTGGCCCGCCATCTTCAACTCCAAGGTCAAGGGCCAGTCGCTCGACGCGGTTGACACCAATAGGCTCTGGCGCGAGATCCATTTATGGTACATTGAGGAGTAGTAGGCCAAAACGATACGACTTACGGGAGAAGCCGGTATGGCCCCTTGGGCTTTACCGGCTTCTCCCATAAAGGCGCGCGAGGCGTAGGCGCCGCTGTCACGCACAAGAACAGGACGTATATGATGGAGCAACGGCGATTTGGCGACACCGATCTGGTCAGTTCGGCGCTGGGGTTCGGCACGTGGGAGATGAGCACGACCGAATACGGCCACATTGATGTAGATGAGGCCAGCGCGGCCGTCGGCGCCGCGATCGACAACGGTATCACGCTGTTCGACACTGCAGAAGTCTACGGCCCCTACCACTCGGAAGAGATCCTGGGCCGCGCGCTGGGCGCCCGGCGCAAGGAGGTCGTCCTGGTGACCAAGGTGGGCTTCAAAGTCGACGGCACCCACGCGCGTGACTCGACGCGTGAGTGGGTGCTGGCCAGAACCGAAGGCTGCCTCCAGCGCCTGAATACCGACTGGATCGACCTGCTGCTGATCCACTGGCCAGACCACGACACCCCGTTCGCCGAGACGATGGGCGCGCTGGAAGAGTTGAAAACGGCGGGCAAAATCCGCTACTATGGGGTCTCCAACTTTACGGTGGAGATGATGGAAGAGTGCGAGCGACACGGCCACCTGGCGGCCAACCAGGTCGGATATCACCTGTTCGACCGCCGCATGGAGGCGCAGGTGCTGCCCTCCTGTCTGGAGCAGGGGATTGGGTTTATGGCCTACGGCACGCTGGGATTTGGCTTGCTCACAGGCGCGTTTACGCCGGACACGACGTTTGAGGAAGGGGACTGGCGCTCAGCAGGCAACGCGTTCAATCTGCCGCTCTTCGAGCAGGAGCACTTTCTCAAGGAGCTGCGCTGTACCGAGCGATTAAAAACGCTCGCCGGGCGTGCTGGGAGGTCCGTGGCGCAACTGGCTATCGCGTGGGTGCTGGGCCACCCTGCGCTGTCGGTGGCGCTGGTCGGCATACGCAACCGGTCGGAACTCGAAGAGAACGTGGCTGCTGTCGATTGGAAGCTTACGGACGAAGAGCGGACCGAGATCGACCGCATCTTTGCCGAAGAGGGTGTGCCTACCTACTTCGATGCGCCCCAGGCGGTATAGAAAAGCACAGGTCAGCGCACCTGCCGCCGCCGGGTATACACCAGCGACTAGACGATCACCGCACTCATGATTACGGGAGAAGCCGGGAAGGCCTCTTGGCTTATGAACTCCAAATAATAAATTCGGCAATAGAGTCCCAGCGGGCAGCACGGGGCTGAAGCCGCCGTGCTGAGAGAGCAAAGCCCGTTCGGGCTGGAAAATCAACCGTTTCGGGCCGTTCTTAGGGCGCTTGTCCGTTGTCTAACCACCGGCGCGTCCGTCGCCCTTTCAGCGCGACGGCTTTTGAAGCGCGGCGGCTTTAGCCTCGCGCCCTCCGGCTGACCATTGCCGAATTATTTTTTTATCTCAATTAGCCAGGGGATGAAGTCCTATTCAAAGGAGATGATCTACGGACATTCTGACCCGTTCTTGACAGGAGGTGCAGAGATGAAGGGTAGCGTCAAATTTGGCTGGAGGGCCCCGACTTTTCCACTCGATGGAAGCCGGGGGGGCATTTTCAGAGATCAGATATATGCATATCTGGACGCCATCCATGGGCGATTTGCATCAGCCTGGGTGGGTGACCATTTTTTTGTGGCATGGCATGAGGCGCTGGATCCAATGAGGGACCTCTTGGAGTGTTGGACCATGCTAGCCCACCTGGCGGGCAAATACCCTGAGTTGCTCTTTGGCAGTATGGTAGTGAACCATTCGTTTCGCCATCCCGCTTTGCTGGCCAAGATGGCGGCTACGTTGCAGACGCTTGCGGGTGGGCGATTCATCCTAGGTCTCGGCGCAGGAGGGGTAGAAGACGAACACCTCGCCTACGGATATGAATTTCCATCCGATGCAACGCGTATTCATCGGATGGGGGAGGCAGCCCAGATCCTCCGCCTGATGTGGACCCAGCCAAGTACCACTTTTCAAGGGCGCTATTACCACGTGCAAGACGCGATCTGCGAACCCAAACCGGACCCACCTATCCCTCTGTGCATCGGCGGGGGCGGCCCAAAACTGACGCTACGCTATACGGCCCAATACGCCGATTGGTGGAACTGGCACAGCCCGCTGGAAGGCTACAGTGAACGGCTGGACCTACTGCGCGGGCACTGTGAGGCCGTGGGACGCGACTATGACTCCATTGTCAAGACGTGGGCTTCGGCCTGCGTTGCGGTGGCTCCGACAAGCGAGCAGGCTCAGCAAATCGCCGAAGCAAGCTTGCACTACGATCCCGGTTTCGGTTACCCGATAGGCTGGGGTTCTGTTGTGGGTACCCCGGATGAGGTGAGTGCGCAACTAAAAGACTTCGCGGATCTTGGCGTCCAGCACATAATCCTACAATTTGCGGATTTCCCCAAGACAGACAGCGCCATACTATTTGCCGAGGAGGTCATACCGAGGTTCAGCTAACCCAGTTGATCCGTCCAGGGCGCGTTCTGCCGCAACAGGGATATACTTGAGCAACAGGATCCGTCCCCAACTCTCTTTGACTACAGGTAAAAATGACTAGAATGACCGGAGCTCGATTCATTGCCGAAACTGTCGACGGATACGGGATAAATCACGTCTTTTTTGTGACCAATGTCGCTGCCAGAGCCTTGATGGAAATGGAAAAGCTGGGAATTAAGCGGATCCAGACCCATGGCGAGAAGGCCGCCGCGTATATGGCCGATGCCTACGCCCGCGTGAAGCGCGGTCCCAGCCTCTGTATGGCCCAGTCGGTGGGAGCGGTTAATCTGGCGGCAGGGCTGCAGGATGCCTACCTGGCTTGTTCGCCCGTCATTGCCCTGACCGGAAGGGTGTTCCAGAGCAACCAACAGCGTCACGCCTATCAGGAAGTTGATCACGTGAATCCGTTTTCGGCCGTCACTAAATACAGTGCCTTGGTCACCAATCCCGATCAACTGCCCATCTATTTGCGTCAGGCCTTCCGCTCATCCACCTCGGGCACACCTGGACCGGTTCACCTGGATCTGGAGGGGCATGCCGGGCAGGCGATCGTCGATCAGGAAGCCGACGTAGAGGTCATCATTGAAGAAACTTTTACCCAGGTACCCCCGTTCCGACCTGACGCCGAACTGGAAAAAGTGACTGCCGCGCTGCAACTGCTCAACCGTGCCAAACGGCCCGTCATCGTGGCCGGCGGTGGTGTGACCGCGTCGGGTGCCAAGGCAGAGCTAATCGCCTTGGCCGAGAAGCTTTCTATTCCGGTAGCCACCTCGCTGAATGCCAAAGCCATGTTTCCCGCTGACCACCCGCTGGCGGTGGGTGTCCCTGGTTTGTACTCCCGCGCTTGCGCCAACCAAGTCCTGTGCGAGGCCGATCTGGTCTTTTTTGTCGGCAGCCACACCGGCGGTCAGGTGACCTACGAATACCAGATTCCGCCTCGAGGCACGCCCATCATCCAGCTCGATATCAACCCGGAGGAACTGGGTCGCAACTACCCAATCCTGGTGGGCATGCACGGCGACGTCAGAAACTCTCTGCGTAGAATGCTTGAGCAGGCCGAAACCGTCCCGGCGCGTACAGAGTGGACCAGTAGGGTACAAGAGCTGGTCCAGAGTTGGAAAGAGAGCGTTCGCGACCTGGCTAACTCGGAGGTCGAGCCCATGCGGCCAGAACGCCTCTGCAAGGAACTGACCGACTATCTGCCCTCCGACGTCATTCTCGTCTCCGACACGGGCCATGCAGGCATCTGGACCGGCACCATGATCGATCTGGAACATCCCGACCAGAGCTACATTCGCTGCGCGGGTTCGCTAGGCTGGGCACTGCCGGCGGCGCTGGGCGCGAAATGTGCCCAACCCGACCGACCTGTGCTCTGTTTCATCGGCGATGGTGGCATCTGGTATCATCTTTCGGAATTGGATACCGCCCTGAACAATGGGATCAACACGGTTACTGTGGTCAACAACAACCACTCGCTGAACCAGGAAAAGCGCGGCATGGAGCGGGTCTACGGCGGTCAATCCCCGGGCTCGGATAAACTGTGGCTCTTCCCAGACACCCATTTTGCCGACGTGGCCGAATCAATGGGCTGTTTCGGCATTACGGTCAACAAGCCGAGCGAACTTTCGGGTGCGCTCGATCAGGCATTTGCATCGGGCAAACCGGCGGTGGTCGATGTCAAAACCCATATCGAGGGCATTGCGCCGCGAGCGTGGGTGCCGGGGTGAAGAAAGAACGTTGAAAGGAGGCGACGGGTCATGAAACTGTTTACTACCTTTCTAGGAACTGAATCCAACACTTTCTCGCCAATTCCCACCGGCCATGCCAATTTCGCCGAGACGTTTCTGGTGCGTGGCGGGGATCACGGAGATGAGCCGTCCGTATATTCCCGACCATTGGCGATTGCTCGAGAGCGGGCACGACAACGTGGCTGGTCAGTTGCTGAGAGTCTCGCCACTTTCGCCCAGCCCGCTGGCCTGACCGTACGTACGGTGTTTGAATCGTTCCGGGACGAGATCCTGGATGATCTGCGCGCCGCGTTGCCGGTGGATATGGTACTGCTCAACCTGCATGGCGCCATGGTCGCTGATGGTTACGACGACTGCGAAGGGGACGTGATAGCACAGGTCCGGGAGATTGTCGGACCGGGCGTGCCGATTGGCGTGGAGCTGGACCCGCATTGCCACCTATCGCAAAAGATGGTGAACAACGCCACGGCGCTAATCACTTTCAAAGAATACCCGCACATCGATGCTGCCGAGCGTGCCGAGGAGTTGTTCGATATTATCGCCAGCGCCGCCGAGGGCAAGATCAGGCCTGCGATATCTGTGTTTGACTGCCGCATGATTGGCATCTACCACACGACCAGGGAGCCCATGCGGAGCTACGTGGACCGGATCAAGGGGTTGGAGGGGAGGGATGGGGTGCTGTCGATCTCAGTGGCGCACGGTTTCCCCTGGGGCGACGTGCCGGACATGGGTACCAAGATCCTGGTCGTTACCGACGGCCGTCCCGAGTACGGGGAGCGCCTGGCCCAGGAACTGGGACGTGAGCTTTTTGAGATGCGCGAAGCACTGCGTCCCAACTTTCTGAGCATCGAAGAGGGGTTGAATCGAGCGTTGGCGATCGATCGTTCTCCAGTCGTGATGGCCGATACTGCGGACAATGCCGGTGGCGGCGCACCCAGTGACTCCACCTTCGTCTTGAAGGCCCTGTTGGAGCGCGGCGTTGGGGAGGCAGCGCTAGCCTGCATATGGGACCCGATTGCGGTGTCGCTAGCGATGGAGGCCGGGGTGGGCGCGCAACTCGATCTGCGGATCGGCGGGAAGATGGGGCCGATGTCCGGTGACCCGCTAGACCTATGCGTGAAGGTGACTGGGGTGAAGCCCAACGCCACCCAGTCCTTTGGTCCTGAGGATGGCAGAGCGACAGTGCGGTTGGGCGATACGGTAGCCGTACACGTCAAGGGCATCGACATCGTTCTCAACTCGATCCGCGAGCAGGTCTTTAGCCCGGAATGCTTTAGCACGGTGGGGATCGACCCGCGGCAGAAGCACATCCTGGTGGTCAAGGGGAGCCAGCATTTCTATGCAGCCTTTGCCCCGCTAGCCGCTGAGGTGCTCTATCTGGCAACGCCCGGAGCGATGAACCCTGACCTGACCAAGTTCCCCTTTAAGCATATTGATCGCAACATATGGCCCCTGGTTGAGGACCCATTCTCTCAGCCGTAGCGCCCAGTGCCTTATCCGTTCGTCGGGGACATTCTAACCCGATGATCTGCGGACATTCTGACCCGTTGAGGGCGCATGTTCAGGAAAATCAATTCGTTCTTGGAAGTTCCAGCTAGATAGAAAGGCAGGCGCCATGGACAAAGTGAGAATCGCGATCGTAGGGTGCGGAAACATCTCGCAGCTCAACGTCCCCGGTTACCTGCAGCACCCTAACTGCGAGGTCGTCGCGCTGTGCGAAAATGCCCCCGGCCGGGCCGAAGCTCGGGCGAAGCAGTGGGGAATCTCGCCAAGGATCTACACGGACTACGAGCAAGTCCTCAACGACCCCAATGTCGATGCCGTCGAGCTATTGACGCCGCAACAACACCACGCGACCATGACGGTCGACGGTCTGGACGCCGGCAAGCACGTGTCCTGCCAGAAGCCGATGTGCACGTCGGTCGCGGAGGCGGACGTGATGGTGGCGGCGGCCAGGAGGGCCAAGACGAAGTTCCGGATGACCGAGAACTACATCTATTACCCACCCATCCTCAAGGCCAAGGAGCTACTCGACGCCGGAGCCATAGGCGAGCCGTCCCTGGTCCGGTTTCACACCGTAATTGGTGGGCAGGCTGAGGGGAGCATGGTCGACACAGACCCTGAGGCGTTCGTCTGGCGCAACGATCCCACGCTGAACCCCTTGGGCATCGTGTATGAAGACGGTGTGCACAAATTCGCGACCGCCATGAAGTGGGTCGGAGATATCGAGAAGGTCTTCGGGATTGTCGGCAAGACCCAGGAGCACTTCATGGAGATGCCGTCGGCGCTCATCTGGAAGTTCGAAGGAATGGACTGTTTGGGGATGTGCGACTACGTCTACGCGCCGCACATGACGGTCCGCACTAAGTACTTCGCGGGCGACGACTACATGGAGATACACGGCTCTAAGGGCTCCATCCACGTGACGCGGTCCATTGCTGAACTGCTGGATTTTCCCCCAGTTCTGCTGATAAAAGGGACCGAGACGGAAGGCATCGAGGTTCCCTCGGACTTTATCGAGGGGTTCAACGGTGCTGCCAGCGACTTCATCGACAGCATCATCGAGGATAGACAGCCCGACCTCGACGCCGAGTTCGCCAAGAAGACGATCCAAGTGGCGATGGCCGCCTACGAGGCGGCCAGGACGGAAGGTCCGGCTTATCCCAGGGCGATGGTCTAGAGGTCGCCGGCTGAGTCAGGCCTGGTAGGCGTAGATCCTCGGGAGGTATGAGATATGGAGTTCCCCTGCCTTGCGGCTACACCTACCAGGCAATTACACTTTGGACGGCCTCGTGGATATCGGTGGCATCAGGCAGGATGTATTCGGACATGCCTACGTTGTGTGCGATGGGCGCATCCCTGGCTCCAACGCGGCTGATCGGCGCGTCCAGGTACTCGAAACAGGCTTCACTGACGAGAGCCGCTATCTCCGCCGTCGGGCCCGCGGTCTTACAATCTTCAGCCACGACGACGACCTTGTGAGTTTTGCGAACCGATTGGAATATCGTCTCCATATCCAATGGGGCCAGTGTACGCGGGTCAATCACCTCGACCGAAAGTCCTTGGTCGCGCAGTGTTCCCGCCACCTGGGTGGCCAGACCGGCCATGTATCCAATTGCCACTAAGGTCACGTCTTCGCCAGGGCACACGACCCTCGCCTGGCCCAACGGAATCTCGTACTCTTCCTCTGGTACCCTGCCCTTGACGTTGTAGAGCTTCTTGTGCTCAAGGAACAGAACGGGATTGTCATCCCGGATCGCGGTTTTGAGAAGACCTTTTGCATCGTACGGTGTCGAAGGAAGGACAACGTGAAGCCCTGGAATGTGCATGAACCAGCTGGTCCAGGTCTGTGAATGCTGCGGACCGACACCCACCGCGCCGCAAGCAGCGCGCACGACAATAGGCACGCTGTACTGGCCCGCGGTCATGTAATGTGTCTTGGCGGCTGTATTGACCAACAGATCCATGGCCAGGGTGATAAAGTCTTCGAACATGATTTCAGCCACGGGGCGTGAGCCGGTCATCGCCGCCCCTACTGCGGCACCGACAATGGTCTGCTCAATCATGGGCGTGTCCAGGAGTCGATCTTCAAAATCATCCGCTAGGCCCTTGGTGACTTTGAAGGCGCCCTGGTATCCACCCGGACCGCCGTAAATGTCTTCACCGATGATGAAAACACCCTCCTCGCGCGCCATCTCTTCTCGCAGCGCCTCGTTAAGGGCATCTCTGAAGGTAATCTCACGAGTGGTCATGGCTATACCACCTCACTTGAGCTGAAGACGAACTCCACGCCCGCTTCAGGCGGAGGCTCAGGACTATTCAACGCAAATTCCTGTGCCTCATCTACCTGCTCCTGGGCCCCGTCTGCGATTTGTGTTAAGAGCTCTTCATCCAAAATACCTCGCTCGCGTAACCTTTGCTCGAACTGGGCAATCGGATCGCGTTTTGACCACGCGTCGATCTCCTCCTGAGGCCTGTAGGGATTTGTATCGAAAGTCGAGTGTCCTTGCCTATAAGTCTTGCATTCGATGAGGGTGGGCCCCTCACCGGCCAACGCACGCTCGCGCGCCTCGCGCACGGTTTCGTACACAACCACGATATCATTGCCATCAACAACGTGGCCAGGCATGTTATAGGCGCCGGCCCGGTCTGCCACGTTCGCTACGGCCGATGCCTCGGCAAAGCTCGTCGACATAGCATACTGGTTGTTGACACATACCCACACGACAGGGAGATGCCAGATTGCAGATAAGTTCATGCCCTCATGAAACGTGCCCATTAGTGAAGCACCATCACCAAACATGGCCAGGACGATACGCCCGGTATTGGCACGCTTCTGCGTGAGCGCTGCACCGATCGCAACCGGATAGACGGCCGAAAGGACCGCCTGCACGCCGAGGTTGTTGGAAGCGGCATCTGCCATGTGAACGCTCCCACCACGACCGCCACAGTAACCCGTTGCCCGTCCCAAAATCTCGGCCATCAACCGCCCGGGCTCGGCGCCTTTTATGATGTCGGCCACGTGGCCGCGGTGGGTGGGGATGATATAGTCCTCGTGGGTCAATGCCAAGGTGGCACCGACATGGGTAGCTTCCTCGCCTATTCCCGTGTGAAAGGCACCCGGTATGAGCCCCCTGTGAGTAAGCTGCTCGGCACATTGCTCGAACAAGCGGCCCAATACCATATATCGGTACATCTGCAACATCAGTTCTTCGCTTATTGTCATCGTCACAGCTCCTTCTGGTCGCGATGCTGCGGTTAGCCTTCGTCGTTAGCCAAGAACGGACCGAGGATTTTCCATTAGCTCTTTGAGCCGCTGCAGGAACGCCGCCGCAGCCACCCCGTCCACCACACGGTGGTCAAAGGACACGGTGATCAGAGTCACAGGAATGGTCACCGGTTGACCATCTTTCAGCACCAACTGGTCTCGCTTTGCACCGATGGCCAAGATACCACTTTGGGGTGGGTTAACCAGCGGGATCGACAACGTGATGCCAAGCATGCCCACATTGGTTATTGTGAACGTCCCGCCCCCCAGGTCTTGAGGGCGCAGTCGGTTACCCATTGTGGCTCGCTGCAAACGGACGATTTCACTGGCTATCTCTGCCAGCGAGCGCTGGTTAGCGCCCCGCACGACAGGTACGACCAGTCCCCGGTCAGAAGCCATCGCCACACCCAAGTTGATCGTGCGGTAGAGACGAATGCCTTCATCCGTCCAGGTCGCGTTCAATGTGGGGCAGCTTTCCAGCGCGAGGGCGGCCAATAGTGCCAGCATGTGGGTAAAAGACAGGCGGAACCCGTGGGATGCTTCCCAGTCGGCCGAAAGCTCGTTTCTCAAAAGTTCCAGGCTGGTTAGATTCACCTCACAGGCGGCGGCAGCCTGTGGAATGGCCGCGGCCTTACTCAGGTGTGAGGCCATAGCACGCTGTAATGGCGTAGGCTTAATCAGCTCGAATTCAGCGTCACCAGCAGCTTCTGGCCCGTCTGTGCCCATTGCAGTGCTGCGAGCATCAGCGTACGCCCTTACGTCCCCCTCGCGGATTCGCTTTTGCCCAACATGCTTTTGCACTTCCTCCAAATCAATGCCGAGTTCGCGTGCCAGGCGCTTGGCCACGGGGGAAGCAACCACTGCCTCCCGATCTCTGGAGGTGACAGTAATTTCCTGGGGAGAGCTGACTGCTTCTTGCTCCTTGGGCGGGTGCAACGCCTCGGCCTCGGGGATGGCGTCGCCGGGGGCGCCGATCCACGCGACAGCGGCGCCAACAAGGACAGTGGCGTCGATAGGTACCAGCACTCTCAGGAGTGTCCCGGCCTCCTCTGCCTGCACCTCGATGGATGCCTTGTCGGTTTCCACAACGAAGAGCGCTTGACCGGCGGCAACCGCATTCCCTTCTTCGCAGAGCCACTCTACGATGCGGCCCTCCTCCATTTCGTATGTAAGCTTGGGCAGAATGACTTGAGTAGCCACAGTACCTCCCGATCCCGCGACGCGCAGCCGCTGCGCTTTCAAATCCAATTACAACTAGAGCCTAAACTTGCGAGTAGTCAAGCAGGTGAAAATCAGAGCACGAGGCATTTGCATCATGATAGGGGGCGTCTTTTCAGTAGTAGCCCAATTTACTTGGGAAGTGACTGCAAAACCCATCTTTGAAGGTGTTTGCTGCAGCGACTAGGTATTATAATATAATTTTGTGTTCCGTCAAGCTCGGCTGGATCTGTTACGCCCACTTCCATAACGTGGTTTGGTCCGGGACCGCGTGGAAGTATACCCGACAGAACTGGCGTAGCACCAAACTGTAGCTACCATAGTGCTGATAACCAGAAAACCGAGGACTGTACCAAGTAATGTGCAATCAAGTTTCCATTTGCTAATGGGTGTGCGGAATCGGTTTTTGGAAAAAGTGCCGCATAACGAGTTATGGGATTCAGGTGGCGGTGCGACACGAAGTCGCTTACATATTTGTTACACTTGAAAATCAGGAAGTAACCCAATGTTCTGCCATTGGCATCCTACCAGTCTGAATAAAGAGCGACTGGGACAATTGTAGCCTCATCCGAACAGGATGGCAATCAAATCGTGAGAGGCGGTTGTGACTGCTAGCGTCAGAGCGGTCGGGAGCTTGGATAGGGTGGTATGGTGAACAGACGTGCACTGTTGATAGACGTCGCCAGAATCGACAAGCCAAAGGTGCTGACAGGCCTGTCGTCAGTTCTTTATCGAAACTCGAGGCACGCCACTGTATCGGCGTTCGGTTGCCCCCAACCTGGCCCATCGAGTCCTAACCGGCTTGGCCGAAGGGCTCAGTCTTGAGGCGACGGCCCGCTTATTCGAGCTTGAGCCGGAGACAGTAGCCCAGTGGCTGGCCTTGGCTGCTAACCATTTTGAAGCCCTGTCAGCCTATTTGAGCCAGAACCTGGAGCTAGAGCAGGTTCAGTTGGATGATTTGTATGTCAAATTACGCCTTGTTCAAAGCAGTGACCGGACTAGCGTCCGCTGGCTGTACAACGCCATCGATCCGGTCAGTAAGTTTTGGCTGACTTTTCGTCTGGGTGAGCGCGGGCTAGGCACGGTCCAGTCCCTGGTCCATCAGCTGGTTCAGCAGCTGGCTCCTGGGGTGATCCCCTTGTTTCTGTCCGATGGGGAACGCAGCTTCGAGACTAGCCTACTGAGCCACTATGGGCAGTGGGAGCAGGTGGCAGACAGTCGAGGGCAATCTCGTCGGCGCTGGCTGGGGCTAGCCGAGTTTGCCTACGTCCAGGTTGTCAAGCGGCGCCTACGACGGCGTTTGGTCAGCGTCAAGCACCGTTTGGTTAGGGGTCAGCTCAAACCGATCAAGGCCAAGCTGGCTGAGCACGGCTGGTCCATCAACACCGCCTTCATCGAACGCTTCAATCTGACCTTGCGTCAGCATGTGCCAGCCTTAAGGCGGCGAGTGCTGGCCCTAGCTCGCAGTGAGGCTGGTCTCCAACACCAACGCACTCTGGTTCAGCTCTATTACAACCTGTGCCTACCTTATCAAGGAATGCCTCAAGCCGGGCGGGAGGAGCGAGTTCGATCTCAGGCACAGACCCCAGCCATGGCTCTGGGTTTGACCGATCAACTCTGGCGCTTGGAAGAGTTGTTGTTGATCCGCGTCCCCCAATGGCCACCGGCCAGCCTGGCCTGTTCCAGCCTGCCTCGGAGCTGACAATCGAGCCAAAGCGCCCCAGAAACCAGACCCTCGCCCGTGTCATATGGACCAAAGCTGTCATTTTTTGCCGAAAATGGCCCCTTTTCGTCGCTGCAGCTCCTATCTGAATTCCCCGCAGTTCCTTCAGGGTCGACCCTTTGCCCAAGATATGCACTTCATTTCCGATCTGCCAGAACGAACGGATGATGGCGAAAAGGCTGTCCCCTTTCTCAAAACCCTCGAAAAGGTGCATGAGCCGCCTGGCCCTAAAATGAGCCGCCAGCAGATGTATGAATTCCTGCTGGGCCAACGTGGAGCCCTCTGTGCAGGCTGCGACCCCACGTTTGACGATCCTCGCTATCTTGAACTTGACCACAACACCCCTCGTTCCGACGGTGGCATAAACCACATTTCTAACGTATCCTTTTGTGCGGTCCATGTAACCGGCTCAATTCCAACACCTACACGCTGTCGGGCCTGCGCCGACAGAACAAGAAACTTGGTCACATGGCGAACCAAGGAGTCCACCATGTCAGAAAGTGAACACAAAATCACAAGAATTCTTAGCACGGCATCTGATAACGAAACCCTAAAGGTTTTGAAAGATCACTATGCAAGGCATAGAGAATCAACACCTGGAGTCGAAGTATCGGATCCACATTTTTAGTCGGAATCAAGTGTTTCAAAAGCACGAGTTGATTTTCATATACACAATCTAGGTGATGAGTTAACAGTATTTCAATCAACTGTGCGCGTGAACGTTCGATCTCACGAAGCGCGTCGAGCAAGACTTCAAGCTTAGACGGCTTTTCTATATCAACTGCGCCTTCTGGAACAACAGCTGATTGATGAGATTGAGTCTGCTTCTGATCCATAACTCTACCCCCTTGTTCGTCAAGCCCCAAACTTCTTATTGCCAAGAAGATTAACAATCGGTAGGGGCACGCCTTGTGCGTGCCCTTTACAAGGCAAGACGTCGAAAACCGTGCATCTCATAGTGCGAAGTAGCAAATCCTATAGGTCCTATGCGACTTGAGGCCAGCATCTTGGCCGAAAAAGATTAACAACCGGTAGGGGCACGCCTTGTGCGTGCCCTCCCCCTGTGGTCGCTCGTCGTGGGCTGTTCTAGCGTCAGAATTGAGATGCGACTGCCTTGAAGAAATATGGCATAGTAGCTTCAAACTGCGTAAGATAAGGCGAGCGGACAACAGGCCCACTCAACATTGCCCCACTAAGCCGGAGGCAACATGAGCAACACAAAAGACAGCATGACCGCCACAGCAATCACGCAAGGACCAAAGCACCATTTCTTCGGCTACTACGGCATCTGTCCCTGGGACACAACCGGCCGCTACCACCTCTGCCTGCAGTCAGACTTCCACGATCGTCCGCCCGCCGCCGGCGACACCGCCGTGGTCGGCCTCGTGGACATGGAAACAGGCAAATTTGAAGGCGTTGCCGAAACGCAGGCCTGGAACCTGCAGCAGGGTAGCATGTTGCATTGGCTGGCGACCGCGCCCGACCGCCTGATCACCTACAACGCCCGCGACGACGACCGTTTCGTCGCCGTTGTGCAGGACATCCACACTGGCCACAAACGAAACCTACCCCACCCAATCGCCGCCATAACCCGCAACGGACGCTACGCGCTTGGTCTGAACTACGCCCGCTTGAAGTCGATGCGGCCGGTTGTCGGCTATGCCGGGCTGCCGGATCCCTACGCCCACCAGAATCATCCCACCGAAGACGGCCTCTACATCACCGATACCGCGACAGGGGAGGCCCGCGTCCTTGTTTCCTACGCAGAAGTACGCGATTTCCTCAGCCACAACGAAGAGTTACAGGCCGGCAAAGTCTGGTTCAACCATCCCTTCATCAATCGCAACGACACCCGAGTTTCCTTCGTTGTGCGGGTCTTCGACGAAAACAAGGAGATTGGCCAGACCACAATGCTGTCCGCCAGCCTGGACGGTGGCGAACTGCGCGCCATGACCGACCTCGGCGCGTCCCACTGCGACTGGCTGACCGAGGAGCTGATTTTCGGCTGGGTGACGATGAAGGAGGGCCAAAACTATTATCTGATGAACGACACAACCTGCGAATACGAGGTGGTGCGGCCCGATGTCCTGACCAGGAACGGCCACTGCAATTTTACCCAAGATGGGACCTGGATGTTGACCGATGAGTACCCGGACGACAACAGCCAGCAGGCGCTGTTCCTCTGGCATATGGCCGAAGAGTACCGCGTCGATCTGGGGAGCTACCATTCGCCGCTGCCGTTCCGTGGCGAGATCCGTTGCGACCTGCATCCCCGCTGGAGCCGCGACGAGCGCATGGTCAGCTTCGACTCGATCCATGAAGGCAGTCGCCAGGTCTACGTGATAGACGTCTCACAGGTCGTCGGCGCGTGAAGGGCCGCCATTGAAGCCGGCCCCGCCGCGCTTTCAGTCAGAGTCTGACCGAGAGTTCAATTTGCCCCCAACTCAAACCTAAGAGAGAAAACAATGGTACCTTCTCGCGCCATCACATCGGGGCCGAAGCATCACTGGTTCGGCTACTATGACAAACTCCAGTTCGATCCGTCCGCCCGCTACGCACTTGGCATGTCAGTGGACTTCGAACATCGCGCCCCCACGCCGCAGGATGTGATCCAGGTCGGCATGGTCGACCTGTCGGACCACCACCGCTGGACCGAGCTGGGTGAAAGCCGCGCCTGGGGCTGGCAGGCCGGTTGTATGCTCCAATGGCTGCCCCAATCGCCGCACGAAATCATCTGGAATGACAGGGTAGAGGACCGTTTCGTAAGTTACATCCTGAACATCGAAACGGGCCAGAAGCGCACGCTTCCTCACCCCGTCTTCACCCTCAGCCCCAATGGCCGCGACGCGTTGTCCATCGACTTCCACCGCCTCGAAGACATGCGTCCCGGCTACGGCTACATGGGCATTCCCGATCCCTGGTTTGAAGTAATGGCGCCCGCTGAGACCGGCATACACACCCTCGATCTGCAAACCGGCGAACGCCGGCTGATTGTCAGCCTGGCTGAGGTCGCCGCGATCCCCTATCCCCACGGCGACATTCGGGCAGCCAAGCACTACTTTAACGTCCTCATCTTCAATCCCAGCGGCACCCACTTTCTCTTCCTCCACCGCTGGCGTCTTGGCGACGGCCCATTCCACACCCGCATGCTCACCGCAAAAGCGGACGGCTCCGACCTGAAGGTAGTGGACCACTCCGGCCACACCTCCCACCTGATCTGGCGCGACGACTCCCACATCCTCGCCTGGTCCCGACGCCCCTCGCATGGAGGTGCCTACTACCTCTTCCCAAACGCCGAGGACGGTGCCCGCGGCCCTGATGAAATTGTGGGAAATACGAAAATGCCGTTGAACGGCCACTGCACCTACTTGGCCGACAACGACTGGATCCTGAATGACACCTATCCTCAGGGAGACCAGCGCCTGCAGGACCTCTATCTATACCACGTACCGACCGACCGCCGCGTCGACCTGGCCCAATTCCATTCGCCGCCGCCCTATACCGAAACCTGGCGCTGCGACCTCCACCCCCGTTCCAGCCCCGACGCCAGCAAGATCGTCATCGATTCGGCCCACGCCGGCAACGGCCGCCAAATGTATCTCTTCGAGGTAGGGGACCTGGTTAGCGTGTAAACGTGTTGCCAGAAGCAGGGCAACTGCATCGAATCGAGCCGAATCTTCGCGACATTGACTGGATCACGTAGGGAAGCCCCTTTTGGGCGCGATTCGTATGCTATAATAGCGCTAGCATAATGACGCAAATGTTCTGGCCCAGAAAGGCCTTTACGCTTACCAGAAGAAAATCTCAAGGTGAAGGAAGGCTGTTGTAAACCTGTAAATGGCCCGTATCGCAACTTCCCCTAACCGATCACAGCCGGCAAGGAAACCTTTGCAAAACCTGACTCTCAATCCCAGAAAAAAAGAAACACCACGACTTGGATCGACCTGGATCGACTTAGATCGACTTGGATCGACATGAAACCGTGCAATTGCTGCAAAAGGGGACAGAGTATCGCTAGGCTGCTTGAACTGCCCTGGGCGCACTTCGTAGACTGGTCTGGCGTCCAACACTGGATACGTTGGCCCTGCCGTCACGAGCTTCACCACTTGAAAAACTTGATGCAATGATGTCATTATGCGAATAACACTGACAATTGACGACGAAGTTCTTGCCCTCGCTCGAGCCATGGCCAAACGCAACGGCAACAGCCTCGGCAGCACAATTTCAGATCTGGCGCGGCGGGGGATCAAGGAGATGGGCCGCGTTGAAGTCGACGATACCATCCCCGTCTTTCGCGTAGCCCCAGATGCTCGACCGGTTACATGCCAGGATGTAAAAGAGGCGCTTAGCGATTGGCCGTGACCGAATCAATAGCTTTCAAAACTTTGGGCTGGCCGGGTCCTGTTCATCAAAGTTGCCCCTCCTCCTGTCGCTGCCGCCATTCTGGAAACACAATGACCCAAGAAATTCTGATTCAGACATTCAGCCAAAGACTCGAATTCACTCGAAAACACTTGTAAACTCTTGTAAACGCTCGTGATCTCTCGTCAAACGCTCATACAAGCCCACCTGTGCCGGCCGAACCCGGCCTCTTTTTTCGACATTGACGAACATGCCTTTTTCCCTTAAAATGACCCAAGCTACCAAGCAACCATCCTCGCAATTTCGACTGAAAAAGCGACATTTACTCTTCTCCGGTTGCGTCTGAATGTCCGGACTTGTGAAGGCAATGGCGACAAATCCCACAGGAACAGAATAAAGAGGCACCCGTGACAGGTCCATTTCGTCTTGCCAATGAAGTTGATACAACCGGGTTCGGCGACACCGGAATGCGCTTGGGGGACCTGGACGGCGACGGCGAGTTGGAAGCCGTCTTTTTCCAGGCCCGCGACTCCCACATTCCCCGCATGTCGGCCGGCGGCTACCGCCACGAAAAGCAGGTCCACTGTGTGACTGCCATGAAGTTGGACGGCGATGTGATGTGGCAGGAAGGCGCTCCCCTCGGCACCGGCCACTGGGCCATGCACGAAGTCGGCGCCGCCGTCAGCGATATCGATGGCGACGGCAAGCAAGAGATTGTCTATGTAACTGAACGCGATGGCCGCAGCTATTTGCGCATCCTTGAAGGCGACCGCGGCTACTTCCGCAAGGAAGTCGAGACCGGCCCCAACTGCGTCCTCCAACTCTGCGACATCCGCGGCCTCGGCGCCAGGCGCGACATTCTCGTTTCCACTTTCGTCAATCCCATCTACATTTATGCCGACGACCTCACCTGCCTCTGGAACTGCCACTTCTACGGCGGCGCCGGGCATTCGCACGACTTCTATGACATAGACGGCGACGGCAAGGAAGAGGCCTTCATCGGCTATTGCTGCGTGCGCGCCGACGGGCTTAAGGTCTGGTGGCGGCCCGACCTGGAGCCGCATCTGGAAGAAATGACCCGCGCCCCCCATGTCGATCACCTGCACGTCCACGACATCGACGACGACGGCAGGCCTGAACTGCTGATGGTCGCCGGCAAAGATCTGGTCGTCCTCGATGCCGCCACCGGTGAAGACAGATTTATCTTCGAAGGCACACACATTCAGACCTGCGCCGTGGGCAAATTCCTGCCCGACATGGAAGGACAGCAGCTGTTTGTCACCGAGCGCCGTCTTCACGGCGCTCAGGCCCACATCGGATTTCGCGGCTATCTCGTAGATTGCAATGGCAACGAAATCTGGCGCATGGAAAAGGCCGGCTACGGCAGAACTCTGCGGTTGGCAGGCAGCGAGGCAGACGTTATCTTTGCCGAGTGCCAGGGGAAGAAGCCTACACTCATCGACGGGCACGGCAAGATCATCCAGGAGTTGGATATGCCGCTGCATACCTACGCCGAAGACCGCTTCGACGATGGCGACACCGGCGTGCGCGCACTTTTCGAGATCGCCGATACCAACGGCGACGGCAAACTGGAACTGCTTGGTTACAACAGAACGCGCCTGTGGCATTGGGTGCAGGATTAGCAGACACGTGTTGAAGGCTTTGTATCTCGTATTCGACGGTCAGCACTTGTAATTCTCGCAAGAACGCTCAATCAAGGAGAAAACGAATGAAGAGCCTGAAGAACAGCAGTAAATGGATTTCACGTCGCGAGTTCATGCGCATCTCGGGCGTCACGACCGCCGGATTGGTGGCGGTCGCATGCGGCGCCGGCGGCGAACCAGAGGAAGAAATGGCCGCCGAGTCTGCTGCTGACGAGGCCCCCGCTGAGGAAGCTGCCCCGGCGACGCCCGCCAGCATGTATAGCGAAGCCCCCATGCTAGCCGAAATGGTGGCCGCAGGAGACCTTCCCCCCGTAGATGAACGGTTGCCCGCCAGTCCCGCAGTCTTGCAAGCCGTCGAGCAGGTTGGCCAGTACGGCGGCACAATTCGCCGCGGCTTCAAGGGCGTCTCCGACCGCTGGGGCCCGACCAAGATGCAGAATGAATCCCTTACCTGGTACAACATGGATCTGACGCTGCGCCCCAACATGGTCGAATCCTGGGAAACCAACGCTGACGCCACCGAGTGGACCTTCCACCTGCGCGCGGGGATGAAATGGTCGGACGGCACTCCGTTCGATAGCGACAGCTTCACGTGGTGGTACGAGAATCACTTCTCCAACGAGGACCTGACCCCGGCCATCTCGATTCGTTGGGGAACGGGCACGCCGCGCGTGCCGATGGTAGTGTCGGCTCCCGACAATAACACGGTGATGATGACGTTTGAACATCCCAAGCCGCTCTTCTCCTTCGACGTGGCCCGCTCGCACTGTTTTTCGCCTGGTCATTATATGAACCAGTTCCATATTGAACTGACCGATGACCAGGAAGCGTTGGAAGCGCAGATCGACGAAGCAGGCGTCGACTCCTGGGACCAGTACTATGTCGATCGCAACTGGTGGTACCTGAACCCGGATCGGCCCAGCATCGGCCCGTGGTTGTCTAAGAACGAGCTGTCCTCCGAACTCTTCCTGATGGAGCGCAACCCCTACTTCTGGCAGGTGGATGAGGAAGGCAAGCAACTGCCCTACATCGACAAGGTGACGCACCGCCTCTTCGACACCAACGACGTCTTCAATCTGCGCGTCATCAACGGCGAAGTCGACTTCCAGGCACGGCATATCCAGACAGGCAACTTTACGCTCTACAAGGAGAATGAAGAAGCCGGCGACTACAGTGTCGTTATCGGCACCTCCACCCGCCACGAAGTGGTGACCCCCAACCAGGGCGCGCAGGATCCGCGCGTGCGCGAGCTGTTCCAGAACCGGGACGTGCGCATCGCCATGTCCCTGGCAGTGGACCGCGAGGCACTGAACGAACTGGTGTGGGACGGCCTGCTGACCGAGCGTCAGTACAGCCCCCTGGAGCAATCGCCGCAGTTCCATCAGAAACTGACAGATGCCTACGCCGGATACGACCCGGATCGTGCCAATCAGCTCCTCGACGACGCCGGCTATGCCGAGCGCGACGCCGATGGCTTCAGGCTGTGGAAAGACGGCAGCGGCGAGACCCTGAGTTTCATTATCGAAGGAACCTCCCAGGCCGGTACGCCGGAGGAAGATTCGGTCCTCACAATCATCAAGTACTATGCCGAAATCGGCCTCAAGGCCACCTACAAAGGCATGGAGCGCTCCCTGTATACCGAGCACTGGTCGGCCAATACCCAGGACGCCGTTTACTGGGGCGGATACCGCGACCTGTTACCCATTCTCACGCCTTCACCCTGGATCGGCACTGAGCTGGACCGACCTTGGGCCGGCGCCTACGGACGCTGGAAAGTCGACGAAAACGACGCCAACGGCGAACCGCCGCCGGACGGCCACTTCCTTTGGAAAATCTGGGAAATCTGGGACCAGGTCAGCTCCGAACCGGATCCCGCCGTACGCGACGAGCAGTTCTACCAGATCCTGGACATCTGGGCCGAGGAAATCCCGATCGTCGGCTATCTGGGACAATCCCCCGCGCTGATTATCATGAAGAACCAGATGCACAACTACATCTCCGGCCAGCCGGTAAACGATGGGCTGGAAGACGAACACTTCCTCAATCCGCAACTGCTCTTCTGGGAAGATCCTGAGAACCACATGTAGACCATGCTGCCGTACGCGCTGCTTGCAGGGGCGAAGAACGAAGCGCCTCTGCAAGCGTCAGTTCGGCATGAAGAAGAGAAACTAGGACGGCGCAACGGGGCCCGTTTGAATCAGAATCTGTTGCGCCGCCCTTCCACACCGACCCTTTCAAGAACGTGCAAATCATGCGCCCCATCAACTGAGACCAGCCTACTCTATGTCTTCGACAAAGCAGCCAGCCAAGCCGCGATTCACCTCCGTCAAATCGTACAAACACGCAGAAGGCTATCCCACCTTCTGGTATCCGCCCGAATGGCAATTGCAGGAGACCGATACGCCCCATCCTGCGGCCAGCCTCTACCCGGATCCCACCGACGAGGCCACCTTCATCTCGATCACGGTCCAGGACATGGGCCAGCCACTGGCTCCAGAGGAAAGTTCGCTGCTGGCAGAAGGCATCGAGGAAGGGCTTAACCAGCTTGAAGAATGTGTGGTCGAAAGGCTGGAGGTCCTCGCCGACGTGGGCGACTGGTGCCAGGAGTGGGAATGTACCTTCGTGCAAGACGGGACAACCCGCCGGCGGCGAGCGCGTCTATTCTGCGCGGGACCGCACCTGTATTCGGTCGTAGTCCAAGGAGCCACCGAAGAGCGATACGAATACTGGCGAGGCATGATGGAGTGGGTCATGTTGACCGTTCTCAATACATCAGTTGATATGAGCGATTAGGTTGCACCCGCTGTTGCCACGGTGCCATAGTTCGGGCCATCTGGCAGTCTTGACAGACTTTATTCTGGACTTACCGTAGCGGTGTCGCCCAGCCCTGGCATCTCCAATCGACAAACCATTGCGAAGAGCAGTTCTTCGACACAACCCAAGCGAAAGGAAATCACGACAATGACGAACGGAATCGATCGTAGAACCTTCCTCCGGATGAGCGGTCTCTCGGCCGCAGCCGCAGTAGTCGCAGCTTGTGGCTCGCCTGACGCAGACGCCGAACCACAAGCAGCAGACGAGGCGCCCGCGGAGGAAGCGCCGGCCGCTGACGCCGGACCGCCATCCAAGTACAATGAATCTCCGCTCCTGGCAGAGCGGGTCGCAGCTGGCAATTTACCCCCAGTTGACGAGCGCCTGCCCGCCAATCCTGTGGTCATCGAGCCGCTGGAAGAGATCGGCCAGTACGGCGGCACCACCCGCGTTGCCATCGGCAATCCCAACCACCTCTTCGGCGACCCGCAGGCTGTGATGGGCACCGAGTTGATCCTGCGCATCGCGTCGGACTTCTCCTCAATCACCAGCGGCTTGGCCGAGAGTTGGGAGTTCAACGACGACGCCACCGAGCAGGTCCTGCACCTGCGCGAAGGCCTGATGTGGTCAGACGGCGCGCCCTTTAGCGCCGACGATTTCATCTTCGCCTGGCACGACCTCTGGCTCAACGAGGAGTACGCGCCCGGCGGTCCGCCAAGTCAGTGGAAGGCAGGCGCTTCGTCTGCAGGCGACCCCTTGACGATGGAGAAAATCGACGATTACACCATCAAACTCTCCTTCTCAAAGCCCTATCCCTTGATCGTTCTCCACGAAACGTTCTATGCCGGATCCCAGGGCGGCCTGTGGCAGCCTGCTCACTATCTGAAACAGTTCCATCCCGACTTCGGCGATGCCGACGAAATTGCCTCGATGACCGAAGACGCAGGCTTCGAAGATTGGCACCAGCTTCTGCGTGATAAGGGACGCGTGGGTTCGACAATTCCCGCCCAGGTCGGGTTGCCAGGCATGACGGCCTTCATTCGTGTCGACGACGCGCCGGACCATCACACCTACGAGCGCAATCCCTACTACTGGAAAGTCGACACCGCCGGCAACCAACTGCCCTACATCGACAACACTATCGTATTCGTTATCGACAACCGTGAAGTTGCCAACGCCAAACTGATCGCCGGCGAGTTGGAATTCTCCGGTCGCCAGGCCGACCTGGCCAATATGGAGCTGTACACGGCCAACCTGGAGTCGGCCGACCTGAAGATCAAACTGTGGAAGTCGACCTTCCCCGGCCGCACCGTCATCGTGCCCAACCATACCCACAAGGACCCGCAGGTTCGGGAGTTCTTTACTAACAAGGACGTGCGCCACGCCATGTCGGTCGCCATCGACCGCGAAGAGATCAACGATGTCGTCTATTTCGGATTGGGCGAGCCGCGCCAATGGGCGGCCTGGCCGGAATCCAAGTACTATGAGGAGGGCGACGGAGACCACTGGGCGCAGTTCGATCCCGACATGGCGATGGAGTTGCTTGATCAAGCTGGCTATTCGGAGAAAGACTCCGACGGCTACCGCCTCTTCCCTGACGGCTCGCGCGTGAGTTGGATCATCCAACTCGACACCGAGCAAGCCGATGTCCTTGACGTCTTTGAACTGGTCGTTGAGCAATGGCGCGAGGTCGGTCTGGATCCGTCGATCCGGCCCATAAACCGTTCCCATCTGAACGAACTGGTGGCGGCTAACGATATGGGAATGTCCGGCTGGGAAGGCGACATCTCCGACATTACCTGGGTCTGGTGCGGACGACTGAACCACCCCGGACAATGTAACACACCCTGGGGCAAAGGCTATGACATCTGGCTGAAGGGCGATACCGAAAGCGAGATCGCCGTGGAGCCACCCGATGAGGTTGCCTGGGTCTTCCACCGCTGGCAGGAAATGATCGATGCCGTAACCGAAGAGGAGCACATTGCCATCGCCCGCGAGTTGTGGGACTGGTTCTACGACTATCTGCCCGGCTTCGGCACGGTAGGCATCCCCAAACCGGTCGTAATGAAGAAGAACCTGACCAACTTCCCCGACGACGGTGTGTGGGGCTTCTCCGTAATTCGCGCAGTGCCGGTCCATCCGGAGCAGTTCTTCTACAAGCAGAGTTAGCAATAGCAAGCGTCGCAGGGCTGGTGGCCGGTACTGTCGCTGGTCACCAGCTCCCGCCCGCTGCCCACTACTTACCAATGTCATGCGAGAATACGTCCTGCAGCGCGTCCTGCAGTTGATCCCGACGCTCTTCCTCATTTCCATAGTCAGCTTTACCATCATCCAGCTCCCGCCGGGTGACTACGTGACCACCTACGTGGCAAACCTGGCCGCGGCCGGCGAGGAAGTGAGCGAAGCGGAAATCGAGGCGTTGGAGGAGCACTATGGGCTGAACCAGCCCGGTTACATTCAATACATAAAGTGGATCACAAACTTTGTCCAGGGGGATATGGGGCTGTCCTTCTACTGGGACCGGCCCGTCAACAGGCTGATTGGCGAGCGGCTGATGCTGACGATGATCATGTCCTTCTTCACGCTGCTCTTTGTCTATGCCATGGCCATACCCATTGGCATCTATTCTGCCGTCCGACAGTATAGCCCCACTGACTACACCTTTACCTTCATAGGCTTCATCGGGTTGGCGACTCCCAATTTTCTGCTTGCTCTGATATTCATGTACATCGGCATCGAGTTTTTCGATGCCGATGCCGGCGGCCTGTTCTCCATAGAGTATCTTGACGCGCCCTGGAGCGTGGCCAAGGTCTGGGATATGTTGAAACACATGTGGCTGCCGGTTGTGATCGTGGGCACGTCGGGTACGGCCGGCACGATACGGGTGATGCGGGCGACGACACTGGACGAACTGGGGCGCCCCTATGTGGAGACGGCCCGCGCCAAGGGTCTGCGCGAAGGCCCGATGACGATGAAATATCCCGTCCGCGTGGCGCTCAACCCAATCTTGAGCACAATTGGCTGGCAACTTCCCCAGATCGTCTCCGGGACCGTCCTCGTGGCGCTGGTGCTGAACCTGCCCACGACCGGGCCGCTCCTGTGGCGCGCGCTGATGTCCCAGGACCTCTACCTTGCCGCCAGTATGATCTTAATTTTGAGCTCACTCACGCTGGTCGGGACTTTGATTTCAGATATTCTTCTGGCATGGGTGGATCCGCGAATTCGTTACGGGGAACGGGGAACGACATGACCGGGGCAATCAACCCAGGCACGGGGTCCGGGTCCGATGCGGTTTCCACTGCCTACGAAAGCGGCAACCTGTCAGATCTTCTCGAGGCCGAAGGAACGGTCGGCGAAGCCAGAACCCAGTTCCTCACGCCGCGCCAACTGATGTTGATCCGCTTCCGCCGCAACCGGATGGCGGTAGTCTCTATGTGGGCTCTTGCCCTCCTCTACTTTTCCGTGCTCTTTGCGCCGATGATCGCGCCCTATGACAGAGCGCATCGCTTTACCAAGCATCTCTATCTCCCGCCCAGGGAAATTCACATCCGCGGCGATGACGGTACTTGGCAGCGTCCGTTCGTATACGCAGTAAAGATCGAGACCAATAAGGAGACATTCACGCGCGACTTCGTCGAAGATCGCACTCAACAGTTTCCGATCCAGTTCTTCGTCAAAGGAGACCCTTACAAGCTCTGGGGCCTCTGGAAAATGGACTGGCATCTGTATGGGGTCGAGAACGCCGAGGAAATTGGACCGATATATCTCTTGGGCGGCGACAAGTTTGGCCGCGATATCTTTGGCCGCGTGCTTTTTGGTGGTCGAATTTCGTTGACGATAGGCCTGGTTGGCGTCTCGATCAGCCTGTTTATCGGTCTCCTTCTGGGAGGCCTTTCCGGCCTGTACGGCGGCGTCATCGACAACCTTATCCAGCGCCTGATCGAGTTTATCCGCTCCATCCCAACGATTCCGCTTTGGATGGGGCTGGCCGCCGCCCTTCCAGGTGACTGGCCGCAGATTCGCATTTACCTTGGAATTACGATTATCCTCTCGTTTATCAGCTGGACTTCGCTGGCGCGGGTCGTGCGAGGCAAATTTCTATCCCTGCGAGACGAAGATTTCGTACTGGCCGCCCAGTCGGCCGGCGCCAACCAATGGTACCTGATCTGGCAGCATCTGGTCCCCTCCTTCATGAGCTATGTGTTGGTGGACGCAACGCTCGCCGTTCCCGGCATGATCATTGGCGAGACCGCGCTCAGCTTCCTGGGGTTGGGGCTGGTATCGCCGACGGTTAGCTGGGGCGTAATGCTTAAGGACGCGCAGCAAATTGTCGAAATTGCCATCCATCCATGGATTCTCTGGCCGGCGATGTTCGTTGTCGTCACCGTGCTGGCGTTGAACTTCATTGGCGATGGCCTGCGCGACGCCGCCGACCCGTATGCCGACCTGTAAGAGATTTCGCTCCAAATCCGGCCCCAACAGCAGCTCTTAGCTACCGTAATCAAATGACAGTGCAACCGACCGACACGCTGCTCGAAGTAAAAGACCTGCAAACACACTTCTTTATGGCCGAGGGGGTCGCAAAGGCGGTCGACAGCACCACTTTTTCAATCGGCCGCGGGAAGGTCTTGGGCGTGGTCGGCGAAAGCGGCTGCGGCAAAAGCGTCACAGCCCGCTCCATCATGCGCATGGTGCGGCCACCCGGCCACACCGTCGACGGAGAAATCCTCTACTCCAGGGCGGACGAAACTGGCCGGACTACCTCCGTCGATCTGCTGCAACTTCCCGCCACCGGCGCAGAGATGCGCTCGATCCGCGGCGGAGAAATCTCGATGATCTTCCAGGAGCCGCGCGCCTCGCTCAGCCCTGTCCATCGGATCGGCGACCAGATCACAGAGAATATTCTCCTGCACCAGCCCGTAACTCCGTCCGAGGCCGAACTAATTGCCATCGATATGCTGCAGCAGGTGCACATTCCCTTGGCTGAGCAGCGCATGGGCGCCTTTGCCCACCAACTCAGCGGCGGCATGTGCCAAAGAGTGATGATCGCGATGGCGCTTTCCTGCCACCCCAACCTGCTCATCGCCGATGAACCGACCACCGCCCTGGACGTCACCACCGAAGCCCAGATTCTTGAACTTATGCAAGGACTGCAGGCCGAGTTGGACATGGCAATAATGTTCATCACCCACGACCTGGGCGTCGTCGCCGATATGGCCGACGAAGTGGCCGTGATGTACCTGGGCAAAATCGTCGAACGCGGCGCGGCCGCCGATATCTTCCGCGATCCCAAGCACCCCTATACGATCGCCCTGCTGGAGTCGCTGCCGCGCATGGACCAGAAGCGGGACTGGCTACAGACCATCCGGGGCGTTGTGCCGGACCCATACAGCACGCTCAACGGCTGCCCCTTTCACCCGCGCTGTGCCGACGCTATGCCCGGCGTCTGCGATGAGATTGTGCCCCAGCCCATCTCCCTGGAAGATGGACGCGAGGTGCGCTGCCTGTTGTATACCGAACATGCCACCCAGGAAAGCCCCCAACTCGCAGAGGAAACCAGCCATCAATAGCAACCCAGACAGCTATCCATTGCTGGAAGTCAATGGGCTGAAGAAGCACTTTCCAATCTCCGCCGGGCTCTTCTCCAAAGTCGTCAGCCACATCAAAGCTGTGGACGGCGTCGACTTCACGCTGCAGAAGGGAGAAACCCTGGGTCTGGTCGGCGAGAGCGGCTGCGGCAAAACGACCGTGGGCCGCCTGATCATGCGTCTGTACGCCCCTACCGCGGGCGACATCAATTTCCGTCCGCACGGTGAAGAAGGCGCACAATATGACCTGGGAACTCTCGACAACAAGGCATTGCGTCCCGTGCGGACGCACTTGCAGATGATCTTCCAGGACCCCTACACCTCCCTGAATCCCCGCAAAACGATTCTGGACATCATCGGCGAGCCGCTGCGACTCAACGGCATGAGCAGGGGGTCCGAACTGGAGGATCGGGTGGTAGAGATGCTGCGCCTGGTCGGGCTGCGGCCGGAGTACATCACCCGTTACCCCCACGCGTTCAGCGGCGGTCAACGCCAGCGCATTGGCATCGCCCGCGCCCTCATACTCAATCCCACTCTTGTCATCGCCGACGAACCAGTCTCCGCGCTCGATGTCTCAGTGCAGGCGCAGATCCTCAATCTTTTGAAATTCCTGCAACGGGAGCTGGACTTGACCTATCTGTTCATCGCCCACGACCTCGGCGTTGTCAAGCATATCAGCGACCGGGTGGCGGTGATGTATGTGGGCAAGCTTGTCGAGCTGGCCGAGGCAGATGACCTCTACCGCAAGCCTCTGCATCCCTATACCGAGGCACTGCTTTCCGCAGTGCATGTAGCCGGCCCTGCGCATAGCCAGAGTGAACGCATCGTCCTGGAAGGTGAAGTAGCCGATCCCTCCAACCCTCCATCCGGCTGTTACTTTCATCCCCGCTGCCGCTACGCCCAGGAGCGCTGCCAGCAGGAGACGCCCGAACTTCGAAGTGCCGCCGAAAATCGATACGTCGCCTGTCACTTTGCCGACGAGTTGGACCTGGCAGGCGCCGGCACGACTTGAACCCAATCGAACATAACTGAGGAGAGAGCGAGGATGAGCATGCGTCCCATAACTTCCGGGCCGAAGCATCACTGGTTCGGATACTACGACAAACTGCAGTTCGATCCCTCCAACCGCTATGTGTTGGGAATGGAAGTCGATTTCGAACATCGCTCGCCAACCGCCGAAGACGTGATCAGCGTCGGCATGATCGACCTGGCCGACGGCGACCGCTGGATTGAGCTGGGAGAGACGCGGGCCTGGTGCTGGCAGCAGGGCTGCATGCTCCAATGGATCCCCGGCTCCGACAGCGAGGTCATCTGGAATGACCGCCAGGACGACCGCTTCGTCAGCCATGTTCTGGATGTTCATTCGGGCAACAAGCGCACTCTGGGATATCCGATCTATACCCTCTCACCCGACGGGCGCACCGCCATCGGCGCCGACTTCCGCCGCATCAACCATATGCGGCCCGGCTACGGCTACGCCGGCATCCCCGACCCGAACTTCGATACACTGGCGCCCGACAATGCCGGCATCTACAGCGTGGACCTGCAGACCGGCGAGGCAACATTGGTAATCTCGATCGAGCAGGTGGCGGCTATACCATATCCCCACGACGACATCAGCGCGGCAAAACACTATTTCAACCACCTTCTCTTCAATACGGACGGCTCGCGCTTTATCTTCCTCCACCGCTGGCGATTCGGCGATGCAGGTTTCCATACGCGGATGATGACCGCGTCAGTCGATGGATCCGATGTCTACGGCGTGGACCAATACGGGCACACCTCGCACTTCATCTGGCGCGACCCGGAACACATCCTGGCATGGGCCAGGCACCCCTCACATGAGGACGCCTTCTATATTTATCGGGACGGCACGCAGGAGGTGGAGGTGATCGGCAAAGGGGTGATGAAGCTGAACGGGCACTGCACCTATCTTGCCGACACAAACTGGATTCTGAATGACACCTATCCAGTGCCCAGAAGCGAAGGCAGAGTTCAGGAGTTGTATCTCTATAACGTGGAGGGCGGCCAGCGCCGCGAACTGGGCGAGTTTGGCGCAGCGGCCGAGTATACTGGCGAATGGCGCTGCGATCTGCACCCGCGCTCCAGCCCGGATGGCAGCCTGATCACCATCGATTCAGCCCATGGCGGCAACGGTCGGCAGATCCATCTGATGGATATTTCCGCCTATCAGGCATCATAGCGGAGCGCGCAAAAGCGACATGCTGCCCGCGCGCGGATATGGACTGGGGAGCGCTACGCCCAGGTGTAGGTACCCTTTTCGTCCTGGGGAATCGAACTGAAGCTCTGCATGGCCTGGCCTCTTTCCGGCTTGAGACCGGCGCGGCTGGCAATCTCCTCGGCCAGCCCGGAAAGATAGGGAAGATCCTCGCGGAAAAGGACTGTCGAGTCTTCTGGGGTGTAGTGAACGTGCAAGTCCACGTCGCCCTCGGTTGCTTCCCTCCTCCCCACAATCACGTCCAGGCGCGTTATGTGCCCCCAATCCCACTTGCGAGAAAGCGCCCAAAAGCGCAAGGGACTGTTGATGGCCAGACCGTCTTCCGAAACCTCGTAGACAGTTCCAAGGTCGATGATATGGCCGTAAAGGAGTAGTGCGCCCCAGATCAGAAATGTGTAGGCCATAGCCTCTACGAAAAAGATCCGGTTAATTCCCATTGTGAAAGTGAGAACTCCGGCTATCAACAGGGCGGCTGCCGACACCATCGACTTTGGTCTGCCTCTAAATGTGATCGATTCCCGGACTTCGTCTGCCTGGAGAGATTCAGCCATAGAGCAATTCTGCCTTGTTCAATGTTGCTGTTGAATGTGCTCCCTCTCAGCGAGACGGGAGCGGACCGCGGCGACCTGTCAGGCCGCGGCCGAGGGAATATTTGTAGTATAGTCGGAAGGACAAACCGACCAAAATTTGCCAATGGCCTGCGAACCGGACTGCGGAGCGAGCCCTTTCACATCGTCCCGGTCTGCAAACTCGAGGCGCACGCTCAGTCTGAAACCAGTCTGTATCCCCGTCCCCTTACCGTAACGATGTTAACGGGATTGGAGGGGTCCGGTTCCACTTTCTGACGCAAACGGCTAATCAGCTTCTCAATGCGGGCATCGTCTACTTCCAGCAGTCCGTCGTCGCCCCATACATCCTGGACAATCTGGTACTTGTCAACAATTCTGTTGCTGTTCTCAAAAAGCAGCTTCAAAAGCTGATATTCCAGCGCGGTGAGGTCGATCTGGCGGCCATTTACAGAGACCTCACCACTTTCGTCATCCACATGGATGCCATCGCCGCCAGCAGCATCTGTCTGATGAGTGAGAATATACTCTGCGAACAGACGGCAGAACGCGCGAGGTTCCTCCCTCATCTGAATCAGGACGTGATATTTCATCAATTGCGACAGGGAGGCGGAGTCCGTCTCCATTCCGGAAAAGAGTAGGCGCAGAGTCTCCTGTTGATCGGATGTGCAGCTGTCCCAGATTTTCTCGCTCTCCATATGCAAAGTCGGGTCCTGGCGCAACTGATCCATCAGACCGCGATGAAATACAAATCGATCTACCTTGCCTTTGCTGCCTTGATCCATCGCAGCTAACGCATTGCCCAATATTCGGCTGACTCCGGCCAGATAGCCAGGATGCCCGCCGGTCCACTGATAGACGAAGTCGATGTCTTCTGCGGACTGTTCGAAACTGTGGCGCGCGGCGAAACTTCGCATGTAACGTTCCACATCATGGCGTGGCAGAGGCGAGAGGTGCCAGGGCTGGTGCGAAAACAGTTCTCCGAACTCGCTGCTGTGTTCGCCGGGCCGCAGCACTGCCAATGGCCAAACGGTGGCAGTCACAAATACGAGCCGGTTTCCGTAGCGGTCCTTCTTGGCCCGCAGATTTAGGAAAACCCTGGTGTCTATCTGCTGGAATGGTTCGTCGAATTCGTCGAACAGCAGGATTAGCTTGTACTGGCTTTCTTGCAGGACGGCGGTCAATCCATTGCTGAAGCTGAGTGGCACTTGAAAAACGTTGGTGGGCGCCACCAGGGCCTCGTAGGCGCTCTGCAACTCGTGGTTTTTTGCCAGCACCGGGCTGCTCTCCTGCAAGCAGCGCAGCACCAACTCATAGAATCCCTGCTCCGTCATCTCCAACATGCGGTTACAGTCGATATAGACCGGCAGAAATTCGCTGCCTTCTTTCCCCAACTGGTGCAACCAGACATCGGCGTGAGCCAGCAACCGCATCAGCGAAGATTTGCCCACATTGCTGAAACCCGTTACCTCTACGCAGCGGGAACGTTTGAGCAGCCTGATGATTGGCTCGATGTCGGTCTGCCGCATATAGCTCCCATCGGACAGACGCAACGTAGTTGTCATAAGACCTCCAGTTGAAAGCCTTTTCTGGTCCAAATTCCTATGCGGAACTGTTTATTGACCATTGTCGCCAACTTGGTATGTTGCGTCAAGCGATGGCGAAACCGGTTCCGCCCTCAAAGAGAATATCGGCCGCCAACACCTGCAGCACCGCTTGCGGGGCGGTTCGGCCGACACCGGCCACTGCAGGGACAAGGCCAAGCGGGTCCCACCAGTATGCTGGCCCTGTTACGGCCCGTTCAGGTCCCGCGGTGGCCGGCGCCTGCGAAGGGCGCGGCCACTGCGCTGGCCAGTCGCCGCTGACCAGGCGGAGGGGCGGCCATTCATCCAGGATTTCCGGTCGTTCACCTGGATGTACGCAGTTGACCCGCAGCCCTGT
This sequence comes from Caldilineaceae bacterium, assembly GCA_963662575.1. Classification (GTDB taxonomy): domain Bacteria; phylum Chloroflexota; class Anaerolineae; order Caldilineales; family Caldilineaceae; genus Bin5. Next base: position 3,154,096 of record OY759723.1, read on the forward strand.
GTATTCCTCGCCCACCGTCTCCCATGCCCAGACGTGCAGCCAACGATCCGCGCCCGTATAAAGCCCATGAAGTGCCGGCAACTGATGACGCCGCATCCAAAGTCGAACAGCTTGGGCAAAAGCCCATTGCGTACTTGGTAGTGCTGCCGAGCGGTCGACCCATCCATCGATTCTTCGCATTGCCGGTATGCGCAAGGATTGCTGCCAGTGGTACCGCTCCAGCACAATGCGCAGAGCAGTCCCGCTGCTACTACCGTCCGCGGAGAGTACATTGTCGGCAACCATGGCCGCGCCCCCATTGGTTTGCTCCTGCCAACTTGCCAGCGCTACACTGCCCGCCAGGCTGTTGCCGGCAAAACAGAACAGCGGTCTGTCGTCGTCAGGCAGCTGGACGGCAGCTTCAATCACGCGGCGGCTTAGCGCCAGCACCTGCTCCTGGCTGCGGCGTCCGATCTGTTCGTAGCCTCCGACAATCAGTATTACGTCGGGACGAAGCGCCCGCAGTTCCCTTGCCAGTGCGCCCGCGCTTTGGTGGGGACCGGGCAGATAGGTGGCAATCGGGCTGCAAAGCGCGCCGGCCAGCGCCGCCTCACCGGCAGCAAGACTCCCCCCTCCGGACAGTCCGGCCATCCATACCCGCAGAAGTGGCATCAAATCCGCGACCGCGAAGGCTTGGCCGACACCTTCCACGTAAGCAGGACCGGTCGCGTGCAGGCGGGGGCGGTCCTGTTCCGCATCCCAAAGCGAGATGCTGAACTGCTTTTCCAAACGGTTGACTGCATGGACAAGGGCCCCAACGCATTCGTCGGGACTGGTCTGCGCGGGCAGATCAACAGTCTGCCACCCGACCATCCTGTATATTTCTTCCACCGGTTCAATCAGAACGGCCACAACGCGCTGCGTCTCTGCCGCCAGCGCCAGAATGCTCTGCGGAGCGAAATCAGCCAGCGAAGCCGCCGCAGGTCCCAAACCAGAGACTGGGAACGGTTGAACAGGTGTAACGCTCATGATCCTGCTCCGCGTACTGCCGCCCACAGCAGCTGCCACAGCTCGCTGCGGGGAACTTCAAACAGGAAGTAGTCCAGGCGAGCCAGCGCCAGCGAAAAACGGGCCGCCGCAAGTCGCGCAAAGACCATACCTGCGGCCAACCACAGAGCCCGCCGACCAATGCCTCCCCACACTTCCAGCAGTTTCAGGATCAGCACTCTGTACGGAATGTTTGGTTCTTCGGCGGCGATCTCGGTATCCTCCGAATCGGAAGCCCGCCGCGGAGCGGGCTGTCGCGCACTCGCGCTGAAGGCGCGGCCAAGTTGAAAGTGGATCAGGACACCGCCGGTGATCAGCAGCGTAATGAATCTGACCAGCCACGTCGCCTGGTCAGCCGCGGGGCGTGCGTCTCCTGCAGTCGCCACGGCTGCCAGCGGGGACTGCACTGCCGCCGCGAGTTGGGGCCACAGCGTCCCCTGAACTGCGCCGCTTAAGCCCACCCCAAGGCCGACGCCAACGAGCACGGCTGCCGGAACTACCGCCAGCAGGCGCAGAATCCCCCTCCCGTCCGTCCCGCTGGGCGGACGACGAAGCAGCTCCACGCCTCCTGCCCACATCAGTAGCCCCAGAATAACGGGCAGCCAACTCTTCAGCAGGGTCGCCTCCGGCGCGGAAAGCCATGACATGGGATCGGCGATGAGAGGCGCGAAGAGCCTTGGCCACAAAACATTGCGCCAGGCGAGCACCGCCATGTAACCCAGGCCGGACCCGACCAGAACGTACTGGCCCAGGCGCGCCAGTAAATTGTCTTTGATCAGATAGCTGGCGATGGTCAGAGAAATGACTAGACCTAGCACCAGGCCGGCGTCTTGCAGGGCGCCGGGCAGCCCGCTGGTGAACGGGCTCACGGCAACCTCCGCTCAGTCAGCCCGGCCACATTTCCGAGCAGGATGACGACAATCAGAATGCCGATCCCCCAATTCTGGCCGTTGGTCAGTCTCGAAGCGCGAGCCTGCTCGGCGACGCTGCGCGTGCGCTCCAACCGGCGAAAATAAGCGCTGCCTCCGTCCCAGCCGCTCACGAGCCCCACCAGTTGTCCGCTCTGCAAAAATGGGCGCAGCGCAGGGTCGGCAACCGCGCTGGTTACCGCGATAACTGTGCCGTCGTTTATAGGCTGCACCTGCTCAAGCCAGCGCCGCACATCTTCGGCGCGGGCGGCGATCACCAAGTTTAGCACAGGCCCAGTTTCGGCAAGGCCAGCCAGCCTGAACCGTTCTCTGAGTTCAACCCAGCGCGGATCGACAGGCAGGGTCCGAGACGGGGCAACGCCGAGTAGAGGCAGGGAGGCAGCGCCCCCTGGGAGAAAGCCTCCCTCAATTATCTGGTTGGCTGTAACCTGGGCGCGGGCTGGCCGCCGCACTGATTCTTCGGCCTTGGCGATCACACGACGCGCCACTGCCGGCCCTCCTGGCAGCTGACTGACGACAACTAGCGTCGTCCGCTTGTGTAGAAGATGCTCTATCACTGGCTCCGCTACAAGGTCCATTTCGCCGGCGGTCGCCGCGTCGTATGCCCAATTCACCAGGACGAGGCTGTTCGGAGTCAAAGAATCTATATGTTGATGCGCTTGTTCCAGTCCGGGAAAAGTGTGTGGTCCGCTTCCTCCTGCGGGCGTTTGCGATCCCCACAGCAGCGCGCCTGTCAAGCCTAGCAGCAGGATCCATTCCAGCCAGCGCTGCCGCTGCAGACCGCTTCCGCCAACTGCTGGCTCTGCTGTGCTCTGACCCATATCCGGGTTCGCGCCAGTGCCCGTTGGCAGATCCTCGGAATACAGCTGGCGCAACTGTCGGCGCTCTTCTTCACTTACGGTCAGTCCACTGGACAACACATCTGGGGGGCTGCGCGACGGATCGGATTCTCTGGCGCCAGAGCCCGCAAATGCCATCGGATCCGCCGGGTCGAGCAAGCCTCCAAGGTCGGCTAAGAGAGGATCTGGTTGAGTTGCCGCGGGCTGCGACTCCTCCGGGCTTGACACCTGGTCGGCATCTTCCTCTTCTCCTCCTGAATGTGGCCACGTGCGAGCATAATTGGGGTCGGAAGTCCGGCCTGTCGGATAGTTCCCGGTGTCTTCAACGTCCGCCAAGGGAGGAGCTTCTTCGTGGTCTGCAGCGCTTGCGCCTGGCTCATCTATCGTCTCGCCCGCGGGCGCGGGCGGCAGCTGCGTGCCCGCCAGATTGGTGCCGCAGTGGACACAAAATGGAGCATCAATTGGATTGCTGAGTCCGCAGTGTGGACAGTCGGACTTCGCCATTGGCGCTGTGTTCTCCAAGTCAGTCTGCCATGATCGAGAATCGAAGATATTCCAGAGTGTATCCGGCCCGTTTCCCCTGGTGGGATCTATTTCACGCTGTTCACGATCAGGCGGATGCTGATGAACAATGCGCCCAGCGCGCCGCCTAGCAGAACGCCGCGCATCGCAGCCATCACCGGCCATGAAAGCAACCAGTCAACCAGATCGATCAGTGCCTTGGGCATGATCTGATAGAAAAACGGTGTCTGCACCAGGAGCATCAGGAGGGCGCCGGTCAGAATCCACAGGCCGCCAGGCCGATTTATGCGAAGATAGAGGTAGGCCGCGCTCAGCAGGAAGAAACCGGTCAGCGCGTACAGCGTCGCCTGTCCCGGCGCCAACACTGCGTCAAAGACCCACTCTGTGAGCGGGCCAATCGTTCCCTCAGGCGATGAGACTCCGGCTCCGAAAACGAGGGCGAAAACGACCAGGAGCAGCAAGCTGAGAAGCCATTCGGTCTGCCCGCGCTGAACTCTGACCAGGTGATACCAGAGAGCGTTGGCAATGCCAAGGAGCAACGCGAATGCACCCAGCAGCATTGCCCAACTGTAGAGCGTGGTCGCAGCGGCAAGCGGCGTGATCGCCAACCCGAAGCGGGCGGATATAACCAACAATGCGCACGCAAGGGCAACCAGAAGGCCGATTCGATTTGACCAGCCCGGACGGGAAGAGAACACTTTCAGTTATCCGAAGAATGCGGCGATCAGAAGTGCGAGCGCCAGCAGCCCGCTTGCCCAAAGCTCTCCCTTTCGCAACCAGGCGTTTCCCCCCGGCGCCGCGGGTTCGGGCTTGATCTCCTCACTGATAAGGGCCGGCAGCAACTCGAAGTCCTCGCCTTCTAAGCCGGGTGATGCTGACAAAGAGGTAGACCAATCCAGGCCAGGAGGCAGTGTGCCGCGATCACGCCGTTGTCCTGCGAGGTTCAGCGTAGCGGTGTAGAGAGCGCTGTCTGCGCCCGCAAAAAGAACTGTACGCCCGGCATCATCGAAACCTTCCGTATGGCCTTCGGGTGTGCCCGCTACCTTATTTCCCGAGTTGGCTACAACCGCGTGTCCATAAGCAGCAGCCCCTGGTCGCCAAACATGCATGGCAACCAGCCAGAGCCAACTCTCGCCCCCGGCAACGATTGTCGGGTGCTGCGGCCCCAGATTTTGGCCAGCGATGCGATTCAGAGCGAGCAGGTTCAGCCAGCTATTCCGGTAGAGCGAGTCCACGCCAAGCGCCAAGAGGGGTGTTTCGCCGTTCTCGTTCGCGGTGTCGGCCAACTGCCGCCAAGCCGTGGCCAACTGTTCGGGGTCCAGAAAATGGTTCACAGTTCAATTTCCTGCTCGCGAGGTGCATGCCTTTCATCTTCCAACAGGTCCTCCAGCCTTTCCGCCAGGGCAGAAGGTCCGCCCGGTTGCGAAAGAAGCTTGCCCCATGCGCCAAACCCGTCCGCGCCCAGGAGCCCGGCCAGCGGATGCAAAGTCAGGAGCATCTGTCCGAAAGCGAATGCCAGCGGACGGTGCCCAACCAAAAAGAGAATCGCCGGCAGAACCATACGCCGCTGACGAATTTTGAAGAGAATTCCGTCAATCGTCTCGTCGTTCATAGATTTTGCCGTTCTCTCCTGGACTCCGGAACGTGCGGGCCGCTTCATAGAATTATGCGAAGAATTGTACCACAGAGCCGCGTGCGCGCCTGACAAAGCTTCGCCACCACACTGTCTCCCGAACTTGCGTTTGTACGGTCATCCATTGTTTACTTGAACCTTGAAACAAGACAAAATCCAAGCGATACACGCACATCAGGAGATTTCCAATGAGCCAAAACGTGCTTGCCGCACAGATGTATACCGTGCGCGACTTTACAAAAACCGCAGAAGGATTTGCTGACTCAATTGCCAAGGTCAGCGAAATCGGTTACACCGCGGCGCAAATCTCGGCAATAGGTCCAGTCCCACCGGCTGACGTCAAGAAGATCTGCGACGATCACGGTATCACGATTGTGAACACACACATCGCCTGGCCTCGCCTGCAAGAGGAAATCTCCGCCGTGATTGAAGAGCATCAGCTCTGGCAGTGCAAGCACGTGGCAGTAGGCAGTATGCCGTTCCATTTCATCGAGGCCGGTGAAGAGGGGCTACATCAGTTCATCAAAGAGGCGTCAGAGGTGGGGCGCACACTGCACGAGGCTGGGCTGACTTTCAGCTACCACAATCATAGCTTTGAATTCATGCGCTACGGTGACAAGTGCGGGCTGGAGATCCTGTTTGACGAGACCGACCCACGCTATGTGCAGGCCGAGTTGGACACGTACTGGATTCAGTTTGGCGGCGGCGACGTGTGCGACTGGATCTTGCGGCTCAAGGACCGCATGCCTGTCATCCATTTCAAAGATATGGCCATGGCCGGCTGGCGGGATCATGTGATGAAAGAGGTGGGGGAAGGCAATTTGAACTGGCCGGCCATCCTCGACGCCTGCCGTAAAGCGAATGTCGAATGGTATGCGGTGGAGCAGGACATTTGCCCCGGTGACCCGTTCGAGAGTCTGGCGGTAAGCTACCGGAATCTGGTAAAGATGGGGCTGTCCTGAAAATGTGAGCACCTTGCGCCGGTGGTCAGCATTCCCGTTAAAGTCTGGCCTCCGGCCCCTTTTTCCCGCTCTTTCCTCGCTAACTTCCAGCAAGTGAGACTGTTCCGCCCCAAACGCCGCTGCCCTTACGCGGCTGTCAACCAACCAACGGACCAAATCAGTTGCTGGAAAAACTGTCTTCAGCTCGCGTTTACCAACCACCCCAGACGACTGAATTGTGGCGGTGAAGAGACTGCACTTGCAGTGTTAACAGTCTAAAAAAGGACGCCAGAAAAACAGGGCAATCCCCATCCCACAAATCGACCTGCGCTGTCATTTCTTCTGAGATCCGCGACATGAAAAAGACACTAACCGCTTTGTTGCCCCTCTGGAGCCATGATACAATCCCCACATCCGGAACATGATGCGAAAGAAGAAAAATGAGAGTACTGGTCACGGGCGCTAGCGGTAAGTTAGGCGCGTACGTCATCCGTCAACTTGCTGAGGAGCATGAACTGGCGCTGATGTCCCGCAGCCGTCCCGCGCCCGAGGTTGCACAATTTTCCTGGATCAAAGGCGATCTGACAGTGTGGGAGGATTGCCAGCGGGCGGTTGCTGGCATAGATGCCATCCAGCACATTGGCGCGCAGCCGTGGCCTACCGACCATCCGGCCATGCAGGGGCGGGTAGAGGAGGAGAATCTGCCCTTCGATACTACATTCAGGAGCAACATGCTGGGTACCTACTACCTGATGCAAGCGGCAGTGGAGGCAGGTGTAACAACCGTTGTGATGGCTGGCAGCAATTGTGCCCTCGGGCACGGATTCCGCATCAGCGAAAATCCATTTCCAATCGACTTCCTACCCATTGACGAGACACATCCCACCTATCCCGAAGACTCCTACAGCTTCTCAAAGCGGGCTGGGGAAGATCTTCTGGCGTCATTCAGCCGGGCCTATGGCATTCGCACCTATGTAACCAGAATCGCTGGAGTCTGTCCGCCTGATCGCCGCCAACAGATGGCAGCTGAAGCCAAGCCGGCCAGCGGCTGGAATCCATGGCTCAACTGCTGGGTAGGGAGCGAGGATGTCGCCAGCGCGCATCGCCTGTTGATGGAGGCCGCGCCTGACCTGCCCGTCCATGACGTCTATTTTCTGAATGCCGACGATACGACCGCTCTCGAACCGACAAAAGAATTGGTGGAACGCTTCAACCCGTCTCTGGCGCCCATGGCCGCAGCGATGGAGGGCCATCAGTCGTTTTTGAACTGTGACAAACTCAAGCAGGCCGTAGGCTGGCGCCACTGTACGACATGGCGGCAGCTATAGCCCTGTTCTGACGACTCTGCAACACTGTCCCGCAACTTTCTGACCTTTCACACAATGACGAGAACTTAACAATGACCGACACAGTACGTTTGGGAATCATCGGAACCGGCAGCATCTCAATTCGCGGGCTGTTACCCCACCTGACCATGGATGACGTGCAGGACCGGGTCAACGTCACCGCAGTGTGCGACCCAGTCGTGGACAGGGCCGAGGCCGCAGCGAATAGGTTTGGCGTGCCAAACTTCTATGCAAGCGCCGAAGAATTGCTGGACTCCGGCACCGTGGACGCAGTTTCGATCGCCACGCCCATCGGCCTCCACTTTGAGCAGGGAATGCAGTGCGTCGATGCCGGCCTCCACATCCATTTCAACAAGTCGATGACCACCACCGTGGACGAAGCCGATCAACTTATCGCCGCGGCCGCGGCCAAAGGAGTCAAGGTCGTCTCCTGTCCTGGCGAAATGCTGCGGCCGGCCCATCAACGTGTCAAGGAGATGATTGGGGAGGGTGCCCTGGGAATGCTGACCTGGGCGGTTACTGGCGCTGCCTTCGGCCGCTACCACGAAAATGAGCGAGTACGCGGGGGCGACGATCCGTTGACCAACGTCAACCCCGCCTGGTATTTCCGCAAGCCCGGCGGCGGGCCGCTCTACGACATGACGGTCTACGGCCTCCACGCCATGACGGGAATCCTTGGACCCGCCCAAGGCGTAACCGCCTTTTCAGGCGTACGTGTGAAAGAGCGGGAGTTTTACGGCGAGATGCTGCCGACCGACATGGATGACAATACACTGATGGTCCTCGACTTTGGCGACAGTCTGTTTGCCTTCGTCTACGGTGTGGCCGCAGGCGGTCTCCCCAATATGGGCCGGCCGCTGATTTTCGGCACTGAAGGTGTCATCAACGGCGGCATGCTGAATGGCAAACCGTTCGACTATCCGGGCCGCGAGCTGGAAGAAGCGATCGACCTGAACGCATCGTTGCCGCACGTGGTGGGCGACCACCGCGGCCTTGAGGAGGCGCACGTCTACGAGGACGTGATGCAACTCGTCGATTGGATCCGGGATGACACCCCTACCACATCGACCCCAGAGCACGCCCGTCACGTCATCGAAATTTTCGACGGCGCATACCGATCGGCAAAGTCGGGAACCGCCCAGGCACTGCGAACGACATTCTAGCTGTGTGGCCGCCGCAGTCCACTATGGAAAGACTCTTACGCAGTTTTTCGGATTGTCTATAATCTAAGGAGAAAGCATCAGTTGTATGATAGTATACACACTGATCTGGTTTTTCGTGTGTATAAGGAGAGCGACCGATGCGCACCAATGTAGTGCTTGACGACAAGCTGGTTGAGGACGCGATGCGCTATACGGGCCTGACCACAAAACGAGCGGTTATTGAAGAAGCATTGCGCCTTCTGGTACGTTTGAAGTCGCAGCAGGAGGTACGCAGCCTGCGCGGACAACTGCACTGGGAAGGCGACTTGGAGGCCATGCGACTTAACATGCCTGAAGTGGAGCCGTCTCTTGTGGATCGTTGATTCCTCGGTCTGGATCGATTTCTTTAACGGTAAGTCGACACCACAGACAGATGTCCTGGTACACAGCTTTGGGTGGCAGGAGATCGGTCTGGGCGATATCAATCTGTGCGAGGTATTGCAGGGATTTCATGCTCAGTCCGATTTCGAGCGGGCCAGAGAGGCCCTTCTGCGGTTTTCCATATTCCCAATCGGTGGCCACGATATAGCGATAAAGGCTGCTGAAAACTACCGCAGCCTACGTAGTCAAGGGATTACTGTGCGTAAGACTGTCGATTGTCTGCTCGCCACATTCGTAATCGAAAATGGCCACTCACTTCTGCATAGCGATAGGGATTTCGACCACTTTGTTGAGCACTTTGGCATGCCCGTGATCAGAACAATCTAGAAAATATACTTCGCTCTTTGGAGAGACACCTATGTCAAAGATTTTTCGTATCGGCGTCATTGGCTTTGCCCACATGCACATAAACCATCTGATCGAGCGCTTCGCTGCTCATCCGCAGGCGGAACTGGCGGCCTGCGCAGACACGCCCGCACTGGTCCCCGAACTGCGATCCGTCCACTACACCCGCGCCTGGAATCTGCGCCATGCACTCGACGACTTGGGTTTCCCAAAGGCCTATGACGACTACCAGGAGATGCTGGAGCAGGAGAATATCGATATCGTCATCTGCTGCTCCGAAAACGCGCAACATCCAGCCGTGGTGGAGGCCTGCGCGCGGCATGGTGTGCATGTCATAGTCGAAAAGCCGATGGCCGCCTCTCTTCAGGACGGCCTGCGCATGGCACGGGCTGCACGGGCCGCCGGCATCGAACTGATTGTCAACTGGCCCACCACGTGGCAACCGGCTTCCCACAAAGCAAAAGAGCTGATCGACAGCGGCGCAATCGGGCGCGTGCTGACGGTCAAATTTCGGGGCGGCCACCTGGGTCCGCTGGGGGCGGGCGTCTCCCATCCCGGCGGCGACGAAGACAACCAGGCCCGGCCGCGCAAGCTGTCCGGCGTTGAAAGAGGCGCAACTTGGTGGCATCAGAGCGCGGCCGGCGGCGGGGTCATGCTCGACTACTGCTGTTACGGCTCACTGGTAGCCCGCTGGCTGGTGGGTGAACCTGCAACCGGCGTGATAGCAATGCGGGCCAATCTGAACAGCCAGTGGGGCGATGCCGAAGATAATGCCGTCATGATTGTCCGCTTCCCTCAGGCAATGGCACTCAGCGAGGCTTCTTGGACGACCCTCGACCACGGCGTTTCGCCAGGTCCAATCGTCTACGGCACAGAAGGCACGCTCGTGGCCGACAAGGAGACTCCCGGCCAGGCCCCTAAAGTGCGGGTAGAGAAGGGCGGCGGCCGCACCGAGTATTTCGAATGTGAGCCGCTCCCGGCCGACCGATCAGATATCGCTCAGGAGTTTATCCACCGGCTGCAGTCCGGCGACCCGCTACACCAAACTCTGGATCTGGACTTTAATCTGGAAGTGATGGCGATACTTGACGCCGGCGTTCGCTCCGCCAACAGCGGCCGACTCGAATTAGTCGAAACTGATGCCTGGCAACTGGGCTAGGAACGGGAAAGAAAGAAGAGAACGATGGATATCCAAACAGCCCTGCTTTCCCTCGGCGTGCGCGACGACACTCTGACTGCCGCCGAGAAAAAAGCGCTCGACGAAAACGGCTATTTACCTCTGCCTGGCATTCTGACGCCGGCCCAGGTGCAAGCGCTCCGAACGCGCTTACAAGAACTGGAAGAGGAAGAGGGCGAGCACGCCGGCAAGGAGGTGCATCAGGAGGCCGGAACCGCCCGCCTTGCGAATCTGGCGAACAAAGACCCGATCTTCGATCTCATCTGGACCAACCCGAAAGTGTTGGCGGCCATGTCCCATGTACTGGATGGTGACCTCAAACTGTCCTCTCTCAACGCGCGCGCTTCCCTGCCCGGACATGGCCTGCAGGCGCTGCACTGCGATGGCTCACTGAGCCTCGAAGGCTTCGCAATGTCATCGGAGGACGGCAACCGTCGCTTTTACGCATGCAACTCGATCTGGCTGCTGAACGACTTTACGCCTGAGAACGGGGCCACGCGGCTCGTACCCGGCTCTCACAGGTCTGGTCTGGACCCTCGCCAGGACATGGAGGACCCGCAGGCGCCGCACCCGGACGAGATGCTGGTGCTGGGCAAAGCCGGAACGGTCTTCGTCTTCAACGCTTTTACTTGGCACGGCGGAACTGTCAACCGCTCGGACACCCCCCGTCGAGCGCTCCACTGCTATTTCGTTAGGCGCGGCCTCCCCCCTCAGACGGATCAGCAGGGCCTCCTGCGACCGGAAACGGCTGCGCGCCTCAGCCAAGCGCAAAAGGTCGTACTGGGTGTTTAGATTGGCGCGGCTTTACACTTGCCAATCCGGCTGCGCAGTCAGATAAGACTACGTCTCAATTCGACTATGCAGCCCGCGCCGCAGGTGCTTCAGCACAGTGATGACCTCAGTACCACCGAGTAAAATATATAAGCCAAAGAATGCAAATCCGCCCCCACTTGCGCTGGCCATGATGAAGAGTGCCGGCGGCATGCGCAGTTGGTGCAGGAACAGCACAACTGCGCACATGCCCAGGCTACCCACCAGCGCACGGCCTAGCGTCGCGCCCAACATTGGTACGTCCACGCCGCCGACCCGAAGATTCAGCGCGAACAGCGCCGCGGCAAGGGCCAGCGCCGCAATCGAAGTTGCCCACGCCAGCCCGGCGATACCGTACGGCCCAACGAGTACAACGCTCAACGCTGCATTCAGAACCATCCAGCCCAGCGTTGCCCACATCGGCACACGGGTGTTGTGCTGGGCGAAAAAGGTCAACGTTAGCACGTCGTAGGAGGCCTCGCCCAGCAGGCGCAGCGAAAAGATCGCCATCAGCGTGTACACTACGGCAGTTGATTCCGGTCCGAACTCTCCCCTTTCAAGCAGGAAAGCTACCGCCGGCCGCCCTAGCACCAGCAGACCCACCGCCGACGGAATCAGTAGCAGCCACGTGGCGCGCAACCCCTGCGTTACCGTCTGGCGCAACTGCTGACCTGACCCCGCGTTGTGATGTTCGGCCATCGTCGGAAAGATCACCTGGGAAATAGCGGCGCCGAAGAGAGACTTGGGCATCGACAGCATCACCAGCATTGCGTAGTAAAAGGCGGCGATGCTCCCGGCCTGCAACGAAGAAGCCAGCCGAATGAAGATCAGGTCTATCGCCTGGAAGGCGCCGAGGGTCACGATGCGCGGCCCCATCAGGCGCACCACCTCCCGCACACCTTCGAGCCGCAAATTAATCTGTAGCCGCAGGCGCAGGCGCTGTCGCGCCAAGGCTGGAAGCTGCACGAGAACGGTCAGTGCCGCGCCCAAAACGCTCCCCCACGCCATCCCGTAAACGCCCCATATCGGAACAAGCGCGACCAGGCCCACGATCTGTCCCAGGTCGATCAAGACGCGCCCCAGAGCCGGTGTCAGAAAATGTTGGTGCGAATGGAGTACGCTGCCAAACACACCGGAAACGCTTATCAACGCCGCCGCCAGCAGGAAGATGCGCATCATCCGCATAGTGAGCAGTTGCGTTTCCGCAGGGAAATGAGGAGCTAGCGCCACGCGGATAAGCCACGGCGCAGCCGCAATGGCAAGAAGACAGGCCGTGCCCATGACGACTAGAGTCAGAGTCAGGACAGTGCTGGCAAGCGATTCAGCTTCACGTCGTTGCGATTGGGTGAGGTAGCCTGAGTAGACGGGGATAAATGCAGCGGACAGCGCGCCTGCTGCCAGTAGAGCCAGTAGAAGCTCTGGCAACTGATTGGCCGTCGCAAAGGCATCCACTTCCGGGCCGGTACCGAACAGCCTGGTTGTCAGCAGCAGCTTGACGAAGCCGGTTATCTTGTCCAGCCCGAAGATGAAAAAGACGAGAAAGGAGGAGCGAACCAGATGCGGCGCGCGCGACATGGAACGTCTTACCGAGTCACCGGCAAACAGCAACCAGGCCCATGAAAAATGGGAGGGGGCCAGTTTCTCGGCCCCCTCCCCAACCTGTCAGCTCCGCTTATCTGAGATTCCACGTACCGTCGTCCAACGCACGCAACGAGTGGAGGGCGAAATCAATCTTTGTAGCCTCGTTTTCATGTCCGTCCAAACATGATGGGACGGGATCACTCAAGAGCAGGAAGCCTTCTTCGTACTGCTGGAACACGGCGCAGAAACCCCTTTCCTCAGCAGTCGCCCAGCCAATGTCGGTATAGACGTCGTCATCTTCTTCCCACAGATAGCCGAATCCTCGCACAGGCGCTTGCAGACCTTCCGGCGGTGTGCCCCGAGCGCTGGTGAATTCCTGATCGTCCCAGTCATCCGCAAATCGGTCCCAATCTCCTGCAGTAACAAACACGAATACTGCATCATCGTCCTGCCGCCAGATCATATGACCTCTCTGGAACGGCTGCCACGATGACCACAAGGTACCTCCAGCTGAGGATGGACAGCCGAATTCCGCATGATCCCAAAGATGGCTCAGTCTGTCGTGGACCTGGTATTCACAGGCAATCTCCCACTTGCCGTCATCCAGTGCCTGAATCGTTTCTGAAGCGAACAGGGTCTCTGACGCCAGGTTCACTGTCCCGTCGAAACAGGAAGCGACAGGGTCGCCAGTCAGCAGGGAGCCGTCCTCGAAGTTCTGGATCAACGCACAAACACCCTTTTCATCATCTGTTGCCCAGCCCAGGTCCGCATAGACCTCGTCATTCGTCTCCCAAAGATAGCCAAATCCGCGCACCGGCGTGTGCATGCCTTCAGGCTCCGTGCCCCGGGTCCCTGTATAAACCTGGCTGTCCCAGTCATCCGAAAAACGAGTCCATTCCCCATCATCTGTGAATGTAAATACCGCATCATCGTCTTGCCGCCACAGCATATATCCTTTCTGGAAAGGCTGCCAGGCAGACCATAGGGTTGACCCCGAAGAAAGCGGGCATCCGAGAACCGCTTGATTCCAGAGAGACTCCAAACTTCCGTGAGTCTCGTTCTTGCAGGCCAAATTCCAGCTCCCGCTAGTGAGAGCCTGCAGCGCGTTTTCGGCGAACAAGGTCTCTGATGCAAAATTATGCGAATTCTCTTGGCATGTTTCTACTAGGTCGCCAATCAGCAAGACGCCTTTCTCGAACTGCTGGGAACGGAGGCAAAAGCCCTTCTCCGCGTCCTTGGCCCAACCGAGGTCGGCGAAGACATCGTCATTCGTTTCCCACAGATAGCCGAATCCCCGCACGGGAGCCTGTAAACCTGTTGCTGGACTACCTCGATTGTTGCTGAGATCCTGATCGTCCCAATCGTCGGCGTGCTGGGCCCAGTCTCCATCGTCCGCATATACGAATAAGTTATCACTATCCTGCCGCCAGATCATGTGGCCGGTTTCGAATGGCTGCCACGCTGCCCAGACGGTCTGCGCTGCCGCACTAGCGCAGCCGAGCGCGGAATGTTCCCAAAACGAATTCAGGCTGTCGTGGGGTTGAATCTCGCAATCGGGCGTTTCTACAACTACCTTCTCCCACGAAACAGTAATTGATGCCATTCCGGTGCCTTCGAAGTACTCGACTTTTATCGTATGGCTGCCTGCTGTGAGGACCTTGTCGCTTACCGTAGTCGTGGCTGGGTGTACGTTCCAGTCTTCCAACAAGAGGGTATCGTCAACATATATTCTGACACCATCATCTGCTACGGCAGTGAACCGGTAATTAGCGGCTTCAAAAGTGCTGGTGGCGGTCCAGGATACGCTGAAACTGTCGACGGATATGGTGGTGTCCGGGCTTCCGGACGCCCAGTCGAAGTCGATAGCCCCATCCTGTCTCGTCAAAACAGCATCGCCGCTGAGGTCTTGGGTGTTGTAATAGGAACCAGTCCAACTGGCGGCAGTTCCGGTCGTCTGCGCAGTAATTGATGAGGTGGGCGTCAATGTCGAAGCCGTACCTATGGTGTGAGGGATACACAGTTCTTGGTCGATCAACACTTGATCTGTAGTGCTGAGATGGTTAGTTTGGGCCAGGGCAGAGAGCGAGACGCCAGCGGCTTCGGCAATACTGGTGAGTGTTTCTCCGGCCGCGACCGTATGCGTACTTGCGCAATCCGAACCGTCTGAGGCGTGCTCAGGGTTCTCGATCGTGGCCGCTACGACTACCTGCGACAGCAATGCCAGAAGTAATGCCGCCAACACCACAGTGCAACGCCCCTGCCTGAACCAGACTTTGGCTAAGGTAAATGAGTGCATTTGTCAGTCCCGTATGGATATGTGCTGTCGTCAATGAACGAAAGCATGTATATCTCGATAACTAAAATTCTGCAACGTTTTGGGGCGGAAGTCAAGAGAATGCGCCCCACTGGTGCCTATCGGAATCAGCTCCGTTACAGACAGCATTCCAGACTAATACACTGGAGTTGGGGTATCTGCTGGTTTGAAGGCCCAATATGCGGCATGGACAGCAAACTGGGTAAGATGCCTACGATCCGACTACGAAACAATATGCTGCCTTCGTATGGCCTTCTCGCTGATGGCTCCCGCCCTTATGCTATAATGACGATATCCCAAAGCGGGACGAGTCTGAATCCAGCCAAACCTGGAGCTATTGGCCGATGGCGAAGTGGTTCATCTTACTGGGTGCCATTCTCCTGTTCATTGGGGCGATCTTGCAGTTTGCGCCCTGGCTCTTGGCCTGGTTTGGAAAGCTGCCGGGCGATATTCGTGTCGAGACAGGGTCATTGAAACTTTTTGTTCCTATCACGTCCATGTTACTCGTTAGCCTCGTCCTGACTCTTCTGCTGAATCTTCTGAATCGCTAGACTGGGAGCATTTATTCAATGGACTCTGCACAACTGCTAAAAGAGTGGAAGGCCGAGGAAGAAAAGCAGATCATAGGGTGGGACTTTTCTTATCTTGATGGGCGGATGATGTTAGGGGAGCCTTCTTGGTCTTATACAAAGCGCGCACGAGAAATGATGAAAGGCGCGACGTCTGTGCTGGACATCGCCACAGGAGGAGGGGAGCGTCTTCTTGCCATGCGGGACAATTGGCCTGTAACAGTAGTGGTGACAGAAGGCTATCCCCCCAACGTGAAATTAGCCTCGGACCGGCTGGAGCCGCTGGGCGTACGCGTCGTCGAAGCAGACAATGACGAGTATAGCCCGATTCCATTCGACGACAGCGAGTTTGCGCTGGTGTTGAATCGTCATGGTGCCCTTAACGTCGATGAAATCGCCCGCATTCTTGCTGCCGATGGCCGCCTTCTGACCAGACAAGTGCACGGGATGTGGGCGCACGACCTGCTCGCCGCCTTCGGCGTGCAGCCGCAGTGGCCGTTTGCAACGCCGCAAAGATACGTGCCGTGGTTGCAAACTGCCGGATTCGACGTTGTTGACGTGCGCGAATGGTCCGGAAAGTTGGCCTTCACAGATGTCGGGGCGGTCGTCTACTATCTCAAGGCCGTTCCATGGCTTGTGCCGGGCTTTTCCGTCGAATCGCATGCCCGCGAGTTGCTGGCCCTGCAGGAACAGCTGGATGAAAAGGGTCAACTTGCGTTCGAAGCTGGGAACTACCTTATTGAGGCAGTGAAGCCGGCATGAACTGAAATGTTGAATGTCCCGACAAACGTTCAGGGCACCAACGCCGCGCGGCCCAATCTATGCAGCCGCGGCCAGCCCACGTCGTCTTTCCACGATATTCGGCCAGGACATCGGTGCATAAGTCCTGGCACTGGTAAGGGCTGCCTGTCTGGCCGCCAGCTTCCACACAATCATCCTCGCTTGCGGCCGCAAAATATATTCGCTCTCTAGCTCCGGCTACCTTCCGCAGCGACTCTCGCTGACCTTGCCAGATCGCAAGACACGAAATGTGGCCCAGGTTGGGGGCGCGGTGATTGGAAATTGTGCTGCCCTGCTGATCATGTTTGGCGAAGGGAGGTTCGGCAGGGAGGCGCCTGTGGGAGCGGTACTGCTGAATATGGCGGTCTTCGGCGCGGTCATCGCATACATCATGCAGATGATTGCCTTTGTCCGGTTGCGGAAGCACTTACCGACGATAGAGCGTCCCTACGTCAGCCCTTTGGGAAACGCCGGCGCAATCGTAGCAGGCGTTATCGCTCTGATTACGCTATACGTCCTCTTTCTCAATCCCGACTACTGGTCGGGGGTCTATGGCTGCGCGGTCTGGTATGCCGCTGGTCTGCTCTACTTCTGGTTGATTGGGCGCAAGAAGCTGGTCTACTCGACTGAAGAGGAATTTGCCGTGAAACTTTCGTCCCCGGCCAAAGGCTGTTCGCTGGTTGTTCGAGCCCTTGCAACCATTTACTATTGATATTTCTGCAGGATTCGCCGGGCGACGCTCATTTTGTGGACTTCATCAGGGCCGTCGTAAATTCGCGAAGCCCTTTCGTGGCGGTACCAGAAAGCAATAGGTGTGTCGTCGCTCATTCCCAGACCGCCGAGAGTCTGAAGGGCGCGGTCCAGTACCCGCATCAGCACACCGGCCACGTAGAACTTGATCAGCGAAATCTCTTCTCTGGCCGCATAAACGCCTTCCGTGTCGATCTTTTGGGCCGTATCCAACACCATCAGTCGAGCTGCGTTAATCTCGGCTCGGCATTCGGCCACCCATGCCTGTACCATCCCTTGCGAGCCCAACAGCCGCCCCGGGGCTACCTCCCGCTGCGCGGCTCGCTTGCACATGATGTCGAAGGCGCGTTCGCAGATCCCGATCCAGCGCATGCAATGGTGGATGCGGCCCGGCCCTAAACGCAACTGAGCCAGAGCAAAGCCCTTGCCCTCTTCCCCGATGAGGTTTTCCACCGGCACGCGCACGTCTTCGAACCAGACCTCGGAGTGGCTGTTCCAGCCGCCGTGGGCTTCCCCCATCACCGAGATATTTCGTTCAATATGAAAACCTGCGGTATCAAGCGGCACGATTATCTGGCTTGCGCGTTGGTGGCGGCTGTTCGCATCCGGATTCGTCACAGCCATCAGAATCGCAAAGGACGCCCCGTCCGCCGCGGTCGTGTACCATTTGTGTCCGTTGATGACGAATTCGTCGCCGTCGCGCACTGCTGTCGAACTCATCCATGTTGGATTGGACCCGGCATGCTCCGGTTCGGTCATGGCAAAGCAGGAACGGATTTCTCCGCGGGTTAGTGGTTGCAGGTACCGGTCTCTTTGCGCCGCAGTCCCGGCGTGGATGAGCAACTCCATATTGCCCATATCGGGTGCTTGGCAGCCAAAGACGTAGTGGCCGCCGGGTGTGCGCCCCAATACTTCACTTACTCGTCCGAACTCGGCAAGCGTCAGCCCCTGGCCGCCGTACTCAACCGGAAGCGCCAGCCCCCACAGCCCTGCCTCTTTCGCGACCTCCCTTTTCTGGTCGAGCAAGGGCTCAACATCGGCCCAAGGACGGCTGATCAGCAGTTTTTCCAGCGGAACAACCTCCTCGTCAACGAACTGGCGCACCCGCAGGAGAATATTGGAAAGTATATCGGTCGTCATAAAATAACCTTATTCGCGGTCAGAAATTAGCATGTCCGTGGGTCCCGGCCTATGAGAGAGGCTGGACAATCAAATGAGTCCTTCATCCACCCAAACCTGCATCAACCCACTGGCCGCCGTCAACCAGAAACGTGGCGCCGGTTGTGAAACTGCTGGCATCCGACGCCAGGTAGAGGGCAATTCCTGTCAATTCGCTGGTTTCGGCAATCCTCTTTTGCGGTATGGTCTTTAGCACGGTCTGTTTAAGTTCGGGATTGTCCCAGATTGCGCGGCTGAATGCCGTCCTGACAAAGCCGGGCGCGATCGCGTTGACCTGGATGCCGGCATCCGCCAGCTCTGCAGCCAGCACCTCCGTGAGCATTAGCACGCCGGCTTTGCTGACGCAGTACACGCCCATTCCCGGCTGCGGACGCCTACCGGCAATCGAAGCAAGATTTATAATTTTGCCGCCGCTCCGTTTCATCATCTCAGCGCTGCACGCCTTGGCCATGCGAAAGTAGCCGATCACGTTCACATCGAGGATCTTCTGCCAGTGGCTTTCCTCGGCGGAAAGAACAGGCCCGAAGTGGGGGTTGGTAGCAGCATTGTTAACCAGGATGTCGATGCCCCCGAATTCGCGCACTGCCTCTTGCACCAGCGAGTCAATTGCGTTCATGTCCCCCGTATGCGCGGCAACGGCCAGGGCGCGACCGCCTTCTGCCCGAATCGAGTCGGCCACTTCGTCCAACGTGGCCTGCTTTCGGCTGCTCAGCACGACCGCGGCTCCCATCGCCGCATAGCAGCGGCCAATCGCCGCGCCAATGCCTCTCGATGCGCCGGTAATCACCGCGACTTTGCCCTCAAGATCGAATTCGGGGAGTTGCGCCAACGGTTTTCTCCTGACGTGGCCAGCTGCACAGAATCTTGCTTTTGAAGATGGGGAATGGCACTTTCAGTATAGCACCAGGGTGGGTCGTGGACAATCCATTTGGGACATGGAGGGGTCAATCTGGAAATGTGAGCAGTTAGAGATTGAACCTGGTTTTGCGGAGAAGGTGGATCCACAGGAGGCCTGGAAATAGGGCGGCCCAGCCTACAGTGATGCCCCACCAACCAATGCAACAGCGGCGGCTGCTTGGCCGAAGAAAAGTGCGTGACCGTCATTCCTTTGAAGCACGCGCCGAAGTTACGGGCTCCGATAAATGTGCGCCGGGTCCAATACTGACTTTTCGTTATCCTGTTCGTCAGTCAGTACGCCATCCCGCAGCGGTGTGCACTTTGAGTCTGTCAAAACGAAGAGCAGAGGATCAACCTTGTACTGTGCCAGGCCGACTTCGAAGGCATCTCGGGCGCGGAAGAGACGGACCACGGCATTCCCCAAGCTCCCCACCCGGACCAGTCCTCTTTCCTCCAGCAACGCCCCAAGCTTATTTAAGTCGTTGCCCCCAAAGCCGGGTTTGGGACCATATGTCAACGTGTGGAGCGGGCGCTGTGAACCGTCCCGATCCTGCAGGCGTGCCTCTACTTCGCGCCAGCGTCGATAAGGGACCTGGACCAACTGTTCCATTAGATGAAAGAAAGTACAACGCAGGTAGGGCACGCCCACAAGAAGAATGTGGGCATCCAACGCATTGAGCTTCCAGAACGGACCGTCGGCCGCCCAGGCTGATGGCCCGTGGCAGGCAGTAAACTCCTCTGCCTGCGCTCCCAGGGCAGCGACGGAATGGAACAAGTGGCAACTTCGACGCGTACCCGGCCTTCTCCGCGCTACCTCGGTAACGCGGCCCATCTCTGAGGGATCATGGGCTGGGTCGAAAACGGGGTTGGCGTTCCGTCCATGAGAAAATGTAAAGGTTGGCACGATCAGAGTTCCTGCTGGGCCGAGCACGCCCAAAAGGGCACCAACTATGGAATCGGCCCCGCCTTCTACGTATCCTATGCTGCTCATCGAACTGTGCACGAATACGTTCGCGCCGGCCGGCAAGCCCAGTGATCGCAATGCCGCAGCTATCTCATCCCGCGTCTGAACTTTCTTCATCAGGAGCACTCCTTCCAGCCTTCTTAGTTCTCGGATTCCCGGTAACTGCTCAGCCAATGCCACCTCTGACGCAGGCGCGGCAGGTGTTTCACCCACTCCTCCATATTTTCTTTTTGCATATGGGCGGTCGGGCCTACGGCCCTCCCTTGTGCAGGGGCTCCGCCCCCGCAACGCCCCCGCCCAAAACCATCCCTCACCCACCGTTCGGCGTCATTCCAGCTGTGCGGCCCGTCCAGAGTGGCGGCCGTCAGCATATACACGATGAGAGAGCCTGAACCGCGGCGGGGATGAAGAGCTGGTCAAGACTGGCTGGTGGAAACAGGCTCTGTATACGGCTTAGTAGTTACGATTCCCGTATGTTGTATCCCACCAATTCGCTTCTGTCAATGGCATTCTGTTGTCATGTATACTGGTATTTGACATCAACAACGACACCAACTATACTCTTGCAATGCAACTTGATACTCCCAGCCAGTTGAACCAATCTCAAACTGTAGCGAACGATGCAGCAGGCGCAGCACCGCGCGTGCTGCGGTAGCAAGTAACGCTGGTTACACTGCGCCGTAGGCACCGACAAAAAGCCACGGCGCTGGGGGAACGCTCGGATGCGCCGTGGACATTTCCCACGGCGCTTTTTTGTGGATTTTTCCTTCTTCCATTCTACGCCAAGAGACTATTGTGAAATTGACGAGAGATGAGGTTCGGCACGTTGCTGAACTGGCAAAACTGCAGCTTAGCGACGCCGAACTTGACGAATATGCCGGTCAGCTCGGGCAGATTCTGACCTATGCGCAGCAGGTCCAATCGGTGAATACAAGCGCCGTGCCCCCAACACCGCACATTCTGCCACTCAGCAATGTGCTGGCTGATGACATGTCACAAGCATGCCTTTCGGCCGCACAGGCAGTAGACAATGCCCCGGATGCTGACGACGGCTATTTTCGAGTCATCGCCGTGTTTGACGATGGCGGAGCATAGAGGGTAACGGGATGATGGCAGACCAGGCGCCCTACCACGTAGAGCGAGGAGGCTCGAAAGCGTGATGGCCGGCCGCGATGCGACGAAACAGTTGACTTCGATGGGAGTGGCCGAGGCGCGCGCTGGGCTGACCTCCGGCCAATTTACCTCCGTCGACCTGACACAGGCACTACTGCGGCGAATCGAGCAGGTGGACGGCGCGCTTCACGCTTTTTTGCGAACAACCCCGACCATGGCGCTCGAGGCGGCGGCGGACGCCGACCGTGCGCGTGCCGACGGGGACGATCGACCCCTTCTGGGCGTTCCGCTTGCGATCAAAGATGTACTGATGACCAACGGCATCGAGACCACCGCAGGCAGCCAGATTCTGAAAGGCTTTGTACCGCCCTATTCCGCAACCGCCGTAGAAAAACTGGAGGCCGCCGGCGCGATTGTATTGGGCAAAACCAACACCGATGAATTCGCAATGGGGTCCAGCACTGAGAACAGCGGCTATGGTCCGACCCGGAATCCCTGGGATCTCGAACGCGTGCCGGGCGGCAGCAGTGGCGGTTCCGCGGCAGCGGTGGCCGCGGATGAAGCGCCCGCCGCTCTCGGAACCGATACCGGCGGCAGTGTACGCCAGCCCGCCGCGTTGTGCGGCGTCGTTGGCTTGAAGCCCTCTTACGGCCGTGTTAGCCGCTACGGACTGATCGCCTATGGCAGCAGCCTGGATCAAATCGGCCCAATTACCAAGACTGTAGCCGACGCCGCGCTGCTGCTGGAAGTTATCGCCGGCGCGGACTCGCGCGACAGTACCACCATGCCGGTGGACGTGCCGAACTTCTCGGAAGCGTTGACCGGCGACATTTCAGGGTTGAAGATCGGGATTCCGCACGAGTATTTCGTGGAAGGCATCCAGGCGGAGGTCGAGGCGGCGGTCCGCAAAGCGATCGATCAACTCGCGTCTTTGGGTGCCGAAATCATACCGATCCACCTGCCCAACACGGAGTTGGCTCTGCCGGTGTACTATCTGGTCGTCACGGCCGAGGCCAGTGCCAACCTCGCCCGCTATGATGGCATCCGTTTTGGCCTGAGTGTCGATGGCGAAACAATCTTTGACCACTTTCGACAGACACGCGGCGCCGGTTTTGGCCCGGAGGTTAAGCGGCGCATCATGCTGGGTACCTATGCGTTGAGCGCCGGTTACTATGACGCCTACTATCTGAAAGCTCAGCAAGTCCGCACACTGATCAAGCAGGACTTCGACCGAGCATTTGCCGAGGTTGACCTAATCGTCTCGCCTACCTCACCGACCACTGCTTTTCGGATCGGCGAGAAAATTGACGACCCTCTGGCGATGATTTTGACCGACATTTTCACTACCAGCGCCAATCTGGCCGGTCTTTGCGGGATCAGCATCCCCTGCGGCTTCGATGCCGGCGGACTTCCCATTGGTCTGCAACTGCTCGGCCCTTCGTTGGGTGAAGAAACAATCTTGCGGGCTGCTTACGCCTACGAGCAGAGCACGGAGTGGCGCCTGCGGAGGCCGGAACTGTGACAGACTTCTGCGCGCAGTACAAGGGGAATCGCATTTCTGCAGTTGCCAGCGGAAATTGCTCGCGGCTAACCCGCCGCGAAGCAGGTCGCGGCGCAGCCAATGCATCCTGCCGGCAACGGTTCAGTTGAGTCGCTGACCGTTGTGGATTCGGCAGCAAAGGCTTCTTCCCTGGTACAGGAATATCGAACATCCCCCGAAAGTTTTCCACAAATCGCATAGACCGGCGTCGACCGGAAATGACTAGAGAGAGATGAATACAATACTTAGTAGATCACCTGAAGCCCCAACCGTCATACCCTCGTCTGAGGCTGAAATATATCCTGTCGAAACTAAAGGTTTGCGGCGTTCACTTGAGAGCCGTTTGAGTAGCCGTGTGCAGCGTGTGCCCCCCTCTCCCATTCGACGGTACTTCGATCTGACTACCACGATGGACGACGTGATTAGCTTGGGCATTGGCGAGCCGGACTATGTAACGCCGAAATCCGTTCTCAATGCCGGTACAGACAGCCTCCTGCAGGGCCATACTTCTTACACGTCCAATGCTGGAATGTTGGATCTGCGTGAAGCCGTGGCCAATATGCTGACGGAACGCTACGGCGCGCCAGCCTATGACGCCGCAACCGAAGCGCTCATCACTGTCGGCGTTAGCGAGGCAATGTACTTGGCGATGCAGGCCTTGCTCGACCCGGGAGACGAAGTGCTCGTCCCGCAACCCTGCTTTGTATCCTATACTGCCGATGTGATTCTTGCCGGCGGCACGGTTGTCGACATCCCCACTTATGCGGACAATAATTTTGTCCTGACGCCGGCGCAACTTGAGGACGCTATCACGCCCCGGACAAAAGTCCTGCTAATCGGTTATCCATGCAACCCGACCGGCGCTGTGATGAACCGTGAAGAGCTCTCAGCTATCGCTCATGTCGCCCAAAAGCACGATCTGATCGTCATTTCAGACGAAATCTACGATCGCCTGGTCTATGATGATCACGAGCACGTAATGTTCGCCGCCCTTCCCGGTATGGCAGAGCGTACGATTCATTTGGGCGGAATGAGCAAAGATTACGCCATGACAGGTTGGCGGATTGGCTACGCCACAGGTCCTGCCGAACTGCTCGGCGCGATGCGTCGTATCCATCAATATCTGATTATGTCGGCGCCCTCCGGTGGCCAAGCCGCGGCGCTGCGTGCCCTGACCGACCCCTCCGCAGAAGAGGCGGTGCAGGAAATGGTGGCCAGCTATGGCGAACGCCGCCGCTTTCTCGTTGACGGCCTGAACGAGATCGGGCTGGACTGCTTCGAACCAAAAGGCGCCTTCTACGCCTTCCCTAGCGTCCGCCGCACTGGCATGGATGAGTATGAGTTTGCTGACAAGCTGCTTCGCGAAGAACGAGTGGCTGTGATTCCGGGCAGCGGCTTCGGCGCCGGCGGTGAGGGACATGTGCGTTGCGCCTACCCGGTCGAAATGCCGAAACTGGAGACTGCCCTGGAGCGGATGTATCGGTTCGTGCGGCGTTACGGCGTCTAGCCCTGACAAGAATTGCGATACCAGCGCACCGTACACAGGCCTTAACGAATACT
Organism: Caldilineaceae bacterium; assembly: GCA_963662575.1. Taxonomy (GTDB): domain Bacteria; phylum Chloroflexota; class Anaerolineae; order Caldilineales; family Caldilineaceae; genus Bin5. The sequence continues at coordinate 3,178,494 of OY759723.1, forward strand.
GTGCCTGTGCCATCGGGCGAATGGTCAGGCGTACTAGCTGCTCGCAGGAGTCGGAGTGGGCGTCGAGGTCGGACTCGGCGTCGGCGTTGGGCTGGACGTCGAATCTGAAGTAGGAGAGGGCGTTGCGGTCGGTGTGTCGGTAGGCTCGGGAGCGTTCACACTCGGCATGAACAGGTGCGAGGGCAGTGAAGACATGGTGAGTAACATCGCAGCCGACGCGTCGATGCGCCCATGTCCAAATTTGTCATCCTGACCGGAGTCACCCAGGTCGACCGCGCTCTGCTTTATAATCTCCTCCACCTGTCCAGGTGACAGACTCGGTGCCGCCGAAAGAACCAGCGCTGCCAACCCTGCAACGTGGGGCGTTGCCAGGCTGGTTCCATATACGGCCCTGTACTCTTCATGCGTCGGAGGGAAAGGGCTATAAATGCTGACCCCCGGCGCGGCGATGTCTACAAAACTGCCCGCGCTAGAAAACCAGGCATGGTCGTCTTCTCGGTCCGAGGCTGCGACAGCGATGACCCCGTCATGAGCGGCAGGGTACGTGACCGGATTTCCCTTCTCAAACAGATTGCCAGCCGCTGCAAAGATAAGAACGCCTTCGTTAACTGCATAATTGACCGCGCTCTGCATTCCGAATGAAGGACCAAAGCTTATTATGCTGATATTGACGATGTCGGCGCCCTTGTCGGCTACCCAATAGAGGGCACAAGTTAGATCGCTGCTCACGCCCTGGCCCCCGCTGTCAAGTACTTTCACGGGCATGATGTTGGCATCCCAGGCCAGGCCGGCAATACCTGTATCGTTGTTGGTAGCAGCCGCAGCGACCCCGGTCACCTGCGTTCCGTGACCGTAGTCATCGTCTACCACAGTGTCATCACCGACGAAGTTGTATCCGTCCAAGATTCGCGAGGCAAACTCCGGATGGTCCAAATCGATGCCGGAATCTATCACCGCGATGGTCACATTTTTTCCCGTTGAAACCTTCCAGGCGCCTGTGGCCTCGATTTTGGCAAGCGCCCACTGTTGGTCGAACAGAGGGTCGTTGGGCGCGTCCGTCTCGTCCAATAAAGAAACTGGATTCGACGCGACTCCACGTATAGAGTCCCGCCTATAGATGCGCTTGGACTCCGCAACCGTAGTCAACCGATCAGTTGCCGCAAAGATCCGAAAGTCGGGTTCGGCGTACTCGACCGCAGGATCCAGCATAAACGTTTCTGCTGCCTCCAACTCGGTCCCGGGCCGGACAGTGTGAACATGGACCGAGCCGCAAGTGATCAAGGCCGGTTTCAGATCGAACTCTTCTGCCTTGTCGGTCATTGAAATCGCCGAGGCGCCAGGACGAAACTTGATCAGAATGCGTCCGGTTACGTAGGGATCTTTCCGTCCAATCAATTGGGGAGACTGCGGGACCTCTGAACAGGAAACAAACAGAAGCTGAAGGAGAAAGAGGAAGAGGCAGATGAGAGCTGAATTTCTGCGGAAAGTGGTTACCATGGAATCGCCGAAATGACGCGCCAATACATTGACAATCAGACTGTTAGACGATGCGAGCGCTAAGCTCGTGCCTCGGACAAGCTCTGAACGCTCCAGCGATGTTCCACAGGCCAGACCGATTATATCATATGTTGAAATTGAATCTCCAACACCTTCTGGGCAGGGGCAGGGGTGCGGTCCAAAACTGGTGTACAAATTCCTATCCCCCTGCTTGTAACGGAGCCATCGCCGCCCACGCAAAGGACGGTAGGGGCAGGCCCTGTGCCTGCCCTCTGCCTCTCCCAAATCCGGTGAACAATTTCAGCCACCGCCGGCATGAATTCCCTTCCCTACTATTCCCACCCCAAATGTGGACTGCACCCCTGGGCATGAGCACAATCCTTGCCTGACGCCTGCCCCTTGCTCTGCCTTCAAATGAGCCTTGGGACAGTCGCAATCAAGCCCGCGCAGCCGATTTTCGAAAGCGTTGAGCTTCATTTTGGAAATGCATCTGCTGTCGGTAGGGGACGCTTGAACGACTATGGCTCTTATCGGAAACGCGCCTCTCCAAACGGAAGCACCCCGCGCCACTTTGACGGGTTCACAAGAGTCGAGTACTATTTTCCTTGGTTCTCTACCTCTTTTTCGTTGCAACAGAAATACAGACAATACCGACTTCCACATCTAGCGACACCTTATATGACTGACAACACTGTTCTAATTCAAAATGCCCGCATCGTAGATGGCTCAGGCTCGCCTTGGCGATACGGAGACGTCGCCCTGACCGGGGATCGTATCACTGCAATTGCTCCACCAGGCGCCATCCCAACCGAAAACTGCGCCGAAGTCGTGGATGCCGGCGGCCATGTAGTCTGCCCCGGTTTCATCGACATTCTCAGCCACTCGATCCTGTCGTTGATGGTGGACGGCCGCAGTGTTTCCAAAATCTCCCAGGGCGTAACGACAGAGGTTATGGGCGAGGGATGGACTCCGGCTCCCTTTGGCGGCAGGATCAACGACGAACTACCCATTCATCAGTTTACGCAACTGCTGGATCCGGCATGGGCTGAGCGCATGACCAGTTGGAAGCGCTTTCGAGACTGGCTGGAGGCGATGACCGCACAAGGTGTATCACCAAATATTGGATCCTTCCTCGGAGGCGGTACTGTGCGTCAGTATGCCATGGGCATGGATATGCGCGCGCCCACAGCCGACGAAATGGCGGCAATGAAGCGGGTTATCGCCGACGCCATGGAGGACGGCGCGTTTGGCGTTTCCTTCGCACTAATCTACCCGCCCTCAAGCTACGCCAACACCGACGAAGTAGTGGAGCTTGCCCGGTCCTTCCGTCCCTTCAATGGCATCTACATAACTCATCTGCGTTCGGAAGCAGACGCCTTTCTGGAAGGGCTGGAGGAGGCACTCTTGATCGGACGCGAGGCCGACGTCCCGGTCGAGATCTACCATCTGAAAGCAGCCGGGAGCCGCAACTGGCACAAACTCGCCTCTGCAATGGAGCGCATCACCGAAGCCCGGTCTCAGGGAATCGATGTCACCGCCGACATGTATACATACGCCGCCGCCGGCACCGGCCTGACGTCCGTGCTGCCGCCTTGGGCTGCCGCTGGCGACAAGCTCTATGAGAATGTGCGCGACTCGTCCATGCGGGCCAAAATCAAGGAGGCGGCGCTGCATCCAACCGGTGACTGGGAAGCAATGGCAGATTTGGTCGGTCCACATGGTGTTATGCCGGTTGGCTTTCTGAAACCGGAAAACCAGCAGTATGTGGGAAAACGACTATCGGAGATCGCAGCTGAAATGGGTGTAGACTGGCCCGACGCGGCGATGGACCTGCTCGCTTCCGAAGGACAGCGCATCAGCACTTTCTATTTCGTAATGAGCGAAGAAAATCTGCGGAGGCAGTTGCAACAGCCTTGGATCACGATCTCCACCGACGCTGGCGGGATGGACCCGACCTGGGCCGCGCCAACCGGCCCGTACCATCCTCGCGCCTACGGCACCTACAGCCGCGTACTGGGCAAATATGTGCGCGAAGAAAAGGTCATTCCATTGGAAGACGCCGTGCGAAAGATGTCCTCGGCACTGTGCGACCGGCTCGGTCTGCGAGACAGGGGCCAGCTGCGCGAGGGCTTCTACGCAGACGTGGTCATTTTCGATCCGGAGACCATTGGGGACAAGGCCACTTTTGCCGAACCCCATCAGCTTTCCGTCGGCGTGCGCGACGTCTGGGTTAACGGCGAACGGGTCTGGCAGGACGGCGCACATACCGGCGCGACGCCTGGCCGGATCGTCACAGGTACAGGTCGGCGCGCATAACTGCGGCTACCGGCGACATTTGCTTTCTGATATCAACTTTCATCGGTACCTGAGCTACTTGACTCATGTCTATTTCTTACACTATCGAGAGCTATCTGGAGGCTGCGGATACGGGCACGATCCACACTCGTCGCACCTACCGTACGGCGATGAACCTCTTTCAAGAGTACCTGAAGGAGAAAGAGATCCCGCCGGACGCCAAGGAACTGGAAGACTTGGACGTAGACCGAATCCTAGCTTTCGGGACCTGGTTGTTGGAGGAGGTCAGTATCGGCCAGCGCACTTTGTACACCTATCTGTCTGCAGTGGTGGGCTGGGTTAGCTACTTGCAAGTGCGGGGCTGGTTGCCCTTCAACACCCAAGAGTTGGCTCGTCTGCGGGACGGGATTAAGCGAATTCGCCGGAATCAACGCCCACCGGAGTTGATACCTCATCCGCCGCGCCCGGAGGAGATGGAGTTGCTGGTCACTGCCGCGCACGAGACAGTCCCGCGCCGCCCTGGCGATCAGCGCGAACGGCTTGCCAAACTGCGGGACATCGCAATCGTGGAAGCGCTGCGTTGTTCAGGTCTGCGGGTGGGTGAACTGGTATCCATTACACGTATGCAGTTGGAAGACCAGGATCGGGGGGTATGGATCGTTGGCAAAGGAAGCAAAGTTCGCCGCGTCTACTTCGATGAACGGGCCTGGGAGGCGATTCACTATTATCTGCAGGCCAGACAGCCGATCGACGGCGCCACCGGTCGCCGATTGTCCGACCTGCCAGTTTTTGCCCGCCATGACAGAAAGGCTGGCTCGAAAGTGTTGCCTCTGTCTACGCAGACGGTCCAGAATACGATTCGCCGACTGGCCGAGCGGGCCGGGCTTGGAGCAAAAGGCATCACTCCCCACGCCCTACGACACTACTTCGCGACTCGCATCTACCAGACCACCCACGACCTGGCCGTCACCCAGACGGCGTTGGGACACGCAAGTCCCAACACGACCCGCATTTACGCCAAGCTGGAAGATAACGCGGTCCGGAACGCGCATCGGGACGCCTTTGAGCCGAAGTGAGCATTGGAGCGCGGCTCTCGGCAAACGGCCCGCAGCCTTACTCTCCCCAGCTGTCAGTTTGCTGGCGTGACATGAGCAACCAATAGGGGACAAACCCGTAATACCAGGCGAGTAACAGGGCCATGCGCAGGCCGTGGATGCCGTCGCGCCAACCCTGCAATTCGACTAGGCGGCGCCGAAACTCGCGTAGAGGCTGGAGGACAAGGTTGTGCGGCAGTGGTCGAATCCCCTGCTCCGCGAGGATTCTGGCCTCGTAGCGTGCGTAAATTCGCTGCTTGTGGTGAAACTGCTGCCAGTCTCCGTAATTGTAGTGCAGCAGGGGCTCGTTAAGTCTGCCCTCCTCACCCTCCAGGATGACGATTTCGTGGACTTCGCGGCGCAGGTCGTAGCGGGCGGCCAGCCGCCTCAGAAGGCGCAACTGATAGTCAGGCGTAAAGCCCCCACCCTGCATCTCATGGCCAACGATAAAGTTGCGGCGTGGGATCCAGAAGCCAGCACAGCTGGTGTCCTGGCTTGCGCGCAAGACCTCCTCCGCTAGCGCGGGTGTAGCCCGTTCGTCGGCGTCAACAAAGAGAATCCATTCACTGTCAATGCTGTCGAGAGCTGCCTGCCGTTGCCTGCCGTAGTCGTCGAATGGTCGGACGACCACACACGCGCCGGCCTCCCGCGCAATGCCGCGGGTATCATCCTGGCTGCAGGAGTCCCACACCACCACCGCGTCCGTCCAGTCCTTCAGCGCGGCGATGCATTCACCGATGTGTTCGGCTTCATTCTTTGTGAGGATGACTGCAGTCAGGCGCAATGGCATTGCCGGAACCACCGTTGACGTGTGGCAAACACAACTGGATGTGTGCTCGCTTTCCTACCGAGCCGCCTTCGGCTATCCACCGTAGTCCATAACCTTGGCGTAGGCGTCAAGCTGTTCCTTCAGCCGATCGCCGGACTGGCGGCCCTGGGCAAAGCGTCGTCTGGCGATCACCTCGTTCCAGGCCAGCCCGAGGCGCACGAGCAGACGCAGGTACAAACTGAAGCGCCTTGAATAGAGGTGGGTATGCAGGCCAAAAAAGCGGAAGCGGCTGGCCCAAAGCCGCTCAAATGACTGCCAGCGAACCTGGCGGCTGCTGCGGCCCTCATAGTGAATTATCTGCGCGGTGGGTACCGCATATGTCGGCATGCCAGCCTCCCGCATGCGCAGGCACCAGTCCATTTCCTCGCAGTACATGAAGTAGCCTTCGTCCAGCAGTCCGGCCGCTCTGATACCGTCGCCGCGCGCCATCAACGCAGCACCAAGCACGAAGTCGACCGCAATTGGCATGACGCCAAGCCACTGGCTGCGGGGATAGCGTCCGTTAATTCGGCTCTGCAGCAGTCGATCGAGCAGACGACTTAAGCCGGGCAGCTCCGCCAGCGGGTATAGGTCGAGAGCGACCTGAGCCAGATCCGGAAAGGCGAAACCGGCATGCTGTAGGCTGCCGTCTTCGTAGTGGAGACGGGGACCACATGCGCCCGCCGTCGGATTGTCCCGCATAAACGCGGCCATCTTTGCCAACGCGTCATCCACAACCTCTGTGTCCGGATTGAGGAGAAGCACGAGATCAGGTGTAGTGGCCGGGCGCTCCTTACCTGTCGCGCCGAATCCCAACTCTCTTAGCGCCAAATTATTGGCGCGCGTAAATCCAAGGTTATCAGTCGAGGCAATTAGATGTGCTTGAGGGAACTCGTCTGCTACCATCTGCGCGCTGTCGTCGTGACTAGCGTTGTCGACGACAGAGACATTCACGGCCAACCAGTCTTCACTCTGCCGGGCAGAGGCATAGACGCTTTGCAAGCAGCGGCGCAGAAGATCGCGCACGTTGTAGGAGACGACAATAACTTCTAAGCGCATTGGTTCAAGAGATGAGTGAATGGCACCTAATGAAAAGCATTAGGACGCAACTGCTATCATTCTGCGCCGACATTGACTGTGATGCGGTCGATCAAATCGTTGTGATGTCCGTATGCCTCGTGAATCAACCCGCCCCACCAGAGTACGTTGGTACCTGGAGGAGGTCCATCAAAGCGAATGCAGCCGTCAACCAGGCCGGCCTCACCTGGCATCAAGTACCACGCCGCCCCTTCCTCAAATTCAAGCCATTCCAGGTCCTCTTGTCGCCCTATCGCCCATCTGAACGGGAAGTTAAGGCCGGCCGTGCTGAAGTTGATGCCGAATCGAAACACACCTGGCTGCTCGAACCAGTATTTGTCGCGATTCTCTCGCAAGGCCGCTACATAGTTGTAGTTCTGATAGGAGAGGTCTTCGGCGAAGAGGTACTCTTGACCTGGCCAGGGGCCATTTGTGCGGATTGGGACTTCGCCTTCATTCTTCACGATTGCAGAGAAACATAGCTTCTGGCCCAGGGGCACGCTCACCACCCGATTTGTCTCCCGGACCCATTCGATTTCTCCCTGCACAACGTCGGCGCGCGGCCTGCCCCCCATCTCTATTGTCAGAGCACGGGTCACTCGCACACGATTACCGGCAAGGTCGTTGGCCTCACCGACGACCAGGTACTCGCCGTCGGGCGGCGGCTCCGCGTTAAGGTCGACGCCGCCGAAATACTTGTAGGTGTGGTTGCCTGGTTCTTCAGGTTCAATTGTATTTGCGCCTTCGGCGATATGCACCTTGACTCCAGGTCTCTCAGGGTCAAGAAGATAAACCTGAATGTTGTGGACCTCTTTCGACAGGTTGTAGGAAATGCTCACCCAGTCGTCCCGCATACCGTCCAGATTGGGGCGAAAGACTGTGGGCACGGCGGCAAAACTTTCCAGTCGTGGTAATTCAGTGTCACCGTTCTCCAGGGTAATTGTGCCTTCAACAATTTCCGTGTTGGCGTTATCGTCGGTGGCTTGCACTACCCAGTTATATTGTCCGTCCGCCAACACCCTGCTGAGGATTTCGTTAGTGCCTCCTTCGATCTCCTCGACCTCCGGCTCGTCCATCACGCCGCCCCACTGCACTCTATAGCTACCTGGAGAGCGGCGGCGGTCCTTGCGAAAGTAGAATCGATCGCCTTCGTTGTTCTCGAAAAAGATACTTACATAGGCGGAGCGGCTTAGATAGTAGCGGATCTCGGTGACATCGGTATCGCCGTCGGCGTTGGGAGATATCTGATCGGGTGCAACTGTTACGTCGCGTAGAAGCGGCCCGAAGTTCAGGTTCAGCCGGCCGCACCCGGACAGAATCAGAGCCAAAAGTGTGATGTATAGTGCGTTCTTGATCATTGCATACATAGACAAACGGCCAATGCGCCGGTTCAGGCAAGCACTTCCAACACTTTGGTCACGCCGTCAATCGTCTCCTCCACATCCGCATTGCTCATGGCCGGGCTGACATGTAACGTAACCGCCCGGCCCAGCAGATCGAGCGAACGCGGGCACATATCCGGCGAATAGGCCAGTTCCCTCTTGGCCCAGCGCCAAGGACCCCCGCCGTCCGTCCAGGCGCGCTGCGACAGCACCGGAAACCAGTGAGCATACACGTGGAAATCGCGCTGCTCTGGCCGGTAAAGGACACCGGCGGAAATGTTCTCCGCGTTCAGACCCTGCGCGACCGCCTGGGCCTTCGCAGGTGTCTCAAGGAACATGGCGAGTGATATGGCGCTATCGCCATCAGGGTCCGGTATCTCACGAAAAGTAACACCCTTGCCTGCTGCGGTCACTGAGATGCCGGCCATAAGCATCTCCTTCCTGGCCCGCGCGGCGGCTACGATGCCCTGCAACCTTCCCAACTGCACCAGTCCGATGGCCGCAGGAATCTCCGCCATCCTGAAGTTCGCTCCCCAAAGCACCTCTTCTTCAGGTAGCTCCAACCGACCCGCGGCGTCCACGTCGTGGAACATGAATGCTCGTTTCCAAACCTGACGGTCGCTGGTCGTGACCATGCCGCCTTCGCCGGTTGTGATTATCTTGCTGAACTGCAAGCTGAAACAGCCGACGTCGCCAATAGAGCCGAGCCTGCGGCCCTGGAAGCTTGCCCCATTGCCCTGGGCGCAGTCTTCGATTATGCGCAACCCGTGACGGCCGGCGATGTCCTGAATGGCATCCATCCGTGCCGGCGCGCCTCGCATGTGAACCGGCATGATCGCCTTTGTGTGCGGGCTGATCTTGCGCTCGACATCGTCAGGGTCGAGTGTCAGCGACTCGTCTATCTCGGCAATGATGGGTATGCCGCCGACCGCCATTACTGCAGTGGCCGATGCCATCCACGTGAAGGCAGGCACGATTACCTCATCGCCAGGGCCGATGCCGATGCCCTGCAGACCGCATATCAGTGCCGCCGTGCCCGACGTGACCGCCAAAGCATGGGCCGAACCGACCGACTGTGCAAACTCCTTTTCCAACTGATCTGCATGCGATTCGCCTTCCTTTTTGCTGAAAAAGCGGAATAGCTGTTTGGCGCGCAGCACATCGAGTACGGCCTGCTCCTCAGCCTGGTCGAGGGCTTGTCCGCCGGCTGCCATGTATGGCTCCATCCGCTCACGAGCAGGCGTTCCCCCGTGTATCGCAAGCAATGGAGCGCTAGATGTTGACATTCGTATTCCTCCAGTATGGCACACGAAGCGCGGCAAGAATGTTCACGGAACCCAAGAGGTCGAACTCTTGTTTCGCTTTCGTCTGTGGCTTCCCTCAACTGCGACAAGTATAACATAGCGCCAAACTGTTGACAGTCTGAAAGAGTCGTGTTTAACTTCCCCAACCGTAACGACTGTACACGCAAAATATTGGAGTTGAAAATATGGACAAGACTCGCTGGGGAATTCTGGGAACGGGGCGCATCGCCGGTGACTTTGCCACCGGTCTGGCCGCGGAGGAGGACGCAGAAGTCGTCGCCGTCGGCTCCCGCTCCCAGGAAACTGCCGACAAGTTTGCCGATCGCTTCGGCATTCCAAACCGGCATCCCACCTACGACGCGCTTGCGGCCGACCCCATGGTGGATATCATCTACATCGCCACCCCTCACCCACTGCACAAAGAGAATACGATCAGTTGCCTGCGCGCCGGCAAGGCTGTGCTATGTGAGAAACCGTTCGCGATCAATAGCGCCGAGGCCAAGGAGATGATCGACTGCGCACGCGCCGAAGGCGTCTACCTGATGGAGGCGATGTGGACGCGTTTTCTGCCTCATATTCGTGAAATGGTCCGTCGCATCGAGGAAGGACAGATAGGCGACATCCGTCTGTTTCAGGCAGATTTCTGCTATCGCGCCCCGCTGAATCCTGAACGTCGCACATTTAACCCGGCCCTTGGCGGCGGCGCGTTGCTGGATGTGGGCGTATACCCGATTTCGCTGGCCCATCATTTGCTGGGGGGACCTGCCCGTGTCGCGTCGCTGGCACACCTGGGCGTGACCGGCGTGGACGAGCTGGCAGGTATGCTTTTTCAGTACGATGACGGCGCGCTAGCCGTAATGTCCACTGCTGTCCGAGCCAACTCGCCCGATTCGCTACTCATTAGTGGGACTGAGGGAGAGATACGCGCACACGATCGCTGGTGGATGCCATCCGGTTTCACGATAACCCGTGACGGCCACGAGCCGGAGACAGTGCAGCCCGACATCATCGGCAATGGCTGGAACTATCAGGCTGTAGAATGCGGCCGCTGCCTCCGGGAAGGACTGACCGAACACGACCTGATGCCCCTTGACGAGTCACTTGCAATCATGCGCCTGATGGATGGTTTGCGGCAGGAGTGGGGGCTACGCTATCCAATGGAGTAAGTTCGAAGCCGGATCAGGAAAATCCTTCAAGAGAAGTTTACACTAAGCACTACTTTCTCCTTGCCCAACCGCCTGCAGACAATAGTGCAGGCTACCCCGCAACAATTCGACAACCCTGCTGTCCGGAGCACCTGCCTCCAGTGCATCCGGTTGCAGTTCTAACGAAATGGAGTGACCGTATCCCTCCGCGGCCATCCGGGCCAGCAGCGCGTCCAGTCTCAAATTGCCGTCCTCGGGCCGTCGGTGTTCGCTGCCGTCAAAGTTGCTGAGATGCACATGCTTCACCCTTTGCCCCCAGCTGCTGTATGCCTCGACAGGGTCCAGCCCCCAGGTTCCCAGATGGGTCGTATCCAATGTGATGTGCGGAAATCGGGTAATGTCGCCAAGCGTTGCCCGACTCTTCGGGTTCCAGCGGGCAGGGTTGACGCGCACGCCCATAAACCGCTGGGCTGGCAAGTTTTCGATGCACAAGAGGACATCAGTACTGGCCTGGAGCTCAGCATAGCTCTCGGTGAGCCAATCTGTGTACTTGTGGCCGGTATCGAATGGGTTGGGCAGCAACAGGCTGCGGCCTGCTGCCTGCAGAAAAGCGTATCCGAAACGCGTGGGTAGGTGATGGACGACTACCTGTGCGCCCAGTTCATCGGCAAGTTCGGCGGTGCGGCCAATGGCGTCGAACTCGGTTTCGCCCCAGCCTTGGCAGTTGCGACTGAATGGACTATGAAGGGCCGGGATCGCCAGCGCGTGACTGTCCATCAGCTGTCGCACATAGTCGGACTGGCGCGTGTCCCAGCGGTGATCCACCATCAATTCGATTCCGTCAAAGCCGGCTTCGGCTGCCAGCGCAAAGACGCGGTCGATACTGTAGTTGTAAAGTGAACCGGTAGAGAGGATGAAACGCATGGCATTGTCCTGGAAAAAATGTGGCCTGCGGCTGGCGCCATCAAGAGCGGCATTTGAACAAGTGCGGCTCCTCTGTCAGCCTGGAAACGCTCGTGCCGCGAACTCGGAAAGTGATGTCGGACGGCGGCCCAGCAACCAGCCCAGGACGTTGCCGTTTCCGACCAGGCCGTAGCGGTCATAGTAGCGAAACATCGCAGCAAGTGCCTCAATTGTATCACCGGGAATCCCACTTGCAATTGCGGACTCCTCCCAACTTTCGAGAGGCGTTTGAACGGCATTAACAGGCTGCCGCAACTGGTCCGCCAGAGCCTGTGCTATCTCCTCCGAAGACAGATTTGCAGGTCCGGCCAATTCATAAATCGCCCCGGCATGGCCGTGTTCTGTGAGAACCGTTGCCGCGGCCTGTGCAACGTCAACAAGATCGACCAGTGCGAAGCGGGAGTAGACGCTGTAAGGTACGGAATACTGGCCTGTTGCCGCTATCTGTTCCCGGTAGGCAAGCACGTTCTGCATGTACGCGCATGGCTGCAGAATTGTATAAGGCAGGCCGCGGCGCAAGATCTCCTCTTCGACACGCAGTTTTTGCCAGTGGTGGGGCATCTCTTCCGTCTGGGGATGAAGGACCGAGTGGTATACGAAGCGTCCTATCCCGGCCCGCTCCGCGGCCTGCAAGGCCAACTTTCCGACTTCGATTTCGCGTGTATACATGTTGGGGCAGATGAGATAAATTGCATCGACTCCAACGCACGCTTCCCGCCACAGACGGGCATCCTCCAGATCACCGACAACGGTATCGGCAACTTTGAGATTCTGGGCCTGCTCGTGGCGGCGTAACCAAGCGCGCACCGGCCGACCGGTCTGGGCCAACGCATCAATGACCGCATGGCCGGTTTTGCCCGCGGCGCCGGTAACCAGGATCATGCGGGGATAATCTCGTTCACGAGGACAGCAAAGCCCGCCAACAATTCTGAACTTGCAATTTCATCTTCGCCGAAGCGCCCAAGCAATTTGTAGGATCCATCTCGCAGGACATGGATCTCAGCCGTCCGCTCGCGGGGATCGATAATCCAGTACTCGGGCACGCCCGCTTCTGCGTAGATTTCGTACTTCAGTCTGAGGTCGTGGGACGGGTTGGATGGCGACAACACCTCCATCACCAAGTCAGGCGCGCCCTGGATGTTGAGTTCGCCAACGACGGGGAGACTTTCTCGGCGGATCACCACAATGTCAGGCTGGACGGGATCTCCCAGCCTATCGGGGAGAATTACATCAATGGGAGCGGCGAAGGCTGTGCCCAGGTTCGACTCTTGGAGATATCCTTCCAGAAAGAAAGCAAGGCGCGTGATTACTCGCTGGTGCAAGGGTCGCGGCGCCACTGACATATAGAGTTCTCCCCGAATTACTTCGTAGCGGATACCATCTTCTGGGAGACAGGTATAGTCGTCATACGTCCACTCCCCCTGCGCCGGAAGCCGCTCAGTCTGCGCGGCATATAAGGCCGTCACTGACTCCTGAACTCGCCGCAATTCTCCACTCCTTTTCCAAACACGAGCGCGAGCCGTCAGTGGCTGGCAAACAGTAGGTTTGCCAGCCACTGCTGACTCGCCGCAGTCTGGCTATACGATTGTCTATTCGCCTCCCTCAACCAGTTCGACTTCGATAGGTGTGTAGCTATCTCCCATCGTGTCGCCATCCAACAGTCCGAGAGCTGCTTCCGCCAGGTCCGAGCGGAAAGCTCCGTCACTAGGCGCCTCAGCGATAACGCCGCCATCTACGGACACTTGCACTGTCTGATCCCAAAGTGCCTGATCCATCACACCGATTCCGGCCGGTGAAGGCCAAATCAGCTTATTGATCTCGTTCAACTGCCAGCTCATATGGCTTTGGCCGAGCGTGGGACCATTGTCAAGAACGACCTGGACGCAGGCGTCAAAGCTGTCGCGGCAGAACTGCCAGCCCTTGAAGCTGGCTGCCAGGAAGCGTACCGCGATATCCTCATTGCCCTCCTCTGCCAACCAGGATTCCCGCGCGAAAACATGATCCTGAAGCATGGCCGTGCCGACATCGTTGAAGTCGATGACCACCAGGTCAGACGGCTGATAGAGTTCGCCGGTCTCGGAGTCGACCGCCTCCAGAACCTGGGCGTACTCGTTGTATATCATCGCCTGGGCAGCGTCGAGTTCCCTGTTGAGCAGGGCCAACATGTCGAAACTCTGCTGAATGACCGTGACATCATCCGGGTTGTTCGGGTCGATGCCCTCGGCGCGCATCGCTACAAACAGTTCATGCTCGTTGCCGAAACCCCACGTTCCGACTTTCTTGCCAGCCATGTCAGCTATTGTCGTAACCGGCGCATCGGCCCACGAGACCTCCAACGTCCCGCTGCGCTGAAATACCTGGGCGATATTCACCAGGTCGGCGCCTTCCGCGCGCGAGGCCAACACTTTGGGCACCCAAGCCAGGCCAAACTCAGCTTGGCCGGAGGCGACCACCTGCTGCGGCACGATGTCGACCGCGCCTTCAAGGATTGTCAAGTCCAAGCACTGCTCTTCGTAGAAGCCCTGGTCGACGGCGGCAAAGTAGCCGGCGAATTGGGACTGCGTCACCCACTGGAGCTGCAAGCTAACCGGAGTGAGTTCGGCGCATCCGTCATCAGCCATGGCCTCTTCTGCGCCGGAATCCATCGCCGGGGCCGCCGGGGCGACGCAGGCCCCCAGCATCAGGATGAGCAGCGTGAAACCTGTCAGCAACCGTGCAGTTCGGTTTTTCATGAAATCCTCCTGAGGAACTGTGAATGTGCAAAAATTCGTAAAGCTAGGCGCGGAACGTTGGATGCCATGGCAAAGCCAACCGTTCCGCTAACAGGATGACAAGATAGATTGAGATGCCAAGTAAACAGGCTACGAGAATGGCGGCCCAAGCCGTCGCGAATCGGAACAACGCCGCCTCTTGGGTAATGAATACTCCCAATGCGATGCGCGGGCCGCCAAAGTATTCGCCCACGATTGCTCCGATCATCGCGAGCGCTCCAGCCACCTTCAGGCCGCTGAACAAGGATGGAAGCGCGTTGGGAATCCGCAGCTTCATAAGAATCTCGGAGTCGCTGGCCGCATATGAGCGCATCAATTCCAACGAACGGTTATCGACCGATGTCAGCCCTCGTACTGTGTTGATCATGATCGGGAAGAAGATCATAATCGTTACAATCGCCATTTTGGAGAACGGGTTGTCGATGCCGAACCAGTTGTTCATGATCGGCGCAAATGCAATGATCGGCATAGAGTTGGCGGCGATGGCGAACGGCAGCAGGGCCTCACGCGAGGCGGTCCAGCGGGTTGTAGCAAGCGCTACGGTGATGCCTGCCAGCGTTCCCATGGCCATCCCTCCCAGCGCTTCTTTCAACGTGAACCAACTTGCCGCCAGGATTGGTGTGAGATTCCTGCCCCGCAATACGAGAATGCTGCCGCTGCCGACGGGAATATCCAGCCATTGTGCTGCCTCCAGAGCTGACTGCCGTTCGGGTGACAGGGCACCAGGCATGAAAATCAGAAACCGGTTATTCAGAGTGACTTCCGCGCCCGCGTCGCCTGCTGTCGCCGACCCATCGAGGACGACAATCTGAACAAGATTGCCAATGATGGCCGAAGGCTTTGGCAATAGGAACTGCTGAATGTTGAAGGCTGTCACCAGCCCTTCCCACAGGATGACAATCGCAACCAGAATGAGGACCGGCGCCCAGATGCGCTGCCTGCGCTCGCTCATGCCGGCTCCCTCGCCGGTTCGTGGCCCCCTTCGCTGACTCGTAGCTCTTCCCGCACCTGCGTCTCCAGTTCGAAGAAGCGCACGCTGCTGCGCGTATCCGCATCGCGAGGCTGAGGCAGGTCAATGGCGATATCCGCGGTTATACGGCCGGGCCGGGCGGACATGACGATCACTCGTGTCGAAAGAAAGACAGCTTCGGTGATGCTGTGCGTGACGAAAAGCACCGTAGTGTCCGTCTTGCGCCAAATGTCGAGCAGCTCCAGATTGAGCCGCTCGCGCGTCATCTCGTCGAGCGCGCCGAACGGTTCGTCCATCAGCAGAATCGAAGGCTCGAAAGAGAGCGCGCGCGCGATCGCCACTCGTTGCTGCATTCCCCCCGAGAGCTGCCAGGGATAGTGGGCGGCAAAGTCGGTCAGCTCCACCAACTCCAACATAGCCTGCGTGCGGCTCTCCTTTTCCGACCGGCTGAACTGCATCAATTCCAGCGGCAACTGCACATTTTTGGCAACGGTGCGCCAGTCGTAAAGCGTAGCAGCTTGGAAGACGATGCCGTAGTCCTGATCGAGACGGGCCTGGCGGGCACTCTTCCCGTTGACGGTCACCTCTCCGGTTGAGGGCTCAATCAAGTCGCCCACAGCGCGCAGGAGCGTGGACTTTCCGCAGCCGGAAGGGCCGATCAGCGAAATGAATTCGTTTTCCTCAATCTGCAGATTGATCTCTTTTAGCGCGTGCACCTGGTTGGATGCGCCTTCTGCAAAGATCTTATCTACGTTGTCGAGAATGACGACGGGTCCGGTCATAACAGACCTTTTCAAAGAAGGAGTAGGCTGGAACGTGCAAAAGCAGTACAGGCCAGAGGCGGCGTCGAGCCCAGCCGTGGTGTCGATTCTAGCACACGAAAGCCGTGAGAGACAAGCAGAATGACGCCATCAGACTGTTCGCCGCCAATGGGCATCCGAGAGTATGAATTGTGGTGAAGGAGTGCCTGTAAATGTCAGCCTCATAAGCCTATCGGGTCGCCTTAGCTGGCCTCGCGACCCTTCAGTCTGAACAGCCAAAAAACCTCGCGCATGACGTAGCGAAATCGTAACTACTCAGCCCAAGCCACTACTGACTCAGGTGTGGCAGGTGTTTCACTCACGCCTCAATACTTTCTCTTTGCATATGGGCGGTCGGGCCTTCGGCCCTCCCTTGTGCAGGGGCTCCGCCCCCGCAACGCCCCCGCCCAAAAACATGCCTCATCGACCGTTCGGCGTCATTCCAGTTGTGCGGCTCATCCAAAGTGGCGACCGACAGCAAATACACGATGAGAGAGCCTGAACCGCGGCGGGAATGAAGGGCTGGTCAAGACTGGCACTTCATACGGCTTAGTAGTTACGCGAAATCTACAGTCCGAATCGGAAGCCATCTTCTTATTGCCGTCGCAATTCTGTGGTCGGGTGAGCGAGGCCCTCACGATTCTGGAGTAGTCTATATCCATGTAGGCGCGCCATTAACGGGCCGCGCCCGAACGCGCGACTTTTTGGCAAGGACAACCTTGTCCTGTCTTTGAGGTACTGTGCAGTTCGACAGTGTGGTATGATGCGAAGACACTGGGCTGGATGGATCCTGCGCCCCGTCGACCCGTCAATGTCTACTGCCACCGAGAGTCTCTAGCCTCACCTTTCAAAGGGAGAGATACCGCCATGCCCGACAGCTTGCCACACATACTGATTTTCAATCCGGACCAGTGGAGGGGGGACGTGCTTGGCCATATGGGCGACCCCGGCGCAGTGACGCCTGTGCTGGACCGGTTTGCGCGCACAGAGGGAGTCTCTTTCGCCAACGCCTTCTGCCAGAATCCGGTCTGCACGCCCAGCCGCTGCTCGTTCATGACCGGCTGGTATCCGCACGTGCGCGGCCATCGCACAATGTTCCACATGTTGCGTCCTGACGAACCCATGCTCCTACGGACCTTGCGACAGAATGGTTATCACGTCTGGTGGGGCGGCAAAAACGATGTCGTGCCGGGGCAAAACGGTTACGCCGACTACTGTGATGTGAAGTTTGCACCGCCGCAGCCGGAGCGCCTCATGCCGAATCCGCACAGGTTGACAGAGTGGCGAGGAGACCCTGAAGGCGACAACTTCTACTCCTTCTACGTTGGCCGTAGTGAGATTCCCGCGGGTGAAACCGTTGCCTACGACTCCGACTGGGCGATGGTAGAAGGCGCCATCGAGCAGATCGCAAATGCGCCGCCGGACCAGCCGCTCTGCATCTACTTGCCCCTGTCATATCCGCACCCGCCCTACGCTGTCGAGGACCCCTGGTACAGCCAGATCGACCCGGCCCGCATCCCCGACCGCACGCCGACGCCAGACGAAGCCCGCGGCGGGTGGGACGGCTATCCCAGCCTGATGAAGGGGCTATATGAAGGCCAGCAGATGCAGGGCTGGTCGGAGGAGCGACTGCGGGAGTTGCGGCGCACCTACTACGGGATGTGCGCGCGGGTGGATCACCAGTTCGGCATGGTCCTGGAGGCGCTGGCGAAAGCCGGCATGTACGACGACACGCTGGTTTTCTTCTTTTCGGATCACGGTGACTTCACCGGAGATTATGGTCTGGTCGAGAAGACTCAGAACACCTTTCAAGACTGTCTTACCCGCGTTCCGTTGCTCGTTAAACCACCTTCAGGAACGCCGGTAACGCCGCATGTTTCCGATGCGCTGGTGGAGCTGATAGATTTTCCTGCAACGGTGTATGCGCTAACCGGAATCGAGGCAGGGTACGACCACTTCGGTCACTCACTGCTTCCCCTGCTCGCAGGAGAGACTGAAACTCACCGCGATGCCGTATTCTGCGAGGGCGGACGCAGGCACGGGGAGCGCCAGTGCATGGAACTGGAGAGCAATGCCAGCCCGGAGTTTCTCTATTGGCCGCGGTTGCGCCTGCAGATGGCGGAAGGGCCGGAACACACCAGAGCAGTAATGTGCCGTACCCGGAATCACAAATATGTACGACGGTTCTACGAGCAGGACGAACTCTACGACCTGCAAACAGACCCGCGCGAGACGCGCAATCTAATCGATGACGCTGCTTACGCGGAAGTGTTGGCGTCGCTAAAGGAGCGTATGTTACAGTGGTTTATGGAGACCAGCGATGTGGTGCCGCACCAGCCGGACAGGCGGCAGTGAGGTTGACTTGTGATTTGGGCGTTACGATTCTGAGACTTGCCTCTGCACGACCAAACGTTCCAACAAGGAGATGACGAGGAAAAAGACCATGCCGGTGAGTGAAGCAAACAGAATCGAGGCCCACAGCTTTTCCGGCCCGGTGGCGTAGTACTGGTTGAAGTTGAGGATCACCCGGCCCAGGCCGTCGGCGATGCCGCTGGGCAGTTCCCCGATGATTGCGCCGACTACGCTGGCCGTGGCCGAAACCTTGAGTGCCGTAAATATGTAGGGCAGTGCAGCGGGGACCCGCAGCTTCCACAGAATGTCCCAGGACGAGGCCGCGTAGGAGTGCATCAATTCAACAGCGGTAGGCTCCGGCGACCGCAGACCCTGCAGCGTGTTGATCGTTACCGGGAAAAAGGTAAGATAAGCGGCGATCACCGCAACGGAGAACCAACTGCCTCCCAACCAGATGACCACCATCGGCGCAATCGCCAGCAGAGGGACTGTCTGCGACGCCACCACATAGGGCAGAAGGCCCCGCTCCAACAGCCCCGAGTGAGCGAAGGCGACGCCAAGGACGAAGCCCAGTAATCCACCGATAAGGAAGCCGGCCACGGCTTCCTGAAGAGTAAACAGCGACGCCTGCAGTAGAATTGTCAGTAGGATCGTGTCACTGCCCCGCCGCGGCGGCTGGAAAATCGTCTGCAGGATGTCCCACACGTGGGGCATGGCCCGATCGTCGGCGCGCACAGGCAACTTCAATTCGCACAAGCCAATAGTGCCGCATAGCGCGCCGACAGGCTTGCCGTCCTCCGCCTGAACAGGTACGGTTCCACGCAGGAAAGCGCCGCCCGGTGCGCCCAGCAGCTTATACGCCTCCCAGAAGATTGCCAGAAGCAAAATGATGACGACAAAATAGCCGATCGCGTTTAGCTTTGGAAGTCGGGGCAGCTTCACAGAACCTCCGCAAATGGCTTGCGATGCAAGAAGCGCCCCCCGCCACCGGCGCCCAACCAGCTGTCACCGTCCACGATCACTTGCCCGCGCAGAAGGACTTTCTCGGCCCAGCCGCGCACACGCATGCCCTCGTAAACGTTGTAATCGGTGTTCATATGATGCGTTGTCGCGGAGATCGTGTGTTCCCTATCTGCATCCCAGATGACGATGTCTGCGTCGGAGCCGACCGCGATAGTGCCTTTGCGAGGATATAGGCCGAAGATTTTGGCCGGGTTGGTGCTGGTAATCTCGACAAAGCGGTTGGCGCTATAGTGGCCGCCGCCCACGCCCGCATGCCACATCACCGGCATTCGGTCCTCGATGCCGGGCATGCCGTTTGGGATCTGGTGAAAGCCCTCCCGGCCCAACTCCTTGCCGGCAATACGACCACTGACACCGCCTTCGTACCAGAATGGGCAGTGGTCAGTGGAGATCGCCTGCAGCCCGCCGTTCGCCAGTTCCTTCCAGAGGACGGCCGCATCCTTGGGCTGCCGTACCGGCGGCGAGCAGACATATTTGGCCCCTTCATAGCCGGGTCTGGCCAGATCCTCCTCAAAGACAAACAGATACTGAGTACAGGTTTCACCCATCACCGGGAATCCCTTGGCCCTCCCCAGTGCAATTTGCTCAACTGCCTCTTCGCAGGTCACATGCACGACGTACAGCGGCGCGCCGCTGATGCCCGAAAAGGCGACAGCCCGCCCGGTCGCCTCGGCTTCGGCCATGGCAGGATGCGCGGTGGCATGATACTTGGGTGCGGTCTTGCCTTCATCCAGCAGCCGTTTCGTCAAATCGGCGATAACATCGCCGTTCTCGGCGTGAACCATAACCAGCAGGCCGTGTTCAGCGGCTACCTGCATCGCGCGGAACAGGGTTGTGTCGTCGACCTGGAAGAGCCCCTTGTAGGCCATGAACAGTTTGAGGCTGGTGATTCCCTCGTCCACGACCGATGGAATCTCGGCCATTACGTCGTCGCGCAAGTCAGTGATGGCGACGTGAAAGCCGTAATCAATCGCCGCTTTGCCGGCAGCCTTGGCGTGCCAGGCGTCGATGCCTTCCTTGAGCGAGCCGCCCATGGGCTGAATGACAAAGTCGATGTGTGTTGTGGTTGCGCCGAAGGCCGCGGCGCGATGGCCGGTGAAGAAGTCGTCCGAGGAGACAGTACCGCCGAAGGGTAGCTCCAGATGTGTATGGACGTCGATGCCTCCGGGCAGGAGCAGCTTACCAGCCGCGTCGATCACCTCGGCGCCCTCTGTGGGCAGATCGAGCCCGATCAAGGCTATTTGTTCGTCCTCGATCAGTAGATCGGCCTGCACGCTGTCAGCAGCGGTGACGATAGTTCCGTTCTTGATCACTGTTGGCATATCGGGCTCCTGTATAACCAACCAGCCCAAGCTGGGTTCATCGTACAACAATTGCGTGTTACGCTCTGTCCAAGGCGATCAGGCTGCCACGATCTTGTCGTACATGTCGGGCCGCCGGTCGCGCAGGAACTGCCACGTGTCCCGCACTTCCTTGATCAGGTCCAGGTCCAGATCCCGCACGATCAACTCCTCCGCGTAGGGATCGCCCTGGCCGGGCAGGTCATTGCGCTCGCCGAGCGTGGTCACAAATTCGCCCCGCGGCGTGCAAAAGTAGCTCTGGCCGTAAAAGTCGTTGTCGCCCAGCTCTGCCTCCACGCCAACCCGATTGATCGTGCCGACGAAGTAGCCGTTGGCGATGGCGTGCCCCGTCTGTTCAATGCGCCACAGGTGCTGCGAAAGGCCGCGCGACGTGGCGGACGGAATGAAGACGATTTCGGCGCCGTTCAGCCCTAACATGCGCGCGCCCTCGGGAAAGTGGCGGTCATAGCAAATATAAACGCCCACCTTGCCCACAGCCGTGTCGAAGACAGGATAGCCGAGATTCCCCGGGCGGAAGTAAAATTTTTCCCAGAAGCCTGGCAGGTGAGGCAGGTGTGTCTTGCGATATTTGCCCAGGTAGCTGCCGTCGGCGTCGATCACGGCGGCCGTGTTGTAGTAGAGACCTGGCTGGTCCTCCTCATACAGGGGCGCGATCAGCACCATGTTCGTCTCGGCAGCCAGCTTCTGCATTCTCGCGGTGGTCGGGCCATCGGGGATGCGTTCGGCCATGCCGTACCAATGGGGGTCCTGCACCTGGCAAAAATAGGGCCCGTGGAAAAGCTCTTGGAAGCAGAAGACCTGCACGCCTTGTTCTGCCGCCTGGCGGGCGTACATTTCGTGCTTCTGAATCATGGTCTCCTGGTCGCCGCTCCACGAAGCCTGGAGCAGCGCACTGCGAACGATGCGGGACATTGGCGGTCCTCCTGTCACTCTGGCGAACAAGTGAATTGCATAAGTCTGTCGCGTTTCAAGCCGGGCCAGGCCGTATCAACCGCCGCTGGCATTTGCCAAGCAGACATACGTAACACCAAGCTCTAGGCAAGTTCCTCAAGCATGTGGGCAAGCCCCAGCGAACGCAACTCCTGCACTACGTAACACAGAACAGCGTCCTCCATTGCCTGCGGATAGGCCACCTCCCACCGCTCGCAAATGGCTGGACCGCACTCACGCATGATTCGGGCCAGGCGCAACGGGAAGCGCGCCGCCTCTTCAAGTGGCAAATTGGTCAGTGCCGCAGCCTCCTCCACGCGCTCGCGGTGGTCGGAGAGCAGATAACTGTTCAGCGCCTTTACGCCCCGGTCTCGTCTGCGCCCGCTCGCCGCGCAGAGTACATCTGTGAGCAAGAAAAGGATGATCGAGTTGCCAGCAGCGCCGACGAGCTTTTCATCGCGGCCGACCACCACAGGCAGCATGGCGACGCAGCGCCAGAATTCGGGAACTGCCCTGTTCAGAAGCTCCACCGCCGCTTCCGGCGTGAGGTCTTCGCCCGGATAGGGCAGCCACACCAGCGCACTCTCTTCTTCGTATAGCACCCGCGTCTCGCCAGTGGTCACTTCGGCATGTTCACCACTGTGCAACCAGACATCCAAACGCATTGCTTCGTCGGTCATGGCATTGATCATCTGACCGTCAAACATTGTGCGCACAAATACCAGAGGTCGGATCTGGCCCAACCAGTTTTCGATCTCCCCGCGAAACTCGTCGAGCGCGTTCTCATCGAGCAGCAAATGGGCATCCACGTCGCTCCACCGATCAGCCGTCTCTTTGCCGAAACTGCCGGCCAGCCATGCGGCGCGAATACGGGGATCGGCGTCGACTTTGGCGGCGAAAGCGTTGATGAAACAGTCCTGCGCGGTCGTCATACCAGTTCTCTTGTTGAAGCCTCCGTCACCAGCTCAAAGAGCCGGTTGGGGCTGAGCGGAATCTCGCGCACTTCCAAACTAATATCGCGGAAGGCACTGTCCAGAGCCTGAGCGAAGAGTGCACCCACGGGGATGGCGCCGGCCTCACCCGCCCCCTTCACGCCCAGCGGATTCAGCGGCGACGGCGTCTCGATGTGATCGCTCAAGATGTTTGGTACATCGGAGGCGGTGGGTAACAGGTAGTCCATTAGCGAGGCGTTTTGAAGCGCGCCGTTGGTATCGAAATGGAGCTGCTCGTAGAAGGCATTGCCGATGCCCTGGGCCACGCCGCCCTGGATCTGGCCTTCGAGAATCAGCGGATTGATCATCTTGCCGCAGTCGTGAACGACGACGTACTTTTCGATCTCAACCAGGAAAGTCTCAGGATCCACCTTTACAATCATGGCGTGAACGCCGGATGCGGTCGCGCCGCGCTCTGGACCGAAATATTCGGTGGCCTCCAGCCCCGGCTCGGTGCCCGGTTTGACCGCGCCCCGCATTGGGTTGGCGTCAGCCGCCAATTGGCCCAATGAAATCGACGTTTGAGGCACGCCCTTGACCCGTACGCTACCGTCAATCAATTCCAGATCTTCTTCAGCGGCTTCAAGTTTTTCGCCCGCCAACTTCAAAATCTTAGCCCGAACTTTGGATGCTGCGGCATGCATGGCGTTGCCGGCGACCACCGCGCCCCGGCTGGCGAATGTGCCCGCTCCCCAATAGAAGAGGTCAGTGTCGCCGGTGACGATGTGGACATCAGAGACGGCTACCCCGACCTGATCGGCTACGACTTGGGCAAAACTGGTGTAGTGGCCCTGGCCTTGCGTGCCCACGCCGGTAGCAACGCTCACTTGGCCGCTGGCCTCTATAGTAACCCTGGCACCCTCGTACGGGCCGATACCTGTTCCCTCGATGTAGCTGACGACGGCGATGCCGACCCGCTCGCCGGCGGCTTCACGCCGCGGCTGCTCCTCGCGGATGAACTCCTGATAGCCGATCAGTTCCAGCGCTCGATCAAGAGCGGGCTCGTAGTTACCGCTGTCGTAAACCAACTGAGTGAAGTCCTGAAAGATGATCTCGTTATTGTAAGGGAACTGCTCTGGGCGGATGAAGTTGTGGCGACGAATCGCCATGCGGTCAATGTCCAGCTCTTTGGCAGCGATGTCCAGCAGCCGCTCCATCACGAAGACGCCGTGCTGGCGACCTGCGCCGCGGTAGGGCGTGACGATCGGCTTGTTGGTGAAGACGCTGGTGAACTCGGAGTGGTAATTGGGCACGACATAGGGGCCGAGAAGGGTACACTGGCTGCTGACGGGAAGCGTGAGCCCATACGGCGCGTAGGCGCCGGCGTCATGGAGGAATATGTCCTTCACGCCCAGAACTGTGCCATCATTCTTGAGGGCTATAGCGGCGTCGTGTACTTGTCCCCGTTCCTGGGTCGTAGCGTAAAAGTTCTCCTCTCGATCCTCGATCCACTTGAGCGGGCGGCTTAATTGCAAAGTTGCCCAGGCGAGCAAGACCTCTTCGGGGTAGAACATCATGATTTTGGGGCCGAAACCACCGCCAATGAAGGGGGCGATTACCCGCACCTGGTGTTCCGAAAGCCCCAGCATTGCCGCAAGGCCGTTGCGGATGGCGATGGGGGCCTGGGTCGTGTCCCAGATCGTCAGGTGCTGGGTTTTGTCATCCCAACTGGCGACGATGCCGCGGTTTTCCATCGCCGCGGCCGTGCCGCGATCGTAGTGCAATCTGCGGCGAATGATCAGATCGGCCTCGGCCTCGGCACGCGTCCAGTCGCCTTTGGTCTGGGTCATGCGTGCATTGAGGTTGTGCCCCAGATCATCGTGGACAAGGGGCGCGGCACTGTTTAGTGCAACTTCCAGATCGACCACTGCATCCATTGGTTCGTAATCGACGAAAATCTCTTCAAGCGCGTCTTCGGCAAGATAGCGGCTCTCGGCAACGACCATCACAACTGCCTCGCCAGCGTGGCGTATCTTCTCCTTTGCCAGGGGTACCTGCGTGCGTGGGTGAAACTCGAGTTGCTCCACCGGCGGGGGAGGCACCAAGAGCGGTCCCGGCTGCCAAAACTCTCCCAGGTCTTCGGCCGTGTAGACGGCGACGACGCCCTGGCGTTCCCTGGCGGCGCCCATGTCGATTGAGCGGATGCGGGCGTGGGCCAGGTCGCTGCGCAGGAAGGCCACGTGCAACATGCCTGCCAGTTGCACATCATCGGTGAATAGCGCGCGTCCAGTCAGCAGTCGCGGATCTTCGTTGCGCTTTATCGGCTGGCCAAATTGGCGTGTGGACATGTCTTAGCGAATCGTTTCTGACGGAGATTGACTACACGCGTTGCCAGGTGGGCAAGCGTGAATGGGACGAGTGCCCCTCTTTGTCTTCCTCAATTGAGAGTTGCAATCGCATCAAGTTGGGCCACGCGCCACATAGGACTGCTTCCCTGGTTCCTCAGCCCTTTGCCGGCACAGTGCCAGTCTCCGGCAACTCCTGTAGCGTCTCCGACTCTTCCCCTGCGGACTCCTGCAACCAGCCGCCCAACCCCAACGCCACTGGATACAGCGCTGCGCACAGCAAGAAAGTGAACAAAGCGGTCAACAGGTGGTCGAGCACCGTAAAGGGAGGCAAATATTGGAGCAAGAAGAAAGCAATCGTCGGTTGGGCGACTAGCGTGTAGCCAACCATAAATGCGCCAGCGGCCGCGAGCCTGAACTGCCAGTCTCTGGTTTTGAAGCCGAACCGCGCCATCCACTGGCAAGTCAGGTCCAGTAGCAGCGCGCCAAGGATGAAGACCAGGGTCATTCTGGGAGGGGCGCCGCTGACGACTTCGGCAAATGCAGTGACAGCGCTCCGCAACCCAAAGTAGAACAGCGCCAGGATGGTCGCAGTCCAAGGGCCTGGCACGATCCGTCTTGCCATGATCAGCAGCACAAAAGAAGAGACGCCGATAATGGTCGGATAGAGCCAGACAGGGCGTTGGGCCACCAATCTAGCTACGACATCGATTTCCCACTCAATCGTAGCGATCGCGGCAAACAGGAGTAGCCCCATGGAGATGTAGAATAATTTGACTAAGTCGAGCCAGTCTGTTCTGGAGGCGACGGCACTGATTCGGTGCCAGGTCAAATCGGGACGGCGGCTGTCCAGCGCGGAACTACGTATCGGGGAGCTGGATGGCTCTGGAGAACGCTTCCCCTTGGTCTCCCTCGTCGAGCCGCGCAACAAAAGGCCGATGGCCGAGATGGAAAGGGACGTTGCCGCCACCGCCAGGAACACATGGGGAGCGCTCCAAGCGGTCAGATCAACTCCATAGAGTTCGTGCCATATGGCGTCGCCGGGGATGGAGAGCAGACCGTATCCGGCAATCAACACAACTGCCCCAACATATGGATTGCGCCGCACCCACAGGCGCGGATCCTTTATACCCAGTCGCAAGCTGTTACGGGCTAGTGCTATCAACCCTCCCAAGGCGACGACGAATGCAAGCAAGAAACCTCCATACAGCATCAGATGGGGAGGCCAGAGGAAATCTTCTCCTCCAGGAACGATTCCTGTCACGACGTGCTCGCTGGCATCCCAGTAACCACCGAAACTGATGAGAAGAGAGCCAACACCAATCAGTAGCGCGAGAGTATAAGACAAACGTTTCGAGATAGAAGCAGCCTTGTTTTTCTGGACAGCCGCGGCCGACCCGTTGGCGGCGGCCTGTCGAATGGGCGACAAATAGAGCCACCATGCCAGAAACACCAAAATGCCAATGACTAGCGCTGAAAACATTAAGCCCTGCAGAAACAAAGAATTCACTAGGGCCTTATGCTAGTTGGGAAAGGCCAGTTGCTTGATTTGCAGATAGTCAGGTACGCCCAAGAGGCGGTTGATATAAATGCAGAGGGTATGTGCGGTCAATTTCGTGTATAAGCGTGCACAAAGGCCTGTGAGCGTGTGAGCGTGGTTGGTTTCAATCGAGAACTGTGCGTTGAGTTGACTGGTGACTGTTTCGATGATTTGGCGGACCGAGTCGTAGAGGCGAGCGACGTGTGCCGGAATCTGTTTTTTCT
Source organism: Caldilineaceae bacterium (assembly GCA_963662575.1). Classification (GTDB taxonomy): domain Bacteria; phylum Chloroflexota; class Anaerolineae; order Caldilineales; family Caldilineaceae; genus Bin5. The sequence continues at coordinate 3,205,307 of OY759723.1, forward strand.
GGTTTTTGCGCGGCTTGGTGAGCAGACGGATGCGATTGTATTGCCAGAGTTCCTCAGCTGCCGGTTTACTTACGTAGGCCTTGTCGCCGATGACGATGCGGCTGTCGTGTTCTGCAAGGAGTTCGCGACCGATAGCCAAGTCGCGTTCGTTAGCCGAAGCTAACTCGAAGTCGATAATGAGGCCACCCATCGTGATCAGCATATGCAGCTTGAAACCGAAGATCATCATCTTTTTGGAGGGAACGGGCCCATAATCGGCCCCCCAATCGGACCATTTGGCGCGCGCTTGTGGCGCCAGATGGAATTGAACCACTGGAATGGGCAGGCTATCGATTACACAATGTGCGTCCCAGTAGAGCTCCATCCTGGCCAACATCATGCGCCGCATCTCATTGATGACCCCCATCAAGTTACGTCGCCGCCGATTGAAACGGCTCTGCTCCGGCAAAATCGGAAACTTATCCCGATGTGCCTGCATATGATTGAGTAACTCTGTTTCCACATCCCATCCCAAACATTCGCCGATGAGACATATCGCAATCAATTCACTGTCGCTACACTCAGGCTCCGGCCCCGGTCGTCTCAGCTGTCCTTCCAGTTCCTTGTACATGTCGTCAACGAGCACATACACGCATAGACAGAAGTCGTCAAAGTGGGCTATCATTCGATTGGTCCTCCTGGTGAGCTACCTTGGTTGGTCGAGACTTCCAAAGTTATCTCACCAGGGGACTTTTTTCAAACGCTAACTAGCATAAGGCCCCACTAGGGATTCTCCTGTACCAATCTAGCGCCCAGCTGCACCGCCTCCACGATCTTCTGGTAACCCGTGCAACGGCAGATGTTGCCCGAAAGTATTTCGCGAATCTCATCCTCCGACGGATCGGGATTCTCTTCCAGGAATGGCACCAGCGTCATCAGGATGCCAGGCGTGCAGAATCCGCACTGGAGCCCATGTTTCTCCCAGAAGCCATGTTGTATCGGATGTAATTCCTCCTGGCCGCCGTCCAAACCTTCAACTGTGGTAACGTCGCGTCCATTCGCCTGTACTGCGAACATTAAACAGGAGCGCACCGCCGCACTGTCCACGAGCACAGTACATGCGCCGCAGACGCCGTGTTCGCATCCTACGTGTGTGCCTGACAACCCAATGTCATGACGCAGAAAATCGCTCAGCAACAACCGCGGCTCGACCGAACGTTCATACTGGCGGCCATTCACCGAAACGGAGATAGTCTGTTCCAAGACTCAGTCCTGTTCCTCTACTGCCTTTCGTGCCCGGCTGCCCTCGCGCATGCCTTGGTCAGTACGCGTTCTGCAAGGACTCCCGCCAAATGACGGCGGAACGCCGGCCCGGCATGAATGTCTCCGACAGGGTCAATATCCAATTTTGCGGCAGCATCGGACGCAGCCCGAATAGCCGCTGCAGTCGGTTTTTCGCCGACCAGCAAGGAGGCAGCATGTTCCGCCTCCACCGGAGCTTCCCCTACCCCAAGAAATACGAGCGACACGTTCCCTATTGAGCCTCCCTCGGCCAGATCAACAACGGCCGCTGCGCCGCACATCGCGTAATTGCCCTTTTGGCGGGCAACCTCCTCGAATGCCCAGCCACTGCCAGCCGGCAAACCAGGAAAAGCCACTTCTAGTAGCATCTCCTCTGCCTGCATCGAAGTGGTGAACAGCCCTACATAGTAGTCTCGCGCCGCAATCCACCGCGCTTCTGTAAAGCTGCGTACATACATGCTCGCATCCAGAGCAATTGCTATGGCTGGCAGTTCTGCCGTAGGGTCGGCGTGTGCCAGGCTTCCGCCTATAGTTCCTCGATTGCGAATCTGAGCATGCGCGATGTGCGGCATGGTTTCGTGGAGCAATGGTACAATCCGTTTCACCAGAGCGCTGCGTTCGACTGCACGCTGGCGTGTCATTGCACCACATCGTAGCTCGTCGTTGTCTTCTCGAAGAAAGAACAACTCCTCAATCCCGTTAAGATCTATCAGCACGGTTGGCTGAGCCAAACGAAAATTCATAGTCGGCACTAAGCTCTGCCCACCGGCCAGGATCTTGCCATCTTCGCCATAGTTCCAGAGCAGGGCCAACGCTTCTTCTACTGTACGAGGCGCGTGATAATCAAAAGCAGCGGGTTTCATTCTTCCCACTTTCGACAAATGCCGGAAATGCCAGCTGGAAATGGCATGCGTAGTTCGAGAATCGTAACTACTCAGCCAATGTCACCCCTGACTCAGGTGTGGCAGGTGTTTCACTCAATCCTTTATACGTGCTCTTTGTATATGGGCGGTCGGGCCTACGGCCCTCCCTTGTGCAGGGGCTCCGCCCCCGCAACGCCCCCGCCCAAAACCATCCCTCACCCACCGTTCGGCGTCATTCCAGCTGTGCGGCTCATCCAAAGTGGCGACCGACAGCAAATACACGATGAGAGAGCCTGAACCGCGGCGGCGATGAAGGGCTGGTCAAGACAGGCTCTGCATACGGTTTAGTAGTTACCGAGAATCACAAAGCTCTACTCGTCCAAAAACGCTACTGCGCGACAGAAAGCCGCCTCACCGCCCTTGAACAACCAAGGGAAGACACCAACGGTCAGCCTCCTGTTCTGCAACTCCGGCGCGCCGATCTGTCCACCCATATTCTCCACATGCATGCAGTCATGTGGGAAAAGCGCGTTGTGAGTAAGCTGGTAGGCCTCCTCTGGAAACAACTCATCAACAGCATCGGAACCGCCAAACTTATCTTCACACTGCTTGCGAACCCGCTCCCACTGGTCCAGAGCGCCTCTGCCCAGGAAACGGCCAATCGGCAGGTTCATAGGGTGATCGGTGGAGATCATATCCACGCCCCAGATGTGAATCTCCTTGTCCAGCAGCCATTGGCATATGCTGTGATGGGGTCCCGGATGGCGGAGGATATACTTCTCCTCGTCGCCCTCTTCCGCCAGGAAGGAGTAACGATGCCAGCCAGTGTTGATGAAGAGAATGTCCCCTTTCCGTACCTCTACTCGTTTTTCTATGTCCTCTGGGCCGAAAATGTCCAGCTCATCCAGCATGTCGCTCAAATCGACGATCACGCCTTCACCGTATAGCCAGTCCAGGGGCACTTGATCAATCGTCTTGCCGTTAGTGACAAAATGGCGCGGCGCATCCAGATGCGTGCCCATGTGATTTGATGTCTGAATATACTGGGCATTTACGCCGTGCTCAGACTTGCGCTTGAAGTACTTCACCTCAAATGGTGGATAAAAAGGCCAGAAAGAGCAGTCCGCGTTCAATGGTTGTGAAAGATCGTAGGGGATCATTAAGGTATTCTCCTGAGAATCATCCTGTGATCGGTAGTATTGTCGACCGTTTCTGCTAGAATCCGTACTCCTCCGCGAAGGCGACGAGCGCCTCCGTGAAGAGTTCAATTGGCGGGCGCACGAGACCGGCGCCGATCTGGCCGACGCCGGCTTCCTTGTGGGCGATACCGGTATTGACTCTGGGAGTGATGCCGGTCTCAACGACTGCTCTCAGGTCTATGCCCACAGGAGTGCCGCGAAAGTCGAGCTGTGGAATTGTAAAGGCTGTGTGCTCAGCTGCCGTGATTTCGTACATCTCCATGGTAGCGTTGAGCGCGTCCTGGGGCGTGCCACTTACGAATGTGACAATAGCGGGCGCCGCCGCCATTGCAAACGCGCCGATTCCCGCCGTCTCCGTAATCGTGCTGTCGCCGATATCCGGGTTGCCGTCCTCCGCGCTGAAACCAGGAAAGTAGAGGCCGACCGGCTGCGGACAAGGCGAGGTGAACCAGCGCCCAGCCAGCCCGCTGACGCGTATGCCGAATGCCGTCCCGTTCCGCGCCATCGTCGTGACTATCGTGCTCCCCTCGACCTCGTGACCGGCGTCGGCCATGGCTTTGCAGGCGGCCATCACCGGGTTGAGGACACTCAGAGCATTGTCGCCCAACGCCTGCAGCACAGCGGCCGCAGTGGCCGGGTCCGGCGCCGACTTGGCAATATGTGGGGCCAGCTGCTTCGTGTAGAGTATTGAGCCTGCCTTGTTGCGATTGTGGCCCTCATCACCCATATGCAGCGCTTCGGCCAGCAGAGCGCGAATGTCCAGACCAGAACAGGATTCAATTGAAGCTGCAAGCACTGGAGCCATCACCTCGTGCATCCAGCGCAGCCGTTCCTGCACCTCTTCGCTGTATGCGCCGTAGCGCAGAACCTTGCCTAAGCCTTCATTCAGGTTCGAATAGGCCCGGTTGCCGTGCGTCCGGTTTTCGATCTCATACACCGCCATGGAGGGTGAGATGACGCCCGCCATTGGGCCGACCGCGCTGTGGTGATGGCAGGGCGAAAGACTGACTTCGCCGCTTACGATCAGCCGCTCGGCCTCTTCTTCATCCGCTGCTCTCCCCTCAAAGATCAGCGCTCCGATCAAGGCGCCGCGCAGCGGCCCGGAGGCCTGCCCCCAGGCAATCGGAGGGCCGGCGTGAAGCAGCAAGTTTTCGTGCATGCCTGGAACCAGTTCGAGCGCTTTACCCAGCCTTGTAAGGACTGGCCGGGCCTCAATCATTCGTTCCACGGCAGCGGCGTTGGCTTTATCTATATTGATTGCCATGAAGCCCCTCCGGGCTGCCTTTTTCGATGGGTAGAAGCAATAGTTTTGCCTATGAATGCTGGAGTCATTTCCAGCCGCGTCAGAGCTGACCTGCTGCCGCTATCGGAGTCGTGTCAGCAAACTGGCCAATCTGTCATCCCCTCCTGCTGGAGGGCGCCAATCAACGTGAACAACCTCGGCGCCCTGGGCGCGCAGGCTGTCGGCGAATGATTCAAGGCCCACGTTGATGGCTGCGAAGCCAGAACTGACCCGGGAATCATCGGCATCCGGTTTGAGGTCTGAGGCCCGTTCCGGCGGCTTGGATGCCCGACCTTCCACGATTCCAGCGAACGCGTCGCGCACAGCTCGAACTGCTTCATCATGTCTGGTAAAGACGAACGCGCCCGCTGCCTCCAGCTGTTCGATCTGCCTACCTAGCCCCTGTGGGTCTTCATCGGTGCCAATGACCACTGTCACGACCGGCAAAGGCCGTCCGTCTTCTGCAGCGAGGGCAATGGCCTTCTTGATTGCGGGGGCCAGTTCACTGGCCGGGTCCGGGTGCGCGCCGTCTCCCAGTACAACATCCAGCAGTAGTAGACCTGTCTCCGGGTCGTTTGCTTCCTGTAAAAGGCGGCGGACTCGTAACGCATTGTCGAGCATGGGGTGCAGCCGACCGACCGTAAAGTCGTCGCCGCCCAAATCCACGACCGTATGGCCCTGGCTGCGGTGGGGATTATCCAAAGGTTGCCCACCCGGCAACGGCCCGTTGGACCGAACAAAAGGCAGCGAATCCTGTAAGAGGTAGAGCGCTTCGTAAGCCAGCGTCCCACCGGAGTAGAGCGCCCGCAGAAACGATTGCGGGCGTACGGTCGGCACAGTCTGCAAGGGCGCACCGTTTGTTTGCAGGGTAAATGGTTCGTTACTCTTACTGTGTACTGAGTCTGCGGACTTGCTCAGTCCGACCACCATCTCTGCGGTTTCGTCCAGAGTCCTGGCAAATCGAATGCAGGCATCCCCCTCTTCCTGCCCTTCTGTTGGCTGCCGTCCGATGAAATTCACAACCACCGGTTTGCTGCAGGCGCCCGCTTCCGCCAACAATCTCTGCGCGACCGACGCCGAGGGAGGCTTGGAAACGATGACAATAACCTCGGTCTGCGAATCGTCCTTCAGTACGGCTAGCGCCTGTTGCGCCGACTTTGCCTGCACCTCTTCCGACAGGTCGCGACCGCCCGTGCCAAAGGCCTGGGAAACGCCGCCTCCCAAACAGTGGATGCCGACCATGATCGCCTGTAGCCCCGTGCCGGACGCGGCGACGATGCCGGTACTGCCTTGGCGCACCCTGTTTGTGAAACCGAGGCCGATGCCTTCCACGCGGGCTGTACCGCAGTCCGGCCCCATCACCAACAACCCTTTATCCACGGCCAGCTCTTTTATAGAAACCTCGTCTTCAAGACTGACATTGTCACTGTAGAGAAAAACGCTTTTGCCCAGGTCCAATGCATCACGGGCGACCGCGGCTGCATAACGACCAGGAACTGAGACAAGGACCCACTCAGCCTCTGGGATCATGCGCGTCGCGGTTGCAAGGCTCTTCGGTCGATATGCATCGGTATTCTGCGAACGGCGGGCGGACAAAAGATCGTCCACGCGCGCCAAGGCCGCGCTGCCGGCCTGCGCCGACTCCGACCTGACAATCAGAATGAGGTCTTCAGGCGCGGCGCGTTCAACTTCGTCTGTTAGGAGAGCATTTTGGGCAAGCAACTCTTTGTTGGCCGGCGTTCCCATGACCACGCCGGCGTCCAGGACGCTAGGCAACTCAGTCAATGCGCGCTGAAGTTGCATTAGGACGACGGAATCGTAGTAGGAGCCTGCTCGAATTTCGGCCAGAGTTGCTGGGGCGCCGGCCTTGGCGTCAACGACCAAAGGGTCCTCCACAGTTGCACTCCAATGCACTGGGTCGGCAGATTTAGTGTCTCTTCCTTACAATGGAGGCCTTCTTCTGCTGGAATCTGAGGACTACCGGGGCATTCTATCAGTCAAACAGGTCTTGAGCCAAAGCAAGCAGTGGTTTCGGTTCGAGAACAACGCCTGCTGTTATGCTCATGCTGCCGCGTACAGCTCTTAGACGTCGAGCGCGGCAGCAACTTGCGCCTTAGATTTGGTCAGCTTCTCCGAACCGGTCTGCAACGCCTCTCGCAGATCTCGGCTATCCTCCAGACTTGGCAATGGCCGCGGCCGCGCCGGCTCCCTGTCACTGGGTTGAAGAGTTAGTTGCCAGTAGCCAACATCGTGCCATGCCCCTTGTTTGTAGCCCACCTTTTCATACGTCCCAACTGACCTGAAGCCAAGAGATTCGTGAAGGCCGACGCTGGCGCCATTCGGCAAAGTGATTCCGGCATAGGCGCGATAAAATCCCTGTAAACGCAGAAGCGAAAATAGTGTTTGGTACAAGCAACGTCCTATGCCCAAACGTCTGGCCTTGGCATCGACATATACCGATACATTCACCGCCCACTGGTAAGCGGCTCTCTCATTGTGCGAGCCAGCATAAGCATAGCCCAGCAGTCGCTCCTGCACAGTGCATACGAGCCACGGAAAGCGTGTCAACGTTTTGGTCACTCGGGCGGCAATTTCATCGTGGGACGGTGGAACAAGCTCAAACGAAACGGGCGTGTCGCACACGATGGGGGCATATATCGCGTGTATGCCAGCGGCATCATGGGGAGTTGCAAGTCGAAGATGTGGGCTCATGTTGGCGTCTCTCTCTGCCCTGGCGAGCCAGGTCGCCCCCATGCCACAGAAATAGAAAGCCGCCTCTGCGCGACGAAAGGAGGCGGCCTCTTTGGCGGGGATGGAGTTGCGGCAAAGGGCTATCTTCTACCAGCGACTGCTGCCGCGGTCGCGATAGCCGCCCCCCTGCCCACCACGATCCTCTCGTGGACGCGCCTCATTAACTCTTAGTGAGCGCCCACCCATATCCTGGTCATTCAGAGCCTCGATCGCAGCATCGGCCGCGTCGTCTTCCATCTCCACGAAACAGAATCCGCGAAATCTACCACTCTCCCGGTCGGTGATCATCGCCACGCTTACAATCTCACCGTGTGGGGAAAACAGATCCCGGACTTCATCCTCAGTCGCCGTGTAGGGCAAGTTGCCCACATAAATACGCTTGGTCATTTGATTGGCTCCCCGACCGCTGCTCCACCCTCCTGCGTACCGCGTAACCGTCCCGGACTTTTTGAAGTCTGGAGATATATGGGGCTATTTGAATTAGTCCACCATTTCGTTCATCTCCACGAAATCAAACCTTCGTTTTCGATCTACGACAGTGGCGCTTTTCAGTGGTATGTAGTATCCGATGGCCCATAGTATGCCTCTTTTGTACTGATATGTCTACCTCCTGAATCGCAGGCAAATTCCTCCAAATCGCCACTTCGCCCGCGTTCCGTAGTCCTTGAGTTGCGTTCGTAGTCAATCTGTCGAAATGATGCATACGATTTGCATTTGGAATTGGCAGATCGGCGATGGTAAAATAGCGCTGCCACCAGATTGAGTTGACAGTTTTCAGCGTCTGAGGACGGGCAATTAGCAGGCTTTTGGCCCGCATCGGTTTGCAATGCAGGGTTGGACTTCAGCGGAAATGGCGTAACGCCGGAGTTCCGGGTCAATTCAAGAGGTGATGGTGCCCGCAGCATCTGGTGGTGCCTGCCACCCGTGGCTCGACAAGAAATCACGGTCGTCCTGAGTAAGGTGCCCGGCTACGGTAGCCCGCTCCAACAGATCAGGACGTCTCTCGAGGGTGCGCAGGAGGGAATGTTGACGTCGCCAACGTTCAACGTTTGCGTGGTGTCCACTGACCAAAACTTCCGGTATTTCTTCCCCTCGAAATCTTGCAGGTCGCGTATATTGTGGCCCTTCAAGGAGGCCGGACATACCTTCCGAAAAACTGTCATATTGGGCGCCCGACTCGTGGCCCAGTACGCCGGGCAACAATCTGGTCACAGCTTCAATTATCGCCAGGGCCGCGATTTCACCTCCACTAAGCACAAAATCGCCAATACTGAGTTCATCCGTGATCAGTTGGGTACGAATCCGTTCGTCGACGCCTTCATATCTCCCGCAAATTAGCGCCAAACGGTTATGAGTGCTGAGTTCCGCGGCAACGGCCTGGTCAAAGCAACGGCCTTGGGGCGTCAGAAGAATTATCGGAGTGCACAGTGGAAGTTTGGGCGGCTCGATCGGATTCCAAGTGGGCAGTTCGGGTTGGGCCTCCTCCTGCAGCACTTGCCAACCATGGGGACGGCTCATAACCGACTCGACGGCTCGTACTACCGGCTCGGGGCGCATTACCATACCGCCGCCGCCGCCGTAGGGGTAACCATCACAGGTTTGATGACGATCTGTTGCATAGTCGCGAATATTGTGGAGCACTACTTGAAGAATGCCATTTTTCTGTGCTCGGGCCAGTATGCTCTCTGAAAGAGCGCCTGCAATCATTTGCGGAAATAAAGTGAATACATCGAAGTGGATGGTGCGAGGAGCCTCCTCTTGAACACAGGCTTTATCGGGCTCGTCTTCCGTTCGGTGCTCCAACATGTTTCTCTGGGCCATGATTTTCTTCTAACCGCACTCGGACTGGCCTACTTCCGGCGGCTGGCAGACTCTATGGTGGATGGCAGTTTCCATAGCCCGGGGCCGAACCGATGGAAGCAGCTATTGCGTCGAATACGCTCCCTCATTGTAGCACAACCGCGGGATTCGCAGTCAGCTGAGGTCGCGGATGCCGACACATCGCTGGCGCATAAGCGCCGGCAACGCTCTCCACTTCGGTCAAAATTTGCAATTGTCCTGACAGTCATTCTTGTCGGATTTCTGTATTTGCCCCGCCGCCTCGCGGCGCCAGTCGCCTCGCAAGGGCTGAGGCCGGTTCCCGTGCCCGTGCCTGCCCCCACCTCTGCCATCGTGCGTCCAGTCTCTGAATCGCATCTGCGGGACCCTCAGTTCGCGTCCACGGCAAGTTCAACACGCGTCGCCGAACTGATACCGGCTTCACTTTCGCAATCGATGAATCGCCCTACTGTAGAGCTTGCTCCTCTAGCTCCGCTGCTCGTACAAAGTGAAGAAGCTGGCCAACAAGCGGGCGAAATCGACGCTTCAACCGAACGCGCGCCCCTCGCCCATGCATCTACATCACCCGAAAGATCTGGCAACATCGATCCTATCTATCTCTACAATTCCGACGACCTCCTACAATCGTATGTTCAAGGCGTACCGCTGCCGGAGCCATATAGAGACCAGCTCAACCCAACTATAAATGATGAATTCGTCTCTCGACCACCGATGTTCGGGCTGGGCACGCAACAACCATTGGCCTTTAGTACACCGGTGCCACCCTTGAGTCTTGTACCGCGATTTGTCTCCAGGCCGCCAATGGGAGAGTTGAATCTCCTGCGCGAAGAGATCGACAAAGCGCGTGCTTCCCTGTCGTTTCAGGTCGATGATGGTGCCGATACTGGCTTAACGCCGCGTACATCGAGCGGGCCAGGCAGCATGTGGCCGACTTTCGACCCTCCAAGTTCAACCAGCGGCGAACACTACTGGCTTGAATCGCCTTTCCCCGGTGGGTTCAATCAACTTTACAGTCCCGGTTACCAGTTCGGCAGCACTGGCGGCGGACGCTACCGAATCCATCACGGCGTCGACATTGGCAATCCGGTCGGCACTCCTGTGCTCGCTACCGCTTCCGGCGAAGTCCTTCATGCCGGCCCGGACAATCCCGAGCTTCTCGGACCCTATAACGATTTTTATGGAAATTCGGTTGTAATTCGCCTTGACCGAACCCTGACCACCTCGCGCGGAGAACAGGATGTCTTTGTCCTATATGGCCACCTCTCCACTGTGGAAGTTCAAAAGGGCCAGTGGGTGGGGGCCGGTGACTATCTGGGCGGCGTAGGCATGACCGGCATTGCGATTGGACCTCATCTCCATATGGAAGTCAGAATCGGGCAGAACAGCTACCTGCACACTGTCAATCCCGCTCTGTGGATGCGTCCGGCAGCCTATTCAGGTTCGGTTGCTGTTCGATTGCTTTCTGCAACGGGCCGCACCTGGCCAGGTGTTCAACTCTCGATATACCGCTATGAGGAGACCGGTATCCGCTGGTACCGCGTTATCGAAACATATCCCGAACTGGAAAGCATCGGGCCGGACCCGTCATGGGGCGAGAATGGCGCTCTCAGCCATATACCCGCCGGCAACTACTTAGTTTCAGGCAATGTGAACGGTGAGGAGGTCAGACAGGACATTACAGTTAAAGACGGTGAAACGACTTTTGTCGAACTCCGCACTCTGCAGTAAAGTAGCCATTGGCTTGAAGGAATTGTTAGCCAGGAATGATTGCGGTCCGTTTCAATCCCCGGAGACTTACTTTCCTGCTATAAATAGAAGTTAAGTAGGAATTTCTCTAAGAGTTGCGGCCTCGCCCGCAAATGGTCTGACCTCTGCCATTGGAGGAAAGGGCATTGTGGCGAGGTTTTGATGCGCCCATGACAATTTAAAGGTCCAAATGGATTTCTTCAAAACGATATTCAAGTTTACCCTTCCTTACCGCAAGCCCCTGCTGGCAACCGTTATCAGCATGATCCTGCTTGTCGGAGTGCAACTCTTTGCCCCTTGGTTCATCCGCGAACTCATTGCAACCGTCCGCACTGGAAACTCTGACGCCCTCTCCTCAGGCCTCGTAACGCGTCTCGCCCTCTTAGCATTGGCCATATACGCAGCAAGGGCCGGTCTGGAATTTCTGCGCAGTTACATGGCCCATGTCGCCGGGTGGGGTGTAGTGGCCGACGTCCGTGTCGCCATTTATCGGCATCTGCAGCGGTTGTCGCTGCACTACTACGAGGACAAACAGACCGGCCAACTGATGTCGAGGGTGGTCAACGACTCGGACCTGCTGGAGAAGCTAATCGCTCACGCTGTGCCCGATGTGCTGGTGAATGTGCTGACCCTGGTGGGCGTGAGCACCATGCTGGTGTTCATGAATGCGCAGTTGACGCTTCTGACCTTGATTCCCATACCTCTCATCGTCCTGGCAATGCGAGGATTCGCCAAGTACGTCCGCCCGGCCTTTCGCGAGCGCCAGGCTGAATTGGGTGAACTCAACGCCATTTTGCAGGACAATCTCTCCGGTATTCGTGAAATCAAGACCTTCACCCGCGAACGGACGGAATCAGACCGAATCGGCGTCCGCATCGAGAATTACAAGCAATCTCTTCTGCGTGCCCTCAGGCTGCTGGCTACTTTTGAGCCGTTTGTCCATTTCGCATCGGCGTTGGGTGTCGTTGTCGTTATCTACTTTGGCGGTAGATTGGCACTCGGCGGTGAACTGCAGATCGAAGACCTCGTGGCCTTCTTTCTCTACCTGGAACTATTTTACCAGCCTGTGCGCCACCTGAGCCATGCCTGGGAGGCGATCCAGGAGGCGCTGGCTGGAGCGGAGCGCGTGAGTGAGCTTCTCAGCGAGGAACCCGATATTGTCGACCAGCCGGACGCCATCGAGTACAGCGGGCGGGCGCGAGGACAAGTCAGTTTCGAAAATATCAGTTTTTCCTACCTGACTGACCGGCCCATCCTGCGCAACATCAACTTGGAGATACCCGCCGCCTCCGTCGTCGCCCTGGTCGGTCCGACCGGTGTTGGCAAGTCAACGCTGGCCAGCCTGGTTCCCCGATTCTATGATGTGAATGAAGGCCGGATCATGCTTGACGGGCATGACATCCGCGAATTGACTATCGAGAGTCTGCGCCGGCAGATCAGTATCGTTCTGCAGGACGTCTTCCTCTTTCATGGCTCTGTACGCGAAAATATCCTGTTTGGGAGGCCGGGCGCCGAGAATGAAGAAATGGAGGAGGCAGCGCGCGTCGCAAACGCCGTCGAATTCATCGACAAGCTGCCAGACGGTTACGATACCGTTATCGGCGAAAGGGGTGTAAAGCTCTCGGGTGGCCAGAAACAGCGTTTGGCCATTGCCCGCGCCGTGCTTAAGGATGCACCGATTCTGATCCTCGACGAGGCGACTTCTTCAGTGGATACTGAGACAGAACTACTGATTCAGCAGGCACTGGAACGTCTGATGGCAGGTCGAACAACGCTCATGATCGCCCACCGGCTCTCCACTATCCGCAATGCCGATCAGATCGTGGTCTTGCAGGACGAGGGCATCGCCGAACAAGGCAGCCATGACGAACTGATGGCGATAGAAGGCATCTATCGCCACCTCAATCTTGTGCAGTCCCGTCTGGATGCAGAGGAGCCGGTTGTTGAGCAGCAGTTGGCGTTGACCCCCTCCGCCCGTCCCCTACCTGTCACCGCCTGAACCGAGCAGCCGGTGCAGATTCTCCCCCATGATCAAGGCCTGATCCGCCTCACTAATGAAACCACAGTGGCTTCGGAAGCACTCGATGGCCTGGCGATAGGTCATGTTTCGCAAGCAGACTGGATAGTCGGAGCCCCAGTACAACCGCTCGGGACCAAAGGTTTCGTATAGCGGTAGTACGATTTCTCGTATAGAGTCTGCATAGGGAAAGTCCCAGAAACCCTGCTTGGTCGAATAGTAAAACCCGGAAACTTTGACACCAATATTGGCGAATCGCGCCGAGGCCAGAACCTTTTCCAGCCTGTCCCTATCGCCGACGTTAGGGTGACCCATATGGTGAATCACAATCGGTAGCTGCGGAAGCTGCTCCGCCACCTTGTGCAACGCAGCGTGGTGATGGGGCGAGCAGGCAATACTGGCGATCAACCCCAATTCCACCGCCGTACTGAAGAAGGCCAGCCCCTCCTCCCCATAGAGCCAGCCGCCGTCGTCCTCGGCCTTCATATAGTGAGTGAATGCCGACAACGACCAGCGCTCCGCAGCATGGCGTAGCCGATCTGCCGCGCCCGGCGTGTGGTATGTTTCCGACCAACTGCAATCTACGTCCGCCACCTGGCGAATACGTCCGGAGTAAAGCCGGCTCATCCGCGCGATGTAGTCATTGTTGTGCGGATTGTGTTCGATTCCGGCACAGACCAGGAATGCCTGGTCCACGCCGTTCACGTCCATCTCGTTCAGTAGTTGCTCAAAGCGGCCCTTGCCGTGAAAGTCCGGCACGGGCGGCTGGTAGGGCCAGCGCTCCCAAGCGTGGCAGTGGCTGTCGATTATCATGGGCACTTCATTCCGCGCCTGCGAAGACCGGCTTCTCGAGAATCGTCTGTGTCTCGTAAATTGAGCCACCGCGCAGCGATTCAGGAAATGGCATCAACACCGGCACATCTGTCAGCCGGGGTCGGTTGCAGGGTTCGCCGCGCAACACGGAATCCGCGTATGCTTCCCAATTCGGGTATCCTTGCAGAAACCAGGAGTCCACAGCGCAGTACTGATACAGAAGCAGCCTTCGGGGTCGGGAGGAGACGTTCTTTGCCGAAGCATGCAGCGTCCGCACATGGTGGATCGAAATGCCGCCGGCCTCCAACTCGATAGGCACTGCCTTATCCGCGTCCGGCACCTCTTCCGTGACCGCGCCGGCAAAGTGCCCGTCCTGGTGATGCGAATAAATAGGGCCCTTGTGCGAGCCGGGAATGACAAGCAAGCAACCGTTTTCGTACTTCATTTCGTCCATGCTGACGCCCACAGCCAGCAGATCATCATTGGTATGAGGATAGAAAGCCCAGTCCTGATGCCACTCTACCGGACTGCCGTATTCCGGTGACTTCATGTTGAGTTTATTGCCATTCGTGCGCAGCCCAGGCCCGACAAGCTGTTCGGCAATGTCCAGGATTCCAGGATGATTGAGGAATTTCCTGTACACCTCATGCTGCATGACAGGATCCTTGAGCCGCCGCAGCTTGGGCGACTCCGGCGTATGACCTGGCTCCAGGTCGAAGACGTCCGTATGCTCTGTAACGCCCGCGCTGAGTTGAACGAATCCATCGGTTATCCTGCGTAGTTCCGCCACCTCGTCAGACGACAGAACGCCTTCCACGCCCAGGTAGCCGTTCTCGTGATAAAAGTCAATCTGTTTGCTGCTAAGCATGTGGATGCTCCTTGTGGATAGATTGGACGAGCCGCGCAATGATTTCGTCAGTCGCTAAGATGTGCCTCAAAAATATGGTTCGATCCACTCTTCCGAAATTTCAAGCCCGAAGCCTGGCGCATCGGAGGGCACCAGCCAGCCGTCTTCTGCAACTGCCTGGCCGGGGATGCCTGCAGACTCCTGCAATGGCACGCCTGGTGCAGAACCGATAAAGTACTCCAACCACGGGACGCAGGCAACGGCATGGGTGAAATGCTGGCCGAAAGGATTGCGCCCTCCTCCGTGCAGTATAACCTTCTTGCCGGCGGCGTCAGCGGCTGACGCGATCTTCAGACAGGTGCTCAGGCCGCCCACCCAGTTTATGTCCGGTTGCAGAATGTCGACGACGTTGTGCCGCAACGCCCATTGGAAGGGCATATGAGTATACCAGTGTTCGCCGGTACTCAGCGTCTGCCACGGGATTCGCTCGCGTACCTCGACATGCCCGTCGAGGTCTTCCGAAAGCAGACACTCCTCCATCCACTTGAGCCGGTAAGGGCGCAGAATTTCGGCCAGCCGTACCGTGTATTCGATGTCGAAGGCCATCCAGCAGTCCAGCATCAGTTCGGCTTCGTCGCCGACCAGTTCCCTGGCTTCGGCCACCATCTGCTCGTTCTTGCGCAAGCCGTCCAGTCCATCGGCTGGGCCATAAGGGCAGGCCAGTTTGAACGCGCGAAAACCCAGTTCCTTGTACCAGTCCAGATCGTTGCCGGTCGAATAACAGAACTGTTTGTCCTTCTGCGCACCACCAATCAGACTGTAAACTGGCCGGTCCAGCAATTTGCCCTTGGCGTCCCAAAGCGCCAGGTCCACCGCACTGACCGCGTAGGCTGCAAGCCCGACCGAACCGTACGGCTTCGTCATGCGAAACATCATGTCTGCCAGCCGCTGAATTGCCAGACCGTCCTCTCCGATGAGATTGGGGGCAATGTGATCGTCTATAATAGCCGCAGTTACCCGTCCATTGTCGGTCAGCCCCAGGCCCCAGGTGCCGTCCTCAAGGGTAACTTTGCACCAGACCGGCCCCCAGCGACTGGGTGTCCAAAGGCTCCGGTGCCGCTTGACTTTGGGATACCAGGACATGGGATTAGCGACTTCTGCAGTCTCTGCCCAGCCCTTGCGCCGGGGCTCTGTCCTCACCGAAGGAGCGGGGAAATTGACGCGCACTGCGCGGACATCTGTGATTTTCATTTCGTTGACTCTCAACACTCGTTGAACAACCGGACGATAAATCAGGCTGAGCATTGGCGTCCGGTGTCGATTTGTAAGTCAATCTACGCCCGACACAATGAAGACTAGGTTACTTCTCCATTTGCGTCGGCCTCGTCCCCTTTATCAGCATCCATCTCTTCTAGTAGAAGGCGAAGTAGTTTTCGACGCTCCTCGGCGCTGAGACCGGCAAGCCTTTCTTCCGCGCTGAGGCCCGCCAGCTTTTCTTCGGGCGTACCCGTTTCAAAGACAAGCTGACGTATTTTCCTGCCATACTCCAACACCTTCTCCGGAGTCAACACTTCCGCCATGTTCAACTCTCCTTTCACGTTAAGCGTCTGGCGCAGACCGAGAACATAGGCGTACATATCAGCTGATTCTGCCCACACTGACTTGTCCAGCGAGGCAAAGCCGGCATCCCTTTCTTGTTCGCGACTGGCAAAGAGCTTGACATAGGCATTATTGGAACGCACCGGCAGCCGGTTGAGCGCCAACAGCATCACACGTCCAACAAAGGGGATAGTGGTACGAAAGACGCCCCTCTGCACTTCTTCGAATCCCCACAAGGCCAGCCGGCTCTTTTGTGGCGTCTTAGCGCTCAGCAAAACGGGCAGTGTCTGTTCCTTCGACAACCTCTGCACCTGCCGGTAAAAGAGATCATATGCAGCGGCCTGGAGGATTCCATCCTCGGTCACCGACTCAGTATACTTGAACTCTACAAGGACGTGTGCCGCCGCGCTGTCGCGAACACCGTCCGGCAACCGTGCTCGCTGCGCTTCGGTCCAAGCTTCGCCCTCACGCCGCAACAACAGAATGTCCACTCTGGGCGACTCGCTCAGAATACTCGACTCAGTCGTCACCAATACCTGGACCGCAGTCAGGTTCAACTGCATTCCTGAGCCAAGAAGCTGATGGTACTGTACACGCGTAGGGCTATCGGTCATGTCAGGGGAGTGACGACTCGACTCGTCCGGTAGTGAAGTAGCTGGCCGCGCCGACCACAGTGGTCTACAGGCCTCCACTGATGAACTGTTGCCGCCATTTTGCCCTGTACGGCGTCACCGGACATCGTACTATGCGCGCGTACTGTCAGCCCCTGAACGGTACTTGATATCCCTTCAGTTGTCAAAGCAGGAAACAACTGCAAAAGGTCCACCGATCCGCGAGCGCAAACGGCAGGACCATATAAGGGCAGAACGAAGGAGTTGCGATATAATCGCCCGCAAGAGAACAGTGCGCTGACCAAAAGAAAATCAACCTACATCTGTTCATAAGTGTCCAGTTACCCATGGCTTCCCCTTCCGCATCTGATACCATCGCCGTTCGCTCCGATGAGCGATTTGACGAACACCTCGTCGCGGAATTCCTCCTCGGCAAACTGCCAGGTTCGGAAAATCCCTTGACCGTCCGCCAATTCGGCGGCGGCGCGGCCAATCTCACCTATCTGCTTGACTATGGCAGCCATCAGTACGTGCTGCGCCGCCCTCCGCTCGGTCCCGTCGCGCCTTCCGCCCATGACATGGCCAGAGAGTCCAAGGTGCTGTTGCGTCTCTGGCAGGCTTTCCCGCTCGCACCTCGGGCCTACCTGTTCTCAGATGACGAGTCCATCGTCGGTGCACCCTTCTTTGTTATGGAGCGTCGGCACGGCATCGTCGTCCGCGATTCGATTCCGGCGGTCTACAACGCTTGCTCCGATGCACCGGCACGAATGAGCAGAGCGCTTGTTGAGACACTATCTGATCTCCATGCGGTTGACTTTGAATCGATTGGCTTAGGAGATCTGGGTCGGCCGGCCGGTTTCATCAGGCGCCAGATCGACGGGTGGTGGCGGCGCTGGCAGGCGGCGAAGCTGGAGGATCTGCCTGCGTTGGACGCGGTCTATGACTGGCTGCGAAGCAACGAACCACCGGAAGCCGTGCCAGCTCTGGTCCATAACGACTATAAATTGGACAATGTAATGCTGGATGCCGGCGAGCCTGGACGTGTCGCCGCCGTCTTTGACTGGGATATGTGTACCCTCGGCGATCCCCTTTCCGACTTAGGCGCATTGCTGGCATGGTGGTGTCTGCCCGACGATCCGCCCCACTTTCGAACAATGGCGATGATGCCGCTCGACGACCGCTTCCTGCGGCGCGAGGAGCTTGTCGCCCACTACGCCGAACATAGCGGCCGCGACCTGTCTGCCATTCACTTCTACCATGCGCTCAGCCTGTTTCGGGTTACGGTCATAATCGCCCAGATTTATGTCCGCTACGTGCGCGGCCAGACGCAGGATGAACGATTCGCCGCCTTCGGCCCCCGCATCCCCGCGGCTGCCCAGGCTGCCCTGGAAGTAGCAAGAGGCCGCTGAGATTGGACGAATAGCCATAGCGACGCTCTCCATCTGGAGCTATCGACAACTTTGACGTGCGCTTCCGGACTGACTATCATATTCTGAAAGAATTACATTCTTACATCCACTTAGGAAGGAGCGTTTGACGTGCAGGAACACAAAATATCCATGCTTGGCACCGGCCTGATCGGCATGTTCTACACCATGGCTCTCAACGGCGGCAGAGGAAAAGATCGTGTGCAGCTCGTTTACTCCCGTTCTGCAGAACGGGCCAAGGCTTTCGCGCAGGAATGGGGCATCCCCGCATGGACGACCGATCTGACCGAAGCCTGTACCTCTGACGATATCGACACAGTCGTCATTGGGTTGCCCAATCATATTCATGAAGAGTGCGTCAATCTGGCCGCCGACGCCGGCAAGGCCATTCTCTGCACGAAGCCACTCGGCCGCACTGCTGTAGAAGCCAAGCGTATGCTGGACAAGGTCGAAGCAACTGGTGTCTTCGGCGGCTATCTCGAAGACCTCTGCTACACGCCCAAGACCCTGAAGGCCATCGCCTCCGTTGAGAACGGCGCCCTCGGCGACGTAACCTGGGCCTGCTCGCGCGAAACGCACCCGGGTCCACACAGCGACTGGTTCTGGGACCTCGAACAGGCCGGCGGCGGCGCCATCGTCGACCTCGGTTGCCACTGTATCGAAATCGTCCGCAGTTTTATCGGCAAAGACATCCGACCAGTCGAGGTCATGTGCTGGGCCGACACCCTCGTCCACCCTATCGACGCCGAAGACAACGGCATCGCCCTCATCCGCTTCGAGAACGGCGCCATCGGCCAGTTCGAAGTAAGCTGGACCTTCCGCGGCGGCATGGACCTGCGCGACGAAGTCGCCGGCACCGAAGGCACCATCTGGCTCAATCACTTTCTGCGCACCGGCTATGAAATGTACACCAGCGGCGCCGGCGCCGGCTACGTCGCTGAAAAGGCCGAATCGGAGAGCGGCTGGCTCTTCCCCGTCGGCGACGAGGTGGTCGAGTTGGGATACAGCGATATGTTCGAAGATATGTTCAACGCCATCGACCAGGGCAGCGAGCCGCGTGAAAACTTCTATGACGGCTATGTGGTGAATGCTGTGATCGACTCCTGCTACCGCTCTGCTTCCTCCCGCCAATGGGAACCGGTGGAGCTGGAAGTCTGGCGCGGGCGCGACAATGTCCCCCTCATCCGTGACAGCCGCGGGCAAGTCGCAGCCACCGCAACTGAACCCGACCCGGCCGAAGCGCTCGCTGCCGCTGCCGGTCTGACCATCCTGAAAACAGAACGGATGTCGGGCGGCCAGGTCAAAGTCATCATGAAGAATGAGGAGACTGGTGAGCTCAGCCAGGAAATCATCGAGAACGCATAGTCACTTCCAATGTCACTGATTAAACCCTTCCTCCAGGAAGAGGCCTTCCTCCAGGATGTGCAGGATGCAACCGGCGACGAACGCGTCCTGCACATCTGGTGGTTAGGTCAGAGCGGCTTTCTGCTCAAATGGCACAGCCGCTTCCTTCTCTTCGATCCCTATCTCTCCGATTCCCTCACAAAAAAATACGCCGCCACCGACAAACCCCATATCCGCATGACCGAGCGGGTCGTCGCGCCCGAAATGCTTGATTTCATCGACGTAGTCACCTCAAGCCACAACCACACCGATCATCTGGACGGGGAGACTCTGGGCCCTCTGATGGAGGCAAATCCTGGCCTGCAGCTCGTCATACCTGAAGCCAATCGAACATTCGTAGCCGAGCGGCTTGCATGCGACCCTTCCTGGCCAGTGGGCCTGGACGACGGAGACTACAGAGAGGTGGGCGCCTTCCGCTTTCACGGAATCGCCGCCGCCCACGAAGAGTTGGAGAAGGATGAAGAGGATCGCTGCAGATTCCTCGGCTACGTAGCGCGCTTCGGCCCATGGACCGTCTATCACAGTGGGGACACAGTCCATTTCAGCGGGTTGCTGGAGCGGCTGACGCATATCAACGTGGATGTGGCCATCCTTCCGATAAACGGAAGCCGGCCGGAGCGGAGGGTGGCAGGCAATCTCAACGGCAGCGAAGCCGCCACGCTCGCCTGCGCCATAAACGCAAAGCTCGCGATCCCCTGCCACTACGAGATGTTCACCTTCAACACCGCACCGACTGATACCTTCATCGCGTCGGCGGCTGCGCTGGAGCAGCCTGTACGCGTGCTACAGGCCGGGGAACGTTGTTCTGTCGAAAAGTCGGCTGCCGGCGTTATGACGGTCCGATCAGACGAATGACAGCCTCTCGTGACAAAGCAGCCAACGGTCTGTCAGGCGTAGAGACAACAGTGGCCGCAACCGCGTTACCAAACCGAGCTGACTGCTCGGCAGAGGTCCCTTCTTGTATCCCCAGCAGGAATCCAGCGTTGAATGAGTCGCCCGCGCCTACAGTTGTCTGCACGTCAACCGAGAATCCGGGCACATAAGTCGGCTCGCCCGTCGTGTCCGCAGAAGTGCCATCTCGTTCCAAGACCACCGCGCCTGCCTCGCCGCGTTTGATGACTACACAACCTGCGCCGCCCTCCAGGATCGCGGCCATTCCCGCAGCCAGCTCTGCCCCACCAGTACAAACAGCTAACTCGTGCTCGTTGCAAATGAAAAAATCTGTGTAAGCCAGCAGCGGGCGCAGTTCGGCCAGCCGGGCCGGCTCGCCGATCGCCGGACCGATGTCAACAGCTGTGCGAGTGTCGCTCTGACGGGCCCTCCGAAACAGCTCGACCGCGCCCTGAGGACGCAGACCCGGCATGATCGAGTAGCTCGTCAACAAGAGCATGTCCAAGCGACTTATCATAGAATGGTTGATCGAACTGTCGTCCACGCTTCTGTTGGCCCCCTCGTGATGAAATGCCAGGCGATTCTGCTGCAAGTCGCTGAGTATGAGTGTGGTGGCGGTGCCCATTCCCGGATAACGCCTGACCCCTGCCATGCCCACGCCCACATCAGCCAGTTGCGCCGCCATCCAATCGCCCAGATGATCCTCGCCCAGACCCCCGACCAGTTCCACAGGCGAGCCCAGGCGCGCAAGAGCATAGGCCGAGTTGGCCCCGTTTCCCCCCAGCGAGGTTCTCAGCGGCTCGTCGTGGAACACGAGACTGTCGACCGTGAACTCGTCACCCTCGCTGCGGGGCATCGCCGCCAGATTGGACACGAAAAGATCAACGGTGGCGGTGCCGATAACGATAAACATGGTGTTGTTGCCTCCTGGAAGATTCGAGCCGGACTGAAAGCTGGCCCGACATCGGTTCCCGCCTTAAGAAGTCACACTCTGTCAATCTCAGTTCATTATTTTATAGTCGATCTCTACCGCAGAGAAACAGCCTTGCCGCTCAGTTCCGACCACTTGGGCAAGAGCTCGAATGCACGCAGCCAAAGCAGAGGACAAAGCCCGTTCGCGTTCCTGCTTAAGCAGCGTGGCAATTCTGCTAGCCAGTCTCAACGTCATAGTTCATTCCACAGCCTTAGGATCGTTGACATTTCGCTTTCTTATCCATCCCCAAATCCAAGGCAAATGCATCAAAATCAGTGGTATAATAGCCCTGTGCCGATATACGAATGGGCACAATTGAAAGGGTATCATCATCATGAAGCCATGTTTCCCGCTGGCAGGGAATCTGGAGGCGAAGGAGGGCCCTTTCAAGACTGTAAACTGCCGACAATCAATCTGCCCATTACCCAGCAAAGACAGCGAGCTAACGCGCGCGAAGTCAAGCGCATAAGTCCCAAAAAAGAACACTGCCCGCTCTGACCCGACTTAACCCGACCTGACCCGACATTAACCGTCCAGACACGACACTCTGCCCCCCCAAATCGCCAGGTGACCGGCGTGAGTCTGGCGTCTGCGTGTGTCGGAGAGAACTTGCCAGAACCGGGAACAGACTCCAGAAGCGGAAAAACTGATGCAAAAGCGTAACAACAAAAAAGGGCCCGAAAAAAATATCGCCCGCTTTGACCCGACTTATACCTACCTGACCCGACGTGACCCGACTTGACCCGACCAATCATGTCCCACCATATCACCGGACGTACAACTCTTGTACATATCTCGTTAGACCTCATACGCGCCCACGTGCACCAGCGAAGCCCTCATTGCAGCCCAACAAACAATTCTCATGAACGGTAGTTCAGACATCACGCAAACACTCGTAAACGCTCATAAACTCTCGTCCAACACACAGACGAGAAAACCTGCGCCCCACCATCAAGATGAATCTGACACAAACGATCCACAATGAACGAAATGCTCGCATCAGCCCCCAAGTTATCTGCATCTATCGTGAATTCCGTCTTTTCCTCCGATGCTGATTTGCTCTTGACTTCCACACGCAACCACTGGAGCTTCAAGAACTCAATCCACCGGTTCTTGGATGAGGACAACAGTCGCATCAGTCAGGGTCATGCGCGGCACAACTTGACCATCTTGCTCCGCTTTGCTCTCAAGCCCTTTCGCAAAGAGAAAAGCGCTAAGACCGGCATTCCTGCCAGACGTAAACGAGCCGGTCGGAAAACTGACTATCACCCGAAAGTTTTCCCCCAACAAGATGTATATGCCCAGTACCCAACGCAGGCGTGCCCCATTTCGGTGCCCTTCGTGTGCTATAATAGCGACCGAAATTCAGACGCACTGGCCCTGACAAGTCATGACTCTCGCCCGGAGAATACCTGAAGGTGAACGAGGGCTGCTGAAAGTCAGTGAGTTTCCGAGAACGAAACTGGCCACGGTCGATCAAAGACGGCGAGGAACCGTTTTCGAAGCCTGGCAGAGTAGCTGTAATTTTTTTTAGCGCGACATCTGTAGACATAAACCGTTCCAACCCAAGGCAGTTGTATCGCAGCTGGACAAAGCCTTGTGACGCTGCCTGAATCGTGTTCGCGTCTGAATCTGTAGGGCCCCCCCCCCTTGTGGGCGCCCTTGTTGGGCTATTCTGGCGTCCGAATCTGGATTCGCCTGCCCTGCATTTTTTGCATGCAGTCCTTTACACTGTTACACTCGACACCAAACAGGCGCTGCCCAGCAGACCAACTAGGGCAAGGCCTACGCATATCAGCTAACTGATATGCGTATTGTTGAGCAGTTCCTTTTGAAATGTGGGCTGAGCCCATTCTCGCTGATTGCTGCGCCTCCCCCGCTAAGATCAGTCGAGATGCGCCAAAATGTGGCTCTTGTTCTGCATTTCAACTTTTCCCGCCAAGAACGACATTCCAAAGTCGAATTTGTACAACGGCTTGTTGCAACTGCCGGGCCCATCTGCCAAGCAGAACCGGGCCTTCCATATCAGAGATTGGGTTTCAAAGGATATTCATTCACTCCAAGGAGGAAGACTGCATGACAAGACGAACTCTTAGCCGCCGCGACTTTCTGCGTACAACAGGCATTGCTGCCGGCTCAGTGGCTCTGGCCGCCTGCGCGGCGCCGGCTGCCGCGCCCGTAGATGGGGGCGCTGGCGATTCCGCCGCGGCCGAACCGCAGACAATTTCCTGGTGGTACGCTTGGGGCAACCTGGACCCCGCAGTAGAGTCCTTTTCTCAACTTGACAGTTTCAAGGACCATGTGGGCGAAAACACGACGCTTGACTATCGCGGCAGCACAAACAATGAAGCCGTTCTGACCGCGCTGGCAGCGGGCGACCCACCGGACGGTGGCTCCAACATGGACTATCCCGGCCTCTGGGCCCGCGGCGTTTGTCTGCCTGTCAACGACATGGTGGATTCCAGTGAGATCATCGACCCGAACAACGTGGTGGACGCCGTCTGGCAAGGTGGCTTTTACGGCGCCGATCTGATCGGTGTACCCTCGGTCGAGTCCTTCCTCTGGTATGGGTTGAACTACAATGCCCAGCATGTGGAAGAGGCCGGCCTCGATCCGGACAACCCGCCACTGACCTGGGAAGGCGTCCTCGAATGGCATAAGGAACTTTCCGTGTTTGACGATGGCGGCAACGTTCAACGCATCGGCCTTGACCCGATCGATGCAATGGCCGGTGAACCGGATTTCATAGCCACTTCCTACGGCCACTCCTGGTGGAACGACGAGGAGCAGACCTTCGACCTGGACCACGAGTTGATGGCCCAGGGTATCGAAACGCAGTCCGAGTTCTTCCGCTTCATCGGACCTGACAACTTCGCCGGTCTGCGTTCGGTCGAAGGGCAGGGCACGTGGGGCGCCGCCTTCAACGCCGAAGTACAGTCGATGATCATCGAGGGTTATTGGCACGCCGGCGAGACCCAGATCCAGAAACCTGAAGTGGCGGTCCACAATCGCGCCACCTGGGCGCCCGTACCCGGATTCCGCGAGGGCGCCAAAATCATGGCTACCGGACCCCATATGGTACAGATCTACAGGGACGGCAAAAACCCGGATGGCATGTTCAAAGTTGCCGAATACCTGCACACAAACGAGCCTCTAGACATCATTTTCAATGAAGTTGGTTGGATTATGGGCGTCGAGACCTGGCTGACCACGATCGATCCGGATACATTCCCCGGTCTCCGCTTCTACATCGACAACATCGATGAGGTGACCGACTGGATCGTTGGCCGCCGGTCGCCAATCCATTGGTTCGTGAATACACAACTCTGGGATCTGCGTGAACAGGTCTATCGCGACTTGATCACACCAGACGAGGCTGTCGCAGAGTTGCAGAAGCGCGCCGTAGACGAGTGGGAAGCCCAAGGACTCTAGATGCAACCGGCCAGCGATCAGCGCTGAAAGGCCTGGTCGCTGGCTGTACTAAACAAAGAAGGATCCCGTATGGCCGCAGTCACAGAGAAGGTCAGCCGTTATACGCCCAGGGATTGGCGCAATCTGCGCCTGGGAATTCTCTTCGTATCACCATGGGCCCTGGGTTTTCTCTTCTTTACGATCTACCCGCTGTTATCTTCGCTTTATTACAGCCTGACCCGTTACGATCTGTTGCGCCCGCCTGTTTTTCTGGGGTTTAAGAACTATTCAACCCTCTTCTTTGACGATCCCCACTTCTGGAACGTAATGTACAACTCGCTCTACTATGTGGGGCTTAGCGTCCCATTAGGGGTCGGCGCGGCCTTTCTGATTGCAAATCTGTTGAACTCCGATATCGTGGCCCGTTCCTTTTTCCGCAGCGTGATTTACATCCCGTCTATCGTTCCCGCGGTTGCATCAGCGATGGTTTGGCAGTTCCTGATGAATGTGCAATATGGCGCGATCAACGGAATCCTTCGCAGTTTTGGTTTTCCCATCATCCCCTTTCTCTCCAGTCCGGGCTGGGCCAAACCTTCGTTGATCGTGGTCGCGGTTTGGGCACAAGGTGCCGCCGTGGTTATATTTCTGGCCGCATTGCAGGATGTTCCCCGCTCTCTCTACGAGGCCGCGACAGTGGACGGTGCCAATTTGTGGCACAAGTTTCTCAACATCACGATTCCGTTGACGTCCCCAATCATTTTGTTCAATCTGATAATGGGTCTGATCGTCGCCTTTCAGGAGTTTACCGTTCCCTGGCTGCTTACCGAAGGCGGCCCCATGAACTCGACAGAGTTCTACCTGATACATCTTTATCGCAATGCCTTTGAATACTTGAGAATGGGAAAGGCTTCCGCCTTAGCCTGGATTCTCTTCTTGATTATCGTTGCTTTTTCAGTCATCATATTCAAGTCCTCGGCCCGCTGGGTCTATTACGGGGGTGACAAATGACCTCCCTCGCCACTGAGAGCAACACCAGACCCGCGCCGCGCTATAACCCTGATATAACCAGACGCTGGCAGTCGATTTTGCTTGAGTTCATCAAGTACGGTGTGCTAATCCCACTTACTCTCAGCTTCGCCTTTCCTCTTTACTGGATGATCAGTTCGGCGCTAAAGGTAGACTCGCAGGTCTACACTGTGCCACCGATCCTGTTGCCCTTTCCAATCCATCCCATGAATTTTATCGAGGGATGGCAAATTCTGCCCTTCTCAAGGTACGCGATCAACTCTATCGTCTTCTATACGGTACCTGCGGTAGCTTTTACGGTGCTCTCTTCAACCATCGTCGCTTACGGTTTTGCCCGCATTCGTTGGCCAGGACGGGATAAAGTTTTCTGGCTGGTGATAATGACGATGATGCTGCCTTGGGCAGTGACGATGGTGCCGCTCTTCATCACCTTCAAATGGCTTGGTTGGCTTGATACTTACCGCCCTCTGGTTGTGCCGGCGCTGTTCAGCCATCCGTACATCGTCTTTCTACTGCGCCAGTTCTTCATGACGCTGCCCGAGGAGCTTTCTGACGCCGCTCGCATCGACGGCGCAAGCGAATTTGGCATTCTCTTCCGCATCATCCTGCCGCTGACCAAGCCCGCCCTGGCTGTGGTGGCGCTCTTTCGGTTCCTCTGGGCCTGGAACGATTACCTTGGCCCACTGATCTATCTTCGCGACGAGAATCGCTACCCACTTGCCTTGGGCATCGAACAGCTGTCGACACGGGCAAACGACATTGGTAATTTCAGCAATGGAATACCCTATCTGATGGCTGTGAGTACGCTCGTCGCGCTTCCAATTATCATTACCTTCTTTTTCGCCCAACGTACATTTATCGAAGGCATTTCGGTGACGGGGATGAAGGGCTAGGTAGTAATAGCGGTCAATATGCGCACTTTCTTCCCTGCAATTCTTTTCGCTGCACTCCTCTTTTCCGGCTGTTCAGCGGGTCTCGCCCCTGAACACCTGCCCACTCAGACATCCACCAACCTGCATGCCGACCGGCTCCATATCGATGTCCGTCCCTTGAGTCCGTACGCTACGGAGGCGGAACAGGCAGACGCGGAACCACGTCCCTGTACGGGCAGCTTCGTCGAACATGAACTGCCCCACGTTACCGGCACGGCCTTCGAACGCGTCACTTATTTCACCAGCAATGGCGCCGGCCTGGCCGTGGGCGACCTCGACAACGACGGCGACGAAGACTTCGTCCTGGCCAATCTTCTTGGTCCCAACCAAATCTTCTGGAACAAAGGCGGCTGGCAGTTCCGCCCACAGCTCCTGCTCGACGGCAGCCTGCGCGGGCTCGCGCTCGTCGACGTAGACGGCGACGGCTGGCTCGACATAACCGCCACCAGCCGCTCAGGTATTCTTCTCTACTGGCGCAACAGAGGCGGCGAGGACAGTGCACTGCCCTTCACAAGCGAACAGAAGCCAGCGCGTCTACAGGGAGTCGACGGCTTCGCCTACTCGCTCCAGTGGGGCGACCTGGACGCCGACGGCGACCTCGATCTGGTTACGGCATCGTATGACGCTTCGCTTGAGAAACAGATAGGCCGACGCGCCCTTGATGCTACCGACCAGAACGGTGTATTTGTCTACAAGAATAACAACGGAAGCTTTCTGTCCACGCGTTTAGCGTCACGAGCACAAGGGCTGGCGCTCCACCTTCAGGATCTGAACGGCGACCGGCGCCCCGATATTCTCGTAGGCAACGACTTCGACGTTCGCGATATCGCCTTCCTCGGCCAGCGCAACGGCGGCTGGCTCGCGACCGAACCCTTCGCCACAACCACATTCAGCACCATGAGCTTCGACAGCGGCGACATCGACAACGACGGCCAGATGGAGCTGTTCGCCGCCGACATGCACCCCTACTCCGAAGACCCGGAAATCATGAGCCAGTGGCTGCCGGTCATGGAGACCATGCCTCCGCCCAGCCCCGAAGACGGTCCCCAGGTGATGGCCAACGTTCTGCAGGAACGACAGGGCGATGCATGGTCGGATCAGGCCGAGGCATGGCGAATCCCCTATAGCGGCTGGAGCTGGTCCGCCCAATTCGGCGACCTGGACCAGGACGGCCTGCTCGACCTCTACGTCGTCAACGGTATGACCGCCATGGAGATCTTCCGCCATCTGCCCGGCGATGAGCTCGTTGAGGAAAACCAAGCCTACCGCAACGACGGAGGCAATCGCTTCACGCCCGCAACCGAATGGAAGCTGAACAGTACCGCCGGCGGCCGAGGCATGAGCATGGCCGACTTTGACGGCGACGGCGACCTGGACGTGCTGATCAACAACCTGCGATCCCCGTCCCAACTCTTCGAGAACCAGTTGTGCAGCGGAAAGTCCCTGCTTGTGGATCTGCGCCATTTCGGCAACGGAAACTCGCGTGCCTTGGGCGCCGAGCTTCTACTGCATAGCTCGACCGGCGTCTATCGCCGCAGCGTGCACGCCGCGGGAGGCTACTTGTCAGGCCGCAGCGCCCGCCAGCACTTTGGAATGCCCCCTGACAGTAGTATCATCGCCTTGGAAGTGCGCTGGCCGGACCGCGTCGTCACGCTGATCGATGTGCAACTGCTTCAACCGAACAGCCTACTGACAATCACCCGCCGCACCGCTGAAAAGGAGCCAACCGCCCCAAGCGACGCCGGCCCACCCTGAGCGGTCTACGACCTTCACCTTTCCCCAACGTAATGGACCAATCCCTGAACAATCCTTCTTACGAGCACAAATGGCAGATTCTGGCTGCCTTGGCCGGCGTCATCCTTATGGCATCTCTGGTCTTCAGTTCTGCAGCCGTCGTCCTGCCTGCCATCGTGCGCGAATTCAATATTGACTTTGACGTTGGTCAGTGGGTGCTCCTTTCCTACACCCTTGCCCAGACATCGATCATGCCCATGGTGGGGCGGCTGGGAGATATGGTCGGCAAGCGACCCGTTTTCCTAGGCGGCACAATCGCCTTCATGGTCACGTCGATCCTCCCCGGTCTCGCGCCCACCATCGAGCTGCTGCTTTTCTTTCGCGTCCTGCAGGCCGTGAGCGCGGCGTTCGCCATCACCCTGAATTACGGCATTGTGATCGAAAACTTTCCCTCTTCCGAGCGCGGCAAAGCACTGGGCGCTTTCGGCGCGATCTTTGCGGCTGGAAGCATCGTCGGACCTATGCTCGCCGGAGCCCTCTTAGAAACACTATCGTGGCGCTGGATCTTCTTTGTAGGTCAGCCTTTGAGCGCAATCAGCCTGGTTTTGGCCTGGCGCTATCTGCCTACGACTCGCCCCACCGGCCGGGAGAGTTTCGACTGGACCGGCTCCTTCTTCCTCTTTGCGGGGCTTCTGGCACTTATGCTATATCTGACATTTGGCGACCGCGTCGGATTCCGTTCTCCCGTCATGCTGGGACTGTTCGCAGTATCTCTACTCTCGATTTGGCAGTTTGTGCGTAATGAGGCACGCGTGCAGGATCCGCTTGTCGACCTTTCGCTGTTTCAGAACTCTCAGTTCAGCGTAAACTTGGCCATTCGGATCATCACCAATGTTGCAATGGGTGGTCTGTGGTTCTTGTTTCCATTCTATCTGAGCAATATCTTGCAGATTGAGCCTTTGCTTGCCGGCATGCTCCTGACAACTTTCTGGATCTGGTTCGGTGTGGCCGTGTTGGTTTCTGGCACCCTGTCCGATCGGTACGGCGTTCGACTGATCACAGGCGTGGGCTTGGCAATCCTGGCCTTCGGTTGCTACACAGTCAGCACACTCAGCGCCGCCAGTACAGCTGCGGACTTTGTTCTACGGGTCGCGCCAGTTGCCCTGGGCTTTGGGATCTCACATTCACCTACAAACAGCGCAGTCATGAGTTCTGTCCCCCGCGCAAGGCTGGGCATCGCAAGCGGGACCAACACGATCGGCCGCTTCTTAGGACGCACCGCCGGCGTGGCCGCACTAGGCGCCGTGTGGGCCAGCCGCGTCAACGCATATGCCGGGCCCGACCTCAGCGGCGCAGTGACGGAGGCAGCAGCCTCGCCCCAGATTGCGGCGCTGCAAGATGTTGCCTACGCGGCCATGGCCCTGGTCGCCTTCACTCTGGCGTTGATTGCATGGGAAACTCTCCACTCGCGTTCGGCCGTACGGCCGGTACCGGTTTCTTCGTAGCCGGCACGGTCCCCCCGCAGCGAGGGTCAACATTACTGCCTATCTGAGGGAAGTAGAATCCACGTTCCGGAAATCTGCTGGCCGGACAGGTCACTTTCTGTCACCGATGGCAATTGTGTCCCATCAGACTGTTGTTTGACCATATCTCGAGGACCTACCTATGATCCTTGGCTCTCTTGAGGCCAATCTGCCTCTTCCGTCTCGTGCGGCGCCAATATCGTTTTCCTAATCCATGACCCCTCTCTCTGACTCCCTCTCAACAAGGCAAAGATGGCTCATCTTTGCCGCCATCTGCAGCGGCATCTTCCTGGACTCGAAAGAGGGCAGCATCGTTGTTGTCATACTGCCAGCCCTGGTAAACGAGCTTCAGGTCGACTTCACACTTGTTCAGTGGGTCGTTCTTTCCTTTACGTTGACAAAAACCGCCATTATCCTGAGCGTGGGAAGATTGGGCGATATGATAGGCAAGAGGCCTGTTTTCCTAGCCGGCACAGTGGCCTTCTTGATCGGTTCAATCCTCTCCGGTCTGGCGCCAAATATCGAGCTTCTCCTCCTGTTTCGCGTAATCCAGGCAATTGGCGGAGCCTTTGCCACCGCCCTCAGCATGGGCATTGTGACCGAAATCTTTCCGGCTTCCGAACGTGGCAAGGCCCTCGGCCTCTTCAGTGCCGCCGTCTCACTGGGCGGCGTCGCCGGACCTTTCATGGGCGGGATGCTGCTGGAATTCCTGTCTTGGCGCTGGATCTTCTTTGTCGGATTTCCCTTCAGCTGTGTCAGTTTCTTTCTTGCCTGGCGCTACATGCCAAGCGACAGCCCCGGCGGCAGACAACGCTTCGACTGGACCGGTTCGCTTCTCCTGGCTTCCTTTCTCTTGACTTTCATTCTTTTCCTGACATTCGGTCCCCGTTTCGGATACCGCTCTACCGCCATGTTAGGTCTATTCGCAATCTCACTGCTTGCCCTGGCTCTGTTCATCAAGACTGAACGTCGCGTGAAGGATCCGCTCCTCGACCTCTCGATCTTTAAGAACGCACAGTTCAGCCTCAACCTCTCGATGCGCTTCGTTAGCTTCATTGTGATCGGGGGCATCTACCTTTTGCTTCCCTTTTACCTGACGAACCTTCTTCAGTTAGAGCCCGTGGTCGTGGGCCTGCTCTTGACGACAACCTGGATTTCCTTTGGGGTTGCCTCCCCGTTCGCAGGAACACTGTCCGACCGCTTTGGCTATCGTCGCATCGCCGGCGCTGGACTTATTTTGATGGCGTTCGGCTGTTACACTGTGAGTACGCTCAGCATCGACACGTCCATTCTCGACTACGTTCTGCGAGTGGCCACATTGGGTCTGGGCATGGGGCTATTTCAATCCCCCAACAACAGTGCAGTTATGGGCTCTGTTCCCCGCGAACGTCTTGGCGTCGTTAGCGGCATTAACGTCATCGGCCGCACACTTGGGCGTACTTCCGGAATCGCTGCTTTGGGGGCACTCTGGGCAAGCCGTGTGATGGCTCATTCCGGACCGGATTACATCGGCAGTGTCACCGAAGCTGCTGCTGTGGCCCAGGTCGCCGCACTGCGCGACGTCTCCTATACCGCGCTCGCAATTATCGCCGTCGCTCTGATTCTGAGCGCATGGGGTATTCTGGAGGCCCGGGCACCGCTCCGAAGGGCCCAGAGTGGAACTTGAACAACTCTCGCACCGCCAAGACTTCGGCCTTACCGACTGGTCCAGGATCCACGCCTTCGCGATCGGCTGGCCGGAACCTTTCCCGATATTATTAGCGGCCGACATCTGCAGCCGCACAGCATGCAAACGGCCGTGCGTTCCCACTAATCGTCCACGAAGCGGCCCTTGGTCCTCGGACCGTTCTACTCACCCTACCCAATAAGGTGTAAGTCTCCGCCCGCAATGGCTAAGCCGACAGTTCAACCCTCTATCGAGCGCAAGTGGCATATCTTCGCTGCGCTTGGTTCAGGTATCTTTCTCGCCTCTTTCGACGGCGGCGTCGTCAGAGTGGCGCTGCCCACGCTCGTAACCGAATTCAACGTCGACTTCGCGCTTGTACAGTGGGTCGTGCTCGCCTTCTCGCTCACCCAGACAGCGATCATGCTGGGCGTGGGCAGGCTAGGCGATATGGTGGGCAAGAAGCCGATCTTCCTCAGTGGCACGATCGCATTCGCCGTCAGCTCCGTCCTCGCAGGCCTTGCGCCCAATATCGAGCTCCTCCTCTTTTTTCGCGTGCTTCAGGCAATCGGCGGCGCTTTTGCCACCGCGCTGAGTATGGGCATCGTTACCGAAACCTTCCCCGCATCTGAGCGCGGAAAGGCGCTCGGCCTCTTCAGTGCCACCGTTTCGGTTGGAGGCATCGCCGGGCCGATCCTGGGCGGCGTTCTCCTCGAACTCCTCTCCTGGCGCTGGATTTTCTTCGTTGCCCCTCCTGTCGGTTGCGTCAGCTTCCTGCTGGCGTGGCGCTACCTGCCAGGCGGCAGCCCCGGCGATCGGCAGCGCTTTGACTGGATCGGTTTTTCAACTTTCTTCGCCTTTCTACTTGCGCTCATGCTTTTTCTGACCGTCGGCCAGCGCAACGGCTTTCGATCGCCCGCCATGCTGGCCCTAATGACTTTCTCTCTGCTTGCTCTCGCAACGTTCATTCGGACGGAGTTGCGCGTAAAGGAGCCGCTCCTCGACCTGTCTCTTTTTCGCAACACACTTTTCAGCCTCAACCTGTCGATGCGCCTGATCAGTTTCATCGTTACTGGTGGCATCACCCTGCTTTTCCCTTTCTATCTCAGCAACCTCCTGCAGCTGGATCCTTCCGTCATCGGCCTGCTACTGACTACTACAATGATCTTCTTCGGCCTGGCCTCACCTATATCTGGCATCCTCTCAGACCGCTTTGGGTATCGGCTCATCGCCACTGCAGGGTTGGTAGTGTTTGCATTCGGCTGCTACACTGTCAGTACTCTCACCGCTGAGACTTCGGTTATCGGATATGTATTGCGAGTCTCGCCCCTGGGTTTGGGCATGGGCATCTTTCAGTCTCCCAACAATAGCGCTGTCATGGGCTCAGTGCCTAGGGAAAGGCTCGGCGTGGTAAGCGGCGTCAATGTGATTGGGCGCACGCTGGGAAATACGGCAGGGGTGGCCGCCTTGGGAGCGCTGTGGGCCAGCCGTGTCTTGGTTTACGCCGGACCGGATTTTTCAGGCGACGTGACCGAAGCAGTCGCTGTGGCGCAGACATCCGCCTTGCGGGATGTCTCATTTGTCGCGATGGCGATCGTTGGACTGGCTCTGGCGATGAGCGTCTGGGGACTGGTTCGCGGGCCAGCCCTTCTGCAAATCCGCAAACGTCGACTATAACAACCTGCTACGACCCTTAACTTGCCGCCCAGTCGCGGGATTCCCGCCTCAGTGTCCCATAAAGGAGTGATGATGAACATTCGCTTTGGTTTTCGGGATATGAACTACCCTAGCGATACCCTCAGCACACTCCAGGATAGTCGCCATCTATTGGCCGATATGCCTGCCCTCCACGCCCAAATGGCCGCAGACGGCTATCTGCTTCTGCGCGGTCTCATCGACCGCGAAAAGGTGCAAAAAGCGCGGGCGACTATCTTGCACTACATGCACGAGCAGAACGTATTGACCCCGGATGCCCCTGTACTCGAAGGCGTTATGCCAAAGGGAGGCCGGGGCGCCAAGATGAGACGCATCGCCTATAGCGAGGAAGTTCTCGCCGTCCTCCAGGCAACTGAGCTTTTCGACTTTTTTGCATCCTACTTCGGCGAACCTGCCCTGACATTCCAATACAAGTGGCTGCGAGCCGTCGGCAATGAACAGTACACCGGCGCGCACTATGACTTCGTTTATATGGGCCGCGGTTCACCCCGTCTCCACACCATCTGGATACCTCTAGGAGACACGACGGTCGACCATGGCACACTCGCGATTTGCCGGGGATCTCACATCCTGCCCAGTTTTGCCCGCATCCGTGACACCTACGGGCGCATGGACGTGGACCGCGACGGCATAGACGGCTGGTTCACAAAAGATCCAATGGAAATCGTCGAGAATTTCGGCGGTGAGTGGCTAACCAGCGAATTTTTTATGGGGGATGTCATCCTCTTTGGGATGCACACGATGCACGCTTCCACCACCAATCTGACCAATCGCTTCCGTCTCAGTTGCGATGTGCGTTTCCAGCCGGCCAGCGAACCAGCAGACAAACGCTGGGTGGAGGGCGGCCCAGGGCATACCGTTCACGGTGTCAAGGAACTCGTCCCGATGGAGAAAGCGCGCGCCAAATGGGGGCTGCCGACCGCCTGAACGAAATTCTTGCCCTGTGAAACGAACTGCCGGCAATGAAGTTCAGCGAATTGCCCGCGGCTCGAAATTCGATTACCATGATTCCGGGAAAATATAGGTTGAAGCCCGCAGCCACCCAGCTGTCATTTTAGCGTCTAAGTCTCTGTATCAGCCCTTCTCAAGCATTGGCAATGTCTGAACAATCGCGAATCGACTGCGACATTCACAATGAAGTTCCGGCGCTGGAGGCCCTCTACCCCTATCTGCCGGATCACTGGCTCGACTACTGTCGCGAGTCTGCGTTCAACGGTCCGGACGCGGCCGACTACCCTGATAGCGTACCCACAGCCGCTCGCGAAGGCAGCAGCCCGAAACCCGACCTGGCTGAAGTACAAGCTCGCGCCCTGGACGATGTCGGGATTGGCATTTTGAACTGCGCCTATCGTGTCCAGAGTGTTCGCAACGAGGACCTGGCCGCCTCTCTGGCTACCGCTGTAAACCAATGGCAAGTGGAGCACTGGCTTGAAAAAGAGCCCCGTTTGCGGGCATCCATCGTTGTGCCAAGCCACAACCCGCCGCTGGCCGCAAGGGAAGTCGAAAGATGGGGCGATCATCCCGGCTTCGTACAGGTAATCCTGCCGGTGCGTGCCGAAGCCCCCTATGGCAATCGCCGCTATGACCCGATCTACAAGGCTGCAGTCAGGCACGACCTCGCGCTTGGCATCCATTACGGCGGCGCCCCCGGACATCCCCCGACGCCTACTGGCTGGCCGTCCTATTTCATTGAAGACTACGCCGGTATGGCGCAGATCTTTCAGTCCCAGGTGATCAGCCTGGTCTGCGAAGGCGCCTTTGAACGTTTTCCCTCTTTGCGCGTCGCGCTGATCGAAGGGGGATTCACTTGGCTGCCGTCGCTGATGTGGCGGATCGACAAAGAGTGGAAGGGGTTGCGCCACAATACGCCTTATGTCAGGCGGCGGCCGTCCGAATATATGCGTACACACCTGCGCTTCACCATTCAACCCGTGGACGCGCCGCCGAATCCGCTGCATCTGGCGCAAATTCTCGAACAGTGCGGCGCAGAAGACCTGCTCCTTTACGCCAGTGATTATCCCCATTGCCACGATAGCCAGGACATTTTACTGGACCTGTTGACGGCCGATCAGCGAGAAAAGATCTGCACCGCGAACGCGCGCACGTTTTACCGGTTGTAGAGAGACCTTCATGGCGGCGAGACAGTGAATCACTCTCACAACTGGATTCTCGCCCCAACTGACACAATGGGAGGACAAACATGACTGCTCAATTCGATTCGACGGCCATCGCGGAACGCGGCTCCGTAACGAAAGATCGTACTAATGGTCATGACGCAGCCGATCCCGAAGCCTCAGTTCAACAGGGTGTCCGATACCGTGCGCCTCTGGACACGGCCATAATCGACACCGACATTCATATCTACTTCCCGACACAGGAGGTACTGCGTTCCTATTTGGAACCGCACTGGCAGGAGTATCATCAGACCTTCGGACCGAGGGGCTTTGACGGCTCCCACTATCCACGAGCGATGCCCAATGCGGCCCGCCATGACGCTTGGCCGGGCGACGGAACGCCGCCTGGTTCAAATCTGCCTCTGCTGCAGAAACAGCTCCTGGACGAATGGAACATCGAGATTGGGGTCCTCAACCCGCTTGTCGGCGCGGGCGAACAGCGCAATCTCGCCTTTGGGGCCGCCTTTGCCACCGCCACCAATGAGTGGCAGTTGGCCGAATGGCTGGAACCGGACCCCCGCTTGCGTGCCTCGATCATCGTTCCCTGGGAAGATGGAGAGCTTTCTGCCGTAGAAATCGACAGGTGGGGCAGTCATCCAGGATTCGTCCACGCCCTGCTTATCGCCCGCACAAAAGAGCCTCTTGGACGACGCAAATACTGGCCCATGTATGAGGCCGCCTGCCGCCATGACGTGCCCATAGCCATCCATTTCGGCGGCGCCGCCGGCACACCCATTACCGGATCGGGATACCCTAACCATTACATCGAAGATCACGGTGGCATGCCCCAGACCTTTCAGGCGCAGGTGATCAGCCTCATCTTCGAGGGCGTCTTCCAACATTTCCCCACTCTGAAATTTGTGCTGATCGAAGGGGGATTTGCCTGGATTCCGCCGATGCTTTGGCGGATGGACAGTGCCTGGCGCAAACTGGGCAGCGAAGTGCCCCATGTCAGCGAACCGCCCTCAGAGCTCTTCAGGCGCCATTTTTGGGTCAGCACGCAGCCAATGGAGGAGCCGTTCCAACCGGAGCAGTTCCGCCAACTGCTGGGTCACCTCGACTTGGACGACAACATGCTCTTCGCCACCGACTACCCCCACTGGGACTTTGACTCACCGGATCGCGCCTTTCCAGTACCACTGGATAAGGAGCGCCGGAGGAAATTCATGGCGGAAAACGCCCGCACACTATACAAGCTGTAGAGACGACCAATGTCAAAGCACATCGTTGCCACAGTTGACGAGCTTCCGCCGGGAGAACGAAAAATCGTCGAAATCGGCGGTCGTTCCATCGGTGTCTTCAACATAAAGGGCGAATTCTATGCCCTGCGAAATATCTGCCCGCACCAGGGCGGTCCCCTCTGTCAAGGACGGCTCACCGGCTTTGTTATGGCCGACAAGCCCGGAGGCGAATACAGGTATGAGAGGCGGGGCGAGATTTTGCGCTGCCCCTGGCACGGCTGGGAATACGACGTGACTACCGGCCAATCCTGGGTGGACCCCGCCTCAGTACGCACCCGCAGCTACGATGTAGAAGTCGCGACCGCAGACGCTCTCCCTACAACCTATCAGCCGGGCCCCTACACAGCCGAAACGTTCGAAGTCTCTGTTGACCAGGAGTACGTCGTCGTCGAATTGCCGGGCTGACAGGAGAACAGGATTCCCTTCCCGCCCTCGCGTAGTTAACTGCCTGCTACAACCTATGCAGAGGCAACACCGCCATCTACCAGCCATGGGAGATCCCTCCGCATGAACGATTCCGCAACTGCTACCTTCGACTCGAAACTCGACACATTTCTGCACAATGCCCAATCGAGGCAACTCGATGAACTGAGCGACTGGCTGCGCATTCCCAGTGTCAGTACCCTGTCGCAACACCAGGCGGATGTAGAGCGAGCCGCGGGCTGGCTGGCACAAAAGATGACGGCCGTTGGCCTGCAAAACGTAGAAGTCATCCCAACGGAAGGCCATCCGATCGTCTATGGCGACTGGCTGCACTCCGGCAACGACGCCCCGACGGTCCTCATTTACGGCCATTACGATGTCCAGCCCGTCGATCCACTGGAACTGTGGACATCGCCGCCATTCGAGCCGACAGTGCGGGGCGACGATCTGTTCGCCCGCGGTGCCTCTGACGACAAGGGACAGCTATTTGTCCACGTCGCCGCGGTCGAGGCTCTCCTGGCAACGTCCGGCGCCTTGCCAGTCAACGTTAAATTTCTGGTTGAAGGCGAGGAGGAGGTCGGCAGCCCGGCCCTGACGACCTATCTGCCGGCAGAAACGGAGAAACTCGCCGCCGATGTCTGCCTCATCTCCGATACGCATATCCTGTCGCCCGAACAGCCGATGATCATCTACGGGCTGCGGGGCGTGTGGGCCGGCGAGATATCTGTGCGGGGTCCGTCACAGGACCTGCACAGCGGCATGTTTGGCGGCGCGGTCCACAACCCCAATCAAGCCCTCAGCGAGTTGCTTGCGCGTCTCCACGACAGCACTGGACGCGTAACCGTACCCGGTTTCTATGACGACGTTGAGGAACTCACCGAAAAGGAAAGGACCGCTCTGGCGCAGGTCCCCTATGATGAGTCAGTCCTGCTGCAGGAGACCGGCGTGCCAGCGGCCTGGGGCGAATGCGGCTTCACTGTGACCGAAAGGATTGGGGCTCGGCCTACGTTGGAGATCAATGGAATGTGGGGCGGCTTCATCGGTGACGGGTTCAAGACTGTCATCCCCGCCGAAGCCCACGCCAAAGTGAGTTGTCGTCTCGTGCCCGATCAGGAGTCGTCAGCAATTGGACCAATGATTGAACAGTTTCTCCGCCAGATTGTACCGCCGACAGTGGAAGTGACCGTGAACACGCTCCAACATGCACCTGCCACGGTTGTCCCGCTTGACGTGCCCGAAATGCAGGCCGCCGCCAGCGCCTACGCCAGGGTCTTCGGCACAGAGCCGGTCTTTAGCCGCGAAGGCGGCTCCATACCCATAGCGACAATAGTCCAGGAAACACTTGACATTCCAATCCTGTTCATGGGCTTCGGTTTGCCGGACGATAATCTGCACGCGCCAAACGAAAAACTACACCTACCGAACTTCTATCGTGGCATTCGCGTTGGCATTGCGTTGATGGAAGAGTTGATCTCGTCTTGACTTCAACGTGAAAACGGTGCAGAATAATTAGTCTGATGTAGAAAGTTTTCCCTTTTTGACTCTTGGTAGACTCGAATAAGGAGTAACATATGCGTGCAGGTATTCCTCAGTTTAGTGCGTCTCGTCGTATCTGGCTGATATCTATCGCGGCGCTATTGCTGTTCTCGTTGCTGCCACAGACGGTAGCGGCAGCTTCACCGCAGG
The DNA here is from genome assembly GCA_963662575.1 of Caldilineaceae bacterium. Lineage (GTDB taxonomy): Bacteria > Chloroflexota > Anaerolineae > Caldilineales > Caldilineaceae > Bin5. The sequence continues at coordinate 3,244,379 of OY759723.1, forward strand.
TCAATATCCATCCGCAAGCCACCAGCTATACTACCCACGTCGTTCAGGCCGGCGAGAGTCTCTCCCGAATTGCTGTCAGGTACGGTGTTTCAGTCCAGGCCCTGGTAACTGCCAACAACATTGCCAATGCAAATCAGATATTCGTCGGCCAGCAACTCAGGATTCCGACAACTGGTCAGCAGCCAGCGCCAACTGAGCAGCCCAGCGCTTGTGCCCGCACTCACACGGTCGTAGCCGGCGAAACGCTTTCCGGCATCGCTGTTAACTACGCGGTAACAATCCAGAGCTTGGCCCAGGCTAACGGCGTTTCAGTAACGTCTTATGTCTATATTGGGCAGAGTCTTTGCATTCCCGGGTCAGGCACCAGCGGCGGCGATACCAGCAGCGGCGGCAGCAGTACTGGCACAGGCTCAGGCGGTTTCTGGTACGAAGTGCAGCTTGGCGATACGCTCAGCCGCATCGCCTTCAATAATGGCACGACAGTCTCTGCGGTAATGCAGGCCAACAACCTCGCTGATGCCAACACACTCTTCTGGGGAACGAGGATTTGGATTCCTGCTTCTGGTTCGAGCGCTCCTCCGGCAGGAAGCGGAACTGTAACCCCGCAGCCACAGCCGCAGCCACAACCGCCTGCTACCGGAGATCCTTACGCAATAAGCCAGCCGACGCACCTTAACGTGCGCGGCGGGCCAGGCACTGAATATCCGGTCCTTAGCGTCTTGACATCCGGCACGCAGGTAAAGATCACTGGCCTCGGCCCCAGGGAAGAGTGGTTGCAAGTCGAAGTGTCGGGCGTTAGCGAACCGGCCTGGATCTACCGCGAACTGACCGAGGTGGTCGGATCCCTCGATGGCGCGAAGCGATTCACCGAATCGGAAATCCCGGCGCGGCCCGAAGCTGCTCCGGCTCCACCAGCTGCTGCCCCGGCTCCCTCAGCGCCAGCAACCAGACTGCCAGGCATTGGCTTCGGCTATGGCGTGCAGGCGCACATGATCCACAATGGCCAGGAAGGCATCGCCATGGACAAGACCCGCGAACTGGGCTTTGGTTGGGTGAAGCAACAGATCGAATGGAAGGTCTTTGAATCCAATCAGGGTCAGTACGGCTTTGGCGATATCTGGCCGCTCGTGAACGCCGCCAACGCTCGCGGACTCAATCTGCTGTTCAGCGTGGTGAACGCTCCCAATTGGTCTCGCGAAGCAGGCTACGATGGTACGGTGGGCGGGCCGCCGGCCGACCCTCAGACCTTCGCCAGTTTCTTGGGCCGACTCGCAGGAGAATACTGCGGCTCGTCCGTGAAGGCCCTTGAGGTCTGGAACGAGCAGAATCTCCACTACGAATGGGGCAACCGACCAATCAATCCCAGTGAGTACATGGCGTTGCTGCGCCCATCCTACGGCGCAATCAAGGCCGCTTGCCCGTCCATGTATGTAATCAGCGGCGCCTTGACGCCCGCGGGCGATAACGGCTCCCTGGCAATGGATGACTTCCGCTACTTCGAGGCCATGCTGCAGCAGGGGCTGGCCAACTACGTTGACGGGTTCGGCGCCCATCCAAGTGGGTACAACGTGCCGCCCAGCGCCGTTTGGCAGAGCGCGTGCGATGCCATCCAGCAAACCGGTAACCAGAACTTCAATGGCGCTTGCGACAACCCCCATCACTCGTGGAGCTTCCGCAGCACGATGGAGGGATACCGGAATCTGGCGCTGCGCTACGGAGCCGGAAACATCCCGATCTGGCCGACCGAGTTTGGCTGGGCTGCCGGCGGCGCTTTTGACCCCCGCTACGGCTACGCCAATGACAACGACTTCGACGAGCAGGCTCGTTGGACAGTCGAAGCCTTCCAGATGATGCGCAACTGGGGCTGGGCTGGACCCGCCTTCCTGTGGAACCTGAACTTCCGCGTGGTGGCCGACGGCACCGAGAAGGCCCAGTGGGGCATTGTCCGCAACGACTGGAGTCCCTTGCCCGTCTTCCACGCCTTGCGAAATATGGCGAAATAAACAGGGGCATTCGGCTCAAAACGATGTTCAATCCGGAAATGACCGCCTCGGCCATCAATAAGATGAGCGAGCGGACACTAGCCGCCAACCTCGGTATCGAGTTCACCGAGGTTGGCGTTGACTTTATGTGTGCCCGCATGCCGGTGGACAGCCGGACCCTGCAACCGTATGGCCTCCTGCATGGTGGTGCCTCAATTGCGCTTGCCGAAACGATGGGCAGTGTGGCGTCGACTGCATTGATAGACCTGAGTGCCCAGGCCGCAGTAGGGCTGGACATTAACGGAAACCATCTGCGTACGGTTCAGGAGGGGTACGTCATAGGTACCGTGCGGCCAATTCACATTGGCCGCCGGACGCACGTGTGGGAAATCCGTATCGAGGATGAGCGCGGGCGTCTGGTCAATATCAGTCGGCTGACAATGATGATTGTTCAACGATGATTGTCCAACGGCCTTTGATTAGGATTAACTTAGACGCCGCTCTCCTTTTCTTGGCTTTCGGTCACTGCCTCCAAGGTAAGGGGAGGACCGCCAGCAGTTCGAGCACGCGCGGTCTTCCATCCATTTCCACCGTCCCACAGTTGCCAATGCCTAAAAATGCGTAACGATAGTAAAGTAATGACGAAGCTAAGAATTCTGACAGTATGGGAGGAAGACGGGGAAGTACTGAGACAGCCTGCGAAACGCGTGCGGACCTTTGATACACGTTTGCACGAACTTCTGGAAAACTTGATTGAGACTATGCGTGAGGGTCAGGGCGTCGGACTGGCCGCGCCGCAGGTTGGGCTGGATCAACGCATCTTCGTCATTGAATATCCGGAAGATACCGAACGACCCGAGGAGACGATGCAGCGGTATGAGATGATCAACCCGGAAATCGTCAAGGCCAAGGGATCGGAAATCGGGCAAGAGGGATGCTTGAGCCTTCCCGGGCTGGCCGCAGATGTGGAGCGGGCCACCTACGTTCTCGTCAAGGCTCAGGACCGACACGGAAAATCCCAGCGTATCAAAGTTTACGACTGGCTGGCGCGCATTTTTCAGCATGAAATAGATCATCTGAGCGGCGTATTGATGATCGACAGGGCAGAGCAGGTGTACAAGGTAGTCGAGCAAGAGGACGGCGAGGTTGAACTGGTTCCTGTGGAGGACGTGATTTCCCAAGACTGAAGCGTCGGCCTCAAGTGGAAAAAAGCAGAGCCCCGCAGCAAACTGCTGCGGGGCTTTTCGTCAACATAGAGTGAGGCAAAAGGTGTCGCAGCCTACCTCACATGGTGATCGATACCCTCATATCGTTCAATGAAGGCGCGAATTCTGCCTGCGTCAAATTCGTCGAACTTGTCCAGCCGCTGCCACGCCGTCAGGGCTATTCGCGCTCCCATATCCTTGTGCACCGACTGCGACCCAAACTCAGTCCATTCGGGATCATTAGGCATCATCAGAACGTGTCGTCCGCTGTCCAGATAGGGCTGAACCACCTCTGCCAGTTGATCCGTCAGTTCAGGGCAGGTATCTTCACACTGATAATAGACAATAACGCCCCCATCCTCCATGTTATGTACGACCTGCTCATAGCGTACCGGTTCATCGTAAATGTCCCAGGGGGCCAACCCTGGGTAATGAGGACCTGACGTAGGCGGCGTTGTGTTGTATTCGATCGGCGAGGCACTGCCCTGTTGAATGTGCGTGTTGCCCTGTGTGGGCCAAGCTTCTTCGTCGCCAGCGGGTGTGGAATTTCGAATGTTGACATAGATAACTAGCGCCACGATGGCAAGCAGCGCGGCCCCGCCGCCGAAGAGATAGAGATTCTGCCTGCGCCTTCTGCTGGCAGCAATCTCTTTCAATTCCTGGCGGGAAGGGCGAGCCAGCGGACCCCGTGTATCCCTCTGCGAGTGACGGCCGCTCTTGGGCCGAGTTCTCTTTCTTGACTTGGTCTTTGTTGCCATTATTGGTGGACCCACACTAGCGTGGCGTCATCCTCATCCGTTCGTATCCATGCCACTGTGCCATCCCATTCAGGAAATGCCCAGTTGAACAGCCATTCGGCATCTTCAATCGTCAGGTTAACACAGCCGTGGCTCATCGGAGTGCCGAAATTGTTGTGCCAATACGTACCGTGAAACGCGTATTCACCATAAAAGTATTGCACCCACTGTACATTTGGCAAATTGTAATAGGTTCCGGAAGCCAGATCACCTCCCGACATCGTCTGCGTAGGCGTCCGCGCCCACATGCGAAATACGCCGGTAACTGTCGGATAGATACTGATACCAGAAGAAACCAGGAATTCATTTGCCATCTGGTCGCCAACCCAGGCGTACAGTTTCTGTTCGCTCAAATTCACTTCAATCCACTTTTCGCCCTCATGGCGAGCCTGGCTGACATCCAGATGCAGCTCGGTTGCGCCGGTGAAGGAGACCGTATAATCTATCTCCTCTACAGGTTGCCGCAGTTCGACCGAGGCCAGTAATGTTTCCCGTTCCTGCCGAATACGGGGCAGGTCCATCGTTGCGCCCGAGAAGGGAAGAGGCGGCAGCAGATCGAGGCCGACTTGCTTTCCCTCGGCCATCGGCAACTGGGGCAGCGGTTCAAGCGGTCCGGCAGCATGCGCTATCTGAGCGTTACTCCATGCAATCAAACATAGTCCACATAGCAGCACCAGCGCTACTGAGATAATCCTTGTTCTGGCCATCGTGGTCAGACTCCTGTTGCGGGAAAAGTTTGAGAACCGTTTCTTACTGGTGAACCAAAACCAGCGTACCTGGGTTGGCGCTTGTGCTGAACAGATAGTCGTCATCGTACACTGTGGGCGATGTCCACTCGAAAAGCCACTTGGCATCCTCTTTAGTCATATTGACGCAACCGCGGCTCATCGGCGTGCCGAAGTTGTTGTGCCAAAACGTGCCATGAAACCCATAGCCCCTGTGGAAAAATTGGACGTCCGGGACATCTCTCAGGTGATAGTAATCGCCTGCGGCACGACTGCCGCCGCTCATATCCTGCTTGGCGATTTTGGCCCAGATGCGGAATGTGCCAGTGACAGTGGGCGTGTTTCCAACGCCGGAAGAGATGACAAATGCCTTGACCGGATTCGTGCCTTCATAGGCGACTGCCAACTGTTCGCTGAGGTCAACTTCCACCCACCGCTCAGTAGTCGTGGGATACTGCGCCGGGTTCAGCCTGTTTTGAAGATTCTCTATCAACTCGAGCGCATCCCCCGATGGAATGCGTAGTGTCTGGCCAGGCTCAAGCACGCTGCGGTTTGTCAAGCCATTCAACCGGATAATCGCGGGGTGGCTGACACCGTATTGTCCTGCAATGTTCTCGAATGTCTCACCGGCTTGAACAGTATGACTTGCCGCCTCGCTCCGTCCCGGCTGAAGCGCGGTTGCCGGCGGAACGGGCTGCAGGGCAGGGACTGGAGGGGCCGGTTGAGGTGCAGGCGCCGGCGCGCCGGGCAGCAGCAGCACCTGGTCTACGTAGAGCCAATGAGCCGATGTCAAGCCGTTCAAGGACAAGAGCCTGGCTACACTAATGCCATGGTTTTTTGCCAGGCGCGTGATTGAGTCACCCGGCCTTACCGTGTAACGCTGAACGCCTTCAACGATACCGTTCCCTCCGCCAGCCTGTGAGACAGGTGCGGCTGCGGCTGCGGCCGGCACGGTCGCAGTCGACAAGGGTACCCGCAAGACCTGCCCGTTGTACAGCCAGCGCAAAGGGGAAATGCCGTTCATCTGTGCCAACTGTGTCACGCTCAGACCGTGGCGCTGGGCAACAGCAGTCAAAGAGTCGCCAGAACGTACTCTATAGGTCCCGAACGTTCCGACATTCCGGGTTGCGGTTGTGACAGCACTGCTCGAATTGATCAACAGTCTCTGTCCATACCAGACGAAATTAGCGTTGGGCAGGTTGTTCAGCCGCCGCAAGCTTGCCACAGTGGTGCCGTAACGCGAGGCAATCTGGCTTAGCGTTTCACCAGGCCTGACGACATGTACTTCATCTGCGGCTGCACTTTGGATACTCGTGATGACAAAGATACCGGCTAACAAAAAGGCCAACGTCCCTCGGACAAAGGGTGCAAATAGCCGTCCCATTCTCCACCTCATTTGTTGTGATGGTATGCGTGTAATTCCGATTGACAATACGGTTTCGATTGACCGATTCCGTCATGCATTCCAACCACAACCTATGACGTCAACCTTGGACTTCTTGTTCCCCTATCTAAGAATAGACTTCGTTGTTTGTATCAAAATCAGCACCAATATAGCTGAAAAACGCCTGGGGAACAATAAACACGGTGGACTTGTCTGTTGACCTCGCGAAGGCCACCAATGTGGAAGCGGATTGGCAGCAATCAAGCCGGCTGCAGAGGGCCTGTTTCTGGCATGTCGTCTTTGGTCCGGAGGCACGATGCAACAGTCCGCCTACGCGGAAGACGCCCGGCTGAATGAGCGTAGCCCTTCTGAATTCAAATCCATTGATGCCGCCCAAACTGTATGCTACAATTCGAGAAATGCAGCAATGACAAATTGATTCCCAGGAAGTCGTCTGCGCATTCTGTTTTCTGAACCGTCTGACCGCTTCTAACTGTCGTGAACGCCGGTTCTAACAGGGGACCTCAACCTGCCAATTCGATAAACAGTGCCTCTATGGCGCTCAAGTGGAGGACTGCCGTGAGTACCAATGCAACCCAGGATGCTGCCAAACTGATTATTGAGACTTTCGAACACCGAACTCGGTGTTCAGGAGAGTTGGACAAGCGTGCCAAAGAGTCGATGCCTGGTGGGGACACAAGGGCATCCTCCTACTATTCTCCGTATCCTGCCTACATGGCGCACGGCGAAGCGTGTCATCTGTACGACCACGACGAGAATGAGTACATCGATTTTCTCAACAATTACACCTCTCTGATTCATGGTCATGCCCATCCTCCTACCGTCAGCGCTATACAGGAGCAGGCGGCTCGGGGCACTGTCCTCGGCTCCGCCGCTGAAGTAACCGTTGAACACGCCGAAATGCTTTGCAACCGAGTTCCCAGTTTTGAGAGCGTTCGCTACTGCAATTCCGGCACTGAGGCGACCCATCTGGCGATGCGCGCGGCGCGGGCATTCACGGGCAGGGACATCATCATAAAAATGGACGGCGGGTATCATGGCTCCCATGATTATGTACAGGTAAACGTACAACCTGACACCAATGAAGAGGGCCTACCTCGCCGGCGGCTCACTACCAGGGGCGTGCCTGAGGCGGTAATGGAAGGTATGCTGGTGGCGCCGTTCAATGATCTGGATGCCTTACGCGACCTTTTGCACGCGCACAGCGATGACATTGCCGGTATAATTTTGGAACCCGCTATCGGCGCCGGCGGTGGCGTCGAACCCGAGCCGGGGTACCTCGAAGGCGTCAGGCAACTGGCCGACAGTTACGGTGTCCTGCTGATTTTCGACGAAATCATGACTTTCCGTCAGGATGTCGGGGGGTTTCAGTCCGCTCTTGGCGTGACGCCAGACCTGACCTCTGTGGCAAAGTTCATTGGCGGCGGCCTGCCGCTGGCCGCGTTTGGTGGACGGCAGGAGATAATGGCGCCATTCGCCCCATCACATCCCCAGACGATCCCACACAATGGCACTTTTAATGCCAACAACATTACGATGGCCGCAGGCCTGGCAACGATGAAAGAGTTCGGGGCCGACCAGGTAGCACGAATCAATCAACTGGGGCAGCGGCTGAGAAAGGGACTAAATGCAGCGTTTCAAGAATCGGGCATAAGAATTCGGGCCGTTGGAACCGGTTCTATCATCCGCATTCACTGGAGCGACGAAAAGATTAGGACTGCCCGGGATGCCGTAGCGGCGCAAGAGAAAGCGCTGGACTTCCCTAGATTACTGCATCTGGAGATGATGAACAGGGGCATTTTCAGCGCTCCAAGGTGTCAGTACGCCATCTCGACGCCAATGTCCGAAAACGAAATCGACACGGCCGTCGCCGTGATGGGCCAGAGCATAAGAGTCGCTAAGTCGTATGTCGAGGAGCGTACTCCCCACCTGATTCATGACTGAATCGCAACTGACTTGGAAAGCCGCGCTTCATCCATAAGCCTGATATGGGGACAGCGGGAGCGCTCCCGAACCACTTTCCCTCGTCCGAGCAATTCCCTACACGGAGATCCAGATGGCGACTTCCCAAACACGCCGCCCTAATTTCGTCCTTATCCTTGTAGATGATATGGGCTTTTCTGACATCGGCTGCTATGGGTCCGAGATCCAGACTCCCAACCTGGATCGGATGGCCGGCGGCGGGATGCGGTTCTCGCAAATGTACAACTATGCTCGCTGTTGCCCGACGCGTGCCTGTCTACTCACTGGGGCCTATCCCCATCAGGCCGGCATCGGCCATATGATGGAGAACACGGGCGCGCCCTCTTACCAGGGCTTTCTGCGTGACGACGTAGTAACGATAGCAGAGGCGTTAAAGAGTGGCGGGTATCGCACTTTCATGTCCGGAAAATGGCACGTGGGCGGCGCCTATGATCCGACTAGGCCGGAAAGTTGGCGCCCAGGCGAGAAGGGGCACCCGACCCCTCGCCAACGAGGATTTGACCGTTACTATGGTACTCTGGACGGTGCAGGCAGCTTTTTCGCCCCCTACTCACTGATGGAGGACGACTCCTTTGTCCAGGCCGGCGGGGGAAATGAGAGTCAAGTGGAGGGTCAGGGAAAGCAATCTGACGCATCAGACACCTACTACTACACCGACGCCATTAGCGACCAGGCTGTGAAGATGATTGACGAGGCCGCCGAAGCCGGCGATCCCTTCTTCCTGTACGTGGCCTATACTGCTCCACACTGGCCACTCCACGCCCTGCCGCAAGACATCGCCAAATACGAAGGTGTTTATCGCAAGGGAGGATGGGACGGGCTGCGGACGGCCCGGCACGAGGAACTGAAAGGGAATGGGCTGCTGGACAGCCGCTGGCCGATTTCTCCCCGCGACGAATCCGCGCCGCCATGGGAGGCTGCCCGCAACAAGGACTGGGAAGACATGCGCATGGCCGTCTATGCCGCGCAGGTGGACCGAATGGATCAGGGGATAGGCCGCATTCTGGCGGCGCTGGAGGCGTCGCAATGTGCCGAAGATACCCTCATCCTATTCCTTTCAGACAACGGCGGCTGCGCCGAATTCCTGGCGGAGAACGGCTGGGTTGACCGCTATGGCGACTGGACGCCGGACGGGAGGCCGATGCAAACCGGGAACGATCCATCTCTTCTACCCGGCGGTCCGAATACCTTTATGAGCTACGATCTTCCCTGGGCCAATGCTTCAAACGCACCGTTCCGGCTGTACAAGCATTGGGTGCACGAAGGCGGAATCTCCACACCCTTAATCGCCTACTGGCCGGCTTCAATTCAACCCAACCAAATCACGCATCAGGCCTGCCACATTGTCGATATTATGCCCACTTTTCTTGAAGCCGCCGGTATTGCTCACCCGACGGAGTACAATGGGCAGCCTGTTTTGCCCCTGGAGGGAGAGAGCTTTCTGCCGCTGCTGCAAGGAGGCAGATGGAGTCGACAGAGCCACATTTTCTGGGAGCATGAAGGCAACCGCGCCGTCCGGCTAGGTCAATGGAAGTTGGTCAGCAAACACGGAGGCCAGTGGGAACTCTACGACATGCATGAAGACAGGACTGAATTGAATGATTTGAGCGCCAGGAATCGTCCCAAGGTGGAGGAGTTCGCCAGCCTCTATCACGACTGGTCCGACCGTGTAGGCGTGCTGCCCTGGCCCTTGCGACGATGAATGCGGTTTGTTTCCTGCGGAGCCGACTTGATGGCGTTTAGAGGGAAGTTATGTGTATCTGCGACCCGTCGCCTCTCTGAACGTCATAGAAACAGCGCTCCGGAGGCGTGTTGGCGCGTATCCACGACACAAGCGCTGGGTCTTCAATCTTGCCCCAGACGGTAATGGTATAGTCGGTCTCTTCCAAAATGCCTTTCAGGTTGGGCCAATCCTCGCGCAGATAACCGGCATAGAAGCAGATTGTCACTGCGGTCTTCACCTGGACCAGCAATTCTCGCATTGCGGCCAGCATCTCGCTCGTATAACCTGTTCCTCCTGCTTCGACGGTCCAACCAAGCGAGAGAAATGCTTGGGGCAGAAGTTCCTTGCATAGACTCAAGAATTCCTTGGGATTGAAGCTGGGAGGACCGCCCGCCGGCCCTGGCAAAATGTCGGCGTTTGCACACAAAGGAATCTTGCCGGCCGCGTGGCGTTCTGCATAGGTCAGGCAATGGGCAACTGCTTGCGGCGACTTGAAATCTAGTTTCGCGCCTTTCCCCGAGGAAATAGTCAGGTCCAACCATCTTTCAAAGTCCAAGTCGCTATCTGTTACCGGGGGATGGGCCATGATGATCTTCCCATCGACCTCGGATATATCCCCTTCAATGAAATGAACAGCGGGGTCAGACAGCGCGCCTATGAGCTCCTGGGTGGAATTCGCGCCGTGGACCCAGCCAACGTCCCCTGGTCGGTCCACACCCAGCGCATTCACTATCGGTACCCATCGTGCTGAGAGTGTTATGGCCACAGTGGTCGCCTCCAATCCAATTGAATCTGGTTATGAGAATGAAAATTCAAAACAGGGGTCGGTCGCGGCCCGGGCCAGCACGCTGCCCAGCTCTCGCGTATAGTGGATCAGCGCATCTAAAGTCGCGGCAAAAAGAGTGAATGAGAGTTGGGCAATCGGCAAATCGGCCAAAAGCGACACGTCGCCATCGCTGTCAATGGCGAATCGGACCAGGCGCAGCGTCTGGTTGAGGCGCAGCAGCAACGAAGTCAGCTTTTCTCTGCATTTGGGAGCGGGAGCAGGGGTAAGGGGGGTGACGGCAAAGTGGAGCCAATCCTCTCCTGCGGCTACATAAAGGTCAAATTCCTCGTCCTGTTCATCGGCGAAGCTGCTGCGCCATATGCCGGCTTCGACCGTTTCAAATCCCCACTCGTATCGGTCAAAAAGCGCTGGTATGTCCACAGCAATCCACCTTGCAGACAATCAATCGCGGAGGGCCGGCTTCGGCACGTTTACAGGTCACACTGCTTGGCCGCACCGCGGCGACATTATCCTCTCTGGCGCGTGCCCAGATGACGTAGACGTGAGCGGGGATGATCTATCGCGAGCGAAACTTCGTCGGCCGTAAGTCCGGTAGCAGCCTCCAGATCCATCATCGTGCGGAAGGAGTTCTCGGTCAATTCCATTAACCGTTCTCGTTCGAATTCGGTTAGTTTGTGGCCAATTAGGGTCGCTTCCGTGTTTTCGAGGAGGTTACTTCTACAGTCCATACATATCCACGTATGACCGATAAGTATGAGGAAATCTCTGACCCTGGCGTTTGCCATTCGAATTCTCCCGGTTAGTCCTTCGACCTTTATGTCTGTCCGGCCGTAGCGAAAGCCGTGTAGTCCCCGGCAAAGCGGGCATTTCCACGCAATACGGCGTAGAACTGTGATTTTCGGCTTGGGGTCGAATGAACTATGGTCCTAGCTCCATTGCCGATCCCACTTCAAAAGCTGGGTGCTCCACCAATCCCGCGTTGTCAACAGGCCAGATTGCAAGCCACGCTTTACCGATTACAAAGTCCTGTGACAGTTGGCCCCACGTTCGAGTATCAGACGAAGCCGGGCGGTTGTCACCAAGCACATACAAGAAGCCGGGAGCAACTGTCTGTGCCGGTATATTTCTGGCAATCGGTACCTGGGCGTACGGTTCATCGACATTCAGGCCATCGACAAACAGTACACCGTCTCGAAACTCAATCGTGTCGCCCGGCAAGCCAATAACCCGCTTTATGTAGTCCTGTGAAGGGTTATTGGGATAGTGAAAGACGATGACGTCGCCGCGTCTGTATTCCCCAAGGCGATAAGCCAATTTGTTCACGAGCAAGTATTGGCCGTGGTGAAAGTTTGGCTCCATCGACTGGCCCTCGATGCGATAATTCTGTACAAGACTGCGGATGACCAGGAAAATAAGGACGGCAAGAATCACCGTCTCCAATGTTTCACGCAGCAGTGACTTGAGCCCCGGACTGTCTTCTTCGCGCTGCTCTTCTGTATGCACAGCCTGTCTATCGCCCAAAGGCACTACCCCTCCGGAGGGGACCGCAGTCGCCATGGTTTCGGGGCCGCGCAACGGTGCTTCTGTTCCTAGCTCGATTTTGGGCCGAGATGGCAATGTGTCTGGGGACTCCAAGTCGCCCTCAGGGTACGAAGACGCGCTGGAATCGCTTGGGGCCGACATGTCCGAATCGGTCTCCAGCGCGTACGGGTTCCTCTTGTCGTGGCGCAATGGCTTGGGTCCGGTTAAGTGGCGTAGACGCACAATTATAGGGCGAGAATCTGTTTAGATTATATCACCCGACATAAAAGCGTAACAAGCGGGGCATAAAGCGGGAAGCAGGACTTCTACGAGAGGCTCCATCACTTTGGTGAGGGATATTGCAAAGTACGTAAACAACTAACTGGAAAAAGGAGGTCTCTTGCGTTAACCCAAGGCCTCATTTCAGGCGCTCTGTCTCACTTCACTGGAGATATACATCGCCTATCCCCTCGATGTGCCCCATTTATCCCAATAAAATAACCCAATTATCCCAAATTGGCCCGTCATCGCAGTATATATCTCGTCCCTCGCTTGTCTCCGATCTTCAGAAGCAACTTTTTGTTCACAAGATCAACCAGGTCCAGGCGCAAAGTTTCTGCCCCAACATGTGAGCATAACTGTCTGTAGTCTCGATTTGAGATGCTGCCTTGCGCCTGCACAAATTGCATTGCTTTCAACTGGCGCTCGTTCATGTGCTGTTCCCACTCGGGAATTATCTTTTCCAAGTCTTTGCTGTTTTGCAAGGTGACGGAGAATCGATGGCTCTTCGCATCGAATAGAGGAGGAGGATGGCCAGCGGCCACCATGTCTTCAATCATGCGGTCAACACCCAACCCCAGTTCCTCGATGTAGCCCCACTGATACAGACCGTTGACAAGACGAGGGTTGCGGCTGTAATGCTCGTCAACAATGTTGTCGATCGTAATGTATGCCGGCAGGCCGCCAGGACTAATTATTTCCAGACTGTCCGGCCGCATATGTATTTCGATACTACTGCCGCGCAGGCGATAGTCCCGGTGGCAAACCGCGTTGACAAGTGCTTCACGGACTGCAAATGGAGGATATTCGGTCTGGTCTTCCCGCTGCAGCCCTTTTACCACAGCCTTCTTGTCCATCTCTTCCCAGATGACGCGCCAGCCCCTTTCGACTATTCGAGCAAGCGGGCCGGTGATTTCTTCGCGTCGGCCATATCCGAAGGAGCCAGCCTCTGCCCCTGGCAATTGAGACTCCACAAAGCTGTCTGCCTCCGCTAACCTTGCCCTCTCCCCCTTCCTGAATGCAGTTTGGTTGTCGTCAAACTTCACGAATACAGCTCGACTGTGGGGCAAGAATAACTGTGGCTCCTTGCCGAAGAGTAGCATTCCGCTAATTGTGGGCGTCCCGGATCCGCTGATGGCTCCGATCTTCTGTAACAGTCTGTTCTTGGGCAAGAGGGAACCGTGGGGATTGCGCTGCTGTCGTTTCTCCAAGTATTCGTCGATTACGTCTTCGTCCAAATCGTCTCTTGTGGAGCCGGAAAGTTCTTCGGATTCAAACTCTCCCATTGACCGATTGCCCACCAGCATCTCCAACTCCGCGGGGTTTAGCGGCCGATTCTCACCTCCGTGGCGCACCAGCGCCCGCCCATCGGCGAGAATATGTAATTCACTGCTGCGGTCAACCCGTAGAAGGACCACCGGACCGCTGTGTGTCTCTTCCTGTTGCCATTCAGTCCGCATGGGAGGACGGCACTGTGCCAAGGCTGCCCGCAATGCCCCTTCAACCTCTTCATCCACCAGTGTTTCGCCTTGAGTTCCGCTTGGATCGACTCCCAACACGACAGTGCCGCCTTCGCCGTTGGCGAAGGCGACGAGAGTCTCGGCAAGAGAATCCGGATTGAGACTGGGCAAAAATGCGTGCCGTGGACCAGGCCCCTGGCCCAACAACATACGCAGGTCGGACATTGTCAGACGCCTCCCAATAGTCTATTCGGCCGCCATCAGGGGGGTTATCCCGGCGACGGCTTCAATCGTTTGGTCCCCGTTCTCTTCAGCACCTTCAACTTTGCGAATCAGGTCTTCATTTCGAAGTACGGCCAGTGCCGCCACAGTATCCCCGTCGTCGAGGTTGACGATGCGTACGCCCCGGGTAGGACGTCCAATTTGGCTGATTCCCGAGACAGGAGTTCGCAGCATAATACCATTGCCGGTGATTACGGTTACCTGGTCCAATTCGTTGACCACGCGGGCGGCAACGATTGGGCCAACTTCCTTGAGTCGCGTATGGTCCGTAGACCATACGCCTTGTGTATAGCGGTTTCTGCGCGGATACTCGTCCAGTCGTACTCGCTTTCCCCATCCCAACTCATGCAACACAAACAGATCGGCGCCTGGCCTCACAACGTCGAAGCCGGTCACCAGGTCGTCACCCCGAAGGCGCATCGCCCAAACGCCGGCCGCGGTACGCCCCATCGCGCGTACCTGATCTTCGCGCATCCGAAGCGCCTTTCCTCCGCTTGTGACGATAATGAATTCCTCGTCGCCGTTCGTCAGTTGCGCCCATTCCAGCGAGTCGTCTTCATCCAGATTCATGGCGATAACGCCGGTGGTGCGAACATTCGCAAAGGCAGATGATTTTACCCTCTTGATACGGGCTTTGCGGGTGAGTAGGGTAATATATGCGGCATGCTCAAAGTCACCCACGGTCAACATTGTGGTGACCTGCTCATTGTGTTGCAGGGTGAGAAGGTTGGCAATGTGAGCGCCCTTGGCAGTACGGCCGCCTTCGGGCAACTCGTAGACGCGGCTGCTGTAAACGCGGCCTTTGTTGGTAAAAAACAGAATGTGGTCCAAGGTACGGGCGAAGCGCAAATCCATCACTTCGTCCTCGCCGCGCGTCGTCATCCCTATCACGCCGCGGCCGCCCCGCCCTTGCGCGCGAAATGTATCGGCACCCATTCTCTTGATGTAGGCATTGGCGCTGAAGCTGATAAGCACGTTCTCTTGCGGGATCAAGTCCTCATCGCTGAAGTCGCCGCTGGCATGGTGCACAATCCCAGTGCGGCGCTCATCGCCATACTTTTCCTTCATTTCGACAATATCGTCGCGAATCAGGCCGCGAATCTTGTGCGGGTTGGCCAGCAGGTCCTCCAGGTAGGCGATTCGCTCCATTACCTCCTGATACTCATCCTCAATCCTCTGCCGCTCCAACGCGGCCAGACGCCGCAACTGCAAGTCCAGGATCGCCTGGGCCTGGACCAAGCTCAGACTGAACTGTTCCACCAGATGCGTGCGGGCCTCTTCCGCGCTGGCGGCGTTTCGGATCGTCTCGATAACCCTGTCAAGGAACTGCAGGGCAATGCGCAGTCCTTCGAGGATATGGGCGCGTTCGCGCTGCTTATTCAGGTCGAACTCAGTGCGACGTGTTATCACCTCAAAGCGGTGGTCAATATGAATCAGCAACGCACGCCGCAATCCCAGAGTTACCGGCCTTCCGTTCAGCAGCGAGAGAGCATTGACGCTGAAAGTGGACTGAAGCGGTGTAAATTTGAAGAGGCGGTTCTGTTCCTTCTTGGGCGACGCGCCCCGTTTCAGTTCGATAACGATGCGCATTCCGCGCCGGTCGCTCTCATCCCGCAGGTCGCTGATGCCGTCCAGGCGGCCGGAACGTACCAACTCGGCTATCCGCTCCAGCAAAGTGGTCTTATTGATTTGATATGGGATCTCGGTGACAATTATGCGGAAGCGCCCGTTGTCTGTCTCCTCGATCTGCGTGCGGGCGCGCACCAGGAGGCGGCCGCGGCCGGTAGCGAAAGCGTGGCGAATTCCTTCCGTCCCGAGGATCTCTCCTCCTGTTGGAAAATCCGGGCCTTTCACCATCTCCATCAACTCGTCAAGTCCAATCCGTTCCCGCCGCTCCCAGTTGTCGATGACGTGAACTACGGCATCGCAGATTTCACTCAGGTTATGGGGCGGGATATTAGTGGCCATGCCCACGGCGATGCCGCTTGACCCATTAACCAACATGTTCGGAAGCTTTCCGGGCAGCACCAACGGCTCTTCCAGGCTGTCGTCGAAATTCAGCCCCCAGTCGACCGTATCCATATCGATGTCCTGGAGCAGCATCTCGGTCAACTGCGCCAGCTTGGCTTCCGTGTAACGCATGGCTGCAGGGCTATCGCCGTCAATAGAGCCGAAATTACCCTGTCCGTCCACCAATGGATAGCGCAAGCTGAACTCCTGCGCCATGCGGGCAAGCGCATCGTATACCGCCTGGTCGTTGTGAGGATGATACTTGCCCAATACTTCACCAACAATACGGGCCGATTTTTTGTATGATGAGTTGGCGCGCAGCCCCATGTCGTGCATGGCGTAGAGGATGCGCCGGTGAACAGGTTTCAAACCGTCACGTGCGTCAGGTAGGGCCCGCGCGACGATGACGCTGACCGCATAGTCAAGAAATGCGGTGCGCATCTCATCTTCGATGGAGACTTCCTCCACGCTTTGGGCAAACATGCCATTACCATTTGCCCCGTTTCGCGGCGGTTGGTCAGAGGGCAGATCGCCCCTTCGATTGTTCCTGGCGTTTGCGCCCTCTGTGCCGTTTGGCTCACTCATTCACGTTCTCCCGCCGTTATCGCGTTCCATGTCATAGCCTCCACTAACAATCAAAAAGAGAGTCTCGAACAAGCAATTCTCTTGGTGGAAAACCAACGTCAAAACGACCTGTAGTGTCAGCCACCAATCCTTGCTAACAAGGCCAAATGCGGGCCATTTCAGCCTAGGAAATCCAGCCGCATTTCACCATCTATTATACCAGATCTACCCGATTTTGGCTAGCGAATCAGGACTGGCGACAAGGGCACAGGCATCTAATGGGCGTTCAAATTGAAAACACTCTTTTCTGTGTATTGCGTACCAGATATTGCGTAGCGGGAGACAAGATTGCCGAGAATCGGTTGCGGAACCTGCATGAAATGTCGTGGCAACAGATGGGACTTAAATCAGATTCGGGCGCCAAATTAGCATATTAAGGCCGCCCCTCCCGATTCAGGCGACCTCACGAGAAAATGTTCCAATTCGATGCAATTGCCTTGAGTTAGGGCGGTTTAGGGCTGGGGACTTTCTTGGACTTGATAACTGCTCGACTTTGTAAACGTTTCCTCGCCGCCTTTGGAGGGCTATGGGCAGATGAACTATGGGCAATTCACAGAGTTGAATCGCCCATAGTTCAAGTTCAAATTTTCTTTGGCGAGAATAGCGGATTCATCATGACGATTCGATCTCAGGAATTCCATCCCAGTTTCGGGCACTAGCATAGAAAGGAATTCGATTACAAAGGGGGTGGCAAGGTTGGTCCGAGCTTCACGCAGGATTTATGTGATCTGGTAAAGCGATATTGAAGTGAAATACCCAAGGTAGGCCATCCCGCATTACTCGGGCTTGCCAAGAGGCATTTTCTATCCGTCAAGAAAAACAGGGGCCTGAAATTGGCGGCGTAGGCGTATGCAGGAACATTGTCTATGGCCATTATCGCTGGCCATCGTGTAACAAGGTCCTATGAGATTCAAGTCTACCTACGTCTTCTAGTCCCAGCAGCGCAGGTCTTTCCCTCCCCAATGCAACAACTGCCCAACGGAACTCTTCATGGGACGGCTTTCCAAATAGACCTGCCAACTTGATTTGCATTGCGTTCAGGTACCTACTGCTATAGCCGCATGGCGACGAAATTCGGAAATGCAGCCGTAAAAAGCGTTATGGCCTACTGGTGAAAAACGGAGCGTGGGCGGTGATGAATCGGAAATCTGATTTGCACCTTTTCCAGTCCAGGCCAGCGCTCCAAAACAAAGAGAAAGACGGACAGGGTACAGACCCCGCCCGCCGCTTCACTTCGAGATTTCTTTTTGGTCTTGCCGATCCGCTCAATCAGCGTCGGTCTCTTCTTCTGAATCAGCGTCAGTTGCCTCATCAACTAATTCAGCGACGGCCTCCTCTTCAGCTTCTGCCTGGGCAGCCGCTTCCCGGTCCTGTTCTCTCTGTACGGCGTGAGACAAATTCTCGCCTTCGCGCACTACTGCTACAGCAAATGTGGCTTCGACTTCAGGCATGAGCCGAATCGTCACGTCATACAGGCCCAGATCACGAATTGGGGCGTTCAACAGAATCCGCCTTCGATCCACCTCGAATTCGACCGAATCGGCCAGTTGTCCAGCGATGTCGGCAAGGGTAATTGAGCCGTACAATCGGTCGTTGTCACCTGCCCGCACTGCAAATAGCAACTGCTGGCCACTAAGGACTTGGGCCTGGGCATCGGCGTTTGACCTCTCCTGCGCCCGCTTGCGTATCGCGGTCTGGCGGATTTCTTCCGCCTGCTTGAGAGCGCCTTTTGTCGCCAGAATCGCCTCTCTGCGCGGGAGCAAGTAGTTACGGGCATAGCCTCTGGCAACCGTATGGATTTCGCCGGCGAGGCCCAGGCTGGGAATGTCTTCTGTCAACAATACTTTCATACGAGCCATCGTTTATGCTTCCTTATATTCTCAGGCGACTGAACAGGTGGAAATTGCTTAGCTTTTTCTTGGAACAGGATATACAGGTCTGCCGCCCCTGCTATGCCTAACCACGACAGCACGCCTTAAGTAAGACGAAATCCTGGCACTTCCCCTGTAGCAAAGCATGCAATTGATAGGTATACTACAAACACTTATTCTACCCTCGCTGCGGGCAGGCGGCAAATTTCGAGACAAACGACATTACAGCTGAGACGGATTTCCAGTGATCAGTCAGTCCTCTGTCTCGAAAAGTCTGAAACGAGGTCAGAGATGGCTTCAAGCCGCCTGTACTCCCCCATGGGGACAGAACCGACGTCAATTTCTGGAGATCCGACAATGCAACGGGAACGAATTCTAATAGTGGAAGACGAACCGGCCGTGGCCAGAGGATTGGAGTACGCGCTGAAGGCAGAAGGATTCAAAGTTTTCTGGGCCAAGTCGGGCTCAGAGGCCCTCGAACTGACGCGTCGGGAACAGCCTGATCTTATAACGCTGGACATTCGTCTGCCAGATCTGAGCGGCTATGACGTCTGCCGGGCACTGCGCTCGCAAAACCAACGCCAACCAATCTTGATGTTGACTGCCAAAGATGAGGAACTGGATAAGGTGCTCGGCCTCGAGTTGGGGGCAGACGACTATATGGTCAAGCCTTACGGACTGCGGGAACTGGTGTCGCGGATTCGGGCTCTGTTGCGCCGCGCCTACGGCGACCTGGCTGCCACGTCGGAAAACGAAATCCAGCGTTTCGAAGGTCTCGAAATCGACCTGACGCGTTTGGAAGTACGAAGGGACGGGACCGCGATCGACTTGACACCCACAGAATTCCGGCTGCTGCGCTACCTTTCAGCCCGGCAGAATGTACCCGTCAGCCGCAGCAGCCTAGTCGAAGCCGTGTGGGGCTATGAGAGCGATGTCAACAGTGACCGCACGGTGGATGTCCACATCCGGCATCTGCGTCAGAAGATCGAGCTGGATCCTGCCAATCCGATCCGAATCGTAACCGTGCGCGGGATCGGGTACAAATTCCAGGGATAGCAGATTGGGCAGTGGCGCGAGCTAAGGAGGGCAGCAGGCGAAAAGACAACTGCAGACAACGGCGCCGATTGGGGTTAACGTCAGTCTCCCCTTCCCCCTCCTAAATGCTCTTCCATTTCGCCAGAAAAAGGAACTAATGGGTCCAGCAGACATCTCATTCCTATATTATGAAACCTTAATCCAAAGGCAACAGGCATTTCAAAAAGGGTCGCTACACTGGAAAGTAAGGCAGCAAATTTTATCCAATGTGTAGCATGATATAGGGGAAATACTATGGAACAGCTTAGTCGAATGACCGGCGATGCACCACTACGCGGCAGGGCCCACAGGAAATACTGGATTCTGCCTATGGTAGCATTGTTGGCGCTTCTAACCTGGGGGGGGACCGTCTCGGCCGCTACCTTGGCAGAGCGAATCAAGCCGGAACCAGGTGTACTGATTGTAGCCGTTGGAGATGAGACTCCAGCCTCCGAGGCGGGCCTACTGCGCGGCGACATACTGCTGGCCATTGACGGTGATATGGTCAACACGGCTGCCGAGTTGTCGCACGTAATTCTGATGCGCGATCCCGGCGACACGCTCGAACTGACCGTGCAACGCGGTGACGAGGAACTGACGTTGACGGTCACCCTGGCCGACAATGACGGCTACCCACTGCTTGGCGTAGCCTCAAACGTTGCAAGTGATGTCCGCATGCGCAGCTCCCGCGGGCGTTTTAGCGTAAGGCGCGGCTTTGGACCCTTCGTCGGTAGGGGTGGGAACCAAGCAATGAAGGACTTCCGCTTTGGCAGCGGCGATGGCGCCGCGGTGATGGAAGTGCAGGAAGGAAGCCCCGCCGTGGCCGCCGGTCTGATGGCCGACGATGTCATTACCGCGGTTCACGAAACTGAAATAACCGGAATGAAAGACCTGGTCGAGACGTTAGCGGCTTACAGCCCCGGCGACGAAGTCGAGTTGACCGTAGATCGTGCCGGTGAGAGTGTCAAGTTGAATGTGACCCTTGGCGCCCACCCCGATGACGAGGAAAAAGCCTTCTTCGGCATTCGCATCTCCCTTGGAGACCGCATTCAGCCTAACAGAGATCGAACCCATCAGGATAGCCGGCAGCCCAATGGCAACCGCTTCAGCTTCCCATTCTCGCGCGGCCGCTTCAGCTTAAGCGAGATGCCCGAAGGGGCCCTGGTTATGGGCGTGCAGGAAGAGGGACCCGCGGCTCAGGCGGAGTTGCAGAGCCGCGATCTTATCACCGCTTTGGATGACTCAACAATCGGCGGTTACGAAGACCTGGTGACGGCCCTGGCCGATTACAGCCCAGGAGATGAAGTGACACTGACTATTGACCGCGACGGCGAAGCCGTGACGACCAGCGTGACACTCGGCGCCCATCCCGAGGACGACACAAAAGCCTATCTCGGAGTGTCAGTCATGCCACTGGAACGGTTGCGAATGCAAATGCATGAGAACAGTGAACAGGCCGAGGAGAAGTCGCAGCGCCAGCACGCAGCGGGGAGCGATTCTTAGACCGAAAGTTTCTGCCAATGGCGACCAGCTCTGGCAAAGCCTGAGAGGCACGAAGGAGTGCTCCCCTCCCAGAAGCTGACGCCGTCACATTATCACCCCGCTCTTCGGTTGCCTGCTGAACCGGGGAGCGGGCTCTGTCAGACCAGACTGCTGCCACGAGGGATGCGTCGAGAATTCTCGGCAAGTCCCTTTCTGGCATAGAGGGACGCAAATGCTACATTCGATCCGTTGGCGTCTGATCATCAGTTATACAGCACTGACTCTCCTAACGATCCTGCTGATCGGTATTGTCGCTCTCAGCCTGGTCAAACGTTATATGGCCGCCCGCGAACAGGAGACCTTGACACACAATGCGGAGGCAGTGGCTCGCATGGCGCGGCCCCTCCTAGTACACGGGAGCCAGCGTTCTCGACTGCAGCAACTTGCGGTTTCGTCCGGGTTTCTTACAAATACTGACGTGAAGATCCTCAGTGAAGACCGGCGGGTTGTGGCTTACTCGCAGATGCGCCCAACCCAACTTGATTATGTGCCGGCTTTTCTGAGGTTGCTGCGCGAATTGTCTCCAAGCGCTAGGGCTACACTGCAAGACGGGCCTGTCAGTCATGTGATTGTCGTGTCGGGCCCCGGTCACCCGCGAGGGATGTTTGCGCTCGAAAATGATGATGAAAACCTTCAGACTAACGGGACAACCGCTTTGTCATTGGAAAGGCGACCGGGCATATTGGGGGACCGGCTGGTTTTCGTGGATCCCGCCGACGACGCTGCCACCGCCGGGGACACAACCGCTACGCCTAATGGGCCATTGGGCGACCCGTCCTACAGGCGACTCTGGGGGGTCGTCTTCGGCAACGCTGGAGCACCTGCACAAGCTGCCACTGAAGGTCCGCGAGTAACCTTTCCTGTCTACCAGGACGAGGAGGTAGTCGGGTATGTCCAAATGACAAACCGATACCCTCTCTTTGCCGAGCCACTTCTCGCCATCCGTCGTTCCCTGATGGTAGCCGGGCTGGGTGCTGTACTGGTCGCTGTTCTGCTTGGGTTTCTGATGAGCAGGACGTTGACAGCCCCGCTGATGGCGCTTGAGAGCGCCACCCAGCAGATGGAAGAGGGTGATCTGGCTGTTCGGGCGCCTGAAACTGTGGGTGAAATTGGTGATGTCTCGCGGCGTTTCAACCGCATGGCCGCGCGGTTGCAGGCAACTTTCGCCGATCTGGCCTCCGAGAGGGATGCACTGCGCCGTTTCATCGCCGACGCCTCCCATGAACTGCGGACGCCGTTGACCGCTTTGCGACAGTTTGTTGAGATCTTGCAAGGACAGGCCGGAGGAGACCCGGGGACCCGCTCCGAGTTCCTGGGAGAAAGTCAACGTCAATTGGAGCGCTTGCAATGGATTACCGGTCATTTGCTAGACCTTTCCCGCCTCGATGGAGGAGTCGCATCGCTGGAGATCGCAGACCACGAAGTGACCAGTCTATTGGAGGAAGCGCTCGCTCCGTTTCGATCCTTGGCTGAAGCCAAACAGATTGAACTGCGAATGACTGTGACTGAAGGCCTTGAAATGGTCCGCTGCGACAGGGCAAGCCTGGGCATGGCCCTGGCCAATCTGCTAGACAATGCGCTCAAGTACACTGCTGCCGGCGGCGTTGTGGAGGTAACTGCCTCAGATGTAGGGCAGACAACCGTGCTCTCCGTCACTGACAGTGGTCCGGGCATTCTGCCTGCCGACCAGGAACGCATCTTTGAAAGATTCTACCGCGGCGGAGGCAGTGAACTCCTTCCTGGGGCAGGACTGGGGCTAGCAATAGTCAAGAGCGCGGTGGAAGCGCACGGTGGCAGCGTACGCGTGGAAAGCGAGGCCGGTACAACCTTTACAATAGTCCTTCCCACAGCTTCTTCACTAGCTGGGGAGGAGATCTCCTCTCGCGGCCTTCCTGGTTGAAGCAGGGTATTGAGAGTCGATGCACTTGCCAAAAGCGCATGAGAGCCGTTCCCATCTGCAGGAAAATGCTAAACAAAAAGCCTGACGGGTAACACTCCGCCAGGCCTCATTCTTTCTATTGTTCCGGCTTTCTTGCTGAATCGAATGATCCGCAAGGCAGGCACTTCGCTTGGCCGGACAGAGCGTCACCTGCTCGGTAGCGTCCGGTTCCTGCCAAGAATCCTTTGTCGATCCGACCTAGGTCTGCTCCTGACCGTTCTGGATAAGGTTCGTATCCTGATACTTTTTGCCCTCCTCAATCAGCATCACCGGGATCCCATTGCGTATGGGATAGCGGTAGCCATTGCGGGGATTAAGGAGAAATTTGCTGTCATCCATCAGTTGAAGCGCCCCTTTATCTTCCGGATCGACCAGAATTTCCAGGAGCTGTGGGCTGACTTCGCCGCCCAATGGCGCGTCTTCGAGGGGCGTTACTGGGGTCTCCGGTAACACACCGCTGCCTACCCCCTCTGACTGCGCGTTTCCCAGGGCCTGCTTTATGACATAAACCACGCCGGCGGCAAAGCCGGCGAAGAAGAGGAACTTTAGCAGCTTTTTCATTGCGCGCCTCCATCTTTCGTTTCTGGACCGGGCCATCCTTAGTTCCGCAATCGTAGCACACTCAACGCCGTCTAGAAAATCCACTGGCATGCACTGCGACGCCAGCCGGTCGGGCAGACGTCATTCAACATGGCCATCCATTTTCACTCCTGGCTGGCAGTCCTACCTGTCTCGAATCTACCTGGACTCTTTGCGTGATAGCGGTCTCTACTGTATAGTCTTCTGAACAGCGACAGCAAGAGGGACCAAGATTTCGCCGTCCCATTCCTGTTTCAGTGGCAGACCGTCTCTCTACTATCTGGCGCAAAGGATGTCGCATGGAAAAACGAACAACCGGCGCCGACAATCCTCTTCACATAGAACTGAATTCGTTTTCCCAGGCGCAGAGTGCGGCCGCCCACGCTATTCGCTACGTGGCCAATTCTGAATTCAACCAAGCTGTACTCTTTTTTGAAGATGGGAGCTACTTGCAATTTGAACACAAAGGCCGGGACAGCCGCTGGGCGAAGGCTTCCGCAGAACGGACACAGGCGGATCGCGCCTGTGTCGCCATGAGCCACTTCCGACTAAACGCCCTCCATTTGCAGCTCTATTTTGAAGACGGCAGCGATGTCGCATTCACGGTCTGACATTGCGCTTACGCTGACTATTGAGGAGATCGACTGATGGCGAGCATTGATGAAAAACAGGAATTCAGCAGCTGGTCGTTAGCTCTGCAGGCCGGCGTGCTGACTGAAATCCAGATCGGCACTCTCCAGCAATTGGTCGATGACGGCAAGGCAGACTCTTTGGAGGCTGCGGCCCGCTTTCTCGACTGGCAGGACTCCGTTATCGATCCGACCGAGCATTTATACGGGCACTAAAGCGCGATTCTGCATCAACTTGCGAGGACAGGGCAGCGAGCAGAAGGCTATCCCCTGCTCGCTGCCGGTTGAACTACTGCTTAACCCTACTGTTCAAAGTTCTCAGGATAAAGGGAAGCCAGGATGTAACTGTCCAGTGGCAGGAATGCTACCGCCACCGCCTGAACTTCTGCCGCTGTTACCGCCTCGACACGGCCTTCCACAGCTTCCAGTTCGAGGAAGTTTGCCAGATTCACATTGTCTTCCGCGGCGAAATACTCCAATACGCTCAGCCAGTAATTGTTCTGTTCCAGCTGTTCTTCTCGCTGGCGAACAATTTGTGCTCTAGCCTTTTCCAGCAGATCGTCACGGGGTCCGTCCACCTGCACTTCAGTGATCAGCGCGAATAGCGCATCCACCAGTTCCTGCACTCTGCCAGGATCGCTGCCAAAGTAGAGAGAGATTTCATAGAGACCGTCCGGTTCGGGTTCCATCGAGGCGGAAGCGCCGTACGCATAGACTCCGCCAAGAGCTTCTCGCAGCTCTTCCCGCATCAGGATATCCAGGATCGTCTCCAACATTCGCAGATGCAATCGGTTCTCCAAGGTGTCTTCGCCGGGTCCAGTGAACAGGATAGTCGTCAAGCTCTGCTCATCCTGGCCGCGATAGACCGGAACTTCCACTATACCTACGGGTGGGTCCGGGGCCACGTCGCGCCAAGTCTCAGTTCGGTCCAGTGATGGCAGATTGCCAATGTATCGCTGCGACCAGTCTATCATCTGTTCGACGTCAAAATTGCCGACAAAGATAAAGGTGAAGTCGCTGAAATCGGCGAATCGCTCCTGATAGATGGCGAATGCTCGCTGAAGATCCAGCGCATCGATTATTTCCAGCGTTGGAACGTTTCGTCGAATCGAATCGCCATAGCGGGCTTCGATGAAGGCATCAGTCAAGGCGCTGCGCGGGTCGAGTTCACGATTCCGCAACGACTCTGTGTACTGGTCCTTCAGCGTGGCGAAGGCGTCGTCATCAGCATTGGCCGCTGTGCCGTACAGGTAGATAAGCTGGAACAGCGTCTCGATATATTCCTTTCCGGAATGGCCGTGGAACCCCTCTTCAAGTTCGCTGATATAGGGAGCGACTGATACCGACTTGTCGGCCAAGAGCCGCTGCAGCGAAGCATAGCTCACGTCGCCAATAGCGCTCTGGCTGACTATGCTGTCAATGAAATCCGCCTCAGGATAGTCTTCATCGCTGACCAATGAGGAGCCGCCGGGACTGAAGGCGCTGAACAGGATTTCTTCCTCCTTGAAGGAGGTCGCTCTGAGCAGTACCCTGGCGCCGTTTGCAAGCGTCAGGTCGATGACGTCGTAGGTCTCATCCTTCTGCCGCGAGAGTATTTCAACCGGCTCCGGTATCACGGTCAACAAGGCTGAGACCGCTTCAATGTCCTGGTAAGGGTCAACCTGCTTGATTCGAACGTCTTCGAAAACAGCTGCAAGTTCTTCCTGTGTGGGCAGGCTTTCGGCATCCCGCTCCGGGCCGACTACGAACACGGAGCGGTTACTGCCACCCACATACTGTTCTGCCCTCTGGTTCACATCGTCGCGGCTGATCCCTTCAAGCAATCGTTCAACCAGAGCAAATTCCACGGCAATGCCTGGCACGGTTTCGTTCTCCAGGAAATTGCGGCTATATTCGCTGGCCAGTGAATGATTGCGCAGATTCTCACGGTCATTGTAAAGCCGTTCATAGGTGTTGAATATGTCCGACTTGGCGCGTTCAACTTCGGCGGCTGTGAATCCGTGACGGCGCACCCTCTCCACTTCCGTCAGGGCAGCATCCAGGCTTGAGAGGACTTCGCCTTGGCGCACCTGAACGCCAACAACCTGATAGTGGACGCCCCGTATCAACTGGCCCTCGTTGACAAAGGCTCCCAGAAAGGGCGAGTCAGCCTCTCTGGTGATATCGTCGAGCCGGAAATTGAGCATTGTATAGAACAGGTTGCCGATGAGTCTATCGCGAAAAACACCGGCGTTGTTCAGGTCGGGCGCAGCCTGCCTATAGATGATCTGTGCAAGGGTGACCGGGAACTCCGGATCGGTGAGAATCAGATAGCCTGTGTCCTCGTAGTCGGGCAGAGAATAGGAAACCCTGGGCCGAACTGTTTCCGGAGCAGTCAACCCGCCGAACTGTTCAGTAATCCTGGTTTCGATGGCGTCGACATCGATATCGCCCACCACGATCACCGCCATGAGATCAGGCCGGTACCAGTCCCGATAGAACCTGCGCAAGGTTTCTGGCGGCGTGTTCTGGACTATCTCCATGTCACCTATCGGCATCCGGTCGGTGTAGCGAGAATCGCCCAGCAGAAGCGGGAACAGTTGTTTGTTCAACCTGCCGCTGGCATTCTGGTCTCTTAAGCGTTCCTCTTCCAGGATGACGCCGCGTTCACTTTCCACTTCTTCATCTGAAACAGTCGCCCGGCTGGCCCAATCCTCCGCCACCTGGAAAGTCGTCGCAATTATGTCTTCGTCGTCGGTAGGAAATTCCAGAAAATAGACTGTTTCGTCAAAGGAAGTGTAGGCGTTCACGTCAGGTCCAAAGGACATGCCAACGCTCTCGAAGTAGTCGATGAGCGCCTGCTTAGGGAAGCGTTCTGTGCCGTTGAACATCATGTGTTCAAGAAAGTGTGCCAATCCCAACTGGTCGTCATCTTCCTGCACTGAGCCTGCATTGACCACCAGCATAAGCGTGGCTCGATTGGCTGGCTCCGTATTGTGGCGGATGTAGTAGGTGAGGCCGTTGTCCAGCTTCGCTTTACGAATGGCCGGATCCAGGGCAATAGGCGCATTCATGTCAAGCGTTTCGCTGTCGAGATCCAGAAATGCGACCGACTGTTCCGTTTCCTCAGTAGCCGGGGCCGGCGACTCTGCCTGCTCTGCGCTGGACTCTGTCGTCGCGGGCGAACTAGTGGAGGAAGAATCAATCCCCTCGCAACCGCTGACGAGCAATGCAAGAAGGACAAGAAGACCAGCAAGAAGCTTTACGTTTTTCATTTTTCGTCCGGTTGTCGTCCCGACCGTCTGCTTGAATTTGGACGCTACCGGCGCTCTTGTCGCTGCTTTGGTCATTATAGACTCCTTAGATTCTCTCTGGTTTGAATTAGACCTGCCACCGCCTACCAGTGTAACACCTGAATGTGAAGTTCCTGTTGCTTTTTTACTTAGGTACCTTAATCACGAAGAGAAATACTCGCCAACCCATTGGATTACGCTGGTCGTTCAAGAGGGTAGTCTGGGGGCGTGGGTTTCTCCTCAATGGCACTTGAGCCGGCAGGATAAACTTCAATCTGCTCCTAGTGGACACCCAACGATCCTTGGCACTGTGCTCAAGATGGCGTTGCCAAGGTTACACTGGGCAAGGCGACGCAAAATGAATGCCTGGCCCAAAAAAGTATACGCGATCTGCAGGCCAATCCCAAAAGAAAGTAGGAAAAACCCTGGTCTTTCCCTCTTCACTAGAGGCGTGACACCTGAAAAATGTCGTGCCGCTCCCAAGCGGTGACACCGCAATTGGAGAATCGTCTCGAAGGCGTGTAGGCATATGAGTGGGCACGTAGTCCATTGAAAGACTTGGATATGTTTTATGCCCCAAGGATCCAATTCCATTAACAGGATTTGCGAACAGTATGTGAATCGCACAAAACGAGGGCACGGCAAGTAAGGGAGGTTCTTGCAGACCAGCTCTATGTGCAGTGGCGCTCACGGGACGATGTTCCAATATTCGGTAGCCGAAGTATGCCGGAAATGTATTTGCTTTTCAGGACAGCCAGACAAGAGCCGCTTGACAAATCAAGCTCGTCTGCCCTACAATGTCGAGCAACAATGATCCCGTAAGAAGTCAAAAGGTCAGGTCTGGAAGGTTCCTCCGTTTCAGTCTCCTGGCAACCCCCTTGTAGCAGCGGATTGGTTCGTCATCGTTTGGGCTATGACCGCTGCATTGGATTACAGGCTTCATCCAAGCCGCCTTACCGGCGGCGAACCTGCAAATAGGCAAGGAGACAACTGTGTCGAACATAGGTTGGAAAGACGTCCTTTCGGATGACATGCCCGTTGAACTGGCCCACGAAATCGACATTTTCGAAGGCCAAATGGAGTTGATGGGCCAGGGGAAACTGGACGAAAAAGTCTTTGCCGAAACGCGTCTGCGTCGCGGAGTGTACGGCCAACGATACGACAATGGTCAGCGGCATGACGGTTTCGAGAGCCAGGAGCTTGAATTTGAGGAATTAGAGCGCTTCAAGGGGCCTGATACCCTGTGGCATGCGCCTGGGATGCAGCGCATCAAGGTGCCTAGCGGCGGACTGACACCGAAACAGCTTGACGTGCTGGCTCAGGTCGCCGACGAATACTCCGACGGCATTTTGCACATCACCACGCGCCAGGATATACAGTTGCATTTCGTGCATATCGAGGATACGCCGGACATGATGCGCCGTCTGTCCTCGGTCGGCATTACCACACGCGAAGCCTGCGGCAACTCGGTCCGCAACGTCACCTGCTGCCATCTTGCCGGCGTCTGCCGAACGGAAGTTTTTGACGCCACACCCTACTCCGATGCCTTTGCCCAGTTCCTGCTGGGTCATGACGATGTGCAGGACTTTGGCCGCAAGTTCAAGCCGGCCTTCTCGGGTTGCGAAACCGAAGCCTGCGGCCTGGTGATGATGCACGACCTCGGCTACCTCGCCCAGATCCAAGAGGTGGACGGCAAGCCGAAACGCGGCTTCAAGGTTTTTGTTGGAGGTGGCTTGGGGACGGTACCCCACCAGGCCAAGGTGCTGAGCGAATTCACGACGGAAGAGGAGATTCTGCCCCAGGCGCAGGCAGTTTCTCGCGTTTTCGCTCGACTGGGTGAAAAGCGGAACCGAAACCGCGCCCGCATCAAGTTCCTAGTGGCCAAGCTTGGCATCGAAGAGTTTCGCCGCCTTGTCGAAGAGGAGCGTAAGACGCTGCCCCACGACGACCGCTGGACAGCCTATCTCGAAACGCTTCCCCATTATGAAGAGAAGCCGACGAGGCCGCCGACTTTCCTGAACGGCCAGGTGGGCTCTACCGAATTTAATCAGTGGTTTGAGACAAATGTCTATAGCCAGCGCCAGGATGGGTATAGCGTTGTGACCGTAAACCTGCCCTTGGGTGATCTGACTTCGAAGCAGACATGGGAACTGGCCGACGTCGCTCGCAAATACGTCGGCGACAATGTACGATCCACCGTGGAGCAAAACATCGTCCTTCGTTGGGTCTCCGACTCCGACCTACCAAACCTGTACGAAGAATTGAAAGCGATCGGCCTGGGCGACTCCGGCGCCGGCACTATTGTTGACATTACGGCCTGCCCCGGTACTGATACCTGCAAATTGGGCATTGCCTCTTCGCGTGGACTAGCCGGTGAACTCCGCACACGACTAACCGTAAAGAGCGCCTCTATGCCTGACGCCATCAAGGACCTGAAGATCAAGATCAGCGGCTGCTTTAACTCCTGCGGCCAGCATCACGTGTCCGACATAGGGTTCTTTGGCAACAGTCGCCGCTCCGGCAACTTTAAGATGCCTCACTTTCAGGTTGTCCTGGGGGGCATGTGGCGTGAGAATGCCGGCAGTTACGGTTTGGCTGTGGGCGCGGTCCCCTCCAAGACCGTTCCCGAAGTTGTCGATGTAATCACAAACCGTTATGTGGAGGAAAGGTCCAAAGGGGAAACTTTCCAGGAGTGGGTCGGCCGTATTGGCAAGAAGGAAGCCCGCAGTATGATTCAGCCCTTTATGAAGCTGCCTGACTTTGAGCAGCAACCTGAATTCTTCTCGGATTGGGGCGATCCCCGCGTTTTCAGCCTCGGCGATATCGGCATCGGCGAATGCGCCGGCGAGGTTGTCTCACTCTTTTCGATGGAGATTTCGCCAGCTGAGTCGGAAGCCTTCGAGGCACAGGTCGCGCTGGATGAGAACGACCCGGCGCGGGCCGATGCAATGGCCTATTCATCGATGATAAAGGCAGCCAGAGCGTTGGTGCGGACCCAATTCCTTGACGTAGGCGATAGTCCTGATCGCATTGTAGAGGAGTTCAAGAGCCGCTTTTTCGATACTGAACTCTTCTACGATCAGTATGCAAAGGGCAAATTTGGCCAGTACCTGTTGGAACGGCACAATAACCCCAATCCGAACCCCGACAACGATTCCGCCCACCGGCTGATCGAGGAGGCTCTGCTATTCATTGAGGCCACTCATGTCTGCGAATCCAAAGTCGGCGGCAATGTCCTGATTGAGATTTAAACCCGGCCCGTGGACAGTTGCAGGCACAACCGGGTCTGTTTACGAGCTACAATTCAATGCCGCTGGAGTATAAGATGATTGCACCCCAACGCCTATGCGTAAAGTTTTATTTTGAGGAGCTTTCGGTCGACGTCGATACTTTCATTCCTGTCTTTCACCGCTGGATACGGGAAGACGTCGTGTCGAACGAGATGCTGCTCGACGTGGCCGACTACAAACATATCCTGGACGGGCCCGCGATACTTCTCATCGGCCACGAGGCTGACTATGTCATCGACTTTACCGACGGCAGACCCGGCCTCCTGTATGTCCGCAAGCGTGACGCTGGATCCAGCTTGTCAGATGCCTTGGGCACGACGCTGACTCAGGCCTTGAACGGGGTAAGACTGGCAGAAAATGATGTGGAACTCGCGGGCAAACTGAAGCTGCGTACTGACGGCGCCACTATAGTCCTTTTGGACAGGCTGAACTATCCCAACACTGCCTCAAATGGCGACGGAGTCGATTCCGCCGCAAGTGCTACCCAGGCAGAGCTGGAAGAAAACCTGGCCGCGCTATTTGGGGGGGACTCAACCGTCACCCGCGTGTCCAACGATGCCCGCGCACCGATGACTTTCGAACTGAACGCGCCATCCGCTCCCAACGTGGACACTCTTCTTAGCCAACTGGCAAGTGTGAAGTGAGCGTCGTTCTTACTTTCCAAACTCTCACCGGGCAGTAAGGACAAAGCCGGATGCTGGCCACCACTGCAGAACGCCGTTCCATCTATGAAACGGACCGGGATCCGGACGCCTTCATCCCTTTCATCAAGGCGGTCGGCCGCGGGGAGAAACTGAAGCGCGACCTCACCTATGAGGAGTCGGTAGAAGCCCTGCGGCAGATCGTTGAGCAGACCTGCTCACCTGCACAAGCTGGCGCATTCCTCATTACTCAGCGGGTGAAGGGAGAGGCCGTCGATGAGATCAGGGGATTTACCGAACTGCTGCGGACGGAAACGATCACCCAAATCCATCCGCGCGTGGAGGGGTTGCTCGACCTAGCCGTGCCCTATGACGGCAAGGTCAAGAGCGCGCAGCTGGCGCCGGCCATCGCCATCGTTCTGGCAGAGGCCGGAATGCCGGTAGTGCTGCACGGCGATGAAGATGTACCTACCAAGGCCGGTATCGGACCGGGGCCGGTTTTGCGTGCAATGGGTGTGGCTGACGACCTCGATCCGAAAGCTGTGCAGCACATGATTGAATCGGTCGGCATCGGCTACCTTTCGGCTGCCCGGTCTGCCCCTCAGTGGCACGCACTGCTACCGTTGAGACGTCAGTTTGGCCTTCGAACTGTGCTCAATAGTGTGGAAAAACTGCTTAACCCCGCCAATGCCCCTTATCAAGTGAGCGGTTTCTTTCACGGGAACTACATCGAGCGCCTGCGGGCTGTACAGACGGGTACCAAGTGCAGCTTTATTGTCCAGGGGGAGGAAGGTTCAATTGAAATGGCGGTCGGGCGCAAGTCGCATGTCTTTGCCGAAGACGCAGCCAACGATCTAGTCCTGGATACGGGTGCCCTTGGCCACCAAGAGCGCGTGCGCGTGCCCGCGCCCGCTGACGCCGCCGGCCATGCCGCTCTCAACGCGGCAGTTATCGCCTCGGACCAATGTGACGCGACCGAGCAGGTTTGCCTGACGGTTGGTGTCATTCTTCATCTCTTCGATCTGGCCCAAAGTGTGTCGGATGGCATCGACCGGGCCCGCCATATTCTTGCCACCGGCGCGGCGCAGGTCCGTCTGGAACGAGCGACGGCGAAGTGACAGTGGATTGAGGCACTAGGATTCCCATTTCCGTGCGCGGTGGCTGGACGGCCTGAACCGGCACTCTTCCTTCCTTTCCTCATTTTCCCTCCTTTCGTAACGACAAAGCAACATACAGTTTTTGTCATAACCGGCCACTCATCTCCGGCGCCATTCAGACTACTTGAATGCATACTTGGTTGGCAGCCGCTAGGTTGTTTAAGGCGCACTGCTGGTATGACGACGTATGGTGGGTGAGGCGTGGTTTTGGAGGGAGGCGTTGCGGGGGGTGTCCCCCGCACAAGGGAGGGCCGAAGGCCCGACCGCCCAAGAGCAGGGAGAGAGTATAGAGGAGTGAGGAGAGAATTAAACATCTGCCTCGCCTGAGTCAAGGGTGCGAATCAGGCGAGGCTGAGCAGCTATTTTTTTTCGACTAACAGTTCTGAAAGCGCCAAAGCCCCTTCCACGTCGGTTATCCTACCCGCGGCCTGTGCCTCTGCCAGTTCGCGCATGATGCCGCCCACTTTCGGCCCTGGCGTCAACCCCAGATGCTTCATCAAACTGTGGCCGTCTACGAGCGGCTTGGTCAGATGTTCCGCCGCATGCGAGAATGCATAGGCAATCAAGCCTTCCATTGCGGTGAGGAAGCGGTCCCATTCATCGCCGCGCTCCTGCCCGGTCGCTTGGCAGTCGGAGATCGCTTGGAGCGTCACATCCAGCCCGTCGAATGGCTGATTCCCGCTGCTTGAATGTATGCCCGAGTCATGTGCGAATTGATGTCCGGCGACGACGCTGCCGGCGTCGCGAAAGAAGCGGTAAGCCGCCCCCGGGTCGATGCGAGGAGCTGCAGGAGAAAGTGCCTGGAACAAGCTGCGAGGATAACTGTGCATCGCCGCGACTCGCTCCGCCAACAACACTTCTCGCCTGCTGAAGCGGAGGCCTGCGACCCGACTGGCGGCTATTTTTGCACTCAAGTGCTGGTGGCCGGCGAAGCGCGGCCGCTCGACTCCGTTCTCGATCGCCGTTGATCGGCTGCCGGGCTTTCCGGTATCGTGGAATAGCGCATGCCAGGTAAGCCATGCCGCCCGGTCGCGGCCGGCCGCGATGTCCGCGCTGAAGTGGGTGCGCAGGTCAATTGCCCATGGGTCTAGAGTTTGACTAAGCCTGCCATCTTGCGGGGCCGGACCCCCCCGCAGCCAATCTCGCAATTCGGCTGCGTAATGAACTGACAGTAGAGTGTGCTCGTAGGCGTCGAGACGGTGACGTGAAGACTGGGTCACACCTTGCAACGCCTCGACCTCGGGGAACAGATGGGACAGAAGTCCGAGCGCGTGTAATTCTCTTATGCCGGCGTCAGGACGGGAGCAGTCCAAGAGCTTCCATAGTTCGTGCCGCACCCGTTCGGCGCTGACGGAAACAATCGTGCCGGCGTTCGCGAGAATTTGTTGCCGCGTTTCAGTCTCGACAGTGAATCCCAGTTGGGCCGCGAGGCGCACGGCCCGCAGAAGACGAAGCGGATCGCTGGGCAGGCTTTCGGGCGTTACACGGCGCAGCCGCTTTGCTGCGACATCGCGCATGCCACCGCATACATCGATCAAGCGAGGCGACTCGTCGATAGGGAGTTCCAGTGCGAGCGCATTGGCGCTAAAGTCACGCGCCAGCAGGTCGGACCGCAGGTCGCCTCGCAGGGCCGCGGCGTCACACTCTATCCTGCGGCCGTCGGCGCCGTCCCCAATGAGCCGCGCGACATCTCGCGCTTCGTCCAATGGATAGAAGGCCCAGCCGAGCCTGTCCGCTACCCGCCGCGCGACTGGCAAGACAGGGCCACTCAATACCAAGTCCAAGTCTGTTGTCGCGGCACCCGTGTTTTGAGAGAAGGAGGCTGACGCGCGGCCGTCATCCCGGTCTGGATCGGTTACGATCGGATGAGACCAGCCTGGAATAGAAGAGATTCCCAGGAGGTGATCTCGCACCGCGCCGCCGACGATGTAGACCGGCACCCGCTCGGCCATGAACGCGTTCAGAACCTGTACTATTGCTTGAGGTTGGTTCGGGTAAGGAGTCGTTGGAAGCATTGCCGAAAGTGAAAGGGCCCGTCACAGAGCGCTTTTGGGCGCCTTCCGCAGGTTTTTTTCTCTCAGATCAACGCCTCAATCAGAAGAGGTCCCGGGTCTTCAATCCCCTGGCGTAGCGCCTTCACAAACTCGTCCGCGCTCTCGACGCGGACAGCCGGCACGCCCATTCCTACAGAAATGGAAACCCAATCCAGGTTCGGAGAGTCGAGGCGCATCATGGCCTGGGCATGGGGCCCTGCGTCTGCGTCGCCGCCAACATTTTGCAGTTCGCCCTGCAGGATGCGGTAACTGCGATTGGCGAATATGACGTTGACAACGTTCAGAGATTCGCGCGCCTGCGTCCACAGCGCTTGCAGGGTATACATGCCTGAGCCGTCACCTTCCATGGCAAATACCTGGCGATCAGGGCAGGCCACGGCCGCGCCGGTGGCAGCAGGCAGGCCCTGACCGATAGAGCCGCCGGTCACATGAAGCCAATCATGAGGAGGCGCGGTTTGGGTGAGCGGGTAGGCCTGGCGGCCACTGGTAACAGATTCATCGGAAACGATTGCGTTTTCAGGCATCAGCGCGCACAGGGCTGTCCATGCCGCCTCCTGCGTCAGCGATCCGGTCGGCAGTGGCGGGCGCTCCAAAGGGGCTAATGGTGGTGTACCGGAGGGTGCGCCCAGATCTTCGCTCAAGGCGTCGAGCGCGGCCGGAACATCTTCGTCTTCGGCGGCAAGCAGATGGATTTGGGCATCCGGCGGAGCCAGCCGGCTGGGGCTGTCCGGGTAGGCGAAGAAACCCACGGGGTCCTTGGCACCGACCAATACAACATGCCGTGCGCCCGCCAAAAGAGCGATCGCCTGGTCTACCGGATAGGGAAGGCGAGCCACGACTGGACGGCCGGCCCCCCTTGATACGCGCGCCGCGGCGCGATTGCCGACCACTCTGGCATTGGCTGCTGCGGCGATGCGGTGCGCCAAGCCGCTGGCACCTTCGTTGCACATCACTTGATCGCCAACGAGAATTACGGTCTCTTCGCCTCGGCGCAACAGCTGCGCAATGGAGGCTATGCGTTCCTCCGGCACTTGTGCCATCGGCGGCGGGTCTTGAGGCGGAGCCGGGCCCTCCGCCGCGTCCCAAGCAGTATCCCCAGGCAGTATAAGAGTGGCGACCTGGCCTGGTGGGGTAAGGGCGGCGGCTATGGCTGCGGCACCGTCGCCAGCGACCGCGCGGGCATTTGGCGAAGTGCGGACCCAACCGGAAACCGGCCGGGCTAAACCCTCGATATCGCACGTCAGGGGGGCATCGTATTTGAGGTGATAGGTGGCGTGGTCCCCGACAATATTGACAATTGGGGAGTGGGCCTTGCGCCCATTGTGCAAATTGGAGATTCCATTGCCCAAACCTGGCCCCGTGTGCAGAAGTGTCGCTGCCGGCTTGCCGGTCATGCGGGCGAAGCCGTCCGCGCAACCGGTGGCGACGCCCTCAAACAGGCACAGGACCGAGTGCATCTGCGGCACGAAGTCCAGTGCGGCAACAAAGTGCATCTCAGACGTGCCGGGGTTCATGAAACAGGTGTCCACGCCGCCGTCATACAGTGTGCGAATGAGAGACTGAGCGCCGTTCATGGGCAATACTCCGTGCAGTGCGAGAAAGGGAATGGAGTCCGTTGGAATTCAGATTAGGGCGATTCTTGAGATTCTTCCGATTCGTCAGATGACAAGGCAGACTCGATTTCCAGCCAGGCTTTCTCCGCGGCCGCGGCCGTCTCTTGGGAGGGCGGCTCGTCACCATAGCGGGCCTCGCTGTAGGCCGAGGTGATAGTCTGCACCTGGGCGCTGTCAAAGCCGGGAATGTCGGTCAGGCGGCCGGCAAAGCGAGATGGTGTTTCCCCTTGCGATCTCAGGACATTTCGGAAATGAGCGAATAGAAGCAACCTTTGATAGATTGCGCGAATCAGTCGACGAGTGTCGCTCTCGCCCTCCAAAGACAAGAATGGGTCAGGGTCCTCCGGAGCAGGCCCGAATCGAGAACGCAATCGCGACCACAGATTGGCCAGTTGAGCCTGAAGCAGACTTGTAGTCAGGACCGATTCGCGTACCTCGTCGGACTCCGTATCCTGTCGGCTGCGCAGCTGGCGCAGAACCAACATGAAGATGATGAATACGCCGATTGCGACAACTAGCAGGGCCACCCAACGGAAAGGCTCTGGCACTGCTTCGACAACCCTTTCCGGCTGTTCCGGGAATGGTTCAGGTGTAGGGGGCTGAGGTCTGCCGGCCGATTCATTTTCCTGTGAACGGTCGCCGAACAAGCTGCGCAGGAAGCGAATCAGATACTCGATCAAGATAAATATCGGGTAAGCGATAACCGTGATAATCCACACCAGAACGGTGCTGATCCACCGCCAAACCACCCCGAGGGCTGTCCAGAGTATGGCTGCGTCCTCTGGCTGGATGATCAGCCCTATCAACAGGGCAACGCCCAGCATCACGAAGATCGTTAAGCCAATGCCAACCATCCAACCGCGATTGGGGCGCAATCTGCCCACTCGTGCGCGGCGGCGCCATCCGCCAGATTTTCCAAGGTTGGCAACACCCAACCCCGCAAGTCCTGCGCCAGCAAATAGGAGAAGCAGCCCAACGGGATTAGATAGTTGGCCTTCGGCTGCGGAGAACGGATTTAAAGCCGCGCCGGACTGGCCGCCTTGGAATCCTGAGGGAATGATCCAGGCAAACAGGGCGAGCGCGGCGCCGCCCGTAAGAAACGCCCGCCAGATCTCCTCGTGTCGATACTGGCCATGACCATCCAGCGCGCCCCGCAGCCAGAGAATGATGCCCATGAACAGGAAGAGCACCATTCCTGGAACCTCAATGGGACTGGCGTTCCAGTAAATCAGATCGTATCCCGCAGCAATAAGCCAGCGAAGATCCCACAATCCAAATTCCGGTTGAAGAAAGCGCAGCCACAGCAGAATCAGTAGTGCCGCAAATCCGAAGGTGGCAATATGCCGCCGCACCTGGTTGGCCCGACGAAAGTCTCTGCGTTCAGCCAGAGTCGGCATTGTCCAGCGGGCAAGTGAGAAGCTAAACACCTGCAGGACGATAATCATCCACGGAGACATCAAAGGGCCGGCGACGGAGGGGGACAAGAAGCCCTGCAGGAGCAGCATCCAAGGCCAGAGCCAGCACAGGCGCATGAAACCGACCAGCACTGGCAAGAGCAGGCCTTCAACGTTATTCCACTCTACGTGCTTCCACGGCACTGCAACTGATGAAGTCATCTCTCAGTTTCTTGAACTTTACATTCTGGTAAGGAGGCGTGAAGGTGGCGGGCCCTGTAGTGCGAACTTCTTTAGACGAGGCCAGCTGACGCCAGGCAATTAACCGGCCGGGACAGGCGTCGCCACTTCGGGCATCTCCTGCTCCGCTTCTAAGGACAGGTCTGACAGGGCCTGCTCCGACAATTGCTGGAAGGCTACACCGGGTATAGCTCTTTCAAGAGTCAACCCACCGATGCCCAGCAGCGTGACCGCAAATCCTCGACGTTGCAGATCGGCCAAAACCCGGCGCAGGTTATCCGACAGAGTCGCGCTTATCAGCACGATTGATGTGCCGTTGCGAAGGTGGTCGGCCTCTTGTAGCAGCACTCTCTCTATCGTCGTATGGGGCACGCCAACGCAGTAGGCAAGCGCTTCGAGGACGCGGGCGAGCTGCCTTGGGTGTGCGCCGGGCAGAATTCGCACGCGTTGGCCCGCGTACATCATGCTGTTGGCGAACACACCGAAGGCATCGCCGCGCAGCTGCGCCCAGCGGGCAAGGGAAGCGCCGGCGCTGATGGCGAATTCCCGTAACGCCGGGTCAATCCCTTCAAATCGGTGATTGAAGGTGCGGATGTTGATGAAGATTGCCAGGGGGCGTGATGCGGACGGCTCGAACTGCTTGGTCTGCAGTTCCTGGCGGCGAGCTGTGGCCTTCCAGTGAATGTGGCGAAAGTTATCACCGGGAAGATACTCGCGGACGCCGCTCACGCGCAGAGGGTCGTCGATCAGCCGGTTGCGGCTTTGGTAGTCTCCAAAAGGGTGGCGGGCGTCCAACCCCAGTTCAGGCAGGGTATACAGACGGGGATAGACCAGAAGCAGTGTGGTATCCGTAAACTCTCTGAGTTGGCTGCGAAATCCAAAGATGTCGCCACAGATGAGCTGAACAGGCCCGAAACTCCAGGCGCCGCGCTGGGTGCCGGTGACCGTATAACGGCGGATGACCCGTTGGTAGAGCCCTAGAGAGAACAGGTTAACAAGGACGCGCCGGCTGGGAAGATAGTGCCTGGTTCGTTCATCGGGCTTGAGGTCGAGCGCAATGGGGATGTCGTCCTCGCAGCGTAGCCAAGCCAGAGGCAGCGGTTTTGCGTTGGTCACTTCCAGCCGCAAGTCCGTTTCTTCACCAAAGAAGAGGCGTTCTACGCCGAACCTTCGCCGGTAGGTCACCTCGGATAGGCTGTAGCGGCTCCAAAGCCAAACCACCAGCCCCAGCAGACCGAGGATGAGCGCCATTGTAAAGATCAGGCTGTTGCGCGTAGAGAGCGCCAATACCAATATGACAACTGCAGCCGTCCAGCCAGTGCGCCCCATTAGCCTGATACGGTCGAGCGCTCGTCGACAGCGGTAACTGCGTCTGCAGTATCGGAAGAGATGTCCATGTCCAGCCCCTCGGCCTGGCTTGCGTCGAGTGGCTCATCCGATTGCGGCGATTCTGAATCTGCCGGGCTTTCCTGCCAGTTTTCCTCTACTGGGACTGGCACATTGGAAACAATGCCTTCCAATACGCTGGCGACGGAGGTGCCATGCAAACGGGTATCGGGCCCGGGAATCAGCCTGTGGCGCAGAACAGGAAAGGCAAGTTGTTGGATGTCGTCCGGCGTAACAAACGTCCTTCCCTGAATGGCGGCGAAGGCCTGAGTCGTGCGGTAAAATGCGAGGCTGCCGCGCGGGCTTACGCCCAAGTCCAGTGCACTATCGGCGCGCGTGGCCTCCACCAGATCCAGAAGATAATCTTCCAAAACGGGATGTACGTAAACATCGCGGCAGATGGTTACGGCTCGGCGGATGTCTTCGGCGTTGACGATGGACTGGATACGGTCCAGCGGGTTGTCGGCGCGAAAGCGGTGCAGAATTTGGCGTTCTTCTTCGCGTTGGGGATAGCCCATCGCCACCTGAATCTGGAAGCGATCCATCTGTGCTTCAGGCAGAGGGAATGTACCAGCCAACTCGACCGGGTTCTGGGTCGCCATAAGAAAGAATGGGTAGGGAAGCGCATGGCTGACACCGTCGACGGTGACGTTGCGTTCTTCCATGGCTTCCAGCATCGCGCTCTGGGTACGAGGGCCGGCGCGGTTGATTTCGTCGGCCAGGACTACACCGGCCAGAATGGGACCGGGGCGGTATTCGAAATCGTCGGTCTTGCGGTTATAGACGCTGACGCCGACGATATCGGAAGGGAGGAGATCGGGCGTGAACTGGATGCGTTGAAAGCTGATTCCCAATGAGGCGGCGAGGGTCTTGGCCAGCATCGTCTTACCGATGCCGGGAACATCCTCCAACAGTACGTGGCCTTCGCAAAAAAGGGCTACCAACAGTTGGTCGACTGTCTCGTCTTTGCCAACAATGACCTGGGCGACGTTTTCGCGCAATCGTCGGGCCAGGTCCTGTACAAATGCGATGTCTGACATGACTGCTCCTGAACTGACTGCACCACGGCAACTATAGCCTGTCCCGGTGCAGTCGAGGGAAAGACAGTTGCGATTCTGCCGCCGGTCAACAACACGAACTTCGGCCAGATTGGCCTCTCAAGCTCGCTGGTTACAGTGGGACGCTGAGAGTAAATTGGAGGCGGTCAGATGATCATGCTTTTGAGGGAGTATACCAGCGGGCAGACCGAACGGCAAAGGAGAGCCGTGTTCAGACATGGGCTCTTCGGGTATTGAGTTGGGCAAAACTCAACGCCTGACCGGCAAGAGAGATGGGTCAACTATTGTCGAATTCTTGAGAGCGGTTCTTCTCCTGTCCACACGCCCTGCAAGTTCTTGAAAATGAACTTGCCCCTACGCTGCCAAGTGTCGTAGGTGACGCCGGCGATATGTGGCGAAAAGATGACGTTGTCAAGATTCAGGATCGGGTTGTCCGGGGCCGTCGGTTCGTCGTGCAAAACATCCAGCCCTGCGGCGCGAATTGTGCCGTGGTTTAAGGCATCGATGAGAGCGCTCTCGTCCACTACCGGGCCGCGGCATGTATTGACAAGAATCGCGCTGGGCTTCATGCGCGCCAGTTCAGCCGGACCGATGAGATTGCGGGTATGCTCATTCAGAGGCACGTGAAGTGTGACGACGTCCGAACTCTCCAGCAGCTCCTCCAAAGAGACCCGCTCAACTTGTAGCAGGCGTTCCTCCTCAGCCGTCACGGGGAATGGGTCAAAGTAGAGGACCTCTGCCTGGAAAGGGACCAGCCGTTTGGCCACTTCCCTGCCAATGTGGCCGAGGCCGACGATGCCTACAGTCTTGCCGTGAATCGTGAAGGTCGTCATGCCACTGTCGATATCCTTCCAACCCTGGTTGCGCACATTGCGGTCCATCTCGGTCAGGCGGCGGTATACGTTTAGGATCAGGGCGAAGGTGTGCTCGGCCACGTCAATCGAATTGGTGCCGCCATTGTTGGCAAGCGGTATGCCCAGCTCAGAAAGCAGGTCCAAGGGCATGTGTTCGAAACCGGCGCTGACAAGCTGAACCAGTTTCAGTCCTTGCGCTGCTCGCAATACAGATTCTTCCAGGGTGCTGGGAAAGAGGATCAGGAAATCGGCGTCGGCGGCCTGGCGCGCTTTTTCTGCTTCTGGCAGATCGTGGGGCAGGACGGCAACATCCCAGTCTGCGGGGGCCGGTGCAACTATTTGTTGGGCTAGTTCGGCTACAAGACTGGTGAATAAGATGACTTTGGGCATTAGTACGTTCCTTGGTAGGCGGTGAAATGTTCTGCAGCCAACATTTGGCTCAGGTGTAATCCGCGGGCCGCGAATTATTGTGGCTCAGCCTTCAAGCTTCCAAACCTGTTGAGCTGTTTTTCCGAAGATCCAGGCGCGCTCCTCGGCGCTTATGTTGGCAAGATAAGTGAGTGGAAACTCCAGCGAGTTGTCGAATCCCTCACGGGTGCTTACAGGCGGCCAGTCACTGCCCCACATGATTCTCTGGGCGCCGAAGGCCTCCAACGTCAATTCGGCCAGGGGCGGGACGTTTGCAAAGGGACAAGGGAGATCGCAGAATTCTCCAAAGCCAGGCAGCTTGATCGTCAGATTCTCGTGCTTGGCAAGGGCGGTTATGGCAGCGAATTCGTCCAAATCAACACCAGGTTTGACTCCGCCAAGATGCTCTATAACCATCGAGAGATTTGGGAACAGGCGCAGAACTTCGGTAAACTCAGTGCTCTGCAAAATGTCGGGCCGGCTGAAGACACTAACCACCAGGTCCAATTCAGCCGCAGCCCGCCAGTGGGCAAGCGGATCACTGCCGCGCCCG
Source organism: Caldilineaceae bacterium (assembly GCA_963662575.1). Classification (GTDB taxonomy): domain Bacteria; phylum Chloroflexota; class Anaerolineae; order Caldilineales; family Caldilineaceae; genus Bin5. The sequence goes on from OY759723.1 coordinate 3,286,716, forward strand.
CGAAAGTCGGCCAGCAAGCGGATGCCGGCGATCCCCTGCTCCGCCCAAGAGCGGATGGCGCTGCCATCGTCGTCCTCGGCAACGATCATCGCTGCGGCCAAGCGGTTCGGGTTTGCTTCGATGGCATCAACGATGTATTGGTTGTCGCTGTTTCCCATGTATTGAATCAACACAGCCTGATCGACGCCTGCTCTCTCCATGTGATAGAGAAGGACCTCGACGGGCTCGTACTTGCGCAGGCCGATATGACAGTGCGTATCGACGATGTCAAACTCTCTTTTTGTCATTCTCAGGACTCCTGGTCGGTCTTGTTTCGGTTGACTGCAAAGCTGAGGGCTTCTTGTGTTGGTTCCGTGCCCAGTCCAGGCCCTTGGGGAAGTGTAAAGTAGCCGGCCTGGCAGTCCATGGTGCTGCGAATGAAGCGTTTGTTGCGGTCGAAAATGGAGTGCTGGTACTCATGCATTGCGAGGTTGGCGAGAGTGGCGGCGACATGAAGGCTGGCCGCCTGGGCGATGCCGATGTTGATTGTGGCGTGCGGCATCACCTGGCAGTTAAACGGCTGCGCTAATTCGCAAATACGCCGGAAACCGGTGATGCCGGTATGGGCCATTTCCGGCTGAATGACGTCCATGCAGCCGGCCTGCAAGCGCGGAAGGTATTCATGGACTGTGCGCCACTCCTCTCCCAGCCCGATCCGCGTGCGTGCAGCGCGGGCTACGCGAGCCTGCCCAGTCAGATCTTCGGGCGCGACCGGCGCTTCGGCCAAATAGAGGTCAAATTCGCATAGCCGATCGATCAGTTGGATCGCTTCCAGCGCGGTGTACCGCCAATGGAGATCGACGAGGATCCTTGGCGCGGCACCGACCTCTTGGCGGATGGCCTCGATTTCGGCGACCTCGCCTTCGTCGGCGACGACAGCAGCATATTTCAAAGCCGAGAAGCCGCGGTCCATCCATTTGCTGCCCAGTGCGGCCCGTTCTGCCTTCGTCGCGCCCGGCAGGCCGGATACGTAGGCCGGCAGCTGCTGATGGCGCAGGCCGCCCAAAAGCTGCCAAACCGGCTGCCCCAATAGCCTGGCCCGCAGGTCCCATAGGGCGATATCGAGTCCGGCGATGGCGTCGAGGGCGTAGCCGCCAAAATGACCTCGTACGCGCTGCAAGTCGTACAGATCTTCGTAGATGCGTTCCACGTCGTGGGGACTGCGGCCAGTGACGTAGGGGATCAGCAACTCCTCCAGAATTGTCTGCGCCACCTGCGGCGCCACTACCCCGAAACATTCGCCCCAACCGACGGTGCCGTCGCTGGCAACTGCCTTCACGAGAAGCGTCTGGTCGTGGACTGGGTAGATAGTACGGTTGCCCGGGCGCACGATGTAGCCCTTTGGGTTGGGCCGGTTGTCCTCCTCGAGAGGGCCCAGATAGGGTACGTCGCGCGGAATACGGAGAGGATACAGTTCGATTGAGGTTACGGTTGTATTCATGGAACCGCGGAGATTTAAGGTTTTGGACTTCGACCCACCGCGCTCGGCCTGGTGAGACTTTTTTTGCTGGCTACGTTTAAGAGGACAGTAGCGGCTCTATGTCCCGCCAAATCGCGTCAAACTCCTGCAAGTCCTGCTGGTCCAGGAAGGCGCCCGGAATGCGGCTGGCTGTAGAGGTGAAGATATGGCGGCGTTTGAAGACCTGTTTGTAGACGGCTACGCCGTGCATGCGCTCGAAATTCAGGAGAGGCAGCAGGCGGTTGAACAGTGCCCGTGCAGCGGTCTCGTCATTCGCTTCCAACAGTTGCCAGATCCTGGTGTGCAGGTCCACAGACTGGCTTGCCGGCATATTGCCGCACGCGCCTCGCCGCCATTCATCGATCATGTAGATACCGCCCTGCCCACCAAAGACCCCCTGACAATCATCGCCCGCCGCGGCGAGTGTGCGCGAAATGGCGCGCGGCTCCGGCAACGTCTCTTCCTTCAGATACTGTACCGACTCCAACTCGCGACACATGCGTGCCAGCAGTTCTGATGACATGGGCGTACCGATCGGCCCCATGAAGTTCTGAATACAGATGGGTATGCGCAGCGCGTCGTCGAGAGCCTGGTAGTAGTCATAGCAGCCGTCTGCATCCGGATGCAAAATGTGAGGCGGCATAGCCATGATGCCGTCGGCGCCCACATCCTGGGCGTAACGGCCGAGGGCAACGGCTGGAACTCTGTGGCCGTGGGTTGTGGCGGCGACAACCGGTACGCGCCCGTCGGCCTCCTCCACAACGACGCGGATCCAGCGCTGGCGCTCCTCGTCTGACATGGCGGCGAACTCGCCGGCGTTGGCAGGGCCGACGAGTCCGGCGGCGCCGGAACGAATGCAGAAGTCGACTTGCCGGCGCAGCGCCGCCTCATCCAGCTCCAGATAATCGGTAAACGGGGTGACGACAATCGCAAAGATGCCGCGCCAGCTCTTGCTCATCAGATATGCTCCGGCTCTGTAACGTTTGCAGTCCAGCCGAGTTTGCGGTCATCAACATAAACACGAACTGAGGATGCCTAGAGTGCTCCCGTGACTTGCTATACTTCGGGAGATGGGCGATTATCGACCTGAGCATGCAGTTAACCAAAGTCTGCGCTGCGAACTGGAAAAGTGATGGCATCAGGATGTGGCCCCAGGGTTCCAGATTAGTATACTACAAGTGGGTAGCCACTCAATGCACAAGCGAGCGAAAAGACCATGAAAATCACTGCTGTAACTGTATCACGTCTGCAAGGTGTTCTGGATTTCGACGGCGAGTTCTGGGAGGAGCGCCTCTTACGTCCACTCGACATATACCCGGAACACAAGGCGGAAGGCCCACACGAAATGTTTGCGGTCGGCGAAGGCCGCTATACCATCACGGCCTATTTTGTCGAAGTCGAGACCGATGAAGGAGTATCCGGTCTAGGGGGCCCCCTTCCCTTCGACCAGGCTTTCGTCATTCAGACGCAACTGGCGCCGCTCTTAATCGGTCACGACGCGCTGGCGACTGAACGACTGTGGGACCGAATGTATCGGAGCCAAGTGCATGGCCGCAAAGGCACTGAGATGATGGCGCTCAGCTCGGTAGACTGCGCGCTTTGGGACCTGAAGGGCAAATGGTTCGACGCACCGGTCTGCCAACTGCTGGGGGGACCCACCAGGACTGAGGTCCCGGCCTACGCCAGCGCCCTGGGCTATTCGCTGGATCCGGAATTGGTGCAGGAGCGGGCCAGGCAGTTCGTGGCGGAAGGCTTCAGGGCGACGAAGTGGTTCTTCCGTGACGGGCCCACCGACGGAAAGATGGGTATGGAGCGCAATGTGCGCCTGGCGCGTACGCTGCGTGAAAGTGTCGGTCCCGACGTGGATATCATGTTGGACTGCTGGATGAGTTGGGATGTGCCGTACACGGTGCAGATGGCCCGGCGCCTGGAAGAGTACGCGCCTCGTTGGCTCGAGGAGCCGGTACTGCCCGACAAGATCGACCAGTACGCACAGATCCGCCGTGCGGTGAATATTCCCATCAGCGGAGGCGAGCACGAGTACACACGCTGGGGATTGAAACAACTGATGGACGCGGGCGCGTGCGACGTCTATCAGCCTGATATCTACTGGTGCGGCGGCATTTCGGAAATACAGAAGATCCTGGCGCTGGCATCGGCCTACGATGTGCCGGTAATCCCACACGGCCACTCTACGCCGGCCAGTATTCACGTCATCGCCGCCTGGCCAGAACCGACCACGCCAATGCTGGAATATCTGATCAAGTGGAACGAAATCCACCAATTTTTCCTCAAGAATCCGCTCAAGCCGGTCAATGGCAGCGTTAGCGTACCTAACGCGCCTGGCATTGGTATGGACCTGGATGATGCCAAGATTTCGCAATGCGAAGTAGTGACGTTCTGACCCAAGGAGAGGCGGCTAGCGCGGGGTGGTGGGATAGCCTACGGGATCGATGTGGGCTTCAATGAGGAATGGCTTGTGTGCGGCCATGGCGAGCGCCATGGCGGCGTCGCATTCGTCCGGTGTTGTCACGTGGGCGGAGGCGATGCCGTAACCGGCAGCGATGGTACAGAAATCAGGCGCGGGAAACTCGGTACCATAGGGCTGCTTGCCCTGGCGCAGTTGATGCGAGCGGATCAGATCGATGGCGTTGTCAACAGCCACGACAACGGTCACCGGCAAGTTTAGCCTGGCTAGGACGCTCAACTCTCCAAGACACATCAGCAGCCCGCCGTCCCCGATCAGGCAGGCAGCCGGCCGGTCAGGTTGGGCCAAGGCTGTGCCGATTGCGGCCGGCAATCCGAACCCCATACAGGATAAGCCGTTGGACAGGGCAAAGCTGTTGGGGCTTAGGGTCAGCCACTCCAGGCTACCAAATATTTTGTGGCTTCCCACGTCCACGGCCAGTAAAGCGTCTACCGGCAGGTGACGGCGCATACTTGCCAAAAGCTGCTGAGGAAGCAGCAGCCCGGGCTGAGGACCAGGCACGGTTACAGCCGCCAGTTGCGTGCGGAATTCACTCACCCTTTCGCGACCCCATTGGGCGTCGGTTGAGAAGTTGCTGTCAGCCAATTGCAACAGGGCCGCCGCCATCGGTCCAACAATCTCCACGGCCGCGGGCAGGGTTGGATCCTCATTGGGCCAGTTAGCCATCCAAATTAGCGGAACGTTCTCTGCTGCTCCATCGATACCATCTGCATCTGTCTGCGGGAGAGAGAATGGCTTCACCAACTCCACTACGTCGAAACCGACGGCGAGGACACAGTCCGCTTCGTCCAGCAGTTGGTAGACGGGATCGCTGCGGGTCAGGCCGATTGTGCCCGCGCTGAGGGAGTGATCATCCGGCAGCGCGCCTTTGCCTTTGGGCGAGACGATTACCGGCGCGTTAGCCGCCTCGGCCAGTATTCTCAGCGCGTCGTAGGGGGCCTCCGGCTCCAGACCCAGCCCGACCAAAATAACTGGACGGGAGGCGTTCGATATCAGGTCGCGAGCACGAGCAATCTCTTCAGGAGCAAGCGGGGCAGTGGCGGCGTTGACATTTTCCCCGCTTGGCGACAGTGCGGGAGCCGACGGGGCGACTGCTGGCAGTTCAGCCTCCTCATTGCTCACTTGCAGATGCACTGGGCCGGGCCGACCTTGCATTGTCAGAGCAACAGCCGGCGGCACCTCGGCGGCGGCGTTCTGCGGCGTAACTTTGAGGGTGCGCTTGGTGATGGGCCTGAAGATGCCATGCAGATCCACCACCTGGTGCGTATAGGCGGGCAGCAGCGCGTCGTGCTTTTGCGCGGTTATCAGGACCACGGGCGCGCGGTCCAGCCAAGCGTGGCCAATGCCGGGCACTGCGTTCAGCGCGCCCGGGCCCAGTGTTGTGAGGACGCAGCCAGGTGTGCCCGTGGCGCGCGCGTGGGCATCTGCGGCAAAAACTGCGCTTTCTTCATGGTGCATCAGTTCAAAGCGGATGCCGAGCCTTTGCAATGCCTCCAGGACTGACACGACTTCGCCGCCGGGCATGCCGAAGACGAGGCGAACGCCGGCATCGTGGAGGGACTGGGCAATTGTTTCGGCGACAGTGGCCATGTGGAGGAAGGTGTCCTTAGCTAGCGACCGAAATACTTGCCGACGAGGGGTTCCAAGTGGTCTATCACTTCAGGCGGAACAGCCGTCTTGTTGGTTATCAGAGCGTCCTGCAGCGCATTGGCATGGGGGGAAGGCCCGCTGTCGGCCAGCAACTCAATAGCGTTTGCAACAGCATTGACGGCCACTTCTGCGTTGCGCATAAGGATCCTGATAACAGCATCGACTGTTACGACCTCTTCAGTTTCGTGCCAGACATCGTAGTCGGTCACGTGGGCCATACATGCGTAGCTCATTTCAGCCTCCCTGGCGAGGAAAGCCTCCGGGGTCGTGGTCATGCCGATAATATCCATACCCAGCTGCCGGAAGGCCAAACTCTCCGCGCGTGTGCTGAAACGGGGCCCTTCAATCGTGACGAAATTGCCGCCCATGTGAACTGTTGCACCGGCCTGCTCCACTGCCCGCGAGCAGATAGCGCTGAGGTCTTGGCAGAAGGGGTGGGCGACATTCACGTGAACCACCAGGCCCTCAGTGCCAACATCCGGGTCATCGAAAAAGCTGAGTGCCCGCAGTCTTGTGCGGTCGAAAATCTGATCGGGTATGACGATATCGCCGGGTCGGAGCCTTTCTCGCAGGCTTCCACAGGCACTGACGGCGATAAGATATTCGACGCCCAGCATTTTGAATCCATAGATGTTGGCGCGCTGGTTTAGCCGCGTTGGGCTGATGCGATGCCCCCGACCGTGGCGGGCAAGGAAGGCGACGCGCTGGCCGTGCAGCGTGCCAACAATGTATGCGTCCGACGGTCTGCCGAATGGTGTATCGAGTTCGATTTCTTCGATGTTTGACAACGACTCCATTTGGTAGACGCCGCTACCGCCGATTACGCCGAAGCGAATTGGTTCTGGCATGAATTGAACTCCGTGAAAAGTTGAGAAACGATCTTGCGCTTGCCAGCTATCGCACTTACCACGTCAGCACTCGCACTGTAAATCCCAGTCCAAGAGCGGAATGATATTGGCAAGCGGTCACCGAGTCGCCAACAGTCCTGCTGCTGTGCCGAGGACACCGGCGCGGCCGCGTTTGTTCAGCACTGGGAAGCGGATGCGTGCGACGCCTCCGTCCCGCAGCAGGAACACTTTGCCTTTGCGCTCATAGTTGTGTTGATCCACATCGTCTGAGAGCAAGGGCCAGACCGAAAAGTACGCGATCTGGCCAGCTTCGTCGTAACACACTGTGCCCGAGGGCAGCGGCTCACCTTCCTCAAAAGCGAACTCCTGCCCGGTCGCGCGCAGCCAACGTCCAAGACCCAGCCTTTTGTGATCCTGCATGCTCACGCCAATCAAACGGTAGGCGACGATGTGGGCTACCAGTTCCGCGGTCGTCCAGTTGTCCACTTCAGGTGTGCGCCCGGATATGCGCAGGTCTATCACATCCTTGCGGCGCAACCAGACGGTCCGAAATGGTATTTGATAGGCTCTGACGTTTGCTTGAATTTCTGCCATCATTCTCTCAATAGGGCGGAGATATCGCTTAAGCCGTGAATTAACAGACCGACAAGACCTACAGTCATCAGTGCCGGTCCATATCCGATGTCAGGCATCCTTCCGTACAGTTCGGCCAGCGTTGGCAGGATCCACCGAAACTGGGTTATTGGAAAATAGATCGCGGCGCCGGTGAGTCCAACAGCGAAAAGGCCGCGCAAAAGGGAGACTGACCACGCGGTCCGCACAAGGAAGCCGCGGCGATTCGCATTTTCTGAGCTTTTGCCAAGAGAGGCCAACAGCGAACTCGGCGTCAGGAGGAGCGCGGCCAAGGGGCTGAGCGCGGCAAGAGCCAGACATGCCAGCAAGGCCGCGGTCTGCAAGCGGTACTCCGGCGCGAGCAATAGGTGCGGTGTCCAGGCAGGCGGCAATAGATTCAGCGCGGCGACAAATGTCAGCAGCAGGAGGCCGATGCGAAATGGCCAACCATAGGTAGGTTGGCTTCCTCCGACGCCGGCACTTTGGTTCGGCTCGCTATCCGCAGGGGGACCAGCTAGGTCCCGGCGAAATGCGCTCAAGCTGAGGCTGACACTGACTGCGACCAGCGGCAGGTAGAAACCTTCGCGCCAGAGGCGGATATCTCCCTGTTGCACTGGGTGCAGGAACTTTACGAGTTCCCCCAAATCCAACCCCAGGATTGCCAATCCAGCCGCTTTATGGGAGATCCATGGTCGAAGGTAGCCTGTCAGAGTTAGTAATGCGCCGACAGGCAGCAGCCATCGGTTCAGGAACTTGAATGGTCGGCCAGAGAGGTGTCGAAAGAGACGCATTCACTGAGTGCAGCAGGTATTACTGCGCTTCCTCCTTCTGTCTTCCTGCGAGTTCAAGCCGCCGGCGTTGCCGTTCCCGGCCCTCATCAAAACGGCGTCGTTCCTGTTCGTTCGTCAATTCGAGGCGCGGTACCTCCGTGGGCAGGCCGTTGTCGTCCAAGGCCACAAAAATGTAATAGGCGCTATTTGTATGCGTGATTCCACCGGTGAGCAGGTCTTCAGCTTCGACAATTACCTCGACTTCCATCGAACTGCGGCCAATATAGGTAATGCGCCCACGCAGTCTTAACAACTGGCCAACCCGCACCGGCTCGTGAAAAGCCATGCTGTCGACGGCGACGGTCACGGCGAGTCGTCGGGCGTGGCGTGCGGCGGTGATGCCGCCGCATTCGTCGCACAGTTTCAGAATCACACCGCCATGAACGTTGCCCAGCACGTTGGCGTGTTCGGGATTCATTATCTGACTAATGCGCGTTGCCGAATCGGCGACAGTTCTGCGGTTAGAAGTCATGCGCTCGTAGTTCCTGGATGCGTGTAGTGAATTGTACCATATTCTCAGGCCAGCGCCCGTTCGTAGGCATCGAGAAGATGGCGCAAGCTTCGCTGCCAGCTAAAGGCGCGTGCATGGGCTTGGCCGGCAGCCGCCAAACTGGCGCGCAGCTCTGGTAGGGCAGCAAGGCGGGTGATGCCGCCGGCAATACTATCCACAGACTCGGCATCCACATAGAGCGCGCCATCTCCTCCAGCTTCAGGTAAGCAGGAGTTGTCGGCGGTGAGCACCGGAGTTCCGCAGGCTAGAGCTTCGATGACAGGAAGCCCGAAGCCTTCGTATAGAGAAGGGTAGGCAAAGAATTCGGCTGCAGAATAAAGCGCCGGCAGGTCAGAATCGGCAATGAAGCCGGGGAAGTGAACATCTTCTTCCAGATTCAAGTCCCGCACTGTGTTAAAGATGTCGTCAAAAAGCCAGCCCTTTTTGCCGCCAATGACGAGTTGGTGCGGGAGTGCTGCTTCCTGCCGGGCCGCGTGAAAGGCGCGAATCAGACGGGCAAAGTTTTTGCGGGGCTGGAGAGTGCTCAAACCGAGAATGAAGGGGCGGTCGTCCAAGCCGTACTTGCGCCGTGTCGCTTGCAACGCATTCTGGTCGGTCACGCGGCGAAAGAAACTGTGGTCAACGGCACCCTGGACGACGCTGATCCGTCCCGCCAGTTGCGGCCACAGCTCCTCCAAATCCTGGGCAGTGTGGCCACTGTCGGCGATGACGTGGTCGGCGCGGCCGATGCTACGGGGAACGACTATGTTTAAGTAGTGGTGCAAGGAGGGCATTGCCGCTTCGGGGTAGCGTATGAAGGCAAGGTCGTGAACGGTTAGCATTTTAGTTTTGGCGCTGACCGGCGCCAAGACAAAGTCGGTGGCGTGAAACAGATCGATGGCGCCTCCAGTCAGCCATTCGACACGGGGAAACGGGACCTTCAGGCGGTGCCAGATGCGGGTGAGGTTTCGTTCCGAAATGGCGGGAAAGGTGTGCAGGGGGAGAGGGGCATTGGCACGCTGACTTGCAGCAACGGCGCCGGCAACGAAAAGGGAGAGGTCGTAGCCGGGATTGTTCTGCACCAGTGCGTCAACCTGCCCGCGTATGATGCGGCCGATGCCGGCGGACTGGCGCACGGCTGGTGTGTAATCGATTACAAGCTTCACAGCCCTTTGAACGTCCACAGACGATTGGCGGCGAAGTTCCAGAAGAGGACAACACCGATGGAGAAGATTTTTGCGAAGATATAACTGATTCTGAATCCCATGTCGGAGCTGGAAACAAGATCGATCCAGTATGTGCGTAAGGACTGATCTACGAATCCAAAGACGATCAGATTGATACCTAGACCTACAACACTGACGAGAGCAAACTTAGCCATCTGCCGCCGCGTACTGTGAAGGCGACTTTCAGGGAAGGTCCACCATCGATTCAGAAGGAAGTTTTGGAGGACTGCGGCGCTGAAGCCCAAGCCGGCGGCAACAACTGAATGCAACTTTGCTAATTCGACCAAAGCAATCAGGATCGTGAGATCGGTTACCGATCCCAATGCGCCGACGAAGGCGAACTTGACAAAACGTGTGGTCTCTTTGCGTCTACTGCTTCCCGGAGGCAGGAGTTTTGCCCGGCTCAAGTGGTACTCCATTTTACTTTCGTATCAATGCCAGCATACTGAACCGACCTCATGTCTGTAACGATCATTGGGCTCTACCCGCGGTCTGCGCGGCAGCAGAGGGGCTCGGCCCTGGAAAAAGTGCGGGAGCAGTGGCAGAGATAGTGCCTGCCAGTCGGTCCTTTGCCAGGGCAACTGCGGCCCCAAGCCACAGCGCAACGTGCAGGTACATTCCTTGCACGTACAGGTTATCGAACAAATGATGTACTGAAAGATGCGCGATTACGCCTAAGACACCGAGGAAGAGAGCCGCTGTCCAAGATGAGGCCGGGATGGCAGCACTGGAGGCTGGCTGCTCACTGCATTGGCGGTCGCGAATCTCGTTCTCTATGCGGAGGATGCGGCGACGCTTGCAGACCAGCCAAACGACCACACCGCTCCAGAGCGCCAAATAGGCAAACATCCCAACCAGGCCGTTCTCTGCCAGTACGTTGAGATAGATGTTGTGGGCGTGGCCCAACGGCTCTTCCCAGCGCGGCAAACGTACTTGCGGATATACGGCGGCGTAGTTGCCCGGTCCCACGCCCAGCCACGGCGACAGCGCCCACATGCGTAGGGCGGCGATCCAGTGGGCCAGTCGTTCGATCACGGAGAAATTTTCATCAGTGACCGGTTGCTGGACTACTTCCCACATGCCCATGCCCAGGTATGCAGGCAGGTCGGACAGACGATCGGTGATCGAGCCGGGAATGAAGCGAGCCAGCGCGGGGCCAAGCAGCAGCAGGGCGGCGGTCCCAGCGAGGGCGGCGCTCTTGATGAATCGACCTCCGTAGATGAGCAGGACAACTGTCATGCTGACGGCCGCACCAAGCCAGGCCCCCCTGCTCCAACTGGCCAGCAGCCCCATGCCGATAATAGTTGCGGCCCCTCCATAGAGAACAATGCCAGTCAAGCCTTGTTTCAGGCCTTTGCCCGAAAGATTCACGATTGAATTGAGATTCAACATGAATAGCGCAACCGCGACAGGCAGTGTAAGCCCCAAATAACCGGCGAATGGATTGGGCTGGCCGAAGGTGCCCGCCGCCCGCATAAAGCGGCCCAGCAGCAGGAAATTGGGCGGGCCGATCCGGAAGACGAACTGGTAAAGCCCGAGCGCGGACTGCAACATTGCGCCAGTCAAGAGGCCCCAGACCAGCCAACGCACTTGACGCGGCGTCAGCGCCTCCTGAATTAACAGAATCGCTATCAGCATCTGCAGCCACTTGATTACACCTTCAGAAGCTTCTCGTACATCAATCGCATTGCGGAAGGAAAGCAGGAGCGCCAAGAGATAGATGATAAAGAGCAAAGGCAAAAGACCTGTGTTCAGTCGCAGCCGGTTCGTTCGCACGCCGTTTGCGAACCACAGAAGGACGGCAGCCCCCAAGATGCAGTCTGCAATGCTTATTGGACCGATCTTGAATCCGCTGGCGAAAGGCAAAGCGACAGCAAGCCCAAGCCAGATCAGATGCGGGAAACGCAATAGTAGCAGGGTCGCGGTGACAGCGGCAATTGCCGCGGCCGACAAGAGCAGCGGCAGTTCGGCCAGCAGCCATGCCAAGCCCAAAAGCCCTAGAAGCGCTGCCGAAATTCGCACATTTTTGGCGGCAGTGTAGGGCGGAATTGGCGGCAGGGCTAATCCGCCGCCTTTAAGTGGTAGCCGCGCTGTCCGACCCCACATCATACCTGCGTCCCCCTCCTGTCTTTGCCTTGCATGACATGCCGACTGCTAACGAGATAGCAGGGCAAGCATCACTGTATGACCAAAGAAAATATCTGATCAAAGAAAATTCCCGGACACACTATGCCCGGGAACTAAGGCGGAGAGGGAGGGATTCGAACCCTCGAGGGCGTAAACCCTACGCGTTTTCGAGACGCGCGCACTCGGCCAGACTATGCGACCTCTCCAGAAAGTGTTCGTGCCGAGCCGGCCCGGCACGAGAGATACTAGCACACACAGTAATCACTGTACAATTCTTCGACGAATTGTCGGAATGTATCTTCAATACTGGTGCGGCCGGGTTGGGCGCGGACAGCAAGTGTTTCGCAAGCCTGCACCAGGACGACGGGCCATCTCTTAGAGCAAGGCGTCGGCCAACTCGGTGAAGTTGGTTACGGTAAGCGCGGGCAGGAAGGGCGAGTCCTCGACCGGCAGTTGGTAACGGTTCACATAGGCCGCTTGGAAGCCGCAGGCGCGGGCGCCGACGCAGTCGAAGGCATTGGCTGAAACCATGATACAGTGCTGGACTTCCAGAGCGAGAAGTTGTGCCGCTCGACGGTAGACGCCGGGATGGGGCTTGAAGGCGCCGTTGCCCGTGGCGGAGATGACATCGTCAAACGAGAAATGCACGCGATTCTGGACCAGATGATCCAGGTAGTGGGGGTCTCCGTTGGAGAGCACGACCAGCCGGTACCGGCTGTGGAGCCGTTCCAGCGCGGGGACTACTTCCGGGAAGGGGGTGAGACCCTGCCAGGCGGCCATCAACTCCTGCACGCGATTTTCTGTTGGCGAAATACCGTTCAGCCGGAACACGTAGTGCAGGGCTCGTCGCACTGTTTCGAGATAGCCGGCGTGGCCCACCATCATGATCGTGTCCTGGTACTGCTCCAGCCGCTGACGCACACGCCACTGGTCCCAGAATGTTTCTGGCGATGTGGCCGGCGCCTCTCTTTCAAGGAGGTCGGTGATCGCAGGTTTGAGGCTGCCACCCAGGTCCAGAATGGTGCCGAAGAGGTCGAAGGTCAGGGCTTGCGAGGCATCAGTGGGGGACATTGGATCTCCCTTGGCGTCTCAAGAGGTCAGGATTTCGGCTACTGGAGGGAGCAGGGCGCCCTCGGCATTAAACTGCGCTTCCTGGGCCGGGCCAATATTTGTGAGCGTTGGTTTTTCGGCGGCCTCTTGCAGCAGAGCGGGCGAAAGCCAGAGCGTTTCAAGTTCAAGCGTGTTCTGGATCCAGACAACGCGGGCGGTGGCGGCATCTTTGCCCATCAGGCCAGTCTCGATGATTTCCCGGTCGGTCGGCAGAGTGACGGGCTGTTTGGCGGCGGCGAAGTTGCCGGCAGTGAGACAGTTGGTATAGGTGGCGTGCCAGTCGATCTTGGCTCGCAACCGTTCGGGGATGAGATCGGCGAGCCCTACGCCGGAGGCATTGCCGTGGCTGCCAGGCGTCAGATCAAGGACGGCCAGGACGCGAAAGTTTGGCTCCCTGGGGCCGCCGTTGCGGCGCCACATCCCGATGATGTTGGTATCCATGCCGGTGCCGCTGATGTTTTTGCCCATTTCCTGAACGACCAGCAGATCAAGGTCGTCGAAGGGGATGGAAGGCTGGAGTGCCTTTGCTTGACGAAGTAACCGCGGCTCTTCCTGGAAGATCTTTTCACCGGGCAAGACTGCGATTTCGGCCGCTGCGTGGCGGCCGTTTTCCACGATGGCGACACCGGCTACGACCGGCATTTTATTCAAAATGACCTGCGCGGCTTGTGGAATCGCGGTGACGGCATCGTGAGCGTGGAGCGTGGCGGCGCCTCGCCTTTTGCCGAGGCCGATGGTCATGATTTTGCAGAGGCCGCTTTCGTGGTCGGCGCGAAATGCGGTGTGGGCCTTGACGCGATTTACGGGGATGACGGCATCGGCCTCGGCTGCGTGCCGATCCCAGTAGACCGGCATTCCTGCGGCTTCGCCGATCTGTTTGACTTCCAGGCTGCTGTGAATTGGAACGCCTAGTTCGGCCATGCCGTAGCCGACGAGGACAGCATGCTGGCCTTCGGCAGTGCCGCCGCCGTGACTTCCCATTGCCGGGACGAGAAACGGTTCGGCCCCGACTGCCTGCAAGGATTCGACGACTGCCTGCACCACTTCCTTGTAGCAGGAGATTCCGCGGCTGCCTACGGCCACGGCCACCCGCATTCCCGGCCGAATGCGTTCGGAGAGTGCAACTGCGTTAAGGCCGTTCCAAACTGCGGCCGAAACATTTTCAACTTGCTGTTCGGAAACGGACTGCCGCACGGGCGCGAGTTGAATCATTGGGACCTCCCTGGCGAAGAAGTGTCTATGTGCCTACCTGTGTTTTGAGCCACGCCTCGATAAACGGGTCCAGTTCACCGTCCAAGACCGGCTGAGGCGAGGCGGTCTCTACATTCGTGCGCAAGTCCTTCACCATTTGATAAGGGTGCAGGACATAGGAGCGGATCTGACTACCGAAGTCAGCCTGGACATTTTCTCCCTTTAAGCGAGCTTTTTCGGCGGCGATTTTTTCCTGCTCGATTGCGTATAGCTTTCCGCGCAGAATTCTCAGGGCAATTTCCCGGTTCTGCGTTTGGCTGCGCTCGTTCTGGCAGGATACGACGATGCCGGTCGGCACGTGATGGAGGCGGACAGCGGTTGCGTTCTTCTGCACGCTCTGGCCCCCGGCCCCACTGGACAGGAAGACATCCATCCGAATGTCATTTGGCGCGATCTCGATTTCAATGTCTTCGTCGATATTGGGCATGACTTCCAGCTTGGCGAAGGAAGTATGGCGCCGGTTACCGGCGTCGTAGGGGCTGAGCCGTACAAGCCGGTGTGTACCGTGTTCCGCCTGTAGATAGCCGTAGGCGTATGACCCCTCGACAGTGATGGTGACACTCTTGATTCCAGCCTCCTCACCTTGGGTCATGTCGGTGATTTCGGTGGCATAGCCTTTCTTTTCCGACCAGCGCAAGTACATGCGCTGTAACATTGCCGCCCAGTCCTGCGCCTCGGTGCCGCCGGCACCGGCATGAATGCTGATGATGGCGCTTCCTGAATCGTACTTGCCATTGAGAGCCAGCGTGAATTCTCGTTTTTCCAACTCTGCATCGAGCGCGTTGGCCTCTGCCTCCAATTCTGCCAGCATATCTGCGTCATCTTCGGCAATCTCGGCAAGATCAAAGGCGTCTTGGGTACGTTGTTCCAATCCATCCCAGACTCTGATCTGTTCCTGCAGGGCGTTCAACTCCTGCATTTTCTGCTGTGCGGCCCTTTGATTGTCCCAAAAGTCGGGGGCTATCGACTCCTCTTCCAGTGCTTGGGCCTGCGCAACTGTGTTGGGCAGGTCAAAGCCGCCTCCGTATCGTGTTGACTCGCTCCGCGAGCAGATGTAGACGGTCAGTTAATGCACCCATGTGTCAATATCTCCTTTGATGAATGATTGTTAACATTCCAGAGCCGCCGGCTCCAAGAGGTTGGACCCTTGCAGGCGGCCCCCATTTGAGGGTCGGTCCGGTTACTCCCCCAACAGACCTTCTACGAAGGCCACCGGATCGAACTCTGCCAGGTCTTGTAGTTTTTCCCCTGTACCGACGAAGCGCACAGGGATTCCCAGTTGCTTCTTAATATTGAGGACGGCACCGCCCTTGGCAGTGCTGTCCAGTTTGGTCAAAATGATGCCGGTTACGCCGGATGCTTCTTTAAACCCTTTAGCCTGCAGGATGGCGTTCTGGCCGGTAGATGCGTCCAGCACGAGCAATATTTCGTGCGGGGCACGGTGTACCTGTTTTGCAGCTACCCGGCGCATCTTTTCCAATTCCTGCATGAGATTGAATTTATTCTGCAAGCGGCCTGCGGTGTCGGTGATTAGGAGGTCGGCGTTACGGCTCTCCTGGCTGGCTCGCATAGCGTCAAAGAGAACGGCGGCCGGGTCGGAGCCGGGGGCTTGAGCGATGACATCTACGCCGGCCCGTTCGCCCCAAATCTGAAGTTGATCGATGGCAGCTGCCCGGAAAGTGTCTCCGGCGGCCAAAACAACCCTTTTGCCTCGCTCTTTGTAGCGCAACGCCAGTTTGCCGATCGTCGTGGTTTTGCCAGAGCCGTTCACACCGACGACGAGAACAACGGTGAGGATGCGCGGCTCCTCAATCTGTAGGGGTTCGTCAGCTTGCAAGAGCTTGACCATCTCCTGCTTGAGGATAAGGTAGGCATCCTCGCTGCGTTTGACGCCTTCCAGTTGGACGCGGTCGCGGGTGGATTCGACAAGCTCGACGGTGGTGTCCATGCCGACATCAGCAACGATCAGCGCCTCTTCCAGCTCTTCCCACAGTTCATCGCTGACTTCGTTCTCCTGAAAGAGCGAGCCGATCTGACTGAAGATGCCTGAACGGGTTTTTTGCAGGCTTTCTTCTATTTTTTCGTCGTCGGCCGACTTATCTTCCTGGCGGCCAAACAAGCGCCTGAGCACGTAGTCGTCTCCGTGGAATGAGGCTGTTGCGCAGCTATCGGCAATTATAGCACGCGGCAGAACCAAAGAGAGAACAGTGCCCGCCTCTCGCGGCGGAGCTAATGTGCGTAGAACTTGAAAACACACCTTTATGCGTTGTGCGTTAAGGCAAGCAGTATAGCCGCGATGCCATTGCGAAACCGGTGGGAAGAGTCGTGGTATCTAGTGGGATTTACATTGGGGCTCGTTTACCTAGAATCAGTATTGAGAGATTCGCAACAGTTGCAGGATGCTAAGCTTAGGATTTGGCGACCAACAGCGGGCAGAAATTTTGCGCTTATCTGTAGGGATACGTTCTAACCTATGCAGGGCCAGAAGCGAAGTGTCGACGGTTCATCAACAGATTCAAGCATACGAGGGGAGGGCACACACAAGGTGTGCCCCTACATGTACAATTGTGGTTGGCAGCCACCAGATTGGCTGAGCTGTAAGGCTGCGCTGATGGCGAAAGGTGGTTGAGGCGTGGTTTTGGAGGGGGGCGTTGCGGGGGGATTCCCCCCGCACAAGGGAGGGCCGAAGGCCCGACCGCCCAAATAAAAGGAATGGGAGGAGAGGAGCGAGAGAACATCTTGGCTTGACTTGCTCCGGGGGCATCCTGGCTGCGGCGATGTAGTTACGAAATGCTCAATGACTGATGTATGGCCAGGAAAGGCGTGTTGGCTTGTTCGGGTCGTCTAACTGTATACTGAAACCAAAAGGGTAGAGACTCCAGGAATTGGCAGCCGGAACGGATACCGGCAGAGGTTTCGATCCCTTTCAGAGAGGTCGAAAATGCTTGTGTCAAGGGAAGAGTTGGAGCAAAGAGAAGAACGGGAACTGGCTGTATATGGCATGCGCAGCTGCCAGAGCCGCGGGCGTGTCTATGCGGCGTCCGAGCATCCGTATCGCACTGCTTACCAAAGGGACCGCGACCGTATCATCCACACTACTGCATTCCGCCGGCTGCAGTACAAGACCCAGGTATTCGTTTACAATGAAGGTGATCACTACCGCAACCGGCTTACCCACACGATTGAGGTGGCCCAGATTGGCCGCACGCTGGCCCGCGCGCTCTCGTGTAATGAAGACCTAATCGAAGCGATCTGCCTGGCCCATGACCTGGGTCATCCGCCGTTTGGTCATACCGGTGAAACTACGCTGAATGACCTCATGCAAGGCCACGGCGGCTATGATCATCAGAAGCAGACCTATCGCGTCATCACCAGATTGGCGTTGCGATACCCGGACCATCCGGGGTTGAACCTGACATACGAGGTGCGGGAAGGCGTGGTTAAGCACGACACCGACTATGACATTGTAGATGCCAGGGATTACAACCCGGATGAGATGGGCACGCTGGAATGTCAGCTAAGCAATCTGGCCGACGAGATTGCTTACAACACCAGCGATTCCGATGACGGTCTGCGGGCCGGCATATTGAGCCCCAGCGCTTTCCTTGACCTGGCGATCAGCCGACGCGTGCTGGATTCGCTGGGTGAATCCGCGACATCGATTGACTTGACGCAGCCGCTGGACCGCTACCGGTTTATTCGGAGGCTGGTGGGGCTTGAGGTCAGTGACGCGATCCAGGCTACGGCCGCAAATTTGCAAGCAGCCGGCGTGCAGAGTCTCGCTGATCTGCGGGCGCGCGGAAAGAATATGGCGGCCTA
This sequence comes from Caldilineaceae bacterium, assembly GCA_963662575.1. Taxonomy (GTDB): domain Bacteria; phylum Chloroflexota; class Anaerolineae; order Caldilineales; family Caldilineaceae; genus Bin5. The sequence goes on from OY759723.1 coordinate 3,304,665, forward strand.
TTCCCCTGAGATTGCGGAGGAGAATCGGGAACTGAAGCGATTTCTCTTTGATCGTTTTTATCGTCACTACCGGGTGGCGCGCATGGCGGCCAAAGCCGACCGGACCATTCGAGCCCTCTTTTCGGCATTTGTAGAGGAGCCGGCTCAATTACCTCCGGAAGCGCAGGAATCTGAAACGGCGAATGGCGGCGACCTGCATCGTGTCGTTTGTGATTATATCGCGGGGATGACCGACCGCTATGCCATCGCCGAATACCGCCGCCTATTTGACCCGGAAGAGGGTGTTTGAGCTCCGCGTCGGGCGTTGTTTGTCCCCAACTCAGTCAAGAATATAGACAACCAGGCTGGCGCTCAGCGAGCGGAAGGGCTGCGGGGTCTGTTCGCTTTCCAGGAAAGTCACACTCTTGATCGAGCATTCCAGCAGGACGCGGTCAGAGCGGATTGTACATGTCATGCCTGGAACGACTTCAAGAGGAGTGGATGTCACGGCGCCGCCGATTTCGGCTTGGTCGTCCAGGCCGGTTACGTCGAGTCCCGGCGAGACAAGAGGCTGGCTGAAGCTTTGTACTGCGGAGCGGTCATACAGCCAGATGTCGAGCAGCCGCACCTGGTCCATTTCGGCGGCGGCGCGATCGACAGATTCGTTGATTCCCATGCCACAGGCGCCCAAAAGCTCGCCGTCTGGGGTGTTGATGGTGAAGCTCTCATCGTAGGACTGGACGCCGAAAGCGTAGTTAGCCTCAAATTGGCCTACTACCTGGCGTGAGGTCGAGGCAGCTGGCTCTTGTTCGGTTTGGCCAAGGCTCGTGTCTGCAACTACGGGGTCCAACCTTGGTGCATGGCCTGGTTCCAGATTCGTGTCCTGCTGTTCAGCGGGACTTGCGGGCTCGGCGTCAGGCTCCTCTATTACAATCCCTTCGACAGTGGCACCTGGATCAGCCACCGGCGTGTCGAAGTCCTCCAGATTCGAGGGCTCTGCTGATACTGTTGGCCAGTCGTCTACCCGGAGTCCCGCGTCGCCGCTTGCAGGGTCTGCGACGGATTCTGCGGTTTCTGAAGTTAGAGGCGCGACATCGGTTTGAGGCTGGTCTTCCCATTCGGCAGCACTAATGTCTTCGACCGACTCGGCGGGGGGCCGCTCGTCTTGCAAAGCATCATGGTACTCGCCGATCTGTTCGGTCGCGTCCTCTGGAAACGCCGGAGCGGCCGGTTGCGAAGGGCTATGCTGAATAGGAGTTTCGGGCTCGGGGGCTTCTCCGACCGACGACACTGGCGGCGAATCCGAGCCAACCGACTCCTGACTGGCCCAGTTCTCCGTATCGAGAATGACATCGTCCTGTAGCGAGGCTGGGTCTAAATCCTGCTCACTTTGGTCCTGGTGTTCGGTATCGGGTTGGATGTAGGGGGAAGGCGGCGGCCGTTCGAAAGAGCTGGGCGCGGCGATTGACTGCTCCATAAAGACAGGCTCTTCCGCGTCGGACGGCTCTTCGGTTGCGCGCCCTCTGTGCAGCCAACTAAGGTTGGGGCGCTGTCTGCCAGGTCTACCGGCGAGAGGGGGAGGTTTGGCGCGCGGCTGTTTCGGCGCAGCGGCTTGTTTGGAGCGCCTCCTACTGAATGGAAGCGGAAACGGCTGTTCGGACGGTTCCTTGCCCTGAGACTGACGCAAAAGCTGGTAGCCGATGACGACGCCGCCGACCAGCAGGAGCGCGGCGGCCACGTACAGCAACCCTTGATTCAACCAGTCCAAGAGGGCAGAATAACTTGCGTCTGTCGCCGCGCCACTGTCGGCAGGGCTTTCGACAGATTGGGCCGGGGCAGTCGCGGCGGGCTGCGCGGCAGGGGCGGCGGTCCACTGCACAGGCCAAACCCACCAACCGATAAACAGGCCGAGGGTCAGCCCGACCAACCCCGACATCAGCATGTGGACAAGTGACTTGTGACGGTCGATCATTTTCCAGCCTATGTTTAGCGGCGAAGCCAATGAACAGTTACAGGAGTTCGCTGCGCTTGGCGGCCTGCAGTTTGGCGACGACCTGTTTGACCTGCTGAATACTGTCCTTCTTAGCTATTAAGAGGGCGTCGCCGGCATCGATGACAATGAGGTCGTCGACATCGATCAGAGCAACCAGCTGCTTCTGCGCAGCGACGATGTTGCCCCGGCTATTCAGCGGAAGGATTTCACCCTCGACAGGAATGTTGCCATTCTCGTCGCGGGGAATCACGGTTTCAAGCGCATCCCAACTCCCCATGTCGTTCCAGCCGACCTGCATCGGAACTACTGCAACCTCTTGCGCGCCTTCCATCAGGCCATAGTCGATCGAAATGTCAGGCATGGTCGGCCAGACTTGAGCCAGCACACTGTCGAGCTGGCTGGCGGCGAGGGCAGAGGCGATGCGGTCGATGGCGGCGTAGAGTGCGGGCATCTGTCTTTCATATTCGGCCAGTAACCGCTTTACGCGGCTGACGAAGATGCCGCCATTCCAATAGTAAGCTCCGTCGGCCAAAAACTGTTCTGCGGCGGCGGCATCGGGCTTTTCCAGGAAACGCTTCACCGGATAGGCGGGGAGATCCCCGGCCACGGGCAGAGGCCGGCCTTCGCGCTGGATGTAGCCATAGCCGGTGTGAGCTTTGGTTGGCTCGATGCCGAGCACTGACAGGTAGCCGCGGCGGGCGCAACGCTCTGCCTGCCGCAGGGCCTTCTGAAAGCCGGCAGAGTCCTGGATGAGATGATCGGCGGGGAGAACGGCGACCACTTCGTCCGGGTCGCGCTGTTGCAAGTGCGCGCAGGCGAGGGCGATGGCAGGGGCAGTATTGCGTCCATCCGGCTCGACCAGGATATTGGCGTGGGGCAAACCATCCAATTGGGCGATACACAGGCTGGCGTAGCGGCTGCCGGTGATGACATATGTGTCAGCGGGGGCAACCAGCCCTTCCAACCTGGCGACAGTGGCCTGGATCATCGTCTGGCCGCTGCCGGTGATGTCGGAGAACTGTTTGGGTGCGTTCTGCCGGCTGCGGGGCCACAGACGTGTGCCAACACCACCGGCAAGGATTACTGCGTACATTGTTTTACAGGTTCAGTGGGCGCGGACATACTGCATCAGCCCCACCTGACGCACAAGGCCCTTGAGCTCCATCATGGCCAGCAGACTGCTGACCTCTGACGTGTCCAGGGGGGCTGCCCGCACGATGTCGTTCATGTGCTGCGGTTCGGTAGAGATATGTTGCAGAATCAACTCTTCGTCCGGGGAAGCCGGCACTGTGTCGCGGGCCTCCTGATGGGCGACTACTCTGGGCAGTTGGAGACGCTCCAGCAGATCGCTGACCGAGGTAATGGGAAAGGCGCCATCCTGAATCAACCGGTTGCAACCATCGCTGCCGGGGCTCAGGATCGAGCCGGGAACGGCAAAGACATCGCGGGACTGTTCGGCGGCAAAGCTGGCTGTAATGAGCGCGCCGCTGCGCTTGGCTGCTTCGACGACGATCACCGCCAAACTCAAGCCGCTGATGATGCGGTTGCGGGGTGGAAAATTTTTGGCTTCGGGGCGAGTGCCCAGGGCGTACTCGCTGATCAGCGCGCCCTGTTCGATGATCTGCATGGCCAGCCTGCGATTGCGGGCGGGATAGATGTGGTCGACACTGCTGCCAAGGACAGCAATTGTGCGTCCGCCAGCATCAAGGGCGGACTGATGGGCGATCGTGTCTACGCCGAGCGCCAGCCCACTGACGACGGTCACGCCGTGCCTTGCCAGGTTGGCTCCCAACTCGCCGGCCACTTCGCGTCCATAGGGGGAGACGCGCCGCGTGCCGACAATGGCTACGGCAAGTTCGTCCTGTTGTTCAAGCTGGCCGCGCATGTACAGGAGCGGAGGGGCCTGGGGAATTTGGCGCAGATTGGCGGGATAGCCGTCATCGTCCCAGCCGAATACCCGGTAGCCGCGGCTGATGACCTTTTCCAACTCTGCCTGCGGGTCCAGGCGCTGCCGGACGGCCTTCAGATTCTCGATGCTGCGGCGGTCGAGTCCCGCCGCTTGCAACGATTTGGTGGGCGCTTTCCAAGCCGCGGCGATACTGCCGCAAGTTTCCAGGAGGGCGGTCAGCCGTGCAGGGCCGATGCCGTTTACATGGTTGAAGGCGATCAAATAGGCTCGGTCGTCCATAGTCAAGTGTCAGCGCTCAAATAGATGCGACAGGGGGATGCGGGAAGGAGCTACGGGTTAAGACACGTCATCTTCGAGCAACCCTGGCTGCAGGCGAACGGTCAAGATTCCGGCCTCGACGTCCACGGCACGGACTACATCTGCGAGGGCGGGAATCAGCAGATCGCGGTCGCGGTTAACGCCAGGTTCCGGTCGGATGATGTACACTTCGTTGGCGCCAGTAAACAGAACATCTGCCACTTTGCCCAGGCGCCGGTGGGCTTCGGTCTGCACAGTCAGACCGACTATGTCATGGACCCAGTAGACGTCTTCATCCAGCTCCATAGCTTTATCTTCGGGAATGTAAAGCCACTCATTGTACAGATCTTCGGCCTTGAATCTGTCCGAGATGTCAGTGAAGCGGATCAAAAAGATTCCCTTGTGAGGGCGGGATGTTTCGATCTCAGTCTGCGCCAACTTTTCTCCGATGAAGAGTTGCTGGCCGGGTGTGAAGCGAGAGTCGAAGTCGGTATGGGACTCGACTTTCACCTCTCCCTGCAGACCGTGTGCGCCCAAGATGCGACCGACAGCGAGGTAACCGTCAGGAATAAAGGTTGAGCGGCGGTGAAAGCGGCTGGCGCGCCTCGAGCCAGCGTTGCCGGATCGACGTTGCTTTCGCTGTGATCGTGTTTTCATCCTGAGTGATCCTGTATTTGCAGGGTCTCCTCGCCTCCCAATGGCCGGTACCTGCGAAAATAACAGGAACGGGAATGGGACGCAAATCGAATCTTGGGAGAACTGCCCTCGCCCATCACTACCCTACCCTGAGTCCGCCGCGCCCTGCGGTAACGGGGAAGCGGCGGACCGTATTGCGGTCATAGAAACGGGCAGGCGCAAGGAGTCTGCCTTCGATGGAGGAAATGACCTGTCGGGGCGGTTACATAATCTTCAGGATAACATCACGCGACTGGCGTACCGACGCTACTTTCAGGACGGAACGCATAGCGTTGGCGACTCTGCCATTCTTGCCGATCACTCGCCCGGCATCTTCCTGCGCAACTTGAAGCCGCAGAACGACCCGTTCGCGGTATACGCGCTCGGAGACATGCACATCATCGGGCGCCTCCACGAGAGCTTTAGCCATGAATTCAACCAGTTCTTTCATAGGATGCTCTCTTTATTCGGCGGCTTCCATCTCGGCCGGAGCCGTCTCGGCTGCGTCGGGAACAACGGCTTTTAACTTGCCGTGTTCGTCGGTGATTCCTGTTTTTTTCAACAGGCGGTCGACGGCTTCGCTGGGCTGGGCGCCGACAGCCAACCAGTGGCTGGCGCGTTCGCTCTTGATGTTGACGGTGGGCGGATCGGTCATCGGGTCATAGGTGCCGATGTTTTCGATAAAGCGGCCGTTGCGCGGGCTGCGCTGGTCGGCCACGACAATGCGGTAGAACGGTTTCTTTTTTGCGCCCATGCGGCGCAGACGGATGCGGACCACTGATTACAGCTCCTTGGTTTCTGACAGAATTTGAATCCGATGAAAGTGACGCCGGTAACGTGTCCGGCGAGCGTTAACGATGTGCGCCGACGTAGTCGATGCGATCATGACGTGCGGCCCTGACGCAACGAAGCGAGAAGTCCTTCGGGATTTGGTTCGCGCTGGCGACGCCGGCGGCGCTTTTTCTTTTTGCCGCCCTGATCGCCAAGCATGCCGGCCTGCTTCATCATCTTCTGCATTTCGCGAAAGCGTTTGATGAGCTGGTTGACGTCCTCGACGGTTGTGCCGCTGCCGCCGGCGATGCGACGACGCCGGCTTGCATTGAGCAGGTTGGGCAGGCGGCGTTCCTGGGAGGTCATGCTATTGATGATGGCTTCGATCTGCTTGAGGTCGGAGTTGACCTCTTGTTCATCGATTTGCTTAGCCATTTGCCCCATGCCCGGCACCATTTTCAAGAGATCATTGATGGAGCCGAGGCGTTGAAGCTTTTGCAGCTGATCGCGGAAATCTTCAAAGTCGAACTGGCCACCGGCGAGCCTTGCTTCCATGGCGATGGCATCTTCTTCGCTGATGCCATCCGAGGCGCGTTCGATGAGGGTAAGCACATCGCCCATGCCGAGGATACGCCCGGCGAGCCGGTCGGAATGGAAAGGTTCGAGACCGTCCATTTTCTCGCTGGTGCCTAGGAATTTGATTGGGACGCCGGTTACATGGCGGATGCTAAGCGCGGCGCCGCCGCGGGCGTCGCCGTCAATTTTTGTCATTACCAGCCCGGTCACGGGCACGCGTTCGTGGAAGCCTTGTGCAACTGTCACGGCTTCCTGTCCGGTCATGGCATCGACCACCAGCAGGACATCGGCGGGACGGGCGACCAGGCGAATCTGCTCCAATTCCTGCATCATCGATTCATCGATCTGGAGACGGCCGGCGGTGTCGAGGATGAGGGCGGTATAGGCTTTTTCTCGAGCGGTTCGCAGGGCGTTCTTGACGATGCTGCTGGGTGCGACGTCGGTACCTTCGCTGTGAACCGGAATATCGATCTGGCGGGCAAGCGTTTCCAGTTGGGCGATGGCGGCGGGCCGGTAAATGTCGGCTGCAACCAAAAGGGGCCGCTGGCCCTGTTTGCGGAGTCGCAGAGCAAGCTTGGCGGCCATGGTGGTCTTGCCGGCGCCCTGCAGGCCGACGAGCATGAGCACAGTGGGCGGCGGGCCGGAAAGGTTGAGGGGGGCCGGTTCACCCAGCAGCTTTACCAGTTCCTCGTTGACGATTTTGACGACTTGTTGGGCCGGTGTGAGGCTTTCCATCACCTCGATGCCGACCGCCCGCTCTTTGACGCGCCCGACGAACTCTCTGACAACTTTGTAGTTGACATCTGCTTCAAGCAGAGCCAGACGCACTTCGCGCAGGGCGGCGTTGACATCGCGCTCTGAGAGCTTGCCGCGGGTGGCCAAGTTTTCAAATACGCCCTGCAGCTTGTCGGACAAACTTTCGAACACGTAATCTACCCTGCTTGTTTCTGGCGGCAACTGTACTGCGTTGATACCGAAACCGTATTATATGTTAGAACGGGTGTGTCAGCCAAATCACGGGTTGCCGGCAGCAACCGCGGTTGTTTGCGGCGCGCCCATTCCCCTAAATTCTATACTCAATTGGGTAATTCCGCTAATAGTGATACGGGCAAAATAGAGGCGAAAGAGGGGGCGGTGAAAGTTCGGGGGGGAAAGGGAGCGCGAGCGCGGCAACCATTTTTTCTAGTCGGCGGCGGGCTGGTTTTCCTGCTCTTTGGATGTCGAGGTACGGACATAGACTTCGTGGATGCGCTGGACGGCAGTGACGTTAGTCATTACGGCCAGAAGCCAGAGGACAGGCAGCACCAGGCCGAGGATCAAGGAGGCGATCAGCAGGACAAGGCGTTCGGGCCGCTGGAGAAATCCTACATTGCATTCGATATCGAGGCCTTCGGCGCGGGCGCGTGTATAGCTGACGGCCCAAGAGCCTACCAAGGTAAAGAAAATCAGCAGGAGTGGTGTTTGGGCGTTGTTCTGGTTAGCGTAGTAGACGGCCAGGCCCAGAAAGGTGATGCTCTCGGAGTAGCGATCGAGGGTGCTATCCAAGAAGGCGCCAAATTTGCTTTCGGACTGGCTGATGCGGGCCAAGGTGCCGTCGACCATGTCGAGCATCGCGGCGGCCCAGAGGATGAAGCCGCCGATGAGGAGGTAACCGGCCGCCAATAGGGCGGCAGAGCCGATGGTTAAGGCGAAGCCGGTGAACGAAATCATGTTCGGGGTGACGCCGATGCTCTGCAGCCAACGCGCAAAGGCGGTGACGCTGGATATGAGCAGTGGACGAACATGCTTGGCCATCATGGGTCGAGATCTTCCTGGGCATCTGGAATTGGAGGACTAAACCTGCGTGGGTTTGCAGTATACATGGCCTCCAAATGGTTGGCAAGATGCGGCTTGGAGGCGGGGAAGGGCGGGGAAGGGCGGGGAGCCTTCTGCGAGTGTTGTACTAGAGTTTACAAGAGATCGGCGAGAGTTTGGGGGAGAGATTTGGGAGAGGCTGGAGGTGGGTTGTTGGCGAGTTGCGGGAGGGTGGGAAAGGGGTCGGGTGGTCTGTCTGTGGGGGATGAGGGAGGCGAAGGGGGCTTGTTGGGGCGTAACTGGGGGACTGGGCGGGTTTTTGGGGACGGGAGGGAGATTTATGGGGTGGATGTGCGGTCTTTGCGGCGAGTGATGGGTAGGGGAGTATGGCTGCTGGCCGGGGGCAACAGTATTGGCTGTTGTGTATTGGTTGTTATATATTATTTGTTAGTTAGTCTCCTATTGCAGTTGTGTGAGCGATGGTTAGTGGTTGATTGTTTTTCTTGTGGGTTTCGATATAGGCCATAGTCTCTTCCCAACCATTCTCGTGTTTCTCTTCCTTTGCCCATCTCCGCTTGTAGTCTTCGTCTTCGGAAAGTTCTTTCACTTGACGCATCAGCTCATTGACCTTGCCGAGTTGCTGTGCCAGGACTTCCTGCGGCGCTTCGTCGCAAAGTTTGAAGGGGGAGCGCTTGGCGTCGATTTTCACACCGACCGGGAGTGTGGTGAAGGGCAGGCCGGTCAGGGGGTCGAACGGGGCCTCGGAGGCGCCGGCCAAACGGGACTGCGTCTCTTCGATGGCCTCTTTCATGGTTTCCAACTGTTCGGTGATCTCGGGAATATCGGGAGGGTCGGACTGATCGCTATCATATTCATCTAACTGATCCTCCACTTCAATTAGTATCCGTTGTGTGAAGTCGAGGTCATGGTAGCCGAAGCGGCGTCGACCTTTGTCGTTGAGGACCAATTCGGGGGGCACTTTCGGGTTGGTGGGCTTTGTGAATTCGGCGAAGCCCTGGGCGACGAGGGATTCGGCGCGGTACTGGTCCTGTTTGGCGGTGATGGCGTCGGCGGCTTCGAGGATGTCGGGGTCGCCGTGCACGCCGGCGAACTTGGCGGCGGCGGCGAAGGTCTCTTCGGTGCGGATGAGGTCCATGTCCTGGTCGGCCTGGCGGTAGACCTCGAGCTTCAATTTGACGCCGCGGCAGACGGTGGTGTAGCGGGCGGGGCTGAGCGTTCCGTCCATCACCCGTTTCATGCCATCGTCTAGCAAATCGATCATGTCTTTGAGGCGTTCGGGGATGCGTTTGTCGAGGCGGGCGGCGGTGGCGGAGTTTTTGCCGCCGAGGGAGCGCCATTCGTGGACCTGGTTGGGGGCGGGGCCGTGGGCGATGCAGAGGCCGTCGTATTTTTTGAGTCCTTGTCCCTGACAGGGGCTGCCGTCTTTTCTTACGCTTGTGCAGAGAGTTTTAGACAATTTTCCTTTCTCCTGAAGTACGGGTGTCACCGGTCGTCCGGCCGGAGGGCCGGCGATGGTGGTGGGTTGGTTGAACGGCGCAGGGTGGAACACCTGTGCCAAGGAGGTATTATAACACGGAAATTGGGTGTTTTTAGGGAATTTTCCGAAAATGTTTTGAGACGCGGGTGCAGTCTGAGTTTGGGGTGGGAAGGGTGTGGAGTTCGTGCCAGGGGAAGGACGAGGGCAGGCACGAGGCCTGCACCTACGGTGCGGGGTGGGTGGTTGGGATTGGGTGGCGGGACTGGGCAGGCACAAGGCCTGCCCCTACGGTGCGGGGTGGGTGGATGGGATTGGTTGGCGGGACTGGGCAGGCACAAGGCCTGCCCCTACGGTGCGGGGTGGGTGGATGGGATTGGTTGGCGGGACTGGGCAGGCACAAGGCCTGCCCCTACGGTGCGGGGTGGGTGGATGGGCGTGTTGGGTGGGACTGGGCAGGCACGAGGCCTGCCCCTACCGCGCGGTGTGGGTGGATGGGATTGGTTGGCGGGACTAGGGCAGGCACAAGGCCTGCCCCTACGGTGCGGGGTGGGTGGATGGGCGTGTTGGGTGGGACTGGGCAGGCACGAGGCCTGCCCCTACGGTGCGGGGTGGGTGGATGGGATTGGGTGGCGGGACGAGGGCAGGCACGAGGCCTGCACCTACGGGCGCGATTGGGGGGGCACTACGGTGGATGGAGGACAGTGTCGGGAACAGAGTGGGACGGTGGCGAGGGATGGTTTTGGAGGGGGGCGTTGCGGGGGCGCAGCCCCTGCACAAGGGAGGCCGCTTGCGGCCGACCGCCAAAATGCACCTGGAAATAGGAGAGATACAGGCTAGTTTGAAGCGGGATCAGGACAGGTTGTCGTAGCTATGAACAGTAATTGGATTGGCGTAGAGTTGGCCGCCGCGCAGGGAACAGAGCGTGAAGCCCCAGCCGTCTTTGGCATTGATCTCGTGTTGGGAGCCCGGGTCGATCATGTAGGCGACGGCAGGCGCTGTTATCGAAATTGTCTGGTGAAAGGAGGCGATGTGCGAGTAGTGGATGTGACCGCTCAAGATGGCGTGGACTTGATGGCCGGCGATGGTCTGTGCCAAGTCTTCCGGGTTGCGGAGGCAATGATCGTTTAGTGGCTCGACGGTGCTGAGAACGGGCGGGTGGTGGACTGCGATAACATTTCCAAGTGGAGCGGGCTGCCGCAACTCTTCTGCAAGCCAGGCCAACTGGGCGGCATCGAGATCTCCATAGACCGCCTCCGGCGTCTTGCTGTCCAACATTATTACGCGCAGGCCGGCGAACATGGCGCTATGGTAGTAGCGCTGCGATTCGTCGTTCGATTCTTCACCGAGGACGACGCGGCGGAAAGGGAGGCGCCGATCATGATTGCCGAGGCCAAGAATGAGGGGCACGCCGAATTCTCGCAGCTCGTCGAGCAGCGTGTTCAGTCTTTGGTACTCGGCCTCGGCTCCATCGTTGGCTAGATCTCCACTGAGGATGAAGAAGTCTGGGCTGATTGCCATGCCGCGGATGAGTCGGATGATGCCGCGCAGCTTGTCTCCCGGCGGCTGGTCTTTGAGCAGGTCCTCTGGCTTGGGCAAGATATGCAGGTCAGACAGATGCACAAATGTTAGGTCAGTCATGATGGTTGCGCCCTTCCAATTGGGGTTATATGGTGTGGGGTTATATAGTGGCTGAGTAAAGTGATGCGGCGTCGGGCAGGGCCAAAAGGGTCTTGTGAAGTCCAATGATAGCCCCTAAACGGGCTGGTCTACAAACGAAAGTCAGGAGCGAGAGTCTAAATGAGTGACAAAGTCATCTACTCAATGGTGGGCGTCGGCAAGAGTCATGCTCCGAACCTTCGGGTGTTGCGAGACATCAGTCTGGGGTTCTTTCTGGGGGCAAAGATAGGTGTGCTGGGTCTGAACGGGGCGGGTAAGTCGACGCTGCTGCGCATTATGGCCGGCGAAGAGAGCCAATATGACGGCGAGACGATCCTGGCGGAGGGATACACGCGTGGCTTTTTGCCGCAGGAGCCGGTACTCGATGCGTCCAAGACGGTGCGTGAGATAGTTGAAGAGGGCGCGCAGGAAGCGGTGGACGCGCTGGCTGAGTTTGACGCCATCAATGCTCGATTCAATGAGGACCTTTCGCCCGAAGATATGGACGAACTGATCGAGCGGCAGGGGGTCGTGCAGGACAGGCTGGACGCGCTGGATGCCTGGGACCTTGACAGCAGGCTGGAACTGGCGATGGACGCGCTGCGGTGCCCGCCCGGTGAGACGCCGGTGGCGATTCTGTCCGGCGGGGAGTTGCGGCGGGTGGCATTGACGCGGCTGTTGCTGAAAAAGCCGGACATTCTGCTGCTGGACGAGCCAACCAATCACCTGGACGCGCAGTCTGTTGCGTGGCTTGAGCTGCATTTGCAAGATTACGAGGGCACAGTTATTGCAGTGACTCATGACCGTTATTTTCTTGACAATGTGGCGGGCTGGATCCTGGAATTGGACCGGGGCCACGGCATTCCGTGGCGGGGCAACTATTCGGGCTGGCTGGAGCAGAAGCAACAGCGGCTGGCGCAGGAGGAGAAGCAGGAGGGCGCCCGCCAGAAGACGCTGCAAAGGGAGTTGGAGTGGCTGCACATGTCGCCACAGGCGCAGCAGACCAAACGCAAGGCCCGCGTTAACGCCTATAACGATCTGCTCAGCCAGACGTTTGAGAGAGCGCGGGAGGAAAGGGAGATTTACATTCCGCCTGGGCCACGCCTGGGGGAGGTGGTGATCAGGACGGAGGCGCTGGCGAAGGGATTTGGCGAGAACCTGCTGTTCGAGGATTTGACGCTTGACATTCCGCCGGGTGCGATCGTGGGCATCATTGGGGCTAACGGCGCCGGCAAGACTACATTCTTTCGGCTCATCACCGGCGAGGAAACGGCGGACAGCGGTGACGTGGAGCTTGGCGGGACGGTGTCGCTGGCATATGTAGACCAGAGCAGAGAGAGTCTTGATGCGGAGAAGAGTGTTTGGGAGGAGATTAGCGACGGGAATGAACTGCTGAGGCTGGGCGATCAGAATGTGAACAGCCGCGCCTATGTGGCCCGTTTCACTTTCAGCGGGCAGGACCAACAGAAGAAGGTGGGCACGCTATCGGGCGGGGAGCGCAACCGCGTCCATCTAGCCAAACTGCTCAAGAGCGGCGCCAACGTTATTCTGTTGGACGAGCCGAGCAATGATCTGGACGTCAACACGCTGCGGGCGTTGGAGGATGCGCTGGAAACTTTCGCGGGCACTGCGATGGTGATATCCCATGATCGCTGGTTTCTGGACCGCGTCGCCACGCACATTCTGGCCTTTGAAGGGGATAGCAACGTTTTCTGGTTTCCGGGCAATTACAGTGAATATGAAGAGGACAGGCGCTCTCGTCTGGGCGCGGCGGCGGCGCGGCCGCATCGTATTACCTATCGCAAGCTGAGTCGGGCGTGAGAGCCGGCGCTATTGCGGGCTTGCCAAATCACGTGCTTGCTCGCGCAGGCGTTCTCTTTGCACACGCGACGCGGGGCAGCCGAGAGTTTGGGCGATCCGCTGCGCGTCCAGGGCGGCCAGTTGAGAGAAGGTCGTAATTCCGGCGTCCCGCAACCGGTCAGAGAACACCGACCCGATGCCGACGATGCGGGTGAGATCGTCGGGGGGGTCCGGTGAGGCGGCCTCCACAGGCAAAGAACTGGCAACCTGCGGTACTTGGGTTGCGGGCAGTACTTGGTCTTCCCCACTAACAGAAGACTGTTCGTAAGGCGGCTCGTCCGCCTCTGCCGTTGATCCAACTGGAGTGGGCTTGCTTTCGGTGGGGGCGTCCGCGGCCGGGTCGGATGATTCAGAGTTGCCGGGCGGGGTGTGGTCCTCTTCTGGCTCGGGGGCGTCCGGGCCGCCTTTTGCTACACCATTTGGAAGGCGGCCGGAGCGGCGCGCCACATGCACGATGACTGCGCCGGTTCCGGTCGAGCCGATGAGCAGGGCTATTATAAAGCCCAGACAGGGGAAGATCGCCCAGGAAAAGGTAGTTACGCCGGTGATGACCAGCGAACTGAGCCCAACTGAAACCAGCGGATTCCAGGAGAGGCTGTCCTGCCGGGCCAGGAGCTCGTCCAAGCGTCGACCCAGCAAATAGCAGGTGACGGTCCAGCCGCACAGGATCACGAGGGCGAGCAGTGCCAAGATTGGCAGTGCCAGCAGAGCGAAGCAGATGGTGATGGTCAGGATGGCAACGAGAATTGCCGATCCCATGACCGCGATCGCGCCGGTGGCGAAACTGAGAGCGGTCTCTTTTTCTGCGGTCTTTGAGACTGCCCTCACCTGTTTGGGCAGCAGCCAGCCGAAGAGGAGGACAAGCCCGGTGATCAGCAGGGTCCATAGGAAGGCCTGAACCAGCTTGCCGAGGAAGACAAGGAACCACGGGTTCTGGCTGGAATCGGACTGGGAGCGAGCGGCAGCCTCCAGCGCCGTCTCCCTTTGGCGGGCGGCCTGGTCCTGGGCGGCAGCGGCGGCGTCCAGCGCTGCTTGCCTGTGCAAGGCTATTTGGGCCTGAACTTCGTTATCGATAGTGGCTGCAAGGGGTTGCGGGGTGGGGGGAGGTTCAGGCGGCTGCGGAGCTTCCAACTGGGCCAGGCGCGGAGAGGCCTCAGCAGGGAGATTCCGGTTTGCGACGCCGTTGGTGTTGATCCTCCAGCCGGCAGTACCCCCAACAAGGACACCAGGGTCCTGATTTATGTCGCCGCCGAGTGCGCTGACATTGCCACCAACGCGAGAGGTCCCGGTCAGGTCGACATCGCCGCCGACGACAGCGAGATGGCCGCCGACCGACGAGGAGCCCTTGACGTCAGCATCACCGCCGATCACACTGACATCGCCGCCGACGCGAGAGGTCCCGACCAGGTGCGCGTCGCCGCCGATGACAACAAGATTTCCGCCAATCTGCCCTTCCAACTCCAGATCGTTGCCTACGATCAGCAGATTACCGCTGACGAAGTCGTCTTCGTCTAGCCGCACATCTCCGCCGAGCATGGAAATATTGCCGCGGATTTGCCTGTTACTGGAGGCGTTCCGTTCCTGCCTGAAGGGTGTGGACAGGTAGATCAGGGCTATCAAGGCAATGACGAAAGCGAAGACTGTCCAGCATCCGGTCTTGCGCACAGACTTCATTTGACAATCCTCTCAGCCTCAAGAGACGCAGCAGTTCTCCAGGCACAGCTTGCACGACGCTGTTCGCGGACGGAGTCAACATGTATAGGCATGCGTCCCTTTAACGTGTCCTTGGATTGGCATTGCTGCCATTTGGAGACCATCACGATGCAATTTGCCTTCAGTTTGTTTACATCCGCGACCGGACCGGTTGGGTGGTGCGCTGGATGAAGAGGCACCACACTGCGAGGGCGGCAACAACCAGGACCAAGTAGGCGGAGGCGATGCCCAAGGTTGTTGACGTGGACCCCGTTTCCAGGATTACGTCCCATAGCGACTGGCCCACCACGCCTGCCACTGCCCATGCTTCGTTCAGGAATTGGCCTGTTGCCGCGAAGTTGCCCATATTGGTATAGACAAGAGCGCCGGCCAACGAACATACACCAACGAGGCCAAGTGCCCAGACGAGCACGGTAAGCACGGTAAGCACCAGGCCGATCTGTACGTTACGTTGTCGTTCCTGGCGGGCAATGCGCTCGGCCACCAGATGGGAGAAGTTGGGAGCCAACTCTGGCACAGGCGCTGCCTGCAGTCTCTGATCGATAACCTGCCACAGCACGGACTGCATGCGGCACTGGCTACACTGTTCCAGATGCCGGTCGAGCCGCACCTTATCTTGCGCGTCCAACATCCCGTCCAGTTTCAGCGAGATAAGCATCAGATAGTCGCTGTGGTCGGGGGACTCGTAAGGTGACGCGTGTACTTTGGTAAGTTTGTCCGCCATCTTTGCCTCCTGAACTGCTACAAGCCAGCGCCGCTGGTGAGGGCCCAGTGCAGGGGAATTGCCTGGGCCTTCCAGTCTTCGCCCTCTTCTTGTTTCTCGCCGGCCGAATCGAATCTGGCGGCCGGTCGGTCTGTCTGGTCGCTGTCGTTTGCGCGGACCTGGGTTGCAAGGTCGGCAGAACCCGGGTGCGGTTCCGCTGGATGCGGTTGCTGCGCGGCCTCGTACAGTGAGGCGAGTTTCTTGCGAGCACGGAAGAGCCGGCTCTTGACGGCCGGCACGGAGATATCCATTACGTCTGCGATTTCCTGGTAGGTGCAGTCATTCCAATAGCGCAGGACCAAAGGTGTGCGATAGTCGGGCTCGAGTTGACTGACCAGGGCCTGCATCTCTGCGGCCTGTTCAGCTGCCAGCGTCTCCTGCTCCGGCCGGTCGGCGTCGCTCTGGAGTGTGAAGACGACGGGCGACTCGTCGAGACCGACAAACTGGACACGGCGTTTGCGCAGCCTGTCGATACAGTGGTAGTTGGCGATAGAGAAGAGCCAGGTGCTGAACTTGCGCTTGGGATCGTACTGGTCGAGCCGGGAATAGGCACGCAGGAAGGTCTCCTGAGCGGCGTCTTCAGCTTCGGCTGCGTCGCCAAGCATACGATAGGTTAAGGCAAAGACCGGTCTCTGATAGGTTTCTATCAGGAGGCCGAAAGCTACCTGTTCACCGGCCCTGGCGCGATCCAGCCAGTCTTGTTCCTGTTCCTGTTCATTCATTCGTCATTCCCTCTGAATGCTTATTGTGTACTACGCACTTTGCTGTGTAAAGTTTCGCGGGGCTTTAGTTTGTCGGGCCAATTGGTCTCGGTATATAATGAAACGGATTACCGGCGCTGCAACCTGCCATTGCCCTGACCGGAGGCTGACCATTTCCTGCCTGGCTAGATTCGGCCTCTGGCAGGCGTGCTGCCCAGGATTTTGTGAAGGGTAGGGGCTGCAGCACCACATAATCGGCAATTCCGGCGGAATTTGAGGTGGTGCGCGCGATGTCCGTTAAGGACAGGCACGAATTCATCTCATATGTCGTCTGAACCCTTGAAAGGAACGGACTACGATGCAAGTCATTTATCCATTCACCGCGATTGTGGGCCAGGAGCGCATGAAGAGAGCGCTCATTCTGAACGCAGTTCACCCGTTGATTGGCGGTGTACTGATCAGGGGTGAACGCGGCACGGCCAAGTCGACTGCCGCCCGGGGTCTGGCAGCCCTGTTGCCGGCGATAGAGGCGGTGGATGGATGCCCGTTTGCCTGCTACCCGGATAACACGTTGGGCCTGTGCCACGTTTGCGAGGCAGGCACGCGCAACGGCGAGTTAGTGGGGGGACAGCGGACTACGCCATTCATTGATTTGCCGGTCAGCGCAACTGAAGACCGGGTGGTCGGCACGCTCGACATTGAGAAGGCGATTCGCCAGGGAGAGCGGCACTTTGAGCCGGGTATTCTGGCGGCGGCCAATCGAGGAATCCTCTATGTGGACGAGGTCAACCTGCTCGACGATCACGTGGTGGATCTGCTGCTGGACAGTGCGGCGATGGGCGTAAATGTTGTTGAGCGTGAAGGAATTAGTGTTCAACATCCGGCTCGATTTGTGCTGGTGGGTTCGATGAATCCTGAAGAGGGCGATTTGCGGCCGCAGCTGCTGGACCGTTTTGCCCATGCGGTAGACGTTGTCGGCATTGACGAGCCGCGGTCGCGGGTGGAGATTTTACGGCGGCGGACGCGTTTCGAGGCGGACGCGGACCGCTTCAGGGACGATTTTTCCGAGGAAGCAACGAGCCTGGGGGAACGGATCATACAGGCCCGGCGCCACTATAACAATGTGGGTTATACCGACAAAGACCTATATACAATCGCCGCGCTGACCAGCAGTTTCAATGTGGACGGTCACCGGGCGGACCTTGTCATACTTAATACTGCGCGTGCGCAGGCGGCATTTGATGGACGGGACGCGATTACGGACAGGGACATACTGTTGGCGGCGGAACTGGCTCTACCGCACCGCATGAAAAAGCAGCCATTCCAGGATACGGCGCTGCAGCAGGAGCAGCTTGAGGCGAACATGCGCCAAGCGCGCGCCGAAGCCGAGGAAAATGAAGAGTCGATGGAAGAGGCGGACGGCGAAGCGGCATCAACGGAAAAAAAAGTGACGAGGGTGATGACTCAGAGGAACTAGATTCCTCGCCGGAGAGCGGAGAAGGCGGCGTAGCGCAGCCGGATGCCGCTCCCCAACAGAGTTCATCACCCGGAGACGAAAAAGGGGCCCGCAAGCCGGTCGACGTGGGCGAGATGTTCGAGGCTCGCAAACTGGATACGCCGCTCGACAAGATGACGCGCGAGAAGTCCGGCAAGCGCTCTTACAGCCGTACAGATCGGAAGCGGGGCCGCTACATCCAGGCGCGGCCTGCACACGACAAGCTCGACGATATTGCCTTCGACGCCACCCTGCGAGGGGCAGCTCCCTATCAGAAGGAGCGGCACGAGAGCGGGGAGAGCGATCTGGCGTTGCAGTTAAGGATGTCCGACCTGCAGCGTAAGATCCGAGTGCGGCGAACAGGCAACCTCATTCTCTTTGTGGTGGACGCCAGTTGGTCGATGGCGGCCAGCGAACGGATGGAAGCCACAAAGGGCGCGATTTTCAGTCTGCTGGTAGAAGCATATCAACGCCGCGACCAGGTGGGACTGGTGGTATTTCAGCGCGACAAGGCGCGGGTGGTGCTGCCGCCGACCAACAGTGTCGAACTGGCGGAGAAGGCGCTGCAAGATCTTCCCGTGGGTGGCAAGACGCCGCTCAGCAGCGGCCTATTGGCGACCTGGCAAGTGGTAGAGAATGCTCGGCGGCGCGATTCTGAACTGCGTCCGCTGGTGATGCTCTTGACGGACGGAGCCGGCAATGTAAGCATGACGGGCATGCCGGCCCAGGAAGAGGCGATGAAGATGGCTTCGCTGTTTGCGATTGAGGAAGTGCGCACTATCGTGATCAATATGGAGCACATGGCGATTGATCGCGGGCTGGCGCAGGCTCTGGCCGAGCAGATGGGCGGCGTTTGTTATAATCTGCCTGACCTGCGGGCGGACACGCTGTTGAACACGGTCAAGCGGGAGATTGGCGGGTAAGGGCAGGGTGAATTCGCAGACGCCTGCTGCCAAGACAGCAGGCAATAGTTTCAGAAGACAATCGTTCCAACAGACAATATTTTCGCGTAGCGAGAACGGGTTGATGACCACTGACACGAGAAGGCGGGGCAACGCGGCAGCTCTGAAGGGCTCCTGGGAAGCATTGCATTCGGAGGCCGCGTCTCTTTCACGACAGGGCAATGATGAGGCGCTGGGCAAGTACGGTTTACTGGTGGAACGGCTGGCCAGGCTACCGGAAGCGCGTCGAATGGCCCAGGATCAAAGGCTGCAAGTCATACTTGATCAGAGTATGCTGGGCCTGCAGTCGCACTATGCCAGGCGCAACCGTCTGGACGAGATGGCGACTGCCGAAGACAGCGTGTTGGAGAACTTGAGCGAGGACGCTCTTTCATTGTGGCGGGAGAATCAGGCACGCTCTTACTGGTGGCAGGGCCGCGGCGCGGAGGCGGCTGAGATCGTGCGGGGCGAGGCTGAGAAGCTGCCCTTCGACGTGGACTTGCGATGGTTACTCTTCTCGATCCTTATCGACGATGACAGAATCGACGAGGCCGAAGGGGTAAGGGCGACGTTGGTTACCGAGTTGCAGAAGCTGTTCCGGTCGCAAGGACTGGCGGATGCCCTTGTCGAGGATGTGGACGTTCAGATGAAGGTAAAGGAGCGGCTGGCAGGAGAGGGCGAAAACAACCAGGTGTCGCTCCAGTTCGGGCTGATGCACTTTCTGCGCGCTAATGTGGAGTTGGAGAGCCAGCGCTGGCAGGAGGCGGTTGATGTGTTCGGAAAGGCTGTAAAGGTGTCGGAAGCCTATAGCGAGCGCTGGCATCTGCTATACCGGCCGCTTGTACTTAACAATCAGGGCCGCCTGGCGCAGCGGGCGCTCAATCGAGAGGAGTCGCAGGCTTCGCAGGGGTTCTGGCGAGGTCTGTCCGGTTACTACGCGGGCGACCGGCAAGGGGCTATGACGGAATGGCGGCGGGTGGTCCAGATTCCGCTCGAGAAAGTTACGCTGGCGGCTGTGGGTGACTGGATTCTGTCCCACTACTATGTAGAAGCGCCGCAGGATGGGTCGGCAGGGGAAGAGGAGACGGCGACGCCTGCGGACGCAGACGGTTCTGACAACGGCGAGGACGAGAGCGGCAACACACTTTCACAGAGTGTAAGTCAGGGGCTGCAAGTAGCTCTGAACCTGTTAGGGCAGCAGGAAACACGACGAGACCCGCTCGTCCTGGGACTGGCGGCGCTGGGATGGGGTATGAACGGCTACAAAGACCATCTGCACCGCAACCTTCGTCATGCGGTCGAGCAGCTGCGGGCGTCGCTCCAGGACAATAAACTTTCCGTTTTTAACTGGTACTTTTTCCGTGACCTGCTGCCGGCGGAGGATTTTGCAGAGGTTGAGGAATATTTCCATAGGCCGAAGGTTGAGGAAAGAGGACTAAGAGAAAATTAGTGAGAAAGAGGCCGACGCGGAATCCCAAATTTCGCGCTAGCTGGATGTTTCAAGGAGCAGGACGGCCTTCACCCTCGTTTTCCGTACGAGTGTAGCACGCCTCCGTAGGGAACCGGCTTGATTCGTTTGCGCCACTTCGCCCAGGTACTCAAAAGATGGGGCCAGAAGGGGCTTTCCGCGCCCATGGGTCTGGCAACTTGCAGGGCGTCGAAGAACGACTCCGGATCGTCTTCAAATTCCGGCATCTCCATGTAGCAGTGCCCCAATTCAAAGGGAATGTGCGCATCGCTGCCGGCGGTGACCAACAGGCCGCGTTCCTGGGCCAATGCCAGGGCGGCAAGATTGTCTTGCGGCCGTACACAGCGGGCGTTGCGCACTTCAAGCGCGTCCACCTGATCGATAATCTCCAGCACGCTCGCCATTCCCATCGCTGAGTTTCGCAACGAGTCCAGCGGATGGGGTATGGAAATGACGGCACCTTGATCGCGCAAGCGGCGGATCGTTTCTTGCGGGGATAGGCCGCGCGGCACCTCCTCCTTGACGAAATAGGCGATCAGTTCACCGTGTGTGGTCATAATCTCTTCGCCGACGATGATCAGATCAGGGGCAAGCTGTTTGGCTCTCAGTGCGCCTGCCAGATTGTCGTGTTCGGTGATCGCCAGTTTGTCCAGGCCGAGACTGCGGGCACGAGCAATTGCTGCCTCGGGCCTTGTGAGGCAATCCTTGCTATAGATGGTGTGTGAATGCAGGTCGACTTTCCACATGGCGTCAAGGATTCCTGAAACTGAGATTGAATTTGGAAAGAGATGTGCGGTCGCGCCAGCTCACCACTACACTACTCGCTCCTCGACACTGGGACTTTTCTGTGTGGTCAGCAAATGGGGCCAGAGTGCCAGACAGAGCAAGCCGATGGCGACACCGAACCAGAGCGTGGCAAAGCGGATCAACAGCGCGGCGGCGGCGGCGGCGGGCCGGGACAGGCCCAACAGTTGGATACTGAGCGCGGCCAGCGAACTTTCGACACCGCCCAGACCGCCCGGCGTCGCGACAACGGCGCCGACAACGGTGGACATGTTGAATGCGGATACGGAAGTCAGCATGGTATCGACACCGGGGTCCACGCCGAACCCGAGCATTACGAGGAAAAAGGCAAGACCCTGGCTGGTCCAACTGAACAGGCCGATAAGGACGGAAGTGATCAGGTATTTGGGCTGTAAGAGAAAGTAGCTGCTCTCGTAGAAGGCGGCCAGTTTGTCGGCGAAGCGGTTCACAAGGGGGATGCGGTGTCCCAAGGCAAGGCACCAAAGGGCGAGCGGCCGAATCTGAATGGCAACGATGATTGCAGCAATGACCAGCAGGGCGGCCACTGCTGCCAGCCGGATCCTCACATCGTTGATCGCCAGCAGCCCGATGCCGGCCAGCAGAATCATCGCCAACCCGTCGGTCATTCGTTCGGCCAGCACAACGGGCGCAACAACGGAGACGGGCGTGCCGCTGACATTGCGTACCATGAAGGCCCGCACAAATTCGCCCACTTTTCCCGGCGTCATCATCATGAGGAAGCTGATGCCGTAGATGCGGGCACTCTGGACGAATGAGATTGGGGTTCGGATCAGGCGCAGGTACCAGTGCCATTTGAGCAGGCGGACGCCGAAGTTCACGAGTGTCAGCGCCAGCACAGGAGGCAGCCACATCCAGGGGAAGCCTGCCAGCAAGGCAGTCAACTGGCGCCAATCTCCGTAGACGATCAATCCTATGTATACCAACAGGGCCAGCAGCAGTGACCAGAGAAACTGGATTCCCAGCCGTTTTCGGTCCATATTTTTTCCGTCAAATAGAGCGGCCAGTGAACCTAAGATTGCTGGCTCACTGTATGCAGTCATTATAGTACTGGAAGGCAGGATTGCTTAATTTTGGGCACTGATCCAAAAGACTTCACCATCTGATCAGCTATCTTTAGAGGGCTATAGGGCTTGAACTGTCAGCCTCCTGCCAGAAGCTGAGGATTTGGCTGGCAAATGCCCGCGGCCGCTCCAAATGGACAGCGTGACCGGTCTCGGGGAAACTGACAAAGCGCGCATCGGGTATTTTTTGTGCCATACGCTGGTTAGCGGTGACGAATTTTTCGTCCTCGGCGCCTACGATGAGCAGTGTGGGAACTGAGAGGGAGGGGAGATCGGAGTGGAGAGGGGGTTGCGCGCCGGTGCCCATGCCCCGCAGGCTGTTGGCGAGGCCGGTGGGGTTGTTCTGCAAGCGTTGTTCTCGCAGTTGGCGGCGCTGCTCTGGGGACAGGTTGCGTTGCTGGCTCTTCCACATCGGCAGTGACTGCCAGTAGTCGACGAAGGCCACTATGCCGTCCTGTTCAATGAGGTCTGCCAAGGCGTCGTCGCGGCCGCGGCGCTCGGCCCGTTCGGTTAGCGATTCGATGCCAGGTGAGGCGCTCACCAATGTCAGGGTCCGCGTGCGCTCGGGGTAAGCGAGAGCAAAGTAGAGCGCAAGCCGCCCGCCCATCGAGTAGCCCAGAAGGTGGGCTGATTCATCTAACAGGGAGGCCAGGTCAGCGGCGGCGCGAGCCATGTGGTAGGGTTTTGGACCTGTGGGGGCGGGCGAGCGGCCGTGGCCCAGCAGGTCCGGGGCGAGCGCACGATAGCCGGCGGCGAAGGACGGGGCGGCCTCGGCCCAGCTGCGGCCGTGGCCAGTGAACCCGTGGAGGAGGAGGGCCGGTGGAGCGGTTTGGCTGCCCCAGCTGTGAAGGTGGTAGGAGAGAGTTGTGGTCATCGGCGCAGACGCAAGGTCAGCCTAGAGCGTTGGAAGCGCGGTCAAGGGGTCACAGGGCGCGTCCACTTTTGCAGCAGGCGGCGGCACAGTGAATGACGCCGACTGCGCCGCCACCTTTTCCTGCGTCGTCAACTTTCAGCGACCGTTCTTCGGCACTGAGAGTGGAAACCCCTCGCCCACCAATTCTTCGCCGTCGTTCACTGTGAAGTTAGGGATCAGGGGATGGTTCGGCGCCTGGTCGATCTTCACTTTGAGGCCTTCGGCATGAAGATCATGACATGGGCGCGGCGCTGCAGACTGGTCACATTGGCGGGGGTGGCGTGAAAGTTGAGGCAGTGGTGGAACATGCACTCGCCGGCTTTCAGTTCGACAGGTTTCCCGATCTCAGCCGGTTCATAGGCCATTTTCTGGCGAACGGTTTCCTCCGCTTCGCGGCCTTCGGCTTCGGCGGCCGCGCGGGCGGCCAGTTCGGCGGCATAGGAGTCGAGGCCGAAACGTGGATCTTTGTGACTGCCGGGCACGACGTGCATGCAGCCGTTGTCCGGCGTTACATCATCGAGCGCGAGCCAGCAGGTTACGATGCGAGGCACATCGAGGGGCCACAGGTAGAAGTCCTGGTGATAGCGGAAGTGGCCGTTGTCGCCAGGCGGCTTGGAGATGACCTGGTCATGCCAGAGGCGGACGCGGGGGGAGTTCAGCAGGGCGCAGGCGACGCCGGAAATGACGGGGTGATGGAGCAGCTGCTCGTAGGAGGGCTCCCGCTTGAACATGTTGACGTATTGGGTGAGGACTCGCGGGCGTTCTTCCTGTGCTGCGGTGTCCATCGGCGCGCCCCGCCGGTGACCGAACTGGAACTCCACTTCGGAGTCGTCGCCGCCGGCAGATTCGATGGCGATGACATTGTCGAGGGCGGCGCGTAACTCTTCGACTTCGGCCGTGTCGAGGACGGGGCCGTAGCGCAGGTAGCCGTTGTCGGCGAAGTAGTCGATCTGTTGTTGGGTGATCATGGTGGTTTCCTCAAGGTTTATGAAAGCTGTAGTCTTCTACGTCTGCTTCGTGGAAAGAGCAGTAGTGTTCGATGGTCCACTTCTTGGCGGCCACCATCGAGGAAAACGTGCGACGTTGACCGTCTAAACGGGATAGCAGAGAGTACAATTTATCTATTTTCGATATATTGCCTTCGGCAACCAGCATCTCTTCAACAAACAGTCGGAAGCAGTCGCGTTCAGCAGGAGTGACCCACGCAAAAGACGCTCTGAGATCAGAGTGGCGCGGCGAAGTAGCTGCGATGTGGCATCTGGAATCCAAGTGGTTGATTGCCCAACGCTTAGCGGCATGAATCGTACGAAAAGTTCGCGACGTTTCGTCAAGAAGTGAGTCAACCGAGAACAGATCCCGCTTTTCGGAAACGCGGCCTTTAGCAACTGGTGTCTCGTCAACTGACAGCTTGAAGTTTTTCCAGTTGTGGGAGGAGGCCCAAGAAAGAGAAGCCCTGGAAGTCGTTGCGTGGGGAAGATCTGCCAGGGCGTGGTGAAAATCAAAATGCTCAACGGCCCAGTTTTTGGTGTCCATCAGAGAGTGAAACGAATGCGTCGTTTCGTCAAGTACGGAAGTGATAGTAAACAGGTCGCAATTTTTCGAGACTTGACCATTGGCAACGTGCAACTTGTCGACGAACAGGTGAAAATATGTACGACTTTCAGAAGGTTTCCAAGAATACGTCGCTCGGATATGAGGCATCATTTCGTGGGCCGGGCTTGCATGGCGAAACCAGTCCGCATCCGATTCGGAGGCGTCCGGATCGGCTTCTATTCCGGCCTGGATAGCAGCCTCTTCGCCCTCCTGGGCGGCAATCTCTTCGAAAGTTCTCTCGCTACTCTTTTTCATAAAGTCTCAACTCTGGCGGATCAGCATTGCGCCAGCTGATGAATCGTGTCCTGATGCCGCGCTCGCTATACACAACTACGTGAAGCCTCATCACCCCGATGTAGCCGTAGGCGACGAAGCGAAGCTCAGAGTGGCGGAGATCCTGCTCCACGGACGCGGTAGCCCAATCAAAGTCATAGACGGCAGTGAAATCAATCCCATGTTTCTCACGATTTGCGCGGCGCTTATTGTCATCCCAGTCATAGTCCTCTTCCATTTTCTATATCATATCGGCAAACGCCTTTGTGTCAATTATCAAGGCAGGGTCGCCAAGGATTCCCTTATCGTGTCACCGTTGGATTGAAAGAAGCTATGTGTCGGACGGCTCTGCGCTTCCCGACTGCAGAGAGTCTGCCCAGCCACGCAGTTGTCTCTCCACCTCCTGTCGCGCGATTTTCCCGGAAGCTGTCTGGGGGAGTGCATTGACGAAACGGATCAGGTTGGGGGCGGGCTGCTTGTATCCGGCAAGACGTGTCTGGCTGAAGGCCAGGAGCGCTTCGGGGCTCAGAGTCACCCCTGTGTGGAGCTGCACTGCAGCCGCGCAGCGCTGGCCCCACTCGGTGTCGGGCAGGCCTACTACGCAGACGTCGGCCACGGCGGGATGTTGGCGCAGGACGGCCTCCACTTCGGCGGGGTAGATGTTTTCGCCGCCGCTGACGATCATGTCGGTGCGCCGCTGCACGACGTAGAGGTCGCCGTCGGTATCGAGGCGGCCCATGTCGCCAGTATACAGCCAGCCCTCCCGTAGGGCTGAATCGGTGGCGGGAGGGTTGCGGTAGTAGGCTGCCATCACTTGCGGCCCGCGCACCAGGATTTCGCCTATCTGGCCATGGGGAAGTGTGTTGCCGTCGGAATCGGCGATGCGGGTCTCGGTGAAGAGCAGGGGCCGGCCGACGCTGTCGGGTTTGCGTTGGATATCGGCGGGCAATGCGGTTGCCACCTGCGAAGCGGTTTCGGTCAGGCCGTAGGTGGCGGCGACGGGCACGCCGGCTTCATTAGCGGCGGTGAGGAGGTCGGCGGTTGCGGCGGCGCCGCCCAGCAGGACCATGCGCAGGGATTGCGGCCATTCGGTTGGGGGGGAATTTTGTAGAAGCCTGTGAAGCATGGTCGGCACGAGCGAGGTAAGGGTTACTTCATCCTCGCGCAGTCGGTGCTGGAACTGCTCCAGGTCGAAGCTGGGTTGGAGGACGATGGCGGTGCCGTAGAGGCAGGAGCGAAAGACGACTGCCAGGCCGCCAACGTGGTAGAGCGGGAGGCAGCTGAGCCAGCGGTCGTTCGTGTCTACACCGAGGTGGTAGGCGGAGGCAGTTGCGCTCCAGAAGTGGTTGTCAAAACTGAGTTGAACACCTTTGGGCGCGCCGGTTGTGCCGGAGGTGAAGATGACAGACTGCGCGTGCGGCGGTCGGGACTGATCAGGGCAAGATGCTCGAAATTCCGGGCCGAACTGTGGTTCCTGATGACTCAGATGGGCTAGGGTAACTGTCTCTTGCGGCTTGGCGTCACCATCCGCGGAAACTAATTCGTTGTCAACGACGAGCAGCTTTGGCTCGACCAGACTCAGCTGCCGCGCTCGCTCCGTCGGGGTCAGCCGGGTGTTGAGGGGAACGAGGACTGCGCCGACGCGTGCAACTGCGTGAATGAGCGCGATCGCTTCGATGCTGCTGTTCAGATGCGTCGCGACTCTGTCGCCAGGTTTGAGTTGGCGAGCCGCGAGCGCGGATGCCAGTCCGTCGGCTAAGCGATCCAATTCAGCGTAACTTATTGACCGCGCCTCAAAGATAACGGCCAATTTGGCAGGGGTAGCCAGGGCGCGCCAGCGTAACCAGTCTTGTCTCATTGGGAACATAACCAGTTCATATTTCAGGCGAGAGGGTAGCTATTGCTCGACTCTTTCTTCTGCTGAAACTACTAAGTCATATCCAGTGGCTGTGTGGACCAGACCTTCATGCACGCCGCCATTCGGGTTATCGCATCGTGTATTTGTTGGCGGCCGCCACCTTGTTCGGGCCGCACTGCTGGAATCGCGCCGAACGGTCGATGAGCGATGGTTTTGGAGGGGGGCGTTGCGGGGGCGCAGCCCCTGCACAAGGGAGGGCCGAAGGCCCGACCGCCCATATGCAAAGAGATAGTATAGTAGAGTAAGGAGAGAGAATACGCCTTCGCTTGCCTCATTCAGGATCGCAAATCAGTTGTGGCTGAGCAGTTATGTTCTCTTAAGGCCTCCAGGGGAACTGGCGGAAATCCGGTTTGCGTTTCTCGTTGAAGGCGTCGCGGCCCTCCTTGCCCTCTTCCGACATATAGAAGAGCATGGTGGCGTCGCCGGCAAGGACTTGCAGACCGGTCTGGCCGTCCAGGTCGGCATTGAAGCCGGCTTTGAGGAAGCGAATCGCGATTGGTGATTTGCGCAGAATCTCCTGGGCCCAGTCGACGCCCTCCTCTTCCAGTGCTGCCACGGTCGGCAGCACTTTGTTCACCAGACCCATCTCGAGGGCCTCCTGGGCCGAATACTGGCGGCACAGGTACCAGATTTCGCGCGCCTTCTTCTGGCCGACGATTGAGGCCAGGTAGGAGGCGCCCAGACCGCCGTCGAAACTGCCGACGATTGGCCCGGTCTGGCCGAAGACGGCGTTTTCGGAAGCGAGGGAGAGGTCGCAGATCACGTGGAGTACGTGGCCGCCGCCGATTGCGAAGCCGTTTACCAGGGCGATGACGGGCTTGGGCATGGTACGCATGATGCGTTGGAGCTCAAGAACGTTGAGCCGGGCGACGCCTTTGTCATCCATGTAGCCGGCATGGCCGCGAATGTTCTGGTCGCCACCGGCGCTAAAGGCGTGGACGCCGTCCTTGGGCGAAGGTCCGTTGCCGGTCAGGAGAACGACGCCGATTTGGTCATCGGCCCAGGCGTCCTTAAAGGCTTCGATCATCTCGTCGATGGTCTGGGGGCGGAAGGCGTTGCGCTTCTCCGGTCGATTGAAGGCGATGCGGGCCATGCCATCGGCCTTGTGATAGGTGATGTCGCCGTACTCGGCGACCGCTTGCCAGCCGGCGCTATCAGGGATGGTCACGAAAAATCCTCCTTGCTGTCGATTAGGGTCTTGATAAGTTTTCTGCGCAGGCGTTCGTCGCGTGCGCCTTCGGTGGGCACTTCGATAATTGTCGGCCTGGTGCCGTGCAGCGATGCGTGCAGCACCTGGGTGAGGCCCGCGCGGTCGTCATCGAGAATGCGCACAAAATCAAGGCCGTACATTGCGGCCGCGGGTGCGAAATCGAGGCCTGGGGGTGTGAGGAACAGGTCCTCAAAGCGGGCATTGTCCTGGGCGATGGGCAGACGGCGGAAGACGCCGCCGCCATTGTTATTTAGGAGCACGATTGTGACGTTGTCCAGCCCGTGTTTGCGCACAGCCAGCAGGCCGTTCATATCATGGTAAAAGCTGATATCGCCGATGAGCAAGAGCAGCGGCGCGGCCCGATCAGCGGCGGCCACACCGAGCGCGCTGGAAACGATGCCGTCGATGCCGCTGGCGCCGCGGTTGCCGAAGAGGCGGAGTTGCTTTCGATCGGGCTGGGCGAACTGGTCGACGTGGCGGACGGGCAGGCTATTGCCGAGGAACAGGTTTGCGCCAGGGGGAAGCGCATCAACGACGGCAGCTACGGCGGCTGCGTCGAACCAGGCCTCACGTAGAAAATCTGCATGAACACGACTGCTGCGCTGGTCGGCGGCCAAGACTTCGGCGGCCCAATTGTCAAGGGGGCGCTGGCACTGCTCTGCCACCTGAAGGCAGAAGGCGGTCTCGTCCACCTGAAGAAAGTGGCTGAGGCGGTGGCTGTCGTCGGCCCAGACACCGCTGCTGCGCACGTGAATCTGATAGGGCGGCGCGGCGTGCTGCAGGTAGTCGTTGAGGTATTTTGAGGTTGGCAGGGCGCCGAAACGGATTATTAGCTGAGGGGGCTCGAAGTCGGTCGGATGCTGGAGGAAACTCTCGTAGCTGCCGACGACGGGCGCAGACTCGGTATGGAGTCCAAAGCGCAGCCCTGAGAGCGGGTCGGCAAAAATGGGGTAGGCGGTGCGGCGGCTCAGCTCCGCCACGGCCTCGACCATACTGGATGGGGGGAGGCCGGCCCACGGGCCGCAGATGATCCAGCCGCGTTCGTGGGCAGAAATGAGGGCGGCGATTTCATCGAGCTGGGCAGTGGTCGGGACGATCGTGCCGTGCTGGATGGAAGTTCCCTGACTGCTTTGGAATCGGGGTCTGTAGGGGGCCGGCGGCTCCAGCGGCTTGCGGAATGGGATGTTGATATGGACGGGTCCTTTACGCAAGCCGTCGGCCGTAGCGAGGGATCTTGCCGCGAGCGTGCGCAGGTTTCGCAGCGCTACTGCGGGAGGGGCCGGTTGCGGTAGCGCGGCATCGACGGCCCACAGGAGATGCTCCCCGTACATTTTGACCTGATCGATGGTCTGGTTGGCCCCGCTGTGACGCAGTTCCGGGGGGCGGTCTGCGGTGAGCAGGAGCAGCGGCACGCCGGCCATGTGTGCCTCGACGACGGCAGGGTGGAACTCCAGGGCGGCGGTGCCGGAGGTGCAGACCAGGGCGACAGGCCGACCGCTGGCCTGGGCCAATCCGAGAGCAAAGAAGCTGGCGCAGCGTTCGTCGAGATGCAGGAAGGTCTCGATTTCGGGGTGGGCGTCGAAGGCAAGCGCAAGCGGTGTCGAGCGTGAGCCGGGCGCGATGCAGACGGCCTGCAGGCCGGCGTCGGCCAAAGCGGCAACCAGTGTTTCGGAGAAGAGTAGATTCGGGTTAGGGCCGTCGTTTTCTGCGCTCATTCAGGCTGACTACCCACGACTGCATTGATTATTGGTTGAAACTTCCATGCCGTCTCTTGCCACTCCTTTTGTGGAATGGAATCGGGAACGATGCCGGCGCCGGCGTAGGCCCAGGCGCGCTCTCTCTGCACGATGGCTGAGCGGATGGCTACGGCGAAGGCGCCATCCATGGCGCTATCGATCCAGCCGACAGGGGCGGCGTACCAACCGCGCAGCGTGGGCTCATTGGCCTGGATGAAGTTCAGGCCCAGTTGGCGCGGGGTTCCGCCCATGGCCGGCGTCGGGTGCAGTGCCTCGAGCAGCGGCAGGATGCCGCATTCGTCATTGAGCCTGGCATTTACCTGCGAGTAAAGATGCTGGATGTTGCTGAGTGTGAGCAGGGCCGGTTCGGCGGCGATGGTGAGTTCGCTGCTCAGCGGCTGCAGTAGATTTCGCAATGCATCGACAACCAGGGCATGTTCATGGCGATCCTTTGTCGAAGCCAGGAGGGCCGCGGCCAGTTCAGTGTCTTCGGCAGTGGTTGCGCCGCGCTGGATCGAGCCGGCCAGAGCCATTGTTTCCAACTCGGCTCCCTGAACACGCGCCAGAAGTTCGGGTGTTGCGCCGAGGAAGGCGTGACCCGGCTGCGGCTCGAACAGAAAGCTGAAGCAGTCCGGATAGTTGGCAGTGAGATGGTTCAGCGCCTGCAAGATATTGATGGGCTGTTGCGCCCGCAGCTGGGCGATACGAGAAAGAACTACCTTCTGCAGCGGCGTGGTTGCGAAGGTCTGCAGGGCATTCTCGATCAGCTGCTGCCACTGGCTGTAGGGCAGCGGATAGTCTATATCGAGGCCGGCAGGCTGCCTATGCTTGGCAGGGGAGGGGGCCGCGGCGGCTTCATCGCTGTTTTCGGTGCTGCTGAATTGTTCTGCACGCGCGGCCAACGCCTCCTCCAAGAGGGGGAGAATGGACGAGGCGTTTTCTTCCGGGGGCAATAGGGCATTGATGGTCAGCCAGGTGTGGCCGTGCTGTGTCACCAACTGGTAGTGGGGCAGGATAAAATGGCCGGGATGGAAGCCGGTCCAGACCATGTCGGGAACAAAGTCCTGGTTGAATGCGAAGCCGCCGAACAGACGCGGCAGGGCAAGTTCCGACCTGGGCGCCAGCCGGTAGCGCGGCGCGGGTCCCGTTTCGGCGGAGGCGAAAAGGGCGCCGGCCTGGCGTTGGATGGCGGCGAAGCGTCGGTGCCCGTAGCCCATCAGATGGGCGGCTACGCCGGCGCCGGCGAAGGCGATGCCCTGCCTGCCATCGCGCCAGAAGAAACGTTCCTGGCCTGAAGCAGCGTGTAGAAACCGTTCGACCGGCAGGGCAGCTACGGGACGACTGGCGCTCACGAGGCGGCCATGGCGCTCCACACTGTATTCGTCACGGTTTGCGGCTGCGGCACCATCAACCCAGCCATCGCCCACGGCAGTTTCAAGGGAGCGCTCGCCAAGAGCATCTTCAAGGCGATGTTCAGAGGTCATCTCAAATCTTCCCAGCGACTGCCCATCGGTCTGTGTCCATTTGATGCTACGCTGAAATCGCAAGCGGCAATGTTCAGTTTCGTGTGTAATTCACGCTGCGCAACAGCATCGGCACGAGCGTGTTGACGATGCGGGAGGGCGCGGGTTCGCCGCTGTAGACCCAGCGAATGGTCAGGTGGTAGATGCTGCCCATCCAGGCGTAGGCGATCACGTCGGTGTCAACCGCTTCGATCTCACCGGCGGCGACGGCCTCATCGAGGTAGATGCGGATAAGGCGGGCGAAGCGCTCGTTGATTTCGAGCCGTTTTTCTTCGAAGACGGTACCCAAACCGGTGGCCTGGACGAGCATGACTTTGGCGGGACGGCGATAGCGGCCGAATGCATCCAGGCACGCTTCGAGCGCGGCCTCGACCTTGGCCATTGGGCTTGTGTGCTGCTCGATCGCTTCGGTGACGCGACGTTCAACCAGGTCTGCGAATTTTTCAACGAGCGCGAGGAAGAGACGCTCTTTGTTGGGAAAGTGGAAGTAGATTGAGCCCTTGGAGGTTTCGGATTCGGCGACGATTTCGTCGAGGCGGGTATCGTGGTAGCCCTTGTTGCTGAAGACGCTCAAGGCGGCATCGAGAATGCGTTCCCTGGTAGTTTCAGGACTGCGGGTTGGTTTTTCGGTCATTGAATTCAGGTTTCGTGAACGGCTAAACCGACTGGTCAGTCGAAAGGTCGGCGAAAAAAAAAGTCCTGCCGTTATTTTCCTCGAAATGGCAGGCCAGCGCAACTCTGGCGACATGCGGTGCGGGCAAGAGCAGATGACTGGGTTGTGCTGGTGGACAGTAGGGTGGTCACGAACGGGAGCGAGGCGTCAGCTCAATTGCCGGACAGGAATTTCACCAGCCGCGGGGAACGGGGAAGCAACGGAACTGTTGGGCCTGGGCGAAAACGTCCCAGATTTGCGCCATCTGTTCGACGATGCGGGTGGGGCGGCTTGCCATTTCGAAACCGCGGTGCTGGCCGCGTACTACTTTACGGGGCTCCCAGGCGGTGCCTTTACAGTAGTTGTAATAGTCCTGGAAGCGGTTGAATTGGACATTCATGCCGAAATTGTCGGGCTGGCGGCTCATGGGCGACATGGGGTCGAGCGTGTGGCAGGGGTTGAGCATGCGCAGCAGATGATGGGGGTAGGTCTTACCGATCTGGTCGGCCAGGTGGAGCGTCTTCTTGAAGGTCTGCGGTGTTTCGCCGGGCAGATTCAAGCTGAAGTAGATAAAGATCGGCACTTCATACTTTTTGAGTGTTTCAAGCATGCGCAGGAATCGTTCATTTGTATAGAATTTTCCGTTCTGACGTCTCACTTCCTCATCGCCGGAGAGGGGCGAAATGGCGACTTCGGTGTGGGCGAGGTCGGCGGTGATGCACATCTGGTCGATGAAGTCGTTGGATGGAAGCTGGAAGAATTCATTGTAGATGCCGATGCGGATTTCGTTTTGACGGAGCTGTTGGAAGAAGGCGCGCCACCATTTGGCGGGATAGGTGGCGATGTCGAGGGAGAGATTGACTTGTTGAAAGCCCTCACGGGCCAGGCGGGAGACGTCTTCAACCACCGCCTCGGGTGAGCGCATGACATAGCCGTTGCGGCCGGCGAGCTCGCTGTGGGACTCTTTGCCGCCGCCGCAGTAGATGCAGTCGAAGACACAGCCGCGGCCGACGGTGAGCCAGTGGCTGAGCAGCTTCGGCTTTTGCAGCGAAACCAAGCCGGCGCCGGAGTACTGGAGCGCGGCATAGGCGCGCTGATTGGAAAGCCAGTCCATCGATACGAAGTCGAGGCTGTCCAATTCGGCGGCGTTGGCGAAGTAGAATCCGAGATTCTGGGCGGGCTTGTGGCCGGCGCCGGGGCGGCGAATCAGGTTGGGTACGTCGTCGAGCTGTGACGACCCCTTGCCAACGATCTGGGCCGCGATTTGACGCAACGGCTCTTCGGCGTCGCCGCGGACGGCGTAGTCGACGTAGGGAAAGTCGGCCAGGATTTCCTCGCCATAGTAGGAGGTTGTGAGGCCGCCGATGACGACTGTGGCGTCAGCCAGCGTTTCTTTGACGGCTTGGGCGACGGCGAGGGCGCCGAAAGAGTGTTCGTACCAGTGGAGATCGATCAGAACGAGTTTGGGCTGGATGCGCTGGCTGCGCAGCCACTGGCGCAGGCTGAAGGTAGGGCGCTGCAGCAGTTCGACGGGAAGATTCAGGCCGCGGACGTTATAGCCTTCGGCGCGCAGCATGTTGACGAAGCCGACGACGCCCACCGGGATGAAGGGGTAGGGCGGGCAGGAGCGGAATTTGTCATAGCGGGCTTCGACTTCCTGTTTGGCGGGGTGAATGTAGAGGATATCCATAGTGGGAACTGGCGTGAACTGCGGTTAGCAGCACGACAGCCTCTAGCCAGCGCCAACCGGGGTTAGCATCCTGCCGCGCGGCGCCACCGGCTCGAGAATCTGACGGCGCGCCGGGGTCAGGCGGGCGGCGAATTCAGGTGACAACTGGTAGTTGAAGCGGGTGCGCAGGTAGCGGGGCGAGTAGCGGTAGACGACAGAGCGGCGGAATCCCGGATTGGTGCGCTCGGCTGAGCCGTGGGTGATGGCGTCGGTGAAGAAGACCACGTCGCCGGCCTCCAGGTAGATTTCCTTCATGCCCAGGGCGGTGCCGGCGGCCTCGCGCTCAAAGTGGGCGGCAACGATGCCTTTGCCATCCAACTCCAACCGCGGATGAACTTCGGTCGATTTGTGGCTGCCGGGCACGAGGACGGTAGGGCCGTCACCGGGGCCGATGTCTTCGAGGGCCATCAGGACGTTGATCTGGCCCACCATCCATTCGCCGGTATTGTGCTGGCGGAATGTCAGGTAAAAGAGAGGTGTATGGCCCCCGCAGTGGATATAGAGGAAGCCGCCGGGGCCGCGAATATTGAGCAGGTTTTCGTGAATCGAGACGCCGTTGACTTCATTGATGTAGCGCGCTGCGAGTGGGTACCAGGAGGGGTGGTCGATAAGCCGCTCAAAGACATCGCCACCTTCGACGATGTTCTGAAAGTTTACGCCATCGTCCTGGCCGTAGCTGTGGATCTCGACATTGCCGATCCAGTATTCCGGGTCCGGATTGACACTGAGCTGTGCTTCGCCCAGAATCGGCGGGTTTTCGACGTGCGCCCAATTGTCGTCCACCCAACTGTTCATTTCATCGAGGTCATCTTTGGAGATGGCGTCTTTAAGGACGAGATAGCCTTGCAGGTCGAACAGGTAATCGATTTGCTTCAGCTCTTCTTGGGAACGCAATGTGCTTTACCTCTCGTTCGGGCGGAGGCCACATATGGGTGGCCGGATAGGGCAGTGGCGGGCGGCAGCAAGGGCTGAAAATTACCCCTTGACGCCTGAGACGACGATTCCCTGGACAAAGTAGCGCTGGGCAAAGAAGAAGAGAACAATCGTCGGGAGGACGCCGAGAATAGAAGCTGCCATGAGTGCCTGCATATTGTTGGTCATATGACCCTCAAACAGGCGGAGGCCGAGTGCGACCGTATAGTTGTTCACGCCCTGAATGTAGATGAGCGGGTAGAGGAAGTCGTTCCACTGGGCGGTGACCATGAAGATAATGACGACGCCGAGCGCGGGCAGGCTCAATGGCAGATGGATGCGCCAGAACAGGCCGATGGGATTGCAGCCGTCGATCATGGCTGAATCATCAAGTTCGCGCGGAATGGTCATAAAGAACTGGCGCATGAGAAAGACATAGAAGGCGGGTGCAAACCAGTTGGGGATGATAAGAGGGCGATAGGTGCCGATCCAGTCCAGCTCCACGAAGAGAAGGTATGTGGGCACGAGACGGACATGCTCGGGCAAAATCATGGTCGCGAGGACGACGACGAACATGATATCTCGCAGAGGGAACTTCAGGCGGGCAAAACTGAAGCCGACTACGGAGGACGAGAGGGCTGCGCCGATTGCGCTGCCGGCAGCGATAAATGTGCTGTTGAGGAAGAATTTGGCGAAAGGAAAGACGGCAAATGGGGTCTTGAAATGGTGCCATTCAAACCGTTCAGGCCACCATTCGGGCGGGAAGAGATAAACCTGCGTTGTCGGCATAACCGAGGTGCGCAACATCCAGTAGAAAGGGATAGCGAAGATTACGCCGCCCAGTACGACTGAGAAGTAGAGGAGAAAGCGACCGAGCGCTTCGCTGACTTTGCTGTTGCCATACTGTTCGGCTTGGTGAACAGCTGTTCCCGTTTGGACCGTGGTTGCCATACAAGATGCTCCTGCCGCTTGGAAAACTGAATTCGCTGCCTAGACCCGGTCGTAATGCACCCAGGAGGACGCGCTGCGCAAGGCGAGAATAACGAAACCGAGAACAATGACAAATAGGAACCAGGCCTGGGCAGAGGCGTAGCCGAAATAGAAATTCTGAAAGCCGGTATTGTAGATGTGCAGGACCATGGTGAGAGTGGCGTTGTTGGGGCCGCCGCGGGTCATGACCATGGCCTGGGTAAAGACCTGCCAGGAACCGATGATATTGAGGACAACGTTGAAGAAGATTGTCGGCGTGAGCAGCGGGAGCGTGACGGCGAAGAAGCGGCGGAAAGAGCTGGCGCCATCGATCTCGGCGGCTTCGTAAAGAGAGGTTGGGATCCCCCGCAGTCCGGCGAGATAGATCAGCATCGCGCCGCCCGCGCCCCAGAAGGCCATAATGATGAGGGACGGCAGCGCCCACTCCATGCTGAAAATCCAGCGCGGCGGGTCGATGTCGAAGGGGCGCAGCAGGGGGCCGAGGATCGAATTCAGCAGACCGATGTCAGGTTGGTAGAGCCACTTCCACAGCAGTGAAACTGCGACGCCGGACACAACTGACGGGAGGTAGTAGACGGTACGCCAGAAGCTCTGCAAGCGGATGCCCTGATTGAGCATCACGGCGATGAGCAATGCCAGCGCGGTGTTGATTGGCACCACGGTAAAGCTGAAAATCGCGGTGTTGATCAGGGCCTTGCGCACGAGGCTGTCGCTCAGGACATTCTGATACCATCTCAACCCGACGAATGTTGTTTCTGTCAGAAAATCGGTACGAAACATACCGATGACAAGAGAGGCCAGCATCGGCCCAACTGTAAACACTATGAAACCGATGATCCACGGGGACGCAAGCAGATAACCGTACCACGCCTCGCGGGTAGACGGCTTCATTGGTTTGCCGTCCCGCCTTAGCCACGAGAATGGACCTCGTTGCGCCTGGCTTTCGCTTATGCTGGCCATCTGTATCCTCGCTAAAGGTTGCTCGCTGCCACGGATCGGAAAGTGCACAGGCTGCCGACCAGGGGTTGCTTACGATTGCAGTTCTCTTTAGGCCCTTCCAACAATGGCGTGGGAGGAGATCCTCCCACGCCATTCTGTTTTACGGATTAGCTGAGCTTATCCAGTTCTGCGCCGAGATCTTCGATGTTGATTTCGCCGCGATTGAAGCGGGTTGCCACTTCACCGTGCTCAACAATGAGGTCAACCGGCTTGTCTCCGAGCAACATGACCTGGTCGAACGCCGGCGTCAGGATTTGTTGTTTACAGACAAGGTCCTCGGCGAACATTTCTTCGGGTCCGCCAATATCCTGGCCAACTGAGTCGGTGAACACATCCAGGTTGATGTCCTCAAACTTCTCATTGGCGGCGCGCATGATGGAAGCGTATTCAGGCAGCAGGCTCTTGCGGGAAGGCTGCTTCTGCGCCCACGTGATGTACAGGCGACCGTACAGAGGGCTGGTCAGCCACTTCATCAGATCCCAGGATTGGTCCGGGTATTCGGTTCCCTTCCAGACCATTGTGCCATCGACGGACTGGTGGGTTGTGGGGCCGGCAGGGCCGTCAGGCATGGGAGCTACGTCCCAGCGGAAGGTGGCGCCGTCGGCCTGTACACCGAGGTTCCAGGGGCCAATTTCCATCAGAGCGACGCGCTGGCCGAGGAAGAGTTCAACGACACCCATACCGATGTCGGCACCGTAGGCAAACAGAGGTTCATCGTGGATGATGCTGCGCATCCACTCGAGGGCATCGTAGGCCTCGGGAGTGTCCAAACCGCAGTGGGTGTTGTCTTCCTGATCGACCATGTTGGCGCCGAAGCCGCGAATCCAGTACTGGGACAGCCAGTTGGCGTTCAGACCATAGTTGGAGGTGCCCCAGAGCTGTGGCTGGGCATCGGCATCGGCAAACTGGCGCAGGAGGTTGGTGTAATCCTCCCAGTTCCAGGCGCCCCACTCCTGGGACGGGTAGTCAATGCCCTTGGCGTCGAACATGTCCTTGTTGAAGTAAATTACCTGCGTGCCAGTGAAGCGGGGCATCAAGTGAATATCCCCATCCAGCATCCACGGATCGAACTGGGCCTCGTAGTAGTCGTCAAGGTCTACTTCCTCGGCATCGCGGTCGATGTAGGGCTGCAAGCTGAGCGTCTCACCCTTCTGCATGAAGAAGGTGGAGCTGGAGCAGCACCACTCGGTCAGATCAGGAGCGTTGCCGGCGACCATGGCGCTCAGAGCACCCTCGCGGCGGTTGGCGCCACCGGGGTCGGGAAGGAATTCAACCTCGACATTGGGATTGGCTTCCTGGAACTGGGGATAGAACTCTTTCCACAGTTCTGCAATGCCGGCGGCGCGCTCCGGTTCGCGTGATTGGTAGCGCAGCGAGATCATTTCAGCCATGGCCTCGCCATCTCCGCCGTCTGACGCGGCAGGCGCGGCCGGCGCGGCACAGGCTGCCAGAAATGCGGTTGCGCCTACACCGGAAGTCAGTTTTAGGAAATGACGGCGGGTTAAACTCTGCTTCTTCTGCATGGTGTGCGTTCTCCTTGAAAGGTAGGTTGGAAGGTGTCAACTGCTTATGTTTGAGATGACCGCAACGGCCGTTTGACAGTGTCACGAAAAGCCAGCTGGCCGCCAGTGCCTGACCTTATCTGGTTTAGCAAACTTCTGCTGCTCGTGAAACGAAAGGTGTCTGTGGCGGCGAGGACCGCCGCACTTGCTGGGTCGCAACTGCTGCATTCGCGAGGGGGATTACCAAAAATGCGATACAGTCGCAATTTCGTCCAGAGTATAGCAGCAAAGAGTTTAATCTTACAAAACTTAAGAGCGGGAGGCGTGCTCATGCCGCGATTGGGGCTGACTTACCGGCAGGAAGCAGGCCGAGAAGGTTATCAATGCTGTCTCTTACGACAGGACAAATCGTTCCAAGGCCACGGCGGCGCCGTCCTCCTCGAGCGTTGGCGCGACCCAATCGGCCTCGGCCTGAACGACCGGTGTAGCCTGCCCCATGCACACAGCGAGGCCGGCTTCTCGCAACATGGGAATATCATTTTCATTATCGCCGATGGCGAGGATCCGATCGGGGTTGACGCCGAGCCGTTTCGACAGCATCAGGAGCCCGTGGCCTTTGTTGGCTGTTGGGGCAGTTCCTTCGACCAAGTACTGGTGGGAGCGGCTCATGTGTATGCCGGCGCCAAACTTCTGTTGGAGCGCAGCGGTCTCATCAGGTTCCTGCGTATGGTCGTTGACGGTTATGAATTTCAGTGGACGGGCGCCTGGTTCGCCGACCACCGCGGACAGGCTGGCGTGCGACTCTCTGGGGCTGCCGAACCAGTGGTCATAGGCGGCAGGTTCCCAGCCCTCCCATCCGCTGTTCTCGCCGGCTGTGGGCGGCGCGTTCTGCACGAGCCGCGTGCGGCCGCCGGAGCCGCTGAGATAGAAAACGGTAGTGCGCGCTTGGGTATCGGCCCAGGCTGCCACGCGGCAGGCGGCGTCCTCGGGTATCAATGCTTCGAACAGCACTTCGCCGGTGACGGGGTCGGCTATCAGCGCGCCTTGTGCGGTTATGACGGGCAGGGTTATGCCCAGGTCGGGCGCGACTGCGCGTACAAAGTCGAAAATGCGGCCGGTGGCGATTGTTACCGGCGTTCCCGCGGCTTGTACGGCGGCAATCGCCTTGCGCACGCGCGGCGAGAATCCACCTGCGAATTGTCCATAAATAGTGCCGTCCATATCGAGGACGACCAACTCGATTTTGGGTTGCATGAAGTTCCGTCAGCGCAAATGGCGCCTCGTTAATACAAACCGAAAGGTATAAGGGTTGAGGTTGTGTCGGGAGATGCTCTCTTTGGCCGCGCGGGACAAGGATTTCAGCGAACCGAGGATTTCAGCGGGCAAAGAGCACTGTTCCGAAGGCGGCGGCGCGATTTGCCGGCCCATGAAGAGGGCAGTCGTCAAGGTCAGAATTCCAGGGTAACCATTCTCACAAGGCCGCTGTAGTCTCGGCGCAGCCCGACGTAGGAAGGCTTGGGGCGCAGCTGTTGCGCCATCTCCTGAACAACCTCGCCCTGGCGGGGGGAGATTTCCAGCAACACAGCGCCACCTGATTGCACTCTGGACGAGAGCTGCCCCAAGAGACGCTCGATCAAATCAAGTCCTTCGGCGCCTGCTTTCAAGGCGAGGCGCGGTTCGTAATCGCGCACGTCCGATTGCAGGCCGGAATACTCTTCATCGGCTATGTATGGAAGGTTGGCCACGATTATGTCAGCTGGTTCAGGCAATGGGCTCAACAGGTCCCCTTCCAGAAACAGGGGCCCGCCCTCCGGCGTGAGATGCTTCTTATTCATTTCGGCCACGTCGAGCGCGTCGCGACTGACGTCAATTCCATACACTATCGCTTCGGGGGCATGGACGGCAATAGTGATTGCAATGGCCCCGCTGCCGGTGCCGACATCGGCCACAACGACCGGCCGACCGGTCCGATCGCCGATCTGTGCCAGCACCAGGTCAATGAGCAACTCGGTTTCGGGCCGCGGAATCAATACACGGCGGTCCACTGCGAATTCAAGTCCGTAGAACTCTTTGCGGCCCAACAGATAGGCCACAGGTTCCCGGCGCCTGCGCCGTGTAATCAGATCGGCATAGCGGCGGCAGTCGCGGTCGCTGAGTTCATATTCGTGGTGGGCGAAGAGCCAACTGCGGTTCTGTTTTAGTACGTGTGCCAGCAGCACCTGTGAATCAAGCCGGGCCGATTCGTTGCCAGAGTCACTCAGCCGTTGCGCGGCCGAGATGAGGGCGCGGCCGACAGGTGTTCCCTGCGTAAGACTCCAGTGGAAAGGGTCGTGGGGCGAATTGTTGTGGGACTGCAAATCGCCTGCGGCCGAGTTTCCGCCGGCTGCGGGCCCTGCGCTGCTGTCAGGTATGGGGGCTCTGCCGTCTTCGTTCTGACGCGGCTGGTCGTCGACGGTCCCATCTGGAAGGTCCGAGGACAAATAGGGAGGGGGCTGGCGATTCTGCGGGAGCCTGTCATTGTGCTCAAACATACTTCAGGCTTCCTCGGCCATGGCCTGCAGTTGTTGCGTCTGGTCAAATGCAGCCAGATCAATAATCAATTCATCGATATCGCCGTCCAGAACCTGTTCCAATCGGAAGAGGGTCTTGTTGATGCGGTGATCGGTCACGCGTCCCTGCGGGAAGTTGTAGGTGCGGATTTTCTCGCTGCGATCGCCGGAGCCGACCTGGCTGCGCCGGGCCGCGCCCAAATCTTCCATCTGCTTCTGCATTTCGATATCATAGAGCTTGGTCTTGAGGATGCGTACGGCCTTCAGACGGTTCTGGAGCTGGCTCTTTTCGTCCTGGCAGGTAATGACCATGCCGGTAGGGAGATGGGTAACTCGGACGGCTGAGTCGGTGGTATTGACGCTTTGGCCGCCGGGGCCGCTGCTGCGGAACACGTCGACCTTCATTTCATGGGTACTGATTTCGATTTCGACGTCTTCGGCCTCGGGCAAGACGGCCACGGTTGCGGCGCTGGTATGGACGCGGCCCTGGCTTTCGGTGGTGGGCACGCGCTGCACGCGGTGTACTCCGGACTCGTATTTCAAGCGGCTGTAAGCGCCCTTGCCGCGCACTTCGAGGATGGCTTCCTTTATGCCGCCCACGCCGGTTTCGCTGACGCTCATAATTTCGGTCT
Source organism: Caldilineaceae bacterium (assembly GCA_963662575.1). Taxonomy (GTDB): domain Bacteria; phylum Chloroflexota; class Anaerolineae; order Caldilineales; family Caldilineaceae; genus Bin5. The sequence continues at coordinate 3,345,771 of OY759723.1, forward strand.
TGAACTTGTGATCATTTGCCCAGCGTGTATACATGCGCATGAGGTCGGCCGCGAACAGCCCGGCCTCATCGCCGCCGGCGCCGGCGCGTATTTCGACGATCACGTTTTTGTCGTCGTTGCGGTCTTTGGGCAGGAGCATGCGGCGCAGATCGTCTTCGAGAGCGGCAGTCTGGTCCACCAGTTCGGCGATTTCCAACTCGGCCAATTCAGCGAGCTCCGGGTCGTCGTTTTCGGCCAGCAATTCGCGGTTGTCGTCCAGCTGATTCTGGAGGTCCTGGTATGTGCGGAATGCGCCAACCAACTCCTCCAGACTGCTGCGCTCCTGTGCCAACTCCTGAACGCGGGCGTAGTCGGACAGGACGACGGGGTCGGCCATCAGGTGATCCAACTCTTCGAAACGCTCTTCGACTCGAGATAGCTGTTCAGTCAGAATCATAGGTCTGCGCCCGGCTGTTTGCTGACGGTTTCCAGTTCAGGTTCAATCGGTGAAAATTGGCAAGTTGCCCAAGGCCGTAATCTGTTTCCAGGCGCCGGACTCCCCTTCGGTAAAGACGGCCATCTCGCCCGCGACCTGACCACCGCCGGTTTTGACCAGCGAACGGAGCCCCTTCAATGTACTTCCGGTACTGACCACGTCATCAACCAAAAGGGCCTGTTTTCCCTGGATCAGCGCCAGGTCTTTGCCATCGATGTACAAGGTCTGCGGTTGGCCGGTGGTAATGCTGACGACTTCAGTTTCCAGGCAATTGACCATGTACGGTTTGCGAACTTTGCGTACGATGACCAGGGGGAGGCCGGTCGTTGCAGATAGCGCATGGCCGAGGGGAACGGCCTTCACCTCCGGAGCCAGGATGACGTCTGCGTTCTCCGGCACGCTCTGTGCCAACATCTGGGCGGCGGTCTCGACGATCTCGGTATCGCCCAGCATGTTGAAGATGGCGATCTTTACGCCGGGAGCCACCTCGAAGATCGGCAGTTCGCGTTCACATTGACCAATTGTTACCCGATAGAAACGTCCATCGTAGCTCATAGTAGTGGTTCCTGTGGGCGGGGCTGCCGTGCCAGGGCCGGCAACGCGAATTTTACCCGGTGTTCCAAATGCTGCTCCGCAAGGGTCTACCAGAATCAGACGTGACAGTACATTCTAACATGGAGTATAGCCCATTCCAAGAATTCAGGAAGGCGCAGGCAGGGCAAACGCATCTGAGTTCGGACGTTGAAATAGGTTGCGACGGGCGACCGCTTGGGGCGCGCCTACCGGATGCAGGCTATTTGATGGCGTATGCGGTTGACTGCCGTCTGGTTGCTCGAGCCGCACTGCTGGAATGAGGGCGTACGGTCGGTGAGGGATGGTTTTGGAGGGGGGCGTTGCGGGGGCGCAGCCCCTGCACAAGGGAGGGCCGAAGGCCCGACCGCCAAAATAAACCAGGAAAGAAGAGAGAGGCTTCCTATGCTTGCCTCGATTGGGGGTTGCGTACCGGTTGCGGCTGGGTAGTACCTGTCTAGTTCAGAGATGGCAGCTCTGAAATCAGACGACTATCAGTACTGGCCGGCTCTGCGGCGGATGTGGGGCGCCGACAGGACGGCTGTCAGCAGGCAGACGACGAAAATGACCAGCAAGCCGGCTATGCCGAAAGGATGCAGCGCGGCCATTTCGCCATCAAAGTAGGCGATTAACAGACTGATCGCGATGGCGCCATTGCAGATGACGGTGGCGAACAGCGGGGCCGGGGGCAGATCGGATGCCGCTGCCGCTGATAACTGACCAATGCCCAGCCCCATCAAGGCGCTGCCGCCGATGCGGGCGGTCCAGGCGGAGCCGAGCGTGATCCCAGCTGCCTCGAACAGATTGGCTGGATAGATGAGGAGCAGCAGCCCGAGGCCGAGGCCGATGAGGACAGCGTTTACACGCAGACACAGCCGTGCGGCGCGGTAGTGGTCGGTGAAAGTGTAGGCCATGGTGAGAGAAGAGCGCCTTCTGCGCTGCGTCGGTTCGAGCGCAGCCAAAGAGAGGCGGCGCCAGGGCTAGGCTTGGAAAACATACTGCTTGGGCAGTATAGCAAAGGCTGTCAATCCTGTCAGCCGTACGAGGAGAACTGGTGCAGTCCACATTTGGGGTTGAAACAGTAGGGGGAATTCATGCCGGCGGTGGCTGAAAATGTTCGCCGGCTTCGGGAGAGGCAGAGGGCAAGTACAAGGCCTGCCCCTACCTTCCCTGGAGTGGGCGGCGATGGCTCAGTTGTTGCCCGAGGAATAGGAATTTGTATTCCAATGGACAGTTCCAGGAGAACGACTGGCTCGGGCCAGGATCTTGCCGCCGCCTATATGGCGCCTCCATTTTCGCCTGCGGGCTTAGCGATATGATACACTGGCACGGTTGCTCTGCTCTGGAAATGGGGTGGTGGGAGACAGCCGGCCGTCAGAAGCAGGAGCGGAGGCGGAATTTCGTGTAGCCAAGGGGATGGGGAGCTATAGGGGAGTCGAACAGTGAGCCAAAGAATATGGATTGTCAGGCACGGCAATCGGGAAGATTTCCAGAACCCCGGCTGGGCGAAGACGGCGCAGCGGCCTTATGATCCGGCGCTCTCGGCGGATGGTGAGACGCAGGCGAAAGAGGTGGGAGTCAGCTTGCAGGATGAGCCAATTGACTGCGTTTTCGCATCGCCGTTTTTGCGTACAATTCAGACGGCCTCGCACATCGCCGATGCGCTGGACGCGCCGGTCTGGCTGGAGCCAGGAATCGGTGAAATTCTGCCGGACGTAAAGAGCATGCCGGCTATAATAACTGAGGAGGAACGCAGGCAGCGTTTTCCCCGCATCGATAGTGCATATTGCGCTGTCAAGGCCTTGGCCTATCCGGAGAGTTCGGATGAGGGCCATGTGCGGGCGGCGGCAGCGGCGCGGGCGCTGACCGAACGTTTTCCTGACAAGAACCTGCTGATGGTAACGCACGGTGCGCCGGTGGTCGGCATCGTGCGCGGGCTGACGGGCGTGCCGGACCGGCTCACCGTGCCCCTGTGCTGCATCTTTACGCTGCAGAGGAACGGCAGCGGTTGGCAGGTTGTGCAGCGGTCAGAGATTTCTCATTTGAGCAATCAGGAGTCCAGCAAGCGTTACGCCCATTCCGGTTAGGATTTCCAACTGAGGGGCACCAGACGCCCCTCGGCGCGGGCCGCGTAGATCTCCGCTGCATGGTCGGCGGTGTGGGCAGACATTGAAACGAGCAGATTGACGAGGTTTCCGCGCTCGCCCCAGTCGTATTCCACTTCTGAACGCAACTTTTCTTCGCTAAGCTTCTGGCAGCGGCTGACAATTCGTCGGTGACAGGTAGCCAAGTTGTCCAACACTTCGATCATTGACAGATCGGCCCTGTCGGCATGGAGACGGGCATTTTTGGTTTCAACGTCTCCGCTGGTCCATTGGGCGAGAGCGTCGTCGCTGCCAGGTTCTTGGCTGGCCGTAGCTGGCGACTGGCGGGAGGGCAGCGAGATATTGGGCCAGCGTTTGACGAGCTCCAGGATGTACTCGTCCCAGGCGAGGATATGGGCGAGGAGGTCGCGGACGGTCCAGTCGCCGCAAACAAGGACGGAGGTGCAGCTTGTTTCGGTCAGGCCGGTGATAGCATCGAGTAGACTGTTGAAGTGGCGCCGGTAGAATGTGAGTAGTCGATCGCGGCCCCAGCGGTCAAGTGAGAAGCAGTAGCTGTGCACGTCCTCGGCATGCTCATTGACATGTTCGGGCATTCGCTCCAGCAGATTTTTCACTATGGGTGTGCGATTGCCGCGGTCGATGTATTCGGCTTCTATTTGCTCGGATGTGAGTGACAGTGCGAATTCAATCAGCTCCCCGCGGGCCTCGTCAGCTTCGTTCACTACCGTGTCCCAGCTGCGATTCTCGTTGGCCGCCATTTCGTCATTTGTTTCTACAGTCTGGACGATTGGCGGTTTCTGGCTGTGTCCAAGCGCCGCTTGCATGCGTTGCAGCTGGAAGCGGTCCCAATAAGCGATGTGGGCTACGGAGGCGATTGGCGTCCAGCCATTTTCGAGGCAGGGCCGCGTGTGCTCGTCCGGTTCGAGCAGGAAGAGAGGCCATCGAAAGTTGAGATAGCTGCGGCGGAGTTTTTCGGCGTATTCGGCGCCGAGAACGCTGGCGGGAACGGGCTTTTGTTGTGTCATGGTTAGCTGTCCTTACGTTCTGAGTGAGCGCAGACGGTTGAAGGCTGCGGCCAGCTCGTGGCGGCGGAAGCGGGCGAGCGCTCCGGTGCGGCGGGGCTCGAGCACGTCCAGCCCTGCGCGGTCGATGTCGGCCATGACCAGGTCCAGGATCTGCGACAGGGTGCGGCGCCCGTCGATGTAGCGGCGGCGGGCATAGTCGAGCGCGGCGCCGATGGCGCGTGTCTGCGCCCGGTGGACTATCTGTTCCACTGTCGACAGGTCAAGCGTTTCGGCGCCGAACTGAATTGTCTGCAGGTCCCTGGTCTTGATACTTGATTCTCGCCGCCCTTTGGCGGGGTTGACAGTTCCGGGACGGGGTCGGCGTTGGGAACTGAGGGTGAGGGGGCCGGTCTCTTCACTAACGCGGCCGGTGGGATGGTCGGAGGCAACCGCCAGTGCGCGTGCGGTCACGTCGTGCGGTCGGAACGTCTCCATCGCGATTACTGTGTCGGCAACATCCAGGTAGTCGCCGCTGCCGCCGACGACGAGAACTGTGCTGACGCGGTAATCGGTGTGCAAGCGGGTCACGCGGTCGATAAAGGGGGTAATCGGCTCATGTTGCTTTGGCACCAGCGCCTGCATACGGGCATCGCGGATCAGGAAATTGGTGGCGGCTGTGTCTTCGTCGATGAGCAAGCCGCGGGCGCCCGCTTCAAGCGCCTCGACAATTGCGGCGGCCTGGCTGGTGGAGCCGCTGGCATTGTCGGTGGAGAAGCTTTGGGTGGACTGTCCCAGGGGCAGGTCTCCGATGAATGGGGAGATGTCGACACCGCTGACCGAGCGCCCGTCCTCGGCCCGTACTTTGGCCAGATCGGCGGCGCTGACAACCTGCTCGCGGCCATCGCCGGGCCGGTGGTTGTAGACGCCGCGTTCGATCGCGCGCAGCAGAGTCGATTTCCCGTGATAGCCGCCGCCGACGATGAGGGTTACGCCGGCAGGGATGCCCATGCCGTGCCCGGTGCCTGCGTGGGGGAGGGCAAAGGAGACGCTCAGGCTTGGCGGCGCGGTGAAAGGAACGACGGCGTCGTCACGCAAGGGGCGGTCGTCGACGCCGCTGGACCGGGGCAGGATCGCGCCGTCGGCGACGAAGGCGATCAGCCCGCGACCCGCGAGCATGGCCCGCAGTGCGTCAGCGTCCTCGTTCACGGCGGCGTGGCGCCACAAGTCGTCGGCAGGGTGGCTGCGGGCAAGGAGACTGTCGGCGATTATGCTGGGCAGATCGTCCAGGAGCAGGTTGCATGCCTGGCCGGCCAGAACTCTTCTGCCCTGGGCGGGCAGGCCGACTGTGAATCGCGCTTCAACCGCGCCGTCATCATGGATCTGCACGGCTGTGTTTGCCAACACCTGCTGGCCTGGGGCTTCGATACGGATTTCTCCGCTCCTGCCGCTGCCCCGCCGCGAGGAAAGATCAGACGCATGGCGAGCGAATGCTCTGGCTAGATAGCAGCTGACGCCAATGCTGCGGCTCTCGTTGGCATACAGCCGTTCGGGCAGCCCGGCAACTGCGGGCTGTATGCGTACACGCAGGCGGCTGGGCGCGGCGAAAGGGTCCGGTTGCACGGAATCGACCGCGAGAGTGAAGCCTTTGAACTGGTAGGTTTCGCCCAGGTCTCTATAGGCCTTGTAGCCTCTGCCGTCGATGCGGAGGAGAGTCTGGCGGAGGGTCTCGTCGGTCGCGTTTTGGGACATTGATGCCAACCTGTATGGGCGGTCGCGGCAGCACCTGGCACTGGCGGTTGCCTGTGTATGGCAGCGACAGTAAGCAGGGCGCAACGAAGGCAGCAAGCCTCGGGCGCGTGCCGGAAAAGGCGCTTTGTCAAGGGTCTTTTTCGACTGGCACGCCGGGCATCTGACACATACCTCACTGGGATAGGATTTTACATCGCTTCAAAACACTTGTACACTGTAGGCCGGTTCGGGTTGCGCATTTGACCACGGTCCGACGCACTGAAATCATTTCCCCAACCTGTAAAGGAACCTTAGATGGAGTACCGGAATTTCGGGCGAACAGGGATGAAGGTCACCCCCCTCTGCCTGGGTTGTTGGAACTTTGGAGAGCGTACAACACCGCAAGACTCCTATGCAATTGTGGACAGGGCTTTGGACGCTGGTTTGAATTTTCTGGATACGGCAAACGTCTATGGTCGCGGCCGCAGCGAGGAGATAACAGGCGAGGCTTTGAAGCGTAATGGCAGCCGCAGCCGCATTGTTCTGGCGACAAAGTTTCATGGCAGGATGAATGACGACGATCCCAACGCAGCTGGCAGCAGTCGCCGCCATATTATTGAACAGTGTGAGGCCAGCCTGCGGAGATTGCAGACAGACTACATTGACATTTATCAGATTCACAGGCCCCGCCCTGACGTTGCGATTGACGAGACGTTGCGAGCGCTCGACGACTTGGTGCGGGCGGGCAAGGTTCGCTATATCGGCACCAGCACATTCGCAGCGTGGCAGGTTGTGGAGTCGCTCTGGGTTGCGAAGGAGTTGGGTCTGAACCGCTTTGTTTCGGAGCAGCCCCCTTATCATATCCTGGACCGGCGCATTGAGCGGGGGTTGGTGCCGATGGCCCTGACATTCGGTATCGGTCTGATTCCCTGGAGCCCGTTGGCCGGGGGCCTACTGACTGGCAAGTACATGCGAGGGCAAGCGGCGCCGGAAGGGTCGAGATTCGCCAGACCGGACGATGATCCGCCCGAGTTCCGCCGTCTGAACGACAGCGTTTATGAGGTGAATGAGGGTCTGCGGCCTTTGGCTGAAGCAAAGGGTTGCACGATATCGCAACTGGCGCTGGCATGGTGTGCTCAGCAGCCGGGCATCACGAGTCCAATTCTTGGCCCTCGCACGATGGAGCAGCTGGAGGACAATCTCGGCGCACTTGAAGTTAAGGTTACAGATGAAGACCGCCAGCGTATCGACGAGTTGGTGCCGCCGGGGCGGATGGTTAGCCCGTTTTACGAGGCCGAATTCGGTCCGGGTCTGCATCGCGCCATTGCCTGATCGGTGGAACTGGCAGGGATTGATCTGAAAGACATTCTAGGGGCGTTCGCAGACGGACGCCGGCAAATCGTATAAGGATTTCTGAATGGAATACCGTGATTTTGGACGGACTGGCATGAAGGTGAGCCCGCTTTGTCTGGGCTGTATGAATTTTGGGCGGCGGACAACGCCGGAAGAGTCTTATCCAATCATAGACAGGGCGCTGGATACCGGAATTAATTTTCTGGATACCGCCAACGTCTACGACCGCGGCGGCAGTGAGGAGATCACCGGCGAGGCATTGAAGCGCAATGGCAAGCGCGGCCGAGTTGTTCTGGCGACAAAGGTCCACGGCAGGATGGATGACGACGATCCCAACGCGGCCGGAAGCAGCCGCCGCCATATTATTGAACAGTGTGAAGCCAGCCTGAAGCGGCTGCAGACCGATTACATCGACATTTATCAGATGCACCGGCCGCGACCGGAAATTGCGATCGACGAGACATTGCGGGCGCTCGATGATTTGGTACGATCGGGAAAAGTACGCTATCTCGGCACCAGTACATTTGCGGCATGGCAGGTAGTGGAGTCACTGTGGGCAGCGAAAGAGTTGGGTTTGAACCGCTTTGTCTCTGAGCAGCCTCCCTATAATATTCTGGACCGGCGGATCGAACGTGAGCTGGTTCCGATGGCCCGCACTTTCGGCATCGGCCTGATCCCCTGGAGTCCGCTGGCGGGCGGGCTGCTGACAGGCAAGTACACGCGTGAAGAGCCTTCACCGGCAGGGGCGCGCTACGCCAACGCTGAGAATGAGCCGCGGTTGGCCCGCCGCAAATCCGGCAATTTTTATGAGGTGACTGAGGGTTTGCAGCCTCTGGCTGAAAGGAAGGGCTGTACGCTGTCTCAACTGGCGCTGGCCTGGAGTATGCACCAGCCTGGAATTACAAGCCCAATCATTGGGCCGCGTACGATGGAGCAGCTGGAGGATAATCTCGGTGCATTTGCGGTAACTGTCAGCGATGAGGACCGCCAGCAAGTCGATGCACTTGTCCCGCCGGGGCGGATGGTCAGCCCGTTTTATGAGGCCGACTTCGGTCCAAGTCTTCATCGGGTCATTGCCTGATCGGTATTGTAGGCAGGGCGTCAATTGCAAGGCGCTCAAGAAACCTTCAGCAACCGACACAAGCAGAACGCAAGAGGATTTGCGGGTGGAATATCGTAATTTCGGACGAACCGGCATGAAGGTAAGCCCACTGTGCGTGGGCTGCATGAATTTTGGGGATGTTACAACGCCGGAAGACTCTTACGCAATCATAGACAGGGCGCTTGACGCCGGCATCAATTTCCTGGATACTGCCAACGTTTACGGCCGCGGTCGAAGCGAGGAGATTACCGGCGAGGCGTTGCAGCGCAATGGTAAACGGAGCCGCGTCGTTCTGGCGACAAAAGTACACTTCCCGATGGACGACGACGACCCCAACGCCGGCGGCACCAGCCGGCGCCACATCATTGAGCAGTGTGAAGCCAGCCTCAAACGTTTGCAGACCGATTACATTGACATTTACCAGGTTCACCGGCCGCGCCCGGATATTGCAATCGACGAGACGTTGCGGGCGCTCGACGACCTGGTGCGGGCGGGAAAGGTGCGCTATCTCGGCAGCAGCACGTTCGCGGCATGGCAAGTTGTGGAGTCTCTGTGGGCGGCGAAGGAGTTGGGTCTGAACCGCTTCGTTTCGGATCAGTCGCCCTATCACATTCTGGACCGCCGAATCGAACGAGAGTTGGTGCCGATGGCTCGGACCTACGGAATCGGCCTTATTCCCTGGAGTCCTTTGGCCGGCGGGCTTCTGACAGGCAAGTACAGGCGTGAACAGCCTGCGCCGGAAGGTTCGCGTTACGCCAATGCTGCAAGTGTGCCGCGTTTGGCCAGCCGCCAATCCGGCCAATACCATCCGGTGACGGAAGGCTTGCTGCCCCTGGCTGAAGCGAAGGGCTGTACGATGTCGCAGCTGGCGCTGGCCTGGTGCGCTCAGCAGCCGGGGATCACCAGCCCGATTATTGGCCCGCGTACGATGGAGCAGTTGGTGGACAACCTGGGCGCCCTGGAGGTAGCGGTCACCGATGAGGACCGTGAACAGATCGATGCGCTGGCTCCGCCGGGAGGTATGGTCAACCCATTCTATGAGGCCGATTTCGGACCCGCTGTCCATCGCGCCATTGCATGATCGGTGCGGCCTGCGCGACATTTTCCGCGAGTCTCCTGCCAGGCCGGCGGGGTGGCAGAGGGAGAATGAAACACATGATTTCTTTCTGCAGTGGCTTGCAGTCAATTCACAGCCCTTGACAGGCGCGCCCCTACATGAATGAGGAAAAGTTGGCTGGCCTTTTGGCAGATGTGGCTGGCGGAACGTTGTCAGTCGACGCGGCCTTGACCCGGCTGCGCACGCTGCCGTTCGAGACGCTTGAAGACGTGGCGACGCTGGACCATCACCGGCTGTTGCGGACGGGCTTCCCAGAGGTGATCTATTGCGAGGGCAAGACGGCGGAGCAGGTCGGGCTGATTGCGGGGCGCCTGGCAGCGGGGTCGCCGCGGTTATTGGGGACTCGGGCGACGGAGGAACAGTACCGGGCGGCCTTGCAATGCGTTCCGGAGCTGAAGTGGCATGAGCTGGCCCGCTGTCTCTGGCTGGACCGTGAGCCGACAAGAGAACTGAAACCGGGCGTGGTGGTCGTATGCGCGGGGACAAGCGATCTGCCGGTGCTGGAAGAGACAGCACTTACGCTGCGGCTGATGGGGCATGACCCAACGAGAATCACCGATGTGGGTGTTGCGGGTCTGCACCGGCTTCTTCCCCACATCCCGACTCTGCAGCAGGCGAATGTGGTCGTAGTCATCGCCGGGATGGAGGGGGCGCTCGCTTCGGTAGCGGCCGGGTTGACGCAGGCGCCGGTGATCGCGGTACCAACCAGTGTTGGCTACGGCGCCAGTTTTGGCGGCATTGCAGCTCTGCTTGCGATGCTAAATAGCTGCGCCTCCGGCATGGCGGTGGTCAACATCGACAACGGATTTGGCGCAGGTCACATGGCGGCGCTGATCAATGGTAAGATCGAGGACATTTCAACAAGCTCCAGAAATGGATACATGCAATCCAGGGACGAGTCACAGTCCACAGCAAAGTCATAGTCAGGGCTACGGTGAGATGATGAGAGAAACTGAGAACCACACACTCCCTTCGACCCTTACAGAGGAAACGGGGGCTAAACTGGAGGCCATGCGCGCGTCCTTGCGCTCTTTCGGTTCCGTTATTGTCGCCTACTCCGGCGGTGTGGACAGTGCCGTAGTTATGGCGGCCGCCTACCAGGAGTTGGGCGGCAGGTCCTCCACTGTCGCGGAGGAAGGCGGCGCGCTGGCCTGCATCGGCGTCTCGCCAAGCTACCCGGCGCGGGAGATGCGGGACGCGGTTGCGCTCGCGGAAGAGATCGGCGTGCCGTACCGCCTGGTGGAGACCGAGGAGTATTTGGATCCCAATTACGCGGCCAATCCCAATAACCGCTGCTACTTCTGCAAGTCGGAATTGCACAACCGGCTGCACGAGATACTGCAGCAGGAGGATTGGGGAATTGTCTGCGACGGAACCAATGCGAGCGACATGGGCGATGACCGCCCGGGCGTGATGGCGGCGCGTGAGCGGGGCGTGCGTTCGCCTTTGCTGGAAGCGGGCATCACGAAACCGGAGGTGCGCGCCATCGCCAGACATTTGGGGCTGCCGGTATGGGACAAGCCGGCGATGGCCTGTCTGTCCTCGCGAGTGCCGCACGGCACGGCGATTGATCCGCAGCTGTTGCGTCAGATCGAAGCGGCGGAAGACGTTTTGGTAGAGCTGGGTTTGCGCCAGTTCCGCGTGCGTCACCATGACGAGATCGCCAGACTAGAACTGCCGCCGGACGAATTTCCGACGATCATTGCGCATTATCAGGAGATAGTCGACGGTATTAAGGCTGCCGGCTACCGGTACGTCACCCTCGACCTGGCCGGGTTCCGCAGCGGCGGCCTCAATGCTACTGCAAACGGTAGCACTGAAAGCACAGACAGCTCCATTGTCTCGGTAGAAGAGTTGATGGCGTTCGGTCAGTGATCGCTGCTACACAAGTTGGCGGCAGCAGCGGCCCTGGCCGGTAGCCACCACAAACATGCCTCTCGCCTATCTCGACACCCCTTCCGGAATTTCCGGTGACATTTTTCTCGGCTGCCTGGTGGACGCGGGCTGGCCGGTGGCTTCATTGCAAGACACTGCGGCCAGCCTGAACTTGCCTGACGGCAGTTGGCGCATTGCGGCGCAGTCTGTGATGCAAGGGGGGCTGCGTGCAACGCGCCTCAATGTGGAAGCACGCGAGGACAGGACCGAGCGTCATCTGGCCGACGTGCTGGAAATTATAGAGGCCGCCGACTTGCCGGAGGCGGTCAGGCAGCGCGCGGGCGCCGTTTTCGCGCGTTTGGCGGAAGCGGAGGCGCATATTCACGGCACGACGGCGGAGTCGGTCCACTTTCACGAGGTCGGCGCCCTGGATGCGATTATCGATATCGTGGGTGTTTGTGCCGGGCTGCATGAAATGGCGATCGATACGCTGTGCGCGTCGGCGTTGCCGCTTGGCCCCGGTTGGGCCAGTTCGATGCACGGGCGGATACCGCTGCCGGCGCCGGCGACGCTCGAGTTGCTGGCTGAAGTCGACGCACCGATCGCGGCCGCGCCCGGTCCAGGCGAGTTGGTAACACCGACAGGGGCGGCGCTGGTGGCAGAGCTGGCGCAGTTTCGGCAACCGGCTATGCGTCTGCGCAGGATTGGCTACGGTGCAGGGCAGAAGGAGTTTGACTGGCCCAATGTGGCGCGCCTGTGGCTGGGTGAGGAGATTTCTACGGGGCCGGATGGAACGCCGCGAGATGCTTCCGAGTCCTTGGTGGTGATCGAAACAAATATCGATGACATGAACCCGGAGCTATACGAACCGGTGAAGGGTCATCTGTTCGGGGCTGGCGCGCTCGATGTTTGGACGACCGCAATCGGGATGAAGAAGGCGCGGCCCGGCACTCTGCTTAGCGTTCTGGCGGCGGCGGCAGATGAATCCAGGCTTGCCGCGCTCATTCTGCGAGAAACGACCACGTTGGGAGTGAGAGTATACCCGGTCCGCCGCCATGTTGCGGAGCGACATGCGGAAACGGTCGACACGACTTACGGGCCAGTGCGGGTAAAGGTTAAGTTGATGGACGGAAAGGCAGTCGGCGCAAAGCCGGAGTTTGCGGACTGCCAGGCGCTGGCTGAAGCCACCTGTTCACCGCTGCCGGCCGTTTATGCTGCCGCGCTGGCGGCGGCGGCGCCCCTGGTCAGTTCGCCTACCGACTTTCCGATGCAGGTGGAAGAAAGTGAGGGCTCGCCAGATGGCGAAGATGGTGCATAAGGTCGTTCCAATCGTGTTGCGACGCGGTGAACAGCTGGAGATTCTGGCATTCAGACATCCTCACGCCGGCACACAGCTAGTAAAAGGAACGCTTGAGGCCGGTGAAAATGTGAAAGTTGCCACGCTGCGTGAACTGGCGGAGGAGTCCGGCATCGATAATGCCGTGGTTGTAAGGCCGCTAGGCGAGTTGACATACCGGGAAATCGCGCAGCACTGGCGGCTCTTTCTGTGTCGCGTTCCAGGTCAACTGCCGGATGCGTGGACTTTCTTCACGCAAGATGATGGGGGGCACCTGTTCGACTTTTTCTGGCACGAGCTGGACAGGCCGGCGGATGACCGCTGGCATCCTGATTTTCACCGTGCTTTGACAATGGTTCGCCGTCTGTTCCAGGAAGACGAAACAGACATCTAAACTGCCGTATCTTGATTCACAAGGAGATCACTCTATGATTCCGCAACTACCCTTTGGCCGCACAGGTCATAGCAGCACTGTAACTCTCTTTGGCGCAGCCGCGATAGGCCGAGTCACACAGGCCGAGGCCGACCGCACACTGGACATTCTGCTCGACTACGGCGTCAATCACATCGATACGGCCGCCAGCTACGGCGAGGCCGAGGTCCGCATTGGCCCATGGCTTGAGAAGCACCGCGACCGCTTCTTTCTGGCCACCAAGACAAATGAACGCGAATATGAAACTGCCAAGGCCCAGATTCACCTTTCTCTGGCGCGGATGCGGGTCGACCAGATCGACCTGATCCAATTCCACAATCTTGGTCACCCTGATGATTGGGATACGGCCATGGGAGAGAATGGCGCGCTGGAAGCGGCCAAGGAGGCTCGTGATCAGGGGCTGGTAAAGTATATCGGCGTAACCGGGCACGGTCTTAAAATCGCGGCCTTTCATTCCCGCAGCTTGGAGGCGTTTGATTTCGATTCGATTCTGCTGCCCTGGAATATTCAATTGAAGCAGAACAGCCAGTACGCCACCGATTTTGACCGGGTTGTCGGCCTGGCGCGTGCGCGGGGCATCGCTGTGCAGACCATAAAGTCGCTTGCGCGGGGCCCCTGGGCCACGACGCCCAAGAACCGTTCCACCTGGTACCAGCCCCTGGAAGATCAGGCGGACATCGACCGCGCGGTCCACTGGATTCTGGCCCAAAAGGACCTGTTCTTGAACACGGCCAGCGATATCAACCTGCTGCCCAAGGTCCTTGACGCGGCGAGCCGGTTCGACGGCAAGGGGCCAAGCGACGAAGAGATGGCGGCGATGGTTACGGAACAGAGGATGACCCCACTGTTCGCTTGACCTGGCTGACGCCGCGCTGTCCCTGCCGACGAGACCTACGGCACGATGCGTTGGATCTACTTGTTGCTCTACCGGCTGCTCTACAATGAGCTGGCCTGGGCCTATGATGCGGTGAGTTGGGCTGTCAGCCTGGGGCGGTGGGATAGTTGGCGGCGGGCAGCCCTGCCATTAGTCTGCGGGAATCGAATCCTCGAAGTCGGGTTTGGAACGGGAGATCTGCTGCCTGTCCTTGCGGACGGGCAGCGGCGCGTCATCGGTATCGAACCGTCGGCGGCGATGCAGCGCGTCACTTCGCAGAAGCTTAGCAAACTGACGGGGACAATCCCCCGCATACAAGGCACTGCGCAAAGACTGCCCTTTGTCGACAAAGCCTTCGATACGATCGTCTGTGCATTTCCTTCGTCCTATATCCTCGACCCTAGTACACAACAGGAGTTTGCCCGCTGTCTTCGACCAGGAGGCCGAATTCTGATTGTTGAGGTGATCCTGGCGGAGCCGGGTCCGCTGCTTAGTCTCTTGTTCCATCTGGCCTTTCCGGCCACTGAAGGCGCGTTCAAAAAGCTTGAAAGTGAAGTGCAGAGGTCTGGGCTGACCATCGAGGAGCATGTTGTCGGGCAGGGAGCAGTTCGACCAGTTGTGATCGTTGTGGAAGAGCAGGTCGGCCAATGAGCCCGCCCTCTGTATATTCTCGGTTTTCGGGTGGGCTATCCTCCCACTGGCGTCAAACGACGAGCGGGACCGGTTTTTTGGGTCGCGGCAGTTCCAGCCTCCTGTTGGGAAACAGCGGGGCATCTGATCAAGTCTACACTAACGCGCAGATTGACGACTATCGGGGCCTACCCCGCGCCGACTTTCTGTGGCGCCCTCCATTGCGCCTGACTGTACGGGCGCGTTTTTCTCATAGCAGCGGGCAACTGACGGGAACGGCCGGTTTTGGTTTCTGGAACGACCCTTTGCGCATGACCGGGGTGCGGCGGCTCGCATTGCCCCAGGCCCTCTGGTTTTTCTATGCCGGTCCGGATGCCGATATGCGAATGGCGCTGGATCAACCGGGCTGGGGATGGAAGGCGTCTGTCATCGACACGCGTACAGGCGGATTCATGGCGATGACGCCCCTTCTGGCCCTGGCGGCGCCGCTGATGCGTGTTCCCTATTTGTATAGAAGGCTGTGGCCATCATTTCAGAAGGCAGCGGGAATCGCGGAACGAATGCTGCCGTCGGCGATGCAAGACTGGCATGTCTACAGCATCGACTGGCGGCGTGACAGGGTCCGGTTTTATCTGGATGGGGGGCTGCTGCTTGAAACGTCGCATGTGCCTGCCGGTCCACTTGGGCTTGTCGTGTGGATCGACAACCAATTCCTCCAGGTTGCGCCGTGGGGTCATTTCCGTTGGGGAATGGTGGCGAAGGAGGAGGCCCAATGGTTGGAGATAGAATGGCTGGCGGCCGAAAGCGAAGCCGGATTGGCGTGACCAGGCTTTTGCAGGCGGCAACCTAACTTTGGAATTCACGGCCGGGTCTTTTCAGCCGCTAGCCAAACCTGACTTTCGAAGAGTCGGCGCTACTGGCACCCGTTTCGCGGTACTTTTCTACAATATCGGGGTTGAGCCGATGTCCTGACCCCGGCTCCTGTGACAACAGAAGGTGTCCCTCTTCAATTCGTTCCGGCGGGGACAAGAGATCCGAGCGCCAGTCGACCTCGCCCCAGGCATACTCGAGGATGTAGAAGTTGGGCCAGGCGGCGGCGGCCTGGGCTGTGAAAGCGGTCGAGAGCGGCCCGGCCGGGTTGTGGGGGGCGACCAGGATCTGGCTCATGCGAGCGGCGGCAGCGATTTCGTTCAACTCGAGGATGCCGCCGCAATGTTTCACGTCAGGCATTATGACATCGACGCAGCGCTCGGCAGTAAAGGGGCGAAAGCCTTCTACGCCGTAGACACTTTCGGCTGACGCGATCGGCTGGGGGACGCGGGCAGCTACGGCAGCCAAGCCAGCGGTATCGGTATGCGCGACCGGCTCCTCGTACCAGAAAAGGTTTACGTCTGCCAGCTCGTGCCCGACGATAACGGCCTCCGACACCTCCATGCGGCTGTGGCAGTCGACGGCCAGTTCGACGGTGTCGCCGATGGTTTTGCGTACTGCTCGAACGCGCTCGACGCCGGGACGCCAGTCTGCCTTGGGACCGGTTCGGTAGCGATAGGGGTGGCGCAACTCATCGAAAGGCGCCATTTTGATGGCGGTGAAGCCTTCGTCCACGGCCTGGCTGGCCGCCCGCGCAAATCCTTCGGGCGAGCGATCGGTGACATGGCGGTTGATGTTGGCGTAGAGCCGCAAGCGTTGGTGGACGGCGCCACCGAAGAGGGCATGCAGCGGTACGCCCAAAGACTGCGCCAGCACGTCCCACAGTGCCTGCTCCAGACCGCTGAGGGCGGTGTTGTAGACGCGGCCGCCGTCTTTGCGGCGCAGCATCTGCCTGATACGGGTTATATGCCGGGGATCTTCACCCGTCAGAAGCTGACCGAACTGCTTTATTGCGGCGACACATAGGGCGTCGTTGCCGTTGTGGCTGGCTTCGCCGACACCTGTGATGCCCGCGTCGGTCTCGACGACAATGTGCAGCCAGTCGCCGCGGTGATTGACGTGGACGACGAGCGTGGAAATTGACACGATTTTCACGATTTGCACTCACTTTCTGAATGGCTGAAAAACTGGCGGGGGCTCAATTAGGTTGGCGGCGGGTGATCTACAGCCTGCGGCTTGGAGAGACATGCGCGCAGACGCAAGTCCAACTTTAATGCGCGGTCCATCCGCCGTCGACGGTGATGCCGGCGCCGGTAACGAAGCTGGAGGCGTCGCTGGCCAGGAAAACGGCCAGTCCACCGATTTCGTCGAGGTCTCCCCAGCGGCCGAGAGGGATCCTGGCGATGAATTCCCGGTATTGATCGGGATCCTGTTCGAGAGCAAGATTCATCTCGGTGGAGAAGGGGCCGGGAAGCATCGCGTTGACTGTTATACCATGCTGCGCCCACTCCAAGGCCAACACCTTGGTCATTTGCCATACTGCGCCCTTGCTGGATGCATAAGGGGTACGCTCGGGCAGGGCGATGATGGAGAGGGTCGAGCCGACGTTGATGACTCGCCCGTATTTCTGCGCTTTCAAGTGACCGGCCGCGGCGCGGCAGAAGTTCCAGACTCCATTTACGTTGGTGTCGATAACCTGCTGGAATTCTTCGGGCTGCAGTTCATCTATGGGGCCGCGGATGTTGATGCCGGCGTTGTTGATTACAATGTGCAGGCCGCCGAAGTCTTCAATGACCTGCTGGACAACCTGGGCGGACTGCTCGTAGTCGCTTACTTCGCAGGTGTAGCCGCGTACTTTGGGAATCGGCTCTTGCGCAGAATCGCCATTCGTTGTGTTTGCTGCCCGTGCGTCAACGAGCGACTGGGTGATCTCCTGCGCAGCCTGGTCGGCGCGGCCTTGATCTCTGCTGGTCAGAGCGACCGACGCGCCGGCCTCTGCCAGTGCCAGGGCCATCTGCTTGCCCAGCCCGCGGTTGCCGCCGGTGACGAGAGCGACCCGGTCGGTGAGTTTGAATTTGTCGAGAACGGACATAGGTATTCTCCGGTTATTGACAAACGAGAGGACTTTGCAGTTTATTTTTCACTATCCGCCAGAAAGAAGCTATCATAACCAGCATGTCTGGAGGAGGGCGGGTCGTACCGAGTGGCTCGCGCTTTTCACAAACCACTATACACTACCAGCAGGTGTACCACTATGCCCAAAACAGTCCTATCCTCAGCGGACAAAAGTGCCCTATTGGATTTCATTCGCCTTCTGGCCGATGAGAGCGGGGCGATCATCCGCCGGTACTTCCGCGGCGGATATATTGTAGACAGCAAGACGGACGATACGCCGGTGACCGTTGCCGACCGGCAGGCGGAGGAGCGTATGCGGGCGTTGATCATCGAGCGCTATCCTTCGCACGGGATCCTGGGAGAGGAGTACGGTCATCATCAGCCGGACGCTCCTTTTCAATGGGTGCTTGACCCGATCGACGGCACCAAGAATTTTATCAGTCACGGCTACCTGTTCGGTACGCTGATAGCGCTGGTGCATGAGAAGCAGGCACTGCTGGGCGCGATCCATCAGCCGATTGTGGAGGACCTGTTGATCGGCGACGGCGACACAGCCTGGCTGAACGGGGAGCCGGTCAGTGTGCGAGACTGTGCGTCGCTGGAGGAGGCAGTCTTGCTGACGACAAGTCACTACAACGTCGCGAATTTTCAGAATGGCCCGGCGTTCGAAGAAGTGGCGCAGAGGGCGGCACGCTACCACACATGGGGCGACTGCCACGGCTACTACCTGGTGGCGGTCGGCGGCGCAGATGTGATGACAGATCCGGTGATGAATTTCTGGGACCGGGCTGCGCTGGTCCCGATTATCGAGGGGGCCGGCGGGCGCATCACCGACTGGCAGGGGGGCGATCCCCTGTACGGCAACGGTGTCATCGCAAGCGGCGGCAGCATACACGACGAACTGGTGCGGCAACTGAATCCATAGGCGGAAGCGGGGCGTTGTTGTGATGCCAATGGCACCGTGCTTTCAAGGCCATCCGGACCAGGGTCGATGGGAGGAGGCGGAACCGTGCTCTTAAAGAACAAGGTGGCTTTGATAACTGGTGCGTCTTCCGGCATTGGCCGGGCGACGGCCGAGCTCTTCGCCAGAGAGGGGGCCAGGGTTGTGGTCGTTGATGTCAATGAGCCGGGTGGCCGTGAGACCGTCAGGACCATCCAGCAGGCAGCGGGCGAGGCAGTCTTCGTTCGAGGCGACGTGGGTTTATTTGGCGACGTGGAAGCGATGGTTCAGGCTGCGATTGATGACTACGGTCGACTTGATATCGTCCACAGCAATGCGGCCGCCTTTGCATTGGGCCAGGCAACTGCGATCAGCGAGGACGATTGGGATCGCACGCTCAATGTCTGTCTGAAGGCTACCTGGATGCTGGCCCGCTGCGCGTTTCCGCACATGTTGGCCCAGGGCGCAGGGGTCATGGTGATCACCGGCTCGATTCACTCTCTGCGGGGATTCGCTGATCATACGGCTTACCAGGCTGCCAAGGGGGGATTGCTGGCCCTGACCCGTGCCCTGGCTGCCGACTACGCGCCTGAAATCAGAGTCAACGCGGTCCTGCCGGGCGCGATTGACACTGGCATCGCTCCCTTTAGCGCAAATGACGTCAGTGTCAAAGCCGAACTGAACTGCCCCCTGGAGCGGAATGGACGCCCAGACGAGATCGCGCAAGCGGTGCTGTTTCTTGCCTCTGACATGTCGACCTATATGACGGGGAGCCACCTGTTGGTCGATGGAGGCCTGGGTTCGATTATCCAGATGGAGGATGCGAGTCCGCATTAACCGCTTGCGCCTGAGCTTTTTTTTGAGTTCGCCGGCTTAGATGCAGCAGTACAACGGTCCTGTCCCGGCATCGGGTGCATCTCGGAATTGGGGTTGTCCCGAGAAGCCGCGCGGATCCCGGTACAATGCCCCAGAGGCAGGCGGAATATGTCTGCTTTCTTTTTGGGGGATGGGTAGGCACCCGGCCCGCCCCTACCGGGAGGTCCGTTGATTAGGGGGCACAGGGCAGGCACAAGGCCTGCCCCTACCGTCCTTTGCGTGGGCGGCGATGGCTCTGTTGCTAGCCGTGCGATAGGAATTTGTACACCTATGTTGGACCGCATCCCCCTGCATCTCCAGCGGTGACACTTCCCTCTGTCTATGGTAAGATTCCCAACAGGAGTGAAAACAGCCTACTTCTACACTCATTCTCCATCGCCACCCTGCCAAATCGATCGACCGCCCCGCCCGGGGCTTTTCGAAACCAAACGATAAAGCGAGACCTGAAAATGACCGAAATGACTGTCCTTCCCGCCGCTGACGCAACCGTCCAGGAGTTCGATTGGGGCGAGTTGGTCTGGTATGCCAATAACAAATTGGGCAACAGTGCTACGATGACTTTTGGGCGCGCTGTGCTCAAAGCCGGGCACGAAAACTTCCGCCATTCTCATCCCAACTGTGAAGAGATTTTGCATGTCCTCAGCGGGCGGATTGTTCACTCGCTAGGGGACGAGATTTTCCCGATGGGGCCAGGGGACACGATTGTAATTCCGGCCAATATCGTCCACAACGCCAGCAATGACGGCGACGATCCTGCCATAATGTCGATCCTCTTTTCGACGGCGGATCGTCAGACTGATGTCGCTGACGAATGAACGGCTGACCTGTGAACATTTTCCTGCGCCGTTGAAGGAGGGTAGCTACTAAGCCATAACCGGTGTGCAATCTCACTGAATCAGGATTTGCAGGAATGTTGTCGCTCGTTCTTGTCGCGGTTTGCGCCACCGGCGGTGCTTGTGCGGCCCAAGCTCTGTCAGGCCAGGTTAACCCTCGATCGCGGTTATGTTCTGGGGTCAGGCGAAGCCCTTTTGGGTGGCGGCGACAGGTTGCTGAAGCCGCACGGCTGGTATGATGACGAACGGTCGCTGAGGCGTGGTTTTGGAGGGGGGCGTTGCGGGGGGTGTCCCCCCGCACAAGGGAGGGCCGTAGGCCCGACCGTCAAAAAAGGGCGTAGCCCCTGGCGGCGGCGGGGGTTTGCCGACGACAGCCCTGAGCCGCCTTAGCGGCGAAGGGTGCGCAGGCCCGCCTTAGCGGGCCGGAGCCGCCGGAGGGCGTCTGCGCCCGTAGGCGTCCTGACGCAAAATAAGGCACAAGGGAGAAACCTAGTGCGCCAGTGTGCAGCTGTTGTGCATGGCGGCCAAATCAGTTGAGGCTGAGTAGTTACGAAGGAGGATTAAAATGCCTGCTGCCGAACCGACGCGGAAAGATCGAGATCCAATGAAGATCTCCTGGTATCGAGTTCCCCTGGCGCGTGCGGAACTCAACGCGCTCAATCAACGCGATGACTGGCAGGGAACGCTGCAGGTCGTAGGCCATCTGGGCCTGGTTGCAATTACCGGCCTGGCGGCGTGGTATGCGGCCGCCTACTTGCCGTTATTTGCGCTGCTGTTGATCCTGTTTTTGCACGGCACCTTTTACGTCTTTCTCTACAACGGCTCGCACGAGCTCATCCACAATACAGTTTTCAAGACAAAGAGGCTGAACGTTCTGTTCACACGCATTTTCAGCTTCCTTGTCTGGCGAAACCATCTGATGTTTTCCACAAGCCATGTTGAGCATCACAAATACACGCTGCATCCGCCCGACGATTTGGAAGTGGAGCTTCCGATGGAGTTGACCGTGGCAGGATTCCTGAAGAACGCGGTTGTGAATCCATGGAATCTCTATGACGCGCTCAAGGAGACTGTTCGGCTCAGCCTTGGCCGTTTGGAGGGTGAGTGGGAGCACTCGCTTTTCCCGCCGGAAGCGACGCAGAAGCGGCGGCAGCTCTTCGCCTGGGCGCGCCTGCTGCTGGCTGGCCACGGCCTGATCCTGGCAGTCTCGCTCTACTTTGGCTGGTGGCTTTTGCCGGTTCTGATAACCTTGGCCCCCTTCTACGGCGGGTGGCTGCGCTACCTGTGTAACAACCTGCAGCACGCGGGCCTTCAGGATAACGTGCCTGATTTTCGGCTCTGCTGCCGTACGGTCTATCTCAATCCCTTCACCAGTTTCCTTTACTGGCAGATGAACTATCATACCGAACATCATATGTATGCCGGTGTGCCCTGTTATAATCTGCCTAAGCTGCACCGGCTGATCGAGTCAGAAATGCCGGAATGCAAACGGGGCCTGCTGCCGGCGTGGATCGAGATTATCGAGATTATGCGCAAGCAGAAGTCGGACCCGGCTTATCAGCATGTTCCAGACTTGCCGACGCCGGCGCCGGTTGGCATACAATATGCAGCCCAGCAATCGCCATCTGCTTAGAATGCCGTGAGGCCATTGCGCATTGCTGCAAAGCTTGATACAGAATGGCACTGTCGGTGACTTGAAAAAACCGAACACACCAGGAGACCTTTAATGACGGAACGCACGTTATATGTAGGCACCTACACGCAGAAAGACAGCGAAGGCATCTACATCTATCGCTTTGATACGGAGACCGGCGCCTTGCGCCAGGAGGCTGTCGTCGCCGGACTCGAGAATCCCTCCTTTCTGACATTTCACCCGCAAGGCCACATTCTTTATGCCGTCAACGAGGATACGGAGGCGGGGCAGGTCAGCAGCTTAGCCATCGACCCGGAAACGGGCGGCCTGACCCTGCTCAACACACAGCCCACACACGGTACTGCGCCCTGCCACCTGGTGGTTGAACCGGGGGGAGGCACGCTGGTGGTGGCCAACTATTACAGCGGCAATGTTGCGGTTTATCCTCTGAACGCAGACGGCACTATCGGCGACCCGGTGCAGGACATTCAACACCACGGCAGCGGCCCCAACCAGGAGCGGCAGGAAGCGGCCCACGCCCACTCGGCGACGATGAGCCCCGACGGCAGCCGCGTTTACGTCGCGGACCTGGGGATAGACAAGGTGATGATTTATCGACTCGTGGATGGGCGGCTGGTAGCCAATCAACCGGACCACGTTGGCGTGCAAGGCGGAGCTGGGCCGCGGCATTTCGACTTCCATCCTAACGGACAGTTCGCCTACATTATCAACGAACTGGACCTGACGGTTACGGTTTGCGCTTTCGATGCCGACACGGGCGCGCTGAACGCGAAACAGACAATTTCAACGCTGCCCGACGATGTCGACGACCGCAGCGGTTTCAGTTGCGCGGACATTCATGTTTCGCCTGATGGCCGCTTCGTTTACGGGTCGAACCGGGGTCATCATACAATTGCGATTTTCTCGGTTGACCAGGAGAGCGGCGGTCTGACCGCAGCGGGCCATGCTTCGACGCGGGGACAGACGCCCCGCAACTTTACGCTCGACCCGACCGGCGCGTGGCTGCTGGCGGCTAACCAGGACACGGACGACATCAGCGTTTTCAGTCGCGATGCCGACAGCGGGCAACTCACGCCCGTGGGCGACATGGTGTGGGCGCCGATGGCGGTCTGTCTGAAGTTTGGCCCATAGTCACTGTCTAAGGAGCGGCTCTTGCAATTCGGCATCTTCTACGAACACCAGTTGCCCCGTCCATGGGCGGAGGACAGCGAACACCGCCTTTTGAAAGAGGCGCTGGACCAGGTAGAGCTGGCGGACCGGCTTGGAATCGACTACGCCTGGGAGGTAGAGCATCACTTTCTGGAGGAGTACTCCCACTCCTCGGCGCCCGAGGTATTTCTGGCGGCGTGCAGCCAGCGGACGCGGCAGATCCGGTTGGGGCATGGCATTGTGCTTATGCCGAGCGCCTTCAACCATCCTGCGCGCGTGGCCGAGCGGATCGCGACCCTGGACCTGATCAGCGATGGGCGGGTGGAGTGGGGCACCGGCGCATCCAGCAGCCGCAGCGAACTGGAAGGGTTTGGCATCGACCCGGCGCAGAAGCATGTGATGTGGGAGGAATCGGTGCGTGAGGCGGCCAAGATGATGGTGATGGAGCCGTATGGCGGCTTCGAGGGGCAGAGCTTTGCGATGCCGGCGCGTAATGTTGTGCCGAAGCCGCTGCAGAAGCCTCATCCGCCGCTGTGGCTGGCCTGCTCGAGCCGGGAGACGATCAAGATTGCGGCGCGCTACGGCATGGGCGCGCTGACTTTTGCATTCATCGATCCTGGCAGCGCTTCGCACTGGGTTGAGGAGTATTACGAGACGTTTGAGCGGGAGTGCAATCCGATCGGCAGGACGGTCAATCCAAATCTGGCGGTCGTGGCCGGGTTCATGCTACACGAGGATGGTGACGAGGCGGAACGGCGCGGGGCGCGCAACTTTCAGTTCTTCGGCTATGCGCTCAGCCACTTCTATATTACGGGCAGCCATGTGCCGGGCAGTTTCGACCTGTGGCAGGACTTTCAGCGCAACATGCCGGACAATTATGAACCGGCAGCGGGGATCGGCAACCCGTCCGAAGTTGCCAAAAACCTGGAGGCTCTGGAAGAGGCAGGTGTGGACCAGGTGGTGTTTGTGCAGCAGGCCGGCAACAATCGCCACGAGCATATATGCGAGTCTCTGGAGCTGTTTGCAGAGCAGGTGATGCCCGCCTTCAAAGAACGGCACGGGGCGCGGCAGCAGCGCAAGGCGGAGAAGCTGGCGCCTGCGATTGAACGAGCGATGCAGCGTGTCCCCGAACTGCCTCAAATTGACGGGCTGCCGGCCTTGGATGCCTACCCGGTACTGGCGGCTAAAGCCGGGCTGTCGGAACAACCGCAACGACCGACGGAGGGGGACAACATAGTCACCGCGATTTCGGGCCGCGGGTGAAGTTGACCTGGCGAAATTTTACTGTGGTCCTGTCAAAGTCGTGGACCAGGGGCCCGAGCAAGAAAGAGGAGGCGATTGCTATAGGAAATCGCCTCCTCTTTGCGTTTACGAAGAGCAGATGAGGTTAAGGTAATGTCGTTCCTCAGCTGCCTGACTCAATTGCCGCCGGCCTCTTTTGTGCCGACCGAATCCGCTCCATGTCGAATTTCAGTGAGCGGTCGAAGCCGTAGATCCCGTTCTGTTCCTGGAAGATGTCGGTAAGTTGCGTGTAGCAATAGCCAAAATGGGCGGGGTCGTCGAGCAGGATTTCACATAGACGGGTGAAGCGCGCGTAGAACTCTTCGATCGACTGCGGCCTCTCGCCGTAGCCCCAGGAATCTTCACCGGCCTTTACGTCCGGGTTCCACCAGATGCCCCCGAACTCGCTGACGAAGAACGGCTGCCCACGGTAGGGAATCGACCAGGTTTGTCCATCGCGACTGTTGTAATAGGGGTTGCCGGCGGCCACGCCGGCATGGCGCTCGGCGAAGGTTTCGGTATCTTGCGTGTAGTCATGGGAATCGTAGACATCGGCCTCGGGCACGCGGTGGGCGTAGCCGGACGTGTCGAGCACTGGCCGCGTCCGATCCATGGCTTTTGTTGCCAGGAACAGCCCGCGCGTGACGGCATCAAGTGTTGTGATGCGATCGTGCAGCGGCTGCCAGGTCTCGTTCAGAGGGCACCAGCCGACGATCGAAGGATGGGAGTAGTCCCGCTCCAGGATTTCGAGCCATTCGGTGATGTATGAAGATGTCGGTTGTTGATGGTCCTCGACCGGGCCGTTGCCGCGGCAGCCCCAATCGCCGAATTCGCCCCAGACCAGATAACCGAGACGGTCGGCGTGATAGAGAAAGCGCTCCTCGAAGACTTTCTGGTGCAAGCGCGCGCCGTTGAAACCGGCTTCGATGCTCAGTTCGATGTCGCGGCGCAGGGCTTCGTCGCTAGGCGCGGTCATGATGCCGTCCGGGTAGTAGCCCTGATCGAGGACGAGGCGCTGGAAGACGGGCTTGCCGTTCAAAGTGATCGCTTTGCCGTTGATAGCGACGCTGCGCAGACCGGTGTAGCTGCGGGCGGCGTCGACCACGGCGCCTTGATCATCCAACAGACGCACGATGACGTCGTAGAGATGCGGGTCCTCGATCGACCAGAGCCGGCGGCGATCGTCAGGAATCCTCAGTTCCAGCTGCGGGCATAGGTCGAGTTCGGCTGAGCACTCGGCCTCGGTTACGACTCCTTCGTCGTCGAGAAGTTGGGCCTGCAAGCGCAATCCCTTTCTCATTGCAGGTTGAGAATGATCACCTGCTGGCGGGCGATGAACGAGGGGTTGCTCTAGCCGGATGATGCTGTTGGCGACATCCGGTGTGAGACGAGGGCGGCCCAGATGGATCGCCGGGACAGGTTCTAACCACACGCTCTGCCAGATGCCGGTCGTGCGCACGTAGATTGCACCGCGGGGGCCGAATGTCTGTGCCTGCTTGCCGCGCGGCTGGGGATCGCGGTGGTTGTCGCGGGCGCGCACAACAATTGTCACGCGCTCTCCCGGCTGGGCGACTTCGCTCAGATCGCATGTGAAGGGGCTGAATCCGCCTCTGTGGCGGCCGACCTCCTGATCATTCACCCATACGGTGGCGTCATAGTCGACCGCCTGAAAGTGGAGCAGCACGCGGCGGCCCTGCCACTGGCCGGGAATTTCCAGCTCGCGCCGGTACCAGACGGCCTCGAGGAAGTCATGGTTTTCGACGCCGGAGAGCTCTGATTCCGGGCAAAATGGAACGGTAATCTGGCCTGTGAGCGGGCGCGTCAGCAGACCTCTTTCCAGGCCGCTGTCGCCCTGGTCGATCTCGAACTGCCATGGTCCATTGAGGCAGAGCCAGTCTTCGCGTACGAACTGTGGACGCGGGTACTCGGGGCGGGGCGTGGACATGTGAAGACTCCGATTGAAGGGTGAGTAAAGTGTATGGGGCAGAAAGGGCTATGAGGAAGATTCGGTCTTACCTAACGGGATCGATTTGGAGGAAAGAATTCAAAACGGAACTGTTCCCAGACCACCAATGTACAGAGCCAGGATTAACGTAGTTCCCGCCAAGCACGAATTTTTCTTCGGATCGGTGAGTCGGCTGAATTAAGGAGTTGATCTTCGTACTCTCTGAGGCTCTCTTTTATTTCGGAATCGAATGTCTCTCTGTGAGCCAAGTAGTACGAAATCGCCGCTTGAATCTGGGCAAGTGTCAGAAATGAATGCTGCTTCTGAATTTCAGCGACGTCATTTCCAAACTGGAGATAGTCCAAAGCAATTTGCCGGACTTTGAAGTTGGCTGCCGCAATTACCGGCACGCCCTTTTCGCTGAGGTTGATTTCAGCAGATTCTAGGGCGTCATTAGTCGTGGTCTTTGCTATGGTGTTTAGCCCCTTTTCCTTCACACTTTGTCCGGCACCAACAATACCTTGGAAACGTTGCCTGGGCTGCGGATGAGGCGTTGAAACCAGTCTCCTCCCTCAGCGAGAGGCGCTTCCTCGATCCATGGATCCAGGCGGTAGTGGCCGGCGTGCAATTCCTCCAGACCGTCGGCAAAGTCGGCGGCGCCGTAGGCAAAGCTGCCGCGCACGGTCAATTCCTGGCGGATGATGGCCGCGGCCGGCATGGGGCTGGTCTCCTCGTGCAGGCCGGAGAGGATCAGAGTTCCGGCGTTGCGGGTGGCGGCTACGCATTGGGTGCGGGTACCGCCGGTCCCGACGGCGTCAATTGAGACCGCCACACCGTCGCCGGCGGTGGCGTCCTTTACGATCTCGACCACGTCGTCGCCCTGGTCGGCGGCTGAAGGTGAAATTGTGATGCCGCCAAGCTCGCCGCCCATCGCCAGCCTTTCCGGATCGAGGTCGGCGATGAAGATTCGCTCGGCACCGGCCAATTGGAGTGCCTGCAAGGCCAGCAGGCCGATGGGCCCGGCGCCGATAATAAGCGCGGACTCGCCGGACACATCTCCGGCCAGCCTGCCGATGCGGACGCCGACTCCAACCGGTTCGGTCAGCGCGCCGCTGCGCAAGGACATGCCGTCGGGCAGTTTGTGGGTGACGAAGGCCGGGCTGCTGACGTACTCGGCGAAGGCGCCGGGACGGTGCGCGCCGACCAGTCGCCGCTCGGGACAGAGTTGGGTAAGCCCCATGTAGCAGGTGCGGCACTGTCCGCAGTAGGTAAGGGGGTTGACGGTCACGGCATCGCCGACACTGAAATCGGTCACTTCGCGGCCAACCTCCACGATCTCGCCGGCAAACTCATGGCCCATTACCAGTGGCGGTGTGCGCAGGGCGTTGTGGCCGAGGAATCCGCTCAACTCTGAGCCGCAGATGCCGGCAAAGGCGACGCGGATCACCACTTCATCGGCCGTCGGCGAGGGATCTGGATACTCCTGCATTTCCATCTTTTCCGGGGCGGTCCAGACGAGCGCTTGCATTGTACTCCTCCACAAATGTCGTGACTAGGTGTTTAGCCCCATCATACGGAAACCTGGCTTGATCTGCAATCTGAGGCGTACCTTCAGCGCACAGCGGATGGCAGCTCGGACAATCCAGTGCATAGGGCTCTATGCGAGGGCGATCAGCTTGCGAAGATCGCGAGTCGCGTGTAGGCTTTTCAGGATATGGTGACGGCAGGCAATCCCTTCCTACACGCCAGCAGTTAATCCGTTCCCCTTGCGATCTGGATGTCGACGGGCAATCGATTCTCCGATCCAAGTCTGCGAATGCCAAGCTGGCCCTCCTGGGCTAGCGGGGAAACCGTATTCTTCAACATCTCTCAGGAGCATCAAATGAAGATTACTGACATTACCGCGTATCCGGTTTGGGCCGGCCATCGCAACTTTCTTTTTGTCGTCGTCGATACCGATGAAGGAATCTACGGCGTGGGCGAGTCCGGTCTGACGAGCCGCGAGCAGGCGGTGATTGGCGCCTTTCAGGACTTCAAGGAGGTGCTGATTGGCCAGGACCCGTTTCGCATCGAGCACATTTGGCAGGTGCTGTTCAGGGGCGGCTTCTTTCCGGCGCAGCGCGTGCTGAGCTCGGCCATCTCTGCGATTGATATTGCCTTGTGGGATATCAAGGGCAAGGCGTTGGGCGTGCCCATCTATGAGCTGCTGGGCGGTCGCGTGCGCGACAAGGTGGTCTGCTATCCTCACAATCACAGCCATGCGATGGAGGTGGAGCCGCTGGTCGAAAGCTGCCTGGAAACGAAGGAAGCAGGTTGGAAGTTTGTGCGCTGGGGCTTGCCGCAGGACGGCGACGTTCTGGAACCGCGCGACGCGGTGCGAACGGCTATACGCCAGTTTGAGGCAGTGCGGGAGGCTGTCGGCGACGAGATCGATATCTGTTTTGATGTGCACACGCGGTTGGATCTTCCCGATGTCGTCTGGCTGTGTCGTGAGGTCGAGCAGTACGCGCCTTTCTTTATCGAAGATCCACTGCGTTGTGAAAATCCAGACTCTTTCAAGACGTTGCGGCCGCGTACGCATGTGCCTATTGCCGCAGGGGAACAGTTCTCCTCGAAATGGGAGTTTCGCCAGTTGATAGAGGAGGAGTGGATCGACTATGCGCGCGTCGATATGTGTATTGCGGGCGGTTTTACCGAAGCACGCAAGATCGCCGGTTGGTGTGAAACGCATTACATTAAGCTGGTGGTACACAACCCGCTGGGCCCGGTTTCGTCGGCGGCCTGTCTGCAGATGAATCTGGCGACCTCCAACTTTGGCGTGCAGGAGCAGCCGCGCAAGCCGGGAGAAACGCTGCCTGAGGTGGTGCCGGTCCATCACCACTGGGAGGACGGTTATATGCTGCCGACCGACCTGCCCGGGTTAGGGATTGAGTTTGACAGAGAGGCGGCGGCCCGCCAGCCGTCTCAGAAGCGTGAGATGCCACAGTTGCGGCGCCTTGACGGCTCGTTTACCAACTGGTAATAGACGTTCGCACTGTATTTGCCTACACTACGCGGGATCAGGCCACGGTCAAACGACCGGGAACTCGGGCAATCGACAAGGGAATGAAACGATGAAAACTGCAGCGGTATTTGGAGAAATGCAGGGCGGCGTGGTGGACGCGCCGAACCCAAAAGCCGGGGAAAACTGGGTCGTTGTCAAGATTCATACGGCTCCTATGTGTACAGAGTTCAAGACTTACGTTGGCGGAAGGGAGGCGCCTTACCTGGGCCACGAAGCGGCCGGCGAAGTCGTTGAGGTGGCGCAGCCGGGCCGCGTCAAGGTAGGGGATCGGGTGGTGGTGATGCCGCAGACTCCGTGCGGGCATTGCGAACTGTGTCTTGATGGCGAGTACATCCACTGCCTGGATTCGGAGATGCCTCCCCCACAGCCAGAAGGCGGCGAAGGCAGGGCCACTATGGCCCAGTTCATGCTCAAACAGGACTGGATGCTGGTGCCGATTCCCGATGGCATCTCTTACGATCACGCGTCGATGGCCTGCTGCGGGCTGGGGCCGACTTTTGGCGCGGTGCAGCGTGCCAAGCTGGGCCCGGACGATACTCTTATGATCACAGGTCTGGGGCCGGTGGGGCTGGGCGGCGTCATCAATGGCACGCATCGCGGGGCTAACGTGATTGGTGTCGATATTAATCAGTACCGGGCCGCGAAAGCACTGGAGCTGGGCGCGGTTGCGGTGATCGACCCGACTGATCCCGACGCGCTGGAGAAAACGCTGGCGCTGACACGCGACGGCCGCGGCGTGGATCACAGCATAGACTGTTCGGGCGTGGTGGCGGCCCATCGTTTCTGCATCGACGCCACGCGGCGCAAAGGGTCGGTCAGTTTTGTGGGCGAGAGCGGCCAGGACGAAACGCCGATTCGGATCAGTACCGACATGCTGCGGAAGGGGTTGAGTCTGCACGGTTCGTGGCACTACAACATGGCGGATACCCCCCAGATTCTGCGCGTGATTGCGGCTAATGGCGACAAGCTCGATAGGCTCATTTCCCATAGCTTTCCCTTGGGGCGCGTGGCGGAAGCCTGGGACCTGCAGGCCAGCGGACAGTGCGCCAAGGTGCTGCTCAAGCCTTGGGAGTAGGGCACGGTAATTGACAGAGCTGCAATGATCTCGAAATGTTGACTGTGTCGACGTTACACGGGGCAGCCGACTGCAGTGACCGTTTACGATTGGACAATTTTGTAGGCCCTCTGCGGGCCACCATTCAAAGGACGAACATTCCCCCATGCGAGACCTTCTAAAGCAGTACTTCGGTTATGACGATTTTTTGCCGCTTCAGGAAGAGATCATCTCAAGCGTTCTGGACGCAAGAGATGGGCTGGTCCTTATGCCGACGGGAGGAGGAAAGTCGCTGTGCTATCAACTGCCGGCGTTACGGCTTGACGGGCTGACGCTGGTGGTTTCCCCTCTGATAGCGCTGATGAAAGACCAAGTTGACGGGCTGAAGTCCAACGGCATCGCCGCGGCGTTTCTGAACAGCTCGCTCACATTCGCGGAGATGCGTCGCGTTCAGGAGCAGGCGCAACAGGGCGTTCTGAAAATATTGTATGTCGCGCCGGAGAGGTTATCGAGTTCGTACTTCCAAGGTTTGCTGGCCAGGCTCAAGGTCAGCCTGGTGGCTGTTGACGAAGCACACTGCATATCAGTGTGGGGGCATGACTTTCGCCCCGAATATCGCAGGCTGGGAGAGCTTCGCCAGATCCTGCCGGGTGTGCCCTTTCTGGCATTAACGGCTACGGCCACGGAACGGGTGCGCGGCGACATTCTCAGCCAACTGCAACTGAGCGAGCCGCAGGAGTACATTGCCAGTTTCAATCGCGCAAATCTCAACTATAGTATTGTGCCCAAGCGAAGGGATAGCTTCGATACTCTTTTGGCCCTGCTGCAAAAGCACAAGGGAGAGTCGGGGATTATTTATTGCACCTCCCGCAGGGAGACGGAAAGCTTGGCCGCGCGGCTGCGCGGGAAGGGATTTGACGCTCAGCCCTACCACGCCGGCTTAGATGATGAGGTGCGGAGGCAAACCCAGGAGCGCTTCATCCGTGACCAGGTCTCCATCATCGTAGCCACGATCGCCTTTGGCATGGGCATCGACAAGCCAGACATTCGCCTGCTCGTTCACTACTCGATGCCCAAGTCGCTCGAGGGCTATTACCAGGAGACCGGTCGCGCGGGACGCGATGGCCTGCCCAGCGACTGTGTACTACTGTACACCTATGGCGACGCGGCCAAGCAGGAGTACTTTTTCGACGAGATTGAGGACGAGGCAGAGCGGCGTAATGCCCGCCAAAAGCTGGCGCAGGTCGTCGAATTCTGCCAGCTGCATACGTGCCGGCGCAAGTACATTCTGGGTTATTTTGGCGAGGAGTGGGCTGAGGAAAACTGCGGCGGCTGCGATATCTGTCTGACACCGAGGGAGGAGTTTGACGCCACCATCATCGCTCAGAAGATCTTGTCGGCGGTGATTCGTACCGATCAGAGATTCGGCATGGGATATGTCAGCGAAGTGCTGAGGGGGGCGAAGACGAAAGCTATCCGGGAGCGGGACCACGCCAAACTGAGTGTTTACGGCATTGCAAGAGAGTTCTCTGACGGGGAGATCAAGGAGCTTGGGGGCCTTCTGGTTGCCGAAGGCCTACTCTACAAGAACAGTAGTGAGTACGCCACCTTAGGCGTAACAGAGGCGGGAAGACGCTTTCTCAAGAACCGCGAGACGTTAACCCTTTCCAAGCCCAAGCGCGAAGAGGAGAAGGCTTCTTCTGCCAGACGCGAGGCGCTGGACTACGATCAGGCGCTTTTCGACGCGTTGCGCGAACTGCGCAGCCGGTTGGCCGCGGAAAGGAGTGTACCGCCCTATGTGATATTTGGCGATGTAACGTTGCAGCAGATGGCGCATTACTTGCCTCAGAGCCGTGAGAGCCTTTTGAAAATTTCTGGTGTGGGTGCAAGGAAATTGGAAGATCTAGGCGATGCGTTTATGTCGGTCATTATTGATCATGCCCGCTCGAACAACCTGGAGGAGAAAGAACTCCCAGCTCCACGGGGCGGCAGAAGAGAGAAAGGCGAAGGACCCTCCTACAATGTGGAGGAAGTGCGGCAGTCTCATCCAAGGGCATACGAACCTTGGACTTCCGAGGAAGACGAGCGTCTGAAAGAAATGCAGAGCGAGGGAGTTAGCGTTTCAGAGTTGGCAAGGGACTTCGGGCGTCAGCCAGGTGCGATTCGGTCACGGCTGAATAAGCTTGACATAAATCTGGAGATTTCAGATGGATCAACCTACGACCAGACTAGTCAGCTGCTGCAAAAAGGCATGACAGTTGAGGAGGCGGCGCAACACCGCGGCATATCACAGAGCACAATCACGAGGCATATTGAGCGCTTGATCCAGTCGGGGGAACAGTTGGACCTCCTCCCGCTAATGCCACCGCAAGAAAGGTTTGACACGATTAGAGACGCCTTTACCGAATCCGGCGGCACCTTCTTATCACCTGTTAAAGAGATTCTCGGGGAAGATTACTCTTACGACGAAATCAGACTTGTCTGGCTCTATATGGAACAGCAGCAAAAGGAGACGGGCAGGGCTGCGGGAGAATAGCAACTCTAGTGAGATACAAGAGAACGGAACATTCATGACCTACAAATGCGGAATCGTTGGCGTGAGCGGTGGGCGCGCTAATGGGCACGCGGACGCCTATGCCCACATTCCACGAGGCAGACTGGCTTGTATCGCCACGCGCACTCGCGCCAACCTGGATGCATTTGGCGATCGGTGGAATGTTGACGCTCGTTATACTGACTACCGCGAGATGTTTGAACGCGAGAAGCCGGACCTGGTGCACGTCAACACGCCGCCGGATGTACGTTTGGATGTGATGGAGGCAGCTGAGACAGCCGGTGTCGGCGCGCTGATTATTGAGAAGCCGCTGGCCATTCAGGCTGAGGACTATGTCGGGATACGGGAATTTGCAAGCGGCGCAAGAGTGAAGGTGGCGATTAATCATCAGCTTCAGTTTCATCCACGCCGCCAGCAACTGCAGACGCTGGTCCATGAAGGGGCTATCGGCAACGTCCGATTAATTGACGCCAGTGCGCGCATGAATATGGCCTACCAGGGCACACACGTCCTGCAATCGATGGCCGGGTTCTATCCGCAAGGGGAGCCGGAAAATATCTTTGCACAAGTGTCTGGCGGCGAGGCCCTGAAGGAAGGCCGTAAGCAGCACTATGCGCCCGACGCAACCATGGCGACTATTCGCTACAAGGACGGGGTCAGCGGGCTGCTGCGCTGCGGCACCAACGCTCCCTTTGTGCTGGCAGGTGATGCGCGCACAAATGTGCACAAGCAGATTACCGTTTACGGCACGGAAGGTTTCGTACACTGGAGCATGTGGGGCTGGGAGAGCTCAATCCGCGGCCAGCACGCGGGCGGCAGCCATAGTTATCCAGACGAGGACATTCTGGGCCAGGCGGCAATGACTGAAGCGGCTTTTGACTGGCTCGAAGACGACGATAAGATCCATGCCCTCAACCTCGACGCGGCCCTGCTCGACTTTCACATCATGCTGAAAGCATATATGAGCGGGCTCCACCGGCGCGAGGAGACTCTGACGAGCGCACTGCAACCTGGCCTGATCGACGCCTTGCGCCAAGCGCTGGCGGGCTAACTTCGACCATTCTATTGCGGGGAAAGCAGGGAAAGAGTTTAGCGGGGCCTGTGCGCCTTAACGCGAGTGCTGGCATATCTGGGCGCCAGTTCAGGCTCGGCGCGCTGCATTCGCTGCGGTGGTACGCCATTGGCGATGGCTTCGAGGTCGTCCAACACCATCTCGCCGATCTCCCAGAGGGCCTCTTTGACGCTGCCGGCGCGGTGCGCGGAGAGGACGACATTGGGCGCGCTGCGGATTGGATGCGCGGGGTCGAGCGGCTCCTGCGGGAAGACATCGATGGCGGCGCGAAAGCGGCCGGCGTGCAGGAGTTCGGTTAACGCGTCGAAATCGACGAGGTGGGCGCGGCTGACCAGAATCAGGGCCGCGTCCGGCCGGATCCGTTCCAGCAGCGCACGGTCGAGCAGGGCGCGATTCTCATCTGACGGAACTGCCAGCACGAATATGACTTGCGACGTCGCCATCAGCTCATCGAGGGGAAGCGGCGTTACGCCCTGACCCCGCAAGAAGCGTTCGCCCAGCCAGGCGTCGTAGACGGCGACACGGCAACCAAACGGCCTGAGCAATGGATGCAGACTGCGGGCCAGGCCTCCGTACCCGATCAGCCCGACCTGTTTTCCGTAGAGGTTGAACGCTCCGATGTTGCCGGCGTGCAGATACTTTTCAGTGCCCCTCTGCATGGCCTGGTGACCTTCCACTATTCCACGGGCGCAAGCGATCGCCATGCCCAACGCCATTTCGGCCACCTGACGGCCAAATGCAGGCGCAGCCGAAAGGACGCGGATGCCGTTGGCGAAGCAGTAGTCGTAGTCCAGGTCATTGGGGAAGGCGCCTGAGACCGACATGACGGCGCGCAGATTCTGCGCCCGGTACAAGGTATCGCCGTAGCGCCAACTGGAGCAGACTACGGCGTCTGCTATTGACAACGCTTCGATTGCATCATCCAAGGGCATCGGTTCCGACTTGCCCCATATGACATTTACAATATCGGGCAGGTGGCGCAGGTCCTCGTCCGAGAATATTTCGTCCATTTTGCGGAAGGCGGGGTCGACAAGGACGGTAGGTTTGCTTGACATTGGGCTATCCCCTATCGGAACGATGCTCCGGGTATCTTCAGAATTGAAATCCCAGTTATTCTGCGATGGCACTGGCGGAGGAACTGCAAGACCGGTTTGCTGGTCGAGAGACGCTGCTCCGGCAGAATGATAACACAGAGAAGGCCACAGGAGTGTCATTGCGGTGCTGTGACCGCCAGGACGGTTGGCTACTCTGCGGTCGAGACAAATGGGAGTGCCAAGAGAGGATGCCGAGAAAGATGATAGGGTCGATTTGAAGGTGGAAAAATCGTGTTTGACAGACCGACCTCTCTCCGCTAAAATCGTATCCAATATCCAAAATACACCCATTAACTCAGGCAATGTCTTTGCAAAACAGCCGGTCGAAGGCTGATCAGACACCTGGTTTTGGCCACATGGCAAAGCCTGAGACTTCCTTCCTCTCCAACCGGCGCCCTGTACACGAACTGATAGCAGACAGCTTGCGGCTGACCATCATGGCCGGCCATCACCTTCCAGGGGAGCGGCTGAATCAAGAAGAGTTGGCTTCGTTCTACGGTGTCAGCCGTATGCCGGTACGTGAAGCTTTGCTGAAGCTGCAGGGCGAAGAGCTGGTCGTATACAGTCCACGCAGGGGGTTCGCGGTGGCGGAACTCACGGTAGAGGAGGTCGAGGATATTTTCTCCATTCGCATCATGTTGGAGGGGCTGGCAACTCGTCTGGCCATTCCCCATATGACGGTACAGCGTCTCGAACGAATCGCGGAGAATCTCCAAAGGCAGCAGGAATTCGGGCATGACACTGATGTACGCCTCGAACTCAACCGCGAGTTTCACGGATTGATCTACGAGGCGGCAAAGCGGCCCCGTCTCGTTGCCTTGACAACGAACCTGCGCAACATTGTGGAAGCCTATTCCCGCATCTACACTTCGGCTGAGGGCAGGGCCAAAGCAACCCTGCGCGAACACGCCCGCATATTTGAGGCCTGCCAGCACGGAGATGCCGAGGTGGGTGAGAGGCTGGCGAAAGAGCACCTCCAGAATATTGTTGGCGTGCTCGTACCAGAACTGCATAGATCGACAGTTACGAAAGATGGCGAACAGGATTCCGCAGCGGAAAAGGAGTTGGCCTTTGCAGATGCCGACTGATCAGTTTGAACCATCCGAAGTACGTGGGGAGTGTTGAAACGAGCAAGTCGTGGCTGTTTCTGCGCGGCCATAGCAATCTTACCATCCGAGTCGTACCAGGGCGCCAAAATACGCCCCGAAAGGATTCAAGGTGATTGGAATGAAGGGTACCGATCTTGTTGGCCTGTTTACGGAGCATCTGCGGCTGTGTAAAGTAAAAAAAGGCGAGGTGATCCTTGCGTTTACCGACGCCCAGTTTGCCTTTCCGGAATACCCCGGCGCAATGGTTGCGGCGGCCCGTTCTTTGGGTGCTGAGGCCTTTACAATTGCAGCACCGTCCGACGCCGAAATCTCTGCGCAGCTTGTGCTCGATGCCTGGAAGGCGGCCGATATGGTTGTAGCAATGACCACCATTCCCTGGCTGTATACCGACGCGCACAACGAAGCGCTTGCCTCCGGCACGCGTACGCTGATGGTGCATGAACCGGTCGCCAACCTGAAGCGAATGTTCCCCGACGAGGACGTAATTCGGCGCACGTACGCGGGCGCACGCCGCATGGCCGAGGCCAAGGAGATACACGTCACCGATTCGGCCGGCTCCGATTTTACGCTGCGCAAGGACGGGCGCAAGGGCCATGCGCAGGTGGGGGTGGCAGATCATCCGGGCCGCTGGGACCACTGGCCGGCGGGACTGGTGGCTACGGGCCCCCTGGAAGACACGGCCCAGGGCACCTATATCGTGCGCGCCGGCGACGTGATATTGCAGCAGCGAAGGCACACTGTTTCCGAAATTCGCATGACGCTGGATAAGGGCCTGATCACCAGCATCGAGGGCGGTCTTGACGCGCAGCTATTGCGAGACTATCTCAGTTCCTTCGACGACCCGGACGCCTTCCGCTTTGCCCATGCCGGATGGGGCACTGAGCACAGGTCGCTTTGGAATGTAGTCGGCATGGACTCCGAAAGTCTTTACGGTACGGTGATGGTCTCGCCTGGCCGCAACATCTTCAACGCCGCCCATGAGCATTCCGGACTCGGCGGCACAAACTACACCAAGGCGCACATCGACCTATGCTGCCGCCACAAGAATCTCTATCTGGACGGTGAGTTGATTGTCAATGAAGATGAGGAGATCGTGCCGGAATATCTGCGGTAGAGCTGACCATTATCCTCAATGACCGCGATGCGGCCAACGCATGATCGGAGGAGCAAGAGCATGACGACCCCAGGACAGACGAATAGCTTTTCGCAGTTAATTGCAGAGGTGTTGGCGCTGAGCAAGATTGGCGAGGGAACGCGCGCCGCGCTCTTGAGCACACACGTGTACGACGAACGCGCTATGGCCGCCTATAGCGACGCCCTCGACAGTCTCGGCGCAGATTGGGTGCGCGTGATAATGCCGCCGCAGACGCAAGGCACGTCATTTGAAAACCCAGTGCAAGGTGGGTCCTTTGTCACAGACATTCTTAAGTCGGCAGATGTTGTCGTACGGCCGACGACAAAAAAGGGCGCTGTAGCCGACATAGGCATGTATACAGCGGTGTTCGAAGAGATTATTATGAGTGGGACGCGCTGGTGGGATTGCTCGGTTGGCGGTTCGGAGACGCTCTTGCGCAAGTTGTTCCCGACGCCGGAGATGATCGACCGCACGCGCGCGGGGGCGGTTCGCATGCAGGATGCCAAGACGCTGCGCCTGACCTCGGAGGCCGGTACGGATTTGACGTTAAGCGTTGAAGGGCGCATTGGCCACTGCCAGGTTGGCATTGTTGACGAGCCGGGCCGATGGGACAACTTCGGCTTCGGCCTGGTGGCGACCGCGCCTGTCGAGGACTCGGCAAACGGTAAGGTGGTTTGGGACGGCGGGGACTCGCTTGGCGAGCTTCTCGGCTCCTATAGCGCGCTGCTGCCGGAACAGGTGGTAACTCACTTTGAGGACGGTAAAATTGTCAGTATCGAAGGCGGTTGGGTGGCCCGGCGGTTTGAAGAATACCTGGCCGGATTGAATCGACCGGAGTTCTATCGAATCGCCCATATTGGCTGGGGCACGCATGAGAAGGCCGCTTGGGGAGGGCCGGGCTGGAACACGGCCGAGTGGGAAAGCTATTACGGCTGTATCATGCTTCACCTTGGGATGAACATTTTTTCCACGCTTGCCCCGTACAATGGCCTGCATGGGAAGAGTCGCCCATCGATTGCCTGGCCGATGCCATCGCACGCGGGCGGATGCCTGCTGCGGCACGACCTGTATCTCGACGGCGAGATGATCTTGAAGGCTGGGACAATCGTTCCAGACGGATTGAAATAAACAAATGACTGCCAGCTAAGCGGCCTGCCACGGCCATTCGACTTGCAACCAGCCAGAGAGGAGATCATCCATGCGCATGCAGGAATTCGCGGTATCCTATCACGCCGCCACAGAAAACGTTGGTCTGTTCCGTCAAGTATTGGAAGGGTGTAAGCTGACGGCAGACGAGACACTGTTGCTCTTCACAGATACCCATTTCTACCCCCACTATCCGGCCGCGTTCATGGCCGCGGGGCAGGAGATCGGCGCGGAAGTCATTCAGATGACTGTGCCATCTACACTTCCTGAAATATCGTCAAACTACATCCGCGACGCCTGGAAGGCTGCCGATCTGGTGGTCGGCATGTCTCAGGTGCAGTGGCTCTACTCGCGCGCTCATGATGAGGCGCGCCAGTCCGGGACACGTGCGTTGATGGTCGTCGAACCGATCGATGTGCTGCGCAGGCTCTCCCCGAATGAGGATGTCCGCAAACGCGGTCGCGCCGGCGTGCCCCTGTTGACTGCCGGTAAAGAGATGCGCATTACATCCAAGAATGGTACTGACTTTGTTGTTAACAAGGAGGGTCGTGAGGCCTATACGCTTTACAGCCTGGCAGACGAACCGGGCAAGTGGGATCACTGGCCACAAGGTTTGGTGACTTTCTTCGCGGCTCCCGGCCAAGGCGACGGCACGATCGTGGTGGACCCAGGTACGGTCTACTTGAAGTTCCGCCGGCACTCAACCGAGCCGGTCAAGCTCACAGTACGCGAAGGCAGTATTGTGAAATTTGAGGGCGGCACGGAAGCACGCCTGCTCGAAGACTGGTTTGGGCAGTGGAACGATCCCCGCTCTTACGAGTTGGCGCACGTAGGTTGGGGGACGGAACACCGCGCCGACTGGAATGTTATTGGCATGGACTCCGAGGCCTATTACGCTAACTTCCTGATTGCCTTTGG
The DNA here is from genome assembly GCA_963662575.1 of Caldilineaceae bacterium. Taxonomy (GTDB): domain Bacteria; phylum Chloroflexota; class Anaerolineae; order Caldilineales; family Caldilineaceae; genus Bin5. The sequence goes on from OY759723.1 coordinate 3,385,182, forward strand.
ACGCAACATATTCTGGCCTGTCGGCGGAGACAACGATGTCGCGTCGCACTGGGACTTCTGCTGCCTGAATCACGATATTTATGTCGATGATCAGGTCATTGTGGAAAACGGCACTATTGTTCCGGAGAACCTCAAGTAATGAGATTGCTGCAATATGTAGCGAAGCGGCTGGTCCAACTGATCCCGGTTCTTTTTGGGGTCTCTATCATCATTTTCACGATATCCCATGTCCTTCCCGGCAATCCGGTCTATCTGTTTGTCGGGATCGACACAACCCCTGAAGAGATCGAGGCAATTACGAAGCGGATGGGGCTGGACAAGCCTCTGCTTGAACAGTATTTCATCTGGCTGGGGAACGTGTTGCGGGGGGACCTCGGCGATTCCTGGTTTACATCCGAATCTGTCGCCCAGGACCTGATAAGGCGCTTTCCGGCCACATTTGAAATGACCACTGCGGCCCTTCTGCTGGCTATCGCATTGGGCGTTCCGCTTGGCGTCCTGTCGGCAGTGTACAGGAACAGCTGGATCGACAACTTCAGCCGCAGCATCACCCTTCTGGGCGTTTCGGTGCCATCCTTCTGGTTGGGGCTACTTCTGATATATGTTCTGTTTTATCTGTTGCGGATTTTCCCGCCGCCGAGCGGCCGCATCGGCCTGCTCATTTCGCCGCCGGAGCGAATAACGGGCCTTTATCTGGTTGATAGTGTGCTGACAGGAAACTGGAGGGCATTCAGTTCGAGCGCGCAACATTTGGCGCTGCCTGTCATCACGCAGGCGTTGGTAACGCTGGCGCCGATAACGCGCCTGATGCGATCGTCGATGCTGGAAGTTTTGGGATCGGAGTATATTCAGGCGGCGCGTGCCAATGGTGTGCCCGAACGCCAGATCTACTTTCGTGATGCCTTGCGCAATGCACTGCTGGCGCCCCTGACATTCGTCGCGCTGGTCTACGGCAATCTGCTGGGCGGCAGTGTTGTTATCGAGAGGATATTCTCCTGGCCAGGAGTCGGACGCTACGCGCTGGAGTCGATCGTCGTCAAGGACTATAACGCGGTGCAGGGCTTTGTACTGCTCGCGGCCGTACTCTACGTCCTTGTATTCCTGGTCGTCGATATTCTTTATTTTGTCATTGATCCGAGGATAACCGCCTAGTCCAGCTGCCGATCGGGCAGAGGGCGGGCAAATAGCTGCGAGACGCCGGCAGACTGGATAAGCGGGACTGCCTCTGAAGGGTAAGGACTTAGAAATGAGTACGCGGGAATCGCTCTTGCAACTTGGGCTGGATACGGAAATGCCGCCGGGATTGAAGCGTTTCCTCTTTCAACTGCGCCGCAACTGGTCGACGATGGTTGGAATAGCCATTATCGTATTCTTCGTCCTGATTGCAATCTTCGCGCCGGTGCTGGCGACGCACGACCCGGTCATCACAAACCTTGATGAGCAGTTCCAGGCGCCCAGCAGCCGGCACTTCTTCGGTACGGATGAGGTTGGGTGGGATATCTACTCGCGAGTGATTTATGCGACGCGCGTCGACTTTTTCATCGCGATCGCTTCGGTACTGATGGCGATAGCTATCGGCGTACCGCTTGGAGGTCTGACCGGCTATTTCAGCGGTCGATTCGACGATATTCTGATGCGTATTCTCGATGCCTTCCAGGCGTTCCCTCCGCTCATTCTGGCGATGGCGGTTGTTGCGGCCTTAGGGAGAAGTATCTGGCTGGTCATCGCTGTGATTGCTTTCATCAACTTTCCTTCTTATCTGCGCGTGGTCCGCGCTGAAATGAAGAGCAAGAAGGAGAGCTTCTACGCCGAGGCGGCGCGGTCGGTTGGCAACCCGCCCCACCGGCTCATATTTCGACATCTCATCCCCAACTGTCTGGACCCCGTGCTGGCGCAGGCGCCTCTCAACGCCGGATGGGCAATTCTGGTGGCGGCCAGCCTCAGTTTTATTGGGCTTGGCGTTCCCATCCCGACGCCGGAGTGGGGTTCGATGATCAATGATGGGGTTGGAGGCATAGTTAGCGGCGAATGGTGGATCTCATTTTTCCCCGGTCTCACCGCGATGCTGGCGGTGCTGGGCTTCAATCTGTTATCTGAGGGCTTGAGAGACATATTCGATCCCAAACGAATGGAATCATAAGAAATGCTAGACGCGCGGAATCCGGACACACTTCTCGAAGTCAGAGGGCTGCATACCTACTTCTACACATATGAGGGTGTGGTCAAGGCTGTCAACAGCGTGTCCTACGGGCTTAATCGCGGCGAGATTACGGGGCTGGTTGGGGAAAGCGGCTCAGGAAAATCTGTGACCGCGCAGTCCATAATTCGTCTTGTGAAGGCCCCCGGTAGAATTGTTGAGGGCGAAGTCTGGCTCGATGGGCAGGACTTGATGTCATGCAGCGAACCGGAAATGCAGACGATCCGCGGCCGCAAGATTTCGATGATTTTCCAGGAACCGCGGGCGGCCCTCAACCCTCTCTTCACGGTTGGTGACCAGATCGGCCGCGTGATTCAGTTGCGGGAAGGCTGCTCACGCAACGTTGCCGAGCGCCAGGCGGTAGAAATGATGCGCGCTGTCGAAATCGCCGATCCCGATCGACGCGCCAGTGCCTATCCCCATGAACTTTCCGGCGGCATGTGCCAGCGGGTTATGGTGGCGATGGCGCTGAGCGCCAATCCGCTGTTACTGATTGCGGATGAACCGACTACGGGTCTTGACGTTACCGTGCAGGCCCAGGTTCTGGACTTAATTCGACTGCGAGTGAGATCGGCCGGCTCCGCCTGTCTGTTTATCACGCACGACCTTGGCGTCGTTGCCGAACTGTGCGAACGGGTGATTGTCATGTATGCGGGGCGCGTCGTCGAGCAGGGGCCGGTGGCGGAGATTTTCTCCAATCCACGCCATCCATATACGCAAGGGCTGATCGCATCCACGTTGCGCGTAGACATCGACAAGCCGATTTCCACGATTCAAGGTACAGTCCCGGATGCGGTACATTTGCCGAGCGGATGTACATTCCATCCACGATGCCCCTTTGCGGAAGAGCTCTGCCAGCAAGAAGAACCGCAACTGGTCGAGGCAGGGCTGAACCATACAGCGCGCTGCCATATCGTCTCCGGACGTATTGAAGGGGAGATGCGCGAAGAAGCCTGGGAGCTGGAGGCGGCCTAGTCAGACGCAGTTATCTCAATTTTTCAGCCGGTCCGGGGCGGCGCTCCGGACCCAGAGGTCGGAAATGAGCAACGCCAACAACGACGCATTCGTACAGATTCGAAATCTGCGCAAAGATTTTCCGATTCGCGTTGGCATGTTTTCCCATGTCCGTCTACGCGCGGTTGACGATATTTCGTTCGACATCCCAAAGGGCACCACTATGGGGCTGGTCGGCGAGAGCGGCTGCGGCAAGACGACCGCGGGACGCTGTCTCCTCAGGCTGATAGAGCCCACATCCGGCGAAGTACGGATGGGAGAGGACGACCTCACCAGCCTGAAGAGCGAACAGGTCGCGAAAATGCGCGGGCGGATGCAGATGGTCTTTCAGGACCCCGGCGGGTCGCTTACACCTCGCATGACGATCGGCGCCATCCTGCGCGAACCGCTGGACTTGCACACGAACCTGAACGCAGACGAAAAGGACCAACGCGTTCGCCAACTGCTGTCTCAAGTGGGACTGCAGCCGGACCACCTATCTCGCTATCCTCATCAGTTCAGCGGGGGCCAGCAGCAGCGAGTTGGTATCGCTCGCGCCATCGCTACCCATCCCGATTTCATCGTACTTGACGAACCCACCTCCGCGCTAGACGTATCGGTTCGGGGCCAGATTCTGCGTCTGCTGACCGAGTTGCAAGAGGAAATGGGGCTAACATACCTGTTCATATCGCACGATCTAAGCGTGATAAAGCATACGTGCAGCCAAGTGGCGGTGATGTACCTGGGACGCATCGTGGAAATAGGGACCACTGAGGACATCTTTGATTCTCCAACCCATCCCTACACCCAGGCACTGCTCTCGGCAGTCCCGATTCCCGATCCAACGCAGCTCGGTAAGGAGCGCTTGAAGCTACCCGGTGAAGTGCCCAGCCCAATCGACCTCCCGCCGGGGTGCCGGCTGTATTCGCGCTGTCCGTACCGGCGAGACGCCTGCCTGGAACCGGGGCCGCCGCTATTGCATGTTGGTGATTCGCACAGAGCGGCCTGTATCCTGGTCGATGAGAATATTCGTCTTGGCGGAGGAAATGCCGCCCCTGCCCTGTCGCAGCCTGCCTAGGCGCATTTTCGTGAATGGCAGAGCGACGCGCTTCTTAGAAGTTGTTGACGGAGCACAAGCGGTGCACAAACACCGCATAGTTCAGCGCCCTGATCCAGCTATCAGGGCCTGATCAATTTTCCGACAGACAAAGTGGACAGCGAGCTGGCGCTTCCTAAAGCATTCTTGCCGAAAGGAGTATGCAGACATGCTAAGCAAAAAGATGTCGCACCGAGCCATGATGGTGACGTTTGTCAGCCTTCTTGTCGTAGCGCTGTTGGCAGCGTGCGCGCCCGCTGCCGGCAGCGGAGAAAGTTCAGCACCGGCAGATGACGGCGGGGCCGTAGCCGATACGTCAGGACTGACCGGGCGAGAAGCAGCTCTGGCCACTGCTTCTGACGAAGAGCGAACACTCATTGTCGCAGTCAGCCAGGATCTCTCTACTCTCGACTGGGACGTATCCGGCGCATTCCCGCGGATGACTGAAACGCAGGTCAATGTCCTCGGCAGTTGGGCGCAGCCAGCCATCATCGAGCACGAAGATGGCAGCATGACGGGCGATGCCCTGAATTTCGAGCCGATGTTAGCCGAATCAATGGTGATCTCGATGGATGGCACGCAGTGGACCTTCAAGTTGCCCGAGGGCATGAAGCACTATCCTTCCGGCAACGAGATCACAGCCAACGATTACCTGTACTATAAGGACCGGCGCGGCAACATGCGCGTCCCGCCATCGCTTGATAGACTGGTGCGTCTGGCCACGAAGGAGGAGCCGCTGAAAGGGTTTCAGGTTATCGACGATTACACCTTCCTCTTCAACGCGTCCGACTGGACGCCGATCCTGCGGCCCTTTATGAGTTGCTGCCAGTTTGGCTACATTATCGACAGCAAGGCGTACATGGATGCCGGCGAAGCCGAGGGCGACAAGTGGGGCCAGGAGTACGCGACGACCAACATGCCAAGCAGCGGCCCTTATTATATCCATGACCGCATCCCGAACGAGTTGATGGAGTTCCGCACCAATCCGAACTGGCAAGGCAAAGAGCCGTTCTTCAACCGCATCCTCTTTACGGTCGTGCCCGAGTCGGCTGACCGCGTGCTGCTGCTGAAGGCCGGCGAAGTGGACATGGCCCAGGACCTGTCGGCCAAGGAGATCAACGATCTTCGCAGCGACGCGAATGTGAGCACAAAGCAGGTGCGGATCGGCGACATGATCGTGATGCCGATCAACCACAATATGGAGCCCTTCAACGACAAGCGTGTGCGTCAGGCTGTGTCATACCTGATTCCCTATGACGACATCATTGAAAGTGTATGGTTTGGCAGCGCCGAGCGAAGTTTGGGACCGGTACCCTCGATGGTACAGGGCTATGACCACAGCTACTGGCCGTACGATCTGCCCGAGGAAGAGGCCATTGCCAAGGCGAAGGAGCTTCTGGCAGAGGCCGGCTATGCCGACGGCCTGGAGTTCGATCTGAATATCGATCTGGGCACGCCCGAACATTCGAGCATGGCCAAGATTATTCAGAGTGCGCTGGCAGCAGCTGACATTACAGTCAACGTCAATCCAATGCCGCGTGCGGCCTACCAGGAAGGCAAGAACAACGGCACGCATACCTCGGCGCTCGATACACTCTTCCCGTGGACGGCCGAACCCGGCTACTTCATGGATATCCTGTTGGGTTGCGTATCCTACGGCAATCGCTACAGCGGCATTTGCCTGCAGGAAGCTGACGACCTGATCCGGGAAGCCGGCACGACGGTAGATGAAGAGGAGCGTTTCGCTCTGTACAGCCAAGCGCAGCGCCTGCACATCGACAATGCCTCCTGGATCTGGCTTGGCGCCCGCTACTTCAATCTGGCCATCGGTTCCGATATCGCCGGTTACGTCGCCTTCCCGGATACGCGCACGCGCTACTGGCACCTGTATCGCGACCTCGAGGAGTAGCCACGGGGCCAGGCGATAGTCGTGCACAAAAAAATGCGATCCTCCAGGAAGTTACGCTGGTCAAGGTCGCTCCCTGAACGTGCCTGAGCCTCCCAGGGCAATTGGCAAGGCGTCGTCCTGGCCGGTTGCGCCAGACCTGAGGTGCAGGACAGAACAGATAAATCGACAGTGCCGGGGACTTAGCCTACACAATCGCGGTCCTGCGAAGAAGCTAACAGCGTCTCCGGCACTGTCCTGTTCAGAGTTCAGCTTCATGATCCATGCGAGGCTACAAGGCCCGTGGTTCCAAAAAAACTGAGTCAGCGGTATATTTTCGCTTTCTGGTATCCGCTGGCGCTCAGTTGGCTGATGATGAGCATTGCCGACCCTGTGGTGAGTGCCGGAATCACGCGACTGCCCCAACCGGAACTTGAACTGGCTGCATTCGGCGTGGCCCAACCGATAGCCATCCTCATGGAAAGTCCCATCATCTACATGCTGGGGACGGGGGTGGCCCTAGTTCGCAATCGCGCCATGTACCGGTTGGTGTGGCGCTTCATGGTCCATCTTTCGGTTCTGATGACTGTGGTGAGCGCAGTGCTGTTTTTCACACCGGCCTACCATGTAATGACTCGCGTCCTGCTGGGCCTGACGGAGGATGTAGCGGTAGCCGCGAGGCCGGCGATGCAGCTCCTGCTACTGTGGCCGGCGGCGATTGGAATGCGCCGCTTCCTGCAGGGCGTCCTTATCAGGCACGGCTATACGCGCCATATCACTTTGGGAACAGTGTGCCGGCTTGCTACGCTTGTCGTCACGATGGCGGTCGGCGTCTGGATTGGCGGCCTGCCCGGCGCGACGCTGGGAGGTCTGGCGATGGTGCTGAGCGTGATCATCGAGGCGCTGGTGATCGCGTGGTGGGCGCGGCCAATTGTGCGGAGGCATATCTTTGGCGTGGAGGAAGCTACTGATGAAGCCGAGCCGGACATGACATACACAGGTATGTGGCGGTTTTACCTGCCACTGGCCGCGACCGACATTATGCGCGTCATCTCCCGCCCACTCGTTGTTGCCGGGATCGCACGTTCGGCGATGCCAGCGACGTCGCTGGCAGCATTTCCGGTTGCCTTTGGCCTGGGTATGCTCTTCTCCAGCCCAATGCGCGCCTTCCATGAGGTGGTTATTGCCCTGTTTCGGGACGAAAGCACCTACCGGGCGTTGCGGCGCTTTGTCGTGATATCGGGAGCGCTCCTGAGCCTCCTGATGGGGCTACTGGTTTTCACGCCTTTGGACCATTTTTACTTCACCGTTCTCCTGGGCGTGCCAGCTGAAATCAAGCCGCTGGCAACGCTCGGCGCCCAGATTACGGTGCCTATCACTTTCCTGATGGCTTGGCAAAACCTGTATCGAGGCCGACTCATCAGGAGACATGAAACGCGGTTCATTCAATATGGGATGGTGGTCAACCTGGTCAGCATGCTGCTGGCGCTGACGATTGGCGTGTCAGTTGGGTTGGCTTCCGGCGTCGTGGTCGGCACGGCGTCCATCATTCTTGCCCATACTGTGGAGGTAGTGGTGTTGAATGCGGCCAACCGGCCGCCTGACACGTATTCGGATATTCAGCCGACGCCTGTTCACTAGCAAGCCGAGTCGACATCGCTCGAATCGGCGCAAGCGTCTATGGCCGGCGAAACCTGTAGGTTGGTCGAGCCGGTAGCGTTTATTTATTCTCCACGCGACAGTAGCCAGGAAGGAGCAATTCAAATGGCAGACTTCGAACTCGCAGGCCTACGCGCCGCCCCAGGCGCAGTGGTGAAAGGCCACCTCGGCCACGTCACGCTGGCCGATGGCAACAAGGTGGGAGTGCCGGTCGTAATAGTGAACGGCGTCGAGGACGGGCCAACACTGGTGGTTACGGCCTCGATCCATGGCACCGAGATCAACGGGACAGGCGCTCTTCTCAAGACGGTACGGGCGACCGACCCACAGCAATTGAAGGGGCGTCTGGTTGCCATCACTGTCGGCAACCCGTTTGCGTTCCAGGTTGGATCCTACTTTTCGCCCGTTATTGCGCCTACCGGCGATGGCATAAACATGTCCTCGGCGCCGATGTGGCCGGCCGACACCGGTGGAACGGTGACTTTTCGGTTGGCTGGCGTAATTGGAGAGGCGTTGAAAGTGGCGACCCACTCGATTGACGTTCATTCGAATCCCCCCGACGCCATTCCATTTACATTAATTCGGCGCGACGCCTGTGACAACGACAGCGTGCTGGCGGAGATGGAAAAGATGGCGGAGGCCTGGGGCTTTACGGTGATCGACTCGCCCGGCCGCTCGGCGACCGGCGTTGTTGGCAGCTCTTTGGCGCATGGCATCCCTTCCATGACCCCAGAGCTGATCGCCGACTTCTTCCTGTGGGAGGATAATACGAATTCCGGCCAGATTGGGATCACCAACGTCATGAAGGCGATTGGTATGTTGGAGGGCGAAATCGTTGCCCAGGCCACTACGCCGATGCAGGGCGACTTCTATATGGCCGACCGCCTCACTTCGCATAAGGGCGGGCTGATGTGGATCAAACATCCTCCCGGGACCTTTCTGCGCGAAGGAGACGTGGCCGTCGACATGATGGATGTGTGGGGGGACCTGATTGAGGAAGTCAAGATGCCCTACGACGGCTACTGCTGGTCCTTTACAGGTGGGGTTGGGTACACGCAGGTCGTGCCGGAAGGGACGCAGATCGCGTTTACGTTCCGAGAACGTTGACGTTTTATCGAAAGAGTCGCATCCGTTGGCAGGCAGCGCCGCAGGGCGTTGCCTGTCTGAACGGCAGGGGAAGGGATAGGAAGACTTGAGTTCCGACGTCAAAGTGACAGCGCTTCCGCAAGCGCCGGCCGCGCCCACGGTCAAACTTGATAAGTTCCGACTCGGCGTGCTCTCCTTCGGTCACCTGGTGGGGGATATGTACTATGCCACACTGATTCCTCTGTGGCCCCTGCTGATCGACAGGATGCAACTGACACTCACCGACGTGGGATTCTTTACTTCCCTGACAAGCTTCATGCTGATGCCTGTCCAGCCCTTTATCGGCTGGCTGGTGGATCGGTTCCCGCGGGCGTGGTTCATGGTTCTGGGTCTGATCGGCGCGGGCCTGGGCATGAGCTTCATCGGCCTCGCGCCCTCTTATTCAGTGCTTATGATATGCGTGGTTTTTGGAAGATTCTGCAATGCCATCTTCCATCCGCACGCGGCCATGATGGTGCGCGCGACCTCCGGCGGGCGGCACGGCACGGCCATGTCTATCTTCGCGTTTGCCGGCAACATCGGCATTGCAGTCGGACCCCTTCTGAGCGTCGGCGTTGTCACCTTGTTCGGGCTGGAGTCCACCTATCTGATGATACCGTTTGGACTGCTGGCTGCTGCTGCCATCTATCACTTCATCGGCGTGGACGTTCCCAAGGAAAAGCCGGTGTCCGATTCGAAAGATGGAGCTGCAAGCGGACCATCTGGCGCGCTTCAAACACTTGTGGGTCCGCTGATTCTGCTTGCCGTGCTGATGACCTTTCGCGCCGCGATATGGGGCGGCTTCAGAACGTTTCTTCCTATCTTTCTGGTTGACAATCGGGCCGTCTCCCTTCTGATCGGCGGGCTAGGTCTTTCGGCGCTATCTTTGTTTGGCGCTCTGGGCGGACTGGTGGGGGGTCATCTGTCTGACCGCTATTCCGGTTCGTGGGTCATCGCGGTATCACTACTGATTTCCGGGGCATCCATCTTTGCTTTTGTCAGGACAGACGGCATACTCAGTCTATTGATTCTTATAGTGGCCGGCATGTCGTTGTTTGCAAGCCAGCCGGTTGCCACCGTGCTTGCCCAGGGACTGGCTCCGGACCGGATGGCGATGGCATCAGGTGTGATGATGGGCATGGTGTGGGGGATCGGGGCGCTTTTCGTTACGCCGATCGGAATGTTGGGGGATGTCTACGGTCTGGATATCAGTATGTATGCCCTTGCCGGAATGGCCGTTGTAACAGGGCTTGCCTCTTTCTGCTTGCCGGAGTTCAGACAACGTTTCAAGGGCAGGCAGCTCAAGGTCTGATTTTTTGCGTACGTCGTGATTAAGAATTTCGAGATAAACTTAATACTGGCTCAGCAAGCAGCCAAGACAGTTTCGCCGTCTCTGAGGACCCAGTCAAAGCAAGGAGCAAAGTAATGAGCATCCGTATTCTTTACATCAATCCGCTGGGGACGGACATGTACGACGAGTACACGTCCAATATCCTGCAGCCTGCCTCCTGCCCGGACACCGAGCTTGTGGTTCGGAGCTTGCAGGACGTGCCCAAGACCCCCTACCTGCCGCCGGCAGCCTATTTCACAAACCAGCTCCTTCACGCCGTCACAGACGGTGAAAAAGAGGGGTTCGATGGAATCGCGATCGGTTGCTGCGCCGACCCGGGCGTGCAAGAAGCCAAGCGGCTGGTTAACATTCCGGTAACCGGTCCGTTTGAAGCACTGGCCCATACGGCGCCTGCATTGGGAAGGGTTACGATCATTGCCGGAAACAAGAGGACCGGCTCCTGGAACCACCTGGTCCATCAGTACAATATGGCCCCTTGGCTGGCCTCGGTGCGCGAGGCACATTTCGCCCATCCCGATCCCGACATGTCTATGCGGCTGTTCGAGCAGGATGAGTCGGAGTTGCGCCGCATTGTGGTAGCGGAGATGGACCGGGCCGCGCGTGAGGAGGGAGTCGAACAGGCTAGGTTGGCGCTGGAGGAAGATGGCGCCGATGCCGTGTTCTTTGCATGTACTCTCTGGTCAGGCCTGCTTGAGCCGGTCGCACGGGCGGTACCTATCACGGTGCTCGACCCGATGGTCACCGCGCTAAAGTATATTGAAATGGTAGCGGCCACTCGCAGGTACTACAACGAGTATCAGCTTCAACTCTCGTTTGCCAGACATTCCCGTTTCCCGGTTGAGGCCGATGGCGCCCCCTCGTTGAATTGACGAGCGGGAAGCGGTTGATTGACAGGAGTTACGGGCTGCCGCCGCCAGAGCAGAGGACCATCTGGCGGCGGTAGAGACATTCTTACTTGCAACCCTCGGAGCAGGCCAGCCGATCTGTTCCCACTAATCCCTGCACTGAAACACAGGAGATCCTCATGGACCGATTCGAAGCCAATGTTCAAGCCAATCAGGAGCGTTTTCTGGGCGAGCTTCAGGAATACTGCCGGAAGCCGAGCATTATTGCGCAGGGGATAGGCATAGAGGAGACAGCAGAGTGGGTCAGCGACAGGCTCGGTCGCGTTGGATTCGAGTCCAAGATTATTCAGGTGGAGGGTGGGGCGCCGGTCGTGTACGGCGAGATTGGGAGCGGTGACAAGACGCTCATGATCTACAACCACTACGACGTGCAGCCGCCTGAGCCGCTGGAGCTGTGGGACTCGGGCCCTTTTGACGCCGAGATCCGGTCGGGTCGTGTGTGGGCGCGCGGCGTGTCGGACAATAAGGGTCCGTGGATGGCGCGGGTGCAGGCTATCGAAGCGTACCAGGAAGAGGTAGGGGAACTCCCCTTTCGGATCAAGTGGATCGTAGAAGGAGAGGAGGAGATCGGCAGCCCCAACCTGGGACGCTTCGTTGAGGAAAATCGCGAACTGTTGGAGGGCGCAGACGCCTGTCTGTGGGAGGGCGGCAGGAGGGATGGGGCCGGCAGGCCTGTCATCTCTCTGGGGATGAAGGGGATTGCCTACCTCGGCCTCTCGGTCAGCGGCGCAAGCAGCGACCTCCACTCGATGAATGCGCCTATAGTGGGCAATCCGGCCTGGCGGCTGATCTGGGCGCTTGCCAGCATGAAGGACGAAGACGAAAACATTATCGTAGACGGGCTGATGGACTATGTCGCCGAGCCGACTGAGGAGGAGTGGGAATATCTTCAAGGCATTCCCTTTGAAGAGGAAGAGTCCAAGAAGGACTTTGGAATCAGCTCGTTCCTGAAGGGCGCAACCGGGCCGGACGTTGTCAAACAGCTCCTGTTCGATCCGACTTGCACAATCTGTGGCTTTTTGGCCGGGTACACGGGCCCCGGGCTCAAGACCGTCCTTCCAAACCAGGCTTCGGCAAAGGTTGATTTCCGACTCGTCCCTGACCTGAATCCCGAACTGGTGCTGCGACTGGTAAGAGAGCACCTGGACCGGCGCGGATTCACCGACGTCAACGTCGAACTGCTGGCGCAGTTATGGCCGTATCGGTCACCGGTCGAACACCCCTGGGTCAAAGCGAGCATTGCCGTGGCCCGCGACATATTTGGCGCGGAGCCGGTGGTATACCCATCTTCGGCCGGCGGCGGACCGATGTACCAGCTATGTGGAACTTTCGGCATTCCGGGCATTTCTGGCGGTGGTGTTGGGAATCCTAATTCCAACCTGCACGCGCCGAACGAAAACATTTATGTCGAAGATTACATGCGGTCCATTCTTTATACGGGTCACCTGATACAGGCAATTGGCAGCTTGTAAATGCTGCAAGAGTAGACTTCCATTAACAGGAAAATCCCCACTGCAGTTGTCGGCAAAAAAGACAGGGGTGCGTTCTTCTACCCGAGTCTGGGCGCCAGATGAATAGTGATGGTTCTATCGCGGATTCGGCACAGAAGTGGGCGGCGCTGCTGGCGGTCATTGCCGGGTTGCTGGTTCCTGCTCTCAACCAGAGCATCGTCCAGGCGGCGTTGCCGACTCTAGCCCAAGAGCTGCAGACCGACTTCACAACGATTCAGTGGGTGCTGCTCAGTTTCCAAATCACGTTAATCGTTGTGATGCTGAGCGTCGGCCGGCTGGCTGACATGTTCGGCAAGAGACTCATCTACATTGCGGGAATTCTCTGCTTTACGCTGGCCTCGCTTCTGTGCGCGCTTGCCTTCAACGTCTACTTCCTGATCGGATTCCGGATTTTTCAATCGATGGGGGCGGCGGTCGTCACCGTCCTTTCGATGGCGATGGTTTCCGAGATTTTTCCCGATTCAGAGAAGGGGCGGGTGCTGGGCATTGCGGCCGGCGCCAACTCGTTTGGACATTTCATAGGGCCTACCTTTGGCGGGTATCTGATCGGCGAGTACGGATGGCGGATGGGCTTTTTCCTGCTCGTGCCTTGCGGTCTTCTGGCCGCGCTGCTGGCGGCGAGGTACATTCCCGCGCTGCTGCCTTCCGGCACGTCCCAACAGTTTGATATTTGGGGTGCGGCGCTGGTGGGCATAACCATGTGTACGCTTTCGCTGGGCCTAACGTATGGCCAGCTTATCGGTTTTGCACACATTTATGTCCTGCTATTATTTGCCGCCAGCGCAATCGGCCTGGCGGCATTTCTGTGGGTTGAACGCCGCGTCAAGCACCCAGTCTTGAACTTCGAGCTGTTTCGCAACCGGCCATTCAGTCTGCACATGGCGATAGCGGGACTTGCAGGGATAGCAACTTCCGGCGTCACTTTTCTGATGCCGTTTTTTATGCAACTTGCGCTGGGCTTCAGTATCCTTCAAGTCGGCTTCGTTATGGCGATAGTCTCTATAGAAATCGCGGTGATTGCGCCAGTGGCCGGCTATCTCGCCGATCGCCTGGGGGCCCATCGCGTCACCATGATAGGGTTAGCCGCGCTTGTGGTTGGTTTTCTTGCGGCCAGCACGGCGAGCGTAAACAGCGGGCAGCTTGATTTCTTAGTGCGCATGCTGCCAATGGGGGTCGGGATCGGACTTTTCATGAGTCCCAATAGCACCGTCATAATGGCCGCGGCGCCGCGTGCGCGGCTGGGCGTCGCATCCAGTATGATTGGGCTGACGCGCATGTTAGGTCAGACGACTGGCATTGCGTTGTTGGGGGCAGTGTTTGCGAGCAATGTGGCGCGCTATGCCGGCATGGCAGTGGATGTGACCGACGCATCTCCGCTGGCGATCAGCCTGGCCTTTCGAATGCAGTTCCTGATCGTCACGGTTGTTGTTGGGGTGGTACTTCTGTGGTCGCTGAGATCCAAAGCTGCTCAACCTGACTGAATTCTACGCCCGCCAGGCTTCAGTCATGTTATGCTGCGGCAGGGCGGCTCCGAGGGCTCCGCTCCTGTCCGGCCTGGAGTAACGGCGAAAGTGCGTTTCCAAAAGGTGGGAAAGTTCGGTGGTGACGGCGAGGTGCTGGGGACTGTCGATGAGATTGCGTTTCTCGCGCGGATCGGCGTCCAGATCGAAGAGCTCGTGCGGCCCGTTTGGATGGCGGCGTATCAGTTTGAATTGATGCGTTCGTGCCATGCGCACTGTTCCATACTCGCCGAACTGAATATCGCGCCAAGACCTGACTTCTTCGTGGTCGAGTAACAGAGGCAACAGACTTTTGCCTGGGTAGTCGGTGTTGGTGAGCAGCTTTGCTTGCCCGGCTTCAGCCAGCGTCTGAAACAAGTCCAGGTGATCTACCATCTCGTCGCGGCGCGTTTTCTCCTCTAGTACCCCCGGCCAACTGAGCAGCAGTGGAACGCGAATCGATTCTTCCAGCATGTTTAGTGGAAGGGTTGCGTTTCCCTTGCCCCAGAGGCCGTGATGACCGCAGTTGAGTCCGTGGTCCGAAGTGTAGATGACCAGCGTGTTGTTCAGCTTTCCGGCGTCATCGATTGCTTTCAGCATGCGCCCGACATTCTCGTCAATATGGCTGACAGCGGCGTAGTACTGTACCTGTGCCTCGCGCTGGTGTTGCCTGTCCACGCTCAAGGATTCCGCTCCCTGTTCAACTGACGGCCAGGTTTCCTGCGCAGGGATATCGGAAAAGGTTGCGCTGCGATATGCGCTGGCCAGCCTCTCCGGGTGTCCGCGCCACGGGCTGTGGGCGGCGTACAGGCCGGCGAGCAGGAAGAAAGGACGCCTATCAGGAGCACTCAAAAATCTTGCGGCCTGATCAGTAATTATGTCGTCGGTGTACCCACTAAAGGTCTCCATTCGGCCTTGATTGCAGAACTCGCGTGTCCCTTCGTGGTAGAGAGGGTAGGCGCTGCCGACACTGAACCAGGAGTCAAATCCAGGCGCTGGCGTGTCTTCGTTGCCAATATGCCACTTACCGGCCAAACCGGTGCGGTAGCCGGCCTTCTGCAAGAGTTGGGGGAGGGTCTGCTCCGCCGCCAGCCAGGGTTCACGGTCGAAAGCCATGCCGATATAGTCATGGATACCGTGTTGCGAAGGGGTCAGTCCTGTCAGTAGCGAAGCGCGGGCCGGGGAGCAAACCGGCGTCGGCGTGAAGGCGTTTTCCATGACGACACCGGAGGCCGCGAGGCGGTCCAGGTGGGGCGTGCGTACCTCTCGATTGCCATAGGGGCCGCTCGCCCACTGTCCATGGTCGTCGGTGAGGAAGAGCAGAATGTTGGGTTGATTAGCCATCGTATGGTGGAAACTCCAATCCAGGTCGTCAAGCGTGCCAATGTGAGTTTAGCGTTGGGCCGGGACGATGTATAATTCGACCGTCACGATGCCGCCGTCTTCGTTTGTCTCTTGTTTGGCGTGCCCGGTTCGGAGGAATATGTACCAGTGTCGAGCATTCGCAACTTTCGACCTTATGTGAGGATTCTACGCATTGCAGCGGGCTTGGTTTTGGGTGCAGTCGCTATCCTGCCTGGCGCCTGCCAGGTTGCGACTTCGCCGCCTGTAACTCCACTGCCAGTCCCAGCCTCTGAAGAGGCCGAGGCTGCAGCACCAACAAAGCCGGCGTCGGAGGAGTCATCGGAAGAGTCAGAGGAACAGAGATTTTTTTCGGCTGGCCTGATCCAACTGCGGGACCCGCTGGATGAGCCGGAATTCTACTGTGTTGACGTGCCTGGCGTCGGCAGAACTCTGAATCTGCAGGGGGCGCTCACAGCGCACACCTGCAAGCCCGGTGCTGAAGATGAGATCTTCCACGTGGAGTCGTCCTCTCCTGGGCAAATTTCAATGCCCGCCTACAATCTGTGTATGGAAGCAGAAGGACCCGAGGCAGGAAATAGCCTCCATCTGGCAGAATGTTCCTCCGCACCCCTGCAGCAGTTTCGCTATTTCGACATTGGCCAGATTCGACTGGCGCATAGTTCCGTTGGTGAACTGTGTCTGACCGTGGCGTCAGGTGTTGGCGAACCGACAGGAGGCCCCAGCCATCTGCGGCGGGGGCTGACGATAGAGGCCTGCGACCAGGTCGACACGGCGCGGTCACTCTGGATTGTCGGCTCGCCTGTGGTTGTTACAGTTGAGTCGTCAACCCAAGAGTAGACCGCTACTTCACAGACCCCGAAGCGGCGGGTCTTTATGGTCTCGCTACGCCCCCTCAACCGGGAATTGTCCCAGCCCGTAAAGGTATATGTCCGATTCTTCCGGCGGTGTCGCGCCGCTCTCGATAAGCTCCTGCATGGCATTGGCCATCACGGGCCCCAAAAAGTGGGGGCAGCTGAAGTAGAAATCGGCCATGGCATCGGCGCCTTCACCTACCCATTCATCTCTGCCCTCGGCATGGTTGGAGATGATGCCGACCGAAGCCAGGCGTACGCCCGCCTTGCGGAAGACGGGTAACTCGTGTGCCAGGGTATGACCGACGACATGCGCGCCCATATCAGCGTAGATCTGGATCTCTTTGGCAGTTTCGAAGCGGCCCCATGCTGTGCAAACGTAGGTGGCGTTGTCGTACACGCCGGCAAACTTTGGCTCTTTTTTCGCTGCACGATAGAGGTGTGCGTTCATGATGGGGCAGAAGGGATCCTTGAAGCGGGCAGACCGCTTGCGCCCGCCGAAAAAGGGCTGGTCATCCTCCGGCCGGAAGAACATGAAGTAGTCTGTGTTTATGGTGATGCTCCAGGGGGGCAATGGCGCGCCGGGCTTGTCCGGTCTCTGAATTCCGCCAACGGATGCCTCAACCATAGCCCATTGGACGCCGGCCTGTTCCAGAACCCAACCCACCTGTTTGGCAGCCAGCCAGGGCGTGCGAGGTCGGGAGCCCGGGCCGCCGCCGTGATCCCACATGCCGTGCATGGCGGTACGCCAGACGGGCTGACCGGCGATGCTCAGCAGCTTGAAGGGCGCTGTGCTACCGTAGGGCGTGTCGAAACTCTCGAAATAGTCGGTCAGTTCTACGTTAGGCATCTCCAGGTCCTCGGGGAAACGCGCGCCCCATGTGCCGGAGCCGCCAATTAAGGCGTAGTTAGCGGTTGGAATTGTCGTCATTGGTTCTTTCCTGTGTGGTGTTTGGGCATGTCCGAGCCCTTCGCCGTGCGCGCGCCTGGTTCATGTGGTGCACTGGCGGGACCGTGCGGTCACTCGGGCTGGGTCAGAGATTGGCTGAAGACGGGCGGCGCCTCGGTAAGGCTGGATGTGCAGACACAGTTGGTGACGTCAGGAATGTCCAGCGTCGACAGCAGATCCAATTCCAGTGTTAGAGCGATCTCCGGGAAAATCTTGGTATAGAGGTGGTGGATCGTGCCGCGGATATTGTGTTCCGGCTCCAGTCCCTGCGCGTAGTTGCTGACCATGTGGTAGTAGAGCACATGGATGCCCAGATAGCGGGCCAGAAGGGGGTTGAGACAGTCGCCGTGCAGGGTGGCGATGGGAGGGCGGTCCGGCTGCAGTTCCGACGCGTTCTTCGACACTGCCAGCCAGTGCAGAATATCGAAGTCGGTCTCGAAGGTGATCGATTCGGGCACGACCAGGGCAACGCGCGTGTCGGCCGGGTTGCGCACGCCGCGGATCTGACCGCTCTGCACGAAAGGCGCCAGCTTCGCTTCCATGACCCCCTGCAGGTGCGGACAGAATGGCTTTCCCAGCAGGAAATGGGATTTTGACCACATGCTCTCGAACGGCGTGCCGGGCATGCCGCGGTGGACCGGACGCGTGTAGAAACTCCACGGCAACACGACATCGCCAGGGATAATGGCTTCTTCACCGGTTCGCCAGTCGGCGATGCCGGAGGTGCCTCCTACAAGCATCACCTTGACGCCTGCCTGCCATAGCACCCAGAAACACTTTTCGAAATTCAGGTGGTAAAGAGAGTCCTCCCCGACCACTTCGCCGTAGGAGGGGATCCAGAGCACGTCGCGCCCGGTGGCGGTGACGAAATGTACCACCAGCGGCGAGAGACCGTATGGCGTGTTCAGACGTTCACGACGCGCTACCTGCCAGCCCTGCGCTTCAGCCCGCTCTACGACGCCATCTACGCCGTAGCCCCACAAAGGGCTGCCGGTGAAAGACGCGAACTCGGCCCGGGGGCCGTCATACTGTACGGAGGTATCAATGTTGATGGGCATTGTGTTCTTGATTTCAATCGTGGCGGCCAGCCATGAATCGGATCAGGTCAGATCCTCGACTTGCCAGCGGAAAAGGTATCTTTCGATTAACCGGACCAGTAGGTAGGCGCCAACCGCGAGCGCGCTGGCCACAATCGTAACTGCCCACACTCTGTCGGCCCGGTACTGTGACATTGATTGAACGATGAGATAGCCAAGGCCCTGGCGGGCAAAAAGCCATTCGGCCACGACGGCGCCAATTATGCTGCCGGTGAAAGCGATCTCGTGCGCAGCGATATAGTAGGGGAGAGCACTCGGCCAGCGGACTTTGGTGAAGATTTCCCACTGGCTGGAGTCCAAAGTCTGCATCCGATCCAGCAAGACCGAGTCGGCCGACTTCAGCCCCTTGGTAACATTGGCAAGAATGGGGAAAAACGTTATCAAAATGACAATGATGATCTTGGGCAGCGGCGTGTCACCCAGAATAATAATTAGGATGCTGGCAATGGTAACAAACGGCACGTTCTTGATAATTACCGTCCATGGGATGGCCAATGCTTCGAACCAGGGCAGGTAGAGAAAGGAGACGGACAGGGCGATGGCGATGACATTGGCAACCGCGTAGCCCGATAGCGCTTCGATGATTGTAATCCGCGTATGGAAGAGAAGTATCTCCCGTTCGGTCCACAGAATGTCCGCCACCATGTCCGGCGGCGGCATCAGGAAGGACGGAAAGCCGGTTATTCGAATCGTCAGAACCCATAGAATGGGCACGGAAACGATCATGATTAAGTAGGCAAGTCGTTCGTTCATAGGTTTTCCCCGACTTGGATTTACGAACAAGAAAATGCTTTACAGAGTCTAACTCTAATCGCGTAAGCACAAGGACTTTGTGCGCGGATCAGGCCAGGGCATCTCGTTAATCTCGTCTGGAATTTTGCTAAACCCAATCGGTAGAGTTAGTTGCTCAACTCGACGGCATGGTAGAGCGCTGAGCGCACGCGCGCCACTTCGCGCAGGAAGTTCTCGTCGGTGCGAAAGGCCCTGGAACGGGGACGGGGCAACTCGATGTTGATGATTTCGGCAATGCGGCCGGGGCGGGCTGAGAGAACGACCACCCTGTCCGAGAGGATTGTCGCCTCCTCCACGCTGTGCGTCACAAAGATCACGGTTTTGGCGGAATGATTCAGGACATCGCCAAGCCACTCGCCCATTGATTCGCGGGTCAGCTCGTCCAAGGCGCCGAATGGTTCGTCCAGCATCAGAATTGGTGGATTGTGAACGAGTGCGGCGGCAATGTTGACCCGCTGTTGCATCCCGCCGGAAAGCTGGTGGGGGTAGTGATGGTGGAACTCGCCCAGGCCAAAGTCGGTCAGCAGATCATCCGGTGATAGAGCGCCTGCCTGACCGGTAATCTCCAGCGTCATTCGCACATTGCTCAGAGCGGATCGGGATGCCAGCAGGGCCGGGCGCTGGAACGCTACACCAATCTGGTGCTGGCGGCAAGCATTCCTGGGCGTGTCGCCATTAACCATTATTTTGCCACCGGTTGGTTCCTCCAGGCCGGCCGCAATGCGCAGCATTGTTGTTTTGCCGCAGCCGGACGGGCCGATCAGAGTGACAAACTCGTCGTCCTGTACGGTCAGGCTGACGCCCTGTAACGCTTCAACGTCTCCAAACTGTTTGTTGATCTGCGAGAATTCGATAGTCAATGTTGAACCCTTCCTCTGGCGCGGCTATTTGCACACAGGCAGTTCCATCTGGTCATATTGGATCAACGAGGCGACCTGCGTATTCCAGCGCTCGCCCGACATGTGACCGATGGGCAGTCCGTCGGTGTCGATGACGAGAGCTTCTTGCAACTGGTAGCGGCGCAGAGCCTGTTCCTTGGTCAGTTTAGCATCAACCGCATACCTGACGGCAATCTCGGCCGAGGCTTCCGGGTTCTCAATTACATATATAAGCCCGTGAATGACTGCGGCCAGATAGCGGCGCACCAGATCGGGGTTTTCCTCCAGGGTGGCGCGTCGCACGGTCATGACTTCCGAGTAGTCATCCCAGCCCCACTCGCTGAACTGGAAGGCAGCCCAGTTCATATATCCTTGCTCTTCCATCAGGCGGGGTTCGTTGATGAGCCAGGCGCCGGTGTAGTCAATCTCGCCTGCCAGTACAGGATCCGGGGTAAAGCCGGTCACGACAAGTTCCACCTGGTCGGAGGAAACTCCGTACTTGCCGGAGATAAAGTTGAAAAAGTGTTCTTCACCTTCATGTATCCCAATCGTCTTGCCGATGAAGTCCTGGGGCGACAGTTCCTTTTCGGAGCGTTGGTTCTGCGGCGTATCATGATCCAGCCCTAACCAGATGTAGGGACTGTGCTTGATCAGGGAACCTACTGCGACGATATCTTTTCCTTCCGGACCAGAAACGAACACGGGGATCAGGCTGCCTCCGGCGCTGACAGCGAAATCCACGCTGCCGTCAACCAGTGTTGGCAAGTGGCCCAGACCCGGCGTCCCGCGTACCAGTTCTACTTCCAGACAGAGGTCGCTGAAGAAGCCTAGCTCTACTGCGTTGTACCAGGGCGCGCCACCGTCGTTCAGTATCCAGGACATGCCAACTTTGACCTGATCCATGCTTTCGCAATCCATGGGTTCCCAGGTAGCCTCGAGGTCGGGCAGGAGATCGTTGGTGAAGTAGCTCTCAGCAGGGAGATGCTCCTCAACACAGGCCAGAATACGCTGAAATTCGGCATCATTGCCAGCGGCTTCCCCCGCGGTCGAACCATTGCCACCTTCAGCGGCAGGGATGGCTACCGGTACAGTGCAAGCGCTAAACAGAAGGACCGAGACGGCGAGCAACCAGAAGCAAAGTTTAGGGCTACCCATTCACAAATACGTCCTGTAATGGTGGAAACGCGGAGGAATTTCAACGGCAATATAGTCGTAGAGGCAGGTTGGCTACGGCAACCGTTTTACTTAAAGGCGCATAAAGCAAACTAAGGGCAAGAGCAAAGCCCTTGCCCTTAGCTGCTCTTTGGTGAGCTATCCCCTTGGCGGCACAATTCTCGTCGAGGCCACCGGGGCGCGACACACTTCAACCACAGTGTCGCAGCCGGTGGACATGCCGCCGGTCGCACGGTCTATTTGCAGGCTTCCAGTTCCAGTTGGTCATACTGGATCATCGAGGCGACCTGCATATTCCAGCGGTCGGCCGACATATGGGAAACGGGCAGGTCGTCGCTGCCTAGCACGAGCGCTTCTTGCAACTCGAAGCGGCGAAGCGCCTGTTCCTTGGTCAGTTGGGCGTCGACGCCGTACACGACAGCGATTTCGGCGGACTCGTCAGGATTTTCAAGCAGGTAGTTCAGTCCCTGCGTCTGGGCGGCCAGGAAGCGGCGCACAAGATCGGGATTTTCCTCAAAGGTTTCCCGTCGGACAACAGTGACATCACCGTAGCCGTCCCATCCCCAGTCGCTGAAGCGGAAGGCGACCCAATTCATGAAGCCTTTTTCTTCCAGGAGACGCGGCTGGTTGACGATCCAGGCGCCGATGTAGTCCATCGCGCCCATCAGCACGGGATCCGGAGTGAAGCCGGCTTCCATCAAGTCGACCTCATCGGCGGGAATGTCGTACTTGTTGGACATGAAGTTAAATAGATAGTCGTCATTGCCCTGGATTCCGACCTTTTTGCCGATAAAGTCTTGTGGCGTTATTACTTTGTCGGAGCGTTGATCCTGGGGCGTGTCGGGATCGAGACCCAACCAAATATAGGGACTGTGCTTGAGGAAGGTACCGACAGCGACTACGTCAGCAGGGGTGGGGCTGGAAACGATGGAGGGCACGCGACTGCCACCGGCTACGACGGCAATGTCGACGGCGCCACCGGCGAGCGTCTGCAGATGGTCGACGCCAGGCCCGCCGGCAACCAGTTCAACTTCCAGACAGACATCGGCGAAGAAACCCAGCTCGATGGCGTTGTACCAGGGCGCTTCTTCGTCGTTCAGCACCCAGGGCATGCCGACCTTAATGCTATCGACGCTTTCGCAGTCCATCGGCTCCCAGGCCGCATCTGTAGCAGGCAGAAGATCATTGGTGAAGTAGCTCTCGGCCGGGAAGTTTTCTTCGACGCAGGCCAGAATCTGTTCAAACTCGGCCTCGCTGCCGGCTTCGACTTCTTCTTCCGCCATTGGTGTGGCATCAGCCTCCATTTCTTCGGCGGCTGGAGCGGCAGGGGCCGGCGCCACACAGGCACTCAGCATGAGGGCCAGGACGGCGATTAACAGGAGCGAAAGATGGGAGCGTTTCATGAACGGGGTCTCCTTTGAATGGTTCAACTTGAGTGAGATATTCTTTGTGTTAAGACTGCTTCAGATTGAAAAAAGGCCGACGCAGCGACATTCCCTATCCTGCCTTAAGGAGTCATGCGGGATAGTCATCGCGGCGGAAATAAGCTCTGTCGAGCGTGCCATTACTTGAAGTCACTTCGGCGGTGACCCAATGTGTAGCGTAGCCGCGGCGCCAGTGGTCGGACTCGTTGCGATGGGAGGTATGCAGCGCCTGGCTGTGGTGGAAGACTATGCCGCCCTTTTTGACAAGGGCCAGCGACTCCTGGGCAAGATCGATCAGTTCGGGCGGCGGAACGAGGTTGTATGGTTCGCCGGGCACCGCTTCGTGCGGCAATATCGGCCCTTTGTGAGAGCCGTCAATGTAGCGCAGGCAGCCATTTTCTTCGGCGACGTCATCGAGGGCAATCCAGGCGGTAATCACATGATCGCCGGGGTCGCACTGGAAGTAGAAATTGTCCTGGTGGTAGGGTTTGGCGGAGCCGAACTGTGGCGGCTTCATGAAGATCTGATCTCCCGACAACAAGGGCTGCACGCCAAGTAGCTCCTCCACCAATTTGGTTAACCGTTTATCCATTACGAAGGACTGGAATTCGCAACTTTTGAGAAAGGGGCGGTCTATCTTGCGGGGTGCGATCTCACCATCTTTCGACTTGTCTACGACATAATCGTCGTTGTCCTGGCTCAGCTCCTGCTGGCTGATCTCTAGCGCGACCTGGGCGATCTGGTCGGCTTCTTCGCGGCTGAAGACCCCCTCCTCGACCGCCCAGCCCTTCTCCCAATAGTGTTGGTAAGTTTTCTGTTTCATGCCGACCTCCCTTGGGAATTGGAAGTTACTAAATGTATTTGGATGTTCTAGTGGCAGCAATTATGCCACAAGAGAACTGTCTTTGCCCGATCAGAGGGTACGCGAAAATTGAAATCCAATTTGAGGAGGTGTAAGTGTTTCGTTCATATTGGGCAATGCTCACTCAAAATTCTGAACAAAGCCTGTGCCGGGTCCGCTTTCGCATAGCAAAAAACAGTGACAGACGGGTTGGCAGCAAGAGCGGCTCGACCAATAGCGCTGGAATCCGTACATTTTCTGGCAAATTTCAGGGCTTTGACACGGTGTATGAGATCCAGTATGATGGCTCCTAATACTACAACCGCACATTGATAAGATAGGGTTCCTGCGGCGATAATGAGAGCAAGCAAGCTGAGCTGGAGGAGCTATGGAACTGAGCGAATTGGACAGATGGGCGGACGAATTTGAAGCGTTTCACAGTCGGTTTTCCTCGTTGTTTGGACGTAGAGAGGTACAACAGCAGGCGGTAAAGTATGTGCAAGGGTTGGTGTCGCCGGTGGAACGGAAGAATGGCTGGCAGTTGGCGGAAGCGGTGGGCGACAAGAGGCCGGATGCGACGCAACGATTGCTGTACAAGACGAAGTGGGATGCAGAAGCGGTGCGAGATGCGTTGCAGCGATTTGTGATAGAGGGGTTCGGCGATGCGGAAGGCATCGGGGTGGTCGACGAGACGGGATTTCTCAAGAAGGGGGTAAAATCGGCGGGTGTACAGCGTCAGTATAGTGGAACGGCAGGCAAGGTGGAGAACTGTCAGTTGGGCGTGTTCCTGACCTATGCGACGACGCAGGGACATACCTTTCTGGACCGACGGCTCTATCTGTCTGCGGAATGGTGTGCGGACAGAGAGCGCGGTAAAGAAGCGAAAGTGCCTGCCGACGTCGGATTTGCCACCAAGTCTGAACTGGCGGCTGCGATGTTGCGCCATGCGTGGCGGCTGGGTGTGCCGATGCGCTGGGTGACGGCAGACGAGGTCTACGGTGAGGCGCGTGCGCTGCGATATGCGGTGGCCGAAAGTGGTCGTTGGTATGTGTTTGCTGTGGGGGTCCAGAACAGCGTATGGCTGGTGCGTCCAGAGGTAGGCGTCCCTGCCTGGAAGGGAAACGGTCGCAAACCTTTCAAAGCGCGCGTTCTTGATGAAAGCGCACGACCGGTACGGATCCCCGCGGTGGTCGCATCCTGGCCTGACAGCCGTTGGCAACGTCTGCAGGTCGCGGCAGGGGAAAAAGGAGCTCGCATCTATGACTGGGCCTGCCAACGGGTCGTAGAAAATCAAGACCAGATGCCGGGACGGGACAGTTGGCTCCTGGTGCGACGTTCGCTGACCAAGCCGCACGAATGCGCCTACTTTCTCTCCAATGCGCCGCCTGACACTGCGCTGCTGACCCTGGCCCAGGTCGCCTCGACTCGCTATACCATTGAACAGTGTTTCGAAGAGGCCAAAGGCGAAACCGGCCTCGACCACTATCAGGTGCGCTATTGGCCCAGTTGGTATCGACACATTACACTCTCGATGATGGCACATGTATGGCTCGCCTGGCTCCGTCTCAGACGCAACCAGAAAAAGGGGGGCTTGAATCCTTTCTGGCCGAGTTGAGCGTGCCTGAAATCAGGCGTCTGCTCGAAATCGCCTTGCCCTTGCCACCTCGTTCGCCCCCCTTACGGCTTGCCTGGTCCATCTGGCGCCGCGCCAGACGACATCAAGCTCGTCAATGTCACTGCAGACGCCTCTCTCAACTCTCTGTCATTCCATCCCTATTGCAACCACCTTAAATGCGGTTGTAGTACTAACTGACGATAGGATGCAATTATGCATGATGACGTCAATTCCCCGGCCGGATTTCATATGCGAAATAGCCGCGCTCAGTTGCACTTCTCTCCATTTGTTCTATCGTTCGGCTCGAGACAGTCAGTTCCCAACTTTCTGCACATTCGTATCAACGAAATTGCCAATGGTGGATTCCATTCTTAAGACGTTGCCATTTGCGTTACTTGGAATGGAATTGGAAATCAGGTCAGACATTTTCTTTTCTTAATTGGGCAATTTCTTAGGGCATACACAATGAAGGTGAACGGTTACTGTTCGCGAAAGCCAGATTTTTGATCGAGGCATTTGGATTGCTTTGCATTCCCCGCTGTAACCGCCAGGCCAACTACAGTGTCTGTCGCAACTACAGTGTCCGTCGCGACCAGTTCTTCATCGCCGCTGGCATACAGTCTATCTGGCTGCGTATTCGGTTGGCAGCCGCCAGGTTGGCAGAGCCGCATGGCTGGAATGAGGACGAACGGTCGCTGAGGCGTGGTTTTAAGGGGGGCGTTGCGGGGGGAGTCCCCCCGCACAAGGGAGGGCCGAAGGCCCGACCGCCCATAAAATTAGGGTTAGGGGAGAGGAGTGAGGAGAGCGAGAACACGTTTGCTTGCCTCGTTCAGAGTTGCAAATCAATAGCGGCTGAGTATTTACCCCTAGCTATAGTTGTGTAGACATCAGTCTTATGGTGGGAGGAGGTGATGAGAGGGAGACGAGAAAACTGTTCTTGGTGCGGCGACTGAAGTCTGACGCCGTCAATTCATCAGAATCAGGCAGGATTTCACTGCGTCCCGCTTTGGGGCGCAACCATTGAGCAAGGAGTGAAAAGCATGTCGAGATTTCGAAGGCAGTTGCTAATAGGTTTCATTCTGGTCCTTGGTATCATGCTGACGGCCTGTGTAGCGCCGGCCCAGCCGGCTGGTGACGGCATGGCAGAGTCGGGAGACTCGGATGCGATGATGCCGGAAGTAATGATGCCCGACGACGCGGCCGAAGATCAGATTCTCAATGTCGTGCATGAGGGCGGCTGCGGCTCTGGGCCCTTCCCCGGCATCGACTACGGCAGCCCATGTAACTTCGGCCATATGTTCATGCCGCCTTTCCTGGTTGACATTGACGGCACGGTAATGCCCGGGCTTTTCACCACCGACTGGGAAGTGAATGAAGACCTCACCGAGTACATCTTCCATATCCAGGAAGAGGCGGTTTGGTCCGACGGCAAATCGATCACCGCCCAGGATGCGATCGACTGGTGGAACTACATTTTCCACTCCGACCGCAACTCATGGCCCCGCAACTTTGTGATGGGCGCGGTCGTGGGCATTGACGAGTTCGCCGACGGCGAGACCGAGACGATTGCCGGTCTTACCGCCCTGGATGACAAAACGCTAAAGGTTGAGCTGTGGCGCCCCGAGGGCTCGCTGCCGCAGCTGTGGGGCTTCCGTGAAGCTGCCCCGGCCCGCTTCTCCCAGTATGCCGATCTCCTGGAAAGAGCCGACGAATTCAATGACGCTACGGAATGGCGCGGCGCGATGTCCGAACGCTTCTTCCAGGGTGAGAACGCGGCCGATCTTATCGTCAGCGGCCCCTTCAAACCGACCCACCTGTCGCCTGAGCCGGACGCAATCTACCGTTTCGAACGCAATCCGAACTGGTGGGGAAAGCCGACTCTGTTGGACGGCATCGAATCCACGACCATTCGTGACTTCCAGACGATTCTGCTCATGTTCGAGAACGACGAGATAGACTTGGCTCTGCAGCTTGCCGGTCCTTCGTCTGTGCTGTTGCGCCAAAACCAACCTGAAGCCTTCCGTGAGATTCCCATCTCCGCATTCTGGGCAATGTATTTCATACCCGATCATGAGCCAGTCGACGACGTGAACCTGCGCCGCGCACTGATGTCTTCAATCGAGTGGGACAGGGTAGCCGAGATCGCCTGGGAAGGAGAGCAGTCGCCCAGCAACGCCGGCAGCCCGATGGCTCCGTCTTATCAGTGCTATGACCCCAACTTCCAACCCTATCCCTTCAATCCGGAAAGGGCCAAGGAGTTCCTGGCGGAGTCCAAGTATGGCCCGACAGGTGAGACCGTACCCAAGATTCGGATACTGACCGGTGGGAGCGATCCGCCACGCATTCGCGCTGCCCAGATTGTGCAGGAGATGTGGCGGGTAAACCTGGGCATCGAGGATGTCGAGATCAAGAACGCCGAGGCCGAGTTTGTCGACGGTGAAGGGCTTGTTGCCCTGCGGGTAACGAGCGGTGGCTCCTTCCTGCCGCGTCCTGGCTATCTGCTGGAAGGGATCGCCCACACCCGCGGCGGCTCCTACCAGTCCTGGACGAACTATACCGAAGAGGGATGGGACGAGGAGATCGATGCACTTCTCTCAATGGATCCCAACAGTGCCGAATACTGTGAACGCTCGAACGCCATGCTGAAGAAGTTCACCGACGCTGCGCTCGTGATCCCGACCGGTTACATCCGCGGCTGGTTCCAGATTCAGCCCTGGGTCGGCGGTTACGGCCAGAGCCGCATCAGCTTCTGGCACACGATGACCGAGACCTACCTTAAAGAACGTTAATTTGTGAAGAACAGTGGTCAGTGGTCGGCTGCTCTTGTGGCGCCGGCCGCTGACCGCCTCCTGTTTCCATTTCTCCTAGCACGACCTGCCACAGGGGATTGACACGTGACCCGCTACCTCTCGATGCGCGTTTTGATCATAGTCCCAACTCTGTTAGCAACGCTGCTGATTGTGTTCCTGCTGGGCTATTTGGGGCCGATCGATCCGGTCACGATTTTGCGTTCACAGTGGGCAGCACAGGGTGTGTATCTGAATGAAGAGGAAGTGGCGGAGCTGCGCAGTCAGTACGGTCTGGACAGACCCTTCCACGAGCAGTTCGGCACTTACATGGGCAACCTGCTTCAGGGCAAGTTCGGTTATTCGTTCCTGGACGCCGCGCCGATCTGGCCGCGTATCAAACGCGCATTGCCCGTTTCCGGCCAGCTGGCGCTGGGCGTGTTAGCGATCATGGCGTTTATCGGCATCCCCTTAGGTGTGATCGCAGCCCGGTTTCACAATACCTGGCTGGACTATTCTATCGTTAGCGGTAGCCTGTTCTTTTGGTCCATTCCTCCCTATGTCCTTGTGCCGGTTATCCTGATCGTCGCGGTTCTCTGGCTGGACATCATGAACGTTCCCCGTGGTTGGAAGGGCGTCTGGCATCCATCCTATTTTGTAGCCGCGGCTATTATTTCGTCGCGTTCACTTGCAGGCGTTATTCGCCAGACTCGTGGCGGCATTCTGGAAGTGATGCAAAATGACTATGTCAGGACGGCGCGCGCCAAAGGCCTGACCGAAGTCAAGGTCATGGCGCGCCACGTGGCCCGCAACGCGCTCGTTCCTGTAGTCACCTCGCTCGGGCTATTGGTGGATGACTTCATGTGGGGGGCGGTGTTTCTCGAGTTAGCGTTCAACCTGCCCGGTCTGGGCCGTCTTTTTCAGCAAGGGTTGGCGGGCAGGGACTTTAACATGATCAACGGAGTGGTGCTCTTCACGGCCGGTATGACGATGGCACTGAATCTCATCGTCGACCTGATCTATCCTATCCTGGATCCCCGCGTCGCCTACGACTAAGACGCCTGAAGCGGAGTTCGTCCAGGAGAGGAAAGAATGCCCGATGCGGCAGCTTTAGAGGAATAGCGGGAACAGCACAGAGGAAAACAGGATGGCTCAGACGGATTCCGCAAATGCGGCGGACCTGTCGCTTGAACTGGAATTGCAGGAGGTGAAGTCCCGCGGCTTGTGGAGCGATGCCTTTAAGCGCTTGGTGCGAAACAGGCTGTCGATGGTCGGCTTCTTCATATTTCTACTTCTTTTCTTCACAGCAATCTTAGGACCCCTATTGGCCCCCTACCCCTACATGCTTCAAAACCTGGACCGGATCGCCGAAGGCCCAAGTGGTGAGTATCTTCTGGGGACTGACGACCTCGGACGAGACATGCTGAGCCGGATCATGTGGGGCGCGCGCACGGCTGGCATTGTCGCCATTATTTCTACGTTTTTCAGCCTTATTCTGGGGACACTACTGGGGGCGGTAGCCGCCTATTCCGGCGGCTGGGCGGACTGGTTGGTAGGCCGCGCCGTTGATGTAACAATGTCGATTCCCCAGCTCCTTTTCGCTTCGCTGATTGCTGCGACGTTCCGCAAGCCGGTTGCCGACTGGGTCGATTCAATGTATGAGGCGACGGGCCTGGAATTCTTCTCTACGCCTACCTACGTCGACCTGATCGTTGTATTCGGGGCACTCTCTTTTATCCAGTGGCCCGGCTACGCGCGCTTGATCCGAGGTCAGTTACTTACGTTGCGCGAAAGGGAGTTTGTCGAGGCTGCGCGCGCAATCGGAGTCAGCCAGAAAAAGATTTTGCTTAGGCATTTGATTCCTAACGCGCTCGGCCCACTGATAGTGCTCCTAACCTTCAGTTTTGGGGGGGCTATCGTCGCCGAGTCCGGCTTGAGTTTTCTCGGCGTGGGCGTTCAGCCACCCCAGGCCAGCTGGGGAGCAATGATCAGCGACAACTCGCTGAGCTGGCGCTACCGACCCTGGCTCGTCGCTGTCCCTGGCCTGACGCTTGCCATAGTCTCTGTCGGCATAAACTTCCTGGGCGACGGGCTGAATGACGCTCTCAACCCGCGCCAAGCAGATTCTTAACCCCCTGCCCTTGGAATTCCCACTTCAAATATCCACAGTCCAAAGTTGAGCATTGCTGCAGAATTTAAGGAGTTACTCATGTACGATTGGACTGTGTTGAATCAGACCGTGAGCGAGACAATTGCCGGCGGCCGTGTTGGCGCCCCCCTATTTGTCCGCTGGACCGCGGCTGCAGCACAACACACTGCAGATCTCAAACCGCTGCTGGCCGAAATGAGTGCCTACGCCGAAATCTGGCTGTCGGCCAACCCGCGCCGGATCTATGCAACAGGCTCACCTGACAAAGGCCATCTCTCAGTCGCACTGGAATACGAGAACGGGGAGTCGGCCGTTCTGGCAATAACCCTGGCCCACGGTCACCCCTCGATGAACCTGGCCATCCTCGGCGCTCGCGGCTCGATCTTTCACACAGATGCCCAAGCACCCGCGCCAACAGAGAACTCTGCCAATGGCAAGGACGAAAGAATGCAGCAATCAACAGTCTTGTCCTCCTCAAACATGGTGGCAGCCATCGATAGGTCACTCCTCGCCAAAAAACCGGTATCTCTGTCTCTCGAAGGAGACCAGACATGAGCAGCCAGCAACTGGGCGTCCTTCTGATTTCGGGCAGGCTGACGCATCAGGAAAACTACGCGCTGAACCTGCGGGCCGATCCCCGCTGCAGACTCGTTGGCCTGAGCGACGAAGTCGACGTTCCCCCCGAACGCGCCCAACTGAACAAGCAATTCGCAGAGGACCTGGACATCCCCTACTGGCCAAATCTGGATGATGCCCTGGCCCGCGATGACGTGCACCTCGTCTCCGTCTGCGCCGACCCTGAACGCCGCGGACGCATCGCTGCCCGCTGCGCCGACGCCGGCAAGCACGTCTATGTCGACAAACCCATGACGCCGTACCTGTCACATGCCGACGCGGCCGTTGCCGCGGTCGAACGGGCGGGCGTGCGCAGTCAGATGTTCAGTTCCAACCTCCAGGGCTGGGTGCAAGAGGCCCGCCGAGTCGTCGAGTCAGGTATTCTGGGGGAATTGACAGCCATTCACGTCGATAACCTGTTCTCAAAGGGACCCAACGGTACCGCCAGGTTGGGCGCGCCGCGACAGGCAGTCTACCCGCCCGTCATCTCCAATTACGTTGATGCAAAGGCCGAGCTGTATGCCATCGGCGTCTACGCGCTCGGGATGGTCTGCATGATATCCGGACGCGCAGTCGAGACCGTCTTCGGCAGCACAGCCAACTACTTTTTTGCCGAACACCAGGACCGGAATATGGAAGATTTCGGCTTCCTTTCATTGACCCTGGAGGGCGGGGCAACCGCCACAATTACCGGCGGGCGTATCGGATGGTCGAGTCATCCAGCCGGAGGCGCCAACCAGATCCACCTGATCGGAACCGAAGGCTCAATGTTTCTCGATGCAAATCGACCGCGGTTGGAAGTCTTTGCAAATGACCAACCTTGGACGCCACCGGAAATCAATCCCCGCGATCCGATGGGTTTTTGGCGTACAACCCAGGAAGAGGTCAACGCCCAACCCAAACGCACGATCGCATCCCTTTCCTCAGCACTGGATAGTCGCACCGATGCCAGCTACTTTGTCGACTGCATCGTCGAGGAGCGCGAGAGCGAGATGAACGCGCGACAGGCTGCTTTGCTTACCGAAATCCTGCTCGCAGGGTATAAGTCCGCCGCCGAAGGGCGGGTCGTTGAGATGCCGCTGGCTCGCGATTGAAATCACGCCCAGGGCGCAACGGCCCGACTGCAGTTGAAACAAAGGTCCAAATTACAAGAGTTCAAGCTGTACTCGAAACAGAAACTGTTGCGAATCCGCTTCAAATTCAGGGGAGTCTGATGACAACTTCGAAACGCTACACAGCCGAATATCTGCGAGGAGTCAGCCGGAGACTTTTCGCGGCATCGGGAGCCCCCGATGACATCGCCGCGACGGTTGCGGAAATCCTGGTTAATGCCAATCTCGCCGGCCACGACTCTCACGGCGTGCAGTTTGTGCCGATGTACCTGGACCGCATTGAGGACGGGCACATTGTCGGCGACGCCTACCCTGAAATCGTCCGTGAGAGCACCAATACGGTGCACGTTGACGGGCACAGTGGATTTGGCCACAATATGAGCCGCCGGGCGATGGAGTGGGCTATTGATAGGGCAAGGAAGTCGGCGGTCTGCTGCGTCACTTTCCAGAATACGACTCATATCGGCCGTGTTGGCGAGTACGCTGAGCAGGCTGCACGGGCCGGCTGCATCACGCTGATAACACTGGGCGGCGCTTCGGCAGCAGGTTCACAGGTCGTTCCATTCGGCGGCGCGCGCGGCGCCCTGGGCACCAATCCGATAGCGGTCGGCATTCCCACCGGAGACGACGCTCCCTTCGTGATTGACTTTGCCACAAGCGTGATTGCCGGAGGAAAGATTCTGGTGGCCCGCAGTAAGGGGCTTGAACTTCCGGAAGGCGCGATCGTCGACAAACACGGCCATCCCAGTACCCAACCGGAGGACTTTGCTGACGGAGGCTTTCTGCTGCCATTTGGAGGCCACAAGGGTTACGCCCTTTCACTGTTCTTCAGTCTTATGGGCGGGCTGGCCGGCGACTTCAATGCGGAGTTGACTTCGATGGCGGGCCTGTTCATGCAAGTCTACGACGTAGCTGCATTTACACATCTTGAAAACTATCAACGCAATGTTCGCACCGTTCTGGATGCCATGAAGACGACTCCACCGGCCCCCGGGTTCGAGGAAGTCCTGGTCCCAGGCGACATGGAGCATCGTTCGCGGCAGCAACGTCTGGCGGAAGGGATCGACGTGCCGGCGGACACATTTGATAAGATCGAGGCATGGGCCGACAAACTAAACGTATCACTAGCGGAAGAAGACTAGGAGGAGCAGTCAGATGCCAGAGAAATATCGCGTAGGCGTTGTCGGTCTGTCAGGAATCGCGGCCAACCGCCCGGCGGCAGAAGCGGGCAATATCTTGAAGACGCCCAGCCCCAGCTCACATCTGGGAGCCTACCACCTTATCCCCCAGACTGACGTGGTCGCCGTCTGTGAACTGAAGACGGAGCTGTTCGAAAAGGTAGCTGATACTTGGGGGCAGGAGTTCGGGGAGTTGGAAACCTACACCGACTACCGCGCCATGATCGAACGCGAGAATCTCGATATCGTGAGCGTCGTCACCTCAGACCACCGCCACACCGATATCGTGGTGGAAGCTGCAAACGCCGGCGCAAAGGGAATCATCTGCGAAAAGCCGTTCGCTACAACTGTGGACGAATGCACGCGCATGATCGAAGCCTGCGAGGCGAGCGGAACCCTCCTTGTCGTCGACCACACCAATCGTTGGGGACCCCACTATGACGTGGCCAGAGAGGCGATACGCAGTGGTTCGATCGGCGCAGTGCAGCGCATTGTCGCCACGCTGGGCGGACCGCGGGCGATGATGTTCCGCAACGGCACACATCTTGTCGACGGCGTCTGCTTCTTTGCCGATTCGGAGCCGGAATGGGTCTTCGCCGAACTGGAACCGGGCTACGATCATTATGACAGGTATTTGGGGGACGGCGGCAGAGATCCGGCTACCGATCCGGCAGTCTCTGGTTACGTCCATTTCCGCAACGGCGTGCGCGCCTTTGTCAATGCCAACAAGTCGCAGTTTGCGGCCAGCTTTACCTTCCAGGTCTACGGCGAAACCGGCATGCTCGACGTCCACAACAGTCGCGTCATCCGCCGCGACAGAAATAATTCCGAATTCCTTCCCTTCGAAGCCCACTTGTATACGAGGATTCCGGCCTGCGTTGCCGATCTGATCGATGCCATCGAAAACGGCAGCGACCTGCTCAGTCCGGCAAGAGAGGCCAAGAAGACGGTAGAGATTCTGGTCGGATTCCTTCAATCCCATGCGCGCGGCAATGTGCGCGTTGACCTGCCGCTGCCTGCCGGACATTGAGGTCGATGCGAGCCGTTCCCGACGACAGGAAGTTCGTCATCGCAGACCAGAACAGCTACCCAGCCGATCTGATCTGCCCCAACCCGCGCGGCTGGTATCATTCGGTTGCCAACGTCGTCACGACGCCGGCAGGGCTGGTCGCGGTCTACCGGCTCTCTGACTCGCACTCGGCTGTCAGCACACACATAATGGTTGCCTACTCCAGCAGTGGGGGACGCACCTGGCATGGTCACCGTTCGATTTCGCATCGAAACGTGTGGCAGCACCAGAGCGTCTGGGTCGCGCCGCAGTTGAGCCGCCTCCGTGACGGGCGGCTCGTCATTATCTGCGATATGGGCCATCGTGCTTCAGGCGACGACTGGCCGCGCCTGGCCTTCTGGCAGCGGCCCCCGCGGGGAATGGCCAACTTCCTGTTATGGAGCGACGACCATGGCCGTACCTGGAGCGAGCCGGTTCAATGTGACGACGTTGGCGGCGAGCCAGGATATGTCGTTGATCTTTGCGACGGGACGCTTGTGTACACGCGAAGTGAGCCGATTGAAACCAATGTCTTCGAGAGCCCGCCCCCTCCAGGCTACAGCCTTTACTACCGCAACACAGCAGTGTTTTCCGATGACGAAGGCAAGTCCTGGGATCGCACTGCCACGGTGTCGGACGACCCATACCACGGTGACTCGGAAGTAGGCATAGTCGAATTGGAACCGGGCCATCTGCTGGCTGTCACGCGAATCGGATTCGGTAACGGTTGCTTTGGCCAGCCCAGCCGCTTCATTCACAGCTATGACAATGGCAGAACATGGGAGGAGCCCATACTCGCTCCTTTCTACGGCCAGCGTACGGCTGTTCACAAACTGAGGTCCGGCAAACTGTTGGTCACATACCGCAATCGCTGGGGAACGTTTGCCAGCTATGCCTTCATCTGGGATCCGGCTGAAAAGCTTGGGTACGAGCCGGCATCGTTCATCTGGGACGAATCTCGCTGTTTTCTAGACAGCGGTCACCTTACGCTGACAACCGACTGCCGTCCGGAGGATCAGGTATTCTTTTCGTTATATCCAGCGCTTACAAGCGGTGCACGCGTAGAAATGGAGGCAGAACTCCGTTTTGCCGATCAATCCAGCGGGGGCTGCGATCTCTTTGCGGGCTGTCGCGTACGCATTACCCCGCAGGGAATTTCAGTGACCCAAAGTAGCCAGGAAGAAGCCGCTTTCCACAGTACAACAGGCGCGCCGGGGAATGGCAATGATTCACCCTCGCTGCCGGCCTACCACATTCCGTTGGATGCGACGCAATGGCATCGCTACAAAATCGTGCGCTCGGAAGGCGAGATTGCCGTCTATGTCGACGGTCGCCTCCTTCTGCAAGAATCGGCAAACATAACCGGCGCCCGGCTCGTCCGCTTCGGCAGCAATCTACCAGGCGTCTCGCTCTGGCGGGCGGTGAGCGCCTCGGTCGAGAATCCAGGCAGCCATAGCGTCGACTGGTCCTGGCGGGCGGACTCCGGGACTTATCCCGATCAGTTTCGGCGCGAGCGCATGGTCCGCCTCGACGCTACTGCCGACTCGGGCTACAGCAACTGGGATCAGATGGAGGATGGCAAGGTCGTAATCGCAGACTACACAAACGACGAATTCAGAGACGCCAACTGGGCGTCGGCTGCACAGCCGATAATCAAGGCATACATCGTCAGTGAAGAGGAGTTGACATGACAAGATACCGAGCCGGTGTCATCGGCCATACCGGTCGCGGCAACTACGGCCACAGCCTGGACACCGTATACCTGGGAATGGAGGAGATCGACCTGGTCGCCGTCGCCGATGCCGACGACGATGGCAGAGCGGCCGCGGGCGACCGGCTGGGCGTCGGCAGCGAAAACCTCTACGCCGATTACCGGCAGATGTTGGAACAGGAGGAGCTGGATATCGTCAGCGTCGCTCCCCGCTGGATGGACCAGAAACATGACATGGTCATCGCCGCGGCCGGGGCCGGCGTGCGCGGTATCTTTTGCGAGAAGCCCTTCACGCAAACGCTAGCGAAAGCCGACGCAATGATCGAGGCCTGCGACCGCGCCGGCGTCAAAGTCGCGGTCTCCCACCAGGGCCGCGTCAGTCAGTATTCGCACAAAATTAAGGAAATGATTGCCGCCGGAGCCGTCGGCGAAGTCAAGGAAGTCTACAGCGCCGGCAAACAGGACCATCGCGGCGGCGGCCAGGACCTGATGGTCCTCGGCACACACTCACTCGACATGCTCTGTTTTCTTTTCGGACATCCTCGCTGGGTGCAGGCCTATGTCCTCCAGGACGGAAAGGACGCTGGTCCGGAACATGCACGTCAGGGCGATGAAGAGATCGGCCCCATCCTCGGCAATCACCTTGAAGCCACTTACGCTTTCGATAGTGGCATCATGGCCACCTTCCACTCGCACCGTCGTGAAGTCCGTCCCGGCCCCCGTCCCGGCGGACTGCAAATCCACGGAACTGAGGGCATTCTGCTCAACTGGGACGGATACCTGTTGCACTGCCCCCATCCTAACTTCAATCCTGCCATGGTCGAGCCGGCCTGGAAGGTTGTACTCAAACCGGATAACCCCGGCTTCGACACATTGAACGCCTACATGGTACGCGATCTGATCGCCGCGTTCGAGGAAGGCCGCGAGCCGATCTCAAGCGGACGCGACGCCCGCTGGTCGCTGGAGATGATCCTTGGCGTTTACACTGCACATCGTCATGGCCGGACGACCTTCCCTCTGGCAGATCGTGAACACCCACTGCGAGACTGGGTCTGAGTTGCGCGGCCTGCGCGTCTCGAACAGCGCGACCCTTTCGGGGTATTGCCGTTCAAATACTGGTAGACAGAATCCGACAAGTCCCACCTCAACGGAAAAGGCACAATGAAACGAATCAATCAGATTATCGAGCTCTTGGAAGCAGGTCAGCCGGTCTACTGGGACGGCGGTCGCACATTGACTTTTGAAGGCGGCGTGCAGTCGGCACAGACCCACGCGGACTGGCTTGTGATCGGCATCGAACATCAGCCTTTCGACGTTGCGGGGCTGAATGCGTTCATGCGGGGGCTGGTGGCAGGCGGGCCGACTCGGACAGGGCACCGCACGCCGCCGGTGCTGGTCACGCTGCCCTTTGACGGCGTCGACGAGTATGTCGTGCGTAACAACGCCTGGATGATCAAGCAGGTTTTGGCGACGGGCATTCACGGCATTCTGCTCTGCCATGTCGAATCGCCCGGCGCGGTCAAAGAGTTCGTCGAATGGGTGCGCTTTCCATTCCACACGCCCGGTGTCGGCGAAGGGCTTGATATGGGCCGGCGCGGTTCGGGCGGCCAGGACAACGCCGCCTATGTCTGGGGCATTCCGACGCAGGACTACCTGCGCAAGGCGGACGTCTGGCCGCTCAACCCGGATGGTGAACTGATCCTGGGCATCAAGGTTGAGAATAGCCGCGCCCTCGCCAATGCCGAAAACAGCACGAGCGTGCCTGGAATCGCATTTGCCGAGTGGGGGCCGTCCGATATGCGTATGACCTTTGGCTACGATACGGTGCGTACGCCTGAGAATACGGAGGAAGGCGACCTGGAGGCGGCGCGCAATCGCGTCTTCGCGGCTTGCAAGGCGGCCAACATCGGCTTCCTGGATGGCGTCGATGCCGGGAATGTTGCTGAGAAGATCGACGAGGGGATTACCTTCCCCGCCGGTGACGAGGCGGCGGCCATTGCAGGGCGGAAGCATACGGGCCGTACTTTCGACTGAGCCAGCATTGCCATAGCAAAGCAGGGAGACTAGCACTAGTCTGAAGTAACGGCTCTGGCGTTATCTTCGCTAATCTTCTTGTTACTATTCAGAACGGTACGTCCGCTGCAAGCCAGGGAAGAACCGGCCGGCCCGCTGCCTGCGTGCTCCAATGCCCCCGACCGCCGTGTAGCGGGAGGCTTGTTGATCCCTGCTTCTACCAGACAGGCATATCCTAACGCCTCTGGCTGCACACCCTCTTGTAGACCAGTGGCATTTCCCAAGACTTGGCCGCCTCCTCGCTCACAAGTACAGTATCCCGTCGAATCATTTCCTATTGCTGACCCAAAGGTTGCCTTGTACTCGCCCAAGCCAGGCGGTTCAGGGCGCTGTCCACATTTGGGGTGGGAATAGAAGGGGAATTCATGCCGGCGGTGGCTGAAATTGTTCGCCGGCTTTGGGAGAGGCAGCGGG
Organism: Caldilineaceae bacterium; assembly: GCA_963662575.1. GTDB lineage: Bacteria > Chloroflexota > Anaerolineae > Caldilineales > Caldilineaceae > Bin5. The sequence goes on from OY759723.1 coordinate 3,423,474, forward strand.
CAGACGCAAGGCCTATCCCACCGTCCTTTGCGTGGGCGGTGATGGCTCCGTTGCTACCCGGGGTATAGGAATCTGTACACCAATTCTGGACCGCACCCGGCAGTTCAAGCACGCTTGACAAGCCAGCGTCGTTGTTGATATATTATATTTTATAAACTCTACTCTTGCTATCCCACTGCAGCCGAACGCGTTTCAGTAACGTCTATTCAAGGTACAATCAAAAGGAGGTAGAGAATGTCTTCGCACAAGTACGTTGCATTTCTTCTCGTCCTGGCTCTAGTTGTAGTCGCCTGTACACCGGCGTCGGTAGAGCCGGCTGCCGACCAGCCGGCAGAAACGATGGCTGAGGCCCCGGCAGAGAGCGCTACAACCGGGGATGATGTCTGCCCTGCGCGCGGCGGCACGCTGGTCCTGGATTTCAGTACAAGGTCCTCAGTGGTTCCTATATGGGGTTGGGGCTATGAGCAGCAGAAGCTAGTCTTCGGCAAGCTGATCCGCACCGGCACCGACAACGTTCCCCATCCCGATCTGGCAGAAAGCTGGGAGATCAGCGATGACGCCACCGAATTCACTTTCCATTTGCGCCAGGGCGTGAAGTGGCATGACGGCGAGGATTTCACCGCCGATGACGTGGCCTTCACCTGGACGTGGCACAACGACCTTGACAGCCCATGGGTGAACCCCGCCCAGCCCGGCAACTGGATAGCGCTGAAGGGTTCGCTGGACTACCTCGATGGTAAGACCGATGAGATCGAGGGAATCCAAGTGATCGACGATCACACTGTGCGCCTCACTCTCGCCGAACCGGACGTAAGTTACTTCTCCCGCTTCATAGGCAGCATTAATATCCTGCCCGAGCACATCTACAACCAGTGGCGTGTGCCCGACCTGAAGGACTCTGGCAATCCGCTCTGGTTCACCACCGAGACACAGATCGGCACCGGTCCCTTCAAATTAGTGGACGGGAAAAAGGATGAGTATTTCCGCCTGGCGCGCAACGACGACTATTGGGAAGGCGCCCCATGCCTCGACGGCATTCTGTTTCAGAACATGGGCCCGCCCGACACGCAGTTTATCGCCCTGCAAAAGGGTGAACTGGACGTAATGAAGGTTGAAGGCAACTTCTACCAACAGGCGCAGGAGTTGCCTGATATCGATGTCCAGACGCAGCGACTGAACTATATCAGCATTTTCGTCGGCAACCTCAGTCAGCCGGCCTTCTGGGACAAGCGCGTGCGCATGGCCATAAGCCACGCCATTAACCGCCAGGAGATCGGGGACGCCGTCTACTTCGGTCTGCGCGAACCTTGGCACACCTTCTCCTTCGTTGATGGCTGGACCAATGACGAGGTGCCTACCTATTCATATGATCCGGAGATGGCGATGTCCCTGCTGGCGGAGGCTGCTGCTGACGGCGTATGGGATGCTGAAAAAGAACACGAACTGATCTACTACCATTCGGGCACAGAGGCGAAGAACTTCATGCTGCTGATGCAGAAGTACCTCAGTGAGGTAGGGATCAACGTCAAAGTCATTCATGTGCCAAACGAGGCCTGGAACGATCGAGTAGCCGAGAACAAGCACTCCTTCTCCCATGCCGGTTGGGGGAACCCGGTCGATCTCCATGGCTACTATCGAACCTACCGCTGTGACAATCCTCCCAACCAGAGAGACGTGATCTGGCCGACTGACGGCTCACTCGACACCGTATGCGCTCAGATAGATGCGCTGTTCATCCAGGCCAAGGAAACCGGCGATACGGACCAGCGCAAGGCCCTTTACAACGAGATCCAGCAGATCATCGCCGAGAACGTGATCGGATACATCCCGCTTCACCGTTACCACATGGGTTATGCGATCAGCGAGAATATCGGCGGAATGGACGCCTACGCTTTGGGCGGCATGCACGACTACCAGTGGTCGAAACTCAATGCCCACTTGTGGTACAAGATGGAAGAGTAAAACTGGTACACCATCCCACTCTGCTTCTATTTTGCGGCGGAGTGGGATGGACCCCGACCTTCGCCATCGCCTGCTTAAAATGCTGCGCGCGCTAAACGGCTGGGGGAGGCGGGCTATTAGCCAACCATCTGAGAATCCTCGATGACCCGATACATTCTTCGCCGCCTGCTGATCGCCGTTCCTGTCTTGTGGGGCATCGTCACGCTCACCTTCATAATGAGCGAGATCATGCCGGGCGACTACGTCGATGCGCTTGTGCCGCCCAATCTCAGACTGGAGATGGGGGTCGATGAAGCGCAATTGCAGAGGCTGCGCGAGTCATACGGGTTGGATAAGCCGGTGATCTTTCGCTATGGAATCTGGCTGCGCGAACTGGTGCTGCACGGCAATCTCGGCTATTCGTTCATAACCGGGCAGCCGGCTCTGCAAGAGATGGCCCAGGTGTTGCCCGCAACACTGCAACTGTCTCTCGTTACGATCCTCTTTTCCCTCGTCGTCGGTACCACGCTGGGCATCATTTCAGCCATCAAGCAGTATTCGGTGCTCGATCATTTTCTCACTTTGCAGGCCTTCGTCTGGATATCCACGCCCGGTTTTGTATTTGCCATCATAGCCCTCTACCTGTTTTCGCTCAAGATACCCCTTTTTCCCACCGGAGGCAGGGCGCCGCTCGACGGCCCTGACAACATTTTGGTCCGCCTGCACTACTTGGCATTGCCGGCGCTAGTACTGGGCTTTGAGGGGCTGGCCGGCCATATGCGTTACGCGCGCGCCAGCCTTCTGGATGCGCTTGGCGCGGATTACGTCCGCACCGCTCGGGCAAAGGGCCTGCCTGAACGGTCCGTCTATCTGGGCCACGCTTTTCGCAACTCCCTCCTGCCGGTAGTCACCCACATCGGCCTCTCCCTTCCGGGCATTATCGGCGGCTCATTTATAATCGAAACAATCTTCGTCTGGCCGGGTATGGGCAAGTTGGGCATGGAGTCGATTTTCATGCGCAACCAGCCGATGATCATGGCGATGAATCTGATCGGTTCTTCGATGGTACTGTTCGCCAATCTCCTGGCCGATATCACCTATGCCTGGGCCGATCCCAGAATCCGCTATGAGTGAGATAAGAGGCATGGCCGATACGACAGCCACTCCGGCAGACGATGCACGTGAGGCGCGGCAGCCAGTCCCAACGCAGATGTCGCCGGACGCATTGCATTCCTTGCCCAAGGCGGAGAATCGCTTCCTACGCCGCTTTCGCCGCCACCGCTTGGCCGTGATCGGTGTGGCAGCCCTGGCCCTCTTTGCCCTGCTCGCCATTCTTGCGCCCGTAGTAACGTTCTACGATTCCAACGGCATCGACCTGACGGTGATGCGGCAAGCGCCGTCTGCGGCTCACGTACTGGGCACTGACCCGCTGGGACGCGATGTCTGGACTCGCCTTGTATATGGCACCAGGGTCTCGCTTGCGGTTGGCCTCGTCGCCGTCAGTATCTATGTCAGCATCGGCGTCGTCCTGGGGGGAGTCGCAGGGTATTTCGGTGGCCGCGTGGACATGCTGCTCAGCCGTTTTACCGACGTGATGATGTGCTTCCCTTCCTTCATGCTCATTGTCACAGTCGCCGTCATCCTGCCTCCCAACATTTTCAATGTGATGGTTATCATTGGGCTATTCGGATGGACCGGAGTAATGCGCTATGTGCGCGCCCAGTTTCTTTCACTGCGGGAGCAGGAATTTGTGCTGGCTGCTCGTTGTGTCGGCGTGAGCAGTGGTCGGATCGTTTTCCGTCACATGCTTCCCAATGCGATTAACCCGGTGGTGGTGGCGGCTACCATGGGGCTGGCCGGGGCGATCATGACCGAGTCCGCCTTGAGCTTTCTGGGTCTGGGCGTCCAGGAGCCGATGGCCAGTTGGGGGAGCATGTTGCAGGATGCTATGTCACTTCCAATTCTGCAGACGATGCCGTGGCTGTGGCTGCCCTCCGCCATCGCCATCGCCATCACCACACTTTCTGTTAACTTCGTTGGGGATGCGCTGCGCGACGCGCTCGATCCCCACATGAGCCTGGGTTGATGTATCGAAAGGTGACATGGCGTCTCGATGCGTTGAAGTCGTTCCCTGTTTCGCCATTTCCGGGCCGAAGTCACTTCCCTCATTGCCAGGAGAATCTCCGTTGAGTACACCTCCATGTGCTCCTTTTGAACCTGATGACCATACAGTTGTCCTGTACCACTTCGACGAAGGCGAAGGCAATGAGACCCGCGACGCTTGCGGGGACCACCAACTGACCCTACGCGCACATCGCGAGGCGGAGTGGGGTTCGCATGCGGACTTCGGCGCCAGCGCGCGGTTCGGCCGCCGCGCGGATGACGCCGACCTGCTGGTTGGACCGACCAACAATGACAAGCTTCACCTCCGGCCCTGCACGTCGGCGTGGACGATCGAAGCCTGGGTGCGTTACGCGGGCGCAGGCGGCCTCGATCAGGGGAACACCTATGTGAACATCTGTGGGACGGAAGACGAAGGTTTGGGCCTCCCAATCGGTATGCGCGGGGGCTGGAATTTCTCCCTTCACAGCTTTACACGCCCCTGCACGCTGCAGGATGGGCTCTTCCCCGGCGCCCGCTTTATGGGTTCCCCGCGCGGTCGAGATCCGAATCACGACACCAGCGGTCTCCTCCTCCAAAACGCCAAGGCTGGGGGCTGGACCAGCGCCGACCCGCCCAGGATCAGAGATAACGAGTGGCACCATGTCGCCTGGCAGTTTCGTTACCTTGACCAGACGCACTTCTTCTTTCTGGACGGTCAGCTCATCCGCCGCGTCCAGCTTCCCCTGCCCAACGACACGCAGGGACGGGTCGTCAATGATACAGAGAATGTCGGCGTTCCCTTTGTGGTCGGCGGTTTTCTCCACTCCCAGGAACCGCCAAAGCTCTTGGGGTACGGCAATTTCGATGGTGAAATTGATGAGATCCGTATCTCCAGCATCATGCGCTATCCAGTGGCGGAGCGGCTGTCTATCGTTCGGCGGGAACTGCCCCCGGCTACGTTCAATGCCCCTTACTCGGTTCAAATGTCGACCGACGCAGCCAGTGGCGCCGTCCAATGGGAGCTGGCTGAAGGACGGTTGCCCGCAGGGCTGACCCTGGACAGCAAGACGGGAGCCATCGGTGGCAAACCAACTGCGGCGGTAGAACGCCAGCCCCTCGATCTGCTTGCCGCCGACGCAAGCGGCCGTACTGATCGGCATCGCTTCCACTTGAGCGTTCGCAGCGGACAACTCAGCACGGACTCTCTGCCTCCGGCGTTCGTTGGAAGCTCCTATCGCGCACAGATGCGCACATGCCATATGGTTGCGCCAATCTCGTGGAAGGTCGCGAGCGGCACTCTACCCAACGGACTGCAACTCGACAGCGAAACGGGCGTACTGGCAGGCACGCCATCCGAACCCGCCACCCGTCGCTTCCAGGTCAAGGCAGTCGACGCTATCGGACAGAGCCGGCAGGAGGAGATCGCACTGAAAGTTCTGCCGGCGGAGCTTCTTGTCATCGGACCGGACGAAGATACGGTTGTCCTGTATGACTGGCAGGGGCCGAACGGCCGGCTCATCCCCGATGTTATGGGTGACGATGAGCTGACATTGACGTGGACCAACATAGGCGGCGACAGGCGCGTCCACTGGCCCGGTCGAGAGGGTCGCTTTCCCCAGGATACCGGCCATGGCGAGCACGGCTTCGTCGGACCCCAGGGCAACGAAAAGCTGGATCTGCGAACTTGTGAAGAGGCCTGGACGGTGGAAGCCTGGGTCAGACGAGGCGGCCCCTTGCAGGCACATGGAGAGAAGGCCGACGAGCACCACCAGCCCTTCACGTTCGGGCACATATGCGGTACGTACGACAAGACGGAACAGGGGGTCTGGGAACTCTACCTCTCCTCCCACAACTCGCCCGACGGGAGTATGGCGCCCGGCGTTCATTTTCTGGGAGCCGAGCCTGGGCAGGAACTGATGGACCTGCATCCCTGGACGCGTCCGGGCGGGCTTGTGGTGGACACGGCCAATGCGGGCATTGACGACACTGAATGGCACCATGTGGCGTGGCAGTATGAGGCCGCCGAGGATCTTCATCAACTGTTTCTGGACGGGCTGTTGATCTGGCAGATGCACAGCCCTGACGGCCGCAGTCTGGTCAACAACCGCAGGCACGAAGCCCAGTTCAGCGTGTCCACGCGCCTGAAGGGATACGCACGGCACGGGGGCGCGTTTGACTTTCTGGGCGAGGGCCACTTTTTCGGCCAAATCGGCGAAATCCGCATCTCATCTATCAGACGATATTGACCCCCCCAGGCTACTGGCAACTAACCGTGACAGGAGACGAATTGTGAGAAACTACGGACTTGGCCGCGGAAAATGGGTGTTTGTCGACTGGATCGGCGTCGAACCTGGCTACGGGACCCAATGGGGCGGCGACATCACTGAAGGCTGGTGCGTCCCTCATGGAATTTCGCTCAAAGTTCACGCGCCCACCGTAGACCCCACTATAGTGATCGCTGCTGATCGACCCTGGGAGCAAGACTATATTTCGGCCTATGCGACATTCCTGGAGGACGGCGGCGTCCTGCGCTGCTGGTATGAGAACGAAGGCGGGATCGGCTATGCCGAGTCGCACGACGGCGTCGCCTGGGAAAAACCAATGCTTGGTCTTCAGGAGTGGAACGGATCGACCGAGAACAACCTGATCAACATCGCCCGCCACGGCCACGGCGTCTTTATCGATCCCGCAGCCGCCCGATCTGAGCGATACAAAATGGTCAGCTGTCACTGGACCGAGACGGAACGCAAAGTTCTGGGCGCGGTTTCCGCGGACGGCCTACACTGGACGCCTCTGCCTGAGCCGCTGATGGATCATCAGCATGCCGACACCCAGAATATCGGCCTGTATGATGCGGAACTGGGCAAGTATGTACTCTACACCCGTCAGGTGGACGGGCAGTCGCAGCGCCGCGGGGTCAACCGGACCGAATCGGACAATTTTCGACGTTTTCCAGTCTCCGAACCGATCCTGGAAAATAACCCTCTTGATGCGCCCGACCTGGACATCTACTGCAACGGCTACTCAACCTGGCCCGGCGCCACCGACGCGCATCTAATGCGGTTGTCGATGTACGAACGAACGCCAGACACGATGAATGTACATCTGGCCACCAGCCGCGACAGCCTGGTCTGGCACAGGCCATTGGGACCAAATGCCTGGATCGAGACTGTGCCTTCTGCCCAAGGAGCATACAAGACGGTCTATGCTTGCGCCGGGGTTGTTCCTACGGGCAAGGGGGAGTGGTCCACCTATGTTGGGGTCAACCGCAAGCTGCATAACGAACCGGTCGAGCGGAAAAAAGGCGCGGGGAGCGAGTCAGGGCTTGTACGCGCTGCGGTGCGAGAGGACGGCTTCGTCTCCCTCTCCAGCAGGGGGCGGGGCACTTTTTGGACAGTTCCGTTTGAACTGAACTCGGATTCGATCGGCATCAATGCGCATACCCTTTTCTCGGGCTTCCTGCGCTGCCAGATCCTCTCCTCCAGCCCTGTTGACGTGGGCAGCGACACACGCTTCATCCGCGATATGGAGGGCTACACTCTTGACGACTGCCAGCCGATTGTCGGAGACCACATTGACGCTCCTCTCACCTGGAACGGCAGCGGTGATCTGAGCCATCTGCGAGGGCAGATGGTCCGCCTGAGATTTGACCTGTACAAGGCTGATCTGTACGCCATTCGATTCTGAATCGACAGACAACGCCAAGAACAAACCGAGTATCGTCTCAGCGGGATTCCCGGTGTCGTTCCTGAAGTTCTGGTTACTACTCAGCCATAACTGATTTGCGAACCTGAAGGAGGCGAGTGAAGGTGTTTACTCTCTCCTCCTTCTCTGTTTTTTGGGCGGTCGGGCCTTCGGCCCTCCCTTGTGCAGGGGCTGCGCCCCCGCAACGCCCCCCTACAAAAACATGCCTCATCGACCGTACGTACTGTTTCCAGCTGTGCGTCTCGTCAAACGTGGCGGCCAACGAGTTCACGAAGAGATAGCCCGATTGGCGGCGTGACCGAAGGTCTGGTCCACATAGGCACTGTATATGGCTTAGTAGCTGCAAGTTCTGTATGATCTAAGTAGGGCGAGGGACGGGCGCCAGTGCGTTTCCAGGTGCCCGAGCGGCATGCTTGACCCCTTATCTCAGATTGTATACACTTCCGTAGGATCACAGCGAACCTGGAACATGACTCTGCAAATAACATGGCAGGAAGCTCCTGTCTATCCCGCACTAATCAAAGGCCCCTCTGTCGGCATTGTCGACGGCAGCCTCCTTGTTGCCGGCGGCATGGCCTACCCCTGGCGTGAAGCAGAGTACGGTTTCGGCGCGCCGATACTTGATGACGCCGACGACGCACAGGATGGAGCGCCACCGATCGGCGAGTGGTATCCTCTGCCTCCCATCCCGATAGGTCCGGGCTGGACATCCGGAGCGGCCGTTACCGGCGGCCTCGCAGTCGTAGGAGGAAGACGCCGCGCAGTCGGCAATCGCGCAACCGCCGACGTCTGGTTCCTCGACATTCAGGCCGGGGCAACCGATTGGGAAAGGCTGCCGGACCGCCCCACCACAGCGATGGTGGCGACAACTTTTGCCCACGACGACCAGCTCTACACTGCCTTCGGCACCGACTGGCACCCGCACGAACATGCTACCGGCGACCCCAACATCTACCGTTTGGACGTACGGGGCAGAGGCGGTTGGGAGGTCGTTGCCCGTTTTCCCGGTGAGCCGCGCTGGATGTGCGGTATGGGCATTTGCGGCGACAAACTCTATGTCGTCGGCGGCCATGACATTCCCGTCGGCGGGGTGGTAGAGCCAAAGCCCCATAACGCCTTTCGCCTGTTTGCGGACCCTGCAGCGCATGGCGGCAAGATAAGCCACGTCACCTTTCGTGAAAACTGGGAATGTGACCTGGCAACGGGCGATTGGCGAGAGTTGCCGCGTCCGCCGCGGGCCTTTGTTGCCGACGCTTTCACAGTGGCGGATCGCTGGATCGTGCTGACCGGGGGCCAGAGTTGGGTTGTCAATCCTGAAGGGACTTCAGTCCTCATCATGGGTCACGTGCCGGAACTGGACCTGGTCTGCCTTTCGCACGAGGTCTGGGCCTATGATACGCAGGAAGGAAACTGGCTGGCTCTCGATCCATTGCCCTACGGTATTGCGTCACACCGGGTTGCCGTCTGGAATGATCGAGTATTTCTCGTCGGCAACGAGACGCGCGACAAGGTACGGAGCAACACATTCGGGACAGTCTTCGCAGGTAAGATTCGCACGGAATGACGCTGTTCGAATTGCGCCATTGTGAAATAATAAAGGGAATGAACAACCATGCAATCCACGACTGTTGCAGACGGAACCAGAGTCACCATGGCCGGTCACGAGCTTGTCTTCGGCCAGAACATTTTTGCACCGCGCGACGCCAACGACATTGCCGACGACGTGACGGCCCTCCATGCCAGAATCGAGGAGGACGGCTACCTGTTGATTCGCGATTTCTACGATCGCGATGCCATTTTGGCCGCCCGCGCCGACATACTTTCCTTCCTGTCTGCAGAGGGCCTTCTGGATCCCGACGCCCCGCCTGAGAAGGGCGTGATAGGTCCCGAAAACGAAGGCGCGGTCCTGCGCAACGAGGTCGTAGTCAACATGCAGGCCTATTTGCGCGTAGTCAACTCCGAGCGCATTATGGCCTTTTTCGAACAGTTCCTGGGCGGCCCAGCCCTGACCCTCGACCACAAATGGCCGCGCGCGGTCCGGCGGGGCCACAGCACGGGCGCGCACTACGACGTCGTCTTTATGGGGGCAGGGACCAAGGAACTCTACACCGTCTGGACGCCGCTTGACGACCTCTCGCTGGAGATGGGCACGCTGGCCTTTTGCCCTGGCTCGAACAAGCTGGACGCCTTGCGGCGTACGTACGGGGCGGCTGACGCGCATAATGATATGACCGAGGGCCATCTTAGCCGCAACCCGCTTGAACTGATCGACATTTTGGACGTCAAGTGGTCATCCACTCCGTTTCGCGCCGGTGATGTCATTATCTTCGGCATGTACTTCCTGCACGGCTCGCTCGACAACGTCTCCAACCTCTACCGCCTCAGCACCGACAACCGCTACCAGCTGGCCTCGCAGCCGGTCGATGAACGCCATATGGGGCCGCACCCCGACCAGATTCCCAAGGCCGAGAATCGCAAGACGATGGCCGAAATGCGGGAAAAGTGGGGGATTTGAGGAAGCCGGCACCAGCAACAGCAACGCATACACTGGGGAATCCAACCTGCTATGTCGCAACCTGAGCCAAAGAGCCCTACCGAACCACTCGACATTCAACAGAAGACTGAGGCCCTCTTAAGTGGCAGCCGCCCCGTCGACCGGGATTATCCCTATATTCCTCCCGACTATAAGGTTCCCTTCCCTCATATCGGCACAGACAGACAACTCTTCCTGGACAACTACATTCTCGACCACCTGGACGGAGTGCGCAGGGAGATATGCGCCCCAACGAAGAGCCCCGAGCCGCTGCTGTCGTGGTCGGACCTCCCATGGGAGCAGGTGCAGTTCAACCCGGGCACGGCCGGCGTCATTCACGACCCCGACGACGGTTTATTCAAAATGTGGTACTGGCAAGGCTTAGCCAACGACCCCTTCAACACGGGCCAGGTTCTCTGTTACGCAGAGTCGAAAGACGCCCTCCACTGGGAGAAACCGCTGCGCGACGACTGCCTACCCTTCCAGGGTCATACTGCAACAAACATCGTTCACCCCGACGTGTCCCAGTCCGGCCTGGCTCTGAACCACGACCGCGCAGACAGCGAGCGAAAATACCTGCTCGTAAACTGGCCCCCCGAGACTGCCGCCAAGAGACCGCCCGGCAGCCCCCGCCTCTCCAGCGTCGACGCCTCGCCCGACGGCATCCACTGGCACACGATCAGCGAATCAAGTCGTTTTCCCCATCACCATGAGCAAAAGATCATCTGGGACGAAAGCATCCAGCGCTATATAGGCTACAGCCAGTACTCTCATCACCAAGACTTCCTCTATCGCAAGCGGCAGATTGGCCGCCAGGAGAGCCCCGATTTCATCAATTGGTCGCCCAAAGAGGTAGTCCTGACCGCCGACTGGGACGCGAACCTGCCGCCCGATCTTGAGATGCACGATATGTCGGTGCGCAAAGTTGGTGGGCTCTACATCGGCATTGCCGGCGAGTTCCTGGCCGAACCTTTCTGGCAGGAGCGCGAAGGCCACAACTGGCGCGATCAGGCCTTCTGCCGCCTGGGACTGTACACGAGCCGTGACAGCAAGCGCTGGCATCGGGTCGGCGGCCCGGAATCCTGGATGGACACCGGTTCGCCGGGTGATCAGGACTATGGCTTTGCCTGTTTTACGCCGGCAGGGGAGTTGGTTCATAACGGGAAGCTTGTGATCCCGTACAGCGCCAATCCCCAGAAGCAGAGCTGGCTGGGTGGGAGGACCCCCTCCCCAATGTATCCGCAGGAAGAGTTCGAGCGGCGCCAGAAAGCGTGGCGCGCCCGCCAGTCACTGCAGGGCGATCCTCGAATACGGCGGGCGGTTGGCGGCCTGATACTGCGCGAGGACGGCTGGGCCCGGCTCATGCCCGAGTACGAAACCGGCCAGGTTTACACTAAGCAGTTCGTATTTGAAGGCGATGCTCTGCGTGTTAACACCGACTGCCATTATGGGTATCTGCAGGTCGAACTCCTCGACCCAACGTTTACGCCATACGAAGGATTTTCGACTGAACTATGCGACCCGGTAATCGGCGCGCCCGGCCAAATCTGGCACACCATCCACTGGCAAGGAAAGAGCGATCTGCGCGCGCTGTGGAATAAGCCGGTGCGCATCCGCTTTACCCTGCACGAAGCCAGCATCTACGCTTTTCAGTTTTTCGAATCCATGACAGAATGAGCGCGGGCAGGCGCTATTCGCTCATACAGTGGCCAAAAAAGACATTGACGGCGCCTGACTGGACCAGCATTTCATGCTCGCCGACATTCAGGCTAGCTCATCGTGAATTCGTTGGCAGCAGCCGCCTTGGATGAGCCGCACAGCTGGAATCAGTGCGTACGGTCGATGAGGCATGTTTTTGTAGGGGGGCGTTGCGGGGGCGCAGCCCCTGCACAAGGGAGGGCCGAAGGCCCGACCGCCCAGAACTGCAGTGATCAGTGATCAGTGGTCAGTGGTCAGAGACTGCGGCGATTGATTGAGGATTGGTGTGAAGAGAAATGAGGAGAGAGAAGATACATTTGCTCGCCTTGCACGGGGTCGCAATTTGATTGTAGCTGAGCAGTCATCGTTTAGAAATGAAAAGGAGACAAGCATGGGTACTAAACTGAAGGTACACAACCCAATGGGCTACCCGCCCCAGATTGACCAAAAGCATCTGGCGCCGCGGGTCAAGGACCTGGCCGGCAAGACGGTCTATCTGGTGGACTGCCGGTTCGACGACGGCGATATTCTGGTCGAGCAGATGGCCAACTGGTTTAGCGATAACCGGCCCGACATCCAAGTAGAGGTGCGGCGCAAATCGGGTGTCTATACCGAGCGCGACGAAACTCTCTATAATGAGATTCAGCAGAAAGGAGCAGGGGCCGTCATGGCCGTCGGGCATTGAAGTACTTGCGCGCCGGCGGTCGCCGACCAATGCATTATTCTGGAAACTGAGTACAACGTCCCTACTGCCTCCATCCAGACTGGCATATTTGAGCCTCTGGTAAAGGCCTCCACATTGCAGCAGGGGATTCCTTACCTGCGCCACGCCTATGTGCCGCAGCCCGTCATGGGCCGCTCCCCCGACCAACTGCGGGCCTACGTCGACGGCCCCGACGACATCACCGGCCGTCCCTTCATGACCGAAGTGATCGCCGCGCTCACCCGTCCGCGGTCAGATGATGAGACCCGCGCCCACGACTTCGATCGCTCCACGCCCCGCTTCGTCGAGGAGGACAGCGAGGAGAATCTCAACCAGCTTTTTGTCGAAAACCTCTGGACCGACATGCTGCCGATCATCCTGCCAACCGAGGAACGGGTCGCCTGCATGTTGGAAGGCACCAGCCGCAGCCCGGACACAGTGGTTGGCCAGATGCGGCCAACGGGCACGCGCGAGGCCTGGGAATACACTGTTGAAAAGGTTGCGGTGAATGCCGTGATGGCCGGTGCCAGGCCGGAATACTTCCCTGTAATCCTGGCGCTGGCAGCGACGGGCGCGTCGGCGCGGGCAAGCACGACCAGCTCGGCAGCGTCGATGGCTGTTGTCAACGGTCCGGTCCGCCGTGAAATCGAGATGAACTGGGGCATCGGCGCGATGGGCCCCTACAACCACGCCAATGCCACGATCGGCCGCGCGTTTGGTCTGCTTTCGCAGAACCTGCAGGGCGGCTCTGTTCCTACGGAGACGTATCTCGGTTCACAGGGCAACAACTACGCCTACAACAGCGTCACTTTTGCCGAGAACGAAGAGCGCAGCCCGTGGGTGCCCTTCCATGTGCAGCAGGGATTCGAGGCGGACCAGAGCGCGGTCAGTGTCTTTGGCGGCTGCCGTTCGACAGCCTTTAATCTGGGCCTTCGTGCAAATCACTGGCAGGACCACGTTCGCAATATGCTGCAGGGCCTCAACCCGCACTGCCCACCGACCTTTGTACTCGACCCCATCACCGCGCAGCAGTTCATCGATCGCGGCGGCTTCGATACCAAAGAGAAGCTGATCCAGTGGGTGCATGACAACGCGACGATGCCGGCCGGCGTCTACTGGGACTACCAGTTGATCGAGAACTACGTTTATCCACATGCGCTCAACGGTGTCGAGCCCTATGCCACCAAGCTAAAGGCCGCCAGCGACGAGATGATACCGATCTACAAGCCCGACGAAATCCATGTAGTCGTCGTCGGTGGTGAGACCAACGGCTATTGGCGCATTATGGGTTGCAATTATGCGGGTACAGCTTCGGTCGATGACTGGCGCTGAACGGATGGAAGTGCGATAAACCTAGAGAGTACTCGGGCAGGGCAGGTGGAGAATGATGTCGACTCTCCTCTACCCTGCCCGGGGTGATTTTAGCCTTCGTGAGCCTGAACTCCTTGGCCGCGCCGCTCTGCTTGTCTGCAGTCACCTATAGCGCCAGTCCGCTCAGAAGGAGCCTTCGAAATGGAAGAATCAGTTCAGTTACGATTGGAGGGCTACTGCCTCCTGAAAGGCGTCATTCCCCCTGAAGAGGTTAACCAAATTCGTCTTGACATAGACAATGAGATGAAAGCCGGTCTGGAAGCATACAATGAGCATGACTGGTCGGCAGTCACGCACATGTTGTCCCTGGCGCCCTATTTCGCCGACAAACGTCTCCTCAAAGTCGCGCGCACGGCTTTCAACCATGCCAAAGTGCGTATCTCCCAGACCGAATTCAAGAGCGTGCCTCCTTTCAGAAACCCGCCTGAATGGCGCAACTTCCACACCGACTGGCCCCACGACTTGACAGACAGGTCCTACTGCGGCCTGGTCAATCAACCTTTCGCCGATGTCACAATGAGTATCACCTCGATCTGGATGCTCTACCCATTTACGCCCGAGAATGGCGCCACTTGGGTCGTCCCCCGCACCCACCGCGACCCCCGCAATCCACGCGGCGAAGGCGACGGGATCGACGGCATGCGTTCGATGCCTCACGAGGAGCAGATCTGCGGGGACGCCGGCGACGTTATCCTCATCGACAGCCGCATCTGGCACTCCGCCGGCGCCAATTCGACTGACGAAATCAGGACCTCAGTCGTGGCCCGATACTCGCCCTGGTGGCTCAGCGTCGACTATGGCAAACGCAACTGCGCATTCGTGCCCGCCCACATTTTTGATGCCTTTCCGGAAGGCGTGCAGGAGCTCTACGAACACCGGCGGGTCAAGAACGAGCCGCTCCTGATCGGAGAACCGTTTCAGCAGCACTATATGTAGACATGTGCATCCCAGTGAATGTTCGAGACTCTGCCAAACTACATTCGATCGAGTGCTGGGAAGAAGCGCGGTTTCAGCAGCTTATAGAGGTCAGGTCCGTTGATAAAACCCTGGGGAATGAGAATATCGAGAGCTTGGTCCCTCTTGATGGCGTGGTTGTCGAAACTGCCCGTGTCAGGGTTGAACACGTTGCATTGAATCGCGTCACTGCTCACATCACACTTTAGAGGAGCGAGACTGCAGCTGGCTTCATCCCCATCCTCTTCGAAAGCACAATCGTAGTTGAATCCCGGAAAGTCCTCGAGAGGAATAATGGTGTTAAACGGGTTGGTCTGACTCTTCTCCACTCTGCCCAGAATAGAGTCTGGGAAACGAAAGATCTCGTATTTCCTCAAGCTCTCCATGTCTCCCTTTGAAAGAGCCACCGACCTCTTGATGTTGAAGTCGTAAATGTAGTAGCCGGGGCGCCCACCTAACGACCGCCGGCAAGCGTCAAACTGCTCCTCCAATGTTGCCGCACTGCTTATCTGTCCTCCACCGTCTGCAGTACCGGTCGCGCACCCTTGCAAGTAGAGCAACTGTGAACTGTATGGGCCGCCAACGTACTTCCGGATCTCCTGGCCCTCAAGGTAGGCCCGGGAGACAAAGAAAACCGCGGACAACAACAGAACAAGCAGTAAGACCGCAAGAACCAGGCTCACCTGCTTGAAACGCCGGTTCTTTACGAGAAGGTTCGAAGCGACTTGCCTGAAATCCAGTGAAATCCTCATTTTGGTGTCCCTAAGCGATGCGAATCGGCGGGGCCCCGATGGGATAGGCCCACCCGTAAAACGGCCTCAGAGCAGGTGAGGTTCCAAGTCAACCGAACAATCCTGAATGCGCTACCTGGACGAGAAAAATGAAAGTCTGAGGTGCCCCCATCCCGTTGACTTGGAACTTCCCGTGGAGAAGGTCGGAGCTTTCGATGCGGAACGGCGAGGTATTCGTAACCCGGCCCATCTGCAACTTTCATTCTAACGTACCCTGATTCACGAACCCGATCGGGCCAACCCATGACCGCAGCCCCTGTGAAAAGAACCCGCTCGAACAGCTGAACATCAGCCAGACTTACGACCCCATCTGGCGCGGCGAAGAAGACACCACCCGCCTATAGTCACAATCGATTCAGGTGAAAATGACCGAACAAACTCAGTTCGAGACCCCGGAAGCAAGATTCGACACCGAAATGGTCGACGTACAGCGCAGGATGGACGAGACCTGGGCCGGCGAAAGACCGGTCGACCCCCGCACCTATCCCTATTTCAACCCGGACTACCGCCTGCCTTTCAAGCACATTGGGCTGCAAAAGCAGCTCTTCCTCGATAACTATATTCTCGACGAGCTGATCGACGCCGAACGAACCGTCCCGCCTCCCCAGAATGCCGAGCCTCCCCTGATCGAGTTCGAAAACCTCCCGTGGGAACGCTATCACTTCACCAGTGTTCCCGCAGCCGCTCTCTACGATCCCGATGACCAGCTCTTCAAAATGTGGTACAAGACGCTGGTGAGCGGAAACACGAACACGTCGCAAGGCACCGAGGTAGTTCTCTGCTACGCCGAGTCCGATGATGCCTTGTACTGGCGCAAACCGCTTAGGGAAGACTGTCAGCCCTTCGAAGACAGCAAGAAGACCAATATCGTCGTGCGCGACTTCGACAACGGCACCATCGTCCTCAATCCCGATCGCTCTGACCCGGAAAGAAAGTTTTTGGCCGTCTACAATCCCTCTATGCAGGCCACCAGCCGCGGCGAACGCGTCATGTCACGCGTCGCGGCCTCGCCGGACGGTATCAGCTGGCAAGTGATCAGCGACAATTCCCCGTTTCGACACCACCACCAGATGCGCGTCATCTGGGACGACGCCTACCGCAAATGGGTGGGCTACTCCCAGGCCTCCCACGCCTTCGCCAGCCATCTCCATGTCCGCACTATCGGCCGTCAGGAGAGCGCCGATTTCATCAACTGGTCGCCCAAGCAGATCATCCTGTCCAGCGACTGGGACCCAAACGTGGGCCCCAATGTCGAGTTTCACACAATGTCCGTGCGCAAGGAGGGCGGCATCTACATCGGCATCGTCGAGGAGGCGCACGGGGAGCACCAGTGGCTCGTCAACCGCAACGGTAGCAACCAGCGCGATCAGTTCCACACCAAGGCCGCCCTCTATGCCAGCCGCGACGGCCACCGCTTCTTCCGCGCCGACGGCTACCGCCCCTGGGCCGACAACGGCCCGCCCGGCAGCCAGTACTACGGCTACTTCTGTCACACAGTCGCCGGCTATCTCCTCCACCAGGGGCAGATGGTTATCCCCTGTTCGGCATTCCCCCACAAACAGCGCGACACAAGACCCGCCGGCGTTTCAAATCACGCGCCGCCGTCTTCCGCCGCAGCCTCCCGCCGGCACATCGACGAGCTGACCCGCTACGGGTTCGGCAGCCCCATGATGGATCACGTGCGCCCCGACCTGCCTCTGCAACGAGGAATCGGCGCCATCGTCCTGCGGGAGGACGGCTGGGCCGCGCTCCGTCCCAAATACGAAGCCGGCCAGGTTATCACCAAGCAGTTTGTGTTCGAGGGCAACGCCTTGCGCGTCAACGCCGACTGCGCCTATGGCCTGATCCGGGTCGCCCTTCTCGACTCAGAACTGAAGCCCTACCCCGGCTTCAGCCTGGAAGATTCGATACCGCTTCACGCGCCCTCAGAGCAGATATGGCATTCGGCGACCTGGAAAGACAGTCCTGACATGCGCCGGTTGTGGAACAAGCCCGTCCGCATCTGTTTTTCTTTGCTGGAGAGCAGCCTCTACGGCTTCCAGTTTCATTACCAGTCCGATTTCAGTAACGGGGGACGTTAAGCCTATGCTTGCAGACGTTAACACCACCGATATTGCAGCGGCGACCCGGCTGGGATGCCGGACGATGTGTTCGGTCTTCAATGCCGATGACGACGACGTTCCCTTCTTCGGATCGCGGGTGTGGCCGGAGGCATATCTCAGCTTCAGTACGTCGGCTTCCGAGTCGCATGTACCCGGCCGCCATCTGAACGCCCTCCTCAACGCCGAAGACGTGTTGGGGTTAAATTTGGACGAAAGGTGTATTGACCGCCACGCGCGCGCCGCTTTCTTTTCCTACTCCGGCGAACTACCTCTTCCGCTAAACAGAGATCGCGTGGGCGGCCCGCTGCGGCATTTCTATCCCCATAGCGTCCGCGAGGGATTTCACGCCCTCTACGCGCTGGCTCGATTCCGCAACAGCGCGGCGGCAGTCGAGCTGGCAGAGCGAAGCATAACTGCGATTCAGGAGCTGTGGCATCCGCACAAAGGCTGGGACACCGATTCAATAGAGAGCAAGTTCGAATTCCATTCCACTACATTCATTATCGGACTGGCGCGGGCGATCGGTCCGCTGGTGAAGCTGCACCGCCATACCGGTTGCGCGGGCGCGCTCGAGTTGGCTCTAGAGCTGGCGGACAAAGCCACTGCCGAGTTCTATCTTCCGTCCGGCGCATACGATCGAGAGACATTCGGCGGGCATACGCACTCCACCACTTGCGTTATGTCTTCGCTCGCCCAGTTGGCCGACCTGACCCGCAATGCGGGTCTGATGGAGCGTGTGCGTGCTTTTTATGACAATGGTCTGAACGACATTCGCGATGCTTTGGGCTGGGTCATTGAAAGCAGTGGAGAAGGAGTCGACCCTGACCGCGGCGAGGTCAACAACACGGGGGATATCGTCGAAACCGCACTTCTCCTGGGACAGTGGGGGTATCCACAGTATTTTGAAGACGCAGAGCGGATCCTGCGCTGCCATCTGCTGCCCTCGCAGTTGCGGGATACCTCATTCATTCGCGAGCCGGCCAACCCCGTCAATGAGGACGGAAGGCGGAATGTAGCCGACAGGCATTTGGGCGGGTTCGGCTTTCCCGCGCCTTACGGGCACAAGACATTGGACGCGCAAAGCATCAGCTTCAACATGGACATTGTCGGCGGCTCGGTTGGGTCACTATGTGAAGTCTACAGGCAGGCCGTGGAGACGACTCCGGCGGGCCACTATGTGAATCTGCATTTCGACCATGAGACAAAAGCCGTAGCTGTAGAGTCGCCTTACACGCACCGCCACCTACGCGTGCGTGCCAAGCGGCCGGGTCCCCTCTTTGTGCGCCTTCCCAGCTGGGTTGCGGCGGACGCGGTCAGCGTAGACGGTTCGAATGAACTTCCTCGCTGCCACAACGGCTATCTGGTCGTCAACCGTCCGGCGACTGACCGCTGGATTACCTTCCGATTCGAGCTGGCCGAACGGGACATCGTTCTCAACCACCGTACTCGTGAGATCAAGGTGAAGCTTCTTGGCGATTCGGTTGCCGCTATGTCCAACTTTGGCGCCGAGCTCACGTTCTTCCCAGCGCTGGAGGAGTGAAGGCAACGGCACCTATTCTGCCGGACCACCGCACTGATACGACAACAAGATTCCAGAAATAAGGAAACTGATCATGGCAAGTAGACCGATTCATATCCTGCTGGTCGCCGCGCATCCAGCCGACAGTTTTGATATGGCGGGCGGTACGCTGGCCCACCATGTAGACCAGGGAGACCAGGTGACCGCGGCGGTCCTGACGACAGGCGTGCGTTCCCACCACTGGGAGCTTGGCGAGCAGAGGCGCAGGGCCGGCGCCGAGTTGGATGTGGAGCGATTTGTGGCGGAGGCGGTCGAGGAGAAGCTGGAAGAGGTGCGGCGGGCCTGCCGCATCCTGGGCTTTGACGACGTAAGGGACCTGGGCTTTGAGGACGACGATATCCTGGTTACGCAGGATAAGATTGAGGCAATCGCCGATGTGATTCGTGCGGTGAAACCGGACCTGCTGATTACGCATCACCCATACGAGAGCGGCGGTTTCAAGATGCACGGAACTGTAGGCCAGTGTACGCTCTACGCCTGGCAACTGGCGAGCGGGTCGGGCCGCGGCCGGCAGGAGCGCCATCCTGTTCCCTGCATCTACTTTATGAACCCGACCGCTTATGTGGGCAACAACAGCCTTGAATACGCCGGCACCGCGCGGGCGGATCTCTATATTGATATAACCGACGTCATCGAGAAGAAGGTGCGGGCTTTGGACCAGATCGCCAGCCAATACTATGGCGGTCCCTACGCGCGCAAGCGCGCAGAAACCTCTGATGGAGCAGATGGAAACAGCGCGCTGGTGGCCTATGCCGAGCAGTTCCAGCGCTTTCAGCCGCAAGTCCGCTATACGCTCCCGATCACCGATGCGGAGTTGGAACGAATTACGGAGCCGCAGTCAGCACACATGGGCCGGCGCAGTGAGATGATTGGCGGGCTGATGCCGCTGTCCGATGGCGAGTCATTCACTTCACGCCATCGCATGTCCAAGGAGAAGTACGATGACTGAGAAGGCTGCCTGCCGCCCTCTCAGGAGACTGCTCATTCATCGAGGCGGCTGAAGGTCATGCGTTCGTCGCCGGCGCCGTTGCGCCACAGATCCTGGCAGGCGGCGGCCAGTTCAGGAAGCCCCTCGGTGATGGTGGCGAACAGGTTGCCGGGCATATGTCCGTCCGGCCCCAGCAGGTAGTTGTCCCTGCCGTAGAAAATCGCAAGATCGATCAGTCCCGTCTCGCGGCACTGCTCCTGCATATCGGGCGGGACTTTGCTTCCTGGAGGCACTGGCAGGTAGAGAATGTCGCCTGGGATGGGGAAGACGGTTGCATTCTCTTTCTCGGGATCCTTCTCTGCAAACGGGGGCGTGAGAATATAAACTTCGTTGTTAGCCCATTTCGCGTGGTATGCGTCGCCGGACAGGGGCAGTGCATTCCAGAAGGCCTCTGCGGTCAATGGGGCGGCGTCATCGAGCAGTTCGGCCACGGCGGAAACGTTATGTTTCTCGAGTGAGATTCTGATTCTACGTGTCATGAGGCTCCGTCCTTTTTGGCTCGCGATGCATGCTGATTAGGAACTATTATGGGTTCCAAGACATGGAAATAGAGTGAATTACCTATAGTGATATCATTTTGCATGTTTTTCTTAAAAGAGTAATTATCAAGCCATATACAAGCTTCCCCGGCGTCAAGGGATAGGCGCAACCCGCTCTAAGAGAGGATACGCGTATGGAAAAATGGTCTCCCACGGCCGAGCAGGCCAGACAGTATGAGCAGGACGGATACTTCATCGTTCGCAACGTCATCCCTCAGGAGACGGCCGCTGAACTGCGCGGCGTGATCAAGAACACGGTCCTGATGCCAGAGCCCGACGTGCTGGCCGACGCCGACCCGATGGATCCGATGGGCGACTCGGCCACGGCGCGGGAGGCGCGCTTCCGCAAACTGAGCAACTACTGCTTAAGTTCCCCGCTTATCTGGCTCAACGTCCACGGCGGCCCCGCGATAGCGCGCATCGCAAGCTACTTCCTAGGCGGCGACCTCGTCCTCAAGTTCAATAGTTGCTTTCTGAAACCGGCCCGCACCGGCAGCGCAACGCCATGGCACCAGGACAATGGTCTCTGGCGCGACGACGAAACCGAGGCCTTCAACTTCTGGATGGCGCTCGACCCGGCAACGCGAGCCAATGGCTGTTTACAGATGATGCCCGGCAGCCATAAGGGCGAGATTATCCCGCACGTACTATACCCGGACAGCATCCACGGCGAATTGCCCCGCCACCTGACCAGCGGCATCCAGGATCAGGTGCATCACATCGAGGTGGAACCGGGCGACATCGTCTGCTGGCACAGCAGCATGTGGCACTACAGCCCGCCCAATCCCAGCGAACGGGGCCGCATTGCCATCGCCGGCGTATACTCGAGTCCAAGCCTTATAGCCTCGAACCCCAAATGGTCTGCTCGCAACTGCCTGTGGGTGATGAAAAGCGGAGAGTTATGTGCGCATTTCCCGCCAGAGCCCTTTCCGCTCAAAGTGGAAGACCTCTACAGACACCCCCCCTGGCCCAAAGTAGAAGATCGTCTTGAGGAACAAGCTGCGGACTGAATTGACCGCGGCGGCTCGGTCACATCTGGGATCGACTTCAGTTCCCGAACAGTGCGCCGCGTCCGGGCAAACGCGGCTCGACCCCCATCATCTTCAACGCCTGCCAGCCGGTCGCCTGATTCGACGTAACGACTGGTTTCCCTATCTCCTCCTCCAGGTCGCTGATGAAGTCGGCGGTCTTCTGTCCCGTGCAACTGATCAGCACCGCGTCAGCCTCCGGCACGTCTGACCGGCGCGCGGCCTCGCGAATCGTTGCCGGCGGCACAATGCCGTGGTCCTGCAGATAGTGCAGGGGATTGCTGTTCACCACCTCAATGTCGCATTCGGCCAGAAAACTGATGAGCGCCTGGTTCACGTCTTCCATGTACGGCGAGGCAGTCGTGACTTTCCGCGCTTCCAGGGCGTGGAGCGCCTCGACGATAGCGGTGCTGGCGGTTGTGCACGGCAGCCCGGTGGCATCCTCGACCCTTTTCTTGAGCGCCTCGTCGCCGGCAACGCCCTGCACAAAGCTGGCCGTCGTGCAGTAGTAGGCGAAAACGCTCGGCTTCAGCCGCATCAATCTGGCGGCGGCGGCCTCTATGTCTCCGTTTTCCGCCAGCCAGATGCCCAGCTCCACGCTGCTGCCATCGGCCGGCTCATCCGCCCCCACCGGAAACATCGGCACATGCGTCCGTGCCGACACCATCGGTATCTGCTCCGGCAGATACTTGCGAAACTCATCGAGCATCCGGTTGATGTCGTAATCCAACCACATATCGTCCGGATAGATCGCCCCCAGCGTCTGATGATTATGCGCCATCTAACTTTCCTCCTTTACCGCGCTCAGCCCTGTTAGCACATTTCTTCCAGGTCGACGAACCATCCTCACACAGTACGGCATGCTTAACGCTGTCTCCTCGATATGTGGCCAGATTCCCGTCAATGCCTGGTCAACCTTCCACTCCCTCTGACACAGACAGCGTCGGCGGCTGCGCGAACTCGGCATAGCGGGCCGCGATGCGGTCGGCGTCGTCACCGTCGTGAACAAAGATTCGAAATCGAAAACTGAGCGATTCGCCTCCGTGTATAGTCTTGGCATGGCGCGCAAACGGCGCCGCACACATCCAGCCATCGTCGCGCACGTGCCATGTGTGGGGATGGTGAATGTTCTCCGGATGGCCGAGAATCGCAATCCCGTTCGTTTCGTCAGGGCTGATCGGCCCCGAATAGTCGCACCACTCCGCAGTCTGACGATGGACCCCCTCCTCGTTCAGCGCGCCGCGTGCGTTGAGGATGCGCCCTCCCCCCCGCAGCACTTCCAGCGGATGAGCCACGCGCGCTGCCAGGATGCCAAACGTAGATTGCCCAAAAGTGACCTGTTCAACCTGAGGCTGGAAAGTCAGCCCGAAGTCGATCAGTTGCTCGCCTCCGGCCAGCGGATAGACGCGCACGCGTCGGGTCTCGTTGAGCAACACATCCCCCTCATGGCTGACCCAGGCGAGCGCCATCTCCAACCGCGCGTACACCGGTCCGTCCTCTTGCCGCAGAAATCTGTTGTGCGCGATGCGGCCAATGCCAACCAGCGGCGAGTCCGTTCCGGAATAGAAGTGCAAATGCTCTGTCTCAAAGCTGACATCGTTGACATTTTCGTGCTCGATCCACAATGAACGGTGATGGTCGTGGCCGCCGCCGAAGTCGCGCGGGTGCCCAAGTCGCGTCACCGATCGCCCGCTCGGACCGCTCACAGGGTAGAAGAACGGCTTGCGATACTGCCCGCTGTAGCAGTACCCTAACAGGTTGCGATTGTCGTGACTTACAAAGACGCGGTCATTGGCGTCCGGCAAGACCTGGACCGCCGGAAAGGGCAGGGCATTCCCGTTGCCGCGATCCGCCAGTTCGAGGTTGACGCGCCGCGGCGAACTCGCTGCGCGCGGCGCCAACCAGGTCAGCTTGATTCGACCATGCGGGTCAGGCAAAATCTCGGCCTGGGCCGGTACGCTGACAGGCTGGCCGTCCAGCAACCTCTCCTGCATCCAGAACCCGACCTGGCGCTGCTCGATCTGCGCCGGCTCGACCCCCAACATTTCAAGACCGATCGTCGCGCTCAGCAGCGCCTCTTCTGTCGGATCCACACCGGCTGCAGGCGCCACGTCAAGGCTCAGCAGTCGTCCTTCTCCCATTTCAGTTGTCCGCCACGACAGGATTGCTTAAGACCCCGATCTCCTCGATTTCCAACTCAACTGTGTCTCCCGGCTTGAGGCCCGGCGGATGCACCGGCGTCCCCGTGGCGATCATGTCGCCCGGCTCTAACCGCATGTACTGGCTGATGTATTCGATCAGTACGGGAACCTGGTACAACATCGTGTTCGTATTGGCGTGCTCGATCTCCTCGCCATTGACGCGCATCGTCATCGCCAGATTGTGTGGGTCGCTGACCGCGCCCGGCAGCACGACATGCGGCCCGATCGGCGTAAAGGTGTCGACCCCCTTGGTGTATGACCACGGACGCTGCACTTCGAAGGCAACATTTTGCAGATCACGCGCGGTCACGTCATTGAGCAGCGTGTAGCCGGCAACGTATTCATCCGCATCCGCCCGCGAAATGTGGCTGCCCTCCTTTCCAATGATGACGGTCAACTCGATCTCCGGCTCCACCACGTTAAGTCCGCGCCGAAAGACGATCGG
Organism: Caldilineaceae bacterium; assembly: GCA_963662575.1. Classification (GTDB taxonomy): domain Bacteria; phylum Chloroflexota; class Anaerolineae; order Caldilineales; family Caldilineaceae; genus Bin5. The sequence goes on from OY759723.1 coordinate 3,448,155, forward strand.
CTCGCCGGGTCCGATGATGGAAGAGGTCGGCTTGAAGAAGAGCGGCGGCTCATCCGGATCTTCCTCACCGGGATGGGAATAGTTTCCACCCAGTGCGATCAGCTTGCCAGGCTGTGGAATCGGCGTGCGCAACGTGGGATCCGTGACTGTGAAGGCGCCATTCAGATGATGCTCATAGACAAACATCATCGTAGACTGAAATGTCTCTGCGTTAAACAGGCCAGCCTTCATCAATGCAACCATGTCAGTGATCAGTTGCGGGCTTTCGTCGCCGTGCTGGATCAACTGTTGCGCTTGGTACGCGCGCGAAAAATCCAGCATCCCGAAGTCGGTTACAATGCCAATGTGGTTGTGGTCATCATGTGCAAACAGGGCGATTCTCATGGATACAAGCCTCCGGAATCCTGTGGTGAACTGTCCTTTGTACTGTCAATATATACTGTCATTCGACTCCAAGCAGCGCCGTCTCTGCCTGTCAGATAAATTTGCTTCCTGAGCCGGGAAACCGCGTCCACGCACCTACAGTTGGACGCCGTCCCACTCATCTTTGCGTTCGGTGATGTCCAGGATGTTGCCGTCGGGGTCCGTCGTCTTCAGCGATCCTTCCGGCACATGGTCATAGTTGAACTCCCTCTCCACCTTCACGTCCTCGACCAGAATCTCCGCCCCCTCGGCACGCAACAGGTGATAGGTTTCCTCCAGATTGTCGACGATAAAACCCAGGTGAATGTATTCGCCTTCATGCGCAATGGGCGGCCTCTCCTCGCCTACGTATTGGATGAGCGTCATATTGACCGAGCCGTCCGAAAGATAGCACCCCGGCGGGTAGTTCTCATCATACACGTAGCGCAAAAACCTGAGCCCCAGAATCTTCTCGTAAAACGCCCGCGACCTTTCCAGGTCCTTTGTTCTCAATGCCACATGGCGCAGAAAAGCCATATCCTTACTCCTTTCCTAGGTCCATGCCTTGATGCCGCGTCCCCAGATCTTGGGCAATTCCCCGCTCTCCAGCATCATGTCCAAGGGCGACTCCTGTGTGTCAAAAGGAAATTGAATCCGTACGCCCCCTTGCCGCCGCGACTCATACGCCGCCATCGTCATTGACAGCGCCAGCCGGCCCGCGCGTCCGTCGGAGATCGATCTGCGGTTTTCATCAAGGCCGGCCACAACCTCGCCTATCGCAGCCTCCCACGGTTCATTTTCCTGCGTCGGAATCGGTGTGCCATCGCGGAACTCGGTTTCACCGGGCTGATCGTGTGTCCAGTAGCGTACCTGCGGCAGCCAGCCGTTACCGGCCTTTGCCTCGATACGTCCCTCAGTTCCCTCCCAGACAAAGCCTTCATACCGGTAATTCGTATAGCCGCCGTAAGTCAGCTTGCCCCGCACGCCGTTGGCAAAGCCCACCAGGGCAAACAGGTCCTCTCTCTCCCGGTTGCGCTCGACATCGCGCTCCAGATGGGCGAACACCCACTCAGGTTCGCCGCCGAACATGCAAAGCGTGTCGAAGCTGTGTGTTGCGTTGTGCGTCAGCTCGCCCAGATCGCCGATAGCTCGCACCTCTACGCTGAGCAACTCTCCAATCGCGCCCTGCTCGATCCGCTCTTTGATACGCACGTAGTTCGCTTCGAACCGCATCGTGTGATCCACTGTCAGCTTGACACCTGCCCGCTCACAGGCCCCAACCATTCGGTCGGCCTCGGCCAAGTTCATCGCCATCGGCTTTTCGCAGAAGATGGCGCGCACGCCCGCCTCCGCTGCGGCCAGAGTCGGTTCAAAGTGCTGATGGTTACGCGTGCAGACGCTGAGGATGTCCAGCTTCTCCTGGGCGAGCATTTCGGCGTAGTCGGTGTATCTCCCCTCCACGCCCCACTCTTCCCCGAACGTCTCCAACGCCTCCGGCACAATGTCGGCCGCCGCCACCAGTTCTACGCCCCCGGTGGCCCGGTAGCCGCCGGCGTGAACGCGTGCGATGTGGCCGCAACCGACGATCCCTGCCCTGTAATCGGACATTTATGTCTCTGCGCGACGTTGCTTCATTGAAAATGGCACTCCCCCCGCGCGGCCAGCCGCACGTTACACGGTTATCTGTCTCCGATATATTGAAATCGCCTCCTGCTCGCGGAAGCCCAAATTTTCGTATAGCGGCAAGGCTTTGAAATTCAGACTATCCATATCCAGTTCGACTCGTTCGAACCCGTTTTCCCGCAGCCGGCCCATTGCCTCAAGCATCAGACAGTACCCCAGGCCTCTGCGTCTGAACTCTGGATGAACGCCAAGAATGTGGAGATGCGCGAGGCCCTTTTCCCTGGGATTGAGACTGGGTGCGCAATGGCAGATGCCGGCGAAAATCCCGCCCGCCTCGGCCACAACGCTGATCTCCTTGCGGAAACGGGGCGAGGTGGCGTGTCGGGCCCAACTCTCGTCCGAATACGAAAAACCGCCCCAATGGTCGGAAAACGAAGCGTTGAAAGCCGCAATCCAGGCCGGCGCATCCCCCGACCGGTAAGTCCGCAGCGATATTCCCTCAGGAACGCGCTCTTTCGACGCAAAGGCCGTAGGCGCGGTTCCCAGATCGCAGGCCATGATCACGAACGTCCGGACCGCCTGGAAACCGGTTCTGCTCAGCCCAGCCTTGATGTCCCCGTCCTCACGCAATCCTCGCGCTTCGACACTGCACATTGCAGGGGCACCACCCGTCCCCGACGCGGCGCCGTCATCGATTGCCCGGCGCGTCCCCTTCGCCGCCAGATGTCGGATGCGGTCCAGGCCAGTCTGAACTATCCCGTCGGGTGCTACTGTCTCCCGCTTCCCAGGATCCACCACCCAGTCGAGCATCCACTGCTTTTCGGAGCCGGCCGGGTAGACAGTCACGCAGGCATCGACGGCAGCGCCCTCTGCAGCTAGAAGGACCAGCCGCTCGACCTCTGCCAAGCGGCTGCCGAGTCGACTGCACACCTCAGCGCGGGTCAAGCCGCGCTCAAGCCCGAGAGGGTAGCGCGGCGCGAACGCAAACAGCGGCAGTTCGTCTGCCGCATCCGGGGCCAGCGCGCGAGCCACGCCGTCGTGGGAGTCGGCTCGCGCGAACAGGCCGCCCAGGGCTGGCAGGTCGCGGGCGCCGTACTCGCGAAAGCGGCCCTTCACTCCCGTTCTCCTACCGGGTCCCCGGCAAATGCAAACAGTTGGCCAAAACCTCTTTGCCTCTGGGCTCGTCCTCCCAGCCGCAGCGCCTGCCACATCGTAACCTGGTTAGCCGTCAGGACCGGCTTGCCGATTGCGTCATCCAATTCAGATAGGAACGCTGTCGTATGCAGTGCCGTGTCAGGGATGAGAAGGGCTTCGGCGTCGGCGTGGTCGTTAGCCCGAACGAACTCGAGCACCTGCTCTCTCCCCACATCGCCGACTTCGACTGCAGTCCAGATGCCAAGGCTTTCCAGCTGCACGACTTGGGTTCCGCCCTGGCCAAGAAAGGCGACGAATTCTGCTGCCAAGTCCTGGGGGTAGGTGGCGGCAACGGCTACACGCTTGATTTTCAGAGTCCGCAGTGCGGCTGCGAATGCGAGCGAAGTGCTGGAGGCGGGAACGCCTAGGTGGTTGCTGATCTGCCGCGCTTGCCTTTCGGCCCCGGTCAGGCCATAGACAAAACTGCCGCTGGTACAGGCCCACATGCAGACATCCACGCCGCGCGACTCAAGTTCTGCCACACCGGGGCGCAAATGGTCCCAATCGCCGGTGCGCAGGCAGTCCTCGACCGTATGGAGATCGACCGCATCAGTGTGGACGACGGCGACCTCCACCGGCGGCTCCAGCCTCGCCGCCATGTTGGGGTAATCGTCTTCAGCCGAGTGCAATGGATAGAGGATGCCGATGCGTAGCATTGCAGACACCAGTTGTCTGTGGTCGTTGCTGTTCGCCGGCGGTGTTGGACGCTCTACTCTTCTACAGCCCAGCCTCCACCGAGGAGAGACTCTCGTTGAGCGCCTCGATGGCGCAGTCAAGCTGTTCTTTCGTGATGACTAGCGGGGGCGACATTTTGAGGACGTTGTGATAGGAGCCGCCGTAGTTGGTGGCGATGACGCCCCGCTGCAGAAGGCCGTCAACGACGCGGGCGCCTTCTTCGGTGGCCGGTTCACGGGTCGCTCGATCTCTGACAAATTCGACACCGACCATCATGCCGACGCCGCGCACTTCGCCGATCAGGTGGTGTTCCTGCTGGAGTTCCTCCAGCCGTGACTTGAAGTAGTCACCCAGTTCGGCGCCGCGTTGCACCAGGTTCTTCTCTTCGATTTCCGCCAGCGATGCCAAGGCTGCCGCGCAGCCAACCGGGTTACCCAGGAAGGTACTGGTATGCATCATCGGGCCCCAGGCCGCCGCGACTTCTTCGGACATTATCGTGGCCGAAATTGGGAAGCCGCTGGCCAAGCCCTTGCCTACGACCATGATGTCGGGCACTACATCGTAGTAGTCCATGCCGAACCAGTGGCCGGTGCGACCGAAGCCGGTAATGATTTCATCGGCGATCAGCAGGATGCCGTGCTCGTCACAAAGTTGGCGCACCTTCTGCACGAACTTCCGCGGCGGCACAATCCAGCCGCCGTGTCCCTGGATCGGCTCCATGATAATGGCGGCCACGTCGGCCACGCCGGAATCCGGCATGGTCAGCACATGCTCAAGATATCCGCCATCGCAGAAGTAACAGTCGTCATCGTCGGAATGGGTTGGGCAGCGATAGGGATAGGCGTAGGGCACGTGTGTGGTATCGGCCAGCATGTTCTGGAACGGACCACGGTAGTAGTTTTGTGATGAGACAGACAGCGCGCCGGTCGTTTTGCCATGGAAGCCGCCCTGGAAGGCGATGATCTTGTGGCGGCCCGTGAAAATACGGGCAGTCTTGAGCGCGGTTTCGACCGCTTCAGCGCCGGTGTTGGCGATGTGGGAGACCGATAGCTCGCCCGGCGCACGATCCGAAAGTTTTTCGGCCAGCTCGACCCGATGGCGGTTGGGGTTGAGCCCGCCCTGGCTGTGCATCATGGTCCCCGACTGCTTGGCAATGGCCTGAACGATGCGGGGGTTGCTGTGGCCCGCCGTCGCCACGCAGAAGGCGGCCGTAAGATCGACGTATACATTGCCGTCGACATCGACTATGTTGGCGCCGCGCGTGCGTTCCCAGAAAACCGGCGTCTGGCCGCGTGGAATAACGGAGCTGGTTGGAGGTTCGACTTTGCCCAGGCGTTCGGTCAACTGCAGAGACTGCGGTCCGGGCGGCGTTGCCACGATCGAGGGCAGGGCCGTGCCGTCCTCAAGAGCTTGCAGTTGTGGCTTCGACGAATAGCGTTGCATTCTGATTCTCCTGTGCGGCAGTTGCTGGTTTCACGAATCCTGTGGTCTGTCGTCTCCGGACCGCTTGGACGCCGGCTGCCCGCTAGTCAAATATTATTTTTCGCTGGCGCTGTCGACGCGGCTGATCACCATGCGTTCGCCCACAAAGCCCTCCCGCCAGATGCTCTCACAAGCTTCGGCCAGGCCTTCCAGGTTTTCGGTGACTTTGCCAAACAGGTTGCCTGGCATGTAGCCGGCTGGACCGAGCAGAAAATTATTGCGGCCATAGAACAACGCGATATCAATAAACGGTTGGCCGGTGCGCCTTTCCGGCGGAATGTCGATTGAGGCAGCGTCGACCTCGAAATAGAGGAGGTCCCCGCCAATCGGCATGATTGTCGCGTTCTCCTTGCCCGGGTCCGCCCCAAGAGGCGGGACCAGCGTGTAAACCTCGCGCCCTGCCCAGCGGGCGTGGTACGCGTCCCCCTCCAACGGCAGCGCGTTCCAAACCGCGTCGCAAGTGAGAGGCGCCTCATCGTCCAGTAGGGTCACAACACCTCGGACGTTGCGCTTGGTAAAGAAAATCTCGATTTGGCGTGCCATGCTCTGTCTTTCCTGGCCGTGCCCCCAGTGTTGCGGTGTGCCGCGGCCAATGTCTGATTTTGGCTGAGTAACGTCCGCATGTCTGCTGACAGCTGTCACCGTATCGTTCAGCATACGCGAACTGACCTTTGGGTTAACTTAACACAGTTTATCAGATCGAAAAAGCAGGACATTGGGAGACGGGCGCCGGTTGCGATCTGTGCCATAGTCATAGGATCACACCTCCTATTCGGTTGGCATTCTGACAGACAACAAAAAAATATCATTTGACAGATGAATATGTGGTGTCCTACAATGACCGCGGGTCCTTTCACAACTCCATATCAATGTCTGCGACCACTCCCAGGGCGTGAATTGATAGGCATTCAGGAACTGATTCGCAGCCGCGAACGCGCCGGCTTTGCTGGCGCGTGAGTAATCTCCACCGCATTTTTCGCTTCTCATCTGACTGCAGTTTTTCGCCAAGTCTGGACCAGGTCAGGATGTGTCTTCATCAAGGGTGTTTTCGGGGATCATGCCCTCTAGTGCTGAGCATTTTCTTCAGATCTTGCTGCAAATTGCAGCCAACCAGGAATCGCCCGCAACACTTCCATTCCATCCACAGAGGAGAAAGCAAAATGAATGCACTCAAAGTTTCGCGAAGGACGTTGTTGAAGTCGGCTGGCGCAGTCGTTGGAGGCGCGGCGCTGTCTGCCTGTATGCCCGTTGGCGCGCCGTCCCCGGCTGCGGAAGTCGCAGGGGAGAGCGCTGCCGGCGGTCCTATGTCCGGAGGCGTTATTCGCATAGCGCTCAGTGGAAATTCCCCGTCTTCACTGTGTCGCATTGACACCGAGAGCAGTCGGTACGAAGAGTTGATGAGATCTCTATGGGCCAAGGTTACCAGCTCGAATGTGGACTTCACAGACTACATTGGCGACCTCGCCGAAAGCTGGGAGTGGAACGAGGATAACACCAGAGTCCGCTATCACCTGCGCGAAAACGCGAAATGGCATGATGGCGTATCCGTAACGGCCGACGACCTGGTCTTTACATTCTGGACAGTCGCCAGAGAACCGAAGATGCCGGGCCATACCCAATGGTTCCGCGAAATGATCAGGGGTTTGCAGGATGCCTACGACGGCAAAGAGGTAGAGCCGGGCGTTGTGAAAGTGGACGACCTCACCGTCGATTTTTTCCTGTCAAGGCCAATAGCTGACGGTCCCTGGCACGCGGCCATCGACCCACTGCCGGTCCATCCCTATCACATTCTCAAAGAATACCCCGTCGAAAAGGCGCACGAAAACCCAATCTGCCAGGGAGAAGTCGTCGCCAACGGGCCGTTCAAGTTCAAGCGCACCTCGCCTGACCAGTTCATTGAGGTAGAAGCTTTCGAAGACTACCATTTTGGCCGGCCCCTGCTCGACGGGATCATCTTCAAGATGTACCCGGACTGGGCGACGATTTCGGTGGCCCTGGACAAGGGCGAACTGGACGTCGGCCGTATTCTGGTTGACGACATTCCACTCTTTGATGAAAACCCCGATTTCAACATCCATGTCGGCCCTCCCGGCGCAGGAGGCTTTTACGTCAGCCCCAATCACATGAAACCCTATCTGGCTGATATCCGCGTGCGCCAGGCAATGGCCCATGCCATTGACAAAGAGAGCATCGTAGAGAACATCTTCCACGGCTACGCAGAAGTCCTCCATACGCTCGCCGGGCCCTATCCCGGAATCGGAACCAGCCCCAACATCACCAAGTACGACTATGATCCCGACAAGGCCCGCGCCTTGCTCGAGGAGGCCAATTGGGATTTCGAGCAAGTGCTGAAGATTTTGGCGCCTGAAGTGCCGACGGAACCGTTCCATGTCGCCGTCGTAGGCATGCTGGAAGCTGTCGGCTTCAATATCGAATACGAAATAACCGCCGACTACTGGAAGATCGCCAGCACGGAACACTCGCAAGATTTGGTCATCGGCCTGGGGTCGATGGGGTTGGATCCCAACACTGCTGTCATGGAATACGCAAGCTGGAGAACTGAGGACCGGCCAACCTGGGTCGTCATGGATGACCCCCGCTTTGACGAGATTTCCCAGGTCATCGAGGAAAGCCTCGACAACGAGGAGCGCAAGCAGGCCACGTGGCAGCTTCAGGAACTTGCCAGCGCGGAGGCCATTCTCCACATTCCCATCTGTTCGAATCCTGCCGTCTGGGCCATCAACAAAAAGGTCCACGGCTATCGCCCCAACTGGGTGCTGTGGCCCATGAACAACTGGGAGCTGCACAAAGTCTGGATGGAGGCCTGAGCAGCCGAAGACCCAACCGTGAGAATGGGAAGGCAGTGAAAGCTGCCTTCCTTCAATTTGCGGAGAGTCATGTCGAAATACATTACCCGCCGTCTGCTGCTCGTCATACCTCTGGCTTTGGGTATCACGTTCATAAACTTCGCCATGTACAACGCCGCACCCGGCGACCCTATCCTGATGTTGATCAACCCAGAGGAACGCTACACGCTGTCAGAGGAGCAGATTGAGTATTTCCGCCAAAAGCTCGGGCTTGATCAGCCCCTCCCCATTCGCTACATGAAGTGGCTCGGCCGTATTGTTCGGGGTGACATGGGCTATAGCGTCAGCGTCCAGCCGGGCCACCAGGTGTCGAAACTGATATGGCGGTCACTGCCACAGACTATTGAACTGATGGTCATAGGTCTGTTCGTTTCGACCACAGTAGGCATTGGTCTGGGCGTATTGGCATCTTTGCGCCCATACACCTTGCTGGATTATGCCAGCACGGGGTTTGCCTTCACTTTCATGGCCGTTCCCAGCTTTTTTTTCTCCATGTTGCTCATCTTTGTATTCGCTGTCAAGCTCGACCTGTTCCCCACTTCTGGCATCATCACACCAGAGGACCCCGCAACGCTGGGAAATCACTTGCGCCATCTTGTCCTGCCTTCCTTGGCGACCTCACTCGGATTTGGCGGCATGTTGCGCTATGCCCGCAACGCCATGTTGGAGGCTTTGGGGCAGGACTACGTGACCACGGCCCGCGCCAAAGGCCTGCAAGAAAAGGTCGTCATTTTTCGTCACACTTTCAAGAATGCGCTGCTTCCCGTGGTGACGATTATCTCGTTGGGGTTGCCTGGTCTGATAGGGGGATCGGTGATCATCGAGTCGATTTTCGCCTGGCCAGGGATGGGACTCTTGCTGATAAATGCTGTGAATTTTCGCGACTATCCGGTCATGATGGGGGGCACTCTGATTGCGGCATTTCTGGTGCTGTTCGCCAATCTTCTCGCAGATATTTTGTATGCATGGATAGATCCTCGCATTCACTATGATTGAGGGCAAACAGGATAGTGCCACAGCTGGCCTTTGGCGTTTTCCTCATCGCATGCTCCTTTTTCAACGCTGGGGACTGAATTAAGTGGCATAAAACGGATTTCCTGATGGCGTGGGGCAAGAAAGGATGCAGCAGACGGAAACGACCTCCGATGTTAACCTGGGAAACCAGATCGGCACTGGCGCTGCCCAGCGGCCGCCGGATACGCTGCTCACACTTACCTTGCGTCGATTCCGGCGGCATAAGCTGGCAATGGGCGGATTTGTCGTGGTCTGCTTTATGGCCGTGGTTGCCATTCTCGCCCCTGTCATTGCACCTCAGGATCCCATCGTTGTTGACGTGACCAATGTGTATTCTCCGCCGACGCGCGCACATCTATTGGGCACAGATGCGGTGGGGCGAGACGTATGGGCGCGGCTGATATACGCCAGCCGCATCTCCCTGATCGTCGGTGTAGCCGCGCAAAGCGTATCGCTGACGCTGGCCGTCACGCTAGGCAGCATAGCGGCATACTTTGGCGGACGCGTTGACGACATCGTCATGCGCTTTGCTGAAATCGTGATGATGTTCCCCGGCCTGATCCTTATCATTATCATCGTGTCCTTCGTCGGCCCCAGTTTTGTAACGGTGATGGTCGTCCTGGGCCTTGTCGAATGGCCAGGTCTTTCGCGCCTGGTGCGCTCGCAGATTCTGTCGCTGCGTCAATGGGAGTTTGTCACCGCGGCGCGCGTTATAGGGGCACGCGACTCGCGCATTATGTTTATACACATTTTCCCCAATATCGTGCCCGTGCTGGTCGTCTCGTTCACGCTCGGCGCGGCCGGCGCCATTCTCGGCGAAGCCGGGCTGAGCTTTCTCGGCTTTGGTGTGCGCCCGCCGCAACCCAGCTGGGGCAACATGTTGAACGACGCTCGCAGCATCACCGCCATTTCGCACTATCCCTGGGTGTGGGTGCCGCCTGGCATCGCCATCTTTGTCCTGGTCATGTCAATTAACTTCATGGGGGACGGCCTGCGAGACGCATTGGATCCCCGCATGCAGATCCGCTAGCGGGACAGTACACCGTAAGGATAAACGCCTTGTCGGCGCCATCAGGCGTGAAGGAGGAAGAGTAAAGTGGGACGACGAGTAGCCTTGCTGACATGTGCTCTGATCCTGGCAATGTCCCTTTTGGCTGCCTGCGGTGGACGCGCCCAGCCAACACCTGCGCCAAAGCCGTCGCCAACGCCGCTGTGCAGTGGGACCCTCTGCATGATCGATAGCTATCTCACCGAACCCTTGGAAAGAGAACGAGCCCGTCGGGTCGAGGGAATGATCGTTAACCAGGGGGACTCTGCCTACGCGGTGATAGAGGTTTCATTCACACTTTTCGATGAAGATGGCGAGCAGATCGGCACGGCCTCTGCAGATGTAGAGGATCTCGGTCCGGGTAAGCGTTGGAAATTCAGCGCCATAGTCCCAGGCAGCATCGATTCGGACGTAAGCAGCTTTGAAGTGGAGAGTCTAGCCGGTTCTTTAACGCCAGAATGAGTGAGGGCTGAGGAATGGGCTGGCAGCGAGAGGTCTCTGTTATCCTCTTCACCCGTTTCTTTTGGAGAATGAACATCACAGCCGCCATTCCATAAAACGAGGCCAGACATGAAAGTTGACCCACAGCAATTGCTTGAAGATGGCTATATTATCCTGCCGCAGGTCGTTCCCCCAGACCAACTGGACGACTTGCGCGCCAGCGTCGACCTGCTAGTCACGCGTCACCAGGTGCTTTCGGCGAATGAGAGGAAGCCCGGCGAGCCGCCAGGCGGGGCCTGGCAAAGCGCGCGGCAGCCGCGGGTGGAAATCGACAAGGTAATAGATGAATTAACCGCCAATGTATTGGAGTTCTGCCTGGGCGAGACTACGCTGGGTGTCAGCCACCAGCTGATGCGAGGCAAAGAGACAACCCCGACAAACCTGCAGGTCATGTGCAGCCCAATTCGCGACTACGGTTATACGGACTGGCACCGCGACATTGACGCTATGGAACAAACGCCCCTGGACGGTTTGCAAACGGACCTGGTGGCAAACGCCCCCGGCTATGTCCAGTGGAATATCGCGCTTTACGATGATGATGTGCTGTGGGTTGTGCCTGGAAGTCATCGCCGCTCCGACACCGAGGAGCAAAAACGCCAGTTGTTAGCCGACCCGTGCGTTCCTCTGCCGGGCAGCGTTCAGGTAAAACTCAAAGCGGGCGACGGCGTGGTCTATCCCAACATCATCATGCACTGGGGCAGCATTTATGGCAGTAAACTGCGGCGAACGATTCATCTGGGATATCGGACTTTCGGCGGCCCGATTCTCCCCCATGTTCATTTCCACCATTGGGATCACTCGCTGGCGTTTACCGAGCGTCTGCCAGCACATCTTCGCGCCAGCTTTGCACACTATGCCGAACTGCACGAGCAAGAAATCAAGCAGATTGAGTCAGTGTTGCGGGCAATTATCGATAAGGACAAGAACGCCTTCCTCGAAGAATTGGCAAAGCTCCACCCCGGCGATGAGGGCAGAATTGCGTGTGTGATGCTGTTGTGCCGACTGGCTGGCAAAATACAAAAGCTGAAGCGGCCTGAGATCGCCAGTCTTCCGTACGCCGAGCGGGAAAAACTTCTTGCCGGACCGGTCAGCCATGAGTACTACGAGAAGGTTGCCAGCCTCTTTTCGGTGGCAGAGGCGGAGAAACTGCACACCCGCTTCGCCAATTTGTCGGCGATTCTGGAAGCAGGCGCAGAGGAGTGCCATCAGCGCCACGGTGCGCTAGCGGCAGAATTGCTACCCGCCGGTAGCCCTGCTCCTGACTTCCACTCACGACCGTTGCGCACTTTCTATACTGAGATGCCTGATTTCGACGTCGGGGACTTCACTGGGAGCTGGGGCGGCTGAGTTGCCCAGGGTTGGGGACGGGCTATCTGGGCCTGCTCAAGTTAAACAGATCCCGAAAACGCTCCATAGCCTGAAGGTCGTCGGCTTGAGAAGACGCCTCCACACCGTTACACACTGACTCGTGCAGCAGCGCCGCGATCTGTGGACAGCCACTCCTGCCCCTACCCGGTTCATGCCGGCCCGGTTCGTCTGCGACATGCGCTTAGCCATTGACAAGATCTAAGGCTGACAGCCCAAGACTCCTGAGTGTGCATCCCCCAATAAAGGGGAAGGTACTGGCTGCCTGTGATTCACAGAGAAAATCGGTGAATGACGTTCCCCCATATCCGAAGCGCAACCTCGGGGAGGGAGGAACCCAAAAAGTGTGCGGCCCAGATTTGGAGTTGTCCAGACCAACGGCTGGCGGCTATCAGTGTAGTAGGTTCCCTTCTGGCGGCCCAGAGGTAGTCGATAACGCATCCTCATTTCGGACCGCATACGCCGACTCTATCCAAAGAGTTCAGCGCTGCTGCCAGCCGTGCAACAGGCTGTCGCCTACCTGTGGAACAACCGACCGCGTCTAGACTACGCCGTCTAACGGCAAGCCGGCTTCCCCATCAGCAGCGGTATGGTAGAATCTGCGGCCAAAACCTTGGTTCAGCAGCGCATGAAACAGGCTGGCATGCGCTGGTCCCGTCGCGGCGCCCAGGCCTTGCTTGCAATACGTGCTAGTCTGCTCAGCGACCGTTGGCTTGACATCCCCATATGACCATCTTTGGCCTAAATCTTCGAGGTACCTCCCCCAAAAAGTTGTATTGACAAAAAGAGATTGAATGAAATATAATAATATTAAAGTGAAATTCTAATGAGAAAGTCTCTGACGCGTGACCAGATTGCTGCAGCTCTGCGAGCATTGGGACTGCCGGTCGGCGCTATCGTCTTCATGCATAGCTCGATGAGCAGCATAGGATACGTTGAAGACGGGGCCGATACCTTAGTCGATGCCTTCCTGGACATACTAAGCCCGGAAGGTACACTCGCCGTGCCAACCTTCACCTTTGCTCATGGCAGTGACGACAACCCCGTCTTTGACCCGGCCCGTGATCCCTCAGAGATGGGCCGACTTACCGAAGTGACCAGGACACGGCCTGGGGCGCGGCGGAGTTGCCACCTGCTCCATTCCGTCGCTGCTCTGGGGACGCTCGCAGAGGAGATTACCGCCAGTCACGGCCCATCAGCCTGGGCGGCCGATGGGCCATTCTGGAAGCTCTATGAATTGGATGCCCACATTCTGCTGCTGGGCGTGCCCTACCTGCGCTGTACTTTCTTTCACGTTGTGGAGCAGTTGGTACAAGTCCCCTACCGAAGGTGGCGCGAAGTAGAGGCACGCGTCCAGGACCGGGACGGCTCACAGCACCCACTCCTCACGTTGATCTATAGCCCCAAGCCTGGCTTCGCCGGCAATGACTTCAACAAGCTTGGGGCATTGCTGGAGGAACGAGGACTGGTGCAAGTAGGGACCGTGGGGAATGCTGTGGCCCGCGTCTTCCGCGCCCGGGATGCGCTCGAGGTTGGCTTGGCACTGTACCGAAAGGATCCCCTGCTCTTTGTCATGACGGCCGATCGTTGCACGCGGCTTCGGGACGGTGTACTGACTGCAGAATTGCATAACGAGAAGTCGGTATTGGATCCGGCGCTCATCTACGGCCATCAGTGATTTCCGAGGGACTTACAAACAATGAACGATCAGAGACTATCTTCGGACAGGATAGCGTCGCTGTTGGACCAAATGAAGGGCCTGACGGTAGCCCTGGCTACACCGCTGAATGAGCGCGACGAGTTGGATGCGGCTGGGCTGGAACGGCTGCTCGAACGCGTCATCGCGGGTGGCGCGTCATGTCTTTTCCCGCTGGGTTGGATGGGTGAGCAACCCCTTTTGTCCAGCAGCGCCCGCAACGCGATGCTGGTAGAGACCTGCCGAATCGCTAAAGGCAGGCTCCCCGTCATGGTCGGCGTGAGTGAACAGGCCCTGCCGCGGGCGTTGGAGCAGGCGGAAATGGCCCGGCAAGCCGGCGCTGACGTCATCCTGTCCACACCACCTTACAGTTACCACATTCCGCAGAATCTTATCTACGACTACTTCAAGGAACTTGCCGCCGCCAGTGGGATGCCAGTGGTCGTGTACCAGAACGACGAGGTCGGCGTTACTATTGAAGAGGACACATTGGCGCAGATCAGCCGGGCGCCCGGGGTCGTCGGTGTGAAGGTCTACATGCCCTTCTTGTCGCTTCAGAAGAGTTTCCTGCAGGCGGACCGCCCTGGCCGTTTTGCAGTCATGAGCGGCGACGAATACCTCTATGGGGCGGCCCTGTTTCTGGGCATACGACACTTCACGATGGGTGGGCCCGGCAATCTCTGCCCGGGCTGGTGCGTGAAAATGTACAACAGCGCGGTCGGCGGTGATTGGGACGCAGTTGGGGAACAACAGACACGCCTGATCGCTTTCTGTGATGCCCTGTACGCAGGCCCTGGCACTGCCTATGCCACAGTCAAGTACGCGCTTGAACGCCTGGGAGTATGCTCGGCGCGAATTTCATCGCCCCACGCGGCAATTGGGCCGGAGCAACAGAAGCAAGTGAATGCACTGCTGGAGGAATTTGCAGACGTGGTAGAAGATGCCAGTGGCGCTGATTGACGACGGGTATGCCGTTATTCTGCTGTAATCGACCCAACAGCCAACGCGGGAGCTGGCAGACATGGGCAAACGTCGAATCATGTTGGACACTCGCAAGGTCACCGCTGTTGATGACTCCATCACGCATCGTTTCTGGCCGGCCAGGAAGCATCCCGAGCCGGTTCTTCTGGGGGATAGACCCTGGGAGCGCTTCGGGCCCTTGCTCTTTGGGACAGTGATGGTCGACCAGGAACGCTACCGCATGTGGTATAACCCGTACCCAGTGGTCCCGCCTCCGGGTAATTCGTACTATGTAGGATACGCCGAATCCTTCGATGGCCTCCATTGGGAAAAGCCCGACCTGGACATTGAACCATACGGTGATTTTCAGCGCACCAACCTGGTCAACCTGATCCGGCACAACCCATCTGTCGTCGTGGATGCGGATGATCCTGATCCGGAGAGACGGTACAAGGCAACCGGCTACGTGGGCTCGGAGCAGGTCATGAAAGAGCGCAATACCGCATATCCCGGAAATGGATATTACCTGGCCCACTCCCCCGACGGTTTGTACTGGACAGAAAATCCGGCAACCGGCCCAATGGGCACCGTACATGACGTAGGGAACTTCATTGGCGATGAACCGCGAGGGCGCTACTTCGGAACCGTGAAGACACAGGTGCGTTACGACCTGGTGGACCGGCGGTCGGTGGCCGTCACAGCCAGCGGGGACTTTCAGCGCTGGACGGAACCGAGAACAGTACTGGTGGCAGACGCCCTCGATGACCGCATCGCCAGGGAGAGAGGTTACCACCATGCCGAGTTCTACGGCATGGCGCTGGATCCTTACGACGACTTTATCGTGGGCCTGCTTTGGATCTATTGGGTTCCCTTGCCTTTTCTGCCCGGTCGTCGGACCGGTTGGTGGGGTGCTATAGACTGCCATCTCGTTTTTTCATACGATGACGGCAACCACTGGCACCGCACGCCTGATCGCCAGCCTTTCATCCCAATGGGGGAAAAGGGTGAATTCGATGGCGGTCACCTCTACACCTGCAATCGCCCTGTGGTGATCAACGATGAAGTGTGGCTTTACTATACCGGCGCCAAGCGAGATCATTCGTATTTTGACCCGATCAAGGCTCGTCACACCATGGACTATCGAACAGACGTTGACTGGCAAGACGCCAGAATGGGCAACGAATATGCGATTTCAATCGCGAAGATTAAACGCGATCGCTATGCAAGCCTGTCCACGGGCAACCAGGGTAGCTTCGTCGTCAACCACGGCGTCAATGACGGCAGCCGCCTCCTGATCAACGCAAGGGCGCCTCTTGGGTCGGTGAAGGCCGAGGCGCTAGAAGTCGATGGCAACCCCATCGAGGGACTCGGCGTGGTGGATTGCCTGGGATTCAGCGGCGATGCCGTCTCCGGCGAGATAAAGTGGCGTCACAAATCACTGGCTGAATTGCCGCCGGACTGCGAGATCAGCTTGCGTTTCGTCCTGGATGATGCCGACTTCTTCGCCTACGAACTGGCCGCTGCTTGAAGCGTCTTGTGATCACGATTCGAAGTCGTAAGACTTACCAATGAGGAGCGGGTCAGACGTGTGCTCATTACCTGGTTTTCAGTTTTTCGTCTCTTGTTGTCAGGCCCCGGTCGCGGCAGTGGCCCAGAGGGCGCCTCAAAACCAGGAGCTGATTACTGAGAACTGCAGTCTGCCAGGAGGTGATGCCATATTTCAGATGGAGTCTTACAGTTCTGAGTAGCAGGATTCAGCGAATGAGGCGACCGGTAACCAGAATTGTGCAGGTCGAAACCAAGGAGGACGAAATGGCAAGCAAACTGACACGTAGAGAGTTTCTGGTGGCGGGCATGACGACGACGGGCGCGGTTCTCGCAGCCTGCGCCACACCGACAGCTGCGCCTGAAACGGCTCAGGAGGCGTCCGCTGCGCCTGAAACGGCTCCGGCAGAGATGGAGAAAACGATCACCTTTAACCAAGGCTGGGGGACCTACAATCCAATCAAGCCGACACTCATGGGCTGGGGCGCCGAAAGTCAATTGGTGCCCCTGCTGACGCACAGCCGCCTGATGGAATTTGGCAACCTTCAGACGAAACGCCTCGGCATCGCCGAGAAGGCCGAGGTATCTCCCGACGCCAGCCAATACACATTCTATATGCGACAGGATGTGAAGTTCCACGACGGTACACCGTTGACAGCCAGAGACGTAGAGGCCACTGCCAAGCTATACCTGACGAAAGAAGCCAATGTCAATCCTATCTTCTGGACAGACTTCATCGCAGGAGGGAGGGAGTTCTACGACGGCGCTACCGATGAACTTTCAGGGGTCGAAGTCATTGACGACTACACCATTCGCTTCACTCTGGCAGAACCCTTTGCCCGCTGGGATGACACCACGATTTGCGAGATGAACATTCTGCCGGCTCACATTCTCGCAAACATCAACCCGGAGGACCTGAAGGAGGAGTACAGCCCGGCCTGGTTCCAGCCGGAGACACACATGGGCTCGGGTCCCTTCAAGTTTGTAGCGGCAGAGCGTGACCAGTTCGTCGAGCTGGTTCGCAACGATGACTTTCATCTGGGCCAGCCTAAGCTGGATCGCATCATGATCAGAAACTTCGGCGAAAGCGACACCCAGTTCATTGCCCTGGAGAAAGGCGATCTGGATGTCTGGAATGTGCCGTCGCCCTACTTGGAAAGAGTCAAGGCGCTTCCCAACGTCGATGTGTACGAAGTGAATCGTCTTTATCACCGCATGTTGAGAGTCAACGAGCAGAAGCCCTACCTCTCTGATATGCGCGTCAGGCAAGCCTTGTTGTACGCTATTGACCGGCAGGCTTTATGCGAAGAACTCGAATCCGGGATGTGTATTCCCTGGGATTCTTTCATGCAGCAACCGGATTGGGTGCCTGAAGGGCTGAACCCATACGAGTACAATCCCGACAAAGCCAGGGATTTGCTGGCGCAGGCCGAGGCGGACGGCGTCTGGGATCCCAACCAGGAACTCACACTGGAGTACTACTACGACAACCCCACCCACCATGACTGGTTTGCCGCGATCCAGCAGAACCTGGCCGACGTAGGGGTCAAGTCTCAACCGCTCCTGCTGGAAGGAACAGGCTGGGTAAAACGCAATGTTGAGTGCGAGTTTGATCTCGCTTACGAAGGTTTCGGAACCTCTCACATCACCGCCTACCGCGGCTGGTTTATCAAGGATGATGGCTGTCGCGCCATGTGGAATACCGACGAAGCGGACGAACTCTTCCTCAAGGTTCAGACCTCCCCTGACGAAGAGGTGCAGCGCCAGTACATGACCGAGCTTCAGCACTTGGTAAACGAGCAATTGCCCGTGATACCCTTCGTCAAGTACGTTGGCGCCATCGCAGTCAATAAGCGGATCACCGGCTTCGACGAGAACGCGATATGGCTGATGCAGTCGATATTCAACACCGGATGGAACAATGCGCACAACTGGGACGTGACATCGTAGTATCTGGGCATGTGGGGGGCACAACAGGCAGGTTGGCGCGCGCTGGAGAGTGGCGCCGCTTTCCTGGCGAAGGGCCCCCTGTCCTTCGTCTCTGACCTCTGATTGAGATGATGGCGATGATTCTGGTCATCTTCATCACGCCAATCACACAAACACAGTCAGAATTATAGCCTCCCGGAGACTACACGTCGCCGGACTGTTTCAGGTGTTTGAAAGAGCAGTTTACTGTAGACACTTCTTGGTTTTGGAGCGCCCTCCGGGCCACTGCCGTGACCGGGGCCCGACAACTAAGAACAAGAACCAGGAGCCGTTCAAGGGAAGGGTCCATGAGGCAATACATCATACGCCGCCTGGCGATCTCAATTCCCATCTTACTCGGAGTGACGATAATCACGTTCATTCTCACCGAGTTAATGCCGGGAGACTTTGTCGATGCGATGATTCCACCTGACAAGGCTGTCTTGATGTCACCCGAGCGAGTCCAGGCCATGCGTGAGGCTTATGGGCTGGACAGGCCGCCACTTATGCGCTATCTCCTTTGGCTGCGCGAAGTCACGCGCGGCAATTTGGGCTACTCCCTTTCCTCCGGTGAACCCATGCTCAAGGAGGTATTAAAGCGCGCGCCGTACACCTTACAATTGACCCTTTCCGCGCTAACCTTTGGCGTCGTTGCTGGCGTAACGCTGGGCATTATCTCGGCTGTCAAACAGTATACGTGGGTTGACCAACTCCTTACCATACTCGGCTTCGTGTGGATTTCCACCCCCAGCTTCGTTTTCGGCATCGGCGCCATTGCCCTCTTCGCGCTCAAGTTGCGTCTTTTTCCCGCGATGGGGGGGTGGGTCTACGGGGAGTCGCCCAGCCTGGCAACGCGTCTTCATCACATGGTTTTGCCGGTCGCCGTGCTCGGACTGGGAAGCGTGGCTACGTTCATGCGCTACACTCGGACGAGCATTTTGGATGTGATCAGGCAGGACTACGTCACCGTAGCCCGCGCCAAGGGGTTCAGGGAGCGCTATATCCTTCTTCGCCACACCCTGCGCAATGCACTGATTCCCCTGATTACGCTGGTTGGACTTGAAATCCCGTGGCTACTCAGTGGCTCCATCATCATCGAATCGGTCTTCGTCTGGCCGGGGATAGCCAGGTACACCTTGCAGGGCGTCCATAGCCGCGACTACACGCTCATTATGGGGGTGAACTTGATAGCAGCTCTGACTGTTGTGATTGCCAATCTGCTGACGGACCTGACATACGCCGTCGCGGACCCACGCATCCGCTATTGATAGGTCTGAGAGGTGTGATCTGACCACTATGGACTCAGTAATCTCAGCACGCGGCCCATCGCTGTGGGATCGATTCTGGCGTCGGCTCCTGCGACATCGACTGGGGATGCTGGGCCTTTCCATGCTTGTGGCTCTCGTGCTCACAGCCACTTTTGCGCCCACCGTGGCCAGGCAGGACCCTTCTGCCACCAATTTGAGAGGGAGAAACAAGCCACCCAGCGCAGCGCACATTCTGGGGACGGATGGAGTAGGCCGCGACGTTTGGGCTCGCCTGGTTTACGGCTCTCGGGTCTCCCTTTCGGTTGGCATTGTCGCCGTAGGTATCTACGCCACCATCGGCATCTTGTTGGGTAGCATCGCCGGCTACATGGGTGGACACGTGGACAACACCATCATGCGTTTTACTGATATGATGATGTCTTTCCCGACCCTGCTGCTGATCATCACCGCCGCTGCCGTGCTACCGCCAAGCATCTTGAACGTCATGATCATCATTGGGATATTCGGTTGGACGCACATGTGTCGGTTGGTGCGGGGGCAGTTCCTCGCTTTGCGTGAGCAGGAGTTCGTTGTCGCTGCCTTATCCTACGGCGCACCTTGGAACCGGATTGTGTTCCGCCACATGCTCCCCAACGTCGTTGGCCCCATCGTGGTTGCATGCACCCTGGGCCTGGCCGGCGCGATCCTGACAGAGGCGAGCCTGAGCTTCCTGGGGCTGGGCGTGCAACAGCCCACACCTAGCTGGGGGTCCACCCTGCATACGGCCATGGAACTGCCTACGCTGGAGGGCATGCCCTGGCGTTGGATTCCAGCAGGCCTGGCCATCGCCGTGACCGTGCTCTCAGTGAACTTTGCCGGTGATGGAATACGGGACGCGCTCGACCCGCGTACGGTGCTGGATTGATCCAAGTTCGCTGCGCTTACAGCCTCAACTCCATCCTCACAGCGGACACCGCCAGCGGCTCGATATTCCGCTCGTTGTTCAATTGCAGACTGTCCAACACAAATTCAGGTGCTGGACCTACTTCCTGAAACCCTAGCTCCTCGAACAGCTTGCGCTTCTCGAAGTCTTCACGGGATACTCGCGCGTGAACCAAGCCGGCGCCCGGCTTCTTCCCAATTCGATGGCCGGCGCAATTAACTCGTGCCACGATTCGAGATAGTTATGGTGGACGAATCCATCCACCGAGCACGAACCATCTGCGTGCAGCCTGGCGGTTGACATCCCCACGACGCGGCCATCAGCTGTGCGTGCTGCGAAGCGCGCGCCATGTCCGTCACCAACGACGTGCTCGTATGCTCGATACAACCCGTGGAACGTACGATGCAGGCTGTACCGCAAAGAAAACAATCCGGCATTTGCATCGAGAACCTGCCAATCGTGCGGCGAAACGATCAGCGGATAAGAAGGTATCTGGTCGTCTGGATCACCGACTGATACCGGCGCCGGCCCAACTTCTCTGAACCAATCGACGAGAAATTCTTCCGCTGCTTGCCCGTTGAGCTCTTTCACGAAAGTTATTGAAGCTGGCAGCTTGGAGAATCCCAAACGTCGATACAGTCTGAAGGCAGCGCGTTCATTGGTGCCGAGGAACATGGCGCGCCCGCCCGCCGCTTTAACATCCGCGATGGCTGCGCCCCAAAGTTCTGTTCCGATCCCCTCTCCACGAAACGCCGGCCTGGTAGCGGGATAGGTAAACTCGCTTAACACTGGAAGACGGCGGGAAATCCAAATTTGGCACATTGCCGCAATCATCCCGCGGCGTCGTACAAGGTAAACAAAGGTACGGTTGTGCGACGGGTCGAGGCCAAGCAATTCCCGCCGCCATCGTTCATTGGTATGGAGTTCCGGTATCGTCTGCCAGAACTCGCTTAGCTCCTGGACAAGCGCCTCTGGAAGAGGCGCCTCAAACTTCTCCATGCCTGCTCCTTGCGTTCTCACGACTTTCTCATAAGAGAGGGTCTGCCGCGCGGGCGCCGAATTCCTTGCCCGCCAGCAACCTTACGGCGGTAATTTCCCCGCACAATCTAGCCGTCCATAGACAACGGAGGCGGGCAGGCGGCCAGATAGAACCGCACCCAATTTATTCTTCGCTACGCAGGGCATAGCGCGGCCTCACCCCCGGATTGACCAGGTTAAGCGGTAACTGGCCTTGCAGCACGCGCGCCACTTCCTGCACCGCCTTCACGCGCACGTCACGGAAAGCCTGCTCGGAATACCAGGCAACGTGCGCCGTCACCAGAATCCGGTCCGTACGGTACAATGGGTGGTCCGGCGGCGGCGGCTCCTCTTCAACTACATCCACCGCCGCGCCCGCGATCTGACCTGACTCGACCGCCTGAAGCAGTGCCGCGGAATCGACAATGCCCCCGCGAGCAGTGTTCACCAGAAAGGCAGTCGGCTTCATCTTCGCCAGCGCGCTCGCATCGATCATTGCCTGCGTCTCTTCCGTCAACGGCAGGTGCAAGGTGACAAAGTCCGACTGCGCCAGAAGCGTTTCGAAACCAACCGGTTCGGCGTTTTTGCTTCGTATCTCGTCATCACTGATGTAAGGGTCCCATGCCAGCAGGCGCCAGTCAAAACCGGCTGCCTTTCTCGCAACCGACTGGCCGATGCGGCCGAATCCAATGATTCCCAGCGTACGCCCCGCGCTGCGCTGGATCGGGTAAGGGGGCTTGGGCTGCCAGCGGCCCCCGCGCACGGCGGCCGCTTCAGCGTCAACATAGCGAATCGCGTTCAACAGCAGCGCCATCGCGTGCGTAGCCACTTCGTCCGTACCGTAGTCGGGCACGTTGGCAACACAGACGCCGGCCGCGGTCGCGGCCTCCAAGTCGATGTTGTCTACGCCGACCGCGGGCTTGACGATGGCAAGGCAACGCGGCAGATGCGACAACACCTCGGCATCGATCCCCACATTGCCCACCAGCAGCGCAACCGCCTCCCTCCCTGCTGCCGCAATCTCCTCCCCGTTCCGGCACGGACGCTTGACAAGCTCAACGTTCAGCGGCGCCAGCATCTCCCGCTCAGTATCCATACCGGGAAAAATGTTGGCAGTGATCACAACCGTTCGCGCTTCGCTCATTTGCATTACTCCGCAACGCCCAGATAGGCGAGGATGGCATGAATGTATACCTTGGTGGCACGCACGACCTGGGCCAGCTCGACCCGTTCGAGTTCCGAATGTGCCGTCAGATAGCTGGCCCCGTAGTACAGCGCAGGGACATGCGCCAGATGCACAAAGTGGGGAACGTTGGCCGCAGCTCTGGTCCCGGCCAGCGGAAGCTCCTTGCCGGTCACTTGCTGATGGGCGCGTAGTAGTGCCTTAGCCAAACGCTCGTTTTCGTCGACGCTGTAACCCTCTATTCCATCCAGCCAGACCTCGACCTCTGCACCACTCTCCTCACGTACCCGGGCCGCGAGTCTCTCGAACTCCTCGCGGATTTCGTCCAAACTGCACCCCGGGCCAAACCGGCGAGTCCCCGCGATGACGCACGAGGCCGGCATTCGGTTAAAATAGTCGCCGCCTTGAAAACGACCTATGAAAATCGATTCCGCTCCCAAATAGGGATGCCGTATATCGGCGAGTTCTGCTGCTTTCTCCTGCAACAACTGCAAAGCCCGGTACCCGGCCATCACCGCGTGGGGGGCGCCGGCCTCTGCCACGGTCTCATGTATGCCCTCTTCGTCCCCCGCAATCCTCAGCTCCCAGAAAACGAGGCCCATGCCTGTAATCGGCAGGTCCTTGCCACCCAACTCGGTAACAATTACCGCGTCGCCGTGGACGCCCTTTTCGATCAGCGAAATCAGCGTCTCATTTGTGGCGCTTTCGTGGCGGCCGTGTGCGGTCAGGAGCAAGTCGCCTTTCAGTTGAACGCCGGCAGCGCGAACGATGCGCGCAGCTTCGGCCATCGCCGCCAGTGACGCTTTCATATCCTCGGAGCCTCGCCCGTGGATAAATCCATTCTCAAATCGCGGCTCCGGTCCCGGCAAGTCAACCGTATCCGTATGACCGTCTAACTGAAGCGTGGGCTCCCTACCGCTGCCCCGCAGCCATGCTACGACGCTGGGGCTGCTGGGAAACTCATAGTCCAGCTCCACTTCCAGGCCTGCATCACGCAATTCATCCGCGTAAAGCTCGGAAACGGCGCGTTCCTCCCCTGGCGGGCTGGGGATGCGCACCATGTCCAGAGTAAGCTGCGTAATCCGTTGCGGATCAACCTGCTCGGCAAGCGTCGTCTCAAGGAGTTCTGTATCCATTTAGTTCTCCACCCAGTGTTCGAAAAGAGGCTGGACCGCGGGCGGCAACCCTGTGAATACTTCGTTCTTCACAGCATCGACCTCGTTCTCCTTGAGGCCGGTTGCCTTCATCTGCCTTGCCCTCTCGCTGGAACCGGGCCTCAACCCGTTGAGATTAAGCCACCAGGGCGCGAAGCGGATAGCCATTGCCACGCGTGCCGCGTCGGTCCGGTTTGCGCCGGCGGCATGCCACATCCGGCTATCCATTACCAGTACACCGCCAGCGTCGCCGGTGGCCTGAATTTCGGTGGAATAGGGCATGTTTTCGTCGTGGCTGCAGGACTCTGCACTGGGGTTTGTTTCCATGCGGTGGCTGCCGGGTACGATGATGGTTCCGCCGTTCTCAATGCTAAACGGAGACAGCATCCACAGAGTCGTAAAATGTGCGACCATATCGGGATACGGCGCCGGGATGTGGCCGGCATTGTGCTGGTTGAACGGCCAGTCTGCGTGCAGCGTTCCGCGGACGTTGCCCGGATAGTTGATCATTGCCGAGGTGAACGAGACTCGCACGTGTTGACCCAGCGCGGCCCTGATCAAGCCGATGAAATGGGGCGTCACCAGGTAAGGGGCGAACGACTGATCATAGTTGATCAGCCCCGTACGATGGCCGATGTTTGCCGGCGCGTCCGGCCGCTGGTGTCGCAGCGTCGCCGCCGCCACACTCTCACGCACCGTCGTGACTTCCTCGGCGGGAATAACGTTTTCGACAACGCACCAGCCGTCCAGTTTCAGACGCAGGAGTTGCTCCTCAAGAGTCTTTTCCAGCGGCATCGTATTTTCCTCTTCTGTTCAGTTGGGGTCGCTAATTTATCGGCGAATCGTCGCAGCAATTGCAGTAGCTGGTCACTCGACCCAAGGCCATTGGTCAGCGGGGCTCATTATATCACTCCAGGTCACAAAAGTAGAGAGGGGCGCAAGCTCGGGATGCATCCCAAAATGGGAGCGAACCCTCGTATCCCTCTGGCAGCGATCCAACCATAACCGGTCCCCGACCAGCTCTGAGGCAGGGGAAGTGCCGCCTCTGACCACTAACCACTGACCACTGCAGTTGTGCGGTCGGGCCTTCGGCCCTCCCTTGTGCAGGGGCTGCGCCCCCGCAACGCCCCCCTCTGGCTAGCGACCGTGCTAATTCTTCCCCAGCAACATGTCTAGCCAACAGTATTCCCCCCAAAACGCCCCGGTAGGGGCAGGGCTTGTGCCTGCCCTCCCCCGCCACTCGCCCAACGCCTTTGCCATCCCCCCCAAACCCCCCGGTAGGGGCAGGCCTTGTGCCTGCCCTCCCCCGCCGCCCCCAACGCCTTCGCCGTCCCCCAAACGCCCTGGTAGGGGCAGGGCTTGTGCCTGCCCTCCCCCGCCACCCCCATCGCCTTCGCCATCACCCCAATCGCCCCGGTAGGGGCAGGCCTTGTGCCTGCCCTGTGCCCTCCCAATCAACGGCCCCTCCGGTAAAGCCAAGCCTGGCGCCTGCCCTGCGGCTCTCCAAGACCCAGTGAACATTTCCAGCCACCTACGGCATAGTCTCCCCGCCAGACTGTTCCCATCCCAAATCCGGGATGCACCCCCAACCGCGCTGCACCCAAAACCAGGTGTCTAGCCACCAATGGCGTTACGACTTCAGCCACAGTCGATTCCAGACCGTAGGCAAAGGAAGCCCAGGAGTTCCTCACTCCACTCCACTCCACCCTCTCCACCCTCTCCTCACTCTTCGAGTCCTCCGTCGATTTACCACATTTCGAAACTGGTATCCTCAGGTCAGTCAAACGTCAAAGACTCCCAAAACGGCAAGATTTCTGTGGTACAATGTGAGTGAAATGGACCTCACAGGAATAAATTTCTTGCGAGAACCGGTCAGTTTCATGCGAAAACACGAACGAGCCGCTGAAACCATGTCTGCAGCACCCCACAGGTCGTCCACCCAAACTCGACTTGAATACCGACGGCATGTCCCATAACGTGGTGAGGTCTCCGAATGGCGTCAGTGAAAATCGCGGAGAAGCTGCCGGAACCGCAAATCGACCCCGGAAAAGAGTCAACCGATGCCAACAAGCGTACCGACAAAAAAGGCCAATAGTTTTTTTATCACCCGCTCTGACCCGACTTAAGCCGACTTGACCCGACTTGACCCGATATGAAACGTCCAATTGCGCCCTAACAATCCAACGCTCGTGAACTCTCGCACGACGCTGGTAAACGCACGTCCGACCACGCCCGCGCCGGCAGCAACCGCAGCCTATCCCTCCAATCACATGAACTGCAGTTCAGACAATGCCCCTATATCGCACAACGCAAAAAAGTCAGGGCAATCGCATCATCTAGGAAAGAGCCTGAAGCGGCCACCAGAATCCGGAAGCGCCCCCTTGTATGCTGACTTGGTTGATAATCGAGGCGCTCGAATTGAGAAGCCACTGATCTCGCTCAAAGACAGCTCAAAGGTCTGCGAGTTCAGCTGAAACGCTGTGAAATGCCAGCAGAACGTCCTCTCTGCGTCCGTAAGAGACGGCGGGGGACTGTTCGGCAAGTCGCAAAAAAGGCGTCCCCAAATTTTTTTTTTGGCGCGACATATGTAGACATATGTAGACATGACGCGACATTTGTAGACATAACGCGACCTGAACATGGGCAAATGTATCAAGTAATGACTAGGGCTCGTTGGCGTTTGTCGCTAAAGCGAACATCTGGAGCAGAGTGCTCTTCCGCGAAGAGCCGCGCAGCTTCGCATTACGCGATACGCAAAACACGCCTTTTCAAAGTGAACGGACATCAGATGCCTCCGCCCTGGCAAAAATGTTGCCTTTCCTTGCCGCATCCGATAGAATTACACCCGCTGAGGGTATGCGACGCCGGCAGCCATCTCCCGAAGGCTTCCGAGCGGACCACAGACGATGACCCTGAACGCTTCCACAACCGTGCCCGGCCAAATGATAATTCTTCATCCGACTGTTTGGTAGACGATCCGCAGTTTCTGTCTCCACCGACAGGACAACACTAGCCTGTTCGCACACGCCGATTACCACCATCCCAGGTGTGAAGAATCCGCCTGAGACTTTGCTTAAAACTTAGTGAGTCTCCCCACCCGCTACAGGAGGATCTATGGCTTGAACGGAGATGAGACGATTCTCAAAAGATCAGCAGTTTCCAACCATCCGCATCGAATAGGAGAGCACGGTCAAAATGGCTAGATTCACTTCCGACGAAAAGACGGTCATCAACGAAGGCGTCAGCCGGCGCAGTTTCTTGAAGAGCACAGCCGCAGTTGCCGGACTTGCCCTCGCTACCAGCGCCTGTGTCCCTGCCGGCCCCGAAGGAGCCGGCGACATGGCGGCGCCCTCAGCGGAGCCCGTTAACATTCAGATCTGGTGGCGCATCAATCCCACCACCGAAGGCGTCATGCAGGTCTTCCAGGAACAGCATCCAGACATCACCGTTTCGCTCGGCGATCTCGGCGAAGCTGTCTACGGAACACCCAAATACGTTACGGCCGTGGCTGCAGGCAAGGGGCCCGATGTCTCTTACCAGAATCGCCACACCTTCCGCCAGTTCGCCTCCCGCAACCTCTACCGGCCCATCGAAGATCTCCTCGAGCGGGACAACCTCGACAAGGGCAACTTCATGGCCGGCCCCATCGCCGACCTTACCTGGCAGGGTACCCTCTACGGGCTGCCCCATACCGCCGGCACGCGTTACTTCTTCTGGAACCGAACCCACTTCGAAGAAGCAGGCCTCGATCCGGACGTTGGTCCCGAAACTTGGGACGATATCATGGAGATGGCGCCGCAGCTCAACAAAATGGAAGGAGATCGGATCGTACGCTACGGCTTCCTCCCCCACTTCCCTCCCGGCCTCTCCGATCAGTTGCTCATCTTCGCCATGGAGAACGGTGGTGTCAGCCAGTCGGAAGATGGCCGCACCAACATGTTAAACACGGAGCCCTGGGTCGAAGCCCTCGAATGGTGCGTCAATATGATCGACGAGTTCGGCGGCGGCAATGCCGCGGCGTCCTCCTTCATGGAAGGCTTCGCCGGTCAGCCCGTCGATCCCTTTGCCCAAGGCCAGGTCTCGATGTGCTCCTACGGCAACTGGATGATCGGTCGCTATGCCAAATTCCCCGACCTCGACTATGACGGCACCGGCCTCATGCCGGTCTCGGCCTCGCAGGAAGGCGCACAGGTCAACTGGTCCTGCGGCTGGACCTTCGTCATCGACCCCAATACCGAACTCGTCGAACAGGGTTGGGAATTCTTGAAATGGGTGATCAGCGAGAAGTACGTTCGCGCCGCCGGCACCGTCGGCCTCGCCTTGGAGAAGGAAGAGTGGGCGCGTCAGCAACTGCCCGGCGAGCCTATCTTCGCTCCCACGCCGCCAGTCTACCAGCCGGCCATGCAGTTCATGCTGGACGAGTACTACTCCGTCCTGCCCGAACGCCAGAAGATCATGATGGAGAGATACCTCGACTCCGAGACCTTCTCTGTGGGCTGCGGCCAGATCGCCGGCCTCGCTGCGGCCGAACTGTGGATTGGTTTCAGGAACGCCTGGGAATCCGCCCTCACCAAGAAGCTGACGCCGCGTGAGGCGCTTGAAGCCTCCCATGCCGACGTTCAGAAGGCGCTCGACGCCGCTTGGGAGAATCTCGAAGCCTAAGAGGCGCAATAGAGAAAAGTCAGAACCGGACGGCATCGTGTCGTTCCGGTTCTGTCTGTTCCCCTGTTCGCACTACCAAACAGGACAGCCGTCATGACCAATGCCCAACCAAAACCGCGGTTCACCAACGCCACCAGAGAAGCCCTGACCTGCTATCTCTTCCTCCTCCCCTGGGGGCTCGGTTTCCTCGCCTTTGTCATTGGTCCGGTCGCCGCTTCCTTCGTGTTGGGCTTCATGGACTACGAGATCGTAACGCCCGCCCGCTGGGTCGGTCTGGCGAACTATATCGATCTCTTTACCGACGACGCTCGCTTCGGAATGTCAATGGGCAACACGCTCTACTATGTTCTCGTCTTCGTTCCGCTCCATATCGTTGTCGCCTTGCTTCTGGCTCTCCTGCTCAATCAAAAGGCGCGCGGCATCGCTGTCTACCGAACGCTCTTCTATGTTCCCTCAATCGTTCCCATCGTCGCCGGCGCCATCCTCTGGGTCTGGATTTTGCAGCCGGAATGGGGACTGATCAACTCGACACTGCGCAGCGTTGGCATCGAAGGCCCGCTCTGGCTGGCATCGCTCACCTGGTCCAAACCGGCGCTGATCCTGATGGCCCTTTGGGGCTCTGGCGCCGCCATGATCATCGTGCTCGCCGGTCTGCAGGGCGTGCCGCAGCACCTCTACGAGGCCGCCGAGATCGACGGCGCCAATCACTGGCAACGCTTCCAGCACGTGACAATCCCCATGCTCAGCCCGACCTTATTTTTCATTCTCGTTCTAAGTGTCATCGCCTCGTTCCAGGTCTTCACCACCGCCTACGTCATGACCGGCGGCGGCCCGGCCGAGACGACCCTGTTCTACATGCTGTATCTTTACCGCCGCGCTTTCGTCCTTCTGGATATGGGATACGCCGCGAGCATGGCCTGGATCCTTTTTGTAGCCGTACTCGCGCTCACCCTGGTCAATTTCAAGCTGGCAAGCCGTTGGGTTTACTACGAAGCGGAGCAGAGTTAACGCCATGATACGCGACCCGGCCATCGCATCCCAATCCAGCCCTGAAATCCATCCCAGCGCCAGAGGAAGGCCTCTTCGCCTCCTGCTCGGACGCGGCAGTGTTCAACTCACGCTTATGCTGGGGTCGCTGGTTTTCGCGCTTCCCTTCGTCTGGATGGTCAGCACCTCGTTAAAGGCTGACCGCCAGATCTTTGCTTTTCCCCCAATCTGGGTGCCCGATCCCTTCATCTGGGGCAATTTTTCCGCCGTTTTTATCTATGCCCCGATGCACCTCTACTTCTTCAACACACTGACAATCGCGCTCGCTCACGTCTTAGGCGCAATCTTCACATGCTCGCTGGCGGCTTACGCTTTCTCGCGGCTGCGCGCGCCCGGGCGCGATGTGATCTTCATGGTCATGGTCAGCCAGATGATGGTCCCTTACATCGTCACGCTGGTGCCCCTCTATCTGCTCTTCGCCAAGATCAATTGGGTCGACACTTTCTATCCACTGACCGTGCCCGCATTCCTCGGCACGCCCTTCTACATCTTCATGCTGCGCCAGTTCTTCCTGACCATCCCCATGGAACTGGAAGAGGCGGCCATCATCGACGGCGCCGGCCGCCTGAGAATCTGGTGGAGCATAGTTATGCCACTGGCCAAGCCGGCGTTGGCCACGGTCGCCATCTTCAGCTTCATGTTCGCCTGGAACGACTTCACCGGCCCGCTGATCTTCCTCAACACGCGCGAGAAGTTCACGCTCTCGCTTGGTCTGCAGGCGTTTATGTTCGAGCGCAAAACAATGTGGGGACCGCTGATGGCGGCGTCGACGATGATGATTGCGCCGATTCTGATCGTCTTCTTCCTGGCGCAAAAGCATTTTATTCAGGGGATCGCATTGACGGGGATAAAGGCGTAGATCAATTTGGCCGCTTGTGACTCCGCTTGTCTGAAACTTTGCTTGCTCGCTGTTGCCGTGCTCTTGAAACTATCAGCGGCTTAGCCGTGCTCTAGGATCGTCCCCTAAATGTAGATGTCGCACACTACAGTCAGAGGCGAAGACCCGTGTTAGCTGGAGGTTAAACAGTGAACATTACTCAGATTACAATTGAGGAGGTACGCTGCTTCTCCGAACGCCAGCAGTTCAACATTCGCCCTTTGACCTTTCTGGTCGGAGAAAACAGTACTGGCAAGACGACTTCTATGGCCTGCTTTCAAGTCCTGGCTGACTTCTTGAGCAGAGGAGAAGTAGATTTCAACCTGGATCCTTATTCTATGGGTGTATTCGGGGAAATTGTCAGGAGAAGCAAAAGAACTGAAAAGTCATTTAACATTGGATTTTCCTTCTCAGACGCTGGCGGAGACTTCGAATTAATTGCTGATTTCGTCGAGAGCGAAGGGGGTGTCGAGCCATTCTTGAGTTCAGCGAAGTTGAAATTTGATGACGGCGAAGTCGTCTTTGAATACAGAGACTCTTCTCGACGCAAAAGGAAGCCAGTTCAGTATTATGGTCAAGGCAGCAAGTTTCGCATCTGTTTGGATTCTGACGAGGCCATCTATTTCAGGATTTTCTTGCTTCTGGCTACCCTGACCGCGAGGGGAACAGAGGGACAGTCAGAGGTTAAGGGTGCACTCGTCGAATATATTGAGAGGAAGTCTAGGCAGCATAGAGGCCTGTCCATCTTGGGGAGCGTCGCAAAAGAACCTACAGTATTGAGTTCGTCACCCGTTCGTTCACGACCGAGACGGACCTATGATCCATTGAGAGATTCTGCGGATCCTGAAGGTCGGGATGCGCCTATGACAATGATGTTACTGGAATCTACTTTACCCGACGAATGGCGCTCCTTGAAGCAACATCTGGTTCGATTCGGTGAGCTTTCGGGCCTTTACCAGGGCATTGAAGTTAAGAATCTAGGAGGCTCTAAAGGAGCCCCATTCCAATTAACGGTCAAGGTGAGGGGTCCTACCGTCAGCATTGCCCATGTTGGTTACGGCGTTAGCCAAATCTTGCCGATTCTGGTCAAGGTACTGGACTTTGGGGGCATTCAAAATCGCGACCGTGGAAGGCCTATGCCTGCTTATTTTCTTCTTCAACAGCCCGAAGTCCATCTTCATCCCAAGGCTCAAGCCGAGCTCTCATCCCTCTTTGCCCAATTGGCAAGTAATGGCAACCAATCTTTCATCGTCGAAACGCATAGCGATTACATGGTCGACCGAGCGCGCATTGAGATTATGAAAGGCAACATCTGCAACGACGATGTATCACTGATTTATCTAGAGCCCAAAAAGAATATCGTCAAGGTTCATAACATTGGATTTGACAAAATGGGCAATCTGGTCAACGTGCCGCAGCACTACAGGGACTTTTTCCTACTCGAATCCAGCCGGCTAATGGGCTTTGAGGACCTATAGATGTGCATTATTTTAGATGCCAATATGTTCGGTAGATTCGATGATCCGAACAACGAGGACTTGAAGCCGGTACATCGCTGGCTGAGCAAACAATACGGAAAAATCGTTTACTCCGATACACACACACTCCGTGATGAATGGAAAAGAGGGGGAAGTCGCCTGCTGGAAAGGCTGCGGCAGGATGGCAGCCTAAAATTAGTGTCAAAATCTGATGTTGAAGAGAGACGAAAGTCCTTGGCCGGAAGGATTCAGTCGAATGACGAACATATCGTCGCTCTTGCACTTGTGGCTGCCGTGAAGGTCTTGGTTTCCAATGACCAGGCATTGCATCAGGATTTCAAGAATTTGGTTGGCGGAAGCGTCTATCAAACAAAATCACATGCGCATCTGCTCAGAACAGACACCTGCCCGTGAGCGGCCTCATTCATGACAGTGGTTTACGGATCTCACGGCTAAGTTACAATACGGTGTTAGCAAATACGATGACGTTTAGCTCAGAATCTGTCCGATAAACGCTTGTCCCATAAACCTCTTGAGGATCTCCCCATGGAACGCTCACCCGGCAAGCAACTCTTCATTGACGACTACTTCATCGAGTCGTTGACCGGCGCACGCCGCGTTCTAAATCGGCCGCGCAAACTCACCGTAGACGAGCCTCTGTCCATCCCCTTCGACCAGCCCTGGGACGCAAACTACGCCCAGCCCGGCCGCGTTATCTACGACGAAAGCACAGGCCGCTTTCGCATGTACTACCGCGCCTGGACCGGAGATCAGACCTTTTTCTGCGCGCTCGAATCTGACGACGGGCTGAACTGGGAGCGGCCCGTTCTGGAGCTCGTCGAATTCGACGGTTCAACCCGCAACAACATCACCACCGCCAGCGCCGATCATCTCATAACCATCCTGGATCCCCACGAACCGGACGAAACCCGCCGCTGGAAGCAAATCGACAACAAACCGAGCGGCAGCAGCGAGTCAGGAGATCCTCGCTGGCTGGCGCGCTATTCAGAGGACGGCTACGACTGGCATCTCTACCCCGAAGACCGGCACAGCGAGCAGAAGATGTTGTTCAACTTCGGTTCTCCCGCCGAGACCTTTGGCGGCGTCATCAACCCTGACGCGCCCTATGTCTATTACTCCCAACGCGGCTCGAACCGCCGTACACGCGTCCTCGGCCGCCGCGACAGCCAGGACTTTCTCAACTGGTCCGGCCTGCGCACCGTGATCGAACAGGACCTGCAGGACCCGCCGGGAACCGAATTCTACTCCGCCGGCTTCGACCCCGTCGCCCGCACAGACGGCGGCCTGCACATTATCATGCTCCAGGCCTTTCAGACCGACCTGGCCGAACCCTACGACATCGCCGACGCCGCCAACTATTGGGGCGCGGAGAGGGGTGGGAACGTCATGCCCGCCCGCGTTGACGGATTCGTGGAATCCCAACTGGCGGTCAGCCGTGACACCGTCGCCTGGACGCGCTGGCGCGAGCCTTTCATCGGCCGTGGCGAACCGGGAGCATGGGACTACGGCATGGTCTACGCCGACGGCCCCATTTTGCACGACGACCAGCTCTGGTTCTTCTACATGGCCGGAAATCTGACCCATAACGGCTACAGCGCCCAGCCCTGGCAAGGCCCTTACTCCACACCAAACCACCGCGGCAAAGGCGTCGCCGTTCTGCGGCCCGACGGCTACGTCAGCGTCGAGGCAGATTCGTACGCGCCCGGCGTTCTTACGACGCACCGCTACCGCCAGGAGCAGGGCGGCCAGATCAGGGTAAATGTCGACGCCGGCGCCGGCGAGCTCCGCTATGAGCTCCTCGAAGATACTGGCCAGCCAATTCCGGGATACACGGTCCACGACTGCGATCCGATTCGCGAAGACACTCTCGACAGCGCGCTTTCCTGGAACGGCACACCAGGCTGGCCCGGTGTCGGTGAAGACCGCATCGCACGCTATCCTCAGCTGAACCATGCGGAATTCTATGTCAAACTGCGCTTCTACGTGTCGCCCGGGACCAAACTGTACTCCCTCACCATCGACCCGCCCGAAGTGACAGAGTGGCATGTCAGACTCAGAACACGCATTGACTAGGCAATCCATTTGGACTACCTGATACGACGAAACACGAAGTGACGGCTTGCCGGGCTGGCCCGAGAACCCGAAACAAAGAAGAAAAACCCGGGCATTTTGCAAAAGGATGACAGACCCAATCAGGAGAATAGAATGTTCGATTCACTCACGAACGAACAGTGGCGCCAGTACCAAACCCAGGGATATTTGCGGTTGGGTAAAGTGATGCCCGACGCCGAATTGGACGCCCTCCAGCAGCGCATGGACGAAATTATGTTGGGGACGGCGCCGCTCGACTATAACCGCATGGCAATGCAGCTTGACCGCGAACCTGGCACAGGCAAACCAGGTCCCCAATCAAAGGGCCACAAAGGCGCAACGCTCAGTTACCGCAAGATCCAGGACCTTGAGTATGACCCGCTGTTCCTGGCCTACATGCAAAAGCCTCTCTTCCGCCACATCTGCGCCCGCGTGTACGGCGAGGAGACGACCGTCGCCTGTTACCGCGCCATGTTCATGAATAAACCGGCCCGCGAGGGAACGCCTCTGATCTGGCATCAGGATCGCTGGCGTTACCTGGATCGCGACCCGTTGATCACAATCTGGACTGCCCTCGACCCCGCCACCATCGCGAACGGCTGCGTTCAAATCGTACCCGGCGCCCACCATACGCTGATAAACCCGTCCAGCGGCTCGGGCTTTCTGACCCCGGAGCAGGCCGAAGAACTGACGCGCGGCGCCGACACTGTTTTTCTGGAGTTGGAGGCGGGCGAAAGCGTCCTGCTGCACAACCATCTGCCCCACAGCTCCGAGATTAACAACACCGACATTCCCAGGCGGGCCTTCAGCGCCTGCTACATGGACGCGGTGACTAAGGCGGAAAACGGGGAGACTTTCACTGTCATGTTTGGAGAAGGCGCGCTGCAACCGGAAATGGTCTGAATAGCCAACTGTGTCGAAGGCCTGTTGACCCTTAGCCGGCCTGCCGATACGCTTGGAATCCCTGTTTAGGGGAGAGGCTCTTGCTCCCCCTCCCTGTCTGCCAGCTGCTCAAGAGTCTGTTCAGGAGCCTGGATGTATATTGACAACGGCGGTCCCCGGCAACAGCTGGACGAGATCGTCCTGTTTCCCTTCGACGACCACAGCCTTCCTCTCCAATGCGGCGTGGAGCTCCAACTCGAAGGCCACACGACGCCCTGCGGACGCACCCGCATCGCCGTCGGGCTGGGCGAAGAGGGCGCGCCCGACAGTGAACGCGTAGTCTACTACGGCACCGTCCACCGAGTCGACGACGAGCTCTGGATGTGGTATCTGGGCCAGGGTAAGGACGCCGGCTGGTTCGAGCGCGTCTGCTTTGCCACCAGTACCGATGGTTACAACTGGCACAAGCCCAAACTGGGTCTGGTCGAGTACAAAGGGAGCCGCGACAACAACCTCGTCGATCTGAACAAAGGTACGCATCACGTCCAAAGCTGTGTAGTCTACTACGATCCCGATGATCCCAACTCGGATCGCCGGTTCAAGATGCTGTTCCAATCGCGCAAGTACGCCAACAGTTTTGCCGCAGCCTTCAGCTCCGACGGTCTGACTTGGCGCGAATCGCCGCACAATCCGGTCGGCTCCTGGCTGGAGATGGCGGGGGGAACGCGCCACAACGGCTGCTATTTCGTCTGTGGCCAGGGCGGCTCCCACGCCGGCGGAGTCCGTCAGCTTGTTACGCACATTTCCTATGACTTCGAGAATTGGTCGCAGGCCTCCTGTATGGGCATGCGCCGCGCAAACGTCACACCTCGGTCCCCCGTGGCCGGCAGTAGCACTGGTGAGCAGATTCACCTCGGCGCCAGCCTCTGGAATCGCGGCAATGTCATTGTCGGCTTCTACGGAATGTGGAACGGCCATCCGTCGAACGACCGCCGATTGGTTACTATGGACCTCGGCCTCGCTGTCAGCAACGACGCGTTGCACTACCGGGAGCCGATTCCCGATTACCCGATTGTTTCGGCGGCTGAGGATGGCTGGGAAGAGCTGCCGCACGGCGATACGCTGGTAAACTATCCGGCGCTGATTCAAGGGCAGGGTTTCGAACAGGTCGGCGAGGAGACGCTGTACTGGTACGCACCCTGGCCGGAGCAGAGCAGCGACGGTGTGCGCGTCGCGAGTTGGCCGCGCGATCGGTTCGGCTACCTGCAGCCATTTCCTGCCGGGCGTATGCGGCCTGGGCAGGGGGCGCACGTCGTCTCTGCCCCCATCGATCCGGAAGGCAAGCCCGTGCAACTTGCACTGAACATAGACGGCCTCGGCGAATACAGCGCGGTGACTGTTGAAATCCTGAGCGAACGGCTGGAGCCGTTATCAGGCTTTACGGCCGCGGACTGCAATGCGCTGACAACGCCCGGTCTGTCGCAGCTGGTTGTCTGGCAGGGGCAGGACGCGTTGCCGCATGACCTCGGCCCAATCCGCGTGCGCATCAACTTTTCCGGGGTCCGGGTGGAAGACATCAAGCTGTATGCCGCCTACGTGACCGCAGCAGGAAACTGAATCACTATAAACAGCCCTGGCAACGTATAGGCGGGCGAACCGGGATTCGCCTGATCGATTCAGACTCACAGCAAAACAATACTGCAAGCGACTGTTCAGGTTTGAAGGGAAAGAGCCATGTACGAAAGCGTGAAAGTAGCCGCCATCTCGTATCGACCCGTCAAGTGGGACAGAGCAGCCAACGCCGACAGAATGGAAGAGCTGTTCGTCGAAGCCGCGCGGGAAAAACCGCGCATGATCCTGATAACCGAGGGCGCGCTCGAAGGCTATGTAGTCATGGATGTAGTCGAAGGCCGCGCCAGCGCCGAAGACTTGATTGAAGTGGCCGAGCCGATCGACGGCCCCTATATCCGTCGCTTCCAGAAACTGGCCCGCACACTCAAGACCTGCCTCGCCTTCGGATTCGCCGAGCGTATCGGCGATGAATCCTATAACTGCGCGCTCTTCCTCGACCAGGACGGCGAAATCTGTGGCCGCTATCACAAGGTACAGCTGGCGGAGGGCACTCATTCCTCCTGGAACTTCAATCGCATCGGCCAAAAACTGCGCGCCTTCGACACGCCCATCGGACGCGCCGGCTTTGTCATCTGCAACGACCGCTGGAATCCTGACATCGTTCGCGCTCTCGTCCTCGACGGCGCCCGCATCATCCTGATCCCTTCGTATGGAAGCAAGACCAAAGAGCAGAATCAAGCTGTTCTGGCCAGGGCGAGGGAGAACGGCGTTCCCATCGTTGAGGCGAATGTCGGCATGAATTTGATAATAAGCAAGGGCGAAATCTGCGCGTATCAGTGGGGCAACGACCAGATTACGCACGGCGTCGTTGACATTCCGGTTGCGCCAGGCGCGGAAGCTGCCCGACAGGCCGAGCAGGACTATCTTGCGGCGCAAACGCCAGAGATGGACCGCCGTTATCAGAGGACACTGGAAAGGGTTGGCCTTCCTGTCAGCGCCTAGGTCCAGAAGGCTGATCGCCGACAGTCTACCTGCTATGTAACTATTGGGCTATATAAGGGTACTGGCTTGACCGAATCTTCATCCATGCGGCCATTCAAGGGATTTGAAAGGGCATGCTGTTGGCAGGCACTGCGTTGCTTGAGCAACACTGCTGGAACGAAGGCGTACGGTCGGTGAGCGATGGTTTTGGAGGGGGGCGTTGCGGGGGCGCAGCCCCTGCACAAGGGAGGGCCGAAGGCCCGACCGCCATAATACAAATGGAGAGGAAAGAGGCGTGAGGAAGGCGTTAACAGCTTCGCTGGCCTCTTTCAGAGTTGCGGACCGGTTGCGGCTGAGTCGTTAGGCTGCTTCCAAAGAGGTCTGGAGCCGGTTGTATCCACCGTAAGGTCCAGATCGACGGTAGACGAAACAGATACCTGGAGGTTGCTTACGTGTACGATATAGTGGTTGCGAACGGAACTGTCATTGATGGCTCTCGCCGCGCCCGCCGGCGCGGGGACGTTGGAATCAGGGGCGATCGGATCGCTGCCATTGGCGACCTCGGCGGAGTGGACGCGGCTCAAGTCATTGACGCGGCCGGCAGGATCGTTGCGCCCGGCTTCGTGGATACCCACAATCACTCCGACGGCTGGCTGCTCAAAACTGCGCACATGGTTAGTAAGACCACCCAGGGCTTCACCACCGAGGTCATCATGGCCGACGGCATCTCCTACGCGCCGGTCAACCGCCACACCGCCCATGAATGGCTCTACTACATGCGCGGCCTCAACGCCCTCCGCATGGAAGACTACACCGGCTGGGAGACACTGGCCGATTACATGGCTCTCCTCGACCGCCGCAACGTCCAGAACGTGATCACCCAGATACCGTACGCAAACGTGCGCACGCTCATCTGCGGCTGGGGTCCGGCGCCGGCGGATGATCTGCAATTGAAACTGATCCAGTTGCAGGTTGAACAGGGAATGGAGGAGGGCGCTTGCGGTCTTTCAACCGGCCTTGACTACGCGGCGCAATGCTTCGCCTCAACTGCCGAGCTGGCAGCGGCCTGCCTGCCCATGGCCGAGGCCCAGGCCCCGTACGTCACCCATATGCGCTACAAAATGGGGACGCTGGCCGCGCTGAAGGAAGCCGTCGAGATCGGGCGGCGTGCAGGCGTCCCCGTCCACATCTCCCATCTCAAGGCCGCCAGCGAAGCCGATACCGAGGCCATACTTTCGTACGTCGATCAGGTCGCCGTCCACGAAGTCGACTTCTCCTTCGACGTCTATCCCTATCTGCCCGGGTCGACTCTTCTCAACTACCTCTTACCCTATGAAATCTGGCACGAAGGCCCCCTGGCCGCGTTACCCAAACTGCGCCAACCCTCGATGCGCGCGCTAGTCGGCCTCGGCCTGGAAATCTATGCATCCAATCTCGAAACCATCAGAATAGCCTGGCTGCCGGGCAAGGAGAACAGCCAGTACCTGGGCAAGACCTTGGCCGAGTATGTTGACGCAGTGGGCAAGTCTCCGGTAGACGCACTGTGTGATCTCCTCATAGAGGAGAACCTGGCCGTGTTGCTCGTATTCTTCCAGGGCGACGACAGTTTCGTCGAGCCATTTCTGGCCCACGACAGCTATATGATGGGAACCGACGGTGTCTATCACGAGGGAGGCGTCATTCATCCGCGGCAGTACGGGTCCGCTGCCCGCCTGCTAGGGACATGCGTGCGCAAGGGGCTATTTACGCTGGAAGATGCGGTGTGGAAATTGAGCGGCGCGCCGGCTGCACGCTTTGGGTTAAGAGATCGCGGCAGGGTGGAGGAAGGGGGCTTTGCAGATTTGGTGGTTTTCGACCCCGAGGCTGTACAGGACCACGCCACCTTTTCCGATCCGCATCAAGTGTCCGGCGGCATCGGCGATGTTCTGGTCAACGGAGTGCCGGTCATTTGCGAAGGCGCGGCGGTTGAAGCGGTGGGGCCGGTCCTGCCTGGTCGGGCCTTGCGCTTCAAACAGTAAGTTTTTCTGTGCCGGTTGTTCCGGAAAACCTGAATGAAGCGTTAACCTGCAGTCCCAGGAGGCGGAGGAATGTCAGTAACGACAGGGACATTGTCAGCGTCAGTCGCGGTCACAAACTGCCAGTAAACCCAGCCGGTCTCGCCGTTGTAGTCGATCTGCCACCACTCTCCGTCCGAATTCTTGCCGGACACGGCAAAAAACAGTCCTGGCGTGCCCCTGCCGATGACCTCGTAGTCCGTGCCAGGTCCGCTCCGTACGTTTATGAGCCCGTTGACTCTTAGTGACGGTCCCTCGATCTCCGGGTCGGCTGGTGCGGCCGGCGGCGAAGTGTTCTCTACCGGCGGCGGCGCAGGGATTACGGCAGCTACCTGCACGTTTTCTGCATTTGTCGAAGTCACATTGGGAGCGTAGATCCAACCGGTCTGTCCTTCAAAGTCGATTTGCCACCACTCTTCATCTGGCGACTTGCCTAGAATGGCGAACTGTTGCCCGGTCGAGGCTTCGCCCAGGATCGGATAGTTCGTGCCGGGGCCGCTGCGTACATTTATCAGTCCGTTGACGGTAGCGAGCGGCGCCGCGGCCTCCTGTTCGTCTGTTGCTGACGGGGGCGAATTGTCTGCTGGCGGTGTCATAGCAGCTGCAACTACCGGCACATTCTCAGTATTGGAGGCCACGACATAGGGCGCGTAGATCCAACCTATCTGGCCGTCAAAGTCGATTTGCCACCAGTCTTCCTCCTGGTTTTTGCCAGTGATGCCAAACTCCTGTCCGGCGGTAGCACTGCCGATGATGTCATAGTCGGTGCCTGCGCCACTTCGTATGTTCATTTCACCGAGGAGGATCACCGCCGCTTCTTCAGGTGATGGCGTGTCTGCAGCAAGCGCGGGAAGCTGTTCCGATGCGTCGCCAACTATTGGCACATTCTCTTCATTTGCAGCGGTTACAAAGGGCGCGTATATCCACCCGGACTGGCCGTCAAAGTCGATCTGCCACCAGTCGCCAGCCTCATTCTTGCCGGTTATGGCGAACTCCTGTCCTTCGGTGGCGCCGCCGATCCTCTCTTGATCGGTGCCCGGCCCGTTGCGCACGTTCATATCGCCGTGGACGGTTACTACCGCGTTGGTGGCCGGCGGCGCCACAGCTGTCGCGTTGGTTACTGTATCCGTGAGAGGCGCAGTGGTCGTTACCGCCGCGGTGGCCTCGACTGCGGGCGTTGCAGAGGGCAAAGCTGTCTCCGTGGCTACAGCAGTGGCTGCCATCGTTGCCGTCGAGGGCAAAGGGGGATTTGTAGCCGTCGCCTGGAGGGGAACGGCTGTATTGGTTGGCACCGATTCCGGAGGAGGTTCCTCCCCGCCATCCTGGTTGCAAGCGCCGAGAAAGACCGTCGCCAGTAACAGGACGCCAAGAATCGCAGGTGTCGAATAGAGAAAGCCGGCACCCCTGCCAACTACACTTTTTGTCAGGCGAGACGCCGCGATATGCAGGCTGCGCAGTCGCAGGTGACTCATATTTGCACCTCTCAATCGGGCCGGGCAGTTCTTGCCGCATGTACAATCAGGGCCACCGCCGTAGCTTCGGGAATGCGGCCCGTATCCAACATAAGATGGTAGTGCCGGCTGTTCTTCCAGTCGGCGCTGGCAAAGAATCGTTGGTACCAGTTGCGGCGCTGCTCGTCAGCTAAG
This sequence comes from Caldilineaceae bacterium, assembly GCA_963662575.1. Classification (GTDB taxonomy): domain Bacteria; phylum Chloroflexota; class Anaerolineae; order Caldilineales; family Caldilineaceae; genus Bin5. The sequence goes on from OY759723.1 coordinate 3,489,350, forward strand.
CCTATGATGCGCTTGGCGGTGTCGATTTCAGCCATGCCGCGGCGGCGTTGAATACGGCTGGCTCGAAGTTTCGGTGTCGCGTAGAGATGTACGTGCAGGGCCGTCGGATGGTCTTCAAGGATTAGTTGGGACCCCCTGCCAATGAAGACCACGTTCCCCCTTTCTGACAGGGCGCGAATGGCGTTCGACATCCTATCCAGATAGGTTGCCTGATTCATTGGGCGGTCCAGACGGCTCGGATCGGCCGAGAAAAGCGAACGCATCTCCTGGCTGACAACCCCTGCACGTGACATCAGCTTTTCCTCTGCCTCGACGATCACCTCAACCTCAACGCCGGCCTGCTGGGCCATCTCGGCCAGCACCTCTTTGTCAATGCAAGTTGAGCCCAGCTCATGGCCGACTGCCTCGGCGATACGGGTTCCTCGCGACCCCAATTCACGGGAAATTGTTACGACCGTCATACTTGCCTCCTCTGCTAAGGTGGACTGCAACCACGAAATGTCTTGCATTTCCGCCGCGTATTCCGAAGTACTGTAATAGGCTGCCTTGTCTGGCAATCAGTTCGAGAATACACTCGGATCATAGAGGGGCGTGTCAGCCGCGACAATACGTTCATCCGGCATACGATACCAATTGCCCCAATCGCGGGCAGCTTCCGGCAGCGAATTGTCCTGGAGCATCTTCTCATCCTGGCGGCGCTGCCCCTCGGCGGCGTCGAAATCCCACGAATCATCAATCAGCGCTTTCAATTGCCGGCCGACAGCTAGTTGTGCTTCGGTCCCACCTTCGAGGAGGTTGCACTGCTCCAGGGGGTCGGCCTCCAAGTCAAAGAGCAGGTCAGGACCGATCCCGCGAAAGCGCACATATTTGTATTGCCCCTCGCGCACCACGCGATGCTCGCTCCCTGCCCCCCAGCGCGGGAGGGGATTGTCCACAAACACCGGCACTGGCGACGGCTCTTCTCCTGTCGAGACTGCGGCCGAGAGGTCACGCCCTTCCAGGTCGTCCGGCGGCGCGATGTCCGCCAGCCCGCACAGAGTAGGGAACAGGTCTGCGAGGCTGACAGGTGTGTCCAGTCGGGTACCGGAACTCTCACCGCGGCGCTGTGAAGGTGTTTGGATGATGAACGGCACGCGTGCTGCGGCTTCGTGCCAGGAGTTCTTCCACCACATGCCGTGCTCGCCGGCCATCTCTCCATGATCTGAGGTATAGACGATGACTGTGTTTTCAAGCAGGCCGCTCCGGTCCATCAGTTGGAGCAGATCGCCGAGGATTTCGTCCAGGTAGTCGACGCAGGCGAAGTATGCCGCCCGCGCCCGCATCATTTCCGGTTCGGAGACCTCCTCTGTGCGGAAACCTTTTGCCATGCCGACCGTCATAGGATGGAAGGCGGTATCTCCGGTGCGACCTACTTTGGGCGCGTTAACCTGATCCGGCCAGTAGCGGTTGAAGAATCTTGCCGGCGCGGTCAGCGGAAAGTGGGGTCGGCTGAATGAGGCGCACAGAAACCATGGGGTGGTCGGCTGGGCGGCTGTATGTTCACGCAGAAATGAAATGGTCTCGCGGACGATCACCTGCTCCTGCAGAGCGCTTTCCGGTATCTCTGTGAGGCCGGCGTCGACGGTGCGGCTACGCATTTCATGCCCGCCATCCCTCCTCGAAAGCGGGTCCCGCTGATGCCCGGCCCGTCCTGTCAGATCGCCGTAAGGTCTATGCTGAAAGCCGGCCATCTGGTTTGTCCCGCCCAGGTGCATTTTGCCCACCAGGCAAGTTGCATAGCCGGCGTCAGCGAAAACGGAGGGGATTGTCGGAATCTCGGGTCTCAGGTAGGATCCGTTGGCCCAGCCGCCGCTGGTCATTGGAGAACGTCCGGTCAGTAGGCAGATACGCGATGGGGTACATAACGCTGATTGACAGTAGGCGTTGCTGAAATAGGCTCCCTGTTCCGCCAACCCGTCCAGAACAGGTGTGAGGACTGGCTCGCCTGTCTGGCTGTCAAGCTGGCTCAGGCAGCGGTAGTTATGTTCGTCGGAGAAGAGAAAGAGAATGTTCGGGCGCGACATTTTATGGATTCCTGTGTGCATCTGCATGGTGCAACTCCACCTAAAGAATACGACCAACGCCTGTTGCGCGCAAGTGACCTATTTTTGGGGCATGCCACGACAGGGTTTGGTCGGAAAGGGAGGCCAACACAAGTGGAATCCAACACAAGTGGAATCCAAGCGAATGTACCGGGTTGATGAAGGAACCCTAGTGCGGTAGGATTGTGAAAATGGAGGACATCTGTTTTATCTCGGCCACCCAGCTGCTGCGAGCGATTCGTGAACGCGAATTGTCCGCGCAGGAGGTTGTCGCGGCCTATCAGGAGCGGCAGGAGACTGTCAATCCGCGGCTGAATGCCGTGACAGTGGTTGCCGAGGACGCGCTTGAGCAGGCCAAACTGGCGGACAAGAAACAGGCGCGGGGCGAGCAGCTTGGCCCCTTGCATGGACTCCCTTTTTCTGTCAAGGATACTTTTGAAACGGCTGGCCTGCAGAGCCAGTTGGATGTGCGCATTCGGAAAAGACAGGTTGCGCGCAAAGACGCGACAGTCGTTGCGAGGATGAAAGAGGCCGGGGCCATCCTCCTGGCCAAAACCAACTGCCCACCTGCGGGCAGCGGATCCGATACGGAAAATGCGGTCATTGGCCAGACGCGCAACCCGCACAACGCGAGCCTCTCACCGGGTGGCAGTTGCGGAGGCGAAGCCGCCCTTATCGCGTGCGGTGGTTCTGCTTTGGGGCTCGGCAGCGACACGGGCGGGGGTCTGCGCGTACCGGCTGCCTTCTGCGGCACGACCGCTCTCAAGCCAACTCAAGGGCGAGTGCCCAACACTGGGGTTTACAATCAGCCGGGCGGGTTTACCGATCAGCGAACCCAAATCGGGCCGGTGGCTCGTCGCGTCGGGGACCTACTGCTGGCATTGAGGGTAATCGCCGGGCCGGATTACTATGATGGCGGGGTCGTTGCCAAGCCGTTGTACGATCCCAGCCAGTTGCCTTTACGGGATCTGACAATCGCTTCTTTCCCCTATGATCCGTCCTCCCTGGTCACTTCTGCGGTCGCAAATGCGGTTGGAGCATCGGGCCAAGCCCTGGCCCGCGCCGGCGTTCAGGTTGTAGAAAACAGGCCGCTTGACCTGGTAGGAGGTGCCAGGGATCTTGACCGCGGCTGGCGCCAGATGGCGGCCACGCGCGGTCAGGATGTAGTCGAACTACTCCATGCCTGGGATCAATTCCGCACCAATCTGCTCCAGTATATCCGGTACTACGATGCCATTCTCTGTCCTGCCGTTCACCATACCGCGCCCTCCATCGGCACCCGCGACAACCAGAGATTCGATTACACTGTGCCATTTAGTTTGACAGGCTATCCGGCCGCAGTCGTTCCGGTCGCCACCGATGTGGACGGCCTACCTGTCGCTGTGCAGGTTGTCTCCCACCCCTGGCGGGAGGACATCGTTGTAGCCTTGGCCCTGGTCCTTGAAGAGGAGTTCAAGGACTGGCAAAACGATCTCCATGGCGGGTTGAAACTGTAGCGCCGGATTGGCGTAGAGTAAGCATAGGCATCGTCAATATGGAGGGCATGATGGAAGAGGAACGCAGGGAAGATAGTACAGAGCAAAATGGGGAAGAAGAGACAGGGAGCTTCCGCGAGAGTGACGACATTGCCGAGGAGATTCAACGGCTGGTAGAAGCGATGGCCCGCGCCGCCCGCAATGTATGGAGCAGTGAGCAGCGTCTGCAGCTGGAGGACGACCTGCGCCGCGGACTGGGGTCCCTAGTGGGGAGCCTGGAGGAGGCGCTCGACCGATTTCGTCGTAGCGAGCAGGGTCAGGAATTTCAGGAAAAGGCGAGCAAAGCGGCCGACCGGTTTCGCGAGAGCGCTCTGACTCCCGAAATGAAGGACGGGCTCACGGTTGGGCTAAAGGCGGCCGCGAACGAATTCCGAAAGTTTGCAGACAGCCTTGAAGAGGAGCAGGAAGGGTCTGACTCCGTCCAGGACATTCCTGTGGAAGGGGAAGATGACGAGAATGGCGAAGGGCAGGCGTAAAAGAGGGGCAGAGGCGGTCCGTTAACGTCCCTTTAGCTCGATGTCATGGGAATGAGAAAAACACCTTGGCAAACTTCAAGATTCCCTGGCTCCAGGGTACACGGTGGGAAACGCCGCTGCTTCCCTCGAACGTGGCTAAGTTGTCCATGTACCATACGTAGTTTCGTACCAGCGCGTCCTGATTGCTGAATTTCGGGTCCCAGCCAAGAGCTTGTTGCGCTTTGGCGACCCCTACAAAGGAGTCTTTGGCTGCTGTTTCATATACCCATTTGTAAAGGGGTGAGAGTCCCAGTTTTTCCAGCAGGCGCAATGTCCAAATGGCCGGCGCCGCGGGCAGAGGAATGATACGTTTGCCGTGGCCGGCATAGTCGAGAACGGCCTGGTAGTCTTCTTTCATGGTAGCGAACTCGGTGGCGCCAATGTTGAAGGTATCGTTGACTCGTGTGTGGGGAAGGGTGGCAGCCAGGAAAATCGCTGAGCACAGATCTTCAACATCCAGGAGTTGGTAACGATTCTTGCCGCTGCCCAGCATGGGGAAGTTTTTGCCGTCTTTCGCCCAGTCGTAGAAGAGTGCAAATACGCCTAGCCGCTCCGGTCCTATAAATGATTTGGGCCGTATGACAGGTACACACATTCCTTTGTGCCTGAATTCCAGGCAGATTTCTTCGGCTCTTATCTTGGCCTCGCCGTATGGGCCCACTCCCTGCAACATGTCGTCTTCATGTAAAGGATGGTGGTCCGGGATGCCGTAGACGGCGGTTGAAGAAATGTGGACTACCCTGTCAACTCCCGTTTCATATGCCGCATCCAGGACATTGCGGATTCCGTCAACATCGGTTGAGAAGATCTCTTCAGCACTGTACAAAGGCAGTGCCGCCGCGGCGTGAACAACCAAGTCCACGCCTTCCATCGCGGCGCGGACAGCGTCCATGTCGCGGATGTCACCCTCCAAAACCTTGACAGAGCCGCGCTCAGGATAGTCGAATGGGGCAATGTCGAGCGACACCACTTGCATCCCCCTTGCGCGCAAGTAGCGCACGAGGTTGATGCCAAGGAAACCGGCACCGCCCGTAACCAGGCAGGTTCTCTCGGCTCTGTGGCTGCCAGACGCATCTTTACTCTGACTGCTCGCCGAACTCTGTGCGCTATCAGTCGTGGATGGAGTATTCTGCAAGGATTGGGATGGACTCATCGGCAGCTTTGGAGAAGTGATTAGATGGTGTTGGCACAGGGCTCCCGGCCTCCACTGCCGTGGAAATTTTCAGCAGAGGAACTCCAGTTTGTCAGTAGGGTTGCGGTGGATTCGAAGGCCAGGTCTGCGGGAATCTCCTGGGCTCTGAACCAGCCGGCATCCTGCGCATCATCGGCCACGTAGGGTATTTCCGGCGAATTTGCTGGCTCCGCACTAAAGGCAAGCACGATACCGATGCGACTGCCTTCGTCGTTGACCATTGGAAAGATGTCGATCAGTGCGCCGATCTTCGAGCTCAAGCCGACTTCTTCCTTCAGCTCCCGCTGTAGCGCTTCCCTGGGCATCTCGTGGGCATCCATATAACCACCGGGCAGAGACCACTTTCCTTTTGCAGGGTCCACCGCTCGCTGAATCAAGAGGACCTTGTCCTGATGCAGAACGAGGGCAATTACAGCCACCTTTGGGTCGTGGAATTGAACGAATCCACAGCCCGAACAGACGGGTCGCACGGCGTTGAAGCGCACCTCTTCCAACATGGAGCTGGCGCAATAGGGGCAGTAGCGGAACTTGCTGTTCATTGCGATAAGTATAGCACCTGGAAAGTGGAAGTGGTATACTTGTGAAGCGCCGCTATCCAGCAAAACACCTGACATGAACAAGACTATGACCGTGCTGCAAGAGCGTCCCGCGCGAGCCGCATTGACCCGGACAGGAGGATTTCTGACCGGGTTCAGTCATACGCTTCAGCCGTATATCGGTTGCCGTTTCGGATGCAACTACTGCTATGTACGCCAGTCCAACGTGCATCGTTTTCACGGCGGCGGACTGGAGTGGGGAACCTACGTATACCCGCGCGTGGGCATCGCCGAACGGCTGGAATCGGAGTTGGCGCGGCTGCAGGCGCGCGATGTACTTGCGCAGGCAGCGGTCTTTATGTCGTCGTCAACGGATCCCTACCAACCGGCGGAGCGTACCTATCAACTGACGCGTCAATGTTTGACCGCGTTGGCGCGAAGGCCGCCCGGCCTACTGGTCATTCAGACGCGTGCTCCGCTGGCGGCAAGAGACTTCGACATAGTTGCGGGGCTGGGAGAACGATGCCTGCTAAATATGACAGTCGAGACCGATCGAGAGGATGTGCGTCGGTCCCTGACACCGCACTGCCCCTCCATTCGGCAGCGTCTGGATACAGCGCGAACTGCTCGAGACCGGGGCATACAGACGCAGCTGACTGTCAGCCCTTGCCTACCCTATTCGAGTGTGGAGGCATTTGGCAGTCTTCTGCTGGGGGCATGCGATAGAGTGGTCGTGGACAGTTTCGTTGCCGGCGACGGCAGCGCGGGAAATCGGACGGCGCGAACCGGCATACCGGCGTTTTATGCCCGTTCTGGCTGGGAGGACTGGCGCTCGCAGGAAGCTGCGCTGGCCTTGTATGACTGGTTAGGCGAGCGCATAGGGGAACGGGCAGGCTGGTCACAAGAGGGTTTCACGCGCCAGGCCCGCCGGGTGACAGGCGATTTCCGCTGACGGTATTCTGGTACCGATTGGGTGAGGTTAGCGAAATGAAGACGGCATTTGGAGGAATCGAAGCAGGAGGAACCAAGTTCGTTTGCGCAGTCGGAACCGGGCCCGATGATATTCGAGCGGAGATTCGTCTACCCACAGAGTCGCCTGACACTACCATGGGGCGGGTTATCGACTTTTTCCGGGCGCAACAGGAGCAGCATGATATTGCCGCTATCGGAGTGGCCTCTTTCGGCCCCGTGGACCCGGACCCAGATTCCGATACTTTCGGGCACATAACAAATACGCCTAAACCGGGCTGGGCAAATACGCCGGTTGCGCCGACTTTGCGCGATGCTTTTGATGTGCCCGTCGGCTTTGACACCGATGTCAACGTCGCCGCCTTGGGTGAGCACAGGTGGGGCGCGGCACAGAGTGTGGACACGTTCGTGTATTTGACGATAGGCACCGGCATTGGCGGCGGCGGCATGGTGGACGGCAACCTGTTGCATGGTCTGATTCATCCGGAGATGGGCCACATCGCGCTGCCCCACAATTGGGAACGGGATCCCTTCGCTGGCACCTGTCCGTTTCACGGCGACTGCTGGGAAGGACTGGCCAACGGGCCCGCGCTCGAAGAACGCTGGGGCCAGCCTGGTGAATCGCTGCCTCCTGGCCATGAAGCGTGGTCGCTGGAAGCGCATTATATTGCTCTGGGCGTCACCAGCATCATGATGATCCTGTCTCCGCAGATGGTTGTTTTGGGCGGCGGCGTAATGGAGCAGGAGCATCTCTTCCCGCTTATTCATCAGGAAGTAAAATCACAATTGAATGGCTATATTCAGAGTCCCACCATATTGGACAGGCCGGACAGGTATATAGTGCCGCCGGCGCTGGGAGGCCGCTCGGGTGTGCTGGGTGCGATCGCGCTGGCCGAGCGGGCGCTTTCAGATGCTTGAACGACTCTGGCGCCTTCAGGACGACCAAACCCAACTTCCCGGACCGTATGACCGACCGCTTTAACCCCACCGAGCATCCACACCGGCGCCGCAATCTCCTGACCGGTGAGTGGATTCTCGTCTCTCCCCATCGCATGAAGCGACCGTGGCAGGGTCAGACGGAGATACCGTCATCTCCTTCGCTGCCCACCTATGAGCCTTCGTGCTATCTCTGTCCGGGCAACGAACGGGCCGGCGGGCTTGTCAATCCCGCCTACACGCAAACCTTTGTGTTTGACAACGATTTTGCCGCGCTGCGCACAGATACGCCGGACGGCAAGTCACAGGGCGCCCGTTTTTTCCAGTCGCAGGCCGAGACAGGTGTGTGTCGGGTTATCTGCTTCAGCCCTCGCCATGACCTGACACTGGCGCGCATGGAACTACCGGACATTGGCGGTGTTGTGGATCTGTGGGCGGATCAAGTAGAAGAGTTAGGGGGGGATTCGCAGATCGGTTATGTTCAGGTTTTTGAGAACCGGGGTGCGATGATGGGCAGTTCAAACCCCCACCCACATGGGCAAGTATGGGCAACCCGGCGGCTGCCGACCGAGGCAGCCAAGGAAGACCGAGAGCAACGAGCCTATTTTGAAAGCGAAGGTACGCCACTGTTGGTTGACTATTTAGCGGCGGAATGTGCGGCCGGGGAAAGAGTGGTGGTGGAGAATGATGACTGGGCAGCGGTGGTTCCCTACTGGGCGGTCTGGCCTTTCGAGACGCTGGTCCTGCCGCGGCGCATTTGCCGTAGTTTGGCCGATCTTGTTCCGGCGGAGCGGGCAGCCCTGGCTGACCTTCTCAAGCGGTTGTTGATCCGCTATGACAACCTCTTCGAGACGAGCTTTCCCTATTCAATGGGCTGGCACGGAGAGCCGACAAGTGACGGCGACCACTCCCACTGGCAACTTCACGCCCACTTTTACCCGCCGCTGTTGCGCTCGGCCACCGTCAGAAAGTTCATGGTGGGTTACGAAATGCTGGCTACCCCGCAACGTGATCTCACCGCCGAACAGGCCGCGCAACAGCTGAGAGACCAGAGCGAAATTCACTATTTGGATCGCTGAGACTCGCCGCCGTCACGGCGATAGGCGTCTCTGGCAGCCAGATAGGCGTCTCCACCGTGGCAGTCGTTGATCACAATCAGCGGGAATTCTTCCACCTCCAATTCGCGAATCGCCTCGCTCATCAGATCAGAGTAGGCGAGCACGCGGCTGCTGCGGATCTGTCGGGCAAGAAGAGCGGAAGCGCCGCCGACGGCGCCAAAATAGACGGCATTATGACGGATGAGGGCCCGCTTGACTTCCTCTGAACGGCTCCCTTTGCCGATAAAGCCGGTCACCCCTCTTTCCAGCAGAGGCAATGTATAGGGGTCCATTCGACCGCTGGTCGTGGGGCCGGCCGGCCCGATAACAGCGCCTGGTTTGGCCGGGGCCGGCCCAACATAGTAAATTACCTGGCCTGCCAATGGCAGCGGCAACTCTTCGCCCCGTTGCATCGCTTCGACCAGCCGCTTATGCGCCGCGTCTCTTGCAGTGTAAATTCTGCCCTTCAAGACGACTTGGTCGCCCGCCTGCAAAGACTGCACCGCGGCGTCGCTGAGGGGTGCTTCAACTGATATTGCCATCACAACTCCAAGGTTGCCCGGCGCGGCGCCGAGCAGTTGAGGTTCACTGCCAAGGGCAGTGCGGCGATATGTGTTGCTATAGTTTCGACATGTACGGCCAGCGCGGTGACAACGCCGCCCAGGCCCTGCGGTCCGATTCCGAGTCGATTGATAGCGTCCAGCAGTTCGTTCTCCAATGCGGCCAAGTGCGGGGCAGGATTGACGCTGCCAATTGGGCGCAGCAAGGCTTTCTTCGCCGCAATACCGACGGTGTCAAGAGTTCCTCCGATACCGACGCCGACGATTAGAGGCGGGCAGGCATTCGGCCCGGCCAATTCGACGGTTTCCAAGACGAATCTGCGCATACCTTCTTCGCCAATTGCTGGGGGAAACATCTGGAGTCGGCTCATTAGTTCGGCCCCGAACCCCTTCTGCAGGGTGCTGATGCGCAGCCGGTCTCCGGCAACGATTTGCCAGTGGATCAGGGCAGGTGTGTTGTCACCGGAGTTGACGCGCAGGAGCGGGTCACTCACGACAGACTTGCGCAGGTCGGCATAGGCATCACGAGTTGCATCCTGCAGCGCCTTGTCGATTTCGCCGCCGCTGAAGTGTACTTCCTGGCCAACCTCGACAAACAGAATCGCCATTCCCGTATCCTGGCAAGTGGGGACAGTCTCTGTTTCGGCGTAGGCAGCGTTTTCGAGCAGGAGTTCAATCACTTCCTGGCCCGTTGGCGACTGCTCATCGCGGCGCGCGGTGCGCATAGCATCGAGGTAGTCGTCGGGCAAACTATGGGCAGAGCGGCGCAAGAGTTCACCGACCGATTGTCTCACTTCCTGGACATCGATAGTACGCAAAGTTCTCGTCCTCCTTACGGGAAAGTTTTGAGGAATGGAAAAGCGAGGTCGAATATGCCTCCCAATTCAGTTTTTTTGCTACTCAATTGTCTCTCTTCTGCTCGGCAAAAGCGGCGGCCAGTTCGGCAAAGCGAGAATCCTGCGGCGCTAGTTCTGCTGCCTTCAACAGCTTTGAAAGGACGGCCGGATCGTCGCGGTCGTGAAGGAAATGGCCCCAGGCGTCCACTGCATGAATGGCCGCCCGATCTGGTTGAAGGGTCAACGCGTAGTGTCCATACTGGTTCAGGAGTTCGCCAACCGTGTGTTCAAATCCGAAAGCCGCCGAACCGGCAGGGATAGGCTCATCGCCAAAAAGCCCTACCAAGCCCATCGACCATAGAGCATCGAAAGAAGCATCCCAGTCTCCGGCAAATACATGGCTCAGTAATGGGAACGGGCTGGCGAGAGCGAGCTGGCGGTTCACGTCGAGGTGGTGGCGAATCCAAATGGCGTTCCAGCGGACTGTCTCGTTAGACGGCGAAAGGATCTCCGCCTGTTCAATTTCAATGAGCGCATCGGCGTAGAGGCCAGCTTCGGCCAACGCGAGGGCGTGGCTGTTCCATGCGCGCAGGTCGGCAGGCTGATCGTCAGGCAGCGACCTGGGGGCCGCCTCAACAAGCTCTTGTCCATCCCATTGGAAGAACCGCGCCATGTAGAGTTGTAAGCCGCAGGCATAGCAGAATATGTACGGGTCGCTGTTGTTCAACAGTAGATCCACTCGGCCGTCGCCATTCAAGTCGGTAACCGAGCCCGCATCAGGGATACTGTTGAAGCTGCTGATGACGAGTGACAGCTCGCTTCCGTCCCAGCGCAGAAGTTCGAGGCAGCCTCCATGCGCGCCGGCCCCTCCTCGGACGGTCAGCCACAAGGTGCCAGGTCCAATATCTATCTGTTCGAGGGAGAATTCGTCAAGGTAGTTGACACAATCCAATTCCACTCGGTCCAACTCGAGCCAGCGGTCTGAGAGTGCCTCGTGGATCGACACTGAGTGCTTGGCGGACAAGCTTTGCGGAGGAAGGCCGTAGGTAAAGGCGGCGTACAGGGCAGGCCCTTCTGCGGTTTCGAGTTGCTGCACGCCCACGCTGCGCGACGGGTCCTGCACCATGTCGTATTCGGTGGCAAGCTGGTCTGCCAGCGTCTGATCACTCGGTAGCGGCACGGCCGTTCCCGCCACGGGCGCGATGTCGATGCGGCCTTCAAAAGCATCGGCGAGCTCTGCATATCGGCGGTCTTCCGGCGCAAGTTCAGCCGCGCGTTGCAGGCCAGCCTGAACAGCCGGGTCGCCAGGGTCGATGAGGAAACGTCCCCAGGCACCAAGAGCGTGGACGGCCGCCCGTTCCGGCTGCAAGGCAAGTGCAGTATCGGAACATTGAGCAAGCAGGACGCCCACTACATGTTCGAATCCCGCAGCCGCCGACTCGTTGGGAATCGGTGCGCTGCTGGCCAAGGTTGACAGGCCGACCTCCCACAGCGAATCAAACGCCACCTCCCAGTCGCCTGCGAATACGTGATTCAGCAGCGGGTAGGGGCTGGCAGAGGCCTCCTGCCGATTGGCCTCAAGGTGGTGGCGGATCCAGATCGCGTTCCAGGCGACGATGGGGTTTTCGGGAGCAATAGCCTCGGCCTTCTCGATCTGATTCAGTGCGTCGGCGAACAGATTGGCGGCGGCCAGCTCTGCCGCCCGGTCATTTAGCGCGCGCAGGTCGGGGGGACTATCGTCGTCAAGGGGAACTGGCGTCACTTCCATCAACGTCTGACCATCCCAATAGAATAGCTGTGCCCAATACTGTCTGACGCCACAGGCATAGCAAAAAATGTAGGGATCGCTGTTGTTGAGTAGCAGGTCGAGTTGTTCGTCGCCGTTCAGATCGACGAGCGAGCCGGCATCCGGACTGCTGCTGAATCCGCTGATTACTACGGCTAAGGTTTCTCCATCCCAGCGCAGTAGTTCGAGGCAGCCGCTGTGGGCACCAACGCCGCCCTCGACGGTCAGCCAAACTTCTGCTGGATCTATTTTCACCTGTTCAAGAGAGGATTCATTCAGGAGTTCGGCGCACTCCAGCTCCACGCGGCCCAACTCTGTCCAGCCTGCCGGTCCCTCGGTATGGATCGAAACCTTTTGCCTGAAGGGGGCGTTGTCCGAGGGGAAGCCATGGGTGTGGGCAGCGAACAGGGGCGTTTCATCGGCGCCCGCGATGGGCTGGACAGTTACAAGGCGGCCCAGGGCTTGCTCCAGACCGTATTCTGAGGCCAGTTGGTCTGCCAGTTGCGTCAAGTCAGTCGTCGGCGTTGGCGCAAAATTCCACACAACAGGCTGTACACAGCCGCCCAGAAGCAGCATCAACGCAAGTGCGATAAAGAATACGCGCTGCAGAGGAGGAAGGGGCATTGTATACTCCTTCGATCAGCCAAAATGATGCCAGGACCTCATCAGAATCGGAGGACGGGGTCCGCTCCGATGCACAATTGACCAGTGAACGCTTCGCTCGTGAGTTTAGCAGTCGGTATTGCTTGCTTCTATGGGGTGACTATAGGGATTGTTTTGGCTCTTTTACTCCAGGAATTCGTTATCGATTGTGAAATGTCGAGGTCAAGCCATGGACGGGCAGACTCTCTGCATGGCTTTCCCTGTCATCTGCAGCATTGAAGGTCTGATTCCCATCCTGTACTTCCTGGACATGTCCAGCGCTTGCGCCGACGAATCGTGTTCACGAAGCAATCGGGAACTCACCGGTCAAATCCAATATTACCTTTCCCAACCCCTATACCTTGGTGTCTCGGTACATCTTGCCATTGCGCCAAGTGGCGACGTAACCCTGCGTGGCGATGGCGCGGCGCCTTGCCTTGATCGCAGCCCGCTTCAACGCTATCAACCCGAGTTCGGCGAAACTGAGGGTCTTCTTCTGTTCCTCGGTTGCATAGACCAGACTTGGGTCCTCTGCGGTCATCTGCGTGTCTCCTGGCGATCTTGGATTACATCCGCGCTCGATAACCACGGGTGTGGTTTCCGTGCTATCGTAGAGTACCCACTCATCGACGATCGGCAAATGGATCTCCTGGAAGTTTCGCCATCCCTTCGCCATCCGACGGCGAATGACGTCTTCCGGCACGTTGTGACCGCCCTCACGCACTCGTTGCGCTACCCGCTCTATTGCCTTCTCCGGATGTGTAAGTCGGAAAAAGAGGAGCCGGACGACATAACCCTGTGCCCTCCAAACCGGGATCATGCGTGCAAAGATTCGCCCGCTGAGGGTCGTCTCAAAGGCGAAACTTTCGTCCGCGCTGACTATATCACGGATCATGGCAAGCATCAAGCGACCAGCCTGAATCTCGGCCCTTTCCGGTTGGAAAGGATTGAGGCCGGCCGCCAGCAGGTCGGCGTTTACAAACCTGGGACAGTTTGCCTCTCCAATGAGAAATTCGCGGGCGAAGGTAGTTTTGCCCGCACCGTTCGGGCCGGCAATGATCAGGATCTGTTGTGTTGACTTTGGCGCAGCTTGTCCTGGGGGAGCCATATGGCCATTGTACATCAGGTAAATGCGGGCGGGCATTTCAGCCCAAGGGCGTTTATTCGATGGCGCGGACTTGCGCCTCTGCGCTGCAGTCAGAGACGGGGAGCAAGCGCAGGTCTGCGACGGGAAAACAGATGGGCCTGCAGTAGCCAAAGTCGACAAGCATTCGGTCCCTCAGGATCTTGCCGGTCGGCAAAGCGGGTGTTATCGTGAACCATCTTTTAGCCACTTTGTCCATTTATGCGGGCATTCTGGCGCAACGCCAGGCCGAATGTTGGATGGCGTTGCCGCAACAAATGTCTACACGGTTGGAACTTATCGTGAAGAAAATGACGAATCTTGAGCTTGTTGAGGCCTTGCGTCAAAACTACATTGCCTATTTTCAACTGTTTCACGGCCAACATGGAATCCATGTTCGGGTAGATAAGAAGGCCACGTGGATCATCGCAAACGGGCCGCCAGGAAACCACATTCTGCGGACCAATATGCCCGCGACCGGCACTGACGAAGGGATCGACGAGCTGCTAGGCACAATAAGTCGACGGACAGGGGGCATTCGCTGGCTGCTTTTCCCTGCAGACCGACCCCTGGATCTCCGCGACCGGCTCACGCGAAGGGGCCTGTCAACCGGCAGAGGTGACCACTGGATGTTTCGGTCACTTGATTGGTTGCCAGCTCAGCCGTCGTCCTGCCGTATCAGACCGGTGAAGGACCGGGTAGGGCTGCGGGCCTGGTGGAAAGCATCGGCGCTTGGGTTCGGTACGACCCAGCGCGCGGCGCAGCCCTGGTACGACGCTTACCGACGCCACAGTTTCGGCCTGAATGCCTATGCCATCAACTATACCGGCCAGGTGGATCAGATGACTGTCACATCGGCCACCCTTGTCCTGGCGGGTGGAATCGCAGGGATTTACGACGTTTCGACGACGCCGCGGTTTCGCGGCCGGGGGTATGCCAAAGCGCTCACAATCTATCTCCTTGAACAAGCCCGGCAAGAGGGGTTGTCCTATGCCGGCCTACAGACAGCCGACGCGGTTCAGTTCTATAAACAACTGGGATTTGAAACGGGTTATCAAGAGGAGGAGTTCTTCTGGGCGGCGGGCGAGCCCAATGAGGAATGACAATCAGGATCTCGGGAAAATGCGGTCAAATCGGCAGTCTGATACACTGAGCTTATTGAATACACTGGCGACTGCAACGGAATACGCAAGGGAACACAATGCAGGATGAATCAGCGGACGGCGGCACAGCGGACGCGACGGTAGCGCCGGCGCGTCCGACGTCGAGAAGGCGCGTCTTTAATCTGGCGTGGCCCGTCATTGGTGAGAGTTTTCTAGAGACGATGTTGATGGTCGTCGACACCTGGATGGTGGCTCAGCTGAGCACTGCCGCGATTGCAGGCGTGGGCGCATCGGTGCAGGTGATGTTTTTTATCATCGCGGCGCTCAGCGCTCTGGGCGTCGGTAGCAGTGTTTTGGTTGCCCAGGCTTTCGGCGCGCGCAAACTGGTCGAAGCCGCGCGCCTGGCGCGCCAGTCGATCGTTTGGAGCATACTCATCTCTGTTCCTCTTGCTGTGACGGGCTACTTTCTGGCGGCGCCGATCATTGCTCTGTTTGGCACCGAGGCGGATGTGGCACGGATTGGCGAGGAGTATCTGCAGGTGACAATGGCGACCGTTGTCGTTCTGGTTGTGCTGATGATCGGGGGCGGCGCGCTGAGAGGGTTGGGCGATTCGCAGACGCCAATGCGGGTAACGGCGCTGGCAAACGTCGTCAATGTCTTTCTGACATACGGGCTGATTTTCGGCGTGGCCGGACTGCCCGCTCTTGGGGCAGTGGGGAGCGCGTGGGGCACATTTCTCTCCCGTTTGCTGGCCGCAACTCTACTCTTGGTCGTCATGTGGCGCGGTCGTCAGGGCGTTTCTATTTCCGGGCGAAACAACTGGTTGCCGGAAGTAAGTGTGGCCTCTTCAATCCTGCGGATTGGTGTACCGGCAGCTTTGGAGCAGTTGCTTACGGCGGCAGCGTTTACTATGATGACGGTTATCGTCGCGGGACTGGGAACGGCAGCCCTGGCGTCCCACCGCATTGCCTTCAATGTTCTTTCGCTTTCCTTTTTGCCTGGTTTTGGCTTCGGCATCGCTGCTACCGCCCTGGTTGGCCAGTCAGTTGGCGCGCGCGAACCAGGGGAAGGGTCAGAGGCAGCTGCCATTGCCACGCGCTGGTCGGCGACGTGGATGGGGGTAATGGGAGTTGTTTCTTTCATTCTGGCTGGGCCAATCATACGCTTGTTCAGTCAGGACCCTGCGGTGGTTCGAGAAGGAGTCGCGGCCGTTCAGGTGGTGGCGCTGGCGCAGCCATTCTGGGCGGTACTGTTCGTTCAGTCAGGGGCCCTTAGGGGGCTGGGCAACACTGGCTTTCCTCTGCGGGCCAATGCGGGCGGCCTCTGGTCAACCATGATTATAGCCTGGTTGGCAGTCACCTATTTCAATGGCGGAATCGCCGCAGTATGGGGCGTTTTCCTGATCACCTCTCCCATAATGGCTGTTGTCCTGTGGAGACGATTCAAAAGAGAGGTAAGGGAATGGACCGCCAAAGTCGAAGGAGAGCCATTGCCTGTCGCCCAACAGGAAGCGGTTTCAGTGCCCTGACTCGGCGTATTTTCGTGTTTCTGCTGGGGTGAGCCAGCCAAGTCCAAACACAGAAAAGATATGAAACAACAATATCCGGTCCCTGCCGCTATCCATCGAGTGGATGAGAAGATCCGCCGCAGCCATTTCATCACTACAATTGGGCCGGCCGCCTCTGTCGAGGATGCACGAGCATTCATAAAGGAGGTGCGGGCCGAGTATGAAACGGCCAACCACAACTGTTGGGCCTACGTGGTTGGCCCACCGGGTTCAAGCGGCCATGCCGGCATGAGCGATGACGGCGAGCCGCATGGAACGGCGGGAAGGCCAATGCTGACGGTGCTTCTCCACAGCGAGCTGGGCGATATTGTCGCGGTGGTAACCCGCTTCTGGGGGGGAGTGAAGCTGGGCAAGGGGGGGCTGGTCAGAGCCTATAGCGGGGGCGTCAAGTCCGCTTTGGAGGCCCTGCCGCGTGTTGAGAAGATGCCCATGTCAGAGCTGGAGGTTATTATCGGCTACAGCGAGGTTACGCTGTTTCAACGCATGTTGCCGGAGTTCGAAGCCGAAATCCTGACGCCGACATATACCGATATTGTGCATTACGTGCTCCGTATGCCCACCAAGCACGTGGAGCAGTTCAGCGTTCGTCTGGCGGATCTGACGAACGGGCAGGGGCAGCTGTCTGTTCACCCCTCTGAATAGGGAGCACCTGAATTTGGGCAATCGATTCCAGGATCAGGTCAGCAGCAGCTGACAGGGAATCAAGGTTGCCGACGCCGGTCAGGACCCCCACTTTAAGGGCGGCGCCGGCTGCATGCGCCATTCGAAGATCGGTCACTGAATCCCCGACCACAGCAGTCTGACTCAAAGGAACTCCAAGCTGGGCCGATGCCGCCTGCAACGCGTCTGGCGCCGGCTTTGCGCGATATGAACTGTCGCCGCAGGCGATGAAATCGAAGAATCGGGTCAGGCGGAAGTGTTCGAGGACGGCCTCTGTTGGGCCGCTGTCGTCGCTGGTAATGAGGGCGATTCTCACGCCATATTCGTGTAGTAAAGCCAAGAGTGTTTCTAAGTCTGTCACCGGCACAAGGTCGACAGAGTCGGCGAAACCTGGTGCAAACTCCTGCCGAACCAACTGTTCGCAGATAAACCAGGGAAGCTGCGGATCCGTATGTTGGAAAAGGACAGTGGATGTTGCGTGAATTATGGCTTCGCTGGTTGCGGTGGCAAAGGGACCATGCTCGTCAAAGTCGCCGGTGGCCATGTTGTAACCGAGAGTGCCACAGAGTGCGGTGCGCAATACGTCACTATGAGAAATCTGTGCCAGCAATCGATCCACGGCCTCCAGGAATCTGGGACGCCAGCTGGCGTTGAAATCAAAGAGCGTGCCGTCCTTGTCGAAGGCAATGAGCCTGGCGTCAAAGTGGTGGTCACCAAAGTAGACAAAGCACATGGCGTGACGCTGGGAGAATGTTTAGGAGAGCGACTTAGAAGGGGAGAAAGTACAACTAGCTGTCACGGGCAAGGGTTGTCCAGATAGTCTTCGCCGATGACAATGCGCAGATCTGTGGAATCGGGAATGAGGAGCCCAGGAAGCGTGTAGAGGGATGTTATCAGATTGAGCTGGCGGCTCAACTCCTGCACAAGCGACTCGTGCGTATTGTAGTTGACGAGAAGGGTGTGCAGATAGTCAGTGCGGTCGGCATCGCCGATGGACACGACTTGCCAACCGTTAGCTTCAAGCTCCCGGCGCACCCGGGCGGCGACACCGACGCAGCTTGTTCCGTTCAGGATTTCCAGGCGAGCCTCTCTAGCGGTCATCACGCGTAAATTGGCTGTCAGATCCGTCGCTGGGAGGTCTGTGGAGGGGATATCCGTGTCGGCGCGAGCTAGTGGCTGAATTTGAGGAAGTGGATCGGTCGGTTCGCCGACACCGGCTATCGGCGCTGGCACCGGATCAAAGAAGGCCTTGAGTTCAGGACGAATCAGATTCCGATTCGGAAGCAGAATCCAGGCGCCATGCTCGCTATAGCTTTCTTTGCCATAGCGGTCGTCCAAAACCAATGTGCGCAAGTCGAACGGGTTGTTGCTCACATAGTAGGCAATTTCGGTAGCCGTTGACAGCGGCATGTCGGTCCGGACACTTCCCCATGCCGCATTTACCAGCTGCGGCGCCCTGGCAATCAGCGTCGGCAACATATTGGCAGAGAATACTTTGTCCACAATGGCCTGCATGAGCTGCTGTTGCCGGGCGGCACGCCCATAGTCGCTGTCCATGTTGCGAGTACGGGCATACTTCAGAGCAGTCTGGCCGTCCAGAGTATGGTGACCAGCCTCCAGGTGAAAAGTCTGGTAGCCGTAATCAGAGGTCGGGTACTCCGGATCATGAATAATCTGGGGTACATTTATTGTGACGCCGCCGATCTCGTCGACGAAGCGTACAAAGCCGTTGAAGTCGGCCTGCAGGTAGAATTGAACGGGCTGGCCGATAAAGCTGCTGACAGTGTCCTTTGCCAACTGCGGGCCGCCGAGGGGATAGCCGCGCTGTTCCCCGATGGCATAGGCGGTGTTTATCTTCGATGTCAGATTGTAGCCAGGGATTGGCACCCACAGATCTCTTGGAAGGGAGATCATGCCGGCGGTCTGTCTGCGCAGGTCCAACGTGAGCAACAGCATCGTATCTGTACGAGGGGGCTCAACGCCGTCGATACGCTCATCTGATCCCAACAGGAGAATGTTGATCTGCTTCTCCTGAGCTGGGGCCTCCGCAGATAAGGCTGGCGATTGGACATTTTGGGGAGCAGCAGTTTGTTGCGCGCCTGAAGTCCGCGTCACCGATTCAGGACTCGGTGGGACGTGGATTCCTACTGACATGTCCGGCAAGGTTTTGCGCAGTGCAAAGTCGCTGGCAATATCGCCAAGGACACTACCGACGAGGATGGAGATGGCAAGGACGAAAACAGCGAACAGACCAGCCAAAGAAATGACTAGAGTTCTGCTTTTGGGGCGGGGGCCGACCCAGTTCTGATCATCAGGCGGTTCCGACCTGACCGAGGAGTGGCCGATTTCCGACATAGTGCTCAAATTATAGCACGATACTTGGCGCGACGTACAATCTCCAATGCAGATTTACAGGTTACAACAGAGCCTTCTCAAATAGAGTTAAGTCCAGAAGAAGTGAGACGGGAACAGGTCCTCTACTTGGCGATCCCGGCAGCGGCGCAGGCTGTCAACGGGGGAGAGGATGGGCATACAGTCCCGACTTGGTCAGAATGTAGAGTATGTCCGTCACTTCATCCAGGAACAGCCCCCTCAGCCCAACCAAGGCTAAGTCTTCGGCGTCGACAAACTGTTGAATGTAGCGCCCTTCTTTATCGTAGACAAGAATGCGTTCTTCAGTGGCGTCGCCAACATAGAGCAAGCCGTCGGACTGTTCGGCCAGCGCAAAATCCACCAGCAGGCCGCCCAGCCCCGGGATTCTTTCAAGACTGAATGGCAGTTGCTGCCCTTCACGGAAGCGGAGCAATGTGCCATCCTCACTGAGCATCCAGATGTCGCCGTCAATACCCATTGCGATCAGACCGGCGAGGTCGCCCTGAATCTGCTCATCGAACCATGCGGACGGCGGGTCATCATAAGCCAGACCGGCCGGCGCATAGCGATAGATCTGATTTGACCGTTCGTCAGCCAGGTAGAGGCGGCCGTTGTAGATTGCAATCTGTCCCACGCTTCCGAGTGAGTTCTGTTCTCTAAGTACAAGGTGGGTTGCACCGTCCAGGCGATTGTAGCGAAAGACATTGTTGTTGCGGTCCAAGACCAAGAGGCTGGCCTTATCCGCAAAGCCGGCAATGCGGGGTTGCCAGGCGATGTCCACCAACCTGCCTACGGTGACGCCCGAGACAATATCTCCTTCATTCAGGATGGCGCCATTGTTTTCTTCCAGCAGCGTGCGTTGGGGATTGGTGCGATAGTGTGCAATGGACTGCTGGCCGCTGTCGAAAACGTAAATGTCCTGGTCGGAAACGACGATCCGCTGCGGCTCCGCGTTCGCGGGGTACTGCAGCAGAGGCACATCAAGCGAGTATAGGGCGCGGACCTGCAGCAAGTCCTGTAGTTCGGTTGCAATAACCTCGGAAAGGTCCTGAATCTGTTCGGTAACGCCGATAAGGACTATAGCTTCGTCCAAATATCGTTGCGCCTCGCTCAGGGATGCGCGTGCGGTCGCTCTGTCTTCAACGGCCAGAGCCTGTTGGACCTGTAACAACTTGCCGTCGGCCAACTGCACGAGCTGCAGCCCTTCTTCCTGATTGAGGCTGCCTTCGCGCAAGAAGGCAGCTCCAACTACAGCCGAAGTAAGCAACGGTATAAGAATCGCGATCGAAATGATCAGCCGGCGCCGGTTGCCTTGCGACGGTTCGGGCGGTGCGTAGCCCGGCAGCGCGGGAAGCTGAACACGTTGCTCCGGCTGCGACTGTTCAGTCGGCTGCGAAGGCGGCTGAATGGGAGGCTGTGGAATCTCCTGCGAGGCGGCCTGTGGCGTAGGTGGAGGTTCGGGGGCGGTTTCATCCATTTCCGCCTGCGGAGGATGCCGGTCCTGCTCAGCCCGGCGTTCGGGCAGAAGTCCATGCGCAAGACTGGAAAACCATCTTTGCGGTTTTGCCAATAGGTGGAGGGCACGCCGGTGCCACGGACCTCTTAGTTTTTTGAGCGGGCGGAATGGGACGGTCAACTGGTGCTGCATGGTCGGCGCGCTGGGCAGATTCAGGGATGGTTCCCCGGTTCGATTCTGAAGCGGTGAAACGCTATCCGTAGTCCCTTCCCCTGGTACGTTGCGAACGGGAGGGGCGGCGCCAACTGCTGTAGGAAGGCGCGTTCCAGCGGCGTCTTCGGGGGCCTGTTCCTCCTCCGAGTAAACCAGCAGCAGGCCGAGCAGAGGCACATTGTCGCCCTGCTGCTGCAAATGCATTACCATGTCCTGCATGTTGTTGACAGAGGTATTGACGACCGCCCCGCCTATCGTTCGGACGTCGGACTGCAGGATCCACTCGCTTTCTCCCAAGAACAGGGCGTCGCCGCTGCTGAGTACATGCCGGTATGTGTGAATGTTCGGTTGCTGCTCGCTGCCGATTGGGCCTGTATAGCGTTCTTCGTCAAGAGGAAATTGATCAAGGCGCTGTTCTGTGGCGACGAGCGAGACAGTTGGTCCGGCTGAAGCGATAACCAGGTGCCCCTGGACGACTGCGGCGCAGATGATGCCGGCTTGCAGGTCGATATCCGGGCTGCGCCGGTTCAAGTTGCGCAAGTTCTCGTGTGCGCCGTTGATCGCCTGCTTGAGCACTTCGCTGACCGGGCCGCCGGCAGAGTAGTATGTGAGTTCAACTGCCGCCTGCAATTCACGTACGGCGTGACTGCTGACAGGGCTACTGCCAATCAGCTCGATGAGAATATACAGATTGCCCCTGGCCGCGCGTTCGTCGCCCCAGCCGGGTTCTATGATCTCCAAGTGAGAGGCCCGCGGGTTACGGTGGTCAATCAACTGGGCTGAATGGACGTGCGGTTGTGTCGAAGAAGCTGTGCTTACCATAGTTGTTCAGTATTGCGGAGGTGTCCTGGGGCCGGTCAAGTGACCCTGTTGGGTAGATTGGCTCAAAGGGCGTCTCGTTGGTTTGGTTGCCGCGGGCGCCGCTTGTTTAGAGTCGAATTTTTATTGTACACCCTACTGATTCAGGCAACAAGCGCTGTTTCCAACGCGTTCCGACCGTGCGTCCGACGGAAACATGAGGTATGATAGCACCGCAGATACGACAACTGCGATCCATGTTTTTCCCCAAATGGTTGCAAACGCGACGTAAATTTCACAATATGGCGGAAACGCACTCTGTACCGTGGGAGTGAGTCCTGGTTGTGCGGCAATTCCGGGCAATTGCATTTGCCGAAAGGCGCCGATCAGGGTTCGCGTGGTATTGAATGCGAATGGGTCACATTTAGCCGTGAGTTGCCCCTGAGTTCATGGCGACTCGACGGGGCCTTATTGCGGGCCAGCGGGCGAGTCCCCCGTTCTAGCCACTTCGTCCAGTTCTTGGGCTCCACTGTGGCTGGCCAGGGAACGCAATTGGATTTGAGTAGATTGCATGAAAATCGGAATTGTAGGCGCGCCAAATAGCGGGAAGACGACGATCTTCAATGCCTTGACCCGAAGCGCTACGGCGACGACAGCGTATTCCAGCGGCCAAGTGGAGGTCCATACTGCTGTCGTGGATGTACCTGATTCACGGCTCGAACGTCTGGCGAAAATGTTTTATCCTCGCAAGGCAGTTCACGCGCAAGTTACCTACAATGACATTGCCGGGTTGACGAGAGAGATCGGCAGCGACGGCAGCATCCGCGGGGCGCTTTTGAATGCAATTGCCGGCAACGATGCATTGTTGCTCGTCGCGCGTGCATTCCAGGACCCAAACGTACCCCATCCCAACAACCGTATTGATCCGTTCGCGGATCTGGCAGCGATGGAGACCGAATTCCTGCTGAACGATATGGTTACGGTTGAGGGACGGCTGGAACGGATCGCGGCCCAGAAGTCACGGGGTCAGCTGGAGGAGCGGCAGCGTATGGCGCGCGAGGAGTTGCTGCTGGCCCGGCTCTACCCACTGCTGGAAGAGGGAAAACACCTGAGGCAAGCGCAACTTAGCGTCGAAGAATTGAAAGCACTGGGAGGCTTTGGTTTCCTGAGTCTGAAACCACTTCTGCGGGTGGTCAACGCGGGAGACGACGATGATGAGAGTATGTATCCAGATCTCATGAATGCCGAGACTTTTCTGCTGCGGGGCAGATTGGAAGCCGATATTGCCTTGATGGCGCCGGAGGAGGCCGCCGATTTCCTGGAAGAGTTTGGGATAGCGGAGCAGGGCCTAGACCGGGCGATCCGCCGCTGCTATGGAGTGCTCGGTCTGATCAGCTTCTTTACTATTGGGGACAACGAGGTCCGCGCCTGGGCAGTCAAGGCCGGCTCCAAGGCGCCAGAGGCCGCCGATGTTATTCATACTGATATGCAAACGGGATTCATTCGCGCTGAGACTATTCATTTTGACAGCCTGATGGAAGCAGGGAGTATGGCGGCGGCGCGCAGCCTTGGACTGCTGCGGCTGGAGGGCAAAGAATACGTAGTGCAGGACGGCGATATTCTGAACATTCGATTTAATGTATAGGCGAATACTTAAAGAGATTTCGCACCTGCTGACTTTTGTCCGAAAGGAAGTAAAAAGGTATACTTCGTAATGGTGTTGCGCAGGGACAGCGCCGATTTCAAAGAGGAGCGGAAGATGACCGAAGAAACCCGTATTGTCGAGACAGAAGCAGTGGGCGCGACCGAAGCTGAAGCTGAAGCCGAAACTGATATCGAAGCCGAAGCGGAAGCTGATGCCGAAGCTGAAGCCAGCAAAAAGGTCGTTCGCCTCAGCGTAGGTCAGGAAATAACCGGCACGGTCAAGCAAGTTACCGATTTTGGCGCTTTTGTCGACATCGGCGCTGGCCGTGATGGACTGGTCCATATATCGGAACTTTCGGTTGGCCGTGTGACCAATGTCAAGGACATTGTGGAAGAGGGTCAAAGCGTCACCGTGTGGATCAAGCGGCTGAACCGAGAGCGAAACCGGATCAGTCTGACGATGATTTCGCCGGACACGAAGACGATTCGTGATTTGCAAGAGGGCGAAGTCGTCGAGGGCGTGGTTACGAGAATGGTGCCATATGGTGCTTTCATCGATATAGGTGTGGGCTCGGATGCGCTCCTCCACGTGCGTGAGATGGGGAATAACTACGTCGAAAAGCCGGAAGATGTAGTGCAAATTGATGAGAGGCTGGAGGTTCGCGTCATCACTCTCAACCGGCGCCGGCGCCACATAGATGTCAGCATCAAGGGGCTTCGTGAAGAGCCGGAAGCGGAAGAAGCGGCATCTGGGGATGGAGAGGCAACCGCGGGCGAAGATTCCGACTCGCAGGTAGTTGATAAATTTGAGGATATCGAAGTTCTTTCGCCGATGGAATTGGCCTTCAAGCGTGCCATGGAAGCCGGTGGCGAAGAGGTCCCGCTGCCCAAGCCGGCGCGGCGGCGCCGCAGTCGTCAACACCGCGCTCGCTCGGTACAGGCCGAGATTATTCAGCGCACTTTGGATACGATGCGGGAATAGTTTATCGAGGCGGCTCTTTTTCAATTTGGGCGACGGAAGTAGTCTTATTCCGTCGCTTTTTTTGATTGGCAGCAATCTTCTTTGGAAACTGCCAAGCCACATATTGTGTCTGTTTTGACCAGCCCTAAATCGCTGCTGTCATTCGGGCTAGCTGTTGGCGAATCTGGCTGGCGCCGGCCCGGTGGTTGAAACGCACTGCTGCGATGAAGGCGTACCGTTGGTGAGCGATGGTTTTGGAGGGGGGCGTTGCGGGGTGTGTCCCCCCGCACAAGGGAGGGCCGTAGGCCCGACCGCCATAATGCAAGTTGAGAGTGGAGAGCAAACAACTGCGCTCGCCTGGTTCAAGGTTGCAAAGTGGTGGCGGCTGTGTAGTCAGGTTCAGTGAACAGGCACGGCAGCGGCATCGCTGATTGCCAATTGCGTTCGCATAGGGACGGGACGGTCGGGACCGCGTTACATGAGAAGGGGGCGAGAGTCGCAATGGAACTTCGAGGCGGAGTGGCACTGGTGACAGGCGGCGCGCATCGAGTGGGCAAAGCGATTACGCTGGAACTGGCCCGGGCAGGGGCCGATGTCATCGTTGTCTACAACAGTTCTGAGGAAGCTGCGGTTGAAACCGCCAAGGAAGCAGAGGGCCTGGGCATTGACGCGAAGACTGTACAATGTGATGTCGCCGATCTGAATGCGGTTCAGCGGATGGCGAAGACTGTGCGCGCCCAGTTTGGCCGACTGACCGTGCTTGTCAATTCGGCCGACTGGTTTGCACAAGATGCGTTTCCGACCGAGGACTACGAGACCTGGCGCAGGGTTCTCGATATAACCGTTCACGGAAGTTTCTATGTCAGCAACGAATTGGCGCCGCTGCTACTGGAACAGCCGCAAGCGGCTATCGTCAATATCGTGGACATTTCGGTATGGCATGCCTGGCCAAGTTTCACCGCCCATGCGGTGGCGAAATCCGGACTGCTGGCTCTCACACGACAGATGGCGCTTGAACTGGCTCCCACCGTGCGTGTGAATGCGGTTGCCCCCGGACCTGTTATGCCCCTGCCTCACTACTCCGAGGAGCGTCTGCGGCGCAGTAGCGAACGAACGTTGATGAAGCGCTGGGGCGCGCCGGAAGACGTGGCCAAGGCGGTCCGGTTTCTGGCTGAGTCCGACTATGTAACGGGCGAGGTGGTGCGCGTTGACGGAGGCGAGTTGATTGCGATGCGATCCAGGTCCGGCTAGGGGCGAGAGACTGCGGCGATTCCTGGTAGGGCTGATACTTCAGGCACAGACACTCAAGTCGACTGAAGCTGGCGGCGGGAATCCGGACGGCGCATTGACCTGGTTTTTCGGTGTAGAGAACGGAGAAAGCAGAGGGATACGCCTACTGTTTTCTGTGGGGCGACGATGGGAACGCAGTAGGACGGACCGGACCGTGCAACTTTCAAAGGTCGGCAGCGTAGAGATGAATATAGGTTTGTATCGACATTCGGCCGGAGGTGGACAATGGAACTGTTGATAGTATGGTTGGTCACAACGCTCAGCCTCCTGGTCATATCCCGCATCGGGTTGTTCGGCATCGACATTGAGGACTTCGGGACCGCGCTTGTGGTGGCCGTCGTACTTGGTCTGCTGAATGCCGTTCTGAAGCCTATCCTCACGTTCCTCTCCTTCCCCTTCCTGTTTCTGACATTCGGCCTCTTCAGTGTCTTCATCAATGCTGTCGTTTTCTGGCTGGCGGCGGGCCTGGTCAGGGGCTTTGAACTGCGACGCGGCTGCTTCAGTGCGCTGATCGGGCCAATCGCGTTAGCGCTTCTGAATTCAGTCATCCTCGCTATTGTCACTTAGCCAACCAGCACCAATATGGAGCCGGCTCGTTGCTAAGGGCCAGGCATGCACCGCGCCTGCGATCTACTCAGTCTGACCGCTGCTGAACGCTGCTGACCGCCAAGGTCGGGTCGGGATAAACCCAGGAAATAGTGCCGTTCACTTGCCAGATTCGCTGGCTTTTGGTACTGTAATTCTGCTTATCGCGAGGCCGAAGACTTTTGAGGGCGGGAGGTCCGCCACCCCTCACTGGCGGAGCTCAGAGGGCGGAAAGGAGTTTCGGTGGACCATCTGACAGCATTTTCAACAGCATTGCGGGCAGACAGCGATCGACCGGAGCACCTGGCACTGTTGATCGGAAAACTGACTGATCCTGCGCTGGATGTGGATAGCTATGTCAGGCGGCTGGATGAACTGGCTGATCAAGTCGAACAACGTCTGCCTGTCGGCGGCCTGGGACGTGCTCAGGCCGAGGCCCTGATCGCGATACTTCATGGTGAGTATGCGTACTTCGGTAACGTCGATAACTATTATGAACCTTCAAACAGCTTTCTACATCGTGTATTGGATACGCGCATGGGCCTCCCTATTACATTGTGCCTCCTCTACACGGCAGTAGGCCGCCGACTCGGGATACGACTGCGCGGCCTGGGATTGCCGGGACATTTCATGCTGGAATTCAGGGACGTGGGCGGCGTGTGGATACTGGACCCCTTTCATGGCAAGGTAGTGGCTCCTGAAGAACTCTCCCACTATATGTCACAGTTGTTTCACCAGTCGATTCGGATATCCGTTTCATTGGAGCAGTACCTTGCCAGCACCAGCATCTGGATTCAGCGCATTCTGAATAATCTGCGTACAGTTTATATCTCCCAACATCGCCTGGCCGATGCACTTGACGTGTTGAACTACATGGTGATTGTAGAGCCGGAGGGGGCGAACTTGTGGCGGGATCGCGGATTGCTCCACTATGGGCTGCAAAATATGCTTGCGGCTGAGAACGACCTGCGGCGTTACTTTCTCAATCGTAACCGTCTGCACCTTTTTACCGGCGAGTCTGAATTGGTATTCAGTGGGGTGGCGTTGGGGGGCTGGATGCCGGAGGCGGAGCAGAAGCCTTCCCAGGAGGACCAGCGTGTCTTGTTTGTGCTGAAACAGATCCGGGAAGGCATCAGAAGACTGAATTAGAGCGAGAATGGGATATCCAGCAGGCTCTACCCCTACGTGGAAGTATAGCTATCAGGCGATTCACGCACTTCGACCCCTGTTCTGTTCTTTGCAGGTGACGGGCGTGGAGCACGTGCCGCGGCAAGGCGGCGTTGTGTTGGCCTGCAATCATCCTGGCGGCCTGGACAGCTTTGTTCTGGGATACGCGTCGCCGCGCCAGGTGTATTACATGGCCAAGAGGGAGTTGTTCAACGTCCATCCCCTGGTGACTCGGTTTCTGCATGGGATAGGCGCATTTCCTATCAACAGGGGCGCCCGCGATACGGCCGCACTCGAGCACAGTGTGAAGCTCTTGCGGGACGGGCTTGTACTAGGCATGTTTCCTGAAGGAACGCGCAACCGCGGGATGCCTCTGAGGCGTGGAAGGAGCGGCGTGGCGCGGGTTGCGCTCGAAGCAGATGTGCCGATAGTCCCGGTAGCAGTACAGGGGATTCCGCATCTGCACAGGACTTGGCGCAACCCCTTTGATCGCACTCATGTGTCGGTTCAATTCGGACAACCCTTGCGCTTCGAGGCAGGAAATATGGAGAAGGCGCCGGAGTGCACAGCCGAAGTTATGATCGCAATTGCACGTATGATGCCACCAGAATTGCGCGGCCAATACGGCGACACTATCGCGCCGTCACGAGAAAAAACTCCTCAGCAGCAAGGCGATGCAGCCGCCTCCAGACAGAGAGGCGCCGGCGACAGCGCAAGTGATGCCCCCGCCAACTGATTGCTGCTTCAATCGAGTCACCAGATTTTAGCGAACAGACGGCCAAATCGATCGGCTCCGCTCAGGACAGGGAGGCCATCACCTCTTGCAGGCCTTCTCTGCTGGGCAGAAGCTTGTCTTGCGACAGCTGGGTCAGGGGTGTGTCGGTCAGGTTCAGAAGCTCGGTAAAGGTAGGCTCTTCTTCGCTGATGTACAGGAGACCAGTGATCAGCTTCTGCTCATCCAGCGAGCGCTGAATTACGTTGTAGGCAGCGGCACGATCTTTTGGATCGTGATCCGGATCGATTTTCTTGAGCATGATGCTGCCGCCGTCATGCAACTCCACTTCGATTTCGTCCTCGTATTCTTCGATTTCAATCTCTTCAAATTCAGGCACAAAGTTCAGATCGTGCAGCCGAATCTCATGGGCCCTACCGAAACCGTAGCTCTTGGTGGAAGTGTCGTGATTGTTGAAGGTTACACAGGGGCTGATGATGTCAAGTACGGCGATGCCGCGGTGATTCATGGCGGCTTTGAGTAGAGCTTCGGCCTGCTTGATATCTCCGGCAAAGCTGCGAGCTACAAATGTAGCATTGGCTGTCAATGCTTCCATGCAGATGTCCAACGGGGGTAGATCGTTTACACCTTGATACTTTAGAAACTGACCCTCGTCGGCGGTAGCGCTGAACTGGCCTTTTGTGAGGCCATACACGCCATTATTTTCGACGATATATACCATGGGCAGGTTGCGCCGCACGGCGTGCTTGAACTGGCCAATACCGATCGAGGCGGAGTCGCCGTCCCCGCTGACGCCGATCACCTGCAGTTCGGTGTTGGCAATGATGGCGCCGGTGGCCACAGAAGGCATGCGCCCATGCAGGCTATTGAAGCCGTGGCTCCAGCCCAGATAGTAGGCTGGCGTCTTGCTGCTGCAGCCGATTCCGCTGAGCTTAACAACCTGTGTCTGGTCCAGGCCCATCTCCCAGGCTGCGTTTACTATACGCTGGCTGATGCTGTCATGCCCGCAGCCTTTGCAAAGCGTAGAAGGGCGTCCACGGTAGGAAGTTTTCTCTAAGCCGAGGGGATTTGTTTTAGCGGGACGTGCGGCGCGGCGCGGCACGCCTGCTGCTGTGGTTCTGGTAGTCATTGCGGTTGCTCCTGTAAAGCCTGCTGAACCTGTTCGACGATAAAGCGGGCGCTCAGGGGGAGACCGTCGCACTTTGCGATCGACTTCAGTTTCAAAGCCTGCGCCGGCTCCTCAATGGTCAAAATCGAGTGGAGTTGCCCGTCACTATTGGATTCAATTACGAATATTGTTGCATACCTGTCAATGAAGCTGCGGACGGTGCTATCGATGGGCAGTGCCCGCAGGCGCAGATAGCTGGTGGTTACGCCGGCGACAGCAAGGCGGGCGCGGGCTTCTTCGACGCCGTCATGGTTGCTGCCCAGGCTGATGATACCTATCTGGGCTTCCTCGGCCTCGTCCAGTACCGGTTCGGGCACCATATTACGGGCTGTCTCGAACTTCCTTTTCAATCGCTCCAGATTCTGTTCCCAGTCTTCAGGGCGCTCACTGTAATAGCCGTACTCGTTGTGTCCTGTGCCGCGCGTGAAGTAAGCGGCCATGTTGTGCTTTGTACCGGGCAGCGTGCGATAGGTGACGCCGTCACCGTCGACATCCATGTAGCGCGCCCACGAGCCCTGCCGTTCCTCCAGGTCCTCGGCGCTGAGCACTTTGCCGCGCTTGAACGGGGCGTCCGAATACTCAAACGGTTCTGAAATGTGCGAATTCATGCCCAGGTCCAGATCGCTCAGTACGAGCACGAGCGTCTGCAGTTCCTCGGCCAGATCGAAGGCGACGCGGCCAAACTCAAAGCACTCGACCGGATTGGCGGGGAAGAGCACTACGTGTCTGGTATCGCCATGGCTCAGGTAGTAGGCGGCGTGTATATCGCCCTGCGAAGTGCGGGTCGGCAGGCCGGTGCTCGGGCCCATCCGTTGAATGTCCCAGATAACGGCCGGCACTTCGGCAAAGTAGGACAGTCCGGCGAACTCGGCCATCAGGCTGATACCGGGCCCGCTTGTACAGGTCATCGCCCTGGCCCCGGTCCAACCGGCGCCAACGACCATACCCATGGCCGCCAACTCATCTTCGGCCTGGATTACGGCAACGGTCGACTTACCGGTTTCGGGATCGGTGCGTAACGCGGGCGCGTACTTTTCGATCGACTCTGCCAAACTCGACGAGGGCGTGATTGGATACCATGAGGCAAGGGAAAGGCCGCCTGCCAGGGCGCCCAATGCGCCGGCGGTATTGCCATCCACCAGGATCTTACCTTCGTTGAAGCCGGTCATCCGTTCAACGCGATAGCCGTCGTGGGCCACAACATGATCGGCGGCCCAATCGATTGCACTTTCGACCATTTCCATATTGAGTCCAGCGGCCTTCTCCTTGCCCTCAAAGTGGTGAAGAAGCGCGGCCTCGATTTCGGCAGGTTCGATGCCCAACAGTTCTGCCAAGACACCTACATAGACCATGTTGGCCACATAGTCGCGCAGAGCATGGGGCAGGCCGGCAGCTTTGACCAGGTCCTTCACCGGCATGGGATAGTAGGTGACGTCTTTGCGGTGGTTGGCTATCGGCAATGCGTCGTCATAGAGGACAATGCCGCCGGGAACTGCCCTTTCCATATCCTCTGCAACAGTGCGGCCATTCATACAGACCTGGACGTCCGTCATTTCCCTGCGTGCAAGAAAGCCGTCATTGCTCAGGCGAATGATGTACCAGGTGGGCAGGCCCTGGATGTTGCTGGGAAACAGGTTTTTGCCGTTTATGGGAATCCCCATTTTGAAAAGGGCGCGCAGTAGGACACCGTTGCTGGTCTGGCTTCCGGAACCGTTCGCAGTCGCCACATTAATAGCGAAATCATTGAGGGCCGCCGGCGCGTCCGGCTTTGCAATCAGCGCTTCCCGAACTGCAACAGTCATGCTTGACTCCTTACGTTAATGGTCAACTCTGCGTCAGAATTCTGGGGCAAATTGTTGCGAGAGACGCCCCGGATCCGCAGCAGCAGCAAGTGCTCCTCATTCAAAGCCCTGGCGTCGTCGACCAGGCCCTGCTCAATGGCAACCGCGATTCGTTCGTGATAGGTCCAGACCTCGGTCAGATAGTCGTAGTCTGCGTACAGATTCAATTCGACGGCTTCGTAGGCGTCCCAGTAGGCTTCCAACAGTCCGGTAGCAAACAGGTTGTCCAGCCTTCTGAAGATCGTCAAGTGAAAAGCGCGGTGTTCCTGGTGGGGAATCTGAATGCGGCTCTGCTGAAGTTTGTGCCATGCCAGCGAGACGTACTGCCTGAGGTCCTGTTTGTCGTCAGAAGTCAGGGCGAGAACGGCCGGCTGCCAGAATGCGCTTTCAATGCCGTTGCGCAATTCACTGAATTCGCGGAAGAGACGCTCATTAGTAGCGAGACCAAACATCAGGCTGGCGCGGGCAGCAGGCGTGAAGCTGTAGCTGTTGCATTCGATTCCGCGGCGGGGGCGGGCAGCCACTAATCCGAGAACGCGGGCGCCCTCCAATTGCTCACGCAGTTTGCCAATGCTGACGCCCAATTCGGCGCTGAGTTCATTCAGCGATGGCAGCCTGGCACCGGGGACGAATCCGCTATTGACTATGTAGTGCAAGAGCTCGGAGTTGCCGTGAAGTTGCTTGATCATTTTCTTGTAGGACCCACTACCAACTGTGCCTTGAACAGGGCAATCATTGGATTAATTGTATCAATACTATCAAACAGGTTGATCGTACTTTATTGTGCACGAAAAGTCAATATGAAGATCTGGCGAATTGTAGTTCTCAGGCCAGAGTCGTTGTCTTGTCTGGCGTGCCTCCGGGCGCGGTGCGCTTAGCCGTTCGCTCGCTTCCCATTCTATTTCTTGCGCGCAAGATGGGAAAAGGCGGCTTCGGCAAGCAGCGCAACACCGGTCGGCATTACACTTTCCTCGAAATCGAAAGTGGGACTGTGATGAGGGCTGTAAAACCCCTTCTCAGGGTTGGCCGCGCCGACCAGAACGAAGCAGCCGGGGGCCCGGTTCAGGAATTCGGCCATGTCCTCGCCGACCATCATCGGGGGAATCTGCGTGACATTCTGTGCGCCGACAACGTTGTTGGCAACAGCATCCATCAACTGGGCGCCGGCTTCAGAATTGGAGGTCGCGGCACACAGTTCTCAATACTGAACTCGTAAGTAGCGCCCAAGGCCTGGCAGACCCCTGCGCAGATTTCGTCGATTCGCTGGATAAGCAGGTTGCGCACATGCTGCTCGAAGCTGCGGATCGTGCCTGCAAGGACAGCTCGTTCCGAGATGACATTGGCTGCATTTCCGCTCTGGAAAGAGCCTACGGTGACCACAGCAGTGTCGGATGGATTGACATTTCGGGCCACGATGCTTTGCAGCGCGACAACCAGCTGACAGGCGGCGAATGTTGCGTCGATAGTGTCATGGGGCGTGGCGCCGTGGCCGCCCTTGCCATGCACTGTAAGCGTGAACATATCGGCCGCTGCCCAAAGTGGGCCGGGTTGGACGACTACCTGATTGTAGGGTAGACGGCTCCACAGATGCAGCCCGTAGGCCGCGGACGGTTGGGGCTCATCGAGCGCGCCGTCCTCAATCATGGCACGCGCGCCGCCCAGCCCTTCCTCAGCCGGCTGGAATACCAGCTTGACCCGTCCTGGCAGTTCGTTGCGGTGGCGCGTTAACAGCTGCGCGACACCCATGCCGATCGCAGTGTGGCCATCGTGTCCGCAGGCGTGCATCACACCGGCGTTTTCAGAAGCGAAGGGTAGTCCGGTCTCCTCGTGAATCGGGAGTGCGTCCATATCAAAGCGCAACAAGACGGTCTCGCTGTCGGCTTGTGCCTCATCCGGTTCCACCATGGCGATTACGCCGGTCTTACCGACGCCGGTGCTCACTTCGAGCCCCAGTTCCTGCAGATGCGCCGCGACTACGCCCGCGGTGCGCACTTCCTGGAACCCCAACTCGGGGTGACGATGGAAATCTCGCCGCCATTCTACGAGCTCGGGAAGCAGTTCGTTGGCTTCTTCTTGGATCCACTCTTGCACGATGGTCTCTCCCGTCTGGCTTAGTGCGCCCCTTGCCCAACCTGTGAACTCCGCAGGGCGGGCGACAGCTCCGGCCCAACCCTATTGTAACAGTTGTTCTACCGATCGCCATATGTTTTTTCATGTCTGGCACCAGCATTCGTCCTGCGTCGATGCGCACCGTGGGCCATCAGAGACAGCCAATACGTCAGAAAGTAAATGTCAAGGGCGGCTTGGTGAGAAGGATGTAGGTTCGTAGTTCTGGTGTAACTAGCAGGATGTCTCTGATTTCGGTATACTGCACAGGAATGTGCGTGGTCAGCAGGCTGCGTCCAAGGACTGCGTCAGAAGGGGGCGCGCATGCCCGTTCCGGCATGGAGACCGGGCGAAAAAGCAGTTCCAGCGTTCACAATCCGGGACAACCAGAGAAGGAAATACAATGTCAATGATTACCGGAATCGCCGAAATCGTTCTGTGGACCCGGGATAAGGAAAAAGCGGTTGCGTTCTACAAGGACCTGCTGGGGCTGGAGGTGATTTCTCCGCCAGAGCTGCCGAATGTTTTCCTCAAAGCGGGCGAAGGCGCGGCCGGAATTCCCCAGATGATTGTAGTCGTGCCGATGCCGCCGGAGATTGCGGAGAAGCCGCCCGGTCACCAGCTGCATCACCTGGCTTTCGAGTTGCCGGCTGACAGTTTTGACGCGCAGGAGCAGGCGCTGCGTGCGGCTGGCTACGAACCGAGAGGCGGTACGCATCCGGTGCTGGCCAGTCGGACAATCTATATCGACGACCCGGACGGAAACGAGGTCGAATTGATCTGCCAACTTTAGGCGGTCGGAA
The DNA here is from genome assembly GCA_963662575.1 of Caldilineaceae bacterium. Taxonomy (GTDB): domain Bacteria; phylum Chloroflexota; class Anaerolineae; order Caldilineales; family Caldilineaceae; genus Bin5. The sequence continues at coordinate 3,523,627 of OY759723.1, forward strand.
TCCAGAAGGGGACGCGCAGAGGGATCATGACGAGATCATCCTATTCTATGCTGTCAGTCGAAGATGCCTTGGACGTTACGCTGGCGCAGACTAAGCCGCTGGCGCCGGAACACCGCTCGCTTTCGATGGTTCGCGGGGCAATACTGGCGGCTGACATTGCCGCGCAGGAGCCGCTGCCGCCGTTTCCCGCCTCCACAATGGACGGCTACGCGGTCGTGGCCGCGGATGGGCCCGGCGACTATCCTCTGGTTGGTGAGGTGAGTGCAGGGGCGCTGGCCGAATTCGGCGTTGAAGCCGGCACGGTCGCCTACATTACAACCGGTGCGCCCTTGCCCGCGGGGGCCGACGCGGTTGTGATGGTCGAGGAGACGGAACGGCTGGAGATGGGCGCCAATGCTCCTCTCGTCCGTATAAAGGCGCAGGTGCAGGCTGGTACGAACGTTCGTCCGATTGGAATTGATGTGGAAGCCGGCCAGACTGTGTTGGCGGCGGGAGAGCGACTGGACGCCGCCGAAATCGGGCTGCTGGCCACGGCGGGAATCGTTGACGTACCCATTTTTCCCCGTCCCAAGATCGCGGTCCTGTCCACCGGCGACGAACTGGTCGAGCCGGGGGAGCCGCTTGGGCCAGGCCAGATCCGCGACAGCAACCGGGCGATGCTGGTGGCGGCTATTTACGCGGCCGGTGGAGAGCCAATCGATCTGGGCATTTCCGGTGACACGCAGGAGGCGCTTGAGGCACGTGTTCAGGATGGCTTGGCGCGGGCCGATATTCTGCTGACCTCCGGCGGTGTTTCGATGGGGGACCTCGACCTGGTCAAGCCTCTTCTTGAACATGCAGGCACCGTGCACTTTGGGCGCGTGCGCATGAAGCCAGGCAAACCGGTGACTTTTGCCACGGCTGATGTGGAAGGGGGCCGCCGATTGGTTTTCGGGCTGCCAGGCAACCCGGTCAGCAGTCTTGTGACCTTTTATCTGTTTGTGGTGCCGGCGTTGCGAAAAATGGCGGGCTGGAGGGAGCCGGGATTGCGCCAGGTACAGGCGCGGCTGGCACAGCCCCTGCCTTTGGACGCGTACCGGCCTGAGTATCACCGCGCCACGCTGCGCTGGGATGATGAACAGGACTGCTTCGCGGCCAGCAGCACCGGAATCCAGGCAAGCAGCCGGCTTCTGAGCATGCGAACGGCGAACGCGCTGCTGGCCCTGCCGCAAAGAGAGGGTGTGCTGGCCGCCGGCAGTTCTGTCGAAGCGCTGTTGATTGGTGAAATCTGAGGAGTTTTCGGTCCAAGCCATGTCTGAACTGACTCATCTCGACAAGGATGGCCGCGCCTCGATGGTGGACGTAGGCCAGAAAGATACCACCAGCCGTGAGGCTGTAGCCGAAGGCAGCGTCACGATGGCGCCGTCGACCCTGGCGGCGATTCGAGATGGCGCGGTGCCCAAGGGGGACGTGCTTTCCTCGGCCCGAATCGCCGGCATTATGGCCGCCAAGCGCACGCCTGACTTGATTCCCCTCTGTCATCCTCTGCCACTGACTAAGATCGCTGTCGAGTTTGAGATCGACGAGCAGGCGAGCCGGGTCGTCATCGTCGCAACGGTCCGATGCAATGGCCGCACAGGTGTCGAGATGGAGGCGCTCACCGCTGTCAGTGTGGCTGCGCTGACGATCTACGACATGGCCAAGGCGTTGGAAAAGACGATGACGATTGGCAATGTGAGATTGCTGCAGAAGAAGGGTGGCAAGTCTGGAGATTGGCAGCGGTCGGCGGCGGCCTCTTCCGATGGAGAAGGCAAGACGTGAAGGTTCGCCTGATTCTTTTTGCCGGTCTGCGTCAGGCGGCCGGCTTCAAGCGGGAAACAGTCTCCTTGCCGGAAGCTGCCACAGTTGGCGATCTGCTCGAGAGCCGCCTTCCGGATTTTCTTGATAGGACTTTCTACGTTGCCGTAAACGAAGAGTTTGCACAACGGGACACAGTCCTGCATGACGGCGATGAAGTCGCGCTGCTTCCGCCCGTTTCCGGAGGCGAGTTCCTCCCGCAGCGCAGCAGACTCGAAAGTCAAATTTTTCCGAAATGGTGAGTTGAGGTCATGTCCGCCAAACTTTTTGAAGTCACGCAACAGCCTCTTTCGCAGGATGACATTTTGCGCCGGGTCAGCCGCTTTGACTGCGGCGGCGTGGTTACATTTGCGGGAACGGTGCGCGGCTCGACGGCCACCGATGGCGGCGACCGTGAGACAGACTTTCTTGTCTACGAGGCGTATGTGCCCATGGCCGAGAAGATGATGGCGCGCATTGGTGACGAGATTCAGGAACGCTGGCCCCTGGTAAAGGGCGTCAGCATTCTGCATCGAATCGGCCGCTGCGACATTGAAGAGCCGACCGTTCTGATAGCAGTCGCCACGCCGCATCGCGACGACGGCTGCTTCGAGGCCTGCCGCTACGCTATCGAGCGTCTCAAGGAGATCGTGCCGATTTGGAAGCAGGAGAACTGGCGCGACGGCGAAGTTTGGGTCGAAGGTCCGCGGCAGCCAGAGCTGGACGTTAGTGCGCCGGATGGTTTGTCGGGATAGGGTCGAGCCTTCCGCAGGCAATTGGAAGGTCCTGCTCGACTAAGTCAGCAGGTTAGAAGCGCTGGCGGCGGCCATCAAGTCTGGCCTTCATGGAGTCGGAAATGCAGCGCAATTCCCTTGTTTCGGCCCAGGTGAGAGGCGGACAGTCCTGACGGCATATGAAAACGGGGCAACTGGCCGGCTTCTCAGGCGGCAGCGATCTGGGCAGCATGTGGATGCAAGCGGGTAGACGCAATTGAGTTCCATGGTTATGGCTGGCGAAGGGTTTTCTTGAGAACCACGCGTGGGTAGCAAATTTTTTGGCAGCTGGCCTTCCTCATGCTAAAATAGGTGGTTGTGAATCCGGCCAAGTTTGTGTAGGAAAGGCTGTATGTTCTGAGATTTTCGGCCTTGAGGTTTGGAGGCAGGTGCAGTCATCGCTGTCGGCGGTATGCCGGCAGAGGAACTTCCCGACTCTCACCCGCGATGTCTGTCATGCAGCGTCGTTGGGATGTTGCCCCATGAAACCGTAAGTGGGGGCGCATGGCCGGTAACGGCTATGTGACTACAACCGCAACAGAAAGCAGACCTGCCGCTGGGGCACTGCAAGGTGACTGGGTGGTTAGGGGTGAAACGGTGGGGTAAGAGCCCACCAGCGGTTTTGGAGACGAAACCGGCTGGGCGAGCGTGCAACGGAGAGCAAGGCGAGTGGGTTTTGCACTGTCTGCGAAGATGGTGTAAGATCTCGTCGCAGCGGTGCGGATGAAGTTGGGTAACACCCAGCAGGTCACAAACCGCCGGGCAGAGATGTCCGAGACAGATGATGACCATCAGAGTTTGCCCTGCGGGGTTTCTGATGACAGAATCGGGGGTACACCTGCCTTCGAAGGTTGGCTTGACAGAGGAAGAAACCTTCGACAATCTCAGATGGCTTGCGAGGCTGCTCTGCACAATTGGCGCCGGATAGCTTGCCGGTATGGAAGCCGACGTGGCGGAATTGGCAGACGCGATAGACTTAGGATCTATTGCCCGAAAGGGTGTGGAGGTTCGAGTCCTCTCGTCGGCACTGGAAATCAGCGTCCGGGCCCGTGGCCAAGCGGGAAGGCGCCTGCTTTGCAAGCAGGAGATCGTCGGTTCGAATCCGACCGGGTCCACTAGATGTCCTGCCGGGTTCACAGAGGTAGTGGAAGTCTTAACATTTGATTTGCGGGCGTAGTTCAGTGGTAGAACATCTCCTTGCCAAGGAGAAGGTCGTGAGTTCGAATCTCATCGCCCGCTCTGAAAGGACCGGCCCTTAAGGGGGTGGAGCCGTTGTCGGCTGGCGTGCAGGTTGCTGCGGCTCAGTCGCCTTATGTGTCGGTCTTTTGCCGAGGTAGCTCAGTTGGTAGAGCAATGGACTGAAAATCCATGTGTCCCCAGTTCAAGTCTGGGCCTCGGCACCTGAGGAAAGTTCTGCGATTGGAGTTTTGCGGTGATGTGTCGTGTCCGGCCAGGGATTTGGATCTGTCGGGAACGAACTTTACAGGTCGCGATTAGGCTTGAGATGGGGGATCGTCTAATGGCAGGACTACGGTCTTTGGAACCGTCAATCGGGGTTCGAATCCCTGTCCCCCAGCCTGCTTCGGGGTGGGGTATCCTCATCTCGGATTGAATGTTTTTGGTAAGTGGTGTTGGTGTTGGTCAATTTAATATGGCGCCTATAGCTCAAGGGTAGAGCGTCTGATTGTGGATCAGAAGGCTGCGGGTTCGAGACCCGCTAGGCGCCCCAGGACGACGGCTGTGTCTCTCATCTTGGCGGGTGGGGGATACAGCCTTTGTTATTTCTGCTTTTTTGGTTCGGGGAAGCTATGGACGGATCGGCACGTTGTCTCTAGCGAGCCTCTCTAGTGTCGCCAATATGTGACGGAAGCAAGGCCTGTTGGACGCCATGCTCGCGGATTCCGCGTATGTAGTAGTCGACTGCTCGGCGGACCAGTTCTGTGCGCGTAGCGCCCTTCTGCCGCCGTAGTTCGTCCAGCTGCTCGATCTGCTGTTGTGTAAATTGAATCTGCGCCTTTATCAACATAGGCGCCCTTCTTTAGGATACTGTGACCGCAAGTTGGATCATGGACTTTATCATCGGTTCCCATATGCGTGCAAGCGCCATGATTTGCAGCGAATGAGGTGGGTCCCAGTGCCCGGACCATGAAAAGGTGAATTAGACAGCATTCTGGCAAGTGCTATTGGCGGCAGAGCGAGTCGCAGTCGTATATCACCGGCTGTATCTGGCCCCCTCTCATGTGGCGAACTGATCCATGAAGAACAGTGGCTAGTGGATCAGTATATTTGGGCCCTGTTCGGTGTCGGCGCTTGCCTCCTGGCTGTATTGTCCCACAAATTTCAGACCTTCTGATTTGGAAGGGAGTCCATGAAGTCCCGTTCTAAACAGCTACTCGATCGAGCAGTAGCCGCGACAATTGCCGCCATCGAGATTTACAACAAGCCAGATTTCCCTTACCGAGCGGAAACTTTCTGCATTCTGGCAGTCAATGGCTGGGAGCTGCTTCTCAAGGCGAAGTGGCTAAAAGAAAACGGCAATAGGATTCAGTCCCTCTACGAAAAAGAATACCGAACGAACATTGATGGGTCCAAAAGTAAGCGAAAGACAATTAAGCTTTCCAGTGCAGGAATTCCCTTCACTCATGGACTCGGCTACCTTGCAAAGAGACTGGTCGAGCAGAATCATTTGGACCCAATGGCAAAGGGCAATTTGGATCTTTTGGTCGAGCAACGAAATACTTCTGTTCACTTTTTTCATCAGTCCGAGCCAATATTGGCGAAAAGCCTCCAGGAAATCGGAACTGCCAGCACAAAAAACTTCCTGCTGGCTACGAAAGACTGGTTTGATCGAGATCTGAGTGATTACAACTTCTACCTGATGCCACTCTCCTTCGTGGACTTGCCTCGTCAAACAGAAGCCATCGTCCTCAATAGGGAAGAGAGAAGCTTTCTAAAGTACTTAGATGACCTTGCAGCTCAAACCGATGAAAGCTTTTCCGACTACCGTGTCACTGCATACATTGATGTGAAATTGACTCGGTCAAATGCAGAGGGCGTGCAGGAGGTTCGACGCAGTAACAACCCGAATGCCGAGGAAATCCGTATGACCGATGACCAGTTTCGGGATACTTACCCTTGGACCTATTCCGAACTCACCAACCGATGTCGCAAGCGATACAGAGATTTCAAAGCAAACTCAATGTACCACGGAATCAGAAAACCGCTTGAGAGGGACTCGAAGTTCTGCTGGGAGCATCGCCTTGACTCCAGGAATCCCAAGAGCACCAAGAGGAACTTCTATAGTCCAAATATCCTTCAAGAATTCGACGGACACTATTTGAAGGTAACTACATAATTGATTAGCCGACGGTAAGGCCATAGCTAGGAGGGGAAAATGACAAGGAAGAGACGATTACGTCGCGAGCAGGCGCGGCGATGGTTATTCGATCTCCAAGAGTTGGTGTTAGACGTCTTGGAGGAAAATCCGCAAGGGCTCGAGCCGAATCAGATTGCAACTGAACTGGACATCATTGTCCCCATAGGAAGACCTCTTTACAGTTCCAATCGCGCTGAAATTGCTTGGGGAATACTGGATGGGTTGGTTAGCGAGGGACTAGTTGAAAAGAGAAGGAGCAGGGCATTCTTGTCGGGCAACCCGCCTGCTGGGCAGTCAACCTTATAGGTCCCGATAAATTGTTAATGCGGCATCATTCTTGACCACAACAACAGGACGCCGTTATGCGGGCTTTGGTTCAGCAAGTCAGGGATGTATTTCGGTGTGTTCGACAAGAACAATAAGGAGGCTGGGCATAAGATCGACTCACTTGACGGTATGTATGCTTTTTCGGAAGAGATAAGAGCGACTACCGAGCGGTACCTGTCAGAGGAACAATAGTCGGATTCACTTGAACTGGCGTAATAGACTGGCCCTCCAGGAATAGGAAGCACGCGGGATACCGCCTACGGCCGCAGGAAATCGAAGTGCCTGAGCACGATCCTTTCGAGAATGATCTTCTTGGTCGGAGGGAACCGACAGAAGTGCTCACCCGCCTCGTAGGTGCTCTCGAGGGGCCTGCAGTAATGGCGATTGACGCGCCTTGGGGCAGTGGCGAGTCGACCTTCTTAAGTATTTGGGAGCATTACCTAATAAACAAGGGATTTCCAGCTGTAGCCTTCAATGCTTGGGAGACCGTTTACTCTAGGGACGCCTTTGTTACTCTCTCCTCTGACGAATCTGTTGCCTCTTCGACCGCCGCGCCCTCCCCCGCGTCAGCGGCTAACACGAAGTCGAACTCTACGCCGCCCTCCATGCCGTGCTTGTCGGATTAACATAACAGGTGGGACAAACATCGGGGACAGGTCAACCTCCCTTGTTCCTGTAGGTTTTCTCAAAGAGAGGAAAGCATAATGACTACGAACACCCAGACGTCCCTCTTAGAAAATCTCGGGAAACAGGTTGAGGAAATTCCTGTACACATCAGCTACGAGATCATACATCTTTTTTCCGAGGGACTCTACAAGAGTCCACACAAGGCGATTGAAGAGTTGGTTACCAATAGCTATGACGCAAATGCGAAGCGAGTACATATTCTCCTGCCAGAAGCAGTTCAGAATGGCAGTGAAGCCAATCTGCCGCTATGGGTAATTGATGACGGTGAGGGAATGGACGTCGAGGGTTTCCGTCAACTTTGGCGAATAGCCAATTCCAAAAAGGCCTCAATGACCACACAAAACGGCCGTTCGGTGATAGGACAGTTTGGGATTGGTAAGCTTGCCTCGTATGTGCTGGCCTGGAATCTGACACACATAAGCCGAGTAGGCGACAGGTTCCTATCGACATCAATGAACTTTCACCAGGTCACGAGGCACCACCTGACCGACGCCAAGCCGATATTCATCTCCTTGCAGGAGGTGACAAAGGAAATTGCCATGAACCAACTCGCGGGAATTAAAGACCGTGACAAGGACGCTTGGAATTTCATGTTCGGTAAGGATAGTCACTCGCATTCGTGGACGGCGGCCGCACTATCAGACTTTAAGGATCTTTACCAGCGGCTTCAGACTGGAACGCTCAAGTGGGTGTTGAGTACAGGACTACCTTTGCACTCAGATTTTCAACTATGGCTGGATGGGGTAAAGCTAGAGTCAAGCAAAGAGACCATGGATCCACTAGCGACCTTCGAGATTGATGATGAAGTGCCCGGGATCGGTCCCTTAAAGGGGACCGCTTCAATTTACGAAAAGACATTAACCGGAGGGAAATCTGCTCAGATTGCTCGAAGTCATGGGTTCTTTGTTCGCGTTAGGAAACGGGTGATCAATCTAGAAGACGAGTTATTCGGCATTGAGGCGCAGAACCACTCGGCCTGGTCTCGCTTTGCGCTAGAGGTGGATGCAGACGGATTGAGAGACCACTTACTCTCCTCACGTGAAGGAGTGCGTGAATCGGACGCAACTCGGTCTTTCAGACAAGTACTGCGGAATGCGTTCAATGCATGCAGGGCAGCATATGAGGCGAAGAATTCCCAGAAGGCCCTTGACCTAATGCAACTTCTTGAAGATGGTCCTAGCTCTTGGGTATACGATCCACTCATCCTCAGTGTAATCAGTACCACTCAATCTGGGTCTGAATCATTCTATGTAAACTCTCCGCGCCAGGCGCAGGGCATAGAGGCATCGCAGTGGTTGAATGAATTCGAAGAGCGAGTCAAAGAGAAGCCTTTCGAGAAGATGACTTTCGAGGGGTTCGGCCAGAATGCGCCGGTACTCCGGTATGATCCTGACGACAGAAACTTGGTCATCAACGCTGATCACCCATTCATAGACAAACTTAGTGATGAGGGTAAGCGGCAATGGCTAGCTGAACTGTTTGCCACGTCGGAAAGCCTACTCGAAGGGCAGCTTCAAGACCACGGCATCGATCGCGCCGTGATTGCTAGTCTGCTCGATGATCGGGACAGAGCACTGAGATTGTTGGCCGGATATGATATGCCTACTGCCCAGGAGGTCATTCGACGTCTGCAGCACGCAACTCATCACTCGACCGCGCTGGAGAGGGCCACCGGGGCCGTATTTCAACTCTTGGGATTTGGATACCAACGTAAAGGAGGAAACGCCCCAGGTCCGGACGGTGTACTAAGCGCCCGGCTTGGTCGACAGGGCGATACTCTTGCTGATTACAAGATCGTTTATGATGCTAAGCAAACCAACCAACCAGCGGTCCCAGCGGAAAAGGTGATCCTGTCGTCTCTCGAGACATTTCGGACTGATTGGGATGCCGATTTCGGGTTTTTCATAGCTGAGAAATACCAAGGCGAGGACGAGGATTCAAGCAAACTGAATCAACAGTTCGCGACATTAGATAATGACGGCAAACAGCTATCCATATTGAAAGTAATGCATTTGGAACAGCTAACAAAGTTGCACTATTTGCATGGCGTCACACTCACGGAACTTCGTTCTCTGTTTGAGGATTCTCGTACAGTAAGCGAAGTGGATAAATGGCTTCTTGAGTTGGAAGAGAGACTTACAGCAGAAGGGGACATACCACTGAAGATTCTTCTGCAAGGTCTAGAGGAAGACCAAGAAGATCATAAGGCTAAGCCAAACGTTGCAGTAGTGCGAGCCAGAGTAGATGAACTAAGGAAGTTTGAACCGGAGCGGCTTACGGCTCGGTTGAAGGCAATGCAGAGCATAATTGGAACCCGTTGGATTGAGATAGAAGACGACTCTTATGAAGTTGTTATGCATCACAATGCCCATGAGATACTCAAGGAACTGGAACGAAACACTTGGGACCTGCAAGGCAGATTCCCGCTCACCTCGCCAAGACCCACCGGATGATGCTTTCAACCATTCACCCTTTTCCCGCCCGCATGGCTCCTGACATCGCTCAGGAGTTTCTAGATGCCTGTGCCAATGGAGGGCGAGTACTTGATCCAATGTGCGGTTCTGGCACGGTCCTTCGTGCCGCCGTAGAGGCAGGACTCGACTGCACTGGAGTAGACATTGACCCGTTAGCTGTGCTTATGTCGCGGGTCTGGGTGACACCCCTAGTCCCATCGATGCTTGTGGACGCTGCGAATGACGTAGTTCAGAGAGCTAGAGACTTGCCGGAAAACCAAGTCGAGCAGGCCGGCGATCCCGAGACGCTACGATTCATCGAATTCTGGTTTGCACCCTGTCAAAGACGCCAGCTAAATCGCTTGTCTTCGGCGTTACGCCAGCGTAGTCGACCCGAATCAGAAGCGCTTGCACTAGTTTTAAGCCGCATAATCGTGACCAAAGAAATGATGGCGTCCCTCGCGCGCGATACATCACATAGCAGGCCGCATAGGGTGGCCACTCAAAACGACTTCGACGTATTCGAAGGGTTCCTCAAGGCTGCGTCCCAAGTAGCCAACCGCCTATCCCCAGAACTGATAAAAGGTGAGGCCGAAGTTATCGAAGGTGATGCGAGGAGGCTAAAGGAATTGGGAGATGATACCTTTGATCTTGCTGTCACCTCCCCCCCGTACCTGAACGCCATAGATTACTTGCGCGGTCATAGGTTAGCGTTGGTTTGGTTGGGATATGATCTGTCCTCCATCAGAACAACACGGTCGGCAAGTGTAGGAGCCGAGAAGATTCTGCATTCTGCTGCTGGCCAGCTAGATGTTTCACACTATGTCATCGAATCTGGCAATTCCTCCTTCGCAGATAGACATCTCGGATGGGTCAGGCGCTTCGCAGTTGATATGCAGGCCGTTCTTGGGGAGCTGGCTCGTGTGGTTAAACGGGACGGTACAGTGGTGATGGTTGTTGGCAACTCATTCCTGAGAGGTGCTGTTGTCGACAACGCTAAGCTAGTCAGGAATATAGCTCAAGGGTCAGGATTCCTAATAGAGGACTCAAGGGTACGATCAATTCCGGCTCGGCGTCGATATTTGCCGCCACCCCGCAATGGAAACAATATGCTGGACACTCGAATGAGGAAGGAAACTGTACTGAAGATGAGGCTACAAGTGGCCCCATAAGTTAGTTGCGGTGACTTACTCTCCAACGACAGATCCAGCCGAAGTGCTTGTTTGTGGTGACCTGGCCCCCCCAAAAACTGGTCCAGGTAATGTGTTCGTGTTGGGCCGTAGTAAGGGGCAAGATGGCCAAGAGGCAGCTCGCATGCTGCCTACCATTCTACATTGGAACGAAAACGACCGGGCCGAGAGCTGGTGGCCTGGTGCCTTTGTCCCATTACTCCGGAAAATTTCAAACTCCATAACGCGCGCGAGACACCCCCGGCGGTACCCGGCGGCCACCTCCCGAATTTTGAGGGGCCTTTCCCTTCGAGGGGCGCTCTGTCTCGGTCTTGACAGCGTGGCAGGCCGAGCTCAACGGTTGTAGATTGTCGAAGCTGTGGCTACCCCCGGTGAGAGGGATGGTACCGTCCACTAGCACGGCGGGAGTGAGATAGCCTCGCTCCGCGCAGAGCCGACACAGTGGTTCGGTTGCTTGGGAAGAGTTGCGAATCCGACGCCACCTCTTATCGTATCCACCCTGTCGCGAATGCGGTCTATTATCTGGAAGTCGATCACGCATACGCTGGCCCCATTACCCAAACGCACCTTTGCGCACTTCGGCGAAATTCTCTTTCCTCTCACTCATCCAGATTACGCATCACCGCCAATGGCGTAGCCGCCAATAGTCCGCCGTCCACCGGCATGATTACGCCGGAAATCCAGCGGGATTCGTCGCTGGCGAAGTAGAGGGCGGCATAGGCTACGTCCCAGGCTGTGCCCTCCGTGCCGAGGGGCCCGATTTTGCGGCGCCTTTCCCGTTCCTCGTGGGCGAAGCCGGCGGTAAAGGAGGCATGAACGTGCCCGGGGGCGATACAGTTGGCGCGAATGTTTTGGCGGCCGTGGTGGACTGCCATCAGTTTTGTGAGGGTAGCGAGTCCGCCCTTGGCAACCGAATAGGGAACGTTTATATAGGCACCTGCCAACAGACCGTCGATTGACGAAATGTTGATGACCGAGCCGCCGCCGCTGGCGGCCATGTGCGGCACCGCGTGCTTACAGACCATCACCGCGCCTTTCAGATTCACGTCCAGGGCCACGTTCCAGATCTCTTCTTCGAATTGTGTCACATCGCCGCTGCCGGCCGTGCCGGCGTTATTGACAACGATGTCGAGGCTGCCGTAACGGTTAACGCACTCTGCGGCCAATTCCCGACATTCATCCTCGCGGGTGATGTCGACAAGAACGACGGAAGCTTCTCCTCCACCTTCTTCGATAACTTTCACAGTCGTTGCGGCCCTTTCCTCGCTCAGGTCCGCCACGACGACGCGGGCGCCCTGTCGGGCAAAGAGAACCGCGGTGGCAAAGCCGATCCCCGGTTGTGAACGCTCGCGCGATCCGGCGCCGGTGACGATCGCGGTCTTGCCAGCCAGTCTATCCCCTTTGGGCGGGAGCTCCGTATGTTCAGTCAAGGTTGTAGTGTCTCCGCTGGTCGTTGTGTCTGCTGAGAGAAGAGCGGGAATCGGGGCAGGGAGGTGGTATTCTTCACGGTCCTACTGACATTCTGTACGCGGCAGGGATCAGGGCTGGCCGATTACGTCCGACAGATAGCGTGCCTTGGTAATACTTACAACCTCATCCGGATCGCGCTGCCACCAGTTGCGCTCGGAGAATATCTCCACTTCGCGATAGCCGTCGTAGCCGGTCGCCTCGACCAGGCGGCGAATGCGGCCGATGTCGATGACGCCGTCGCCCATCATGCCGCGGTCCAGGCGCAGGTCGGTCGTGTTCATCAACCAGTCGCATACGTGGAAAGAGACGATGCGGCCGGCTGCGCGCTGGAGTTCATGCTCCAAATTGGGGTCCCACCACACATGATATACATCGACGACGATGCCCAACTCCGGGCCAGCCGTCAGCTCTTCTATCCAGTCGTTGGCCTGGCCCAAAGTGGAGAGGCAGGAACGGAAGGCGCATATCATCGGGTGCAAGGGTTCCAGAGCAAGGGTTACGCCTGCCTGCGCGGCGTAGGGCAGGACCTCAGCCAGGCCCTCCAGGCAGCGCGCGCGGGCCGCGGGCAGGTCTTTTGAGCCTTCGGGAAGCCCACCGGCGACGAAGACGAGGCACTCTGCTTCGAGCTCTGCGGCCTCGTCGATGGCCCGCCTGGTATCCTGCAGGTTGGCCTGGAATCGTTCCGGGTCCGAGTCGGTCAGCAGACCGCCGACGCAGAGACTGGTGACCGTCATTTGGTGATCGCGGAGGGACTGCCGGGCGGCGGCCACGCCAACCTCCTGCAATTTGTCGCGCACGATGCCGATAGCATGGACGCCGTGGCGGGTGTAGCCTTCGATCGCCTGGGGCAGGGACCACTGGTGCAGGGTGGTAAATTGGTTTATGGCTAGTTTGCTGAAGTCGCTCATCGGTACCTGCCCTCACAGTGACGCGGCCAATCAGGAGGACCTGCTGGCGGGGTCAGTAGGTGGCTCGACCGCCGGATACGTCGAAAACGGCGCCGGTGGCGAAGCTGCAGGCGTCGCTGCACAGCCAGGCGACCATGTCGGCGTTTTCCTCTATGGTTCCGAAGCGTCCCATCGGGATCTTGGCTGTCACTGTGGCGATGTATTCAGGCGTCATCTCGTCGAGGAGGTCGGTTTGGACCATCGCCGGCGCGACGCAGTTGACGATGATTCCGCTCTGGGCCAGCTCTTTGCCCAGCGACTTGGTGAGGGCAATTACGCCCCCCTTGGCGGCCGAGTAGGCGCTGGCGTTGGCGTTGCCCTCTTTTCCAGCCACCGATGCTACATTGACGATACGGCCGCCGTCCTGGTCCAACATGAATGGGATGACTGCCTTGCAGCATAGATAGACCGACGTCAGATCGGTGGCGATGACGCGGTCCCAATCTTGCAAGGGGTATTCCCAAGTCGGATAGGTCGGGCCGGCAATTCCGGCGTTGTTGACCAGGATGTCGATTACGCCCAACTGGGCCAGCGTGTCCTGTACGGCCTGTTCTACGCTGGCGGGTTCGGTCACATCGACGGCAAAAATGGCATCGAAGGCCTGGCCGGCCTCGCTGCCGCGCAGGGTGTCCGGGTTCAGGTCCCACACCACTACAGCTGCGCCGGCGCCGGCCAGCCGCTGGGCGATTCCGAGGCCAATGCCTTTGGCCCCTCCGGTGACAACTGCTGTGCGGCCGCTGAAATCATATTGGATCATCTGTAAAGTCCTTGACTGGCCCGGTATCTGTTATTCAACATGCGGAGGCAACTTCGGCGACGCTGCCGAAATCATTCAGCTAAGAATCCTGTCGGTAGAGCGACTGTTCACTTATACATCAAATTGGAGGAAAGCGCTACAGGGGAGGTCGATACAGCGGTTGTTCTGCCATGCGAATCAAGTTGGTCAGAACACAGTTGAATCAGCTAAAATGCTGCCAGACCAAGCCGTAGCGCCGGAGCAAAACCGTGAGCAAAATTCGCATAGTTGTAATCGGGGCTGGGACGATGGGCCGCCGGCACATTGAATACATCAGCGCCAGCGAGGCCTGCCAACTGGCCGCGATATGCGATCGCGATGCTGGGGCGGCAGTACTGGCCGCTGAGAATGGCGTGCCGTTCTTTCATGACGCGATTGAGGCACTGGACCTGGTCGCGCCGGACGGCGCGGTTATTGCCGCGCCTACGCAACTGCACGAGGAGCTGGCGATGGCATGCATCCGCCGCGGGGTCGCGCCGCTGGTGGAGAAGCCGATCACGGCCGCACTCGATGAAGGGCACAGGCTGGTGGATGAGGCCACTGCGGCCGGCGTGCCGATCCTGGTGGGACACCACAGGCGATATCATCCCCGTATCAGACGGTTATGGGAGCTGGTTCAGGGTGGAGCGATTGGGCCGCTGATCGGAGTCTCACTGTTGTGGGCGGTCAAGAAGCCGGACGGATACTACGACATTGTCTGGCGCACGCGTGCGGGCGGGGGGCCGGTGCTCATCAATCTTATCCATGAGATCGATACCTTGCGCTACATCTGCGGCGAGATTACGAGCGTGTACGCGGCCAGCAGTTCGGCGACGCGAGGATTTGAGGTAGAGGACACGGCGGCGATTACGCTTACTTTTGAAGGAGGCGTTGTCGGCTCGGTCTTTCTCTCCGACGCGACACCTTCGCCGTGGTCTTATGAGCTTACGATGTTTGAGAATCCATCGTACGCACATGTGGCCGAAAACTGTGCATTCTTCTTTGGCAAGGAGGGTTCGCTCGCCTTTCCTAAGATGGAGTTGTGGCGCTACCCGTCGGCCGTCGGCGCGGGCTGGGAGCATCCACTCGAGCTGGATATGTATGCGCCTGAAGATGTTGACCCGCTGGCAGCGCAGCTTGCCCATTTCTGCCGGGTCATCCAAGGGGAGGAGGCTCCTTTGGTCAGCGGTGTGGAGGGCCTGCGAACGCTGGCGGCAACACAGGCCGTGCTGACCTCCGGTCGCGAGGGAAGGCCGGTTGATTTGCCTCCGGTATGAGCTGTAGAGCTCAGGGACCATCAGCCCGACACCTTGACCTGTGATTTGGAGCGATATTTTCCTTCAGGCAGGGCGGAGGGTTCCACTTACCTGAAGTTGGTTCAATGGATGTAACTGTTACGCCAAGAACAGAGTCTGTCTTGCCCAGCCAGTCAATCCCGCTGCCATTCAGGCTTTTTCACAGTGAATTATCTAGCGGCGGCCAACTTGGATGAGTCGCAACGCTGGAATGAGTGCGTCCGGTCGGTGAGGCATGTTTTTGGAGGGGGGCGTTGCGGGGGCGCAGCCCCTGCACAAGGGAGGGCGCTTGCGCCCGACCGCCCAGAACTGCATTGGTCAGTGATCAGTGGTTAGTGAGAAACGCTTTCGCTCGCCTCAGACAGGATGGCAAAATGATTGCGGCTGGGTGGCTGTCAATGGAGGACTAACGAAATGGGTAGTTTCCATGTGGATGTTGGCGACAGCGTAACGTTCAGCAAGACGGTCGGTGAGAGCGATGTCTACCTCTTCGCCGGCATCACCGGCGACCTGGCGCCCAACCATGTCGATGAAGAGTATATGAAGCGCTCCAGCTACGGCAGCCGCATTGCCCACGGCGCGCTACTGATCGGCTACATGTCCACGGCCTCATCGATGGCGATTGCCGACTCTCGCGGCAGCACTGAGGAGACGCCGGTCTCGCTGGGATACGACCGCATCAGGTTCCTGGCGCCGGTCTTCCTTGGGGACACTATCACCGTTCACTACGAGATCGTTAACATTGACGAAGAGCGAAGGCGCTCCGTCGCTGATATTCGCGTCACCAATCAGACTGGTAAGCTAGTTGCCGTGGCTCAACACATTCTCAAATGGGTTGAAAACGGGTAGCAAATGGGAGGGGATCATGAAACAAGAGTGGCGAGAGCAGATTGCGGAAACGGCAGTTCTCAATCTGGGTCAGGTCTTCCAAGGCGGGGAGTTGGAGGAACTGCGAAGCATGTTCGACGCGGATCGGGCCAACCACCGTTATTTCTGGCACGCATACGGCCACCATCAGCAGGCCAACTACGATGCGTTGATTACCAGCCCGCGTTTTGACGAGCTGATACGCCATCCGCGCATCTTGCCTGTAATTGAAGAGCTGATGGGGGGTCCGGTCTGTTTTGGGGAGATCGGCCTACGATACATGGGGCCCTATGACGGCCAGCTACACCGGCAGTGGCACCGAGACAAGCCGCACTGGCCGGAGCATCCGCTGCGGATGGACTACATGCAACTCATGGTCTATCTGACCGATGTGGATGAGAGCACGCACTGCATCTCGTTTTCGCCCGAGTCGACTGACCAGCCGATTCTGACGGATAAGCAGTCCCAACTGGCCCGCGGCGGCATCTATGACCTGCACGGACCGGCCGGGACTTGCGCACTCTTCAATGTGGCTGCCTTGCATACGGCCACGACCCGTCCTACCACGTCCGAACGTAAGACGGTCCAGATTTATTACGGGCACAGGGACCGCGAGCCCCTTTCTAACGATTCGGGCATACCCACCTCGCTCTGGAGAGACCATCCCGATGACGAAGCGAGGGCCTTTTACGGTGTCCTCAATCAGCGTACAAGGACCTATATGGCCGCGTTTGGCAGCTAACCAGGCCGAGCTCAGACCGGGCTGATTTCGCGACAGCGCTCCAAAATTTCTACCTGGCGGCGCACGCTTGCCGCTGAAATCGCGGCCGGGCTACCTGTGCGGATGGTATTGAAAATGTCTTGGTAGAGAGTGAACATTCCGGTAAAGAAGTTGAACTCCGGTGTGAAAGTCTCCTCTTTCCACGGCAAAGTTTCACTGTTGTAGCTGCGATCCGGCGTCGGCTTGGTATCCAACACCAGTGGCGGCGCTTCCTCCGGGTCGAAGTACTTCCAGCGAATTTCGCGTCTGTCGGCACTGACGAGCGTTCCCTGTGTGCCCATGACAAGCCAGGCGTCCTGGGGAAAGGCGCAGCAGTTCGACATTTCAACGTCAATGACAGGACCGTCGCTTGGTTTGATGACCAGCTTGACGTGGCTCTCAGCATCCCCTGCGAACAGGGGCGTCGTCTCCATCTGGCAAAAGATCTCCGGGTTGGGATCGTCGAAAAAGTGAATGGCCCAGTCGATGGAATGGGCGCCTTTGTTGTTCAGGTCGCCGCCGCCGAACTTCTTTAGCGTCTGCCAATCCCAGCGTCTGCGAAAGCCGTTGCCGGTGATGCGCATCTGAACTATGCGGCCCAAAACGCCCGAATCGACGACCTCTTTCACTTTGAGGAAGTCTGCATGATAACGGTAGTTCTGGTTGACGGTCAGGAGCATGCCGGTCTCTTCGGCGACAGCGATCATCTCGTCGACACCGTCCAGGGTTGGGGCCATCGGCTTCTCGACGATGACGTGCTTGCCCGCCCGCAATGCCGCGGAAACGTCGCTCACGTGCAGTTGGCTCGGTGTTGCTACGACGAGCAGTTCAACGGCGTTGTCAGCGATAATCTCTTCAATATTCGAATAAGCCAGGCAGTCGAACCGGTCGATTGCTTCCTCCTGGCGGGCGGTGTCGGGATCACATACGGCGGTGACATTGAAATTTTCGCCTATCTGGGCCAAAACGTTGGCGTGAATACCCCAGCCGCTCCTGCCCAAGCCGCTGATGCCGATTCGCAACGGCTCACCGTTGTTCGTCTCAGGGCTACTGGTTTGTGTTGACTCTGCCATTCTCGGTTTCCTTTCTGGGAAAGTTCTTTACGCTGATGCATTGCCCAGGTTCGGGCACTGCCCTTTAATGATATGCATGAAGAAGGGTGCCGCCAGTCTTGTGCGCCGGCGGCAGCGTGCATAAGAATATCAGAAAGCATGGCGAAAGTGTAACGAAAGGGCCCTTGAGATTGCGTCGCTAAGGTCGTGCTGGCTTTGCTGGCGCAGGGAGAGGTTCGCCGCCATGCGGTCCTGAGTTTGTGATGCGGAAACTACTGCGCCACATACAGCTTCGGTTTTGAGCAGCCCTAAATCATCGCAGTCATTCAGGCTATCTGACTGTGTATTCGGTTGGCAGCCGTCAGGCTGGTGGAGCCGCACGGTTGGAATGAGGACGAATGGTCGCTGAGGCGTGGTTTTGGAGGGGGGCGTTGCGGGGGGTGTCCCCCCGCACAAGGGAGGGCCGCAGGCCCGACCGCCAAAATACAAGGAGGGAGTAGAGAGTAAACTCCCTTGCTTGCCACGTTCAGGGTTGCGAACTGCTTGCGGCAGAGCAGTCAGGTTCCCGAATGAAACAGGAACATGGCGCTCGACCACGGGTGATGAAGTTTAACTCTAGTGCGTATCAGTGTATGTAGGATATAATCGAAGCGCGGTCGAACCGGGAGGCGTAAGTGACATGGTTGTAACTGGCGGCGGCCCCCGCTGACCGCAATCGACATGGCGCATATGAAAATTTCAATTCTGTTGCTTTCCTGCTATGAACTCGGTCATCAGCCACTCAGCCTGGCATGGCCGCTGGCGGCTCTGCGCGCGGAGGGACTTGACGCTTCAACCGCGGACCTGGCGGTGGAAGACTTTCCCGCGCAAAGCTCGTCCAGCGCCGACCTGATTGCTGTTTCTGTGCCGATGCATACGGCGCTGCGTATCGGAGTAGATGCCGCCCGGCAGGCGCGGGCCGCGAATCCCGCAGCGCACCTATGCTTCTTCGGACTGTACGCCTGGCTCAACCGCGGTTATTTGCTGCAACACAGGAGCGGAGAGGAAGCCATAGCCGATTCGGTTGCGGCGGGGGAAGCGGAGCCGGTGCTGGTCGCGCTGGCGCAGGCCCTTGAGGCAGGCAAGCCTCTGTCGGATGTGCCAGGTCTTACCACGCGGCAGTCCGGGTCAACGCCGAGTCTGGCCCGGCTGTCGCTGCCGCTGCCCGACCGAACGACATTGCCAGCGCTGGACAGTTACGCCCACTACGTCCCGGGGTCTGAACTGCAACCGGGCGACAACGCAAACGAAGTCGACAGGGCGGCGGAAGAACCGGTCGCTTATCCTGCCGGGTATGTTGAAGCCAGCCGCGGCTGTCTGCATACGTGCCGTCATTGCCCGGTTGTACCGGTCTACAATGGTCGATTCTTCGTTGTGCCGGTTGATACGGTATTGGCTGATATTGCCCAACAGGTTGAGAAGGGGGCCCGGCACATCACATTTGGCGACCCAGACTTCCTCAATGGGCCTGGCCATGCGCGCAAAGTGGCGCGGGCGCTGAAAGAGGCCTTCCCCCAAGTGACCTTCGACTTTACGGCAAAGGTGGAGCATCTGCTGGAACAGCGGCGACTCTTGCCGGAGCTCGCGGAATGCGGGGCAACCTTCGTCGTCTCGGCCTTTGAATCAACCAGTGAATTCGTGCTCGATCGCTTGCAAAAGGGCCACACACGTCAACAAATGGAGGATGCGATTGCTGCAGTAAACGAGGCCGGCATTTCAATACAGCCGACCTGGATGCCATTTACGCCCTGGACGAGTCTGGACGACTACCTCTTTATGCTGGGCTGGATCCGGAAGCAGGGCCTGATACCGCACGTGCCGGCTGTGCAACTTTCGATTCGTATGCTGGTTCCGCCGGAGAGCGCCCTTCTCAGCGACGATGACGACAATGACTGGCAGGGTACGCTGGACGCAGCCAACTTCACCTATCGCTGGCTGCACCCGGATCCCCGCATGGACTCTCTGCAGCGACAGGTAGCCCGCATCGCCGAACTAGCGGGCCAGACCGAAGCTGAAGCCTCTTCTGGCGCAAGCGGCGGGAACATGCCAACGCCTACCGAAGCAGCCGCCAATCCGTTCGCTGTCTTTCATCGAATTGAGCAGGCCGCCCATCAATCTGCAGGCCGCCAATCGCATGAATATTCGACCCCATCTGTGTACATTCCCCGGCCGCCTCGCCTTACCGAGCATTGGTTCTGCTGAGCGGAGCCCACTGCCGACCAGTTGGCCGGCTGAGCTGAGCGCATGAATCACCGAACCACAGCTGAAGGCATTCTGTTCACCGATCAGTATCAGCTGACGATGGCGCAACTCTACTTTCGCCTGGGGATGCACGAGAAACAGGCCCAGTTTGACCACTTCTTTCGCCACTACCCCGATTACGGCGCGCACCAAGCCGGCTTCTGTGTAAATGCCGGGCTGGACTGGCTACTCGACTGGATGGAGTCGGCCCGTTTTGGCGCGACGGAGATCGAAATGATGCGGGGGATGACATCGCGCACGGGGCGCAAGTTGTTTGCCGACGACTTTCTGTCCTGGCTGGGCGAATACGGCGACTTCAGTGGCATTTCCCTTCAGGCGATCCCTGAAGGGAGAGTGGTACACGCCCAGGTGCCGCTGACGGTTGTGCGGGGCCCGTTTGCCATGGCGCAGATTCTGGAAACGCCGCTGCTGAACATTCTCAACTACCAGACGCTTATCGCCACCAAAGCGGCCCGTTTGCGTGAAAGCGCAGGAGACGCGCTTGTACTGGAATTCGGCGCACGCCGCGCCCAAGATCGCGGCGGAAACGCAGGTACGCGGGCGGCCTTGATCGGTGGGGCCGATTTCTCCTCCAACGCCGGCATCTCTCACCTGCTGGGCTACCCGCCCAAGGGGACGCACGCCCATTCGCTCGTACAAGCTTTCCTGGCGCAAGGCATGACGGAGCTGGACGCGTTCGAGGCATATGCAGAGATCTATCCAGACGAATGTCTGCTACTGGTAGATACTATCGATACACTGTCGAGCGGCGTGCCCAATGCGATACGCGTCTTCGAGAAGCTGCGGCAGAAAGGGTATACACCTGTGGGCGTGCGTTTGGACTCCGGCGACCTGGCATTTTTGAGTACGCATGTTGCCCAAATGCTGGACGATGCCGGATTCCCTGACGCGTCGATCGTTCTGTCAAATGAGCTGGACGAGTTGATAATTCGGGAGATCAAGTCACAGATCGCCCAAGAGGCGGCGCACAACGGATTGGACGCCGACAGTATTATCCGGCGCCTCGTATACGGTGTCGGGACCCGCCTGATCACTTCTGCAGGTGACAGTTCGCTGGGGGGTGTCTATAAGCTGGTCGGGCTGAAGGGCGATCAAGGCTGGCAGCCTGCGATCAAAGTATCGGATGATCGCGGCAAGACTGCGATTCCAGGCAGTAAGCGGGCCTGGCGAATTTACGACACACGCGGGCGAGCCACGTCCGACCTTATGACACTCGAAGATGAAGACCCTGAGAAGGGCTGGCAAACTGCCCGGCGCCAAAGCGGCTTCACAAATGACCAAGAGCAGCTGGCCCTGACACTTCGCCATCCGCGTGAACGCGCCATACGCCGGACTCTGCCCGCAGAGAGCATCTCCCACATCGAGCCGTTGCTGTTGAACGTTATGACTGACGGGCGGCTGGTGTGCGATAGGCCCTCAATTGAGCAGAGCCGGGCATCCCGCCGAGCAGACGTGGCCAGGCTCGACAATGGGGTCCGCAGGCTGATCAATCCGCAGCCGTATCATGTCTCGGTCAGCGAGAGCTTATGGGCGCTGCAGGAGAAGCTTCTGAGTTCTCTCTCATCCCGGCGGACTGACCCCAGTTTTTGACCAACTGGTCTATCCTGGCTAGAATAACGTGTTGATGGCGAGAGTTTGACGTTGAGGTTACACGGTCGATTGACCGGCTGGCGACGGTCTGCCGCTGACGCTTTCCGGCAAAGGGGTGCCCATGACGAAGCGCAATCCCAATCCAGATCCCGAAATCTTTGAACTGACAACGACCCGCAAACCGGAAGCGAATGCGGATACAATTGTCCTGAATCAAGGGCGGGTCCCGCTGCGTGACGCGGTCCAGGCCACTCTGCCGGCAGGGGGAGACAGAGGCGCTTATCATATTTGGACCATCGGCTGCCAGATGAATGTTGCCGACTCCAACCATGTGGCCGCGGAATTGGAGAGGATCGGTTATCGACCTACCGAGGCCATGGACGATGCCGATATCGTTGTACTCAACACCTGCGTAGTGCGGCAGAGCGCGGAAGACAAGGGCATCGGAAAGGCCAGCAACCTCAAGCCGTGGAAGCGGGACCGGTCGAACCGTACTCTGGCGCTGATGGGCTGCATGGTCGGCGTCAAGCCCAGCCCGCAGTTGCGCGCTCGTTTTCCTCATGTAGACGTGTTCATGCCTCCCAGTGAGCCTGCACCGCTGATCACCTATCTGCAGCAGGATGAGATCGCGGCCGAATCCAGCCGGATTGAAAGGGAGCAGGTCGCCCATCGCCACGCCGTGCAAGATAGCGTACGTCAACCCAGTCCCGGCCAGTCCATTCGACACTTGGCTGTCAACGGCAAGGCCGCGGTGACAGCTCATGTGCCGGTGGTCTATGGCTGTAGCCACGCATGCACATTCTGCATCATTCCCTTTCGGCGCGGGATCGAGCGCAGCCGCCCTGTTGACGAAATAGTGAGCGAAGTGCGCGGTTTGGTCGCCCAGGGTGTGCGTGAGGTGACACTTCTGGGTCAGATTGTCGACCGTTATGGCCACGACTGGCGCAATGGAACTGAAAATGGCTCGTTAGCGGGTAGGCAGCCTGATCTGGCCGACCTGCTGCACGCTGTCCACGAAGTTGAGGGGCTGTGGCGCATCCGCTTTCTGACAAGCCACCCCAACTACATGTCGGACAACATTCTTGAAGCCGTGCGCGATCTGCCAAAAGTGTGTGAGCATATCGAAGTGCCGACGCAGGCCGGGAATGACGAGGTGCTGGCGCGCATGAAGCGGGGTTATACCCAGGCCCAGTATCGTGAGCTGATCGGTCACATTCGAGCGACAGTGCCCCACGTCGGCATCAACACCGATATTATTGTCGGCTTCTGCGGTGAGAGCGAGGCACAGTTCGACGAGACCTACCAGTTGCTGGCCGACCTTAAGTTGGACAAGGCCCACCTGGCCCGCTACAGTCCCCGGCCGGGCACGGTTAGCGAACGGCGCATGGCGGATGACGTGCCGGAAGCCGAGAAAGTCCGCCGCCACAAGGCACTCGAACAGTTGCAGGAGCAGGTTTGTGGGCAGATCAATGGCCGGCTGCTGGGTGAGACGGTCGAGCTGCTCATCGAAGGACAGCACAAGGGCAAATGGCGCGGCCGCACACGGCAGAACAAGCTGGTATTTGTCGAAGCAGACGAACGGGCGGGTGATCTGCGCGGGCGTCTCGTCGAAGCGCAAGTTACGTGGACCGGCCCGTGGAGCATGCAGGGCCGATTCGTGCGAGATACATCCCCGGTCGAGGCCTGAGCGCAGCAATATTTCGAAATGTGCGCGCGGGCTGAGATGAATTCTTCAAGCGGGCTCCGTCCCGACCGACTGCCTCCTATATGAATTCTCTAATTCTCAATATACTCCTCTTCCTTGTCGGCTTCGCACTCCTCACCGGCGGAGCCGATTTTCTTGTGCGCGGGGCAAGCCGCCTGGCGGTTCGTCTGAATGTGCCGCTGGTCGTGATCGGTCTGACAGTAGTGGCGTTCGGCACGAGCTTGCCGGAATTGGTCGTCAGTCTGATTGCAAATCTCCAGGGTGGAAGCAGAGCTGAACTGGCGATTGGCAACGTCGTTGGAAGCAACATCGCGAACCTTGCCCTGATCCTTGGTGTTGTCGCGGTGCTGCGTCCTCTCTCAGTAGACCGGCAGCTGCTGCAACGTGAGTACCCCTTGATGATCGGTGTCTCGGTGGTGTTTGTCTGGATGGCTTGGGATGGTCAGATAGTCCAGTGGGAGGGTGTGCTTCTCTTTCTGGGGCTGCTCGGATTTATTTACTGGAGCTACGCAGCCAGCCGCTCGCTGGCCGAAGAAAAAGAAAGCGAGGCGCTTGAGTACATAGGCGGCGAGGCGGGGGGCAGTCCTTCCCAGGCAGAGGACTTCGATGACCAAGAGGACGGCGAAGCAAGCTCCGCTGAAACGCTGGCACAGTCTCAGGAGCGAATCGCCCGCGCGGCCAGGAATCCACTCTTGCCGGCCGCTCTATCCGGTCTCTTCAGGTCCCTCTTGCTGCGCGACATTGGCATGGTGGTTCTTGGCATTTCCGTTCTTGTTCTAGGCGCCGACTGGCTCGTCGATTCGGCCACATTCATCGCCACTTACTTTGGTGTAAGCGAGCTCGTGATTGGCCTGAGCCTGGTTGCACTCGGTACGAGTCTGCCTGAACTCGCAGCATCGGTTGTGGCTATATTGTATAAGCGAAGTGACATCGCCTTGGGCAACCTCGTCGGCAGCAATCTCTTCAATATGATGGCCGTTGTTGGCATTACAGCCGGCATCCGACCACTGCCCGCGCCACTGAGTATGCGCTGCGTAGACTTCCCCGTCATGATGCTGGTAGCGATTCTGCCGTTTCTCCTGGTCCTGCCTTCGCCCCACATTGCCAAGCGCTGGAAGGGAGCCGTGATGCTGGCGATCTATGTCGGCTATATTATAGGTATCTACCTGATATCGGAAGGAAATGGTGTGTGTTGACGCGGGGAAGGCAGACCGGACGGGTTCGTGCCCGTTCTGCCCCGATCTTCCTATTCCAGCTGGCGAAACTCGCCATCCTCTACTTTGTAAATCCACACTTTTGCATCGACCAGATCGCCGTTGGCTGTGAAGCGCAGTGGGCCAAGCAGCGTCTCAATTTCGCTCCCGCGTATAGCTTGGGCGATTTCATTTCCATTGAACGAATCTGCCGCGTGCACGCCTGCCGCCAGCACCTGCATCGCGATGTATCCATTGACTGAGAATGGGCCAGGATCGCGATATTCGGTTTCCCGGTAACCCTCTATCCATGCGGTGTCGGCCACTTCAGACGGGCTGGGCGCGAGGGCGCTTACGTACATCTCTGTGGCGGCGGGGCCGGCTTCGTCGAATGTGGCTGCCAGGAAGACACCGTCGCCGGCAAGAATGGGCAGATTCAGTTTCGTCTCCAACAGGCTGGCGCGCAGAAAGTGGGGTTCGCCCGCGTAGCCGGCAAAGAAGATTGCGTCAGCCTCTGCGCTTCGAATCTGCTGCGTCGTTTCCGAATGGTCGCGCTGCTTTTCGGCTACTTCCAACTGGACCGCAGTCGTTGCCCCGAGCGCGTGCAGGTTTTCAACCACTGACGCGGCCAGACCTATTCCATTCTCGGATCCATCGTGGACAACGGCAACGTGCTTTGCGTTCATTTCTTCCACAAGAAAGTGGGCGTCTGTTTCGGCCTGTACGCTGTCGTTGGCATTGACGCGAAAAAACATGGTGTGCCCGCGGTGTGTCAACGCGCGCATTCCAGCCGCAGGCGTGATGAGTACGATCCCCATTTCTTCATAGAGGGGCAGCGTCGATGAGGTTGGGGCGCTGTCCAGGTGGCCGATCACGCCGGCGATATGCTCTCCCCGCTCGAGAGCCTGCGTGATACTGTCAATATTTTCAAGTGCTGCACTACTGTCCGAGCTGTCATTGAGGGCGCGGACGACAATACGGCGGCCCAACAGCCCGCCGCTACTGTTCAGTTCCTCGGCTGCCAGGCGCACACCGCCCAGCGCCGACTGTCCCGCGTCTGCTCGATGGCCGCTCAAGGGCACGGCGACGTAGACTATTGCCTCGCCGGATAGCGGTTTCACGTCAGCGGCGTTGCAAGCCGATGCCAGTGCGGCAATGAGGCAAACTATAAGCAATGCAATGTAGCCGTTCGGGAGTGGTCGCACTATTTCAAGCCTTCAGAGATGAGGTAGGAAACGCAACAAACTTTTCGATCTCACAGTGGGTTGGGATCAGAGGAAGAGGCAATAGATCATCTCATTGGGTGGGCTGAAAGTATGTTGAAATATGACGATACAGCTCTTCCAGGTTGGTCTCGTCAGCGCGATGGAACTGGCCGCTGCCGATGCCGGCAAGATTCCTCAGTAGCGAGGCGTCTGCATCGCGCCCAAAGGCGATAGTGTGGATTGCCACTGGGAATTGCGCCTGCTGCACTGCCTGCCGCAAGTCTCGCAGCCGGGATTCGCTGTCGTTATCACGACCGTCGGTCAACACAACGATAGCATTGATGTCTTCGCTGTTGCCTGTATCTTGCAGATCACGATGTGCTGCCCAAACGGCATCGATGAGGTCGGTATAGCCGCCTGCCGCCATGTTTTCGATCAACTGTGTCAGGTGACTGCGTCCGTCTTCATCCAAACGCTGCAGAGAGCCGTACTGCTTTATACCGGAGCCGAACTCAACCAGCCCGATAGTGTCCCTTTCGCTCTGAATCTCGGCGATGAAGCCGTGCAGCGCTGCCTTGGTCCTGTCAAGTTTTGTACCTTCCATCGATTCGCTGGTGTCGACAACAAGGAAGATATTGGCAGGCCGTTTCGTATAGCGCCAGATGTCCAACACCATTTCCAGTACCGGCGCCGGAGGCAGAGGCAAAAGCGTCTGCGGGAGAAGAGGGTTTACTGCACTGCTATTGGCAAATGGGCTTGGCGCTGCCATCAGGTCTATGGACAGGTCGACAGGTCGAAAACCGGCCTCCAGAAAGGCAAGCTGACTTTCCTCTTCCAGCAGAAATCTCGCGAATGCACGGTAGGTGCGGCGCTGATTCTGTGTCACGGCTGGGCCCGTACGCCCGTCCAATTCCAGCAGTGCCAGGGGATTATCAGCCCAGAGAGTGCCCTCTTTCGGGTAGATAGCCACCAGCTCTCCCTCGGGCAAGAGCCGTTCGTCTTCGCCCACGTTCAGCAGCTGCGGACGATCGCGTTCGGAGGACCGGTTCCAGGCGATGACAATCTGCTCCTGCGTTGCGAATGCATCGAGGACGATGTTGCCTGAATTTTCAGCCGGGGGCGCGCGGCCTATCTCGCCCAAATGACTGGCGTACGCTCGATCACCTTGCCCGAGCGCAAGCGCGGCCGCCTCCACGGTGCGGACGTAATCCAAAACTTTGGGCCGTGCAGCAATCTCCAACGTCAATCCGCGGGTGATGTCGGCGCCGGTGTAAAACTCCGACAATGTGGCCAGCACTCCTGCCGTGCTGTTCAAGCCGGTGTGACCCCATCTGAACTCGGTGAAGGAGGCAGTTGCCCGGGCCTGGACCTCCTTCCAGCCTATCGGCTGCTGCGGCCAGCCTAGTTGCTGGGCCGCATTCAGGTGCGCGGCGATGACAATTGGGCTGATGGCAAATCGTGTGGTCGGGCCTACCCGGCTGGCCGGCAGGCTGCCTGGCGCGACTGGAAACAGTTCTGCCCAGCGCCTTTCGATCAATGCCAGCCACAGCGAACTGTCGGGCGCTATGGCCTGAAAGGCTGGCTGCTGCAGGGATTCCTGCACCATTTCCTGGGGAGACAACCTAACCAGTTCGACCCGCATCAATTCGCCGTCAGCTGTGCGGAATCTCTGGTTGTTGAAACTGTCGGCGCGCTCTTTCAGCGCTTCCGCGTTTGGCTGCGAGACAGCCACGGTCAACTCGGCGCTATTGGCGGGCCAGTCTGTCACTGCGGCTCCAGCTGAAGATGCTGCAATTCCACCGCCGCTCAGGTTGTTAGAGATCCAGGCCCCCAGGCGCATCGTCGTCACAGAACACGCGCAAAGCAGGAAACAAGCTGCCACTGCCAAGGCCGCAAGCTGCCGGCCCGGTAGAATGCGCTGCCGTTCCGTTTCAGACGGCTTTGCAGGGTCTCTATTTTCCGCTTCTTGCGTAACAGTCATTGCGCTTCATTCATGTCCTGCCAATTCCATAGTTCGGGCAGGAGTTTTCGATTGGGAGGTTGCACTATGTTTGCAGGCGGGATGTCGATTCTTACACCTAACCTCTGCCAGCGCACAAAGAGGCTGTCGTCGGCGGCGTCTACAGCAAGGGCGGAGCCGGTTGGACGCAGGCCGAAAGAAAGGGCTCTGCGCTGTTGCGCTTCGCTTAGCAGAAAACGTTGGAACTCTAAAGCGGCGTTCTTCTGCTCTGCTGACGTCTCCGGGCCTACCCAGATCGCGAACGGGAAGTCGAACCAGGTTGTCACTGTCGGATAGTGGACGATTACCGGCTCCTGCCAGCGCGTTTGGATACCTTCCATGTTGCGCAGCAGATCGCTTTCCAGGAACTGCCCGCCATCGCCGGCCGTGAAGCCGAACAGGGCCACATTCTCGGCCGCGCTTGTTCTGTCACCGCTCGGGTTGGTCGCCGCACGCATAACCTCAGCCAGCCAAGTTGCGAATTCCGGGTCGGATATGTCTTCGACAGATACGTCATTTCGGTCGTAATATTCTCCGGCGGCGGTAATAATGGCCGCCACGCCGGCTACGGTCTTGCCGGGTGTGGAAACCGCCAATTTGAAGTTGCCCCAGGAGGGATCGCCGCCCAGTTCCTTCCAGCCTGTCGGCGCGACGGCCGCCTTGTGAACTGTGGACCATGAGATTGGGCCGAGGTTTTCGAGAAGGGCGACGCCACGGCTTCGAAACAAGCCCCATGTGAGAAGCGTCTCTGCCAAGGGGCGCACGCGGTATTGCCCGTCGCTCAGAAACAGATCCCGCCCCAGCCGCTCCCTGTTTGACGTGTTTGCCATGTCGATGAGGTAACGGCTTTCGGCTATCCAGGCAGTGGGAAAGAAGTCCAGTGCCGCTTGTCTTTCTGGGGGCAAATCAGATGGAAGCATGTTGGCAGGCAGCGCGCCGAACTCGTTCCGTTCCCATCTACCCAGCGCGTCCAGGCCGTCGATGGGAATGACTTCCACTTCAATGGCGGCGCCTCCCGTGCCAGGGCCAATTGCATTGAACTCTTCTGCCGCGGCACGCACCCACGGCTCCACCGGTGGGGCCGTGATCACCTGAATCCTCACCACAGGCGGGGGCCCGGCAGCCAAGCCAGGGTTGACGGATTCCCCGCCGATCGTGCGCCAAACCAATGTCCCGACGACCAGCAGGGCAGCTGCCGACAGGACCGCGACGATTAGAATACGCGTGCGATTCATTGTTCCTGCACAAGCGGGGTGCCGCAGAAGTCGCATACCGCGTTCGGCTCTGAGGAAGTGCCTTCCTGAAGCGTCTGCGGGATAGACGCGCCGCAAGACGCGCACTGCGGGGAATATCGTACTGTCGGCGGGTGCTCATTCTCCATCGGCCGTTCCACTCGCAGAGGGATATCGTCAGGGTCCGGTTCTGTTCGCCCAACATAGGCCCCCATCAGGCTGGTGACGCCAAGGAGCACAAGGATTCCCGGCCAAAACCAGTCGGTGGCGAAGAGGATCGCCAGGCCGATCATAAAGACAGCGCCGGTCAGGCCTTGGCGGGGCGCTCCGAAGTTTGTGTTTTTCATGGTTGGTGCCGATTCGCTGTGATCAATTCCTGCGCCATAGCGTAAGATTCTACTACAATCTCGCCATAGGGAACATAAGGGAGAAGGGTGGGTACAGTAACAACAGTCCTGTCCCGCTCAGTTCAGAGTATGACGCTGATATTCAGGGCAATCGCATTTCATTCGACCGCGTGCCGGTCATACTGTTGCTGACTTTGACAATCGTCACAGTTGGTGAGAATCGCCGGAGCGGACTTTTCGTCCCAGATATGAGACCAGTCCAAATGCCGCACTCAGGGCCGCGAAAATTATGACTTTCTTTGCATTCTCACTCTTACCGACCTTGGCCTCCTTCCTCGTTCTGGCTTCTAGTCTTGCTCTGGCCTGGGATCTGGCCCTATGCCTGGTGCTGGGTCTCTTGGATTTCTGATCTCCGCTTGACGAATCTTTGAATTCGGTTCGCTTCTGATTAGGACTGCCTTCACTTCTGAAATAGCTCCTGGGAACTGACTGGCGGGTCAGAGCAGACCTGATCTTTTCAACAGCCTTCTTTCCTTCATGAGAATTGACCTTTCCAAGCACATCAGCTATGTGAGAGAGGCGCATCTGGGTGTACTTCAATTTCAAATCACTTGTAGAGGGATGATACACCTTGTTCCGTGCATCCTTGATGACCCGAAGTATTCCTACAATCGTTTGGTCGCCATTGAAACGGGACGAGAAAACGTCGCGCCAATGACATTCGACTAGAAGCGGGAACTGATTTACATCGATAGCCGATTCCAGGTCGCTGCTCTGCTTCAGATTCCGATCAAAGTCAATAGTCTGATGCTCAAGCTGTAGCGACTGCCTAATAGCTTCCTCTGCCTTGAGGCCCGGTGTTTGGCTGAGGCTTTCAATGAGAAATGGCCGCATTTCATCCCTGAAGATGTCAATTGCTTTAGCAAGGGCGTCTCTATTGGGCCGGTTTATGGCGGCCATTGGATAAGGTTCTCCTTTGCTTCTGTGCAGAAATGGCTTCCATATCCCATTACTCTTCGGCCAGTTGGCTTTGCAGGCGATTCAAACTCCAATTGGGTAGTCCTTTTTCCTTCGCTTCGGTCCAATGCTCTTCCCACGGCACAATGTGACATGGTTTCCTCGAGAACGGTTAAGGACTGAAATGACCACAACGAGGATTTCTCGACCATCTCGCCGTCTGATGATAGCATAATCGCCTTCTAAAACGTATAGCGAATCTATCCACGCCCCCCACGAACCACTCCAGGGACCAAGCCTGATTCTTGCCCACGTACCCGTGAAGTATCGGCCCCTCTAATTCGAGGAACGTCTAGAGCGGCCATTTCCTGTGCTCTGGCTGGGCCCACTGTGACTGTAATGATGCCTGCTTTCATTGGCACGCCAATGTCGACTCTGCCGTGAACGAACTGTAGAATTCCAAAGCTTGCTCTGGTGACGGTTTTCGGCAGGGCTTTGGTATTGGGCTCGCCAACCTGATTCCGTAGCATGCTGTCTAAGGCTATACTGCGCCCGAGACTGCTGATCGTCCACTGGCGAGACACGACTGGGCCATCGGGTCCTGTAGCAAGCCCTAGTTCGTGACAAGCGCTCTCAACAACAGGGCGATTGCATCTAAATTGGGTCAAGACATCGAAAAGCTACCGGATTCCCCTCCAGGTCGAGGTTAGACATAGAGAAGTGAACGAATGGTGCCAAGTAAACGGGAAATCTGAATGATTTCGACGGCTGAGGGCCTGTGCCGCGGCGACTTCTGCTCGCGTTTCAGCAACCTGAAGACGATTTCCACTTATTCGCGCTTTCTTCTGGACACGATTTCAACGGAATCGGCCTGCAAATTTAAATGCGATTGCCCTGAGTGGTGCCCCTTGTGGGCGCAATTCGTGTGCTATAATGGCGTACGAATTTAGATGCGTCTGCTCTGACCCTTAGAAGCCATGACTCTCGCCAAAAGAAAATCTGAAGCCGAAGGAAGGCCGCTGTAAGTCTGTGAACAGCCCATACTTCATCTGCCGTTACCCATTAAAGACATCTTGGAAACTCCTGCGACCTCAAGCATGTAAGGGCCGAAAAAAAGGAAACACTCCGTCATAGTCCGTCATAATCCGACATAATCCGTCGAAACCCGCCCTAACCCAAGGCAATTGCAACGAATTGGGACAAACCTTTTGAGGCTGCCTGAATCGGCTGGAGGAAACGTCTGCGAAATCAAGAAAAAAGTCCAAAAAAAAGGAATCACGTCGACTTAGGTCGACTTGGATCGACTTGGATCGACTTAGACCGACCTAACCCAGGATAATTGCATCGAATAGGGATCACGCTTGTGAGGCTGCCTGAGACGGGTAGGGACCCCTTGTGGGCACCCTGCGTGGGCGATTCTGGCGTCCGAACTTAGATGCGTTTGCCCTGCTCTCAACAATTCGAACAGCCTCAAACTGGAAAAATTGTGGTATAATGGGAACCGCCAACCAGTGGTGTGAGCGATGCAATGATTACCCGAATTGAACTCGATGGCTTCAAGACGTTCCAGGATTTCTCGCTGGATCTGTCCCCTTTACAGGTCATCGTAGGCGCAAATGGGGTGGGCAAGAGCAATCTCTTCGATGCCTTGCAACTACTGGGGCGTCTGGCCGACTTGGATCTGCGCACGGCGTTTCAGGAGATGCGGGGAGAGGTGGGCGAGCTCTTTGCAGTCCGTCCAGACGGCGGGTCGGCAGACCACATCCGACTGGCGGTTGAGATTCTGGTCGACCAGAGTGTGCGGGACGACTGGGGCGTCAAGCAGGATCTCAAGTTTCCACGTATGCGCTACGAGGTGAAAGTCGCTCTCTCTCGAGACGATCAAGGCCTGGAACGTCTTGCCGTCGAACATGAACTGCTGGCCCCAATCCCTCGCCATAAGGACAGATGGACAAAGTCCAATAGACTGAAGACCGGCGGCCCCTGGATTCCAGCAATGACCGGCGGGCGCTCTTCTCCCTTTATCTCCTCGCAAAAAAGTAGCAAAGGAACGACTCTGGCACTGCACCAGGACGGCAACAGCGGCCGGCGTGACATTGAGGCAGAAAAGGCGGAGCGGACCCTGCTGAGTGGGGCCGGAAACACTGAGTTTCCGCATGTATTCGCGGCGGCTGAGGAGATGCGTGCCTGGCGATTTCTAAATCTGGATCCAGAGATCCTGCGCCAGCCCAGCCCAATGACCGCGCCGGTAAGACTGGTTGCCGACGGCCGGAATCTGCCCAACGTGCTGGCGCGCATGAAAGCCGTCGATCCTTTGCTGTTGGCAGCCATATCCGAAGCTCTCGCTGAACATGTGCCTGGCGCGATGCAGGTCGATGTGGAAGAAGATAGCGAAACCGGGCGCATCGTAATCTGGGCGAAGGCGAAAGACGGAAGGCGATTCTCTTCGCGTGTGCTTTCCGATGGCGCGCTACGGGCGCTGGCACTGGTCACAATGAGGAACGATCCTGAACACGGCGGTCTGCTTTGTTTTGAGGACCCAGAGAACAGCGTTCATCCTTCCCGTTTGAATGACATGACGCAGATACTGCAAGACCTGGCTACCGATTTCTCAGATCCCGACCAGATAGGACTGCCACTGCGTCAAGTAATTTGCAACACGCATTCGCCCGCCTTTATTGGCAACCCGGACATTCTGTCGCATGTTCTTTTTGCCCATATGGCATCTTCCACAGATCTCGAAAGCAGCGGCCAGCAGCCTCTGGTGACCCGCATTCTGCCAGTAATTCCGGATCCGTTGCAGCCGGCCCTCCCTATTCCTGAAGAGGTGCAGTCCTACACACTTAGCGAAGTGCAGAGCTATCTGGAAAGCGCAGACTTGGGCGCGGCGAGGAGTCAGTTGGGGGCGCACCTTGCTCGGGACAACGGAAAAACTGTTGACAATAACAATACTGTCGCAGCGACCCAGACGCCTGCCGGTGACCGTACTACGCCATAGTCCAATGGCCACAGAATCCTGTCAGGTCACTTTTCGTCGAATCATCGAAAAATAGAGTAAAATAGGAGTATTATGCCCAATATCCAACCTTCTGCTTTGCGCGAAATCGGCTATCAACTGTTCGAAGCTTCGGGCTGCACTGAGGAGGACGCCCGCGCTGTTGTCGATCATCTCGTGGAGTCGAACCTCTTCGGGCACGACTCCCATGGCGCGATTCGTTACTACGAGTACACACGGGCCATCCGCGAAGAACGCTTCCAGCCGCGCGCGGCGCCGACCATAGTTCGCGACTACCCCAGCACTGCCGTCGTGGACGCCGGCGGGGCGCTTGGCCAGGTCGGCGCAACTTTCGCCATGAATCTGGCCATTGAAAAGGCCCGCCAACACGGTCTGGCCACAGTTACATTGCGCAACACGAGCCACGTGGGCCGCGCCGGCGCATATCCACTGATGGCGGCGCGGCAGGGGAACTTGATCGCGCTTGCGTTCGTAAATGCCGGTAACCTTGGCTATCAGATTGCCCCTTTTGGAGGGCTGGAGGGCCGACTCAGCACCAACCCGATCGCCTTTTCGGCGCCACGGCCCGACACCGACCCGATTCTGGTCGACATGACCACGTCAGTCGTGGCCGAAGGTAAGGTGCGCGTCGCGATCAATCAGGGCAAGCATGTGCCCGAGGGCTGGCTCATCGACGCCAACGGCAACCCGACGACGGACCCAAACGATTTCAGAGCCGACCCGCCCGGAGCTATCCTGCCATTGGGTGGCGTCGTTGCCCACAAAGGCTATGCCCTGGGCCTTGTGGTAGAATTGCTGGGCGGCACGCTAAGCGGAGAGGGCTGCGCCGACGGTTCTCGGACCATGAGGAGCAATGGCGTCCTCTTCACCGTCTATAATATCGAACACTTTACCGAGCTTTCTACCTATTATGAAGAGGTAGAGGCGCTGCTCGGACACGTCAAATCCAGCCGACTCGCGCCCGGATTCGATGAGATTCTCGCGCCAGGAGAGCCGGAGTTTCGCAGCGCACAGCGCAAAGAGGCCGATGGCATCGAAATCGATGAGACCACCTGGGAACACATTTGCCGGGAGGGGCGGATTCTGGGGCTCGCTCCAGACAATTGGTAGGCTTCGCACAGGGCTCGCGGCCTTAACGCGGCCGCACGAACCGATCTGAAACCAGCGCAAAAGGGAGCAAGCAATGGAACAGATGAAACCAAAACAACGGTTCTTGGCTGGGCTGAACGGCGACCCGGTGGACAGACCGCCCGCAGCCAGCATAGTGTCCGTTATCACCTACGAATTGATGGACATTACCGGCGCGCACTTCCCCCATGCCAATGTTGAACCGGAACCGATGGCGACTCTCGCCGCCGGCGCGCATGAGGTGATGGGATTCGACAGTGTGATGCCGATTTTCAGCATCGCCCAGGAGGCAATGGCGCTTGGCTGTGAGGTGGATTGGTCTGACACCGACATGATGCCCAATCCGACCGATTCGCCCTGGGCAGACCGAGATGTCGAAATCAAGCTGCCAGACGGTTTTCCCGATTCGTTTCTTGAAGATAAATACGTCAAGTGCGCCATAGATGCGATCCGCCTGCTCAAGCAGCATTTCGGCGACGAGGTCATGGTTCTGGGCAAGGTTATGGGGCCGTGGACGCTCTCCTACCACTGCTATAACACGCAGGAGTTCCTCTTCGATACCATCATGGACCCGGACCGTGTTCGCAAGTCGTTGGAAACTTTGGCGCCCGTGCCGCTCTTGTTTGCACAGGCCCAAATAGAGGCCGGCGCCGACGCCATCGTCTGGGCCGACCACGCCACAGGGGACCTGGTTCGCAACACTATGTACCGGGACTTCCTGTTGCCGCACCACCAGGAACTGGTGCCGCAGGTGGAGGCGCCCGTCATCCTGCACTGTTGCGGCCGGACGCTAGACAGGGTCGAATATTTTAGCGAGGCCGGCTTTGCCTGCTACCATTTTGAGTCGGCCAACGCGCCCGATCTGATGGTCGAGAAGGCTGCAGGCAAGATGAAGCTGACCGGCAACGTAAACAACCCGATCACCTTGTACGCGCGCGGTCCTGCTGAGGCGCGAGCCGAAGCACAAGCCGCAATCGACGCTGGCGTGGACATTATTGCACCCGAATGCGCCGTACCCCTTCAGGCCCCAGTCGAAAACCTGCAGGCGATCGTGGAGACCTGCAAAGACAATCGCTACCAATAGGAGCACTCTATCATGAGCCGCGAAGAAGAAATCAAAAAAGGGCTATACGAGCATACACTAGTGGGTGAGGCGGCGGAGGTAGTTGCGCTCACACAAGAGGGTATCGATTTGGAGATGGATCCGCTGGATATCCTATTCGGCGCGCTCATCCCTTCTTTGCAGGAAGTTGGCCGTCTTTTTGAGATCGGCGAATACTTTGTTCCCGAAATGCTGGTTGCGGCGCGCGCCATGCAAGGGGCCATGGCCTTGCTGCGACCACTGCTGGTCGACAAGGGGGCGGAGCCAATTGGCAAGGTCGTGATGTTGACCGTAAAGGGCGATGTTCACGATATTGGCAAGAACCTGTGCAACATCATGTTGGAGGGCGAGGGCTTCGACATCGTTGACTTGGGCGTCAACGTCAAGCCAGAGGATGTCGTCACGGCGGTACAGGAACACGAGCCTCAGTTGCTGGGCTTCTCCGCCTTTCTGACCACGACTATGCCCTTCTTCAAGTCGAATCTGGCAGCATTGACGGAGGCCGGATTGCGAGACTCTGTCAGGGTGATGGTTGGCGGCGCGCCGGTGACGCAGGAGTACGCCGATAGCGTTGGCGCCGACGGTTTCGCGACCGATGCCAGCGCTGCCGTGCGTCTGGCCAAGAAACTCATGGTCGAAATGGGGTATGACATCAGCATGGGGGGTAGTGACGGCGAAAGCCCTTCAGCCCTGGCCAGCGCTGTGCAAGCTGTCGAGGAACTTATGGTCAAAGCCGGACAACATGACGAGTAGCCCGAAATGAATACCGTGATTTCCTCCGCAAAGCAAACCGTCGTTATCGGTCCCGAACACCCCTTTGTAATTATTGGCGAACGCATCAACCCCACCGGCCGCAAGATTCTAACCAAGCAGATGATCGACCGCAACATGAGCATGGTCTGCCGCGATGCGCGCCGGCAGGTTGACGCGCACGCGCATGTTCTCGATATTAACGCCGGTGTACCTGTCGACGGAGTCGAGCCGGAAATTCTCCGTCAAGCCATCCAAGCCGTGCAAAAGATCGTGGATGTGCCGATTTCGATAGATTCTTCAGTGGTCGAAGCGCTGGAGGAGGGTCTCGCAGCCTATGAAGGCAAGGCCCTTGTCAATTCAGTCACTTACGAGGATGAGCGGCTGGAGACAGTCTTGCCGCTTGTCAAACAATATGGTGCGGCGGTTGTTGGCGTTGCCAACGACGATACCGGTATTTCCAACGACCCGCACGAGCGGCTTCGCATTGCCACCCGCATAGTCGAGCGCGCCGCGGACCACGGCATACCGGCCGAGGACGTGGTCATCGACCCGCTGGCCCTCACCGTCAGCGCCGATGACAATGCCGCCCTTATTACACTAGAGACCATCCGCTTAATACGCGAAGAGCTGGGTGTCAATATGACATGCGGGGCCAGCAACATTTCTTTCGGTCTTCCCTGGCGGCCGACCGTAAACGCTGCATTCCTCTCCATGGCGATTGCCGCCGGTCTGACCTCGGCGATCACCAATCCGCTTGAGACTGAGATTCGCCACACAATCTACGCTGCCGACCTGCTCATGGGGCACGACGCCTATGCGGGCAACCTGATTCAGGCATTCCGATCGGAACGAAAGCGCCAGCAAGAATCGAATTAGCCTTCGTTCCGTTCTAAACGGAAACGCATTTGCGTTCGCTTTAATGACAAATACTGTTCCCGCCGGAACGACCAAAGTCTCCATAGAGTTCCGACCTCACGAAAAAGTGACTCGCGTTCCACCAGGAATGACGATCTTCAACGCCGCTAATTGGATTGGTTTGCCCATCGACAGCACGTGCGGCGCAAAAGGAACTTGCGGTAAGTGCAAGGTCCGTATCCTGCGCGGGCACAACGGCGCTACCGCAGCCGACCGCAGGATATTCAATGAGGAAGAGATTGCCGAAGGCTGGCGGCTCTCCTGTCGCAGTGAAGCCAATTCGGACGTAGTCTGCCACGTGCCGCGGCTGATGGGCAACCCAAAAGCGGCGCTGATGGGATTCGACCGCCACGTTATCCTGAACGCTAACGTCTATAAGATCCCCTTGACCCTGACACCGCCATCGCTGGAAGACCAGCGCAGCGATTTCAGCCGCATCCGCGACGCATTAGAGCCGGAAGGGTATGCGATTGAAGCCTCGCTGAATCTGTTGCGGCAACTGCCTGGTGTCTTGCGGCGCAGCAATTGGCAGGTTACCGCTGTGGTGGTCGGGCACGAGCTGGTCAGCGTCGAGGAAGGCGATACCAGCGGCCGCTCCTTTGGGCTGGCCTTCGATATTGGCACAACTACCGTCGTGGGTATGTTGATCGATCTCAACAGCGGGGCACCGGTGGCGGTCCAATCCACCCTTAACGGGCAGGCCGTCCAGGGCGCCGACGTTATTTCCAGAATCAGCTATACCATGCTCAATGAGGACGGGCTGGCCGAACTGAATGAGGTTATTCTGCGCACGCTAAACGGGCTTATCGCCCAACTATTGGAAGAAGGGCAGGTGGCGGCGCACGAGGTGTATGAGGTTGTTACCGCCGGCAACGCCACTATGCAGCACCTGTTCCTGGGCGTGGACCCGGAACCGATAGGACTTGAACCGTTCATCCCGGCAGTCGAGGACATGGTGCAGGCTTCGGCACAAGAGGTTGGCCTCAACATACATCCCCAGGCACAGATACACTGTCTTCCGTATCTCGGCGCCTATGTCGGAGCCGACTTGGTGGCGGGGTTGTTGGCCACAGGCCTGGCACAAAACGAGGGTGTACGGCTGCTGGTTGATGTCGGCACCAACGGAGAGATAATTCTTGGGTCTGCGGCGCGCACCGTGGCTACGGCAGCGCCTGCCGGGCCTGCCTTTGAAGGCGCGCAGATCCAGGACGGTATGCGCGCCAGTGAAGGCGCGATTGAGGCCGTGACCATCACCCAGGATGGGATAGAGCTCCAGGTAATCGGCGATATTCCACCAATCGGGCTCTGCGGATCCGGCTTGTTGGACGTGGTGGCCCAGCTGCGATTAAGCGGACTATTGCTTCCGTCGGGACGGTTCGTGCAGGCGGCCGATGCGACCCAGATGGTCACACCTGACCTGGCAAAGCGTATCATCACCGGGGACGAGGGGCGGCGTTCCTTTGTCTTGGCGTGGCCTGAAGAATCCGGCAGCGACAAACCGATAGTACTGACCCAACGCGACGTGCGCGAGCTTCAGTTTGCCAAGGGCTCAATAGCAGGCGGTATCGATGTTGTCATGCAGGAACTGGGCGTAGAGGCGGATGAGCTTGTCGAGATATATTTGGCCGGTTCCTTTGGCAGCTACATCAACCCACAGAGCGCACGCATAATCGGACTGGTGCCGCCCGTGCCGGTTGAACGGATCAAGGCGGTGGGCAATGCCGCCGGTGAAGGAGCCAAGATCGCGCTGCTCTCATTTCGTGAGCGAATGGTGGCCCGGTCGTTGCCCCAGATCGTGGAGTACCATGAACTCTCGGGCCGAGGAGACTTCAACGATTCGTTTCTGGCTGTTCTGCAGTTCCCGGAGTTGGACACACTTGGCCTGGAAAAGAGTGTAGAAGCCAGCCCCGGTTGAGAAGTTTGTAAGACTGTTCCTCTACCTGGACAACCGACAGTTCTCCTGGTCCAGCACGTCGGCGTTCACCAGTGTTTTTGGAACTTCCCCTCGCAGCACTGTAACCACATTCTCAGCGGCTTTTCGCGCCAACTCGGCTGTAGCGGCCACCGAGTAAAAGGCAGCATGCGGCGTCACAATCACATTTTCCAGCGACAGCAGAGGATTGTCTCCTGATGGCGGCTCCGGATCAGTCACGTCAAGGGCCGCGCCGGCGATGCGTCCTTCCTTTAGTGCCTGGACGAGCGCGCTCTCGTCAATGACAGCGCCGCGACTGGTATTGATCAACAACGCATTGGGTTTCATCTGGGCAAGCGCGGCTTCATCAATTATGTGGGCGGTTTCCTCCGTCAGCGGGCAGTGGATAGATACGTAATCTGACGCAGCGAGCAGCACCGCCAGGTCATTGGTCACTTCAACATCTTGCGGCGCGTCTTCCTGGCGCAGCCGCGGCGTGTAGGCCATCACGCGTAGCCCGAACCCCAGCGCCTTGGGAACGAGCGCACGGGCTATGTTGCCGAAGCCAATCAGTCCAAGCGTCTGGCCCCGTACCCGCGGAATGGGGCGGGGCGTTTCCCGCGTCCAGCCGCTGCGATCAGGTGTGCGCGCTAGGGGAAGCAGTTGACGGGCGGTTGCCAGCAGCAAGGCCATGACGTGGTCCGACACTTCTTCCAGGCAAAAATCGGGAACGTTGGTGACGAGCATGCCCAGTTCGGTGGCACGGCCGATTGGGATGTTGTCCAGCCCAATGCCATAGCGGCTGACAACCCGGCAGTTAGGGGCAATATCAAGAGCCTCCGCGGGCACATCCTTCCAGCAGGTCAGGATCGCGTCCGCCTGCGGCGCCAGCGCGATGATCTCTTGCGGCGTTCCATCTCCAGCCAACATGACCTCGCCTTCAACTGCCGCCAGCACCTCCTTTTCAATGTCGAGATCTGGCCATGCAATGTCGGTAATGAGAATTCGGCAGGTCATTTCTGAGACTCCATTCTGTTCCTGATGAGTTGGTTATTCACGGCTTGATTCTGGAAGCCAAGCATTTCATTCCGGTTGGCGAAAACCAGCGAAGACGGTCAATTCCCGCCCATCATCTCCGCGGCGATTTTTTCTGCCATCATCATAACTGTGGCGTTGATGTTGGCGCGCACGCTGTCCGGCATGAGTGAGGCATCGACTATTCGCAGGCGGTCTATGCCGTACACGCGGCCGACCTGGTCTGCAACAGCCAGCGGGTCCGATGGTGGGCCCATTTTGCAAGTACTGGAAGTATGATGTCCCGTATCGGCGTTGGCAAGAATCCAATGATCCAGCGCGGCATTGTCATGTAGCGCGGGGCCCGGGCCCTCCAACACGTTTCCGCAGATATCGCGAAAGGCTGGGTGCTCTTCGATCAGTTCGGTACAGAGCCGGATTGCCTCTCGCTGGCGTTTGCGGTCGAATGAATCTTCGAAATAGCGATACTGGAGCAGGGGCTGGTCCTGGATGGCGGGGCTTTGCAAACGCAATTCGCCCTGCCCGACGGCAAGGTTGACCGTTGGGCGCACGAACAGGAAATCGCCGGTGTCGCCGCTATAGTCAGGTACTGCCGCGATGTAGACGATCATGTCGTTGGTCAGGTCCGAACCGTCGGCTGTGTAGCGCAGGCAGGCTTGAAGCCTGTGGAAGCGGTCTGATGGCTTGAACGACAGCTGCCATTGCAGGTTTACGGTCGGATGATCGCGCAGGTTGCTTCCAACTCCGGAAAGGTGGTGGCTTACGTTCACTCCGATTTCTCGCAGATGCGGCGCCGGGCCGATACCTGAAAGCATCATGATCTGCGGTGTGCCTATCGCGCCTGCGCAAAGTACGGTTTCGTCGGCATAATACTGCTCCACCTTACTGTTACGTACCACTTCAACACCGACTGCGCTTCCGTTTTCCAATAAAATCCGGCGCGTCGTGCATTCCGCCAGGATATGGAGATTGGGGCGATTTCGGGCTTGGGCCAAGTAGGTCACTGCCGTACTCTGGCGAATTCCACCAATATTATTGAGAGGATAAGGGCCCAGGCCGGTTGACAGCGGAAGATTGGCGTCGGGACAATCCGGGAAGCCGGCCTGGCGGCATGCCTCGGCCCAGGCCAGTTGATCCGGGCCCCATTTTTCCTCTGGGTAGCGGCGCACGCCGATGGGCCCGTCATTTCCATGATAGTCTTCGGCGCCAAAATCGTGGTCATTTTCCAGCTTGCAATAGTAGGGCAGCACACGCTCGAAGCTCCACTCTTCGTTGCCCAGCGCGACCCAGGCGGCGAAATCTTCCGGTATGCCGCGCAGAAAGATCTGCGCGTTCACGGCGCTGGAGCCCCCCACCACTCTACCACGAGGCACCGGCATATTGTCGCGCTGCGGGGTCGCTTGCGCCGTGTATCCCCAGTCGTGGCCCCTGGCGGCCACGGAGGAAGTACCGTAGCCCAACCGGATGTCTGCGGGCAGGCTAGCCATCGTTGGGTAGTCCGGTCCTGCTTCCAGCAAGAGCACCTGACGGGATGCGTCCTCGGTCAGCCGCGCGGCGAGAATGTTTCCCGCCGAACCGGCGCCCACTATCAGAGTGTCATAGATCACGCGGCAACCTCCCTCCGAATTTCGGACCCCCACGCTTTACGCATTTGCCGGCTTCGTCGGTAGCAACTCATCGTCCTCTTTGCGCTCGCGATAGCCGCTGACGATCATGCCGCCCCGTTCCACCCTTTTTCCGGCTACCTCGCGATTCTGCGGGTCGCGGTAACCCATGCGCACCAGCCGGCGGGGATCCTTTGTCTGGTTAATGTAGGAGCCATGGACCGTATCAATGCAGAAAACAACGACATCGCCAGCCTTTGCCGGAACCGCTACCGTATCTTCGAGGTGAAACTTATTGGTGGGCAGATGGGGTGAACACGGGCCGTCTTCGGTCTCAAGGATATGGTCCAGGTGGCCCATTTTGTGCGAGCCATCGAGGAATCGGATTTCCCCATTTTCGTGGTAGGTAACGTCAAGGTGGACTAGC
This sequence comes from Caldilineaceae bacterium, assembly GCA_963662575.1. Taxonomy (GTDB): domain Bacteria; phylum Chloroflexota; class Anaerolineae; order Caldilineales; family Caldilineaceae; genus Bin5. Next base: position 3,565,835 of record OY759723.1, read on the forward strand.
ACATCGATGAAGCGCCCGTCCTGGTGGGGGTAAAACGGGTTATCCTGATGCAGTGGGAAGGGGTGACCGGTCTGCGGAGGCTTGATGTGCAGGGTCGTATGATGTAGCTCCACATTGGGGCCCAACAGATCGCTGAGGGCCTCGGCGAGCCTGGCATTGGTAGCCGCCCGCATCCAGGCAACCGAGTAATAATGCAGGTCTTGCATCGCCGTCAATTTGGACTTCTTTTCTGTTTCCGGGTCCATGTAGGCCTGTCGCCAAGGGCCGGTCCAGCCTGGGTTGGTGAAGGCCCAGTCCTCTACGAGCCGGTCCAACTCGTCCGAAAGTTCTCGGGTCTGCTCAGGCGTAAACACTCGCGGGATGCGCAAGAAGCCATGTTCTTGATAGAAGCTGATCTGCTGCTGGGTGAGCATTGGGTCCTCTCCCTTTCTTGCAATGAAACGCAACGCCATCGAATGTCGGTAATAAGAATCCGGCGGGTCATTTCTGCGACTCCATTTTGTTCCAGAGAAGGTTGTCAGTCTCGCCACTAGTCTGGCGGCCGGCTACTTCCTGTGGTTCTTCGAGAATACCGTAACGGCACTTAACTCTAGCCGGCCATCTCCGCGGCGACTTTTTCTGCCATCATCATCACAGTGGCGTTGATGTTGGCGCGCACGCTGTCCGGCATCAGCGAGGCATCGACAATACGCAATCCGTCGATTCCGTGTACGCGGCCGGATTGGTCGGCGACAGCGAGCGGGTCCGATGGCAGGCCCATCTTGCAAGTGCTGGAAGTATGATGCCCCGTATCGGCGTTGGCAAGAATCCAATGATCCAGGGCGGCATTGTCATGTAGCGCGTGGCCCGGGCCTTCCAACGCATTTCCGCAGATATCGCGAAAGGCTGGGTGCTCTTCGATCAGTTCGGTACTGAGCCGGATTGCCTCTCGTTGGCGTTTGCGGTCGAAAGATTCTTCGAAATAACGATACCGGAGCAAGGGCTGGTCCTGGATGGCGGCGCTGTGCAGACGCAACTCACCCTGCCCGATGGCAAGGTGGACCGTTGGGCGTACGAACAGGAAATCGCCGGTGTCGCCGCTTCGGTCAGGTACTGCCGCGATGTAGACGGTCATGTCGTTGGTAAGGTCCGAACCGTCGGCTGTGTAGCGCAGGCAGGCCTGATGCCAGTGGAAGCGGTTTGATGGCTTGAACGACAGCTGCCATTTCAGGTTTACGGCCGGATGATCGCGCAGGTTGCTTCCCACGCCGGGAAGGTGGTGGGTAACGTTCACTCCGATTTCTCTCAGATGCGGCGCCGGGCCGATACCGGAAAGCATCATGATCTGCGGTGTGCCGATCGCGCCTGCGCAGAGTACGGTTTCATCGGCATTGTACTGCTCCACCTTACCGTTACGTACCACTTCAACACCGACTGCGCTTCCATTTTCCAATAGGATGCGGCGTGTGGTGCATTCCGCCAGAATATGGAGATTGGGGCGGTTTCGGGCTTGGGCCAAGTAGGTCACAGCCGTACTCTGGCGAATGCCCCCAATATTATTGAGAGGATAAGGGCCTACTCCGGTTGACAGCGGAAGATTGGCGTCGGGACAATCCGGGAAGCCGGCCTGGCGACATGCCTCGGCCCAGGCCAGTTGGTCCGGGGCCCAATCTTCCGCTGGGTAGCGGCGCACGCCGATGGGCCCGTCATTTCCATGATAGTCTTCGGCGCCAAAGTCGTGGTCATTTTCCAGCTTGCAATAGAATGGCAGCACACGCTCGAAGCTCCACTCTTCGTTGCCCAGCGCGGCCCAGGCGGCGAAATCTTCCGGGACGCCGCGCAGAAAGATCTGCGCGTTCACGGCGCTGGAGCCGCCCACCACTTTGCCGCGCGGCACATCCATGTCGTCGCGCTGTCGCGTCGCCTGGGCCTTGTATCCCCAGTCGTGGTTCCTGGCGACCATGCCGGAGGAAGTACCGTAGCCCAACCGGATGTCAGCGGGCAGGCTAGCCATCGTTGGGTAGTCCGGGCCTGCTTCCAGCAGGAGCACCTGACGGGATGCGTCTTCGGTCAGGCGCGCGGCGAGAATGTTTCCGGCCGAGCCGGCGCCCACGATCAGCGTGTCATAGATCACGCGGCAACCACTCCCCGGAATGCAAGCCCCACGGATTACGCATTGGCGGGCTTCGTCGGCAGCAGCTCATCGCCCTCGTTGCGTTCGCGATAGCCGCTGACGATCATGCCGCCCCGTTCCACCTTTTTTCCGGCTAATTTTCCGGTTCTTCGAGAATTCCGCAACGGGCTTCAATTCTTGCCTGCCATTTCCGCGGCGATTTTTTCTGCCATCATCATCACAGTGGCGTTGATGTTGGCGCGTACACTGTCCGGCATCAGTGAGGCATCGACGATGCGCAGCCCGTCGATACCGTGTACACGGCCGGACTGGTCGGCGACAGCCAAAGGGTCCGAAGGCGGGCCCATCTTGCAAGTACTGGAAGAATGATGCCCGGTTTCGGCGTTGGCCAAAATCCATTGGTCCAGGGCTGCGTTATCATTCAGCGCATTTCCAGGGCCTTGCAAAACTTCCCCGCTTATTGTGCGAAAGGCTGGGTGCTCTTCTATCAGTTCGGTACATAGCCGTATGGCTTCCCTCTGCCGCTCACGGTCGAACAGTTCTTCGAAATAGCGGTAATTGAGTAAGGGTTGGTCCTGAATGTCGGCGCTGCGCAAACGCAGCACACCCTGCCCTATTGCAAGATTGAGAGTCGGGCGCACGAAAAGAAATTCTTCTGTGTCGGCCGCGTTGTCGGGAACGGCACCGATGTAAACGATCATGTCGTTGTTCATCTGTGAACCGGCGGCTGTGTAGCGCAGACCGGCCTGGTGCCAGTGGAAACGCCCATTTGGCTTGAATAACAGGTGCCAGAACAAATCTACGGTTGGATGGTCGCGCAGGTTGCTTCCGACCCCGGGTAGATGGTGACTGACATGAACTCCGACTTCCCGCAGGTGGGACTCCGGGCCGATGCCGGACAGCATCATGATCTGCGGCGTGCCAATCGCGCCGGCGCAGAGTACGGTTTCGGCGGCGTAGAACTGTTCTACCTTACCGTTGCGAACCACTTCCACACCGACGGCGCGACCATTTTCCAATAGGATTCGGCGCGTCGTGCAATTCGCCAGAATATGAAGATTGGGGCGGTTTCGGGCTTGGGCCAAGTAGGTCACAGCTGTACTTTGGCGAATCCCCGAAATGTTATTGATGGGGTAAGGGCCGAATCCGATTGACCCCGGTAAATTGGCATCCGGGCATTCCGGGAAGCCGGCATGCCGGCACGCCTCAGCCCAGGCCTGCTGGTCCGGGCCCCAATCTTCCTCAGGGTAGCGGCGTACGCCGATGGGCCCGTCGGCGCCATGATAGTCGGCATCGCCGTAGTCGTGATCGTTCTCGAGCTTGCAGTAGAAGGGCAACACTTGCTCCCAGCTCCACCTGTCGTTGCCCATTTCCTCCCAGGCTGCGAAATCTTCAGGTATCCCGCGCAGAAAGATCTGCGCGTTCACGGCGCTGGAGCCGCCCACCACTCTGCCGCGCGGCACATCCATGTTGTCGCGCTGTGGCGTCGCCTGCGCCTTGTATCCCCAGTCGTGGCTTTTGGCGATGATGCCGGAGGGCGTGCCGTAACCAAGGCGGATGTCTGCTGGCAGGCAGTCCGTGGTTGGGTAGTCAGGGCCTGCCTCCAACAGGAGCACCTGACGAGACTCGTCTTCTGTCAAGCGGGAGGCGAGGATGTTTCCCGCCGAACCGGCGCCCACGATCAGAGTGTCATAGATCACGCGGCAACCACTTCCCTGAATGCAAGCCCCACGGATTACGCATTGGCGGGCTTCGTAGGCAGCAGCTCATCGCCCTCTTTGCGCTCGCGATAGCCGCTGACGATCATGCCGCCCCTATCTACCCTGTGCCCGGCTACCTCGCGATTCTGCGGGTCGCGGTAGCCCATGCGCACCAGGCGGCGGGGATCCTTTGTCTGGTTGATGTAGGAGCCATGGACCGTGTCTATGCAGAAAACGACGACATCGCCGGCCTTGGCGGGAACCGCCACCGTATCTTCGAGGTGGAACTTATCGGTGGGCAGATGGGGTGAGCAGGGGCCGTCTTCGGTCTCAAGGATATGGTCCAGGTGGCCCATTTTGTGCGAGCCATCGAGGAAGCGGATTTCCCCATTTTCGTGGTAGGTATCGTCAAGGTGGACCAGCACATCGATGAAGCGCCCGTCCTGGTGGGGGTAAAACGGGTTATCCTGATGCATTGGGAAGGGGTGACCAGTCTGCGGCGGCTTGATGTGCAAAGTAGTATGATGCAATTCCACATTGGGGCCCAGAAGGTCGCTGAGGGCCTTGGCGAGCCTGGGATTGGTAGCCGCCCGCATCCAGGCAACCGAGTAATAGTGCAGGTCTTGCATCGCGGTCAACTTGGACTTCTTTTCTGTTTCCGGGTCCATGTAGGCCTGGCGCCAAGGACCGGTCCAGCCTGGGTTGGTGAAGGCCCAGTCCTCTACGAGCCGGTCCAACTCGTCCGAAAGTTCTCGGGTCTGCTCAGGTGTAAACACTCGCGGGATGCGCAAGAAGCCATGTTCGTGATAGAAGCTGATCTGTTGCTGCGTGAGCATTGGGTCATCTCCCTTTCTTGCAATGAAACGCGACGCCATCGGTCGCAGTGCGGCCACGTATTTATGTCGTTTCAGTATCTGGTGACAGCGCGGCGCGCCTGTTCTGAGGCAGGCGCATATGAATTCTGCCTTGTCTCAGGCTATGGGCAAGAGCTCGTCGCCCTCTTCTCGCTCGCGGTATCCGCTGACGATAACGCCCGGCCGCCCCATGCTCTGGCCGTACTCCTGGCGGTTCAGGGGGTCCCGGTATCCCATGCGTACCAGGCGGCGGGGATTCTTCGTCTGGTTAATGTACGACCCGTGGACCGTGTCGATGCAGAATAACACGACATCTCCCGCCTTGGCAGGAACTGCCACTGTATCCTTTATGTGGAACTTATCTGTCGGCAGATGGGGTGAGCAAGGACCGTCTTCGGTCTCTGTTATGTGTTCAAGGTGCCCCATCTTATGTGAACCGTCCAGAAAGCGGATTTCGCCGTTCTCATGGCGCGTGTCATCCAGGTGCACCAGCACATCGATGAAGCGGCCGTCCTGATGACCGTAAAACGGGTTGTCCTGGTGCATCGGGAACGGTTGTCCGGTCTGAGGCGGCTTGATATGCAAAGTCGTGTGGTGCAGCTCAACGCTGCTGTCCAGCAGCTGGCTGAGCGCTTCGGCTAGCCCGGGATTGGTAGCGGCCCGCATCCAGGCAACCGAGTAAAAATGCAGGTCGTGCATCGCCGTCAGTTTGGACTTCTTTTCCGTCTCCGGGTCCATGTAAGCCAAGCGCCAGGGGCCGGTCCAGCCGGGGCTGGTGAACGCCCAATCTGCGACAAGGCGGTCCATCTCGTTAGAAAGTTCCTGGGTCTCTTCCGCCGTGAACACTTGGGGAATGCGCAGGTAGCCGTGTTCGTGATAGAAGTTGATCTGTTGCTGAGTCAGCATTGGGTCATCTCCTGTAAGCTGGTGCTAAAAGTCCATCCCTCATTGGAACGCATAGTCTGTGCCTGCTGTGGCCGCAAGGTCGGAGGTTTGGGCTTTGGCAGCTGCAACAACCGCCACCGCCCACATCGACAGATAGTTTGGAGCAAAGTGCCCCTCAACGAAACTTTGGTGGCTTAGCCTGTCCGGCTATCTTCTTCCCGCACAGTTTACCGAAAGTTGGGCGAAAGATGCAACCGTGTTCGTTGGAATCATCCGGGGAAGGGCAGGCTCTATGAGCCTGCGCTGCCGACTCACGCTGTGCGTTTAAGTTCTGTGTGAATACGTCGAACGGTGGCCGCGATGAGCGGATAGTCCTCGGGAGGGAGAGCCTCCTTCAGAAGCTCGAACGTTTCGCAATAAAGCATCAGGCCGGACTGTACTTCTTCGCGTAGTGAAAGTGGGCCGGTCTCATCTTCAGCCACTGTTCCAAAGGCTCGCTGCAGAAGCCGGGCCCATTTGCTGTAGGGGCCTACAGCGCTAATTATTTCGTCGTAGAAGGTATTGTCGCTGGCAATTAGCAAGCCCCTCTGCACGCGCACCACCCAGGCTAAGCCCCAGGACAGTCCGAAACGGGCGTTGAGCAGGCGCCCAATGTCATTGCGCTGCAGGCCCTCCAGCCCTTTGTGAGCCTCCTCGATCCAGCCGACCATTTCTTTGCCCGCCAGCCGGTCGGCTTTTTCTTGATGTTCCTGCGTCCATTCAAAGTTACGAGCCCGCTGTTGAATGATCGCAAAGAAGCCATTCGGGTCCCATAGGGCACGCCCGTCGCGAAGCCCAACGATAATATTGACCGCCTGGCCCGGTTCGGTAAACCAGCTTTCCACTTGGCTTGGGGTGACCGTGCTGCGCACGACCAACCAGTGGCGGTGCGTCTGCTGAGCGGATGCGTTTTCATTCTTTTCGGATCTGGTTTCTCTGTCCCCAATCAAAAAGCTCCGGCCTTCGGCTTCCTCCTTGTCGTCATTGACAAAGCGCGCGATGTCGATGTCACTGTGCGGTCCGGCATCGCCGCGGGCGTAGCTGCCGAGCAGGGCGAAGGCAACAGTATTTGGGGTCGTCCACTCCTCTAGGTGGGAGGACAGATCAAGCGGGAGATCCATTGCAGCACGGGTCACGAATCGTGGCGGCGCACCAAGTCCGGCCAGATGGGCGCCAACTTGCCCTTGGTATAGGAGTCGCCTACGTCCAGCGCCGGCCCTTCCACGGGCGCTCCATGTTCGATCAGGACATCGAAGTAGGGTTCGCGGCTGTCGGCCAGGAGGTCCAGCAGCTTGGCGCGCATCTCGCTACAGGCCTGCGTGTCAATATCGGCCAGATTGTTCATTTCAAAGGGGTCGTTATCGAGGTCAAAGAGCAGCTGGTGCCCCGTCTCGTAGAAGGCATACTTCCAGCGGGAAGTAACAAGCCCGCGCCAGTCCAGAAAATCCAGGTTCCAGCGAGGATTGCCTGACATCTCAATCAGTACGGCGTCAGGTCCTGTGAAGTCCTGCTGCCCCTGCAGTGCCTGGCTGAAGTCAAGCCCTTGGCAGTGGGCCGGCACATCCAGCCCCAAAAGTCCCAGTGTGGTCGGGAAAAGGTCGACAAGACTGAACAGAAGACCATCCCGCCGACCCTGCGCCGGTATCTGCTGCGGCCAGTGGAAGACGGCGGGGATGCGGACCGAGTTTTCGTGAGGGTTCTCTTTGCGGTTGATGGCGCCGTGTGTGCCCATGTAGTCGCCATGGTCGGAGAAATAGACGGTCAGACGGTCGCTTTCGAACTCCGGCAGGCTGTCAAGGGCGTCACGGAGGCGGCCGATATTCCAGTCCAGGTTTTCGACCATAGCGTAGTATGTTGCCAGCTGTGTGCGCATCTCGGGCGAGTCGGCGAAGCTGAGCGGTGTCTCCAGCGCGGCCGGGTCGAACCGTTCGAATGCTTCCGGGGCTTCGAGGGGGAAGTGGGGCGGTTCTACACTGAGAACGAGAAATAGCGGCTCATCTCGATCGTAGGATTGCAGATAGTCGATGGCCAGATCTGTCAGAAAGTCGGTCTGATAGCCATCCATTTTGCGCGGATTGGCCTCATCTTCGTGGTAATAGAAGCCCTTGAAAGGGGCATTGTTGATCTCGAAACCGTACCAGTCCTGGAATCCGGCCCGATGATATTCGGGCGTACGATGGGGCCAGCGCGTGTACTCTTCCCTTTCCGCACGCACGCGCGGCGGCTCCTGATCATGAACAACGCCGCAATGCCACTTGCCGAAGTAGGCGGTATGGTAGCCGGCCTCCCGTAGAGCCGTGGCTGTGCTGGGCGCGCTCGCTTTGAACACATCGAAGAAATATTGAACAGGTCCTGAATGCGCGTGTCTCCCCGAAAAGATCGTTCCCCTTGAAGGTGTGCAAATAGGGCAGTTGGCGTAGGCGCGGTCGAAGCTGATCCCTTCGGCGGCCATGCGGTCGATATTGGGCGTACGCACGTTGGCGTCGCCCATATGGCTGGTTGCTCCGCCAAAATGCTCGTCGGAAAGGATATATATGACGTGAGGTTGCCGGGGCATGTCGGCTCCTTGGCAGGCGGAAGGGTTATGTGTGTTTAATTCGACCGCTGCACGACAGGCAGAGGTCGGAAGAGTCGGATCCCGGCAATCAGACGTTACACAGTTCGAAAGCCTGGCGAAGAGACTCGACTACATCGCCCCGCGGTCGAAACTCGTGGCCCACGTAGCCTTCGTATCCGGCACTGCTGAGCGCGCGGCAGATTCCGCGGTAGTTCAGCTCCTGAGTGTCATCCAGTTCGTTGCGCCCTGGGTTGCCGGCTGTATGGATGTGGCCTATGGCGTCTAGGTTTGCGGTCATTGTCCGGATGATGTCACCTTCCATGATCTGCATGTGGTAGATGTCGTAGAGGAGTTTCACGTTGGGACTGTTCACTTGCTGAAGCACGGCCAGCCCCCAGGCGGTGTTGTCGCATTGGTAGCCGGAATGGTCGACTTTCGAGTTGAGCAACTCCAGGTTGAGAGTTATGTCGTTGGCTTCGGCATAGGGGGCAGCTCGGCGCAGACCGGCGGCTGTGTTAGCGATGGCAACCTCTTCGTCCATTCCTTCGATGCGGTTGCCGCTGAAACAGATCAGCCCGGCCACGCCGTGCGCGGCGGCAGCGTCAATTGAATCGCGTAGCTCGGCTTCAATGCGTTCGTGGTTTGCCGGAATGTTGAGGCCGTCCGGAAGAGAGTCATGGCCGCTCATACTGACCATGCGCAGGCCGTTACCTTCGGCGGCTTCGCACAGGCCCGGGAGATCGTCGTCCCAACCCCAGATCTCGATCGCAGGGTAGCCGATGGATGCGATTTCGGCGAGGAGTTGGTCGCGGGGCATGGCGTCCTGCGGCAAAATTGGGATGCAGACCGACTGTTTGATTGGCATGATGCGATTCCTATTGCGCGGAAGCCAGCCCTCTTGCGCTGACAGACTAATATATCACTTTGTTCAACGGATACTCGATGATGCCGGTGGCGCCGGCCTGCTTCAGGTCGGGGATCAGGTCGCGGACGATCTTTTCGTCGATTATCACCTCCAGTGCAACCCACTCAGGGTCGGTCTGGTTGGTGATTGAAGGCGTGTGCAGCGCTGGAAGCTGCGCCGTTATATCCTCGAGGGAAGTTCTGGGCAGATTCATTTTGAGGCCGACCTTGGCGCTGGCCTGCAGAGCGCCCTTCAGGAGCAACGCCAGGTTCTTGATCTTCTGCCGCTTCCACGGATCGGCCCAGGCGTCGTGATTGGCGATCAGCTTGGTAGTGGATTCGGCGACGGTATCGACGATGCGCAACCGATTCGCGCGCAGCGACGAGCCGGTCTCCGTGCCTTCCACGATGGCATCGACCAGCAACGGCGCCTTGACCTCGGTCGCGCCCCATGAGTACTCCACCTTGGCTTGTACGCCGTGCCGCTCAAGGTAGCGGCGCGTTACCTGTACCAGTTCGGTGGCGATACGTTTACCTTCCAAGTCTTGCGGTCGGTGGATGTCGGAATCATCCGGAACCGCCAGCACCCAGCGATAGGACTGGTTGGTTGCCTTGCTGTACACCAGGTCTTCGACCTCTCGCACATCGGCCTCATTTTCCTGTACCCAGTCCTTGCCTGTGAGGCCAACGTCCAGGACGCCACGTTCCACGTAACGGGCGATTTCCTGGGCTCGGAACATCAAACAGCCGATTTCAGGGTCATCGATATAGGGAGCGTAGGAGCGACCCCGGACATAGACCTGGTAGCCGGCTTTGGCGAACAGCGCGATGGTGGATTCCTGCAGGCTTCCTTTCGGGACTCCGAGAATAAGGCGACTCATTTAATTCCTCTATCTATGTGTAGAAAGTTTCTAGTGTCCAAATGCAGTGCGCCGAGGGCCCACTACAATAGTCAATCGATACGACAAGTCCTGGGTCAAACAAACTTCAACTGCGCTCCGCGTTCGGAGGGCACACCATGTTCATTGGCGGAATCGGCAGCTTTGTCGATCCGTCGATAGTAACAGCCGGCGCGCGCCTTGCCATCAGGGCCCTTTGTGTGGCAGGCTCCTGCTCCCAGTGGGCGCACCAGATAGAGCAGCGAGTTCTGCTCGCAGTTGACGCGCACGTCGACGAGTTCGAGCGTATCACCGGATGTCGCGCCTTTCACCCACAGTTCGCTTCGCGATGTACTCCAGAAGGCGGCAACGCCGTGCGTCAACGAGTAGGACAGGGCCTCCTGATTGGCGTACGCGACAATGAGTACTTCCTTGGTGTCGAAGTCCTGTACGGCTACAGGGATGACGGCAGCCTCCCCTTTGCCAATGTCTTGTAGCTTGGCGAAATCGAGGGTCAAGGCTGATCCTTCCTCCAACTGGGAGGGCAAGGAGGAAGCTGTCTTTTCGGAACTGTTCATGCGGATTCTCTTCTTTTCTTGATGTCGTGTACTTGGCTTACTCAATCCAAAGCGCTGCCCCACACATCCATGTCTACCTCTACCTCCGCCCTATTGAGTACATCGTCCAGGATGAGATGGGCGTCCGGCAGGTCTTCGATTTTCTCGGCTACAAGCACCAGGTCGGCAAGCGTAGCGTCGGTCACGTAGGCCTTCTCGAAGATTTTTCTTGGATTGAGCCAGTAGCCGCCTGCGGCCAGTTTGCCCCACTTCGTCAGCAGGTAGAGGATGACGTAGTCGCGACCGCCGTTGCTGGTGTCAACAATGCGAGAGCCGTTGACGCTGATTGGGTAGAGGAAGTCGATACCTGAGCGCGTACGCTCTGCCCGGTAGTAGCGAATGTTGGGCGTGCGGGCAAAGCGGTAGACTGCTTTTGGAATCAGCGCCGCCTGGCTGGTTTCCTCCATCCCTCTCCTCTGGCATGGTGAAAAAGCTCGAAGGGATTTTCCCTGTAGCGTAGCAGTGTTACCGATTCTTGTCCAGAAATCGTCGTGCCGGGGCAGGGGTCATACGGGCAATATGCGAGGTCCGATCAAGGCGATGCTGAGTCAGGAATTATCTGATGTCGGCGCGCCCAGAAGCCATGGGGGCGGTGTCAGAAAAGGAGTATCCCAGCGGAAAAGTGTGGCAATCTGAGGTGATGCTTTCGCACGGATGCATCCCAGGTTCTGGGGTAGGGACAGTTTGGCGGGGAGACTATGCCGGAGGTGGCTGGAATTGACTCCCGGCTCGTGGAGAGACGCAGGGCATGCAGAAGGCCTGCCCTCACCGGAGCATTTGGGGTGAATGCTGTTGGCTAGACACTTTGCTCTAGACACCTTGCTGGGGAAGAATGAGCACGGTCGCTAGCCAGGGCGGGGCGTTGCGGGGGCGCAGCCCCTGCACAAGGGAGGCCGCTTGCGGCCGACCGCCCATAAAAAGTTCAGGATAGAGCAGCCACGCAAATTGCCTGAGACTGGATATGCAGGTTGGAAGTGGCTTAGTCGTCACCTAAGGCATGCGTTAGTTCACCCCCATTTTGGGATACACACGTTCGCACCCGTATCATTGACAGAGAAATGGCCTCTAATTACAATGAGAATAGTCCTCGACGACGGCTGTTCCAGAAATTTCATGTGGTCCAGGCAGCCTTCGACACACGCAATAACACAGTTGGTTCTGAAAGGATAAGAAGATATGGATGTACATAAGACGGTCGCCTCCCAGTTCCACGCTGCCTTGTCAATGATGGAGCAGACGGTACGTACTTGCCCAAACGATCTTTGGGATGTCGTTGGGCAAGCAAACCCGTTCTGGCGGGTGGCATATCATGCACTTTTTTTCGTGGATCTCTACCTGCAGCCGTCCGAGGAGGAGTTGACGCTGTGGGAAGAGGCGCGAGAAGGGTATCAGTTTCTCGGGCCCTTGCCGGTGCCGCCTCATACGCCGCAGCCCACAGCAGATCAGCCTTATAATCGTGCGGAGATTCTGGCCTATATCGACTATTTGCGATCGCATGTGGATCGCACGGTACCGACGATCGATCTGGCTGCATCATCGGGCTTCAACTGGCTGCCCTTCGACAAAATGGAACTTCAGATTTACAACATCCGTCATTTGCAGCAGCATGTGGGCGACCTGAGCACAGTATTGCTAACCCAGGCAGGTCTCGAAATCAATTGGGTTGGTAAGGGGCCTTAGCCGACGTCAGATTAGGCTGACCAAAGCGTTTGTCAGGGCAGGATAACGTTACCGGACAGTACCAACAGGAGAGCACCCATGCATCTGTCAATGCACAACTGGATGCGCGCCGAACCGATCGATGTAACCATCAGACGGTTGGCACGTTACGGTTACAAAAGCATCGAAATCAGCGGCGAGCCGGAGGTTTTCGATACGAAGGAGCTGCGCAAGCAACTGGCCGATAACGGAATCGCCTGCTGGGGTGCGGTCTCGCTGATGTTCGAAGGTCGGGACCTGATCCACGCGGACGAGGCTGTGCGCGCAACTTCTATCAAGTATCTCAATGACTGCATCACGATGGTGAAGGAGTTGGACGGCTACGAAATGACTATCGTGCCGTCGCAGGTGGGCAAGGTGGCGGCGATGGACACGCCGGAGCAGGAGTGGGCCTGGGCTGTGGAGAGCTTGAAGGAGGTCTATGTCCATGCGCAGAAGGAAGGAATACGCATGGCGCTGGAGCCGCTCAATCGCTTCGAGACCAACTTCCTCAATCGCGCCGACCAGGCCATGCTGCTGGCCGAAGAGGTTGGGCCGGACTGCGGTGTATGCATCGACACGTTTCACCTGAACATTGAAGAGGCCGACATGATCGAGGCAATCAAGAGTTCGAAGGAGCGCCTGGTTGATTTTCATGTGGCTGATAACAACCGCATGGCCTGCGGTATGGGCGCGCTGGACTGGCCGCTGATCATCAGTACCTTGAAGGAGATTGGTTACGACGGCGCGGTGACGGTGGAGTTTGTCGCGCCGCTGGATAGAACGCCGGCCAACCCTTATCAGAACGCGGTGGCCGCAGCCGAAGCAGAGCTGACCGCGGAACAGCTACAGTTCATTCAGGATCACGGCAGCGGCGTGCTGTCGGAGGAGTTCTACAGCTGGTTGGTGGAGGAAACGGCCAATACTCTTTTGCCGCTGATTTGAGGGGTTAATTAGTCTAACGAACCTCGTCTCCGGCACAGTGGCTTATTGCCCAATCTGCAATCAGTTTGTGCAGCATGTTAGCTCTCTAGCTAGCACAAGCGATGGTTTGAGTCTTTGCCGCAAAGCGATAGTATAGTGTTTAATTCAGACCTAGAGTCGTACATTGAAGTATTGATCGGAAAGATATGCCCCGAAAGATCCGAGCGTTGATCAGAGAACTGGAGAGGGCTGGGTTTACAAATAGGGGAGGAAAAGGCAGCCACAGGAATTTCTGGCATCCAAAGGGGATGAGGGTAACGGTTTCTGGGAGTCCCAATGATGATGCCAAGCCTTACCAAGAAAGGGAAGTCCGAAGAAACATTGAGGAGGCTGAAAGATGACCGGTAACGCAAACAATGGCGGCGTTGTCGAATGGTCGGAAGAAGACCAATGTTTCATTGGGTATTGGCCAGGCATAATTGGTCCCTGTTGTCATGGTGATGACGAAGCCGAGGTATATCGGCAACTTCGTAGAATAGTAGACGAGTGGTTGGAGATCGAAAGCGAACACCAGAGGGAGTACTCTTCTGGTCAGAATTCCTAACTGGATTCATATACAGTTAGAGTGAAATTTTACTTAACCAAGTATCGAAGAGTTCTACTGGGAGTAGAACAAGCTGGTACTTGGCTTGGCAATCCCATAGAGCATATTCTCCCCAAAGATCTGCTATGGCTCAAACTGATAGAAATGTTTCTTGAAAAGGTCCGTTAGTCACTGGGGGAAACTGGGACACGACTAGATCAGGTTTTTCACCACCTCAGTTCTACTCAGTCGGCCTGCCTATACCATTTCTGGCCGCTACTAAATTGAAAGTGCACAATAGATTGGTAAAGAGTACTAAGACGACTTCGCTGTTTCTGACCATTTATTTGCACTACCAAGAACAAGCGTTTCTATAGCGAAATCCTCCTGCCCTCGCGCGCTGATTGATACGCCCCTAGTATCATTTCCACCGACTTGCGCCCTTCCTCGGCGCTGACATGCTCGTCGCTTAGCCCGCGCACGTAATCGATGAATGGACGGGGCACGCCCGCGATGCGTTCCCCCTGGCTGTCTGGGATAGGCAGGTCAAACTCCTGCCAGGCGGTGTCACCTTGTCGGATCATGCGCAAGGGGGCGACTCCTGGCGGGCGCGGCGGTAAAGTGGACACGGCGTCGCCGTAGTCCTGAATGATAGTGCCTTCGGCGCCGTAGATCTCGGTCGTGTTGACCCCGGCAACCGTGGTGGAGCCATTGAACAAGGTACCTAGAGCGCCGCTCTCGAAACGGAACAGAGCGATCCCGTTGTCGTCAGGAGCAACATTCGAAACGATGTTGTCGATTTCAGCCATGACCCGCTTGGCTGGGCCAAACGTCCAGTAGAACCAGTCGGCCGCGTGAATGGCGTCGTCGAAGAACATACCGACGTTAGAAACGGGATCGACGTGCCAACGGGAGGGACCGGTGAAAAAGGCCTCGTTGTTGAGTACGTTGATACAGTGCCGGCGCCGCACAACAGCAATTTCGCCAACTGCTTTCGCGTCAACGAGCTCTTTGATCTTGCGATTGACCGGGTCCTGCCGCATCTGGAAGGCGACGCTGAACTTTACGCCGGTGCGGCGAACGGTTTCGATGATACGATCGCAGTCGTCGAGCGTTGTTGCCAACGGCTTCTGGCAGAGGATCGCCTTGCCGGCCGCGGCGGCCAATTCCACATACTGGGCATGACGATTTGTCTCGGTTGCAACGATGACGGCGTCGATATTGGGGTCGTCGGAGACGGCCTCGGCGTCGGCGCGGAACTCCATGCCGAACGCGGCGGCAGCTTCGCGTCCTCGCTGCTCGTTGTCGTCCCAGCAAGCAACCAGTTCGACATCATCGAAGTCCTGCATCGTGCGGCAGTAGGCGCTGCTGTGACCGTGGGCGTGGCTTAACACGCCGATACGTACCTTATCCATGGGATTTCCTCGGAGGTTAGTGGGTGACGGGACCGAGAGGTCAGGCTTTCAAGCCGCCGGCGGTCAGGCCGCGAACATAGTGTCTCATGCCGAAGGAAAACAGGACGATCAAGGGAACGGATGCCAGGATGTAGCCGGCCATCTGCGGACCGAGGTCGGTGACACCGATCTCGGAAGTAAATTGGGTCAGGGCCACTGCCACGACCTGGCGTTTCGGGCTGGAGATGACGACAAGAGGCCACATAAACTGGTTGTACGTTGTGACCAGCCGTACGACGGCGACCGTTACCAGGATCGGCATGGAAAGCGGCACAGCGATCCGGACGAAGCTCTGCAATTCGCTGGCACCGTCGATACGGGCGGCGTCGAAAAACTCCTCCGGCAGGGTAGCGAAAAAGCTGCGGCAGAGCAGTAGGGCAAACACCTGCCCGCCCGATGTCCACGGCAGAATCAGCGCCCAGTACGTGTTCTCCAGGCCCATATTGAGGATAAGCACATAGGCGGGGATGAGCGTCAGGATTGGCGGGATCATCAGCAGGGCGAGGATTCCCGTATAGAACAGCTCCTTGCCGGGAAAGCGGTGGCGGGCGAAGACGTAGCCGCTGAGGCTGGCGAGCACGACTGTGGCCACAGTTGAAGTACCGGAGGTCAGGATGGAGTTGAGAATTGACCGCCAGATTGCAAGAGAGCCCAGAGTGAAGTTTATCCAGCGATATGGATTGGGGAGAGACCAAAAGCGACCATATATCTGGCCGTTGTCCTTGAGAGCGAGCACAATCAGGTAGAGGATAGGGATGAAAGTAATGAAGAGCAGAATGAGCAGCACGGCATAGAGGAGAATCTGTCCGCCGTTAATCTGAGGGGCCTGCAGGACGGGAGTCGACGTGTGCACGCTCCCAAATTCGGTTTCGTCGCTCTGGCCGCCGCCAGTGACCGGGATAGCCTGATCCGACTCGTTTTTTCCTCGTGCCGATACCATTTCAGGCCTCATATTCGGTGGAGGAACGGACGTATCGCATATTTATGATCGTGCCCGCCAGAATGATAAGGAATAGAATCATACCGATGGCCGAGGCCACACCCATGCGATCCATGCGCATCGCCAGGTAGTAGAGTTCCAGCGCCGGTGTGTAGGTGGCGGCGCCGGGACCACCGCCGGTCGTCAGGAAGACCAGCTCGAATGTCTGCACTGCGTTGATGAAATTGAGAATCAGGAGCAGCTTGATCTGGCCCATGAGCAGGGGCAGGTCGATGGTCCAGAAGCGGCGCCAAGTACTGGCTCCGTCGACGAGACTGGCGTCGATAATCTCGTTGGAAATCGAAATGAGACCGCCGTAGAAAATGAGCAGAGCGAATGCATTCACCCACGGTACGCCGATAAAGATTATGGCGCCCAGCGACACGCTGGCGTCTCCGTACCAGACGCGCGTGAATTCTTCCAGCCCGAAGAGTTTGAGGCTCTCGTTGAGGAGGCCGATGGCGGGATCGTAGATGTTGTTCCAGACCAGGATCTCGACCACAGCCGGCAGAACAATAGGCACGACAAAGAGCGTTCGGAACCAATACTGGGAGAATTTGTTGCGAACATTGAAGATAAATTCAGCTACCAACAGCGGAAAAGTCATCGTCTTTATGATTGAGACGACAACCAGGATGCCGGCGTTGCGGAAGCCGGAGATAAAGAAACGATCTTCCAGCAGGAAGCGAAAGTTGGAAAGTCCAACCCATTCCGTGCTGACGCCGGGACTCCATTTGGTGAAAGCGTGATAGAGGCCGGAAAAGGCGGGATAGTAGTTGAAGGTCAACAGCAGCAGCAGGGTCGGAAGAATAAGCAAATATGAGAGCCGCGCCCGCCACATTGACTGCATGAGGCCCATAGGTCCAGCGGCGCTACGCAGGTAGAATTGTTGGCCTACGGCGGTGTTGCGGGCGGCCCATATAGCTAACAGCACCAGTAGAGCGACTACGCCAAGTACAACGAGAAGGAGTGTTTGACGTTGGGCTGTCGACCGGGCCGCTCCAGACAATGCTGCCGACCGGTCGTAGTACCGGGTCGCGCCGGCTATGGTTCCGATGGCCAAGCGGCTGCCATCTCCTGCCAGAGCGACGCTTAACACATCATCATCCTGCCTGAAGCGGTGGGTGAGTGTGCCGTCGCTGGCGAGCAGATAAGCGCTGCCGTCCTCGGAGCCGACTAGTGCGCTGGACCCATCAGAGGAAAGCGCCACGCTAACAATGGTGTCGTCAGCCTCAAAGCGCCAAATCTCATTTCCATTGGCGCCATTGAGCAGAATCGCAGTACCGTCGCCTGATCCCGTCAGGATGCGGGCGCCGTTGGGCGTCACCGAAACGGATCGAACGCTGTAGTCAAGGCCGGTCTGGAGCAGCGTTCTGCCGGTGCGGCTGTAGATAGTTATCAGCCCGTCGTTGGAGCCAACTACGACGCGAGCCTGTTCGCCACTGCCGTAGATGTCAATGGCCTGCACGCCAATTCCTAAATCCTCCTGCCATAGCAAGTTGCCCTCACTGTCGAGGGCATAGACAGTCAGATCATCGGATGTGGCGGCGACGAGTGAGCCGTCGCTGGCGACAGCGGCGTTATTCATTGGCCGAGCGGCCTTGTACTGCCACAGCAGATTGCCGTCCCCGTCGAGCAGATATACGAAGCGATCCTCTGACGCGACGGACAACCACCGGCCGTCGGGGGAAATGTCCACACCCAGAATACTGTTGTCAGCGTCGAATTGCCAGAGTAATGCACCCGATCCGTCGTACACTCGCAGCGAATTGTCACGGCTGCCGATTGCGACGCGGTCGCCGTCCTGTGTGAGAGCGATCGTCTGAATGCGGATAGCAGTGTCCTGGCCCCACAGCAGACCTTCAGGTGACTGTGCTGCTAGCGGCAGAGCAAAGGCCAGCAGAAGGACGGCAGCGAGGGCAACACTAAAAACGGTCGCCTTGAAGTGAAGAGCGCTACCATCTGTTCGCCAACACGACATGCCGCTCCTGTGAAGGAGCGGCATGCTTAGTGAGCGATATAGTGAACGAGCTGTCGCCCGAACGCGACACAATGAAGAAGCCATGGAAAGTCGTTAGCGTAGGCTGGACAAAGGTCCGCCATCCTCTACGGACGGCGGACGATTGAGTGTTAGTACGGCCCGGCAGCGACCCATCCCGGCGGTCGCTTTTCAGGTTGGTCCAGGTCTTCGTGTGTCAGGTTGAGGAATTCCAGCATCCCGTCAAAGTTGTCTTCGAGCAGAGTCTGGTAGCCGGCGGCGAATTCTTCGGCCGTCAGCTTGCCCTCGAAGAACTCCTGCACCATGATCGACCATTCACGCTTCGTCTCTTCATATTTGAAGAATCCGCGCGCGACGGCGTCGCCGGGCGCGCCGGGCTTCTCATAGTTGCCGATGAAGACGCTTTGGGCGAATATGTCTTCCCATTGCCCCGGAAGTGCGACGTTCTTGATCAGGGGCGGGCCAGCGATGCCACCCTGAAGGTTTTCCGTATCCAGCTTGTTTTCGAGGAAGATCTGCATCCCTTGCGGGCTGGTCCAGAACATGACAAAGTCGACTTCAAGATCGTTCTGGGCGCGGTCTTTGAGCGGCAAGGCCAGATAGCCTGAGGTCAACTCATTGGCGCGGGCAGTGCCTTGCACGCACGGTCCTTCGATGGTGGGGAAGGCAAAGCGACCATATTCAAATTCGACGGCTGCGGCCGAATCCTCTTCTGTTACTTCAGCCTTACCGCCGTACTCACCCTGAGCCAGCGAGCGGATGTCCTTGGGCAGGCTGGTGTAGATACCGCCGTGCACCATGCGCATAGCGGCTCTCTGGGTCAGGAAGAGGGGATAGGCATCGGTCATTCCGGTCCAACCCTCAGGCACGAAGCCGTTCGCCGTTTTGAATACGCGACCTACCTGCGTCATCATTTCAACAGTGCAATCGTTGTTGAAGTTGATATCGCCTTCGCGCAGTGCCTGGAGGTGGCGCGCGATATTGACGGAAACGCGGTCGGGGTCATCGTTGCGCACGTCGGTGGGATCATATGACCACGTGTCGTCGATCCCCTCGCGGAAGCACCAGTCGCCTTCCTGGCACTGGATGATCTGCAATTCGTCGCGGTGGTACTGGTCCATCGCCGAGCGCATCAGCCAGGGCATGCGGCCGCCGCCCCAAATCTGCTCTGTCGTCCCTTCAATGGCGATGGGGATGAGGCCGGCGTCGCGCAGTTTTTCGTTCCACTCGACGAACTGATCCCAGGTGGGGCGCGGCGGGACATCAGTTATGCCGGCCTGTTCAAAGTGGTCCTTGTTGTAGACCCAGAAGGTCTGTACAGACTGGTAGGGCATGGTGAACATCTGGCCGGTATTGGGATCGCGCACCAGATTCAAGCCCCACTCTTGGAAGCTGTCTTCCCATGTCTCGCCAGTGTAAGGATTCTCTTTGTTGAGGTAGGGGCCCCAGTCAACAAGGCGACCTTCCTGAGCGAACTCCCGCAAGTGCGGTGACTCGATCAGCGATACGCGCGGCACTTCTGACGTAAATTGGGAGCGTATCCACTGGAGATAGGCGTCCACACCCGGCGGCTTGAGTTCGACGAGGACGTCGACGTTCGGATGCATCTCCATGTAGGCATCGGCAATGGCCTGATAGGTCTGCACGTCGTTCGAAGCGATGCTGATGACGATTTCGCCGCTCATCTCCATGGCTTCTTCTTCTGACTCCTCGATCTCGACGACCTCCTCATCAGCGGGCGCGGCCTCTTCGGCAGCGGGCGCTTCTCCAGCCATTCCGCCGTCTGCTGGGGCGCCGCACGCCGCCAGGATGACCAGCGCCGACAGCAGGAGCAGGCCGAGAACGGTTCGGTAAAGTTTCATCGAATTCTCCCTTTCATGATGTCTGAAATGAATCTGAGTTGCATCTACTCAACCTCTGCAAACGGAAAAGTGCCCGCGTATCCCAATGTCTCTAGTGTGAATTGGGGATTGCTGACAAACTTGATACCGGGAAACATCGGATTCTGTTGGTAGTGGAGGACGATATTGGCGCGAATCTCGCCTTCCGGATCCGGTCCCATTTTTGCGCCCTGGTGGGGAATGTGGCTAAAAAAGACGACGGCATCACCGGCCATCGGGTACAAGTGAACCAACTCCTGCTGGTCACACCAGCGCTGGAAGGGATCGTTTCGGTCTTCGGTATAGCGCAGGTAAGGGATCAGCTCCTCAGGTACGGGCCGGTCGAAGCAGTTCTTGACGAAGGTCAGTCGCGCTCGGTCGGGTGTGTTGTCGGTCAAATAGAATGTGGAGTTCAGGCAAAGCCCAAGCAGTGGATTATGCGCTTCGGATTTCTCCGTCTGGTAGTAATAGTCGGAAAAATCCATGTGCCATTCCTGCAAGTACTCAGCCGGATTGACATGCGCCCGCAGACTGCGCAACTGGCACTGTTTACCCATAACGGCGTGCAGGTAGGGGGCCACGCTCTCGTGTCCAATGAGCTCGCCCGACAACTCGGGCTCGAGAGCGAGCAACTTCTCGAACGCGACATTGCCTACGCCGTTGCTGATTTCGTAGGCGCCGCGATCGTAGAGAGCGTACAGTACAGCCTTCCACTGCTCGACTCGCTCGGCGGTCAGCGCGTTGGGAATGAGAACGAAACCATCGCGGTTGAGCTGATCGAGTTGCTCTCGAATCTCAGTGGTGGCAAATGTCATGGCTCTGTCAAACCTTCTCCGGACATTGAGGACGACGACAGAAAGTCGATCGACACGCGCGGATGCGTTCTGCGAGTTCAGCTACCCGGCCGTGGACAGGGGAAGCTTCAGGCTGACGGCACTTCCTCTACTTTGCCGCTGTGGTGCGAGCGAATGGCGGCCTCGATGATCTCCTGTACGGCCAATCCCTCGCGGCCGGAGGCTTCAATTTCATCACGCGGTACGCCGTCATCCACCTGCTCGATCCAGCGATTGATGCGATTGGTGAAAGTGGCGTCAAAGCCGCTAAGACCGCCCATTATACTGTTGCGCACGACCGTCAACTCGTCGCTGCGGCGCGGGTAGAGCGTCAGCTCCTGGTACAGGTTGTCCAGCACAAAGCGGCCCTCGGTGCCCATCACTTCACAGCGTTCAAGGTTGTGGCGCGGGTTGGTGTCGTAGCTGCCGGTCAGGTGGCCGACGACGCCGTTTTCAAATTCCAGGTTCACTTGGGCGTTGGAGTAGCAGACGCGGCCCGGAGCCTGGTTGAAGAAGGCCTGCACGCGTCGAACGTCGCCGCAGAAATAGCGCATGATGTCGAGACTGTGGGGGTGGAGGGCGCGAATATGGAACCAGGGCGATGTGTCGTTGGGATTGCCGATCCACATGG
The DNA here is from genome assembly GCA_963662575.1 of Caldilineaceae bacterium. Taxonomy (GTDB): domain Bacteria; phylum Chloroflexota; class Anaerolineae; order Caldilineales; family Caldilineaceae; genus Bin5. The sequence goes on from OY759723.1 coordinate 3,587,362, forward strand.
TCATGTTCATCAGCAGCAGGTCGCCCAGCTTGCCTTCCTGCACCCACTGCTTGGCCTTAGCAGCCGGTGGTACGAAACGGTGGTTGAGGTTGATGCCGAAATAAAGGCCCTTCTCGTCAGCCTTGGCCACCATCTTGCGGGCGTGTTCGATGTTATTGGAGATCGGCTTTTCGCATAGCACGGGAAGCCCCGCCTCGAGACACTCCATGACCGGCTCGTAGTGGTGACCACCGTTTTCGGGGCCGGCGGTGGTGACGCTGACGGCATCCAAATCGACCGCGTCGAGTAGTTCGGCGACGCTGTAGTAGGCTGGAACGCCAAAGCGCTGCGCGGCCGCGTCAGCTATGCTTCTGTCCATATCACAGACTGCTAACAACTGTGCGCGTTCGCTGGCTTGATAGACACCGGCGTGCGTGCTGCCGATGTTTCCCAATCCAATGATTGCTACGTTCAGCACGAAGCATCCTCCTCAGGGTGGAGTGGATTCGTATAGTCTACGGGCTGCGGGTGGGAGATTAAGAATGACGGGAATCCTAGCATAGCAAGTGAAAACTGTCAATCGGGGTTGTGCAGGCATCCAGGGCAATCGCATCTTGTTGGGAGAGAATTTTCAGGAGATAGCCAGTTTTCCAACCGGCTCTTTCACGTTTGGCAGCGATATCGATTTGGGCGCTGTTCTCGCTGGGTAAGAGGTCGAAAGCCATGCGGCGCAAGACGGCCAAGTTGTGCTGCACATGGACCTGAAGGATGCGACTGTCGTCCCCATCCAAGAGCCAGTAGACTGAATTCTCGGTGTTCCGGTGGCTGAGAGTGGAAGTCAGGAGCAGTTTGGCAGCGGAGGAAAAGATGGAATTCACATCTGATGCAAATGCCTTGGGGGCCGATGCGGGCATTTCATTCATCGTGGACCGTTTTAATCAGATTCATCTTGATGGTGGGACGCAGGCATTCTCATCTGTGTGTTGGACGAGAGTTCATGAGCGTTTACGAGCGTTTATAAGCGTTTTCGGGTTGTCTGAGCTGTAGTTCATGAGATATGCCTGATGGGCTGTGACCGGTGCCTTGCCGATGCAGGTTGTCTCGTATGAGCGTTAGACGAGAGTTTATGAGAGTTTATGAGCGTTTTCGGGTTGTCTGAGCTGCAGTTCATGCAGTTATTGTGATGGGCTGTGATGGGGGCCTCCTCAGCGCTGGCGGGTCGGTTGAACCGCTCATATGGGTTGTACAAGAGTTGTGCAATCTCTACCATGGTGGGGCGTGTTTGGACGTCTTATGTCGGGTCAAGTCGGGTCAAGTCGGGTCGAGTAGGTATAAGTCGGGTCAAAGCGGGCGATATTTTTTTTCTGGCAATTTCTTGTCGTTACGCTTTTGCATCGGTTTTTCCGTTTCCAGAGTCGATTCCTGGTTCTGGCAGCCTCTCCACGACACTCATCCACGACTTTCGCAGACGCCGGACGCAAGTCGATCCGCTGGAGGCTGGGGGGCAGGGTGTCGTGTCCGGACGCTTCAGGTCGGTTTAAGCGGGCAGAAGCGGGCAGTTTTCCTATATATGGACTTTTGTGTTTGGCTGCGCGCACGTTCAATCGCTGTCTCTGTTGGGCTATGGGTAGACAGATTGTACGCAGTTTACAGTCTTGCAAGGGTCCTCCCTCGCCTTCAGATTCCCAGCCAGTCTGAGTCATGGGTTCATGATGACGATACGCTCTCAGCAGTGCCTATTCGTATTTCGGTACAGGGCTATTATATCACGGTTCTTGATGCAATTGTCCTGTGCAGGCATCCAGATCAAGGCTACCAAAACCAGGGCTCCAGAATTACCCACAAGGGGCGCCGCTACCTTTTTCAAGTAGCAATGCGATGCTATGAACCAAAGCGATGCGTGTGTCCAAGATCAGGTGGCGATATGTCGCGTTAGGTCTACAAATGTCGCGCTAAGTCGACAGATGTCTACAAATGTCGCGCTTAATTTTTTCTTAGGGACACTTATCTTGCACTCTAAAAACGATGGCCGTCCATATCAGATAGACCAGGGGAAGACAAAATTTGGCAAATTTCAGACACGCAACGGTCTTCTTTCGCCGTCAGATTTTCTTCTGGCGAGAGGGGCAGGTTCACCATGATGATGCTCTCCAAGCCATGCTGCCAAGATATCGTGTACCAACAATCTTGGAAATGTCATCACAACTAAGGTTGGCATGGGAGGCCCGCGCGGCAATCAGGGCGGTCGACGCCGGGTCGAAGCCGCGACAGGAATCTCCCTATCTACTATGATTCGGCGAATCGTTCTGCTAGTTTTTCCTCGTAAGGCTTGGATCGGTGGAAGATGAGCGGGTTTTGGCGGTCGTCGTCCAAAGCATCCCCGATTTCGTAGCTGGCAAACTGTTCATCGGTGAGAATGTTCTGCTTGCCGTTGAAGGTGCAGCCATCGGGCATGAAGCCGCAGGTCATGGCCCGCCGCCAGCCTGGCGTCATGTTGGCGCCGGCGCCGTGGGCTATCAGGCCGTTATGAAAGGAACAGGAGCCGGCCTTCATCTCCGCAGGCACTGCCATCGTGTTCTTCCATTGGGGATAAATGCGAAAGATATCGCTTATGTTCTCGCCGATACTGGAGTTGTCGAAAGTGGCCGTCTTGTGGCTGCCCGGCAGGAAGTAGAGACAGCCGTTTTGGAGGGTGGCGTCGTCGAGCGCTACCCAGAGGCTGAGTGTTTCGCGGGACGAGTAGGACCAATAAGGATTGTCGAGATGCCAGCCGGTGGGATTGGCCCAGGGCTGCTTGATCAGCGCCTGGTCATGCCAGATGCGCACGCCGTCTACGCCGGCCAGTTTTGCGGCCATCTTACCAAGGCGCGGGTCCAGAATCAGCCGCTGCACGTCTGGATTGTCTTGCCAGAGATTTACGCGCTGTACAAAGACATAGTCGTAATAGCTCTCTTCTCTGTCCTCATCCACTTCCTGGTGAATCATACGTTGCTTCCCGCGTTGCCGCACGGCCCCATCCACTGCTTGGCGCCACGTCTCCAGTTCGTTCGCGGAGAGAAAGTCGTGGCAGACGACGAACCCGTTCTGCCTGTAAGAATCGATCTGTTCCTGTGTCAAGTCTGTGTTCATGCTGCCCTCACTGGTTTCGCAAGCGTCGTGCCCGCCTTTCTGATCGACGGGCCGGTGAATCCCGCCGAAGCGAAAAAAAGTAGAGCCGACACAGGCGTGCCGGCCCTACCTGCTTTCAATTTACGATTCGACTAACATCGCCTTTTCGTTTATTCTGCCGGGCCTAGTTGGCCTGTCAGAATCTGGATCACTACGAAGGAGTCGGCATACGGGCTGTTGACATAGATCGGGTCGCCCTCGGGCAGCCAACCACTGGCAAAGCGGCTGGGGACCGGGTTGTTGCCGTAGCGTTCCCACAGAGGAATCTGCGGCAGCAGTTCGTTGTAGGCCATGGCGATCTGATCCAACGCTGCAATCTGCATGGCGGCGTCACCACCGGAGCCGGCATCTTTGGTCAGAGCCCACAGGTCGACGTCGCCAACGCTGTCGGTGCTGACGTTGAGGTCGTAGGACATTCCCGGCAGTTCGATGCTGCCGGCGCCCGATGCGCCTACGCCAGTCGCGGCCGCGTTATGCGTGCTGAAGTCATTCTCGTAGGAGAAGGACGGGTGGGGGTTGCCTGCGCCCCAACCGCGAATCGCCAGCTCGAACTTGCCTTCATTGATGTCGATCGGATGCTGCTGGAAGTTCACGCCGCGGAAGCTGGTCATGAAACCGAAGGCAGTCAGCTGTTCGGCCGTGTTTTCAGCTGCGGCAGACCAGTCGGCATACTCGGCCGGCGCGGTCAGAGTCCATTCCATGCGTGCGCCAGTGTCGTCGAGCCAGACACCGTCGTCATCACGGCTGAAGCCGATGTCGAGCAACATCTGCTCGGCCTTCTCCAGATCCTGCGTATACGGATTCAGGTTGGCACGCGTATCATCACTTAGCCACAGAGGCGCAATGTTGTCGGAGAATCCACACATGCATACTTGCGCTATGCCCGATTCGGCTAGCGAGACAAAGGCATTCTCTTCAAAGTTGATGGCATAGGCCAGAGCTTGCCGCACCTCTTTCACATTGAAGGGATAGATGGTGTGATTGAAGTACAGGGCTGGGCCGCTGTAAATCGGGGCTCGGATGATGCGGTAACCCAGAGACATGAACTCGCGCTCTGTGGCTGGCGGGAAGCCGTGGGTGGCATAGTCGACATCGCCGGAGAGGACGAGCGGCGTTACGACCGGCGTCTCACCGTTGTAGTTGACCATCCGGTCGAATCGAACCGTGTCAGCCCAGTAGGAGGTCTCAATTTTGTTGAGGATCATCTGAGACTCGGTGATGCTGGCCGGGTCGATCGCGTAGGGCCCCAGAACGACCATCCCATCAGGTCGCAGTTCATTGAACTCCTGCAGCAACTGCTTCCAATCGTCGTCCTCGTTGGTCATGCCGGCCTCGACCAAGTCGCGCGTGCGCTGGGCGAAGTCGCCATAGACTGAGGAGGCCGTGATATGCATCTCTCGCAGCACACGGCGGGGCACGGTCGTGGATGGCCCGCTGAGAACGAAGTCGACCGTGAGATCATCTACGGCCTGCACGTCGTCGAGGAAGCGCCAGACGGTCTGGCTGAGCAGGCGGGAGATGGAGAAGGTATCGACGACATCCTGCGCGGTGAAGGCGCTGCCGTCACTCCAGTTCGCCCCCTGGATCAGGCTGACGCGCAAGGTGACGTCATCGACCCATTCCCAGGATTCACCGGCTACCGACATCCAGCTGCCGTCGGCCCACCTGAACATGAACAAAGGCGGTTCCATCAGGGCGCGGTAGATGCCGAGGGTCATACCGTTTGTAACCCAGGTATTGAAGTGGCCAGTGGGCGGCGGTGAATAGGGCCAGGCCGGATGGAACTCGGACACGCCGCTTCCTGCATCTTCGGCTGAAGCGGCCTCTTCCTGCGCCGGAGCCGCTTCGCCGCCGCCAGAATCTGCTGCTGGCGCGCCGCAGGCGCTTATGATAAGCGCAGCGATCAGCGCGATGGCAAGCAAAAGTCTTCGGTTCATTGTGTATCCTCCTTGGGATATGTGAGAAAGTATTGGAATTGGGGGATGAGGGACGGGATCCTGTACAGCGCGCATGCCTATACTGATCATCGCTCCTTACTTTTCCCCCACTGCACAAGAATTACTACAAAAAGCAGATATACAAGCCCGATACCCAGCGAAAACTGGGTAATTACGTATTCGGCGGTCCCTTTGTCCAGAAAAAGCAGAAGCGCGCCGGCTACGAAGGCAATGTAGAACCCAATGTGAAATGCTGCTCTACCTAGAATCGGATCCATAGACTATCTTGAGTTAACGGGTCTGCCTATGAAATCGGGTAGGCCCAAATAGATTTAGGCAACTGCAACGACGACTGAATAGTTCTAGACATTTCCCGATTCTTGCCTTCTACCGGCGTCGATCGTCGCCAAAATTCCTCCAATCAGAGCCAATGCCATAAATATCGCTACAAAGGTGCCGCCTAATATTGCACCCGCAAGAGACGAAAGGCATAGCAAAGTTCCTACGAGTCTGCCTTTCGCCCCAATGGCGACTGCGCCCAATACTATCGTAAGAAACGAGAAGGCTATACCTCCCCAGCCAAGATTTGCGACAGTTGTCGCACCCTCAGCCTCAAAAGCAGTGCCTATTCCTCCAACGAATAAGGTAACCAAGGCAGCGACCACTCCGAATATCCCTGCTACCAGAGCGATAATTCCTCCGGCCTTTCTCATATCTCACTTCCTCCTCATCTGGTTTCCACTACTGTGCAGTCGTCGAGAGAGATTGACAGTATGGTCATTCCGTCACTTAGTCCCTTTACGACAACTTCCTGCCCCTTTTCTAGATCAACCAGTAGACCTACGTTCTCGTCACTAATATTGCAATGTACGCTACGGAACGAGAATGCTTCGTCATCTGATAGGGAAAGGTACTTTTGATCAAACAAGCCGACGCTGAAGTCTTCGATAACACCGGTAACGTAGAGTAGTTTGTCCTTATATTTAAGGTCCGCCGCAATTTCATTTTCTCTATATTCAGAAATTAAATCCGTGGCCGCAATTTGGATCGCGTTACTTTCCTGCTGATTTTTGTCATCCTGGACTTCTAACTGACTTGATTTCCCCTTGTCGTCGTCCAATGCAAACGCCAGAGCAATTGCAACGAAGATCACTGCCGAAAGCACCGATAGTGACACCAGAACTATTTGCCCACATGCTCTCTTTTTTTTCTTTGGAGTTTCTGTAACTGCGTCAACGAAGTCGTGACCGCAACTCGTACAAGTGTTGGTCTCAATACCCAAGAATTCTTTGCAGTCTGGACACTGTTTGAACAGTTGTTCGCTCATTTGCGACCCCGTCAACAATGTGCGTCGCGAAGAGTTTCGAACTCAAATTCTCCACAAGGTTCCGGTTCATTGCCGGACTGGTGTCGAGTGTCCTTAACTAACATCAAAATTCTCCGACATGCGGACAGGACAGGCTACGCTGCCCCCATCGGAGATGCGTTCCAACGGCGGCACTGCTGTGTCGCACTCGCCTTCCACGATGTAGGGGCAGCGCGGGTGAAAAGTGCAGCCCGTCGGCAAATTCAAGAGGCTTGGAATCTCGGCGCTTCGAAGTTCGATGTTCACCTTTTTCTTCGCCAGTTCGGGATCGGCTTCAGGCACTGCCCCCAACAATGCTTGGGTATAAGGGTGGCGTGATTCGGTTATGAGACGGGGCGTCGGCCCTTCTTCTACAATCCGCCCCAAGTACATGACGGTAATGCGCCCTTCCCAGGCGAAGTATTTCGCCAAGGCCAGGTCGTGGGTGATGAAGAGGAAGGTGACATCAAACTCGTCCTTCAACCGGGAGAGCATGTTCAGCAGGCTTACCCGAATCGAAACATCGACCATCGAAACGGCTTCGTCGGCAACGATAAATTTCGGCTCGACCGTCAATGCCCTGGCTACCGATACCCGCTGGCGCTGTCCTCCGCTCAGTTGGTGAGGATACTTGTCAAGGAACTCCGCCACAGGTGTAAGGTCGACGATTTCCAAGAGTTCCGCGGCCCGCCGTTCCGCATCGCGGCGTCGGGTTCTTCTGCCGCCTCCGCTACCATTCTGCGCCAACCTCTGCGACTGGTGGCGCAGGAGCGGGGTCATGATCATCTGGCGCACGGTCTGGGTGGGATTGAGTGAGGCGTAGGGATCCTGATGGATAATCTGGACTGCGCGTCGATACTGCTGAAAGTCGGCCTTGTCCATCGCCGCAATGTCCTGGCCCTGATAAAGGATCTGACCTTCTGACGGCGGCAACAGACCAACGACCATGCGGCCGGTGGTGCTCTTGCCGCAGCCGCTCTCGCCTACCAGGCAAACGATTTCTCCGGGCTCGATGTCTAATGAAATTGAGTCGACCGCAGTGACCCGATCTCGCCCGCTGCCAAAGTATTTGGTTACATTTCGCAGTTCGATAATAGGCGTCATACGAAGCGGCCTCCACTGGCCGCGCCAAAGTGTCTGGACAGCCTAGCCGCCCAAGGCGGCGTTGCTGTCATTCTCTCCCAGGTCATGCTCTTTTTCTGCCGCGCAGCCCGTTGCGTTCGATATCCTCCTGAACTGCATCGGTATGCCAGCAGGCGGCAAAGTGTCTGTCGCCGACAGGTTGCAGCCCAGGTTCTTCACTACTACAGCGCTCACTGGCAAAGGGGCAGCGAGGGTGAAATTTGCAACCGGTCGGCAGATTGATCAGGTCGGGTGGAGAGCCGGGTATCGACGAGAGTTCCTCGAAGCCGCCGGTCACAGTCGGCACGGCCCGGATCAGCCCCAAAGAGTAGGGATGGTGGGGCCTATAAAATATATCTTCTACCGGGCCGATTTCCACTACTTTCCCGGCGTACATGGTCGCCACCCTGTCCGCCAACTCAGCTGCAATGGCGAGGTCGTGTGAGATGAAGAGCATCGTAAAGTGCAGGTCTTCCTTCAAACGGCGCAACAGATCGATGATAGTCCGTTGCGTGAGAATGTCCAGAGCGGTTGTTGGCTCGTCGAGGATCAGTATCTGCGGGTCAAGCAGGAGGGCGATGGCCAGAAGCGAGCGCTGGCGCATGCCTCCGCTCAGTTCGTGGGCATAGGCGTCGATCACGCGATCGGGGTCCAATTGTACAAAGCGAAGCAGATCGAGGAAGCGCTCGCGGACCTCCTCACGATTGTTCCAGCGGTGGGCCTTGGCGGTATCCCACACCTGATCCCACACCTTTAATACGGGATTGAAGGCGTTGAGCGCCGACTGGAAGACCATGGCGCAATCGCGCCAGCGGAATTCGCGCAGGGGACCCTCTGCGAGGGAAAGCACATCCAATTCACGACCGTCGCGGCGGTAGATAATCTTGCCGGGGCTTACCTGAGCCGTTTCAACCAGGAGGCGCACGACTCCCAACCCCAGTGTAGTCTTGCCGGAGCCGCTTTCGCCGATAAGGGCCAGGCTTTCGCCGGCATGCAAGTCGAGCGTTACGCCGCGAACGGCCTGGACGCTGCCCTTGCGTGTGCTATAGCTGACATGAACGTTCTGCAGGCTCAGAGGGTGCTGGATGCCGTCGTCTTCTACGTTCTGATGCCAGGAAAGGTCGGTGGTTTGGCTCATAGGCTCTTTGCTACAGGTCCCTTACTCGCTGGCCCGCAGGCGAGGATTGAACACAAGCTCAAGCGAGCGGGTCATGGAAATGATCGCCAGTTGGAGGATGGCGATGGCGACAATCGGCGCCATGATGTACCAGACGCTGTCCTTGTAAAAAATCGCCCCACGCACCCACGCCAATTGGATCATCACGCTCCAGTTACCGGCGCTGATTGGTACCAGCCCCAGGAAGACGAGACCGGCTTGTTGGTAGACGGCGAAGGTCATCCCCAGGGCAAAGCTGACGACGATATAGGGCATCATGTTGGGCACCATCTCACGCAGGACAATATGCCAGACGCCCAAGTCGAGGGCCCTGGCTGCCTCGATAAAGTCGCGCTGTTTCAGGGAGAGGGCCTGGGCGCGGAGTGCCCGCAGGAGGGTCGGCCAATTCAACAACCCCATGAGAATGCCCAAAAAGGTAAGGCTGTTGAGTGAAATAAAGGCAGCCAGCACGGCAAGCAGCGGGAACTGGGGGATCGTAAGGATGATATCGGTGACCGACATGATCGCACTATCGATCCAACCGCCGATGAAGCCGCTCATTGTTCCAAACACGACCGCGATCACCGTCGATATGAGGGCTGCCAAGAAGGCCACATAGATGACGTCCTTGCCGCCGTTGACGATCTGGGACCAGATGTCACGGCCCTGGTGATCGGTTCCCAAAGGGTGTTCCACGGTAGGCGTGATGTAGATCTTGTCGATCTTGGTCTTGGTATCCAGTTCGATGATCAACGGCCCAGCGTAAGAGAGCAGGACCATGAAAAGTACTACAAGGAAGCCAATGAATCCGACCCGATTGTAGGACAGAAGGCGCACGAAGGTACGAAAACCTTGCCATGCGCTGACGAGGATGCTGTCGTGCTGTTCGCCTTCCATCTCATGCGCGGTCATCTATCTGCTCCTGCGCTTCATTGGGCGTGCATTTTCTGCAATGCGTAAAGTGTAGACGGGCATTCTGCGGTCAGCCTTAGTTATCTTGCAGCTTAATGCGGGGGTCTAGCCAACCGTAGAGTACATCGGCAAAGAAGTTGGCGAAGATCACCGAAAAGGTGATTATCAAGAAGATCCCCTGCATAATGGTATAGTCGCGCTGGTTGATCGCCTGGCCCAACATGCGGCCGATGCCGCCGTATTCGAAGATCTGCTCTACCAGCAAGGAGCCGCCGACGACGAAGCCGACGCGGATGGTCAGGATGGTGAAGAGAGGCAGGATTGCATTGCGGCCCACATAGGCGGTTGTGATGCGCCATTCCTTCAACCCGCGCGCTTTGGCTATCGTCACATAGTCTTCGCCGAGTGTGCTGATCGTATTGCTCTTCATGCTCAGCATCCAGAATCCAATACTGGTCAACACATAGGTAGAGATTGGCAATGCCCCATGGAATAAGGCATCGATGAAGAATTCCAGATTCAGTCCTGGCACCATGCCGGAGGAGTATGCGCCGCGCATGGCGGCGATCGGCAGGATCTTCCACTGTACGCCTAACCAAACGACGATCAGGAGGCCAATCAGAAAGTCCGGAACGGAGCTGATGACGGAACTCAAAACGGTAAAGCCGTGATCGAGAAAGCTTTCACGGCGGTAAGCCATGATGACGCCCAAAAGGACGCCGACCGTGAAGCTGATCGTTAGCCCCAAGCCAACGCTGAATAGAGTCCAGGGCAGAAAACGCAGGATTACTTCGGTAACAGTGGTGCCGGGGGAGAGGACGGACCTGCCAAAGTTTCCTTGCGCCAGATTGCGCAGGTAGGAGAAGTACTGGAGCATTACCGGCTGTTCGAGGTCGATGGCGAAAAGGGCTGCGGCCTGATCTTTTGCCTCGTGAACGGGCATGCCGTAGGTGACGATCAGTTGGTTTACGTAAATCTCTATCGGGTTTCCGGGCAGGAGGCGCACCAGGAAGAAGATTATGGTCGTAACGACGAAAATTGTTGCAAGCGCTCTCAGGAACTTGCGGAAAAAGTAGGAGCCCCAAATAGCGCCAAGAATGGAATGCGCGCTGGTGGTGCGCCCGCCACTGACGTCAGACAGGTCAGCCACTGTTGCCATACAATTTTTTCCAGTCTTTGGATTGGACCAATGTCGGGAAAGCCCCCGACCAGAACAGGGTGGTAGGCCTGCCAAACGCCGTCAGTGAAGTCTGGGCTAACCTCCGGAGTGGAGGCCATGGCGGGGCGCTACAGGCGTGAGTATAGCATGCTCGAGGCGATGCACAAATTTTCGCACTCGGTTTGAGCGGTTCTGAAATAGGTAGGGTGGAGGAAAGGAACAGCGGAAGCCTCGCCATCAACATCATCGTCGCGGCAGAGCTGAGAAGCTCCCCTGCCTTTCCGGTGTGCGATTCCTCAGCACTTCGCATACAATGAACGCGGACAGACTGAACTGCATAGTGCGGAGAATTCTAATGACGCTGACAAAACAGGATGCACTCGACTATCATTCCAATGGCCGGCCCGGCAAGCTGAAGATCACGCCTACCAAGCCGATGGAGACGCAGCTGGACCTTTCGCTGGCCTACTCTCCCGGTGTAGCACACCCGGTATTGGAAATTGCCAACAAGCCTGAGGACGCATTTGAGTATACGGCGCGGGGCAACCTTGTCGCCGTCATCAGCAATGGCACGGCCATCCTTGGGCTGGGCAACCGCGGCGCATTGGCGTCGAAACCGGTGATGGAAGGGAAGGCGGTCCTTTTCAAGCGTTTCGCCGACGTGGACGTGTTCGACATTGAGGTGGACACCGAGGATGCGGCGGAGATGGTGCGCTTCTGCGAACTGATTGCGCCGACATTTGGCGGCATCAACCTGGAAGACATTAAGGCGCCGGAGTGTTTTCTGATCGAGCAGACGTTGCAGGCGCGGCTCGACATACCGGTCTTTCATGACGACCAGCACGGAACGGCAATCATTTCGGGTGCAGGGCTGTTGAACGCCCTCGAGATCGCGGGCAAGCCGCTCGACGAAGCCCGGATCGTCATCAACGGCGCCGGCGCGTCGGCCATCGCGTGCGCCGAGATCTACGTGGCCTTGGGGGCAGACAAGAGCAGAATCCTCATGTGCGACAGCCGCGGTGTCATCTACAAGGGCCGCATGGAGAACATGAACGAGTGGAAAGAGGAGTACGCCAGCGAAACGGAGGCGCGGACGTTGGGTGATGCCATGGTCGGCGCGGACGTGTTGATCGGCCTTTCGGTTGCGGGCGCGGTCTCGGCGGGAATGGTGCGCTCGATGGGGGAGAATCCGATAGTTTTCGCGATGGCCAATCCGGACCCGGAAATCCCCTATCCGGATGCCGTTTCTGCGCGGGATGATACTGTCATCATGGGGACGGGGCGAAGTGACTTTCCCAATCAGGTGAACAACGTACTCGGCTTCCCATTCATCTTCCGCGGCGCGCTGGACGTGCGGGCGAAGGCTATCAATATGGAGATGAAGCTGGCCGCGGCGCGGGCGCTGGCCGACCTAGCCAAGGAGGACGTTCCAGACAGCGTTCTGAAAGCATATGGTCTCGACACGATGCAGTTCGGGCCGGAATACATTATACCCAAGCCGTTGGACAGTCGCGTGCTGATGTGGGTCGCGCCGGCGGTGGCGAAGGCGGCGATGGAAACGGGCGTTGCCCGCCGGACCATCGACCTGGACAGCTATCTTGACGAACTGGCGCTGCTCATTGGTAAGGGCGTACAGGTGATGCGTACGCAGCAGAGCAAAGCCAGAAAGAATCCGAAACGGGTGGTCTTCGGAGAAGGTGAGCATCCAAAGATCGTACGGGCGGCCTATGCGGTCGAGTCGGAGGGTATTGGCACACCGGTTCTGCTGGGCAACCCCGAGGTAATTCGCATCCGCTGCGAAGAGTTGGGCCTCGACTACCGTCCGACAGTCATCAATCCCCATCAGGACCCCAAGTACCGTGACTACGCGACCGCTTTTTACCAAGAGCGTCAACGCAAAGGTGTGACACTGGCGAGGGCGAACGAGTTGATGCGACAGGCCAACTCGTTCGGACCGGCGATGGTGCTGCATGGCGATGCGGGCGCGTTCATCTCCGGTCTGACCTACAACTATCCCGATGTGCTGCGGCCGGCGCTGCAGATTGTGGGCACTGCGCCTGAGCGAGGCGTTCTCAGCGGCGTCTATCTGATGATCGTGCGCGATCGCATTTACTTTTTCAGCGATGCGACCGTGAACATCGACCCGGATGCCGAAACGCTGGCGGCCATTGCAATCAACGCGGCTGAAGTGGCGCGGCAGTTCGATGTCGAACCGCGGGTGGCCATGCTGAGTTTTTCCAACTTTGGCAGCACGCGCCATCCCCAGGTTGACAAGGTGCAACAGGCGACGGAACTGGTCAAGGCGCAGCAGCCGGGCCTGCAGATCGATGGTGAGATGCAAGCCGACATTGCGGTTGTGCCCGACCTGATGCGCCGCCACTATCCTTTCAGTGCGATCGAGGACGCGAACGTGCTCATTTTCCCTGAGCTGGCGTCCGCCAATACGGCCTATAAGCTGCTGAATCGCCTGGGCGGGGCCGAGGCTATCGGTCCGATTCTGGTGGGGATGGGCAAGCCGATCCATGTGTTGGAGACCGGCGCCGAGGTGGTGGACATTGTCAACGTCGCCATTTTGGCGGTCGTGGATGCCCAGTTTCAGGAAGATGGGGAGAGGAGCGGGTAGTGAGCGCAGAGATTTTCTTGCGCCCTTCCCCACTCCCGATTCTCAGATGTTCCAACTCTGATCACAGTTGGACACCGTAAACATAGCCATTTCAGCCGCGGCTTCCACCTGGGGCCAGACCTCTTGATGGAGGTCGCGGGCGACCCACTGCTGGCGCAATTCTTCGCTCTCCCAGTAGGAAAGGACCTCGTGCGAAAATGGCGGCCTGACCGCTCCAATGGCGTCTAGCTCCTCTTGGGGAAGAGGCGTCATCAACGCGGCGTTGATAAAGCCCGGCTGCTGGCGCATCGCCTCCATCCATACTTCTACAATTACTCTTTCAAGCTCGGCGTTATCGCCGTCCTTGGCGTTGAAATATACGTCAAGTGCAATCATTAACTTGGCTCTCCTGGCGTTGTTGATTCTCGTGATGGTCGGTTCCAACTTGCGCAGCCCTTGTGGCCACTGAGCGTCGCTCCCCTCGATCCGCGCGCATCGTCGTCTAAGCCCACTGCGAAATACACGCAAACCTCTGCCATCCGGGGAAGGCTCTCGTCCAATGTTGCTAGAAAGAGCGGTTTCCGGCAACTTTGACGCGCAATCGGTATAGCGATGTGCCGGCGGTGACGAAGAGGCTCTTCATGTCGTCGTCGCCCCAGCAGAAATTGGCGCAGCCTTGGGGCGTATAGATGACGCCCAGGCAGGTGGCATCAGGAGAGAAGACGTGAATGCCGCCCGGCCCGGTTACGTAGAGATTGCCTGCGGAGTCGACCTTCATGCCGTCGGGAACGCCGTCGCGGTCGCCCGTGACTCCGGTCCAGACGCGGCCGTTTTCCAGTGTACCGCTTTCATTCAGGTCGAAAACTCGAACGTGCGCCCGCATCGTGTCGTTGACGAAGAGCTGAGATTCGTCCAGCGAGAAGCAAAGGCCGTTGGGCTGGTCAAAGTCGTCAACCAGCAATGTTAGTTCGCGGCTTTCAGGCTCGAGCCGGTATACGCCCTGGAAATCAAGTTGCTGCGGGCGGGGTTGGCCGTAATACTCCCCGCGGCCAAAGCCAGGATCGGTGAAGTAAATCGAGCCGTCGCGCTTGACGACGATGTCGTTAGGGCTGTTGAGCTCCTTGTCGCGGTAATGGGTCGCGAGGACAGTAACTGAGCCGTCGCTCTCGGTACGGGTGACGCGGCTGGTGGCGTGTTCGCAGGTGACGACGCGGCCTTCGGCGTCGTAGGCGTTGCCGTTGGCCATATTGCTGGGCTGGCGCCAGGTCTCGATGGCGGCGTCGGGACGCCAGATGCGCATTGTGTTGCCGGGAATATCGCTGAAGATCAGATGGTTGTCGACGTGGTTCCAGATCGGTCCTTCTGTGAATTCGAAGCCGCTGCCGATTTCTTCGAACTCGGCGTCGCCGACGACGGCGCGGAATCTGTCATCGCGAATTTCTACGTTCACTTTGGCCTCCGATAGTGCTGGGTGAGAGTCAGTGGGGGGTGATCGTGTCTACTATTCGTCCGCTTTGTATTTTCGCATAAAGTAACTGAAGGACGTGTTTTTGGAGGCCGCTGTCTCGTGATCGAACACCTGCAAGATTTCAAGCATGAACTCTGCTTTTGAGTCGAATCTATCTGGCATCAGGCTGAGAAACTGTTCCTTTGAAATGTGGTCAGTGCTGTCAAGAGTGGCTGGTAGCCCCATACTCCTGCATTCTTCGTCGCTGAGGCCGGCGAGATACCAACTATCTATCTCTCTGCAAACAATCAGAATTTGAGTGGAAGAGTATGGACCAGAAGGCTGGCCCGGACTTTGACCCGCAGACAGACTCCTGAAGCCGCTAAGGATTCGTTCCTTTCTGTCCGTTACGCAAGGAGACTCATCCAGGTCGGCCACTATTATCAAGTCCGCGATGCCAGCGGCCTGCATTGCCCTGATACTGTCCAGGAATGTGTTCACTTTCTCTTTTTCTTGTTGGCTATATTGCCAAAGTTGAACGTGGCCAAATTCATTCTCAAACATTGGCCTGACGACACGTTCAAAGAACCTCGCATCATCTCCACCTTCCACGAGAATGTAGAGTGTTCGATAGGTCAAAGTCATACACCCAACAGATCATCGATGAAGAGGTCGTCTATCCCCAAATCATGTGCCAGGAAAATCCTGACTTGCTCACTGTCGGCGGGCCTTGCTATCCGGCTGAATCCCTCTCTGTTTCTGCTTACGAACAGAATGTTTTCCGCAGCGGCGTATTTGACGATATTCGAACTGTGGGTGGTCACAAGGATTTGCCTTTTTTCGGATACCTCTTTAAACAGTTCCATTAGCCCAGATAGAACTTTGGGGTGCAGATACATGTCCGGCTCTTCGAAAATGGCGAACCGTTTCTGTTTCTGAAAAAAGAGCGCGACGACCAAAGCGATTATATTGGCCGTTCCGTCAGAGATCAGGTTGGCCGGCAGATCCGATGCTCCGAAGAAAGTTTCCCGCACCTTTAAGGATATGAACCTGTCTGCCATTTCTTCTACCCCCAAGTCTTCAAGGTAGGAGAGATTATACCGGCACAGATTGCGGAGACTACGTCTGGTGTCTTCGTCCCTGAGAAGATTTTTCAGTACCACGGCCAGATTGCTGCCGTCCGTCTCCAGCTCTGAGCGGCCGGCGACCGGAACTACGCTCTTGGCTTTATCCGGATCAAAATTATAGAGGCCTAAGGCACGAAACCATTTGCACACCGGTTCGGCGAAGAGACGAACGAAAGGAGACTCCAACAATAGAGTCTTGTCAGAGAGCGGCGGAATCCTGAATGAATTCCATAGGTCATTTTCGGCGGGCGAAAGTAGTGGGGCGGATTCGGAGGATGCCAATTGAATTCTCACTTCACCGTCAGAATTGAAGATTTCGACCGTGGATCGCGTTGCATAGTCTGCCTTTTCCTCAGCCAGGGCCAGCTGCGACTCGCGCTCTTCCGAATTGACGACGTCCTCGCGCGAACAGCGCAGGGTCAATCTGTCGCGTTCTATGCTGAATCCAACACCTTGGCTATTCAATCGCAAGGAAAACTCATACTCAAACGAGTGGATGATGAGAGGCCAGCCACTTTTATGGGTCGACAGGGAGTCGTCTTTAACAGCCAGGTGAAAACAGAGCGGTTGCGCGTTTCCAATCTTGATATTGCGCAAGTACTCCACTCCGCCTTGCAGCGAGATGGCGTCTTCTAACCCATGCGTAGCGATGTCACTCAGAAATCTGAAGGCCTGGACGAAGTTGGATTTGCCCGAAGCGTTCGCGCCGACCAACAGGTTGAAGTCGTTCAGTTCAACCGTCTGGTCGGCGAAACTCTTGAAATTGGCGATTCTGATTTTTGAAATTGTCATAACGATAGGCTCATAGAGTATGAAGGCTGTCTCGTCCGAAAATTACGCCTTGGCCCACAGTGTCATCAGATCTTCTCCATCTGTTCACCTTATTCTTGCAAGGGGCGGGCGCACTGCCTGGCGTGGCGCGCGACTCAACGGCAGAGGGACGTCAGGTCGATGCTTTCGCCTCGGTGCTTCGCTGCCACGGGGCGCAGCCTGTACGCACAGGCACACCGCTATCGTTGAAATGGCAGCGCACGGCATCTTTCATCATAGCCTCGAGGTCGAACCAGGCTTCCCCTTGAGTGAAAATACTGTATCCCAGTGCCTTTGGGTCGTATCCGCCTTCGGCAGCTTCGGTTACTTCAAAGATAATCTCAGATGGCTTCATCGAAAATTCGCCTATTTCATTGGCTCTCATGCGGAAGCGTCATCGATCCTTTGACGCCCGTTCGTCCTTGAGATTAGACTCCACATCCTCCGTACATTTGAAGAGGCCCTGCCCTGGCGTTTCGTTCAGGATGTCAACTGCGGACCGCTTCAATGACTCATGACCGCTGTCTCGGTCTTCTCGGATAAGAATGTGGGAGGGAGTCTGAGGCCGTTCGCCACTTTGCTGGTCGAGCAACCCCTTGGACAATTCCCGAAAAGCGCGTCTGTTTTCCGCCATACTTTCCCCTGCGGCTTGTTCCAAAATGTGGCGCACCTTGCCTTAAAGGGCACGATTGTTGCCGACGGCGCGTTGCTCCAGCCGGCTTACGACTTCGTCATCGAATTGCCGAATCAGTACCATTGCCATCTTTCCTCTTTACTGCTTAGTCTTGAGTCTTTCCAGTCATTTTTGGGATGGTTTGCGAATTCAATCCCTTGCCGTAACTACTAAGCCATTTAGAGTGTCTGTGTGGACCAGACCTTCAGTCCCGCTGCCATTCGGGCTATCTCATCGTGTAATCGTTGGCAGCCGCCACCTTGCTTGAGCCGCACTGCTGGAATGAGCACACACGGTCGGTGAGCGATGGTTTTGGAGGGGGGCGTTGCGGGGGCGCAGCCCCTGCACAAGGGAGGGCCGAAGGCCCGACCGCCCATAAAACAGAGAGTGAAGGGAGAGTAAACACCGGCGCTCGCCTCATTCAGGATCGCAAACCAGTTGTGGCTGCGTAGTTGCCCCTTGCCTATATTGTCTTAAGCCTCGTTGTTGGCAACCGCTTAAGCGTCTGATTGCGCGGATCGACTTCTATGCCGACGGACTCGAGCGCGGTCACGCCCAGCAATGGCTCCGCGTCCGCTTCACCATATATGATCGTTCCGCCGACGATTTCGCCCATGAACTCGATGTCACCGGTTGTTATGTCGAGTCGCACATCGCTACCGTCGGCCAAGCCATATACGCGTTGTCCCTTGGGTTTAAGTCCGATGGCCTCCAGGTGCGGCCTGGGGACAAGTGAGTCGATCGCGCCCGTATCAACCAGAAATAGCCCTTCCCAGGTCCTGTCCGGCTCGGCCGGGTTCCGAATGACGACCGTTACCTGTGTTATTCCCACTCCCGTCCCTCCTTCTGCTGTTACCTAACCTCGCAGGACGCCTCGGGGCTAGCGGACTTCAATAGTGATGTGCAACGTTTCGCCAGCAGTGCACCGAAAAGATGGCACATCAGCACGAGCCGCGGGCTGGGCATGGCGCAATAAATGTTGGGACCAGGCCGACTGTTGCTGCGAACATTTTCATGTTACAACATATGTTCTGATTTGCCAAGCATTCGAAAGTCTCGGCAAACGGCGCGCTCGCAGTCTGTCTATGGTAGAATACCCGCAAACAGTCCGCCCACGGTCAACGGAGGGGCACGGTAGCGGAAGCCTGGAGGATAGTTGAGATGAGCAGCACGCAGGAATTGACCTACATCGCGGCCATCACCGATGCGATGGACGTAGAGATGGCGCGGGACCCGGAGGTGATCATCTTTGGGGAGGACGTGGCCGGGCCGTTTGGCGGCGCCTTCAAGGTTACGAAACCACTGACTGAAAAGTATCCGCCTGATCGCATTTTCAACACGCCGATGTGCGAGAATGCCTTCATCAGCATGGGCACCGGCATGGCGTTGATGGGGATGCGGCCTGTGATCGAGATGCAGTTCGCCGACTTTATATCGAGTGGCTTTGACAGTATCGTTCAGTTCGCGGCCACCAATCATTATCGTTGGGGAGCGCCGGTACCGTGGGTGATTCGCGCGCCTTGCGATGGCGGGCTGCGTTCGGGCCCATTCCACAGCCAGAATCCGGAGGCTTGGTTTACACACTCGCCAGGCCTGAAAGTGGTGGCACCAGCTACGCCGGCCGATGCCAAGGGCCTTCTTATCGCCGCGATCCGGGACAACAATCCTGTCATCTATATGGAGAGTAAAATCCTGTACCGTACGGAGCGCGGCCCTGTGCCTGAGGGCGAATATGTTGTTCCGATCGGAGAGGCCCATATCGCGCGGGAGGGTGCGGACGTGTCGATAATCACATACGGGGCGCAGGTGCGGGAGGCGCAGGAGGCGGCCGGGCGGCTGGCAGAGGAGGGTATCGAGGCAGAGATCCTGGACCTGCGGACGCTCAAGCCGCTGGACACTGAGGCTATCTTAAGAAGCGCGCGCAAGACCGGCAAGGTGCTGATCGTACACAGCGCCACCGGCAATACCGGCGTGGGCGCGGAGGTGGCGGCGCTGATTGCGCAGGAGGCTTTTGAATGGCTTGATGCGCCGATTCAACGGCTGACAGGTCTGGACATTCCCGTGCCTTTCAGCCCGACGCTGGAGGATGCTTATCGCCCCAGCGCCGACAAAATTTACGCGCTGGCGAAAGAATTGGCGGCATTTTGATCATGGCCAACAACAGTCTGAAACTGGCAACCCTATGCTATGTGCAGCGGCCCGGCCAGACCCTGATGCTTCACCGGGTCAAGCGGGTCAACGACTACCATGAGGGCAAGTGGAACGGTCTGGGCGGCAAGTTCGAGCAGGGGGAGTCGCCGGAAGAGTGTGTCGTGCGCGAGGTGTACGAGGAGAGCGGGCTACGGTGCCTCGACCCGGCGCTGCGCGGCCAGATAACCTTTCCCAACTTCGACGGCGAGGCCGACTGGTATGTATGGCTCTTTCTGGCGCAGCACTGGACCGGGCAACTGCGGGACTCGGAAGAGGGCAGGCTGGCCTGGATCGACAACGACCGGCTACTGGAACTGAACCTGTGGCCTGGCGACAGGCTGTTCATCCCCTGGATGTTCGAGGATCGCTACTTCTCAGCGAAGTTCCTCTACCAGGACGGTGACTTCCAGGGCTACGAGGCCACCTTTTACAGCGCCGGCGGCGGTATCGACAAGGAAAGCTACGAACACAGGGAGGAGGATGTCGCGACTGACTTTCAGCCGGTATACCAGCCGGCTGACGACACCTACTGCTGGCTGTGCGGCGGCGCGGTGAGCAAGCGCCATTGCAAGATCATATGCAGCCAGTGCGGATTTACGCGCGATTGCAGCGATCCGTAATCGGCCCGCACTCTGTGTGCCTGATCAATTGACTGTAGGCTAGTATGTCGGTAGATTACCAGCCCTCTTGCCCTCTTGCTACTGGGCGAGCGCCTTCTCGCCGGCAGCGAGTACCTCGAGGATGCGGTCGGTGTCGTAGACACAGCCGGCCCATGTACCGCCACTGACCGCCTGAAGCGCGGCCCATAGACGGGTATCATCGGGAAGGCGCGGGTCGGCAGTCAGGTCAGGATGAAGAGTGCGGCCGGCCAGTAACTGCGAGCCGGCCACCTGTTGCGCAGAACTGTCTACCCCGTTTCCACTACTCCCACTACTTTCACTACCATTTCTTGCAGGCGGATTTATCAAGTTCAGGGTGCCGCGCAGGTTGACGGTGTCCACTTCGATCTGGATCATATCCCCTTCACGCACGCGGCCGATCGCGCCGCCCGCCAGGGCCTCGGGGCCGATGTGGCCGATGCAGGCGCCGGTGCTGACCCCGGAAAAACGCGCATCGGTAATGAGCGCAACCTGCTTGCCGAAAGGCAGATAGCGCAGCGCCGACGTCAACTGGTAGGTCTCCTCCATGCCGCTGCCCATGGGGCCGCGGCCGATCAAAACGATAATGTCACCGGCCTGGATTGGCTTCTCATGGTTGCCTTTGATAGCCGCGATCGCCTCGCGCTCGCTGACGAAAACGCGGGCGGGGCCGGTGTTGCGGTAGATGCCATCGTCGTCAACCACTGAAGGGTCGATGGCAGTGCTCTTGATGACCGATCCTTCGGGCGCCAGGTTGCCGGTGGGGAAGGTGACGGTGCTGGTCAGCCCGCGCGCGGCTGCCGTCTCCGGATCCATGATGACGTTATCGGGGTCAATGCCATCGGCCGTGAAGAGGCGCTCGCGCAGGCGCTTGCGGCGTTCGCTGCTTTGCCATTCGTCGAGTAAATCGCCTAGCTCACGGCCATGGACGGTTAGGGCGTCCAGGTGCAGGAGGTCCAGGTCGCGCAGATGGAGCATTACTTCGGGCACACCGCCGGCGAGGAAGACCTGAATGGTGGGATGGCCTATGGGACCGTTGGGGAGGACGTCGACGAGGCGCGGTACATTTGCGTTGACGCGCTGCCAGTCGGCCACGGTGGGGCGGGGCAGTCCGGCGGCATGGGCGACGGCTGGAATGTGGAGCAGTAGATTGGTGGATCCGCCAAAGGCGGCGTGGACGACTATAGCGTTGTGAAGCGCCTTTTCGGTGAGGATGTCGGCGCAGGCGATCTCGTTTTCGTGTAGTGATACTAAGGCACTGGCTGAGCGGTCGGCTGCATCCTTCCAGATAGGCTGGCCAGAGGGCGCCAGGGCAGCGTGCATGAGAGTCAGGCCCAGCGCTTCGGCCACGACCTGGGCGGTCGCGGCCGTGCCGAGGAACTGGCAGCCGCCGCCGGGCGAGGCACAGGCGCGACAGCCGAGTTCGGCCGCTTCCTCCATGGTGATTTCGCCGTGGGAGAAGCGGGCGCCGATGGTCTGCACTTTGCCGGCGTCCTCGCCGCTGCTGGGGGGAAGGGTCACGCCGCCGGGCACGATCACAACCGGCAGTTCGCGTTGCGCGGCCAGGGCGACCATCATCGCCGGCAGGCCCTTGTCGCACGTGGCGACGCCCATTACACCCTTTCGTGTAGGCAACGAACGGATCAGGCGGCGCAGGACTATAGCGGCGTCGTTTCGGTAGGGCAGCGAGTCCATCATGCCGGTCGTGCCCTGTGTACGGCCGTCACAGGGATCGGTAACGAAGCCGGCAAAGGGCACCATGCCGAGATCTTTGAGCCTTGCTGCCGCCGCCTCCATCAAGAGGCCGACCTCCCAATGGCCGGTATGGTAGCCGAGAGCGATGGGCGTGCCGTCCGGCGCGCGGATGCCGCCCTGCGTGCTGAGGATGAGGAACTCGGGATTGCGCAGGCGGCGGGGGCTCCAGCCCATGCCAGCGTCCTGTGTGAGGCCGAAGATGTCCCCACTGGGCGCGTTGCGCAGGAACTCTTCGTCCAGCGGCAATGAGCCGGTGGGCCCAGTGGCGTTGGTCTGGACGTCGAATAGGCTGCTGTCGTCGTTGTCTACCTGGATGGTACTGGAATTCTGGGCAGGCATGGTCTTATCCTTTGCGGAGAAAGGCTCCTATTGTTGACTCAGATTCTCATGCTCATTTGCTTGCTCTTTATAGCACGGGCGGGTAAGATGGACAACCGCTGAGTAGCGGGATTTCTTATAGTCATCTGGAGTAAGACAGGTGAAAAACACGCAGAGGCACGATGCCTTAGGTCTGCTGTTGATCAGCCATTTTGCGGGTGAATCCTGTAGCGAATTCATCGAGCGCGATGATGGTTATCTGATGGCTACCGACAATCTGGCCGCCTACTTTGCACCTTTCGACGACTGGCCTCCCCGTTTCCGGCAGGCGATGGGATATGTACGCGGGCGCGTACTGGATGTGGGTGTGGGCGCCGGTCGCTTCGCTCTCTACTTGCAGGAACAGGGTCACGAGGTGGTCGGCATCGATGTATCGCCGGGCGCGCTTGAGGTCTGCCGCAAACGAGGTGTGAAGGATGTGCGCCAGCTGGCCTTCCACAGAATTGATGCTTCTCTGGGAAAGTTTGATACGGTTCTGATGATGGGCAACAATTTCGGCCTGTTTGCAAACCCACGGCGAGCGAAGTGGATGCTACGGCGTCTCAAGAATCTTACCGGCCCGAATGCCCGCATCGTGGCCGAGTCGCTTGACATCTATGGTACTGACAAGCCGGAGCATCTTGCCTATCATGCCCGCAACCGTCGACGGGGCCGGATGGCCGGCGAGATTCGTTTGCGAGTCCGCCACCGGGAGTTGATTGGCGACTGGTTCGACTATCTGATGGTATCGCAGACAGAGATGCAGGAGATTGTGGAGGGAACCGGCTGGCGCGTCGCTGAATTCCTCGGCAGCGAAGGCGGGCAGTATGTTGGGATTATCGAGAAAGAGGGATGAGCCGGTGATTCAGAGTTGCCCACTGGCTACCCAAAAGTACAAGAGGTTACAAAATGACTCGAAAAGTTCTACTCACCGGCGCGGCCGGCAAGATCGGTAGTTTTTTCCTCAACGCCTACATTGACGCCTATGATTTTTCCCTCACCGACATTGTAGAGCCGGCTGAGACGAAAGGGGCGCCTTTTACACAGGTCGACCTGAGCGACTTCGACGCCGTCCGTCCACTTTGTGACGGCATCGACACTGTGGTTCATTTGGGCGCGGACCCGAGCATGGATGCTCCGTGGGAGAGCCTACTGCCCAACAATGTTATAGCGACCTACAATGTTTTTGAGTCGGCTCGGCAGGCGGGCTGCCGGCGGGTCGTCTACGCCAGCAGCATCAACGCCGTTCTGGGCTATCCACGTGATCAGCAGGTGCATACCAGCCAGCCCGTCTATCCCATAAACCTGTATGGCGCGACAAAGTGCTGGGGCGAGGCGCTGGCTCGATACTATTCGGCCGCGCACGGCCTTTCCTCACTCTGCCTGCGTTTCGGCGCGGTGCAGTATCCTGACTCGGAAATGATCCACTGGGATCATGAGTATGTCGAAATCATCCAGACCCTGGCCGACAATGCCCGTCTGATCGCGGCCGCGGTCGAGGCCGGCGAAGACGTTCTTTTCGGCAATTTCCACGGCATATCCGACAATCGCTACAAGCGGCTGGACATGACCGACACCAAGGCGATCCTCAACTACACGCCGCAGGATGACGCCTTCGAAATGGCGCGCCGGCGCGGTACCGCTTAGACGCGCCCTGCCCTACCGCTCGCTACTTATTCTCAGCCAAGCGCCTTCAGATCGGCGTCGATAGCCAGCAATGTCTCTTGGGTAACGCCAGCCTGCACCGCCTCTGGGTAGTAGGAGATCTGCTGCAAGGTCATATGCATGGCCATGGGCAGGTCGGGATGGGATGAGGCGCCGGGTAGATGCTTCTCCAGGATTGCCTTGGCCCCCTCGTTACTCAGTAGATCCTGCAACGTAGAGTGGATACTGTAGGACATAGATGTACTCTTCTCCATTTCGGAATGAAATCAGGGTTGCTGCGCGCCGGCAGTTTCCACATAAACGGCGTAGAGCGACTGGCTGCTTGCCATAAAGAGCCGGTTTTTGCCTGCGCCGCCGAAGCAGAGATTGGCGCAGATTTCAGGCAGATGGATCTGTCCGATACGGGTGCCGTCGGGCGCATAGCAATGGGCGCCGTCAAACCCCGGTCCGGCCCATCCGGCCGCGGCCCACAGGTTGCCATCTTCGTCACAGCGGATGCCATCAGCCATGCCCGGGTTCATATCGACAAAGACACGGCCGTTTTCAAGCTGATTGTCGGCGTTTACGTCGAATACACGTATGTGGGAGGGGCCGTCCGGGTCGTGGGAGCGTCCGGTATCGACGATGTAGAGGAGGTCCTCATCCGGGGAAAAGCAAAGGCCATTGGGGCGCAGGAAGTCGTCGGCTACGATGGTGGCCTCGCCCGATTCTGGTTCCAGGCGATAGACGCGATTGGGCAGTTCAGCTTCGGCGACCTGGCCTTCGTAGTTGAGCATGATGCCGTAACCGGGATCGGTGAACCAGACGCTGCCGTCGGAATGGACCACGACGTCGTTGGGCGAGCTGAGGCGCTTGCCCTCATATCTGTCCATCAGAACGGTGATCGAGCCGTCATGCTCGGTGCGGGTTACGCGGCGGCCGGTATGTTCGCAAGAAACCAGTCGCCCCTGTCGATCGCGCGTATTCCCGTTTGTGTGATGGGAGGGGCTGCGATAAACGCTGACCTCGCCGCTTTCCTCATGCCAACATAGCATCCGGTTGTTGGGAATGTCGCTCCAGATCAGGCTGCGGGCGTCTCCGAACCAGACAGGGCCTTCGGCCCAGCGGCAGCCGGTGAAAAGACGTTCGACGACGGCGTTGCCGATTCTGTACTTGCTGAAGCGTTCGTCAAGCACCTCGACTGCTGGGTCAGGGTATCGAACGACTTCCCCGCTCCAATCCCGCTCTGCCAGTGATGGCGTGGACATGTAACTTTCTCCTTGCTGAATAGAGATGGGTAAGCGTACTTGTGCTGCCGGATATTATCGCAGACCAGCCGTCTCGCTGCCCAGATTCACAATGGCCAGAAAAACGGAATCAATACGGTAGCCAGTGCCCACATTATGATCGTCAGTGGAACTCCAATGCGGAGGTAGTCGCCAAAGGTATAGCCGCCGGCGCCCCTGACTATTGCGTTGGTCTGATACCCCATCGGCGTCATGAAGCTGGCGGAGGCGCCAAAGGCAATAGTCATCAGCAGAGGCTGTGGGTTTATCTGTAGTGTTGCAGCCAGCGAGAGCGCGATGGGGGTGAGGAGCACTGCGACGGCATTGTTGCTGATTAACTGTGTAAGCAGGCTGGTGAAGAGATAGAACAGAGAGAGCATTACGACGGGGCTGACGTGGCCAGCAAGCGAAATCAGCTGATCCACCAGCAACTGGGCGAGCCCGGTTTTCTGCATGGCGATGCCCATAGGAATGGTGCCGGCCAGCAGCAGCAGGGTTGCGCCGTCCAGTGAAGACATTGCCTCGTCTGAACGCAAGCAGCGGGTAGCGACCATCAGGGCGGCGCCTCCAAGTGCCAAAACGACGATAGGAATGTCGGTCAGGCTTGCCAACAGGATTACTGCCCCCATGATGATAAGAGCCAGGCGGTTCTTGGCGTGCCTTACGATAGCAGATTCCACGCCTTCTACTAACAGGAGTTTGAATAGTTCGCTCACGGTGTGCAGGCCGTTGCGCGTTCCCTGTAGAAGGAGGACATCTCCGCTGTTCAAGCGCGCCCGTCGCGGGCCAACTCTGCGCTGACCGCCTCGCCGCTGTAAGCCCAGCACATGAACCTGGTGACTGTCCTCAAAATCAAGTTGGGCCAGTTGCCGACCAATGGCTACCGAGTCCGGCAAAATAACCGCCTCGACAGTTCGTATAGCGGGAGAGACCCCGGCTGACCTGTCGGAAGAAGGGGGCATTGACTGCCCCGGCTCCGATGCAGAGGCAGAATATGTTTCGATAAAGCGGGAAATTAAGGGCGGCGCGCCGCAGACTACAAGGACGTCGCCTTCCTGAATTCTAAGCGACTCAGCTTCCTCCGACTCGAACCGTCTGACAAGGCCGAAGCGAGAGGGATTGGGACGCCGCGCGCGATGGGGTCTGCCGTCACGCAGGAGTTCGAGCAATTCGATCCGCTCCTGGGCCGAATCGCCGTTGCTGTGGATAGCCTTGTGCAAGTGCGTCAGGCGGCGGTGGTGGCGCTCCGATCTAAGACGGGAGAATTGAATACCGGCAGCCTCGTTGAACAGTTCGCCCACGTTCTTGCCGAGCAGTGGACTCATCTTTTCGACTATCAGTTCGGCGACGAAAGGGGTGTGCTGGTGGCGGCCCTCACCCAGCCCGCCTGCCGGCGACCGGTCCGGCAGCAGCTTCTGGCTGGTTAAGACGACAAATATGCCGCCAGTCACGGTGAATATCAGGCCGAGCGGGGTGAAGGTCAGCAGATTGAAACCCGGTCCTCCGGCGGCGCGGTAGAGATCATCGACAAGAATGTTGGTGCTCGTGCCCAGAAGGGTGATTGTGCCGCCTAGCACTGCAAAATAGCTCAGGGGAATCAGCAGCTTGGACGGCTGAATTCGGAAGCGCTGGCTGAGCGAGAGCACGACAGGCGCCATCATGACGACGACCGGCGTGTTGTTCATGATGGCGCTGGCCAGGGGAATGACGCCGCCCAGAAGAATCAGCAGACGGCGGGGACTTCCGCCGGAAAAACGGGCAAGACCGACCGTGACGATTTCCAGGGCGCCGGTGCGTAGCAGGCCGCCGCTGATCACAAACATTGCGCCCACTGTAAGTGTGGCGGTGCTGGCAAATCCAGAGAGTGCTTCACCTGTATTCAGGATGCCGGTTAGGGCAAGCGCGGCGATGGCGAGGGCCGAGGTCGTCTCTGTCGCTAACCAGTCAGTCAGATATAGATAGGTCGCCACGAAGAGAATGACGACAAGAATGATCATTTCTGTAGTCATGGATAGAGTGCTCTGGTGAGCAGGGGTCGATTCCTCTCAAGAATGGCCGATGTAAATTGCTATAAAGGCAGATGCAGGGCGAAACAACTGCCTGGGAAGAACTGACGGCTAAGACGCAGAGGGTTGCATCTACGGCAACGCCTTCCCTTCCCATCCCCGGACATTCGCATAGCAATACAGATGAAACGAGCATTCAGGTATGCAAGACTGCAGAGCGCTGCGGGAATCAGGATACTGTCTTGGCTGTGTACAGTCAAGCGCGAGAGTGTCGAAACAGAGCGTTTTCCGTATTAACTCTTTCTAGTCGCATTGCCATTTTCGGGTTGACGGAGACATCGCCACGTGATAATGTTCGTGTAATCACTGCAGTGCGCTCTGCATTGGAGGAGAGTCACTTAGTAGCGTATCAAGAGGTATGGGACATGAGCGAAAAAAGCAGAGATGAACCTCTCATTGAGCGGTGGATTGACCCAATCTGCCGGCCTCTTTCGATCGACACACGCAAGCCATTTGTAAGGTTGTCCGACGGTGGACTCATGGCCATTGCCGGGAATGCTACGATCGTCAGCAGGGATGATGGAGACAGTTGGCAAGCGCCGCGTCCAATGTACCGCGGCGAGGGCCCCGACCTGCCCTCACCCGGGCCAGGCATACCCACCAATCGGGGCCAGTTGCTGGCGACTGGCGACGGAGTCCTTGTCTTCGTCTGGATGGATGTTCGGGTGTTGAACTGGGACGATGAGAGTGGCGAACCGGGCGCAGACGCCCACAGCGATCTGTGGAGTATCCGCAGCCTGGACGGCGGTGCGACCTGGGTTGACCGGCAGCGTCTATTTGAAGGCATTTGCGGTCACCCACCGATCAACATGATCGAGACTTTCAATGGCAGAATTGTGGTGACCAACCAGTATTACCTGCGCCACCCAGGTAGGAATGTGATAAGGGTATATTCGTCGGGCGATGCCGGCAAGAGCTGGCGCGGGAGCAACATTATCGATCTTGGGGGTCACGGTCACCACGATGGCGCGTTTGAGCCGACCTTTGTCCAGCGGCGGGATGGCACGCTTTGGATGTTGATTCGCACGAATTGGGATCGTTTCTGGGAAGCCATATCCGAGGATGATGGTCTTTCGTGGCGTATTATCCGGCCCAGTTCGATCGAGGCCAGCAAGTCTCCGGGCTACCTTGCCCGTTTGCAGAGCGGCCGACTTCTGCTGGCCTGGAACCGTCTCTACCCGGAAGGGGCCGACAGTTTCCTGCGACGCAGCGGCCAACTTTCGGAGGATGAGGCCAGTTGGCAGCGAGAGGAGCTTTCGGTCGCTGTTTCCGATGACGAAGGCCGCAGCTGGTCGGCGCCGCGTGTGATTGCCCGCGAGAAAGATGCGTGGATATCCTACCCCTACGTATTCGAGCCAACACCGGGGCTGCTCTGGGTCATGACCGGCCAGGGAGATCTGAGCTTGCGCGTAGTCGAGTCCGACCTCTTCAACGGTTGAAGCCGAAAACTGCGTGGAATATTCTCAGAGATTTGAAGGATGACGAGGTTAGGACAGAGGTTCAGAACCAGCGGCCTGGATCAGGGAAAGCAGGCAAAGCAGTTGGGGAGCCAAAGAAATAGAGCGGGCGAACGGACTCGAACCGTCGACATTCAGCTTGGGAAGCTGACGTTCTACCACTGAACTACGCCCGCAGGATGAGCAGCCTTCAAAATGCGATGATTGTCTGTGGGACAATTGAAAGTATTTGTCTATAATACAAATGCCCTCGAGTACTGTCAAGTGTGCGAAAGCGGCGCTTGCGGTTACGATACAGATCGTGTAAAACTTATGGTGTGGAGTGCTACGCTTTCGGATAGAGAAAGCCCCCTTCATGCTTCAAAAACCAAACTTTGATCTTTCGCTATGAAAGGTTCCGGGTGTGGCTAATATTTAACGTAAATTACAGCAGTTCGTTATTGGAGGGAACAATCGGATGATACAGTTTGACTTTGGCCGCCTGGAACAAGTAGAACTGCGAACCGTATGGGTAAGTGAAGACAGCGATTTTGCCTCGTGGCTGACCCGAGGCGACAGCTTGGCACTGCTAGGGGAAGCGATCAACCTGGACCTGGAGTTGGAAGACATGGAAGGCTGGGTCTCGCCCTACCCGCGGGGGGTGGTCTGCCGTACCCGCGGCGGTGGCGGCTATGCGGTGATACAGAATCAGTTGGAACATACCGACCAGAGTCATCTGGGACAACTCCTCACCTTCGCTGCGGAGTTGAAGGCCGTGACCATGGTGTGGGTGGCGGCGGAATTTACTCAGGAAGACCAAAATACGCTCAAC
The DNA here is from genome assembly GCA_963662575.1 of Caldilineaceae bacterium. Classification (GTDB taxonomy): domain Bacteria; phylum Chloroflexota; class Anaerolineae; order Caldilineales; family Caldilineaceae; genus Bin5. The sequence continues at coordinate 3,617,003 of OY759723.1, forward strand.
TGGCTGAATGAAATTACGAGCGACAACATAAGTTTTTTCGGATTGGAAGTAGAGTTGTGGCGAATCGGCGAATCGCCCCTTGCCCCTAAGTTTCATCTTGTAAGCAAGCCGAGCAGCTCGGCTGGAAGGTCGGAATCACCCAGTCGGAGCACTGTCAACAATACGCCTCCCCCGGCCCCTTCGCCTGCGCCTGAGCCAGACGAAACAACGCTGGAAGATCAGTTGCAGCAGGTTGAAAATGAATTGCAACTGGAATATCAGCTCGTAGAAAATGAACTGCAGATGGAGTATTGGCAAGAGTTGCGGAAGCATCTGGAGGACAGTGGCAGCTTCATTCGCCCGGGGACGCCGCGATCGCAGAATTGGATGAATTTCGACGTCGGCCACTGGCGTCTACGTATGACTGCCTTCAACAACATGCGAGAGGGCGGGATTGGCGTTCAATTGGTAATCCGCGAGGGCGATGCTGAGGTCTCATACAATACACTTTATCAGCAGCGCGGGGAAATCGGAGCGGAAATCGGTGACGCACTGGAGTGGCGCGAACTGCCCGAACACAAACAAGGGCAGGTCATGTTACGAAGATACAATGCCGATCCGACCAATCGTGCGCAATGGCCTGAGCACCATTCCTGGTTCAAAGAAAAACTGGAAGCCTTCGATCGAGCATTCCGGCCGCGCATTACAACTTTCGGCGCCACCAACTAGGGGGTTGCAGGAGGTTTCGTTCCTGGCTCGTCGGATCGCGAGAAAACTCACTAAAGTCGACGCCCATACTGCGTCCCGTCTCGACGATGCAGTATGGGCGAATTTTTTTGGCCAGTCCCGCAAGGCTGGCGGGCCTCGTCCTGCGCGGTAACTATTCCCCAAGAATCTCAGCCGCAAACTCTCCGTCGGACATGATCTGTTCGCCATCCACCTCAATTGTGCACTTCGTTGGAATAACGTCGACGTGGTGCTCGGACTTCCAATCGGCGCCGGTCTGTTTACCGTACGGGTCACCAAAAGCCACATGTACACCAGGAAATTTCTCGTCCTGCAGCAAGTTTCCGACCAGGCCGGTTAGCGCGATGTTCGTCCCGATCGCGAACTCGCCGACACGGTCGGCGTTCTCGGCGCCGAAAATGTAGGATCGGACGTCCTCTTCCAATGCACTGTCCTCGCACAGCACCGCGCGGACACGTCCATCTTCTACCTCAAAGGTCACCGGCGTTTCGAGAATCCCGTATCGTTCGCTGAAATAGTCGCCCAGTTCGTCTACGACCAGCGTACCATTGCTGTTTCCTGGCGAGGTGAAGGTCTCCCCTTCCGGCAGATTTCCCCACTGGCCAGGCTCATGGTAAAGGCCGTGGCAGGGAATCCAGTTGAATTCCGGGTTTAACACGGCCGTGAAGTCCGTCCCTTTTGGGTTGGTGACTCTGATCGACGCGGCGCGAGAGACCAGCTCGTGGACCCGCATGGTTACATCGAAGATGCGTTGATAGTCGACCCGCATGCCCTGCATCATCAGAGGCGGCGTGATGTTGATCATATGGCCGTGGCGAGCGCCGGCAGGATTGGCTTGCATAACCGCCGGCATGTAGGCCATGCGAAACTTCAGTTCCCCCGGCCGACTGCTAGCCGTATAGAAGCTGACATTCGGCTGGAATTTCGCCAGAGCGGCCTGGAGTTCTGAGGGCATCTCCGTAACTGGGCGAGTGCCGAGCGACTCCAGAGTGAGCGTCTCAACCTCGGCGGCTATGGGACTGGCGGCATCGGCCAGTGCCTGGCTGATCAGCGACGAGCCTATGTCACCCAGAATGAGGACGCGTTCGCCGGGCTGCACTGCCATGCAGGTTCTTACCGCGGCCTCGGCGCCAGCCTGCATATCTGCAAGTGTGTAAGTTTCGGTTTCACTCATAGGGTTTCATTCCTCCTGGACTTTGAAAAGCTAGATGGCACTTTCATATTCAACGAGAGTTCAAACTGCAGAGGATACCATTACCCCAGTATAACCGGCTCCTCGGGGTACTGGAGCAAGGAGGGGCGCTCGCGCTGCGCCAGAGCAATTACTATGGTTAGTGGCCCCAGTCGGCCCCAAAACATGGTAAACGCAATCAGAACCTGTCCCCAAGCGTTGAGCTTGTGCGTGAAGCCAAGGGAGTAGCCGGCATTCGCAAAGGCGCTTACTACTTCGAAGCCAAGCGCAAAGATGTCGCCCTGGTTTAGCAGTGACAAGACGATCGTGACTGCCCCAACCAGAAGCGTGCTGACCGTCATTATTGCAACCGCCTTGTTCAGCGTCTCTCTGGGCACGGACCGGCCAAACGCCACAGCCTGGTTGTCGCCACCTTTGGCGGTAGCCAGGGCGGAGATTAGCAAGACACCTACAGTGCTGCTGGTAACGCCGCCGGCCATGCTTGCCGGGGCGCCGCCAACGAACATCCAGAACAGCAGCATTAGCTGTGTACTCTGACTGAGTTGATCGATGGGCAGGATAGTCAGACCGGCCGTCCGCGAGGAAATTATCGTGAAGATGCTGATTGCAAGCTGCTCGCCGAAGGAGTGAGCGGCCAAGGTGACATCATAGAGGTGGCGATCAAGAAGCATGACGGCCAGGCCGACGATAAGGAGCGCGGCTGTCAGCGATAATGTGATACGAGTGTTAAGGGCCAGCATGCGATTCCTGAAGTAGCTGACCACATCGTACAATACGGCAACGCCGACGCCGCCAAGGACGATCAGGGCAGACATCACCGCAAGCGTATAGTAATCGGCGCCGAAACCGAACACCGGAGCATGGTCGCTGCCGGCAAAGAGATCGAAGCCGGCATTGCAGTAGCTGCTGACAGAGTGAAAGAGGGCCAGCCACAAGGCCTCGCCGTCGGGCAACTCGGTCCGCCAGCGCAGCCACAATAGGAGTGTACCAACCGCTTCGATCGACACCGTTACGATGAGGACATACAGGGCGAGATTGGCGACGCTACCGAGCCGCCCCCAGTTGCGCGTGAGCGTGAACTGCTTGTCGGCGCCCAGCGATTGCTGGATTACGAATCTCTCATTCAGAGTGACCTGCCTTCCTACCAGACGGAAGAGGAGTACGCTGAAGGCGATAAAGCCAACGCCGCCCACCTGAAGCAGGATCAGGATTACAATCTGTCCAAAACGGCTGAAATCGGTGGACGTCGTGCGTACGCCCAGACCAGTGACTGTCACGGCACTGGTTGAGGTAAACACAGCCTCGATCCAAGAGATCGAAACGCCCGGGGTGGTCGCGGCGGGCAGCTTCAGTAAGAGCGTTCCCAGAAAGACAATGCCGGCGAAGCCGACAATTAGTAAGCGGGGCGCCTGCGCTCTGGCCAGGCGGTGGTCTTCGGCGGCATTGCGGCGCCCTCCCGTCCGGTCTGAGGGTGGGGCTTGTTGGGGCTCCGCACTGAGCTTAAGCAGGATTTCGTCAGAAACGTTAGGCTCGGTATGGGATGTGTTGCCGCTTTTCGGCTCTTCGGCGTCGTTATTCATTATCAATGAAAAGAAGCAGCTGCCCTTGCGGTTCCGGCAAGGCCAGGTGGGAACACGCTCTGCGAATAAGCTAAAAGGTAATGTACACGCGAGCCAGTTTCCTTCCAAAAAGGGGGACTCTTATTCGGGTGATCTCGCTCTGGGCAGTTCGCTGCCTTTGATTTCCCGAGAACAGGATGACTTCGACCCGAGTACAGCCACAGAACTCCTGTCTAGCAACATCCATGGTCGATCCCTTGGGCGGCGGCGGCCACAAAGGCAAAGCCGCCCCCCTCCCCCTATTTTTTACTTGGTATAAAACATATTATACGGAATAAAATGTTTTCACCACTCCCCCCTCTTTTGTAGCCTCTATTTCTTGCCTTTTTGCCTATGTTCATGTACTCTCAACAGTCGAAAATCGCAGTCTTGTGTCAACTGAAATTCTTGAATCACCTTCTTTTCAGTCTGGAGATGGCACTCATGATCCTGTATCTGATTCGGCACGGACAGTCAACCAACAATCTGCTTGCTGAACAGTTGAAGGAGCCGGAAGACGAAGTCTCCTGGTCGTCTTATACGAGTCAGCGGGTGGCCGAACCCGCCCTGACAGCAATGGGCGAGGAGCAGGCGGGCCTTCTTGGCACATATATGGGCGACGTGGCGATCTCTCGTCTCTATTGTAGCCCCATGTTGCGCACAATGCAGACGATGCAACCCGTGGCCGACGCTTTGGGCACCAGTCCGTCGGTTTGGCTGGACCTGCATGAACATGGCGGCATATTTCTCAGGCCTGACGCCAGCGCCGAGGCTGTCGGCTTTCCCGGCCTCAGCCGGGCCGAGATGAGTGCGAAATTCCCCGGATACCGTCTAGACGGTGTGGGCGAAAACGGGTGGTGGCAAGGTGCAGAAGAGGACCGGCCCGCCTGCCATGCGCGTGCGGTGCGGGTCGCCGAAGCGTTGCATCAGATGGCCAAAGAATCAGAGGAAGATGAAGGAATCGCCGCTGTCAGCCACGGCACCTTTTTGGATAGTCTTCTCAAAGCCCTTCTTGGCCGGCTGCCGGGCAACGAAATCTACTTCAACCACCACAATACCGGTATCACTCGAGTAGACTTCTTGTCTTCGATGAGAGACAGCGGTATGTTTGTCATAGTTCGCTATACGAACCGGACTGACCATCTGGCCGGCATCCACTTGACCTATTGAGAGGAGTACATATTGCCTGATTTACGACCCCGGCTTTTTGCGAGCGATCTGGAGGGTGTATTGGTCCCTGAAATCTGGATCGCTTTTGCTGAAAAGACCGGCATTGAGCAGTTGCGACTGACGACACGCGATATATCGGATTATGATCGACTTATGCAGATGAGGCTGAAAATCCTGAAGGAACGGAATCTGCGTCTGCAGGACATTCAGGAAGTAATTGCAACCGTCTCGCCGCTGCCAGGGGCGGAGAGTTTCGTAGACTGGATTCGCGCCCGCTCGCAGTTCGTCATTCTTTCCGACACCTTCTACGAGTTTGCCAAACCGTTGATGGCCAAACTCGGCTACCCTACAATTTTCTGTCATTCTCTGGAAGTTGATGAGGACGGGACCATCACCGGCTATCGCCTGCGCCTGGACCAGTCCAAACGGAAAGCAATTTCGGCTTTTCATGAACTCCATTTCCAGACGATGGCTATGGGTGATTCGTATAACGACATCGCGATGCTTGAAAGGGCGGACACCGGGCTGCTATTCGATCCACCGGACAATGTTGTCGACGATCATCCCGCCCTACCTGTCGTTCGCAACTATTGTGAGGCCCGGGCAGCTATCGAGGAGTGGTTGGTGGATGAAGGATAGAAGCTAAACATAACGCTCCTATCCGTTCGCCGATCGCGGGATAAATGACCAGTTTGCGGTCCGGCTCAGGTAAAGCAGGGGAAGGATCCGGCTCAACCGAGTTGGTGACCGTTTTGGGCTACATTCTAACCGTATCTTATCCTCTTCTGGCACTTTCCACCGGCGTCCGAGCCACGTTCCAACTCGTCTTGAAGGCGGACGTGGTTAACTATCTTGCGCCCACTCTTAGTTTGGTTGCCGCGCTCTGCTATTTGACTGCGACGATTGGTTTCGCCCGCCGAGTACGTTGGGGCTGGCGTCTTTCTGTAGGGGTCCTGGCCTTTGAGACTGTTCTCACTCTGGTGGTTGGCACCTTGAGCATGATCTTCCCCGCAACAATAGGTCGTACTGTTTGGCGCAACTTCGGTGCTGACTACGGCTTTTTTCCTCTCTTTCAGCCGTTGATTGGCCTTGTCTGGCTGTTCTGGCCCTCGATTATGCAACAGTATGGCCTGAATGTCGGCCACAACCGCGGGCGAGAAACTCGGTTGAGAATGGGTTCGAGAGGTAGATGAGCAAGAAAAGCAGGTCGCCGGCGCCGCCTCGGAGGAACATTGCCTATCAGGTCCTGCGCAAAGCCTATTCGTCTGGGCCCTTGAGCTTTCCCGAACATTCCCCTGACTTGTCGGTTCGCAAATACTTTGGCGTTCTCTTCAAGGCGATTGTCGTTCTTATCGCGCTTGTGATGCTGTTGCCACTGGCATATCTCGTCTACCGGGCTGGCGGCGTCGGCTGGACCGAGGGGGTTGACCTGCTGTTTCGCATGCGTACGGTCCGCGTCATGTGGAACAGCTTAATCCTCGTTTGCAGTGTCACCACGTTGTCTCTCGTTCTGGCTCTGCCGTTCGCTTGGCTGACGGAAAGGACAGATCTGCCGGGCTGGCGAATCTGGACGGTGCTGGCGATGATGCCCCTGGTCATCCCAAGCTATGTCGGTGGATTCACATTGATTGCCATGTTCGGGCCCCGCGGCGCCCTGCAAGAACTGTTGTCTCCCCTTGGCGTAGACCGTCTGCCGTCAATCTATGGTTTCACTGGCGCACTTTGGGTGCTGACGCTATTTACCTATCCCTATATCTTTATGAGCATTCGCGCGGCGTTGCACAGATTTGATCCTGCGGTCGAGGAGGCAGCGCGTTCGCTAGGGTACAACGGGTGGCAAACATTCCTGAAGGTCACGTTACCCAATCTGCGGCCCGCGATAACGGCAGGCGGACTACTGGTTGCGCTCTACACGCTCAGCGACTTTGGCGCGGTCTCGCTACTGCGATTCAACAGTTTCACCCGGGCAATTTACGTTCAGTATTTGAGTAGTTTCGATCGGAACGTTGCATCTCTCCTCTCATTGGCGCTGATCGTTTTTGCGATTATACTACTGGTGCTGGAGAGAAACAGCAGAGGTCGCGGTCGTCCCCGTTATTACCGCAGCAGCGCGGGGGTGGCAGCGCCGCGCAAACGCATTGAACTCGCACACAGGAAATGGCCGGCACTTCTTTTTTGCGGATCGGTGGTTACGGCGGCCTTGGTGCTGCCTGTCGGTGTGATCCTGTTCTGGTTGTTGCGAGGCATGGACTCGGGCGAATCACTGGCGCCAGTATGGACGGCGACACTCAATAGCTTCCGCGCCGGGGCCTTGGCGGCCGTAGCCGCGGCAGCATTGGGGCTGCCGGTTGCTTATGCGGCGATACGCATAGGGGGAAGGCTGATGACTTTGGCGGCGCGGGCTGTGTATATTGGCTACGGGCTGCCGGGAATCGTGATTGCGCTCAGCCTGGTTTTTTTCGGGGCAAATTTCGCGCCGCGCCTCTATCAGACATTGTGGATGCTTGTGTTTGCCTACGTCGTCCGTTTCTTGCCTCAGGCCATGGGTGCAATGCAGATAAGTTTGCTGCAGATGAATCCTCGTCTTGAGGAAGCCGGGCGCAGCCTGGGCCTTGGTAATCGGGCCGTGTTCCGGCGGATTACAGCCCCCATAGTGCGACCGGGTGTTCTTGCGGGGATGGCGCTTGTCTTTCTGACGACGATCAAGGAGTTGCCTGCAACTCTGCTTTTGAGTCCGACAGGGTTTTCCACTTTGGCAACGCAAATCTGGTCGGCTACTGACGAGGCCTTTTTTGCTCGGGCGGCGGCACCGGCGCTGATGCTGCTGGCGCTGTCGGCCTTCAGCATATTTTTTGTGCTCATGCAGGAGGAAAGGGAAATGGGCGGCGGCTAGGAATTTGCTTTGGCTGTCGAATATCGACCAATACCGCCATGAGTCGAACGGAACAGAGTCCACCTGGCCTGCGCTTGCAGGGCGTATCCAAAGTTTTTGGTACGAAGGCCGCCCCTGTCGTTGCTGCAAGTGATGTTAACTTGATAGCTGATAGCGGCGAGTTGGTGGCACTTTTAGGTCCTTCCGGGTGCGGAAAGACTACGACGCTACGCCTGATCGCCGGTTTTGAAAGAGTGGATGGCGGCACCATCGAAATTGATGGCGCCGTAGTGGCCAGCAAGTCAGTCCACGTACAACCGGAACGGCGTCGCGTTGGCATGGTGTTCCAGGAATATGCCCTGTTCCCCCATGTGAGTGTTCGCGCTAACATCGAGTTTGGGCTGCGCCGCATGGCGTCGGGCGACAGAGAATCCCGCACCAAAGAGACCCTGGCGTTGACAGGGTTGATGGGGCTCGAAGAACGGATGCCCCATGAATTGAGCGGAGGCCAGCAGCAGAGAGTTGCTCTGGCAAGGGCCTTAGCTCCTGAACCAGCCTTGATACTGTTGGACGAGCCTTTCAGCAACCTGGACGCCAGCTTACGCGCTCGTGTACGCGCCGAAGTGCGCGAGATTCTACGCGCTGCCAAAACGACTGCCATTTTTGTAACGCATGATCAGGAGGAGGCTCTGAGCCTTGTCGACCGAGTCGCGGTCATGCTGGATGGCAACGTGAAGCAGGTAGCCTCTCCCCATGAACTTTACCTAAATCCGGCTACGCGAGCGGTGGCTGAATTTATCGGTGACGCGAATTTCCTACCGGGCGTAGGACACGGAGATTCTATTGAGTGTGAGTTAGGGATACTAGCGGCGCGCAAGCCCATTCGCGGTCCCGTGGACATTTTACTGCGGCCGGAAAATATCGAGCTTTTGGCGGCGCAGCCCGGCCTGCCGGCGTCGCGTGTACGACACTCTCTTTTCTTCGGCCACGACCAGTTGATTACTGTCCAACTTCCAACGGGCACGCATCTCACCGCGCGACTGGGACCGTCTGATGGCTACGTTACGGATCTGCCGCTGCAAGTTGCAGTGAACTCGCCAGTGATCGCATACCCACGCACGACCGACAATGGCGGAAGTATTTGAGGCGGCCCTCGTGATGAGGCAATAGGTGATGAGGCATCAAGTGAAGAGGCAGCAGGCACCAGGGAAAGAGGTAGCCAATAATGAGTGAAGGAATCATTTTAGAGGAAGCGCCGGACATACACGCCCAGTTTCAGGTTTCGTCACCGGCGATGATGGTGATATTCGGCGCGTCCGGCGACTTGGCGAATCGAAAGTTGCTGCCCGCAATCTACAAGCTATCGCAGCAGCGGCTCTTGCCGCCCAACTTTGTGATACTGGGTTACGCGCGTTCTCCCTTGAGCGATGATGAGTTCCGCCTGCGCGCCCGTAGCAGCATGGTTGGGAATTCTGAAGTCGAATTCCAGAGCTCGGCGTGGGACGCCTTTGCTGCGCGTCTTTTCTACATCTCGGGTGAATATGACGACGACGAAGGCTTCAAGCAGTTGCAGGAACGCATCAGCATGTTGGAAGAGCAGTGGAACATCGGCGGCAATCGCCTATTCTATCTGTCTACGCCACCGTCGGTCTACGAACCGATCATCACCTGTCTGGGCAATGCCGACCTCGTGAAGCCTGCCGGCGGACACAATTGGACTCGCGTTGTCATCGAGAAGCCGTTCGGCAGTGACTTACAGAGCGCGCACAAACTCAATGACCATGTCCTTTCTGTTTTTGACGAAGATCAGGTCTATCGAATCGACCATTACCTGGGCAAAGAGACGGTCCAGAATGTACTGGTATTCCGTTTCGCCAATGGGATATTTGAGCCAATTTGGAATCGCAACTACGTAGACAACGTGCAGATCACAGTGGCGGAAAGCATAGGCGTGGAGGGCCGGGGCGGTTACTATGAGAAATCCGGCGCCCTGCGGGACATGATGCAGAATCATCTTATGCAGCTCGTTTCACTTACTGCAATGGAGCCGCCGATTGCATTCGACGCCAAAGCGGTGCGCGACCAGAAGGTCAACTTGCTTCAGGCCATCCGCCCGTTGAGTATGGACGAGGTGCCAGATTACGTAGTGCGCGCTCAGTACGACGCCGGCACAGCCGACACACGCCCGGTCCCTGCCTATCTCGACGAAAACGGAGTTGCATCTGACTCCACAACGGAGACATATGTAGCCTGGCGCCTCGAGATAGACAACTGGCGCTGGCAGGGCGTCCCATTCTATCTGCGTACAGGCAAGGCCTTGCCGCGCAAGGCATCCGAGATATCGGTTACTTTTCGACGGGCGCCACACCTGCTTTTTGACTCCACCGAAGGATTCGATGGCGATTCGAGTCAGGGTGAAATGGGCTTACAAACAGCATTTCCGGGGGAGCGGCTGAACGGAGATAGCCTCAGCCGCAATGTTCTGACAATGCGCATCCAACCGGATGAGGGAATCACGCTCAAGACGCTGGCCAAGCGGCCAGGACCGTCCGTAAATTTGACGCCCGTCAACCTTGAATTCACCTATGGCCACAGTTTTGGCGATCCACCGGATGCATATCAACGGCTTCTGCTGGATGTTGTGCTGGGAGATTCCACGCTCTTCACCAGACGAGATGAAGTGGAGTTGGCATGGCAGAGGATTACGCAGGTGTTGGATGGCTGGCAGTTGCAGGAGGATCAGTCATCCAATGGAAGCCAACCTTTCCGATTGCCGAAATACCCGGCAGGCACATGGGGCCCCAGAGAGGCCGACGGGTTGCTGGAGAAAGAAGGCCAACACTGGTTTGCAGAGTGACTATGCCTCCTCTAAGACGAGAGGGCAAAAACACTCCATCCCTGCTACCGATCCCCGCTACAGATGTAACACGACCCCGCTTCTTGCACTCTAATCTGGGCCACAAGTTGACCGCTCTCGAAATCCCGTTGTCCGCTGTCATCGGGTAAGAACGGCAGTCTCTCCCCGCTTTCTATACTGTACAGGCCAATGCGAAGCAGATAGTCGCCCGGGGCTATGCTACCTGGCAGTTCGAGTCTGCGGCTGTCAATGTACAGACTGTTTGGTTCCCACTTGCTTGACGGCAGCAGGCCGGCGAACGGGGGGCCATCGAACTGGGCAACAGGGTCTCCTTGTGGGTCGGTCATATGTATGAACGTGATCCAATCGCTGGAGACGGCCTCGCCGGTTTCCCAGAAGAGGCGGAGGGAGTGGCCAGCAGGCTCATCCAACAGGTCGTAGCCCTGCAAGAGTAGGCCGTCATCGGTGCCAGCCGGCGCCTTCGTCGTTGGTCGCACCCTCTGCAAAAGACCGGGTCGCAGTGGAGCGACAGTCATTTCCCGCAAGTGCAGCAGTCCGTCTGTTGAGCCGGGAACACTTAGACGTTCAGCGGAAGAGGAAGAAAGACCAGAAACCAGAGAGTAGGTGATGGGCGGAATGTCGGTGGGTAGTATAAGACTCATGGTCTCTATGTAGTACAGTTCCGGGTTCCACACCTTACTGGGCGGGCGCAGAGTACTCTTGTTTTCGACAGCCCACGACCGCCGTAGATGCTGTGTAAAAAGATGAAGAATCGTGTGAAAATCAGCTTCAACCTGGCTGTGCGATTAGACTCGATCTGCCTCCTCTCCACAAAGCCCTTGACACTCTTCCGTCGAATGAGATGAATCAGGAGAACAGCGACGATGGCCGTATGACCTAACAGCCTCAGCGGTTCTCCTCGCTGTTGCCAAATAGTTCCCTTCCAATGGATAGCTAGCGGCTGCTCTGGATGAAGCAATCCTGTCACCTGTGTCCATCCTGCAGGACCTCTTGAAAGGCTTGCCTGTGTGCCCGAGCTCCAGCAGGGGTGGTAGTGTAGGCGCAGAAGGGCAGGCTCTGCCTGCCTGGACAGATCAACGGACCCCTCGTGGGGTGAACGCCAGGTCAGCCGCGTTGCCCGGGGTTCTTCAATCTCTCCCCGCATTACTCGCATGTCAGCGCCCTAGACAAGGAATTCTTCGAAACTGGTCATTCCCCAGGCGTTCAACTTAGGGCCGAAGCCGCGGGTCTCGTTCGGGGACAAATCTTTAACCGGCCTGAAGGCGGAGAACATGGGCACGTGTTCAGGAAACAGGTAGGGAAAGATTACAAGCAGAGAGGCAAGAACCATGTCGATGCCGGACAGCCACCTGTAGCGCTTTCCCAAAACTTCGGTTCCCTCAGCAGCCGCTACGGAAGCTCCGAGCGGGGCAACTAGCAGAAAGCGTGAAGGATATTGAAAGAGCCTCAGTTCCGGTAACCTTGCCCACAACGGTTTGGAAAGGCTTGATGCCATAGCGAGCATTGCCAAAGCGAAAAAAGAGCCGGCTGCACCCCAGACTCGATGTTTTCTACTTTTGGGCCAATCACTGCAGCTGCCAGGCCGGTGAGGAGCGCCAGCCAGGACGTCACACCGAAAGTGTCGGTCGGCCATAAAGGTTTGCCGGCTCTGCTATCCAGAATAGGTGACTGGAAGCCGGTTAACTGCCACCACTCAAGGAAGAATTCGCCGAAATGGGCAATTTTCTCTTGCGTGCTGTCGAACTGCACATAGGGCAAGTCGGCCACAGCAGGCAGCCAGAATGAAGCTGTGAGCAGCACGGCTAGCAAGGCGGCGGCGCCGCAGCGCAGTGATCCATCTATTTTGCGATAGCCGACAAACATCATTAGCCACCAAGAGAGCAGCAAGGCACCACCCACAAGTGCCATGAGATTGTGGCAGACGGCCAGAGCGGTCATGGCAAATGTGGCCGCCAGCCAAGTGCGGGCAGAGGCCCTATTGTGAAGAGCTGTGCAGGCTCCCAGGCAGACGGGCAGCAAAAGGAGAGCCAGCGCCTGAGGGTAGTCGCCTGCATAGCAAACAGTTCGAGTCAGGATAACTGGATGGAGGAGGTAAATCGATGCTGCGGCCAGAGAGGCGGCTGGGCTGAAGGCCTGCCGCAGCCAGCCATAGACGCCAAAGCCAGATAGCATCAGTGCCGCTGCCATTACCAGCTTCAGGGCGTTGTCCAACCTGAAGCCAATTCGATGGGCCGCGGCTACCAGCCAGTACAAACCTGGGCTATAATGATGGAAATCCGGTGCGCCAAGATTATTATATAGCTCCGGAAACCAGCGCGGCCAATAGACGCCCTGCCTGAAAGCTCGTTCGATAGCTGCACTACGGTGAAGATGGATCTGGACGTCGCCGATACTCACCGGAATGCCGTCCATTTGCAAGAACGGGCCGGCGACTATGACAGTCAAAACTGCGATGGAAAGAATGACCAGGAGGCCGAGAGGATTCCGGTCCAGCATATCCAGAAGTATGCGAATTCATGACCCGCAAAGCAAACCTCGGCAAGTTGCAAGCAAGTTGCGGTTGGAAAAAAACTATTCTATGACCAACGAGGAATCTAAGACTAAGGTTGGGGAAAGCGGCAGAACCAAACGTTTCTTTTCCAATCGAAGTGTTATAGTCCAACCGAATCAGACAGAGTTCGCCCGGACTGCAGCGGGGATGATAGTGGCTGCGTCGCTGATCAGCATTGAGCAGAGGGGGGCCTTCAACATCGCACTCGCCGGCGGCTCCACGCCAGGGCCGGTATATGAACTCCTGGCGGCGGACAGTGAAATCGACTGGAGTCGATGCAACATCTTCTGGAGCGACGAACGCTGTGTGCCGTCGGATCATGCCGAAAGCAACTACCGACTGGCCCGCGAAACGCTGCTGGACCGACTGCCGCGCGCTCCGAGGCTGGTGGCTCGCATGGAAGGGGAACTGCCACCAGAAAAGGCGGCGGCCGCTTACGAGAAAGTTATTCGTGAAACTGTCCCTGCTGAAGAGGCAGGCATTCCGCGGTTGGACCTGATCTTGTTGGGGATGGGTGACGACGGCCACACGGCCAGCCTTTTACCCGGCTCAAAGGCACTGCAAGTTACCGATCGGCTGGTCGCGGCAGACTACGTCGGCAAGTTCGACGCATTTCGGCTGACCTTTACTTATCCGCTTATCAATGCCGGGCGTCATGTTCTGATTATGGTCAGCGGCGCCTCCAAAGCTGACACGTTGCACAGAGTTTTGAATGGCCCGCCCCAGCCCCACGTATTTCCTGTGCAGGGCGTGCAACCGACGAGCGGCCAGTTCAGATGGCTCGTCGACACAGCGGCCGTACAGAGTACGAGGCAGTTAAATCGAGCATAAACTTTCAGGAGTCTGAAACAGTGAAAATAGTAGGAAACATCTCCGTACGACCTCCTCTTCCGCAGACCATCCATCGTTTGCAAGAAATGGCATACAATCTCTGGTGGACCTGGAACCCGGACGCGCAGGATCTCTATGAGTCAATTGATAAAGAACTGTGGGAAAAGGTTAGCGAGAACCCAATCAAGTTTTTGCGCACGGTGTCGCTGCAACAGTTGCAAGCTGCCTCGTGCGACCATGATTATCTACGCCGGTACCGTTCAGTCCTTCAGCGATTTGACGACTATATGGCCGAGGATGCAGACACGTGGTTCAAGCGCCATTTCCCTGACCGTCGGCACGAGTTGATCGCCTACTTCAGTGCCGAGTTCGGCCTACATGAAGCTCTGCCAATCTACAGTGGGGGACTTGGAATCCTGAGCGGCGATCACTGCAAAGAGGCGAGCGACATGGGCCTGCCTTTCGTAGGCGTCGGATTTCTGTATCCACAAGGATACTTTACGCAACAGATCAGCGCCGAGGGCCGGCAGGAAGCGATCTATGAGAAGATTGACTTTTCCGAAGTGCCTGCTACCCAAGCTCTGGATGCCGAGGGTATCCCGGTTGTCGTCCATGTTGATCTACCAGGACGAACCGTCTACGCCAAGGTTTGGAAGATCAATGTGGGCCGGATAGTCCTCTACCTGATGGACACTGACGTAGAGCAGAATGCCCATCAGGATCGGGAACTCAGCGCCCGGCTCTACGGCGGAGATCACGAGATGCGTATCAGCCAGGAGTACGTATTGGGCATTGCCGGCGTGCGTACTCTGAGAGCGCTCGGCTATGAACCAACCGTCTGGCATATGAACGAAGGCCACAGCGCTTTCCTCAGCCTGGAACGTATTCGAGAGATGGTACAGGAGGGGATGGAATTCGAAACTGCGGTCGAAATCGTGCGGGCTGGCAACGTCTTCACTACCCATACACCTGTGGCGGCAGGCCACGACGCATTTCCGTTTGAGCTGGTCGATAAGTTTTTTTGGCAATATTGGGGGCAGATGGGCATCGACCGCGAACGATTCCTGGCACTGGCCCGCCACGATCACGAGTGGGGCGCCGAATTCAGCATGACCGTGCTCGCGTTTCGCCTGAGCGCCTATCATAATGGCGTTAGCGCATTGCACGGCCAGGTTTCGAGGCGCATGTGGGAGCATTTGTGGCCCGGCACACCGGAAGATCAGGTGCCCATCAGACACATCACGAACGGAGTGCATACCGAGTCGTGGCTGGCACCGGAAATGCGAGCCCTCTATGATCGCTATTTCAGCAGGTCCTGGCTGGAAGATTTGGACTGCCCAGACGTCTGGCAAAGGATCGAATCGGTACCTGATGAGGAGTTGTGGGGGGCTCATAACGCCAGCAAACAGAAGTTGGTTGGCTTTCTGCGGGCACGCTTGAAGAAGCAGCAGTTGCGTCATGGGGAAGGTCACTGGAAACTTGCGGAAATCGATAAAGTGTTCGATCCACAGGCGCTGACTCTGGGATTTGCGCGCCGCTTTGCAACCTACAAGCGAGCAACGCTCATCTTCCATGATAGAGAGCGGCTCAAGAGGCTGCTGAACAATCCAGATAGGCCCGTACAGATCGTCTTCGCCGGCAAGGCCCATCCGGCCGATGATTTTGGCAAGGCGCTGATCGAACGCATTTATCGGTTAAGCCAGGAGCGGGATTTCTTCGGCAAGATTGCCTTCATCGAGAATTACGACATCAATGTCGGTCGTCATCTCGTTGGTGGCGTGGATGTCTGGCTCAATACGCCCCGCCGGCCATTGGAGGCCAGCGGCACAAGCGGCCAGAAGGCGTCGATCAATGGGGCGCCTAACTTCAGTATTCTCGACGGGTGGTGGCGAGAAGGTTACGATTCCAAGAATGGCTGGGCAATTGGCGAGGAGCGGGAGTACAAGGATATCGACACACAGGATGAGGCCGACGCGCTCAGCCTGTACAGTATATTGGAAGAGGAGGTCGTGACGGAGTACTACGACCGGCGGGCTGACTGGATGGGACGAATGCGAAGAGCAATTGCCACCTGCGGCCCTCAGTTCAGTATGCGCCGAATGGTGTCGGAATACGCCAGGTCCCTCTATATTCCAGCAATGGACAGCAGTCGTGCCTATCGCGAAAACTTTGGCGAGACGGGGCGCCAAGTGGCGCATTGGAAGCAACACGTGCGCAATGAATGGCAGTCCGTTTATGTGGCAGTTCCTGAAATTCCTCCCTCCCAGGCCATGATTGGCGACGCAATCGAGGTGAAGGCCCAGGTCTGGCCGGGAAGGCTGTCGGTGAATGACTTGGCAGTCGAGTTGGTTACAATGGCCGCCAACGAAGGGGAGGAGGCGACCAGGCCGGAACCGGAGCAGCTTCATCCGGTCGCCTCGAAGACAGTGCCGATGCTTGCGGCCTTACAGGAGCCGCACAATCCTGACCACCATCACCACGATGACGGCATCTGTTTTCGCGGCGTTTTGATGCCTGAGGAGACGGGAAAACACAGTTTCGGCGTGCGGGTGCGACCCCATCACCCTGCTCTGATTCATTCTGTGGAAATGGGACTGAGTGCCTGGGCATAGTTGGCGGCCGTAGATAGGAAAACGACCGCATACCACCGGTGATCAACGGAGATACACTGAATGGGAGGGATACTATGAGAGTGCTAGTAGCTGGAGGAACGGGGCTGATTGGATCGGCCCTGATAGGGAGCCTGCGCGACAGCAACTGTGAAGTTACAGTTCTGACCAGGTCTCCTGAACGAAATCAAGCACTGATGCAAAATGGCGTCCGCCTGGTGAGGTGGGACGGCGAGACTGCCGAGGGATGGAGCCATCTTGTGTCCCAAGTGGATGCGATTGTCAATCTCGCCGGCGAAGGAATCGCCGACGGACGCTGGTCCACGGAACGCAAAGAGAGAATAAGACAGAGCCGAGTTGGGGCTGGCAACGCGCTCGTGTCGGCAATTCGCGATGCCGAAAGTGTGCCCAAGACGCTGATTCAATCATCAGCCGTGGGGTACTATGGACCGGGCAAAGATGAGATCATGACTGAACAGACGTCGGCTGGGAAAGATTTCCTGGCAGGCGTCTGCGCCGATTGGGAAGCCTCGACTGCAGAGGTTGAAGCGATGGGCGTGCGGCGCGTCGTCATACGAACAGGGGTCGTTCTCAGTGGTCTAGGCGGCGCCCTGCCCAGAATGACGCTCCCTTTCAGACTGTTTGCCGGTGGGCCTCTGGGCAGTGGCAGACAGTACTTTCCCTGGATCCATATTGCCGACGAGGTGGCTGCGATCCGCTTTCTCCTGGAGAACGAAAACGCTTCGGGTCCCTATAACCTCGCAGCCCCCGATCCGCCACGGAACAGAGAGTTCGTGCGCGACCTCGGACGAGCAATGGGCAGGCCCTCCCTGTTGCCGACACCATCTTTTGCGCTGCAACTCCTCTTTGGCGAAATGTCAACCGTGCTGTTGGATGGGCAGCGGGCAGTCCCGGCCCGCTTGCTAGAGGATGGCTATGCTTTCATTTTTCCCGAAACCGTTGCCGCGCTGGGTGATCTGGTGTAAAATGGAATGCAGAAGAGAAGATTTATGGGCCGACAATATGATTTCTATGCGAATTGTGGATGAGCCCGTCTGAAAGGGCGTGTAACTTTTCAGTGAGATGATCCAGTATGACAAGTCAAAGTGCTGACGCGCAGCCGCGGGCAGCAACACCGCCAAAGATGTCGGCGACTTCGGCAGAATCCGGGAGCAATTCACGGCCTCCCTCCTCATTCGTACTGTGGGCCGGTGTAGCATTCAGCGCCCTGTTCACACTCCTCATCTGGGCCCTGGATTCACGACTGGCAAGCGTTGCGCTTCTACCGGACACCGGCGCCAGCTGGTACTACTGGAAACTCCCGGCGCCGACATTCTGGACCCGCGCCACTTCGTGGGGATTCTACCTGGCACACCAGCTGGTTATTTGGGGCATAATTTATTATGCTCAGAGTTTCCGCAAACATCGCTATACGAAAAGCCTGCACAAGGTTAACATTTGGGCGTTGGCTGCCAATGCCTTTTTCATCTTCCTGCATTTGATTCAGACACATATCTGGTATGACGGTCTCGCCCAGGACACGCCAATCTTCAGCAGCCAGGGCGCAGTAATCGTCCTGCTCGTCTGGGTTCTGCTGATGGAAAACAACCGGAGGGGCCAGTTCTTCGGCCGTCCCGCTCCCTTTTCCAAAGAGGTTGTCCGTTTCGCCCGCACGTACCACGGTTACTTTTTCGCGTGGGCGATCATTTACACATTCTGGTTTCACCCCATGGTGTCTACGTCCGGTCACCTGATCGGATTCTTCTACATGTTTCTGCTTCTCCTGCAGGGCAGCCTCTTCTACACTCGCGTCCATACAAATCGCTGGTGGACCTTTGGCTTGGAAGTGACCGTTCTGATCCACGGAACACTGGTTGCCGTCATGCAGGGCAATGGCATTTGGCCAATGTTCCTGTTCGGTTTTGCGGGAATCCTGGTGGTTACACAGATGTATGGATTGGGTCTGTCGCTGCCAGTTCGACTGCTCATTCTCGGTGCATTCGTGGGATCCGCGATCTTTGTGTATAGCGATCTGGGTTGGAGCAGACTCAACGAGGTCGTGCGAATTCCGATTATCGAGTACGCTTCTGTGTTCGTCCTGGCCGGCCTCTTCTGGCTAGGACTTTGGGTCGCACGGTCGGTCAAACGGTTCAGACACGCGTAATGCGTTGGAGTATCCCTCTTTGGCAGCAAACGACATGGACAATCCCAGGCCGGACCTGGTAGCTGCCGACCGCAGTGGCTCAAATAGTGAGACGGGGTCCGGCGGTCCTGCGCCTTTACAGCAAAAGTGGCGGATATGGTTGCTTGCCTGCCGACCGAGAACCTTGCCGGCCGCCATTTCTCCCGTCCTGGTTGGGACTGCTCTCGCCTGGTCTGGCGGCCTGTTCTCTCCTGTGCCGGCGCTTGCTGCCGTTGCTGGCGCTCTGTTGTTGCAGATACTTTCCAATTTCGCCAACGATTACTTCGATTTCACCAAGGGTGTGGATACGCGAGAACGCCTGGGCCCCACACGTGTTATGGCGGCAGGGCTTCTGTCCGCACGAGACATGGGCGTGGGGATGGCCGTTGCTGCAAGCCTGGCCGTTCTGGTGGGCATCTATCTGATCTTTGTTGGCGGTTGGCCAATACTGGCGGTAGGCGCCGCGTCCCTGTTGGCCGCTCTTCTATACACTGGCGGGCCGTTCCCCTTTGGCTATCATGGGCTGGGCGACCTCTTCGTTTTCATCTTTTTCGGGCTTGTTGCCGTTTGTGGAACTTACTATGTTCAGGCGGGAACGCTTTCGGCGGAAATACTGCTTGCGGCAGCACCAGTAGGCATGCTCATCACAGCCATACTTGTGGTGAACAATTTGCGCGATATCGTGACTGATGCCCGGGCTGGTAAACGTACGCTGGCAGTGCTGATCGGGCACGATAATACGCAGCGCCAGTATGTGGTTCTGCTCGTTCTGGCTTATATCGCACCTCTAGTCCTGTGGCAGGGATTCGGATTCGGACCGACTGTGCTGCTTCCTCTCGTCAGCCTTCCGCTCGCCGTCCGTAGAGCCATATCCATCTACGCGGCGAAGGGCAGTGAGCTAAATGCCGTTCTGGCGTCAACGGCCCAACTTTCCCTCCAATTCAGTCTGCTGCTGTCGCTCGGCATAGTCCTCTGAAGATGGCCGATTTCGACGTCCTCTTCGTTGGAACCGGTCATAATGCCCTCGTCTGCGCAGGATATTTGGCGCAGGCCGGCTATCATGTTGGAATGCTGGAGGCAAGGTCTACTGTTGGCGGCGCAGTGGTGACGCAGGAGGTCATCCCCGGATATCGCTTTGATCTGGGAGGCAGCGCCCACATTCTCATTCACCACACGCCGATCGTCCGCGATCTCTCCCTGGAAGAATACGGCCTCAGTTACATCGACCTGGACCCGCTCTTTTTTGCGCCCTTCCCTGATGGAAGAAGGCTTTTCATCTGGAAGGACCTTGACCGCACCTGCGATAGCATCGCGGACGTATCGCAGGAGGATGCCGCAAACTACCACCAATATGTCAACGACTGGAGTCCACTGGCGGAGGCAATGGTGGAGTCCTTCATGCTCGCGCCGACGCCACTCAATGTGGTAAAGACGTTAGTTTTCCAGAGCGGCGTGCGGAAGGATCTGCGCCGACTGTCGGCTATTCTTGGCGGCTATGGCCAACTTCTACGCTCGTCATTCGTTTCACCTCAGGTTCAGGCTGTAATTGGCTGGATGGCAGCCCAGTCCGGACCACCGCCTACCGAATCTCTGAGCGCCCCATTTGCCCTCTGGCACCCCATGTATCACCGCTCCGGCGTCAAGAGACCGCGAGGCGGCTCGGGAGCGCTGACCGAGGCGCTGGCGAGCATGATCCGAGCACATGGCGGCTCGATCGCTACTGATAGTCCCGTTGATCGGATTTTGGTGGAGAACGGAAGAGCAGTTGGCGCTCGCACCGCAAACGGCGAGCTGGTCACCGCCAAGAGAGCAGTCGTTTCCGGGGTGCATATCCACACCACATTGAAGCTCCTGGCCGACCAGGTGGCCCCTGCTCGTGTCGCCTTGGCCCGGCGATCCCGCGTGGGCAACGGGTTTGGGATGATGGTGCGATTTGCCATGAATGCGTTGCCCGACTACGCCGCTGGGAGTGCATCCGTCAGTGGTACATCTGTCAATGGCGCGTCTCGCCCGGAACACTGTGCACTACAGTTCATCTGCCCGGACCTCGACTATCTGGATCGCGCCTACTGCGACTATCTGGGCGGACGTCCATCTGTGGATCCGGCCCTGATTGCCATGACCTTCTCGGCGGTGGACTCGACCTTGGCGCCGCCAGGTAAACACGTTCTGTTTCTGTGGGGACAATACTTTCCCTATGAACTGGCATCGGGAGAGAGCTGGGATGATATCGGCGATGAGATAGCCGACCGCATGCTTACCAAGCTGGCCGAATACGCGCCGAACGTGGCTCGGGAAGTAGTCGGCAGGCTTGTGCAGACACCGCTCTGGCTGGAGAGAGAGTTGGGACTGCTGCGAGGCAATGTCATGCACCTCGAAATGTCGGTCAATCAGATGTTCACGATGCGGCCAGCATTGGGGATGAGCAGCTATCGCGGCCCAGCGAAGGGTCTATATCTCACCGGCGCCAGCACACATCCAGGCGGAGGCATCATGGGCGCAGCCGGCAGAAATGCCGCCACAGTTCTCCTCCGGGACCTGAGCTCAAAACCTCTCTTCACAGGGCGTTGACTGCCTTGATGACCAATCTGGCTCCAATCCACGCGCCTATTGGGTTGACCCAAATCATTGTGGCAGGCCGACTGAAGTGATAGAATCGATACATGGAATCCTCACAGTCAGAAGTTCCCGAACGCACAACAATCTTTCGTTTTCGCAGCAGTGGTGAAGATGCAGTTGGTTATGTCAGCGATGATGAGATTTTCCGCTTACGATGGGGGAAGGGCTTGCGCATCGGCCGCTGCGAACGAGAGGAAGGTGGATGGCGTATTTTTCGCGCAACGCGCTTCGACGAAAAGGAACTGGGAGGGATTACGGCCGCCGGCGTAATCCACAGCCACGGCCTTTTCGAGGGAGGTAGCCTGGGTTGGCTAGAACAGGAAGGAACTGTCATTCGCAGTGGACTGATATTTGCAGAGGAAGAAGTCGGTCGCGCTGAAGGGCCTCAACAGCCAGCGGCCGCGGCGGCACTGCTGTTGATCTTTGTGCCTGAGGATGATGAAGCGAGCAAAGAGATGACGAGGCGAGGATAATGTAGGGGAGTATTATGTGGGTTTATTGGGATGTTTGGCATGGCTATGCGAAATTCCGTCGTGAACACTATCAGAACAGAACGCCTAACCTTTAATGTCCGAACTTCCGGCAGCGCCGACGGCGTTCCCCTGCTTCTGCTACACGGCTCACACGCTTCCAGCCGTTGGTGGGAACCATTTTTCGCCATACTGCCGGACTCGATCTATGCAGTAGCGCCCGATCTGCGCGGTTGTGGTCAAAGTAGCCACACGCAAGACGGATATGGAATAGAGGAACAGGCCGCTGATATTGACGCGCTTGTCGATAAACTCGACTTGGCGGATTTCGACCTCGCGGGGCACGGCAGTGGTGGGGCAATCGCGGTTGAGTACGCCCTGCGTCACCGCCAACGGTTGCATAGCCTGATTCTAATAGACAGTGTGCCGATTGAAGGGGCTTTCACGCCGCTTCAGGGACTGCAACTCCTGTCGCAAATGGGTGAAGATCGCACACTTCTGCGCAAGGCCCTCACCGCGCTGATGCCTGCCGCGCCTCCTCCAACATTGACCGCATCGGAATTTGAAGAATTCTTCGAACTGCTGGTTGAGGATGCGTCCTCAATGGCGCCGGCAGCTTTCACAGCGGTAGCCGAGGCCTTGGGTCGCTGGAATCGGATGGACGAGGCACACAGGCTGACGTTGCCGACTCTGCTATTACTTGGAACGGAGGACATAGTCGTCGAACGAGATGCCGCCACGCGTTCGCTGCTTGCGATTCCAGGGGCGTCCAATCTTGAGATTCTCAGGGGAGTCGGCCATAGCCCCATGATCGAGTCGCCTGTAGTCCTTGCGGAAAGAATAATTGAGTTCATTACCGAAGATTTCGAAAGCTTCGAGGAGGCAAGAGACTATGCTAGCGAGAGCAACGGAGATGCAGATGACTAGAATTGTGCTTATCAGAAACTTGCCAGCGGTTGGCTCAAGCTCTTCGAACTCCTCCGAATGTTGGGCTATTCGATGACAACTGAAAGCGAGAGTGAACTGCGTGCCCATTGGGATGAGCGTTACCGCAGCGGCCAGACGCCTTGGGACACCGGCATCACGCCGCCGGAAGTGCAGGCGTTTTGGCAGGGACATTCCGAGACTGCAACTGGCGTCTTCGCCTTAGATATCGGCTGCGGCACCGGGCTCAACACGCTCTTCTTAGCGAGGCAGGGCTTGCATGCAGTAGGGTTTGATCTCTCCGGGCAGGCGCTGCGGCACGCCGATCGCCGGCTGGATGTGCATTTGCGGGAAGGGCCACTCCCCAGGGGCGGCACGGCCACTTTCGTGCAGGCGGATGTTAGCAGACTGCCAATAGATAGACCGGGCGCTGTTTACGCACTGGATATCGGCTGCCTTCACAGCCTGCCTGACGGGCGTCGCTCGGCCTACGCCGAGGGAGTCTGTCGTGCGTTGCGGGGAGGGGGCTACTTTCATCTGTACGTGTTTGACCGCAACCCAACTGACGGCCCAGGAGCCAGGGGAATGTACGAAGGCGAGGTGGCTTCACTATTTGAAGGCGATTTGGAGATTGTGTCAGAAGAAGTGGGCGTCTCGACCACGCGGGCCTCTCGACCCTTTCGCTGGTTTCTTCTCAGAAAAGGTTCCTGAGAATCTTGCTTCTGGACGACTGGAGGCTAGTAGTCGAAGAAGGTTAATTCATTCCAGCCATGGACATCCTGACCAGGACATTCCGGTCGCACAAAGGGCGCGGACTCACCTCCTTCATCAGGTTGGAGGTTATTGGGGCTGATTGAGGTATTTGTTTCAATCAGTGGGGGCCTGTCGAATACGCGCTGGATTTCGTCAGCGACGAAGTCCCAGTCCACGACGAAGACCGACATGCCTTCCCGCCAGCCCGGCTTCAACGCATCTGGGGGGGCCAGCACCATTCCCTTGATGCTCGATTCATTGAGTGAGAGCCCAAAACGGCCGTAAATCAAGGTTTCCCACTTGCCCACATCGGTGTCTACAGAATAGCGCAGTGCGTCATACAGGCCGAGCGCGCGCGGCAGTAGATTCTGTTCGGAAAGTTGTCTGCGCAGCGCCCAAACAACGCGCTGCTGGCGGCGCGCTCGTTCCAAGTCTCCACCGCCTGCTCTGCGGCTGCGCACGTAGCTAAGCGCCTGTTCGCCGTCCAAGAGATGTTCTCCTGGCGGCAGGTTCAGATAAATGCCCTCTTCCGGATAGACTTCATATAAGTAACAGTCTACGTGAATCTTGAGGCCTCCCAGGGCATCGATCACGTTCTTGAATCCCTCAAAGCGAAATCGAATGTAGTTGTCGATCGAGATTCCAAGCCGATCTTCGAGGATTGAGATCAATAACTTGGGGCCCCCTCCTCCCGGCGCGTCCATCTCTCCCAGATAGTCGATTACATTTATCCGATTTGGCAGGTGCCCAGGAATATGATCGATGTACATATCGCGAGGAAATGAGACGATTGCTGCCTCGCCTAAATCGGGGTTCATCATAAGGAGGATGATGACGTCCGTCCGCCAATTGGGCTGATCCAGCCTCTGGTCGCTTCCCAAAATCAAGACGTTTGTAGTCGAAGTCAATGGCTCCACAGTCGGAGTCGGCTGCGGGATGGGGGTGGCAGTGGCCGTAGGTAGCGGTGTCGCGCTTGGTATGGGGGTAGGAGTAACCTCGATGGCAGCCACTTGGCCCTGCTGCTTGGTTGGGGCTCGTGCTGGAAATTCTTCTTGTGCGCTGCTGCCAGCTGGGGGCCCATCCACCTGGGCATCCTGTGAATGGGAGCCCTCGACCTGATCCTGGTCTGTTGACTCGGTGTCGTTGCTGGCAATGACAAAGCTGAGCAGAATGGCACTGGCAAGAATGAGCAGCAGATACGGCCGTACGAACGCGGGCAGACCGCGCTTCAGCGTAGGTCGCGAATGTCTTAGGGGAACTGGGAGGTTACGCCGCAGGCTCATAGCCGGAAAGTTCGTCAGTGGAACTGGACGGACCGCAAGCGCCTAGTCCCAATCCTGATTGCAATTTGTATGGAAAATGAAAACTTCGAGAAGTGAGGATTGGGAAACGTGTCGAGTTCTTTCTCCTCCTTTCTCATTCCTTTTCAGAGGTACAGCCCAGTTACTAGATTTCAAGGTCGAGCAGGATGCGACGAAGCAGGTCCATCGCTCGATTGCCGACCCAGGCATTTGTAAGACGGTCCGCGCCGCCGAAAGGGAAGCGCGCCACTTCGGTGCGATCAGGGCCGGCGCAGCCTATCCACGTCTCGCCTCCCTGGTTGGAATGGAAAGTTTCGTCAGGCTGGCCGCTCGTGATCACTGCCAGCCCGTGCGATACATTGCATTCACCACGTAGTTGCACTGCCAACTCGTGTGCGACTTCTCCCGCTGGCGGCTGGTCAAGTAGCTTCCGCAAGGCTGAAGCTTCTGCATCGGCTTGCAGAATACGAACGGGACTTTCCGGGCTGACGCCCTTATTCATCCGGTCGGCTATCGCCCCTCCAGAGACCGTTTCCAGCAGAGCTACGCTTGCATCGGCTTCGTGAAGCAGCCGCGCCAGCACCGACTCGACCGCCTCTTCCGGTGTTGTGCTATAGATGTAGCTGCCTATAACGGCGCGCACTTTCTCTTCCATTATGTCGAGAAGCTCTTCGGCTTCGTAGGCGCTTGCAGCCCTGGCTGCGATTCGAACATCAGCCTGGCCCAGATGCGCGGCCAAGCCCATAGTTGGGTTGGTGCTGTCCATAAGGTGGCCCAGGTCGGCATCGAGACTGCTTTCGCCGATGCCCACAGTTCGCAAAATGCGTCGCCGAATGATACCGACGCCTCCGGTCAATTCTTGCAGGTATGGCAGCACAAGGTCGCCCATCATCCGTTTCATTTCACGGGGGACGCCGGGCATGGCGATGACCTTACCCTCTCGCCCGTGCCTGCGATCATAGCTGATGAAACCTGGCGCAGTGCCAACCGGGTTTTCAAGTACGGTCGCTGTTTCCGGAATCTGCGCTTGCCGCAAATTGTTTTCGCTCATTCGCTGGTAGCCCCAGCGGGCGAATCGTTCGCGAAGATTGTCTTCGATGTCCGGATGTCTTTCCAGAGGACAGCCGGTGGCATTTGCTATCGCGTCGCGCGTGATATCGTCCGCGGTGGGTCCAAGGCCTCCCGTCACAAGAACAACGTCGCTGCGTGCCAGGGCCATCTCCAACACGCCTCGCAGCCGCGGTTCGTTGTCGCCGACGGTGGTCTTATAGTACAGATTGACCCCGATTTCTCTGAGCTCCTGCGCGATCCAGGCGGCGTTTGTATCAACGATGTCACCGAGGAGAATCTCGGTACCCGAAGTGACCAGCTCGGCGGAAACGTTCTTGGCTTCTGTCATGATCGCTTTCAGTTCTTGTGGTCGAACAGGATCGAGAACGTCAGATTACCTTACTCTGCTCCATACGCAGAAAGTCAATTCTATAGCAGCAGGGCTGCCTGGCCGCGGATGCTGCGGACACGACCTGCCAGTGCGGTATTGCCTTCGCCGCTGAAGCGCTCTTCCAGTCCCTTCAATGCCGTCACAAACTCCTGCGAAAGGTTCGAGCGATTGTCCTGCAGCAGGCGGCGCATGGCACCTTCGTCCGGGGCGGACAGTAGTTGATTGAGCAGCTTCATTTCCGGCGGCATGCGCTCCTCCAGGATTGCGACCGCCTTTTCATAGATTGTGCGCAGCCTCTGTACCGCAAATGCTGCCTTGCTCTCCTCGGCCTGTCTGATGTTCGATGCCAGCACTGCGAGGAACATCTCATTAATCTGTTCGGCGTTTTCGCGGAGAGCGGCATCGGTATCGGGGGCTTGCAATACCTCTTGCAGTACGGCCTGAACTTGCTGTGCCGCCACCTGCTGGGACTGACTGCGCTGCTCACCAATTTCGACAGTTCGCTCCCGAATGGCGATCAGGGCTGAGCGCTCTTCGGGGTCAGAAGAGTGCTCCAAACGGTCGGCGAGGCCGAGCAGGAATTGGTAGTCAGTGAAGCCGCCCGCCGCGTTCAAGACGGCAGTTGCAATGGCCTCGCCATTCTCTCCTTCGAGCCAGTAGTCCACCAACTTTGCGAGCAACTCCTCTCTCGTGGTCTGCGGCCCAATGCTGGACAGTGCCTCCTGTACGCGTTCTTCCAAGGCCTTGAGCTCCTGGCCGGCTTCAGTGGAGTCAAGCAGAGCGCCGCGCAGATTTACGAGAGCTTCGTGCTGTTCCGGCTCACCCTCAGCAGCGACGGCATTGATTACCTGACCCAGGAGCACGAAGAAGCTCGAATCGATCAGTGATGCGCTTCGATCTATGACCAGCTGCATGGCGCTTTGATCGCTTCCCAGGCGCACGAGGCTGCCGATGAGCTCCGATTGCTCGCGGCGGCGACGCAACATTTCTGGTGTAACACCCTCGAAGCCCCACAGTTTCTCGATCAATGAATCCCATTCGAAAAACTGTTGCGCCTGAAACATGTACCCACGCCGCTCGTCGGACGGCAGCCGTGCCAACAGCGTCTGGCTCATCTCGCCAATCACTTTTTGCGTCTGCATGTCGTCAAGCTGTACCTGGCCGGGGACGATGACGCCAAGAAACTCATGCTCCGGTTCGTGGACCATAAGAGGCACGCTGAGGGGCCCACCAGCACCGCAGGAATTGCAGACCGCGGTATTGATTTGTCCGCCCAATAGCATACCCTTCAACTCGGGATTGGCGCCCAGATCAATGATCGAAAAAACGGCGGCAGTATATGTCGTGCGACAGTTGGGACAGGTAACCTGTGCACCGGTAGGGGGGAAAAGCAGGTTCAGTTCGGGTTGTTGACCGGCACCGGATTGCGGCTCGCTCTGCTGTTGGGGAGCGGTCGCTTCATCCTCCGTTGTCGAGGGTTGCTCGGTTGGAGGAGAGTCTTCGGCGCTGGTTTCCGGATGATCTTCTTCACTCCGCCTTGAAGTGGAAAATCCCTTGGGGAGTTCGATTCCTCCGGACGATTGCGATGGAGACGGGCTGCCTGGGGTCCAGATTTCACTCATGGTAGTCAGTCCAATTCCTCATGAAAGCTCATTTTTGTCTGGAGTGTTTCTTTGACCAGTGCGGCCAAACCCCAGCGCCGTTTTGTCAATGCGTCCACCAACCAAGCCTGGTGTGTGGACCGCGCGGCCAACTGGCGCCGCTTTGCTGCAGTCAATCCCGGTTCGTCGGCCATCACGCCCAGCGGTGTAAACACACCGGCAATTGTTTCTGCCAACTCGGCGAAGTCGCGCAGGTCTGGCACATGCTCGCCATCAGCGCTCTCCGCTGCCTGGGCCAGAGCTACGCCAAGGGGGAGCAAGCCCTGGATATTGTCAGATTCTATCAAGTAGTTGGCAGCGGGAACGACCTGATTGAGCGTCGTCAGCACCAGTCTGCCATCCAGTTGTAGCGCCAGTCCCAAAGCCTTGCCAAAGCAATGGGCTGCGGGTGTGTACTCATTTGCACGCAAATGGAGGAACCCGTCTACTCGGAAAGTTTGCACGAGCCCGGCGCCGTCCCCGATTGCAAGAAATGTCTCTTGGGCCAACTGATTGTGGGCGAAGGCTTCTGTGATATCGCCGGTGGATTCTTCCAAAGCGGCAAGTTGTGCCATGGCCCTTCCATAGCCGGCGTAGTCTACGGTTGCAGCTGCCTCGTTGGCAGCTGCGGTCAGTCTTGCGGCGGCGGGCCCAGTGTACCCTTGCGACAGGAATTCCGCGCCTTCGTCGAGCAGGCGTGACACTGCCTCTGAAGGTAGTAAGGAATGTTCTTGGCTGCCGGTGGGCGGCAAATTAAGGCCATCAGTCTGTGTATCGATTGCCAACCTTCTGAATTTTATCCAATCATTCGAAATAAGGCTATTCCGTTTCAGCGCGAGTGCCCTTAGGTATTGAAACCTGGATGTCAGCTGCGATCACTCTGTCACGGCGGCGCTCTGCAACAATTCCTGCTCCGAAAGGACCTGCACCCCCAGCTGTTGGGCTCTGTTCAGCTTACTGCCTGCTTTTTCGCCTGCCAGCAAGAAATCGGTCTTGGCGCTGACGCTGCCTGTGACCTTCCCACCCATTGACTCAATATGCGCTTTTGCTTCGGCCCGGCTCATTGTAGGTAGTGTGCCGGTAATCACGAAAGTCTTGTCTGAAAAGGGCATAGCAGCCGCGCTTGCCTCTCTGTTCTGTTGAGGCATCGTCAGCACGACACCCTGATCGGCAAAAGCCTGCACCAGCGCCCGATTGGGTTCCAACGCGAAGTAGGAGACGATTGCCTCAGCTATCTTCGGGCCAACCCCTTCTATCTCGCTGAGGGTCTCCAGGTCGGCACTCATGAGGCTGATGAGTGAATCAAAGTTTGCCATTACCAGCTCTGCCACGACAGAGCCGACAAATCGAATCCCCAGCGCGGTCAGCAGTCGGGTAGGCCCTTGAGTTTTACTGGTCTCGACAGCGCGACGCAGATTGTCTATTCGTTTTTCGCCGTAGCCTTCAGTCTCTTCGATCCGATCCCATGGTAGTTTGTAAATGTCGGCAAGCGTGTGGACATAGCCTTCGTCAACGAACAGGTCCGCCTGCTTTGTACCGAGCCCGACGATATCCATTGCGCCTTTGGAGACAAAATGTTCAACTTTCCGAACAAGCTGGTCCGGGCAAGCGTTGTTGACACAGTAGGTGGCGACCTCTTCAGGGGGGCGGACCAGAGGCTCGGAACAGGAGGGGCATTGGGCCGGCATCCGGTAGGGCTGTTCGCTGCCGTCGCGCAACTCCTTCAGAGGGCGCAGAATCTTGGGAATGACATCGCCCGCGCGTTTGACCAGGACTACGTCACCTATTCGGATATCCAGCTCCTCGATGTAGTCGGCATTGTGGAGCGTGGCAGCCTGAACTGTCACCCCGCCAATTGGAACCGGAGCCAGCGCCGCATTCGGCGTTATGGCGCCGGTACGTCCTACCTTAACGCCTATGTCCAGCAGTTTGGTCGTTGCCTCTTCGCCCCCTGTCTTGAAGGCCACCGCCCAGCGAGGGTCCTTGCCCGTAAAGCCCAGTCGCTCTTGTTGAGCAAGCAGGTCCACCTTCACGACCATTCCGTCCAGTTCGTATGGAAGTCGCGCGCGCAGATCGTGCCAGCTGCTGACAAACTGGATCAACTCGTCCCACTCGCTGTCGCTGAAGCGCCGCGACTCCTCACAGACGGGGAAACCCAAGGCCCGCAGCCGGTCCAACGCGTCCCAGTGCGAGGTCGGAGGCTCATTGACTCCTTCCTGCAAAAAAGTGTGATAGGTCCACAGTTTGAGCGGGCGCTCAGCGCTGATGCCGCTGTCCAGCAGGCGCAGCGAGCCGGCAGCAAAGTTGCGGGGATTGGCATATGTGCGTTCGCCCTTCTCAGTTTGCGCTTGGTTGAACTCCTGAAAAGAGTTTTCTTCGACATAGACCTCGCCGCGAACGATCAGGCGCTGCGGAGGCTGCTCGCCGCCTCGGTCGCCGTTTGCCGCGACAGGAATCCGGAGGGGAAGCTGATGAACTGTACGCAGGTTGGGCGTGATGTTTTCGCCGACTTCGCCGTCGCCCCTAGTAGCTCCCAAGCTGAAGCGGCCGTCTTCGTACTGAAGGACGACCGTCAGGCCGTCAAACTTCGGTTCGACCACGTAACCGAGGCGGGCATGTTCTTCCTCGGGCAGTAGTCGCAGTAGTCGGTCCCGCCACTTATGAAGATCGTCCTCACTCGAGGCGTTTGCCAAGCTCAGGACGGGAACCTGGTGCTTCACCTTGTCGAAACGCTCGGCAACGCCGCCGCCCACGCGGACGGTTGGACTGTTTGCGTCTTTCAATTCCGGGTACTTTGCTTCCAGAGATTGGAGCTCGCGAAACAGGGTGTCAAATTCGGTGTCGCTAATCTCCGGTTGATCGAGGACGTAGTAGCAGTACTGGTGATGCGCTATAAGTTTTCGCAGGTTTTCGACCTGCTTTTCAGGTTGGTCCATAGTCTGGTGTGGAGAGTCAGGTAGCCCCTGGGACTGAGTCCCTTTGAGAGCCATTATAGAAGCGTAAGATGCGTGTGGGACCGACTCCAGGAGTCCCGCCCCGCTGCCTTCTTATGGGTCTTGCTTTCGAGAAGTGGGCCACCGTTCATTGATTCTGAACAACGAAAAAGTCGGACGCACTCCAACCTATCACGGGACTGCCATCATCGTGGAACACGCCAGGCACTCGCATTCGGTACCACAAGAAACCGTCCTTTTCGACGGGATAACTTTCGAGTTCTGCGCCAATCTCGGCGGCCAAGACAACCAGTGTCGCTCCTTCTTCAATTACTTGGACAAGCTGCCCGGCTTTTCCAGGTTCCTCGCGCAGCAGTACGCCCTGTCCCTCGGTGTCGGCCACCACGACATTCGCATTTATTGGCAATTCGACAGGAGCGGGCGTTGCCGTAGGA
Source organism: Caldilineaceae bacterium (assembly GCA_963662575.1). Lineage (GTDB taxonomy): Bacteria > Chloroflexota > Anaerolineae > Caldilineales > Caldilineaceae > Bin5. Next base: position 3,648,148 of record OY759723.1, read on the forward strand.
CCAGGCGTGGCTGTCGGCAACTGTTGCGTTGGCGTTTCGGCGGCAACTTGCTGTACCTCTGGCTCGCTCACGGTTTCCGATGCAACTTCAGGAGAGCCAGTCAGACGTGATATCCCCAGCCAACCTAACCCGGCTATTAGTACAAGGACGATGGCGCCAAGGGCCCAGACCGGACCGGTCCGACCCAGTTTGCGTGTGGGCGGCGGCTGAGAAACTACATCGGCAGCGGGTGTCTCTTCGAAGTAGTTGTATTCCCTTTCCGTTTGGGCATCAGCGGTGTCCTCAGAATCGGGGGCAATGTTTACCCAGCCGGTCCCTGTAGTTGGAACTGCCTGCGAGACGAATTCCTGTTCACCGTTTTCTTCCGGAATCGGATCTGCCGTAGTCGCTTCAGTCGCGATCGGATCGTCGAAAGCGTATTGCGTTTCTGGCGGATCATAGGTATGTTCCGGGGCAACATGTTGCATGCCACTTTCGTGGGATGCAATGGATTCGCCATCCTCAGGAAAGACGGGCTCATCCTCACCCAGTACCGGCTCCAAACTCGTTGGAGAACTGGGTCCAGTCCCCGACGAGAATTCCGATTCAGGCATCAATTGAGAATCTGGCGCAAAGTCCCGGTTTGGCTCCCGTTCCTCTTCATCTGACAACTGTTCATCCGTCGAAAAGACCGGCTCTTCAAAGTCGACTTCGCTGTCTGGACGCCGGGTCTCATCAATCACTTTTTCTACCTCCCGGATCTATTTCGCTTCAACTGTGCAAGTAACTCATCCAGTGGTTTTGCATTGAGAACATTTTCGGCACGCAGCCAGGCCCGGCGAGCGGTATGGATTCCATACGGCATCAGTTCCAGTTGGCTGATTCTATGCGCGTCGCTGTTGATGACAAATGTGCAACCCAGTTCGGCGGCTTGGCGGGCATGTTCAGCGGAAAGATCCAATCGCTCGGGATTGGCATTAATCTCGACTGCCGTCCCGTTAAGGGCGCAGGCCCGCATGACTTGGACCAAGTCGATTTCCGAAGGCGGCCGTCTGCCAAGAAGCCTGCCGGTAGGGTGGCCGAGGATGTCCACATAAGGGTTGTCGATTGCCCTCAAGCAGCGTTCTGTGATTCGTTCACGATCCTGGCGTAACCCGCTATGTATACTGGCCACGACAATGTCCAAGGAGGCCAACACATCGTTCGGCAGACCCAACTCGCCGTCGCCCAGCACTTCCACCTCAGTGCCTTGGAGCAGCCGAAAGTCGATTCCCTCGGCCGCGTAGCGCTCGTTAGCGGCATCGATCTCTCTGCGCTGGTCGAGGAGCGCCTTGGCGTCAACGCCGCGGGTAACGCCGAGGCCAACGCTGTGGTCAGTGACGGCCCAGTAACGATAGCCCTTGCTGCGGGCTGCTTCGGCCATCTCGGCGACAGTGGATTTTCCGTCACTCCAAGTCGTGTGGCCGTGTAGTTCGCCGCCTATATCTTCGGCAGAGATCAGCCTGGGAAGCTGGCGGCGCCGCGCGACGTCGACCACCCCGGCTTCTTCTCGTAGTTCGGGCGGTACCCACTGCAGTCCGATAAAGTCGTACAGCGACTCTTCGCTGTCAAAGTAGCATTTTTCGCCTTCAAGGACGGGCCTGGGTGATTGCCCGTTGCCAATGTTTGGCGCGGCGGACAAAGCGGACAACCCGTCCGATTCGAAACGCCAACCGCGGTCAAGCGCTTGGTCACTGAGTGCTGCAAGGTAACCCTCAGTGCCGGTAGCATGGCAAAGGGCAGCGCCCCAATGCGCGCTGTCAATCAATCGGAGAGAGGCCTTCAGTCCATCGACCAGCGCGACCGTCGCTCCTCCCGGTCCGCTATCGACGATTTCCGCAACTTGCGGCAAGCTCCGGAACTGTTCCAGGGCCTGATCCGGCGAATCAGTTACAGCCAGAAGTTTGATAGCGCCAGTGGTCTCTCGCCACCGGCGCAGGCTGCCGGCAATGGAAATGCGCTCGAACAGGCCGGCGGCGGCATCGTTCCTTAAATCCTGCACAAGCTTGAGCGCAAGTGGACGGGAGCTGCCTATTGGCGTGCGGTCATCAGAGCGACGACGGAGCAATTCGATGCTCTTGAGGATTCGCTCTTCAGTCTTGGCTCCAAACCCCTTCAGGCCGCGCAATTTACCTTCCTGCGCAGACTTCTCCAAAGCCTCGACACTGGTTATGTCCAGTTCTCGCCACAATCGCTGGACAGTTTTTGGGCCTACGTCCGGCACCTGCATCATTGCCACTACGCCTTCAGGAACTTGGGCGGCGAGTTCGTCGTAGTAAGGCAATGCGCCTGTATCGAGTAGAGTTTCAATCTTCTCGGAAATGGCTTTGCCGACTTTGGGAAGATCCTGCAGCGCGCCGGCAGAGGCAATCGTGTTAATGTCTTCCTCAAGGGCATCAATTGTCCGGGCTGCATTCTGGTAAGCCATCACAACAAAACGGCTTTCTCCCAAGATTTGCAGCAGGTCGCCGGTTGACTTGAACAGGTCGGACACTTGCTTGTTGCTAAGTTGGCGTCGGTTCGTACTTTCGACCACTATTTCAACCCTCGGAAAGACAGCTTGGATCCCTATTTCGCTTAGACTTTTAGGTTACACTGATCATCTGGATCAGCGCAAATGAGGTATATAGTACAGCGGAATGGATTCTAGTGAAATGCGGTTATGTTCACCATGTTCTCTGTTTACCGCCAGATATGGCTGCTATCATGTTTTTGCGGGGGAAGTGTGCATGCTTCATAGCGTCAGCGGCTGACCCTATCAGGATTTGCAGGATTGATGGAAAATCAGGATTGCTGTAGCTCACTCTCAAATGCATGGATGCCTTCTGCAGCACGGGATTGAGGGAAGAGAAGGGCATGGCACATATGCGAGTTAATAGTGGCTTGAGACTAGGGCAGCGCTGGAGGGAGATGTTGTTGGAGGGGGGCGTTGCGGGGGGAGTCCCCCCGCACAAGGGAGGGCCGAAGGCCCGACCGCCGAGGAGCGCGACAGCCAACCGGGACATCTGTGCAGTGGCACGCGGTAGGTGACCCCAGAGGCCCTTCAGTGGCTGTGACCGCCTGCGTCTCAGGACGCGAAATGACTATGGCTGAACGGCTTCGATGAAACATTTCCGGGCGGCCTGCCGGGGCAACGAAAAGAAACAATGGCAGTCAGTGCTCGATGACGATAGCGGGCTTGTAACTGGAAAAGCGAATTGGTTCAGCGTCCGGCAGGTACGGGGTCCTGGTTCGCACTTTTGGTATAACACTAGTAGAATGACGCGTACATAGGGCAAGGATCTTGTATTTCTCGCCCGGTGGTTCCGCAGGTGAATGGGACCGCCTGCTACCGTTTTTTCCTTGAAGACTCGAGGTGGGCAGCAGATTGGCTACGATTCGTCTGAGCAAAGTTTGCAAAGAGTTCGGCGTGCACGGAAAATCCGGCCAAGGGGCGGCCATCCCATGGATGCGAAGGTCAGAACCCGTCGCACGGGAAGGAGAGGACGAGACTCCTGACCGGGTCATAGCGCTGGACCACGCCGACCTTACTGTTCCTGACGGGCAAACTATGGCAGTGCTAGGGCCATCGGGTTGTGGAAAGAGCACACTCTTGCGCGTTGTTTCCGGTCTGGAAGCTGACTACAGCGGCGATCTCTTCTACGACGACCGCAATATGCTGGACGTGGCCCCCAGAGATCGCTACATCGGCATGGTTTTCCAGAATTACGCCCTCTACCCCCACTTTGAGGGGCATGGAAACCTTTCGTTCTTCTTCCGCATGCACAAGGCGCCTGACGAAGAGATTGAAGAGCGAATCCGAATTACTTCTGAAATTATGGGCATTGGATTTCGCACGCTGCTCCAGCGCAAGCCAGGCACGCTTTCGGGCGGGCAGCAGCAACGTGTTGCAATCGCGCGGGCAATAGTACGCAGGCCGCAGGTCTTCCTCTTCGACGAGCCGCTCTCCAATCTGGATGCAAAGCTGCGCTCGCAGACACGGGTCGAGATCAAGCGCCTACTGCGCAGCTTCTCGATTACCGCACTATACGTGACCCACGACCAGACCGAGGCGATGGCCATTGGAGACCAGGTGGCGGTGATGCGAGCCGGTCAGATCGAACAGGTCGGGCCGTTCGAGGAGGTGCGGCGGCGGCCCGTTAACACCTTTGTGGCAGGTTTCCTTGGTATCCCTCCAATGCGTCTGCTGCACGGCGCGGAGGTGAGCGGGGGTGGCATCAGGTTGGGTCACGACCTAGGTATCAGACTTCATCCTACACAGTTGGAAACTCTTAATGTTGGAGACAGTCTGACGATCGGGATCAGACCTGAGTCAATACAGGTTAGAGTTGCCGAAGGGGAGCTGACGCCGGAAAATGAAGGGGTTGGGACGCCGCCGGCCAATATCTGGCGCGGGACAGTAGAGTCTGTTGAATCGGATTTCGGCAGGCATTTGCAGATGATCGGCTTTCGTTGCGGTGATCACCGGCTGTTAGGGCAGGCGAGTGTGCGCGACCGCATCGCTCAGGGCGAGCAGATTGAAGCTCAAGTCGATGAAAGGGAGTTACACTTCTTTGATGCTGCAAGCGGGGCACGTTTAAACTGAGTTGGATTTCAGTTCACACGCAACTTTTCGAGGTCCGACTCTGTTCTTTTTACCCTCATGTACTGGCTCGTATACAGGTCGTGATAGAAACCCTTCAAGGCCAATAGCTGATCGTGGCTGCCGCGCTCGATTATGCGATGGTCGTTGACGACCAGCACCTCATCGGCGTTGCGAATCGTGCTGAGCCGGTGGGCGATCACAAAAGCAGTGCGACCCTCAAGCAGCCGCAATAGCGCCTGTTGCAAGTGAACTTCGGTACGTGTGTCCACGCTGCTGGTGGCTTCGTCAAGAATGAGAATTCGAGGGTTCGCCAGCACTGCGCGAGCAATCGCAATTAGCTGTCGCTGCCCTTCGCTGAAGTTATTGCCTTGCTCAGAGACCTGCGAGTTGTATCCTCCAGGCAGCAGTCTGATGAAACTGTCGGCATTGGCCAATACTGCTGCCGACTCGACCTCCTCGTCGGTGGCATCAAGCCGGCCATAGCGAATGTTTTCGCGCACTGTGCCGGAGAAGAGGAAAGTATCCTGCAAAACGATCCCCAGTTGTTTTCGCAGTGAGGCTTGTTGCACGTCGCGTATGTCATGGCCATCGATACGAATGCTGCCCTCATCTACGTCATAGAATCGGCTCAGCAGACTGATTATCGTAGTCTTGCCGGCGCCGGTTGGACCCACCAATGCAATGGTGGCGCCGGGCTTGGCGTGGAGACTGATATTCTGCAGTACCGGTTCCTCGGGGGGCCTATTGTCCAACTCGTTCATTGAGGGCGAGCCTTGGCCATTGCCCCTTGCCATTGGGCTGCGTTCCTGAGCGGCTTGGGGTTCGTCTTCGTAGCTAAAGCTCACATTGTCGAACTGCACGTCGCCTTCGATCTTTTCCAGTGGCGCCGCCTCCGGGCGGTCGGTAACGGTGGGCTGTACGTCAAGCGTCTGAAAAATGCGCTCGGCGCCAGCCAAGGCCGATTGCAGCTGGTTGTAGAGCATGGCAATACCGCGCATTGGCCTGAAGAAGTTCATTATATAGATGATGAAGGTTGCCAGTATGCCGACTTCCAGGATCCCCTCTATCGCCAGCCAGCCGCCGAGAAGCGCGGCCGCGGCAATTGTGATGGTCATCATGGTGGTGAACATTGGGCCAAGGGCAGCGGTGATGATGTCGGCGGTCATTCCGGCCTTGCGGTAGGTCGAATTTACCTCATGGAAATCTGCATACACCTCTTTTTCGCGAGCGAAAGCCTGTACAACGCGGGCGCCGGTGATGTTCTCTTCCATGACTGCGTTCAGGGCGCCGAGATTGCGCTGTACCGTCCGAAATGCCGCGCGACTGCGACGAGTCACCTCAGTGGTGATGTAAAGCATCAGCGGCAACAGGACCATCATGGCGAGGCCCAACTGCCAGTTAAGCAGAAACATTGCCACAAAGGTGCCGCCCAGCAGCAGAACATTCGAGGTGAATTCGATCAGGCCATTGGACAGGGTACGGTTGATGGCCTCCGAGTCATTGGTGATCCGGCTCATCAGGTCGCCCACCTGGTTGCGGTCGTGGAAGACCATTGACATGTCCTGGACATGGCTGAACAGGCCGGAGCGGATGTCGGATACGAAGCGTTGGCCAAGTACAACCATGATAAGACCTTGCACCATCGACGTGGCCCCTGCGGCGAGATATACAAAAATGATCTGTACCACCAGGATTCGCAGACCGACGGTATCGCCTGGTGCAATAAACTGATCGATTGCGCGCCCAAGGAGCACTGGCCCGAAGAGTCGCAGAACCGTGCTAATGGTTACAAAAAGGGCGACAACCAGCAGCTGCAGCCGGTAAGGTCGCAGATAGGCCGCCATCCTCATTAGAGTTTGACGGGTATTGGCAGCTGATTCGCCCGTCATCATGCCGCCGCCGCCAAATCCAAGGCGCATGCGTTGTTGTTGTGGTCGGTTAACTGTCATGGGATTGAGACGTACATTCCGATTGAGGAATCTTGTGGGACGATTCGGGCCTATGCCTCTTCAAACTGTGAGTAGTAGATTTCCTGGTATATTTCGCTGCTGGCCAGGAGTTCCTCGTGTGTCCCCCGGGCTGCTATTTTGCCGTTGTCCAGCACGAGTATCTGGTCGGCATCAACGACGCTGCTGATGCGCTGGGCGACAAGGAATGTGGTTGTTCCTTCCAGTTTGTCCTTGAGGGCTTCTTGCAGGCGCACCTCGGTATCGAGGTCGACCGCGCTGGTGCTGTCATCGAGAATCAGGACGGCAGGCTTTGTCAGCAACGCGCGTGCAATGGCAATGCGCTGTTTTTGCCCACCGGAAAAATTGGCTCCGCGTGCCTCGACCATACTCTCGTAGCCCTCGGGCAACTGCGTGATAAAGCTGTGGGCCTGGGCAGCCTCTGCGGCGCTGATTACCTCTTCCATCGACGCATCAGGCCGCCCGTAGGCGATGTTCTCACGCACGGTTCCTGCGAAAAGGGTCGTCTGCTGCAGGACAACGCCGATATGGCTGCGCAAATCGGTTGGCTCCCAATCGCGCACATCAACGCCATCCAGTCGGATTTCGCCATTGACGGCATCGTAGAAGCGGGGGATGAGATTTACGAGCGTACTCTTTCCAGCGCCGGTTGCGCCCATCAGGGCAACCTTCTGCCCAGGCGCGGCCCGCAAATCGATTCCGTCCAACACCTCTTCGCCGATAGGCCGCATCCTGCCGTTGCCGGACAGCTGCGTCCTCTGCCCGTTGGCGGAGGACTCAAAAGTGGTGCTGCCTTGGGTCAACGAATCCTCGTCGCCATTGACGGACGCCCCCGCCGCCACACCCACTCTTCTGCCAGAATAATGAAATGAAACGTTTTCAAAGGTGATTTCCCCGGCCGGCTCCCGCTCGCTGACAGGACTGGAAGGCGCCTGGATGGCCGGTTCCGTGTCCTGCACTTCCACGATTCTCTTGGACGAGGCCTCGGCACGCGAGACCATCGAAAGGATATTGCTGAGAAGTAGCAGGGGCGACATTCCAATCAGCATGTAGTTGCTGAAAGCGACCAGCTCGCCGATCGTCAGACGTCCTCCGATGACGTCAATCCCTCCCCGCCAGATGGCCAAGGTAGCGCCAATATTTGTCAGAATTAACAGGACCGGCATGACCAGTGCCAGATACTTGCCAACCTGAATGTTCTGCGCCATGTATTCCTGGTTTTGTACTTCGAAGAGCTCGATTTCGTGCTCTTCCCGCACAAAAGCCTTGACAACATGCACGCCGGCCAGATTTTCCTGCACCAGGGTATTCAATTTGCCCAGCTTCTGCTGAACGAGGGTAAACAGAGGGCCAACGACACGCAACAGCCAAAAAATGACCGTGCCGGACATCACCAGCATCGCAATCATTACGAGACTGAGCCGCCAGTCGATAATAAGCATCATGGCGAGGCTGCCTATTACCATCAGCGCGGTTCTCAGCAACAACGCCAATCCCGCGCTGAGAAACATGCGCGCCACATCAACGTCGCTGGACACGCGGGTCATTAGCTGACCGGTCTGCATCCGGTCCAAATTGGCGAAGGAGAAGCGCTGGATGTGGCGGAACAGGTCGTTGCGCAGGTCAAAGGCGATCCCTTGCGAAATCTGCGCCCTGGCAATGCCCTGGCCGATCGTGGTGGCGGCGCCGCCCACGGCAGCCAGCAGCATAATCCCGCTGCCTTGCCAGACGGCGACCATATCCCCTGCCCGAATGCCCTGGTCGATGATGAATTGAACCATGCGGGGCGTCACCAGTTCCATCAGAACCGGCAGGACTGTCGTTACTAACCCCAAAACGGCCATCCACTTATAGGGGCCTACATAGCGAATTACTCTGGCTAGTCCACTCATTGGCAAAATGCCTTGGGCGAGTAGCGCCCCAATTCTCTGAAGAGCCTGAATTTGGTCATACTAAAGCGGTTTCGAAATTGTACATTATTTGAAGAAATGGCGCAAGTCGATTCGAATTGCGGGTCAGCCCCCCTCTCTTGCGTGAGAGTTGAATTCATCGGAATGGAGGCGTTCTAAGTTATCGGATATTGGTTTTTGGCAGCTCTACCTGTACATGGTACTGAGAATACGGGAGGAGCACTGCTATGGATCAGGCGAACTGTCTGAAGCAGGATTTGTCGGGATTTTCACGGTAGGGGAGGACCTGCTGACACAGATGGGCTTGTACGAGCGCTGGACGAGAGAATGCAAGCGTTTACGAGAGATCACGAGAGTTTGCGAGTGTTTACGAGTGTTGGGTTGACTGTCTGAAGCGGGATTTGCAGGAATTATCGGGATTGTCTGTATGGGTGAGGCCTTGCTGGCAAAGTTGCCCTTTTACGAGCGTTGCACGAGAGATCACGAGAGTTTACGAGCGTTCGCGAGTGCATGTCGCAAACTTTCTCAGTGTGTAAGAGGGGCCACCAGCGACATCAGCGCAGGCTTTGCAGCCAGCTGCCGACAAGCTGAACGGCCGGGGCAAATGCAGGCCGAATGGGGCGCCAACTGTCAGGGAATTGCGGATACCAGGTGCATACGAATAGTGAGCGGCTGTGTCGTTTGTCCTGAAAGGGGGCCTAGCCGTCACCAAGGGCCTTTCTTCGCTAAGATATATAATATATTTAATGTCCTCTCTTTCTGTGGAGGCGAGCCACTGTAGGGACATTATAGCACGTTTGTGCGAGATTTTCGAATATGCAGAATGTTGGGGGCAGTCCACATTTTGGGGTGGGGATAGTAGGGAGGGGAATTCATGCAGGCGGTGGCTGAAATTGGTCACCGGCATTGGGGGAGGGCAGGCACAAGGCGTGCCCCTACCTTTCTTTGCGCGGGCGGCTATGGGTCCGTTGCTAGCCGGGGGATAGGAATTTGTGCTCATATTTTGGACGGCACCCGAATGTTGCCCTTCCACATAGGGTCGCGATTGGACCGTTTTATGGCATTCTGCACATTGAGAGCCACGAAGTAGACGCTCTACTAATCAGTGAGAGGCGGCGAAGAGGTTTGAAGAATTCCAGTCGTATTGATCGATTGGCAGATGGGAATTCGGTTTGACTTTCGGAGGGTGCTGGGGTATAAGAAAAGTGGTCTGGCTGGCGTTTCTTGCCTTCATATTCGGGCTGAGTTACAACAGTGACACGGCGGGAAGGTCGTCGCCGACCCGGTGCCCGGATGAACGTTGTGCCTCTGGCTGTGTTGGAACTCTTTCTGCTTGGGTTGGCGCAAACAGCACTGGCAGGTTAAGAAAGGAAGAAACTGTGACCGGGGATACCCATGCTAATTACTGAAGAACAGCGACTGAGTTACCGTGACGACGGTTATTTCATCCTCGAGAACGTCATTCCCTCGGAGCAGGTAGAGGGCCTGCTCGAAGAGTGCCAGCGCTACATCGACCGCTACGACGCGGAGATGGAGGCCAAAGGAGTGACGGTGCAGGGACTCAACCACTACAAGAAACGCTATTTCATAAGCCGGATGGGCCTGGAAAGCCCGACCATCACTGACTTTCTGTTTGGTGACCTGATGGCCGACGTCTGCAGAGCTACGCTGGGCGAGGACGCCTTTTTGTTTCACGAACAGTATGTCGTCAAATTCGCAGAAGTCGGGTCAAAGTTCGGCTGGCACCAGGATTCTGGCTACGTCGGCCACTACCACAGGCCCTTCCTCTCGTGTTGGTGCGCGCTGGACGATATGTCGATTGAAAACGGCACCGTTTCCGTACTGCCTTATTCAGCGATTGGCATGACGCCGGACGATCTCTACGACCACGAAATCGAAGCCAAGAGCAACGACATGATTGGCTATCAAGGCGACCATCCGGGTGTGCCTGCGCTCGTGCCCGCGGGAAGTATAGTCGTATTCAGCAGCCGTACATTCCACCGCAGCGGGCCCAATACGACATCAGGAATGCGACGCTGCTATCTGGCGCAGTATTCTGCAGAGCCTATTATGAATCGCGAGGAAACGGGGCTGTGGGGACAAGCGATTCCGATTTTGAAAGACGGCCGGCTTTGCCGCCCGCAAGTGTAGAGTAGATCGGACCTGTTTTTGAGTAGGCAGGCCGAGCTTCGCTCTTTTGCAGGAGAGTGGGGGAATCTTTCACTCCTGCAGCCTGCAAGGAAGGGAACTGAAATGAGCCTTTTGAACCATCTTCTGACTGACGATCAGATGCGCCAGTTTATCTCCCACGGTTACCTGGTTCTGAAGACCGACTTTCCCAAAGAGTTTCATGAGTCGCTGAACGGCAGACTGAATGAGGTGATGGAGAAGGAAGGCAATCCCGGCAATAACATTCTGCCGCGGCTGAGTGAGTTCAACGATATTGTTCAGAGTCCTGTTGTTCGCGGCGCGTTGACGAGTGTGTTGGGAAATGACTACACGATCCACCCCCACCGTCACTGTCACTTCACCTATCCGGGGCGTAAAGTTCAGGGCTGGCACAAAGATAGCTACTGGGGCCATCAGAAAGTACGCAACCATCACAATTGGTGGGCGATGATTTTCTACTACCCCCAGGCTGTGGATGAGGTGATGGGGCCGTCAGGCCTGTTACCCAGTACACAATACTATACGAAACGAGCTGGTGATGAAACCGAACAGCCCGTCTACTTGAAGGGGCCCGAAGGCACATTCGGACTCATTCACTACGACCTGTGGCACAGAGGCGGCGCCAATCTCTCGGAGAAGACGCGGGCGATGGTGAAATTCCAGTTCGTGCGCATGGACGCACCTGAAGGCCCGGCATGGAACAACCGCCAGGAAGACTGGACGCCGGTTGAAGACACGCCGGTCGATCACAACGAAATTTGGGCGCACCAGTGGCGCTGGCACAGCGGGGGAATGGACTCGCCACTGAACGGAGACCAAAGCAGGCAGTCGGAATCGAACGGCCACAGGGTTGGTGATAGCTCGATATCGGACCTGGCAGCTGACCTGGCCTCCAGGTATGAACCCAAAGGCGTTGACGCCGCGTATCGCTTGGCATCCTATTCCGGCGAGGCCATCCCTTCGCTTGCACAAGCCCTCGTTAGCGGAGACGCCACTACATCTCGCAATGCCGGCTACGGGCTGAGCGCGATCGGGAGGGAGTCCCAGGGCGTTTTACTGGAGGCTGTCGAGCACGAAGAGGAGCAGGCGCGCATGCACGCGGCGTTTGTTCTTGGCGAATTGGGAACGGCCGACGGCGAATGCGCCAAGGCAGTGGCAAAGGCGGTTGCAGACCCTTCGGTCCTGGTGCGCCGCTCAGCGGTCGAAGCGCTAGGGCTGATCAAAGAGCCGGCTAATGTGACTATACCGGCGCTGGAAGATGGTCTGAGGGACGCCGACGGACAGGTGCGATTCACCGCCGCGCAGTCGTTCCAGCGCCTCGGTAGCAAAGCAGTTGCTGCCGTACCGGCACTGCAAGCGGCCCTGCGCGACGAGAACCGTTATGTTCGCGCAAGTGCAGTTGATGCACTACGCCGCGTTGGCACAAACGAAGCTCTCAATATTGCTTTGGACTATTTGAGCGCGCATCGCTGGTGCCCGACAACGACACCGGAGAATCTTTTCTGATTATGCAGAAAGTCAAGGAACCGGAAGTCTCGGCCGAAGAAATATCGGTGTGCATGGAGGACCTGAACGTCGCCGAAGCTGCGGCCATCTACCTTCAGCATGGTTGTCTGGTCGTGCGCGGGCTGATGAAGCCGTATATCGCGGAGATGGCCGCGGACATTGCCGCCACTGTCCGCCAGTCTAAGGAGCTGCTAGACCAGGCAGAGAGAAGGCCGGAAGGCTGGGTTTCTCCCAACGGCTCTCTGTTTATCCCTGCGCCTGAGGGTTATGAGCGGGACAAGCAGATTATGACGGTCGGCATCAGCTACTTCACCAGCGCCGCCTTTCTGCGCGCCGCGGTTGACCCGGTTGCTCTCGACATTCTCGAGGCAGTTCTTGGTCCCAACATCGAGCTTTTCGGCAACGGCCAGTCTCTGGTTAAGGAGCCTGTTGGCGGTCATCCCAAGCATCTGCACCAGGACTCGGCCTACTTTGAACATCGATACGAAGGCCCTGTCGGCATTCTTTCCTACGTTGTGGACACTGACCTGGTCAACGGCGCTCTGCACGTGGTGCCTGGCTCGCACAAGCAAGGGCAGTTGCGGCACGTAGATACCTTCTCGCACCTGGGCCTGGATGAAGACGAATGGCCTTGGGAGGCCGCCCTGCCCATCGTTGGTCAGGCAGGGGACTCAATCTTCTTCCATGTCAAAACGATCCACGGCTCCAAGCAGAACCACTCGCACACGCCCCGCCCCGTCTTTGTCAATCGCTACCGCCGGCCAGACGATTACGCTGTAATCAGAGCAACAACGACCTCCAACCGCGCCGAAGCTGAAAAACAGGCACAGGATGCGCGCCGCGAGAACGAGCCTCAGGGACTGATGGTACGGGGATTCCGGCCTTATTCAGATGGGGACGGGGCCGGCAGCGATGGGGCGCGGTAACGACAATACAACCTGGAATTTCTCCGTAAGTCTGTGGGACATAAGCTTCATCACGCTGGGCATCAGTTTCATTTCCAGGGAAACTGTGGTTCCGGTTCTGGTGAGCCAGCTGACCGATTCCAAACTCGTCGTCGGTCTTGTCCCGGCCATGTGGTCCCTCGGCCTCTACCTTCCCCAATTGCTGACTGCTAACTGGGCCGAGAGCATGCCCTATAAGAAGCCGTTCGTGATGGTCATCGGCTTCTTCCTCGAGCGGTTGCCTTATCTTCTGATCGGTCTGGTTGTTCTCTCTTTTGCGGTCGAAAGACCCACAATTGCCCTTGTCGCAGTCCTGGTGGGCATCGGGTTGGCGTCATCGGGCGCAGGCCTTGGCACACCACCGTGGCTGGACATGATCGCGAAAGTCATTCCGGTCCGGCGGCGCGGCATCTGGCTCGGTCTTGGCCATGGACTCGGCCAGCTTATGGGCGTCATCGGCGCCTTTTTCGTAGGGCGAATTCTTATCAGTCGCGCGTTCCCGGGCAACTACGCGCTCCTCTTCTTTCTCGCCTTTGGATTTGTGGTGATTTCCTGGGTGGGGCTTGCCCTCACGCGTGAGCCGGTAAGCGAGGTGACGAAGAAGGCGGTTCCCCTTTCCCGCTACCTGGGCCGCGTCTCGACGGTGTTGAAGCGCGACATAAACTACCGCCGCTACCTGATCAGCAAGTCTATGGTGAATTTGGGAGGAATGAGCGCCGGTTTCTTTGCTGTCTACGGCACGGAGATGTTTACTCTTGACGGTCGCGGCGTTGGCCTGCTGACGGCGGTACTGGTTGGAACGCAGGCCATATTCAATCCGCTGTTGGGACTGCTGGCCGACAGGGTCGGGCATAAGACGGTGTTGGCGACGGCTGCGTTCTTTGTGTTCTTAGCACCACTGAGCGCGCTCGTCGTCGGCGGCATGGGGGCGGCCCCGCCTCAGGGAGACGGCTTTGCTTCGCCCTCTGTACTGGGGTCAGTGCCGTTCGGTCTGCTTCTTACCTTCATATTCCTCGGGACTTTCCTTGCGGCAGATCACACCTCATCACTTCCCATCATCCTGGAATTCAGCGCGCCGGAGGATCGGCCGTCATATATCGGGCTGACAAACACAGTTTTGGCGCCGATATTGATTGGCGCGCCGATTCTGGGAGGCTGGCTGGCCGGCGCGCTGGGCTTTGCCGCCATGTTCAGAGTTGCGCTGGCGGTGGGGGCCCTGGCCTTTTTCCTGATGGTATTTTGGGTAAGGGAACCGAGGTTGATGACCCCGCAACGCTTAGAGGAAGAGCAGCCTGTCAAGGTTGTTTCTTGACCGCGGCTTTTCTCCCGTTCGCTCTCCCTGGAACCAGTGAGCTCACTTCGATGCGCTGACTCGGTCCAGCGCCATCACGACAAGAAATCCTGCGACAGCCAGTCCAAGTGCCAGAAAGACTTCTGCCGACAAGGCGGAGGGAAGTTGGTTTCGTTGCACCGTTGGCAGGATTTCGCCGTGACGATCGATTATGGAGGCGACCGTCTCCTTCCAGGGCCATATTTTGCGCAGGCTACCGGCCATCAGTCCGATCAAGACGGCAATGGTGGCGTCATGGTAGCGCTTGAACAGCCAGGCCAGGACCTGTGCGAAAGTAACGATGCCGACGACCGCGCCGGCGCCGACGATGGCCAGACTGACGATATCGCGCTGGTTTACGGCGGCAAGCACGAACTGGTATTTGCCCAGGAGCACGAGAATAAATGAGCCGGATATGCCAGGCAGGATCATGGCGCAGATGGCCAACATTCCGCTGAGAAACAGAAACCAGGCCGACTCCGGTGTCTGCACGGGGACTGCGCCGACCACGAAGTAGGCGCCCACTGCGCCAACCGCTAACGCGAGGAAGAGGGTGGGGTTCCAGGCCTGGATTCGTTTGCGAACGGTAACGATTGAAGCGAACACCAAGCCAAAGAAGAAGCTCCAGATGAGGACGGGGTGGTGCTCCAGGACCCACTCCAGCCAGGAGGCGAGCGTCAGGACGGCGATCGCGATGCCGGCCAGAACTGCGACCAGAAAACGGGCGTTTACCGCCTCAAGCGCGGCGGGGACGTTGAGACGCAGAAGCGCCTGCCAAAACGGACGTCGCGCCCCTGCGCGAATGCTCATCACGAGCTCCTCATAGATACCAAGAATGAAGGCCATGGTGCCGCCGGAGACGCCGGGGACGATGTCGGCGCATCCCATGGCAAAGCCGCGTGCGGCCAGGCCCAAGTACTGTTTCAGAGTTCGGTTGGGTGCGAAACTGGCTGGAGCATGCGCATCAGAGTGGGGAGGAGGAGTGTCCTGCCGCGGCGTGGTATGGTAATCCGCGGTCATTGCAAGTCCTCAGAACAGATATCAACAAGGTCATACATTGGAATAGGTGTCTCGCTTCTGTGGATTCGCCTGCCGGTCGGTCTCGATGGCAATTCAGTCATGTTCTTCCCGGTAACGTCGGAAAGGCTGGCCAGTTGACCAGGGCCTTAGCTACGAAATCGCAGGCAATTGCGGCTGGAAGAGTGCAAGTGAATCTAGACCGGAAGGCAGGCGGGACCGATCGGTTCAAAGGACTTGTAGGTCAGAACGAACTCCTGGTGGCCGAGGCTTTCGGACTTGGTTGGTGCGCCGCCGGCAACGTCCAGCACTTGCGCGAAAATCTCCTGCCCGACATCTTTCAGGGACGCACGGCCTTCCAGAATTCGGCCTGCGTCCACGTCCATGTCGCCGGCCATTTGCCGGTAGGTTTCCGGGTTGGCGCACACTTTGATCACTGGTGAGATCGCCGATCCCACCACTGAGCCCCGCCCGGTCGAAAAGAGAGTGAGGTGCGCACCGCAAGCAATCAGCTCGGCGATTTCGGCGGTGTCGTTGATGTTGGGGAAGCCGAAGCGGGCGCCGCCGTCTGGTACTATGTCCAACAGGTACAGACCGCCCGCCGGCGGAACGTCACCGGGTTTGATCAGTCCCCGAATCGGCGAAGAGCCGCTCTTGGCATAGGCCCCCATCGACTTCTCTTCGACGGTTGTCAACCCGCCGTCGGCATTGCCGATGGCAAAACTGCCATGGCCCATGGTTGTGTAGTAGCTGGCGGTCTTCTCCATGGTTGAGAGGATCTCCTCGCCCAGCGCCGGGGTCACTGCTCTGTCGGCCATGATCTGCTCGCAGCCGATCAGTTCGCCGCCCTCCTCAAAGATGGCGCTGGCTTCATTCTCCACCAAGAGATCGAAGCAGCGCCCAATCGCTGGGTTGGCGGTGATGCCGCTAGTGGCGTCGGAGCCGCCGCAGATCGCGCCCACGACCAGTTCGTCCACCGACATCGTCACACGCGTGGTCCTCTCTTCAAGCTCAGTCATTGTTTGCTGCAGCCATTCCTGGCCTTGGTCGACTGTCGACAGCGTTCCCCCCCTTTGCTGGATAACGAGCGTTTCGACCGGTCTACCGCTTTCGGCAACGAGCTGGGCGAGACCGCTGCGGTCAAAGCTCTCGCATCCCAATGACACCAGCAGCACGCCCCCTGTGTTGGGATGGCAGCAGAGCCGGGACATCATGTCAAAGGCATATCGGTTGGGATAGCAACCGCTGAATCCGATCAGATGGACCCCTTTTTTGCGAAAGGGATAGACTATCTCGCGCGCCACATGGTGGGCGCACTCGACCAGATAGACGACCAGTATCGTGTTACGGATACCCTTGCGGCCATCCTGGCGCAGGAACCCTGTAAACTCGGATTTCGCAAACATGGGCTCGCTCCTCAGTCAGTTGCGTCCGTCACCGAATCCAAAGTGTAGGTGGGAATGTAGTCGCTCTTTATGTTGTGCAAGTGGACATGCTCGCCAAGCCGAATGTTGCGTATGGCGGAGCCAATCGGCGCGCCGTACTTTATTATCTGTTCTCCGGAGGCGATATCGCGCGCCGCGATCTTGTGTCCCATGTCGAGCGAGGCTTCGCAGTCGATGGTCTGGTCTCCGATCTGGAGACGCGTTCCCTCGGTTAGCGGGCGCAACAGCACATATACGTTGTCCCTGTCTGCTATCTGCAGCAGCATTTCACTCTGCTGAGCACGCATCATATTTCTCCACATTCAGAAGATTCGCACAGCGCCATTTGCACTGAAAGAGGTGATGCCAGTGCGCCCATCGTTCCTCTCACGGAAGTTCCGCGAACAGCAAGCCTTGCCGGATCTCTCATTGACGGGCGTGCTATTGAATCCCGTCCTATCATAGCCGAAATGTAGCTACTAAGCCATGTGCCGGGCAGGGCAATCGCATCTCAGTTCGGATGCCACAGTTGCCGACGAAGGGCGGCCAGAGGGTGCGCGCCTCACAGTTATCTTCTTTTTTCGGCCTAGAAACCGGCCTTGAGTTGCCAAAGATGGAGAGAATAAGCGATTGCTCGTCACCATCTGCACTGTTCTCGGTTTTGTGTCCTGAGAAGGGCGCCCACGAGGGGCGCCCCTACCAAGGTGAAAGCAGCCTCAGGTGGTAGTGTCCCAGTTTGAAGCAGTTGCCCTGAATATGCAGTGCTAGTTTTGACTGACACTTATTACACGTTGCCATGCCGGCTAGCTCATGGAGTGTAAGGTTGGGGGCGGCCACTTTGCTTGAGCCGCACTGCTGGAATGAAGGCGTACGGTGGATGAGCGATGGTTTTTGAGGGGGGCGTTGCGGGGGGTGTCCCCCCGCACAAGGGAGGGCCGAAGGCCCGACCGCCATAAAAGGGCGCAGCCCCTGGCGGCGGCGGGGGTTTGCCGACGACAGCCCTGAGCCGCCTTAGCGGCGAAGGGTGCGGAGGCCCGCCTTAGCGGGCCGGAGCCGCCGGAGGGCGTCTGCGCCCGCAGGCGTACTGCAGGGGCTAGGGATTAGGAGTTAGTGAGACACACCTTGGCTCGCCGCGCTCCTTTGGCTCGATTGGGCGTGCGGGGCGCGCGAGATTCCG
Source organism: Caldilineaceae bacterium (assembly GCA_963662575.1). Taxonomy (GTDB): domain Bacteria; phylum Chloroflexota; class Anaerolineae; order Caldilineales; family Caldilineaceae; genus Bin5. Next base: position 3,666,195 of record OY759723.1, read on the forward strand.
ACCAGCAGGCTTGCCAGCAGATAGATTGCGATTATGCCAAGAAATGCGAGGCTATAGTTGCCCTGCAGATCGTAGGCCACGCCTACTAGCACCGGCGCAATGGTGGGTCCGATAATCGAGAGCGGCTGGGCGATGCCGCGTACTGCGCCGATGTGCGCGCGGCCGAAGTAGCTGACCCACAGAGACTCTTTGATCGGAATGGTGCCGCCGAAGCCGAATCCATAGCAGAAGAAGCCTGCGAATAGCAGCGCGGGTTCACCAGTAGAGGCGGCCAGGAGCATCATACCGACGCCGAAGCCGCCCAAGGAAAAGGCAGCCACAGCCAGCAACCGAGGCGGGAACCGCTGCAGACAGTATCCCCAGAGGGCCTTGGACAACAGGTTGCCGAGACCGTTTGCGGCCAGCGCCAGAGAGGCCAACCTGCGTGAAAAAGAGGCATCTGTGGCAAACGGAATTGCATGAACCATGATTGAAGCAAGGGCGGCCTGATTCATGCTGTAACCGAGAACGAGGAACCAGAAGCCCTTCGTGCGCACGGCCTGGCGGCTGGAATAGGAGGGAGGGTCAACTGCCCCTGTCGGCGCATCGCCTAGCCTGCCACCGTCTGTTTCACCATCCGGGCGCAGTCCCACGTCCTCTGGGGTTCGCCGCATGAGAAAGGCGATCGGCGCGACGATGGCGAGGACGAAGAGGGACAGTGCCAGGTAGCCATTTCGCCAGCCCAGTGAGTCGACGAACACTGTCATCGCAAACGGGGCGATCAGCCCGCCCAATGAGATGCCGCTTGAGCCGATGGCAAGCGCCCAGCCGCGACGGCGTACGAACCATTTGTTAATGGTGGCGTTGACGACGAAGGGCCCGAACAGGGTCCAGCCGATAAAGCCGGCGCAACCGTGCAGTGCCCAGAAAAGCCACAGGTTGGACTGCCGGGCCAAACCGAAAAGGCAGATGGCCGAAACAGTTGCACCGCCGAACACAAGCAGGCGTGGGCCACGCTGGTCTATGACCCGTCCGGTGACAACGCTCGAGAGGGCGCCGGCCATTACGGACAGCGATGACCCAAGGGTAAACTGCCAGACCTGCCAGCTCATTTCCTCAACGACTGGGCGAAGAAAGACACTGACGGTAGACTGGCTTACGCTGAGAAACGTGAACTGCAAAATGACCGAGGCAGCCACGATCCACCAACCGTAGAAGAATCGGTGCGTCAACCGCCTATCCATTCTGTAGTGAGAAACTGCGGCATTGCAAACTTCTCATTTCGCTACACTTCATGAATTGGCTGAGAGCCGTTGGATAAGTGGGTGGCGGCGCTCATTCAGTGGCAAGGTTGCCCGAGCGCCCTTGAAGTGGGACTCGTAGACGGCGAAGACACATTCGAGCGAGGTTAAGGCGGCGGCGCCTCCTAGTTGAGGCTGGCGATTTTCTCTGATCGAGTTGACCATATCGCGAACGCTCCAGATCGACTGGCGTCTTCCCCATAGACCGTCTCCGATTCTGAGCCGTTCCGGGTCAATCGGCACTTTTTCCCACTTGGGCGTATGAGCGGGAAAAGAGACATCAAAGGGACAATACCACAGTTCATCAACAAAGGTGTCTGGATTCGGCCTGATCGTCAACTGTCCCTCCGAACCCAGAATATGGGGTCCCATCATCCAGCCTTGCGTCTGTTTGCGGGGATACAGTTCCATTACTCCGTATCCGCCGTTTTTTCCCTTCACATGTATCAACATCGTATCGCCGGCTACGATGCCGTTGTCTCTTTTGTCAGTCTTGCAAAGCTCCCTGCTGGTCATAATATCTTGGACGCCGACTTCGTGGCCATCGTAAGTTATCTGGGCGTGAATCCACTCGATTCCGTCGAGGAACAGGTCCATACCGTCGAAGTAGTGTACGCCCATTTCCATCAGTTCAAAGCCGGCTGGGCGGCCCTTTCCCACTTCACGGATGGAGCGAAATTCTCCGATTCGACCCGCGTCTATCCAAGCCTTCGCCTCCTGGAAGAGAGGCGTGAAGCGGAACTGGTGGCTGACAGCAAGTCGGACGCCGGCTTCTTTGCAGGCGGCAACCATCTTGTCGGCGGTCTCCAGATCGATGGACAGAGGCTTCTCGCTGAGGACGTTGACGCCATGTTTGGCGGCGGCGATGGCGACCGGCCCGTGCAGGGGCGCGTGCGTGCAGACGCTGACCACGTCCAGCTCTTCCTTCTCGAACATCTCTTCGTAGTCGGAATAGCGGGCGGAAACGCCATGCTCATCGGCGCGTGCATTGAGCGCATCGGCATTGATATCGCACAGTGCGCTGAGCGTGACCCCATCCAGGTTGGCGTATGCTGTGGCGTGGGAACGGCTGATTCCACCGCACCCGACGATGCCGGCTCGCAATGTCATTTAACGCATTCCTTTCGAGGGGGCAGACTCTATTGATGGCCCCAGAGAATTTTCGGCCTCGTGTGGATTTCGCCATTATAGCACGGGCACTGACCGTTGAACACAGAGAAAAATCTTCATTGACAGCGCGTCAAGAATATTATATATTCCCCATCATTGATGTTTCTTTTTCTTGGCTCAGTTACTTCCACCCAAGCCACGCGCAGCCAGAGAGCTTGAGATTCCTATGCAAACAGTTGATTTTGCCCGTTCCTCTCTCACCTTCCGAATCGATTATCTGAAAAGGCCGGCCGAAACTGCTTCACACGAACCGCCTTCCTCGTTGAACAGTGCCCGTATCCTTCTCGAATGTGTGTGCGAGATTGTCGACAACGAGACAGGTACCGCGCAGACCTTCGTCTTGGGGGCAAGCTGCAAGACCGAAAGGGTCGGTGTCGACCGAGACATTTGGATCCATCCCAATGCAGATTTCGTTCCCATTCTTTCCCAGGACCGTTATCTGATCGTCAAGACCTACGAAGTTGCCAACATGGGGGTACCGTTTTTCCCTCCTTCACGCGGTATGCAGCCGGAACGACAGACAGGATATGTGGCTGACGCCTACGATACCGTCAGCCTGGATGTTCGGCGTGTCGAAGGTGAAATTCTGGAAACGCCGGCGCAGATTGTCGAGGCGACGTTGGATCGAAGTGGGCCGCCACTGGTGGGGAGAACTGTTATCCAAGAGGGTCGGTATACAGCGGTGCTGGAGTTTCCGGTCAAGACGATGAACGCCAGTGAGCGGGACTTCATCTTCCAGACCGACACCGGGCCAGTCCTTATGCCAGATTTCTCACGTGAGCCGGACGACCTGATCGTTGGTTTGGAGATGGCTTTCGTTGCCTTCAATTGCCCTGATTGGGCCGAGTTTGTCGTGCGCGTGCCGACATCAGTGGGGGAAGGCATCGAGGTCTATCACTATTCCAAATTCGTCCGTCTTGACACACAGAATCAGGTGATTCGCACGGCATAAGATGCGTCCCGCCAAGAGAAAGGAGGAAATCAGAACCTGTAAGACAAGATGAGTTCCCTCGATATTTTGAGTCGGTACGAAAATCTTTAGAGCTGTGAGCAAACGGCCTTCTCCATGTTTGATGGTTGACAGGTACCTTGATAAGAGATTTGTCCACAGGAGGACTCAAAATGAACAGGTTTTCTCGACGTACTTTCCTCAGCGGTTTGGCCGCGGGCGCGGCCGGCGTGGCAGTCGCCGCCTGTGTCCCACAGCCGGTCATGCAGGAGGCTGCTTCCGAACCAGACGAGCAGACCTTGTATCTGGCAATGACCGGTTCCGGCGCCGCGCGGCATTTTGGCCCCATGGATGTCGGGTTCGGGGTCGTAACTGGAGCGCTTCAGTACGCCATGCCCTTCAAGGCACTCCCGGACGGTACAGTGGCCCCCTACCTCGTCTCGAGCTACGAAATCAATGACGACGCTACGCTCTACACATTGCATATTGACCCCCGTGCCGTCTGGTCCGATGGCTCGCCTGTGACTGCCAGCCAAATCAAGGCAGCTTGGGAGTGGCAGACTGATCCGTCCAACGCATGGGTCGAAGGGGGGCTCGCCAGTATTTTCCTTAACGGGGTCGTGGGTTTTGATGCAGCGGCCGATGGCGAGGTCGACGAGATTGAGGGCCTGGTTGCGACCGACGAAAGTACCTTGGAGATTCATCTTGCGGCCACCGATCGCCTGCTCCCCTTTTCCCTGAGTCAGCTGTATTGCGGGGTCTTCAACGTCGAGGATGCCGAAGGGGATCCCGACTACTTCTTGAAAGCGAACCCGCTTGTCAACGGCCCCTACCAGATTACCGAGGTCCATCCCACTGGTTTGCAGGCTGTGTTTTCCCCAAACCCCAACTGGTGGGGTGACGAGCCCGTGATCACCAAGATCGTCATGCAAGCGTTCCAGGACCAGATGGCGATGGGCATTGCTATGGAGAACGGCCAGATTGACGTAGGTTGGTTTGGCGACCGCAAGGTGGCCAAGGAAACGATGGAGAGAATCGGGGGATACACGATCACGGTGCGTACGACGAGTTTTGCCTACGCCTCATTCAAGGCCGACGTGGAACCGGTAGATGACGTCAACCTGCGCAAAGCCCTCCTCCACGCCATCGATTTTGAGACCATGGTCGACGTGGCCGGACAGGGGACGAAATGGGTCTGGCCTGCACCAGGTCTCGTAGAGGGCTTCCAGTGTCATGACCCGGCCACGGCCGGCTACACCGAGTTCAATGTCGATCTGGCCAAGGAGTACCTGGCCAAGTCCAGGTACGAGACCGGGGACCAAGTCCCCAAGATTCGCATGACGCCCAACGGCACCGACCCGGTAAACATCAAGAGTTTGCAGATCATGCAGGAAGCATGGCGGGTTCATTTGGGCATCACCGACGTGGAGATCAAGGAGCAGCCTTCGGGCTATGGTGATGATGAGAGACTGATCGCTATCGAACGCCAGAGCACCGGCGCGAGTCCCGCTGATGCCGCCGTGTTGGCCAGGAACACGTTCCACTCCAATAGCCCCGCGGCCTCGCATTTCATGGGCGGCTACAAGAACGAACGAGTGGACGAGCTTATCGAGAAGGCTCTGGCCATGAGCCGTGAAGATCCCGAGTTCTGTCCGACGATTCGCGAAGCCGAGGATCTATTCCTGGATGATGCCATGCTCATTCCCCTCTATACCAACCACCGTCCTGTCGAGCTGGCACGCGAAATCGCCGTGGCGCAACCCTGGGCGAAGAACGTCTTCATCGGGCCTGCTTACTACTTTCTCCCTTGGGTCGAACCGATGATGACTATCGAGAAGTGACGACTGATCGCCCGGTCAGGGCAGATTGCCCGTCTGCCCTGACCCGCGCGACTTGAGTAGAAGCGCAGTACTCCGCATCGCTCAACTTCCTCGCTCAGGTGTCGGAAAGTATAATGGTCCGCTACCTTGTTTCGCGTTTCGCGGTCGTGATACCGGTTGTGCTGGTGGTGCTGCTGATCACCTTCACCCTAGGTTACTACGCGCCGGGCGATCCAATCTTGATCATTTATGGCGAGGACCTCTACCGTCTCAGGCCGGAGGACCTGGCCCGCATGAGACACAACCTGGGCCTCGACCGGCCCTACTGGGAGCAATATCTGGACTACATGGGCCGCACCGTTCGCGGCGACCTCGGCCGCTCGATAGCGTCGAAGGTTTCGGTCAACCGCCTGCTCGCCAGCTCGCTGCCGATCTCGCTGCAAATGGGCCTTTTGGCCGGGGTGTTCCTGGCCTTGCTGGGCATTCCTCTGGGCGTCCTCGCTGCCCTTCGCCACAACACCTGGTTGGACTATCTGATCGTCAGTCTGGCCCTCGTGGTGCGCTCGGTGCCTGTCTTTGTGCTGGCGCCTCTTCTGCTGATTCTGCTTGTCCTTCAGCTCAAAATAATGGACGTTCCAGCCGGCTGGAAAGGCATCGCCACGCCCGCCGTTGTCCTGCCGGTCATCTTGCTGGCCGCCTACCCGTTGGCCGATGTCATCCGCCAGACGCGAACAGGGGTACTGGAAGTCTTGCAGGAAGACTATGTGCGTACCGCCCGCTCCAAGGGACTTCCTACATTGTTGATCATCATCCGCCATGTCTTGCGCAACGCCCTCATCCCGGTCGTTACCTCACTCGGTCTGATCGTCAACGGACTCATCACTGGTTCTGTGTATCTTGACCGTATCTTCAACATACCCGGCTTCGGCAATCTGGTCGTCAGCGGCATTCAGCGCCTGGATTTCCCCGTCATCCTCGGCACCACCGTGTTTAGTGCCTTACTCGTGATAGCCGCCAATCTGGTGGTCGATCTGATCTATCCCTTCCTGGATCCACGCGTGACCTACACGGAAAGGGAAGGGCGCTGATGAGCCGGGATCAGAAATTCGACCTCAGCCATAGCGCGCAAGGGCAGAGCGATGCCCGCGATCAGATGGCGGCGAGTCGAGGATTGTGGCGCGATGCCGGCCGCCGCCTTGTGCGCAACCGCCTTTCACTGATCGGGATCTTCGTATTGGCGATCCTGTTCGTACTGGCGATTTTCGGCCCAGTCATCGCGCCCTACCCGTTCATGGAACAGAATCTCAAGCTTATCAGCGAACCGCCGAGCGCCGACCATTGGTTGGGCACGGACCAGTTGGGGCGCGATGTCCTGAGCCGCATCCTGTGGGGGGCGCGCACGGCAACAACGGTCGCCATCTTCGTCACTACCATCAGCCTGGGCGTGGGCATCGTTCTCGGCAGCGTGGCAGCATTCGCTGGCGGCATGGCCGACTGGCTCATCATGCGCCTGACAGATGTCGTCATGTCGGTGCCATCGATCATGCTGGCGCTGCTGGTCAACACGGCCATCAAGAAGCCCGTAGCCATCTGGTTCGAGAAAATCTACGAACAGACGGATTGGGCTTTTTTCAGGAGTACAACGTTTCTCGACTACCTGATTGTCTTGGGCGCCCTGGCCATCGTCTCCTTCCCCGGTTATGCGCGTCTGATTCGCGGGCAGATTCTCTCGCTGCGCCATCGAGAGTATGTCACTGCCGCACGCTCCAGCGGCGTGCCCTTCGCGCGTATCCTCTTTCGCCATGTCGTTCCCAATGCTCTGGGTCCGGTGATCGTAGCAGCGACCTTTGGCTTTTCCGGCGCGATGGTAATGGAGGCATCTCTCAGCTACCTTGGGATCGGCATCCAACCGCCGGCCGCCAGCTGGGGCGCGATGATCAACGACAGCCTGATGGATTGGCGCTACGAACCGTGGCTGTTGGCGATGCCCGCGATTGCCCTTGCCATTTCGGCTCTCGCCGTCAACTACCTGGGCGACGGGCTCAACGACGCGCTTAACCCGCGTATCGCCACCGGCCGTGCAGGGTCACAGGGAGAGTGATTGCATGCAACTTACCCAGATCGCGTTTCAGGACCCGGCGACCAATGTCTACCTGCACGATCCCAGCATTGTGCTTCTCGAAAATGGCGATCTTCTGGTCTCGCTCAACTATCACGGGCCGGGCTCTGTCCGCAGCATCGAGGACCAGGAGTGTCTGACCAGCCTTTACCGCTCGCGCGATCGGGGCGAGAGCTGGTCGGTCCTGACCCATGTCAACCACTGTTTCGCGGCCAATCTGTTTACGCACCGAGGCGCAGTCTATCTGCTCGGCATGGACCGTCGCTTCGGCTCGATCTGCATTCGGCGTAGCGACGACGGCGGAAACACCTGGTCCCGGCTGGCGCCAGAAGGAACCGATCCTGCCAAGATTGTTGGTTCGGCCGAGGCTGCGCTGAGAACTTCGGCCCAGCGCGTTTGCGCGGGAAGGTTGTTTCAGGGAGGTGCTGGCGAGGATCCGCCAAATTACCACAGTTCCGTTATGCCCGTACTGGAGAGCGGCGGCAGGATCTACCGGGCATTCGAGGATTGTGCGCCAAAGGACTGGGCCGGCATCCACGCCGATTCCTCGATCCGAAGAATGCAGGCGTTTGTGATCTCAGCGGCCGCCGACTCCGACCTGTTAGACCCCGCCAGCTGGCGCATGAGTAACAAGCTACCATACGATGCCGCCTATTCCAGCAGCTGGGAGAACCCTCCCGTCAAGCCGGGCTGGCTGGAGGGCAACGTGCTGGAGACGCCCGCCGGCGCGCTATGGAACATCATCCGCGTCAACACCGAACCGGTCGTGGATAGGGCCGCCATCATCCACATCCACGATGAAGGCCGCCGTGTTTCGTTCGACCCGGCCAGAGACTTTATTGACTTGCCTGGTGGGATGACCAAGTTCAACATCCGTCGTGATCCCGAGACAGGCATCTTCTGCCTGGTGTGCAATAACAATACCGATCCCCGCTATCCGAACCAACGAAATGTGCTGTCGCTCTTCACCTCCGTCGATCTGATTCACTGGGAACTGTGCAAGACGCTTATCGAAGATGATTCGGCGCTCTCGTGGGAGGAGTCGATCAAGCAGGTGGCGTTCCAGTACCCTGACTGGCAGTTCGACGGCGATGACATCATTTATGTCCTGCGCACGGCCTATGGCGGCGCGGCCGACTACCATGATGCCAACCGCATCACCTTTCACCGCCTCACCAATTTCCGCGACCTTCTGCGTCTGTGACCTCCGCAATGCAAAACGAACCGTCCCGCTGGCCCTCCCTGACCCGGTATGAAGGGCCGCGACTGCAGGGGATCGCCTTTCCACTTGGCGGCATCGGCACGGGGAGCTTCTGTCTGGGCGGCCGCGCGGATTTTCGGGATTTTGAACTCTTCAACTGCCCTGATAAAGGCTGCAATCCGCCTTACACGTTTTTCGCCCTGCGCACGCAGTCGCTTGGCGAGCCCGCCGTGACGCGCATTCTGGAGGGCGCGCTCCAGCCACCTTTCCGCGGCGGCGGATTCGGGGCCGGCGTTCCGCTTGCTGGCTTGCCGCGCATGCGCAACGTGGCACTCGACGCCTGTTATCCCTTCGCCCGATACACGCTCTGCGATGCGGACGTTCCGTTGACCGTTCATCTGGAGGCTTTCAACCCCCTGATTCCCTTGGACATTGATCGCTCCGGGCTGCCCGTCGGCATCCTTCGCTTCATCCTCGTGAATCCGACCAACGAGCCGGTTCAGGCCTCGGTGGCTGGCAGCCTTTACAACTTTATCGGATGCGATTCGAGCAAGCGGAGGGGGCAATGGAGTAGCAAGCCAGCGGAGCCGGGCCAACTTCTGGGCGGCAACGTCAATGAGCTTCGCCAGGCCACGACTGAGGGAGTGACGCTGCAAGGTCTGCTCATGCGTTCGCAATTCGTCGCGCCCCGTACGCCGCAGGACGGCACCTTGGCAATCGTTTCTCTCAGCGGAGAGGCAACCTGGCGGCGCAGCTGGGGTTCAAACCATTGGAACCGGAACATTCTCAGCTTCTGGGACGACTTTACTGAAGATGGCCGCCTCGAAGACCTGCCGGAGGCACAGCCCAGTCCGGAAGGGCAGGGCCAGGTAGGCTCGCTCGCGGTCGGCGCCACGGTACCGCCGCGCGGTAGCGCCGCCCTCACTTTTCTCATCTGCTGGCACTTTCCGCACCGCACTGCGGCGGGATGCGGCTGGGATACGCTTGACGTGGAAGGCGGCTGGGTAGGCAACTACTATGCAACACAATACGCTGACGCGTGGGACGTTGCCATGCAAGTCGCGCCGCAACTTGATTCGCTGGAGGCGGACTCTTTGGCTTTTGCGCGCGCCATGGTCGCGGCAAGTCTCCCCCAGACGGTGAAAGAGGCTGCGCTGAACAACCTCTCCACCTTGCGCAGCCAGACCTGCTTTCGAACTGCCGATGGCGGCTTTTTTGCCTTTGAGGGTACCGAGGACAGCCGCGGCAGCTGCTTCGGTTCCTGCACCCATGTCTGGAACTATGAGCAGGCTACGGCCTCCGTCTTCCCTGCGCTGGCCCGCTCAATGCGCGATTCGGAGCTGGAGGAGGGGACTCTGCCCAACGGCATGAACTGTTTTCGTCTGCACCTGCCCCTGGGCGGGGAGCCGTGGAAGTACGCGGCCGCGGACGGTCAGATGGGCGTGGTGATGAAGTGTTACCGCGAGTGGCAGGTCTCGGGCGACTGCGAATGGCTCGCGCGGCAATGGCCAACAATCCGCTCGCTCGTCAGCTATGCCTGGCTGCCGGGCGGGTGGGACGCCGACCGAGACGGCGTCATGGAGGGAGTGCAGCATAACACCTACGATATCGAGTTTTTCGGCCCCAATCCGCTGTCCGGCATCTGGTACCTGGGCGCGTTGCGGGCGGCCGCGGAGATGGCGGAGGCGGTGGGGGACAACGAGTTTTCCGATGAGTGCCGTTCTTTATTTCAGGGCGGCTCAGCCTGGACGGACGCCAATCTTTTCAACGGCGAGTACTACGTCCAGAAGATCAGGACGCCCACCAGCCTGGAGGATACGCTGCCTGAATTGCGCGCAGGCATGGGGGAGACGAATCTGGCCGATCCGGACTTTCAGATGGGCGACGGCTGCCTTATTGACCAACTGGTGGGGCAATATATGGCCCACATGACGGGACTCGGCTACCTTCTGTCGCGGGAGAATATCAGGTGCGCGCTACAGTCGTTGTACCGATACAACTTTCGCCGCGACCTTCACAGCCACTGGAATAATATGCGCACTTATGCTCTGGGCGAAGAGGCAGGAATGCTGATGGCGAGCTGGCCCCAAGGTGACAGGCCGAACGTTCCTTTTCCCTATTGGGGCGAAATCATGACAGGGTTCGAATACCAGGCCGCTGTGCATATGATTTTCGAAGGGATGATCGACGAAGGGCTGGAGGTCATCGAGGCAATCCGACGACGCTTCGACGGCCAGCGGCGCAACCCGTGGAACGAACATGAGGCCGGTCATCACTACGCACGCGCTCTCGCAAGTTGGGCGGCGATCCCGGCGCTGAGCGGGTTTCGCTACTCGGCCGTCTCAAAGCGGCTCGAACTGGCGCCGCGCTGGCGCCCGCAGGCATTCAAGAGCATCTGGACCGCGGGTTCCGGCTGGGGCACAGTTCAACAAAGCAAGGGGGAAAGCGAACAGAACGTGCGCTGGGAAGTGCTGGGCGGTGAGTTGACCGTACAGGAGATGGCATGCGCGCCGCCGCCGGGTGCAACGGTTGAAAGGGTCGAAGTTGAGCTGGGTGGTGAGCCCGTCCTTGCCAGTACAGCGAGGCAGGCCGAACAGGTGACGATTACTTTACCTCAGGAGATTCAGGTCACAAGCGAGCGGGACCTGATAGTCTGTATCAGGATTGATCGGGAGGGGTGAGTCGTTTCGACGACCGTTGCCATTTTCGCCATGGTGGAAGCGAGGCCCCCGCCTTATGAACCTGGTTCTAGAATCTTGAACTCCTGTCCACAGCCTGAGCATCGGGCGATCGAAGTGAACTCCACGATTCCAAAGTTTGACCTTCCTCCTTTCAACAGCTGGACGCGTCATTTGATCTGATTCATCCATGGGGTGCTCTTGTCCCACACAGTGAGCAGGTTGTCGAGTTCAGCCTCTGTCTTGGTCTGTTGGCCAGTCCCAGCGAGGTTGTTCATCTCGTAGATGTCGTCTCGCAGGTCGTAGAAGGAGGTAGACTCCTGTTCTGAACGCCCATCACTACCGAGAGATCGGCGCCCAAAGAGGTGGGTGGGCGTTCGGACTCCGATCTCGCCCCCGCTGGTCTCGATGTAGCCCCAGTTTTCTTCCAACTGCCGACGCGTCCCTGCCAGAATCGGCGTAAGGTCGCGTCCCTGGACTTGGGCGGGTACAGCGCATCCGCTGGCTTCCAGCAAAGTTGGCATGATGTCGATTAGCTGCGCCACCTGCGAACTGTTGGCGCTCGCCTCCCATAGCCAGGGCGCGTGGAAGATCATGGGAATGCGGATCGACTCTTCGATGAGGAGCCCTTTGTTGAACCGGTGATGGCTGCCCAAGTTGTCGCCGTGATCGGAGGTGAAGACGACGATTGTGTTGTCGAGCAGGCCGTTTTCCCGCAGTCCCGCCATCATGCGCCCAACCATGTCGTCGACCCAGGTCGTCAGGCCGTAGTAGAGCGCTGTCAGTGTTCGCAAGTCGAAGCCTTCAGGCAGATCCAGTGTATGGGGGCGCTTCAGTGAATAGTAGAGAAAGTCCCACAGGTAGACATTGAACCAGTGCTCGTCGTACGCCATCTGGCCGTCCAGGAATACGTTGGGCCTGAGGGGAACTTCCTCCGGGTCGTACATGGTCAGGTACTCGCTGGGCGCGTCGGCCAGCGGCATGTGGGGCGGGGAAATACTGTAGTAGAGAAAGAACGGGTTGTCGCGGTCGGCGGCCAGGTAGGAGAGGACTCTTTCGTTTTCGTAGTCCACGCTGAAACCGTCCACCAACCGTGGGGAGCCGCCGTTTTCGACGAAGTCCTGGCCGGTGTGGCGGTGATTTACTCTGGGGTGGAGGGTGTAGTCGAAACCTACCAGCTCGGGGGCAGTATGGATATGCCATTTGCCGATCAGCGCTGTATCGTAGCCGGCTGCTTTGAACTGTTCGGCGACGGTTGGGTCGGGCAGGTGGACACGATCTTGAAGCGGCCACGAGGCCACGATGGGCCTGCCGTGTTCGTCAGGCGCGGTGGCGTTACTGAGCGCGCCCATGCAGGTTCGAGAATACTGGCCTGACATCAGTGAAGAACGCGCCGGCATACATACGGGGTTTGTGGACACGGCGTGCTGGAAACGCACGCCTGCGGCGGCCAGCCGGTCGATATTTGGCGTGCGGATGACGGTATTTCCGTAGCAGCCGACTTCAAAGGCCCGCAACTGGTCGCATATACATACGATTACATTGGGTTTGCTTTCCATGATCCGATACCGTTTGGCCTTTCGCCGACTATTCCCCTTTTCTGCGCCGTAAGTTGCTCGGCAAGACCTCCCAATAGTGGCCTATCATAGCTAATGCTGGCGGCGTCTATTGGGAAGGAGAATCAGGCTGATTCTTGTAGACATTCTCCGGCAGCAATGTCTGCGGTTCGAACAGTTTTGTGACGGTCACGAAGTGAATCCCGCGGCTCTTCAGGGCTGCGATAATCGTAGGCACTGCGGCGACAGTGGACTTGTGAATGTCATGGGCAAGGATTACTGCCCCAACCGGCGCATCGATGATGCGGGAAGCCACGATGTCAGCGTCGCGATCCTTCCAGTCCAATGGATCTACGCTCCAGAAAATGATAGGCAGGCTCGCGGCCGCCAACACGCGGTCATTGTATGCGCCATAGGGAGGCCGCAGAAAGGGTGTCGGTACGCCGATGATTTGCGTGATAAGGTCGTCGGTCAACTGCAACTGTTCCCTGATCTGCGCATCGCCCATTTGCGTCAGATTGGGATGATCCCATGTATGATTTCCAATCTGGTGACCCTCTTGAAACATGCGAAGAACAGTTTCGGACTGGATGCGAACCTGGGTCCCCAGGACGAAGAAAGTAGCTTTGACATTGTGCTCTTTGAGAGTGTCCAGCAGGCCTTCGGTGTAAAAGGAGGGGCCGTCATCGAAGGTGAGGGCCACGCACGCGACTTCCACGCAGTTGATCTCATCTTGGGTAGAAGGCTTGGGCAGTGCCGACGCCCCGAACTTCAAGAGTAAGAGTTCAGGGAATTTACGCAAAACAGGCAATTTGGAATAGGTCGAAGTCACAGCCTGTGAGAATGCCATGGCGGTGTCGGGTCCTGCTGCGGTAGCAATCCTGGCACCACGTGATGTATTGCCTGCTTCTATACCCAATAGATCGCGAATTTCGGGTTTGAGCAGATCGGCAAGCGACGCAAGTGGAAATTCAACTTCGACCACTCCATCTACGCCGGCGGCAACCTGATACTTGTCAAACATGACCACAACTGTTCCGTCTCCTCGAAACAGGATATTGTCGAAGTTTTCTGCTGTCGGGGAAGTCCCTTCCTCTACCCATTCGAGGTCGCTCGCCAACTCTTCCTTTTTGAGGCGTTCCGCCAAGACTTCCCTAGTCAGAGTCGAGAGACGCTCAAGGTAGCTGCCGTCGACAAATAGATCGGAGATGGACAGCTCGGCGCCGGTGCGCCGATCAAATATGTAACCGACGACGTAAATGTTGCCCGTGCCACCTGTATGAATGGACCGCACAAGATCGAAGAATATCAGGTTCTCGTTTGCGACTGATACGTCAAAGTGCTGGCGGTAGTGGGTGACAAAGGTGGCTGCCTCTCTTCCAGTTTCTTTCTTGTATTCCTGATATGCCGCCTCGATCTCGGCGGCGGTTGTCCGGTATTCGTCGATGAATTCCTGCGTTACTGCTTCCATGCGAGCGTTGATCGCTTCCTGCTCTGTTATGGGATAGGAGACTCTGAGCAGCGAACGTTCCTCGTTCTCGATCTCTTCGATCGCCAGGACCCAGACATTCTCATACTTGGACGCGTCGAACGTTTCCGTATGGACAGGAGTGGCTGCGGCGGATGGGGCTTCGCCTCCTTCGGTTAGCGGCTGTATTGGTTGGCAAGCAGATAAGACAAACAGGGCTAGTATGGCCGCTATGATTAGTGACTCACGTGGGGGATTCATTCCAGCTCCTCCTTTGGAGAGAATTATCGACGGAAGTTTAGCACTCTAGCCTTCTTCAGGTAGAGTTGAACTTTCGTGGCGAGTTCTTTCTCAACGGGATCAGGACTGACTTTCGAACTCCCGACACTGGTGGACTGTACTGCCTTGTGGCGTAAGTCTAGCTGGTTTTCCTGCATTCGCATAGGGTGAATGTGACATCGTAGGTCAATCAGATCGACTGGTTTTGGGTACTCACTTTTCTGTCGCAGTTTAGGGCAGTATCTCGCTCTCACTTCTTTGTCTACTCCAGATACAGACCGGGACTTGCCTGATTCGATCAACTGCCCTAAGCTGCAACAAGGCTGCAATTGGGGGGACAGTTTCACTTGCATAGGTGATTGCCGTCCGGTTGTCACTGCTTGTTTGACCCACATTCGGTCGATAGACAGAACCTTCTCACCTGCACAGACTGAAATTCTAAACTTGCTGTTTTCGACAAAGTCTTCCTAAAATGGCGAATCTTTTTTTCCATCTCGGCGAACTTGACATGGCCGCCATATTTGCAGGTGCGCGACGTAACATAACTGGGATCTCTGCCAGTGTTGGAGAATAGTTGGTCGAAAGTAAACTGCTCGTTGACTACCAGAAAGAGAGGGAGAAAAAATGATTCGAAAGGCATTTGTCATGTCGGTGAATCCCGATCAGCACGTGGAGTACGAAAAACGCCATTCGCCGATTTGGCCCGAGCTGGAAGCGGTCCTCAAGGCGCACGGGGTCAGCAACTACTCTATTTTTCTGCACGCCGAGACCAATCAGCTGTTCGCCTACGCTGAAATAGAGAACGAGGCGCAGTGGAACAGTATCGCCGACGAAGAGATTTGTCAGAAATGGTGGCGACACATGGGAGACATCATGCCTTCCAATCCCGATAACAGCCCCGTTTCAACGGATCTGAATGAAGTATTTCACATCGACTGAGCGGTTTGGGCACTTGAAGTAGCTGCGTTTCGGCTATCCATGCCATTGTATGCCCTTTTCCCACCCAGTCCAGCGCTGTCGCAGGCGCACTCCTTGAAGCTCAATTCTGGACAATAGGTTCTACTGCCCTTCGTCTATGGTTTGTCTTTGTAACAAGTGATGCTCCCGTTCGGAGAGCGTTTCCCAGAAGGAGCGCGCTATCGGGTGTCTGTCCAAATGGTGGCGGCAATACCAGTGGCGCACGAGGCTGAACCCGGCCATGGCGCGGGGCGTGCTGGTAAGGTTGGGCGACCCGCGGTGCAGACACCTTGGATCGCGGATCATTACGTCTCCCGCATTCATCAGGAGCGATTTCAGTGGGAACTCCCCTGCTTCAGCACGGGCTAGTCCCTCGGCCTTCGACAGCAGGTGCGTCCCTTCTGCAATCTGAAATGGGCCCCGATCTGGTGTGACATCGACGAAGGGCCAGTTCACTGCCAGGAAGTGCGGCGGCAGGATGAGGTCGGGCTGTTCCGGGTACAACAGCTGCAGGTCGTTATGGACGTCCTGATGGATGGAGCCTTTGAAGGGCGTGTCGGAGGCGAATTGGTCCAGGACCAGCTGATCCCCCAGGATTCCGGAAGCGATGGCGAGAATTGTGTCGTCATTGAAGAAGGCGGGATTATAGAGGGGAGGACGAAAGGGCATGGGGATGTAGTAGCGGTTGGGTCCTCGATTCGGATTGTCGGCGTGTTTGGCCAGGTAGTCATCAGCAATGGGCCCGAATGCCACGCGGCAGGCCTCGACCGCGTCGACGGGAAAGTGGCGGCGTAGAACGCAGTAGCCATTTTCCAAGACCTGTTTAACGCAGTCTTGAATGTCTATAGTCGTCATTCTGTCCCCCTCTGTAGAATGCAAGCAATTGTCAGTACTTTGTCAAGAAAAGACATGTCTTGAGGCAATCTCATAACACCTCTGGGTCGTTCAGCCTGGAAAGGTCTGCAACTCCGCGCTGGTCGGCAATCCGTCGATTACGCCCAGATGTGTGGTCGTGTAGGCGCCGGCGCGGTTGGCCAGTTCGACGGCTTTCCGTAAGTCCATTCCTCTGCCGAGAGCAACGGCCAGGGCGGCGTTGAAACTGTCGCCGGCGCCGGTTACGTCCAGCGCGTGTACCGGAACTGCCGGAACTTCCTCAGTGCCGTCGGCGGTTACGATGACGGCGCCTTCTTCGCCGCGAGTTACAACAATCGTCTCAACGCCCAACTCCAGCAGCCTTCCAGTAAGATCGAGCGTTGGCGTGGGATCATCGGGCGCGAGCCCGAGCAGAATTCGGGTCTCGCTCTCGTTGGGCGTCAACAGGTCGACATTCGCCAATATGTTTGGATCCAGGGGCTGCCCCGGCGCCGGGTTAAGGATGGTCAAGGCACGATGTTTTCGCCCTAGTTTCAGGGCGTGAGCCACTGTCTCTAGCGGGACTTCGAGCTGGGCCATCAGGACGTCACAGCGGGCGATGCGTTGCTCGACTGCTTCCACATGGTAGGGCTGCAACAACATGTTGGCCCCCAGGTGGCCCACAATCATATTGTCTCCCGAAGGCAGGAGTGTGACCATGCCCACGCCGGTATTGACATCAGAAATGCGGTGAATGTGACCGGTCTCGATTCCTTCGCTTTCGAAAAGCCGAACGGCCATGTCGGCGAAGGGGTCATCGCCAACGCAAGCAACAAGATCTACTCGCGCCCCAAGCCGCGCGGCGGCAATAGCCTGATTTGTTCCCTTGCCTCCGGGGCCCATGTCAAACAGGTCGCCGATTAGTGCCTCTCCAACGACTGGCTTTCGAGGAACGCGCACAGTCAGGCTGACAACGTAGCTGCCGATTACCACAATTTCAGGCATCAGGGTTCCTCCGCGTCAGCAGCGGTGAGAAGTGGCTGCATGAGATGGCCCATCGCCCGGTCTTCACAGGGTAAAGGGATCAAAGTAATCAAGACTTTATCATCATTACTCCATATTTTCAACGAGTGTTGGTTGATGGGTGCCGTCCACATTTGAGGTGGGAATAGTATGGAGGGGAATTCATGCCAGTGGTGGCTGATATTGTTTACCAGCTTTGGCTGCGGAACAGGGCAGGCACGAGGCCTGCCCCTACCTTCCCTTGAGAGGAGGGCACAGAGCAGCAGGCACATAGCCTGCCCCTACCGTCCGTTGAGGAGGGCACAGGGCAGGCACGAGGCCTGCCCCTACCGTTCGTTGAGTGGGAGGCGATCACTCTGTTACTAGCCGGGTGATAGGAATTTGTACCCCAATTTTGGACCGCACCCATGGCTGATCGGGCAGTGGTTGATGATTCGTCGACTATCTCCTATACTGATTGCCGGAGAATGGGCCGGCCACATTGCTTGTCTTCTCTCTTCTCTTCAGATTCAGTCCAGATTTCGAAAGGCAAACTGATGAAAGCCAGCTACCAGTTCGCCGGCCTGCAACGGGCTAAGGAGCCCGGTCTAAGCGTGGAAGAGTGCGCTCGTCGGATTCACAGGCTTTCCTATGTCGAGGAGCGGCTCATGTTCCTACAGGCCGCGCATATTGTCACGACTCCGCAGCGGGACCTGAAAGGGCTGTTGTCGCGTCTCCAATATGAGGACGGCCTTCACTCAGACCTTCTGAAGAACCGGATGACGGAATTACGGGTATCCAAGGCCAAGAGCTATAGCGTTCCGGATAGTGGACTGAAGGTCGTCCTGGATGAAGCGATGCATTCTGACGGGTCCGTTGAGCTGCTGGCCGCCCTGGCAAAGGTGTTCAAGCCGGCGTTGTTGGAAGCCTACCGGAACTATGTACGTCAGACCAATGGCTTGGCCGACTATGAATCTGTGCGCCTGATGCGCAATTTCATTGCAGAAGAAGAGGAGACGCTTGGACTGCTGGAGACCGCTTACGAAGAGGTGGTGAAGACGACGGAGGATGAGGAACTTGCTACAGGTTGGGCTGGCACACTAGACGAGATGCTGAAGGCCGTCGGAGGCGTTGCTGGCGTCGGCAAAGCAGGGGCTGGCAGCGTTCGACCTGTCCGTAGTGGTGGGCCCTTCAAGGTTGCGAAGAGACCTGAGCGGGACAGTTCGTTCTCGAGCGTATGGGATGTAATCCACGTCGACGAGGACCGCGTGCCGGAGCGGCTCGCGCAGATGATCGCCACGCGTTTGGGTGAAATCACCATCGCCGAGGCGCTGGCCATCGTCCTCCTGGAGGTAGATGAGCAACCCTGGTCGTTCTACGTTGCCATTTCCCGTCATATGTGGGATGAGATGCGCCATTCCCTGTTCGGAGAGGCCGCCGCGGAGCATGTTTACGGCGATCGCTCCGCTCTCCCATTGCGTGATTTTGAAATCGAGTACCTGTTTGAAATGACGCCTTTGGCGCTCTACGCCATGTTGGGGATCGGCGTCGAGGCCGCCCTGATGAAGTACCCGCCCGGCAAACGCGCCGAATACGAATTCTGCCGCGATTTGGCGCGCCATCCGTTGATGACCACTCTTCAGGACTTCGACTGGGCCGACGAAGTTGAGCACGTCCAGATCGCTCGCAAGCAGTTGAAGGAGTGGTTTCCTGGCGACAGTGAAGAACTGGCCGAACTGGCCGAAAAAGGTATGCAATTCAGGGCGCGCACGCGGCAACTTCATCCTCCGTCGCCCATGCCCGACTTGCCTGTAATATGAACAATTGGCCTCGCGCATGACTCCTGGGAGCGAAGAAGAACACCGAGGATATAACCACGAAATGTCCCAACCGGAAGTGGGCAATTCCATCGTAATTTACCGCGAGCCCCATTCCTACTGTTCGCACCCCTGCATCGCGAGGCTGGCAAACGGGGACTGGTTGGTTGCTTTCAGCGCATGCACGCAGAGGCAGCCCTACACACACCCTCCTAACGACCCGCAGTTTATCAACCTTGTCAGCCGCTCAGGAGACCTGGGCGCGAGTTGGGAACCGCCGCGCGTCGCACCAGACTACGACTGGTATGGCGTCGAAGTTCCTGGCATCGCGCAGATCTCAAGCGGCGACGTTCTGCTGAACCAGTGGCGGTTCCGCTGGTATCCCGTCGAATTGGGAAGGAAGCTCTGGTCCGCGGGTGAGCAGCTCTGTTATATTGAGGATTCAGAAACACAGCGGTGGCGGCCGGCGGATTCGGAGGCAGACTGGGAGAAACACGGGTATCCATACACGCGAGCCGATGACGGGGCCTACGTCCATATCAGCAGGGATGGTGGCGCGACCTGGGAATTGACAGTTCCCTTGGAGATTGAGCCCTATCAGGCAGCGTTCAGTCCACAGGGCGCGATCGAGTCCAAGAATGGAGACTTGCTGCTGGCGCTCGGAAGCCACGATCACGACCCGCATGGCGCAAGTTTTCTGGTGCGTTCTTTTGACCAGGGGCGAAGCTGGGAGAGACCGATCGAGGCCGCTCGTGCCGAAGGTCTGACATTCTCAGAACCATCGCTGGCGGAGACTCGGAGCGGCAAACTGATAGTAATGTCTCGCGAGGAAAACACGGGCTTCATATTCCAAAGTGTATCCTCCGACCAAGGCGCGACTTGGGCAGCACCAAGGCAACTCCCGTTCTGGGGATTTCCAACCCACTGCATCTGCATGGACGATGGACGCATTCTGATCGTGTACGGCAGGCGCAAGCGTCCGTTCGGCATCCGGGCCGCGGTGAGCGAGGACGAAGGGGAGACTTGGGGCGAGGAGGTAGTGCTGCGCGACGACCTGCCCAACGGCAATCTGGGCTATCCTTCGGCTATCGAATACGCGCCGGGGCAACTGTTCACGGCTTATTATGGCGAAGACGCAGGGGGCGTGACGTGCATTCAAGGAACATATTTCACGATCTAGAGGAAGGGAGACAGACCTCGCCCTTTCTTCGTTACCAACACGACCATCATTCGAGGAGCGATTGGGATGCGATCCAACTTCGTACGGGAAAAAGTGCGCAGCGGCGAGAAGACTTTCGGCAGTTTCCTGGGCATGGGAAGTGCGACGGTCGCTGAATTACTGGGCCACGCCGGATGTGAGTGGCTGCTGATAGAGATGGAGCACAACGGCCTCGACATGGCCGAAGTGGAACACATTCTCATGGCCATAGGCGGGACAGATGCCGTCCCGCTGGTGCGCATTCCGTCGGCGGACCCGGTCTTTATTCAGAGGTCTTTGGACATCGGCGGGATGGGGATTGCCGTGCCTATGGTCAAGACGGTAGCCGAGGCCGAGGCCATCGTGCGGGCCACTCGCTATCCTCCGCAAGGGAGGCGCAGTTTCGGGCCGCTGCGGGCGTCCCGCTACACGATCGAATACGAGGAATACTTCGAGCGGGCCAACGAAAATATGTTGGTCATGCTGATCATTGAGACGACTGAGGCGGTCGAGGATTTGGAAGCGATTGCCAACGTGCCGGGGATCGACGTGCTGTTTATCGGCGCTTTTGATCTCTGTCTCTCGATGGGATTGAATCCCTTCGAGTTGCCGTTGCCGGAGATAGAAGAGGTAATGGATCGCGCCTTAGAGGTAGGCCGTTCGTGTGGGGTGGCCGTCGGGGCAGGAGCGGGCGACCCGGAGGAGTTGCAGGCTCTCGCCGCGAGGGGCTTTACTTTTCTGAGCTATGGCCCTGACTATCAGCTGTTGGCGAAGTCAATCCGACCAGGCGTGGAGGCATTCAGGAATCTGGAAAAGGCCTGACCTGGAAAATACATAAACAACCCTGCCGGGACCAAAGTTCGTCCCGGCAGGGTCTGCAATTTCAGTGGGAGAAAAGCCTATACCGCAAGCGCCACTGCCCGAACTTCGCCGAATTCCCGCTCCAGCTTTGTCCATGAGTGCCCGCGATCTGTACTGCGATAGAGTTGTCCGGCCACGCTGTAGGCTACGATCCAGTCGGGTAACGCTGAATTGTGAGAAACCGCCCAGATCGTACTGTTGGCTACGCCGCCCAGGTCGGCCCGCTGCCACGACTTGCCCATGTCAGTGCTATGGAAGAGGCCGCCTTCGTCTCCGGGCGGGCCGTTGCCGGCGCCTACCCAAATGCGGCTGTCGCCATTTGACAGATGAATAACGCCGCGGCAGTAGGGCCAGGGATAGTGGTCTCTGACTTCAAGGGGCGTCCAATTCTGCATGTCGGTTGTCACGCAGACATCGTTATTTGTGGCTGCGACCAACGTCTTGGGCGAGCCGGGCACAACAGCCAGGCCATGGATATCGAGGCTGGACAGCCCCTCGCTGCCCTCTCGCCAGGTATCGCCGCCGTCATGGCTGATGCGCATGCCGTCGATTTCGATGCCGGCGTAGACCGTTTTCGAATCTTCCGGATCGAAAATTATGCTGGTTACACGGGGCGTTAGAGGAATGCCTTCGCATTCATCGGCGAGGTCGACGCCCAACTGCTGCCAGCTACTGCCGCCGTCTCGAGAGCGGAAAAGGGCGGAAGGGCAGGTCCCGGCGAAGATTGTGTTGGCATTTGCGGGATCGATAGCCAGCGCCCAGATCTCAAGATCGTTCATCGGTGAGTCAACCAACTCCCAAGAGTCTGCGCCATCGCGCGTGCGGTAGAGGCCGGCTTCCGTTCCGGCGTAGAGCACTGCCGAATCGTCCGGGTCGATGGCGATTGCCCGAATGTCGGCCTCCATGAACATGCCCTTCGAAGCACGCTCCCAGGCTTCACCGCCGTCGCGGCTACGCCATACGCTCTGCCCGATGGTGCCGGTGTAAATGATAGGCTTTGCAGTCACTTAAGTACCTCCTCGTAATCGTGATTGTATATGTTTTCGATTCGCGTTGCCGTTATGTGACCGTAGACAGGTTGCAGCCCAAGACTGCGGCGAAGCTACTGCATCAGAAGCTCCAGGCGTTATGAGCCGCGGTAGCCTCTAACTAAACATCTAGCTCTATTCTACCCTAGCGCTAATTCTGACTGCCATTGCTGAAATTCGACGCAGTCTTCGCCAAGAAGGCTGTTAAGTTCTCGCGTAAGCCAGCCAAATTGGCGCTCGAACCAATCGACCGGAAAACCGCCACCGGCAGTTGCCGAAAGTTCTCGAAGGTGTTCTGCCTGCAGTGCATAGATCCGCAGCAGAGGAACGGCCAAAGTTGGCAGAATAGTTGGATCTGTTGGGTAGGTGTCGGTCAATGACGTTAGCCAGCTCGCGGGAAAGATTTCCGACATATGTTTAGCCCGCTTGCCGTAACGCAATCCAGTGCGCCGCCACATCAGCTTGAGCAGGTCGCTGCGGGCCAGGTCGAGGGTGAGCAGCACAGAGTGCAGTTCCTGGTTGTGGAAGACAGCCGGCGTGTGCAGCATCATCAGGAGCAGGAACTTTGCCCGCTGCCAGACCGAGGCCGGGGTCAGCGGATCCGTATCGGGCCAGACCTCGTTCGGCGGCAGCTTGGGGGCCTGGCGGAATGCGGGCGCGCCGGCAGGCAAGCGCGAAAAGAGGATCTCCCATTCATACAGCACCAGTCCGTCGGCCTGACTGGTTGGAATTGCCCCTGCTTCGACCAGCAGCCCATCGGATGTCAGCGCCCTCGCAAAAGCAGTCTCCAGCGCCAGGTAGTCTCCCAAGCCAGCCAGGAGCCTGGAGGGTCCTCTGATCTTCCGAGGGTCCGATGCATTGTATTCCTGCTGTGTGGGCCCTTGCCAAAGCCGCTCGTAATCTTCGTCAGCAATTGCAAAACGAATATCGATATCCGAATAGGGAGTGCCGCGGCCGTTGGCCAGACTGCCCTCCAGCCAGACGAGGTCGAGCGTGGGAATCTGCTTCAGATCTGCCAGCCAGCGCCGAATCAGGGACCACTGGCGAGCCGTTGCTACTGTTTCAGGCACTTTTTCTCCCTCCTGGAAGCGACAATTGACTGGACTGTGAGGCCAAGTTAATCGTCATTCAGAAATTCTCCCCCGCATGACTGCGCACTGGAAGGAATGGCCTGCTTCAACAATGCCCATCGCTGTCTTCACCTCTGCAGGCGCGATATCATACAAGCCGCGAATGGCAACACGACTGGCCTCTGGAGTGGCCATACGCTCGGTCCATTCCTCAAAGTCGAGAAATATGCGGTATGGGAAAACGACTTCCAGGTCGAAACCGGCGCCGCTAAAGATGGTCTCCCACTCTGTAAGCGTAAAGTCGCGCACATGCGATGGATCCCGCAATATCTCTATGGCATTCAAATAAGTGTCGCAGACATAGTCGCCGAAACCCAATACGTCACTGAGAACAAACATGCCGCCGTCTTTGAGCACGCGGCGGAATTCACGGAGTGCCTTGTCTGGTCTGGCCCAGTGATGCGAGCTGTAGCGGGAGACGACGAGGTCGAAAGTCGCGTCGGCACTGGGCAGCGACTCGACGTCGCCGAGGCGGGTGACGATGTTCTCCAGGCCTCGCTCGCTGGCCAGCACTTCGACCTGGCGGAGCATCGAGGCGGTGAAATCGAGGGCCACCACTTCTGCTACATGCGGAGAAAAGCTGGCAGCAGTATGCCCGGCGCCGCAACCGGCATCCAGAACGCGTTCTACTCCGCGCAGATTCGCGGCTTGCACCATCACCGGCAGGTCCTCGCCCTGCGCGTGAACTGCGCTTGTGAGATAATTGGCCGCCACAGGTCCAAACTGCTCCTGAACGGCGCCTTTGAGGTCGCTGTCTCTAGCCATTTTTGTGTGGTGAAGCAGATGTCAGAGCGCGCCGCCCTCGCCGTAACGGTCCAGTACGGTTGAAATCGCCTGCAATCCGAACTCCAATGCCGCCACGGGCACGCGCTCATCGGCTGCATGGACGGTTGCGCCGAAATTCGTGCCGGGCGGCAGTTTCATGGGCAAGAAGCCGTAATTCTGGATGCCCAGGCGGGAGAACATACGCCCATCGGTAAAGCCGCCAACCATTGAAGGGATGACTACGCCATCCGGGTCGAGCTCTTCCACAATGCCCTTCAGCAGCGGGAACAGGCTCATGTCTACGTCAGCGTTACCCGCATCGTGCCTGATTATCTCAAAGGGAAGATCATCGCCCAGCAGATCATGCAGTTCGGAGATGAGGTTGTCGGCGGTGAAGCCGGGCAGGACGCGGCCATCCAATTCCAACACGATCTCGCTGGGGATTACGTTGGTCTTGATTCCGCCGCCGACGACGGTGGCATTGACAGTATTGTGTAGCAGCGCGTCAAAAGACCTAGCTTGAGGCACGCCATCGGCCGCCATCTGATCGAGCGCGGCGTCGGTGCGTTTTGGATCCAGCAGGGCCATGGCTGCCTCGGCCAGCGGGCCTTGCGCCTGCTCAGCCAGCGCCGGCAGCATCTGCTCCATCACCGGCGTGACATGCACTGGCAATCTGTTCTCGTTGAGCGTTGTCAATAGCTTGCCGAGCCGGGCCATGGAGCCATCTCGCAGGGGAGTCGAGCCGTGTCCGCCCGGACCCGTCAAACGAGTACGCAGCCAGCAGACCTGTTTTTCGGCTACCATGAGCGGGTAAAACCGCTGATCGCCCAGGTACTGAGAACTGCCTCCCCCTTCGCCGATGGCATACTTCGCGCCCTCAAACTGCTCAGGATGCTCCTCCGTCAGGAAGCGGGCACCATAGTCGCTGCCGGCCTCCTCATCGCTCATTATGGTCAGCACAATGTCGCCGGCAGGGGTGCGCCCCTCGGCTAAAGCACGCAGAACGGCGCAGGTCATCATCGTCACGCCGCTCTTCATATCGAGGCTGCCGCGACCCCAGATCTGGCCGTCGATCAGGTCGGCGCCGAAGGGATCGTGTTTCCATGTCTGGTTGGCGGTAGTTACCACGTCAACGTGGCCCTGCAATACCAGCGCTGGCGCTTCACCGCGGCCAGGTAAACGCGTGACCAGATTGGGTCTGTTCGGGTCTTTGCCAAGCAGGGTTGTTGCAAGACCGGCCTCCTGGAGCAGACCGTTTAGATAGCCGATGCACTCAGCTTCGTTGCCAGGCGGATTTGTAGTGTCAAAGCGGATCAGAGTCCGCAGCAGATCAGTCGGTCGGTTGTAAATGGGAGCGGACATTGCGTTGGTTCTTTCCTGAGTGAAATACGGTTGCAGTTACAGAGGCAAATCGCTGGCGGCGCACTTCAAAGTGTTTGCCGGTCGGCCGCTGGTAGTTTCAGTCCTATGGAGCCAGATTGGCGCGGAATTGTGTTAGTTTTCGCCACAAGCCTATCCTAAGCGGTCCGTAACGGCAAGAGCGTCATGCGACCGCTGATATTTCCTACTTTTTCCTGTCCCCGAATCGAGGGGAGGTGGGCTGCCTACAGAGGTTTAGCCAGCGGCAAACTCTGTTGCCGATGAGCACGGTCCTTGGGAACAGTTCGTCATTTCTTTCGCGGCTGTTACAATAGCCCCGAATGACGCCTACCTGTAGTTGCGGCGCAAGTTCTCTGGTTCTCATTTTGGCGGTTGGCAGCTTAGTTTCCCCAGGGCACATCCGCGCATAGGGAGTTACCATTCCATGACAACCATCAGCGAACGACTCAATGACAGCCGACCAATTCTTCTGGACGGCGCGACCGGGACCGAGTTACAGAGCCGGGGCGTGCCGATGAACAACGTCGCCTGGAGCGGCTTGGCGGTTGCCACTCATCCCGAAGTTGTAAGGCAGGTGCATCTCGACTACATTCGCGTAGGCGCGGAGATCATAATCACAAACACGTTCGCCAGCGGCCGGCATATGCTACGGGCTGCGGGTGTCGAGGGCCGCACCGCGGAGATAAACCGGCAGGCCGCCCTGCTGGCGCTTCAAGCAAGAG
Source organism: Caldilineaceae bacterium (assembly GCA_963662575.1). Classification (GTDB taxonomy): domain Bacteria; phylum Chloroflexota; class Anaerolineae; order Caldilineales; family Caldilineaceae; genus Bin5. Next base: position 3,692,427 of record OY759723.1, read on the forward strand.
AAGAAGCTGGCGAGGCAAAGAGTAGTAGTGGCACTGGGGAATGGGAAGCCGCTCCCGGTACTGTCTGGGTTGCCGGGTCGATTTCGCCGATGGGTGGGGGCCTTGGCGATGAGGATCGACCTTCTCCGCAGAAGATGCGGGGCAATTTTGCAGAGCAGGCTGAACTCCTGGCCGAGGCCGGCGTCGACTTCCTGCTGCTGGAAATGATGCGAGACATTGAATACAGCTGCGCTGCTCTGGAGGCGGCTGCGGCGACAGGCCTGCCTGTATGGGTGGGATTCAGTTGCGAACGGGTGGAGGGAGGCGGCATTAAGCTGGCCCCTACCATCGGCGAAGAGGTTCCGCTGGCTGAGGGCGTGGCCGCGGTGATGGCGGAAGGCGGAGCGCTGGCAGCCATAATGCACAGCGACGTGGAAATTACCGGTGAGGCAGTGCGTGCAGTTCAGGCTGTCTGGGACGGGCCAACCGGCGCTTATCCCGAGAGCGGCTATTTTGAGATGCCCCACTGGCAGTTTGTCGACATAATCGAGCCCGAGGTCTTCGCTGAGCGTGCCATGTCATGGGTTGGACAGGGCGTCCAGTTGGTTGGCGGTTGTTGCGGCACCGGACTGCCTCATATCGAAGCCTTGGCCAAGCAGTTGAGGAGTCTTGCCGCGTAGCAGTAGGAGAGGTCGGGCCGGGCCTGCGCGTCTTCTGCGGGGCAACCCCAGATTCATCTATTGTGTCTGCACACGTATATTGCCAGGAAAACAAAAATGCCTAACTTTCGGCTGCCAGTCCAGATCTTCCGGCGCTTTTCCTTTGCGCTACTTTTGCTAACCATTTGCCTGCTCGCGGGAGCATGCGGCCGCGAGGATGAGGACGAGTTTCTGTTCGCGCCGGACAGTCCGCCGGTCACACTCACCTATGTGGGGCCCAATGCATCTTTTGTTGATGAGCCTGAGCAGGCAGCCATCGAACGATTCCAGGAACTGGCGCCGAGCATAGAGGTCGACCGCCAGAACTATGGATTCAACCCCTCCAACTATTTGCTGGAGACGCCGCCCCCAGATGTTATGCTGGTCTGGGACAGTTATGACCTGCGCAGCGCAGCCTCTCTGGGGCTGCTGTCCGACCTTTCGGAAATCTGGACCGAGGGAAATCTTACCGAGGCATACGGCAGGCGGTTCAGGGATATCAGTCGCTTTGAGGGAACGCTGCGCTTGGTGCCGGCGGCTTTTAGTTGGTCAGGCATCTATTATAACCGGGAGGTTTTTGAACGCTACGGGCTGACCCCTCCGGCCACCTGGGAGGAATTCATACGGATCTGTGACACGCTCCTGGCCAATGGCATCACGCCGATGTCTCTGGCAGGTCAGAATCCCTTTGTCAGCGTACTCTGGTTTGACTATTTGAATTTGCGGTTGAACGGCCCCGACTTTCATCGCGAATTGATGGCAGGGCGGGTAGACTTCAACGACGTTCGTGTCGCGCGGGTTTGGGAAATGTGGAAATCGCTCTTGGATCGCGGCTATTTCGTTGAGAGGCCCGGCAGCACTTCGGAGATGAACAGTATGACTTCACTGATCCGCGGGGACGGTGACAGTCCACTTTCGTGGGAAAAGGCAGTGATGGCGTTGGCGCCTAATTTTAGCCTGGCCGACCTGCCACCTATTTTTGCGGATGAACTGGACTATTTCCAGTTTCCTCAAATGGACCCTAATCTGCCGATGGGAGAGGTCTCCATCATTTTCGGCTACATTGTCCCGGCTGATGCGCTGAACCGAGCCGAAGCGGGGGCCTTCATTGGCTTTATGGGCTCTGTCGAGGCGCAAGAGTTGCAACTCAAAGGCATAAGCGAAGACGCGAGTAATGTCGGCTACGCGCCGGTGCATCTTGAGATTGATAGGGATCTTCTCTCAGAGGCAGCGGAGAAGGGTAGCCAGATGGTGACCGGCGCCGACGAAATCAGCCCGCCTCTGTTCCTCGCGTTGCCCGATACCATGCGGGCAAGTTTCAATTCGGTGCTGAGACGGTTGTTTCTGAGTTCCAGCACTCCCCTGGAGGTCACTGAGATTCAACTGCTCTTGGAAGAGGGACGCCAAAAGTCAATCCAGCAGGGGGAGTTTGCTAACTAGTCCTAACCCTTAGGTGTCTGCGCACCTTCTTCGTTTGCGACTTCAATTCACAGTTCAGCCAGCGAGCGCTTCTTCCTTCTGGCTGTCCATGACCTCAGCAATGCCGGGCCATTCACGCCAAATATCGGTGTAGGCGGCATATTCGTTGCCATCCACGTCTTTGTGACGAAGGCGTGTGATGACGGCGTGGCGCACGTTTGGGGAGCTGTTCGGGCCCCCTGTGTGGAACATCAGGTGGTGGGCGAGAATCAGGTCGCCGGCGTTTCCGGTAACCATTACCGGCCCTTCAGGAAGAGGGATATCGGGCCTGCCATTGGCCAACACTTCGTGGCCATTCTTCTGAAAATACTCTTCGAAGGCGCGATGGGATTTAGGCCAGACTGTGAAGTTGCCAGCGTTCTGCTCCAGCAGATCGACCAGGTAGACGACGGCAAAGGCTGTAAAGCCGCGTCCGTAGTAGCCTTTGGGCATGCCATTGGTTCCGCTGCCGATGCCATCAATATGCCCGCGCGGCTCTGGGGCGTCTTCGCCTAGCGAGAGCGGAAAACGTGGATATGGCTTAGCCTGTTTGAGGGGCATGACGTTGCCCTTCCCCATCAACTCCTCTGCGATTTCTATGACCGGTGACTTGTAGAACAGGTCCAATATGACCGGCGCTCGCAACAACTCCGCACAGTGGAAGGCTGACCGATTATTTTCCATATCTTCGCCACCGAGGCCGACCTCGCCGATCGAGTGATTGACGGCGCGCAACGCTTCGTCGAGCAGCACTTTGGGTACCACGCCGGGGATTTTTATGTAACCTTCATCGTGGAACTGGCGCTTCTGGGCAAGTGAAAGCATTGAAGTCTCCCTTTTTGTGTAAATGGGCAGATACCTGCAAAATCGTACACAATTTAGGCGTTTGCGTCAATAGCGATGCCCTTAAGGGGTGCAGTCCACATATGGTGTGGGAATAGCAGGGAGGGGAATTCATGCCGGCGGTGGCTGAAATTCTTCGCCGGCTTTGGGAGAGTCAGAGGGCAGGCACAAGGCCTGCCCCTACCGTCCGCTGAACTGAGGCGATGTCGTGCTGACTAAACAGCGATGCAGGTCTCTTGATCCGGGACCAGGCAGAAGCCGAGGCTGTTGGCAGGAGATGGCCAATTTAACTTCCAGTCGAAAATAGTATTCGATGCAGGTGATATCCAGATGAAGCTCCAGATTTGAACCGGCTGAACGCCTGTATTATCATGGTTTCCAGGAGTGATTCTGAGAAACTGAACTGCCACAGGAGTACTATCCTCTTTATGCAGACGCCCAACTTGAACAACGCACTCGACTTTTCGGGCAAGGTTAGTCTCATCACCGGCGGCAGCCGGGGAATCGGCGCGGGCATCGCGCGGCGCTTCGCAGAGGCGGGAGGGTCGGTGGTGGTGAGCTATGTCAAGGGAGAGCAGGCCGCGCAAGAGGTCGTCGCGCAGATCCGCGCGGCAAATGGGCAGGCTCAGGCCATTCAAGCCGACGTGACTCTTGCGACCGACGTGGACCGAATGATTTCGCACGTTGTGGAACAGTACGGACGGCTGGATGTGCTGGTAAATAACGCCGGCACCTATCCGGTTTCAGCGCTACTGGAGGTGAGTGACGCGGAATGGGAGCAGGTAGTGGCCGCAAATCTGACCGGAACTCATCTCTGCACACAGCGGGCGGCTCGAGCAATGGCGGCACTCTCGGCGCAGGCGGAAGGCGAACAAGGCAGCTTGACAATAGTCAACATTTCTTCGATTGAAGCCACCTCGACAGCTTTTGCACACAGTCACTATTCCGCAGCTAAAGCCGGTGTGGAGCAGTATACGCGCAGCGCAGCCTTGGAACTGGCTGGGCATGGAATCCGAGTCAATGCGGTGGCGCCCGGTCTAATAGATCGGCCCGGGCTGGCACAAGAATGGCCGGAAGGAGTGCGGAGCTGGCAGGCGCGGGTTCCGCTGGCGCGTCTTGGAACAGTGGAAGATATTGCCGACGCTTGCATCTTCCTCGCCTCTCCTCTGGCTCGCTGGATTACCGGCGCAACACTCACTGTTGACGGCGGCATTCAGGTTGCGCCAGCATTTTAAAAGACTATGCGAAACTCAGATCTTACAGCCGCCGAAGTCATCCGCATTCTCGACCTGAAACCTCTGCCGGTGGAGGGTGGTTATTATTGTCAGACCTACCTCGGTGATTTACGACTGCCCAAAGAGATATTGCCCGCTTCAATCAAGTCAGACCGGGCGGCGGCGTCGGTCATCTACTACCTGCTGACTGCAGACACGAAGTCCCGCTTGCATCGTCTCGAAATTGATGAAGTCTGGCATTATTATATGGGAGACGAGGTTGAGTTGTGTGTGTTTGGGTCTGGTGTTGACTACGCGAAACACACTTTGGGACATGACTTGCTGGAGGGCCAGTTCGTTCAGGCGCTCGTCCCAGCTCACAGTTGGTTTGGCGCCCGATTGCGCACTGGCGGCAAGTGGGCGCTTATGGGCTGCTCACTTGCGCCAGCCTACAGCGATGAAGACTTCTCGCTGCCGGACGATGCAGAGTTTGCCTCGCTGCTGGCTCGCTTTCCAAACCAGCATGAATTACTCTACGACCTGCGCTGAAGCTGCGACGGCCGAACTTGAATAGCCAAGGCAAGGAGACTGCCGCCATGCGTCCGCTTGTAGAACTCGCGTTGTTTACCAGTGATGTACCGTCTCTTGTTGTCTTCTACGAGGATCTGCTCGGCGGAGCGCCAGCATTCCAGTCAGAGCAAATGGCTCTGTTTCAATTGGATGGTCTCCACATTTTGATTCATCACAAGAGTCCTGACAGTCCTGACTATGAAGTTGACGCAGGTGGTCCTCCAAACGAGGATCACTTTGCGATCGCAGTGAAGGCCTTGGACACTGTATGGTCGGAGAGTTACTTTGGCGAGGTTGCAGGCGCGATAGCTCCGTCAACCTACCCTTGGGGCCGGTCCGCCTATACCCGTGATCCAGACGGCCGCCTGGTCGAAGTCCAGGAAAAGTAGCCGCATTTTTGTCGGTCTTAGCGCGGCGGCATGCTTGAAGCTTGCGGCACTTGCGCCGGCGCATGGCTCAATAGCGGAATGTCCAATTGAACGCTGCTGGGCTGCCACTTTCGCGTCATGCGGTCCACAGACTTTCAGAAGCACTAGTCATCGCCGATTCTTGGAATTTCGGAACTGGCAATCCGTTGTCTTCTCGGCGGACGCCATCTGCATTGGTCTTTTTGACCACACCAGACCACGACTCGGAATTGGGTGCTGTGCAGTCCGCACTTTTTGGATTCAGCCAGGATTGTGCTAGACTCTTTTCGATCTACGTCTGCCCGGCAGACGAAGGTCACTCGGTCTTTCTTCGAAGAATCTTAGCGAAAGGAGGCTCCATATGAGTGAAGTGAAAAACGTAGAGAGTGTCACGGGTATCTGCCTGCATATGGAGCGTAACTAGCTAGAGTTCCTGAAGCGCTCGTTTGGAAAGCTCCTGCTTCGCGAGCGGTTTCAGCAGATTTCTGGTAAGCTACCGAACCACCTGTCCCTCGATTTCGAGGCTGTAGGCGCTACCCCGCCCGCGGCCTTTTTTGATCCCCATAAACGCAAACCTCTTCCGTGCCGGTCGGACCGTTGCGATGGTAACCTGCCAAACGGGAAAAGGGCCGCCAAGGCAGACCATTGCACTCGACCGGGTCTCCAGACCTGCCTATACTTCCTTCTGTTTGGGTAACTACTACCAAGCTGTAGGCAGTGCCTGTCTTGACCAGCCCGTTATCGCCGCGGCTGTTCAGCCTCTCTCATCGTGCATTTGCCGGCAGCCGCCACTTTGGATGAGCCGCACAGCTGGAACTACGCAGAACGGTGGGTGAGGGATGGTTTTGGGCGGGGGCGTTGCGGGGGCGGAGCCCCTGCACAAGGGAGGGCCGCAGGCCCGACCGCCCATATGCAAAGAGAAAGTATTGCGGAGCGAGTGAAACACATGCCACGCCCGAGTCAAGGGTGGAATTGGCTGGGTCGTTATCTGTTTGAAAGCAAGTACAAAGAAGCAGCACAGACGCGATTCTCTGTGCCCCAAAACATGGACGGTCAAACCTTGGAAAACCAAGAACACGAAAACATGGAAACTTGGCAGCAGTACGAACAGCAGCATGAAGGGAATACGGAAGATTTGGACAGCCATTGGGAGGAGGAGGAAGCGGACCTGGAATATTTCCGGAAAAAGTTCCGTCTCAGCCATCGCACCTATCGAGCTCCTCGAGATCCCAGAAACGAAAGACAGAGATTCGAGGCCCATCGCGCCGAGGTTCAGAAGGTGGCCGAAGTGGCTGACCTGGATAACGTTTGGGAGACAACCTATACTCCCGCGCGCTATGAAGGCATCTTTCTGAAAGACTCTATGCAACCCTTCTTCGAACAGGATCAGGTGGTGGACATCATGGCGCTGGTCAAAGGAGGGAAGGAGGCAAGTGTCTATCTGTGCAAGGCACATCATTCAGTGGGTGTGGACTGGATTGCCGCCAAAGTTTACCGGCCCCGCCAGTTCCGGAACTTGCGCAACGATGCACTATACCGGGAGGGCCGCAACTTTCTCACAGCTGAAGACGGGCGGCCTCAGGCTGTCAAGGCGCGCGATGAACGGACTGCGAGAGCTGTCAAAAAGAAGACGGCTTTTGGGACGAAAGTACGCCATACGTCCTGGCTGATGTACGAATTTTCCACATTGCAGGAGCTTCACAAGGCCGGCGTGCCTGTACCGATGCCTTACGGCGTGGGAGATAACGCGATTCTGATGGAGTACATTGGTGACGAACGAATGGCGGCGCCAACCCTGAATGAGGTCAGGATTGACGAAGAAGAAGTTTTACCGCTATTTGAGATCACGCGACAGAGCATTGCTACCATGTTACGACTCGGCTTTGTGCACGGTGACTTGTCGGCCTACAACATCCTCTACTGGCAGGGCGAGATCAAGCTGATCGACTTTCCGCAGGTGATTGATACCCATTCAAATCAGAGCGCACAAGCTGTGCTTAACAGAGATGTGATGCGTGTATGCCAGTACTTCCGGCGCTACGGACTCCAGGTAGATCACAACCAGTTGGCCGAAGAACTGTGGGAACGCTATGCCGCGCCTGACCCGGACGACGTGGCTGCGGATCTGTCACTACTTGCAGATGATGAGGTAGAGGACGAGCTAGAGGATGAGAATGAGGAGGACGAAGAGTTAGTATAGTGAAGGTTTGACGGGGCGCGGCCCGGCGCCTTTGTTACCAGGGCAAGCGCCGAATGTCCCTTCTCATAGCCCGCCAGAGTTCCGCGGCGCGGAAGAGCGCGTCCGAGCGAACCGTGTCGGTGCCATATCTTTCCAGGCTTACAGCCGCGGTCAGGCCGATGACGTTGCGCGTAAGTCGGCGGCGTCGCTCCGGCTCCGTTTCATGGTCGGCCAAATGGGCCGACAGTTCGCGCCCATACTCCAGTTCGGTCTGGTTCGGCCGGTGGGGCCAGCCGATGCGCCGCCCCCAAGCCAGGAGACCCAGCCACGGGTCCTGAGGCCTGCGCTCGAACCAGCTTCCCAGGAGATACAGCAGACCTGCCAGGGGAAGCAGCCAGAACAGCATCTGCCAGTTCCAGGTCCAGGTGTCTTCAGCAAGATCTTCCACCGTGTCTGTCTGGGGCCGGCTGGTGAAACTGTCTGGCGCGGGACGCAACGTCGCCTGCCGCTGCAGTGAAGGCCTACCCGCGGTGGGCTCGAACGGGACCCAACCGATTTCAGGCAGGTAGACTTCCGGCCATGAGTGGGATTCTGCCTCGGTAATTGTCCATTCACCCGACTCCAGGTCCCAATAGCCGCCAATATGGCCGGTGGCAAAACGGGTTGGGAGCCCGTTCAAGCGGGCAAGGACAGCGAAGGCGGTGGTGTAGTAGTCGCAATACCCTTGCCGCAGATCGAACATGAAAAAGTCGGCAACATCGGCGCCGGGCGGTGGCGCCGGTACCTCGAGATTGTATTCGATGCCACGCAGATAGGACTCGATCGACTCGGCGATTGCAAAGGGCCCGGACTGGTCGGCGGCGAGACGGTCTGCCAAATTGCGAGTTCTAACGGTTATAGATTCTGGCAGGCGCAGGTGGGGGGCCATCTCCGGCGGCAGTTCTGCCGCACCATCGCCCCATGCCGGCAACGCGCGCAAACTCTCGATCGACATTGCCGGTACGAAGGATACGACTTCGAACCTATCCACCGGTCCTTCGTCCGACCAGATGGAAACCAGGTCATCGAACGAACGCCGTTCCAATTCGTAGTCCACTCGGAACTCGGACGGCTCGCCAGCGGCCGGCAAGACGGCGGTCGGCGCTGTCAGCCGCACTCTTTGCGTCAGTGGAACGCGCCCGGGCCACTCCTCTTCGCTGCGCCAGGCACGACTGGCCGGAAAAGCCGCATCTCGCTCGTGGCCGCTGTTATTCCAGCCGCGTCCATCATAATTTACAAACGTGCCTCGCCGCATATAGAGCCGGGGCGGCAAATCCCCCATCTCCGTGATGGCGCCAAAGGGATAGTTGGTAGATACGCGCATCACTTCATAGCGCCCCAATTCAACGCCGCCTTCGAGTAGGAAGCGGTTGGGCAGACCACTGCCGAGGCGGCCCATGCCCCTTCTCCCTCCCTTCAAGTCGGGAAACATCCTTTCCGTGACATTGTCTACCGAATCGTACACCGGTGTCATTGTCTGGTAGACCCTATATGCCAATGGGCGGATTACCACGTTGGGCATGAATCCTGCCAGCAGCACTAACAACGCGCCGGCTGCACCGACCGAAAGCATACGATCCATCAGTAACATGGGGCTGAAGTCAGATCTGTGTCTGACCCAGATCCTCTCCAGCCGTTGCTGATCCAGCAGGACATGCAACAAGAGTGTGGCGGAGAACCCTATCAAAATGAGGAGGCGGCTCTGGCGGCCATAGAATAGAAACATCGCCAACACCCACAGGGCCGGCGTGCCCACGATGAGCCCGTTGCGAGTCGAAAGCGCGAGCAAGGCCGTGGCTCCGCCCAGCAGCCACAAGACTACGCCAAAAAGAGAAAGGAAAACAAAGTCATCCTGGTAGGCGCCTCCTGCCTGCACACCCTCAGCCCAATCTGTGTATCGCCACAGAAGGCTGTCCAAATCGGCCTCCACACCTGTGGCCAGCTCAAGCAAATTACTGGTGTTAATTGCTCGCCAGAGATCGATTGGTCCTGGAATCCAGTGAACAAGCACTTGCGAAAGGGTCACGACGCCGATGCCGACCCATAGCAGGAATCCCAGGCCGTAAGCTGTCCAGATTGCGATTCCCAGAAGGCGGCTGCGCGCGGGAGAAATTGCCGGGTCACCCGTCTCCGATTGCAGCCCTACGGGTCGGTTGCGGACTCGCGTAACCCAGTTGCGCAGGCGGCTTACAAGCCACCAGCCGCATAACAGACTGAAGAAGACGACCCATTCCAGATCGACTCGAACGCGGCCGAGATCGATCCAACCGGCTTCCCGAATTGCGATGGCAGGCAGCAAGGCCAGAAGGAGCCCTACCACCAGGACCATCCATCCCAAAGGGGGACGATAGCGATCGGCCGCTGCTGAAAGCATCCGTACAACTATGTGCCGTTCTTCAGGTACGTATTCGAAGGTCAACCTACGACTTCCTCAACCTCTTGGGCAACGACGCCGCCGCTGGGGGTCGTGCGCAGAATCGTGCGAGTGCGGCGATAGGTCAGGGCCGGCGCCAATCGCGTCCCCGCTTGCAGGAATTGAACTGGAATTTCATGCCTTGTAAGTACGTCGATCAGGTTTGCTTGCGCTTCGTCTGGGCTGCTGAACGGGTTGGCGTCCACCTCCTCCGCAAGAAGCTCATGACGCTGGTTCTGCGGCTGGTCATCGCGGGATTCAGTTTCGGTTTCCTGTTCGTCCGCGTGGCTGTCGTTCGGCTGCTCTGGCGAAGCTGGCGTAACTGCGAGAACGCTTGCTGACACACCGCCGCGACGAAGATGCAGCAGCTCTGCCGTCCAATCCTGGACCCCTTCGCCAATATCTGAAGTGATTACCAGGACTGTCTGGCCGGCGCTGAAAAGACCCCTGCTGCGACGCAGAAGCTGAGCCAATGACAGGTCACCGGGCTGAACGGGAGCGAGTGCAGCCAGAATGCGCCAGACCTGTCCCTTGCCAGGCTGAGGCGGGACATCTACCAACTGGGAGGCCGCAGAACTTATGCGGTCCGGCCTGTCGAAGTCATTCAATGCGTCATAGTCACTGCCATTGGGCTCGGAATCAGGGAATTCCTGGCTGCCGGCTGAATTCTGGTCCGAAGTCTGTTCGAAAATGGCGTCTGGAGCCGACGCCGCCAACAGGCCAACTGAGCGACGCTCGCCACCGGCCAATAATTCGGCCGCCGCGCTGGCTGCAAGGACGACGCCTGTTTCAAGAGTATTTGACTCAGCCTCGCCAGACTGCACTGCTCGGTTGACATCCAGCACGATCCAGAGATCGCCGCTGGGTTCAGTTTCGACGTCGGTGACTATCAACTCGCCTTGTCTTGCACTGATAGGCCAGTGCACATGACGCAGGCTGTCTCCGGGACGGTAGGCCCGCACAGCCTGCGAGCGTTCCGACCCGCTGTAGGCGCGGCGACGGCGGTCTTGACCAGACAGGTTTCCTCTGGGTAGTTCAAGCGTGGGGATATGCGCAACCCGGGGATAGACGAGAAGGGATTCAGAACGGGAGTCACTGATTTCAAGGCTGAAGAGCCCAAAAGGGTCAGCGGTGCGCAATGTGTGGGGCCCCAGGCGGAAGACTCCCCTTTGGGTGCAGTATGCCTCCGCCCGCCACTGGTAGCTGCTGCCTCCTCCGCAGCTGACCACCTGTCTCGGGTTGTAGCCGGGCAACCGCGAACTGTCGGCAAACTCAAGCCAGTGCAATGGTATCGAACTCTCATTGCGAACGAAAAAACGCTCTTGCAGGGCGTCTCCTACGACCAGCATTGCCCCCTCGCGGCGCCTCTCAAAATGGATCTGGCCGATCTGATTTCGAACCCATGCATAGCTGATTGCATACAGTCCAACCAGGGAAACCAGGAGTGCTATCCAGATTGGGCTTGGTCCAAGCAGTTGCATAAAGAGCAGGAGTGGTACGAAGAGGAAAGGCCAGCCGCTGCGCAACTCGATGCGCCAACCCGCGGGCAGGTCGCGATTCAGAAATCGGTCGAGCGCCCGTAGGGGAGTCTGGAGAGAGATGAGAATGGAAGATTGGCTCGGTTTTCGGGCGGTTTCAGTGACCACGTCTAGGATTGGCTGTTCGTCGATTGCTGTGTCAGAATGGACGGTAGCGGCGTTCTTGGAAGTACCGCATTTTGCGGCGGCCGATGCCGACAGAATGGAATGGTGTCAGACAGTGTGCCGCGCGTAGCAATTGCCTGGTGCGGTCACCAGTGCGGAACTGACCAGATTGTACCACAGAGTTATGATGCTTCCAGGAAGGGGACGGCGTGCGATCAAAGCGTGACCATGATTACAGGCCAGTTGACGGGCACCATTTATGCTGACAGAGTTGGTAGCTTCCATTCATGGCCACCTTTTATCAACGGAAGGGCGGTAGAGTTGACTTCGTCCATTTGGCAGATACTGGCTACGCTGGCAATAGGGGGGATCGTCCTTGTCTTAGTACTGGCGATTATTGAGCCGGGTCCCTTGGTGAAGAAACGTCCCTTTGCGCGTAAACGACGTTCGCAACAGTCGGAGTCCGACGACGAGAGAATAGTTGACTCCGGCCTGACACCGGTGAATGAAGTTCGTGAGTTCTCCGCCGACCAGAGGGACGACGAACACAATCCTACCTAGCGTTCTTGCGGCGGCGTGAATTGACAGATGAAAAATGTTGGTGGTGACCCACTACCTGAGATGGTAGGCCAGATCGACAGCACAGTTCACCCAGGTCAGCCATACTTCGTAACATTCCCGCCAGGTGTCATACCTCCATCGGATGCCATCGCCGGCCGCTATTTTCAAGTACGCTGCAGCAGCGCGGTCGGCATTGAACGTGCGTCTGACTGGTCAATATTTCTGCGCCGGCCTCTGTTCGTTTGCGGCCGCCAGCAACGGGAGCATGACGACCGCTGGCAGCTGTATCTTCCCAACGGCACAGAGGAAGTAGCCGGCCGGCTGCAAGCTGATGCCGCGGGAGATTCGAATAAAGCCGATGCAGGCCATACTTGGCTGGCGCAGCGCCTTCAGGGCGAAAATCTCAACCTGGATGGGCCCTTCGGCAACGGCTTCTCCCTTCAACCCGGTCCTCACAATCTCCTATTGCTGGTCGACGTAAGGCACGGGCCGGCCTGGTTCTGGCAGCTGCTGCCGCTATGTGAGCAGGCTTTGGACCGGGGCGGGCGGGTGACGATCCTGATGCGGGCCGACAACGATGAAACGACTGCCGGGCTGGTGCCTAGTTTGCCGATACAGGTAGAAGTCGGCGCTGCCGTCAACAAGAAACAGTGGCTGGAACAGATTCACGACACGGTAGGTTGGGCAGACCAGGTCTGCGCTGGCATCGCCCCTGCTGATTATGGGGAGCTTCTCAGAATAGTAAGAGATGCTCGTTTTCGTGTTGACAGGAACTTTGCCCAGATTCTGGTCCGAACTGACCTACTCTGCGGCGTCGGAGCCTGCCTCGTCTGTGTCATTCCAAAAGCCGGCGGCGGTTTCACCCGCGCTTGTGTTCAAGGCCCCGTCTTTGATCTGACAGAAATATCGATTTGATTGAGCAGAAATGCCCTAAACCTGGTCGAAATCGCCACGGGCAATCTGCCGCTTTGTAGAATTGCGCGCTCGAACCACTTTTCTTGTCAGGCCGTAGGCCAGACTCTCCTCGTAGGCACGCTTCTCTATAGAGATAGTTCCGGTTCTCAGCCAGGGCTTCAACGGCTCAGGTGGTGCAGGGCGGGGAAAGAACGTACGCGGCTGCGCGAGAAAAACTCGTTAACACGCCACAGAAGATCGGGCGTCACCTTTCGGTCACACTCCCTTGCATCGAGTATTCGTTGGCAGCCGCCACTTTGGATGGGCCGCACAGGTGGAATTACGCAGAACGGTCGATGAGGGATGGTTTTGGAGGGGGGCGTTGCGGGGGCGCAGCCCCTGCACAAGGGAGGCCGCTTGCGGCCGACCGCCAGGAACTGCAGTGGTCGGTGGTCAGTGATAAGTGGTCAGAGACTGCGCGATTGATCGAGGAAAGGTGTGATTAAAAGTGAGGAGAGAGTCGCCTTTGCTCGCCTCACTCAGGGTCGCGGATTTATTGTGGCCGGGACGATCGGGATAATTTTGGGCCGTCTGAAAGGACGCAACAGAACGACACGGTAGTTCAGGATGCACCACGCGTTTCACACTCTGTATTCTGCGGCTACTCGTGTGTGGTACAATGGGCGTTGTTTAATCCTGCTTCAATTTCCTTCCTGACGCAGTGGTGAAACTAAGCCGGGTCCGGACTGGAGTGACTATATGGCCCAATTGAAGGGAAACACCGAGGACAGCGCGCACGCTTCTCATGTCGAGGCCCAGGCGCCATCTGATACTGCCTTTCCAGAGTACAGGCAAGAGGTGGAGCGGATCTGGAACCATAACTCGGCCCATTGGGACGATTACATGGGCGAAGGCAACGACTTTGTCGAAGTCCTGTGCTGGCCCGTAATCGAAGAGTTGATGTCAATTCAGCCGGGACAGTTGGTATTGGATATTGCCTGCGGCAACGGACTGACGAGCAGAAGGATGGGCCGCCTGGGGGCACGGGTAGTGGCCTTCGACGTAGCACAGGAAATGGTACAGCATGCCAGGAAACGCAGCACGCCTGAAGATGGCGACATCCGCTACTTTGTACTCGACGCCAATGACGAAGAGGGCATGCGCGGGCTCAGCAACGAGAAGTTTGATTGCGCACTCTCCAACATGGCGCTGTTTGATATGGCAGAGATAGAGCCTCTATTCCGCAGCTTGTACGGTCTGCTCAAGCCGGGCGGCCATTTTGTATTCTCAATGACGCACCCGTGCTTCAATCAGGTCCTCACAACTCTTTTTGGCGACAGAGAAGAAAGCAACGGAGTAGAAGTCTCGACCTACGGTGTCCGGACAAGCGCGTATATGACGCCTTACATGCGCCGGGGGAATGCGCTGCCGGGTCAGCCTCTGCCGCAGCCATACTTCCACCGCCCTCTTCATGCCCTATTGAACGTTGGACTGCGGGCTGGTTTTGTTTTGAGCGGCATTGAAGAGAGAGCGTTCCCTGCTACGCATCCGCCGGGTCGGCGGGAAATCAGCTGGGGCCCGAATTTCAGCGAGATTCCACCGGTAATTATCTTCCGCATGAAGAAATCCTGACCCACCGCCGCCGCAATTCTAATGCAACGAAATTGAGGTAATGACATGGACGAGCGAGTTTATTTGTGGGAGACTCCGACCGCCAGCGAGATGATTATGGTTGCCGGATGGCACCAGTGGGCAGACGCCGGCTCGATCTCGTCGGGCCTGCCAGCCTATCTGATCGAGAAGCTGGAAACGCGTAAGATTGGCGAAATCAGCCGCGAGCGGTTCTTTCTTTTTCAAATGCCGGGCGCGCACCATCTGCTGAGACCGGAGGTGCATACGAAGGACGGCGTTGTACAGGAGATGCGACTGATCAAGACGGAGCTCTATTACACCGAAATTGGAGATAAGGGTCTACTGATATTTCTCGGTGAGGAGCCGCATGTGAACGAGGAGGAGTACGCCGAAGCCTTCTTTGACATAGTCGAAAAGCTGGGCGTCAAACGCGTGGTGGCGGTAGGGGGCGTTTACGGGGCAATGCCCTACAACAAGGACCGTGATATTTCCTGTGTGTTCAGTCAGGAAGAGATGCGCAAAGAGATGGAAGAATACGCAGTCCGTTTCTCCAACTACGAAGGCGGCACTACGATTGGCTCCTACCTCGCTTACCACGCCGGTCAACGAAACCTGGAGTATATCTGCTTCCACGGCTTTGTGCCGGCTTACGACTTTGGACAGGTTATGCTGCCGGCCCAAAGTGTACGCATCGAAGACGACGTCAAAGCATGGTACGACATTATGCGGCGGGTAGACTTCATGTTCCATCTGGGAATCGATCTTTCCGAGTTACGAATACAAAGCGACGAGTTGGTTACCTCAATGGAAGAACAGATGGAGGAACTTGCCCGGCAGGCTCCACAACTCGACGTACATGATTACTTACAGAAGCTGGACGAAGAGTTTACGGAGAACGCCTTTATGCCTCTGGATGATGTTTGGGAGCGGGAATTGGGTGATCTTCTGGACGATCTGGAGGGCTGATGCGGTCGAATATTTCGACCAGTACAAACGAGAAGACTATTGAGGTCTCTCGAACGCAAGCCGAGAGTCTGCTGGCGCGGTTAGTAGAGATCCCGTCCTTCAGCGGTGACGAGGTTGAGGCGAGCAACTACCTGGCGGCGGCGATGGGTTCACTGGGATATGACAGGTATGAAGTCGACGCTGCCGGGAATGCGGTCGGTGAGTTAGGCGCCAAAGACGCCGCGCGGACGGTTGTGCTGCTGGGTCACATTGACACAGTTTACGGAGATATTCCCGTGCGGGTGGAGAATCGGGCAGAAGGGCCTGTTCTCTTCGGGCGAGGCAGTGTCGATGCAAAGGGTCCTCTGGCGACTTTTGCAACTGCAGCCGCACGCCTGGGGTCTGATTGGGCGAACCGCAACGACATTCGAATTGTCGTCGTGGGCGCAGTGGAGGAAGAGGCGGCGACAAGCAAGGGGGCCCGATTCATCCGCGACCGCTTCAATGGCAGCGATGAGCCGACGCCCGACTTCTGTGTGATCGGTGAACCGAGCGGGACAACCCGAGTAACTCTCTTTTATAAGGGACGAATCCTGTTGGAGATGAATGCGGCCCAGCCCATGATGCACTCGGCCGGTCCTAATCCGGGTGTGGCAACGACGGCAGTTGATCTGTGGAACTGGATCAGTGCCTATTGTGACTGCTTCAATCGCGACAAGGAAAAGACCTTCGACCAGCTGCTGCCCAGCTTACGAGAACTGCGAACCTGGACAGATGAGGCTATGCGCGACTGCGTCTGGACCAAGATCGGAATCCGCCTGCCACTGGGATTTCAAGCTGACGATTTCTTGACCGAATTGTGGCAGTGGGTGGGAGAGCGCCTGGAAACGCCCGCGGCGGCACCCAGCCCCTCTTTTGTTGAAGGAACAGACGGTGCTGCACAGGCGTACCGCTTTGGCGATGACGCGTTGGAAATGGCGTTCAGCGTCCACGGATACGAACCGGCATGGAGAAGCGGACGCAACAGCCCACTGGTGCGCGGTTTTCTTGCGGCTATCCGCGAACACAGTGATGAACGGCCTCGGTTTGTCAGCAAGAGCGGCACCAGCGATATGAACGTTGTCGGGCCGGCCTGGCAGTGCCCAATCGTGGCATACGGCCCGGGAGACAGCAACCTCGATCATACGCCCAACGAACACATCAGTCTGGATGAATACTGGCGGGCAGTGTTGATCCTGGAAGCTGCTCTACGGCGGTTAGTTTAGCGGGCGGTTAGAAGGCGCGGGGTTTTGTTCAGTGGATGCGCTTGCTAACAGTGGCAACCGGGTTGAGCAGACTAACATTGTGCAGGCTGATGCTCCCGCTTATTCAAGCGGGCTGAGCCAACGTTCTCCCTCGTTACCGTCGGCGGCCCACCCTTCCACCTGGCCATCCTCCGAACGAATCTGGTACCAAAAATAGCCGTCGGCCGCCTGGGGGCCGGCCACGACTGTGTACCTCTCATTTGTCCTGGCACGGGACTTAATCACTGACGTCAGACCGGGCAACGACCGCACGGACAGTTGTCCCTGGAGAGTGACTACGACCAGGTCACCGATTATGGGGGAGCGGTCGATGGGGCGCAGGTCGCCGACCTGAGGGGAAATCCACACTTGGTCGCCCTGCCCGCCGGCTGCCCAGCCGACATTGCCCTGAGTGTCGTCGACCCGCCACCAGACATATCCCTCGGACCCTCTCGGGCCCTCCAGGACCAGGATCAGCTTTCCCTGGGCAAGTAAAGTGAGGATCGGCGCCCCAACTGATGGCTGCTCGCGAATGTTGAGGCCACCGGGGATGACTACGCGCGCCTGTTCGCCAATGGTTAGTGGGTTTTGTACAACAATAGTTGGCGTTGGAAGGGGGGCGACAGTCGCGGTTGGAGCAGAAGCAGCAGTTGGCACAGCGGTAGGAGCAGGCTGTTCGGGCGTCGGTGTATTGCTGGAAGAAACTGCGGCCGGCAGCTGCCTGGTCGGTGTTGGGCGGGGTTGAAAGCTGCCGCATGCGAGGATTGGGCCAATCCATACCAGTGCAATAACCAGTAGGCCCAAGGGGACGTTTCGTGAAGGCCTGCCTCGATTCCAACTGTCAGAGGCCGGCGCAGTGGCAGCCTCATTTTTCCAACCCACATTGGAAGAAACTGCCTCTTGAAAGCGACCGGAAGGCTTGTTTCTCCTCTCTATGCAGGTGTGGCCTGTTCTATTGCCGAAGCGACTCTCCGAAATTGAATCTCTGCTCATTACGATTCGAGTAACTCAACCGCCTTAAGCCAGCGAATGTCCTGGATATCGGCCAAATTCTTCAGGACACTGGCTGGTGTCCGCTCGTCAGTGCCTAAAACCATGATCGCTTCTCCGCGCGGAGCTCGGCGCCCCACGTGCATGAAGCTGATGTTGACGTCGGATCGCCCCAGAAGTGTGCCCACTGTTCCGATAATTCCAGGTCGGTCCGTGTGCGATGCCAACAGCAGGTTTCCCGCGGCAGGAAACTCCACCCAAAGGTCGTTAAGTGCGACAATTGTCGGTTCGTCAAGCAAAACAGTGCCCAGCACGGTGTTTGTCCCACTGGCACTCGTCAACCGCAAGGTGACCATGCTTTCATAGCGTTCGTGCTTCGGCATTTTCCTCTGTACAATTTCGATTCCTCTATTGCGAGCCAACAACTCGGCATTTACCAGGTTGACCCTTTCTTCCACTATTTCGGACATCATGCCGCGGATAGCAGAAGCCACAACATATGCCATATCAAACGCTGTAATAGGACCGTGTCCCGTAATCTCAAGCCGTTTGATGCCCTCTTCATCAATCTGCCGCAGGAATCTTCCCATGCGTTCAGCCAGATCGATGTATGGGATGATCGTGTTTAGAGCAGTAGGGGGCAGGATAGGCGCATTGACTGCGTGTCGAGCCGGCCTGCCACGCAAAATGTCGACAACCTGGACTGCGACTTCCTCCGCCACCCGTTCCATTGCTTCGACCGTACTGGCTCCCAGATGGGGCGTGAGAATTATCCTGTCATTGCATCGCAGGGGGCTGTCTTTGGGCAGCGGCTCGTTATCGAATACATCGAGAGCCGCGCCGGCAAGGTGGCCGCTGGAAACCGCGGCGGCCAGGGCCTTCTCGTCGACGATTCCGCCGCGGGCGACATTGATAACGCGGGCGCCTTGTTTCATTTGCTTCAATCTACAGGCATCAATAAGGCTACGCGTTGCTTCAGTCAGCGGTACGTGCACGGTCAGGAAATCGACACGCGGGAGCATGTCGTCGAGGGAAAGCAGTGTAACCCCTCGTTGCGTGGCGTACTCCTGGCTGACAAAGGGATCGCTTGCGAATACACACATCCCCATGCTATGGGCGAATTGGACCACCTCCTGGGCAATACGACCCAGCCCCACGACGCCAAGCGCTTTGCCCCTTACTTCGGTGCCGACAAACGCGCTCCGATTCCACTGTTGCGCGCGAACATCTTGATCCGCTTGGGGTATGTTTCGAGCCAAAGCCATTAACATGGCAATCGTGTGTTCGGCGGCGGCAACGGTATTGCCGGTGGGCGTGTTAACTACGGTTACACCAGCCCTGGTCGCGGCGTCCACATCAATATTATCTACGCCTGTACCTGCTCGACCTATTGCCTGAAGACGGCGACCGGCGTGAATCAGGTCCGCGGTAACCTGCGTGCTGCTGCGCACGAGGAGAGCGTGATAGCCAGGGATCAAGGACTTCAGTTCGGCTGGAGACAGATCCGTTTGAATGTCGACTGTTATGTCATCAGCGTCCAAGAGAGGCTGCAATCCACTGCGCGAGAGTTTATCGCTAACTAGAACCTGGAAATTCTCAGACATTACCACTTTCTTCTGATGTGTTGGATATCGCACGCGAACAGAGCCATGACCGCCAAAGGGAGGTGAGACTGGCCGCGCCTATTGAAGAACCCAGACTTGAAGGACTCTCTATCTTTCAATTTTTCGTGACTCACATTGCTTCCGGCGCGGTCATTCCCATCAGATTGAGTACTCGAGACAGGGCCGTCCTGGCCGCCAGACACAATAGCAGCCTGGCTCGCGCCAGTGGCGGGGGCACCTCTGAATGCAGAACCTGGCAGTTTTCGTAAAATGCGCTAAACGCTTTGGTCAGGTCCTCAGCGTAATAGGTTAGATTGTGGGGCGAAAGCCGTTCTACTGCCAGCTCGATCTGTTCCTCCATCTCCAACATTCTGCGGATGAGGGTCAACTCTGCCGGATGGTTAAGGAGGGTCACGATTTCGGCGGCGTCATCCGGAATCACCTCCGGATCAACAATATAATCTGCTGACGCCCTCTGGATGAGTGAGCAGATACGGGCGTGCCCGTACTGGACATAAAACACGCGGTTTTCGTTTTTGCGCTGGACAGCCAGGCTCATGTCGAATTCGACACTGCGTTCAGGGCTGGTTGTAAGGAGCATGAAACGTACAGCATCCGGCCCCACCTCTTCAACGACCTCGCGCACGGTAAGGAAGTCGCCTGAACGCTTACTCATTTTCACTTCCTGGCCGTCGCGAATCAGCTTGACCAGATTGTAGAGCAGGATGACCAGTCGGTCCGGCTCCACGCCCAAAGCCTTCATCACGGCACCCATACGGGGAATATGGCCCTGGTGATCGACAGCCCAGACATTAATTACTCTGTCGAACTTGCGGCGAACAAACTTGTCGTAGTGATAGGCGATGTCGCTGGCGAAGTAGGTTGGGGCGCCATTTGAGCGGACGACGACCTCATCCTTTTCATTGCCGGGATACTTGCTGGCCAGAAACCAGCGGGCGCCGTCCCTTTCTATGATTTCGCCGTCACCTGCAAGCTGTTCAAGCAGTCGGTCTACGAGGCCCTCGTCATACAGGCTTTTCTCGCTGAACCAACGGTCGAAGGTTACGCCCAGCGCTGACAGTTCTTCCTTGATATCCCGAACGACAATCTCAATACCTATCTTCCTCAATTCGTCTTTGGCCGTGCTCTGCTCCATATGGAAGAGACTTCCGTTTTCCATATCTCTGACGAGTTGGGCGTAGTCCTTCAGGTATGCCCCCTGGTAGCCCCCTTCAGGGATTTCCACGTTTCGAGCTGGCTCGCCGTCCAACTCTTCGCAGAGCTGCAGGTAGGTGGCATACAGGCTCTCGATGAATAGCTGAAACTGTGTGCCACTGTCATTGACGTAGAATTCTCGCTGAACATCGTAACCGGCTGCCTCTAACAGGTTTGCCAGAGTATCGCCAAGAACGGCATTGCGGCCGCCGCCGTAATGGAGCGGGCCGGTGGGATTGGCGCTGACATATTCCACTTGCCATCGCTGACCTGCACCTATGTCAATAGCCCCAAAGTTTGATCCCTGGGCGATAATTTCGGCTACGTTGCCCTGTAACCAACCTGCGTCGAGACGGATGTTTATGAAACCCGGTCCGGCCAGTTCGACGCTCCCGATTAGCTCTCCGACGGGGATTTCATCAACAATAGATTGGGCGAGCTGCCTGGGATTGGCCTTCTGATCTGTGGCCTTTCTGACCGCAGAGGCAACCAGCATCGCGACATTTGAACTGTAGTCACCGTGCTCAGGTTGATTGGGGCGCTGAATCTCCACCGGAGGAATGTCGATCGAGGGCAGGTTGCCGGACTCCTGGGCCGAAGCAACTGCATCTGTAACGATTTGCCGAATCTGGTCTCGAATCATAGTCAACATTCCAGGGCTTTGAGCCGCAACCTCTAAATACGGGCGCCGGCGGCTATTGTCAGTCTGCTCTACCCAGGCTTTTGGCTTAGAGAGCCACTGCCTGAGGTAGCGGCACATGCTCCATATCGTACCAGTTCGGCCCCGCTTCGATGTCGACCTGCAAAGGGACGTCCAGGTCGAAGGCCGATTCCATAACCTCGCGCACGAGAACTGAAACCGTTTCCAGCTCTTCATGTGGTACTTCCAACACCAGCTCATCATGGACCTGCAAGAGCATCTTCGCACGCAACCCCACACTTTGCAGGCGATGATGAAGGTTGCTCATGGCCAACTTGGTGATATCGGCGGCCGTTCCCTGGATTGGCGCGTTTATCGCCTGCCGTTCCAACGCTTGCCTTTGATTGAAAGGCAGACGCTGCTTCAGTTCGTCAAAGTTGCGGCGGCGGCCGGCGAGAGTCTCTACATAGCCTAGTTCACCAGCGGAACGAATGGTGTCGTCGATGTATTGACGGACTTTGGGATAGGTCGAGAAATATTGTTCCAGGAACTCCTGCGCTTCGGCCGGCCCCATGGCAGTGCGGTTGCTAAGACCGAAGGCGCTGACGCCATAGATAGTAGCGAAATTGATGGTTTTGCCTAACCCGCGCTGCTCGTAGGAGACCTGGTCCAAGGCCACATCAAACAGCCTCGAGGCCGTGACTGCATGAATGTCCTGCCCTTGGCGGAAGGCATCGAGCAGTGGTTCTTCCTTGACGATATGGGCCAGGATGCGGAGCTCGACCTGGCTATAGTCAGCGGCCAGCAGGACGCAGCCCTCGGCAGCTTCGAAGGCCTTGCGTATCTCTCGACCCTGTTGCGTGCGAATGGGGATATTTTGCAGGTTTGGATTGCTGCTGCTCAGGCGGCCTGTGGAAGATCCCGTCTGGTTGTAGCTGGTATGAAGGCGGCAGGTTGATTCGTTGACCAACTCTCCCAGTGCGTCAACGTAGGTACCGCGCAGCTTTTCCGATTGGCGTTGCTCGAATAAGAGGTCCAGAAAAGTGTTTTGTTCGGGGGACAGGTCTTCAGCGGAGGCCTTCAGTTTTTCCAACTCGCCTGCGGCCGTGCTGACAAAGCCGGACTTGGTCTTCTTGAGACCCTTGTCAGGGAAGCCCATCTCTTTGAACATAACCGAGCTGAGCTGCTGCGTACTTCGGAGGTTAAACTCGTGGCCGACGATATTTTTCAGCGTCGCGTTGATCTCTTGCAGGCGCGCCGCCAATTTCTGTGAAAGGTCGTCCAGGAAGCCGGTGTTGAGGCGGATTCCAGCCATTTCCATGTCGGCAAGCACCGGCAATAAAGGAAGTTCAATCTCCTCATAGAGCTGCCACATTTTCTCGCCGGCCTCTTTCAAACGCGGCGCCAGGCGTTCCCACAACTGAATCGTAGCATCGACGTCAGCGCCGCAATAGGCGGTCACTGCTTCCACATCTACCTTGGCAATCGAGATCTGGTTGCGCCCTGTTCCGATCAGAGTACTGATTTCAGTCATCGACCAACCGAGCTCCACTTCGGCCTGGCTCTTGAGACCGAGGGAACGGCTAGCAGGATCCAGCAGCCAGGCTGCCGTCATGGTATCGTGAATGGGGCCGGCCACTTTCAGGCCGTAGCGGCGGCATACGACGAGATCATACTTGGCGTTGTGGGCTACTTTAGGGAGACGAGGGTTGTCAAAGTAGGGCTGCACTGCCTCTCGTACCTGGTCCCAGGGGAGTTGCTCGCCGTCATCGTGGCCGACCGGTATGTAACATGCTTCACCCTTTGCCCAGGCGATGCCCAAGCCGACCAGGTCGACGCTCATTGGATCTCGACCCGTGGTTTCGACATCGAAAGAGAGGAGAGTCGCATTCTCCAGGTTCTGGCAGAGTTGGGCTAATTGTGACTGATTCTGGACGCATTGATAGGCGTGTGTTTCTTCCTTATGCGTGGTTGGGCGCAGTCCCTGCGCCCTTTGGGCAGAATCCGGAATTGGGAAAAGAGCACTTTGCTGCTGCGCACTGCCATTTGCGGCCGCCATGCCATCCGGACCGCCTCCTGACCCTGCCTCGCTCAACTGGTCCAGTTCGCGTTGAAGGCTTCGGAAATCCAATTCTTCGAAAATGCGGCGCACTTCACCGCTGTCGTACTCTTTCAGACGGTACTCATCAGCGTTGAACGTGACATCGAGATCGCAGACAATTGTCATAAGCCGCTTGTTGCGGCGGACATCCTGTTCTGCTTCGCGCAAGTTCTGCTGGGTCTTGGGTCCCTTTATTTCATCGATGTGGTCGTACAGACCATCAAGAGAACCATACTCTTTCAAGAAACGTATGGCAGTCTTTTCACCTACACCAGGTACACCAGGAATGTTGTCGGAATTGTCACCAACCAGTGCCTTCATCTCCAGGAACTGGTCCGGGTCCATGCCACCGTACCGTTTGGCAACTTCGGTCACTCCATATGGCGTCGTAGCAGGAGAAGGGCCGCCCGATGTATAGAGGACCCTGACGCGATCGGCGACCAATTGGAACATGTCGCGGTCGCCGGACAGAATCAGCACGTCGTGTCCTTCAGCGGCGGCCTGTTGAGCGAGCGCGCCAAGCACATCGTCCGCCTCGAAATTCTCGAGCGCGACAATAGGAATACGCAGCGCATTCAGTACTTGCTCGATACGATCCATCTGAGAGCGCATGTCATCAGGCATGGCGTCCCTGGTGGCTTTGTAGTCGCTGAACTCTTCGTGGCGCCAGGTATCGCCTTTATCAAATGCAACGGCAACGCCGTCAGGATTGTACTCCCGAAGCACGCTGAACAGCTTGCGAAAGAAGCCAAACACGGCGGTGGTTGGCTCCCCGCGTGCAGTGGTCAAAGGAGTCTTAACACCGAAAAAGGCCCGATACGCTTGCGAATGACCATCAATTAGAAGGTAGGTCGACACTGTCGTTCACCCTTTGAACTATTCTTGCCCTGCTGCAGATGCGGGCTTGCGATAATTGTTGCGCAATTGCAGCCGGGAAGAGGTGCGTTTGGGGGTTGCACGCTGATCCATCGTAATTTGGCTACTCTTCGATCGCCAGATGGCCCTGGGTAACCAACTCTTGAATATGTCCGATATTCAGAATCGAGCGAAGCGTGCGCATTTTGCGGCCGGCATCCAGCCTGTACTGCCCGGTAGGAAGTTCCAAAATGTAATTCCTTTCGCTCTTATTGGCAAGAACGATCACTTCCTTTTTGTCTGGGAGCCAGGTAATGTCCTCATTGCTTCGTTTTGCCACGGCAACCTTCCTTTAAGCAGGGGCTGGTCCAGGGACGGCGAACAGGTTGGCATGAATCGCCTGCCAATAGCAAGACGATTCGGCACTTACAATTGTTCTCAAGACATGCAACAATTGTACAGCCGCTATTGGAATTTGACAAGGTTCTTGGTGCGAAACAGCCGGGCAGGGGGCTGCCCTGACTGCGAACGGGCGGGGCGGGCAATCCTTGACTCGCGCAGTCCAACTCCTGCGACGAGGGCATATCCGCAGGCGTAAAAGGCGAGGAAAGGCAGATTCCACCACTGGCTGTTGACAACAGAAATGTAGCAGCTGACAACGGCATAGATCGCCAGGAAAATCTCAGCGGCAACCAGCGGTTCGAGGCCGAGCGCATAGCCGCTCTGGCGCCACTCGCCTTTCTGCCCTTCGACGCGGAACTTTGGCGTTCGCAGAAACGATCCTTTGCGTCCCAACAATGCCTGCACAGCGGCCACGGAATTGCTCAATGATAGTCCCATACCAAGCAGCATCAGCAGAGGCAGAAACGCCCAGCGCCGCACCCAGTCTCTTTGATGCAGGCGCCGTTGCGCCAACGCATACAGGGCGGGAGGACCTATTGATACCAGGCTCAGGTAGGCCAGCGGCCAAAAGGGCTGGCTGCCAAATATGATGAGAAGTGGTGTAACGAGCAGCAGCAGCAGCAGGAGAGGGTGAATCAGGTAGCCGCCCAGGTGAAGATAGGCGGCAATCCTCTTTAGCGTCGACCACCTGCCAATCCAGACGGAGGCGCCCAGTTTGCGAAGGGTTGCTACGCTGCCTTTGGCCCAGCGGAACTGCTGCCGCTTGATGGCCAGCAGCTGCGGCGGCAACTCGGCAGGAGCCTCAACTTCATCCAAGTATACGCCGCGCCATCCGGCCAACTGGGCGCGGTAGCTTAAGTCCAGGTCTTCGCAGAGCGTGTCATCTTGCCAGCCGCCGACAGTATGGTCTTCGATACAGTCACGCCGCCACACGCCGGCGGAGCCGTTGAACCCAAAGGGCATACCGATGGAATGACGCGCGGCTTGTTCGACGACAAAGTGCCCGTCCAGTGCCAATGCCTGGGCTCTTGTCAGGGCAGAGTACCCTGCATTCAAGTGCGTCCAGCGCGTTTGAACAAAGCCGATTTCTCTCCCTTTCCCGGTCAGAAAGGTAGGGACGGTGCGCTGAAGGAAATCAGGATGCGGGGCAAAATCTGCGTCAAAGACGGCAATAAATTCGCCTGTGGCTGCAGACAGTCCATCCTTGAGCGCGCCGGCTTTGAAACCTCTGCGGTCGCTTCGATGCAGCACCTGAACATTTACGCCTCGCCTTCGCCAGAAGACTGCCCTACTCTCGGCGACGGTTGTCGTGCCGTCAGTGGAATCGTCCAGCACCTGAATCTGCAAGCAGTTAGGGGGATAGTCCAGCTTGGCGCAAGCGTCGATGAGACGACCGACGACGTGAACTTCGTTGTAGACTGGAAGTTGCACTGTTACGGTAGGCCAGTCGGGGAAGTCCTTCGCCGAACTGTGCGCGGTCGGCGTGCGTGGCGAGGAGGCGGAATCATCGGAATTTCTGTCTGCGCGGATCTTCACGATCGTCAGTAGCAGTGCCTGCATCCCGTAGGCGGCCAGGCCCAGCGCGCCAATCATATAAAGGAGTTGCATGCCCGTCAGTAGCAGAGTATGCGGCAATTTGAGGGCTCCACTTTATCAATTATTCTGACCGACCTATGACTCTGATGAATACAATGTGTATCTGTCGAAGTCTCGATGGGTCTAATACTTTTATCTCCGCTTAAGGACAACCTACTTTCTCCACAGTTCGAAACTATGACACGACACACAAAAACGCCGACGGTCTCCGCCGGCATTCACATACTTCTCAAGTATAATTTACTATGATAGATGCCCTGAAATCAACTTTGACTCGGCAACAGATTCAGGGAATCTTTTTCGGATCTTATGCTACACCATTGCCTCAATGGAAGGAATTTCAGTTCGCAGTAACCGGACTACGCAATACGCTCTCATACTTGCTACATTGGCTGAACAACCAGTCGGCCATACGGTCCCAATTGTTTCGATCTCTTGTATTGACCTCTAATTCAGTCGTGCAACGAGGGTTCTTGTCCTGAAGAAAATGAGACCCCTCCAGCGATTTCAGCAGATTGCTCCGATACTTATCTATGCGCCCAAAGACCTCTTCATCTTCTTCATCCCTATTTCCGGTCACGTAAACTCTTACGCTGTCCTCTTTAAGGAACAGTGTGACTCTGAGATCTGCCTCTTCAATCCAACGCCGGAAGCGGCTGTTTGCAAATCCGTTTGCCAAACCCAAAGAGATTGGCCACCGCCCAGAGCAATGAGTCCAGAAGTCGCGCTGAAACCTGTGATTCTCCGTGCTTTTTCGTATTCTCTGGACCATTTGGCTCCATTCGTTAGGCTTTTCGAGGACCTCGAAGGTCGGAGCGTAAGAAGATTGTTCAATTTGGAATGTCTTCACCCTTATCGCGAAGAAAGCGTAAGGATCTGAAGTGTTTTGATTGAGCCAACGAATGGCAGAACGGTGGTCCGCTCTGAAAGCCGGAGCGATCCAAATTACAATGTGAGCTTCAAGCCCGGCCAAGTAGGAAAGTATCTGGCCCAAATGCTTTAGGTCAGTCATTTCCAACTGATTTTCGATTAGCACACGTGGGCCCTGGGCGGAAGTGCGAGCTACAATATCCGCACGATGCCTTCCAACAGTTTTTTCCTTTTGCTCCAGTACCAGTTCTATGTCCAGCACTTCGGACAATCGATCCAAGTTCCCAGACAGCCAAGGAGTAAAATCTACGGCTTCGTGCCTCCAAACTTTGCGGACGCAAACCTCTTTCAGCCTGCCCAACTGAGTGTCGACCACTGGCCCAGATGACTTTCTCGACTCGCTCTTGTCGCTACTCCTGCTCAGCTTCTTCCTCCTGGCTCTGCATGATGACCTGATCGGCCAGGTGATTGGGGACCGGCTCGTAGCGGCCGAACTCGATAGTATAGATGCCCCGACCCTGAGTCATTGAACGAAGATCGGTGCCATAGCGCAGGATCTCTGCCAGAGGAATCTCAGCATTGATAATGGCGCGATTGTTGCGATTCTCCATGCCCAGGACGCGGCCGCGGCGATTGTTGAGATCCCCCATAACGTCGCCCATGAATTCGTCCGGCACTGTCACGCGCATGGTGTAGATCGGCTCCAAAAGTACCGGGCGCGCCTCCTGCATCGCGATCTTGAAAACTTCGCGGCCGGCTGTCTGGAAGGCGATATCCTTCGAATCAACGGGGTGGTGCTTGCCGTCAAAGACGATTGCCTTAACATCGACGATTGGGAAACCTGCGATCACGCCCTGGTCCAGAATCTGGCGGATTCCCTTTTCGATCGAGGGGATGAAAACGCTGGGAATGGTGCCACCGAATACCTCGCTATCGTATTCAAAGCCGTCGCCCCGGTCCCGCGGCTCAACCCGCAGTTCAACATCGGCAAATTGACCGGCGCCGCCCGTCTGCTTCTTGTGGCGATAGTGGGCGCTGGCGGACCGCGTCACCGTTTCCTGATAGGGCACCCTGGGCATAGCAGTGTCGACTTTGACGCCGAATTTGCTGTCCAGGCTGCGAATCGCTACGTCAATGTGCGTGTCGCCCATTCCCTGAAGGATGTTTTGCTTAGTTGCGGTGACGTACTCGACTCTAAGCGTTGGGTTCTCTTCCGCCAGAGCTTGCAAGCCCTGCCCCATTTTGGCGCTGTCTGCCTTTGTTGCCGGCATCACCGCGACAGAATAGAGCGGTTTCGGATACTCAGGTGGCGGGATAACCAACTGCTGCTCGCCCAGCGTGTCGGCGGTCTTCAAGCCATCCATCTTGGTCACTACACCGATGTCGCCGGCAACGATTGCGGTCGCGGACTCCAACTCTTTTCCACTTACGTGGAACAGGTTCTGTAGCTTTGCTTTCTCGCCAGAGCGTTGAATTACTGCCTCTCCGTCGACGGCAACGGTTCCGGAAAAGACACGGACGTAGCTCATTCGTCCAACATAGCGGTCAACAATCGTCTTAAAGACGTAAGCGGCTACCTGCCCGCTCCCATCCGCAGTCAGTTCCATCTCTTCGCCGTCGCCGTCAAGTGCTGAAGCGGCGATGTTATCTGGCGAAGGAACATAGCTTCGCAAGGCGCGCGCCATGCTATAGAGACCGATGTTTTGGATGGCACTGCCACAGAATACGGGAATAATCTGACCGTCCCTCACGCCTTGCTGTAAGCCTTGCCTTACTTCCTCTTCGGTCAGCTCTTCGCCCTCAAGGTACTTCATGATCAGTTCGTCGTCTGTCTCAGCGGCAGCGTCGACAAGGTTTTGGCGGGCTTCTGCCACTGCATCTTCCATGCTGGCTGGAATGTCAGCGACGGTTGCATCGGTGCCCAAATAGGCCTTCATATCAACAAGGTTGACAAGGCCCTCAAAGTCTTCGCCGCTGCCGATTGGCAATTGGAATGGCAGGATAGTGCCGGAAAACACTTCGTGCACGCTGGCCAGCGCGTTATCGAAATTGGCATTTTCGCGGTCCATCTTGTTGACAAAAATCAGGCGGGGTTTGTCGACGGCGTCCAACTGCTCCCACGCCAATTCCGTGCCGACTTCAACGCCGGCTACAGAGTCGATCAGCACAAGGCCTGCTTCTGATACTGCCAGACCGCTAATCACTTCGCCTACAAAGTCCAGATAACCGGGCGTGTCTACAAGATTCAGTTTTGTCCCTTCAAAATCGACAGGCACAACGGAAAGATTGATCGAAATGCCGCGTCGCTGCTCTTCGGCGTCCCAGTCGGAAACGGTAGTACCATCCTCCACACGGCCGACGCGATTGCTCCCACCGGCATTGGATAGCAGTGCCTCGACGAGGGAAGTCTTCCCTGAACTGCCGTGTCCAAGAATTGTGACATTGCGAATCATGTCAGTCGAAAACTCGGCCATGAATCCTCCTCACAACTTTCTGTAATGCCCTATTTGGAAACTAGATTTATCGACTCTTGGTATGTTTATTTCAGTTCGCGGCGACCAGATTCAGTTCGCCGATTTGTCCGAACGCCCTAACCTGAGCCTGGCATGCAGCCGGATGGCATTGTACTTTTTTTTCTCTGAATTGTCAATGAATTTGGACTGCCTATACGCACAAACTGACAATTGCGCCGAGCTACAATTGACTCAGGATTGCTCGCAGAGTCGGATGCGAAAGCGAGACCAGACGCAAGGCCAAATGGAAGGATTCTGTACTGATTCAGTCGTTTCGATACAGCTCTCGCAGAATGATCATCTGTTGAATCTGAGTCGTGCCCTCGTAGATCTGGTAGATTTTGGCGTCTCGCATCAGTTTTTCCACAGGAAACTCGCGACTGTAACCGTTGCCGCCAAAAACCTGGACGGCGTCGGTTGCGTTTTTCATGGCAGACTCGGCGCAGAACGCCTTGGCTATCGCGGCCGACATCGTGTTGCGCACGCGATTGTCGACGTCGCAAGCCGCCTTGTAGGCCAAATGCCTCCCTGCTTCAACCCGGATTGCCATGTCGGCCAGCATGAACCCGATGCCCTGAAAGTGTGAAATAGGCTGGCCAAAGGCAGTGCGCTCGCCGGCATAGGAAACTGCCTCATCCAGGGCACGACGTGCAACACCAATCGCGGCAGTAGCCACACCCGGTCTGCTCTTGTCGAAGGCCTTCATCCCTATCCTGAAGCCTTCTCCTTCTTCCCCAAGGCGATTGACAGCGGGCACTTCGACATTTTCGAAGAATACCTGGCAGGCCTGCGCTGCGTGCTGACCCATCTTCTTCAGCGGTTTGCTTGTGCTTACGCCTGGCCAGTCGCGCTCGACCAGAAAGCAGGATATGCCGTTATGTCCGGCATCAGGGTCGGTTTTGGCAAACACTGCGAAGAAGCTGGCGACCGGGCCGTCAGTGATCCACGATTTGGAGCCATTCAGAATGTAGGCGTCCTGCTTACGAATGGCAGTCGACTTGATTCCGGCGACGTCTGAGCCGGCATCGGGTTCGGTCATGCAGTAGGCGGCGATCTTGCCGTCTTCTATGATCCATGGCAAATAGCGTCGTTTTTGCTCATCTGTACCCGCGATCACGAGAGGGAGGGTTGCCAGTTGATTCAACATCAGGGCGGTCTGGATGCCGGAGCAGCCATAGGCCATCGACTCGGCAATTACGCATTCTTCAAGCGCTGTCGCGCCCATTCCCCCATACTCTTCAGGAATGTTCAAGTTGACGAGTCCAACTTCGCGCGCCTTATGAAAAATGTCCCACGGCCATTCTTCGCGTTCATCGTAGTAGTCGGCACGGGGCATGATTTCCCGCCGCGTGAAGTCCATGGCAAGCTCTTGTAACATCTTTACATCATCAGGTAGTTCGTACATCAAATGTTGTCCTTATGAAAGTCAGACCGCAGGCGGGGCGATATGCCGCGGGGAATGTTATACTCATAGGAAAACGCACGACCAGCCGCGCGAGAAGGCTCTAAATGGGCACAGATTCCATTCTATTTCAGGAAATTAACCAGCAACCGGACGTCATAGAACTGTTCGCGCATGTGGGGCAGGATATGGTAAGAAGCCTTGCTTCGCATATGCGCAGGGCAGACATCCGGCAGGTCGTTGTAGCGGCCAGAGGTACCAGTGACAATGCCGCTCGCTATGCTCAGTATCTGCTTGGAGCAAACAACCGACTGCCGGTAATGCTTACCACTCCCAGCCTATTCACTCTATATCAGAAGCCGCCGCTTTTCGCCCCGAACACACTTATACTAGGCATCAGCCAGAGTGGAAGAAGCCCCGACATCGTCAGTGTTCTGGCAGAGGGAAGGCGGCAGGGCTGCGTCACCGCGGCAATCTCAAACTTTGGTGACTCTCCGCTGGCGGCGCAGGCCGATCACTTTGTGCCGCTGGGCGCCGGCGAAGAACGATCGATCGCGGCAACAAAGACATACACGGCCCAGCTATTCGCTGTCGCCCTTCTTTCTGCCCACCTGGCAGATGATCCAGAGAGCATCGCCGCACTGGGAAAGGCGCCCGAACTGATTCGGCAGACACTTTCACTTAACAGCGATGTAGAACGACTTGCCGAGCGCTACCGTTACGTTCGCAATTGCGTGGTTGTTGGTCGAGGTTTCAACTACTCAACTGCCTTTGAAATCGCGCTAAAGTTGAAGGAGCTAACCTATACACTTGCCGAACCCTATAGCAGCGCAGACTTTCTCCATGGCCCCGTCAGCCTTGTCGAACCGGCGTTTCCTGTCATCGTGGTGGCGCCGAGCGGCGTGCTGACACCGGAGTTTGAGCCGTTCGTGAGGCAGTTGCGCAACATGGATGCCGAGCTTCTCTGTGTCAGTAACGACGATTCTCTACTGCAGTTAGGCCGCACCCGGTTCCCAATCCCACCTGTTCCTGAATGGCTGTCCCCTCTGCTGGCGATAATACCGGGTCAGTTGTTCGCATTGTTTCTGGCAGCCGCTCGAGACCTCGACCCTGATAAGCCGCGCGGCCTGCAAAAAGTCACCGAAACATTTTAGGGCAGTACGACGTGATTGCCGAAAAAGTTCGTGTTGCCCCTGCCTCCCCTTCTTCTTGAAATTCAAGTTCCGACTCTGCTCAATATATGAATAGAGCAGGCGTAGAAGGTCTACACCTGCTCTGTCAGTTATAGTGAACTGATTTTTCTCTGCGTCCCTCCAGGACAGTCGAAGGGATTGCAGCCTGGCTCAGTTTCCCATTTCGGAACCTGGCAGGAAAATCGTTATGTTGGCGTTAGTTGCCTGGATAATCGGGAGCAGGTTCTCTATCAAGGAAAACACTGATACCAGGTCAGCCCCCGGCAGCAGAGCTGAAACAGTGTCGAGCACACCCAACTGTTCTGCGAGTGCAAGGACATTCTGTACTTCACCGTTGCCCCAGGATAAATATGGGAGACCTATCCCATTCAATGCAATATGAATCCCATCGGGATCGGTTTTCAGGGTAATTTCAAAAATGCCGGAACTCGTCAGACCTGTTATCAGTGAGGGCGGCAGGCGCAGCGCGTAGAAAGGCGTGCTGGTTAGCACAGTCCAATCGACGTCGGAAAGTTCTCCCAGTGTCCAGCTGCCGTCGGCATGGTAAAGAATTGGTATGTCGATGGTTGGCAATACACCCCCGAAAGTCTGCAAGACTTGCGCCTGCATAAGTCGGGCCATGGCAACCGTTTCACTCTCTTCTACTCCGCTGAGTGGAATTAGCTCGGCCCCTTCCTCAACGGGAAAACGCAGCACGAGGCCAAGACCAAAATTCCGCACCAGCGGCAGAACTCTGTTCAGAGCAGGAACGCCAACGCCCAGCGCGGAAACGGCTTCAGCAGTTGCGGTCAATGATTCTTCTTTCCAAATGAGCGAGGGAATCCGCTGACCATTGACAAGGAGCAGAAGGCCTTCGTCCCCGTTCGTTACCCGTATATGTTGGAGGTTGGAAGCAGTGAAGTGCTCTACCCATAGCGGCTGCAGTGACATCCCGCTTAGAATCGAAGCAAGGCCCTCACTAACCGCTGGGTCAGGTTCGTAAACACTGGCAGATGACATTTGTGCCAATCCGCCTATTGACGCAGTGCCATCTGACGCGTAATCAATAACGACCGCTGGCAGGTCGATGAAGAGATCATCTGGATCTCGTTCGACCATAGAACCATTGTCGACTCTGGAAGTGCAACCTGAGAAAACTAACGCGACGGCAAGCAAGAGCACAGCCCATAAAGTGACGCGCTTCTGCATTCGAGGCCTCCTGGTAAATGAAATAAAACCCTGGTAAAGATAATCCGTTGATAGAATGTACATTTTGACGCCGTCGTCCTTCGGCCCATTCGGGCCAGACGTATGCGTTCCGCCGAGAAACCGAGTGGAAACTCGGGGGCCAGCATCGGATGAACCGACATTGCGGCTGGCCTGGAAGCACGGCTCAGGTATTGGATACCATAGTCTGCGCGTGGCAGTTGGGAGACCTTTACTAACCGCGACAGAACTTGACGGAGGCGATCATCGCCTCGGCCGTTAGATATTTTACATCCGCTTGAAGTCCGTGTCAATTTCGATTTTGGAGGGCCTGTCCCGTGTTTTCTGTCAAGAGGTTTTGGCTGGGAGTATGCTACTCGTGTGCGGCATCAGCGAATTGCCGGTAGAACAGAAATCAGTTGTAACGCTGTCCTGGCGTTGGCACGGCGATTTCTGACTCGGTTTGCTCTACACGGCCTGCTCTTGGCTAAATGATTGACGGTTGACTATAATCAGCCTGGATAGACTTGTCGAAATTCCCTGCGAAAGTTGAGTATCCTTATTCCATTGCTGGCCCAGGGCGATGTTATTTTCAGAGGAAAGGCGAAATCAGTGACAGTAAGCGATGAGACGGCTCTGGAGACCGGCACTGCAGAATACCCCGAACAGGGCTTCTCACAGCAGCCGCCACCTCCGTCAGTTTTTTCGGTAAACAGTGACAGCATTGATCGATCCCTCACAAAGGTTGACGACCTCGTTCTGCTCGTCACCGGAGGCGGTAAACGTCACCTGCTGCGTCTGCAACCAGGACGGCAGTTCCACTCCAATTTGGGCAAGGTTATGCACGACGAACTCATCGACCTTCCCTATGGCTACACAGTCTACAGTCATTTGGGACACGCCTTTTTGTTGCTGGAGCCTTCTCTTGACGACCGAATGACTCGTATAAAGCGAAACACGCAGATTATCTATCCCAAAGACGCAGCCATGATCGTGCGCCGCCTCAGTTTGCAGGCTGGAAGCCGCGTAATAGAAGCGGGAACGGGAAGCGGGGGCCTTACTGTCGCGCTGGCTTGGGCTGTCGCCCCCAGCGGGCGCGTTTTTTCCTACGAGATACGGGACGAGCATGTTGAGGTTGCACGCAGCAATTTGGAGAAGATGGGACTATTGCAGTATGTGGAGTTGCACAACGCCTCGATTCTGGACGGCTTCCATCAGTCGAATGTAGATGCCTTGGTACTGGATTTGCGAACTCCCTGGATCTTCCTGGAACAAGCCCACAAGGCTCTGCGTCCCGGTGGTTTCTTTACAGCCCTTGTGCCAACGACGAATCAGGTCAGCGAGCTATTGCACGGCCTTGAGGAGTCCAGCTTTGCCGATATCTGCGTCGAGGAGGTTCTTGTACGCAACTACAAGCCGGTTCCCGATCGACTTCGTCCCGATGACTCGATGGTGGGCCACACTGTGTTCGTAATTTCGGCACGTCCCATCGTTGACCCGGAGGAGCCTGGGCGTTGGCTTTCGGAAGGACGTAAGCGATACGAAGCCCGCAAAAAACTGTCAGAGCGAATTGAGGAGGAAGAATCGAAACGCGCCTCGCAGTCGTCCGATCAGGGTAGCATGCGCCCAAAGTTGCCCTGAACAGCATTGTCCACGCGGGCAGAAATCCGGCAGTAACCGGAATCCAGATTTAGACTAACTTGAGCCCAACGTACGCAACGAGCCAGGGGAAGAAGCTGTCATGGTCCAAACAGGTCTTGCCGAGCGCTATTACGAGTGTTTTGGCAATATTCACATGCATACAACCTATAGCGATGGCTTCGGCTCGTTCGACGACCTCGTTGATGGAGCAGCAAAGGGCGGGCTGGACTTTGTGTTTGTCACAGACCACAATGTCTTGGTTCGCGAAGAAGAGGAAGGTTACCGCCAAGGGGTACTTACGCTGGTCGGTCAGGAGGTGCACGACACGGAGCAAGAGGTTCCGGGAAATCACCTGCTCTGTCTGGGCGTGGAAACCGATGTCAGCGACCAGGCCAAAGATCCGCAGCAGCTAATTGATGCAGTCAACGAGCAAAACGCTTTGGCCTTCCTAGCCCACCCAATTGAAGAGAAGACGGAACTCTTCCCCAAGCTGTATCCTTGGCACAGTTGGGAAGTAACCGGTTACCATGGTGTGGAGCTGTGGAACTACCTGTCAAGTTTTCGAAGTTTCACCACCGGCTACTTGAAAACAGTCCTGGTTGCGTTCTTCCCGCGATATTTTACCGTGGGGCCCTTACCGGCAATGTTAGAAAAGTGGGACGAACTGACCCAGAGTGCAAAGGTCGTTGCACTGGGCGGCACGGATGTCCATTCCGTTAAGTATCGCCTCGGACCGATCAGCCGGCGTTTCCTAACTTATGAAGAGTGTGCCAGGGCGTTGAATACCCATGTTTTGATTGAATCGCCTCTATTGGGTCAGCCTGAGAGCGGCAGTTGCGATTATCTGGAACCTAACACAGTGCACGACCGCCGCCTTGTCCTGGAAGGGCTGCGGCAAGGGCACTGTTGGCTAGGGTATGACCTGGCAGGGCCTACAAAGGGTTTCCGCTTCTGGGCTGAGGGAAATGCAGTTGTATCCGGTCCTGGCAACGGGCCCCAAGCGACGCAGCAGGGGGAAGATGAAACGCCGGTCGCGGTGATGGGCGACACGGTGAGCCTGGCGCCCGGTCAGGTCCTGACATTGAACGTGCAGACGCCAGAGGCCGCAGAAATCCGCCTGTTGCGAAATGGAAGACTTGTAACCCAGGGCCGCGGCGATGCTCTCTCCTATCGTGTCCAGGATTCGGGCGTATATAGAGTTGAAGTCTGGAAACATCGTTGGGGCAAACTGCGGGGCTGGATTTTCAGCAATCCCATCTACGTTTGCGACGACGAGTGGCGCCCGCAGTCGCAGGAAAGCTGAGTTTGCCGACGGAGGTGTTTCATAGCCGCTCGTTAACAGACGTGAAAGTAGACGGCCTTAAACGCAGTCACTCAATCGGTGGCGATGTAGGCTGGCCAGCCCTCGATCTCGGTATGCAATAGCGCAAGTACTGTGTCTTCAACAGATTGTGGATAGGAAAGATCGTGTTGCTCCGCCAGTTGGGGCGCGTACCAGCGATAGAGCACGACCAGGGCTACCGCCTGACCCTTCCAGTTTGTACTGCCTTCCGATGCGATAGGCAGGACTGGCTGAGAACGCCCCAAGCTTCTCTCGAATGCTTCCCGCTGTGCCTCACCCAGATATTGATTAATACGCGCGCTTGCACGCGGACGGCTCGCGCCATTCAAGAAGACTACCAGGTCAATCATGAG
Source organism: Caldilineaceae bacterium (assembly GCA_963662575.1). Taxonomy (GTDB): domain Bacteria; phylum Chloroflexota; class Anaerolineae; order Caldilineales; family Caldilineaceae; genus Bin5. Next base: position 3,729,087 of record OY759723.1, read on the forward strand.
GGTGCGCAGTTCAGTCAGAAGGGCGTGGGCTGCCAGTCGTTCCTGCCGGTTCAAGACGGCTGGCAGGCGGGCCAACAGTAGCCAGAACTTCCCCAGTTGGCTGTCGACCTTGCTCGAATCGGGAGGATTCAAGGCGGCCCTTTGGGCTGGGAATTTTCTTTGCAGATCATCGGACAGGTGTTCAGCGACATAGAGATAGTGGACTGGTACGTTCCTGTTCACCGTCTCCCAAGTATTGGAAGATGTGACCCATCTGATTTCGAACTTTACGCCTGCTACCCGACGTTGGTCTGATAAATCGTCGGAGCTTGGCGCGCCCAGACAGATGCCGCTGAGGCTGCCGCCGAAATCTGAGATCTGGCACTGCGCGAAATACCTGTTGCTGGCTCCCAGCGCCTTGTCCAAAGAATCGCGTAGAGCACTGTGTGGGCTTTCCATCATAGGCGAACCTGGGGCCGACTCCTGCCACAGCAAGTTCAGGTCCACGCTGCTCCAGCGGTCAGCATCGCCACGCGCCAGCGAACCAGTCAGCATGATGGCGGCAATCTGTTTCACGTCCGCCAGTCTTGGGACGAGGGCCCGGAGGAAGGCGCGTTGCGGCTGCAATTCAGTCACGTTGGGCAGTTCGAGTTCGGAGAGCATTGAAACTTGGTTAGCTTCAGAGTCGATGGCACAACGAGTATATCATAGCCGGTGAATGCAGTTCGAACGCTTTGCAAGTGACCTTGTTTCAGGGTGATTTCAATCGCGACAGTTAGCGCAGGAATCGGCCTGAGTGAATTGCGCCGGTGGGCGAATTGAATGTACCCGCACAGGAAGGGAAATGGGTTGCCCGCCTGCGAACGTACCTCTAATTCCAATCCTGCGAAACCTGGTTCACTGACCGCAGACGAAGCGACACTTGCTTGCAGAGTTGATCAGCTGTCTAAGACTGGAATTGCAGGCTGGTACAGCTAAGCAAAATCGGGCTTATTGTGATCTTCACCAGCTACCAGGAAGGATGACGCGTCCTGGTAGGCTCACTTCTGTTCGAGGTGCCGCGCTGAATGATCGATCTTCTGTTATAATGGCCAGAGGACGAGCAGGGATGTCGGTGCGCGCTGGGTTAGCTAGCAGCTCCTTGTCGGTCGCCGTTCACACGTAGGCACGACAGAAGTCCCTCATAATCTACAAGGAATTCACATGGCCGAGCGCAACCCGTTTAACGAACTGTTGGAAGATCTGGATGAAGATGATTGGGAGCAGATAGAAGAAGAACTGCTTCACGAAGACAATGGCCCGAGCGAGCCGGGAACGCCACGTCCGGGAGGCGGCAACGGCGGGCAAGGAGGTGGTGGAGGGCGCCTGCTGTGGTGGATGCTTGTGCCATTTCTGGTGCTGATTTTGTTCAACACTGTTCTTGGGTTTTACACGGACTGGCTGTGGTATGACAGTCTTGTGTTGACAAACGTTTTCTTCACTCGGATTGGTGCGTCGCTCGGACTGTTCGCTGCCGGCGCGGTTGCCTTCTGGCTGATATTTGTATTCAATGTTTTGCTGGTCCGACGCTTGAACCCTGAGGGACTGGCCGACACGCCACTGAGCGAGGCGTTAGAGGCTGTCGGTGTCCGACTCACGCCAATTGTCCTATTGGCAGGGGCGTTTTTCGCCTTTTTCATGGGGACCGGCGCATCCTCGGCCTGGGAGGAGCTACTCCTCTACTTTAACCAGCAGCCGTTTGGTTTGACCGACCCTATATTCGGCCGTGATGTTAGCTTTTTCCTTTTCACTTTGCCGATATGGCAGTTTCTGCGCGGCTGGTTGATGACGGCATTTGTCATCACACTGATCGCGACGGCACTGGCCAGCGGGATTGGCTGGCGGGGCTGGGGCGCTCCCGCGCCTGTGCGCGCCCATTTGAGCTTTTTGGGGGCGTTAGTCCTGCTTCTAATCGCGTGGCAGTACCGGCTGGACGCGTTGGGGCTTGTCTATAGCCACCGAGGCGCCGTCTTCGGCGCGGGATACACCGATGTTCATGCCCAACTGCCGGCGCTTAACATCCTGGTCTTCGTAACAATTTTCACAGCCGCGCTCTTGCTGATCAACGTCTTCTTGCAGCAGGCTTGGCGGGCGATTGTTGTCGTGCTCGTCGGCTGGATAGCGATTTCCGCCCTGGCAGGCAACATCTATCCCAATTTAGTGCAACGATTTCAAGTTAACCCAAATGAATTTACGCGCGAGCGGGAATTCATTGGACACAATATCGAATTTACACGCGCGGCATACGGTTTGGACATTATCGTAAACGAGAATTTCGACGCCGCCACCGAGTTGACCGCTGATGAACTGCTGAGTCAGCCAGACACGATTCGGAACATTCGCCTGTGGGATTACCGCCCGCTGCTTCAGACTTATAACCAGGTACAGGCCTTGCGCCAGCAGTACCAGTTTACGGACATCGATATTGACCGCTACACAATCGAAGGAGAGCGGCGTCAGCTAATGCTTTCGGCACGGGAACTGATTCCGGAACAGTTGGAGCAGCCCGCACAAACCTGGGTCAACCGCAAACTGGTCTACACGCATGGCTACGGTGTAGCCGCGTCGCCTGTCGCTGAGATCACTCCGGACGGACTGCCGACATTTGTGCTGCAGGACCTACCGGTCCGGGGTATTCTGGAGGTAACTCGACCGCAGATTTACTTTGGCGAACGCACCAATGAGTATGTAATCGTCAAAACGGCAACTGAAGAATTCGATTATCCCCGTGGTGAAGGCGGCAACGTTTTTACAACTTTTGAAGGTGATACCGGTATTAGAATCGGTGGAATTCTTCCCCGGCTGGCTTTTGCCGTTCAGTTCGCCGATGTCAACCTGTTTATCAGCCAGGAGCTTACTTCTGAGAGCCAGCTTCTGTGGCGGCGTAATATACTGGAGCGCACGCGGGAAGTAGCTCCATTCTTGCGTTTTGATTCTGACCCATACATTGTAGTCGGCGGAGACGGCCATCTATATTGGTTCCTTGATGCATACACGGTTAGCGGGCGATTCCCTTATAGTGAGCCAAGCCAGTTTGGGACGAGGACCGTCCCGGCAGGATTCAACTACATACGCAATCCTGTCAAGATCATCATCGACGCCTACTCTGGCAAAATGGACTTTTATCTTGTAGAGCCGGATGAACCGATCGCGGCGGCCTATGCCCGCATCTTCCCATCGCTCTTCACTCCATTCGAGGAGATGCCTGAGGACCTGATTGACCACATCCGCTACCCCAACGATCTGTTCAGCATACAGGCAAGCGTTTTTCGCACCTACCAGATGACGGAACCAACTGATTTCTACAATCGCGAAGACGTTTGGGCGTGGCCCGAAGAGATTTTCGACAATCAGTCGCGAGCGATGGAACCGTATTACGTGCTCATGGAACTTCCAGGCAACGACGACCTGGACTTTATCCAGATACTTCCTTTCACGCCGGCCAATCGTGAAAACATGATTGCCTGGCTGGCCGCTCAGAACGACCCAGACAAATATGGCGAAATGCTTGTTTACCGCTTTGGTAAGGACTCGCTCGTTTTTGGCCCCAAACAGATTGAGGCTCGAATAGACCAGGATCCGGTAATCAGTTCGCAGCTAAGCCTTTGGAATCAACAGGGCAGCCAGGTAATTCGAGGCAACCTGTTGGTAATTCCAATTGGAGAGAGCCTTCTGTATGTCGAACCTCTCTACATTCAAGCTGCAACCGGAAAGATTCCCGAGCTCAAGCGAGTCATTGTTGCTACGTCAGAACGTGTCATCATGGCTGAAAACCTTGGACTGGCCCTGGCGGACTACTTCGGGCAAGACATTCTTGCGGAGGCGAAACTTGCAGAACTGGCGCTTACGGGAAACGGTGAGCTACCGGCTGCAGTCTCAACAGAAACGGAAGGCGCGAGTGCCGTTGACTTGTTGGGGTCAACTCTCCAGGAGCTGATTCTGGAGGCGAACAGCAGTTACGGTCGGGCGCAAGATGCCTTGCAGGAGGGCAACTGGGCTGCGTACGGGGATGAATTGGACGCGCTGCAGAGGGTCCTGGAACGCATGGTAGAGGTGAGTGGTATCGCCCCGGAACCGACGCCCACACCGTTGCCCTTGCCCACGCCCACGCCGGCTCCTGAGGGGAATTCGGGTTAGTGTGGAGACCAGCTGACTTCGGGAGCAAACTTCGACCCGACTCTTAACTTGTTGTCAGGTGACAGTGTTGCGAAGGTCAGTGTGGTTGACGCGATTATCGCGACAGCAAGAGATGCAATGTGGAGCCGGCCACAGTTTGACTTTGCGCTTGTATCGGGTTGAAGGTAGACAAGAGTGAAGCGATGCCGTCGCCTCCATACAGCGCGCGTCACGACCCGCTATCGGGGCCATCCAACGGACACACTGAGGCTCATGCTGCGACAGGCTTGAGAAGAGATCTGTGCGTCTTGAGCAAGCGAATTGATCATGAATGCCGCGATCTCGCTGAAGTGTCTGTAGTAGGTTTTCTTGAGCTGGTTTTGTCTTGGTTGTAGAACGGTTACCAAACTTGAGTGGACCCCAACTAATTCGAGGCAAGCAGAAAATGACTGCGGATCTGTCCTCACCGCCGCCCACCGTTCAGGATGTCCTGGAAAGCATTGAAAGGGAATGGACCGCGTTGCAGGCGTCATTCTCGGATTTGGACGACAGCCAGATGAAGGTTGCTGGCGTTGAAGGATGGTCGGTCAAAGACGAACTTGCGCATGTGGCAGCTTGGGCAAGGGGAATAGCGGCCCTGGTGAGGAAACAACGGCGCTATCCGCCGATGGGCCTGGCGGAGGACGCCGCCCCAAACACCCTCGGCATCAAGAAAATGAATCAGATGATTTTCGAACGGAATCGAGACCGGCCTCTTGAGGAAGTTCTGGCCGAGCTAAACGCCGCGCACAAGGATGCATTGGTCGCCATCTCTGAATTGTCCGACGAAGATCTGTTGCGCCCCTTCGACGACTACCAACCCCAGGACAGGCGTCCTGACGGCCACATACCTGTTTTGTGGCTGATTGCCGGCAACACATACGGGCACTATGCCGAGCACAGAAAAACCATCACCGATATGTGGAGCAAGAAATGAACGCGAAGAGGAAGGTTGTCGTTACTGGCGCATCGGGCTACATCGCAAGTCTGTTGTTGCCCGCATTTCGCGAGCGGTACGACCTCACCCTATTGGACGTGAAGACCGCTGACCGCGACGGGAACGAGGTGGAAGAGGTTCAGATCGCCGACCTGATGCAACGCGATCGGGACAGCTACCGCCACCACTTCAGCGGAGCCGATGCCATCGTCCACTTGGGGTTTACGCGAGCGGCTGACAAGTCTGATTCAGTCCAGGACTTTTATGCCGAATTGTCCAATGTGGAAATGGCCTTCCACGTTTACCAGACGGCCCTGGAAGAGGGCGTGCGGCGTGTGGTCGTCGCCAGCTCCAACCATGCTGCGGACTATTATGAGCCACTGATTCTTGATAAGAAGTGGGACATAGTAACGCCGGAAATGAGACCGTTTTCCGATAACTTCTATGGTTGGGCTAAAGAGGCCTATGAACATCTGGGATTTGTCTTTGCAGTGGGGCGGCTGCAATTTCGCGGCGTAGACGTCGAGGAAAGTTCGAACCTATCTCTCGAAAACGTGCAGGTCCGAATCGGCGGGCCCAGGGAAGACGATTTGGACCGAATCGAGCCCGGGGACCTGCGGCGCATGATCCGGGGACTGGGCGTCTATATCAGCCAGCGCGACCTGCAGCAGCTGTTCATCAAGAGTATTGAAGTCGAGGACATCGGTGACGAAGAGGGTGTCCCATTTCAGGTGTTCTACGGAATCAGTGGGAACTCCCAGGCCTTCTGGAGTATCGTAAACGCTCGCAAAGTGATTGGATACGAGCCGGAGGACAACAGCGAGTACCGCTTCAGCGACCAGATCCATGACCATGTCCGGGCCGCGCAGGCAAAAAAGACGTAACTTCGATGGGAGCTATTGGCGGCGCTCGATCGCAGGTTCGAGCACGGCGACCGACTCAGCTTCGTCCAGCGCGTTCTCGGCCCCCAAGGCAAGAAAGTGGTAGCGGCCCTCCAGCCATTCCACCAACTGATCGCAATAGTGGTCTGATCCGGGATGCCCGGACTGACCCTGTGACTCCACAGCCCACATGCCGTTCTCACCCAGGTCGCTGATGAGCCGGTAGTTAGCGCCCATCAAGGCCCCCCAGTTTGGATCGAACCCAGTGTTGCAGACGGTCACACCGTTGCCGCCCACCGGCAGGCCGCCGCGATCGAGCAGCGTGCCCAGGTCGCCTCGGCCCGACAGGACATGGCGCAGTTGGACTTTGTGAAGTTCCCCCCACGCCCAAGTGGACATGTCTGGCCCTAACCTACTCTCAATCTCTACCAGAGCAGCGGTCAGCGCGTCGACAATGGCCGTCTCTCGATCCGAGTCATTGAACCAGCCGGCGGAATCCTCGTGAATCAGTGCCCCTGCCAGCCCACCGCAAGTGCCGGAGAGCGCGTCTGCAAGTTCCCGGTCAAACCTCTCTGCGGCGACCAGGCTGGACCACTTGTTGAAAAAGACTTCGAAGATCAGGGCAGCAGCCGAGTCGGGAGTCATGTTGCGATCCCAGGCTTGTAGAAGGCCGGCCGCTTCGAGGACGCGGGGATTGCCACTTCTCTGTAGAACGGGCAATAGCCCAGGCAAGGCTTCATCTGCTCGCAGTGTTCGCGTATCCTGTTGCATCTCCGCAAAAACTTCCCGGGAGAAGCTGTCGCGCGTTTCGATCATTTGGCGGATTCGACGCGCCCTGTGCCCGCTTGCCCAAGTCCCGGACAGAGGGTAGGGGAAGTCGTTGGGAGCGACACGATTGTTGGCGGTGGCTACCCAGCCCCGGTCGGGGTCTTCGAGACGGGGCATCTGTTCGAATGGGATTATGCCCTGCCACTGGTGGGCAGGATCCCATCCCGGCCGATATCCCCGTTCCCAGACTCTTCTTACAGGAATGCCGCCGACTGCCTGGTATCCGAAATGTCCCTTGGTGTCGGCAACGACTAAGCTCCAGGTGGGCACGCGCCAGGTACGCGTCGCCGCGCGCAGTTCTTCGACTGAACCGGCGCGGTCGATCCCCAATAGTGATGTGAGCCAACCACAATCGGAATGGCCGAGCCAGCGCAAGGAGACTGGGCCTGTTGCGGCGGCCTCGGGGGGCAGGATTTCGTCAACGATTGGGCCGTTACGAGAGAAGCGGACTGTTTTGTGGATCGAAGGTTCGCCCCGCACCTGGATCGTTTCCTCCAGCGTGCGCTCCGGTTCCCACTCGCCGTCGTAAAGGAAGCAACCAGGATTGAGGTGATCTGTTCGCTCCTCGTAAAGGTCGCGTTGCGAACAGATGTTGTTGGTAATGCCCCAGGCGACGTGCCGGTTGCGCCCGAACATGACCGCGGGCATGCCGGCGTAAGCCATGCCGGCTACGTCGAATGAGCCACCAGTCAATTGCACTTCGTACCAGCAGGAGACGGCGGCAAAGGCGATGTGAGGGTCGCTGGCGACCATTGGCAGCCCCGACCGCGTGCGATCGCCGCCGACAACCCAGTTGTTGCTGCCTTGGCCCTCTTGCGGGTCCCCCACACTTGCGCCGACAGGGGAAACGCCGCTCTCGGCGGCTGGGTAGGCGCCTGCTGTGAGGATGCTTTCTTCATCTGCTTCACCGGTGAGAAAGGCCTGGAACAGCGTATCGTCACCAAGTGCCCGCCGGGCCAATTCGGGTCCGACAATCACGGGGAAACGGACGGTCAGATAGTATCTGAATTCAGCGGCGATCGCCAGGCAGTCGACTGGCAGCCACTCTTCTGGCTCGTAGTCCAGCAGCGCAAACTCGACAGGCAGATTGGCGCTCGACTGTTCGACCTGAGCGTTGACGCCATCGGAAAAACTTTGCAGCAGCGTGCGCGTTTCAGCCGGTGTGGTACTCCATTCGGAGGCGGCGATGCGGTTGATTCCGATAGTGCGTGCAACAGTGTCCAGGTGGACGCCGTCCTGGCCCAGGACTTCTGCCAGCCGACCGTGGCTTTTGCGCCTGAGATAGTCCATTTGAAACAGACGGTCCTGGGCCATGGCATATCCAAAGCCGAAGAAGAGGTCCTCGTCATTTTCGGCAAGAATGTGCGGGACGCCCCAGCGGTTACGGGCGATGCGCGTTGTGGCGTTCACCCTTGCCGCCTGAACCGCCGTCGGGTCGGGCGTCCTGCGCCTGGTTTCTGCACTCCACCACTGGTCGAACTCTGCAGTGGAGATGCCGTTTGCATTGCAAAGAGTGCGTATTGATTCGCCCGCGCCAAGTTGTTTCAGCAGTTCTGCGGAGTTGATTTCCATGAGGAGTTCCTCCCAGGAATTGGGATGTTTCGCCTGGAATTGCTTGGACTGCCGGGGGAAATTATGCCTGATGCTTTTCGGTTTGAAGACGTAACATAAGCAAAGAACCTCCTGACGGAGGTTCTTGCGAACGAACTGTGCGCGCCAGGCAGGACTCGAACCTGCGACCTTCGCCTCCGCAGGGCGACGCTCTAATCCACTGAGCTACTGGCGCATAAGGCGGGGAGGGAGGGATTTGAACCCTCGAGGGACATTGCTGCCCCTACCCACTTAGCAGGCGGGCGCACTCGACCAGGCTATGCGACCTCCCCATACTGTTAATGATGGCTGTACCAGGCGGAGGGAGAGGGATTCGAACCCCCGGTGACATTACTGCCACAGTTGTTTTCAAGACAACCGCCTTCGTCCTCTCGGCCATCCCTCCGGGCCAGGACTCGCCAGCCATTGACCGAAGCAGTATATACGCTTTGCAGTCGGCATGTCAAATAATGTGGGCCAGCTCATGTCAGGAAGCTTGTTCTGTTTTGCGGCCGCGTGCCAGCCTGCGCTCCAGTCCAATGGAGTCTTCGACGGGGCGACATTGGGCGTTATCAAATGGCCAGGGTCCTTGCCTTTTCGCTTAACTAATCTCCAACTCGCCGCCGAGATAGCTGTCCAGCGCGGCCGGCAGCTTTACACTGCCATCGGCCCGTTGATAGTTCTCCAAGAGCGCGATGATCACTCGAGGCAAGGCCAGCCCCGAACCGTTCAGTGTATAGACGAATTCCGGTCGCGCCCCCTCACGCGGACGGTAACGAATGTTTGCCCGCCGCGCTTGGAAGTCGCGGAAGAGCGAACAGGAGCTGACTTCCAGCCATTCCTGGCAGCCAGCGGCCCAAACCTCCAGATCATACTTGATGGCGGCAACGAACGAGAGGTCCCCGGTCGCGATTGCGACCCGCCGATATGGCAGTTCAAGGCGCTCCAACAGTACCTCCGCGGCGCGGGTAAGCTTTTCCAGTTCGTCCCTTCCGGCCGCCGGCTCGACAAACTTTACCATTTCCACCTTCTGGAACTGATGAACACGTTTTATGCCGCGCACATCTTTGCCGGCCGACATTTTCTCACGCCGGAAGCAGGGCGTGCTGGCAACGTAATTTAGCGGTAACGCGCCCGGTTCCAGAATCTCGTCACGGTGCAGGTTGGTTACCGATACCTCGGAGGTTGGGATGAACCAGTAGTCCTCTTCAGCGTCGCGGTAAAGGTTGTCCCCGAACTTGGGCAGGTTGCCCGTGCCTTCCATTGCATGTCCCCGCACCATCATGGGCGGGTAGACTTCGGTAAAGCCGTGCTCGTTAATATGTACGTCCAGGAACCAGTTTGAAAGTACGCGTTGCAGGCGGGCGCCGGCTCCCTTGAGGAAGTAGAATCGACTGCCGGCTGCGGCGACGCCGCGTTCGAAATCGATTATGTCCAACTGCGTACCCAGGTCCCAGTGAGGCAGAGGGGTAAAGTCGAATTCCGGTTTTTCGCCCCATTGGGACAGGACGACATTCCCCTCTTCATCGGGCGCAACGGGCACATCCGGGTCGGGCATATTGGGGATGCGCATCATGGCGTCGTGGAAGGCGCCGTCGACGCGACGCAGCTCTTCATCAATCTGCGAGATCTCATCGCCGATTTGGCTCATTCGCTGTTTTAGCGCGTTTGCCTCTGCGGCTTTCTTTTCACGAAACAGCGCGCCAATCTGTTTGGAGCCGGCGTTGCGCTCTTCGCGCAGCTTCTCCCCTTGCTGTAGGAAGTTTCGCCGCTCGCCGTCCAACTGCAATGCCAACTCCCAAGGCGCATCAGTGTCATTCAGCTTTACCATCGCCTCAGCCAGCGCATGTCGGTTTTCACGCATCCAACGAATATCCAGCATTTCAAGCTCCTGCAGAATGATTGTTCGGCGGCGATTGCCCGCCAACCGCAAAAAATAGAAAATCCTCTCGCCGGTTCAGGACGAGAGGACCCGTGGTGCCACCTGAGTTCGCAGACTAAATCATCTGCCTCAATTCGCTGTTATCGGAGCGATGCCGTCCGGCTTTTCGGCGCCGGATGCTCTTGGAGCGCTATACCGTTCGTCACCTGTTGCCTCGCAGCGGCCGGCAACTCTCTGGAAGGTCGAGCGAACGGTCCGTTTCCCCAGTCACAGCAGTATGCGTTCTTAGTGTGGGCAGCGTATCATAGCCTTCATTCTCTGTCAATTTTCGCGCAGATGGCGGCGGCGCCAAGGTCGTGGTCAACGATTCGAGGTAAGAGCAAGATTGGCCAGGTCGACCAGCTGGATCAGCGCCAGAGGGCCGTCACTGCGAAAGCAGCGTTGTAGCGGCACTGGCAGTTGAGATGCCAACCAATCGACAACGGAGTCGGGCATCGCGGTCTCCACTTCCAGCCGAGCTACAGGTAGAGCAAGTTGCTGATGGCGCAGCCCTCGACTCTGCGCCTCTAACTCGTCCCCATTTCCGGCGCCGCTTGATGCGCGTAGGACGCGAAAGAGAAAGACGCTTTCGATTTGCATTCCCGGAAAGAGTTCCTCCAGAAAGCCCGCCACCGCATCTTCGCTCCAGATGAACAACCGCAAATCTGAGGACGACGGTACGGAAACGAAACGGGACATTAGCCGGGGAACTTTTATGCGGGCGTAGGAGAGGGGCCCCATCCCGATTTCAGGGCTGCTGAGATGAACCAGTAGGTTGATACTGTGGGAACTGATGAAAGGAAAAGGGTGTCCAGGGTCGACGGCCAGCGGTGTCAACATTGGGTACAGCTGCTGACGAAAGAAGCGGCGCAAGTATTCATGTTGCTGCCTGTCCAGCTCATGAGGCCGCCGTATGCTTATGCGAAACTCGTCCATCAGTGCAGGAAAGAGCGAATCGTTGAGATCCACGAACGCTTGCTGCAAGAGGGGATCAAGCTCCGCCTCAATTGCTTCCTGTTCCGAATCAGCAAGTGTGGGGGCTTGAACCACAAAGTAGTGATCGAGAACAGAGGCAATTAAGCCCAGTATTCGGATTCTCTCCAGAAGAGGGCAGTCTCCTTCTCGGCTCTCTTCCAAGAGGTAAGTGGCCTCAACAACAGGCGCCGGCTTTTGCGCAGTTTTCAGGCGATTCTTCAGTCCGGTAGCCAGAGCTCTGGCGCGGGCGACTCCTTCGGCCTCAACCGGCTCCGCGAACGCAGGCAGGTGTGTATCTGAGCTGGCCGTTGCATAGGGATGCCCTGTGAGAGGCTGATTCGGGTCTCGCAGGTTTCGGGTCATCTGGAACTGTTAAATCTCTAGTGCAACAAAGTCTATCAGGATAGTAAATTCGTCATTTACGGTAAGTGTGTTGGCGAAGTTGGGGGGATCAAAACCCAGTTCCGTCATGCGCACTCGGGTCTGCATAGTGCCGCTGATTGTGCTGCCATCCAGGCGGGCGGCAACTTCCCAAGTGGTAGACAGCGTGATGCCACGCAATGTCAGGTCGCCTTTCAGTTGGAATGTGGTCTCTTCACCTTCCTGGTAGGTCGCGGGCCCTTCAAGGACTTCACTGGCGACGAACACTGCCAGAGGGAACCGGTCTGACTCCAGCGCATTCTCCCGAATCCATCCATCGCGCAGGACCTGGTCGGTGCGCAAGGTAGGCAAAAAGACTGCGAAGCGGTTGGGCCCGATTGCGGAATGGGACAGGTCGATCTGAAACAGACCGTCGAGATCTTGCGATTCGCCGATGACCTTCGTTTTGCCGATTTCCAGACCGTACTTGCTGGCAGCGCCGGCAAAAAGCTCCTCGTCGACGACATAGGCGGCCTTCGACTCAGCGGATACTATACGAAACGCCCTCCACTGCTCCTCTTCACTGACTGTGACCGGATTCAATTCCGCGAACGCCGCCGCGGCTTCAGTCGAGACCGTAACAGTGTCCGATGGTTCCGCCTCTTGCGGCGACGCGGCCGGCGTCGATTCGTTCGGCGCGGGCTCAGAACGGCGGTTGAAACAGCCGGCCGCCAGCAGAATTGTCAGCAGCAGAAAGTAGGTTAGAGATTTCGCTCTCATGCAGAAAGTACCTTTGCAAACCTGAGGTCCAGTTCCCAAAATGGTTAGCCTGCTGGACTCCTATGTTTCAATGTGGAGGCGGTTCTCGCTCCTGCGCTTCTTCGTAAATGGGGGCTCCCGCGGGCAGGTAGGGCGGTAGCTCTTCGCCAACCCCAAATGCTGCCAGGAGCTGGCGGGCAAACAGGGAATAGAAACCTTCATGGCGGAAAGACGGTTCAGACTCCCAGACTGCCAGGCCGCTCGTGAAGCCGTACTCCTCAAATGATGCAACAAGAGTGCCGTTCTTGGCAATGATGTGCATTGGCGTGTCCCAGCCGTCCTCTCGCCGGGATACTCGGGGCGGCTGGTGATCTCCTACAATCACGAAGATCGCCTCGTCGTTGGGTTCGGTGAGGATGAAATCGGTGAGCATCTCAAGCTGATACTCGATGGCGTTCCAGTAGTTCAGGCGGCGTTCGCTGTGTTCTATCAGTTCAGTCGAAGGCGGAGGCGCAGGTCCCGGCTCATTCAGCAGCTGCCACCTCTGGACAAGTTTGGGTTGTGGAGTCCAAGGATAGTGGGAGTTCTGGGTAATTGTGAAGAACAGGTAGGGCCCTTCTGTCTCGCTGCGCATCGTTTCGCGGGCAAAGTTCAGTGAATACTGGTCTGGCGGCGCTGGACCCCAACCGAATTCGGGACCAACGAAGCTAAGATCTTCATATTGGAGCCAGCGATCAACGCCGTAGAAGGAGACGTATTTTTGCCATTGTGATTGCGGAAGTCCCATCGATAGCGCGGTAAGGCGGTAGTAGCGATAGCCCTGGTCTTTCAAAAACCGGCCCAAATCCGGGTATTCCTCATTCTGATATCTGTCCAGCAGGGCATAGTATTGGGGGTCCGAGCTGACACGCAGTCCAAATAGTGCGCTTGTATAGGACATCCAGGAACCGCCTCCCCACGTGGGCGCAAGGCTGCGGGCCGAAGCGACATGCCAGCCTGCGCCGGCGAGTTCTTTGTCCAGTCGCTGCGTAAGCGCCTTGTAACGAACCCACCAGTCAGTTCTTTTGTAGAGTACAGTTCCGTACGACTCACTGAAAATGATATAGATGGGAGGTTGCTTGGCCAGACTGAATTGACTGTAGTCATAGACATGTCGCAGATTGGCGTTTTCCGTCTGCTTCACGCTCTCATACATGCGCTGGGATTCGGAAAAGTTTCGGGCCAGTTTGGCGGCCATACTGCTGAAAACCATCTCCGGTCGGAATATTCGGTCTGGAATAAAGATGGACTGGAAGACGACGATGGCCGCCAGCATACCAAGCATTGCGCGCGAGAACGGACTGGGGCTGTTGTCAGGCAGTGCAAACCGCGCCAGCCGGGCGACCAGGGCTGCCCCGCCAATGATGAGCAGAACGGTTCCAGCAACAAAGGCGGTCGTAACTCTGGCGTTTTCGAGGAAAAAGCTGAAGCCTTCCGTTGCCATTCGCATCTGGGTATAGAAGACTGGCTCGAGACTGAAAAATGTGAATGTCACGCCTTCATAGAGATAGTAAAGGAATAAAAGGACATATACGAGAACAAAGGCGAAACGAGTCCAGCGCTTCCGCAACAAGGGCCAGACGGTCCACAAGGCGACAAAGAGAACGATTTCGGAGTTGAACCGCAGCAGATCAGGCTCTCTGCGCCAGACAAAGATCTGCCGCCAGACCTGGTCCAGGGATAGACCGGCGAATTGGAAGGTGGGCAGAATTGACCCATCCTCGCGATCCATTAAGACAACAGGCAGATAAAGCAGAGAATTGAGTAGGAGGAAGGTAGTCCAGAAGGCAACATCCACATGGAGACGCTGGCGTGGACGGTTTTCCGAACCAGAGAGGCGGGATCTAAAGGGTGTGGAAATGAACTTCGTGTTTCCCTCGCTGTCGACGGGAATCTGGGTCTTTTCAGCGCGTTTGGTTCTGCGCATGGGCGGTGTGGTAGATGTTACTGCTCTTGCCAGGCATGGGGCAGAAGTCCGGATGCGATTGCTTGTTCTACCACAGTGGCGACGGCTTGCCCGAGCGCTTCGGAGCAGAGCGAAACTGGCGCCATGCGCTCCTTCACCTGGGCAACTGTGACCTGATTCTCCTGCCAGGTGATGCCCCCTGAATAGTAGTTGTGCAGCAGGGGCATAAGCCGGTCCAGGGCCAACGCGAAACGGGCCTCGGGTGTTTGCTGGCTTTCAAACTCCTCCCAGAGTTCGGTCAACTCGGCGGACTGGTCAGCCGGCAGCAGGCCGAATATGCGGTTGGCGGCGGAGCGCTCTCGTTCTTCTTTGCCATCATGGCCGTCTGCGTCGTAGGCGTATGTATCGCCGGCGTCGATCTCTACGATATCGTGAATCAGAACCAGCTTGAGGGTATGTAGCAGGTTGGCGGGTTCGTCGGCGTGCTCAGCCAACACCATTGCCATTATCGCCAGATGCCAGGAGTGTTCGGCGGAATTCTCGCGTCGATGGTTTTCCAGCAGGAGCGAACGGCGCAGGACGCCCTTCAGCCTGTCGATTTCGAGAATGAACTGCAACTGTTGTGCTAGTCGATTACTTTTCATGGGGATGCGGGCTGGGCCTTCTGGATAGAATCGCAAGGAGTCTGCCGGCGGTATGCCTGCCAGTAGCCTTCCATGCGAAAAGTGAACTGGTTGGGACTCTCTACATAGATGCGCTCAGCAAGAGGGGTCGCCGCGCGGCGCAGCCGGCTTCGTTCTCGAGCGGCAATCGCAAAGAGCAGGTCAGCACTTCCCTTGTCTGCTCTCTCCATCTCCTGAACAAGCGGCGACTCTTGCAGCACAGCCAGATCATGCTCTTCGCCCAGTCCGTCGGCCAACTGGTCACATTCCCGTGCCATTACTTTCGTCAACGCCGGCCAAAGCGGCCCCAGTATCTGAAATTGGTACCAAAGGTATTTGACCCTTTTGCGCCAGAAGTGGAAATTCTCGGTTGTCGGTTGGGCGTAAGCCTCACTTTTTTCTTTCAGGCCGCGGCGATAGGTCCTGCGAAGCCCATTTGCGATAAGTGAGAATTCGGAATGGCGAAACGTCCAGTCCAACGCCCGTTGTCGCGCTCCCTTTAGCCTTTCGATCATAGAGGACATCAGCTGCTCGTCGCTGGCGAACGTCCTCAGGACCGAGCCGTGCTCCTCTACAAGCGATCGCCGCAGACGACAGAAAGAAGCGTCGCTCAGTTGCTGGCCGTACCGCAGTCTCAGCATATCAATTGTCTCGATGTATACGGCGCTGTCGCGAACTGGAGAGAGGATCCGGCCCTGATCACGGAAGAACTGGTTTTCGGTAAGATATGTTGCGGCTGGCAGCGCGCCGCGCGACAGCCGCAAGACTGCCCTGACGCGCTTGAAGTGCTTGCGCGCCTCGTGAATCCCATCGTTCAGATTATCCTCGCGTTCCAATTGAAGAATAGCCCCGTCGATCTGTTCGAGTACTATTCGACGCAGTGAACTGGACGGAGCTTCGTTTGGTATGAGCGCAAATGTCATCGGGGGTTACTGCCTCAAGAACATGGCAGACCGAAAGTTTATGTCTATGATGCGGCATCCTCCAGCTTGGTAAACAAGTCGCGGAAGATACCATCGCGGTCTACATAGCTGGCACAGGAAATGGTCGGGCGGTTTTCGTCGAAGGCCCATGCAATAGCATCGGTCAGGCGCGGCGAACTGACCAATTCCATGTGGGCCCACTCTGGATTCACCAGCCACCCCAATGGCGCCAAATCCCAAATCTGTTTGGAATAGGCGAATTGGTCGGCGTGGTAGTCGCTGTAAATCTGGTAGAGATAGTCGCCAATCGCGCCCTTTCCCTTCACGTGCGCGGCTACCTCGGGCAGTGTTGTATGCAGGTGGGAGACCACCCCCATGCAAGGGAAGCGCACCAGGGGAACGGCGCAGTCCAGGACTATACTGCTTGCAACCGGATCCTGGCGAAGATTGAACTCGCGTGTATCGGGCCAGTGGCGTGCGTGACCGCCCAACCATAGCAGGACGATATTCTGCCGAATTGCCGGCTCCAGCAGCAGGGCCGAGGCAACGTTGGTGATGGCGCCGATGGCGACAACATAGAGGGGATCATCCTGAGGAGATGCCAGCGCCCGTTCGATGAGGTCGGCGGTGGCTTCGCTCTCGATCGGTGGCTCTCCTTCCGCCATCCATTGCGTCGCCCCTCGCTTTACAAACGCATCGCTGGGTGTGTCGACCGCAGGCAAGCGCGCCAAGAGACGGTGAATCTCCTCGAAACTCTTTTCCATGCCATCAGCCGGGCTGGAGGAGCGGGGGTTGTGGAAAGGCGCGGCATGGAGTGCTTCTACGGTCATCGCCTCGGGCGAAAGCAGGGCATACACGACGGCAAACTGATCATCGATTTCGTTGTAAGTATCCGTGTCCAGAACTATTCGCACCGGCCTTGAAGGTGGTTCCAGGCGGTCGTGCAGAAACTGCGATTCGAGAGGTGGAAAGCGCATAGGCTGGAAATCCAAAGTGACGTCTGTTGTTGCTGGTTCCGAGTTGGCTGCGGTGGTGCGTTCTGATTCGTCCTAAGCCGCAAGCCGATTTACCATCTCCAGCATGGCTGTCATATATCCGATTGCATAGGCGCGGCCGCGGTGTCCCCAGGGCGTGTCATCAACCATCGCCGGCACGTGATCGGTGATCATGAATCCGGTGAATCCCACTTCATTCAAGGTCTTCATCACTTCAAAAGGATTGACATTCCCCTCATTTATGAAGCACTCATTGAAGTTGGGGACCGTACCTTGAACATCGCGAAAATGGACGTAGACAATGCGGTCGCGACCGCCAAAATGGCGGACGGCCTCAAGGACATAGTCATGCCCGTCCATTTCAGACCAGCAGCCCATACAGAAATCGAGGCCGTGATTGGGGCTGTCGAAGCGGTCAATCGCCCGTTTGAAGCCCTCAAAGTTGCGGAAAATGCGGGCAACACCGCCAAGAGACTCCACCGGAGGATCGTCTGGGTGGAGAGCAAGCGTGACGCCCGCTTCCTCCGCCACAGGCAGTAGCCGCTCCAGATAGTATTCGTAGTTGGCCCACATTTCATCGGCGTCGTAGACACGGCCGTGTGTCAGTTCAGTAGGGTCATGCTCCGCCAAATTGAACCTTGTGCCGCGAGCCCCACCACGCAGCAGCGCCGGCTCCGGTGTGCGCCAGACCGAGTTAGGCATCCAGTGGTAACCGAGGATTGGAATCCCGGCCCTTCCCATATTTCGGACTGTCGTCTGCATATGAGAGATCTGCTCATCACGCCCCGGCAGGCCCAGCATCGCCTTGTCATAGAAGCTGACGGGCACATTCTCCAGGCAGATCAACCGCAGGCCAGCAGCCTGCGCTCGATCCGCAGCCTCCTTCAGATCTTCGTATTCCCACTGCTTTTCACCAGGGAGTCGCGGCGTGTTCATCAGAAAGTCATCGGCGCCCAACTGCTTAATGAACGCCAGTTTTTCGTCGGTCAGCTCGTTAAACTGGCCCAAGCCAATGCGCATCTGCGACGACATGGGATGGCTCCTTTCAACCAATGGGCGCGGGCCCTGATATAGGGTGCCCGCGGACGAATACAGCCGGCTTCATACCCTGCAAAAGAGCCGAATTTATCATCGAGACTCTGCAGCAGGGTATTGAAGTCTGACGGGAACACTAAGCTGGCACCGGCGGCGACAGGCGCGCTAGCAGTTGCTCTTGTTCGGCCTTGGTCAGGTCGACCAGCGGTGGGCGGACCCGGCTCCAACCGGTTCTGCCGGTCTGGTCGGCGACGATCACTTTCAGCGACGCGATCATGTTAAAGCCGGAATCGAGAATCGCGTCGCGAACCCAATTGGTTCGGTTCTGGCGGTCCTCGGCGTCGGCCGCGTTCCAATTGTCGTACAGGTCGCGAATGACGTGGGGCAATACATTGGCCATCCCAGAGATACAGCCGCCGCCACCTCCTTGCATATTTTTCAGTAGCAGGGCCTCGGTGCCGCAGAAGACCGCAAAACCGGGGAAGTTTCGCGCAACTTCATGCAGTCCCGACAGAGTTTGCTCGTCGCCAGAGCTGTCTTTGACGCCGGCAGCCTGGCCAGGATAGGCTTCACCCAGCCGAGTAAGCAGGGCAGGGCTAAGAGGAATGCCGCTCACCTGCGGGATGTGGTAGAAGAACATTCGCAGCCGCTCATCATTGACGCGATCGAGAACTGCCGCGAAAGAACGAAAGAGGCCTTCTTCTGAAACGCCCGGATAGTAGAATGGCGGCAGGGTCAGGACGCCATGGCAACCGGCTTGAACAGCGTGCCGGGTCAGGTCAGCGGCTTCGAAGATCGAGGCTGCCCCACTGCCAACGACCAGTTGGCCGGCTGGAACGCCCGCTTCAATCACTGCATCAACCGCGGCCATACGTTCTGCGGCGGCAAACGAGGTTGCCTCACTGTTGGTACCAAAGAGTACCAACCCATGGCAGCCTCCTTCCAGCAGACGTTTGCAAAACTCAATATAGGCCGGAAGGTCGATGGTCAGGTCGGCGCGGACGGGCGTCAGAGTAGGGGCGAAAACGCCTCTCAGGGAGAGCTCAGTCATACCTTAGTCCCTCTCATTCTGATGGATCAGATGGCGGCTGGCACGGACATATTATTCTCTACATGTTACGACCTGCGGGACGCCATTGTCAAATGGAGCGGTCCTATGCTCAGTGACCAGCGGTGCAGATTGGGGCAAGTGGCGGTAACCCGTGTAGATTGGCAAGGCTTAAGCGGCCAGCTTCCGAATGCCAGGTATTGAGTAGGATGCATCTTCCAGCGCGGTGGTTCACACATTTTTTGGGCTCTGGTTACCAGCAGCTTTTCTGCGGCTTGCACAATGTGACCAACTTTGGGCATAATACGCAAATTCCACTAAATGACCTTGTATTCCAAGGAGTTTTCCTACACTTCAACCGCAGCGTTCTCCAACCAAATACTGAAACGATCTGTTCCCCTGACCGGTCGGGGGCCTTGTCTAGGTTGTCAGATTGAACTGACAGGAACAAGGACTGCATGGCGCAGACAAGAGATCTGCACACTTTGGCGCTTCCAGCATTGGCAAGAGATTTGAGCAAATCTCACCTGTGCCTGCCTAACAGAGTCAACCCATTGAAGCAATGGCGGGGATTTATCGTGGCGAATCAAACCGAGAACGGAAGCGAAAATGCACTCAACCTTTTCCGAAGTTACGCCCTGGACGGAAACATTTTCGACGAGATGTTTCAGGGGGACGGCCGTCCTCGCGCCCCTTACCAGAAATTGCTTCAGAGTATTCTGGAACTGCAAGCCAGCGAACTGACACAGCGTCAGCAGGCAGCCGACCTGACCTTTCTGAATCGGGGCATCACTTTCACCGTATATGGCGAAGACTCCACGATTGAACGCATCTTCCCCTACGACATCCTTCCCCGTATCATAAGCGAACAAGAATGGCATAAAATCGAGAGTGGCTTGCGCCAGCGCATACATGCCATCAATCTCTTCCTGCGAGACGTCTACCACGAGGGACGAATATTGCAGGAAGGGAGAGTACCCTTCGAACTCATTTACAGTTGCCATAATTATCAGCGTGAGATGAGGGGTGTCAGGGTCGCCAACGACGTATACACTTCGATAGTCGGTACCGACCTCGTCCGTCTTCCCAGCGGTGAGTTTGCAGTATTGGAGGACAACCTGCGAGTGCCGAGCGGCGTTTCTTATATGCTGGCGAATCGAGAGGTCATGACGCAGGTATTCCCAGGCATGTTTGGAGGGTATGGCATTCGGCCAATCGGTCACTACGGACAGGCGCTTCTGGAACAGCTGCAATCCCTGACGCCCAAAGGGCGCGACGCTACCATTGTTTTGCTGACGCCAGGGATTTTTAATTCGGCCTACTTCGAGCACACGTTTTTGGCGAGGGTTATGGGGATTGAGCTTGTCGAGGGCGCTGACATGCTCGTCCACGACGGATTTGTATATATGCGAACAACTGGTGGCTTACAACGTGTAGACGTAATCTATCGACGTATTGACGACGAATACATCGATCCTTTACACTTTCACCCCGACTCGGCCCTGGGCGTTCCCGGTCTGTTTAACGCCTATCGGGCTGGCAATGTAACGCTCGCCAACACAATCGGCACCGGGATTGCTGATGACAAGGCGGTCTACTCATTTGTACCCGAAATGATCAAGTATTATCTGGGCGAAGATCCGATTTTACAGAACGTCGAAACGTATCTCTGCATGCGCGAAGACGAATGTGCCTACGTGCTTGAGAATCTTGACAAGCTGGTCGTCAAGGCAGTCGGGGAGTCGGGAGGATACGGCATGCTTATCGGCCCGCACAGCACGCGCAAGGAGCGGGAGAGCTACCGCCAGCAGATACAGGCTGATCCTCGAAATTACATCGCGCAGCCCACGCTCAGCCTTTCGCGTGCGCCTTGCTATATCAATGGAAATGTCGTTTCTCGCCATGTAGACCTGCGGCCCTTCATTCTCTA
The DNA here is from genome assembly GCA_963662575.1 of Caldilineaceae bacterium. Taxonomy (GTDB): domain Bacteria; phylum Chloroflexota; class Anaerolineae; order Caldilineales; family Caldilineaceae; genus Bin5. The sequence continues at coordinate 3,750,049 of OY759723.1, forward strand.
CGGCGGCGAAAAAGAGAACACTGTCATTGTTCCCGGGGGCCTTACGCGCGTAGCATTGCGTGAGGGTTCGCTCGTGGTCAATTCATCCCAGGGCGGGGGCAGCAAGGACACGTGGGTATTGCAAGACATTTGAGTCCACAATAGGAAGCGCGACATGCTCTCTCGATCAGCAGACAATATGTACTGGCTCGGACGTTACATGGAGCGAGCGGAAAACACAATCCGGCTTCTCAGAGTGCGCCTGAATTTCATGGTCGGCCAAACGGCACAGCATGGCAACGATCGAGGCTGGCAGCAGTTCTTCACCGCCTTGCGCCAGCCCCCTCCACTCATGAAGAACGGCGTTGTGGACAGCGAGGTAGCCCTGCAGATGGCGCACGATCTTACCTTCAACGCCGAGAATCAGCATTCAATTTCAGGCTGCATTAACCTGGCCAGAACAAACGCCCGCTCCGTGCGTTCGCAACTAAGTAGTCAACTTTGGGAGCACATTAACCGGCTCTATTTGCGTTTGCATTCATGGCAAGGCCACCAGAACTGGCATGACGAACGTGATAACTTCTTCAGAGAACTCGAAAGCAGCGTCTCTCTTTTTCAGGGTCTGGCATTTTCATCGCTATTGCATGATGAGGGGTGGCTATTCATTCAGATCGGCGGGCATTTGGAGCGCGTATTCTCGGTGTGCAGTCTCTTGACAGCGCATTTTCGCCATTTTGGTGTTGATGGTGGGGAAAGACTGGAAACGGTTGATCCCCTCAACGGCATTGGTGTCCTGCGCGCCTGCAACGCATTTGAATCCTACTGCAGAGTTTATGACCCGCGGCCAGAAACGAGTTACGTGACGAACTTCCTATTGCTTAATGCATACCTGCCTAATTCTGTACAATTCAATGTCACCCAGGTAGCTCTATTGCTTGAGCAACTCGCTGGCGCAACCGAGACCCGCCGTGCAGGAGACCTGAATCGAACCGCTGGCAAACTACAGGCCCAATTGCATTACAGCCAGATCGGCGACGTTGTTGAATTTGGGGCGCAGTCCTTCGTAGTGGACATAATGCAGAGTTGCGACCAGATCCACGATGCACTGTCTGACGCATATTTCAGTTATCCGATCGATGAGGCCGTTTCCTGAAGCCCATCCTTTCACAGTGACCAATGAAATACTACACAATTCACCATCACACCAGATATCGATACAGTTCGGAAGTCAGCGAGAGTACGATGGAAGTGCGCATGCAACCTCGTACGGACCGCCAACAGCGCTGTTTAAACTTTCAGCTGGAAGTCTGGCCGCACGCCCAGGTACTGACAGCTAGCGACTGTGTCCAGAACGCGATTCACTATTTCGACATTCCCAGACGTCATAGCGAGTTGCTGTTGCGCGCTCATAGTCTTGTCCTGGTCCAGGAATCGGAACCAATGCCCGATGGGCTAGATTCTTCTGAATGGACCGCTTTGGAAGAGGCCGCGGCTTCAGGCATTCACTGGGACTGGCTATCGCCCAGCAAGTTTGCCCATCCTACGCCGCTGCTTCTGGACTTTGCAGAAGAGGTCGAATTCACCCGCGAAGATGATCCGCTTAGCGCGCTGTTCCGGCTGAATGACCGCCTACATGTTGCACTGGAGTATATGACATTGAGTACAGCCGTTGATTCGCCAATCGATATCGCCTTGGAGAATCGCCGCGGCGTCTGTCAGGATTTCACGCACATTATGATTGCTCTGCTGCGTCGAGCAGGTATCCCTGCGCGTTACATCAGCGGGTACGTCCAACAGGATCCGCAAGAGAGAGAGGAGGAGGACCTCTCCGGAGCCTCACACGCGTGGGTGGAGGCATTCCTGCCCGCCACAGGTTGGATAGGGCTGGATCCAACCCACAATACGCAAGTAGGCGACAGGCACATTCGCATCGCCATTGGCAGAGATTATGCGGACGTACCCCCTACAAGAGGGACCTACAAAGGCGGCTCAAGCAGCGAGCTCACGGTAGGGGTACACATTTCTGAGACTGAGGACGAGGCTCTTCCGCCTGACCTGCTGGACAATGGACACTGGTCAACGAGGGAACAGGTCGAGGAACCGAGCAGTTCGCAGCTGCGTCAGGAACAGGAGCAGCAGCAGCAACAATGAGGGCAAAGGGAAAGGCCGGCAGCACACACAACACTGCCGGCCGGCCCTTCAGAGGCGCCACGCACGGATCAGCAATACCGACCCGCTTCAGATCGATTTACGCTCAATTCATGACCGACTTAGCGGTCGGCACAAGACGCATGACTTTGATAGTTTCCCGGTTGAGCATTTCCGGGATATTCGGCGCGATGTCATTGACCCAGCCATCGGACTGGTATACGGCTTCATACAGCGCTTCGCGATCGGCCTCATCCTGGAAGCGACGCATCCACACGTAGCAGTTGTCGTCCTCTTCGTCGATAAAGGAACCGGCGACGACCATTCCCTTTGATACCTGGAAGGGGATGATCACACTCTCCATGTACTGAACCCATTTGTCGCGCTGGCCAGGATGGCACTCGTAAATGCGGTACTCATACAACATTGCGTTTTCTCCCAATTTTCTGTGGCTTCTTTCGTTTCAATCGGCAGGAATCGGTTCCATTGGCGGCTCGGCCAAGAGTCGCATTGGCCGCTCTCCTTCGACTTCGTAGCTGGAAAAAGTTGGCAGGTGTTCGACATTGGCGGCAAACATCTCGTTTACCATCGCTCGAATCTCTGCCATAGACAATACTGAAGACGCCAGTGGATCGTGCAAAATCGCCTGGAAAATCTTGCGCGGATCACCTTCCATAATACCCTCCACCGCCATCTCTTCAATCTGCGCACTCAGGCCGGTCAACATTGCCACCGAGGACGGCAGGGGGCCTACGCGAACACTTTCCAGTCCCTTGCTGCTTGCCCAGACCGGGATCTCGACACAGGCGCCGACTGGCAGATTGTCGACCAAGGGTGTCGCGCCGCTGCCATTTGGCATATTGCCGTTGAACTGGAACGGCTCGCCCCCCTCCAAAGCGTTGATGATATAGGCAGCGTATTCATAGCCTCGAGACAGATCCAAGGGCGCAGGATTGTCGAGCCATTCTCGAATCTGCTCGTGCCAGGACTCTTCCCGTTCCGAGTAATGCGTCAGGACATAGGCATATTCGCCAGGGTTCCAGCCGGTCCCGTGCGTGCAGTATTTCTCGATCAGGTCAGGCCGTTTGCGGAACCAAGGATTGTACTCCGAGTGGTGTCCGCTCGACTCGGTTGGGTAGTAGTCGAGGTGCAAGTACATTTCGTTTCGAACCTGCTCCTCGTTGTATACTTCCGGTCTTTCTGAAATGGCTTTGCGAATAAGCGGGTACGCGTCTTCGCCGTTCCACTCATAATTCAAATACCAGGCCATGTGGTTGATGCCGGCGCAGGTGTAGGTAATCTCATCCGCAGGCGCACCGATCCAGCGTGCCAGCATGTCTGCTGTGCCCTGCACGCTGTGACAGAGACCGGTCGCGACGATGCTGGTCTCCTTCTGAATGGCCCTACAGTTGGTCACCATCGGGTTTGTGTAGTTGAGCATCACTGCATCGGGGCAAAGTCTCTCCATGTCCCTGGCTATGTCCACCATCACGGGGGTCGTGCGCATGGAGCGAAAGATACCGGAAGGCCCGCGCGTGTCGCCGATATTTGTGTCGACGCCGTACTGCTTGGGAATCTCGATGTCACTGCGCCACACTTGGGTCTTGCCGACAAGGATTGTCACGATAACGTAGTCTGCGCCGTCCAAGGCTTCATCGCGGCTGAGAGTGGACTCGACGCTTGCAGGATAGCCCCCTTCGCGTACGATGCGTTTTACCGCCTGCTCGATATAGTTGAGCTTAAGAGGGTCTATGTCCATAAGACAGATCGTAGCATCCTCAAGCAGAGGAAATGTCAGCACGTCCTTGACAAGCTTGCGGGTGAAGCCAAAGCTACCTGCGCCGATAAATGTAATCTTCGTCATTTTCGTACCACCTTTGGATAATTATCGGGAACGGAAACGCCGCATCGCGACGCGTACACCTTCGTTGAACTGCTGCCAAACTGAACTGAATTGGCGGCCCCCTTACCTGAACCGCCGCCTCGGACCCTTGTGTGGATCATAGCATCAGGGTGCGAGATAGACCCCAAAGCTAGCCGATTTTCGTTCCCAACATGCGCCCAAAGAAGGGCACGCGGGCTCGGCGGGCGCGAAGGGCATTGATGATTCCCGCGATCCAGGCGACGACGACAGCCAAATATACAGCGACAACCAAAGCGAAAATGTAGGCTGCAACTACGCCGCCAAATGGCAGGAGAGAGACCAACCAAGCGAACAGAAACCAGACTGCAGGCGCCAGAATCAGTGCCATTACAATCGTCAGCGACTGGAAAGCGTGGTACCGGGAAAAGGAGTCGTCTTTCCTCAGGGCCAGAATGTAGGCAGGACCTATTACCGGAAGTAGATAGGCAAGCAGCGCCGCGTCTACATTGAGCCTCCCATTGGTTGAGAGATCCTCGGTCATTGCGTTTCTCCGATTCCCTGCAGTGTCAGCTCCTGGGCGAAATGGCAGCTGGCAAAATGACCTGGCTCAATCTCCTCAAGGTGCGGCTCTTCCTGCCAGCATAGCTCCTGCGCGTAAAGGCAACGGGGATGAAACACACAGCCTGGAGGCGGATTGGCCGGACTGGGAATGTCTCCCTCGAGGATGATCCTGTTCAGCTTAATCTCCGGGTCAGCAGGTGGGATTGCGGAGACCAACGCCTCGGTGTAGGGATGAAGCGGCCGCCGCAACAGTTTGTCCGATTCGGCAATCTCAACCAGTCGCCCCACATACATTACCGCAATTCGATCGCACATATGCTCGACAACCGACAGATCGTGGGCTATGAAGAGATAGGTCAGGCCCAGATCGTCCTTCAACTCCTGGAGCAGGTTGAGCACCTGGGCCTGAATCGACACGTCCAGAGCTGAGACGGGTTCATCGGCAATGATCAGACGCGGCCGCAGGGCAAGGGTTCGCGCCAGGCCGATACGCTGACGCTGGCCTCCGGAGAATTCATGGGGATAGCGCCGCATGTAGTTCGGTTCAAGCCCGACTGCCGTCATCAACTGGGAAACTCTGTCTTCCAGCACCCTGCCGGAGGCTTCCTTGTGAATAATGAGCGGCTCCCCAATCAAGTCCTTCACCGTCAGCCGCGGATTGAGGGAACTGAACGGGTCCTGGAAAATCATGCGCATCTCTTTGCGCAGTGGCTTCATTGCAGACTGGTCAATGGTGGCGATATCGATGCGCTTGCCATCGCCATCAGTGTACCAAATTTCGCCCGCGGTCGGATCGTAGAGCCTCAGAACAGATCTTCCGACGGTCGTCTTGCCAGAGCCGCTCTCTCCCACCAGTCCCAGAGCTTCGTTGCGGCGGATGGCAAAGCTTACGCCATCGACAGCTTTGACGTGTCCGACAATTCGCTGCAGGAATCCTTGGCGGATAGGGAACCACTGTTTCAGGTCATTGACTTCAAGCAGGATTTCATTCATTTTTGCATACTCTAGCGCTCCACTGGATGCGCAAAGTCAAGCTGTAACTGTTCTGAAGCCAAAATGATATCCGGATCGGACCAGCCCTTCCATTCCTGCAACTGCTGAAATGCCCGGCGATAGATCAGTTGAACTTCGACATTGAGCGATTGGCCTGCTTGAACTTCTTCCCCTGCGGCGGCAAACCTGAATGTACTTTTCCGAGCGGTCTGCGCGGGGATGCGCGTGTCTTCTACCAGCTCCACCATTCGCCAATGGGAAAAGGTGGGCTCCTCACCGGTAAGCGTATCGCGCAGAATCTTAGCAAAGCCCTCTCCCGCCTCCCCGGCAACGTCGCCAGCCCAATCCGGCAGCTTGCCACCTTCGGTCAACAGCAGTTCGGTTCCACTGCCGTCGGTCGCCCGAACGACCAGAAGCACTTGGCGCAACGGCGAGCCGGTGGGATAGTGGTGGCCGGCGCCGGTGTTGCTGACTTGTGTGTTAACGACCAGTTCAGCCCCCTCGATTTCGGCTCTTACTTCCAAGGCAATGGCGCTTTTCAGGAACTGTTCGTCGGTGGACCCTGGCATCTGATGCACGTGGATCTGGTCCAGTTCACGGAAAAGGCCACCTTTTTCCGGATAGACAAAGTAGCTGCGTTGCGCCCTTGAGGCCAATTTGCCCAAGCCGGCTGGCAGAGCGCGGCCACTGGCGTTCTCCAGCCAAGCCGCTGTCTGGACTACCGTTTCCATGCTGGAAGTTAGTCGCGGCGACACAGGCATGTGGCAGTTCTGACACGTTTGGCCGGTGTCAGGATTGCTATAAGGGCTGTCCAACCACTCCCCGTAGGAGTTATAGATTTCGGTGGTATCGTTTACACCGTAGTGACACGCCGAACAGAAAGCGCTCTCCCCATGCAGCTGATTGAAGCTGTCCTTGGGGCGGGCAACGTCATCAACGGTTCCCATCAGCAGGTCTTCCCCCGTCTTTGGCCGGTAAAGAGTAAGCGAAAGAATCCCTGGCATTGCCGGGTCCGGCAGCACGGTATCGGTATAGAAATTCACGGCGCCGATCTTGTGGCAGAAGTCACAGGATATCCCTTCAGCCGCGACGCCGACCGCCTCATTGGGGCTGACACCGGCAGGCAGTTCATCGCTGGCGTCGCTGGTTTCCTGCATGTGGCATCCGTTCCAGCCACAGCTGTTGTCGGCATCCAACTTTGAAGCCATAGGCGTATGACAGGCCGCGCAGTTGCCGTCTCTCTTGGGGAAGTCCAGTTTGAAGCCGGGACCATAGTAGGGACCATCCGGGTCGAGAGTGCGAGGCAATCCGGTATAGTAGTTGGTGTTACGACTGCGGTTTCCTTCAACGTCGGTCCCGTTATACATTGTGAGAAATCTAACATTGACGGCTGACTGGCTGTGTGCGTCGCGTTGCCACTCGGCAAAGGATGGATGGCAATCGCCGCAATTGGCCGATGGCTCCCATTCGTAGACGGAATTGTCGACGCGATTGTGGGGATGCAATGCAATGCTGACATCAACGTCGCCGCCGTGCGCCTCGGTCCAGCCAAAAATATAGCCCTCTGCCCATGCTACCAAGGTCACGCTCTCTTCGGTTGGCAGGCCGTCGATCGTGAACCCACCGTCATCCGCGGTGTAGGTGTGGTTGGCAGTTGTTTGAACGCGCACCAAGGCGCCAGCGACCGGCCCATCAGTATCGGTCACAGTGCCGCTGACAGATGCGGTCGCGGGTTGCGGCCAGGCGAAAACGGCGACTACTGTCGCAAACGAAAATAACAAGAGCAGGACGGTGAGCAGGATTAGAGGACGCGCCAAGGCTCGAAACGCACCTCCAGTTGCGCCGCGGCTACCCTTCAATGAACTGCTCCTGCCCACCTCCGCGCTCCGTCTCGATCTCAGACGATCGAATAGGGATCGGCCGCGTCGCGCAGGCCGTCTCCCAGAAAGTTGAATCCCAGCACGGCGACGATGATAAAAATGACCGGAGTCATGATCCAGGTATGCGTGCCCAGCGTCTGCAAGTTTTGTGCGTCTCGCATCAAGAAGCCCCAGCTGACCAGAGGTTCCTGAATTCCGATCCCCAGGAAACTGAGAAACGCCTCAGCGAGAATGATTTGAGGAATTGTCAGTGTAAGTACAACGATTATATGGCTGATTGAATTGGGGAAGAGATGAAGGAAAATAATTCTTGCGTCGGACGCGCCCATCTCTTTGGCTGCCAGGATAAAGTCGGTTTCGCGAAAAGCCAGCACTTTGCCCCGCACTTCGCGCGCCAAGAGCGTCCACGAAAGCAACGAAAAGATGATAACCATGACGATGAAGACCTGTAGCGAATCCCAAGTGCGGGGAATGATTGCGGCCAGTGCCAGCCACAGCGGAAGCTGCGGAAAGGAGGCGACGAATTCCACAAAACGCTGGATGACGTTGTCAATCACGCCCCCATAGTAGCCGGAAACGATTCCTACAACCGCGCCGACCACGATGCTCACGATTGTTGCGAACAGGCTGAGCGAAAGGGATATGCGGCCGGCAGTGCAGGCGCGTCCCCAAAGGTCTCTGCCTTGCTTTTCGGTGCCCAGCAGATGGATTTTGCCCCCTTCACCGACGCCGAACAAGTGGTAGCGAGTTGGGATCAGCCCTAATATTTTCCATTCCCAGCTCTTAACGAAGAACTTGATTTCATATCTCTGGGACGTGTCCTCCTCCCACAGTGGCTCGAAGGTCTTGGGGTCGACTGTCACGTCAAGGTTGTAGACAAAGGGGCGAATATGAAATCTGCCTTCATCGTCGATCACGCGGATGCTGGTTGGCGGAATGAAACTGTCCTGCAAGATTGCATCAGAAGGATCAACTGGAGCAAAAAACTCAGCAAAGATTGCCAGGATAATAAGAGAGAGCACCATAAGGCCGCCGGCAATGGCCGGCCGGCTCTTCCTGAATCTCTGCCAGACCAACTGGAAGTAGGACTCGTGCTGCTCTTCGCCCTGATCAAAGTCTTCCAAATCAACCTGAGGTGAACTCGTGCTGGTTTGAGTTTCCATAGATTTCAAATCAGTTCCATTCCAAACGCAAGGGTGAATTCAGTATCTCTATACGTACCGCACGCGTATTTCGCGCTCTGTGAGCGGGGTAAGACTCACGTTACTTGCTTTACTTTGCTCGAAAATCATTCTGACCCTGTCAACTACAGCGCGTACCCCTCCCACCCAAAACATGTCACTGCCATCCCATTCATCCTCTTTGAAATGAAGTCCCCTATAAACGTCATAGCTTCTGCCACTTGGCGTTGGAGGTGGTTTGGTAACTACTGTGCTGAGGCTGTAATCGGCTTCGCAGACCGCTCCGGTTACGGCCAAACCGTGATAGCGAGAATGCAAATTGCCTTCTTGGTCATAGACCTCGACTGGATAAGTAGACCAACCTGTGACATGGTTGTCACTCAGTAATTGAATGACCTCCTCCGAAACGCAAACAGTTGTGACCAATTGAGACCACAGAAAATCAGCAAACTCAAATCCTTGTGCAACGTCAAATTGAATTGGCTTCAAGGCTTTCGATCTTCCTCGCGAAAGCAGTTGGAAATCCACGCCAGCAGTTTTGGGATCAGTAGGAAGCCGACTCCTCAATCGAAATGGCTCGACTGCCATTGGGTCAGCTAGCTCGTAAGTCGATAACCAGACAAGACCTTCTGAAAGTGACATGATTGTACATGTTTTCCTTAAAAGCTTAACGGCCAACTCAAATGCCTAAAAGGGTTCCAGCTAGACGTCCTGAAGAGCACCTTATACCCATAATCATCAGCCAGCTGGCGCGCTTCCTCAAGGATTTCCATTTCTGAAGCATTTGGTTTCTGTTCGAAAAAGGTCCTCCAGGCATTGCTATACCCATTACTCCATTTGCGATGCTCAGCTGGGTCTACCCAAACTAGCAACCTTGGGTCGTGAATAGTTTCGAAACCACCCTGTAGAAAGTTTTCCTCCATACCCTGAGGCAAAATGTGGTGGGCTTCCAGCCCTTTGACTTCGTCTTTGTTTCTTCCCGTGAACGACATCAAAGCTTCGCGATAGTTCGATTCGGTAAACTCACTGTATCCAAGTTTGCGAGCCAATTCGTCTGAAGTGGTTAGACCCCTTCCTACTAATACGCGATATCTCCAGTGCTTAATGGGGACTCGATTGATCCTGTTTACATTCTTAATATTTCTAAATGTAAACGAGAACCGTTCGTCGACTTTGTTGAACCAAGCGTGCGTTTCAAAATCCAGCTTGCCTAGAGTCCTCTCAAGAGCTTTCCAAACGACTGGCATATCAATTTCAGTACGGGCGAATAACTCACCAACAAACTTCAGGGTCTTCGCTGACAAAGGAATGACAAGAAGGAGACTTAGAGCGAATATGAGTTGATCGGTCTTCGAAAGGCACTCTTCCGTTATAGGATCTTTTCCAATTACGATGGCGACTACGTCTACAGCATCGCCCGCGATTGGGACGAAACCAATGACAACTCCCGAAGACTCCGTTGCTATTACGACAATGTCCAGGTTTTGGCCACCTACCAATGGACTTCCTTCAGGCCAATTCAATTCACCATTGCCGTCAGTGTCTACGAATCCTTGTGACTTCAGAAAATTCTCTGCCTTTTCTACCCACGGGCTGAGACTTTCCTTCGGTTCATCTAAACCTTCTTTCGACTCTCCATTGGAGGAGTCTTCTGCGGTTGTATCGCCTTCTGCCTTAATGGAATCAGAACTCAGTGTTGGCCAACTCCAACTCGGAAATTCCAACCAGTCAGGAAACTTGGGTGAAAACCAGCCTTCCTCTCCATCTCCTGTTTCAGACTGACTCTCGTCTGAAAACTGACCAACAATTTCAGGAACCTGCGCAACCAGTTCTTTTCCCTTAAGCAAGAGGGATTCGGGGCAATCTTCTGGTGTGACTTCATTTCTGTCGTATTGCGCGTCAGCGACTACACCAGTGCTAGCGATCAAGGATAGGACGATCATCAGACACAGAAACCGGGATCTGATTCCCCATCTCCAGGTTGACAGCATTGACATTCTTTTCTGGCCTCTTAGTCACAGATGTCAGGGGACGAGCGGCTAAGAAAACCGCACGCGCGGGTCCAGCACGGCTAACGAAATATCAGCTATCAAGTTACCCGCTACCAACAACACGCCATAGATCAACAGACAGCTGGCGGCGATATAGATGTCTTCGTTGCGAAGAGAAGTCAAGAGTAGCGTGCCGATCGTCGGCAAACCCAAGACGATCGAGGCCTGCAGTTCTCCCTGTAGCATGTACGGCAGCACCGTTCCCTGGTACATGATGATTGGATGCAACGCATTAGGAACCGCATGACGGCGCATAACCTGCGCCTCGGTCAACCCCTTCGAGCGGGCGGTTGTCACGTATTGGGAATTCAATTCGTCCAGCATGTTGCCGCGCATAACGCGCATGTTGCGGGCCACTCCGCCAAGTCCGGCTATCACCACGACCGGCCAAATGTGCTGAAGCAGATCCAGTAGTTTTTCCCAAGTCTTTCCAATTTCTTCAAAGCTGCCGAAGGCCCAGGGCACAACCACGTATTTCGGAGAGTGGAAGGCGGTAACGTGCTCCTGTTCGAGCGTGAAGACGAGAAAGAACATAATCGCCAGCGCTATCCAGAAGCGAGGCAGCGCTGACAGAATAAATGCGATAAAAGCCGCCACATTATCCGCTATCGAATATTGGCGCGGCGCGACAAAAATGCCGGCAACAATGCCTACCGCGGTCGAAGTCAGATGGGCCAGGACCGCCAGAAGCAATGTGCGGGGCAGGCGCTCTCGTATCAGTTCGCCGACATCACGCTTGTAAGCAAAGGAAAAGCCGAAGCTCCCCTTTGTCACCATGTCCCGAATCCAAACAAGAAACTGCTGTGGGAGCGGCTTGTCGAGGCCGTAACGTTGTCTGAACAGCTCGGCCTGGGCCTCCGCCTCGGATTCGGAAGCGCCTCCTTGTTCTATCAGGAACGATTTGTAGCCGTCGGCATAGTCACCTGGCGGCAACTGGATCACAATAAAGCTGACCAGCGCGATGCCAAGGACCACGGCTACCGAGACAGAGAAGCGACGAACGATAAAGCCAATCATTGGGAATCCTGCTTGGAGAGAAGCGTTGAAAGGAAGAGAGAGGTCGAAGTACTCTGGTGAGCACCCGCCTCTCTCTTCTCTCTATTGAATGCTATTCACTCTCGTAGGTTGGAATCACGCCCGGCCGGAGCTGTTCGATCTGCTCTTCAGGTGTAACCCAAACCTGCTCGGCCATCACGTTTTCCCATGTCCAGTTATACAAGAACACAGGCATGCCGGCAGGAACGTTATTGAAACGCTTTGCCGCGGCCAGACCGTACCGACCAACGAAGACGCCGACGAAGTGGACATTCTCGGTTGAGATACGGTTGTATTCGGCCATCAACTCTTTACGAACATCCGTTGAGGGCTCGACGCAGAATGCCAGCGCGATGTCGACAAGCTCTTGCTCGAAGTCAAGCAGCTCTCGCGGTTCCGAACCTTCGCGATGGAAGCTGAACTCTCGTTCGATCGGTGCCAGTTCGCGGCAGCGAGTGAACGGAACAGCGAAGGTTTGGCTGTCGCGGTCAACGCGCAATTCCCACTCACCGGCTTCATTCATTTCACGGCGAGCCGCGCTGTTGAGCGGGCGGACGTTGATCTGCACGCCCAGGTCGCCAAGCAGTGTCACCGCAGCGTCGCCAACCGTCTGGGTCTCTTCCGCATCTTCGCTGGTGACCAGCGCCAGGACGAGATTTTCGCCACTGGCCAGGCGATCGGCCGGCCAGTTCAGAGTGCCGTCACCATCTGTGTCCTCGAATCCCAGGTCGGCCAGCAGAGCTGCCGAGGCCTCCGGGTTGTTGTTGTGATAGGCCACAGTACTGCGGTCGAAGTAGGAGGAACCTGGGAAGAGTCCGCCTTGCCAGCCGCGCAGGAACGGCCCGCGCAGGATCGACTGGGAGATGCCGTCGCGATCCAAGGCAAAGCTGAGGGCCTTGCGGAAGCGGACATCACGGAACAGCTGTCGAAGGGCCGCGTCGCGGTCGTCTCTCACGCCCAGGGAAGTGGAAAGATTAAGCTTGATGCTGAAACCCAACGTTTCGGGTCCCCATTCCACGTAAAAGTGGGCGTCGTCCTCTTCTGCCCTCTTTAGCGTCTCGATGAAGGTGCTGGGATTCTCCAAGTTGGAATGATCGGCTGATCCGGCAAGCGTACTCAGAGTCCGGCCCACACCTGACGGGCCTTTCTCGAAGACAACCTCATCCAGATAGGGAAGCTGGTTGCCGGCCTCGTCAACGCCCCAGTAGTAGGGATTCCGACGCAGGATCATCAGCTCGTCGGTGATGTACTCGACAGGCACGAACTCACCAAGCACGACCGGCGTCTGATCCGGAGGCATGGAGGCTTCAAAGTCCACGTAGTCCATCTCGCTATTGTACTTGGGATGGAGAGGCTTGAGGATGTGCGACGGCGAAAGGTGGAAGTCACCTTCGTCCATCTGGAAGAGAGCCTGAACTGGGAAAGGAATCGGGAAGACGAACTTGAAGGTGTAGTCGTCGACCACTTCGAGTTCGGTCATTTCGCCATCGAAGACCCAGGCGGATGCGCCCTTCGGGGACTGCACATTCGAGTCGACAATCATGTCCTCCCACGTGAACAGGACATCTTCAGTGGTAAAAGGATGACCGTCGGACCATTTGGCCCCTTCGATCAGATCCATGGTCAGCTCATAGCCGTCTTCGCTCCACTCCCAGCTCTTGGCGAGGTAGGGAAGCGGCTCGAGCGAATCGGAACGACGGAAGATGGGGCCGGACTTGAGCAGCGAAGCAAATGCGGCAGCTTCGATGCCGAACCAGCCGGCGCTCTGTCCTGCGCCGCGATTGTAGCCTTCGGTCGGGCAGGCAGAGAAGTCGCGCCAGACACCGCCGTAGACACCGATCCCGTCCGACATACCGCTCTCAAGGATAACTCTAGGCTCGACAGGCAGGCGCTCTTCGACCGGAGGCAATACGCCTTCAGCCACAAGCTCGCTCACCCAATCGGGCTCACTGTAGGAATCCAGCGCCTTGTAGGTCAGGATCTGGTCCAGGGGCAGCTTCTGCACTTCGCGGCTACCCACAATCAACTGCGGCTCAGGATATTCGGTGGGGGACAGGTCCACTTCCATCATTGCTTCTTCACTGTCCGCGTCCGTCGTCTCGGCTTCTGACTCTGAGGCAGCCGGCGCCGCCTCTTCCTGAGGTGCTTCAGCAGCCGCCGGTTCGCTGTCGCCGCCGCCACAGGCGTTGACAAGCATCGCTGCCACGATCAGCAGCGACAATAGTAGGAAAGTCGTTCTCCTGCGTTTACTAGACATGCAAGTGCCTCCTTGAAAAAATGGTTTGAGAAAATGCTTTAGTCGCACCTGTGATGGCGCACAGCCGCATTTTTTTAGAAAATACCTAGTAGGTGTAATTGTAGAAAAAGCGACCTTCTCCGCTACAGTCCACGTTTATCTCAGGCCTTCTAAGGCAAACTTTGATTCAATCATATAGCCAGCAGGCCGCAGAATGCCCCGGCTCGTGTTCTTTGAATTCAGGCGACTGCTGCCAGCAGATTTCCATAGCTTGCGGGCAGCGATCGGCGAACGCACAGCCGGAAATCTGTTCCGTCGGGCTGGGCACCATACCGGTTATTGGGACGAGTTTCTTGTCATCCTTCCTTCCCAGCACTGGTACAGAATTGAGAAGTCCGACCGTATAGGGATGCTTGGGATTGTGGAAAATCTCGTAAACCGGCGCATACTCCACCACTCGCCCCATGTACATCACAGCTACATGGTCGGCTGTCTGCGAAACTACGCCCAGGTTGTGTGTGATAAGAACAATGGCGGAATCAAAGTCGTCCTGCAGTTCCCGCATCAGATCCAGAATCTGTGCCTGCACTGTAACGTCCAGCGCTGTGGTCGGCTCATCAGCGATCAGGATCGAGGGATTGCAACTCAGAGCCAGAGCGATCATGACCCTCTGCCGCATTCCTCCGCTAAGTTGGTGCGGATACTCTCCAACGCGCCGACCGGGATCGGCAATGTGAACTCTGTTCAGCATCTCTTCGGCGCGCTCCTCCGCGGCACGCCGGGACAGGTTCTGATGTAACAGGACCGACTCAGAGATTTGCCGGCCAACCGGATGGAGCGGATTCAGCGAGGTCATCGGCTCCTGAAAAATCATGGCTATCTCGGCGCCGCGAATGTCACGCAGCTGGCGGCTGCGCGGGTCCAGCTTGACAATATCAACGGTTTCGCCGTCTTTGCGGTGCAGCAATATTTCGCCTTCGACAATCTTGCCGGGAGGAGACTGGATCAGTCGCATGACAGAGCGGAAGGTAACACTCTTTCCGCAACCGCTCTCGCCCACGACTCCCAAAGTCTTCTTACGGCCGACCGAGGCATTCACCCCGTCAACTGCTTTGACAACTCCCCGTTCAAGGAAAAAGTATGTCTTGAGATCCCGCAGCTCGAGGATTGTGTCGTCCGCGTGGTTATTCTCTTTCGCCGCCGAACCTGCTGGCGCCTGCTGACTCGGAGTCATATAGTTACTCTAGCCCGCTGGCCAGTGTGCCAGTGGGTAAATAAGTGAGTGAAACGCGAGTGAGGCGAACCCGGCCCTTAGCCATGGCGAAAAGGGGGTAGTTTCCGCCGCAATGCCAGATGTCCTTCAATTCTGCGGGCCGCTAAACGGTTTTTTTGCCGCGACCTTATGCCGGGAGCGGGGGAATTGTAGCTACTACGGCCTCGAATGTCAATTTTCGGGGTGTCTCAGTTGACTGTGACAGCGGACGTGACGCGCTGTGGGCGTACTCTCAGCCAATCTGAATACAGTGCATGTACGGTCACGACGTAAGTTCGGAGGGCTGATCAGTTAACACTATCGTGGGCCATGCGCTCGTTGTCTGCTTGACGAGAGCCGCACGAGTTAGCGAGAGGATGGGGGGATTGCAAATGCGATGGCAGAGAGAAACACTGGGCTCTGCTTGGGGAGCAGAAAGTAAATATGTGGTCCGCGGTTGGCCCTTCACCGACGCGGTAGACAGGAAGCAGGATGGAATCCAACTGCATCGCACTCAATTGTGAATCGATCTGGGGCCAGCGTTGCCGGCACGGCGACCGATATAGTTGTGCCGACCGCTGATTTCATGGGACTGCACGACGAACATTCAGGAGCGGAGGACTTAACTGCCGCGTGCTGGCGACAAGCGGCAGTAAAAAGTTTTCTCATCAATCCGCAGGACTTGAATAGCTTGCGGTGCGTATAGTGCAGGGACTAAACCGGGTGGTCTAGTCCCTCACGGCCGTACCTAATGTGCGTTCAAGGTGAGAGCCCGCTTCTTTGGGTACTGCGTATTGCGTAGACGTGGGCAAGACAGACGCGGCGCCATTGCGTAACCCTTGCGGGAAGCCTTGGTGTCAAACGGGATTTACGTCAGATACAAACGCCCAATGACTGAATCCATGGGCAATCTCACCTAGTTTCGGAGATTTGGTAAGCAATCAAAGGGCATCCGCATCGGTCGTTCCTTTCCCATGCGAGGACCTACCGGAGGTTCAGGGTCCGTTGCACTATGGGAAGGCCGCTCAGAATTCAACATGAATCGTAAGCCTACAGGACAGTTAAGGGTCATTCTCGCTGGTGTTGTGACAGACAAAATCAGTCGATCCGCGAAGTCATGCAAAGGGCCGCGAAGAACACCAAAGGCTTAACAGGTTTTCTTGGCGCAACTGCGCTGCCCTTCGCGGAAGAGCACTTTGCTCCAGCGATTCGTTTTTTGTGACAAACGCCAACGAGCCTTTGTCATTACTTGAAACATTTGCCCATGTTCAGGTCGCGTTGTGTCTACATATGTCGCGCCATGTCTACATATGTCTACAAATGTCGCGCCAAAAAAAAATCTGGGGACGCTCTTTTTGCGACTTGCCGAACAGTCCCCCGCCGTCTCTGACGGATGCCGAGAGGACTTTCTGCTGGCATTTCACAGCGTTTCAGCTGAACTCGCAGACCTTTGAACTGTCTCTGGGCGAGAGCAGTGGCTTCTCAATTCGAGCACCTCGATTGCCAACGAAGTGAGCCCACAATGGGGCGCTTCCGGATTCTGGCGGCCGCTTCAGGCTCTTTCCTAATGTCCGTTCACTTTGAAAGCGCGACTTTTGCGTATTGCGTAAAGGCAGACATGACAGGCGCGATGCCGTTGCGTGGTCCGCGGAAAAAGTCATGGTATCAAACAGGATTTACATTAGCTGCCGTTGACAGGTGGTTTGTTCACAGAAAGTTCGTTCAACTTCTTGCTACGCCACCAGATTCCTGGTATTCGCTTTAGTTTTCCCCACGCGGTGATATGGGCGCGTCGACTGAACACATCGTAGTCGTTGGCCTCGATGTCAGAGAGGATCGCGCGGTAGAGTTCGGCGGCAGCGCCAATGGCCAAGCGGCCGTCGGTGTGGAGGAGCGCAATACCCGGCCAGGCTTCCTCGTAGAGTTGACGTGTGCGCGCAATCTGAAAACGCATAAAGGCCCGCCAACGATCATCTACGGTGCCAGCCGCAATGTCTGCCTCGCCGAGGCCAAATCTGCCTAAATCCTCTTGCGGCAGATAGAGGCGTCCGGCCCTCCAGTCCTCGCCCACATCTCTCAGAATGTTTGTCAGCTGCAACGCGACTCCCAATTTCAGGGCGAAGGGGATGGCCTCTACACCTGAGAAACCGATGATGTACATGCTCATCAGACCAACCGTGGACGCAACCCCATAGCAGTAGGATGTTACGTCTTCAAATGTCTCGTAACGCCTTTCAGATATATCGCGTGCAATACCCTGAAGGAGCTGTTCTGCATATTGAAGCGGGATTCCATACTGTCGGCGGGCGTCCGACCAAGCAAGGGCAACGGGATCCCGCTCGTCAGACCTTTGGTTTAGTGAACGCGACTTCCAGGAATCAAGAGCATCATGCAACGCTTCGGGGTCGTGCTGTCCTGAGGAAGGCTTGTCAACAATGTCATCGCTCTTGCGACAAAATGCGTAGAGGGCACGCACTGAGCGTCGCTTATCGGGTGGGAGGAATCGAGAGGCAAAGAAGAAGGAGCGGCTGTTTACCGCCGTAACTGCTTCACAGAAGTCATAGGCAGAGTCCAGTTCTCTTTTGTCCTTGGTACTTTGACGCGGGAGCGGCCCACGGGCCTGCCCGGCCTCATACGCAAGGGAGAGTAGAGGACGTTCCCAATCGCGTATTCTCAGGGTCATCAGAGCGCCTTTGCTCATATCTTTTCCCCTTTTACTACTCTTCCGCCAAGAACGGCACCTTCATTCTTACAATACTGCATACTGGGCCTCGCGTCAAGGTAGCTCCCAAAACTGGGAGATTAGGGGGTAAGCTGTCGAATCTCTGCAAAGGGCGGCGGGCGAAAACATCACTGTGCAAAAGTGTGTAGACCAGAGGAAGATGCGGTTCTGAAAGTCCGCCAGTACATTCCGTTCCACTTCGATCACAACTCTCTTCGTGCCTGCGCCGGGCAACGCCTGGTCGCTCTCCTCACCGCCACTACTTGCATACGATGGGGCGAACGGCCCTGAATTCTGTACAGCCTCTTTACCTAGACTTCCTGATGTTGGCCAGGTCTCTCCAAATGCCAGCGCTTTGGACGCGTTAGCAATTGCGGCCGATATTCAGCCCTATTCCGGTAGTTCCTTCGTCTCCCGGCTCTTGGTCGAAAGCAGTTGTCAGCTAAGGCAGTTACTACCCTGTTATCCAGATTGTTCTCTCGTTCGTTTCAACTAAGTAATGGTCGAATCACATCCCGGAGTGAAGCGAGCGAATGTGTTTCTTGCTGCTCAGTCACTTTTGGGGCGATTGGGCCCTCGGCCCTTCATTGCGCGGTGGACTCCTTCTGCAACGCCCCCTTTTCAAAACCATGCCTCACGACCTTGCGTCGACATACGAGTAGAATTGCTAAACCAACTCGACGTCTGCCAACAGTATCCGCGATCATATAACGTGAATACCGGTGGCATAGTGGAACTACTCGGGACAGACACTGAATTTGGCTTAGCAGTTACACCTGTAGCGATAATTTCCCATAATTCTAACGCATGTACATTGATACTTACAACTTCTGTAAATGTTAGTTATATAATTTGTTGAGTATGTGTACAGTTATTAGTAATTCTTAGCTATATTCTCAAGAGGCAAGCCCTCGGATCAACAACTGGAAAGGAGCCCAAGCGTTTGAACAGTCGACGCCCAGAGTCAGTAGAAGTTGCTTGAATTTCTTCAGAAAACCTTGTTACAGCGTTGATAATCTCGCGAAGCAATTATCAGGATTTGTCGATAAAGAAGAATACACGTAACATATCATAGTTTATTTGTTGGACACATGTACTACACGTAGGCGCGGTACAGGTACAAAGGAGTACATGTACAAATGAGTATAGAAACACCTTCGTTCAATCTCAAAGCGGTTGTCCGGGAGACGGGCATCAAAGCCGAGACCTTGCGCGCATGGGAACGACGATACGGTCTCCCACGACCGGCGCGTAGTGCCGGGGGACACAGGATATACTCTCGGCAAGACATTGACACGCTACACTGGCTGATACGGCGGCGAAATGAAGGGCTTAGCATCAGCCGTGCAGCGGAACGCTGGCAAACAATTGAAAGTGAGGGGCGAGACCCACTGCAGGAGCCGGGTTTCGCCTCAGATTACGTATTCTTTGGGGAAAGATGGACTGAAACCCCTCACTTTAGAGAGGAAGAGAACGACGCGGCTGATATCCAGGTCAGTACGGCCCGCACTGAGTGGATGGCAGCTTGTACCTCGTTCGATGAATTGACGGCGCAACGTGTTCTCTCACAGGCTTTTGCTCTCTTTCCTGTCGAGACCGTATGCCTGCAAGTACTTTGCTATGGTCTGCGGCAACTGGGCGAAGACTGGCTCGTTGACAATGTGACTGCCCAGCAGGTAGCTTTTGCCGCTGACCAAGCCATGCAGCGCATCAAGACCTTGCTGGCTGCCTCTCCACAACAAACTCGAACAGGTCGGATATTGATGGCCTGCCCTGCAGGAGAAGAGCACACCTTCGGTTTGGCTCTCTTGCAGCTTCTCTTGAAGCGAAGAGGTTTTGGTACTGTCTACCTGGGTGCGAACCTACCTTCGAGCGAGATGGTATCCACGTTGCAAAAGATCCAGCCAGATCTTGTCGTTCTCGTGTCACAGCAATTGCGCTCGGCCGGCAATTTGTTGGACATGAGTGAGATGTTTGTTCGACATGAAGTACCCGTTGCCTTCGGGGGCAGGATTTTCAATATTTCGGATACTATCTGCCGCCGAGTACCTGGCAGCTTTCTCGGCACTGACCTGCTGCAGGCAGGTCAAAACGCGGAAATTGTGCTATCCAATCCCCGTCAATTGCTGACAGATCCGCCCACACAGAGCAACCCGTACGAAAATCTCCTGGCCACGTACCGAGCCAACCTACCTCGGATGTTAGCTGAAATCTTGACCGCGACGCAGGGAAAAGCTCCTGAATGGACGACGCTGGTGCGGCCTACATTCAGTGTGTCAAGCTCGATCATCTCGGCATTGCAGTTCGGCGACCCTTCACTGTTCGCGTTGGAATCAGACTGGCTATGCACTTTTCTGAAGTCTCGCAACATTTCGATCAGCGTGGCAGAAGAGTATCTGCTTCTCGGTCTCACGGTAACACAGTCTCTGCTTGGAAGTGACAGCAGCCCCATAGTAGAAATGTTGGAAACACTATTGAACGATGTTCAGCAGCGTTTCCGCGAGAGTACTTGAGAGGGAGATCCAGACCGATTCAGCCTGACCGATCGTTCGGGTTGTTCGTCCTTGCGATCAGTTGGCCTTGACCAACGGGCAAGCATGGCATATTTCCAATTCCTCACTGGTTTCATCGGTTTACCGGCCCTTTTTGTCACGATTCTCAATCTTAGGCTGAATAGCAAAGGGAGGATGCTGCCTTGTTCTCTGCTGGCCTGGCCTCCGCTCGCGGTAGTTGGTGGTCACATTCTCCTGGCACTCTTATATACCACCCCTTGGGACAACTATCTTGTCGCTAACAGAGTTTGGTGGTACGACCCGGCGCTTGTCGTCGGTACTACCCTCGGTTATGTGCCAGTTGAAGAGTACCTGTTCTTCATTGGGCATACATTTCTGGTTGGCACTGCACTCCTTACAGTTGCCCGGCTGTCGCCGCAGGTAGAGAGCCCCTTTCTTCCTCGTAATCATCTACGACTTTGGTCCACTTTCCTGGCTATTTCGATCTGGATGTACGGCATCTTCCTGCTTGGCTATGGAAGCGTCTCTGGAACCTATCTTGGGCTGGAGCTTGCATGGGGTATGATTCCAATAGTAGTTCAGTTAAGCTTTGGCGCCGACATTATCTGGCACTACAGACGGCCCGTTATCTGGACGCTTCTGCCGGCGACTGTCTACCTAGCTCTGGCCGACGCTTTCGCCATCCAGTCTGGCACCTGGACTATCAGCCCCGATCAGTCACTTGGCGTTACTCTTGGTGGAATCCTGCCTCTGGAGGAATTCGTCTTCTTTTTCCTGACCACAGCTATGGTTGTCTTTGGTGTGATCTTGGTGATTGCCAGGCAGAGTCACGATCGGGCCAGATGGATTCCTGAAAGAATGCGGAGTCGGAAATGAACAGTAGCTCATCGCCTCGCACTTTTGTCCTTGCGCTTGCACTTCTTCTGGCTGTATTTGCGGCGAGTTCCGCATTGGCGCACCAGCCTTTCTTCGAGGACTCAGATTCGACGGCGGTGGCGCCGATGTTTGTCAGGGACCCCGAAATATCGACGGCTCTGTACTCGACTCTGGAACGGCCCGGCGATGTCGACTTCTTTTCATTCTCGGTCTCATCAGGCCAGACGATAGAGATCGGAATGTCGATCCCTCAGATCGAAGGGCAGGACCAGTTCGCCCCGTCCATTGCAGTTATAGCAAGCGGAATGGACAGGGCCACAGACCTTTGGCTACCAGAGGAAGCAGCACCTCTTCTTTCCGGCGATAGAGGGGCAACGCATATTGGGCCGGTTGACGCAAGAATATTTTTTGAACCCTTCAGCCGCACTGCATACTGGCAGCGTCAACGCCAGCGAATCACATTTTCTGCCGAGGGGGAAGTCTATGTTGTAGTCTGGCATCCGCAACAGTCGATAGGACGATATACTCTGGTCGTTGGCCAGCGAGAGGTGTTGGGAGGCGACCCAGGCTTCGCTCGAAAGTTAAAGGAGTTTTGGACTCCGGTAATGCTGTCTGCTGGCGAAGGTAACGGCGATTCGCAAGACACAGTTGCTGATGCAACTCAGGAGCCTGCAGTTTTGTCTCCGGAAACAACAGAATCTGAAACTGCTGAAAGTCGCTGTTCCTGGCTTGTGAGACTGCTTGCTTCCTTGTTCGGAAGGAATGACATTTGCGAGTGAACGACTCTCAGCCAGTTTCAGGCTGGAACGACCAGACAAAACTACCCTATAGGGCAACGGTTGTTCTAGACAGGCTGCGCCACCAGATAGGCGTGAGTAGTCGAGTACTGTTCAGCATATGGCTCTTGCTGATGATTCTGATTCCACACATTTTGCGCCTCGGCGACCGGCCAGCGTTGGTATTGGCTATGTCCCTGGCAATTGTGGTTCAGATTTCCCTGGTGTTCACAATCCTCTCCAGAAGCTTGGGAGCGCCGGTTGTTCTCAGAGTCGGCCTGTTGGTGTTGGCAGTTGCGTGGCTTAGTGAGGTCATCGGCGTTCACACCGGCCTGCCATTTGGCCGCTACATCTACACTGAGGCACTCCAACCCCAAATCGGAAGTGTTCCGTTACAGGTCCCCGCCGCGTGGCTGATGATGCTGCCGGCTGCGTGGGCGGTTGGCGGCAGTCTCAGTTTTGGCGGCCATCAAGCCGACCACTCTCGCAGGTGGGTGAACAAGGCAGCCTTTTCTTTGACATCAGGTCTGGCGTTCACCGCCTGGGACCTCTTCCTCGATCCGCAGATGGTGGCCTGGCAGCTGTGGCGTTGGGAAACTCCAGGCAGCTATTTTGGCATCCCATTGACAAACTTTCTAGGCTGGACATTGATAGCTGCCGCGCTATCGTTTGGCCTGGCCTCTTTCATGGCGATCGAAGCCCTGCCAGTAGAAGCCCTTCTGCTGGTCTACACAACTACCTGGCTGCTGGAGTCGGTGGGACTTGGCCTGTTCTTTGGCCTGCCCGGCCCCGCCGCAGCCGGGTTTGCAGGCATGGGCATATTTGTGGTCTTGGCATGGCGAAAGGTCCTCGCCAGAACGACATGAGTGTTATCCTGTGGACTGTAACCGCTTACATTTGCGGCAGTGTGCCTTTTTCCGTCTGGCTGGGCCGCGTGCTGTTGCGAAAGGAGATTCGTGGATTCGGTGACGGCAACCCAGGCGGCACTAACGTTATTCGAGCAGGGGGGAAAGGGCTTGGCCTCACTGTCATATTTCTCGATGGGCTGAAAGGCATGGTGCCAGTACTTGCCGCCCACATGCTCGCCGACGTGAGTGGCTGGTCGTTGGCTGCGGTGGCTCTGGCCGCTGTAATTGGCCATGCCTTCTCTATCTTTCTCCAATTCGAAGGAGGCAAGGCGGTAGCCGTTACCTTTGGCATCTGGGCAGGATTGACCGGTTGGAGTACGCTCTTCGTTCTTGGCGCTTTGCTGGTTGTCGCCTATTGCGCGCTCACGATTGATGGCTGGGCCGTTATCGGCGCTATGTGTGGCCTACTGATCTTTCTTATCGTAACTGATTCGCCGCTCGCCTTGCTGACTGTTTGGCTGGGAAACATCCTGATTGTCGCCTGGAAACACCGTAACGACCTGGCACAGCGCCCTCGATTACGTACTTTCGCCCGATGATGACAACCCTGCTCATGTTCGTCATCTCCATTGCTTTGGCAGGGATGGCCCTGATTCTGCTTTCAAATTGGTGGGCATTTCCACGTCTACGAGATTCGACTGATTCGGTTGGCGGAGCTAAAGCCTCTCTGTTGATTCCGGCCCGCAATGAAGCTGCCACCATAGGGTCAACGGTAGAGGGACTGTTGCGTCAATCCTATCCCAACTTTGAATTGCTCATTCTGGACGATCACTCCGAAGATGGTACTGACCGCGTAGCGAAGGAAGTTGCCAAAGGAGACACACGACTTACAATTCTGTGTGGTAGGGCAGTTCCGCAAGGGTGGCTGGGAAAGAGCTGGGCCTGCCAACAGCTGGCCGCGCAGGCGAGTGGAGAGATACTCATCTTTGCTGACGCAGATGTAGAGTGGCGCCCCGGCGCGCTGGCCGCTCTACTGGAGGAATTTGAACGCAGCGGCGCCGACATGCTGACAGTAATGCCAACGCAGAAAACTGTCTCCTGGGCCGAACGCCTCTGCGTTCCACTTATGGCGCTCGCTATTCACGCCTATCTGCCGGTAGTCGCAGTTCACCGTTTCCGTTACCCGCTGCTGGCTGCAGCAAACGGCCAGTGTCTCGCATTCACCCGGGCCGCGTATGACCGGTTGGGCGGCCACACAGCGGTACGGGGCAATATCGTGGAAGACGTCGGACTGGCACGCCGCGTTAAGGGCATGGGTATGCAGTTGCGTTTGGCCGAGGCCGATGGACTCATCAGTTGCCGAATGTACCGGGACTGGCGATCCGTGCGCGACGGCTATGCGAAAAACATTCTTGCGGGATTCGGCGGCGGCGCCGGCCTAATTGCAGGAACCGTTTTCCACTGGCTGGTATTTCTGGGCCCCTGGGCGCTACTTGGACTTGGTTTCACAGGCGCGGCGTTGCCCGGCCATCCGCTGTGGGCACTGCTGCTCGTTACGACAGGCATTCTCATTCGCGCACTGTCGGCTCTGCGCACGGGGCAGCGGGTAGGGGATGCACTGCTGCTGCCGGTATCGGTTGTGCTGATGACTTGTATAGCAGTCCAGTCGTTGTGGTGGCAGTTGCGCTATGGAGGACCTCTTTGGAAGGGGCGGCGCGCGGTACTTTAGAGCTCGGCAAAGGAAAAAACTGCATCGTGTCATCAAACTGCCTGCCGCAGTTGACTGAGGCAACTGTTCACATTTGGACTTGGAGGCTGGACGTGGAGCGGGATGCCGTGTCCGAATTGGAAAGTGAACTGTCAGAGAGCGAATGCCGGCGCGTCCGGCGCTACGCGTCACACCGAATCGCGCGTCGATTCATAGTCCGCCGCGGTATGCTGCGAAGAGTTCTTGGCTTATACCTGCACCTGCTGCCGCATCAGGTTCAACTGTTTTACAACGCCCACGGCAAGCCCCTCCTTGCAGATGACATTTCGCTTCCACTTCAGTTCAACATGTCGGACTCGGGCGAACTGGCCGCGCTGGCGGTTGGCACCGGCCAACCCTTGGGCATCGACATCGAGCAGTTGCGCCCCCTCCCGGATCGCGATGCACTGCCAATTCAAGTCTTTTCCGAGCCTGAACTGAATCAGTTAAGTCAGGCCGCGGCGGCGGCGCGTACAGACGTCTTTTTTCGCTTGTGGACGCGGCGCGAGGCCATTGCAAAGGCCGAAGGGGTCGGCTTGCGACAGCTTTCTGCCCAGTTGTTGCTGAATGACCAGGACGAGCGCTCGACACCCGCCGCGACCTCTGAATCGATTCCTCGATTGCAAGACAACATAGTTCACGAACTGACAATGCCTGATGGTTACGTCGGCGCATTGGCGATTCAACAGGAAATTACCCAAATCAGTTACATAGATTGTGCAGCCTCGGCCGGTTAACTCCAGGGAAAGTGGATGGCTTTTTCCAAGTGAGCATCAGGACGCAGTCACATTTAATGCGACTCAGAACTGTTGCGCGGTTGGGATAAGTCACTCAGAGTAAGATATAATTACGATTTGAATATGGGGAACGCCCTAATAACGGACACGAAGAAGGACGAGAAGAAATGGCACGACGCAGTCGCAGACGCCGCCATAGCCCCAGCAAGGCCAATCCGCGCAGTTACGGTGAATTGAGGACGCAAAGTTGGGAACGAGACCTGGATTCGGTTGCGCCGGCTCAGTCTCGAACCGGACCTGTAAAGGAAGAGCAAGCGCCCCAACCGGCGCCGAGCACGTCAGGTACAATTCGAGCAGACTGGAACGTGGAATACGGTCGGGTCTTCTCAGATCTGAGACAGCTCTTGATCGTCTCGGTTGGGCTCTTTGCGGTAATGCTTATTGTTGGCCTATTCCTTTGACGGCTGCAATCAACTTGACCGCTGCTGGCATTTCTGATTACGTTGCACCCTGCCTGGTTGGCTGTTCGTGCCAGTGGAGGATGACCCGTAGTCCGAGGTGAAGGAGACAGCAAAGCCAGAAGCTGCGCGTGAAGAGGAAGACGCTGGAGGTTGTAACCAGGACCATCGTTGTCATCAGTCGATCGGAGAGCGACTTAGACGAGATGTAGATGCCAGGCAGGGCAATCGCAGCTCCGATCCAAACCGCCCAGTAGTGGGGAGCAACCGGGGGCGATGCGAGAGAGACCAGGAGATCCCATACTGCTCCTCGCAGAAAACACCAGTGAAATTCCTGGGCGCTGCTTTCAATCAGGGAGAGGCTCGAGAAACGTCCAATTGACGCGTTGGGGTTTGGCACTTCTGCGCTCATTTGTAACCAGATGCGAACCAGAAACAGCAGTACCAGCAGGCCTGCCAGCGCCACCACGCCCACACTAAACCCCGACGACCAGTCGAACTCCGACAACCCCATCAGGCGGGGAGACAGACCACCCAATATCAGCCCGATGTACGGGACTTGAACCCATCGGACGACCCTTACCAACCGCTCAAGGTCCGGCGCAGTCGTCCGCGTAATAGCGGTAGCGATGCCTGCCAACAGAAAGCTCAGCACAAGCCACAGGCCTGCACGCATCGGAGAGGCTGTCAGTTGTTCCAATAGCAATGTGCCAACCATTTAAGTTTACTAGAGAAACATTACTCCCGTGACAATCCGACGCGTTCTATTAGTATTCCTTATACTTTTTCTGATCATCCTGATGAAGCCCAAAACGGTCTGGTCGGAGTTCAAGCGTATTCGCGGACAGTGGAATACTATTTTGACCCTGCTGGTGATTGTCGTAGCTGCCTATTTCATCTTCGGCCTATGGAGGGCCTATGTCGGCGGAGGAATTCCGTAGCTTCCGCTTGTCGAGATTCCTCCGCTAAGAGAGACCGCCTCGCCCATTGTCCCCAACACGCAGAAATAAAGGCTCCAACCTGCACTGGCATCCTGCGACGAAGCGATTTCGCTTCCGAAGCCTAGGACAGAGCGGCTAGGGCACCAACCGGACTGTCGGCAGGAGCAACGTTGTAGCTCGTCTCCAACAGTTCTCCGTTCTCGTCAATCACGAAATGACTGCGGTAGATTCCCATGAAGGTGCGCCCGTACATAGTCCGTTCGCCCCATACGCCGTAGGCTTCAGCTATCGAATGATCTTCATCGACCAGCAACGTGAATGGCAGATTGAATTTGGCGCGGAATTGCTCATGGCTCTCCTGGCCATCAGGGCTAATGCCGAAGACGACCGCGTTCTTGTCGGCTATCTCTACATGAATGTCCCGAAATCCGCAGGACTGCGTCGTACATCCGGGTGTGTCGTCTTTGGGGTAAAAGTATAGGACGACCTTTTGTCCGCGAAAGTCGGCAAGATTGACCGTTTCGCCACTATCCGTTGTGGCCTCGAATGTCGGGGCGGGAGTGCCCGCTTCCAGTTCAGTTCTCATTTTTCCCCCAATTGGTTAGGTCTCGAATTGACTTTTTTGGCGCCTCTGCAAATGGAATGTCACAGAGACGCCATTGGAATCCCTTATTGTTTACTACTGGAGGTTCGGTCCCTTGGAGCAGGACTATTGATTATTCTAACCGAAAGAGTGAAATTGCTAAAGACCATTAACCCCCAGAGCGGGTGCCCCGAAAACCAATTCAGCATCTTTTCTGAACTGTGCTACAGTAGGAATGTAGGGTGATCTTGAACGGCGTTCAGAGGAGCAGAACAGGCCATGTCAGAAATTCGTAACCGTTTGTGGAAGCAGTACCTTAGAGCATCGCAGTCGGTCAGAGAACTTCCGCCAGGACCGCCTGCTTCAGACGAGGTGATGCAACTGCCTCCACCGGTCGACTTGGAGCAGCAGAGAGGAACGCGGACGATATTAGTCCATGGCTACAAGGATGACGCTTCGGTCTTCGAACCACTTGCTTCTTATCTGACCGACTTGGGGCTGAAGTCATATGCGGTCACAGTTGCGCCCAGCGACTGCAGCGTCCCTCTGGAGACGCTCGCCCAACAGTTGGACGCGTTCATCGAAAGAAATTTTCTTGGCCGCCAAAAGCTGGACTTTGTGGGGTTCAGCCTGGGGGGCATTGTAACCCGCTACTACCTTCAGCGAATGGGTGGACTGGCTCGCACCAGTCGTTTCCTGACTGTGGCTGCTCCGCATCACGGCACCTGGCTTGCCTACGCAAGCAATCTCCCTGCCGCGATTCAGTTACGCCCCAATAGCGATTTCCTTCGGGATTTGAATGACGACGCTGAAAGCCTGGCAAGCATCGACTTCGCTTCAATTTGGAGCCCGTTCGACCTGATGATCCTGCCGTCTCTCAGCTCCCGCATGCCGATAGGAGACAATCGGTTGGTTTGGTCGCTGCGGCACCAGTCGTTGATCACAAGCCCTCGCGCAATCCGCACCATCGCAGAACAGTTGCTTTCTGGTAGAAAGGACATTCCCGAGTTCGTTTCCTCTGAATATGAAAATCGTCCACCATATGACAGTCGCGCGACGGGCGAAGGCTTTGAGTTGCAAGGACAGAGATGACTCACAGCCTTCGTAAGGTAGGTCCATCAATGCCAATCGGCGCCTGACTTCTCAACTGCCTGCTCTACCGCTTCTCGGAATCTCTGCAGTAACAGTTTCACCTTCTCGGGGTCCCGTTTTCCGCGCTGGCTTTCCACACCGCTGCAAAGGTCTATTCCATAGGGCCTCACTGTGCGAATGGCGTCAGCAATGTTGTCGGGATCGATGCCGCCAGCCAGGAAGATGGGGATCTCCATCTTCTGTCTTAGCGCAGCAATCGCGGCCCAGTCTCCCACCTTGCCTGTGCCCCCCAAGCGCACAAACCCTTCGCTTGCGTCAGCTGAGTCCACCAGCAGTGCGTCTGCACCCGCTTCAGCATACTCCTCGGGCGAAGCCTGCCCGGCCACGATCCCCAGATGAACTGTTTTCCAGATCTCGCACGGGAGGGCGCTCTTCAATTCGGATACCAGTGCCGGCGGCTCATCGCCGAGAAGCTGCAATGCGTGCGGGCGCAGTGTACTCGAAACCTTTTCTGCAAACGACGCGCTTGGGTTACACAGCAAAATGACGTTTCGTACGCCGGAAGCCTCCGCTACTGTCTTGGCCTTCTCCAAAGACAGACTACGCTCTGTCCAGTCCACGTCAACAAGAATGCCGCAGAAGTCGGCGCGCCTTGCCAAGCGGGCATCGCTGGCACTCGTAGTCCCGCACAACTTGAGAACTGTCATCTGTTTTGCTCCGCTTTTGCCTCTTGGCTCAGTAGATCTCTTATGCCATCCCAACCTTGGACTGACGTTTTCAGAAGGATCAGGAACCGCTTTCCACTTCATCGAGGTCGGGCGCGATCTGTCTGAAGCCAACGTTGTTCGCCTTCGTCAAGAAGGCCTCGCCGCCACCGTTAGACGCCAGCCAACTGTCGGCCTTGTTGCGAAGCGCGGTGAGGTCATGGCCGAAAGCGAAGAGCGTAGGTCCCCAGCTGCTCATGCCCACTCCTATGCCGCCGTTGTCTCGCAGAAATGCGGCACACTCCGCGATTAGGGGTCCCTGCGTCTCCGCTTCAAAAACCTTGAATCCGTAGCTTTGAAACGCTTCCATCGCTGCGCCAAAGGTCGGAAGATCTTCCTCCAGAACTGCCGGCAGCATCTGCGTCAGGAGAATTCTGCACATTTTTTCGACGTCGTTGGCCGGAACCGGACAGGCCTCTTCGAAGAGGTCCAGTTCCCTGTCACCGCTGGCGCCCTCACCTTGGGGAATCACGACAAGTACGTCCCATGCAGGGAAATCATAGTGCAGGAGCAATGGCGGAGGCGGCACACCTATTGACGCCGACGAGGGCGAGTAACCGTTTTTGCTTCCTTCCCCTCTCCGAAAGCGATGGCCTCCGTCCAATAGGAAACCGCCGTACTGGATCGCGCCGATGCCAATACCCGAAGTTCCTCCACGGCCCACTACGGCAGCGATTTCCCTTGCGTTTGGCGTCAGTCCGTACAGTGCGCACACAGCAATTCCTGCGCCAACCAATGTTTGGGATGCGCTGCCGAGGCCCGAATGTGGTCTGGCTTTCTCCAGAATCGCTACCGATGCCCCAGGCAACTCGAACTTATTGCAGACAGCGGCGATTGCGGCGTTCAAGCGCGGTTCGAAGCTTGGCTCCATCGGGCAGGCGGCTTCGCAAGAATTGCCAGGTCTGGCAGCAATTCGCGTGCTGGGTTGCTCGAGCGCCAGACCGATACCGCCGTCGATTCGACCCAGGCCACCATGCAGATCGAGGAGACCGAAGTGAAGCCTGGCAGGCGTTTGAATTACAATCTCGCTCACTTTGGAATCAATACTCAAGAAAAGCCTTTCCTGCAGATCATTCTCATTTTGCTTGCAAGACGAATTCGGAGGTCAATCGATGGGGGCCGGCGGACGCTCCCAGTTGTATGCCGCCCCTTCAGATTGTCTCACCCATCTTTATGGCCTGCGTTACGTGCGAACGCATCAACGAAACGGTCATAAAGGCTGTCGAGCCAACGTATAGCACACTTAGAATGAGATAGACCTGGTAGACCCGCGGCCATGCGATCTGTGGCGCCAAAGGCAAGAGTGTCGGCATGGGATCGATACCATTCTGCAGGTAGGGGATGAATGCGCCGCTGGTCCAAATGCCGACCCCTGTGCCAACAGCCAACCCAAAGCATAGTAGAACGACCAGCTCCCATCCCATAAAGGAAATGACCTCGCGCGGCGTGAACCCCAGGGCGCGCAGGACGCCGGTTTCAATCGCCCGATCCCGATAAGACGAAACGGTGTAGAGGACGAATCCCAGAATCGTCAGGAGTGTGCAGGCTACGAATCCGATCGAAAGCAGTCCCACGATCCCTTGGAACTCAGGCCGGCGCAGCGCTTGGGTCACCCAGGGCCCGGGCGCCTCCCAGTCCAATATGCGAAACCCTCTCTCACGTAACTCATTCTCGATCCTGTTATAGTCCGGGTTCGATTCGGTCCGCAGCCATACATCGAAGGGGAACTGTCCGCCCGCGCGCTCGAAAACGTAATCCAGGTTGCCAACGATAACCGGTCCTTCATCCGGTTGCCATGATGGGAAACGGTTGAAGCTGCCGACGATCTCGAAATCGATTGGCGCCTCCAACCATGTCAACTCCTTCCTTTGCTCAGGAATCGAAACTATCACTCGAAGGTCGTCACCTTGCTTCAGGACCATCTGCCGCAAGAAACTGTTCGGAACGAGTACGCCGTTTGGCGCCGCGGCCAGAGCGTTCATCAACGACCCCAGGCTACTGCTGGCGAAGTCCCGCCGCCAAAAACCAACTTCAGGGAAGTCGACCCGGTCAATACCGATGAACTGTCCCTCAGCTTTCCATTGGGCGACCTCGGCAAGTGCCTTGTATCTCCCCACGCGTGCCACAGCCTCTACACCAGTTGCGTGCCTGTGTTCGCTGACTGGGAGAAACGACCACGTCGTATAGCCTTCCGCCGAAGTAGACAGTTGCCGGATGGACTCTGAATCTTCTCCTTCGTTATTGCTGGAAGAGGAAATCCCCAAGGGATCGATTTCGATGCTTTCTCCCACTTCCGTCAAACGCATATCGGCACCAAATCGGTAACGAACCTGTTCTGCGATTTGTTGACTCATTGTCAGAGCAAGGGAAGCCGTAAATACTGCCATGCTGAGCGTCAATATGAGTAGCAGCAAGGGTATCCGAAAACTCCCTGAAGAACGAGCAAGCCGGCGCATCGCCAGCAGTAGTCCAAGCGCATTCAACTGCCTGGCCCCCCAGGATGTCGCAAACATTAGAGGAGTGAGTGCGCGCACGCTCAACAGGGCGAATCCAAGAAGCCAGAGAACCGGCGTAATGAAGAGCAAAGGATCGAGTACAGGAACATCTGTGAATACACTCTCAGATCCCAAAGGAAGTATGCTGCCCTGGCTTCGCAGTCTGAACAGACCGTAGCCGGCTGCCAGAAGGATGAGAATATCCAGGCCGATTCCGTGATGCCATTTCGCGCGCCCGCGGGCGCGCGCCCGCCGATAGGATGCCAGTGTGTGGCGCGTCGCCGCCAAAGTAGGCAAAATGATCAGAAGCAGAGCCAGCCCAATCGTTAACAGTGCAATACGTTCTACCGACTCAGTGATGGTCATGGGTATTGCCGAATTGCTGCTGAAGTCGAGAAAGCCCTGCGTCCTGTCGATGATGCGGGCTATTCTGCTACCGACGGGCAACCCCCCAGCCCAGGCGGCAGAACCCATCACTAAGCCCTCGATCACAACCATAGCAGCTATCTGGACGACAGACGCGCCGCGACTGCGCAACAGGGAAATCTCGGCACGCCGTCTTTCGACGTAGACGCCGGCGACGAGCCAGAGATAGGCAACAATCGAGCCGAAAATCGGCAGCGCGATCACGAACAGCGACTGCGTCAATGCCTGGGCGGAGCGCTGGTATCGCCTCAGTCCAGAGTCGCTTGGAGCCACCAGCAGAGATGTGCCGGGCAGCAAGGCACCGGACCTCTGATCGACCCGTTGCAGCCGTTCCAGGAATGCGCTCGCTTGCCTGACTTCGAACGATTCGCCATCCAGAACCATGTACCAGGCGCCAACCGCGATCTCTCCCTGCAGGGCAGTGCCAATCTGCCGGCTGAAGCCCGCTTCGGAAACCAACAATTGTTTCCTGATCAGAGAGAATGGATTATAGAACCAGTATTCTTCCTGGCGGTTCGTCATCTGCCAGACGCCGACAACCACGAATGGGATCTGGCTGGGTAATTTGTCGGAATCAGCGCTCTCATCTGAGAGAGCAATGAAGGTCTCGCCTACCTGCCAACCCATCTGTTGCGCCAGCGTTCCGTTAATGATTACCTCTACAGGAGCGGATCGATCCGAAAACAGACCTGCGCTGGCAGGGAATCGCCCTTCCAATATTGTGATGTGTTGCTCGAGGTCGCTTTGGAAGGCAAAGCTAAGTTCTACCGGGGAGTTGTGACCGACTGCCTGTGCGTCTGTATCCTGAGGAAATATGGAGAATGGAACGGTCTGAAAGTAGCGGACATCGATGACGCGCGGCAGCCCGAGGTCGCCGGCGGCCTGCTTTGTCAAAAAGGTGTCAACCGAATTGACGTCCTCCCATTCGGCGTATCCATGTTTGGCTCCCAGATAATGAAACATGAATGCAAAGGGAGGATAGTTCTTCGTCTTTTCGTGCAACTCCTTGCGTAACAGGCGGACGTAAACGGCGTTACTGTATGTTGGAATGCTGGTTGTAAAGGCGACCGCAGCCAGCAGTCCCAAGGCTATTGCAATTGCCAGCCAAGCCTCAACTTTCAAACGCTTGACGGCCAGCAATACGGGACTGAACGCCGGGCTGATTCGCTTGGACAACTGTGCCCGTATCCGCCTCAACATTGCCATTCTAGGGCGAGCGCTTGCCCATAATCATGGCGACCACCTCGGCCTCCGTTGCCTCATCCTTCGAACGCGTGCCCAGGAGTTCACCATGGAACATGACCGAAATATAGTCGGCGATCTCAAACACCTGTTGGATATTGTGACTAATTAGTATGATCGTTTTGCCCTGGCCTCGCAAGGTGTCGATCAGTTGCAGGACTTCCTGGGTCTGCTCTACGCCCAACGCCGCGGTTGGCTCGTCCATGATTATGATCTCACCGCCTCGAATTAGTGCGCGACCGACCGCCACCGCCTGGCGCTGCCCGCCGGAGAGATTGCGAACCATTTCACGCACGTTTGGTATGCGGGCGTGAATGTCATCGAGGACGTTGTGCGCCTGGCTCAGCATTCCTTTGTGGTCAAGAAAAATTGCCCCTGGACCGCGTGTTAACTCGCTGCCCAGAAACATGTTCATCACCACGTCACGATTCTCTACCAGCGCCAGGTCCTGGTAGACGGCGGCAATTCCCAAATTGAAGGCCCCGGCAGGCCCACCAATCCTGGTCTCCTCGCCGCGTACGTGGAATCCTCCGCTGTTGGGCTGCAACGCGCCGCTTATCAACTTGATTAGCGTGGACTTGCCGGCACCGTTGTCACCAACGAGAGCGTTGACGCGGCCTCGATAGACCTTCCAACTTACCGACCGCACTGCATGAACGGCGCCAAACGATTTATCCAGATCTGTCGTTTCGAGAATGACGTCGTCACTCGCCATGACCTGCTCCATATTTGTTGTCTGTAAATGACCTACGACATGCGCGCCCGCAGCACACTGAGAATGACAGCAAAAACCAGGGCAAATCCTCGGACCACCAGA
The DNA here is from genome assembly GCA_963662575.1 of Caldilineaceae bacterium. Taxonomy (GTDB): domain Bacteria; phylum Chloroflexota; class Anaerolineae; order Caldilineales; family Caldilineaceae; genus Bin5. The sequence continues at coordinate 3,784,266 of OY759723.1, forward strand.
ATGATGCCTGTCGGCACATCCATCAATTGCAGACCATTGCCAAGTATGGTCAGAAAGAGCACGGCCACGAGATTGCGCTCAATGCGGCCAACCCCGCCGAAAAGACTGAACCCTCCCAACAGAACAGCTGTGAGGGCAGTAACGAAATCTACACTGCCTGCAATCGCTAGGCCAAACAAGGCAGACTGTTTTGCCCTCGCCGTCACAAGTATTGCAGTCAATGCCGCCGTCAATGCTGAAATGACCAAGGCAACGCGGATCACTTTGTTTACCGGTACGCCACTCAGGAGCGACGCCCGATAATCTGCGCCGGTGGCGTAAATGTGGGCGCCCAGTTTCGTTTGCGTCAGCATGATCCAGCCGACTATGTAGCACAGAAACATGATCCAGACCGATGAGGGAATGCCGAATACGCGTATGAATACGGCTTCCTGCAGCCCCTCGCGTGCGATCGTTATTGTCCGGCCCCCGCTGAGAAATAGTGCGATCGCAATCATAACGCCCTGGGTCGCCAATGTCGCCACAAAGGCGACGATTCTACCGTTGACAACGATAAGACCGTTAAAGAGGCCGGCGGCGATCCCGGCCGCCAACGCGAATATCACGGTCAAGGGAAGCGAAAAACCAGCCTCTTCAAACAAGAGAGCTGTTGTCACTGTGGCGACCGCAAGTACGCCCTGCGTGGAGGTGTCGATCTGCCCGGCCAAAATGGCGACAGTATATCCGGCCGTCACTATACCTGCCAGCGATGCGCTGATAAGAATGTTGACCAGATTGCGTTGGGTGAAAAAAAACGGGGCCATAAAGACAAAGATGAAGAACAGCACAACGGTTACAACATAGATCCCGTTGTCCATCAGAAACAGCAACTGTTCCCGCCGGCGTCCTGATACTATTCTCTCACCTTGCACTAACCGCCCTATCACATCCGACTCCTTATCGCGCTGCCATTTGCTGGCGGATACTGTCCAGCAAGATGGCGAAAACAAATGCAAGACCGTTGATCAGTTGCCGCATGGGTGCTGAAACATTGAGGATGCCCAAACCGATTGTAAGCGTGGACAAAAAGAGAAGGCCGATCAATGTACGCTCAATCTTTCCGCTTCCGCCCGAAAGTGCAACGCCTGCAAAGAGCGCCGCAGTGAGCGATTGCCCCAGTCCTTCGACACCAGGTTGCGCGGCCAGTTGGCGGCCGGCGATCAAGATTCCAGCCATGCCAGTGATTACTGCATTCGTTACCAGCACAATCCGTGCAATTCGGACTGCGTTGATGCCGTTCAGGGCCGCCGCGGCGGGATTCCCACCCAGTGCATATATGTGTGCGCCAAACTTGGTCTGGTTCAGCACTACCCACCCGATTGCATAGGCGACAAACATCAGAGGAATTACAAAAGGGACACCGAAGACTTCGAAATTCGCAATGTCGCGCAACGGCGGCCGCACCAGCCGGATCATGCCCGGTTGCCCTGTCAGGTTGATGATTAGAAAGCCTATTCCACCACTGACTACACCGACGGCCAAGGTGGACACAAAAGAGGGGATGCCCTGTTGGATCAGGTAGCTGCTCAGCAGACCGACCGCAATCGTCAAGACGACGGTAAGAGCCAGTGCAACGCCGAGCGGCCACTCCAGAAGCTGAAAAACACCGGCAAACATCAGCGAAGCCATGCCGCCGACCTGGGCTGTGGACAGATCAATCTGACCCGAGATCAGCGTTATGGTGTAAGAGGCCAAGACGATGCCGGCAGGTCCGCTCAGACGCAGAATCGTCTCTAATGTCCTCGACCTCAGAAACATGTCTGGAACGGCGATGGCAAACAGCGCTACTTCCAGAACAAAGGCGATAAACAACCCGTTATCAAGCAGGAATTGGACGACCTGCTTGCGCTGAATGCCGCGAATGCTAGTGGCCAACTGTGACTCCGGCTGCTGAATCGGCCTGCCTGATGCCAGGCCCTGTTGTTACCTTGAAGCTATCGGGAAAACTGCGTTCCCAATGTAGAAAGGGTGGGGCTGGACTCGCCCCACCCTCACTAATTCGTCAGAGATTGAAACACTCTATTCCGATTCGTACAGTTCTGCATAGCGCTGGTCTACAGTTTCCTGTGTAATCGCCTTGCGAACCTGGTAGGTTTCGAATGCAATTCCTTCCAGAGTTGCCAGTGCGACTTCGACCCAACCCCAACCCTCACAATATGGCTGGAATTCGATGAAACCGTAGTAGCCCATCGGCCTGGTTTTCAGGAACTTGGCCGGCGGCTCGTCGCCACCCAACGTAACCAGCATCACGTCCGCCTCGTTGCCTGCTTCGGATACGGCATTGTAGGGGCCAATACCGAGGCCGTCCCAACAGGGAATCATCGCAAAGACGCCATCAGGATGCGCCGTCATTGTATCGTTTACCATGTCTTCGGCGGAACGGCCCGTGGTCAGGTCGGCCATCAAGACGTGGTCGTCGTCCAGTTCAAAAGCCTCCTTGAACGTGGAAGCAGCGGAACCGGTGCGAGTGACGCAGGCAGGGATGCCCCCGTGCGTCAGTTCAATAAAGAATAACTCGCGGCCGGCCCAATCTTCCGCCTGCCGCTTTCTTACACCCTCAACCAGGAGCTCCGCGCCCCTCATGCCGGCGATCCCGTCGGGGATACCGTAGACGATTGGCGTGTATTCGCTGGGACCATTGTCGATGCCGATGAACTGAATGCCTTCATCCAGGGCGCGCAACGCCAGTCCTTCATAGACGTTGGGGCCATGGGCGCCAACGATGCTCAGGTCGTTCAGGAGCAGCGTCTCCAACAGGTCGGGTTCCGTGGCATAATCGCCGGCGGCGTCGGATTCGAAGAACTCCACGCCATAAAACTCGGCTGCAGATTTCATAGCGCCAGACCATTCGCCGAAGAATGGATGCGCCAGGTTGGGATTAATGAATCCCAATCGCCAGGGCTGGGAGAATTCTGTGGGAAGTGTTGCCAGAGGCTGACACTGATGGGGCGCAGTTTCGGACTCAATTGCTGCCGCATCGTGGAAGGTCATAGCCCTCGGCGTCGCCGTGACGTCGACGACCCTAGTCACTTGAACTTCAACAGTTTGTGTTTCGCAGGCCGCCAAGACGAGCACTGCAAGTGCCATGACCAAGGCCGCCAATAGATACCGCTTCTTCTTCATCTTTTCTCTCCTGTGCATTCTTAATGATGGAAAGTTTTAACTGCGTAATCCTGCAAGGGACTTGATGTTGTTAGAAACTTTCTTACTCTACGAAGACTGTCGAAGGCCCAAGGGATTCCCTTCACTGCTGACTAAAGAAGGCGTCTGGAAAAGACGTGTTTGCACTACGGGACTCTTCAGTTCAGCTCCCCTTACAAAGGTCTCTACAGGGCAATGGCCTATTGAGGTGTTTCCGATTCCTGGTTCAAAGCCTCTTGTGCGCGAACGCTTCGGACAGAAAGCGTGCTCGTTTGTGGCGTCTTTATTGTCTGCGTCTGGAATAGGGGTACAAGCATACGAGAAGTCGTCAGTGTTGTTAGCTGGAGGATGGCGGAGATTCCTATGATTTCCCGAAAAATGGTCGGTATGGACCACTATCTACCTAGAAAGGGGGGTTGCTGAGTCGACTTCGGTGTCGTCCTCTCATTCAGACCGGGCAAGTGGCGGCTACGCCAGCGTCATTCTACTCTCACTGCAAGTCGTCTGTCAAAAAAATGAACACCTGTAAGCCGGCGACACGCTCGGGCGGCCTCGGGCGGCGACCGTGGCTTAGGGCTTCCGGCCGACATATTACACGGGACAATTTGATGGCCCCAACGGGAGAATGCCACTCTAGGGGGTCGGGCGGATGCATCCCAAATTTTTCGACAGCCGCTGTCTGAATCAAGAACGGTCGGTTCTTCGCTATATGTGACCCCACCTGTACAAGGAACTGAGATTTGGGAATGGACGGGACCGTTATAGCACGATTAACATACCAATGGTCATCTTTTTGGTACCATGCTTGACCAACCCTTCACCTCTGGCACCATTCAGTCTTTCTTCGAAACGTGGTTGGATGGCGGCAGGCACACTGTCGGACGGGCGCACGGCTGCGAAGAAGGCGCGGCGGTGGGTGAGGCGTGTTTTTGGAGGGGGGCGTTGCGGGGGCGCAGCCCCTGCACAAGGGAGGCCGCTTGCGGCCGACCGCCCATATACTGAGAAAGAAGGAGAGAAAAAATTCCCTCATTCGCCTCATTCCCGTTTGCGAATTGAATGCGGCGGAGCAGGAACGTTGTTCCTTTGATATCGCGAATTCGCGGCCACTTAACCCAGTGAACCAGAGAGATGCAAGGCAACGGCGGTTGCTGCGACGGCCGCGGTTTCGGCGCGCAGAATGCGAGGGCCCAGCGAAACGCACTGCCAACCTCGATCGATCGCAGCGGCTGCCTCTTCGCCTGAGATTCCTCCTTCTGGCCCGATCAGTAGCGATACTGTGTCAGATTTGGCCAGGACGGTGCCCAGGCCGGTATCAGTTCCCTCTGCCTCCTCCCACGCCAGAAGCCGCTGGCCGGCGCCATGATCAAGGGCTTGCTCCCATCCAAGCGGGTTCTCCAGGATCGGCAGGCGGCCGCGGCGGCTCTGTTCTGCCGCTTCTCGAATTATTGCTCGCCAGCGGTCGTATTTGGGCAACAGCTTGGCGGCCGGACGCACCACAGTTCTGCTGCTGATCACCGGTACAAACCGGCTCACGCCCAGCTCCGTTCCCTTCTGCAGTACCCACTCAAAGCGGTCTCTCTTCAACGCACATTGGTAGAGAGTCAAGGCGACGCCAGGCTCACTTCGAACAGGTTCTTGCGACAGCACGCGCCCTGTCGCCCTGTCAGCTGCCAGATCTTCGATCTGCGTTACGAATGCCGTGCCGCTGCCATCGAGCAAGGTGATCAGACTACCGGGCACCAGTCGCAGAACATTTCCAAGCTGGTGCGCCAAGGGCGTAAGGTCAACGTAACGGTCCTGCCCTGGCAAGATGTCAGGCAGGAAGAATCGGTGGGAATCTCTGGCCCTGAACTCATTGTCGCTCAACGCTTTCACGCTCACTTTCGCTCTGAACTGTAATGGCTACCCAGTCCCCTTCTTGCTTGCGCTCCACTTCCGAAAGGCCGTGGCGGACCGCAGCTGCGACCACTGTTCCTGCCTTTTCCTCCAGAATTCCAGACAGGATCATGCGGCCTCCAAGTGCAAGCGGCACTGCCAACGGGACGTTGTCATAGGCAGCGTCGAACAGTCCTATCAGGACTTCGGCCAGAATATTGGATACGATCACAGAAAACCGCCCCTCCTGACCGCCAGGTACTGACCCATGTTCAATATAGAGCTGGTCGTAACCAAGAGTAACTCCGTTCCGCTCTGCATTTTCCTTTGCAACCCGGATTGCCAGTGGATCGATATCCGTAGCCCAGACCGGCCGTGCGCCCAGCTTGGCCGCGACAATCGAGAGAACACCGCTGCCAGTACCAATGTCCAAGACAGAATCGCCGGGCCGTACCCACTCTTCCAGCGCAGCCACACAGAGGCGCGTCGTCGGATGCAGGCCTGTCCCAAAAGCCATCCCCGGCTCCAATCGAACTACAAGATCATCCGGCAATGCATTCGGCTCTTCCCATGCGGGCGCCAACAGCACCCGCTTCCCAATGCGCAGTGGTTTGTAGTGTCGTTTCCAAGCGTGGGCCCAGTCTTCCTCCCGGACTGGTCTTGCCACCGGCTCCGGCATTGGGTAAAGCAGGCGAAGCCGCCACAGTCCCTCTTCGATCTGCCTCTGGATGGTTCGGCCGCGTGGTCCAGGCTTCAGGTAGGTTTTGACAACAAGTCTGACTTCACCGGCGGCAGGGTTGCCAAAGTCGTCAAAGCCGGTGGACTCCAACACAGCTCCGCCGCCTGAGGCCTCGCCTGCCGCGCTGTCTTCAACCCAGTCGCCGCCGTTGAAGCGGTTGAACAGCTCGGCTACCGCTTCGGCAGCTTCGCCATCGACCTCAACAGCTATCTCGACAAGCTCATCTGCGTTCATGGGATACTGTTTTGCCTTATGCAATTCCCTGGGCGGCTGGGTCTGCGCTATACTTCAGTGCCAATATGGGTGGAGGAGTAACATAGATCTGTCCGCCCGCTCTCATGCCCTTGCCACTCTTCTCACTTAAGCCATGACCCCGCGCGCCCAATCCTATCTCAGTCTGGCTCTTTGTATCCTGCTATGGGCCTCGATTCCGGTCGCCTCGAAGAAGATTCTGGCAGAACTATCCAATTTGCAGATGCTCTTCTACAGTACAATCTTCTCAGTGTTCGCGCTCGGTGCGCTTGTCGTCTGGCAACGCAAGACAGTTAGCCTAAAGGATTACACACTTCGGGACTTCGCTAACATGTGTTGGCTGGGCTTCCTGGGGGCGTTCCTCTACTACGTGCTTCTTTACGGGGCGTTCGCACGCACTTCCGCCGCTGAAGGGTTCCTTCTTGCCTACACGTGGCCCATCCTGATCAGTCTGTTGGCGGTCCCGTTACTGGGCGAGAGATTCACGCCCACCCGCCTGATTGCAGTCTTGATCAGTTTCAGCGGCGTCGTTGCAATTGTTACTCAGGGGCGAATGGTGGAGTTGCGGGTGGAGAACCTGGCGGGAAATCTGTTGGCCCTATGCGGCGCCCTGGTCTTCGCGCTCTTTTCCATTCAGGGCAAGCGGGCCAACTACAACGTGACTGTTGCCGCGTTTGTGTACTTCTGCGCCGCTCTGATTTGTTCTGCCGTTGCCATCGTTCTGAGCGGCGGCCTGGCTCTGCCCTCTACTGCAGTCTGGGGCTGGCTCATCTACAATGGGCTGTTTGTCAACGGACTTAGCTATGTGTTCTGGTTCAAGGCGCTTGAACACGGCGACACGTTCATCGTCTCAAACCTGCTCTATCTCACGCCGGCCATCTCGCTGCTGTTCGTCCTGCTGCTGCTCGATGAACCAATTCATGCATCAGCGGTTTCAGGTTTGGTGCTGATCATTGCCGGAATCCTCTTTCAGTCCCGGCAAAAACTCTTTGCTTTGACCGGCATTGGCCGCAGATTCGGCTGAGCAGACAGCCGGGATCAGCAGAGGAGTTATATTGGCAGGGCCACTGACTCCTCAATCCGGCCGCAAAATTCTGTCCAGGAATCCGCGCCGCGGCTCATGCACCTCATCGCCCAGGCTTTCCGCTAGTTGACGGAACATCAACTCCTGCTCCTCCGTCAGATCGGTCGGCGTAACTATCCGCACAGTTACAATCATGTCACCCCGCCCGCTGCGCTGCAAACGCGGAATGCCCATCCCCGCTTTGCGAAACCTCCTTCCAGTCTGCGTACCTTCAGGAATGTCCAGACTGATCGTCTCGTCTTCCAGAGTCGGGATTGCAACGGTAGTGCCAAGCGTGGCCTGGACAACACTGACAGGCAACTCCATATGAATATCAAACTCATCGCGCGTAAAAACCGGATGTTCTTCAACACTAAGGACAACGTAGAGGTTGCCGCGGGGACCGCCCAACATGCCGGCCTCACCCTCGCCAGCCAACCGGATGCGCGTACCGTTGTCGACGCCGGCGGGAACATTGACTTTGATCTTGCGGGACACCTGCATGCGCTTGCGGCCACTGCACTGGCTGCAGGCCGAGGACACGACTTCGCCTTCACCTTGGCAAGCAGGGCAGGTTGTTGCTGTGACGATGGTGCCAAATAGAGGACTCTGCTGACGGCGCTGCACCTCGCCGCTACCTCCGCAGGTAGCACACCGTTCCGGGGTAGTGCCAGGCTCGGCGCCGCTGCCCTGACAGTAGTCACAGTCCTCCATACGCGGCACTTCGATTTCCTGCTGTGCGCCGAAGGCGGCATCTTCAAAACTCAGACCAATGTCTACCCGGAGGTCGGCGCCGCGTCGAGGCGCACGCCGGTTGCTGCGTCCCATTCCTCCAAACCCGAAGACCTCCTCAAAAATGCTGCCCAGATCTCCAAATCCCTGGCTGAAATCGCCGAAACCGCCTGCTCCTTTCAAACCCGAGTGCCCGAAGCGATCATAGACGGCGCGCTTCTGGGGATCGCTCAATACCTGGTAGGCTTCGTTGATCTCCTTGAACTTGCTTTCGGCATCGGCCTCGCGGTTGACATCCGGGTGAAATTGCTGCGCCAACTTACGAAAAGCTCGCTTAAGCGACCCTTCGTCCGCGCCTCGATCTATGCCAAGCACTTCATAGTAGTCGCGCTTTTCGCTCATTAAACTATTCCCAACTTATGATCCAAGCGCACAGTCCGGCCAAGCCGACTGTTACGCCAATGAGTGCTGCCCACTGCGCGCCCTCGAATCCTACACCGCGGGCGCTGAAAAGCAGTATCACCACGAAACCGACGGCGAGTACTGCCCAGTTGGACAAAGTTGTGTGCTCAGCCCAGAATCGCCGCAGAATGTCCATGTTCGTTCGGACTCCTTTGTGGTACCTGGGTCATCATTCTACGAGGATAGCGTCGCTTAAGGTCCTCCCAGATTGCGTCCAACTGAGCGTGCAATTCCGCAAGACTGCCGTCATTCTCGATGACCCGGTCGGCCTGATTCACCTTGGCAGCCTGCGGCGGCTGCAAATCGATCATGCGTTTGGCTTCGCCTTCTTCCATCTTTCGTGTCTCCAGAAGCCGTCGAAATTGCGTAGTCAGGCTGGAAGTAACGACCCAGATTTCATCGCACAGGGTGGACATCAGCCCGGCCTCAAGCAGTTTGATTGCTTCCAAAACGATCACGGCTGATTCGTTGTCGGAAATCTCCTGCTTTCCCAGATCAAAGATCTTCGGATGGACAATCTTTTCCAGCCGGCCCAAGTCCAAGGGATTGGTGAAAACAATCTTACCTAGTTTTTTGCGATCGATTGTGCCGTCTTCTCTCAGTATTTCTTTGCCGAAAGTGCGCACTACCGCGTCGTAAGCTGGACCACCTGGCTCAATCACACGATGGCCAAGTTTGTCAGCGTCAATGATAAAAGCACATTTCTCCATCAGATAGTTGAGAATCGTGCTTTTGCCTGTAGCGATATTTCCAGTCAGTCCGATTACCAGCGATTTGCGCCCCATTTTCGATAAGCCTTTTGCGTTGGTGGCCCCAGTGATGCCCTATTTTAGCCGAAAGTCTGGCCTGCTGACAAGCCTGTCATGCAGCCAGGACGGCCCATTCCTCCAACAGCTTTTCCAAACGCTGCGAGACTCCAAGATGTTGGTCCTGCAGCGTGCGCAGCCTCTTCAGATCCTGTGCCGCGCTCGCCCGAGCCATCTGTTCCTCGATCTCGACAAGCCTGCTTTCCAGCCGGCCGATCTTTTCCTCAGTCTCGGCGACGGCCTCATCATGCTTTTCCGCTTGCCGCCGCTGCCTTCTGGCCGCCCTCAGGCGCTTCCATTCCTCTTCCGATGCGGTCAGTACAGGGGTTCCCTGCTCTGGCAAATCCTTCCTCTCCGCCTGCAGTCGTTCCGTCTGCCACTGCTTCCACGTGCCCTTGAAGACTTCCAGGCTGCCAGGGTTTCCATTCGATGCTGGCGTCACCTGCCAGATCTGCGTTGCCAGTGCATCTATCAGCGCCCGATCATGGGTAACAAGCAAAATAGTGCCATCGAACTGTCGCAGCGCGTCCTGCAGGATTTCCTGGCTGTCCAGATCCAGGTGGTTCGTCGGCTCGTCCAGAAGCAGAAAATTGGCGCCCTGCAATGTCAAGCGCGCCAGCGCGATACGGCTGCGTTGACCACCTGAGAGGCTCTCGATACTCTGGAAGACATCATCGCCCTTGAAGAGAAACTGGCCCAAATATGTCCGCGCACGCTCAGTGGGAAGACGCTTGACCGCCAGCAGGGCGTCCAGCACAGTCTGAGCGCCGCTCATCAACCCGTAACCGCTGCCCACATGCCGTTGCGCCAGATAGCCGACTTCAACCGATGCCCCTAGTTCCACTCTGCCGTTGAGCGGTTCCAACTCCTCAAGAATAGAGCGAACAAACGTCGTTTTGCCCGCGCCGTTTGGACCAATCATGGCGGCAACCTGGCCCCGATAAAGATCAAGATCGGGCACTTCCAGAATCGGCGTGTCTGCAGGCGAAAGGCTGCGCATGGGCCGCAGTCGACCCTGCCGGCCAAGTTCAACGCCGTGCCGGCCCTTGGCTGACAGAAAAGCTGAAACGGTCTCATTTGCAGGGGAGTTGCCATCAACTGCGTCGTCCTTCAACCCGTCCTGCACTGTACTGGCGAGGTGGGACTGCGCAGCTGGCGTCCCCTCACTGTAGCCAGCAACCAGCTTGCGGGTGCGCAAAACCAGGTCGCCGCTGCGCAAGTCAGTCCGCAGTGGGAGACGGATAAACTGGCTTGTCGGGGGCGGCGGCAGGGCCTCCTCCTCCAGGAATCTGTTAAGTCTGGTCTCCCGCCCTTGGGCCTCTTTCGTACGCTGTCCGGCCTTGTAGCGACGGATGAAGTCCTGGGTCTCGCTGATGAACTCCTGCTGGCGATCATATTCTTTGCGCCAGCGAGCATGGCGATCTTCCCGCTGTAGGCGGTAATGGCTGTAGTTGCCGCGGTATGTTTCCACCCGTCGATGCGCCAGATCCCAGATGCGGGTCGCGACAGTATCGAGAAAGTACCTGTCGTGCGATACAACAATGAGCGCACCTTTCCAATCCATCAATACGCCTTCAAGCCAGGACATCGATCGCACGTCCAGATGATTGGTCGGCTCGTCCAGGAACAGCAGGTCCGGCTCTTCCAGCAGCAGGCGGCCCAGGCAGGCGCGGGTACGCTGACCACCGCTGAGATGAGCCAGCGGCGCATGCCACAGTGACGCCGGAAGGCCGAGACCGGTCAGGACAAAACGTATTCGCTGGTCGATGGCATAGCCTCCGGCCCGTTCAAACGCTTCCTGCTGTTGCCCGTAGCGCGTAAGCAGGCCTTCCAACTCCTGATCGCTCTGTGCCGGGTCGGTCATGCGGGCTTCCAGGCGTCTCAGTTGCTCCCCTTCTGCCAGCAGTTTGGCGAAAACGTCCTTCAGGTCTTGGTAGAGTGTTCGATTGCCGGCGGGCGGAGGGTCCTGGGAGAGGTAGCCAATGCGAGTTTCCTGGGCGACAAATATCTCACCGCTAAAACTGGAGTCAATGCGGCTAAGCGCCTTGAGAAGGCTGGTCTTGCCGGCCCCGTTGGGACCGACCAGGCCGATGCGGTCACCGAACTCGATCCGCACGTTGACGTTCTCGAGTACGTCGAGATCGCCGTAATTCTTGAAAATGTGATTGGCAACGAGGAGACTCATGCGATGGGTTGAGCCGCAGTATATTGGCACACAGAAACGCCAAACCGTTTCCGCGTTCTAATTCCCTCTACTCTAGCCGAAAAGAACCGGTTGCAGTTTGGCAAAGTATTCAAATTGTACCACATTTTCGGCAGAACTGCGATACCGTGTACTGGGCAATCGCATCTTGTTGGGAGAGAATTTTCAGGAGATAGCCAGTTTTCCAACCGGCTCGTTCACGTTTGGCAGCAATACCGATTTGGGCGCTGTTCGCGCTGGGTAAGAGGTTGAAAGCCATGCGGCGCAAGACGGCCAAGTTGTGCTGCGCATGGACCTGACGGATGCGACTGTCGTCCCCATCCAAGAGCCAGTAGACTGAATTCTCGGTGTTCCGGTGGCTGAGGGTGGAAGTCAGGAGCAGTTTGGCAGCGGAGGAAGAGATGGAATTCACATCAGATGCAAATGTCTTGGGGGCTGATGCGGGCATTTCACTCACTGTGGACCGTTTTAGTCAGATTCATCTTGAAGGTGGGACGCAGGCATTCTCATCTGTGTGTTGGACGAGAGTTCATGAGCGTTTACGAGCGTTCATGAGCGTTTTCGGGTTGTCTGAGCTGCAGTTCATGAGATTTGCCTGATGGGCTGTGACCGGGGCCTTGCCGATGCAGGTTGTCTCGTATGAGTGTTAGACGAGAGTTCATGAGCGTTTACGAGCGTTTATAAGCGTTTACGGGTTGTCTGAGCTGCAGTTCATGAGATTTGCCTAATGGGCAGTGACCGGGGCCTTGCCGATGCAGGTTGTCTCGTATGAGTGTTAGACGAGAGTTCATGAGCGTTTACGAGCGTTCATGAGCGTTTTCGGGTTGTCTGAGCTGCAGTTCATAAGATTTGCCTGATGGGCAGTGACCGGGGCCTTGCCGATGCAGGATGTCTCGTATGAGTGTTAGACGAGAGTTCATGAGCGTTTACGAGCGTTTATAAGCGTTTACGGGTTGTCTGAGCTGCAGTTCATGAGATTTGCGATGGGCTGTGACCGGGGCCTTGCCGATGCAGGATGTCTCGTATGAGTGTTAGACGAGAGTTCATGAGAGTTTACGAGCGTTTATAAGCGTTTACGGGTTGTCTGAGCTGCAGTTCATGAGATTTGCGATGGGCTGTGACCGGGGCCTTGCCGATGCAGGTTGTCTCGTATGAGCGTTAGACGAGAGTTTATGAGCGTTTACGAGCGTTAGTGAGCGTTTTCGGGTTGTCTGAGCTGCAATTCATGCAGTTATTGTGATGGGCTGTGATGGGGGTCTCCTCAGCGCTGGCGGGTCCGTTGAACCGCTCATGTGTGTTGTACAAGAGTTGTGCAATCTCTGAAATGGTGGGGCGTATTTGGTCGTCTCATGTCGGGTCAAGTCGGGTCACGTAGGTATAAGTCGGGCCAGAGCGGGTGATATTTTTTTTCTGGTAATTGTTGTCGTTACGCTTTTGCATCGGTTTTTCCGTTTCCGGCGTCGATTCCTGGTTCTGGCAGCCTCTCCACGACACGCATCCACAACTTTCACTGACGCCGGACCCAAGTCGGTCCGCTGGCGGTTGGGGGGCAGGGTGTCGTGTCCGGACGCTTCAGGTCGGTTTAAGCTGGGCAGAAGCGGGCAGTTTTCCTATATATGGACTTTTGCGTTTGGCTGCGCGCACGTTCCCTCGCTGTCTCTGTTGGGCTATGGGTAGACAGATTATACGCAGTTTACAGTCTTGCAAGGGGCCTCCCCCGCCTTCAGCTTCCCAGCCAGTGGGCGTCATGGGTTCATGATGACGATACGCTCTCAGCAGTGCCTATTCGTATTTCGGAACAGGGCTATTATATCACGGCTTTTGATGCAATTGCCCTGGATACCGTGTACTGGTGAAACTCCGTTCACCCACGTTGCTTTTCGGGTGAAGGGTTAACGCGGTAAGGAGCCGTGTTCCCTCAACCCGCGGCGCAGGGGCGGCCCCCATTTCAGGAAATTGGAGAACATTTGAGATTGCTCTGTTGAAAACAGTTCGCAACTCTGAACGAGGCGGGCCGGGCTGTTTGATCACCACTCCCCTCACTCTACTACCTTTTGGCATGTGGGGGATCAAGCCTTCGGCCCTCCCTTGTGCAGGGGGACACTCCCTCAACGTCCTCCTCCAAAAACATGCCTCACCGACGGGACGCCTAGAACGCAGCCGTGCGTCGCGACCAAGATGGCGGCAGCCAACAGAATACGCAGTCAGATTGCCTAAATGACGGCGGGAATGAAGGGATTGTTTGGAAATAGGGAGTATTCGGCCCAATAGTTACGAGCCATCTTACTCAAAAGAGGGCTTTGCCCGAATTCAAATCAATCATTTATAATTTTTGTATGGCTACTCCAGCCACAGAACCCTTTTTTGAAGTATGTATTGAAACTGTGTCCTTCAGTTCACATTTGTTAACTACATTGACAGTTTATGACCAAGGAGGTTCATATGCCAAAGCAATTCGAACTGTTAAGCCTGTTCTTAGTCGCGGCGCTGATGCTCGCCGCATGTGTTGGAGCTGCGCCGGCTGCTGAAGCCCCAGCAGCAGAGGCGCCAATGGAAGAGGCACCAGCCGACATGAGCGGTAAGGTCGTCGTCGCTTCTGGCGGGACTATCCGAATCGGTGGCTCCTTTGCATTGACCGGGCCTATTCCTGACCCCGGCCTCAACATTCGTCACGGCGCGGAACTCGCGATTGACGACCTGAACGCTGCCGGCGGCCTGGAAGGCTTCATGTTTGAGCTGGTAGCTGAAGACGGCGCCTGCGACGGCACCCAAGGAACGAACGTAGGCAACAAGTTTGCAGCCGACGAGACCATCGTCGCTGTTACGGGCGGCACCTGTTCCGGTGAGACTTTCGGTCTGTTGCCCATCCTGCTGGAGGCGCGGATTCCGTTCGTAAGCCCCAGCGCCACCAACCCGGATATTACCACTGCCGATTGCGATGTCTGCAACCGCGTTGCCTTGAGTGACTCTTTGCAGGGCGTCTTTTCTGCTGAATTTGTCGTCGAAGACCTCGGCATAACCAAAGTTGCCGTCATCCACGACAACTCAGACTATGGCAAGGGACTGGCCGAGATATTCCAGAACCATATCCTGGCATTGGGCGGCGAAGTCTCAGACTTTGAAGGTGTCCAGGTGGGAGACACAGACTTCCGCGCATTGCTGGCCAAGGTTGGCGCCGGTGGGCCGGAAGGCATCTACTTTGGCGGGTACTCCACCGAAGCCGGCCTGATCGCCCAGCAGATGTCAGAAACACCTGGCCTTGAAGGCGCGATGTTTATGAGCGACGATGGCGCCTATACGAAGCAGTACCTCGACGCAGCCGGGGCAGCAGGCGAAGGCACTTTTATAGCCTTTTTGGCCGGAGATGATTCCGAGGCCATGAACGCCGATTTCGACGCCAAGTACCTCGAGAAATACGGTGTGAGCGCTGACGAGCTTGGCCCCTTCCACGCCCAAAGTTACGACTCAGTTAAGCTGATCGCCGCCGCCCTCACAGATGTGGCGACGGTGGACGATAGCGGCAACCTGGTGGTAGACAGGGAAGAACTGATCGCCGCCATTCGCTCAACCGATGCCTTCGATGGTCTGACGGGCAGGATCAGTTGCGATAGCATCGGCGAATGCGGCGCCGGCGGCGTCCAGATCTTCGAAGTTATGGACGGCGATTTCAGTCAGGTAAAGGGATTTGGGATGGAGTAGGTATCTGTAATCAGGAGGAGAGAGGATTCAGCAGCACTCTCTCCTCCTTCCCCCCCAATGCTCCTCAAAAACAACTATGGCGAACAGCCCGCTAACTGTGCAGGCGGCTAAAATAGACAGCCAGACCGCTCAGAAATTCTTGATACGGGCTTTGGGCGTTGCCATCCTCCTCCTCGTAGCTTGGCGGGTCACAACCGTTGGCCTTGCAGAAGGCTACCCTGCCTCCTTTTGGATTTCCCAAGCTCTAAACGGCCTGGTTCTGGGCGGTGTATATGCGTTGGTTGCCCTGGGCTACACACTAGTGTACGGCATCCTTTTCATGATCAATTTCGCCCACGGCGAGGTCATGATGATCGGCGGCATCGCCGGCTTTTTCACACTCCAGTTTGCTCTTGCGCGCGGGTGGATGGAGGGCCCATGGCTCGTGGTCGTCGCGGCATTGCTCTTCATCATGCTGGTAGGCATGGCGGCCTCTGTGCTGATTGGCGTAGCCTTGGAAAGGCTGGCATACCGGCCTTTGCGCCAGGCGCCCCGCCTGGTGCCATTGATAAGCGCGATAGGCGCGTCGCTTTTTCTGCAATACTCTGTCCTATTGATCTTTGGCGTCAGCCCCCACAGCTATCGCAAACCGGAGCTCATTTCAGGCGGCCTGCGGCTTGGCGACGTATTCATTTCCTACACGGGCGCAATAATCTTCGTAACATCTATTCTGCTGATGCTGGCCCTTTTCTTCATCATTCAACGAACAAAGCTGGGACGGGCGATGCGAGCGGTAGCCGAAGATCGATCCACCGCGTCGCTCATGGGTGTCGATGTCAACGCCGTTATTGTCGTCACTTTTGTGTTGGGGTCGGCCCTGGCCGGCGCTGCAGGCGTCATGCTCGGCTTTCACAATACAGTGGTGAAGTTTAACAGCGGCTTCGTACCCGGCCTGAAGGCATTTACAGCCGCGGTTCTCGGCGGCATTGGCAACATCCCCGGCGCAATGTTCGGTGCGCTGGTTCTCGGCTTGATTGAGTCAATGGGGCCAAGCGCCTTAGGCATTCCCACCGAATACAAAGATGTCATCGCCTTTTCGCTCCTCGTACTGATACTGATCTTCCGGCCGTCCGGCCTTTTCGGCGAGGTTCTTAGCGAGAAAAAGGCCTGATGAGACGCGATACTGTGACCAAGGCAGTCAGGACCGGGCTGATCACCTTTGCCTGCCTGAGTTATCTGATCCTTGTCGGCATCCCTGGGCGAATTGGCGGGGCCGCTCTGCCTGCCCTTGCGCTAATCGCGGCCCTGGTTTATTGGTTCAATTTCCGCCGCAGTGCGGCTTTCAGAACTGATTCAGAATCAAGCCGGGGTTCAGCCGGCGTTGTAGTCAAGCCTGGTTGGCAGATCGGCACAGACAGTGGACCGGCCTCGAACAGTTCAGACCCCATACAACCGGCTGGCATTGGCGGCCTAAACATTCACCTTGGACTGGCGGCAGGAGCGACGACGGGTCTGCTTATCGCAATCTGCAGTGCAATCATTGTTGCAGCCATAGGCAGCGGCGTGTCGATTCAGCCAGTCTTTGACAAGATGGTCCCTCTGAATGTTGCCGCGCTGGTCGGCGTTAGCCCGGGACAGATCGCTCAGGCCCAGGTCTCTCCCTTTCGCTACATTCTGCAGGCAGTTTATTTTGCCGGCGCCGGCATACTTGCCGCGCTGGCGGTAACCGCTGGGAGAACGAAGATAGCGGATGCTGCCCGCTCTAGCCGGTTTCCTGTAGATCTGTCCTCCCCTAAAGTTTTGACTGCCGGACGCCTGGCGGGTTTAGCGCTTCCCTTTGTGCTACTTGCCTTTATTGTATTGCTCGGGCTGCCGGGTGTTCGCGCCTTTGGTAACAACGAGGGAACGGTCCGCCTTCTTCTTACGCTGGTCGCGACCGGAAGCGGACTCTTCGCCCACAGACTGTCCAGAGCCGGAAGAGAACGCAGAACTGTGACCGCGTTGCTCGGCCTTGGAATATTGATGATGCCCTTTGTCCTCGATCAGTTTCAAAACTCGGTAATGGGCCTCGTCTTCATCTATGTAATGATGGGGCTTGGTTTGAACATCGTGGTTGGCTACGCGGGGTTGCTGGACCTGGGATATGTGGCCTTTTTCGCCATCGGCGCATACACATATGCCTTTCTTTCAGCGCCTTTTGCTTCGCCCTACATTTCCAATCTGCTTCTTCTCTTGAACATTTCACCCGATAGCCCGTTGCTTGGATATTGGATGGCACTTCCAGTGGCGATGCTTACGGCGGCGATCGGCGGGATCCTGCTTGGCATACCAGTCTTGCGCCTGCGGGGAGATTATCTTGCGATCGTCACGCTGGGCTTTGGCGAAATAATCCGCCTCTTTATGTTGAACATGGGTGAATTGACAAATGGACCGCGCGGCATCCTGGAAATTTCACAGCCCACCCTGTTTGGCTTTGCGCCAGAAACGTTTTTCGGCCTGCTCAGTTCACAGGGCTGGACTTTCCTGCTGGCGCTGATCAGTTCGGCGCTGATCGCCTTAGTAGCCATTCGATTGAACAGTTCGCGGCTGGGCAGGGCATGGTTTGCGATGCAGGAAGACGAAGACGTGGCCGAGGCAACCGGCGTTCATCTGGTACGAACAAAGCTGCTTGCTTTTGCAATAGGAGCCACTTTTGCGGGCATGGCAGGTCAACTATATGCCGCCCGTCAAATCAACATTTTTCCCGAGAATTTCTCGCTCTTTGTCTCGATTGACGCCCTGGCCCTGATCATCGTTGGCGGTATCGGCAGTCCGGCCGGCATCGTATTGGGCGCGCTGGCGCTTAAGGGATTGCCGGAAGTGCTGCGCGGGGTGGACGAGTACCGAATCGTTGCTTTCGCGGCTCTCCTGGTCGTCATGATGATCGTGCGGCCCGCCGGCATTTTGCCCTCTCCCCGGCGCCGGGTCCAGTTGTCAGCACCTGGAGAACAAGGCCCATCCAACCTGTCATTGGATGTGGACGAAGGTCTTAGTGAGCCGTTGGAAGAGAATGCTGCCGTGGAGAATAGGCCAGGGGGGGAAGAGGCGCAATGACGGCCCTTCTGAGCATTCAAGGCGTTACCAAAGTGTTTGGCGGTCTGACAGCGGTTGATAGCGTCGACCTGGAGATCGCGGAGCGCTCTATCTCTTCACTCATTGGCCCCAACGGCGCCGGCAAGACCACACTTTTCAACTGTCTGACCGGTCTTCATCGGCCAGAGACCGGCGAAATCCTCTTTGACGGAAGTTCGCTGGTCGGACTGCGACCGGACGAAATCACCGATCGCGGCGTCGCTCGCACTTATCAGAACATCCGTCTCTTCGGCAGAATGACCGCGCTCGAAAATGTTCTGGTCGGGCAGCACCTGCGGCTGAAGTCATCGCACTGGAGCGCTATTCTGCGAACGGCCGGCCAGCGGGCAGAAGAACAGGCCGCCCGCGAATCGGGCCGAGAGTTACTCGCCTTTGTTGGTCTCGAAGGTCATGACAATGTCGTTTCAACGAACTTGCCTTACGGTGACCAGAGGTTGCTGGAAGTCGCACGTGCGCTGGGAAGTCGACCCCGCCTGTTGCTGCTCGACGAACCTGCCGCCGGCATGAACCCAAGAGAGACTGACCGTATGATGGAACTGGTCCACCGGCTTCGCGACGAGAGAGACGTAACCGTGTTCCTGATAGAACACGACATGAAGGTCGTGATGAGCATATCGGAAAATGTGACAGTTCTGGACTACGGCAAGAAGATCGCCGAGGGCACACCAACAGAAGTACGCCTGAATGCCAGCGTTATTGAGGCCTATCTTGGCCCGGAGGTTGCCGTGCAGGGATCAGCCGAAACTTTGGAACAGTGACCCATGTTGATCCTGGATTCTGTCCACACATTTTACGGCCATATTCACGCGCTCAAGGGTATATCTCTGACCGTGAATGAAGGCGAAGTCGTCTCGCTCATCGGCTCGAATGGCGCCGGAAAAACCACGACGCTCAACACGATTAGCGGCGTTCTGTCCGCCCGCGCCGGCGCCATCTACTTCCAGGAACCTAACGGTTCAGTGCCAGGTCAAGCATCATACAGTCCCGAATCCGGTATCCGTTTGGACCGGTTGCCAGCGCACGACGTCGCCAGGCTGGGCGTCTCGCAGTCGCCTGAAGGGCGGAAAATATTCGGCCGCCTGTCCGTACAAGAGAACCTGGCGATGGGCGCATTCGCCCGCAACGACACAAAAGGCATCAGCGAGGACCTGGACAGGGTTCTCGAACTCTTCCCACGCCTGCAGGAACGCCTCAAACAGCCCGGCGGCACACTTTCTGGTGGTGAACAGCAGATGCTGGCCATTGGACGTTCGCTCATGAGTCGACCGCGTATCCTGCTCCTCGACGAGCCCTCGATGGGCTTGGCGCCGCTCCTCGTACAGCAGATTTTCCAGATCATCCGCGAGATTAACGCCCAGGGCATGACCATCCTGCTGGTGGAACAGAACGCCCAAGCCGCACTTCAGGTTGCCCACCGCGGCTACGTCCTCGAAACAGGTACAATTGTGCTGAGCGGCGCTGCCAAGGATTTGCTGGCCAACCCGCAGGTAGCGGAGGCATATCTCGGCATCTGACGAAATGATGGGGTCAAGTTGAATACGCGGTTTTTGAGCAGTCTGTCCCTACTAAAATAAGCGGCGCTTGTCCACAATGTTGCGGACCGGCTCTTCCGCCAGATAGCGGCGCAGGTTGTCCCGCAGCGTGTCAATTCGTCTTTGAGGCACATGCGGATTGTCGGCAGCTACGTGGGGCGTCATGATTACATTTTCCATTTGCCACAACGGATGCCCGGCCGGCAGCGGCTCTCTTTCATATACATCGAGCGCGGCGCCGGCGATGCGGCCCGAATTCAATGCATCCACCAGCGCGTCCAATTTGACGACGACCCCGCGGCTGATGTTTATCAGATAGGCCGAAGATTTCATTTGCCCCAATTCGTCAGCGCCGATCAAGCCGACTGTTTCCGGCGTCTGCGGAACGCAACTCACCACAAAATCTGAATCTCTCATCAGATTGTGAAGCCGGTCCTGCGGCCAGAGCGCGTCCAGACCCAGGCTCCCGCCTAGTGACTCGTCGGGCCGCGCATCGACCGCAATCACTCGCATGTCGTGCGCCTTACCCCTGCGCGCCAGTTCCGAACCTATGCCCCCCAAGCCGATAACGCCCAGTGTGCAGTCACCCAAGTGGTGCACGGGCGTGCCTTTTCGCCACTCACCCTGGATCTGGCGCCGCATATACAGATGAATGCCGCGTGCGAACATCAGAATAAAACAGAATGCATGATCCGCAATCATGTCGCCGTAGATTTTTGACATGTTGCTGACAACGATATCGCTTTCCGCCAGTTCCGGAAACATGTAGTGCTCCAGACCGGCGATTGGCGTTTGCAGCCACAGCAAGTTATCGGCACGCTCAAGTAGGGCCGGCGTGAGGTTGCCGTACATTCCAACAGCTTGTGGTATCGCGGCCAGGGCGTCCTCCTCCGTCATCGCATTAACGATTTCCAGCTCCGCAGATAGCGCCTGCACTTGAGCAAGTTCGTCGGGCGTAAGCGGCGGGAAAATTAAAAAGTTCATCTGACTCGCACCTCTTTTTCCTATTGTGGTTTCAGTCTGTACGCAGCATAGCGCTTTGAGTTAAGTATGTCTCCCACATTCACCCGCTCACCCCCCAACTGGTCCGAAACGTTGGCGCCAAGCACGGCGGCGAGGCTGTTCATTCCATCGCTGAAAGGTGAACGGATTAGTTCGGGGCGTCCCTCGGCTATCGCCTGAATGAACACTTGACTGATTGCAAACGTGTCGTCTCCGCCCCGGCCCTCGAAAAGCAATGTCCTGACTTCATCTTGCGTTGGCGGCTGGGACGGTGGGTAGGGCCCATCATACTGGTACATGGTGACGCCTTCATTCGCAATCTCCGCCCGCCCGTCAGTCCAGAGAACCTGGTGATTCATATGACTTGAATAGACTTTTCGCAAGCGCGAAAGCGTCATCGAACCTATGGCGCCGCTGGCAAAGCCAAAAAGCGCACTGTATGTATACGGATTGTCCGCGTCGTCGTACACTTCATGATGCGGCCGGTGCTGATAATGGGCCTGCACCCACTCGACATCGCCAAACCAGTAGCGCCAGAGGTCCAGAAGATGGATGCCGCCTTCGACCACCGTCATGCCGCTCCATGCGCGGTTTGCAGTCCAAATCCTGTTGCGCGGGCCGCCATGCAGTTCGGTCTGATGATGCTTGACATTGTGCCCTTCAAGTGGACCATGAAATGTGTAGCAGGCCATGAGCGGTTGCCTGCCTTCTTGCAACAGCTTGAAAATAGCTTCGTGGCGGCCATCGAAACGCTGCTGGAATCCTACAGTTGAAAGTACACCTGTATCCCGGATTACCGCCTCCATTTCCAGGGCCTCGTCAAGGAAAAGGCTCATAGGTTTCTCGACAAACAGATGCAGCCCGGCTCGGGCCGCGCGCAGGACCTCACCTGCGTGGAGATTGGGCGGAATGCAGATGTAGAGGGCGTCCTGTTCCTGGGCAAGCAGCTGGTTGAAATCGGTTGTCAGCAATATGCCGTCGGGCCGAAAGCCTTCCACATATTTTCTTATCTTGCTTTGGTCCAGGTTTGAAGCAAATGCATCGGCTAGGGATGTCAGCCTAACAACGCCTTGCTCCTGCAACTTCCACAGCGCTTTCAAGTGTTGCAGCCCCCGCTGCCCCAGACCCATCAGAGCGACGCGTACAGGTCTCGTCATCTTGGCTCCTTTGTCTCTTGTCCACCCTTATAAACAGGGATTCCGCGCTCACGATCTTCAGCCCGGAGTCTGTGGGGCAACAGAAGAGCGAAGGAGATTCCCGTTCGCCTTCCATTGTAACGGAAAACGGTCAGTGGGCAACGCTGGAATGGCCGTGCTCCGCGCGTCATTCGCATGGCTGCGGAGATTTGCTATTGTAGTCCGAAACGTCTATAATTTCCTGCGGTGACAGGTGAGGGAAAGGGAAGATTGCAGCCCCTCGCCGCCCATTTGTTCAGTCCCATCCTTGCTTGGAAGGCGATCTGGACCCGAACTTGTATAATTTGGCCCTTCTTTGTAGAAAGGGCAAAACGAGTAATAGAAGTAGTAAGAGAATCGGAGGCGAAAATGGCCAGGCGGGGTCCACGGCAGCTAGTGAAGATGCGCAGCACTGAAAGCCATCACCTGTATCTGACGACAAAGAATCGGCGCAACAACGACAAGCGGCTTGAGTTAAAGAAGTACGATCCAGTCTTGCGCAAGCACGTCGTCTACCGGGAAACAAGGTAACGTAACCACAGGCGCGACCCGCAAAATGCGACAGTTGACAGGTCGCGACATATTTGAGGGTCACTGAACAGTAATCATATAGAAACCCGCTGCCAGTTAGTTGCTTAGCAGCGGGTTTCTGGTTTTATAGTTTATCGCAGGGCGGCCGACGACTCCACTTCTACCTCGAAAAACGGGCCGACCCCAAAAAAAAAGCAGAAGACTCAGAGGAGCCTTCCCACTTTAGAATGACCCACCAGGGATTCGAACCCCGAACCCGCGGATTAAGAGTCCGCTGCTCTGCCAGTTGAGCTAGTGGGCCGTCAAGCAGGAAATATTGTAGGTATCTGGTCTACAGTTGTCAAGTTCACAGTACCCTAATTCTCTTCACCCAGGCACGTCTTAGCATTTACAGGATCGAGATTTCCCATGCCATATTCCGAGAAGGACCTTGAACAGTACGCCGAACTCCTGATCAGGCTCGGCGTTAATCTGCAGCCAGGCCAGTCTCTTGCCATTCGCACTGAGCCCATCCATCGAGACTTCGCTCTGGTGCTGGCGTCGGCCGCATATGATGCCGGTGCGAAATTCGTCTCATTTGAGTACAGCGACATGCGCCTGCAAAGCCTTCGTGTTCGCAAGAGTTCGGAGCAGGAGCTGGAGTGGGTTCCCACCTACTTTAAGGCAATGGCGCAGGAGCGCAAGGATGACAGCTGGGCCGCCATCAGCCTCGTTGGGGAAGAAGATCCCTCGTTACCCGCCCAACTAGACCCCAACAAGCTTCGAATTCTGCAGACCGCTGAGTACCGTGCCTTGATGCCATGGCGATCTTCGATGATGGAAATGAAACAGCAGTGGAACGTGGCCGCCCTGCCAACGCCTGCATGGGCGCAGAAGGTTTTTCCCGACCTTGCGGTTGGAGAAGCACTGCCTCGCTTCTGGGAGGAGATCCGCCGCATCATCCGTCTTGACGCCGACGACCCGCTGGCGGCATGGCAGGCGCATCTCGGAAATCTGGCGGCGGCGCGCTCGACGTTGCAATCGAAACATGTGCAGGCCTTGCATTTCTATGACCCCGCGCCCGGCCCTGACGGCAAGCCGTCCACTGACTTGACCATCGGTTTGACTGACCGGCCCCACTGGGCCGGCGGCAACAGTGGACTGGGAACAGAGGCGGACGATGACTCGCATAGCGCAGAGGAGGGTGGGAACGACGGGACGCCCGTCTTTCTCCCCAACATTCCCACTGAAGAGCTTTTCACGACTCCCCATCGCCTGCGCGTGAACGGTTGGATGCGAACATCTCGTCCCAGTTTCCCCTTCCGT
This sequence comes from Caldilineaceae bacterium, assembly GCA_963662575.1. Lineage (GTDB taxonomy): Bacteria > Chloroflexota > Anaerolineae > Caldilineales > Caldilineaceae > Bin5. The sequence continues at coordinate 3,807,933 of OY759723.1, forward strand.
CGCGAAGTTAGCGAGGCCACCTTCCGATTCGAAGACGGCCGTGTCGTCGACTTCTCTGCGGGCGAGGGTCAGGAGACTTATGAACAGTTCTTTGCGGTCGATGGCACTCGCTATCTTGGCGAAGTGGCACTTGTAGATGTGTCATCGCCGATTTTTCAGAGCGGACTCACATACTACAATACCCTCTTCGACGAGAACGCCGCCTGTCACGTCGCATTTGGCCAGGCTTATCCAATTGGATTGGAAGGCGGGGCAGACCTGTCAGCGGAAGAACTCCTGGAGGCCGGCGTAAACAACTCCGATCTCCATCAGGATGTAATGATAGGGACGGCGACGCTTGACGTCACTGGTCACCTCAGCGACGGCGGCGAGCTTGAAATTATGCGGCAGGGCCGCTACACGCCAGCAGTGTTGGCATGAACTTAGCTGACCCTCTGCAACCTTTTCTGAATGATCAGGATATCGTCATCCTCGATGGCGGGCTGGCTACCGAACTGGAGAGCAGAGGCGCAGATTTGCGGGATGAACTCTGGTCTGCCAGGTTGCTGATCGAGGACCCGCAGGCGATTCGTCAACTCCATCTCGACTACTTCAAGGCTGGCGCAGACGTTGCGATCAGTGCCAGCTATCAAGCCAGCTTCGAGGGCTTTGCCCGCCGCGGACTGGGCCGCGACCAAAGCGCAAGGGTGATGAAACGCAGCGTGCGTCTTGCAAAGGAAGCGCGCGACCAATTCTGGGACGAACGGGCGTACGATCCTATGGAGACTGGTCGAAGGCGCCCGCTCGTGGCGGCGTCCGTCGGCAGCTATGGCGCGTTTCTTGCTGACGGTTCCGAGTACCGCGGTGCCTACGGCCTCTCAGACGGGGAACTGAGGGAATGGCACCGCCCGCGATTGGAGGCGTTGCTTGCCGCAGAGCCCGATCTGCTGGCATGCGAAACAGTCCCTTGTATGCAGGAAGGGGAAGTCCTTGTCGAGCTGTTGGCCGAGTACAGCGATACTGCGGCATGGATGAGTTTCAGCTGTCGCGACGGGAATAGCTTGTTCAGCGGAGAACCATTTGACGCGTGTATTGCGTTAACCAGCAGCGGGCCAAACGTGGTCGCTGTCGGTCTGAACTGTACTGCGCCCCGCTTCGCAAAGCAGCTCTTGCTTAGCGCAAAGGAAAAGACATGCAAGCCGCTGGTCTGCTATCCAAACAGCGGAGAAGTATGGGACAGTTCCGCGCGCACCTGGGTTTCCGGCCAGAAGGAAGACCGGTTCCTCGATTTGGCCGCGTCTTGGAAAACAGCCGGCGCCAGTCTCGTCGGCGGCTGCTGCCGCACTACGCCCGCCGATATACTAGCCCTGCGCTCGCTCCTGCTACCGCACAGTACGCATGTGACATTCGGACGAAAAGAGCAATAGAAAAAGGAGCCTGCCCTCTTCAAAAGAGCGGCTCCCTTGGTGTTTTTTGCCAGCGTCTGCACGATTTACAAAAACGATCCCCTGTTCGATTTCGCCCTGAAGCCATTGACCCCCGACTCGGCAATTGCTCTGGAAAGCTCGGCTGGTTAGGGGGCCCTAAGCTTGCCCGATCCGTCGAAACTCCCGGCGGCCGGCCAGCGTCCTATTCCGCTCTGAGCGACAACAGATAGGTCAAGAGGTCTGCCAGATCCTGCTCACTCAAATCGTCAGTGTAGGTTTCTGGCATCACATCGGAATTGTAGCCTTCGACAATGAAGTCGTTGGGGTTGGTTATGCTGGTGTAAAGATACATGGCCGGTCCCGCAAGGCCCAACTGATTCGCCCGCCCGACTGCAGTATCGGCGATTTCAGTCCATATGGGCGCCACGTCTTCAAGACTGCTGTCCGTTTTGTGGCAACCTATGCAGTTGTGGGGAACAGTCAGATCAAGCCCTCTTTCAGCATCTCCCGGAATCAATGCGACGATAGATTCCGGCAGTCCCGCAAGGACTTCCTCATCGCTGAGACCAGCGATACGCGGCCGCGGCGTTGGTGTGGGCGGCACAAAGACCTCGCCTTCTGCAATAACCACCATGCTAGGCGAGATCAACTGCAAACGCGGGTTGGGCGCACATGCGCTGACCACGACAAGCGCAAGTAGAAAAACGAAAAATGCATAGAGATATGACTTACGACGTACCATTCCCCGTCTCCACCACGAGTTGAAGCGCTACATTCGCATCAGTGATTTGGAATGTCAGGTAACTCAAGCGCTATTATATACCAGAACGCCGTCAAATACGGAATTTGGAAGGCGCTAGAAACAAAATTCACAAATTGCGAATGCTGCGTAGCTGCATTCCCTAAAGACTAGGCCGAACTACATTTTTGAGTCCAGCCACGATGCAGACCGTGAGACTAAGGAGGAGTTCATGGAACAGACAAAAAGCATGGAGGAAATACGCCATTTGCTCGAGGGAAACCTGCAGAACTGGGAAGTACGGGAAGATCAGCTGTACCGGCGCTACGACACAGCCAACTGGCGCGTAACATTGATGATCGCCAACACAATCGGATTCCTGGCCGAAGCCGCCTACCACCACCCAAGGCTGATTCTCAACTATCGTTCAGTCGAAGTGTTCCTGACAACGCACGATGCCGGCGGTCTGACGCAGAAGGATTTCGATCTTGCGAAGATGATTGAGGAAACGATCCTCTGGCCGCGCAGAGAGGCGGGAACGCCAGGCAGGCGGCCGAAGGAATGGTTATCTGAGTGACCTGCACTGGGGAGAATCGGGGACGGCCGTTATTCCAGTGGTTCTTGGCCCCAATTCTCGAAGAGGTAACTATTCGGAACTCTTGAACGCGCCTGGGATCAACCGGCCGCTTTTTCCGCTGCACGCGCTTGATATGCGTGGAAAAGAACTATGCTGCCCGCTATCGCCGCGTTCAGACTGTCCACCGACCCTGACATAGGGATAGTAACGCAGTAGTCGCACTTCTCACGTGCCAGCCTGCTCAGACCCTTGCCTTCATTGCCGACGACAATTGCCAGCGGTCCGCTCAGATCGGCGTCGGTGAGCGGAATGGCGCCAGGCTCAAGGTCTAGTCCGACGGTCCAGATGTTTGTCTTTTTGAGGAGATCGATCGTCCTGTTGACGTTCCCCACCTGCGCTACCGGGATGTGTTCAACTGCGCCCGACGAAGCGTTACTGACGGCAGGTGTAATGCCTGCCGCCCGTCGCTCCGGGAGGATGACCCCATCTACTCCGAAGGCCTCGCCGCTGCGAAACAGAGTTCCCAGGTTACGCGGATCCTCCAGATGGTCCAACACCAGCAGGAGCGGATCCGGCTTGCGGCCGGCAATGTCAAGCAGATCGTCGATTTCGGAATAAGGATAGGGACCCGTTTCGAGGGCGACGCCTTGAGGATTCAACTGCGCCCGTCGCACGCGGTCAAAGATTCCGCCCTCTACGTGCCGCATTGGAACTTTCGCCTTATGGGCCAGCTGGACGATTTCCACCAGGCTGCCTGTTGGGGCGTCGCCCGCTTCACCTTCCAGCCATAGCCGGTAAAAGCGACGCCTCTGAGCACGCAGCGACTCAAATACGGCGTGGCGGCCGACGAGAAGCTCGCTCACGTAGCATCCTCAATCCGCCAGTTGGTTCCGTTCTGAGAGTCCTCCAGTTGAACGGACAGCGCGGCCAGCCCATCTCGTACCTTGTCGGCCATCGCCCACTGCTTTTCCTGCCGCAGCTCGGTCCGCACCGACACCAGCAGGTCAATGAACGGTTTTGCAGCCAGTGCGTTTCCCTCGGAGCTTTCGGAATCTGCCAACGAAAGTCCGAGAATTCCTGCCAGTTCGCGCAGCGTATCCTGCGCAGCCTGGAAGAACGGCCCAGAGATGCCGGCGGCCCGCGCCGTGTTGATCGCTCTCACCAATTCAAACAGGTGCGCCAGGGCCGCGCTCGTGTTGAAGTCATCGTCCATCACCTGGCGAAATCCGCTGCGGACGGCCTCGGTTACTTCTCGCAACGTATTGGCATCCTCGCCTACTGCCATAGTTCCTGTGGCCGGACGCAATCCCCCTCGCAGGCGGGTCGTGCTGCGAACTGATGCACCTATGGACTCGTCTGTATACGCCACCGGCTTGCGATAATGTCCCGAGAAGATCAGCATCCGCAACGCGTCTGCTGAGTATTGTTGCAAAAAATTGTCAATCGTAACGAGATTGCCCAGAGATTTACTCATCTTTTCGCCGGATAGCTGTAACATCCCATTGTGAACCCAGTACGTGGCAAAGGGCTTTCCAGTGAGACTCTCGCTTTGGGCTATCTCATTCTCGTGATGTGGAAAAATCAGGTCATTGCCGCCGCCGTGGATGTCAATCATTTCGCCGAGATGGTGTAAACACATGACGGAGCACTCGATGTGCCAGCCGGGCCGCCCCGGACCCCATGGGCTGTCCCAGAAAGGCTCGCCTTCTTTTGCCCCCTTCCACAGTGCAAAATCGGCGGCATTTTCCTTCCGTTCATCGGTTTCGACTCGCGTTCCGGTTATGGCCTCCTCTTGACGGCGCCGGCTGAGTTTGCCGTAGTCGTCGTCCCTATCGACGCGAAAATAGACGCTGCCATCCATTTCGTAGGCGTAATCGGCCTCACCAAGATCCCCAATGGTGCGGATTATATTCGAGATTTCACTGGTCACACGCGGGTAGGTGTCTGCGGGTTTGATGTTAAGATCGCTGAGGTGCTTCAGATACTTGTCCGTGTAGAACTGTGCCAGTTCAAAAGGATCCTGATCAGTTTCCTGGGCACGGACAATGATCTTGTCATCCACGTCGGTGAAATTCGTGACGTATGTAACCTCGTAGCCAATGTATTCGAGGTACCGGCGGATCATATCGAAGACGATGGCACTCATCGCATGGCCGATGTGGGCGTCTGCGTAGACTGTCGGCCCGCACACATACATGCGAACACGCCCCTCCTCTACAGATTCAAACCGTTCCCGCCGGCGAGTCAACGTATTGTAGATGTTGAGCGTCATCGGTTTCCCCGTCGTTGTCCTACTGAATTGTCATGTTACCTGTCGCCCTATTGACGTACCGATTCATATGACCTTCGCCGCTCCTGTACCTCTTCTGGCACGGCAAATATCAGTCGCCCGGCATTCGTCTGCAGCACCTTCGTGACACGCACAGAAAGCCGCGAACCCATGTGGCGCCTGCCTTGCTCGACAACCACCATGGTCCCATCATCCAGATAGCCGACTCCCTGGTTCAACTCCTTGCCTTCCTGAATCACATGGATCATCATTTCTTCTCCAGGAAGGACCACTGACTTCACTGCGTTGGCCAGCTCGTTTATGTTCAAGACCCGAACGCCTTGAAGCTTGGCCACGCGGTTCAAATTGTAATCATTGGTTACAATTGCTGCGCTCATTTCCCTGCCCAGGTAAACCAGCTTTTCATCTACCTGCTGAGCTTCCGGGGGATCCTGGTCCAGAAAAACTATCTCGACTTCAGCGATTTGTTGCAGCCGGTCCAGAATCTCAAGGCCTCGCCTTCCCCGGTTTCTCCGCAACACTTCTGCTGAATCCGCAATGTATTGAAGCTCATTGAGGATGAATCGAGGAACTGCCAGTATCGCCCAAAGAAAACCGGTTTCGGCCACATCTGCGATCCGGCCATCAATTATCACACTTGTATCCAACAGCATCATATCCGAGTACTGCTTGCGGCCGCTTTTGTCCAAGAGAGGCAGCTTCGGCAAATCCGGATTGCCTTCGGCCCCGTTCGGAAATTGAAAAAAGTTGAGGATCTCTCGATGGCGCAACACCATCATTGTCACGCCGAGATAACCCATCACGATGACGCCGACAAAGGGCAAAACTGTTCCGAAGGGATTTGGTAGCAGTGACAGGGGATAGGCCAGAAGCGCGGCAATGGCTAGTCCAATGGCCAGTCCCGCGGTCGCGGCCATAAGCTGCACTGTGGGGATCTGCCGCAAACTGGACCGAAGCGCGTTGGCTGGCTTAACTGTTAGCCACGGTGCGCCAACCAGCCCTACTATTCCACTGGCAATGACTATCGGAATAATGAGGCGCGCTGAAGAGAGCGTCATACTCTGAAGGGCATCGACACCCGCAATCTGCCTGCCCAGTTCCCAACCCAGCAGGACAAAAACGAAGGTGACCAGCACCCTCAATAGCAACGCCCACCGCATATTCTAGCCCTCCGCCCTTATCAAGTAGAAAATGAGACAATGAATTCATAATACAGCATCTGAACTAAGAGTGCAATGCGGACATCGCAATCCTGCTTTTGAACGCCAAACGGCGCCTTTCTACACTCTGGCTACGGGAGCACCTGGCCACCTGAGATAGTTCAACCGGAAATGGACCAGCTTCTGTTACGCTTCCTGCAATGATTGATACAATGCCAAAACTTCTCGGGCGGTGTGGTGAGCCGAATAGCGCTGGCTGTACTGGCGGGCAGCCAGCCCCATCTCCGTTCGCAGCGCCGGGTCCTGTGCCATCCGCATGATGCGAAGACCAAAACTCAGGTCGTTGTTTTCCGTCAGAAAACCGGTTTTCTCATCCAAAATCATGTCCGCGACACCGGGCGAGTCTATTCCAATGGCTGGCAGGCCCGCAGCGGCGGCTTCGATCAATGTCAATGGATGGACCTCGCTTACACTCGCGGAGACAAAGAAATCGGCCAGGCACAGAACGCCGCCGATGCGTTCGTAGGAAATAGGTCCAGTGAACGTTACCCTACCAGCAAGACCTGAATCGCCTGCCAACTGACGGCATTCCTCCAGGGCTGGGCCACCCCCAACCAGCAGCAGATGGAGGTGAGGAATTTCTTCCTTCAGGGCCGCGAAAATCCCCAAAAGGCGGTCAACAGCCTTTTCATGACTGATCCGTCCAACATAGACGCCCACCACTGCTTGCTCGGGGATACCAAATTCCTTCCGTGTCGCCGCCAGTTCCGGACTCCGAAACTGCCCTAACTCGACTCCGTTTGGGATGACCGCGACCCGACCTTGAATACCCCATGTCTGCATCACCTCGGCTGCACTTTGGCTTGGGGCGATAATTGCACTACAGCGCTGGCTGAAACGCTGAAAAAACGCTTGCAGAGCAGAGTCCGAGAGCGTTTCAGGTACAAGGGGCAGATGCTGCTGCACATAAAGATCGTAACGGGTATGACTGGTGAAAACCAGTGGGATGTCATAGCGCCGCGAAAACGTGAGACCAAAACTGCCGCTGATAAACGGATGATGGACATGAATTACGTCCATCCGTTTCAGAATATCGCGGCAGCGAGAATCTACCCGCACCGTCAAATGATATCCAGTGTCGGCGATGGGTATGCTGGGCAAACGGATGACATTGCTCTCGTCCTTAATCTCCTTGTCCTGCTCAGGAACAAAGAGATAGACCTGTTCTCCCCAGCGGTCGAAATGCTCCTTCAGCAACTCCACGTGATTGACGACGCCATTAATGTAGGGCTTGTAAATGTCGCTAAAGAGGGCAATTCGCATAGAGTTTCTTACCTTCTCACTTCTGGATTGTTCAATATTGCCAACTACCGTAAGACTCCAACGGGACCGACCCTGGTCGATTTCTGACTGGGGCGGAATCTTCTCCTGGCGGTTGACAACCCGTCGAGCACTCAACAATGATTACGTACCGGAATGAAAAACGTTGCTGCCTTGCCTTCAAGTGCCGCTCCACCCAGCGTCGAAAGAGTTGGTTGCCGACTTGCCTCACATGATAACCAAATCAGGCTGAAATCAAATGCCTCATTGTCAAGCTTGCGCGTCTCTCAGTGTCCTGGCAGTCATAGCCCAGAAGTAAAGCAAACGCGGGCCTACAACGAACAATGTCGTAAAGGCAAGAGCCGTAAACGCAAACGTCCAGTTGACTATGTCTGCAAAGATAAATGCCCGGATGACGAATGCGATCAAGTCGCCAGCTATCAGAGCCAAGATTGAATTGATAGCAAAACGCCGCAGCCCGATTAGGCCTGGCCGTGGGTAGGCGCCCAAAACCATTGCCGCCAGCCCCCAGCCTACCAGAAACGGAGCCGCGATACGAGGGACACTGATGAGCCAGTCCACCGGCCCTCCGGTACTGTGGAACATTTGCCCAACAATTGCGAAAATCAGGACGGCGAGCACGTCTATTGCAACCAGGGCGCTAATCGACACTTTACTACTCAATTGGTTTTCGCTGGTAGTACCGTTCATCGTCAAGACCTGTTCTCCGAGAACTGCTTACTGCCCCTTGCAGCGGATTCATATCTTGCTCGGGCTCCGAGAGCTTCTCCTCTGTCCTCACGAATCTCTTCGAGCGGGTGCTAGCCTAGACTTGCCAAACCAATCCAGGACTTCTACTATACCATAGTGCGATGCAGTATCAGCCATACGAAAGGAAATGGGGCCATGGCACCACCACTAACACAGATATTCCTGACCGGCTTAGAGTGCCTTCGGTGTGGGCAGTTCTTTCTGCCAGAATCGGTTGACTATGTCTGCTCGTGCCGTCCCAATCGCGGCAGTGACTTGGGCCATTTGGATGTTGTATACGACTATGAGGCGGTAGCCTCTATGCGAAACAGGCGCGAAGTCGACGTCGAACGAGCCAATTTGGATCGGACCGAATCCTGCAGAAGCACGGACGCTCCTTGGTCAGATACCGCAACTCGGTCTATCGAACGTTGGTGGCCTCTGCTGCCGGTGCGACCAGACTCTCTGCCGCCCCTTCCCGTAGGAGACACACCGTTGCTACGCGCAGATCGTCTCGCCGCCGCGATAGGGCTGAAAAATCTTTACATAAAGGACGATGCCCGCAATCCATCCGGCTCTTTCAAGGATCGGGCATCGGCCATAGCAGTTGCTCGTGCCCGCGAGACAGGGCGGGAAGTCATTGCCACGGCAAGCACAGGCAACGCCGCGGCCGCGCTGGCCGCGATGGGCGCCGCTGCCGGCCAGCCTACCGTCATATTCGTACCCCGATCGGCCCCGCAGGCCAAAATCGCCCAACTCCTGGTCTATGGCAGTCGCGTACTGGCGGTCGATGGCTCTTACGACGACGCCTTCGATCTCTGTGTGCGGGCTTGCGAGAAATTCGGCTGGTACAATCGAAATACAGGCTTCAATCCGTTCATGACGGAAGGTAAAAAGACGGTTAGCTTCGAAATTGCCGCCCAGCTTTCCGAGACCAGAAACTACCACCGTGGGACGAATAGCGAAGGACAAAGCCCGCAGTTTGATTCACCTGACTCCGTTTTCGTCTCGGTCGGTGACGGGTCGATCATCGGCGGCGTCTACAAAGGCTTCCGGGAACTGCACCAACTAGGGTGGATCGACAGTATCCCGCGAATTTTCGGCGTGCAGTCTACTGCCAGCGCCGCAATTCACAATGCCTGGCGCGACGGCTTGGACTTGCCTCTGCCAGTTAAGGCAACGACTGCCGCTGACTCGATCAGTGTTAACAGTCCACGCGACGCTGTCAAAGCTTTGCGTGCTGTAAGGGAAAGCGGAGGCGCCTTTGTGCTCGTAGAGGACGAAGCAATTCTGCAGGCGATCCTTCCGCTGGCACGACTTGGAGGCGTTTTCGGCGAACCGGCCGGTGCAACCGCCCTTGCCGGCCTGCAGGCGGCCCGACGCCAGGGAGTCATAAAAGAAGACGAAACAGTTGTCGCAATAAACACTGGCAGCGGCCTGAAGGACGTTCCCGCGGCCATGCGCGTTGCCGGGGAGCCTGTCGTCATTCCGCCTACATTGGATGCCGTGGAGGAGAGTCTGAGGATTTGAGCCTGCGCTGGCGTGGGATCCTTCATGCGGAAGACAGCTCAAGTCTTGCTCCCTACTGTGGTTGTAGCCCCTCTTTCTAACCATCCCAATTGCCGCAATGAAACCGTCCAAAAGCGTCTATTCAGTCTCTCGCCTCGCCAAAATTTACCCAGGTATGAACACTGTAGCCAATGACGCCGTCAGCTTCAACGTGGAACAAGGCGAAATCTTTGGACTGTTGGGTGACAACGGTGCCGGCAAGAGTACTCTGGTCAAGCAGATGGCGAACCTCCTGCGCCCTACAAGCGGAGCCGTCAAACTCTACGGCCGGCCTGTGCATGAGGATCCCCTGCTCGTACCCAGATACGTAGGATACATGCCCCAAACTGCTCGCACGCTCAACTCCCTAACTGTGAGTGAGGCTTTGTACTTCACCTCCCACCTCCGAGGCTGCAGTCGCAAGGACGCGAAAAGCGAACGGGAGCGGCTCATTCAACTGTGGGACCTGCATGAATTGCGGTCTGAGCTGTGTTCGCGCCTTTCGGGCGGACAGCAGCGCTTGCTGCAACTGGCCGCGGCCATGGCTGGGCAGCCGCCGATTCTCATCCTGGATGAACCGACAAATGAATTGGCCCCGCAAAGGCGCAGGCATGTCTGGGAGACCTTACGCGCGGAGAATAGGGAAAGGGGCACGACCATCATTTTCATCACCCACGACGCGATTGAGGCCGAAAAAATCATTCAGCAAGTAGGCATCATGCACAAAGGCCGGTTGGTGGCTATCGGTAAACCCTCAGCTCTGAAGAAGCGGCTGAGCCAGCAGCTTCGACTGGAGCTGCGCTTCCAACCGGAATCGCCTCCTGACCTCCCCGATGGTTTACGGCCGCAGAAGCTTGCAGAAGGTCACTGGCTGGTTCGACTTGATCAACACCAGGTTGAGGCCGCTCTATCGGCGTTAGACCTCTCACGAATCGACAACTTCCAGCTCCACTCAGCGACGCTGGAAGACCTATATCTGCATTACACCTGATGAAGACACGATTGCCTTTACCCCTACCTCTGCAGTTTTGGGATCTGTTTCTGATTGAGTTGAGCAATTGGCGCTGGGGTTGGCGGAACCTCGCCTTGACGGGTACTGTCCTGCCAATGTTCGGGATCCTTCTGCTCGGCTCTTTTGCTCGTGAGTTGGGCGCCAATGCGCTTTCCTTCGTGTTGGTTGGGAATCTGGTCATGGCGCTACTCTTTGAACACATGGGGAAGCTGATAAGCCACTTCGCCTACATGAAAATGGCCGGCAGCCTGGACTATTTCGCCACTTTGCCGATTCGAAAGGCCGTTCTGATACTTGCAGCGTCCTCCGCTTTCTTCATCCTCTTTCTGCCCTCTTTGGTCGTCGTCCTTGCCGGCGGAGCCTGGATTCTGCGGCTGGAACTTCATCTTCATCCATTGGCTTTCGTAGTCATTCCGCTTTGCGCCCTTCCGCTGGCAGGCATCGGCGCGCTGATGGGCGTCAGTTTTCGAACGCCGGAAGAAGCCTCTGCAGTGGGACGGCTGCTGACGATTCTGATGCTGATGATCGGACCAATACTGATCCCACCGGACCGCCTCCCTCACTGGCTGGTTTGGCTCGGTTTCTTGAGCCCAGCTACCTACGCAGCCTCTGCGTTGCGCCAAGTTCTATTGGGCCCTCTCACCACTCGACTTCTGTTGGACTCCACTGTACTGGCTGCCTGCATCCTCATAAGTTTCTGGATGGTCGATCGCAAAATGGACTGGCGTGAGGGCTGAAGCGACGTTGGTGGCGGGTAAGTGCCACTTTGACTTCCCCGGACTGCCGCCCCTCGATCCGGTTGTGCGGCATTAAACGCGCTCAGCCGCTCCTGTTTCGCCAGAGATACGCCTATCTGTTACGATTGAAATACCGTCCGCACGGCTCTTGATAGGGTCGATGCGCCATATTCTGAAAAGGGGAGAGTTCGCAGTGACCAGACCTATCGTACCCGGCCCTACCTACGCGGAAATGCGCGATCCTGCTCGGCTCCCGGCCAAATTGCGAGTGGAAGCGTCATCCGCCTTGACGACGGACGAAATTGCTCCAATCAATCTCTTCAACATCAATTGGAAAAACACAGGCACAGAAGTGGAGAGCTTCGTTCTGCCTAAGGAATTGACAGGCGTCCAAGCCAATATTGTCGTTCTCAGCGGGCGGAATTTTCCCAGCGGTTCGATGAAGGTCGGTCCTGCCTATACGACCCTGGCCGAAGCCGAGGCACTGAGTGGGTTGCGGCCGGGAGACCGCAGCATTATCGGGCCCAGCACCGGAAACTTCGGCATCGGCACAGCCTACGTGAGCGCGTTGAAAGGCTACCAGGCCGTCGTGGTGATGCCCGATACAATGAGCCAGGAACGGTACGAACGTATCCGCAAGTACGGTGGTGAACTGGACCTCACGCCCGGCACTGAATCAGACGTAATCCTGACATTGGAACGTACGCACAACGAATATGTTAGCAAGCCCGATCAGTACATGGTCCTTGCGCAGTTCGAGCTGATGCCCAACTATCGCTTCCACCGTTTTGTAACCGGGGATGCTGTTGAAAAGGCTGCCGCCAGTGTAGGGAATGGTCGGGTTGCTGCCTTTGTTAGTGCTCCGGGAAGTGCCGGCACGCTCGCAGCGGGTGACCACATCAAGTCGCTCTACTCCGACGCGCGCATTGTGGCTCTCGAGCCGCGACAGTGCTCAACATTATTCGACGGCGGCCAGGGTCAGCACCGAATTGAAGGCATCGGCGACAAGATGGTTACCTTGATCCACAACGTCTACAACACGGATCTGTTGATGCTTATCAACGATGAGGAGACGGTGCAGGGAATGGAGGTAGTTCAATCGGGCTCAGAGGCGCTGGTCGACCGGCTTGGCGTCGACAGCGAGGATGCGCTGGCTCTGCGCGGCAAGTTTGGCCCCAGTTGCATATGCAACATTGTCGGCGCCATCAAGACCGCCAAGTATCTTGAATTGGGCCCGCAGGACAACGTAGTCACTATCGCCACCGACAGCTACGACCGCTATCCTTCGGTCAGCGCTGACCTGTACCAGCGCCACGGCGGCCAACCGGACGTGGATACGCTGGAATCCTGGGCCAAGTCGGTATTCCTTGGCGCGTCCCTGGGAGAGGTTATTGACCTGAATCAGCCCCGCCAACAGGACCGCCTTCAGGCAATGAAACGTGACCTGTGGACCCGCTTCGGCTACAGCGACCAATTTATCGATGGCATGGCAAGCCAGACTTTCTGGGATGAGGAATTCGGCAAAATCGAGGAAATCGATCCAGCAATCGCTGACGTCCGTGGACAGCTTCCTTAGCCCACGCAGAACTCAACTCATTTTGAATTGGATATTTGGCCGCTGGAAGGGTGCCGCCTTGCCAGTATGCGTTCCCACTGGCCTGCGGGTTGAAGGTCGCGTGTCAGTCACTCTCGCGGCGAACAGGGTACTCTCCGCCTGCAGAGCGGACGAGCAGCCGCTCCCCAGCGGCAGCTTGTTCAGGCTTGCTGACAACATCACCGCCAGTCGTTTGAACAATACTATAGCCACGGGACAGCACGCTGGAAGGATTGAGATCACCCAGCCTTGCCCCGCCTGCATTCAGCTGCTCCTGCCTGCGGCCCAATGCGCTCACCATTGCCCGATTTAGGCGATCGGAGGCATCGTCCAAGCGCTGGCGAGCCAAGTCGATCTGCCGCAACGGCGCGACCCGTTCCAGCCGGCGGCGTAACTCTTGCCACCTAGCCCGGCGCTCAGCAACGTCGTCCACTCCGCTTCGAAGCAACCAGGATTGCGTCTGCCTGACTCCTTCAAGCAGCTCCCAACGATCAGGAGTCGCCGCGACAGCCGCGGCAGTGGGTGTAGGCGCCCGCAGATCGGCGACGAAATCGGCAATCGTGAAGTCGGTCTCATGTCCAACCCCAGTCACAATCGGTGTACTACTATCGGCAATCGCGTATGCGACTTGCTCCTCATTGAAGGCCCACAGGTCCTCAATCGAGCCGCCCCCCCGTACCAACAGAATCGTATCGAGTTTTTCTCCGACTACATCTGGCCGACCTGCTTCGGTACCGGATGATTCACTGCCGGAGGCGATGGAAAGCAACGGCAGATCAGCCTGGCCAAAATCTGAATGACTGCCTGACGAGCCAACTTTGCCCGAAAACCTGTTGGCAGCAGCAATAGCAGCTGCAATCAGGCTTGGCGCCTCGGTCCCTTGGACTTGCGTCGGAAAAAGAACTGCCTCAGCCAGGGGCCAGCGCTGGCCCAGGACGCGCAACACATCCTGAAGCGCGGCTGCACCTAGGCTTGTTACTATGCCCAACCTTCGCGGCACCGCCGCTATCGGTCGCTTGCGCGTCGCCTCGAACAGGCCTTCAGCTGCCAGCCTTTCCTTGAGTGCCTCAAACTGCGCGTACAGTTGCCCCCGGCCCGCGGGCCGAATCTCGTCCGCATAGAACTGGTAGACGCCGCGCTCGGGGTAGACGCCTACATACCCGTGGGACAGGATCTGATCGCCAACTTTGGGGAGCCAGGTATGGCGGTAGGCGCTCCCCCGCCACATGACCGCAGAGATAACCGCTCCACCGTCCTTCATACTGAAATAAATGTGCCCGCTGGCCGCCCGGTTCCAACTACTGACTTCGGACAACACCCAGACATCACGGAGAAAGTCATCTTCCTCAAATAGCGACGAAATCTTTGCCGATAACTGGGAGATTGTGACTGGATTCATAACACGGAATTCTACCACACACGCTGTCCATTATCATTGGGAACTATATACGTAATTAGTGAAGTGGGTTTTAATTATTGGTGCGCGAATTGTACCGATTCCGGTCACTTGCGAGACCGGAATCGGTCATTTTGAAAATCGAGGCAATATTTTTTCGCCGAGCTATGGGAGCCGAGATAGAAGATAGGCCCACATGCTGACCAGGGCCGCCAGTAAGCCAACGCCTACCCCCACTATCCATTTAATAGTGCTCAGGGAGGCTTGGGTTACGTCGTCTTTGGTGGCAAGGTATTCTACCCTGCCTTCTAGCCTTGCTGTTCCCTGTGCGCTAGGTGTTTTTGATCATACATCGCTCTTTTATTCACCCGACTGTTTTTCGTCTGCTTCTGGCGTAGTGGTCGGGGTCGGCGTAGCGGTCGGAGTAGGCGTAGCGGTCGGCGTAGCGGTGTCAAATGGTCGAGGAAACATCGACTCGGATGTTCCTCCAGGGCCTGGGCCGTCATGCCACTCAATTGTGCAACCACTGGCGAGTAGGCCCCACAGAAATAAGGACGCAATCACAGGTGAATATTTTCTGATCATCAACAGCCTCTTTTGTCGTGGCGAGCTTTCTATTGCTCTTCCCAGTTGTACGCTACCCCGTAACACCTGAACGAGGCGACCCCCTAAGTGCCAGTGCCCTCATGCACTGGGTTCCTGCACCCTCGGACTTGTAGTTCTAGTGATTAAATCACTCTGCCTACCCGCAGCGCAACTTGATAAAAGAAAGGGCGTGATTATGGGTACATACACCGCAATTTCCCAAGTGATAACAAGTATAGCCGCTTCACACTTTGAAAACATTCTAGTAACCTTGCTTACCGCGTTCCCTGGGTGTCAGGGCACTGGTACTTAGACAGAACACTTCTACCCTCTAAATGTCCCGATCCCGGTCATTGGCCCGGTTTTGGTCACTAATTATGTATATAGTTCCCTCATCATTGATTTGCTGAGTTGAGCGCGACAGATCCCGTCGCAGATCATGCGATGGTGATGGCCCTCGAGTGGGTTGGCACAGTCTTGGCAATGCATGCAAACATCAGCAGGGTCTCGCACGCCATAAAGATTCCTTCAGGGGTTCGCAGTGTAACGCACAGAAAAAAGACCTTACTCTATATTGACAATTGTCTATATAGGGGCTAGACTGTTGGGAATTTGAAGGGTGAACGCGACTCCTTCTCAAACCATATTGACGCTATCGTTAAGGCACAACAATAGGAATCATGACAAGCCATGGAAAAAGAGCCGATGGTTGTCGACCGATCAGAAAATGGTGACGATCAAGGTCTTGCAACAGTCTCAAGTGACGACTCCCTTTTCCCCGATGCAGTCTCCTCAATTGCCGAGGCCGAGGTCGTCACCAGTGCAAGCGCAGGCACTCTCGCGGCCGCGTTCAAGGCGGTCGGCCATCCGGTTCGCTTGCAAATCCTGGAGATGCTGGCATTGCAGTCAGACCCCGTCTGCGCTTGCGATATCGAATCCATGTTTTCGCTATCGCAGCCCACTATTTCTCACCATTTACGTGTGCTGCGCAAGGCGGGATTAGTGGTGAGCGAACGGCGGGGCACCTGGATTTACTATTCAGTCAACGAGGATGGCATCGGGCCTCTCTATTCATTCCTGGGCTCGATCACCCACCACTTAGGAGAAACACCTCATGTCAACCCAATTTGATGTACTGCATAAACCAAGTGAACAACAGACAGGCGATTGCTGCGGAGCAACCGGTACAATGCCGCAATCCTCACACCAGGATGCCGTGGCGATCAGGGAGGAAGTACAGAGCTACTACGGCGATGTGGCCGAATTACAGTTGACTGGGAGCAACCAGTCGGATTGCTGCGGCAGCGAACTCTATGAGGGCGAAGACCTTAGTCAACTGCCCGACGCAGCTGTCAACAGCAGCCGCGGCTGCGGCAATCCTCATGCCATCGCCTCGCTGCGGCCCGGCGAAACCGTCCTCGATCTCGGTTCCGGCGGCGGGTTGGACGTCCTGCTTGCGGCCCGCCAGGTGGGGGATGACGGCTACGTCTACGGCGTCGACATGACCGACAGAATGCTGGAGCTGGCACGTGGCAACGCGGCCAAGATCGGCGCGGCAAACGTGGAATTTCGCAAGGGCGACCTGGAAGATCTGCCACTGCACGCAGACGCAGTCGACGTGATTATTTCCAATTGCGTCGTAAACCTCACGCCGGACAAGAGCATAGTTCTGCGCGAGGCCTTCCGCGTGCTGAAGCCCGGGGGACGGTTGGCGATTTCCGATATTGTCGTTGATGGCGATCTTGACGGTCTGCCGGTTAGCGAGGAGCAGATTCGGGCCGGACTGAGTTGGGCCGGCTGCATCGCCGGCGCCCTGACCGTCACAGAACTCACCAGCCTACTGCAAGAAGCTGGCTTCGAGGAAATCGCAATTGAGGTAGAGCAAAGATACTGTGCCGCCGACTTCAACGGCGACCTTCCATCTGCCCTTACCGACCTCCAGCCGCAAGTATTGCAGGAACTCCTTCAGCGCTTTACAAGCAGTAGCATCGAGGCGCGCAAGCCCCAACAGTGAGCAGGTACTGGACGGTCTGGTCGGCAACTCTGCTTTTCTTCGGCGCGTTCTACGCCCTCCTGGTACCGATTCCCCTCTACCTGGAGGCCGTAGGCTTGCCTGACTGGCAGATAGGCTTCGTCTTGGGGGCCTTTGGCGTTGCTTCGCTCTTTGGACGCCCGCTGGCCGGCGCGGTCAACGATAGCCTGGGCAGCCGGCCAATTATCCTGTTCGGAACGGCCGCGCTTGCCGCCGGCGCGGCCCTGATGAGCTTCACAACCAGTCCGCTTCTCCTCTTCGGGCTGCGGGTCCTGCAGGCGGCCGGGTACGTCACATTTACGACCGCCGCGACCGCGCTGGTTGCCGAACTGGCGCCGGCGGCCCGTCGCGGCGCGGCCCTGGCCCTGTTCGGCGTAGCGGCCAACGTCGCAATCACTTTGACTCCGGCAACCGTCAGCACCGGCCTTGAGTTTCTCACCCAGCAGTTCGGCTGTCCTACCTCCCCTTGTCCAACCTGGTGTACCACGGCGCCCTACGCATTGGACGGAGGCGCGAGCATCAGCGTGTGCCCTCTGTGGGGCCGCGGCATCGGTCACAGCGCATTCTTTCTGAGCGCAGGGTTGTCTCTACTGGCGGGAGTGCTCGTCTGGCGAATAATTCCGAGGGCGAACGTAGGCGTGGGCGGCAGTTTCAGGCTCTCCAATCTGATCACGTTGCCCCCGCCATTGCGAGGCCCAATGCTCACGACCGCGCTTTTTGGGGTGAGCTTCGGAGCCCTCTTCTCCTTTTTGCCCCTGCTAGCAGAGCGTAGGGAGTTGGCGTCGGTCGGCGCTGCCTACGGTGTTTATGGGGTCTCAATCATCGCCACGCGTGTGGTAACCGGCCGCCTGCTGGACCGCCCCGATCGCAGCCAGGTCCTTCTCCCCGCCTTGCTGGTGAATGCCGGCGGCTTGGCAGGTTTCGCGGCTGCTTCTACCATGCCGCTATTGCTTGCCAGCGCCGTACTGATGGGCGTCGGATCCGGAATCACACACCCCGCCCTGATCTCAATCTGCGTCGATCGCATGCCAGACACGCGGCGCGGTCGCGCTACCGCCAGCTTCTATTTGGCTTTCGATCTTGGAATTGGGCTGGGGAGTTGGCTGCTTGGCCTTGTTCTCGGCGCCGTCGGGTTGACGTGGCTATACCTGACGGCTTCACTTGTCAGCATTGCCGGCGCGTTGACTGCCCCTATCTTTTCCGGCAGGCGACAGCTCTCAGGTTAACCAGGAACCATGCTCTCACCGGGCAGCCAGAACGCCGCCCATAGATGCACCGCCCTCTGTTCGGTTGCAACATCCATCGACGTTATCCTGCCGTGGTTGCCTGCAGAACCCAAACCTCCGGTTCCGCCGGCAGGCTGGCTTTCTCCAGAATGACGTCAGGTGTACTGGCCAATTTGACGCGCTCTGGCGGATAACATTGCGTGAAATCGCGCACATCTGCCATCGTTGGGAACTTGCAACCGGGCAACGCGTAGTGCATCGGGATCGTCACCGCCGGACGCAAAATATGCAGAGCATCGTGCAGATCATCCAACTCAATCGTGGGCGGCCCGCCCGTTGGCACGATGGCAACATCCACATCGCCTATCTGCTCCAACTGCCAGACCTCAAGACGATTGCCAACGTCGCCGAAATGCACAATACGGACTCCTTCGACGACAAAACGGTACATTGCATTATCGCGCGGCTCCAACTTGACAAGCATCGACTCCATTGCTGGGATGGCGGTAAATCGAATGCCCGCACGCGTTAGGACCGTGGCTTGCGCGGCCTGCCTATCGTGACTACCGCTGACACCTGTACCATTCTCGCCATCATAGGGCAGAAGGTGCGTAGCCGTAACTATTTCCGGCGTTCCCGGTATCATGGCGGCGTTGGCATGGGCGGAGTCGTCGTCTGAACTGCGAACCACGATGTCGGCTGTTTCCGTCACGGCTGCGAATCCAGACTTGTGGGGCGTATAAGGATCGGTGATGATGCTGACGCCGTTGCCTTCTATCCGCAGACATGCATGGGCATACCATTTGACTTTCATTCAGTTGCTCCCGCTCGTCACTACGCCAACCAACTTATCCTGAAAACATCAGTATGGACTTCGTCCCTTCTCCTGCCTGGACTCGCTGCACTGCCGCCAGAATGTCGTCCAAACCGCAACGCGTCGATATTACGGCTGCGATCTCTTCAGAGTGGTCCTCGACAAAATGAAATGCTCGGTGGAATTGTTGCACTGACGACGCAAAGGTACCTGTCAACACTATCTCACCGTAATGGATCCAACGAGGATCTACCGTCATATTTTCCCCTCGCGGCGTGCCGCCAAAGATGTTAAAGACGCCGCCATTGCGCACGAGAGGCAGGTAGCTCTCCATAACTCTCGGCACACCGACAGCCGCAATGACGACATCAGCACCCAATTCGGACATCTCGCGCACAACTGCCAGAGTATCCTCTCTTTCCGGGTTGACGACCCGGTGTGCGCCTACCTTCCGGGCCGTAACCAACCGGGCCTCGTTGACATCTACGCAGACTACGTCGGCGCCCAGGGCATTCGATACAATCGTATGCAACAATCCCAAAGGACCGGCGCCAACCACCACCACGGTGTCTCCCGCCTTGGTCTTGCACTGGTCTGCCGCGGCAATACAACAGGAGGTCGGCTCAATCATCGCGGCCAGATCGAATGGCATGTCTCCAATATCTAATACGCCGCCCAGCCGAACCACTTCAGCCGGTACGCGCACGAATTCGGCAAATCCACCGTCGTCACCATGACCAAGGCCGTGCTCATGCTGACAGAGGCTGTTGCGTCCCTGTCGACAGTAAAAGCATTCGCCGCAGGCAGCAATCGGGTAGACAGCCACCCGCTGGCCCGCATAGAGGCCGGCTTTCCTGGTCCCCGCCCCCAATTCCACGATCGTACCGGCAACTTCATGCCCAAGGATTGCCGGAAGATCGGCTGGAATCCCGGCACCGCTAAGGATTTTGACATCGGTAGCGCAGATGCCGGACGCCATTACCCGTACAACAACTTCTCCGGGGCCCGCGCGGGGACGCGGGACATCGGCTATACGAATGTCATTCTTCTTGAAAACGACTGCGGCCTTCATCTGGCGGCAAATCCTCTACCCGGCGTCGAACTGCGATATCGCTTTCCAACTGGTCGTCTAGACCGATAGTATTTTCTTCTATATTCTCTGAGTCGCTGGGCAGTGAATCGACCTGTTCAATCAGCCTCAAAGCCCTGTTACGCAGAATCCGGTTAAAGCGCTCGAAATCGGCATTCTCGATCTTGCCGACGCTGTGATCAAACTCCAGCTCCCTAATCGCCTCTAGTGCCACCTCTTTACGCGTATGCAGATTGGCAACCTCCTCCACTTCTGGAAGGCTGGTCAAAGGCATCCGGCGGAAGAGAGGCCAAATGACGAATCCAATGGCGACTACACCCACAATACCTATCAGGAAAAGTGAAACCCACATCTCTCTATGTAAACGCTTTCTGGCTACGGCCTATATGCGAGGAGCCCGACTGCCCTCTTGGCAACCGGGACAGGGGAATTGAAAAATGATTCGTGCCAGCCCTGGGGGCACTTCGCCCAGTCAGGCCGTCGCCCGGCCGGCAGTGGCCGATTTCGGGAATGGGGAGGTCACCGCGCGGGTCGCTCCCGCCGGGCGCGGATGAGGCCACACGCTAACGGCAGTTCCCAGGACGACGAAAAGGCCGCCGACCCACATCCACATTGTCAGCGGGTTGACGTAGACGGTAAACGTAGCGCTGTCGCCGTCACTTTCCCAGCCGTTCAGAATTACATATACGTCTTCTGCCGGCGTCATGCGCAGTCCAACCTCACTGGTTGGCTGATCCGGAGTCTTGTCATAGATGTTGCGGCGAGGGACTATCACGCTCAAAAACCTGCCGGTTGCCGAATCAGTCACCTGAAGATTCGCCCTCACTTCGGTATGGTTACTTCTGCGCTCCGTTTCAAGTTCCGTATAGGTCAAAGTGTAGCCTGAAAGCTCGACCGAACTCCCGCTGGTCAGTGTGACATGGGTCGTAGACTGGTAGAATTCATTGCCGATAATGGCGACGCCGATCAACACGATGCCAAAGTGAATGACATAGCCGCCATAGCGGCGCCCGTTGCGGCGCATCAGCCCCCACAGCGCCCCAGGCAAGGGTTCACCTCTGGTACGGCGGCGAGCATTTACGCCGCGCACAAACTCTTGCACAATCGTCGCCGCCACAAATATACAAGTGCTGAAACCCGCTACGGGGAAGACATTACGGCTGGTCAGGAGTAAGACCGGCACGCTGACCAGGGCGGCCGTGAGCGGCCATGTGAACTGGCGGCGCAAAGCCCTCGCGCCCGTGCGGCGCCAGCCCAACAGTGGGCCCACGCCCATCAACACAAACAACAGCATGAAGAGTGGACCGGCAACCCGATTGAACCAGGGGGCGGCAACCGCGATGCGTTCGCCGGTCAGGATTTCGCTGAACATGGGGAAAAACGTACCCCACAGCACGACGAAGGCAATACCCGCGAACAACCAATTGTTGGCCAGGAAGGCGCCTTCTCGACTGGAAATCGAATCAATCTCGTTCTCGCCCTGTAGATAGGGCATGCGCTGATAGAGGAGAAGCAGGAACCCGACCGTAGTCAGTGCCAGGAACACGAGGAAATAGGGGCCAACCGGGCTTTGCGCAAAGCTGTGGACGCTGCTCAGAATACCACTTCGTGTGGTGAACGTGCCCAGGATTACCAGTGTGAAAGTCAGCCAGATCAGAGTGACGTTCCACACCTTCAGGATGCCGCGCTGCTCCTGAATGATTATGCTGTGCAAAAAGGCGGTCGCGGTCAGCCAGGGCAGAAAACTGGCATTCTCGACCGGGTCCCATGCCCAGTATCCTCCCCAGCCCAACTCCATGTATGCCCACTGGCTGCCCATGATGATGCCTGCCGAGAGAAACATCCATGGAATCAGCGTCCAGCGGCGTACCGTCCGCACCCAGCGCCGGTCCAGCCGCTTGCTCAACAGAGCGGCGACGGCGAAGGCAAAAGGCACGGTCAGCCCAACCCAGCCCAGGTAGAGCATGACCGGGTGGATAACCATCCAGTAGTTCTGGAGCAGTGGGTTCAAGCCGCGTCCGTCGCTCGGTACAATGCCGATCTGTTCGAAGGGGTTGGCGCTAAAGACGAGAAGCGTGAGGAAAAACAGCAGGGTCGCCAACAATGTCGCGTTGACAAAGGGCATCAAGGAGCGTTGCTTGTTGCGAAAGGTAAGGGCGGCCGCCGTGCTGAATAGGCTCAACAGCAGCGTCCAGAAGAGGAGACTGCCCGCCTGCCCGCCCCAGATTGCGGCGAACTTGTAAAAAGCGGGTAGACTTCGCTCCGAGCTATTCCAGATATAGGTGATTTGGAACTGGTCAGTAAGGAGTCCGTACCACAGGATCAGGGCAGCAATGCCAACGAGCCCGCATACGGCATAGATTGCGTTAAAACTGCTGCCCGTCAGGCGTTCACCCCAAGACGCATTCGAGTGACTCTCGAAACTCTTCGATCGCCCGCGTGTACCGCTCGCCGGATCATATTCCCTTGACTCCAGCCGACCGCCCCAATATCCTGCTGCCATTCCAAAAACACACAGAACCAGGGACAGCACCAGCGTCAAGTACCCGAAATCAAATATCATCTCTGGCTAGAACTGATGCCGGCGCAAGCGCAGAGCGTTGATGACAACACTGACGCTCGACAATGCCATTGCAGCCGCCGCCAGGATTGGGTGAAGCTGTTGTAGAAAAGGCGGCGCCCAAACAAAGGGAGCCAGAACACCTGCGGCGATTGGTATCAAGGCAACATTATAGCCAAATGCCCAGCTAAGATTCTGTCTGATATTGCCCATCGTCGCTTGCGACAACTCGATTGCATGGGGAACGCTGCGCAGATCTCCTCGGATGAGCGTCACGTCGGCAGCCTCCATCGCAACGTCCGTGCCCGCGCCAATCGCAATGCCGACATCGGCCTGGGCCAACGCGGGCGCGTCGTTGATGCCATCACCAAGCATCGCCACTCGGAAACCTTCCTCCTGCAATGCTTTGACCTGCTCGACCTTTTCTCCGGGCAGAAGTTCCGCAATCACCCGGTTAATCCCAACCTCTCTTGCAATTGCGTCAGCGGTAGATTGGTTGTCGCCCGTCAGCATTGCAACCGTTAGCCCCTTCTTCCGCAGCGCAGCGACTGCCTCCCTTGAACCTTCCTTTACCGTGTCGGCCACTGCTATCAACGCCGCGGCCTGGCCGTCGACTGCCAACCACATCGTAGACTTGGCTTCTGCTTGCAGTTCAGCAAAACGGGGACCAAGCCCATTCAAGTTGATATCTTCCCTCTCCATCAGCCTCAGATTGCCTAGTAAGATTCGTTTCTCCTCAATCTGCGCCGATATCCCATGACCCTCTATTGCCTCAAATTGCGTTGGATTGGCCAGAGCTAGTCCGTTAACCTGAGCTGCTCGCACAATCGCCTCGCCAAGCGGATGTTCCGACCCTCGTTCAGCCGAAGCTGCCAGCCTCAGCAAGTCTGACTGTTCCGCCTTCACTGGCAAACTACTGGACGGGCCTTCAATGCCTCTGCCCATCGGGTCCTGGCTTACGACCAGGTCTGTGACTTCCGGCTCCCCTTGGGTAATTGTTCCCGTCTTGTCGAGCAGGACGGCGGTGAGCTTGTGCGTCTGTTCCAGTGCAATACTGTTCTTGAACAGAATGCCCAATCCCGCGCCTTTGCCTATGCCCACCATGATTGAGGTAGGGGTCGCCAAACCCATCGCGCAAGGACAGGCGATGACCAGTACGGCGACAAGCCGTAGCAGGGCAGGTACAAAACCCGCACCGGCAAGCATCCAGACGACAAATGTCACGCCGGACAGCACGATCACCGCCGGCACAAAATAGGCCGCTACTTGATCAACTACACGCTGTATCGGGGCCTTGCTACCTTGTGCATCCTCTACCAATCTGATGATCTGCGAAAGTGCTGTCTCGCGTCCAACCTTCGTCGCTTGGATTCCAAGCAACCCCAATTTGTTCAGGGTTGCCCCGAACACTTCGCTCCCTATCGCCTTCCCAACCGGCATGCTCTCGCCGGTGAACATACTTTCATCTACGGCAGACCCACCTGAAATTACAATGCCATCGACCGGGATCTTCTCTCCGGGGCGAACGACCACCATATCGCCAACCACGACGTCTTCGACAGGGATATCCACTTCTTCTCCCTCGCGAAGCACTCGTGCAGTCCGGCTCTGCAAACCGATCAACTCTTTGATCGCCGCGCTGGTCCGGCCCTTTGCCCGTGCTTCCAGCAGTTTGCCCAATACGATCAAAGTAATTATGACCGCTGAAGTCTCAAAATATACGTGGCTGCCAAGCGATTCGCTGCCGACGAACTGTGCGAACAGGACTGCCAGGCTGAAAACGTAGGCAACCGATGTGCCCATTGCCACCAGCACGTCCATATTGGCGCTGCGATTGCGTAAACTCTTTAGCGCGCCTACGTAGTAGTCCCAACCCACGAAGAACTGCACGGGAGTCGCCAGCCCAAAGAGCAGCCAGTTTACCCAGCCGCCGTTTGCCCATACACCGAGGAGGCCAAAGTCCCGCCCCATGCTGACAATCAGCAGCGGCAGCGAAAATAGTATTCCTACCAGGAGTCGCATGAATTCATGCCGGATCGCGGCAGCGCGGGCTTCAGCCTCCGCATCCTCAACTGGCTCAACTTCCACTACCTTTGACCTGACTGAAGGAAGTTGTCCTCCGTTGGCGACGGCGTTGACCGTGGGTGGTGTGTCCGGCTGGACGGGGGAAGCGACAGTATCGTAACCTGCTCTGCGAACGGCAGCTACGAGCGGGGCGCGTGCACCCAGGCCGCTTACATATTCGACATGCGCCTGCTCTGTTGCAAAGTTGACACTGGCATAGACGACGCCATCAACCTTGCCAAGCGCCTGCTCAACTGCACTAACGCAAGCAGTGCAAGACATGCCTACGATCGGCAGAGTCAGTGTAAGTGTTGGGATCCTGTAGCCGGCCCGTTTTACGAGGTGGCGCACGTCTGCCAACACTTCGTTGGCCTGTTTCTGGGTAGGGTCGACGGTCAAAGTAAGTCGCTCACTGGCGAAGTTAACCGTCGCTTCCTCAACTGCTGCGGCCTGTTTGCTGCTGGTTTCCACAGCCGCAGCGCAACCAAGGCAGGTCATACCGATTACCGGAACAGTGATCTGTTGGGTCTCGTTCATGTGAAATTATGTGTACTCTTCCCGTACGTGGTTGCTCTTCGCTTCACCACACGAATAGGAATACGCCGTTGTTCCTCAATATTCACACTAGCATATCATGTGTTAAACAGTCTGTCAGCCCGATCGCAAAGGCTTGCCTGCTTCACTTCCTGCCAGTCTTACTTGGGGCATCAGCCTCTCACCCTCAGGCCAGCCGTCCAC
The DNA here is from genome assembly GCA_963662575.1 of Caldilineaceae bacterium. GTDB lineage: Bacteria > Chloroflexota > Anaerolineae > Caldilineales > Caldilineaceae > Bin5. The sequence continues at coordinate 3,833,571 of OY759723.1, forward strand.
CTCTTTAAGACTCGGACTTTGGTTCCTGCAATTGGAGATTCCCCACGCTTCCTATGGTTGGCAAGACTCGTTTTTCTCTGCTGGCCTTGCCCTAAAGTTGGACAGACTGAACTATATGTAAATGTATCATGGTATTGCCAATTTAGTGAAATCATATTCGGCAATTTGGGGGTCCCCTGAGCCGGCATTAGCCCAGGCCAATTCATTGGGCTTGCTGTCCCGTCATCAGCCCGTTTCCACTGCCATGACCAGGAAACACCCTTTGCGATTTCAATTGACAGAATCGGCAATCTTACCCTCGCCTTCGCGACTTCAATTGTCGGCTAACCCGCAACTCGACCTAGAACCTACCCAGATCCAATTAGTTCTCAGACCAGACTCTTCGTGCATCCGGCCTTTGGCGCCAGATTCACACTTGTTCAGCGTAATCGTCTGTGCTACATTCCCGCTGAGGCAACTCTCGAGTTGGTTGCCAATCTCCAGTGGAAAACAGTTCTTACCATGACTGAATGAATTTCACTCCTCAATGGCGTACATCCCACACTTTTCCAATGCAGAAGCCATACGGCCGCGCATCGGTTCCGGTTCTTTTTCGAGCAGCCCTCAGTCTCGATAGGACGAAGCAGGCTCGGGTGCTTTAGCGCAATCACAGGAACCGGCGGGACTAACGGCGCATACGTTCTGCGGCGTCATATTCTTTCCTTTTATTGGAGTCGAGAATGACAACCGAGTTGATAGGCTATACCGACAGGCTGAGCGTCGCTCCCGGTGAACAGATTCGTTTCATGGTCAGCACTGACCTGCCGAGCTACAACACCTCGCTGGTCCGTCTGATTCATGGCGATGAAAACCCGGCTGGGCCCGGCTTCAAAGAGGAGCAGGTGGCGTCGGCCGTTGACGGCCGGCACGTGGGACGTAAACAGGTGGCTCTTGCAGGCTCATACATCGTCGTGCCCGACCATAGTGTTTTGAGCCGTTTGACCAGCTTCACTCTCCAGGCCTGGATCTGGCCAACCACGCCTCTCAGCGGCCAGGCACAGGGGTTGCTCAGCAAGTGGTCCGCCGATGGTGCAGGGATTTGCCTTGCCATTGGGAAAGAGGGCGCGCTTGAGTTTTGGATGGGCGCCGGCGGCGCCATTACGCGCATGGGTACGAGCACTGCGATGCGGGCTCGCGAATGGTATTTCGTCGCTGCTGCTTTCGACAAAGACGCTGGGCGGCTGCAACTATTTCAGGTGCCAAAGTCCAATTGGCCCTCCGACGGCGCGGCCGTTTCGGTGGACCATGCCGTCGAAGCTCTCCCATCCTGGCATAACAGTTGCCCCCTGTTGATGGCGGCATCCAGCCTGGAACAGACTCCTTCTGGTCGTTTCAAAGCACAGGGACTCTTCAACGGCAAGATTGACAGCCCGCGCGTCTTCAAACGGGCCCTCGAAGCAGATGAAATCGGGCTTTTACAACAAGAGTGCTCTCCTGCGGAAGTAGCCGGGTCCGATTTGGTCTCTTCCTGGCACCTTTCAATAGAACCTGCCTCAAGCAGAGTGACAGACATTGGCCCGCACGGGCTGCATGGCGCTACGGTCAATATGCCCGTTCGCGCCGCAACCGGCCACAACTGGGCAGCAACAGAAGTCGATCTCAGACTCGCGCCTCAACAGTACGGCGCCATCCACTTTCACGAGGACGACCTGGAGGATGCCGGATGGGACCCGGATTTCGAGCTTACCGTCCCCGAAGGACTGCGCAGTGGCGTCTATGCCGCGCGGTTGGATGGTGACGGGCAGGAAGATCATATTCCTTTCATCGTTCGGCCACCTCGGGGTTCTGCCCAGGCCTCCATTCTCTTCCTGGTCCCGACATTCACCTATCTTGCCTACGCCAATGATCGGATGGATGCTGCCAAGGAACTCTTCGCCGACCTGCCTGCCGGAGAGTTCAGGCTGGACCCGCGCGACCTCTACCTTGATGAACGGCCCGAATTTGCTATGTCCCTTTACGACAGACACTCTGATGATAGCGGCTGTTGTTACTCGTCCAGTTTGCGTCCGATCGTAAACATGCGTCCCAAATACCGCCATGTCCTGACCAGGGGACCACGGCATTTCAGCGCCGACCTCTATTTGATCGACTGGCTCGAACACAATGACTTCTCCTACGATGTTGCAACAGATGGCGATTTGCACAACGAGCGCCAGGACCTGCTTGCCAGGTACAAGGTGATTTTGACCGGTACACATCCAGAATACTGGACTGCGCCCATGTTGGAGGCCCTGGAAGGATTCCTTGCAGGAGGGGGGCGGCTCATGTATCTGGGGGGAAACGGCTTCTTTTGGGTTACAAGCGTCGACCCACAACGCCCCCACATCGTTGAAGTCCGTCGCGGCCAAGCTGGCACGCGTGCATGGGATTCCGGTCCCGGCGAGTGCTATCACAGTACAACCGGCGAGTTGGGCGGGCTGTGGCGGCACCGCGGCAAACCGCCCAACCAAATCGCGGGAATCGGGTTCACGGCGCAGGGCTGGAGGGATCCCGCCCCCGGCTACGTTAGACAAACGGGCAGCTTCGATGAACGGGCGGCATTCATTTTTGACGGCGTCCCTGCAACCGAGACGATTGGCGACTTCGGCCTGGTTTTTGGGGGCGCCGCGGGCGACGAACTGGATCGCATCGACCTCGGGCTGGGGACTCCCCACCACACGCTTTTGCTGGCTTCTTCTGAGGACCATGGACCTTCCATTTATCCGGTTATAGAGGACTTCCTTCAGGTAACCCCCGTTCTGCTAGACCGTAAAACAGACAATGTGCACGCCGACATGGTCTACTTCGAGACGCCAAACAACGGTGCCGTTTTCTCGGTGGGATCGATGTGCTGGTGCGCCAGTCTTTCTCATAACGATTACGACAACAATGTTTCCCGCATTACCGAGAATGTGCTGAACGCCTTCTCCAATGCTGTCGATCTTCCACCGCCGCCCCCGCGTTGAGGTGCCTCCTCCCTTGCGCCATTGCTGATTGGGAAGGGCAGATTAGACCGCTCATAAGTTCGCTTCCTCCTGCGGATGATGCCCTTCGTACAGTCCAATCGGCAAGACGAGACCAGTATTAGGACTGAGTCGCGGGCCGCGCCGGGCTTCTGAAACGCGTTTGCCTAGCCAATATCGCCGTAGTAAAATGAGGGGCAGTCTCTCTAGGCTTTTCCTCTTGGACCCCTGTAGTCCGGTGAGTAGAGAGTCAGGGAGAGACACATACACTAGTGCAAAAAGCTGGCAAAATCGACAAATGTCATTGCCTGCAAATCTCCTCCATCGGAAGGCTTCTACAGCCAACGAGCCATATCGGGAACTGTGGTCGGCGAATTGGCTACCAGTTCCATCCCTCAGTTTTCCTACCTCACTTCGTTTTCAATGCCCAAGCATTGCCACGTCAAACCTTCGACGAATTGCCTTTCAATACATACCAATAGTTGGTGAGAGCCGCCAGAAAAAACAACCTCTGTCTGAGTTTCTTGGAAGTCTGCACATCCACCTTTCGATCCTTGCTACACAGCAGTTGCTTGCAGGTCGTAGGCATCTGTCAACGGGTGGGACTCTTACTACAACTGAATTGCTACATAGCGCCCGACTTTTATCAGGTTCAATGCTATGAGGAACAGAGGTTTTTCACTCTGTGTGACCCGACTTAGGAAACACTTGAAGAATCCTCTTCCCCCTCGGCGATCGAAGGTCCAAATCTAAGGAGGCAGATCGATGGAGAGCAAGCTACGAACCAGACGTGATTTTCTGAAAGGGACCGCAGTTGCTGCAGGCGCAGCCGTTTTGGCGGCATGTGCGCCTGCGCCGCAAGCCGCAGAAGATTCGGCCGGGTCCGGGGAGGAAATGCCCGCCACCGAAGAGATCCTGATTCGCTTTGCAATGTGGGACTGGTACGCGAATACGCCGGGCGTGCGCTGGGATGAGTGGAATCAGACTGAAGCTTTCCCGATTTTCGAGGAAGAAAATCCCGGTACCAAGCTGGAGTGGGAACCGCTTGGCAGCGGCTGGCCAGACAAGATTCTTACCCAGATGGCGGCCGGCACCGCGCCCGACATCATCTCGACCTGGTCTCCCCACATCGATACCTGGGCCGAAAAACACCAGCTCCTCGATCTGCAACCGTTAATCGATGTGGACATTCCCAACGCCGATGACATCTATATCGGCTTCGCCTGGGATCAGATGTGGGATCCCTTCAACAATATCCGCATGGGCATGTTGTCCGACCTGGACATCACCAGCATCTACTACAACAAGACCGCGTTTGAGGAAGAAGGCCTGCCTCTGCCGACTGTCGACTGGACGGAAGATGAATATCTCGTCGCAGCCGAGACGCTGACCACTCGCGATGACAGTGGCGAAATTACGCGCTGGGGCGGGCAGTTGCGTCCTGGGTTCTGGCTCAGCTATTCCTACCACGTGGAAACCCATGGCGGCGAGGTCCGCGACGAGGAAACTCGCATGATTTGCGGGTTGGGCGAACCAGAGGCACAAGAAGGCCTGGAATGGGTGCGTCGCTCGATGTGGGACCTCAACATCTTTGCCCAAAACAACCAGATGACGGCAACCGGTATTCCCAATATGTGGACCGGTTTGCTGCCGGCCGAAGTCGTTGCCATGGCCGAGCGCAGCGCCGACCAGTTCTTTGCGCTCGCCGAGAGCATTACCGAGTTCGAGTGGGACATTGCCCACATCCCGACCGGCCCCAAAGACCGCGCCTGCATGGGCCTGCCTGACGAATGGGTGGTCTACAAGGGTGTCGTAGAAAGGGGCAACCACGACGAAGTCTGGGAGATGATGAAGTGGTTGACGGGCGAATGGTACCAGGACAAGATCGCCACCGTCTCCGGCCGCATCCCTGGTCTGCTGGCTATGGCAGATTCCTGGGCCGGAACTCTGCGCCAAACTGACCCGAGACTGGAGAATGTTCGACTGGAAACGGTTGTCGAACAGCTGCAGATGGGTTATCCCCGGCGTGGACCCACTTTCCGATATCAGCAGATTGCAGAGGAGCTGATCAATCCGGCAGTCGATCAGGTCTTCATCGAAGGTAAGGCGCCAGTTTCCATATTCGAGGAAATCGGCCCTCAGGTAACCGAAGCGCAACAGGTGGAACTGGAGCGCGCGGCTGGTTAGTCGGGATTCGGCGACTGAGGCCGTTGGCTAAGCTCACGGCAGCATTCAATTTTCGCCAAGTTTCAATTCTGGCGTTTGGGGGTAGGGCCGCATCCCTACCCCCTGACCAGACCGTCGCCAGTCATCGCGCGCTTGCAGTTCGCGTCTTCTGCGAAACTTGAGTAAAACCATTCATGCCTTTTCTTAGGATTCAAGACCTGTTTATTGAAGAGACTACCAAGGGGAACGTGATCCGTGGCAGTTCAGCGTAGTTTGCCGGGCTTCGCCAAGCGGCGATTGACGCAGAGGACTGAAGACGTTCTCACCGCCTACCTCTGTCTGCTTCCCTGGATCATAGGCTTTCTGGTCTTCACATTGGGTCCGTTGGTCTTTTCGTTCGTATTGAGCTTCTTCCGCGCCGACCTCTTTACCCGCAACGTCTTCATTGGTCTCGAAAACTACCAGGATCTTGTACAGGATCCTCTCTTCCTCAAGAGCCTCCGCATAACTGCCGTCTATGCCTTCGTTTCTGTCCCTCTAGGCGCGGGCACGGCCCTGGCAGTCGCCCTCCTCCTCAACCAAAAGGTCGTTGGCCTCGGCGTGTGGCGAACGGTCTACTACCTGCCCTCCGTTATTTCGGGCGTGGCCGTCGCTGTCCTATGGATGCAGATTTTCAACCCTCGGATGGGCTTGATCAACAACGCCCTCAGACTGGTGGGAATTGATGGCCCCAGTTGGATTTTTGATTCCGACTGGGCGCTCACCTCACTGATCATCATGAGCCTGTGGGCCGTTGGCGCCAACATGCTGCTCTACCTTGCCGGTTTGCAGGGAATTCCTACTTATCTGTACGAAGCCGCCAAGATCGACGGCGCCAATGTCTTGCGGCGTTTCTGGCACGTGACGATTCCCATGCTAACCCCCACGATATTCTTCAACGTCGTGATCAGCTTGATTGCCGCGTTCCAGTTCTTTACCCAGTCATTTATCATGACCAACGGCGGGCCAAACAACTCTACACTGAGCATGGTGCTGTTCCTGTACCGCAAAGCATTTCAGCAGACCCGCTTTGGCTATGCGTCCGCGGTGGCATGGGTTCTCTTTGGCATAATTATCGGTTTTACCCTTCTTTTCATACGCTCCTCAAGCCTATGGGTTTACTATGCGGGCGAGGAGAGGTCATAGCGATGCTGCTCTTCGCTTGCGCCAGTTGAATAACTCAAGATGCGAACAACGCTCGACGCTGCTTTCCTGAAAAACACCGGTCGAACCTGGCAACCGATCCTGCGTCAGTTGGGGCTCCTCATCCTCATCCTTCCCGGCGCAAGTCTGTTTCTGATTCCCTGGCTGTGGATGCTCTCGACCGCAGGCAAGGAGACCGCCCTCATTTGGAAAACACCTCCGGTCTGGATTCCGCCCGTCTATCAATGGGAAAACTTTGTCAAAGCCTGGCTGCAAGGCGATTTCACGATCTACTATCTCAACACATTCTACATCAGTGGAATGAACGTCATAGGCGTATTAGTCTCCAGCGTTCTGGCAGCCTACGCCTTTGCTCGCATCCGCTTTCCTGGCCGCGACATACTTTTCATAATCGTCCTCAGCACCATGATGCTGCCAAGGCAAGTGACGCTGATACCTCTCTATATGATCTTCAGTGAATTCGGGTGGATTAATACATTCAAACCCTTGATTGTACCGCTCTTTTTCGGGGATGCTTTCAGCATCTTCTTGTTGCGTCAATTCTTCTTGACTATCTCAAGGGAATTGGATGACGCCGCTCTTATCGATGGTTGCCGCCGCTTGGGCGTCCTTTTCCGAATTCTCCTTCCTCTCACAAGGCCGGCTCTGGCCGTTGTGGCAATATTCAATTTCACCTGGGCCTGGAACGAGTTCTTCACGCCTCTCATCTATCTGAACTCGCCAAAACTGTTCCCAATTACCTTGGGCCTGCACCGCTTCATAGGCCGAACCGAAGTCGATATCCAATTCTTGATGGCCATGACAATCGTCTCGACGCTCATACCAATTGCCATTTTCTTCCTAACTCAGCGATACTTCATTCAGGGTATCGTCATTACGGGAATCAAAGGCTGAAACCCGCGCCAACAAGGAAGCCCGAGTCCTTCCATTGCGGCTAACAGGCACGCTCACTAGCACGAACGCAGCAGCCTGCCACACTCTTTAGACATCCAGGATAAGGAGAACACTCCAATGCAAACAACGAAGACGGCTGAAAGCGAGAGCGGTTACAAAGCCCTGTCACAAGCACAGGTTGCCAGCTTCTGGGAAGACGGCTTTCTGGTTGTCGGCAAGGTACTCGAAGACGAGCTCATCGAAGAGATGCGCTGCGAGTATGATTCCGAGTTCGACCTTGCACGCAGCGGCCAACGCCCCGTTCGCAACCTGGCAGTTGGCGAAGAAGATCACGATCATGGCGAAGAAGACGAGCAGGAGATGCTGCAGTTCATGGGGATTTCCGAGTACAATCTTCGATTTCACCAACTGATCTATCATGATGCTATCCTCGACATCATCGATGATCTGGTCGGCCCCAATATCCAGCTGTTTCACAACCAGGCGCTTTACAAGCCGCCTCACCATGGCGGACCGATCTTTTGGCACCAGGATAACGCTTACTGGAAATGCCTGCCTGCCAATCTGGTCAGTTGCTGGCTCACTCTCGACGACGTCGACCTGCACAACGGTGCCATGCAGTTCATCCCCGGCTCGCACCTCCGCCCTATGATTCATGACCAGGCCCAGGGCAGCGATGTACTGCTCGACATGGGCAAACTGGTCGACGACAGCAAGGCCGTCGTTGGCGACCTGCCGGCAGGCGGCATCACGCTGCATCACTGTCAGACCCTGCACCGTACCGCGCCGAATACGACCGACCGCCAGCGCCGGGCGCTCGCCATCCACTTTATGACGCCTGGCACTAAAACGGCCAATACTGGAGAGACAATTCCTGTCTCATTCAGCCAGCCTATGCTTCGAATGCGCGTCTGATCTCAACCAGGTCGAGGTCTGGGAAACTTGCTGGAAATCGAGAATAGAATTGGAAGAATCGAGGAAATCTGATAGGCAGACGACGCTAAGCGAAGCAACCCAAATGACTCCGGCTAGCCCCTTCCTGGCGGTGGGCAACTGTACACTGGACGACGTAGTTACCCCCGACGGGACAATCTCTCCGCGACAACTTGGCGGCAATGCCGTCTACGCAGCCGTTGGCATGCGCCTTTGGGGGGTGGATGTCAGCATCGTAAGCGTGGTCGGCTCCGACTATTCCAGCGAATGGCTCGAACGGTTGGCCGGCGCCGGTATCGACATTTCCGCAGTCGTTCGAATTGAGGAGCCGCACCTGCTGCGTTCGCGCGCATTCTATTTTGCCGATGGCAGCCGCACCGACCGCGTCGAAGAGGCGCGCTCGACGCTGCCCGTTCATACCGGCGACATAATAGACCTGGAAAGCGAATATGCCGACACCGGCAGCCCCCTGCATCGCCGCATCTGGCCAAGCTTCTGCCCTGACCTTTCCCAGTGGGCCGACTTGGCGAGACACGCCTGCTTCGTCCATCTTGCTCCCGGTCCGCTTCCATGCAGCCGCGCCAACGCCGCCTTTCTCAAGCGGCTCCGGGGCGAAGACGTTGTGGTCAGCTTCGATTGGCCCTGGTGGGACTGGGACCGAGAGGCCCAAATCGACGCCAATTTGCTCAGAAATATCGATTTCCTGCTGCCTAGTATCGAGGAGCTTGCCATTCATGCCGATGCCGTGTTTGAAGCCGACAGTGGTACCGAAAAGCAGCAGGGGCACATTTTTGAAGCTGCTCAGCAGCTGCTCGCTCTCGGACCGCAGGGATTCGGCGTGAAAATGGGCGCGCGCGGTATGCGCTTGCTGCTGCAGGGCGAAGGGCATTGGAGTCAGATCCCTGCCTATCCCACCGAGGCAGTCGATCCAACTGGGGCCGGTGACGCCTTTTGCGGAGGGTTCCTGGTCGGGCTGGCACACACTGGCAGTCCGTTGCAGGCGGCACTTTACGGCGCGGTCTCTGCCTCATTCATCATCGAGGATTTCGGAGTACTTCATGCCCTGAATGTCGAACCGGCACAAGCCCATTCAAGATTGCGGCAGTTGCGGGTTTCTCACCAGTGAATGGACGCTTGACAACATAATGTTGATTTGTTACCTTTGGCGCAGCGCTCCAGGCCGAACCGACATATGGTCCACGACGACTTCCACGTAGAAAACAACTGCATACCTGCCGTTTCGAACTGTCCTAATTCACACAATTTGAGGAGATTGACATGAAATCTACGCAGAGTGTGATGAGGCTGGCATTGTTACTGGCTCTTGTCGGTTCTCTCCTGATTGCGTGCGTCGCGGCGCCGGCGGCCTCGACCGACTCCGCGCCGTCTGACGACGCAATGGCCGCTGAATCGTCAGAGAGCGAAGGGCCGAAGATGGGAGGAGTCGTGACCGGCTTTGTCTCTTCCGATCCGCTCAACTTTGACCCGGCCGCAATCGCAGGATGGGACCAGGGAGTCATTGCTCCCAATCTGCTGGAAGGTTTGTTCCGACTGTCACCGGATGGCCGTGAGATTGAACCCGCAGTAGCCGAAAGTTTTGAAGTATCCGACGACGGCAAGACATGGACATTCAACTTACGCGCTGGCGCGAAATTTCACAACGGTCGTGAGATCACAGCCGATGACTTCAAGTACAGTTTCGAACGCGTGCTGAATCCGGAGACCAGAAGCCCCAAGGCATGGATGCTTTCGATTGTAGTCGGCGCGCAGGAGTTCCAGGATGGCGCCGCCGATGAAGTCAGCGGAATCAGAGTCGTGGATGGGCAGACCCTGGAAATCGAGTTGGCGGAACCGTTGGCGCCGTTCAAATCGATGCTAGCCAGTATAAACTTGGCTGTCGTGCCCCAAGAAGAGGTGGAGAAGTGGGGCGAGGATTTCGGTCAGAATGTCGTATCCGCCGGGCCATTCTCGCTGGGTGAGTGGAACCTCAACCAGGATGTCACGCTGAACGCGTTCGAGGACTACTGGAATGGACGTCCTTTCCTTGACGCGGTCATGTTCCGCTTTATCGGAGACGAGAACACACGCATCATTGAACTGGATGCCGGAAGATTGGACATGGCCTGGGTTCCTCCCGCCCATTGGGAGCGATTCAGCACAGATCCGGTCTACAAGGAAAAGTTGGGCTGGGCTGAGACTTTCCACACCGATTTCATTGCCGTAAACCTGGAAAATGAACCATTCGGCACGAATCCCAAGCTGCGGCAGGCCGTCCGCTATGCTCTGGATCTGGATGCAATCATCGCCAGCTTGCAGGGTCGGGCCACTGTTGCCCAGGGCCTTCTGCCGCCAGGACTGCTCGGCTTTGATGCAGACGCGATGTTGAGCTATCCGACGAACCTGGATTCAGCCAGAGCATTGATGGCCGAGGCCGGCTTTGCCGACGGCGTCCCCGGCACGTTTGATGTTATTCTGCCGCCTTGGGGCAACTTGATTAAGATGCTCGAGATCTATCAGGCCAATCTGAAAGAGATCGGCATAAATATCGAGATTCGGCCCACTGAATTCGGGCCCTACATGGAAGCTTTGGAAACAGGCAGCTACGACCTGGCCTGGATGTACCGTGTGACCGACTATGCCGACCCGGATGGCTTCTACTTTCCGCTCATGCACTCCGACAATCTGGGCGCCGGCGGCAACTACGCCCGCTACGCCAACACAGACGTTGACGCCAATATCGCCGCCGCCCGCGCCACCGTCGACGATGCCGAACGCACCACGCTATACCAGGCCGTAGACGCCCAATTCGCCGAGGACCTGCCCTACATTCCGCTGACGCACAACATCTATGTTGACGTATCGCGACCCCGCGTGCAGAACTATGTCCCATCTCCGATGGATACACACATGTTCCACCGGGTTTGGGTAGAGGAATAGGTCGCCAAACAGCCACCAACGCCTAGGATCTGCACCTTGCACTCAGCGTCATGACGCAATGCATGTCACTTGTTCTTTGACACGGAACAAGTGGCATGCATCTTGAAAGGGAGGCAGATGTGACTACTCAGATTTCGGGCGGCCGGCGAGGAGCGATCGCCGGCATACCAGTAGCGTACCTTGCGGTTTGGGCAGCTGTATATGCAGTTGCCTCGATTTTGCCCGCCATCCCGCTGGTCGGCGGGGGCACCTTCGGCGGTCAAGAGTTTATCCTGACGCTGGCTGGCATCCTTTTTGGTCCAATCGCCGGCGCGATTGCAGCTACAGTTGGCGGGTTGCTGGCAAGTTTCATCGGTCCAGCCACTGCATATTTCGGATTTGCCACCTTTTATCCCCACACGATAGGCGCGTTGGCAGCAGGACTGCTCATGCTGAATACGCGCAACGCACGCATTGCCACCTTAGTAATCTACGTGATAGCTTTGCTGGCTTGGCCGCTGTTACCCATGTTCTCGGCGATTGGAGGTTATGTCTACGCCAAAGCTGCCTACTGGCCTATGTATCTCACGGGTCTAGTCGGAATCTGGTTTTCGCCTTGGGCGGTCAGCAAAATTCGCGAGTTGCAACCTGTGCCCACCTCCATCGGCGTAGCCGTGATTTCATGGACAGCATACATGATCAACCATGTCTACCTGAGCCTGGGTTGGTCATTCCTTTTCCCTGAAGGCCCCGAACAATGGGTATTTGCCTTCTGGTCGGGCATCGTTCCTGGCCAACGGATCTTGTTAACCGTAATCTCAGTCGTTATAGGAGCAGCCGTGATCATAGGTTTGCATCGTGCCGGCATACGATTCGCAGCAAGTTCCGGTTCAATCTTGGCCGAAGAAGAATCAGAAGATTAGGACACTGCATAGCAGTTTCCTGAGATGCGCTTGGGCCTGACTGTGGGCGGAGTCCTGGCTCAGCCAGTCCTCTGGAGAGTGAAAATTCAACCAATGTGCTCCTCTTGAAAGATCTTACTTTGGATAAACGCTGAGCATAGGGTCACTTTGGCGAAACTCTGGTTCATTGCGTTGGCAATGTCGCATTGAAGGGGACAGGCCAACGCAATGTAGCCAGGGTGGCGCATTCCGCAGCGGCTGTCATCAGCATCTTCCTGCTTCTCAAGGAGGTTGCCCATATTCACGTCATACAGATTACGGATTGCTGGAGGCGTGTCTTTCTGTTTCTTCTTACCCTTCATGTCGACTTGATTATGCCAATTCCTCTCCAGTACTTTCGTGAGGATTGGTTAGACCTTCCAAACTTCCACGCCCTACCGAAAACACATGCAAGAGCCTATCGTAGTTGTTGAAGAACTGACCTTCTTCTATTCCGGCGCTAAAGAGCCCGCCCTTCTTGACATCAACCTGTCCTTTCGGCGCGGTGAAATTGCACTTCTGATTGGCGCCACGGGGGCCGGGAAAAGCACACTCTATATGTGTTTGAATGGGTTGATTCCCCATCTGGTGCCCGGTCGGGTAGGCGGGCGAGTGCTCATTGACGGTACAGACACGAAACATCAAACGATTCCAGATTTGGCGCAAAAGATCGGATTCGTTTTTCAGAGCCCTGACACGCAGTTGTTCTCCCATTCCGTGAGGGAAGAACTCGCCTTTGGACCAGAAAATCTAGGCCTGGGAAAACCGGAAATCCTCCGTCGGATTGATCTTGCGGCAACTACAGTTGGTATCGAAGATTTGATGGAGCGTGAGCCGGCCTATCTCTCTGGAGGACAGCAACAATCCGTTGCTATCGGCGCCATTTGGGCGATGCTGCCTGAAATCTTGATCTTGGATGAGCCAACCTCGAACCTTGACCCGCAGGGCAGTCAGCGTGTCCTTGAGCTGATCCGGGAGTTAAATAAAGAGCATGGCAAGACAGTGTTGATCGCCGAGCACAAAATCGATGCCGTGGCCCAGTTTGCCGACTCCATTCTGGTAATGCACGAAGGCCGGATTACAATGCAAGGAAAACCCCACCAAGTCTTCTCCCAGGCCGAGGAACTCCACCAAATGGGGTTGGTCGCGCCAACGGCAACAGAAGTAGCCCATGAATTGAGCAAGTATGGCTATACCCTCGACCGCTGGCCCTTGACGGCCGAAGAAGGTATTCTGGCATTCGGCGAACTCCTCGAATCCCGGGAGGCAAATTGACGGCCGAAACCATTATTGCAACGCGCGATTTGAGCTATTCATATCCGGGCGGAATTGCCGCGTTGAATGGAGTCAGTCTGGACATTCGCCAAGGGGAGTTCGTAGCCATCATCGGCTCGAACGGTTCGGGCAAAACAACTCTCGTTAAGCACTTCAATGGTTTACTGAAGCCCTCACAAGGTCACGTTCAAATAAATGGACTCGACACTCGCACCACGAGAGTTTCCGCGTTGTCTCGCATCGTCGGATTTGTCTTTCAGAATCCTGATCATCAGATATTCGCCTATTCTGTTTGGGAAGAAGCCGCTTTTGGTTTGAAGCTGCACAAATTGGATGCGGACACTGTCGAGCAGCGAACGAGCGAGGCGCTGCACGCAGTTTCCCTGTATGCGCTCCGAGAACGCCACCCAAGAGCACTGAGTAGAGGCCAGCGCCAGCGGCTCGCCACCGCCTCGATTCTAGCCTTGAAGACGCCGGTCCTGGTGTTGGACGAACCCACTACTGGGCAGGATTTCGTCTCAAGGCGTCAAATAATGGAATTGGCCTTTGAGTTGCATGAGGAAGGACGCACGATTCTTATGATTACGCACGACATGGCTCTGGTCGCCGAAAATGCAACGAGAGTCATTGTCATGCAGGACGGGAGAATTGTCTGTGACGCCGCACCGAAGGAAGTGTTTCAACGTGAGGAGATTCTGGAAGCCACAGGGTTGGAGCTGCCGCCGGTAGCAAAAATCGCGCGGGGACTGCGGGCTTATGGAATCTCAGATACGCCATTGACGCAGGCGGAGCTTGTTGAAACTCTGGTTTCTGCCATGAAGAGTTAGAATCATCGATTGATGATCAGTGGTCTGAATCTACCATGCCGACATTTGACATTCAATACTTCAAAGAAGACTCCTTTGTCCATCGCTTGCACCCTCTAACTAAGATTCTTTTTGAGATTTCTGTCCTTGTGATTGCCGCGGCATTCAATGAACCCATGTTCCTTGCAGTGGTAATTCTTGGGATCATAGGAATAGCTGCCCTGGCCAAAATTCCCGCCAGAAAATTTCGCTATATGTGGGTCCTTAGCTACATCGTGCTGTTCATGGTTATCACGCAGGGAGTTTGGTTCACCAGTTTTGGTGATTTCGGGGACATTTCGGTTGACTTCGAGTGGCGCACGCTTTTTCATTTGTGGCCCGCTTGGGCGCCAGGAGGTCCGCGAATCCCCGTAATTCTCGAAGGAGCCAACTATGGCTTCTCGTTGGGATTGCGGGTTGTCGCTATCGCCCTGGCTTTCCCCATTCTCGTGCTGACGACCCACCCCAGTGATCTGACCAGGTTTCTGACCCAGATTCGCATCGGTTCCTGGAGAATCCCTTACAACGCTATCTTCGTATTTACGACAGCCTTTCGCTACATCCCTACCGTTAGCCGCCAGTTTGATCAGACATTGGACGCCCAAAGGTCACGCGGTGTCTCCTTTGGGGGCTTTAATCCCATTCAACAGATCAGAGTCTTGGCTACACTGTTTGTGCCGGTGCTGACCAGCTCTTTGTTAAGCGCGCACGACTTGACCCTGGCGCTTGAGACGCGGGCATTCGGCGCTCCCACCGAACGAACCTTCATTCATGAAATCCATTGGCGTAGGGCTGATTGGGGAGTGTCTGCTCTGATAATTATCATTGCTGTCGTGTGCCTGATTCTCGCCAACAATTTTGGGATGGGCGTTTTGCCTTATACCCCGCAACGAAATTTCTGATATTATCATTTCAAGAGTTCGCGAAACAGGCTCTTCCTGTACCATCTTTCCACGAACCAAGAGACTCCTGCAGCATCTTCAGATGTAAGTGCATACAACGTGCTCAAGAAAGGAACTGACACGATGAGTATGAATTCCAGAGTAGAGGATTCCACGAATATGGACGCGTATGTTCGCGAGGGCAAGCGCAGGGCCTACGAATTGGGCAATCGCAGCCCAATTCGATTCAACGCCGACGGCACGCTCGACCAGGAAATTATAGACGCCTTCTGGCGCTGCGGTTTCTACGTATTGGAAGGCGCACTAGGCGCTGAGGAACTCAACGACCTGCGCGTGGAAATGGAAAACGCCTTGGAACGCGCGCCCTACACCAAGGACGCAACGGTTGACGCGCAGGGCCGCCCCGCGCTTGGCGCCGATTTAGAGCGGCCATCGTTTCGCTTCGCAAAGCCGTTGAGCGACCCTTACGGCGGCACAGAGTTGGTTAGCGGCCGCCATCCGGCCAAAATGAACGAGCCAGCGCCGCCCGCCGATGCTCCTGAATTTGTGATAAACAGCATTGGCAGCCCTCTCCAGATCATGGACTCCAGTCTGCGGCTTTACGGACATCCTCAACTACTGGCGATCGCTGCAGCAATCAACGGGCCCGACTTTGTTCCATTTACAGAATCGGTGATTGTAAAACGTGCAGGGTTGGGGCCATCCGTAGCCTGGCATCACGACGGCACAACGCACTGGGATAGCCCGGACTGGGACGAGGGCACGCACGGTTTCAATTTCATGGCGCAACTCTATGGCAGCACTGCTGAGAACGGCGTCTGGTTGCTGCCCGGCTCTCACAAGCAGGGCAAGATGGACATCAAAGCGATGGTGGATGAGAACGGCTCGGACCGCTTGCCCGGCGCAGTGCCGATGATCTGCGAACCGGGTGACGTTTGCATGTCCAACAGGCAGGCGCTACACGCCTCGTTCGCCAATACGTCGCCGGACAAAAGGATAACGATCAACTTCGGCTTCCACCGACGCCGTTCCGTTCTTAACGTTAACACCGTTCATGGCGGCCAGGAAGTCGTCTACGATGAAGAACGAGTCCGCGAGCGCTCGCGCGTCATCGCGCTGGCAATCGACGCCCGCCAGCAGCGCTTCCCTCACGAGCATCGTTACGACTATCGGCCTTTCGCCGGCCAGGAGGACGCAAATCGCTGGAGCGAAGAGACGCGTGCCAGCATCCTCAGAAATTACAACTTGAAAGACCTTGGCCTCTGATAGGGATTCAGTCGCTTTGCTCGCACCTCTGAACGAACCGTACCGGTTGCGCGGGTACGGGGGCAAGCGAGAATCGCTTCAATTGAGACTGCCGCCTCCCTAGCATGCTCGGTTATACCGCTCGCCGCCTCTTACAGTTTGTCCCCATCCTCATTGGGCTGGTCACGGTCCTGTTCGCGTTGCTGAACATCCTGCCCGGCGACCCTGCCCGACTGATGGCAGGCCCCTTCGCCAACCCAGACGTAGTCGAAACAATCCGCACCGAGATGGGATTCGACCGTCCCCTCTGGGTCCAATATCTGGACAATCTGTGGAACTTGACACGCGGAGAATTCGGACGGTCCTACCAATCGCGGCGGCCCGTTCTGAAGGACATGCTCGAGGTCTTCCCCAAGACCCTTCAGTTGGCCATTGCTGCCGAGGTAGCGAGTGCTCTCATTGGTATCTGGCTGGGCGTCATCGCCGCAACTCGACGCAATGGCTGGGCCGACCGCTTGATCATGACAATTGCGGCCCTGAATCTCTCCTTTCCGCTCTTCTGGCTGGCCCTCATGCTGCAGATCGTTTTCGCCGTCTTTCTGCGTATGCTGCCGCCGTCAGGTTATGGCGCCGGTTTCGACCGCTTCATTATCTTGCCTGCATTTACCCTGGCACTCCCTTCGCTTGGACTATTGGCCCGCATTACCCGCGCCGCTCTGCTCGAAGTCATGGGTGAGGACTACATCCGCACCGCACGCGCCAAGGGCCTCAAGGGCGCATTGGTCATCCGCCGCCATGTCCTCCCCAACGCGCTTATCCCGATCGTGACGACCATCGGCACCGACTTTGTGCGCCTGCTCGGCGGGATCCCCATCATCGAAGTGATTTTCGCCTGGCCTGGTATCGGCAAATACGCCTATGACGCTCTCGTCTTTCGCGATCTGCCCGCCTTGCAGGCATCGGTCATGATTCTTGCCATCTCCGTATCCCTGGTAAATCTGGTAGTGGACCTCCTCTATGCGTTCATCAATCCGCGCATTCGCTACGTTTGACTGGCGCCGTTTCGGGCAGGCTCGCTTACCCATGGTTGGCGTTGGCGTGATCCTCATTCTCATTCTGTTGGCCGTCTTGGCCCCCTACATCGTCAGCGATCCAACCCAGATCGAGATGCGTCGAGAACAGAACGGAGAGACGATCACGCCGCCCTATCCGCCAAGTCAGCGCAACCTGTTCGGCACAGATCAGCTTGGGAGGGACATCTTCGCCCGCGTTGTTTACGGACTCCGCACTTCACTCATCGTCGGCATACTGGTGCGGGGCCTTTCGATGGTGGCAGGTACCTTGCTGGGACTCATCTCAGGATTCTATCCCCGCATCGTAGATGACATAATCATGCGCATTACCGATATCATGCTCGCCTTTCCCGTCATACTTCTGGCTATGACCGTTACTGCAGTTCTTGGCCCCGGTCTCGTCACGGTATGCCTTGCGCTGGCTCTCGTCGCCTGGCCTGACGTAACCCGCCTGGTGAGGGGACAAGTGCTCGCGATCAGGGAACAGACCTACGTGGAGGCGGCGCGCGGAATAGGTACTGGAAACTGGCGCATCCTCCTGCGCCACGTATTGCCCAACTGCATGGGCCCGATAATCGTTGCATTCTCTATGGGAATCCCCGGCGCAATCATGTATGAAGCGGGATTGAGCTTCTTCGGCTTCGGCATTCAACCGCCTACTCCCAGCCTGGGCTCGATCATCAGCGACGGCCGCGGCTACATAACCGTTGCTCCATGGTACCCAGGTTTCCCCGGCCTGGTCCTGACCCTGCTAGTGCTCAGCGTCAACCTGGTTGGGGATGGCCTTATAGACGTGACTAACCCGCGGTCGGCAAGAGGAGAACGCAACCGGCAAACTGAAGATTGATTTTGATGCGCGCGCACCTGTCTGCTAAACTCGATAAAATATACTTGCTTTCCCGGCATCCTCTCTGAATACGTCTCCCGGCACCTTGCTCGACTAGGATGGGAGTAAATCCGATGGCAACTGAAAAGCAGAGCGTCAGAGTGCAAAGAGTTGAACCTTCCTTCAACCCCGTCCAGGATGAAGACCTCGACCAGTACAGCGACATACTTTCGGAACTCACAATAGTTGACGTCGACGTGCATGTAGATGACACGCTCATGTTCATGCTCGACTACATGGAAGGCCATTTTCGCAAGCGGATGGAAACCGTTTTACAGGCGGACTTCAAAGGAGAGCCCGGCAACTCCTTGCGAAACATGATCGCGCATATCGCCTGGCTCGGCTCATCCTATGACAAGCCGCCGCGCGCCAAGCTGGCGACCCAAAAGGATCTGCTCGCGAGAATGGAGAAGGGAATCATTGACTACAGCATTCTCTTTCCCAGCGAACTCCTGCCGGTCGGCTATCTGCCAGAACCGGAATGGGCGGCTGCCCTCGCCACAGCCTACAACCAATATATGGTCGACGCCTACCAGAATCTGAATGGCGTCAAGATCGCCATCGTCGTCGCGCCCCAACACCCGGATCGGGCGGCCGCAGAGATCGACCGCCACGCCGGCCATCCCGATGTCGTAAGCGTCTGTATTCCCGACGTAGGCGTCAATCCACCGATCGGTGATGAGAAATACTGGCCTATTTTTGCCGCCGCCGACAGGCACAGCCTCCCTATCAGCTTTCATGGCATCGAGGCTCTCATTCACGACAACTACCCGCTGCGGGTGGCACACTTTCATACACTCATGCAGGTGAACAGTATGGGCTTTCCGTTCACTTCAATGTTGCAGATCATGTCGGTCGTATGCGCTGGTATCCCCGTGCGCTTTCCCAACCTGAAATTCGCCATACTTGAAGCCGGCCTGACCTGGATGCCGTTTATCATGTACCGGCTCGACGCCGCATATCTGCGTTACCGCACCGAGATGCCTGCTCTCGAAAAGAAGCCCAGTGAATACATCCGCGATTGGTACATCGGCACGCACGAGCTGGAGGCACTGCCGCGGCGCGGCGATCTCGCCAAGCTGATTGATCTTTACCAGGGCCGAGACACGACAATGTGGGCTTCCGACTGGCCGCACCTGGAACGCGACCTGATCGCAGGATTCATGCGCTACGACATGGACGACGCGCTTCGCCGCAAGATCTTAGGCGAGAACGCGCTCCGATTCTTCGGGTTGAAGCCAAGACAATGACACGCGAAAAACAGCCCGCTCGCAGAGGCGCGTCGCGGCGCAAGGTTACCGTCGCGGCCGTAGAAGATTTCCCGCCCGGCGCCCGCATGGAAGTTCAGGTTGGCAGCGCCGTGATCGCGGTCTTTAACGTTGACGGCGACTATTACGCCCTGTACGGCCGCTGCCCTCACCAGTCCGCGCCTTTGAGCCGCGGCCGTCTTCAAGGCACGGTTATCTGCAATGCCGACACCGGTTGGAAGACTGAATGGGCCCACGACGGCGAAGTGCTGGTCTGCCCTGGCCACGGGATGGAATATCATATCCAGACAGGCAAGGCATTTGGCTACAACCTCAGACTTCGCACTTACGAGGTGGTGGTCGAGGACGGGCAGGTCAAGCTGGTCATGTAGAGGCTATGCAGGCAGGACAACCGCGCGGACGAGAAGACCGCGTTTCCGGAACGCACCTGACAAGAGGCAAACATGAAGAAAGAAGAGATAATAGCTCGCCCAATCCGTAAGGCTGAATTCGGCGAGCCGATCCCTGTAACGATCGACGATATGCTGAGCGAAATCAGCAATCAGGGGCCCGCCATCCCGGCGGTGATGGATTCTGTCCAGCCGCAACTCGAGGCCCTCGATCCTGCTCTCTTTACGTCGACTTCACACATCTACATTACCGGCTGCGGGGACTCCTACTTCGCAGGTCTGGCGGCGCGCTATGCTTTCGCCCGCTATGCCGGCCTGCCCACCGAAGCGCTGGAGGCCCTCGAATTTGGCAGGTACGCCGCTGAGTTCGTTCCGCCGGACTCGCTTGTATTCGGCATTTCCAACTCCGGCAAGGCGACCCGCTCCGTCGAAGCGCTCGTAAACGCCCGTTTAGGAGGCGCACATACGGTCGCGATCACTGGCAATCCCGACGGCTGGCTGGCGCAGGAAGCCGACACTATCCTCGATCAGAGCGTCCGGCTCGCTGGCGAACTGATCGGCATGCCCAGCAATTTGACTACCGACGCGGATGACAGCAAGCCCCGCCGCGGCTCTTTTGGCCTTGTAAACTACTTGGCCAGCCTCACGACCTTATATCTGATTGCCTTTCAGACCGGCGTGGCGCGCGGCCGACTCACCGAGAATGAGGCTAACTCGTTGCGCGCAGACTTACGGTCCACCGCTGAACTGATCGCTGAGACTGTCTCTGTCTGCACACCTGCAGCCCAGGCCTATGCCGAGCAGGTCAAAAGTATCGACAGTTACACAATACTTGGATCCGGTCCCAGTATCGCCACCAGCCTGTTCTACGCTGCCAAAACCTACGAGCTCCCGCGTGTCTACGGAGTCTCGCAGGAGCTGGAAGAGTGGGCGCATGAACAGTTCTTCCTCACCGGTCCTGGAACGCAGGTCCTCTTCATTGCCCCTTCGGGCCGGAGTGTCAGCCGGATTCAGGAGTTGCTGCACACGACACAGACAATTGGGGCGTGCGGTGTTGTCATAACCGACGAAAGCAATCCCCAGTTGGTAGAGGCTGCTGACGTTACTCTGCCCGTTGCCGGGTCCGTTTCAGAAGAGCTATCCCCGCTCGTCTACTGCGTTCCCGGCCAGCTCTTCGCCACTTATCTGGCCAAATCCCGCGGCCGTCTGGCCTTTGAGTTCGACTCCCCGCTCCAGTATGAGATGAACATGCGCACTATCCAGGAAAGCCAACTGATCGAAATACATCCCCAGCGACTCTGAGTTTGGGCAAATGATCGAGCCATAGAACGACGCGGCTTAACTGTGCGCGGCACCGTGTCCCGCGAAGAGCTACTGCTAGACATAGATCGGCTTGCTATCTGACGTGCATGTTGCTAAACATTTCCAGACCCCCCATCTCCTTCCCAATGGGGACGTACAGGACCGCCCCCGCGACCGTTCGGGACGCCAGCCTGCCTCGTGTCATCTTCAAGCTCCGGAAGGGGCTCTTTGACTCGTGGTTGTTTTTGGTTGGAGACCGGCCGCCCTGGGAAAATTTTGTCTAGCACAGGGTAGCCCTGTTTATCGAGGGAAAAACAGGGCAAAACCAACGAGGGGCTGGACGATTGCCAGATCGAACCGAGGGCATTTGCTGAAGATGAATCCATTCTTCGCAAATGCCCTCGTCTTTGGGACTGATATTCCAAATGGGAACTGCCCTACGTCCCTTATCCGGTCTCCTCCACCGGCTGCACCGGTACCTTCTCCACCGGTGTTAGCTCATACTTCTCCCAGTGATACTGAAACTCGGTCGACTTCCACCCCTGGTAAACCTCCGCCCAGCTGAGGCGACCCTGGTGCGGCGTCAGTACCTTGTCCATCACTGGATCAGAAGCCCTCTGATAGCGGTAGTCCACCGACAATCGGATTCGGTCGCCGGACAGGTTGGGGAGCCCCCGATGCACTGTGTGACTGTGGAAAAACAGCAAATCTCCATTCTCAAACGGGCTCGAAACCCATTCGCCCCCTATTTTCTCAAAGTGGGCGCGCAGTCCTCCAGCCCCAAGTGCTCGTGAGACCGGCAATATCCCTTTCTTATGCGAACCGGTCAGCACGCTCAACCCACCCATGCTGTGCGGACAGTCGTCCAGCGGCAGCCATGCCGTCCACACATCGGGCGTGCCCTGGATGTGGACATAATCCTGGTGTGCCGGCGTGGTCTGTTCCAAATTTGTCGGGAAGATAAAACGGGCGATATTGCTGGGCTGCAGGAGAACATCGTCTCCCAGAAGATGCCCGAGGACGCTCATGATCGCCTTATCGTGGGCAAGCGTGTGGAAAGACTCCAGCATTTGAACCTTATCGTAAACCGGTGAAAACTCCGGCTCGCCCGATACATGAGGGGGATGGCTGGTAATAGTTTCCAGCGGGTCGGTGCCTGCATCGATCCAACCTACTTCCTGCAACACATTGGCTATGTCTTTGCGCGCCTGCAATACGGCCTCTTTGTCTACGAAGTCCCGTATGTAGAGATAGCCGTCGCGATCGGCACGTTGGCATAAGGCCTTGCCGTCTTCCCTGATATCGCTGGAGTCGACAAAAGGATTCATCGTCCTGTTCTCCTGTTTTCTAGGCAGTTGTGCCGGAAGAGTAGTGGGCCTTTTGAAGGCTGCCCTGATCGTGCTATACGTGCGTATAGGGGTCCGAGGCGTCGCGCAGGCCGTCGCCGACAAAATTGAATGCCAGGATGCTGACAACCACGAACACTGTTGGTAGCAGCAGCCACGGCGAAAGTGCCAATACCCTGATCGCCTGCGCATCCTTGAGCAGGACGCCCCAACTGATGGCCGGGGGCTGCAGACCCAGGCCGATGAAACTGAGGGCGGTCTCGCCAAGGATCATCTGCGGAATCGCTAAAGTGAGGCGAGCGATAATGTAGCTCATAAATGACGGCAGCAGGTAGCGAAAGATGATGCGCAGGTTGCTCGCGCCATCCAGCTCCGCCGCGCCGACGAAATCCTCCTCACGCAAGGCAAAGAAGCGCCCGCGTACAACCCGGGCAATACCGGTCCAGCCGACAATAGACAAGATTAGAACGATTGCAAAATATGTCCTGACCACCGGCCAACCCGAAGGCAGCGCGATGCTCAGGGCCATCCACAGCGGCAGTGTCGGCAGGGCGCGCAAAGACTCGATCACACGCTGGATCACCATATCCACCGTGCCGCCCAGGTAGCCGGACAACCCGCCAATCAGGATGCCGAGGAAAAAGCTCATGGCAACACCCACCAACCCAATCGTGAGGGAGATGCGGGCGCCGAAAACGATCCGTGTAAACAGGTCGCGACCCACAGTATCCTGCCCAAGCAGCGACAGGCGGGCCGCTGGGTCCTGCAGACCGAACAGATGAATCTCACTCTCGAACAGACCCCACAACTTGTAGGGGTCGCCGCGTACGAACAGACCCAGCGGCTGCATCACAGTTTCATCTTCTACGAAAACCGCCGCGTAAGTGACTTTGTCAAGCGTCTTCTCGAAAGGATGCACGAATGGCCGCAGGTGAAAGTTGCCTTCAGGGTCGACAAAGCGAATCGTGTGCGGAGGCGCCAGGGTCAACTCTTCTCTGAACTCGTACGGGTCATATGGCGCAACGAATTCTGCAAAGATGGCGACGAAGTAGAAAATCCCGAGTACGACTAAAGAGATGACGGCCAGCTTGTGCCGCAGAAAGCGCCAGCGGATCAGTTGCCACTGTGAAGCTACTAGAACTCGTTGGTCCGTCTGTTCGCCGGCGGCAATTCCTTCAATTGGCGCCGTGCCCGCGGCTTGCGTCATGCGCGCTCTCTCTCTTCACGCTGTATACCGCCTGAGATTCCAGTAAGATTTAGTTTGTCCGCAAAGTGGCAGGCCGCAAACTGCAGTTGCCCTTCCCTGCCGCCAACGTCGACCAACTCTGGCGTCTCCTGCCGGCACATGTCCTCCGCATAACGGCAGCGGGGATGAAATGCGCAGCCTCCCGGCAAGTTGCCTGGGTCGGCCACTTCGCCTGAAAGCACGATCCGCGGCCGGTGCTTAGTGTCGGGATCAGGATTTGGCGCGGCTGAAATCAACGCCTCAGTATACGGGTGCTTGGGCCTTGTGTAAACCTCTTCTGTTTCGCCTATCTCCACAATCTTACCCGCGTACATCACAGCCACGCGATCGGCCTCGTACTTGACTACCGCCAAGTTGTGCGCCACAAACAAGTATGTCAGGCCAAGCTGATTCTGCAACTCCTTCAACAGATTCAGAATCTGCGCCTGCACAGACACGTCCAAAGCCGACACGGCCTCGTCCGCAATCACCACTTTCGGCGAAAGAGAGAGCGCGCGGGCAATTGCGATTCGCTGACGCTGGCCTCCGCTAAACGCATGCGGATACCGGTTCATCGCCGAGGGATCGAGGTGCACCAATTGCAGCAACTCCGCCACTCGATCCTGCAACGCAGCCTGATTCTTTACCATGTTATGAATCACTAGCGGTTCACCGATAATCTGGAGCAGGGTCATGCGGGGGTTCAGCGACGAATATGGGTCTTGATAGATCATGCGGATATTGCGCCGCGCTTCTTTCAACTCACCCTTTTCCATCTGCGTCAAGTCCATCGGCTGCGAGTCCCCGAGGCGAAACAGGACTTGCCCCGCAGTAGGACGTTGCGCCTGGATGATGCAATGGCTGGTTGTAGTCTTGCCGCAGCCGCTCTCGCCAACCAGGGCCAGCGTCTCACCCTCATTCAGGTCAAAGTTCACATTATCAACGGCCTTGACCAGGCCAACCTGCCGCCGCAAAAAGCCCGACTCAATGGGAAAATACTTGACGAGGTTGCGAACTGAAATAATCGCCCGTTCGTTCATCACCGTCCCGTTTGTAGCCTCTGTCATTCGAGACCCTCCCGGCCGCCATACAGGTAGCAACTCACCTCGTGACCACTGGCTATTTCGGTGAGCGGCGGGTCCGCTATCTCGCAGACCCCGGCAATGTAATCTGCACAGCGCGTGTGAAACTTGCAGCCGGTCGGCATTGCGTAGGGATTGGGAACAGTTCCCTCTATCGGCTCGATCTCAATTCGGCCCGGCTCCATCTTCGGAATAGATGCCAGCAGACCGCGCGTGTACGGATGTTGGGGTCGGTGAAAGACATCCTCCACCGTGCCGTGCTCCACCTCCTTGCCCAGGTACATGATCATCACCCTGTCCGTCAGCTCGGCAATGACGCCCAGGTCGTGGGTAATCATGACAATCGCCATACCCAGGTCCGCTTGAATGTCACGCAGCAATTCAAGCATCTGTGCCTGAATCGTAACATCCACTGCCGTCGTCGGCTCATCAGCAATGAGCAGTTTGGGCCGGCACGCCAGCGAAAGCGCCACCATCGCCCTTTGACGCATGCCACCACTCAGATTGAACGTGTACTCGTCGATGTTCCTGGCTGGATTTGGCATGCCGACTCGGCGCAACATCTCAATGGCCTGGTCGTGGGCTTCTTCTTTGCTGACACTCTGATGAATGCGAATCGTCTCGATGATCTGGTCGCCGATGGTATGCACAGGACTGAAAGAGGTCATCGGCTCCTGGAAGATCATCGCGATCTCTTTGCCCCGTATGTCCCTGAGAACCCTGCCATCGGCGTCTTCGCTGACTAGATCAACTGTCCGATCGCCGTAGTTGAAGAGGATTTCGCCTCCGACAATCTTGCCGTTCTTGGGAAGGATGCGCAGGATCGACTGGCTGGTCACGCTTTTGCCGCAGCCGCTCTCACCGGCGATGCCGAGAATCTCTCCTGGCTTGACGTCGAAGCTGACGCCGTCTACAGCCTTGACAACTCCTTCGCGTGAGAAAAAGTGGGTCTGCAGGTTGCGCACCGAGAGAAGCGACTCTGTTCCGGCGGCGGCAGAGGAGGCCGTTGTTTCAGCCGCTGTCTCTCTGGGTTGACTCATCGTCATACCGCCCCCCGGATGCGCGGATCTACGATCGCCAGCAAAATGTCCGACAGGAGCGTGCCAACGAGCGTAAGAATACCCAGAATCATGATGATACTGGTAGCCAGAAACATGTCTTGCTGCAACAGCGAGTCCAGTAGCACCGGTGCAATCGTTGGCAGGCCCAACACCAGAGAAACCAGAACCTCACCTTCCACCAGCACTGGCAACAACCAGCCAACCGTGCTTATCACAGGATTTATTGCGATGCGCAACGGATACTTGTATAGCAACTTCGTCGGCTTGACACCGCGTGCACGCGCTACAGTGACATACTGCTTGGGCAACTCATCCAGCAAATTGGCGCGCATCGTCCTGATTAGTTCGGCAGTGCCGGCAGTGCCGACGATCAGAGCCGGAAGCCAAATGTGACCGACCAGGTCCAGAAATTTCGCCAAACCAAAGGGGGCATTCTGCATTTCCGGCGAGTACAAACCAATCGCTACGGTGCCCGTCCACTTGAACAGCAGCCATAGCCCAACCAGCGCCAGTAGAAAATTGGGCGTGGCCACGCCCAAAAATCCGACAACCGTAAATGAATAGTCTGCCAACGAATACTGTTTGGTAGCAGAAAGAATGCCGATGGGGATGCCTATCACAAAGACCAGAATCAACGAGAGCAGCGAGATGGTAAAGCTGGACGGCAAACGCTGGGCGATGATATCCACAACCGGTTCGCGGTAAATCATCGAATAGCCAAGATCACCCTCTACAAAGCTGGAGACCCACTTAAAGTACTGGACATATATCGGTTCACCAAGGCCGTAGCGCGCCCTGAGTGAATCGATCAGCTCTGGCTCGATGATGTCACCCTGCGCCTCCAACCCGGCAATGTAGGAGCTTACGAAGTCGCCGGGCGGCGCCTGGATAATGATAAATCCAATTACACTGATCAGGATCGTCACTGGAATCATGACGACCAGTCTTCTTAAGATGTATAAAAGCATCTGTCGTAACTCAGAATCGGGAGGCCACCGAAGTGACCTCCCTTTGTTTCAGAAGAACTGCGAACGTCGTCTACTCAGACTGGTAGGCCCATGTTTCCGGAGCGGCGTAGTACCACTCTGGGGCTACCGGGTTGGGGATGTTGTACATGCGGCCCGAGAATACGGCGTACCAGACTGCTTCCAGGTCGCCGGGCTGCTTGATCGAGCCGATGACCCAGAGGTTGTCCTGGTGAATCTTGTACATTTCGGCCTCGAGGTCGAATCGTACCTGTCCATCCGGCTCGGCGATGAACTCTTCGAAGATCTCGTAGAGTCGTTTGACGTCGTCCGGGGGTTCTTCGCCCTCGGCGCCGCCGGACATGACATACTGCGCCCACGGCGGGTTCACGAGCCAATTATTGCTGATTGGCATCGGTTCGCCGCGCATGGCGCCTATGATCGGGGCCTGGCCCGCCCAGTTCACGGGGCGAATCTGGAGCTCATAGTCGCCGGCCAACCTTCGTTCCGAATGCAGCTGCCCTTGCAACGGAACGACAGTTGTCTTCAGACCAATGTCTTCCCAGCCCTGTGCGATCAGCTCGGCGATGGGAACCTGCTGCACCCAGCCGGTATGCACCTGAGCCGAAAGCTCGAAAGGACGACCGTCCGGCAGCATGCGCTGCGACTGGTCATCGTTCCAGGTCAGTCCCAAGCCATCCAGGATCTCGTTTGCGCGATCCACGTCGTGCTCGGTGTGCAGCTTGAAGCCTGCGTCGGCGCCGTTATAGACCGAAGCGTCCGGCGGGGCAACCTGCGAAGGCTTGTACAGTCCATTGAAGACGACCTCGTTGATCCTGTCGCGATCGTAACCGATCGACAGCGCGACGCGGAAGTCCTTGTTGCGGAACAACTCGCGCAGTACGTCGTCCTCAGTCGACATGTTGAACGTAATCACGCCCAGCACATCCGACCAGCCGAACTGGGGCAGCACTCGGTAGCCGCCGCTCTCTTCATTCTGCTTGAGGACCGGATAGTTGGTCAGGTAACCCAGCGTATACGGGTTCATATAGTCGGTCTGGCCAGCGATAACGTCCAGCAGAATCGCTTCGCGGTCACCGAGGTTGGGCCGGTTGATGCGGTCTACATAAGGCAACTGGTTGCCTGCGATGTCGATCTTCCAGTAGTAAGGATTGCGCTCAAGCTCCTGCACCGGCACACTGGCGCCGCGGGTAACAGCTTTCCAGGCGAAGATTGTCGGTTCGTCGGGATTGCCGTACCAGTCGTGTTCGGCCTGGAACAGTTCAACCCAGTTCGAGAAGCCCCTCTCCTCGGCAATTGCATTCACATCGTCCGCATCGGTGTAGTCGGGATGGAACTGCTTCAGATAATGTGCAGGCGCATAGGGCATCGGGCGCCAGCGGTTGAGTCGTTCGAGCAGCACACCGTAAGGAGCCTTAAACTCCATTACAATGGTATTCTCGTCGACCTTGGTGACAGTGCCCATTTCGCCGCCGACCTTCATATTGTTGACGCCGTTGGGGTTCAGCTCTTCGTTGGCGGCAATCGCCTCGTACCAGAAGACGAAGTCGTCAGCGCCAAATGGCTCGCCGTCAGACCACTTGATGCCGGGGCGAATCGTGAACGTCGTTGAGAGGCCGTCCGCGCTCGTCTCAGCATTCATGAACACGTTGGGCAGCACGCCCTGCATGTTCGAGCCGTACACATGCGGGAACTCGCGCAGAAGGTCTTCGAGGAAGTCGAAGTTGCCCTCGTGCGTATTCCGCATCGTGCCGCCGTATTCACCGATCTGGTCGGCCGGTTGCATCACCAGCGGCTCATCCGGCAGCCGCTCCTCGACCGGAGGCAGTGAACCATCGGCAACCATCGCATCCAGCATCGGAGACTGCTGGAAGGATGTGATTTCGTTACCTGTCGCTGCCTCATAGTCGGCAATCGTATTGAACTGCTCGACTTGCTGGGTGAATTCGACCATCATGCCGTCATCGGCCATGGTCTCATCCTCCGAGGCAGCCTCTTCTGCCATGGCGGGCTCTTCGGCCATCTCGGCTTCCTGTGGCTGTCCACCACCACAACCTGCCAGCACAAGGCCAAGAATGATGAAGAGACTCGCGACTAACCTGAACTGCTTCATTGAGATTCCCTCCTTTGGGGATGTGGAAAAGAAATGATAGGACTTGGCAGAGACGTGCGGCCGGGAACCGGTCGCAGACCGCCTACTACCGATATAGGGTGTGTAAGATCAATCTGATTAGGGCTTTAATTCAGGGGGAGTGCGGCTAGTTTCCTTCAAGAGTGGTGTGATTGTCAAATCTGGGAGTCGCTCGCAACCGCCCAAGGTCGGTTGCCTGAAGTCAGAATTTTCGCCCACGCCCGCGAGGATTTTCGGCGAAGTGTTTTGCGCTGCGACCTATCCGAGATGACTTGAGCCTCGATCCAGGAAAGCCGACAGATTGCGTGTCAACGTATTTGAGGTGGGTCATATCACAGGGGCTCGACTGCCGACTCCGCAGCAGCTTTCCCAGGTGTCCTCGTATTCACTGGGCAGCAAAGTAGGAAGCGAGCAAGTAGGTCGGGTGGGATTCGAACCCACATGGGTTTTAACCCGGCGGATTTTAAGTCCGCTGCGTCTGCCATTCCGCCACCGACCCGGCAGTCCATTGTAGAAAATCGTCCTTGTCGTGTCAATTCATGCTGCCGCAGAGTCAAGTACCAATTTGAGGGGACCTCATATGTCCAATATTGGTCACGATTCCTTGCTTGAGGTTTTAGCGAAACCAGTTCGAAAATGGGAAGGCGACCGCTCGACCTTACACTAAGTTCGAACCAGATCGCCTACGATTCTGAGGGCAACGGCTCTCTCTGGTACAACCGAAAGGTCACCGGTTAAGATAGCGCCTCACGTTTTCCAAGTGCTCAGAATAAGTCTCCGCAAATACGTGCCCGCCACTGCCATCCGCTGCCGCAACGTAGTAGAAGAATCCGTGGCTCTCTGGATACAGCACCGCGCGAAAGGAGTCCTCGCCCGGACTGGCGATGGGACCGGGCGGAATCCCCGGATTCAAGTAGGTGTTATAGGGACTGATTACACCCTGGTATTCTTCCAGAAATACCGGTGTCTTCCACCATTGATCGCTCTCTTCCTGGTAGCCCATCGCATACTGCACCGTAGCATCAATCTCCAGCAGCATACCATTTGCCAGCCTATTGAGCATGACTCCGGCGATGGTCGGACGATCCTCCGCGGCCACGGCTTCCCTCTCGACAATGCTTGCCAATATCAGAGCCTCGTACAGACTCGGTGGATTCGTGCCATCGGCTTCGGCTTGCAGGTAGATTGGCATCATCCGAGCGGCGAACGCGTCGAGTTGTCGAGCAATCAGGTCGCCGGCCGTCGGTTCTACGGCCGGCAACTGGTACGTGGCAGGGAACAGGAACCCCTCCAGGCTCGCGCCCTCCGGCCTTTCCTCCAGGAACGGCCAGCGATCGCTTTTGACAGCACAGCAGGCGGGCGGATCAACATGTGGAGCCGTGCCTGACTGGGTAGAAGCTATTCGGTTCAGCGCGCTGAGGTCAGGTACCTGTGCGGTTCCCCGGTACTCTTCACCCGATACTATCCCGGCTTGCTCCAGAGAGTCAGCTACCTGCTCCAGCCGCCACCCTTCACGTATTGTGACCGCGATCCCAGCGGCCTGCTCGTCGAGCAGGGCTTCCGCAATTTCCGCCGGCGTCATGTTGGCCCGCAATAGAAATGTTCCGGCTTTCAACTCCTGTGCCTGGCCAGTCGAACGCACGTAGGCTTCAAAGAGCTCCGCGTCGTGAATCAGCCCTGCCAGCGCCAAATGCTCGGAGATAGCCCGTGCGGGTGTTCCCAATTCAATCTCGAAGGCGATCACCCGATCGTCGTCCGACGTAGGGACATAGAGCGCAGGTCGATAAGTATCCAGATGGTCGTACAGCATCTCCTCTCTGGTACAACTGGTCAGCGCGACAGCAAGAAGGAGGAGGATCATGCTATATGCCAGCTTGGGCCGGCTCCTCTCAGTGGTTGGACCGAAGAATCGGGATACCCGGCTCTTTTGGGCATTTCGCATTTCAAGTTCCTCTCCTTGCTTCTTGGCTATCACTCCCTGAATCGCAGTATAGCACTTTGAAAGGCGACATATGAATTTCACGAATAATAGTTACTACCCAGCCTCGTCCTATTGCGACCCTGAGTTACAGTTTCCCCTGGGGACAGCGGGCGGCCATCAGTCCTTTTTCGCCAGGTCTGAGGAGTTGCTTGGGCCGAATGTCCATCAGGGCGCTCGAGCCTTAGGCCCTCCCTTGTGCCGGAGGAATCCCCCTGCAACTCCTTCCTCCTCCATGCCGTACACGTTGGTCGCGCCCGCGCATCACCCCAGTTCGCGACACGCAATCGGAATCTGCTATAATTGCGCTTTCAGGAAAGGCTACCTTTGTGCGTGTCCTAATCACAGGCATCTCCGGCTTTGTTGGCGCAACTCTGGCAGAATACCTCCTGTCCGAAGGTTTCGGCCAGTCTGTGGAAATTCACGGTACTATCCATCGCGCCGACAGTCGGATTCAATCCATACGCCACCGGCTGCACCTGCACAAGGGGGACTTGCGCAACCCGTCCTGGATCGAGCAGGTTGTAGAGACCGTCAGGCCGCGACTCGTCTTTCACCTGGCGGCGTGGAGTGACGTTCGGGCTAGCTGGGACCAACCTTGGGCGACATATGAACTCAACATCGGCTGCCAACTGAACCTGCTGGAAGCATTGCGGCGCCACTCTCCGGACGCCCGCGTGCTTGTTGTGGCCTCTTCGGAGGTCTATGGGTTAATAAAATCTGAGGATCTGCCGATCGACGAAGGGACGCCGTTGCGCCCCAATTCACCTTACGGCATAAGCAAAGTCGCGCAGGACCTGATGGCGCAGCAGTATTGGTTCAACTTTTCAATACCGACCGTGCGCGTGCGCAGTTTCAATCATATTGGGCCAGGCCAGTCGGACAGTTTTGTCGCCAGCGCATTTGCCCGCCAGATTGCCGAAATAGAAGCGGGTCTGCAGGAGCCGATCCTCAGAGTTGGGAACCTGGAGGCCGAACGCGACTACACCGACGTAAGGGATATGGTCCGCGCCTACTGGCTTGCACTCAAGCACGGAGAACCAGGCGACGTCTACAATGTAGGCAGTGGAACTTCCTTCTCTGTACAGGAGCTCTTGCAGAACCTGCTGGAGTTGTCCGCTGTCGAAATCAAGGTGGAACAGGATCCGCAACGGTTGCGGCCCAGCGACGTTGCATGCACAGTCTGCAATCCGGCCGAACTGTTCGAAGCGACCGGCTGGCGCCCCACCATATCGCTGCGAGAGAGTCTGGCAGATGTGCTTCAGTATTGGCGGAAATTTGCCAGGGCCCGCCCGGGTAACCCGCCTGAAGCAAGAAAGCCTTGACCCTTACGTTAATTCGGGTGTCGCCAGGTTCCGGCCCTGGGGACTCACTACAGACCAAACGGCACGCGACTAAGCCAGAGCCGCTGCTACCTTAAGCAAGCGCGGCGCCGCCCGCAAGAGGAGAATTTTTCTATGCCGACAGCCCTGATTACAGGCGTCACCGGACAGGATGGTAGCTATCTCGCCGAGCTTCTGCTAGAGCAGGGTTACACAGTCGTTGGTATGGTGCGCCGCACCAGCACAGTAAATTTTGACCGCATCAGGCACATCCAGAACGAGATTGAAATTGTCCAGGGTGATCTGCTCGATCAGATGAGCCTGATAAGTATTTTGCAGGAATACCGGCCGCAGGAAGTCTACAATCTTGCAGCCCAAAGCTTTGTCCCCACCAGCTTCACCCAACCGGTGCTGACCGGCGAGTTTACCGCCTTGGGCGTCACGCGCATTTTGGACGCCATTCGTATCGTCGATCCATCGGTCCGATTCTACCAGGCCAGCAGCAGCGAGATGTTCGGTAGGGTCCGCGAGGTTCCCCAGTCCGAGAGTACGCCTTTCTATCCCCGCAGCCCGTACGGCGTTGCCAAAGTTTACGGCCATTGGATCACTGTAAACTACCGCGAGAGCTACGGAATCTACGCCTGCTCGGGCATCCTCTTCAACCACGAAAGCCCTCGCCGCGGCCTGGAATTCGTGACCCACAAGATCACCAATGGTGTTGCCCGCATCAAGCTCGGCCTCAGTAACGAGCTGCGGTTAGGGAATCTGGATTCGCGCCGTGATTGGGGCTTCGCACCGGACTATGTACGCGCAATGTGGCTGATGCTCCAGCAGGATGAACCGGATGACTACGTTGTTGCCACCGGCGAAACACACAGTGTTCGCGAGTTTCTGGAAAAGTCCTTCAGCCATGTCGATCTGGACTGGCAGGAGTTCGTCGTCCAGGACGACAGCTTCTATCGCCCTGCTGAAGTGGATCTTCTCGTGGGCGACGCTTCCAAAGCCGGCCAAAAACTTGGATGGGAACCGACCGCCTCTTTCGGCGAGTTGGTGCGGCTCATGGTTGACGCAGATCTTGCATATTGGGATCGGCAAATGAAGCGAGACGCCGCAATCTCATCATGAATGCCGCGGACATGATCGCATAGCGTCAACGCTCCACAACCCTTCCCTAAACCGGTCATTTCGACGCCAGACAGCTTGGATTTTGGCGTTTCAGCCTCAGATCAGCGACAATAGTTATGTGGATTGCCTACAACATCAATATGTTCGGCACACAAGCACATTCGGTCCCTCTCAGGTAGCAGCAAGTCCAGAATGGCAGAAAAACTTCGCATTTTTGTAAGCGCAACTAAAGATTTGGAACAGGAACGGGCTCTCGTTGGCCGCATCCTGGCTGAGTTGCCCGTGCAGGTAGGCGCTGAAATTCGCCGCACACCTACCACCGGCGTCGACTACGATACCCTGTTTGAACTGATCAGCAATGTCGACAGAATCTATTTCCTCCTCGGACGCGACATCACCGCCCCGTTTGGCGCTGAATGGCAGCTTGCAATCCGCCTGGAGAGGACCATTGTCCCCTACAAGTTGCAAGGAATGCGCACGCAGGCCGGGCGGGAGTTTCTGCGTCTCGCCCACGCGCCCTGGAAGTCTTTCATCAGCAGCCGGCAACTGGGACAGCAGATTGGATTGGACCTCATCGACACACTGCTCCATCCTGAAAACCGCTATGGTTTGCAGATGATGGAAGTAGAAGGGTTGCAGCAGAGCAGACAGAAGTTGCGGCAGGGCCTCGAAAGATTGTCGACTCCGCCACAACTGGGCGAGAGTGGCGTTGGCGTGTCTGGCGGCGCCGAGGGTGGCGGTGTAATTCTCGACCCCGCTGAGGCCCAGGCGCTGATTGCCGATGAACTTGAGGACCGCTGAAACTGGCGTACCTGGGCCAAAGTTTCCCGGTTTGATGGCCACAGAATTAGTTATTGGGATTTTCCTCTCTTCGACCCGAACAGTGCCGCGATGCCCGCACTTTCCCGTGTAGCGCCCCTAATCGAAAGTTCGGAATTGGACGCCCTGGCAAGCAAGTATGGGCAACCGCTATGGCGCCGCCATTTCATTGAGACGGATGCCTATATGCGCGCCTATCGAGGGCAGACGGATCCAGATCGACGAGGCGAAGTTGTTTTCGCCATCCGCCAATGCAACGGCGAGATCCTGCTTCACACCAAGCACCGATACGAGACGCCAATCTATCGATTGCCAACCGGCCGCATCGAACGCGGAGAATCCGTCGAAGATGCTCTGTACCGGGAAATCGCTGAAGAAACCGGGCAAAGGGTCCAATTGCGCCGTTTTGTGGGCGTGTTGGACTGTCACTTTGTCTATCAAGGTTCCAACACGCCTTACGTCAGTTACATCTTCTATCTGGAGAGTCTGAGCAAGGAATTACGCCCTACTGACACGGAAGAGATCGCCGGTTATAGAACGGTGCCCGCACAAGAACTGTGCGCCGTAGCCCAGACTCTGCGCAATCTTCAGTCTCATCGTCGCACGTGGGGCTACTGGCGTTCGTTGGCGCACGAAGTCGTCCATCGTGCCTTGGTGTTCAACTTTCGAAGTTAGCCAGACTATTTTTTCAAGCTATTTTGTTAGTAACACCGTTGTAGTTGAGTCTGTCGACGGCTACTGGCTGTAGCAGAATGCAATTTAACCGGTTGGGAGTACATCATGCTTGTCCCTTTATCGTGGCTCCGAGAATACGTGGATATCCCGCTTCCTACAACTAAGCTGGCCGAACGCCTGACCCTGGCCGGCCTGGAGGAGGCGAGCCTCACGCGCGTTGGCGAATGGTGGGAAGCTGACGCAATAGTTGTCGGTCAGGTCGTGGCGGTCGCGCCGCATCCCGATGCCGACCGATTGGTCCTCGTTGACGTGGCCCACGAGCCCGGCGCCAATCCCTCGGACCAGACTCCGCAGAGAGTCGTTACCGGCGCCCCCAATCTGTTCCAGTTCAAAGACCGCTCCATCTCCGCAGGTGATCTTCCGGTTCTCAAAGTTGCATTTGCGCGCGAGGGCGCGCTCCTGATCGATGCCTATAGCGACAAGCAACCGCGTCCTCGAAAGAAGCTGAAAAAAGCGAAAATCCGAGGCGTCGAGTCGCGGGGTATGGTTTGCTCGGAACTGGAGCTCGGACTCAGCGAGGAGCACGAAGGGATTCTCGTATTGCCTGAAGACGCGCCGGTGGGACAACCTCTACGCGAATACCTGGGCGATGAAATCCTGGAAATCGACTTGACGCCAGATATGGCGCGCTGCCTTTCCATGTGGGGCATAGCCAGAGAAGTCCATGCTCTGACCGAAGGGGCGCTCCATCTGCCAGAAGATGAAGACGCAGCGCACGGCGACGACCATGCCTCCTCATACGTGGCCGCTCAAATCGACGATCCGAGCTTGTGTCAGCGCTTCACAGGAACAGTTATTCGCGATATCGAGGTCGGCCCTTCTCCAAAGTGGATGCAGGACCGGCTGGTGAGCGCGGGCATGCGGCCAATCAACAACATCGTGGACATAACGAACTTTGTAATGCTGGAAACTGGCCAGCCCCTTCACGCATTTGACTACGATCTTCTCGTCGACAGAGCTACCCAAATCGGCGAATCGACGCCAACCATCATAGTGCGCACGGCCAAAGAGAACGAGGCTCTTCAGACCCTGGACGGTCAGCAACGCAAACTCCAGACATCCATGTTGGTTATAGCCGACAAGGCCGGCGCTGTCGCAATTGCCGGCGTAATGGGTGGCGCCGAAACCGAGGTACATGTCAACACGCGCAATATACTGCTCGAGGCGGCCACATTCGATGGCATCAACAATCGCCGTACTTCCCAGGCCTTGCGCCTGCACAGCGAAGCCAGCCACCGCTTCACGCGCGGCGTTCCAGCTAAGCTGAACGATCTGGCGGCTCGCCGAGCCGCGCATTTGATGCAACAATATGCTGGCGGGTGTGTCGTTCCCGGATTCGTAGATGCCTATCCGGCGCCGCAGCCAGAAGTGAAAGTATTCACCTCCTGCAGCGACGTGAAACGCCTGCTGGGGATGGAACTGTCTCTGTCTGAAATTGGCGCGGCTCTGCAGAGGTTAGATTTCGAGGTTGAAGAACTGTCCGAGTTGCCGGCAGACGCGCCTGAGCGAACCAAATTCGGGCTGGCATGCGCGCAGGGAGAGCCTGTGATCGCTGCGTCTGTCCCCTGGCATCGACTGGACGTAACTCTGCCCGCCGACCTGACAGAGGAGGTAGCACGCGTCGTCGGCTACGATCGAATTGGAGAAACGCTGCTCGATACCGTTCTTCCTCCCCAGCGTCGCAACATTCAGCTGGAAACGGAGGAAAACATCCGCGATATTCTCATCGGTTGTGGATTGCAGGACACCGTGAATCACACGCTCACAACACCGGAAAACCACGCTAAGCTGTTCGTAGCTGATTCCAAGGCGAGGGCAAACGGCGATCTCGAAAGCGAGGGGGTGACAGGGGATTCTTCATCCTTCATCGCCTTGACAAATCCCCTCTCTCCGGAACGGCGGGTGATGCGTCGAAATCTGATCGTGAGTGCGCTGGAGAACCTGGCCTTTAACCTGCGCTACGCCGACCGTCTGGCAGTCTTCGAAATCGGACGCGTCTACCGGCCGCAAACGACTAGCGGCGCGCCAGCCTCAGTTGAGGAGCTAGACAAGCTGCCGGACGAGGACCGCAGGTTGTGCATCGCTTTGCGCGGCGCCCGCAGTCCGCAGCAGTCCTATCCTTCCACTGGGCTCTCCGATCCAGATTCGGACCTGTTCGATTTCTTTGATCTAAAGGGCATAGTTGAAACGCTTCTGGAAAGACTTGGCTTCTCGCAAGAAGATTCACTGTTCCGCGCCTTTCCCGATAGCGGACCGAACGACGATCGCAGCGATGCCCAATTCGGTCCCCGTTGCGCACTCATTTCGCTCCATGACCAAGAACTGGGGGTCGTCGGCGAACTGCATCCCAGTGTCCGCAGCGCATTTGGCTTAGGAAACGAACGCGTCGTTCTAGCCGAATTGAACCTGGCGCCTCTGGTGCGGCCCAGTTGGCAAATTTCGCAAATGGCGCCGATCAGCGTATATCCACCTGTTGTAGAAGACCTGGCATTCGTCGTGCCGGAGGATGTAACCCAACGCCGCTTGCTCGATGCGATTGTAGACGGCGGCGGCCGTAACAGTGATTCAATGCTGACAGCGGTGGAGTTATTCGACATCTACCGCGGCGAACCGCTGCCAGTTGGACACAAATCACTGGCCTATCGCGTTTCCTATCAGAGCACGGCCCGCAGTTTGAAGGAAAAAGAGGTCAACCGGCTGCGGCAGCGTATCATCCGCACTGTCGAGAGGGCCACTGGTGGGAAACTACGTTCTTGACAACTGTCGCCGGTCCCTCGACAGGTCTTGAGGCTTATGCCGGCTGAAACTGCCCGGCGTTATTTTTGACTACAGTACAGCAGTGAGAATTGTTGCCTCTGGGGAGGGGTGTAGCCGCCCCCAGAAAGATTGTTTCACCAAAGTATTTGCAGGGCCAAACGCCTCAGCGGACAACGTATTTCGGTCCTAGTTGCAATTCTACAGTCTTCCCCCGCCGGATTCGATAGAGGTCCAGATCGCCTGCGACATCCGTATTGGGGAAGACGGCGCGAGCTTCCGCCAGAATCTCTTTTGCGTGATATCGGCGGCTGATGTGATGAAGAACGAGTTGCTTCACCCCTGACTTTTGCGCCAGACGAGCCGCCGCGCGGGCGGTTATATGTCCGTGGTTTCGCGCCAGTTCTTGCTCCTCCTCCAGATATGTCGCCTCGATAGCCAATAGATCCGCCCCTGTGACAATCTTGTGCAACGGACCGGTCCGGCCTACGTCGCCGACAAAGCAGAACTTGGCCCCTTTCTGCGGTTCGCCCAGCACCTCTTCCGGCTGAACAGTGCGCCCGTCGGCCAAAATTACGGGCCGGCCCGCTACCAGTTCCCTGCGTTCCGGACCTGCCGGAACGCCAAGAGTTTCGGCCTTGGCATTATCGAACGGTGAACGAGTCTCCTCCTCGAAGGTAAAACCGAAGCAGCCAGAGCCGCGGTGGGGCACTGAAAACGCAGTAAGTGAAAACCCTTTGCCTTCAAATAAGGTACCGGCCTCGATCACATTTAGGCTGACGCCTGCCTGCAGAACGTTCCCAACTCCGAAAACGACCTCCATCAAGCGTTGGACGCGGGCCAGCGCCTGCTCGCCTCCGTGAATTTCCAAGGTATCCAAGGTCTCCCAGTGGCCCAGCGTGCTCGCCAGTCCCCCAAGACCCAATATGTGGTCGAGATGACCGTGTGTGAGAAGGATCTTGTCAAGCCGGCGAAAACCGAGGCCGCTGCGCAGAATCTGACGCTGCGTGCCCTCGCCGCAATCTATCAGGAAGCGGTGCTCCTGTGCCATAACCAGCGCAGCTGAAAGGCCCCGATGTACAGAGGGCGCGGACGCTGACGTCCCAAGAAAAACCAACTCAAACAATGTATTTTCTCTCTGTAATTGTAATATGCGGCGATTTGGCGTAGAGGAAATCGTTGAAGAAGATCAGTATGTCGTCCTAGTTGTCAAGAGCCCGCGGCGAGTACAGATGACTCTTGCAGTCATAAACACCCCAAGTCGGCGCGCCGAGACGCCCCATCACCTCACCGGGATTGACCAGCAGGCAGTTGCCAACTTGCTCCCAATGCTGGATGTGGTCATGACCGTAACAGACAAGGTCAAAAACACCGCTTTGCGCAATCCGCCGCGCCGGCTCTGGATAGTGAATCAAGGCGATTTGCCTGCCTCCCAGTTCCAGCTCTGCATAGGGGCCATGTAACGTAACGTGCGAAAATCCGGCGGCCACCTGCTGCTGCAAGCGCCCGTCGCCGTCATTGTTACCTTCCACGATGTGAATTGGTCCGCCAAATGCCTGCGCCATCTGCGCGACAATAAATGGCGCGATCAGATCGCCGCAATGCATCAAGACTTCGCATCCTTCCTCAACTACGGCCTTAAGTACACTTTCCAGATTCCAAATATTGTCATGGCTATCCGAAAGGATGGCTATTTTCATGCTTGCTCTCCCTGTTGCAATCCAACTCTACCCAGAAGGGGGCTAGAGTAGTATATCTGACCCGATTCAAGTCGGCAATGGAGAGAGGATGTGATATAATTCCGGTTACGTGTCCACGCGCAAGAAAGTCATTACGCCGTGATTCTCAACTTAGTTGTTCATTGAAAATCTGGCTTCGGTCGTGTCCTCTCATGCAAACGCAAACCTAAATCATAGCGCCCGACACGGGCGGCATATAGCTATAGCCGAAATTTAGTACGCTATGCTGAATTACTTGCGCTATTGGTATATTTCTTTATAATTGTAGCCGGAGAAAACAATCCTCCCTGTCCCGAAATTTCCCAGCGCAGTACTGCAGGTCAATGGGGGCTTTTCCCAGGATCGCGTTGAGAGCAGCCCCAACGCCGCGACATACCTGGCCTTGCAGGTCCGTTATAAACATAGGCGCCGATCCAAATGAACTGGCTTTCTACGATAGCAAGTAAGGTGGCAGTGACTGCCACAGCAGCAATAGCTGCACTATTTGCCCTCTCTGCGTGCGGGCAGGTCATCACTCTCATTCCGACCACAACACCGATGCCGGAGGCGGCGGCCACTTTGGTACCACCCTCAGGCCCGACTGCAATTCCGACGGCCACACCTGCTCCTTATACGCCTCCCCCAACCCCGACTCCCACCGATACGCCTGCTCCCACCATTTATACTGTCGTGACCGGCGATAACCTTGGTCGTATTGCCACTTTATTCGGAGTTTCTGTCGCTGCGATACAGGAAAGAAACAACATCTCGGACCCGCGCACGCTCCAACCCGGCCAGCAGCTGGTGATTCCGTCGCCTGTGTCAGCCGAAGGTGGTCCGGCAGGTGTCAGGCCGACTCCAACTCCTATTGCCTTTTCCCATCAGAGAGTGCATTTCAGCTTTACGCCGCTTGGAGGCCTGTGGGTCCTGGGCGAAGTCGAAAACACGAGTGCCTACATGCTTGAACAGGTTCGCGTCGGTGTCAGGCTCCTGGACGGGCAGCGGCAGATCTTGGCGGAAGATAACGGCATGGTGCTGCTGAACCTGGTTGAGCCAGGAGGAGTTGCACCTTTTGCAATCCTTTTCGAAGAGGCTCCGAAAGAATTCGCAAGCTACGTTATTTTTCCTGTCAGTGGAGTTCCGGCATATGAAGGTGGTTACTACCGGGAACTGGCCGTGGATGAAGTGACTTCCGAAGGAGAAAGCTACTCGGCATACACAGTAAGAGGCACTGTGCGGAATACTGGCCAGGAGGAAGCTCTTGAGGTGCAGGTAATTTTGACTGCTTACGATACACTTGACCGCGTGATTGCGACCCGCAGAATCGCGCCCGATCACAATGTTGTCGCCGCAGGTGGAGCTACAACCTTCACCGCCATCCTCGTTCCGTTTGGCGGGCCGGTGGAACGGATACACGCGGCTGCACAAGGTCGAAGATACACGGCCGGAAACTAGAGTCGGCCTGGCCTAATTCACGTCAAATGTAACCCCTTGGGCCAGGGGCAGTTCACTCCCGTAGTTGATCGTCACTGTCTGACGACGGGCGTATGCCTTCCAGGCGTCTGAACCGCTTTCGCGACCGCCGCCGGTGTCCTTCTCGCCCCCGAAAGCCCCTCCGATCTCTGCGCCGGCTGTGCCGGTGTTAACACTGGCAAGCCCGCAATCGCTACCGGCTACACTTAGAAAGGCCTCAACTTCGCGAAGATTATTGCTGAATATGGCGGAAGAAAGACCCTGGGACACGCAGTTGTGGATGGCGAACGCATCTTCGAGTTTCTCATACTTTAGCACGTACAGTATCGGCGCAAACGTTTCCTCGCCGACGATCTCAGAATCCGGCGAGACGCCCTCAATCAAAGTCGGCGCAACGTAGTTTCCCCCATCCACTCCTGGCACGTTCAAAACAGAGTTTCCGACCAGAACGCGTCCGCCGGCAGCTTGTGCCCTCTCGATTGCCCCACGATAGGACTCGACCGCTCTCTGGTTGATCAGCGGCCCCACCAGCACGCCCGGTTCGAGGGGGCTGCCAACCTTTGCAGTTTCGTAGGCCGCGACGAGCCGGGGAAGAAAGCTGCCAAGGAGGCTCTCATGAAGGATGACGCGCCGGGTCGTGGTACAACGCTGGCCAGCAGTCGCCAGTGCGCCAAATGCAACCCCTCGCAGCGCAATCTCCAGGTCGGCATCCGGCGTAACAATGGCCGCATTGTTGCCACCCATCTCCAGGATTGTGCGGCCTATGCGTTCCCCTACTCGCGCAGCCACTCCACGCCCGGTTTGAACTGAGCCGGTAAAGGACAGCAAGGGCAACCGCCGATCCGTGCTCATGCGCTGTCCAAATTCCCCGGCCTCGTCTATTGCCAGGAAAAACAGAGGAGGCAGCCCAAAATCGTCAAGTACTGCGTTAACGATATTGGTCGTAGCAATCGCAGTGAGTGCAGCGTCAGGTGAGGGCTTCCAAACGACGACATTGCCGATAACCGAAGCAATGAACGCATTCCAGGACCAGGGGGCACAAGGGAAATTAAATGCGGTGATTACGCCGACAACGCCATAGGGATGCCACTGTTCATACAGTCGGTGGTTGGGCCGCTCGCTGGCTATCGTCACCCCGTACAACTGGCGGGAGAGGCCGACGGCGAAGTCGCCGATGTCGATCATCTCCTGAACTTCACCTATGCCCTCAACGGGCGTCTTTCCTACCTCCAGCGTTACCAGCAGGCCCAGGCTCTCCACGTGCTCGCGCAGCCGGTCGCCGATTGCCCGAATCACTTCCCCCCGCTTTGGCGCCGGTACCAGTGACCATTCCTGATAGGCAATCCAGGCCCTTTCCATCAGGCGATCGTAGTCATCACTTCCGGCGACGGCAACATCTGCCAGCCACTCGCC
This sequence comes from Caldilineaceae bacterium, assembly GCA_963662575.1. Taxonomy (GTDB): domain Bacteria; phylum Chloroflexota; class Anaerolineae; order Caldilineales; family Caldilineaceae; genus Bin5. The sequence goes on from OY759723.1 coordinate 3,875,958, forward strand.
GTTGATGGGCGAATGCACCGCGAGGCGGCGCCGGCCCTCTCCTGCCAGCCACTGTCCATCGTAAAATCCAGAAAGCTGCTGATAGAGGCCAAGATCGTTAAAGACCCGTTCCTTCACGGCGTTGAATTCGGACATGCTTGTCATCCCGTCTTCTGCTCTACAGTTCTCTCTTGCGTTCAAAGGTGAACGGGAATCTCTTCCTCCGTCTCGACGCGGGCCTCGGCCCATGACCGCAACGGTACATCCTCCTCGCTCTTCGTCAGCCAGTATTGCGAGGAAGGATGGAAAGCCGAATCGTTCCCCAGCGGGTCGCCGCCACTGGCAAGCGCGCCAAGTAGCTGCTTGCGAATTGGCGAACTGCGGTCAACCAGTGCCTGATCTTGCGTGATATAGTCTGTGGGACGCAGCCAACGGTAGTTGTAGCCGACGTGCATGATCTTGCGAGTGCTGTTGGAAAGATTGGGGCCGACGCAGTGCCAGACGGCCGTCCTCCACAGGACCGCTGCGCCCGGTTTCAGCCGCAATTCCAGCGCTTCGCTCGGGTCGACCTGCCGGCCCATTTCACGCAGTTCGCTCGGCGGGCGCAGATGACTTCCCGGCACCAGCCACAAGTTGCCGCTCTGCGATTCGCTCAGATCCGAAAGCACGTAGAAGACTTTGATCTCCATGAAGGGCAGCCGTCCGTCCAGCGAGGGGGCCATGAAAAGCGAATCGCTGGCCAGATCAGGGTGCCACGACAGGTTGCGGTAGCCGACCTCCTGGTCCCCGCCGTCCCCCACGCCGAGTGCACCGGGCTCGAGGTCCTCCGGGTAAGGAGGACGGTAGTCCAAATGGGTTGTGCGAATCTGAATGTTCCAGCCGATGGCATCCACCACCAGCGGCAACATGCGGGGGTGGTCGATTAGATCGAGAAAGGCCTCATGGTGGGCCAGGGCATTGCGCACGGCAAAAGGGTCGTTCGGACCAAGCCCTTGGACGGTCCGGACCTCCTCGGCAACCTCGTCAATGGCCGCCAGCAGCCTTTCCAACTCCGCCGGCGTCAGAAAATCCTCGAGAATGACAAACCCTTGTCCATCGAAATCTGCCCTCTGCTGCGGGGTCATAGCTAAAGACATGGCGTTTCTCCTGAATTTACAGCCTTACGTCCCTATCACGTCAAGTCCCAATGCTCGTCAATGGGATCCTGGAAAGCCGAACGCGTCCCATTGAGGACATCTTCTACCTTCACTACTTCACCGGTCAAACCCGATTCGTAGATTGCGTCCCCCAGCGCGAGCGAGCGCATACCCTCCCAACCGTCGATCTCCGGCGCCGACCTGTTGCCTCGCAGAATTTCCAGGAACTCCCAGATCTCGATAGAGAAGCCGTCGGTCGCCCCTCCCGGGTAAAGCTCCTCCTCTTCCTCCTGCGACAGAGAGGCGCGGTGCATCTTCTCCAGTTCCTGCATACTATAGACTTTTCCATCGGAACATTCCAGCCGGGCTGTTTCATCTTTCTGGGGCGTACGTTGAAACAAATGAAAAATCGAGAAAGGCGCGGCGGTTGTATCGCGCAGCGAACCTTGGCTGCCATAGAAGGTCACATCATATGCATCTTCGCCAGGCGCGGCCAGACTCCACGCCCATGTCCCCGCGACCCCATTCTCGAAAGTCAAAGTGACGAAGACGGTATCCTCCGGCGCCTCCGAAAACGATTGGGGCTCTCCCGTCTTTACCGACCGTACGACAGCATAGACCTTATCGACTTCACCAAAGAAGTAGCGCATTGAATCACAATAGTGAAAGCCGCTGTCAAGCACCGGCCCTCCACCTGACATCAATTTGTCCCGCCGCCAGCGCTTGTGGTCGGGAAGGGGTTCGTCGGAACCGGCAGGCTGTTGCCCCCAAAGTTGCGAAGGATTTGGCTGGTTGGAGGCCTGCCCAGGTCCACCTGGTAGCACAGCTGAGGAACGATATTGATGAAAGAAACTCAGAGGCGTGCCGATCAGGCCGGACTGATCGAACACCCACTTTACTGTCCGCTGACCTGGCTGACGGCGGTGGGGCGCGGCCGTCGAGAGAACTCTGCCCGTCCTCTCAGCTGTCTCAATCATCAGGCGGCAGGCCCTGATGGTTATCCCAAGCGGCTTCTCGCACAGCACATCCAGACCGGCCTCCATGCAGTCTACAGCAATGCCATGATGAAGTCCGTGTGGTAAACACAGATCCGCCGCGTCCACCTGTGCCTCGGCGAGAAGCTCCTGATGCGTGCCATAGACGGTAGGGCGTTCGCCCAATAGCTCCTCGAGCATGTCGGCGCGCTCATTCGCTGCCTCACTATTGGCATCGCATACAGCGTTAACCACAAAATCGCCGCGTCCGCGTTCCTGCAGATCCTTCATTGCCAGCACGTGGCGTCGCGAAATTCTGCCGCAGCCGATTAGAGCCAGTCGTATGGGCATTCGGATAACCTCGTGAATGTGTAATTCTCTGCCAGCGGGTCGGTTGAGGGGAAAGCACATCACTAAAGGGATGGCTACTGCTTGCGAGTGCAGTAACAAAGATCAAGAGGACTATGAAACTTCCAGCCAGCCGAGGATTCGGCTCAGCCTTTAATGCCGGTCAATGCAATACCTTGCACGAAAGTCTTTTGCAAGAAGAAGAAGAGTAGAATGATCGGCAGCGTGATCATCACTGAAGCGGCCATCAGCAAGCCCCACTCAGCGCCGTACTGGGTCTGATACTCGTAGATTCCCAGCGACAGTGTGTACAGTTCCTGATCGCTCAGATAGATAAGAGGCCCGATATAGTCGCGCCAGCGGGCAATGAATTCAAAGATTGCGACCGTAGCCAGGGCAGGCTTGGAAAGAGGTAGGAGAATCGAGTAGTAGATTTTCAACTCACTCGCGCCGTCGATGCGGGCTGCTTCCGACAACTCCATCGGAATGGTCATGAAGAACTGCCGCAAAAGAAAGATGTACAACGCACCGCCAAACCAGTGCGGCACGATAAGTGGCAGCCAGGAGTTTACCCAGCCGAGTTTCGTGAATACAATGAACAGTGGAATCAACGTGACTTGAAATGGTAGCATCAGTGTCGCTACCGTCAGAATAAACAAGAAGTTTCTGCCTGCCCAGGGAATGCGAGCGAGGCTATAGGCTACCAGGGACGAAGAGAGCAATACGCCTATCGTGGACAGCACCGCTATAGAAAGCGTATTGCGAAGATAGAGGAAAAAAGTAATGAATGTAACAGCGTCAGGGTAGTTGGACCACTGAAGCGGGGAGGGAAATATGACTGGTGGGTAGGCGTAAAACTGAACGTCAGGCTTCAGAGAGGTTGAAAGCATCCACAGGAAGGGCAAGGTAAAAATGATGGCTGCTGGAATCAGACTTGCATGGATAAAAATGCTGCGGACAATCCCGCGTACGCGCTTTGCAAACATACGTCTGGCGTGATCGTTGGCAAACTGTGGCTGTACTTGCTGGCTATCTGCGACCATGTCAGTCTTCGCCTCCTGCATAGAAGACCCACAGCCGCGCCGAACGGAAAATGATCAGGGTTACGACCAGGGTAAACATGAAGAGAAGCCAAGCCATCGCCGAAGCATATCCCATTTCCAAGTATTGGAACCCAGTCTTGTAAAGATAGATCGAATAAAACAGAGTCGTGTTCGCAGGAAAACCAGTTCCACCCGTCATAATGTAGGGGATGGCGAAGAAGTTCAGCGCCCCAATCACCGAGGTTATCAGATGGAAGAAGATTACCGGCGTAAGGATAGGTAAGGTCACGTTCCTGAACTTGGACAGGAAGTTGGCGCCATCAACGTCAGCGGCGTCGTACAGATCCTGGGGAACATCCTGCAGGCCAGCGAGATATAAGATGATCTGCTGACCGATGATCCATAGCGCGAGTAGAACAAGTGTCGGCTTTGCCCATTCAGCGCATGTGAGCCAACATGGCCCACGCGAACCGAAGGCTCTGAACGGGGCCGCTATCAGACCATTGTGCGGTGTAAAAATGAATATCCAAACCAACGCCAACGCCACTTCTGGAACAAGGGTGGGAAGAAAGTAGATAGTGCGATAAACAACCTGTCCCCGAATTTTGGCATTCAGCATCAGAGCCAATCCAAAAGCTAAGACAATGGCCAAGGGGATCGAGACTACCGCGAAATATACTGTATTATTAACCGCCGCAACGAAGTCCCCGTCCTTCGTAAAAAGCTCGATGTAATTGTCTAACCCGACCCATATGGCATTTTTTACGCCATTGTACTTGGTAAAACTATAGTACGCCGACGCCACGGTTGGATAGATCCAAAAAGCAAGGAGGCCGAAAATCCAGGGCGAAGCAAATAGCAGCCCGTTTATTGTATGGCGGGTTCCTTGGGAAAGACGGCGGCGGGGCAGGCTAGTTGAAGAAAGGGCAGTTGCCATAATGGTATTGTGAGTGCCGTGCTGGGCTGCCGGCGTTCGTATGGTAGAAGTCAGGTAGCGGCCCATTTGAGCCGCTACCCTTCACTACAGTTTCTTGCTGTATTCCGTCAATTGAATATGTTCTGGTTGCCACTGCCACACCACAGGAAGAGCCAGTTGCAACTGAGCCAGAACCGCTTCAAATCTCTTGAAGATGACGGAAAGTGCTTGTAACAATGGTCGCTTTTAATTCAGCCAGAGCGAACGATTCGCAGTTGCCCGATTAGCTGAAGAATCCGATCTCATCAAGACCTTCGTTGATCTCTTCGTCAATGTCCAACAGCGCCTCTTCCGGAGTCTTCAATCCGTGCGGGATTTCGTCGCGGAAGGCCTTGACCTGCAGGTCCCACAACTTGGAGCCCAACGGAATCGGCGGGCGGGCATGCGAAACCGGCAACAGGTCCATGAAGACCGCGTGCAGCGGATCTTCGCGGAAGAATGGATCTTCGGCAGCCGTCTTGATCGTCGGAATGTGGAACGTATCCTTGTTGTACTTGAGCTGGCCTTCGGGGCCACACAGGTAGAAGCAGGCGTCAAAGGCTGATTCTACATCGTCATAGCCGAAAGGCACCGCCCAACTCCAGCCGCCGGCCCAGCTTGCTCCCGGGGCGGGGCCGTCAGGACCCGGCATTGGCACGACGCCGTAGTTGGTGTCAGGCTTGTAGCGATGATGCTGCGCAACCTTCCAGTTGCCGCTGCAGGTCATCGCGCTCTGACCGGTCCAGAAGTAGTCGTTCTCGCCGCGGCAGTTGCCACCGGCGCAGGCCGCGAGCATGGCATCAACGTCCTGTATGCCGATTTCGTCGATAAAGGACTTGACGAACTGCATTGACTCAATATTCTTGGGATCCGCAAAAGTGATGCGGCGATCATCGTCCTGGAACAAGCCGCCGAAGCCGAAGCCCCACGTGTAGAGCCACGCCTGATCATAGATCGGGTTGAAGCCGTAGCGAGTGACCGCGCCCGTGTTGTCGCGAACGGTCAGGGCTTCGGTGACTGCCATCAGCTCATCCAGGTTGGAAGGCGGCGAAGAGGAATCGACACCGGCCTCTTCCATGATATCCATGTTGTACCACAGGGCGCGCGTGTCAGTGTCGAACGAGAGCGCGTAAATGCCGCCCTTGTAAACAGTCTCGTCCCACGCGAAGTCGAAGTAAAGCTCTTTGGTGACACCGGCGGCTTCGGCGAAGTCGGTGATGTCGGTAAAGAAGCCTTCGTGGGCGAACTGCGGCACCGTGAAGCGGTCAGCATAGTGGAGCGCCGGGGGCGTACCGCCTGCAACTGCCGTGAGCAACTTCTCGTCTGCCTGGCTGCCGGCCGTACGGGCGATGTAGACAAACTCGAGCTCAACATTCATCGTGTTCTGCTCGTTGTAGATGTCGATGATTTCCTTAATCGACTCCTGCGCCAGGTCCGTCATACGTGACCAGGCTTCCAACTTCTTGGTCTCCATCATTGCATCGCCATCTCCGCCGGACGCTGCAGGGGCAGCCGCGGGAGCGGGGCAAGCCGCCAACAGGGCGGCGCTTGTTGCCAGGCCGGAGACCTGCAAGAAGCGACGACGCGACAACATACCTTGTTTCTGGGTGGTCATTCAGTCAGTCCTCCATGTGAGATATGAAATGAAGTGTACAATCTTTCCGGAGATGGATACGGCGTATTGGCCTACAACTCCGAAATGCCTAAGGCGCGTTGCCCTCGGAATCAGTTAGGCAATCCTGCCTCCCAACTGCACCTTCTGGGCATAGTGCGAAGCCTCGCAGGATTTCCCGCCGAGGCCAGCAAGCAACTGTGGCGAAAAACAAACAGACGCTACACAAATGTGGGAGCGCAAACAGGGGGAATTGCGCAATCGCACGCATAATAACCTTGAAAACCCGTCAAGTCCAAATTTTCAATGTTGCGTTACGCGATTCCCGCGCCAAAACCTTTCGACTGATACCGTCGCGTCTGGCTTGAGAGATTCTCACACCCGTTACGAGCTAACGCTGCCACACTTCCTGAGCCTCCTTCGGCGCGTCCAACGCTTGCAATTGCTCGATAAACGCGGAATGCAGATCGTCTGCAACGTCTCTGTGCTCTTCCACCAAGTTTGTCTCCGTCGACGGGTCAGCTGACAAGTCGAAAAGCTGTTTCCCACCGTAGGAGCCAACCGGCGCATAGGCCCATCGCTCCGTATAAAGCATCGGCGTAACGCGATTCGCAGGCAGCGCGCCATCTTCCAGTCGGGTGTAAGTCGCCGACACGACGCTCTCATGGAGAGGAGCGTTGTTCTCCCCTCGCAGGTGCGGCGCGAACGAACGTCCGTGCATAGGTTCCGGCGTCTCAACCTGCACACCTGCCAGATCCATCAGCGTCGGCGCAATGTCCGCAGGCCGTAGAAGGGCATCAACTGTGCGGCCTCCCTCGAGGCCCGGCGCCGCTACCAGGAATGGAATATGGACAATCTCCGGATAAAGCGGCCAGAACCGGTCATCGTTCTTGCTGATGTTCGATTTCCCGGTGCGGTTGTGTTCGCCCAGACTGAATCCGTGATCGGACATAAACACCACGATCGAGTTGCGCCAGAGGTCCAGGTCGTCAATCTTTGTCAGTATGCGCCCCACCCACCGGTCCACCAGCTCCGCCTCCGCGCAATAGTGGGCGCGCAGATTACGCAGTTCCGCTTCGGTATAGTCACTAGCCTTCCCATAATTGGGATGCAGCATGGGCGGGCCATCGTAATCGGGATCATAGCGGCGCACCATATACTCCGGTGGGTCCCAGGGTTCGTGCGGGTCAAAGAAATCAACCCAGAGGAAGAATGGACTGTGCTGGTCGTTCTCCTCCAGCCACTCCACCGCCAGCTCAGCCGTACGCGGCGCAAACCGGTCGATCTCCCGGTACCAGCGGCGGTTAATCCACGCGTGGAGGTCGATCAGATTGCGCCCTTGAAAGTGGTTCCCGATGTTTCGGGTCTTTTCGTCGGCCATCGCTTCTTCGATCGGGTGATTCATCCCGATGAAATAGGTATTGCCCTCTTGGCCGGGTAGCGTATGCGCACCATCGAACCCCTCGAAAAACGCCGCCCGCACGAGGTGTGGGCAGTCCCCCAACAGCTGGCTGACGTATCCCGCCTCACTAAGGATCTGCGGCAAATGATTTGGACTGCTCCGTCGCCGATCCTGCCATGGATACCATGGCCAGCCCACGCGCCCGGTCGTGAAGTCCGTTCGATGGGGTATCGTCGGGAAGCTGCCTGTGTACAACCTCGACAGGCTCACGCACCGCTCAGAAAAGCGGTCAAGATGCGGCGTTCGCACAGGCATCGCCGCTGCACGGTCGAACAGATTGTCGTAGCGGAACGTATCGGAAATAATGACAATGATATTCATCTGAACTGTCCCTCGATTAGCCAGCGCTATACTTCCAGAATGTCCGGTCCTTCAACCGTGGCCGCCTCCTCCAGCGCACCCGACGCGGCCATCTCCCCCATCGTCGCAAAGGACGCGCCCGGCTTGCGGCCCACATGCTCCGAAACTGCGTCGATCATGCGGAACGTGTGCTCGTAGTCGTCGGCGATTCCGTGCGTATGCATCAGCATAATGACAATCGGGCTGTGCTCGCTGATCCGGTCCAGGTCCCGCCGCGCCAACTCGATGAACTCCTCGCTGCGCTGGCCGGACCCTCGCCACGTATATTCATTCAGGATGGGCACTTCAATGACATCGTCATACCATCGAAAGGGATGGTACGGAATGTTGTCGACCCAGTCCTGCGAGAGATCCCCGCCGTTATGCGGAAGATGTGCGTAACCGCTGCCGCTGATATACATGCAAGTGTGATACCCGATGCCGACCTCTCGCAGCGCGCTGAACATCGGCTTGGAGATGGCGCCGCACGGTGCGCGGAACACGGTCGGCTCAACCCCCAGGTCCATCGCAAAGACCTCCATTCCCTCCTCAATGCGGTCGCGCAAGTTGTCTACGGTATAGCGCGGCATTAGCTCCTCGCGGCGTTCATCGAAGTCCGACTGGAGAGTCGAAAGTATGGAGGTCGCCGGCCAGGCAGGCGGACCAAACTCGTAACAGTCGGCATGCGTCAAGCCATGCAATTGCAGGTCGTGCCCTGCATCGCGGGCGTCTATCAGCGCGTCCTTCCATTCGGCCGTCATCGGTTTGCCCCCGCCTTTGGGAACCGTGAACCAGGTCGAACCCAATCCGCGCGAGCTGAAGAACTCGGTTGCGCGGCGTAGCGATTCCACCATCGCGCTGCCGCCCGAACCGGCATCGTCGATACTCCATGAATAGGTCGTCATAATCATCCTTTCCGGTTTGGCGTGTCTGTCGATCCAAAATACGTATTGAATCTCTTCTCGTCGATTACCCTTTGACTGCTCCCACTGTAAGCCCTTCCAGGAAATAACGTTGTAAGAAAATGAAGACGATGACGAGCGGGACTACGCTCAGAAACGCAGCCGCGGAGGTGATACCGTAGTTTACCTGAAATTCGCTGCGCAGTAGCGCCAGGCCCAGGGGAAGCGTGTAGAGGTTCTTGCTGTTCAGCACAACCAGAGGCCAGACCAGGTTGTTCCACTGGGCGGTAAAGACCACAATCGACAAAGTCGCCAGGGCGGGCGCCGCCAGTGGCATAATTATCCGCCAGAACACGCCAAAATCGGAGCAGCCGTCAATCCGGGCAGCATGTTCCAGTTCCTCCGGTATAGTCATCATGAACTGGCGCAGTAGGAAAACGCCTAGCACATTGGCCAAAGCAGGAATAACGAGCCCGCCATAGGAGTTCAGCAGTCCCAACCAGTTGGTAATGAGAAAGGCGGGAATCAATAGCAATGCGCCGGGAATCATTATAGTAGCCAGCATCAAACCAAACAACAGATCGCGGCCCCAAAACTGCTTCTTGGCAAAGGCGTAGGCCGCCAGCGCGTCAATTACTACAGTTCCCACGGTAACAAGAACAGCCACCAGAATCGTGTTGAAGAACCAGAGACTGAAGGGCAACTCATTCAAGATGTAAATGTAGTTGTCCCAGGCAAACGTTTCAGGAATCAGCTGCGGCGGGATAGAAATAAGAGTATACGTCTCTTTGAACGAGGAGGAGAAAATATATAGATATGGCCCCAGCATGATTATTACCAGCACGGCCAATAACGCATGAATCAGGGTAGCCTGCGGTAATATTCTGAGAATCTTTTGCCATCTGAGGCTGGGATTGACCTGGGACATGGTTTTCTTCCTAGTGCTCTTGGCAGCGCCTATCGAATATTCAGTCGAGTTCCGACGTAATTCTGACTTTGGTGAAAGTAGTCAAGGGGGCCGGTATCGCCTCTACATCGCCCTGCTATCTCTCACCTAACACGCGCATTTGCACGAATGAGATGGGCATGATTATCAGCAGAAGTACGACACCCATAGCTGCCGCCATTCCGACCTGGCCGTAGCGAAACGCGTGATTATAGATGTACCAGACTATCGTTGCCGTGGAATGGACGGGTCCGCCGTTTGTCAGCACGAAAACCGTATCGAAGAGTTGGAATGCCCAAATCGTACCCATCACTATCGAAAAGAGGATTACCGGGCGCATAAGCGGGATCGTCACTCGGACTGCCACTTGAAAGGCGGTGGCTCCGTCGATGCGGGCAGCCTCGTGCAGCTCTTCCGGAACGCCCAGCATGGCAGCGAGGAAAAGAATTATATGGAAGCCGATCCCGCGCCACCACTCAATCAGGAGGATGCCATATAGGGCGACGTCCGGATTGGACAGCCAGTAGATCTCGGGGACGCCTACCAGACCCAGTAGATAGGTCAACACTCCATAGCGGGGAGCCAGGATATAGCTCCAAATCTGGGCTGTGGCCGCGGCCGAGGCAAGCAGGGGAAAGAAAACTACGGACCTGTAAAAGTCTTTGAAGCGTACGAGCTTGTTGCCTATCAGAAAAGCCAAGGCCAGGGCCGTGATGACCGCTATCGGCACAACCGAAACTGTGTACTGGAGAGAGTTTTTGAATACGGTAAGCGTTATGTTGTCGGTAGTCAGGCTGACATAATTCTGGAAGCCGACAAATGGTTTCACTGGAGCGACCAGGTCACCCTTCAGCAGAGACAGCCACAGGGCCCAAAAAAATGGCCCTATGTTAAAAACTGCAAACAACACCATGAATGGCAGGATGAATAGGTATGCGCTGAGGTTCCGCCTGACCGCAGAACGCTGCCAGAAACGCACAGGCACGGTGTGGCTTCGTACTGGAGACTCTGTGGCTGTAGTCATAGGCCTTGCCTCAATTGCGACTGGATCTCCAGCAGGTGCTATTTGGAAACCCGGTTTCTGCCAAGTGTCGACCAGCGCCTTGCATTGTTGCATGCTCGCAAGATGTAAGGGCTGGACTGCAAGCGATACTCCTCGCTCGCAGTCCAGCCGAGAAGAAGAGGCTACGCTCCCTCTTCTTCTCTCAGCATGTCGTTCACCTGAACGACCATGTCCTCCACTGCCTCTTCAACGGTGCGCTGGCCCAGAATGAAGGATTCGATCGAAGTGCTCTCGATATCCCAGAACTTGAAGATCCAGCCGCGGTACGGCCAGAAGAAAGTATATTCCAGGGTGCCCTGCGCCGTTGTCAACACCTCGTCATCAGGATAGAAGTTGACATGGGGTGACACGCTCATGAACCCTAGACAGCCGATCCAGGAGGTGAGCAGATCAGGTGTGACCAGAGTCTCGATCACATCCCATGACTCCTGGGGATGCTCAGTCTTGGCGGCTATCGCCAGCATGCCGACGCCGCCGTAGCAGGCCCGTCCACGCGGCCCTTCAGCCGGCCCTGTGGCCATGCGAGACGCCCCCAGTCTGAAATCTGGCTTTTCGCTGCGGACCGAGTTGGCAAAGACGTTTTGGGCCGTGATCATGGCAATCTTGCCGTCGCGGAAATAGCCTCCCGCGCCCGGTTCCTGGCCGGAGATGGCGCCGGGCATCGCAATTTCGTATTCGTGATAGATAGCGTTGAGGAAATTCCAGCCATCGTACGCTTCTTCCGAGTTGACGATACATTCGGTCAAGTCATCGTTAAACCAGTGCCCGCCAAAGCGGCGCGGCCACTGCCCATTCTCATGCCAGCTCGCGGGATGGCCGCCAAACCCGTAGATGTCTTCCCCCAGTGCTGTGATGTCCTGGGAGATGCTAAGGAAATCCTCAACCGTATCGGGCGGCGTATCCGGATCGTGTCCAGCCTGTTCAAAGAGGTCCTTGTTCCAGAACAAATTGGACCCGCCAATGATCCACGGGAATGAGTAGGTTGTGCCGTCGTACGTTCCCGGCCCCCAAGCGCGCTCGTAGAAATACGAACGGTCGAAATTGGTCGCCTCAATCATGTCGTCCAGCGGCATGATATGGCCGGTGTTTACAAAGCGGGGGAAAGACTCCGTCTGATAACTCACGTCCGGCCCTTGGTCGGCGGCAAACGCGGCAACAAACTTCTCGTTGTACTGTCCCCAGGGAACCTCGCTGAAGTCGACGCTGATCTCAGGAAGCATTTCTTCAAGCACATCCAACGTGGGCTGGGCGCAGAGCTTGGTCTCATCGCCTGCTGCCTTATGGGGCCCCTTCCACATCGTCAGCGTTACAACCTCCATCGCCGGCGCGCCCCCGCCTTCATCGCCGGCGGCAGGCACGGCCGGTGCACAGGCCGACAGGCCAGCACCAATCGTTGCCACCCCTGCAACTGTGGCCGTTCGAGCCAGAAAATCTCTTCTGGACAACTTTGTACCGGTAGCCATGGTGGATTCCTCCTTGGCTTGCTGTGAGGAAACGCTAATGCGTCGCCTCTTCGGTTCAAAAAGGGTAAGATTGGCTTGTCAGGTTGGTAATTTGCTTCCTTACCCCAGTTCTTCCAGCACCTTATTCAACCCTTCGACAGTCTCCTCTATATCCTCGTTGGTCAGCAACGGACTGACATTCAAATGCACGGCGCGACCTAACAGGTCCAGGCTGCGAGGACACATGTCCTTGTGATATTCGATCTCCCGTTGAGCCCATCTCCACGGCCCGCCCGCATCTGTCCAAGTGCGCTGATTCATGATCGGAACCCAGTGCGCATACACATGGTAGTCGATTCCATCGGGGGAATACAGTGTCCCGGCGCCGATGTTTTCAGCCCGCAGCGCCTCCGACACTGATGCAGCTTTCTCCGGGCTGTCCATAAAGAATACAGTGGCGATCGCAATATCCCCATCCGGGTCCGCCATCTCGCGAAAGCTGATTCCTTTCCGCTCCGTCACGCCCTCAATGCCTGCTTTTATCATCCGTTTGCGATGCCGCATATCATCGATCAAACCGTCAAGCCTCGCCAGCTGCGGCAGTGCCACCGCTGCCAGAAGCTCCGGCATCCGAAAGTTGACGCCGCAAAGCAGCTCTTCCACATTGAACTTGAGTTGTAACGCGCCAATCACGTCATGAAACATGTTCGCGCGTTTCCACACCGATTCGTCGTCCGTAACCACCATCCCGCCCTCGCCGGACGTGATAATCTTATTGAACTGAAGACTGTAACAGCCGACATCACCGAACGTGCCCAGCGCTTGCCCTTTGTAGCTGCCGCCGTTCGCCTGGGCAACGTCCTCAATGACTCTGAGCCCATGCTTGTTCGCCACGGCCATCAGTTCATCCATCGGGCAGGGCGCCCCGCGCATATGCACCGGCATGATCGCCTTCGTGTAAGGCGTTATCTTCCGCTCAACGTCCTCCGGGTCCAGCAGGAGCGTCTCGTCGACCTCAGCGACCACCGGAATCCCGCCGGCCGCCACGACCGCGGACGCAGACGCGATCCACGTGTACGCCGGCACGATCACCTCATCGCCCGGCCCGATGCCAATACCATGCAGCCCGCAGACCAGCGACGCCGTCCCCGACGTGACCGCCACCGAATATTTGGAGCCAGTCTTTTCGGCGAACGCCGTTTCCAACTGGGTGGCCTTGGACTCCTCCTCGCCGGGACCGTAGTACCGAAATAGACGTTTCGCTCGCAACACTTCCAGCACGCCCGCCTCTTCCTCCTCCGCAATCGCCATGCCGCCAGGATACATCGGCGGATCAGGTTTCTGTTTGGCAGGCTCGCCGCCATGAATTGCCAACTTCTGACTATGCACTTGCGTCATATGTCATCTCCCTGAACAGTGTTTTGGATGACGGCTCAGGTCAACTGCGGGAGGCAGATGGTAGACCTTGAGGCGTAAATTGGAAACATCCGAATCAGACTACTGCGTGTTCCAGCGCTCCGAACGATTTCTTGAGCAAGACTATCGCAAGAGTGTGTCTGTGGTTCGTTTTCTAAGAGTTGAAACTACACACTCGTCAAACTATTGGTGCTGAACTTCGGTAGGGGTTAGTTGCTCCACGTAGACGTAATACGCACCTAAATCCTTGCCATCTTCCATCTCAAACCAAGTCTGCAAATGCGTTCCGCCCGCTGGCAAGGTCAAAGTGAACCTGGCGGCATCGTCTTCGGCATCGATACCCGTCTCCGCCTCCTCGTCCCCGATGGCAATGCGTGCGCGGCGAATCGGCAGAGCAGCCCCGCCGCCCCATATCACGCGCTCCTTAAGCGACGGTTCAGAGTCGGCGCCCGTCTGCTCCACGCTGACTTCCTCTGCCGCGCGAATGGAGATCATGCCAAAGGGTGTCGGCTCTCCCCCGGCCAGTCCAGCAGCAATCGGTGCATCCTCCTCCACCGGCCAGCGCCGCAGTTCGAATCGGTAGATCCCGGCCTCGACAACCTCAACCTCCCAATGCCCGTTGCAGATCAGGCCCTGGCGCACAAGACTCTGATTCCAGGCGCAATCGCAATCTTCGTTTCGCCAGTCATGTGTATTCAGTCGCGGTCGCGATGCCCCCGGTCCGCCAATTGCAATCGGTATGTCATCGCCAAACTGACTGGAAACCTTTTGCCACCACCCTTCATAAGCGAGACGCAACTCAGATACAACGTCTGCGTGGAGTTCCGCAACGTTTGTACGCTGCTCCGGGTCATTCTTAATTGCATACAATTCCCGCCCGTTCACAAGTCGCCAACTGTCGGTCATCACTGCGCTCTTGCGCCATTTGACCGGATACGTCAGTCTCTGTGAATCCGTAACCAGCGCACGGTCGGGCCACTCCACCCGCTTACCCACTTCCGGTCGCATCAACTGTGTCAGGCTGCGTCCGTCGAAACCGTTGGCTTCCGGACAGTCCAGTCCGCACAGTTCGATCAGCGTCGGCAGAATGTCGACATTGGCGGTGACTTCCTCCACGTCCCGCCCTTCATCGATTCCGCCGGCAGGCCAGTGAAGAAAGAAGGGTACCCTATGCCCGCCATCGTACTCTGATCCCTTCTGCCCGCGCATTCCCGCGTTGAAACCGCTGGTGACGAACTGGTTGTCATTAACTTCCAGGCCGCCGCCGGAACCGTTGTCCGTCATGAAAATGAAGATCGTATTTTCAGCCAGGCCCATCTCTGCCAGGCGGCGGCGCAAACCGCCGACGTTTTCATCTATATTGGCGAGCATTCCATAGAAGTTTGCCCGCTGCTGGTGGGGCGTGACAGGCACGTACGGATCGCTATAAACTGGGTCGACCAAGAATGGCGAGTGTGGCGCATTGGTGGGAATGTAACAAAAGAAGGGCTTGTTTCGGTTATGCTCAATGAACTTCAGCGCCTCCTGAAACCATATGTCAGTGCAATATCCTTCGTACCGGGCATGACCATCTCCGTCCCAATAACTGTCATCGAAATAGTTGTTGCCCCAGTAGTCCGGCGTCTGCCCGACACCGCCGCCGCCGTGAACAACCACAGTGTCAAATCCCCTGTCCTGCGGGCGGTACGGTGCGTTGTCACCCAGGTGCCATTTGCCGAAAATCCCCGTCGCATAGCCGCTGTCTCGAAAATAGTCTGCCATGCTTATTTCATTAGCCCGCAGCAGCGAACGCCCGCCGATCGTGTGCCAAACGCCAGTGCTGTTGGCGTAATGGCCAGTCAACAGCCCGGCGCGGGTCGGCGCGCATGTCGGTCCTACGTGGTAATCCTTAAGACGCAAGCTTTCGTCGTACAGAGCGTCGATGTGGGGTGTCTTGACCACGGGATTGCCGTGACACGAGAGGTCGCCGTATCCCTGATCATCGGTTAAGACAAAGACAACGTTGGGTCGATCGGTCGCCATTATGCAAGTCCTATGCGAAACAGATTCGGCTTATGGCTCTTTCGCTCAATTCTTCGGCTGAACTTTCTGCCCTTGTATCGGGCAGAATCCAAGACTACAGGGGAATGGCCGGAACGCTCAGGCCTTGGTTTGAATTAACTGTAAGACGATCACAGGTGCCGGCCATTGCTCAACTTCTCGACGTAAACATAGTACGCCCCCAACGCTCCGCCGTCCTCCAGTTCAAACCAGGTTTGCAAATGGGTCGCGCCAGCTGGAATCTCAAGCGCAAAGTCCGCGCCCCTGTCGTCGGGCCCAACCGACTTCCATGCCTCTTTCCCGGCGATGGCGATCCCCGCGCGTTGGACTGGCAGGGCAACCCCTCCGCCCCAGCGGATGCGGTCCTTCCACGTTGCGCCGGCATTTGCCTCCGCGTCAGGGCCGATGCGCAGTTCGGTCCACGAAACCGGCCCATCTCCGCCCAGACCGGCGGCAATCGCTGCGTCCTCCTCTTCTGGCCAGCGGCGCAGGCTGATGCGGTAGAGACCTTCCTCGATGACATCCACTTCCCAGTAGCCGTTGCAAATCAGACCCTGGCGGACCAGGCATTGGTTCCACGCGCCTTCCCACTCTTCATCGTGGTAATTACGCCAGTCGTATGTGTTGAGTCGAAGAGTGGACGCCTCCGGCCCGCCTATCGCGATCGGAATCTCTTCGGCAAACTGTCGCGACACCTTATTCCACCACTCCTCATAGGCCGTACGCAACTCCGCAACTACGTCTGGATGTTCAGCCGCTAAGTCGCGCCGCTGTTCAGTGTCCTCCTGGATGGCGTACAACTCCCCACCGTTAACCAGCCGCCAGCTGTCTGTCATCACGGCGCTTCGGCGCCACTTAATTGGACGCGGCAGGCGCTGCGTATCGGTGACGATCGCCCGCTCGGGCCAAGCGTGGTCTTCCTCGGCGCTGGCTGCCTCCTTGTCAACTGCCTTAGCAGAAGCCGGACCATTCCTGCCCCGGTCATTTCGCAGCAGCGGAACCAGGCTGCGGCCATCGAATTCGCCTTCGTCCGCACCATCCAGCCCGCACAACTCGATAAAGGTTGGCAGAATGTCAATGTTGGCTGTCATCCGGTCCACGTCGCGGCCATTGTTCAAGCCTCCAGCCGGCCAGTGAATGAAGAAAGGCACTCTGTGACCGCCTTCATACTCGGAAGCCTTTTTCCCGCGCATTCCCGCATTGAATCCGTTAACGACAAAGTGATTCTCATTCACATCCAGACCGCCCGAGGAACCGTTGTCAGTCATGAAGACAAATATTGTGTTATCTTCCAGCTCCATCTGCCTTAACTGGCGCCGCAATTCGCCTACATTCTCGTCAATTTTGGCGACCATTCCGTAGAATTTCGCGCGACCCTCATGGGGCGTCAACGGGAGGTAGGGATCACTGTAACTAGGCTCGACCAGATGGGGCGCGTGGGGCGCATTTGTTGGTATGAAGCAGAAAAAGGGTCTGTGCCTGTTGCGCTCGATGAACTTCAGCCCTTGCTGAAACCAGACATCAGTGCAATATCCTTCGTACCGTCTGAACTGCGCCCCATCCCAATAGCTATCGTCAAAGTAACTGTTGCCCCAATAGTCTGGCGTCTGACTGACGCCGCCCCCGCCGTGCACGACCACAGTCTCGAACCCGCGGTCCTGTGGACGGTAAGGTGCATTGTCGCCCAAATGCCACTTGCCGAAAATCCCTGTAGCGTAGCCGCTCCTGCGAAAATAGTCGGCCATACTGACCTCGTCGGCCCGCAGCAACGAACGCCCGCCGCTGGTCCGCCAAACGCCGGTGCTGTTGGCGTAGTGTCCCGTCAGAAGACCGGCGCGCGTCGGCGCGCAAGTTGGCCCTACATGGTAATCTGTCAGGCGCACGCTGACCGCATGCAGCGCGTCGATATGAGGCGTCTTTAGGATAGGATTTCCATGGCAGGAGAGGTCGCCGTACCCCTGATCGTCGGTGAGCACAAATACGACGTTGGGCCGCTCCTTGGTCACACTGGGGTCCTTACTGCCAGGGGGCTTTCCATTCGCCGAAGTTCTTTTCCGCGTCTTGCCCCCGAACCAGCACAGGCTTCCAGCGGCCGTCCAAGGAGTTGTCCTCGGCCTGCCGCACCCATGTGGGAACGTAACGCAGTGTCAGCCCGCAGCGCCGCCGGTCTGACCGGTTCGGCAAGCTGCCATGAACCAGGGTGCCGTCATGGATCGAAATCTGACCGGCTTGAAGTGGTAGATCGACGGCGCTTGCCGCCTGCTCCGGCGTAAGGTTGACCTCCTGGTTGATGCTGAGAAGGTTTCCGGATTGCTGGGCTTTGCCGTGCTCCACCACGCCGGACACATGCGTGCCTGGAATGACCTGCATACACCCGTTTTCCACGTCGCTGTCGTCGACCGCATACCAGGCCGTGATGGCCAATGGCGGCTCCAGCCCCCAGAAGGTCACGTCCTGATGCCAGGCGACAAATGCCTCTGCTTGGTCCCCTTCTCCATACTTGTTGAAAAAGTGAGTTGCGAGCAGGAATATATTTGGCCCGATCAGCTTTTCGATGGCATCGAGGATAGTGGGATGTGTGGCAAGCTCCCAGATGAACTTTTCCTCATAATGGTGGTCAATGAGACCGATCTGAGCCGTTTCCTTGCCAACTCGAGCCTCCAGACCGTCAAAGGCCCGCCGGTACTGGGTGACCTGCGGCCCATCGATTACGTCTAGCGTTCCAATGAAGCCGTCGCGTTTATATGCTTCCACTTGAGTCGGGGAAAGGATCATGATACCCTCCTTAGCGAAAATGGAACTGTCAGTAGAAGAGGATAACGCCAGTACGCCGCAATTGCAAGCAGAAAAAAAGTGCCTGAGTCGTGCAATGCCACTTGCATTGTGGTAGACTGTCAGCAGTTTCAACTGAAGTCAGAATAGGTAGCACACAGCGAGGAGACACCCGACATGACAGAACGCCAAGTGCCAGGCTGGGTTACCGAACACATACGCCGCTATCTCGATTCAAATGGTGAGGACGGCCATATCTGGAACGGCGTCCCCACGCTGCTGCTGACCACAACCGGGCGTCGCACCGGCAAGTCGCGCACCACACCGCTCATCTATGGCAAGGTTGAAGGCGAGGAAAAATATGTGATCGTCGCCTCTCGCGGCGGCGCCACACATCACCCCTCCTGGTATCTCAATCTGGCCGAAACACCGGCAGTGCAGTTGCGAGTCGGCGCCGATTGCTTCGACGCCACTGCCCACACTGCCTCCGCGGAGGAAAAGCCCGCTCTCTGGCGTATGATGGCGGAAATCTTTCCATCATACAACGACTACCAAGCCAAGACCGAGCGCGAAATTCCAGTGGTCGTTCTCAATCGAGCGTGAGCAGTAGCAAAATGATGCCGCGCCTCCCTGGTGCGAACACGAGACCGGTTACGGGCGGCTCCGTCCGTGCCGGCTCTCTACTCCTCCCTTCCCCTTTCCCGATACGTTCAGTCGAAACCGACAATTACCGCACAAAAACGATCACGCTTGACGTCAGCCTCAACGCGACGCCTGGACAATTTGTCATGGCCTGGCTGCCTCGCTTTGATGAGAAACCCTTCTCGCTGGTTGATTCCGACCCGGTAACATTGATGATCACTGCGGTAGGTCCATTTACCAGAATTCTGCATGAATTGCAGCCGGGCGATCCGCTCTGGATTCGCGGGCCGTTCGGCAACGGATTTCAACTGCCTATGGCCGGCATGCGCGCAGCCTTCATCGGCGGCGGCTATGGAGTAGCGCCCCTACTTTGGCTGGCACGCGCCTGGCGGCAACAGTTGTCCGCGCTGACCGTCTTTATCGGCGCCGCAACCGCCAGAGACTTGCTCTATGCTGGCCGGTTCAGCAGCCTGCGTGAAGCAGCGCAAAAGGAAGGACCTGCACTGGATCTGCTCACATGCACAGAGGACGGCAGCACCGGGTCGACCGGGCTGGTCACCGACCTGCTGGCAAGCCCTCTTGCCGCAGGCGATTTCGATCTGTTATGCGCCTGCGGACCCCACGGCATGCTTTCTGCCATCGACCGCTTGGGCGACGATCACAGCCTCCAACGCCAGCTCTCTTGGGAGGCATATATGCGCTGTGCCGTAGGAATCTGCGGTTCGTGCGAACTGAACAGCAGCGTGCTTTGCCTGGACGGTCCCGTCCTGCAACAGAGCAGCAGCGAGCATTCTCGTTCGGATCAGTTTAAGGGCTAGGAAGCTAACTTGCGGGGCTTCAATTCGGAGGCGGCCGGCACGCCGTAAGCTGACACGGCGTTGAGGACGCCGTCAAGAACTGCGGTTGCAACGACTTCGGCAGCGACCGCTCCCAGCAAGCTCAACTCCACCTGCGTATCGAGCGCGCCGGTTGCCAGCGCGAACAGACAATCTCCGTCATAGAGCGTATGCGCAGGGCGCGTCGTGCGGCTGACACCGGTCTGCGCCATCTGTGCCAACTTGGTTACCTCGGTTTTGCGCAGGCCGAGATTGGTTGCGACCACGCCGATCGTCGTGTTGCTCTGGACAGGGTGAATGGCCTGGTTTGGAGATTCGGATTGCGATTCGACGGGCTGATCTGGAAGCTCTTGCGGCCGACCAAACAAAAAGGAGTCGAAGCGGCCGGCAGCCACTGTCAAACTGTCCACCAGACCACCGCCCTCAGGGTCACGGGCCCCGGCCACCAGTTCGGCCCGCATCGGGTCTACAATATCGCCGACAGCGTTGACCGCCATCAGAGCCGACACCACCACCCCGCCTGGCAAGACCGCAGACGCCTGTCCCAATCCGCCGCGAGTAGCTCTATCCATCCCCAACAGTTTGCCTACAGTGCAACCGACGCCCGCGCCGATTGAACCGCGTCCCACATCCTCACCGGTTGCCGAGTCGCAGGCAGCATAGGCGTCGCGCTGGGTAGGGTAGACAGTCGAACCGCCACAACCCAGGTCGTAGAGAATTGCTGCCGGCACAATCGGCACCGGCGCGGCCGGCGTATACCAGCCATGTCCTCGCTGAGCCAACCAATCGACAACCCCGTGCGCGGCTCCCAACCCGTAGGCTGAGCCCCCGCTGAGCAGGACGCCATGGACCTGGTCAACACGGTTCACGGGATTAAGCAACTCGGTTTCACGCGTCCCTGGCGCCGACCCGCGCACATCGACACCGCAGCAGCTCCCAGTGGGCGTCAACACGACCGTACAGCCGGTCCCGTTTTCGGGATCCGACCAGTGTCCGACCAAAATGCCATGCACGTCGGTCAGCGAGCTATTCACTCTTACCCATTCTGGCTGTAACTTGCCTCTTCAGGTAGGCCATGAGGACGTGCAGGCCGCGCAGTCTTTGAGGGGATATCGCCTCATGCAGACCTAGCAGATAGTGGATGTCATCCGGGGTCTGCAACACTGTATCCGGGGACGCGCTCTCCAACCCTTCCTGTACTATCGCGGCGTAGCCCCGGACGGTAGGCGACTCTTTCGGCACGTCGATATAGACATGCACACCGGCGTCTTTAATGTCGGTGAACACAAATATCGGCGTCTGACATTCGTGGACCTGCTCCATCTGATCACGGGCGTCGTGAAGAAAGCCGGGAAGGTCCGGCATACTCATGGCAAAGTCGAGAAGAGACTCCAGCCGCTCGCGCGGTTCCATACTGCGGAAATCTTCAATAATCTCGCGCAGCGGCGGTGGAGTCCGATCGATCTTTTCTTCAACGGTGAGGTGGAAATCCATTTAGTGGTACCAGCGCTTCAATCTGAACTACCCCATCGCTATTGGCTTCAATAATGTCATTTTGACCGTTTCAAAACTGGTAAGCCGTTCTTGCTTTCGGAAACTTCATATCCTTCAGGTACGGCATCCAACGCGCCCTCTTTTTCTTCTTTTGCGAAGAAATAGAGAGTCTGTTGCCGTCCGTTACGTAACGTGGTCTCCCGCGAATGCAGAATGTAGGTCCTGCCTTTGGAATTAGTGTGCGCATACGCCATTTCTTGATGCTCCTTTGCAACTGAATGTTGGCAACTATCCAATTCCCAATCGCTCGGGCACGGCTGCACGATTGCAGATGCCTTCCTGCGATTTGGGCCAACTGTCCTGCAGACAGTTACCTCAATTGTAATCCAGCTTTCCAAAAATACAAAAAACGCAACCTTTTTCTAACCTGAATAGTTAAGCCTAACTGCGCGAGTCGCTATGTAGGTGTCGGTAAAATCCGCCGGCGGCTGTCCCTCCCACCGATCTTCATAAAACGCGGTCAGGACAAGACCGGCGTCGAGCTGACCCGCTATCTGGTCCGTGAGCGTGTGCCCAAATTCAAGAGCTTCGCCTGCACGGATGAACGCCTTCCGCTCCGCTTTGGAAATGCTGGTGAGGTCTGAATAGGGAAGCTTATGACGGACCTCCAGTATACCTTCATCAATCTTGCGTTGGTCAAAAAGGTACATTACAGGGTTGACAAAGCCGGCCAGCAAGACCCCTTCTGGTTTCAGCACGCGTGCGCACTCCCTCCATACGGGGGGCACCTCAGGGATAAACAGGTTGGAACAAGGGTGGACTATCAGATCGAAACACTGGTCTTCAAAGGCCAGCAGCTCACTCATGTCCCCTTCGACCGTCAACAGATTCAGGTCCTCGCGTTCCGCCACAGCACTATCCTGGGCAAGCTGGCGGGGAGAGTTGTCGAAGACTGTCACACGTGCGTTGACACTCTCACCGGCCGCAGCCAGTATTGGTCCTTGCTGACCCCCGCCCGAGGCTAAACAGAGAATCTCAGCGTTATGAAAGCCGGGGAACCAGGCGCGCGGCACCGCTTTTGTCGGCGTAAGCACAATCTGCCAATCGCCGCGCCTTGCCGCCGCAATGGTCTCTGCACTGACTGGGACCGTCCATCTGCTTTTGCGCTCGACAGCCTTGTCCCAAGCATCACGATTATAGGTTGAAACGTCCACACTTCCATCCATGTTGCTTGCCTGCCAGCAGGAATCGGAAACGAGAATGGTCTGTTTTCACTTTCCCTGTCCTGGTTATCTTTTCTGGTCCTGCCTAAGACTGCACCTTTCCTCCAGCTCTCGACCTCTCCGCGGCACGTAGTCTGCGCTGCGTCCGCTCCTGCTGGATCTGCTCGCTCATGCCCGGAAGCGTTCCTTCTCGCAGCAGGCAGATCATCTCCGCCATGATACAGACAGCTATCTCTGCCGGTGTTATCGCGCCAATATCAATCCCAATGGGCGCACGAACGCGGTCGAATTTCGACGCCGGTATGTTCTGCTCCCTTTCGAGCAGCTCGAAAACAGCCCGGATGCGGCGCCGGCTTCCGATCATTCCCAGATAGGCAACCGGATCATCCAGCACCTCCAACAGACAGTCGATATCATACTGGTGGCCTCGCGTCACCAGAACGAGATAGGTGTCGCTGTCGAAAACCTCTTTGCCCTGCCGCAGATCGACTAAAGTGGGCCGAAATGGCCCTGCCACCACCCGATCAGCTGTGGGGAAACGGGCAACGTGGGCGAATTGGGGGCGGTCATCAATAACCGTAACCAGAAAGTCGCACGTCTTCGCAATTGAAGCCAGTGGCACAGCGATGTGACCGGCTCCGGCGATAATCAGATGCGGAGGCCGATCCTGCACCTCGACAAACACCGAGAAACTGCCGCCCTCATCCGCATAGTGGATGTGCTGATGTTTCTTCCGCGCAATCGCGTTTCGGGCATCCTGCAATACAGCGTTGCTCTGTTCGCCCAGTCCCAACGCTCCTGCAGTGCATCGATCCGGTTGCGGCCAGACCACTGTACTACTACCGACAGCGCCGGCATATACGCCGTCGCCTGCGGTGACCGTAACCAGCGCAACAGCTTCTCTATTTTCAATCGCATCCAGGAGCGTGCTGAGCAACTCTTTCTGCATTTCTCACGTTTCTTTCTTTTGCGCCCGCCAACTCACATGTTGGGTGAATCCTTGGGCTTGTTGGCAAGGCGCTTCAGCTGGAGTTAGACACGCGCCAAACCAGATGCTAGAATCCGTCATATGCTCTACAGCGGATTAACCCCTGCATTTGCTTAGCAGAACCTGGCCGATAGCCAACATTGCAAGGAGCCTGGAACCGTATGACAGAACTGCTTCAACCCGAAAGTCTGGTGGCACTGCTGACTCTGGTTCTGCTCGAAATCGTTCTCGGCATCGACAATGTAATATTCATTGCCATCCTGAGCGGAAAACTGCCCCCCAGCCAGCAGGCGAAGGCCCGTTCAACTGGAATCGGGCTGGCCGTGTTTGCCCGCATCGCCCTACTGTTCAGCATTACCTGGATCATGCGGCTGACCCATCCCCTCTTTACTCTTTTCGATCATGGTCTATCTGGCCGTGACTTGATTCTACTGGTCGGTGGCCTGTTTCTTATCGGCAAGAGCACTTTCGAAATCCACGAAAAGCTGGAAGCAGGGCAACATACTGGTACAGCCCGCGCGACAGCAACTTTCGCATCCATAATTGCTCAGATAATCCTCATCGATGTAGTCTTCTCACTGGACTCGGTGATCACCGCGGTAGGAATCTCAGGCAATCTCTGGGTAATGGTTCCGGCCATCCTGGTTGCGGCCGCGGTCATGCTCTTCTTTTCTGGCTCGATCGCCGCCTACGTCGAACGCCATCCGACGATGAAGATCCTGGCACTGGCTTTTCTGATTTTGATTGGATTCCTGCTGGTATTGGAAGGTTGGCTCCACGAAGCGGTCGAGGAACTGCATTTGAAAAACTATGCCTACTTTGCCATGGCCTTTGCTCTCGCCGTCGAAATGATTAACCTGCGGGTTCGCCAGAAATCGCAACCCGTTCATTTGCACAGCCGCCTACCATCCGGGCAGCAGGACCAGGATTCATAGGGCAGGACTTTGCGGGGCGTACCGCATCATCGCCGACCGCGCCGGCTCAGTCCGCCTTCCTGTCTTCGTCTGCCGAGGATGCCCCTCCCCAGCGCTCGACGAAAACATCCATGACGCCGCCGCAGACACCTAAACTGTCCATCGAGATATCTTCAGTCAGGTCCACGTGAACGGTGCGCGGAATACCATCATGGATGACGTCCAGCCCGGCGCGAATCACATCTGCCTCTCCACAGCCGCCGCCCACAGTTCCCACGTGCCGGCCTTGCGGGTGAATCAGCATCTTGGCGCCAACCTCTCTGGGCACTGAACCTTTGGCGTCGACAATCGTGGCAACGGCAACTTCCTGCTCGTCTGCCAGCATCTCCTGCAAATAGTGATATAGTGTCGCTGTCAAGGTGTCTCCCTACCTTTCTGCTTCGTAAGTTTCCAGCCGCAGTCTCTTCGCAGCCGTGAACGAGGCAAGCCCCGGTATATGTTCTCTTCTCTATATTAGTATATGGGCGGTCGGGCCTTCGGCCCTCCCTTGTGCAGGGGCTGCGCCCCCGCAACGCCCCCCTCCAAAACCATCGCTCACCGACGTTGCGCCTGTGTCCCAACGGTGCGGCTCTGCCAGCCTACGTCCACGCGCCAGTGCCCGCCTGCGTTAAAGCCAGGTCTCCAGTCCGATTACTTCAGCTTACCTGCTCATACTCCGACCGCAGCGACTCATACTCGGCGGGCACGTCCATATCTTTGCGAATGCAATCGCTATCCACATCCACGTATACGATCTCGTCACTGAAATCCGACAGCATATCTCGCAGCGTTTGCCCAGGCTCAAGTCCAAGTAGTTCCGCAAAGGACCATTCGGGCATGTAAACGGGATGGCCCCGGCGCCGGTTGTGGCTGGGAATCACAACAGCATCCGGCTCGGACCGTGCTCGATCGACAATCTGCCTGATCACCGCGGCCGGAATGTGCGGCTGATCTCCTAGAGCCAGCAGGGCACCCTGGATTGGCAGGCAGGCTTCTCTCAACGCACCGATCCCAACCTGGTAAGACCGCAGCATTTCATTGCGCCCATAGTCGGGATTGAATACTACCTTGGCTGGTCCTCCCTCCAGTAACCGGGCGATTTCAGCGGCGCGATGACCGGTCACAACTTGGACCGGAGACGCCCCGCCAGCTTCAAGAGCGGCCGCAACTGCCTCGATTACGGTCCCGTTCCGCCAGGGCAATAACGGCTTGAAACGTCCCATTCTGCGGCTGAACCCCGCAACCGCCACTACCGCCGCTACACCTCTTGATGGCGTCACCTTTGCAGTTTCAGTAGGGATTGCTTGCTCCCCCGACTGGGAGGATGGAGGGCCCGGCTCTGTCAACTTATTCTCCATTTCAAATGGACATTGAAACCATGTTGGGCAAGGCATTCTGCCCCTGTCCAGGGCCCTCGTCAGTGTGACCAGTATACCACAAGTGAGCTTGGAATCGGCTGGCCTCACCCTGTGAAAAACCCAGACTCTTTTTTGCACACGTTTGCGTCTCTGGCCCAAACGGCCGGGCAGCGAAAAGTCCGGTTGCCAGACCGGACCGGCAACTGTCAGATTGGCACGCTAGCCTTGATCGTCCAGTGGCAGTCAGAAATAGTGATAACCAACCGAATTGAAACTGGCAAACCACTATAGTTCACAGTATTACTCTACACACTCGCATACCTCGCTTCCACCAACCAAAGTCGGTACAATATAGTCATTGCTCGCATACGCATCCGCGTGTTACTTTGCAGGATTTCGCCCATCATCCACTTAGAGTGCTATAATCTTTATATGCAGGATTCGGTTCAATCTACGCCAAATGGATCATCTGAGAGACGTCATTACGACCTGACGAAGGATCCGATCTATTACATTACTTTCGGGTTCTTCGCCCTGCTCACAACTGCTCTGCCCGCCTTCCTGGGACAACCCAACTTCTTGCCGATCGCGCAGACTGTAGCTCTCACTCTCTTTCTGGCCGTACCTCTTCGCAGAGGCTTGGTAGGCAGAGGCATCCTTGTGCTCTCCGTTTGGCTGATGCTGCAGACCCTAATTATGATCGTTGGAAGTGCGTTTCTGCCCGTCGTGTTCGAGCGGGCAATTCATGACGGTTTTGCATACCACCGCTCGCTGTTGGAATGGTCTGTTACCGGACAGGACCTACCGGGCTGGCTTCTGAACTCGCCGGGAACTCGTCTTGTTGAATTCTTTGGCGTCCTGCTTGGCAGTTTGCTTTCTGCCGGGCTGGTTGGCCTTTGGTTCCTCGTGCGCGCGGTCAATCAGTTTGCCTATGCGGTCGGACGTCTGACCGCGGAAGGGCCGGCCGGGCTTTTCCTGGGGCTGATGCCTTGGAGGCTGACCATAATTGCAGGGTATGCCGGCTTTGTCGTCCTGCTTGCCCAGCCCCTCCTGAACAATACCTGGAATCCTGCCTTCTACGTTACAAGGCAGCGCCGTCTGATTACTGTTTCCATTGTGCTCGTTGCTGTTGGTCTTCTGCTCGAAGTGTCGCTGCCAGGGGTCTGGCGCACAATCTGGCCGCTCTGAGCCGTCGTCAAATTGTCTTCGAAAGGCATTGCTGTGTCAGATTATGAATTTCCGGCCGCAGAGCCGTCACTATTGCCAGTGGCCCATGTTCTTCGAATCGCTTCTCCGCTATGCTACTAAGTATTGTCTTTTTGCCCTCTGCCCAAACCAGTGCAAGGCCCCATCACGAGTTCGTCTCACGAGCGGCAGCTGGTCGCGATGCTGCTGGAAGCTTACCAGTTGGCTCTGAACAGCCCCTCTCTATTTTCCATTTCTGATGCTTCGAATAAAGCGGGTAAGCATAAAAGGATTTAAGACCTTTGCCCAGCAGACCGAGTTCGCTTTCGGGTCTGGCGTAACGGCTATCGTAGGGCCAAATGGCTGCGGTAAAAGCAATGTCGCAGATGCCATTCGCTGGTGTCTGGGAGAGCAAAGCTTTGGCCTGCTGCGCTCCAAAAAGACGGTTGATGTCATTTTTTCGGGGAGCGACCGCAGAGCCAGGCAGGGCATGGCGTCGGTGAGCCTCGTCCTGGACAATGAGGGCGGCCAACTTGGCATCGATTTTAGCGAAGTGGAGATCACGCGCCGAGCCTACCGGGACGGCGACAATGAGTATCTCATAAACGGGCAACGTGTTCGTCTGCAAGACATCACCCAGCTCCTCGCACCTAGCGGGCTGGGAAAGCGCGCCTATGCCGTGATTGGTCAAGGGCTGATTGATCGGGTGCTTAGCCTGAGACCGGAGGAACGGCGAGCGCTTTTTGAAGAGGCCGCCGGCATCACCGGCTATCAGCAGAAGCGTTCCACAGCCTTGCGCCGTCTGGAGGCGACGCAACTGAACCTCGACCGTGTACGAGATATATTGGGCGAATTGTCGCCACGGCTTGCGACTCTGAAACGGCAGGCAGAACGAGCTCTCGAAAGACGTCAGATCGAATCCGATCTGGAGGACCTCCTCCAGGTTTGGTATGGCTACCAATGGCATCGTACACTCACCAGTTTGCGAGAGGCCCGGCAGAAGGCAGAGCAACACCAGCACTCCACTCAGGTTCGCCGCCAACGAATGGATGCAATACGAGCCAGCCTTGACGACACTCGCGCACGTCAGTCCAGCCTGCGCGACATGCAGAGCGAACAGAGTTCGATCAGCGATGCCCGCCAACGTCAGATGGCTGCAGTAAGCCGCCGCCTCGCCGTGACCAGAGAACGCCTGCATCATACCGATTCCCGCCACCTGGAGTTGAAAGACGAATGTAGTGAGTTGCTCGACAACAGGAGCTCGGCTCAAGCTCGGCTCCAGGACATTCAGGAGCAACTGGATGAGGTCCAGGTCCGGTACAGCACTTGCCAGAGTGCCGTCGATCAGTTGCAGAACCAACTGGCCGAACGGCAGAAACTGCACAGCGCCACGATGACGCATTGGCGCGAGGCGCAGGCAGCATTGCGCAAGAAAGAAAATCAGATCGCTGACCTGCAAAGCCGTTTGGAGCACCTTGCCGAAAGACGCAGTTCCCTGCAGAGCCGGTCTGCCGACCTCCAGGCAGGAACGCGCCAGCGCACTTTGGCCGCAGACCAGGCAGCGGCGGCTCTGATAGCCATGGAAGCGGCCAGCGCCGATCGCGGCACAGAGTTCGACACCGCCCAGACACGTATCGCCGCACTTACCGATGCAATAGCTGCCGACAATATCGCGCTTCGAGCCGAGGAACAGTCGAGAAATAATGCCCTCCGTGAAATCGAACGCATGCAGACCCGGCTGGAATTGCTGCAAAGAATGCGCGGGGAAGGCAATGGATACGCCAGCGGCGTTCGCTCGGTCTTGCAGGCGTCACAACAGAGCAAGCTGGACGGGGTCCTGGGCACGGTGGCTTCGCAAATCGATGTTCCTGCCCGGCTTGAAAGGGCCATAGAAGTTGCTCTGGGAGCGGCACTGCAGAATGTGATCGTCAGGACGTGGCAGGACGCCGAACTCGCCATCGAATTCCTCAAGAGTTCAGGCGCCGGACGCGCCACATTCCTTCCTCTGGATCGACTTCGTTCCGGTGGCCCAATCTCAGCGCCGAAAATCGACGGAGTTGTTGGCAATGCAGCCAGATCAGTCCAGTATGACGCCCAAGTTGCGCCTGCAATCCAGCATCTCTTGCAGCGCGTTTGGATCGCCGACGATCTGGCGGCGGCCCGCTATGCACTCGACGCGCATTCGGGACCGGCGAGGAATGGTCGCAGGCAAACTCACCGCGCCGGCAGCAATGTTCCCTCGCCAACAGTGGTCACATTGGACGGAGAAATCATTCGCCCTGGCGGTGCTGTTACAGGCGGCAACGACGGCCGGCGCCAAAGGAGTTCCGTTTTGGCGTGGGAAAAGGAAGCCCGCGAACTGCCTGCCGCATTGGAACGGGCCAAGGCACAGGAACATCTGGTTTCACAAAGAACACAGGCGGCCCGCCATCAGATCGAAGAGCAAAGGAAGACGCGCACTGAATTCGAAATCCAGTTCCAGGCCCTCAGTCGCGATGCTCAGCGTCGACAGGCTGACCTGGAGAAAGCCAGACTTCTCTCCGCTCAGGCCAGGCAGGAAGCCGCGTGGCAGCAACAGGTATTCGACCAGACCCGTCGAGACCTGGAGGAACTGGATTCTCAGGAAGAACAGTTGAGACAGGCTTTGGATGAGGAGGCCGTTTCCCTTGAAGACACACGGGAACGCGCCGGCCGAGCCGAAACGGCAGCGCAGGCCAGGCCGGATGAAATGCTCGGCAAACTGGCCGACCAGCGTGCGCAAGCAGCGGCAGCACAGGAAAACCTGAACAGCCAGCGTGCGCTCATTGCGCAGCAAAAGCGAACTCTTGAACAGGTCGACGGCCAGCTTAGTTCCAAGTCGAATCGTCTGAATGACCTGCTCAAAGAAGCCAAGCAACTGCGAAGCGAGATCGGTCGGATAGTCTCCGAAGAGCGTGAATTGCAGGCGGAAGGGACCGAGCATTCGCTGAAGATAGAGGCGTTGGCGACTGAACTCAAGCAATTGGAAAAGAAACGGATGCAGGCAGAGGCCGAAGAGCGGGCCGGGCAGCAACTCCTGTTACAGGATGAATCCGACTGGAACGCCTCTCGGCTTGAGTTACAGCGTACCGAAGACCGGTTGACAAACCTTCGCCGCGGGATAAGGCAGGATTTTGGGCTGGCAGAAATGGAGGAAGCGGATGGCTTGGCCTACCAGCCACCTTTGCCGCTGCAGACTCTTGTCGCCCAGCTGCCGGTAATCAAAGAGTTTCCCGCCGGTTTGAAGGACGACGTCAAGGAGACGCGTGCCCGCCTGCGGCGACTAAGCAATGTCAATCCGGAGGCGCCTCAGGAGTATGAGGAAGCTGCCGGCCGCCATCAATTTCTTCAAAACCAATCCGATGACCTCGAAAACGCAGCCAGTGACCTGCAACAGGTCATCCGCGAATTGGACAAACGTATGGAGGGCGATTTGCGTCGCACTTTCGATGCCGTTGCCATCGAATTTGTCGAGTTTTTCAAATTGCTTCTTCGAGGCGGCACTGCAAAGATTTCCGTAACCGACCCGCACAACATTCTCAATACCGGTGTCGAAATCCTTGCCCGTCCGCCTGGGAAGCGTCCCCAAAGCCTGGATCTGCTTTCCGGCGGCGAGCGTTCCTTGACAGCTTGCGCACTGGTGCTTGCCATCCTGCGCGTTAGCCCAACCCCGTTCTGCGTTCTCGATGAAGTAGATGCTACCCTCGACGAGGCCAACGTGGACCGTCTTCGAGCCGCGATGGAGTTGCTTAGCCGCCAGACACAGTTCATTGTAATCACGCATAACCGGCGGACCCTCGAAATGGCCGACAGCATTTACGGGATAACAATGGGTGATGACGGCGTCAGTCGGGTGATTAGCCTACGGCTGGAAAGCGACGAGCTCACAGTTGTTGGGGACGATGAAGTTGAGCCTGCCGCGGCAATTGCGTTTTGAGCCTGGCCGTCTTGTAGCCCCGATTCAGCCGCGAAGTCTGTTGTCAGCAAGCGACTTCTCTGTGACAGGGACAGTCCCGCTCGTCCCGAATAGCAACGGGCAGAACACACCGCAAACCCCCTCTCACTTGCCAGCCAGAGCGGAAACAGTATAATTCCCGTGTACGTAAATGCTTATCGACAAGTTGCTTCAAGCATTCTGGCTGCAAAAGAATGTACTACGGAAACTACCTTGACGGAGCGTCTCAATGAATAAGATTCACCCCTTGATCCGAGTAGGCGGCCCAATCCTTGGCGTATTGATACTGATGTACGTCATCAACTTCGCTGTAGATACATTTCGTGCAGATCTGAAAACTGCCCGGGATGCGGAGAGGGAAGCTACTCTGGCCGCGGTCGATGCCGCCCAGGAACTGGAAGCTGAAGAAGCTGCAACGGCCGAAGCTCAGGCACAGGCCGAGGCTGAGGCCCAGTCCGAAGACGCCCAAGAGGAGGCTCCGTCCGAGAGTGTTTTCTTTCTCCAACCGACCACGAATGCAATTGTGCCCCCCACTTTCACTGTGAAAATGGGCGCAGTCGGCGTAGAAGTTGAACCATCGGGCGACATCGTCCCGGGATCGGGGCATATGCACATCCTTGTCGATACCGATTTCATTGCCGCTGGCGAGGTTATCCCCACCGATGAACAGCACCTCCATTTCGGGGATGCTTCGCTCGAGGCAGAGCTGACCCTTACGCCCGGTGAACACACCCTGCATCTGCAGTTCGCCGACGGCGCGCATATTGCCCTCGAAGGCGATCAGTATCGAGATACTATCGTCGTCTTTGTCGAAACAGACGCTGCCGAGCAATCCGTTGCCTTCTTTGACCCGCTCGATGGTGCAACCGTCTCGTCACCGTTTGAAGTTGTAATGGCGGCGACCGGTCTCGTAGTCGAGCCTTCCGGCGATATCAACGAAGGCGCCGGTCACTTCCATATCCTCGTCGATACCGACTTCATCCCTGCCGGACAGATCATTCCCACCGATGAGCAACATCTCCATTACGGCAAAGGCCAAACCGCGATTGCGCTTGAACTTGAACCGGGCGAGCACACCCTGCGCCTGCAGTTCGCCGACGGCGCCCACACTGCATTGGAAGGCGACCAGTACCGCGACACCATAACCGTAGTCGTCGAAGCCCCGGCGGTAGCCCCTTCAGTCGGTTTTGAGAAACCAGCCGACGGCGCCAACTTAGGGTCACCTTTCGTAGTAACCATGGCGGCCACCGGCCTCGTTGTCGAGCCCTCCGGTGAAATAAACGAAGGCGCCGGCCACTTCCACATCCTCGTCGATACCGACTTCATCCCTGCCGGACAGGTCATTCCCACCGACGAGCAGCATCTCCACTACGGCAAGGGCCAAACCGCGATCGCGCTCGAACTTGAACCGGGCGAGCACACGCTGCACCTTCAGTTCGCCGACGGAGCCCACATTGCTCTCGAAGGCCACCAATACCGCGATACCATTACCGTGGTCGTTGATGCTGACATCGTCTCCCCGACGGTCAGCTTTGATAGACCTGCCGATGGCGCAACTGTTGGCTCACCTCTTGTGGTTGAAATGGCGGCCACTGGTCTCGTTATCGAGCCCTCTGGCGAGATAAACGAAGGGGCAGGACACTTCCACATTCTCGTCGATACCGACTTCATCCCTGCGGGAGAGGTTATTCCCACCGACGATCAGCACCTCCATTACGGCAAGGGCCAGACTGCGATCGCGCTCGAACTTGAACCCGGCGAACACACGCTGCGCCTGCAGTTCGCCGACGGAGCCCACATTGCATTGGAAGGCGACCAGTACCGCGACACCATCACCGTCGTCGTCGATGCTAACATCGTTTCCCCTGCCGTGGGCTTTGAGCTGCCGGCCGACGGGGCAACCGTCTCTACACCCTTCGAGGTGGTGATGGCAGCCACCGGTCTTGTAGTCGAACCCTCCGGCGAGATTAACGAAGGCGCCGGACACTTCCATATCCTCGTCGATACCGACTTCATTCCGGCCGGCCAGGTAATCCCCACCGACGAGCAGCACCTCCACTACGGCAAGGGCCAAACAGAGATCGCGCTCGAACTTGAACCGGGTGAGCACATCCTGCGCCTGCAGTTCGCCGACGGCGCCCATATTGCCCTCGAAGGAGAACAGTACCGCGATACCATCACCGTCGTCGTCGAAGACGGCGCGGTCTCCCCGTCAGTAGGCTTTGAACAGCCCGCCGACGGCGCAACGGTTTCTACCACATTCAAGGTCGAAATGGCAGCCACCGGTCTCGTAGTCGAGCCATCCGGCGAGATTAACGAAGGCGCCGGACACTTCCATATCCTCGTCAATACCGACTTCATCCCGGCCGGCCAGGTTACCCCTACCGACGAGCAGCACCTCCACTACGGCAAGGGCCAGACAGCGGTCTACCTTGAACTAGAACCAGGCGAGCACACGCTGCACCTGCAGTTTGCCGATGGCGCCCACATTGCATTGGAAGGCGACCAGTACCGCGACACTATCACAGTCGTTGTTGAAGATGGTCCCGTTACGCCGTCAGTTGGCTTTGAGCTGCCCGGTGACGGCGCAACAGTCTCGTCCCCATTTGAAGTTGTGATGGCGGCAACCGGTCTTGTGGTCGAACCTTCCGGCGAAATAAACGAAGGCGCCGGCCACTTTCACATCCTCGTCGATACTGATTTCATCGCTGCCGGACAGGTCATCCCGACCGATGAACAGCATCTCCATTACGGCCAAGGCCAGACAACCATCTCGCTCGAACTTGAACCTGGCGAGCACACTCTGCGCCTGCAGTTCGCCGACGGGGCCCACATTGCCCTCGAAGGCGACCAGTACCGCGACACCATTACTGTTGTCGTCGATTCCAGCGTGGTATCCCCTTCGGTTGGCTTCGAACAGCCCGCTGAAGGCGCAACTGTATCGTCCCCATTTGAAGTTGTGATGGCGGCAACCGGTCTTGTGGTCGAACCTTCCGGCGAAATAAACGAAGGCGCCGGCCACTTTCACATCCTCGTCGATACTGAATTCATCGCAGCCGGTCAGGTCATCCCCACCGACGAGCAGCATCTCCATTACGGCCAGGGCCAAACTGTGATCTCGCTCGAACTTGAACCAGGCGAGCACACCTTGCGCCTGCAGTTCGCCGACGGCGCGCATATTGCCCTCGAAGGCGACCAATATCGCGACCAGATAGATGTTGTCGTAAACGGGGCAAGTCAGACCAACGTGGAAGAAACGTCCTCTTCACAGCAGCTGTCACAGGAGACGATAGACCTTGCCATCGCGGCCATGACGACGACCGGATGCAACAGTTGCCACATAACAACCGGATTGCCCGAGGTTGACGCCGCAATGCTCGGTCCTGACCAAACTAACTTGGGAGCCATCGCCGCAACCCGCCGCGAAGGTTACACCGCCGAGGAGTATTTGCGCGAGTCAATCCTCGAACCAAGTGTTTTCCTTGTAGAGGAGTGTCCTTTGGGCCAGTGTCTCCAGGTAATGCCCGAAAACTACGGCGATCTGTTAAGTGAGGAAGAGGTCGATGCTATCGTAGCTTACCTTCTTTCACTAAAGACTGACGAGTAGCCGCGGCCTTATCAGACTCGTTGCACAAAAAAACCCCTGACTTGAATACTCAAGTCAGGGGCTCGAAAAAATGAAGAATTAGTTCTTGGCCGTTCTGCCAAACTCCTCAAGGACGGACAATCTCCGCCTTAGCCGTGCTTCACCAGTTGGACCGTGGGCGTTCAGCCTAAGCGTCGACTTACCTGCCCGCGCTTTACCCGGCGATAACCAGGAGAAGCACCCAAAGGAAACTGATAGAACTGATAACACTCAAGGCCATGGCAACGAAAAACTTCTGGCTGTACTTCTGCCTGAGGCGCTTGACCGGCTGCCACTTCACCGGCAGCATCATCCTGGATTTCACTGGCACCAGCGAACCAGAACGGGACCGGCTCTTTCTGGGTGTGTAACGTGGAACAGCTGCTTGGAAAGTCATTTCTGCTCTCCTCATTCTCTGGTGGCCCACCAAATCCATTTCTCTACTAGCTATTGTACACGATGCGCGGCCACTTGTCTATACCCCAACATGCTAACATAGCTGCAAAAATCAAGCAAATTGGAAACATACGCGCTAATTGAAGACGCGGAACAACTGTTTAGCGACGGATTTCTTTGTTTCCTGGCTGATTCATTCCAATGCAGACCAACATATCGCTTCGAACGCCTGCCATCCCGCATGACGCCTATTGCTCTATGTCACTCAAAGGGGCCACGAATCCTCTTCTTCCAGCAGGTCGTCTTTCTCGTCCTCCAGCTCAGGATCACCGTCATCTAGTGCATATAGACTCTCATCCATATCATCTTCGAATATCGACTCTTCATCCAACCATTCCAGCTCCATTTCTTCCTTGTCAGCTGCTTCCCCTGCACCCGATGGGACGTCAGGAAGTTCCATTTCGTCAAATGTCATACACGAAAGTGTTTTCAAATCCAATTCGATTTCATCGGCGTCGCACCAGCCATTTACCCAGAAACTACAGCGCTTCTGCGGGCATCGCACCCGGCTCATCAGGAGTCCTCCCATTCAGCGCAGTTTCGGGCGATGCATGACGGGCCTTGCCCAAATGCCACCGCCCGCTCGCGAAGTTTGATAGATTCGAGTATAGCAGATTATTGCGCCTCGTCAACCATTTTCGACTATTTTGTCCCATAATTGTTTCGATTTTCCTGCTCTGGAATGCATTCGTCCACTACAACTTCTGGGCGTTGCGAATTCGTCGCCAAATGATATGCTTCCCGCCTGCATTCCAAGACCACATCAACTTTCCCAGTACCCGTTGTCACCGAACTGGAAACTCCCGAAAATTCGGCCATTCCAGTCATAGAAGTCATGGAATTTCGGAGGCCCTCCACGCGAAAGCAGCCACACCCTTTCAGATCGGACTTTGAAGATTAGGGGCATTCGGCCCATTAGCCTGGTGTTCGCGGTCTCTGCTTCTGAAGCCACTACCCAGCCGCAATCAGTTCGCGACTCTGAACGAAGCGAACGCAGCTCTTTACTCTCTCCTCACTCCTCTCCTACCTTTCTTCGCATTTTGGCGGTCGGGCCTTCGGCCCTTCCTTGTGCGGGGGGACACCCCCCGCAACGCCCCCCTCCAAAACCATGCCTCACCGACCCTTACGTCGTCATGCCAGCAATGCGGCTCAATCAAAGTGGCGGCCACGGACCGAGAACACAGCCAGATAGCCTGAAGGGCAGCTGGAATGAAGTGCTGGTCAAGACAGACCCTGTATGTGGCTTAGAAGTTGCCGTTTGGATACCAATCCTCTTTCACTATTGCTTTTCATTTTGACGCTTGGCAGGTCCCGCCTTTACATTGAAGCATGAATTTGCTTCCCTGCCCGAAAACCTTTTGCCCTTCGCATACGTAGTGAGGTATAGAAAGCTGCTTAGGATCCGAAAATCGCTAGCAGCTGTTGAACTCAAGCAAGAGGTGGTTCACATGAGTACATTTGGAAATGTCATTTGGCTAATCTTTGGCGGCTTGATTGCCGCTTTGGGGTATATACTCGCCGGGCTGTTGCTGTGCCTTACCATCATCGGCATACCCTTCGGCGTGCAGTCGATGAAAATTGGCGTAGCCACTCTTGCCCCCTTCGGCAAAGAAGTAGTTGAAATGAATCAGGCAAACAGCACTCTCAGGATTATCTTCAACCTGCTGTGGCTAATCCTATTCGGCTGGGAGATTGCCCTGGCCCATCTCATTTCGGCACTGGTTCTTACTATCACGGTAGTTGGCATCCCCTTCGCCAAACAGCATGTCAAGCTTATACCCCTCTCACTGTTTCCCTTCGGACGGACTCTGGTTTAGGCCTTCGGAACAATATCGGTGCGCGGCCACCCAGTTGAAACCCTCTTCCATTCCCGAAGAATTCAGTCAAGGCGGGCGGAGTTGGGCCGTTTCCCGCGTGACTCTCGTAACCTCCGGCCCTGATCACCTGCGACTACCCATGATTTTCTTCGTGGCCCTTCGTGGCCCTTCGTGGCCCTTCGTGGATCAAGTGTTTTTCCTCTCGTCCCACGTGTCAACTCGGCCACTCTTTTCTTAATTCAGATTCAAGTGTCTCGGCTACATCAGGACTACACGACCTGCCGTTCTTGAATCCAATGCGCGCGATCCCTCAGGCATAGACTTCGCTTCACCTCGCTCAACAATGTCATAGGAGGCCTTCCACACCGTAAGCCAAAGTTAGGGGAGCCTGCCCAACTGTGGCAGAATTGTCACGGAACATAGTCTAAATTTTGACTTGGCACGCATCCAATTCAGCCTTTTCAGGAACTTCTCATCTGCCCACACCAATGCATTTTTCTTCTGTCCGTTACCTCAGACCGCTTGTACACTTCCGCCGGCCTACGAGCATCCAAGCCTACGGAGAATTCGACCTAAGCACGTCGAACAGCCTCGCCGAAAACAGGATGAAGAAGTGTTCGACCGGCGGCCATTTTCGTCGTGATGCCGCTTTCGGCTTGTCAGAAACAGCCGGCAATTTCTCCTTGAAAGAAACACTCCCAAGTGAACCCGCTTCGGTCCGACATCGGGCTTGGCATTTACTTCATCTCGTGAAACCTGCATCGGGCGCCGATATGGCACTCTTCCAGCGAGCTCACTGAAGCGGCCATGTTAGCAGCATCCATCTCTCTCATACTCATTAGCGGTGCAGTCCTATACCTGATCCGTCCTCAAAGGGTAGCTTGGGCTGGCTGGCTGGCCGCTCTGCCGCCGCTGGCAGTCACCATTTGGCAAGTCGCTGTAGCTGCCCCGTTCCTGTGGGGGGAAGCAACGGCGTCGGGATCACTCCCGTACGCTCAGCACGGTACAATCCATGCTGAACAGTACCAATGGATTGAGGCGCTGGGCTTGGCAGTCTCCTTCCGGTTGGACGGTCTCTCTTTGCTTTTTGGCGTGATCATTTCAGGAATAGGCGCTGCCGTCGCCCTCTACACCCATTACTATCTCGAAAATGATGACCGCCAAGGGTACTTCTATCTCTCGCTCTTTTCCTTCATGGCATCCATGTTGGGACTGGTTTGGGCCGATAATCTGCTGACGCTGTTCGTCTTCTGGGAAGGAACAAGCGTAACCAGCTATCTACTCATCGGCTACTCACACCGCTCTGCTCTTGCCCGCGGCGGCGCCCGCAATGCCTTCATTGTCACAGCCGCAGGCGGCCTCGCCCTACTTGCCGGACTGATCCTTTTGGGGCAGGCAAGCGGAAGCTACACGATCAGTGAGATCATCGCACGCCCGGGTCTGACAGAGCTGGAAATGTATCCCGCCATTCTTGTTCTGATTCTGCTGGGCGCTTTTTCCAAGTCGGCCCAGTTTCCCTTTCACTGGTGGTTACCCGGCGCAATGGCCGCCCCCACGCCTGCAAGCGCCTATCTGCACTCGGCCACGATGGTAAAGGCAGGTATCTATCTGCTGGCCCGCCTGCACCCTGCTCTCAGCGCACACCCAATGTGGCTATGGTCGCTCCTCATTTTCGGCGGCATTACGATGCTCATTGGCGCGATAACCGCCGTCCGCCATTGGGACATGAAGGCTTTGCTGGCCTACGCCACCATAAGCCAGTTGGGCGTCCTCACAACTCTTCTTGCCTTTCGCAGCGAAGCCGCGGTCTTGGCGGTCGTCATAGGAATACTGGCCCACGCGCTCTACAAAGGACCCCTCTTTCTGGTGGCCGGCATCGTCGACCACGCCACCGGTACCAGAGACCTGAGAAAACTTGCCGGCCTGAGGCAAACTCTGCCGGGTACATCTGCCGTGGCGATAATTGCTGCCCTTTCCATGGCCGGACTCCCGCCCCTATTTGGTTTCGTGGCCAAAGAAGCCTTGCTTGAGACCTTTTTCGAGTCGGCTGAGCACGGCGCCATGGCAGGTTGGATCGCATTTGGCGCCGCCACCATAGCGGGGGCCTTTTTCGTCACTTTCAGTTTGACTCTCCTTTGGGAGGCTTTTTTGCGTCCGGGCTCGACCGCCGAACCCACAACGTCGTCCCCAGCTGGTGCAGATCCCATTGCCCAGACTCCCATTCACCATGCTCCGGCCGCTCCATTTGTGGGCGCGCCGCTCATACTCGTTGCTCTTGGCACAGTTATACCTTTTACTCTGCAACCTCTCTCCTCATTTTTCGATGCGGCAGCCTCATCAATTTACGGGGAAACCGTTCACAAGCACGCCGCGCTCTGGCACGGTTTTACGCCTGTCCTTCTGACAAGCCTGCTTGCAATTGCCGCTGGCGCCTGGCTATTCCTTAACAGGTCATTTCTCCGCCGGTCTCTTGCCCGGTTGCCCGAACGACTGCGCGGCGTCGTAATCTTCCAGGGCGTCCTCGACGGAATGTATGCGTTGGCCCAGGTCACTGCCCGATTCTCCCAGGGCTACACTCTGGCTTCGCAGTCGGCGATCGTGTTGCTGGCGGCCTTCTTGCCGGTGGTAGTTGCCTTGCGCCAGATACAGCTCAACGACCTGATACCAACGGCAGACGTCCTCCCAGGCGCACCGGAAACGATTCTGATTCTAATGACGGTCGTATCCGCCTACGTCACCATTCGAGTGCGAACCAGGCTGGGGGCGATCGTTAGCCTAGGTGTTGTAGGAGTCTCGGTCACATTGTTCTATGTCTTCTTCAGCGCGCCGGATCTGGCCCTTACGCAGCTGCTCATCGAGGTACTGACAGTCGTACTTCTAGTCCTTGTATTCACGAAACTCCCCCCCGATACGCGTCCGCCGATGCAAAGGCTGAAGCAAACTCGAAATGTATTGGTGGCTTTGGCTGCCGGCGCCTTCGGTTTTTTCCTTGTCCTGTTTAACAGAAGCGGCGCATTTCAGGCAGCCCAGTCAATCAGTGGGTACTTTCTCAACAATGCAGTCCCTAGCGGCCACGGCGCCAATGTCGTAAACGTCATTCTGGTCGACTTCCGCGGCTTCGATACAATGGGCGAGATTACTGTTTTGGCCCTGGCTGCTCTGGGCGGCTACGCACTCCTGAACGCCCCCAGAGTCAATTTGCCGTCGGCGAGGTCCGCACGACCAGAGTCGAACTTGGCTCCCGAACGGGAAAGGACAAATCCGGAGACCGAGTCTGAAACCTCGGAGGGCGATTCTCAAAAGGAAACAGAGGAAGGCTTACTTTGAAGCCAAGGCTTTTCCAGCGGTTTGCCGAATGACAAAGTACCTACTTTGCCTGAGTCCAGGCGACTTTCAACACGCAACAAGCTGTCAAAAACGGGTCACATTTGGAAGCACACATTTTGTCTTTGTCAAGCCGTTTTAATGTAGCCACAACATTGCAAAAATGCCCGAACTATATCTTCGACTTCTTAACCGCATTCTGACACCTGTACTCCTTCTGCTGGCCATCTACCTCTTGCTGCGGGGACACAACCTGCCCGGCGGCGGGTTCATCGCCGGTCTGATGGCGGCCGCCGCCTTTCAGCTGCAGATCCTGAGCCGCGGCCATGACAGGGTTCGCAGCGCCATCGGTCCGTATCTGAACAGCGGCATTGGTCTCGGTCTCGCCGTCGCCATCTGCGCAGGCGTAGCTGGGCTCTTCGAAGGGACATTCTTCAAAGGCTTGTGGTTCAAATTGAACCTGCCTTTACTCGGCTATCTCGAACTCGGTACGCCGGTGATCTTTGATCTGGGTGTATTCCTCGTCGTTGTGAGCGTGGCCACCTCTTTTCTGCTCGGCCTGAGCCGTGTTTCCGAAGGAGCTGTGACCATTGACGGGGGCTCAGTCTCGCCGGATCTAGCCGATGACCCTGCGTTCGACCCAATGGAAATAGCAGGGGAAACAAACCGTGAGGTTGAGTCATGATCTCTATACTCCTGGCCTTCGCAGTCGGCAGCCTTTTTGCCTGCGGCGCCTATATGATCATGCGGCGAGGACAGATCAAGTTGATCCTCGGCTTGGGGTTGCTGAGCCATGGCGTCAACCTTCTTCTT
The DNA here is from genome assembly GCA_963662575.1 of Caldilineaceae bacterium. Taxonomy (GTDB): domain Bacteria; phylum Chloroflexota; class Anaerolineae; order Caldilineales; family Caldilineaceae; genus Bin5. Next base: position 3,917,074 of record OY759723.1, read on the forward strand.
TTCGGTTCCGGCCGCCTCGCAGAGGGCCGCCCCCCTATCTTTCTCCACAAGGAAAGCTACGCGGAAACCATTGCCTGGTCACTACCTGCAGACCCGTTACCTCAGGCCCTGATCCTGACAGCGATCGTGATCAGCTTCGGCATTACAGCTTTCGTCATCGTGTTGGTGAACCGGCGCCATACCATCACCGCAACAGACTATGTTCACGGCGAATTTGTCCCTCTCCTGAAGGAAGGAGATCCTTTCGATTTCTCCGAACCATCGGAAATAGACCAGTATGACTGGCTTGCCTACGAGGTCGATGAGGTTTACGACAGTGACGAACCACTGTCCGGCCTGCCGCCCCGCCCGCCGTCTGAACACGACGAATCAGCCGCCATGGAAGAGGACAACTACCAATGGCCGTAAGCGCCAATTTGCTGGCCGCGCCCGTCGCCGCGCCTCTCCTGATAGCCGCTCTCATCCTGTTACTGGCCCGCTGGGGAGGCAGAAGGCTGATCCGGCATCAGATCGCCCTGACTGCGCTGGCCCTGTGTTTCAACTTTGCAGTCGCTCTGCTTCTCTTTCAGGCTACTGCCGGGCAGGGCGAACGATTAGTTCTGCAGATGGGGGCATGGTCCGCTCCCTACGGTATCACCGTTTACAGTGACGGTCTGTCGGCGACTCTCCTGCTTCTGACGGCGCTGGTCGCCTTGGCTGTCTATCCATTTGCGGTTGCCACAATCGATTACCACAGGGCGCGAATGGGGTTCCATCCCCTCTATCTCTTCCTTCTCATGGGTGTCAACGGCGCTTTCCTGGCCGGAGACCTCTTCAATCTCTACGTATTCTTTGAAGTACTCCTGATGGCCAGCTTTGTTCTGCTGACAGTAGGCGCGCAGCCGGCCCAGACCAACAGCGGCATCCGCTATGTTGTTCTCAATCTACTGGCGTCAACCGTGTTCCTGGTCGCGGCCGGAATCGCCTACGGCACGCTCGGCACTCTCAACATGGCTCAGATTGCGGAAAGGCTGCCGTTGGCTTCTCCGGCAGTGCGCACGTTATTCGCCGGCCTCCTCTTGGTTGGCTTCGGCAGCAAGGCCGCCATTTTCCCACTGTTTTTCTGGCTGCCGGCCAGCTATCACACACCTCCTCCGGCAGTTACAGCCCTGTTTGGCGGGTTATTGACTAAAGTTGGCGTCTACACACTTTTCCGCAGCTTTACACTTTTCTTTCCTGAACTGCTGATCAGCTGGCAGCCCACCCTGCTTACCATTGCCGGCGCAACAATGCTGGTTGGCGCGCTCGGCGCTTTAGCCCAGCCGGGAATCCGCCGCCTGCTCAGCTTTCATATCATCAGCCACGTAGGGTTCATGCTGATGGGACTGGGCGTTGCCCTCAGCGGAAACAAACTGGCCATCGGATTTGGGCTTGGCGCAGCCGTCCTCTATCTCTGCCACCACATGATCATCAAGACCGCGCTCATCATGGCAGGTGGAGCAGTCGAACTGTATATGGGTAGCGACAGGCTTGCCTCTATCGGTGGGCTTGTCACTCGACATCCATTCCTGGCATTTCTCTTCTTTATGGCCGCGATTTCTCTTGCTGGAGTCCCGCCTTTCAGCGGCTTCGTGAGCAAACTCAGCCTTCTGCAGATCACGCTCGATACGCGCCACTGGCTGGTTTCCGGTGTAAGCATATTCGCCAGCCTGTTGACTATGTTGAACATGATGCGGCTCTGGCGCGAGTCCTTCTGGGGAGACTACAAGCGTCCTAGCCGCGTGCCGTCCCGCATTTTGCAAAGCAGTCTTCGTCAACGGCTGATGCTGACGCCGATCGCAGTTCTGGTCCTACTTAGTCTGGGCCTTGGAATTCTGGGTGGGCCGGCTTTCGAGCTGTCAATGCGAGTTGCGCAACAGGCACTTGATCGTCAGGCGTACATCGATGCCGTATCGCCGGCCGCAACGTTCTCAACACAGCCTCCCAGCCATTTCGTCCCTGCAACTGCAACTGTTCCGTCGTTCTTCACCGAAGATGCCGCCGATCTGGCGAGAAGTACTTTCGTGCCGTCGCCTTGACATGTAGAGCAACGGTTCCTTTGACCCTTTCTGGATAAACGCGACCAAAGGGGCTGCTCGACAGGAAGTAAAGTTATCCAATGCAGCGACTCCTTGTGCTGAATCTGTTCATATCACTGCTGTGGCCGATCCTCAACAACGAACTCACGTTGCGATCGCTTCTGATCGGTTTCGTCCTTGGCTTCATACTGTTATCGCTCGTGCAGCGAAGGTATGGCAACTATACCGTGCGCGCAGCCTGGTTCACCGCTTATGTACTCTACGCCATTCTGAAAAGCAATCTGCAATTGTCCGGCAAAGTGCTTGCCAAAACCTTAGGTGTACAGACCCCGCTGCGACCAGGTATCGTCGCCGTCCCACTCACCCTGACCAATCCATTTGACATCACAGTTTTGGCCACCGTTATCACCCTGACGCCAGGCACATTGAGCGTTGACCTCGGGGAAGATGTATCGGGACAGCTCCAGCCGTACAGCCAACCCGAGGAGGACGCGATCGGTCCAAAGGCCGACAACGAGGAGCCATGGGCAAGGTCGCAAGTGCACTATGCGCCATTGCCTGAGCAAAGCAGTGAGCCTCGACACAGAGGTGAAGCGGCCCTGCTTGTCCACGCCATTGACGTATCTGACCCTGTGGCATTTCGGGAAGAAATCAAGAGCAGCTTCGAGAACCCGCTCCTGGAGCTTCGCCGCCTGATCGTAGAAATGGATGCTGCCGATACCTAGCGCAGGAGAACACAGTTGAGCAACGATCTATTTGAACTAAGCTTGGGCGTCCTGATGACACTCGTGACATTTTCGCTGTTACTATGCTTCGGCAGGCTCCTGCGCGGACCAAACCTTCCCAATCGAACTGTGGCTTTCGACCTGATATCAATTCACGCGGTCGGCATTTTTGTCCTGTTCGCAGTGAACAGTCACTCTTATGTCCTCTTGGAAGGCGCCATCATCACCGCCGTGCTCGGCTTCCTGGGTACCATGATGTTCGCCCGCGCCTTGGAACGCTTCCCCCATGCCAGGTGGTTGGAACGCCAGTCCAGGGAAGACGAATAGATGCCTTCAGTTCAGCAACCCGGTGAGTCTCAACCATGGACCCTTTGACAAGAAACCTGATCGTAGTCATCCTTGCCTCCGTCGGTACCCTCTTCCTACTCGTCAGTGCATTGGGCATCCTGCGGCTTCCGGACGTACTGACGCGAATGCACGCCGCCGGCATCGCCGCGACCCTCGGCATCACCTGCCTGCTGCTGGCCACCGGCATTCATTTTCTTGCCGACGGCCAGATGTTTCGCATGATCGCTCTTATCATCCTCTTCTTTGTGACCGCCCCCATTGCTACCACCACCATGGCCCGGGCAGCCTATCGCACCAGCCCTTCCGACGAGTTTGTGCTTGCACACGACGATCTTGCCGCGCTTTCAGCCGCCGCCGGATCTAAAGACCTGGAAAGCCCAGGAACCACAGACGAACCGCCAGCGTAGGAAGGGCACGACAATGGCCAACTCGAATTCGAAAGATATGCAGGGCGGCATCAGTCCTCAGCCAGCTGAATCCCCGCGGCAACTTATCCTGGCGGTCGATCTGGGCAGCTCCTCGGTGCGAGCCACCGCATATCAGACCAACGGATTGAGGCTTGAGGGCACGACCGAGTTTCACCCCACCGAACAGTCCAACGACGGCACTTTCGATCCGCAGATCCTCGCGGTTCTGACCGAAGAGGTCATTACCGGCTGCCTGAAACGGGTGCGAAGCCTGGATGGTGACTTCCAATTCATTGCCGCCGCGTGGACAAGCTTTGCCATGAGCTGGCTAGGCCTGGACATCGCCGGCAAGCCGGTTACGCCCGTCTACACGTATGCTGACGCCCGCAGCGGGCCATACGCCGACAGCCTTCGACGAGAGCTCGCCCAGCAGCACGGCCTCCAAGACGCATGGCAGCGAACTGGAACGCCTGTCCATACCGCGTACGCGCCCGCTCAACTCCTCCGTTTGGCCGCCGAAGAACCTGAATTGATGACGCGCGTCGCCCGCTGGCAGACTCTGGCCTCATATCTGTTTTCTCGCTGGCGAGGCCAAGCCTCTGCTCCCATCAGCAATAGCGAAGTCGGCTGGACCGGCCTGCTCAATCGTCATTTTGTAGATTGGGATGAGAAGCTGATTCGGCGGATTGGCATCGGCCCGGATCAGTTGCCATCTGTACTTGACTACACGAATTTTACGGTCGGTTTGACCGATCCTTGGGCTTCAGTCTGGCCGGAGCTTGCACAGACGCCTTTTTACCTGGCAGTGGGGGATGGCGTTGGCGCAAACCTTGGCAGCGGCTGCACCGACAACCGCCGCATCGCGTTGACCATTGGCACGACAGGCGCAATGCGAGTAGTAATTCCAGCGGAAGGTGCGTCTGACGGGGCTGGCCCTGCAGATCCTTCGTTCCAGGAGACCCCCACCGGTCTTTGGAGCTACCCCATTGACAGGAAGCGTTGGCTGGTCGGAGGATCGCTGACCGATGGAGGGTCGCTCTACTCTTGGCTACGCGAAACGCTGGCAGGTCAAGACAGGCAGACGCTGCTCGCGGCCGCCGCAGAACTGACGCCGGACGCCCACGGCCTGACCATTCTTCCCTTCCTGCGCGGCGAACGCGCCCCAGGTTGGGCAACCGAGGCCGCTCTCACCATCAGTGGCATGTCACCTGCCACCACCCCAGCACATATCGTCCGCGCCTCTTTCGAAGCCGTTGCCCTGCGCTTTCGCCTCATCTACGATCGACTGCGGCCTCTACTGGCCCCAAACAGCGAAATTGTCGCCAGCGGCGGCGCGCTCCAGGAAAACGGTCTTTGGCGGCAGATTCTGGCGGATGTCATGCAAACACCTGTGCATCTGGTAAGCGTTGATGAGGCTACCAGCCGCGGCGCGGCAATTCTTGCACTGCAGGCGTTGAATCTGCCATTGCCGCCCGATCCCCCCACTGTTCACACTTCCGTGCCCGAATTGGAGGCAGGCGCCGTTTACGCGCAGGCACTGCAGCGCCAGGAAGAACTTTACGACCGCGTTATTGGTCCATCGTGAACAACTGGGAATTGGTTGTCGGGCCGAATTTGCCCGCAGGGGCTAGTAGAAGAGGAAGCTGCTGAGGTAAGGCAATTGCGAACCGGTCGCCTGAATCTTCCATCGACCAGATCCAGTTTCTCGCTATCAGTCGCCCGCCGCTTTGGTAGCCGCGCCCAACGTGACTCCGGCGGCACTCTTGCGCCAAATGTACAACGCAGCTAACACCAACACGACGTAAACCAGTGTGTTGAGGGCAAACACGCCTTGCATTCCAATCAGTGGATATACTGCCGCGCCCAATATCGGCGCCAGCAATCGCCCCCCCGAAGTTACACTGTTATTCAGTCCGAATGTTGTGCCATGCGCTCCGTGAGGTGTACGCAGGTTGAGCAGCGCACTTGTGGCCGGCATTATTGCGCCTGCGCTGATTCCTACCAGGGCCTGTAAAACCAGCAGTTGCCACGCTTCTGTCACAAAGACCTGCGCCATGTACACCAGCACAGCGCTAAGAGCGCCAGCAGTCAGCACCTTTTCGTGGCCAATCCTGTCACCAATCTTTCCCAGATATACTGCACTGACAGAACCAATGGCCGCCTTGGCTCCCATACTCAGCCCCGTGATGGCGACTGCGCCCCTGCTCGTTGCTAACAGGTCGACAAAGAAGAATGCCAGAATAGGCATCGTCACTGATCGCCCTAAACTCTGCACAAAAGTAGCAAAATAGAGCGACCCCATGTCCGGCGCCCGCAGCAGGTTTCGATAGCCCTCCCAGAATTTGACTCGGTCCTTCGCCGGCGGCGGCTCAAAATCCTCCCGCACAAATAAAACTACTGCAACCGCGGCTAGAGCTAGTGCTGCCCCAGTAACCCAGAAGCTGGCGCGGTAGCCAAGCGCTTCGCTAACAACCCCGCCAATCAGGGGCCCGACAGCAACACCCACCCAGATCCCCGTCTGAATCAAGCCAAGCGACTCGCCCGACTTTTCCTTTGGGACCGTTGCCGCAACTAGCGCACTGGTAGCCGAGACAACGCCGGTAAAGAGTCCTTGAACTATCCGAATCAGGACCAACTGCTCTGCGCTCTGGGCATACGCCATCATCACTACCATCACCGCACCGCCCAAAGTGGCGCGCACGAGCATCGGCTTGCGGCCATACCGGTCGGCTACCGCGCCCCAAATCGGTGACGAAAACATCATCGTAATGGCCTGCGATGAAAAGACCATGCCCGACCAGAAGGCGACAGACCCTCTCGTGGAAACGCCTAACTCCTCCACATAGAGGGGCAGAAACGGAAAGACGAGACTAAATCCCGCTACCGATAAAACCTGAACTGCGAATAGCAAGTATAGATTGCGCCGCCACTCGGCCATTATTGATCTCGACGCCTGTCAAAGACAGATCATAGTTCTACTGTTACTAAATCGCTTTTGTAAACCGCTAAAGTGGAATGAATCCGATGCTACCACATTTCGACTGTTCGGACAAACAGCACAATCGAATCAGGTTTTCCCCTGAACCCTCGACTGTGCCGGTCCTCTCTCAGAAAGCCTGTGGAAACAGGTAAGCGATCATCCCCAGGGTAATGTTATAGGAGGCGTGTGCGATAACACAGGTTGACGTGTTGAATCGCATCCGCAACAGACCAAGGATCAGTCCTACGATAAACACGGCCAGCGTCGACAAGGTGATTCCGTATTGACTGTGCACAACCGCAAACAGAAGGCTGGTAAACAGTAGACCGAAGCGTGGTTGCAGTGCCCCGCGAAAAAGTGTCTCTTCGCCGATTCCCGCGGCCAGACCCAGGGTGAGAATACCCGGAATCGACCCAAGCAGCGGCCCGATAAGAGATTCCGATAGCCGCTCAACGTCCTCGTTCAACCCCCAACCGACTGCCTGTGCTACGATTTCCAAGACGATGATGACACCGACGGATAGCAGCCCGGTCCCGATGCCAACTGCGATCGCGGCTGGGCTCGGTACGACCAGCCCCAGCCGTTCAAAAGCTTGGCCCAACTTGCGGCGCGTCAGCCAGCCAATGCCAACCAGCGCCCAGACCGCAAACAGGATCTGCTGCACCCAGAGCGAAAACAGAAGTGACCCGATACTTGGTTCCGAAGCCTCTGACAGGTCCGCCAACGTTTCCAGTCCGATGGCGAGCGTGAATGTCAGGTTTATAACGACCAACATGACGAACGAAACAGCGATCGCATGAACGCTGCTGCGAAAGTCTATCTGTATGAGTCTTGCCAGCTGCTTGCGAACCGCAGGCAGCAGGAAGAGCGGCGCAGCCGCCGCCGGCGCCCACAGGCCCAGGCCCAATACATCCAGTCTGTCCAAAACAGGCAGGATCCCTTCGGTCGCCTCGGTCCCACCACCTGACAGCAGATCGAGAAAGTTCTGCTGCAGGTTGTCGTTTGTCTTCATGAGAATGGCAATGACGTGCAAAGTTGCGCCGACCATCGCCATTATTCCGAAAATGAACAGATGAAATGCATAAGTCAGTCCTGCTATCGTCTTTCCAGTGCCTCCTTCCAACCTGTGTTTGTCTGCAAGGTTTGCCAAGAGGACTATCAGGAACAGTGGCGCGAACAGCAGGACCGTAAGTATACTCTCGCCCATATCAGAATTCACTCCTTCTCATAGTACAGTCACCAGTGCGCGAAAGTTGTGGCTTGGACTGGTCCTCATATTAGACCTGTCTCGATTCAATCCACATGTAAGGCTATAGGCTAAGAGGTTTCTTATCAAGTCTCTATAACATGCGGCTCCCAATGACCTGACCGTTTCAGGCGCCTGCACAGTCTATTCTCTTAAGGAAACGTCTCTTGGCTATTAGCAAGCGTACCATACAACGCGCATAAGAACCGTAACGCCCCGCCCACATCCTCGGATTGTGCTCGACCTCATTGCATGTGACTGTGTTTAGGGCTAAGTCTGAAAGGAAACCTGTGGAAGGAGACCACAGCGCGAGACGCTCACTCGTTATGTTCAACCGGCGCGCTTTACATTTGGACAGGATTTCTCTAAAATAGGGCAAACTTTCGCGAAGTGTCGAGCCCTTTGCCCTTCGAATTGTAAGTCGGAGACACATTTGATGAACAGTTATACCTATCGATTTGACGAAGAGTCCGATAGCCCTCCTCCTGTCGAAAAATTGGTGACCGGCGCCGAACCAGTAACTGGTACGGTTGTCGACTGGAGGGCATATCCTTCTTCCCAAACGACGATGCCGCCCGTCTCCGCGTATCCCCCCTCTCAGACACCACTTACCAATTTCTCGCTCGATGAGTTGGCGGAATCACCGGCCATTTACAACCGCGAACTGAGCTGGTTGGATTTCAACTGGCGTGTACTGTATGAAGCGCTCGACGACCGCAACCCGCTGCTCGAGAGACTCAAGTTCGTTGCGATTACAAGTAGCAACCTGGATGAGTTTTTCCGCAAACGGGTCGGTGGGTTGAAACGGCAGCAGGCCGCCGGTGTCGCCAATCTGAACCTGCACGGCTGGACACCCGACCTGCAAATGCGACTCATCGCCCGCCACGCGCGCGCCATGGTCCAATGTCAGACGCATGCGCTCCTGAACGAAATCCTGCCGGGATTGCGTGCAGAGGGGATGCGTATCGTCACCTATGACGAACTGCCTGCCAACCAACAAGAGGAATTGTCCGCCTTCTTCCGCAAAGAAATCTACCCGATTCTGACCCCTCTTGCTGTCGATCCAGGCCACCCTTTTCCATTTATCAGCAACCTCAGCCTCAGCCTCGCCGTAGAGATGCGAGACCCTGTCAATGGCGAAATCCGGTTTGCAAGGGTCAAAGTTCCCTCCAACCGGGCCCGCTGGGTAACGGTCAATGACTCGCTAGACTTTGTTCCGCTTGAACAGGTGATTACACACAACCTGGAGCTTCTTTTCCCTGGCATGGAACTGATCGCTACCTATCCCTTCCGCGTGACCAGAAACGCCGACATTGCCCGCAGCGAAGAGGAGGCCGACGACCTACTTCAGATGATTAGCGAGGAGTTGCGCGAACGCCGCTTCGCCCCAATCGTCCGCCTGGAAGTGGCTGAGTCCATGCCGGACGACATCCGCGCTATACTGATGCAGGAAATGGAACTCCTCCACACCGACGTCTACAACCACGAAGGTCCTCTGGGCGTAGCAGACCTGCTCCCGCTTACCGATGTAAATTTACCGCACCTCAAAGACCAGCCATGGACACCGCAGACCCATCCCGCCTTCTCTGGCATCGGCAGCCAAACACGGCCCGCCGACATCTTTTCTATTATCAGAAAAGGTGATGTGCTTGTCCATCATCCATATCACAGTTTCGCTACCAGCACGCAGTCATTCATCGAGGCGGCTGCCAGAGACCCCCAGGTCCTCGCCATCAAGCAGACTCTGTATCGAACCAGTGCTGACTCACCGGTCGGGCGAGCGCTGATCCAGGCGGCAGAGCGGGGCAAACAGGTGGCCGTCCTGGTTGAATTGAAGGCCCGATTCGACGAAGAGCGCAACATTGAATGGGCGCAAACTTTGGAAGACGCCGGTGTCCACGTGGCCTATGGTTTGGTAGGCCTGAAAACGCATACCAAGACGACACTTGTGGTGCGAGAAGAAGAGGATGGCATTCAAGTCTATGCCCACATCGGTACCGGTAACTACAATCCGAAGACCGCCGGCCTCTACACAGACCTGGGGCTCTTGACCGCTCGACGCGAGATCGGCGCCGATCTGATGGATCTCTTCAACTTTCTGACGGGCTATAGCCGCCAGCGTCACTTCCGGAGGCTTCTGGTCGCACCTGTCAACATGCGCGACCGGTTCGTGGAAATGATCGACACGGAAGCCGCAAATGCCCTTGCCGGTCGGCCCTGCGGCATCACCGCCAAGATGAACGGGCTAGACGACGTCGTGATCGTGCAGGCCCTCTATCGTGCCAGCCAGGCCGGCGTGCCCATCCGCCTCATAGTGCGCGGCAACTGCCGCATTCAGCCCGGCATCGCGGGAATTAGCGACAACATCGAAGTGATCAGCGTAATCGGCCGCTTCCTCGAGCACCACCGCATCTATTCCTTTGTAAACAACGGCAAACCGGTCTACTACATTGGCAGCGCCGACTGGATGTCGCGCAATCTCATCGACCGCGTCGAAGCGATCGTTCCGGTAGAAGAGCCAGCGCTTCAGGAGCAGCTGCAGCGCATCCTCGACTGTTGTCTGGAAGACAGGCGGCAGTCGTGGACACTTCAGAGCGATGGCCTGTACCATAGACATGAGGAACAGAAGGCGTCGAACGGCCGCGAAGGCAGCCAGCCGGAAAGTGAGCAGCCAGGCCCCCCGGAATCCCTGGAAACACCCGCGACCCGCCTCCAGGACGGCCTCGAATATGCCGCCCGCAAATATGGCTCCCAGCAGGCCCTGATGGACTGGACGCAATACAGCCTGGGGCAAATTTGAGGCTCTGGCTCCCTCCCTGTTCGGCCTTCTTCACTCGTTCCTCTCAAACATCCCCCAGGGATTGAGTGGTCGTCTCACGGCCAGCTCCTCCCCCCAATTCACCCCTTTCTGCCGCCTCGCTCCACTCAGTCTGACTTGACATAAACTGATTTCGCAGATACAATTTAGCCATGACTAAAAACTATTCCTCCGAAATCAGCAACCCTCTTTCCTCCAATCACGAGGACTATCTGAAAGCCATCTATATCCTGGAGGCGCGCGGCGAGCCGGTCACTAACTCAGTCCTTTCCGAATACATTGGCTTCACCCCCGCCTCTGCCACCAATATGGTGAAGAAGCTGGCCCAGATGGACCTGGTAATTTACCGTCCACATCAAGCCGTTGCCCTCACGCCAACCGGCAATCGCGTCGCGCTCGAGATACTGCGTCACCACCGCCTGCTTGAGCTCTTCCTGCACAAGACGTTGGATATCCCTTGGGATAGCGTGCATGAAGAGGCCGAACGCCTCGAACACGTGATCAGCGAAGCCCTGGAAGATGCAATTGCCGCTTCGCTGGGCTACCCCAAAGTGGATCCCCACGGAGATCCTATTCCTTCCAAGAATGGCGAAATCAGCCACACACCGGGTCACCCACTTTCAGAGGCCGAAGCCGGTCGCGCATATAGACTTGTGCGCGTTTTGAGCCAGGAAAGGGAACGCCTCGCCTATTTGGGCAGGCTGGGACTGAAATTGAACGTGGAGGTCTACTTGCACGAACAGGCACCCTTTGACGGTCCCGTACTCGTGGAAGTTGCTGGAGAGGAACATGCTTTGGCAATTGAAATGGCGGCCCTGCTGCAAGTCGTGCCCGCGTCAGCCGAGTAGGTCTTCTGTCAGGATTTCGACGTGGGATTGTCAGTCAGTTAGCAGCGGTCTACGCGATGATGATATCCGTACGAAATGCTGCTGTGTAGGACAAAGGGCTTTAAGACATCTGCCTGAACTGTGAAATGCGTGACTGGGCTGTTACCTGCTCCCCCCTCTGCCTTTGCATCGCCGAAAGACCGTGGTCGGCGCGTTAGCGAAAACTGCTCGAAGAATTGCCCATGATATTCAAAAACCTTATGCGGCGGTCAGTCCGAAGCGGCTTGACTCTCCTCGGCATCGCAATCGGCGTCGCCGCAGTCGTCGCGCTGGGCGCAATCGCGGAAGGACTAACTTCGAATTTCGCCGTCGCCGTCGGCGGCAGCAACAACGACCTTCTCATCACCCAGGCTGAGGCCATCGACCCTGCACTGAGTAGCCTGGACGACACCGTTGGCGAGCGCCTGCGAACCGTTCCAGGTGTCGATCGGGTGGAGCCTGGTGTCTACACCTGGGTTTCAACCCCGGAGCTTCCTTTTTTTCTCCTCTTTGGCTATGAGATAGGCAGTACGGCCATGGACCACTATCGCATCGTCGAAGGCAAGCCGCTGAGTGGTCCTGGGCAGATGGTGATCGGTCGACGCGCCACCGAATCAATCGATGTCGCTATCGGCGAAAATATACGCATCTACGGAACGCCCTTTCGCGTTGTCGGAATCTATGAGACCGGTCAGGGCATCGAAGAGTCCGGTGGCGTCTTCGTGCTCGAAGATGCCCAGACCGCAGCTCAGTACGAGCGTAAGGTAAGTCTCTACGAAATAGGTTTGCGCCGCGGCGACGACGCCGACGAAACCATCAGCCGAATTGAAGCCCTTGATCTCGACCTCAAGATAAGCAAGACTAGCGAGCGCGAAACCAACCAGCAATATGAACAGATGCTTCAGGGCTTCGCCTGGGGCATCGCCGCGATCGCCATCTTTATTGGCGGCCTCGGCATGATGAACTCCATGGTGATGAGTGTGCTGGAACGCACGCGCGAAATCGGCACTTTGCGCGCTTTGGGTTGGAGCCGCTGGCGCGTCCTGCGCATCATTCTTGGTGAATCGGTGGCGTTGAGCGCACTCGGCGGTGTCGTCGGCATCGTCTTGGGATTCGGCCTGGCCAAACTGACTGGCACAATTCCAGGCGTGGGCGCGTTGCTTGCCGGTGTATTCACGCCTGCCATCTTCATTCAGGGCATGGCGACGGCGCTTGTCCTCGGTCTGGTAGGTGGCGTCTACCCTGCATGGCGGGCCGCCGGTTTGCGGCCGGTCGAAGCCCTTTCCTACGAAGGCGGCGCCGGCTCCGACTTCAAAAGTGGCGCGCTGAGCCGCATCGGCAACCAGAGTTTCCGCAATCTCTGGCGGCGCCGCAACCGTACTCTCCTCGCCGCCGCCGGCATCGGTATTGGCGTGGGAACACTGGTGATGTTGGGTGGAATCACTGCCGGCCTAATCGGTCAGATGAACAACCTGGCCGGCAGTGGCAGCCCCGGCAACATTACAGTCATGCAGCGGGACGTGCCCGATATGTCACTGAGCAGCGTCGACGAGAATGTCGTGCGCCAGATTAAGGCCATGCCCCAGGTCGAATCGGTCAGCCCTATGGTCCTTGGCGTTGTCCTGACCCCGGAACTGCCACTGTTCATCCTGCACGGGCTTGATCCCAACAGCGAGGCCATGGACCATTACAAATTGGTTGCAGGCAGACGCGTACAGCGCCCATCCGAGATCATCATCGGCAGCAACGCCGCCGAATCCTACAAACTCGAACTGGGCGATACACTGACCCTTTACAACACCCGCTACAAGGTTGTCGGCATCTATGAGACCGGTGTTGCCTGGGAGGAAGGCGGCGGCATCCTGGCACTGCGCGAATCCCAGCGGATTCTCAACCGTCCCCGCAACGTCAGCTTCCTGTTTGTTAACGTCAAAGACCCCTCAATGGCGGAGCCGGTCCAGGACGCCATCAATCAGAGGTTTCCCAAGGTGAGGGCCAGCATCAGTAGCGAATTTGCCCAGAATACCGACGACATTGCCTCAATGCAGGCGGCCGCCGGCGCCATCGGCATGCTGGCATTGATTGTGGGTGGGATCGTAGTTGCCAACACGATGATCATGTCGATCTACGAGCGCACCCGCGAGATCGGCACTTTGCGTGCCCTGGGTTGGCCCGGCAAGCGCATCCTCTCGCAAATTATGCAGGAGAGCCTGCTTTTATGCCTGCTGTCGGCCATGCTGGGCAGCGTTGGCGCAGTCCTGCTTCTCAGCGGTCTCTCTTCCATACCCATGCCCGGCGGCGCCATGCTTCGCCCAGCCTGGGATCCAGGAACCTTTGTAACTGCCATAGGGCTTGCACTGGTGCTCGGCCTGTTGGGCGGCTTCTACCCGGCCTGGCGTGCCAGTAATTTGCAGCCAGTCGAGGCGCTGCGCTACGAATAGCGAGAAGGTCCGGCACTTGGTATGAATTTGGCGAACGCCTTTTGAGGTGAATGTACGAACTATGAAACGAGTCTGGATTATCCTGGGATTGGTCGTTCTGCTGGCCGCCGGCGGCTGGGCCTACGTAACCTTCGTCGACCCCTCTCTCCTTCCTCAGAACGCAATTTCTTCAGATGAGACAGCGGAGGCCGAGGCAGTAGAGGAAGCTGGCGCAGAGCTGGATTCGGTTATCTGGGCCTCGGGCAAGCTTCTTCCTACCGCCTGGGCCAATCTGGCTCCCCTGCAAGGTGGCATTGTGCAGCCCCTCCTCGTCAAAGAGGGCGACTGGGTTGAGGCCGGCGAAATGCTGGTGCAGCTCGATAGCCCGGCAGCACAGAGCAACGTCGCGGTCGCCGCCGCAACCGTCGTAGAAACGGAAGCAGCGCATGCAAAACTGCTTTCGGGCGCCAGCGAAGCCGACATCGCTGCCGCCGAGGCCGGGATAGCAACGGCAAGAGCGCAGGTATCCCTCGCCGCCGGCAGATTGCTGGAGTCGCAGAAGACCGTCGAGTTCTACCAGGTCGAGGTCCTGATTGCAACCGAACTATTTAACGAGCTGGCCAGCGGTCCCACTGAGGTAGAACGGGCTGCCGCCGCCGCGCGCGTCGAAGTAGCCCAGGCCGCCCTTGACCACGCCCAAGCTGCCTACAACGCAGTGCGAGGCGACCCCAGCATTGGCAGCACGCGCCTGGAAGCGCTGTTGCTGGAGCAGGCCACCAAATCGCTGCAGGCCGCCCAGGCCGAGTTTGCTGTTGCCACCCAGGGCGCTACCGAACAGCAGTTGGCCGTGGCCCAGTCCCGGATTCAGGAGGCCCAGTCCCGCGTCGCGATAGCCGAAAGCCAGATTCCGGCAGCCGAAGCGGGCGTGCAGTCCGCCCAGGCCGCGCTGGCCAGCGCCCAGGCGAACCTGCGAAAATTCCAGGCAGGCGCTTCGCCGGAAGATATCGCCGTTTCCCAAGCTCGCATCAGCACCGCCAGGGCGCAGCTTGCCAGTGCGGAAGCTCAGGTCGCTCAGACCCAGATTGTAGCCCCCTACGCCGGTCAGATTGGGGCAGTTCTCGTGCGCGGCGGTGAACTGGTCGCGGCTGGCCAGGTGCTCATCCTCCTGGGCGATACCGGCAAGATGCACGTTGAAACGACCGATCTGCGCGAAACCGACGTAGTCCGATTGCGTGACGGTCAGGAGGTGGAAGTCACCTTCGATTCGCTGCCGGAACAGTTTTTCGACGGCATAATCACGCACATAGCGCCGGTCAGCACCACCGACAGGGGCAGCACCAATTTCACGGTTCACGTCGAAGTCCCGCAGCTGGACGAAAACTTGCGCTGGGGTATGACTGCCTTCGTCAATATCCTCGCGCCGCCCGATCAATAGGTCACTGCGGTAACTACAAGGCCTGACCTTTTGTGAAGTAGGCGGCACAGAAGTGTTCATACTTCGCGGCGAGAGTGCAGTAAACAAGAATGGAAAATCAATCAGCGGGCGATCCCATCATCCGCGTAGAGAATGTAACGAAGATATACGGCAGCGGCGAAACCGCCGTACGCGCGCTCGACGGACTAACGGTCGAAGTGCAGGCGGGCGAATTCGTTGCCGTCATGGGACCCAGCGGTTGCGGCAAGAGCACATTGTTGAATATGCTTGGCGCGCTCGACCAACCGTCCGAAGGCAAAGTCTGGGTGGCAAGTGAGGACCTGTCCCAACTGAAGGATGTGGACCGTTTTCGTGCGCAGACAGTGGGGTTCGTTTTCCAGTTGCACAATCTGTTGCCGACGATGACGGCGCAGGAAAACGTCGAAGTACCGTTGCAAGGCCAGATAAACAGCCGCAAAGAGCGCAAAGCGCGAGCAGCGCAACTTCTGGAATTGGTGGGCCTGGCAGACCGCAGCGACCATTTGCCCGGCCAGCTGTCGGGAGGACAACGCCAACGCGTGGCGATTGCACGTTCCCTTGCCAACAACCCGGCCCTGATCCTGGCCGATGAGCCCAGCGGCTCGCTTGATAGCCAGAGCAGCGAAGAAATCATGGCTCAGCTTGGCGAATTGAACCGCAGCCAGGGAACCTCAATTGTCGTCGTGACCCACGACCGCCGCGTTGCCCAGGCGACGCAACGCATCCTGCGCATGCAGGACGGCAGAATCGTCTCCGATCACAGCATTACCGACCCACTGGAAGAAGACTTGCGCATGTTTGCCCAAAGCCAGTTCGGGCAGACCCTACTGGCGGATAGCGCCACAGTGCACCAATTCATCGAGGAACAGGACGTTTCCGCCCTTCGCCAACTGCTGCTGGCCTTTGATGACGGGGCCGGCGAGTCAGAGGAGCTCAGTTCTCAGTCGCCAGAATCCTAGACCTATCCTAACTGGGCAACCTCCCCCAATTCGCGCTCCCGAGTGAGCCAAGCCAAGTAGTATTTCAGTCGTTTTTTTGCTTTTGGGCGGTCGGGCCTATGGCCCTCCCTTGTGCGGGGGGACACCCCCCGCAACGCGCCCCTCCAAAAACACGCCTCATCCACCGTTCGTCGTGATTCCAGCAGTACGGCTGTTTTACCAGGAGGCGCCTGCTAACCAAGTAGCAATTAGATTGCCTGAATGGCGGTAGTGAAGGGCTGGTCAAGACAGCTGCTGTTTATGACTTGGCGTATTTGACGTGCGATTTACCTACTCAACCTGTAGAATCCAAAACAGCCCGCAACTGCTCAGGGGCAATGTTGCCTCCGCTCAGAATCAGCGCCACCTTTTTTCCGGCCAGTTCATCTCGCAGACGCATCAGAGCCGCCAACGGCGAAGCGCCCGCTGGTTCGGCAAGCGTTTTCGCCTTCTCCAGATACATCCGCACCGCTGCGAACATCTCCTGCTCCGAAACCATGACAAAATCGTCCAGCAGATCCCACATGATCGACTGCGGCAGCATGTACGGTGCACCCGTCGCCAGCCCTTCGGCGGCCGTTCGATTGGGCGCCTCCCGCCAGGCCCGGTCACGCCAGGCAAGATAGGCCGCAGGCGAAGCCTCCGCGCACACGGCCACCGTCCGGATGTCAGGATTGACTTTTTTCGCCACGATCGACGCGCCGGAAGCGCCGCTCCCACCGCCAACCGGCACGATAATGGCGTCGATGTCGGGCTTCTCCTGCATAACCTCCAGCGTGTGTGTCGCTACACCCGCGATCAATGCCGGTTCGTCGCCCGAGGAAACGAACTGCAAACCCTCTTCTACCGCAACCTGTTCGCCGTGCTTCTTGGCCTGTTCGAAGTCGGCTCCATACAGCCTGACATCGGCGCCGTTGGCCCGCATCGCCTCCAGCTTGACTGGATTGGCGTTTTCGGGCACGGCAATCAACGCCTTTACGCCAAACATACGCGCCGCGTAGGCAACCGATTGCCCGTGATTGCCGGTCGACGCTGTCGCAACCCCCTGTAAGCGCTGCTCGGCCGGCATCTGCGCCATGAAATTGATGCCGCCGCGTAGCTTGAACGCACCGATCGGTAGATAGTTTTCGTGCTTTACCCACACCTCCGCGCCGGTCGCAGCGTCCAAAACCGGGTAGTTGTGCAGCGGCGTCGGAGCCAGGTAGCGACGCAGAACAGTTTGCGCCGAAAGTACGTCGGCAAAGCTGGGCGGCGCTGGCAGTTCCAGAACTTCATCCTTGGCACTGTCAGTCTTGCCTGAAACGTTCGAATTAGGCTGCATGAGACCTCACTTGTATTGTATGTTTATGCTACTGGGACCTGTTGTTTCGGCCGGCGAAGAGACTTAAGTGCCGACCATGAATGGCATTGTCACGACGTCGGCAGGCACAACCGGCGCAAATCCCATCCGGTCCAGGACATCTGTTTGAAGATCGATTCCGGGCGCAACTTCCCGCAAGCACATGCCTGCCGGAGTCAATTCAAAGACGGCCCTCTCTGTTACACAGAACACCTTCTGCCCGTTTGCCATCGCTTGACTTCCGCTGAAAGTGATCTGATCGACCTCTTCCACCAGTTTTCTGACCTGACCATAGCGACTGATCGAGATGCTCTTGTCATCGATTTCATAAGCGGCGCCCTTGGCCTCGAAAGTGCCGCAGAAGACAACCTTTCTCGCATTTTGAGCGATGTCCATGAATCCGCCCGGCCCAACAGTAGTCCCTCCCAATCGCGAGACATTGACATTGCCTGAACTGTCCATCTCTCCGAAGCCAAGAAAAGCAATGTCCAGGCCGCCGCCGCTGTACAGGTCGAACTGTGAAGGGGAATCGATCATGCAGCTGGCGTTGCGGGCAAAGCCGAACAGCACACCGTCAAGAAGCTCCCCACCATACGTGCCATGCTCAATCGTCTGATAGTAGCGTTCGGTCTCGCCGCGCGCCGCAACCAGCTTGGCAACCCCGTCAGGAATGCCGAATCCGAAATTGATCACCGCGTTCTCGTAGAGCTCTTGGGCTGCCCTGTGAGCGATAACAGCTCGTGGGCCGGAAGTTTCGCTGTCCTGCGTTCGAACACGGTGGCCCTCCGCAGCCGGCTCGTTCTCCTGCAGCTGGCCGGAGATAGATGGATCATAGAAGAAGGCGTGACATTGTTGTTGGTCAGGAACGACGACTACTGCGTCTACCAGTGCACCAGGGACCCGCACCTGCCGGGCCTGAAAGCTGCCCTTCTCCACCAGACCCCGCACCTGGACGATCACCTTTCCGCCGCTGTTATGCGCGGCCAGCGCCAGGGCAAACGCTTCCAGATTGGCCGGCTCTTCCTCCATGCTGATGTTTCCGTCCGGGTCGGCGTAGCTGCCGCGCAGCAGCGCCACATCCACCGGAAACGGCTTGTATCTCAGCAACGTTCGGCCGTCGATCTCTATCAACTCCACCAGAGAATCCTGTGCCGACTGGTTCATGCGGCCGCCGTCCTGGCGCGGGTCGACGAATGTACCCAGGCCGACATGCGTAATCAGCCCGGGCCTGCCCGCGCCGATCTCGCGCAACAATTGCGTAGTGACGCCAGAAGGCAGTACATAGGCCTCGATCTTCTCCTCTCGTGCCAGGTCCTGCATACGCGGCGACCAGATCCAGTGGCCGCCGATCACCTTGCTAACCAGCCCCTCATAGGCAAGTCGATTGAGACCGCGCCGATCGCGGTCGCCCAGCCCCAGCGCGTGAATGACGCGCAGACCAACCGGCGTTCCCGTTGCGAAAAAACGCTCCTCTATTGCTGCAAGCAGCGCTTCAGGCTCCACCAGCCCGCCGCCGCCGCCCAAAATGCCCACGGCCGCGCCGTCAGGCACCATCGCCGCGGCCTTCCGGCTGTCAACAACCTTGTCTCTCACAGTGGGTTAGTCCAAGTAGTGGCTTTCAAGCGCCTTTACTGCCGCAACCAGCGTCTTATTGACGGGAGTGGGAATGCCATGCTTCTGACCCAACCGCACCACGGCCCCGCTGATCACATCGACCTCGCAGGGCCGGCGGTTCAAGATGTCCACACAGAGGCTGGACTTATTGTCGCCCGTTCCTGTCGGACCGGCGATCTGTTCTATCACTTCGCGAGTTTCTTCCAGATTCAGATCAACACCTTCGGCGCGCGCCACCTCGGCGGCTTCGTCCAGCGCTTCAAATGCTGTTTCCTTCAATTCGGGTACCGCAAACACCTGCTTTATCGTCATGTTGGCTATAGCAGACGTGGGGCTAATTGCAATGTTGGCCAATAGCTTCTTCCAGATCGCCTGGCGAATGTCCGGTGAGGCTGACGTTTGCAGTCCTGCCTCGTCAAGCGCTGCCGCAATGCGCTCTGTCCTCTCGCTGAGACCCCCGCCCATTTCACCAATATGCGTGGGCAGATCGCCAAAGTTTCGTACCGCGCCCGGCCCTTCTACCGCCGCGCCCTGGGCCGTCACGCCGCCCAACACACGCTCCATCCCTATCACTTCGCCAATGTTCTCTTCATTACCCAGCCCATTCTGAAAGCTGATGGCGACGCTGTCATCGCGCAGCAGATGAAGAACGCGCGTGACGGCCTCCTTGGTGTAAGGAGCCTTGCACTGGACGAAAAGAACGTCGACCTCTGCCAGCCCGCTGGGTTCAGTCGTTGCACCAATGGGAATGTGCCTGTCGCCCCCAAAGCCGACAATGCGCAGCCCATCCCGATTGATCCGGTCCACGTGCTCCTGCCAGACGTCGATAAGGGTTACGTCCAGCCCCCCTTCAGCCGCCAGTCCCCCAAACAGGCATCCCATCGCACCGGCGCCCACCACGGCAATCCTCGGTTTCCAGTCCCCCATGCATAACTCCTTTGAACTGAAGAAAAGGTATTGAAAGTTCGATTGCAACCAGTATATCTATTCCCAACAGGCAGGCAAACAGTGATCCCTGAAATCCCCTTGACGTCCGTCAGTAGTTACGTCTACAATAGGCATTCGCCTGCAACGGCACCTTTGTATGCCTTTGCCCTTGTCATGGGGGCCTCAACGCCATGAACACTCGACGCCTGACAATACTGCGTCACGCCAAAGCCAAGCAGTCAAGCGTATCCGGCGGGGATATCGACCGCCCGCTGGCAAAGAGCGGGTTCAGACAGTTGCAGCGCATTTGCCAGCCGCTGGTAACGGTTAAGGAGGCGCCGGACTGGATAGTCTCCTCTCCCTCCTTGCGCACGCGCCAGACAGCCGAGAAGGTCGCCGACCTGATCGGCTATTCCCGCAATTTCGGCTGGAATGACCGCATTTACGCCGCCGCGCCCTACACCTTATTGAACATCCTGCAGGAAACGCACGACACTGCCTACCATGTCCTCCTGATTGGCCACAATCCGGGCGTTGCCCAACTGGTCTCCGGCTTGTGCGCCGGCACGGACGGGCGGATGAATGTGCGCTTCCCGACCGCAGGATTGGCCCACTTTGAAGTGGACATCGCCCGCTGGCGTCAGTTGCAATGGGGCAGCTGCGAGCTGCGATTCCTCGTCTCGCCCCGCTTTCTCAAGGGGCTGAAAGGCTCCTGATCAGACCGCACTGGATCCCCGCTCGCCTTTATTCGGCTACCCGAAGATATAACGGTCCAAGTACCCGTTACGAAACTTGCCTTCGGGATCGTACGCTTGCAACAGTTCCCTGAACGCATCCATTTTCGAAAAGGCCGCCTGCACGCGCGCCGGCGATAGCGTGAATAGCTTTCCCCAGTGCGGACGGACGTCGTAGGGTGAGAGAGCCTCCTCTATCACCGGCATAACCTCATGCACGCCCTGCCAATTCATTCTCCAGGAAAAGTGAATGCCGATCGTCGGTGTGCCATAGCTCTGGCTCAGCCACAGCCGGTCGGCGGCGACAGAGCGGACTTCCGAGATCAACAGCAGTGACTTGAACAGGTCCCGCAGGCCCTCCACCGCTCTCATCGCCGGAACCGCATGTTCGCGCGGCACAAAGTACTCTGTCTCCAACTCGAGGACGCTGGCAGGTGCGCTGTCCATGCGAAAATGGGGCAGCCTCTCATGCCAGGGGCCGGGAACGCCCAGCTGCGGCGTAAGTCCGTCCGCGGGTAGATTGGCAACGTGATTCATTTCTGTCCGACATGCGGTCGCACCGAATAGTTCCTTCTGGCCTGGGGCTCTTTGTGCGGTCGCTTCGTTTGCAATCGACTCTGCTCCTGCCGCGGCAGTCTCTTCCCAGAGACCAGTGCGGTGCTTGAGCCATACCTGGTTGACCTTCCCATCCTGCCAGTCAGGAAACAGACTGACGCTGTATGCGCTCGACATGACCTCATCGAAATGTTCATACAGTGCCGCCGACGGCATATCTTCGTAAACATACTGCTGCATCGTGTAAGCCGGTTCCGTCGCCAGGGTAATCCTCGTCACGACGCCCAGCCCGCCTAGAGCTACTACCGCGCCCTCAAACGTCTCTCTGTCCTTTTCAAGAGAAATTGTGCGCAGCGCCCCATCGGCCGTAACCAGCTCTAAGCCGACCACTGCTGTCGCAAGATTGCCATTGCCGTCGCCCGAACCGTGCGTTCCGGTCGCGCACGCGCCTGCCACCGTTACGTGCGGCAGGGAGGCCATATTGTGAAGCGCCGCCCCTTCTACGTGCATGCGTTGGCACAACTCGCCGTAAGTGATACCGGCATTGCAAGTTACGGTACCGCGCCTCGAATCGAACTCTGTCGGCACGTTCAGATTCTCCAGCGAGATGTATGCCCACGAGGAATCCTCTGCCTGCCCCTGCTTTGCTGTTGCGTCTTCGACCTGGGCATCGATCGCGGCTAAGTCGTTGAACGAGTGGCGCGCGCCCAGCACCCTCACCTTGCGGCTGGCGTCGACAATCTCCTGCAGTTCCTCGATTGTCTTTGGCGCGTGAAGCGGGGCACACGAGAATTGCACGTTTTCCGACCAGTTGCGTAGCGGCATCAGGAATGGCGCCTCCTTCCTTGGTCACCTGTATATGTTTGCTTTATGATTACGTCCGTTACTCTATCTCCGGAGTCGCGGCTGCAATTGCCTAAGCCACTTCGGTGACTGGCGGCAGAAACTTTCGCACTTCTCTGCTGCGAGCTGCGATTCCTCGTCGCGCCACTCCTCTTCATGGGGATGAAGGGCTCCTGACAAAACGGCACAGATTTCCAACTTGCTCCAGGTCGACTACCCAAGAATGTAACGATCCAAATACCCGTTGCGAAACTTGCCAGTAGGATCGAACGTTTGCAGCAAGCTTCTGAACTGGTCCAACTTCGGATAGGCAGCCTGCACCTGGGCTGGCGCAATCGTGAACAGCTTGCCCCAGTGGGGACGGACTTCATAGGGTGAGAGCGCCTCTTCAACCACTGGCAGTAACTCCCGCAAGGCTGGCCAGTTCTTTCTCCAGGAAAAGTGAATGCCGATGGTCGGCGTGCCATTGCTCTGGCTCAGCCACAGCCGATCGGCCGCGACAGAGCGCACTTCTGAAATCCAGAGTAGCGACTTGAACCTGTCACGCAGGCCCTCCACCGCCTTCAGCGCCGGGACAGCATGAACTCGCGGCACAAAGTACTCTGTTTGCAACTCATCGCCGCTGGCCGGCGTGCTGTCTACACCAAAATGAGGAAGCCTATCGTGCCAAGGACCAGGAACGCCCATTTGGGGTGTAAGTCCGTCCGGGGACAGATTGGTAACCGGATGTAAGTCTGTTTGCGCTGCCTTCGCACCGTATAGTTCCTTCTGACCCAAAATAGAATCTTGAGCTGGTTCGGTTTCTGACGAGGGTGTATCTGACGTCGCTATCTCTTCCCACAGTCCGGTTCGGTGCTTGAGCCAGACCTGATTGCACGTCCCATCCTGCCAGTCGGGAAACAGACTGACGCTATAGGCGCTGGACATGACCGCATCGAAATTTTCATACAGGTCCACCGATGCCATGTCTTCGTAAACATACTGTTGCATCGCGAAAGCCGGTTCCGTCGCCAAGGTGACCCTCGTCACCACACCCAACCCGCCCAATGCCACGACTGCGCCCTCAAAAGTCTCTCGATTCTTTTCTAGCGTGAGCGAACGCAATTCCCCATCTGCCGTCACCAGCTCCAACCCGACAACGGCTGTCGAAAGGTTGCCGTTGCCGTCGCCCGAACCGTGCGTTCCGGTCGCGCACGCGCCTGCCACCGTAATGTGCGGAAGCGAGGCAGTATTATGTAGGGCAACGCCTTTCGAATGTATGCGCTCGCATAACTCACCGTAAGTTATTCCCCCGCTGCACGTCACTGTCCCCCGATCGGAACTGATTTCTACCGGCGCGTTTAACTGATCCAGTGAGATGTATGCCCACGAAGAATTCTCTGCCTGACCCTGAGTCGCTGGAGCGCCATCCACCTGGGCATCAATCGCGGCTACGTCATTGAAAGAATGGCGGGTGCCAAGTACTTTCACCTTACGACTGGCGCGGACAATCTCCTGCAGCTCCTCAATTGTTTGTGGCGCGTGATTCGGTCCAGACGAAAATTGCACGTTTTCCGACCAGTTGCGTAGCGGCATCAGCAATTGTCCTCCCTTCCTTGGTCACTTTTATATGTTTGCTTCCTGACTACGTCCGTTACTCTATCTCAGGAGTCGCGGCTGTAATTGCCTCCGCCACTTCGGTGACTTGCGGCAGAAATTCTCGCACTTCTCTGCTGCGGGCCCTGAGAGCGGCGACCGAACTGATTCCGAGATCGCCCAGCATCGACCGGTAGTCCAGAAGGAACCGATCTCCTATGTCCCTGAAACCGTTGAAATGGAAAATCCAGCAGCAACGAGAATAGGTGGCAACCATCCAGTAGACGGCTTCCCTGTGGCACCCCTGCTCTATCAAGGCCCGGCTGCCATCAATCGCGACCGGTCGCGCGGCGTCGCTGATATCTGCTCCATACGGGAACTCGCCCTTGGGCATGCTTTTGGCCCTGTCAAAAGCAGCCGCGACCGCATCTAAATGCCCCTCCGCCTGGCTCCGAGTCCAGTTGCAGCATCCGAGTAGCGCCAGCAACTCTTCGTAAAACTCCCGCCTGCCGTGTGCAACCAGGAGTTCCCGCGCCTCGACGTATCTACGTCTGACCGTTGGCGCCCGAAGACCTGCCAGCAGGAGAATGAGCGTGGTCAGGCTTGTTCCAAACAGCCACGCGGTAACCTGATCGTGCAGCGGAGCCGGTCTTTCCACGGACCTCAGCATCCCAGCAGCCTTGCTAGTCGCCTCCCGGCACCGCTCTCGCACCCATCGCCGGCAAGCGTAGCTGCTTGCTACTTCCGCCTGCAGTCGGCTGAGGTGGCCCGTAGGATCGGCAACTATGTGCATCGAACGAATCCCACCGGCCAGATGAGGATGGCCCAGGACCTCTTCCGGTGACTGTATCGACGCCCATTCCTCCAATGACACTTCGAGCAAAACGCCCCGGTACCTGAACTTCCCCGGTTTTTTCGTGGGGGGATCTTCCATCACGATCGTGACATCCACATCCGATGTTTCTGGCAAGTGGGTCTTGTCCGCAAGAGTCGTCACCGAACCAGCAAGGTAGGCTCCCTCAAAGCCCGGCAACTTGCTTCCTTCCTGATGCACCCACTCTTCCGCTGCATTCTTGGCCTGCTTCACCAACATAGGTAACGTCTTTCAATGGCAGTCCAGTGTCCCGACCACAGTCGACCAGTTACAGAATTCCCCTCTTTCCCCTTTCAAACTCAAGGCCCACAGGCAGAATTCCAAGCAGACCATTGGATGAAATCTGGCCTGCCCCGGTGGTCAGATCAGCAGTTTCAATTTACCACAGTTCACCGTTTCAAAGAAGCCTCTCCAAGTTTTCTGCAGGCTCTGAATGTTGAAAAACTTGCCTGGCAAATTGGACATGGAAGGAACGCCAGTTAAGATGAAACTGCTTCACAGAGTTTCGCGGCGATCGGGGGAGAAACTGCTCCGTCTGAGTCGGGACTCTGCGTTACCCCCGGACGTTGCTGGCTTTCCTGAGCTTCAAGATGAGAACTCGAGACGACACATGAACGCAAAATGGAGCGGCGCCGACATCCCCGATCAGACAGGCCGTGTAGCGATTGTTACCGGCGCAAACAGCGGCTTGGGCTTTCACACCTGCAGCATGTTGGCCGCAAAGGGAGCCCGCGTCCTCATGGCCTGCCGCTCAGTGCAAAGGGGCAACCAGGCCAAAGAAGAAATCCTCAAGGCCTTACCGCATGCTCAATTGGAATTCACTGAGCTCGACTTGGCCGACTTGGAGTCCGTCCGCCGTTCTGCCGAAACGCTCCGCAGCAGCTTGGATCGGCTTGACCTCTTGATCAACAATGCCGGTGTCATGGCAATTCCGCGTCAGGTGACGGCGCAGAACTTTGAACGCCAATTCGGTGTCAATCACCTGGGCCATTTTGCCTTGACAGGAGCAATGCTTCCCCTCCTGCTGAATACGCCCGACAGCCGGATTGTCAACGTCAGCAGTTTGGCCCATCGAAGCGGCCGCATCGATTTCAGTGACCTGCATGGCACACGCAAGTACAGCCGATTCGCCGCCTATTCTCAGAGCAAACTCGCCAATCTGCTCTTCACAGTTGAGCTGCACCGCCGTCTGCAGCGCAAAGGCGCCGGCACCATCAGTGTCGCTGCCCACCCTGGCTGGGCTGCAACACGTCTGCAATACGCGGGGCCGAGCGAAACAGGATCAACTATTGAGTTGCATGTAATGCGGACCTTGAACAGACTTCTGGCCCAAAGCGCCGAGCAGGGCGCCTTGCCGCAACTGTATGCCGCCACCGCGCCGGACGTCAGCGGAGGCGACTATATCGGCCCTGATGGCTGGATGGAAATGCGCGGACATCCCCGCAAGGTGACGGCAAAAGCGACTGCTCTCGATGAAAACGCGGCACGCGACTTGTGGCAAGTATCAGTCGCGCATACGGGCCAGATGTACAACGATTTGTAAACCAGCGGCCATTCCCCGACTCTGCAGCCGCTTCAAGAACTATCGACCACACTCGGTATTTCATCTTTGACCTGCGAGGCAACGGACATGTCGACATCGACCTCCCCAAGCATGCAACTGTTCGTCGAACAGCATCCCCAGTGCATGAAGGTAATGCGCCAGCTTAGCAACACGGACTGGTACGCCGCAGGCGGCTGGTCATCTTTTATCGGCCCCTATCATGCCGGCATCTACATGCAGGTGGCCAAGGGCAACTGGTTCAATCACGGGCTGGATGGAATCCATTTTGAGTTTGGGCTCACTCAGGAAACTCTGGACGCAAAGACATTGACGATCGACCTGCACGTCGGCCACAAGAACCTGTTCGACCGCGTACAATTTAACGCTTTCACTGTTGATCGCATGGAGGAGTTAGTAACTGGCTGGGGGACGGACGGTGTTCGCTTTTCACGCACTAACCTGTCAGAGCGTCTGAGCCTTCCGGTTCGTTTCACCAAATCGGGCTTCGGCAAACAAGTGGCGGCGGCGTTAACGCAGATGAGCGATTTGGCTCCTATCATTGACGACGGTCTTTCCCGGCTGTAAACTTCCTGACATGTACAATCACGCGCCGCCGGACTATCAGTGTCCCTTCTGCGCAGTCGCTGCCGGGCAGGAGGACGAATCCACCTATACAGTAACCGGCGATATTGTCCTGCGTACCGACCATGTTATCGGCTTCATTTCTTCGCACTGGTGGCCTCGCAATCCAGGGCATGTCATCCTGATTCCGTGGGATCACTACGAAAACATTTACGATCTGCCAGACAATATTGGAGCCGAACTCTTCCGCGCCAGTCGCCTTATCGCGCTTGCAATGAAGACCGCCTACGACTGCGACGGCATCTCAACGCGCCAGCACAACGAACCGGAAGGAATGCAGGAAGTTTGGCACTTTCACCAGCACGTCTTCCCCCGTTACGCCGACGACGAACTGTACACCAGAACTGCCGAGCGATTCCGTACGACTCGTGCTCAGCGCTTACCCTACGCCGAAAAGCTGCGGTCAGCCGTAGCAGACTTGAGGCTATAGAAAGGCTTGCGAATGACGCTCTCGTTGCCCCTTCCACATCTCGCTGAACAGTACCTGCTCGACCCGGATGTCGTCTATCTCAATCATGGCAGCTTTGGCGCCGTGCCTCGTCCTGTCTTCGAAAGCTATCAGCACTGGCAGAGAGAACTGGAAGCAAATCCCAGCAACTTTCTGGGAAGACGGGCGCCCGAACTGCTGGCCGCAGCCAGAGAAAAACTCGGCGCTTTCATCAACGCCTCCCCCAACGATCTGACATTCGTCCCCAATGTTACCTATGGGCTGAACATCGTAGCCCGCTCACTCAGGCTGAATGAAGGCGACGTTGTTCTCACGACAGATCACGAGTATGGCGCAATAGACCGCACCTGGCGATTCAGTTGTGAAAAGAGTGGCGCCCGGCTCGTGAATCAACCTATCGCTGTTCCGATCGCAGACAGCGCCAGCGTCGTCGAGCAGATTTGGGCAGGCGTGGATGAGAACACAAAAGTGATCTCCTTGAGTCACATTACGTCGCCAAGCGCTTTAATTTTGCCAGTGGAAGAGATCTGCCGGCGGGCGCGTGAAGCGGGGATAGTTACAGTCGTTGACGGCGCCCACGCACCCGGCCAGGTGGATCTGGACCTGCAGCATATCGGCGCAGACTTCTACTGCGGAAACTGCCACAAGTGGCTGAGCAGCGCACGCGGCGCCGGTTTTCTCCACGCCCGGCCAGAAGGGCAATCTCTGCTGGAACCCCTCGTCGTCAGCCACGGTTGGGAGCGAGAAGAGCCAGGCCCTTCACAGTTCCAGGCCTACTTCACATGGGTAGGAACGATCGACCCGGCAGCCTACCTGAGTGTGCCCGCTGCCATCGACTTCCACGTCCAAAACGACTGGCCGGACGTCCGCCGTGCCTGCAACCAACTTCTTAAGGAAAGCGAACAGCGCATCCTGGAACTGTCCGGACTGCCACCCATCAGCCCTTCTTCAATGTGGTCCCAAATGCGCTTGGTGCTTCTTCCCGGCAAGGTCGAATCCTATCAGCGACTCTGGGAAGAAAATCGAATCATTGCACCGGTAGGCCAACATCGCGGCCAGCCCGGAATACGTATCTCCGTCCAGGCCTACAACAGCCCTGCTGACCTCGATATACTGATACAGGCACTGCAGAGAGCGGCCTCGGCCAGCTGAAAGTCTAGCCTGACACTTTCCGACCCTTCCCAGCACTTTCCCTGACGAATGAAGTTCTGTTCCATCGCTCTATGCGTGTCTCAGCAGGCGCACGATCTCCACGATTCCGGGCCTCTTGCCGTACATCAACATCCCCAGCCGGAAGATCTTCCCGCCCAGCCACACAACCAGAGGGATCGTAGCCAACAGTACCAGAATACTGATCGCTACATCGACCCAAGGCAGCTCAGCCAGCGGCAGCCGTAACATCATTGTCGTCGGCGCCGTCAGCGGGAACCACGATAGCGCACGAATTATCATTGCGTCGGGATTGGTGAAAATAACGCCCGTCAACATCATGGGAATCGCAGCAACAAAGATAACCATGCCGGTGATCTGCTGGCTCTCCTGGAAACTGGACCCCAACGTACCTATCGATGCAATCAAAACGGCATAAACTGTAAAACCCAATATGTAGTAAACAAGCGCCAGCCCGAATACCTCCACGCGCGTGAAAAATGGCAGGATAATCCCCGCCAGCACGGCCAGGCCGCCGCCAAGACCGGTCGCAGAGGCGATCCATACTGCAATCTGCGTCATGCCTAACGCCCCAAGGCCAATAACCTTTCCTGCCAGAAGCTGCTGCGGTGTGACCGACGAAAGGACAATCTCGATTATCCGGCTCGACTTCTCCTCGGCAACGCTGCGAACGAGATAGCCCGACGATACAAAAATGGTGACAGCCAACAGGATGCCGAACATGAAGGGAATGATGAAGCTCAGAACCTGGCCGGCGACTCCCCCTGACGCCTGACCTTGTTCGCCGACATACTCGACCTGTGCATCGTAGGGTTCGATCAGTCGCGCCCGTAGCGTGCCATCGTCGATTTCCTGAACCAGATGCGCCATGAAGAAAGCACGTAACCCGCTCGTCACGGGCCCAGAGAACCTGCTCTCGGCAGTGACAACCTTCACGTCCTCTTGCTGGGGATAGCTTTGCGGCACCACAACAACCCTCGTCACAACCTCGTCCTCCAGGGCTGTGCGGGCGTCTGCCTCATCGCTATACTGGACAAACTCTGACTCAAACCGGGGCATTATTGGCGTAAATCTGCCGGACTCGTCGACGACTGCTGTGACTTCCGGGCCGTCGTCAAACATGCGAACCAACGCCCCTCCGGCTTGACGACCAAAGAAAACACTGACAAGAAGCGCGACGACACCAAGCAGAGGTATGAGCGACGTGAAAATAATGAAGTCAGGGCGCCGGACATTTACCTTATATTCATGCCAGGCGATCATAAGTACTCTGTCCATTGCGTCCCTCGACCTGATTGGTGAGTTTGTTTTCAGACGTTGGCGCAACCGAATATGCGCCGGTGCCCGATTCAGATGTCGCGATACCAATATCAAGTACCGTCAACTGCCTTTAGAATGCGCTTGTCAAGGCCTGTGGAACCTACTTCGCACCGGCGCTGCCCTGTACCATCGCCACGAAAATGTCATTCAGAGGAACGCTGGCCCGTTCGAAACTCTCCACCTGCACGTTGCGCTCTACAAGCGCGGCCAGGAGCTCCTGCGCCGAGTCCCCTTCAAGAGTGAGTATCGTAACGTCGCCATTTCGCTCGCTTCGAATGACCCCTGGCAGGTCCTGTGGCATATCCTCGGCGCGCACGCGAACTGAGTTGGGCGCAAAATCCCGCTTGATCTGCTGCAGCGAGCCGTACAGCAGTGGCTTGCCCTCGTGAATCAGAAGGATCCGGTCACACAACTCTTCAACCAGGTTCATCTGATGGGCGCTTAGCACAATAGACTTTCCTTCCCCTGCCAGTAGTCGCATCAGCCCTTTGAGCAGTTCGACGTTTACCGGATCCAACCCCTGAAACGGCTCATCCAGAATCAGGAACGCCGGGTCGTGGATCAGACAGGCCACGAACTGCACTTTCTGCTGCATGCCCCGGCTCAACTCCTTTATCCGCTTGCCGCCCCACTCCTGCAACTCCACCCTCTCCAACCACTCCTCCGCCCGTTGCCGGGCCTTCCCAGCGGCCACTCCCTTTAGTTGGGCCAGGTAGACCAGCACTTCCATCACCTTCTGGTCCCTGTACAAGCCCCGCTCCTCCGGCAGATAGCCGACCCTCTCCCTGCCCTCGCCCGGCAGACTGCCGAGAAGTTCAACCTCCCCCGTGTCAGCTTTGAAGATATCCATCAGAATGCGAATCGTGCTGGTCTTGCCCGCGCCGTTGGGGCCCAGCAGACCGAAAATCTCGCCGGGAAAGACGTCAAACGTAACATCGTCGACAGCGGTGAAGCTGCCATACGTCTTGCAGAGGCCCCGCACTGAGAGAGCCGGAGCAGCTATTTCACTGTTGATTTGGGTGGCATCATCTGGCGACATAGATAGATTCCTGGAGACTTCCGCTCAGTTATGAGACCGAAGCCAGCTTATCCTTTCATGAGAGCCCGCTAACCGGCCAGTTTATCCCAACTACGACTATTCTACTTCGTATGGAGGCTATCCCCTACGAGCGTTCCCGATAGCAACTATACCTGCATTGGTCTACTCATATACACTACGCCCTTCCCCACAAGAAGTTTCTACTTTCCTCCTCTGGATGAGTCAGTTCCCGACCCTGTGCGAGGAGAGCGTATCTGCTACTTTCGCTTCACTCTTTTTCACTCGCTGTTTGCATTTGGGCGGTCGGGCCTGCGGCCCTCCCTTGTGCAGGGGCTGCGCCCCCGCAACGCCCCCCTCCAAAACCACTCCTCACCCACCGAACGCCGCAATCCCAGCAGCGCGGCTCATCCAAGGTGGCGGCAGAAAACCACAATCGTTCCTTTAGAGACGCCCTTTGTGCGTGCCCTCTTCATGTAGGCGCGCCCTCATCATCCATCCGTTGGGGGCTCCCTTCGCGGACTACTATGGCATCCGAATTTGGAAGCCTTTGCACTGTTTCAGTTCCCCAGGGCAATTGCATCAGAAACCGTGATATAATGGCCCTGTACCGAAATACGAAAATGCATCACTGAGAGCGTATCGTCATCACGAACCCATGACTCCCACTGGCTGGGAATCTGAAGGCGAGGGAGGACCTTTGCAAGACTGTAAACTGCGTACAATCTGTCTACCCATAGCCCAACAGAGACAGCGAGGGAACGTGCGCGAAGCCAAACGCAAAAGTCCATATATAGGAAAACTGCCCGCTTCTGCCCGGCTTAAACCGACCTGAAGCGTCCGGACACGACTCCCTGCCCCCCAGCGGACCGACTTGAGTCCGGCGTCTGTGAAAGTCGTGGATGCGTGTCGTGGAGAGGCTGCCAGAACCAGGAATCGACGCCGGAAACGGAAAAACCGATGCAAAAGCGTAACGACAACAATTGCCAGAAAAAAATATTCGCCCGCTCTGACCCGACTTATACCTACGTGACCCGACTTGACCCGACATGAGACGACCAAACACGCCCCACCATTTCAGAGATTGCACAACTCTTGTACAACACACATGAGCGGCTCAACCGGCCCGCCAGCGCTGAGGAGAACCCCATCACAGCCCATCACAATAACTGCATGAACTGCAGCTCAGACAACCCGAAAACGCTTACAAACGCTCGTAAACGCTCATGAACTCTCGTCCAACACACAGATGAGAATGCCTGCGTCCCACCATCAAGATGAATCTGATTAAAACGGTCCACAATGAATGAAATGCCCGCATCAGCCCCCAAGTCATTTGCACCTGATGTGAATTCCTTCTTTTCCTCCGATGCCAAATTGCTCCTGACTTCCACCCTCAACCACTGGAGCATCGAGAATTCAGTCCACTGGCTCTTGGATGGGGACGACAGTCGCATCCGTCAGATCCAGGCCCAGCACAACTTGGCCGTCTTGCGCCGCATGGCTTTCGACCTCTTACCCAGCGCGAACAGCGCCCAAATCGATATTGCTGCCAAACGTGAACGAGCCGGTTGGAAAACTGGCTATCTCCTGAAAATACTCTCCCAATAAGATGCAATTGCCCTGTTTCAGTTCCCGCGCTCCTCTTGACATACAAGCGCAGCCTATGCTAACCTTTCTCCATCGTACATTACGAACAGAAACCTCTTATCCAGAGTGGGGGGAGGGAACGGCCCTATGATCCCCCGGCAACCCGCCGGAGCCCCGGTTCTCGGTTGCTGACTGAATAAAGGTATGCCCGTCCGTCTGGCACGGCGCGCTATTCGCGTCCCTGTCCAGCTTCCGGCGTTGCCCATTCAGTCAGTTCCAAAGCCATGCTCAGCAGGTGCCAATTCCGACGGGTCCAATGTGGCTCGAAAGATGAGATCGACCTGAATTAGAACACCCCTCTGGATACTCTCAGAGGGATTTCTTTTTGAAGAAGGGAGTCGCAAGATGCGCACCGTCTACTGGCAGGACGGAAAAGTGAAAATGATCGATCAAAGGTTATTGCCCGGGCAGGAGGTGATAGCCGAATTTGCTACCGTAACCGAAGTTGCACGCAGCATCAGCGAAATGTATGTCAGGGGCGCACCCGCCATTGGCGCCACCGCGGCCTACGGCATGGCCCTGGCCGCGCACGTCAGCAGCGCCAACGACGGTGACGGCCTGCTCAGCGATCTGCGCAAGGCAAAGGAAACACTTGACTCTGCTCGTCCCACCGCAGTAAATCTGGCCTGGGCCACCCGACGGCTCCTGTCATTGGCTGAACAGATTGCCGCTGACGCTTCATCCGACCTGGCAAGCGTCGACGACCTGCGCAAGGCCCTGTTGACCGAGGCCGAAGCCCTTGCCGACGAGGACATCGAAATCAACCGGCGCATGGGCTTCAACGGTGCTGCCGTCGTACCGGACGGATCCAACCTTCTCCATCACTGCAACACCGGCTCTCTGGCGACCGTGGACTTCGGCACCGCTCTCGGTGTCATCTACGCATGCCAAGAACAGGGCAAGCAGATCCATGTCTGGGTCGACGAAACCCGCCCCCGCCTCCAGGGCGCCCGCTTGACCGCCTGGGAGTTGATGCGGGCCGAAGTGCCGATGCATCTCATCGCCGACAACGCCGCCGGCCACCTCATGCGCACCGGCCAGGTCGACGTCGTAGTTTTTGGAGCCGACCGTGTCGCCGCTAACGGTGATGTCGCCAACAAAATCGGTACATATAAGATTGCCGTCGTCGCTCGCGAAAACGGCATTCCCGTCTATTGTATTGCCCCAACCAGTACTGTTGATCTGGACCTTCCCGAAGGCGACCACATCCCCATCGAAGAACGGGGCGACGAGGAAGTGGTTGAAATCGGAGCTCGCCCGATCGCTCCGGCCAACGTACCGGTGTACAACCCAGCCTTTGACATTACGCCGCACCGATACCTGACCGGCATTGTTACTGAGGAGGGCATCTGCTATCCCCCGTTTGGACAAAGCCTGCGGACCGCTGTAGAAAAGGGGCGGGCCGCAATTGAGGCGGAGCGCGCAGAAAGGGCTTAACTGGCCATGAACGATACTCATCACTTTGACAACATTTGCGTCTACTGCGGATCCAGCGCCGGCGTTGAAGCAGAATACACACGGAAAGCCTCTGCCCTGGGAATAGAGATTGCGCGTCGCGGCTATGGCCTCGTCTATGGCGGCGGCAATCTGGGCCTGATGGGGGCGGTCAGTAGGGCAGCCCACTCCGGAAGAGCTACAGTCTACGGCATCATACCCGGTCCACTTGCCGCAAAAGAGATAGCTGGCGAAACGATTGGAAATATCGAAGTCGTCGAAACGATGCACCAGCGCAAGGCCCGAATGGCAGAGTTGGCCGATGCATTCATAACCTTGCCCGGCGGCTTTGGCACTTTGGAAGAGTTGTTTGAAACTATCTCCTGGATTCAGCTGGGCATTCACAGCAAGCCGATGGGCCTTCTCAACGTAAATGGCTTTTATGATCCACTTCGGCAGATGCTCGAACATCAGATTGATCAAGGGTTTATCCCCTTCCGGTACCACCGGTTGCTTGTCATCGAAGAGGATCCCTCTGCACTTATTGACGGCCTCCTCTGTCACGAAACACCGGGCAGCTCTGTTCAGTGGATTACGTCGGAACAGGCATAGCCTGGCTTGAAATCGCGGGCAACGCTCTTGCAATGCCTGACGCAAGTCCCTTTCACCCAATCTCACTATTGAGAAAAGACTCAGTTGTCAGCGAACAAGTGCAGACCCGGCCAGATCATAGCCCTCGGCGGCCACGGCATTTCAGCCTGTGACGAGGATGTCGCGTTGAGCCGCTATATCCTCGAACAGGCTGCCGCAGAACGGCCTCGAATCTGCTTTCTTTCGCAAGGAAGCAGCGAAGATAGCCTCTATATTGCCAGATTCTATCGCCACTTTCTGGCGTTTGACGCTCAGCCCTCAGACCTGTCTCTCTTTCAGCCCCACACGGCCGACATTGCGGATTTTCTGATGGAGCAGGATGTAATCTATGTTGGCGGCGGCAACACAAAGTCGATGCTGGCCTTGTGGCGAGAGTGGCGTGTCGACCGAATTCTGCGGCAAGCATTGGATCAGGGCACGGTACTGTCCGGCGTCAGCGCCGGTGCGATATGCTGGTTTGAGCAGGGCCTCACTGATTCGATTCCCGGCGAACTCACGCCCCTCGACTGCCTTGGATTTCTACCCGGCAGTTGCGCCCCCCATTACGACGGCGAGACTGATCGGCGTCCCAGTTTTCACCGCCTGATCGGGAAGAAGGGGATGAACGATGGCTATGGGATCGATGACAAGGCAGGCCTGCATTTCATTAGTGGCGAGCTCTGGCGCGTTGTCGCCTCCACTGCTGCCGCCGCCGCCTATCGAGTCGAGCGACTTAATACCGGCGTCTCCGAAACAGAACTGGATGCTTCAACCATCGTCCGCCTGCAAGAAGGTGGCGGCGACCAAGACATAGAAACAGACAAACGAACGGATTCTCAATGAAAATCGTCGTTTCCGGCTCCATCGCCTACGACTATCTGATGACCTTCCCTGGCCGGTTTACCGACCAGATCATCCCCGAGAAACTGACTCGCCTGAGCGTCAGTTTTCTCGTAGACGAAATGGTCCGCCAGCGCGGCGGCACTGCCGCCAACATAGCCTACTCACTAAAACTCCTGGGCGGTGACCCGATTCTCTTCGGAACAGTTGGCCAGGATTTCGGGGACTACGCGACGTGGCTGCGCGAACACGGCATCCGCACTGATCACGTTGTCGAGATTCCCGACAAGTTCACCGCTAGTTTTTTCGTCAGCACCGACGATGAGCAGAACCAGATCGCAAACTTTTATCCTGGCGCCATGAGCGACTGCCGGTCAATTTCGCTGGCCGATCAAGGCCTGACCGACGCCGATGTAATCATCATCAGCCCCAATGACCCCCAGGCCATGCTTAATTACGCAGCCGAATGCCGCGACCTTGGCATCCCCTTCGCCTACGACCCCAGCCAGCAGACAGCCCGTCTCAGCGGCGAGGACCTGCGCAACAGCATTCCTGGCGCCCGTTGGCTGATGGTAAACGACTATGAAATGGCTGTTATCGAAGAAAAAACCGGCTGGTCCAGGCCAACAATTCTGCAGGAAGTCGAAACTCTCATTGTTACCGAGGGCCGGGCCGGAAGTCTCATCTACCACGCTGGCGAAGAGTTCCACATTCCCGTAGCGCCGCCCCAAAAGGTGGCTGAACCAACCGGCGTTGGCGACGCTTACCGCGGCGCCTTCTTCGCCGCCCACTGCGCCGGCCTGCCCGTCGACGTTTGCGGCCGCGTCGGCGCCATGTGTGCAACCTATGTATTGGAACAGGTCGGAACGACCAACCACAGCTTTACTCTGCAGGAGTTTGCGCTCCGCTATCAACAGACCTTCGGCGAGGAACTGCTCTGGGGAGAACCGGCCTGAAATGCGGGACAGGAACAAAACTGAATGCGCGGTTGGTGACATCCTGTCGCAAGATCCCGTATGGGCCGCTTATGCTATAGCCGACCTGCGTCCAGACTTGGCGGGTTTCTGTCGTTGGCTCGTCGCGCCCGATGCAACCGCACTTACGCTCCTATTTACCGGCCTCAAGCCGCCGATCCTGCTCACCGCCGGTACATCGGAAGGCGTGGCCCTGGCCCTGAACGAAACGGAGTTGCCGCAGGAAGTGTTCCTGAGCGTTCTACCGTCGCATCTTCCAGCGGTTCAGCAACACTATCCGCGCATCGACCGGCACGACATGCTGCGCATGGCCCTTGCGCCGGGACAGCAGGTGTCTGAAGAATCAATACCGACAGTCCCCCTTTCAGTTGCTGACGAGAACCGGCTGCAATCCTTGTACCAGCAAGGCGGTGAATTTGCGCCGGATGCCTTCACCGCCAGCCAGCTGCACGACGGCTACTTTTTCGGCATCGAAGACGAACACGGAGGGCTGGCGGCGGCAGGGGGAACGCACATTGCCTATCGTTCAGAGTGTACATTCTCGCCTTCATCGCAGGAGAACAACTTTCGGAAAACCAGCGCGATAGACCGAATCCTGTCAGAAGGAATCGCTGCCATCGGTAACATCTACACCAGGCCCGATTGCCGCGGCCGCGGATTCGGCAGAGCAGTAACCGCTCGAATCGTGCAGGCTCTGCAAGCGGACGGCTACCGCTTGATCGTTTTGAATGTCAGCAAGCAGAATTTGGTTGCCCGATTCATTTATGAGAAGCTAGGATTTGAAGTACATTGCCATTTCATAGAAGGGTTCGCAGCAAGGACGTGACTCTAAGTTGCTCTAACCCAGTACTGTATTGAAATGACCAAAGGCAATAGCATGACGGCCTCACCTGACGCCAAACACGTTGAAATTACTGTCAGCAACTTTGGACCAATTGCCAGTGGCACAATTGAGTTGCGTCCAATGACAGTTTTCGTGGGACCGAGCAATACCGGCAAATCCTATTTCGCCTCGCTGATTTACACACTTCAAAGGTTTTTCTGTAGCAACTTAGGGCCGTCGGACGAAAATCCAACGTTGCCGAGAGAATTTTGGGCTGAGTCGACAAGAAAAACAAGGGCAAGAACAGGCTCATTTTCGCAATCAGATGTTACTGAGCTAGTCAATTGGTTTGCCGAAGCGATACCACAATTTGCGGCACTCGAAAAGGACGCCAGTCAAAGCTTCTTACAATTGCCGAAACATGTCTCTAATCTGGTTCGGTCCCGTATCGATGACGTTGTCGATTTCAGCAGAGTCTTGGATAGTGAATTTGCCAGATGCTTTGGAGTCGAAAAGACCAGGGATTTGCGCAGTCTTAATAGAAAGGACGACACTGCGATTGTTTTTAAGGGTGAATTCCCGTTTGAACTAGGGATGAGCCAATCTTTTTCTTACGAAGTCAATTTGCGAGACGAGGGAATTTCATTTGCCTCTACTATCCCGGCCATGATGAACTTGAGTGTTGATCGTAGCTTCTTAGAAAAACATTTAAAGTTTCACTGGCTCTTCGACACTGCTTGGACTGCCGATGACAACCTCAGAGTGTTCGGTGCACTCAAGTTGCTGGATTCACTCGCAGACGGATTTACATCTGTCATCGTCTCTCCACTAAGTCTCCCTACTCACTATCTTCCTGCCGATCGAGCAGGAGTAATGCATGCGCATCAAGTGGTTGTACGGTCTCTAATTGCCAGCGCATCGCGCGCCGCCTTGCGACCTGATTCCCCTTTGCCTGTACTTTCAGGTGTACTTGGTGACTTTCTTGATCAGCTCGTAGCCCTATCCAATGTCTCTAATATTGCTCATGAGGATTACGACACCATCGCATCGAAACTGGAACATTCCTTGCTCCAGGGGGCAGTCAGTGCAGAAAGGTCAGAGCAGATCAATTATCCCTCCGTTGCTTACCGGCCGCAGAACTGGAAACGAGACCTCCCTTTGATGAATGCGTCTTCAATGGTCTCTGAGTTGGCTCCTGTTGTCCTGTATCTGAGACACGTCGTCCTACCCGGAAACTTGCTTATCATTGAAGAACCGGAGGCGCACCTGCACCCGGAAATGCAGGCCGTCTTCACACGCCAACTAGTTGCCGCTGTACAGTCTGGCGTTCGAATCCTCATCACAACCCACAGCGAATGGATCCTTGAGGAACTAGCCAATCTAGTCAGGCTGTCAGAACTGCCCCCTGACCAGCGCGAAGGTATTGAGGATCCCGATATCTCCCTCAGCCCAGACCAATTGGGCACATGGTTTTTCGAACCCAATGAGGAGAAGGGCGGTTCAGTAGTACGTGAAATCTCACTTGATGAGGAATCGGCCACGTTCCCAGCTGGCTTCGGCCTTGTCACCGAGAATCTTTACAACCGATGGGTGGAGATTTCCACTCGCATACAGGAGATATAGCGTCTTTGTCAGCAATTGAAGCAGTCAGGAGAGGAACTGACCCGAAATGCCACTCTAAAACATGTCGGGACGGACGCTGCACGCTCTTACTGGATGATGCACCGGCGCCATTTGCTTTGATCAGTTTAGAACACGCAGCCTCTCCGGTTGAACGCAATGCACCGCGATCTGACTACCTGTTCGTTGGCGGCAACATACGGAATGGCGAGTGGGTCGCACCAATAGAATTGACTGCTAGCTCCGCACGCGTCAGCAAATTCCTGCCCCAGTTGCGCGCCGGCGCCGAAATCGCGAGCAGACTCATTCCCCGAAATCTACAAGTTAGATTTCGGCCTGTCGCTGCCTATGGCGGCGAACTCAGACGCAGTGAACGCGACAACTTCCTGAAGAGTGCAAACCAGATTTCCTTTCGAAACATGAGGACGCCAGTTAAGTTAATTCGGTGCGGATCCCCGCTGACCAAGGCAATCAGCGGCTGAATGGTAGTTCGCCATGCAGAGTCTCAGTAGACATTGCTGTCATCAGCAAGTTCCAGTTGCCATCCAATTCCTTGAGGAGTTTCCCTACAGATGACCACCGCAGTTCAACAGAAAAACTACGATATAGCCGACATCAGCCTGGCCGAACACGGCCGCTTTCGCATGCAGTGGGCCGCAAGAGAGATGCCAGTGCTCGACTTGCTGGAAGAACGATACCTCCGCGAGCGCCCCTTCGCCGGCGTGCGCATGGCTGCGGCCATGCACGTCACCAGCGAGACTGCCAACCTGATGCGCATCCTCATTGCAGGCGGCGCCGAAGTAGCGCTATGCGCCAGCAATCCCTTGAGCACACAGGACGATATCGCCGCAGCCCTCGTGGCCTTCTACGAGATGCCTGTCTACGCCATCAAGGGTGAAACGACCCGGCAGTATAACGAGCACATAAACGCCGTCCTTGATACGAAACCGCATCTGACCATGGACGACGGTATGGACCTTGTCGCAATGCTCCATACGCAACGCAGCAACCTGCTGGAAAACGTCGTGGGCGGCACCGAGGAAACCACTACAGGCGTCATCCGCCTCAGAGCAATGGCCGCCGAGGGCAAATTGGCTTTCCCCGTAATCGCTGTCAACGACGCCATGACCAAACACTTCTTCGATAACCGCTACGGCACCGGCCAGAGCACCTTGGACGGAATCATCCGCGCTACAAACGTACTCGTGGCTGGCAAGGCTTTCGTCGTTGGCGGCTACGGTTGGTGCAGCAAGGGCATCGCCATGCGCGCCAAAGGCATGGGGGCCAACGTCATCGTCACCGAAGTCGATCCCTTGCGGGCCCTCGAAGCCGTCATGGACGGTTTCCAGGTAATGCCGATGAACCAGGCCGCCAAAACGGGCCAGATATTCTGCTCCGCCACCGGCGACATTCACGTCATTGACCGCCACCACATGGAACATATGCGGGACGGCGCCATCCTCGCCAATAGCGGACATTTTGACGTCGAGATTAATCTCAAGGCGCTTGAGGAAATGTCTACAAAAATTACCCGCGTGCGCGAATTCCTCGACGAATACACACTGGAAGATGGCCGTCGCCTCTATGTTGCCGGCGAAGGACGCCTCGTCAACCTGGCCGCAGCCGAAGGGCATCCCAGCGCCGTAATGGACATGAGTTTCGCCAACCAGGCCCTGGCTGCCGAGTATCTCCTCAGCCACAGCGACGAGATGAGCGGTAACGTCTACGATATGCCCGAAGTGTTGGATCGGGAGATCGCGGCCCTTAAACTCAAGGCCATGGAAATCGAAATAGATACCCTGACGCCGCAACAGGAAGCCTACCTGAATGAGTGGACCCTTGGGACGGCCGAATAGAATCAACCCTCGACGCCAGGAGGGTAGC
This sequence comes from Caldilineaceae bacterium, assembly GCA_963662575.1. Taxonomy (GTDB): domain Bacteria; phylum Chloroflexota; class Anaerolineae; order Caldilineales; family Caldilineaceae; genus Bin5. The sequence continues at coordinate 3,957,846 of OY759723.1, forward strand.
AACCAGGAGATATGCCGATGAGCAGCACCTTTATGACCGCTCCTTCTCTTCTCTTTACCAGCGAATCGGTAACGGAGGGGCACCCTGACAAGATGTGCGACCAGATCAGCGACGCTGTGGTGGATGCTATAATGGAACAGGATCCCCACGCCCGCATTGCTTGTGAGACGGCCGTAAAGACTGGCTTTGTAATTCTCCTAGGCGAAATCACAACCAAGGCTTCCTTGAACTATGATGAACTGGTCCGGACCGTCGTAAAGGATATCGGATTCGATGACAGCGATAAAGGGTTTGACGGCGAAACGTGCGGCGTTCAGGTAGCCATCGCGTCGCAATCGCCTGACATTGCATTAGGAGTCGACAGGGCCCAGGAGTTCAAAGTTGATGCAATGGACAGCGAAGAAGATGAAATCGAATCGGTCGGCGCTGGCGACCAGGGCATGATGTTCGGCTTTGCCTGCAATGAAACTGACTCTCTGATGCCCCTACCGATCTATCTGGCCCACAAACTTAGTCGACGTCTGGCCGAACTCCGCAAGTCCTGCACGCTGCCCTGGTTGGGACCGGATGGCAAATCTCAAGTGACCGTCGAATACAGTCTTGGCAAGCCCAAACGCATCCACACCGTACTGATCAGCACGCAGCACGCGGCCGAAATCTGCCAGGAGGAGATCAAGCAGCAGATTATCGAGCACTGCATCACTCCCACTCTACCCCCGGATATGGTTGATGACGAATTGCTCATCTACGTGAATCCCACCGGCCGCTTCGTCGTCGGCGGGCCGATGGGAGACGCCGGCCTGACCGGACGCAAAATCATCGTCGATACCTACGGCGGTATGGGGCGGCACGGGGGCGGAGCTTTTAGCGGCAAGGACTGCACAAAAGTGGACCGCAGCGGCGCCTATGCTGCCCGCTGGGTAGCCAAAAACATCGTCGCCGCCGGCTTGGCGGACCGCTGCGAAATCCAGCTTGCCTACGCCATCGGCGTCGCCCAGCCCTTAAGCGTCAATGTCGAAACCTTCGGAACTGGCAGAACCAGCGACAAGAGAATCGAAGAACTTATCGATGCACACTTCGATCTGCGTCCGGGCGCCATAATCAGGGACCTGGATCTCCGGCGCCCCATATACCGGCAAACTGCGACTTACGGACACTTCGGGCGCGACGACATCGACCTGCCCTGGGAAAAGACCGACAAAGCTGGTCTCCTGCGGCAAGCCGCCGGCTGAATGAACTGACCACCATGGAGACTCAACAACGCGGCAGTGCTCTACTGTCACTGAAAGAATTGCCATCGATATTCTGGTACATCGTTGCCAGCGCCTCCGGGCTTGCTATCCTATTGATCCTCGTTTTGGTCGTACTTGGATATCGCGACGGACTTCAGCGCGGCGAAGCCCAGAAACGGCAACAGGTCGCCATCCTGCTGCAACGTGCGTCCGACATGCTGGATACGGGCCAGCCGCAGGAAGCACTGGCTGCCTATAGGAGGGTTCTTGAAGTTGACCCGGAAAACGAGGCTGCCCGCAACGCAATCCCGGCCGTGGAGGCGATGTCAACAGTTGAACCCATTCCCCAGGAGGAACCTGCTCCCAGCGCCGTCGACTTAGAGTGGGATAAGGCGGTAAAGTTGTATGACGCCGGTCGGTGGCAGGAGGCTATTCGGGCCCTCTCACTGGTTCAGTCCATGCAAGCCGACTACAGAGGCGAGGATATGGAACAGAAACTTTTCATCTCCTACGTCGAACTTGCTAGAGCCGTAATTGCTGAAGGGAGCCTGGAGGAGGCGGTGCAGCTGTTCGACAAAGCGCTCGAAATGAACGCGAACGAGCCGTTGATCCAGCAGGAGCGCAACATGACGGCCCAGTACGTCGATGTCAAAACTTTCTGGGGCGCCGACTGGGCGCAGGTTATCCTCCTGCTAGAGGATCTCTACCGGCTTGATCCGGAATATCGTGACGTGCAATTCCTATTGCAGAGAGCCCACGTCCAACAGGGCGAAAGTCTCGCCAGCGAAGAAGAATGGTGCGCGGCCGCCTCCGAATTTACCAGCGCCATCGCCGTACTTGACTGGCTGGAGTTGCGAGGAAGACGTGATGAGCTGGCCGCCCTTTGTCGCAGCTCGAAAGGTGGATAGATCCGTTTCGAAGAGTAGGCTGCTTCTCCAGCCTCAGTTGCGTCTTCGTCACTCACAATCGACCTCAGTTACAGCCCTTCCTGCTTATTCCCACCGCCCTACTCGTTCTTCCCTAAGTACGCTACCATCTACCGGAATTGTCCGATTGGCCGCTTCGGGCTATAATTGAGTTGTGTAGGTACGGGGAGTAGCGCAGCCTGGCAGCGCACAGCGTTTGGGACGCTGGGGTCGGAGGTTCAAATCCTCTCTCCCCGACTTGCGGGTATAGCTCAATGGTAGAGCGCCGGCCTTCCAAGCCGACGATGCGGGTTCGATCCCCGCTACCCGCTCTCACGCATTCCTGCCAAGGTTGGATCGGTAGCTCAATGGCAGAGCAAGGAGCTCATAACTCCTGGGTTACAGGTTCGAGTCCTGTCCGATCCACACACCTTCTCTTCTCCACTCGCAGGCCGGGCGCCCTAAGTATGGCCGCCCATTTTCGAAGCCCCTTGCCTCCCACGCCTCCAAACAGAAGTCGTTCGCAACAGATATCCTGCTCGACGACCCAGGCCAAATTGCAGCGCGTACTTGGGCATTCTCCCTGACGAAGTATCTTTCTGTCTCCTCACGAATTCTGTTAGCTCTAGAGCTCCATGTGCTATAATTCGCCCGCAACTGACGGGCCAGGAGTGCAGCCACTACTATCGAAGCGCGCCAAGGAGGACAGTTAGCATGCCAGAAGCGGAATCTCCAGTCGAGATTGACATTCTCGCCGAGCCAATCAGCAGCAGCGGTTTTGTCGCCGTAATTGGCCGGCCCAACGTAGGCAAGTCGACCCTGCTCAATCTTGTGCTTGGGCAAAAAATTGCAATCACGAGCGACAAGCCGCAGACGACCCGCGATCAGATCCTGGGAATCCGCACTGATGACGATGCTCAGTTTATCTTCCTCGACACTCCGGGCATTCATCAGCCCCGCAATAAGCTCGGAAAACATATGGTAAACGTCGCAGAACAGGCGATTACGAGCGACGCTGACGTTATTCTCTGGCTGGTGGACGTCACGACGCCTCCCACCGATGACGACATCTTCATCTCCGGGCGACTTGAGGAACTGTACAAGGCGGCCGGCGGGTTGCCATTCCTGATGATGGCAGCCAACAAGACCGACTCTTTGCAGGGAGCAAATCTTTTCGACAGGCAGATTGAATATGGCTCTCTCCTCGACTGGCTTACCAGTGGAAAGAGCGGTCAGGATGCCATCCCCGTCCTGCCCATCAGCGCAACCTCAGGCGAAGGCGTAGACGCTCTTCTCACTTCCCTTGCCGAGCTGCTACCGCCGGGCCCCCTCTACTACCCGAGCGAACAGGTCACAGACCTGTCAATGCGATTCATAGCCGCAGAAATCGTGCGCGAAAAGGCGCTTCGACTCCTTCGACAGGAGATTCCCCACAGCCTGGCCGTCGTCGTGACCGAGTGGAACGAGCGCGGCCCGGAGATGACGCACATTGCTGCCACGGTGTATGTGGAACGACATAGCCAGAAAGGCATCGTGCTTGGCAACGGCGGCTCCATGATAAAGAAAATCGGGCAGGAAGCTCGACCGGAAATCGAAGAGATGGTCGGCACACGCGTCTACCTTGAACTGTGGGTGAAAGTGCTGCAAAAGTGGCGCCGCAAAGAGAATCTACTGCGGCGGCTGGGGTACCAATACTGACGCCTTGCAAGTGTTCGGCATGGTGACCTCTACGCCACGGTTCGCATTCCGCGGCAATATGCCATTCGACTTTGCTTTGGATTCCCTGCGCGCGCTGTGATATGATCGCGGCAGGTTGATTCTTTTTGTCCCCAAAAGGTTGCCGATGAATCCGCATGCGATTCGCATTCTCGAATACGATAAGATTCTCAAGACGCTGGCCACATTTTGTGCCTTCGACGGCGGCGCCGAATTGGCAACCTCACTCCTGCCCAGCGACGACCTGCGTACAATCAGCGATTGGATGGAGCAGACCAGCGAAGCCTGCCGGCTGCTCGATCAGAAGACCGATATCTACTTTGGCGGCGTACACGACGTACGCGCCCTTGTCGCAAAATCCGAGCGCGGTAGTATTCTGATACCGACCGAACTGGTCGAGGTTCGCACCACACTCATGCGAGCCCGCACGCTTCGCAACACTTTGACACGGCTCAACCGCCAGTTTCCCCGCCTCGCAGACATTGCATTTTCCATCGAACCCTGTGAGCACGTAATCGGCGAAATCAGCCGTTGCATAAACGACCGTGCCGAAGTAGTAGATAGCGCATCCAACGAATTGGGTCGAATCCGCGCCCAGTTGCGGGTGGCCCAGGATAGGCTCCTCAGCACTTTGGACCGGCTTGTGCAGAGCAGCGATGTCGTCCCCTACTTGCAGGAATCGATTGTCACCCAGCGACAGGGCCGCTACGTCATTCCAGTGCGGTCGGAATACAAAGGGCAGGTTCAGGGCATCGTTCATGACCAGTCGGCCAGCGGCGCGACTTTCTTTATCGAACCAATTACGGTGGTCGAGCAGAACAACGCCGTTCGGGAATTGGAGTTGGAGGAAGAAAAAGAGGTTCGACGCATCCTCTCCGAACTCTCCGATCTTGTCGCCGACGAGGGCCCCTACATCAATCGCAACGTGCAGATTCTGTCACAACTCGACTTCACTTTTGCAAAGGCCAAGTATGCGATTGAGATGGAGGCGACAGCCCCCAATATCGTCTCATTCCAACAGAAACGCGCCGAAATCTTCGCCGGTATCGACGAAGAAACCAAAGAAGAGCGCACCGTCCAGCATCCGGGTTCCGTTCTGAACTTTCGCCAGGCCCGCCACCCCATACTTGACCCGGACTCCGTCGTACCCATCGACGTTTACTTCGACAACGAATGTTACATACTTGTGGTTACGGGCCCAAACACCGGCGGCAAAACTGTCACCCTTAAGACCGTCGGCCTTCTCACCCTGATGGCCCAGTCGGGCATGATGATCCCAGTGGACGAAGGCAGTGTCCTGTCTGTCTTCGAAGGCGTCTACGCCGACATTGGCGACGAACAGTCCATCGAACAGAACCTGAGCACATTCTCCAGTCACATGACCAATATCATCAACATCCTGGAAGAGGCCGACCCTCAAAGCCTCGTCCTGCTTGATGAACTGGGCGCCGGAACCGATCCCGACGAAGGCTCTGCACTCGCTGCCGCACTTCTTGAAAACCTGCGTGATCGGGGCATTACAACACTCGCTACAACCCATTACAGCGACCTCAAACTGTATGCCCACAACACCGCCGGCGTTCGCAACGCATCCGTTGAATTCGATGTCGAGAACCTCAGCCCTACATTTGAGCTCAGTATCGGCCTGCCTGGCCGCTCCAATGCTTTGACCATCGCCCGCAGGCTCGGGCTTAACCCTGTCATCGTTGATGACGCCGAAAAAATGTCGCGGCCGGAGTCCCTCGAAGTTGAGGCCATGCTTGAGGATGTGCGGCACGCCCGCCAGGAGGCAAGGCGCGTTCTAGGTGACGCCAAGGAGAGGGAGCGCAGTGCCCAGGTCATTGAGGAGGACCTTCGCTACCAGCTTGCAAGCATCGAAGAAGCCCGCCGGAAAGTCGTGGCCGATACGCGTACAACGATGCAGAATGAATTGGCAGAAATCCGGCGCGAGATAGACGGTTTCCGGCGGCGCATGGCCAAAGGTGGCATCGACACGAAAGACGTTCATACACAGTTTTTGCAGAATGCCAGCCAGACAATCGGCCGCCGCGAGACGGATACCGATGGCCTGGTCGATCAGGAAGTCACGACACCAGGCTCGATGAGTGCACGGATTCCCGGCGCCATTGAGAAGGGTGACAGAGTTTTCGTACCCAACCTTCAGGCCACCGGCGAGGTGATCGGTGTCGAATTCCGCAATGGCGTCCCCCATGAGGCCGACATTCAAGTAGGCAACTTTCGTCTCAAGCTGCCCGTCAGACGACTGGAACTGCGCAGCAAAGCCCAGTCAGAGCCCGAGCAGACACCTCAACCTGTCATACGGATTCAGAAAAAGGCGAAATCGGCTGACGCAGCGTCGACCTCGCAGACGGAGCTGGATCTCAGAGGAGAGAGGGTGGACGCTGGCTTGCAGCGGCTCGAAGGCTATCTCGACGACGCCTACCTTGAAAACCTCCCTTGGGTGCGCATTATCCATGGCAAAGGGACCGGGGCGATGCGGGATGCCGTGCGCACCGCCTTGAGAGGCCATCCTCTGGTCAGCAAGTTTCGGCCTGGCGCACTTGGCGAAGGTGACGACGGTGTAACGGTTGCCAATTTGATGACCGACGAAGAAGGGTAGGCAATCGGCCATGGAACTGCGGGCATACTTGACGATTTTGAGGAGGCGCTGGGTGGCGCCTGTTCTCCTGCCCATCCTCGTGGCCTTGCTCAGTGCTGTTCAATTGCGCCCTTGGGCGCCGCCTGCCCCTTCGTACAGCGTTTCAATGCGCATGCTGGTGGGCGTCCTGCCCCTGGAAGGCGTAGATACGGCCCAGTATGACCCGCGCTACTATGCCTGGATGACCAGCGAATACCTCGTTGACGACTTTACCGAACTGCTGGCCGCCGAGTTGTTCGCCAATGCCGTAAACGCCCGTCTTGCCGAGCAGGGAATAGTCATTCCAGCCGGAATGATCAGGGCAAGCGCAAACACAGGCAAGCAGCATCGCATCATCCGGCTTTCTTTCAACTGGCATGATGCCAATGCCTTGCAGGCCATCGCTGATGCCGCAGTTGACGAGTTGGAAGAGAATGCTGCTTCATATTTTGCCCAGTTGGGAACAGAGGGCGCCGGCGTCCAGGTTCTGGATTCGCCAACCGTATTTCCCGTAGGCCCGAGCACTCGTGAACGGGTCGAATGGCCTTTGAGAATTCTGCTGGGGCTGGTCGCCGGCCTTGTCGTGGCGTTCTTATTGGAATATCTTGACGCAACCGTGCGCCGACGAGAGGAATTGGAGGAGATGGGCCTGCCCATACTCGGCGCAATTCCCAGACCGCGCAAGAGCAGATAGATGACCGGATGATAGTGGCACATCTGCCACAGTTTGAAACGTTGCCTCAGTCCCGAGGGCCGGCAACATTGAAACTTGGAGGTAACAGTGATACAGGAATATGGCGGTGTACTGAGACGATTCGGCTGGATCGTCATCGTAGCGGTGATGCTGGCCGGCCTACTCTCTTACGGAATCAGCTCTTTTCAGGTGGAAATGTATAGAGCGACCGTGCACGTCAGCACCGTTCCTGCCCGGCCGGACTGGGGCTTGGGCAATTCAGCAAAAGAGCTGATGCGAAACTTCGTGCTCAATCTGCGCACCTTCGAGGTAGCCCAGGAGGTTATCGACCGCGCGCAACTGGACATGCATCCGAACGATTTCCAGCGGCTGACCGAAGTTGCCGTAGACTCCTCTACTTTCACGATCGAAATCGAAGCCCGTTCCAGCGATAAAATCGTTGCCGAAGTCATGGCTTTGACCCTGGCCGACTATTTTGCCGATGAACGCACCGCCTACTACGCACAGCAGGACAAGCGCGATCGAATTGAAGTCAAAATCGTAAGCAGGGAGATTGAAGCTGCACGCTACCAACCGCAGCCCGTTGTAAACGCCCTGGCTGGCGGCGTACTCGGCTTCTTGTTAGGGGTGGGATTGATCCTGATCCTGATCTGGATCGAAAGCGGCTTTCTGCGAACGCCCGATTCCGTGGAACGAACGCTCGGCCTGACAGTTCTCGGTGCAATCCCGGTGTCGGCTTCCGGTGCCAATCCTGGGAAAGAAGTGCCAAAGGGCGTACCATCGCCGGCAGCCAGCGGTTAACAGGGTGTTGCCGCCTGCCTCCTGCCAGCCTCTGCCCTGTGAAATTGACAAAGGAATCGTAGATGTCCGTATCTCTGGTTACATTGACCGCCCCCCGCAGCGCGGCCGCGGAAGCATACCAAAGCCTGCGCACGAATTTAGAGTTTTCCAGTCTGGACAAGGCCTTGCACTCACTGCTCATTACCTGTCCGGACACTGAAACCAGAAAGAGCGAGGCACTGGCCAATCTTGCCGTTGTAATGGCCGACGCCGGCGACCGAGTCGTTGTCGTCGATGGTGACCTCCGCCGCCCTCTCCAACATGACATATTTGGGGTCAGCGGCGATGTCGGCCTGACAAACTGGTTGCGAAACGGCGGCGATCCGGCGCTGACGGAGACACAGATTCCCAACTTGCGGCTCCTGGCGTCCGGGCCGTTGCCACCAAACCCTGTCGCGCTCCTCAGTTCCAAGCGGCTGGCCGAGCTGCTCCAGGTCTTGGCCGCTGAAGCAGAATATGTGCTCGTCGACGCCCCGCCTGTCCTTGCAGTCACCGACGCCGCTCTTTGGGCCAGCCAGGTAGACGGCACACTCCTTGCCGTCACCGCTGGTCGTACGAAACGGGAGCAAGCCGAGAGAGCCAAAGGAGTGCTGGAAAAAGTTCAGACAAATATCGTCGGCGCTGTGCTCCTGGATGCGGAAGACGCGATGGTAGTCAGCGGCTATGGACAATGAAATCAATTGGCAAAATTGAGCCGAGGGTGTACTGTGACGCAATTACCCACTAACTTACCAGCCTACCAACCAGTTCCCGGATGAACGCAATGAAAGGCATCCTCTTGGCTGGTGGGCATGGTACACGTCTCTATCCCCTTACTACCAGTCTTAGCAAGCAGATTCTGCCAGTCTATGACAAACCGATGATCTACTACCCCCTGTCAATGCTGATGTTGGCAGGGATACGGGACATCCTCATCATCAGCACGCCAGTCGCCCTACCCCTGTACCGGGAGCTTCTCCGCGATGGCAGCCAGTGGGGTATAAAGTTCACCTACGCTGAACAAAGTCAGCCGCGCGGCATCGCCGACGCCTTTGTCGTCGGCAGCGAGTTCGTGGGCGACTCTCCCGTATGTCTGGCGTTGGGGGACAACATCTTCTATGGACACGGCTTGCCCGAAATCCTTCAGAAAGCGGCTTCCCTGCAAAGCGGCGCCCTTGTTTTCGCCTATCCTGTCGCCGACCCCAGTCGATACGGAGTTGTGGAGTTCGACAGCTCTGGCAAGGCACTGAGCATAGAGGAAAAACCGCAGAATCCCCGCTCCAACTTTGCCGTGCCCGGCGTCTACTTCTATGACAGTCGCGTCGTCGACGTGGCCCGCAATCTTAAGCCTTCGGCAAGAGGCGAAGTCGAGATAACGGACATAAACAACGACTATTTGGAACGAGGGGAGATGCAGGTTGAGATTCTGGGCCGGGGCTTTGCCTGGCTGGATGCAGGAACACACGAATCTTTGCTCCAGGCCGCCAATTTCGTTCACGCGCTGCAGGAACGACAGGGGATGATGATTTCATGCCCGGAGGAAATCGCCCTCAGACGCGGCTACATCAGCCGCGACCAGTTCCGAAGCCTGGCCGAAGCCCTGCAGACAAATCGCTATGGCCACTATCTTCTGCAACTCTTGAACGATGAATTCTCGGAGTCGTTATCCTGATGAATGACGGCCCGGTCGCCTTCGCAGGGCCCAATGGCGCCCAAACCATCAGCAGTGAAGTGGCTGTCCGCAGCGTGCCTGCCCTTGCCGCAAGAATGCGCCAGATCGACAGATGCGCACTTCCGGCCTCCTACACGCAAATCTTCAACATCCGTTCGCTGTCACCGGCCTATACGGTTCAAAATCATCTGGGCGCCAAAGAAATCCAGACTGCTGTTACCACTGTAGCCCAGGTGGCCGACCGCTTGCGGCGTATGGCCAGAGCCTACGGTGAATGGAAGGAGTTTGACATCCCGGCTTTTTTCGACCTGTGGCCGGAGCATGTTCCCCGCCTCGTCCACGTGGAGGAGAGGGTCAGCACGGTCAACGTCACCTTCTACGCCGATTTGCTCCTTCCTTCATTTCAACGCGCCGAACAGTACTGGGCGCATGAGTTTTTCCCCGCCTACCAGACGGCCCAGCCGCCTGTCAACTCGAACGAAGACAGTACCAGCTTTACCACCCATTTCATGGAGTTCGAACAACCCAAAATGCGCGCATACTGGGATAAATTGATGGCAGTCACGGACGGGGCGCGGCGCGCGCTATGGAATGATATCAGTTTTTTGGCCGCCACTGCTGGCGGCGAAGAGAAGTCCCACTGGCAGTGGGCTTGGCGCTTTCCTCCCCCTCCCGGACTCGACCAAAGTCTGCTTCCGACGCTGCGCCAACTTCCGACCTTGACACTAGGCGTTGAGTTTCCTCTGCCGGCCAGCCGCCAGCCTGGCAGGGTGAGGCGATTGCGGCGCATGTGGGAGAGCCAGCGGCGGCGGTAGCGTCATTGGAACTACATTGAAAGGCTCAGATGGAAAACATTCTGGTTACCGGCGGCGCCGGCTTTATCGGCTGTAATTTTGTCCGCTACATCTTAGAAAACGAACCGGCTGTGCAGGTTACGGTCTTCGATAAGTTAACCTATGCCGGGCGTCTCGAAAACCTGTCCAACCTCAGTGAACGCTACGGGCAACGCTACCACTTTGTTCAGGGCGACATCTGCGACACCGCCAAGGTGGAGGAAACTGTAACCGCATTCAATATCGATACGATCGTCAACTTCGCGGCTGAAACACACGTGGACCGGTCCATTCTCGATCCGGACGCATTCGTAAAGACCGACGTCTATGGTACCTATGTACTTCTGGAAGCGGCCCGCAAGTTTGGAAACCTGCGCTTTCACCAGATCAGCACTGACGAGGTTTACGGCCATATCGAAGGCCGGCGCCGCTCGCTTGAGGGTGACGGCCTCGCCCCGCGCAGCCCCTATTCCGCCAGCAAGGCCAGCGCCGAACTGTTTGTCAGTGCCTATAACATCACTTACGGCCTGCCGGTTACAATAAGTCGCGGCGCCAACAACATTGGCCCTTACCAATATCCCGAAAAGGTAGTTCCCCTGTTCATCACCAACGCGCTCGCTTCCATGCAGTTGCCAGTCTATGGCGACGGTCAACAGATGCGTGACTATCAGTTCGTCACTGACCACTGTGCCGCAATTCACTTGATCGTGCGGCGCGGCCGTATCGGCGAAGCCTACAATATCGGAACCGGCTCCGAAATGACGAATCTGGCCATGGTGGAAATCCTGCTGGACGAGCTTGACAAGCCCCGCAGCCTCATCCAGCATGTCGAAGATCGCCTCGGCCACGACCGGCGTTACAGCCTGAATGTAGCTAAAATGATGGCTTTGGGTTGGGAGCCGGATCACACGCCTGAAGAAGCGATTCGCGCTACCGCGCGTTGGTATCGGGACAACAGTTGGTGGTGGCAACCAATTCGCGACGGAGAATTCCAGGACTACTACCAAAGCGTCTACGGAGAACGTAAAGCGCTCGATTTGCCCTGATGAACCTCTTATCGATTCGCCCAGGCCGTCAGGAAGATCTGCCGCAGCTGCACCGCCTGCTTTCCAGTAGCTTGCGCAGTTTCTTCTACCATGACATGGGCGGCGCCGAAGAACTTGACCTGCTCAAGGGAACGCACGCAGTCCTGATGGATCAGCAATCCGATAAACTGAGAGGTTTTGTCTCTTTTGAATCGGCGCAGCGGTCCGAAGCCCTTCCCGACTCGGCGCCAACCAAATTGTCGCTGCGTGCCACTGCATTCTCGTCTGGCGGGGCGGCTGCTCGCTTTCAGTTCAGCGCCCTCTTCGAATTTGCACGCCGGCAGCTTCCCGCCTCGCCCCATAGCTATATCTTCTTCGCCATGACCGAGCAGCGCTGGCTCCAGGCCAGCCTGAAAGAGGCCGGATTCGACCAGTGCGACGCAGTCCGATTCTACGAACGTAAGTCTCGTGCTGTCCATCCTTTACCGCAACCCGCAACCTTGCGCCTTGCGCAACCGGCCGACCTGCCGCCATTGGCTCGCCTGGATGCCGCCGCCTTTGACCCCCTGTGGCATATGGGCATTGCCGACCTGCAGACTCTCCAATGCGACTGCCGATTTGAAATCGCTGAATTGTCAAAGCAGCCAGTAGGGTACTCTGCCCTTCGCCTAAATTCCGATGGATCCCCGCACGGTCACGACTCAGCCCAACTTGTACGGCTGGCAGTACACCCGCAAGCCCAGTCTCTAGGCATTGGGCGGCAGTTGTTGGTTGCAAGCCTTTGCTATGCTCATCAACTAGGGATAGTCCGTGTCTTTCTGAACACGCAGGAAAGCAACAGTCCTTCCCAAAAACTATACGAATCACTCCAGTTTCGAAAGCGCGGCCGTGCTGTCCCTGTACTCGTCAAGGAAGTCTCGCAGTGCCTGGCTTAGCGCTTTGCTCTGGAGGACTATCTCAATTGGACAGTCTCTTGAATCCAGATTCCCCGCATTTGCAGCGGCGCCTTTCAAACCGCAATACTATAGCTTGGAACCTACACCTTCAGTCACGCCCCTAGGTAACACGGGTCTTGGAGGAATGCGGTCTTGACGATTACAGGCCCAAAGTTTTTCCGTCACATCATTTTCGTTGCTGGGCTCTATATCATCCTGCTCGCGCTGGGCTGTGTGGGATATATTCTGATCGAGGGCTGGTCGTGGACCGACAGCGTTTACATGACGGTCATTACAATCAGCACGGTCGGATTCGGCGAGATTCGTCCACTCTCCCCCATTGGCCGCGTTTTCACCGGGGCCTTGATAGTAATGGGGGTCAGCACCACCGCGTATGCTTTCAGCACATTGGCCGACATCATAGTCGCAGGGGAATTCCGCAGCCTTTTTTGGAGAAGACGCATGCAGAAACGGATCGATAAACTGAGAGGCCATTTCATCGTCTGCGGGTACGGCAGAGTCGGCGAGCACGTCGTAAGCGAACTTCTGGCCAACAACGTTCAGTTGGTCGTGGTCGAAATCCTGGCAAACCTTGGGCCTGAGTTGGAAAACGTGGGCGTGATACCTGTGGAAGGAAACGCAACGCACGACGCCGCTCTGATGCAAGCCGGCATCGGACACGCCGCCGGAATCTGCTGCTGCTTGCCAAACGACTCAGACAATGTCTATGTGGCGTTGACGGCACGCGCTCTTAGCCCGAACCTGACCGTCATTTCACGCGCAAATAGCCATGAGAGCGAACGCAAACTTCAGATCGCCGGCGTAGACCATGTTATCAATCCTTACGTTACCAGTGGCCGCCGTATGGCCCGCCAACTTATCCATCCTAATATCCTGGAGTTCATGGACGTGGTAATGCACCGCGGCGAAGTCGACATCCTGATCGAGGATATCATCGTCAGTGAGCGTTCTACGCTGCGAGACCAGACAATAGCCGACACCGAAATTCGAAGGAGGCTGGGCGCCAACATCCTGGCCGTGCGACGGCCTGACGGCGAAATATTCGTCAACCCGAGCGTGGAGTTTGCGCTGCGGGCGAATGACACGATGATCGCCCTGGGCACACCTGAGCAACTCGACCAGCTGGCCACCGAAGCCGAAAACAGGCGGTAAGGTAGGTAACTCCAGCTTCCTTTCAAGATCCAGGTCCGGCAAACTGAGTTGACAATTTGCCCGTCTCCAGCCTACTGTACTGCTGGTGCCTTCTTTCTGTCTCTGAAGCCATCCTTATGTAACTCTATCTCATTCCGACCGCAAAGCGCCCCCCCGTGGGATCTCCCTAACAGGACCAGCGCCGCCGCCGAGAATGTCAATGTCACTTGGGATACCTCAGTGGTAAATCGTAGTCATACATACCGGACAAGGGCCGTGATTCTGCGGCGCCGGAACTACAGCGACGCTGACAGAATCCTGACGGTCTTCACGCCGCGCCTGGGAAAACGCGTCCTCATCGCCAAAGGTTCGCGCAAGACGACAAGTCGCAAGGCAGGGCACCTGGAGCTCTTCAGCCACGCCAACCTCCTCGTTGCCCAGGCCCGCACTTGGGACATCATCACCGAAACCGTCACCGTCGAAAGCTTTCTGAACCTCCGCACCAGTCTCGACAGCATCAGCCGGGCAGCCTACATTTGCGAGCTTGTCGACGCATTTACCGCCGAAGACGACGAAAACGAGACCGTTTGGGAGCTGCTCTTGCTGTGCCTGAGAGAATTGAACACTCTTCCGGAGAACGCTTCTCAACAGGACCTGCTCGTGCGTTGGTTCGAGTTGCATCTCCTCTTTCAGATGGGATTTCAACCTGAACTCTTCACCTGTCTGGGCTGCGGTAGCGACCTGCTACCTGTGCAGAATTTCCTGCACCTTCTTGCAGGCGGAGTCTATTGTCCTGATTGCGGCCGCTCCCTCCAGGGCGCCGAGCCGATTGCCGCCCCAGCCCTCAAAATCCTGCGTCACTTGGCTCGCACGCAGTGGGATGCTCTGCGCGAGCTTCGCTTGGGTCAGTCCACCGCGCTGGCGGTCGAAAGTGTTCTGCAGCGCTACCTGGTGACCGTGCTGGAACGCCGGCTAAAATCTGCAGAGTTCATCTTCCGGCTGCGGCAGCCTTCCTGGTCAAATGCCGGTGCCGCGCCCAACGCAGCTGGGGCGCCCGCTGCCGGCTTGGACAATCCATCCGAACCCGAAGATTCGTCCGGAGAGGCATTCCCATGAAGGTGATTCGCGCGGCAAGATTTGCCGGGGCCGCTGTACTTGCCGCCGGCCTATACACCTTACTTGCTATGAGGCCGATTTTCCTTCAGTCTGTTCAGGAACTGCCTCAGAATCAGCTGGCAGAGGAGAATCTCTTACAGTGGGAATTGGGTGGGTGGCTCTGGCTGCTGGCCATTCTCGCGTGGATGATCTTTCTGGCTGCTATGATGCACAGTTATTCGCCGGTCCACCGCATTAGCAGTATCACTCAGACAGGTCTGCTCGCCATCTCGGCGACACTGCTGATACTCGGCATTCTTGTCGGCATGAATCGTTTTGAGCTGGCACAGATCGGTAACGGCGGCAATGAAATAGCTGCAACGCTGGCCATGTGGCGAGCGCTCTTCGATAAATTCGCGTTGACGATATTGGGTGCAGGGCTGGCAATGGGAGGTGGCTTGACGGCCTGGCTCTGCGTCGATTTAGTCCTCCTCGGCAAGCTTCCGCGCAGATGGATGGCGCCCGGCGCGGTCGCCGGTATCCTCGCCCTTCCTTCACCCCTGCTGCTGCCCGAATCAAGACCTCTGATGATCGCACTTGCGGCCTACTGCCTATGGTGTCTTGTGCTGGCGGTAAGAACATCTTTACCGGCGGCCTACCCCGAATACAGTTAACTGAGCCCGCCAGAAACAGCCGCGCGCATCGCTACTGTTTCGATTTCATCGTCAGCATCCTAAGTCCGTTTATGACGACAATAAGCGTACTGCCCTCATGCCCAAGCACGCCAACAGGTAGAGGCAGCCGAAAATCGGGCACCAGGAGTGGCACAACGATGGTAAGAACGACAAGCGTCAGAATGATCCCAACCGAAAAGTACAAGTTCTGGCGAACTATCTCACCTGCCCGCCGACTAAGGCGAAGCATAAAGGGAAGCTTGCTGAGATCGTCGGACATGAGCACAACATCTGCTGTCTCCAAGGCGACATCGGTGCCGGCGCCCCCCATCGCAATGCCAAGGTCGGAGGCTGCCATTGCCGGCGCATCATTCACGCCGTCGCCGATCATCGCCACCGATCCTGCCTCAGCCAGTTCTCCCACTATTCTTACCTTTTCCTCCGGCAGAAGCTCTGCATAGACTTCCTCCAGACCGACCTGTTCGCCGACCGCGGCAGCCACGTCCTGGTTGTCTCCAGTCACCATGGCCATCCGCGTGATTCCCAACTGCTTGAGGGTGGCTATAGTCTCAGATGCATTAGCCCGCACAGTGTCCGCTACAGCCAGGAATCCAACCGCCTCCCAATCGCGGCCAGCTACCCCGGCACTGTGCGGTCCTGAGGGCGAGGCTGCTCCGCCTGCAACCTCCGCGACTTTCTCCTCCAGTGCAATGCTGCGGCGAACCACAAGAATGGCCGTCTTTCCCTCCTCTTGCAGCTGTTTACCTAGCTCGCGGGTCGATGGCGAAAGGTCCATCGCCTCGCTCATGAACAGCTTGTCGTTGCCTATATAGACCATCTCCTTGCTGGCGCCGTTCCCATAAATGGCCTGGACTCCGTGTCCAGCTATGCCGCGAAAGTCTTCGGGCGAATGATAGGCCAGATTCATCTCCTGCGCACGTTCAACGATAGTCTGGGCAATCGGGTGCTCGCTAAGACTCTCGGCCCCGGCGGCACACGCGATCAGGTCCTCTTCGCTGTAGCCATTTAACGGCACAACGTCAGTCAGCTCTGGTTTGCCGTAAGTCAAGGTCCCCGTCTTGTCGAACGCAAGCATATCGAGACTGGCGGCCTTCTCAAGGTAGGCCCCACCTTTGAACAAAATACCTTCACGGGCCGCTGCCGCTATCGCGCTGAGAATCGAAGCCGGCGTACTGATGATAAGCGCGCAGGGGCTGGCCACGACCAACAGTGTCATTGCCCTGTAGATCGTGGTGCTGAATGGTTCTGCTGCAAAAAAGACAGGGATAGCTATGGCTAGAAGCGTTACGCCAATTACCGCCAGCGTGTAGGGCTGGCTGAATCTGTCGATCAGCCGCTGCGTCGGCGCCGCGTTGTTCTGAGCTTCCTGGACCAGGGCGATTATCTTGCTGATCGTGCTGTCAGAAGCCAGTTTGGTAACTTCCAGTTCAAGCGCGCCGCTGCCATTGATCGTTCCCGAAAACACGGTGTCGCCTACGCCTTTGTAGACTGGAATGCTCTCACCTGTAATCGGGCTCTGGTCGACCGTAGTTGTGCCCTGGATCACAGTGCCGTCAACCGGCATCCGTTCGCCAGGCTTCACCACAACCACATCTCCAATCGCCAGCGCCTCAACACCCATTTCAATGACCGCGCCTTCGCGCCGAACACTGGCGGTATCCGGTCGCAATTCTGCCAACCTGATAATAGCCTGCCGCGTTCGGTCCGACGCAAACGATTCCAAGGCGCCGCTAAGCGTAAAGAGAAATAGCAGCAGCGCGCCCTCTTCCCACTCCCCAATAAACGCTGCGCCCAGCGCCGCCGCGATCATGAGGAAGTCGATATTGAAGTTACCCCGCCCAGCATCTGCTAGCGCCGCTCTGGCCCCGGAATAGCCGCCGGCGGCATATGCCGAAAGGGCAAAAACTGCAATCGCCCAAGCAGGCAGCAGACCACTGACAGGTCCACCTATCCAGCCTATCAGCAGAGAGATGAGAGTAACCGATGCCAGGATGATTTCAGGGTTATTGCGCCAGAACTCAGGCTCGAACGGCGAGTAGGACCTGACACTCGAGAGGAGCCTACCGTCCTGATCGATCAAGTCTACCTGTTTATAACAACAGGTGGTCATGTGTTCCATCTCTCTGCTCATGATTTCCCTTCGGACGCATGTCGCCTTCGGTCTGTTGCCGAAAACTCGCGCTCGCTCCGCTCAGACGATGCCCGCAGCTTCCTGCCAATTTCCTCCCGCTTGGCCTGCTGGCAGTCCGGGCAGAAACCCGAAACCTGTACCTGCAGCGCAGTAGCGCGGAATCCCGTGTTCTGAAAGATACTGTCCATCAACATATCGGGCGACAGCCTGTCCTGCAGGTCCGCAATCTGATGACATCGCAGGCACACTATATTGATATGCGGTGAAGGATCCGTCTCATAATGTGTATGGTCCGTGCCCGCACTGATTTCGACAATCGCTCCCAAATCGCGCAGCGTATTGAGCGTGTTGTAGACCGTCGCCTGGCTGATTTCGGGATGCGCTTTTCGCACCTCATCGTAAACTTGTGATGTCGTAGGATGACTATCGGTTGTTGCAAGGAATTCGCACACTGCTACGCGCTGGCTCGTCACTCGCAAACCAGCCCTGCGAAGAGTTTCGATATACTGAGCTGCCATTTCAACTGTCCCCAAGATAAATTAGAACCAATCTAAATAACTCCAACACCAGTCTACTACCCATTGCCCGCCTTGTCAAATGTTAATTAGAATAATTCTAAGTAAGTATTACTTGGCTATGCGCCCTCTACCCGTATGCGGCAACGGTAATGCAATTCTAATGTTTCTCAATGGCGACGCTGATGAAGTTATGGTTTACTATATGAGTGACCCGAAACGGCCCCTTCGCTCGAATATGAGCGAACCCATCCATGTCAGGGTGCCCTCCAGAGAATCGCCGCCTGGGCCCGTTTTTTTATGGATGTCAATTGCAAATAGCCACGCAATGCACACGCTACGAACTTCTTACGAGTAACCTGGAAATACACCCATGATGCCATTTGACCGTTTCACCCAGAAGGCCCAACACGCGGCTACGCGCTCACTCGAGCTTCTGCAGAAGTACAAGCACACGCAGATCGATACTGAACACTTCTTCCTGGCACTTGTGGAACAACCAGAGGGGACTGTGCCTCAGATATTGGATTCACTCGGTGTATCAGCCGAGGTGATCGCACGCAAGTTGGAAGTCGTCCTCGCCGCCGCTCCCAAGAGTGGTAACACACCGTACAGCGGCGTGCCGACAGTACAGGTTTTCATAACCCCCCGCCTCAATCGCGTCATGGGCGTCGCCAACGACGAAGCAAACAAGCTCCAGGACGAATATATCAGCACTGAACACATTCTGCTGGCGATCGCCAGCGAGCGGAACACACATAGCGCAAATATCTTACGCGACGCCGGCGTCACCAAGGAACGCCTCTACGGCGCTATTGAAGACCTCAGAGGAGGCCAACGCGTAAGCGAACCTGACGCCGAAAGCAAGTACCAGGTGCTCGAAAAGTATGGCCGCGATCTGACACAGGCCGCCGCCGAAGATAAGTTGGATCCTGTCGTCGGCCGCGAAGAGGAGATCAAACGCGTCATGCAGGTTCTTTGCCGGCGCTCGAAGAACAACCCCGTCCTGATAGGCGAAGCCGGCGTCGGCAAGACCGCCATTATCGAGGGGTTAGCCCAGCAGATTATGGCGAATGACGTACCTGACATTCTCTCCGGCAAGCGCCTGATCTCTTTGGACTTAGGGGCCATGATCGCTGGCACACGTTTCCGCGGCGAATTCGAAGAGAGATTGAAAGCCGCCATGGACGAAATCCGCCGCAGCGAAGGCGAGATCATCCTGTTCGTTGATGAGTTGCACACTGTCGTCGGCGCCGGCAACGCCGCCGGCGCGCTCGACGCCAGCAACATGCTCAAGCCCGCACTCTCACGCGGAGAGTTGCAGTGCATTGGCGCCACCACTCTCGACGAATACCGCCAGCATATAGAGAAGGACTCAGCGCTTGAGCGCCGTTTCGCCCCTGTATATGTCGACGAACCGAACATCGATGATGCCATTGAAATCCTGCGCGGCCTGCGCCTCCGCTACGAGGAGCATCACGCCATAACCTACACCGAAGACGCCCTCGAGCAGGCTGTTCGCCTCAGCCATCGCTATGTTCCGGACCGTAAGCTGCCGGATAAAGCTATCGACCTTATAGACGAGGCTGCCGCCCGCCTCCGCGTCGCCATGCACGCCATGCCCGATGAACTGAAGCAGGCCAAGGCCTCCATTCAGGAACTGACCGATCTGGAGGAAACCGCATGGACCGAGCGCGACTATGAAAAGGCCGCCCAGACAAAGGCCGAGCTGGCGCGACGTAAGGAAGAGTTCAAATTGGCGCTCAAAGATTGGAAGGCGGAAACCAACCTTGACGACGTGGTAGACACAGCCGATGTCGCCGCCATCGTTCACAGCTGGACCGGCATTCCAGTGATGGACCTGCTCGAAGAGGAGATGGAAAAACTGCTGCGCATGGAGGACTTTCTGCGCGAGCGCATCATCGGCCAGGAGCGGGCCATCGAGGCAGTCAGCGACGCGATTCGCAGAGCGCGCAGCGGCCTCAAAGACCCTCGCCGGCCCATTGGCACCTTCCTCTTCCTCGGGCCTACCGGCATCGGCAAGACCGAGCTGGCCAAGATCTTGGCCGCTTTCCTCTTCGACAGCGAAGACGCACTTCTGCGCGTCGATATGAGCGAATATCGCGAAGGTCACACCGTCAGCAAGCTCTTCGGCGCCCCTCCAGGCTACGTTGGCTACGAGCAAGGCGGCCAGCTCACCGAGCAAGTCCGCCGGCGCCCATACCAGGTTCTGCTCTTCGACGAAATCGAAAAAGCCCACCCCGAAGTCTGGAACACGCTGCTCCAAGTCATGGACGACGGTCACATGACCGACGGACAGGGCCGCACCGTGAATTTCCGAAACACCGTCGTCATCATGACCAGTAACGTCGGTGCAGATTCGATCAAACGCGGCCCATTGGGCTTTGCCACACCTGAACTCGACGAAAGCGCCCTTGCCCAGGGTGAATACAGCAAGCAAATGAAGATGCTCTTCCGCCCCGAGTTCCTCAACCGCATCGACGAAACCATCGTTTTCGATCCGCTGTCCAGGGAAAGCGTACGCGACATCGTCAGTCTCTTGATGGAGGAAATCGCCCAACGCCTCGACGAAATCGGAATCGGTGTCGAATTGACTGAGACGGCCCGCGATCACCTCGCCGACTCCGGCTACCACGCCGAATACGGCGCCCGTCCACTGCGCCGCCTTCTCCAGAAGCGAATCGAGAATGAGCTCAGCAAGCGACTGCTACGCGCAGAGTATCGAACAGGTGACGAAATTCTGATCGACTTTGTCCCCGCGCAGGATGACGGCGAGGGCGAACTGATATTCGTCCGCAAGGATCCGGAGCCGATTCCCGTCGAGTGGTCGCCCGGAGAACAGGCCGAGGCCAACACTGACCGCGACCAGAAAGACTCGCAGGATTGACCACCCCCGCATGAGGCCGTAGATGACGTCTGCCAACTCTCCCGAGGGCACGGTCACCGCTCGATACCCGGCCTATCGGATCGAAACAGAGCGCACGGTCGTGCGTTGCTGGCAGCCAAACGACGCCGGCATCCTGCTGCAGGCGATTTCGCAAAGCATCGACCATCTGAGAGAGTGGATGCCCTGGGCGGCCAACGAGCCGTCCTCTCTGGAGGAAAAGACTGCACTGTTGCGTAAGTGGCGGGCTCAGTTCGATCTGGACGAGGACTACGTCTACGGCATCTTTTCGGCGGACGAAAGTGAGGTGTGGGGCGGAACTGGGTTGCACAAACGGGTCGGCGATGAAGGCCTCGAAATAGGGTACTGGATTCGCGCTGATTTGATAAACAGAGGGCTGGCAACCGAGATCTCGGCCGCCCTGACCAGCGTAGCCTTCTCTGTCCATAAGGTGGACCGCGTTGAAATCCACTGCGATCCAGCCAACGTCCGCAGCGCCTCTGTCCCCCGCAAGTTGGGTTTCGTACAGGAAGCACTGCTGCGCCGCCGAAGCCAGAACGCGTCAGGCTCGCCGATCGATTCGATGATCTGGAGCCTCTTCCGCGACCGTTTAGCGGAGACTCCAGTCGCCGACGCACAGGTTAAAGCATACGATGTCGTCGGCTGCGAAATTCCTCAGAACTAGCTCGGCTTCGCAAAGACAAGACGAAGTTTGCCCCTGTAGTGGCGGCACTGTGGTCCTACCTCTCCAGGCAGTTCCAAATATGCTATTTGGCAATCGGGATTTCGTAGAGTGCCACCCAGTCGAATAGGCCTTGGGCTTGGCCCTGGCTGCGTGCGCCGACCACCAGGCCTACGTCGCCCGTCGGCAGTCGCGGATCGGCCACTGAGGATACATGCGTGGCGTTGATGAAAAAGCTGAGCGCAACGCCGTCGTCCACTACGGTGAGCACGTTCTGGCTGCCTGAAGACAGCGACGGCGTCTGTGTCCAAGGTTCAATAGTCCGCCAAGCTCCGCTCTCTTTCAGTTGGATCTGATACTCGCCCTGCCCGTCTACCGCAAACAGATAAAAGTTTTCCTCATTCTGGAAGCGAACGATCAGTCCGCCGTAGCCCCATGCAAGCTCCTCTTGCAGTGCCAGCCGCAGGTCAGCCTCCAACCGGTAACCCCCCAGATTCATCTGGCCAAGCGTTGCCCACGCTCTCCCGCCTGAACGCAGTATTTTTATCTGATATAGATCCCCTACATACCGCTGTTCGAACTCCGTATTGGCAAGGACAGGTAGTGTAAAGAAAGGGTCAGCGAAATCATCACGCGCGATCAGACTGTCCTCTGCAGGCGGGGTCAGCGTTCGCCCTCCAGTTAATCCTTGCCCTATGTCCGACGCTCGCCAGAGTACCAAACCTGCTGCAACTGCAGCCAGGACTACGATTACCGGCGTAAGTAGGGGATTCCTGCCCTTTGGCTCTGGTGGACTGTTTACGACTGCCTTGGCCGTAGGGCGTTGCGGCGCCAGGCCTATCGCCTCGCGTTTCCGTGCCCGCTCTTCCATCGCGCTTGAAGAACTGTCTGTTCGGCCCATTCCACTTTCGTCCTGCCCGCGACCTGTGCAGCCGTCGGCAGACGTGGACCAGCCTCTGTCATTGCCCAACGCGCTGTCTGGCCGACTCTGGCTTTACTCCAACTGTAAGAGCTTGTCTAACTTGAGGAAACGTAGCGGGGCCGCCATGCAGCCGATTGGCGGAGTGGGATTGGGAGAGGGAGGAGCCGGTACCGGTAGCGACGGCTTGTGAGGCGGAGGCTGCTGGCCTGTGTTCGCGTACTGAACCGCAGTCAACGCGTCGACGCGTCCGTCGCCCATTATGAATTTGTCGCCTTCAGCCTGTTCATTCCCAGAAATGTTTATGTCAACACTCGTGGCCATCAGCATCTTCTTGATGTCCGCTGGCCCCAGGCCTGAATCGGCCCTTAACATCAGCGCAACCAGGCCGGCTACATGAGGGCAAGCCATGCTGGTACCACTGGCCGTCGTATAATACTCATCCACCACCTGGCCTACCGACGTGCCTGCCGCGCGCGCGGCCACAATCTTGCTGCCGGGCGCCACCAGGTCCGGCTTGACGCGTCCGTCTGCGGTCGGTCCCCGGCTGCTGAATCGGGCCACACTGTCCACGTCGTTGGACGCTCCCACCGTAACGACCTTCTCAGCCGCGCCGGGACTGCCTATCGTACTCTGCCGCGGGCCGCTGTTTCCCGCAGCCACAACCATTATTTTTCCCATATCCACGATTGCGTTGCACATCGTGCTCAACGCATCCGAGCCGTCGCTGTTTCCGCGGCTGCCCAGCGAAAGATTCAATATATCGGCGCCGTTCTGTGCGGCCCACTCCAGGCCGGCCATAACGTTGCTCATCCGTCCGCTGCCGTTGTCCGCCAGCGCCTTGGCTGCCATGATTGTCGCCCCAGGAGCCACGCCGACATACTTGCCCCCGCTCGCCGCCCCTGTACCAGCAGCAGTCGAGGCTACATGCGTGCCGTGCCCGTTTCCATCCGCAGCCGAACCCTTCCCGCTGAAATCAGCGGTTAGCCCGACCCGGCCCGCAAAGTCCGGGTGCGTGGCGTCTATTCCAGTGTCCACCACGCAGATTGTTACCCCTTCGCCATCATTGTGCAGCTGCTCCCATACCTGGGGCGCCCGTATGTGAGGAGTCGAAACATCCAGCAATATGTGGACGACCTCATCAAGCCAAATCTCCGCTACGTCCTCCGCGTCTGTCAGTTCGTCCAGCGCCAATGGTTTCAGCGTGACTGCAGTTGCCGGAATTAGCCTGAACTCCTGATTGACCTTTATTGCGCCGGCACCTGCAACCAGTCTGCCTATACTTCGTTGACCGGCAGCGGACTGAAATCTGACAATAACCTGCACTTCTTCATTCGCCGTTCGGGCTCGCTCTACGGCATCCCGAACCTCGGCGGAGAATTTCTCGGAGTACATCGTCCAAACACCTCCTGATAGCGTTCAATCACATCCTGCTGCCGCACAGTCAGGCAGAATCCACGAGAAACCATGGGCGCGTCAATGCGGCAGGCCGGTACACCACTCATATCCAACTGAACTCTTGTCCGGGTATTTCCGAACTGTCGTCACAGTCTGAGTCAACCCGACTGATACCGAAAACTCTTGTCCCGGTCAGGCAATTCAGGTGACCAGGCAGCCGGTAGGTCGGCACGTTTCCAGACCAGATCGCGCTGGGGGCGTCTTGGTTGCCTGAGTGCTATTGCCGCCAGGTCCCCAAGACATAAACTACCTGTTTCCAACGCCTACATTGTCTCAACTACGCCATCTTCCTCGACGCGGACGAGCCACGCTTCTGTCAAGAGCGCCTTCAGGCCTAGCCCAGGGCCGCTGACAGCGAAACAAGGAACGAGCGTTGTCTGATGCCGCACGGCAAATCCAGCCTTCTCAATTGCCGCCCGCTGCTCCTGCCCCGATTCGCTGACATGCAGCAACAGAAAAACTGTCGCCGACGGCTCCTTTGCGATTCGTCTTTCCAAAGCCTTCGGAATCATTTCCACTGGCCCTTCTTGCATCTCTGAAACGTCCTCTGTGCGCATAACATTCAGTCTAAGTTTACCAGAAGTGCCAACTTGATCCGAACTGAAAAAGTATTTTCAGCCTTCAAATCAACACTACCTGGACTACGTCAGATAATCGTAGGCAATTAGTGTGAGAAACTCCACAAACTCGTCGGTCAGAATCAGTTGGTCCAGAATCTCAGCCGCCTCTTCCAACCGGCCCGGGCCATGTTCACCAAGCTTCTTCAACTCCTCTTCACGGATCTGCTTGTACAGCTCGCGTGTGATCGTCCTCCCATCTTCCAGCTTGGCCCCGTGTCGAATCCAATGCCAGATCTGCGAACGCGATATCTCGGCCGTAGCCGCGTCTTCCATCAGGTTGTAGATGGCCGCCGCGCCGATTCCCAGCAGCCACGCGTTCAAGTATTGCAGCGAGACATCCACGTTCGTGCGCAGTCCGCTCTCCGTAATTGTCCCCCCTGCTACACCTACGTCGACGATCTCTGCCGCCGTAACTGCCACATCCTCTCGCATCCTGTGCTTCTGGTGCGGCGCGCCGCCGGTGGCCTCTTCGAATATCCCGCGCGCAAGCGGCACCAGATCGGGATGCGCTACCCATGTGCCATCGCAACCGTCACCCGATTCCCGCACTTTATCCGCCCGCACCTTTGCCAGAGCCTCCTCGTTTATCTCAGGGTCCCGCCGGCTGGGTATGAACGCGGCCATGCCGCCGATTGCATGCGCGCCCCTCTTATGACACGTGCGCACCAGGAGTTCAGTGTAAGCTCGCATAAACGGCGTTGTCATTGTAACCTGCGCCCGCTCCGGCAGGAGCGTGTCGGGATTGTTGGGGAACTTCTTGATCGCGCTGAAAATATAGTCCCACCTGCCCGCGTTCAGTCCTGCCGAATATTCTCGCAGCTCATACAGAATCTCTTCCATCTCCAACGCAGCCAGAATCGTCTCAATCAGTACCGTCGCCCGGAATGACCCATGCACAATGCCCAGCGCCGCTTCTGAGTGCGCGAACACGTCGGCCCACAGTCGTGCCTCCAGATGGCTCTCCAACTTGGGAAGATAGAAGTAGCAGGCGCTGCCTTGCCGCTGCCGCTCCGCCGCATTGTGAAAAACATACAGTCCTACATCGAACAGGCTGGCTGATATCGGTTCGCCATTCACCAATACATTCTTCTCCACCAGGTGCCAGCCGCGCGGCCTGACCAAGAGTGTCGCAATCTCGTCATTGAGTTCGTAGACCCGCCCCCTGGCCTCATCCTCAAGCCGAATCTGCCGCCTAACCGCGTCCTGCAAGTTCAGCTGCCCCTCCACACAGTTCGCCCATGTCGGAGAGTTGGCGTCCTCGAAATCCGCCATAAAGACGTCCGCGCCCGAATTGAGCGCATTGATCACCATCTTGCGATCGACCGGACCGGTGATTTCAGCCCAGCGCTTTTGCAAGTCATCCGGCGTGCCTGCCACTTGCCAGTCGCTGCTCCGCACACCCTCTGTTTCTGACAGGAAACCTGGCGTCTCGCCCTGGTCTATTCGAGCCTGTCGCGCCGCACGCGCCGCCAGCAACGCCTGTCGCCTGCCATCAAACGCCTCGTGCAACTCTGCAACGAAGGCAAGCGCCTCAGCTGTCAGGATCTTTTCCGAAGCAGGAAGGGTCTCGCCGGTAACCTGCACATCCACCTGTTTTTGCACGCGTTCATTCTCCCGTGACATGGAGCGCTCCTTGTGTGAAAGGGAAAAGGAAAGAGGTACTGCCTTAGCATACCCAGATCACCAAAAGTCGTCAATACTGCCACCGGCACAGGGTGCATCCCGAATTGTTGTGTCGATTCGTAGCGCCCTATTTCCCCGGACCAGAATATCCGCAATGTCTCAGCCTCACGCAATTTACGCTCCTGTATGAGGCGAGCGAAAGTGTTTCTCACTGACCACTGCAGTTCTGGGCGGTCGGCCGCAAGCGGCCTCCCTTGTGCAGGGGCTCCGCCCCCGCAACGCCCCCGTCCAAAAACATGCCTCATCGACCGTACGCCCTAATTCCAGCGGTGCGGCTCAACCAAGGTGGCGGCTGCTATCGCATACACGATGCGTTAGCCTGAATGGGCCGCGGAAATGAAGAGCTGGTCAGGTCAGGCACCTTGTGCGGCTTAATAGTTGCCGCAAGACTGAAAAATGAACAGTCCTGATTCAGACTGCGGCTGCCGAAAGCCTGGGATGCTCGCAAGCCGCCCATTGTTTTGCCCACATAGTGGCCCAAAGTTAGTATATAGACGCCCTGCCTGGTAGAAGCAGCACAGATCAGACGCCAATAGCTCATATTGAACCGCGTCAGCAGAGTGCTGGAATATACGCAACGGGGCAGGCATCGCCATTGACAGTTCCATCCAGTCAAACTTTTCTCGGCCCGGCATCTCCCGACAGAGGACTCGGACGATCCATTGACAACCAGCGCAAGCTCACATCCCGGAAGCATCAATTCCATCTGTTTACCTTTGAACACACCTGACGCGTCGCTTTCCATCGTAGGTGGCAAAGGCCTGAATCTGGCCGCGCTGACCCGTGCCGGTTTTCTTGTTCCTGGTGGATTCATAGTCACCACTGACTGCTACGAACAGTTCATTGAGGAGGCGGGACTAACAGGCTGGATGGCGGTGCAGGCCAGTGCGATCGAGGACGCCGATCCGGTCGCGTTGGCGGCTCTCTCCGACAGGCTGCGCGCCCGCCTGCGAGCAGCCGAAATACCTGAAAAGGTGGCCGCCCAAATCCGTTCATCCTATACGGAGCTGGGCCGGCCCCCGGTAGCAGTCCGTTCTTCTGCCACCGCCGAGGACCTGCCTGGCATGTCCTTCGCCGGCCAGCAGGATACATTTCTCAATGTCATCGGAGACGATGCCTTGCTGCTCGCCGTGGTGGAATGTTGGAGCAGCTTGTGGACCGCCCGCGCCATTGCCTATCGAATGCGCAATAACATCGACCACGCAGCAGTCTCGCTGGCAGTTGTCGTTCAGGAAATGGTTCAGAGCGATACGTCGGGCGTCCTCTTCACCGCCAACCCATTAACCGGCCGCCGTTCCGAAACCGTAATTGACGCAACCTTTGGCCTCGGCGAAGCGCTGGTTAGTGGGCTGGTGGAGCCAGACCACTACGTTATCGAGACTTACTCTGGCAAAATTCTCCAGAAACTGCTAGGCGCCAAGGCAACCGTGGTCCGCGGGCTTGCTGGCGGCGGCGTCGAAGAACAACAGCAAGAGCGCCGCTCAGAGCAGGCGCTCACAGACGAACAGATAGCAATATTGACCGAAACTGGCAAACAGGTTGCTGAACTGTACGGCGATCCCCAGGACATCGAATGGGCATTTGCAGACGGCAAATTGCTTCTTCTGCAGTCTCGCCCCATAACCTCGCTCTTCCCTCTGCCGCAGTTGGTTGACGACGCCGACCTGAATGTGTTCATTTCCCTCGGCGCCATCCAGGGCGTGCTGGGACCGTTCACGCCACTGGGCATGGACTTGCTCCGCGGCCTCTTTGCTGGCGTCTCCCAAATCTTCTCGTACGAGGCCACACTATATGATCAGTCCCTCTTGCACTCCGCAGCCGACCGTCCCTGGGTCGCGGTCACCGGCGCATTGCGCAATCCAATCGGCCGCCTCATATTTCACCGCGCCTTGCCCATGGTTGAGCCCGGCGCGGCACAGAGCATACGCAAACTGATCTCCGGTTCCAGATTGGAACAGTCCCATTTCAACCCGCGTTCCTTTGCCAGGGCCGCTCCCCTTCTCTCCAAAATACTGAAGTCAGCCTTTCGCGCTTTTCTCGATCCGGAACTGTTCGCAAGAGTCACTTTTGATGCCGCCGAGGCACACATCGCCGCCGTTAACGATAAAGCGCGCGCTGCCCGCACGCTCGACCAACGCATCGATCTGTGTGAATGGCTTTGCTACAACGCCATGTTTCCAGTCCTTCTGCCGCTTTTCATCCCACCCGTCATAGTTGGCTACGCCTCGCTCGCACTGCTCAGTCGGCTCGCCTCCATGCTGTCCCATTTACGATCAGATATCTCGCCCCATTTGGCACTCGACCTTACCCGAAGTCTACCCAACAACGTGACCACCGAAATGGACCTCGAGCTGTGGCAGGTGGCGAAGTTGATTGGTGAGGATCCTGCCGCCTCCGGCGCATTTATCGCCGCCGACCCGGAACTGCTCGCGCGGGAGTACCACGGGAAAGAGCTGCCGGTGCACATTCAGGCAGCCTTGACGGAATTCCTGGAAGTTTACGGAATGCGCGGGCTGGCTGAGATCGACTTTGGCCGGCCTCGCTGGCGCGAACAGCCGCTTCCGATCATTCGTGCGCTGCAAAGCTACCTCACCATTGCCGACGAAAGCACCGCGCCTGATATCGTGTTTCAACAGGGGCAGCAAGCCGCCTTACAAGCGGCGGATCGCTTGGCAAACGCTGCCACAAAGACGTGGAACAGTCCCTTGGCGGGATGGCTGGTGCGCCGGCTGGCTAAACGCGTCCGTGCCCTCGCGGGCTTCCGCGAAAGCCCCAAGTTCACGATGATTCGCATTGCCTCAATCATGCGCGGCCTGCTTCTGGAAAGCGGCAAGGACCTCACCGCCAGCGGCGTACTGGAACAAGCCGACGACCTGTTCTTTTTGACAATGCGGGAATTGAAGACGTTGGCTATGAACGCGCCTGGGGATTGGCAGCGCCTGGTCCGGGCCAGGAGGGAAAGCTATCGCAACGAAGCGCGCCGCCAGCCCATCCCCCGTCTACTCCTCAGTGACGGGACCGCCTTCTTCGAGGGGCTTTCGCCAACCGAAGGCGCTGACGAAACCTCTCTCGTCGGTTCAGGTGTTTCGCCGGGCCTCGTCGAAGGCACAGTGCACGTTGTCTTTGATCCTATGGAGGCCGCGCTACAACCCGGCGACATCCTCGTCTGTCCGGGCACCGACCCTTCCTGGACGCCGCTATTCCTCGCCGCCGGCGGGCTGGTGATGGAAGTGGGCGGCTTGATGACGCATGGTTCCGTCGTCGCCCGTGAATACGGAATCCCTGCAGTCGCCGGCGTGGACCGTGCGACCATGCATTTGCAGACTGGCCAGAGAGTGCGTGTCGACGGCGGCAGCGGCAGGATTGAGTTGCTGGATTGAATCTGTAAGGGATGCTCTGTGGGCTGGCTTCAACTGCCGTTTGCCGAGCGTACCCGGCCAAATATCTGGTTTAGACGGGTGGTCACATCGGAAGGTAGAGGTGGTCTTAGCAGCGAAGCTACGTTTTCCTCCAGGTGCCGGACATTGCCTGTCCCCGTGAGTATTACGTCAAGTCCCGGCTCATGCCGGCAGAACCGGTAAGCGGCCTCTGGCAGAGTCTTCGCATCGCTCTCTTCCAAGACCCAATCCAGCGGCTCGAACAGGTCCACCGCGTCAGTGTCTATCTCTCCGCTCCGGCGCAAATCGACCAGAATTTCGCGCAATCGTGCTGGATTGCTGAAAGCCCGCCTTACCGCAAACATGCATTCAGTGGCGATGCCTTTCGCCTGCGTAGCCTCCAAAACCGCGCGGCGGGCCGTCTGATTGAGAATGTTGAAGCCGACCATTACCACATCAAAGACATCATCTTCAATTGCCTGTTGCAGAAGACTGTGTTCAAGGTCTTTGGCAAATCTTTCACTCACCGCCAGATGACGTATCTTACCTTCCTTCTGCATTTTCTGAAGCGCAGGTACAAGCTCTTCACGCAAATGCTGATATTCGTCCATCGTTGGACCATGAAAGTGAAAGACATCGATCGTCTCCACGCCTAGACGCTTCAGGCTGGCTTCTACGCCGGCCACATACCCTTCAGCCGAAACCGGCTCACCCTTACTGTTCGCGCCCTTCTTGGTCGAAATCACCAGGCTGTCCCTGTCAAAGTCACGAACTGCCTTTCCTACAATCTCTTCGGTGCCGTAGGCCTCAGCCGTATCAATATAATTGATACCGAGTTCGAGCGCGCGCTGCACAACCTCGATCGACCCCTGCTCGCTGCGCCCCGCTCTTACGCCCAACCTGCTGGGACCTCCTGCGCCCAGGCCCACAACGCTGACCTTCAGGCCCGTACGTCCGAATGTTTTGTATTCCATACTATCCTCCCATTTCTCTTGCAACGGCTCCTCGCCGCTGCCGTCGAATTGTAACGCCCCTTGCCGGGCACATGAAATCGTGCGCAGTGCCCTCGCCCATGATATAATGGCCGCGTTCGCAGCATGGCCCTCGTCCCAGCGCGGACTGTAACTATGCAACGGCAGCGAAGTCCATTGCTCATCGTACACTGCCGTTGGACCTGACACTATGGCGGCCTTCACCAGCTTTCGTCGCCCCACCGCAAACCGAACAACATTTAGAGGAGTAATACTGATGGCCGAGGAAACAGTCCAAGAGACAGAGACTGGCGAAACAGTAGAAACGCCGGTTTCGGCCGGAACGGAAGCAGAGCCTCAGCAGAGCGACCGCCCTAACCCCTTGGCATTTGCCGGATTTCTCCTTGGAGGTTGGGTAGCTGTGATGATCGTATTCGTCCTGTTCGCCGCCGTTGCCATGTCCCTTGTTGGTATGGTTGCAGGATAGATCCGCTAAGGCCCCGCTCTGTTTGAGGGAAGAAGCTGGATACCGCCTCCTTCTGGCTGATTTCCACAGAAGGCCGGGGCCAACTCGTTCCGCCCCAATCTGCCTCTTACGCAAAAGGCGAAGGAGCACGCAACGAGCCGGCTTCGTCGGCCTGGCACATTGAATCCCGCTATTCCTATAAGCAGGCTCCCTCCAGCGTCTCTCGCCCTATTCCTACCTCCTCCTTCGCACCTCTTCGTGGTCAAAAGAAGTGTTCTTCTTGCCTCTGCGCTGCCCTTCGCGGCTGAATTACATGCTCTCCTTGATAAGTCTCAGAGGTCCCGGCTAATCATCGCCCTCCGGTCACAGTGAGTCCAGCATGTTCTCCCAGCTGCTCCGTTCCCACCTTCATGTCGGTCAAGGCTCTTGGCAACCTTTTCCCACCCGCTTTGTCCCCAACAGCTTGGATTCCTGAAAGTCCTTCCCTCCTGAACCACCCATCCTTCACTTGAAAATCGGGCGAAAGTCGGCCGATAAAGCTATTTGGCTTTTTTCGTTTACCCCTGCTATAATCTGCCCGCAAGACCTGATGAAGGTCTGTTTCACCACGCTGAACGTTTCGAAAAGTACAATTTGAGATTGTCGAACACGGTGCTTATCGGGCTGTTCAAGATGCCAACACGTGGCCCTCATGCCAACCGTTGCGTCAATCTCTCACGACACCACAACAGTCCTTATTCGGTTTTCCGCTCTAGCAATTGGAGGATCAGACCAAAAAACTCTAGCCTGCGAACGGTTGAAGACATTCGGACGCAACTCGAAGCTCTGTGTCTGTCAGCGTCTCGCAGGACTTTCGGCAGTACCACTTCTGCCGAAGCATAGCATTTGGGTAACCAGCCTCTCCTGAATACATGCATCCCTATTAGCACTGCTAAGTAGCGCCTTCGCTGTTCTTGGGAAACACTGAATCGAACTCTCACTGATCGGGGGCGCCCACCTTTATGTTCGTGCATCATACAAGGAGCAGCCTGCCAGCAATGACGAAAAAGATTTATGCCTATGGGATGGACGGTTTCGTCACCCCCATGATGAAGTACTTTGCCGCCGAAGGATGTCTGCCGAACTTTAGTCGCCTCCTCAACGAAGGAACCGTTAACGAGACCTATCCCTCCTTCCCCGTCTGGACGCCCACCAACTGGGCCACCCTCTCCACCGGCGCCCACACCGGCACGCACAGCGTCCCAACCTGGCAGACCGTAATCGAGCGCAAGTCAGACGCCAACGACAAAGACGTGTCCGTCAGCAGCTTTGACGGCCGCGCCAACAACGCTGAACGCATTTGGAACGCACTGGAGCGCGCCGGTCTCAAGGGCGTCGCCGTTCACTACCCCGGGGCCCATCCCTCGGGCGTGGAAATCGGCTACGTTGTCGACGGTTTCGGGTCTCCCGGGCACAACAGCACTGAATTTGAAGTAGCCGCCGCCCAGGCCTACACGACCGATGCCTCCAAGGCAAGCGATGTTGCTATGGCTCACGACGGCTCCGCGATTTCCGGTCCCCGCAGCGTCGAGCCAATCCCCCCCTTGGCCGCCGCCGACAACTGGACCAACCTGCCTTCCAGTGCCTCGCCGCCGCTTGCGACCGGCTTCACAGTCAAGGCCCGCTTCGGTGGCGATGCAAACGATTTCCACCTGCTTGCCCTTGACAGCCGCGGCGACGGCTACGACCGCGTCCTGATCTGCCGCAACCGCGACGGAAGCGACGTCGTCGCCGCCTCCAACCTGGGGGAATGGAGCAGCTGGGCCATCGAACAGTTTCGCATTGACGGCAATGATCAACAGGCCTCCGTCCGCTTCAAGCTGATGGAGCTGGCCCCGGATGGCACAGGCCTCAAGCTCTACCGTACCCAGATTACCTATACCAACGGCTTTACCTACGGGGACGCCGAACTCGAAGCCGAGCTAATCGAGCGCTTCGGTCCCTACCAGGAACATGCCTCCATGACCCCGTACACGTCAGGCATGATCGACTTCGATACCGCCCTTGAAGAGTGCGAATACCAGGGACTCTGGTTCGCCAACGTCGCCAACTACATGCTCCACGAAAAAGACTGCGCCTACTTCACCTGCCACTGGCACCTGTATGACTATCTCAATCATATCCACCTTGCTGACGTCGATCCGGCCTGTCCCGGTTTCAATCCCGATACCAATGAGAAATACCTGGACTACTTCCGCCGCACCTACCTGGTCGGCGACCGCGTCCTGGGTCTCATGTACGAGGCAGCCGATAAGGCCAACCGCAACGGCGGCGAAGTCTATGTCGGCATAATCTCAGATCACGGCGCAGTCCCGGACGTCCGCATCGCCAACCTTCGCCAGTTCCTGTGCGACACTGGCTTCCTCGTCCTGAAGAATGGCGGCGAGGACGCGATCGCCCAGGACCTTGACCCTCCACCCGAAAATATCGACTGGGACCGGACCAAAGCCTTTCTCGCGCGGCGCGGCTTCGACATAACGATCAACGCCGAACCTGGCCCCGAATTCGACAAAATTGAGCGCGAGCTTCTTACCGCCCTCCGCACCTGGATCGACGAAGAGACCGGCAACACAGTAGTCGCCATCGCCCTGCCAAAACGCGATGCCTACCTTCTCGGCCAGTGGGGAGACGAATGCGGCGACGTCATCTTCGCCTGGGATCACAACTATGTAAGCGGTTACTACGTGCAATGGCTCGGGATCGAAGGCGGCGGAAATGTCGGCGCCCCCCTCGTCTACGGCGCCCACCATGGTGGGTTCATCCCAACCGAAAACGGTTTCTCTTCCACTTTCGGCTCCTTCTTCCTCGACGGGCCCGGCCTGAAGAAGGGCTACCAACGACCCGTCGACCGCCTGGGCTACATCCACGCCGTCGATGTCGTCCCCACTTTCTGCCACATCCTGGGCGTAGATCCCCCCGCGCAAGCCCAGGGCACAGTGGCGCGCGATCTGTACGAGGGTCATGAAATGGTCAGGGAGAGAAAGAAGTGACTACTAAGGCGACAGCAGACACCCTTACACCTCGGCCCCGCTGGATGACGAACCTCCGCGCCAAAGAGGCAATCGCCGGCTACCTGTTCCTGTCGCCCTGGCTGCTGGGCATTATTCTCTTCATCGTTGGCCCCATGATTACCTCCGGCTACCTCAGCTTCACCCGCTACGACATCGTCAACCCGCCCGAATTTGTCGGCCTGAAGAACTTTACCGAAATCTTCACAAAAGACCGGCTCTTCTGGCCTTCGCTGATGCTGACCTTCCGCTATGCTTTGATCGTCGTACCGCTCTCTCTCATCGGCGCTCTCGCCGCAGCAATTCTCCTTAACCAGGCTCTGCTGGGCACGACATGGTTCCGTACCTTCTTCTTCCTGCCCCACCTGACGCCCATCGTCGCCGCCGCCGTCCTCTGGGCCTGGATCTTCAACGCCGATGTAGGCCCGATTAACCACTGGATTCGAACCATCACCGGCAGCGACAACGCCCCGGGTTGGTTCCGAGACCCGGATTGGGCGATGACCGGCCTGATAATTATGGCAATGTGGGGCGCCATCGGCGGCAACACTATGTTGATTTTCCTGGCCGGACTCCAGGGCGTTCCCCAGGAACTTTACGATGCCGCCGTAGTCGACGGCGCCGGACTTTGGGCCAAATTTCGCAATGTGACCCTCCCCATGCTTACGCCGACCATCTTCTTCAATATGGTTCTTGGAATCATCGGCGCACTGAGAGTATTTGCTGCCGCATACGTGGCCACCCAGGGCGGTCCGGCATACTCTACCTGGTTCTACTCCCTGCATATCTACACGCGGGCGTTCCAGTATTTCGAAATGGGTTATGCCTCGGCCTTGGCTTGGATCTTCTTCTTTGTCCTGTTCGTCTTCACCTACGTTCAATTCAGGCAGTCGCGGCGATGGGTCTACTATGCTGGGGAGGTGGACTGATGACGGGTGACACAATTGCCCCGCGTAGCAAACAAGCCGGAGGGGGCTTCATGCTGGCTGACCTTTACCAGTCGGCCTCATTCCAACGCGCCTTGGGCCGCGGCCTTCTTTATCTGATCGCCGTATCCAGTTCTGCCGTCTTCATGTTCCCCTTTGTTTGGACGGTGCTTTCCTCGCTAAAAAGAGGAGGCGAGTTGTTCAGGTTCCCCCCTACCTGGTTTCCGGAAATTCCACAATTTCATAACTATCTTGATGTCTTTGAAATCGTACCCTGGGCCACCTGGACCTGGAACTCGACATTTGTAGCTATCGTCTCAACATTCGGCGCGGTTTTGACCGCAGCCCTTGTAGGCTATTCCTTCGCCCGTTTCCGCTATCCTGCGCGCGACGTGCTGTTCATGATTACCCTCAGCACCATGATGCTGCCTGTAGAAGTAACGCTGATTCCCCTATATCTCATGTTCGCCAAAATAGGATGGTTGGACTCCTACAGACCTCTCATCGTCCCTTCATTCTTCGGCGGCAGTGCCTTTCTCATCTTTCTCATGCGCCAGTTCTTTATGAGCATTCCCATAGACCTCGACGAAGCCGCACGTATTGACGGCGCCGGCTATGTTCGAATCTTCTGGCAGATTCTCATGCCCCTTTCCATTCCTGTGACCGCAACCGCGGCCGTCCTGACCTTTATGGCGCAGTGGAATGAGTTTCTCCAACCATTTATCTTCCTGAATACAAAGTCTAAGTACACACTCGCAATCGGCATTCGTTACTTCCAGGCCGTCTCCGGCTTCGCTGATGACAGCGAACCTAAGTACCACTTGCTCATGGCAGCCAGCGTCATGATGACTGCACCCATAATTGCACTCTTCTTCCTGGCGCAACAGTATCTGGTCCAGGGAATCGTTATGTCCGGCATCAAAGGTTAGCTTTTGCACCCTGGTCCGGACCATTCAACATCTCTACGGTATCCTAAAGGAGGAACCACCATGTTAGAGAAGAATGTGAGTCGCCGCAGTTTTCTGGCAGGTTCATTGGCCGCAACGGGAGCTCTTGCTCTTTCCGCCTGCGTGCCCGCCGCCGCCCCCTCCGATGATGGGGACGGGGCGATGGCCTCCGAAGAGCCCATCTCGCTCCTCTTCCACACCCGCTTGGGTACACATGCCGACTGGCACGTCAGCCGCAAAGACCTCTTTGAGGAGCAGAACCCCGGCCTCGTTATCGAGTTTGACGAGCTCCCCGGCAATGAAATGTACCCCAAGATCTACGCTCTGTCCGCATCGGGGACGGTCGGCGACGTTGTATGGACTTACCTCAACAACCCGCCGGAACACAAGGCAAAAGGTGTGCTAACCCCACTGGATGACATTGTCGCAGCCAAAAACTTCGACCTCTCTCCCTTCTGGGACTCCCTGCTTGCTGCCCTTACACTGGATGGCGAGTTGCATGCCATCCCCAATCACGGTCACTTCGGTACGACCGCCTATTACATTAACCGTACTCTTATCGAAGAGTCCGGCGTCGAAGTCCCCTCCCCCGACTGGACAACCGATGACGTGGTTACCATCGGTCAGGCCATCACCGCCCCCCCTGAGGTTTGGGGCGTCCGCGCAATGGGTGTCGGGCAGGAGCACATCCCCTCCTACCTGCGCATCTTCGGTGGCGACGCAATCAATGAGGAAGGCACTCAGTCCCTACTGGACCAGGAAGAATCCATCGCCGGCCTCAAGTGGCTCTATGACCTTCGTTTCACCCACGGCGTCGACCCCTGCCTCTGCAGCGACGAGACCTTCAACAATTACGTCGCTGGTACGGTCGGGGTCTACAACTGGACGACCGGTTTTGTAGGTCGCTGGAACAACTCGAAAGAGGCCGGCGACATCGCCTTTGACTGGGACGTCCTTGTCGGTCCCGTCGGCCCGACCGGCCTAAGAGGATCGCAGGTGTCTGCCGCCGCTTTTGGCATTACAGGCAACTCCCAGCATCCCTCTGAAGCCTTCCAGATCCTCGACTTCTACTCCACCAAGGAGGACGGAATCGAGCATGTCCTGTTTGGCGCCGGCAGTCCTGGTGGCCGCGCCGATGTTTGGGACAGCGACGAGCTCTTCGCCGTCCACCCAATCTTCCGCCAGCACATCGCTACATACCCAGATGG
Source organism: Caldilineaceae bacterium (assembly GCA_963662575.1). Classification (GTDB taxonomy): domain Bacteria; phylum Chloroflexota; class Anaerolineae; order Caldilineales; family Caldilineaceae; genus Bin5. The sequence goes on from OY759723.1 coordinate 3,995,112, forward strand.
ACCGCGCAATTGGCATCGACCTGCCAACGCCCGCACGCTGGAGTTCGTTGACACCCTCAACAACAATCTCCAGGCTGTGTGGACCGAAATATCCACATTCGATGAAGGCGTCGAGCAGACCCACCTCCTCGTTCAGGAAGTCCTGGACAAAGAGGCCCTGGCGTAATTCTGAATTGAGTCCCATTCCGCCGCGGCTCAGGAACAGACGGACCCTGGGCCGCGGCCTTACAGGATAAACCATCTTTGTCCGTCACAATCATTCGGAGGAAACAATGAAGAATCTGGTCTCACGACGTTCATTCTTGCAGGGGGCGATGGCTGTCTCTGCCGGTGCGCTTGCCGCTTGTGTAGCGCCAGCCGCACCTGATGCAGACATGGCCGACGAAGGCGCCGCAATGGAGCCCGTCCATCTGCGCTGGGATACCTTCCGCGGCATCGGCAGCGGCTGGAACGAAGAGCGCATCGAAACATTCACTGAAATGCATTCCGATGTCACCATCGAGTTGCGTCCCCTTGCCGGCTCTGGCCAGCAGGACAACTACGCCAAAATGTACGCTGCCCAGGCAGCTGGCGACCTCGGCGAAGTCATCGCCTTTGATCCCTCCCACTACCATTTCTGGCGAGCGATCAATAAAGACATTATCATGCCGATCGACGAACTGGTCGCCGCCGATGGCACCGATCTCAGTGAGTGGTTCGAGCACTTCCTGGGCCTACAGTACTACCAGGGCCAGTTGTTCGGCTTCCCCAGCTGGGGCTGGGCCGGATTTGATACCCTGGTCACGAATGCAGTGCATCTGGAAGAGGCAGGTATCGACCTCCCGGATCCCTCCGGTCGCGATGTCTCCATCGATACAATTAACGAATGGGCGCACTCCTTCTACGTGGAAGGCGAGCGGTTCGGGCTCAACATCAGCCACAATGAGGCAACGGTTGTTGTACTGTGCCGGCTCTTTGGCAGCTCTCTGATCAATGAGGAAGGCACAAAGAGCATGCTCCTGGACGACCCCAACGCTACCGAAGCCATGCAGTGGGCCTACAATCTTGGCGTTGTGGACAAAGTTCTTCCTGCACCTGGAGACATCGAGAACACCGGCGGCGCACTTGTCGCTGGTCTTCTGACGTTGAACTGGTGCGGCTCGCTCTGTGTGCGCAACTTCAATAACCAGATTGAAGACGAAAGCGTCGCCAAGGCTTGGCAGGTTCTCTTCCCGGCCCGCGAGGACGGCCGCTTCCCCTCGCAACTGCGCGGCGGCACTTGGAATCTCCGCACCAACCAGGACCACGCCGATGTCGCCTTCCAGTTCCTCCGCCACATCGCAGGACACGATGGCAGCCTCAGCTTCAACCTTGTGGCCGGCAACTTCGCCATGGTGCGCCCGGATGTAGTCCAGTCTCTAGTCGACGAGGACCCAATCCACGAGTGGTTCATCTCCAGTCTGGAAAACGGTATCCCCGCCCACGCGCCCGCCAACTCCCGCGGCCGCGAGTATACGTCCGCCGTACAGCAGTGGACCGACCTGCTGCTCGACCCGAACCAGCCGGTTGAGTTCGAGAAAGGCTTGGAGGACCTGCACAACAATATCCAGTCGATCCTCGACCAGGATCCAGCTTAGACCTCTGAAACGCGAGATGAGCGCTGGGCAGACCACTTCCCAATTCTGCCCAGCGCTCACCACTATTGGAGATGCAAATGGCGACTCTGGCTAGCCGCATCAGATTCCCGAGCCTTTCAGAATTCCTGTCAACGAACCGGCAGAGGCGAGAAAATTTTTACGGTTATCTATTCCTCACCCCCTGGCTGATTGGATTCTTCGGGCTGTTTATCGGCCCAGGGCTGCTCTCTCTTTACTTTAGCCTAACCAAGTACGACGTACTCAGCTCGCCGGTGTGGGTCGGCCTCGACAACTACATCAAGATGTTTTCCGATGATCCACTCTTCTATACTTCCCTGGGACGCACCTTTTATTACGCGGGACTAGGCGTACCGCTAGGCGTAATTGGCTCTATGTTCTTGGCGATCCTGCTAAACGCCAAACTGCGCGGCTTGGCTGCCTATCGCACACTCTTCTTTATGCCTTCATTGGTGCCCATCGTGGCCTCCGTTGTCCTGTGGAAATGGCTGCTCCACGCCGATTTCGGCATTATCAACCAGTGGCTCGTGGACATCGGTTGGAATGACCCGCCAGGCTGGTTTGGCGACCGTCGCTGGGCGATTCCATCGCTGATAGCAATGGGCCTTTGGCAAGGGTTGGGCGGTACCCGCATGATCATTTTCCTGGCCGGACTGCAAGGTATACCGGAAACTCTGTACGAAGCAGCTTCAATTGACGGAGCCAACGCCTTTCACAAATTGCGCCATGTTACCTTGCCGCTGCTGACGCCAACCATCTTCTTCAACATGGTTCTTGGCGTAATCGGCGGGTTGCAGGTATTTACGGCCGCATTCGTTGCCACCGAGGGCGGACCAGGCTTCGCCACTACCTTCTACAGCCTTCACCTGTATCGGCACGCCTTCGACTATTGGAACATGGGCTACGCGTCTTCACTCGCCTGGTTTTTCGCCGTCTTTATCGTCACGTTGACAATATGGCAACTTCGGCTCTCCCGTCGCTGGGTTTTCTACTACGGAGACTAAACCTTAATGGCCGCTACACTCGACCGTCTACCCAGTACGGACATTCATGGCGATGTATATCGTCGCGGGCGAAATCAGGCCCAGATGGCTCTTACATACCTTTTGCTGACGGTAGCTGGTCTCGCATTTGCGTTTCCACTCTTCTGGACCGTCTCAAGCTCTTTGCAGACCTGGCAGGAACTTCGCTCTTTCGAACCGCACCTATTCCCTTCCGTTCCCCAATGGGGCAACTATGCGCGCGTCTTCCAATCGGTGCCATTCGCCCGCTGGCTAGGAAACAGCTTTCTGATCACAGCCATCACGATTCCGGGCGTCATCATCACCGGTTCCCTCACAGCTTACTCTTTCGCTCGTTTCAACTATGTTGGCAAAGAGTTCTGGTTCGTCCTCATGCTCGGCACCATGATGATCCCGACACAAGTAACTCTGATCCCCCAGTACGTGCTCTTCTTCAACCTGAAACTGATCAATACCTATGTGCCCCTCACCATCGGCTCTTGGCTCGGCGGCGGCGCATTCATGATTTTTCTGCTGCGCCAATTCATCATGTCAATCCCCCGCGATTTGGACGAGGCCGCCTTGATGGACGGCGCCTCGCCGCTGCGAATTCTCTGGGGCGTCCTTTTGCCCCTGATGAAGCCCGCCCTCACCACCGTCGCCATACTTCAGTTCCTCGGTGACTGGAACGAGTTCTTTGGACCCTTTATCTATCTGAGCAAGGTCAACCTCTTCACCGCTGCCGTCGGCCTCCGCTTCTTCCAGAACATCCCCTTGGAGACATCAGATCCGCGCGATCACCTGCTCATGGCGGCAGCTGCGGTTATGACAATTCCAGTCATCACCCTCTTCGCAGCAGCCCAACGCTACTTCATCCAGGGCGTTGTCCTGAGCGGCCTCAAGGTCTGAGCAAAAGCTTGACCTACCGCGAACAAAGACGACACGGTTGCAATCTCCAGTTCGAACTGAATTGCGGTTTTTTGTGTTTCGAAGATTCAGTGACAGAGGAATTCCCCGAGAGGGCCAGCGCATTTCAGGGATCCGTCTCGAGGAATCCATTACGCATTTATTGAGGTGCCTTCAGAGGCAATCAAGAACCTGGAACTGGTTCAGAGAAGAGTCTTAGAGTGCCGAATTGGATTGACGGGGCCCTCTATCCCAATACCGAGACGCCCAACTCTCTGGATACCTTGACCGATAAAGTCGATTTTCTGGCGCGACTTTGCGGTGCTTGGGACTTCGGAATCCTACCCTATGAGGAAACTGTCGACGAGATAAAACGTCCCGAATGGCGCGAGGCTGTAGATACGTGCCAGATGCTTACCTCTGTAGCCTATCAAATTCTCCGCGACTGGCACGATCTCCCGTCAGTCCCCTACATCGGCAGAGAGTATGACTACATCAACGAAGATCCCTTTCTCGAGTGCATCTAGCCTCCGGTCACGTTCACCATTCAGAATGCTTCGTGCTTCGGCCCTATCCGTCCGCGGCTGAATACAGAACTTATTGCTACTAGAGTAATCAGCGAGCGGGCAGAGCGCCAGCCAGCAATTGCAGCATCTCCTCCAATGTCGGCGCGTCCGGGTCCTCTGGCGCGCGATCCGCCAGCGTTGAGTCTCCAATGAAGCGATAAATGTCAGCCGCCCCGTCATGAAACTTCCCCGTCATTCCGACGCCGGCCATCGTAGCCGAGATTTCCTCCATCTCTCCCACCCAGCGCCGCGACTTCGGCGGCATCCCTGGCAAGCCGCCCTCCATCCTCTTTAGCATCGCTGCCTGGCTGAGGTTGTACTCGGCAAACAACGCCTCGCGTATCCCCAACGCCTCAGCCGCCACCAGCAGTTCAGTGCATAGCGCCGTCAGTCCTTTTGTCAGTCCCGCATAGCACATCTTTATCGCCGATGCATCACCAATCCGGTCGCTGATCACCGGCACATCTAGCCCATAGTCGTTAAGCCGAGCCAACTCATTTGCATGCTTGCCCGAAGCATAGAAACGCGTCGCACCTTCGCCGCGTGGCGGAGGCCCAATGATCGAGGCGTCCACAAAACGGCCGCCGGCATCGCTGATCGTCTTTCCGATCTCTATGGTCGTCTGCGGCGCGATAGCATTGCAATCCGCGTATAGAAGGTCGGCGCCAGTACTGCGAAGGGCGTCCGCTACCTTCTGCGCCGCCGCCCCAGCCTCTGCCGGAACGAGAATGCACAGCACTATGTCGGCTTCCACGACCAGGGCATCGTAGGAACTTACCTCTTCAATCCCGGCCTTTTCGGCAAGACTTCGAGTCCGGGCACTTCGGTCGGCCAAATGAGCCACCACCCGTAGACCCTTCGATTTCAGCCGTTCCCCCACTGTATGGCCCATGTCGCCCGGGCTTAGAATTCCTACCGTGTTCATTAGCCCACCTGCCCTTTCACTTCCGACTGCGCCCGTGCCAGCAATGCCTTCATATAACCAATAGTGTACGCCGTGCCGATTCGGCGATCATCCGCCATCGTCGGAATATGATCCGGAATAACGACGCCGTCGAATCCGGTCTGCTCCAGCACTCGCATCGCCTTGTACATCTCAAAATACCCGTCATCCACAAAGGTTTCGACAAAGTGCGGCAACGGTTGGTCCACATTGCGAAAGTGGATCTTGAACAGTTTGTTGTTCTGCCCAAACTCCTTCAGCGACTCCTCCACGCCCTTGCCCATCAGGTCGCCGCCTTCCAACCAGCAGCCAATACAGAAGCAGATGCCCACGTTAGGGCTGTCCGCTATGCTCATGGCCCGATGATATCCGTCAAAGCTGCTGAATATACACCGCGGAACGCCTCCAAGTTCGGGCTCCGGTGGATCGTCAGGATGGATTCCAATCCGAACGCCCGCCTCCTCCGCCACCGGCCCCGCCTGCGAGACAAAATAACGGAAATTCTCCCAGATTTCATCCTCCGAATAAACCCGGCCGTGCGTGAGCGGCAGATAGTATAGCTTCCCCGCCCAGTGCCCCGCCTCTGCCTTTGCCAGGTCAAATCCTCGCGCCGACGCGCCGCCGCGCGTCTCCTCGCGGTCCGTACTCCAGATCCCGTTCGCCATGTGGGCGTAAGTCGTGTAAGGAATGCCCGCCTTGCCCAGTGCTTGCAGGTGATTTACGTACTCCTCGATCTTGGCATCTCGGTTTTCCAGCCCAAGAACGATCGCGTCCTGATTGTGAACCTCCCGGTTTCCAAAGCCGTAGATCTGAATACCCGCTTTCTGGAAACGATCGCTGGCGCGGGCGTAATAGTCATAGCCAGCGTGTTCGCCGTCCGTCCAGCAAACAGCCCAGTCAATCCCCATCTGATTGACAAACTGCAACTCCTTGTCATCCGCTTCCGGCGACAATTGTGCCGCTATCTTTATTCCTGGCGGTACTGGCATCAAAGACATTGCAATTCTCCTTGTTCAGTCTAGTAGAAAGGAAAAGAGTTGAGCGGGGTCATTGTAGCTGAACTCGATCAGATGACACAACCGATGCCTGGATTCTCGTTAGGCCACCGCATTGTCACACAGAGTTGCAAGCAACGCGCCTCCCCGAAAGGGTGCCCATACCCTCCCCTCCGCGGGCCGTTCCAGAGGCACCTCCTTCCGCCAGTCCAGCGCATCGTCCAGCCACAGCACCGTACCATCAGTTTCCAGCCGAAACGGGACGCCCCACTCAGCCGTACCCCGCATGAAATTGAATGCTCGCCGGGGATGCCAGTTGGCATCAAGGACAAAGTCCTCTGCCGAGGGTGCCGGAAAATAGCTTCCCCCTTCAGGCTGAGGCCGCCGCGCTGCCTGCCCTTGCGCCGCCTTTGCCAATACCTCCGCCAACAGATCACCGCCTTCAGACGCACACTGTGCTTCGGCCTCCGGGCCTCCTATGCCTTCGGCAAACTGTACCGCTCGCTGCCCGGCAATGTCTCCTGTATCAAGGCCCGCGTCCATCCAATGTACCGTTACGCCGGTTGAAACTTCCCCAGCCCGAAATTGCCAGAAGAGAGGAAAAGGACCCCTGAATGCGGGCAGCAGCGAAGGATGGACATTCAGGAAGCCCTGTCTGGGTATGCCCAGAACACGCGGTGGAATAATTCTATTCCAACAGGCCACACAGATGATGTCCAAAGACATTTCACTTAGCCAGCTCACTACTTCCGGGTGGCCGATGTCCCTACATTCGTATGTAGAAATCCCCTCCTGCATTGCAAGGCTCAAAGTACTTACCGGAACTTGGACTGCGCCTCCCCTTAATTCGGCGGCCGAACGCTGCCCTCCAGTGCTGCTGCCTTCCCTTCCAGGCGGTGCAACGCTGACCCTTGCGTTCAGAAGGGGAAGATCGAGAGATTCTCCCGCTGGCACAGTTGCTTCCCCTCCAGCCGCAATCGCTGGCCGCAACTGACGGAACCGCTGCCCATTTAGCAGGACAGCAACTACGGGAACTTTCGCGGCCAGGAGCCTTTCCAGCACTATGTTGCTGAAAGGGCCCTCCATTCCAACGAGAAGCGTACGCATATATGTTGACACTACCAGTTCGCAGGCCGTATAATAGAGCCCACCGCTTTTCTTACTCTAGGTTTGGAGCAGACAAATGGCTCGAATGGTACAGTGCGCAAAGATCGGACAGGAGTTGCCCGGCCTGCCATCGCCTCCCTACCCCGGCGATTTTGGCCAACGTATATTCGAGAACATCTCGCAAGACGGCTGGGACTTGTGGCTGCAACACTCAGTCGTGCTCATCAATCACTATGGGCTGAGCATGGGCGATCCGCAGTCACGAGACTTCCTGATGCAGCAGATGGAGGAGTTCTTTTTCGGAGAGGGCGCGCAGATGCCCGAAGGTTGGACGCCGGAAGGCACACCTGGTGCGGGCAAAGGCGTTCCCGCCGGTAAAGGCGCCCCCAGAAAGTAGCCAGCGCAGCTAAGCTATGAGAGCAAACTCTGGAGCAATCTCGAACTGAAGGAAGCCGTGCGCTTGTCGCAACGATTCCTCGACCAGGGCTGGCGACTGGCCCCTTGCGAAGATGAAGCCCAGATACGCATCACCCTCCGGTAAGGGCACAACCGACTGGTCGAGCCGGGCGGTAATCTGAACATCTTCGATTCCCGCCACCCCTTTAGCCTCCTCTACTCCATTCACGCTCCGCAATATCCCCGCAGCGGGAATCGGAATCATCATAACGCCGCCCGCCTGCGATTCCCTCTCGAGGTTGTCCAGCGGCAATCCACATGCTTGCCGCAGTATCAACTCCTCGAGCGAGCTGCTGTTTCCAACCTCCATACCAAACCGCAAAATCCGCGAGCACAGACCGCCAATCGACCGCCCTGCGACCTCAACTATCCAAGGTCCGTTTTCGTTTATCCGCAGTTCCGCGTGGATTGGCCCCGTCTGCAAGCCCAGGCCCCGCGCCGCCTTCTCCGTCGATTCAACAATCGCGCTCTGCACGTCTTGCGGCAGGCGTGAAGGGGTAACGTAAATAGTCTCTTCAAAATACGGGCCCTCCAGCGGGTCCGGCTTATCGAACAGGGCCAGACAATGCAACTGGTTCCTGTCGATCAACCCCTCTAACGCGACCTCTACTCCCGGAATGTAGCCTTCGATCAGGAATGGCTGGCCCTCTCCTATCAACGCCGTCAGCCTTCTCACCGCGGCCGCCAGCTCACATCGCAAGTTCGCTCGAATGACACCCCTGCTTCCGTTCAGCTCCTCTGGCTTTACGACACAGGGATACCCGATCTCTTCCTCCGCTCGGGCAATAATCTCCTTCACATTGTCGTCGGTTCTGAACTCGGAAAATGCCGGCACTGGTGCGCCGCACGACGCCAGCAACTTTCGCATCCGAAACTTGTTGCGCGCCGCTTCGGATGCCATCGGGTCGTTATGGGCCAACCCCAACCGTTGCGCCACTAGTGCTGCCACTCTGGCGCCGCCGTCATCCAGCGCCAGGACTGCATCCAGTCCGTTGTCGCCTTCTCCCGCGTCGCCCGCATTGGCCAGCGTGTTGACAATCTCTTCAGCTGCTTTCCGGGGATCCCCAAAATCAGCGCCAAGCGAGAAGTTCCATTCCTGCGAAAGCAGCTGCGGCATATCCACAACTATGACAGGTTCGACGCCCAGTCGCTCGGCCGCGTCGACATAATCCTGTGTTCGGTAGCTATTTGGAGAAGTGAGTAGCAGCACTCGCTTTGGGGACACGCTGCCCTCCTGTTTGGGGCGAAACTAACTCTACCAGTCAGAGGCTGGAGACTAGCTCCCTCCAGCGTTCTCTCTGCCTCGGCGGCATGCTGTCGAGACTCCCGCCTGCGCCGGCATTTAGTGACCCGGTCCCGTCGTCAGACCCTTGCAGACTCAGCCACTCAGCATACCGAACAACGACCGCCTGTTCCTCATCAGATAGCCCTGCCAGCAGAACGCCGGCTGACGCGCCGCTATGAAACATCGCTTTGCGCTCGGATGCAGCTATCGAATTCTGGCTGTCATTGTCGCTGACAATAACACGCCTTAAATTAGCTTGGCTTATCTCCTTGAGCAACTCCGCAAAGACAGTTACCACCTGTGGATGACATGTACGCGCCGCCAGCACCGCCGCCCTGCTGAAACAGTAGTCCCCAGCCAGAATCGTGCCGCCCAACAGCATATTGTCGATTGAGTCAGGCTTCTCTGGCTTGAGCAATAGGCGGTGTATACTCAAGGCGATTTGCAAAAGTTCCAGTGCCGCAGCCAGTGCCACTCGGCGAGACTCATCCTCGGCCGAATCATTTTCTGGCGCAGCCGATGCCAGTACCACCCCAGCCAGAATCTGTTTCTCCGCCAGCTCGCTGCGAACGAACTGAGACAGCCCCTCAGGCAGGTCGGCAATCACGTCGTCCAGCGTCGCGGCGACAAGGTCCTGTTCCGATTGGAAAATATCGCCAAACTGTTCACCCAATTGGCTTTCCTGCCTCCTCTGTCCTGGAACCTGTACGAATCTCTCGCCCACCGGCGCCAGGTGATTCAGGCCTCCGCGTTTGCGCCGCCGCGGCGCCATCCTCTCGAACGCGCCCCTTCAGTCCGACTCATCGCCGACGATTTCTCGGTAAATCGTCTCCAGATCGTCATCGCTGTAGAAATGAATAACCAGCTTGCCGCTACCGTCTTCCTTACGATCCAGGCTTACTTTCGTGCTTAGTCGGTCACGAAAGCGGTTTTCCCAGAAGCGCATTTGTGCCTGCAAATGGGCCGGCTGCTCCACCGGATCCGCCACCGGCGGCTTCTCGTGCCAGCGCCGAACCAGCTCCTCGGCCTGACGAACGCTTAGTTCACGCGCAACAATCTGGTCGAGCGCCCCCATTAGGTCTTCATCGTTGATCAGGCCCAGCAGTGCACGCGCGTGGCCGGCGCTAATCAACCCGTCATTGAGTGCAGCCTGGGCCTCGGCCGGTAGCCCCAGCAAACGAACGGCGTTAGCCACTGCCGAACGGCTCTTCCCCACTCGATACGCAACTTGAGCCTGCGTCAGTTCGAACCGTTCAATCAGTGTATTGTAGGCGGCCGCTTCCTCCAGCGGGCTGAGATCGTCGCGCTGCAAGTTCTCTACCAGTGCCAGTTCCAGGAGCTGCTGGGAAGTCGCCTCCCGCACCAACGCCGGAACAACTGTCAATCCTGCCTGCCGCGCAGCCCGCCAACGCCTCTCTCCGGTAATCAGCCAGAAGCGCTGCGGCTGGTCCGGACGTTCCGTGACGATCACAGGCTGAATGACGCCGTGCGCCCGGATTGAAGTTTCCAGCTCAGTCAATCCAGCAGAGTCGAAACGGGTCCGCGGCTGCTGCGGGTTTGGCTGAATATCGCTGATGGGAATCTCCCGCGGGCCCTCTTCAACTGTCGGCGCGGCCGGTTCCTCAGCTTCGGATTCATCGGCAGGCGTTGTTCTGCCAAGCAGTGCGCCTAGGCCGCGGCCCAATCCATGCCGGCGTCTAGCATTCGGATTTTCAGTTCCAGTTTCTCTGCTCATAGTTAGAACACAGTCGGATCAGGCGTACCTGCGCCGGGAATCTCCGGCATGCCCTGCGAGTTCGCTTCGTTGCCTATCGGAAACCTGCCCATGAACTCGGCCGCCAGCGCTTCATATGCCAGCGCGCCCGCGCTTTCAGGCGCATAGTTCAGAACTGCCAGACCGTGACTTGGCGCCTCACTCAGGCGAACCGAACGGGGTATAAGTGTGTCAAAAGTCTCCAGGGGGAAATGCTCGCGAACATCCTCAACCACCTGTGTGCTGAGGTTCGTCCGCGCATCCGACATAGTAAGCAACACGCCGGCGACCTTGAGGCGGCCGTTCAGGACCCTGCGCACCTGCTGAATCGTCTCCAGAAGTTGACTCAATCCCTCCAGAGCCAGATACTCGCACTGGACCGGGATAATGATCCCGTCAGCGGCCGTTAATCCGTTTATCGTTATCAACCCCAGGCTCGGCGGATCATCAATGACCACATAGTCGTATTCGCAAGTTAGTGGCTGCAACGCCTTCGACAACAACTGCTCGCGAGCCATCCTCGCAGCCATCTCCACTTCGGCCCCGGCCAGATCAAGATTGGCTGGCAATAGACTGAGCCCATCCAGGCTCGTCGCCGTAATCGCCTCATGAACGGGTCTGCTATCGATCAAGACGTCGTAGAGGCTCGTCCCTGGCTTCCTGGGATCAATTCCCAAACTTGTCGTGGCGTTCGCCTGCGGATCGCTGTCTACCAGCAATATTCGGGCTCCAGCCTTGGCCAGATAGGCGCAGAGATTGACAGCGGTCGTCGTCTTACCCACGCCGCCCTTCTGATTGGCAATCGCGAAAATCTGAGCCGTCATAGTCCGCTCAAGTTCGAAGAACTGCCCGCATGAACATGATCCACCCCGTACATCTAGTCCCTTCCCTGTTCGGAAACACAATGCTGCCAGGGATGCTCAGCCATATACTTCAACACATCCTCGTGCCTGGGAATTCCCGTCACACCCTGACCCTCTACGCCGAAAGACGCGGTAACATTGGCGTACCTGGCCGCGTCGAGGGGGTCTCCCGTTTCATCGAGCCGCAACAGAAAAGCGGTCGCAAATATATCGCCTGCGCCAGTCGGATCCACTTCGTTAGCCGGCCGCGGCGGAATCGGCACAACCTCTACCTCTGAGTCGGATATTCGCCGGTAGACTGTGCTGCCGTCCCGGTATTCGGTGAGCACAACAAGTGAAACATACGCCATAAACGCATCCACCTGTTTGAGCTCGCCGTCGATATCTTCTATTGACAGGATTAGCGCGTCAAGATGGGGCAAAATACTTGCCATATCGCTCCATGGCGTTGGGTTCACCCTGCCATCGTCGTCCAAGCGTCGCATCCAACCCTGCGGCACTGCCGCTACAATTGTCTCGGCGTCGAATATGGCGGCAACCTCCGGCAGTACCTCATTCGCCAGAGGACCCAGCAGCGCGATATGGGGCGCCCTCAGCGGCGGAGGAATATCTACGGCTGCGATCGGGGGCGACGGCGTGTAGCAGTACTGTACTCGCCCTTCCGGTGTATACAAATTGGCGAAGGTCGTAGTGTTTGAAGACGGAAGCACCTGCACATCGGCGATTTCACGCAAGACCGACAAATCAATATCATCACCGGCGCGTGTCAGAATCACCGGCTTGCGGCCCAGTAGAGAAGCAGTTACCGCGGCAAAACTGACAGTCCCTCCCAGCACATAGTCAGTCGCGGCGGGATCCGCAGTTGCAATGTCGCGGCTAACGGTGCCAATTGCAAGAAAATCGATCGACATGGACAGTTCGCAGGCTCAAGGAGTTCAGTAATTCAATCCAGTACAGAAACGGCTAGCCTCCGAGCTTCCTGTCAAAATTCGAGCGCTGCAAAATCACAGTTGGCGAGAGACAAAACCACTCATTCTACCTGAGCAGAATCTGCACTTTTCGCCGGTTGTCTTCTCCAGTGCTTGAAGTGTAAACGTGCTCGTGGTTGCGCAGCGCTATGTGGACCAAACGACGCTCATTCGCCGGCATAGGCTCCAACGAAGCAGGCCGGCCCGACTCTACAACCTGTTCGGCCATCCGTTCGGCAAGCTGTGCAAGTTGCTCCGCCCTTCTCTCCTTGTAGCCGTCGACATCAATGACGATGTTCTTCCAGCGATGCAACTCCTGATTTACCATCAGGCGAATCAAATACTGGATGCTTGCCAGAGTCTCGCCGTTGCGGCCGATCAGAACGCCCAAATCATCACCTACAACATTCAGGCAAAGGGGGCGATCGCCGTCCTCCTCATCCTCCAACCACGACAATTCTATTTCTGCTCCAATGCCAAGGTGTTGCAACATCTGGCTTAGCAGATCGAACGAAAGGTCTTCGAGCTCAGCGTCGTCATCTTCCTCTTCATCATCGATTTCCGAATGCCCTTCAACGTCCTTTTCTGACACCTGCTCTTCGACGACAACTCTGGAAATCTCAACTGCCGCAACCGTCTCGTCAGTCGCAACAGACTCTTCAGCCTCTGCTGCTTCATCCTCCTCTACGACTTCACCAGCCTCAATCTCAGCCGCCGGCGCGGATTCTTCCTGCGGCTGAACTTCGGCTGGCGCGCTCTCTGCCCTTGGCTTCAGACGAACCTGGGCGTCGGTCGCGCCGATCCCAAGTATTCCACGGCTACCTTCTTGGATCACTTCAATTTCAATCTGATCGCGGGAGACCCCCATATCACGCAAGCCTTCTTCGACAGCGGCCTCCACGGTCTTTGCCGTGTACTCGTAGCTCTGACCATTCTTCATCTTATCTTCTCTTTCGATTGCGACGGCTACGTCGGCGGGGAGGTGTCCTCTTCCCTTCGTTTTCTGCTGGCTCCGGGGCAGAGGTGACTACCGAACCACCATCGGACGGCGTAGCTCCAGCCGCTGCGGGTACAACCTGGGGAGCGGCTGGCGCAATTGCTTGGTTCACACCGCCCAGATAATTCGCGGCGTATGTCTGCCCCAATTGCAGCAGGTTACTCGTAACCCAATACAAAGAAAGGCCGGCTGGCACTTGCAATGTAAAGAAGCCGAACATCAACGTCATCATCGTTGTCATCTGCTTCATCATTCCGGCTTGACCTGCGCTCCCCGTAGGCGTAGTCGCCGTCGTCATGCGCTGCATATAGACCTGGCTAACCATGAGCAGCGCCGGCAAAACCAGATATGCCGCCAATAGCAAGTATTCGCCCTCATTGAACTTCTCCGGAATCCAGGCCAGACCGCGCGTAAACTCCGGAAAACCAAGATCTGGAATCCAGAAAAATCGTGCATTTGACAGCGAAGGTCCAAGCGCCACCAGGGCCGAATACAGGCCAAACAGCACCGGCATCTGCACGACCATTGGCAAGCAGCCGCTAAGCGGGTTCACACCTTCCTCGCGATAAAGCTTCATCTGTTCCTGCGCCATCTTGTCCTTATTCTTGCCGAATTTCTTCTGTAATTCCTGTAGTCTCGGCTGAAGATTCTTCTGCGCCTGCATGCTCTTTATCTGGATCAACGTCAGCGGGAACGTGATCAGTTTGATAATTACGGTAAATACTATGATGGCGAAGCCCCAGCTATAGGGGATATCCCAATTTACCATACTCGTGTTTAACCAAATGAGCGACCTTGCCAGGGGAAATACAATTATGACCTGCCACCAGCCAGATGGTTCGGCGACGCTCCAATCGGTAACGCCTTCGCGAGGAACTCCGCACCCGCCAAGCAACAGCGCCGCCGCTACAATCATCAACAGCCACAGAATCCTTCTGCGATTCACAATTTCTCTCCTAATCGCCGGGCCCAAATGAGGAACCGGCAGAGCCCGGTTACCGTATGAATAGCGCGGTTTGGGGTGCCTCGAGGTCACATGTAGTCCGGCTTGCACACCAGCATTGGTCGGGACCGTCTTCCCGTCTGCTGGCTAATTGCGCCTCCAAATGGCGAAGCGCCGTCAGGCTTGCTGACCTTTCCGGTCAAGCAATTACAATGTTCGAGCACAGAAGGCGCCCGCGCTCGTCCATACGGCCCCCTCACGGCACAGGGTCGAAGCCCCCTGGATGCCAGGGATGACACCGAAAGATGCGCCGCAGTCCCATCCATCCGCCTCTTGCTGCCCCGTATCGTTCCACCGCCTCAAACATATATTGAGAACACGTTGGATAGAAACGGCAGTTGCTCCCCATCAACGGCGAAAGTGCCCGCTGATAGACCCGAATCAGAAGAAGCAATAGAGCACGCATGACGCAACCACTAGAGTCCCGACTTCATCTTTGGCCAGGACCGGAGTCCGAAAGCGCGGCTCGACGAAAAAGCCTGTCGAAGGCAGCGTCGATTTGCCCGTATGTCGCCTTCCGGATCGGTGCACGGGCAATCACAACGCAGTCCCATCCCGGTTGAATCTGGCGCATGCGCAGTCGCACCGACTCTCGCATGCGCCTCTTCACACGATTCCGTTCCACCGCATTGCCGATGCGTCGACTCACTGAAAAGCCGAAGCGGCTGTAAGTAAGCTTATTCTCCAAAACACACAACACGGCCAGGCGACTGCTGTACGACCTGCCTTTTCGACGGATCTGCTGAAAACGTTCGTTGTCCCGAACTCGGAAGCGTCGTCTCACGCCGCTCTGTTTCCACAGGAATATGTCAACTTTCAGCCGCAATTGATTGGCGAATTTCGTAAGAGCTTCTCAGCGTAACTACCTCTCTCGCTTGCTCTGAGAATCTCCCATTGACTGGCAGTTGCAAACTACTGTTGCCCACCGGTCGCGGCCAGCACTACCGGTGAACCTACTTGCCTAAAATGTTCGTTTGCGAGTTGACAATTGGACCGTCAGAGTCGTTCGCTGCTTTAGCCTGCGGCGCCTCAATACGTTGCGGCCGCCGGGTTTACTCATGCGTTTGCGAAAGCCGTGCGTGCGCAGCCGCTTGCGAACCTTCGGTTGCCAGGTTCGTTTGGGCATAACCTCACTCCTTAACAAATAACATTGAAGTATGACTACCAATAGTCAATTATACGTGGCAATAGTCTAGACTGTCAAATCCACCGCCATTTTCAATCCTATCTGTTCGGCTCTTTCCCTTAGTGAATCTTCGCGGCCCTCTGCTTTGGAGAAAGTTTCTCTTCATGGACTCAAGAGTCTTTTCGGTCCCCCTCCGCGGCCCTTCGTGGATCAACAGAGCTTCTTCACCGAGGCCTCTCAATACGGTCCCATTTCAGAAAGCAGCCTTTTCTTATCCCTAAAGGCGTATGATATAGTAAAACTAAACCGTCAGTTTGCTATGGGGCGAATTCGATTTCGAAGTTCCACCGTCGCCTCCTGACTTTCGGCGACAACTAGTGACCTGAAGCTTATCTTGATTTCCGAATCCGAAAACGCCTCCCGATCTTCGGCCGACAACAACGGACGGTCCGAAGCAAATCAGGCGGCCCCAAAATCCAGAGAATCACCGCAGGAAGAGCAACCGTCCCTCCACATGCTGGAAGAATCGGCGGCGCAACTGGCCGCGCTTCGTCAACGTGCCGAATACCTGCTGGACCAGTTGTCCGCCGGCAGCCAAGCCGCACCTGCCCGCGACAACCCAAATGTAAAGTCCGAGGATCAAGCAACCACTTCAGACGACCATACGCCCGCTGACCCTGAGAACCTCCCGAACTCCGATCTTGAACCGAAAGGCTTGCCGCCCTTCGTTCCTCTGCAAGACGAAAACACAGCTCCGAGAGCATACAACAGTAGTCCGGGTGAAACTGAACCTTCAGATCAAGAGTCAGACCCGCCAGCCACGACCCAATCCGTCTCTTACCAGGACGACCGGCACCCGCCAGACTCTCCCTATCACACCAACGACTTCAGCCAGCCCGATCAGGCTCTCGACCCGCCAACAGAAGAGTTCGCATCCAGCGAACAGCCCCTCCTTGATTCTGTGGCCCCCGCTGAAACCCAGTCGCAGGACTACCCACTCCAAAACTTTGCAGAGCAACCATCTTCCCTTCTGGATTCACCGATAACCATCGCGCCGCCGAAAGTTTGGCACCCGCAGGAAACCTGGCCCGATGGAACGCCAACCGATGCCCAACTGATCGAGGAAGAAATAGTCAGCCTTTACGAGGCCATCGACCGCGTGCGCGAAACCCGGCGCGAAAACACCGGCCACGCCCTTTCACTGCTGCGAGAAGCCCGCGAAATCATCTCGGCTGAACCACAACGCATCGAAAGAGCCCATTACAATATCGAACAGGCAAAACAGATAATCGACCGCGCCAGATTTAGCCGCAACCGTTCCCGAGGCATTGCCGTCCGAACATTCGGACTGCTGATTCTCTGGTTAGGCGCGTTAGGCGGACTTGCCGCAGTCCTATATTTCTATCCACGCATCGTAAACGACTCCATAGAGATAGTCTCCGCAAACACGGGATGGAACACCTCCCACTACTATCCAATTCTCTGGGCGGTAGCAACCGGCGGAATCGGCGGATGCTTGGGCACAATTTCGTTCCTGGTTGAACGCTTGAGAGTGCATGAAGAATTCGACCGCCAGTATATCCTGCGATCAACAATTCAACCACTGATGGGCGTGGTTCTGGGCCTGATTTCGTATGGTCTCCTGGCCGCTCTCATTAACGGCTTGGGCGCCCCAATCACCGCCCACCCTGTAACCTCCTACCTGCCCGCCGCCCTTGCCCTACCTATTGGCATCTGGCAGGTATACGTCTACGCAGCGATTTTCCGCGTCACGAGGCTCCTGACTTTCCAACGCCGCCGCCGCTGGTAGAAATCAGCCGCAGCGAAAACCCTGTTCCTTGCCCTCCTTTCAGTACAGCAACAGTCCTGCACGCGACTACCGCCTGGATGGATGGTCAGGGCACTAGCCTGCCCCCTTGCCGGTCACAGCCCTCGTGAGTTACAATTCACTTGCCAGCCGCCGAACATATGAGCCAAAATGCCCTGGGGATCATAAAGTGTCAGAAGGAAGCGCCCTCGTTGAGGTGATAGTCAATGTGCCGATACGCCGCTCATTCCGGCAACAGGAACGGCCTCCTCAATACGACGATTTCGGTGGCCTTTACGACGACAGCCCGTCAGACGCATTGCCCGAAATTCGCGGGCCGGAATCGACCCACCAGCGTACTGGCGGCGCTGCCCAGTTCCAGACCTTCCACTATCACCTTCCGCCGCATCTCATAGGCGAAGTTAAGCCAGGCCACCTCGCTTGGGTCCCCTTCGGACCACAGGAAGTGCAAGGCATCGTCGTCGGAATGGCGGACTCCTCGCCGGTCGAGACCAAAGCAATCGCACGCTTGGCGCGGCCGCAGCCTGTCCTGACAGAAGCGCAATTGGAAGTCGCCTTTTGGGTCGCCAACTACTTCGTGGCGCCCGTCTCAGAGGCTGTCAAGCTTTTCCTCACCCCCGGCCTGCTCAGTAAGAGCGGAGACCCTCCCAAAGTCCGGGCCAAGCAGGAAGAACAGATCGAGCTGCTTATCGAACCAGCCCAGATCCGGCAGAATCTGTTTACGCTCGGACGCACGACCAAGCCTGTGCGCGTCCTGGCAGCGCTTCTGGGCGCAACGGCCCACACCATATCGATGGCAGAACTCGGGGAAGCCTGCGGCTTTCCGCCGAAACCAATCGTTTCCACCCTGCAAGAAATGGAGCTGGCTAGAATATCAGAAGAGGGCATCTCTTTGGCGCAGTCCGCACTTGCTACTGAGGATGCAATACTGCAAATGCGAGGCGCGTCGCGGTTCGAACCCGTATTGCTTGCCCTCGCCAAAGCCGCCGCACCTGTCTGGAAATCGGATCTCTACGCCCAGGTTGGGAACTGTCTGGAAAAACTGCGCAAACTGCAAGCCGCCGGCCTTATCCGCATCGAACAGAAAATACGTTTCCGCGACCCACTCGGCGGCCGCATCTACCGCCGGACCCACCCCCCCAAGCTGACCGGCCAGCAGCAACTAGTCTGGGACGAGATCAGAGCAAGATGCTTCCCTGCTGAGTTTCCTGAGACCGACAAAGCTGAGCACAAAGAAGAAGATCCCCTTCCCATCACTATACGAAGTAGGGGCTTTCTGCTTCACGGCGCCACCGGCAGCGGCAAGACCGAAATCTACTTGCGCGCCATCGCCGAAACCCTGGCCCGCAACCGCCAGGCAATCGTCCTCGTGCCCGAGATCGCTCTCACGCCCCAAACTGTCGCCCGCTTCGCAGGCCGCTTCCCCAACCGCGTTTCCGTTATTCACTCAGGCCTCAGCAGCAATCAGCGCTATGACGTCTGGCGCAGTGCCCGCGATGGCAACATCGACGTAATAGTCGGCGCACGCAGCGCGCTCTTCGCGCCGCTGCCGCGCTTGGGCCTGATCATCCTCGACGAAGAGCACGAATCTACCTACAAGCAGGACACCGACGAATGGGGCAGTTTTACCGTCTTCTACGATGCCCGCACTGTCGCCGCCAAACTAGCGGAAGTTTCCGGCAGTGCTTTGATTCTCGGCAGCGCCACCCCTTCGTTGGACTCCTATCACGCCGCCCAACTCGGCAAGCTAAAACTGTTGGAAATGCCCGACAGAGTCATGGGGCACGGCGAACTCGAGAACGGCAGTCAAGTTGCAGCTGATGTCAGTCCTGCACCCCCTGTCTACGCATCCCTGCCCCCCGTTGAAATCGTCGATATGCGCCAGGAGTTGCGTGCCGGCAACCGCAGCATTTTCAGCCGCAGCCTGCAGTCCGAACTACACGCCGTTCTCGATGCCGGAGAACAGGCCATCCTCTTTCTGAACCGCCGCGGCACGCATTCCTTCGTGATGTGCCGGGACTGTGGCTTCGTCGCCGAATGTACACGTTGCGAGACGCCGCTTACCTATCATGAACGCGCCGCCCTGCTCATCTGCCATCGCTGCAACGACCGCCACCCGATTCCCGACCACTGCCCCGCCTGCGAGAGTCGCCGCATTCGCTTCTTCGGCACCGGCACGCAGCGCATCGAAGAGCTCGTCAGCCAAATCGCCCCCCGCGCCCGCCTGTTGCGATGGGACCGCGACACCACCGGGCGCAAAGGCAGCCACGAACAGATCCTGGAAAGTTTCGCCAACCACGAGGCTGACATTCTCATCGGCACCCAGATGATTGCCAAAGGGCTGGACCTGCCTCTCGTGACGCTTGTCGGCGTCGTCGCCGCCGACGTGGGTCTCTACATGCCCGACTTTCGCGCGCCGGAACGCACCTTCCAGCTTCTGACACAAGTGGCAGGCCGCGCCGGCCGCAGCAGTAGAGGAGGCCGCGTAATCTTCCAAAGTTACACGCCCCAGCACTACGCGCTCCAGGCCGCCGCCGAACACGACTATCACGCCTTCTACGAACGGGAGATGCTCTTTCGCCGCGAGCAACTCTACCCGCCCGTCGGCAGGATGGCCCGTCTGATCTACTGGCACAGAAAGCTGGAAAACGTCGAGGAACAGACCTATAGGATGGCCCAAAACCTGCAGCTGCGCGCCGAGCAGTTGGGCGTGTGGGGCGATGGCGTCGATCTGCTCGGCCCCGCCCCGGCTCCCTACGCGCGTTTTCGCAGCTACTTCCGCTGGCAGATAATCATTCGCGCAGTCGACCCGTCCGCCTTTTTGCAGGGCATCGACATCCCCTTCGGCTGGCGAATAGACATCGATCCGGTCTCAATGATGTGATCAGGGAAGACTATGAAGATTCATCACCATCTGGCGGAATCTGCGGCCAGGTGTAATCTTGCCCAGCACACGCGATCCCTGCGCACCAGTGCACTCAGGCATATTGCCCCCCTCGCCCAGCATCGCCAGCCATGCCAGCAAGGCAAAGCAGAGAGCCTCTTTGGAATCACTGTCACCCGGCACATCTGCAACCTCACCGTATCGCAAAACCGGTACATTCCGCCTGCACCTTCGCGATAACTGGTCCTGAAGTCGCTCCAGCAAGACCGGGTTGCGCGCGCCCCCGCCGCATACAACCACCTCGGCCACAGGCAGTGGCGCAAATCTTCTATAGCTCTCCGCAATCGAGGCCGCCGTCAACTCCGTGACCGTCGCCACAAAGTCAACCATCGACAGACCTGCCTCAGTCGCCTCATGCAAATACCGCTCCGCCAGCGCACTGCTGTACAACTCCCGGCCCGTTGACTTGGGAGGTGGCTGCTGGTAAAAGGAGTGCGACAGCCAGCGTTCAACCACTTCGCCTTCACTGCGGCCCTGCTTCGCCAACTCGCCATCCTTGTCGAACAGAAGCCCGCCGTCTGTCGCCGCGCTAGCAGCCCAGTCGATCAATACATTGCCCGGCCCCGTGTCGAAAGCCAGCATCTGCGCCGGCGTCCCCTCCGGCGGCAGAAACGTGACATTGCCTATTCCGCCAATGTTCTGGACCGCCCGGCACCCTTCCGCCTCAGCTGAAGGACGCAAGAAAAACTGGTCGAAGATCGGAATAAGCGGCGCGCCCTGCCCTCCTGCAGCCACGTCCGCTACGCGAAAATCGGCCACCGTCGTGATGCCGGTCCGCTCTGCGATGACTGCCGCCTCCCCAATCTGCAGCGTCGACTGGACAGCACCGCTTTCCTCAACCTCGTGCCAGACCGTCTGCCCGTGCGAACCGATTAAGCTAATATCCTCGGCGACAAGCCCGCTTCCTTTGACTACGCGCAATGCAGCCTCAGCGAAGCGCTCCCCAAGCACAAAACCGGCCCGGCTCAATTTACGCGTATCCCCTCGCCCTGAGATCAAGCTCTCGATCAACTCTCGCTCACGCGGCCGCCACGACGTGCTCTCAAATGCAAGCTGCCGCATCCGCACTCCGTCAACCGAACCTGCAATCTCCGCCAGTACCGCGTCAATGCCGTCAGCGGATGTGCCGCTCATCAGGCCAATGACCTTCATCGCCGGTGCCGTCCATGTGTTGTCCAAAAAGGGGATCGCAATGTCCTGCCCGCCACTCTATTCTTTGCTGCCCAAGGCCCGCCACAGCAGCGCCCACTTCCGGTAAGGACGAAATCCACACTTGCCGTAGAAGCCGAGCAGCGTCGTCCAGTCGATCACGCAACCGTTGATGCCGCTGTTGTGCAGCCGCCGCAGTCCCGCATCCAGCAAGTACAGACCCATCCCTTGTCCCCGCAGGTGCGCGCTGACACCGATCGAGCCAAGCTGTGCCCATGGACGCGGCAGCTCATACGGGTAGAAGCGATCAATCGGGTTGGCAGAGTCCTCAAAAGTGAGGTGGCAAGATCCCTGCACACCCTCCTCCGTCCACAGCAGCATAAAGTCAGAGATTCGCCCGCCCTCCTCCAGGAACCTTTCCGCCTGCCAGTGCCACCTCTCCGGAAACTCTCTCGCCAAAAAGTCTAGTAGCAGTTTTTCCTGGCCCGGCTGCCCCGGACGCGCCGCCGCCTGCACATCGCGTAGCTCCGGCGGCTCGTAGTCACTGAGAGAACGCGCCACATCCCACGAGAACTGCTCTCTCTCGTGCTGGTAACCGCATGCCTGGAAAAACGCTTCAACAGCCCTGTCTGCCAAAGGGCCCGGCACAAACGGACGAAGTCCCCCGCCTACTCGGAGACGACCTCCCCGGGCCTGCCTCGCAGAAGGTTTAAGTCCCTCCCCTCCTTCACTGATAGAAGAAGCCTGCTCGTCTCGACCGCTTTTCTGTGAAGCCACCCACCCCTCAGCCCAGCGCAGCAGCGTCCTCCCAATTCCCTGTCTCTGATACGAAGATGCAACCGCAATCGCCTCGATCCAGCCTTCAACATCAGTACGCATGGCGGGCGAGGCGCCTGGATGGGCGCTGCCCAAGATAAATCCCGCCGGGCGCGCCCCGATCAAGGCGACACGTCCTTCACGGACGACGCCAACATCCTCTGTGCAGTTGTATTTCAGGAATCTTTCTGTGATGGGGAGTTCGTTGCCGGTGGCGTCATTCCAAATTTCCACTGCCCACCGCAAGTGCTGGGGATCAGAGACGTCAAAGGCAACTAATTCAGTCTCTGACGCAGTTGATGATTCCACCATATGTTTGACCTGTCATCCCTCCAAGCTGGTGCCTGCTCCTTGCTCCACTGCCCTCTGGTACACAACTCTGGCAACCGCCACGTCCTGTGCAGCCAAGCCAACCGACTTGAAAAATGTAATCTCATCCTCACGGCTGCGGCCTGGTTGAACACCGGCGATAATCGCGCCAATCTCAGCGTGTATCTGGCTGGCATCATAAAGCCCGGCACTAATGGGCTCGACCAAGTCGCCAGCCTCCTCGAGGCACGCGCTCATCTGATCAACAACCACTTTGGATCGTTGTAGCGCAACAGCATCTACTTCACTGGCATATGGCAGATGCGAACCGATACCCGTAACATGAACTCCGGGACGTAGCAAACTTCCGTCAAATAGCGGATCATGCGCACTCGTCGCGGTGACGACAATATCCGCCGCTCCCACCGCCATTTCAACATCGGTCGTGGCCTCGACGGAAACATCGAAGGTCCCTTTGATTTCGTCGGCCAGGGCTACTGCATTCGCTGGTGTCCGCGAAATGACAAAGACCCGTTCAATTGCCCTCTCGCACAGAACCGCCTCCACCTGGTATGGGGCTTGCACGCCGCTCCCAAAAATCGTCAACGTGCGCGCATCCTCTCTCGCCAGATAGCGGGCCGCCACCCCGCCGGAAGCCCCCGTCCGCATTGCCGTCAAGTATCCCGCATCCATCAGGGCCAGCAACGCGCCATCCCTGCCATCGAACAGCACCACATTTCCCTGTATCGCCGGCAGGCCGCGTACCGTCGGGTTCGTGCCGTAGAACGAAATCAGCTTAGCCCCCAGCGCATCCATATCCCCGCCCAAATAGGCTGGCATCGACATCAGACTACCGTCATGCCGCGCAACCGGAATATTCGCGCGCACCGGCAGCTCCGCCTCACCTTCATAGATCAGACGGAAGGCGTCAGCCACCGCTTCGATCGCGGCCGGCATGTCCAATAGATTTTCGACGTCGCTACGAGTCAACCAGAGTGGCATGAGATTCTCGCTGTTTCAGGAAACTGGGGCGTGGGCTGGCGGTGACAGAATAGCACAGAGGAATTTGCAACACAATTGCCGCGAAGGAAGGAAGGTTGTACAATCCGTACGTTGAGTTACTCATAGATCTACAGCACAAAGACGCACCGCCCCACGGAGAAGCCAAATGCCCACAGAACTGATCGCCCCCGCCCGCGAAGAAGTCGCCTTCCGCGACTACGAAAGCCAGCCCCTCGCCCCAGATCAGATTCGTGTCCGCAGCCGCTTTGGCGCCGCCAAACACGGCTCCGAAATGGCCATGTTCCAGGGCTACGCCGGCCATCGCGGCAACTACGACGGCGACCTCCACCTGTTCACCCAGGAAAGCCAAATGGTCAGATACCCCAACGGGCTGGGCAACATGTGCGTCGGCGAGATTATCGAAGTCGGCGCCGGCGTAACAGACCTCCGCCTCGGCGATACCGTCTTTTCTCACGGCTCCTTCCGCCAGGAGCACGTCTGGCCTGCCGCGCGCTCCCGCAGACTCCCTGACGGCGTCCCCTGGCAGGCCGCTGTCTGCCTCGATCCCGCCGACTTCGCCCTCGGCGCAGTACGCGACGGCCACATCCGCATCGGCGATGCCGTCGCCGTATTTGGCATGGGCGCCATCGGCCTCTTCGTCCTCCAACTCGCCAAACTGGCCGGCGCCTACCCCCTCATCGCTGTCGACCCCATCCCTCTGCGCCGCGATGTAGCTGAAGAATGCGGCGCAGACATCGTCATGGACCCGACTGCTTGCGACGCCGGCCTCGAAATCAAACTTGCAACCGACAAACGCGGCGCCGACGTATGCGTCGATTACAGCGGCCACTACACCGCGCTGCAAGCAGCCATCCGGGGCGTCGCCTATCTTGGCACCGTCGTCGCCGGCGCCTGGCCCGGCAGCTACCCCGCCGGCCTCGACCTCGGCGCCGAAGCCCATTTCAACCGCCCTACCATCGTCTTTTCGCGCGCCTGTAGCGAACCCAACCCCGAATACCCTAACTGGGACGAAACCCGCCTGTTCTCAGTCGTCTGGCGCCTCCTCTGTGACGGCAGTCTCAAATCCGAACCAGTCGTCCAGCCCGTCGTCCCCTTCGACGACCTGCTCGAACACTATCCCAAGATTGCAACCGCCCCCCAGGAAAACGTCAAGTTAGGCGTAGCATTCTGAAATCACTGGCCAAAAAAACGCTGCGGGGACCAGGTCTCCGCAGCGAGTAACTCACTTTGCATTCCCAACCCAGACTCTACTCACTTCTCGTCAGACCAGGTTGTCCTCAATATAGTCCCAGTTAATGCGGTAGCCCATCCCCGGCTCCTGCGGCAGATGAACGTACCCCTCGCTGTCCATCCTGTCGCCAATATCCTCCAGGTATGGCGGCGCCGTATTGCAGTCGATTCCCGGCGCCAGCAGCCCGCGCTCGTAATATTCGCACGTATCCTCGCTGGTCGAGCCAAGGATCTGCAGGTTGGCGAATCCGCTCATGTGGATCTCACACTTGACGCCAAACGCCTCAGCCACCGCCACCATCTTGCGCACGCCCGTGATGCCCCCGCGTAGCACATCGATCCGCGTCATATCAGACGCCCCCCGCAGAATCCAGTCGGCCCTCGAATACAGGCTGCCGGCCGCAATCTCCGGTGACAGGATCGGAATGTCCAGCTCCTGGCAGAGCTTGATATAGGGCTGCACCCTGTACTCGTTCATCGGATGTTCGTACCAGTAGTAATCCAGCTCTTCCAGCACGCGCCCCACCTTGTAGGCCTCCTCATAGGTGCGGTACGTTCCCCAAGGGTCGTAGCTCAGCACCATGTCATCGCCCACCGCCTCCCGCACCGCCCGGCACACCTCGATGTCCTTCTCGATGTGTGACGGCCGCCCCTGAACCGCCTCTTTCGTCACCGGGTCCCAGAAATAGTAAGGGTGGATCTTGTAATGCGTATAGCCCTCCTCCTTACACGCGACCGCGTGCGCAGCATACTCCTCCACGCTCCCCACATTGGGGAACGTGCTGGCATACGCCTTCACCTTGTCGCGACAGCCTCCGAGCAGCTTGTAAAGCGGCAGCCCCACCGCCCGCGCCTGCAAGTCCCACAAAGCGCAGTCCAGCGCGCTCAGCAGATGCTCCGGAATGTTCGCCACCCACATCCAGTGCCAGAATCGCTCCCGGTCATAAGGGTCCTGCCCCAAAACCATCTCCTTGAGCCGCCCCTCCAGCACTGCCCTGTCCTCCGGCGTCAGCCCGTCGGCGTCGCCATGGCCGTGCCCGCCAAAGTAGTACCCCTCCGCGCCCTCATCGGTGATAACCTTCGTCAGCGTCTGCGTCACCTCACGTGGAAAACTGAACCTGCCCTGATGAAACTGTTCCCGATGCACCCGAAACGGAATAACCTGTAAGTCTACGATTTTCATTGAGAGTTCACCTTCCTTCTTGAATCCAACATGGTTACAGGATCGTTCACAAGCACTTCCCTCTCTCTTGCCAACTCTTGTATTCTCTCTCTACTCGTAACTACTCAGCCACCATCACTTTGGCCGCCATGCATTAGAGCGGCACACTGGGGCACAAGAATTCTCCCTATGCCCTAATTCTTGTCAGGACGCCTACGGGCGCAGACGCCCTCCGGCGGCTCCGGCCCGCTAAGGCGGGCCTGCGCACCCTGCCCCGCGAACAGCTGCGGGTCAGGGCTGGGGTCGGCAAACCCCCGCCGCCCCCAGGGGCTACGCCCTTTCTTGGCGGTCGGGCCTACGGCCCTCCCTTGTGCGGGGGGACACCCCCCGCAACGCCCCCCTCCAAAACCATCCCTCACCCACCGTTCCGCGTCATTCCAGCTGTGCGGCTCATCCAAAGTGGCGACCGCCGGCAGATACACGATGAGAGAGCCTGAGCGGCGGCGGGGATGAAGGGCTGGTCAAGACGGGCACTGTACACGGCTTAGTAGTTACCTGAAAACAAACTCCTAAGAACCGCCCTCAGGATACAGATCCGCCAGCAGCACGCCCAACTCGTCCCGCGTTAGTGGATCGATCGGCGGCGCCGGCGCACGCACCACAGCCGTCCGAATCACGCCGCGGTGACAAAGTATCTCCTTATGAATCCCATGAAATAGGCCCGCTCCCTGCGCTGAAAGCCGGCTGATCGGCACCAGGAAGCGATTGAAAGTCTCCCACGCCCCTGCCTCATTACCCGATCTGACCTGGTTCCAGATATCCACAAACGCCTCAGGCTGCGTACAGAATGGCATCGTCCCCACCGAGCCTCGCCGCATCTCCTCGATGAAATAGCCGCCCCCAGCTCCCCCGAATACCGTCAGCTCATCTCCTGCCTCCTCGGCCATCGCCGCCACCTTGGCCACCACCGGAAAACTCTCAACCTTGATGTACTGTACCCACTCACACTCCTGCGCCAGTCGTTTTGCCAGGCCGGGCGCTATCGGCGAAGTCGCCACATCCTGAATGAATATCGGCAGGGGAACTGCATCAGAAATCGCACGGTAATACGCCACTACCTCATCTTGTCCCGCAGGAAAAAATGCCGGCGGCAGCACCATCAACGAGTCCGCACCATTCTCGTGGGCCATCCGGCTGTAGTGAACCGCCAGATCCGTCCCATTGGCCCCCGTGTTGATTACAACCGGAACGCGCCCGCCCACCTGGTCGACAACAATGCGGGTCATTCGAGCCCGCTCGGCCTCCGTAAGCTTGTAGACTTCGCTGCCCAACGCAACACCCAACCCATGAACCCCCGCGTCTAGATTGAAATCGATCAGACGGCGCAGGCTCCCCTCGTCAATCTGCGAATCTTCGTCAAAGGGCGTCACCAGGATCGGATACACGCCCTCCATTTTGCTGGTCGCCATCAGTTCACCTCTCAGAATCTCTATCAGCTGCCAAAACCTCATCACTGCTGCCAGAATCTTGCCGTCAGTCCCAAAGAAAAGCAAGCGCGGCATCGGCAGGGCTGCATCCCATTCTTCTCTCTATACTTGTCTTGCGCTCCCAACCCTCGCAGTAAGAATCCGCCCACCAGCCATCATAGCGTCACCTTCATACCTGAGAATCCCCAATTGTCCTGCAAGTCCTGCTTCAGACAACTTCCAAAAAATCTGGGGCATCGCCAGTTACAAACGGCAATTGAATCTCTCCCGCCCCTATGCTATGATTCCGTTGCCGCTTATCAATACCACCCCGGACGGATGCAGCGACGTCCCAAATTCAGCGCCGCCGCCGCCCGGCACGTCAACAGAAAGGCAGACCAATGACGAACGTCCTCGTTATTTCCGGTACCAATCACGGCTTTGCCTCCAGCGCCGAAGTCATCGGCAGTTTCCTCGGCAACGACTCTGCGATCAAAGTCACGCTTACCGATGACAAAGGCATCTTCACTTCCTCCAGTCTGAACGACCACGATGTATGTGTCCTCGGCTCCGGCTTCACCCGCTCCGAACGCCACGCCGACGGCTCGGCCACCTACCATTCGGAACTGACGGCCGAACAAGAAGATGGCCTTTTTCAATTTATCGCCGGCGGCAAAGGTTTTGTCGGCGTTCACGGCACCGGCTGGTGGATCGGCGGCAAGGCCGCCAACCTTCTCGGCGGACACGCTAACTGGCATCCACCGGGACTGACCTTCACCGTAAATGTTGCCGACTCTTCCCACCCGGTCATGCACGGCATAGGTGACTTCGAAGTCGAAGATGAAATATACATGTCCGCCTGGGACCCCGCCATTCATATCTTGGCCAGCGCCGAGTGGTCCGACAAAGCGCACCCAATGGCATGGGTAAAACCCTTTGGCGAAGGTCGCGTCTTCTACACAGCCCTTGGCCACACGTCCGAAACCTTTACACGACCAGCCGTTCAACAGATGATGCGCCAAGGCACACTCTGGGCCGCTAACGGAGCCGCCGACTGACGCACGCACAGGAAGGCCGCGCCGGCCTGCTCGCGCCGCTGGCACAGCCGACCTACCGCCGCCTCCTGCTCAGCAGTGTTCTTTGGTGGCAGACCTATTCCATCTGGGTCCTCGTGGCGGGAGTGGTCGTTCTCGACATGACCGACTCCGCCCTCGCCGTGGCCTTGCTCACCTTCTGGCGCCGGGCCGCCCAGCTTGTATTCGGCGGCTTCGCCGGCTTTATCGGCGACCGGCTGGGAAGACGAAACACGCTTTTCCTGAGCCAGTTCGTTATCTTTGGCGCCTGCGTGTCGCTCCTTTTCCTCTTCGCAGAGGATAGGCTGAAAACTTGGCAGATCACCGCCGCCGCATTCGTCATCGGCGCCGCCTGGACAGTCGACGCACCGGCGCGGTCCGCACTTGTGCCCGACCTGCTTGGCGACAGCCTCACCGCCGATGCCATGCTGTTGGAAAGCTTTACCCACAGCATTATCTTAGGCGCCGGCGCCTACCTTGCCGGCTGGCTGCTCGAATACTTCGGAACTTCCGCCGGCCTCGGCGCCCTCATCACCCTTACCGGCCTCAACCTGACCCTTTTGGCCTGGCTGGGACGAGAGCAGGTGCCGCAGACCAATCCTGTGGCCGAAGGCGGCGTCTGGCAGTCAATCGGCGAAGGCATCGCCTATGTCCGCAGCAACCGCCAGATGCTGGTTGTCGTGCTCGTATCCGCTCTCATAAACATCATGGTCTTTCCGGCCTTGAGTCTGTTGCCAGTCTTCGCCCGCGACGTCTTCGAAAGAAGTGCCATCGGACTGGGCATGTTAAACGGAAGCTTCGGCCTGGGCAGCTTCGTCGGTCTGTTCCTGACCCATCGCTTGCGTCGCCGTCTCTCCTTCTACTGGATCTTCGCCGCCGGGTCGCTGCTCCAATGTCTTTCCTGGGCTGTCTTTGCACTCTCTCCGCACTTCAATTTGGCCATGCTGCTGCTCTTCCTGGCCGGTGTGGGGCAAGCAAGTTTCTATACGATGCGCAACGTCATTCTGCTTACCACTGCCAGCAATGAAATGCGCGGCCGCGCCATGAGCACCGTTGCTCTAAGCCAGGGAATCGGCTTGCCAGGAGAACTGGTGACAGGCTCGCTCGCTGAATCGGTTGGCCCCCGACTTGCAGTATCTGTGCAGAGCATCCTGGCCGCCTTCGCAGCGCTCGCCATCATTTTGCGGGGAAAGAGCGGCCACAAATCAAATCGTTGACAGATAACTGCTTTTTTACCAGCTCAGAAGAGGCGGCCCTCCACAGCCCTTCGAGGACAATAAGTGGTGTTCTTCGTGGCCCTTCGTGGCCCTTCGTGGCCCTTCGTGGATCAAAGAAGTTGCCCTTCTATGCCCTTCGTGGAATGAGCACAGATTTCTTCCACGACTCGTACCATCTAACCATCACTACCCAATTTGAAGGACCTCCCAAATGACTTCCACACTTGACATCAACACACCTATGCCCCCACCTCACTGGGCGCTGCTGCAACGAAGACTGCTTCGAGAGCAGGCGGAAGGATGCCGCGCCTTCTTCGACCACTACTTCGATGACCGCGGCTACCTCCTGTGCGTGCCTCGCTGGGGCGGCGACGACGGCCCCGACGACGCTGCCGAAAACATCCTCAACTGGACGATGCTCCACGCCTTGGGCGCCGACGACGATATCCTCGACCTTTACAAACTTGGCTGGGAAGGCCACCTACTTCAGTACACCGAGGCCAAAACCGTAGAAGTGCCAATGGCTCGTGACGGCATGTATTTCAAAGAATTTCCAGTGATGTTCGACTGGTTTCACAACGCAGAAGGCTTCTCAGCCTTTTTCCTCCAAGGCCTGTCCGACCCCGATGACGCCAGTTTTCAACGCCGTTGCCGCCGCTTCGCCGGTTTCTACATGGACGAAGACCCGATAGCCAAGAACTATGACCCTGACCTCAAACTGATCCGCAGCATGTTCAATGGCAGCCGCGGGCCACTTCTGCGCAAAGCCACCGGTCTCGACTGGGCCGGCGACCCCATCGAAATCGAGGGAAGATTCCGCCTCGGCCACGGCGAGCGCAGCTACGATGAAATGGTGGCCCACTTCAAAGACTACAACGACGTTGTCGGCGACCACCCCATCAACCTCGCTGCCACCATCTTGCCCCTCAACGCCTTCATGCTCGCCCACGAAGAGAAGTACAGCCGCTGGATCATCGACTACGTTGACCAGTGGGTCGAGCGCACGCATCAGAACGGAGGGATCATCCCCACCAACGTCGGCCTCGATGGCGTCATCGGCAGCGAATGTGGCGGACGCTGGTACGGCGGTGTCTACGGCTGGGGCTTCACAGTCACCGTCCCGCAGACCGGCGAGCTTGCCCATCGTACCTACTTCCACACCAGAGCCATTCACGGCTTCGGCAACGCCACGCTGCTCACCGGTGACCAGCGCTACGCCGACAGCTGGCGCGGCGTGATCGACTTCGTCAATAGCAACGCCCGCGAGATCGACGGTCAACTGATGTACCCGGATGCCTATGGCGACTACTTTGGCGAAGAGGACTGGTACGCCTTCAAGCCCGAGCCCTTCACATCCGGCGCGCTCGAAGTCTACTACTGGTCCATGAATCCCGACCACCGCGATCTCCTCGTCGGCGACCCCTGGATCCAATACCTCGAAGGCACAAACCCCGACTTTCCCGAGCAGGCGCTCCTTTCGGACTTCGACGAGCTCAGACACAATCTCGAAGTCATGCGCGCCGACACAGCCACTCCGGACACTCGGCTATCCGACGACATGAACCACATCAACCCTGCCGTCACCGAAAACCTTACCAAGCTGATGCTGGGCGGGATTCCAACAGGCCGGACCGGAGGCCCTCTCCACTGCCGCCTGCGTTACTTCGACCCGGACCAGCGAAGGGCCGGCGTCCCAGCCGATGTGGCCGCGTTGGTAGAAAAAATGACCGCCGACGCCGTGACCGTAACCCTTGTCAATACCAGCCAGGTATCATCGCGCCGTGTAACGGTCCAGGGCGGCGCCTATGCCGAGCACCAGATTGGAGATATTACTCTTGATGGGAGTATGGTTGCAGTTGAGGACGACGCATTCGAAGTCAACATCGCGCCCGGCTGCGGTGCCAGGCTTGTTATCGAAACCAAACGTTACCATAACACGCCAACGCTGGCCTTTCCCTGGCGAAGGTGAGCGTTTCGGTCCCGACAATGAGTGAACGACTTTTCTATAGAAGTTTCGGTCGTGGAAAGACTCGCCGCATCGCTGGCGGTCCGCCGTTGGGCCGCTCCCTATCGAACAGCTGCTGCCAGTCGTGAAAGACGTGCAAACATGGCAGCGTCGATCTCAACGTGCAACACGTGCGATATAACCTGGGACCAGCCGTGAACAAAGTAGTCCCAACCATCGGCGATAGTGAGGTTTAGCACAGATTCTTGCGCTTGCGCCTGGCGCATGAAGTCAAGTTCGCCGCGATAGTTCAGTTCCCATACGACACCGTTCCGCGGAAAGACGGCTTCGTCCGTGAATGGAGAGCCTGGTGTGTCCTTGCCCATTCCGGTCGCATTTATGATTACGCTGCCAGCCGGCATGACGGCTAAGATATCATCATTTGTGACTGCTGTACTGTTCTGAATAAACTCGAACCCGATGCCCGCAGCCCCGCCTGCGCTAAACTGCTCGACCATCCGCCTTAAACGGCTCAGCCTTGCAGCCGACCGGTTAACTACCACGATCTGCCGAGGTCGGTCCGCTGCCTTTCTTTTCTGGACCAGATGAAGCGTCAATGCCACCGCCGACCCGCCTGCTCCCAGCATCAGCAGATTGCCCCCTGTGCGCGCGAAATAACCCCCGCCCAGGATGGCATCCAGGCTCAGGCCGCCGGCGACTGGGTCCGTAGCACGCCCAATCAACTTGCCATCATCTTTGGCAATACTGGAAACTTCCTGTGTCGCGCTGGCGAAAGGGCCGAATCCATCGAACAGTTCACCTGCCGCTTCCAGCAGGTCGATCTTGTGCGTAGTGACAAGCGCGCCCAGCGCCAGCGGCTCCCGCTTAATGTCTGCTACCACCTGACGATAACGTGCCGCCGCCGCATGAATCTCCAAATCGATCCCGGCCAGGACCACTTCTGGACGGCCAAGGGCCTCCATCCACAAGGGAAACATGCGGCGGGATGAGGATTGGGCGGTCGTAACACCAATGAAGTAGAAAGTAGGTACTTCTGGCTTGGGCAGTCTGATCGCAGGCACTGGATCTTATTTCCCTTTCGCTTGCAAAGTCTAAACGGCGCAAATGTTAGCACACGCCCAAATCGTCAGTCACAGGCGGGAAGTTGTCTACCAATTGCCCATCTGAGCAAAGTGCACAATGGCCGGGCAGGCCGGATTCTTTTCTTGATATCCTGTATAGCGGCGTGAACCGCGAACCATGAATCCAATCAATTTTCCGGACTCCACTCCTGACCCATCATGGCAGCGAGCGAATGAAGCCCGCTTGCGACGCAACGCCCAACAATGGGCCCAAAGCCGCGACACAACACTCTTCACCGCAGAGTGGGAAGGTTACTATGTCGCGATAACCCGCGAGGGCTCACGTCTGATTCTCTGGATGATGGACTCTGACGTCGCCAACACTGATTGGATACAGAGCGCAATGGACCTGGCCGAGCCGCTTCGCCTGCAGAGCTCCTACACGCAGGCGATGGTCCTGTCGCTGCTCTGGCAACCGCTTCCACAGAAAGTGTTTCTTAGCGGGTTGGGTGGCGGTTGCCTGGCAACCACGCTCCACCATCACCTGAATTGGGCCGACTTCGTCTGCGTCGAGATCGCACCGCCCATCGCAACTGCGGCATCCCAGTTTTTTGGCTTCCAGGAGGATGAACGCATGTCACTCGTTGTCAGTGACGTCCGTAATTTCCTCGAACTGGACAATTCAGAATACGATATCATGTATCTCGACGTGTTTTGCGATCACGGCGTTACACCGAGCCACGCCACCGAACTGGATTTCCTCGCCCTGTGTCGCGCCCGCATCCGCGCAAGAGGTCTGCTGGCAATGAACATGGGCAACCATGACCCCGCCTTCATGAATGTCGTGAACGCCCTTCATGACCTGTTCCAAACTGTTTACACCTGCCGCGGCCGCGGCAGCACTTCAGTGCTCTTTGCCACCGATCAACCGCCCCGCCCACACGCCCAGTTGATGGAAGGGGCCGCACTGCTTAAACAACGCCACGACTTCCTCTTCGCCCTACCGCCATGGATTTCCCGCCTGACGCAGTTACAGCCTCCCACCTCTGAGCAATTCATAAACCCGACTCCGCCCTCTGCCGACGAGCACAGTGAGGCATCTCAAAAGTGAAGCCGGTCGCCAGATTCTGGAGCCTTTGGGGACAGGCGCGCTCTCTGCTTATCTACTACGGCAAGCCCGGCCGCGCCCAACGTGACCGGCAGTTCTATAGCCAATTCATCGGCCGCGGCGCCCTCGTCTTTGACATCGGCGCGCACGTGGGCAATCGAGTGGGCGTCTTCCTGCAATTGGGTGCAACCTGCGTTGCCGTCGAACCGCAACCGTCCTTTGCCGCAATCCTGCAGACGCTCTATCGACGGCATCCCGCCTTCACCCTCGTGAAGGCCGCACTCGGCAGCGCACCGGGCACGACCGCGCTCCATATCAGCCGTCGCACCCCTACCGTCTCGACCACCTCGTCCGAATGGATTGACCAGGTCGGCCGCTCGCCCTCTTTTGCCGGCGTCTCCTGGGATGAATCCGTCCCCGCCCAGGTGGAGACACTTGATTCTCTCATTGACCGCTTCGGCCTGCCCGACCTGTGCAAGATCGACGTCGAAGGATCGGAACTGACCGTCTTACGTGGACTCAGCAGACCTCTTCCCCTGCTCTCCATCGAGTACATTCCTGCAGTCGCCTCCGTCGCCATCGCCTGCGTCTCCCGCCTGGAATGCCTTGGCGCCTACGAGTACAACTGGAGCCGCGGCGAACTGCAGCAGCTGCAAGAGACAAGCTGGCTCTCACCCGCCGACATGACCGCTAAACTGAATGAAATGGACTCCCACGAGGCCAGCGGGGACATTTACGCGCGGCTGACCTGACAACTGAGGTTCCCCAGACCGGGCATACTGCATTTCACCAGATCACCAGGCTCCAGGGAAAGAGGCTCCGTCAACGAACCTGTCAGCACGACGTCGCCCGCGGCTATAACGAATCCGCGTTCGTAAACATGATTGACCGTCCACGCCAACGCCGCCAGCGGATCGCCCCGTGATTCGTCCCAGAGGTTGGGGGCAGACTCGCCGTCATCAACACGCAGGTCAACGCCCAACTTCATCAGGTCCATATCTCTCCGAAAAGATGTCTCCGCGCCAAGCAAGACAATACCGCCGTTCCCATTGTCGGCGATGCCCGCCAACATATTCTGCCTGCTGTCCCAGCCGTCCCGACACGATGGTTTGTAGCGTGTACTGGTTATATCGAATGCGGGAAGCACTTTGACCATTTCGGCGAGGCGCCCCGGTTTGAACGGATAGTCTTGCTGAAACGGGGCCGAGACAAACCTAAACGCGATTTCCGCTTCAACCTTGGCATGAATGCATCGAGCCAGCGGGACTATCACGCCGTTCCCATAGACCGATGAGGCAAATATGCGGCCTGGAATCGGGCCGTCATACCCTTCTGCCCTTTGGACTCCCAAGCTGGTCGCACCAACTTTCCAGCCGACCACCGTATGGTCAGGCTCGATAGCCAACCGTTGCGCCATTTGGTCCTGAGTGGCATAGGCCGCGTCCCGGTCTTCCGGCAGCAAGTCAGAGGGCATATCGATTGTCGTCGCTTCCAGCCAAGCCTCCGCTAGCAGGCGGCCCGCCTGCCGATTGGGATCCTCATCCATGTCACTTTCCTGGGGAACAGTGTCTGACTACGCCGGTCCGCCGGACGTGACGATTCACGTCCAGTCCCGACAGAAATAAACTACCTCTCCGCGCACCCACCTCATCTACCCCGCCAGAGCGGTACTCTCTTCTCAGCGAAAGCGCGCGGCCCTTCCTCCGCATCATCGCTATTCAGCATTGCCGTCGCCGCCGGATAGTCGCCCCGCAACGCCTCCGCCAAAGTCAGAAAGTCAAGATTCCGACGGGCGACCTGCTTCGTGGCCCGCAGAGCCAGCGGCGCACACGCCAGCATTTCCTCCACCCAGGTCCGAACCGCGCTATCCAGTTTCCCGGTTGGCACGACCTCATTGACCAGGCCATAGGCCAGTGCCTCCTGCGCGCTGAACTGCCTGCCTGTGAGCAGCAATCCCATCGCTATCTTGTCAGGCAACTGCCGCACCAGGCGGTGAATACCTCCGCCCATCGCCGCCAGCCCAACCCTCGGTTCGGGAAAGCCAAACCTCGCGTGCTCGGCCGCGATGATCAAATCGCAAGCCAATGCAATCTCCAGACCGCCCCCCAATGCCAGACCGTTGACCACGGCAACAACCGGCTTATCCAAATCGAAGCGCCGCGTCAGCCCTGCAAAGCCGCTAGCCGGATATTCGTCCCGCCCCTGTTCAGCGCGTACCTTCAGATCGGTCCCGGTACAGAAGCTGCGCTCCCCCGCCCCCCGAACCACGGCAATCCACAGTTCAGCATCGGCCGCGAACGAGTCAAATACCTGTGCCAACTCAAAGTGAGCCGGCGGATGCAAAGCGTTAAGCACCTGTGGCCGATTGAGCGTAACATGCAGCACCCTACCCTCGACCCGCAGCAACGTATGACGCACCTGCCCTGCCAACTCCTCGATTGTCGATTGCAAAACGAATCCTCAACTCCCTCTGCCACCAGCATGTTCTCTTCGCGGTCCTTCGCGGCCTTTCGCGGCCCTTCGTAGAAGAAAAGGTGTTCTCCGTGCCCCTCCGTGGATAAAAGAGTTGAAATTGCAGTTCTTAGCGTGTCTTCGCGGCCCTTAGCGGATAAAGGTGTTGCAGTTGCAGTTCTTCGCGGCCCTTCGTGGCCCTTCGTGGACAAATGTGTTGCAGTTGCAGTTCTCCGTGGCCCTCCGTGGCCCTTCGTGGACAAATGTGTTGCAGTTGCAGTACTCCGTGGCCCTCCGTGGATAAAGATGTTGACGTTGCAATTCTTAGCGTGTCTTCGCGGCCCTTAGCGGATAAAGGTGTTGCAGTTGCAGTTCTTCGCGGCCCTTCGTGGCCTTTCGCGGCCCTTAGCGGATAAAGGTGTTGCAGTTGCAGTTCTTCGCGGCCCTTCGTGGCCCTTCGTGGCCCTTCGTGGACAAAGGTGTTGCAGTTGCAGTTCTTCGCCGCCCTTCGTGGCCCTTAGCGGATAAAGGTGTTGCAGTTGCAGTTCTTCGCGGCCCTTCGTGGCCCTTCGTGGACAAAGGTGTTGCAGTTGCAGTTCTTCGCCGCCCTTCGTGGATAAAGGCGTTGCAGTTGCAGTTCTCCGTGGCCCTCCGTGGATAAAGATGTTCTTCCTATCCCTCAGTGGACATACCAAAGAATGCCTTAACCAGAGAAAGTCCCGACAATCCCCTACGACGCCTAGCCCGCCTCCAACCCATAAAGTTCAGCCGCCGTCTGCCCCATAATTCGGACTCGCATGTGCTCAGGAAACTGCCGTACCGCAAAGTCCGGCGCGTCACCATCCCAATGAGGAAAGTCGCTGGAGAACATCAGCATCTGCTCAGCCGGAAACATCTCCAGCATCGCGTGGAAATGCTCCGTGTCCGGCGGCTCCTCCAGCGGCTGCGTTGTCAGCCGGATGTGCCGGGCCGCCACTTCGCTGGGCAGCTCATTTAGCCAGGGAATAGTCGAGTGTAGCGCCTTCCAGTTCTTGTCCATTCGCCACAGAATTGGCGGCAGCCAAGAAATCCCCCCTTCCACCAGCACGAACATGAGTTTGGGAAACTTCGCGAACACGCCCTCCGCCAGCATACTCGTCACATGGGCAATGTAACTGTTCACCAATGTCGTATGCCACTCGAAATAGCTGGTTGGATAGCCCGCCGCATTCGGTGGACCCGACAGCCCCACCCCTTCCGAACCGGGATGGATCGCAATTGCCAGCCCATACTCGCTGGCTGCCTCGAAAATCGGATGGAAGAGCCGCTGGCCCCAGGGAATGCGCGCCGCGCTCGGCAGCTGCACCTGCACAAACTGCGGATGCCCGCCCAGCCGGTGTATTTCCGCCACCGCCATCTCCGGCAAATGGGGATAGACCGCCAGCGAAGAAAGCAAACGCGGGCACTGCGGCAGCCACTCCTCGGCATAAACATCATTGACCGCGCTGATCACCGCCGCTGCATAGTCAGGCTCCGGCGATTGCGCCGTATGCAAGACCCCGCCCGGAAGCAGGACCCCGTAGTCAATCCCATATGCGTCCAGAAAATGCTCTTCCAGCATCTCCGGGGAGCCCTGGATCGTCTGCCCGTTCTCCAGTCGAACATCCGCCCTTTCCACGCCCATCGGATTCCACCAACCCAAATTACCCGGTCCGCGGTTCCCCGATGCATATCGCGTACGCCACGGCTCGGGCAGCCGCGCCTGCACACTCTCAGTGTTCACGACCGGATGAATATCGGTGTCAACCACCAGGTTCCCATTCTTGTTATTCATTTTCCCGCCAATCCACTCATTTGAATGCCACTGACAAAGTAGCGTTGAGCAAAGAAAAATAGTATCAGCAGCGGCAGAATCATCGCCGTTGAAGCCGCCATCATCAGGTTCCACTCGGTAGAGTAGAGGCCGCGAAATCCTCGCAAGCCAATCGCCATCGTCCAATTCTCAGGGCTTTGCAGATAGATCAGAGGTTCAAAGAAATCGTTCCAATTGTGGATGAAGGCAAAGACCGCAATCGTCGCCACCACTGGCTTGGAAAGGGGCAGAATTACGCCCCAATAGATGCGCAAATTGCTGGCGCCGTCGATGCGGGCCGCCTCATCCAACTCAAGCGGTATCGTCATAAAGAATTGCCGGAACAGAAAGATGTTGAAGGCGCCGCCGCCGAACCATAGCGGCACGATCAGCGGCATAAAGGTATCGATCCAACCCAGCGTTCGAAAGACGATAAACGTCGGAATCAGCGTCACGATCGAGGGCAGCATAATCGTAGACAGCACCAGCAGAAAGAGCGTTTCGCGCAACGGAAACCGTAGACGGGCAAACGCGTAGGCCGCCAGCGACGCCGTCAATAGCGCGCCGGTCGTGGCAAAGAACACAATGCGAATCGTGTTCCAGAAATACTCGTGAAAGGCCACAGCCCTGAACGCATCCGCGTAGTTGCTCCACACAAACGGATCAGGTATCCACTTCGGCGGCATCAGGAAGGTCTGCCCACCGGTCTTTAATGAGGTCGAAATCAGCCAGACCAAAGGCAAAGCCAGCGTCAAAGCCAATAAGCACAGGACCACGTACCAGAATCCCGCCCAAATCAGGTCTATCGCCGCGCGGCTGCGCATGGTTGGCATCTGTAATCCGTTTCTTCAGTTCTAGCGGCGTAAATCGCCCTCGTAGAAGACCCACCGATCCGACAGCATAAACTGAACGATGGTGAATACGAGAACGATTATGAACAGCACCCAGGCCATCGCCGACGCGTAGCCCATACGGAAATTCTCAAAGGCGGCGCGGAACAGATACAGCAAATAGAAAAGTGTCGAATAGTTCGGCCCGCCATCGGTCATGATGTAGGCCTGCGTGAATATCTGAAACGCCCCGATAATGGCGATGATCAGATTGAAAAACAGCGCCGGCGTCAGCAGCGGCAGTGTGATGCGCCAAAACCTGGCCCACCAGTTAGCCCCGTCGATCGACGACGCCTCGTAAAGCTGAATAGGGATGCCTTTAAGCCCTGCCAACAGAATTACCATCTGGCCGCCAATCGACCAGAAGCTCATTACAATCAGCGCCGGCTTTGCCAGCCGCGGGTCCTGCAGCCAGTACAGCCCTTCCAGACCGATCCATGCCAGAAAGGCGTTCGCCAGTCCCCACTCCGGGTGAAAAATCCACACCCACAGGATCGAATTGGCCACCACCGGCGTTAGCGACGGCACGTAATAGGCAGTGCGGAAGAAATGAATCCCCCGCAGATTCATATTTACCGCCAGCGCCGCCAGCAGCGCGAAGAACAGATGCAGCGGCACGCCGATAAACACGTAGTAGCTTGTATTGTAGAGGCTCAGCCAAAACCGATCATCGTTGAACAGCTTCACATACTGCGCCGCCCCCACCCACACCGAGGGCGTCACGATCTCCCAGCGCGTCAAGGAGATATAAAGCGACGCCAGCATCGGCCCGGCCGTAAATATGATGAATCCAAATATCCACGGCAGGATGAACAAGTAACCGTCCCTGGTCTCAGACCAGAGCAGGCCGCGTCCTTTCTTCTTTTTAGCTACGGGATTTACTGGACTGGCCATCGCAAGGGAATGAAAAAACTGATGTTGGCAGCCGCTGAACGACTGCCAACATCTTCATTGACTACCACTACACGCCCGGCACGTAAACTGCCAGCTCTTCAACGCGGCCTGCGATTGCATCCAGCGTAGCCTGCGCATCGGCCTTCTCAATGCCGTAAATCGAGTTCAGCGCCGGCTGCACTTCACGATGTACGCCGATCCAGTCGCCCGCAACCGGCTCCGGCCTGCCATACTCGAACGCGTCCAACATAATCTGTGCGCTCGACGGCAGCACGTCCGCGCTCGTCTCCAGCAAGCTCTCCGCAACGACCTTCAACGATGGTACGTTCAAGC
This sequence comes from Caldilineaceae bacterium, assembly GCA_963662575.1. Taxonomy (GTDB): domain Bacteria; phylum Chloroflexota; class Anaerolineae; order Caldilineales; family Caldilineaceae; genus Bin5. The sequence goes on from OY759723.1 coordinate 4,035,466, forward strand.
CTGTCGCGTCCACCCAGTGGCGGAACGCAGTCTCGCCGCCCAGGAACTTCATCCACTGCCACGCCTCGTCAGGATTCTCAGTGCCGCTGTAAAGGCTGTGGCCGGCTGAAGCCACCCGCGTTGTGCGCGTATCGCCCTCATCAACCGGGAAATGCGCAATGTCCCACTCGAATTCCGAACTCATCACATTCGAAAATACCGAGAACTGTGGGAACATGCCGATGCGCCCCGTCGTAAAGAGGTCGCCCGTGCTGAACCCTCCAGCCTCAGTCACAGTGGCCGGCAGGTGGATGCCGCCTTCCTGGTGCCAGTTCTGAATCTCCAGCACCTGCGACAGTCCCGGCTCCTGGTTCATCGTAAACTTCGTCCGGTCCTCGCTCAGCACGTCGCCGCCCTTCTGCCACATCTTGACCCACGTGTTGCGATTGCGATGCCAGTCGGCTGTGCCGTAGATGCGATCGGCGCCTTCACCTTGGGTCATCATCGTCGCGCAATCAGTGAAGTCGGCCCAAGTCCAGTTCTCCGCCGGCCGCGGCATACCCGCCGAGTCGAAGAACTCTGCGTTATAGATAATGATCGTGCTGGTCGTCTCACGCGGGAAGCCGATCTGCCTGCCCTCGTACTGGAAGTCCTTATAGGCAGCCAGCAGGAAGTCATCGCCGCTGATGTCGTCATCCCCGTCAATAAACGGGTTGACGTCCAGCTGGATGTTGCGCACTGCCTGCCCGGAATTCGTGTAACTGTGCGCCCAGTAAGAGTCCGGCGCGTCGCCGGCCGCGATCAGCGTCAGCAGCTTGGTCTGAATCTCAATCGCGCCGCCCGGCTCCCATATCGGATCAATCGTTATGCCCGTGTTGGCCGCCTGAAAATCCTCGATCAGCGGCTCGTAGCGCAGAAATGAAGTCTCGCCTCCACCCTGCGTCAAGAACGATATCGCCGTCGGCTCGGCCATTGCCGCGCCATCACCGGAATCGCCTCCTGCTGGTGCTGCCACCGGCGCACAAGCCGCCAGTGCCGTCGCGCCGATGCCGAAAGCCGACACTCGCAAAAAGCTCCGGCGCGACAGAGAATTCGAAGAGTTTCCTTTCATCATTTCCTTCTCCTTTTCATTCAGAATTCGGTTCAAAGTGGGGTCATATTCACGGCACTTCACAGCAGCATATTAGCACATCACAGACCATTCCGCTAACGCACCGGGAACCGCCCTATATCGCATTTAGTAGCGGTCATCCCTCTTCTAAGCTCCTCACTCCTCTCCCCTAACCCTTTGCTTCTGGGTGATCGGGCCTTCGGCCCTCCCTTGTGCGGGGGGACTCCCCCGCAAAGCCCCCTCCAAAACCATGCCTCTCCGAAGTTGCGCCGGTGTCGCGGCCGCGCATCCCACTTAGCCTCCAGACACTTCCCCACTCTGGACTCTTCCACCCCAAGACTTGTCACAGCCTGACCAGTAGACCCACCCTGGTTCGCCCCGATTCAGAGCCCCTCACCTAACTCTCTCGCGCCTGCCACACACGCCTGAATGCCTCTTGTCCTCCTCCTCCCGCGCCCAACGTCACTGCGCCGCCAAGAACAGCCCATCCAACAGATCTCCCCACATCACAGTCCCAATTCACATTCTCAATTCGCAGCTTGGCCGAAAATTTCCCCTAATGTGCGTTCACTTTGAAAGCGCGACTTTTGTGTATTGCGTATTACGTAAAGGCAGACATGACAGGCGCGATGCCGTTGCGTGGTCCGCGGAAAAAGTCATGGTATCAAACAGGAATTTCATTAAATACCCAAAATGGCGCAAAAAATGCAGTACAATTGTTTTAGTACGCGCGCACGTTACCTCGTGCAAGCGGCTAAGTTCCCTTCGTCTGAAGGGCGCGATCAATTTCAGCAGCTTTCAATTCGCTGTCCTCTCCGGCCCTTCAGCCGGGAGACTGACAGTCGTCTTACGCCAGGAGATACACTCCCAATGTCCAAAATACTTTGCAAAAGCCAGAAGAAGGACGGCTCCCCTTGTCAGGGACAAGGGCTGGAACAGTTCGACGGTTACTGCATCGCCCACGCCCCCGCTGACAAGACCCGCGAATGGCGCTCGCGCGGCGGCACAAACTCCGCCACCGCTGCCAGACTCGACAAACGCATGCCCGAACGACTCAAGGACATGATGGAGGTGCTGGACGACGGCATGAAGCAAGTGCTGGACGGGACGCTCAGTCCCGCCGCCTACACCGCCATCTGCCGCGGCGTCAAAGTGCGCATCGACCTCTACCGCCTCGCCGACGAGGAAATGGAGCACATCCGCGCCGAAGAATTTGAAACTGCTGCCGCCGAAATTGTCGGCGCTCACGGCGACCCCGACATCCTCGAAGCCGCCGAAGCTATCGCAGACCAGCAGAACCAGTACCGCATCCAGTCACTCGTCGACCAGGAACTTGTTGTTTGTGTACAGAAGGAACATGAATACCAATCTGCCGAATACGCCCTTACCGACAAGGGCAGGAAGGCCTTCGGCTACGGCTTATGCTCCACTTGGACCCAGGAGAATTTCGACGAACTGAGGAATGACTTGAAGAACTACAAATATGAAGAGGACGACTTGGACGACGTGCGCGAAGAGCTGGATAATGACCGAAGCGCCATGGAAGCCGCCCTCGCAGACCTCACCCGCAACCGCGACCCCGAACCGGCGCGCGACCCGTTGACCGGCCAGTGTCTGAAACTTCCGCCGGCTGGCGTCCGAACCGGCCTGCCGGACTCCTACAAGCCCGCAGTCGAACTCTCCACCGAAACGCTGCAGGACTTTTTCCGCCAGGTAAACGAGATGTGTACTACAGTAGAAGATCTGCAAAACGACTCCAGCTACGAGATGAAACGACAACTGTTTCTTGCCGGCTTGGATCCTGAATCCTCCTTACCAGTATTAACTTTATCGAACCAACACTGATAGCCTGGCAAGGTTTGAACAATATATAACATATATTTTACTAGAGAACACAGGAACTGTATGCCCCTACCCATCACACGCCAGCCAACCCGCCGCCGCCAGCCCAGTCAGCCGCCCAACCCGCCATATGCCCGCCGCGCCGCACTCTATACACCTTCCCGGACCCTTTATGTATCTGCCAGCCAAACGACAACATCGCAATTCAACCGACAAGCACCCCAAGAAGCCTGTCCCCCAATTCTCTCGTGATCTCTCGTATATCTCTCGCATTCTCTCGTACAACACTCATACCAGCGCCCCTGCACCAGCGCAGCCCCTCCCATCCCGAAGATCGCCAAATGTCCTGCAAACGCCGCTTAAGAAAGTTCGCTTCATTCTCTCGTCGATCTCTCGTGATCTCTTGTACATCTCTCATCCAACACCCATATCAACAGTCACGTCTCCACACCGACCTACTCCTATCATGGCCTCACGTGAGAAAGAGGTGTTCTTCGTGGCCCTCATCGACCAAAAAGATTTTCTTCGTGGCCCTTCGTGGCCCTTCGTGGACAAAAGAGAGGTTCTTTGTGGCCATTCGTGGACATAAACGGTGTTCTTCCGCCCTCCGCGGCTCACCCACCTCCAACTACTTTCCCGCCCAATCCTGTGGTAAGATTCCACCGCGTTCACGAATCCCCCATGTCACTATACCTATCAGACAACCATCAACTGATTCAGTCCAACATTGCCAACCAGGAGTGTCCCGTGGAAAGCCAAACCTTGCGCTATCACGACGACGGCAGCATCGAACTCTTTGTCACAGATATCAACGACCCAGCAGAGGGCGAAGTACAAGTAACCGGCGGCGCTTGCGGCATCTGTTCCTGGGATATTGTGACCGCCAAACTCGGCTCAGATATGATTCCGATGGCCCCCCCAGGCCACGAAGGCGTCGGCTACGTGTCCAAGATCGGAGCCGGTGTAACAGGATTCAAAGAGGGGGACAGAGTAGCCGGCGGCGGCTTCGCCACCGTGCGCAACCTCGCCAGCGAACGCATCTACCCCATCCCCAATTCCAAACTCAGTGACGAACACTGGATCGTAGAACCGGTCGCCTGCGCAGTCACCGGCATCGACCAGACCAACCTGAAAGCCGGCGAGACCGTCGCCCTGATCGGTTGCGGCTTCATGGGCCAACTCCTTCTGCAAGGCCTGCTGCGCTCGCCAGTCGGGAATCTGATCGCCATCGACATCGTCGAAGACAGACTGGCGCTGGCCCGCCAGCAGGGCGCTCAGGAAACTATCAACCTTTCACAGCACGACAGAGACGACCTCGCCGCAACCCTCAAGGCCCGCGACATCGACGTCGTCGTTGACGCCTCCGGCAGCCAGCCGGGTCTCGACTTGGCCGCCGACATCGTAAAGAGCGGCGGTCGCATCAATCTGTTCGGCTGGATCAAGGGACAGAACGCCTACTTCGACCCGACCAAGTGGCACTTGGGCGGATTCACAATCGTCAACTCTGCGCCAGGCTCCAGGATCCGCAACACCTTCCCCCCGGCTATTCGTCTGATCAACGCCGGCATTTTCGATCTGCGGCCGCTCGTTACCCACACTTCATCGCTGGGTGGGTACCCTTCCTTGATGGAAGAGATACTTGACGGTGACACATCCTACGTAAAAGGTGTAGTAACCTTGGGCTGATCCCCACCGCCGCCCGCCGCCTCGGTAGCGCCATTTCCAATGTCCAGCGACGCGTTCCTTGCGGTCCCAAGTGCGCTGCCAAGCGCCGCCGGTCTAATCTGGCGGCGCTGAATCTGTCCCATTCTTTCTTATGACGACATTTGTTCGAACTCACCAGAGAGAGTTTGCATTTTCCATCACTATTTCGTATGATCCCGATACTAACCATTTGTCCGGTAAGAATACATATCCCGTAGCCTCCTGCCCCGCCTACCAGATACCTAACAGGTAAACACAACTATGCAACTGGGATTCAGTACATGGGGCATGCCCAACGTTCCCATCGATGCCATCGTTCGCCATCTTTCCAGCCTCGGTTTCGACGGCGTTGAGCTAACCGTTTTGTCCCACCACACAACCGCATTAGAGAAGCTGGGCGACGACGAGCGCCGCCGCATCCCCAATTTGCTGGCGGACAACAATCTACAGTTGCCCGCCATTGCCGGCCACGTCAGCCTCATGGACGAGGACAGTGCCAGCCATGCCGCCAACTTGGATCGCCTCAAGCAGACGATGGACTTGGCACTCGACTGGGCAACGGCAGATGGACCTCCTGCAATCGACACGACCGCCGGCGGCAGGCCTGAAGATTGGGATACCAAACTGGACCTGCTGGTCGAGCGCATTCAAGAGGCCGCGGCCTACGGCGAAAGCCAGGGCGTCACCATTGCCATTGAACCGCATGTAGGCTCGATCATCGACACGCCTGATCGTATGTTAGAAGTCATCAAGCGTGTCGGTTCGGACGCAGTCGGTGTCAATTTCGACATCAGCCATTTCAACGTCATGGGAATTGGCATCGAAGAGTCGGTATCTGCAATGGCTCGCCACGCACGCCACACCCATGTCAAGGACGAGCGCGGCACCGTGCCCGACTTCGAGTTCCTCATACCAGGTGAAGGTGAATTCGATTACGTCACCTACCTGAAATCAATGCAGCGGCACGGCTACACCGGATTCATCACCGCTGAAATTAGCAACATGGTCCAGCGGCGCACCCCCTACTACCCGCTGGATGTCGCGACCCAGACCTATGATGTCTTGGCAAAGGCATTCACCGACGCCGGTATCGAACGGGGCTAAACCGACTGTCAAAGAGGCCAACTTTTCGCGTCGGCGGCTGCAGAAGAAAGCAAATCCTCCGGCTCACACCAATTCCACTTTCTTACCAACGAATCAGGCCTGAAGTAGAGGGTCCCATCATTACGTTGCGGCGAAAACGAACGAGGAGACAACTGTGTCAAGTGAGGTAAGTTTCGACCTGAACGGTAAAGTCATGATCGTCACAGGCGCCGGCAAGGGCATCGGCAAGTCGATTGCCGAGACCGCCGCCCGCTACGGCGCAACCCTGGCCCTCGGCAGCCGCACGGTCAGCGAGAGTGAAGAGACCGCCGAGCAGTGCCGCGCCCACGGCGTCCAGGCCAAGGCTTGGCATCTCGACGTAACCGATTTGGCAAGCATCGACCGCTTTGTCAACCAAACATGGGACGCGTTCGGCCGCATCGACTCCGTCGTCAACAACGCAGGCTACAACAGCCCCAAGCCGGCCCTCGACTACACCGAAGACGAGTTCGACTTCATTTCCGACGTGAATTTCAAAGGCGCCTTCTTCATGTCTACGGCCTGCGCCCGCCGCATGATCGATGCCGGCATTGAAGGCAGCGTCATCGCCATCAGCTCGCAGGTCGGCGTGGTCGGCGGCCCATTGCGCTCGATCTATGCCTCAGCCAAGGGTGCAGTCGGCCAGATGACTCGGTCACTGGCCGTGGAGTGGGCCCCCCATGCCATCACCGTCAACGCCGTTGCGCCGACTTTCACGCGCACACCGCTCCTGGAACAAGCCATCAAGAACCCCGACTTCGCCAAGAATCTGGAAAAGATCCCGATGGGACGGATTGCTGAACCGCATGAAATCGCCGGCGCAGTTATCTACATGGCTTCCGATGCCGCCCGCATGGTGACAGGCCAGATTCTCGTAGTGGACGGTGGCTATACCGCGGTCTGATTCGCACACGCATCAGTTCTTGTGAACGCTGCAAGTGTCAAGTGGTAATCGATTACTCTGGCCGCCGAGGACCTGACTGGCCATTCCGAAACTTCATACTGCTCGGATTCGAAAATGCCCAACAAGCTACGTGCTGCCGTAATAGGCACAGGCGGGATATCCGCCAATCACATTCACGGCTATCTGGCCTGCGGTCGCTATGAAGTCGTCGCCTTGGCCGATCTGAGCGTTGAAGCAATGGCCGAAAAGAACGAACAGTTCGACATCGCTCCCACTCACTACACTGACGGCCGCGAGATGATGGAAAAAGAGCGCCCCGATGTTGTCTCTATCTGCACCTGGCACAAAGGGCACGCTCCCTGGACCGCTGCCGCTGCCGCCTTCAAGCCGCAGGCGATCCTCTGCGAAAAACCAATGGCAGACTCCGTCGGCGCCGCCGAGCAGATGATAGTCGTCTGCCGGCGCAACGACGTGAAACTGGCGATCGGCCACCAGCGCCGCTTTCTTCCATCCTACACTTTGGCAAAAGAGCTCATAGGCTGCAACGCGATCGGAGACGTCAGCCTCATCCAGAGCATGGGTGGCGCCGGCCTCCCCAACTACAGCTCCCACCAGGCCGACATGTACCGCTACCTGTTGTCCGACGACGAGTGCGTCTGGGTGATGGGCAACATCGAGCGCAAGACCGACCAGCACGAGCGCGCCACCCGTATCGAGGACCGCGCCATGGCAGTCTTCCAGTTCGCAAGAGGGCCCCGCGCCATGATCCTCAGCGATCTCGTCCCCAACTACTACCAGGGCGCGCAGATTTTCGGAAGCGAAGGCATGATCAGCATTACCACCGAATCGCTGGAAATACTGAATGCAAAGAGCGGCGGTCGCTGGGAAAGGCATGTGCCCGACGGCAAGTTCTACACGGTGGAGGAATTGGGCAGCCGTTTCGAGTGGCAGGAAGGCGCAGCAGCCCAGGCTGATGAACTGGCGGACTGGGTCGAAGGCAATGTCGATGCCCACAGAGGGCAAGGCGAGCATGGCTACAAAGCCCTTCAGATGATCCACGCCGTTTACGAGTCGGCCCGCATGCACGAAAAAGTCGAGATGCCCCTGCAAACGCGGGTCAATCCCCTCGACCTGATGGTAGAATCAGGCCACTTGACGCCGCAGCGCCCTGGCAAGTACGATATACGCGCTGCCGCGCTACGAAACGAAAATATGGTTGACGATACGAGAAACTAAACGCAGAACTAATTGTAATCATCCGTCTCTGTCCAATGGGAATGCATACAGGAGGGCATGACCATGAAACTCTCGGCCGAACAACTCGCGCATTTCGACGAATATGGCTATGTGATTGTCAGTGACGTCTTCAGTCCTGAAGAAGATATCGACCCCGTTATCGAAGAGTACAAGAGCGTTCTGGACAGCTTGGCCCGCGAACTCTTTGAGGCAGAGGAGATTTCTTCGCTCTACGAGGAACTTCCCTTTTCCGATCGACTGATCGCCATCTACCAGGAAAGCGGCAAAGTTCACGCCCAGTATTTCGACTTCTCGCTGCCCCAGGGCAATGTGAAACCCGATACGCCCTTCTGGGCCGGCCCGGCAGTCTTCCGCATGTTGACGAACGAGAGCCTGCTGGACTCTGTCGAGTCGATCCTCGGCAGCGAAATCTATTCCAATCCGGTACAGCACGTCCGCCTCAAACCGCCGGAACACCTCACACCGAAGAACGAAGAGACCGGTCGCGTAATGTTGGGCAAGACGCCCGTCCATCAGGACCACGGCGTAGTCCGGCCCGAAGCAGACGAAACACAGATGCTGACCGTCTGGTTCTCGCTCATGGACGTAAACGTAGAGAACGGCTGCCTCTGCGTCTGGCCCGGCAGCCACAAGCGGGGACTGATCGACCACTGTCCAACAAATCTTGGGCTGTTAGTTCCTGGCAAACTGCTCAACGGCAAGGCAGTGCCAATGGTCATGAAGAAAGGCGATGCGCTCCTGATGCACAAGCAAACACTGCACGCCTCCTACTCCAACAACAGTGATTCAATCCGTTGGAGTTTCGACCTGCGCTATAACCCTGTCGGACAGCCGACCGGCCGACCCGCCTTCCCAGGCTTCGTCGCCCGCAGCCGCGATTATCCCGAAACGGTCTTGACCGAGCCGGCCGACTGGGAAAAACTGTGGCGCGATACACGCGATTACATGGCAACGATTGAAGATGGCGGAAGCTTCAATCGCTGGACCAAGGACAACCCGGTTTGTGCCTAGCCTAAGAACTTAGGCGGCATGCGGGAACTCTTCAAACTCATTTGATTCCACCAATAATGGGGTCAGGAAATGGCCACCGGATCAGACGCGCCACCTCTCATAATGGCCCAATACGGCACCAAGCACGGGCACGCCGCCGGCAAATTGGAGGCAATGCAGGACTCGCCTGACGTCCAGGTAGTAGGCGTCTTTGAACCAGACGCGGAACGCCGCGCCGAATTGGAAGGAACATCCGGCCCGTTCAGCAATGTGCGCTGGTTTGACTCGGAAGACGAACTCCTTTCCGACACCTCTATCGTTGCCGTTTCTTCAGAAGGCAAGAACGCCGAAAGCCTCCCCCAGACCGAAGCCCTTGTCGACGCCGGCCTGCATGTTTGGTACGACAAACCGGCCGGTGAGGATTGGGCCGGCTGGCAAAGAGTGATGGGAAAAGCCCAGGACAAAGGGCTGCTCATCCAGATGGGTTACATGTTCCGCTACCAGAACGGCTTCTGCCAGATCGCCAATTGGGTGCATGGCGGCCTCCTGGGCGACGTGTATTGTACCCGCGCCCACATGTCCACCAGCGTAACTGCCGAATCCCGCGAGGCCCTTGCAGTCCATCAGGGAGGTATCTTCTTCGATCTGGGCGGCCATATGCTCGACCAGGTCCTATGGCTGATGGGCCGACCGACCCGAACAACCAGTTTTCTCCGCACAGACGGCGTAGAAGGTCCAAGCTGCGCCGACAACACGCTCGGCGTTCTTGAGTTCGAGAGAGGACTGGCCTTCGTCGATATTGCCGCGATGGAGCCCAAACCGATGGCCCGGCGCTTTGAAGTCTACGGCACAAAAGGCAGCGCCATCCTGCTCGAACCCTTCGAACCGCCATACGCTATTCGTTTGTGCCTGGAAGAGCCTGCCGAGGGCTATGAGGCCGGAGCCCAGACTATCCCTGTTCCGACCCAGAGTCGCCAGCAAACTTACGAAGAGGAGTTGGTCGCCTTTGTGGCAACTTTACGCGGCCAACAACCGCCGGATCGCTCTCCTGAACACGAGCTCCTCGTGCAAGAGACGCTCTTGCGTTTGACAGGTAGAATCGCTGACGCGTAGCTGGCTGCTTCCACCTCTACAGCATCCACAACCACCTGACAATCGGCGGCTGCCGGCCGCTCGCTCTTACGCCCGCGCGTGGCGCAGTCGAATCGACAGGTATACTCGCCGCGAGCGCCGCCAAAGCCAGAGATTGCGCACAATCGAACCGAAGTTGTAAGCCACCACCGCGATATAGACGCCCGAAACGCCGCAAAGAAATGCACTGCCGGTCCCGGCAAGGCAAGGCCTCCCGCCCCATAAGCTCCCCAGGATCAGGAGAATAGTCACCACTGTCAGAGAAAGCGAGTCCGCCTCGGTGATGCTCCGCGTCCGCTGACTGTTGATCAGCGTCCCTTGAAACAAGCTCGAAAGTGTCGTCAGCGCTGGCAATGGAATGATCAGCCAGAGGGTTGTCTTTGCCTGCTGCAAGAGCTCCGGCGGCAGCGCGGCGATCCGCACAAACCAGTAGTCCCCAAATGGTGTGACCGCCATCACCAACGGGACCGCTGCCAGCAACAAACCCAGCTTCCAGGTGAACTGTCGCAGAACCTCAATCGAGCCAGGCCGATCCAGCAACACAATGACCGACTCAACAAATGCAAAAGCCGCGCTGTTGGTCATTATCAACACGCCAAAAAGTACCGGCCAGAGTGCGAGCGACCCCAGCGAATCTGGCATGCGGCTGAGGCTGGCGCTGACGAGAGGTTGAAGCAGAATCTGCATGAAGGTCGTCAGCACCAGTGGCAAGTAGAGGCGAATAAACCGATTCCAGGTCAGAGGCGGGGCGCCCGGAACTACCGACAGCAGGTTCTTGCGCACTACCGGTCTTACTCGTAGAGTGGCATAGATGGCTTCAAATACTACCCCTACTGAAATTGTGGTACTTGCAATGATGAGGCCGTTCCATGGGGACAACAAGAAGAGTCCAACAGCCAGCACCACCTCAAGTATGAGCCGAAGCACCGTGCCAAGCGACACCGCGCGGGTCTGGTCGCAGCGTATCAGAACCCCATATTGGAAGCGCCGCAGAGCAAGGCTCGGGATAAAAGGGAGCATGATTCGGACACCGCTGCGGACAGGCTCAGCAAGCTCCGCCGGCGCTGAAATCAGCCCTAGCACGACAAAATCAAAGAGTGGTGTAAACGCGAGCAGCAAGTGAACGGAAGTCAGGCCAACGCATAGCCAGAGCATGTACCCCCTGCCCCGCCTGTAAGACTCTCTATCTCTACTAAGAGCCGTCGAGGCCGCCAGCATCGAAATGGACGGTGCGGACAGAACGAGGACCAGCGAGAACGCCAACCCCCAGGCCGCCAACTGCTCCTTGGGATCAACGCTTCGAGCCACAACCGCCGCCAGTATCGGCTGTTCCACGGTAATCATGAACCAGCTCAGCGCCAGCGGCCACCAGGTCTTGAGGATGCCTCGTGTGGAAAGTTGGGGCACAAGAGTAAATTCTCAGTTTGCGGTTTCTGCTACGAGGCCTGCCAGTCCAGAATGGTTCCCAACATTCCCGGTTCCCATCGTGCCAGAGTATCGTAAGCCGCTGCTGCATTCTTCCAGGCGAAACGATGGGTGCTGAGCGGATCGACCACCAGCCGCCCGCTGGCTAGAAGTCTGAGAGCAGTGTCCTCATCAGCCTGATGCGTCCACCAGCCCGGTGCCGAATCCTGCCGTGGCCGCGTGCTCTCATGCGCACCTAGCACTGTCAGTCCTTTTTTGTGAACATCGCGGTAGAAATTCACCGCTTCCGTATCGCCCCTGGTACTGCCCAGCAAAACCACCCGCCCTCCAAATCGTGCCAGATCGAAGGCGGCGGGGATGGCTTCCGGATGGCCGGTCGCTTCTATGACCACAGACGGATCATTCCCGCCGCACTGTTCCCTGACGGCGGCCCCGAGACCGTCATCCGCCGGCAGCGCGGCGTCTACTTCGAGCGCGTCGGCAAACGCAAGGCGGCGAGAATCTTTGTCGATAGAGATTACGGGGAGCCCGCCGTTGAGCCGGGCCAACTGCATCACAATCAGCCCGATCGGCCCGCAGCCTATGACCGCCACCTGCTCTCCGAGCTCAATGCGGGCCTTGCGGACACCTTGCATTGCAATCGATCCGAGCCGGAAAAAGGCCGCCCGCTCGTTCGTAAGCCCGTTTGGAACATGGTTGCAAACTGAAGCCGGCACATTAGCATACATGATATGGTTTGCGCGGGAGGCAACTCGGTCTCCTACTTCCCAGCCCTCAACGCCCGCTCCCACCCCGACCACTTCACCGATGTGGCTGTATCCAGTGCTCTGAGGGTATTGAGCCGGTGTATTCGCCAGACCCAACAAAAAAGCCCTCTCCGTACCCGGGCTGAGCAGCGAGACCAACGCCCTGATCAATAGCTCGCCAGGCCCCGCTTCTGGCATTTCGCACTCCCGCACGTCGGCGACTCCTCTCTCGACAAATAGGACCTCATAGTTGCGCTTGGACATAGGTCTCCTCCGTGTTTTCGGATTCGCTCTGTAAAGAGAACTAAGCTGAAATGGTGGATTCCGCCCTGTCGGCGCCGCCAAAAAGAAGGCCGAATGGACGGCAATGCCAAAGAAAGACCGCAAACAAGAGGTCCTGATTCCGGCACATCGTACTTGCCAGGCTGGGACCAGACTGCTCTTAAGAACTGGCTATATAGCCATTCCTTCCAGCACTATTTTCGCCATACAGCAGGGCCCGTGAGGTTTTCCCGCCAAGCAGCAAGTATAACACAGCATATAATGCAGGCTGCCATCCAGTGTCTTTACCCGGTCGCCTGGGAGGGATACTCTTCTGCTGTCGTTCAGAACATGAAAAAAAGTTGAGTCGCAGGCCAAAAAACTTGACACTCGCTTACCACTTGTGCGATTATCTCTCTGTTTCCACAGCAGTATAGAAGTATTCTTCTACCCTTACATCCATAATTGAGGAGACACCAATGAATCGAAGTAAATTTCTGAGTCTGGTCATCGTCTTGGTGATGGCGCTCTTGGCTGCTTGCGCCGCGCCTGCTGCCGCACCTGTTGCTGAAGAGGCAGAGGATTCCGCCGACATGGCGGACGCGATGGATGAGGAAGTCGAGCAGGTCCTCATCGGCGGCTTCGACGTCGGGCCAGGTGGTGATCCGCAGGGCGTACTTTACAATAACGGCGCCGGCAACGTCTGGTTCGTTAAGATATTTACGCCGCTGATCATCATGGACTCCACCTTCTCAAATCACACCAGCGAAGCTGCGCTGGCTGTCAGCTGGGAACCTAACGAGGACGCCACCGTTTGGACCTTCAATCTGCGAGAAGGCGTCAAATGGCATGATGGTGAGGACTTCACCGCCTCGGATCTGAAATGGACTGCTGAGTTCGTTGCTGCGCCAATGGCCGCCGTGACCCACTTCGGTATTGGTCAGCCCCAGCAGATAGTGGGCTGGACCGAATACAATGATGGCGAAGCCGACGAAATTGCCGGTATCCGCGTCGTTGACGATCTGACGCTTGAAATTGAGCTCAACATTCAGAACCCGCGATTCTATGATTCCGTGCGCGCCTTCTACGCTCTGCCCGAGCACGCGATTGATTTCGATCCGACCGAGATATTCAGCGCCGACTGGTGGTTCGCCAGCCCCATTGGAACCGGTCCGTTCAAGTTCCATTCCTACGAAAAAGATCAGTTCATGGCACTCCAGCCAAACGAACTTTACTGGGATGGCGTCGGGGAGTTGGATCAGTTAATCAACCGGTACTTCGTTGACGAGACGGCCGCCGTGCTGGCACTGGAGAGCGGTGACATCGACTTCACCTACGTCAGCGCCGATGTGGCTAGCCGTTTCGAAGGCAACCCCGACTATCAGATTTTCTCAGGCCCGTCGTTTGTGACGAACATGTTCAACTACAACTATCTGAACGACGTGTGGAAGGACAAGCGAATCCGCCAGGCCTTCATGTACGGAATCGACCGCGCTTCGATCATAAGCGACGTCTTTAACGGCACTGCTCAGGCCACGCCCTGTCAGGATCCCTATCCCACATTCTGGCCCGAAGACGCCAACTACTACGAATACGATCCCGCTAAGGCCCGTGAACTTCTGGCCGAGGCTGCTGCCGATGGTGTCACTCTGGAAGGTGTCAACCTTGACATTCCCACCTACTACACCTCGCAATTGGCGAAAGATATTCTGACCGTCATGCAGGCCAACATGGCCGATGTCGGCGTCAACGTCAATCCGACCTTCCTTGACGTGCCGACCTGGCGCACCGTGGTGGACGACAACGCCACCGAGTGGAACATGGCCTATCGCGGCGCCGGCGGCGGACCGGCATCCTACAGTTCAATCTGGTACGTAGCAGACAACCAGTGGGGACTTGACGATCCACACTACGCTGAATTGTTTGACGCTATGGACGCGTCGCAGACGGCTGACGAGTACCGGGCCGCCCGCACCGCCCTTTGCAAGTATCAGAACGACGAAGCCACATTCGCATACTGGTGGGTTTCCACCCGCTACGGCATTGCTTCCGTAGATATTGAGGATTTCCACTACTTCCCCGCACCTGGTGGCGGCCCGTACGTTGACCGCTCTCAGAACTGGAACATGAAGTAACTGTACCTTGTGACAGCGCAGGTGGTTTGGCATCAACAGCCGCCTGCGCTGTTTGTTTTCCTGCAGAACACTAGTGCCCCGAAGGCTCGAGTCACGATCCTATGCAATACTTTCTGCGCCGCGTTCTGATCAACATTCCAGTCCTGTTTCTGGTCACTATTGTCATTTACCTGTTGATAAACTTGGCGCCGGGCGACCCGGTTGACTTCTTTGTCAACGAAGAGATAGGGATCACCAAGGCGGACCTGGACTTTGTGCGCGAGCGCTACGGGCTAGACGACCCTCTGCCTATTCGCTATGTCAAATGGCTGGGGCAGGTCCTTCAAGGCGACCTCGGCTTTCGCTTCAAGAACGGCGACGACGTTGCCGAAGTGCTGGCCGTCCGTCTGCGCCGTACCTTCTTGCTTATGGGTACTTCCCTGGCAATCGGCATCGCTGTTGGCGTAACACTTGGAATCTTCATCGGCTTGCGGCAGTACTCGATCTGGGATTTTACCTTTACCGGCCTTTCTTTCGTGGGCATATCAATGCCGGCCTTCATCGCTGGCATTTTTGGTCTCTATATCTTCTCGGTGAAGTTGGGATGGTTTCCTTCCGGCGGGATGCGCACTATCGGCAAGCCGGAATCGCTCTTCGATCTGCTCTACCACTTGGCGCTGCCAGCAGGCACTTTGGCCATCTTCAATCTGGCGACCTTCATGCGCTATACGCGCTTCAGCATGCTGGAGGTACGGGGAGAAGACTATGTACGCACTGCCAGAGCAAAAGGGCTGAAACCGCCCACGGTGACTTGGCGTCACGTGTTTCGCAACGCACTCCTTCCAGTTGTAACCGTCGTGGGGCTTAGCCTTCCTGCCCTGGTTGCCGGCGCGCTCTTTACGGAAACAATCTACAGTTGGCCGGGCATGGGAGCGCTGCTTGTCGATGCTGTAGCCGCGCGGGACTATCCCATGGTTATGGGAATAATGTTGGTTACCGCTCTGGTGGTGTTGGCGGCCAATCTCATCACAGACCTGGCTTACGCTGTTGCCGACCCAAGAATCCGCTATGAGTAGGACGAGGCTGATCTTTGGCGCGGAATCAGTGTCCATCACAGTGAGGTTAAATTGCCATTCGATTTACGGCAAGCAAAGACTCTGACATGACTATAGAAGTTGGAAGTCGAAGGGTTCACTCTCAGTCTCCAACTGCCCAGGCTTGGTGGCGGTTTCGCCGTCATCCGCTGGCTCTGGCAGGGCTGATTCTGTTTGCTGTCGTACTTCTGGCAACCCTCGCCGCCCCCCTGATTGGGCGCTACGATTATGCCTCCCTCAACTTGGCCGAAAAATTTCAGTCGCCGAGCATGGCACACTTTTTGGGCACAGACCGCGTGGGGCGTGACATCTGGAGCCGTACACTCTACGGCGGCCGCGTCTCACTGGCAGTCGGCTTTGCTGCAGCTTCAATTTCAACCGTCATCGGCGTCATCCTTGGCTCGGTTTCCGGCTTCTATCGAGGCAAGGCCGATCAGGTCATCATGCGCTTTACAGATGTAGTGATGACTTTCCCCCGCGTGGTGATTATCCTGACCGCGGCCATCTACTTGGGACAGAGCATTGCCAGTGTCATTTTCCTGATTGGCATCTTCAGTTGGCCCGGAATCACTCGTCTCGTGCGGGGACAAGTACTCTCACTGAGGGAACAGCAGTTTGTGCTGGCTTCGCGCTCACTGGGCGCAGGCAACCGGCGCATCATCGTCACGCATGTACTGCCCAACGTAGTTGCACCATTGCTCGCCTCAGTAACTTTCGCCGTTAACGGCGCGATTCTTCTTGAAGCGGGACTGAGTTTTCTTGGGGTCGGGATACCGCTACCCACGCCAAGTTGGGGCAATATGCTTGAAACCGCCCGCAGCCTCGACGTGCTTCAGGACGGCCCCTGGATCTGGGTGCCGCCTGCAGTGATGATTCTCCTGACAGTCCTTAGCATCAACTTCATCGGCGACGGCCTGCGCGATGCCATTGACCCAAGGTATCAGCAGGGCTGACAACTTCTAACGAACTGCCATTTCCCCATTTTCCCAAAGAGGGCTAAATAAAGTGGTAAATTCCCCTGGACTGATGTCCATTCAGTCTAGTTCTCTTTGCGTTCATGATACAAATACAGATAAGCGGTTTTCAGTTGGGAAAACGGTCGCGCTGGACGAACGCTTTTTGGGCCCGGTGCCCTCGAACACTTTGGCCGTGTCCGGGCTCTTGAGAGAGGAGAAGCCAGAAAGATTGATCAGTTTCTTGTCTCAAGCCTTCAATCTCTCACTTGGGCAGCACTTGCAGAACACCAATTTCCAATCGCGCAGTCTCGCCTTTTGCAGGCACGAGCGGCTCATGTGATATGTCTGGAAAATAGAGGCCGGCGATGAGGCGATACGTTCCAGGAGCTAGCGTATCTGGGACCACAATGTTATGGGTCGAGTTTAGCATCAGCCCTGGCTCCCAGCGCTGGTAAGGCGTATACAGTCCGCCAGGAGGGCCGTCATGCTGCGAAACTCCCATCCCCGACTCGTCCACCAGATGCACGAACGTGCTCACCGGTACGCCCGCTGTTTTCACCGCCCATGTCAGGTGCACTGGCGCTACCTCGCCGGCGCGAGTCGGAGGGGGTGGCCGCACACCCTCCAGCCGGATGTTTCCGTAGTCAGCCCCAATTTCAGAAATTACCCAGTGGCGGTCTGCAATTCCTGAAGCAACCACCACAATCAGCGCGCCAAATGCAAGCCAACCTCCCAACGGCCAGTAGCGTCGGAAGGGCTCAAACACTGCTCCCTTATTCGCACCGCTTGTCCCCATCTGTCTTGTGTCCACATAGAGTAACGCCAATACTATGAACCAGCCCGCTACTGTCAATATTCTGCCAAACCAAACCGTGCGTGTAGGGCCCCACTCCAGCACTACATCGTGGGTCCCGGGGGGAATCTCCACGCTTGCAAGGGCAAGTTGGCTCGCTGGTTCAACTTTCGCCTGGACTCCGTCAAGCGTAACTCGCCAGGAAGGAAAGTAGAATTGATGAAAAAGTAGACGAAATGTCTGTTGTGTAGTTACCTGATACTGGTGTTTCAGGAGGCCCCCGCGTATCGGAACAACCTCCAGAGTCTCGTTCGAATCGGGCATTATGGGCTTATCCCACGGAGGACCGCCTATACTACGAGGGTCCACTTCGACCCAGACTGGCATGAATTCTCGTGGCCAACTTCCCATCCTGTTTCCCTCCGAATCCCGCTCCCCCAGTCGGGAGTTCAGCTTCCACAGCCCTGGGGCC
This sequence comes from Caldilineaceae bacterium, assembly GCA_963662575.1. Lineage (GTDB taxonomy): Bacteria > Chloroflexota > Anaerolineae > Caldilineales > Caldilineaceae > Bin5. The sequence goes on from OY759723.1 coordinate 4,053,367, forward strand.
GAGATCCCCTCATTGCGAGGGTCGTCGCCAACAGGATAGTCCAGCCCAAGTGTCGAATATATGACGATGTAGGCTGAAAGCAATGTGAGTATGATGGGGACTGTTTTCCCCGGCAATTTGCGAAGGCCCAATAGTTGCTCCAGACTGGCTGCCAATAGCAACGATGTGCCAAAGCTAACAAACACTTGCCATCGCCAAGGGAACTGAAGCTTTTCGAACAGAAACTCGGCGCTTGCCCACAGCCAGAGGCTGGATGCCGTGGTCAGCCAGGTTACCAGGATTGTTGACAAAAGCGTTACAAGCGTGATGAGCCGGAGACTGCGAGACTTCGCGGCAAGCACAATATACAGTGCAGCAATGCCTATCGGAATTGTATAAATGGGCAGGAAGAACGTAGGCGGATCGGAATATCTATACGAATAAATGAGCGCGGGTTCGAACAGGTCACTCCATCCCGCCATGTGATCCATCCACGTGCCTACCGCGAAGCCCCTTCCTATTCCGACCCATTTCAACTCAAACAGGACAGGCAAAGTAAACCAGGAAGACAGAAGTATGCCGACAGCTGCAATCCCAGCCGCTGTGTATCCAGCCGAAAAACGAGAGACCAGTCCCTCCCGATGTCTAAGCAGGACAAACATTGCAAGCACGATTGCCATGACAATTACTGTCATGAGAGCAGTCAAGGAGTGCGTAAGAATGAGGCAGGCAAAAGCAAGTCCGGCCCAGGCTAAGAATTTGCGATACGAGCCCTGTTCCTGTGCAGCGATTCCCGGCTCACGACTCAGTCCTACGTTTGTCTTGGGACGTGCCGCCGCAGCTCGAATGCCGTACAACGCCACCAGTGGCAGCCACATGAATGCCGCAAATTCAGGGAAGGCGCCCCTTTCGAGGAGATCTAACATGCGATAGGGATAAAATTGATAGCAAATGACGCAGACAACAGCAGGCCACACCGAGAAAAACTCGCGCGCAAACCGATACATCCACCAAGCCGAGAACGCAAATCCGACCGAAATCGGGAGACGCAGACTCAGCACCATTTCCAGCCCGACCAGCCTCAGCAATGCTGAAGGGTAGTAGAAAAGTGGCGGATAATAGTTCAGAACCGGGTAGCCGTAATCAAACGTGAAGTCCGGAAACCAGCGAGGAAATAAAACACCAGCACGAAGAGCATCAGCCAGGGCACGAATCCGGTGCATGTGAATCAGTCCGTCGTGCGTTCTCGCGGGCCACGCGTTTGTAAGAACGAGAAGAAACACAAAGGAAAACGAAACCAGGCAGAGTACGATTATTCGGTCCTGAAGGGCCGAGACATTCTTTTTTCGATGAGCGACGGTAGCAGTGGAAGTGTCCATATGCAATCTCTTAATACAGAGCGGGCAGCGGGTGACAGGCCAGTAGAAATCTTCTCGCTATTTGGAGCCAGGCATTGGATTCAACAGTCTTGGGCCGGAATACACTCCTAGAGTCTCAACTTATTTGCAGAAAACCACAAGAAAGCCAGGGATTCTTGCCAAGTCTTCCCAAAATTGGATGAGAGCTGATCTTACAATGCATTCGCATTGGAGGCAGATTATAGGTAGTCTGGAAGGAGCCACGCAAAGTGGGTATGTCGAAGAGGCGCCGAAGCCAACTTTAGCTTCTCGCCATCCGAAAGCCAATGCAATACGAACTGTGGGTCGCCTTCCAAAGGGCACATTCGAGGAACGGTCCCATTGGCGGACGAGTTGTTCAGATTCGTGTGGCCTTTTGCATGGGCACGTTGGCACTTCGATTGGGCTCTTAGACACCGCAATAACGGAGGGAGAACCGTGTTGGGAACCCGCAATTGTGCTTCTCTTCCTTAGATACGCGCCATTCAGTTGCCTGATAAAACTGCGTCAGGCTACTTGCTCCAGGCCCAGAGCCAGGGCAGAAGATTGCAGAGTTTCCGTCGTGTGTCCCTAAAGGCGTTTCGCGATTCCCCCATCCCGACATTTGCAGTAACTACTGGATTTTCAACTGGTCGGCAAGATCGTTGAAGTCCTGTGCCACCACGTCAACGGATGGATCAGGGTCCAGATCCGTTTTCTGGTTTTTGCCATGTTCGCGAGGCCGATGGACAAATGCGGTCCTGAAGCCGACCGTCTTCGAGGCTTTCAGGTCTCCGTTGTGGGCGGCGACCATCAATACCTGACGAGGCTCCAACCCCAATAGCGCAGCCGCCATCTGGTACACTTCCGGGTCCGGCTTGTAATGCTTGGCCAACTCTGCCGAAAGGACACAGTCCCAACACAATCCTCCGTGTCTGGCCATGTTGACCAACAGGGCCACGTTTCCATTTGACAACGACGCAACGACGGCGTGCTGGCGCAGGCGGCCAAGACCTGAGGAAACATCGGGCCAGGGATTCAACCTGTGCCAGACTCTGTTCAACTCCTGCTTTTCTACTTCAGACAGCCCCGTAACCTGGTGGCGCTCCAGGAGATTATCCAGGATCAGGCGATGAAGGGAATCGATATTCATCCACGGCAGCTCCCCCGTGCGCACGCGGTTCATGGCCGGTCCGTATCCACCTCGCCATTCGTCTGCAAATCGGTCCCAGTCCACATCAACGCCCTTAGCGGTCCAGACATCTCTCCCTTCGCCTATGATCGATCCGCGCCAGTCCACCACCGTCCCGAAGACGTCGAAAGTCATCGCTTTGATTTCAGAAATATCCATAGTATCTCCACTTGTACTTTGGGTCAGAGCGACGCCTGCTAAGTCGCGCTCGAAGTCTAAGGCTGAGGAAAATCTGGCAGCAGGTTCGTTCCGCGTTAGACGCTGGCGAGAGTTACGACTGAGACAACGCCTCGACGATGGCATCGCAGAATTCAGGCAAGTCATCCGGAACGCGCCCGGTCACCACATTGCCATCGATCAGCGCCGGCACATCGTGGTAGACCGCGCCGGCGTTAAGCAGGTCGTCCGTGACCGCGCAATAAGCGGTTACGTTTCGACCCGCAACACTGTCGGTCCCCTTTTGACGGTCAAGCGAAATAAGCACTTGCGGCCCATGACAGATGGCAGCCAGAACCTTGCCGGCCCGGTGAATGGCAGCAGCAAACTCCAAAGTCTTGTCATCAATCCTCAGAAAATCGGGAGCAAGTCCACCGGGAAAAACTGCCGCGTCGAAATCCTCAGCCTTCATCTCCCAAATGCTTTGCACAGTATAGCGATTGCCCTCAGCAAGAACGTCAAACGGAATCGCGTGCCCGAATCTTCCGGTAATCGGCTTTTCTGGCCAGGCAGGACGCCCATGAAAGTGGCCGAGGGCCTCTTGCGGCAGCGTCCCGACAACGACATCCGCACCGGCCTGGCTCAATTGCAGCACAGTGTACATCACCTCGATATCCTCGAACTCATGCGCAGTGAGGATTGCGATCGCCTTCCCCTCTAGTCGCTTTTTCATTGCCAGGAATTCTCCGCTTAGCTTCTATGTTCCTCAAGTGCATCCCAGTGGAATTCTACGCCATGTCCTGCTCTGTCAGGCGCAATGGCCGCCCCATCCTTGATGTGAAGGGGATGCTTGATAAAGCGATCCAACCCAAACCCATGTGCTTCCAAGTACGAGCTGTTTGGAATCGCCGCCAGCAGATGCACCTGAAGATCGTGAACTCCGTGGGTCGTAATTGGCAAGTTGCAGGTCTCGGCCAGATGCGCGACTTTCAGCCAAGGCGTAACACCGCCCAACGTGGCCACGTCCGGTTCAGGAAACGAGATAGCCCCGTGGGCGATCATATGTTGAAACTCATACAATGTATGAAAGTTCTCACCGGTCGCTATCGGAAGACCGCCTTCCCGTGCGATGCGAGCATGGCCGGCAACGTCATCAGGAATCGTCGGCTCCTCTAGCCAGAACAGATCAAAGGGCGTAAGGCCGCGAGCAGCACGGATGGCCTCATCCACTCGCCAGCGCATATTTGCATCGGCCATTAGCGGGAAATCCGGACCCAAGTGATCGCGCATGGCCGCAACCCGCTCCAGGTCTTCGGTGAGGCGGTCTCGGCCTACCTTCATCTTGATGGCGCGAAAACCTTGCGCCTGAAAGTCATCGGCCTGTGCCAGCAACTCTTCCAGCGAGAACTGAAGATCTATACCCCCTGCGTAGACCGGTACGCGGGGATCATGGCCTCCCAGCATCCGCCACCAAGGTTCTCTTTGAGCCTGGCCCCGCAGGTCCCACAAGGCGATATCGAGGGCCGCCAAGGCAAAGGAAGCGGCCCCACCCCTACCTACAAAGTGCACGTGCCACCACATTCGTTCCCATAAGCGTTCAATACGATCGGCATCTTCCTCGATCAGAATGGGAGCCAGGTCATCGCGAATATGAGCCAGGATGGCAGAGCCGCCAATGTCACCGCCGCAATACGTATAGCCCATACCTTCCAGCCCGGCGTCCGTCTCGATTCGCGCCGTGATCAGCCCGAAATGAGAAATGTCACCGTGCGTGGAGTCCGAAAGGACAACCGGCAAGGGGATACGGAAGTGGTCAGTGCGAATCCGCGTAATCTTCATGACTTGTCAATCTCCCAGTATTGGCATCTGTGGCACAAAACCCAATTCTTCCCGAATTCTCGAAATGTCGTACACAGGATCCTTCTCGCGGCCTGTCCGCTCATAGTGGGAAAAGTCCAGTTCGTCCGCCTCATTGCCGTACCAGGAGCGCATCAGATCGGGCACAGGGACCGCTGTGCAGGACTGACTCCCTACCGCGTTGAGGATTCGCACGCCAGGATTATGGGGGGCCTCGACCGCAGCGATCAAGCAGCGCACGGTATCGCTCAGAAACATGATCGAGATTCTTCCCATCCCCCAGACGGGTACAGGGCCGGGTTGCAAAGGCGTCAGTTGGCGGTCATCAGGGGCGATGCTGGCTAGCCGTAGATTGATAAAGTCCAGAGATTCATTCTGCCTGGACAAATAACGGGTGACCTCTTCCATCATGTATTTGGAGAATCCGTAGCCGTCTCGGTCAAGGCAGGGATGTTCATCGGGCATGGGAAGTTGCAGAGGGCGAAATTTTACCGATTGCATTCCGACGGCGGCAATAGAGCTGGCCAGGACAAACTTCTTGCAGCCCCGTTCAATGAGATACCGGAGTAGGTGATGCGTGCCCGCCACATTGACCCTCAGGCCGTCCTCTTCCGTGCTCCCTCCAATCACAGCTGCAAGATGAACAAGAGTATCGATCCCTTCGTGAGGATCCAGCTTTCGCAGTTCATTGGGATCGGAAAAGTCGCCGCGTATTCTTGTCGCGCCTGGCAGTTCGGTAGGGCTGCGGGACAGGCAAATGATTTCGTGATCGCTGTTTTCCTTGATGGTCTTGGCCAGCGCGTTGCCGATAAAACCGCTTGTACCGGTTATGAGGATCTTGCTCATTTCTCCCTACCCTCCTTCCTCTCTGGTTAGGACCACTGAATGACCGCGCCCATCAGATCAGGCAGGTCGTTCCGATTTATCTTGGCGTACATATCCGGGGCCTCTGATGCTGGCACGAGATGCGTTATCGTCTTGTGCCAGGGAATGGCTCCTGTGGCGATATTGCGTAGCACGGCTTCGCGGCAAGGAGCCAGCCCATCGTTGCAAGGAAAGAATGCTGTCAACTGTTTGGCGTGGGGCACGAGATAGTTGAATGAGACTGGCGCCTTACCATAGTGACCAAGAAAGACGAACTTACCCCTAAGTCGAGCGAGCGGGAAGGCCAGATCAAGGCAAGATGGAATACCGCTTCCTTCAAATACAACATCAGCCCCACCCGGCTTTATCTCCTCAACTCTGGCTTTCACTTCTTCGGGGGACAGATTGGCTGCGTTGATAACATGCGTTGCCCCCAGCTCTTTTGCCATGTCCAACCGTTTTGGATTGAGGTCGATTGCGATGGTTACGGCACCGCGCAGCCGCGCCGCCGCCAGCGCCCCAAGGCCAATTGGTCCTACCGCATGAAAGGCAACCACGTCGCGCATTTGAACGCCCGCCATATCGACAGCGTTGTAACCCACTGCTGGCATGACAAAGAGTGAGGCGGTCGCTTCATCTACGCCTTCGGGCAGGAGTGCGACTTCCGCGTTCTCGGGCATGATCGCGTAGGAGGAATGAGCCCCAGAACAGGAAGTTACGGGCCGACCCGTGACCTCCATCTCCAGAAAGCTGCGGCGGTAGTAAACCTTGTCGCCGACATCGAACTTGGAAACATCACCCCCAATGTCTTCGACAATTCCTACAGCTTGGTATCCCGTACAAATGGGGAAGGGCCCATAGGTAATCTTGTGTCGAATTACTGCAAACTCCGTGCCCACACTGACACCGGACCAGACACAGCGTACCAGCACATCAGTGGAAGCGAGCCGTGGAATGTCAAATTCCTGCAGCGAGAACTCTTGCTGGGCATTGCAGATCAGCGCACGACTTTTCATGGTTGAGTCGTCCTCATTGTTAGTAGTTTATAGCCTGCAACCTCTTCCGAATCTCCCGCACTGGCAAATTCAGTAGAAGTGACGCCTGTATCCACTTTTCTCACTCACCAAGTAAGGGCAGCGTACTAAAGGAGACCCGAACTGTCAATGCTTCGCGGGTATTCGATGTCCTATCAAACTTTGAGGCGGCGCAGCCTGCCTTTCCTTTCTCCTTCGATTGAAAAATTAGGCAGGAAGATCCGTGTCCCTTCACTGGCAGAAGGTCTGACTCTCGCTCCCCAATGGCTAGCTGTCTGCCTAAGTGGATGCTATAATCGGAGGTACGAATGCAAGAACATAGCTCATGGAGTTTCGTGTCATTGTACGCCTCAGGTCCGTAGACTGACGTCAGTGACTCGGCAATAGGTCGTATCGTCACGTGCGGTTGATTTCTGCGATAATGTACCAACGTTCAATGTCAACGCCCTTGAGGATTCGAAACCCTTCCCTGGAGAGGTCATATCGTGACAGATTTGGATACAGCAAGTGTCTCTGTAGAGACATTCCTGAATGAGCTGGCCTCGGGAGAGTCGACGCCAGGTGGAGGCGCGGCGGCCGCTCTTACCGCTTGTCAGGCTGCCGCACTGCTTAGCATGGTCCTGAACTTCACGGTCGGACGAAAGAAGTACGCGGCAGTGGAAGAAGAGTTGCAGGGGCATTTGCATCGGACGGAGGAATTGCGAGCCAAACTCCTGGGTCTGGCTGATCAGGACGCCGAGGCCTTCAGTGCGGTGGCAGCATGTTACACAATGCCCCGGGTTACGGAGGAGGAGAAAGCAGCCCGCGCTGAAGCAATGCAGTCCGCACTCCGAGAGGCAGCGGAGGTTCCACTCAGAATCGCCGCGCATTGTGCCGAGGTCTTGGATCTGACCCCTCCCATCGCAGAAAAGGGCAACGCCAATGTTGTCAGTGATGCGGCAACGGCGGCTCACCTGGCCTTCGCGGCTCTTCACAGCGCGCTAGTCAATGTGAATATCAATCTGAAGTTTCTCAAGGATGAGAAATATGTTTCGGAAGGCAAGGGCAGAGTGGATGCGCTGACAATTGCTGCCGAAAGAAGCTACGTCGCGGCTCGCGCGGCATGCTCCCAAACATTGGGCATAACGATATGAGCGCGAAACTTCTGGACGGCCGGCAACTTGCAAAACAGTTACAGGGGGAACTGAAACAGAGTTTCTCCAGTCTGTATGAAGAGACCGGCGCACAGCCGACGCTGGCCGCATTACAGGTCGGCGGGGATGCCGCAGTAAAAGGCTATCTGCGCTCCATCCGTCGCGCCTGCCAGGGCGTTGGCGCCGCGTTAAGGCACGTTGAACTGAAAGGCGACAGCAGTCAACGTGAAGTCGAGACTGCGCTTGAGGCACTGAACAACGACGAATCGGTTCATGGCATCATGGTCCTGGAGCCTCTGCCCGATCACATTGATGACTCTGTATTGATCGACTTCCTGGACCCGGCAAAGGATGTTGACGGCGTCCATCCCGTTAATGCCGGCAGGCTGGCCGCGCAACGCCAACCACACTTTGTGCCAGCCACTCCTGCAGGAGGCATCCTGTTATTGGAAGAGGCCGGCGTGGATTTCAAGGGCAAGAATGCTGTTGTCATAGGGCGCAGCGACATCGTCGGAAAGCCTATGGCACTTCTGTTGCTGCATCGACATTCAACTGTGACGATCGCGCACAGCCGCACTGAAGATTTGCCTGCTGTTGCCCGCAATGCGGACATTCTGTGTGTAGCTGTTGGTCGGCCAGAGATGGTAACGGGTGCGTGGATTAAGCCCGGCGCAGTTGTCGTTGACTTTGGTACAACCTACACCGAAGAGGGCTTGAAAGGAGATTGCGAACGGGCAAGCGTGGAAGCCGTTGCAGGAATGCTAACGCCCGTCCCCGGCGGAACGGGGCCAATTACAAACGTTATGTTGATGCAGAATCTCTTTAACGCTCATCGTCGTATGGTAGCATCCAAAGGACATTAGTGTCCCAGGATTTCTACACTCTTCTCTCGCGGATGATGGCTAAGTTCGGGATTCCCAAAATTCCCGAGCAAGGAAAGCACCCTGTTTAGACGGACCTGCAGGCGCGGCTCTTTGCACTTCCATTCGCCTTTCACCTGATTACAGACCAACAGCGAATCACCCCAGATACTCAGCGAGGTCGTCTTAGGATCGATCTGCTGTTCGACAAGACGATCTCGTATCGCTTCCAGGGCAGCGATCAAGGTGTCGTATTCGGCTTCGTTGTTAGTAACGCGGTCGCCGAACTTCAGTTGAACAATTTCCCGTGGTATTCCTGGCCATTCCATGGCAAAGCTTCCGTAACCTTCGCCTGGGTTGCCTCGGCTGCCTCCGTCAAACACGATCCGAATCGGTTTGGTCGGCGCTACTCCCGGCAGGGGAGCCACTTCCAATGGGGTCTCGCCGTCTTCTGTTGGTGAGCCCAGGACAGCACGACCACTAACAGGGGGGCGATAGGGAGAAAACCGAGTTCGCTCAGCGGGCCGCGGGGGTGCCTGCTCGCCTAGTTCCGACGTAAGAATCTCTCTTGGGCTCTTCAGATTATTGGGCTGTACGGCCAATGCAATTGGCAGTGGATTTCGGTCAGACAACAGTTCCTCCGCCTCCAGCAATCCCATCGCCTTCATCTGTCGCAGAAGCAGTCGCCGCTGCCCCGGCGAAAGGTCTTCAATCTGGCTGACTAGCTGATCCAAAGTTTGATTCACGTAGGTCCTAACGTTACTTCCTCACTACTTAATCGCATGGTCGCGAAGACCTTGAATTCACTGCCATCGCACTGAATGATGTCCGCTTGGCATTGCCGCCACTCGTAGGATCTATGGTGCCAAGGATTCAACGGGTCCTGATATTGAAGAAAGAAGCCAGAGTATTCAAGTGGTCTCTATGCCGGCTGGGGCTCATTCTTACGGGCAGCCTTTGCTTTTTCCCACAGAAAGACCAGATTTGCCTGATGGAAATTTTGCACAAGCCCGCCTAATGGGATGCGATTCCGGCCGAATTTCTCGATATCATTGCTCACCAGCTCTCGTCTGGTGGCCCCTTCAGATAGCAGACGTTCGACCAGCTCTTCAATTTCGTTCAAATATTTGATACTCTCTTCGATGCTGGGAGTAACCTCCCCTCGCAAGAGAATGTCTCCATGCCCCTGAACAATGGTCTCCAAATTAAACTCGTGGAGACTATGCAAAGACTGTTTGAACAATTCGATATCGGCAAGCGGAGAGGCTATAACCGGCACCGGCATCATCAGGTCGCTGGCGAACAACACCTTTTCCTCACGCACATGCACAACACATACATCCGGTCCGGGTCCCGGGGCATGCATGATATGGACTGTCTTGTCGCCTAAACGGATAACAGAGCCCTCATTGAAAATAATCTTTGGAAGCCGGATTTCGACTCGCAGCAATTCGTTAGTATGCTCCCTCGCCTCCTCCAAGGCCCTACGGCCATAGCGAACGAGCAAGTCACGGGCGGACTCATGAGCTATGAGTTCTGCTTCCGGGAATAGGCAAGAGCCATAGACGTGATCCGCGTGGCTGATCGTGTTGATCAGGTAGCGAACACCTGCCGGACAGACTTGCTGCGCAAAGTCGATTATCTGCTTAGTCTCTGAAGGAAAGGGCAGCGTATCTATCAGAATGCCCCCTTCAGGCGATACCACCAGCCCCGCGTTCACCTCTGCGTAAAGCGCACTAGTGAATACCCATGTATCATCTGCAACCCGCGTGCGCGTAATCGCCACTCGCTACATCCTTTTCCTAATTCATCTTCCTTAGATAGTCGCCAAAAAGCCAAGTATACCACAACGCGACGGAGCGGGGCATTGCGTAAGCCGTTTCAACCAAACAGGGAAGTATCCTGTCCAGAGCGCAAGAGCCACCGGGAACAGACTGTGCCAAGCCGTTCCCTCTGTGACGGGACTGTCGTATCGACACGACGTCGGCAGTCGGCCTCTGTGCCGAAGACTCCAATTCGATATGGGAAAAGCTTTGGTTGTGCCGTCTGGCTAAACGGCGCCCAGTCCCTGTCGGTCAGTACGGGCGCGCAGAAGATGCCCCTCCATGCTCGTAACGTACAGATCGCGCAATTCAGGGCCGCCAAACGTACAGTTGGTAGGGCTGTCGCAAGGCAGAGGGTGGGTTTCCAGCACTCTTCCGTTTGGTGCGAAAACGTAAATCATTCCGCCAGGGCCGCTAGTCCCCCAACCGGCAGTGGCTACGATATTTCCTTCAGTGTCGAGGCACATTCCGTCTACCGCTCGATGAGGGTAGAAATTATGGAGCACTTCAAAGGGCCCTACAATTGGGCCCTGTTCGCCCGAACCCTCGTTGAGGACAGGATAGGCCCGGAGTTCACGCAACTCGCCCTCTCCGTGCTTGCTTTGGGCCACATAAAGTACTTTCTCGTCAGGAGAGAGGAGTAGACCATTTGGTGCGGTTGTGTCGTAAGTCACACGTACAGGCAGCCAGCTTCCGTCCTCCTGCTTATCCAATCGGTAGACTGACTCGTGATCCAACTCCATATCATCACGGAAGTCGCCGTAACGTGGATCGGTAAACCAGATTCGGCCCTTGCTGTCGATTGCCAGATCATTAGGGCTATTGAGACGCTTCCCTTCGAATTCGTCACAGACAACGATAGTTTCAAGGCCCTGCGCGTACTGCACCATGCGTCGACCGCCGCCTTCGCATGCGTTCACCTGACCCTTCCCATCCAACATTAGGCCATTGGCCTGATTCGTATGCTCTCGCCACACGCTAACCTGACCGTCTTCAGGGTCGTAACGCATGATGCGACTGTTGGGGATGTTTGTGAACAGGAGCGACTCATCGAACCAGACCGGCCCTTCTGTCAGGCCAATTGGTTCCAGCAGGACTTCAAACTTCCAGGCCATTCAAGCCTCCTATCAATATTGGAGAAGAAACTCGGAGCCACAATCTATGGCGATCTTGCGGCTTCGCTTGAGCGCCTGAAAGGGGTCTTCTAGTTGGGGACTTAGTTCAAGGCTTACGGCACTTGAATAGCCAATGTCCTGAAGAGCTTCAAACGTGCTCCGAAGCGTCTTTGCCGTCAACACGCCATCCAGCAGCGCCCAATGCAAGTCACCGACACCGTCGTTGTCGTCGAGATGGACATAGAAGAGGCGATCGCCGGCCTGCCTGATGACTTCAGCGGGACTCTCACCGCTCATCTGCACATGGCCTATGTCAAATAGTAGCCCGAGGTTGGGATGATCGATCGCTGTGATAAATTCGAGTGTAGCGGCAGCCGTGGGTAGAGCAGTTCCGGGAAAGTGCTCGACACAAAGTCTGACGTCCTGGCCAGCCGCACTCTCAGCGGCAACCGCAAGTGAGTCGGCATAACAGGACAAGGCTTCCAGGCTATCGTTACGCCCAGGCACAAGATAGACTACGGCGCCACCCAGTGCCGCACAGTCATCAACAACCTGCTCAACATACTCCAATCCAGTTTTTCGCGCGTTTTGATCCAAGCTGTCGAGGGCAGAGTTGTCTGGCGTTCCAAATGAGGCGGCTACCGAAGACACCTTCATAGAATTTGCTTCCGCGAGGACCTGCCTATCAGCCGGCTTCAGGAAATCTGGCCTGATATCGAGCCAGCGGAAGTCCAATGCACGCATGTCCGCGAGGACACTTTCTGTAGAAGCGGTCAAAGCCCACACACAACATGACATATACATTTCGCTAAAACTCCGCCTGCTCTGTTCCCGCTTGCATTTGATTGTCAGTCTGTTCGTCTCCGCTGGCCAGAAGCGTTTTCAGCTCATTCAGTTCGCTTCCGCGCAGATAGCGTTGCAGTTTGTGTGCGTGACGTTTGCTCCACTCTTCTATGGCCGGCGTCATTTGGGCAATGGTCGAAAAGTCTCCGGGAAAACGAAGAGGGTCGCCCCCCAGCCAGCGTCCGTGCCGACCCGAGAGCGTTGTGTTCCAGATCTTGGCGGGAATCACGTCGGGGGTTAGGTTTCCGGTTGGCCAGGCCTGAAACAAGACCGGGATCTGAGGAGGAAAATCTTGCAAGATTCCTTGAAGGAGGAGATGACTTCGGCTGCACGTGGACGGCAACCACAGTGGGATTACCGGACTGCGCAGACCAATCACCGGATTCATCTGCGGACCACTCTCGATAAGAATCGCCCCGGGCTGGATTCCCAAAAGATAGAACAGCCATTGCCAGGCGTAGAAGGCGGTCCGACTGATTTCGTCGATAGAGGAGAACGAAAGCGTGTGAATCGGTAAGCCTTCGTCACCGGCGTGGTCCCGCACGGAAGTGGCGAATCCTGAAATTGAGCCCCATTGAGCCTCCGGCTGATATGTCCAGTGACGGGAAAGCCGCCAACCACTGCGTTGAACTCCCCCTTCTTCATGCAGCCAGTCGTCCAGCCAGGGCGTACCACGGATAAACTCCTGATCTGTAAACCCTCCATACCCACCGATCTGCAATCTGTGACGGGCGCCAATCTCATACTGGCTCCATTTGGAGGAACTGGTTAAGAGGAGCAGCGACCCGCCCGGTATCAGACGTTCGCGTATGAACCTCTTGTAGTGGTCCGGCAAAGTTGCCAATTTGAGATATATGCTGACGCCTCGCTTGATCTGTTGACGCCCGTGGATTGGGTCGAAGACGCTAACAGCAAGCAAGTCAGGATTATGGTTCAGGATGGGCGTTAGCAGATCCACGCTGCGCTGCTGATAACCGGAAATGTCGTCCGGTTTGCCTCGTGAGGAGAATGTGATGGGGAACGCGTCTGCTAACAAAGGGGCGCCAAGGCTCGCACAAATGTGTGCAGTAGCCCCGGATGGCACGCCAACCACGATAGTATCGAAGCGCCTGTCCGGATCGAGATGGTCATACTGACTAACGTTCCACTGGGCAAGGTCGGTAGTGGTCAGGTTAAAAGAAAGGGAGCGGTTGTGGGGGCGGTTCTCAGTTGCCCAGACTGCCAAACCGGAGCCCCAATTGCGGGGAAGATTCGAACTGAGTCGAAGAAGCGACAATTGACGTCCCAATTTGGCATTGGCCGCCGGGTGGTGAAATCGGTTATCCAGGGCGGCAGCGACTGCTGCAACCGCGCCTGTAGCGATGTCAAAACCTACAGGATGATAGTTCAATGGCAAGATGATTCCCTAAGCCTGGCTACGCCGGCTGTGCGCTTACTTCGGTCTCCGCCAAGAGTCTCATCTCCCCCGCCGCCCGTAGCGGGCTTGAGACGGCCGGCAGATTTGATCAACAGTATAGCCGACGTGCGAAGGCATCGCAATTCCAGTTTATGTGCAACTTATCACGCTATAGTAGAAGGAAGAAAAGCTAAGGAAAAACACAGAGTGAGAGGTGCCTGCAGAGTGTCTTTCTAGCTGGTTTGGGCAGTTCGAGAGATTCCGGACAGCCCCACGTTGACGGGCGTTTTCTCATGTGTTAGTCTATCGGGCGCGTTTCGCGGAAGCTAAAAGGTGAACTTACCGATTGAGGCACTACTATGACAAGAGATGGAGACAGCCCAGCCCGAGTTCGATTCGCCCCCAGCCCTACAGGCCATCTGCATTTGGGTGGCCTGCGTACAGCTCTATTTGACTGGCTGTGGGCGCGAAAAACGGGAGGACAGTTTATTCTGCGCATCGAGGATACCGATCGCAAACGATTCGAGCCTGAAAGCCTGGACAGCTTGATACGAGGACTGCGTTGGTTGGGCTTGGAATGGGACGAAGGTCCGGACATCGGAGGGCCTTTCGCGCCTTACGTTCAGTCGCAGCGGCAGGAAATCTACTTAGAGAAAGCACAGGAACTGATCGACCGCGGCCATGCTTATAGATGTTTTTGCACGCCAGAGCGCCTGGCTTCGTTGCGAGAAGAACAGAGGCGAACAGGCCACCGCACTGGCTATGATAGACACTGCCGGAGGCTGTCAGACGAAGAGCGCAGCCAACGCGAGGCTGAGGAAATTCCTTCGGTCATTCGTTTCGCAGTGCCTCTGGAAGGCGATACGACATTCACAGATCTGGTACGGGGTGATATTCGAGTAGAGAATAAACAGATGCAGGATGAGGTTTTGCTGAAGGCCGACGGGCTACCGACGTATCACTTGGCTGCAATGGTCGATGATCACCTGATGGAGATAACGCACGTACTGCGTGGAGAAGAGTGGTTGGCCACAGCACCGATTCACAAGTTAATTGTTGATGCCTTTGGCTGGGACATGCCGGTATTAGTTCACTTGCCAGTCATTCTAGACCCCAGCGGAAAAGGCAAGATGAGCAAACGCAAGAAACTGGTGGCAGGGAAGGAGTTTCTGGCGCTGGTTCATGAATTTCAGGACGCTGGATATTTGCCCGATGCGATGTTTAATTTCCTCACAAACGTTGGCTGGAATTTTGACCCAGAACAGGAAGTCTTCAGCCGGGAGGAAGCCATTGATCGCTTCTGCTTAGACGAGATCAACCCTTCTGCGGCGGCACTACCTTACGAAAAGTTGGATTGGCTCAATGGGCTCTATATTCGATCGCTTTCACCTGCTGCCCTCAAAGTAGCTCTTGTGCCATACTTGAGTCGGCAACTGGGGCTCTCTGAAGACGAACTGAATTCAGACGGCAGATTGGATGTTCTGATTCCTGTAATCCAGGAGCGCCTCAAACGACTTGACGAAGGCGCAGATTGGGTCGACTGGGCGTATCTGACTTCGGACGAACTGTCATATTCTGATCCGAAGCTATTGATCGGCCGCAAGATGGACGCGGCCCAGAGCATAGCGATGTTGCGCGCCGGCGCCTTGCTGTTAGGCGAAGTGGAACCTTTTGAGGCAGACGCGATCCAAGGGGCTTTTCGCGAAAGGGCGGCGGAACTTGAGGTGAAGGCAGGCAACTTCTTTGGGCCCATTCGCGGCGCAGTGAGTGGAAAGAAGGTTTCTCCGCCGCTGTTTGAAAGTATTGTCGCCCTTGGCCGCCACGAAACACTGCAGCGCATCGGACGCGCGACGACCTTTTTGGAAGGGCTAACAAAAGAGGAAGGGAAGTAGACCTTCCGACTAGAGTAGTCTGGCGCCTGTCTGGTGGCTAGTAGGAATTTCGGTTATTTTTCGGAACTGGATGAATCGCGGTTTTTGTTCGCGAACGTCCGATATGCTACAATACGTTGAACGAATCTGCTTGATGGGGGATAGTTTAATCGGCAAAACGCCTGACTCTGGATCAGGTGATCGGGGTTCAAATCCCTGTCCCCCAGTCTAAACAAAAGGTGTCAGTTAAACGGGCCCCATCTGGCACAATATCTGCTAAGAATAGCGCCGCTTTCGCATGCTTTATCTGAACTTTGCGAAAGCGGCGTTAACTGTTATGCCGAATCTTAGCTCTAGGCACAGCCTGTTTGGGGAATCGCTCGACAGTCGGCTGGCGTATCATCTGGGCCTAGCGATTCCGCCCATACTCCTCATGGCTACTGACCCAGTCCAAAGAACTAATGGCAGCGGCCAGCGATAGCTCTCCCGCCAATACAGTTCCTGCTACAATTTCCGCAAATTTGTAAACTTTGCCCTTGCCGCTACATCCCAGCAGGTCCAGGCATTCACGTTGTGTTGCCAACCCAGTACCGCCACCGTATGTAGCGATAATGAGCGAAGGAATCGTTATCGAGATGTAAAGATCGTCCTCCTCGGTCAATTCAACATAGATTAGGCCGGCCGAAGATTCGGAGACGTTTGCCACGTCTTGGCCGGTAGCAATGAAAATGGCCGTGATGGCATTTGCAGAGTGGAGTCCGTTGTTGTTGACCCCGGCCAGAATTGAGCCGATATTGGCAACACCGTAATGATAAAATAGTTGTTCCGGTGCTACCCTCATGTTCTGGATAAGCACGTCGCGCGGAATGATCGCCTCTGCGGTAACGCGCTTTCCCCGCGTGCGCATTATATTTACCTGCGACGCCTTCTTGTCTGTCGCAAAATTCGACTCAAGATAGAATCTCTTTATTTCCTGACCATCGTAATTGTCCAGAATCCACGAACAGGCAGCAAAGGTAGCGCGCCCCACCATGTTTTGGCCTCCGGCGTCTCCAGTCTGGTAGTTGAAACGCAGAAAGGCAAACTTATTGGACTGGTAGGGATCAATGTTGTCCAGCTTTGCCACGCTGGATGTGGCCTCGGCCTCTTCTCTTATTGGGGTCATGTTTTCGCCAACCCATTCCATAAAATCGCGTGCGCCGCGGGCATCTTCAAATACGAAGACCGGAGCCCTCTGCATCGCATCGGCAACCACAGTGCACTTGACGCCCCCGGACAGATTGAGCAGCTTCATGCCGCGGTTATAGGAGGCGACAAGCGTTCCTTCAGTTGTAGCCAGGGGAACTAGAAAATCGCCATGGGCATGTTCGCCGCATACCGTCAGAGGTCCCGCAAAGCCAATTGGCACTTGCGCCACGCCAGTGAAATTCTCAACGTTGCCCTGCAAACTATGGGGATCAAAAGAATACTGAGAGACATGTTCAAGCGAATGGCCCGTGTACTCTTTGACAAACGTCTGACGGGCGCGAATTGCCGTTTCGCTGTAGTCGTCATCGCGATCGCGCGGGATGCGCGGCGCGTCAACTTTTTCCGAGATGGCATCATCGACCGTGAATTGGATCCGGCCAAATGGGGAAGTCTGGACACCGATTCGAATCGTGTGCGATCCCATTTCCAAAGGTGGAATGCGGGCCGTTATGATCACTTCCTTGCGCAAAGGGAATTCCAACGACTCGCCGCTGTTGACCTGGTCTGGTGAGATAGCGTGGCCGTCACCGAAATCCAGAGACAGATTGTCGTTGGAAATCTCCTGGCCGTCAATACTGATGCCATGAAATCCGGTCAGTCTGGCATCGCTCAGTCGATTCTTGATCGAAAACTGTACGCCTTCCGCCGTGTTCTGCAAGCTGGCGAATGTGTAAAGACGTTTCAGCAACATTGTTGGAATAAGAGCCATGGGGCCTCCCCGTGAAAGTTTCAGAAATCATAGTGACCGTAACTACTAAGCTGCATTGAAAGAGAAACCCAGAATGAGGGGAGCCAGTGTGTTTCCTCACTCCACTCTCCCTGCATTTTGGGGGTCGGGCCTTCGGCCCTCCCTTGTGCGGGGGGACTCCGCCCGCAACGCCCCCCTCCAAAACCACGCCTCACCGACCTTCGTCTTCTATCCAGCAGTGCGGCTCAACCAACGCGGCGGCTGCCTACCGACTATCCTCTCAAAAAGCCTGAATGGCGGCAGTGATAGAGGGCTGACCAAGACAGACAATGTATGTGGCTTAGTATTTGCCAGTAAATTGGGATGAGATCAATCCGAGTTGATTGTAACGAAGGGACTCCAAGGGATGCCGCAGCCAACTTGCTGGGGGCCTATCAATTCGTCCCTAAAGTTTCCTATTCTTGAAAGGCAACATTGAGTCCAATGTCAGTGCGCCAGACCGCGCCTTCAAATCGAATGTGGTCGACAATACGGTATGCTTCGTCAACGGCTTTCGCGAAGTTGGCCCCTGTGGCCGTGACGGAGAGTACGCGCCCGCCGTCAGTGAGAACTATCTCCTCATCCGAACTCCCATCAGGTGGACGCGACTCGTCCGACCTGGTCCCGGCGTGAAAGACGAGGGTGCCAGTTTCACTGACAGACCCTACAGGAAGGCCGGAAATCGGCTTGCCAGTCTCATAGGCATCGGGATAACCACCGGAGGCCATTACGACGGTCACAGCGGAATCTTGGGACCAGTCAGGTTCATTCTGCCCTAGAGTGCCGTGAATACACGCCAGCATCAGTTCGACCAGGTCGCTTTGCAGCAGCGGCAGAATTACTTGGGCTTCAGGGTCGCCAAAACGACAGTTGAACTCCAGTACTCGTGGTCCCAGTTTGGTCAACATTATGCCAGCGTAGAGAATGCCTCGGTAGGGTGCCCCATCGGAGGCCATGCCGGCCAGTGTAGGAAGCAGAACTGTGCGTTCCGCTTCCGCCAACAATTCCTGCGTTGCCAGCGGCGACGGTGCAAATGCGCCCATTCCGCCGGTATTCGGTCCTCCATCGCCATCAAGCAGTCGCTTATGGTCCTGCGCTGCCGGCATAAGTCTGATTTCCCGGCCGTCGCAGAAAGCAAGAATTGACAACTCGGGTCCCTGTAGACGTTCTTCAACCAGGACGGTCGTGCCGGCGTCGCCAAAACGACGTTCCACCATCATAGCTCGCAGCTGTTCGACGGCTTCGTCCAGACTCGCTGGCAACAGAACGCCTTTGCCAGCGGCCAATCCACTGGCTTTGAGGACGGGAAGGACATCCAAATCATGGACAAAGTCGGCTGCCGATTCAAAGTCATTGAAAACGTGCGCCCAGCCGGTAGGAATCCCGTGCCTGTTCATAAACGCCTTTGAGTAGGCCTTGGAACCCTCTAGTTGTGACGCTGCCTTGCCCGGCCCGAATATTTGTAGCCCGTGCGCGACAAATTCGTTGACAATTCCAGCGACTAGTGGGACTTCCGGTCCAACAACCGTCAGGTCGACCGCGTTCTCGCTGGCGAAACGGAGCAGTTCAGCTAGATCGTCGGCGGCAACGGGGACGTTTGTACCATTGGGAATTGAAGTGGTGCCGCCGTTACCTGGTGCAACGAAGAGGCGCTCGGTGTGCCGCGACTGTGACAATTTCCATGCGAGTGCGTGCTCCCTGGCTCCGGAGCCGATTAGCAGAATTTTCATATTGGAATCTGTGGTTGGCAAAGCGGGAAGGGAAATGCCTCTCCGTCATAGTGGCAGAAGGAAGTTGGAGATCTTGTCAAGTCACCGCGCAGCACTTCATATCAGCTGCCAAGTACGCCTGCGAATTGTTCCTTTCCTTTGAGTTCCAATTCCAGTTCAAGCATGGGAGTATCGAACGGGTAACTGCCGGTGAAACAGGCGTTGCAGTAGCCATCTTCTGCTCGCAGCGTGCTCATCATGCCTTCCACGCTGAGATAGGACAAAGATTCGACACCAATGTAGACTCTTATCTCTTCCAGGTCCTTCTGCGCGGCGATTAGCTCCGACTGGCTAGCCATGTCAACACCCATAAAGCAGGGGAACCGGATAGGCGGACAGGCGACTCGCATATGAACTTCGGACGCGCCTGCGTCCCGCAGAAGCTGCACGAGCGGACCGCTGGTATTACCGCGCACAATCGAGTCGTCCACCAGTACGACTCGCTGACCCTTCAGATTATCGGGCAGGGGATTGAATTTCATTGCCACGCCGACTTTTCGCTGGCGGTCCGTCGGTTGAATAAAGGTGCGCCCGATGTAGCGGCTCTTTATGAGACCTTCGCTGTAGACTATCCCACTTTCCTGGGCAAAGCCGATAGCGTGAGGAGTGCCGCTGTCAGGTACGGGAACCACAATGTCGGCCTCAGCCGGCGCCTCGCGGGCAAGTTGGCGTCCCAATGCCTGGCGCACGCGGTGGACAAGGCGCCCGCCGAGTATGCTGTCTGGCCGTGCGAAATAGATCTGCTCGAACGTGCAAAACGCTTTCTTTTCTGCCGGTACACCCTGTACAATTTCGTATCCGTCCTTGTCGATGCGTACAATTTCGCCAGGTTCGATCTCCCGGATGGCGCGGGCGCCAATTGTAGCGAAGGCGCAACTCTCAGAGGCAATTGCCAGGCCATTCTCAAACTCCCCCAACACGAGCGGGCGCAGTCCCCACGGGTCCCTCACGCCATATATGGCATCGCGCGTGAGGATTGTCAGCGCGTACGCGCCCTCGGCAATCGTCATCATCTGGCGAATGCGCTGCAACCACGTACCCCGGGCACCGGCCAACAGATGGATGATTAGTTCGCTGTCGGTCGAAGTGGACAGGCCCACACCCCGCTCCAAAAGTTCGCGGCGAAGTTGGGGGGCGTTAACCAAATTGCCGTTGTGACCAATGGCCAGGGGGCCGTCGAGAGTCTCCAAAATGTATGGCTGGGTATTGTTTAGGCGGGGGGATCCGGTCGTGGAGTAGCGGGTATGGCCAATTCCCAAATGTCCTTGCAAGTGATGCAGATTGTCTTCATTGAAGACTTGAGAAACCAAGCCCAAACCCTTGTGGATATGGGCAGTTTTGCCGTCGCAGGTGGCGATGCCGGCGGCCTCCTGGCCTCGATGCTGCAAGGCGTAAATGGCAAAATAGGTCAGCCTGGCAATGTCCATCCCAGGGGCACTGATCCCAAAGACGCCGCATGCTTCGCGGGGTGAGTCAGACAGAGGCATATCTGCAACTCCTTGAAGTAAAGAGTGTCTTCACGCTGTAAGCCGGCACTCATCGACTCTGTGGCGTGCAAGACGTCGGGCCTTCTACCCGATAGCTTGCTCAATTCACCTGTAAGGCCTTTCGCGCCGCAAGGCCAGTCTCTAAGGCCGCCTCGATGGTGGCAGCCGTAACTGTCAGGTGCCCCATTTTGCGGCCGGGTCGCGCTTCTCCCTTACCGTATAAGTGCAGCTTTGCACTAGGGTGGGCCAGCAATGTTTGCCAGTCCGGTTCTCCATCATCCCAGAGATCACCGAGAAGATTCAACATGACGGCCGGACGAATCTGCTCTGTTGATCCGAGAGGCAGACCACATACACTTCTCAACTGCTGCTCGAATTGGCTGGTTACAGCACCCTCGATCGTCCAGTGGCCGGAATTATGAGGCCTGGGGGCGATCTCATTGACCAGTAGGGGCCCATCCTGGTGTGGCCCGGCGTCCGCTGCAATGCTTCCATCCTGCGGCCGCGGCAGAAGAAAAAACTCAAGGCAGAGCACACCTTCAAGGCAAATGTATTCGCACAACTGACGGGCCAATCTTTCCGCTTCGGCAGCGACAACTGGCTCTACCACCGCTGGTGCGACAGTGACATCCAGTATGTGGTTCACGTGGCGGTTTTCGACGAGAGAATAGGCTGCAAATTCGCCGTCCACCCCTCGCACCGCAACCAGCGAAACTTCTTTCTCAAAGTTCACCAGGGATTCCAAAACGCATGCCTGCCCGCCGAGCGCTTGCCAGGCAGCCTCGGCTTGTCCGTCGGATTCCAGACGAAACTGTCCCTTACCATCATAACCGAAGGCTGCCGTTTTGAGAATGGCTGGAAAGCCAATTTCTTTAGTGGCATTTCTTAGTTCATCGAGATTGACTACGGCGCGATATGGGGTAACAGGCAGTCCTGCCTGGCTAAGGAGCGCCTTCTCCCGCAATCGGTTCTGGGCGGCGTGGAGAATTTTGCCGGCAGGGCGCACGAATACGCCTTCGGCCTCGGCAATCTTCGCCACGAGCGAAGGTACATTTTCGAATTCGAAAGTCAGTGCATCTACTGCTTGTGTGAAGGCGCGGACAGCTTCACGATCAGTGTAGGCCGCGCAGAATTCGCGGTCGGCGATCTGACCGGTTGGGCTGTTACCCTCAGGGGAAAAGGTGTGCAAGCAGTAGCCCATTCTGCGGGCTTCCATGGCCAGCATTCGCCCAAGTTGGCCACTGCCAAAAACGCCGATCGTAGAGCCTGGGGGCAGTGACTGCCGCTTCTTGTGAACCACAGTGCTATTCCCCATCGCCAAGACGCTCGCCGAGCACCTGTTGGGCGCGCGTGTTGCGAAAATCCTGTAATTGCTGGCGCAGCGCGGGCCGTGTAGCTCCCAATATTGAAATGGCAAGTAGCGCGGCGTTGATGGCGCCAGCTTTTCCTATAGCCATAGTGGCGACAGGCACTCCTGCCGGCATTTGTACAATAGAAAGCAGCGAGTCCATGCCATTGAGGGCCTGGCTCTGCACCGGCACACCGATCACGGGCAGGAGTGTGTGACCGGCGACCATTCCAGGCAGATGGGCTGCGCCGCCTGCACCTGCGATAATTGCTTCCAGTCCGCGACCGGCTGCATTCGACGCGTATTCGGTCATCCAGTCAGGTGTACGGTGGGCCGAAACTACACGGCATTCATGCGGCAAATCGAACTCGGTCAGGGTCTCTGCCGCGAATTTCATGCACCGCTCCCAATCAGTGGCGCTGCCCATAATTACACCAACCAGTGGTGTCCGTTTCATGGCATTCACTTGCAGATCCTCATTGCTGCTCCACCCATCCTAATGCTGTGCGAAACGCGACCGCAGATTCCTGGCCACCCTCTCGGCAACGGGTAGTGCTCCCACCTCAAATCTGCACCCTGTAAGGAGTTCGTAGCAACGGATATAGCGTTCGCTCGCCTGCAGCGCCAAGTCGTTGGCCAGCGGCGGCGGAGCTCCGTCCCCCAGATAGCCTCGCGCCGCGTAAGCCAAGCGGACAAACTCCTTGTCAAAGTTCTCCGGCTCCAGCGTTTTCAGGCCATCGTCGGTCCTATGCTCGCGGGCCTTGCGCAACTCTTCGTAGCTCGCAGTTGTCCAGAAGCGGCTGGAATCGGGCGTGTGGATTTCGTCGATCAGGAGTAACTCACCGTCTTCCGCCAATCCGAACTCGTACTTGGTATCAACCAGGAGTAGCCCTCCTCGGTTTGCAATCTCCTGGCCTCGGGCAAAAAGCGCGAGCGCGGCAGTGCAGACTCGATCCCACAGCCCTTCCTCGACCAATCCCCTGTTCACAATTTCGCTACTGGTGATAAGCTCGTCGTGTCCGCCCTGCTCGGCTTTGGTCGTTGGTGTGATTATAGGTTGGGGTAGAGGGTCATTCTTTTTCATTCCAACGGGAAATTCCATGCCATAAATCATGCGCTCACCCTGGCTATAGCGATACCAAAGACTTGTCTTCGTAACGCCAGATATGTAGCCGCGCACGACAACCTCAACGGGAAGAGTTCGGCACTTGCGGCCAACAGTCACATTTGGGTCCGGAGACTCAACGAAGTGATTGGCAACAATATCCCGCGTTTGGTCAAACCAGAAGGCGGCAAGCTGATTCAGCACTTGGCCCTTGAATGGAACCAGTCCCAGGATGTGATCGAAAGCAGACAGGCGGTCAGTTGTGATGAGAATGAGTTGATCATTGCGCTCGTAGAAGTCTCGTACTTTTCCGCTTCCCTTTGGTCCGAGAAAGTTCAAGTCGAGTCCGGCGAATGTTTGATCCAGCACACTGGGGTCCATTCTTAGCTGCTCCTGAAATCGATACGCCGCACTTGGCATATTGCGATTCAAATTAGCCAGAGGCACTGCCAATCATAGCTCGAAAAAGAGACAGGCCAAGCCGCCCGCCCCCACCGAGTGGATTCTGAGTCGGGTCGATGTGATCTTCCGGATGGGGCATCAGCCCGAGGACATTGCCTGCCGCGTTACAGATTCCGGCAATGTCGGCGACCGATCCGTTAGGATTTATGGGGTAGCGACCTCCGGCAGAATCCCCGTTGGCGTCTACATAACGGAATGCTACCAGCCCATTCTGCTCCAAGCGGTTGAGGGCATCGCTATTGGATACCTGGAAATTGCCCTCGCCGTGGGCAACAGGGCATAGAATCGGCTCTTCTATCTGGGACAGGAAGGCTGCCTGTGCACTCCCTTCCACGGCCAAATGGATCCACCGGCACTCAAAACTGCCGCGGGCATTGTGAGTCAGAGTCACATCGCGTTCCCCGGTTGACGCCCACTGAGGGGATGGGCCTGTGGCGCCATTTAGGGTACCAGGCAATAGGCCCGCCTTAACGAGAGTCTGAAAACCGTTGCAAATGCCCAGAACGAGCTTGCCGGACGCAACGAACTCCTGAAGCTGAGAGTCCATATAAGCCCGCAGATCCAGAGCCTGTCGAACGCCGGCTCCGAGAGCGTCACCATAGGAGAATCCACCCGGTAGGATCAGCATCCCATAGTCAGATAGTGTGCAGGCGTCCGCCCGCAACTGATTGATGTGCACAATATGCGGCGCCCCACCGGCAAGTTCGCATGCACGTGCGGCCTCGGCGTCCCGATTGGCGCCAGAGACATGAAGGATCAAGACTGGCAAAGTCATCACTAATTCGCACCATCAACCTGTAGACTTCCTGAATGGAGCATCGCATCGGTCATTAGCCTTCAGCCCCTTTCCAGGCAGAAACGATCTCATTCATAGGCAGTGAGAAGAGCCGCCTCTGGTTAAACTGACAGTCCAGTTGGTCCGAATGCGTGACAGTTCCCAGATGTACAATCGGCAGCCCGGCTAATGTCTCCTCGAATGCGTTCACGTCGCCGGGCGCCACTTCCAGCAGGAGTCGACCATTACTTTCGCTAAATAGTGGGACGTAGGAGTGGGGCAATTCGTTCCCATGCACTTGACCAATGTCCACCTTCGCGCCGAGCCGCCCGCCGATACACATTTCAGCCATGGCGACCGCAAGTCCGCCCTCACTCAAGTCGTGGCAGCTTTGAATCAGTCCCAGCAGCATGGCCGAGTGCAGTGCACGGTAGCGTTTTAGCGGCTCGGTGGGCATGATTGGTGTGTCGCCGCCATCCCATTCCAGTAGATGGCTGAAAAGGGAACCGCCCATCTCATCCCGTGTCTCCCCCAGAAGGTAAATGCGGTTACCCGGCTGTTTGAGATGGGAGGCATATATTCGGCGCATATCCGGCACTAAGCCGATGGCGGAAATGAGCAGCGTCCCCGGAATCGGCTGGCCGTCAAACTCATTGTAGAGGCTGTCCTTGCCGGATATGAATGGTGCGTTGTAGGCAGTGGCGGCGTCGAAACAGCCCTGGCAGGCGCGTACGAGTGTGCCGAGCCGGTCTGGCAAAGTGGGGTTGCCCCAGCAGAAATTGTCAAGAAGCGCGATCCGGTCGGGGTCGGCGCCGACGGCAACGGCGTTGCGAAATGCTTCGTCGACTGCGCTGACGGCCATGGCGTAGCAGTCCCGCTTGCCCAACAGCGGATTAATGCCTGCGCTGAGAGCGAAGGCGCGATAATGGCTCCAAGTTCCCATGGGCTTGAGGACCGCGGCGTCTGCAGGTCCGTCCATATGCGGCCCTACAAAGGGACGCCCGATGGTTCCTCCCCGCACCTCGTGATCATATGTGCGTACAATGCGTTCCTTGCTCGCCACCGATGGATGGCCCAGCATTTGCAGGAGGATCTCTTTGGCATGGGTCTGCGCGCTGAAGTCCTCCAGTGGGACACGGGGGGAAGACAGTTGCTCTTGATTGTCTAGGTGGTGCGCTGTGCGCCGGGGTAGCGGCAGGCCGTCATGCAGGAATGACATCGGCAGTTCGGCGACGGCTCGGCCGCCGTAGCGCACGCGCAGCCAGCCATCACCGCTGAAATGGCCCAGGTCGCGCATTTCGACATCCCACAGGTTTGCCAGTTCCTGAAGTCGCGGCAGCTTGGCGGGGGGCACAGCAACAACCATACGCTCCTGGGCTTCCGACAGCCAGATCTCCCATGGCGTCAGGCCAGGATATTTCAGAGGAACTTCCTGCAACTCTATATCTGCGCCCAACTCTTCTCCCATTTCGCCGACAGCTGAAGAGAGACCGCCTGCACCGCAGTCGGTGATCGCGTTGTAAAGCTGCGCATCCCTGGCCGCTTCAACTAGCTCGATCAACCCCTTCTCGGTGATGGGATCGCCGATCTGCACGGCACTGCCGGAGTCCATGTGCGTGGCTTGGGTCAATTCCGCAGATGAAAACGTTGCGCCGTGGATGCCGTCGCGACCGGTGCGGCCACCAAGGACCACGATGCGGTCACCGTGCTGCGGCTGCGTTGGATGGGACCCTTTGGGAAGCAAGCCGACGGCGCCGCAGAAGACGAGCGGGTTGCCAAGATAGCCCTCATCGTAGATGACCGCTCCGTTGACCGTCGGCAGGCCGAGCTTGTTGCCGTAGTCGCCAATTCCGGCCACGACTCCTTCGGCAACACGGGCGGGATGTAGGACGCCTACGGGTAACTCGTCTTGTGGCAGGTCTTGGGGGCCGAAGCAGAGCACGTCAGTGCAGGCGATAGGCCGAGCCGAAACGGCGATGATGTCGCGTACGACACCGCCAATGCCGGTATTTGCGCCGCCAAAAGGCTCGAGCGCAGACGGGTGATTGTGAGTCTCCACTTTGAATGCCAGGTCATACTGCTCGTCGAACTCGATGATGCCTGCATCGTCGACGAAGGCCGACCGCACCCATGGACGATTAACTTTCTCGGTCGCCGCCTGAATATATGTGTGCAACAGCCCTTGAATCTCCTCCACCGGAAGCGTGTGTCCGGTAGTCGACTCCCGCGTGAAGGCTATCGTCGACTTGAATGTCTTGTGGACGCAGTGTTCGCTCCAGGTCTGGGCAAGAGTTTCCAGTTCGACATCGGAGGGGGCGCGGCCGACTTCGTCATAGAAACTCTGGATCTCCTTCATCTCCTGAACATCAAGCGATAGCATTCGCTCCTTACTACATTGAAGCAACTCCGCTTCATTCAGCCCGGCCAGGGGGACCCTTTCTACACGATCGCGGGCAGCGCTGCCATGACCGAAAAGCGGATCGATAGGGCCGAGGCTGTAGCGCTCGATTGTATCATTGCACAGCAGTCCACGTGCCAGCCGGTGCAGGTCGGCCTGGGAAAGTTCTCCGGTCAGGCGGTATTGGGTAGCGGTTGCCGCTTCCAAGCCGCGAATCCCCATCTCCGCTGCGCCCCGTTCCAACTCACGCGCCGCCATGTCGGTGACGCCTGGACGCAAGGCGACTTCAACTACATGCGCGCCTTTACCGTCGGAAGGTTGGCCCGGGCCTTTGGCCGCTTCAGTGCTGTGCAATGAGGAGGAGCGCGCCGTTTCTGTCACAGGATCGACCAAAAGAAAAGCACAGAGCTTTTCGATCTGCTCTGTGCTGGGTGTTTCACCTGTGCGGCTGGAAATGAAATAGAGATGCGACTTTCGGCAGGCCCTTAGCGAAACCACTCCTAACCTGTGCGCCGAGGCTGCAATCCTGGGATCGCCTTCGTCGCTATGGTTGGTGACTTCTATTCTTATGGTCACCACAGCTCTCCTCTGAATCAAAAAGGCCCAATGTCAAGTTGTGGAAGGACCACCTTATGACACAGGGCTCTTCTGAACACGCAGGTGCTGGATCGGGCGCCTCTCAGGGCGGCTCACTTGTACCCCCAAGGGGATTCGAACCCCTGTTGCAGGCTTGAAAGGCCTGAGTCCTAGTCCTCTAGACGATGGGGGCGTGCTGGAGGAAAGCACAAGGGAAAGTCTAACAGAGAGACAGGGCGGAGGTCAAATTTGGCGGGGTTCGGGATCTTTCTGAGACCTCTAAATTGATGACGACAGGACGTTCAGATCCATGTGCTTTCTTCTGAAAATCTGTCATCGCATTAGCCAATCTGCGAGCGACGGCTGACCTGCCAGAGCTCCACAACCAAGTCGGAAGGGAAATCGCTCGGGTCAAAATCGTCGGTCTCCCAAGCGTCACACCCAACACGGGAGAACATCTCTTCGATTGTCCGAGAGGAGTGATGCTGCGCCTCTCCTACAGTTAGATAGAGATAGACAGCGGAGGGCAGAATCACTGGGTGGCCCATTTCATAGAGAGCATATGCAGTGCCGCAGTCACCGAGCTCCTGCAGGAAATCGCCCCGTTTTTGGGCAATTGGGAGGTCGCCGCGGTAGGCGGTCACATCGAATCGGAAGGCGAAGTGACTGCGCAGGTATCCCTGCATTTGGAGGAACCTGCCAATTCGTTCAATGGCGCGTCCAACTGCATTGAAGTCGCTATCGTTCTTCAAGGCGCGGGGAAGTTCCAGCGCCAGATGGTCTGCCAGTTGGACGAAGAATAGTGCCCCTACTCGTTCTGCGAATTCACGGCGTGCTGCGGCAAGTTCGTCGTCGCTGAACTGCGTGGCCAGGATTGCGTAAGCGGACCGGAAGAACGCATAGGAAAGCGCATCGAACTCGCCCGACTGAACTGAATCAAGATCAGCTGCTGTAGCGAAACTGGCGGCCAGTCGGGGCCTGGCATCTCGCTTGTAAACCAACGAGATATACTCGTCGACCATGGACTGGACTGAAGCGATACCGTCTGAGTGCGAAGCAAGAGGTCTCCACTCGGATAGGATTGCGTCTGCCATCATCTTCAGAAATTGTTCCCCTAGCTTCCACCACTCTTGAAACTCGGGGTATGGATGTTGCGGTACGATAGAGGAGAGCGTCTTAGACATGGGCTCGCTCGGGCAAGTGGAGGGACTTATTGCAGGTTTTACAGTACTCTGTAATATTATATCCAAAGCACAGAATCGCACTTTCGTAAATGTATTTTATCTGACTAGGTAGGAGAATGCACAATGAAACGATTATTGCCATTCCTGCTGATTGCTGCCCTTTGGGCAAGCGCGTGTGTGGCCCCCGTTGCTCCAGAGGATGCAGTCGCTGGCGATGACGGTGGCTCTCAGGCAGCGGTGGACGACCTGCTGGCGGAGATCAAGGCACGCGGTACGATACGGATCTCCACGGATCCGAATTACGCGCCGCAAAGTTTTCTCGACGAAAGTGGCAATTTCAAGGGATTCGACGTCGATGTTGCACTGGAAATCGCCAGTCGTCTTGGTGTCGAGGTGGAATTCGTTACACCGGACTGGGACCTGATCACGGCAGGCAACTGGGGTGACCAATGGGACATGAGCGTCGGCTCGATGACCGTCACTACGGCGAGGCAGAAAATCCTCGACTTCGCCTCTCCCTCCTACTACTATACGCCGGCCCAATTTGCGGCGGTGGATGGGTCGGGAGTCGAGACGTTGGACGATCTGGACGGCGCGACGATCTGTGTCGGCGCCTCGACTACCTATGAGAGCTGGTTGATGGGTGACATGGAAAGTTTGGGTTTGCCAGCTTCCAGCTTCTATGTCGACGCCCCGCCCGCCGACGTATCCATAATTCCACTGACGACGGACAACGACTGCGCGCAGCAGATTCAAGCGGGACGCCATGAATTTCAGGCATTTCTAACTTCGAACACGGTTGTGGAAGCGGCCATGGCAGAAGGCGTTCCCGTTCACAAAGTGGGGACACCGGTATTCTCGGAGAATCTTGCTGTATCCTTCGACAAGAACGCTTCCAAGGACATCGCCAGTTTGGTTGCGAAGGTAAGCGAAATCATCGCCGGCATGCATGCTGACGGCACGCTAAGCGGCCTGTCTAATGAGTGGTTTGGTGAGGATCTGACGACTGATCCCACCAAATAAGCAGGAGCAGGCACAAAAGATCTAACTGCGCAGCTGAAGCAGCCTTCACAATGCGAAGATGCAGGCGCAGTCGTTCGTTACGGGAATCTGAATGTCGACAGCGTCCGCAGAAGACCGGTTTGCATTTCAGGCCGAACAGATTATGGCGTCACAACGGCGTGACGCCCGCCGCTTTGCCATGGGCGTGCGCGTTTCGTATGCACTGCTGCTGCTTGCGCTCGTGTATGCGTTCAGCGGGTCCCACTTTACGGTCGCGGGACTGCAGTTCACGACCATTTCGCTGGACTGGGCCTTCATCCGCAGTCACTGGTTTTTTATCTTCAACGGTGTCTGGCTGACCATCTTGTTGTCGGCGCTGTCGATTGTTTTGGCAACGGTACTCTCCCTACTGGGCGCGTTGGGGCGATTGTCCAAGTCCCCTCCAGCCTATGCCCTATCCACTTTTTACATATCGCTCATCAGGGGCACACCTTTGCTCTTGCAGGTCGTCTTTTTCTTCCTCGCTCTGCCGCAATTGGGTATTCGCTTGTCCGGACTTGCCGCAGGTGTGTTGGCGCTGGGATTAAATTACGGCGCCTACATGACGGAGATCATGCGGGCTGGAATTCAGTCGGTAGATGCTGGCCAGCGGGAAGCGGCCCAGGCGATGGGAATGACCCCGTTTCAGATCATGCGGCTCATCGTACTGCCGCAGGCACTGCGACTTGTCATCCCACCGATTGGCAATCAGTTTATCGCTATGCTGAAGGATACCTCGCTCATCTCGGTTACTGGTTTTGTATGGGAACTGCTGTGGAGGGCGCAGAAGCAAGGCCGGGCAAATTTTCGCAGCCTCGAAGCTCTGCTGATCGCGGCAGTCTTCTATTGGATCATCACAATCATATTTTCGGCTTTTCAGGCACAGATCGAGCAGCGCTTATCGCGGGGTTACCGGTCAGCTCTCTAATAGCATCCTCTGATGCAGGTCTCTCGACTGGGCTCGCTACAAAATGGGGGGAGACATACCGGTTCTACGTGGGTCTGCGCGCAAAAGTGTTTCTCGATTTCACATAATCTTCGGAAAATGGAACCTATGACACACAAGTTCAGCATCTGTTCCTACAGTTTTCGCCGATCGTTCGAAAGCGGCGCGATGGACTATCGCGGCTATGTGGCCTTCAACCAAAGCCACGGCTTTTTCCAACTGGACCCGTGGATGCAACATATAGAGCCGGCCTTGAAAGACAGAAGTTGGCTGGCCAACGCCAAGAGTATGGCCGAGGACGCGGGCCTCCCCTATGGCTGCATTGCTGTGGACGGTGGCCACATATATGAGGAGACTGCGGTCAAACGCGCACAGCGGCGTGAAATGGCCTATCGCTGGCTGGACGTTGCTGAATCTCTGGGCGCATCGCAAATGCGGATTGATACCGGCGGGCCGGAGGAGTTGACCGACGAGATTTTCGAGATAATTGTGGATGGCTACAACGACCTCGTCCCGAGGGCGAAGGCAGCTGGCGTGGAGATTGTGGTGGAGAACCACTGGGGGCCGACCAAGTATCCGGAAAATACTGTGCACCTGCTTGAAGAGGTAGACGGACTCGGGCTGCTGTTCGATACGAACAACTGGGCGGAGGGGACGCAGGAAAGAGCTTGGGAGATGTGCGCAAGATTCGCTCGTCTCACCCATTTCAAGACGTTTTCTTTTGACAGCCAGGGCATTGATCCGTCGGTCGATCTGCACAAGGCGCTCTCGGTCCTGCGGGAGAACGGTTATGATGGAGTCTGGGGAATTGAATCAACGCCCGAGGATGGGGACGAGGAAGGCGCGGCGGTCAAGACAAGAGATCTGATACGCCGCGCGCTGGGCGAGCAAGTGTGAAACGACATTGGACCCCAATCTTCAGCAGTGGCGGCCAATGGCGCGAACTCTTACAATCCAAGAAATTTCACCTTAGCGAAGAGAATCTGACAATGACAGATGAGAAGACTCGAATCGGCATTATCGGCGTTGGCCAGATAGGAAAGGGCCACGTTCAGACTTATATGAGTATGCCGCACGTAGAGATTGCGGCGATTTCCGACATAAACGAGGCCGAGGCCCAGAGGGTGGCTGCAGAAAACGGCATCGCCGACGTTTACACGGATTTCCGGCAGTTACTGGCACGCGACGACATCGTCGCGGTCGACGTCTGTCTCCACAACAACTTTCACATGGCGGCGACTGTGGCAGGCCTCGAGGCGGGTAAGCATGTATTCTGCGAGAAGCCGATGGCCGGCGCTTACGTCGATGCCGAAAAGATGCTGGCGAAGGCGAGGGAATGCGGTTTGATGCTCAGCATACAGAACCGCGAATACTTCATTAACGAGACGAAAGCGGCCAAATCGTTGATTGACGGCGGCTACCTGGGGAAGTTATATCATGCTCGCTCTACTGGTTACCGCAGACGCGGACGGCCCTTCGTGGACGGCTATGGTTCTCCTTTGTTCGTGAACAAGGAGACCGCCAGCGGCGGTGCGCTCTATGACATGGGTGTCTACCATATTTCTACAGTCCTATACCTGCTGGGCAACCCTGACGTGCTGCGCATCTCCGGCAAGACCTACCAGGAAATTGCGATGGACGCGGCGCGGCGGGAGCGAAGCAACTACAATGTAGAGGAGTTGGGGCTGGGCTTTGTGCGGCTGGCTGACAACATCACTCTGGACATAATCGAGGCTTGGGCGATCCATCTGGACGCCTTCGAAGGTTCCTATGTCGTCGGCGCCGAAGGCGGTGTGCGGCTAGATCCCTTCGGCTACTTCCATAGCGCCGGCGATCTGGACCTGGATTCGTCGGCCGATTTACGGATGTTCGACTTCCGTCTGCACAACGTTCGCGAGCTGGGAGACATTTACGACGGGACGCAGCAACATTGGATCGCCGCGGTGGAGGGCAGGGTAGAACTGCTGCCGACCGCGGAGATTGCGCTGAACTGCATGCTCATCTCTGAGGGCATTTACCTGTCCAATCAGTTGGGCAGGGAGGTAAGCGCGGAGGAAGTGCGGGATGCCTCGGTTTCGACCGCAGTGGCGATTTGAATTTGCATCAGACATAGAGGTTCATCCACGAAGGACACGAATTGGCACAGAGGACTTTCCTGGTTTAACTCCGTGCTCTTCGTGGGTGAGGCAGGTCTGCTATTCGTAGATACCGAGAGTTACACGGCCTGGCAGCGGATGAGGCGGGCCGGTTCGCGTTGGTCGTTGCGGACGGTCTGGGCCTCGCCGGGAGGTATGAACGCACCATCGTGGCGGCCTGCCTGCAGAGTGTCGCCGCCGGCGCTGATGGTAACATTCCCGTCCCAGACAAACCAGACAGCTTCCTTGTCTTGGGATGAAGGCGCCTCGACCTGCCCACCTTGCTTCAGTTCAAAGAAGTCGAGCCGCATTTCCGGCGTCCCATTGACAGGGGAGGCGGGCTGCCACGATTGCGCCACGCCCTGCATTGAGGATTTACCAGTTGCAAGCTGGTCTATGCGGACAGTGGTCTTGTGATTGTCAGGGGGGCGCGGCGTCGTTCCTGTTTGGGAAGGGTCACGCTCGCCCCGGTAGAGCGCCAGGTCGGGGGGGGCCTGGAAGCTGATAAGGGTCGCTTCTGCGCCACTGGTATTGACAGTGCCGTGTACTTCAGGCGACGGCACGTACGCAAACTCTCCTGCCGTGATTGGCGTGTAGGCATCACCCTGCCGCACCGAGACGCCTCCCTCAAGCACAATGAAGATGTCGGCGGAAGCTTCGTGAAAGTGCTGAGGGAACTCCTCCCCAGGTTGAAAAATAGAATAGTTCAGCGTGATATCCTGCGCGCCGGTTGAGGGCCCGACCAAGTTGCGGGAATCGCCTTTACCCATTTGAAAGGTTGCAGCTTTTCTTGCTGATAGCAGAGTTGCCATGGGTCCATCTCCTGCTGCATTCATTTGGAGCGAGGTCGCTCGAGACTATTAAAGGAACCTCTAGACACAGGGGCGCGGCCGCGGCCGCGTTCAAAAGACTTGGCTTGATGCCCGTTGCGCTGCCTGCTCCATTCAAGGAGTTTCTGCGTGGCTCAATTACACGCCATAGTGCGAACCGTCGCTGAGATTGTTGGCAGCGCGCACCGGTCGAAATAGTGTTTGGCGAAGCGGCGGCATCGAGGCCACGAGATCGGGATCCGGGTCCCAATCGTGCCATTTGCTGTCGACAGTGTTGTAGCAACTGAAAACCGCAACTCGTGGAACTTCGCGGTTGGTCCACGGGCGGGCACTGTGGGTAAGTGATTCGGTAAAGAAGAGCACGGAGCCGGCGGGACAGTTGTAGTCACTCCAGACTGGGGAATTCTGGTCATGAATCGAGTCGGGGGCGGGATAGGCGGCTTTGTGGCTTCCGCTGACAACGAGCGTACCGTCGCCATCGCAGACTGGATTCAATTCCCAGACGACTCGAGTGAGGCCCGCGTGCGACTTGCCGGGAACGCTGTGATAGAAGTGAGTGTCGCCTGGAAAACGGAAGAAGCCGCTGCCGTTGTGAGGCCCAAACTTACCGTCGCCGGCTTCGCGGTAGAAGAGGTGGGACGACTCCATGCGGAATCCGTAACAATTCTGGCGCGAGAGAGGCGGGAATGCGACAAACTCATTCATAAAGCCGACGACGACGGGATGATCGATGAGCTTTTGCAGCGGCCCGCCAAGTGTTGAACGCTCATGTTCAGGAATCGAGTCAGGGTCATGTTGGAGGCGCAGGCCGAAGTCCCGCATGTCGGCAGTTTCGTCCTCTGACAGGACACCGGGGATGAGTAGCCAGCCGCGTGTATCGAAAATGTATTTCTGTTCCTGGGTCAAGTTTACGACGGGCAGGCCGTCGGCGTTTGCGCTTGGAAACTCCTGGGCGCTCATGTCCAGTTGTTGTCCTAGACTGTGGGCAAAGAGGTATGGCGTGTTTGTGGCGTGTTGGCTGTTGGCTGACATGGGAACGTCTGTCCTTTCGTTAATTCGAGTGGCATTCTCATTCTGCAGCTTGCGGCGCGAGCAGTTCAATCAGAGATGCCTGGAATCATACAACAGATACTGGCTTTGATGAAGTGGGCACATTTTTCGTAGTCTGAACCGGGAATTGTGAAACTTGATGACTGGCTGTGATTTGCTTTGGACCGTTGTCTGGATCAGGATACCGTGGGGATAGGGGATTTTCAGGGTGGCAAGTGGCCAGCGCCAAAAGGGAGTACTTCTGTCGCAACCACTATGACACAGGGTACCAGCCGCAAACAGGACTGCTGGCTGAAGAACACTTCTCGCTCTAATCAGTGCCAGCCGCATCAGTCCCTATGCACCTCGTTCTTTCGTGTTCCATATATTGGGACCTACCATGGCACTAAGGGGTTTGGCTGCTGTCGCTGTGGGTGGCCTCTAGTGAGGCACACGTTTCAGAATACTAGGATCTCGTTACACAATTTCCCCATTTGAAGTGGTAAGGAAGGATTCAAGCGAAAGGAGAGAATATTGTGCGGAGGGTACGCTATAATTGCGCGATGAGTCTAGATGGGTACATTGCAGATACCGACGACGGTTTTGACTGGATTGTCATTGATCCTGACATGGACTTCGAAGAATTGTCGGCGCAATTCGACACCTACTTGATGGGGCGTCGGACTTTTGAGGTTGCTGGCGGCCAGGGTCCGCCGACAGCGTCGGGGATCCGAAACTACGTGTTTTCAAGAAGTATGCGCCAAAGCGGGCATACGGATATACAGGTTGTTGGCGCGGACTGGCGGGAGGCAGTCCACTCACTGCGGTCGGAGCCGGGCAAGGACATCTGGCTGTTTGGGGGCGGGCGGCTGTTTGGGAGCTTGTGCAATGAGGGTCTGGTTGACACGGTGGAGGTGGCAGTCTTGCCGATCTTGTTGGGGGGAGGCGTGCCTCTGGTGTCCGGACTGTCGAGGCAAGTTCATTTGAAGTTTAGGGAGCAAATGGTTTACAAGAAGTCGGGGACTGTAGTACTGGAGTACGACGTAGTTAATATCAGAAACTCCAAGAATTTATAGTCCCACTGGGGTCTGACTCATTCTCTTTCGAGCACCCTTCTATTGATGGTTTTAGTAGAGCGGTGTAAGCGTTGACGTGAATCAGGGACTGAAAATTCCGATGAAAAAGGAAGACAGGGATGACGCCCGGCCGGGTGTGTTCCTGCTTATCACCGTGCAGTATAGCCGAGGATCGGTTGCAGGAATGGCGGTTATCAGCGTCAATTGCATTTGGAGCGCGCTCTCCTTTTCGCTTATTCTCATGAACAAGGGTGTCGAGCGCATTCTGCCGCTGGCGATCGCATTGTACAAGCCGGCGCCGATGACGGTGGAGACGATGCTGGGGCTGCAGAACGCGGCGATAGCACTTGCCAAACTCCCCGTGTTGATCTTGTTCTTCCTTTTTCAAAGACTGATTGCATCGGGCATGACACTGGGCGCCTTTAGATAGCAGCCATCACCGAGGCGAGGGAAAGGGCTGGCAAGATGCAGACTGGCAGGTACAGGAGAATGGAAAGACACTGATGTTGAACACTGTTAAGAGACCAGTCAAGGAAGTGGTGAAGCGGATTGCCAAGAATGGCCTTCTGACATGGGAGAGGCTGGAATCGGGCGTCAGCTTCGACTTGACCTCCGGGAGAGTACTGACCGATCCCTATCCTACATACCGGCAGTTGCGTGAGAGAGATCCGATCCACCGAATGCGGTTGATCGACGGGTGGGCGCTGACCAGGTACGAGGACGTGCAGGCGATGCTGCTTGACCACCGTCGATTTTCCAGCGGGGAGAGCGGTCCGAATTACACGCGCAACGCCAGCATGCTGGATCTGGACCCGCCCGACCATACCAGGTTGCGGTCGCTGGTTTCCAAGGCCTTTACGCCCCGTTCGATTGCGGAACTTGGCCCCCGCATACAGCAGATTGTAGACGAACTACTGAACGCGGTAGAGGGAAAGACTCGCTTCGATCTGATCGACAGCTTCGCCTTCCCACTGCCGGTTATCGTCATTGCCGAAATGATTGGTGTACCAACACAGGACCTGGAACAGTTCAAGGATTGGTCAAATGATATCGTGCTCTCGCTTGAACCGATCCTCACAGAAGAGCAGAGGGTTCGATTTCGGCAGTCGGAGCAAGAGCTTTACGAGTATTTTGAGGGCATTATCGCGCAGCGACGGCGGACTCCTCAGGACGATCTAGTCAGCGCGTTGCTGGCTGCCGAAGAAGAGGGTGACAAGCTTTCGCACGAGGAGCTATTGGCTACTTTATTGCTCCTACTGGTGGCGGGCAACGAAACTACCCGCAACATGATCGGTAACGGGATGCTGGCGTTGCTGCGGAATCCAGAGGAATTATGGCGCCTGAGAAATAATCCTGATCTGCTTGACTCGGCAATTGACGAACTTCTGCGATATGACAGCCCGGTACAGCTTGATGGGCGCACAGTGGTTGAGGATTTGGAACTGGGCGGCAAGCGTATGCGAGCAGGTCAGCAGGTGGTTGCCGTCATTGGCGCGGCGAATCGGGACCCTGGCGCGTTCTCGGAGCCCGACAGGCTGGACATTGGCCGCAAGGAGAAGAGCCACATTTCGTTTGGCCGGGGGATTCACTTCTGTTTGGGCGCGTCATTGGCAATGCTGGAAGGGCGAATTGCATTTGCAAGCCTGCTGGAGCATTTTTCTTCAATTCGGTTGGCGGCAGAACCGCGGCAGAGAAAGCAGGTCGTGCTGCGAGGCGTTGAAGACTTGCTTGTCGACATTGAGCGCCCGCCTCAAATTGTGGCGGCAGGACCGGATCAGCTTCAGATTCTGGAATCAGCAATGCACGATTCTTGACATTCCAGGTCGGTTAAGTTAGCCTTGCATCTAGTTTGGATACTTTCTTGTTTCACTGCCAAAAAGTCCAATAGCGAGAATGAAGTTGAAGAGTTTTGGTTTTGCGAGGAGGAGGCCCGCGGGAAGCGGGCGCAAGGTCCCGCAGCAGTATTCCTGAGTGAACGCTGTTGCATTTCGTAGTACTCTTCGCTCGTTTCCCGTATGCCGCTTCGGATAGTCCGAAGTGGCGTTTTTTGTTATGGGGAGCAGTTCGGCATTGACCCTTTTAGGGTAGTCTGACCTGTGAATATCTTTCATCATTTTGGAGGAAAGGCGCAATGTTCACATGTATTCAGCAGAAAGAAGTATCGACATTCCGGCGTTTTGAAAAAGCAATGACGTCGGGAAACGAGGGAGCCGCTCTCACCAGAAAGGAGTGTGTATGGCTGTCAAGGGATCTGTAAGAAAGGCGGTTCTCGCCTATTCCGGTGGCTTGGATACAAGCGTTATCGTCCCATGGCTGAGGAACAATTACGGGTGCGAGGTTGTCTGCTTCTGCGCCAACCTGGGCCAGGAAGAGGAGTTAGATGGACTGGAAGAAAAGGCGATCGCTTCCGGGGCGACCCGCTGTTATGTTGAAGATCTGCGGGCCGAGTTCCTGACCGACTACGTCTTCCCGACAATGCAAGCCGGCGCCATTTACGAGCGTGACTATCTGCTGGGAACATCCTTCGCGAGACCGCTTATCGCCAAACGGATGGTGGAGATTGCGCAGCTGGAAGGTGCTGATGCGGTTGCTCACGGCGCTACTGGGAAAGGAAACGACCAAGTGCGCTTTGAGCTGACGGTGATGGCACTGAATCCGAAGCTGAAAATCATCGCGCCTTGGCGAGAGTGGGACATTCGCGGCCGCTCGGATGCGTTGGACTACGCGGCGGAGCACAATGTTCCTGTCAAGGCGTCTGCCGAACGAATATACAGCCAGGACCGCAATCTCTGGCACCTGAGCAACGAGGGGGGACCCCTGGAAGACCCCTGGACGGAGCCTCCGGCAGATATGTTTGAGTGGACGCGCTCGCCAGAGGATGCCCCTGATGAGCCCGGATATGTCGAACTCTACTTCCGCCGCGGCGTTCCTGAGCGCATGAACGGTGTTGCGATGGGGCCAGTCGAACTGGTGCAACAGCTTAACGAGTTGGGATGCGAGCACGGAATCGGGCGGGTGGATTTGGTCGAGAACCGGTTGGTGGGTATGAAGAGCCGCGGCGTATATGAGACGCCAGGCGGAACGATCCTATACAAGGGGCATGCGGCGCTTGAGCAGCTGTGCCTGGACAAAGACACGCTGCACTGGAAGCAACAAGTGGGCCTCCGCTATGCCGAACTGGTCTACAACGGCCTTTGGTTTACTCCCTTGCGGAGGGCGTTGGATGCATTCGTAAAGGACACGGAAAAGTCGATAAGCGGGACAGTTCGCTTGAAGCTGTACAAGGGGCACGCGATGGTGGTCGGCCGCAGGTCGCCGCACAGTCTGTACCGAGAGGACTACGTTACTTTCGATGAGGACGACGTATACAATCAGGCCGACGCGGAGGGCTTCATCCGACTGTTTGGCCTGCCGCTAAAAGTTGAGGCCCTGCTAAGAGACGAGCACCCTGCCGACGCGATGCCGGCACCGGCAGACGGAGCCTCGACTGTGGAGGGGGATTGGATAAAGAGAGACTAGCTAGTATTGCGTATCTCGTAGGATAGACCTGGCACTGGGCGCGGAGATGAAGTACGTAGTCAACAGAGCAGGCAGCGCCTGATGCTTTCAATTTACATGGAGAAGAACATGTCAACAACAGAACATGCCTTTGCAGGACCGACTACTCCACCTATCCCCGTAAAGGGATTCGATGCGGCCGGGATTCATTGCGGGATTAAGCCTACGGGGGCGCTGGACCTGGCGTTAGTTGCCAGCCCAAAGGCCTGCCGGGCGGCGGCAGTGTTTACCCAGAATGCTTTTCCAGCGGCGCCAGTTCTATACGACCGCGATCTTGTGCGGATGAACCCTAGCGGGACGCACGGCGTCGTCATAAACAGCGGAAATGCGAATGCCTGCACGAGCGCGGAGGGCAACGCTAACGCCCGTCGCATGGCCGAGGCGGCGGAGAAGAGCCTGGGCAGCACTGATAGTACTGCCTTCGTGATGAGCACCGGGGTGATCGGCGTGCAGTTGCCGATTGGCGTTATCGAGGCAGGGATACCCGAGGTAGCTTCCAAATTGCGCCCGGACGGATGGCAAGAGGCGGCCGAGGCGATAATGACAACAGACGTGTTTCCCAAGTGGGCGTCCGGCCAGGCGGAGGTGGGCGGAAAGACGGTTACCGTCACCGGGATTGGGAAAGGCGCGGGTATGATCCATCCTAACATGGCGACAATGCTGGCGACGCTGGCGACGGATGCGTCGATTGCGCAACCGTTGTTGCAGAAGGCCTTGTCGAAGGCGGTCAGTCACAGCTTTAACCGCATCAGCATTGACGGAGATACCAGCACAAATGATACCGTTCTAGTACTTGCAAATGGCGCGGCCGGGAACGCCGAGATTACTGAGGAAGGGGCGGACTACGACGCGTTTGTGGCAGCGCTGAGTGCTGCTTCGATGGAACTCGCGAAGCTTATAGTGCGTAACGGCGAAGGTGTTACTAAGTTTGTTACGATTCAGGTCGAGGGGGCGGTCAGCGATGACGAAGCGCACCGGGTAGCCAACTCAATTGCGAAGAGCCCGCTGGTGAAAACTGCCTTTTTCGGGCATGACGCCAACTGGGGCCGCATCCTGTGCGCGGTTGGGTATTCGGGCGCGAAGGTAGACCCGACGCGGGCACATCTGTTCATCGCGGCGGGACAGCCGCAGGCGGGCAACCCGGAGTTGCAGCTGGTTGATGCGGGCACCCCGACCAACTATGAAGAGGCGGATGCGTCGGCGATCTTTGCGGAGAGCGAGATCAGCGTGCGGGTTCCATTGGGGCTGGGCGAAGGCTCGGCGACGGTGTGGACGTGCGACTTGAGCTACGATTACGTGTCGATCAACGCGGAGTATAGAACTTAGCTGCAGTGGATAGCGGATAGGGTCCACCGCGAGCCGCCTTGGCCTCACTGCCAATAGACAGTGACCCAGGCGGCTTTTTTCGTTTAGACCCCCCAACGCTGGCGCGCCTCTTCCATGGGGACGGTTTCGCCTTTCATCCAAGCATAGTGTGCGATCGGGTTTTCGCCGATCCAGCGTTCGTCGACGGGTTCGTCGGCGCGCTGGTAGCGGGTGTCGCAACTGAGGCGGAAGCGGCCGGTCGTGTTGGAGAGCGAGCCGTGCATGGTGTACATGCCGAAGATGAGGGCGTCGCCCATTTCGAATTCGGCGCTACGCCACTGGCCGCCGTAGGTATCGACGAGATCTACGGGATCGTTTGAGAACCAGCCGGTGACCTTGTCGCGGTCGACGTCCATTTCGCCATAAGTCTGCCTGATGCGATCGAAGCGGTGGGAGCCGACAAGAAGGGCGAGAGGGCCCATTTCGAAGGGCAGATCGCCGAGGGGGGTCCAAACAGTGAAAACGTTTGTGGTGCCGCGGCCCATGTAGACGATGTCGTAGTGGGCGCCGGTGAAGGCGCCGGTGGGGACGACGCGTAGCCATTTGAAGTCGTAGGTGAGGCTGGGTCCTTCAAGATATTCGGCGAAGAACTGCAGAAGGTTAGGGGCTTCGACGACTTCCAGAAATTCGGGTGTGTGGGTGAGGGCTTTGGAGCCGCCATAGAACTTGCCGCGTTTGCCTTCGGCGATAATTCCGTCCATGAGGGGCGCGGCGGGCGCGAGTTGCTCGGCCTGCTGCAGGTTTTCGAGGACGACGCGGCGGGCCTCTTTCACTTTTTGGCGGTCGTGGAGGCCGCGGATGAGAAGGTAGCCTTCTTCCTGAAGGCGAGAGCGTAAGGCGGGCATATCATTTCTAAGGTCGGTTGAATCGCGCAGTTCATCGAGATAGCGACCGCCCATCTCGAGATCGTGCTTCCCCATCGTCAGTTTCATAGTTCAGTTTCCGTATTTCGTAGTGCGGATTGTGGATTACTTAATGCTGCCTGCTGTCAAGCCGGCGATGAAGTAGCGCTGGGCGAACAGGAAAATGAGAAGGATTGGCAGGATGGAAACGAAGGAGGCCGTGAAAATGAGATGGAGCGGAACAGGCCTGCCTGATACGCCCGAATCCAGAACGGCAAGAAAGAGCGGTAGCGTGTACAACTCCGGCTTGTTGAGGTAGATCAACGGGCCCATAAAGGCGTTCCAGTGGCCCATGAAAGAGAAGATGGCAAGGGCGGCCATGCCAGGCAGGACGACGGGCGCAACGACGCGCCAGTAGGTGGCGAAGGGACCGCAGCCGTCGATGCGGGCGGCTTCGATCATTTCATCGGGCACCGTGGTCATGTATTGGCGCATCCAGAAAACGGCGAAGGGGGTGGCAAGGCTGGGGATGATGAGAGGATACCAAGTGTTGATCCACTTCAACCAGGCCATGATCAAGTAGTTGGGGACGAGGCCGACGCTGTTGGGGATCATCATGGTGGCCAACATGGAGAGAAAGAGCGCGTTGCGCCCTTTGAAGCGCAGCTTGGCGAAGGCGTAGCCGGCTAGAGAGGCGAGGAAGACATTGCCGACAGTGTTTACTACAGCGATGAACGTACTGTTCAGGAAAGTACGG
The DNA here is from genome assembly GCA_963662575.1 of Caldilineaceae bacterium. Classification (GTDB taxonomy): domain Bacteria; phylum Chloroflexota; class Anaerolineae; order Caldilineales; family Caldilineaceae; genus Bin5. Next base: position 4,095,524 of record OY759723.1, read on the forward strand.
GACAGGGAGATTCCGCCGCGGAAATCGATTTCATCGGACTGAATCAGGCCCGCGATTTCCAAGTAGTTACTAAAGGTGGGGCGGGCAGGCCAGAATTGCACGGGAATAACGTAGATGTCAGCCAGTGGTTTGAGGGAGGAGGCGACCATCCAATAGAAGGGAAAAATGAAAATTAGAAGAGCGATGATAAGGCAGAAATGGGTTAGGAATTGACTCAGTGAAAGCCTTCTCAAGCGGAGTAAGGGACCGGTTTGGGGTCCGGCTGCAACGACGTCAGCTTTATGACTCATTTGGAACAGTTCTCTCTCGGAGATTGATTCATTCGGAAGCGGCGCGTTCGCTGGCAAAGATCTGCAGGAATGATAGTGCGATAATGATTACTGCGTTTGCGTAGGCGAGCGCGGAAGCATAGCCGAACTTAAAGCTGACAAAGGCCTGTCTGTAAATGATGAGACCCATTAGCAGCCCTGCACGGTCGACTCCGCCGCCGACGCCTACAAGCATGTAGGCTTCCTCAAAAATGTTGAACATGCCGATGGTGGAGAGGATGGCGGCAAAGGCGATGACACGGCGCATAAGCGGCACGGTAATATGAAGGAATGCCTGCAACCCGCTGGCGCCGTCCATCCGGGCGGCTTCGTAGAGTTCAAAAGGGATACTTTGGAGGCCGGCCAGCATGATCATCATGTTGTAGCCTACCCAACGCCAGAGAATCATGATAAGGATGGCGGGCTTGACAAAGACTGGTTGGTTCAAAAGACCCTTATACTCGATGTCGAAGATCTTCAGCACTGACCCAAGAGGGCTGTAGACTGAGCCGAGAAAGAAGTCGAACAGTATGCCAACAACGACAAGCGAAGTAACGACGGGTAGGAAGTAAGCTGTGCGATAGATGGCACGACCGCGAATGGGCCGATTTAGCACGTTGGCAAGGCTGAGGCTGAAAATGATCATCAATGGGACGACGAGAATACCGAGGATGACAGTGTTCGAGAGTGCGATATGGAAATTGTTGTCGGTAAATAGGCGTGCGTAATTCTTGAAGCCGACGAATTCATTGACGCGAACACTCTTCCAGTCCTGAAAACTAATCCAGACGGCGAAGAGGATGGGAAAGGCGCCGAATATCCCAAAGAGGATAAAAAATGGCGAGATAAAAACGTATGGAGCTGTTTTTTCCCAGATGAAATAGCGGGACCTTGAGGAAGGCGATGCAGGTCTAAGGGATGAGGGTGTGGTTGCCACTCCCATTTTCGTGTTCCTTTAGAGCACAGCGGACAAGGGGACAGTAATAGCGATTTAGCGCGCAATAACTGGCCTGATTTTCGAACAGACAACCGGCCGACGCACGCGGGATTGATTGGTGTGCGGGCGTCGGACCGGTGCCATTGACACTATTTCGATCAGCCCAGACCTTGCAGGTCTCGGATTTCCTGTGCGGCGGCGGCTAGTGCATCTTCCGCCCCCATGTCGCCGTCGAGGACTTGGCTCTGCGCCTGAACGAGGACATCCCACGCTTCAGACCAACCTTCGCCCCAGACGAAGGGTTTAACAGCGGAATTGACCTCGGCGTACATTCTGAGAGCGACTTGTCCGCCGTAGAACTCGACAGGCTCATTCATGATGGGCCAGTCGACCGCCTCGTGGAGAACGGGGAAGAGGGCCCCGGATGTCCAGAGGACCTCCTGGCCGGCTTGTGACAACTGGGAATATTCAAGGAAGGTAAAGGCTTCCTGCTTGTTCTTGCTGGTGTCGAGGATGCAGAGCTGGGAGCCTCCCCAGGTAAAGGCGCGGCTGCCGCCTTCCATCCACGCTGGCAATTGGGTAACTGCCCACTGCCCAACAGTTTCAGGCGCGTTGGCTTCGATACTTCCGGCCAACCAGATGGCACCTGGGAAGATGGCGGAGGAGCCGTCTTTGTAGGAGGCCAAGCCGATATCCCAGGAAAAGTCCTGAAATACGGCATTGGAATCCCAAAGTGTCTTGAGAAAGGCGAGCGATCCGACCGCTTCGGGTTGATCGACGATCACGTTTTGGAGTTGCAGGTCGTAAATGCCGCCGCCCCGTTGCCAAGTCCAACTAAGCCAAGGGAAGTAGTTGTTCTTTGTAATGCCCCAGAGCCGGTTTTCGCCGTCGGAGGCGGTTGACAATTCTTCACCCGCGGCCTGCCAGTCGTCGTAACTGCTGATGGCGGTGGGATCGATGCCATATTGTTCGGTGATATCGCGGCGGTAGTACAGAAGGCAGGGAGACCCATCCCAAGGAACGCCGTAATTCTTGCCTTCATGGACTCCGTGGTTGAGCTTGTAGGAAACGATTCTGTCCTGGTGTGGAGCCATGAGGTCGGTGAGGTCGGCCATGCCTCCTGTTGCGGCCCAGAGGGGCAGATTGTAGTCCTGGCTGCCAACGATATCGGTCAGTTCGGAGCCGGAGACCATAGCGGTCATGACTTTTTCGGCGTAGCCTGTACCGGAGTCGGTGAATTCGACCTGGATATCGGGGTGGATATCATTGAAGGCGGGCATAAGGTCGCGGAAGGGGTGGTTCCACCAGGAGATGAGAGTTACAGTGACGGGTTCCTGGGATGGGGCTGCGCCGGAATCGGCGGAGGAATCATCTCCTGCTGGTGCTGCGGGCGCGGCGCAGGCTGCGAGGGCGAGGCCGGCTGTACCCAGACCGGCTGAACGCAAGACATCGCGGCGAGTCAGGTTCTGCAAGTTCGACATTGTTGCTGCTCCTGTTGGGCTGATGGCGGACGAAGACTTGAGGACTGAAGGAAGACAAGCCTTTGGTATCCTGACGCCAAAAAGGATGGTCTTCCGATCTGCGGCTACTATAGCCCAACGAAAAGGCCTTTGTCAATGTGTCTTCAGGAAAGGCATGGCTCAGGAGGTGTAGAATTGGACGGGCTGAGCCTGCTGGATGATTCCCAGCATGGCGGCGAAGTAGGTAGAACCTATTCAGACTGGCGACGCAGTCGTTATATGAACCAGGACCCGGGAGAACTGACGAATTTCAAGAACCTGGGCTTGCTGAAATACTCTTGTTGGCCAGGCTCACTTCCTGAAATCGGCGATGAGACAAGCTTGAAACTTCCTCAGGCCCTCTGTCCAAGATGGTTGAAATGCCCTGCTGCACTGTCATGTGTCATGTGTCGTAGAAACGGACGGGCTGGGCCTGTTGAATGATGCCCAGTTTGGAGGCGGAGGCGTAGAACCTCTGCAAGCTGGCGACACATTCTACATCGAACCTATATTGGATGTTCTTGTGCAGATAGGTGCGTCCCGCGGCGGCTAGGGTCTCGTCGCCGGGGTAGTGGGCCTCGGCGATGTCGTCGAGTGCGGAGACGCCGGCTTCGCGTGAAGCGCGGATTGCCTGCAGATGGGCAGGGGTGAGGGCGTCAGGGCGGCCGGTCCAGAACGCGAATACGAAGGGGAGTCCGGTCATGCCGCGCCATTCGTCGCAAAGGTCGTGCTTGTGTAGGCCGAGCGCTACGTGGTCGACGAAAAGGGCGTCATCGCCGATGAGAAGGGCGGCGTCGCAGCGGTCGAGCATGGCGGGCAGATCGGGGCTCATGGTGACGTACTCCGGCTCAATGTCGAACCACTCGGCACACATAATGCGCATTAGGGTGTCGGAGGTTCGGGAACTGGAGTCGAGGGCGACGGAACGGGCTCTCGTCAGCGGCTTCCGTGAGAAGACGGCGACGGAGCCGACGGGTCCATTCGAAGTGACGGCGGCTCCGGGCACTACGCGGTAGCGGGGCGTGTATTCGATGGAGGAGAGAAGAGCGAGGTCAACTGCCCCGCTGTGCAGCCAGGCCGAGCAGCGGGAGGGTACGTCATATTGGAGGGAAAAGAGGTCGGTGCGATTGCTGAGACCGTGCCAGAGGGGGCGGGCGTTGAGGTACTCAACGCAGCCGACGCGAACGGTTCTCGTGTCGTTCTGGGTGGAACATGCTTCGTCTTGGCGGCGTTGCCAATTTGACATGATTAAGACGTCCTTGTCTTAACGGGCCCCTAGGGGCTATGGATTTTGGAGGGCGCAACCGAAGAAAATCTAGGTTGAACCGGGCGTAGTGTCCATGGCAGTGGACCTACAAAACACTATGATACATCAGGCCAGGCTGACGCCCAAGGCGCATTTTTCTCAAGCGCGGCCGCGGCCTGGAGGACTAGGGTGTCGGCGTGGTGACGTCCGACGATCTGGAGGGCGACAGGGAGGCCGTCGGAGGTGAAGCCGCAGGGGACGCTGGCAGCGGGCTGTCCCGTGAGGTTGACTGGGAAGGTGAAGGGCAGGCGGTCAAAGATGGATGGCGTAGGATTGCATTCGTTCTGCTGCGCGGGCCAGTCGTCGACATCCCAGGCAGTGAGAGGCATCTGAGGTGTCAAAAGAAGATCGTATTCTTCGAAGAACCCAAGAGCCTGGATGTAGAAGCGGGTGCGGGCGATGCTGACATATTCTCAGTCATGATTTTCCCTGGTTGATATTCCACCGGAATCAGGGGTAGGGGGGAATCCCATCGTTGTCCTGAACGACTTTGAGAAGTTGCCCTGGAGACAGGCTTTGGGGATCCCCTCTAGCCCCCAGATCAAGCTGTGTCGTTGCACTCCTTCACTCTCGTGGGTCAAGAATCATAGAATAGGACGGTCGGGGCCTGTTGAATGATTCCGAGCTTTGAAGAGGATTTGTAGAACCTCTGCAGGCTGGCGAGGCAGTCGTCGTCAAAGTGGTACTGGATGTTTTTGTGCAGGTACTCGCCGCTGGTGGCGGCGAGGGTCTCGTTGTCGGGGTAGTGGGCGCAGGCTATGTCGTCGAGTGCGGTAACCCCGGCTTGGCTTGAATCGCGCAAGGCCTGCAAATGTGCTGGGGTCAGGGCATCGGGCCGGCCGGCCCAGAACCCGAATACGAAGGGAAGGCCGGTTAAGCCTCGCCATTCGTCGCAAAGGTCATACTTGTGTAGGCCCATGCCGACGTGGTCGACGAAGAGGGTGTTGTCGCCGATGAGAAGGGCGGCATCGCAGCGCTGGAGCATGGCCGACAGGTTCGGACGCATGGACACGAACTCCGGCTCAATGTCGAACCAGTCGGAGCAGAGGATACGCATGAGGGCGGCGGCGGTCCGGGAACTGGTGTCGAGAGCGACGGTCTTGGCTTCTGTCAGTGGCTTGCTGGAGAACGCCGCAACTGAAGCAACCGATCCCATCGAGGTTACCGCTACCCCGGGCACGATACGGTAACCGGGTCCGTACTCGATTGAGGAGACGAGCGCAAGGTCGACTTCACCGCTGTGCAGCCAGGAGGAAACTTCAGAAGGTACAGCAAACTTGAGTGAGAAGAGGTGGGGGTGATCGCCGAGACCTTGCCAGAGAGGGCGTGCGGTGAGGTACTCAATACAGCCGACACGGACAGGATTCGTGCCGGCTTGGGGGGAGCCTTCAAGTTCTTGGCGCCGTTGCCTGTTTAACATGGTTAAGACCTCCTTGTCTTAACGGGCCCCAAAGGGCTATGGAAATTGATGTGTGCAATCTACAAGTGTCGCAGTTGCACTGGCTGTAGTGCCCGTCGATGGACCCTACAGGCGCTATGATATATCAGGCCAAGCGGATGTCCAAGGCGCGATTTTTTCGAATGCGGCTGCGGCTTGGAGGACAAGCGTGTCGGCGTGATGCCTGCCCACGATCTGGAGTGCAACGGGTAGGCCGTCTGAGGCGAAGCCGCAAGGGACGCTGGCTGCAGGCTGGCCGGTGAGGTTGAAAGGATAGGTGAAGGGCAGGCGGTCGAAGATCGACGGTGTAGGTTTTCCATCAATCTCGGAGGGCCACTCGTCGACGCCCCAGGCGGTGAGGGGCATCTGCGGGGTGAGTAGGAGGTCGTACTCCTCGAAAAACTCGCGGGCCTGCTGATAGAAGACAGTACGTGAAATCTCGGCGCGACCGTGTTCTTCGCCGGAGTAACGACGGCCTTGCAGGATCATCTCGGCGAGGCTCGGTTCGAAGGCCTCTGGACTCTCGTCGTAGGCCTGGCCAACGCGGGCGGCCAGAGAGACGAACCAGCAGACCTCGGCGCCGGGCCGGGGGTTATCCCAGCCTGGATCGACAGCTTCGACGTTGCAGCCTAAGTCGGAGAAGCGCTGGGCGGCCTCGCCTGCCAGGCGACGCACGTCGGGGTCGACGGCGGCGTAGCCGAAGTCGGCGCTCCAGGCGACACGCAGGCCTTGCAACGCGGGCAGAGGGTCGGCAACGGCGGCGAGGTAGTCGTCGGGGCGGTTGGCGATGGCGGTGGGGTCGCGAGGGTCGGGGCCGGCGGTGGCCTGAGTGAATAGAGCGGCATCGGCCACGGTACGGGAGATAGGGCCGTTGTGGGACCGGGCGGACCAAATGTCGAGATTGGGCCAGTAGGGCAGGCGCCCGAACGACGGCTTATGGCCGAAAACGCCGCAGAGGGCGGCGGGGATGCGGATTGAGCCGGCGCCGTCGGAGCCATGGGCAAGCGGGCAGAGACCGGCGGCGACGGCCGCGGCCGCGCCACCGCTGGAGCCGCCGGGCGTGCGGTCGGTGTTCCAGGGGTTGCGGCCCGGTTCGCCGAGCAAATTGTCGCACATATCCTTGTGGCCGAGGTGGGGCGTGTTGGTCTTGCCGATAATGATACCGCCGGCGGCCTTGACGCGGCCGGTTATGGCGCCGTCAAAGTCGGCGACCAGGTCCTTCTGGAGGATGGAGCCGCTGGTATGGCGAAGACCGGCGCTGGGCTCGAGGTCTTTGATGGGGACAGGCAGCCCGTGGAGAGGGCCAAGGTCGTCGCCGCGAGAGACGGCGGCTTCGGCGGCGCGTGCGCTGTCAAGTGCGCGGTCAGCGTCAAATGCAAGAAAGGCGTTGATAGCAGGGTTGACGGCCTCAATGCGGGCGAGAAAGGCTTCGGTCAGTTCAACGGGAGAAAGCTGTTTGGCGCGAATGGCGGCGGTGAGCTCGGTTGCTGGTGTGCGGAAGAGTTCGGGAGGGGTCATGGTGAGTTCCTTTTGGGGCGGTCGTTCGCTCGGAAAGGGAGGCCTAGAACAAAGGGGCATGGCGCCGTGATTGCAGGGATGCCCAAACCAGACGGTCAGGGGATTCCTGTCGTTCACTCGGCAGGCTTACCTTCACATAGGACATTCTACGAGAGTCAAAGGAGATCAATGAGTTCTTGTACTCCAGGGTTGGCCTGTCGAATATTCGCACGCAAGGTTCCCCTGTCAAGCTCACTGTGGTTCGGAACGACTAGCTGAGCGTGGGTATCGTCCAGTCGTAAAATGGGTACCCCTTTGACGAATGATCAAGAACCCGATTCTTGTTAAAGCTCGTACGCACTGACGGCCTGATTCCGTGGGTAGGCGACTCATACCGCCATGACGAGAGTTTCGAACTGATCCTCGGGTACAGGCAATCCGCCATCTTCAAGGGTAGAAATGTAGAGTTCGATAGCTTCTCTGATATTGGCGATAGCGGCCTGTTTCGTTTCCCCCTGGCTTATGCAACCCGGGAGGCTGGGACATTCAACAACCCAGATGCCGTCTTCCCCTGGATCGATACGACTTGCCTCATCGGGATTCCTTTACAGATCAAAGAGATCGCGAACGGGGCAGCTGAAGCCGGGAAGAATCTGGCCGCCGTCTAGCGTGTCATCGTCAGAGAGCTTCAGCAGCGGCAGATTCGGGCGATGTACTTCGACTGTACGGTTCTCGGGGTCAACCGTCCAGACCAGGGCGGCGCCGAAGCTGATCCACATGCGGGCTTTGTCGAAAACTTCCTGTGGACTGTCACTGGGAGAGACAATCTCAGCGACTATATCTGGAATGCCTTCCCAAAAGCCTGGCGAACGGATGTCCAGCGGGAGCTTCTGCGCGGAAATGTAGGCCACGTCGGGTTCTCGGACTGTGTCCGGGTCACGTTCAAGCAGGACACCGAAATCGGAACCTGCCACTCGACCCAACCGCCGGGGCTTGATGAAGCTTCTCAACTCGCTACCCAGATTCATTACGATCTCGCCGTGTGTTAGTCCTGTGGGTATCGTCTCGCAACGCACGCCCCGTATCAGTTCACCACGAATCCCCTCGCTATAGAGGCGGAGCATATCGTCGGCGGTGAGCAGATTCTCTGACGTGATGGTCATGGTAGTTGCCCCTCTATGGTCGTGAGGTGAGGGCATTATACTACAGAACGGGCGGCGGGGAAGGTGGGCTGGTGTGAGGATAGGGTGGTGGGGCGACGGGACTACAGGTTGTTCTTTACGAAGGTAGCGATATTTTCGGCCAGTTTGATCGCATTCATGGCTTCCTCCACGTCGGGGCTGACGAAATTCTCCATCGGGTAGCGCACGCCTGCCCCGTACCTGCCTAAAATGTCGGCAGCACGCTCTAACTCCAAGAAAGCCGGAAACCGTTTCGCGCATTGATGCACGAGATAGATGAGATCGTGGACAAATAGAAAGTCCTCAGAATTCGAGATCAGGAATCCTTTCAAGTACTTTTCGGCACATTGCTGGCAGTGATAGCATGCCATGTCCGGCAATGCGTTCCGCGAATCCATAGCGCGGCGCGCCATTTCCAAGTCCTGTTCTGCTTTCTCGAACCAAGCCTGATCAGGAGACCGGGCGCTCATAGAGAATTTCCCGGGATTCGAGAGCAGTGTTGACAAAGGAGTATCGATTGTCGCGCTGCTGGGCGAGGCGGTCGGACGTAGTAACAAGAACGTCGACGGGCAGGATGAATTTCTCGCCGATAGCGCGTCGGATGGGGTTGCCGCGCTTGGGCCAGTCGTCGAGAGTCTTGAGGACGACGAGCAGGTCAATGTCGCTGTGTGAGCCGGCGTTGCCGCGAGCGTGGCTGCCGAAGAGGATGATCTGTTCGGGATCGAAGCGGTCGGCGATTAGTTGGGCAACGGCCCGAATTGTAGCCTTGTCGATTTTGACCTTGCTCACGCGCTACCGGTCCTTTCGCGGCTATTCAGCCAAATATCGTTGCGGGACAGCCAGAAGTGATCCTTGACTATTGTATCGTTTTTTGCGATTAGAGTGAATTTGCCTGCTTGACGGGCGCAGCGGTGGTGGTGACACCGGCAGCGAGGGCTCCGAAGTAAGCGAGGTTCTTGGCTTGGTTCGGTAGTGGCCGACAGCGATTTTGACTCTACTGCGGACGACTGGGAAGATGGCGAGAATGCAGGCGGCATTTTCACGGGTGAAGCGGTAGAGGTGGGGGTAGAGGGTGTCGAGGCGCGCGCAGTTGGTCGCCTGACCCCCCCGCGTTCATCGTGATGGGCAGGCGAGTCCGTCGCCATCCAGAGTTGGATTGCAGTGGCGGGACAGCTGATCTATGCGTGGGGCCGCGGCTGACCTAGGGCTCGGAGCGTGGTTCATCGATGAGGCGGGCGAGGGCTGCGCCGATTGCGAGGTCTTCAACGTGGCCAAAGGCGTTGACGCGGATGCGTCCTTCCCGGTCGATGACGACCAGGCTCGGCGTGCCGCGCAGCCGGTAGCGTCCCATTGTTATTGGCGTTGTAACGCCAGGCGTATGTGCGTCCACTCCCACAGGAAAAGAAATCTGATACTCGTGAAGGAAGGCTTCCAGTGACACGGGTGTCATGGCGTCGTGGTGTTCAAAAACAGTATGCAGCCCCAGCAGAGTAATCTGGTCGCCGAAGTTTTCTTGGATCCTCTTGGCCTGCGGCAGCCCGTGGGAGACGCAGCCGGGACAGAGCATTTGAAATGCCTCGATCACCACAATCTCGCCTCTGAGATCGGCCAAGGTAGGATTGTCGCTTGCGTTAAACCACTGGGTGATCGCAAGTTCAGGGGCGGTGCTTACGGAAGATTCTGTGGTCATGGGAATTGCGTTCCTCTCGATCCCCGCGGCTCTTGGGAAATGGCAAGCAGGCGGGGCAGTGATTGCCTGAAATCCTGGTGGACGTTAGCAGGCAGGACGTTTTCGGATTTGCTCCAGCTCGTTCTCGTGGCGCCGCAGGCGGGCGAAAAATGAGATAGAACTTTCTGTCTGTATACCGGATGGGACGGAGAAGGCTCACAAAGGGCACGAACGTTCATAGGACGCGCTTGCGCATTTCTCTGTCAGTGCAACTCTCAGAGCTCCTCTTTGTCCCACGCAGTTTATTGAGTAGTTACAAGGAACCGTACAGCCTGGCACCTCCCCATTTCAAGAAATCTCACTGGAAATGGCCGCCGTCAAGGCAGCGCGGCCCTTTCCAGGCGTTCAGCCAGATTGATGCAGGCTGGGATGAACGGGGGGCTAACAGGGTATTCGTCATGGGTTTGCACCGCCATCATGTCGCTTACCAAGCAGCAGCGACATGATGGCGAAGGGTCTATCTCAATTGTTTTGGGCAAAGATGAGCCAAACTTCACCATTCCCTCCCGAAACGGAAAAGGAGAAATTCTGGCTGTCGCGTTCACCGTTGCCGTCTCTGACAAAAATCGTGTAGTTGCCCGCTACATTGCCGCCGGGAACCTGGCTGAGGGGGACTGTCTTGAGGTAGTTGTACTTATTGCCCTGAGGCCCCCGATGGGTAGAGTTTCCACCGCGCGTAGAGTTATTCACAGCGGCTACATGAACGCCATCCTTGTGCAACTCCACATAGTAGCTGCCGCCAATGCCTTGAACCTCGTCACCGCGTCCTTCATGGACGAAGCCAACATAGAGCTTCAGATCGCCTCCGCCGTTATGCCGTAAATCTGTGTTACGCAACCTGAATTTGCAGCCGTCCCCGCCGATGCCCGCGCACGGATCGGACGGCGGTTGCGCCACAGGGGGAGGCACGGGTGTCGGTGGGATCGGGGTGGCCACTGGGATCGGCGTGCTGGTTGGGATCGGGGTCGGCGGCGGCGTGGGAATGATGGACGCCACCTGCACGAGCTCCGGATTGATTGCTGTCACCAGAGGGCTGTAGACCCAGGCATATTGACCACCATAGATGATTTGCCACCAGCCGCCGTCAGGATTCTTGCCGGAAATCGGGTATTGATCGCCGGCTGCGGTCTGTCCGAGGATGGGGTAGTTGGTGCCAGGGCCTGCACGCACATTCATAATGCGCGAAATCCTGGCGGTTGGAGATACGGAGGTCGGTGTCGGCGTCGGCGTAGGAGGCGAAGTCGGTGACGGCGTCAGCGTCACTGTCGGTGTAGCAGTCGCTTCCAGAATTGCAATCCGCTCCTCATACGAGGCTATGCGCTCGGACATCGAGGAAACCAGTTCTACGATCGCTTCGACTCTATCCGCCAGTTCTTCGAGGGTTAAGCCGGCATTCTGCGCGTAGAGCGGCACTGCAATGCCAAGGAGAGCAACCACTAAGAGCAAAACCAACAGTGTCTTTTTCATTCTCATTCCCGATCGTTGAAAAACTCTTAATTGAATTCCGAATGACTGAGCGCGACGCGGAGGCGGCGCTTTCGAAACAGATTGGAAATCGATGCCTGATCGAACCCGATTTCTGCAGCGGGTTCAGTGAACTTTCGGGCGCGAAGCGGGCCACCAAGCCTTTCGTGCCGGTACACTGGCAGGAAGGTCTGTGCCTTGTGTGAGCCGCTTGCCTATACTCCAGATGCAGCACTCAGAGAATCTGGCTGAGGAAGAGCTTGGTGCGCTCGTGCTGGGCGTTGGTGAAGAAGTGCTCGGGCGTGCCGACTTCCATGATTTCACCGGCGTCCATAAAGACGATGCGGTCAGCGACCTCGCGGGCGAAGCCCATCTCATGGGTGACGACAAGCATGGTCATGCCAGTTTCGGCGAGCTCCTGCATGACGTCGAGGACCTCTTTAATCATCTCCGGGTCGAGGGCGGAGGTGGGTTCGTCGAAGAGCATGATCTTCGGGGACATAGCGAGCGAGCGGGCGATGGCGACGCGCTGCTGCTGGCCGCCGGAGAGCTGGCCGGGATGTTTGTCGGCCTGCTCAGGGATGCCGACTCGATTGAGCAGGGCCATGGCGGTCTCATGGGCTTCATCCTTGTTCATCTTGCGCACCTGGATCGGGGCCAGCGTGATGTTTTCCAACACGGTGAGATGGGGGAAGAGATTGAACTGCTGGAAAACCATGCCGGTCTCGGAGCGGATCTGCTCAATGTTGCGCACGTCGCGAGTCAGGGGGATGCCGTCGACGATGATGTCGCCGGCCTGGTGTTCCTCAAGACGGTTGATGCAGCGGATGAAGGTAGATTTGCCGGAGCCGGAGGGGCCGATGATGACGACCACTTCCTGGGCTTTGACGCGCAAGGTACAGTCTTTCAGCGCCTGGAATTCGCCGAACCATTTGCATACGTCCTGGCAGATGATGATTTCTTCTGAAGTGGCGTTTTCGGACATTGCGGGTACCTCGTATTGCGAATTTCGTTAACAGTTGCGAATTCTTATTGGTTTCGAGATCTTTCTCAACGCTCGCCGACACCGAGGCGCTCTTCTATGCGGCGGCTGGCATAGCTCATCGTGTAGCTGAAGATCCAGAAGAGGGCGGCGACGAGGACAAAGACCTCCTGCTGGGTACCGAGCCAGTCGGGGTTTGCAGTGATTGTTCTGGCGATTCCGAGCAGGTCGAACAGTCCTACCAGGGCGACGAGAGTCGTATCTTTGAATAGGCTGATAAACTGGCCTACAAGTACTGGAATGACTGCGCGCAAGGCCTGCGGCAGGATGATGTGCATTGTGGTCCGGTATGTGCTCAAGCCCAGGGCCTGGGCGGCCTCATACTGACCGCGAGAGATTGATTGCAGGCCGCCGCGCACGCTTTCGGCGGTGTAGGCGGCGGAAAAGAGAGTGATTGCGACGAGGGCGCGCAGCACGCGGTCGACGAGGGGGAATCCGTCGGGCAGAAATAGCTGCAGCATGACCTGGCCCATGAAGAGCAGGCTGATAAGGGGGACGCCGCGGATGAATTCAATGTAAGTCACACTCATAATGCGGATGGCCGGCAGCTTGGACTGGCGGCCGAGGGCGAGGGCGACGCCGAGCGGGAATGAGAGGGTGATGCCGAAGAAGGCAAGCAGAAGTGAGAGCAGCAGGCCTCCCCACAGGATTGTGGTCACGGTGGGCATGGGACCAGCATCGCCGCTGTAACCGCGCAAGATTACCAGCATCACAACCAGGTAGGCGAGCAGGACGTAGACGGCGGCGCGCACGCTGCGCTGGATTGGCAGGTAGGCGCCCAAATAGAATGCGCCTGCTCCGGCGCCGGCCACGAGGAGAAGGTGGAAGCGCGTCATCCAGGAGAATAATGGGACCTCTCTGAGAGCGAGAGGAATGAGGAAAATGATGAGGGCAGCAGTGCTGAATTTACCGCTGATCAGTCGCCACATCAGCCCGATAACGCCGCCGAGCAGATAGAGGGCGAGCCAAAGACGCCAAGCCTCCTCGGCCGGGTACTGCCCGCGCATGATCAGATTGAAGTTTGCTGGAATCACGCCCCACTGGGCGGTGGTGAAGGCCCAGCGCAACAAGAGCAGGGCAACAAGAATAACACTTGCCGCCCCCACCACGGTCAGGGCCGAGTTGAGCAGGTCGCTGAAGAGGTTTCTGCGCATCCAGCCCAGCACTGTTTTGCGTTCGCTCGGTGGCATGACTGAGCGGTCCAAAGGCGCGTCAGCCGCTGTCGTCATAGCTCAGGCTCTCCTGCGAGTTGCGGTTCGAGTCGAGAGTTTGCGGTGGGTTGGGGAACGCGTCCGCTAGCCACCGGTAGTAGGGAGAAGATTGCTGTAGACACAATTATCTTTCGACCAGGCGGATGCGCCGGTTGTAAATGTTCATGAGGAAGGAAGTCAGCAGGCTGAGTGACAGGTAGGTGCCCATGATCATGGTAAACATTTCGATCTCCCGGCCGGTCTGGTTGAGTATCGTGTTTCCGGCTACGGCGAAGAGGTCAGGGTAGCCGATGGCGATGGCCAGGGAGGAGTTTTTGGTCAGGTTGAGATACTCGCTGGTAAGCGGCGGGATAATGACTCGAAGGGCCTGAGGAAAGATGATAAGGCGCAAGGTCTGGGCGGGGTTCAGGCCGAGGGCGGTAGCGGCCTCGCGCTGACCTTTGGAGACCGACTGGATGCCGGCGCGCACAACTTCGGCGATAAAAGCGGCAGTATAGATGATGAGTCCGGATAGCAGGGCCATGAACTGCTGGCTGAGGATTTTCCCGCCCTGCGTGTTAAACCCTTCGAGTACTGGCTGGTCGAAAGTCAAGGGCTGAGGAAGGAAAATCCAGCCAATGAGACCGACGGCGGCGACGGTGACAAGGAACCAGAGTGTGAGGAGGGGCATGCGACCGGTACGCTTGCCTTGTTCGCGCAGGAAATAGGCGACGGCGGCGCCGAGGACGACGCCGGCTGCCAGAATGATCTGGTATGTCGGCCAGGAGTCGGTGGGCAAGCCCCAAGGGACGGCGATGCCGCGGTTGCTGAGAAAGATTGGACCTGGCAAGACAATGGCTTCGGCGACGCGCGGCAGCTTCAGAAAAACGGCTTGCGCCCAGAAGATTAACAGCACAAGAAGGGGGATGTTTCGAAAAATATCTATGTATATAATGGCGATTCGACTTATCAAAAAATTGGTGGAAAGGCGCATCACACCAATGACTATTCCAAGCGCGGTGGCGAAGATTATGCCCAGAATGGCCACTTGGAAGGTATTCAAAAGGCCTACGACAAAGGCGCGCGCATAGGTCCTTTCACGGGAGTATTCGATCATGCTTTCGCCAATGTCGAAGCCGGCAACCTGCCCCAGGAAGCTGAAACTGATGGCGACGGTGTGCTTTTCCCGCAACCCCGTAATCATATTGTTGTAGAAAAAGAGCCCGAGCCCTACGACGACAACGACAACCAGGATCTGGGTGAAGATGCCGAGCACGCGCTCATCTCGATAGAAGGGAGGCCGTATCTGACTGGCGTGAATTTCCTGCATAGGGTGCCTCTACGAGAATGAAGTCATGCGGCCAGCCGGACGACTGGCCGCATGACGGGGCAAGAAAATTAGCGAATCGGCGGGGCGTAGAGGATGCCGCCATCGGTGTAGAGGCTGTTCAGGCCGCGGGGCAGGTCGAAGATCGTGTCCGGGCCGAGGTTGCGGTCGTAGATCTCGGCGTAGTTGCCGACCAGCTTGATCACGTCGGCGAAGCAGCCAGCGTTTGCGAGGCCGACCTTGGCGCAGAAGTCACCTTCAAGACCTAGCAGTTTGCCGATATTGGGGTCGTTGCTATTCATGAAGCTATCGACGTTCTGGGAGGTGATGCCCATCTCTTCGGCCAGCATGGTGGCGTAGACGACCCAGTTGACGAGGTCGAACCACTGGTCATCGCCATGGCGGACGGCAGGACCCAAGGGCTCCTTGGAAAGCGTCACGTTAATGATCACGTGGTCCGCGGGGACGGTGAGCGTGGTCTGGCGGGAAACGAGGCTGGACTTGTCAGTCGTGACGGCGTCGCAGCGTCCCTCGTCGTAGGCATTGAAGGACTGGTCGAAGTCTTCGAAGACGACGGCTTCGTAGGAAACGCCGGCGGCGGCGAACTGATCAGCGAGGTTAAGCTCGGTGGTCGTGCCGGTAACTACACATACGGATGCCCCTTGCAGGTCCTGCAGGGTGGAGACTCCGCTCTCCTTGCGCACCATCAGACCCTGGCCATCGTAGAAAGTGGTGGGGCCGAAGTTCATGCCCAAGTCAGTGTCGCGCGACATCGTCCAAGTGGTGTTGCGGATGATAACGTCGCCTTCACCGCTGGAGAGGATAGTGAAGCGCTCTCTGGCAGAGGCGGGACGCACTTCGAGGGCGTCGGCGTCGCCGAAGATGGCGGCGGCGATGGCACGGCAGTAGTCGACATCAAAGCCGGAGAAGTTGCCTTCGGAGTCGAGGAAGCCGAATCCGGGAAGCTGGGCGTTGCCGATGCAGACCAGGTTGCCGCGTTCCTGCACGATGCTGAGCGTGGACTGCGTATCCTGCATCACCGGTGCTGCTGCCTCGTCTGACTCGACGACTTCGGGCCCTGCAGCAGGGCTCATGCAGGCGGCGATAATCATGCCAATTACCATTGACAGAATCATACCAGCCTTGTTCAACTTTCTAATGCTCTTCATACTACGCTCCTTTAAATGGTTGGTGGGAGGGAATTAAATTTATTTGCGGCTCATCATCTGTTGAAGAGCCGTACATGAGCATTTGGCCGAGTGTTGCTGAGGTCCAGCCAGGCCAATTTCGTGCCTGAATCGGCCAGTATTTCCCGCAGATTCCACCGCGAGGTAAGCTCTGTGTTTAAGTATAATACACTTCTGAATCGGCTACAACAGAGTTCCTGAGGTGCGATCCGGTTCCAGCAGTTCAAGATTTTCGGGGCTTACGAGAGACCTGTCTTTGAGAAAAAGCAGGGAACGGGATAGGGCGAGGCATAGTAAAGCGACCAGGTGCAGTAGGCTGCGGAACAGAGGGCGGCTGGCAGAAAGATGCACGGCGCCTTTCAAGTAACCAAGTTGGCTGGAGGGAAGGGAGATGAAATTTATAGAACATATCAGGCCTATGTTTTGGGCATATTGGGCGCGTGGGCTATAATCCGCGAACGCTCGATTCAGGGATGTTGCGGAAGGCGCGGCCGCAGCGAACATCATCAAGGGTCTTACGCGCAAACTGACAGGAGAACTGAATGCTGGCGGAATTGTCCAACACGATTGCAACCCTAATCGGAATTTTCGTCGCTCTGATGGGCGCGTTCCTTTTTGCCTTCTGGGTGGCAATGGGCATCTGGACATTGAATGACATTCGAAGCCGGACTCGCGACTGGCTTGCGATTGTTCTGGCAAGTCTGCTTGTACTGGTCTTCCCACTCGTCGGCCTCGTCCTCTATATGATGGTCCGGCCCCGGGAAACGCTGGCCGACGTCTTCGATCGCGCCTTGGAAGAGGAGTCTCTGCTGCGGGAGTTGGAAGGCACTCTGTCCTGCTACAGATGCGGCGTTCCCGTTCAGGACAACTGGAATTTCTGCTCAAATTGCCATAGCCAGTTGCGGTTCGCGTGCTCCAGCTGCGGTAAGGCGATGCGACACGAATGGAGCATCTGCGTAAGTTGCGGCGCGGACCAGCAAGAAAGTGAACCTTCGGCAGTCGACGGGCCGAGTAACTCCAGAAACCGAGGCGCGGCCTCGCAGGCGTCGACTTCTGCGGAGATGGCGGATAGAGACGCTGCATTCAGACCAGCGCAGGAAACCTCGCAGAGAAGGTAGAATCCCCTCACAAATTCATTCGTTCAAACGTGCCTGTTACTGGCGCTATGAGGCGCCGGCAGTCAGGCGGGCGGCTGGCAGAGTTCAGCCGCTCTTTTTCTTTGCTGTCGGCGCAGACATTGTCGTCCAGGGTGCTGGCATCTCGCCGACAGGGACCTCAATCAGGACAGGCGCGTCGGCTGCGAAAGCGCCGGCCAGGGCCTCTCGCAGTTCGACTGGCGAATTCACGCGAAGGCCGCGCGCGCCGAAGGATTCTGCGTAGGTGACGAAGTCGGGATTGTGCAGTTCGCTGGCAATGACACGTCCACCATATCGTTCCTTCTGCATGCGGCGTACATTGCCGTAAGCCCCATCATTGAAGACAACTGTAACCAAGTTGATGCCATGCTTGACAGCAGTGGCAAGTTCATTGGCGGCGAAGAGGAAGCCGCCGTCACCGGTCACGCAAAGGACCGGGCGATCCGGGGCAGCTACTTTGGCGCCGAGCGCGGTGGGAAATCCCCAGCCCAGCGTGCCTTGATAATTGGATGAAAGGTAGGTGCGAGGCTGATATACGGGCATGGCTATGCGGGTGACGTAGCCGATTTGTGTAATTTCCTCTATATAGATGCCGTCGTCCGGCAGAGCTTCACGGATGGCGCGTACGAATCCCATTTGCGGTTGCACCGACTCATAGATTGATTCCATTTCGTCGTGCAAGGCCAACATCTCGATACGGCGGGAGGCGCGAGTGCGGTTGAAACGGACCAGCGCGGGTAAGATCGCTTGTAATGCTTCCTTACAGTCAGCTACAAGCGCAACATCCGGGGATCCGAACCGGCAGATTTCCTCCGAGTCGATGTCAATGCGGACAAGGGGTATGTTGTCCGGGTTGCCCCACTGCATCAAGGGGGTAGAAAGGCGTGTGCCGATGGAAACAATGACATCGGCCTGTTCCCAGAGGCGCTGGCCAGCTCCGTAGGAGTGGCTGAGTGGGTGGCGGCTGGAGAGTATACCGCGCCCGCTGGAGCTGGCGACAACCGGCGCCTGCAGTGTCTCGGCCAAAGAAAGGATCTCCTCAGCCGCCTCGTGCGCTCCACCGCCGACAAATATGACCGGACTCTTGGCCTCGCCCAGCATACGGGAAGCTTTTTCGACGGCGTCGAGGTCGATTTCGGGGCGGTGCGACTCCAGAGCGACGGGGTCGTCGTCAGATTCGGCTTTGCCGGAAAGGACGTTCAGCGGCACTTCCAGGCCGACCGGCCGGGGCCGGTCCGAGCGCATTGCGCTGAGGGCCGAGGCCAACATGCGAGGCACGTCGTCGGGCTTTTCGACGCGGCCCGCCCACTTGGTCAGTGAACTCAAGATCCCCAGCTGATCGGGGATTTCGTGCAGCATGCCATAGCCGCGTCCGATCTGGTCGGTGCGTATCTGGCCGGTGAGGCAGAGGACTGGTGCGTTGGTGGCGTAGGCTGTCGAGAGGGCGGCGGTTGTATTGAGGAAGCCGGGGCCGGGCACGACAACGTAGACGCCGGTCTTGCCGGAGGCGAGCGCGTAGCCCAGTGCCATGTAGGCGGCACCTTGTTCGTGGCGTGTGTGAATGACCCGCATGCGGTCGCGGGCGTCGTAGACTGCGGTGTAGAAGTAGTCATTCTGCACACCGGGCAGACCGAATATTGTGTTTATGCCATGGGAGAGAAGGCCATGGACCAGTGCTTCGCCGCCTGTGCGGGTTGTGGTCATAGGGTGTGCTCCTCGCGTGTGCTAGTGCGCGACCGAACCGTCGGCGTGGAAGCTGCCGAAGATCTTTTTTGGTTGATAGGGATAGCGGTCCAGCTTGCTCTCATCGATTTCCAGTCCGATGCCGGGGCGATCCGGTACAGCCAGATAGCCTCCTTGTCGCTGGACCGGGTAGTCGACGATATCGTTGAAGGCGTCAGCTGTGGGATTGCTTTCCATCAGCACGTAATTTGGGATGGCCGCATTGAGTTGACAGTAGGCGGCGATGTTGACGGGGCTGCCCATCAGGTGGGGGAAGACGCCGACAAAGGCGGATTCGGCAATGGCTGCAATCTTTTTGACCTGGGTAAAACCGCCGGCAAGCGAAAGGTCGGGCCGGATGAGGCTCACGATTTTGCGGTCGATAAGGTCTTTGAATTGGAAAATATCGTAGCAGCGCTCGCCGGTGGCAATGGGCAGGGGAACTGTCTGGTCGATGTACTCCAACGCCGCCAGACTCTGTGGGGCGAGCGGGTCTTCGTAGTAAAGGATACGGAAGGGCAGCAGTTCGCGGGCGAGAACGATTGCCTCTTCGGGGCGCAGGTTGCGATGGATCTCCAAGCCAAGATCGATATTGTAGCCTACGGCTGCGCGCACGGCGGAGACCATGGCCACAGCCTCGCCGATGACCTGGGATGATGTCTTGCGCTCGAAGCCAGGCAGGAAAGGAGTCAAGCGCAGGGAGAGGTAACCGGCTCCGACTTGCTTCTGGGCGACGGCGGCGCACTCATCTACTGAGGCGCCGCTCACGCTGGCATAGACCTTGATTTTGTCGCGAACGCGGCCACCCAGCAACTGATGCACAGGCTGGCCAACGGCCTGGCCGGCGATGTCCCAAAGCGCGATGTCGATAGCGCTGAGAGCGGCGCTAAGGACGGAGCCCGCGAAATGTGTATCGCGGCTGACAGTCTGGTAGTGATGGTCAATGCGGGAGGCGTCTTTGCCTATGTAGTAGTCGTTCAGATCGAGGAGAGCGCGGTAGACCATGCCATGGTGTGCCCAGAGGCCGGCCTCGCCGTTGCCGACGAGGCCCTGGTCAGTGTAGACCCGCACCAGCAGGAATCTGTCTACAAGAAAAGGAGTAATCTTCTGGATTTTCATCGAGTACTCTCTGCTAAGTCAGCGATGTAGGGACCGATAGACGCCTGCAGTCCCCATGTCAGATGATACGGCCCGGTAGAATTGGTTGCCGCCAGCTTAGGTTTGATTTCACAGGATGCCTGTCGCGTCCGGTACTTGAGGTCGAGGCGGCGGGTGGGCTGGAACGGCATAGGAATTCTGCGGATTTGCCGGCAGCAAGAAGGCGTCAGCCTAGCCGGGGCCATAGCAAAACTCGAAACGCAACTGTACAGACGGATGAGGCACGACACTAATTGTCCGACTTTCGGAAGAGTACCTCGGCGGGGTACATTCTGCGCCAGGGGCCGGGCATCTCTCCAACCGGCACTTCGATCAGAACTGGCACGTCGGCGTCAAAGGATTCGGTTAAGGCGTCGCGAAGACTTTCGGCGGAGTGGACCCGTAGTCCAGCGGCGCCATAGGACTCGGCGAGGGCGACAAAGTCGGGATTGACCAGGTCAGTTGAGATGATGCGCCCTTCATACAGTTCCTTTTGCATGCGGCGGACATTGCCGAATGCCCCATCGTTGAAGACCACTGTGACCGTGTTTATGCCGTACTGGACTGCGGTGGCCAGTTCGTTTGCACAAAAGAGGAATCCTCCGTCACCGGTGATGGAGATGACAGCTTTATCGGGAAAGGCGACTTTTGCACCCAGCGCGGTGGGAAAGCCCCACCCCAAACTTCCCTGATAGCCGGAAGCTATGAATGTGCGGGGCTGGTAAAAAGGCATGAGTACACGGCTGGTATAACCGACTTGCGTTATTTCTTCTACAAAAATGCCATCATCGGGAAGGGCGTCGCGGATAGCGCGAATGAAGTCCAGCTGCGGTTGGAACAGTTCATAGAGCTCTTCCATCTCTTCATGCAGTTCCAACATCTCGGCCGTGCGGGAAGCCCGCGGGGGGTTGCGGCGCTCCAAGATTGGCAGCAGCGCCTGTAGGGCGTCCTTGCAGTCGGCTGCGATTGTAACGGCTGCAGGCGTTAGCAGGCTCATGTCTTGCGGCGCAATATCGACGCGTATTAGTTTGAGATGGTCTGTGTTCTTCCACTCGATCAAGGGTTTGGTCAGACGAGTGCCGATGGCTATGGCTACATCGGCCTGCTCCCATAGGCGTATACCTGGTCCGAAGGTATGACTTAGTGGGTGGCGGTCGGAGAGGATACCACGCCCGCTGCCACTGGCGAGGACCGGCGCCTGAAGGGCTTCGGCCAAGGCGCGGACTTCATTGCCGGCGTGCTTTGCGCCACCGCCGACGAATATTATGGGGTTGTGCGCCTTAGCCAAGAGCTGGGAAGCCTCTTCGATGGCACAGTTATCAATGAAGGGTCGTCGTACGGTCAATGGTACAGGACTGTCGTCCATTTGCGCCTTGCCTGCAAGCACGTCCATGGGCACCTCCAGGCCGACGGGGCGGGGCCGGTTCGAGTGCATTTCACTGAGGGCCATGGCCAGGAGGCGGGGCAATTCGGCAGGGCTTTCGACGCGGCGGGCCCATTTGGTCAATGAACGGAGGATTCCAAGTTGATCGGGGATTTCGTGAAGCATACCAAAGCCGCGGCCAAGCTGGTCGCTATGGATTTGTCCGGTGAGACAAAGGACGGGCGCGTTGAGGGCGTAGGCGGTTGAGAGCGCGGCGGTGGTATTGAGGAAACCGGGGCCGGGCACTACGACATAGACGCCGGGCTTGCCGGAGGCTTGGGCGTAACCGAGGGCCATGTAGGCTGCGCCCTGTTCATGGCGGGTGTGAATGTGACGTATTTTTCCACCGGCGTCATATACAGCGTTGTAGATATGGTCGTTTTGCACGCCTGGCAAACCGAAAATAGTGTCGATTCCATGGGAGAGGAGGCCTTGAATAAGGGCCTCGCCGCCAGTCTTCATTGACTTCATCAGGAGCACTCCTCGTCGAGCGCTAGTGCGCAACTGCGCCGTCGGCGTGAAAATTTCCGACGATCTTCTTTGGTAGATAGGGATAACGGTCCAGTTTGCTCTCGTCGATCTCCAGCCCGATCCCGGGGCGGTCGGAGACCAGCAGATAACCTCCCTGACGTTCGACAGGATTGTCGACGATCTCATTGAAGGCGTCGGCGGTGGTATGGCTCTCCATCAGAACATAGTTGGGAATGGCGGCGTCGAGCTGGCAGAAGGCGGCGATGTTGACAGGGCTGCCCATCAGGTGGGGGAAGATGCCGACAAAGGCTGCTTCGGCAATGGCGGCGATCTTTTTGACCTGGGTAAAGCCGCCGGCAAGGGAGAGGTCGGGACGGATGAGACTCACGATCTTGCGGTCGATCAGGTCTTTGAACTGGAAGATATTGTAGAAGCGCTCGCCGGTGGCCATCGGCAAGGGAACGGTTTTGGCGATATACTCCATCGGCTCCAGGCTCTCGGGGGCGAGCGGGTCTTCGTAGTAGAGAATGCGGAAGGGCAGCAGTTCACGGGCGAGAACGATCGCCTCCTCGGGTCGCAGGTTGCGGTGGATCTCAAGGCCCAGGTCGATATTGTAGCCGACGGCATCACGGACGGCGGCGACCATGGCAACGGCCTCGCCAATTACCTGGGAGGCTGTTCTGCGCTCGAAGCCTGGTAGGAACGGAGACATGCGCAGAGAAATATAGCCGGCCCCGACCTGCTGCTGGGCGCTGGCGGCGCATTCATCAAGGGTGGCGCCGTTCACATTGGCGAAGACTTTTATCTTGTCGCGAAGACGTCCGCCCAACAGCTGGTGAACCGGTTGGCCAACGGCCTGGCCTGCTAAGTCCCAAAGCGCTATGTCGATGGCGCTGAGGGCGGCGCTGAGGGCGGCGCCCATAAAGTGGGCATCGCGGCTGACGGTCTGGTAGTGGTGCTCGATGCGAGAGGCATCTTTACCAATATAGTAGTCGCTCAGGTCGAGGATGGCGCGGTGGACCATACCGTGGTGCGCCCAGAGGCCGGCTTCGCCGTTTCCGACGAGGCCCTGGTCGGTGTAGACGCGCACCAGTAGAAATCTGTCTACAAGAAAAGGTGTAATCTTCTGGATCTTCATCAGTAGGTCTCCACTTGGGCCGGGATTTAACACGAGCTCTCAATCGGCTGCCCTAGTGTCATTGGGCGGCAACCCGGTAGAGATGGCTGCGGCCGGACTGGGCTGAATTGTAGACGATGTGGTTGCCGTCCAGGCTCCAGAGGCAGTGGGGATGGGTGCCGCGATGGGAGTTGTGATCGCAGTGGGGACCGAAGGCGGCGAGATAGTCGACCTTCTGCGTTTTCAGATCTGCGAGGACAACGCCTTCTCTATCCCAGGTTGTGATCTTGCTGCCGTCGGGGCTGGCAATTGGGTGCCCTCCCAGGGGATGATCGATGACGACTTCCTTGCCGCTGCCGTCGAAGTTGATCATGTGAAGGCGCGGCTCTTCCTGCCGCCCCTCGTCGGTATGGACCAGGTAGCCGGAGTAGAGAACTTTCGTACCTTCGGCGGTCCAGCTGTGGTGATGTCCGAAGAAGGTCAGCCAGCGGCACTCGCTGCCATCGCGGCTGACGATATAGATGCTGCGGCGGAAGGGGCTCTTCCAAGGCGAGAGATCGTCTTGTGTGGCCTTGATCCACATTGCCACGAGCATGTGTTGGGCGTCGGGCGTCCACTTGGTATTGCCTACAGTCATCTGATCGACGTGGAAGAGATTGTTGTTGGGTGTCATGTCGTACAGGTCTTCGGTGGAGGCGATGAGGTTCAGGTCGGCGTCCTCCTGACGGGAGGCCTCCGTGTCGGACCGCAATGTATAGACGCCCCTGGGCAGGTCGGTGCGAACGTCGTTGGTGGTATAGCTCAGCAGGTCACCGTCGGGGCTGACCTGACGGATGCCCCCTTCCATCTTACGCAGCAGTCTGCCACCGTGTTTTCCCAGCTGCGACCATTCTGCGTCGACAACGCTGACTTCCTCAGGCGCGGTATAGAAGAAGACTTCACATTTGGTGGGATGCCAGACGGGAAAGGCGCCGGTATGGGTGTTGTAGAAGGCGTTTTCCGCCAGTAAACGCAACTCATACGTTTCCAGGTCCATGAGATAGAGCCGCCCCTGATCGGTGGCGAAAGTATCGCGGTGGACGGTGGTAACATCGACGGGATTGGCTGCGGAGAAAACCATGTAACGGCCATCCGGCGACCATGGAGATATGTCGTAGTAGGTGTGGAGATCGGACAGAGGGCTGCTGGTCAGCTGCTCGATCGTGCGTCCGGTGTGCTGGTCCACGTAGGTGCTGCGTTCGGGCTGGTTTCTGTGGAAAGAGCTCATTTTAATGGTCCTCAAAAAGTACTTGGAGCTGGCTCGGCAGGCTCAGGTTAGCAAGGGATTCTGGCCTGCACTGAGGGGCTATGATGCCGGACAGTTTTTCCCGCGTACACTATGCGGGGCGCCCTCTAAGTTAGAGAACGCCCCGCGAAAGCTTTTGATGTCACTTCTCCCAGGGCCATTCTGTTGGCACCGAGCAGCCCGCCCAGCGCCATGAGTAGCCGGAAGAGATCCTAGCTCTGGCTCGCCGGATCATCCCAGTAGAAGGTGTGCACCTGCACCAGGCCGCCATGCGAGGTCGGGTTGCTGAGCGGATAGACATATTCGGGGTCGAGACCGCGCAGTCCGTTGAGTACGATCAGCGGATTGGGGATCTGGCCCAGGTAGCCGATCTGCGGCAGTTCTTCTGCCCAGATGTCGAGGATCTGGAGGAAGAGTGCATGGCGCCGGTCCCCGTCCGGTTCGACCAGGATTTCGTCCCACAGGTTCCACATTTTGACGATCCAGTGGTCCTGGGGGGGTTCTTCGGCGGCCGGGTGGGAGGGGTTCAGGCGCCAGCGGCCCCATGCTTCACCCCAGGGGCGGTCGAGGCCGGTGCCGAGGAAGAAGGCGGGATCGACCAGCGGCAGGAGGGAGCGTCCACTGCCCCAGAAGGCGGCGTCGATTTCATTGGCGCCCCAGTGCTCTTCGTAGAGCGAGCGCTCGATGCCCTTGTAGGTCGCCTTAATACCGACCTCCTCAAGGTAGCCGATGATGATCTGCACGGCATCCTCATCGGGGGAACCGGGTTGTGCGGTGCCTTCAACGATGAAGCTGATGGTTTCGCCGCTGCCATCCGGGTAGACGCGGAATCCGTCGCTGTCCTTCTCTGCGTAGCCGGCGTCATCCAGCAGTTGGTTGGCGCGGTCGGGATCGTATTCGATGTGGGCGTTAGCCTGCTTGGGATAGGATTGGGGCGACTGTTCGAGCGGGCTGTACTGTCGCGGTGTGTAAAGCCCTTCGAAAGCCAGTTCGTTGAGCGTATCTCTGTCGACTGCGATCGACATGGCTATGCGCACATCGCGGTTTTGGAAAAACTCACGCAAGCGGGGCTTCTTTACGGTCTGGTTAGGGGTCAGGCATACGTGTTGGTCGCCGGCGCCGAGCTGCACACGATAGCCGCCGTCGTCTTCGCTTTCCTTGTAAAGTGTGAAGTTAGCTGCGCTGACGTGGCGCTGTTGGTAGTCGACCTCGCCGTTGATGATGCGCAGGTCGAAGACGTCGTTGGTGTCAAACAGTCGGTGGCGGATGGTGTCAATGTAAGGGAGCTGATTGCCTTCAGAATCGACCTGCCAGAAGTATGGATTTCGCTCCATGAGGAAGAGTTCTTCCGACAGTGGGTTACTGGCGGTAAATGAATATAGACTTGGCACTTCCGGGTTGAGATACCACCAGGTGCGGTCGGTGAAGAGAGCCGTCCAGGTATCGAAGCCTCTGTCCTCGACGGCGGCGGCGAGTGCCTCTTTGTCGTCGGTCGTTTCCATATGGAATTGGCCAACGTAGTGGTGCGGCATGAAGAGGTCCCTGGTCAGCGGAGCGACGCGGTCGAGGAACATCGGGTTGGGATGGGCAAAGCTAAAGACAACGGTATGCTTGTCGGGGAATTCCATTGTCATCGGCGTACGCTCAGGACCTGTCACCCAGTTGCGGCCGACAGCAGGCGTGATTTCCTTGTTGAGCATGACGTTTTCCTGCCACCAGGCAAAGTTGTCGGAGTCAAATGTGGTGCCGTCTGACCACTTCATTCCTTGGCGCAGGTGGAAGGTGAAGACGGTTGCGTCCTCGTTCGTTTCCCAGGATTCGGCGATGTTGGGGCGCAGGGAAAGCTCAGGCGTATACCAGGTCAGGCCCTGGCGGGCGAGCTTGGTGGGACCCCAGCGGTCGGAGACGCCTTTGAAGCCGCGGCGCATCGAACCGCCATAGTTGCCGATTCCTTCCATTCCGTCGAGGACCATCGGGTTGGCCGGCAGTCTTTCGTCGATAGGAGGCAGGTCGCCGCTGGCGACCATGTCGGCGAGCATTGGGGCTTCGTTGTAGCCGCCGGCAGATGTGGTTGCGGGGGCTTCGCTACTCGTTTCGGCGGCGGGCGCGGGCATATCCTCGGCGGCCGTCTCGCCGCCGTCACCGGCACAGGCTGCTAAGGCCAGACCGGCCGAACCCATTGCCCCCAGTTGCAGGAATCGCCTACGGTTAATGTCGTCCGAACGCTTCTTCAGTTTGTTCATGTTGGTTCCTCCTGTGATGTGGTAGTCGTCACATGATGTGAAGATCGAGAAGGCAGGGAAATTCTACTTTAGGGCGCGGGTATGGTCAAGGGAGTGATTTGGGAGGCCAACGCGTTTGAATTCCGGTGGCAGGATAGCCCGCATAGAGCGCTTAGAAGGGGCGCCCGTACCGATTCGGGCGGCATCACGAATTCTTGTTCTGAACCTCCAGTGTTCAAGTCGCATTTGGTCCACATATGTCGCGCCAGGTCTACATATGTCGCGGGGTAAAAAAAACCTTCTTGGGCCCGCAGGCTTTATTTTGCCGTCGTTTCCTTGCTGTCTCTGATGGACTTTGAACAGTTGAATCATGGGTAATTCACAGGCATGTATCGGCTCTCCTAAGCCTTCGGATTTTCTTTGGGAGAGACCAGCCGCATTTGAGTTCGGATGCCGTTGTTGCCCTCGAAGGGCGCCTATAAGAGGCGCCCCTACCGGATTCGGGCAGCTTCATGACGTCCTGTCTCAATTCGATGCATTTGCGGAGGTTAAGGGCGGGCTATGTCGACTCAAGTCGACCTAAGTCGACGTAAGTCGACGTAAGTCGACCCAATTCCTTTTTTTTGGACTCATATTCTTGATTTCGCACATGTTTCCTCGCCGCCTCCGATGGGTTATGGGCAGTTGAATTGTCGGCATTTCGCTGATTTATGACGGTCAAGCTTCACATTCAGTTTTTCTATGGGCGAGAGTAGAGGATTCTCAGGGCCAGAGCATGCTCACCTAAATCCGGATGCCATGGTTGCCCACGGGGGCGCACACAAGGGGCGCCCCTACCGGATAAAGGCTGCGTCACGAGGTCTTGTCTCAATTCGATGCATTTGCTGAGGTTAAGGGCGGGCTATGTCGACTTAAGTCGGATTAAGTCGGATTAAGTCGACCCAATTCCTTTTTTTTGGACTCATATTCTTGATTTCGCACATGTTTCCTCGCCGCCTCTGATATGTTATGGGCAGTTGAATTGTCGGCATTTCGCTGATTTATGACGGTCCAGCTTCACATTCAGATTTTTTGTGGGCGAGAGCAAGTGATAGTCAGGGCCGGAGCATTCGCATCTGCTTTCGGTTGCCATAGTTGGCCACGGGGGCGCACGCAAGGGGCGCCCCTATCGGATTCGGGTAGATTCATGACGTCCTGTCTCAATTCGATTCCTTTGCCGAGCTCTAGGGCCGGCAATGTCGACTCAAGTCGACCTAAGTCGACGTAAGTCGACCCAATTCCTTTTTTTTGGACTCATATTCTTGATTTCGCACATGTTTCCTCGCCGCCTCTGATATGTTGTGGGCAGTTGAATTGGCGGCATTTCGCTGATTTATGACGGTCCAGCTTCACATTCAGATTTTTTGTGGGCGAGAGCAAGTGATAGTCAGGGCCGGAGCATTCGCATCTGCTTTCGGTTGCCATAGTTGGCCACGGGGGCGCACGCAAGGGGCGCCCCTATCGGATTCGGGTAGATTCATGACGTCCTGTCTCAATTCGATTCCTTTGCCGAGCTCTAGGGCCGGCAATGTCGACTCAAGTCGACCTAAGTCGACGTAAGTCGACCCAATTCCTTTTTTTTGGACTCATATTCTTGATTTCGCACATGTTTCCTCGCCGCCTCTGATATGTTGTGGGCAGTTGAATTGGCGGCATTTCGCTGATTTATGACGGTCCAGCTTCACATTCAGATTTTTTGTGGGCGAGAGCAAGTGATAGTCAGGGCCAGAGCATTCTCATCTGAATTCGGTTGCCATCGTTGGCCACGGGGCGCACACAAGGGGCGCCCCTACCGGATGAAGGCAGCATCATTAGAATATGGTCCAGTTCGATGATTCTTGTATCTCAACCCAGCTGACCGCTACTCAGATGACGGCACATTCGTGTATCAATAGTATAACACGCATCTGACGTGTTTTTTCGGCTCGATTCGAGAATCTTCTCATTGCGGTAAAGATTCAATAGTGAAGATGCTCTCAGGATGGGCAGGATTTCTCTCTATTTTCCAGGCGATGATCTTACTGGCGTATCGGCATCTCCACTTTTCGCAGCAGACCTGTATTGTGAACAGTTGTAACTACCACGCCATAGGCAGGGCCTGTCCTGACGGGCAGTGGTCAGTGGTTAGTGGTCAGTGGGCCGTGGTCAGTGGTTAGTGATCAGAGATCAGTTAAGGGCGCCAGGTCGCTGGCTGGCTGGAGGTAACTGGCCACTCGCCGCTGATAACTGGCGTTCGCGGCGCGGTGGCGGGATCTGCGTTATGGGCGTGATGCTGGGATCGGGGCGCGAGATGGGCTGGCGGGGGTTGAGCGGCGGTATCACACACATGCTGGCGCCGCGACGTGACTGGTTTTGGAGGGGGGCGTTGCGGGGGGTGTCCCCCCGCACAAGGGAGGGCCGTAGGCCCGACCGTCAAAAAAGGGCGTAGCCCCTGGGGGCGGCGGGGGTTTGCCGACCCCAGCCCTGACCCGCAGCTGTTCGCGGGGCAGGGTGCGCAGGCCCGCCTTAGCGGGCCGGAGCCGCCGGAGGGCGTCTGCGCCCGTAGGCGTCCTGCTGGGAACTGCTGGGGATAAGGGATAGGGACAAGGGGGCAGGGAGACGGGCGTGCGTGTGAATTGCGCGTTTGACAATTCGGCAGGGGGCTCTATGATTCTGGCAGAGATTCGCAATGTGCAGAAAAAGGAGAGACGAGATGAATGACGCTTGGCTTGAGCACTTGATGACCGAAGAGGAAGAGCGTACTTTCGCCGAACAGGGCTATATGATTGTCAAGAACGCCATACCGAAGGAATTGGTGGAGCTGGCCACGCAGGTAACGGACCGGCTTACGGCGGAGGAGAAGGAAAAGCAAGGATTGGGACCTTCTGACGGCCTTCTCCTGTTTGACTTCGTGGGCAAGGATGATGTCTTCCTGGAGCTGCTCGACTATCCGACGACCTTTCCCCTTGTGTGGGGAATTCTAGGCTGGAACATACAGTTGTACCATTCGCACATGATCATCACGCCGCCAAATGCAGTTTCAGGGCCGGGACAGAAGGGGTTGAACTGGCACAAGGATAGCGGGCGGCTCAACAACGAGCTGGAGACGGACCCGCAGCCGCGCATTTCGCTAAAAGTGGCGTTTTTCCTGAGCGACGCTTCGGAGTTGGGGCGGGCCAACCTGTATGTGATTCCGGGCAGTCATTTGTTGAACAAGCTACCGGTGGATGAAGACAAGAAGCCGAAGGGTGGAATCGCAATCCTCGCCAAGCCGGGGGACGCTGTATTTTTCGACCGCCGCATCTGGCACGCGTCGAGCCCGAACACGTCCGAAGTAACGCGAAAAGCCCTCTTCTACGGTTATAGCTACCGGTGGCTGCGCCCACGGGACGATATGACGGTTGACCACTTGATGGGAAGAATCGATCCGATTAGACAGCAGCTGCTGGGAGCGTCGGCCACAGGAGGGCACGGGTATACTTCGCCGAAGCCGGAGGATGTGCCGTTGCGGGGGTGGATGCAGGAGAAGGCGGGTTACAACGGTGCGGATTGAGCATGTAGAGGCGATCAATCTGCTTCACCGTTATCCTGAACAGCACCGCTTTCAGTACGGCGGCGGGATCTGCGATGCGCGGCTGACGACATTGATCGTGGTGCATACGGAGTGCGGCGCCGTGGGGGTCGGTTCGGTGTACTCTCATCCGGCGCTGGTGTTTTTGATTGTGCGGGAGCAGCTGGCTAGCGTGCTGGTGGGCGAGGATCCGACCGAGGTCGAGGCGCTGTGGGAGAAGATGTATGCGTTGACGCGCTGGTACGGGCGCAAGGGCGCGGCGCTCTCGGCGTTGGGCGGCGTGGACACGGCGTTGTGGGATTTGCGCGGGCAGGCGGAAGGCAAGCCGGTGTGGGCGCTGCTGGGGGGAGAGAGTGATCGCTGCCCGGCTTACGCCAGCGGCCTGCTGTGGAAGGACGACGTGAAGGAGTTGGCGGACGAGGCGGCTTGTTACATTGAGCAGGGATTTCGACGGGTTAAGATGCGCCTGGCGCGAAGCGAAGAGTACGACAGGGCCGCGGTGGAGGCGGTGCGAGAGGCGATCGGGGCTGAGAACGATGTTATTGTCGACGCGTCAATGCGCTATCACCTGGAACTGGCGCAGCGGATGGGAGACTTTTTGGCCGAACAGAGAGTCTTCTGGTATGAGGAGCCGTTTGCGCCTGAAAATATCGACGATTTTGTTGCGCTGCGAGGGTCTGCAGGCGTTCCTCTGGCTGCTGGCGAGAACGAGTTCGGGCTGCAGGGTTTTCGGGAGTTGATCCGGGCAGGGGCGGTTGACATTGTCCAGCCGGACGCGTGCAGGTGCGGCGGGGTCAGCGAAGTCTGGAGAGTGGCCAAGCTGGCGGCAGAGCACGGGATCCGGTTCGCGACGCATAGCTGGAGCGACGCGGTTGCGATTGTTGCAAATGCACATGTAGTCAGCGCGATGCCGAACGGGGTGACGGTTGAGATTGACCGGATGAATAATCCGTTTGTGGACGAACTGTTGGGGCGGCCGCTGGAGGTGGTCGACGGTGAGATGGAGCTTGGAGACGTGCCGGGGCTGGGGATCGAGGTGAATTGGGAGGTGGTCGAACGGACGCGCTTGGCGGACCCGCTGCACATTCCGGACGGTGTTTATTCTGACATGATGTTTGGTAGTGAGAATCTGCCGCGTGCGGTGCCGTATTTGGAGAGTGAGGGTTAGCGTTTAAGGGCTGGAACTGCCTCTGGCAGAATGCCATCTCGCAGCACTGTTGAAATAAAGACGGCGGAAACAGGATACAAGGTAGATTAGATTGTAAGAGTCCAAGCAATTTCCCCTGTGAACTCAAGCGGTTGCGAATTGGGGCAGAGCAGTGAGGACAACTGCGATCCCATTATACAGCCCTAATAAAAGGTCTTGGTCTCAGATTCAGTTCACATTTGTCGTACTGCGCGGGGCAGCGCATGGCGCCAATTGTTCGTACACTGAGGACCGGCAGAGCGAGCTGCAGCTCAGTTACTGGTTCGGCGTCACACCAGACGAAAACGGACACGCTACCTGATGGCGATATTTCCTGGCTCTCTGGGAACTGAAGAGGGCGAGAAGAGGCACGGAACTTCAGCGGAAGAGCGGTTAAGGATTTCCTATGCGTGCCAGCGCCAGGCGCGCATTGCCGCGTACATAGAGATTCTCGTCGCTTAGCGCCAGTTTCAAGGCAGGAGACGCGGCTTCGGCGGCCGGGCCTATTTTGGCAAGGCTGAGGGCAGCATTGTGCCGGACATAGTCGCAGTTATCGTTGCTGAGGAGACGGGCGAGCCGGGGGACCGCTTCGGGAGAGGCGATGTTGCCAAGGGCCTCGGTGGCATTGCGCCGCACCCATTCGGATTCATCCTGAAGACAATCGAGAAGTTGGGGAACGGCATGACTGGCCGGGAGGCCGATGTCGCCAAGGATGTCGGCCGCGGCCGCGCGTAGCGGCCATCCCTTTGCAGCCAACGCGTTGACGAGCAAAGGAGAGGCTGCCGGCCCCTGTGCGCTGAGCCCGAAACAGGAGACAAGCTGGCTGGGGTTAGTGTGCGCGGCAGCAAGGTTTTGATCCGCCAGGGTCATGGCTTCTTCTTTCAGCGTTGCCATCAGCGCGGTCGTGCCATCGGGCCCGCAACCGGCAAGCCGGTAGACACTCTCCAACCTGTTGGCTTCGGAGACTCTTCCGTCTGCCTCTTTTTCCCCTTCTTCTTCGCTGGCGGCGGCGCCTTCCAAGTGTCTGGCTGCGTCCAGGCCTGCCCGCAGTCCATCGTTTCCAAGGTGCCAATTCCATACTTTTTGCCAAAGCTGAGACGGTTCGTCGCCGGCGGCTGAAGCCTGCCATGAAGAGTTGGAACAGTTCCAGCTGGGCGCGGTCGGCTCGGCCATGCGGCAGAAGAGAAACTTGATCATGAACCGGTTTCTGTTGCTTAGGTTGGTCGTGGCGCGGTGCCAGAGGTCGTAATGGACGATGGTGACTGTGCCGGCATCGCCGCACAGGAGCGCCTCTTCTTTTCTTTCTGCTTGGGTACGACTTGTGTAGTATTGTGAAGCTGGAAGAACTGAAGTAGGGCCCATCTGTGCGCTCACGTCCTGGGGGTAGTAGAAGGCCATGGCCCAGCGCGTACGATGGTGGCGCACGTTTTGATCGTCTTCGTAGCTGTCCTGATGGTGGCGCTGTCCCGGTTGCTGCGGCGGGGTCAGGTGGCAGTGGCGATGCGGGTGCATGGCGTAGCCGGGGCCGAGAATGCTTGTCAGCGCGCCGGTTACAGCCGGGTGTGTAAAGAGTTCGCTCAGTTGCGGGATTGCGGGCAGGATGTCGTTGCCGGGATTGCCTTTGGAAGAGAAGATGGCCTCGGCCTGGGCACGCACGGAATCGTGGAAGGCGGCTGGAAAGTCGGCCTTCACGGTCACGTAGCCGTTGACGATGAACTGCTGCATTTGGGAATCGGTGAGAAGTATCATTCCCTACAACTCCTAGTCCTTATACAGGCGGCTCTATGGTTGTATTTCTGCAGAAAATGAAACGGTTCGAAAGGCGCAGCGTATAGCCAAGTATATCATGCCAATTGTTTTGTTCCAGATACTAGCGAGCAGCCATGCGTGCCCGCACCATACGAATCGAGACTGAAAGCAATGAGCCAGACCTGGACACATACGTCGCCGGCCGAGCCCGAGGAACAGGTAGTTGAGAGCGGGCAGACAGATGGCGATGGGCACGGAGAGCGGACAGCGATTGTAGTCGCCGAACAGATTCACAAGACTTTTCGCAACGGGGAAATCGAGGTCCACGCGCTGCGCGGGGTGGACCTGACGATCGAAACGGGCGAAATGGTGGCGATAATGGGGCCGTCCGGCTGCGGCAAAACGACCTTGCTAAACACTCTTTCGGGCCTGGACAGCTTTGACGGCGGCCAGGTAACGATAGAGGGGACATCGCTGGCCGACATGAACGACCGCAAGCGCACGGATTATCGGGCGCGGCGAATGGGGTTCGTCTTCCAGTCATTCAATCTGCTGCCGGTAATTTCTGCGGTGGAGAATGTAGAGATGCCGCTGCTGGTGAGTGGCGTACGCCCGGCACAGGCCCGAACGCGGGCGCTTGAGAGCCTGGAGAGTGTCGGCCTGGGGGACCGGGCCTCCCACCGGCCGATGCAACTCTCAGGAGGACAGATTCAGAGGGTAGCGATAGCGAGGGCGCTGGTGAATCAGCCGGCGTTGGTGTGGGCTGACGAGCCGACCGGAAATCTGGACGTTGGCAGCTCGAACGATGTTCTTGCATTGATGCAGCAGTTAAACAAGGAGCAGGGGCAGACCTTCGTGATTGTAACTCATGACCCGCAAGTGGCTGCGCTGTGCGCGCGCATCGTGCGCATGAAGGACGGGGAGATTGTAGAGAATGAGTAGCATTCTCAATTCGGTCACCATCTATTTTGCGGTTGCCCTGGGGCTGATCCTGGCCGGCGCGGCACTCATTTCGCTGCGCAATCCGATAATCGGGAAGCTGGGCGTCCGAAACATACCGAGGCGGCCAACGCAGTCGACGTTGATCGTCTTTGGACTCACGCTAAGCACGATGATCATCGTCTCGGCGCTCAGCCTGGGCGATACATTGGAAAATACGGTTCGCCGGCAAACGATCGATGCTTACGGGCAGATCGATCAGGTGGTTTCGCCGCCGTTTCTGATGGACCTGACGCAGTTGGCGGACGGGGGAAACATCGACCCGGAGGAGGCAAGTAGTCCGCAGAGCGCGGCTCTATTGAATGCGCTCACTGAAGGGGACCTTACCTCATTGATTGCCATCTTCGACGAGGGGCTGCCAGGTATTTCCGACGAGCGGCAAGCACTGTTGGAAGAGCAGGCGGCGACGTATCCTCTGATCGACGGCATAGCGGGCTCAATTCTTTTTCCGACCATAATACGCAATGTGAGTACCGGGCAGGGCGAGCCATTGGGATTCCTTTTTGCGGTGGACGAAGGCTATGACACCGGGTTTGGCCTGCATGACGTTGACGGTGAGCCGGTGCGGACGGCTGACTTGCGGGACGGGATAGGCGATGTTTTTGTCGATCTAGTCGGGCTGTGGGAGCAGACGGGAGAGACCGCGGGCGTAATTGGAACTGCGCTGGGGATGGAGGAAGTGGGTCTGGTTGAGACGGCCTTGGCGTTGGGCGCGGTAGGGGCGGTGTTGTTGCAGGACGAAGGCCCAAGTTTCACGTTGCGGCAGCTGGAGATTCCGGTGGAGACCCTGCGCAACTTAGGCTTCCCCAGCGCCATCCTTGACGAGATTGACGCTGATGTAATCAGCCTGGAAGGGCTGGGGATCAGCGACGAGGATCTGGCCGAGCTCAATCTGGATCCAGACGCGCCGATTACGATCCCAACGCTGCCGATGCTTGGGTTCGACGTGCCAAACCAGCAGGAACTGATCATAGCGGCGACGGAGGCGCTTAGCTCGATAAACCTGAACACGTTGGGGCAGGATGTAGACGCGCGGCTTGGGGATTTTGGGCTTCAGCTACGTCAGGGAGAAGTGTATCTGAACGAAGTGGGGGCGCAACAGCTCGACGCGCGGGCGGGCGACCTGTTGGAAATCTTCATTGGGCCGATTCCGGTTCCATACCGTGTGCGGGCGGTCGTCGCTGAGTCCGGGCCTCTGGGTGCAGTGCTGCCTGTTGTGATGATGCACACGGATGAAGCGCAGAAACTGCTCTTTATGCCGGACAAAGTCAACAACATTTTGATCTCGAATGCAGGCGACGAGGTCAGCGGCATGATTCATACTGCGGAGGTGAGCGATCAGTTACGGGCGCTGTCTTTGAACGAGGCGCGATTGGCCTCGCTGCTGACGGTTTTGCGCAGACCGGAGATCGCTGACGTCGTCAGTAGGGAGGGAGCGGCGCCGGCGAATCCGCTGTTCGAGGACAGTGACGCCCCCGATTTCATCATGCAGATCGCTGGACTGTGGACGCAAGCGACAAGCTTCGAGTCAGACATCGACGTTTTGGTCGACTATGTTAGCGGTTCACCGGATTCCGAAATCACGACAGAGTTGCGGGCGGCGCTGAGCAGCGGGGCCGTGCAGGATTGGCTGAGAGATCTGCCCTTGAGTAACGAAGGTCGGCGAACGGTGGAGGGTGGCCTGGCCGATATACGCGACTTCGAGGTACTTGCGCCGCTGAGCAAACAGTTCGTCACGGATGTGGCAGAGGTGGGCGGCATTGCGTTGGGCACCGTTTTTTCGAGCTTTGGCATCCTTTCTATCTTTGCGGGCGTGCTGTTGATCTTTCTGATTTTTGTGATGCTGGCTGCGGAACGGCGCAGTGAATTGGGTATCGCGCGGGCGGTGGGGATGCGGCGTATCCACCTGGTGCAGATGTTTGTTACAGAAGGACTGATTTACGACCTGGCGGCGGCACTGGTGGGACTAGGCCTGGGCCTGCTGGTCTCGTATGGCATGATCGGTTTCATCAGCGGTCTTTTGAACAGTATCGCGCAGCAGGTGCAGGGCGCCACCGCGCCGATTCGATTCTATTGGAGTGCGGCGCCTTCTTCACTGATCATCGCATATTGCCTGGGTGTCATACTCACTTTCGTGGTGGTGACGGTCGCTTCGTGGAAAGTTAGCCGGCTCAATATCATCGCGGCAATTCGCAATCTGCCTGACACAGCGAACGGGAAGAGGCAAGGTTGGCTGAGTATGGTGCTACGGGCGCTGGGCCTGATAGTTTTGCTGGGGGGAGGCGGTTATCTGGTCTGGCTGGGCCGCGAGAACGGGCAGACGGTTGCATTTATGGGGGGTACGCTACTGCTGGCAGGAATAGGCTGGGGGGGCGGGCTTTTGAGCCGCAGATGGACGCCAGGGCAGTCCGTGCTTCGTAAACGGCTGGTTTATACCGTGATTGGGCTTGGTCTGCTGGCAATGTGGGGCGTTCCCTGGAGCACAGTTCTCGACACTGACGTGCCCTGGTTCAACCAGGATCCCGGATTCACGCTGCTCTCCTTTGCATTGAGCGGACCGTTTATCATTATCGGCGCGATCATGGTGGTGATGTTCAACGCCGACAGTTTGGCGGGCCTGTTCGTGCGGATAGTCGGGGGAATCGGGCCGCTGACTCCTGTATTGAAGACGGCGGTAGCTTATCCGCTCAGCAATCGCTTCCGAACCGGCACGGCAATTCTGCTGTTCGCAATGGTGATCACGACGGTGACGGTGATGAGCGTGGTCATCCGGGCGACGGAGGTAGTCACGGAGCCCAGCGAGGAGCGGACGGCAGGATTCGACATCGTGTTGTCGCCGAGCTTGCTCAGTTTCTTTGATCCGGTAACGGATATTCACGAGGAGGCGGAAATACGATCGGACTTCCCCAGTGAGAAGTTGGCGGTTCTGGGAACGGTAGCGCAAATGGGGTTGACTGCGCGGCAGTTGGAACCTGGCGCCGCGGGTGAAGACAGCACGGTGACGGTTAACATGACTGGCATTGATGAGGGCTATACGAAGCAGGCCGCGCAGCATTATGGGTTCCAGATGCGGGCTGAGGGCTTCAGTAGCGACGAGGAGGTCTGGCAGGCGCTGGCAGAGCGGGATGACGTGGCGGTGGTTACGTCGTGGTGGGTTGAGAGCCCTCCCGAGGAGGATGGCGAGAGCTCTGGCGAAACTTTCGACCGGGGCAATCGCAATGGAGGCCCGCCATGGCGAAGGGGCATGCAGTTAGAGGGATTCTACCTGGAGGAGGGCGGCATGCTGCCGCGCGTGCTCGTCGAACTCAGCAACACACCCGATTTTGTTACGTCGGGCGCGGGTTTTTCGCTAGGCGGTGTTGAGGCCGAGGTCTCGACCAGCAGTCCGACCGGCTTTGTGGGCGGGGAGGAGATTACGCACACTGTTCAGATAATCGGCGTGTTGGAGAGCGACGAAACACTGGCCGAGGGCAGTTTTCAGATGAACCGGCGCATTTTGGACAAACTTAACGGCGAGCCTGTCCGTCCTGACTTTTTCTATGCCAAGGTGGCAGAGGGCGAGAGCTTATCTGAAACGGCGCG
Source organism: Caldilineaceae bacterium (assembly GCA_963662575.1). Lineage (GTDB taxonomy): Bacteria > Chloroflexota > Anaerolineae > Caldilineales > Caldilineaceae > Bin5. The sequence continues at coordinate 4,133,247 of OY759723.1, forward strand.
GGCGCTGGAACGATCGATGTTGAGCAGCGGATTGAATGCAGCCCCTCTTTCCGAACTGTTCGCGGCCGGTCAAGCCGTATTGCGAGGAATACTGGGGCTCTTTCAGGGTTTCCTGGCGCTGGGGCTGGTCGTCGGCATTGCCGGACTTGGCGTGATAAGCAGCCGCACGGTCGTGGAACGGCGGCAGCAGATCGGCGTGTTGCGGGCGATCGGTTACCCGTCGAGCACGGTTGCGATGCTGTTTGTGTTAGAGGCCAATTTCATCGCTCTGACGGGAATACTCATTGGGGGCATCACCGGTTTGATATTGGGTGACAAGACGATTGGGCAGGCGTATGATTTGGCGACGCAGCAGAGTTTTCCGACGCCATGGCTGACCATTGCAGGGATGTTGTTTGCAGCCTGGTTTTTCTCGTTGCTTACTACGATTCTGCCGGCGTGGCAGGCGTCGCGCATTTATCCGGCGGAGGCGCTGCGGTATGAGTGAGCGTGGTCGACGTAAAGAAGGGAGGTATTACGATGATTACATCTGAAACCCGTAGGAGGACCTTCAAAGATATCGAAAAAGAGGAAGGAACTGACGCCGCCATCGAGGCGGGAATCCTATCTGACCCAGATGCTTTGTATTTTCAGAACCTGGAAGAAGAAGAGGCAGCGAGAGTAGCAAGAGCACTTAAAGAGTCAGAGGAGTCCAGTCAATCTTACGAAAGCCAGACTGCCTAGTCCGAGAGTATAATTTTTGCCATGAGCGTCAAGGGCACGATCTCCGATTGTGCTGTAGCGGCTTAAAGCTCACTGGGAAGCATGCTCTTCTTTGGCTAAATGCGTCTTGCGCTTTCGTGGAGTCAGAAATCCATTTGTAAACCACAGATTCCCCTCCAGCTCTCCTTCTTTACCATTCGTAGTGCTTGTACCGCTCAGCCCAGCCGCCGCTGGAGGAAACCATTTCACCGGCTTCGATGAAGAACAGCCAGCGCGGCTCTTGCATGGTTGTTTCAAGATATTTCAGGCCTGATGCGCCCCCGTAGCGTTCGGCCATTTCCTGGCCGATGGCGACCCACTTTCCGCCAACATTCGGCTCTTCCACCACGCTAGCGTTCCCCTTCACAAGAACACGGCGCCCATCCTCGGCGTCGATACATAGAAAAACTCTTCCGTCGTCTTTCAGATAACCGGCCCAGGCCGAACGGGCGCGCGGTACGACATAGAAGCCGCCGTCGGCGTAGGTGAACCAGCAGGGCACGACGTAGGGCGCGCCTTCATTGTCGACGCAGGCCAGCCGGCAAATCGTGTTGCTGTGCAGTAGTTCGTTAATCTGAGCTTGGGTCATTACGGGCATGATTTGCTCCTGTCATGTTGATCGGTCCTGTTGAAAGGTCTCTCCGGAATCGCAGCCCGTTCTGTGGCCAGCGTACCGATTTTTCCCCATCCCAATCTTACCGTGGCGGCGGCAGAGAGCTCGTTACGCCGCGCCTCCAAGTAGGCTACCCTATACCAAGTTTACTGATATTTCAAACGCGGTTTCGACAATGGAATCTCTTTCTGGTATGATCTTCGGTTAACGCGTTCAGAGTCGGACTCCATCGGGAACGAAGACCTATACCAGCTTGGCGTGGAATATCCGCTCTTTCAAACCTCACTCTTGCGAAAGAAAATTGACATGGAAGCCAAAGTCTTGGAGTTTTTGCAGGCAGACCGTCACGCGATACTGGCGACAAACGGAAGGAATGGCGCGCCCCAGTTGACGCCGGTCTGGTACGTGTTTGAGGATGGTGTGCTGTACGTGAGCGCGCAGACTTCAACCGTTAAGGTAAAGAATCTGCGCCGGGACGCGACAGTATCTGTCTGTATCGACGGCGGACGGGGCGACGCCCGCTATGTGGTTTTGCGCGGCAAAGCTGAACTGATCGAACCTGGCGAGCGGCAGAAGGCTTTGCGCTGGCAGATCGTGAGGCACTACTACGCTGACGAAACGGAAGCCGAGCGCTATTACGAGACTGTTCAGGACACAGTCGGGGCAATTATTTCGTTGCGGGCCGAGCGGATGGTGCTGAGCGGATTTTGAGAAGCAGAAGGCTAGACGGGGGATCGCCTCCGGAAGTTTGCGTTCATCACTTGCGCCAGGCGACCAAAATTTTGGGGGACCAGGCGAGGAGGAGTGGATTGTGTGTCGAAACATTAAGAAGCTTCGCCAGCCGGAGAGGTTGCCGACGGAGCAGGAGCTAAACGACGCCGCTCTGCAATTTGTACGAAAAGTAAGCGGTTATCGAAAACCGTCAAGGGTCAATGAGAAGGCGTTTGAAAACGCTGTCAGCGAGATTGCAGGGGTAACGCGGCGGCTGTTCGAAGATCTGGCGACTCGGTAGTATCGAAGGCAGCCCTACCAACAAGATGGCAGCGGATCGGCCTTTGGTTGACGCATGAAGGCTTTGAGACTAACAGGAGCAGGAATATGAGCAGAAGTGCTGTACCTTCCGACCTCGAAATTGCCCAGGCGGCAGATCTCATACCCATCTGGGAGATCGCGGAAAAGATGGGGTTGGCCAGATCGGACATTGAACTGTATGGCGACAACATGGCAAAAGTGCAGCTGGAGGCGATTGAGAAACTGGCTGGCCGTCCGAACGCACGCTATGTCCTGGTGACCGCAATAACGCCAACTCCTTTGGGCGAAGGCAAGTCGACAACTACGGTCGGGCTGGGACAGGGGATGCACCACATCGGCAAGAAGGCAACGGTGGCGATACGCCAGCCGAGCCAGGGACCGACGTTTGGCATCAAAGGCGGGGCGGCCGGTGGGGGGTACAGTCAGGTCGTGCCGATGGAGCAGTTCAATCTGCACATGACCGGCGACATGCACGCGGTAACGGCTGCGAACAACCTTCTGGCAGCGATGATTGACGCGCATATCTACCAGGGAAACGCCCTGGAGATTGACCCCTACAGTATCATGTGGCGGCGTGTGATGGACGTGAATGACCGGGGGCTTCGCAACATCGTCAGCGGACTTGGTTTGAAGTCCGACGGGCCGCAGCGGCAAACGGGCTTTGACATTACGGCGGCTTCGGAAGTGATGGCGATTCTGGCATTGACAACAGATCTGGCCGATATGCGGGCACGCTTCGGCCGCGTGACGGTTGGCAGAGATCGGAAGCGGCAGCCGGTTACTGCGGAGCAGCTGCAGGCGGCAGGCTCGATGACGGTCTTGATGAAGGAGGCGATCAAACCGAACATTTTCCAGACGCTGGAGAACACGCCGGCGCTGGTCCATGCCGGGCCGTTTGCCAACATCGCGCACGGCAATAGTTCGGTGCTGGCCGATCTGATTGGGATCAAAACGGCGGACTACCTGATTACAGAGGCGGGATTTGGCGCTGATATCGGCGCCGAGAAGTTCTTCAATATCAAGTGCCGCTATAGCGGGTTGCGGCCGGACGCGGCAGTGCTGGTGGCGACGGTGCGGGCGTTGAAATCGCATACCGGTCGTTATCGGATAGTGCCCGGCAGGCCTTTGCCCGAGGCGATGCTGCAGGAGAATCCCGATGATGTGAGGGAAGGCGCGGCGAATCTTCGCAGACAGATTCAGAATGTGCGGGCACACGGCGTTAGCCCGGTGGTGTGTGTCAATTGTTTCGCCAGCGACTTTCAAAGTGAAATCGATGTGATTGGGCAAGTAGCCGAGGAGGAAGGGGCGCGTTGGGCGGTATCAACGCATTGGGCAGATGGTGGCAGCGGCGCGAAGGATTTGGCGCAGGCTGTGGTAGAGGCGGCCGAAGAACCGAGCGATTTCCGCTTCCTCTACGACCTTGACCAGCCGCTGAAGGCGAAAATTGAGAAAATTGCGACGGCGATTTATGGCGCGGACGGTGTTGAGTACGCTGCTCTTGCCAACAGGCAGATCCGTCAATATGAGGAAAGTGGATTCGGCAACCTGCCGATTTGCATGGCGAAGACGCACCTGAGCCTCAGCCATGATCCCAGGCTAAAGGGCGTACCGACCGGATTCACTGTGCCGGTTCGCGAGGTACGGGCCAGTGTTGGCGCGGGTTTTGTATACCCGCTTTTGGGAGAGATGCGAACGATGCCGGGCCTTGGCAGCGCGCCTGCTGCTCAGAATGTAGACATCGATTTGGAAACCGGACAGGTCACTGGTTTGTTCTAGAGTGCGCCTGAAGGGAGTTTTCGCAGTTCTCAATCGCTTCGAAGGGCAACTCATTGCTTAGATGTAAGGCAGGCTAAACAGCTACAGGTCTTTTGGGTTGCACCCGCATGAATTCTGGACTGCAGGTGGGTTTTTGAGTTGAAATGCCAATGCAGGGTGCGATTTGGGGGGCGGCTGGGCAGTGAAGAAAAAACGTAGCTTGTTAGCTATATACATTGTCTGGCTTGATCTGCCCTCAATCCCCGTCACTATTCTGGCCATCTGTTTGCGTGTTTGGTTGGCAGCCGCCCAGCTTGATGGAGCCGCACAGCTGGGCCGAAGGCGTAAGGTCGCTGAGGCATGTTTTTGGAGGGGGGCGTTGCGGGGGGTGTCCCCCCGCACAAGGGAGGGCCGTAGGCCCGACCGCCCAAATGCAAAGAGTAGTTGGTGAGCAGACACAGTTGCCCGCCACGAGCAGGGTTGCGACTTTCTTGCGGCTTAGTCGTTGCAAAAGAACTTTAGTGTAGGGGTCGCCCTACCCAGAAGGATACTTGGAAAACGTGTATGCCTTTTGTGCTATAAGGAATTCGATGCCGAATTTGGACTGATCAAGGCGAATCAGGGTACAATATAGGTTATGCCTTTCACCTTTCACGCTGCTTGGCTCACATCCGGGAAACAATCTATAGACGAACAGGAGCAGGATGCATACGGTCTTGCTCATATGTCGCTTGCGCCTGGGCAAGCGGCTGCGCCTACCAAACAGGGGCAACTGTCCCCGATCCATGCGGAAGGCAAGAGCGTTCAAAACGTTGCGGGCGAGAAAGGCGCGGCTGGCCGGTCTGAATCGTCCGGTGAATCCTCTCCTGAAGATGGGCCACGCCTATTCTTATGGGGGGAAAACCATGACCCCCCCAGCGTCTGGGAAGACCGCGAACCGGGTGAAAACGGAACGCCGTTGGATGACAGGGCGGTGGGTGGCTCCGAGACGGCGATGCCGGCCCCCTCTGCCAATGGCAGAGCAGACTCCCGTTCCCAAGGCGCCAGAGGCAACGGCAAGATTCCGTCTCATCCTGGGCAGATGCCGGTGGGCGGACTTCGTCAAATTCTGAAGCAGCTGGCGACTGCGAGTGAGCTAACCAGCTTTATGGGTAGTCCCGCTACGGCCAGTGTTTGGCTGCCGAGTCAGAATGGGCGCCCTCAGACGCGACTCGGTTCCTTCCAGAAAGGCGTCAACGCACTATCAGGCGACCAAACGCCATACAGGTTAGAGCCGTGGCAGGTCACAGGACTGACGCTGGACCCCTTCAACACGCTGGCATTCCTCAGTCGATTCACCAATCAACGGCTTATTGAAGTTCCCTCCTCTACCTCGTTATTTCGCCACGCTCGTTTAGGAAACGACCTTTTATTTTGGAGTCATGCGGCCAAATTCGTGCTTGAACTGCTTGCCGGTCAGCACTTTTTGCCAGGACTGATCCCGGACAGGAGCGGTCGATTCTGGGCGGCTTGGCAGCCATTTCTACTTGAAGCCAGTCTGCGGGAGCGACTTGAACTGCTGGTGGCGGCGATGCCTCCGATATGCAGGGCCTACGAGTTGGAAGCGCTGGACGATGCACCGGCGCCCGGCGCGATAGTAGAACACTTCATTGGTGTTCTGATCAATCGTGCCATCCGAGAGTGGACCCCAGTAGGTGCAGGCCAAAACGGAGACGGCCAGTTTCCGGAATCGTTACACCATCCGAATAGCGGCCAGCGGCCCTCTGTCCCGTCAGCCGGCTCATTGTGGATGGAGGGGCTCGCTGGCGAGGATCCATTGCTGCAACTTCCTCCCCAGCCGGCCCATCAGCTGTACAAACGATGGATCGAGTGGATGGAACAGCTCCACTCCTCAGTAGCGGACTCCAATTTTCAGGTTGCATTCGGGCTGGAGCTGCAACCAGATGGGCAAGGTATTGTGAGTGCAGAAGCAGAGGATGGCGACGTCTCGCCCGCTCCGGTTACTCTCAATACCTGGCATCTACACTTTTACTTACAGGATAAAGATGATCCGGATCTTCTGATACCTGCGCATAAGGTGTGGAACGAAAATGGGCAGAGCATCCGCATAGAGGGTCGGCGATTTGACCAGCCACAGGAACGCCTGCTGACCGGATTGGGAATTGCGAGCCGCTTGTTCGCGCCCATTCGCGAGAGCTTGAGGGCGCCGCGGCCGGAGCGTGCCATTCTGTCGCTGGAAGAGACGTATCTCTTTCTAAAGGAGATTGGCCCGCTCCTGCAGAGCAGTGGTTTTGGTGTGATCATGCCGGACTGGTGGATGGGGCGCAGCCGGTCCCGCCTCGGGCTGCGCCTGCGCCTGGGAAGTGCTGGCGATTCAAATAGTGCAAGAGATGCTCAGTTTGCGGGGCAAGGGGGAGTACGGCGCGGCGGCGTTGGGGAAGGACATGACAGTGGTACTTCGCTGGACTTGAGCGGCCTGATCCAGTTCCGATGGGAGCTGACTCTCGGCGAGCAGACTCTGAGCCGGGAGGAGTTTGAGCGCCTGGCAGACCTGGGGTCTCCGCTGGTTCGAATTGGTGAAGAGTGGATGGAATTGGACCCGGAGCAAGTTCAGGCAGCAAGGCAGTTCATGGACAGAAACGAAACTGCCGGCGACATGCCTCTATTGCAGGCCGTGGGACTGGCACAGGCCTTTTCTCGCACGGAAGGCGATGGTGCTGAGCCGGAACTGGAGTCATGGCCATCGTCGCGATTTGACTGGTACCGGCCAAACGGCCTGGCTGAGAGTCATGATGGGCCCACTTTGCAGAAGTCGGCACTGCCAACCGGACTGACTAATGACTGGGATATGGTGGAGGGCCTGGAAGGTCCGGACCTTCCATTGGATGCGGTCGTCGCGGACGGATGGCTAGGTGCGGCCCTGGAGCGTCTGCGCGGTGCTGAGCCGATAGAAGATATTCGTGAGCCCGAAGGCTTCGTGGGTACACTGCGCCCTTATCAGCGCCGGGGCGTAGGTTGGCTGTCCTTTTTGCGGCGGATGGGGCTGGGGGCTTGCCTGGCAGACGACATGGGTTTGGGAAAGACGATTCAGGCGATCGCGTTACTGCTCCACTCGCGCCAGAAGGCGAGAGAGCAGGGCGAGCTAGCTAACGGTCAGGGGCTGAAACGGCTGCGGCCGGCGTTACTCATATGCCCGACCAGCGTCGTTGCCAATTGGCGGCACGAAATCGAACGGTTTGCTCCGAGCCTGCGTATACTGCTTCACCACGGCAGCGCAGGCTTAGCGGCGAAGAGTTTAGTTCAGCGCTCTGCGAGCAAGACATGGTGATTACCAGCTTCGGAATCGCGCGGCGGGATATCGACATGCTGGAGGCTCAGGAGTGGAGTGAGCTGATATTGGACGAGGCACAGAACATTAAGAATCCGTCGGCCAAGCAGACGCAAGCGATACGACGGTTGACTGGAGAGTCTCGCGCTGCGAGCGAAAGTACGCGTTTGCAACCATTTCGGGTTGCGCTGACCGGCACACCAGTAGAGAACCGCCTACTTGAATTGTGGAGCATAATGGAGTTTCTCAATCCAGGCTATTTGGGTAAGCGAGAGCATTTTCGGCAGCAGTTTGTCCTTCCGGTAGAGCGCTATAACGACGAGTTTGCAGCCGCGGATCTGCGGCGCATGGTGCAACCTTTCCTGCTGCGTAGATTGAAGACGGATCCGACCATTATTTCAGACTTGCCGGAGAAGAATGAAATGGTCGTTTACTGTTCCCTTTCCAAGGAGCAAGAGGCTCTCTATACGAGGGTGATTGACGAGACGATGGCCCGCGTGGAACGAAGCGAGGGCGTCCAGCGGAGGGGGCTGGTGTTGAGTCTGTTACTCAAACTGAAACAGGTTACGAATCATCCGGCTCACTACCTGGGCGAGAAGGAACCCCTTGAAGGGCGCAGCGGCAAGCTTAGCAGGCTGACAGAGATGCTTGAAGAGGCGCTTGCCGTTGGGGACCGCGCGCTGGTATTCACACAGTTTGTTGCTATGGGCCACATTCTGCAGCGCCATTTGATGGAGAAGCTGGGGCATGAGGCGCTGTTTCTGCACGGCGGAACACCGGCGGTGAAACGGGAGCAGATGGTGCGCTCTTTCCAGGAGGATAGCAACGGCGCGCCGATATTTGTGCTCAGTTTGCGGGCAGGCGGGGTTGGCGTGAATCTGACGAGGGCGAATCATGTCTTTCATTTTGATCGCTGGTGGAACCCGGCGGTGGAGAATCAAGCTACCGATCGGGCTTTCAGAATTGGTCAGCAGCGATCGGTGCAGGTATACAAGTTTGTGGTCGCGGGCACGCTGGAAGAACAGATAAACAAGATGATCGAGAGCAAACAGGACCTGGCGGAATCAATCGTTAACAGTGGAGAAGACTGGCTGGCCGACATAGATACAGAGGGGCTGCGCCAGTTGATTGCGTTGCGAAGTGGAAGCTGACAGTGTGGTCGTCGGGCAAGGAAATCCATATAGTGCGACTCGATTCAGCTTTACTTTGCGGGCCTGTATGCGCATTGGCAAGATAGATTGGCGTTGGCAGGGGTTCAGATTGAAAGTCGCAGATTTAGTGTCTCGAAAGTCAATTGACCTATGAGTGAAACAACCGGCAGTGAGCGTTCGTGGGCAGGCCGATGGTACGAATACCTGGGTGGGCAGGGGTTGGACCTGAATAGGGGCCGGTCGTTGGCGCGGCGGATGCAGGTAAAGTCGATTGATGTTCAGTTCGGCCGCATATTGGCAGAAGTAGATGAGGACCTACGCGGCGGCTGCCTGGTTGAGATTGACATTCTTCCTTTGCGCGACGAAGAATGGTCGGCCGTGCTTGACGCGTTGGCAGGTGAGGCACTCTACGCGGCGCAGTTGTTGGCTGGGGAAAACGATTGGGAATTATTTCTGACAGTTCTTGATACGGTTTTCGCTGACGCCAAAGTTTCATTGCTTTCGTCGACAACTGAGGTTGGCGAGTTAGTCGCCCGCTGCGATGTATGCGAGAGCCAGCACTCGGCATGTAGACATGCTCTGGTCGTTCTGTATCGATTTGGGCAGATGATTGCCGACGACCTTTGGCTGCTTCTTATGCTGCGGGGAAGGGACCGTCAGCAGGTTCTCGCCGGGTTACGTCAACGTCGCAGCGATGGCAGTGAGGCGCAGCCAGACGGCGACAATGCCTCGCCAAATATGATTTCCGACCCGGTGATGGCCGGGTACGATGGCTTACGGACGCTGGAGGATTCGGAAGACAAACGAGGTGAGGGTCCTGCATTAGCCGCACAGATCGACGAATTTTGGGGAGGTCGTCAGTTGGGACCAGGCGGCACACGCCAAGATCTGCGTGCTTTGCACTACAATATCGCGCCGCCTCTGATACGTTTGGCCCTCTTGCGCCGGCTGGGGCCGCCCCCCTTCCATCAGGACAGCCCTGAGACTTACGACAGGCTCGCGAGAATCTATTTTGAAGTGTCGGCAAAGGCGCTGGAGTTGGCCTTTGCGCCCGAACCGGATGAGGACGGCGTTCGTTGATTCGGAAACCGGCAAGTAGGAGGGGCGTGTGATAAGTCAGCTGTTGGCGCAACGTGCGGCGGAGGCAAACCCAATCAGGGTCGGTATTATCGGCACTGGCAAGTTTGGCGCGAGTCTGGTAGCTCAGATTTCGCAGATGGAGGGGATGGAAGTTGCAGCCATCGCTGACATTAATGCTCACAATGCCCGCTACGCCTACGAGTCAAGCGGGGCGGCGCCGGAGGAGATTCGCACGGCGGAGACAGGCGGGGAATTGGAGGACGCGGTGCGGGCAGGCAAGCCGACAATCGTCGAGGACGGCCTTGCCTTGACCGAATGTGAATCGATCGAGGTCGTTGTGGATTCGACGGGACTGCCCGATGTGGGCGCCCGCAATGCATTCCAAGCGTTGAGCAATCACAAGCATGTCGTGATGGTGAATGTAGAAGCGGATGTGACAGTCGGCCCGTTTCTGAGGCGCACAGCCGATGCCGCCGGTGTAGTTTACACGATGGTGGACGGGGACCAGCCGGCGGTTACATGGAATATCGTTGAATGGGCGAGCAGTCTGGGCCTGGAGATTGTCGCGGCCGGTCGCGGAACAATTTACTATGCCGACGATTTCGAGGGTACGCCGGAGACGGCGGCGGAACGGTTTGGATTTACTGAAGAGCATATAGAACGGCGAACGATCAACTTGAAGATGTTCAACTCCTTTCGCGACGGCACAAAGGCGCAGGTGGAGATGACGGCTCTTGCCAATGCCGCCGGGCTCGTGCCCGACGTGCGCGGAATGCACGAACCTTCGGTGAATCTGGAGGAGATTCCCGTACGCTTCAGTTTGAAGGAGGAGGGCGGTTTGCTGAGCAGGCACGGCGTGGTGGAGCTGGCGAATTCGGTGGCCGATGACGGGATAACCATGCTGCCGAACGCGCTCAAAATGGGCGTGTTTGCAGTTGTCCGGTCGGACCATCCATTTACGAGGGAAGACCTGGCCTATCACGGTTGCCACGTTGGAGGCGACGGCAAGAATTTCCTGCTGTACCGCCCATATCACCTGGTGGCAGTACCGGCGCCGCTCAGTATTGCCCGGGCGGTCTTTTTCGATGCGGCGAATGGATCGTGCGCGGCGACAGCGACGGCGGATTGCATCACAGTGGCGAAGCGAGATTTGCAAGCCGGCGAGGTGTTGGATGGGGGCGGGGGATACACGGTCGTGGGTCAGTGCGAAAAGGCGCTCGTCGCGCGACAGGAGGGGTTACTTCCGCTGGGTCTTGCGGACGGCGCTGTTCTCAAGCGCGCGGTAGACAAGGGCGAGGCCATTGGTTACGGAGACGTAGAACTGAACGAAGACTCCTTTGTGCTAAAGATGCGGCGGTTGCAGGACGAGCTAACAGAGTAGGGGTAACTGGAGATTCCTGTGAAGTCCGAACGATCGCGAGCAAGAATTGGCCTCTTGCCTACCGGGCACCACTACTATTGGGAGCAATATCCCAGGCTCAAGTCGATGGGCCTGGGCATGTACGGCAAGCTGAGGGAACTGCTGGATCCGCTCGGAGAGATCATTGCGCCGGAGCTGGTAGATACTCCGCAAAAGGCGACCGAGGCGGGTGAAATGTTTCGGCGCGCTGAGGTCGATCTGCTGCTGATCTTTCCCTTTGGCTACACGCCGAGCATGGATATGCTGCCGGCGGTACAAGGACTGGATGTACCGATCCGGCTGCTGAACGCGCATGAGGACAGCGCATACGACTATGCCGCGGCGGATACAACTGACTATCTCCATCACGAAGGTGTCTGCTGCATTCCTGAGTTTGCCGGCGCGCTCACGAGCCAAGGGCGCCGTTTTGCGGTACGTACAGGGCCATTTAACGACGAGCGTCTGCAGCAGGAGTTGCGATCTGACTTTGCCGGCGCGGCCGCTGCCCGCAGTTTCCGAGGGTTGAACGTCGGTTTGATCGGACAGGTTTACCCGGGCATGACTGATATGCCTATCGACGAACACCGCTTGCTGCGAGTGACGGGACAAATGCTGGCGCGACCCGAAGTTGAGGAGTTTGAAGAGGCCTATCGGAGAGTAACAGACGACCAGTTGGAGGAGATGTATACGGAATTGCGCCGCGTCTATGCGGTTGACAGTACAGTTACAAACGAGCACATGCAGTTTTCGGCACAACTGGCTGTCGCCTACGATGAGGTCATTCGCCGTCACGAAATCGACGCTTTCGGCTACTATTGGTGGGGCGAGAAGGCGTTGATCACGCAGTTGCGGGCGCAGTCGGGACTGGCAGTCTCGCGGCTGGCGGCGCAAGGATGTCCCGGTGTCACCGAGGGAGACGTCAAGACGGCGCTGGCTATGAAACTGTTGGATCTGTTGGGGGCCGGAGGAATGTTCGTCGAGTTCTTCGCCATGGACTTCGAAGAAAACTCCTTCTTGATGGGCCACGACGGCCCTGCAAACATTGGGATGGCAAACGGGCAGCCGCGCCTGATGCATCTGGACGTTCACCATGGAAAATCCGGGCATGGACTGGGCATCGACTTTGACTTGAAGAAAGGGCCTACAACTCTGTTGAACCTGACACAGTTCGATGCAGGGGAAACGTTCAAGTTGATCTATACGGTTGGCGAGATCGTTGACGGTCCAATTCTCAAGATCGGCAATCCCAACGCCCGAGTAAAGGTTTCCCGTCCGCTGCATGAGGTGATGGAGGACTGGTGCCAGGAGGGGCCGTCGCACCATATAGCGATGGGGTACGGCGATCAGAGCCAGGCCATTGAGACTTTCGCCGAGGCGATGGGTTTCAAGGTTGTGAGGGTCTAGTCCTTTCCGAATGGGACCAAATGCCTGCATGAATGACTAGAACGGGTCTCTCGACGTGAGTCCCGAATGGGCGTGGTTCAGGCGGCTGTAGTGTCAGACTTCATTCGCTTTGGGTTGGGTTCTCAAAGCCACTTCATATTTCACCCTTTGACGCGTGGCGCTTTGGACAGTCGGGTTATATTTGGATAAAGAGTCCTGGATGGCGTCAAGTCCGGGGGCCCACACAACGTATTGGGAGAGGCGTATGGATTATCGGCGGTTGGGACGTACAGGGTTGAAAGTCTCGGAGATTTGCCTGGGAACGATGACTTTCGGTCACGGTACCGATGAACAGGAGGCCAAGCGCATCGTCGACCTGGCGTTTGACGCCGGTGTAAACTTCTTTGATACGGCCAACGCCTACGCTGACAGCGCTTCAGAAACGATACTCGGCAAGGCCCTGAAGAATCGCCGGCGCAACGCAGTCGTGGCGACCAAGTTTTTCAACCCCATGGGCAGCGATGTCAACAGTTCTGGCACAAGCCGCTTCCACATGGTGCACACGGTTGAGGACAGTCTGCGCCGCTTGCAGATGGACTACGTCGACATTCTCTATATCCACCATGTGGACACGCAGACGCCGCTCGATGAGACACTGAGGGCGCTGGATGACCTGGTACGGCAAGGAAAGGTACGCTACACCGCTTGCAGCAATTTCGAGGCTTGGCGTTTGATGGAGGCGATTTGGCTCAGCGACCACAAAGGCTGGGAACGTTTTGCCGCCTACCAGCCCCAATACAGCCTTGTTGTGCGCGATATTGAGCAGGAGATCGTCCCCGTTTGTGAATTGAAGGGCGTCGGTGTGGTGGTGTGGAGCCCGTTGGGCGGGGGATTCCTGACGGGAAAGTACAAGCCCGGCGAACGCACACATGGTGGGACGCGCTCGGAGGAGGGGTGGGCCTTCCCACAGACTTATTTTGCGGCTAACGCTGACGAAACGCTGGCGGCGTTACTGGAAGTGGCGGCAGCGTTGGACCGCACGCCGGCCCAGGTGGCGACACGCTGGGTATTGGAGCAGCCGGCCATTACCAGCGCTATTGTTGGCGCGCGGACAGTTGCGCATGCTCGAGACAATTTCAAGGCAGGCGGCTGGACTCTGCCGGCGGAGGCACTCAAGCGGCTCAACGAAGTTTCTCACCTTCCGGATCGCTATCCCAAGTCGATGGAAGCCAACATGCACGAGCGGCGCAACGACGCCGTCAGAATGGGAGCGTCGCGAGCGTGAGTGAGGGAGGTCGCGCGTTGCTTTCTTCCTTTCGGGCAAGCTGAACTGTGATGTGAGATTGGGCCGGGATGAAAGGGACTGCAGACGAAGGTCAATTACCGGACTTGAAGCCATGTATTCTGTAAGAGAGTTTCAAGCGAGTCGTCAAGAATACGAAGCGATCATTGCCTTGAACAGGATGGTTTCGCCCGACAGCCGGGGCGAGACGGCAGATGAGCTGATGAATGAGGAGGCAGGTTGGCCGAGTGACAAGCTATTCAAACGTTTTGTCGTTCAGGCCGACAACGAGGTCGTTGCTGCCGGGGTCTGCTACGAGGCCTACTGGCAGTACCAGCCCGGTACTGTGCATCTTCACTTGGAGATAAGCCCCGATCACGCTTCTGAGCAGATTCTGCCGGACCTGTATACAGCCATCCTGGCGTTCCTCAGAAGGAGGGGGGACAAAGTTCTTTGCCTGGCATGCGGAACAAGCGAAGAAGACGGCGCCCGCGTGCAGTTTCTGAAGGAGAAAGGTTACGAGAAGGCGATGAGCTGGGTTTCTTCGGAGCTGCCAGTCGCCGAGTTTGACTTGGGCGGCCTAGGGCCAGTTACAGAGCAGGTTGCCTCAGCAGGGATTCGGATTGTAACTTTGAGGCAATTGAAGGAAGTGGAACTGGATTGGAAGCGAAAGTTGCGCGACTTGCGTTACGTGTTGCACTGCGATGTGCCTTCGCCTGATCCTGCAACCAAGCCTTCGCTTTCCGAGTTTGAAGAGATGGTCTTGCGAGACCCCGCGCTGGTTGAGGATGCTTTTTTCGTAGCTCTTGCTAAGGACAATTCCTTTGTAGGTATGAGCAACGTTTGGCGAAACGATGCAACTGGAAAACGACTGGACGCCGGATTGACTGGTGTAGTACGAAGTTACCGGCGGAAAAAGATTGCCACCGCCCTGAAGGCGCATACGATTCGGTACGCGCAGGTTGCGGGCGCCGAGACTATCTCGACCGGGAACGAAGAAAAGAGCCCCATGTTCAGGCTAAATCTCGCTTTGGGATTTGAGCCTGGGTCGGCATGGCAGAGCTATAGAAAAACTTTCGAGGACCACTACGACCTTTGAAGTGAGAAATTCCTGCTCCAATTGACGGCAGTTCAGCCAGTTGATGCAGTGAACGATCCAACATTCCATTTGGCTTGGCAAGTAAGCCAGCCCCACCAGAATGGACAAATCGGTTCGATTTGTCTGGAAGAGAGAATCAGAATGGGTAACAATAGTACATTGGCTGCGCAACTTGAGGAATCGCTGCAATTGTCGCTGCCGCCGATAGCCCTCGCCTTTGCAGACGAGCTGCCGGCAGGAATTCAGCCCTATGAGGAAACGGCGCCTGCTGGCTGTTACTTCTGGCAAGAGGCAGCGCAACGCGTCTTTTCAACCTCCGCTAAGGATCACGAACTGTGTGCGATTGGCGTTCACACGCACAACCTTGCAGGCGCGTCTGCGTCGCAGCCGGTCGAACTGATGACGGCTCTGGAGGCGATGCAGGGTTTGGACTATGTGCGGGAGGAGGAGGTGGCTGCGATTCCCGTCCTGGCAGATCCAGTTCGGCACACTGTTTACGGTCCGCTGGCCGACCTTCCGATGGCTGCCGATGTGGTTCTGTTGTTTGCCCACGCCCAGCAGAGCTTAATCCTGACCGAAGCGGTGGCGAGGGTCGATGAGGGGATTCCGCCGGCGATGGGAAGGCCGGCCTGTGCTGTTGTGCCCCAGGTCATAAACGGCGGTCGGGCGGCGATGAGTCTTGGCTGTTGCGGCGCCAGAGCTTACCTGGATGCCCTCTCTGATGAGACTGCCCTTTGGGCGATTCCTGGAGAGAAGCTGGACGAGTATTGTCAGGAGATCAGCGGTCTTGCCAAATCCAATGGCATTCTGACGATTTTTCACCAGCGCAGGCGGGAGGATGTCGCCGCGGGCGGGCGCCCTTCCGTACAGGAATCACTTGAAAGGCTGTCTGGTTAGCGTTTAAGAGGCGTTAGGGAGTTCAACTCTATGCACAGTAGATGGAATGACGCGGAGGCGGCCAGATTCTCCGGAGACCCCTTGGCCTTACGCGTGTATACGTCGCGGCTGCTTGGCAGTGATCCCTCGCTGGTGTTGCATGGGGGTGGCAATACGTCGGTGAAGGCAACCGCGCTTGATATATTCGGTGATGAGGAAGAGGTGCTGTACGTCAAGGGCAGCGGCTGGGACCTGGCAACGATCGAAGCGCCAGGATTCGCGCCAGTGCGGCTTAACGCGCTGCGGCGGATGGCTACACTGGAGACGTTGAGCGACAGTGCAATGGTCACCGCTCAGAGAGCAGCATTGACCGATCCCTATGCGCCTAATCCTTCGGTCGAGGCGATTCTGCATGCAATTATACCCTTTCGCTTTGTTGATCATTCCCACGCCGATGCGGTTGTCGCTCTGACCAACACTCCGCAGGGCGAAGCACTTGTGCGAGACTTGTACGGCCCGCGGATGCTGATCGTCCCGTATGTCATGCCTGGTTTCATCCTGGCCCGCAAGATTTACGAGATGACGCTGGACACGGATTGGGATGCTTTGGCGGGGATGATTCTGCTCAACCACGGTGTCTTTACATTTGCAGACGACGCCCGCGAGAGCTACGAGCGTCACATCGATGTCGTCACTGCCGCCGAAATGTATATTGAAAAGAGGGTCGACAGCAAGAAGAAGCGAGAAGAGGGGCAGTCTGGCCTTTCGACACCTTTACAAGAGCTAGCGCAGTTGCGTAAAGCCGTTTCTAAGGCCAGGGGACAAGCAACCTTGGCTTCGCTCGATGACAGCGCCGCGGTGAGGGAATTCTCGGCGTTGCCCGATGCACACGAGTTAGCGACGCGCGGACTGCTTACGCCTGATCACGTCATTCGAACAAAGCGCATTCCGCTAGTCGTTTCCGGGGAGGGAGCAGAGAAAGACACTGCTGACTACTCTTCCGCATACTGTGACTATTTTACCCGGCACAGTGATGGCAGCCTGGCCCAACTCGATGCCGCGCCGCGCTGGGCGTTGTGGCCGGGTCAGGGGAGCGTGGCTTTCGGCGCCACCCCCAGTGAGATTGGGGTAATCGAAGACATAAAACGGCATACGTTGCGTGCCATCGGATGGTCGGAGGCATTGGGAGGTTGGCAACCGCTAGGCGAGGAAGACATTTTTGCGATTGAGTACTGGGAGCTTGAGCAGGCCAAGTTGAAAAGTGCGGGGAAGCCGCCCCCGTTTCAAGGAAAGGTTGCCCTGATTACGGGCGGGGCCAGCGGTATCGGGAGGGCGTGCGTTGAAGCATTTACGGGTCTGGGCGCGGTCGTAGCCGCTTTGGACATTAATCCGGCAGTTTCTGATCTGTTCGACGGACAGAATGTGCTAGGGATCTGTTGCGATATCGCAGATGACCAGGCACTGGGAAGAGCAGTCGAAAAACTGGTGCGGCACTGGGGTGGGCTGGATATTGTGGTCTGTAACGCTGGAATATTTCCCGCCAACCAAACGCTGGCGCAGATGGATTCCGATCTTTGGGACAAAAGTATTCGAGTCAATCTGACCAGCCAGCAGCGCCTCTTGCAGGCATGTTCGTCATTTCTGATGTTGGGCTGCGATCCGGCCGTAGTCATCATTGGCTCGAAGAATGCGCCGGCACCGGGGCCGGGGGCAGGGGCCTATTCGGTCGCGAAGGCCGGACTGACGCAGTTGGCTCGTGTCGCAGCCCTGGAGTTGGCAGAGGCGGGCATTCGGGTAAATGTGCTGCATCCCAATGCGGTCTTTGACACTGCGCTATGGTCGGAGCAACTGTTGCAAGACCGGGCTGCGAGCTACGGGATAAGCGTCGAAGACTATAAGGCGCAGAACCTGCTGGGCGTAGAGATTACATCCGCTGATGTGGCGGCAATGGCTTGCGCGGTGGCCGGGCCACTGTTTTCCAAGACAACCGGCGCGCAGATTCCGATAGACGGCGGCAATGACAGAGTGATATAGCATGACCTGCCTGAGGCGCAATGAATGTCGGCTTGCGGACGTTCGCTGCCACCTTTGGAAAGGGCCATTTGCCTTGCCGGCCAGCAGAGGCCTGCTTGTGTCGCATTGACAGTTGCATTTATCTGTGACAGAGGCAACTTTGCGTTGATATTGCTGGATTGGTATACTGTTCAGGTTGCGCTGACGAGCAGCAGCTGGCCAGGGAAGAGGAAACGCAAAGTCGTGGCCTGCGTAACAGAAATAGACAATCGGTTCTGTTCTCCCCCCACCGAAAAGATGATTTTAGGCTCCGAAGGATTTGAATTCTTCAGAGGAGGCCATTGTGTTAAGAACTTTTAGTCGAGTTGCGCCTTTTTTGCTCCTGATCGCCCTGTTGGCAAATGGTGTTGTGCTCTTGCGCAGTGGGCAACTCGCGGCCAAGTTGGCGGTGAATGATGGGCCGGAGCCTTCCACCGGAGTACAGCCTGGTGCGGTCGATGCGCAGGCAACCATTCCAACCTATTTCGGTTCTCTTGAGGTAACGAAGTCACGGGCGGTAACGCCAGGGGTAGGCGGAGAGGTCTTGGAAGTGTTTGTAGAGGTAGGCGATCTGGTTGAGGAGGGACAGGAGCTATTCCAGCTAGATTCGACGCAATTGGAATGGAATGTTCAGCGGGCTGAGATTGGGTTGGAGCTTGCTCGAATTGCTCTGTTGGAGATTAATGAGCAGTCATCCGAAAGCGATCTCGCTGTTGCAATGGCAAGCCTGGAATTGGAGAAAACCAACCTGGCTAAGCTCGAAGCGGGAGGGGCGACAGAAGACGAGATCGCAGCGACGCGTGCAAGCGCATCTGCCGCCTGGGCTCGCTACAATGAATTGCAATCCGGCCCGACCGCACCGCGTCTTCAGCAACTGGGGGCCAGCGTGGAGCGGGCCCAGCTGGCCGTAACGCAGGCGCAACGGGCCTATAACGAGATCTCCTGGCGGGATGACGTTGGACGTACGCCGCAGGCTGCGAATTTGCAGCGCGTCACAATCGATCTCAATGTGGCGCAGGCGACCTACAATGAGGCAACGCAGGCGCCGCGTGCTTCTGAATTGCAGTCAGCGCTTGCCGCGGCCCATAGAGCTCAGCACGCCTTAAACGAGTTGGAAAAGGGCGTATCTGAAGTCGAGTTGGCTGTGGGCAGTGCGAGGGTTGCGGCCGCGGAGGCGACCGTCCAGCGGATCATGGAGCTGACAGACAGCCAGAAGTCGGCCGAGCTCAGAGTGAGCCAGGCATTGCTCAACCTGGAAGAGTCGCAACAGATGCGGGACAAGGCCAGCGTACGAGCGCCGGTTACGGGGGTCGTGCTAGCTCTCACCGCCGAGACGGGAGAGGTGATTGGGGCAGCCTCGTCTGCAGTGGTCATTGGCGACCCTTCAGCTTTAGAACTGATCGTGGGCATTCCTCAGGACCAGGTGCTGACAATGTCAGTCGGCGACCCGGTTAGGATCACACGGTACGGTAGCGATGACATCACAGTTCTGTCGACGATAGCCAAGATTTCGCCCATTAGTGTACCGGGCAAGGGTAACTCGAACTTTCCAGTGACAATACGGCTGCCGGAGGAAGGTACAGCGCAATTCAACCCTGGAATATTCGTGTCGGCGACATTTGAGTAAACTGTTTGGCTTTTTGAGCTTGTGCCTGCTTGGCAGCGATAGTTGTCGAGCGCACCCTGCCCTTCTGCAATCAGCAGGGGCAGGGCCGTCGGTGAAATCATAACTTGGCCCAGGTGGTACTGGAGGGCGTCCTGGTTGCCTCGATGCCTTTTTTGCTTTTGAGACTTCGTCCTATGCACCCAAAGGAGAGCGCAATGACGAACCACATTCGAGTGTTCGGGAGAGAGTGATGAAGATTCGACTCGTTTTGGGGTTCGCTGTGCTAATCGTCCTTGCCCTTATCCAGCCTGGTCTAGTACACGGCGGCGAACTTGCAGAAACTCTTGCACAGTCTACACCCAGTACTCCGACCGTGCTGGCAGTCGTCCGCAACCAAGGAGCAACACTTCACGATCGACCGGATGGCGAGCCGCTGAAGTCGATCGTAGGTGGTTCACTGGTAACGGCCCGACTGCGATCAACCGACCTGCTTTGGGTGCTCGTCGAGACGCGAGATCAGTCCGAAGGGTGGGTTGAAGTACGGACTCTGCTGACGGCGGGACTAAGCCGCCTGCCGGTCGAAGTGCCAACGCCTACGCCGACGCTTTCGCCAACACCTACACTGTCGCCAACACCAACTGCGGAAACAGTTTCACAGGAGGTGATGGAAGGAACTGGGACGCCGACGCCGACGCCGGAAGAAGAGACCACGCCGATGGCGGAAGGCGAGGGAACCCCGGACTCAAGCATGGCGGCGGCCACTTCTTCGCCGACTGAAGAGGCGATGCAAGAGCAGTCAACTCCGGAGGCAACTGAAGAGGCGATGCAGGAGCAGGCAACTCCGGAGCCGACTGAAGAGGCGATGCAGGAGCAGGCAACTCCGGAGGCAACTGAAGAATCCATGCCGGAGCCGACTCCGACGCCTTTTGTGCCGCCGGAGGGTCCGACGGCATTGACTTTGGCCAGGATTGGCGGAGCAGTTCTGTGGGATGGCGAGGACGGCGCTTTTGTCGCTCATTTCAGGGCGGGCTCACGGCTGTCAGCGGCCTTTCGAACCGAGGACAGCGAATGGTACTACGTATATGACGACACAGAAATTCATGGCTGGGCATCTGCAGATGAACTTCTGGTTGTTAGCGGAGATTCACTGGCAGTCAAGGAGTTCATGATACCTGGAGAGGGCGTAACTCCGCTCCCCACCGATGAGATGGCACCTGAGACACCTACTGCCACTCCAACGCCTGCACTACCCGCAGAGAAGGTTGTTGTCACTGTCAACAGTTTCGGTCAGCGTCTGAACGTGCGGGCCGGTCCCGGTACCGAGTATGATATTGTCGCTAAGGCTGTCGCCGGAGTAACTTTTAACGGAATTGGACGGACGGAGGAGGGTGATTGGATAAAGGTTGCCATTGCCGATCTTCCCAGTGGCTATGGCTGGGTGTCCGCGTTCTACGTTACTACCTCCGGACCGTTTGAGGAACTGCCGGTGGAGGAGGCGATGGAGATGAGTGACGGGTGATTTGTGTGAGGCGAGAGTTGCATTTCATATTCTCCTGGCCTTGCCTATTGTCCCCTTAGCTCATCCAAAGCACCTCCAGCGTTTAGCAGTACAAGAATCTGAACAGCCCAAACGATCTTGAACACGACCTGCGTCGTGATCAGGATCGTTTTGTCTTTTCTGTGGCCAGCCGAGATTACGCCTTCTGGTGACTGGGAGTTCCTGCGAGGGCGGAGTTAGGAGAAGTCAGCAGGCGATGTTTCGTTTCCTGATGGCTCCTTTTTTGCGGGGGAGAGAGCAGACTGCGGCTGGCCAACTTCAGGGGAACAGGTCCCCTGTTTTGGGTGCAGTCCACGTTTTGGGGTGGGAATAGTAGCTAGGAGAATTCATGCCGGCGGTGGCTGAAATTGTTTGCCGGGTTTGGGTGAGGCAGAGGGCAGGCACAAGGCCTGCCCCTACCTTCCGCTGATTGGAGGGCAACGGGCAGGCACAAGGACTGCCCCTACCTTCCGCTGATTGGAGGGCAGAGGGCAGGCACAAGGCCTGCCCCTACCGTCGTTCGCGTGGGCGGCGATGGCTCCGTTGCTACCTGAGGTATAGGAATTTGTACCCCAATTCTGGACCGCGCCCCCTGTTTTTCCTGCGATTGACACGGTAATGTTGGTCTTGTATAGTTGAGCCCGCACGACTTCGGTGGCAAGAATTGACATTGCCACAGTTCCCGATGAATTCACAGCACTGTTCCTTAAGCTTTCTGCCAGCTACCTTCTCGTACGATTTGCACATTAATGGAGAACGGACGAAATGACGAAACGTACAACGCTATCGAGACGCCATTTTCTGAAGTTGAGCGGAACTGTTGGCACAACCGCATTGCTCGCGGCCTGCGCCCCAGGGGGCGCGCCTGAAGCGGCAACGAGTGCCGGGGGAGAGTCCGCTGAAATGTCGCAGTCGGCAACCCAGTCGATCCCGGAACTGCTGGGCGCGGACATGCCCGGTAGCCCAGACCATCCCAATGGCTGGACCACGGTCCTGCCCGACCTGCCCGATGGTCTCCCCCCTGCGCCCGGACAGGAGCCAATCGAAATCTCGATTACGCGGCGCGTGGACTCCCAAACCGCTTTTGGCGAAGGGGATTCGCTGGAGAACAATCCCTGGTCACGCATGATCGAGAAACTCTTCGGCGTCAAGCTCACGGTAGCCTGGAGTTGGTCGGCGGGTGACGAACAGACAACCAAGTACAATTTGGCCATGGCCAGCGGTGATATGCCCGATTACCTGGAGACTGTGCCGTCCAGCATCTTCCTCAAGATGATAGAAGCCAATCTGTTGGAGGATATCACCGACGCTTTTACCATGTACGCCAGCCAGCGTTGGCAGGACACGTGGGCGCAGTACGGCGACCTTCCTTGGATCTATTCCTCAGTCAATGGCCGCAAATATGGGTTACCCTTCGTATCGCAGCTTGCCCAGAACGACCACATCCTCTGGTACAGGAAGGACTGGTTCGACAAACTCGGACTGTCGGCCCCGCAGACGCTTGACGAGCTGCGCGATACTGCCTTGGCAGTGGTCGAGGCCGACATCGGCAAGGGTGCGCCGGGCACCACAGTCGGCCTGCTGGCCAACAGTTCCTATGGCGCCAACTGGTTCGGCAGCATTGATCCGATTTGGGCGCCCTACGGCGTCATGCCACACCAATGGAGCGACCTCGGAGGCGAGTTGGTCTTCGACAGCATTCGCGAAGAGATGAGAGAGCCGCTGGAACTCCTGAGCCAATGGTACCAGGACGGCGTCTTCCGCAAGGATTTCTTTACGTTCAGCACCTCGGACTCGATCCAGGATGTGGCATCCAGCCAGTGCGGCATCCACTACACACCGTCGTGGGGCGCATGGCTGGATACCGTGCGCAACGATCCCGAAACGGTGTGGGCCTTCACCGACAATCCGGCCGGCCCCAATGGCGCCCGCGGGCGCAGCTCCGCGAGCAGCTTCTATCCTTCACCTTTCTGCTTCCGCAAGGGGATGGAACACGTTGAAGAGATCTTCCAGATTACCAACTTCATGCAGGAGTTGTCCGAAGAACACGACCGGCGCTTTCACGGCTGGGAGGGCTTCGACTACGAGTTCCAGGAAGACGGTTCGGTTGCCACTACGAATTTCTTTTGGAAGTTCGCTGCCATCGGACCAGTCGGCACCCGCGGCAGCGGTAATATCGACCCAGCAAACCGTGCCAACGAGGTCCGCTATCAGTTGGAGTGGGCCGACATTCCTGTTGAGGAGCGAGACGCTTACCAGACATTGTCGCTCGAGGACCCGACCGGTGTGACCATAACGGGAAAGGAGGCGCTTCTATTCATTCTGGATACTGCCGAACAGGGGAAAATCAACGCATTCCAGAGCCTGCCTACGCCAACAATGATTGAGCGAAACAGCGACCTCAATAAGCTGCAAGACGAGACGATCCTTGGCATCATCATCGGCGACAAACCGATGAGCGCTTTCGACGAGTTTGTCGGTCAGTGGAAGAGTCAGGGCGGCGACCAAATAACGCAGGAAGTGAATGAATGGTGGGCCACAAGGTCTTGAGTGAAGAATCCCATATTGTGTAAGAAGAGGGTGCCCTCAACTGCATGAGGGCACCCTCTAATTTTTTGCGAAGCTGTAAGACGACCCTCACTTTGGAACTGCGATGCTGGTTGTTTCCCAGGTTCCTCCTCAAGCCACTCCTACAGACGGAACAAGGATAGGTAGTCGAAGACGCGGCAAGACGCACGGGAATCCGCGAAAATCTGCCATTTGCTGGCGGCGCATAGGAGCGCAAGCCATGTTCGCAGTGCGGTCCACTTTACCAGGTCAGCCCTGGTTTCGATCATTTCAGCTAACCCGTCTTTACATGAATACACATTTTTGGGATTGACCATTTATTTTTACGTGATTGACGCAACCTTACTTGTTCTGTATAGTAAGCCCCCGCAGAACTCTCTGAGCCTGATATTTGCAAGGACAGCAGCTTGGCCCGAAACCAGTACTGTTTCGTATCCCGCAGCAAGCTTTTTAAGCGCTTAACACATTCAGGAGAGGAGAAATCCAGCCATGTCACACCGTGCATACTTTTCCAGACGTCAGTTTCTACAGTTAAGCGGCTCCGCGGGCGCCACCGCATTGGTCGCGGCCTGTGCCCCGGCGGGCGCGCCTGAGTCAGCGTCCAGCGCCGGCGACAGTTCCGGCGACATGTCGCAAACCGCAACTCAGTCTATCCCGGAGCTTCTTGGCGCGGACATGCCGGGAAGCCCGGAAAACGCCAGGGGGTGGACGACTGTTCTGCCCGACCTGCCGGAGGGCCGGCCACCTGCACCAGGACAAGAGCCGATCGAGATTTCGACCACGCGGCGTGTGGACGCCCAAACCAAGTTTGGCGAAGGGGATTCGTTGGAGAGCAACCCTTTCTCGCGCATGGTGGAGAAACTCTTCGGCGTCAAGCTCACAGTCGCATGGACGTGGTCGAGTGGCGACGAAGCCACGACCAAATACAATCTTGCCATGGCTAGCGGAGACATGCCCGACTATCTGGAAACCGTGCCCTCGAACATTTTTGTGAAGATGGTAGAGGCCAATCTACTTGAAGACATAACCGATGCCTACACAATGTACGCCAGCCAGCGTTGGCAGGAAATCTGGTCGGAATACGGCGATCTTCCATGGATTTTCACCACGGTCAACGGCCGGAAATACGGGCTGCCGCGGGTGGAAGACCTTGCCCACAACGACAACATTCTCTGGTACCGCCAGGACTGGTTTGACGCGCTCAGCCTGGATGTGCCGCAAACGTTGGACGAGCTGCACGATACGGCAACGGCCATCGTCGAGGCTGACATAGGCAAGGGAGCGCCTGGGACTACGATCGGTCTGCTGGCCAACAAGGGTTTTTCGGCGACGTGGTTCGGCAGCATCGATCCGATCTGGGCGCCTCACGGCGTTGTACCAGGCCACTGGACCGAGGTCGGTGGAGAACTAGTTTACGACAGCATCCGTGACGAAATGCGGGAGCCATTGGCACTCTTGAACCAGTGGTACCAGGACGGCATCTTCCGCGAGGATTTCTTCACGATAAGCACGTCGGACTCGATTCAGGACGTGGCTGCGAGTCAGTGCGGCATACATTACACGCCTTCGTGGGGCGCGTGGCTGGACACAGTGCGTAACGATCCGGAGACTGTGTGGGCTTTTGCCGACAATCCTGCCGGTCCCGGCGGAGTGAGGGCGCGGCACACTGAGAACAATTTCCGGAGCAGCCCCTTCTGTTTCCGCCGCGGCATGGAACATGTCGACAAGATCTTTGAGATCACGAACTTTGTGCACGAGTTGACCGAGGACTATGACCGCCGCTTCCATGGCTGGGAAGGCCACAACTACGATTTTCAGGAGGATGGATCGGTCGCAGCCACCGGAATCGGGTGGATGGCATGGGCGATCGGCCCGGTCGGAACGCGCGGCAGCGGCATGATCGATCCCCGCCACGTAGCCAACTCGATTAATTATCAACTTGAAGAGTGGGGCAAGATCCCGTCAGAAGAAAGGGATGCCTACCAAACACTTTCGCTGGAAGATCCAACTGGCGTGAGCATACTGGGCAAGCAGTCTCGTCTCTTCATTCTTGAGACAGCCGAACAGGGCAAGATTACACAGTACCAGAGTCTGCCGACACCGACGATGATAGAACGGGGCAGCGACTTGAGCAAGCTGCACGAGGAGACGGTGCTAGGCATCATCATCGGCGAAAAACCCCTGAGCGCGTTCGACGAGTTTGTCGACCAATGGAAGGGCCAGGGTGGGGACCAGATGACCCAGGAAGTAAACGAATGGTGGGCCGCAATGTCTTAAGAAAGATTCGGGACAGTGAAGGATACGCGGGTGTCCTCGGGAAACCGAGGGCACGCCGCGTTCGGCTACATCAATGCAGGTAGGCACCCTCTGAGAGAATATAATTCAGGTAGCTTCCAAGAGATAACCCCATGGCAGTCGTGCAAGCGGATCTAGCGCCTGCTGACGAAGCGGCCGTGAAGCGAGCGAAAATTCGCAACTATTTGTCTCGATCGTGGCCACTGTACGTCATGATGGTGCTGCCGATTATTCAACTTGCTCTCTTTCATTATTACCCCATGTACGGCGTAGTTATCGCCTTCCAGGATTTCAACCCTGGCCTGGGATTTGGCGGGTCACCGTGGGTCGGTCTGAAGCACTTTGAGTTTATCTTCGCCAACCCCGACTTCAAGAATGTCCTCGCCAACTCGTTCATTATCGCCGTTTCGAAGATCGTCACTCTCCAATTTATGGCCGTCTCTTTGGCACTGTTGCTCAACGAGATGCGGTCAATGATCTTCAAACGCACGGTGCAGACGGTTATTTACCTACCCCATTTCCTCTCCTGGATCGTTCTGGGCGGCATTCTGCTGGATCTGTTGGCGACATCGGGGATGATCAACCGGGCCATTGAGTTCATGGGATTTGATCCGATTCTCTTCCTGGGCAGTAACACCTGGTTCCGTCCAATCATCGTGATTACGAATCTGTGGAAAGAGGCCGGCTGGGCGACGATAATTTACCTGGCCGCGCTGACGGGCATCGACCCGGTGCTGCATGAGGCGGCAGCTATCGACGGCGCCAACCGCTGGCAACGTATTCGCCACGTCAATATTCCCGGAATCATATCGATGGTCATACTTATCGCTTGCTTGAACCTGGGGAATGTTCTTCAGGCCGGTTTCGAACAGGTGCTGACTTTGTATAACCCGACCGTATATGAAACGGCCGATATTATCGATACATATGTCTACCGCGCAGGACTCATCTCTGCGCGCTATAGTATGGCGGCAGCGGTCGGGCTCTTCCAGTCGGCGATGGGTTTCGTTCTGATTGTGCTCGCGTACCGGCTGGCCAGTCGGTATGCCGGATATCGCATTTTCTGAACGGGGCAACTCATATGGTTGTTGACGTCGGGCATTGGAAGAACAATGATACATGAAAAGAGTTTGGCCAGCCGGTTGTTTGACATAGGAAACTATCTCTTTGTGTTTCTTTTCGGCTTGGCCTGCCTGTTTCCCATGGTGCATGTAATCGCGATTTCGCTGAGCAATCGGGCCGCCTCCATGGGCGGGTTCGTAACACTGTGGCCGATAGGAGCGACATTCCAGAACTATCTCGAGATCCTGGAGGCGGGGCCGGTATACAAAGCGTTTCTGGTCTCGGTAACTCGCACGGTGTTGGGAACGTCCATCAACATGGGGATGACGATATTAGCCGCATATCCGCTTTCAAAGTCGTCGGAAGAGTTAAAAGGGCGCTCGGTTTTCATGTGGATCGTGCTGGTCGCCATGCTTTTCAACGGCGGGCTGATACCCTGGTGGATGGTGATCCGCAACCTGGGACTGCTCAACAGCCTCTGGGCGCTGGTACTGCCAGGCGCGCTGCCGATCTGGAACGTGATCCTGCTGATGAACTTTTTCCGCGGGATCCCGAAGGAGTTGGAAGAGGCAGCGATCATCGATGGGGCATCCTATTGGGGTACGCTTTACTACGTCTTTCTGCCTCTGTCAGTGCCGGCGCTGGCGACGCTCACTCTCTTCGCCGCGGTTTTCCACTGGAATGCCTGGTTTGACGGCATGGTCCTGATTATGGATAACTCCAAGTACCCAATCATGACCTTCCTGCGAACGGTGGTGGTCGACATGAATTTGCAGATTCTGACAGTCAACATGGAAGACATTTACAATTTGTCGGACCGGTCAATTCGGGCCGCCAACATCGTCGTCGCCACGGTGCCGATTCTGATCGTCTACCCGTTCTTGCAACGCTACTTCATTCACGGTATCCGCCTGGGTGCAGTCAAGGGATAGCCGCCGCGTAGGTGTAGGAAATCGCTTCCTGCTCATCTTGACAGAGGCACGTGCCGGTGCCCCTCGGCGACATCCAATTGCCAAACCATTGGACGCACATATTGCAGTACATCCATCACAGGAGCACAAAAAATGGGAACCGCAGTCAAAATCGGCGTTATCGGCGCCGGGAGCGCGACTTTCTCCCTGGGGCTGGTGAAGGATCTGTGCCTGACTGAGAGCCTGAGCGGCAGCCATGTAAGTTTCATGGATGTAGACGCTGAACGGCTGGAGATGATCCATAGGCTGGCCGAACGGTATGCCGACGAGTTAGGGGCGGACATAACATTTAGCCAGACTCTGGACCGCCGCGAAGCGATGCAGGATGCCGACTTCGTGATCAATACGGCCTCGGTCGTAACCTACCGCTCGGGGCTGGAGACGCGCGAGTTGATCAAGAAATTCGGCTACGATTGGGATGGCCCAAGTACACTTGAGTACTCTTTCTACAATTCCTCCTTCATATTGGAAGTGGCGAGAGAGATTGAGGAGATCTGCCCCGACGCCTGGCTGATACAGTCAGGGAATCCGGTCTACGATGGCTGCACCGCGATCGGCCGCGAAACCGACGTCAAAGTTTGCGGGCTGTGTCACGGCTATTACGGCTACCGGGACATCTGCAATATGCTCGAAATCGACCACACTCAGGTCACGTGG
The DNA here is from genome assembly GCA_963662575.1 of Caldilineaceae bacterium. Classification (GTDB taxonomy): domain Bacteria; phylum Chloroflexota; class Anaerolineae; order Caldilineales; family Caldilineaceae; genus Bin5. The sequence continues at coordinate 4,161,734 of OY759723.1, forward strand.
CAAGCGCCGGGGCTGAATCACAATATCTGGCTGACGCAGTTCGAATACGAGGGTAAGGACGCGTATCCGCTGATCGATGAATGGATTGCGTCAAAGGGTGAGGAGTATTGGGCGGAAACCGCCGCCAGCAGGGGTTTGCCAACCGGCAGAACAGGCTGGTCAGGCGAGCTGTCGCGGGCGTGGGAAATCGACCTTTCGCGGGCTGCGGTGCACATGTACAGACTTTACGGGCTGATGCCGCTGGGCGACACGACCTGGATGAAGTATATCGGATGGTGGTACCACAAAGATTTCGATGCCAAGCGCTTCTGGTTCGGTGAGCCCTGGGGGGGTCAGCGCTCGCACCTTTCGTGGCCGATGTATGTAGACAACCAGGAGCGGAGAGTGGCACAGATTGCCCGCCTTGCCCAGGACCCGACGGCGAGCCTGGTGGAGAATCTTGGCAGGAACAAGACAATCGAGCAGCAGGTGCCCATTATCGATGCTCTGGTCAATGATAAAGAGGGCCAGTTCCAGGTTAATGTGCCCAATCGGGGGGCTCTGCCCGGGGTACCGGACGACATTGTTGTCGAGATTCCCGCGGTAGTGAACAAGGACGGAATCCACCGCATCCAGGTCGATCCGCTGCCGCCCAAGATCATGCTCACCCAGATATTGCCGCTCGTTCTGTCGCTGGAGCGCACGCTGTTGGCAATAGAGACGGGGGATCGATCGCTGCTGTTGTGGGAGATGCTCGACTCCAATGAAACGCGCTCGTATGCTCAGGCTGAAGAGGCGTTGGAGGCGATTCTAGGACAGGATTTCCACAGTGAGATGAACGAGTATTTCCGCTGGCCAGAGGGATGGGAGGCCAATGGAATCAGTAGTACACCAGTACAGGACGACCCGGTAATCCGAGGCGAAAAGGCTGCGGCCGCAGACTGAAATTCTGCAGGCACAGTTTGCAGGTACTTTCCACTGAAAGAGTCCAGATTTTTGAAAGAGAAGGGTTGCGGGGGACGTGTCGGAGAACCGACAGAGCGTCCCCCGCATTTCTGTTCGTATGTGAGAATCCGACGTTCTGGCGGATCATATGCAGTAAGGCACTAATTGGAGCTGAGGCATGAAAATCGTCGAAGTAGAGACCATCGTAGTGAGGAACATCCCTCCTTTTCGCGGGGGGAGCTTGTGGCTGTTTGTGCTACTGAAAACGGATGAAGGCATCGTCGGATTGGGGGAGAGGCCATCGGGGAATGCGAAGAATCTGGACGCCCAGATCAGGTTAATCGAGGACCTGGGGGAACAGTTCGTGGTCGGAACCAACCCCTTTGACGTCGAGAAGTTGTGGCAGACAATGTTTGCCTCGCGACACGACTACCGCAATCCCGGCTTGGATATGACACCGGCGATAAGCGCAATAGAAATGGCCTGTTGGGACATCATTGGCAAGGCACTGGGGCAGCCCATCTACAACCTGCTGGGCGGGCGCTTCCATGAGAAGCTGCGCGCCTACGCCTATATGCCGACCGAGGGCATCTGGGAGAACCCGGAAAAGGCTGGCGAAATTGCCATCAAACTGGTTGAAGAGGGAAACACGGCGTGCAAATTCGATCCCTTCCAGCCAATTTTCCCAAATCCGCAGGACTATCCTTTGAAGATGATTCGGCATGTCGCCAAGATCTTTCAGTGTATACGGGACGCGGTGGGCGATGAACTGGAGATAGGAATCGGTACGCACGGACAGTTCAGCACGGCCGGGGCAATCCGCGTTGCCAAGATACTGGAGGAGTTCGACCCGTTCTGGTTCGAGGAACCGGTGCCGCCGGAAAATATTGACGAGATGGCGCGCGTTGCCGCGCATACCAGCATTCCGATCGCGACGGGCGAGAGGTTGGTCACGAAGTTTGAGTTTGCTGAGCTGCTCAGGAAGCAGGCGGCGCAGATAATTCAGTTGGACGTCGGGCAGTGCGGAGGCATCCTTGAATCGAAGAAGATCGCCGGTATTGCTGAGGCGCATTACGCGATGATCGCCCCCCACATGTATTGCGGGCCGGTGGCGGCGGCGGCGGCCGTGCAACTTGATACATGTTCGCCCAATTTCCTGATCCAGGAGTACAACGGGGGCGGTCTGCACCAGGAGCTATTCAAGGAGCCGATTGTATTTGAGAATGGATACATCGTCCCGCCGAGCGGGCCTGGGCTGGGGGTGGAATTGGACGAGGCGGTTGTGAAGAGGCAGTCTCTGAATTGAAGGTAACTACTAAGCCGTATGCAGAGCCTGTCTTGACCAGCCTGTTTTGACCAGCCCTTCATCCCCGCCGCCGTTCAGGCCCTCTCATCGTGTATTTGCTGGCAGCCGCCACTTTGGATGAGCCGCACAGCTGGAATAACGCCGAACGGTGGGTGAGGGATGGTTTTGGACGGGGGCGTTGCGGGGGCGGAGCCCCTGCACAAGGGAGGGCCGAAGGCCCGACCGCCCATATGCAAAGAGAAATAGGACTTTCGCTAGGAGGACAGGATCCTGTAAGCTTGAGACATGATTACGAAACAGAAGTATGTCGAATACCTTGTCAGCACGCCGATCAACTACACCTGTACCAATCTGGCTGAACATCTGGAAGGCATGAGCCACGATGGAGTCAGCGATTTTCTGAAACGGGAGCGACTCACAGCCAGCCATCTGTGGGAACTGGTGGCAGGACAGATCGAAGACAGCCCAGACGCTTACCTGATTATTGACGACAGTGTGCAAGACAAACGCTACTCACGGTCAATCGAGATGGTAAAGCTGCAGTACAGTGGCGCTGAAGGTGGTCTGGTGCGCGGCATCGCAGTCGTGAACCTGATTCATACCAGTGGTGAAGACGGCGACTATTATCCGATTGATTTCCGCATATACGCCAAAGAAGCGGATGGCAAGACAAAGAACGACCATTTTCAAGAGCTGCTGCTGCGAGCGGTTGGCGCCAAACAGATACAGGCCAAGACTGTGCTTTTTGATAGTTGGTATGGCTCCTGGCAGAACTTGAAGCTGGTTCACCGTCTGGGATTGACCTTTTACACCACACTGAAAGCCAACCGCATGGTCAGTCTGAGCGCAGAAGATGGCTATATCCATCTCGATGCGATCGATTGGAACGACGAACGGCTTACGCATGGCATCATTGTCAAGCTCAAGAAAGTGCCTTTCAAAGTGAGATTGTTCAAGGTAGTTGCCATAAACGGCGACATTGACTGGGTCATCACCAATGATCTGGATGAGACCGTGATCACGCAAGTCGCTCAAAACGCGAACGAGTTGCGCTGGCAGATCGAAGAATTTCATCGCGAATTGAAGCAGCTAACAGGCTCCGCCAAATGCCAATGTCGCAAAGCTCGTTCTCAGCGCAATCACCTCGCTTGCTGTTACCATGCTTGGCTGTCCCTGAAGGTCCACGCCTCCTTGCTCAACAAAACCATCTATCGCGTGCATACTGACCTCTTCAGCAATTATCTGCGAAACCAACTTCGCAGCCCGACTATCCCTGCTTTCCAGCCAGCTTAGCGAAAGTCCTAAGAAAGTATCGAGAAGTGAGTAAAACACCTGACACGCTTGAGTCAGGGGTGGCATTGGCTGAGTAGTTACAATTGAAGTAGAAACGTTGCGTATGGCTAAGCGTGTTCGCGCGTACAGGTCTAATGGGAAGGGGATCCGAGAGACTATGCGCGTGCGCTATCACGCGATTTGAGAAGGGCGAACGAGACATTGACTCTTTCGTCATGCTACTCTTTCATTTGGAGCAGGTGCAATTATGGGGAGATTGGAAGGGAAGGTTGCGCTGGTAACGGGGGCCGGGCGGGGGCACGGAGAGGCGGTAGCGGTACGTTTTGCCGAGGAGGGGGCCGCGGTTGCGGTCTGCGACATAATTCCGGTCGACGAATTGGAAAGCGGTGTTGGTGACCGCATTCGCGCGGCGGGCGGGGAAGCACTCTGCTGCCAGACAGACGTTTCGCAGGAGGAGCAGGTCCGGCAATTGGTAGAACGGACGCTTGACGGCTTGGGTACGATCGACATTTTGGTCAATGTGGTGGGCATTGCCGGCCCCACCGAGGATGTTTGGAATATGAGCCTGGCGGAGTGGCGGGAAACGCTGGCCGTCAATTTGGATTCGGCGTTTCTCGGCTGCAAGTATGCACTGCCGGAGATGATCCGCAAACAGAATGGCCGCATTATCAACTTCAGCTCGGGCACGGGTAAACAGCCTCTGTCTCACCGGACGCCGTATGCCACTTCGAAAATGGGCATTCTTGGATTCACGCGTACGCTGGCGGCCGACGTGGGAAGGTACAACATCACGGTCAACGCTATTTGCCCCGGTTCCCATGAGGAGCGCGGCGTCGAGCTGGCGAGAGGTCGGGCCGAGTACCGCGGGGAACCATTCGATGAGGAAGCGGTACGAAATAATTACCGGCAGCCGCGCCCAAACGCGGTAATGGCAGGAAGGTGGTGCGCGGATGAAGGGTATGTTGAAAAGGGGGCCGGTTCGGAGGACGCGGCAGCGATTGCCGTCTTCCTGGCATCGGATGATGGCGCCAACCTGACCGGTCAGGATATTAACTCGGGGGGCGTGGTTATGTGGTGATGGGCAAAGCGTGTTGCCTTTTCTTATTTCGAGGTAACTACTAAGCCATATAAAGCGCCTTTCTTGATTGGCTCGTCATCCTTGCCACCATACAGGCTATCTCCTTACGTATTCGGTTGGCAGCGGCCAGGTTGGTGGAGCCGCACTGCTAGTATGAAGGCGTACGGTTGGTGAGGCGAGGTTTTGGACGGGGGCGTTGCGGGGGCAGAGCCCCTGCACAAGGGAGGGCCGAAGGCCCGACCGCCCATATGCAAAGAGAAAGTATAGAGGAGTGAGGAAAGAGAAAACATTGATGGGAATTGGCGATGGATGAGTAGTTGCATTTCGAGGAAGATTCTGACCAGACGCCAGCATAGCAGGTTCTGAAAGCCAGCGATTGTGGACGGAATCGCAGAGCAGCAAGAATTTGGCAGACGGTAGATAAATGGCGCTGGCGCGAGAAAAGAAGGATAAGACTGAGCGATGTCGAACAATAAATCCGAGTCTGGACAGCCCAGGCGGAAGTTCCAACTGGAGTGGAATCGCGGCGGTATCAGCAGTCTCAAACTACTGGACGATGTCTACGATACCGAATACATAACGCCGGGCGAGACACTGGGCGAGGTGTTGGTCGGTCTGCGAATTGGCGGCGGTGGATGGCGATCGACAACGTCCTTTGCTTCGGGCGACATTCGCAAGGTAGAAGACGATGGGCGGGGATCGCGTAGATACATTTACAGCGGCAAAGGGCAGCTGCTGCATGGTCTGCGCGGGCTGGGACTGGTAGAGCAGTTCAGTCTGGAGGAGAATAGCCTCGTGTGGCGGCTGGCGTTTCGCAACGAAACTGACCAGTCAGTAGAGATTGGCGACATCGGGCTGCCGCTGCCATTCAATAGGCGGTTTGTGCGGGACAATCTGGCCAACTACACGCAGGTTGTTGCCCGCCACAGCTTCATCTCGGGCCATGGGTCGTTTCTTTTCTGGCAGCGTCCCAATGGCGTAGGTCCCTACCTTGTGATGACGCCGATGGAGGGAACGAAGCTGGAGTATTATGAAGAGATTGACCCCCACCCTGCCACGACCAGTGTTCCCTACCGGGTCTATATTCATTCGGCGCTTAGCGGCGGCAATGAAACACGGGGTACGTGGCGGCAGCCGCATACCTCTGTCACGCTTACGCCAAGAGGCACGGCGGGCGATCAGGCTGCCTATGGTTTTCGCTTGCAGTGGGCGGAAGACTACGAAGGCGTACGGGAAGCGCTCTATGAGCAGGGCCTGTTCGATGTACATGTAGTGCCGGGTATGACAGTTCCGGTCGACCTCAACGCGTCATTCTCGATCCGGACGCGGCATCGCAACTACACGCTGTCGGCAGAATATCCTGACGAGACCCGGATTGAACAGGTGGGAAAAACGGATGGAGATGCGCATCGATATCAGGTCCACTTTGACCGTCTGGGCGAGAATCTGTTGACTGTGAACTACGGTGATGACGCGTATATGAATCTTGAGTTTTTTGTCACCGAGCCGCTGGAGACTCTGATCAAGAAACGGACCGCATTTCTGGTGGACAAGCAGCAGCACAGGGGGACGGGAAAGTGGTACGAGGGGCTGTTCTCAGTGTGGGACATGCGAGAGGCGGTCCTGCGAGGACCAGAGAATACAGGCGGCTTCGATGGCTGGTATGGCTATACGTTGACTTGCGACGACACGGCTCTGCCGAAAGCGCCATTCATTGCGGCCAAGAATGTGCATTTTCCTGAGCAGAAGGAGATTGATGCGGTCGAGTACTATATAGAAGAGTTTGTATGGGGCGGCCTGCAGCGTACGGACGAGGAGAAACCTTATCCATACTTTATCTATGGCGTGCCCAACTGGTATGAGAACCGGCACAGTGAACACGGCTTTGGATCCAAAGGTGAAGGGCTGGAACACATTTGGCGCAGCTATGACTACCCTCACGTAATCATGCTCTATTTCCACATGTACCAGATTGCCAAGCTCTACCCTGGGTCGACTCGCTATCTGGACAGCGCGGGATATCTGGAGAGAGCGTTTGGGACTGCTGAGGCGCACTTCCGGCTGGCAGGGACGGGAGATATCCCTCACGGTGGACGAGGGTACTGGGCTTATCGACTTGGCCTGTACAATGAGATGCTGATAGTCGATCTGATCGATGCACTGGCTGACGAGGGATGGAAGGAGCGGTCCGACTGGCTGCGAGGAGAGTGGGAGAAGAAGGTCAAGTATTTCGTGTACGACGATCCTTATCCTTTTGATTCCGAGTATCCCTTTGACACGACGGCCTTTGAGACCACCCATGCCGTGGCCAAGTACGGTCTGACGCGGAAGGTGGAGCCGGATACACGGCTTTGGTATGACAAGTACAGGGACCAGTGGTATGAGCATCCTGACGTCAGCCGCGCCGACTTTGAGGAGTTTCTGGTCAAGCAACTTGACGCCAACATTGCATTGCGCGGCTGGCTGGAGCCTTCTTACACGCTTCTGGGAGGAGACAATCGCGGAGGCGACTCATCGCGCTACGGGCTGAGCTACATGTCGCAGCTGGGCGGCTGGGCGATAGTGGATTATGCGCTCTATTTCGCAGAGGATCCATTTCGCTACCTGCGGTTGGGATATGCCTCTTACCTCAGCTCCTGGTGTCTGATGAACACTGGCACAGCCGACACAGACTACGGGTATTGGTTTCCCGGCAAGGAGAATGACGGCGCGTCGGGCTGGGCGATTACGCCGGAAAAGTACAGCGGCATGTGGATCAGGCAGGACAATGGCAGAGGCAGCTGGCCCTATGACGGCGAGATTGAGTTGGGTTACGGGGCAGGGCTGCGTACAGCGGCTACCATTGTGGCGGATGACCCGATTTTCGGCTGGTTTGCCTATGGCGGGCGGCTTGACGTGTGCGAAGATGCGTATGAAGTGAGGCCGCAGGACGGACTACGTCAGCGATTTCATCTGGTTGGCCGAGAGGCGAGAGTGCACATGCTGCTGGAAAGGGACGGCTTTGCTGCTGACCAGCCAATACGTGTAAGTAGCTCGCTTGCTGGGCCTATTGAAGCTGCGCGGCAGAGCCCAGAGATAGAGTTTCACCTGGAGAACCGAAGCGGCGACCGGCACCAAACGATTCTAAGGCTGCTTGGATTGAAACCGGGAAGATACGCAGTGCGCGTAGGCGGTGAACAGATAGGCGAATTCGATGCGATAGAGACGGAGTGGTGCAACGTGAACCTGGCAGTGGGGCGCCAGAATGTCGTAGAGGTGCAGATAGAGCTTGCGTAAGGCCTGAAATGCGTTCCTTAGAAAGCGGCACAGAACGTCAACGGAACTCGCTAATCACTTTGCTCGGCGGCGTCGCCATTGATCAGGTCTGCCCAATGGCAGGAAGACCACTTGTCATACGCGTTTTTCAGCGAATCCACCACCATTTCACGTGTCTGGTCGTCGTCATAGAACTTACCCTTTGCCATGAACGCGGTCAGCGTCTTGAGCCTCTTCAAGCATTGCCGCCTGGCCTGCTCCCCGATCTGTTCAGCCGACTTCTCGCGGCCTATCGTTTTTGAGGCAATACTTTTCTGCGATGTGCTGACTGGCGATTCACCTGTTGTTTCCCCTATCCGCCGGCGGAATTGCTCGACCCAAGGGTCCGGTGGAATCCCCTGTTCCATAATCGTATTGGCGTCGTCGAGCCTCTCTTTGTACTGCTCAATGACCCGACCGCTGATTCTCTGAAGTGAGAGGGTAATGAGCGCGAGAACGATGCCGATTACACAGGCGAAGAGTATGACGGCGAGCAGTAAAGGCACTTCACGTTCCCTAAATGGCTGAAGGTTGGGTCTTATCTCAATGACTATACCACGAAACCTTGTACACTGCCGGATGTAGGAATTGCAGGGGTGCAGTCCACATTTGGGGCAGGAAAAGTAGGGAGGGGAAGTCATGCCGGCGGTGGCTGAAATTGTTTACCGGCTTAGGGGGAGGAAAAGGGCAGGCACAAGGCCTGCCCCTACCCTTCGCTGATTGGTGGGCAGAGGGCAGGCACAAGGCCTGCCCCTACCTTCCTTTGAGTGGGCGGCGATGGCTCCGTTGCTAGAGTCGGGATAGGAATTTGTATCCTCATTTTGGACCGCACCCTATTGCAGTTGGAGTTGCTACTCAGCCGCGGTCAGTATGCTACCCGGAATGAAGCAGGGGTAGGTTTATTCTCTCTTTTCACCCCTCATTACCCTCTTCTTGCTTCTGGGCGGTCGGGCCTTCGGCCTTTCCCTTTTGCGCGGGGACACTCGCCGCGGTGCCTCCTCCAAAAACGAGCCTCACTCACCTTAAAGCTCAATTCCAGAAGTGCGGCTCAAGAAAGTGGCGGATGCCAACCGAATGCACATTGGGATAGCCTGAATGGAGGCGTTGACGAAGGACTGGTCATGGCAGCCACTTTCTTCGGCAGAGGTAACTACTAAGCCATAACCGGTGTGCAATCTCACTGAATCAGGATTTGCAGGATTGTTGTCGCTCGTTATTGACGCGGTTCGCGCCACCGGCGGTGCTTGTGCGGCCCAACCTCTGTCAGGCCAGGTTAACGCTCGATCGCGGTTATGTTCTGGGGTCAGGCGAAGCCCTTTTGGGTGGCGGCGACAGGTTGCTGAAGCCGCACGGCTGGTATGATGACGAACGGTGGGACTGCAGTGGTCGGTGGATAGTGGTCAGTGGCTGGAGACAAGTGCGGCGCTGGCGGGAGGGGTTTTGGAGGGGGGCGTTGCGGGGGGTGTCCCCCCGCACAAGGGAGGGCCGTAGGCCCGACCGTCAAAAAAGGGCGTAGCCCCTGGCGGCGGAGGGGGTTTGCCGACGACAGCCCTGAGCCGCCTTAGCGGCGAAGGGTGCGCAGGCCCGCCTTAGCGGGCCGGAGCCGCCGGAGGGCGTCTGCGCCCGTAGCCGTCCATACGCGAAATAGGGCGCAAGGGAGAAACCCTGTGCGCCAGTGTGCGGCTGTTGTGCATGGCGGCCAAATCAGTTGTGGCTGAGTAGTTACCGGCAGAGTAGTAACAGTTGCAAAATATAAAGCCATTTTTTTGGCTGGTTGACAGCGTGAATGGAAAGGTTTAACATGTTTGCATTGTACACATGTTGCGCGTATTGTTCACGCTTTAGACTCTCAGCTTTCCTGAGCAGTAATTGGCGAATGGATGAGAGCTCCCTGGTCTAATTCGACCCAAAACCTACCCAACAAGAGCAAAGGAGGCCGATTCGAACCCGATCATAAGCGTGGTCCCTACCAGTTTATCTTCCACACGATCAGTCCAAAGGAGTGACCCGATGAGGAAATCCCTGATTTACCTGCTCGTTGCGATCGCTGCGTTCGCTTTGCTTGCTGCATGCGCGGCGCCAGAGGCCGAGGAAGCCATGGAGGACGCGCCTGCAGCCGCGGACACATCCGAAGATGCAATGCCCTCATCTTCCTATGAGAGCTGCCTTGAGTCCCAGGCTGCGGGGATGAGTTTCTGTGAAGCACCAATGTTGGCAGCCCGCGTTGAGGCTGGCGAACTGGCTCCGGTTGATGAGCGTCTCCCGGTCAATCCGGTGGTCGGCAACAATCGTATTCCGGACTGGCAAGCAGTAATGGAGAGGGGCGAGTACGGCGGCACGTTGCGTCTGCTGGACTTCGACGCCGGCACGATCGGCCATGACGCCGGCTGGATCTCTAACGAGCCCTGGGTGGAAACCGAGGATATTGCGCATGACTTTGCCACGATGACTGGCAACATCTTCGACTTGGAGATCAGTGACGACGATCAGGAATTCACTTTCCACATGCGCAAAGGCATGAAGTTTTCGAACGGCGCTGACTTTGACACTGAGGACATTCAGTTTTTCTGGGAGCATATCCTGCATAACGAGACTCTAACGCCAATCGTTGGTAGCTCCTGGCGTGCGGGCAACACGCCGACCGGCAATGTCGGGGTGCTGGAGGTGGTCGACGACTACACCTTTAAGATCACATACGACGCGCCCTATGGCGGCTGGCCCGGTCTATTCACATACGGAGGCGGACCACACCGCTTTACTGACAGCGACTATCTGAAGAAGTTCCATGGCGACTTCGCCGATGCGGGTGAGTTGGCGGCGTTGCTCGACGAGCATGGATTCGAAGCCGGTGAGTGGAACCGCCTGTACGGCATATTCAATAGTGGCAACCGGCAGCATGAAACTGGCCTACCGACACTTGGCCCTTACATTTTAACGGAGATGGGCGAAACGCAGGCCGTGATGGAGAGAAATCCCTATTACTGGAAGGTGGACGAGTGGGGACAGCAACTGCCCTATATCGACCGATTGCAGATCTCGATTGTGCCGGACGTTAATGCCGCCACGTTGAAGATCATTGCAGGCGAGGCAGATATGGTGCGTCGCGGCGTCAACCCGGCCGACATGGCTCTTTATGTTCAGAATGCGGAAGACAAGGGTTATGAGGTGGTTGTGCTGGACATGCACGCCTCAACAGGTGAAATCTACCTGAACATGACTTACGCGGACGAAGCCTGGCAAGAGGTCGTGAACGATATAGAGTTCCGCAAGGCGCTCTCCTTTGCGGTCGACCGCGCCACCCTAATTGACGCTGTCTACTCCGGTCTGGCCGAACCCCCACAGACCATGGACCCGACCACGGACGTAGACCAGGCTGAGGCCATCCTTGATTCGCTTGGTCTGGACCAGCGCGACGGGGATGGTTGCCGTCTGACGCCAAGTGGTCTGCCGATCACGATCCAGTTCAATTTCACCCCGTTTACGGGCGAATCTCTGCCGACGGCCGAGATCGTGGCGGAGAACTGGAATGACATTGGTATCTGCACGTCCGTCAAGCAGTTGGAGCAGAACCTGTTCCTGACCCAGGCGGGGGCCAATCAGACGCAGGCGATGGTCTGGTGGGCACATTATCCGCGTTGGCCGTGGCACGAAGGCGGCGACTATATCGGTCAGGCCTGGCAGCGACACTACGCCCCCTTGTGGATGGCGTGGTACGAGTGGAATCTGGGCGGAGGCAAAGAGGCGTCTGACAACGCCGATGAGACCGATCCCCTGATCGTGGGTGTCGAGCCGCCACAGGCCTACAAAGACCTGCGCAGACTGCAGGCCGAGCTCTTCGCGACATCGAAGGCGGCTGAGCACGAAGTGATCTGGGCGGAGATGATAGCGATTTTCCGTGACAACTACTACTGGATTTCAGGTGCTGACCCGCTGAAGAATCCTCTGATTGTGAACGAGGGTCTTGGCAACGTGGCCAAGAGGGGCTTCCATATCCAGTCGGCCAATGAGGCTGAGTTCTACTACTGGGTTGATGAGACCCGACGCTGAGTTAAGAAGTCGAAGGACGGGGGGCGAGGGTTACTCGCTCCTCGTTCTTCTTCGAATCCACGTGCAAGCGTCAAAGCGGCAGCACAAACCACGACAGCTCCCCACTGCGTCCTGACAGGAAACGGCGTCCATGCTTACACAGTACATAGGCAGGCGGCTGCTGTTGCTGGGTCCGTTACTATTCATCATCTCCGTCATCTCATTTGCACTGATTCAGTTGCCGCCTGGAGACATTCTGAATATGGAAGTTCTGCGTTTGCGGTCGGCTGGAACGCAGGTTTCCGAGGAGCAGGTAGAAGCGCTGCGGCAACTGTATGGCCTGGACAAGTCGCTGCCGGAGCAGTACTGGCTGTGGATTACCAATATCCTGTTTGAGGGCAACTTCGGAACGTCTTTTACCTACGTCAAACCGGTTAGCGAGATTCTGGCAGCGCGAATACCTTTGACGGCTGCGGTGTCGATATTCACGGCGGTCTTTGTCTGGATCACCGCGGTGCCGATTGGCGTCTACTCCGCCACCCACCAATACTCCCCGGTCGACTACTTCTGGACATTTGTGTCGTTTATCGGCGTGGCGACGCCCGGCTTTTTGCTGGCGCTAATCTTCCTTTGGATGGCGTTCGTCATGTTTGACATATCCGCGATCGGCCTATTCTCCCAGGAGTACGAATCCGCGCCCTGGAGTTGGGCCAAAATCATAAACATGCTTCAGCATATCTGGATCCCGATCGTCATTATTGGCATGGCAAACACGGCGGGGATGATGCGGACGATGCGGGGCATGATGTTGGACGAGCTGAACAAGCAATATGTGATAACGGCGCGTTCCAAAGGGTTGACCGAGATGCGGCTGCTGGTGAAATATCCGGTTCGTACTTCCATGAACCCGGTATTCAGTACGATAGGCTGGATGTTGCCCGGAATAATATCGGGGGAAGTGCTGGTCTCGATGGTCTTGAATATACCTACAACCGGTCCCGTTCTCCTGCAGGCTCTTCTGAACCAGGACATGTTTCTGGCTGGCAGCATCGTTTTTATCCTCAGTGTCCTGACCGTGGTTGGCACGCTGATCTCCGACATATTGCTGGTTTGGCTGGACCCGCGAATTCGCTATGAAGGGGTAGCTTGATGACCGAGAGCGTCCGGCATGAAGCTGGGCCGGCGGTTGAGGCGGCAGATCCCACAGACGTTGCAGACCGCGAAAAACAAGCCCTTTATACGGCTTCCCAGCGGCAGCTGATCTGGCGCCGATTCAGAAGGCACCGACTGGCGCAGGCATCGATTGTCATGTTGGCGCTGCTGTATGTGATCGCGGCGTTTGCAGAGTTCATTGCCCCATACGAGACCCGCCACGACTTCAAAGGTTTCGTGTATGCCCCACCTGCCAAGATCCATTTCTTTGATGAAGACGGCTTCGTCGGGCCCTTTGTGTACGGGCTAGAAGGCGGCCGCGATGAGAGCTACCAACGAGTCTTCGTAGAGGTGAAGGAGGAGCGATACCCGGTGCGCCTCTTTATACGCGGCGATTCCTACGAGTTTTGGGGATTATTCGAAACCGATCTCCATCTTTTCGGCGTTGCTGAGGAAGGCCAGATTTTTCTCTTTGGGACTGACCGCCTGGGACGGGACCTGTTTTCGCGCGTGATTTACGGAACCCGTATATCGCTGACAATTGGGCTGGTAGGCGTCTTCCTGAGTTTTGTTTTGGGCCTTATCATTGGTGGCATTTCAGGCTACTTCGGCGGCGTTGTCGATGAGGTCATCCAACGACTTATCGACCTGCTGGTGTCGATCCCGCAGCTGCCGCTATGGATGGCGCTGGCGGCAGCCGTTCCCCGGGACTGGGATTCGATTCAGACATATTTTGCGATTACGGTGGTACTCTCGATCGTGGGATGGGCCGGTCTGGCCAGGACGGTACGCGGCCGCTTGCTTTCGCTACGCGAAGAGGATTTCACAATCGCTGCGAGGGTTTCCGGCGTGAGCGAATGGCGAATCATCACTAAGCATCTGCTGCCGCTTTTCGCGAGCTATATCGTCGTCGCCATAACGCTGTCAGTCCCCGGCATGATCATAGGCGAGACAAGTTTGAGCTTCATTGGGTTGGGAATCCAGCCGCCGGCGGTCAGTTGGGGAACGCTATTGCAGGACTCGCAGATGATCGCGAATGTCGCTCTCCATCCCTGGCTTCTCATTCCGGCACTGTTTGTGATTGTTACGGTGCTCATGTTCAATTTTCTGGGGGATGGTTTGCGGGATGCGGCGGACCCTTACTCGATAAATTGACCGGCTGCCAGGGGTTGAGAGATCGCTCCGGCTTTCAATAGACAATATGGCCCACGACTCGTTGCTTGAAATCAAGAACCTGATGACCCATTTCCACCTGCAGGAAGGAATTGTGCGGGCGGTTGACGGCGTGTCGTTCGACGTACGACGCGGTCAGACGTTGGGCATTATCGGAGAGAGCGGCTGCGGCAAGTCGGTGACGGCGCACTCGATTCTGCGGCTGGTTCCATCCCCGCCTGGCAACATTGTGAATGGGGAGATCCTGTTGCATCGGGGCGAGAATGGCAACGGCGACGGTGTTGTCGACCTGGCCCGGCTGGATCCGCGCGGCGCGGACATCCGTGCGATCCGCGGCGCCGAAATCAGCATGGTTTTCCAGGAACCGATGACTTCGTTTGGACCGATGCATACGATCGGCAACCAGATTATCGAGAGCATCCGGCTCCATCAAGAGGGCGTTGACAGTTCGGAGGCGCGGGAATTGGCGGTGGAGAATCTGCGGAGGGTTGGCATTCCGCGGGCCGAACAGATTGTGGACGCCTATCCACACCAGTTGAGCGGCGGCATGAGGCAGCGGGCGATGATCGCGATGGCGCTTTCCTGCTCGCCCCGTCTCCTGATCGCTGACGAGCCGACGACGGCTCTGGACGTTACGATTCAGGCGCAAATACTGGAACTCATGATGGCGTTGCAGGAAGAGTTCGGTATGGCGGTAATTTTCATAACGCACAATTTGGGCGTGATCGCCGAAGTCGCAGATGAAGTGGCAGTGATGTACTTGGGTCGCATCGTCGAGCAGGCCGGCGTAAACGAGCTCTTCGACAACCCGCAACATCCTTATACGCAGGGGCTGCTGAATTCGATTCCCCACATCGACGAAGAGAAGTTATCGCGCTTGCGAGCTATCGAGGGCGTTGTGCCCGATCCTTATGATATACCCAGCGGCTGCGCCTTCAGTGACCGCTGTCCCAGCTTCATGCCGGGAACGTGCGACAGTGCCATGCCGGGCCTGGCCGCGACGGACCCTGCGCATCGCGTCCGCTGCTTCCTGTATTCTGACGCCGAGGAGTTAGTGACCGAGGTTGCCGATGGCTGATGACAACGATCTTCTGCTCGAAGTCAGTGACTTGAAGATGTATTTTCCGATCCAAAAGGGGTTGCTGCGGCGGACGACCGGGTATGTCAAGGCGGTCGACGGCGTGAGCCTTTCGATCAAAAAGGGCGAGACGCTGGGACTGGTCGGCGAGAGCGGCTGCGGAAAGACGACGACTGGGCGCTGTATCGTGCGCGTCTACCAGCCAACCGAAGGTGAAATTCTTTTCCATGACGAAGGCGAGGAAGTGAATCTGAATCTACTGGCGCGGCAGGAGTTGAAGGCGTTTCGCAGAAATATGCAAATGATATTTCAGGATCCCTTCTCGTCGCTGAATCCTCGCATGACCGTGCTGGAACTGGTGGGTGAGCCGCTGCTGGCGCACGGCATCGCCCGCGGGCGGGAGTTGGAAGACAGGGTCGCAGAAATGGTGAACGCGGTGGGATTGAAGGTTGAACATCTGCCGCGATATCCACACAGCTTCAGCGGCGGCCAGCGCCAACGTATTGGCATAGCGCGCGCGCTTGTGCAGCGGCCGAAGTTGGTGGTATGTGATGAACCGGTCTCCGCGCTGGATGTCTCCGTTCAGTCCCAGGTCGTCAACCTTTTGCAGGACCTACAGTCTGAACTGGAATTGACCTACCTGTTTGTCGCGCACGATATGAGCGTTGTTCGGCAGATTAGCAACCGGATTGCGGTAATGTATGTGGGCAAGCTGGTTGAGGTGGCGGACTCGGAGGAGTTGCTTCGCAGCCCCAAGCACCCATACAGCGAAACATTGCTATCGGCGGTGCCGCGCCCCAACCCCCACCACGCCATGCAGCGGTTGAGCCTGGAGGGCGAACCGGCCGATCCGGCCAACGCGCCGCCCGGTTGCGTCTTCCACCCGCGCTGTCGATACATGGAAGACATTTGTCAGACGGAAGTGCCTGAGTTGATCGAGTTGACACCGGGCCGGCACGTTGCTTGTCATTTCGCCGATCAGTTGCAGCTGCAAGGAATTGACTACTCTGCTTCAATGCAGTCCTGATAGCGATTCGTAGGTCCAAGCAGTTTTCAGCGAGAGGAAAATCATGGAGAAACTCGTCATCACCGTGACCACTGATTCAGCGGGGTCGTATCCTCGCAACCCCTATCTGACGCATTGTGACGACACGAAGGGGGTCGCGGAGGAGTATATTCGCGCCATGAACGCGGGCGCGACGATTGTTCACACGCATGGCCAGTACAAGTCCGACCCGGTTATCCAGCCAGATGGCAAACAGTTGTCGATTCCCAACGTTGAAGGGTGGCGGGACATCACCGACCGCGTGCGGGCGGCGGGAGAGCCAATCGTACAGTTTGGGCTGGCCAGTATGCGTCTGGAACAGAAATTGGAGTTGTGGAGGGAACTCAGGCCCGACATGAGTTCGATCAACTTCAATTCGCACGACGAGTATTTCCAGCCGGACGCCGACCACCCGCCGACGCCAATCTACTCGATTCACCCGATTCCGGAATTGAGAATGTACTCAAGCCTGGCCAAGAAACATGGCGTAAAGCAGGAGATCGAGTGTTTCAATACCGGGGCATATTGGGCGATCGGCAAGATTCGCGGCGGCGATTTCTGGACCGAGGATGGTGTGCGCGAGTTCGAAAAGGAACTGTTGCCGGAACCGCTGTGGCTGACGCTGTTCTTCGGCTGGGCCGGGCAGGGATGGACACCGCCGACGCCCAAGGCGCTCCAATACATGGTGGACAATCTGCCGCCGCGGGCCAACTTCAGCATGAGTTGTATGGACCCGCCCAACTACTGGAAGATGGTGGCCCATACGATCGCTATCGGGGGCCATGTGCGAATCGGCATGGAGGACTGCCCGTTCATCGAGGATGGCGTGTACGCCAAGACGAACGGTGAGCTCGTGGAGAAGGCGGTTCGCATCGCCCGCGAAATTGGCAGGGAAATTGCCTCGGCCACGGAAGCGAGAGAGATCACAGGGCTTACGCCGGTCCAGTGAGCAGACTGGTGAAACTGCAAAGTTGGAGGAGAGATGAAAGGTCTGAGCTGCAATTCCGGTCTTTTGCACACATACAGTGTCGAAGAGTCGATCGATGTCCTTGCCGACCAGGGCTACCAGGCGATCGATATCAGCCTGGAGCTGGCGCCGCCGTTTCTACCCCCGCCCAAGCCGCACATGGATTCCGGCGTGGACGCGGCGCGGAGGCGCGCGGTGCGCGACCACGCACGAAAGGCAGGGGTCGCCATCGGCGCCTTGAACGCGCATACGAACGTGATCCACGGTGACCCTGAAGAGCGGCGGCGAAACACGGAGTTCATTCGCGGCGCGCTGCAACTGGCCTCCGATATGGAGGTCCCCTACGTAATCAGCGGGTGCGGCGTCAAACTTTTCTATGGTTGGGAGAGTACCTACTGGGAATGGTGCCTTGATGCGATGCGCGACTTGACAGAGGATGGCGAAAGACTGGGAGTAATGATCCTGATCGAGGCGGCCAGCCCATACGGGTCGCTGGTTCATAACCTGGCGCGATTGCAACGGCTGCTGGACACTGAGGGACTCGAAGGTCTGGGCGTCCTCTTTGACCCGGCCCACTATCATGTGCGCGGCGATTCTGTGCTCGACGCCTATCTGGCACTGGGCGACAAAGTAAAGCACATGCATGCGAAGGACGCGCGCGGCAACAGTGAGAACTTCGGCTTCCCCCCGCTGGGCGAGGGTGAGATTGACTTCGCCAGCCTGATTACAGCAATGGTCAACGGCGGCTTCTCCGGCTACATTTCGATTGAGTATGAAGCGATGGCATGGGGCTACCCGGACGATCCGCTGCAGGTCCTGGCGGATGGCAAGGCCTTTGTAGAAGAGATACTTGAACGCGCCTGAAGGCAGATAGTTGCCCACCGGCGCCTGCCCCTTATTACCCTATCAAACAGGAGGCTCGCCCGTGAAAGCGGCCATATTGCAGGAATTCAAGAAGCCGCTGGAATGGAAGGAAGTTAGTACGCCCAGCCCAGAACCGGATGAAGTGCTGGTGCAAGTAATGGCCTGCGGAATAGACGGCACCGACCTTAAGCTTTTGGACGGGTTCGGTTACGCGCCTGATTTGCCCTTCATTATGGGGCATGAAGTTGCCGGTGTAGTGACCGAAGCGGGCTACCGGGTGACGGGATTCGAGGAAGGCGACCGGGTGATTGCCTACAATTTCACGACCTGCGGCGATTGCCTTCCTTGCCGCACATACCGGGAACAGATCTGCGTCAATATGGGCGGCGTGCTTGGCGCCAAAGACAGGCACGGCGGCTATGCTGAATATGTGGCAATTCCAGGACGCCAGTTAGTGCATGTGCCGGAGCAGGTCAATTGGCCGGACAGCGCGGTCTGCTGCGACGCTGGGATGACTGCCTTTCACGCCATCGATCGAGCTAGTCTGCGGGTCGGTGAAACTGTGCTGATAATCGGGGTTGGCGGCGTGGGGTCCATGGCTGTACAGTTGGCCAAGGCGGCAGGGGCGCGTGTGCTTGCCGTTGAGCTTTCCGATGCAAAGAGAGAGTGGGCGCGGCAACTTGGCGCCGATGAACTGCTTGACCCGGAAAACGGGGATTTACCTGCAGAGGTACGGGCTCTGAGCGAAGGGCAGGGCGTTGACTGCGTGATTGACATCGTCGGCCAGACTGAGACTATGGGCGCCGGAGTCGAATCGTTGCGAAATGGTGGAAGATTGGTGATTGTTGGCTACACTCCCGATCACTACCCGGTTGAAGGGAAGTACCTGGCCCAAAATGAGCTGGAGTTTATCGGCACGCGCGCCGGGCGCAAGCAGGACTTGATTGAGGTCTCTCGCTTGATGGCGTCTGGAAAGATTCGTTCTATCGTTACCCAGACGTTCCCGATGGAGAACGCCAATGAGGCGCTGGCAGTGCTGCGCTCAGGTGAAAACCTCGGGCGGATCGTGTTGTTAACGCCGGCTGGGCTTAGCGCCTCCGATGCAACTTGATGCTGAGGGGGGACCTGGTCTGCCGGTACTTGGTTTCATAGGAGTGTTGTGTAACCGCTCTGAGGACGTACCATGATTGTCGACGCGCACAGCCACATTTTTCCTCGAATCCACGGCCTCAATGCAGCTGGACCGACACGAGCCAAAGGCTTTGGGCGGGCCTTGATCGGCGACAGTGAGGTTCAAGTTACTCCCCCCTTGGGTGATGGCCTGGCCCATTCTCCTGAGCAGGTGCTGGCCAATTTGGACTGGGCGGGCGTGGAGAGAGCGGTCCTGCTGCAAGGCCCCTTCTATGGCGAGTGCAACCCTTATGTGCTTGACGCCCTCAAGAAGTACTCCGACAGGTTGGTCGGCGCCGCTTACTTCGACCCCTGGATGGCTGGCAGTCGAAAGACATTCGAGTTGACTCTGGAGGCGGATGGCTTTTGCGCGGTCAAGCTGGAGTGTTCCGTTCCTTCCGGTCTGTGCGGCATCCACCCGGAAGCGCAGCTTGGCTCCCCCGACCTTGACTGGCTGTGGCAAGAACTGGAGAAGCGCGGTCTCATTCTGGTGCTCGATTTGGGGGGCATTGGCAGCCGCTCGTACCAGACCGAGGCTGTCCGAACCATCGCCATCCGGCATCCCAATTTGAAAATTGTTGTTGCACATCTGGGGCAGCCAAGGCCTGAAGCAGAAGCAGAACCTGAACTTTGGAAACTGTGGGAGGAGCAGGTAGACCTGGGCCTGCTGTCCAACGTTTGGTTCGACTGCGCTTCGCTCATTGCTTTTGTCAACGAGGAAGGCTATCCCTTTCCCAGCGTGGAGCGATACTTGCGGCTGGCTGTTGAACGCATTGGCGCGAACAAAGTGATGTGGGGGACTGATCAGCCGGGAACCTTGTTGCACGCTACCTATCGTCAGTATGTAGAGCTGGCGAAACTTCACACCGGGTTTCTCTCAACGCGTGACCAAGCGCTTGTTCTGGGAGAGACCGCGCTTCATGTATATGGTTGTTGAGCAGTCTTTACTTTCGGGCTTTCAGTGAGTGACGGCATTTTTTTTCTGGCAACTGAATGAGCTTATTCGAGAGGAAGGATAGCAATGGCTGGTGATAATCTCAGACGACAGCTCGAACATTGTATCGAATCCTATAAGGCTGGAACTCTCAGTGAGCAGATGCTGAACACCGCACTGGAGACGGCCAAGAACAGCGACCACAATCGCCAGGACCTCCTCTATCTGCAGGCTGGCAGTACATCCCTGACCAGTCAAGTTCATGGAATGCTGCTGATGCAGGACGGCGAAATCGCAGATGAGATTCCCGACGCCGAGGACTGGCCGTATCAGACAGTGCTGGAGGCAATACGCGACGGGTGGCGAGTCGTCCAGTTTCCCAACCAGGCCTTGTTGCTGGATGAGACCCGGACCTTCGGCCTGGGAAGTGAATTTATCCTCGAAAAGTGAACCGTTGGACACAGTGGCGAAAGGGCAGAACAACGTGAGCATTCAAGAGGCAATCGACCATCTGGATCTGTTCGGGTACTGCGTGCTGGAGGAGGCGATCGCGGCGGAACAGGCCGATCGCTTGGCAGAGCAGTTTTTTGCGCTTCACGAGGACCCGAAGAGTCGCCCCTACTTCCAGGATCCGAACGACGATCTGTACCAGACGCTGTTCGGCCTCCTAAACCTGGATGAGGCAAGCTGGGCCTGCGCTGCCCATCCCGATGTGCTGGCCGTGGTAAGACATTTCCTTGGGCAGGATATTCGACTGGCAGAGGCCTGTTCCAAGTGGGTCAAGCCGGGTGCGCCTGCCGGCGGAGTCCACACCGACTCGGCACAAGATTTGCCGACTCTTCTGCCAGACACTCCCTGGATGATCAATTCGATCTGGATGATGACCGACTTTACTGAAGAGATAGGCGCCACTCGAATCATGCCTACCAGCCATCGATTGCGGCGCCGCCCGCCCAAGGGCATGATGGCGGACGACAGACGGCTTCTGCCAATTACAGGCCGCCGCGGCTCGGTCTTCCTATGGCACGGCGGCGTATGGCATGCAAACGGCGCCAACACGACGCTGGATCAGCATCGTATGGCGCTGAACATCGCCTACTATCCTCCGTGGTGGAACCTGGCACGGGAGGGCGGGCATCAGCCGGTGTGGCCTGAGACGTTCGAACGCATGCCCCCAGAGCTGCAAAATCTCACACGCAACAGAGTTGCGAGAGAGCGTGGGGAGATTTACGAGCGGGGGTAATAGGGAAGGAATTGGGCAGATAGTGCGCAGCGATTTCCTTTTTGGCCAGCCGCTGGCTGGTATCTGCGCCCACTAGAATATAGTGGCTCGGAGACGAATTCATCCGGTATTTGGGTTAGGAGAAAATTAACCATGAGAACGCACTCTTGCCGGCCGGGACTGAGAGACACGCAAGTATTGGACTTCTGCAAGAAGGGCTATATGGTGTTGGAAGGGGTCGTGCCTGATGAGGTCAACCGCAGGACGGTCGAATATCTGGACAAATACCCTTCGCATGAGCCGACGGAGATTTTGGAGGAGGACTGGTTTGTTGACAATGTGATATTGAACGACCAGGCGGCAGGTGCGGTCCGCTGCCTATTGGGCCAAAACTTTGGGCTGCCGATCATAATGAGCAACCACCGCGTCAATTGTCCCTCGCCGGCCCAGGGCTGGCATCGGGATGGCAATTCCAAGCATGGCCCCGCGCTCAACTACCTGCAGGTCTTCTATTATCCAGAGGACTGTTCGCTCGATCTGGGGCCGACCGAGCTGCTGCCCGGATCCCACTTTCTTTTTTCCTTATCCAGACAGATGGGGCACTATGGCGGCATCCGCGGCGGATACCGGGCGGCTGCGCCGGCAGGGACGATCTTCCTCACAGTTTATTCGATTTGGCACCGGCGGTCGGCTGCCAGCGGGACTGGGTTGCGCAACCTGCTGAAGTACAACTATTGGCGGACCGAGTCTCCACACCGGGATTGGATTCGGGAACCCGACTTTGACCTTGCGACGGCAAACTACAAGCTGGAGGATCCAACGTTTCGCGAGCAGTTCCGCGACTGCAATGATGCTGCGGAGATGTTCTTCTGGCTGCTTGGCCAGTCTGATTCTTTTGCGTTGTTGGGAGGCCAAGGATGGCCGTTGAACCGTAATGTGGGTAAGTACATGGAAAGCCCGTATGGCGTTCCAGAATCACACTAGTGCCCACATTGCATCGTCAACGCTGGCGTGGATTGGCGATGCGGTCGTGGAGCGGAATTTGAGTCAGAGTGGGGCAGGTCAGGGTGCGTAGGCAAATATGGTGAGAATGCGCTGCGCTGAGGCGCTCGTCAAAGCGCTGGAACTGGAAGGGGTCAGGTACGTATTTGGCCATCCAGGACACGGCAATACGAACATTCTTGACGCGATTTACGATTCCTCGCAGATCGAGTTCATGCTGACGCGCCATGAACAAGGGGCAGCGCACATCGCAGACGGCTATGCACGGATAAGCGGTGAAATTGGCGTCTGCTGCGCTTCGGTTGGCCCAGGACCGGCAAATATGGTGATGGGACTGGCTTCGGCCGCGGCGGCGTCCAGCCCGGTAGTAGCAATATTCGGCGGCGTGATTTCACGTTGGGTGGGGCGCGGCCAGTTGCAGGAGACTAGTCCCTTCTACGGTTTTCCAGACCAGAGCTTCGTGCAGGTGTTGCAGCCGGTGGTGAAGAAGGTCTGGCAGGTGCAGCATCCTGACTTGATCCCCGAGGTTGTGCGGAAGGCCTGCGCGCTGGCGCGAGGGGGCAACCCAGGCCCGGTCGCCATCGAAATCCCCTGGGATCTGCAGGCTGCATTCCACGACTTTGCCGAGATCCCCGATCCAAAACGATTCAGCTATGCAGGTGGCGTTCGGGCAGATGCCCAGGCGATTGGGAAGGCGGCAGATGCGCTTATTGAGGCGGCCCATCCGGTAATCGTAGCCGGATACGGGGCTGTTCTTGCCGATTCCGGGCCGGAGATTCGAGGGCTGGCGGAGATGCTGGGCGCGCCGGTGGCGACTTCCTACGCTGCGAAAGGCATTCTGGCCGAAGACCACCCGCTGAGTATTGGAAATCTGGGTTGGCTCGGTCATCCGAGTGCGCACGAGATGATCCGGCAATACGCCGATGTCGTGCTTGCGGTAGGTTTCAGTTTCTCGGATCTGTCGACCTGCTGGTGGACGGAAGGGATGCCGTTTGTCGAGCAGAATCGGTTCATTCAAGTCGACATCGATGCAAATCAGATCGGGCGCACCTACCCAGTAGAAATCGGATTGCTGGGAGACGCCAAAGCAACTTTGCAGGAGACGCTGACCGCGCTGTCGGCGAAAAAGGAGCCCCTACACAGAGAGGCCAATCTGGAGATAGCAGCACGGGTCAAAGCCGATTTCCATATGGAGATCCCGGGTGACGATAGTGATGCGCAGGGTATGTATCCGCTGCGCGTGGTCGAGGAACTGCGGCGCGTTCTGCCCAGGGAGATCCTTTTCTCGCTGGATACGGGCGACCACAACCACTATTTTGGCGCCTTCTTCCCGATATTTTCCCCGCGTCGCTTGCTCTACCCCGGCGGCTGGACGCCGATGGGCTTTGGTCCCACATCGATCATTGGCGGAAAGCTGGCGCGTGCGGACTTGCCGGCAGTCTGCGTTACTGGGGACGGTGGATTCCTGATGGTTTGCCAGGAGGTGATCACAGCGGTGGAGTGGGGATTGCCCGTGGTATGGATTGTATTCAACAATCAGACGTTGGGCGCGATCCGCGGAGGGCAACAAGCCAGCTATGGGGGACGAGTGATTGGCACTGAGTTCAGCGAGAATACGGACTTCGCGGCGCTGGCGAAAGCGCTCAAGGCAGAAGGCGTGACTGTCAATCGATATTCCGAAATCGCTGATGCGATGGGCTTTGCGCTGGCGTGCGGCAGGCCCTGCGTGATTGACATGCAAATTGCGCGCGACCCGGTTCCGCCGCCGGTGGCCGGTATGTGGCACGAGCCGGAGAGAGATGAGATTCCACCAAAGCCGCGCAAGTAAGGCGGTCTCATTTTGGGGATCCCGCCACTGTCTCTAGCAGAGGAAAGGTCTTATAGAGGCATTCATACGCGGGGACAGTTTGGTCAAAATTCATCAATTGGAAGGGAAGAAACGATGCGACTCGGCAGCGGACAGTTCGTCTATGAAGAGGTCGATGGCTGGGGAGAGGTTCCTGATGGCTGGAATATCGTGGAGGTACCGGGGGTGGCGGTGGACTCCCAGGACCGGGTATATGCTTTTTGCCGCAGCGAGCACCCGATCATTGTTTTCGACCGCGACGGGCGGTACGTGCGCTCGTGGGGAGAGGGACTCATAAAGCGCGCCCACGACATAATCGTCGGCCCGGACGACTCTATCTATTGCGTCGACGATTGGGGGCATGCATTGCACAAGTTCACCACCGAGGGCGAGTTGCTGATGTCGATCGAAACTGCGGACAGTCCGGCCGATACGGGATATATCTGGGATGTGCAGAAGGAAGTTCTGCGCGCCGGGCCGCCATTCAACTACCCTACGGGGATTGCGCTGAACCCGGAAGGGCAACTATACGTGTCGGATGGGTACGGCAACGCACGCGTCCACAAGTTCAGCGCTGACGGCGAACTGTTGCTGTCCTGGGGCGAGCCGGGCGAAGGCGTCGGTCAGTTCGTTACGCCGCACAACGTTTGCGTGGACCGCGAGGGCACTGTCTATGTGGCCGACCGTCAGAACCGGCGAATGCAGCTCTTCAACCCGGAAGGCGAGTTCATGGGCCAGTGGGACGACATCTGGTGGCCGTGCGACATGTGCATCGACGCCGATAATAATATGTATGTTGCCGAGGTGGGCGGCATCTTCATGGGAGAGACTAAGGAGCCGGCTTTTGACAATCCGCCGGCCCGAATCACGGTGCGCGATATGAGCGGCAGAATTCTTAGCCAGTGGGGGATGGAGGATCCGTACGGTGTAAACCGCTATTTCAGCCCGCACAACATTGCTTTCGATTCGCGGGGAGACTTGTATGTGGGCGAGGTTGCGGTCTCGTACCCAGATGGGACGACGCCGAAGGATTGGCGTGTATTGAGGAAGTACGCGCGGGTCTAATCATTTCACGGCCGGTTGGGTAGTCTTTCCGGCCTCGTCCTGGCGCGTGGATATTGGATTCAAATTGCAGACGGGCGAAGGGTGACAAAATGCTCGAACAAGAGATGCTCACTGTTCATGGGAAAAGGCTCGAAACGGGGTCAGAGAGTTACGGCGAATTACACTCTTCCGCGGACGCGCTGGAAGACTTAGATGAACTACACCGGCGTTTTGAGAAGGACGGCTACCTTTATCTTCCCGGCCTGCTTGACCGCGACATCTTGTCGGCCGCGCGGCGAACTATGTTAGAGGCGTTGGCAGGCCTAGACTTTGTTGACATGAACTACCCAATTGACGACGGCGTAGCCAAACGCGAACTAGCGGTCTCGGCCAGGGACATGATTGGGCTGTCAAAAAACAATGAAGCGCTGCGCCATGCGCTCTTCGGCGGGCCGATGATCACCTTCTATGAGCGCTTCCTGGGCGGGCCGATTCGCCCTCTCGACTTCACCTGGTGCCGAGTCAAAACGTCAGGTGAGGAAACGGCTACCAACCCTCACTATGACGTTGTTTTCATGGGGCGGGGCACAAAGGATCTGTACACGAGCTGGACTCCGCTCGGCGACATTCCTCGCCAAATGGGCGGCCTGATGGTCCTGGAGAACTCCCACCGACAGGCGGAGATAAAGAGCACATACGGCCAGATGGATGTAGATGAATATTGCACGAATGAGCCAGACGCAGCAGTGACGGAGGCAGTGCAGAAACGATGGCAAGGGAGCGGCTTCGGCACATATTCCACTGATGCCGTGGCGCTGCGCCAAGAGTTGAACAGCCGCTGGCTCACGACCGACTACCAGCTCGGCGACCTGTTGGTCTTCAGCATGTACACAATGCACGCCAGCATGGACAACCATACAAACCGGCTACGGCTGTCGACCGATACGCGCTATCAGCTTGCCTCGGAACCGGTGGACGAACGCTGGATTGGAGAAGACCCTATTGCCCATGGCCCCGAGGCGAAGAAAGGGATCATCTGTTGAGGAACTGCGGCGGTCTCGTTGGGATCGGTGGGCATCGAGGCAGCGGCTGTTCAGCCAGTCGAGGACCGCGCCGATGGGTCGCTCTCGTCCCAGGTCGTTGTGCAGCTCGTGGTAATAACCTTCATAGAGTCGCAGACTCTTGTCGTCAGAACTGATTTTTGCAAAGAATTCCTGCGCGGCCGCGGGCGTGACCACAGCGTCGGCCATTCCCTGCATCATGAAAATCGGCGAACGGATTTCGCCGGCCCGAAGTCTTACTTCCTCCATCGTTTCAAAGAATTCAACTACCCAGCGGGCACTGCGTTTGGGCACGCCCAAGGCGTCTTGCATGGCCAACTGCACCTCTTCCCAGTCACGTGAGATGACGTCTAGATCGCCGCGCTGCTGGAACGTGAGGGTGGGATGAATACGGTGCAGAAGGATGAGCAATCGTTTCAAGACTCGATTGACAGGAGAAAGTTCGCGTGGCTGGA
Organism: Caldilineaceae bacterium; assembly: GCA_963662575.1. Taxonomy (GTDB): domain Bacteria; phylum Chloroflexota; class Anaerolineae; order Caldilineales; family Caldilineaceae; genus Bin5. The sequence goes on from OY759723.1 coordinate 4,188,668, forward strand.
GGGAAGGCGAGGCAATGATGGCCAGATCGACTGTGCCCGGCGCCTCCATCAGATGAAGAAGGCCAAGCAGTCCACCCATTGAGTGGCCATAGAGGCAGCAAGGGAGGCCGGGGTCGCGCTGCCGGGCCATAGACACAACCTGCGTGATGTCGCTCAGGTAATCGTGAAAGCCCTGGACAAAGCAGCGGGCACCGCCGGAGCGACCAAATCCCTGATGGTCATGCGCGTAGACGATGTATCCTGAATCCTGTAGCGACGACACCAAGTGGCGATATCGCCCTCCATGTTCGCCAAGCCCGTGCAGGATGAAGACAACGCCGCGCGCTGATTCAACAGGGCGCCAGCGGCTGTAGTAGATCGGGAGCCCGCTTTCACTCCGCAAGTAGCCGGTCGAATGTCCAGGTAACTTCTCAGGGGGAGCCGCAAGCGGGTTGGAGGATGGCCGGCTAAACTCTCCAACTGCTGGACAGTGTTTTGGGTCTTGTTGCCTGAAGGTTGAAGGGGAGGAATTCAGGGTGCCATCAGCAACGCGGTCCGTCCCGTTGCCAGCGGAGGATTGTTCTGAGGTGTAATCTCGCTTCTTCATCGCTTTCTTCGCTATCTAACTTATTTCCTGCCGACGGTTAGGCGCCTGTGCCTCCGCCTCGGCCCTAATCCTCTCGTGGAGCCTGCGGCGGCCAGACGGAATCGTTCTCACCTCTCCACTTGTCGGGCTCTGCCGACTCCTCGCCGTTCTCGTCCGCTTCCAAGGCAACCACCCAGCGCTGCCATGGCGCTTGTTGCCAGTCAAGTCCCAGTCGCTCGAGGGATTGTCGCGCTTTGTCGAGATGGCGTTCGCTGAAGGTTCGCAGCCGCAGACGCCGGGTCTGTCCCTGCAACGTTTGCGCGAGGTGGGCAATTAGCTGGCGCTCTGATTCTGTGCCCCACAGATTGGGTGGCAGAGCAACCAGCAGTCGAAGTTCGTCCCGCCAACGAAACTGTTGGACAAAACCGATCTCGGTCTCCTCTACAAGGACCAGAAACACTTTTGAAGAACGTATGGTACTGGTGTGGATGGCGGCGATCATTGTCGTTTCTTCTGCCGCTGAATCGGGATAAACCGCGGGCAGAAGTTCGGCCATACGGGCCCCGAATCTGGCTGAAATCTGAGGAGCGAGTCGAAATCCCTCAGGCTGTGATGAGGTCTCTGCCAACGGCAGTTCGCCCACCATTTGCGAGTTCTGATAGTCCGCCGAGCGCAGACCTATCTCGTTGAGTACTTGCGTTACCTCGGCTGGTGAGGCGGTTGCGAAGCCAAAATAGAAGTATGGATGAATACCTTGTTCTTCAATGTGGTCCAAGGTCGAATCTATGAGATCGGCAAAATCCTCGCGGTTTTCCTTTACATCCAACGGCTCGACAAATGCCCAGTCGAACGTTCCTGCGGCATCGCCATCATATTGGACTATGACGAATCCGATGATGCGATCACCCCGTGTTGCCACGAATGTATCCATCTGTTTGCCCAGGAAACGCGGCCCGAACCAGTGCATGAAAAGCAGACGCCGCCACCAACTGCCGGCAATCGCTTCCATACTACTCACATCGCTGGTTACTCCCGAGACCAGCAGGTTCAGGACCTCTCGGACCTGACCAGAGTTTGCCATCCCTATCTCAGTGACCATTCAGCAATTCCATGGCGAGTTTCAGGCAGTCCCTTTCTCCGTCATATGCCAGCCTCGTCAGCGCCTCGTCTGCCGAGGCCCACTCGACCTTTTGGACTTCGACGCTGGCATCGGAGAGGCGCCCTCCCACAACTCGCAGCAGATAAAAGTCTACCTTCTTTATAACCTTTTCCGGCACCGTGCGGGCATAAGTATCAAGATATTGATAGTGTACAGTCTTCAGAAAGGACTCATACTCGGTTTCCAGTCCTGTCTCCTCTTCCACTTCGCGAAGGGCCGCGGTCAGAGGTTTCTCTGTCGGATAGAGTCGCCCTTTGGGTAGTTGCCAGCGACGGCACTCTTTGTCTGTGGCGATGAGGGCAACCTGGATGGAACTGAGTGTCTCGTCCTGCTGCACACGAAATGCAACACCGCCGGCAGAGTGGATGTGCCGAACAGTGTGATTGCTCAAGATTTCACTGGCGGCACTGCCGCGACCATCAGGAAAATCACAATAGCCTCCCCCATGTTGCGCTGAAACGTTCCGTGTTACTTCCATTCTATCTTTCAGAGCATTCATCTTTTGCCTTCCAACGGGTAGGATGCCCTATGTGTCGAACCGGTCTACTTCCTGAGCTTCTGGCTATGTGATTGGCGTAGGATTCCCATGGCAATAGTTCTTGCTTTGCAGGTCTGCCAATTCATTGTCCCTTATCTGTCAAGGCGCCATCGGAAACTATAGCGGCCAGTCCACGAGCCACCTGTTCCCAGTTGTTCGGTGGAAACTGGGCGAGTTGACGAGGCAAAAGCGATGGTGACGTGAATGGCAGGGCGCCGGCGAGCTCGGTCAGGGACCAGACAGTGCGGGCACGGGCGAGAACAACATGAATTTCCATCCATTTCGACAGTAGCACCAGCCACTGGGCAAGGCCCTCGCCGCCACCGACAACAGATTGTGCAGCCGGCGCCTCTGCAGGGAACCGCAAAGCGATTTTTCCAGACTGATCGATCCACAGTCGATGAGGGATTACGGGGCCAGGCGACATGTGTGCTGCGGTCCAACAGGCGAAATTTTGATGTAAATCTGAAATTATCGGCGGATGCAACCACTCTACGGCGGCGGCGATGGGCCGGCTGCGCGGAGGATGACAAGTAGATGCCTTCAAGCTTTGGAATTCGTCGAACCAGTACCATTTGGCCACGAAATGAATTGAGTCTCCTGGCTAGAACGAACAGGGAAACGGATAACGAGAAAGGTTATGTTTCAACAAGTGTTGTGCCAACCGGGGCGAGTCTCGCCCTGTCGGCTAGTTTGTAATTTAACCGGCCCTTCGAGAAAAATATGTGCTCTGCTTTCGAGCATTGGGGCCCGGATTGGAAACACAGTTTGGCAGAGATAATATCACAGTCGAGAAAAAATGGCAGACTGGAAGTTACTACGGGGTAGTAATCGAATCTTGCCAGTTCGTTGTTTGTATCAGCATTGTCGGAATTGTTAGTTTGCCAGCCTAGCGGAAATTATATCAATTGCTGTCAGGGCAACAATGGCAGACCACGAGGGGTGGCGGTTACGCCATGAATAGCGAGGCGCCAGGGGGTCCTGAGTAGTTGGCAAGGCTCCAGCTATGGGTTATCATGCAGCCACTACGCAAGAGGACCTCAATTCAGTTTTCCAGGGAGAATTCAGCAGCAATGACACGTCCTGTGCATAATCGCGGGCGACGAAGTCGAAAATCAGGCAACCGCCGGCAGACTACAATTGCCCCCCCTATTTTCGTGCAGTCCGACAGAGAATATCGTCAGTTTCTCGAGCATATATCGGGTCAACCATGGTTGGCGCTGGATACCGAGAGCGACAGTCTTTTTCGCTATACGCCCCGCGTTTGCCTGATTCAAGTAACAGTTCCGGCCAAGGAAGGCAGTGTAGCCCAGCCGACTGATTCTGGGGACGTTGTCGACTTTCTTGTCGATCCTTTGCGGTCGCTCGATCTGTCCGACCTGGGAAAAATTCTCGCCGACGACACTACAGAAATCATTCTCCACGCGGCAGAGAACGATATCCTGACGCTTGAGAGGGACTTGGATTTCCGGATTCGCCGGCTTTTTGACACGCAGTTGGCTGCCCGGATCCTGGGGCGGCAGGGCGTTGGACTGGCTAAAGTTTTGCAAGAGGAGTTCGACGTTGTTAGCGACAAACGGATGCAGCGCACGAATTGGGGCCAGCGTCCGTTAACCCCGCAACAGATGACCTATGCTCAGATAGACACGCACTTCCTGCCTGCGCTGCGAGTCCGGCAGGCTGGGCTTCTGCAAAAGGCAGGCCGCTGGGAAGAAGCCCAGGCCGCATTTCGGATGTTAGAGATGATTGAGTACCGGCCGCCGGAGCCGCGCTCTGTCTGGAACATGAAACAGATCCGTTCGGTGGCGCCAGAAGACATGGGAGCCCTACAGGCACTCTGGGACTGGCGCGAAATTTACTCCAAACAGGCGAACCGGCCCCCCTTCAAAGTGTTGGGGGAGGACTCCCTGGTAGCATTGGCGCAGAAACGACCGCAAACGCTGAACTCGCTCAGGGAAATTCCCGGTCTAAGTTTGAGGCAGGTTGAGCGGTTTGGAAAGGAGTTGCTGGGCGCTGTTCGACGAGGGTCGGAGCAGCCCGCGCCCAAACGGCCTTCGCCGGCACGCAAAGTGGAAGCTCTTCTCACTGCGGCGGGAAAAAAACGTTTTGAACACTTGCGCCAGTGGAGGACTGGGACAGCGAATGCGCGCGGCGTCGATCCTGATATCGTGTTCAGCAATGACACGCTAATGCAGATAGCGTCAAGTCGACCAACTTCGGTGGCGGCATTGCAGGAGATTCAGGCGGTAGGGTGTTGGAAGGCACAGACGTATGGGCCGGCTCTTCTAAAACTCCTCGGAAACAACTCCAAGTCTTGATAGTTCAAGAAGCGTCTCTGCTGAAAGAGTTTTCGGTGGCAGCAATTGCGGACCGAGAATTCTTGGCATATAGACTCAATTGAGGATGAGTCAGGCGTGCTGGAGCGCTAGTGGATCGGGCAGGTCTTCAGAGCGGACGTTTCCTTCGAAAACATCGACAAACTCATGCTCTTCGAGCGTTTCTTGAGCAAGCAGTGCTTCGGCCACCGCGTCCAATCTAAGCCGATGAATCCTTAGAATGTTGCGAACACGATCGTGCTGTTCTCGCACAATCTCCCGAACTTCGCTGTCAAGGGCCTCTGCCACCTCTTCACTGTAATCGCGTTGCTCGGTTAACTCCCGTCCCAGGAATGGGTTTTCCTCCTGGCTTCCGATTTGGAGAGGCCCCATCTTCTTGCTCATCCCATACTTCATTACCATCGCCCGTGCCATACGGGTGATCGTCTGAATGTCATCGCTGGCGCCGTTGGAAATGTCGGTGAAAACCAGTTCCTCGGCTACGCGGCCACCCAGCCCCACGGCGATACGGTCAACAAAGTAGGATCGCGGCAACAGATAGCGGTCACGCTCCGGTACGGTCAGAGTAGCGCCGCCTGACATACCGCGAGGGATTATAGTCACCTTGCGCAAGGGATCTGCGCTCTTAACGACATGCGCGATGATAGCGTGGCCGGCTTCGTGATAGGCGACGACGCGGCGTTCACGATCGGTAATAAGGCGGCTGCGTCTCTCAGGCCCTCCCATTGCAATACGCTCTATCGACTCCTGCATCTCGTTCATGGCGATTGTGCGCCTACTTCGACGCGCGGCCAGAATTGCGGCTTCATTTACCAGGTTCTCCAAGTCCGCACCGACAAAACCGGGTGTCTGGCGTGCTATCAGGTCCAGGTCCACATTGGGGTCGAGTGGTTTTCCTTTTACATGAACGTCGAGAATGGCCCGACGGCCCGACAGGTCGGGCCGGTCCATGGTAACGCGTCTGTCAAATCGCCCGGGACGAAGTAGGGCGGGGTCCAGGATGTCCGGGCGATTGGTGGCGGCCACCAATATGACATTGGTATCGGTGCCAAATCCATCCATTTCCACCAGGATCTGGTTAAGCGTTTGCTCGCGCTCGTCGTGGGAACCTCCCAGACCGGTGCCACGGTAGCGCCCGACCGCGTCGATTTCGTCGATAAATACAATGCAGGGGCTATTTCGCTTGGCCTGTTCGAACAGGTCGCGCACACGGCTGGCGCCAACGCCGACGAACATTTCGACAAATTCGGAACCGCTTATGCTGAAGAAAGGTACACCGGCTTCACCCGAAACCGCCTTTGCCATGAGTGTCTTTCCGGTGCCGGGCGGCCCGACCAATAGTACGCCTTTGGGGATGCGCGCACCTAGAGCAACGAATTTCTGCGGCTCTTTGAGAAATTCGACGATCTCTTCAAGTTCCTGCTTTGCTTCATCGGCTCCGGCGACGTCGCCAAAGGTGACGGAGGGCCTGTCGCCAACAAACATGCGGGCTTTGCTCTTGCCAAAGGAGAGTGCCTGGTTGTTGCCGCTCTGGCTCTGGCGGAACAGAAACAGAAAGAGGCCTGCGATTAGAATTAAGGGCAGCAAGTTAATAACCAACGCGAACCAATTTCCCGAATTGGAGGGTGGTTGGACATTAATCTTCACCTGGGCCAAGCTCTCCTCGGAGACACCCATGCCTTGCAGCGTTCGAGTCAGAGCAACGCCTTCCTCTTTGCGGCTGGAAAGCGGTTGATCGCTGCCATGCGAAAAAATCTGCAACCTTTCCCCGCGTACATCAATTCGTGCTACATCGCCGCGCTCGACCTGCCTGGCAACATCGCTGAGGCTGATGTTTTCCGGCCTCTCGTTGGGGCCATAGACATTCAGAAAAAGGGCGGCCGCGGCCACAAGTATCAGTAGATAAACAAAAGCGTTTCGAGTCCAGTTTCCGCTCACATGATCTCCTCAGAATCAGATTTCAATGCGACAGCAGTATAACATGGAGGCCGCGGCTTCGCTAAAGACGGGGTAATTTGGCGGAAGCAGTGTTCGGTGTTGACTTTCCTGTCTTCCCTGCAGCGTCAGCTACAATAAGGAGGTAAAGGGCATGCCCTGGCATGTAGTTACTTTGAAATCTGAGTTATTCTCGGAGCACATTCTCTACTGCTTGTCTCAGGCTCCCAGTTCGCCCAAAGATATCTCGTCCTGGCTGACATATTCGGCGACCGGACTTTCCACTCGTCCGTAACCGCTCCAGATCTTAAATCCCAGCAATGCCAGCAACTCCGGAGACGCTTCAGCAAGCATTTCGGGACGGGCGCCAACTGTGAAGTTCTCCTGGGGCCGGAACTGTGGACCGCAAAAGGTTGTCAGCAACCCAAAGCGGTTCTTGGAACTTATGTTGGCGCCGGTTCCGTGCCAGAGCCTGCCGTCGAAAACCATTGCAGTGCCAGCCGACCCTTGCGCGGCCAGCGTATTCTCGTTGCTATCGCTTGCTGTAGGTGGGCGGCCCCGCAAGTGACTGCCGGGTACAAAGCGCGTGCCCCCGTTCTCTTCGCTGAAATCGTTGAGCATCCACATGACGTTGACGCAGACGCATGGAGCAATCATTGCCGGCTCCGTTTCAGCCGCCAAATTGGGGCGTTCGCGGGTGATTGAACCGACGGGAACCGGTGAAGGGCCGCGGTCAATTGGGTGAGGCATCCACCACTGGTCGGTGTGCAGGTTCATAGGGGCGCCGCCCGGTTTGGCAATGTTCGCCGAATAGCTCGACAGCAGATAGTCGTCGCCGAGGACGTGATCGACGACTGCGCGCACGCTGGGAGTGAACAGGATTTTGCGAAAGATACGACCTTTATTTACAAGCATCCACACGCGTTGGTTAACGCCGCCGGCTGCAGCAGTGTAGGCCTGTTGCTTAAGCCTGCCTCCTTTGTCCGTAAACGCACCCCACTGCTGTTTCGGACCTCCATCTTCGAAGGCCGCGCCTTGCTCTAGTTCCGCGGCCGCCTGCTCCTTTAGCCTTCTAAGTGCGGCTTCCACCTCATCAGGCCCCAACGCGTTGGCAATGAGACAATAGCCAAATTCTTCGATATCCATTTTGGCCTGTTCGGTATTTGCGGTCGCTGTGGGCAAGAGTCGAGTGGATTGCATAGGTCCCCTCCGGGCAGTTTTATTTTCGATACTCTACTTCATTTTCTTCGAATGGGCAACGCAGGCCGGACAGTTTTTCTTACCTGAATGTTGATCCATTTCAGACCGTTTCCAACTGGGGATGTGGGTGATGGTCGACAGATAAACTGGACTGTCAGACCCAATCCTTGATTTGCCGCCAGAAAGCATTATTTGTAACGACCAAGCCAAATGCAGTACATGTGTGGACCAGACCTTCATTCACGGCGCCATTCGGACTATCTCATTGTGTATTCGCTGGCAGCCTCCACATTGGTTGAGCCGCACTGCTGGAAGTGCGGCGTGCGGTCGATGAGGCATGTTGTTGGAGGGGTGTGTCCTACCACAACGCCCCCCTTCTACAACGGGCCAAGCCACTGCAGCAAAGGCCTCCGGCAACTATCCACTGTGTACTTCAGTACACATTCAATATGCATTGGTGCGCGGATAGCCAGTGGCCATCATCGCCTCAAAACGGCTAAGGCGAATGTTCACCAGAGCGTAGCGAAATAGCCTGAACAGTGTCCACACACGTGGTTGGTCAGCACAGGACTGGTTGGGTCAATTCGGGCACAGGAGATGGAGCAAATGACACTTTCCGCATTCTGGAGCAAGAATGAATATCCTACTATCCTGCATAGCTTCAATCAGTCAGGAGTTGCCCGTAAATATGAAATGCAAGCCAGTCCCAGACTGTTTCCAGCGCGGGATTGGCTGTGCTAGAATTGACGGATATGAACGAAATCGATTTGTCATTGTCAGTTCTGATCGCTCCTGTGGGGCCTCCTCTCGTCCTGACTTTGGGCAGCATAGTTCTCTGGATACTTGGTCGATTCTTCCGTCCAATGGCGCGATTGCACATCATTGGGAGTGCGACCGGAATCCTCAGTGCGGTAGCCCTGCTCTTCTGGGGCGGGGCGGCCGCACTGACAATCGCGCTGCGTGTGCAGCCGGTTGCCCCAACTTACAGCATTCCCTGGCAGCCTTTCTTTTCCCATGGCGCCGATCTCTTGTGGGTCAGCAACGGTTGGAATTGGTATGTTTCCTGCCTAGTCCTTCTTTTGGGCGGAGGCGGCCTGCTGTTCAGCGGCATTTCCGGACAAAGCGGCGATCAGACTACCGACGAGAACTGGCACAGTAGAGCGATGACACTTGCCTTGTCACTCAATGCAATTGCCAGCGCACTGTTTTTTGTCAGCAGCGGAAACCTCCTAACTGTAACGTTGATGTGGGTAGTGATGGATCTCTTTGTAATTGCCCGTAGTGCCGTCTTGCCTGAAGGCCCAGGACCGACCCCTACCCGGCAGTTTCAAGGACTAAGCATGATGGGAGCCTTGTTACTTTTGATCGGGCTGCTACCTGCAGGCCAGAATGGGCCAGCCGTGCTTCTGGCTGGCGGCCACTTGCCCCAGGAGACGGTTATTCTGATGTTGGTAGCTGGAGTCATCAGGGCCGGCGTCTACCCCCTTCATCTTTGGTTGTTACCGCAGCGAGGGGAACGCCTGTTTATGCCGGACCGTCTTATCGACCAGATCCCGCCGGCCCTGTGTGGGCTGTGGCTATTGGGTTGGTCGAGCGGCCTTGCAGGCGAGGAGCTTCTTGCCCGGCCCGAAATCGTTGCGCTGGCGTTGTTTGGTCTGCTTGGCTCGGCCATAGCAACGTTCACGACGACGACCAGACAAGAGCACACGACTTTCGTCCTGATCACCGCCGTTGGCATAGCAGGACTAACGAGCATACTGTCAGAAATCCGAGGGCCTGCAGCAGTTCTGTGGCCGACGACGACGTTCGCTTTGGGAGGCGGCCTGTGGCTGATCGGTGAACGGATTTGGCGCGCCTGGCATTGGCAGATTCCAATCAGTGTAGGTGTTCTGGCACTAGTAGGTGTACCATTTACGCCAGGCTTTCTAACGCAGTCTGTAGTCGCTCAATTGCTGATGATGGGAAACTGCGGCGACGAAACCGGACTTTGCGGGAAATTAGGCGCCCTGATGTGGCCTCTCTTTGCGGCCTATATTGTTACTCAGATGATATACGTCTCATCCCTTCTGCGTAGTTGGGACACAGAGCCTGACGGTAATTCCCTGGCAGAACTGAGGCCGGACGGCTGGATCATAGGCAGATTGCTGGCATACGTAGTTGTACTTGCGATTCCACTAGCGACTGCAGGCGTGTTTCCCGAATTGATAACCAATCTCGCCAATCTGCCGGATGCTATTCCTCGTGGTGCCGGGAACCCCCCTAGTGCTGTAGCGAGCTGGCAGGTTTGGCTGACTCTTGCTGGCCCTCTCACATTGGGCATTGGTCTTGCCATTGCGCGCTCACAAGTTAGGGACTTGCTGAGCACAGATAGAAATAGGGCCGGCGCGTTGGGGTCAATTCGGATGTGGTCCAGCCGAACTGCCCGTCTCGCGACTCTGGACTGGATTTCGGGAGTTACCAGATGGGGCACCAGCAGAATGGGAAATGTGTGGGATGTTGGCCTGGAAATTGTCGAAGGGGCTGGCCACATGGGCTGGGTCGTCGTCTTTGGAATAATTGGCTACTTATTGTTGAGTACGTAGTGGTTCGAGTAGGGCGAGGACTTTACAGGGGCAGCATTTGTCAGATCCAGGCCATAGTTGCCAGAATACCCTTGTGCTTTTTCAGACGTCACACTTTTATCACGTTTCATGGAGTTGACCACGGGTCGTCAAGACTATATTCCGTAGTTCAAACTCTGTGGGCAATGGTTGAACAATGGTACTGTCAGTGCCCTCCCTTGTTGAAGAAACTGGTTGGCACAGTGCTTTTGGATTCAAAGAAAGGATTTCATGGCTGAATTGTGGGCTTCAATTCCGGCACACCTGATATTGGGACTTGCCGCAGGTCTTCCCGTGATATTGTGGGATTGGCGAATAGCTCTGCCTGGACTGCTCATTGTCCAATTCGGGATCAGCGGGTTGATAGGGGCAGTCTATGGACTCTCAGCGCCTTGGCCTGCGGTCCATTTGAGCGTACTGTTCGTAGCCTTTTTGATACTCCTGCTTTCGATTTTACAAACGAGTAATGTCCATGTCCATCAATCGGGCGAGTTTAGTTCCAGGCTCTTTCGCTTGCTTGTACTGGGCATCGCGGCTCTGATGGTTTGGAACGCAACCGACCAGATTGAATTGCCCCTACTCAGCGATGCTTCCAAGATGCTGTTTCTATGGTTGGCGGCTGTGGCATTGCTTACGCTTGGCATGACAGAAACAGCTCTTTTTGGAGGTGTCGCCCTCCTGATGTGGTTGATTCCTGTTCAGGCATTTCTGTCAGTACTGTTTCCCTTGCCCGCTGTTATTGTGATGCTGGGTATTTTGCAGCTCTTGGTGGCTTTGGCTAGCAGCTATCTAATTCTGGCCGAGGACGATGTACTGACATCTTATGAAGTGCCATCAACCGACCAGGGGTTGGCACAGGGGATGCAGCGCCGTCAAAGCATTGCCGCCGGCGCGCAGGTCCTCTGGTACGGCTGTGCCTACTGGTTCTTTTCCCTGATCGGTCGTCGCCAGAATACGGTGGTACGCAACGGTTGAGAAGTCTCACTTGGCCGTTCTTATTGCAAGCCCGATATTTGGCGTGGCCCGTATTTCGAATCCCGAATATCGCTAAGTCGTGTCGGACATATACGGTGTTATTTCCGGGACAGAGTTAGAAATCGTGGCGTCAGCCAGGGAGAACATTGAGAGTTTCCTGGCTAGAAGAGCACACGTTGAGGAAGCCGCATCTTTTGGCAGACGCTACCTTGAAGTTGTCCCGCTGCCGGGAAGACGATCGAGGAATGCTCAAAGTGAAGACCATTAATTGAACGACTGCATTCCATGATCCAACTTGCGCTTCCCTCATTTTTATTCAGCCTCTTATTGCTGGAAGTGTTGTCCAGCTATTTTTTTCGCCGCTGGGAGCAGGGCGTCTCGCTTATCAATGGCGGGATGCTGAATCTGGTCGCGGTACTGCTCTGGCGGCTTCCCTCCGATGCACTCTCGTTTTCCATTCCACTCATTCCCGTGACACTGGATCTACGGGAAGGGATTTGGGTATACGGGTTCCGCCTCCAATTGACACAGAATAATGAACCGATAGTAGTAATCGTTCTCCTCCTGTTAGGAACAGGCATGCTGTTGACGGCAGTGTCGAGTCAGGGCGTAGTATTTCCTCCATCTGTCCTACTAATTGGTGCAGGTTATATCGGGGTAGCGCTAATGGTTGACGCCCCAATCTCGCCTGTTTTTCTTGCACCTGTTTCTATCGCAATTTTGATGACGGTAAGCGTTTTTCCGATTCAGGCCGGCATCACAGGCGAAGCGTTGGGTTCTCTCAGGGCTATTCTTCCACCGATTCTCGCGACTCCCTTTATTTTGCTGGCTGCTTGGAACATGGAACAGGTGCCACTCAATCCGCAGGATATACGCCTTGCTGCAGGTGGGGCGCAACTTCTGGGCGTAGGTCTGCTTGTTTTGCTGGCGCCGGTGCCTCTTCACAGTGCCCAACCGCAACTAGGGGAATCTTCCCCTCCAATTGCGATGGCGCTGACTATTCTGCTTTACCAGACCTTGGCGCTCTTTCTTTACTTTCAGGCAACAACGAGTTTTCCATTGCTATTCGGTAGCACAGCATTGAACGTGTGGTTGACGTCAACAGCTACGATCACTCTGGTCTGGGGAGGTGTGGCGGCGGCGGCGGCCAGCCATCCAGGCCGATTGTTGGGCTATGCGATGCTTCACGACTGGGGCCTTATACTCCTGCTTCTGGCCGGTTCTGATGATCGCAGTCGTCCGATGGTCGTCTCACTCTTTGCGTTGCGCATCTTGAGCACAATGAGCGCGGCCGCCGGATTGGCGCAATTACGGCAGGCGACAGGCAGCCTTGAGCCTGACCGTCTTCAAGGAGTGGGAGCTCGATTGCCGTGGAGTACGGCGGCTTTTCTGCTGGGCAGTCTGGGTCTGGCCGGGTTCCCTTTGACTGCGGGGTTTTCCGGGCACTGGTCTGCAATACAGGCAATGGCAGAAGGCGACTGGCGCTTTGCTGCTGTTGTGCTGATCGCCAGCGGCAGCGTAATCTTCGGTTTCGTTCGCATGGTTGGAATCTTCTTTGGCCGTCTGGACAATTCTCATTTGCCCCGCGAACGGCCGCTGGGGGTGGTCTTTTCAGTGATTGCGATTCTTCTGGTCACGGGAATGGCAATTGTGCCGCAGCTGTTCGAAGGACCGATCTCCAGAACTTTGCTGTCATTTGACTGACCAAAAACTGTCAGAATCTCCCCAGTCGACATCTGATAGAGAATGATAGTCCACCTCTGCTAGTCTCTTGTAGGTAGAGGCTGGACGATCTTTTCTCGTCCAGCCCGCATCAGTTTGTGCGTTGGTTGGAAAGGCTTAGGCTCGTTTGTATTTCTCAAGCAAGGAGGCCCGTCATCGGCTTCAATTCGGACGGTCGTTCGTCGAGACTCAAAGGCTTTTACAACCGAAGTCTGTCTGCTCGAGTTGCCTTGATCGGCGATTGGGGGGAGCTGACCAGCAGAGAGAGGGAGTTGCTGGCTGAAAGTATCGTTACCGAACAGGCCGACATTATGATCGAGAACGTCGTTGGCCGGTTTGCGCTGCCACTGGGAATAGGCGCCAATTTTCGGATCAACGGTCAGGATTATCTAGTTCCAATGGCGATAGAGGAACCTTCAGTTGTGGCGGCAGTCAGCGCAGGCGCCCTACTTGCCCGGGCAGGAGGCGGATTCTCGACTTCCAGCACAGATCCAGTGATGATCGCTCAAATTCAATTGCTCGATGTGCCAGACGCCGCAGAGGCGGGGAGCGCAATAATGGCAGCAAGAAAGCAGATACTGGCTGCCGCCGATACCAGCCCAACCTTATCGCGTCTGAATGGCGGCCCACAGGAGATTGAGGTGCGCCAACTGACTGACACACTGGCAGGCCCGATGCTTATTGTTCATCTGCTAATCGACTGCCGAGACGCTATGGGCGCCAACGCCGCCAACACCGCCGCAGAAGCAGTGGCGCCTTTGCTGGAGCGGCTCAGTGGGGGCCGGGCAGGACTGCGCATCCTCTCCAATCTCAGTGACAGGAGACGCGCGTGGGCGGAGGTCGAGATTCCAGCTGAGGCGTTTGAAAGTAGTGCCTTTTCAGGCAACGAGGTGGTTCACGGCATCGCTGAAGCGAACGCATTTGCCCTTTCGGACCCTTACCGGGCAACGACTCACAACAAGGGCATATTTAATGGTGTGGACGCGGTACTTCTTGCCACTGGAAACGACTGGCGGGCGGTGGAGGCCGGCGCTCACGCCTGGGCTGCACGCGATGGGCAGTATCGTGCGCTTACAGACTGGCATGTGCGCGGCTGCGCAGGTTCAGAGTCTTTGTACGGACGCCTGGAGTTGCCGCTTGCGGTCGGTACTGTGGGCGGAGCAACGCGGAGCCATCCGTCGGCTCAGCTTGCATTGAAAATCCTGGGCTTGGACGTGCCGAAAGAGGCCCCTCTCGAGAGTGATACGGGGCGTGCGCAAGCAGATGGAGAGGCGGGGCAAGGTCATCAAAATGCAAGGATTCTGAGTGAGATTATCGCGGCAGTTGGATTGGCTCAGAATCTGGCAGCGCTGCGGGCCTTGGTAACCACCGGTATTCAGAGTGGGCATATGCGTCTTCATGCGCGTCAAATGGCGGCCGCTGCAGGCGCCAAAGGCGACGCGGTCGAACACATTGCCGGGCAGATGGTGGCGGAAGGAAACATAAGGGTAGAACGTGCCAAGGAGCTTCTGCGAGGGTAGGGCAGTCGCCTTGCCGGCTCACGCGAGTGGAAGATATGTCTCAGAGGAATAACATATGTTGAATCAGCCAGTTAAACCAGTTGGGATTGTGGGATATGGAGCCTACGTGCCGCGCTACCGCCTGCCGGGAGCCGAAATTAGCCGGATCTGGAGCGGCGAGATTGGCGTGGCAGGCCCACAATCAGGTCAGAATCTCGACGCTGCCTCGCAACGAATGGATAGCAGTCCTGTGAAGGAAAAGGCCGTGCCAGGGCTTGATGAAGACACTGCGACCATGAGCATAGAGGCGGCGCGCAATGCGCTTGCGCGTTCGCAGATCGACGCGCAAGGCATTGGCGCGGTGTGGGTGGGCAGCGAAAGTCATCCCTATGCGGTAAAGCCGACAGGTACGATCGTGGCTGAGGCGATTGGCGCGACTCCCGCCACTGTGGCGGGGGACTGGCAGTTTGCGTGCAAGGCCGGGACTGAGGCTCTACAGGCGGCAATCGGTCTTGTTGGCAGCGGGATGACCCCATATGCCCTGGCAATCGGTATGGACACTGCGCAGAGCCGGCCAGGCGATGCGCTGGAATATACGGCGGGCGCGGGCGGTGCAGCGATACTGGTCGGGGCCGCCAGTGAATCTCTTGCAGTCATAGAGCGAAGTTTGAGTTTCGTCTCCGATACTACCGATTTTTGGCGAAGGCCTGGAAGGCAGTATCCCAGCCATGCCGAACGTTTTAGTGGGGACCCCGGCTACTTCGGCCATGTAATTCCGGCTGCCGAGCAAATGATGCAAGAGATGGGGTTGGCTGCTGCAGATTTCGACCATGTGGTAGTACACCAGCCCAATCTGAAGTTTCCGGTCCGGGCGATGCGCGCGTTGGGTTTCACAGAGCGCCAGTGGAAAAGCGGTTTGCTCGTTGGGGAGATAGGCAACACATACGCAGGTTCAGCGCTTGTTGGTTTGACTGCAGTTCTTGACGCAGCGTCAGCGGGCCAGTTGATACTTGTCGTCAGTTACGGTAGCGGAGCAGGTTCTGACGCCTTCCTACTGCGCACAACTGATCGAGTTGTTGGGGCACAAGGTCTTGCGCCCCAAACCTGGGAGTACCTTAGTCGCCGAGTTGAAATTGACTATGCGCAATATGTGCGTTTACGGGGAAAACTGGCTACTAACTGAGGAGTCCGATATGTGGGCAGGTTGCTAAGGCGATCAGTTGCAGTACCTGTTGCGCTTAGGGCGTTTTGCGACATATTTGGTTTCGCATGCACGTCAACAATTGGATGACCAGGAGAAGCTTTTCAAAGCAAGACGGAGTGCAGATTTGTTGCCAAAGAGACGCCAAGCCGGACAGTTCCTGGCGAATTTCTTCCCCAGGGACAGTTGCTCCGGTTTAATCGTCACTTTGGCTTTTCGGCAGAAAGCGCAGCAAGGGAGCGCAACAAAATGGTCCGCCAGCGACCATCCTCATCGATGGGAATATAAATCGCTTCACGTCCAACGTGGATTGCGTTATTGGGGACAAATTCTCCTTCATCATCGGTGTGACCCAATGCCATCCTCAATGAATACTGCAGCTTGCGCCTGGCTCCAGCCTCAATCTCGCCTTTGACTACGCCAGCAGAACCTATCATGCGCAGAGGATATCCTTGCGGAATCCGTATGGCGATTTGATCGCGCCTGCGACCGATGTTGAGTATGCCGGCTCTCAACGCCTCCATCTTTACCTTTATCTGGTATAGGAGATTCTGCATTTCAAGCGGGATCGAATTCGTCTCCTGATCCTTGCCAAAGCGATCCTCAATCTCTCTCTGCATCTCATCCAATTCCTGTTGGGAATTCAGGCCAGCAATGCGCCTGTAGAGCTGCAGGCGCAGCCCCTCTTCTTCGACATACGTTACCGGGATTTCGGCACGCAGAGGCAGGTCAAGGGTAACTGGGGGAGCTAGTGGATCGTCCCAGGCAACGGAAAGCAGGTCGTCTTTCTGCTCCTGCTGCGAGGTGTGTGGCGCCAAGTCCCCGTTAGCGGAAGTCGGTGGGATAGCGCCGTGGTCGACTGCTTGTGCCTCTTTGAATCGTTCCCGTTTCTCCCTCAGCTCGTTAACCGACTGGGTAAGGAGACGCGTGTACAGATCGAAGCCGACGCTGACGATCTGGCCGTGTTGCTTTGCGCCCAACAGTTCGCCTGCGCCCCTGATTTCCAAGTCGCGCATGGCGATGCGAAAGCCTGCGCCCAACTCTTCGCTGCTCTCGAGTAACGCCTCCAGCCGGCGGCGGGCGTCGAAAGACAGAGTGCTGTGGCGATCGTGGAAGAGATAGCAGTAACCCCTGACTGCCCCACGTCCGACCCGGCCGCGCAGCTGATACAACTGGGCCAGTCCAAAATGATCGGCGCGGTTGACTATGATGGTATTGGCGCGACGAATATCGAGGCCGTTCTCGACAATCGTTGTGCAGACAAGCACATCGATTTCGCCGTCTGCAAAGCGCATCATGGTGTCTTCCAAGTCACGCTCGGCCATCTGCCCGTGGGCAATGGCAACAACTGCTTCGGGCACCTCTCGTTGCAGCCTGGACGCTAGCGTTTGTAGTCCCCTCACTCGGTTATGGACGAAGAATACCTGCCCGTTCCGCTCCAGTTCCCTCTGTACGGCCTGACGTAAGAGTGTGCTGTCGAATTCAGCGAGGATTGTACGCACAGGTAGCCGCTCTCTTGGCGGCGTATTGATGGCGCTCATGTCGCGTACGCCGCTAAGACTCATGTGGAGTGTACGAGGGATAGGTGTTGCACTAAGTGTGAGCACATCCATCTCTGTCCGCATCTGCTTGAGACGCTCTTTGTGACTGACGCCAAAGCGTTGCTCCTCGTCAATAACAAGCAGGCCCAGCGACTGAAATTCTACATCCTGTGAGAGCAAGCGATGCGTTCCAATGACAATGTCAACAGTCCCTTCCCGCAATTTCTGCAGTACACGCTGCTGCTGGGCCGGTGTCCGAAAACGAGAGAGCATCTCCACCTCAATGGGGAAGTGGTCCAGGCGTTCGCTGAAGACGCGGAAGTGCTGCTGTGCAAGAACGGTTGTCGGTACAAGAACGGCTGCCTGTTTCCCGTCCATCACAGCCTTGAACGCGGCGCGAATGGCAACTTCAGTCTTACCATAGCCGACATCCCCAATAATGATTCGGTCCATTGGGCGGTCGCCTTCCATGTCGCGTTTGACGTCGATGATAGCATCGTTCTGGTCTGCCGTTTCGCGGAAGGGGAAGGCTGCTTCCATCTCTTCCTGCCAGGGACCGTCCGGGCTGAAGGCGTAGCCGCGTACGACTTCCCTCTCGGCATAGAGCTTCAGCAGGTCTTCGGCGATATCTTCCACTGCCTTCTTGGCACGCTCTTTTACTGTTTGCCAATCGCTGGTACCGAGGCGGGTGACGGCAGGCGGGATGCCGGCATCCCCTGCTCCTACATAGCGGCTCAGGCGGTCTGCCTGATGCACAGGTATATAAAGTTTGTCACCCCTGGCGTAGTTCACTTGCAGATATTCCCGCTCGACACCGCCCATCTCAAGCCTGGCCAGACCTTCATAAACACCAATGCCATGCTCCATATGGACGACATAGTCGTTGGGGCTAACATCGGCAAAGAACAGTTCAGGCGCCACAGTAGACTGGGCACTACGCCGCTGTTGACGCGCTTGTCTGGTCCAGCCGAAAAGCTCGGAATCGGTGAAGAGACGAAGGCTCGCAGGCTGGAGACCGTTTCCTCCTTCCTGCGGAACCGGGGCGCCACTCATGACAAACCCTTCCGAGAGAACGCCCTGCAACAACGATATCCCGCTTTGAGGAGGCTCGTTCAGTTCGGAGATCAGGTTCGAAGGCAACTGGGCCTCGCACAACTCCTCTTGCAGGCGGGCAGTCTGTCGCGAGATTAGCACGACGCGTTCGGAGGAGTCGGCGAACTTGCGCATCTCCTGCAGAATGCGCTTGATCTGGCCGGCAAAGTGCGGGCTGGGAACAAACAACCGCGCCAAGGAGGAAGATTCGCTTTCTACAGGTTCACCCGGCAAACCAGTGGAGCCCAGAACGAGGGGATTGCGGCCGGCAATTTGCGTCAGGAGCGTTTCCGAGCCGAAATAACTGGTGACGAATTTGGCAGGAAGTTCATAGCCGCGCAACAACTCTTGATATGTACGCGCCGCTTCTTCTTCGGAGGCCTTCATACCGGCGGCGACTTGCTCGCCGTCATCAATTGCTAAGAGTCCATTGTCCGGCAAGTGATGAAGGAGCGAAGCCGGACTGCTGTAGCAATAGGGCAGATACCACTCAATGCCGCGGAATGTGCGTCCAGCACTCAGATCTTCCAACTCCCGTGTAATCTCCTCGCGAATGGCAAGAACCAGGTTGGGCTCTCCCAAAAGAGTTTCGCGCAGATTGCCAACGCTGCTCTTGCCGGTCGAGGGCGACGCCGACTCCCCCTCGTTGCCAGACACTTGCTCAGTGGCCGTTTCCTCCTGGGGAAGGTTGGCCAAACCATCGTTGTCCGAGCCTATTGAGGCGTTCTCTACGGCGGTTGGTGATGAGGAGACAGCAGACAGCGCGCCGCCGAGAGCTTCACTGCCCGGTCCAATCAGCACTCTTTGCAGCTGTCTTTCACTGCGCTGCGTTGCGGGGTCAAAAGCACGAAGCGTTTCCACCTCGTCGCCGAATAGGTCAATACGAACAGGGTGGGAAAGGTTAGGGGGCCAGATGTCGACAATGCCGCCGCGGCGGGCGAAAGTTCCCGGTTCCTCCACTACCTGCACGGGTTCGTAGCCACTTTGCACCCATCGGCTCGTAAGATCATCCAATTGGACGAAACTGCCTACGCGCACGGGACGCATTGCCATACGAAACGCTCTGGCAGGCAGCGTCTTTTGCATCATCGCCCTGGCCGAGGAAACAACGACTGTCGGCCGGCTGCTTTTCTGCTGCAGAGCTGCCAGCGCGGTCAGCCTGAGTTGGCGTGTACGGCCTGCCCAAGGAATGCGTTCGTAGGGCAAGGCGTCAGGCTCCGCGTATAGCGATACGTGCGGCACTCCATCTGTAGGAGGCAAGAAGAGCTCAAGCCGCTCAACCCAGCGCTGGGCCTGCTCGGCAGTACCAGTCACCACCAGCACAGGGCCTTCCCTCTCGGCGGCAGCTGCTGCAATGACGTATGCGCGTGCGGCGGTGTACAGTTTCTGCGGTGCCGTTGTGTGTCCCTTCAAGAGGTCTTGAAAGGGGGGAAGTTTTTTGAGTAGGGGCACCGTGCCGTATAGATTCATTTTTTTCGTCTGATCCCTGTTTGAAGAGCGAACGCCGGGACCTCTTTCCCGGAGCGTGCGGTGGGGCAGTTCGTCATATTGACTGTTCGTGTGTTCAGGCCGAAGCAGCGTCTGCAGGGTTAAACCTGTTCATGGCAAGGTCGATGCCGAAGAATAGCCAGCTCTCGACAGCGTCGGCAATGCGAGGGCGCAGAGATTCGAAGGTGACTTCCTCTTCGACGCTGAAATTCTGCAGAACATAGTCGGCCGAACGCATTGGCGTGTTTGGGCGGCCGATACCCACGCGCGCGCGCGGAAACTGATCTGTTCCCAAATGTTGGATAAGTGACTTCATGCCGTTGTGTCCGCCGCTGCCGCCGAAGGGGCGCAAGCGCAGTTTTCCGCTGGGCAAGTCCAATTCATCATAGATGACGAAAATGTCCTGCGGTTCAATCTTATAGAAATGTGCCATTGGCGCGACGGCATTTCCGCTGAGGTTCATAAACGTGAGCGGCCGCACTATCACTGCTTTATGGATCGCCGTGTTTTCTACCGGCAAACGCTTTGTCACGAGCTCTCGCGAGTGCGTAATTGTACCTACTCCGAATAGCGTGTTGAACTTGGCGCGAGAGAGTCGAATAGCATGGCGTCTGGCCAGGAGGTCCACGACTTGAAAGCCGATATTGTGTCGATTGCGCGCGTATTGGGGGCCGGGATTGCCCAGGCCCACGATCATCTTCATGGTTTATAGCTATGCCAGATTCTTGTACTGTTCGATCCGAATTGCTTTCAGTGTAGGAGGCTTCCTCCAATTAGACGTCAATAATACAGTTTAGGCTGCCGGTGATATTGAAATGTAGAGCTAGAATCGTGAAATGCTGGCGGACACTATCAGAGTCATTCCGATGTCAGCAGTTGATTATCTCGCATCTGATACCTCTGGCCAAACCAAAGTGACATCCTTAGGAATCCAGACATGTTCAAGGCGCCAGATTGAAGTTCGAACGGCAAGGGGCTTAAGTCGGTGTGTATGTTTTCCTTGTGCCTTTTTCCTCCGGTCAAGGTTTACTCGTGTGCCGGCACTGGGAGGGACTTTGAGATTCACGCGCTCTTTCGTGGTACCGGAGGCTGGGCTGCTCGCTTGCGTACATGCGCCTGAACGGCATACAGGGCAGCGAAGGGCGTCTTGACGAAGCGGCACTTTACGCGCGGTCCATGGACGCCAAGGTTTGCCACGAAACGCTCGATCTAGGCAATTCCCTTTGTAGAGGCGTCGGCGATATAGGCGTTTGGGCAGGAAGGCAGATTCAGGTCTGCAATGTGTGCGGCCACATAGGCATTGGACATGGACAGGTCCAGGCCTACAGGCAGGCAAAGGTTATTGCCTGCAAGATCCAACATCGTCAGCTTGGTGTGGGCACTCAGATCCGGAACCGGCCCGGTCAACCGGTTGTGACCCAAGTGCAGAGCCGTAAGGCCTAAGAGAGCGCTGAGATCGGGTATTTGACCGGACAGCTCGTTGCGACCGAGAGACAACCAGGTCAGGTTGGTTAGGGCACTCAGGTCCGGAATAGACCCGACAAACTGGTTGTGACTGAGGTCCAGCCAAGTCAAATTTGAAAGGTGACTTATGTCCGGGACAGATCCGGCAAGCTGATTAGAACCAAGGTACAGTTCTCTCAGATTGGTAAGGGAACTTAGATCCGGAAATGAGCCGCTCAGGCCGCTGTCTGTTAGGTACAGCTCCCTTAAGTTTATCAGTGCGCTGAGATCCGGAACTTCTCCTGTGAATTGGTTGGAGCCCAGTGACAGGTTCGTGAGGTTAGTCAGAGCACTGAGATCCGGGATGGGACCGGTCAGCTGATTTTCTCTGAGTTCCAGGACCGCCAGACTAATGAGGGCACTCAGATCCGGTAGCGGGCCAGTCAATTGGTTGTTGTCAAGAGACAGCCACTCCAAGTTGGTAAACGTGTCTAGTGGCGGGATAGAACCGGCCAATTGATTGAAACTCAGGTCCAGCACTGAAAGGCTGGTTATGGCGCTCAGATCCGGAACAGGACCGTTTAGCAGATTGGAGCCAAGTGACAGTGTCGTTAGGCTTGCGAGGGCACTGAGGTCGGGAATCTGTCCACGCAGCCTGTTATTGGGGAGGAGAAGTTCAGTAACGTTTCCCTCTTCATTCGTGGTGACGCCGTACCAGGTAGAGAGTGGCTCGCTGGAGTCCCAGTTGTCGCTGACTGACCAATTGGCCCCTTCGGTAGCCGTATACAGTGCGACCAATGCAGTTCGCTGCTCGGCAGAAGTCATCTGCGAAGCAGTGGGAACGGTCGCAACCGGAACCTCCGACCACTCGCCTTCTAAGCCGTCTCCGTCTACTGCGCGGATTGCATAGTGGTAGGTCCTGCCGGGCATAAGACCACGGTGAGAGTAAGACGTGCCTTGCAGGCCGTCACTAATGAGCTGCCAACCGGGATCGCTGGCCCACCACACGTGGAGATCGTATATGACCGCGCCGGCGACTTCGGTCCAACTGAGTTCGATCGTGGTCGTCAAGGTGTTTGTCGCCATCAGAGTCGGCGCGGGAAGTTTACCTGGCGGGGTTACGCGTACTTGCTCCGACCACTCGCCGATCAGACCGTTGGCGTCAACTGCGGCGACAGTGTAATAGTAGGCGGTCCCTGCGGCTGCGACTTCATCGTCAGTGTAGGTTCTTCCAGTATAGTTGTCTTCTTCTATGTGTTCCCAGCCCGTACTGCTATTCCTCCAAACCCAAAGCTCATAGTGGTCAGCGCCGGAGACCTCTGTCCAGCTGATTTCGACTGTTGTCGCACTCGAGGCCGTGGCGGAAAGTATCGGCGCGGGAAGTCTACCTCGAACAGTCGGCGTTGGTGTAGGGGTCTGCGTTGGCCCGGCTGTCAGCGTTGGCGTAGGTGTCTGCGTTGGCGTTAATGTCTGAGCTTGCCCGGTTGGCGTAGGCGTTGGTGTGTGGGTAGGCGTGTAGGGTACGGTAGCGAACGGGAAAGCCGACCACGCGCCCTCGACGCCGTTTGCAGCAATCGCACGGATAGCGTAATGGTAGGTCCTGCCAGGCGTAAGTCCCCGGTGCATGTATGACGTGCCATTCAAGTTGTCATCTATAGGCTGCCAACCGGGGTCGCTGGCCCACCACACGTTTAGATCATATCTGTCTGCGCCGGAGACATCCGTCCAAGTGAGATTGATTGTAGTCGTCAAGGTGTTGGTCGCCTGCAACGTTGGCGCGGGTAGTTTGTCGCGTGGTGTTATACGCACTTGCTCCGACCAGTCGCCGATCACTCCGTTGGCGTCCACCGCGGCGACAATGTAGAAGTAGTCGGTCCTTCCAGCTATGACTGTGTCGTCAGTATAGGATCTTTCTGTATAGCTATCTTCTGAAATGGACTCCCAACCGGTGTCGCTGTTTCTCCACACTCTGAGGTCGTAGTGAACGGCGTCGGTGACCTCGGTCCAACTGAGTTCGGCCGTATTCGCCCCTGTATAGGTGGCAGTCAGCGTCGGTGCTTCCAGCCCGTCCGAGGGCTCTGTTTGCGCATACGCCACAGGATTAGATTGAGGGGAAATAGTGTTCAAGGCCGCCAGTATCGCAACCAGTGGAATGATTCGCTGGAGCAGTAAGGCCGGAGTAAATTTTCCAAGTGTCAATGTGGGACCTTCCTGAATTGCTCAGTAAGATCTTCTTTCGCTCCACTCGGTCTGGCCCTCCTACCACTACAGCTGGATACGGGAGGAGAAAGATCTGAGAAGTCCCTCTGACCGGGGAAGAAGATGACGGATGCTACCTGGTGGCACTTTGTGGTTGGCAGGCCTTTTCTGGTGCCATCGGAACCGGAGCCGTGGGGCCTTGTGTCTTCCCATACTTTTCGAGCGTCAAGACTAATTGCAGTGCCGCGGCCTTCGAATACGCTAGAGTCCAATGGCACAACTTCTGACATGCTGCTGACACTCTGCTGGGGTGTTAGTCGTGATAATGCTTATTGGCAGAAAGTGACAATGTGACGGCCGAACGCGTAACAACTTCGCGCTCGGCCGCATGTGTCCCAATGTGTGGTTGCGCTCGCACTTGTATTTAGAATCAAACGCCTTTGGCAATAACCCACTCAATCAGACGCTTGGCGGCGAAGACCGCGGCCAACAGAAGGAACAGCCCTGCACTCCAACGGACTCCTGTGAAGAAGCGGGCCCTTAATCTGTCCATAGCCAACGATTCGCCGAGGTCTCCAAGGATACTTGGCTGCTGGACGATCGCATCCTGGCCGGGCGAAGAGGCCTGGCCTTCGGTTGTGCCTCCTCCGTTATCCTGGGCGAGAGGTGCTGGCGTTGCGGTCGGATCGTCGGTTGAGCCTTCGATAGCCGGCTGCTCAACCTGGACTTCAGCCGCGGTTGGTTGCGGGTAAGGCGTAGGCGTATCAATGGGAATCGGCGTGGGCGTGGGCGCGTCCGGCGTAGGCGTAACTGGATCCCGGCCTACATTGACATTGTTGACAAAAAACTCACCGTAGTTTCCATCCGGCCGCACGACCCTCATTCGCAGGGTATAGATGCCGGGAGGAAGGACATCGGTATGCCAAACACCTAATTGTCCATTGGTTACCTGGCGCGTTTCGCCAGCAAAATAAGAGTAACGTTCATCGCCACTCGGTTCCTGCTTATAGTAGAGCTCATAGCGGGCGAATTGGGCTCCGGCTGCCGTACCAATTATTGGAACTGGACCGCTGACACTACTGCCTTGCGCGGGAGAAGTGATTCCCGACTGGCCCGTCTGCTCACTTCGAGCCAGAATCTTGTCCAGTCGAAGGTCTGGCTCTTGGTCGACGAAGTCCTGAACGCCATCATCAGCAACCACCACAGTTGAAGTGCCAGCTATCTGAGCCAGACCAACCAGAACAAGGATGAGAATACGAAATTGGAGGGGACCCAGTGTTCGGAAAAGTCGTCTTTGTACCCTAAAAAGATAGCTGCGAATTTCGGTCATCAATGACATGGTCCTTTTTGGGCGTTAGCACACGGTTCTTGGACCGGTAGGTCCGCTGCCCTTTGCCTGTTGCGGTGATTCGATCCGGTCCGCGGGAACGGGACTACTGCCAAGTCTGGATGTAAAGAATAATGTCACTCACTTGTTCGTCGGTCAGGCTTGGCTGCCCCCCAAGGGGCGGCATGGCGATGCCTGTGCGATTGTCCTCTGCATCGGCTGCCCGACCATCACGGATTATGCTCAGAAGCTCACTATCCGTCAGCCCTGAAACATTAGGGGAGTCTGCCAGCGCGCTCCCCACTCCTTCGATTCCCTCGCCATTCTCCCCGTGGCACGAGGCGCAGGTTAAGGCATAGTGTATTGCACCATTTTCAAAGCTGGTCGGTGTAGCTGTGGGCACTGGGGTCGCGGTAGAGTCCGCCAGGCGGTCAAGGAGTGGCAATTCTGAGAAGACAGGAAACCCAACATCCGGTAGTGAAATTTGCATTTTACCGGCGCGGACGGCACCAGCTATGTACAATCCTACTGCAATCATGATGATGAAGGGGACAGGCCACCGCGGCCACTGATATGGCCAGACCTTGTTTGCGTTTCCTGCATCTGCGGCAATGACTATGAGCATACCTGTGGTAATGGCCATGAATCCGATCATCGCCAGAAGGGGAATCGTAACGAACCCAAACCAGTTAATCCATACGGTTGTACAGGTAACTCCAACGCCACAGGATGACGGCGCGCCAAACAACTGCGTCTTCTGCAACAGGAAGTGATATACAGAAACACCTTGCCCCAGTAGAGAAAAAGGTAAGACAAGATGGGGAAGATGACTGTCTCGGCGCATTATTCCCAATGCAAGTAAGCCGGCGAGAGGATACATCAGAATGCGTTGATACCAACAGAGAGTGCAGGGCGTAAAGCCGCTCACCTCGCTGAGGTAGAGGCTGCCCATCGTCGCAATCAATGCAGTAATCAAAGATCCATAAAGGCCGAACCGGGTCCAGGAAGATGAACTATTCATCGGATTGCGTTTCGCTTCGTCATTGACCTGATTGCAGCCGGTCGTCAATCGCCGCCGAAACCGCCTCGTAGTCCAGAGGGTTGTCGACGGGAATGCCGTCAACAAGGACGGAAGGCGTGCTGTTGAGACCGGCTGTTCGTGCAGCTTGTGAACTCTCGGACACAGTCAAGAGGTGTGTTTGGTTAGTGAGGCAAGAGGCAAACGAATCTTCGTCGAGATCCAGTTCGACGGCATAGTCGATCAACCGCTCCATGATGAAAGCGCTTTGGCCAGAAGGCGTTGCCTGGAAGACGCGATCATGGTAACTCCAGAAATTGCCCTGATCGGCGGCGCATTCGGCGGCCTGGGCAGCGAGAGATGCACCAGGTTCGTGTTGTTGCAAAGGCAAGTGATGGAACTCCAGTTTCACACTTCCAGTGGCGATATAGTTCTCAACCAGGCCAGGCTTTACGCGCTGATTGAAAGCGGCGCAAGCGGGACAGCGGAAATCTTCCCACGCCTGGACTGTGACAGGTGCATCTGGATCGCCCAATATGTTGCGATTCTGCCATTCGGCCGGAACACCGGAATATGCGGGCGGTTCGTCTGAAGACTGCTGGTTACCTGCAGTCACAGCCAGGACAATTGCAATCAGTCCTGCCAGCAAGACTGCTCCGCCGACAACATAAATGACGACCGACTGCCGGATTCCCTTTTTGGCTGGTGGGTTGTTGATACTTCTGCTCATGTGTTATCGCTATATGTCTGCAAGAATTCTTGAATGACCAGGACAAAGACAGCCCAACTGCGGCCATAGCGCCCTAATGTTCCTTAGTAGGCCGTCCCCGTCTGTGAAAAGTCCCTGATATTGGAATATAGCACTGATTCCCGTCGTTAACAAAACGGTCACAGAATTTTCCATCAGATGAAAGGTCTCACTTTCGCTACGGACCCATTCAGAGTAAGCTATCTGTTACAGAGTAAGGCAGCCCAAATCCCCGACCGCAAACCGATGTCCCGTTTTGCCTTATTGAAGGCTCCACACGTTAGTCAGGAACGGAAGCGGCAGCATTAAGACAGTGGTCCATGGAGTTTGCCGTTTCTTTACTGGGCGGGCTTCTCAGGACGCGAGGATTCGAACCCGAGACCTGCCTGCCGGCGGCCTTGGTTAAAGGGAGGACGCTTCACGATGACAGACCAAAGGCCGCGAGCACACAAGGCCGCTATGGATAAGACACTCAAGAACAGGGTGGCTGTAGTCACCGGCGCCAGCCGGGGCATAGGCGCCGCGATTGCGAACGCACTTGCCGCGGAAGGATGTCGGCTGGCCTTGGCTGCGCGCAGTGTAGACCGTCTCGAGAGAGAAGCTGAGGAGTTGCGGTCGCGCTATGGCGTCGAGGTATTGAGCGTACCCACTGATATCAGTGAGGAGTGCCAGGCGCGTAAACTGATCGAGACGGCAGCGGCCCATTTCGGTTGCGTGGACATCCTGATAAACAACGCAGGTATGGGCATCTACGGAGCAATAGATGAACTGCATCTGGACGACCTGCGCCACGTCTTTGAGGTCAACTTTTTCGGTCCACTGGCGGCATTGCAGGCGGCAGTTCAGCAGATGCGTCGACAGGGAGGGGGCACGATTGTCAACGTCAGCAGTATTGTAGGCAAGTTTCCTCAGCCATTGGGAGGAGGCTATACAGCGACAAAATATGCGCTCCAGGGGGCGAGCAGCGCTGCGCGGGCAGAGTTAAGGCGTGATAACATCGACCTGATTCTCATTTGCCCTGGGTTGACCGAGACCGAGTTTTCGCAGAACAGCAGAATCAGCGTTCCTGGCGCAGAACACCGGCAAGGAGAACGACATTCACTCGCCCGCGGGGTCGAGCCAGAGAGGGTTGGCATCCGCACTGTCAAGGCGATAAGGCGGGGAGAACGGGAGGTTTACATCACCTTCTTTGACCGTGTCCTGGTTACCCTTGCCGTACTGTTTCCAGGCCTGTTCCAATATGCGCTGATGTACGTTACTCGCTATCGGCGAAGGAGATTCGAAGAAGGTGGCCGCGCCGACGAATAAGAATAGCGGCTATAGCAAGGTGATAACCGGCAGTCTCCGCAATACTCCTTTCCTTCAGACTTGTCTAAACAACACCCACATAGGCGTGTCGCCTACATCAGTCACGCTTTGCGGTTCCAGCGAGCCGTTGTCAGGGTCGATCGCATATGAGGCTGCACGTCCGCTTCCTTGTCCTGCGGCGAGAAGTACGCGGCCGCTGGGGTCAATATTAAAGACCCTGGGAACTGATTCGGTCGGCTGCCAACCCCTTCGAGTTAGCGCGCCTGTATCGGTGTCGACAGAGAAAATAGCGATGCTGTCGTGGCCCCGATTAGAGACGTAAAGAGATCGGCCCGAAGGATGCAGATGAATCTGTGCACATGTGTTGGCGCCGCTGAATTCATTGGGCAGCGTCGAGATCGTCTGGATCGGGCTTAACGTGCCGCCTCCCGATTTGTCCTGCGTTTGGGCCATGTTCTGGTCACCAAAGTGGAAAGCAGTGACGCTGGATCCATCTTCATTGGATGTGTAGACGAAGCGCTGGTCCAGGGAGAATACGAAGTGGCGGGGTCCATCGCCATTGCCGGCGGCACGGATCGGGGCTGCTGGATTGGGCGTCAGGCGGCCGGTGCGGTCGTCGAAAAGAAACTGGTATACGCAGTTTGCGTCGAGAGGGTGGGGCACGAGGGCGTAACAATTCGATGCATCGGTTTCTATGCAGTGTGCCCGAGCCGCGGTGGGAATGGAACATACTTCAGAGGCGATCGAACCATCGGAATTAAGTTGGTGAACGGACACTTTGCCGGCTCGGTAGTAGGCGGCCAGCAGAAAGCGGCCGGTCTTGTCCGAGGAGACGTAACAGGCATCGGCGTCAAGCTCCCGCTTGCCTAGCAGCCGCAATCTCCCAGCGTCCTCGAGGCGAAATGCCGCGAGCTCGCGGCTGGCCCGCAAAGTGCAGTATAGTGTCTGCCCATTTGGGGCGATTGCAAGCGCGGAAGGACCGCCAGGTACTGGGACTTCCTGGCGAAGTGTAAGCAGGCCGGCACTGTCGATGTCATATGCCTTGATGTGATTTTCGCCGGAGAGAGTTATGTAAACGAATGTGTTCATGGAATGCTCCCTGAATGTAGAGGTGAAACGCAGGATTGAAATATGGAGGCAATTGTTGGCCGCGGAAGCGCATGTTCTCTCCTATCTTGGCGTACTACTATTTCGGTGCGGCGGCCTCGTGTCGTGTTCCTACTATCTTCATCTCACGCTTGGTTTGTACGTACATGGTGTCTGGTGTAATGTTGGCGAGATAGTTTCAAATTCGAAAAAACTGAAGAGGATGCGCCTACTATGACGAAGAGAGTTTGGATGGAATGGCCGCTACCGCCCGCGCTTATGTCACGTCTCACTGGGTTGGCGGAGGTCACCAGCGACGGTGAAATGACGAAACTTCACGGTTCTACGGTAATTACCGGCATTCGTCGCTACTACGATAGCGAATTCATGGACAGTGTAGGGCCGAATCTGAAAATGATTGCCAAGCCAGGTATTGGCGTCGACAATATCGATCTTGAAGCCGCCACGGAGCGAGGCATTCTTGTCTGCAACACGCCTGACGCGCCGTCCGAATCTACAGCTGAGCATGCAGTCGCGCTGCTGATGGCGGTCGCCAAACGAGTGATGGTAGGAGACATGCACTTGCGGGGCGCGGCGGATATTGGGCGGGAAGAAATGCGGGGCACGGAGTTGCTTGGCAGTAGCTTGGGCATCGTCGGCTATGGCCGCATCGGCAGGCGGGTGGCAGAGATGTGTGCCTTGGGAATCAGGATGAATGTAATGATATACGATCCCCTTCTGCCCGAAGATGTTGCGCTTCCTGCCGGCGTATCGAGGACGGAAGATGTTGATACAGTTTTTGCAGAGAA
Organism: Caldilineaceae bacterium; assembly: GCA_963662575.1. Lineage (GTDB taxonomy): Bacteria > Chloroflexota > Anaerolineae > Caldilineales > Caldilineaceae > Bin5. Next base: position 4,218,457 of record OY759723.1, read on the forward strand.
CCGGTTCGTAACTTTGCACACGCCGCTCCTGCCGGAGACGCACCACCTGGTCAATGAAAGACGTTTGCGGCTTATGAAGCCGGGCAGCTATCTGATAAACGCCTCGCGAGGGGGCGTGGTAGACGAGGACGCGTTGATCAGCGCGCTGCAGGAAGGTCATCTGGCAGGGGCTGGACTAGACGTTTTCGATCCAGAGCCCCCTCTGGCTGACAATCTCCTATTGAAGATGAGGAATGTCGTCCTTACGCCCCATATCGCCTCCAATACAGAAGCGGGCATGGCCGCCATGCAGTCCGGCACAGTAGATAACATTGTGAACGTCCTGAAGGGCGAACGGCCGGCGTGGATCGCCAATTCGGAGGTTTGGCCAGGCCGTATGAGGCAGTAGGCAGCCTGATGCCGCCGCTGACGAGGCGGCAACCTGCGCTCCGCCCGAATTCCCGATTTCAGTTGAAGAGGTGAACCGCAACACTTCTCACCAGCGAATGTGGCTCTGAACGGGTCCAGTATGTTGGTCGGAGCGTTCGCTGATCGGCCAATTGCGCCACTCCTCGGCAACGGCGATAAGCCCCTCGACAGCTGCCTCGAATATTACATTTCCCTTTTCCGCAGTGGCCTTTGTCGGGTCTCCGTGAACGCCCAGATTGGTCCAGCGGCCCCAGAAATCGTTAAATCGAACAGGGTTGGTATAGATGCTGTCAGAGCTGACATACTGGCCGCGCACGTCATCATCTGCTGCAGCCTTGTCCATCTGGACGCGCTCGGGCGCAAGGTGGAGATAGAGGGATGTCTCGAACTCGTCCGCGTGAGCCATCACCTCCGTCTCCTTGACTTGATTAAATGCGTCCATGGCAAGCCCGAAGTAGCCCAGGGCACCGCACAGAGAGTCGGTTTCGAGCACAGTCTTGCGGGCAACAAGATCGATCAGAGGCGTGTTGGATCCGTGCCCGTTGACAATCAGAATCTTTTCGAAGCCATGGTAGGCGACGCTTTTGGTGATATTCAAGCAGAAGGCAATGAAGACATCCGGCTCGATATGAATTGTGCCGGGAAAGTCGATATGGTGGAGATTTAGTCCATAGGATATGGGAGGCAGGACCAGAATAGAGTCCGATGCACGGCGGCCGGCCTCCAGGCAGACCGATTCGCACAGAAAGACGTCTACGTCCAATGGAAGGTGGCGGCCATGCTGCTCAGTTGAAGCAACTGGCAACAGCACGACTTTTTGTGCCGCGATGGCGTCGTTAATCTCGGCCCAGGTCAGACGGTTATAGCGGTATTCGCGGAGAGGATCCATTAGTCTGTTTGCTCAATATTGTGTTTGATCAACATTCAGTTCGTTAAGAATTTGCTCTTGCCAGTTGTTGCGGCAATTGGCGCACTTCAGTGGCATATCTCAGCGGTCGGGGAAGACCTACATGCGTTAGCCGAGGTCTCTTGCGGATCTTGAGAGTCGGTGCTATCGATAAGCTTCGGCCTCGTCTTGTGGTTCGAAGCCAACCACATCGCGGGCGTGGGAAATGTCACGGTAGCCCCACTTATTGCTGGACACGGCGTAGAAAATATCATAGCGCAGTTCTGGAGGCGCCAAAATGCAACGCTCGACCATCTGACTGATATCCCTTTGGCTGCACCAGACAGAAAACTGCCGCGAGTCGGTCGGGCGGTCGACGGCGTTGACCAGCCCTATTCTCAGACATATTATGGAGAGATCGGAGCTGTCGGTGAAGTGCCTTGCCACGGCTTCACCCCATACTTTCGTCGCCCCGTAAACGCCTGCTGGACGGACAGGGGTCTCGTGCGTGATCAACGGCCAGGGGTGAATGACGCTATCATAATCACCATGCACCAGTGCCCTATATGGTTGCACCTGCTCCCAGCCTGAGATTGTCGAGCCACTGCTGGCATAGATAACCCTCGACACGCCGGCTTGGCGAGCCGCTTCGAAAACATTGTATACGCCGATCAGATTTGGGTCGCGTACGCGTTCCCAGGGATCACTTCCGCGCGCCGAGGCGGCAAGATGTACGACAGTCTGCTGGTTTTCAAAGGCGGGGCGGATGGCGTCAAAGTCGGCAATATCGGCCTGAACGGTTGTTACGCCAGGGACGAGGCTGCGATTCAGGGCGGTCAACTGGTAGCGGCTTTGCAGGCGCTCACGGACCGCGCCGCCGATCAGGCCGCTCATTCCGGTCACCAGAATTCGTTCATTCATGAGTATACTCCTGGCGAAAAAGTTCGACAAAGGAGCGCGGCAAGTCGGCTACGCGACCCAGGGAAAGCAAGCCGCCATTTGCCGGCAAAGAAGGTGAACCGGTAGAGGCATTCTCACTTTTCGCTACTATTGCATGTTACGCTTGGGTTAGCAAGATGCGGCCGCAGGAGGGGCAACTGAGCAGTTCATCGCTATAGCGAATGTTATTGAGGATTCCTATCGCGACTTGTGTGTGGCAGGCTCCACACATTTCGTCCTCAAGCTGGGCAACGGCTACACCATTTTTGCGGCGTCGCAGATGTTCGTACAGTTCCAGATTCTCTTCTGAGAGAATCTCAGCTACGTGTTCGCGTGCCTTTCTGAGATAGACATACTCCTTCTTGCGTTTGTCAATTTCTGTCTCGAAGGCAGTTTTTCGATTGGTCCACTCTTCCTCAGTTTCAGCTAGAGTTGCCTGCTTTTCTTCCAAAGTTACCTGAAGCGAGTCGACCATGACAAGGCGATCCACGCTCCTGTTCTCAAGGTCGGTCCGGTGGCTCTTCATTGCGTCAATACTGGCCTGCAGTGCTTCCAATTCCTTCGGACTATGCAGTTCGCCGCTCATCAAAGTCTTTTCCGACTCACGAATTCTGTCGGTCAGCGAACGAGACTCAAGCTCCAGGTCCTGTTGTTCGGTACGAGTGTTCTGCAACTCCTGATCGATCGAATCGACTTCCTCGCGGAGCGCATCAAGTTCTGTAGAACCTTCCACTGCTTTCGAAAGAAGGAGAAGCCGGCGTCGAATTTTGTCATACAGTGAATCGATTTCGTGCATCTTTAGCAATGCAACTTTGGCGTTCACATTTTTCCCCATAACGGTTACAGTTTTCAAAGGTGCGCGGCCGACCATGTGCAAAAAGCTGACCAGTTACGCACTGAAAATAGGTAGACCCTATACTAGATATCGACAGTCGAGAAGATCCCGTCTGCACTAATCTACAGGCTCCACAAATGCGTCAATCCCGGGGGGCTCGACCGTGAATTCGCAGACTACATGAACATAAGAGCCGTTTGGCAATTCCGCTTCGTTTGGCGTGCGACACGTCCAAAGAAGAGGCATTCTTGCTACTTGGGGCTTCCCACCTCAGCATATCATATCACTCACTCGCCCGATGTAGCAAAAGAACTTCAGAGAAAGGTTATGTTATACATTTTTGTTCAGTTTAAGGCCCTGGAGGTTCAGGTCTGTTTGGGCGAAAGGCATGCGCTGCATGGTTTCGGCATTTCCGGCTTCCTCCCAATTGCTTGTGCAGAGGACACTATTGAGAAGATGGATGGGTCGTGATTCTTGTGCTTGGGCCAAACTGTTTACTTTTCGATGCTCGTTTCTTCAGCATTGGCCTTGAGCTTGGGTAGCTTCTCGTCCTTGCGTATGATTGGTCGGACGCGCGGCAGCCGCTCCTTTGCATTCTATAATCTTCCTGTGAAAGCTGTTTCGGCCGAAGGAGCACTACTTCGGCTCCAAGAAAAAGATTGAATCGGGATGAATTCTGTCCAGTGATGGAGAGTAGTAGCAAACATTGGGAATTCGCGCCGTCGATAGGAAGCGCACGCGTGCAGCCATGGAATTGCGCTTCTTGCCAACTTCCGTAAGAATAGACTGGAGAGAAGTGCTTCGTCGGAAAGGTTCGCATCGGTAGGTCGCAACTTGCTCGTAACGTCAAAGGAGGGATTGCGTTCATGTCGATGTTCAGATCTTCGCCAGGTCGCGGAGGCCAAAGCTTCGTAGAGTATGCGTTATTGTTGATCCTGGTGTCGATAGTCCTGTTGTCTATCCTACTGATTCTAGGCAACGACTTGCGAACACTGATAAACGATGTGCTCCAGCGTTGGTTTCCAGCAACGGAAGAGGCCATGCGGGCATTGCTGCATATAAAGGTTTGAATAGCAGCTCTTCCCAGCAGCGGCAAGTCGTCATATTCAATACGACAGTTTGGTCAATTGCTTCAAACCGTTCGATCCCTTTTGCTCGACTTAGTTTTCCCTCCCCGCTGCGTCGGATGCCAGCGAGACGGTCAGTCGTTCTGTGATGCCTGTGCGCAACAGGTACAGCCCGCTAAACTGCGGCGGGAATGCCTTTTTTGCGGCGGGGAGCAACCGGAAGAGGAGGCAGGAGTTGGGTCGAAGTGCATACGCTGCCAAGCTACACTTGGGTTACTTAGGGTAGCAGCCTTACACACGGGCCCGATGCGGTCGGCTATACTCGCTCTAAAATACAGAGACCGAGTGGAGTTGGCACCGGGCCTTGCCCGTTATCTACGCGCTGTGACCGCGGAGGCGCCATGGCCTTCCCTTCTGAATGCGATAGACGGAATTGTGCCAGTGCCTTTGCACAGGGATAGATTGCGCGAACGGGGCTACAATCAGGCCGGGCTGCTAGCGTCCTGCTTCGCAGAAGAAGCCGATACGCCGTTATTGGAAAAAGCAATAGTGCGGGTCGATGCCACCATTTCGCAAATTGGTCTGACGCGAGAAGAGCGCGCAGGCAATGTATTGGGCAAGTTCAGGGCAGATTCCGAGTTGGTAGAAGGGAAGTCCTTGCTACTAATTGACGATGTATTCACAACGGGCGCGACCATGCGCGCTTGCGCCGAGGCCATGCGAGATGCTGGCGCCGGGGCAATATTTGGGCTTGCGCTGGCGGGTCCGAGCCGGTACAAAAGTGCACAGTCGGAATCAGGTGTGGCAACTATGTCCAGACCCTAGCCTGAGGTCGACAGTCTTCCCAGCACTTAACGAAATTACACAGTTGATGTGAAATCAGTTTGAAGGGAGAAAATAGAATGAACCTGACCGTCCACGGAAGAAATGTCGCAGTTTCGGACAGAGTTCAGGAGTATGTCGAGAAAAAGGTCAGCCGGCTGGATAAATATTTGCCCCAGATCCGAGAAGCAAGAGCGGAGCTTGTCCGAAGCGAGACGCGGGCCTCCGCAGACCGATATACGGCGCAGTTGACCATCTGGGCGGACGGACAGATATTGCGAGCGGAGGAGTCGAGCGAGGATCTGTTCGCCTCGGTTGATGCCATTGTCGACAAAATGTATCGCCAGATAGAACGTTACAAAGGGCGTCGCTTCAAGAACAAGAGGCGAAATGCAGCAGCGGCGGCGGCGGCAGTCGAGCTGTCGGCTACACAGGTGCAGGAAGAGACAGTGCATATTGTGCGCACGAAGCAGTTCGTCGCCGAGCCAATGATCCCGGAGGAAGCGGTAGAACAGATGGAGCTCCTGGGTCACGACTTTTTTGTCTTTTTCAATGTCGACACGAGTTCCCTGAACATCGTTTATGGTCGGCGCGACGGAAATTACGGGCTTCTCCAGCCACGTTCCAACTGATCGCCCAGGATCTGGCTCGAGGCGGGCAAAGACTTGCCTTTTGCTGCGCAATTTAACCCAAGCCAACAGGCGCCAGTGAAGTACAGACTGGATTAGCCGAGAGCTTGGTTTTGGTGCACAATAGGCGCACGTGTCGAGCATTTTTTGGGATTGTCCTGCGTACCAACTTCGACTCTTAAAGTGCGCGCCACTGGTTGGCGCGCCTTTTTCGTTGCCGTTCTCTGCGGTTGCAAGACAACCGTTTATCTGTGGATGAATTCGAACTGATGCGCGTTTCTGTTGTAGCCACTGTCTATAATGAAGGGCACAGCATCCGTACCCTTATGGATTCGCTTCTGGGCCAAACTCGCCAGCCTGATGAAACTATTATTTGCGATGGCGGCAGCCGCGACGACACGGTCGCCATACTGCGTGAGTATAGAGGCAAGTTGCCTGAACTGCGGATACTTTGCGAGACTGGCGCTAATATCAGCCAGGGGCGTAACAGAGCGATTTCAGAGGCCAACGGACCAATTATTGCAACCACCGACGCCGGCGTACGGCTGGACGCGCATTGGTTGGAAAGGCTGGTGGCGCCGCTGGAGGCCGACAGAGGACCCAAAGAGGGTAAGGTGGAAGCGGCGGCCGGTTTCTTTCATGCGGAGGCATCCGGACCGTTTCAGCTGGCGATGGGTGCGACGGTTCTGCCCCAAGTGGATGAGATCGTGCCTTCACGCTTCCTGCCCAGTAGCCGGTGTATGGCCTTTTTCAAAGAGCTGTGGCAACGAGTTGGCGGCTATCCGGAATGGTTGGATTATTGTGAAGACCTGGTATTTGATCTCCGAATAAAGGCGATGGCAACCGAGAAGGAGACCGCCTTTGCGTGGGCTCCGCAGGCAGTGGTTTTCTTCCGGCCCCGTACCAACTTGAAGTCCTTTTGGCAGCAGTATTTCCGATATGCGAGAGGAGATGGCAAGGCCGACCTCTGGCGGCTACGGCATGCCATCCGCTACGCTACCTATTTGCTACTGGTTCCGGCACTTCTAGGCCACGCGCTGTGGGGCCAGGATGCAAGGTGGTTGGGTTGGCTTGGACTGGCACTTGGGGGAATCGTCAATTGTGCGCGCCCATGGCGGCGCCTTTTGAAACTGAGTAGGGGAACGCCCTTTGTGGAGAAACTGCAGTCCGGCTTTCTGGTGCCGGTGATTCGATTGGTGGGCGATGCGGCGAAAATTGCAGGCTACCCGTGTGGCTTGTTCTGGCGTTGGCGCAATTTGCACAGGGCAGAAATCCATTGGCGAGATGGGTAGACGCAAATACATTTATTTTGCGATCAGCGAATGTTAGAGGTGCTATGCCTTTACTTATTGACGGACACAATATAATTGGCTCAGGCGTCCTCGAAAATATCAGTCTTGAGGACGAAAATGATGAAGAACGATTTGTAGCGCGCCTGCGAATCTGGAGGAGCAACTATCGCGGAAAGATGACCGTGATTTTTGATCGCGGCATCGTCGGAGGGACTTCACGAGAACTAAGCGGCGGCGGCGTTGAAGTCATTTTCGCCCGCAATCCGCAAGAAGCCGACGACTTGATCAGACGTCGAATTGAAAAGCGACCGCAAGGGCTGATTGTGGTGACGAACGACTTTGCTCTGCGGCAAGAAGCAAAGCTATATGACGTTGATACGTGGCAGGCGGACGAGTTTGTGCAGCGCATGGGGAACCCAAGTAGGAGTTCTGCTCGAAATCAAGGCGGTTCCCCGTCTGAGGGAAGAGCCAGCTCGGCGGCAGATGAACCGGACGCCGGGCTCAACGAGGAGGGTGCAGAGAGCCATGTAAACTTGTCCGACCAGGAAGTATCTGAGTGGTTGGACGTTTTCGGCCCTTCAAAACCGGAGGCCAAGCGGCCTGTACGGGTCGACCGCAAACCTCAGTCGCCGAGCAGAGCTGCGTTTTCCAGGCAGAAGAATGCTTTGCAGAAGCGATTAAAGGGAAAGCAGCGTAATCGGTGAGCGCCGCGTAGTTAACTGGGACACGGAACAGAAAGTGTCACTTCGATCCTTTATTTTCGCGTTTGCTCAGGATTAGCCGTGTAGGCGCGGTCCAGGCAGATGGAGTGCACTGGTGACATCCGATGTCGAAACGAAGAAAAAGCTGAGACGACAAGTTCAGGCTGATCTTGTCGAAGCCACACCCCAGGCCCGAGGATGGGGCCATTGGATCTTGTCGGCGCCTGGTATAGGCTTTATCGGCTGGTTGTGGCTGGATCTGTTTAGCATCTTCAGCCCGATTAACTCGCGACCTATTGAGCTTGTATTGGGTGTTTGTGCCTTCGTTATTCTGATCCTGTTTCCGTTTGGATATGGCGCCCACCGCCTGGTTACATCGTTTCCGCGCTTGTTTCAGCAAGCTGGCTGGACCGTTCTGCCGCGGGAGACGGTGAGGCCCCAGGAACAGCATAACGTCAGATACGAATTTACTACGAAAGAGCGGGCTGTCACCGATGGCAGACGAATCATGTTGCGGGTGGCGCAGGGCTGGGTCTACCTGGAAATCGGCGCGATTTTGGCCGGTTTTGTGGTCATGGTCCCGCTCTTTTTCAGCGCAATTGAATTTGGATTCGGGCGTTAAGGCAGGCAGCCGCGTCAATCTACGTGAGGGCTGCATTCAGGCCTGAATCCTTCGCTTCGCAGGAGCTTGAAATGAATCATGGGGATTTGATTTCCTTCTATGAGAATCAGAATCTGCAGATACTGGAAACCATAGGCGAGTTGGTAAGAGAAGAGACGCCAACGGACGAAAAGGTCCGCCTGGACCTCTTTGCTGCCCGGCTTTCTGACAAGTACGCCGCCGCTGGGCTGGAAACGGAAACTGTCGAAAACGAGGTACGCGGTAACCACATTCGCGCACGGTTCGAACAAGCGGCACATGTCGAAAGTCTGGGCGCGGCGTCGGCGCTGGTCCTGTGCCATTACGACACTGTCTGGCCGGTTGGTTCGTTGGAAACTCACCCGTTTCGGGTTGATGACCAGGGTTGGGCATATGGCCCCGGAATCTTCGACATGCAGTCGAGCCTGGCCTTGGTGGAGTATGTATTGCGTGGTGTGCAGAGCCTGAACCTGCGACTTCCGCGGCCTGTGACTGTGCTTGTGACTTCAGATGAGGAGGTCGGCAGCCAAACCTCGCGGAAGCTGATAGAAGAGGAGGCACGCGGCGCCGCCTATGTCCTGGTGCTGGAGCCGCCGCTGCCTGGCGGGAAGCTGAAAACTACACGCAAGGGCGGCGCTCACTTTGCCCTCGAGATCACTGGGCGGGCCGCGCACGCTGGCGTCGAGCCGGAAAAGGGCATCAGCGCAGTGCAGGAACTGGCGCATCAGGTCCTGGCCCTGCACAGCTTGACCAATCTGGAAGTAGGAACAACGGTTAATGTGGGGGTAGTGGCGGCAGGAACGCGTTCCAATGTGGTTGCGGCGCATGCGGAGGCACAGATAGATGTTCGGACGTGGACTGCGGCAGAGATGGCGCGGGTAAACGCGGCGATTATGGATCTTGAGCCGATGGTAGACGGCGTAGACTTGGTGGTGACGGGTGGTGAGAACCGTCCTCCGTTGGAGAGAAACGTCACAGGCGGACTATTCGAACAAGCGCGGGAGGTCGGGCAGACGCTCGGCTTGGACTTGCAGGAGGCTGGTACGGGTGGCGGCAGTGACGGCAACCTGACCGGCGCCTTGGGTGTACCTACCTTGGATGGCCTGGGAATACCGGGGCACGGGGCGCACGCAGACCATGAACACATAGAAGTGGACAAGATCGGCGAACGAGCGGCACTATTAACTGCTCTCCTTATGGAGCTTACTCCCTGAGCCGGACTGTTTCAAAGGATTTCAAGGAATCAAGTGGAGAGAGCAAATCCTTACCTGGCTATGGACGCGTAGATAATGGACTTTAACCGCTATTTCAATAACGACGAAGTCACTTCCGTGCTAAGTGGATGGGCGAAAGATTTTCCTGATCTGGCTAATGTGACAGAATTGGGCGTGAGTCATGAGGGCAGAGCGATCCTTTTGCTGACGCTGACCAATGGAAATACGGGCGCCGCCGAGGACAAACCGGCCATCTGGGTAGACGCTAACATCCATGCCACCGAGGTGGCAGGCACGACTGTAGCGCTGCACATTGCCCACACTCTATTGTCGGGACATGGCAGCGACGCGCGTTGCACCCGGCTGCTGGACAACTCTGCTTTCTACATTGTGCCGCGGTTGAATCCGGACGGGGCAGCCTTGGCGCTTGCCGCTAATCCGCGATACGTACGGTCAGGTACACGTCCCTACCCCTATGCGGAGCCTGTGGCAGGTCTGCATGAAGAGGACATTGACGGTGACGGTCGCATATTGCAGATGCGGATACGCGACCCACATGGAGACTGGAAAATCAGCTCGCTGGACAACCGCCTGATGGAGAAACGAGGGCCGGATGAGCACGAGGGTGAATTCTTCAGGCTGTTGCCTGAAGGCAGGCTGGAAGAGTTCGACGGTGTCGAAATCAAGTTGGCCAGGCCGCTGCAAGGGCTCGACTTCAATCGCAACTTTCCCTTTGAATGGCAACCTGAGTCTACGCAGGCCGGTTCGGGGCCATTTCCGGCTTCGGAGAACGAGATTCGCGCGGCGGTCGCTTTTTTCAGCCAGCACAACAATATCAATATAGCTCTTACATACCACACACAAGGAGGCATTATTCTGCGGCCATTCAGTACGAGGCCGGACGATAAAATGGAAACTAATGACCTGTGGGTATTTGAGCTGATGGGCGAGCGCGGAAAGGACCTGACGGGCTATCCCTGTTTGTCGGTGTTTCACGGCTTTCGCTATCATCCCAAGGAAGTGACCACTGGAGCTTTCGACGATTGGGTTTATGATCACTTGGGCATTTTTGCATTTACAATTGAATTGTGGGACCTGCCGGGCAGGGCGGGCATCAAGGACAGGGATTTTATCGAGTGGGTTCGCAAGCATCCCCACGAGGATGACTTGAAGATACTGAAGTGGCTGGAAGAAAATGGAGATGCTCCGCCGCTGGTGGCGTGGTACACGTTCGAGCACCCGCAGCTTGGTCCAATTGAAATTGGGGGCTACGACCGTATGTACACCTGGCGCAATCCTCCGCGAACTGTAGTGGGCGAGGAGGCGGCCTTCAACACGGCTTACGCGCTGTCCCTGGCGGATATGTTGCCGCGGCTGACCTTACACACGTTGACAGCGGACCGGCTCACGGGTGAAGGAGCTTTCCGTCTGCGGCTTGTCGTGGAGAACGCCGGCTTCCTGCCCACCTTCACCAGCGCGCAAGGACGCTCTCGCAAGGCGGCGCGTCCCATTCGTGTCGAGTTGGATTTGCCGGAAACCGTGCAGTTGATCAGCGGGCAGGAGAAGTCGGAGTTGGGACACCTTGAAGGGCGCAGCAACAGACTGGCGGTGAGTACGATGTACGCTGCCAGCCCGACCGACAACCGTGCCTGGAGGGAGTGGATACTGCAGGGAGAGATCGGGGCCGAGATTCAGGTCCACGTTTGCAGCGACCGAGCCGGTTCCTTGCACGAGACGGTGGTCCTGGAGTAGTATCCTGGCGAGGCGAGTCCAGGACGGAAAGCCAGCCCGGCGAGCCGCGAGGACATTTCAGATATCGCCAGGAGTCGAAGAGAAATTTGCCACTGAGACACGGAAAAACTTACGCCTTGGACAAGACAAAGCTGCTGATCGTTGAGGACGAGCCGACGCTGTTAGAAACGTTGAAGTACAATTTGCAGCGGCAAGGGTATGAGGTGGTCACTGCCTCGGATGGCGTAGAGGCGTTGCCGATGGCCAGAACTGAAAACCCTGACCTGGTAATCTTAGATGTAATGCTGCCAGGTCTGGACGGTTTCGAGATCTGCCGAATTCTGAGGCAGGAAATGAGCGTGCCGATTCTGATGTTGACTGCCAAGGATGAAGAGGTGGACAAAATAGTCGGCCTTGAAGTGGGCGCAGACGATTATCTGACAAAGCCGTTCAGTATGCGCGAACTGCTGGCGCGCGTGAAGGCGCACTTACGCCGCGTGCGGTTGTTGCGAGAAGAGATGGAAAAATCGGGCCAGGCTGTACAGGAGTCGCGCGTTGGTAGTGTGGTTTTCTCTTTCGACGATCTCGTAGTAGATGAGAGCAGGCGAGAAATCCGTCGTGATGGCGCCGTATTGGCCTTGAAGCCAAAAGAGTTTGAACTGCTCCTGTTCCTGGCCCGGAATAAGGGCATTGCCTTGGGACGAAGCCTGATTCTGGAGCGCGTGTGGGGTTGGGATTTTGACGGTGGCAGCCGCACGGTGGACGTTCATATTCGCTGGCTGCGAGAAAAGATAGAAATTGACCCAGCAGATCCTAAACGCATTTTGACAGTACGGGGCATCGGTTACCGCTTTGACGGTTAAGCGCACTGGTACCGGTGCCTTGAATCGTTCTTATCGAACAGCCGTGGGTGCCATGGCGTACCCCATCACTACATATGCTTGAGTTTCGCTCGATCCGCTGGCGAATCGCAGTTCCGTTGGCCATCCTGACCGCAGCCATTCTGGCTGGCCTCTATTTCTTTTCCCTTTCCCAATTCAGACAATACTATCTGGACCAACTGCTCGAGCGTTTGACTGCCAACGCTTTGTTGCTGTCGAGCGACGGCGGATTGATCGCTGGGCTGGCCGAAGCGCGCTGGCAGGCAGGCGACATTGAACTCGCTGAACTAGTGAACGAGTGGAGTGCTCAATTGGAAGCGCGGGTAACGGTCATGCAGCCTGACGGGATGGTGTTGGCTGACTCGCAGGTCGATCCATTGTCGATGGGCAACCAGGCCAACCAGCCGGAAGTGCGGGCCGCCTTGACGGACGCGGTGGGGTACGCCATTCGCGTGAGTCGAGTCCTTGGCTCCGAGATGATATATGCCTCGGCGTCAGTAGCGTCGCGACTGGACCAGTCTGCGAGTGGCGATTCCAGCCAATCGGAAGCGACTTTAGGCGTCTTGCGAGTGTCTGTGCCGCGTTCAGATGTTTTTGCAGTGCTTTCTCCTCTAAGAAGGGTACTTCTGCTGGCAATGATTCTTGCTCTGGCGGCAGGCGCCGCGATCTCCTTCTTGTTGGCTGAAGACACAGCTCGCCCCTTTCGACATTTGATTGAGGTTGCGGCGAGGTTGGCGCAAGGGGAGCTTGGCGCACGAATCGAGCCGCAAGGTTCGGAAGAGGCAGGGCAGCTTGCCAGGATCTTCAATCGCATGAGAGACCGGCTGGAGGCACAAGTGGCTTCCCTCACTCGAGAGCGCGAACGACTGACCTCGGTTCTCAACAACCTTGTTGACGGTGTATTCATTTTGGACAGCGAAGGACGCGTTCGCCGCTGCAATCTGGTTGCGGCGCGCATGGTGGGCATCGAGACCCAGATCAACAGGTCTCCTTCGGAAACTGAAGGTCAGGGAGAGGATCGGGGAGAAAGGGCGTCAAACGAAGAAGTTGCGAATCCCCCTCATTTCATTCATTCAAGAACTCCTGTTTCCCACCTCAGCACTGAGAGTTTGCGAGGGCAAACCCTGGCCCAGATCGTAAGGGATCACCGCATCGTTGAGACTTGGCAGGCATGTCGCGATGACGGCAAGCAGACGGAAAACATTTTTCAGTGGGGACACCGGACAATGCGGGTTATTGCGCTCCCCTTTGTAGCCGGCGGCAGCGGCGGATACATGGTGTTGCTCCAGGACATGACAGAGCTGCACCGGCTGGAACGCGTGCGTCGCGATTTCGTCAGCAACATTTCACACGAACTGCGCACACCGCTAGCTGCGCTGCGAGCGCTAACAGAAACCTTGCGCGATGGCGCTCTTGACGATCCTGCGGCGGCGCCCCGTTTTCTGGACAATATCGAAACTGAAGTTGATGCCCTTGCCCAAATGGTGCAAGAGCTCTTGGAACTGTCCCGCATCGAGTCCGGCCAAGTCCCGTTCCGCTTTCGTCCCGTCCCGGTCAGCGATACTGTTCTGACACCAGTCGAGCGAATGCAGCCGCTCGCCGCGCGCGGCAGTATCGAATTGATTGTCGACTTGCCGCCGCGATTGCCGCGCGTATATGCGGATGCGGAACGCATCCACCAGGTGATCACCAACCTCGTGCATAATGCCTTGAAGTTTTCCTCTGCCGGCGGGTCGGTAACAATATCCGCCAGCGACGAACTGAGTGACCAGCGGGTAACGGTTTCGGTAATCGATAGCGGCATTGGTGTTCCCGCTGAAGACAGGGACCGAATCTTCGAACGGTTTTACAAGACGGACCGTGCCCGCGCCGGCGGCGGCACAGGGTTGGGGCTTGCCATAGCAAAGCATATCGTCCAGGCGCACGGCGGCCAGATTTGGGTGGATAGTATCGAGAACCGCGGCAGCACGTTCTCGTTTACGCTTTCGGCTGCACCGAATGGCGACCGGTCGCACGAAGAAGGCTAAACTCGACGATAGCTGAGACTGCCAATTTTTTTTGCTACCTCCTTTAAAGCTTTTCCTCACTGACAGCGGTCCAGAAACTTTCTCTTAACCAAATCCTAACGCTCCCTTTACAACGCTTCTACCTCGCGTTAATCGGTGCGCGTTGGTCTGCATTGTGATATGAAAAAATACACACATAGACGCCGCCCAGGGGAGCCGGACCAGTCACCTGCCGCTTTGGACAGGAGCGAACAGAGGCATAGGGTTCCGCGTACTAGGGCGCAAGAAAGGAAATTGTGGCATATGCTGCCAGATGCACTCGAAAGGTTCATTTCGTATCGCGGGATGGACCCGTTTCACAGGATCGGGTTCCTCCTGTTTCTGGAGCATCACTCGATGAAGTACCAGATAAAACAGAGGGTATAGCCGCCAGGTAACGTTCACGGATGCGCCGACATTTGACGAGGCGATAGAGGAACTTCAGGATGTAGGATTGTTGAACAACAACTGCATCGGTGAGGTACCTAGCCTTGACGACGCTGCGGAGGTGCGTTGCTTGTTAGACACTATGGCACATGTCTTCGAAAATCCACGCGGCAGGCAGGCCTTGTTGCGGCGACTATACAGGCACGCGCCAGTTCCGCTCCAGGACGGACCTGGCAACGTGACCTCTCACGCAAGAGTCGGACGTGCAGGTTCTGTTAGCAGGCAGAGATGGCAAGCAGATGGCATGGCGGAGGATGAGGGACATTCCTGGCATGACCAGAAGAAAGTTTCCCAGACATGACTGATCAGCCAAATACAGTTTCTGTCTTGACCAGCCCTTCATTCACGCCCCCATCGAGACTATCTGATTGCGTATTCGGGTGGCGGCCGCCAGGTTGGATGAGCCGTAATTCTGGTATGGCGTCGCACATCCTGTGCGGCATGTTTTTGGAGGGGGGCGTTGCGGGGGGTGTCCCCCCGCACAAGGGAGGGCTGAAGGCCCGACAGCCCATATTCAGGGAGAAAGTAAAGAGGAGTGAGGAGAGAGTAAACACCCCTGTCTCGCCTCGTTCAGGGTTGTGAACTAGTCGCGCCTGAGTAGATACATCCAGACTCACTACCTATATGGAAGGGTAAGCAGGTTTGTGGCGTTAAACGAATATTAACATATCCAATAAAGAATGTTAACGCCGTAGATCGGTTTCATCACAACTCATTAACCTGGGAGAGATAAGCTATTGGCAAGGGGATAGAGAAAGGCTTTACTCCCTGCTTCAAAGAGAAACAGCCAAGTAGGCGAAATGTCTGCGGGGATTTCAATGCAACAACCAGCTCCAGCATACCATCTACCTAAGGAGAATAAATGCGTCGTGGTTTGTTAGTATGGATGCTTTTGGCCGCGATAGTAGTGGCTGCATGCGGCGGTTCCGATGATGAGGCTGCGCCCGTTGATGAGCCGGCCACGTTAAGTGAATCAGCGGCGGGCGCGGAATACACCGACGGTCTGCCTGAGGTGAATCCCCTGGAAGTGAACGGTGATATCATCTCCGCGGGCAGCTCAACTGTATTCCCCTTGTCCGAGGCCATGGCTGAACGCTTCAGGGACGAAGGCTACGCACACAACATTACAATCGACAGCATCGGCAGCGGCGCCGGCTTTGAACGCTTCTGCGTCGCCGGCGAGTCCGATATTTCTAACGCAAGCCGTCCCATCAAGGACTCCGAACGAGAATCCTGCGCCGCCATCAACCGCATCCCGATCGAGTTCCGCGTCGGCACTGATGCCCTTGCAGTTACCTTCAGCAAGGACAATGACTTTGTCGACAACCTGACCATGGAAGAGCTGGCGCTGGTCTTCTCCACTGCTGCCACCTGGGCCGATGTCAACCCGGACTGGCCGGATGTGCCAATTCAGCGCTTCAGCCCCGGTACCGACAGCGGCACATTTGACTACTTTGTTGAAGAGGTATTCGACAAGGACAAGGAGCCGATCCTCAGCGCCGACGCGATCCAGCTTTCCGAGGATGACAATATCCTGGTCCAGGGCGTCACCGGCAGCAAGTACGCGGTTGGCTACTTTGGTTATGCTTACTACCAGGAAAATGCAGATTCTCTCAAGACCGTCGCGATTGACGGCGTCGAGGCGACTGCCGCTAACGTTGACAACGCCTCCTACCCGCTCGCCCGACCGCTGTACATTTACTCGGATGCCGGCGTCATAGCCGAGAAACCGCAGGTCGCGGCGTTCATCAACTTTTACCTGACATACGTCAATGAAGAAGTCGAGCGTGTTGGCTACTTCCCGGCGGCATCGTCTGTCCTCGATGCCGCCAAGCAGGACCTTCTGAAAGCAATGAAGGCGATGGAGAAATAAACTGGAAACCCCAGGTTATATTAGAGACTCATGGTGGAAAGCATGGGAGGATGGGGAACGGGGCGGAACACTTACCCCAACTTTCCCCGGTGTAAAAGGAAGTTTTGGAATAAGGGCGTCCAACTGAGGGTGCCTCCTGAAGGCGGGAGAAACGGGACTTGGCACAAGTTTGGCAGGGAAGATACAGGGAAATAGGTAAACCGCGGTCGGGCTCTACCGAGAGTTGGATTACTCCCATTGCCAGCACCAACCTGATGAAAGACGGGGAGAAATCATGACACGATCGGCGCCAGTTGCGCATGCTGCCGTTTCAGCAGAGTCAATGCAGGGGCCAGTGGCCGGCGCAGATAGCCAGGCCGATGCTGCCGCGGTTGGCGGCGGGCCGCAGCATGATCTGAGGCGCAAGCCGCGCGTCGCGGAATCGTTCATTCAGGGATTCCTCTTCCTGTGCGGTGCGATATCAGTTCTAACTACTGTTGGAATTGTCTTCATACTAGGCCGGGAATCGCTACTTTTCTTTGCCAGTGAAGAGGTGAATCTCCTGAAGTTTTTTGGCGGGACAGAGTGGCAACCGGCAATTGGCCGTTTTGGCATCTGGCCCCTGGTCACCGCCACTCTAATGGCCAGCCTGGTAGCTATGGCGGTGGCTCTCCCGGTGGGACTATGCATTGCCATCTATCTCAGCGAATATGCTGGCCAGCGAACACGCAGAATTCTGAAGCCGATTCTTGAGGTGCTGGCAGGGATTCCCACTGTAGTGTACGGCTACTTCGCATTGACTTTCATGACACCTCTACTGCGCGGCATATTGGGCCGGGATCTCGTTGAAATCTATAACACAGCTTCGGCTGGTATCGTCATTGGGATTCTGGTTATACCGTTAGTCAGTTCAATGAGCGAAGATGCGCTAAATGCAGTTCCCAATGCACTGCGGCAGGCCGCATATGGATTGGGAGCGACAAGGCTGGAAACTGCGTTACGAATCGTATTGCCGGCAGCCCTTTCCGGGGTGGCGGCGGCATTCATTGTGGCCATTTCGCGGGCGATAGGTGAAACAATGATCGTGGCCATTGCTGCCGGCGCGGGACCTAACTTTACTTTTTCACCCTTCCGCGCCGCCGAAACAATGACCGGGCACATCGTGCGCATCAGCGGCGGCGACCTCAGCTATGACTCAATCGACTACAACAGCATCTTCGCAATCGGTCTACTACTTTTCCTGATGACGCTTAGTCTGAATATTCTGAGCCAGTGGATTGTACGTCGCTTCCGCGAGGAGTATGAATGATGCCGCTCCACCAACAGCAGACAGGTTCCCAGCCAAACGGCGGGCTGATGCCCTCTGGCCCGGGCTATTATGGGCAGGTGCTGGCGCGGCAACGCCGGGGAAGAATCTGGGCCATCATATTTCAGGCTGCCATGGTTTCCGGAATCATTGCCCTGTGCGCCTTGCTTTTCAACATTGTCAACCAGTCTTTTGGCTACGTTGCGATTGTCAACAACATTGATCCCGCGGAATTGGCAGTTGACGGCGTGCCGCTGAACAAGCTGCCCAAATCACAGCTGGTGGAGATACTGGAAGCCAACATATCCACGGGTCTGATGCGGCGCTATGAGCATGACAGGCCCTTTGCCGACCGAAGCCGCGAGAACATCCATGGCTTGATATTGGAGCGCGTGGTCGAGCCGCAGGTTCAGGCAACCTGGGGGCTGCTCGATTCCATTTTTGCCCGTGGAAGCGTGATGTCCGAGGCCGAAGAACGGTTTCCCGGTTCCGACGTGTATTTCCGCAGTTGGCTGACGACCAGCTTCATTTCCAATTCACAGTCGAGCGAACCGCTGCGAGCCGGTGTGCGAACTGCGATTTTCGGATCGCTTTGGGTTGTGGCCATTACGATTCTTTTTTCATTCCCGATAGGGGTGGGGGCGGCGATTTACCTGGAGGAGTACGCGCACAGGGAGCGACTTCTCAATCGGTTGATCCAGACAAATATCAACAATCTGGCCGGTGTGCCTTCGATCATCTACGGTATGTTGGGGCTGGCAATCTTTGTACGTATTTTGGAAGTATTTACCTCTGGAGCGTTTCTGGGCGTGGGCGACCAATCAACGGCCAATGGCCGTACTATCATTTCGGCAGGAATGACCCTTGGCCTCCTGATTCTGCCGCTCATCATCATCAACGGACAGGAAGCGATACGTGCAGTCCCCAGTTCTCTGCGGCAGGCCGGCTTCGGTTTGGGTGCGACCCACTGGCAGGTGATCTGGCATCATGTCCTGCCGAGCGCCATGCCCGGCATTTTGACGGGAACAATTCTCGCTGTCAGCCGGGCCATTGGTGAAACTGCGCCGCTGGTCGTTGTAGGCGCCTCAACCTTTATCGCCCTGGATCCCAGCGGACCTTTTTCCAAGTTTACAGTGCTTCCAATTCAGATCTACCAGTGGACCTCGCGGCCGCAAGATGAATTCAGGAATCTGGCTGCCGCGGCGATTCTGGTGCTTCTCATTCTGCTACTGACCTTGAACGCATCCGCGGTCTTGTTGCGTAACCACTTCAACCGCAATCAGGCCAACGCATAGGGGAGTTTCGCTGTTCATGACAATTGCTATCGAACGCCCGTCACAGTCAAATTCGGAGACCAGCCCGCCGCCACCAAATGGAACTAGCAGATTCGCAATTGAAGCCCGGGCGATGCAGGTATACTATGGCGATTTCTGCGCGGTTCGCGACGTGCATATGAAAGTTCCATCGAACAAGATCACAGCGATTATCGGGCCCTCCGGATGTGGCAAGAGCACGGTCCTCCGCTGCTTAAACCGAATGAATGATTTGATTCCGATCGCACGAATCGAAGGCGAAGTCTTGTTCCAGGGCCAGAACATATACGATGACAGCGTGGACCCTGTGGAAGTTCGGCGCCGCATCGGCATGGTTTTTCAGAAACCGAATCCATTTCCGAAGAGTATCTACGAGAACGTCGCTTGGGGCACGCGCATCAATGGCTTCCGCGGCGACATGGACGAGATGGTAGAAAAGGCCCTGCGATCGGCGGCCTTGTGGGACGAGGTGAAAGACAAACTGCAGCAGAGCGCTCTCGGCCTCTCCGGCGGTCAACAACAGAGGCTATGCATCGCCAGAGCGATTGCGGTTGAGCCGGAGATCATTCTGATGGACGAGCCGGCTTCCGCGCTGGACCCTATCGCCACATTGCGAATCGAAGACCTGATGAAGGAATTGTCTGAGCAGTATACAATCATCGTAGTCACCCATAACATGCAGCAAGCGGCAAGGATTTCTGATTTCACTGCTTTCTTCAGCGTGGACGACCGCCGGACGGGAAATCTGATTGAGTTTGACGATACAGAGAAAGTCTTCACCAATCCCAGCCAGAAGAGCACTGAGGATTACATTACCGGCCGATTTGGTTAAGTGCGGAAAGGTCATGGAAACGGATTTCGAATGGATAGACAGCGCGTTCTCATTCTTTGCACAGGAAACTCTTGCCGCAGTCAGATGGCGGAGGGGCTGGTGAATTTCTACCTTGGCGAAGTTTGGGAGGCATATTCGGCAGGTTCAGCGCCCTCAGGCACTGTGAATCCTCTGGTAGTACGGGCGATGGCGGAACTAAGTATTGACATCAGTGAAGGGGTTTCCGAGTCGGTTGAAGTTTATCGCGATCTGAGACCGGAGCTGGTCGTGACCGTGTGCGACAACGCCGCCAAGAAGTGCCCTCTCTGGATAGGGGAAGGCAGTGTCGCCCACATGCCCTTTGAAGATCCAGCAGACACCGTTGGCAGCGACGCGGAGAGGATGGCGGCCTGCCGGAGAGTGCGGGATCGAATGCGTGACAAGTTGCTCGCCTACCTGCAGAGGCGTTAACGCTGGGGAAATAGAGGAGGCCATCGATGGGACAACTCCTGCGTACTTCGTTTGCGCGTGAGCTGGAGACACTCCAAACCGATACCTTGATGCTGGGTAGCATGGTCACGCAGGCCTTGAAAGAGTCTGTCGAAGCCCTTCGAACCAGGGACTTAGAGACGGCGAGGCGCTTGATCAAAGAAGATGAGATCATCAATAAGAAGCGATTCGAGATTGAGGCTGACTGCCTGCGACTGATCGCTACACAGCAGCCTATGGCTGGAAATCTGAGGTTAATCGCCGCCGTTCTTGAGATTAGCACAGAGTTGGAGCGGATCGGTGACTACGCGAAGGGCATTGGCCGGATAATATTGCTCATCGGCCCTGAGGCACTGATCAAGCCATTGGTGGATATCCCTCGCATGTGTGACATAGCCACTGAAATGCTTCATCAAGCGTTGGACGCCTTCTTGAGTCAGGACTTGGAAGCTGCTCGTACAATTCCGTTGCGAGACGATGAGGTGGACGCGCTGTACAACCAGGTGCACCGTGACCTGATCACTATGATTTTGGAGGACCCGACACTAATTGACCGCTCAAATTACCTTCTCTGGGCAGCACACAATCTGGAACGGGCCGCCGACAGGGTCACCAATATCTGCGAGCGGATAATCTTTACTGTAACCGGTGAATTTATCGAGTTTGATATGAATTGAGGTCAACCGGTCAGAGCATTTGCTGAATCGATAGCGATAGGTTGGAACGGGTGATCCAGAGTTTCCCCCCCAACGTCGGTCGCAGCGTTCTTCAGGACCATCTCACATTTTGGAATTCACGGCACGGGATGTCGATGCCTATGCGACGGCTGCAAGCGACCTTCAGGAGAATGCAGATTCGCACGTGTTTCGTATTTTGATCGAACGCGGATCAGTCTTTTGGTGCTTTGAATCCTATCATTAACAGGTTGACGAACAGCCTTCCATCATTTAGAATTGAACTGGATGGGCACAAATCTTGCATTGTACTCGTCGATGTATACGGTAGTTTGCATTATACCGTTAGTTCCCTTATTATTCGGGACGCAAGCAGGGAGTTTCCCCACTAGCCGACTTTTCTGGAGCTTTGTTTCGGTATAAAATGGATGGTATAATTTCCGGACGAACCTGATTCCGGGATTTATCATAATCGGCCGTGTTTTTCGCTCTCTTGCTGTAATTAATCATCACCCTTTTACCTAGACCGCCCTTAGGAGGTATGAAATGCTCAATCGACGTGTGACGTTGTGGGCCGCCTTAACGCTCATAGCAGTTCTTGTTCTATCGGGTTGTGCACCCCGCGCCGGTCAGGGCAGCATCGCCGATGATGCAGACCAGTTGGTCATAGACCTGCCCGCGCTGGTACTTGACTTTGGCATGGACGGTACGCCTGCGATCAAGAACGCTGCCCTAGAGGGCCTGATTGACACTCTTGGCGTGCCCCTGGATCTGCCCGTCCCACCCGAAATGGTTCTCTTGATGGGGGCCAGCGGCATCCAGCACATTCAGGTGAGCAACACGCCAGATGGCTTGCTGCTACTGGTCAATGGCCGCAGTATTCCGTCTATTAGCTATAAGGGCGATTCGTTGTCGGCTCTGCCTGGAACATTGAGCACATTTGGCATGGTCATTCCGATGGCTGACCTGCTGTTTGCGCTTGTAGACCAGCTTGGGATTGGCGTGATTGCCAAGTTCCCGGTTATGCCAGGCGCGGAAGAGATTCCGCTGTACATTGAAGGTGACAGCAGCGCTGCGATGGCTGCCAAGGCCGCGCAGGAAGAATTCCTGGCCGCCGTAGGCACGCCGCCGCGCATCAACCTGCCTATTTTCTACGAAGCCGATGGCAGCTTCAGCATCGGTGATCTGTCCATCGCTGAGATGAATGCGATGACAGACTATGCTCTTGCGCCCCTTGCGATGACACTGGGCCAACTCGGCATGGCCAGGAGTTTAGGGATTTCCCAGTTGGGAATCAGCACTAATCTTGACGGCATTACGATTTCCATTGATGGGAATGCGTTGCCGACGCTGGACTGGTCCGAAGGCAAAGCCAGCAATCTGCTTGAGCTGATCACCACGATTCCTTTGCTGGATATGGCAATGCCGGGTATGGGAGCAATGTTGCCCACGATTAACCAGATTCTACCACTGGTCCAGGCAACTGAATTCGACCTGACATTGCATTTCTAGCCTAGACCTTTAGCCGTCCGGGCGGCGCCACTGCTTTGGCATCGCTCAGTATTGACTGGCTCGTTTACAGAATTATAGAAGAGGCGCGGTCCTGAGACCGCGCCTCTTTTTGCATTTTGAAGTCTGTTGCAAATTGCAATTTCATCCAGAGGACGCAGTGGTGAACGAAGGCCTGGCGCCTCCTGGTCTCGCTCCAGATTTGAGCAGTTTCCGTCGCTGCGGGGGCCCGTCAACAGATTGGGAATGCCAACTGTTTGTTGCCATTTCCAATCTCATTTGCGTGTGATCGGTTTTTGCTGGACATCGAGAGTTTTGTTCAGGAGGGGCCGGTCATGAAGAGCTCACCCTCTTCGAAGCCGCGTGCAGCGTAGTAGGCCTGGGTGCCGGTGGCGGCGATGACGCTGATGCGGTTGAAGCCTGCTTTGCGGCTTATTCGCCGGGCTTCTGCGAGGAGACGTGTGCCTATTCCTACGTGTTGGGCGGCACCTTCTTCAGCATTGCCGATGGCCAGGGCAGGGCCGTAGACATGCACCTCGCGGATCAATGCATTGCCCTGTATTTCATCCAGAAAGGCCCGACTCCCTGCCAGGGGAGTTTTGGGCAGACTCAATCTTAGAAAGCCGGCGATCGGGGCGCGTTCAAGGTTGACAACTTCCAGTCCGTTTTCTCCATCCTCTGACACAACGAACTGCAAGAAATACTCATCCGTTAAATCTGTAGTATAGGTTGAGACCTGCAAGCGCAGAGCCTCTTCGCGCACCTGTTGGCGACGAACTTCGCGGCAGCGGATGCAGCCGCAGCGCTCACCGCGGCGCGCCAGTTCTCTGTGGACTACCTCCCGCAAGTTACTCGTCTTCACACCTGCTTCAATGTGATGGGCGGGGATATCGCGAAACAGGCGGTTGATGCGTGTGTAAGGCGGGACCGACGGCTTGATATCTGCCAGCAGAGCTACCAATTCCTGTTCCGAATAGGGAGAATAGTCACCGTCCAGCCACCTTTGGTAGAGTTCGGTGCCGGCAATCAAGGAACATGGATATATCTTGAGTTCGTCCGGTCGGATCGCAGGATCGTCAAAGAAACTGCGGAACGAGTCTCGATCCGAGTCCAGTGTGGCCCCGTAAAGATTGGGCATCCAGTGGAGATGCAGTTTGAACCCGGCTGTACGCAGGAGGCCAAGAGCCTGTCTTACTTCAGCAACCGAATGGCCTCGCTTATTCAATTCCAGGACTTCGTCGTCAAGGCTCTGTACGCCGATCTGTACCTTAGTCACGCCCAGGCGACGCAGGTGCCGAATTTCGTCGGGGGTAATCCAGTCCGGTCGCGTCTCCACAACCAAGCCAACGTTGCGGTGCGACGAAAAGACGTTGCGTCGTTGGGCTTCCTCAAGGGAGGCAGACGGCACAAAGTCGGTGTCTCCATACGCATTCATGGCGTCGAAACAGCGGCGCACGAACCATTCGCGGTAGTCCTGGCTGTAGGCGCTCCATGTGCCGCCCAGGATCAGTAGTTCCACCTTGCTGGTGTCGTGGCCAATGCTTTCGAAGGCGTCTATGCGGCCAAGAGTCTGTTTGAAGGGGTCAAAGCCGTCGCGTTCGGCCCGCTGCGCGCCGGGCTCGTCAAAAATGTAGCTCTTGGGCATGCGCCAGTCATCCGGGCAGAAAATGCACTGGCCCGGACAGCCGGCAGGCGCGGTCAGCACGGTTACCGGCGCCACTCCGCTGGACGTTCGCACAGGCTTCATTCGGATTCGGTCCAGCAGCATCGGGTCCGGATCGATTTCACCCTCGTCAATGAGGAGGCGGAAACCAGCCACCAAGTCGGACTTGGCATAGAATCCCTTGCCGTCTTTAGGGTATCGGGCTAGAATGGATCGAAGTGTGCGACTGGTATCCCATTCAGCTTCCTGAACAGCAAGAACTTCCCTGAAGATGGCCGACATTGCGTTCCGGTGGCCAGCCGGATCAAAGCTCCGCTTACGCTGCCACTCCTGGGATATCTGAACTACTTCAGCCGGAATTTCATCCGGCGACAGAATTCTTTTCATGGTTTCGCAGTATCCGTTCGATCAAGTGCCAACGTTGGAACACCAGCCTGAGCGCAAAGCAAGCATGGACCCACAGTTGCGAGATGCCTTGTTGAAACTGAACAGGCAATTCTATGCGCGAGTAGCACCGCACTTCGACGCGACCCGCCAAGGGTGGACGCCCGGACTCTGCGCCATTTTACCGTATTTCAGGGTAGGAGGGAAGGATGGGCCGACCGTATTGGATGTGGGTTGCGGCAACGGCCGCTTTGCCAGGCTGCTGGCAGAGAAGGGCATAAGCGCTTCATATACGGGCATTGATGTAGACAAAGCGCTGCTCCAAATTGCCGGCAAATCTACGAAAAACCTTGCGGGCGTAAAATGTCAGTTCATCAGGGCCGATCTGGCAGACCCGGGCTGGACCACTGCCCTCGAATCCGAAAGAGTTTATGAGAGGGAAGACACCATTACGCAAGAGAGAAGGGATGGCACGCCTTCTTTTGACATAGTACTTTGCACGGCAACGGTGCAACATCTGCCAGGTTATGCTCTGCGGCTTCGTCTGTTTCAAGATCTGCAGCGGCTTACCGCCGGCTACGTCATTCTTTCCTTATGGCAGTTTTTGAGCAGCACGAGGTTTCGTTCCAAGCTGATCGACCCAATAGAGGTTGGTATGAATGCGTCAGAATTTGAGCCAGGTGACGGTCTCCTTCCCTGGCGTCAAGGCGTAGAGGCGACTCGTTACGTTCACCAAGTCGATGAGGCTGAGTTGGGACGGTTGGCCGCCGACGCCGGCATGTCGATACTGCACTCGTTTCGCGCCGACGGTAAAGAGGGTGACCTGAATCTGTATGCTGTTCTGGGCCTTGCTGCTGCGAAAAGGGCCGATCATTGATGGAAACAAGAATTTAGCTCTCTGGGGAAAGGCTGCTTGCCCCCTACCATAGAGATGGCGACATGCAACCCGATAAACGAACGCAACACATTTTCGATGGATTTGATGCCCATTTTGAGGGCAAGCCGACCCATCTGGCCATCGCGCCGGGACGAGTCAATCTGATCGGTGAACATACCGACTACAATGATGGGTTTGTGCTGCCGGTGGCGCTGGACCGGGACGTACGGGTGCTGTTTCGTCCGCGCGCCGACGGACGAGTACGGCTCTACGCGCTCGAGTTTGATTCGTGGGCGGATTTCAGGATTGGATCTTCAGAGAAGGACAGCGGCCAACTGTGGCCCAACTATGTAAAGGGAGTGGGTCTGGCGCTGGCCGAACTTGGCGTTGAGCTGAACGGATTCGAGGGAATCGTCAGCGGCAATGTTCCCAGAGGCAGCGGCCTGAGCAGTTCGGCGGCATTGGAGATCTCCGCGGCCAAGGCGTTTCTTGCATCCGCCAATCAAATCCATGCGCTGACTGGTCCGCAGATTGCCAGGGCGGCACAAAAGGCCGAGAACGAATTTGTGGGCGTCAACTGCGGCATAATGGACCAGTTCATCAGCGCCTTGGGCGAAGACGGACACGCCCTGCTAATCGACTGCCGCAGCCTTGACTATCAGCGCGTGCCGTTTCCTGATGGCGTGTCACTGGTGATTGGCAATACAAAGGCTAGCCGTTCTTTGGCCGGAAGCGCCTACAATGAGCGCCGGGGGCAGTGCGAGGATGGCGTGCGCCGTTTGCGGACGGTCTTTCCCGCCATCGCCGCGTTGCGGGATGTAAGCCTTAGCCAGTTGGAGGCCCACAGAAGCCTGCTGACGGATACAGTTTACAGGCGCTGTCTCCATGTCATCAGTGAGAACGACCGTGTCCAGACTGCAGTGGAGGCACTTCAACAGGGTGACTTCAAAAGGGTCGGCCAGTTGATGGACGACAGCCATGCCAGCCTCAAAGACGATTACGAAGTCAGCAGCGTGGCTCTGGACAGAATGGTCGAGGCTATGCGCAGTCATCCCGGTTGCCTGGGCGCACGCCTTACCGGGGCGGGTTTCGGCGGCTGCGCGGTGGCGTTGGTGCAAGCCGGCACTGAGAAGGAGGTACGTGGAGCCGTACGCGAGCGGTATGCAAAGGCGATGAATGTATGGCCCGAGGTATACATCAGTGCGCCGAGTTCCGGCGCGCGAGTCCTACCTCTGTTTTCGGGAGAAGGCGATGACCGAAAAATACAGCGGTGAACGCAGCCGCCCCAACCTGGGTGCATCTGGCCCGCTGGAATACGACAGTGCAATGCTTTCCTGGGATTTCGTCGATAGTCGAATTCGTGAGGCGGCGAACTATTGGCTCGCCAGCGCCGGGAATGACGGGAGGCCCCACGCAGTACCCGTCTGGGGCTCGTGGCTGGACGATGTATTCTACTTTGTGGGCGTGGGTCGGAAAATACGCAACTTGCGCGCAAATCCACAGGCCGTCGTTCACCTGGAAAGCGGTACCGAGGTGGTCCTTATCGAAGGTCGTTTCGAAGAAATAACCCAACCCAGTCGCGAGCTACTGCAACAGGTGGACGAGGAATTCAGCCGCAAATATGGGAGCTATCGGCCCAGCGAACACCTCAAAGACCAGAGCAAATCCAGTTTTCCACCAGAAGGCCTTTTTGCTGTCCACCCGCACCTGGTCATCGCCTGGAGCGGCTTAGCAGGTGACGCCACCCGCTGGCACATTCGGCCAAGAAAGTGACGACTATGTCTCTCTTGCGCCATTGCCGCCGCCCGATCGGGTAAGATAGGGTCGTCTTTAGCCATCAACTGCCGAAGGAAAGTAGGAATGCCAACGCTTACAGACTATAGCCAGTTCGAAGGAATCCATTGGGAGACCGGCACTGTCCGCAACTACTACGACTATTGCGGTGTGAAGGCGCCTCATACGGGCAAACCCTATACCGAAGCACTGCTGATGGGTATCAGCGGCGGCGCGGTTATGGGCTATTTTGTCTTTGCATATCAGGGAATCGACCCGCACGCGCGAATTCTTACTCGCAACACCTTTGACCCGATGGAAACGATGTTACAGCGTCTCGGCGCGGTACAGGGGTTGCGCCAGACGGCCAGCGCAGATAGAGCCGTCGGCAACCTTGTCGACACTCTGGAAAACGGCACGCCGGCTATTACCTGGGTTGACGCGCTCAGCCTCCCCTACGACCCGCAACCGTACGAGTTTGAATTTCCGCACATGATGCCAGTGGTAGTCTACGGGTTTGACCAAGAGGCCGACCAGGTCTTGATTGCAGACCGCGCCTGTGTGCCGCTGCATGCCTCCACCGGTCAGCTGGCGGCGGCGCGTGCGAAGGTGAAAAAGCTGAGACAAAGAGTTATGACACTGGAAATGCCGGATGCTGACAAGCTACAGGAGGCAGTTCAGTCCGGTATCCGGGACAGCATACAGCTGTATACGGATAAGCCGCCGAAGGGCGCCCGCCACAATTTCGGCTTTGCGGCTTATCAGCGCTGGGCCGATGCGTTGCGAAAGCCGAAGATGCGGGGCGGCTGGGAAAAGGAGTTTCCGCGCGGCCGCAAGATGTACGCAGGCTTGGAGTCAGTCTTCAGCGATACACACACATTTGGAAAGAAAGGCTTCGCGGAGAGAGACGTGTTCGCCACTTTTCTCGATGAGGCCGCGGCTATCCTGGGGCAGCCAGGTTTACGAGAAGCGGCCGACCACTTCAGAGAAAGCGCCGTAGCCTGGCAGGATCTTGGCCTGCTACTATTGCCCGATAGCATTCCCGTTTGGGCCGAGGCACGCAGGCTGATGTTGGCAAACCAAAGGCTATTCCTGGAGCAAGGCGGCGCTGCCTACGACGAGGGGCGCGCTAACGCTGAACGTCTTATCGAGATTCGACGCCTGATGGAGACGGACTTTCCGCTTTCGGATGAAGAAGTGGTTTCTTTCCGAGAAGAGATTGCAGCCCAGGTGCTGAAGATTAGCGCCATTGAAGAGCCCGCAATTGAGGCGATGAAGGAGGCGATGGCGTGACCCTTGGGATGACTGCGTATGGGTCACTCAGGGGACAGCGGCGCGCTCCTGGCTGCCGTCGACTTGGCGCAAGCCAGGGAGAGTGATGGCGACGCCTGCCACCAGGAAGGCAGCCAGAGCAACCTCGCCGCCGACAGCCAGCGGCGCGCCGAATGCATCGGCAAGCAGACCGGTTTGAAGCCGCCCGAATGGCCCGGCGCCGATGGCCACGGCGATTGCACCCATGGCCTGGCCCCTTCTTTCGTCAGCGGCGGCAAGCAACACAATCGAACTCTGCATGATGCCAAAGCAGGCGTGCCCGACCCCAACCACCAGCAGAAGCGCCCAAGACAGGGCGAAGACGGAACTTGTAGAAAAGAAAAGCAGCGCAATACAGTGCAGGAGGGTGCCGGCAATGAATATCCATCCTGCGCTGGCAAAGCGCCTGGCCAAGTAAACCAGAAACAGGCCTGCAACATTGCCGATACCGACAGCGGCGCCGAGATAGCCTAACCCGACCGGTCCCAGTTGGAGCACATCGCGGGCAAATACGGGAAGGAAATTCATATAGGGGAAGGCCAGCATATTCATGATCATAGTGATCAGAGTCACTGCCAGTATTGATTGATTCTGACGCACGTAGCGAACGCTGTCGCGAATCTGGGCGAGAGGAGAGGCACTGGAAGGTGAGGATGTTTGGGGTATCGGCTGCCGGGAGAGCGCGCGCAGGAGTAGTAGCGAACTGGCTGACAGCACGCTCAGGGTCAGGAAACAGCCCAAGACGTTGAATGTATCGAGCACGATTCCGGC
This sequence comes from Caldilineaceae bacterium, assembly GCA_963662575.1. GTDB lineage: Bacteria > Chloroflexota > Anaerolineae > Caldilineales > Caldilineaceae > Bin5. The sequence goes on from OY759723.1 coordinate 4,247,727, forward strand.
AAGCAGAGGGCCCAGGGCGCGGGCGACGCTCATGCCCAGATTCTCCAGCATCAGAGCGTCCACTACGCGCGGGCGGCCGACGAGATCGGGTATCAGCGCGCGGCGGGTGGGCCAGTCCAAGGCCCAGGCGCAACCGAGCGTGAGCGCGATCACAACAAGATGCCAGAGAGTAAGCAGGCCCGCTGCCAGCAGCAGCGCTACGGTGGCATACATGCAGAACGTAAGCGTTTGCGCGGCAATGATGAGAGGTCGGCGACCAATTCGATCGGACAGAAGGCCGCCAAAGCCACCTACGAGCAGTGAGGGAATGGAACGGCAGAAGCCAACAAGGCCGACCATGCCGGCGGAGTCGGTCAACTCCAGCACGAGCCAGCCCAGCACGATCATCTCCATATAGTGGGCCAGCCACCATAGCGTGCTGGAACCGAGGAGAAGGCGGTAGTCGGTATTCGCCAGGGTTGCGCGGACGCCGGATGTCGGATTGAACAGGCGATTATATCGCTTGTAAAGATCAGTCCACATCTGGCTTTGTCAGCCCCAATACACGGTAGGCGAATTTCAGATGGGTTTCCTGAATGCGCTCAGCAGTGGCGGCAGTTCCAAAACCGTGGCCAGAGTCGAGCCAGACTAAAGTGAAGTCCTTGTTCAACTCCGCCATTTTGCTGGAGAAGCGCTCCATTTGGCGGGGGGTGGCGCGGCTGTCATGTCGTCCCTGAAAAATCAATAAGGGGGCCTGAATAGCTTCGGCATGCGACAGAGGAGAACGGTCCCGGTAGAGTTCCGGCTTTTCATGGGGGGTACCGCCAAAGATCATGTGTGCCCAGCCCTTCATTGCGGCGGACGAGTCCTCGTAATTCAGAGTCCAATCAACAATTGCCACTGGCGCTACGCCGCCGGCCCAGTGTCCGGGTGCTTGCGATAGCGCCCATACTGTAAGAAATCCGCCGTAGGAACCTCCCTCCAGTAAGATCCGGTCCGGGTGGGCGATCCCTTGCTCGATCAGCCAGCGGCGGCCCGCCAGCATGTCCTCCAATTCCCAGTGGCCAACATCGCCGTTGATCTTTTCCTGGAAGTCGCGACCGAAGCCCGTAGAGCCGCGGTAGTTCACGGTTAGAAAGGCAAATCCGTGGTCAAGCCAACTCTGACTGGATGCGTCAAAGTTGTTGGAGACCGCGCCACTCGGCCCGCCATGGACGTGCAGTATCGTAGGGAATGGTCCGTCTGAGTTGTCCGAACCTGATGGCAGACCCAACCAGGCCTGAACGGATACGCCATCGGAACTTGGGAAGGTGACTGAGCTCCACGGCCGGCCAGGCGGGCAGTCGGCGGCAGGCAGTACGGGCGAGGGCGGATCGCTAACGGAGAGCGAGAGCAACCTGGGCGGATGGGCTGCGTCGCTCCATTGGGCCCAGACTGTTTCGTCCGGCGCGAAAAAGGAAGCGGCCGTTCCTGTATGGAAAGGCCCGCTGCGGCCGCGGAATGTCCCTGGCGAATGTTTTATCGGGAGAAGATCGTTCTCACTGATATCGTAGATGAATAGGCCTTCGTGATCATCGGTTTTTGTCTGGAGCAGGACCTTGCTGCCGTCGGGCGACCAGTCCAGGGGCAGCGCAGATCCTTCTCCTGAAGGTATGGAAAGGTCGATACGTTCACTCGTGCGCGGGTTCCATAGCACTGGCTGATGCGCGCCGCTTGCTGTTGTGGTGGCGAGCAGACGGTCATCGCCCGCCAGTGGGGAGAACTGAATCGGTTCGACGCTGTGGTCGATCCCGTCCCATAGCTCGGCAACCTGCTCAGCGGAGGCCGTATCGAAGACAAGGATAGTATAGCGGCGGCTGTGGGGCGCGCGCAGCGTTGACTTGACGGCCAGAAGGCTGCCATCATGTGACAGATGGCAGGCCCAGGTCTCCTGCCGGTCAGAATAGATCAGACGCGGGGGCAAAGAGGAACCGTCTGGGAGCAGTTCGAGGCAGTAGAACCAGTAGCGGTTCTCGTAAACTGCGTCGAATGCCAGGCAAGTGCCGTCGCGGCTAATATCAAAGCCGCGCAGGGTAAAGTGGGGCAGATCGGGAGTGAGATCGACGGGAGGCCCGCCTGCATAGGGAATGCGTACGATGTGGCCTAATTCACTGCCTTTTTCGTCCTGCAGGAAGAAGAGAAATTCGCCTGCGGGTCCCAGCCACGCGTACGGCGGCGTTTCGTCCGGTTGTGTCAATGTTCGCAGGTCGCCAGTTGGAATGTCCCAGGCGTAAATGCGGCGTTCCGGGCCATCATAGCTGGCATGGACAATCCCCCGCGATGCGTTGTTGGGCGCGACGTAAACGCTGCTGAGAGAATTGCAGCGGAAGCGCAGTCTCCACGGGGCGCTGTCCTCAAGTTGCAGTGGGGAAATCATGGAAATTCTCGTTGTTCGGAGAGTGTGGTCCTGCCCTGCATCCCTTCGCAGCCAGAGTCGCCTTTGGCCTACTTTCGGCGACATAGGTTCGGCGAGTTTGGCGCGGCAACATTGGAGCGCGGGATACTTATCGGGAGCTTGCAGACCGGGCTGGTGGGAAGAATTGTACATGGGCTTGCACTCCTGTGCAACGAAACTTTTCTGCCGGGCCGCTTAACTTGGCAGTAGGTGGCAGTTGATGGCTGGTTCGACAGATGCCATAATGGATCGGATGAACGGAAAGAGCAGAGTTCGAGCGCTAACTAGCATACTTTGGGAACCCGGTGAATTGCTTTATGTACTGGTGATCGCAGTGGTTGCCGGCATGCTCCGATTTTACAGGATCGACGAAAAGAGTATCTGGTTGGATGAGGCGTTCAGCCTTTGGATCGCCCGCCACAGCCTGTGGGAAGGCTGGCGTTGGCTAATTGAAGTGGACCAGCATCCCCCCTTTTACTACAGCCTATTGCACTCTTGGATCTGGTTGTTCGGGCCGCTGGAAGGAGCGGTGCGGACGCTCTCTGCGCTGGCATCTACGCTGACCGTGCCAGTGTTCTACGCCGGGTGCCGCCGCCTGCTCGACCGCCAGACGGCATCTATTGCGGTGGGAATTCTGGCCGTGTCGCCCTTTCACGTGCAATTCGGCCAGGAAACGCGCATGTACGCGCTGCTTACGCTCGAAGTGGCGTTTGTCATCTACTTCCTGGCGCGCCTGGTAACGAGCCGAGTCCCGAAGGGCCGCGATTGGGTAGGTCTCGCGGTAGCCCAGGCTCTGGTAATGTTGACCCACAATACGGCTGCGGTCTATTTACCGGTGGCGCTGAACGCCGCGGCCGGACTGATCTTTCTGCTCTTTCCTTCAGGGATAGGAAGGGATGCAGGCGACGGGCAGGAAAAGGCAGAGCGAGCGGAAGCCGACAGTGGGAATGGCTCCCAGAAAGATTCTTGCAAAATTCCGACGCCGCCGCAACGAGAAGTTTCAGGCACGGCAGCGAGGAAAGCCGAAACTGATGCTTTCTGGCTAAACTGGCTCAGGTTTCAAGGGCTGGCTGTCCTGTTGTGGCTACCCTGGGCCGTGCCGTTCGTCATCCAGGTAATCGACGTGGGCTCGGGGTTCTGGTTGCCCCCGCCGTGGCCCAACCTGGTGCTGGATACGTTTCGAAACTTTCACTTCGCTTTTCTGCCGACGGATCTTCCCTGGCGCCCTGCGGGAATGTGGGGCTATTCTTTTCTGGCCTTCATCGGTCTGGCCGGCTTGGTTGCGGGGGGAAGCTCGGTGGCAAGAGAGATGGGGTGGCTACGACCGGGCGGCAGAGGACAGCGATCGGAAACCACCACGAGTTCTGTACCGTACGCAGACAGCGACAGGGCTGCGATTCTAATCTTCTCCCTGTTTGCGATTCCCCACATTGTGGCATTCGTAGTGAGTCTTCGCAGCCCGATCTATGCGGAGCGCCCCCTGATATGGACAACGCTGCCATACTTTATACTGGTTGCGGCTGGCATCCGCGTTCTTGGCGGCCCGTTGAAGCAGGGTTTAAGGCAGGTTTTCGAACTTCGCCGCGGGGTCAGTATTGCGGGGCTGGTGTCTTTCGTGCGTGTAGGCGCGCAGGTCGCTATCCTGGCGGCCATTCTTGTTCTGAGCGGACTTTCCTTGAACGGATACTATTTCTGGTTTCAGAAGGAGGGGTGGGACAAAGCTGCTTCGTATGTTGCAGGTGAGGTGGAGCCGGCTGACATGATCGTATTCAACGCCACCTGGGTTCAGATTCCCTTTGAATACTATTACGAGCGATACGAGCTCGACACGGTATTAAAGGGGTTGCCTGTCGACCTCTTTGACCGGGGGGAATTGGAGCCGAGGATGGAGGAGGGCGACGTTGCCCGGATCCGGGAGATGCTTGCCGGGCGCGAGCAGGTCTGGCTGGTTTACTCCCACAACTGGTACTCCGACCCGGAAGGAATCATTCCGCGCGAGTTGGGCAAGATTTTTGGAGAGTCCGAGCAGGCGGAGTTCCCAGGGATCCAGGTTATCCGCTATGCGGGAAGAAGGGATCAATGAATTTGGCAATGAGTAGATAGGGGCTAGTATTGCCTCAAAGATCGAAATTGGCAAGAATGGATTGCCTTCCTGTGGAGATAGAACGGCTAAGTTGTGCTACATTTTCTTGGGGTTTATCAACTCTTGTACATAGAGGATGAGTTGCAATCAGAGCCGAGTTAGTTTTCTCAACTTGCTCTGCTAGACTGAAACATCGACGGTTTACTTTCTTCTCTGTTCCTCCTCTTCATCATCTCTTGCTTTCATAATTACTAAGAAAATGATTCCCCCCACAGTCAGTATTCCAATTAATCCAAATGCAAAACCAGCTTCTTTCCAAATGTAAGAGGAAACAACCACAGGAGCCACAATTAAGACCATTAGCCAAATTGTAATCAAAACATATCGCCTGACCTTGCTAGGCCCATAAGGATTGAACTCAAAAAGCGTTCCGACAATTAAGCCACCTAGCACACTGCAAAGCACGCAGATCATAATGTCAATGAAGATATTGTCGGTCATCGAGGGAAATTACCTTTAGATTGAGCACGAGAGAAATTATGGGAACTATAGCGCTGGTGCAACAACGGGTATTTAGGGGGACAAAGAGCATGAAATTACTCTGGTCGGGGGGGCTATAATGTTTTGGGGCGGGGGTCTTGGTAGGCTTCTTGCCGCCGCAATAGTTCTTGTGTTCCTGCGTCTGTAACTTGGAGTAGTGCCGTGTCGCTGACTGGTACGGGAGTGGGGCCTTCCACGTATTGCTGGTCGATGCAGTATTGTATTGCTTTGTGGATTTCGGGCGTTGTGAATTTGGGTGGGAGTTCTGTGTTTCTGATTGTTGTTACGCCGAGTTTTTTTCGTTGGTGTAAAAGGATGAGGATTCTGGTCACGAGGTCTTGGTGGGTGGTGATTTCTTGTTGTTGGGTGGCGATTTCTTGGTTGAATGGGGTGTCTTCGTTTTTTGGAGCTGTCGATGGGTGTTGGTAGACCCATGTAACTTTAATTTCCTTGTTGCCTTTTGGGTGCTCTAAGGGGGGAAACGTGTTTCCTTTCGCGAATGTTTTTTCTACATTTCTGAATATTTTATCTTGTACTCGGTACAGCCCTGGTAGTTCGCAAATTTCTTTAGTTATTCCACTCACTGGTGACAAAGGCTTGGTGGCCTGGAGTAGTTTATCTATCTGATCTTCGATAGTTTGCAGGCGTGGAGCGGCTACGTGGTTGAACGCTTCTTGGGCGATTTCAAGTGAGTTTTCTTGTAAATCGAGAAGGATGTGGCCTGTGTATGTATGCAGAGTTTTTTTGGTTGTGAGTCGGATGGCAATAAAGAGCAGGGCAAAGATTGTGGCGTATACAAGTGCTATCAATATGGTTGGCAGGGCTTCCAGGATGTTCTGATAAAATGCGTTGGAAGGATTAAGGCGTATTATTAGGGCAGCGGAGGTTTCTTGGACCGCGGCGTGGATTTCCTCTTTCGCTGTGAGATAGAAGAAAAAGGTGCCCGTTGCTGATAGGGAGGACGTTGTCACGAGGTACACTATTCTTAAGTAGTTCAATATTCGCGCAGACAGTTTCATGGCGCTCTTTCTGGTTGTTTGGTATGTAGCGGAGCGCCGTGTTGCGATTGGACAGAGTTTGCCTTTTGTAGGCGACAATCGCTTTGACTTCACGGTTTAGCACTTGTCGGGTTTCGTCCTGGCGGGCGCTTGCTCCTTTATTGGGGGTGGTGGTCGTTCGGATATTTTCGTATGAAGGGAGCTGAGGAACTTTGTATGTAGGATGGTCTGGGTTTTCGTCTTTGGGTGCGTAGTAGCTATCGGGGTAGTCGGGCGGGTCGTTGGGCATGGGACGGCGCCTGTGGTGGTTAGTTGCACATCTGAGTGTGAATTCTATTTTTGTGTGGCAAAATCCAATGTTATGATGGAATCTAGTGGCTTGCCACTGAGTTTGTGAAGTGCCCCCGGCAGGACTCGAACCTGCAACCTGCGACTTCGCGAGAGCGCCGCTCTGATCCATTGAGCTACGGGGGCGATTCTGGAACACCCGTCTTTCTTGTGGGAGGGCGGGTGTTCTATATCTTGTGTAGTCTAGCAGTATAAATCGTCCTTTCCAATACTGCTCTTATACGTTTCCTGGGGCTTTTTATACTTTTTGCCTGCGTTAGCCCAATCGTGCAGCAGTCGTAGACTGATTGTCTAGAGATAGTACCTGTCGGGAATCGGTTGGCCCCCGGATACAGGCGGGGGCTATTTTTATCCGCGCGGTACTGGCAGTTTTCTGGGACGCGGTTGGCGGAGTACTGCTTTTCTTTAGGGGATTATATACTTTAGTCACATTGGAGAATGAATGGGAAAAAGGAGAGAACAGTTGTGAATTATCTCAAAGGCAGTCGGCAAGGAATGTGGCTTATCTCAGTTGGTCTTCCGCCTTGGCCAACTCGATCATTCATATACGGACCCTTGCTTTGTTCAGGGCGTGTTTGAAGAGATCATCAAATTGTTCACCGCGTTTTCGGTACTTACCTCCGTAGAGCGTGAGCCAGTTTCCATCCAGTAAGGGTCATAGGAATTGGTCGGAAGATTGCGATCTCTTAGAATTCTTTGTTTTAACTGAAATTTTGAAATGTCAGGTTCTTTTCAAGAATGGCATTTATTTCTTTTATCAGTGGAAGATGGACTCTAGGCATTCGGCGGCGATTGGATTGTTTTGTCATTCTGTTGCTCCTTTTACTCTTGTTGTAAGCATTTCGGCATGTTCTTTCTTGACCATGATGGCTGTGAGTTTTCTGCCTTTCTTGTTCTTGAAGCCAGCCTGGTTTAACACGTTTGTCAAGTGTTCCCAGTCGATTTCACCCACTTGCTCTCCAACAAGTCTTTGGATCACTTCTCTCCGTCTTGCTGTCTGACTGTCATAAGTTTTCTTGGGCGTTGCCCTACTGCGTATGGCTTGCCCCACAACTCCGACAATGACAACAACAACAATCAGGTTCAACCACATCTGCTCCATTCTGGGCCTCCTTGTGGTAGTCATGGTGTCTCATCAAGGCGCAATTACTTCTCCACAGTCGCCGTTTCCCAATTTGATCCTTTAGGCCCGAAGTCTTAGTCATTTCGTCTATCTCCTTTCGACATACCATCAGACTGTGAATCCAACCATTTGAATTTAGCCGAACGAATGCCGAAGAAAGAGCGGGCGACATTGAGTGGCGTGTCGTCGATCTTCAATGGTTTCTCCGCGTTCTCCTTGTCCTCAGTCTTTGTCGTTCCAACGTAATCCGATTCCCTTTGTTTCTTACCTTGATTCCTTTTGGTCTTGGTCATTTGCAGGTCCTTAGTACATCTCAGAGAGGAGTATCTCAAAGAAAACAAGCCTCAATCATGTAGGACACATTTTGAAATCCCCTGCTTATGGGTTCGGTTTCAACTCCTTTTGTATGGGACTTGGCACGAATGCTTTCCTTTGTGATTCTACTTCAAAGTACTCTTGCTGAAAAGAGAAGACCCGGCCAACTGGCCGGGTCTGAATGAACTAAGATGCTGTCAAAGTTACAATTACCCTACCTCCCTTAGAACTCTTTCAACCTCTTCATCCATCATCTCCTCACAAGAATCTGTTCGCCTGACTTCAAAATCTATATGTTTCTGCGTGAACAAGACCAGGAGATTTACTCTTGGTGCATATTCATTTCGAGCTGCGAAGCCAAGACGTTCCAGATATGCCCCATAGTCATCAAGCATTGTAGCCACTTCTACAACTTCCGTATCACAGTACGCAGCCGTAGCTATCAGTAACCTTGCTATCGTTTTGACGACTTGATCCCTGTCTTCCTGACTAGCTGCCCGCCATTTGGCGCTGCCGATTACCTCATAGTCAAGTTTGATCAAGGCAAGGGCATACGTTTCTACGCTCACCTGTACACCTTGTGTAGCCGTTGGCTGCGGTGTAGGCAAGGGAAGTCGTGTAGGCGTAGGAACAACCTGAATTCTGCTGCCGTTGGTGGCTTGAACATAGGGCGCGTAAATCCACGCATTTTGCCCTTCGTAGTCAATCCGCCACCAAACCCCTGCACTGTTCTTACCAGTGATGTCATACTTCTCATTAACCTGCGCAGTACCGACGGTACCAAACTGTGTATCTGGTCCTCGACGAACATTCATGGGCGGGGTAATGGTAACGAACGGGGTGACGGGGACAGGGGTTGATGTAGGGCGAACCCTTGTGTATGTTGCAGTGGGCCGTGGACGGGTTTGGGTTGCAGTGGGACGGGGATGGGTGGGCGTATTTGTGGAGCAAGGTTTTAGAGTCTCCAACTTGGCTTCTACGGTGGCAACCTTATGAATCTTACCATTTGCTGAGCCGCATACAGTATGTTTCTTTACCAACTCTTCATCTTCGCCGCCATTCGGGCTATTTGATGGAGCCACCGGCTGGCAGCCGCCGCGTTCGTGGACCCGCACTGCCGGAAAGAAGGCGCACGGTGGGTGAGCGATGTTTTTGGACGGGGGCGTTGCGGGGGCGGAGCCCCTGCACAAGGGAGGGCCGAAGGCCCGACCGCACAACTGCAGGGGATAGGGGCGAGGGGTTAGGGCCGGGAGTCAGTTGGGGCTGAGTAGTTACGAATTTTGGAATTTGACACTGGAGGTGATGATGCTCACAGCCTGGCTTGGGCGGGCCAGGCTCTAGGTCGAACTTTCTGCCTCTTTACGCGCGAAAATGCCGGGGAGCCTGACCGGCTTCTCGGATCCCCATAAGAGCGCTATCCCCAGAAGCCCCAGCGTTGGCAACCACTCAGTCTGGCGCACCCAATCCAGTTCCCGCAGATTCTCAGGATCGATATAGGTTACATAGGAGAGGGCAATCGCACCGCTGAGCCAGAGCCAGGGGAGCGGAAGCAGCCAGCGTCTTATTGGCTCATTGGCGGCCGGCGCCAGGAAGGGCAGAAAAGGCATCAGAGTCAACAGATACCAAGGGTGCACCGTTGTTGTAATCAGGAGGTAGCCCGCCACGGGAACGGCCAGCCAGCGCAACGTCGATCTCACGTCAGTTTGGTTGCGGGGAAACCGCCACCAAAGATATATCAGTAGTATGAAGAGCAGGAAATATGTGATCTCCTGGGCTTGAACCATAGGGTCGCCGATTCCCATGCTCTCAAGCCAGTTCTTCAGCCAGAGAAAAATGCCACTGTTGAAATTCCACTGTTTGTTGTAGATGCGAAGAGCGCCGAAAAGTCCGCGACCGTCGAGCTCTCCGGTCAGTCCCCAGCCGGCCCTCAACGCCGGCGACACGAGCATCGCGAAAGTGAGGTAAACATATAGTATTCGACTGCCCCAATTCCACCGCCACCAGAATACTGGCGCCAGGATACCGGGGATCAGTTTCGTGAGGGTAGCCAGAGCAAGCAGGGCAGGCGACAAGAGTGCGAATGCAGGCTTCGCGGAGACGGTGCGAGGACTGTCAGGCTGCGTTGCCTTACCCGTTGAAGCAGGCATGCTCAGTATTGCGTAGACGGCCAGCATCATCAACATTACCATCAGAGCGTCGACGTGTGCGCCTTGCGCGGTCTCGACGATTACCAGTGGGTTCCACAAGTAGATGAAGAGGCGGTGGGAGGGCAGACTGGCGAGCAGCAGGAGCCTTGAAATAATGAACGCGGTCGCCAGATCAAACAGGACAGCAGAGGTCTGAAATGATTGTGGATCGAGTGGGTAGAATTGGGCGATGGCGGCAAAGAACCACTGCGCGGCAGGCATGTAAGGGCTGGCCATCCAGGCGTGGTTGGCCTGGGAACGAAAGGGGGCGTCTAACCAGTCCAGCTGCGAGGCGTCAATGGGGAAGGCATATGGACTGACGCCGTTGACGGTGACGTGTCCATCCCACATATAGCGGAAGACGTCAGACGAAAGGGTGGGAAATGTCTGGAGTAGAAGCCATCTGAAGAGAATCGCTCCCCCCCAGATTGCCGCGAGAAGGTAGAATCCTCTGAAACGCGGTCGTGAATGAGGGCTTGCGGGGCCGCGGGCTTGCCACCACCGCTCCAACCAGAATATGGCGCCGGCGTAGGCTGCGAAGGCCAGGCCAAACCAGGCCAGAAACTCGGCAACTTCCGTCGTTCCCAGGTTGCCGTGACGGAGTTGCATGGAAACCATGCCACCGTAGGCCGTGAACGATACGATCAAGAGGGAAAGGGGGATAGACCAGTACCTCAGACCCGCCATCCTTGTCAGCGCCCTCGATTCGATTGCGTTTCAACTGGAATCCTGTACACGCCTTGCGATACCGTTCCACCTGCATTCGAGATCATCATCTCTGCCAAGACCTGGGTACGGCGGGCAAATTCTGTGACGGTGTCGTAACGAGGCAGATCGCCGGTTATGTCTTCATTGAAATAGACGTCGGTGCTGGAGGCGATTTCTTCGGGGAGGTTGTCGTAACCGTGGATCAGGCCCAGGAGGCCGGCGGCGGTTGCCATGGTGTTGTCGGCATCCCAGCCGGCCAAGGCGGCGATTTCGATGGTCCGAAGAATGTCGCCTTCTCCATACAACAGAGCCATGATGGTGACGGCAAAGTTGACTCGTGAAGCCCACCACATCGGGTCAGTGTCGTACATGTCGCGGATGAGCTGCCGGCTCATGCGCCAGTCCTCCGGGTTTTGCTGGTGCCAGAGCACGACATTATCGACTATAGGGGCGATGATGGCTTCGTCAGCAGTCTGCTGGCGGGCGGCGGCAATCAGGGCGGGCACGTCGTCGTCAAAGAAGGCGAGGCTATACAGGATCGCGAAGAAGGCGCTGGCCTCGACGGCGGGACCGCTATTGGTAATGCGTGCGAACCGCTCGGCGTAGGTTGCGCCTGCATAGGGCATGCCGGGAGCCAACATCCCAAACAGTTCGGTCTGCAGTTGGGCGTCGATGGACCAGGCGCCATCAGGATTGTTGCTGGGGAACCCGGTTTCCGGCGGCAGCAGGCCTTCATCCATCAGGTCGCGGGCGCGGCGCGTCGATACCCAGATGTCGTGGTTCAGGTGGTCGACCCACTCATCGCGTATCTGTTCGGGGGTGGGATTGAGTCCATGGGTTTCCAGAATGTGGAGATCCACCCATTCGACGTGTGTGTCGTCGTCGGTTGACCATTCTTCAAGCAGCAGGAGAGAAAACGATCCCGGAGGACCCGGCTCGTCAATGTATATGCCTTGAAGTTGGAGGCCGGAGTGGTTGGCGAGCATGGTCGCTTTCCAGGCGCCGTACACCTTGTCAAAGTAAGCGTCGGCGGTAAGAGTCTGGAACGCAGGGGGAGGTTCTGGCCGGGTCAGACCAATGATGAGGACTGCGACAAGCCAGCCAGCGGCAGCCAGTGCGATCTTGCGTTGATCCATCGGATAGAGTCCTTCCAGAGCGTGTTTTCGCGGCTTGTTGTGAAGGAAGTATACCTGATGGAAGGAGAGGGGAAAATCCTGAGTGTGTTCCCAAACAGAGGAAACACGTTCTTAGTCCGGCCGGTTACGAGAGTTGGGCGGTTGTGCGGCCGACAGGGGGCATTCTTGCCGCTTCAGAATCGAGGTCGGCGGGGAGCCCGCAGAGTCGGAGGAAGTTCGTGCGGCGACATCTGTCGAAATTGGGTTAGTAGTGACAGGAAGGAGCTGTCATTTCGACTTGTCCGGCGCTTGCAGAACAGGGTGAAAGTAAGTGGCAGCAATGGCCAGGACCGCTGCCAGCGCCAGAATGCCAGGTGCAAGCAGCGGGTTGGCGCCGTGCAAGGTATCCGATAGCAGGACTGAGAATGATGCGTTGGGGCGGATCTCCTTGGCGAATTCCAAATTATGTTCGACATGTTCAAAGAGACCAAAGAGGCTGCCGAACAGCATGACGCCCATTACAATTCGCAGCAGCTTCAGAGTAATGCGCCGCGGGCGGAAGAGCGCGGCCGCGATCGCGACCGCGCCAATACCACAGAGGAAGAATGGGATTAGCTGGGGCGGGTCGCCAGTATGTTCCTCCAGCCACAACTCAACAATTGTAAAGACACAACTGAACCCTGCGACAATCAGCAGGAAGGTTCGATATCGATTGACCAGGATGTCTGCGTTCATGGCATTACTCGGTAAGGTACGATGCAGCCAAATCCAGCTGTTCTTCACTGACGTGCTCGGAGAGCGCAGCTAGAAAGGCATCGGACGAATCGAATGGGCGCGCTGCCATAAGGGATTCAGCAGTGGCGTCATCCACACCTGGCATCTGTTTCAGTGTTTCTCCGTCTGAGTCATTCACTTCAATCGGAACATAGACATAACTCTCATAGTAGGCTACCTGTTCGTCGTCGACATACTTTCCAATTTCGCGGCGAAACTGCTGAATGCTGACATAAGGCTGATACTCGAAGAATTCGCGAACCATTCGACTGCCGAAGTCAGGAATGGTTTCGAGAAGCTGTTCACGGGTCATGTCGTTCAGATTTATCCGGTCCAAGACAACAGTGCTATCAGAGTCGGCGTCTTCAACGGGCTCGGCAGCGTCTGAGGACTCAACAGCCTCGGAAGACCCAGTAGCGTCCGACTCTTGCTGGGCAGGTGTGGAGGATTGCGCGGGCAAAGCTGGTTGGTTACATGCGCTAAGGACCAGCAAGATTGCCATCAGCCCAGCCGACAAAAAGATACCTTTCAACGTCGAGAACATCTATAGTTTCTCCCGATTCTATGGGGGGCCACCAGAAGTGGCGGCAAGTGAAAAATTTCTAACTTCGGTCACGCTATTTCTATTCCCGCCGCAGAGCCTCAATTGGATCCAATTGCGCTGCCTGCGTGGCCGGGTAGTAGCCAAAAAAGATGCCGACGGCCGCGGACGCTCCGAAGGCCATGGGCAACGACAGCGGCACAAGTTCGGTGCGCATGCCGCCCAGTTCTCCAAAAACAAAGGAGCCGCCCACGCCAATGAAGAGTCCGGCTAGCCCGCCTACCAGACTGAGCATCACCGCCTCCAGCAGGAACTGCCGTTGCACGTCGCGCGGGCGGGCGCCGAGAGCCTGGCGAAGGCCGATCTCGCGAGTCCGTTCAGTCACGCTTACAAGCATGATGTTCATTATGCCGATACCGCCCACGACAAGCGAGACTGCGGCGACCCATGTCAGAAGACTACGGAAGGCAGCTGTGGTGGAAGCTCGGGCGTCGACTATGTCCTGCTGTGTACGTACACCGAAATCCGGGTCGGCAGGATCAACATCGCGGCGTGCGGCGAGCAAGGCTGTAATTTGGCTCATCACACTTTCCATCAGTTCGCTGCTCTCCGCTTTGACCAGAATCATGCGTACGCGATCTCCGCCAAAACGGCTACCGCTGAACTTTTTGAATACAACCGAGGCCGGAATATATATGCGGCCATCGTTATCAGTCGCGCCAACGACGCCCTGCTCTTTCATCACCCCTATTATTGTAAATGTAGAGGAACCGATACGTACCTGTTGCCCAATTGGGTCGACGCTGGCGAAAATGTCTCCAGCGATGCCCGCGCCAAGGATAGCGACTCGCTGGTTGGCGTCATTTTCGGCCGCAGTGAAAAATCGCCCCCTGGCAACCTGGTAGTTGCGTACCTGCAGGAAGTCGGCGGTTACGCCAACAATCGAGACTCCCGTCATCGTTGTAGAACCACTCTTTACATTCTGATTCGTGCTCTGTTCGAGGGATACACCTCTGACATTACGCAGATTCTGTGAAAGGAAAACAACCTCATCATAGGTAAATGTAGTGATGTTGCCGGGGCCGCCGCCGCGTTGGCCTCCGCGGACGCCGCCGAAACTGCGAAACGGCGTAACCATAATCAGTTCGGATCCAAGCCCGCTCATCTGATCCTCTATCTCGGCTTCGGCGCCGGCACTGACAGCCAGCATAATAATCACTGCGGCGACACCGATGATTATGCCCAGGGTGGTAAGAAATGAGCGCAGTTTGTTGAGCATGACCCCTTCCCAGGCGACACGAAAGGTGTTGGGAAGGGTCATTCCATGCAAATCACTGAGAGATTCATTTTCCAACGTCTGTCTGCCTGAAGGCGCAGATCCGACTGAGTCCTGAAGCATATGTTGATTATCTCCTCATGCGTGCGATACAGCCAACCTACGCTTAGTTTTCCACAATCAGCCCAAAATCACGAGTGGTAGCTCTAAGCCACCACGAGGCGATCGATTTCGGTCTGCGGGGCGACGACTTTTCCATCCAATACGTTGATGACACGCTGCGCCTCGCGTGCTCGTTCCGGGTCATGCGTAACCATGACGATTGTCGCGCCCTGTTGATGCAGTCGATGAAATATGCTCATTATTTCAGTGCTTGAGCTAGTGTCTAGATTCCCAGTGGGCTCATCGGCCAGTATCAGCGACGGATCGTTGATCAATGCCCGGGCAATCGCTACGCGCTGCTGTTGACCACCTGACAACTCGGTCGGTAGATGATGAAGACGGTCGCCCAGGCCGACGAGGTCCAGCAACTCGGCAGCCCTATCGCTGCGTTCGGCCTCATTCCAATTCTGAAAACCATTGTACATCATCGGCAGCATCACGTTTTTGCGTGCGCTCAGGCGGGGCAACAGATTGTAGGATTGGAAGACGAAACCTACTTTGCGATTGCGCACGCTGGCCAGCTCGTCGCGATTGAGCTGACTGACGTCTTCACCGTCAAGAATATAGAGACCGCTGGTAGCGCGGTCCAGGCAGCCGACAATGTTCATCAGGGTGGACTTTCCTGATCCGGAAGGCCCCATGATGGCAACGAAATCGCCTCGTTCTACCTTCAGGTCCAGTTCCTTCAAAGCATGCACGGCGATATCACCTTCGCCGTAGGTCTTTGTCAGTTTGGCAATCTCAATAACGTCATCACTCATGTTGTCGTCCTCGTAGTCAGGCAGCAGGCCATGGCCTGATTACTTCAGTCAATTGGTACCGACCTGGGAGTCTCCGGTACTGATCGTCTCCCCATCCTCGAGGCCGGAAATTATTTCCGCGCTGACGAAATTCCTCAGGCCTACTTGGACTGGTCGAAACTCAAGTTCGTCGTTTGGTCCGACGACGAAGACCGCAGTTTGTCCAGGACTGAACTCTCGCAGGGCCTGTACTGGCACAAGCAAGGCGTTGCGAGTTTCGCCCGCAATGATTTCCACATCGGCATTCATTCCAAATAGGAGCGGCGCTGCGTGCTGCGTCATATCTATACTTGCCCATGCCTGAATCGCGGAGGCGCCATCAACTTCAACCAGGGCAGGTTCGACGCGTGTAATCTGACCGGTATAAGTGAACTCGGGGAAGGCTTCGAAAACAATGCTGACCGGGAAACCGGGTACAGCGGCGGCTACGTCGAGTTCCTCGATCCAGAATCGAACCTGGGCAACATCGGTATTTGCAAGGCCGAAAATCGGGCCTCCAGTGGCTGCGTCACCCTGCTGAATGGCAACTGAAGTTACAACGCCGGCAATCGGCGCACGGATTGTGCCTCCTTCGACCTCACGCTTTGCGTCATCGGCCGCCAGGCGGGCCTGCTCGACAGCGAGTTCAGCCTTTTCCAGTGCCTCAGCGCTTGGCCCGTCCAGCAGGTCTTCCAGCGCAGCACGATTCTGTTCTACTTTGGCCCTGGCAGCGGCCACGTCCATTTCATCGGCGTTCTGAAGCACGAGGTTAAGAGCATTCTGGGCTTGCAGAATACGGCCTCTGGCCGATTCGACTGCATCTTCAGACGCGCCAGCAGTATTGATATTGAACTGCGCCAAGGCTTTCTCGTAGGCAAGGGTAGCCGTCTGCAGTTCGGCAGCTTGGGTGGTGCTGCCTACATCGTTGCGCCAGGCTACTCTGTCATATGCACCCTGGGCCTCCGCGCGAGCGATTTCTGCAGAACTCAGATCGGCTTGCAGGCTCGTCAGAGTATCCTGCGAGGGACCAGCGAGCAGATTCTCAAGGGCTTTTTGGGCGCTGAGCAGTTCGCTGCGAGCAGCATTGACCTCCTCAGCGGTTGGAGGCGCCACCAAACGGTCATATTCGGCCTGCGCGGCGGCCAGGCTGGATTGGGCAGCGGCGAGGTCGGCTCCGCTCGCCTCTCCGGTCAATTCGATTAGCGCGATTTCGGACAGTCGCAGGTTGATCTGGGCCGAAATGAGCTGTGAATTCAGAGTTGAATCGTACTCCAGTGTTGCAAGAATCTGATTGATATCCACTTGATCGCCGACCTGTGCGGCGATGCTGCTTACGATACCGCTGCTGGGAAATCCGACCTTCGTCTCCTCCCAGGCGAAGAGTGTGCCGATCCCGCCTGCAGTCAAAACCAGATCGCCGCGGCGCACCTGGGCTGTCTGCAACTCGGGCTCCACTACTTCCGGTTGTTCGGACACGAAATAAGTATTGTAGCCGTAGTACCCGCCAGTTCCGAAAACGAGCAATATCACCAAACCCATAAGGATGGTCTTCATTGGTAGTCCTCGTTTCAAATCAACAGGATTAGGACTTTCGCTAGGAGGACAGGATCCTGTAAGCTTGAGACATGATTACGAAACAGAAGTATGTCGAATACCTTGTCAGCACGCCGATCAACTACACCTGTACCAATCTGGCTGAACATCTGGAAGGCATGAGCCACGATGGAGTCAGCGATTTTCTGAAACGGGAGCGACTCACAGCCAGCCATCTGTGGGAACTGGTGGCAGGACAGATCGAAGACAGCCCAGACGCTTACCTGATTATTGACGACAGTGTGCAAGACAAACGCTACTCACGGTCAATCGAGATGGTAAAGCTGCAGTACAGTGGCGCTGAAGGTGGTCTGGTGCGCGGCATCGCAGTCGTGAACCTGATTCATACCAGTGGTGAAGACGGCGACTATTATCCGATTGATTTCCGCATATACGCCAAAGAAGCGGATGGCAAGACAAAGAACGACCATTTTCAAGAGCTGCTGCTGCGAGCGGTTGGCGCCAAACAGATACAGGCCAAGACTGTGCTTTTTGATAGTTGGTATGGCTCCTGGCAGAACTTGAAGCTGGTTCACCGTCTGGGATTGACCTTTTACACCACACTGAAAGCCAACCGCATGGTCAGTCTGAGCGCAGAAGATGGCTATATCCATCTCGATGCGATCGATTGGAACGACGAACGGCTTACGCATGGCATCATTGTCAAGCTCAAGAAAGTGCCTTTCAAAGTGAGATTGTTCAAGGTAGTTGCCATAAACGGCGACATTGACTGGGTCATCACCAATGATCTGGATGAGACCGTGATCACGCAAGTCGCTCAAAACGCGAACGAGTTGCGCTGGCAGATCGAAGAATTTCATCGCGAATTGAAGCAGCTAACAGGCTCCGCCAAATGCCAATGTCGCAAAGCTCGTTCTCAGCGCAATCACCTCGCTTGCTGTTACCATGCTTGGCTGTCCCTGAAGGTCCACGCCTCCTTGCTCAACAAAACCATCTATCGCGTGCATACTGACCTCTTCAGCAATTATCTGCGAAACCAACTTCGCAGCCCGACTATCCCTGCTTTCCAGCCAGCTTAGCGAAAGTCCTAAGGATAAATGCCGCGGCAACTTTGCTAGATTGAAGCCTTTGACTGAAGAAGCTCGATTAGCGATTGTGTAAGCATGGCGAAAGTTCCACCGCCACCGGCACGGCCCTGCCCAGCGCCACCTTGAAAGCCACCTTCGGGAACTTCAACTCCCATTTCCTGTAGTCGCTCAGAGCGCTCTTCAGGTGACAGATCCTGCATTTCTTGCCGAAACGCAGCTCGTTCCTCTGCTGACATATCGGCAAATATGCCCCCCTGGGCACCTTGTCCGCCCTGGCCACCCTGTCCACCCTGTCCACCCTGTCCACCCTGTCCGCCCTGTCCACCTTGTCCACCCTGACGGCCTCCTTGGCCGAGCTGGGGCAGCTCTATTCCATTGGCCTGCGCCCAGTCGTTCATATCGGTGAATGTCAGCTGCATGGCACTGATTGCATCGAATTGCACATCGGTAAGCGCGCCTTCGATCTGACGTAGAATCGCGGCCCGTTCAGACTGGTTCTGAATGGACCCGCTTTGCAACGCCAGCCAGAGTGGCAACATTGTTGCTGCCTGCGCGCCGGTCACGGCATCACCAGTCTCCTCTAACTGCAAGATGCCCAGGACGAGCTGGCTTGTCGGCGGCAGAGCGCCTTCGTAGGAGCTGTCCAGCGCTGAGGCTGATTCGGCGTTCGTCGAGGTGCTACTGCTTTCCTCGCTCGTGCTGCTGATCGCTTCGCTGTCGTCAGTTGCCGCGGCTTCACTGCCACGGCCGCAAGCAGCGAGCCCCAGAATGGATATTACGATGAGTACAGTCATGATCGATCGTTTCATTTTTATCAACTCAACTTTCGCAGCAGACAGTTCAGGTAGATCGGTTTAGGGAACCATCAATGTTTCGTAGGGAAACTCACATTACTTAACTGTACCTAACGCCTGTTAACGAAATGTTAACACGTTGTTGAGATGCCGCAACATTCACTTTTTTTGGGGCAATTGGTTGTTTGGAAGAGAGTCGCGCTGTCTGAAAATCGAGAAGTCAGACGATATTTCGTGAGATTGGCCCTAGCCAGACTGAAGGCAAGACTTGTTCTGGGTGGGAGTTTCCAACCCAGTGTCGGAAGTGATCGGCTAGTGAGGGACGATGGATGTTGAAGGGGGCTACTCCCCCGAAGATTCCAACTCCAGAGGTAGTGCGAGGGGAAGTAGCGGGGTGGGGACTATAAACAGTATCAGAGGCACGAATTCCGGGCACTTTCTGCCCTGCTCTCCGAAAAGGAAAGCATGGGCCGCGCCGGCGACTGCAGTGGCCAGCCCAGTCGCCAGAGGGAACTTAAGCTCTTGAATCGGGTCCTGTCTCAGGACGTCGCACGGGAGCCAAGAAGAGGGAGGAGGCCGAATACACCCGCCCGATCGGAAAAGCTAGCGGGCCATTCAGTCAAAATGCCGGCGCCAACCCAACGATTGAGACAGCCGGCCCCCATGCCAAGAGTCGGTGGCGAAGAGGTGGTACTGCCAATAGCGCCTCCAGGAATGTTCAGCCCAGTCTCTCTGTGACCAGATTCAAGCCGACTGCCGTGCGTGCCTCCCAGTCGTGTGAAAGGCGGCGAATCGTGTTGGTGGTCAATCTGAACAGACAGATTGCTTCCCTCAGGTCGAGTTCCTGTTCTTGGCAGCAGAGACGATCGAGTGCCGCAGATCGGAGTTGGTTGTAGTATGTGCCGCTCGCGTCGGTCTTGCGCCCCCGTCCGAAAGTAGAAGCCCATTTCAGGTGCGCCAGAAAATTGCCCACATCCAGCATCGGGTCCCCCGGACCGGTTTCTTCAAAGTCGACAATTGACACGCGGCCGTCGGGCAGGAGCAGCATTTGATCGTCGTAGAAGTCGTTGTGGGCGATGGCGGAGGGCCGCCACGACTTGGCGAAGGGATCCAGCTCTCGAGTTAGCGTGTCGAGCAGAGGACGTGCCGCGTCTGCGTTGCGCAGTGCATGTTTGAAGGTACGCTTAGCCCTCCGATAGGCCGCCGCCAAATCAAATGCGCGACCTTCACTTTGGAATGGGGCCGACCACAAACTCTCCAGCCCGTCGAGAACTACGTTAGGGTCCGGCGGTTTGCCGCGGCGCATGAGCCACCGTACGTTTTTGCCCGGAATTTCAGACAGCCAGACAATACCGCCTTCGTCCCAAGCCCCGACTGCCCTGGGAACTGCGAATCCGGAGTGCGCGACCAGCTCGGCGGCAGCGAGCAGATTCGGCACAGCCGAGGGCCGCATTACACGTAGGTAGAGGCGAATCTTTCCCGACCTGTGGCGCAGTACGGCGCGACTGCCTGGTCGGTAGCGAACCATGTCCACGCGCAGTTGGCGCCTGGGGAATGCGAACACATGGCGGTTGAGCAGCCTTAGCGCGGTGTCGGGGTGTGCGGCTTCCTCAAGTCCTGGAAGGGCTGGGTCTTGAGGGTAGCGAGAGAAAGAGATCGGCCTGCGGGAATCAAGCCGGAACGTGAAAATCTCTGAAGGGATGTACTCTTCGGGGTCCCACTCCGCGATATAACTGACAATTGCAGTTCTGCCAGGGTTGTGGCTGAAATGGCGCACACGTACCTGGGCAGGAGCGGTATCCCAGGCTGGGAGATGATCGCGGCTAGCCTGCCAGACCCAGTCTCCGTCGAAGAGTTGAGGCAGCCCGGGCAGTCGAGAGTCTTCGGGAAAGCCGGTCTGTGGGTATAGGGGAACGGTTGAGACAGTGGCGTCCATGTCGTAGTTAGTCACTTTCTCAGCTGTCGGCGCTGACGCTGCTGACGCTGCTGACGCTGCTGACGTCGCTCAGAACCGGTGACGGCGTAGGTGTGTCAGGCGACGGCGTAGGTGTGTCAGGTGACGGCGTAGGTGTTTCAGGCGACGGCGTTGGTGTGTAAGGTGACGGCGTTGGTGTGTAAGGTGACGGCGTTGGTGTGTCAGGTGACGGCGTTGGTGTGTCAGGTGACGGCGTAGGCGTGTCGATGCCGTCGCTGTCGGTGCCGTCGTTGTCGGTCGGCGTGGGCGTGTCGATGCCGTCACTGTCGGTGCCGTCGTTGTCGGTCGGCGTGGGCGTGTCGATGCCGTCACTGTCGGTGCCGTCGTTGTCGGTGGTGAGCGGCGTTGGTGTGTCGATGCCGTCATAGTCGGTGTACGGCGTGCTCACCCCGTCGTTGTCGGTGGTGAACGGCGTGTCGATACCATCGTTGTCGGTCACCGGTGTATCTCTCCCATCGTAATCCGTAGCCGGCGTGGTGTATCCGTCGTTGTCGGTGGTGAGCGGCGTTGGCGTGTCGATGCCGTCGTAGTCGGTGTACGGCGTGCTCACACCGTCGTTGTCGGTGGTGAACGGCGTGTCGATACCATCGTTGTCGGTCACCGGTGTATCTCTCCCATCGTAATCGGTAGCCGGCGTGGTGTATCCGTCGTTGTCGGTGGTGAGCGGCGTTGCCGTGTCAATGCCGTCGTAGTCGGTGTATGGCGTGCTCACTCCGTCGTTGTCTGTGGTTAGCGGCGTGTCGACACCATCATGGGAGGTCGTAGGTGTATCGATTCCATCGTAATCCGTTTGCGGCGTGTCAAATCCGTCGTTATCGGTAGCCGGCGTGTCGTAACCATCGTTGTCGGTGAACGGAGTCACGTCGACAACGTTTTGGACGGCCCTAACTAAGACTTCAGATGTATTAGACTCAATAGTCTCCGACCATGGGCCGAAGTCTCCCGAACCATTTACCGGCCGGACGGTGAAATAATATTTCAGCCCAGCTGTTGCTCCCTCATAGGTGTAACTCGTACTCGTCAGATTGTTACCGCCGATCTGCTGCCAACCAGTCGCCTCGTCCCACCACACCCAAAGCTCATAGCGAACTGCTCCCGAAATGGTGTTCCAGCTTAACCCCACTTCGCCGTCTGCCGGGGTTGCCGACAGCACAGGAGCTCCCTCCGCAGGCTGCCAGGGGGCCACAGCCGCACGCACATTGTCTGTCCATTCGCTCGCCTCTCCCTCTGCATTCACGGCTCGAATTGCGTAAAAGTAGACGGTGTCTGCCACAAGATCTGAATGCGTATACGTCGTGCCGGTCAGGCTGTCTCCGCCAATCTGACGCCAGTTGTTTTTGCTATCCCACACCCAGAGCTCATATCGATGCGCGTTTGCCACCGGGTCCCAGCTCAACTCCACCTGGTTCCCAGTCACTTCTGCTCTCAACGCAGGAACTCTTGGTCTGTCGTCGCCATCGTAGTCGGTATAGGGCGTATCTACACCATCGTCATCGGTGGAAATAGGTGTGTCGACACCGTCGTTATCGGTCATCGGCGTGTCGATACCATCATAATCGGTCGCCGGCGTATCGTAGCCGTCATTGTCGGTTGGCGGAGGGGTGTCGGCGTCGTCGTCCTCGCCGCCGTCGTCATCTTCCACATCATGCGTTGTCCGGTTTATAAACGCAACGGGGTCAGTCTTGTCGCCATTACCATAGGCCAGGACTGTACCTACCCCGCGCGAGCCCAGTGCAATTGCAAGCAGGAGCGTGCCAAAGTACCGAAGGAGTTTGTACATCATGTGCCTCCAATGTCAAACACGGTAGTTTATCACCATGCCTGATCAGGATCTGTCCGTTCGACCAAACTACCCCATGAACTGGAACCAGAGATGCGGGCGTTCAGCATGAGAATGCATTCCTTTCATGGAGCGCAATTGGATGCCGGGATAACAGGTCTGCAAAGTCATGTTCGCAGACAGTCGCTGAAGATGTCAGCATATGGTGAGCGTGGGCAAGGCCGCCATTTTCTGAATACCGGTAACCCAGATTCTTGCTTTGCCTTGACGACATTCGCTGACCGTGCTGCGCATGACGCAGGACGGCATCCGACGATATAAGCAATCTTACAGGAAAATCATTCAGGAAATGTGAAGGACCTGTTGCGATGCTGTGTTAAATTGTGGATTTGGGAAGTTGGACTGTAAATCGTGTGCCCTTGCCAGGGGTTGACTCGGCAAGAATTGCGCCATCGTGGGCCTCGACGATCGCTTTGGCTATGGCCAAACCGAGTCCGGACTGTGCCTGCCCGTCGCGATGGCGAGACCTGTCTACCTTGTAGAAACGGTCGAAGATATTCCTGAGTTCATCGGGGGCGATGCCTGTGCCTGAATCGGTCACGTGCAGGGTAACTGTACCATCCTGGTTGGCCCCGCTGAGGACTATTTCGCCCTGCGAAGTGAACCGCAGAGCATTTGCAACCAGATTGTTGAGCACCTGCGTCATTCGTTCCACATCAACAGCAACGGAAGGCAGCGTGTCGGGTGCATCCACGCGCAGCATAATGTCCTTCTGGCGTGCCGACACAACATGCGCCAAACCAGCCCGTTCCAGCAGAGCTTTGGGATCGATGACGCGGCGATCAAGCGTCAACTCGCCGGCATCCGCCAAGGAAAGCGTGCGCAGATCCTCCACCAGGTGCTGGATGTGGACCACTTCCAGGTGGAGGAGATCGTACAGCTCCTGGCCGCCCTGAATAGTAGTGTCGCAGAGACCTTCAGTATATCCCCGCAAAATGGTCAGCGGCGTTCGCAGGTCGTGGGCAATGTCGGCGGTCATCTGACGGCGCAGACGGCTGGCCTCGGCCAGATCTTTGCTCATCCTGTTAAATGATGCTGCCAGCTTTCCGATCTCATCCTGGGTGTGCACATCGACCTGCTTGCCAAGTTGGCCGGCCGCCATCTCTTCTGTGGCTGTGGTGAGATCACGTAGAGGACGCGTTAGGGCGCGCGAGAGCAGAACGCCCAGAGCCAAGGCCAGAAATGCTGCGATTACGGCGGCCAGCACTGTCGCCTGACTCACACTGTAGAGAAAGAAGCTCTCAGGGGAGAAGCCGGGCAGACCCTCTTCAGGAATGAGAAGGTTCCCGAGATAGGCGGTTCCGACTAGCTCGTTGTCATGAATGACGCTAATGCCTTCACCTAATTCAAACGAGTCTGCATCGCGTTCCCTCTGGCCCGGATCGGGCGAATAAATGATTTTTTGACTGCTGTCGGCCAGTACGACAAGCTGGCTCAGAAAACTCAGTGAAGGTTCATTGTTCAACCACTGTTCGATCCCCTCCCAGCTGTAATCGTGTTCCTCGTAGAACCCCAACAGCAGCACGGCCACGACGGAGTTGTCGCTCTGCTGGGAGACGAATCTGTCGAATTCCAGGCGCGTTCGCTGGGCGCTTATAATTGCGACGAGCAGAGCGCCAGAGACGCCTACTGCGAGAATCGCCAATGTCAACTTTACAGCCAGGGAACGGATCATTTATGTTGTCTCCGCGGCAAATCGGTAACCCATGCCATATACGGTCTGAATAAAGCGCGGTTTGCTCGGAACGAGTTCGATCTTTGTTCGCAGATTGCGAATGTGAACGTCGATGGTTCGCTCGTAGCCTTCGTAGGCGTCGCCGCTTACCGATTCCAACAGATCGAGGCGGGAAAATGCCCTTCCAGGTGACAGCATGAAAGTTTCCAGCAGGTCGAATTCGGAAGGAGTAAGTGCGACCGGATGGCCGCTGACGTTGACAGTACGCCCGGCGCGGTCAAGGGTTATCTCTCCAACGCGAAGTATCTCTGGCAGTTGTGACGGCTGTCCCGCTCTTCTGAGCACTGCACGCACACGTGCGATTAGCTCCTGAATGCCAAAAGGCTTAGTGACATAGTCGTCGGCGCCAAGCTCCAGACCAGCGACTTTGTCGCTTTCCTCCATTTTTGCAGTGAGAATGATGATAGGTGAATCAGACTCCTGCCTGTAGAGCCGAATGAAATCATAGCCCCCCATCTGCGGCATCATCAGGTCAAGGAGCACCAAGTCCGGCTTCTCAAAACGCGCAACGAATAGCGCATCGCGCCCGTTCGCCGCTTCGACGACGCGATATCCCTCCCGCTCCAAATACAGGCGCACCATATCGCGCAGGTTCACTTCATCGTCGATGACCAGGATCGTTTGGGACACGAGATCTCTTCCCCCACCACTGCTGAGAAGTCGAATTGGGAGGAGCCGGCTGGGTTGGCCTTCAGTTCGTTTTCAGCCCGCCCAAAGCGCTGTTCAATCTTCAGTCCTATTTTCGCACAGAATTGTTCAGAAATTATGAAGGAATGCTGAAGATCCGGCAAAACGATTTCTGACGTCATTGGCGAAGTCGCCCTCGTCGGCTCATGCCTGTCTGCCGCCCATCTGGGGGGTCGCCCTTCGGCCCTCCCTTGTGCGGGGCGACAGACTCATCAACGCCCCCCTTCCAAAGCCGGTCACGTCAGCGCCGCAACGTTCACTCGCTGCTAACATGTACGCACCTTCCTCTTGTCCCTTGCAGTTCCCGCGGCCGTCCTTAGCACCGAGCGACTGGCCCCGCAGCGGCCCCTCACAAGCCCGTCCTGCAAGCACAGCTGCTCGACCGCGGCGCGTATGTGGGCGAATTTCGGCTGTGGTACAATGCTGGCTGAGCATGGGAAAGACACTCGTCCTGGAAGGCAAGAGAGTGTTGGCCCATCTAGAACCCATTGCTATCATCCGAACAATGAAAGGGAGTGAAGACATGTCTCAAGTGGGCATCGGTATACACCGACACATCCGCTCTTCGATACATACGGCAGTTGAAAGCCTTTCCGCCAAGCAACTACTGGCAATGCCGCCGGGATTCGACAACAACATTGCCTGGAATCTGGGACACCTTGTGGTCGTTTTGCCGCGACTGGTGTACCGCCCCAGCGGTCTTCCCCTGCCTGTCGCCGAGGCTATGGTCCCGCTGTACTTGCCAAACACGTCACCGGCAGACTGGGAAACCGAGCCGGATGCCGAGGCGTTACCGGCGATGCTGATGTCCCAATTGGAACAGCTGGAGGCCGACTACGCCGGCGGTCGCTTCAGTGAGAACGGTTTTAGCCAATTCACGACGGGTTCGGGCATGACGCTGTCGGACATTGACGGCGCGCTTGTCTTCAACACCTACCATGAGGCGCAGCATTTCGGCTTCATCCAGGCTCTGATCAACATAGTGGGCTGAACTGAATGACTGAAGTCGTCGTAGTCAGTGCAGTGCGCACGCCGATAGGCAGGATTCGCGGCGCGCTGGCTTCGGTACGGCCGGATGACCTGGCGGCGTTGGTTGTCCGCGAGGCAGTGTCGCGGGCAGGAATAGAGCCAGACGAGATTGAGGAAGTCTACTTCGGCTGCGCCAATCAAGCTGGCGAAGACAACCGCAATGTCGCACGCATGGCCGCGCTGCTGGCAGGTCTGCCGCAGGAGGTGGCGGCCGTAACCGTGAACCGACTGTGCGCCAGCGGTCTGACCGCGGTCAACCAGGCTGCACGGGCGATTCTGTGCGGCGAAGGCGAAATCTTCGTTGCAGGCGGCGTGGAGAGCATGACACGCGCGCCCTATTCGCTGGCCAAGAATCCAACCGGCTTTGGCCCTTCGGGCAACGTTACAGGCTATGATACGACTATCGGCTGGCGCTTTCCCAATCCGGCCCTGGAGGCGATTTTCCCTCTGGAGGCGATGGGAGAGACGGCCGAGAACATCTACGATCTGAGCTGTGCCTCCGAAATTTCAGGCGGCGAGATCAGCCGCGCGGAGCAGGACCGCTTCGCGTTGCAGAGCCAAGAACGGGCCGTCCGCGCGATCGATGAAAAGCGCTTCAGCAACGAAATCGTGCCCGTAGAGATCCCGCAGAGGAGGGGCGAATCCGTTGTTGTGAATACTGACGAGCATCCGCGCTACACGAAGACGGACGACGGCTACCAGCTTGCGACCAGCATCGAGGCACTAGGCAAGCTGAGGCCGGCCTTTCGCCAGGGCGGTACGGTGACAGCGGGCAATTCCAGCGGGCTGAATGACGGCGCGTGTGCGTTGGTCTTGATGTCTCGAAGCAGAGCAGATGCCCTGGGAATCCAACCCCTAGCGCGCTGGGTTGCCTCGGCCGCGGCAGGCGTCGATCCCCGCGTGATGGGGCTGGGACCAGTTTCCGCCGCGCGCAAAGCACTTGTGCGGTCGGGGTTATCGATCGAAGAGATCGATCTGGTTGAAATCAATGAGGCCTTCGCGGTGCAGACGCTGGCAGTTTTGCGGGAGATGGCGTTGAGCGAAGCGATCACGAATGTAAACGGCGGCGCAATTGCGCTGGGGCATCCCCTTGGTTGTTCCGGCGCCCGCATTCTGACGACGCTGATTCACGAAATGCAGCGCAGGGCCGAGGCGGGGGAGACTTGCCGCTTCGGCCTGGCAACTTTGTGCGTGGGCGTGGGCCAGGGTGAGGCGACTGTGGTGGAGAGGGTAGACCCGTGAAGCAGGTACCGATCATCACGCCAACCAAAGCGGCGGCTCTTGTCAGGTCAGGGGACACGATCCTGGTAGGCGGGTTTGGCATGACCGGGAATCCTACGCAGATATTGCACGCTCTGGCTGAGACCGAGGTGTGCGATCTGACCTATATCGCCAATAATGTTGGCGAGCCGGGCCTGGGCGGGGGGCGGTTGCTGCGAAACGGCCAGATCAGGAAAGCGATCGGCTCGTTTTTCACGAGCAATCCAGAAGCGGTAGCGGCAGCACAGACGGGCGCTATCGAGTTCGAGGTAATGCCGCAAGGCACTATGGTCGAAGCGATTCGCGCCGGCGGCGCTGGGTTGGGCGGTTTCTTTACGCCGACGGCCGCGGGAACTGTCTTGGGCAAAGGACGGGAGACAAAGTGTATTGACGGACGCGAGCATGTCTTTCAACCTGCATTGCGGGCGAATGTCGCACTAATCCGGGCGTGGAGTGCGGATACTACGGGTAACCTTGCTTACCGCATGACCGAGCAAAACTTTAACCGCGCGATGGCTACGGCTGCGGACCTTGTCATCGCCGAGATCGAGGAGTGCGTCCCCGCCGGCGAGCTGCCCCCGGAGGGGATACATACGCCTGGCTGCTACGTGGACTACCTGGTACCGGTAAAGACCGCGGAGGCTGATCTGGGTTCTTCGGCGTCGATCGCAGACAGTGGAAAGAAAGCAGACGACGTGCGCATGAAGTTGGCGCGGCGGGCCCTGGCTGAATTGAAACCGGGAGACATTGTCAATCTTGGCGTCGGAATTCCGACGCTCGTCGCCGACCTGATCACGCCGCAGCACGAAATCATTTTGCATACCGAGAACGGCATGTTGGGGGTGGGACCGGCGCCGGAGAGCGGCGGCGCGATGGAATTCCCGATTAACGCCAGCAAGATTCCGGTGACTGCGCTGCCGGGCAGCAGTTATTTCGACAGCGCAGATTCCTTTGCCATGATCCGCGGCGGACATGTGGACGCGGCGATCATGGGCGGCCTGCAGGTTGACGAACAGGCCAATCTAGCCAACTGGGCTGCGCCCGGGAGACCGTTGCTTGGGG
The DNA here is from genome assembly GCA_963662575.1 of Caldilineaceae bacterium. GTDB lineage: Bacteria > Chloroflexota > Anaerolineae > Caldilineales > Caldilineaceae > Bin5. The sequence continues at coordinate 4,276,112 of OY759723.1, forward strand.
TAGGCGGGGCCATGGATCTGGCATCTGGCGCAAAGCGTCTGATCGTAACCATGACCCACGCCAGTCGGGACGGGAGTTCCAAGATCGTGCCCGAGTGTACGTTACCTCTTACAGCCGTTGGATCAGTTGATGTGATAATCACCGACCTGGCCGTTTTTCGATTCTGCGAAGGGCGCCTGACACTGACTGAAATGATGGAGGGAGCCTCTTTGGAGGAGGTCCGGTCCAGGACGACGGCGAAATTTGAGACCGCGCTCGGGTGATGAATGTATTTGGCTGACGCCAGTCACATCAACCATTACTTTGAAATACTACAAAGGAACTGCAAGTGAAGTCAACGTTTTTCACTTTGCTGACGGCGGGGGCGGTAGTTCTGTTCCTGGCCGGGTGTGAGCCAGTTTCGGAATCAGTAAACCATAGGACGGATGATGCCCAAGCTGGGATCGCACAAAGCGCCGCCACTACCCGCCAAACAGAGTCTAGCGGTCAGGCGGAGGATACCGTCCAGGAGTTCCCGATCACGGTGGATTACTTCACTCCATCACAGACCGTGGGGCCATTCTATCCGGTTCATAAGCCGGTAGACCGGGACAACGACCTCTTCGTTTTGGAGGGTGCTGCGGACAGGCCCGCAGGTGAGATTTTGGCATTTGGCGGTTCGTTGTACGACAGCTCCGGGATGCCGGTGGCTGGGGCCGTGATCGAGATCTGGCAGACGGACGACAGCGGAATCTACTTGCATCCTGGAGACGCGAACAGTTCGCAAAGGGACGTAAACTTTCAGTCCTATGGTGAGGCGCTGACCGGTGAAAAAGGTGGCTACAGTTTCAGGACGATCATGCCCGGTGGCTACGATCCCCGTCCCCGGCATATCCATGCTAAAGTTCAGATGGATGGGCGCGAACTTTTGACGACGCAGTTCTACTTCAGTAACGACCCCGAAGCTTCCCTTGACCGTATCTTCGCGGGAGCAGGAGAGGAAGTAAGTGCTCTGATCATGGAGCTCGAAGAAGGGTTCGACGCTGACGGCAATCCAGCGCTCATCGGCACGCGCGATATAATCCTGCGTACAAATCTATCAGAATAGTGGAACGCAGCCAGGGAGATGGATGACATGAGGTTGAGTGATTTGGGGAATCCAAAATATATCTCCTTGGAGACCTTTCGCAAGAACGGAGAGGGTGTCAAGACGCCGGTCTGGACTGTGGCGAAGGACGGCAAGCTACTGGTTTGGACGCAGGGCGACAGCTGGAAGGTCAAGCGAGCCCGCAATAATCCGCGTGTGCGTGTGGCCAAGTGTGACATGAGGGGCAACATTGAAGGACCTTGGGTAGAATGCCTGGTTTCGTCAATTTCTGACGATCAGGAGGTGAAAAAGATGATGTCGCGCCAGCTTAGGCGGAAGTATCCATTCATGGTCGCATTTGTTTCGCTTGTAGCCTTCGTGCGCAGAGAGAATACAGGGCAAGTGGTTGTAGAAATTGAGGACGTATAGAGCGCAGGCCTCGTTGGCAAAGCGTGTCGCAAATTGCGTAACGCGTACTGAGAACTGTGCCGATTATAGACATGAAGTGCTCGTTCTGCTTGGTCACGTGATTAACTAAATTGAATCAGGAGCCCTTAGCCCTATGAAAGCTGTGATGGTCATGTTCGACACTCTTAACCGGCATATGTTGCCGCCTTACGGTTGCGACTGGACTCATGCGCCGAACTTCGCCCGCTTGGCCGGGCGGACGGTTACGTTCGATAACTGCTACGTGGGCAGCATGCCTTGTATGCCGGCGCGGCGGGAGATGCACACCGGCCGCTACAATTTCCTGCACCGCAGCTGGGGCCCTTTGGAGCCTTTTGACGATTCGACGCCGGAGATTCTGTCGGAGAACGGTATCTACACACACCTTAGCACGGATCACCAGCACTACTTCGAAGACGGCGGCGCTACCTATCACACGCGTTACGATAGTTGGGATTTTCATCGCGGTCAGGAAGGAGATGCGTGGATAGGACAGTTGGAAGATCCGATCGTGCCAGAAAACATCAACCGGACGACGGCGGCCAGCAACATTCCGCGGCGGGAGGGAGAAAAACGGAGGAACGGAGATACCGGCCGTCAGGACTGGATCAATCGGGCGGTGATGGACAGTGAAGAAAAGCAGCCACAGGCCAAAACCTTCTCTGCGGGTCTGGATTTTATCCGACGCAATCACGAGCAAGACGACTGGTTCCTGCAAGTGGAGACTTTTGACCCCCACGAACCCTTCTTCACACAACAGAAGTACAAGGACCTGTACCCGCACGAATACAACGGCAAACTGTTTGACTGGCCTTCGTACCGCCAGGTGGAGGAGACCGAAGAAGAGGTGCAGCATTTGCGCTATGAATATGCCGCGCTCCTCAGTATGTGCGACGAATACCTGGGGAAGATTCTCGACCTGATGGACGGGTTGAACATGTGGGATGACACGATGCTGATCGTGTGCACAGACCACGGTTTTCTATTGGGAGAGCATGACTGGTGGGCTAAGATTGTGCCCCCCTTCTACAATGAGGTTGCGCAAACTCCGCTCTTCATCTGGGATCCTCGCAGTCGAGTGGCAGGCGCTCGCAGGATGCAGCTTACCCAGACGATAGATCTTCCGGCGACGCTCCTGGAGTATTTCGGCGTTGCGCGGCCAGCGGACATGCAGGGAATTCCTCTGGGAAATGTCATTGCCGACGACCAGCCAACGCGCGATGCGGTCCTGTTCGGCGTACACGGCGGACATGTAAATATTACAGATGGGCGCTTTGTATACATGCGTGGGCCTGTTGATCCGTCGCACAACGAGCCTCTATACAATTACACGCATATGCCCAATCATATGCGGGGCCGCTTTGCGGTGAAGGATCTGCAGGATATCCAGTTGGCCGAACCATTCTCCTTCACCAAAGGGTGCCGCACGATGAAGATCGCATCGGGCCAGGTTTTCGATGCTCCGCCTCGCTACACGATGCTATTCGACTTGGAATCGGATCCCGGGCAGGAAAGCCCCATCAACAATGTGGCAGAAGAGGCCAGATTATCGGCGCGCATGGCGGAATTGATGCAGGCTAATGATGCGCCGCCTGAGCAGTTCGAACGGCTGGGATTGGCGGTTGAGGAGGCGGGGTAGCACGCGCAAAGAAAGGCGCCGTTCGCACTCTATGTGCGTCGGCGCCACTGTGGGCTGATATGATTCTGTGCGAGTTTCGAAGTGCGTTGGCCTCAGAAGAGCTGAGGCGGTCTCAGATTAGACGCTGATGAAGCGTTTTTCCTTCAGGCGGGCCGACTTGCCTTGCCGGTCGCGCAAGTAGTAGAGCTGTGCCCGGCGAACTTTAGTTTTTCGCAGGACATCGACCTTCTCCACGTTCTTGCTGAAGAGCGGAAAAGTTCGCTCAACGCCGACGCCATGGGAGCCGGTTCGGCGCACTGTAAAGGTCGCTCCGGCGTCCTTGCCACCGCGCTTTGAGATCACGACCCCCTGAAACACCTGAATACGTTCATTTCGGCCTTCGGTAATGCGCTGGTGAACACGTACGGTATCACCGGGATCAATTTCAGCCATGCCTGCTGGCATATCCGGTTGCAGGGATGCCATTAGAGCGTTTGTCATTTCACACCGCCTTCTTTACTTTACATTCTTAGCCATGGCAGGCACGGTCAGTTCCGATGCCTTCAGTGCTCTCCCTGCGTTTTACCCCTAAAACTCTGGGCTGCCGCGGGAGTAAGCCTTAATGCCTGGGCCCTTGGGAACCCTTCCTACCAGGGCAATTGATACACATACACAGCCACCAAGTCTACCACACGGGCAGGCGAGCGCCAAATTTTGACACTACAATTCGGCACGAACAGTTTGTACGCCTTCCACCAGATTTCGTAGCTTCTGCCTCGCGGCCCAGCGGGCGGTCTGGCTGAGTCCACAATCTGGCGCGAAGGCCAGACGGTCAGCCGGCGCGAACTCGAGACAGCGGCGGACCTTGGCTGCTACGTGTTGCGGCGACTCGATGAAGTAGCTCTTCACGTCAATGATGCCGACTGCCACATCCCTCTTCCCGGCGATCAAACCGATCACCTCCAACTCGGCGTATTCCCGGTTTGCCATTTCCACGTGGATTTCGTCCACGGCCATCTCCAGGAAGGCGGGAAACATGGGCGCGTAACGCCGGAAACCGACCGGATGACCCTTGTAGTTGCCGAAGCAGAGATGGGTTGAGAGCCGGCATTTGCCTACGACGGACTCGACAGTGCGGTTGAAGATGTCGACGAAGCGGTCAGGGTCTTCGCGGTAGGCATAGCAGCTCATCGACGGTTCATCGACGGTGATCTCGCGGCAGCCGGCTTCGACAAGGGCCTCCAGTTCGCGGCTTACAATCGGCAGGAGCGCCTCGGTCACGGCGTAGCGATCAGTGTACTGAGCGTTAGGCAGCAGCCGGCCGCTGAGCGTGTAAGGGCCGGGCACGCTGGCCTTCAGCGTCGGCGCGCCGGCAGAGTCGGGCGCGAGTCTTTGCAGTCGTTGAAACTCCTCCACCGCACCGAGGCCGTTCGGGGCAGCGAGATCGCCGACGATAGTGTGCTTTCCGCGCTGATCATGCGCTGGGGGTCCCCAACGTCGCGGCGAAGCAGGCTCTGGCTGGATCCCTTCCAGGAAGCCGTAGAATGACAGGTTGAAATCGAGCCTGGTCTGTTCACCGTCGGTGATTACATCGGTTCCGGCTTCAAGTTGGTCGTGGACGGCGGCCACCACGGCGTCATCCACCATTTCGGCGATGTCGTCGCTGCCAAACTGTTCCAAGTGGGCGCTGGCAAACTCGAGCCAGGCCGGGAAAGGGTAGCTGCCGATTACGGTTGTACGCAGAGGTATGGGTTGCATGTTGGGCTCAGAATGGTCAGTTTCTTCGACGGAGAATTGTAGTCGGTGCCAGGGACGCCGTGGCTTAGGCTTCGTTGACGATTAGTCACCGAATACGCGGCGAACTCGCCGCCTGTAATCGTCGTAGGAGGCGTCAAACTTGGCGGCGGAGGCATCTCCCGCAAAAACGCTGCTTGAGAGGACGAGAGGGGGTTTCCCCCGTTTGGTCAACCCCTCTGCCACGAGGCATTTGACTGCATTTACGACCGCGGCTGCGCCGACAGTCGAGCCCGGCCCGACGGGGTCTTCGAGACCTTCGACTGTGACCAGGGCATCTCCGGCAGGCGTTCCGTTGTCGATAGTGACGTCGGCGATATCCAGGAGCTTCTTGCCGCTGCTGTGCTTGTGTGCAGACGCGGTACAGTGATCTACCGAGACGACGGCTATCACGGGCAGGTCCAGTGCCTTCGCCTCAAGGGCCATTTCGACTACGACTTCATTGACGCCGCTGTTGGAGAAAATCATAAAGCTGTCCGGCGGCCGTAATACAAAATTGCGCAGGATCTGCCTTGCAAAGCCCTCCACATGCTCAATGAACATCGCCTGGCGCTGCCCATTGGCGCCAACGACCTGGTTGTGAAAAGTTAGAGAGAGCTCGACAATGGGATGAAAGCCGGGAAAGGAGCCGTGGCGAGGATACATTTCCTCAATAAACATACGAGAGTGGCCGGTTCCGAATAAGTGTACAAGACCATCCCCGGCAATCGTTTCCACGCAAATGTCTGCGGCGCGCTGAATGTTGTCCTGCTGTGTGGCGATTATTCGTTCCAGGATGGTCTGGGTGGCGTTCAGGTAGGAAGATGCGGGATTCATGCAGGGTCTAAGGCTCCTCTGTTTCGCTCAGGTCAAGACGTGCGGCCCCTAAATTTCGGCAGGGCCAAAGTCACTTTTCTCATCTTGAATATGGGACAGTCCCCGTGCGATCCAAGGGATAATTCCATTTCTGGATGTAAGACTCGCCTGGCAAGAATTCATCGCCTCTGTCGGCCAGTTTTCTTTGAAGCAGTGCCTCCAGGTCGGCTTGCAAATCCTGGACTTCGGCGCGATTGACAAGATTTTCCAGCTGAAAGGGGTCGGTCTCGTTGTCGTAGAGCAGCCAGGGACCGTTAAGATCGCGCGCATAGGTGTGGTTTGATGTGCGGAGGCCCCGGTATTCACGTCCACCATCCTGGCGCAGGAACTGACCGAAGGGATGGGGGCAGTAGATGAGCGCGGCGCCTCCCGATGGGTCCTGGCCGCCCTCGATGGTGGCCGAAAAGTCCCTACCCTCCACCGTTTCGGGAATGGGGATATCAGTTAAGGAAAGCAAGGTTGGGAGGATATCGGGCGTATCCAGAAGCGCATCGACCGCTCTTCCTTCCCAGCCGAAGCGCTGCGGCCAGCGTAGCAGGAAGGGCACTCGGATCGATTCCTCCCAAGGGCGCTGCTTCTTTACCTCGCCCTGCGACCCGAGCATGTCGCCGTGGTCCGACGTAAAGACGAAGATCGTATTCTCGGCAAGACCTTCCTCTTCCAACGTCTGCAACAGCGCGCCAAGACAGTCATCAAGCGCTGTGCAGTGGGCATAGTAGCCGGCAATCCAGTCGCGGGCTTCCTCAGCCATTTCCGGGGGCACGTTGGGTCGCAGCTCGATAGCATCCGGATGATACATTTCTCGATAGGCTTCGGGCGCGGTCTCGTACGGCGCATGGGGCGGGCCCCAGGAGAGGACGAGGAGGAATGGCGTACTGCTCTTGTCTTCGTTCTTGCGGCCGCGCAGATAAGACTGAACGTCTTGGGTCTGCTCAATTGCATCATAGCCATCCCACATCAATGGCTGCTCGGAATCGCCGGCATAGTAACGGGAGTTGTTGTAGTCATGGGTACATTCCAGCACCTTCCAGTAGTCGAAACCCTGGCGGCTCTCCGGGGGAATATAGTTGCTGCGGCCGCGGCCGTCGACATGCCATTTGCCCACATAGGCGGTATCGTATCCGACCGCTCTGAAGAGTTTGGCCATGGAAACGGCGTCGTCTGCCAGATGCACATCATTGACGAAGACACCGTGCGTCAACGCGTGCTGACCGGTCAGCAGGCAGGCGCGCGCGGGACAGCAGACGGGAATGCCGGCTACGGCATGGGTGAAGTTAATGCTTTGTGCGGCCAGACTGTCCAGATGTGGCGTCTTTACCTGGTGGTTGCCAGTGTATCCCGTGTCTTGCACTCGCCACTGATCGGCGAAAACATAGACGACGTTGGGGCGATCTTGGGCCATTGTTCGGTCTCACTCACGTAGTTATTGCTACAGCGAAACACCCAGCAATCCGCGGGTGAACTGAAAATCGATGTTTCCCGCGCGCATGGCTTTGGGCTGGAGCTGCCCACCCAGTGTCTGCGCCAGCAGGTCCGCCAGGAGTTGGGGCCAGGCTTCCGGGTCGCCTCCGAGCACTGCGTCCATATCTGCGGCGAACCGCTTCACCGCGCCCTCAGCGGCCGTAACTTGAAGCACAGGCACTAGTGGATGACCTTCGATTGGGTGGCTGCCCACGTATGCCAGAATCGCCTCAACACCTACGCCTCCGAGGCCGGTCAGAGTCTCGGCCCAGTGTTCGGTTGGCGTCTCCATGATGTGAAGACCGCTCGGACCGGCGGCGTCGGCCAGCGATTGGCCATATTCCAGAGAAGGTAGGTGCGGGCCTTCACCTATGCTCGGATCCAGAAACGCTTGCGAAGAAAGAAGTGGGCTGTTTTCCGGCAACACAACCGTGCCCCCGCCGGCAACTATGGCCGCGGCCAACAGTCCAAACTGGCGGGAGACGGATTCCGGAAGCTCGCCGGCGCTGAGGAGCCCGATGCGCACCGCGGAAATGTCTGCCGTCGTCTGCTCGGGCGGGTCCGCCTCGGCCAGCCGCTGCGCAAACCAGCCATCGACTTTATCTAACACAGCGTCGATTCCGCCGTCCAGTTGGATGCTGGCCCATCCGAAACGGTCCAGATCCAATCCGTTTGCTTCCAGCTCGTGACGGAAATAGTCGTTGTGGGTCTTTTCACAGCCATGCTCCAGCAGCAGCGTTTCCGCGGCTTGGGGATGACGCAAATAACCCAAAACGGTCCGTACGTACAGGTCGCCCGTGTGCCCTCCGGAGAAGCCACAACCCTCCGTGTGGGCTAGGGCAACATATCTTTTGAGCAAAGGAGCACTTTGTTCACCGCCAGCATACTTGCTGTTCAGACGGGCGGCTGCAATCTGGCCGATTTGACCGGAACAGAGACTGGTTGGAAGGATTAGTCCGAGGCGGTCTGCTGCCGGGCCGGCGGGCGTTGCGTAGGCAGGGTAGGCGAAATCGAGGACGGGAGGAGGCGTGGCGCTGAGGCGAAGAGGCAACGCGCGCCCAGCAGGCTTTGGACGGTTACTGATCTCTTCGACGCGGCCTGGTCCGGTCTGGCGCCAGTCCCGCCAAAGTTGTACCTGGGCATGGCCCGCCTTTTCACCGACAGTTCGTTCGCCAGATGCAGCCTGGACTGTCAGATCGAGGGTCTCGGCGCCGAGCTCATCCATAGCGGTACCATCCAGATAGCGGCCGGCATTGACGTCCATGTCACCGCTGAGCAGTTCATAGCGGCGCGTAGTCGTAACAATCTTGATCGTAGGTACAAATGGAAAATTGGTGATTGAGCCGTTGCCGGTAACAAAATAGATCATGTTACAGCCGGAAGCGACCTGTCCGGCGATACTTTCCAAGTCATTACCAGGGCTATCCATGAAATAGTAGCCGGGTTCCTTCATTGGCGTGCTATAGGGGATGACGTGGTCGAGGCGCACATCTGGGTGGCGTTTCATCGCCGCGCCGATCGACTTAAGGACGATGTTGTACAGCCCACGATACTTGTTGCCGCCGGAGGGATTGCCTGCCGCGGAATGGCCATGCCAGGCGACTCGCTCTTGAAAGCGTTCGATTGTCTGGAGGAAATCTGCGGCGGTGGCGGCATCGCGCACGTTTAGCATCATATACGGCTCTGCGCCGATAAGTTCGTCGGTTTCTGCCAGATTGGCGGCGCCGCCGTATCGAATGAGTTCCCTGGCTACCCAGGAAGCGAGAGGATTGCCGGAAATACCGGAAAAGGCATCGGAACCACCGCATTGGAGCGCCAGCTTCAGTTCGGAGAGGGGCTGGGGCGTGCGCGGGGTTGCGTTTACCTCCTGCAGCCAGCCCTTCACGATTGACTCGGCCTGCCCTAGTCCGGTCTGAAAGCCGCCCTCAAGCGTCAGGAAAGCATGCGGCAAGGCATCCAGCGGGTACCCGTTTTCCGCCAAATAGGCGCGCAGCAGTGAATTGTCTACCGGTTCCAGGCCGTAATCAACGCACAGCACCGCGCCGACATTGGGATGGGTGATGAAGCCGGCGAGGGTTCGCAATACCGAATCAGTGTTGTTGGGGTTGTCATGGCCGCCTTCAGTGTGGGCGACGGCAACGATTCCGTCAATGTTTTTGTAGCTCTTGGCGACGCCCGCCAGCCGGGATTCCAGTTGCCTGACAAATCCGCCCGTGCGGGAAGAGGTCCCCAGAAGAATGATCATGTTGCGCGTGCCGACGCCCCTGCCGCCTGATCGGGCATATCCTTCGAAGTAACTATCTTCGTCGTAGCGGGGAATCTGTTGGCCTGTCGCGAAGCTATCCGCGCCGAGATCGTATGACTGAACGTGGTCAGCGAAATTGGCCTCGTCCGGCAGGTCGAAGTCGAGTGCGCGAACGCTCAAGGCGTCGAGCATCTCGGCGTTGCGAATGTATTCACCGGGGACGATGGCCCGCGTCGCCAAGCCAAAAGGTAACTCCCAGGAGAGCAGCGGCCCGCCTTGCGGGATCGGCGCCACAGCAAAGCGATGCCCTTCCATGGCTGTGTAGTCCAAGGTCAGGACATTGCCATTGAATTCAATTTGCGTGCCTGCTGACAGCGCGCGTGTGGCAATGGCGACATTGTCGCCGGGAAGAGGAAGACGGGCTACTTCATTGAAGGGAAATGGGGAATCGGTCAGGGACTCTTGAGTCAGTGTCATCGCATCACCTTCGCAGTGTGGAGACGGGTCTGCCAACGCGGATAGCCTATCACATTTGCCGGAAAATCACAGTTTCGGACGACGCCCTTTCTGCCATTGCGGCTCTCAATTGAAGGTGTAATGACTGTGAACCCGGCGAGGCTTTGCTTGGCTATGCGAAATTAGGCGCCACCCCCCATTTCCGCGTCCAGCTGTTCGTAGAAACGCGACATGAATTCATGCCGCTGCGCGCCGATCTTGCGGGCGGTTGCTGTGTAGAGCGTCGCCAGGATGCGGCGCAGCTTATATACGTACTCGTGGACCGGCGTATATTCGGGGCCGGAAGGCTGGGCATCATCTGGCGGCGCCTCTTCAACAGGCTGATTCCAGAGCCGGCAGTTGTGGCTGCCGGCGTGGGAAAAAGCTCTGGCTACGCCGATTGCACCTATGCTGTCCAGTTTGTCGGCATCGTATAAACACTTCGCCTCCAGCGTCTGCGGCAGGATGGCGCGGTCTCGGTAGCGGTGGGCCCGGATGCAGTGGACAACCTGCCCGATGCGAGACACATCCATTCCCGCTGCCCGCAATAAGTCGGCGGCGTAGTCTGCGGCGGCAACGTGGTGGGCACTGCGGACGCTGCCGGCGACAGGTATGTCGTGGAGAAGGGCCGCCGCCTGCACGATTCCTACGTCCGCGCCCTCGGCCTGGGCGATGCGGATACCCAACTGCGTTACCCGCAGCACGTGGTCGAAGTCGTGGGCGGCGTCGCCGGCAGCATAGAGCTCACGAATTTCGAGTCTGTTCAGCAGCTCAGACTCTTCAGCCGGACCGATCGCGCCTCTCTTGGTGGCTGGCATGTTTGTCATCTCAGCAGAGCGCTCATTCGGTTGATTCACCTTATGCCTTGGCTGACTAGCTCTTCTATTATGTCGAGGACTCGACGGCGAAACTCCTCCTGGCTGAACGTCTCAGCCTGGGCGCGGCAGTCGAATGGGTCATACGCGTGGGGATCGAACTGTTGGATCGCCAGATTCAGTGACTCCGGTGTCTGCTCATCAAAGAACTCGCCGGTCTTTCCTTGGATGACCGTATCAAGGGCACCGCCGCCCCGGTAGGCAATTACCGGGCGGCCTGCGCTCATCGCCTCGACCGGGGCGATGCCGAAATCTTCCAAGCCGGGAAAGAGGAATGCCTTGCAGCCGCGCATGAGTTCAAGCTGATGCTCGACGGGCTGCCAGCCGAGGAAGCTGACGTTCGGTCCAGCTAGCGCCTCGAGGGACTGCCGCGCGCGTCCACTGCCAACGACGATCAGCCGTTCGTGTGGCAGCGCCTGAAATGCCTTCACTGCCAAGTCGATGCGCTTGTACGGAATCAGGCGGCTGACGATCAGATAGTAGTCGCCCACCGGCACTGCGGAGTCGGGCGTGAACTGCAGTGTATTTACCGGTGGATGGACGACAACGCTTTCCCGGTCGTAAATTGTGCGGATGCGCTCCTGCACTGTGCTGCTGATGGCAATGAAGTGATCGACTCGCTGGGCTGCAGCGTAATCCCAACGGCGCAGCAAGGCCAGCAACGGCTTAAGCCCAAGGTCAAGTAGGCCGCCAATGTTTTCTCGCTGTCGGTACTGTTCGTAGAGCCATAGGAAGCGGGTAGGCGTCAGGCAGTAGCAGACGTGTAGGGCTTTATGATTGCCCCTGCGGGCCCTCACCCCGTGGCAGAAGCCGCTCTTATTGCTGAGAATCAGATCGAACGCACTCAGGTCGGTGGTCTGAAACGCGACAGGATAGAGTGGTAGATAGGCTTGGTGGTAACTGGTCACACGCGGAAGGTGCTGCATGAATGAGGTGCGAATGGGCCAGTTACGGTAGGTATCAGGCATCTTGTCCGGCCCGTACATACTGGTATAGATGGGTGCGCCTGGAAAGAGGGCGACGAACTCTTCCAGCACATTTTCCGCGCCTCCCATCTGATTGAGCCAGTCGTGGACCAAAGCCACGCGTATGTGGCTCCTCCAGTCATCAGGTCCGGTTCCAACTCTGCTATATTGACGTGGCTCGAGAGCCGGCCTTTTCAAGGCGTCCACCGGCAACCGCCTATGCTTTGTTTGACGATGGCTGACGGCCCGTGCCTTGATCCACCCGTTCCGAGACAATTTTGAGTTCAGCGGCTACGAAGTGATCAACCATTGTGCGAAATAGCGACTCGACCAAGTCCGGGGCAACCCCTTTGTTCTCGGCCCAGAGCCGGCGCGCCGCTATCATCTGGCGCTGCCGTTCGTGCGCGTGTACTTCGTTGTCGCTGCGCTTGAAACGCGCGGCCTCGTGCACATATTCCTGTCGCCGGCCAATTGTATTGATGAGCAACTGATCCAAACGATCGATTTCCGACCGCACATCGGAGAGCGTTTGGCAGTCTTTGGGTTCTTTCATTGGGGTTCCTGTCGATGGAGGCGTACTGGCTATTCAGATCTGGAGAAGCATTCTACATCAGGAGAGGCCGAATACAAAGGAAATCTGGTTTGATGCCTCTTGTTTCTGCCGTACTTGTCTGAAAGCCGACTGGAAAGTACGCCTTAAGCGACGTCACCTTTGACCTTCGCATTCTCTCTACAGTAGAATGCGCCAAACAATTGGACTGATAATCAAGAACAGGAGCTTGAAGGATGGCCGCGTACCAGACCTATCTCGATACGAACAAACAGAGGTTTCTCGAGGAACTGCTCGAGTTTCTTCGTATTCCCAGTATCTCGGCGCTGCCGGAGCGCGCCGACGACGTCGCTCGAGCCGGAGATTGGGTTGCGCAACGTCTGACCGCTGCCGGCGTGGAAAACGTTGAAGTTTTGCCGACCCGCGGCCATCCCGTGGTATACGGCGACTGGCTGCATGCACCGGGAAAACCGACCATTATGATCTACGGGCACTTCGACGTGCAGCCCGCGGATCCGATTGAACTCTGGACACATCCGCCATTTGAGCCGACGGTTATTGGGGAGCGGGTCTATGCTCGCGGCGCGTCGGACGATAAAGGCAACATGCTGGCACCGGTACTCGCGGTCGAGGCGCTTCTGCAGGGCGAAGGAGCTGCTCCGGTCAATCTTAAATTCTGCTTTGAAGGCCAGGAGGAAATTGGCAGTCCACATATTCCCGATTTCATGCCGCCCCACAGAGAGCGATTTTCCTGCGACCTTGCCGTTAGCGCTGACGGCGGCCAGTTCAGCGAAACAGAGCCGATACTGCTGATGTCCCTGCGCGGCGTCTGTGGATTACAGATCGATGTGCATGGCGCATCATCCGACCTGCATTCCGGTTTGCACGGAGGCAGAATACAGAACCCGATTCACGCCCTCACGCAGGTGTTGGGCTCGCTCCGCCGCGCTGACGGCAAGGTGGCGGTTGAGGGATTTTACGACGATGTAGTTGACCTTACCGCTGATGAAAGGGAGGCGATTTCCCGCGTTCCCTTCGATGGTGACAACTACCTTGAGCAATTGGAACTGGAAGAAGAGTTCGGCGAGCCGGGATATACGAACCGTGAACGCGGCTGGATTCGCCCGACTCTGGAAATGAACGGCATCTGGGGCGGATTCCAAGAAGAGGGAATCAAGACGGTCCTGCCCAACTCGGCCCACGCAAAGATTACTTGCCGATTGGTTGCTGACCAGGACCCAGCTCGCATCCTCGCCCTGTTGCTGGAGCACATTTCACAATATGCTCCGCCGGGAGTGACTGTGGACGTCACGCCTCTGTCGATCCTCGGCGCGCCTTACAGCATCTCGGCGGATCACTGGGGCAACCGGGCTGCGGCGGCCGTTCTGCAGGAATTGTATGGAAGGGAACCCTACCAGACGCGGAGCGGCGGTAGCATCCCAATAACTGGTGTTTTCCGGGAACAACTGGGGGTCGACACCATCAGCTTCGGCTTTGGTCTCGAAGATGAAAACATCCACGCGCCGGACGAGTTTTTCCGGTTGGCCAGTTTTCGCAAGGGGCAGACTGCTTACTGCCGGTTGTTGGAGAAGTTGGGGGAAGCGACACCGTCGCAATAAGAACTGACAAAGGGGCGTCCGTCGGGGTGGTCAGGAGGAGAGCTGAAACCATAGAACTGTGTAGAGTACACCAATGACCGCGCCGACGTAGACCTCTGTGGGGGAATGGCCGATCAGTTCCTTCAACTCCTCTTCACTGACAGGCTGCCCGGTGAACAGTTCGCGCAAGATCTGATTCAGGACTTCTGCCTGCTTGCCAGCGGCCCGGCGCACACCGGTGGCGTCGTACATGACAACCAGGGCGAAGACGGCGGCCAGAGCAAAGACGTCGCTGCGCGGGCCGGATCGATAGCCGATGGCAGAAACCAGGCTGCAGACCATGGCTGCGTGGCTGCTGGGCATGCCGCCGGCACGGGCCAGAACCCGTAGATCGAAATCGCGCCGAAGAATCCATTCGAAGAGAAACTTGTAGAGCTGGACTATAAAGCCAACGCTCAAGGGTAGCCAGATGACGGCACCGAATCCAAATATCTGCATCGATCTAGTGGTCCTGGGCCCCGCTTAGATCGGTGACCGTTCCGTCCGGCTGCCATTGCCTGACCCGCAGTTCGGCCTCTTCAAGCAGGTCGCCGCAGCGCGCTGCCAGCACCATCCCTGTTTCGTACAAGTCAAGGGAGTCGGCGAGTGGCAGGTCGGCTGCCTCCAACTTCTCCAGGACCGCTTGTAGCCGGCCGTAGCATTCCTCATAGGAGAGCTCGGCAACCTTCTCTTCTGCTTTCTGCTGACTTTCCATTCTACCCCTTTCCGTGCCGGCCAATTCCATAGCATTATACCAAAGAGAGTACAGGTTTCGGCAATGGGTGTGCAGTTGGCGCAATTCCCCTGACAAGCCTTTCTGTGTTAGCCTTTCCTGACCATTGGGCTTAGAAATCTGTTCTCCATGCATGCGCCGGGGCAGGGCTCGACAGCTTTGATTCTACGTGTTCTGGAGAACCTGGACAGAGTTTGAGTGGGAGGGAGGACGATATGGCAGACGCTGAACAGTACAGACCGGCAGTGGTAATATTGGAGCCAGACCTGTTTTTTTCGGTCAGGCTGGAAGATGTCGTGCGCGCTGCGGGTGGCGAGCCGATCATAGTGGATACGGCAGACCAGTTCGTACCCGCAATCGAACGTACCTTTCCCGCGCTTTCCATATTGGATCTAAAGACACCGGGAGACTGGGAAACGGCTGTCCGCCAATGCAAGATGAAGCCCCACACACGCCAGACACCAGTCTATGCATTTGGCAGCCATGTGGACGTGGAGACACTGCAACGGGCGCGCAAAGCCGGCGCCGATCATGCCTGGGCGCGTAGCCGGATGATGGAGGAACTGGTTGCGGTGGTCGAGCGCCACGTTAATCCACCGGTGCGTCACCTCGACGGCTGCGCCGATCCTCCCAGCCGGGCAGCCGTCGCCGGGTTGCTGGCGTTCAATCAGGGGCGCTTCTTTGATCAGCATGAGTATCTGGAGTTGGCCTGGAACGAGGAGCCGCGCCAGGTTCGCGACTTGTACCAGGGAATTCTGCAGGTCGGCGTAGCTTTTCTGCAGATGGAGAGGGGCAATCGACGGGGCGCGTTGAAGATGTTTCGCCGCGGCCTGCCGAAGCTGCGAGGCCTGGCCAACGAATGCCAAAGAATCAACGTTGCCGAATTTCGTACTACGGCCGAGCGAATTCATCGCTCGTTGTCGGAGATGGGCCCAGACCAACCCTTCGAACAGCCGGCAACTTCATTTCCCAAGATTGAGTTCATCAATCCCTTTGGAGGGGAAACCCCTGAAGAGCTGGGGGTTATGCTGCCAGGCGAATCTGAATCTGAAGAGGCTTGAGGAATACCGGGGCGTTCGCCTCTCTACGGAGAATTCTTCAGGCCCTATTCTTAATGTGAGGAGGATGCTGGATACGCTCGTGAGTCAGTTGGGACGGTCTTACCTACCACATTCGCTGCCATTCGACGGCCCTGTTTTGACAGGGTCAGCGTCGCGGCAGGGAATTTCTGGTTGCTTAGCAACAGACCCTTTTCCTCAAGCTGGCGTACGTCCTGCCAAGGTACCAAAATGGCATCGCCTTTAAGAGGGTGGAGCCTGTAATCTTTATTGCCGTCAAGATAGCGGTGGGACTTAAGCGTTGCGCCGTGCTGCAGCGTATCCAGAATGCGCGTTTGCTGTGGGGAGAGGGCACTGGCAGGAGAGTTGTATCCCAATCGCCGAGAGAAGGCACGCAGAAACGCGCTGAGTCTTGTGGTTGCGGCGCGCGGGTTCATCCCAGGTCGTGGACGTGCTCTTGCAGCTTGCGCTGGTTGATCCTCACATATTGGTCGACTTCGATTTGCGACATCTCCTCGTCTGACAAGCGCAAGCGCAGGATGTCAAGCGCATCTTCCGGGCTCTGCCCGTAGGCAAGTTTCTTCTTGCCGTTTTTCAAGTCAAACAAGTATATATAGTGAGGATTGGAAAAGCTGCTCATTTCCTATGCCTTCACCAGAGCTTGCTGGTACATGCCTTCGTACCCGCGCTGCTGCTCATCATTTGACAGACCGCGATTGACCTCGGCGTCGTACTTGCCGGCAAGCAGTTCCCGATAAAAGCCGTAGTTGACACCCTTCACCTTTTCGTCGTCCGGGAAGCGGTGATAGTTGTCCATGCTCATCAGGCTCTTGCCTTCGGCTATCAACTGGAAGCCCAACGCGGAGCCGGGATAGGGCGCATAGTAAGAGATGGAAGGAAAGACACGCTTCATCCGTTTGAGCATGCGCATCGTCTTGAAGGCATCCTCATCGGTTTCGCCGGGAATGCCCAACATAATATTGGACCAGAAGACCGGGGCCTCCTTCCCCTCCGCTTCCATCTCATCACCAATACGGTTGACAAGATCGATTGCGAAGTTGTTGTCATCCTCGGTACATTCCTTGTTGAGCAGCTTCAAAATACGGTCGCTTCCCGATTCAAAGCCGATCGAAATCATATTCCAGTTCGTCTCGCGGACCAGCGCTGTGAAGAGTTCAGGCCACTGCCGCACAGTGTCGGCGCGGCCAGCTGCCCAGTATGGCCACACTTTGTTGGCACGCCGCGGGTACTCTTCAATCCACTCCTGCAGCCATTTGGGGTTTTGGAAAAACATCGAATCGTGGATTACAACGGAGCCGACACCGTATTTCTCGTCGAGCGCGTTCAGTTCGTCTATCACCATGGCAACAGGGCGGCGGCCCATGTTGGGAATGTAGGAAGCCTCGTTGCAGAAGACGCATTGCCAAGGACAGACCCGGCTGGTGATAGTGGTGGCAACCGGCGGAGGTCCCCAACCGCATTCAGGCTCCATCGGCCAATTGAATTTTCGCTCCAGCTTCAGAGCCCGTAACGCGCGCCGCGGCCTTAAGTTGGCGAGCGCCTCGCTCCAGTTTGCCGGTTTGGGCCACAGTTCCCGGTCGATCTCGGGCCATTCGGCCATGGAGCGTGAGCCTTTTCCCAAGAATACTCTGGGAAAACTGTCCGGATCGCGCACCAGGTCGACGATGACTTCTTCCCCCGCGCCCTGGCAAATCTTGTCGAATGCGTCAACTTTGGCCATCTCGTCAGGGGCCACGGTCGCGTGCATTCCGCCGGCCATGACGATGCCATCGGGATTTAACTCCTTGAAGATCTGCGCAGCTTTTAGCGCGACCGGAAAGGTATAACTGCGCACATTCATCAGAGCCATCTTGTAGCCGGGGAGTTTCCGAGCCAGCTGTTCCCACGAGGTGACGGCGCGCGTTGAGACAATGTCCGTTTCGATTCCGTTCTGGTGCAATATGGTGCGCAAGAGCCCGAGTCCGTGGTCCTGCCACTGCTCGTGTGGTCCTTGCGGGTATACCAGATCACCCAAGTCCCCCAGATCGATCCAGACAATATCGCTCTTGCGCTCCCTGCTCCAGGGCCAAATGGAATTCAACAAATGCTCCTCCAGCTAAGAAAAAGGAAAAGGTCAATCGAGACCAGGTTCGTCCGCGCCGCTCCTAGCCATTCGGCATGTTCGGCAACCATCTACATGCTGGCATAGCGGCCGACGGTTTCGTCGATTTCTTCAGCCCAGGCGTCGATACCGCCGGCCATACTCACCGCATTTGGCCAACCTTGTTGGCGAAGAAAGACCGTGACTTGTGCGCTTCGCAACCCCTTGTGGCAGAAAAGGACGACCTCCGACTCCTTGTTCTGTCGAAGGGCTTCCGGTATGGCGTCGAGCCGCCGCTCGCGCAGTTCGCTCAAGGGCAAACTGATAAACTCCCCCTCAGGCAGACTGGCCAATTCAAGTTCATTAGGTTCGCGTACGTCTACAAAGAAGAACTCTGTGCGTTCCTCCTGTTTTTCGACTACATCATGCACACTAACTTCAGGCGCGCCATACGGGTTGGGCATTGTCATTGCTCTCGCTATCGTGGCGTGGACTGTAGTTGCTAGCCAAAAGACAGGATTTGCTATGGGAAATGAGAATCTGCACCAGGATCAGAAATCGGAGGGATCGATCGGTTGACGCCCCCCGAAACCGGCGTTAACGTCGTGCCAGAAACTGAGGTCGTCTTCGCCATGCTTCCAGCAAAGATAGACTTCGCGCCCGTGGCGAATCGACAGAAAATCGATCAACCCTTTATCGATATCCTTCACCAGGATACCCATTTCCAGGATGCCCTTTACCCCCGTCTCCAGCCTGTCGAACTGGGAATAGACTGTTCCGGCTGCAGCGTTGCCGCCGTTCTGGGACGCCTTCTGGAGGACTGGCCAGATGTCAGGCCGCAGACGGATAATCTCGGTGCGAGCCTCTTGCACCTGTTTCATCAGCGCTTTGACAATGGGGAGCGCGGCTTTCGCCTCGTTCAAAGTGTAGTAGCGGGCCTGCATAGGACTCCAACCAGGTCGGGGCGAAGGCAAATCAGCCAGCCGCCCGTCCAATCCCGCAACGGGCAACCGGTGAATTGCAGTGAATTTCCTGCTTTTTGCCTATTCGATTAAATACGTCGGCAACTAGTGACCGCAGCCACTGCTACCGCAGCCGGCGCCCGCTGCCGCACCTGCCTCGGCGCCATTGGTTCGGAAGCTGCTGCCGCAACCGCAAGAACTGGTGGCATTGGGATTTTCGATATGAAATCCGCCGCCCATCAGATTGTCAATATAGTCAATGCTGGATCCAGCAACATAGAAGATGCTCGTCGGATCGATCACAACACGCAGACCAAACTGCTCAAAGACCTGATCGGCCTCCTGGATGTCGTCGTCGAAAGTCATGCCGTACTGCATCCCTCCACAGCCGCCGCCCTTGACAAAGACCCGCAACGCGTGCGACTCGCGCAGGCCTTTCTGATCGAGAATGCCGCCCAGCTTTTCTGCAGCATTTTCAGTTAGTGTCACTTCAGTTGTCTTGGTGTCGGTCAACGTAATGTCCATCGGGATCTCCTTGAATGTATGGATGAGTCTGAACTGGTAACGTAGTTTATGCTACGACTCTTACTAGAGTTCCTGCTCTGAACAAGGTATGGATCAGGGCGCAATTTCGCCCCACTCTCTTCGCGATCAAATACTTAGTGTGTTCCAAGAAGGCCGCTCTACCTGAAATAACATTGGAAAAATGATTGCCAAGAATTCGCTTCAGCCACCGATCTGGTTCATAGCCCGGTCCTCGGCGAACACGCCTGAGGCTAGACCATGACCCCAAGGTTTGTGGAACGCGCCTTCCTTCATCAACGCCCGTATCTTATCGAAACCGGCGCCGTCGCGCAAAGGTTCCAGCAAGTCGACCTCATCATCGCGCAAAAGACAGAGTCGAAGCTTACCGTCGGCTGTCAGACGCACGCGGCCGCAGCCCTGGCAGAATGGCTCGGTGACGCTGCTGATAAAGCCCAACGTACCTGTTGCTCCCGGGATCCGAAACGGACGACTGGGATCGATATAATCGTAGGTGGCCTCCTCAAGCCCACCAAAAACGGACTCGACTTTTTGACGAATCTCGCGGAAAGAAACAACGTGGCTCAACTGGAAATCGCTCACTTCCCCAAATGGCATCATCTCGATGAAGCGGACTTCCCACTCCTTCTCCAAGGTCAGCCGCGCCAAATCGATGACATCTTCCTCGTTGAATCCGCGGGTGACAACACAATTAAGTTTGACAGGACGCAATCCGGCCCTTTCAGAAGCATCAATTCCCCTCCACACGTCTTCGATGTCACCCCAACGTGTGATGCGGCGGAACCGGTCCGGATCGATCGTGTCGATGCTGATGTTGACCCGGTTCAAGCCGGCGTCGGCCAGCGGCTGCGCCAAGTCATGCAGGAGCAGAGCGTTCGTCGTCATGGCCACATCCCGGATTCCGGGAATGGCAGAAATCTGGCGCACCAACTCGACGACACCAGGGCGAATCGTCGGTTCGCCGCCGGTCAGACGAATCTTGTCCACTCCCAGGCTGGCCGCGACGTTGACAAGGAAAACAATCTCCTCATCCGACATCAGCTCGTGCCGTGGGCGGAACTGCATATGTTCCGGCATGCAGTAGACGCAGCGTAAATTGCAGGCGTCGGTCAGACTGATACGTAGGTAGCGGACACGGCGTCCATAGCTGTCGTGCGTAGGTTCTGTCATCGCAGTCAGTGCGTCCGCGCCCGGAGGCGGGGAAAGGGTGACGTTGCCGTATCGCGTTCGATGCCGGTGTCCGTTTTGCTCAGCCACGGAGGTTTGGTTTAGAGGAAGTTCTTCAAGTTTCGGATCACGAACCGTCGTTGGCATATTTACAGAATCCTGTTACGGACTTTTGGTTTTCTCAGACTATCAGTTCAACTGCCTGTGAATTTGGCATGTTCCCGACGTTGGCTTCTTGCACGCGAAAACTGCAGCAACGTTCGCCATCGGCGATAGCCAGAACATGCTCACAACTCTGTCCACTGAGCGTTTCCATAAGTGCCAAATCCATGCAGCACAACTCGCGATGTTCAGTGGCGACGCCAGTATAGGGACAGTTATGCGTAAACAGCAGCCCGCTGGCAGGCTCCCACTGGGCCAGGTATCCCCTCTCGTTGAGAAATGAGACCACTCTGTCCATGCGCTCATCGAGCACTTCTTCAGAAGGGCTTTCCGCCACGATAGGCGCCGCCATCTCTTTTGCCAGCTTGCGAAAACAGCCTTCAACCTTGTCGGCAGGTAGCATCTGCTTAAGTTGGCGTACAACACCGGCCGTCAGCAGGGCAAAATTATCGGGGAAATGCGCGTCCGCATTGGCGGTCAACGAATAAATCTGCTGTGGCCGGCCAACGGTTCGAGGCCGCTTGGCCTTGGATACCGCGATCAGATTGTCCGCCAGCAAGATATCCAAGTGGTATCGGACCGAAATGGGCGCCATATCCAAGCTTTCCGCAAGTGTCCCTACGGAAGCTTGGCCTTCCTGTTTCAGGATTTCCAGGATACGACTGCGAATGTCCTGCACAGTTCTACTCCGAATTACAATTGGTATGCATACTACCTATTTTAGCAGAGGATTCCACCAATGTCAAACATATTTATGAATAAATTCATAAAAAACTATTACAGAAAATTCAGTACTGTGATTTCCTTTGTTCGGTAGAACCAGGACAACATACAGAACGAACCAAAAGCGTGGTCTGATCGGCTATGTGGCGAAGCCATGAACTCTTGTTGGAGCAAAGCGGATTCTCAATCTGGTGGCTAATTTGAGGCTAGGAGTCTAGTATGATTTTTTGGGAGAGTTAACAAGCTAACGCTCCTTGACTAGTGAAATAATTTACGATATCATTGCTCTGACTCCCCACGAAACCAGATAGTCATCTTGATTCTTCTTTTTGTCGCCGGCTCACGGAAATGGCAAGCTCCCAGGATACTTTGGGTCTCCCTAGGTCAGTTGTCTCTGGATGAGGTCGAGTCCGCCCATAGCCACAACTGGCATGGAAGGAGCGGCGGGCATAAGGGAAGTCTCCATATCTGGCTCCAGTTCAGGAGTTCGCCACATTGCGTTAAGTTGGGTTGGGGACTCCTGTATTTTTCGATGGACCATGCTCAGTCTCTTGAGCGACGGTTGCCGTTGGGAACCTACTAGCTCGGAAGGTCGTCATTATAGTCACAGACTTTCCGGGCCACAGCGTACCCAACGTGAAAGTCGGTATCTTCGTCGTCAACCACTCAAGAAAGAAGAGCACTATGCCCACACTTTGTCATGACAACATTGTCCTAAGCTTGAGAAATCAAGCATCTGTCGACTCGCGGCTATTCCGCACCATTCTGTTGGCGTTCTTGCTGGCTCTTGCCTTGCTGGCTTTTGCCGCTACGCCCATGTTGGCCGAGTCTCCTCCCTCCCCAAACGTCCTTGTCGACGATTACGTATCCGTCCCCAAAAATGGCAGTGCAGAGGTTGAATTGTTAGGCAATGATACGCTCCCCGACTTTGTCTTTTTCGACTTCACGCGTCCTGAGAACGGTAGCTTCACTTTTGCAAGCAATGCGTTACGGAAGTATCTATCTGTCGATTACACGCCAAACAGGAACTATGTTGGCAGCGACAGCTTTGTCTACACAATTTTTGACAGTCTTGGGAACGCGTCCCAGGCCACAGTTCATATCAGAGTATATACCGACCTCGACTGTTCAACTTGTCTTTTGAGACACGCGGCGACGCCCGTAAATGTCACGATCGGCGATGATGGCGCCTTCAATTACAAATTCATTGGTGACGAGGGAGTCTCCTCGGGACCGGTGCTCCCTCCGGTGGAAAAGCTGGCTGAAATGCACGCGCCCGGTTCTGGAAATGTTGTCCTGTTTAGCGGCGCCAACTCGGTTTCGGGTGCGCAGGTGATCATTAGCTACCTGTCAGACGAACAGGTTGTCCACGTGAATACTTCCTATATGGACCGCCACAACGGAACGATGAAACCTTACATCTTCGTCATAAACCTAGATCACGAGGTGTCGCATTGGGAGTGGTGATCTCTCGAAGCAGATAGGCAGATTCAGGACTGCGGCTGAGTAGGCAGACGGCCGCAGAAGGTTGCCAAAGGGAGGCGACGCTTCAGCAAGACGTGCAACCAAGACGGATTATGTTGAAACTAGAAGGGAGGTGCGCTAGCCAGACAAGGAAAATCGAGAGCATTTGGTGCAGGACCAATTGACGTCAAGAAACCAGTACTGGCGGACGTCAAGAAAGGCCGTGAGCGGTTAAGCCTCACTGCCCAACCCACCAGCGAAAGGGACCATCATGTCAGATTCGCGAAACAACAACCAGAAATTGAGCAGACGTGGATTCTTGCACGCCATGGCCGTTAGCGCAGGTGGCGCAGCGTTGGCCGCATGTGTGGCGCCGATGCCTGCAGCCGCTCCAGCTGCTGAAGAAGCAGCCGCGCCGCTTCCAGAGAACGCGCCCATAATCTATTGGTCGATGTTCGGTTTGCAGGAGGCGGCACAGGCGCAAATGCAGGTCGAACGCTTTAACGAAGAGACCGGCCTAAACGGGATTTTCATGTCAATTGGCTGGGGAAATGTGACCCAGAAAGCGCAGGTCGCAATTCAGGGCGGCAACCCACCCGATATGGTATCGCTCTGGGCCCAAGCCTATACCTGGGGTCCTCGAGGGCTGTTGCTTCCTCTTGAAGACTACGCGGAACGTGACGGCTTTGACGGGGAAGGCTGGTCCAAACCGGCCTGGGATGCCCTCTGGTCGGAAGGCCACCTGTGGGGCACGGGCCATACGCTCAACGTCTTTGCATTGCACAGCAACAACACGCTCCTCGGAGAGGCAGGGTACAGTATGGACAGCCAGCCTGAAACCTTTGCCGACCTGGACGCAATGGCAGAAGAGCTGACAACCTGGGACGACGACGGCAACCTGACCCGTTTGGGCTTCCTGCCCTGGCTCCGATCCGGCAGCCTCTGGCACTGGGGCTGGGCCAATGGCGCACAGTTCTATGATGCGGAGACCGACACGATTACAGCCGGTTCGGAAGAGGCGCTGCTCAATACGCTCGAATGGTTCAAGTCCTACGCCGATAAGTACGATATCGACAAAATTGACCGCTATGTGTCCGGGTTCGGCAACCGCAGTTCGCTGACCGAAGATCCCTGGTACGTCGACAAGATTGCCATGCAGATCGATGGCAGTTGGAAGCGCAGTTGGATCCCTCTCTACGCTCCCGAGCTTGACTACGGGGTGATCAAGTCCCCGTATGGGCCGGGAGGCACGGAACCAACAAGCCTTGTCGAGATTGGCGCCATGTTCAACGTACCCACTGGGGCAAATAATCCGGAGGGTGGCTGGCAATTGGCCAAGTTCATGGCCGGCAAGCAGCAGCAGATCGAGTTTGGCAATCTGGTCGGCGACATTCCTCCGCTAAATGAAGCGGCCCGCGATCCGGAGTTCCTCAACTCGCTGCCCTACAACGAACTGTTTGTCGAGCTGACCGAGTCAACCGGCGGCCGCGCCTGGCCGCGCATTCCTGTACTGGAGCAGTACAAGACCGAGATCCGGCGTCTCCAGGACGAGGTCATTCACGGCCAGATCGATCCCCAGCAAGGTCTGGACGATATGACGGCCAAGCTGCAGCAGGAGTTAACCGACTTCCGCCAGCAGGTTGGCTGATAGAGACATCCCCTGGCACCAGCATCCCGGCGGGTTGACCTGTCAACCCGCCGGGACACCACAGAAGGCGGACATGACATTTGGACTTACGCAACAAGAGTTTCGGCGCTTGCGGATAGGATTGCTGTTTGCTCTTCCTTGGATAATCGGATTTTTGAGTTTTACGATTTTCCCGGTCGTCTACTCTTTCTACTACAGCCTAAACGTGTTTACGACTTTTGGGCAGCCGTTGCACTGGGTCGGGTTCAGCAATTATTTCAAATTGGTGAATGACGATCTCTTTTGGGTTTCACTCTACAATACGATGTACATGGTCGTATTTGGCGTCTCCTTTCACATCGTTCTGGCCATCATTCTCGGGCTCCTGCTCAATCAGAATCTGCGCGGCGTTTCCTTCTACAGAACCGTCTACTATATACCAACGATTGTCCCGATTGTCGCCACTTCGGTGCTCTGGATGTGGGTGTTCAACCCTGAATTCGGTCTGATCAACTCCGCGCTGAGCGTAGTAGACATCCACGGGCCGGGATGGCTGACCGACCCTGTCCTGTCAAAGCCATCGTTGATTCTGATGGGTGTGTGGACAATCGGTGGAACTCTGGTGATCTTTCTGGCGGGGCTGCAGGACATTCCCCAGCATCTCTTTGATGCGGCGATGATCGATGGCGCGGGAGCCCTGCAGAGGATCATGAGTGTTACCCTTCCGATGCTGTCCCCGGTAATCTTTTTCAATGTAATCATGGGCGTGATCAGCGGTTTCCAGATTTTCGCCCAGGCTTTTATCATGACCAGGGGCGGCCCGCTGGACACGACCCTGTTCTACGCCTACTACCTCTACCAGAACGCTTTTGAATTTTTCCAAATGCCCTATGCTTCGGCGATGGCCTGGATCTTGTTCCTTGTCGTTATGGGGACGACCCTGATCATTTTCCGCAGTTCGGCTCGCTTAGTTTACTACGAAGGAGAGGAGCGATAGGGCCATGGGCAGGACAACGACGACACTGAAACGGCAACAACAAGTGGGCTCCTCTGGCTTAGGCAGCTTAACGAGGACGCAGCGCGAGACTTTGAGCCATTCAGCCAGCCATGTCGGACTCTTATTGACGGGGCTTTTGTTTTTCCTGCCCTTCTTCTGGCTGATTTCCACATCATTGAAAGATTTGGACCAGATATTCACACTGCCTCCCATTTGGATTCCCGATCCGTTTCGATGGCTGAACTATCCGGAATCATTGAGTTACTTTCCTTTTTTCCAGCAGCTTCGCAACACGCTGGTAATAGCAATTTCCGCAGTCTTTCTCACAGTGATTTCCAGCTCACTGGTCGCATACAGTTTCTCCCGGCTGCGCTGGCATGGCCGCGACATCCTGTTCTTTGCCATGCTTTCGACGATGATGCTGCCCTACCAGGTTACGATGATTCCGCTTTTCATCATGTTCAGGAGTCTCGGCTGGGTCAATACACTTCTGCCGCTGATCGTGCCCCATGCATTCGGCGTTCCGTTCTTCATTTTCCTGTTGCGACAGTTCTTTCTCAGTCTGCCCAGGGACCTGGACGACGCCGCTATTATCGACGGCTGCTCAGAGTTCGGCGTCCTGTGGCGGGTCATACTTCCACTGGCAAAACCGGCTCTGGCTACGGTAGCGCTCTTTCAATTCCTGGGTAGCTGGAATGATTTCATTGGGCCGCTGATCTACCTCAATGATCCGAGCAAGTACACTCTCTCGCTGGGAATCCAGGTATTTGTCAGCACGGTAGGTGTTCAGTGGGGATGGATGATGGCCGTTACAACAGTTCTGACAGTACCGGTTATCGTGCTCTTCTTCTTTACGCAGAGGACATTCATCCAGGGGATCGCTCTTACCGGCATTAAGGGTTAAGAGGGCCGCATTATGACTGGGAAGTAGAGATTCAGCCAAGAGGTTACGGAGCAGAAAAGCTCAGGTTACCGAACCATGGCGCCGCCCACAGGCTTGTACGCAGAATCGGTCCCTAGAGTTGTCAGATTGGAAAAGTCCACGTGGCGACGGGAAGAACCGGCCCATCCTTTTCAACAAGCGGAGCCTGTATTGCTGGTTGACGACAAGTAGGACATTGGACGAGAAAAAACCGCTATTTCAGATCGGAGGGAGCTAAGAATGAAGACGAGAGCAGCAGTAGTATATGAACACGATGCGCCAGTTGTGGTTGAATCTCTAACACTGGACGATCCCAAAGACAATGAAGTCCTGCTGCGGATGGGGGCAAGCGGCGTGTGCCATTCCGACCTGTCGATTGTGAACGGGACTATCTATTATGCTCCGCCGGTAGCGCTCGGCCATGAAGGCGCCGGAATCGTGGAACGGGTTGGTGCAAATGTCTCCTATGTAAAGCCTGGCGACCACGTCATATTGTCGTTTGTAACCTATTGTGAATCCTGCGTGATGTGTGAAATGGGGCGAGTCTGTCTGTGCCAGGGCTTTAATGTGCGCAAGGGCTATCTCCTTGACAACACCTGCCGCTTGCACAACACCCGCGGCCAGGACATTCCGCAGATGTCCCGTATTGGCACTATGTCCGAGTTGGCCGTCGTGCCCGAGCAGGCCCTGATCAAGATTGATTCAGGATACCCGTTGGACAGGGCTGCGCTTGTCGGCTGCGGCGTAACAACAGGGGTGGGCGCAGTGCTGAGAACGGCAGAAGTAGAAGCTGGAAGCACGGTGGTAGTCATTGGAACCGGAGGCGTTGGCCTCAATGCGGTTCAAGGCGCGAAGCTCGCTGACGCCGAACGTATCATCGCTGTAGACTTGGTACAAAGAAAGCTGGATTTTGCCCGCCAGTTCGGCGCTACGGATACTGTAAATGCATCTGAGGTAGACCCCATTGAGGCGGTCAAGGAATTGACCGGCGGCTTGGGCGTCGACTACGCCTTTGAAGCGATTGGGAGTTCTGTGACAATCAGGCAGGCCTTTGATATGGTCCGCCCCGGCGGCACTGCAGTCGCCATTGGCTTGGCTCGCCATGATGATACGGTGCCAATTCCGCCCCAGGAGTTGATTTGGAGCGAAAAAAAACTGCTTGGTTCGTACTACGGTTCTTCCCGTCCCCGTGTGGATATGCTCGAATACCTTCGTCTCTATGATGAAGGGAAACTGATGCTCGACGAGTTAATCACACGGACTTATGGGTTGGAGCAGATCAACGAGGCATTTGCAGACATGGAAGCGGGCAAGAACGCTCGCGGGATATTGGCCTTTGATATGTAGCACGAGCTAGATCGGCGACTAGCCCCGATCTGCAGGAGTCCTAAGTGGTCTCGGAAGCGCGAAGGCCAATTGTGTCGAGCGACTTCCAGGCTGCGCTTTCCTTAAGCCACTGGTTGTGCAGTTCTGTTGGCAAGGCGCCTGCGCCAAGCCTGCGTTCAGTTTCCTCACTGCAACGAAGTTCCACGCCAAAACTGTTGGCGTCGCGTCCAGCTTTTTCTACGCGCGTCCGCAGATTGCTCAGCCCTGCAACCGCGGCGAAAACCTCGCCGTCAGAGTGGACACCATCACTCAGTATCCCCGCCCCTTCGTCAGCCTTTCCATCCTGTAGTCGAGTCAGCTGCCAGCGCCACCGCAGATTACCGGTGTTCTCAACTTCCTGGACAGATACGTTTATGGAAAAGTCGGCTTGGCTGGCAAGCGCCGTCTTGTAGAACTGATACACGCCGCGAAAGTTGCGATTGAACTGCGCGGGCGGCAGATCGCGACGGGCTTGTTTGCCGTAACCCCTGCTCGACAACCGTTCATCAAGGATTGCGACCACGCCTCGATCGGAAGTCCGCCTGATCAGGCGGCCAAATCCCTGCTTCAATGCCAGAGTCATCAGCGGCACCATGTAATTTCTGAAGCTGCTGCCGTCCTCGACCTCTTCCAATGCTTTCATTCGGGCGTCGTGCAAGGGATCGCTTGGCGTAGGAAAAGGCAGTTTGTCCAGCACAACCAAGCTCAGATCGTCGCCGGGGAGATCGACACCCTCCCAAAAGGATTTCGTTGCCAAGAGAACGCTGTTCTGCGTTTCTCTAAACCAGTCCAAAAGCGCGTTACGGGGAAGCTCCCCTTGTGCCTTGAGGGGCCAGGCGACACCGTCCAATCGGTCACAGACCTGTTGCAATCCGCTCCAACTGGTGAAGAGGCACAATGCCCTTCCCCTGCTCACATTAAGCAGGCGCTCCATCTCCATGGCTACCGCATCATAGAATGGGTCTTTATCCCTCCAGTTGAAGGCCGGCAGGGCAGGTTGATATAGCAGTGCCTGCTGGGTGTAGTCGAAAGTGGAATCAGCGACCAATTCCAGTGGAAGGTCAGACACGCCGCATCTACTCTTGAAATGCTCGAAGTTGCCGTCAGTTGCCAATGTGGCGCTGGTACATATAACCGTGCGTCCCTCGTCAACAAACAGATGCCGAGATAGGTCTTGGGCCGGATCGATCGGCGCGGCATGAAGGCGAAGCTTCAGGTGGCGAGATCCGCTAATTCTTTCGGCGTAGCGTACGGTGACATCATCCCTTGAACTGGTGGCAACGGCCTGCAGTTTAGCCGCAAGAGAGCCCAAGCCCGTCACAGCCAGATCATAGTTGGCCTTGTCTTCGGACTCCTCGGCGGAGAGCGGAGGGTGCCCGTCCTGCTCCGGACGTTCGTAAGGATGAGCCTGCCGCATCTCATCCTGCAATTTCCTGAGGCTCCCGGCCACCTTTTTCAATTCTTCCAGGTCTGCGTCTATGCGAAATACTTTTTGGTCCGACTGCAGCTCTACCTCTGAGAAGGCAAGCCGATGGTGCCATAGCAGCTCATCCAGCAGATCATTTTCAAGGTGCGTTTTGAAGACGGCGCCCGCTAGAAGCTGCTCCAGAGCATAGTCTGAGGTCTCTACTTCAAATACCGATGTTGCTGTGTTTTCGAGCTGATGCGCCTCATCAACGATGTAGACATCGGCCACTGGTAGAATAGCCTGACCCATTTCACCCAACTCGAGTGCATTCAGCAGGAGATGATGATTTGTTATTATCACCTGTGCTTGACGTGCCTTTTCTCGCATTTTGTTAACAAAGCAGTTGTCATCGAAATGGGCGCAGTTGCGGCCAATACAGTCATCTGGGAAGCTGACAACGCGGGGCCGCAGATCGTTCTTCAAGACAAATGGCAGGTCATCTACATCCCCGGTATCGGTATCGGGCAACCAACTGCGCAGATGGGCAACCTGCTCATCTTCCCTGTCCAAAAAGGTAAGACGATTTCTCTCGACGGCCTCTTTTTCCCATTTGAGGCTGCAGACATAGTTTGCGCGCCCCTTGACCACTATTGCGTCTATGGGACGATTTAGGACTTTGCGCAAGAAGGGAATATCTTTGCGGAAGAGCTGGTCTTGCAGTGACTTATTCGCAGTGGCAACTACGACCGTTCGTTCGCTGAGAACAGCCGGAAGCAGGTAGGCAATTGACTTGCCGGTACCCGTGGGAGCCTCAATTAAGGCTGGCCGCTCTTCGAGAATGGCATGTTTTACGATGTCTGCCATTTCCAGCTGGCCCGGCCTCAGTTCATAGTCGTCCATTGCGGCGGCCAAAGCGCTGCCGGGTCCAAAGAAAGCCGGCAGGTCGGTCTCTTCCAATGGAGATGGTTTATTTTCGTCGCTGTCGTTGCCATAGCCTCCCTTTTCCTCTTGAAACTCAACCAGAGAGAGGTCAGCAGGCAGTTCTGAAATGTAGGTCTGCTCGAATTGTTCCATTGTCAAATCGTAGCACAAATGTGCAGGTTTTTGCAAAAGAAGGGACGCCCTCGCTAACTCTAAGGAGGGCGTCCCTTTGGCTGAATTGGACACTGAAACTGGTGCCAACCCTAAGTTCTATTGTGAGTCGCTATCATCCGGGTCCGGCAGCAACTGGTGAATGAAGTGAATGACACCGTTGGATGCTTCCACATCTGATGTAACGATGCTGACACCTTCAATGGTGAGAGATCCGTCGCTACCCGTGCTGACTGAGATCGTGCCGCCTTGAAGTGTTGTCAGGGTAGATTGCGAAGCCAAGTCCGATGCTTTCAGAGTCCCGGAGACCACATGATACTTCAGAGTTTCGGCCAGTAACGCGGAATCGGCCATGAGCGTGTCCAGCCTTGTTTCCGGCAGGGAGGCGAATGCGGCATTTGTAGGCGCAAATATGGTATAAGGTCCGCCGTCGGCAATAGTCGAGGTCAATCCGGCCAGGTCCAGCGCCAGTAGCAGAATGTCCAACTGCTCGTAATCCTCCGCCACTTCGATGAGATCGTCGGAACCCGAGCCCGCTTGGCTTGTCGGCTCTGGCATTGCCTCTGCCGTCGCCTCAGGTGTCGCCGTTGCAGTGGCCTCGGGCATCGCATCTGGTGTTGCCGTGGCGGTTGCCCCGGCCATTGCATCCGGTGTCGCCGTGGCAGTAGCGGCGGACATTGCATCTGGTGTCGCCGTCGGCGCCGCTGTTCCTCCTGTGCGAATTGCTTCGGCCTGCGCCAGGGTCGGAATGTTCAGGACGTCTCCAACCTCGATAAGGTCGCAGTTCGAAAGCGAGTTGAAGGAACAGATTGCGGACCAGTATATGGTACTGCCATAGGCCTGTGTAGAAATGGTTCCAAGCGTGTCACCCGTCTGTACAGTGTAAGTGCCGCCAGGTGTAATGTCAGTTCCTCCTGAGGCAGGCGCGGCGCCTGTTCCAGCAGCGGGCTGCTGGACGACCACCCGGTCTCCCTCAACCTGTTCGCCAGAGTCGTCGAGGAACAGGACGTTCTCTCCCGTCACGGTATAGGAAAACGGCATTGTCGTGTCATTGTAGGTAACCAGCGCCACGATTTCAGACACGTTGTCGACACCGATCTCGCCCACTTTCCGCTTGATGCCGTCCATTGTTTCCAAAGAACTGGTGAGATAGACGCTGTCCGAAGGCGGCGCGGCATTGAGGTAACGATCATATCCGGCCTGCTTGAATACATAGAAGCCGGCGCTGTCGTCCACTTGATGGCTGTCTTGGGGATCGTATACCATCTTGATCTTTACCGGCTGGCCCGTATCGACTACCTCCAGACCAAGGTAGTGCTTCGCGAACTGCTCGTTCAGCTCACCTCTTACCCAGGTCGATTTAACGGCGCTTGTTGTCACGACTGCCTCAGGCGCTGTCGTCGCTGCCGCTTCCCGCTCTGAAGGCGTCGGGGTAGAGGATGCAGGCGCCGAAGGCGTGGTGCCGCTTACAACTTGTTCACCGGATTCATCGACAAATGTGACATTTTCTCCAGTCAAGGTATAGGCCAGTGCCATCGTGGTGTCATTGTATACAACGATTGAAACGATCTCGGAGGCATCGGCGGCGCCTATCTCCGTAACCTTCCTTTTTATGCCGCCCATTGATTCCAATGAGCCTGTGCGGAACACAGTTTCGGAGGGCGGGGAAGCATTGAGATACCTGTCATAGCCGGACTGCTTAAATACATAGAAGCCGGAGTTTTCGTCCAGCGAATTGCTGTGTTGGGGCTGGTAATCCATCTTTATCGTGACGGGTTGTGAAGTGTCAATAACCTGCAATTCCAGATAGTGCTTGGCAAACTGCTCGTTCAATTGACCACTCACGGTTGACGACACTACCGAGCCCTGTGCAGTCAGTGCGTATGGGCCTACTATGAGAACAAGCGCCAGCATCGCGGCGAGGCCTGCATAACGCCATGTCTTTCTTGGTTGCATCTGTTCCCTCCAGAATCCCGTATTATAAAGATAGCCGGCCTTTCGAAATGCCGGACTCAAATGCTCAAAAACGTGGCAACACGCAGACCCGGATGTCGAGGATATTCCGAGACATTATGCGCATCTTCATCAAGTTTATCTAATTCTCAGCCTAAATTCCAACATGTTCATTCCCTTTTTCGGTCAGCCTCCCCTTGAAATCGGATAGCCATTTTGACGGCGTGGCGCGACCGTAGGCACAACGCATTGTAATCGTTGATTTTGGTCGTCTATGATTGGCGTCGAACAACCAAATGGTGACAGGGTTGATTGCTCGCCTGATCCGTCCGATGGGGTACGAGGATCGGGGGGCTATGCGGATACCCACTGGCGTCAATGACCTGCAATACGAAATTCTGAGAAGAATCCTGGCCGTAAATGGGAAAATCGAATCGGCCGGAGTCGTTTGCACCGCTCTTGGAAACGGCCTGGTAAGAGTTGTCCCAGGCATCGGTCAGCCGGATATGTACGCCCGGTAGTGCACCGCCCTGGTCATCTAAAGTGACGCCCATTACATACTGGCCTGGGCACTGATCATCGTGCCATAACCGTTCCAGAAAGAAAAGATATGCTCCAGGGGCGACTATACTGCCTATCTCAGCCAACTGTCCGCTCGAAAGCGTTTCAGTGGAGACTTGGACACCAGCGCTCGCCACATCGATTCCGACTGCCAAACCGGTATAAGCGGCCATCTGGTTCATCTCGTCACACTGGCCCAGGTAGACGGGATAGTTGGCGCGCATGTTCCAAAAAAGGGCGCCTCTCCGGTCTCTGAGCAGCCTGCTCCCGTCAATTGCTTCTTCGGCCTCTTCTGTCAACGACCAACACTTGTCGCAGGAGACGGATGAGGCCGTGGGTAGCCCAAACGGATCCGGCAGGGCAAACAATGTGCGTCTTGCTCCACCGGCAAAGCCGCAGAAGCCGAGTAGACGTGTTTCCAGGCCCGCTTCCGTCTGTCGCCTCACATATACCGGGGCCGAAGGAATGTTCTTGACGCTGTCCAGCAGTGGTTCGATCAGACTGTTCTGTGCCTCTCGACTTTGTTCTGCACCTTCCTCGTGCTGACCGTCAGGATTGCTTGTGCTTGCAGCCTCCAACCAGGATGCACTGAACAGTTCGCCTCCCCCTCTTCTGCAGGTCAGGCCCGGAGGGCAGACATCCAAAAGCTGCACGCTCTCGCTAATTGGAAACTCCCAGGCGGCGTCTGCCGTTGGCGCCTCCAGAATTGAAAGTAGTGCCGGCTCAGCCAGGATTGTCCGCATGATTTCGTTCCATACCGGCGCGGCTGCTGCGGCGCCGGTAGCATTACGCATTGGGCGCCCGTCGGTATTGCCCACCCAAACACCGCCAAGAAGATGGCGCGTATATCCCATCGTCCAGGCATCGCGATTGTTGTCAGTGGTGCCGGTTTTGGCCGCCACCGGGTGGCTGAGCGTAAGCTGACTGTTGGCGCCAAACATAGGTACGCGTGCCGGGTCGTCGCTTAGGATGTCGGTTATCATCGAAGCGGCGGCTTCTGAGATGGCTGGCACACCCTCCGATTTACTGTTCTCCAGCATAGTCACGCCTTGGCTGTCAGTAATCGTGAGGACGTATCGGGGAGCTAGATAGCGGCCCCCATTTGCCATCGTATGGTAGGCAGACGCCAAGTCAAGCAGGGTAACTTCGCCTCCTCCCAGAGTCAGGCTCAAACCATACCAGTCAGTTCCCCGGTGGAGGCTGTTGACGCCCATCTTACGGGCGCTATCCAGCATCCGCTCGACTCCCACTGCGTCAAGAAGCTTTACAGCCGGGACGTTAAAGCTGTTTGCCAGAGCAGCCCGCGCCGTAACCGGCCCGTGAGCCCTTCGATCGTAGTTGAGCGGCGCGTACTCTTCGATCGTGCTAATTGTGTAGGTGATGGGTGTATCCCAGATCACTGTCGCCGGGCTGATCAGGTCGTCGTCAAATGCCGTAGCATAGAGCAGTGGCTTGATAGCGCTGCCCGGTTGACGAGGACTGATGGTGACATTTACCTGGCCATCAATTTCTTCATCTTGGAAATCGACGCTGCCGACCATTGCCAGGATTTCTGCCGTCCCCGGCCTGAGGGCGATGAATGCGCCGTTGTTCATGTCATAGATGGGTTGCAGCGCGGCGACCTTCTGAGAAATGATATTTTGGGCCGACTCCTGCAATGTCAAATCCAATGTTGTATAGATGTGCAAACCGCCGCGCCTGACAAAGCCTTCCCCCCACGTCCTATCCAGTTCCTGAACCACGTAGTCGACAAAATGTGGCGCGCGTGGTGAATCGATCTCAGGCGATCCTCCCAGTTCAACCTTAGTGCCAAAGATCGCGTTTGCTTCGTCGAGGGCCAGAAAACCATGCCGTACCATCAGCGACAGTACCGTTCGCTGCCGCTCCTTAGCAGAACTGAAATCGTCAAATAGGTCGAAGAGTGCCGGCGACTGTGGTATTCCTGCCAGCAGTGTGGCCTCTGCAAGGTTCAATTCCGCGGCCGACTTACCAAAATAGGTACGGGCTGCCGCCTGAGGACCATATGCCATACGGCCATAGTTCAAGAGATTCAAATACATTTCCAGCAGTTCTTCTTTGGCATAAGTCTGCGTCAACTCTGCGGCCAAACCCGCCTCGGCGATCTTGCGATCAAATGTCTGATCATAGCGTTCCTCGGACCCTAGAAACAGATTGCGTGCTAACTGCATTGTGATTGTACTGGCCCCAGAGACAATCTCGCCCTGTTCAACGTTCTGCAGGGCAGCGCCGGCTATCCGAATGGGGTCGATGCCCGCATTGGTAAAGAATGTCGCGTCTTCGGTTGCAATCGTAGCGTTTATCAGGTGGGGAGAGATTTGATTCAAGGGGACCCACTCACGGCGCCCCTCTCCAATCAGTTCAGCTAGCAACGTGCCGTTGCGGTCATATATGAATGTTGTTTGGAAGACGCGGGGAAGTGGGCCAGGCTGATAAAGTTGAAGATAGGCTTCAACGTCATTCGCTGGCGACATTGCGGGACGACGGCCGACCGTGCGGTTGCCGAAACCGCAACCGGCCACCAATAGCGTTAGCAACCATAGGAGGATACGAGAAGAGCGCTGGTCGAAGTGCATTCCAGGCATGTGGACTCACAGTCGTTTTCAGTGTGGGTCAGGATCTGGCTCATTTCGTGTACACAACGATCAAACGAACCAGGTTCAGTGTTTGTACTTACGCCTCATTAAGGGTAACGACCGAACGGCCCACTCTGGTTCCAAAGAACGAGTGACCTACAGGAGCCGCTTTCCAAGTTCATTCCTGTGGCCCATCGTCTTACCTGGTGCACCTCTCCATCGTAGTGCCGGCGAAACCTCGAGCAGTTTACTCGAATGGATTCTGATAGATTTCCAAGTTCTCCGGGATATGCAGAAGATCTCCTGGGCGCAAAATATTGTATGTTCGCACAGCGTTTGGGTTTGCTGCCCGCAGCAGACTAATTGGGATGTCATACCTCGCGGCGATATTGACCCAAGAATCGCCAGACCGCACTTCGTGAAGCATGCTTTCTTCATGAAGGCGAATCGGGATTCCGCGGGGCAGTAGCAGGCGCTCCCCGTTCAGTGCACCGTTTACGTGAACGTTAGCCCCGCGCACGATACTTTCAGGAAGACCATGGGCCCTGGCCAGGCCGGCCCAAGTGTCACCTGGCCTCGCAATATAGTAACGGAGATCCGAGCAAGACCCGAGTGATACGGTTATGCCCTTCTGCAAACTCCACGAGAGTAGTCGGAACTTCTCCAGTTCCGTAGCAGGAAAGTAGACCAGGTCTTCTCGATAGGTTGGAGGAGGCGTGTTCAACCCAGTGTCTTCAGGATCTGTGGGAAGGTCAGGCATTGGAGGTAGCGGTCTGCCGACTGTCGAGTATCCCGGCGGAAAGGCAAGACCGACCCAACTGGATAGTCTGAGGAGCGAACGTGTCTCGGGGTTACTTGACGCTCGACCGCCGTTGGCGGCGCCCGCCGTTTCATCGACTATACAGTATGAAAAGTCCTCAAAATCATTAGAACGGGCAAAGTGTGTTGGCAACGACTTGCCCGTGACAACCGTGCCCGCCAACAGCCCATTGCCCCGCGTTTTGCTCAGCCAACTGGTCGTAAAGTACTCACCGCCTGTGCGGCAGCGCACCGCCGGCGGGCAATCGGGCAGCTGAACTACCGAATCAGGTACTTCAAAGGCCCAAAGGTTGGGGTCGTCGGGCGCGCCGATCAGTTCTCGCATCCCCCTGTCGGCGATCACGGCTTCCATAAAGTTATGCCATAGGGGCGCCGCGCCGGCGGCGCCGCTATTTCCCCACATCGGTGTGCCGTCACTGTTGCCGGTCCACACACCGGCCGCCAGATATCGCGTAAATCCTATCGTCCAGTTGTCCTTAAAGTTGGTAGTCGTGCCCGTTTTTGCGCCCGCGGGGCGGCTTAGTTTCAGCCTGCTGTTTGCACCAAAGGCCGGCTTGCGGGCCTCGTTGTCGCTCAAAATGTCGGCCATCTGGAAGGCGACACCCTGCGAAATAATCTGTTTCTGTTCTACTGGAGGCGGGGACCGATAGCGCCCCAGATCGTCCACCATAAACAACGCAAATTGGGGCTGAGAATAGAGACCTTTGTTGGCAAAAGTGCGGAATGCATTTGTCAACTCCAATAGAGACACTTCCCCTGCCCCAAGCGACAGACTGAGGCCATAGTCTTCCGGCCTTCTTGTCAAACTGGTGATGCCGAATTCTTTTGCCTTAGACACAAGGCGATCATTGCCCACTGATGAAAGCAGCTTTACCGCGGGCACATTGTAGCTGTTGGCCAGGGCCGTTCGAACGGTTACCGGGCCATGAAAGGTATAGTCATAGTTCCGAGGACTATAGTAATGCCCCATGCCTACCGTATAAGCTGTTGGCGTGTCCCAGATCACGGTAGCGGGCGATATAATGTCATCGGACAACGCCGTGGCATATAGAATCGGTTTGAAGGAACTGCCTGGCTGACGCGTACTGAGAGACAGATTGACCTGACCAGCATCTTCCTCGGTGAAATCGATTCCTCCAACCATTGCCAAGAGCTCGCCCGTTTGGGGCTGAATGGCAACCAGCGCGCCGTTTGACATTTGATAGGCTTCGCCGACTCTGTCAATCCAGGCTTGCAGCTCCTCTTCTGCCAGCCGCTGCATCGGCATATCCAGAGTGGTGATAATATGCATGCCGGAGCGGCGCATCTTCCATCTTCCTTCTTCAATGTCTAGCGCCTCGGCCATTCGGCGTTCAAGAGCCTTTTCGACATAGAGAACGAAATGGGGAGCAAGAAAATCCTGTTCCTGTGATGAACCAATCAGGAGAATCTCTTCTCCGAAAATGGCAT
Organism: Caldilineaceae bacterium; assembly: GCA_963662575.1. Lineage (GTDB taxonomy): Bacteria > Chloroflexota > Anaerolineae > Caldilineales > Caldilineaceae > Bin5. The sequence goes on from OY759723.1 coordinate 4,313,820, forward strand.
CCGCTTCCTCTTGCCGCAGGTTTTCGTGGCGCACAAGCAAGTCCAGGACGACGCGCTGTCTCCGTTTAGCTGCATCAAAATTACGAAACAGGTCGAAAGATGCTGGTTGCTGGGGGACTCCCGCCAATATCGTCGCCTCGGCCCAGGTCAAATCGATGGCGCTCTTACCAAAATAAACTTGTGCGGCAGCCTCAGGGCCATAGGCGAGATGGCCGTAGTTGACAAGATTGAGATAAATTTCCAGCAACTCGTCCTTATTGAAGAGAATCGTCAGATCGTGGGCCAGTCCAATCTCGTGAAGTTTGCGGTCAAGAGTCTGTTCAAACCGCTCTTCGGGTCCCAGAAAGAGATTGCGAGCCAACTGCATAGTTATTGTGCTGGCGCCCGATGCAATTGACTGCGTCTGTACATTTTGCAGAGCTGCACCGACAATTCTACGACTGTCTACGCCGCGATTGGTGAAAAACGAAGCGTCCTCGGTTGCGACGGTTGCAGCGATTAAGGCAGGGGAAATCTGATCGAGGGTAATCCAGGTACGGCGCCCTTCCTCAAAGAATTCAGCAAGTAGAACGCCATTTCGATCGTACAATCGGGTCGTCTCGAATAGCTGAGGCAATTTGCCTTCTGGCTGATACTGCTGCAAATAATGTTCGACGACCGTCTTTATCGACCCTTCAGGTCGAGGCCCTAATCTTCCCGGGACCAGTTCATCCAAAGAGGGAGCCTCAATTCCGTCGAACCCGAACGGCAGGCCCTCCAGACCCATTTCCGGCTCTGTAGAATCGTCCCCGGCACAACCCGCCGCCAGGATGACGGCAAGGAGGATTACGAAAAGTTTTCCTGCACTCCCCACTCGGTAAATCCACGACTTGAGTCGTGATCCAATCGGTAGAAACAGAGATGCCTCTCGATCGGACATCAGAGCACGCCCGTTCCTCGCTTGATTTGAGTCGACCTTGCTTTCGGTCGCAAACATTTGCGCATTAGAGTTGAATTCTGTCCAGATTCTTACCTTCATAGTGATGCTGCCCTCCAGGTTACAACTTTGCCGAACTTGCTTCGACATGGCCCTTCGCGTGTCATCTCCTTGCACTGAACGAGCCGACAACTGCGGCCCAATTCAAAGGAATATCCATGTGAACGGGAGTTACAAGCTAAATTGTATCACACATGTAGAGTCTGCAAGCGCGAAGATCCGAATATGCACAGCAGACTTGCCAATTGGCTTTGTAGGTCAAATGGCTACGTAGACAGATTGCAACGAAATTGTAGCCAAGTCAAACAAAAAAAACCGCTCTATCGAGCGGTTTGAGGCGACGGCCGGATTCGAACCGGCGATCAGGGTTTTGCAGACCCCTGCCTTACCACTTGGCTACGTCGCCTAAAAGCCTACAGGAATCAATCCGTCCCGGATCCTATCAGTACTGAAGAGCATTGTCAAATGTTGCCGGTCAGAGGTATCATCCAAATGTCTTTCCATAACCCTTTGATATTCCAGGTCGAAAGGTTTCCATGAAACTTACCGATGAAATGATGGTTTGTGAGCATTGCGGCGTTACATTTCTATGGACTATTGAAGAAAGACGCGGTGCAAATGAAGGTCAAGGGCCTCCTTCTTATTGCATGGGGTGTGCTTCCATACTGCCTGCCAGCGGCCGCCAAAGAGGACTGGTGAAATGGTACAGCCCGCGAAAAAAGTATGGCTTTATTTCTCCCGCTGCTGGTCCGGACCTCTTTGCACACCGTTCGCGCTTCCAGGACGTCGGCCGCTTGCGGCAAGGGGATCTTGTTGAATTCGCTGTTGTAGAGACCGCGAAAGGGTCCGAGGCGGTTGACGTGCGTTTGCTGAATCGACTGCCCAGCCAAGGAAGAGGTGAATGAGGTTTGCGTTGCCGTTGGTTTCGCTGCCTACAAGGCGGCCGCCGCGGTCTTTCGCAAGAGGTCGTTGAATTGGTCATCGTAAGACGCGGCAACGACAGGCCAGCTATAACGCTCCTGGACAGCGCGGCGCAGTGAAGGTGGCGCCCTACGCGGCATGTTCAGGCGCGCGACCGCTTTTTTGTACAGATCATCCTCGTCTTCGTAAAGGCAGGCCGCGTGCAGATCGGAAGGGACCAGTTCCGGATAGCTGAGACGATTCGGCAACAGCGGAAAGACTCCGGCTTGTATCGCTTCCAAAATGCTGATTCCGAAGAATTCGTGGTCCGCTGTACTGATTACGATGTCGGCCTTTCGCAGCAGCGCCAGATAGTCCTTTCTCGATGGCAGAAAGCCCCAGTGGACGATACGATGTGCCAACCGCTTAGCTGCTTCCTCGAATTCCACGGGTACTTTTCGAAAGTTTTCGCCCGCTACGCCCAGCCTGAAGCTGTGTCCAGCCTCCTCTAACCGGTACAACAGACGGAAAAAGCGATCCGGTCGCTTGTCGTATTCCCAGCGCTGATTCCATAGGATAAGCGGCAGGCCCGACGAGTCTCGGCGGTGGCTCTCAGGCTGTACGTCGATGCCAACCGGCATAACAAGTGAGCGCGCCTCCACCTCCTCGATCTTTTCCAAGTGGTTGTAGTCTGGAAAGTGCTTAAGAAGGTTTGGCAGTTCCGCAAACCAGCTTCGCCGATGAAACTCGGTGTTGAACACCACCATGTCCGCGCACAGTTGGCTGAGCCAGTTCACCATGGCATAGGTGAGATCAGGCTTCTCTCCAGGCCGCCATGGATAGGTCAACTGGTTTTCATGCATGTAGAGTGCAGTGCGGGACTGCGCCGGCAAAACTCGTCTCATCAGAGCTAGCCAGGAGGGCAGATTCGTCATGTCTGTTGCCAGGATCAGATCGGGTGGATGCACCTCGCAGAGTTTCTCTGTTTGCGCAGCCAGTTCGACGGCAGCCCCTTGCATGCGCCATTTCCAGAAGCGACCGGCCAGTGTAAAGAGTTGGACATCATGCCTGCTGTGGCCCTGGTATCCTTCTGCCCAGGCTTTATGGCTTCCAGTGTGGTAAGGCGAGATTAGCCAGACTGAGAGAGGTGCCGCATTGTCATTTCTTTTCATCTATCCACGGTCCACTTGCTATTAGAGACACGGTTCCTCCCCTTCACGAAACTAAGAGCGTCAGGAAACGGGACCCACTTCAGAATCGGTTTCAAACCTTTCCGGCAGTTGTTCAACCATTGTCACTTCTCCACACTGCGTTGGGAAGTCAAACAGGTTCACTCATTCGTCACTCTCGTCTGATTCTAAAGCGTTCCTCCGCACCTCTCGCAGGCGCCGCTGTTGAAAACGAGTGTCGGTCTGGGTATTCGGGCCTTTGGCCCTCCCTTGTGCGGGGGGAATCCCTCCACAACGATCCCCTCAAAACCCGCGCCCCAGCCAAACCCTATCGTCGTTGTCAGGCGGCTGTCTAATGTGCAAACGTATCAAGTAAGCCAGATACATTGCATGGATGCAAGGTTTGTCAGGAAAAACAAGGGCTGGTCACATAAGATACTTCGGAAGACGTTAATTTTACAAGTGCCTAGCTGTAAGACAGTCACATCTGAATTTGGTCGCACAGAAGTTTAGTGCCGAGAGGCGGAGAAGCTGATAGGATAGTGAATTCATCACCAGGAAATGGCAGGAAACGCCTGACAGATCTGAAGGCAACTTCACAGGTAGTGCGCTTAGAGTAATGAGAAGATTCCCACATTTAAACGCACGAATTTACATCAAATGCGTGATATAATAGTGATCACCGAGTGTGCTGCTATCTGTGGAGTTGAAACCTGGGTCGAGAAAAAGAATCGCCAAATTGGGACAGATTCTCCTGCTCCTGCCTGAATCGGTAGGGACGCCCCATGTGGGCGCCCTTCGCGGGCAACTGTGGCTGCCGATTATAGATGCGAATGCGCCGGCCCTGAGAATCCATGACTCTCGACCAAAGAAAAACTGAAGGGGAAGGAAGGCCGCAGCAGGTCTGTGAGTGGTCCATATTTCAACTGCCCATAGTCCATCAAGGGCGGTAAGGAAACGTCTGCAATGTCAAGCATATAAGCGAAAAAAAAAGAAACAGACCGCCCTAACCCGCCCTAACCCGCCCAAATCGCCCCTTCAAAGGGCAACTGCATCGAATTAGGCCAGCACATAGTGATGCACCCTGAATCGGTATGGGCGCCCCTTGTGCGTGCCCTTCTTGGACCACAATGCCGTCAGAATATAGATGAGAATGCTCTGGCCATGCGATGCCATTACTATCGCCCTAAGAAAATCTGAAAGTTGAGAGAACCGCTGTAAGTCTGTGAATTGGCCACAATTCATCTGCCCTTAGTCGATCAAAGACGACGAGGAAACATTTGCGAAGTTAAGCCTATGGGTCAGAAGGAAACACCCGTCTGAAAACGTCGATATTCTTCGAATGCCGACCGGACCCAGGGCAATGGCATCGATTTGGGACAGATACTCGTGAGGCTGCCCGAATGAGGAAAGGGCGCTGTTCTTGAGCTATTCTGGCGTGCATATTTAAATGCGTTTGCCCTTCCTTTGAAAGATTCTTCACTTTGTGCCATATTATGGCTATGCTATAATCCAACTTGCCTCGGCCAAACCCGGCTCCTGCTGCGGGTTGGCCTCAGCGACTCCGTGTGAGATACCCTAAAGCGGTCTCGGCATATCGAGTACAGGAGCATGGAATGATAGAGGTTGTAATCGATAGCGTGCGTGTAAGCCTGATGTCCCAACACCGTATCGTAGTCCTGCGCGAAGAGAGCGGCGAGAGGTATCTCCCCATCTGGATTGGCCCGTTTGAAGCCGACGCCATCACAATACAGCTGCAGGGCATCGAAGTCGTCAGACCAATGACACACGATCTTCTGCGTCAGTTTGCGGAATCCCTTGACGGTGAAATTACCCATGTAGTTATAAGCGATCTGCAAAACGAGACATTTTTTGCCGAAATAGTGCTGGAAGCCAACGGCGAAACACTGGAAATCGACAGCCGGCCCAGCGATGCAGTTGCCCTGGCAGTGCGGGTTGATGTTCCAATTTACGTTGCCGACGAAGTGATGGAAAAAGCCGGAATGGAGCCGGAGGAAGAGTTGGGCGTAATCAGCCAGGGAAGTGACGGCGTGGAAGAGGAAGTCGGAGAAACCAGTGATGAAGACCTGGATGTCTTCCGCGACTTCATTGAAGGACTCGACATCGACAATTAAGGGGGCAGGAGGATTTCGTCGGCTATAGTCAAGGATGAATGGCGGACGGAAACGGGGGCTGCGCACACGCAACAGAGCGAAGTCAGACGGCGGCGGGGTCGCATCCAAGCGGTTCTGCCGTTTTTGCACTCTCAATCCTGCCCACTCCTGGCAATCTGCTCGATCTATGGCGGCACGGTTGACGCTTACCAGCAGGCGCAACTTCCGATATACTCTTCCAAAGTCTCAAGTACAACTTTCCTACGCAAATAAAGATGAGCGAAACGTTTGAAGCCCCAGTCAAGACGACACCGGCCAATGTGGAAGCCGAGCAGGCCGTGCTCGGCTCGCTCCTGATCGATCCCGATGCCATAATCAAAGTCGCCAGCACTCTACGCGATACCGACTTCTATCGAGAGCCGCACCAGTGGATTTACCGAGCGCTGCTTTCGCTACACGAGCGCCGCGAACCGGCCGACTTTGTTACACTGGTCGACGAACTTGAACGCAACGAACAGCTGGATGATATTGGCGGTCCTGCTTACATCACGCAACTGATCAACAGCACCCCAACCGCGATTTATGTAGATCACTACGCCCGAATCGTAGAACGAACAGCCACGTTAAGGCGCCTGATTGGCGCGGCCAACCAGATCGCCGAACTCGCCTACGATGAAAGCCATGAGGTGGATGAAGTTGTTGACCGTGCCGAGGGTATTATCTTCGGCGTCAGTGAGAGCCGAATCCACCGCGACTTGACGCCCGTTTCGAGGGTTTTGGACGAAGTCGTTGATCAGATAGACTTTCTGGCCCGCAATCAGAACCGGCTGATGGGAGTCCCCACCGGCTTTGTGCTGCTAGACAAAATGCTGGGCGGATTCCAGAAAAGCGATCTGATCATAGTTGCCGGCCGCCCCGGAATGGGCAAGTCAAGTCTGGGCCTATCGATTGCCCAGAACGCTGCCAGACGGTATGACGCACGCGTCGCCATCTTCAGTCTGGAGATGAGCAGCGAACAGGTTGTCCAGCGGCTACTCTCAGTCGAAACTGCCATAGACAGCCATCGCCTGCGTATGGGACAGATCGACGAGGAGGAATGGCCAATCCTTGTCGAGGCCGCCAACACGCTGGCCGGTACAAATATCTTTGTCGACGACACGCCCGGTGCTACGGTCCTGGAAATCCGCACCAAGGCGCGCCGCCTCTATGCCGAACGCGGCATCGACATGATCGTTGTCGACTACATGCAACTCATGTCAGGTGGCGGGGGCGGACGAGGAGGCGAAAACCGCCAGCAGGAGATTAGCTTTATCAGCCGGTCTTTGAAAGGCCTAGCACGTGAACTGAACGTGCCCGTCATTGCCCTCAGCCAACTCAGCCGAGCGGTAGAAAGCCGGGCTAACAACAAGCCGGTGCTCTCCGACCTGCGCGAAAGCGGTTGCCTCAGCGGTGACACAATGGTCTTTCTTCCTGACCTCGGCCTGCATTTGCAGATCCGGGATCTGGTGCGCCGCGATGATTTCAGAGTTGCCGCCTTCGACCAGGACAGACAGCGCCTCGTTCGCGCTGAGGTTAGCAATGCCTTTTGTACCGGCACAAGACAGGTATTCCGAATTACCTCGCAGAAGGGCAGGACACTGCGAGCGACTGCCAATCACAAATTCCTGACCGAATGCGGATGGAGGCGACTGGACGAACTCCGCCTTGGTGAACGTATTGCGACAATTGACCCGAACGCGCGACAGTTGACAACAACAGAGGCAAGCCAGTATGACGGTTCCGTGAGTGCCCTTAACTTTGGGCTTGCCGCCCAGACTTCGCCTGCCCTTACGGCAGGTCTATCGGAAGGGCCACTGGTCATGCAGCGCCCTGCAAATAATCCTGCGTCTTTCGATGTGCACACTGCAGATGCCGATCTAGCTGAGGATGCCGGCCGCGGCGTGCATTGGGACAGGATAGCTTCGATTCAAGCGGATGGCGTAGAAGACGTCTTTGATCTCACCGTACCGGAGTTTCACAACTTCGTAGCAAACGACTTTATTGTACATAACTCGATCGAACAGGATGCCGATGTAGTAATCTTCGTCTATCGAGAGGACTACTATAATGAAGACACGGACAGGCAGAACATCGCCGATCTGATGGTCGCCAAACACCGCCATGGTACGACCGGAACGGTCAGTCTCTATTTTCGCAAGGAACTGACCCAGTTTCGAGATCTGGAACTTCGGCGAGAGGACTTGGAATATTGAGGCGGACGTGGTCGGGAATCCCCGATTTAAGGGAACGCGATGAATGGTCTCGCAGGCCAACTTCTGTTCTCTGTGGGAATCCCTCGTTCTGCTGATGCCTGTCAATGGGGTTTCTAGTTACAGAGCTATAAACGCACAATGTGAAAGGCTGATGTTAGTTTGGCTATCTCGTCTGTGGAACTGAAATGACTCGACAGTTGCCTGGCTTTGTTGGCTTTCCAGACCAGAAAATGCTGGCGGTGATCGTGCCAGACCTGTTTTTCGTCGACCTACTTCCCCAGATCGACGACTTGGCCGAGCTGAAGCTGACAGTCTACTTTTTCTGGCTGCTAAACGAGCAGGAAGGACCGCTGCGTTTTGTCCGCGGCGACGACATGCGCAGCGACCAAAAGCTGCTCACTAGTCTCAGCGTGGAAAGCGATTTGCGCAGCCCTCTAGCCGCGTTCGAAGACGCGCTGGAACGAGCGGTCTCCCGTAACACCTTGATTCGTATGGATGTCGAAACCGACACTAGCAGTGAGAGGGCTAGCCTCAACGGTCAGAATGAGCGAGGGGACGACGATTCTCCTTCCTCTGAAGGGGAATCTCGTGTCGAGGACTGGTACTTCCTGAATACAGCCAAGGGCCGCCAATCTGTGGCCGCCATTCGCCAGGGAAAGCTGGCTGAACTGCAAGGGATTGTACCGGAAGAGGCTCGGCTTCACGTTGAGCGGCCAAATGTCTTTGTGCTGTACGAACAGAACTTTGGCCTGATGACAGCCATGATCGCCGATCAGCTCAGAGACCTCGAGCGGAGTTACCCTCCCGATTGGATCACCGAGGCCATGGAGATTGCATTGCTGAACAATAAGCGCCACTTGAACTATATCCGGGCGATTCTGAGACGTTGGGAAACTGAAGGCAAGGACGAAGGTTATGGATGATCTGAATGAACTGTTGCGGGGTACTGCTGAAGAGATGAAAAGCAGCATCAATTCGCGCGCGCCGTCCACTAACAGTCAGCAGGAGACGACCGAACCGAGCGACAGATCGAGCCGACGTCGGCCGCCACCACCCGGCCTGCGCCCGCGTTCAGATCGGATCGGTGACTCACAGCCCAGCACCTGTCCTGCATGCGGCGGGGCAGGGTTCCTTCTTGACGACCTGCCCTTAGGCCATCCTGACTACGGCAAGCCGATTCCTTGCCACTGCAAGCTGCAAGAACGCCGGTCGCGACGGCGCAGCCGCTTTAGCGATGTTCACAAACTGGATTCGCTAACCCGATTTACATTCGAAGAGTTCAACACAGATCTTTCTTGGCTGCCTCCGCACAAACTGGACAATCTGGTCCGGGCCTACGACTCGGCTCTTCAATTTGCCAAGCAACCTGGCGGCTGGCTGCTCCTGACAGGGGGCTTTGGGTGCGGAAAGACGCACCTCGCCGCAGCCATTGTCAACCATCGGATCGAAAACGATCTGTCGGCAGTCTTTGTGGTCGTACCCGATCTGTTGGACCATCTACGGGCTACGTTCGGCCCTAATAGTGAAGCAAACTACGATGACTTGTTTGACGAAATTCGAAACACGTCAGTTCTTGTCCTGGACGACCTGGGCGTACAAGGCGTTACACCTTGGGCACAGGAAAAGATGTTTCAGATACTCAATCATCGATACAACAGCCAGTTGCCAACTGTGCTGACGACAAACCAGCGTATGGAGGATCTGGATCAGCGCCTGCGCAGCCGGCTTCAGGACCTGAACCTGGTACAGCACATCGCTATCAAGGCGCCTGACTATCGAGCCGGCGCCAACCCGGGTCAGGGCGACCTGAGCACACTTTCGCTGCATGCCGCCCAGAAATTCGAGACATTCGACGTACAGCGGCGCAACAGTTCGCCCGAAGCACTGGCCAATCTGCGAGAAGTTAAACAGGCGGCCGAAGCCTTCGCCGAGAATCCGCAGGGCTGGTTCGTGCTGATGGGCGCCAATGGCGCAGGGAAGACACATCTGGCGGCGGCAATATCAAATGTTCTGAGGGCTTCGGGTCAGGACGACATCATGTTTGTTGTAGTCCCCGACTTTCTGGACTATCTGCGGGCCGCATTTGGCCCAGATGCGGCGGTATCTTACGATAAACGCTTTGATGAATTGAAGCGCGTCCCTCTGCTCGTGTTGGATGACCTTGGCACGGAAAGCGCGACTCCCTGGGCTAAAGAGAAACTGTTTCAGCTGCTCAACTTCCGCCACACGGCGCTTCTGCCCACCGTCATCACAACGAGCACCGCTGAGGAGAGGATTGAACCGTGGCTGCGCACTCGCATTCGCGATGCCGCCCGCTGCCAGGTATTGACAATCAAGGCATCGAGCTTTCGCGGCAGTGCGGACCAAAGTGCAGCCTACCGACCCCAGCGGGCGCAGGAACCGCCCCGGCGGAGGCAATCCTGGTAAGGAATTTCTCTTCTTCTTGCCAAATTCGCATCAGCCTGTGATATACTTTTACGGCCCCCTTTCCTCCGTCAGATTGACTTGCCGAAGTACCTATAGTTACGAATAGGGGGAACCAACAATGCGCTGGCTCCAATCCTTGCCCTTCTTGTTTACAGTCCTTTTGTTTTCCGCATGCGGTCCGCGCGACACGGTGGTCGAGGCCCCATTGCCCACCAACACGCCGTTCCCAACCTTTACACCTGCACCGGTAGGCGCCGCTCCCGCCGCCAGTGGCGGCCAGGCCAGCACGCAAACACAGGTTCAGCCAACCGCTACGCCCGTTCCTCCGGCTGCCTCGGCGACGCCGGAGCAGCCCATGGTGACGATAGGTAACGTCCTCATGAATGTACGCGGCGGTCCAGGCACCAACTATCACGTCATCGGCTCAGCTTCACCTAGTGAAGAGTTCGTGATAACCGGCAAAAACCCTGGGATTGGCGACTGGTGGCAGATCGACTTCAGAGGCCAGACCGGGTGGGTCTATGGCCAGTTAGTGACCGCATCCAACGCCAGTGCGGTGCAGGTGGCCCTGGTCATCCCGGCGCCGCCGCCACCAACGGCCACACCAATTCCGCCGACGCCTGTGCCCGCGCCCACCCAACCGCCCGCGCCCAGGTTCCAGTATTCTCTTATCTCTCAAGGGAACTGTCCAAACAATAGACAACAGACATACTTCGAAGGCATTGTGTATGACAGGAACAATAATTTCAAGAACGGCGTATGTCTTCACATTGCATTTGGTGGCCCCCGCAACACCAAATGTACTGGATGCGGCAAACCTGCAGGAAAGTGGGGATTCTCACCTTTTGGGGGCCCGGCTAACTCCGGGACACATGTCCAAATCTTTGTAGTGAATTGCCCAAGTTCAGGATGGGACGATCCTAGAACGCGCACGAAGGATTTTTCCAATCTGGCTCCACTTTCGGATACATGGACCATAACGATTGGCGAAAGTGTAGCGTGCACCGACATTACATTTAAGGAAAATTAGGCTTGGTTTACAGGAGCTTCCTTATTCAATAGGAGGGATATCTCTAAGAGACAGTCCCTTTTCGCCGGTTCAAGCGGAATAGATAGTTGGAGCCGCATGGCCCTTACTTTTGCCGCATTGGCGAGGAATCCACCTCATGCTTGTGAGATGACGGCACGGGAAGGTATGACATTTGCCGACACACCGCAATGTGAGCGCGTAGTCTGGCGACTCGAAGTCTGGGACACTGGCCAGTAGACCATCTTCTTTCTAAGCAGTTTCAGCGCCTGCCCACCGGCAGATTGAAATGGACATGGGACGGCCGAAAGTTTACAGAAGTGTTTGGAACTTCCACAGAAGTAAGAAAACTGAAAAGTATGCAATCTGACCAAATAAAGGTAATGCTGGGCAATCCGAAAACAGAAGCAGGGACTTGATTTCTCTGCTACAAGTCGACGACCTCGACCCAAATGATGGATAGGGACCTTAGAAGCCGATTGAAAGGAGCAACGCACTCTGTGAAACAAGCTGCAGGCGAAACTCTGATCTTATGGGCCGGTCTGCTGCTATGCGGTGGACTGGCCCTCTTACTTCTATCACTTTCCCCCAGCCGTCGTTGGCTTCAGTCGCAGACGGGAGAGTTGGATTTTCTCCCTCAGATCAAAGGGCTGACCGACCTCGGCGGGGGGTTGCTGCGCCCGCGATTGCGTCTGGCCCCGCAACTGGAGACAACTCAATTGGGCGTCTCGCCGTTCGGCGTAAACGTATTTCTGGAACAGGAGGTAGAACATACAAAGCGGGAACGGGTGGTACAGATAGCGGCTCAGGTCGGCTTCAAGTGGTTGCGGCAGGAGTTCCCATGGGAGGACATAGAAGTCCACGGCAAGAATGATTTTGAGGATCGCCGCCATGAGCCAGCTCGCTCAGCTTGGGAAAAGTATGATCACATTGTGGCGCTTGCCGAGCAATATGACATGCGTCTGATCGTACGCCTATCCAACCCGCCAGCCTGGAGCCGGGCACAAGGCAACGAGTTCGGCTCTTACGCGCCTCCCGATGACTTTCGAGATTTCGCCGATTTCGCCGGATCGGTTGCCGCCCGCTACCGGGGACGAATCCAATACTACCAGTTGTGGAACGAACCGAATATCTACCCCGAATGGGGCAACTATGCTATCGATCCTGAAGCCTATGTTGAGCTACTTATAGCCGGCGCCGAGGCTATCCGCGCCAAGGACCCCGATGCCGTAATCATCGCTGGCGCGCTGGCCGCAACCATCGATCTGGACGGTACGACCAATCCAGGCCGCAGCTTTTCCGATCTGTTGTTTTTGCAGAGGATGTACGACGCCGGCGCCGCGCCCTACTTTGATGTCATGGCAACACAGGGTTATGGACTTTGGTCCGGGCCGACCGACCGGCGAATGCACCCACGCGTCATGAACTTTGGCCGTCCTCAGTTCATACGCGATCTGATGGTCGCTAACGGTGACGGCGGCAAGCCAATCTGGATCAGCGAAATGAATTGGAACGCGGCGCCAGCGGAGGTCGAGCCGCGCTATGGGCGGGTCAGCCTGGAAGAGCAGGCAGCCAATTTGCCGTTGGCCTATAAGCGAATTCGCGCCGACTGGCCTTGGCTGGGCGTGGCGAATGTCTGGTACCTGAAGCGTGCAACAGATCTTTGGGAGAAGAATAGCCAGCCCGAGGCCTATTTTCGTCTGCTGGCACCCGACTTTTCGCCGCAACCCGTCTATGATTCACTCCAGTCTTTCATCGCAAGCAAGGGTAGTAACGAATAGACCATGTTGAAGATGACGGCGCGACCGTCTCTACTGCACTACGCCATCTTCACTTCCATTCTGGCGCTAGCTGCATTTCTCAGATTCTACTGCCTAACTTGCTCCTCCCTCTGGCACGATGAAGGCAACTCCTGGGCTGTTGCACAACGCAGTTTCGAACAGATCTCCAGAGACGCCGCGGCTGACATCCATCCACCCGGCTTCTACTGGCTGCTGAAGGTCTGGGCCGGCCCGCTCGGATTCTCCGCATGGGGAATACGCAGTCTGTCTGCAGTCGCCGGACTGCTCACAGTAGTGGTCACTTACCTGATCGGCCGCGAAATCGCCGGGGGCACCGGAAAAGAGCTAACCGAGTTTGCACTACTCGCCACTCTCCTGGCTGCCCTGAATCCTTTTCAGGTCTTCTACAGCCAGGAGGCTCGCATGTACGCGCTGTTGACCCTGGAAAGCGCGACTCTGATGTGGGCGCTGCTGGCGGCGAGGAGGAGTTTGGCCGCACAGGATTCACGCGCCAGAATTGCGTCGTTTGCTTCTGTCTACGTGTTTGCAGCCGTTGCCGGGCTGTGGACGCACTACATATTTGTCGTGATCCTTGCTGCCGCCGGCGGGGCTTTCGTCTGGTGGTGGCTGCAGTGGAGAAAGACCCTTCCGCGGAATGAACGCGACCAGATAAAGGGCGTCGCGGGTCTGACTCGCGTTTCGAATTCCTGGATACCTCTTCTCCTCTTCCTCGGCCTGAACATGTTAGCCGTAATTTCATACTTGCCGTGGCTACCGACCGCCATTGAACGAATGCTCAACTGGCCCTCTCAGAATGGATTCGTCGGACCTGTGGAGGGGCTGCGTCTTACCTTACATACGCTAGCCGCTGGTTCTATGAGAAGTGGGCCTCAGCTGGCATGGGGATGGCTGCTTCTGGTCGGCCTGCTTCCTTTGGTAGGGCTCTGGCAGCTTCGGCGTTCAGGCTCCGGCGCCGTTTTGCTGCTTTGGCTGCTTGTGCCCATTGGGGTGATGTTCAGCTTTGGACTCTTCAATCCCTCCTTTCTAAAGTTTCTCCTGATCTTGTCACCGGCCTGGTGCCTGGCCGTCGCTGCGTCCTCACTCTCTTTCGCTACTTTAAGCCTTTCACCCCTATCCAGTTTCTGGCCCAGGAAAAAGGAAATTTCGAAGAGCACTGGAGAAAGTCTCGCGCTCCAAATACATTACATAACAGTGGCTAAGGGCGCGGTCGCGGCGTTGGCAGCAGCTCTTGCTGTGGCTATGCTCCCTTCCTACTACACAGACCCGGCCGCACGCGACAATTACGCCGCCATCGCCCGCACTGTTGACGCCGTGGGAGACCCGGAACGGGATCTTGTCATTCTGAACGCGCCTGGCCAAGCGGATGTTTGGCGGTACTACGATGTCGACGTCACCGCTCTGCCCTTGCCATTGGAAAGGCCTCCTGATCGGGCCAAGACCGAGAATACTCTAGCGAGCGAAACCGCCAACCGGAGGCGTATCTTTGCCATACTGTGGGCAACCGAGCAGTCGGATGAGGAAGGAATCGTCGAAGGCTGGTTGGGCAGGAACGCGTTTAAAGGCCTGGAAAGCTGGCAAGGAAATGTCCGCTTTGCAACCTATACCCTGCCGCAGGAGCTCTCCTGCACTACTCTTGAACTGCCGCTCCGTTTTGGAAACATCGCCGATCTGAGCGAAATATGTCTCTCTCGGGAACAGTTGGCAGCGGGGGACACTCTCATGTTAGGACTGCGCTGGCGGCCAATTGCGACGCCCGACCGGCGCTTCAAAGTAACTGTACAACTGTTGGATTCCCGCGACCAGGTTGTTGTCCAGCGAGATGGAGAGCCGGGTGGAGGGACCTTGCCAACTAAAGACTGGGCCGAAGGCCAACCTGTCACCGACAATCACGGTCTGCCTATTCCACCGGGAACGCCCCCCATTGACTATCGCCTTATTGTCGCCCTATACGATGCCGAAACGGGGGCCCGGCTTCCCACGCAACTGGGCGACGCTGTTGAAGTCGCCAGACCAACTCTGAAGCGTCCGGATATCCAACTGCCGGCGACGATGACCCCAATGCAGTACCGGAGGAATCTGGGATTTGGTCACCTGTCTGTCGTCGGTTACGACTACTATCGCAAAGCCTTTGCCCACGCGCCTCATACTGCCCTTGCATTGGGCGACAAGCTCCAGGTCATATTGTACTGGCAAGCGCCTGACCCGCTCCCATCCGACTGGCCGACCGATCAGCGGATGCGGCTGCACTTGGGGGGCCAGGCTGTCGAATCCCCCCTTGCCGGTGGCAGCTACCCTACGAGCCGGTGGCGCGCGGGGGAACTGGTTCGCAGCATATTCGAAATCCCTTACGACGGCTCGGATTCCAACCTCTGGCTTGAAGTTGAGAACGAACGAATTCGACTGGGTCGGATCCAGCATTCCAGGTAAGGCCTGGCGGGCGACATACTTTTGTGTCATTCTCCTGAACAATTGATCAGCCTCTTGCCCGGCCTGCCTTCTTCGAACCTGTCAGAGACTGAGAATCACGTCATTTGTTCTGCCTGGATTTTCGCTTCGCCAATATCCGCAGGATACGCAAACGGGGTCGACATCGGCTCGCTTTGCTTTGACAAGGCGCAGTGCGCATAGTACCATAGTGCCCGAAGCCGAGAATGCTCCTTTGCGGGGATCACGCCGGGGGATCGCCTTCCAACTGTAACTGTGCCCGGCCTTTGCAAAGCGCTCAAGCCCCGCCGCAACAAGTTTGGGGTCAGTGAGCGGGAAAGGACTTTGCCCGATGCGCATGTCAGCCCATGCCGTCGTTCTGCCGGATGAGTTACCTTGCCCCGTTGAAGCAGCCGCACGAATAATTGGACGGAAATGGACGCTGCAAATTGTGCACCGGCTTCTCATTGCCCGCAAAAAACGTTTCTGCGAACTCCAGGAAGAGTTGGGGGGCGTCAATCCAAGCACGCTTAGCAGCAGGCTAAAAATGCTAGAAGATGAGGGACTGGTCATGCGTGACCAAGTCAGTTCAATCCCTCCCCATGTCGAATATAGCTTGACGGACAAGGGCAGCGAGTTGGCGCCTGTGATCGCCGAAATTGCCGGTTGGAGCCAACGCTGGGTCTGCCATGATGAAGACCGTGTTGGCGAAGCCCAGGGGATGGCGGAAGCGGTCGTTTAGGAAATAAATCAAGGAGCAAGTCGAGCATGTTAGTTGCCGGCCTCACCGTTGGCCTGTTGCAGGAGAACTGCTACATCATTGCTTGTGAGGATACGATGCGCGGAGTCATAGTCGACCCCGGCGACAGCGCACGTGCACTACTCAATGAAATCGATGAAATGGGTATTACGATTGAGAAAATCATTAATACGCATGCGCACTTCGACCATGTGATGGCGGTTAACGCGGTGCGAGCCGCCACTGGGGCGACATTCCACTTGCATCGCGACGACCTTCCGATATTGAGAGCCGCGCCGGAACGTGTGAACGAGTGGCTCGGCGCGCGCATCGAACCGATTGTGGAACCTGACCATTTTCTTGAGGAAGGGCAGAAGATCGAGATCGGCAGCGAGTCGCTGGAAGTCCTCTTCACACCCGGTCACTCGCCGGGCCATGTTGTATTCGTTGACCACACCAATGAGCAGGTATTCGCCGGTGATACCCTTTTTCGCGGTAGCGTGGGACGTTTCGATCTGCCACTTGCGGATGGCCCTACTCTCATCAACAGCATTCAACACCAATTGCTAACTCTTCCCGACACCTACGCCGTCTATCCAGGCCACGGTGAAGCGACTACAATTGGCGCCGAACGAGAAAGCAATCCATTTGTAGGCAGGGTTGCCGCGTTTCCCATAATCTGACCAACAGGAGAATGCCATGACTATCTTGGCCGGTGGACTCCAAAGGCTTTGGGCAGCACGCAAGGATAGTGCCAGGACTGTTGAACAGGAGAACGCGGATTCCACCGCTACCACTGGCGGCTCCGTTTCTCAGGAGCCGGTTGTTGTTTGGCAGGCTGCCAATCCGATGGAGGCGCAGATCGTTAAAGGCCGCCTCCAGAGCGCCGGTATTCCTGCCATTGTCCGCGGCGAATCCATGGGCCGGATTTACGGCTTCGTCTATGGCGGCCTGGCCGAACGCGATGTTCTCGTGCCCGGCCCTCTGGCCGATTCTGCCAATGAGGTTCTTTCCGAGGAGATTCAGTGGGACATGGATGGCAAGGAAAGCGAGTAGCTTTTTTTCGGGCGCGCTGGGTCCTGCGCTTATAATACAGGTGAAGCTGCCCGGCCAATTCTTTTCAAGTGCGCGGCCGAAAGCAATGATTCCAGCGCGGGAAGATTTGAAGTAGGTGGGGAATTCGATGAGTGACACAGTACCGAGTCCAGACGATATTTCCGAACAAGATTTGTGGGAGGGACCAATCCCTGCCCATTTGGCGCGTAAGCGTTCCGGTCTCAAGCCGCAGTTCCTGGTGGCCGGATTCCTGCTGGTGGGCGTCATAGTCTCACTGATGATCTATGGCCTGACCACTGCCAAGGCCTACTGGTTGACTGTAAATGAAGTTCATCAGAGGGGCGACGAAATGGTGTCGCAGCGCTTGAGAGTGAACGGGGTGGTAGTAGACGGTAGCGAAGTTTGGAACCCAGAAGAGGTGACACTTCGCTTCAAAATCCAGGACGAAGCGAATCCAAATCAGCAACTCGAAGTAGTCTACTATGAGCCGAGGCCGGACAATTTTCAGCGGGCAGCCTCGGTTATAGTGTGGGGGGAACTCTTGCCGGGCGGCGTCTTAGAGGCCAATGAACTGCTTCTCAAGTGTCCCAGCCGCTACGAGGAAGCGCCGGAAGACATCGTGCTAAAGGCCGTTCCTTGATTCAGGCAGAATGAAGTGGGGGGACAGTTTCTCCTTTTTGACCGCGGGTCGGTAGAAAAGGCCCCTCACTTGCTCGACCATATTGCTTTTGCAGAAAGTCGGAAATCCTACGATTGTTTCGGAAATGGTCCCCTTTTGCCACGTTACAGCTATTCTGCATTTTGATAGTCATAGCAGCATTGACGACAGGTAGCCTCCAGGCTCAGGAACCTCCTCCTCCTTACGACCCACAGCAGGTCCCCGTCCCCGCTCGAATTCCCGTTGCTGGATTGGCCGACTCCACTTATTCACAGAACTGCGCCCCGTGCCACGGAGTCAGCGGCGATGGAGACGGCCCAGCAGGCGCTACTGCAGACCCCACTATCTTCTCCGATCCTGCCGCAGTTTGGGAGCGTTCACCGGCAGAACTCTTCCATGTCACCAAGTTTGGTCGCATCGAGAATCTGATGCCGCCCTGGCGCAACAGCATGAGCGACGAACAGATCTGGCAGGCGGTCTACTATGCCTGGAACCTGCACATAGATGAGGCAGAAGTTGACGTGGGCGCGGAACTATACACGCAATCCTGTGCTGCCTGTCACGGCGAGAGCGGTCGCGGCGACGGAACTGAGGCCGGCGCGGACATGCCAGACTTTACTTCGCAGGCCGAAATGATTTTCATCAGCCAAGCGGAATTGGAGCAGCGCTGGCGAACTGCCCATTCGGAGCTGGCCGCAGACTGGTCAACAGCCCAGCGGCAGACAGTTCTTGAGTTCATACGAACATTCACTTACCAGCCGTTGTGGACTCCCTTCTCCGTTTCTGGACCAGGAATAATCACGGGCCTGTTGTATCAGGGCACCGAAAACGGACAGGCCCCGCCTCAGTCAGAGGTCACTCTAAGTATCTTCCAGCAGACCGAGTTGCTACTTGTGCGTTCGGCCGTAGCAGAGGCCAACGGCAGCTTTCGATTCGAAAACTTGCCCGTGGACGAAGGCTTCTACTTCCTGGTGGAAACTGAGCACCGGGACATCCGCTATACCTCTCCCATTCTGGCATTTAGCGGACCAGATTTCACCGAAGACAGAGTAAGCCCCGAAAGTATCGATACTTTGCTGCCAGTCTACGAAACGACGTCCGACCCCGCCGGCCTTCTTATAAGCCGCTCCAACTGGATTGTAGAGCACGAGCCAGGATCCTTGCTTATCGGCCAGCTGTTCACTTTCGGCAATCGCGGCGACCGCACATATGTCGGCGCAAAAGAGGATGACTTTGACACGCCGGCGACGCTGGTTATTCCACTGCCTGTCGACGCCCGCGAAGTTGAGATTCAAGACGGCTTGATTGGTGAGGTCTATAGACTCCGCCAGCACATCCTCTATGATACGCGTCCCGTGCCGCCTGGTGAAGACACGCGACAGATTTTCGTGCGATATCGCGTGCCATACACAGCTGACTCAGGCGAAATCAGTTTCCCAGTACCCTACGATGCGTCGATGCTCAATGTATTGGTTGCCGATCTGCCAAATCTTGCCGTGGAGCTCGCAATCGGCGAAGAAGTCCAGGAGCCTGCTGGCCAGGAAACCATTCAAGGGGTCCTCTTCCGTCGCTGGAGCGCGCCCGTTTCCAGCAACTCACCGGTTCATATTTCACTGAGTGGTCTGATATCGGCGGGCGGTCGAGACCCCAGGCCAGACCGAGGCACTCAGATGAATCAGGAGATGCCGGTCTCCACCCCGCCACTCGACGCTCGCATTCCCATCGCCTTCGGCAGCATTGTCGGCATCGTGCTTGTCGCTGCCCTCCTCCTGTTCATCCACCGGGAGCGGACCAATAGCCCACTGACGCTTAAGCAGATGGTCGTGCGTCGTGAAGAGTTAATAGATCGAATCGCCCGGCTTGATGACCTGCATGCCCTGGGTGAGTTGGAAGAGAAGGCCTGGCTAGGTGAAAGAGCCTCTCTGAAGAACGAGCTGGTCGGCATCACCCTTGCCGAGCAGAAAGAACGAGCGGCCCAATGACCAGAGCTCACCTTCCCCTGATCCGTTGCGATCGGATCACGAAGCGATTTGGGCATAAACGCGTTCTGCGGGATGTCTCGATCACTGTTTCCGAAGGCGAAGTAGTTTCACTGCTTGGTGCAAACGGATCAGGCAAAACGACTCTTCTGCGGATTGTCGCCGGGCTGGAGAAACCAGATCAAGGTGAGGTGTGGCTGGGGCCAGTGTCTCTTTCTGCGGCGGCCCATGAGATTCGACGGTATGTCGGCGTGGTCGCGCATGCGCCCATGCTTTACGACAGGCTCACAGGCGCCGAAAACCTTCAATTCTATGCCCGCTTGTACGACCTTGATGATCCGTCTGACCGGATAGAGCACCTACTCAGATCGATGGGACTGTGGGGGCGGCGCGACGAAGCAGTGCGGACCTACAGCCACGGAATGTCGCAACGGCTGGCCATTGCAAGGGCGTTGCTGCACGACCCGCCGGTCGTGATTCTCGACGAACCGGATACCGGCCTCGACAGAGAGAGCCTTGAACGCCTGATCGAACTCATCGAGCGCTTGAGGGAGAGGAGGCGGGCGGTATTAGCCACGACTCACGACCTGAAGCGTGCGTTCAGTTGGGCCGACCGTGTTTGCGAACTGCGTAAGGGAAGCCTGCATCCTTTGGAGGGTTCAGAACGTAGTGTGTAATGTGAGTTGTACCCTTGGCCCATTGGGGTTGCTCTGGTTCGCGGGCTGGATCAAAGCCCGCGTGGTATGATGGCAGAGCTGTCGAGGGATGGAGCTGTCGTGAGCGGGAGAAGATGGCTAGCAGCCTATCTGCGCACTGTTCGGGCAGTGGCGGAGAAGGATGTTCGCACGGAGTTGCGGGCCAAGGAGGTCGTGGGAACGATGACGGCCTTTTCCATTTTGGCGGCGGTCGTTTTCGGGCTGGCCTTCGACCTGCGCGTACCCCGACCCGAATTGGTTGTGCCTGGAATCCTATGGGTGATCATTCTGTTTACAGGCGTATTGGGCTTGCACCGATCTATCGGATCAGAGATGGATCGAGGTACTTTAACCGGTCTATTGCTAGCTCCGGTCGAGCGATCAGCGATCTTTTTGGGAAAAGTTGCCGCAAATCTTTTCTTTTTCCTGGTTGTCGAAGCGATTCTCGTACCGGCATTGCTCATCTTGTTCAATGTCAATCTGCTCCACCCGTTGATCCTGCTGGGGCTGTTGCTGGGCACGATCGGGTACGCAGGCATAGGGACTCTTTTTGCTGCGCTGACTGCCCGAAACCTGGCCAGGGAGACGCTGCTGCCGGTACTTCTGTTGCCGGTTCTTGCGCCGCTTTTCATATCCGGTGTTGGCCTGACGGCAGTCATCCTGGATGGCCGGTCTAGCGCTGAAGTTTGGCCCTGGCTTGGCATCCTGGCAATGTATGATGCCATGGCTTTCGCAATCGCTTTTCTGCTCGTCGATCTGATTTGGGAGCAGGGTTGAACATATTGACGGAGTTTTCCAATGATTGTACATTCGAGACTGATGGGCCCGGATCGCTGGTTCGTCCCTTTGCTGGCCTTCGATGTCATTGCCGCGCTGGCGATGGTAGCGGTGATGTGGGCGGCGCTGCTCTATGCAGGAGAGGCCATCAATCTCGCCGGAGACGAACAGATCGCGCAGCGCATATTTTACTTCCACATTGGCAGTAACATTGCCGCGCTGCTCGGTTTTCTGGGATCCCTTGTCGGAAGCATAGGCTACTTGTTCAGCAGGCGGCTGGTGTGGGACCGTTGGGCTGCGGCAAGCGTAGAAACTGGCACAATTTTTGGAATAGTCGTGCTGTTGTCAGGGGCAATTTGGGCCAAACCTGCCTGGAATACATATTGGGTATGGGACCCCCGTCTGACAACGGCGACGATTACCGTTCTCATCTACATAGCTTATATGCTTTTTCGAAATGGAATCGAAGATGCGGCGACTCGGGCCAGGTTTGCGGGCATCTATGCGATTTTCGCTTTTCTAAGCGTTCCGCTCACCTATTACAGTGCACGGCTGTTCCGCTCCATCCATCCGATTGTATTTGACGGAGCAAATCAGGAAGCGCAAGGGGACTTTGCGATTGGCCCAACGATGGGACAGACGCTTACCATTGCCATGGTCGGTTTCGCCTTCCTCTTTTTTGCTCTCCTCTTCCACCGGGTTCGTCAGCTTGGGTTGGAGGCCTGCATTGAAGAAATACGGGAGGAAATTGGAGAATGATCTTTCTGGCAACTGTATTGGTCCTGTTGTGGCTGCTGGTGGGCGGTTACCTCGTCTATATGCTCACGCGCCAACGTGCGTTGGAGAGGGAATTGCAGTCTTTGCAGGAAAGGTTGGAGGAGGAGGGGCGCCGGCGAGAGTAGCTTCGCCGGTTTCGTAAGCTTGTTTACTTCTTACCCCTTGTGGCGCCCTTATACTAGAATCAGAGAATATATGCGCTGTCCTTGGGGTGACCCAAAGCAGCATGAAACTTCAAACAGGTAGATGCCATGGTGCAGAACATTTCAAGCCCAGGAAACGTCCGAACGGGCAGTCAGTCAAACGCCGCGGAGCCGGCGCCGGTAAGGCGCAGCAGCACCTTTTTTCACTCGCTTGCTTTCGTCATCGGTTTTGGAGCAGTCTTTACGCTGTTAGGTTCGGCTGCCGGGCTACTGGGGCAGAATCTGAATAAATACTTACCTCTGATACAGCAGCTGGGCGCGATCCTTCTTACCATTTTCGGGTTGACCACTATTGGACTGCTGGGTTGGATCGTAAATCGAGTTCAGGCTAAGGAAAGACTTGCCGCCAACCCTGCCATCGCAGCGCTGCTGGACATTTTGCGCTTTCTCAATGCGTTGATGTATACCGAGCGGCGCGTGACCGAACTGCACAGAGTGAAACGAGGTTGGGGCTATCTTAGCAGCGCGATGATGGGTGTCAGCTTCAGCGCCGGCTGGGTTCCCTGTGTGGGACCGATTCTGGCCAGCATTCTGTTTCTGGCCAGCGATAGCGCCACCGTAATCCAGGGAGCTCTCCTCCTGGCGATCTACAGCCTGGGCCTGGGTTTACCATTCTTGATCACCGGCGCCGCCTTCAGCCAGGCGACCCAAATTCTGCGTCGTCTCAATCGCCACGCAAACATCGTCAGCATCGTCAGCGGCATCTTCCTGCTCTACGTGGCGTGGCTCCTCTGGAGCGACCAGCTGACTTCCCTAACAACACAATTCGCGTTTCTGAATCAGTGGGTCTTTGTGTTGGAAGATGGCCTTTCGTCGTCGGTCGGTGTAAATGAGACCTTTAGTGCCGGCGCGTTGAGTGCGGCGCCTCTTGCCTTCATCGCCGGCATTATCAGCTTTATCAGTCCCTGCGTGCTGCCGCTTATCCCGGCCTATATCGGCTATCTGAGCGGCGCGGCCCTTTCCGGGGGCCGGGCCTGAAAGCGAATGGAAAGTGCAATGAAGCACCTGCCCGTTCTGACAATAATGCTCTTGCTTGCGTTGGCTCTGTCGGCCTGCGCAGCGCCTTCACCTGAGGGCAGCCCGGCGGAAGAATTCCTGCCTACGCCGCTTGAACAGTTCCCGGACGAACTGGGAAGCGGCTTCCCGGTGGCCGATGGCGTCGAGGAAGGCAGTGCTGATGTCGGCGACACCGCGCCGAATTTCTCATTCTTCCTGGCGGACGGGCGCGGCGCCGACTTGGCCTCTTTACAGGGCAAGCCGGTCGTTCTCAACTTTTGGGCGACCTGGTGCGGACCGTGTCGGGCCGAAATGCCGGAGTTGGTTGCGCTTCACGAAGGCGACCCCGAAGTGGTCGTGCTCGAAGTCAATGTCGGTGAGGAATTGGCTGCTGTGGAAAAGTTCGCGGCTGAATTTGGGATGACAATGACGGTCGTTCTGGATTTGGAAGACTCGATTCGCCGTGCCTACGAAGTGAGAAACATGCCAACCACGGTCTTCATCAGAGCAGACGGCACGATTGGTGCGCGCTGGCCGGGAATTCTTGTCGGCGAGCAGTTAAGGGAATTCGTCGACCAGATAAGGACACAGTGAGCCGCGAAAGTGCAAGTAACTCTGTTTACCAAACACAACTGCCAACTCTGCGATGCCATCAAATATGAGCTCCTGGATTTGCAGAGCGAATTCGGTTTTTCATTGCGCGAAGAGTTTGTGGCGGGCGAACAGGATGCCCAGCAGGGCGAGTTGCCGCACGTCCCGATAGTGGAGATCGAGCGGACCGGCAGAGCTCCAATCCGCCTCGATTTTCCCGTCAAGCAGACCGAACTCCGCCATACAATTCATGCCGAGATGAAGAGCCTGTTGGACCACAGCCGATGAGCCATTCGGTTGATAGGGATGGACCGGAGCCGGCGGAAGGCCGCGTACAGGCGGAGGTCGCCCGTCGAGTCGACGGCGTGGTCATCTGGATTGCAAGGCACTGGTTGGCACTCTTCAACTCCTTGGTCGCTCTCTATCTGCTTCTGCCGTTTCTGGCCCCCGTGCTGGCGCATGCAGGTCTGACCACACCGGCATCGCTACTGTACTCCGCCTATTCGGCGACCTGTCACCAGCTTCCTGAACGCAGCTATTTCCTCTTCGGCGAGCGGCCGTTCTACAGCCTTTCCACACTAGAGACGACTGGACTGGGGGAAGGACAGAGTTTCTTTCAACGCCGCGCCTTCCGCGGCAACGATGATAATGGCTACAAGATAGCGGTTTGTCAACGAGATGTGGCTATCTATGGTTCAGTCGTGCTGGCCGGCCTGCTTTTTGGCCTGTTGCGCGGGCGAACATACTCAATCAGCCTGAAAATCTATTTGCTCTTATTGGTTCCGATGGCTTTCGACGGCCTCAGCCAGCTCTTCGGCCTGCGCGAGAGCAACTGGTGGCTGCGCACTTTGACCGGTGGGCTTTTTGGCGGCGCCTCGGTCTGGCTGGCTTACCCTTATCTTGAGGCTGCAATGCGAGAGGTGGTGCAATCAGAAGAGATGCGTCTGAAGTAAGGAGGCTGTGGCTGTTAGGCGAGTTCGGAATGGTCTGGATCTTTACCGACGATATTCTCTAGCAGTTCTACCAGCGGAGGGAAATCTTTGACTATCACTTCCCAAAGCACTCTCAGATCCACGCGGTGGTAGGCGTGAGCCAATCGATTGCGCATTCCAATGATTTCACGCCAGGCAATTGCTTCATGTTTCTCCTGCGTCTTCCTGGAAACGCGTCTGGCCGCTTCTCCCACGATTTCCACTAACCTTTGCAATGCAAGTTGCATTACACGGTTGCGTGCCATTTCCTCAAGGCTTGTTTCCCCCAGTATTTCTATGGCTTCCTCAGCGTAGACCAGCATGTCCACGAGGCTGACTCGGTCATCTCGTTTGCTCATAAACTTCCTCTGCTGAACCGAGTATCTCCGCTCGGAGCAACCAGTTTCGGTTTTTCTCGATTCCCGAAAACGTATGAAGGTCCACCTGTCTTTTGAGAATTTCCGACAACTCATCCTGAATAGTGATATAGGCTAATCCCACTAGAGCATCAGGCTCGAATTCGACGAGTACATCCACATCGCTATCGGGAGTGAAATCGTCTCGCAGCACCGAGCCGAATATCGCCAGACGCCGAATCTTGTTGCGCCGACAGAAGGCTGCAATTAAGTCCTCTGGGATTTCGATTTGCGCGTTCGACAAGGCTTTCATTCGATAAAATTTGATGCCGGAAAGGGACCTGGGGCCCTGGCGGTGGAGTCTACAATCGCTGAGACCAGCTAACCCGTAGATGACCCTCCCCCTTGATTTCCTCAATAGTTGGCAATCAATAGCTCGGTAATCTGCCCTCTTTTCGCGCCATTGCTGTTGATACGGCGATTGGCAAGCACTTTGTGAATGTTGAATCCGTCATACAGATCCTCGAAAAAGCTGTCTTGCGGGTTCTCGTTTTGAGGATCGGAATTGCTCAGCATCAATTTGGCGCCGGCGCTGCCAAGTTCGTGAAAGAATCGGGCCAGGCGCCTTTGCTCTTCGTCGTTAAACGAATTCTTGTAGAAAGAGTTGAAGCTGGCAGTCTTGCTGATCGGACGGTACGGTGGATCCAGATAGACAAACGTATTCTCGTCTACGAATCTCTTACAATCGGTAAAGTCCCCAAAGTGAATTTCCGCACTCTGGAGTGAATTCGATACAGATCTCAGATTCGCCCCATCGCAGATTCTGGGATTGCGGTAGTTGCCGTGGGGTACATTAAACTCGCCGCGGGAATTGACACGATAGAGGCCATTGAAACAGGTGCGATTCAGAAAGATCAGGCGCGCAACGTGCAAGGCCTCGTCCTGAACTGAGGCGGCGTAAGCGCTACCGGCACGCCTTTGGTTGAACGACTGCCTGGTTTCGTAGAAGAATTCCTTGCGCCGGTCTTGGTTCAATTGGAGATACTGGCGTCTCATTTCTTCCAGTCGCTCGATCAAACTCTCGACTTGCTGTTGGATAGTGTGGTAAGCAAGGACAAGGTCCTCATTCATATCGGAAATAAAGAACTCACGGACATCAAAGTCGTTTGCAATCAAAAAGAAGACTGCCCCTCCGCCAATGAAGGGTTCGGCATACTTTGTAAGAGTTCCTGCCTCCAGTTCAGGGGGAAGATGAGGTCCAATCTGTCCCAGAAGTTGCCCCTTGCCGCCAGCCCACTTGAGAAAAGGTTTCGCCTTTGGCGCACGTTCGCGCACAAAGGGAAAATGCATTTGTTTTACATACATCCCAGACGTACCTGCTATTATGATAGATTGATCCTGACGTTGCTTCCATTATGGCACAGCCGATCCGCCATTTCAACCGCCTACTGCAGCGCCTATCGCGGCCGAACCGCTACCTCATCGCTCATCACCCTACCCTCCTCGACCACAAGGGCGATTCCGCCACCGTCGAGCTCGCTATCTGTCACATCGAAGAGGCTTCGATCGAGATCATTAATCGCGGCCTGAAGGCGATCACCTGTGACCCGCAGAGCAAACGTGTGAGTCTCGCCGTATTCCCAGGGGAAATCGGTCTCTGCCAGGACAGTGTCGCCGTCCCGCGCGCGCACGAGTTGCGCTACGCCGCGGCCATCGTCAGCCCTTCTTAGAAGCAGCGCGTAATAGCGACGCATCCCCTGCACCCTGGCCGCGACGCCGGCTGCCTTACACATGTGTAGAGTCACTTCTGACTTCACTTCATAGTCGCACCACTCACGTGTGCCTGTAATCAGGAGGCCGCGGCCGTGATTCTGGACGATGCGGAAAGCCTCCGGCCACCAGAAGTCATAACCGTCCACGCCGTTGACCCAGGCCCGCCTCCACATTTGAGGACCGGGCATCCAGGGCCTGCGCCGGTTGAAGGAAGATTCAGAACGTGTGAAGGTTGCGTTGGGTTCGCCCTCCCAAGTAAGGTAGTCCAGATAGAGCGTCCCCTGCGTACGTTCACCGCTGTGAATCGCTACACCGATTTCGGCAATCGGTTCGTACCCGGCTCCTTCAATAGACCAGCTGAAGGTATGGCTGGCACCTGGCTCGAGCATTTTGCACGGTCCGGTTACAATCTCTAGCTGGTCGTCTTGTGCATTGAAACGACGCAGATACAGGTTCACCTCAACAGCGTTTGCATTGCCCGCGTCCGCCTCCAGTGCGGCGGTGACTTTTTGCCCGGGATAGATCGAGGGAGAGGCCATCAGGCCGTATCCCCTGTTTTCGAAGTAAGTGGCAATTTCTTTGGAGGGAATGAAGGTTTGGGTTGCCGCCCGCGCGGGGCGCCCTGTCGCGACGCCGTTGAAATGCAGTGCAAGACTGCGGTTGCCTGCCCGACTGTGGCCGGCCACATTTTCGAGAGTCAGCGTGCCGCGACTGTCAACGCTTTCGTCGGCCATGAATCCTTGCACGGAGCCCGGCAGTTCAAAGTGGTAGCGGGCGCCGTCATTGGGCGAGAGTGGCGGCTCTTGTGCAAGGGCCCGCCCAACGTTGGCCACGTGTATCGTTTCGGTTACAGCATCGGTGATGGCCCTGCCCCCATCTGCTGTTGGCAGATAGAGCCGGTCGGCAAGCGGCCCGCGAAAGTCCGGACCGTCTTCGAGGCCGGCCAGACCGTTCTTGATGCCCAACAGGCATCCGACATTGCCGGAATTACAGTCGGTGTCCCAGCCGCTGGTGTTGACGATCATAAGCGTCTTCTGGAAATCGTCATCGCCGTGCAGGAGTGAATGGATTATGAGAGCGTGATTGGGCACCATATGGCAATTGCCGCCGTATTTGTCATAGCCAAAGTGAGCGGCGATCTGCTCCCGCGTCGCCCGCCAGTCGTCTCCATTCTGGGCATGCCATTCCCGTATTCGCTCGATCATTATTGTTATGAGGGAGTCTGCAGGAATGACCGAAAGGCCCGTATCGATCAGCTTCTGAATATTGGATTCGACGAAGGCCTGGGACTCCATCGCGGCCAAAACCTGCGCGCCGTGGATTGCAACGCCGTCGTGAGCAACGCTTGCCGCCCGCCGCGCCAGGTCCGCGGCCAGCTCCGGATCGCCTGGTGCAACCATTGCCCAACCGTCGATGAAAATCTGGGCGCCGATTTGCTCGGCCACCACTTGGCCGTTTAACGCCAAAGAGCCGCTGCGTGGTGCTGGGATACCCTCCTTTAGGCGCAAATAGGCAGTATGCTCAGTGGAGTTTCCCATGCCGCCCCACCAAAGAATAGTGCGCTCTTCGATAATGTAGTTCAGCCAGCTCTGACCAATTTGCGCCGGCGTGATCGCAAGCTGGTTGCCGTAATCGGGCAGAGCGCGCAGAAATGTAAAGGTGCCGGAGATGTCATCGTCTGTGACGATCAGGGGCACGTCCAGATGCTCATGGACGTAGTAGTTGATTTCGCCGAAACGCTCACTAAGCGCCTCGTAGCTCCAGCCCTCGAACGGCCTGCCAAGGTAGACACCGATCAGCTTGCCCAGCACGCCGGCGTAAACTCGTTCCGTGTAATCGTTTGGAATTGCCATCTTGCTGCTCCTGGATATAGGTTGTCTTTTAGTCGGAATTTCAGGCTTGCGAATGCCTCAAGCCGCACTAGTTTGCTACAGCGGTGTAACCTAATCGCACAGCGGCAACTCTGTTTCAGGAAAATCATTATTACCAATTTCTTGCAATACTTGGGGATAGCATCCTTCAAATTGATTTCCGGTCAGCCGAAGCGATCTCAGATTGGCAAGTGCGCCCAGTCCTCCTGGGATGACTCCTGACAGCATATTTTCGCCGAGGCCCAGTTCTCTGAGACCCGTCAAGATGCTAAATTCAGTTGGAATTGCGCCTGTCAATTGGTTGTTGTCAAGTCTCAACTCCCGTAAATCCTCAAGCAGTCCGAGACTTGAAGGTATCGCGCCTGTCAGTGCATTCTCAGCCAGACTCAATTCCCTGAGATTCTCGAGTTCCCCCAATTGAGGAGGGATGGCGCCGGCTAATTCATTGTCATCAAGGTGCAGCGTCTTCAGATCATGAAGGTTTCCCAGGTCGGCTGGAATCTTTCCACTAAGTACGTTTCCATCCAGACGCAGCCATTGAAGTTTGGCTAGCAGACCCAGCTCCCTTGGAATCTCCCCGGTGAGACGGTTACCAAAGAGGTGCAGCCATTCCAGATCGGCTAGAGCGCCCAGTTCGGAGGGTATGGACCCTGTCAACTGGTTTCTTTGTAGAT
Source organism: Caldilineaceae bacterium (assembly GCA_963662575.1). Classification (GTDB taxonomy): domain Bacteria; phylum Chloroflexota; class Anaerolineae; order Caldilineales; family Caldilineaceae; genus Bin5. Next base: position 4,343,027 of record OY759723.1, read on the forward strand.
CGAGTCCTTCCAGAAATGAGAGTTTGCCTAGGTCAGAAGGAATCTCACCCGTCAGTCTGTTATCGGCAAGTCCAAGCTCGCGCAACCTGGTGAGACCAGCTAGTTCGAAGGGAATCTCCCCGTCCAGCTGATTGTCATTGAGCCGCAGCCATTCCAACCTAGATAGCGCTGTCAATGCGATCGGAATGGGCCCCGAGAGCTTATTGTCCGAGAGTTGCAGCTCACGCAGATTCTCGAGATGGGCCAGCTCAGGCGGGATTGGGCCCGACAGCCCGTTTCCGTCGAGCCGCAGCCACTCCATATTTGTAAGGGCGCCCAATTCGGCGGGGATTGGTCCACTGAGGTTGTTGTTGAACAGGTGGAGCCATTCAAGATTGATAAGTTCGCCCAGTTCCGGTGGGATATTCCCGCTCAAGTGGTTCTCCTGCAGACCCAACCCCTCAAGATTGGCGAGCGTGCCCAATTCGGCTGGGATTTCGCCCTCCAAGTGGTTGCCATCCAGCCGGAACCATTCCATGCTGGAAAGACCGCCTAACTCAGCCGGTATTGTGCCTGTCAGCTGGTTTCTGTGAAGACCCAATCCCGTCAAGTTGCCGAGAGCGCCCAAAGTGACCGGAATAGCTCCCGACAGTCTATTGCCGTCCAGACGAAGCCATTCCAAATTGGATAGCGAGCCCAGTTCAACTGGAATTGTGCCTGTCAGATGATTTTCGTGCAGACCCAGTCCCTCCAACTTTGACAGATTGCTCAACTCACGTGGAATTGACCCGGTCAGCCGGTTGTCGAAGAACCACAGCCACTCCAGATTGGCGAGCGCGCCAAGTTCGGCGGGGACTTTGCCAGTTAGCCGATTGCCTTGAAGCCAAAGCCCTTCCAGGGCGGTAAGCTCACCTAGTCCTGCCGGCACCTCTCCTGTCAAGCCTCGGCCATCCAACTGCACCTCAGTGACGCGTGGAGGAGTTCTGCCAGTGTCGACGCTTACACCTTCCCATTCTTCAATTGAAATTTGCGCGCCCCAATTCAATGTTGCTTCGCCTGCCAATCTGTCTCTGACACCTAGCAAAATGGCACAATCGGCAACCAGACCCGGATTCTCCACGGGGTCTGCTATCGCGATACCGTTGGTACACCCGGCCGCTTCCAGCTGTCCGGTCGTGAACGTGCAGCCGGCTGCTGTCATAACGGCGAACACTCCCAATACAAGAAAAAGTGCAATATTGACCCGCAAGCTGGAAAGAAATTCGTTTCTTCGGCAAGCACATCTTTGGAACAAAATGGAAACTCCTTGTTGCATGGTGGGGACTGGCATACCTACCGCTTTAAGATGGCATGACGGATGCAGCCCGGACTGTCTTTCGAGTCAGGTGCCGCAACCATAAGTGGTAGGTCGGGGAGGGATCACGGTCTGGCAAACTGAAGAGACTGTCTGTCGCGTTTCAAGTAGCGCGAAGGCTATTTGAAGTCGGGCCAGTAGAATTCCCGTTTGGTTGGATCATCGTAGCCGTCCATCCAGGAGTTTCTCAGGCCGGGCGTCTTAATTGCTGCCTCGACGATGGCGCGATTAAAGTCGCCCACCTGCTCATGTTGTAAATACTCGTCAACGGGCATCCAGAAACATTCGTCGATTTCCCAGTCGTCCCGCTCTATGGCCTCGGTCAGCGGCGAGAGCCGGCATATGAAATAGATGTCCGATTTCCCATAGCGGTATCCATGCCAGTGACGCCAACAGACCACCGATTCGAACTTGGTCTCCACACCGGTCTCTTCAAGCACCTCTCTCACTACAGCCGTAGCCAGGTGCTCCCCGGGGTGGAGAGCGCCGCCTGGTAGTTTGTAATAGGCCCGGGAAGACCCGCGATGCCTTTCGGAAACTACCAGCAGCTCCTGGCGATCATTTATTGCCACTCCGCCCGCGCCAATGTAATGGGTGGCGTAGCCGGGAACCAGCGCATCCTCTTGCAGTTTGCGCACGAGTAGCACGTAGTTTGGTTCGGTGTGGTGGAAAACAAAACCGGCTGCCGTTGAGACAGGGATCAGGGCGGCCCGCTCGATTGGCAGGTGCAGCCAAACAAGGAATCGACCATCCTGAATCCATTTCACCAGGGAAGAGGTGAGCCTTTGCTCGAAGGCCACAGTCTCCGCTGGCAGATCTTCAGTGTTGATTTCGATGCCGTTGAATCGGTTGACGGCGTGCGGCAGAATGTTCATGGGGCCACCTTGTTGGGCTGGTGTTGACTGTTTTCCCGTGCGCTACTGGATATCCGGCAATGGTCTCATTGAAAAGAAACGGAAAAAATGGACAAGCAGGTACTCGTCTTACATGGTCCTCGATCCCAAGCAAGTTGGGGCGGACTGGACTTTATTGTATATGGGAAGATTTCTTTCTATTCGTGGAAGACTTGTGACATCCTTCATTGACCGGACTTGAACTATTTTAGTCGTCCATGGTATTCAAATCAAGTTAATAATAACGCATTTCACTTTCGCCGCGCAGAGGCTGTTGACGCGTGTTGTGCTATTCTGAGTGGCAGTCATAGGAATTGCCTCAAAGCGTGGAACTTTCACTCGGTCCTTCTGAATTAGACCGAAACAATACTGTCCTGTAACCGTTGCGGGGAAATCGTGTTGAACACTTCAGGAGATTGAGCCATGTACACAACCGATCAATATGAAGGAATGCTGGCTGAAACTGTCGCAATACGTGGTGCAAACGACGATCGAGTCCTTGCCTACCTGGCTCGTCCACTGGGTGAGGGACCATTTCCCGGAATCGTACTCATTCACCATATGCCTGGCTGGGACGAGTGGTACCGAGAGGCCGCACGAAGATTTGCTCATCACGGCTACGTCGCGATCTCGCCAAATCTGTACGAGCGTGTTGGGCACGGCTCTCCTGAAGACGTAGCCGCTGCCGCCCGCGCCAGTGGCGGCGTGCCCGATGACCAGGCCGTCGCCGATCTGGAAGCGGCCATGCAATATTTGCGGGCCTTGCCCAACGTGAACGGTAAGATCGGCGTATTTGGCACATGCTCCGGCGGGCGGCAGGCAGTGCTGGTCGCAAGCCGTGTCGCTGGGTTCGACGCTGTCGTTGACTGCTGGGGCGGCGGCGTCGTGATGCAGCCTGACCAGATTTCCACTCAAAGGCCGGTTGCCCCGATTGACTACACTGCCGATCTCGATTGCCCAATTCTGGGTCTGTTTGGCGCCGAAGATCACAGCCCAACGACTGAAGAAGTGGCGCACCACGAAGAAGCGCTAAAGCAGAACGGGAAGGACTACGAGTTTCATATGTATGATGGCGCAGGCCACGGCTTCTTCTACTACCATCGCCCCAACTATCGGCAGGCCCAGGCTGTCGACGGCTGGGAGAAGATCTGGACGTTTCTGGGTCGAGAACTGGCGGAGTAACGCATCTGCGGTGGCGTGGAAACATGACAAATATTTATTTTCTGGAGAGCTAACTCATGTGTACGATGATCGCTCAAAAAGTCCCTCTCGAAGGATTTGGCAAGGGTACCGACGGCTGGTTTGACATGAACCAGGCAAACGTTTGCTGGGATCACCCATTCCATACGCCAGAGGAGCACGCGCTCAACATCGACTTCGTCAACGAGAGCTATGGACCGGGCGCCCGGATCGCTGTCGAACTCAGCGTTGACGGCGCCCGCCAATTGGTGGAGACGATTCAGTCCGTTTTGGCCGAAGCAGAAGCCAAAGGGTTGATCTGAAGGGCGCTGACCGCAGGAGAATTCCTGCGAAACGATATTCTGCGCGGAGCCGACCCGCATACCGGCTAGAGTCGTAGCCTGGATCAAGTGACTGTACTTCTCAGTCCCGATAGGGATCGTACTCGTCTTCCCCGGCCATGGCTACGCCCAAAGGGGTAAGCGTGTGGAGGATTCTAATCGAGGGGTAGTGGTGTTCCAGCACTTCGGGAAGACGCTTGTAGACTTGTGGTGCCTCGTCCGTACCCGCGCCGCGCAATGTCACTCCCATGTTCTGGATCGAGTCGAGCATCTGCTTACGTCCAATTTGCCCACGTTTCACCTGAACTTTGCGCCTATTCCTCCAGCGGAAGCGGCCCGCGGCCTGCGTGCGCGACATGAGTCGACCTGCGCCATGTACGGTGGAGTATAACGCCATTCGGCTCTCTTCGCTTTCCACGCCCTCCAAGACTACCGATATGTCCCCCATCGACCCGCCAACAAATCCTCTCTGACCTGGAAATGCCGGGGTTGCACCTTTACGCGTTACCCATAGTGTGCCGCCGTTATGGTTTTCCTTCCAGGCGAAATTGTGGTGGTTGTGAATCTCTTCGACGATGTTGGCGCCTATGAGCGAGGCCACCCGGTTGCAGACCCAGTCTCGCCCCGCATAGGCGTAGCGCCCCGCCAGCTGCATGCAAGCGAGATACTCCTGGCCCAGTGTCGAGTCCACCTCCAGCAGGCTAGGCGTTTCGGCTGTCGCGCTTCTCCGCCGACGCTTCCTGTTGCTCTTTGCCGGCTCAGGCTGGCGATGTCTGCCCCGCTCGCGATCGGCGGCTTCTATGAAATGTGTGGCAAGACGATGTCCAAGCCCGCGTGAGCCAAAATGGACGCCCAACCAGATCCGCCCCTGTTCATCTTCAAACAGGTCAACGTAGTGATTGCCGCTGCCGACGGTTCCCAGCTGCTCAGCGGCAAGCTTTTTGAGGTTGGCGGCAACGGCAAGGCCCCAGGCCGGATCATCGTCGAAAAGTGAATGGTCTGCCCTTTCCTTATTCTTGCGCCCTATGCGAACGAGATAGTTCTCCAGATGTCATCCATGATTTCATGAATGTTCGCCTTGACCTCCGACGCGGGTACATCCAGGCGCACTGCCTTGTTTCCGCAGGCGATATCGAAGCCAACGCCGGCCGGAGTCAGCTTGTTCTCGTAGGCCACCACGCCACCGATAGGAACTGTGTAGCCGAGGTGATGGTCGGCCATCAGCGCGACCGCGTCGGCTTCCTGCGCGCAGTTGACTATCTGCTTAACTGCGTTATCCAGCGGGTCGCCCCAGACTGGCACTCCGCGTACCATTTCGACAGACATTGTGACCTCATGGTTATTGTCACCCAGCTTTCAGGTAGTCATTCGGGACAACACGCCCCAAGCCAGCTGCTAAGCGGGCCTTACTCCCGCATACTCGCCCTCCGGCAGCAAGAGTGGACGTTCACAGCGGGTCGTCAGGTCTACGTGGCGGCCTGTCTCCGATGCTATCTGAATTGCGTCCATAATCTCCAACACGTGCAGCGCCATCTCACCGCTGGCCCGGTGGACTGTGTTCTCGACCGCGCTGACTGCCATATCTGCAAGGCCGATTCCGCGGCTGTTGCCGGCGTGTCCGAAGCGCAGCGGTAACTCTTTCCACGAATTGTCCGCGGCAGTGCGCAACTGCAGGGGGCCGCCAAACGTGTTCGGGTCGGGCAGGTTGAAGGTGCCGGTTGTGCCATACAGTTCTATGCGGGGCAGCTCTGATGCCTGTGTATCGAATGAGGTGATAATCGTGCCGATGGCGCCGCTTTCGAAGTCGAGAAGGCCGGCGACGTATGTTGGGACCTCCACCCCGATGATGCCACCCTTGCGCGGCTCGCTGTGAATCGTGCGCTCCGTCCAGGTCGCTCGCGCCGAACCGGTCACCCGCCGCACTGGGCCAAGCAGGTTCACCAGCGCTGTCAAGTAATAGACGCCCATGTCCAACATCGGTCCGCCGCCGGGCTTGTAAAAGAACTCCGGGTTGGCGTGCCAATACTCGTGGCCGCGGCTCATCATGAACGCGGTTGCGGCAACAGGCGCGCCGATGACCCCCTCATCCAGGTAGACTCGCGCCGACTGATGACCGGCGCCAAGAAAGGTATCAGGCGCACAGCCTACGCGTAGGTTCTTCTCCTTGGCAAGCGCTAACAGCTGCTGTCCCTGGTCAAAACTCGCGGCCAGCGGCTTTTCACTGTAGACCGCTCTGCCTGCCTCCAGCGCGGCCTTGCTGACACCGAAATGGGCATTTGGAGGCGTAAGGTTGAGCACCAGATCGATATCAGGTGCAGCCACCAGCTCTTCAAGCGACAGGACCTTGAGTCCGTACTTCTCTGCCTGGGATTCCGCTGCTGCTGCCACCACGTCGGCACAGGCCCCTACTTCAAACTCCGGCAGTTCCCGGCTGACTTCAATATAGCGACTGCTGATTATGCCGCAACCGACGAGGCCGATTCGCGCTGGCAATTCCATTGTCAGTTCCCCTTACACGTTAGATGCTGCTCCCTATGCAACGGACGGTGGTCTGGTCCCATTCAGCCTCTCGCCGCCCAGATGATGCCCCTTCTCACAATCTCCCTGGCCTCCGGCACATCGAAATCCCTGGCAACGTGTCCCAGTGAACTGTAGAAAATTTTACCCTGGCCCCATCGGCGTTTCCACACGACCGGCATGACAGTTCCATCGATCCAAGGCGCGTGTTCGCCGGAAAAAGTCGTCGAGGCCAATACTTCATTGCTGGGGTCTACATGCATCAGGTACTGTTCACTGTGCATCTGAAAATCGCCCAATCCTGCTGTGATGGGATCGGCGTGATCAAGAATATTTACAGTGTAGTCGATGATATTTCCTGGGTGGGCCACCCACTGACCCCCCACCATGAACTGATACTCCGTGTTTTGGCGAAAGGCATCCGCCATACCCCCGTGCCAGCCGGCAAAGCCTGCCCCATTCGCGATAGTTTCCAATAGACCCTTTTCCTGTTCCTTTGATATGGAACTCATCGTATAGACTTGCGTGATGACGTCATAGGTTGCCATGCGCTCTGCATCCGTGTAGATATCGAGCGAAGTCTCAACGTCTACGTCAAAGCCGGCATCCTCGATCAGAGGCGCAAAAATATCCACGCACTGTTTCGGTTCATGTCCTTCCCAGCCGCCCCACATCATCAATGATCTCTTAGCCATTGGAATCTGACTCCTTGTTGTTTTGCTTGGTCGCACTCTTCGGCCACACGCGGAACGGCCCGGAAACTGCAACGGCTTGCGAATTTTGTCTGTTCGAAAGGGTACCGGCTGGTCGCGGCGCCTTCACCGCTGATTGCAAATTGTGCCGTATGGGCCAGTATAGCACCCTCGCAAGTAAGCTACAACGAAATGCCCGGTTTAGGTGCAGGCCAAAGTGGCAGTGAGCTACCGCCTACTGCCGAGGCAGTAGACCAGGCTGCGCAGTAGGTCTGTCTGCTTGACCCCGGTTCTGACTGCTCCCAGGAGGCCCCCACCGGCACTACTGAGGACTGTCTTCGTTTTTTTCCTTGCGTGAAGGTCTGGTGGTGCAAGGGTACGCACGAGGGCGTGCTCTTGCGAGCAGTTGAGCAGGCTGCGAAATCTGATAGTCTGGGTGACCCCGCTTCTGGACCGCTTTCGGGTCGGAGGTTCCTTTTCTATAGGGGAAGAGATTTCATACAGCTGAAGTGTAATTCCACTGCCTTGGGTTTCCTCGCGATAGGGGAGAGAAACTGCAAAGGCGATGTGCAATTTTACTGCTTTGGATTCGCTCGCAATGGAGGAGAGAAATTACACAGGCGATGTGCAATTTTACTGCTTTGGATACGCTCGCGATGGAGGGGAGAAATTGCACAGGCGATGTGCAATTTTACTGCTTTGGATTCGCTCGCGATGGAGGGGAGAAATTGCGCAGGCGATGTGCAATTTTATTGCTTTGGATTCGCTCGCATTGGAGGAGAGAAATTGCGCAGGCGATGCGCAATTTTCGCGGTTTCGGGTACCCTCACGTTGGGGGTGTAGACCACAAGGTGACTTATGTGTTCTAAGTTTTTTTGGTTTCATCATGCACGTGGGGATTGACCGTAAGGGGGTGCCCCTACCCTTTATCGGCAACCTTACGCGGTTTAGTCTTTATTCGATACCGTCGGCCTGCGCCTTTGCCGCAGCAGTGCAGCAGGCAACCAAGGTTGTGGACGCCAACCACACAGGTACTTCGAAAACCTGAATGGCGGCAGGGATGGAGAGTGGCCAAAAAAGAAGTTATATATAATTTATATTGGTGAAAGAATAACAGAAGAGGGTTGAAGAGATCAGAAGGCGAGCGCAGCCTGACTAATTGCTCAGGGCAAAGCAATACCCCCATTTGGCGAAGGGGGCATTGCTTCTGGCCGAAGTTTGCGATTCAGTCAGGCCGGCTTCGCGGCAGGGCTAGCGATGCTCGAATCGCAGCGGCATTCCGCCTTTCGGATGCAGGGTGATCTGCGGGTCTATTTGGGCGACATGGTTGTCCGGGATGCGCAGGCGGAAGCGCTGAGCAATTGCCGCGGCAACCAAAACACCCTCTGTAAGAGCAAATCCTTCGCCGATGCATTGCCGCGGCCCTGCGCCAAAAGGAATATAGGCAAAACGGTGACGTTTATCATCTTGGGCCGGATTGAAACGCTCAGGGTCAAACTCCAGAGGGTGGCGCCAAAACTCTGGCATTCTGTGCGTTATGAACGGGCACAGTGAGATTGCCGCGCTTGCCTGCACGTCGTAACCACCGACAACGTCCGCGTGGTTGCCAAAGCGTGACAAGGCATAGGCTGGCGGATAGAGGCGCAAGGTTTCATCGATTACCTGGCGCGTATAGACCAGATTGGGAATGTCTTCGACCGTCGGTAACCGTCCGCTCAGCGTTCTGTCTACTTCTTCGTGAACCTGTGCCTCGATTTCGGGATATCTTCCCAGGCAATAGAAGAACCAGGTCAACAGGAGCGTGGTGGTCTCGTGTCCCGCGATCAGCAAGGTAAGAACTTCATCACGCAGTTGTTTCTCGTCCATGCCCTCACCGGTGTCCTGATCGCGAGCGGCGAGCAGCATTCCCATCAGGTCGTTGCCAGGCGTCCCGGATTCGCGCCTCTCGTTGATCATGCCATAGATCAACTGATCGAGCGCGCCAACATCTTGTGCAACCTGGCGCGTACTGGGCCAAAATGGGACCCGCATCGTAAAGAGCGCCAGAGGTGAAACGACCAACTTCGCGAACAGTTCATTCAGCCTGTTGAAGATGTCACCGACTTCACGTGCGGGGCCGGTCAGATCTACACTGAACAGAGCTTTGCCGGCAATTTCCAGGGTCAACTCCATCATCTCTCGATCAAAGGAGACGACCTTCCCAGAGTGAGCCAACTCATCCCACCGACTCAGCCGCCGCTCCGCGGTCGAGGTCATGATCTGAGCAAGTTCCTGGATCTGTTTACGGTGAAAAGCAGGTTGGGCCAGCCGCCTTTGCCGCAACCAGGATTCGCCGTCATTGCTAAGAAGACCCTTTCCAATCAGTGGTAGCAGCAACTGAAAGACTGGGCTGGGCATCTTCGTGAAATTCTTGTAGTTGTCCTGCAGAATATATTGGTAGTGTTCGGGGTTTACGAATAGATAGCCCCACATATGGGCAAAGAACTGATATTTTACTGCGGGGCCGACTTCCGTAACGAACTCTTGCAGGCACCCGAGAGGGTCGCGCTGGAGACGCCTGGCTGTGCCGAAAATGCGATTTGCTCGCGGAGTGGGGGGGGGCTTGTCGCCGCTCCTTCGGGACGACTGCGCTGGTCATAGGTTTTCTCCTCGTTGCCCTTTCTTTGTATCGCTCTGCCTCAACCAGAGACATTGCAATGCGAGAGGGCATATCGACTAACTCGTCGAAATCGCTGCACGCTTTGTGAATTACATCACAATAACTAGGCTAGCACTGGAGAGATCGCTTGTCAAGTGTCAAACCTTGCGGTGATTCCGCCAAACGCAAAGACCTGACCATCCGTTGGCTGGAACGAAGGAAGGCGCATACCAGAAAGAACAAGACCCCGCCAATGACGGGGTCTTGCGGCGTCTGGTCCGATAGCATCTCTTAGAGAACAATCTCCAGAGGTGATGCTACCGGACCAGTACTACTACTACAGTTATCCATAGGGCATCACCTCCTTGTTTTTGAGATACGCCGGTAGTATTTCATAGTTGCAAAAGATTGTCAAACAATGAATCAGAAGGCTGTCGAATGGGGATTTGGCAGCCTTAAATGCGGAAAACAGGGTTCGATTTTGGAGTCGACACCGTCAGTGCTTATAATGGATAGGATTGCGATCCAGTATTGGACCTGTTTGTGCCAGTCCAAGAGGGCACTGCGGGGCATATTTCGTCGAAACCAGGGGGAATGGAAGACATTCAAAGCCTGGCATGAGATTGCTGTCGCCACCTGGCCTGCTTAGCGAGCTTCGGCGCCGGTAGCCAAATACAGGATTCGCATTGCAAACTGTGCAATTCGTAAAGGGATTCTATGCGCAATCATTATGTCTACGTGATACTAATCCTCTGTTTATTCGCAGGCTCGCTGTTTGTGGCGCTCCCTATTGAGCATCCTTCCTGGCTGGAAGAAGGCTTGGCTCCGGGTGTGGACACGCAACGTGACATCCGCGACCTGACGCTTGGCCTGGACTTGAAGGGTGGAACACAGGTCTTGCTCGAGGCCGAAATCAGCGAGGACCAGCCCCTTCCCGAGGACGCGCTCAACTCGGCCAAAATTATTGTCGAACAGAGGGTAAACGGACTTGGCCTTGCCGAGCCGACGGTTCAGTTGCAGGGCGAGCGACGCATGATCGTCGAATTGCCAGGCGTAAAGAACCCGGACCAGGCGATCCAAACGATACGCTCCACCGGGCAGCTGGAGTTCGTCAATCTTGGCGGATCACCCGTTCGCCCCGATGATTTTATCAACACAACCAACCGCCCCAGCGCCGTCGCGGATTTGCAGGAGTCGATTGCCGCAGGTGAGGCTGCGCCACAGTCAGTCCCCTTTCCTGACGAAGTATTTGAGACGATTATGACAGGCGACATCCTGCAGACGGTAGTCGCCACTCAGGATGAATTCACCTTTTGGCAGATTCAATTCGACCTGAAGAGCGAGAGCAGCGGCGACTTCTTTACCTACACGCGCGACAATATTGGCGAGGTCCTGGCGATTATTCTCGACGGACGAGTGCTGTCGACACCTGTAATCAATGCTGCCATTAACGACAATGGCGTCATTACTGGCGACTTTTCGCAAGAGGAAGCGGAGAGCCTGGCGATTCAAATGCGCTACGGCGCTCTGCCGATTCCTCTTGAGGTTGTGGATGTTCGCACGATTGGCGCCAGCCTGGGCCAGGATTCGATAGACCGGAGCTTGCAGGCGGGCATTGTCGGTGGTGCGCTCGTGCTTCTCTTTATGGTCTTGCTGTACCGACTGCCCGGGCTTCTCGCAACAGTTGCCCTGGCGATTTATGTGACCTTGAACCTCGCCATGTACAAATTAATGCCGGTTACTCTGACGTTGCCAGGCATCGCAGGCTTCATTCTCTCGATCGGCATGGCGGTTGACGCCAATATCCTGATATTTGAACGCATGAAGGAGGAGCTGCGCAGCGGCCGCTCCTTGCGACTGGCGGTCGAAACCGGCTTCAGCCGCGCTTGGCCTGCCATCCGTGACGGCAATCTCTCAACGTTGATCTCATGCGCCGTGCTCTATTGGTTCGGAAACAATTTTGGCGCAAGTGTTGTCAAGGGTTTTGCCATCACTCTTTCGGTCGGCGTGTTGCTGTCGATGTTTACCGCAGTTTTTGTGACGCGCACCTTTATGCGCAGTTTTCTTGCGACTCAGGGAGATAAACTCCTTAGCATCCGCGGCTTGCTTGGCTATTGAGGGCTTACACTTGCCGTAAAGTCGCCCAGCTCCTCAGATTGTGAGTTGCCTGTTGGCCTATAAGAAAAACCAAAATCGTCTTGAGTGACGGTTGCATCATCTGGTTACGGAAAACGATCTTTGCAATACGAAAGAGTCTCCTATGTATCGCTTGGTTGAACGTCGCAGGCTTTGGTTTCTGATCTCCCTGCTCGGAATATTGCCTGGCATTCTGTTTATTATTTGGAACATCTCCTCGACCGGTGCTCTCCTGCCACTCAGCATCGATTACACTGGTGGTACGCAGTGGGAGATGCGTTTCTCCGAGCCGGTCGCTCCGACCGAATTAGGCAGTGTCTTTGTCGAGGCAGGATTCACTGACACCAAAGCTTTTAATGTCGATGATGACCGTACCGTACAGGTCAAGTTCAAGAATATCGACATTTCCCAGAAAGAAGTGATTGGGCGTTCGATAGTCGAGCGCTTCGGCGAATTCGACGAACGGCTCTACCGCAGCATCGGACCTGCCATCGGTGCAGAAGTTAGCCAGGCCGCACTTCTTGCAGTTATCGCCGCTTCCCTGTTGATTTTGGCCTACATCGCCCTGGCATTCCGGGAAATATCACACCCATTTCGTTATGGGGTAGCGGCAATTGTAGCTCTCGTGCATGACGTACTGATCACAGTCTCGTTCCTCTCGATAATGAATCTTATCGCTGGCTGGGAGCTGGACGCCCTGTTCCTGACTGCGACTTTGACCGTTATCGGGTTCAGCGTCAACGACACCATCGTAATCTTCGATAGAATCCGCGAGAATCTGCGCCGTCACCGGGGGGAGCCGTTGGCGACGGTGGCGAACCGCAGCATTATCGAGACTGCGCAGCGTTCTATTGCCACCCAGGTAACAGCGCTCCTCGTGCTTGCGGCCATCTTGATCTTTGGCGGCAGCACCCTGCGCATTTTCATGGCTACCTTGATTGTCGGGCTGATCTCCGGTACATACAGTTCCATTTTTACCGCCACCCCGCTCGTCGTCGCCTGGGAAGAGGGCTCGCTTCTGCCCAGCGCAAATAAGCCGGTACGCGCAAGGGAGCAGACGGCGCCGGCCTAGCAAGAACTGATTGTTGAAATTACATCTCATCGTCCTGGGCCGGGGCTAAGCTTCCAATTTAGCTGCTTCTTGCCCACAGTTCAGTGTGAGGCGGGCCGCTCTCGCCTTGCACTTTCTCTCCGAACCAATTGCAGATTCAGCCACTTTCAGCAGGTGCCTTCGGACTCCAGGCCTAATCTTATCGGTGTGACGGATCCCCAGAATGAAAAACGAGAAAGCAGGGAATCGAAGCACACCAGGCCCCCCCGCCACGGATCCTTCTCAGAAGCGTTACACTTCAGTTCGTTTCTCTCCCTGTGTGTTGCCCCTTTGGGCCCTGTTTGCACTCTTCCTGTGCGGATTTGGTCCCCCAACCATGGTCGATCGAGACGTTGCGCCCAGCAAGCGATTCACAGTCGGGCAGTTGCGCCAGATCCAGAGGGCGCTTGCTCCGCCGCCCGAAACAAGCGCAGTGTCAGTATTAGTGTATGACCTTGACAGCGGGCGCGAACTCATGGCAAAGGCGGCCCATCTGCCAGTTTCGCCTGCAAGCCTTGCGAAACTGATGACAGCCCTGCTGGTCTTGGAACAGAATCGCCTCGAGGAGCAGGTTACAATTCAGCAGCAAGACCTGGTCGGAGAGGCCGAAATGGGACTGAGCGAGGGCGAGGTATTGCGCGTTGAATCTCTGTTATGGGGGCTGTTGATCCCCAGTGGCAATGACGCCGCCATGGCCCTTGCACGCCATCACTCCGGCAAGGTGGAGGACTTCGTCCGGCACATGAATTTACGGGCCGGGGACTTGGGAATGCATAGGACACAGTTCCATAATCCCAATGGTTTCGACGCCGACGGGCAGGTCAGCACTGCTCAGGACCTCTTGACGCTAGTGCGGCGGCTTTGGGAGTATCCGCTCTTCCGCCAGATTGTTGGCACGCCTTCCGCGACGGTGGCTAGCCATGATCTACAAACGACGAACCGCCTTCTCGGAGCCTACCCAGGCATAAACGGAGTCAAGACCGGCACGACTTTGCGGAGCGGACAGTCGCTGATAGTCGGCCTTGAACAGAACGGGCATCAACTCTTTGCAGTTGTTCTCGGCAGCCTGGACAGATACCACGACGTAAGACTGGTCTTGCAGGCTGTTCAGGGAAACTACAGCTGGGTCCCTTTAGATTTGCCAGGGCGCCCAACCGCACTGGACAGACTCTTTGATTCCGAGGGCAAACGCTGGATTTTACGAACCGATGGCTTCACTTTTGACTCGACCGCGTCAGCTGCCAGTCCATTGTTCGAAGCCCTATTGGCTGGATGGGAGCGCCAGGAGTTGCAGGTCTTTCGGCGCGTTCATTCTCCACCCTCTGGTAATTGGGACGCGGGAATGCAGGCCGGCGTTCTAGAGTGGCGCTTGGGTGACGCTGTCATTGCGACCCAGCGCCTTTTGGTCCAGTGAAAGTGATCGAATGAGCAGCTTGCCGCGCACTTCCAGAGTTATTTGTGACTTATATAAGAGGACTCAATGTCTGAAGAACGCCTACAGAAGGTACTGGCTGCAGCTGGCGTAGCCAGTCGAAGAGCCAGCGAAGAACTGATCACTGCCGGCCGCGTTCGGGTCGATGGTAGAGTTGTCACCACATTGGGGACAAAGGTGGACCCCGCCAGCGCTGCCGTGGAGGTTGACGGCCGTCCTGTCCGTCTGACACAGCGCAATGTTTACTACAAAGTCTACAAACCGCGCGGAATTCTCAGCGACATCGGCGGGGATAGCCGCGGTCGCAAGACCGTCGCCAGTCTGTTGCCTCCAGGAGTAGGCCGCGTATTTCCCGTGGGGCGCCTCGACCTGAACAGTGAGGGTCTCGTCCTCCTAACAGACGACGGCGAGCTTACCAATAAATTGACCCACCCCCGATTTGAGCATCCCAAGACCTACTACGTACTGACATCGCAACGGCCTTCAACAGACGCGCTGGTTAAATTGCGTGAAGGAATCGAATTGGAGGGCGGACGAACTGCCCCCGCCCGGGTTGATGTCGCCGACGGGCTGCCGGCTCGTCTCATATTGGACAAAGGAACTCAACAGTTCGGGGCGGCCCCCGCAGACGGTTGGAAGAGGCCCCCGCCTGAGAGAGGCGTGTGGTTGCGCTTTGTACTGCGCGAGGGCAAGAAGCGCCAAATCCGACATATGACAGCTGCGGTTGGCATCGAATTGCGGCGGCTGATTCGCTGGTCCACCGGCCCAGTGACGCTGGAAGGGCTTCAGCCCGGTATGTCCAGGCAACTTTCCCCTGGCGAGGTCAATGCGCTCCAGGACATGGTAGGCGGGGGTTCCCGTAGACGCATTCCAAGGATAAGGCAAAATAAGAGAAATGACCGTTTGCGCCCGAAGCGGCGTTCATCGCCGCGAAATAAGCGGTGAAGAGATCGACTGTTGCCACATAGGCCTTTTGGACGAAATCCAGTATCGATGACAGCCGGCAGAGCAATTCAGAGTTTGTACCGTCCGCGTCCGCATACGCCCAAACTTTCGACCTCAACGATTGCACCTTTCACCGCCCCCTATTTCTGCTTCAGGCAATTACTGTGAATGCCATCACAATTGACGGCCCGGCAGCGTCCGGCAAGAGCACTGTCGGCTACCGAGTTGGCCAGCAGTTGGATTTCCTCTTTTTCGATACGGGTGTCATGTATCGGGCTGTTGCGTGGGCCATTTTGGAAGAGGACATTGACAGTACTGACAGTGACGCCGTAGGCAGAATTGCTGAGAAACTTGCCATTGCGATCAGTGTCCCGACGAGCGGTCAATCCGATGGGCGCCAAGCCACTGTCGAAATCGACGAGCGGGACATAACCTGGGCGATTCATAGTCCCCGCGTAGACAGAATCGTATCGCTCGTTGCTGCGAACAGTCAGGTCCGGCATGAGTTGAGCCGCCAGCAGCGCCGCATCGGTCTAGCACATGGTTCCGGCGCAGAAGGACAATCTGGAGTGGTAATGGTGGGTCGGGACATCGGCACAGTCGTCCTACCGGAGGCGCCTTTGAAGATCTACCTGCTCGCGCCGGTAGAAGAGCGGGCGAGACGCCGTTTCCGAGAAACTGTCTCAAGGGGAAAGGAAGCCGATTTTACTCAGATTCTGACCGATATGCGTTTACGTGACGAAATCGACAGCCACCGTGCGATCGCGCCGCTGCGCCCAGCCCACGACGCCTATCAGATCCGGACGCACTGCTTCTCAATCGAACAAATCGTCGATCAGATCCTCGCCCTCTCTTCAGAGCAGTTGGGCGCAGAACTTTCCCCCTCCCGTGCGGAGGACTCCGTTGCCGACTGCGCAACAGGCGATGACCAGGCCTAGAAGGAGAGACTCGTTGAACAATAGCAGACGCCAGTTGTACTCCCTCCCCTTAGCACAGGCCCCCACTTTGCCAGACTCCCAGTCCATTATTTCCAGGAAGGCCATCGCTGCATCTGCCACCAGATTGTGGTAGAATTGCACGCAGTCTCGGCAGAATTGTTGATGCATTTCACAATACTCTTCAGCGCAAAGGGGTTGCGCAATGGCAGCGCTGACCACTGAACAGAAACTCGAAATCTTCTACTGGATGGTATTGACGCGGACCTTTGACGAAGGAATGGTCTCGTTGTGGAAGCAAGGACGCGGGTTGGGCGGAACTTTCAGCGAGCGGGGCCATGAGGCCGTAAGCGTCGGGTCTGCCTATGCATTGGCGCCAGAGGACATCATAGCCCCGATGCACCGGGACATTGGCGCCTATTTTCTTCGCGGGCTGACCCCGCGCCGCGTCTTTGGCAATCTCCTTGGAAAAGCCAGCGGCGTAACCGGCGGGCGCGATGCCAACATCCACGGCATGGGTGATTTGAGTCTGGGAATCGTGGGCTACATCAGTCATATCCCAATGTCGATGCCGATCGCTTTGGGCGTTGCCATGAGCCTCAAACTGCGAAATGAAGCGCGCGTGGCCATGACCTACGTCGGCGACGGCGGCAGCACTGCCGGCCTGTGGCACGAAACACTCAATATGGCCGGGCTCTACAACGCCCCCTATGTCCTGATCGTCGAGAACAACCAGTACGCTTACTCCACTCACGTTTCCCAGCAGATGCCGATTGAGGATATCGCCGACCGCGCTGCCGGCTACAATATTCCGAGCGAAATCGTAGACGGAAACGACGTAGAGGCTGTATACCAGGCCACCTGTGTGGCCGTCGAGCGTGCCAGGAAGGGCGGTGGGCCCTCCCTGATTGAAGCCAAAACCATGCGCATGATGGGACACGCCATTCATGACGGCGCCGAATACGTGCCGCGCGAATTGTTAGCAGAATGGGAAAAGAAAGACCCCGTTGCGCGCTATCAGGCCAAGCTGCTTGCTGAGAACGTTACTGACGAGGACGAATTAAACGAAATCAGGCAACGGGCCGCGGTCGAAATCGAGGACGCAATAGAGTTCGCTGAGGCCAGCCCTCTGCCAGATCCGGAAACAGTGATGGACGGCATTTACGCTCCTTGAAGACAACAGCAAAGTGTTTGTGATGATTTCTGTACAGCATGTCGTATGCTGTCAAGATGATCAGTGTCATTGCAACTAACAGCCAGGCACATAATTCGCCGGCCGAACTGCGGCTGGCGATTCTGTTTGAAACGGGCCAATGAATTCCTGCTCGCTGCCAGCAACTGTACTATCGAACGCCTGCCTCGCCTGGGCAGAGGACGCAGCTCTGACTCGGAGTAGCTCATGGCTTCTCCAGTAGCCATCGAAATCCTGCTTGAAAGGGTCCAGTCGCCCCTCGGCCGGGGCGGAACGGGTGCAGTCATCGACATATTGCGCCGCTTGCATCCCGCTGACAGTTTGGAGATTCTCTATTTCATCCAGCCGGAATCCCTGAACGTCATGCAGCAGGAACTTCTCTGGCCGGAGGTGGCGGATATTTTGGAAGAGAGAGATGAAGAAGAGATGATGGAGGTCTTGCAGAGTCTGACGGTCGCCGAGCTGGCTGACGTACTTGATGAGATGGAACAGGATATGGCGGCCGACCTGATCGGAGAGTTGGACTAGGAGACCGCGGCGGAATTGCTGGACGAGATGGAGGCCTCCTCGGGTGTAACGCCCTTGCTGGCCTATCCCAAAGAAAGTGCCGGCGGCCTCATGAACTCCCCTCGCCACATGCTGGACCGCCGCATGACTGCCGGCCAGTCCATGCAGTTCCTGAGAGAGCATTACGACAATGAGCATGACCTCTAATACTTGTATGTCCTTGAAGGAGGTGAGCAATCTTTTCCGGACGCCGACCTGCCAATTGTTTCTGATCGGGGCCGTCTGGTGGGAATTGTCAACCTGACCTCGTTCATCCTCGCCGACCCCGCAGTCAGGTTTGAGGAGACAATGGATCATGAGGTGTTGACCGCACCCGTTGATGCCGATCAGGAGGAGGTCTCCAGGATCCTTTCGCGCTATTGTCTTCTTGCCCTGCCCGTCGTTGACGAAGAGGATCACCTGCTTGGCATTGTCACAGTGGACGAAGTGGTAGACGTACCAGAGCAGGAGGCAACCGATGTCATTTACCGCCTGGCCCAAGTGAGTGAGGAAGCTGACACATTCAGCCCGGTGCCCCGCGCCGTCCGCGCCCGGCTGCCATGGATTGTAGTCAGTCAAGGCACGGCACTTATATCTGCCACGGTCGTGGCGCAGTTCGCCGGCACTATTGCAGCCGTTGTTATTCTGGCCGCGCTGATGGCGGTGGTGGCGGCTCAAGGAGGCAATGCCGGCAATCAGTCGATGACGATTATCGTGCGCTCACTGGCACTGGGCCAGATCGATCTGAAGGACTTGCGAGGCGTATTTCGGCACGAGCTCGGCGTCAGCATGCTGCATGGCTTGGCGCTCGGTGCGCTGGTGGCTATAGTGATCTTCGTCTGGCTCGGCAACCCGGTCCTGAGCGCAGTGATTGGGACTGCGATGATGGGGAACTTTCTGGTGGCAGCTGTAGTTGGCGTTCTCGTCCCTATGACACTGCGCCGCGTCGGCGTCGACTCCGCCTTCGGCTCAAGCATGATGGTCACAGCATCTGCCAACGCCCTGGGGGTCACTTTGTTTCTGGGACTGGCCAGCTATTTCGTGGTCTGGCTTGTCTGATCTTGCGTATGCCCAGCGCCTTTGCCCTGGCTCGCGTACTGCAAAGATTTAGGCGGCACTCTCTTTGAAGTCGCGAAAGCAGGCCACCTCCACTCACGGTCGGCGGCCAGAACGTTGACTGCAGAGCGAGGTAGAAATGTGAACGCCACGCTTCCAAAAGCCTTTCTAGCGGGGCAGATCCCTTAACGGATAGGAACTTCAAGCCTGCGGCAATGACTCGCACTGAATCTCATTCGACTTTCCCAACAGTCTTGGCATACTGCGCTTTGGCCGCGCTCTTCTTCGCGCCGCACCTTCTCGGGCTGTCCGCATTTCTCGAAGGCGACTTTACTCGCCACTATCTTCCCTACAGTTTCTTTCAACAGAAGTCGTTGCTGGCAGGGAAATTGCCGATTTGGAATCCACACGTAAACTCCGGCCATCCCTTCCTGGCCGACACCGAATCGGCAGTGTTTTATCCGGTCAGCAACATACTTCTCGTCATCACCTGGTTCAGCCGCACTGTCGCCGGAAGACTATATTGGCTGCAGATCGAAGCCCTGATTCACATCGTTCTGGCTTGCTGCTTCACGTCAATGCTTGTGCATCGCTTGACGGGGCGGCGTATGGCCGGCTTTGTGGCCGGTCTCACATTTGGCTTTTCCGGCTATCTGACCGGCTATCCGCCTCTTCAGTTAGGAATATTGCGGGTAGCAGTCTGGCTGCCGCTAATCCTCTGGCTGCTACTGCCAGACGAGTCTGGCAGGACACACTGGAAGCGCTGGCTATTGGCCTGCACAGTCCACGCAGTCGCGTTTTATGCCAATCATCCCCAGACTTTTCTCTTTCTAACATATGCCGTGGCCGGCTGGATGTTGACTGTGGGCGTTTTTCAGTTGTACCATCGTCCGCCTCCAGGCAGCTATGGCAAGTCCGAGTCAGCAATGGGAGGATCGGTTACCGGCCGACTAGCCCAACAGTCGATGCAAATGGTCGCCTATGCCGCCTTTCTGATAGGATTGACTGCAGCACAGCTATGGCCTGCTCTTGAATACACAAGACTGACGGTGCGGTCCGCCCGCCCTTTTCACGAACTGAGCAGCGGCTTCCCTTTGGAAGATACCTGGCAGTTCGTTATGCCCGGCGCCCTGACATTCTACTCACCCCTATATGTAGGCATTGCCGGGCTGGGCCTTGCCTTAATTGCCGCGGCCGCGCTCGTGTCTAACCGGTTCCAGCTTTGCGGCGCTGGTTCCTTCGCCCGGCCTGCAGCTCTCTTTTTCCTAATTGCAGGGGGACTTGCGCTTCTGGTTTCGTTCGGAGATCAGCTCCCGCTATATCCTTTGCTGTATCGTTTTGCGCCGGGCTGGTCACTCTTCCGGGGACAGGAGCGAGTGGCCTACCTGGTCGCTTTTTCACTCAGTGTCCTCAGCGGCTTTGGTCTCGCTCTATTGCCTTCCCTTGCTGCTCGCTGGCGCCAGAGAATCAGCTGGGGATTCGTGGTTTCGGCTACCACAGCGATTGCACTGGTGTTTATCTTCTGGCAGCTTCAGGGCCGACTTGAAACGTCGAGTACGGGATTCCTACTGCTTGGAGCCAAGTCGCTGGCGCTTGCAGGGGTATTTGCCTACCTATGCAGCGCGCTGCGGCAGACCCGGACTCGCCTAATCCTGCTGCTCTTTGTCGTTGTCGGCGACCTTTTCCTTACCAGTTTCAGTTTGAATCTTGCAGGGGGGCAAGTAGCTCGCGCCGCGCTGACCCCATCAGAAGCCGCTGCCACAACCGAGGCCGCCAAGTCTCTGGCCGGCGTCACCGACTCTCTGCCGCCTCGCGTTTATAACGAACGACGCCTGCCCGAAGACAGTGGAATGTTTGCCGGGTGGGAGGATGTCTGGGCTGCCAGCGTCCTGCGCCTGTCCACTTACAATACCTTTTTTGAAGATTTCCCGCCTGACCGAATGTGGGAAGTGACCGGTGTTGGCACTGTCCTTACCTGGAGAGATGAACTTACGGTCGCCAGCCAAATGGTGGAAGAGTTCCCAACAGAGGACGGGGCGACCCGCCTGCACAGACTGGAAGTCGTTTCGCCGCGACACTGGTGGACACAGAGTGCACGGGTTGTTGACGACCGGACAGCGCTCGATCTGCTGGCGGACCCCGCCTTCGACCTGCAGAAAGAGATGCTGATCGCACAGGCGGATGCCGAAGCGCTGGGCGACGGCTGGGAAGACGGTCGCCTGACACCAGGAAATGGTGGGGTTGCTTCGTTAAAGGTCGACCGGAAAGGGCCTGCCCACCTGGTTTTTCGGATCGAGAGCGATCAGCCCGGCCTGCTCTTTGTCAGCGAGAATTGGATGCCGGGTTGGCGGGCAGAATGGACTGGAGCGGATCGACCGCCGCAGCCCGCCGACCTGCCGATCATGCGGGCCCACCAGTCTTTCTTGGGCATTCCAGTTCCCGCAGGGATAGGCACTCTTGAACTGTCCTACCGTCCGGCCAGCTTACGGTGGGGCCTAGTCATTAGCGGCGCGTGCTGGATTTTTCTACTGTTGGCCCTGCGAAACCCGTTAGCTGAACGGCTTAGAAAGACTTGGAGGCGGAGCCAGACATTCGCTGCAGGAAGGTAGGCTACCATGTCCCGATCTGTTTTCAGTGAAGGAGGGCAAGTTTTGCCCTCCCGCAAGCAGGAGAAAGCCGGATTTACCGACCGCAAGACCATGGCGGTTAAGGAGATCCAACGTATCGCAGTCTTACTCATAATACTTATCGGATTCGCGCTACGCTTTTACCGCTTGGGTTATCAAGAACTCTCACCTTTAGAATCGTTTGCACTTTTTCTCAGCCAGTTTCCATTCCTAGAGCAGTTCCAGATATTTCCTCAAGTGGGCGTTCCCTATATGGTTGGCAGCTACTGGATGCAGCACATTTGGCTCAGCTTAGCAGGGACCAGCGAGTTTGCTTTGCGTTCGACAGCGGCACTCTGCGGCACGATAGCCATTCCATTAGCTTTTCGTTTCGCATCTGGACTACGGTTGAGTGCATCCACAACTTTGGCGGCAACACTGTTAATGGCTGTGAACTCGTACGCGGTCTGGACCAGCCAGGATGTCTTACTTCATTCTCTCGGCTTGGTTCTCGCTACCTTCAGCATGCTCCTGGCATTGAGAATACTTAGCGGCAGGTCGAGCGGAAAAGACCTCATTTCATATGTAATCGTTACCGTGGTCGCCATCTACAGTCAGTTTTTCGTGGTACTTGCACTTCTGTCGCAAAACCTATATGCGCTGTTCTTACTGGCGCAGGACCGGCGCCGAAGAGGTAGCGAAGAAGGTTCGCGGTTGAGGGGTCAGTTTCTGAGAAGCTGGGCGGGGGCCCAGATCGCGATCGCGGCCCTGACCGTTGCGTCTTTGTTAAGCGTCTTGCAAAGGGTGGTTCATCCAAACGTGGATGGCATGCACTGGAATACCTGGGCTTTTCTGCGGTGGATGGTTGGCCGTCTTTCTATGGGAGACTTTGTGCCGGACGTAACCTGGCACTTCGTTGCCGTTCCATTCTCACTCGCCATAGTCGCGAGCGCGGCAGCCAGCGCATTTCTAGCAGAAAGAAGAAAGACGGCTCAGTTTGAGAATGTCGACGAACACGTTAGAGACATCGAAGAAGGGGATGATTCAGGAAAGGAAAAAGCCAGTTTCCGTTGCGCTGGGCACTACGGCATCGTCCTACTCCTGTTGTACCTGCTGGTTTCGCTTCTCCCATTCTGGATCGGCCCTTTTATCTGGCATTCGCCGTTCTTTTGGAGCTTTCATGCGATAGCGTTGCTGCCCTTTCTGTTGCTCTTGGCCGTTGGGCTCAAGAACATCGGCGATTTTGTTGAGAGCCATTTGGGCAGGAGATGGAGGATTTGGGCGGAGGATCCCGAGGCAGTCGGCCCGTTCACGTTGGAGAAGATTCCAGTAGGGCGCGTGGCGGCAGCCTCTCTCCTCCTTCTGATCGTCGCCGGAAATTTTTTCACCTTGCGGAACTATCACTTTGATCCTGAGTTCTCCAAGTCAAGAGGGAGGCGGGAACTGGCGGGACTGTTGGAACGCTGGAGTGCAGGTCTCAGCCCGGCGAACGTCCATTTTGTCGAATCTTACCCTGGCTCTTTGCTCTGGTACTACTACAAGGGCGATGTTGAAAACTCAAACCTGCGATCACCTCCGGGAGAATCCGAGACTGCCGAGGAAATCGTGAATGATCTTCTCAATGATGGTGTACGAAGAATCGTCCATGTGGCGGCGTCGGAAGGAAACGATGAAGCGAATGAGATTTCTCGTCAAGCGATTTCCCTTTCCTACCAGCTGGCTGCACAGGATACGACAGGGCCATGGCTTGTTGAACTCTACGCACATGCTGACCACCAGGAATGGCGGCTTCTCGACGTCGAATTCGTAAACGGCTTGACCTTGGAACGCGCCCAGGCCAGCCCGGTTTTCCCTCCCGCCGGCGGCAGGTTGGTGGTCCACATGGAATGGAGTGGGGATCCAAAGTCCTTGACAGGCGGCGAAAAGCTCTTTCTCCACTTGATCGACGAGGCAGGAAACCTTGTCGCTCAATGGGATCCTGAGTTCCATATGGATCGTTCGCCGGTCCTCACTAGCGTCGCCATGCCGATACCTTCAACGTTGCCGGACGGCCCCCTGCGCCTTGTAGGCGGCCTTTACGATGTAACTGTCGAAGGCGCGCCGCGGATTCTCACCGATTCCGGTGAAGATTCTCTGCAGTTGGTCTACTTTCACTTTACAGATTGCGATGTCTGCGGACGATGACGCGAATGACCCATCTTGAATTGTCAGGTCATCGCCCTGGCTGTCTGAATATCACAGTGGCCGATTTTTTCTTCAGGGTTGGACGCTTAGCCGCCTCAGTCGTCAAACTTGGTGCCTCCAGGCGTACGACGAGAGAGACCATCTGGCAGTTTTTCGGATTCCTGTCAACCACTTTGGAAAGGAATGCGGGGAAAGGAGCCACCCTTGCTCATTAGGATGTCTGCCGGTCTGGATGTAGAGAAAGTGCTAGTCGGCTTGTTGCTAGCCCTATTCCTCCTGACAGGCCTTGCCTATAGCCTCGTCGTTCCCCCATTTGAGACACCTGACGAGATCTACCACTATGCCTTTGCCAGGCATCTGGCCGCGGGAAACGGGCTCCCTGTGCAGGGCCCCAAAAAGACAGGACCTTGGGAACAGGAAGGTAGTCAGCCGCCTCTCTACTACGCTTTGGTAGGGCTGGCGACGGCAGAAATAGATCAGAGTGGACTCGATGATTTCGCTGTTCGCAACCCCAGAGCGAATCTTGGCGATCCGCATCAACCCGGCAACAAGAACTTCATGCTCTTCAGCGCCCAGAGGAGGCCCCTGCAGGGAGTGGATCTGGCGTTACGAGTTGGCCGCTGGATTTCCGTGATACTCGGAACAATTACTGTATTGTTTACTTACCTGCTTTCCCGGTATGCATTTCCTACAGACCGTTGGTCGCGGTTGCTGGCAACCGCCCTTGTTGCGACCATTCCGCAGTTCACATTCATCAGTGCCAGCCTTTCCAATGACAACATGATCACCGCGGCAAGCGCGGCCGCTCTGTTCTACTTGGCCGTGCTGTCAAGACGCGGCCGAGGGCCAGGAATATTCTGGTGGCATTGGGTTGGATTTGGCCTACTGTTGGGGCTAGCAGCTTTGAGCAAGCTGCAAGGATTGGGTCTCTTACCCCTGACCGCTTTCACGTTCCTGCTGTTGGCTGTGAGGCAAAAAGAGTGGCGAACGGCTCTGCATGGCGCGGTCCTGGTCGGCGCGACTGTGCTGATCGTTGCCGGGTGGTGGTACGCTCGTAACTTGCTTCTCTACGGAGACCCCTTCGGTACAGAGAATCTTCTTAGCGTCACCGGGCTGCGAGAGAATGTGGTAACTTTGCAGAGTCTGTTTGGTGAATTGCGGGGCCTTCAGATGTCTTTCTGGGGCATTTTCGGTTGGTTCAGCATACTACTTCCCTCGTGGGTCTACAGCCTCTTTGAACTGTTGACCACTCTGGCCGCGGCGGGGGCCGTTCTGACCTGGTTGCGGAAGAGGCGGATCGCCGGACGGTTGAATGGGCTGCAGGAACATGCGGACAGAGTATTGAGTATTGCGTGGGCTTGGATCATTATTTCGCTGGCGCTTCTAGCCTATTGGATCACGGTCGCACTGGGTTCGCAGGGCCGGCTGCTGTTTCCCGCCATCAGTGCACTGGCCGTAATCGCAGTGTTTGGCATCCGTTATTGGGCAGGATTCTTACCCCGTTTCGGGCGCATCGCGTTGGGGATGGCTGTGCCCATTGGCCTATGGTGCTGCTCCATCTATGCGCTGGTCGACTTGCTGCCTGAATCGTATGGATTGGACAGCATGGCCAGTGCGGTTGAGGCCGTACCGTCTGAAGCGCAGCCGATAGGAAAAGTATACGGGGATGGAGTGGAATTGGTTGCGGCCCGATTGCCCGATCCTGACGCGTTCAACAATGACGAGGCCTCGGTTACTCTCTACTTTCGCACTCAGAAGGAACAGATTCAGGACTTAGAACTCTTCATTCACTTGTTGGACCCAAATAACATGCAGATAGGGAATGTGACTACACACCCAGGCTGGGGTGTTCGGCCTCTCACTCTATGGCAGCCTGGGGTCTTGTATGAGGACACTTACCTTATCCCGATTGACAGCACAGCCTCGTTGGCCCGACTCTATGTAGGTTTTATCGATCCGGAGTCCACAGCCCTTGAGAGCGAGGGACTCCTACCGGTAGCAGGTGGAGGACCTCGAATAGAGAGCCGCGTAATCTGGACATACTATGAGCGGCTTGAGCCGCTTGCCGTAGAGTATGACAGCGGCATTTCTCTCAAAGGGGTCGCGCTGGGTCAAGGGGAAGTGCAACTCTCAACCGAGCAGTTGCTGGAAGTTGACGGGGATCGTCCAATGTGGGTGGCAATGCAATGGCAAGACACCGTCGAGTCGGATACAGACTATGCGACTTCGCTGCGGCTGTACATGGCGGAGAAAGAAGGAAATTGGGTCTATCAGGAAGACACGGTCCTGTGGAAACCTGAAGAAGTGCCGGCGGAGCCTGGGGCATCTGCCCTAACGATAGACACTCTCGTCCGCCTGGTTTTTCCGTCCGACCTCCCCGCCGGCGAGTACGAGTTACGATTGGTCATCTACGATGTCGAGAATCTTCAGCCGGTAGTACAGGTTGGAGTCTGGGAGCCGGAGGTTCTGCTGGCACGCATACTGCTGAAGTGAAAAGAGGATACTACTTGTGAACTCTTTACACATACATCAAGGATAGATCGCCCTCTAACCACCGACTATCGCGAGTCGTCGCCCTGCTTCGTGCAACGTCTCAAGACGTTTGGCAAACGCAAAACGCACGATCCCCTCTCCGTACTGTTCCCTGTCCCTCGTATAGAAGTTGATCCCGGCAACGGAAGCCACGCCCACCTCTGTCGTCAGCCAGCGGGCGAAGCGGTGCGAGTCCCACTCTGCCTGCGGCGCGGCAATGCCAGTGTAATCAGCCATCGTATAGTATGAGCCTTCAGGCCGGACAGGGCGGAACCCGGCCTTCTGCAACGTCGCTAACATCAGCTCCCGGCGCTCGCCATAGTCCTCCCGCATCTGCGACCAGTAGTCGATCGGCTGAACGAGCGCGACGGCGGCGGCTGCCTGCAAAGGAGTAGGCGCGCAGATAGTCGAGTAGTCATGGACTGTGCGGATGGCGGCGGCCAGCGGTTCGCGGGCGATCACATAGCCCAAACGCCAGCCTGTGACAGCAAAGCTCTTGCCCAGCCCGCCTATGGTAACTGTGCGCTCAACGAGGCTCTCCAGGCTGCCGGGCGAAATGTGTTCGCGGTCGTCATAGAGAATGCGATCGTAGATCTCATCGGTGATCAGGATGAGATCATGGCGGTTGACAAAGTTGGCCAGTACCTTCATTTCTTCGTCGTCGAAAACGCGGCCGGTTGGATTGTGGGGCGTATTGAGAAGCAGGGCCCGTGTCCGAGCGGTGACTGCAGCTTCCAGTCGGTCAGCGTCGATCCGGTAGTCGGGCGCTTCCAGAACGACAGGCACGGCAACCGCATCGGCCAGCAGCGCGGACGGGCGAAAGTTCTCGTGCCCGGGCTCCAGAATGATCAGCTCGTCGCCAGGATTGAGGAGAGCCAGGAGCGTGGTTGTAATTCCTTCGGTCACACCGCATACGACACAAATGTGAACATCAGGGTCCACGGTCCAGCCCAGTTGGCCCGAATACTGCTCCGATAACGCCTGGCGCAGCGGAGGGTAGCCCCAAGTGACCGTGTACTGGTTGGCCGTGCCGCGGATTGCGTCAACCGCTGCATTGACAATTGCCTCAGGCGGGTCGAAGTCTGGGAAGCCCTGGCTCAAGTTAATGGCATCGTGCTGCATCGCCAGCCGGGTCATTTCCCGGATCATCGACTGGTTGAAATTGGTTGTGCGCGTGGCTGGGTACACGGAAGGTCTCGCAGATTTTGTCAAAGTGAGAACCGCTGGAACGCAAGAATTCTACTCGAATCCCACCCATGTGGCAACGCATAGGAGACCTTGACTGCAAGGTCGCGGCCAAGCTTGCGTGACGCGCCCCATAGAAGAGGGCCCATTCCAGCCCCTTCGTTTGACATTCCCCGATCTCTGTAGTATCTTCCCGTGCAATGTCCACTTGACTTGTTTGGAGCCAGACCAAATCTCTTTCTTCGGTTGGTTCCTGGAAGCCCGACTCGAATCGGAACTTTTGATGGCGACCCTTCAGGAAAACATTGGCGCTCCAATTGCGCGAAAGCAGAATCGGCAGTGGTATCATCTGACCGGGGAGGAGCGGCTGGCGTGGGTGCTCGTCTTGCCATGGATCATTGGATTCCTTGCCTTCCAACTGGGACCGATGTTGGCTTCGCTGGGTCTTTCCTTGACAGAATGGCGCATGTTCACGCCGCCAGAGTTCATTGGGCTTGGCAATTACATTGAAATGGCCACCGATGATCCCAACTTCTTTCAGGCGTTCAAAGTAACCACGATTTACTCCGTAACTTCCGTGCCCTTGCGCATCGCGCTAGGCGTATTGGTGGCACTGCTGTTGAACGCCAAGGTACGAGGGCTGGCATTCATTCGCACTGTGTACTACCTGCCGGCTACGGTCAGCGGCGTCGCTGTGGCAATGGTGTGGCTACTGATTCTCAACGGTGATTTCGGGCTGTTGAACCGCGCGCTCGGTCTCATTGGTATCGAGGGACCATACTGGCTGACGGACACTAGTACCGTTCTGGCCTCTTTTGTGTTAATGAGTCTTTGGGGCGTGGGCGCCGGCATCATCATATATTTGGCTGGCCTGCAAGGTGTGCCGAACGAACTCTATGAAGCCGCCGAGGTTGATGGGGCCGGCGATTGGGTGCAGTTCTGGAAGATCACTCTCCCAATGATCTCGCCCGTTCTCTTTTTTCAGTTGGTTATCGGCATGATCGACGCGCTGCAGGAGTTCGCAGGCCCGTTCATCATGACGCAGGGCGGCCCCGGCAATGCCAGCCTGTTTGTCATGCTGTACTTGTTCAGAAACGGTTTCGAGTTTTTCCGAATGGGCTATGCATCCGGCTTGGCCTGGGTCCTGTTCGTCTACATCATGGTATTGACCTTGTTGATCATCCGCTCTTCCGCGGTCTGGGTCTACTACGAAGGCGAAGCGAGGGAAGCTGAATAATGGTCGTGCGATCCATTCGCGAGAGTCAGCGGCGCAGCCTTGCTTTCAAAATGACGTTTATCTATGCCATTCTGGTGATCGGCATGGTGGTTGTCCTGATGCCATTTCTGTGGATGGTCTCCACTTCTCTGAAAACGCCCGCGGCCGTCTTTAAGATTCCGACTGTATGGATCCCCAATCCGATAGTCTGGGCGAATTACCCTAACGCGTTGACTATTCTGCCTTTTGGACGATTCATTCTCAATACTGCCCAGATCACTGCCTTGGCGGTAGTAGGAGCGACGCTCTCCGGCTCTTTGGCGGCTTTTGCGTTTGCCCGTCTGCGTTGGCGCGGCCGTAACTTCATGTTTGTACTGGTACTTACGACTCTGATGCTGCCATTTCAGGTCATTATGATTCCCCAGTTCATTCTGTTTCGTGAACTCAAATGGCTGGACACCTATCTTCCACTTGTCGTTCCTGCATTTTTTGGCGGCAGCGCATTTAACATCTTCCTGTTGCGGCAGTATTTCATGACCATTTCCCCCGAACTTGACGACGCCGCCATCATCGACGGTTGCAGCCGTTTCGGTGTCTACTGGCGAATAATTCTTCCTCTGTCCAAGGCCGCGCTGATGACGGTCATAATATTCATCGTGCAGAATCGCTGGCAAAGTTTTCTCGTGCCCCTCATCTATCTGTTTGACCAAAAAAAGTACACTTTGGCCCTGGGTTTGCGCCTGTTCCAGGACCAATATACTGTCGAATGGGAGCTGATGATGGCGGCGGCCACAGTTACCATGGTTCCGGTGCTGCTTGTTTTCTACTTTGGACAGCGTTTGTTCATTCAAGGTGTCGTGTTTACAGGCGTCAAGGGATAAGGCAATTACAGACAGTCGACTTTCACATTTTTTTCGCATCGATAAAGGAGAAGAAAGAATGTCCAATCAGATTAGCCGTCGAGGATTTCTACGTAACGCCGGGCTGGGTGTGGGTTCCATGGTGGCGCTAGCCGCTTGCCAGCCAATGCCCGCCGGGTCAGCTGATGAAGACAGTGGCGCCGCCGCGGGGCAGGCAGTCGAGCCGGTGACGATTACGTCAATGACATGGGCTTGGGGCGACTTGATGGATGAATTGGCTGCCGTATTTGCCGAACAAAACGGTGGCGCAATCAGTGTCGAAGGACAACCTCTGGGATGGGGAGATTATTGGACTAAGCTGAACACGCTCTATGCGTCCGGCTCGCCTCCCGATTCCGCATGGACACATACTGCCTGGGTGCGGCCCCACGCCGTACTTGGTGTGCTGGAAGACCTGAATCCACGCATTGACGCAACGCCCGAATTCCCCGATGACTGGTACAGTTCGGTCTGGGGCCTGTTTACCTTCGAGGGCGGACAGTATGGCAGCAGTTGGGATGTTGGCGTGCAGGGCATATGGTACAATCGCAGTCTTCGTGAAGAAGCCGGACTGTCAGGACCAGGTGTAGGCTCAACATATGCTGACTTGTTGGAGTCCAGTCTCGCCTTGACCACAGACCGAAACGGCAACAATCCCCAGGATGACGGATTCAACAAGCGGGAGGTGTCAGTCTGGGGAATGTCTAACATGGTGGATAATTGGGTCAATGAGATTCGCCCGCAGGCGGTTGCATGGGGAACGGACATCTTTAACGAAGACGAAACCGAGTGTATCGTCAACTCTGAAGCAACTATGGAGTTTCTCAACTGGTATCTGGACGCTATTCAGACCCACAATGTTCACCCTTCCGCCGACTTGATCGAGGGTCTGGGCAATTTGTTCGTGTCGGGCAGTTCGGCCATGATTTCGTCCTTCCCCGGCATCATTGACCAATTCGACGGATCATTCGATTGGGAGATCTCGCCCTACCCGATGGGAGGCGCCAACGGCGTACACACTCTCAATGTCGGCGGGTCTGCGTTCTCAATCCCCAGCGAAAGCCCGCACCCGGAAGCGGCGTGGGAATGGGTTAAGTTCAACGCTTCCGACGAGGCACACAGCCACTGGTCAAAGAGGGGCATCATCAACGCCCGCCGTTCGACGTCCAAGTACGTGCTGGATCAGATCGACGTGCCCGATACCTTCGTCGAGTTCTACATGGATCGCATTGACGAATTTGGTGTACCGGTGTGGCAACACAAGAGCCGGGCGCAGATCAACACGGCGCTTACGTCCGCGTTTGAGTTGGTCTGGCTGGGCGACCGCACAGTTGAGGAAGCCGCCAACGCGGTCAAGCCAGAAGTAGATGAACTGTTGGCCGACGCTTGATCCTAGCCTCGATTCTTGTCCTGGTCGCATTCAGAACGTTGGAGCGAAGCCGTCCCTTATGCGATTGACAGAGCGAAAATTCAGCAAACCTGTTTGAGTTTCGTTGCAGAACAACATCCTCGCCCCCTTGCAGTCCACACTGCTTGGGGGCGCTTTCTTAACAGAGATGAGGCCTAGCCATGACCGAATACCGCAGTCCCAATGTTCTGCTGATCATGGCCGATGATCACGCGCCGGCCGCGTTTTCCACATACGGCAGCAAACTGAACACTACGCCCAACCTTGACAGAATCGCCGCTGAAGGGCTACGGCTGGACCGCTGTTTCTGCACAAATGCCATCTGCACGCCGGCACGGGCGTCCGTTCACACGGGAAAATACAGCCACACAACCGGCATAAAGACACTTAACGATGTCATTGACCAGACGCATGAGACGACGGTTGGGATGCTGCTGAATGATGCCGGCTATCAGACCGCGTTCGTGGGCAAGTGGCATCTGGGGCACGGCGGCGATAGCGACCCCGCCGGTTACGATTTCTGGAGTGTCCTGCCAGGACAGGGAAAATACTACGACCCTGAACTGACTGAGATGGGCCAGCCGATCACTGAGAGCGGATATGTGACAGACGTCTTGACAGACAAGGCGCTAGAATGGTTGTCAAATCGAGACGAGGAGCGCCCATTCTTTCTGGTTTGCGCGCACAAGGCACCTCACGATCCCTTCCAACCCAACCCCAAGGATCGGGGCCTCTTTGCGGACGAATCTATACCAGAACCTGCCACTTTCAACGACGGCTACGAAAATCGGGCGGCTGCGGCCAGTATGGCGACGGAAAAGGTTGAGCTGATGCACTTGAAGAATCACGTTCCCGATCCTGTTCCCGCCGGGCTGTCTGCCGAGGAGCAGAAGGCGTGGAACTATCAGAGTTTCATGCGTAACTACCTGCGCTGCGTGGCCTCAATCGACGAGAATGCAGGCCGACTGCTGGACTTCCTGGACGAAAACCAGCTGACAGACGACACGATCGTCATTTACACTTCGGATCATGGCTTCTTTCTGGGCGATCACGGCTGGTATGACAAGCGGTTCATGTACGAAGAGTCGATTCGCATTCCGTTTCTGATGCGCTATCCGCGCGCCATCCAGCCGGGAACAACAAGCGATCGAATCGCGCTCAATGTAGACTTTGCGCCGACCATACTGGACTACGCCGGCGCGGCCGTCCCCCAGGATATGCAGGGACGAAGCCTACGTGCGCTCGCAGAAGGCAGGACTCCTTCGGACTGGCGCAGCTCGATGTACTACCGCTACTGGATGCACCTCGCCCACTTCAACATCCCGGCGCATTACGGAATCCGCACCGAGCGCCACAAGCTGATTCACTACTACGGGGAGGCACTGGGAAGCGCCGGCGCCATCGATGAATCTACGCCGCCGGAGTGGGAGCTGTTTGACCTCGAAAACGATCCCCGGGAGATGGTGAACATTTACGATGACCCTGCAAACGCCGAATTGATAGGCATACTCAAGTCCGAGTTGGAGCGGCTACAGAACGAGTTGGGTGACGAGCCACATGAAGAAGTATCGTAGTGGCCGAGACTACGCGGGGAGTTATCACCCTTCAGCGCAATAAGAAGAGCCCGC
Organism: Caldilineaceae bacterium; assembly: GCA_963662575.1. Lineage (GTDB taxonomy): Bacteria > Chloroflexota > Anaerolineae > Caldilineales > Caldilineaceae > Bin5. Next base: position 4,375,610 of record OY759723.1, read on the forward strand.
AGGCAGGCCCTCTTTGAGCAGCTGAAGTTCAACAAGCCCGGTGTCGCGCACCCGGGCGAGCTGGGCCAGTGATAGTCCGGCAACGGACTCCTGGACGTCTCTGATTAACTGCGCGACAAGGTCCTCAGTAAGTTTCGGTTCCCCCAAGGTACGCCAGCGCGCTTCCTGGGTTGGCCCCAGATGGCGCATGTAATGGGCGATTCCCTCGGAACCCCCGGCCAGATGATAGGTGGTGAAGGGTCCCTGCAGCGCCCAGCGCAGGCCTGGCCCCTGGGTTATAACCTCGTCGATGCCCTCCACAGTTGTAATACCCTCGGCCACCAGGTGGATCGCCTCGCGGAATAGCGCCGCTGCAAGCCGGTTGGCGATGTGACCGTAGGCCTCCTTCCTCATCAGCACTGGCGCTTTGCCGATTGCCAGGTAGAACGCCACGGCCCAGTCCAGCGCCTGCGGTGCGGTCAGATCGCCACCGGAAATCTCCACCAGGGGGATCAGATGGGGCGGATTGAAAGGGTGGCCCACAATCACTCTTTGTGGGTACCTGGCCTCCGCCTGGATGTCGGAGGGGATTATCGCAGTGCTACTGCTGCTCACGATCACTTGCGAGCCGATTACTGTCTCCAGTTCCCGCAGCGTCTCCCGTTTAATTGCCAGGCGTTCCGGGACATTCTCCTGAACGAATTGGGCCTCGGCAAGTTCTTCGCCGATCCTGGCAGACAACTTTAACCGGCAAGGGTCAGCGTCCGACCGCAATCCAAGAGCTTCCAGCGCAGGCAACATGCCGTCGACGGCGTGTCGCAGATCCCCTTCGTCACGTACGGGGTCGACTACGGTTACTTCGAGCCCGTTCGCCAGGAAACAGGCAGCCCAACTTGCGCCGATGGTGCCGGCGCCGATGACTGCGACACGCTCGACTCGGTCAACTGCCAAAGTTATCGCTGTCTGGTTTTCATCCATTTCATCTTCTCACTGGAAGGGAAATTCTTCGCTGGCGCGGGACTGAGAAAGGGCTCCAGCATGGCAGATGGCGGGCATGAAACTCAATAGCAGAGGGCAAATGCAAACACGCCATGACCGCCATCCCAAGTGACCTATAGTGAAGACAGAAAACTCTGAAGACGGACCAAAACCTCATTCATTCCAGGGTGGAAGTCGCGCAGCAACCGCTCCTCACTGATCGAGCTGTCTGCCAGTTTGATCAGCTTTGCGGCCTTTTCATCTGTCTCCAGGTCAACATAGCTGGTTGAAAGCCGCAAGGATAACTCTGTCGCTGGAGTGCCGAAGTCTGAACCGGGCAAAGTGGCAATCTGCCATTCGTCCAACAGGTGGCGCGCCAGATCGACGGAGGTGTGAACGCCGCGGGCTGCCAGCGGCTTGCGCCAGTGATCGAAATTGGGGAACAGGTAAAACCCGCCCATCGGCTCGGCGCAGGGAACGTCCAATTCGCACAGGCCGCGCCAGAGGTAGCGGGTGCGGGCGGCATGCAGCCCTGTGCATTTTTCGATATAGGCACTGAGCTCCGAATCGTCGGTGTAGGCTGTAATGGCGGCGTACTGAATTGGCGCCGAGGCAGTGGACCAGAGTTCACTGCCGACTTTGGCCGCGGCTTGGAGCAGCGGTTGGCCCCCGTCGCCGGGCGGTACGATTGCCGTGCCCAGCCGCCAGCCGCCGAGCGAAAGATGCTTGCTTTTGCCGCCGAGTACGACAGTTCCTTCCGGGTAATAGCGGCTGATTGAGACATGCTCGCGTCCGAACGCGGTCAGGCCGTAGATCTCGTCCGAGAGTACCAGCACGTTGCCCCGCCGGCAGATGTCAGCAATCTCTTCCAGGAGTCCAGGTTTCAGCATCTGACCGGTCGGATTGCTGGGGCTGTTCAGGATTAGCAGGTGCTGATCATGAGGTGAGTTGCGCAGGAGTTGCTGCAATCTTGCCGGTTGCAGGCTGTGGCCGTCCTGGGGGCTGGCGGGGATGCGCAGGACCGGGCGGTTGAACAGCCGAGACTGCGGCTCATAACTCACCCACGAAGGCGTATGTAGAATTGTGGCGCCGGCAAGCGCCATCTGGAACGCGAAAAGGAGGGCCTTGCTGCCTGGGGCGACAATGACCTGGTCGGGGCTGATATCGACCTGCAACTGGCGCGAATGAAAGTCTGCGACGGCTTGACGGAGTTCGGGAATCCCGACGCTGGGCAGATAGCTCTGGCGAGAGGCGTGCTCAACCAGCGCGCCCACGATTTTGGGGTGGGCAGGAAAGCGGGACTCGCCAAAACCCAAGTGGTATACGGTCTCGCCTTCGGCCCACATCCGGCGAACGCGTTCGTTGATCAATAGTGTGGGTGAAGGGGAAAGCCCGTTGCCGATTGAAGGCGAGAGAGTGAATTTCAAATGCGACCTTCACGCGTGTCTCATTGCGGACTCAACCAACCCAGAATGCTTTTTCGAGATCGGTGAAATCTGCGGCCGGCCCTTGAAATTTGTTGCGGCCCAGCTCCAACACGTAGACATAGTCGGCGATTTTCAGGGCCGAACGAATCTCCTGGTCCACAAGCAGGATCGTCAATCCATCTCGATCTCGCAGGTCCACAAGCATCTGATACACTTCTTCCGAAAGCAGTTTGGCAAGGCCGGCGGTCGGCTCATCCACAAGAATCAGTTTGGGATCGGTCATAAGTGTGCGGCCGATTTCAACCATCCGCTGCATACCGCCAGAGAGTTCACCGGCGTTGGATTTGCGTCTGGGTTTCAGATCGGGGAAGCGGTCGTAGTTTTCCGCCAGCTTGCGCTTTATGCGATTCTTGTCATTCTTGAAGGTCCACGCACCCAGTTCCAGGTTTTCCTCCACCGACATGAAACGGAATACGCCGGGCTGCTGAGGGATGTAGGAGATTCCCATGTTTATGCGCTCGTGCGTAGGCACTTCGATAATGTCCTGCTCGTTGAGGTGAATCTCCCCTTGGTTGGGGCGCAGAAAGCCGTAGATCGCCTTGAGCATGGTGGACTTGCCGACGCCATTGGCGCCGAGAATCGTCGTAATTTTACCGCCCTCGGCCTGCAGGGAGACACCCTGCAATATGTTCAGGTCACGGTAGTATCCAACGTACAGGTCGTTGACTGCCAGCATTACTCTTCATCCTCACCCAAGTAGGCAGCCTTTACTACGGGATCTTCGCGGACCACCTCCGGGTCGCCGTCGGCGATCAGGTCTCCGTAGTTCAGCACGAGCAGCCGGCGGCTGAGTGTAAATATCGTGTCCATATCATGGCTGATGATGATAAATGCTTTGCCCTGGGCATTTATTTCGGTAATGTAGCGGTAGATCACATCCATCAACCTTGGATGGACGCCGGCGAACGGTTCATCCAAGATAATCATCTGGGGATCGAGCATAAGAAGGCGGCCCAGCTCTAACAGCTTCTGCTGGCCGCCGGACAGGGCGCGTGCGTATTCGTTGCGGAGGTGAGAAATCGTCAGGAACTCCAATACCTCCTGCGCTTTCTCTTCAAAATCACGCTGGCGGGCAGTTGCACGCATTGCCATTGCCGGGATGAGCAGGTTCTCCAGCACTGTCATACGACGAAAGGCTCGCGTGACCTGAAACGTTCGGCCTAGCCCGGCTCTGGCGACGCCATAGGGCGGTCGCGTGTCGATTCTTTCTCCATTCATGTAGACCGTGCCGCTGGAGGGCTTGAGCGCGCCGTCCAGAATGTTGGTAAGGGTTGTCTTGCCGGCGCCGTTTGGCCCAATAAGGCCGATAAGTTCGGGCCCATTCACGGTGAATGAGACATCCTTGAGTACTTCCAGGCCACCAAAATTTTTGTAAATGCTGTTCGAGTTCAATTCTAGCATGGTTGTAACCGCCTGGTAGCGTTAACCTGCGCTCTCCTCGCCGTTCGCGGAAGGGGTTTCCTCGCCTTCGTCTACTACAATTTCTTCCTCTTCCTCTGAATCTTCGCGAATCGAGACTGTCTCCGCGGCGACTCCGCCTCGACTGATCCGTTCCAAAATCGGGAAGAGGAGGCCGTTACGCTGGAAACGGAGGGTCAGCATTAGCAGCACGCCGAAGAAGACCAGCCGCCAAAGGGTCATGTCAACGTGAAGCGGACCAATGGTTATGTTGGTTCGCAGCAGTTCCAGGAGAAAGGTGATGACGATTGCGCCCACCGATGCCGCGTAGATATTTTCCAGTCCCCCGATAACGGCCATGGCAATGACCAGTGACATCTGCAGGATGATCAAGGTATTTGGCGTGATGATGCCGATGTAATGGCCCTGCAACGCGCCGGCCGCTGCCGCAAGAGTGCTGGTAATCACAAAGACCAATACCTTGTATCGGACAATGTTGACGCCTAGGGCAGCCGCCGCCTCTTCGTCTTCGCGAATGGCGCGCACAAATAGCCCGAATCGCGAGCCTGCGAGCCACGTCATCAAGGCCATCGCAAATAGTAATAGGAACAGCATGGCGTAATAGGGGGGAATCTTGCTCGTCGAACTGAATCCCAGCATGCCGCCCGGGAAGAGGGGTACCAGCTCCAATCCGCTCTGACCTTCGGTAATGGGAATCTCGGCACTGATTGCGGCTCGCAGAATCTCGGAAAAGCCAATCGTAAAAAGGGCCAGATAGGTGCTGCGCAGACGCAGCACCAACCAGCCGACCATGAGGCCGAAAGTCGCGCCCATTACCAGACCCATGGCGATACTTGCCCAAACCGGTGGAAAGACTATCAGCGTGCCAGCGGGAAGAGTCTGCGATCTGGCCATATCGAGACAGGATTCATCAATCGTGCCGACACGGCGGATGTTTAAGATCACCAGCCACCAGTCCCCCAATAGTGGAATGTCGGTGCAAAGCTCGGAAGGGGCGGTCGTAAAGCGAAAGAACTTCCCTATCAGTCCGGACGTGTAGCCCCCAATTGCCATGAAGGCCATATGGCCAAACGAAAACTGGCCGGCATATCCGGCCAATAGCGACCAACTGGATGCCAGAATGGCGTAGAAGAATGCCGTAATGGCCAGGTGCATAATGTAGCTGCTGAGGACTAGGGGACCAAGGCCTCCCATTTCCGACGACGCCAGCGGGACCAGCAAGAGGAAGACTACAGCTATCGAACCGGCGACGCGATAGATAGAGGATGGGTTCATAGTTCTCGCCCAAAGAGGCCGGTCGGTTTCAAGAGGAGCACTAAGGTCAGAATTATCATGCTGTAGGCAGGTATGTAGGCGGCTGCCCTGGTGGCGTCGGGAATGCAGCCGGTTCCTGCGGCTTCCACAAGCCCGACGATAAGACCGCCGAGGAATGCGCCTGGGAGGCTGCCCATTCCGCCAAGCACAATAATGACGAAGGAGCGGGCCGCCGCGGGAATGCCTACCTGGGGCAGCCAAGAGAAGACCTGTACGAGTGAAGCCCCGGACAGCCCCGCCAGCATCGCGCCCATACTGAACGCCACGGTGTTCATCGTGTTCGGATTGATGCCGGTAACGGCTGCGGCCTGCCTGTCCTGACTGACGGCTCGCAGCGCTTTCCCTACCCAGGTACGGTAAAGGAACCAGAGCAGGGCTGCCAACATAAGGAGGGCCAAAACGGCAGCGGTGAAACGGGGATTGGGGATGGAAATCGCGTCAAAGATGGTGACATTGCCCGGCGTCATCTTGAGCAGAGTGCCGGATTCGGCGGGAAGTTCGACGCGCGGAAAGGGGAAGAACCGCTGCGCTTTCACCGGCACAGCCGATGTCAGGGCCTGCGTAAAGTACTGCAGGAAAAAGGCCAGCCCGAAAGTCACCAGAATGGCATACTCGGTGGGCCGTTCGATCTCGCCGCTGCCCATAGGGCGCAGGAAGATTCTTTCAAAAATGTAGCCGATGACGAAGGTCACGATGCAACTTGCCAGGATGGCGACCAAAGGTGAGACCCCTGGCAGCCATACGGCAGACATGAAGTAGGTGACCATGCCGCCAATCATGTAGAACTCGCCATGGGCGAAGCTGACAACGCCGAGAATTGAGAAAATCAGCGTCAGACCCAGCGCCATAAGCCCGTAGATGATGCCGATGACGATGCCGTTGGTAAGTTGGGAGAGAACGAACCCGCCATTGGCGACGCAGAGGTTGTCGGGATCGGCGAGGGCGAAGGCGGCGATAAAGATGCCGACGACCAGCGCGATAGCGATGCCGATCAGGCGATTCGTGATCTTGGGCGTGGCGAACCAGAGCGGGACGAGGCTGAAGGGCCCGAGGGCCGCGCCTATCACGGCGCCACCGAATGAGGCCTGGGAGATTTCCAGGTCTTTGCGGGCGTAGATGCGGGGCGTTACGACGCCGCCCAAGGCCCCCCAGAAGAGAATCCACAGAAGCGTCCAACCGAAGATCGCTGCGTTCTCCATGGGTTAGTTCAGATCCTGGTGGGCTGTGGGCAAGTGTTTTCGCTAGGATGACAAATGAGGCTCTGTCCGGTTTGGCGGACTGGAAAAGGAACAGTGGAAGGCCAGCAAGCCAGGGGATTCGCTTGCAGGGCCTTCCGTCCGGATTCAAAGGCCAAAGTTCAGAATAATACTACTGACCGACAATGACCGGCTCGTCGGTCTGATAGACAATCGGGTATACGACCGCCGTGTCTACGGCATCCTGGCCCGCTACCTGATACTGGACAATGGTGACAGCGGGATCGGGGAACTGGTGCCACCACTTGGGATCCACACCGGCCTGCTCAGGCGTATTGCTGCGGTTGACCGGGAAAGTGATGGGACCCAGGGCGCCCATGTGGTTGATGTTCTCCAAGGCGTCGATAATGTCGCTCGGGTCGGTCGAGCCAGAGTCTTCGATGGCCTGGGCAATGAGCATAATCGAGTCGTAAGAGGCCATAGCGTAAGACTCGATGTCATCCTTGCCGGTGCGGGCCGAGTACTCGGCGACGAGAGTCTGGGCAATGTCGTTGTAGAGCTTCTGAGGAAGACCGATGCGGCGCACAAAACAGTTGTTGCCGTCGGGGACATTCGTCCAGAAAGCGTCACTCACGAGCGAGACCTGGTTGCACATGAATGGTACGTCCTGGGGGCCGATACCGGCATCTGCCGCCTGCTGAGTGAAGTTGTAGGAGGCTTCACCGGTAGCCAGGGTCACGATCATGTCGGGGCTCTCTGCCTTCACGCGCTCGATGATGCCGGCGAAGTCCTGGGTGCCGATGTCAACGCTGAAGGTGACAGAGGCGATGCCGGCCGCTTCCAGGAGCGCGGTCGTGTTTTCTGCGGCTGGGATTCCGTAGTCGGTGTTTTCGGTTAGGATCACCACCTGGTCGAGCTTCATGCCGTTCTCGTCGCGCAGCCACTGGATGAACTTGACATCGACCGCGGAAACTTCGGAGCTCAGGGGGGCGATGCGGAAGATCTCGTCGTACTGGACGCTGGTGATGGTGTCGTTCCAGGTCTCGGCGAAGACGATGGGAACGCCGTTGTCGCGGGCAACTTCCTTGGCGGCCACGCCTACGGAGCTGTGGTAGCCGCCGCCGATGCCGACAACGCCGTCCTGATTGATGAGGCGCTCAACGACGGCGGTGCCGCGTTCCGGCAGACCCTCGGTGTCGACGATGATCAGTTCGACCGGTCTCCCCATTATGCCGCCGCGGGCGTTGAGTTCGTCGGCCGCGATCAGCATAGCGTCACGCATGGCCTCGCCGCCGACGACGGCGCCGGGGGCGGACAGAGGAGCCAGTCCGCCGATCTTAATCGGCTCCATCGACATGTCGTCAGATGATTCTTCGGCGGGGGCTTCGGTTGGTGCTGCCGCCGCTTCTTCGGCTGCCGGTTCGGCCTCGCCGACCGTTTCCGCCTGCGGTGCGCAGGCAGTGAGTACAAGTGCCAGAATTGTCAGCGCAAGTGCGCTCCAGAACAGAGTTCGTTTTCGGTTCATTGGGGTATTCTCCTTGAGTTGAGTAGCACTACTTCGACAATATGCAGTTTCCCGACTGTGTGTGCTTCAGGACCGTAGGAAACAAGATATGCCGGAAGCAGGGGAAAACGATGGTCTTGGTTATTATGCAACAGGGTATGATGCCTGTCAATGGTCAGGCCATACGCATCCAGGGCAATTGCATCCAAGTTCTGACGCAAGAATCGCCCAGGCAGGGTGCCAAAAAAGAGGTACCTGTTTAATTCAGGGAGCCTTACAGGGCATTGAACCAATTCGATGTAATTATCCTGGGTCAGGTCGATCCAAGTCGACGCAGGTCGACGTGATTTCTTTTTTTTTGGACTTTTTCTTGATTTCGCAGACGTTTCTTCGCCGACCCTGATGGCTATCGGTAGATGAAGTATGGGCAACTCACAGACTTACGGTTACAGCGGCCTTCCTTCGACTTCAGGTTGTCTTTTGGCGGGAGTCATGGATTGTCAGGGTCGGAGTAAACGGAATTCTCCTCGGGCTTAATTATAGCACACGAAATGCGCTCAGAAGGGGCGGCTCTAGGGGATAGGCAGGGCAATCGCATCTTAATTTTTGGGTCGATTCCGTTGAAATCACGGGCAGCAGGGAGCGCGAATAAGTGGAAATCGCCTTCAGTTCGCTGAATCGCGACCAGAAGTCGCCGCGGCACAGGCCCACAGTCACCGAAATCGGACAGTTTTTCCGTCTACGTTCCACCATGCGTACACTTTTCTATGTCTGACCCCGACCTGGATGGGCATTCGGCAGCATTTCGATGCCCTAACCCAATTTAGATGCAATCGCCCTGACACGCATCCAGGGCGATCGCATCTGAATTCGGACGCCAAAATAGGCCACGAAGGGCACCCACAAGGGGCGCCCCTACCAATTGTCTTCATTTTTCGGCCAAGAAACCGGCCTCCAGTCGCCAAAGACCTTCAGAATTTGCGACTGCGCACTATGATTTGCACGGTTCCCGGCGTTTTGCCTTGAGAAGGGCGCCCACAAGGGGCGCCCCTACCCGATTCAGGCAGGCTCACGAGGCTTTGTCCCAATTGGATACAAGTGCCCTGCATACGCATCTTATTGGAAGAGAACTTTCAGGAGATAGTCAGTTTTCCGACCGGCTCGTTTACGTTTGGCAGAGATACCGATTTGGGCGCTGTTCTCTGTGCGTAGGAGGTTGAAAGCCAAGCGTCGCAAGACGGCCATAATGTGCTGCGCATGGGCCTGACGGATGCGACTGTCGTCCCCAGGAAAGGCGACATCCAAGAACCGGTAGACTGATTTTCTGATGCTCCAGTGGCTGAGGGTGGAAGTCAGGAACAGTCCAGCATCGGAGAAAAAGACGGAATTCAGTTGAGATGCAAATACCTTGGGAGCAGATGTGAGCATTTCATTCATTGTGGATTGTTTGCGTCGGATTCATCTTGAAGGTGGGACGCAGGTTTTCTCGTCTGTGTGTTGGACGAGAGTTTATGAGCGTTTATGAGCGTTTACGAGTGTTTGCATGATGTCTGAACTACAGATCATGAGAATTGTTTGATGGGCTGTGATGAGGGCTTCGCTGGCGCACGTGGCGCGTATGAGGTCTAACGAGATATGTACAAGAGTTGGACGGCCGATGATATGGTGGGACGTGATTGGTCGGGTCAAGTCGGGTCACGTCGGGTCAAGTAGGTATATGTCGGGTCAAAGCGGGCGATATTTTTTTCGGGCCCTTTTTCGTTGTTACGCTTTTGCATCAGTTTTTCCGCTTCTGGAGTCCGTTCCCGGTTCTGGCAAGTTCACTCCGACTTACGCAGACGCCAGACTCGCGCCTGTCACCTGGCGTTTGGAGTGGCAGAGTGTCGTGTCTGGACGGTTGATGTCGGGTCAGGTCGATCCAAGTCGATCCAGGTCGATCCAGGTCGTGTGGTTTTCTTTTTTCTTGGCGTTTGTGTGGTTGGGTTTGCGGGCGTTTTCTCGCTGTCTTTGTTGGGTTAGGGGCAGTTCACAGGCTTGGAAGGGTCCTCCCTCGCATCCAGATTCCCTGCCCAGCGGGAGTCATGGCTTCATGATGATGAAGATACGCTCTCAGCAGTGCTTATTCGTATTTCGGCACAGGGCAATTATATCACGGATTTTGATGCATTTGCCCTGGTCTGAACTGTGATTGTTGGGATTTGTCTGAACTGTGATTTGGGGGGAATTACGTGATGGACTGTGATTTGCGCGCGTGCGGGGGTTGGCGGGGGCGATTGGGGGGAAATGCGGTGGGTGGAGGACAGTGTCGGGAACAGAGTGTGGCGGCGGCGAGGGATGGTTTTGGAGGGGGGCGTTGCGGGGGCGCAGCCCCTGCACAAGGGAGGGCGCTTGCGCCCGACCGCCCATATAATGTTCAGGAGAAAGCAGCCACGCAAATTGCCTGAGATCGGATCTGCGAGATGGACTCGGCATAGTCGTTACCTAAGGCTTGCTAGAGTTCGCCCCCATTTGGGATGCACCCGAGGTCCACATGCAGAGCAAACCAGCCTAGAGTCAGACACCTGGATTTCCCACCAGGGGGGTCCCTGACCGGTAGGTTGTGACAGTCTACTGCCCGACAACGACAGGGTCGCCGGTTCGAAACGTTTCCGGGAACACAACCGTTGCAGACACGGAGTCCTCTCCCTCGTGCTGATATTGAACGACAGTCACTGCAGGATCGGGGAACTGGTGCCACCACTTAGGGTCGACGCCTGCCTGCTCGGGTGTGTTGCTGCTGTTAACGGGGAACGTTATCTTGCCGAGGGCGCCAACATAGGAAATCCCTTCCAATGTTGCAATGATCGCGTCGGAATCGGTCGTGCCGGCCTCAGTTATGGCCTGAGCGATGATCCGGACGGCGTCGTAGGCAGCGAACGCGTAGGACTCAGCTCCTTCCTTGCCGGTGCGGGCTTCGTATTCGGCCAGAAAGTCGAGGGCGACATCGTTGTAGAGTTGCGCCGGCAGACCGATTCTGCGCACGAAACAGTAGTTGCCGTCGGGGACGTTCCTCCAGAATGAATTGCTTTCCAGGGCGTTGTGGTCGCATAGAGTCGGCACGTCCTGAGGCCCGATGCCGGCGTCTGCCGACTGCTGAGCGAAGTTGTATGAAGCTTCGCCGGTGGCCAACGACATGATCAGGTCCGGGGCCTCTGCCTTTATCCTCTCGATAATTCCGGCGAAATCCTGTGTTCCAATGTCGACGCCGAAGGTGACGGAGTCGATCCCCGCTTCGCCTAACAGCCGCGCTGTATCTTCGGCTGCCGGAATGCCGTAGTCGGTATTCTCGGTCAGGAGTACGACCTTGTCCAGTTGAGCGCCGGCGTCGTCTCTCAGCCACTCCATGAATTTGACATCGACAGCCGATACCTCTGAGCTAAGTGGCGCTATGCGAAATACCTCGGGATATTGCACGCTTGTAATGGTGTCGTTCCAGGTGTTGGCGAGAACGATGGGGATGCCATAGTTGTGGGCCACCTCCTTGGCAATTACGCCAACAGAGCTATGATATCCGCCGGCGATAGCTACTACTCCGTCCTGGTTGATTAGCCGCTCGCTCACGGCGGCACCGCGCTCTGGCAGGCCCTCGCTGTCAACGACGATCAGTTCGACAGGCCGCCCCAGAAGGCCGCCGCTGGCATTGATCTCATCGGCGGCAATTAACATTGCTGCGCGCATTGCCTCGCCCCCGACCACCGAACCCGGTGCGGAGAGCGGGAACAGCGCGCCAATTCGAATGGGGTCCTCGTTTGCTTCTTGCCCTGCTTCATTTTCGGTTGATTCCGCTGCTTCCTGTTCTGAATTGTCTGTTTGCGAAGCTTCCGTGGAAGTCGTTGGCGGCGCGCATGCCGCGAAGACCAGGGTCACTAGAATCAGGACTGTGGCGGTAACATTTCGAACTCTGTTAAAACTCATTTTGTACTCCTTGGGTCGGGCATGGGAATCTTTTCGCGGCATGTGGATTAATGTCGATGGAGAGGATGAAGCAGTTTTATTTGACCTTCCTCTCTCTCCTGGCTTCTCGTAAATTGCTTTGCGGCACGGCAGCCGTTCCGAATTTGGGCATTCTGCCCTGGATTATTTTATCGCGCAGCGCAGTAGGCAAACGTTCGATCCAGCGTCTGAAGACGGCGTCGCGGCCCACCAGATAGCGAGCCCTGGGCCGCGATGCCGAAAGAATCATCTGTACTGTTTGGGCAACCTTGTCAGGATCAACGCCCCGCGGCTGTTGCAGGGATTCGATCATCGTTTCCAGCAGAGGACCATACATTTCGAAGGCTCGCGGCGGATATTTTCGTAGCGTCATTTCTGCGTAGAAGCGAGCCTTGCCCCAAATGTCGGTATTGATTGCGCCCGGCTGAACAGACACAACGTCGATGCCCCAGGGTCTCAGTTCGAGCCGCATCCCATCAGTGAGCGCTTCGAGTGCAAACTTTGACGCCGAGTAAGGTGAGAGGAGAGGCGTCGAGCTGAACCCGGCTTGCGAGCTTATCATCAGAATCCGCCCCTGCGCCTTCCGCAGCAGCGGAATAAATGACTGGGTGACGGTCAGGGGCGCGATCGTGTTCGTCTCCAGAACCTGGCGAAAGTCGGCCGGATCCATAAACTCGAGGAGGCCTCCCGCGGCAATTCCGGCGTTGTTTACCAAGCCGTGAAGACCGTTGGCGCCCACTGCCTCGGCCACGGCGCGCGCCGTCTCTTCTACCTGGTCGGCATTTGTCACGTCCAGCAAGACCGTTTGAAGTCGCGCGGAGGCTTCACTCAGCAACTGGTTGGCATCGCTATCTTTACGTACGGTGGCAAAGACCTGCCAACCGGCGCGGTCCATCCGTAGGGCGCAGGCGCGTCCTATACCGCTGGAAGCGCCGGTAATGAGTACTGTTTTGGGCGCCTCATTCTGCGTCTCCTCTGTCGCGCTTCTTCGTGCCATTGGATTTTCCGTCGGCGTCGGGAGGAGGGCTGTCTCACTACTCTCAGATCGGGCGGAAGAATAACGGGACTCCGAAACCAACCAGCCGGATCGCAGATTCCAGTCCTTTGCGCGTTACGCTCGCAACTCAGATTCCCATTCCGCCGGTAACTTCAAGTACATGGCCAGTGATATAGGAAGCGAGCGGCGAGGCGATCAGGACAATGCCCGCGGCGGCCTCTTCGATGGCGGCCGGACGGCCGAGGGGGATGCGAAGTTGGATATCCTTGTCGAGCAGCGCGCGGACCTTTGCGGGAATGCCCAGTGGGACTTCCCGCCCATCGATTTCTATCGCCTCTTCTTGCGTCTCCTGGGCGCGGGTCAAGCGGGTGTCGACGAAACCGAAGGCGACAGCATTGCAGCGGATTCCCAGCCTACCCCATTCCTTGGCGATGGTCTTGGTCAGTCCTACGATGCCCATCTTGCCGGCGGCATAGTTGACCTGACCAATGTTGCCGTGAAGGCCGGACGTGGAGGAAACATTTACGATGCAGCGGTTGCTGAGCGAGGCGCCGGATTCCAGTTCGGCAGAAGCTGCCGCGCGCAGATAGGGCGCGGCCGCCCGGATCATGCGAAAGGGAGCGGTCAGATGGACGTCAATGATCGCCTGCCACTGTTCATCGGACATCTTATGCGACATCCCGTCCCAGGTATATCCGGCATTGTTGACAAGGATATTCAGCTGGCCGAATGTGTCCACGGCCGTTTTCATCAGGTGGGCTGGAAAGTCGGGTCCGGTCACATTGCCGGCAACGGCGATGGCTTGCCCGCCGGCCGTTGTAATGGCGTGGACGGTCTCCTCCGTGGCGGCGGCGTCGAGGTCGTTCACCACGACGTTGGCCCCGTGTTGCGCGAATTGGAGGGCGGCGCTGGCGCCTATTCCCCGGCCTGCACCCGTTATTACTACTGTATGGTTGCTAAACATGGATAGTTGACGGCACCTGATCGTTTGCTAGTTCCGTTCCTTTAACTTCAGTCTTCATCAAAATACAGGCGTGACACCATTTCGGCTACACAGGTTGGCTTCTCGACGCCTTCTACTTCGACAGTAACATTGTGGATCATCTGCAGACCGTTTCCTCGGACCTCTTCGACGGACTGCAACTGCGTGTGCGCGCGGATGCGTGACCCCGCCAGCAATGGGTGCGGAAAGCGCACGCGATTCAGCCCGTAGTTGACAGTAAGCGCAATGCCGGGATACTGGGGCTTGTCCGGCTCGACCATTCCGGTCAGATGCGGGATGAGCGAGAGTGTAAAGAAGCCGTGGGCGACCGGCGCGCCAAATGGCGACTCACGTGCAGTTCGCTCGACGTCGACATGAATCCACTGATGATCAAGCGTGGCGTCGGCAAAGCCGGTGATCATTTCCTGTGTAACTGTGAACCAACCGCCGACTCCGGGCTCGGCGCCTACCTTCGACTGCAGATCTGCTAGTGCCGCTTGTCGTGACATCCTTTTCTCCATTTGAATTGCGTTGATTGGGGCGTCATGCGGTCATGCCGCCATCCAGGTTTATGGCTTGTCCGGTAACGAAACGGGACTGTTCCGAGCAGAGCCAGACGATTGCGTCAGCGATATCTTGCGGCTGACCGAAGCGGCGCATGGGGATGCGTTCCAGCATCTTTTCCGCTCTGCGAGGATTGTCAGCGATCATCGGGGTGAACAGGGGCGTCTCGGTGTAGACCGGACAGACGGCATTGACGCGAATGTTGTGCCTTGCGGCCTCCTGGGCGGCGACGCGGGTCAGACCGATGACGCCGTGCTTGGAGGCGGTGTAGGCGGCCTGGTTAGGGAGACCCTGCTTGCCGGCAATAGAGGCAATGTTGACGATTGCTCCGCCGGAATCGGTCATTCGCCTGATCTCTGCCTGCATACAGTAGAAAACGCCGGTGAGGTTTACCCCCAGTACCCTGTCCCAGCCGTCGTGTGGATAGTTTTGGAGCGGTTGCCAGGGGCCGCCTATTCCTGCGTTGTTGACTGCAAAGTCGAGGCGGCCAAAACGATGGACCGACTCTTCAACCATTCGGTCCACTGCCACCGGGTCCGACACATCACATTGAACGAACAACCCTTCGCTGCCGAACTCCTGCACAAGATGTAATGTCTCGCCGCCGCCATCTGCGTTCACATCGGCGGCGACAACTGAAGCCCCAAGTTCGACAAAACGCAGCGCGGTCGCGCGGCCTATTCCAGACCCGGCACCGGTTATCAACGCCACATGTCCTGCAAAATCCATGGTAATGTCCTACTTTTAGTGGTCAGGGGATTCAGGACTACCAGTCGATGATTCCTGGTCGCCGGCCTCAGCCACCAGAGTTTCGCCTAGCTCCTGCATCTCGGTCAGAAAATCTTCAGCCTCGACCTGGGCGGCAAAAAGATGCACCATACCGCGATTGAAACTCTGAAGAAACGTCTTAAATCCAGGCGGATGTTGCCAGACTTTGGCGTTCGGAACCGCGTTTGCAAAAGCTGCCAGTTGGGGGAAACGCTCCTTCCAAGCGTCCATTAAGGATGTCTGCGCCGGCATCCAACTTCCGTCGTTTGGAAGTGACCCGACTACCTCGGCGCTGCTGAGATAGACCGCAAGTTCGAAGGCTTCACTCTTGCGTGTTGAGCGATCAGAGACGGCATAGCAGCTGGTAAATGCGACCGAGGTGTTCAACTTTGCCGGCCCGTTGGGCAAGGGCGCGACCCCGTAACGGTATGTTGGAAACTCACTGTCAAAATAAGGAACTATCCAATTTCCTTCGATTGCCATGGCGCCTTTGCCCTTTCCCAAGACTTCTCCCGTCCACTCGCTATTCGACTCACCTGCATGGCCGGCAAAGTTTTCGCGGAAAACAAGGATATACCAGTCCAGTGCCGATGAAGCGGCGGGAGACTGAAGTGCCATGTTGCCGCCCTCGTCGATAATTGTACCACCGGCTGCGTATAGGAAGGGAAGCCAACGAGAAAGGTCGGGCGCTTCGATAAATCCGAAACGGTTTCGCTCCAAGTCGGTCTGATTGACTGCAGCGGTCCACATTGTCTCCCAATCGGTAGGGGGAGCCTGGCTTGCTGCTGACAGTCCCTCGCTGTCGAAAACCAGTGCCAGGGTGCGCACTTCGCGCGGCAAACAGTAGCGCAGGCGGGATGCCTGGTCCGAGGGCCGTGTGAATGCCGCGGCCAACTGCGGGGAATACCCCGCCGGATCGAGAAAATCCTGTTCTGCGGGCGCCAGCAGACCTTCAGCTACCAGGTCGGGAAAAAGGAAGCTGCTGACCACAACCAGATCGGGCGGCTCTTCTGCCGCCAATCGATCGCGAAGCTCCTGGTCGTATTCGGCAGCTGAGTAGAGGTCAACTTGCAGGTCCTTGACGGTTGCCCAGGTAGCTATCTGATCCCGCAGAGACTCGGTAACCTTGCCCTCCTCGGGAAGAAAAATGCGAAGAGACTGAGCAGTTTCATTGGACTCTCTGCCAAGTTGCAGAAAGGGCAGTTCAGGCAAGCGAGGCTGGACTGGCAACGCGTCACATCCACTCAGCAAGAGTGTCAGCAGTAGGAGGCCGACGATTGAATGAAAGCGCCAGGGAAGCGGGAGACCTTCAGCAACTCTTCTTGTAACAGCCCTCTTAACTCGCCTTACCTCACTGTTGGCTTTCAACGAACGCTGAATAGGCATCTGCGTCCATCAGCTTGTCAAGACTGGCGGCATCGTTGGCTTCGATTTTCAGGAACCAAGCGCCGTAGGGATCGCTGTTCACCAGTTCGGGCGTATCCATCAGATCTTCGTTGACCTCGACAACAGAACCGGATACGGGAGCGATAATGTCCTCGGCGGCCTTGACCGATTCGACGACTGCGACAGCCTCACCGGCGGCAACCGCGGCGCCAATCTCGGGCAGTTCGACAAAGACTATATCGCTCATCATGTCCTGGGCGGCATCGCTGATGCCCACGACAACCGTGGACTCCTCTTGCCTAACCCATTCATGTGTATCGGCATATTTCAGGTTGTTTTCATAGTGGTAGGATGCCATAGTGTTCCTCCTTTGCAACGCCAAGCGCCCGTGTCAAATCCGGGGTAAATGAAAAAGGAAAATGCAGTCGATCAGGCTTTGTTCAAGCCAAAAGTCACTTCCTCTTGACCGAGAGAAAATGTAATAGCGTCACCGTCTATTTCGTCAGCGGAATCGGTTGTTAGATCGATTTCCAACGTCAGAGTTTCTTCCATGATGTAGCCTTTATGTGCCGAAAGAAGACTGCTCATGAGAGTGGAATCAGTCAGCGTCAGGCTGATGCGGTCACTAATTTCCAGATCGGAATCTTTGCGATGTTGCTGAATACGGCGGACAAGCTCGCGGGCGTGGCCCTCCAGCTCCAATTCGGGCGTAAGCGTAGTGGTGACTGCAACAAGATAGCCGCTGTCTTCGGCGACCGCAAGGCCGGCGCGCGGCGTTCGGCGCACCTCCACATCCTCGGGGTCGACGACATAGGCCTGGTCGCCGTCATTCACAGTTACGGATTCGCCGGCGTCAAAGCGACCAGCCAGTTCCCGCTGATCCAACTCGGCAAAATTACCCCTGATTACAGGGAAGCCGCGGCCGTATTTCTGACCAAGCTGCTTGGGCAACGGGAAGACGGTCACGTCGACCAGATCGCCGGCTTCGCTGGCAAAGCCCAGTTCCTTAACATTCAGCTCGGTAAGGAGCATATCACTTACTCGGTCCAAACCGGCATTTTCGTCCCCAGAGCGGGTGCGAACAACAACGCGTTGCAGGGGTTGGCGCACTTTCAACGCCGCGGATTCTCTTGCCGCTCTACCCAGCGTAGTCACTTTCTGCGCAAGGGCCATGTCGGCATGCAGCTGGTCATCGATGGCAGACTCGTCAATTTGCGGCCAGGTTGCCAGATGGACTGAGTTCGGGGCATCTGGCTCAACGCCGACGACAAGATTCTGATAAATCTCCTCCGAGATGAATGGTATCGCCGGCGCCAGCAGTTTCGAGAGAGTGACAAGCGTGTGGCGCAAAGTGGACAGAGCAGCCGCGTCGCCGTCCCAGAAGCGCCGCCGGTTCAGGCGCACATACCAGTTGCTGAGTTCGTCGACAAAGTCGGCGATTGGTCGAGTGGCCCCGGTGACGTCGTATGCCTCATAGGCGGACGTCACATCGCGCACGAGCCGGTTCAATTCGGAAAGCAGCCATCGATCGTGCAACTCGGAATCGGGCGAAGTCGTCGAGACTTTCGCTTCTACATCGTTTAGTTTATTGCCATCCTCCAGATTGGCATACACGACGAAAAAGCTGTAGGTGTTCCACAATGTATTGAGGAATCTTCGTTTCACTTCGGCCACCAAATTGCCGCTAAAACGGCGCGCGTTTCCTGGCGGACCGGCAGTGTACATATACCAGCGCGTGGCGTCTGCGCCGTGCTCGGCGAATACCTGCCACGGGCTGACCACGTTTCCCCTGGACTTGCTCATCTTCGAGCCGTCCTCGGCCAGAATGTGACCCAGGCAGATGACATTTTTGAAGGCCGGTCGGTCGAATAGCAATGTGCTGACCGCGTGCAGCGTGTAGAACCAGCCGCGGGTCTGGTCGATTGCTTCGCAAATGTAGTCGGCCTGCTGATATGTCTCCCACTCATTCTGATTGGAGAGCGGGTAGTGCCACTGGGCTACGGGCATCGAGCCGCTGTCGAACCAGACATCGCACAGTTCGTTGACGCGGCGCATGTTGCCGCCGTCGGGCGCGGGCCAGGTGATTTCGTCCACGAAGGGGCGGTGCAGGTCAAGGCCGCTCAAGTCGCGGCCGCTCTTCTGCGAGAGTTCGGCCGCGCTGCCGATACACTCCATGTATTCGCTGCCGGGCGCATCGCTCTTCCAGATGGGGATAGGCGTTGCCCAATATCGATCGCGGCCCAGGGCCCAGTCCACGTTGTTCTCCAACCAGCGCCCGAAGCGCCCGTTGCGAATGTGGTCAGGCACCCAGTTGATCGTATCGTTTAGCGCCACCAGCCTGTCTTTGAAATCGCTTGTGCGAATGTACCAGGTCTCTTTTGCCCAGTAAATGAGAGGCGTGTCGCAGCGCCAGCAGAATGGGTAGGTATGCTCGTAGGTGCCGGCCTTGTACAGCAGTCCCCGTTCTTCCAGATCGGAGGTGATATGGGGATCAGCCTCCTTGACGAACACGCCGGCCCAGGGCGTGACCTCCGGCTTGAACTGACCGGCGGCGTCGACTGTGTGGAAGACGGGCAGGTTGTGGGTCTGGCCGGCAGCAAGGTCGTCGGCGCCAAAAGCCGGCGCGATGTGAACGATTCCGGTCCCGTCGGCGGTGCTGACATAGTCGGCGGCGATTACATAGGCAAAGCGCTCTGCAACAGGGGGCCCAAAGCGGTACAGAGGCTCATACTCCTTGCCCACCAGGGCTGAGCCCTTCATTTCAGCCAGCAACTCGTAGCCCGGCTCGAGAACTGACTCGGCCCTTTCCTTCGCCAAGTACAGATATGCCCCGGAACTGTCTTTGACCTTCAGGTAGTCGATGTTTTCGCCGACGGCCAATGCCGCGTTGCCGGGAAGCGTCCACGGCGTGGTCGTCCAGGCCAGCAGAAAGGTATCTTCCTCCCCTTTTACTTCGAACTTTACGTAAACACTGGGGTCGATAGTCCCTTCCTTGTAGCCCAGGGAAAGTTCATGGCTGCTGAGAGGCGTACCGCAGCGGGGGCAGTAGGGGACGACCTTGTAGCCTTCGAAGAGCAGGCCCTTGTTCCAGAGTTGCTGCAGAATCCACCATAACGACTGGACGTAGTCGTTGTTCATGGTAACGTAGGCGTCTTCCAGACTCACCCAGAAAGCCATGCGTTCGGTCAAGGCCTCCCAGTCGCTGAGATATTCCCAGACGGACTCTTTGCACATCTGGTTGAACCTTGCGACACCATACTCTTCAATCTGATCTTTACCGGTGAGACCGAGTTGCTTCTCGACCTCAAGCTCCACCGGCAGCCCATGTGTGTCCCAGCCGCCCTTGCGCAACACGTGATAGCCCTGCATGGTCTTGTAGCGGGGGAACATGTCCTTGAACGCCCGCGCCAGAACATGATGAATTCCCGGGCGGCCGTTAGCTGTCGGCGGCCCTTCGAAAAAGACATATTCGGGGCCGCCTTCACGCTCCTGCATCGAACGTTGGAAGACATCCTTCTCTTTCCACAACGACAGGATTGCCTCCTCCATTTCGGGGAAGGAGACACTGGCGGGCACCGCTTTGAAACTGCCGCGCTGCGCTCGCCCATTGGTCGAGGCAGGCGATTCTGTGCGTGTCTGTGTCATTTCAGTATCCCTTGTCATTTCTGGAAACAGCGCAAACTTATTGCCGGGCTTCGCCAATCTCCACATAGATACGCTTATTTATCGCGCCTTTGCTGCGGTAGTCGACAACCCGCATTGCGCCGACTTCACTGGTGTTGCCGGCATGGGTGCCGCCGTCGGCCTGCAGGTCCAATCCCTTCAGTTCAACAGTGCGCACTTCGGCGATCTGTTTTGGCAGTAGATTGATTTTGGTGCGAATAAGATCCGGTATCTGGAATGCCTGCTCGCGGGGCAGTGTCCTGGTTTTCACGGGTCGGGCAGCCGCGATTTCCGCATTGCACTTTTGCTCAATCGCCGCCACCAGATCAGCGCTCATGGCCTCGAACTCGAAGTCCATTCGCCCGCTTCCCGGCTTCATGTCGCCGCCGGTGACGGAGGCGCCGTAATCGCGCCAGACGACACCGCACAATATGTGCATGGCCGTGTGTGTGCGCATGAGAAGGTAGCGTCGCGCCCAGTCCAGTTCGCCATGCACTTTTCGGCCTGGCGCGACATGAATCGACTCGCCCTTCATTCCGTCCAGCGTATGCCAGATGCGGCCGCTCTCCCGCTTTACTTTGCTAACGGACAGCCGGCGGTAGTCAATCGTCAACCAGCCAATATCGTTAGGCTGACCGCCGCCGCCAGGGTAGTAGGCGGTGCCGTCCAGGGCAACGCGCAACTTGCCATCTTGTTTATCGACAGCCGTAATAAGGGCGTCAAATTCACGGATATAGGCGTCGTCGTAAAAGAGTTCAGCAGTCATTAGTTCCTCGCATCGGTCTTTGGGCCGAAACTTTCCACCAGGCAACAGAATGAAAAAGCCCGACCCCAAATCAGGGACGGGCTGAAAAGTCCGCGGTACCACCCTGCTTCCCGGCCACGGGGCCGGACCGCTCTTGTGCCAGAAGACGTATTCACATCCTGTCTGGCCGTGAAGATAACGGTTCACGACACCGGCGAAGCCTACTAAGCAAATTGCCAGCCTTTCGGGTCACGGCTCGGAAGTGATATTCACTGCGACAGGGGTCCGCCCGGCTTCCACCTACCCGGGCTCGCTGGGGACTTGACGACAGTTACTCGTCTTCGTCAACGCCGTTTCTGCTCTCAGTTGAGCAAATCGCGGCAATTGTAACTCCCAGGAGGGAGATTGTCAATCTGGAGCGTTGGTGGAATTGGATTCGTCCTCGTTCCCATCCTCGCCCAGCCGGACATCTGCTGGTAGTTCTACCAACGCAGAATCCACCGCCCGCCCGGTCACTTGCTCAACTTCATAACGCACGCCGTTCAGTTCGACCACGTCGCCAACAGCGGGAATTCGGCCCAAGTAGGCCATGATGAGGCCGCCAACCGTATCGACCTCCTCTGCGTCATAGTTGATGTCGAAATGCTGGTTCAATTCATGCAGCAGAAGAGAGCCATCCACGCGCAGGCGCCTGTCCGCTACAAACTCGAAAGGAGCCCTTTCTACGTCGAACTCGTCCTGGATTTCACCTACGACCTCTTCCAGCAGGTCTTCGAAAGTGACGATTCCGGCCGTGCCTCCGAACTCGTCGATGACAACCGCCAGAGCGCCTTTCTCTGCCCGAAAACGTCCCAGCATCAGATCCAGCGAGAGCGTTTCGGGAACAACCATAACCGGCCGGTTCTGGGCCATCTTGCGCAGGTCGAGTGGGCCGGCGTTTGCACCGATCTGCAGATGGCGGGCCAGGTCCTTGACGTGGAAAAAACCTCTGATGGTATCCAGGTCTCCATCGTAAATCGGATAGCGCGAGTGATTGGATGCGCAGACAAGGCGCAGAATCTCTTGTTCTGATTCATCGGCAGCAATGCCGACAATACGCGTACGCGGCGTCATCACCTGGCCGACGGTACGCTCCCTCATGTCCAGAATATTCTCGATATAGAGTTGCTCGGATGGCGCGATCAGACCCTCTTCAAAGCTTTCTTCAACGATAAGTTCAAGTTCCTGTGGAGAGATCATGTGGTCTTGTTCGCCGCGCTCGGGCACACCGAAGGCGCGGGTAATGGCGCGCGCAATTACGTTGAGCACGTAGATGACCGGCGAGAAGATGCGCTCTATGACCCAGAAAGGGCCAATCACACGAAGTGCGGTAGCCTCCGGCGCCTGAAGCGCCAAGGATTTGGGCATCACCTCCCCAAACACTACATGCAGATAGGTCATCAGGGCGATGGCGAGCACCAGTGCTGCGCTGTGGGCCGCTGCTACACTTATCAGGCCCATCTCCACCCCGTAATGCTCCAACAGAGCCAGGAACCACTCAGCGATGGTGTGTTCGCCATACATGCCCAACCCCAGGCTGGACAGCGTAATGCCCAGTTGCGCCATGATGATAAAGCGGGTCTGCCCGCGTGTGTCGGTCAGAATCCCCATCACTTTGACGGCGGGCGCTGAGCCAGCGTTGGCCAGTTGGGCCATACGCGCCCTGGATGAAGCCACGACTGCGAATTCCACCGCGACAAAGAGGCCGTTGAAGAAAATCAGTGCGGTTATTATGAATACGGGGAGCAGATATTCCACTCGTGTAACTCCACCTGCAATTTCGTCAAGTTTCGTCGCGGCCGTTAGCCTGGCGAACACAATATGTTGACTATGTACGACTTTACGACTTATCTTCCGCCTGGGGCAGATTCGCCTCTGCGCCGGGCGGCAACGCGACGCTCACCTGGGAAATCGCGTAGCCGCTAACTTTCTCGACGCGGAAGTCAAGGTTTTGCAGCCGCACAATCTGGCCCTGTTCGGGAATGGCGCCCAGCTCGGCAAGTATGGCGCCGCCAAGCGTGTCAACGTCTTCATATTCGAGCAGAGAACCCAGAATGGCGGATAGCTCTTCCAGTTCCACATCGCCGGCAACGTTAAGACGGCCGTCATTCCCCAGCGCTACTTCCTGGCTGTCGGCATCAAATTCGTCGGCAATGTCCCCGAAAATCTCCTCGATCAGATCTTCAAGTGTCACGATGCCGGCAGTGCCTCCGTATTCATCGATGACAACGGCCAAATGAAAATGTTCACTCTGAAGCTGGCGGAACACTTTTTCAACCGATGCGGATTCCGGGACGTAGGGAGGAACTCGCATTACATCGCGGACTTCCTTGCCCTTTCCGCATTTGTCCTGTTCCCCACCCGCGGCCGTTGGGCCTGAGTCGATTGTAAGGCACAGCAGATCCTTAAGATGGACGACACCGATGATGTTGTCGACAGTGTCCTCATAGAGGGGCAGTCGCGAGTGGCTCGATTCGGCGAGCAGGCTCAGCAGGTCGGCTACTGGCAAGTCCACCGGTGCGGCCAGCATTTGGGTGCGGGGAACGATCAGGTGGCGCAGGGAACGCATGCGCAACTGCAAAGTATTCTCCAAGAGCTCTGTTTCGCCTTCTTTGAGCACGCCGCCAGCTCCACTCTCCTGCACCATCATCAGGATCTCCTCGGGAGCGTGGATGTGTACTCCCTCAGATACTGCCCGCAGTCCAATCAGGCGCAGAACGAGGCGGCCGCTGCCGTTGAAGAACCAGATGAGCGGCCTCAACAAGACCATTGCCCAAGTCACAGGTGACACGAGCAGCAGAGCGGTGGGCTCAGGAAACTGAATCCCGACCGTTTTGGGGGCAAGTTCACTTAGCGCGACCTGAATGACGGTAAGGACGATAAGGACGGTTGTTGCCGCAATCGATAGAGCCGCGGCCTGGGCCACCAGCCCGGAATCGCTCAATAGGGGCACCACCATCGGTGTGATGACCGCCTTGCCGTAATATCCCAATATGAGGCTGGAAAGTGTAATTCCCAACTGGCAGGCGGCAATATAGTTGTCCAGCTGGTTGGGACTTTCCAGAACGGGCAGCAGTAACTGTGCGGCGCGGTTGCCGGCCGCGGCATCCTGTGCGACGCGGGCGCGTCGGGCGCCGACCGTTCCGATCTCGGCAGCGACGAAGAGGCCGTTCAGCGTGATAAGTAGAATGACGGTAAAGATAACGAGGACTACTACCATTGTATTAGTAACTCAATGCCTGTCTTTCGACCCTTTCTTTGCGTTGCAGATTAAATGAACACATGTGTCCCATGTGACGTGGACTCGGGCATGGCGCGCATGGAAAGGGCGAAAAATGTGTGTAAGACAGTGCGCCGCAATTGTTCCGGTAACTTAGCAGTTTCTGGTCAGGTTTGGTTCTGCCTTTGCGGGTGAAGTATCATTGGCTGGTCACTGACGGTCTACATTACTGGCTATCCGGAATGTGTTCACTGGCCTCAAAAGCCCATGTCCGGAAAAGTCGACCGTCAATTTCGACACCGTAATCCGGAGTTCCTGCTGATGGATCGAACCTCAAATCAACCTCCTCCCTTGTCGGAAGGACAACCCGGTCTGGCTGGCGAATCGCCGCTGACCCTGGGCCGGCGCCTGTATCATCTCTTGCGCACCATGCGGCCCAAACAGTGGACGAAGAACGGGTTCGTACTGGTTGGTCTGATCTTCGATGGCAAACTGTTGGACCTTCCTCTGGCACTGACAGCAGTATCGACACTTGTCTGCTTCTGCCTTGTTTCCAGCAGCGTCTACATTCTGAACGACATGATTGACATCGAAAGGGATCGCCGCCATCCCCGCAAACGGCTGCGGCCCCTGGCAAGC
This sequence comes from Caldilineaceae bacterium, assembly GCA_963662575.1. Classification (GTDB taxonomy): domain Bacteria; phylum Chloroflexota; class Anaerolineae; order Caldilineales; family Caldilineaceae; genus Bin5. Next base: position 4,400,462 of record OY759723.1, read on the forward strand.
GGGCAACTCGACCCTGGCTTCGCCAAGGCCGCTATGTTAGTTTTCGCGGCTGTAAGCATTGTCGGGGCCGGATTCGTCGATACCTATGTGGGGCTGACGTTGGCAGTGTACCTGATTCTAAACGTTGCCTACTGTGTCTACCTCAAGAACCTGGTAATCATCGACGTAATGATGATCGCAGTCTTCTTCGTTCTCAGAGTCGTCGCCGGCGCGGTGGCAGTTGAAGTCAGCGCATTCAGCCCCTGGCTATACATTTGCGTCAGCTTGCTGGCACTCTTCATTGGGTTCGGCAAACGCCGGCACGAGATAATCCTCTTGAAGGATGCTGCTTCCGACCATCGTACAAGCTTGAAACAGTATAACCAGCCGTTTCTGGATCAGATTATCGGCGTAGTTACGACAAGCGGCCTAATCAGTTACACGTTCTACAGCTTTGAGGCCGAAACTGCGCTGGCAGACCCTTCGCAGATGATGCTCACGGTCCCGCTCATCGTCTTCGTTGTTTTCCGATATCTCTACCTGATTCATGTTGAACAAAGGGGAGGGGCGCCGGATGACCTGCTTTTCGCAGATCATCCTTTGCTGGCAGCTGTGATCCTTTGGGTCCTCACTGTAGTGGCGGTCATCTATATCAGTTAGGAAGCGACGGCCGTAGTATCAGAACCGTCAGACGAAGCAGGATCTAGCCTCCTTCGCCGACAAATTGGGCCCAGGCGCCCTCCATGCCATCGCTGGTTACCCCAAAGAAGACACGCAGAGTTGAGCCTTCCTTCAGGGCCAGATCAAAGCGCTCCTTGCCGGCCCTATTCCCGGAACGGATGAAACCAACGTTTTCCTTCCAGCGAATCTGGTCGCGCTTGACTGGACTGTCTTCGTATTGGGTGATAGCGTAGTTCCAGAGCTTGCGGGCGCCTTTACGGGTCACATTGCTGACGCTGTGGTGATTCCGCAAGTTGCGAACAACGTAATAGGTCGTGTCTCCCCGTTTTTCGCTATCCACAATTTCAACGCCGTCCTGAGGCAGATAAAAGGGATCATCCGTTCCGGTAGATTCTGGGCTGGCGCGCCCCTTGGATCTCCTGGAGCCGCCCCCTTGACCGGCGCCCGATTTGGCCGTTCCAACAGGTTCCTTTGATGCGGGCGCGTCGTCTGCGTCGCCGCTGTCGACAAGATCGGCGTTGAGACCGACGCTTTCCAGAACCAACGCTACGATCTCATCGCGCATAGCCAAGCTGGTCTCGGCGTCATTGCGCACATGGAATTTGGAGCCGTCAAGGCAGTACGGTTTGGCATCGCCTGCATCCACGCCAATGCGGAGTACATCAACACCTTCATTGGCCAAGATTTCGAACCGAGCCTCCAGAGGAGGAGTGAGCCTATCTGCCACGGCCTGTTGAAGCTCCTTCTGGACCTGTTTTGCCGCCGCGAGACCTTTCACTTTTCCTTTGCGTGCATTGGCCCCCACGAAAATCGTGCCGCCGTCCGTGTTGGCAAATGCGCACAAGTCAGCAAGGACAACGGTCTGGCGCCCACCCTTCACATTGGCAGACTCATGAAAACTTTGGGTCTGGTTGGGACCTTCTGTTCGAGCAGCCGCCAAATGATCGACCACCTTTTCAGGTGCACGAAAGGGACGCGTGCGGTCGAAAGAGCGGCTGGCGAACAGTTCCCTGATGGCGTCGAAAGAAGGCTCAGGCAAGAGCAGCTCGGTGGCGCGCTCGCCCAACCCCAGACGCCTGCTGTTGCGGGGGTCGGTGTCCAGACGGTGGGCGTCGCTGCCCTGGATGCAGTGCATTTTGCGGGGGTATTCGGTCTTCGAGCCATTGAAGAAGCGAGAAGTTGCCTTGCGGCTGCGGCTCTCCAGATCGGTAACCTCTAGTGCGCTCAGGTTTGCATCCTGGGTATAGGCAATCTTAGTCTGACCGCCAAAGGGGAAGTTACGCATCGCGACGCCATTTGTGCTGTTGGCATGCGCGGCGATGGCGATTCCACCTGAATCAACAATAGTCTCGTAGGCGGTTATTACGTCAGTGCTGGCGCCGGTCTCAGTTGAGCCGACAGTCAGTCTGTCTTCAGGCACATTCAATCGAAGCAGGGTGTGTTCCAACTTGCGGACTGACGTGTCTGGAGGGTAGATGGCGAGGATGTGAAATCCAAAAGTGGCGGTAAACTCGAATCCAGGCAAAATAATTATTTCGTTTGCCAGTTTATGCCACTGCTCCAGATCGCTGCGCTCTTCCGACGTGAGTCGATTCTCTTCCTGCAGGCGCGTTAGCCACTCGACCTCGCGGCGAATAGCTGCTACACCTGCAACCGTATTGTGATCGGTGATTGCGACGACTTCCAGCCCGCGCTTGCGAGCGGTTGAAAGCCATTGCAGATAGGTGATACGTGGTTCTTCATAGTCGTTCGATGCGGGCGTGTGCGTGTGGAGATCTACCTTGTACCAGCGCAACCTGCCGCCGCCCTGCCTTGTATTTCCTTGCCCTGACGGGCCATCGCTGGATCCATTCGGGCCCCCAGCTTGGTTTGATCTTGATTGTCGGGCAGGCTGTCCTCCGCCTTTTGCCCTTCTTCTTCTGCTCATTGGCTACTCTCTGTATCGTATACTGCCGTCTCTAGAGACGAACTCCCAGGCAAGGTAGCGTACTCGACCTTCTCCAAGGAATCTTTTGGCGTCTCTTTTGTGGCTTCTTCGTCTTGTTTATCCGGCATTTCGGTGGAATTAGCAGGCTCTGGCAAGAAGGTCTCTTTCTGGAGTGCCTTTTCCAATACTTCGTCAACCGTGTCCACCGGGATGAATTTCATCGATTCGCGTACGTTTTCGGGCAAATCCTCCAGGTCGACTTCGTTCGCCGCCGGCATGATGATGGTGCCCAGCCCTGCTCTGGCGGCGGCCAAAACCTTCTCCTTCAACCCGCCGATGCGAAGCACTTTGCCGCGTAAAGTCACTTCGCCGGTCATGCCAATTTCGGGGTGTACCGACCGTCCCGTCAGCAGGCTGGCAATTGCCGTCACCATTGTCACGCCGGCGCTGGGACCGTCCTTGGGCAGAGCACCTTCGGGTATGTGCAAGTGAATATCCACATCTTCGAAAAAATCGGTAGGGATGCCGAGTTCGCTTGCGCGGCTGCGTACATAGCTGAGCGCGGCCTGCGCGCTCTCCTTCATCACGTCGCCCAACTGTCCGGTGAGTACGAAACCCTTTTTGCCCGGCATTTTGGTTGCCTCAAAGAACAGGATTTCTCCGCCAGACATTGTCCAGGACAGACCCACGGCCACGCCAGGCATGCTGGTCCGATCGGCGATCTCTTCACGCTGATAGCGTCGTTTGCCCAGGTATTCGACCAGCGTGTCCGATGTGATATGGACGGGAGAGAATGGCGCCTCGGCTACCGAAGTCAACTGTGGAAGCGGTACACCGGAATCTTTGCCGCCGTTGGACTGACCGTCAGATGCGAGGCCATCACCGTTGATCTTGGGGTCTTCTACAAAACCCTGCTGGGAGTCAGAGTTATCCAACCCAAGAGGGAGAGGCGCCTGGATCCAATAGGGTTGCATGGCAGCGATCGTGGCGGCTACCTTGCGACAGATCTTGCCAATCTCACGTTCCAGGTTACGGACGCCGGCCTCACGGGTATAGTCATGCACGATCTTGTGAAGCGCGGCGTCGTCAAAGACAATCTCACCTTCACGAAGGCCGTTTTCCTTGATCTGTCGGGCGACTAGATACTGTTGAGCGATCTTGACCTTTTCGTTCTCGGTGTAACTGCTGAGCTGAATTACCTCCATGCGATCTCGCAGCGGCCCGGGAATGGTATCCAGCATATTGGCGGTGGTGATGAACATGACCTCGCTCAGGTCAAAGGGCACGTCGAGGTAGTGATCACGAAATTCGCGGTTTTGTTCGGGGTCCAGAACTTCAAGAAGCGCACTGGTTGGGTCGCCGCGGAAATCGCGCCCCAGTTTGTCCACCTCATCCAGCATAAAGACCGGATTCTTGGTCTCAACGCGGCGCAAACTCTGGATGATACGGCCCGGCATCGACCCAATGTATGTACGGCGAAAGCCTCTGATCTCGGCTTCGTCACGCACGCCTCCCAGAGCCAAACGAATGAACTTGCGGCCGGTTGCACGGGCAATGCTGATACCAAGGCTCGTTTTGCCTACACCAGGCGGGCCGACAAAGCAGAGCAGTACACCTTCGCGCTCACGGCGAATCTTGTCGCGTGTATCCTCCTCCTCGATGTCTTCGCGCTGCGCCTTGCGGACGGAACGCAGCTTGCGAACTGCCAAGTACTCGACAATGCGATCCTTGATCTCCTCCAGACCGTAGTGATCCTCCTCCAGGACGTCGCGAGCGTGGGTGATGTCGAGATTGTCCTCGGTGGTCTGCTGCCAAGGCAGGGAGACCATCAGATCGAGATAGGTCTTGATGACGCTGTACTCAGCGGCCTGAATCGGCATGCGCCGCATCCGATTGAGTTCCCGCTGGGCTTCCTTGTGCGCCTCTTCAGGCATCCCAGCGGCAGCAATGCGCTCCTCCAGCTCGCGGATATCGGCTTCCTGCTCGTCTTCTTCGCCCAGCTCCTTCTGGATCGCCTTGATCTGTTCGCGCAGAAAGAAATCTTTCTGCAGCTTTTCCATCTCGCCCTGGGCCTGGGACTGAATCTTGTTTCCCAGTTCCATCACGTCGACTTCATTGTGCAGCAGTTGCGTCAGACGCAAGAGCTTTTCCTGCACACTGTCGATCTCAATCAGTTGCTGGGCGTCGTTCATTTCGAGCCGCATACTGCTGGCGACAAGGTAGGCAAGCTGACGGGCGTTTTCGACGTTGGCCGCCATTACAGCCAGTTCATCTGGCATCTGCCCGTCCAATTCGACGAGACGACGGAACAGGTCCTGAACAGCCCGGGCCGAACCGTCCAACTCCAAGCCCTCTTCCAGCGTTTCGGGCAGCACTTCAACGCGGGCCCGCAAGTATGGTTTTTCCTGGATGTACTCTTTGAGGCGGATGCGCTCCAGGCCCTGAACTGCCAGTCGAATGGTGCCGTCGGGGGCCTTCAATACACGGTGAACCTGCGCGGCAGTGCCGATTTCGTAAATCTGCTCGGGCGACGGCTCCTCGACCGACTCATCCCGGCTTGTTACCAGCGCGATGATGCGGCTCTGGGGCAGAGTGTCCTCAACCAGTTGAATGCTGCGTCCCTGGCCAATCGTCAAGGGAAGCCACATCATCGGATAGACGACAAGGCCCCGCAGCGGCAACACTGGCAAGTCATCAGCCACATCGTCCAACGAGGATTCTGGCGAGCTTTCGGCCTCAGCCTTTAACTCGAGGGCTACTTCTCCTTCCAATTGACCTGGATCAGTGTCGACCTCGGCCGCGGCAGGTGTTGCCTCGATCTCGCCACTTGTCTCCTGCTCTTCCGGTGCGGTCTCTTCCTCCAGCTCGATTTCGTCCTGCTCTTCCTTCTCTTCCTTCTCTTCCTGTTCCAAACTCATGATTTTCTCGACGCGTCTGAAAGGAATATCAGTTGATCAGTAAGGCGTTCTCTTTGGAATGAACTCTTGCCTTACTGTCACTCCTCCGGGCCTTCGCCCAATCGATGATGCTAATGACTCCAACTGACTCCGAATGAATCCAAGTTAAAATAGCCGTAAGATTGACTAACTCTTCCAAATTCTGACTCAGACCCTCCGTCTTTTTTGCAGCACAAATCGGGCAGAAGCCATAGAATGATTGTACCACAGAATGCTGTATGCAAAAGTGTGGCCGCTACCTTTTCCGGTAGATTCCGCGTAGGAAGATGCTCGATAGGGCAGTCCAACAGGAGCCTGCGCCTCTCTTCCGGCACAGGGATTGACCTTTCCCGTGGGGAAGGCGGATATCCGCATCCCATTTTTGTTGCAAGGTTGTTTTCGCTCCAGACGGCACGCGGATCTTGAAGGCAATACGGTGAAGGCAGCGACTCAGCAGCCAGTCCATACATTCAACTGTTTGGAATCGTATACGTTTTGAAGCCCGCAGTAGGTGCATCTCAGATTTTCTGGACTGCCGCTGTCTGTATACTTAATGGTAAGTTTTTCGGTTTTTTGTGATGCCACCCGGACAAGGAACTGTAATTGGGGAATGGAAAGGACTGATGTAGCACAGTTTTCATGCCATCAGCCCGCTCTTCAATGCCATCCTTGACAAACCCTTCACCGCTGGCACTATTCGGGCTTTCGTCGAAACGTTGTTGGTTGGCGGCAGGCACACTGCCGGACTGGCGCACCGCTGCGAAGAAGACACAACGGTGGGTGAGGCATGTTTTTGGGCGGGGGCGTTGCGGGGGCAGAGCCCCTGCACAAGGGAGGGCCGAAGGCCCGACCGCCATGAACGCAGTGATCAGTGGTCAGTGGTTAGTGGTCAGTGGTTAGTACTACAACCGCACATTGATAAGATAGGGTTCCTGCGGCGATAATGAGAGCAAGCAAGCTGAGCTGGAGGAGCTATGGAACTGAGCGAATTGGACAGATGGGCGGACGAATTTGAAGCGTTTCACAGTCGGTTTTCCTCGTTGTTTGGACGTAGAGAGGTACAACAGCAGGCGGTAAAGTATGTGCAAGGGTTGGTGTCGCCGGTGGAACGGAAGAATGGCTGGCAGTTGGCGGAAGCGGTGGGCGACAAGAGGCCGGATGCGACGCAACGATTGCTGTACAAGACGAAGTGGGATGCAGAAGCGGTGCGAGATGCGTTGCAGCGATTTGTGATAGAGGGGTTCGGCGATGCGGAAGGCATCGGGGTGGTCGACGAGACGGGATTTCTCAAGAAGGGGGTAAAATCGGCGGGTGTACAGCGTCAGTATAGTGGAACGGCAGGCAAGGTGGAGAACTGTCAGTTGGGCGTGTTCCTGACCTATGCGACGACGCAGGGACATACCTTTCTGGACCGACGGCTCTATCTGTCTGCGGAATGGTGTGCGGACAGAGAGCGCGGTAAAGAAGCGAAAGTGCCTGCCGACGTCGGATTTGCCACCAAGTCTGAACTGGCGGCTGCGATGTTGCGCCATGCGTGGCGGCTGGGTGTGCCGATGCGCTGGGTGACGGCAGACGAGGTCTACGGTGAGGCGCGTGCGCTGCGATATGCGGTGGCCGAAAGTGGTCGTTGGTATGTGTTTGCTGTGGGGGTCCAGAACAGCGTATGGCTGGTGCGTCCAGAGGTAGGCGTCCCTGCCTGGAAGGGAAACGGTCGCAAACCTTTCAAAGCGCGCGTTCTTGATGAAAGCGCACGACCGGTACGGATCCCCGCGGTGGTCGCATCCTGGCCTGACAGCCGTTGGCAACGTCTGCAGGTCGCGGCAGGGGAAAAAGGAGCTCGCATCTATGACTGGGCCTGCCAACGGGTCGTAGAAAATCAAGACCAGATGCCGGGACGGGACAGTTGGCTCCTGGTGCGACGTTCGCTGACCAAGCCGCACGAATGCGCCTACTTTCTCTCCAATGCGCCGCCTGACACTGCGCTGCTGACCCTGGCCCAGGTCGCCTCGACTCGCTATACCATTGAACAGTGTTTCGAAGAGGCCAAAGGCGAAACCGGCCTCGACCACTATCAGGTGCGCTATTGGCCCAGTTGGTATCGACACATTACACTCTCGATGATGGCACATGTATGGCTCGCCTGGCTCCGTCTCAGACGCAACCAGAAAAAGGGGGGCTTGAATCCTTTCTGGCCGAGTTGAGCGTGCCTGAAATCAGGCGTCTGCTCGAAATCGCCTTGCCCTTGCCACCTCGTTCGCCCCCCTTACGGCTTGCCTGGTCCATCTGGCGCCGCGCCAGACGACATCAAGCTCGTCAATGTCACTGCAGACGCCTCTCTCAACTCTCTGTCATTCCATCCCTATTGCAACCACCTTAAATGCGGTTGTAGTATTAGTGGTCAGTGAGAAACGCCTTCGCTCGCCTCGTACAGGATCGAAAATTGAGTGTGGCTGAGGCGTTGCGGATATTCTGGGCGGGCGAATTGGGGCGCCAGGAATCGACACAATAAATCGAGACAATAATTTGGGATGCAGCCCCGTAACCGCTTGCTTTTCCCCTTTTGCGGCCTATGCTACACTGCAGAGACGGGCGAACGACGTCGTCCTATCGGCGCCGCTTCATCCAGCAGGTGAGCCCCAATCATTCGTCTCTAAGGCAGGAGAAGGTCATGAAGATAACGGATATTTCTGTCCGCCGCTTTCGATATATCTCGAACACAGTACGCGATTCGGAAGGCCACGGCCATCCAGGACCGGACCATGAGGCCGTGCAGTCGGTGCTGACAATTCATACCGACGAAGGCGCGGAAGGCTACTTCATTGGCAGCCCACCTAAGGCGCTTATCGATAGCCTTGTCAAGCCTTACATCACCGGTGAAGACCCCTTCTACCGGGAGCGCATCTGGCACAATCTGAAGGAGCGCCAGCGCCTCAATATGGCTACGATGTCGGACAGACTTTTGAATGCTGTCGACCTGGCACTGTGGGACCTAGCGGGGCGGGCGCTCAACATCCCCGTGCATAAACTTCTGGGCGCGACTCGCGACAAGGTACCAGCTTACGCCAGCACGATGTGCGGCGACGACATTGAGGGGGGACTCGGTACACCGGATGACTACGCCACTTTTGCCGAGTGGTGCATTCAACAAGGATACCCGGCATTTAAGCTGCACACGTGGCAGCCGCCCTATGAAGGCGCGCCCGATGTCAAGCGCGATATAGAAGCCTGCGCCGCGGTGCGCGAAGTCTATGGGCCCGATGCCCATCTCATGCTCGATCCCTACCACTACTATTCCCGCCTGGAGGCCCTCTATCTGGCCAAAGGGTTGGAAAAGCTCGACTATTACTGGATGGAAGAACCGATGGACGAGCACAGCATGTCCTCTTATGTTTGGCTATGCGAACAAACTTCACTTCCCATCTGCGGTCCGGAAACGGCAGAAGGAAAGATGTTCACACGGGCTGAATGGATCAAGGCAGGCGCCTGCGACCTGGTACGGGGCGGGGTCGGCGACCTCGGAGGGCTTACGCCACTGATGAAGGTGGCCCATCTGTCCGAGTCGTTCGGGATGAGAATGGAGGTCCATGGTGGGGGCCCAGGCAACATTCACGCTCTGTGCGCGATGGGCATACCCGGCCAGTATTACGAGCGCGGTCTGCTGCACCCATTCATTGACTACGAGCAGCCGCCGGCCTGGCTCAACCGACTGGACGACCCCATGGACGACGAGGGGTTTGTTCATATCTCACAGCTGCCCGGATTGGGACAGGATATCAACTGGGATTATATCGAGGCTAACCTTGTATAATAGCCGCCGGCAGTTTTTTCCGGTGCGTTGCGCTGCATATGTTGCAGTGTCCGCTTACATCAGGTAGGAGGGGGACGATGAACGAGGAAGAACGCTATCTGTTTGATGTGCGGGGATACCTTGTCATTGAGGACGTATTATCAACGGAAGAGGTAGGGGCGTTGAACCGGCTGATAGACAGCCAGGGCCTGCCTGGGCCGCAGATGGACACACTTGGAGCCCGATTCGGCGGCTTTCTGGAGTGGGACAGGTCTTTCTGCAACTTGCTGGACCACGAGCGGATAATGCCCTATCTCAAAACGATCCTGGGCGACGGTTTCCGCCTTGACCACTACTATGGCATCTATATGCGTGCGGGCACTGAGCAGCTGCGACTGCACGGAGGCGCAACCCCCTACGATCCGCCAGAGTTCTACCACTACAACAACGGCGAGATGTTCAACGGCCTGACGGTTGTTTCCTGGAATCTGACCGCGTCGGGGCCGGGTTTGGGCGGATTCTGTGGGGTACCGGGCAGCCACAAGGCAAACTTCCGTTGCCCTGACGGCATCAGAACCGCACACGACGCACATGAGGCCGTAATCGTACCAGCGGCGCCGGCGGGCTCAGTGGTGATCTTCACAGAAGCACTGACGCACGGGACCGTGGCGTGGACCGCCGACCACCAGCGGCGTTCACTCCTATTCAAGTACAGCCCGGGGCAACAGTCCTGGAGCGCAAAATACGTTCAGCCGCCGCAAACAGTCGGCCTGACGGACAGGCAAAGACTGTTGTTCGAAAGGCCCTATTTCAACTCGCGCCCGTCCCTGTTTGAGGATTCGGAGTGAAGGATGCGTGACCGCAGGCACGAATGAGCCAGACATGCCCCTGCCCTTGAAAACCCTGTCCCTCTTCGAGAATAACTGATTTTCCCGGTAATAAACGATGGAGTATACCTATGCCTCAGCCCTTCCGCATTGGCGTTTCGTCAGGTTTCAAGACCGCCGCTCCCGGAACAATCGAACCGGTGCTGGCGCGTCTAATCGACCCTTTGCCCCATGTCGACTGGGACTTTTTCGACGCGGATTCAGGCGAGCCAGTTGCAGCCTCCGCAATCGAGGAATTTGAAGGTGTAATTGCCTTGGGCAGCCCATACGACGCTTCTACGGTCGCTGGCTGCGAGCGCCTGGCCTGCGTGGCCCGCTGGGGTGTCGGCTACGACCTTGTGGACACGGTAGCCCTGACCGCCAACGATGTCTTGCTGGCGATCGCGGTTGACGCGGTGCGCAAGCCGGTGGCCGAGGCGATTGTGACGTTGATCCTGGCGCTTGCCAAAAAACTTGCGGCCAAGGACCGGCTGGTGCGCACAGGCCGTTGGGATCTGAAAGCGCAGACGTCGGGGCTGGGTCTGAGCGGAAAGACGGTCGGCTCTGTTGGCATGGGCAATATCGGCGGCGAGACGTTTCGCCTCCTGGGACCGTTCGACCTGGGACGCCGCCTCGCCCATGACCCGTACCTGGACCCTCTGCGGGCCAAAGAGCTGGACGTCGAACTGGTAAGCCTAGAGACCATCTTCCGTGAATCGGACTTTGTTGTGACCAACTGCCCGTTGACCGAAGAGACCCGCGGCTTCATAAATGCCCGACTCTTCGCACTGATGAAGCCGAGCGCGTACTTCATCAATACGGCGCGGGGCCCAATCGTCAACCAGGAGGACCTGGTGGCGGCGCTGCAGGCGGGCGCGATTGCCGGCGCCGGTTTGGATGTGGTGGAGCCTGAGCCGCTCCCGCTCGATCATCCACTTATCCAGATGGAAAATGTGATCCTGTCGCCGCACGCGCTGGCATGGACAGACGACCTCTACGAAATGAACGGGACGATCGCCTGCGAGAGCCTGTTAGCCGTGTTCCAGGGCGAGATTCCCGCGTTTCCGGTTAACCGGGAGGTTATCGAGCAGGCGAAGTTTCAGGAGAAACTGAGTGTGATGGCGGCGCGCTGGCGGGAGTTTGGGGTCTGAAGAAGCCAGAATGTGCAGCAGATAACGCCTTTAATGCCAACGTTCTCATTCTTACGCAGACAGACACTCGGTTTGCAACTTCTAAGCCGCATACAGTGTTTGTCTTGAAATACTCTTCATCTTCGCCGCTGTTCGGACTTTGTGATGACGTATTCGGTTAGCAGCCGCCAGGTTGGTTGGGGCGCACTGTCGGCATGCCTCGACGGTGGGAAAGAACCAGCACGGTGGGTAGACAGAGGGGGGCGTTGCGGGGGCGCAGCCCCTGCACAAGGGAGGGCCGAAGGCCCGACCGCCCATAATACAAACAGTAGAGAAAAAAGAGAACTCGTTTGCTCGCCTCATTCGGGGTTGCGAATCAGTTGCGGGAACCGTTATTTGGACCTTAAACCGCGGCCGAATGGCGTCATCGACTCTCCCGTTGTCTATATTGCGCGTGTCCCCCTATTGGCTGATGCTGCCAGCTGCAATCAGCCATACAATTACGGTAGTGGTATACTGAATGTGGTATCCGACAATTCATCTATTTACAATGGAGTAAATGAGATTGAAAATCCATCTACTTAGAGTCCTGCTGACCCTGGCTCTACTACTAGGCGCTTGTAATATGGTAATGTCGCCGCAGCCCGAAGGTGACGGCATGGCCATGGCCGACGGAACAATGGACATGTCGGGCGGCTCAATGGCGGCCGACATCCTCGATTCCAAGACTACAGAAAACGGTCACTTCACTGTCAGCGCGATCAGTCGTTTGGACCCGGTCGTGATCAACGAGACCCATGCCTGGACGCTCCACATTGAAACCGCCGACGGCAGCCCCGTGACCGATGCCGACATCGCAATTGACGGAGGGATGCCAGAGCACAATCACGGCTTTCCTACGGCGCCGAGCGTAACGGAAAACCTGGGTGAGGGCGACTATCTGCTGGAGGGGATGCGTTTCAATATGGGCGGCGTTTGGGTATTGACGCTGGAAATCAGTTCCGGCGATCAGAGTGATACAGTTACTTTTGAATTCGAGCTGAAATAGAGCGTGCGTCGGATTCTCATTATCAGCGCGGCCCTGGTCCTGCTGATTCTGGCCGCTGCAGGTGTATTGATTTCGTCAGGGGCTGTCGGCCCAGGGTCCATTGGCGCTACCCTTGGCAACATAGTTTCAACCTTAGGAGGCGGGAGCAGCCAAGAGCTGGCAGGTTCAGGGGCTCATCGCTGGACCGAAAGTGAGCGCGGGCTCATCGCCTCCCTCAGCATAGACCGCTTGCCGACCCTGCCGCCGGACCCTTCAAACACGGTTGGTGACAACGCCGACGCAGTCGCGCTGGGTCATGCACTCTTCTTCGACGGATACCTCAGCCCGGACGGAACGGTCGCCTGCGCCACATGCCACGTACCTGAGAATTACTTTACAGATGGAAAAGCGCGCGCAAATGTGCGCGGCGTCGATACGCCGCGTCATACCCCCACTATCGTTGGGATCGCCTTTAGCGACTGGTTCTATTGGGATGGACGCAAGGACAGCCAGTGGGCGCAGGCACTGGCGCCGCAGGAGGCCGCCATTGAGCACGGTGGCAACCGCACTTCCCACGCTCGTTATGTTTTGGACAGCTACCGCAGCCAGTACGAAGCGCTCTTCGGCCCGGCGCCAGACCTCAGCGATACGACTCGCTTTCCCCATAGCGCCGCGCCCGTAGAGGATGAAGCGGTGCAGGCGGCATGGCAGGAGATGACCGAAGCGGATCAGCGTACAGTCAACAGTGTATTCGCAAATATCGGCAAGAGCATCGCGGCCTACTCACGCAGGATTTTGCCCGGCCGCAGCCGTTTTGACGACTATGCAGCGGCGGTTGTCGCCAACGATCAGGCCCGCATGACGGAGCTGTTCAGCGCAGAGGAGGCGGCCGGGCTCAGGCTGTTCTTGGGCGACGGCCAGTGTACCGATTGCCATAATGGCCCGCTGCTCACCAACGGCACCTTCCACAATATCGGACTGCCATTTCCGCAGGGGAGTAAGTTCGATCAAGGGCGTTCGCTGGGGACGCTGCAGGTGTTCGAGGACGCTTTCAATTGTCTGGGCGAATTCAGCGATGCGAGCGCAGAAGAGTGCGTGGAACTGCGATTCATAAAGCTCGAAGGCGACGAGTTAGTGGGTGCGTTCAAAGTACCCAGCCTGCGAAACGTTGCCAATACGGCCCCGTACATGCACAACGGCGACTTCCCCGACCTTGAAGCCGTGATCCGCCATTACAATCACGCGCCGCCGGCCTTCCCAGGCCATTCGGACCTGGTGCCGCTGGCTCAGACTGAGGAGCAGAGCGCAGCCTTGAAGGCGTTCCTGCTGACCCTCAGCGCGGCGCCGGATGCGCCGCCGGAACTGCTGCGCCCACCAGAGGAAAGGGAGTGAATGCGATGGGCGACGGCGCGATAGCCGACTCATGGTCTTGACGCGTCATGCGACGCGGCTGAGCATCTCCTCCCCGCGCAGGCTGGCGAGCAAATTGTCCACCGTGCGGCGGGACATCCGGTAGCGTGTCTGATAGGTCGCGCTGCCCAAGTGGGGAAGTATGAGACAGTTGTCCAATCGCAACAGTGGATGGTCGCGAGGCAGCGGTTCAGGATCGGTAACGTCCATTGCTGCGCCGGCGATCAGGTTGCGTTGCAAGGCGTCCAACAAGGCCTCGTGATCCACAATGCCGCCGCGGGCCACGTTGATGAGGAAAGCGGTCTCCTTCATGCGCGCTAATTCGGCCGTGCTGACCAGATGCCGCGTCTCAGGTGACATCGGCACGCTAAGCACGACATAATCGGCCTCCTCCAGCAGTCCCTCCAGGGTGCGGTAGGCGGCGTTAAGTTCGTCGGCATAGGGGCTGGGATTGCGGTTGTGGTAGAGAATTTTCATGTCGAAACCGCTGGCACGCCGGGCGACCACGCGGCCCACCCGGCCCATACCAATGATGCCAAGGGTCGAGCCGTATATCTCGCGGCCGTTCAGGATGTTGCCATCGTAAACGAGGTAGTCCGGTCCGCGGGCGTGGAGCCAGCCCTGCACAAGGTTGCGTGCGATCGCCATCAACATGGTGAAAGCCATATCGGCGGTAGCGCCGTCAACAAAGCCGGGCGTATAGCCGACAGGCAGACCACGGGCTTTCGCGTCCTCGAGGACGATATGATCGACGCCGACGCCGAAGTTGCTGAGGCAGCGGAGACTCGTCATCTTGTCCATCAGAGAGCCGGGCACGATCGGATGACCATAGACAAGGAAACCTTCGATGGTCGGGAGGATCGGATCCTCTTCGGTCAGGTCCCAGATATGGACATCGCAGGTGTCGGCCAGCATGGCAGCCATTTCCGGCGGCAATGCGGAGTCTGTTAAGATCTGATAGGGCACTGGTTTCTCCTTTAGATTCTTATGGCGCTTCAAGGGCAGGAGACGGAGCCGCATCTTGCAGTCAGGTCCCCGAAGAGGAAACGCAAACGATGTCAAGAATTCTCTATTTCTGCCCTGACTTTCCTCAGCCTTCTGGCGGCATCAAGACATTGTATCGTCATGTGCAGACACTGGTGGGGATGGGCTTTGACGCCTGGATCGTTCACCAGAAGCGGCCGTTCCAGGTGACCTGGCATGGTTACGAGGCGCCAACACTTTGGCTCTCAGAGCGCCCCAAATTTGCGCCGCAGGATGTGCTGGTCATCCCGGAAGTGATGCCACAGGTCATGCAACAGACGGCCCGATTCTCAGGTGAGCGAATTGTAATCGCCTTAAGCTGGTCTCCTACTTACTGGAACTTGCCGGCGGGACAGACATGGTCAAGCTATGGGATTCGCCGTGTCATCACCAAGTCGCCGCTGATAAAGGAGTACCTGCGTTGGAGCATGGGCATCGAAGCAACGCTGATCAGTGAATACGTTTCTCCAGATCGCTACTTCCATTCCGCGGCCGCTAAACGGCCCAAAATCTCCTATCTGACACGCAAAGAGCGCTCGGCGGCCTGGCTGCACCAGGTTCTTAGCGCAAAAGGCGAGCCATTCACGGGCTTCGAATGGATGCCACTGCGCGAGTTAAGCGAGGACGAATATGCCCGCCACCTGCGCGAGACAGCCGTCTACATTACCACCAATATGCAGGAAGGCATGAACACTTCCGTGCTGGAGGCGATGGCGTGCGGTTGTCTGGTCGTAGGTTACAGCGGCGTCGGCGGCAACGTCTATATGGAGCCTGACGGAGCATCACAAAACTGTATCCTCGTGGAAAACGCCAACGTTCCTGCGCTCGGCCAGATTCTTGAGCGCGTTCTACGGGAACTGGCCGCCGACCCGGCAGCATTCGACAGTGTCATCGGCAACGGCCTTGAAACTGCCCGCTCCTACCAGAATCCGGCAGACGAAGCCGATAGCCTGCGGTCGGTATTCTCGCCTCTTGTTTCCATCGAGAGTTAGCCGCCCCCCTCCAACTCCTCGCCCAGCGGCATTTTCTCGACCGCATCGCCTACATGGATAGTCCCACCCTCAACTACCATGGCGGTGATTCCACCGTGCCCGCGCATCGCGTTGTAGCCGCCGGGCCCAAAGTTCTCTTCCATGCGGCTGCAAGGGTGGCAGGGGCCAGTGTGTTCCAAGACGGTTTCGCCTATACGGAAACGCCGGTCCTGGAGGCTGAACAGGTTGACATCCCGCACAACAATATTGCGTCGCGCCAGTGCAGGATCCCCTGAAGGCCCACGCAGAAAGGCGCCGACAGCGTCGAGGTGCTCACCCTGAATTAGAGTCACTTCGCGCTTGCCGCCGCCCTGGCCATGAAAGTGGTCTCCCGCAAGCCCGTTGCCAACGACGACTTCAGCTTCCTGCACCGACCGCAAGGGGCCGCGCCGTTCATGGCGAAGACCGATCCATTCCACAGTCCCTGTCTTTGTAGGTTTGTCCATCAGTTGTGCTACATCACTCTCCGGGTTAAGCGTTGCCATCTTTATTTCTCCAACTTCAAGTATTGTCGCGAAATGGGCCCCGCGCCTGGCCGTGACCTGATGTGCTGCCTTGTCTGCCCTTCACTCCAATGGCTCCCTGCATACAAATGCCCCCATGCGTACGGGTGCGCGCAGTTCTCCCTGCTTTCGAATGACCTCTTCCGCCTGTTGACGCACAAGAACAGGAAGTTGCCGCTTTTTGTCTGGTTCAATATCGTCCTGCGCCACCAAATTGCGATAGCGGCCTATCGTTTTGTAGCTGGCCAGGAATTCGTCGGCAGAGCCGTGTAGTGTCTCATCCTCAAAGTACATGCAGTCAACTCTTTTGAAACTGCGGCCAAGGATCTTTTTGCCATTCTCCATCGAGAATGGTGAGCGGGACTCATGCACATAGTCGATCCCTAGTTTGTCCAGTGCAGCGTAATGAAATTCAAGCACCGGCACTCTGATTTCATCGCTGTTGGTTGTGGCCAGCAGCCAGCCGTCCTCCTTCACAACCCGCGCCAGTTCGCGGACTCCTGCCTGGATATCGGACAGATGATAGAGCACATGATTGGCCATAACGCCGTCGAAGTGTCCCGCTGGAAAAGGCAGCGCCTGTATGTCGGCGGTTACAAAACTGGACAGATGACTTCTTCGTGCCGCCTCAATCGCAGCACTCTGCAACATGCCCAGCGAACTGTCGCTACAGATAACATTGGACGATACCAGCCCAAATTGCTCGATAAGCGGCCAGGTGAATCTCCCCCATCCGCAGCCGGCATCCAACACTTTCGCGTTGGAAAATAGAGGCAATTGAGCGAGGGCCCAGGTCTCCAACTTGCGCCCGGACAACATGGACGCGCCTTCGTGTTTGGCCTTGAGCAGCTCGCCGCTGCCGTAATAGGGGCACAGTGCAGGCGCCGTCGGTTCGGCCGTGACCGCCTCTTCGCCATAGTCGGTTGCGTTTGTGTCAGCACTCATTTGTAGCCTGCAAAACAGCCAAAATCGCCAAAGCGTGCGGAGGCGCCTTCATTAGAATTCGCCTGAGAATCATTGCGGTCCGCCGGCAAGCTGCCTTCCCGCGAATAACTGCACTCAAGCAGCATCTCCACGTGTTGGGCAGCGTCGTAACGGCTTGAATGGGGATTATCGGGATCCTGAAGCAGATCGCCATAGGCCAACAGGCCTCCGGTACGTAACAGTGCGTGCGCTTGCTTCAGAACACCCGCCTGCTGCTCAAGGCCGCCAAGATCGTGCAGCGCCTGGATAGAGACAACCGCGTCCACCTTGCCCATCCACCCCAGGTCATGCACCTTTTCGGTCCAATCGTCGCTCACCAGGTCTGCGCAGTAGAACTCCATCTCAACATCTTCACTGTGACCGGGCTCGCTGCCGACCAGACGGCGCCGTGCATGACTAAGTAGGTGGGGCGAGAGATCGAAGCCGCAATAGCGGAGGCCAGGTAGTTGACGTTGAAGATATGCGGCCAGGTAACCGGCGCCGCAGGCCAGCTCAACTACTCGAGGAGCGCCTGCTGAATTGGCGCTGATCCTGGCTGCGATCCATGCTGCCACCTCGGTCCTCTGCGGCCTTTCTCGATTGAGGCGCGCCTCCCACTGGCGGGCGTCGGCGTCCGTACGAAC
Source organism: Caldilineaceae bacterium (assembly GCA_963662575.1). Taxonomy (GTDB): domain Bacteria; phylum Chloroflexota; class Anaerolineae; order Caldilineales; family Caldilineaceae; genus Bin5. The sequence continues at coordinate 4,418,369 of OY759723.1, forward strand.
GTCGCTGTGTCGAATCATCTGCTCTGTCTGTCTCCGTTCTTGCTTTGACCCAATCTCCAATATCGCGGTGCGCGATCTTTGCTTCCGGCACCCAGGGATAGAAGGCGTGGAAGGCATGCCAGAGGCCTTTCCAGACTTTGAGAGTCACATCCACGTTGGCGGCTTTCGCCTTTGATGCCAATCGAGTCGAATCGTCAAGAAGGATTTCGTCATTGCCGACGTGAATCAGCAGCGGCGGCAGTCCAGTCAGATCAGCATACAATGGAGAAACCAGCGGATGATCGGTTGCAGTCTTGCCGCGGTAGCGATCCGCCACTATTTCTATTCCCGCGGGGCGTAGCCAGGGATCCTGTCTGGCGCGAGTCCGCATGCTCTCCCCAGTTCCCAGCAGATCGGTCCAGGGGGAGAGAAGAACGGCGCCGGCCGGCATCGGCATCCCTTCATCCCTAAGCGTTTGCAAAAGCGCGAGGGCAAGACCTCCGCCTGACGATTCGCCGCCAACAACTACACGGTCAGGCGTATAGCCTTGCGCCAGCAGAAACCTGTAGGCAGCGCGAGCGTCCAGCAGACCGTCTGGAAATTGATTCTCCGGCGCAAGACGATATTCAGGCAATAAAGTTCGGGCATTGCTGGCGCGGGCAATATGGGAGACGAATCCGCGGTGGGACTGGCAGGAGCCGATGAAATAGCCGCCGCCGTGCAAGTAGAGAAATGCCCGGTCTGATCGGGTATCTCTTGCATCGATCCATTCTGACGGCACGTCAAAGGCGTTGACCGGTGCCGCCACTGTTCCCTCGGCCATTGGGAGAAGACGGCCCCTGCGGTCCAGCGTTTCACGCTGGTCCGGAATCGGACGGTCGAGGGGAAGACGACTGTTTCGCAGGCGAAAGTAAGACTTGAAGATTTGGCTACGGATGGTGGGCATGGCGAGGTCCGCTTATTGGTCAGGTGGTGGTTTTGCCCTAGAGATTACCACGAAAGGTCGCCTTGCAAAAGCTCCACCCCTGCGGTAGCGTACAACCTACGACATTACAGCAATTGGAGGCAACCTCGATGCAATACAAGGATTTGGGCGAGAGAAGCGACATTCAGGTTTCGACGATTGCGCTGGGCTGCTGGCCATTTGCGGGCGGCAACGTGTGGGGCGAACAGGATGACGCCCAATCGATTGCCGCGGTCCATGCCGCTCTCGATGAAGGCATCAACTTCATTGACACAGCCGAAGGATACGGCCGTTCAGAGGAGGTGCTGGGCCTCGGGTTGAAGGGGCGGAGGCATGAGGCGGTTGTCGCCACCAAGGTGAGCGCAGAAAACCTGGGGGCGGACGACGTGATCAGCGCCTGTGAGCGCAGTCTGCGCACACTGCAGACCGACTATATAGATCTGTACCAGATTCACTGGCCCAACCGGGAGGTGCCACTGGCCGAGACCGCCGGCGCATTGGATATTTTGCAGGCGGATGGCAAGATCCGCGCCTTCGGGGTCTGCAACTTTGCCGAACAGGATCTGTCCGAAATGATTTCGCTGAGCAGTTGCATTACTGATCAGATGCCGTACAACCTGGCGTGGCGGGGCATAGAGAGGGCAGTGCTGCCCCTGTGCAGAAAGAACGGAATTGGAGTCATCTGCTATAGTCCGCTCGCCCAGGGTATCCTCACCGGCAGGTATGCCAATGCGGACGAAGTTCCCGAGGGCCTGGGCCGCTCGCGTCACTTTTCAGACGAGCGGACGTTGTCCCACCATGGGGAACCGGGCCTTGAGGAAGAACTCTTCACAGCAGTGGACAAAATTCGCGGCATCGCGGCAGAATTGGGCGAACCGATGGCGGCCGTGGCCCTGGCCTGGGCACGCCAACAAGCAGGGGTCACCTCTCTGCTCGTCGGCGCGCGCAATGCAGATGAGGTGCGTAGAAATATTCCCTCGCTCGAATTGACGCTTTCCGAGGACGTGTTGCAGCAATTGGCCCTGGCGACGGAGCCGGTCAAGGATGGTCTGGGTGACAACCTTGATATGTGGTACGTCCCGTCGCGCATGAGGTAAGCAACAGGCTCCTATTTCTGTGGCTTGCGCTCCATGACTTCGTGAGGCCAGACGATTTCGCGGCGCGACGGTGTAAGCCGGTCCAGAAGATCTGGCGATGGCCGGTAGCCGAAACGGAAGATGCCCCACGACGGACCGTAACGGTAGACGACGACGCGGCGGTCCCCCGGCACGGAGCGGCGGGCCGAACCATGGCAGATCGTATCGACAAAGAGGAGCGCGTCGCCGGCCTCCATATAAATCTCTTCTGCCCCTATGACAGCATCGGCCGAACCGCCGAGCCCTATACTGTGCGCTTCATACTCAGGGGGCGGATAGTTGGACTTGTGACTGCCGGGGATCACCATCGTGCCGCCGTCGCCTGGACCGATGTCGGTCAGCGCTACCAAAACGTTCACCTGACCGTTCATAAAGTGCCCGTTGTGGAAGCGGAATTGATTGCGTTGGCTCGTGTGATGTCCGCCGGAGTGGATGCCGATTGCTTCACCCGGTTCTCGCAGGTTGGCAAAGTTCTCATCAATAAATAGTGGCCCGTGATGGAAATCAAACGAGCCTTCGCCGCCGACGAAGCATTTGACCTTTTCGATCCAGGCCGGATGATCTATCAGATTCTCGAAACCGGGCCCGGCTTCATAAATCTGTTGCAGGTTCAGGCCGTCGGCAGGACCGTACTGATGGCCGTGAACGTATCCGGTCCATTGTCCAACTTCAAGTGGCAAGGTGGCGTCGATCTCGGCGTTGCAGGCGGCGACTTCCCTAGCCGTAAGGGCGTCTTTAACCAGTAGATATCCCCGCAGATCGAACAAGAAGATTTCGATTTCCGTCGGTTTCTGTTCTTCGGCGCTCATCGTTTCTCCTGTTGAGGGTTTTGTCCATTTTGGCCGTATGTGGTGGTAGGCTACAATGCTGCGCAAATTGCTTCGCGGCGTGCTGGCAGGCACTTACCTGCTCTCGCCGCGTTGCAGACCATTATACAATAGCCAAGGCAGACAGAACACCAGGAGGCAGTACCACACTACAATTATGGCTCTATCACCCGATCATCTCGTTTACACCGCGCCCAATCTGGAAGAGGCAATTGACAACCTTACCGAGCGGCTTGGCGTGCGCCCTTCTGCCGGTGGCAGGCATCCTAATGGAACGCACAATGCGCTGTTGGCATTGAGCAACTCCTGCTATCTTGAGATCATCGCGCCGGATCCAACCCAGAGCCGCCAGGATAGCGGGCAGGCGCTGGCGTTCGGCTTGGATCGGCCGCAGGTTCCGCGGTTGGCGACATGGGCGGTGCTTGCTCCCTCTTTGGAAGAGGTGGCGCGTGCGTCGCAAGCCGCAGGCTACGATCCCGGTGTGGCAATAGATGGCGGTCGTGAACGGCCGGACGGCGTGAAACTGAGCTGGCGCACGACAAAGCGGCCCGAAACACAGGAAGGTTGGCCGCCCCCTGGCGATGGACTGGTGCCGTTTCTGATCGAATGGGGACCTGAAACGCCGCACCCGTCGTCCACGTCAGCACAGGGTGTGCGTCTGCTAGAGCTGTCTCTTTTTCACCCCCGACCCGCGGAAGTGCAGCCAATGCTTTCGGCGCTGCACATCGATATTCTGGTGACGGCCGGCCCTTCGCCGGCGATGCGGGCGCGGTTGGAGACGCCGCTCGGAATCGTGACGCTGGAATGATTTTGGTTGGGAAGCGCCAGACGATTTTGGCGCCGACTACAGTTCGGATTCTTCTGCGAAGTAGTTTGAGCCGACCTATCCCGGTGCTTTTTATTGGCAGTTCAGTTCTCGGAGCTGTATGCCTCGGACTTCGCAGCACTGCAAATGTTGCATGAAGAATTAGCAGATTGGCACAAGTCGAGGGTTGATCCTTTGTGCAAATCTGTGGTACACTATCGCAAATGGACGGGATATACTGTTGTAGATCCAGTTTCCGTCCTTATTCTGCACGCCAAATTGGCATCAGGAGGATGACCATGGCAGACACAAATCACCTTTCTGGTTCATCTGAGAAGCTCTCAGACAACCTGAATGGGCATGTGCCGTACCCGGGTATCCCAACGACGACAGATGGAGCCGGTTCCGTAGTGTGGGCCGAGACACACATAACGCAGGCCGCCTGCGCCTATCCCATCACATCTTCAACAATGATGAGTGACGGGTATGGAGCAGCCGTGTCCAATGGCGCCCGCAATCTATGGGGTGATGAGTTAATGTTCCTTGAGCCCGAGTCCGAGCACAGCGCCGCCGCCGCCTGTGAAGGTTTCGCGGTCGCCGGTGGTCGGGTCAGCAACTACACATCCGGCCAGGGTCTCATCCTGATGCACGAAGTACTTTACACGATTTCAGGCAAGCGACTGCCGGTCGTATTTCACATCGGCTCGCGAGCCTTGACGAGCCACAGCTTGAATGTTCACGCCGGCCACGACGATGTCATGTCCGTATCCGATTCCGGCTGGGGCATCCTCTTCGGACGCACTGCCCAGGAGTCGGGTGACCTGGCGCTGATCACCCGTCGCGCGGCCGAAGACAGCCGCACACCATTCTTCAACGTCCAGGATGGCTTTCTCACTACCCACACAGTTGAAGACGTGTTGCTTTGTGAACCGGAAATGATGAAGGAGTTCATCGGGAAGCCTGAAGACAAACTGGTCAATCTGTTCAACCCCTATAATCCGGTAATGACCGGCGTTGTACAGAACCAGGACAGCTACATGAAGGGCAAAATTGCCCAGCGTGAATACTATTCAAAGGTAGGGGACGCGGTCCAGAATGCGATGGACGAGTTTTACCGGCTGACGGGCCGCCGCTACCAGATGCTGGACACTTACCGTATGGAGGACGCCGAATACGCCATTATTGGCATGGGTTGCATGATCGAAACGGCCAAAGCGACCGTCGACTACATTAGGCGCGAAGAAGGAATAAAACTTGGGGTCGTGCATATCACCTGTTATCGACCCTTCCCCAGCCGGGAGATCGTGGAGGCACTGAAGAATCTGCGAGGGTTTACGGTGCTTGAGCGCATGGACGACCCGATTGCTCCCAACAACCCGGTAACTAACGATATCAAGGCAGCATTTGCAGACGCTTATACCGGTAGCCCCGGCTTCGCAGCTATCGACGACATCCCGACGATTTACAGTGGCTCTGCTGGTCTGGGCAGCCGCGATGTGCGCCCGGGTCACTTCATCTCGATCGCCCGCAATATGGTGGAGGATGGCCCCCGTTTCTTTGTCGTGGGCATCAAGCATGACCTCGCTCTGCCTATGGACGACGACCCGGATGTACGCCCGCCAGGCGCGTTTTCGATGCGCGGCCACTCGGTCGGCGGTTTTGGTTCGGTCACAACGAACAAGGTCATCGCCACAATCGCCGGTGACATCTTTGGCAAGAAAGTGCAGGCCTACCCCAAGTACGGTTCGGAAAAGAAGGGCCTACCCACCACTTACTATCTGACGGTGGCAGACGAGCCGATTCTGACCCATTGCGAACTCAACAACGTTGATTTCGTGCCGATGAACGACATAAATGCCTTCTTTACAAGCAATCCTCTGGCTGGGCTTCAGCAAGGAGGCACCCTCTTTGTGCAGACAAACAAGTCTTCGCCGGAAGACGTGTGGTCCAATGTGCCGCCCAAGGCCAAAGACCTGATCCGCGAGAAGAATCTACGGGTTGTGGCCGCAGACGGCGCCAAAATTTCCCGCGAAGAGGCGCCGGTAGCCGATCTGGAAGTTCGTATGCAGGGTATCGTACTGCTGGGTATCTTCCTGCGGGTGACACCATTTGCAGCGAACGCAAAACTGAATGATGACGATGTAATGGAACGTTCCGAGCAGGCTCTGCGCAAGTACTTTGGCAAGCGCGGCGAAGCAGTCGTACAGGCAAACATGCGCTGTGTAAGGCGCGGATACGAAGAGGCCTTCGAGATTCCGCCGGAGATTATCGCACAGGACATTACCTCACCGGTTCTCATTCCCGGCGCAGAGATTACACTGTTCACTTAATTGACTACCGGAATCAGCGTAACCGGTCTTCTATCTAATTGAAAGGCGGCAACTCCCATGGGTGTTACGGTAAATACATTCGACATCCGCAATTTGACCCGGACGACAAACGGTCACGATACAGACGAACATGCTGAAGACCACGCCGACACGGCAGTTGACGGTTCCAACGGCCATGGAAGCAGCTTTGATTCGATGGTCGTTGATGCCCACGACTTTTTTGAGAGGGTAGTCCAGGAGTACAACGAGGGGCCGGGACCGGATTCACTCGAGGCGGACGTTGGCTTGGCCCGCTCAATCATCCCTGCCGGCACCGGCGCCTATCGCGACTTCAGTTACATTGCGCCGGAGATTCCAGAGTACATTCAAGAGAACTGTACCGGCTGCATGAGTTGTGTCACCCAGTGCCCGGATACTGCTATTTTGGGCAAGGTCGTGACAGATGACGTGCTCGGTGAGGCTTTAGATGACATTGAAAACGAGGCCGAGCGCAATTTCATGTCACTTCAGTTCGCCGAAACCAATAAGTTTTACAAAATTCCGGCAAAACGAAAGAAGACACCCGGAAAATTCGGCATCTTCATCGATCCGACCAAGTGCAAGGGTTGCGCCGAATGCGTCGAGGCCTGCGACGATCTTGGATATCACGCTCTGAAGATGATTGAGAAAGAAGATACAACTGTTCCGATTTACCAGAAGAGCATCGAATTCTTCCGCAAGCTGCCGCCAACGCCGGAGGAGTTCATCAACGAGCGCGTCGCCGTGGACATGATGCTGGCTGAGCAGAGCATGCTCTACGTGGGCGGGGCCGGCTCCTGCGCTGGTTGCGGCGAGGCGACGGCAATCCGCATGTGGTTGGCTGCGCTGGGTTACAAATACGGTTCTGAGAACCTCGGCATTGCCGCCAGCACTGGCTGCAATACCGTTTACGGAAGCACCTATCCCTATAACCCGTACATCGTCCCCTGGAGCAACTCGCTCTTTGAAGACGGTCCTACTTTCGCCATGGGTCTTCGCATGCGCTGGGACCAGCTCGGCTGGCAGGACAAGCAGCTGTGGGTGATGGGCGGCGACGGCGCCATGCTCGACATCGGCTTTCAGGCGCTTAGCAGGATGCTGGCCAGCGGCTTTAATATCAAAGTGCTCGTGCTGGATACGCAGGTCTATTCCAACACCGGCGGCCAAACCAGCACAGCCTCCTTCACGGGCCAGGATTCCAAGATGTACTCCCATGGCACGGCCCATGCCGGAAAACAGGAGATGCGCAAAGAGTTGGGCCGCATCGCCATGATGCACCCAAACACATACGTTGCCCAGACGGTACAGTCTGTCCCCAATCATTTTTACAAATCGATCCTGGAGGCAGCCGAATTCCAAGGGCCGGCGATCGTCAATGTGTTCACGACCTGCCAGCCTGAGCATGGCGTTGCCGACAATATGGCCCGCCACCAGGCAAAACTGGCAGTAGACAGTCGCGCATTCCCCATGTTCGTCTATGACCCGCGCAAAGGCGACACGATCCGCGACCGCCTCAGTCTTCAGGGCAACCCCGCGGCTAAGGAAGACTGGTACACGATAAAGAAGACCGGTGAGACTATCGATTTCATCACTTTTGCCCGTTCGGAAGGCCGCTTCAGCAAGCAGTTCGACAAAGAGGGCAATCCGTCGGAGGTCTTGATGATGGCCCAGGACGACCGGCTGGCGAACTGGCATCTGTTGCAGGAAATGGCTGGCATTCGATAGACGATGTCGGCACAAGCATTTGCGGCGTACTTCAAGTCTCGACGAAGGACGTAAAGATCAGCAAATAATCTCAATGGCGAGAATCGCGTTTCCAGACAAAGATTGGTACGTAACGGGGTGCGGAAACGCACTCCGTTAATTTTTGTGATATGTACGCCATGTTGGCTCCGCCAGGTAGTTAGGGTGAGAGCCCGGACAGCTGTGTGATAGACAGGAATTTCAGGTATGCAGACGGCCGACAATGTGACTGAAGCAGTCGAAACCGAAAACGGCGCCGCGCAGTCTCCATCGACAAGCGAGGCGGACACAGGAAGTCGCACGCCTCCGGCTTCGATCACGACCGATGCCTTGCCGTCGGGCTCGGCTACGGATCTTGATGTGCCAGCCCTACCGACAGAACTCCTGCAGGAAATGTATCGGATGGCGCTGACCATCCGGCTGATGGAAGAGGCGCTGCTGGCGGCGGCAGAAGAGGGGCAGATCGGCGGGGCTATGCACACCGCCATCGGCCACGAGGCCAATGCCATCGGCGCGGCTTACGCTCTGCGCCCCGGCGACTACGTTACCTGCACCTATCGCGGCCACCATCATGGCCTGGCTTGGGGCATGGATCCGGGGCGGGCAATTGCCGAAGTCATGGGGCGGAGCGACGGCTTCGCCAAAGGCAAGGGAGGATCGATGCACTTCGTTTCTCCTGAGCACGGCATGATGGGAGGGAACGGCATCGTCGCCGCGCAAGTGCCCCACGCCGCAGGACTAGCCCTGGCTAGCCACATTCGCGGAGAGGAGCGGGTGGCAATCACATTTTTCGGCGACGGCGCGCTGTTCCAGGGGGTTATGCACGAGACTTTCAACATTGCAGCCAAGTGGAAACTGCCGCTCATCTTCTACTGTGAGAACAACCGCTATTCAGAAATGACGCCAATCTGGCGCACTTCTTCAATCGAAGATATTTACCTGTTCCCCAGATCCTATGGCATGAACTCAATGCAGATCGACGGCAACGATGTGGAAGTCGTCCACGCCGCCGTTAGCCAAGCAGCCGAGCGCGCGAGGTCGGGATTGGGGCCTACTTTCATCGAGGGCATAACCTACCGCCTTGCCGGACACATGGCAGGCGATCTGGAGACATACCGCCCGCAGGAGGAAGTCGAAATGCAGCAGGCCTATGAACCGTTGACGGTCTTGCGGCAGAAACTCCTAGCAAGGGGCATAGACGAGGCCCGGATCACGGCAATCGACGAGGAGGTCGACGAAAAAATCGACGAGGCGGTTGCTTTTGCAGAGAACAGCCCCTGGCCTGACAAAGCGGAAACCTACCTGGACGTGTTTGTTGTCTCTGCGGAGGGAGAATAGGAGTTGAATTCTCACTCACCAGATCGGTTGGCCCGGGAAGTTCCTTAGAGTCTAATCTGGAATATCTATGCGAAGAACTACTTACATTCAGGCCTTAAACGAGGCGCTGCGTGAAGAAATGCAGCACGACGAGAATGTATTCCTCATCGGCGAGGACGTCGGCCACTACGGTGGGCTCTTCCGTGTAACTCGTAACCTGCTCAACGAGTTCGGCGAGAAGAGAGTCCTGGACACACCCATTAGCGAGCAGGCCTTTATGGGCATGGCCCTTGGCGCGGCCGCTGTCGGGATGCGGCCGGTCGTCGAGCTGATGTATATGGACTTCACGCTGGTGGCCGCCGACCAGATCTTCAATCAGATTGCCAAATACCATTACATGACCGGCGGACTCCTGAGCGTCCCATTGGTGATCCGGGGACAGCAAGGGGGGGGCAAACGCTACGGCTCGCAGCACAGCCAGTCAGTTGAAAGCCTGTACGCGCACTTCCCCGGTATCAGAGTTGTAGCGCCGGCAACACCATACGATGCCAAGGGCCTGCTCAAGGCAGCAATTCGCGACGATAATCCTGTTGCATTTCTCGAACACAAAATGCTTTATTTTACGCGTGGAGAGGCGCCGCCGCCCGAAGAAGAGTACTTAGTCCCCATCGGCAAGGCGGACGTGAAGCGGACAGGCTCAGACGTGACTATCGCTACCTTCAGTTACTGCCTTTTGCAAGCTCTGGAAGCCGCCGAGACGCTTCATGAGGAACATGGCGTCGACTGTGAGGTTGTAGACTTGCGCACAGTCGAGCCGCTGGACACTGAGACGGTCTGGGAATCGGTAGCCAAAACCGGACACCTGCTGGCGGTTCACGAATCCTATGCGAACTGTGGCGTCGGCGCCGAGCTGGTAGCTCGTGTCTACGAAGAGGCCCCCTACCTGCTACGCGCCCCCGCCCGACGCCTGGGCATGGCCCCAGTCTCCATCCCTGTTTCACGCGTGTTGGAAGAAGAGGCCCTACCATGGAAGAAAGATATTATCGCCACTGTTTTGGAGATGGAGCGGGGACAAAAAGGATTTCGTAATGGCAACTGATGTAACTCTGCCCGATATGGGCGAGGAAGTGGAAGATGTGACCATCAGCCGCTGGCTGGTCAAGGAAGGGCAGAATGTAAGCGCCGGAGATCCCCTGCTGGAGATTGCGACTGACAAGGTGGATACGGAGATTCCGGCGCCCGTGGGAGGCACCGTTCTGTCAATTCACTTTGGCGAGGGTGAAATCGTCGATCTTAATGCAGTCATAGCTGTTATTGGGGAAGCGGCCGAGAGTCCTGTACCGCTATCTGTGCAGCCGGCGACAGAGGAGACATCGGCCCGTTCAGATCTGGCCGGCGGCGAAAGTGAGCCGGCTCAATCGGAAACAGATGACTCTCCGAATAGCCAACCCGCCGCGATTCGGGCCACACCGGTGGCTCGGCGCATGGCAGAAGAGGCAGGCATTGCCCTATCGGCCATCCACAAAGATGACGGCGACCAGATCACAAAGAGCGACGTGGAGGCCACACTCAAGGGGGAACTGAACACGGGCCAGGAAGCACAGCAGGACGCGCAACAGGTCAAGAACGTCATGCAGGAGGAATCATCCTCCCCTGATTACTCTATGGTGACCCTGGAAGTGCGCAGGCTGGCCGCGACTTATGACATTGATCTGCGGGAAGTCGCCGGTCAGCGCCCTCTCAGCAATCTGACCCGGCAAGACCTGATTGAGTACGCAAGGGAGCAGAAGGGTCAGTCCCATCTGACCGCCGCGGCGATCTCCGCCTCTTCTCCCCAACCCGCTAGCCAGAAAAAGTCCTCTCACCCCGAACCCGAATCCGCGGCCAAAGGCGTGGCTGCAACCAGACAGTTGAAAGCGGACGAAACGCTCGTCCCACACAGCCGGATGCGCCAGATTATCGCAAGAAACATGGTACAGAGCGCCTTCTCAGCGCCCCATGTCACGACGGTGCACAGCGTCGACATGGGTACGGTTACCGCGCATTATCAGTCCCAGAAGGGCGCATTCGCGCAGCAAGGCGTGCGCCTGACCCTGACCGCGTATATTGTGGCGGCAGTTGTTGAAGGGTTGAAGGCGGTTCCTGCGGTCAACGCAGAATGGACGGAGGAGGGCCTACTGCTCAAGCACTCATTTAACATCGGCATGGCCGTCGCCCTGCCAGCCGACGCCACTGGAGTAGGCGGGCTGATCGTGCCTGTCTTACGCGACGCCGGCGATATGAATCTGCTTGGCATTGCCAGACAGGTGGCTGACCTGGCGGCACGCGCCCGAGATAACCAACTCACCCCCGCCGACACACAAGGGGGCACTTTCACGCTGACAAACTATGGCACTTCCGGGAGCCTGTTCCAAACGCCGGTGATCCTACAGCCGCAGGTGGCTATTCTTGGTACGGGGGCGATAGAGAAGCGGCCGGTGGTCGTCAGTAGCGCTAAACCTTATGAAGCCAGTGTTGATGACTATCTGGCCTTTCGCCCGATGATGGACTTGGCCCTCAGTTACGACCACCGCGTATTGGATGGGGCTAGCGCTGATGCCTTTTGTGCCGCAGTCAGAAACCAACTGGAAAACTGGGCTGATCAGGCACTGTAGTGCGGTGTTGTAGAGCAGTGTGAATGTCGCCCTGTCAGGGCGTGACTCTTTTCATGACAGCGGGAGGAAGTTGCGGAGCTTTCTTCCAAGAGGTTGTCACTTCTGGCGTTGCAGGAGCCCATTTGCCACTTCCAGCAACTTTGAACTGCCAGCCAGATCGCCCAACGCATCACAAAGAGCATCCACCGCCTCTTTGTGATAGCGGTGTACTTGCTCTTCTGACCAACGCTTGGCGTTTATCCTGTCCAGAAGCCCAAGCACGTCCGGGAGTTTAACCTCTGGTTTTTCAGTGCGCCACAGAGATTTGATGCCGTCAGCAGATGCTGGATGCTCCAACCCATAGAGCAAGGGCAGGCTCTTTTTGCGCCGCAGGATATCATTACCGGCCGCTTTGCCTGTCACTTCAGGATCGCCCCAGATTCCCAGAATGTCGTCCTGAATCTGAAAAGCAAGTCCAATGTTATGTCCAAAGCGATGCAAGCAGTCGGTTTGGCGGGCGTCTGCCCCGCCAAATAGCGCGCCCATTGCGATTGATCCTGCGATCAGAGCGGCAGTCTTCCCTTCAATCATATGCAGATAGTCTGAAACGGCAACGTCTTCCCGCTCTTCAAAGCTCAAATCAAGATGCTGGCCTTCGGTCAGACTTATACAGATCTCGGTAAAGCGGTCGAGAGCGACCAGTGCCGGGCCGTTCCCGCCGCCCGATGATAAATGGGCGTCAGCAGGGGGGTTGTCAGCCGACCGCATCAGCGCCGCGAAGGCGAGAGCAAACAACCCGTCGCCCACGTTAATCGCCTGGGGCACGCCCCATAGCGCCCACACTGTTGGTCGGTGGCGGCGAATCTCGTCGCCGTCTTCGATATCGTCGTGGACCAGAGAGAAATTGTGCAGAATTTCGACCGCGGCCGCCGCTGGCATCGCAGCCGCCGGATTTCCGCCGACCGCCTCGCAAGCGATCAGGCAGAGCAACGGCCGTATGCGCTTACCTGCCGCAAGAGAACCGGGACGGAGCGCCTCATCGGCCCAGCCCATGTGATAGTGCATCATTGAGTAGTGGTGCGTTTGCATCGGGTTGCGCGTCGCCAGAACGGTCTTCATTTCCTCTTCAAGCTTTGGCAACCACAGTGAGGCGAATTCGCCCAAGGACACGCTGCCCGGCACGCTGGCGCCCGCTCCATGTGAATCGGACTCTCTCGTACGGCCGATGATTTCATTGGACGGTTTCTTTGCTATGTCTGACTCAGGATTGGCAAGGCTGAAGGCAGTCATACCGTCTATGGGATTAGAACGAAATCTGTCCTGGTTGCGCCCGCCAACACTTTCGGATGGACCGATCTCCAGAGACCGTAGGGGACCTGGAGCTGTGCCTTCAGTCAAATCAGTCGCTTTTACCAGGACACCCGGTTGCCGTAGCGATTCAATGTTCCTGGATCCGCTGGCAAACATCGCAACGCGGAGCTCATCGACCAGCAGATCAATCTCCTCCACCACCGCCGCTGTCGATTCAACGGCACGTTTCAGGAACGGTGATGCCAGTCCTGCCAGGTCTGCCCCCAGCGCGGCTGCCTTGGCAACATCCTGACCGTTGCGCACGCCGCCGCTTGCAAAGAGCAGCAGTTCAGGCCTCTCGGCGGCTGCCCGCGCTTCGCGGACATATGCCAGACTTGTGACCGTTGAGATGCCCCACTCCCTGAAGGATGCTGCCAGCCTACGCTGGCGCTCCGTCGGCGCGCGGTGCTTCTCCACTTCGCTCCAGGAGGTGCCGCCGGCGCCTGCGACGTCGATGGCACTGGCTCCGGCATCGATCAGTTTTCGTGCCGCTTGCGGGCTTATCCCCCATCCCACCTCCTTGACTATGACGGGAACGCCAAGGCGCGCACAGACCTCTTCAATTCGGGACAGCAGCCCGCCCCAGCGGGTGTCGCCTTCCGGTTGCAAAACCTCTTGCAGAGGATTCAGGTGGAGGATCAGGGCGTCGGCTTCGACCATGTCCACTGCCCGCCGGCACTGATCGACCGTGTAGCCGTAGTTGAGCTGCACTGCCCCCAGATTGGCAAAGATCAGCGCGTCGGGCGCGTATGTACGGACGGAAAAAGAGGCCTCTGTATGGCAGTCTTCCAGCGCAGTGCGCTGGCTGCCAACACCCATCGCCAGGCTTCTCTTCTGCACTGCTTCTGCCAGCCGCCTATTGAAGAGTCCTGCCTGCGACGTTCCTCCGGTCATGGAACTGACCAGAATAGGCGCGGCAAGTCGCTTCCCAAAAAGGGTGACGCTGGTGTCCACCTGCGCAAGGTCGATTTCCGGCAGTGCTTGATGGGTGAAATGGTAGCGCTCAAACCCCGACGTCAGCTGCCTAAAACCAACATCCTCTTCCAGGTTTATGCGGATATGGTCGTCTTTTCGACCGGCCGTGGACAAACGGGTCCTCCATGGGCTTGAATCAGAAAACTGTTACTTTTGCTCGACGTCCCGAGAATTCAGACGGCGCAGTAGGATCTGGTTGTACGACAAGGAGAAGGACCAATATACGGCGCGGCTTACTTGCCTCTCCAACACACACCGGAAAAGCCCTGCGTCAACCTGTTACGTCTGGCAAGAAATATCTATCCCAATTTTCTGAATAAAAAACGTAACTCTCATTCGATTCTAGTGTTTTATGATTTATAATGCAAGACATTAGCATTGATTTTGATTACGTGTATCGACAAAAGGGGGTATGAGTATGGCAACAACTTTCGAGCAGGTTCGCGATATCATAGTGGATCAGTTAGATGTTGATCCTGATGAAGTGACCGAAAATGCCAAGTTCAAGGAAGATTTGGACGCCGACAGTTTGGACCTGGTTGAGTTGATAATGTCATTCGAAGAAGAGTTTGGCGGTGAAATCAGCGACGAGCAAGCCCAGGATATCGAAACGGTTGGCGATGTCGTAAAGCATCTGGAAGCCCAAGCGGCTTGAGTAATCAGTTGGCAAACAGACTGTCGAATGAGAGCGAGTTGTGAAAGCAACTCGCTCTTTCTTTTGGGATGAGGAAACCAGTGCATGGACGCAGTGCGGCCCGACATCCGTTACAACATTTCCGTTACGCTGCTTGTCATTGCCGGGGGGAGCAGCCGTCGTATGGGCGCCGACAAACTGTTATTGCCTGTGCCGCCGCTGGGAATACCGCTGGTTCGGCACGCAACCGAACGTCTCATGGCCCTGGCCGCACGAACGATAGTCGTTGCCAACAGCGTCAAAGTTTGTGAGGCTCTGCGCTATTCAAGCCAGACCGGCAGACGGTGGGGCGAAGATCCGGCAGGCGTTAACACAGAGTTGCTTTGCCTGCCGGATGACTCGCCCGGAGTGGGCCCATTGGGCGGCCTCGCGACCGGATTGCGCCGGACCGAAGGCTGGGGGCTGACCGTCGCCGGTGACATGCCCCTTCTTTCGGCGGCAGCATGCCAGTATCTGATCGACATGTCAGACAGCGGTTGTGATGCGATTGTTCCTATTCTCAACGGACAAGCACATCCACTCCATGCACTCTATAGCAGCCGCTGCCTCGCTGCTATAGAAAACTGTTTGGCGTGCGGTCATCGCCGGATGGACAGCTTTTGGCCATATGTGCGCGTTCGCTGGATTGCGGGCGGTGCATTGCGCGCCTTCGACCCTGAACTTCGTACGTTTACCAACGTCAATACACCGGCCGAGTGGAAAAGGGCCCTGACCTTGCTTTCGCAAGGCTGACCACCAAGTGTTAGAATGGAGGCCGAACAGCCGTCGCTGCAGCGACGCAGGCGGGTTGCGACGCATACACTGGCTGTGGAAGCTATAAGAAAGCTGCGCCACAGGCCGACTCTTTCGCGTGGCAAGGGAGGTGAGGACCGTGTCCTGCCCTCCGGAGCCGACAGGACTTGCACAAGGCATCATGGCAAAATATCGCAGACGCTCAGCTCAACAGAAAACTGCCGTCCGCGGCCGGCAGGGCCGCGTCCAGCCGACGGAGGAAGGCGCGGTCGTCAAGGACTGGGGAGGCCGTATCCCCATCGCGTTGACATTTCCGAACAGCTACTACGTTGGCATGAGCAGCCTGGCATTTCAACTTTTGTACCGCTGGCTGAACGATGAACCTGACGTAGTCTGCGAACGCATCTTCTGGCAGAAGGGCGCGGCCGCAGCCGGTGAGCCCCTGCTCTCGCAGGAAAACGGGCGCCCGGCGGCTGACTTTGACATCTGGGCCTTTACCATCTCCTGGGAGATGGACTACTTCAATGTCATTGAAATGCTGCGCCAGGCCGGTATTCCACCGCTGGCGCAGGAGCGCCGTGACAGCACTCGCTGGGACGGATCTGACTGGCCTCTAGTCATTGCAGGCGGGCCTGGCATCACCATGAATCCGGAGCCGATGGCACCTTTCTTCGATGCCGTACTCATAGGCGAAGGAGAGGAGGCGGTGCCTCAGTTTGTGGACCTGTGCCGTGACGCGCTCTACGAAGATCGTGAAGCGCTCCTGCAAACGCTGGACCGGCAGCCTGGCTTTTACATTCCCCATCTGCGCCCGTCGAACCGAAACCATGTAGACTTCCGGCCCGTGGAACGGCTGTGGGTGCGTGAATTGCCTCACTACCCGACCCAGTCCGTACTCTACACGCCGGACACGGAATTCAGCGGAATGCACCTCATGGAGATCGCGCGCGGCTGCGGCCGGGGCTGTCGCTTCTGCCTGGCAGGGTATGTGTACCGGCCGCCGCGCGAACAACCTCTGGAAGCCCTTCTGAGCTGGGCCCAAACGGCCATGGCAGCAGGCCGCAACCGCATTGGACTCGTCAGCGCCGCGGTGAGCGACCATACGCAGATCGATGAATTGGCGGCCGAGCTTGCACGCATGGGCGCATCCATAAGCGCCAGTTCAATGCGGATGGACCCTATCAGCGTTCCGCTTATCCGGGCGATGGCCGAGGGCGGCAGCCAGACATTGACTGTCGCGCCGGAGGCGGGCAGCGAACGCCTGCGCAACGTGATAAACAAGACCCAGACCGAAGAGCAGATGATGCGTGCAGTTGGGCTGGCTGCCGAGATGAACTTTCCACAGCTCAAACTCTACTTCATGACCGGCCACCCAACCGAAACAGACGAGGACATACAAGAGCTGATCGACTTTACTCTCAAGGCGCGACAGCTATTCAAGCGTCGGCTGGCTATAAACGCCACGCCCTTCGTCCCCAAAGCCCACACTCCTTTCCAATGGGAAGCAATGATGCCGGCGGCGGAGCTTAAGCGGCGCCAGCGTACCATAAACAAAGCGTTGGCGCGACACGGAGTCGAAGTGCGGGCAGATTCGCCCGAATGGGCTGAGGTGCAAGCGGTTTTGAGCCGGGGAGATCGCGCGCTGGCCGATGTGCTGTTGGAGATTCCACCGGGGCAACTCAATACCCGTCTCTTCTTCAGCACAATGGAAAAATTAGGGCTGGACAAGGAGCACTACCTGGGCAAGTGGAATGCAGGCGATGCTCTGCCCTGGGATATCGTTCAGAGCGGTGTAAGTGAAAACTATTTTAGCTACGAATTGCGGCTGGCCACAGCAGAACGTACCGGTCTCTCGTGCCCTCCCGACAGCGCCGGCTGTCTCACCTGCCAGGCCTGTGATGACGATTGGGCCTTCCGTTACGGCGACAACGAAAACCGACCGATACCAGCTGCTAAAGGCGGGGCCTGGCGGGCGCAGGACTGGCTGCCCTGGACAAAACTCAAGGACCAGAAACACAGTACGGGCCTGGGTAATGTAACTATCGCACCGGTCCCACTGGAGTGAATCCGATTCCCCAGCAGGAAAACTGCAAACGGGAGAGTGCTTGACAACGCCAACGTTGGCGAATCGGTTGTGAGAGGAAACCGATCAGAAAAATGCAACGTATTCCCTACAACAATGGCGTAGTGACCTATTCCTTTGAAAGCCTCTCCTCTCACCCACTCCAAGCCCATTTCAGCGCCCGCCACGGCGGCGTATCGCCCCACCCCTGGCGGAGTCTGAATTTCAGCCACAGCCGCGGCGATGACCGTGCACGCGTACTGGAAAATTTCGACCGCTTTTGCGCGGCCCTTGGCCGAGAACCCGCCCACCCAGTCCGTACAAACCAGGTTCACAGTGCAACCGTAGCCCGCGTCGATTGGAATGACGCCGGCTCCCGCAAGAAAGATTGCGATGCACTCATCACTAATGCGGTTGCCTTGCCCCTCTTTCTTGTATTTGCCGACTGTGTGCCCCTGATTCTGTTCGATCCGGTTCACCATGCACTTGGCGCCTGCCACGCCGGTTGGCGAGGCACCGTCAACGGGATTGGGCCTGCCGCCCTGAAAGCGATGGCGGCCGCCTTCGGGACCCGCGCGGCCGATGTGCAAGTGGGCATTGGTCCGAGCATTGGGCCGGAGAGTTACGAAGTGGGCGATGACGTGATTCAACTGGCAACTGCAAAGTTAACTGGCGGAGAAAAGTATTTCTGCAAACGTAACGGTGTTCATTCAAATCCTTGCTTCGATCTGTGGCAGGCCAATGCCGATCAGCTGACTGCAGCCGGTGTACTCGGTAGCAACATCGAAATCGCAGGAATTGACACCGCACGCAACACCGACGAGTTTTTTAGCCACCGTGCTGAAAAGGGTCTGTGCGGCCTTTTTGGATTGCTGACCTGGCTGGAACCGCGAGAGAACGGGCATCGTTAGCCGGTTGATATATGATACAATTGTCCTGGACGCAGACGGTCGTGGTCTGATGTCGAGAAAGGTCCGAGGTGCAAAGCAGTTCCGCAAATGAAGCAGGCTACGTCGCCGACCAACGGCCCAAACTGTGTTCAAGGGAATAAAGGGCGGAGTCGCTCTGCCGTTTGTCAAGACTGGTTGATTCTGCATGTCGGAAAGCACAAACCGAATTGAAGAACTGCTGCGAAGGCTCGGTCTGGATTCGATGCCGACATACCAGCAGATTTTCGAATCGATGGACCCGTTATCGTGGACTTTGGTGCTGCTCCTGACCGGAGCGGTGATTCTTGGCGTGTTTTTCACCCTGAACACACGCTACCGCTTTCACGCCTTCCAGGAAGCAGAAGCAACGCCCGAAATATTACTGGCAAGATTGAAGCAGGATCCGACATATCTGACGCCGCCGTCCATTATCAGCCGGCTGGGCGCGGAAACAACGCTGCAGCTCCTGGAGTATGGCGACCAGATCACGGCGGGGCAGTGGCGATCAATGTGGAATCGCGTGCGGGAGGAGCTGTTGGGACTGCTTTCTTCTCAACACGCGTTCGGGCCTATCTTCGCCCTGGCCAACTACTACAAGAGCACCGATACAGAAGAGCCGGACAGTATGCGTATCCGCCGGACCGCATTGATTCACAAGCTGGGCCAGAGGCGGCAACTCGAACCGGGAGCCGACGGCATGTTGGCCCAGTTGCGACTGGTTCGCCACCCCGCAGAGCAGCTGGGCGAATTGGGTTTCGATGGGCCAACGATTTGGCTGGAGAACGCCGAGGACTCTATGGCCGTGGAAGGTCCCATCATTCAAATGGGAACTGTTCGATTCGAAACGGTCGATCGAGCGAGCGTTGGTATGACCATCCAGAGGACCCCCACCGTCGGCGGGAATTTCACGATGGAGATGGAGAAAAGAAACGAAATGTGGGTGGTTGTCAACGAACAGGTCAACTTTGGACTGTAGGATGTTTTCGACAAGAACCGAAAGCAGGCAGGCTTACTGGCAGCCTGTTTCCTCAACCAGCAGAAGACTGTATGCGCTGACAGTGGGGTGGCGTCTCACATTCTCGTCCCTATCTCGAGGAAGCCGCGATTCGAGTGACAGTAAATTATGAATGAACTATCGTTGACCCTCGCCGATGCCCTGGGCTTTATGAACGCCCTCGTCTCGTCGGTGGTCGTGATTCTCGCCTTTTCGCTTTTGGCTTACACGCTAACATACAATTTTCGCCATCCGGTGGCTCGGCGCTTCGCCTTTCTGCTGGGGCTGGTCATGGTGACCTACGCCTCCGAAGTCGCTTTGACTCAAGTAATCAGCGCCGACTCGGCGACCAAATGGCTGCGCTTCCAGTGGTTGGGGATTGCTTTCTTACCGGGGGCCTATTATGCCTTCTCCTATTCGATTCTGCGCACCACGAACTATCATACCGACCGCCGCCGGCTAATCAACAATGCCATCGGCATACTTTCGGTCGTAAGCGCTCTGCTGGCTCTCTTCTCGACCCTCCTGGTTGAATATGTCGAGTTTGACCCGCTGCTCAGCTATCTACAGCCCGGCATTTTGTTCTGGCCCTTCACAGCATTCTTTGCCGGCGTCGTTATTCTCTCCCACTTCAATATTTGGAAGGCCCGCCAGCGCTGTCTGACCGCCGAGAGCCGCAAGCGAATGACGTATCTTCTGCTGGCATCGGCTGCGCCCGGTATTGGCACTTTCCCTTATCTGATCGCATTGGGCAAAGCTTCGGCCGGCCTGCTTGCGCCGGAGTGGATTCTTGGGTTGGCCATAGTAGGCAACAGTGCTGTCGGTTCCATGCTCGTCTTTCTGAGCTACACAGTGGCATTTTTCGGCGTTTACACGCCTGACAGAGTCGTGCGATATCGCCTTATTCGCTACTTTGCCCGGGGTCCAGTTGTTGCGATTCTGGTAATCCTGGCCATTCAGACGATCCCAACCGTAGAGCACATCCTGGGCCTGCCCCGCAACATCGTACTTTTCAGTGTAATTACCGGTGTGACTATCGCCGCCCAGGTAGTTCTCAGCATGTCAAAGGCATTGACCGACCGGGTTGTATACGGTGAGGATCGGGAAGAGATCGCCTGGCTGCGAGAACTCGACAAGCGTTTGCTGACCACTACGGATCTGCGGCAGTTTCTCGAAAACCATCTGACCGTTTTATGCGAGATACTGCGCGTTCGTTCAGGCTTTGTCGCTGCGGCCATCGGTACAGATTTGATCCTGGAAGCAATGGTTGGACCGGAGGGTACGCGACAGGAGATACTTGACGACAAGGATTGGAGCGATGCCCTGAACGAGGCGTTAATCCTTGTTCGTTCTAACGGCGCGCACTCGGGTGGAGGGTCTGGGCACAGTGCTGATGGCAGAACTCCCCTTTCGATGAATGGAGGCAAGGCATCGCAAAAGCTTCCGGCCTTGCAACCGGCCGAATACGAAGGCTATTGGCTTTGGCCCGTCCTGGAACCGGCTAGCGGCCGCGAAGGAGAAATGGTTCTTGGCATGTTGGGAGTGCGCGCCCGCACCGATTCGCCGGAAATCAGCCCGGAAGAACAGAGCTTGCTGGCGCAACAGATCGACAGCGTTGCCGCGGCATTGCTCGATCGCAAAATGCAAATGCAGGTAATGGTCGCTCTGCGCCGCATCATCCCCGGCATCGACCGCATCCAGCAGATACGCGGCATTGTGCCATACGTATCGGAAAATACTGAAGTGCCTTCGGCGGAACTGCTTGAACCCAGCCCGATTCATAACCCGGAATTTGAAAGCTGGGTCAAAGATGCTCTTAGCCACTATTGGGGCGGCCCCAAGCTGACCCGTAGCCCGCTGATGCAGCTGCGGGTCGTTGATCGTGTCGTCGAAGAAGCCGACGGGAATCCCGCCAAGGCTTTACGGCTGGTGCTGGGGCGCGCCATACAAAACCTGCGCCCAGGCGGAAAGCAGGACCTGAGCACGCCCGAATGGCTGCTCTACAATATCCTGGAGATGCGTTTCATACAGGGGCGCAAAATACGCGACATCGCTGTCCGGCTCGCCATCAGCGAGAGCGACCTGTATCGCAAACAGCGGGTGGCAATAGGCCAGGTTGCGCAGGTGCTGACGGAAATGGAGCAGGGCGACTGGGACGCTCTGCTCACGATGCAGGAAGAAGACACCTCAACTGTCATAGAGCAAGTTAATTGAACCGGGCGGGATTTCGGCGACCCAATGGTGCGTCCCGCGCGACTGTTCCTGGGGACATGACTTATGGCTGCCAAGCGGCGTAGGCGGCGAAAGTATCAGAAGACCGGCCCTGCTGCCGGCTTGCAGGCCAGCATTCAGCAACTGTTGGACAGATTTGGCAACGAGGTCCTGGGATTTGCCGTTTTCCTTTTCGGCGGCTACCTCGGCTTCACTCTTTTCGTATCCGGCATTGAGTCCTGGACCCTTATGCTTGCCGGCAGGATGGCCTGGCCGCTTGTGCTCAGCCTGCTGGTAACGGGGGCAGTGCTGCTTTTGGGCCGCCAGGCCGGTTACTGGCACCCTGAGGCGTTGGTAGGCGCCGAACTCCTGTTGTTGGCGCTGGCCTCTCTGGAGCACATCAGCAATCACCAGGTTGCCGAATGGTCGTTTCCGGACGCGGGCCAGGGCGCAGGCCTGATTGGCTGGGGCGCCGGCAACCTGTTAATCAGTCTGTTTGGACAACTGCCTGCTGCCCTGTCCGCCGTTCTGCTGGCTCTCTTGAGCCTTTACCTGCTCTTCCGCCACACACCTCTGATTTACCTGTTCGGCTACATTGGCCAGTTGCGCGGCTCGTTGACAGGAACCTGGCTTGAACAGCCGCAGCCGCCGTATGAAGACCTTGGCGACTCACCCCTGTCGTTTGAAGAAGAAGATCAAGAGCAGCTAACGCTCGAGGATGAGGACGACTACCAGCAGCCTTCCCCCGCCAACGTCGAAGATCCACTTCTCGCCAACACGCTTCCGCCAGAGACTTCGGAACTTACTGAGGCGGAACGGGCCATCCAGGCGGAACTGCCGATTCCAGGGGCGGCGCCGGCCAGACGCAGACCGAAGACCGCCATGTCCAGTGGAAGCCCGCTCAAGCACAGCCGCAAAGAAGAAGACCTGCCCTCCGCAACCGTACTCGATGATGACGCCGCCCAGCTCACTTGGGACATCGAAGGTATGGCGGAAATAATCCACGAAACGCTGCAGGACTTCGATATTCCTGTCGAAATCGTCAATGTTGAAACCGGGCCGACCGTAACCCAGTTCGGCGTGCAGCCATTGTATGTTGAGCGCAGCGGACAAAGACGTAAAGTTCGGGTCAGCCGCATCGCCGCCGTGGCCGACGACCTGGCTTTGGCGCTCGCCGCGCCTGCCATTCGCATTGAGGCGCCGGTTCCCGGACAGCCCTTTGTCGGCATCGAAGTGCCTAACCCAGAAAAAACGATGGTAGGCTTGAGGGGAATCCTGCAGAGTAAACAGATGGCCAGGCAGGGCGGGACGCTGCCGCTGGCGCTTGGCAGAGACACGTCCGGGACGCCGGTTGTCGCGGACCTGGCACGCGCGCCCCATCTGCTTATCGCCGGCGCAACCGGGTCGGGCAAGTCGGCCTGCATCAACGGCGCTATCGTAAGCTTGCTGATGTACCACGGCCCGGAAAGCCTCCGTTTCATCATGGTGGACCCCAAGCTGGTGGAACTACCCGGCTACAACCAGATTCCTCATATGATTGGCAAGGTTATCACCGACATGGAGGATGTTCACGGCGCGCTGACCTGGCTTCTGCTCCAGATGGACGAACGCTACAGACTGTTCCGTGAATACAAAGTACGGAACATTGATGCCTTCAATCGCGTTGCCCGCCGTCGGAAGAAGCTGGATACTTTGCCCCATATTGTCCTGGTCGTCGATGAACTGGCCGATCTGATGATGACTGCGCCGGAGGAGATCGAGAAGCAGCTTGTGCGCCTGGCGCAGATGGCGCGCGCCACCGGCATTCATCTTGTACTCGCAACGCAGCGGCCCAGCACCGACGTGGTAACCGGCCTGATCAAGGCAAACTTTCCTTCCCGTATCGCCTTTGCCGTCACCAGCCAGATTGACAGCCGCGTCATCCTTGATTCGCCCGGCGCTGAGAAGCTGCTTGGCCAGGGCGACATGCTCCTCATGCGAGCTGACAAGGCCAAGGTCCAGCGAGTGCAAGGCAGTTACGTCAACGACTCGGAAATAAAGCGGGTAGTCGATTGGTGGCTGGAACGTGATGAGCATGAGAATCCCGACCGCCCCGCGGCAAGAGTGGCGCCCTGGATCGGCCTGCTGGATCGATTGGATGATGACGACGAACTCCTGGCAGAGGCCATCGACGCCATTCGCGGCGAAGAGACCATCAGCGCCAGTTTCGTGCAGCAGGAGCTGCAGATCGGCTATCCTCGCGCGGCGCAGCTGGTCAAGATACTCGAATCGAAAGGACTGGTCGGCGCAGATCCGGCAGGAGGCAACAGGCGGAAAGTACTGCTCAAATCCGCCGCTGAGGCCGGTGAGGAAGACGGAGCGCTTGAGCAGGCGTGAGATAAGAACCAGAACAGAACGCGGCGGCTACCCTTTAGTCTGGAACTTCCCCTCTCAATGCAGGTGGCGGCTTGGAATGCCCACCTGATTCTCTGGCAAACATAGTCCTCTACCTTCAACGCAGGAGCGCATAAAATGCCTTATTCCTTCCAGCCCGATGCCATGTACCGCATGCCGACCCACTTCGGGCCCCGAACAGGTCCCCGGCGCGGGCCGGACGGGCGCGGTTTCGATTGTGTAAACAGCCCCAAGAGCATGTCCTACTCTGTCAGCTATCTCACGCACGCCGCGGCCGTGGAAGCGATCTTGCCGCCCGGCTTTGCTCTGAACGGCGAGCCTGTAGTGACGATCAGCTATACCTATATGAAAGAGATCGACTGGCTTGCGGGGCGCGGCTACAACACGCTGGGAGCGTCGCTTCCGGTCTCCTATAGCGGTCAGGTAGACTCAGTGACCGGCAGTCTGCTTCTCGTATTGTGGGAGAACCTGGCGGATCCCATCCTGACCGGTCGCGAGGAACTCGGCTTCTCCAAGATCTACTGTGAACTGCCTGAACCGGTTGTCTACAACGGCGCAACCCATCTCGTCGGCAGCTGGCTCGGTTTTCGGTTTCTGGACCTGAGCTTGCATGACTTGAACGAGGTTTCGGAGCAAGAGATCGCTGCCCAGGCGGTGAAGGCGAGCGGGGATGGAACACTACACTACAAATACATGCCGCGTACAGGCGAATGGGGTACCGCCGACGCCGAATACGCTGTGCTGACTCCTGCGCACACGCCCAACCGGCGTGTCCTCGGCATGTGGCGCGGCCAAGGAAGCGTGCAATGGCACCGGGCGCGGTGGGAGGATATGCCCACGCAGTTCAACATCGTCAACTGCCTGGCCGACCTGGAGATTCTGGAGTATCGCGGCGCGGACGTAACGCAGACCATTGGCGGCAAGGATCTGAGCGATCAACGCATTCTGAAATGAGCGCAGTGGGCAAAATTTTGGCACTCAGAAAAATTATCTGGCGCTCCACTCGGAAACTGGGCTGCCATTGTTTGCGTCTGATTTGGGGACTCAGATACATGATTTTAACAAGCCAGTAGTTCCCCGAGATTTGGTAGATTGTCTTTACTGAGTTTTCGGTCAGCTTCCTTATGGACCACCTGTGTGAATTGGTCAAATGCGATCCGATGTTGCGGTAACAGCCTCTTTGTCAAAGGAGCGTCTGTCAGCTCCGTCACCCCATCGGAAATCAATGGTTCGGCGGCCTCGACTTGGTGGTCTAAGCTGGGCCGTCCCTGCAAGGAGATAGTAACGAATGCTGCGTCAACGGAACATGATGACAGTCCTGATTAGGCACGGGATGTGGCTGGTGATGGCCCTCGTTGCCATAGTCCTCATTCTCAATTTCGCGAGCTTGGCTTCTGCGCAAGAAAGCGCGACACCATTCTGGCAAAGACCGACGTTGACCGCAGAGTCAGTTGAGGGTGCAATTGAGCTTGAATGGGTAGCGGTCCAGGACGCAGTACGCTATGAACTTTGGGCCACTGCCGGCAACTGGTTTCAAATCGGTGGGGAAAATCTGACAGGCACCTTCTACAAACATGACGGACTCACCAGGGGAGCCAAATACACTTACGCAGTTAAAGCAATTGACGCGCAAGGAAGGGAGGGGCCATGGTCATTGCCTATCGTTTCCGTTGCCGGCCCGATACTACCTGCTCCAGTGTTGACGGCAACCCTTAAAGAAGGCGTTAACGAATTAGAGTGGTCCGCCGTTCCCGGAGCCGCCAGATATGAAGCGTGGGCCTACGATGGAGAGGTTTTTTTGCTGGACGATGCGATAGACTCTACCAGGTATCAGCATAGCAGCGCCACTGCCGGCACAGAGTACTTGTACACCGTCGCCGCGATCGATGATGAGGGAATAGGAGGGTTCTATTCTGCATGGGTGGAGGTCTCTGACCCTCTCGAAAACACCGCGACGCCTACAACTACTGCTACTGCTGCTGCCTCAACAGCGACGCCTACAGCTACTGCTACTGCTGCGACCTCAACAGCGACGCCTACAGCTACTGCTGCTGCTGCGACCTCAACAGCGACGCCCACTGCTACCTCCACAGCGACGCCTACACCTACAATAGTCCCTACAGCGACGCCCACTGCTACCCCCACATTGGACTCCACATTGAAGTGCACTCTCGTAGGGTACGCAGGTGGCGAAAAGACTCTTTCCTCAACTGGCCTTCCGCTCATCCAGAACGAAACGCTAGTCGCTTATCGTGAAAAATTCGGCGAAGATGCGAAGGATCTTGACATCGTTCAGGTCGACTACTATACCGATGGCCGAGTCGAAGTCTGGTACTTAGGCGAAATTAGCGAATCCAAGATCCATCGTATTGTGTCTGAGCAATTTCAGGGCTGCGTTTTCATTCGTCACACTCCCTGGCAAGATCTCTCAGATGATTGAGGAACAGAGAAACGCGAGAAACCAGAACCATTGTAGAATCGAAGTGGAGTGTGGACCACTCTGCCCGAGTCACTAAGTCATCATCGTCCCGCCGGCGACCGGGATGGCTAGCCCGGTGAGAAAATCTGCCTCATCTGAGGCCAGAAAAGCAATGGTGCGGGCAATGTCTTTGGGGCCGGCAAGACGCCCAATCGGCGTACCCGCCAACGACCTGGAGATTCTGGAGTATCGCGGCGCGGTCGTAACGCAGACCATTGGCGGCAAGGTTCTGAGCGATCAACGTATTCTCAAATGAGAGAGTAGGGCAGGTTAGCTATGACAACGAGTTACTCAGGGATCATCACCATCGAACCTGGAAAGCGGGGCGGCAAACCTTGCATTCGCGGGCTGCGCATCACAGTGTACGATGTACTGGAGTACTTGGCTTCCGGCATGTCTGAGGACGAAATCCTTGCCGACTTCCCCGATCTGCAGCGTGAAGATATTCGGGCATGCCTGGCCTTCGCCGCTGACCGCGAACGTCGACTCGTTTCGCTGCCTCCGATATGAGGGTTGTGATCGGTAAGAACACTTACCTTATTCTCGAATGAAGGCCGGAGCATCTTTATCCAGTTTATGTCCAGACTAGGCTTAGGAGGATTCCAATTCCTGTTGGCTGCCTGCTGACTTTGATCCCTAGGAAGACACCTAGATGTGGCATGGGGCGATTCTTGAATTGAACGCCAGAAGGAGATAGGATGTGGAGTGTCCCCCCTCTAGCCTGTATCGCTACCCCATGAACGCTCCGCCAGTAACAGGAACAGCCAGACCGGTGAGAAAATCGGCTTCATCTGAAGCCAGAAACGCGACAGTGCGGGCAAGGTCCTCAGGTTGGGCGAGGCGGCCCATTGGCGAACTTGCCGCTGCCCTGGCAAGAAGGTCGTCCGTCGCTTCTTCGAGAGGCAGATTGGGATCGGACAGCACGCTAGCCATGTGGCCGACCCTTTCAGTGGGGATCAGGCTGGGGCAGACGGCGTTGACGGTGATCCCGTGCGATGCCAGCTCCAGGGCAAGAGACTGTGTGAAGCCGATGATGCCGAACTTGGAGGAGCAGTAGGCCCCGAAGCGGGCATTGCCTCGTAATCCCGAGGCCGAGGAGACACTGATAATTCGTCCGCCCCCATCGCGGGCCATCATATGACGCGCGGCCGCCCTGCTGCACAAGAATGTTCCCGTCAGATTAACGTTGAGGACCCGGTCCCATTCCTCTTTGGGCAGGTCAACCACAGGCACTCGGTCTCCTGCTGCGCGGGCCCCCGCGTTGTTGACCAAGATATCTATTCGCCCCATCGTCGCTAGTGCCTTCTGCATCGCCGAACTGACGGACGCTTCGTCGGTCACGTCGGAGGTCAGCGCCAGCGCCCGGCGTCCCAGCGCTTCGATCTCGGCTTGCACCGCGGGCAGACCGCCCCAGGAAGCGTCGGGATAGGGTTTGGCAGCAATATCCGTTACCACAACATCCGCGCCCTCTTGTGCCAACCTCAGCGCAATCCCCCTGCCGATGCCATGCTCACCGCCGGCGCCGGTGACAAGCGCAACCCTTCCCTCCAGGTTGTACATTTCTTGTTCTCCAAGTGGTGATATATACTATGGTCGTTCCGCATTCGGGCGGTTAGCTCAGCTGGTTAGAGCGATTCCCTTACAAGGAATAGGCCGGCGGTTCGAGTCCGTCACCGCCCACTGAATCTGCACTATCTCGTGGACCCTGTGTCCAAGATCTGAGTTGGGATGTATGAAGGCGTTGGCTGCGGAAGCCTGCGCCTTTTTTCTTTCAGAACGCCTTCATGGCAGCAACGGGACCGTCCTCTTCTCACGGGCACTGAGGATGGCCGAATCCACGATCTGCTGACCGATGCGGCAGATGGCCGGCGACAGGGGGCCTTCGGGCTCATTTCCAGTCTCCAGGCAATTAATGAAGTACTGGACCACATTCTGATTGGGGGGCGTCAAGCGGTCAACTGGCTGATCATAGCCCTCAGGACTGTCATTTGTCTGGACGCGCACCGTGTCCTCATAGTCGTAACTGCTGATCGTCCCATCGCTCCCCTTGAGCACAAAGCCGCACTTTGGCTGGGGCTGTAGCGTCCACGGATCGGTAAACGTGCCCCAGCGCGTCTCATACTTGGACAGACCAGAAGCGTACTTGCAGATCGTGATACTGTGCTCGTCCACTTCCAGCCCTGGCGGCTCGTCTACCATTGTCGTCACCTCCAGCGGCGCGCGGCCGTCCAGGAACCAGGTCCCAAGCGTGACGCCGTATCCCAGGTAGTCCAGCAATGAACCGCCCCCCTCGGACTTCTGATAGAACCAGCTCTCGTTCTTCCGCTGACGATATGCTTCGCCGGTATCCTCTTTGTCGGCCCTATGGAAGAGAGGGCCGCGGTTGCCGTCGTAATAGTGAACCTCGATAAGCTCGCCGATAGTACCTTCGTTAAGCAGGCGCTTGGCAGTTACATGACAGGGATACCAGCGCAGCGGCCAGTTGATGATGAATTGTCTCTGTGAATTCGCCATCGCCGCAATCATCTGATCGGCGGCGTCCAGATCGGACGCGAACGGCTTTTCCAGCAGAACATGAACGTCATATGGAGCTACCTTCAGCACCCATTCGGCATGGCTGGCCGTGGACGGGCACAATATGACAATATCCGGCTGCGTCCTTTCCAGACATTCCCGGTAGTCGGTGAAAACCTGCTCATCAGGAATACTGAAGTTAGCGACCGCAGTCTCCATACGGTCCATGTCCGTGTGGCTGATGCCTACAATCTCGACGTCGGGGTGCTCATGGCACAAGCGCAAGAGGTCGCCCATATGCGAATGATCAAAGTTAATGCCCGCAACTTTCCAGGTCATTTTGGCGTCTCCATTTCAGTAAGACCTTGAAGCGGCACATATTGAGAGTCTGGTTGAGTTCCACACTGCTCTCAGCTGGCCGCAATGTATGCTCTCAATTATCGCAGAGTCTTGAGACCTGTGTCCACAGGGCCTTGCGCCGGTGGCCAGTTTCTCAGATAATACGCTACTGGTAGGTATTTGCATCGACTTCATAGGAATAGGGAAGTCAAAAACGCAACTATGACCGACTCCTTCTTTTCGATTTATTGCCATGGCTTTGTGCGCGTGGCGGTCTGCGTTCCCCACGTACGGGTAGCGGACCCAGAATTCAACGCCGAACGCACGGCTGGTTTAGCCGCACAGGCGTCGGATGCAGGCGCGGCCGTTGCCCTGTTCCCAGAGCTGGGCATCTCCTCCTACGCGATCGACGACCTGCTCCAGCAGGATGCCCTGTTGGACGGGGTCCTCACAGGCATCAGACAGATCGCGAACGCCAGCAAGGATATGACGCCCGTACTTCTGATCGGGGCGCCGCTGCGCTTCGAAAACCGTCTTTTTAACTGCGCGGTCGTCGTCTACCGCGGCCGCGTTCTGGGCATCGTACCTAAGACTTATCTACCAAATTACAGAGAATTTTACGAGCGGCGGCAATTCAGCTCCGCACGTCATGCCGTCGGTAAACAGGTCCGGTTCCTTGGCGAGACCGTCCCATTTGGCAATGATCTGCTCTTCCGGGCTGGGTTAGAAGCTGGAGACATTTTAGCCAGTCGCCAGGGCCGTCCGCAGGCTGGTGGCGGCGAACATCTTGCAGCAGATGAAGGAGCCTTCGTCTTGCACGTGGAAATATGTGAGGACGTTTGGACGCCGATTCCTCCCAGCTCCTATGCCGCTCTGGCAGGAGCCACGGTTCTGGCCAATCTGTCTGCTTCGAACATCACCATCGGCAAGGCCAATTACCGCAAGGACCTGTGTGCAAGCCAGTCGGGCAAGTGTATCGCCGCCTATCTCTACTCCGCCGCCGGGCCCGGTGAATCGACCACCGACCTGGCCTGGGATGGCCACGCGCTGATCTACGAAGACGGCGATCTGCTGGCCGAGTCAGAACGCTTTGCCGATCACGAACAGATTATCACCGCCGACATCGACACGGAACGTCTGGCCCAAAGCCGCATGAGGCTGACCAGCTTCAACGATGCTGCTGCCCTGCACCGCGAACAACTGGAGGAAATTCGATCCGTCAATTTCAACTTCCAGACACCGAGCCTGTCCGACGCAGCTGCCAGCAGTACTTCGCGCCGCAGTTCGCCCCGCACGGACAGCCTGCATCGCAAATTAGAGCGCTTTCCATTCGTCCCCAGCGACGCAGTGCGGCGTGATGAACAGGCCTACGAAGCCTACAATATCCAGGTGCATGGTCTGATGCAGCGCCTGCGAGCCACAGGCATCAAGAAGATCGTTGTCGGCATTTCCGGTGGGCTGGATTCGACGCAGGCGCTCATCGTCGCTGCTCGGACCATGGATCGTCTCAAGCTGCCCCGCACCAATATTCTGGCCTACACAATGCCCGGCTTTGCAACCAGCGCCGGCACACGTTCCAACGCTCACCGCCTGATGGAATCACTCGGCGTCAGCGGGCATGAAATTGACATCCGGCCTGCCGCAATGCAGATGTTCCGAGACATCGGGCATCCGTTCGCAGAGGAAGATCCGGAGTACGACATCACTTTCGAGAATGTGCAGGCTGGAGAACGCACCAGCCATCTGTTCCGTCTGGCAAATTACAATGACGCGCTGGTGCTTGGCACAGGCGACCTCAGCGAATTGGCGCTAGGCTGGGCAACGTACGGCGTGGGCGACCAGATGAGCCACTACAACGTGAACGCATCCGTTCCCAAGACGCTCATACAACATTTGATCCGCTGGGTTATCGCCACGAAGCAGTTTGAAGATTCTGCCAGCACTGTTCTGCAATCGATTCTTGATACTGAGATTTCGCCGGAGTTGGTGCCTGGAGACGGAGAGGGTGACGGCCCGGCGCAGTCCACTGAAGCGAAAATCGGGCCGTATGAGTTACAGGATTTTTTCCTGTATCATATCTCGCGCTACGGATTCCGGCCCAGCAAAGTTGCCTTTATGGCGTTACAGGCTTGGGGCGACCGCAGCCAGGGCATTTGGCCGGACTTCCTGCCCGACCAAAAACGTAACCAGTACGATCTGTCAGAGATCAGAAAGTGGCTGGAACTTTTCCTCTTCCGTTTTTTCCAAATCAGCCAGTTCAAACGGACGGCCGTTCCCAACGGGCCCAAAGTGGGCAGCGGCGGTTCCCTTAGTCCCCGTGGAGACTGGCGTGCGCCCAGCGATTCCTCAGCTGCCGCCTGGCTGTCCGAGTTGCGAAGAAATGTGCCGGATAAGGAGAGGTAGATATCCAGAAGCAGGCAGGGATTCAGAAGTTGCGCACAACAGCCCGTGCCAGTGCATCAGGCGGATGAAGCGGGTGGCGGCGCCTTCACTCGCGGCGGTTGCGCGAACGTCGCGGGCGGCTCCGGCGCCGTCTCTGTCCATCCGAAGATTCTGGCCTTCTGGCGGGCCTTGCGGAGGGCCTTTTGGCTGCCTCTTCCGCAGGCAGTGGCGGCGGCGCATGCAATGATTCTTGATAGAAGTCATCGACCAGCATTGCCAGTAGTGTCTGGCCCTCGTCCGACTCCATCCATTCATTCACCAGCGGCCGAAACCTTCTCATTCGTTCGCTCTGCAAGTTATCGCGAACGCGTAGTTTGGCCTCAAGCAGAGCAGTGACGCGCTCGGAAACGGTAGAAGCCACTTCTTCGTCGGTGGGCAGCTTGCGTTCCTCCAACGGAATACTATAGCGTTTTGCGATCCGCTCCATCATCATGCGTTCGTCGAAAGAGGCTGTCAGGGATATCGCAACGCCGGAAGCGCCGGCGCGGGCAGTACGCCCTGCCCGGTGTATATAAGATTCGGGATCTTCGGGCGGCTCATACTGAATTACATGGGACAGTTCAGGAATGTCGAGGCCCCGGGCCGCCACATCGGTGGCCACCAGCAGTCGCAGTTTCCCCTCGCGCACTCGGCGCAACACGCGCTCTCGTTCACTTTGGCTGAGATCGGAGCTGAGTCTGTCGGCATCATAGCCGAAGCGCTGCAGAACAATCGTCACATAGTCCACTGTGCGACGTGTGTTGCAGAAAACGAGCGCGGCAGCCGGGTTTTCCACTTCGATAAGCCGCACCAGCGCTCGATCCTTTTTCATGCCCGGATCAGCAAAGAGGACATGCTCTGCCTCTGAGACGTGTACGCGATCGCGGCTCAAACTGAGAAAATCGGGCTCCGTCAGAAACTGCTGGGCCAAACGCATTACATGCGCCGGAAAAGTAGCAGAGAACATGGAACCCTTAATGGGCCCTGAAGGCAGATAGGACTGCACCTGCAACATGTCGGGGTAGAAACCCATCGACAACATGCGGTCGGCCTCGTCAAATACAAGCTGATGCAGATTATCCAAGCGCAGCGTCCGTTGCAACAGGTGGTCGAGGATGCGCCCGGGCGTGCCGATTACCAGTTGCGCACCGTCACGCAGTGCCGAGATTTGCGGGCCGTATCCGACGCCGCCGTAAACCGCAACGCTGCTGACGCCGGTTGCATCCCCCAGCATCGCGGCTTCCTTTGAAACCTGCAGGGCCAGTTCGCGCGTAGGTACCAGAATCAAAGCCTGGCAGGCCCGTCTTTTGGAATCTATTCGATGAAGGATGGGAAGCAGAAACGCGCCCGTCTTGCCACTGCCAGTGCGCGACTGAACCATCAAATCCCGCCCGGCAAGAAGATAGGGAATGGCTTTGGCCTGTACCGGCATCAACCTTGTCCAGCCGGCGTTGGCGGCCGCATCTTGCGCAATCTTGGGCAACTCCGCAAGTGTGATCGCTGGCAGCGCGTTATCCGGCTCAACCAGGTCTGAAGGGTTTACGTTTTCGTCGAAGTCGCTAGTCTCAGCTGAAGGGGGAGAATTCGGTGTTTCTTCTTCTTGACCTTCCAATGTTTCTGCGGGCATGAATTCCTTACTTTTTTGGCATGTATTTCCGGTGACACATTAGTGTAGTGTCTCTGAATCCTCCCATTCTACTCTTTTTCGGGGCGAACGCATAGAATTCGGCGATAGCAGAGAGCTGGCGCCGGGGGACCGCTGAACGGGGCCTCATGCCTGGGCACTCGATGGGGTGGAACAGTCTTGGGAATGGAGGGTAATCTGGTATTGGCATCTGGTTCGAAACCGACGATCCAATCTCGATGGAGACGTCCCTCTTTCGTTACTGCGAGATTGTTCGAACGGGAACTTCAGACGCTGCCAAATAGTGCTCTCGACTGCTCGCAGGATCTTTCGATCAGTAGGGGCAGCTTATGGCTGCTGTCCAACTCAGGGCGTTGCTCGATCCAGCCTAGAGAAACCATGCTCCTGATCAGGACAAACACAGGCAGGAGTTCGATATCGGCCTGCGAAAGAGTACGAACGGAGACGTAACCGGCGATGATGGCTTCTCTTATCTTGTCGAAAAAAGATGTGTCCTGATAGTAGGAGATAGCCACTGCCAGTTCGTATTGATGCCAACCAAAACCTGCATCGTCAAAGTCGATGATGTGCACCTGGTTGCCAGTGATGATCAGGTTATCCGGGTGTAAGTCCGCGTGAATCAGACTGTAGGTTCCCCTGTCTTTGCCGTAATCTGTCAAGATGCCATAAATCTTGTCGCGGGCGTAAATGATCTGCGCCCGTTCGGCCGGCGTAAGTTTTGATTGCTCCCAAAACGGACCCCAGAAAGGATCCTTTCCCATCAGCCCTTCGGCGTCAAACGCGTGCCGCTCAAATCCAGCCGGAGGTTGCCAAGCCAACGCCTGTTTATGAATACGAGCCGCGAGTTGCCCCGTCTTATGAAAGTGGTCTACCAGGTTGGATTTGTCGGTCTCCTGCTCAATCAACGCGGCCATTGCGGTCCCCTCGACCCATTCGACGAGACTTACATGCCTGGTCTGTAACAGTTCCGGCAAGTAGGCGCTGACATACGCGCGATTGTCTCTCGTAAGGCGTGGCACGGGAGCGTTGATTCCCGACCGGTTCAGGGCAGCCGTCCACTGAAGCTCACCGTGTAGCTCAGACAGCGAATGATAGCCGGGCCGATGAAATCGAAACACAAAAGCCTGCCCGCCATCAGAATCGACTCGGAAAACAATGTTTTCCGAATGGGAAACCAATTTGATGTCCGCAACGCCAATGTCCCATGCCTCTAGTGCCTGCGCAGCAGATGCCAGCAGCTCATTCTCTTTGTAAGTTTCATGCCTGTGAAGGACCAGTCCGTTGCCGGACTCCTTATCTTCACTGTGGCCTGCCATCCCGACTCCCCTTGACTTTCCGTGATATGTGGATTTTCCGGCCCATCGCGCTTTGAATGTGTCGCTTGCTCAACGTTTTCCAGGTCCCTCACCTCTAGCCATCACACCCTTCCGAATACTCTCTTCGAAAGCGGTCAGGAACATATCGGCGTGTTCCCGCTCGAAAACCAGCGGCGGCCGGATCTTGAGAATATTGCCCATCGGACCGGCGCTGCCGATCAGAAATCCTCTGTCCCGTAGAGCGTTGACGACCGCAGTGGCGCCTTCCGCATCCGGAGCCATCGATTCGCGATCTCGCACCCACTCCATGCCGATGAACAGTCCGTGCCCGCGAACGTCCGCCAGCTGTTCACAATTGCCCTGATATTTGCAGAGTTCGTTCCTAAGATATACGCCAACCCGGTCGACATTACTTGCCAGTTCTTCATTCTCAATCACGTCGATCACGGCCATTCCCGCGGCTGCTTGCAACGGGCTGGCGGCAAACGTATTGAAGTAGCGCTTGTGCCGGCGGAAATTGTCTACCAGTTCACTCGATGCCGCGGCGGCGGCTACCGGCAGCCCGTTGCCCATTGGCTTGCCCATCGTAACGATATCGGGAAGGAATCCGGTCGCTTCGTAACCCCACCAGTTTCCGGTTCGGCAGAAACCCGCCTGCACTTCGTCGGCGATGACAAGGCCGCCTGCCGCACGCACCAGCGCGGCCGCCTGGGGCATGAATCCATCTGGGAAGGATGGCAAACCCTCGTTGGCAAAAATCGAGCAGACCAGCATCCCCGCCAAGCCGATTCCATCTGCTCGCAGGCTGTCGATGGCGCTCTCTACCTCTGACAGATAAAGCTCTGTCAGTTCCTCGTCGGACACGCCGGCGCGGAGGGGGCGGAAGCGTTGCGGAAAGGGAAAGGCGCTGATCTCCCCCGCTCGCTCTTCGTCTCCTTGTTGGCCGACGCGAGTGAACTTACCTACTTCGGCGGAGTTGCCGTGGTAGGCAGCGTCGCTGCAAATGAAGCCTTGCCCTCCTGTGGCGGCGCGGGCGATGCCCAGTGCCACCTCGTTGGCCTCAGTGCCCGTGCAGGTGAAGACCACGCTTGTCAGGGGATCCGCGTGAAGATTCGCCAGCCGTTCAGCGTAGTCGAGTACGCCTTCATTCAGGTAGCGGCTGTGAACGTTGAGCGTCTGGGCCTGGCTGTGCATTGCCTCGACCACATGGGGATGGCAGTGACCGACGCAGGGCACGTTATTGTACATATCGACGTAGCGGCGACCTTCATCGTCGTCTAGCCATACACCTTCCCCGCGAACAATGTTGACCGGTCTCTCATAGAAGATCGGCGCTCCCATGCCGAGCAGACGATTACGGCGGTCCATCATAGTGTTGGTTGTCATTTCTTCTCCAATTGGGTCACAGGCCCGGCCTCAGAATAGGCTGGTATTTCAGTCGTCAAGATCGACAACGATATCGTTGCCATCAATGCGCACGGGGTAGGTCTTCACTCGCACGTTAGAATCGACAAGACAGCGTCCCGTAGCGATTTCGAAGGGCCACTGGTGCCAGGGACAGCGCAGAACTTCGCCGTCTCCGCTGACGGTCAACTCCTTGTCGTAAGCGGAAGGCGGCGCGTCGGCGGCAATATGGCCGGTCAGTTGCCCGGTACAGAGAGGGCCCCGCTTATGCGGGCAGATATTGCGCAGCGCGTACAACTTGCCCTTGACATTGAAGACGCCGATGCCGGCCCGTCCACGGAATGGCACTACTATTTTGCGGCCGCCCGGCGGAATCTCCCAGACTTTGGCGATGACAACACTCGTCATCGCCTTTCGTCTCCAATACGCAGCATTTCCAGGGCATTGTCGGCGAAAATGCGCTGCTGAGTTTCTGGCGCAAGTTTGGGAAAGGTTGTAACGGGGTCGTTCCAATCGAAATGAGGAAAGTCAGAACAGTAAACAACCGTTTCGTCAGCGTGCAACATATCGAGGAACTGATACAGCTGCTCGGTGGTTTCAGCCTCGTGCATGGGTTGTGATCCGACGCGAATGTGCTCGCGGAAGTATTCGCTAGGCAATCGCTTAAGCCAGGGCGTCTGATCGCGAATAGCCTTCCAATCCGAATCCATGTGCCACATCACGGCAACCGCCCACAGCTGCTGCACCTCAGTGAGGGCAAACATGAGGTTGGGGAACTTCTCAAAAACACCCTCACAGATCAGAGAAGAGGCGTGCGTACTGGCCACGAAAGGGCGGCTCATGCGGGATTCCATGTAGTAGGTAGGAAAGCCTACCGGAGTGGGGGTCGTCCGGGCTGCCCCGCCGCCGCCGCCGATATGAGCGACAACCGGCAGACCGTGCTCCTCGCACGCCTCCCATATTGGGTGGTAGAATCGGTTCCCGAACGGCATGCTGGTGCCCATTGGAACCATTACAGCGGCGGTGTCACGGCGGTCGGCCAGTCGATTAATCTCGCTGACGGCCTGAGCGGGGTCGGAAGGGGAGATGAGAATGGCGTTGATCACCCGCTCATCTTTTTCCAGCCAGTGTTCAATAGTCCAATCGTTGAAGGCCCGGCAGAGAGCGGCTGCCCAATCAGGGTCCGGCAGGCCCGTGTAGCCATAGAAGGGCGGCGGTCCGGTCAAAAGCGCGTAGTCGATGTTCCAGGGGTCGAGATGCTCGCGCTGCATAAACTCCAACGAGAAGTTAAAGTCCCTTTCCTTCAATCCTGGATCTTTCAGGTCGGACCGATTGGTTCGGAAAGGAACATTCGAGTAGCCGGCGCTGGGGAGGTGCAGACCTTGGTCGATCAGATGGTTCTGCCAGAAAGTGGAGAGGTAGGGCAAAAGTTGCTCAGGCCGCTCAAAATTATGGTGAACATCGCAGTCCACGATCTTTACGCCTTCATGGGGTTGGGCGGTCCAACCCGGCGCCGAAATCGGGGCTGCCCCTAACTTGGTCATGGGAACGTCTCCTTGCGAACGGTCGGCGGTTTCAAGTCAAGTATGTACAAAATAACACTATTCAGTATCGGTTGCTGCGACACGAGCAACGTTAGGGCTTAAGGGATCCCCCTTCAGCCACACATCTCGTTGCGGGAAAGGAATCGAAATGCCCTGCTTCTGCAGACCAAGATAGATATCTTCCAGAATCTCGCTGAGAGAGGACAGCCTCTGCGCTGGATCATCGATCCAATACTGAATTCGGAACAGTAGGGCCGAATCGGCGAACTCGACCAAAAAGGTGCGCGGCTCCGGGTCGGACAACACAGCCGAATGTTTGACTATGTGGGCATGCAGAATTTCATGCACGACACTGATTTCAGACCCGTAGGCAACTCCGATTTGGGATTCGATGCGCAGAATCTGATCCGACTTCGTCCAGTTGTCTAGCCTCTGCGAAACCATCAGCGAATTCGGAACGATTACCTCCGTATTGCTGAATGTCTTGACAACAGTTGTCCGTAGACTCATTTCCTGGACCGTGCCGCGAACGCTGTCGACTTCTATCACGTCTCCATCCCGTATCGTTCCCTCTGTCATCAATACCAGCCCCGCAATGTAGTTACTGGCCAGATTCTGCAGTCCCAGGCCCAGTCCAATGCTGAGTGCACTGAGCGGCACCAGAAAGATGGACAGGTTTACGCCCAGGGAGGAGAGGGATGTGTATATTCCTGCAAACAGAATCGACAGGAAGATGAACGTGCGGATGAGCCTCCGATTGGTTGCGGTGAGCTTGAGCCGGGACTCCAGCCGCTTTTGGAATTGGCCGGCGGCTGCCCTCGCCAGGATGTAGAAAAGGAGAACTGTACCGACCGTTATTAGCAGGTCGATCAGTGACAGGGGCGTTCCCTGCACAGTCGTCAAGGGCGTGCTCAGAAAGCGGACAATACCGCCCATTTAGTCCGTCCAGCTATCCGTTATGCCAGTTTGTAGAATTGGCGGGCGTTCTCAGCCATGATGTTGCGCCGAGTTTCCAGGGGAAGCGTGGCCGGCACTGCCCGATCGGGGGAGTCAAAGTCCCAATGCGGGTAGTCCGTTGCAAACATCAGGTGCCGCCCTCCGTCCATCTGTTCCAGTAGCTGTTCAAAATGGGCCTGCTGCCTCGGCTCTTCCATCGGCTGCGTGGACAGCCAGAAGTGTTTCCGCATGTACTCAGACGGCGCCATTTTCAGATAGGGTGTCTCGGCGCGGAGTCGCTTCCAACTCTGATCCAGCCTCCAGGCAAGCGAAGGCATCCACGCAAAACCGCCCTCAATGATGACGATGCGCAGCTCGGGAAAGTGCTCGAAGACACCCTCGCACACGAGGCTGGCGACTTGGGCCTGAAATGCCTGGGCCATACCGCAGTGATCTTCGATGTAGTAAGAAGGCCACCCTCCCGCAGTCAGGGGATGGCCGCCGAGCCCGCCGAAATGGATGCCAATCGGCAGGTCATACTCCAGTGCGGCCTCGTACATCTTCCAGTATTTGCGCCTGCCAAGCGGTTCCTGTGTCCGGGCTACGATGACTATCTGCACAAAGCCATTGTGGTCGCCCAGCCTGTGAATCTCCTGCGCGGCCAGCTCAGCGTCCTCGTAGTTGACCAGGATTGACGCCCGCAACCGCGGCTCAAGTTCCAGCCATTCTGCGATTTGATAGTCGTTGATGGCCCGCGCCAGCTGAGCGCCATACTCGCGATTCACCTGGCCGCCGGCTCCCGCGAGCGGATTAAGAATGCCGTAGTCCATGTCCCAGGCATCGAGCAGTTGCTCGCGCATGAATTCCAGGTCAGTTCCGGGCGGGCGTCCGCTGGGCGGCCAGGCATCGGTGCGGGCAGCGTTGGGCTGGGCGCGCGGGTACCCGCCGCCGTAATGCCCCCGCATCCCGATCATTTTGTGATATTCCTGCCACTCTGGCGCCAGATAGTTGGTGATGATCTCATTGAAAAGGGGGTCTTCATAGACATCAAAATTGTGAATATCCGTGTCAATTACGGCCAGCTTTGTTTTCTCGGCCCTCTGCGGTTGTTCAGCGATCTCCAGTTCCAGCGTCATGGTCCGTCTCCCTAAAGTCGATAGAACGAGCGAGCATTCTCATGCCAGATGTTTGCGCTGAGCGGCTCAGGCAATGTTACGGGCCAGGCTTCTTCGTCCTCATCATAGTGCCAGTGCGGGTAGTCGGTGGCGAACATGAGCATCTGATCCGTCTCCAACTGTTCGATTGTCTGAAGGATATACTGGGGATCGGGCGGGGCGCCAACAGGCTGAACCGTCACGCGCATATGCTGGCGAATATAGTCGGACGGCGCACGCCTTACCCATGGTGTGTTGGAGCGCAGCCCCTTCCACTCCTTGTCCAGCCGCCACATGAGTGAAGGCATCCAAACGAAGCCACCTTCAATCAGGGCGATACGCAGCTCGGGGAAACGGTCAAATACCCCTTCGGCTATGATGCTGATGACCTGAGACTGGAATACCTGCGCCATGCCGGCATGCTCTTCCAAGTAGGTCGAAGGCCAGCCCACCGGTGTAGGTGGATGACCTGGCGCACCGCCGAAGTTGATACCAATGACCAGTTCCCGTTCCACAGCCGCGGCATATAGGGGATCGTAAAAGCGGTTGCCGTACGGAATAAATGAGCGCACTGGAAGAACCACCTGAACGAACTGCGGATGGTCGCCGAAGCGATGAATCTCCTCTGCAGCGCGGGAAGGCGTCCGGCTGGGGACGACCAGAGATCCCCGCAGACGCGGTTCCGGCGTCAGCCACTCTTCGAGCTGCCAGCGGTTAGCTGCGGTAGCCAAATCCGCCGCCAGATCCTCCTGCTTGACGCTCTGAACTCGATAGGAACAGTTTAGAATTCCGATCTCAGTATTCCAAGGGTCGAGCGCTTGCTCCCGCACCAGCTGCAAGCTTGAACCTGCCGCTCCTCCCTCTGCCGGCATGCTTCCCGGCCGCGCCGAGGTTGGCGCGCCGCGAGGATAGTCGTTGGCGTGGGGACCGCGAAAGGCCGATTCCCGGACATAGTCGCGCCAGTGATCTGCCAGATAGGGCATCAGCACTTCGATGGACGACACTTCGTTATGAATGTCGCAGTCAATAACTGGATGCGGCGCTAACATTCGCCTCGAACCGTTTTGCGGCTGAACGGCGGACTGCTGGCGTTGACCGGTGTTGTGTCCGTTTTCCGAGGAAGCTGACAGGGACTGCGGCGCGTCGGCGTCTGACATCATAGCGCGGTGCTTTCCTGCACTGATTGACATGAGTGAATGACTGTTTCTCGATAACGCAGATTCTACCGCCTTGAGCGCTTGCCGTCAACGCCAGATAGTCGAAGGGATGATACCTGCATCTGAATCAGATCAGCCCCCGTCTTGGAGATTGGTTGGACGACTTCATTTTGGGGACCTGCCTTACTCTGCAAGGGCCATTGTCTCTCATCACTCCTCTTCACTCACTCCTGTCGATTGCTTGCCGACGCGAGGACCTTAACATATAATTGCGTAGGAGAATTGAACTCTCAACCCCGCCGCCAGGAACTGCAAACAGATGGATTCCAATGACCGGCCCCGCCAACGCCTATTGTATCTGCATGCACGCACTCCCAGCGTCTTCTCAGAGATTCTAGGGTATACGTTGATTGAACCTGTCTACGGTTTCCAGGTCGAAATCAGCGGCGGAGAGTTCGAATGGCCCTATTCTCAGGTGCACGATGCGCTGGTAGACGGCTGGCAGATTGTACAGTTTCCTCACTTGCAGTCCCCGTACAGCGACACGGATCTGGATGTAGTTGGCTATGAGTTCATATTGCAGAAGATGGAGGTTGTCACATGATCGATGCCAAATACCTGCTCACAGACGTTGACGTGGCTCGCTTCCTTGTTACAGGCTACCACATTGTCGAGCCGGACCTGCCCGCGGGCTTGAACGAGCGAATCGCCGGAGAATTGGACACCCTGAACGCCAACCCTGGCGACGCCATAACCGAGGAAGTGCCCGAGCTTTGGCAGGTCGTGGATCATCCACAGGTGAGGGGCGCTCTCATCAGCCTGTTGGGCGAGGACTATACCGTAAACTCCCACCGCCACTGGCATTGTAAACTGCCTGGATCCGGTTCCATGCAGTGGCACCAGGATGGGACCAACAATCGAAATACGCAGATCGACCGCCTCCTTGGGCTCTACTATCCTCACACTATTTCCGCCGAGATGGGCCCAACCGTGATCGTCCCGGGGACGCAGTTTCGCAACGCGCCGACTGACAGGATGTCCACCTACTCGAACATTCGAGGGCAGGTGCCAATGACTGTCAAAGCCGGCACCGTGGCAT
This sequence comes from Caldilineaceae bacterium, assembly GCA_963662575.1. Lineage (GTDB taxonomy): Bacteria > Chloroflexota > Anaerolineae > Caldilineales > Caldilineaceae > Bin5. The sequence goes on from OY759723.1 coordinate 4,460,470, forward strand.
TCACCCACTATGACCTCTGGCATGGCACCGCCAGCAACAGTTCGAACGTTAAGCGCCACATGATCAAGTTCCTCTTCAACCGCGCCAGTGAGAACTCAGCCCCCTCGTGGAACCATGACCCTGAGGCATTGAACCGGCCGCGGGACTGGGATGCACGCGACAAGGTGCAGGATGCTGTCAACATTCTCTCTTTTGGCAACCCCCTGTGCGTTTCGCAGAGCGACCATTACAAGGAGCGGACTATTCGGCATGAGGCCTGGCAGGAGTTGATGGGCCAACGAGCGACAGATTGAGGCGCAACGGTTCGAGAAACTTACGCTTTCCTGGTAGCAAATGGTATGCGCCAGCCGTTTCGCCTTCGCGCAGGAGCTGCTGGATACCAGGAGTAGGTTTGCACTGCAGGCCGGATCCGAACAACTCAAGATATGACACAGAAGGAAGTAAATTATGGATGAGCTTTCTAGCTTCAATCGTGAACGCTGGAACGGGTTGGCGCGCGCCGGAATACTTTACTCGCGGCCTAAACTGGAGTTGGACGAGGAATCCGCAAGGGAGATGGTGGACGAGGCAGGTCTACTGGGCGACGTGCATGGAAAACGCCTGCTTGTCCTGGCAGGGGGCGGCGGTCAACAGTCGGCCGCCCTAGGTTTGCTGGGCGCGCAGATTACGGTAATGGACCTGTCGGACGAACAGCTTGCGAACGACAAGCGCGCTGCCGACCATTACGGGTTGTCACCAGTCCTCTTGCAAGGCGATATGCGGGACCTGTCCCGTTTCGACGAGGACGCCTTCGATATCGTCTACCAGCCTTTCTCTATTAACTTTGTGCCGGACGTGCGTCCCGTTTTTGCCGGCGTAGCCCGTGTGCTGAAGGCCGGGGGACTCTATCACGTCCAGTGGCACAATCCCTATACGCAGACTTTCAATCCTGACGACTATGACCCCATCAGGGGTTACTCGTCCAACTCGACCTACGTCGATGGTGAGGTCGACGTCGTTGCAATTTATGGCAGCGACACCTGGGGCGTGGAAGGCGAAGACGGCGCCAAGATCGAAGTGCCGGGGCCGCGCGAGTTCAGGCACACGATGACAACGTTCATCAACTGCTTGATTGCAAGCGGGTTCGAAATTCTGGCATTTAGCGAGCACACGACCTGGGAAGAGGATCCTGAGCCAGGCTCGTGGGAGCATTTCAAGTCAGTCAGCCCGCCCTATCTGGGATTTTGGACGAAGAGGAAGTGCGGGGACGGGGCCTAATCACCCTGACAAAGGCTCTCAGCTACCGCTGCTGTCCGAGGGAAGCCTGAACGAATCCCCCGTCTCCTCAATCTCTCTCATCAGCAGTGCCCGATGCTTTGACACTATCTCTCGAAAAGCAGACTGGTAGGCCAGGTTCCGCGTTTCGCCAGGATCGGTTTCCAGGTCAAAGAGCAGTTCAGGCCGTTGGCCGTGCGAAAAGACGATATACTTGTAGCGGGCCGTGCGGATCATGCGGCCCTTTTTCGTGTCATCATCCATGAAAGCCTGCAATTCTGTCACAACGCTGGATCGCCCTGGCAGTGAAGGATCCTCGATTACAGGGCGCAGGCTTTGGCCGTGTAATCCTGAAGGGACTGTGATCCCTGCGTAGTCACATAGAGTAGGCAGCAGGTCCAGCCCGGAAACGAGGTGAGTGCTGTCTAGCCGGTTTTGCGGAACCGCGCCGGGCAGGCGCATCACAAACGGCACTCTGACCACCTCTTCCCACAGCATCAGTTTGGTAACCCATTTGTGGGCCGCCACACCTTCTCCGTGGTCGCTTGTCAGTACGACCAGCGTGTCATCGGCGAGACCACTTTCCTCCAACGCTCCAAGCAACCTGCCAATCTGCTGATCTACCCGTTCGGTCAGACGATCGTAGGCATACAGGTATCGGCGCCACTCATTTTCACCCCAATTGTGTGTCCAGCTCATCTCCGGGCCGTACTCTGTCCGTTGCCGGCACAGTTCGACGATTTCAGGCTCATCCACTATGGGTTCAAAGTTGGCCGGAAGTGGCGGGAGCTCGCTGTCTGGCGTTATATCGACAATGTGGTGCCACTCCATTACCCAATAGCATATATCGTGGGGATTGTGGAGAGAGGCCACCAGTAGAAAAGGGCTCTCCGCATCTGCCCCCTGCGAACTCTCCTGCCTCAGAAACTCGACGGCATGATCCGCCCACAAAGGATCGGTGTCGCTCCCAAGTTGCGGCGGTATCCCTTCAGGGTATTCGTCACACAGAAACTGAAACCCGTCTTTTCCGCCAACGCTCTGCACGCCCTTGCGGGGTCTCGGCCCCAGATGCAACTTACCGGCGTAATAGGGTCGATAACCGGCTTGGCGAAAGTGTACGCCCATAGTGGGGATACCCGGCCTGACATCAGGTCCGTTGACCTCTACCCCGGTCTCGTGCGGCAACCGCCCGGTCAGTAAGCTGCCGCGAGCAGGGCCGCATACAGGGGCAGGGCAATAGGAGTTCTGAAAGCTCAACCCGCTGCGGACGAGCGAATCCATGTGCGGCGTATGGACGCGCGGGTTGCCGTGTGCGCCGAGAGCCGAAAAAGTCTGCTGATCCGTAAGGATAACGAGGATGTTAGGTTGGTTAGACATGTGGGTATCAATGTGGTATGGGTCGAAGTGAGGAGTCGTTATCTGATCTCGAGAACTATCGCTTTTGCCGTCGCCAGGAAAACCATAGTTGACAGTATTCGGGCACCGGGGATTCTTCCCAGGTGGGGCTTTGACCAGTCACCAATTCTTGCAACCAAAGACGTCGCCAGGTTTCCCTTCAGAGCAACAGGTTGATAGCCCCACCTGTCTGAAAAGGAAGTATCATTCAATGCGGGGCGAGGCGAAGACAGACACACGTTTTGGATTTGCAAAAGCCATCAACCTTGATGAAAAGACCAATCTACAGACAAGCCTGCATCACCGCTGGCCTCCGCGGCTGTGGCCGCGCATTTGGCGCGGTCCCAGTCCTCTGCCGCGGTCGCGTGACGGCCTCGAATTTCGGCCTACGCCGCGACCATCTCGCTCCCCTCCCTGTCTTTTGCCAGAGGGAGCAATCCCCTCTGCATCAGGTCGTGCACCTGGCGCTTTCTGCAATTTATCCCGTACATCAGGCTGAAGTGAATCGGCCAGGATTTGCGCCGAGCGGCTGGGACGCTCCGGCTGCTGGACAGCCTTCAGCAGTGCAGTTGCGTCTTCCGCTGATATTTTGCCCTCTTCCAACAATTTGAGGATGGCAATGCGTTCTTCGTTCATAATTTAAGCTCCTTGGTCCCAGTTTCGAGTATCAGACGCAACCATGAATACGGAGGACCAGGCCATAGTGCGCTGAACACTCCAACTGCCCTTTCACTGCCTACTGTTTGTCTCTAAGCCCATTCCTTGAGGTAGCCGGCACCTTGCTGGAAGCTCGATTTCGGCCAATCTATACCTGAACGGAGGCAGCGAACCTCGTCGCATTCTACACGATCTTCTTCATTGTGCGAACATGCCTTGCGTCAACGCCGAGGACACTCATCTCGACCAGTCGTTCTGGGGTAAGGTCGTCCAGAACCAGCGACTCCATCTCTCGCATATAGTCGGGCGACACACCGTGTACGCGCATCTCGATCAGTTTTCCTGCAGAAGGGTTGAGGCCGAACACACGCATTTCCCGCACATACTAAGGCATCACGTTATGTATGAGCATATCCAGAAAGTTGTCAGTCGATAGAACGGCTGGCTCCAGGTCACCCATGCCCTGTCCGAATTCCGGAGGTAGGCCGTGAGTCTTCATCTCCGTCAAATTATCCTAGTTGACGTTGGAATTAAGCGTCTCTTCACTGGCAGAGGGCATGGATTGGGCAGGAGAGGTGTTGACCGATGCCACAAGTTGGGAACTCTTCAAGCACTTTACCCAAGCGGTCGTTCCTCCAATATGAGACGGTTTGCAGATTATTTTGTCAGTGTCAGTAGTTATTTCTTCTATTCATCCATTGTGACAGAAATTGGATTTCAGGTCTTGCCGGGCTTTCCAGGCCAGGCACAGATTGCACAGTCGGCGCTTGCAGGTGCATTGGCAGGGCATTGTCCTTCTTCCTTCCTCTTTGCGTATTTTGACGTGATAGCAGACAATTTTCGGGTTGAACAGCATACGTGGGTTTTGCACACCAAATCATATCAGAACGGACACAAGGAGTCACTTATATGCTCACTAAGAGCTTCGGCAAACTCGGCTGGCCCGTTTCCGCGATCGGGCTTGGCGCATGGAACATCGGCAACCAGTGGGGCGATATCGACGACGTCACGGCCTGGTCGACGGTGCGCGCGGCCTACGATGCCGGCATGACCCTGTTCGATGTAGCCGAGTCCTACGGCTTCCCCAATGGTCTCTCGGAGATGCGGGTAGGCCATGCGCTGACCGGAATCCGCCACAATGTGATATTGGTCAGCAAGATTGGCAACTGGGGTCAGCGCACCGGCGGCGCGATACCTAAGACGGGCGTCGATTCCATCCGCATCTCCGGCCATGCTATCCTGGGCCGCCTGCGCACCGACTGGGTCGACGTGATTCTCTGCCATAAAGGTGACCTTGGCGACCCGACTATCTTTCTGGAGGGATTCGAAGCGCTCAAAGATGAAGGCTGTCTGCGCGCCTATGGCATCTCGACAAACGACCTGGACGTACTCATGCGGTTCAACCGCGAAGGAACCTGCAGCGTCGTGCAGGTGGACTACTCGCTGCTCAACCGGGCACCTGAGCAGGCATTCCTCCCCTACTGCCAGGAGCACGGCATCGCAGTGATGGTGCGCGGCCCACTTGCAAAAGGACTCCTCTCAGGCCGTTACGCCAAGGGTTCCGTATTCACCGACTCGGTGCGCGCCAGTTGGAACGAAGGCGGCGCCCAGCAGGACCAGTTCGAGGCCCGCGCGGCACAGGTCGGCCGTCTCAGCAAGGTCGTCCCGCCCGGGGAGGAAATGGTTCAGGCCGCGATCCGATATACGTTTACCCATCCAGCCGTTTCCGTGTCGATTCCCGGCGCCAAGTCACCTGCACAAGCACAGACCAACGCCGCCGCGGGCAGCCGGGCATTGACCGACGCCGAGGCCGCGAGCTTGCGGGAAGCGATTGGCAACTAGCTACTGATGGGCTGGAGTAGCGATGATCTTGGGATGAAACACCAGGCAAGTTCGGCGCAGTCCTTGCTTACCTCCAGGTCCTCTGATTCAGGCAGGTGATGGAGTCGTCCAATCGTTGTCTACAGCTCGTTTGCAGGTCGGCCTTAACCATCGAATTCGCAGAAAGAAAGCTGGGAAAAAGCCATGAAAATCACCGACATTAAGACCTATCCGGTGTGGGTAGGACAGCGCAATCAGATGATCGTCAAGGTTGAGACTGACGAGGGGTTGTATGGTTATGGAGAGGCGGGCCTGTCTGGCCGCGAGCAGGCCGTGATAGGCGCTGTAAGGCACTATCGGGAGTTCCTGATCGGCCGCGATCCGCTGCGCATGGGCGCGCTGTGGCAGGAGATGTACCGCAGCCAGTACTTCGAGGGCGGCCGCGTTCTGACTGCCGCCATATCGGCCATAGACATTGCCCTGTACGATATCGCCGGCAAAGCGCTCAACGTTCCAGTGTATCAGCTGTTAGGTGGAAAACAGCGCGAATTGGTTCCCTGCTTCGCTTCGACGGGTGGTTCTACCAAAGATGAGTTAATCGAAAATGTAGAGTTGCTGGTGGATTTGGGCTGGCCCGCGATTCGAGCCGGCCGGAGCTCCGACCACAAGGAAGGCGAGCCGGAACATATCTTCGAGCCGCGCGAATCGTTGGGCATTACCGCACAGTGGCTCACTGCCGTACGCGAGGCAATTGGGCCGGAACCCGTCATGGGCATCGATTACCACCACCGCTTGAGCGTGGCCGAAGCCGCCTCATTCTGTCAGCGCATGCCTTCGGGAACCCTGGACTTTCTAGAAGAGCCCATCAGGGACGAGACACCGGAGGCCTACGAAGCGCTTCGAAGCATGACTGATGTTCCATTTGCCATTGGCGAAGAGTTCTCTAGCAAATGGCAGTTTCTGCCCTATATCGAACGGGGCATCACCCAATTCGCGCGCATCGATGTCTGCAATGTAGGCGGGTTGACCGAGGCCGCGAAGGTAGCGGCCATGGCCGAAGCCCACTATATCGACCTGATGCCGCACAATCCGCTCGGCCCCATTTGCAGCGCGGCGACAGTCCACCTGGCTGCGGCCGTGCCGAATTTCGCCTGGCTGGAAGTGCGCGTCTCCCCGACGGAGGAGGGCCGCTTCTACGACACCGACTGGTTCCCCGTGCAACCGGAGTTGGATGGATTCCACTACATCGTGCCGGATGGTCCCGGCCTTGGTGTAGAGTTCAACGAGGAACGTGCACAGGCGGAAGAGTTCCGGTTCTGGGAGGCGCCCCATTTGCGGCGCCGTGACGGGTCGCACACGAACTGGTAGTCCTGGATGGTCATCGGCATAGCGCGCCTCTGCGTCATTGAAGCAGAGGCGCGCTTCTTTAGGTTGTTGCCGGAGAAAGGCGGCTCAAAATTGAACAAGAATGTGAAGCAGGCCGTACCCTTCTTTAAAGTGTCAGACATGAAAGCGTCGATCCGCTTCTACGTGGATGGTTTAGGATGCGAGATTAGGGACAGGTGGGAGCCGGACGGGCAGCTGCGCTGGTGCTGGCTGACACTGGGAAATGCGGGCCTGATGCTGCAACAGTTTCCAACCTCCGGGCACGACTCCTGGACGCCGACGGGGAAAGTGGGCGAGGGAGTCACGACGGTGTTCATCTGTGAAGACGCGCTGCAGTTCTATCGGCAGGTCAAGTCTCAAGGGATCGAAGCGTCTCAGCCGTTCGTCAGCAACGGCATGTGGCTTACGTCATTGACCGACCCGGATGGATACCAGCTTGATTTCGAGAGCGATACCGACGTTCCCGAAGGGACGCGTTTGGGAGAGAATGCGGGTTAGGCCAGCAGGTCATTTTGGGGAAGTGGAGCTCAGGCGCACCGAACACAGCAGCGACCGTTGAAGGGGCGGCTTGAGGGGGGATGCCTTGTTGACGAGCCCTTCTCGGTCGCGCGCCGTCCAACAGAATTCCAGTTGCCATCAAAGACCGGGGGAAAGGCGGCGGCGGCAAAGGACCAAGCATCTACTCACAGTGGCCCTATTTCAACGTGTCGACATCGCAGGAATGGGGCGAAAGATAAAGCCCCCGCCTTCGAATGGCGGGGGCTGCGGGGTGGGCCGGGCTAGGCTCCTGGTACACAAGTAAGTGGCTAGGTAGAGTTACGCTCTCGCAGGCGCATTGGCTTTGTTGCGACGTCAGTTGGGCAGAACCGCTACCGGTGCGGCAGCAAGTGCATCAGTCGCCGACTCCGATGGCGCCGAACTGTAAGTTCCTTCCACATCTGCTTCAATCTGAACCTCTGCCACCTGCCGACCGGCGCTGTGTGTTCCGCACCAGGCAGATATCAGGCTACTGTCAGGTAGCGTTTGAAAGCTCAGGCTTTTCGAATTGGCGGCCGATGCTATGACTGCCGTCTCCAGAGAAAAGTAGGTGGCCGAATCGGTATTGGACCTATAGTAAATCTTGTAGAGTTCCGAACAAACGCTTTCATCGGTCCAACTGACTTCGAGATCGATTGTGCCATTCGATGGTAGCGATACTTCAACAGATATCGTGCTCGCCGCAGGCTGCTGTGTAGACCCAGGCTGCTGTGTAGGCGCAGGCTGCTGCGACGACGCTGGCTGCTGTGTAGACGCTGGCTGCGTTGTCGTCGAAGTTGCGCTGGCCGCGATTTCCGCCACTTCCGAGAGGGGACCGGCGACATAGGCTAGTTCTCGGTATACCCACCCCGCTCCTGTAACGCCATTCACACTTATCTTCAACCAATCGGACCCTGCATTGACGCCGACGATCTCGACCCAGTTCCCTTCCGACAAGGTAGTGACCGAGCTGTAGCCTGTGCCCGGACCCGAGCGCACATTGAGGATGGCCGTGTTGGCGATGGCAACTGGCAGCATCGCAATTTCTTCGGTTGTGATCTGCTTTACGTCGTCCATCGAGCCGACGAGAACGGTAAGGTTCTCGCTTATCCAACCCAATTGGTCCAGGCCGTCAATCTCTACCAGATACCAATTCTCGTCCGGACTGATTCCCATGATCCAGGCCCTGGTCCCCTGGCCGACGGCCTTCAAAACGTTGTAGGTTTCTCCAGGGCCTTCGCGGACGTTAAGGAGCGTCGGATAGGTTACCGCAATCGGGCGTTCGGCTGCCGTACTGCTGCTTGGTTGACCTACTTGCCAGGAAGCCACCTGTCTGACACCAGTAAGCGATCCTTCAACCGTTGTCAGGTCCTGATAGATCCATGCTGGCTCATCCTGGCCGTCCAACTCCACCAGGAACCACTCATCTTCAGGGCCGATGCCGATGATTTCGGCCCGCGTGCCTTGCGACACAGTTGTTACGATGTCGTATTCGGTGCCAGGACCACTACGAACATTCAGGATAGTAGGTGTGGTGATTGCCACCGGATTGTCAGTTCCAGTGACTATCCCATCCACCTCTGCTTGCGTATACTGCTTGACGCTAGCGAGCGATCCGGTCACAGTCGTCAGTCCGGCGTAGATCCAGGCAGGTTCACTTAGCACTCCCAACCTTACCTTATACCATTCGGAGTTGGGCCCGATGCCTATGATCGTCGCCTGCGTTCCTTTGGGTACGGTTGTCAGTATGTCATAGGTGAGGCCCGGCCCAGAGCGAACGTTCAGAATGTCAGGGGTTGTGATGGCCAGAGGACCGTCGTTCGGCTTCGGAATCAGGTCAATTTCCCACTGTGCCAGGAACCGGACGCCATTCAGTGATCCTTCAACGGTAGTCAGGTCCTGATAGATCCAGACCATACCTTCAATCCCATCAAGCTGGACCTGGAACCAGTCGTCAGCCGGGTCTCTGCCGTAAATGCTTGCGCGTGTCCCCTCTGGAACTGTAGTAATGACTTCGTAGTCGAGTCCCGGCCCTCTTCGCACATTCAAGAGAACAGGTGTTGTTACAGCCACAGGAATGGGAGTATATGAATTCTGTTGTTGCGACGGCGCCGGTGGAACGTATTTCTGGTAGTTCCCCGAATTGCCTTGGTTGCCTGAATTGCTCTTACTGCCTGAGCTGCTGCCACCTTTGCCGCCGCCGCCGCCACCGCCGCCGTCATTTTTGCCGCCGTTTCCTTGTTGGCCGGACTGCCCTTCAGCGACAGTGATAGTGAAAGTGTCACTGGCGGTGGCAAATTCGGAGTCTGAGACGGTGTAGGTGACGACTTTCGTCTCCGCCGCTGTCGGAGTTCCGGTGATCGTGCGGGTGGCGTGCAGGAAGGTCAGGCCGGCCGGAGGGGTCGAGACGTTGTACGCGTATGGAGACGACCCTCCGCTGGCCGCGGGCAGTTGCTGAGTGAACAGTTCCCCTACAGTTGCCGAGAAACCCGTCGTGTCACTCAACGTCAGTTCTGGCGGACTCTGTGTGTTGCCGTCGCCAGTTTCTGTATCGCCAAGTGGCTCAGACTCCGCTTCGCTAATTGTGATTGTGAATGTATCGCTCGCAGTCTCAAGATTCTTGTCAGTCACCGTGTACGTTACATCAACCGTTCCCGCCAACGTCGGCGTGCCCGTGATGGTGCGCGTGTCTTGCTCGAAAGTCAGGCCGGCCGGAAGTGTCGGCTCTGGGTACAGGTACGGTTTCGTTCCTCCTGTCGCCTCTGGCAGTTGCTGCGTGAACTGCTCCCCTACTCTGCCAGTGAATCCAGTCAAATCGCTCAATCTGAGCACAGCCGGACTAACCGTGATCGTGAAGTCATCACTGGCTTGGCCACTGTTTTTGTCCGTGACCCTATAAGTGATGGTCGTCGTGCCAGCTTCCGCCGGTGTTCCCGAAATAGTGTGCGTCCCTCTATCAAACGTTAAGCCTGCCGGCAGAGTAGTGACGGAGTACGTATACGGAGGAGTCCCTCCATTGGCAGCCGGCAGTTGTTGCGTGAATGGTTCTCCTACCCTGAGTGTGAATCCTGTAGTATCGCTAAGAGTGAGGGCTGGCGGAGTTAGCGTTCCACCACCAATGTTGCCGTTATTATTGTTGTTGTTGTTATTGTTGTTGTTATTATTGTTGTTATTATTGTTGTTGTTGTTATTGTTGTTGTTGTTATTATTATTGTTGTTGTCGTTGCCAATACTTTCATCCAGGTCGGTCACGGTTATCTTGAATGTGACGCTGTCCTGATCGTTGTAATAGTCCGAAACTGTGTAGGTAACGTTTGCAATCTCGACTTGGGTCGGCGTTCCCGTAATGACGAGGGTGCTTTCAATGAAATCTACTCCGGCTGGCCGACCGGTCACTGTGTAAGTGAGCGGAGGCCTGCCTCCGGTAGCGGCCGGAAGCGTGAGGGTGAACAGTTCGTCCTTCATTCCTGACGTATCTGAGATGTCTGCCAAAACCGGTAACGCGTAGACGTTAATCGTGAAATCCTTAGCCGCGGAGTCGCTGTCGTCGTCATAAACTGTATATGTGACCGTTGTTGCGCCGGCAGAGTCTGGACTGCCAGACAAGATTCGCGTGTTGTTATCGAAGATCAGTCCGGACGGCAAAGCGGAGATTGTATAAGTATAGGGTGAGTCTCCGCCCGTACCCGCCGGCAACTCCGCCCGGAGACTACTGCCGACCTTCAAGTGCATGTCGCCTATGGACGGTTCAGAGGGCGTGTTGTCTGCTGCGACATCCAGGTCGAACGTCTGGGATACTTCGTCGAGATCGCGGTCTGTCACGGTATAAGTAACCTGGTGCACGCCGGTCTGGGTAGCGTTGGGCGTGCCAGCGAGTCTTTTCGTGGCCAAATTGAATGTGAGCGTGTTGGGATGCCCTGAAATGGTATAGGTATACGGGGCATTCCCGCCCGTCGCGCTGGGCAGCGTCACCGCAAAAGGACTACCTACTCGCAGATCGAGGTCGGGGATTTCGTAGGGGAATGCCGGTTCGGTGTCTCCCTCACTGACGGAGATCTTGAACTGCCGGCTCGCGGTGTCTCCGTCCTTGTCCACTACTGAGAATGTGACGTCGATCTCTTGTATGACCGTCGGCGTACCTGCAATCGTTAGCGTGGATGTCACGAAAGACAGGCCAGTCGGCAGAGGGGTAGCATCGTATTCGAACGGCTCCCTACCACCGGAAACTGCGGTCAGCACAAGTGTGAATGCCTCATCCTTTGGTGCCATGATGTCATTCACGGCGACCAACGAAGGCATTGCATAGACATTAATCGAGAATTTACTCGAGGCGGCGTCGCCGTCCTCATCCGTTGCTGTGTAAGTGACTTCGTAACTGTTCGCAGCTGTCGGTGTACCTGTGATTGTGCGACTGGCTTTGACGAAGGAAAGACCGGGAGGCAGCCCAGTTGCATCGTAGTCCAGGTCGCCGTCGCCGCCGGTGCCTGCAGGCAGCTGAAGGGTGAACAGTTTTGTCAGCTTGGCGTGCGTGTTGGTTACGGTCTGCAGTGTCGGCAAAAGATCTTCTGCGACGGTGATGTCGAATTCGACGTAAACCGAGTCGCCGTCGCTGTCGGTGACCGTGTAGCGGACAGTAGATGCTCCTGTGCCTGTCGGCGTGCCCGCAATCGTGCGAGTTGTGGTAATAAAGTTCAGACCTGCGGGCAGCCCCGTTGCATCATACGTCAGTGTTCCGTCTCCACCGCTCCCCTCAGGCAGTTGCTGGCTGAATGGCGAATTCTGATGCGCCGAATATCCGGTAACGGTTGGCGCCGTAGGCGTCAGATCTTCAGCAACCGTGATGTCGAAATCAACGGAATCCGAGTCGCCGTCGCTGTCGGTGACCGTGTATGTGACAGTAGACGCTCCTGTTCCTGTCGGGGTGCCCGCAATCGTGCGAGTTGTGGTAATAAAGTTCAGACCTGCGGGCAGCCCCGTTGCATCATACGTTAGTGGTGCGTCTCCACCGCTCCCCTCTGGCAGTTGCTGGCTGAATGGCGAATTCTGATGCGCTGCATAACCGGTAACGGTTGGCGCGGTAGGGGTCAGATCTTCAGCGACAGTGATGTCAAAATCAACGAAAGCCGAGTCGCCGTCGCTGTCGGTGGCCGTGTAGCGAACAGTAGATGCTCCTGTTTCGGTGGGCGTGCCTGAAATGGTGCGCGTTGTGGTGATGAAGTTCAGACCAACAGGCAGCCCTGTTGCTGTGTACGATAGTGTTCCGTCTCCGCCGCTCCCCTCCGGCAGCTGCTGGGTGAATGGCGCGTTCTGTTTCGCGGTATATCCGGAAATGCTTGGCGCCGTAGGGGCCAGATCAGCAGCAACCGTGATGTCAAAATCAACGAAAGCAGAGTCGTCGTCGCTGTCGGTGACCGTGTAGCGAACAGTAGATGCTCCTATTTCGGTGGGCGTGCCTGAAATGGTGCGCGTTGTGGTAATGAAGGTCAGACCTACAGGCAGCCCTGTTGCTGTGTACGACAGTGTTCCGTCTCCACCGCTCCCCTCAGGCAGTTGCTGGGTGAAAAGCGCATTCTGTTTCACGGTATATCCGGTTATGCTTGGCGCCGTAGGGGCCAGATCAGCAGCAACCGTGATGTCGAAATTAACGGAATCCGAGTCGCCGTCGCTATCGGTGACCGTGTATGTGACAGTAGTCGCTCCCGTTTCTGTCGGCGTGCCCGCAATCGTGCGAGTCGTGGTAATGAAGCTTAGACCAACGGCCAGCGGTGTCGCATCGTACGTTAGTGTTCCGTCTCCACCGCTCCCCTCAGGCAGTTGCTGGCTGAATGGCGCGTTCTGTTTCGCCGTATAACCGGTTATGCTTGGCGCCGTAGGGGCCAGATCTTCTGCAACCGTGATGTCGAAATCAACGGAATCCGAGTCGCCGTCGCTATCGGTGACCGTGTATGTGACAGTAGTTGCTCCCGTTTCTGTCGGCGTGCCCGCAATCGTGCGAGTCGTGGTAATGAAGCTTAGACCAACGGGCAGCGGCGTCGCATCGTACGTTAGTGTTCCGTCTCCACTGCTCCCCTCAGGCAGTTGCTGGCTAAATGGCGCGTTCTGTTTCGCCGTATAACCGGAAATGCTTGGCGCCGAAGGCGTCAGATCAGCAGCAACCGTGATGTCGAAATTAACGGAATCCGAGTCGCCGTCGCTGTCAGTGACCGTGTATCGGACAGTAGTTGCACCCGTTTCTGTCGGCGTGCCCGCAATCGTGCGAGTCGTGGTAATGAAGCTTAGACCAACGGGCAGCGGCGTCGCGTCGTACGTTAGTGTTCCGTCTCCACTGCTCCCCTCAGGCAGTTGCTGGCTAAATGGCGCGTTCTGTTTTGCCGTATAACCGGAAATGCTTGGCGCCGAAGGCGTCAGATCAGCAGCAACCGTGATGTCGAAATTAACGGAATCCGAGTCGCCGTCGCTGTCAGTGACCGTGTATGTGACAGTAGATGCTCCCGTTTCTGTCGGCGTTCCAGTAATTGTGCGAGTTGTGGTAATGAAGCTTAGACCAACGGGCAGCCCTGTTGCTGTGTACGATAGTGTTCCGTCTCCGCCGCTCCCCTCAGGCAACTGCTGGCTAAATGGTGCGTTCTGTTTCGCCGTATATCCGGTAACGCTTGGCGCCGTAGGCATCAGATCTTCTGCCACCGTGATGTTGAAATCAACGTAGGCCGAGTCGCCGTCACTGTCGGTGACCGTGTAGCGGACGGTAGATGACCCTGTGCCTGTCGGCGTGCCCTCAATGGTGCGAGTTGTGGTAATGAAATTCAGACCTACGGGCAGCCCCGTTGCCGTGTACGATAGTGTTCCGTCTCCACCGCTCCCCACAGGCAACTGCTGGCTGAATGGCGTATTCTGTTTCGCGGTGTAACCGGTAACGCTTGGCGCGGAAGGCGTCAGATCGGGGTTGACCGTGATCGAGAAATCTACGTGGTCCGGGTCACCATCGCTATCCGTCACCGTGTATCTGACTGTGAATGTTCCTGAGGCAGATGGTGTGCCGGCGATGGTGCGCGTTGAGGGGGTGAAGGTGAGACCAGAAGGCAGGCCGGTCGCGTTGTAAGTCAAAGTTCCGTCGCCGCCGGTTCCCTCGGGAAGCTGCTGGCTGAACGGCGAATTCTGTTTGGCCGTCATACTGGAAACAGTTGGTGCCGAAGGGATTAGATTTGGATCACCGATGGTGAAGTCGATCGAGCCGGAAATAATGTCATTTCCTGATCTGTGATCTATATCGCTTACCATCGTATAGGCACCGGCGGGACAGTCGGAGGGAATCGTCACACGATTTATATAGGGGTTACGATTGATCGTGGATTGTACATCCTGCCCCCATCCTACCAGGCTCCCTCCGCAGTCCATACTGCCTACTGGCTGATTTGTGCTGGTGTTGGTCAGATAATCAGTAAACCTCGTCTCTGTGCCGGCTGGAATATCCATAAACGAGAAAGTGACCGTGAATTCCGTACCAGGAGCGACCGGGGAATTCTCGGACATGCTGACACTTACGGACGGACTGGCGTTGGGATCGGTAGTGATTTCGAAATTGACAATATTCGATCCTCGCTTCCGGCCGTCGGAGTCATATAAGACGACATCGATTTTGTATTCATTTGTCGGACAATTGTCGGTAATGGTGACCGATTCTTGTACTGGGTTTCCGGAGACGCCGTTTAGCGTGAAAGTTTTGTTTCTTTCCAGCCCGGTTCCTTCGCATTCGTCGGCGAAGTTGTTGGGATTCAGCGCCATCAAAGAAGCCTCGTAGGTGTAGTCAGCGCCTTGGCTCAAGTTATGGAATTTAATGGTTGGATTGATCGACGAGCCGCGGTAGTAGGGACCAGACGGCATTTCGATTTCCACAGAAGGGCCTACATTTACTCTGACGTCGTGTGTGGCGGTAACGAGTTGGGTGTGGGGGTCAGTGTCCCTATCCTTTACGCTCACCCGCAACCTGTAGTCGCCGACCGGGCAAGTCGTTGTAAGGGCAAGAGGGTTTGGACCGTGATTCCAAGGGGTTCTCCACCATGTGGTGATATTTAGGTAATGTCCGACCAGCTCCTCCAGGCAGTTGTCTGCGTTGGTCCAAGAGCCGTCAGTGTTACGATCAAAATAGTACCGGAAGGATATTTTGCCGAATTCGGTATCGTCATTGGGATCTTGGGGCATGTTGTGGAATGAGGCATGGGCGTAGGTGACGTCTCCCTGAGTCAGCGTAGATTCCCCTATTGAAATCACAACCCGCGGGGCGTCCTGTGCCAGGGCGGCACGGGGACGCGGCGCCACGACGGCAGCAAGCAGTGCAAGCAGCATGACACTGAGGCCGATCAGTGAACCGATCAGAAACTCTTTCCGCCTTTGCATTCCCTTCGTACCTTGTCTAATTCGGTCCAAAATTCACCTGTTCCTGGCTCGCAATCGAGATTTGGCGCACGTGTCTCAGCCAAAATTTAAGTTATCCCCATTGGTCGTGTCAAGCAGTTGAGCAATCGCTCCAGACGCCGAAGATCGGCGGTCAGACACGTGCTGCCCGCCTCGCTGAATAGGGCAATTTCCAGAGTAATTCGGCCCGAAAATCCATCCGGATCAGACCTCTCCAGGCCTGTAAACGGGATGCCTTTTTGAGTTGACTGGAAGTAGGCGATCCCTATACGTAGCCCTGGCGTATAGGAAATGGCCAACGTACATTAGGCGACCGTTCAAGAGCGCAGTAGCAGGTTGAACCGGAACAGGGACAGTTTCGCGCCAGCCTGCCGATGCACGAGACAGGCTGTGCGCGCCTGCCCGGCCTCTGCGTTCACTTTTTTGAAATGTCTACTCATTGAATACCAGCACAGGGGCCCTTCCCATGCTGATTTCTACCCGCATCTCTTACCCTCCGGCGAAACCTTATGGAGACCCAGCATTCAGGTCTCTCCTTGGAAGGTCGAACGATTTTATATTCCCTGTGTTTTCCTATCGTTTGTCTCTTCAAAGGGGTAACTTCGCGGCTTGAAAGTTAAGAGTAGCGGATCGGCCTAGTCTTTGTCCCGCCCCCGTGACCCGGTTCTGGTCAGGCAGGTCTCAGGTTTTCCCAATACTGAGGCATTTGAGTTCGAATTGCCCTTCCTGGCATAGCTAAACTCAACCCATATTCTGGGAAGATTCGGTAAAACTGGACGATTTGCGTGGGCCGCGCGCTATACACTGTGCAATTTGACAGCGGTATTTCTTTTCGGTATGATTGTGCCTTGTTGACGGGCGAGTAGGAATTGAAAAAGCGCAGGGGCGTAGAGCGAATCCTTGCCCTTGAAAAGCGAGCGAATGAGAACTCTTGAAGTACTGTCTCAGTTGAACTGCATAAAGAGCAAGAAGCGGAATCCAGACTGACCTGTCTGTTGTTTGCGCCTGCTCAGATGTTGCAACCGTAGCCACCGGCCATTCCAGACAGGATGGACCGGTTTTTTGTTGCCTAGAAGATCGCCGGGAGCGCGAGAATGAGCCTTGAACAGTTTGCCATAATCGAATCGACATTGCGGGAGGGAGAGCAGTTTGCAAATGCCTTCTTCGACAGCGGACAGAAGGTTGAAATCGCCCGGCTGCTGGATGCCTTCGGCGTCGAGTATCTGGAGTTAACTTCGCCGGCTGCAAGCCCGCAGAGCCGCGCGGACTGCACGCGCATCGCCGAACTGGGCCTGCAATCCAAGCTCCTTACCCATACGCGGTGCCACCTGGACGACGCCCGTCTGGCCGTGGACACTGGCGTGGACGGTATCGATGTCCTTTTTGGCACCAGCAGCTATTTGCGCGAGTTTTCGCATGGAAAGTCGATCCGTCAGATTATCGACAGCGCGGTTCAGGTAATCGAGTTCATCAAGAGCCAGGGCCTGGAGGTCCGATTCAGCAGCGAGGACTCATTCCGCAGCGACCTGGTCGATCTTCTGACTGTCTACCGCGAGGTCGATCAGATTGGGGTCGACAGAGTGGGCATCGCCGACACTGTCGGTATTGCCACGCCCTTGCAGGTGCATGACCTGGTGCGGACCTTGCGCGGCGTGGTCTCCTGTGACATTGAGTTTCATGGCCACGACGATACTGGGTGTGCAATCGCCAATTCCTACTGCGCGCTGGCTGCCGGCGCCACCCATGTTGATACTTCCGTTCTCGGCATCGGCGAGCGTAACGGCATCACGCCGCTGGGCGGCCTTGTTGCACGCATGTACGCGCTTAACCCAGAACAGATTCGCGGCAAGTACAATTTGCCGATGTTGCGCGAAGTCGAAAACTTCGTCGCTGAAATCGTGGGCGTCGATGTGCCGTTCAACAACTACATAACCGGCTACACCGCGTTCACGCACAAAGCCGGCATTCACGCCAAGGCGATCCTTAATAACCCCGACACCTACGAAATCCTTGATCCGGCCGACTTCGGCTTGACCCGCTATCTGCACATCGCCCACCGGCTCACCGGGTGGAATGCAGTCAAACAGCGGGCCGAGCAGCTTCAGTTGGACCTGACAGATCCGCAGGTGAAGGAAGTGACCGCGCATATCAAGACCGAGGCCGACCAGCGCAAACTCAGCCTTGACGATGTTGATGTTCTGCTGCGGGAGTATCACAGTCGCGCTGTGACGATGGCGACTCCGCCCGCGTAAGGGGAATCACCATGAACCAAGAGTCTCGCCCCCTCAAAGAGGGGCGGCTGGCGGGTGAACAGGGTTCGCAAGATCAGACATTCGCGCAGAAGGCGCTGGCACGAGGGGCTGGCCTCGACCAGGTAGAAGTCGGAGAGGTCGTTGACGTGCGCCCCGACATTGTCTTGAGCCACGACAACACGGCCGCTATCCGCGAGATCTGGCTACAGTTCGGTCAGAGCAGAGTAGTGATCCCGGAAAAGCTGGCGATCACGCTGGACCACGCGGTGCCGGCGCCGACGACCCGCCATGCGCAGAACCACGCTGAGATTCGCAGGTTCGTGCAGGAGCAGGGAATCCGCCATTTTTTTGAAGTCGGAAGGGGCATCTGCCATCAGGTTCTCAGCGAGGAGGGGCTGGTACTGCCGGGGCAGTTAATACTCGGGGCAGACAGCCACACGCCGCATTTCGGTTGGCTCGGCGCGTTCGGTGCGGGGATTGGGCGCAGCGAGGTTGCAGCTCTGTGGGCGACCGGCGAGTTGTGGCTGCGCGTGCCCGAGTCGATTCACATCATCCTCGAAGGAGAGTTGCCGGCTGGCGTTACGGCCAAGGACTTCGCGCTGCGCATTATCGGCGATTGGGGCGCCGACGGCGGCCTGTACGCCTCGGTCGAATTCAGCGGCAGCGGCGTAGAGGCGATGAGCATCGACTCACGCATGGCTTTGGCCAACATGATGGCGGAATTCGGCGCCAAGTCGTCATACATCAGGCCGGACGACAGTACACTGGCCTACCTGAAATCGGCACTGGAGCGGAGAAGGGCCAGGGCATTGAATGGCAGGGGAACAGACGGAATTCAAACCGACGTTGCACATTCTCTTCTTTTGCCCGACGAGAATGCCGCCTACCACGAAACCTTTCGTTATAGCGCGGACGAACTGGAGCCGACAGTGGCTTGCCCACACACGGTCGACAACGTTTCGCCGCTGTCAGCAGTAGCGGGGATTCAGGTGCAACAGGCCTTCATCGGCACTTGCACAAACGGGCGTCTTGAGGATTTAGCCGCGGCGGCAGAGGTGTTGCAAGGACGCCGCGTTGCAAATGGTACGCGCCTGTTGGTCATCCCTGCTTCAAGCCTGGTTTTGGAAGAGGCCATGCGGCTCGGTTACATCCAGACGTTGGTAGCGGCCGGCGCATCGATAGGTACGCCCGGCTGCGGTCCCTGCATGGGCAACCATATGGGCGTGCCGGCAACGGGAGAGGTGACGATTTCCAGCGCCAACCGTAATTTTCGAGGACGAATGGGCACCACCGAGGCGGAAATCTACCTGGCAAGCCCGGCGGTGGTTGCGGCGTCGGCAGTTGCCGGCAGGATTGCCGACCCGAGAAGCATTGTCTGAAATCGAGCGAAGAACCTGTTGGCCTGCGACTTAGTTCCTGCATTTGTTTGCATCACGTTCAAATAGGTGCAACCGACGGAGGATCAGTGGAAATTAAGGGCAGAGCTTGGAAATACGGCGATAACATCAATACCGACGTGCTGTTTCCGGGCAAGTACACCTATACGGTCAAAGGGCGAGAGGACATTGCCAGCCATGCTTTGGAAGACCTGGACCCGACCTTTGCGCCGAATGTGCGGACCGGCGACGTGATCATTGGCGGCCGCAATTTCGGTTGCGGTTCCAGCCGTGAGCAGGCGGCAACCTGTCTGGTGTATAACGGCGTGGGCGCCGTAATTGCGGAGAGTTTTTCCCGCATATTTTACCGCAACGCGATTAACAACGGTTTGTTGGCCATCGTCTGCCCGGAAGCCGTGCACGCGATACACGGGCAGGAGATTGTCACGGTAGACCGAAGGCGGCGGGTGATAGAGTGCGCCGGCGGCCGCTTTGACTTTCCCGCTTTGAGCGCGACCGTACAGGAGATTCTGGAAGCGGGCGGGCTGGTGGAGCAGGTCAAGCGACGGCTGGAGGTTAGCAGTCAATCTGCTTGATGAGGCCAGAATGCCTGCCGACAGTCTGGGAGCAAAATGGGAGCGATACCGGCGCGTTTGTTGGCGCGATTTCTGCACTCAGTACAGCGGCTACGCTGGCGCTTATTGCGACCGCTTACTGTTGGAGTCCGGCTCCTGGCCGTTGAGAACGGGAAGGTACTTCTCATCAGGCACACCTACCTGGAGGGCTGGTACTTGCCTGGCGGCGGCGTGCAGACGGGCGAAACTTTGTCCGACGCGATGAGACGTGAAGCTGCCGAAGAGGCCGGAGCGGTTTTGCACGATCTGAAGCTGTTTGGCGTCTACAGCAGTTTCTTTGAAGGCAAGAGCGACCATATCGTTGTCTTTGTCAGTGAAGACTTTACATGGCGGCGCACTGCCAGCACGGAAATCGAGAACGTCGACAGTTTCCCGGTGGACGGACTGCCTGAAGCGACTTCGCCTGGCACGCGCAGGAGAATCGCCGAGTACGCCGCCGGTGCAAGGAATGTGTCGGCACCCTGGTAATCGATTGTCAATTGGAGCTAACAGAGTGAAGGTACCTACATAGCGACAGAAGATGACCAGCCAGTCACCCATGGAACCATTCAGTTTCCTGGTGATGCAACTGGGACACAGCCGTCGCCATGCTCGCCAGCCGACACGTTGCGAAGAATGCACACGGTCGGTGAGGGATGGTTTTGGAGGGGGGCGTTGCGGGGGCGCAGCCCCTGCACAAGGGAGGGCGCTTGCGCCCGACCGCCCAAATGACAGTCATGAGGAGAGAAAGAACACCTTTGCTCGCCTCGTTCAGGATTGGGGATCGGTTGCGGCTGAGTAGATCCGAGTGAATTGTAAATTCATATCACATCAGGAGAGGAAGAATGGCAGTACAGACAATTACGGCGGTGGCAGAGTGCCCAGAATGCTTCGGCGACGTCGAACTCAGTGACGTGATGCAGAACGAAATCGTCCAGTGCGGCGAATGCGGCATTGACCTGGAGGTCGTTGGATTGGACCCGGTAGCGCTGGAGATGGCGCCAGAAGAAGACGAAGACTGGGGAGAATAAGACCTATGCGTGTTGGTATCCTCTACAGCCGCGTGCGCGCGGAGGAGAAGCTGTTGTTCGAAGAGTTCCAGCAAAGGGGCGCTGAGTTCGACCTGATCGACGATCGCAAGCTGGTCTTCGACATCTCCGGCGGTGAGGATTTGATGGCCACGTATGACGATTACGATGTGATTGTCGAGCGCTGTATCCATCATGGGCGGGCTTTGGTCAGCTTGCGAATTCTCAACGATCGTGAGATTCCTACCGTTAATTCAGTGCAGGTTGCCGACGTTTGCGGTGACAAACTGCAGACGACGAGCGCTTTGACGGCGGCCGGCGTCCCCTCGCCCCGCACGATGGTGGCCTTTACGGCCGAGAGTGCGCTCGAGGCGATGGAGGAGCTGGGCTATCCTGTCGTGATGAAACCGTCGATCGGTTCCTGGGGGCGGTTGTTGAGCAAGATCAACGACCGCGAGGCGGCCGAAACAGTTCTGGAACACAAAGAGGTGTTGGGCACCTATCATCACAGCATCTTCTACATCCAGGAATATATCGAGAAGCCGCAACGGGATATCCGTGCCTTCACCGTAGGCAGCGAGACGATCTGCGCTATTTACCGCGACTCGCCCCACTGGATTACGAACACGGCTCGCGGCGGGCAGGCGTCAGTATGTCCTGTGACGCCTGAGTTGAATGACATTTGCGTGCGAGCCGCCAAAGCGGTCGGCGGCGGCTGTGTCGCCATTGACGTGCTCGAAGATCCGGACCGGGGGCTGCTGGTAAACGAGGTCAACTACACGATGGAGTTTCGCAACAGCGTGCAACCCACCGGCGTGAACATTCCGGGCCGGATCGCCGATTTTGCCCTGCGAGTGGGTCGCGATGGCTGGCAGGCGGCCAATAACTGACGCGGCGGCAGCGCGTTTCACTATCAAAGGAAAGAGAGCAGTCGGATCGTGACGGAAGCCAGATTGGGCGGCAACATTTCAGTCTCCATCCTCGGCGCCAGTGGATATGCCGGCGGCGAGTTGTTACGGCTTCTGCTAGACCATCCCTTCGTTGAAGTGGCGCAGGTGACGAGCGAGCGCAACGCAGGCTCTTTCGTCCATTTCACGCATCCGAATCTGCGCGGGCGAACGAAGCTGAAATTCGTCAGCGCAGCCGAGCTTGGACCTTGCGATCTGTTGGTGGTGGGGCTGCCGCACGGCGGCGCGATGGGCCGCATCGCCGAATTCGCGCAGCTGGCCGATCGTGTCGTCGACATGAGCGCCGACTTCCGCCTGCGAGATCCGCAGGCTTATGTGGACTGGTACGGCAAGGAGCACAGCGCGCCGGACTGGCTCGGCAGATTTGTCTATGGTCTGCCGGAACTGTTCCGCGAGAAGATCCGCGGGGCTCGCTATGTTAGCGGGGTTGGCTGCAACGCTACGGCCAGCACGCTGGCTGTGTGGCCGCTCTTCTCGGCCGGGCTGGCGGACCCTCATCGAGATTTGATCTGCGAGGTCAAGGTCGGCAGCAGTGAAGGCGGCAACCGTTCCGGCGACGCAACGCACCACCCGGAGCGGGCGCGGGCGATGCGCAGTTTTGCTCCTACTGGTCACCGCCACACCGCAGAGCTCTTGCAGGCCCTGGCGCTAACGGATGCGGACGACTATGCCAGTGTGGACGCGCACATGAGCGCCACCGCCGTCGACAATGTGCGGGGTGTATTGGCGACGGCCCATGTTTTCGTCAAAGAGGGCGTCAGCGAAAGAGACCTATGGCGGGCTTACAGGCAGACCTACCGCGGCGAGCCGTTCGTGCGCATTGTCAAGGAGAAGACTGGCATCTACCGCTACCCGGAGCCGAAGATCCTCACTGGCACCAACTACGCGGACGTCGGCTTCGAGCTGGACGAGCGCACAGGACGCGTAGTTGCGCTGTGCGCGATTGACAACCTGGTCAAGGGCGCGGCCGGCAGCGCATTGCAGAGCATCAATCTGATGTGCGGCTGGGAAGAGACTACCGGCTTGGGATTTACAGGGTTACATCCGATTTAGACGTAGGCAGCACCTGACATGCAATAATTTCGCTGCTGGTGCGACTGAGCAGGCATTTATTACGTCGCCTGATTGGGTCTCAGTGAGAAGCAACACAGTCAGCCGTCCTGATGGAAGAGGAGAAGAGGGGAACATCGGCACTTCGCAATCTGTTTGCTTGAAGTCGCGGAAAATCTGATGACGCGACAAGGATCTGTCTTCTCCTTTCTGTGGACGCCCAGCCGGCGGCGGGTCATGTTGGCGTTCGACCTACATTCCGACACTGCCGCACAACGCCTCAGTGAAGCGCTGAATGCCAGCGGTGAGGTAACTGGAAGGGTGGTTGGAGGCGGAGTAAAAATCGGACGCCATCCCAGCCGGACAAGGCAGAGAGGGGCGTTCGCTACCGTCTTCTACGGAATCATTCAGGATGAAGGAGATTGTAGCAGCCTGGAGGGTCATTTCCAGCTTCATCCGGTTGGACGTTTGTTTGTCGTGGCCTGGATTGTGTTTTCCACCTTGTTGGCGCTGGCGCTACTGTTCGCCGGGGCTCTGCGGGCCAGCCAGGACAGTACTGCCCAGGACGCGCTTCCCTTTCTATTCCCTGTAGTCTTGCCGTTTCTAGGATTGGGTCTGGCAGAATGGCAGTGCAGGCGGGGCCGTCGGGATGAAGCAGCCATACGCGGCTGGCTTGAGAGTTTGAAAAGCGGCAGAGACAGTCTCTGACCGCTCGGACACAGGGCAAGTCCGAACGGAGAGAGTTCACGGTTTCCAAGTCGAGACTGCTGACCGACAAGTCAGCGTCGCAAGAGGAGAGCATCCATGTCGACCGTAACCCACATGAAAATGGAAGAACTGGAACAGAGTCTGGACGAGATCCGGAGTGCACCCAAGACCAAGGGCAGATTGGAACTCATCGTCAGGCGTCCGCGCTCGGGTGAGAGGGAAGTAGTCGATGAGGCTGAATTGTCTGTCGCGGAAGGACTCGTCGGCGACAATTGGAGCACCCGAACACCGGACGCCCCGTTGGAACCAGAGCGTCAGCTAACGATCATGAATGCCCGCGTTGCCGGTCTGCTGGCGCAGGATGCAGGCCGCTGGGAGCTATTCGGCGATCAGCTTTACATGGATTTCGAACTGAGCGAAGAGAACCTGCCAAACGGCACGCGCCTGGCCCTTGGCGATGCGATCATCGAAGTGACGCCGATCGACCACACCGGTTGCAAAAAATTTGCCGAGCGCTTCGGTGTCGACGCTGTAAAATTCGTGAGTACGCCGGTTGGCAAAGAACTGCGTTTGCGCGGCATGTACGCGAAAGTAGTCCAGCCTGGCCGTATCCGCTCCGGGGACACGGTTCGTAGACTCTGACCTTCCCTGAAGGAATTTAGTAGTTGCTCGCAAGTCCTTTGGGATGGCTCCGGCGCGCATTCCAGGTAGATTTAAGGGCTCGCCTTGGGGTAGCGCGACGCCTTTCCCTGCTCCCAAGTCATGCCTTCTCGCCTTCATGTAGGTCTCCTCACTGCACGTGTTCCCATTGGTTAATTGGGGTCATTTGCCTCATTCCGAATGGTTGATCATGCCGGGCGCACTCGTCCGCGGTCTTTCATTTTGAAGTGAAATGTGCCTCTGTCGCGTGGGCAGTAAGCCCAGAATGAGGAGTGTGGTACAATAGATGCGCCGATAATCCTGCACCCGTACTAAACCGGATTTGAAGAATGGCCACAGCGCCAGTCCAACTGCCCGCATCGCTAAAATCGAGTGAAAATCGGCGCTACTTGTGGCGTGCACTGCAACGCTTGCGACCCTACTGGCGCCTGACCCTATCCGCCTACGCGGCACTCCTCGGCACGACCGCGATTGTACTGGTTACGCCCCAGTTTATTCGCTGGATAGTCGACCAGGGCATACGCCAGAATGACATGCGGTTGCTCACGTGGTCGGTTCTAGGTCTGCTGGCACTATCCGCGCTGCGGGGTGTGCTCACATTTGCCTCGGGCTTGATGGCGGAAGTCGCTTCGCAGGGCGTGTCGTACGATGTCCGGCGGGATCTGCACGCGAAGCTCACTGAACTCTCATTCGCATACCACGACCGTACTGAATCCGGCCAACTCCTGTCGCGGACGATGCAGGACGTGGAAAGGCTGCGCATGCTGACCGGCCGGTCGATCCTGGGGCTGGCAAATGGCGTTGTCCTACTCATCGGTACGGCCGCGGCGCTGGTCATTATGAACCCACTACTGGCGTTGCTTGCAATGCTGGCAATGCCGATCCTGGCGCACCGGGCTACGATCTTCGGCGCGCGCTACCGGCCCTTGTCAGTGGAGATTCAGCAGCAGCTGGCAGTGTTGACGACGCGGCTGGAACAGAATTTACGAGGCGCCCGCATCGTCAAGGCTTTTGCGCAGGAGGATGCTGAGATCGACCGGTTTGAGACCGAGAATCAGAAGTGGTTCGGGCTGGCCGCGGCAACGGCACGGCTCACGGCCTTGAACATTCCCTTGCTGGACCTGATCTCCAATCTCGCCACGGTAGTCATCATCTGGTTGGGCGGCTATCTGGTAATACGCGGGTCCTTGACTTTGGGCGAGCTGGTTGCTTTCATTACCTACCTGGCCCAGCTGACATCGCCAATTCGCAGGCTCGGTTTTCTGGTTCCCTCCATTGCAATGGCCGGCGCTTCAGCTGAACGTGTCTTCGAAATTCTGGACGAAGAGGCGCAGGTGGAGGACACCGAGGACGCTAAGCCGCTCAGCAAGATTCGCGGCCATCTTCGCTTTGACAACGTTTCGTTCAGCTATGCTCGCCCCCACAATGTGCTGCGTGACGTTTCTTTCGAAATTGAGCCGGGCCAGGTTCTTGCTCTCCTCGGCCCCACCGGTTCGGGAAAGTCTTCGATCATAAACATGATCCCTCGTTTCTATGACCCGACTGAGGGGCGAATATTGCTGGACGGCCACGACATCCGCACGGCAACGCTGCATTCGCTGCGCAGTCAGATTGGCATCGTGTTGCAGGAGTCCACTCTTTTCGCCACAACCATTCGGGATAACATAGCCTTTGGGCGGCCCGATGCCACCGAGGAAGAGATCGTAGAGGCGTCCCAGGCAGCACAGGCCCACGAGTTTATCGAGACTTTCCCAGACGGCTACGACACCAAAGTGGGGGAGCGGGGTGCGACCTTGTCCGGAGGCCAAAGGCAAAGGGTAGCTATCGCGCGCACTCTATTGACAGATCCACGCATACTCATTCTCGACGACGCCACGTCGAGCGTGGATACCGAGACCGAGCACCTAATCCAGGTGGCCCTGGCAAATCTGATGAAGGGGCGTACGTCCGTCATCATCGCACAGCGCCTGAGCACAGTCCGGCTGGCAGACCAGATTCTGATGTTGGAAAGGGGACAAATCGCGGCTGCCGGCAAACATGAAGAGCTCTTTGATAGGTCGGCACTGTATCGCAAGATCTACGAGGAGCAATTGGTTAAGGTCGAACAGTAGCGAGAAGCGTTGCAGCCACCTGCAGGAAAACGGTTTAGATTTAACAAATGTCTATTTCTATTGGATCAGCAGGACGCAGCGGCGGACCGCAGAGCCTGCTGCGCAGCATGGCAAACGAGGCAGATGGCAAGGCATTTGACGGCCAGGTAGTTGGCCGGCTCTTGACCTACTTGCGGCCACATCGGGCCAAGATGCTCATCGCATTTGTCCTGATGCTCGTCGTGACCGGTATGACACTTGGCATCCCCCTCCTGCTCAAAGTTGCGATCGATCAGTATATTGCAGCCAAAGACCTCGGCGGGCTTGCCCAAACCTCCATTTTCATGGCCGTCATGTTTCTAGCCCTTTTTGGGGCCGCCTCCGGCCAGCGGTTTCTGCTGTCTTGGGTCGGGCAAAGGGTGTTGGCAACGCTGCGTGGTCAGCTCATGCGCCACCTGCAGGCCTTATCTCTGGGGTATCACAACCGGCACATCGTCGGCGTCACGATTTCACGCGTTATCGGCGATGTAGCTGTGATCAATGAACTGTTGTCGCAGGGGCTGATCACGCTCATCGGCGATGTGCTGGTGCTGATCGGAATTATTGCGGTCATGATGGCCCTCAGTCCTTCGCTGGCCCTTCTTACCTTCAGCACCATACCGCTTATGTTGCTGGTGACTTACCTGTTCTCGCGGAAGGCGAAGATCGCCTTCCGGCAGACGCGGCAAAGTGTGGCTGGCGTTGTTGGCACACTGGCCGAACACCTGACCGGGATGCGGGTGATACAGGCCTTTGCGCAAGAAAACGCGATGCGCAGACGCTTTGATACGGCCAACCAGGACAATCGAGAAGCCTACGTGGCCGCCATGTCGCTCTCTCTCGTGTTTCTGCCGACCGTAGAATTTCTGGCAGTGTTGGCGACGGCCATTGTGCTGTGGTTTGGCGGGCGGGCGGCGGCTTTGGGCAATATGGAGATTGGCGTGCTTGTGGCATTCCTCGCCTATGTCACCCGTTTCTTCCAGCCGGTACAAGAGTTGAGCCAGCTTTACACGACAATGCAGTCGGCAATGGCCGGTGGGGAACGCGTGCTGGAACTGCTCGACGCTCGGCCGGAGGTAGCAGATCCGAAGGACGGCACCGAGATGCCGACCATCAAAGGGCGAATCGAACTGCGCCAGGTAAACTTTTCCTATGGTGAAGACGTGCCCGTATTGCGAGAGATTAATCTGCTCATTGAGGCAGGCCAAACGGTCGCCCTGGTTGGACCGACGGGCGCCGGCAAATCGACGATCGCTAATCTGGTGGCCCGGTTTTACGACGCCAGCGATGGTAAGGTCCTGATCGACGACATCGATGTTCGAACGGTAATGCAGCAGTCACTGCGGAGACAGACCGGCATCGTGTCGCAGGAACCATTTCTGTTCGCTGGCACCGTGCTGGACAACATTCGCTTCGGCCTGCCGGAGATTGAAGCCGGCGCGGTCGAGCGGGCGGCAAGGCAGGCCAATGCCCACGAATTCATAGTGGACCTGACCGACGGCTACGAAACTGAGATTCTTGAAGGCGGCGCCAATCTGTCGATGGGCCAGCGGCAGCTGATCTGTATCGCCAGGGCGGTTCTCGCCGATCCCCGTATTCTCATCCTGGATGAAGCCACCGCCAGCGTCGACACCGCCACAGAGGCCCTGATTCAGGAAGCGCTCGACCGGCTGCTGAGCCGCCGCACTGCAATCGTAATCGCTCACCGGTTGAGTACGATTCGCAAGGCCGATGTGATTTGCGCGATGCAGGACGGGCAAATCGTCAGCAAGGGAACCCACGACGAACTCCTGGAGGAAGGTGGGCTGTACGCGACACTGTATCAGCGCCAGTTTATGGAGCAGGACGAAGACTCTCTGAGTTGAAGCAACGCCTCCACGTGCGAGTGATAATCGGGGCGGTCGGGCCTTCTGCCTTCCCTTGTGCGGGAAAACTCCTGTCTATTGCCCCTCTCCAAAAACATGCCCCGCTGCCGCACCGCAACCTCGGGGGATTTTGAACGCCCCAATGCACTGCGAAGGCTCATCGGCTTGTCCAGCGTCGTTCTGCTCCAGTAGTCCGATTTGGAGGAAATTCATCACATGTCAACGCAGCCAAACATACTCTTCCTGATTGCTGACGACCACCGCGCTTCGGCCATCGGGGCCTACGGTGACCCGATTGTAAGGACGCCGACTTTGGACAGACTCTGCGGCGAAGGCGTTTCCTTCCACCAGAACTGCCACATGGGCGGATTGAGCGGCGCGGTCTGCGTACCCACTCGCGCCTGCATTCACACCGGTGCGAATGTCTTCCGCGCCCCGTCTAGCAACGACATGAGCGACCCCACCAATTTGCGCACACTGGACCCGGGCCACACCTTCCTGGCCGAGCTCTTTCGCCAAAACGGTTACGATACCTTCGCCACTGGCAAATGGCACAACGACGCTGCCAGTTTCGCCCGTTCCTTTGGTGACGCGGAGAATGTTTTCTTCGGCGGTATGGACAGTCATTTCAGGGTGAAAGTGCAGGACTATGATCCCAGCGGAACATACGACAGCAACCGCCAGAAGATTGGCGAACAGTTCTCAACTGACTTGTTCGGCGATTCCGCGATTCGTTTCCTGGAGAGGCAGGATGGGAGCCGACCCTTCTTTCTTTACTGTGCTTTCACTGCACCCCACGATCCCCGCACGCCGCCCGACGACTGGGCCGACGTCTACAGGCCGGAGGCCATGCCTCTGCCTCCCAACTTTGCGAGCGTTCATCCCTTTGACAATGGAGAAATGTGGGTGCGCGACGAGAAACTGGCCGACTTCCCCCGGACGGCTGAGGAAACCCGCCGCCACATTGCCGAGTACTACGGCATGATTTCAGACATGGACGAGAAAATCGGTGAAATCCTGTCCTCCTTGGCGCGCAACGGTCTGGCGGAGAATACCATTGTTGTCTATACCGCGGATCACGGCTTGTCGGTGGGCCAGCACGGCCTACTGGGCAAACAGAATCTTTACGACCACAGTGTGCGCGTGCCGCTGCTTCTGCGCGGGCCGGGCGTGCCCAGCGGCAAGCGCGTGGACGCTCTTGCCCACACCTATGATGTGTATCCGACTCTTTGTGAACTTGCGGGTTTGGAGATACCTGCCAGTGTTGATGCCAGATCACTCTTGCCGCTTATGGAGGGATCCGCCGAGGCAACCAGACCCTATTTGCATTCAGTTTACAAGAATGTCCAGAGGATGACTCAGGATCAGGAATGGAAACTGATCACTTATATCCCTGATGGAGATCAGGGTTGCGACAGAACACAATTATTCAACACTGTTTCTGACCCATGGGAGTTGAACGATCTTTCAGAAAATGAGAACGCGGCTTCAGAAAGGAAGCGCCTGGAGGAAGAGTTGGCTCGCTGGCAAGACGCCGTGAAAGATCCTCTGCTTACGGCGAAGAATTGACTGCGTCCCGAGAGTATTAGTTCGGCATCCGCCCAGTGGAGAATACAAGACGATACCCAAGCGCCTGCACCTTCTCCTGCACTTTGCGGTGGACCCTGTAACAGAAAACTACCGGAACAATTTCGCCGTCCAGGTGAGCGGCGGCTCGATCCAATAGGCCGGAAAATCGTTCGACGTCCCGCATTGTCAAATTGAACTTCACCTCTCCCACAATCCAAAGCGCTATGTCCGGGCGGGACCGGTCATATGCTTTGCCAAAGACATCGATCTCCTCTTCTACGCCGTCCCTTGTTTGCCACACACGGCTCAACTCATCGACCTTCCAGCCCAGCTCACGTTCGAGTGCATCCTCGATCACGATTGCAGCCACGTCTTCGAGGTCGCCGCCAAGCCTATTGCTCAGCCCGCCCACCTCTCTGGCCAGGTGTTGAACTGCGTTTTCTGTTCGATTTTGCGCCTCTGCCAGGTCTCCAACGCGCTGCTCCGTACGCTGTTGCGCCTCTGCCAGGTCTTCAACGCGCTGCTCCGTGCGCTGTTGCGCCTCTGCCAGGTCTTCAACCCGCTGCTCCGTGCGCTGTTGCGCTTCTGCCAGGTCTTCAACGCGCTGCTCCGTGCGTTGTTGCGCCTCTGCCAGATCTTCAACGCGCTGCTCCGTGCGCTGTTGCGCCTCTGCCAAATCTTCTACGCGCTGCCCCGTGCGCTGTTGCGTCTCTGCCAGATCCCGTACAATATCTTTGAGCTCACTGAAGTCTTCACGGCGTGCAAGATCGTTGTAGGAATCGTAGATGACTTCTGTCAGAACCTGCGCCTGCCTTTCCTCAAAGACTGCGGAAAGTTGCCCCAGCATATGTGAACGATTCGCCATTCTGCTTAATCTCCAAGAATAAGCCTCTGTCCAAGTATGTTTCGATACGATTATAGCACATACGCTCGGATTTCCCCCCTGCGCACGAAGTCGAAGACAGTGGAAGCAAGAGGGACGCATCCTGGTGGGCCGCAGTCGGGCTGTCAAGGGCGCCTACGGTCTAACCTCGTCGAAACGCTCGAGCATCTTGCAGGCTTTCTGCAAGATGGCGTGCGCGTTGAGGTAAGGCCGATCAAGGGGAACCTGAATCGGACTTAGTTGAATGGCTTTTGAAGCGCTATACGTAGTTGCGCAGATTGCAGTATTGCAGAGTTGCACATATCAAAATTGTGCATATAATAGTGTGAAGTCTGAAAAAAGTAATCAATTTTACACTTAACCTTTTGGAAAATGAGCGGCCACTTTCTCTTAGACTTGGTTCCTAGCCTTCTAGTCCTTATTCTTGGTCTCGTAGCCCTTCTTGTAAGCGGCTACGAGCCGTTTGCGGTTGGCGAAGGCACAGAAGTCCCGTAGGTTGGGCTTCTCGCTCAGGTCAGTGGAGACCCTTCCCCAGCCGGGAAGGGTTTTTCTTTAGAAAAGATTACATAGCAGGGAACAACGACGGGTGAATTAGCATCTTAAGATAGGAAATGCTGGAACACGGACGACCGCTCATGTGATTCTGATGGTCGTTCCCTTCAGCCATTGAGCCAGCTGCAGGAGGAGACGGATGGCTATAGCCAAGAGAGAACCGGCAGACAGCGGATACGATCTGGGGCCCCAGGAGTTTAGCGGCTCGCAGATGATCTGGGAATCCCTTTTGCGTGAGGGAGTCAAAATCGTGTTTGGCCACCCGGGTGGTGCAATTCTGCCTGCCTACGACGCTTTGGCCGAATATGAAGCCGACGGGCGTATCCATCATGTCCTGGTGCGCCACGAACAATGCGCCGCCCATATGGCCGACGGTTTCGCCAGGGCCACGGGCCAGGTCGGGGTATGCGTTGTTACCAGCGGCCCTGGAGCGACAAACCTTGTCACCGGGCTGGCTACGGCGCAGATGGACAGCGTGCCAATTGTAGCGATTACCGGCCAGGTACCTACCAATCTGCTGGGGACCGACGCGTTTCAAGAGTCAGACGTCGTCGGTGTCACCCAGCCGGTGTGCAAACACAACTATCTGGTGACCGACATTGCCGAATTGCCACTGATAATGAAAGAGGCTTTCTACATTGCCCGCGAGGGCCGCCCAGGAGTCGTGCTGGTGGACATCTGCAAAGACGTGCAGATTGATATTGGTATCTTCCGCTATGATTTCGACATCAATCTCCCCGGCTTTGAACCATGGCCCGAATACAGTGCCGAGGCCGTGCAGGCGGCGGCCGACCTGCTGAACGAGGCCGAACGCCCACTGATTCTGGCCGGGCACGGAATCCACCTCTCCAATACCAGTGACGAGTTACTTCAATTGGTCGAGAAAGCCGGTATTCCGGTGGTAACGACCCTGCTGGGCACAGGCAACATCCCCGAGACCCACCCCCTTAGCCTGGGAATGGGCGGCATGCACGGCGAGGCATTTGCCAACCGGGCCGTACAGGGTTGCGATGTGCTGCTCGCTATGGGAATGCGCTTCGATGACCGTATCACTGGCCGTCTGGACCGCTTTGCCGCCGATGCCAAAATCATTCACTTTGAACTTGACCGGGCCGAGGTCGGCAAAAACATTGTCCCCGATGTTGCCGTCGTGGGGGACCTGGCCGAGACGTTGCCCGCCTATCTTCCGCTGATAAAGGATCGGCGGCACAAGGAGTGGGTAGATACGTTGAACGAATGGCGCGGGGAGACAGAAGAAGCCGACATCATTCAGTATGAAGTCGAGGAATTGATTCCTCCTTACGTGATTCGGCAGCTTTGGCACGCCACCGAGCAGACAGACAAGCGCGTTATAGTCGTCACCGACGTGGGCCAGCATCAGATGTGGGAAAGCCAGTACTACATCCACGAACAAGCGGGAATGCTCCTGACCAGCGGCGGATTGGGCACGATGGGATACGCCTTGCCTGCCGCGCTTGGCGCCCAGATGTCCGACCCGCAGGCCTTAGTCTGGTGTGTGGCCGGAGACGGCGGTTTTCAGATGACCCTGCAGGAGTTGGCGACTATTCAGCAGGAGAAAATGCCGGTCAAAATCGCCATCATCAATAACGGTTTCTTGGGCATGGTGCGCCAGTGGCAGCAGATCTTTTACGATAAGCGCTACGTTGGCACGCCGATACTCTCACCGGACTATGTTAAGCTGGCCAGTGCCTACGACATTCCCGGCGCCGTCGTCCGCCATCCCAGCGAAGTCGTGCCCGTACTGGAGCAGGCCCACGCCACCGACGGTCCGTTCCTGGTCGATTTCCAGGTAAAAGAGGAAGTGAACGTGTATCCGATGGTGGCGCCCGGCGCAGCCGTGGACGAACTGATTCGGCGGCCAAAGCCGGGCATGGTTCAGGGATACAGCGGCGTCCAGCCTAGTTGGTAAGTGTGTCGTCACCGTATCGTTGGTGGCTCTCATTTGCCCGGTTTGCGTACACATCTCAAGTTTGAGCACGAGGAATGCTACAGGGGAACACAATGCAATACACTCTTGTCGCTTGGATGCGCGATAAGCCCGGCGTGTTGAATCGCGTGTCCGGCATGCTGCGCAGGCGCAATTTCAACATCGACAGCCTCCAAGTCAGCCACAGCGAGACGCCCGGCATCAGCCGTATGACCTTTGTCGTGGATGGCGACGAGCGGGTAGCCGACCAGGTTGTCAAACAGTTGCGCAAGGTCGTGGACGTTACGGCAGTGGAGGACATCACAGACCGGTTGGCTATTCTGCGTGAACTGGCGTTGATTCGAGTTCGTACGACGCCGGAGACTCGAGGGGAAATCATGCAGTTCGCCGAGATCTATCGGGCCCAGATCGTCGATGTCAACTCCGAGAATCTGGTGGTGCAGGCGGTCGGCACTGAGGACAAGGTCGATTCACTGATTGAACTGCTGCGTCCGTTCGGCATAGATGAGATGGTGCGCACAGGTCGCGTTGCTCTCTGCCGCGGTGACGAACGGCCAAAACGAAGAAAGCAGGCTACCTCGATATTTAAGGCCGCCGCCAGCCTGAATGGCAGCGTACTCGGCGAAGAGGAATGAAGGACAAGATAGAGTCGTCAGAAATGAGACCATAGCTTGCTCGTGCGCCGTGCCAACCGGAATCCATAGCTCTCAAAGGTGCCGGCGCTGCCAGAGCAGGTCATGGATAAGCCCACAAAGACCAGGAAACAAACTTCTCGGAGGAGAATGTGACAACGATTTACTATGAGAATGATGCCGACATTGCCCAGCTGAACGGCAAGAAAATCGCTGTGATCGGCTACGGCAGCCAGGGCCATGCCCACGCGCTGAATATGAAGGACAGTGGCCAGGACGTTCGTATCGGACTGCACGAAGGCAGCCGCAGCAAGGCCAAAGCTGAAGCCGATGGCCTGCGAGTGGTGAGCGTGGCCGAGGCCGCCCGCGAAGCGGACATGATTATGGTTGTGATCCCCGACCCGATCCAGGGCCAGGTATACGAAGAGCAGATCCAGCCCAACCTCGAGCCGGGCAACACGCTGATGTTCGCGCATGGTTTCAATGTGCGCTACGGCTTTATTGTTGCTCCGAAGGATGTAGACGTTTCGATGGTGGCCCCGAAGGCCCCCGGCCACCGCGTGCGCGAGGTCTTCACCGAAGGTTCGGGCGTGCCAGCACTGGTCGCCATTCACCAGGACGCATCTGGCAATGCCCTGGCCAACGCCCTCGCCTATGCCAAGGCGATCGGCTCTGCACGCGCCGGCGTTCTGGAAACTACCTTCGCCGAGGAGACCGAAACTGACCTGTTTGGCGAGCAGACGGTGCTATGCGGCGGAGTCAGCGAACTGGTCAAGGCTGGTTTCGAAGTCCTGGTCGATGCCGGCTACCAACCGGAAATTGCCTACTTCGAGTGTCTGCACGAACTGAAGTTGATCGTGGATCTGATGTATGAAGGTGGGCTCAACTACATGCGCTACAGCATTAGTGATACCGCCGAATGGGGCGATTATAAGAGCGGCCAGAGTATAATCACCGATGAAACAAAAGAATCCATGAGAAAGATTTTGGCCGACATCCAGTCGGGGGCTTTTGCCGAAGAGTGGATGGACGAATATCACGGCGGCGGCAAAGTCTACTATGAAAGACGCCGCAACGAGCAGAGTCAGCAATTGGAAAATGTCGGCAAAGAACTTCGCAGAATGATGACCTTCATGGACGCCAAGGAAATCTAGTCCTCTCGAACCAGCTATGAAGTATCGAGAAAGGAGGTGATGAGCATGGATGACGGCCTTAGTGACCTTATGCGAAACGCAGAGTTGTACTCCGTAGACGCGATTTCCCCTCGCCGTAGTGAGCGAGGTAAAGCGAACCTGTCATCTCTAGTCCAAATCACCTCCGGAGGCATCTGGTAATGACCAACACAGTTGATTCGCAACAACAGGACGAAGCCGGCGACGACGGCATGCACCCAATCGACGTTGAACAGTTCCGACTGGCCGATGTCGACCAGTGGGCGAGGGATATCGCCCATGGCAACACTATTCTCGTCTTCGACACTACCTTGCGCGATGGCGAGCAGTCGCCGGGCGCCACCCTCAACGAGCAGGAAAAGCTTGAGATCGCCCGCCAGTTGGCGCGCTTGGGAATCGATATCATGGAAGCCGGATTTCCTGCAGCCTCGCTCGGCGATCTCGGGGCCGTCAGGCGCATCGCCGAAACTGTAGGCCGGACGCCTCGCGTTGACGAAGGCGGTACAGTCAGCGCGCCGCCCATCATCGCCGGCCTTGCCAGGGCCAACAAAGGCGACATTGATAAGGCCTGGGAAGCTGTGCAGGACGCAGTGCGGCCCCGCATCCATACATTCCTCGCCACCAGCGACATCCACATGCAGCACAAGCTGCGCATGTCGCCCAACGAAGTGCTGGAAACGGTGGGCGACATGGTGCAGTATGCCCGCAGCCTTTGCGAAAACGTCGAATTCAGCCCGGAGGACGCCGGCCGCAGCGATCCTGAGTTCCTGGTCAAGGTGTGTAGCGTTGCGATCCAGGCCGGGGCCACGACGCTGAATATTCCGGATACGGTCGGCTATACAACGCCGGAAGAGTTTGGTGGATTAATTGAGTATTTGAGGGAGAATGTTGAAGGCGGCAAGGATGTAATCTTCAGCGTCCACTGCCACAATGATTTGGGACTGGCGACGGCAAACACGCTTGCAGGCGTACAAAACGGCGCCCGCCAGGTCGAGGTCACAATTAACGGGATCGGCGAGCGCGCCGGCAACACCAGTCTGGAAGAGACTGTGATGGCGCTGTACACGCGCCAGTCGGTGTTCGACCTGCGTACCAATATTCGCAGCCAGGAGATTCACCGTTCCAGCGATATGGTCAGCCGTTACACTGGCATGGTGATCCAGCCAAACAAGGCGATCGTGGGCACGAACGCCTTTGCGCACGAGGCCGGAATCCACCAGGACGGGATGCTGAAAAACAAACGCACTTACGAAATCATGGATGCCGACACCATCGGCCTGCACCAGAGCCGGCTGGTACTAGGCAAGCATTCGGGGCGCCATGCGCTCGGTGTGCGTTTGCAGGACATGGGCTATCATCTGGACCGGGAGAATCTGAACGAAGTATTTGTGCGTTTCAAAGATCTGGCTGACAAGAAGAAGACTGTCACCGACGCCGATATTGAGGCTCTTGTGGCCGACGAATTGTACCAGCCTGTCGAAATCTGGGAACTGCTGGGTGTACAGGTTCAATGCGGCACCAATATGATGCCCACCGCGGTGGCGACACTGCGCAATAACGAGACTGACGAGGAGATCACCGAAGTCAGTTTTGGCGCCGGTCCCGTGGATGCGGTCTATACCTGCATAGATAAGATCGTGCAGCAACCGAACGAACTGACCGAGTTTTTGGTGCAGGCGGTGACGGAAGGGATTGACGCCAACGGCGACGTGACAGTACGCATCGACGCGCCGGAAAGCCGAGGGCATAGCCGGACGGCGCAAGGGCGTCCCCGACGGCGGCTATTCAGCGGCAGAGGTGTGGATACGGATATAATCGTGGCCAGCACGAAGGCTTATCTGCAGGCGCTCAACAAGCTGTGCGCCGCCGACGAGGATGACGCCCAGGTCGCGATTGCTGCTGGAGATGGAGAGGTTGCTACTGTCGGGATTTAGTAAGAGTTGGGGGTGAGAGGGCGGCGATTGATAATTGAGCGAATCGCCGCCTTTTTATTTCTACTGGACTCTTTGAAATTACTAAGTATTTCTCAAAGGGAGGTTGGCATGAGAATATGAACTCTTACAAAAGTGTGCCCAGGACGAGACGCTGGACTACCATATGGAGCCGCGGTAGCGGAAGAAAGCTTACGCGCCTTGTCAACTCTTTGCTCATCGCACTCCTCCTCTACACAATAGTGCCGGCAAGAATTGTGCGCGCACAGACAACCCCGCCCACGGTCTATACGTTTGTGGAGTGTGAACATATCGAAGAGGCTAGCTTAAGGGATGAGTTGAACGAAATAGCGCAGTCTGTCTTTGAAGATAAACAGAGCGGCTTGGATGTGGAGTCGATCGTCAACCGCAATTGGATTGAGCAAAATTTGGATGCCGCAGTTGATACAGCAGTTGACGAGGCAATTGAGCAGGTCTCCAGTGAGGAGAGTTGGTGGAGTCGGGTAAGATCGGGGTGGTCAGTTGAAAGGGCAGAGGAATTAGCGAAAAAGGTCGGCACGCTAGCCTTTGGGTCTGATGACTTTCGTGGCGCTGTCGAACAATTGTCGCTGGCGGTCGCTGATGAGCTGGCTGTTGAAATCCAAGTCATGGTAGACGTATCAGCCTCGTCGGCACTACTTTGCGTCGAGGAGTTTATTGGGGCAAGCTTTTCCACTACTATGGCGAAGGTGTTGGAAAAGCAGATCAGGGGACGGCTCGCCTCGATTACTATTTTCCCTGAATTAGAGGCGAATTTCGAAGAAATTCTTAAGGGCGACTTGGGATCCATTGGCGGTCTTGGTATCATCGTCACTTCACAGCTCTCAAAAGCGCTTGCCCAGAAAGTTGCAGGGGGAATAGTAGCCAAAGTCGTAACGCGCATATTGGGCAAGGCGGCCTCTGCGGTCGTGCCCGTTGCTGGTTGGGTGGTTGGAATCGTATTAATTCTCTGGGACCTGTGGGAAGCCGGGAAAGGGGCTCTTCCACAGATTGAAAAGGATTTTAAGGGAGGGGAGGTAAAAACGCTGATTCGTGACGAGATCTCGAAATCGGTGGACGCAGAATTGAAGGCGAATTTACCTAAACTTGCTAGAACTGTTGCCGACGACATGTTCAAGTTGTGGCAGGCATTCCTTAAGGAATTCGATCAGGTATTGGAGATCGCCCGGACGAATCCGGATTTTCGGTCCATTTTAGACGGCTCTGATGCAGACAATGTGAGCAAGTTGCAAGAGTTAGTTGCAGTAGGGACCAACAAGCTAGGAGATGGTCAACTGGCAGACATTATACTATCAGGACAATTCAAACTCATTCTTGATCTCCCTCCCGAGGCTGTTGAGATTCTGCGTTTCGAAGGTGATCCCGACTTAGTCATTGAATGGGGAGAGCTTGCTGGTAATGCAATCGATCAGGTCGTCACCGCAGAACTTTATCAATTTTCCTCGCCCTCGGATTTCAAGAACCGAGAGGACTTAGATCGAGTACTTGCACTTAGTTACGCCTCAGTGATTAGAGAGTTGATGAGCCTCGATGCGGAAAAACGGGACGTGCTCTTACGACTGTCTCCGACGCAGACTCGTTGGATTCTCGTTGTATTGACTGAAGAAAGAGTCAATTGGCTGGCCGAGTTTCTTCGAAAGCTGACTCCAAAGGAGTCAATTGTGCTAGTCGACTACATAAGAATGAATCGGGGGCTTATCAGTAAATTAATCGGAACTGAGAAGTTGCGGACTAAGTTTCCCTTTCTCCTACGACTCTCGGTGGCGAATTCCAGATTCCAGAGTATTTTGAACAGTACAACTACAGAGCAAATTCAGAAGTTGTCTGAATTGGTTGCTGTTTCGGGTGAGTCATTGAAACCCGAACAGTTGGCCGCTATGATCGACACTGGGCAGTTCGAATTGATTCTCGCTCTTCCCATAGAGGCATTCGAGATTCTGCGAAGAAAAAAGGATCCGTCCCTCGTCATCGAGTGGGCTGCTCTGGCCGGCGAGGCTGTCGTACAAGTCGTTGAAACGGGGCTGTTCCACGTTGCTACGCCTTCTGATTTCAATGAAAAAAAATCCTTGTCAACTGTAATTGCTCTTCAGAATCACGAAGCGATAAGCAAGGTGATGCTGTTGGAACGGGCGGACATGGATATTCTGATCGAACTTCCCACCTTGCGTGCAAGGGCGATTCTCATTGCTCTGACAGTAGAGGATCTTTCTTGGCTAGCAGGCTATTTGAGAGAGTTGAAAGACCGCGAAGCAGACCTGATAGCGGAATCAATTTTGCATCAGCCGGGGTTGCTCAACATGTTGAAAGCCTCAGAGAATCTACGAGCCAAATACCCTGAGGTATTGACTCTTGCTTACCGAAGTTATGAATTCAGAAAGATTCTGAACAACACAGGCGTAGATAGGGTGGAAAAGCTATCCAACTTGGTTGCAATTGCGGCCGAATCACTGACTCCGTTGAAATTGGAAAATGCAGTCATAACGGGTCAGATCGAAGGCATTTTTGCACTCCCCGAAGCAGCCTTTGAAATTTTGAAAGAGAAGGAAGACACGACGCTTGTCCTCGACTGGGCAGTTCTCGCCGGTGAGAAGGTTGAAAAGGTTGTTGAGACGGAGTTGTTTCGCGTTGCCTCTCCCTTTGATTTCAGTGGGCGCGTTGCACTGAATAAAGTGTTAGCTTTGGAAGAGCCAGAAGCGGTTCGGAAACTCATGCAATTGCATCAGATTGAGCGCGTCGTGCTGCTTGGACTGGAAACGGTACGGGCAAGGTCGGCACTTATCACTCTGTCCTTGGAAGATCTTTCGTGGCTCGCCCTCTTTCTTGCGGAGTTGCCGGCCGACGAAAAAGACCCTATAGTCGAATACATTTTGCAAGAGCAAGGGCTGATTCCTACATTGAAAGATAACGAAAATGTTCGGACGAAGTTTCCCCGCGTACTTATGCTTTCCCTGAATCTACCGCGCTTTGAAGACTTTCTTACCAGCCTAAGCGTGGACGAGTTGGAGAAACTGTCCGAGCTTGTGTCAGCCGCGGAAGCGACGATGACGCCAGAAAATCTGGCCATATTTCTAGAATCGGATCAGCTTATACGTATCTTTTCTTTTCCCCAAGGCTCCTTTGATATTCTGCGTGTGACTGGCAATCCAGCTCTTGTGCTTGAATGGTCAGAGCTGGCTGGCGAGGCTTTGGTTGAGGTTGTCGAAACAGGGCTATACTTGGTCGCGGCTCCGAATACTTTTCAAGGACGACCGGAACTGGAAAGTGTACTTGCAATTGAAAATCCAGTTGCCATCCAAAGGCTGATGAACCTGGGTCCAGATCAGAGGGAAGCGATTCTGCAGTTATCGCCAGAGGATGCTCGGTCAACGCTCCTGTCTGACTTGTCGGAAGAGGAATTGTCTTGGCTGGCAGGGTACTTACATGATCTGCCGGCACTCGCCCAGCAACTCCTGGCTTATTATGTGGTTCAGAAGCAGGACCTCATTCCCAAGTTGAGAGATTCTGAGGAACTTCAGGAAAAATTTCCTCGTGTGCTAGACCTTGCCCTGATAGTTCCACACTTCAGAAATATCCTCGACAATGTGAGCGCGAAAGATCTAGGAAAGTTGTCGGAACTGGTTGTAGTGGCGAAACAAGCCCTTGATTCGGAACAGCTAAGCGAGTTTGTAGCATCCCGCCAGTTTGAGCATGTTTTTGCACTCCCGCAAGCTGCATTCGAGATCCTGAAGTGGAGCAAGGACCCAGCTTTGGTCATCGCCTGGGCTGACTTGGCTGAGGAGGACATCATTGGGGTCGTCAGCCAGGACTTGCACACTATAGCCTCGCCTGATCAGTTCAGGAATCCAAATGAATTGGGAAAAGCTCTCGATCTTCAGGATATCGAAGCCCTCAGATGGGTAGTACAGCAGAATCACGATGATCGGTCATTCTTACTCACTTCTCTATCTGTGGCGGAGGTTCAGTGGCTGTTCTCGTTCAAATCGGATCTGACAGATGACACGACCGTGTCGTTAGCAAGATTCATCAACCTTAACCCAGCACTCATGTCTGAGTTAGACATTGAAAAAATTGGACAGTCCTTCATGTTTAGCCAGAATCCTGAGGCTATATTGACATTTGTGTCCGCAAGGACAGTAGAGCCGGCAACATTGTTGCCGACCATAACGATGTTTACATCCGCTAGCGAAATGATCTCTGGCGACCTACCAAATGCGCTCTATTCGCACTATTACCTGACTCAGTGGCTCATTCTTTTGACTGCATTGTTGGTTCTTGCCGCCTTGTCCATTTCAGGTTGGAGGCTCCTCCGCCGCCGCCAATTGCCGGAAATCTGGGACCGCATTCGTCGACCAAAAGGAGGTAGACCATGACAAGGAGGATTGGCGTCAATTGGCGCAAGTGCTCGACTCTTGCCCTTCTGATCGCTCTCCTGCTCTCCGCGCTGATGCCAGCAAAAGCTGCTCGGTCTCAGAGCAACTTTCCTGTTTCCTATACTCTTGAGGAATGTGAACAGGTCAGCGAAGAAAGTCTAAGGGATGAACTTAATCGC
The DNA here is from genome assembly GCA_963662575.1 of Caldilineaceae bacterium. Lineage (GTDB taxonomy): Bacteria > Chloroflexota > Anaerolineae > Caldilineales > Caldilineaceae > Bin5. Next base: position 4,501,836 of record OY759723.1, read on the forward strand.
ATCACCCAGGCAGTGTTTGCGGAGGGGCGAACCGGTATTAGTGTCGTTGAAATCGTAGGACGAACCTGGCATGAACTAGGAATGGACTCTAGGGTAGATCAGGAGGTAGACCTTGCGATCGAATTGGTCCGCAGCGATACGTCCTTCTGGGACCGAATCTGGTCTGGTTGGTCAGTATCGAAAGCTGAAGAGCTCGCGGTCAGGGTCGCAGAAGAGACTTTCGGCTCCGATAGCTTCGGAGCCCACTTCGACGAATTGTCAACAGAAATCGCATACGATATTGTCGACGAAATAAGGTTAGTGACCGCAGTATCAGCTTCTACGGCATTGTTATGTGTACAGGAGTTTGTTGGCGACAGGTTTTCCGCAACCATGGCCGACCTCTTAGAGAAACAGATTCAGGCCAACCTTGAAGTCTTGAAGCTCAACCCAGAATCAGATAAAAGCTTTATCGACATCCTCGAGACTCACTCTAACCTCGCAGGTGGCGTCGCGGTTGTCATTGGTACACGTATTGGAGTTGGAATTGCCAAGAGACTTGCGAGTACCATAGCAAAAAATATTGTTGGCAGAATCTTGTCTCGAGTCTTAATCAGAGTGGCTACTATAGGCATCCCAATTGTTGGTTGGATTATTGGTGGCGTCCTTATCGTTATCGACGTGTTTGACTCCAGGAATGGCGCACTACCCCTTATCCGGGATTCCCTCCAAAGTGAGGACGTAAAGGCTGAAATGCGAGTATGGATGGCGGAAGAAGTGAGCGAAGAAATGCGAACTGAACTGCCCCAAATGGCGCGTAATGTCGCCAATAGTGCATTCAGCCTATGGCAAGATTTCCGCGAGAAGTTTTCTAGGGTTCTGGGACTTGCCGAAACTAATTTGCGATTTAAGTCGATTTTGGAGAATACAGAAGTAAGTCAGGTTGCCAAGCTGTCGGAACTGGTGGCATTGGTGGAAGAGATAGATCCAGGACTGCTGGTCGAGATAATTGACACAGGGCAGTTCGAGGTGATTCTAGCTCTCCCAGAAGAGGCTCTCGAAATACTTCGAGTAACGGGAGATTCGAATGAACTTATCGCCTGGGTCGAATTGGCTGGCGACTTGATTGATCGGGTCATCGAAATAGAGTTGTATCGCGTTGCCTCGCCCTCCGACTTAAGGGACAGGGCCGAATTGGAACTGATCCTTGCTCTGACGGATGGGGAAGCCATTCGGAATCTTATGCTTCTGAAACAGGGGGATAGAGACCTACTGCTTGGTTTGCCGACGGAACAGACTCGATCCTTGCTTCTTACTGATCTGTCCATCGAGCAGCTTTCGTGGCTCGCCAGCATGTATTTGACTCATCTGACGCCACAGAACTCAAGCCTACTGGCGAACTACATTCTGAGTGACCCGGAGCTAATGTCAATACTGGAAAGCGAGGTGGTTCGAAAAATCTTACTTGAAAGCCACGACTTTCGGGAGGCACTAGTCTATCTCACTGAAGGAACGGAAGGGACAGACGGGGTGGGGAAGGCCTTCCAGATATTGGAAGACATGGGTCCTCCACTTTCCGGTAGCGTGCCTTGGGCGCTCTTCTGGAACAAGAATGGAAGAACTCTGACCAACCCTCTCAGTATTGTCTATGTCCTAGCTGGACTAATCGCACTCTATCTGTTGCTACGAATCTCCTTTCGCCGCCGTCAACCGGGGGTCAATGTAACCGTCAACATTCCAAGTAGCAGCGACAGCGAGGAGAATGAGAAATGACCTTGATCGCTCTCGACCAATCTCACCGCCCTGATGCAGAAGTCGGCGACTTCCTCGTGGTCGTCGTCGTATACGCTGCCAATGTCGTCCAGGATGTTCGAGAGAATATCAGAAACCTCGTTGGCGGACGAATGTCGCACTACGAGGCACTGATAGAAAAGGCAATCGAACAGGGAATCGCCGACATGGAGAAAAAGGCGACTGCCCAGGGCTACGACGGCGTGCTGGGCGTCAAAATCACCCACCCTTTGGTCGTAGATGGAGGTGTCGAGGTGATCATCTATGGCAATGGCTATCGCTTGGCAGTCGAAGAGTAATATAGTTGACCGAGCATCCCGTATACCGCCGCCGCTCGGTTAACTGTCGTGCCAGCTCTGGCAGTTGCTTCAGTTGCACAAGGATCCGCCGATAGTCGAGCTATTAGGCCAATCCTCAAATCTGGCCGCCCCGTCCTCCCGTCTATCTCACTCCTAACAGGCAGTCCCGCCATCCTGAATGTGCCCAACGCAACCAGGCCTCGGTTCAGCCTGCCATCCGCCAGGATCCGTAGTGTTCCCCACACAGGCAAAAAGTTGACGCACCGCCCAAATTCGTGTACATTATATGCTATGATCGCGGGAGAATCCCGGGATATTATACCTGTAGGCAAGTATTCGCGATTCGACAACGACGTCATCCGGTCTTTGCACACGCTCTTGCTTCGCATCAGTTGTCGCTTTTAGCAGCTCAGGTGCAGGGAAGATTCCGCCTAATCACCTGCCCTGAACGATCAACGCGAAACAAAAGCCTTTCTTGAGGAGATGACGTTATGTCAGACTATCAACTGACTTCTTCTTGTTGTAGCCATTCTACACCTCAATCGCATCCTGGCCTCCCGGAAAAACAGGGCCTCTATGACCCGCGCTATGAACACGACGCCTGTGGTGTAGGCTTCGTGGTCGATATAAAAGGCCGCAAATCACACTCAATCGTCTCGCAAGGGCTGGAGGTATTGCACAATCTGGCGCATCGGGGCGCGTGCGGATGCGAGCCGAACACCGGCGACGGCGCCGGCGTCCTCATGCAGATGCCTGACAAGTTCATGCAAAGGGTCGCCGAAGAGGAAGGCATCGAGCTTCCCCCCGAAGGCGAGTACGCGGTTGGGATGGTCTTCCTCCCGCAAAGAGGTGACTTCCGTTTCCGGTGTGAGCAGCTCCTCGAGAAGATAATCCGCTCCGAAGGGCAGACAATTCTCGGTTGGCGCACCGTCCCAACCGCAAATGCGGAATTGGGCCATACCGCCCGCTTGGGCGAACCGGTCGTCCGCCAGGTCTTTATCGGACGGAATACGGAGCGGCTGACAGGCGGCGATGACCTTGCTTTTGAACGCAAACTCTATGTAATACGCAAGTTGGCAGAGAACCAGATCCGCTACTCGCCTCTACGCGAAGGCAGATCGTTCTATATCGCCAGTCTCTCTGCGCGTACAGTAGTCTATAAGGGCATGTTGATGGCGCCGCAGGTCAAGGGATTCTACCCTGACCTGCTCGATGAAGACATGGAATCGGCGCTGATCGTTATCCACTCCCGCTTCAGTACAAACACCTTCCCCAGTTGGGAGCGCGCCCACCCCTATCGGTACATGATCCACAATGGTGAAATCAACACGTTGCGCGGCAATGAAAACTGGATGCACGCTCGACAATCGCACTTTGAAAGCGAGTTGTTCGGCGACGACATCAAGAAGGTGATGCCGATTATACATGAGGACGGCAGCGACTCGGCCAAATTCGACGAGACAATGGAGTTCCTCTATCTGTCCGGTCGCTCACTGCCCCACGCAATGATGATGATGATCCCGGAGCCATGGTCGCAGCATGAAACCATGAGCGACGCCAAAAAGGCGTTCTACGAATACCACAGCACGATGATGGAACCGTGGGACGGTCCGGCTTCGATGGTCTTTACCGATGGCAAATTAGTAGGCGCCGTGCTCGACCGAAACGGCCTGCGCCCTTCACGCTATTGCGTCACCAAGGACGACATAGTAGTTATGGCGTCAGAGGTAGGCGTTCTGCCGATTGAACCGGACCGCATCCTCAGAAAGTCGCGCCTGGAACCGGGGCGAATGTTCCTGGTCGATACCGAAGAAGGTCGCATCATCTCCGACGAAGAGCTGAAGGAGACGATGGCCGCGGCGCATCCCTACCGCGAGTGGCTCGACGAGCACATGGTCAGACTCGATGAGATTCCGCAGCCGGAAGTCGAAGTTCCAGGCGTCGACCACGCCACAATGTTAGAACGACAGCAGATTTTCGGTTACACCTTCGAGCAGCTGCGCATTCTATTGGCGCCTATGGCTACCGACGGAGTCGAAGCATTGGGCGCAATGGGCAACGACACGCCAGCTGCCGCCCTGTCCAACCACTCACAACTGCTTTACAACTATTTCAAGCAGCTCTTTGCCCAGGTGACCAACCCTCCCATTGACGCGATTCGCGAGGAATTGATTACCGCAACCGAGGTCATGATGGGCACCGAGTTGAATCTCCTTGAGACTAAGCCGGAAAACTGCCGCCAGCTGAAGCTGAGCCGCCCCATCCTCACCAACGAGGAGCTTGCCAAAATCCGGCATATCGAACAGAGCGATGCCAAAGATTTCCGCGCGAAAACACTATCTATTCTTTTCGACGTCAATAGTGGCCGTGAAGGGCTGGAACAAGCGCTCGAGGACCTCTTTCAGACCGCAACCGAGGCAATTGAAGACGGGATCAATATTCTGATCCTCTCGGACCGGGGCGTCGCTCCCGGCACTGCGCCCATCCCAGCCTTGCTGGCCACGTCCGGACTTCATCACCACCTGATCCGCAACGAAACCCGCACTCGCACCGCGCTGGTTGTCGAATCGGGCGAACCGCGTGAGGTCCATCACCTGGCTCTGCTTATCGGCTTTGGCGCCACTGCAGTCAACCCTTATCTGGCGATGGAGACGCTGGACCAGATGATCCAGAACCGGCTGCTCGTCGATATTGACCACGACACCGCAATTTACAACTACGTCAAGGCGGCGATGAAGGGTGTCGTCAAAGTGTTGTCGAAGATGGGAATTTCGACCATTCAGAGCTACTGCGGGGCACAGATATTTGAGGCGCTCGGCCTTAGCCAGAATCTGGTCGACAAATACTTCACATGGACCTCCAGCCGCGTCGAGGGAATTGATCTGCCGGAGATTTACGACGAGATCAAGATTCGGCACGATCGCGCCTATCCGGTGCGCCTCTATGCGTCGGCCCAGACAAACGGACACTCACCCGAATCCGCAACAGCGGAGTTAACTGCCGCCAATGGCAATGGTCACGGCGGCCAACTGCTCTCACCCGGCGGCGACTACCAGTGGCGCAAAGACGGCGAACTGCACCTGTTCAATCCCCGCACAGTTCACCTGCTACAGAAGGCGGCCCGCGACGACGACTACGTCTCCTTCAAAGCCTACACGCAGGATATCGACCACATGAACAAGGAATGGTGCAACCTGCGCGGCCTGCTGGAGTTTGACTTTGACGACGTGCAGAGTATTCCCATAGAAGAGGTGGAGTCGGTAGAGTCGATCTGCAAACGCTTCAAAACCGGGGCGATGTCCTACGGCTCGATCAGCAAAGAGGCGCACGAGACCCTGGCGATAGCGATGAATCGCATTGGAGGGCGCAGCAATACCGGCGAAGGGGGCGAGGATCCCGCCCGTTATCATCTTGAACCTAACGGCGATTCGAAAAACAGCGCCATCAAGCAGGTTGCATCGGCCCGGTTCGGCGTGACCAGCAACTATCTAGTCAACGCCAGAGAGTTGCAGATCAAGATGGCGCAGGGAGCAAAGCCGGGCGAAGGCGGACAGTTGCCCGGCAAGAAGGTATATCCCTGGATTGCCGAAGTGCGGCACTCAACGCCGGGCGTGGGTCTAATCTCGCCTCCGCCCCACCATGACATCTACTCGATCGAGGACTTGGCCGAGTTAATCCACGACCTGAAGAACTCCAACCATCACGCCCGCATCAATGTCAAACTGGTGTCGGAGGTGGGCGTGGGCACCGTCGCCGCAGGCGTCGCAAAGGGTCATGCCGACGTTATCCTGATCAGCGGCCATGACGGCGGGACCGGCGCTTCCCCGCAGACGAGCATCAAACACGCCGGCCTCCCCTGGGAATTGGGCGTAGCCGAAACCCACCAGACCCTGCTGATAAACAATCTGCGCAGCCGCGTCGTCGTAGAGACCGACGGCCAGCTCAAGACCGGCCGCGACCTCGCCATCGCTGCGCTGCTGGGCGCCGAGGAGTATGGCTTCGCCACAAGTCCCCTCGTCGCTTTGGGCTGCATTATGATGCGGGTCTGTCATTTGGATACCTGCCCCGTGGGCGTCGCTACTCAGAACCCGGAACTGCGCAAAATGTTCACCGGCGATCCCCAGCATGTTGTCAATTTCATGCGCTTTATGGCCCAGGAGTTGCGGGAGTACATGGCGAAGCTCGGCTTCCGCACCGTTAACGAAATGATCGGACGGACCGACCGCCTGCATCCGCCAAAGGCGATCAATCACTGGAAAGCCCAAGGCATCGACCTCACTGCAATCCTGCACCGGCCCGATGTGCCGGATGATTGGGGACGTTACTGTCAGATCGGGCAGGACCATGGCCTCGACAAGGCGCTGGACAACACAACCCTCCTCGAACTCTGTATGCCGGCTCTCGAAAACAGCGTAGAGGATGTGCAGCAAGCCCACGCCGACCAGCAGGACGACGGCACTGGGGCCTCGCTGACCAGAGTGAAAGAGATGATGCCAATTCGCAATACAAACCGGGTGGTCGGCACCATCACCGGCAGTGAAATCACCCGCCGCTTCGGACCCAGCGGCCTGCCCGAAGACACCATCCAGTTGCATTTCCAGGGCGCAGCCGGTCAGAGTTTTGGCGCTTTCATCCCCAAAGGCATGACGCTCGAACTAGAGGGCGACGGCAACGACTATTTCGGCAAAGGCATCTCCGGCGGCAAAATCATCGCCTATCCGCCCTATGGATCCACATTCAAGGCCGAAGACAACATCATTATCGGCAATGTGGCCTTTTACGGCGCCACCAGCGGCGAAGCATACATTCGCGGGATGGCGGGCGAACGATTCTGCGTGCGCAACTCCGGCATGCAGGCGGTCATCGAAGGCGTTGGCGACCACGGCTGCGAATACATGACTGGCGGCCGAGTGGTAGTGTTAGGGCGCACAGGACGAAACTTTGCCGCGGGCATGTCTGGCGGCATCGCCTATGTTCTCGACGAGAAACCGGTTGACGGCGTACGCTTCAGCAAACGCGTCAACTTGGAAATGGTAGATATCGAGGAGTTGGAAGATCCGGAAGAATGCGCCGAAGTCCGGGAAATGATCCAGCGCCATTACGCCTATACCAACTCAGAAGTTGCCCGCAGAGTCCTTTCAGATTGGGATGCGTCTGTATCCAGCTTTGTCAAGGTGATGCCGAAAGACTACAAGCGGATGATTCAATGTCTTGCCGAAGTGGAAGCTACCGGTCTCAAGGGCCAAGAGGCTTTGATGGCCGCTTTCGAGCGCAACAGCCAGGATGTGGCCGCGCGAGTGAGCGGAAACTGAGTATTGCGCTACTAAGAATCTCGACCCGGTATTGCGATCTGGATCCTGCTACGCAATACGCAGTCAGGAGTTAACGAATGGGAAAACCAACCGGCTTTCTTGAATTCGAGCGGCAACCTTTTCCGGAACGCCCGCCTCTAGAGCGAATTCAAGATTGGGATGAATTTCATCTGCACTTATCGACACTGGACCTGCAGCAACAGGGCGCCCGCTGCATGGACTGCGGCATTCCCTTCTGCCATACCGGGACCATGCCGGAGGGTGGCTGCCCGATCAATAATCTGATCCCGGAATGGAATGAACTGGTCTACCAGAACCGCTGGCGCGAGGCGCTTGACCGGCTCCACGCTACCAACAATTTTCCCGAGTTCACCGGCCGTGTCTGCCCGGCGCCCTGTGAAGGCTCCTGCACATTGGGCATCATCGACCCGCCGGTAACAATTAAGAGCATTGAATGCGCGATCATCGATAGAGGCTTCGAAGAGGGCTGGGTCCAGCCGCAGCCGCCCGCCGTCCGAACAGGCAAGAAAGTTGCAGTCGTCGGTTCCGGGCCGGCAGGGCTGGCCTGCGCCGCGCAGCTCAACTCTGCCGGTCATACCGTTACAGTCTACGAACGAGCAGACAGGATCGGCGGGCTGTTGATGTACGGCATCCCCAACATGAAGTTGGAAAAGGAGCGGGTCGAGCAACGGGTCGATCTGATGCGCGCCGAAGGCGTGACTTTCGTCACCAACTGCGAAATAGGCACAGACATTCCCGCCGACAGTCTCTTGGAAGAGAACGATTCCATTGTGCTCTGTGGGGGCGCGACCAATCCAAATGATTTGCCGATTGAAGGTAGAGAGCTGGAAGGGGTCCATTTTGCGATGGAGTTCCTGCACGGCAATACAAAACATCTCCTGGACGACAAGAACGGCCAAGTTCCAGGTGAAGGTTACAGCTACCCCTTCATTTCTGCCGAGGGCAAAGACGTAATCGTGATTGGCGGCGGTGACACCGGAAACGACTGCCTGGGGACTTCGATGCGACACGGATGCAGTAGCGTCAGAATGTTCGAAATCATGCCCATGCCGCCACCGGAACGGGCCGCAAGCAATCCGTGGCCCGAATGGCCCAATATCTTTCGGGTGGACTATGGTCACGCAGAGGCCGCGGCGCGCTTTGGCGAAGATCCCCGCACCTTCCTGATCAGCACCAAGAAGTTCGTAGGCGACGAACATGGCCGGCTGAAGGAATTACATACGGTCATGATCGAGTGGCTGCCGAGCGTAAACGGCCAACGCCCCCAGTTGCGTGAGGTGCCTGGCACCGACAAAGTGTGGCCGGCCCAGCTGGTGTTTCTGGCAATGGGCTTTCGGGGGCCGGAGAACCCGGTGCTGGATCAGCTGGGCGTCGACCGAGATGCCCGCTCCAATGCACAGGCCGAGTACGGCAATTTCGCCACCAACGTTGCGGGCGTTTTCGCTGCCGGCGACATGCGCCGCGGACAGAGCCTGGTCGTATGGGCTATCAATGAAGGCCGCGGCGCAGCACGTGAGTGCGACCGCTTTCTAATGGGAGAGACGAGCCTGCCGTAAGCGCGCCGTCGATCGGGCACCAAGACTATCAAGGCTAGGAAACAGAGAATGGGAAAGACGCTGTTTGAGAAGATCTGGGATGCACACGTGATCGCGCAAGACGAGGGCGCGCCGGCCGTGCTGTACATCGACGCCCACCTTGTGCACGAAGTCACAACCCCGCAGGCATTCGCCACCCTTCGCGAGCGGGGCTTGCCCGTGCGCCGCCCGGACAAAACGTTCGCCACAATGGACCATGCCATCCCTACCCGGATCGGCGCGATGGAAGTCGACTGGCCGGCAGACGCGGCTACCCAAGTACGCACGCTGCGCCAGAACTGCGCCGACTTCGACATTCAACTCTTCGATATCGAGGGCGATATTCAAGGAATCGTTCATGTTATCGGCCCCGAACTGGGTGTAACTCAGCCGGGCATGACCATCGTCTGCGGCGACAGCCACACCAGCACGCACGGCGCATTCGGCGCACTGGCGTTCGGCATAGGGACCAGCGAAGTCGGCCATGTTTTGGCGACGCAATGCCTCATGCAGAATCAAGCGAAGACTTTCGCAATCAACGTTGAAGGCTCGCTGGGCATAGGCGTCACCGCCAAAGATATCATCCTCGCAATTATCGCCAAGAATGGCGCCGGTGGCGGCGCCGGCCATGTCTTCGAATACCGTGGACCGGCAATTCAAGCGCTCGACATGGCCAGCCGTATGACCATCTGCAATATGAGCATCGAGGGTGGCGCCCGCGCCGGCCTGATCGCGCCGGACGAGACCACCTTCGAATATATTAAAGGACGGCAATACGCCCCCAAGGGTGAGGCATGGGAAAAGGCGGTCGCCAACTGGCGCACATTGGCAACTGATGAAGATGCCGAATTCGACCGCGAGTTGACGCTGAACGCTTCAGCTCTGGCGCCGATGGTGACCTATGGGACCAACCCCGGCCAGGGTGTGGCCGTGACCGAACGCGTACCCAAAGCAAGTGACCTGCAAGATCCTGCGGAAAGACGCAGCCTCCAGAACGCCCTCGAATATATGGGCCTCACCGAAGGCCAACCTATCGAAGGCCAGCACGTGGATATCGTTTTCATTGGCTCGTGCACAAACAGCCGCATCGAAGACCTGCGCGCGGCCGCGACCATTGCCAAAGGGCGCCAGGTCTCGGATCACGTAGAAGCGCTCGTTGTGCCCGGATCTAAGGCTGTCAAGGCGCAGGCCGAGGCCGAGGGTCTCGACCGCGTCTTCAGTGAGGCCGGCTTTGAGTGGCGCGGCGCTGGCTGCAGCATGTGCCTGGCCATGAACGATGACAAGGCCGGCGAAGGCAAATACGTCGCCAGCACGAGTAACCGCAACTTTATGGGCAGGCAGGGGCCGGGCAGCCGTTCGCTCCTGATGAGCCCCATCATGGCAGCCGCCGCCGCGGTAAACGGGCGCGTCACCGACGTGCGGGAGATTCTGTGATGCAACCTTTCACCACCCTGACATCGACCGCGCTGCCCTTGCGAACCGAAAACGTCGATACCGACCAGATCATACCGGCCCGTTACCTGACCGCAGTCACGCAAGAGGGGATGGGAGATGGGCTGTTCTCCTGGTGGCGGTACAATCGCGATGGGAGCCCCAATCCCGATTTCGTTCTCAATCAGCCCCAATATCAGGGCTCAGAGATACTGGTGGCCGGCCGCAATTTCGGCATCGGTTCGAGCCGGGAACACGCGGTATGGGCGCTCACCCAATACGGCTTTCGAGCGGTGATCTCTCCCACGTTCGCTGACATCTTCTACAACAACAGCCTCAAGAACGGACTGCTGCCCATCAGACTGGCGGAAGAGACGGTCAGCCAGTTGCTCGATCTGGTCGAAGAGGTCCCGCAGACCATCATCAGCATCGATCTGTCAAGCCAGACCCTCACGCTGCCGGATCTTGATGGCGGCAGTGGAGGGCATTCGGGCGGCTCCTGGTCATTCGAAATCGATCCTTTCCGCAAGCAGTGCATGCTGCGCGGCCTGGACGACCTGGGCTATCTTCTGGACAAGGAGGAGCAGATTAGCGCCTTCGAGGCCGCGGCGTCACTCTGACAGTTCTTGATTTCCCGTCGCCCGCGGCGAAAGAGCAGTATGCGGCGGCGAAAGATCGAAGACTGGTAAACCAATTGGGGATGAAGCGGATGACAACAGGCGCGCCTCCGGTGGATGGCAAGAGTTCGGTGTGGAAAGACCCCTCTCTGGTCGACAATTTCCTGCAAAGAGTACGCAACGGCGTCCCCTTGGCACAGATCCAGTTGGATGTGATGATGCGCGTGATCGCAGGGCCAGAGGAGGACTTGGCCCAAGGAGAGCAATCGGTACACAGTTTTCTGGACTTGGGCTGTGGTGACGGAATTCTTGCCGGAACAATACTGGAGAAATATCCCCACGCTAAAGGGACCTTGGTCGACTTCTCCATGCCAATGCTCCAGGCTGCCCTGCAAAACCTGAAGGCCTATAGTAAATCGCTTCACGTTTCGTCTGTTGATTACACCGACCCCTCCTGGTTCGACATCGTCTCCAGTCAGGCCCCCTTCGACGTTGTTGTCTCCGGCTTCTCCATTCACCACCATCCCGATTCCGTCAAGAGCCAGGTCTATACGGACATTTTCGACCTGCTTGTGCCGGGCGGCGTCTTTGTGAACATTGAGCATGTCTGCTCGACGACGCCACGAATCGAAGCCCTGTATGACGACTACTTCATCGACAGTCTGTGGGCAAGTCAACTGACCGACGGTGATGCGCAGACTCGCGACCAGGTCGCGAGCGCCTATCACAAACGCGAAGACAAACAGGAGAATATTCTGGCCCCGGTAGAGTTGCAGTGCGACTGGTTACGCACTATCGGCTTTGACGATGTAGACTGCTATTTCAAAGTTTTCGAGCTGGCCGTCTTTGGCGGAAGGCGCCCGCTCATTACTGCGGATGAAATCGACTATCCGGAATAGCTGTATGATTTGATCCTCGCATTGGGTTGCTCCGCCTTTCGCCGCCAGGAGATTGCATCAGGACCTCGAAAGCAAGGTGGACTGGACCAGACTCGACTACTGTGAACTGCGTAAACGAAACAGTATCTAGAGCAAGCCAATTCAACGCCCCGGTCTCAACCCGAAAGAAGTTACGAAACAGGGGCTGCAAATCAGAAGGAACACTAACGAATGGATGCAACGATTGTCATATTGGATGGTGACGGCATCGGCCCGGAAGTAACGGCGGAAGCCAGGAAAATCTTAGCCGTTGTAGCCGATAGGTTCGGCCACAGCTTTGCGTTTGACCATCAGATTATCGGCGGACGCGCCATCGATCAGTTTGGCAACAGCCTGCCGGACGAAACGCTGGAGGCTGCGGCCGCGGCTGAAGCCGTGCTGCTTGGCGCGGTTGGAGGGCCAAAATGGGACGGTCCCGACTCGCCCGACAGGCCCGAACGCGGTGTCCTGGCGCTCCGCAAAGGCCTGGACCTCTTCGCCAATCTGCGCCCGGTCAAGCTCCATCCGCAACTGCTCTCCGCCAGCAGCATCAAGGAAGAGGTGCTGCAAGGTGTCGACCTCCTCGTCGTGCGCGAGTTGACCGGAGGCATCTACTTCGGCGATCGCAAGGAGGCCGAAGACAATTTCGAGGCCTACGACACCATGCTCTATACGCGCCCGGAGATTGACCGCGTCGTGCGTTTGGCCGCCGACTACGCCATGGAGCGCAACCGTAAACTCGCAAGCGTCGACAAGGCCAATGTGCTTGCTTCGTCCCGCCTCTGGCGCAAAGTTGCCACCGAGGCGCTCTCTGACTATCCCGATCTGGAAGTCGAGCACGTTATCGTCGACGCCATGGCCATGCACTTGATCCGCCGGCCCGCCGATTTCGACGTGATCGTAGCTGGCAACCTTTTCGGCGATATCCTGACTGATGAGGCTTCCATGCTGGCCGGTTCGATGGGCATGCTGCCTTCGGCCAGCTTGGGAGACGGCAACAACCGGCACAACCTGCCTCTCGGTCTCTATGAACCGATTCATGGCAGCGCGCCCGATATCGCCGGGCAAGGCATCTCCAACCCACTGGCCGCCATTCTCAGCAGTGCGATGCTCTTGCGCCACAGCCTCGGCCTGGAAGAGGAGGCCGCAGTCGTCGAAGAGGCGGTCGAGGCAGTCCTGGCCCTGGGCGTGCGCACGCCCGATATTGCACAACCGGGAACGGAATCGGCCGGCACCGAGGTTTTGGGAGATCTGGTGGCGCAGGAAGTCCGAGGTTCATAAAAAGGTTCGTTCTGGTAATGAGATTTCAGGGGCGCTCCGTTTCGTCAGATGCGCGTGGGACGAAACGTGAGCGCACTCAACATGGACAGCTGAATGGCTTCTCTCTCCAGGCAGGCGCAAGGTAAGTCAGACATGGAATCCCCAAGTGGGAACATGTCGGCACAAGCCGCTGCCGATAGCCGGTTGCGTTGGACAGTTCGCCAACTTGGAAACGTTTTGGGCGAAACTGTAGTTGAACAGGAGGGTCAGGCTATCTTCGACCTCGTCGAAGAATTGCGCCGACTCACCCGTGCCCAGCGCCAGGGAGATCAGAGTGCCGGCACGCAAATTGAGCGCCTGACTTCCCGCCTGGTAGACGATCTGGACGGCACGCTTGGCGTCCTCAAAGCATTTACTTCCTACTTCCAGCTTGTTAACCTGGCGGAGGAGCAGCAACGCGTCCGTGTCGTGCGCCAGCGCGCCGCGCGTGCCGAGGAAAACGGCACGCCAATGCCCGAAACGATTCAGGCGGCTGTCAAGGGGCTGCGAACAGCAGGGACGCCGGCACAAGAAATGCGCCGCCTGCTCGATGAAATGCTGATCAAACCGGTATTCACTGCACATCCAACCGAAGCCAAACGCCGCACGATACTCTTGAAGCTGCTCGACCTGTCGAGACTGTTGCGTGAACTGGACGACCACGTCCTGTTGCCCAGCGAAAAGACAAGAACCTGGGAACAGATTCGAGAAATCGTAGTGTCGCTCTGGCAGAGCGATGTGAACCGGGAACGGCGTCCTGATGTGTTGGACGAAGTGCGTGAAGGGCTTTATTTCTTTGACACTACCCTGTTCGACCTGTTACCCGATATCTATATGGAATTGCAGTTGTCGCTGCTGAAGGAATATCCTGACGACGACGGCGGCGCAGAGGATCCTACCGGCCGCCTGCCTACCTTTTTGCGCTACGGCTCATGGATCGGGGGGGACCGCGACGGCAACCCGTTCGTTACCCAGCATGTCACCGAGGACGCTCTCCGCCAGCAGAAACAGCAGGCGCTGGAACTCTACCGCAGGGCCGTTGTCGACATGTACGGCCATCTCAGTGTCGCCCATACTCGCGGCGGTTTCTCGCAAGAGTTTCTCGACAGCCTCGCCCACGACATCGAACGCGCCCCGCTCAGCGACAAAGCACGCCTGGAGCGCTTCACGCTCGAGCCATACCGCCAGAAAATGATCCTGATATACAGGAGGCTGGGCGCATCTTTGGCGCAGACCAGGGAAGCGTGGCAAGCCCAGCGACCCGATCCGTGGGCCTACCAGAACGCCGGCGAATTTATCCAGGACTTGGAACTGATTCAGAGGAGCCTGTGCCAGAACAAGGGCAACCGGCTGGCTGAAGGACGTTTCGCCCGCCTGGTGCAACAGGCCCGTATCTTCGGCTTCCATCTCGCGTCAATGGACATTCGCCAGCACTCCGAACGCCATCTTGAGGCGGTCGCGGAGCTGCTGCACCGCTACAATCAGCCGCAAGATCGAAACTTCGATTATATGAAGCTGTCGGAAGAGGACCGGACCCGCCTTCTGGTCGATGAAATCGAGAGCCCGCGTCCACTGACGGCTCGCCTTCAGTACAGCGGCGAAACCAACGAGACCGTCGCTCTCTTCCGCCTCATCCGCCAGGCCCATGAACGAATCGCTCCCGAAGCCATCGGCGCTTACATCATCAGCATGACTACCTCGGTTAGCCACGTGTTGGAAGTGCTATTGTTGGCCAAGGACGCCGGCCTGTTCGGCAAAGTTGACATCGCGCCGCTCTTTGAAACTATCGAAGACCTGGTTCGCGCCCCCGAAATAATGAGCGCGCTCTTCGAATCGCCAATTTACCTCAAACATCTGGCGCAGCGGGGCAATCGCCAGGAAATAATGATCGGCTACAGCGACTCCAACAAGGACGGAGGTTTTCTGCGGTCGAGCTGGTCTCTCTATCAGGCGCAGCAACGATTGGCCCACATCTGTCGCGCTTACGACGTCAAACTGACGCTGTTCCACGGACGGGGCGGCTCCATTGGGCGCGGCGGCGGACCCGCCAATCGGGCCATCCTCGCGCAGCCGCCGGGCAGCGTCCAGGGTCGCATCAAGATTACCGAACAAGGCGAAGTAATCAGCGCCCGCTACAGCAACCGGGCGGTCGCGCAGCGCCACCTTGAACAGCTGGTCAACGCCGTACTGTTGGCCAGCTGTGAGACCTATCAGGACTCTTTGGAAGGCGAAAGCAGGAGCGAGAAAACATCGGTCGCCACCGCAGAAGCCTGGGCTGAGATTCTGGAAGCCGCCAGCGAACGCTCCGAGCGGAAGTATCGGTCGCTGGTCGAGAATCCTGCCTTTCTGCGCTATTTTCATGAGGCCACGCCGATTGAACAGCTGGCGCAGATGAATATCGGCTCGCGGCCGGCAAAGCGCCGCCAGACCGCCGATATTTCCGATCTACGTGCAATCCCCTGGGTTTTCGCCTGGACGCAGAGCCGCGTCAATCTGCCGGGCTGGTACGGCCTCGGCACTGGCCTGCACGCTGAATCGCCGCAGCGCATGGCGGTTCTGCGAGACATGTATCAGGACTGGGCATTCTTTCGCACCGTCATCGACAGAGCCCAGCTCTCTATGCGACGGGCTGACATGACGATCGCCGCTCTGTATGCTTCGTTGGCCGATACAGCCACCCAGAACTCCGTTTTCGCTGAAATCATGGCGGAGTTTCGACGCACTGAAAAGCTTATTTTGGAGATTACCGGCCAGGCTGCTCTTCTCGACAACGAGCCCTGGCTCCAACGCAGCATCAATCTGCGCAATCCCTACGTCGATCCACTCAACTATATTCAGGTCGCTCTGCTAAACAAGCAACGAACTGCTGTTGAACATATTTCGAAGGACACACAAATTGATCGCGATTCAATTGAGGAAGATCCCCGATTGCGTCAGGCGATCTTGTTGTCCATAAATGGTATCGCCGCAGGCCTGCAGGCGACGGGCTGACCGAAAATTCCCCTGTTAAGTCGAGGACATTTCTGGCGCCCTTTGAAACGACCTAATTTTTCGGAGTAAAGAGACGTGAAGATTCAACTATTCGACACGACACTGCGGGACGGCACCCAGGCTGAAGGCGTCTCGCTTAGCTGCGACGACAAACTTCACATCGCCGCACGCTTAGATGAGTTTGGCATTGACTACATTGAGGGCGGCTGGCCCGGTTCCAATCCCAAAGATATGGAATTCTTCGACCGCGCCCGGCGCGAACTGAACCTGAAGCACGCCCGTCTGACAGCCTTCGGCTCGACCTGCAAACGGGACACTGACCCGGCAGACGACCAGCAGATTCAACTGCTGCTTGAGGCCAACACGCCGGTTATCTCCCTGTTCGGCAAAAGCTGGGACCTGCACGTGCGCGATGTCCTGCAGACGACACCGGTAGAGAATTTGCGCATGATTCGCGAGTCGGTAGCCTATCTTGCCCGCCACGGCCGTGAAGTAATCTACGATGCCGAGCATTTCTTCGACGGCTACAAGAAGAAC
This sequence comes from Caldilineaceae bacterium, assembly GCA_963662575.1. Lineage (GTDB taxonomy): Bacteria > Chloroflexota > Anaerolineae > Caldilineales > Caldilineaceae > Bin5. Next base: position 4,518,604 of record OY759723.1, read on the forward strand.
GCCGAATACGCGCTGGCTACCCTCAAGGAGGCAGTTGTCGGGGGCGCGGCCTGCATCGTCCTCTGTGACACCAACGGCGGCACACTCGTCTGGGAAATAGCCGAGATTGTGCGTGTCGTCAAAGAGGAACTATCTGGCTCCGCCAGCGTCACTCTTGGCATCCACGCCCACAACGACAGCGACACCGGCGTCGCAAACTCGCTGGAGGCGATCCGGAATGGTTGTACCCACGTACAGGGCACCATCAACGGCTACGGCGAGCGCTGCGGCAACGCCAACCTCGTTAGCATCATCTCTAACATGCAGCTCAAAATGGGCTACGACCTTGTGTCGCCGCAAAAGCTTGCCCACTTAACCGACCTCAGCCACTACGTCAACGAACTTGCCAACCTGCGCCCCAACACGCACCAGCCATTTGTCGGCCAGAGCGCCTTCGCACACAAGGGCGGCACGCACGTCAACGCGGTCCTCAAAAACGTCGACAGCTACCAGCACGTCGACCCGGAGGAGATCGGCAACCAGACGCGGGTTCTCGTCAGCGAACTGAGCGGCAAGGACAATATCTCCATCAAGGCGGACGAGTTTGGCGTCGAGGGGTTGTCACGTGAAAAAGAACGCGCCGTCCTCCAACAGATCAAGGAAATGGAGAACATCGGCTTCGAATTCGAAAGCGCCGAAGCCAGCGTCGACCTCATGTTACGCCGCTCCGGGGAGGCGTACCGGCCCAGTTTCTCGCTGATCGACTACACGGTATCGGTCGCAAACCGGGCCGGTCGCGGGCTTTCGTCCGAGGCGACCATCAAGGTCGAAGTAGGGGATCAGATTTACCACGAAGTGGCCGAGGGCAACGGTCCCGTCAACGCGCTCATGCTGGCGCTGCGTAAGGCGATACAGAGTTACTTCCCCCAACTGGATCGCCTGCACCTGCTCGACTACAAAGTGCGTATCCTCAATAGCGATCAGGGGACCGGCGCCTCCGTCCGCGTCCTGATTACCAGCTCGGACGGCGTGCGCAATTGGACCACCGTAGGGGCCAGCACCAACATCATCGAGGCAAGCTGGACTGCTATCGCCGACGCAGTCGAATACTTCCTCCTCACCTACGACCCGCGCGAAGAGGCCGGTTCTGCAACGCGCGGCGCCGATATCGACAAAATGAAACCTTTGGCGGACGAAGCGCCGCCGGTTGGCAAGCCGGTTCACGTCGCAGAGAGCCGCAGCGCTCAACTAACCGGCGCTCCATAGCGGAAACCGAAGCCGGGACATGCGGATCAGTCCCATCCCTGGCAATTGCACGCTGTTCGGGCCAGACATCTTTCAATCAGGAAGAGAAAAACCATGCCAGTGACAACCAGTCAGAAACTCAACAAATACAGCAGTATGCTCACGCAGACGATCTCGCAGGTCGGCTCGCAGGCCATGCTCTACGGCGTAGGCCTGACCGACGAGGACATGACCAAGCCCCAGGTCGGTATCGCCTCTATGGGCTGGGAGGGCAATACTTGCAATATGCACCTCAACGCGCTCGCGCGGCGGGTCAAGCAGGGCGTGCAAGAGGCCGGCCAAGTCGGTCTTATCTTCCACACCATCGGCGTAAGCGACGGCATCTCGATGGGCACAGCCGGCATGAAATTCTCGCTGCTCAGTCGCGACATCATCGCCGACTCGATCGAAACGGTAATGCGCGCCCAGTGGTACGACGCCAATATCTCGTTGCCCGGCTGCGACAAGAACATGCCCGGTGTGCTGATGGCGATGGCTCGCCTCAACCGGCCCAGTCTGATGGTCTACGGGGGGACGATTCGCCCCGGCCATCTGGGAGAGCCCGGCAACGGCAGCTTACAGAAACTGGACATCATCTCTGCCTTCGAAGCCTACGGCCAGTACCTTGCCGCCGACATCGACGAAGAGCAGATGCGAGAGGTGCTGCGCAACGCCTGCCCCGGTGAAGGCGCCTGCGGCGGTATGTACACCGCCAACACAATGGCCTCCGCCATCGAGTCGCTCGGCATGAGTCTGCCTTACAGCTCATCCTACCCTGCCAGCAGCGAGGGCAAAAAACAGGAGTGCATGGAGGCCGGCGCCGCCATCCGCAATCTACTTGAATTGGACCTCAAACCGCTCGACATCCTGACCCGCGAGGCCTTCGAAAACGCCATTACCGTCACCGTCATCCTCGGCGGCTCCACCAACGCCGTCCTCCACCTCTTGGCCATCGCCAAGTCGACCAACGCTGACTTGACCATCGACGATTTCCAGGAGATTTCCGACCGCACGCCTTTGCTCGCCGACCTTAAGCCGAGCGGCCAGTTCGTCATGGAAGACCTCTACGAGGTCGGCGGGGTCCCCGCCGTCCAGAAGATGCTGCTGCGCGAAGGCTTCCTGCACGGCGACTGCATGACTGTCACCGGCAAGACCCTGGCCGAAAACCTGGCCGATGTTCCCGACCTGAGCGAGGGTCAGAAGATCATTATGCCGGTGGAAAACCCGATCAAAGAGACCGGCCACTTGCAGATCCTCTACGGCAACCTCGCCGAGACCGGCGCCGTGGCGAAGATCACCGGAAAAGAGGGCCTGCGCTTCAGCGGCCCGGCTGTCTGTTACGACTCTGAAGAGGACTGCCTGGCCGGCATCGAGAGCGACGATGTCCTGCCCGGAAACGTCGTCGTGATCCGCTACGAGGGACCCAAAGGGGGCCCTGGAATGCGCGAGATGCTCAGCATCACCGGTGCCATCATGGGCAAGGGCCTGGGCCAGGATGTTGCGCTCATCACCGATGGCCGCTTCTCCGGCGGCAGCCACGGTTTCGTCGTCGGCCACATTACGCCCGAAGCGCAAGAGGGCGGCCTGCTTGCACTGGCGCAAAACGGTGACAACATCATCATTGACGCCGAGGATAATAAACTCACGCTCGACGTTTCGGATGAGGAAATTGACCTCCGCCGCCTGGCCTGGACACCGCCGGCGTACAAAGCCAAGAACGGCGTCCTCTGGAAGTACATCAGGACGGTATCCAGCGCCTCCGAAGGATGCGTGACTGACGCCTGAGCTTGGAACACGCCGGCTTCACTGTACAGAGATCTACACAGGAGATAAATTCATGACAGCAGGCCAGAGCAGTTCGGCGGGCGAAACACATAGCACGACCAACAGCGCCCTTCGCCTCGGAACTTCGACCTACTCTTACTGGCATTTCACGCCAGAAAAAACGCCTATCGAGTCCGTCCTCGACGCCGCCGCCGAGCTGGGCCTGTCAGGCGTCGAGATCCTCCACCGCCAGATGGAATCCGAGGAGAACGACTACCTGCAGCGGCTCAAGCGCCGCGCCTTCACCCTCGGCCTCGATCTCTATAACCTCTCGATCCACCAAGACTTTGTCCACGACGATGCTGAAGTGCGTCAGCAGCACATTGACCACACGTTACACTGCATCGACTTGGCCCATGAGATGGGGATTCCTTCAATCCGGGTCAACTCCGGCGGCTTCCGCAAGCAGGGCAGCTTCGACGATCTGATCGCAGCCAAGGGTTGGGTAGAACCGTGGCAGGGCTTCACGATGGATGACGGCTACGGCTGGGTGATCGATGCAATCGAGCTCTGCCTGCCCCACGCCGAAAAACGGGGCGTACTGTTGCTGCTGGAGAACCACTGGGGGCTGACGACTTTCGCCCACGACATGGCCAGCATCATTGAGACCATCGACTCGCCCTGGCTTCAAGCGATCCTCGACATGGGCAACTTCCTCTTCGAGGAGGACATGTATGAAGCCATGGCGCGCATCGCTCCTCACGTGGTTCTTGCCCACGCCAAGACCTATCCCGGCGGCGGCTCCTGGTACAGCCTCGACCTCGACTATGCCCGCATCTTCCGCATCCTGCTCGACGCCGGCTGGCGCGGCTACTGCTCGATCGAAATGGAAGGCGCCGAGGACGCCGCCACCGCAGTCCCCAAGAGTATCGCCATGCTTCAGCAGGCTTGGGAAGAAGCAACATAGTACTCGCGCGGACAAAGCAGGGGTTCTTCGCGGCCCTTCGTGGCCCTTCGCGGCCCTTCGTGGATCAAGAGGGCTTAAGGTGTTCTCCGTGGCCCACTGTGGACAAAACGGGTTTTCTACGCGGCCCTCAATGGATCATAGGCCATCAACTGGCATATCGCTCCCGCAGCACCTTCTTGTCAAACTTGCCCGTCCCCGTCTTTGGAATCTCTTCGATGAGTACGTAGCCGTCCGGCAGCCACCACTTGGCGACCTGCGGTTCGAGAAATCCTTGCAGTTCTTCAGCACTGGGCGGGTCGCCGGCATCGGTGGGCACAATAACGGCCAGCGGGCGTTCCTGCCAGCGTTCATCGGGCACAGCAATCACGGCTGCCTCCAGCACCTGCGAGTGGGCCATCAGTAGGTTCTCCAGTTCCACCGATGAGATCCACTCGCCGCCGCTCCGCACGAGGTCCTTCGTACGATCGGTGATCGTCATGAAGCCGTCCTCTGTGATGGTGACAACATCCCCGGTGCGGAACCAGCCGTCGTCGGTAAAGCTGTCGCCTCCGCCTTCCAGTTTGAAATACTCCCGTACCACCCACGGCCCCCGTACCTGCAGTTCCCCCATCGTTGTGCCGTCCCAAGGCAGCTCCCTGCCTTCCTCGTTGACGATTCGCATATCCACGCCGGCGATTGGATAACCTTGGCGCGCCTTTACATCCCACTTCTGCTCTTGCGGCAACCGTTCGTGATGGCTAAGCAGCTTGGACACAGTCCCCAGAGGCGACATCTCCGTCATTCCCCAAGCATGGACAACGTTCACGCTTAACTCCTTCTCATAAGCTTCAATAAGGCTGCGCGGCATCGCCGAACCGCCCACCACCAGCGACCGGATACACGAAATATTGCGGCGGTTCTGCTTGAGGTCGTGATAAAGCCCGTTCCAAATCGTCGGCACACCGGCCGCGACCGTCACTCGCTCCGTTTCGATCAGCTCGGCCAATGCCGACGGCTGCATGTGCGGGCCGGGCAGGACCAGTTCTGCGCCGACACTGATAGCCGCATAAGGCAGGCCCCACGCCATCGCGTGAAATTGGGGAACGACCGGCATGACGACATCGTTTTCGGTCAGGCCGATCGCGGCTGCCTGGCACGACCCCACAGTATGCAGGTACATCGAGCGATGGCTGTAAAGCGCGCCCTTGGGATGTCCTGTGGTGCCGCTTGTGTAGCAGAGACCCATCGCCTGGTTCTCCCCCTCCACGCGCCAACTGTATTCGTCGTCCGCAGCCGCGATTAACGTTTCGTAGTCATGTATCTGGCCCGGCAGTTCCGTCTCCACGCCGCCGTGCGGTCCGTTGAATAGCACGAAGTGTTCGACGCTGTCGATCTGGTCTCCCAGCCCTTCGATCAGTGGCAACAGCGTGGCGTCGACAAAGATCACTTTGTCTTCGGCGTGGTTGATAATATAGGCCAGCTGGTCGGAAAAAAGACGAATGTTGAGCGTATGGACGACTGCGCCCGCGCCCGGCGCGCCGAAGTAGAGTTCCACATGCTGGTGGTTGTTCCACGCGAAAGTGCCGACCCGGTCGCCCGGCTCCACACCTAGCCCCTCGAGCACATTGCAGAGCCGCTTCACCCGTCCGTAGAGGTCGTGGAAGCAGTACTCGTGCAGTGTGCCGTCAGGCAGCTTGGTCTTGATCTTCTTGTGGGGATAGAGGCGGTTACCGTGTTCCAGAACGCGGTCTATCGTAAGCTGATAATCCATCATCAGGCCGGTAAGCATACGATGGCTCCTTGACTTCAGGCAATGTATTTCGAGTTTGCTGGGGTGGGGGACTCTAAGGCAAATTTTAGGGCCTGCTGCCCGTTTGGTCAACCGGCCGCAAACAGATGTAAGCCCAATGTACTGCCGTGCCCTGTCACTCGTGCCCTTTCCCGGCCTTTTCTCACTCCCCTCTTCTTTCTATTTTCTGCGTAACTACTCAGCCACAACTGATTTGGCCGCCATGCAATAGAGCGGCACACTGGGGCACAAGATATCTCCCTTGTGCCCTATTTCGTGTTAGGACGCCTACGGGCGCAGACGCCCTCCGGCGGCTCCGGGCCGCGAACAGCTGCGGCCCTGCGCACCCTGCCCCGCGAACAGCTGCGGGTCAGGGCTGGGGTCGGCAAACCCCCGCCGCCCCCAGGGGCTACGCCCTTTTTTGACGGTCGGGCCTACGGCCCTCCCTTGTGCGGGGGGACACCCCCCGCAACGCCCCCCTCCAAAAACTTGCCCCACCCACCGCTCCTCCGCGCCCCCAGCGTGCCTGCGAGGCTAAGGTAGTTCCAGACACCGCTTCAGCCAATGTCGAGATTGCAGAAGGGACCGGCCCCAAATCAAGTAGTACTATTGCCGTGGCATTTCGTAGACAGTAAAAGGTGTTCATCGCGGCGCTTCGTTGATAAACGCAGTTCATGGCAGTCAAATGACTCGCATCAGACAAACGCACCGATGCCAGTGATCTCCCGGCCGGCAATGAGCAGATTGATCTCGTTAGTGCCCTCATACGTATACGTCGCTTCGACATCAGTGAATAGCCGCGCCACATGATTGTCGATCAGAATACCGTTGCCGCCCATAATCTCGCGCGCCAGCGCCGCCGCCCGGCGAGCCTTGACCGCGCAAGTCTGCTTCGCCAGTGACAGCTGACCGGAAGTGGCTTTACCGGACTCCATCAGCTGGGCCAGACGCCAGACGAGCAACTGCGCCTGCGCCAAATCCCCAGCCATTTCGACCAGCTTGGCCTGGATCAGTTGAAACGCCGCGATCGGTTTGCCGAACTGTTCGCGCTCGCACGCGTACTGCAACGCGATCTCATAGCAGCCCGCAGCAAGACCGACCGCCTCCCAGGCGACGCCGGCGCGCGTATTTGCCAGCACCGCCGTCAGATCGCGAAAACTACTGCAATTGGCGAGCCGATTGGCCGCGGGAATGTGCACATCTTCGAGCGTAATCTCCGCCTGATGCACTGCCCGCTTGGCGATCTTGCCGCCCATGGCCGTCGCCGTGAATCCGGGCAGCTGCGCCGGGTCCTCCAACACGAACCCGCCAAAACGACCGCTCTCGTCGCGCGCCCACACAATTATTAGGTCGGCGATCGTGCCGTTTCCGATCCAACGTTTCTGGCCGTTCAGCACGTAATGGTCGCCGACGCGGCGGGCAGTGGTCTGTACGTGGGCAGCGTCCGATCCTCGCTCCGGCTCAGTCAGGGCGAAAGCGCCGAGCCTTTCCATGCGCGCCATCGCCGGCAACCAGCGCTGCTTCTGCTCCTCCGAACCAAGCATCCCGATCGAGCCAATCGCCAGCCCCGAATGGACACCGAACAGCGTGCTGATCGAGCCGTCTACCCGGCATATTTCATACTTCACCAGTCCGTCGCTCAGGCAGTCGAGCCCAGCGCAGCCGTAGCCGCGCTGCGTCCCGCCGACGATAGGCAGGTCTCGCAGGCCTAGCGCGAGGTCAAGGGCGATCTCGCCGCGTTCCCAGTAGTCGTTGATTGCGGGCTTGACAGTTGTCTCCATGTAGTGGCGCACTTGTTCGCGCAGCGCGCTCTGGGCGGAGGTCAGCAGGTCGTCGAACTGGAACGGGTCTGTAAGTGGAGTCATTGTTGGTATTCCTCACATTGGCGCGCCGGTTTACGGGCAGTGTAGTCCTTGTGAATTGTCTACGCAATTCGGGTAATGATTGAGTCGGCAGGAGGAACGGTCGCAAGCACTCGCGTCCACCGCGTGACCCAACTTAGCGCACGGGTTGGGCCTACGCAAGAGCCAAATTAAACTGGATTCTCACAGGAATTTGAAAATGGTTTATGTGTGGCCGGCAAGATGTGGGACTCGAAACTCCTGCGAAGGCTAAAGAGGAACGCACCATGACGCATCTGTAAAGCGCCCGTTGTGGCTGTCAGAGGCGCAAGGCGCTGGACGTGGCTTTCGCAGCTGCATAAGAGAGGGTTGCGGAAATTTCAAAGGGGAACGTGCTGCTTGAGTTGCTGGCGCTGTATTTGGGGGAGGGAGTGGACAGTTGTGGAATCGCAAAGGAAAATAAGACTTGACGTGTATGCAGTTGGCGTTCCTAGAAGAGCGCGCCAGAAGCTACTCTAACTGAGTTCTTCATCTTGCCATTGTTCAAAAATCCACTTTGGGGTTTCCGAAAATTCTCAACTTAGTCTTTCGGCAACCATTGACTTGCGGTACGAACGTCTATCCAATCACAAAACAGTTCAAGTCTTATCTTTTCTTCCCCTCTGGGAACAAGAAAGGACTCCAAGATGGTGGGAATAGGAAAGTAAATTCCTTGAAATATTTCCTGTAGAGGCCGCAATAACTCTCTTGCCCCGTCGGTACGCATTTGGCCGTTCTGACTCGCGACAACCAGTTCGTCAAGCCGGATCTCGTACTGGAATGCAGCGCTTATCCCGTCCGAGGCTACAAAGGTAAGCTTATTTCCTGCCCAAACCAGACCCAAATTTTCGCAGGATTGAAAGAGATCACCGTAAGCAAGATAAGCGCTGTCCTTAACGCGAATGTAATACCCTGACAATCTCATCGTTCCTTCGGTATCTACGATTCTAAGAAGCCGTGGCTTTTGGTTATTGAGAGCTGGCTCAATTTGGTCTTGTCCTTCTCCTACGTCGACCATTTGAATGTCAGAAGTCGTTACCACTTCACGCTCGCCACCTCTATGCAATTCTCCTATGTCATCCTTAGCCAAAATCCAGAGATCCGAACGCCGGCGAGACAAGAGCTCTACATTGAGAGCTCCGTCACCAAAAAACCTTGGGCTCCACTTCTTTAGAGAAGCCCCAAGGTATTCTCGACAAAACTTGGATACTAGAGAATATAGTAATGGCGTGTAGCCGATCTGTTCCAGCTTTGAAATCTCGAAATGGCGAACATCCACAATTATTTCAAGTGGCTGACTACCCTTGTACTCGCGCAGAAAAACTGGGATGTCTTCTGTTAATCGGCCTGCGGAAAGACTAAACTCTTCAACCTCATATGATCTTGTAATGTTTAATTCCAATTCACTCAGGAAAATTCTTTCGAATGTAGTTAGTTGCGAATAGTGTTCCGCACAGTCGACTATTCCTTCGAATGACTTTGCCCCGCAGTACCGTTCGAGGAACTGACGCTCAGCGTCGCGCCGGTACCTGTCAGGCGAGAGAAGGACTACAAGATGGCCCCGCGCCTGCATAATTTGGTTGAGCGTCTGTTTCTGTGCAAACCCAAAGTACACGTTGTTGCCGACCTGTTCATGCCTCTTACGAATCTCGCCAAGAGTGTTTTCAGAGCCATCTGCGAGACGGACAATGACATTGCCTATTTTGTCAATCATCCCATTTCTGATCAGATAGCGGAAAATTCGAGTGTGTTGGTCGATACGTTGAGAATTATCCAGCACTGCCTCTACGGCTACTCTTTCCAAGGCTTCAACAATGCGGCTTAGCAGCGTGCTAGCTTCCGCAGCCAAGGAGTCGCGCCCCGCGGTCGGTATGAATCTGTCGCAATCCAAGTTTCCAGATACCCCAATTGAACTAGGTAGCTGTGTTGCACACAGCTTGAAGCCCCGCTTCGACACATTTATGGGCCCATTTGCAAACCTTATGAATCCGACCATGTTGATGGATTCACCACCTACTGTCAGATGCTCAATTTCCGCTGACAAAGTGTGGCCACGATCTTCAAACATCCTTCCCGTAATTGTGACTTCTTTGTCATGCCAATCGCAAGTCCCAACTCCGACTGACTTATAGTTATCCCGGTCTTCGAATTCGGTGAATCGTGTTTGTGATATCTTTTTCCCATCGAAATATACGGCCGCCGGGACATACTTTACAAAGTCTGTCAAATAGGATTGGAGCTGTGCGACATTCGGCTTCTCACGCAAGATACCAATTACCACTGTGCCTCTCGGAGCTGCTTTATCAGATTGGGTCATTGTTACAGAAGGAAGTGAATTGCCAGCTTCCCTAATTTCAGCTTCATTTAGCCGTGTGAGTGACCCTTGTTCGCTGTTTTGCGTTTGCGATACTACAGTGAGAGTCTCGCATATGCCGAAGTTTGCGAAGCCGCCGATTCCGAAAGTACCAACACAGCCGGCAGCCCGGGCTTCAGAGGTTCGTTTACCACTCGCACCGATAGTCCAAAAGAAGCTTCTGAGGTCGTCAGGCGACATTCCAGTTCCGTTGTCACGGACTACGATTCTCCTCTCTGACACTGAGACTTCAATTCTGAAGGACTCATCATCGGGCTGAAGGCCTTCTCGAAGAGCTTGAATCCGAACAGCATCAACGGCATTCTGGACGTTTTCTCGAATGAAGGCAAGAGGTGTTTCATATATCTGTTTGGAAATGATCCGAAGCATATGTTCAAAATCAAAACCTGCAGAAAAAGTTGTTGGACTATTCGTCAATTGTTGAGTCTCAATTCGTTTTCTAGTCTTTTGCGAAACGACCTGTTCCCTGTGGCGACAACGATTTTCTGACCTATCTCATAGAAGTACGAAATTCTCTCTGGGAATCTCTCAATACCTTTGAGCACGACCTCCTCGGCATCCGATGCTAAACCATCCCCCAGGAGAAGGATAGCCAAGTTACCAAAGTCACTGAATTCCAAAAAAGGGCACTGAACGAGCTCTTGAAATAGTTCGATTGCCTTCTTTCTGTCCCTTGTTTCCTCGAAATTAGCAAGAGCAAGCGCTAACATCCTCTTAACTTGGCTGTTGACACTTAGGTCTGAAATGGTCAGATGGCGCTCTGCAAGTCCGCGCAAAAGTGGCCAATTTCGATCCTCCACGAGATCCTGCATGAGGCTGAGCGAGTGATGGAATGCACTCCGTGGAGTTCCATTGGCCATCCTCCTCGAATCGGCCTCGTATTCGCCCAGGCGCTTTTTCAGAACAGAATCGACCTGGCACTCTTCAATCAAGGCATTGCCGAACTGACTGACAGTTTCACCGTACTTAAGAAGTATTTCTTCTAGGGATTCACGATCGAAAAACAAACTGAGCGCATTCCTGAATGTAATGAACTGTTCTGCTTTTCGGCTCAGTTCTCCACAACTGAGGCTGCGCAACGACTCGTATGAACCAAAGTTGTAGCCGATTAAAGTAGGTATCGGGAACTCACTTTTTTTGCCCAAGACCAAGGCCGCCAGATAATTTGCAATTGCTTCAATAGCGGGATAGGCATTCTGAATTGCTAACGCCAAATCTTTCACTCCAATCGACGCAATTGGCGATAGTTCGATCTGGTATTCTTCGGTAGACTCGCAAAAGTAAGCCCCTTTTTCGGGGCTATAGCGAAGAACACTTATATTCCGTATTCCTCTTAGTAGATCAAGTTTCACGATAGAGTATGCATGCCGAGATTGGCGAGTTTCGTACGATGCCCCGGCCGCTACGGTTAAACAACTTTTCCCTAATGGCCCAGTCAAGCGGTTCTCGGGCTCATGCAAGTGCCCGCAATGGAAAAAATGTGCTGCTTCCTCAAGACGATGCTGCACAATAGATCTGTCGAATTCTTGAATCAGATGGAACGGGTGGTGGGCCATCGCCACTATGATATGGGGCTTGTGTTCGCCATGGAATCCCATTCCAATTGCGTTTATCACCTGGCGTTCACCAATCAGAAGCCTGCCATGGTCTTCTTTTCCGCCTTCAGCTAACCAAGCAGAGTTCAATGCAAGAATCGCAAGTTGGACTTCCCCTATAGCAATTCTTGAGATGTAGCCTAGTCCTTCCTGAGTCTGATGTCTGTCTTGCTTATCGAAAAACGAATCCTGAAAGGCTCGGTAATTCTCCTGTCGAGTTAGTAGCGTTTCAAAGTCCTCACCGCCACCAAGAAAAACGTCCACCTTGTTTGCATTATTGAGCTCGCCAAGGACGCCTCTAAAACACATATTTTGCCTATCTCGATTGATGTCGTGGTTGCCGGGGACACAGAAAAACCGCTCCAAAGGAACTTCCGTTGCAGTCTGCAATTCCTTGAAGAAATTCTCTGCTAGTGCATATTCTTCTCTCTTGCCTGCAAATGCAATATCACCTGAAACTAGAATAAAATCCGCACTTGTTCCTTCTTCCCTTTGGTCCTCGACACTCCGACACAACGCTTGTAGCACAACATCTTGCGACCACTGATTGACAGCACGAAGATGAATGTCAGATATATGAAGCCACACTATCGGACGCATGCCCTACCTTTTTCGGTCAGAAATGTAATGGAGTGTAAAACGGTCTCTTTGCGGCGTTGTCACTATCGCAATCCACTCCCTAGCAGAAGCGGAGAAAGAGATATTTTCCTACATTGTTGAATGACAGTCAATATTGGGCGCCCGCGATTGATCTGTTAGACTTTCCGTACGCGCTTAACTGTCAACATATTTTTTTGTTTGATAATTCTCACTTGCCAGTTACCCTATGGGAACTCCCAACTCTATGCCAGACCGCCTCCGCTACCGCCAACTCCACCTCGACTTCCACACTAGCGAAGGGCTTACCAACATCGGCGGCGAGTTCGGCCCTGCGTCCTGGGCGCAACAGTAGGCCGACGCCCATGTGGACTCTGTCACCTGCTTCGCGCGGCCATCACGGCATGATCTTCTACGACACGCAGGCCAACCCGAAACGGCGCCATCGGCATCTGCAGTGCAGCCTGGTACAGAGAGGTAGAGCGCGGGTACAGAAAGAACCACCTTGTAAACCCAGGGCAATTGCATCTTAATTGGGTCGAAAAATGGGTTAGATGACGTAAGCGAGACGATTTGATACGATTGAGAGTCCTTTCAACAGACAAGGGGGGACTCATAGCGGACAAGAAGGGTGTATCACTGGTTGAACATTTCGAGGATTTGGAAGATTCTCGGGCTGAACGCACAAAGATTCATCAGTTGAGCGACATCATCGTGATTGCCATATGTGCAGTCATATGCGGAGCGGACAACTGGGTTGAGATAGAGGAATTTGGACAGGCCAAACGGGACTGGCTGGAAGCGTTGCTGGGAATACCGAACGGAATACCATCGCATGACACCTTTGGCCGAGTCTTTGCCATGCTGGATGCAGAGGAGTTTGAGGCCTGTCTTGTGAAATGGGTGCAGCATTTGCATGAATTGACGCAGGGACAGTTGCTGGCCATAGATGGGAAGACGGTTCGTCGTTCGCATGATCGGAGACAGAAGAAGGAACCGCTGAACTTAGTCAGTGCCTGGGCAACGAGGAGTCGGCTCGTACTGGGGCAGACTGAGGTGGCGGAAGGCAGCAGCGAGATCACGGCATTTCCTGAACTTCTGGCGATGTTGGAGCTATCTGGATGCATCGTGTCAATCGATGCGATCGGCTGTCAGAAAACGATTGCGCAACAGATCACAGAGGGCGGCGCCGACTACGTTCTGGCGCTCAAACAGAATCAACCGCAGTTGCATGAAGCTGTCGAGACCATGTTCACGCTGGAGAAACAGAACGAATTTGCCGATGTTCCCCACGACTTCCACCAGACGATAGCAAAGGACCGCGGTCGCATCGAATCCAGGCGCTGTTGGGTTATCTCTGCCCCCGAATTCCTCGCCTACATGGATCCGGAACAGGTATAGTAACAACTGCAGACCCTCATCATGGTCGAAGCCAAGCGACAACTGCCAGAAAGCACTTCGTATGCAACTCGATACTTCATCTCCAGCTTGCCTCCCGATGCCAAATTGCTCCTGCATTCCACCCGCAGCCACTGGAGCATCGAGAATTCAGTCCACTGGGTCTTGGATGTCGCATTTCGTGAGGACGTCAGTCGCATCCGTCAGGGCCATGCGCAGCACAACCTGGCCATCTTGCGCCGTTTGGCTCTTAACCTCCTACGCAGAGAGAAAAGCGCCAAAATCGGTATTGCTGCCAAACGTAAACGAGCTGGTTGGAAAACTGACTATCTCCTCAAAGTTCTCTCCCAATAAGATGCGTATGCCCTGCTTGTAAACCCCCCATCCTTGTGCTACAGTTCATCCAAAAGGAGGCCCACAGATGGCAACTGACCTGCACTCACTCTTCCGCCTACAAGGCCCTTCCCATGCCGACATCGATTCCTTCCATAACGACGGATACATCGCTTACCCGGACGTTTTCAATGACAGGGCCAGGGAATCCCTGATCAGGGAGATCGAGGGACTTGATCAAGTGCGCGATTACGTCCAGCAGCTGGAGGGCAACAGCGGCGAACCACAGTCCTACTTCATCCGTCCCTGGAACGAACGCGGCCCTTACAGCGACCAACTAATCGACGATCCCTTCATCGCTTCACTGCTGAGCGCCACCATCGGCGACGAATATCACTACTGCCATTCCGCGCTCAACATCGCGCCGCGCGGCATCGGGCCGCTTCGCTTTCACCAGGACCATCACCACTGGAAGCATGAGAATCCCGTCAACTTTGCCGAACGCGACAAGTACTACGTGCAGATTCTCTACTATCTGAACGGCTTCACCCAAGGCGACCGCAATCTCAAAGTAATCCCGGGCAGCCATCTTGTCGAGCCGACCGAAGATGCCACTCCGGACAGGATGCTCGCTGGTGAGTTCGATGCCGAGGCCGGCCGCCCGTTGAGGGAAAAACAACTGGAGTTGCCGCCGGGAAGCATGGTCTACATTAACGCCCGTATCTTCCACGGCGTCGAACCAAAGCCCTTGGACTCTCCGCAACCCTATCGCATCTTCAACATCGACATATTCAAAGAGGCAGGCCCACCACACCGCTATACGCAGGAGATCCCTGCCGAATGGATCGCGCGCGCTAACCCGGCCCGCAAGAAGCTGTTCATGCGCGAGGCGTACACGGAAGGCTGCTGGAACTCTTAAAGGGAACTGGCTAAGCGAACTTCAATAACTGAACTCCGTGGCGCTCCGACGTTTTGTCGGAGCGTCTTCCTTCTCAGTGTGAATCATTCTCGATTTCGTAGTTCAACCGAAAGGAGCGCCCAACCCAATGTCTGACTTCCTCCGCTACCGCCAGATCCACCTCGACTTTCACACAAGCGAACAGCTCCCCAACATCGGCGGCGAGTTCGACGGCGCGGCCTGGGCACAACAACTGGTCGACGCCCACGTCGACTCCATCACCTGCTTCGCCCGCGGCCATCACGGCATGATCTTCTACGACACGCAGGCCCACCCGGAACGCCGCCATCCCCGCCTCCAATGCAACCTGCTGGCCGAGCAGATCGAAGCCGGGCACGCCCGCGATATCCGCGTGCCTATATACACGACTGTGCAGTGGGATTATTACACCGCG
This sequence comes from Caldilineaceae bacterium, assembly GCA_963662575.1. Lineage (GTDB taxonomy): Bacteria > Chloroflexota > Anaerolineae > Caldilineales > Caldilineaceae > Bin5. The sequence goes on from OY759723.1 coordinate 4,533,895, forward strand.
CAACGGGAGCCGCAGTGGCTGCAGGTGGCGGCCGACGGCTCGATTCAGGGACAGAAGCCCTACGAGGCCGGCTTCTATGCGAAACTCTGCCTCAATACGCCCTACGTCGACCTGCTCACAGCGCATGTGGATGACATGTTCGCGCTGCTGCCGGCGGTCGACGGCCTCTTCTTTGACATCGTTCAGGACCAGGACTGCTCCTGTCCAGCCTGCCGGCAAGAGATGCTGGCGCGGGGAATCGACCCGTCGTGCGGCGTCGACCGGCTGGCATTCGGCCAGGAAGTGACCGACCGTTTCAAGCAAGCAATGTCCGCGCACGTACGCAGCCATAGCCAGGATTGCACTATCTTCTACAACTCCGGCCACGTCGGCCCGCGCCAGCGCGCAACCGGCCAGACCTACAGCCACTGGGAGATTGAGTCGCTCCCCTCCGGCGGCTGGGGCTATATGCACTTCCCGCTCTCGCAACGCTACGCCCGCACAACCGGCCACGACGGCCTCGGCATGACCGGCAAATTCCATACCGCCTGGGGCGACTTCCAGTCCTACAAGAACGAGGCCGCGCTCCAGTTCGAATGCTTCCAGATGCTCGCCCTCAATGCCAAATGCTCCGTCGGCGACCAGCTCCACCCCACCGGCCGCCTCGACCAGGCCACCTACGACCTCGTCGGCCCGGTCTACCGCGAGGTCGCGCGCAAGGAGCCCTGGTGCCGCGGCGCAGTCCCTGTAACCGATATCGGCGTCTACAACGTGGAGGAGTTCACTGGCGAGCGGCTGACCGCCGAGACTGTCGGCGCCGTGCGCATGTTGCAGGAAGGCGGCCACCAGTTCGACGTCGTCGACAGCGAAACCAACTGGGACGGCTACCGCCTCCTCATCCTGCCCGACGCGGTCACCTTCGACGAAAAACTGGCACGTAAAGTCACAGCCTTCCTGGCCGCGGGCGGCAAACTGATCGCCACCTTCGAGTCCGGTCTCACGCCCGACCGGTCCGACTTCGCGCTGGCAGAATGGGGCGTCCACAAGACCGGCGACGGGCCGGTCGACGGCAACGGCAGCCTCGTGCGCGGCCTCAACTTCCCCAAGGGCGATTACGTCGACTATCTGCGCGCAGAAGGCGCGCTGGCTGGAGGGCTGCGCAATACCGAGTACGTCATGTACATGCGAGGGCTGGAAGTTGAAGCCAGCGAGGGTACAGAGATCCTTGCCAGAATGGTCCCCGCCTATTTCGACCGCACCTGGCAACACTTCTGCTCACACCGGCAGACGCCAAGCAGCGGCGAACTGGCCGGTCCCGCGGCAGTGCGCGCGGGAGATGTGATCTACTTCGCCCACCCCATCTTCCGCCAGTACAACCAGAACGCGCCGCGCTGGTGCAAGCAGCTGCTCCTGAACGCGCTCGACATGCTTTTGCCCGACCCGTTACTGCGCCACGGCGGGCCCAGCGGCATGCTGACCGCGGTCAACGAGCAGCCGGCAGAGAATCGCTGGGTCATTCACCTGCTCCACTACGTGCCCGAGCGCCGCGGCCAGGACTTCGACGTGATTGAAGACGTCCTGCCGCTGTACGATGTCCCGGTAAGCCTGCGGCTTCCCGGGCCGGTGGCCGCCGTGCGCTGCGTACCGGACGGCGAGACCCTGACGTTCAGCGAGGCAATGGGCCGACTCAGCTTCACCGTTCCAAAGCTGGTCGGCCACCAGATCTTGGAGATAGCGCTTGGCTAAGGCAGCAGCCTGCTCCACAGCCTATACGCTTCACGTCCGTTGCCAATAGTCCACCACCAGCACCTTCTCCAGGTGCGGCCGCAGCAACGCGCCAAAGGCAGTATGGTCGGGGTGCGGCAGATAGGCGTCGCGGTCGGCTTCGCTGCCAAAGGTGACAAAGAAGCAGTGCGTGAAGCCGTCCGACTTACCTTCAACGCTGACATCCGTCCCCCACTCAAAGTCCTGTACGCCGTCTATCTTGGTAGGTAGGGCGCGAAAAGCGTCCTCGATCTCGCGAACACTCTCATCGGGCGTGCCATTCTTAAACTGGAACAGGACGACGTGGCGCAACTTTAACTGGTCTGACATGGTTTTCTTTTTCCCGTGGTTAGGCCCAATGGCCAATCGATAGGAGCTCCTGAATCACCAAAGTACTCGAAACAGGTCGCGATCGCAAGAGCAGCCGGTTGCGCCCAGAGTGCCCACCCCGAATTACTTTGCCACTGTGCCTTGCCCAAACAACCGTCTCAAGAGGAATCCGCTGAACAGTCATCATCCGTTCGCCATCCATCCTACAGATCCCCACAATTCTGCGAAACCTGATGCAGACAACACCCGCCAGTTTCCTTGACCCAGCATTGGTTGTCTGTTAGCATGGCCGGGCCTGTCCGTGAAGCCCGTCCGTACACCAGGACAAGGCAAAAGCACCAAGACTTCATCCACTCTACACGAAACGCATCACCCAATACATAGAGGATTTCCCATGCCCGACACGCGCCCAAACATCCTTTTCATCATGTCGGACGACCACGCCTCCCATGCCATGAGCTGCTACGGCAGCCGCATCAACCGCACGCCCCACCTCGACCGCATCGCTGAGGGCGGTATGCGTTTCAACAACTGCTTCTGCACCAACTCGATTTGCACGCCCAGCCGCGCTGTCATCCTGACCGGCACATACAACCACGTCAACAACGTCACCACGCTCTCGTCGACTCTGGACGGGCGCCAGGTCACTATGCCCAAACTCCTCCAGTCCGCCGGCTACCAGACCGCCATCGTCGGCAAGTGGCACCTGGGCCACGGCGGTGTCAATGACCCCACCGGCTTCGACTACTGGAACGTGCTGCCTGGACAGGGCCTCTATCACGACCCCGAAATGATCGAGATGGGCGAACGCAAGGTCTTCCCAGGCTACGTCACCGACCTCATCACCGACTTCTCGCTCGACTGGCTGCGGGATCGCGACCCGGATCGGCCCTTCATGCTCATGTGCCATCACAAGGCCCCGCACCGCTCCTGGGAGCCCGACGAGAAGCACGCCCTCATGTACGAGGATGAGGAGATCCCCTACCCGGAGACCTTCAACGACGACTACAGCAACCGCGCCGCCGCGGCCGCGGCCGCCGAGATGCGCATCGACCGCGACATGACGCTGACCGATCTTAAGCAGCCGACGCCCGAAGGTCTGACACCAGAGGAAGAGAAGAAGTGGAAGTATCAGCGTTACATCAAGGACTACTTGCGCTGTGTCGCCTCAATCGACGACAACGTCGGCCGTCTGCTCGACTACCTCGAGGAGGAAGGACTGGCCGACAACACCATCGTCGTCTACACCTCCGACCAGGGCTTCTTCCTCGGCGATCACGGCTGGTATGACAAACGCTTCATGTACGAGGAATCGCTGCGCATGCCGCTGCTCATCCGCTACCCGCAAGCCGTCGCAGCCGGCGCGGTCAACGACGACATGGTCCTCAACGTCGACTTCACGCCCACCCTGCTCCAATACGCCGGCGTCGAAATCCCCGACCACTTCCAGGGGACCAGCTTCAACCCCATCTTGGCCTGCGAAACGCCCGACGGCTGGCAGACCTCCATGTACTATCGCTACTGGATGCACCTGGCACACCATCACGTCTACGCTCACTACGGCGTCCGCACCCTGCGCTACAAGCTGATCTACTACTACGCCGACGGCCTCGATCAGCCGGGCGTCATCGACGACACGAAAGAGCCGGAATGGGAGCTGTTCGATCTGGATGCCGATCCTTACGAGCTCAACAACGTCTACCATGACTCGGCATACGCCGACGTGGTGGAGGATCTTACTGCCGAGCTACATCGTCTCCAAGCAGGGTTGGACGACGAACCTTACGACCACCCAAGCGCAGCCGGCACATGGCGAGGATGACGAGATTCGCAAAAGGCTTTTTGCATCGCGAAAACTATTGGCTCAACGTTAAGGGTAACGACTTAGCCGCAAACAGTGCCTGCCTTGAACAGCCCTGTATCGCCGCCGTCATTCAGGCAATCTGATTGCGTATGCGGTTGGCGGCAGCCTCGTTGAGCGGCACTGCTGGAATGCGCACACACGGTCGGTGAGGGATGGTTTTGGAGGGGGGCGTTGCGGGGGCGCAGCCCCTGCACAAGGGAGGCCGCTTGCGGCCGACCGCCCAAATGCAAAGAGAGAGTATAGAAAAGTGAGGAGTGAGTAAACAGATCCGCTCGCCTCATTCAGGATCGCGAATTAGTTGTGGCTGAGTAGTTTGCGTTTAGGAGAGAATCGCAGTTCTAGCTGCGTTGTGCAGCGAGAGGGAAGAGGTGCGCGCGCCCAAGCCAAAGGGCCAGCGCGCCTAGCGCAACGGAGAATACCACGCCGCTCGCCGCAACAGCGACGACGCCGCTAATCGAATACACGCCGCCCGTCCCAAGGCTTCCGACACCTGACGCGATCGCCACCATCGCCTCGTTGATGCCCTGCACGCGCCCCCGTTGCCGCGAGCCCTCCAGCGCGGCCGACAGCAGCGACGAGCCCGCAATATAGCTGAAGTTCCACCCCAGCCCCAGCAGAAAGAGCGAAAGGAACAGTACCGGCAGCTCAGTCGAAAGCGGCATCATGATCGCGGCCAGTACCTGTATCAGCGCCCCCGCGAAAATCATGGGCACACGGCCAACTCGCCCCGCCAGCCAGCCGCTGACGCCAGACAGACCAAACATCCCCAGTGTGTGCGCCATCAGGACATAGGATATCGCGGCAGCCTGGTAGTCGGCGCGGTTCATGTGCAGCGGCGTGACCACCATTAGCAGCGTCATCACCAGTTGCCCGAGGGCCATCGCCGCTATCGCCAACTGCACGTCCGGCAGCTTGAGCAGCCGCATGACCTGCTGCAGCCCCCTGGGCGAGTCATCGTTTGCAGCCTGGGTATCGGGCGAGCCATCCTCTGAGGCTTCCTCCGCCTTGGCAGCATCCCTTTGTCGATCCAGCAGCGCGGCCAGCTCCTTGGGATCCGGCCGCAACGCCACCAGCAGCAGAATCAACGCCAGTACCATCAACCCCGCGCCAATCCAGAAGGGCCCTACGTGCTCATGGAAGCCCTGCTGTCTGGCCAGACCAACGGCAGGCTCCACCAGCAGCGGGCCGCCAACCGCACCTACAGTACCCGCAAAAACGATCAGCCCGATTACCTTGGCCTGCTGTGCCAGCGGGAAGATCTCCGCCGCCGCATACCGCGTCTGTTCCAGGGCCGCCCGACCTACGCCCAGCAGCACAGCCCCGCCAAGAAAGACCGCCAGCGAGCCCGCACTGATCGCCGACGCCGAAACGAGCATTCCAAATATCACAAATGAGAGGCCAACCGCCAATCCTATGCGGCGGCCCGCCTTATCGAGCAGCCAGCCCAGAGGATAACCCGCCCCCGCCCTCCCCACCATCGACAGCGCGTTGGGAAGGCCGATCAGCTGCACTCTGCCGCTAAGCGAGTAGGAGATGATAGGCGTCAGCACGAAACTGGCGATCATTGCCGCACTGTTCAGGCTGCTTACGACAAAAAGTGTGATTATAAGTCGCCGCTGAACGCGGGACATCGGGATCATGGAGAAGGAATCCTTCACAGGTCGCACTCGCCCAGCGCTACTTAAACCCGCTTGGCAAGGGCCTGTGTTTGGAGTGGCGTGCAGGTCATTGTAATCGGTCATCATGCAAACGGCAATTGCTCTCATTTCCGACAGTCACATTACCTTCAAGTCCACAGTCATTTCTCGCATATCAAGACAGCCGCTCCACGAGACCGCAAGCACTTTGCCAGCTACCTGCATTCGCGACCCAGTGAAGGAGAAACGAACCGATTTTCTCTTAATTCGGCCTTGGCTTCTATCTATCCTTAGCATTTGGGCGGTCGGGCCTTCGGCCCTCCCTTGTGCGGGGGGACACCCCCCGCAACGCCCCCCTCCAAAAACCCGTCTCATCCAATTTTCGCCGTATTTCCAGCAGTACGACGCAGCCGGGGTTGCGGCGACCAACGTGTACGCAACGGGTTAGCCCCAATGGCGGCAGGAATGAAGGGTGGTCAAGGCAGACTCTGTATATGGCAATGTAGTTACAACTGGTCACAAAATAGCTTCGTTACGAAAAGGGAGAAGCAGAATCGCAAATGACTTTGTCAACCGAAATAGGGAGCGAGCGCATGGCGGACCTGAGGGCATCTTCACCCGATGAGCTTCCGCGAAATGGGAAAAACTCCAATTCGAGTGGGCAAATCTTCGTCAAATACGTGATATACTGATGACATCCGAGAGTGCTGTCATTGGTGGACCTGACATGTGGTTTGAGAAACATAAGTCATCGAGTAGGGACATAATCTTCTGATACTTACTCGGGTAGGGGCGCCCCTTGTGGGTGCCCTTCGCTGGCTATTATAGCGTCCGAAATTAAATGCGATTGCTCTGGCACTGAGAAGCCCTTACTTTCGACGTCATAATCCTGATGTGCCTGGAGAGCGGCTGTAAGTCTGCAATTGGCCCATATTTCATCTGCACGTAACCCATCAGAGACGCTGAAAAAACGTTTGCGAAGTCAAGCATTTGAGTCAAAAAAAAAGAAACAGTCCGACTTATTCCGACTTAATCCGACTTTTTCCGACTTTTTCCGACCTGAACCAATGCAATTGCATTGAATCGGGACAAAACCTCGTTGGGCCGCCTGAATCGGTAGGTGCGCCCCTGGTGGGTTCCCGTCATTGGCTATAGTGGCGTCCATATTTAGATGCGAGTGCTCTGGACCCGAGACGCCATGACACTCGCCAAAAGAAAATCTGAGAGTGAAATAGGACCGCTGTATTTCAGTGAATTGCCCATAATTCATCTGTTCATAACCCATCAAAGACGGCGAGGAAACGTCCGCGAAGTCATTCATATAGGACCCAAGAAAAAGGATTCACCACGACTTAGCACGACTTTACGCGACACAGACCGACGGAAACTTAGGCAAGTAAGTCGAATTAGGACAAGACCTCGGAATCCTGCCGGAATTGGGCAGGGGCGCCCCTTGTGGGCGCGCTTAGCAGGCGACTATGGCGTCCGTACTTAGATGCCTTTGCACTGGAATATAGGGGCAGATTCTTGCGACTAATAGGTGGTTGTGGTACGGTTCAACCGGTCTGGCCCGTGAACTATCTGTTTGCAAAGACAGGGCTGATTCCTCCTCCGCCCGTGACCGAGAACGTTTCGAAAAAATCAGTGTCTCGCTTTGGCTGCAACGCTCCACATCTGTAACCCGCCAGTTCACCACCTGCGAAGGAAAGCACGATGGCATCGAACGCAAAACCGAATATCATCCTGTTCGGCATCGACTCGTTGCGGGCCGATCACATGAGTTGCTACGGTTACCCACATCTGACCAGCCCCTACCTGGACAGATTCGCCGCGCAAGGCGTGCTGTTCGAAAACACGATCAGCGCCCACATTCCGACCACAAGCGCCTACGCCTCGATGCTGACCGGCATGGACGTCTTCTCGACCCAGGTGGTAGCGCTGCGCCATCAGGGCCCGCTGCGTCCGGAAGTAAAGACGCTGGCCGAGATTCTGCGCGACGAGGGCTACCACACCGTCTGCGTCGGCTTTGACGGCAACCCCAGCAGCCGCGGCTTTGACGAATACCTGAGCTACAAGGCCTGGGGCTCGTGGGAAGAAGGACGTCTTCCCAAGGCCCAGCTACTGAACGAGCAGGCGATACCGGCCATCGATCGCATGTTGGCCGATGACAAGCCCTTCTTCCTATTCCTGCGCCACATGGATCCCCACGCCCCTTACCTGCCGCCCGAACCCTATGAGCGCATGTTTTATCACGGCGACGAGTGCGATCCCAGCGACAAGTCGATGGAGCCCGTGCTCGCCTTCAAGCCGTTCCGCGACTTTTTGGCCTCCTGGCTGCCGCCTGGCATCACCGACAAAGACTATGTGATTGCACAATATGACGGCTCGATAGCCTACATGGATGCCGCCATTCAGTCGATCTTTACCGCGCTAGAGGCCCACGGCGTCTTCGACGAGACCATCGTGGCGATAAACGGCGATCACGGCGAAACGCTCTACGATCACGAGTGCTGGTTCGACCACCACGGCATCTATGACAACGTGCTGCACGTGCCCTTGATGCTGCGCTATCCGCCCAAGCTGCCCGCGCACAGGCGCGTTGCTGGCTTCAACCAGCACAAAGACCTCGTACCCACGCTGCTGGATCTGGCCGGCATTGACGCCGGCATCGACTTCGACGGGAGTTCGCTGTTGCCGATGGTCGACGGCCAGGTGGCGTCCCACGAGAGCGGGATCTACATCACCGAGTGCACGTGGATGCGCAAGCACGGCTGGCGCACGCCCCAGTGGAAACTGATGCTGGCGCTGGAGCCCGATTTCCATTTCAAGCCGCCGGTGGAACTCTACAACATGGTCGAAGACCCCGAGGAAAACTGCAATCTGGCCGATGAGTTGCCCGGCGTGGTCGAGGCGCTGACCGCCCGCCTGAACGCCTGGGAGAGCAAGCGTGAGTCGGAAACCGGGCTGCCCAATCCGATCCACCATCAGGGCGACTGGCACGGCATCAAAGGCGTCGGCCCGTTTACCAGCTCGCAGCAGGCATACGATTCCCTGCACATCGGCGACGCCAGCGCTGCTCGACGGCTACAGGCCAAATCTCGCGAAACCGAAGAGAAAAAATAGGGGTAAGGTTCCCGCGATGGCTTCGTCCGCGAAACCAAACATCGTAGTTCTCGGAATAGACTCGCTGCGGGCCGACCATTTGAGTTGCTACGGCTACGACCGGCTGACCAGCCCGCGCCTAGACCGCTTTGCCTCGCAGGGCGTCCTCTTTGAGAACACGTTCAGCCCCCATATCCCAACGACCAGCGCCTACTGCATGATGCTGACCGGCATGGACATCTTCACCACGCAATTGGTGGCGCATCGCCCCAAAGGCCCGCTGCGGCCGGAGGTGAAGACACTGCCCGAAATCTTGCGCGAGCACGGCTATAACACAGTCTCGGTCGGTTTTTCAGGCAGAGCCAGCAGCCGCGGCTTCGACGAATATCTGAACTTCACGCAAATGGGCAGTTGGTCGCAGGGCCGTGTGCCCAAAGCCCAGCGGTTGAACGAGCTGGCCCTGCCCGCGCTCGACAAACTTGTGGCCGCCGACAAACCGTTCTTTCTCTTCCTGCGCCACATGGACCCCCATTCGCCTTATCTGCCGCCGCAGCCCTTCGAGCGCATCTTCTACCACGGAGATGAGTGCGACCCCGCAAACCGGTCGATGGACCCGGTCCTTGCCTTCGAGCCATTCAAGCATACGCTGATCGACATGTTGCCGCCGGGCATCGGCGATCGGGAATATGTGAACGCACAGTATGACGGCTCCATCGCCTCCATGGACGCCTCCATCCAGTCGATCTTTACCGCGCTCGAAGCGCACGGGCTCTTCGACGAGACCATAGTGGCAATCAACGGCGACCACGGCGAGGAGCTCGACGAACACGGATACTGGTACGACCACCACGGACTCTATGACAATATACTCCACGTGCCTTTGATGATGCGCTACCCGCCCAAGCTGCCGTCGGGTAACCGCGTGGCCGGCTACAACCAGCACAAAGACCTGGTCCCGACGCTTCTGGAACTTGCGGAAATCGACGCCGGCATCGACTTCGACGGTCGCTCCTTGCTGCCAATGATCGAAGGCGAGGTGGCTTCTCATGCGAGCGAATTCTACATCACTGAGTGCGCCTGGATGCGCAAACACGGCTGGCGCACACCCCAATGGAAGCTGATCCGCGCGCTCGAACCAGACTTTCACTTCATGCCGCCGGTCGAGCTATACAATTTAATCGAAGATCCTGAGGAGAGCTGCAATCTGGCCGAAGAACTGCCAGAAGTGGTGGCAGCCCTCACCGCGCGCTTGGACGACTGGGTGAGCAAGCGGGAGGCCGAGGCCGGGCTGACCAATCCCATTCATCACCAACCCGGCTGGCACGACGTCGAGGGCATCGACTATTTCACCAGTTCGCAGCAGGCCTACGACAACCTGCGAATTGGCCGCCCCAGTCAGGAAGCGCTGCAGCGAGAGCGTAGGCAAAAAGGTCTTGAAGGAAACAAAGAATAAGCCCAGACGATTGGGGACCGCGGCAGCTGCATTGCGACTGGCTGGCCCGCCCGATCGCCTCACATTGGAGCGAGATTCATGAAACTTGGCGCAAATTCAGTCCTGTTCGGCGGTTACGACATGGAGACCGCCTTCCGCTGCATCGCCCTGGCCGGCTACGACGGCATTGAGGTTGCCGCTATCGACAGCATGTGCCAGCATCTCGTGCTGGATCGCTGGCAAGAGCTGGCGCCGGAGGTCAGACAGCTGGCTAAGACCTACGAGCTGGAACTGCTGGCGATGGAACAGCCTAGTCGCGATCGTGACCTCATGGAGAAGGCGATGCAGGCGGCAGTGGAGTGTGGCATCCCTATCGTCAACTGCGGGCCTGGCGGTGAGAGCGGTAACGAGGAAAGCCTGGTGCAGACCATTGACGAGTTGGGCGCGCTCTCGCTAAAGGCGGAGAAGTACGGCGTAACCCTATGCGTGAAGGCCCACGTCGGCGCAAGTATCTTCGACACGCCAACGACTCTGCGGGCGATGGAGGCTATCAATTCACCCAACTTCGGCATCGACATGGACCCTTCGCACATCTACCGCGCCGACGAGAATCCCGTAGACGCAATCGCGGCGGTGATCAGTCGCGTCAAGCACGTCCACATCCGCGACTGCAAGGGACGTCAGCAGGGGCCGGGCAAGCCGGAGCTACAGGCCAACGGGCGCGGCGATATCGATCTGGTGGGATACGTAAGCGTCCTGCACGAGAACGGCTACGACGGCCCGCTGAATCTGGAGGTGATCGGCGCCCGCGCGTACAGCCTTGAGCAGTGCTGCACCATCGCTGCCGAGAGCCGCGGCCACATGCAGGCATGTCTGCAAGCATGCGGCGCACGTTAAGTTGCCCCGACAGTTTCCTTATCCGCCACAAGAGGCGGTTGGTTTGTCATTGTCAATTGTCACACTTTTGATGAGGAGAGGTATATGCTGACTCCAAAACAGATTGAACAGTTTAATGCCGACGGATTCCTGAATGGCGGTCAGGTCCTGAGCAGCGACGAGGTCGAGGCTCTGCGCGACGAGGTGATGCGCGTCATCGACGACCGCGAGCGAGACGACATTCCCCAGCCCGTTCATGTACGCAACATGAGCCGCGACGACAGCAAGTCAGTGTGGCAGATCGTCAATATCTGGGAGGCGAGCCAGCCCTTCCGGGACCTGATTAGCCGCACGGACATCACGACCGGCATCGCGCAACTGACCGGCGCCAGCGAGCTTCGCATCTGGCACGATCAGATCCAGTACAAGCCGCAGAAGACAGGGGGCACCACGCACTGGCACCAGGACGCTCCCCTGTGGCCAATCATCCGGCCGATGACCGAAGTGACGGCCTGGGTGGCGCTGGACGACGCCGACGAATCCAACGGTTGTATGTCGATGGTTCGAGGCTCGCATCAGTGGGGCAACAACATCGAATATCTGCAGCAGTTGGAAGAGATCGATGCGATGCCGACTGAACACCAGGGCCAGGCGCTACGGGTGGCGAGCTGTCCGGTAAAGAAGGGCGAAGTCCACTTTCATCACTCTCTCACGTGGCATGGCTCTCACGACAACCACAGCGACCGCCCGCGGAGGGCGATTGCGTTGCACTACATGACGAACGAGACCTATTTCGTTGCCAGCGGCGAGCATGTCATGAAAAAGTTCGTTGAGGTAGATGACGGCGAACAGATGCGGGGCAAGCACTTCCCGCAGGTATATCCGAACGGCTGAACGCCCTGTAAACTGACTGCGAGGCGGCTGCGAATGCACGTCTGTCAGGCTGGTCTTGCGTGCGAGAAACGGGAAGAACTGACGCCATAATGTGAGCGGAGATCGTCACATGGTCCGAATCGGTATTGTTGGCTGCGGCCGCATCCTTAACGCCCATCTTCAAGGCTACCGGCTTCTGCGCGAGGCCGGAATAGACGATTTCAGAATCACCGCGTTGTGCGCCCGCAAAGAGGACGACGCGCTGATGTTCCGCAAGCGGGGCGAAGGGCCGACGCCGCGCGCGGCGGTGCTGGCGCCGGAGACGGGGGACCCGCTGGCTGCGCCGCACATCTATCTGGACGAGTTTCAACCTGACACAGATGTTGCGGTCTTCACGGACTACAGGGAGATGATTGCGGCGGGTGTGGTCGATGCAGTCAACGATTTTACGACGTTGTCGATGCACCATCAGATCGGGGCCGCCGCGTTTGACGCCGGACTGCACCTGCTGGTGCAGAAGCCGCTGGCGATCTCAGTCGCTGCGGGCCGCCTACTTGTGGAAAGGGCTAAGGCAGAAGGATTGACGCTCGGCTTGTTCGAAAACGTACGCCAGTCGGCCGGTACGCGAGCGGCTGCGTGGGCCATACGTCAGGGCCTGATCGGCGACCTGCAACTGGCGTTGTTGGGCGGGATCGGCGGGCTTTGGTCGCCGGACAAGATCGTGGGGGAAACGCCGTGGCGTCATCGTAAGCTCGAAGGCGCGGGCGGCGGCGCGATTGATATCGGCGTGCACGTCATGCATATGATCCGCTACATCTGCGGCGAAGTGGCGGCTGTGAGCGGCACTGTGCGCACGTTCGAGCCGACGCGCTATCTGTACGGCGACCCCGCGGCTGGGCCGGCAGTTGAGGCAAACGTGGACGACACCTATCTGGCGACCGTCACGTGCGAGGGCGGTGCGCTGGCGCAGCTCATGTGGTCCTGGGGGGGTCACGGTGAGGAGACCGCGATTCCCGGGGCGCCGGTTTTCTATGGCAGTGAAGGGTGCATAAAGGGCGGAGAAATCATCTCCGACAGTGGCAGCCGCAGCAATCTGCAGGACACATTCTGGGCCGAAGCTGACCCGGCCCTGCTGGACGTCCAGTTTCCGAAGGTGGGACCGAACGAGACGCGCCTGACCGATCCCTTTGCCATCCAGCAGTATGACTGGCTGGATGCCATCGCCCGCGGCGGACAGCCGGAGACTGATGGGGAAGAGGGCCTGCGTGACCTGGCGGCTGCGTTTGGTATGATTGAGTCTTCGTTCCTGGGCCGCACCGTTACGATGGCTGAGCTTCTTTCGGGTGAAGTGTCCGGCTATCAGCAGGAGATCGATGACCACTTTGGTCTTGCATAGATCGAAGAGGCTCGGATCCTCGGGCTGTCGAAGGGAAACTTCCGACGAGACATTTCGTGAACTGCGGCTAGCTCGGTGAGTTCAAAGTTTATCGTTCTTGTTTCTGGTTCACATTGTCTGGTCATACATGCCGCGAAAGATACGTGAACTTATCAGCGATCTTGAGAGAGCCGGGTTTGTAAGCCAGGGAGGGAAGGGAAGTCATAGGAAATTCTTTCACCCTGAACTACCAAGACCGGTCGTCCTGTCCGGGCAGCCCGGGGCGGACGCAAAACGGTATCAGGAAAAATTGGTGAGTGTGGCAATCGAGGAGACGAGAAAGTGAAGACCAGCGCCCTCTATGTGAAGATCGTGGAATGGTCAGAAGAAGATAACTGCTATGTCGGCAGTTGTCCCGGACTTTTCTACGGAGGATGTCATGGCGAAGACGAAAGGGAGGTTTTCGCTGAACTTTGCCGAATCGTTGAAGAGACGATTGAACTCTATAGAGGGGAAGGTAAGCCATTGCCGTCTCCGACATCAGGTAAGGACTATGCAAACAGAATGCTGGAACTTGCCTGAAAGTGTGGTCCAGCACTGACCATTGGTTTCAATCGGTTAGACTGAGAATCCAGTAGCATTTACGGGATAGGCCAAAAAGAGAATATTCTTATGAAACGTGTCGGAATCGTGGGAGCAGGTGGGATTTCCAGAACGCACGCTGACCGCTGGAATCAGATGCCGGGTGTTGAGCTTGCCGGTTTCTATGACATTATAGAGGATGCTGCGCAGCGTGCGGTCCAGCGATCGGGTGGCAAGGTATTCGGCAGCATGAATGAACTGTTCGATGCCGTTGATTATGTGGACGTATGTACGCCAGGCACGGCCCATGTCGAGCCGGTCATCGCAGCGCTCGAGGCCGGGATACCAACCGTCTGCGAGAAGCCGCTTGCCAACAGCGTGGCTGACTGCGAGAGGATCGTCGAAGTCGCCGAGCGCACGGGTACGCCCCTGTTTGTGGCGATGGTCGTGCGTTTCTTCCCTCAGTTCGCAAAGGCCAAGGAGGTGCTGGATAGCGGGGCAAGAGGCGCGCCTGGCGTGATTCGCACTGTCCGCAGCGGCAGTTACCCTGACGGGGGTTCAGGTTGGCGGAAGGGTCTTGCGATAACTAGCTACTATGCCGACTTTGCGCAGAGTGGGGGCGTTCTGTTGGATCTCTGCATCCACGACATCGATTACCAGCGCTGGTGTTTCGGAGAGGTTGAACGGGTTTTTGCGCGCGGCATGATGTTCGCGGGTAAAGAACCCAAAGATCACGCCTTGCTTACACTGCGTTTCGCCAACGGCGCGGTCGGCCATATCGAAGGCAGCTGGTCCTATCCCCGCGGCCGATCCTCTTCTCGAATTGAGATTGCTGGTACCGGCGGCATACTCGAATGGGATTCGAGGACGCGGCCGCCCGTGGAAGTCGCCCTTGCGCAGGAAGACGGGTCGCTCGCTTCCTCCGGCAGTTCACCTACCGCTCCCCAGGATGATCCCTACTACGCGGAACTGGCACACTTTGTCCGCAGCACGGAAGCGAAAGAGCCATTCATCGTAACACCGTACGACGGCTTGATGGCGGTTAAGATTTCACGGGCCGCTATTGAGAGCCTGGAGACAGGAAAGCCGGTCAATATCAGCTGAGGCCTCGCAGTGCAATCATAATGCTGCCATTTCTGTGCTGGCAGTACTCTAAGATGCAGTTGACTTACTTCATTTATCAACCCGTACGACATACCGAAGAAGGATAAGCCGGTGACTCGCGAACTCGAACCTTTGACTGAAGTCCGTCTTGGCATGTTCAGCTTTGCCCATATGCACGCTGCCAGCTACATCCACTTCCTTGCGCAGATGGAAGGCGTGACGATCGCAGGCATCTACGACGATGACTATGATCGGGGTGGCCGCATTGCCGCCCAGTACAATGTCCCTTATTTCAGAAGGACGGATGGCCTCCTTGACCAGCAGTTGGACGGGGCTATCATTTGTTCCGAGAATGTACATCATGCTCCCCTCGTTCTTCAGGCTGCCGGCCGCGTCCGAGCCATCTTGTGCGAAAAACCAATCGCCACTACCGCCAGCGATGGTCAGACGATGATCGACCGCTGCCGCGAGACAGGCACGAAGCTGCAGATCGCCTTTCCCATGCGTTTCGCGCCGCCGGTGATAGAGCTGAAACAGCAGCTCGACGCGGGCGTGCTGGGCGAAATCTACAGCGTCAAGAGCACCAATCACGGCTCGATGCCTGGTGGCTGGTTCGCTGATAACAAACTGGCCGGCGGCGGCGCGGTAATGGACCATACCGTCCACGTGGTCGACCTGCTGCGCTGGTTCTGGGATACGGAGGTGGAAGAGATCTACGCCGAGGTCGGCCGCGAACTATTGTATCCCGGCTTGGGCATCGACGATGTGGGGCTGCTGAGTTTTCGGCTGGCCAACGGCGTCTTTGGCACGCTCGACACCAGTTGGTCGCGGCCACCAAGCTATCCAACCTGGGGAGACGTGAAGTTGGATGTCCTCGGCGAACAGGGACTAATATCTGTCGATGCCTTCGAGCAGAATCTCCAGGTCAGTTCAAACGAAGCGGGCAAAACGTCCGACGTCAATTGGGGCAGCAGCGGTGACGAAGGGTTGGTGGCCGATTTCGTGGCCATGATACGCGAGGACCGGGGGCCGTCTGTAAGCGGAGAGGACGGTCAACGTGCTCTGGAAGTCGCCCTGGCAGCCTACGAGTCAGCCCGGCGGACGGAGCCGCTGACGTTACCAATCTGAGATCTATGAACGCAGCCTTCTCTCCAGCACAGGGATAAGGCAATTCAAATGCTGTCGCTCTTCCGAGAGCAAGCCTGCTGACTCTCCCGAGAGATCATCTCTCCAACGAGTCGGCAATACTTCTCACCGGTTCCTTCATTGACCGCAGGATGATTTCTTCCACACACTTGAGATATGCTCTCCATGAATCCGAATGCTGCAGCACGTGCACGCGCCCTTTTTCAAGAAAACCCACTTTTTTTCGACACCGAAACGACGGGGCTAAACACCTCGGCCGAAATTGTTGAGGTTGGCATTGTCGACGCGGAGGGAAATACTATTCTGGAGAGTCTCGTCCGCCCTTGCCTACGGATTCCGTCAGACGCCGTCGCCGTTCACGGTATTTCCAATCAGATGGTAAGAGAAGCGCCTACATGGGCGGAACTCTGGCCGGAGGTCAGCCAACTGTTCAGCGGGAAGCGCGTCGGTATTTTCAACGCCGACTTTGACCTGAGGATGATGCGGCAGTCGCATCAACAACATGGCTTGTCATGGGAAGATATGGGAGGGAACGCCTTCTGTGTGATGAAGATGTACGCACGGTACTATGGCGACAAGCGAGGCATAAAGGACGCCAAGTGGCAAAGTCTGCAGAAGGCGGGCCGGCAGTGCGGCATCGCTCTACCAAACAGCCACAGAGCGGTAGATGATGCCCGCCTGGCCTGTGCGGTATTTCGGCACATGGCGAGACTTTCTTAATTTCTTTGAATCCGGTGGCTGCAGTCTTACCAGTCCAATATGGACCAAGCACTTGAAAGATTTCTGAAAGGGAGAACGCCCTTAGCTGAAGAAGAGATGGACTGGTCCGGGGGCGGGTTAGAGCTAGTTCAGACACGGTATACATATGCACTGGACGAAGCGGCTTCTCCTCCGCTTGCCCTGGTTACGTCGGTGAGGGCGCTCCTGACGCGCGGCCCGGAAATAATGGTTATGCGGGATCCGGGAGGCGAGCATATCGTACCCGGCGGGCGCATTGACGAAGGTGAAGGTCTGCTGGAAGCACTGAAGCGCGAACTTCTGGAGGAAACGGGCTGGACTGTCCGAGGTGAACCGGCGCTTATCGGTCTGTTCCACTACCACATCCACTCACCCAAGCCAACAGATTATCGGTACCCTTACCCAGACTTTCTGCAACTGATTTGCGGAGCAGAGGCGGACAGCCATTTCTCTGAAGCAATGGAGGTCGGCGGCTTTGAGTTGGGTGCGGAGTTACGTCCGCTCGAGGTGGTTCAGCAGTTGACACTCTCGATTGGGGAGATTGCACTACTGCAGTTGAGCAGAGTTAGCTGACAAAAATGTTTGTACATTGTAAGCAGAACTTCTCCTCGAATCACTCCTCTCGCACACCTATCTCGACTGCAAGGACTTGCGCTTCGCCGCCGCGGATAATCCGCAAAGACACTTCTTTGCCGACTCTATCGCTCTGTAACAAGATGGCCAGATCGTCAGGGCTTTGCACCGCCTCGCCGTCCAGAGTGACAAGAATGTCGCCTAACAACAGACCTCCATTCTCGGCGGGACCGTCGGCCACCACCGAGTTGAGCATAACCCCAGTCTCTTGTACAAATTCTGTACTCAGTTCAACTGGCAACTGAACTGTCTGAACGCCGACGCCCAGATAGCCTCTGCGTATGGTGCCATGCTTCAGCAGAGATTCTACCGCCGGTGCGACAGTAGCATGAGTCAGTGCAATACCTCCTTCCCGGCTCAGGGCAGATGTCGCCAAGCCAACAACGCGTCCGTCGCCGCCAACGATTGGGCCGCCTGAAAATCCGGGATACATGACAATATCGGGGCGCACCAGATGGCTAATAGTACCGCCGCCATGAACGCGCCACTCCCCGCCGACTGCACTGAGAATTCCCAGAGAGACCTGGACCCGCTGGGCTGGCCGACCAAGGGCCAACACCAGGGCGCCTACACTCAGCTCCTCTTCGGGCATCCACTCGACGGCTGTCAGTCCTTTGCTTTCGACTCGCAACGCTGCCAGATCTATACCGGGATCGCGTCCGACAAGGGTTGCATCCACTTGGCTGCCGTCGGGCAGAACGACGCGAATGCTGTCCCTTCTTACCACATGATTGGCAGTAACAATGACACCGTCAGCTGACCAGACGATACCACTGGCCGGGTAACGCCGGCGGGCATCGACCTGCACGACACTCTGCTCAGCTGATTTTACGACAGCTACCATTCCATCGCTGACCGCTTTGAACTGAGTTGACATGAATAGGCTCCTTGGAGAACAGTCTGCTTTGCGATTTAGCGCACACCAGTGTTTGATGTCGCTGCATTCTCAAGAATAGTGCAGATCGTTCAACGTCACATCTGCAGATCGGACTGGGGCATCCCGTCAGATCGGGTAGGTGAGAAAGGCATTTTGCCGCTCGTTCCTGTTTGGCATCAAGGCAGCACTGCGAAGCTTGCCCGCTGCCGTCAGAGCGTGAGAAGCCCAAGCCGGGTGGCCTGGACAACAGCTTCTGTACGGCTGCCGACGCCCAATTTGCCCAGGACAGCTTGTACGTGAAATTTGGCTGTGTTCTCGCTGATGCCAAGTCGCACGCCAATGGCTCGATTTGTTAGTCCTTCGGCAAGAAGAAACAGAACATCCTGCTCCCTGGGGGTGAGCGGATCGGGATAGGGAAGAACAGGCGCGGGGAATGGCGTTCGCTGCGGGCTGGTCAGCGCCGGGTCTGCCACAAACAGACCTGCCGCAGCCGCATCAAGGGCGGCGCGTAACTGATGTGCATTTGTACTGCGTTGGAGGATCCCTGCCACGCCGATCTGACGGACGGCGCCAGCGGCCTCGTTGTCAGGCAGTATTGCGATGACCGGCAGTCCGTCCTCGATCAGATCAGTTAACGTCTCCCCGACCTTGCCGGAACCGGCGGTCGCAGTGTCCCAGCCCGCGTCCCAGAGCAGGACGCTCGCGGCGGCAACCTTGTCTTGGGCCAACTGGGCCACGGACTCGACCGGGACAACAATTAGAGCCGGTTCTTGCGCGAGGATAGCTGCAAGCCCGTGCAGACTCAGCGAATCATCGGCTAGAATCAGAACAGTTAAGGGGTCGTCTCTGTACTCTCCCATAGACTGTATCTAACCCTATAGCGTCTGACACTTCCGTGAGATTGATAGCATTGTCCAGCAGGTTCTTGCGGGTCGAATCTTCGCTGGCCGCGGGTTCCAGACGATAGCGTGGGTTACTGCTAGAGACGCATTTAAGGTCCGAGGGCGTAAGTGGGCACAAGAGGAAAAAGGTGGCAACAATTCTTGCTGCGGGGGTGTCCTATCTTGTGCAGGAGTGGTCCGTCGTCTAAGCGAGGGCGTGCAGTTCTGCCATCAGGCGATCTGTTTGCTCCGGGCGGCCTACGGATATGCGAATGCAGTTGTCCAGGCCCGGTTTTTGATAGTAACGCACGAGGATGCCCTTACTTTCGAGTGCAAGTTTGAGGGCGGCGGCGTCCCCGCTCTCGGCACTGCGAAAGCCTTCGACCCGGCAGAGGACGAAATTGGCGCCGGACGGGTAGGGCGCGAGGTATGGTACTTCTTGTAATGCGTTGAAGAGGCGGTCGCGTTCTGCACGAATTTTCTCTACAATCGAGTGCATTTCCTCTGCATACTGTAGACTTGCCAGACCGGCCACGGTGGCGGCGACGTTGACATTGTAGGGCTGTTTAAACTTCCAAAGAATGGGCATCATCCAGGCGGGGAAGATACCGTAACCCAAGCGAAGCCCGGCGATTCCGGCGGACTTGGAAAACGTACGAATGATGACAAGGTTGTCGTGCTCCAGGACCCACGGCGAGCGGCTTGTCTCAACAGCGAATTCGACGTAGGCCTCATCCAGAACCACGATCAGAGGCAGCTTCAGCAATCGCAGCAGGTCTTTGTCCGGCAGCCAGTTACCAGAAGGGTTGTTGGGCGAGGTGAGAAAGAGCAGCTTGGGAGAGACCGATTCCCGCTTCAGCGCGCCGGAATTGAACAGATCAATGATGCCTTCGACATCAATGTGGTAATCATCAGTTCTCCAAACTTCCAGAACTTCGGCGCCGACCAACTTGGCGTCGAAGCTGTACATGCCGAAGGTGGGTGGTGTATTGATTATGGCGTCGCCAGGTCCAAGGAAAAGGCGGCACAGATAGTCGAGATTCTCGTCGGTGCCGTGGCTCGGCAGGATCTGTTCGAAAGGCACTGACCCTGTTGACTCCACCTGGCGCTGCTCATTCTGCAGATGCTCTGCCAGGGCCTGGCGCAGTTCAGTCTGCTGCGGGTCCGGGTAGATGTGATAGTAAGCGTATTCGGCCAGCGCTTCGGCGACTGCAGGATGCGGCCCGTAGGGGTTTTCGTTGGCATCCAGTTTGATGATTTCGGAGGCAGGGATGCCGAGCCGCTGGCTCAGGACTTCAAACGGCTGGATCGGCGAATATTCTTCAAGGCTGGCCAGGTGGGGGTTGAGCAATTTTTGGAGCGAGGTGGCATCCATCTTTACGGTTTATCCTCATTGGGTGTCATTGAGTTAAGCCGTCGACTCACTGCCGCGGCGTGCCCTTGCAGGCCCTCGGTGCGGGCCAATGTTTCGGCGGCGGGGCCGATGGCGGCCAGAGCCTGCTCATTGAGGCCGATCAGGCTGATCAGTTTGACAAAGTCAGTAACGTTGATAGGACTGGCGAAACGCGCGGTGCCGCCGGTAGGCATTACATGGCTAGGCCCGGCCGTATAGTCGCCTAAAACTTCAAAGCTGCGCTCGCCCAGAAAGATCCCACCGGCATTTTGCACACGGTCGACCCAACGCCACGGGCTTTCGACGAGGAGGCAGAGGTGCTCCGGTGCGTATTCGTTGGCGAGGGCGAAAGCTTCATCCATCGATTCGGTCACGACGATGCCGGCGCCGCGGGCAAAGGTGGCGGCGGCGATCTGCCCGCGCTCCAGATCCTCCAATTGGGCGTGGACCGCTGCCTGAACCTTCTGCGCCAGCGGTCGGCTGGGCGTCAGCAGAATGGCGCTGGCGAGTACATCATGCTCAGCCTGTGCCAGCAGGTCTGCGGCGGCCAACTGCGGGTCGGCGGACTCATCCGCGACAATAACTGTTTCGGTAGGACCAGGCAGACCATCGATTCCAACCAGTCCGAATAACTGCCGCTTTGCCAGGGTGGTGAACAGGTTGCCGGGGCCACAGATTTTGTCAACGGCCGGAATCGTCTCAGTGCCGAAGGCCATTGCACCGATTGCCTGCGCGCCCCCTGCTATGTAGACGGCGTCAACTCGAGCGACGGTAGCGGCAGCAAGCGTTACCTTGTCCGGCAGACCTGTCTCCTTCTGGGGCGGAGTGACGACTACCAGTTCGCCCACATTGGCTACCCGCGCCGGAATTGCGGTCATCAGCAGCGTGCTGGGCAGGGGGGCTGTGCCGCCAGGGACATAGATGCCGACGCGCTCAATGGGCCGCACGAGCTGGCCGACTGTGCCTTCTTCGTCGTTTTGAAACCAGCTCTGATTGGGCTGGCGCCGGTGAAAGTTTTCTATACGTTCAGCCGCCAGGACCAGCGCGTCGTAAACTTCCGGCGCGACGTCACGGGACTCTTGCAGTATGGTTTGCGGATCGACGCGCAGGTCGTCCAGACTGACGCCATCCAGTTTTTGGGTCCAAGTGCGCACAGCGGCATCGCCACCGGCACGTACGTCGGCCAGTATACGGCGGACGGCTTCGTCAGGGCCGATGCGGGAACCGAATATGTTTTCAATGCTGTCCAATATTTCTTCCGGCAGGTCGAAAGCGTCCCAAGGCTGGCGGCGCAGGATTGACTTGCGAGCTGGTTCAGGATCAAGTATGGGGAAGTCGTTTTTCATGGCTTGGGAACGCAAACAGTTGATGGAAGGCTAAATCGGATGGTGGTTGGTCGTCACTGGGAAAGCTTATTGCCGTAGCCGCTCGGCGTCCTCCATGCGGCCCAAGACCACTACTATGTCATCCTCTTTGAGCTGAAAGCTGGCGCTGGGACTGACTACCAGGTCGTCTCCTCTGCGGACTGCGATCACGGTCAGTCCATAGCGTTGCCGCAGACTCAGTTCGGACAGGGAATGTTCCCAGGTGCTGGGCGGGGCCAATAATTCGACGACACCAACATCGTTACCGACTTCCAGGTAGTCGACGAGATGATCGATGGCCATTTTTCTTCCCAAACGACGTCCGGCCTCATGCTCGGGCAAAATCACTTCGTCTGCCCCAACTTTCAGCAGGATTTCCCTCTGGGTAATTGTGAGTGCTTTGGCGATCACTCGCTCTACGCCCAGTTGCCTGAGGAGAACTGTCGCCAGCAGATTGTTCTCAAAGTCGGTGCCGATACAGACCAGCCCGGTGTCGAAGGTTTCCACGCCTGCCTGGCGCAGGGCGTCAATGTTGGTTGCATCCAACTGCACCACGTGGGGAAGCTCGCCGCTGAGCGCCTGCACGCGGTCGTGATTCGAATCGATAGCCAGAACTGTGCGGCCATGTTCGACAAGCGTGGTTGCAACAGCAGTGCCAAAGCGTCCAAGCCCAATTACCACATATTCGGATTCACGGTTCTTCCGTCTGAACGGTGACGAATGAGCGTGAGCCTCTTCGTTTGGCGTTGCTGCAGAGTCGTGGGCAGGAGAGACTGCCTGCGCGGCCAAGGGAGAGGGCCTTCGGAACAGGCGACCAAGCCACTGCAAGGGCAAGTTCATCCATTCCCACGGGACCCGGGAGACCGTCTGTTCCGAATGCAGTAGCGGTTGGGCTGCGGCCCCTTCATTCGCCTCATTTGCAGCCATTTTAGCAACCATGGCCACTTGCTCTCCAATGTAGTGTAGGGCAGTCATGCCCGTGCCAAACGTGTTCCATTCTGACCGCATTATAGCATAGCCGAAGGGTCTCAACCTTTTCAAACGGTGCTTCTCGTGATACCATGCGCCAGAACTCCCAGTTGTATAGCAGTGGCAGTTTCAGCAAGAAAGGGCAGGGCGAAAGTGGCAGAGTTTGAAAGTTCGCGGCAACCGGTTCAGGTTTCACTGCACCCACATTTCTTCACCGAAAAGAAGCGTCTGTTCATCGAGAGTGGGGCGCTCAAAGCCTCAATCTTTCTCTATGACAGCGGTGTTGCGGCCGTCCAACTGGAAAACGGCGTGAGCGAGCTGGTAATGTTGCCATTCCAGGGACAGCAGATCTGGTCGGCAACCTTTGGCGGCAGGAACGTAACAATGAAGTCGATGTTCAGCCAGCCACTGCAAACCACCGATTACGTGCAGACGTACGGCGGTTTCCTTCTCCATTGCGGATTTACGGCTATGGGCGTGCCAACGGATGAGGATGACCACCCACTTCATGGAGAGTTGCCAAATGCCTGTTTCCAACAGGCGTGGCTAGTGCTTGGGGAAGACGAAGGCGGCGAGTATATCGGCTTGGGAGGGCAATACCAGCACACGGTTGCCTTTATGTATAACTACACGGCGACGCCGTTTGTGAAACTTTACGCCGGCGCGAAGGAAGCGCACGTATCGCTTCGATGTCGAAACTGCAAGAATACGCCGATGGAGTATATGTACCTGGCCCACGCCAATTACAGACCGGTGGATGGCGGCCGCATCGTATACAGCGCGAAGGTATCGCCGCGGACGGTACGCGTCCGCCGCAGCATACCCAGCCATGTAAGCCCCGGGCCCGCATATCTGGCGTTTCTGAATGGACTGGGTGAAAGACCGGAAGATCATCATATTTTGGACGCCGACCTGGCGTTTGACCCGGAGATAGTCTTCGGAATCGACTACGAGGCGGACGAGGATGGCTGGGCCCACACTCTACAGGTGCATCCAGACGGCAGAGCAGACTATGTTCGTCACCGTCCGGACCAGTTGCCGATTGGCGTCCGCTGGATCAGTCGTACGCCCGACCAAGACGCATTGGGACTGGTGCTACCCTCCACTGCCGAACCCGAGGGGAAAGCCGCTGAAGAAGCCAAAGGCAATGTAAAGGAGTTGGAGGGCGGCGGCACTTGGCGATGCAATTATGTATTGGGCACGCTTGACGCGCATGAAGTTGGCGCTGTCGAGGAAAAGATTGCGGGAATCGTCTAATTGGTTTTCGTCTTGACAGTTGATTCCCGTTTGGGAGATTTCGGAGAACAGTCGCTGGAAAGTGACAACATAAGCTGTGCCTGGAGCACATTTGCTGGCTAAACTGTTGCAAGGACACTTTGGATGTTGGTAATCAAAGTCGGCGGTGGTAAGGATCTGAATATTGACGCCATCGTCTCTGATATAGTTGCGCTACGCCAGGCCGGGCGGGATCTGATTCTGGTCCACGGCGGCGCGGAGACGACCAACGAAGTGGCCGAGGCCCTGGGCCATCCGCCACAGTTCATTACCAGCGAGAGCGGTTTTGAGAGCAGGCGCACTGACCGGCGCACTCTGGAGATTTTCGAGATGGTCTATTGCGGCCAGCTCAACAAGATGTGGGTGGAAAAGCTACAACTTGCCGGCGTGAATGCGGTCGGCCTGAGCGGGCTGGACGGACGCATCTTTGAGGGCAAACGCAAGGACAGGTTGCGCGTACGGGTCAATGGGCGGCGGTTGGTGCTGCGGGATGACTGGACCGGAACTGTCGAGCAGGTCAATGTGGAACTGCTGCGACTGTTGCTGGATGCCGGCTACCTTCCTGTACTTACTCCGCCTGGCTCCTCGGATAGCGGCGAGGCGATCAACGTAGATGGTGACCGGGCGGCAGCGATGGTTGCCGCGGCTTTCGAGGCCGAGGCATTTGTCATCCTCTCCAATGTGCCCGGGTTGCTGCGAGAGTTTCCTGATGAGTCCAGCCTTATTCGAGAGATTCCGCGTACACAGGCTGACAGCTACATGCAGTATGCGGCCGGGCGAATGAAGAAAAAGGTGATGGGTGCGGTCGAAGCTGTCGCAGAAGGCGTGCAGAAAGTGGTCTTTGCAGACGGGCGCCGCGAGAACCCGATTCGACGAGCTCTAGACGGCCATGGAACGCAAATTGCGTGAGAAATGTGGGTAAGGTACTGCGTTGCCAGGGCGTTTTGTTGGAGGCGTTGCGAGAGAACTGATCCGAACTATTGGAGCAGGACGCAAGAACAAAATATTTTCCGAAGAAGGAAGCTTCTGAGCAACTCAGAATACAAATCGGACCGAAACACGAATGGAAACTGTACAGAATATACTCGAAACGCATGACGCGGTGCGCCAGACCCAGTCGCACGAGTCAGGCGTTGTTCCTCGTCGCGGGGAAACGGTGATGGTGGCGGGGGAGGGCTGTTGGATGATCGACAGCGACGGCGACCGCTACCTCGATCTGACTTCGTCGCAGGGTGTGGCCATGCTCGGCTATGGTCATCCTGTTTTGACGGAGGCTATTCAGGAGCAGGCAGCCCGCATGCACGCCTGCCCCAACTTTTTTCACAACGATACGCGGGCGGAGTTCCTGAGCAGGCTGATCTCGGTTACGCCGGAGCACCTGACGCGGGCTTTTTTGGGGAATAGCGGCGCCGAGGCGATTGACGGCGCCATCAAGTTCGCGCGGCTGGCTACGGGTCGTACGGGAATTGTGGCTGCACGCAACAGCTTCCATGGGCGTACAGTAGGGGCGTTATCCATCACCTGGAACCCCCGATACCGCCGCAAGTTCGAACCGCTGATGCCAGATGTCAGCCACGTTCATTTTAACAACATCGATCAGCTTGATGACGCTGTTGGCGACGGCACCGCGGCGGTGGTGTTGGAGGTCATTCAGGCTGAGGGTGGTGTGCATGAGGGGAGCGCTGATTATCTTGCAGCCGTTCAGCAGTTGTGCCAAGAGAGAGGAACACTGCTGGTAATCGACGAGGTGCAGACCGGTTTCGGTCGCACGGGGCGCTGGTTCGGGTTTCAACACTTCGACCTCGAGCCGGACATCGTCGCGCTGGCAAAGGGCCTGGGGGGAGGATTCCCTATGGGCGCGGTGGTTTACACTGAGAAGATTCAGGAAAGTCTATTTTCCGGGGCGCACGGGAGTACGTTCGGAGGCAACCCACTGGCCTGCGCGGCCGGTATTGCTGCGTTAGGGGTATACGAGGACGGACTGATCGAACAGGCAGACAGGGCTGGGAGGCGACTGAGGGAAGCCCTGGAAGCGGCCATCGGCGCGCGCAGAGTCGTCCGTGAGATTCGCGGTAGGGGACTCCTGATCGGCATTGATCTGCGTACGAAGGCGGTACCCTTTCTGAAGACACTGATGGAGGAGCACAACGTGCTGGCTCTGCCGGCCGGTTCGACTGTACTGCGACTGCTGCCGCCGCTGACCATCAGTGACGGGGAGATCGACATGGCGGTAGAGGCGATAGCCGCTACTCTGCCCGAAGGCGCTTGACCTTGGTCCCGGGCCATTGTAAAGGACACTAATGTGAATATCATTTATAGCGGCGTTTTTGTGGACGATCAAGAAAAGGCGTTGAAGTTCTATACAGAAGTGCTTGGCTTTGTAAAGAAGGAAGATATTCCCGTGGGTGAATTCAGGTGGTTGACTGTTGTGTCACCGGACGATCAGGACGGGACAGAGTTTCTCCTGGAACCGAATTCCAACCCCGTCGCCGAACAGTACCAGAAGGGTATTTACGAACAGGGAATCCCGGCCACGTCGCTTGGCGTCGATGACGTGCAAGCAGAATATGAAAGGTTGACAGAACTGGGTGTGGCGTTCAAAGTCGAACCGACGGATTATGGTCATTATAAGATTGCTTCCTTCGACGACACTTGTGGGAATCTGATCCAGATCCAGCAGACTTGACGCCTAAGGGAGGTTTTGGAGGCGTTAATTGTGTGCCAGCCCGCAGAAATGCAGGCCGGAAAGGGCGATAATCAGCGTAAGGACGAGCGAACTTGCTGACGGTCTTTGGTCACGAAGAATGCGGAGACCAATAGGCAGTATCTTCAGGGGGTTCCTGTCCTTTGCGTGAAGAAGTTATCGAAACGAATGCAGTGACGAAAGTGACAGCATAAAGAAAGCCAGGAGTATTGGAATGAGTGAATCAAATCAGAACGGCGCTCAGATGCAGAACGGTGCGGGAGCCCAGGTCAGCAAGGGTGGGACTGAAGACACGCTGCATGAGGTGATTGTGATTGGCAGCGGGCCGGCAGGCTGGACGGCGGGCCTTTACGCAGCGCGGGCGAACCTGGAACCATTGCTGATCACCGGCGACGACTTCGGCGGCCAGGTCAGCATAACATACGAGGTCGAAAACTATCCTGGTTTTCCGGAGGGGCTTAGCGGGCCCGACCTGGTAGAAAAATTCAAGGCGCAGGCCGAACGATTCGGATGCACGGTCTCCTATGATCATGTCACGGAAATCGTAGTGGATGAGCATCCGTTCACGGTACGGACCGCCCAGGGCAAGGCCTACCAAAGCAAAACGTTAATTCTCTGCACTGGGGCGCGCCCGCGCTTTCTGCAGGTACCCGGCGAGCAGGAATATACGGGTAAGGGCGTCAGCTACTGCGCGACGTGCGACGGATTCTTTTTCCGAGGCAAGGAATTGGTCGTGGTGGGCGGAGGGGACAGCGCGCTGGAAGAGGGGCTTTTCCTGACCAAATTCGCCACAAATGTAAAGGTACTTCACCGGCGGGATGAGTTACGGGCAAGCAAGATTCTGCAGAGTCGCGCATTTGACCATGAGAAGATCGATTTCGTATGGAATACTGTCGTGACCTCGATCAACGGGAACGAGAATGGCGTCGTTTCCGGTGTCACCACGCAGGATACGCAGAGCGGCGCCGAGGGCGAGATCGACACTGACGGCGTTTTTGTTTACATCGGGCACATCCCCAATAACGACCTGTATCACGGGAAACTGGACCTGGATGAGGACGGCCATTTGATCGCGGACCCGATGACGCGTACGAATATCCCTGGAGTATTTGCGGCAGGTGAGATTGCCGACAAGGTTTTCAAGCAGGTGGCGACAAGTGTGGGACAGGGCTGCGCCGCGGCGATGCAGGCGGAGAAGTTCCTGGCCTTGCTGGAGGCCGTAGGGTTGCCAGACTTGAACGAGGACCCACGCGCATGGCCCACGCCAGGCGTCCCAAAGCAGACGGCCGACCTGGTGGCAGCCGACTGAAACCAGCTATTGCTGCTGCCAGAGATTTCGAAAGAACGGGGGCGGACGCTGCGATCGGATGTGTCTTTGCGAGGAGACATCTACAATAGCGAATGACCAGATCCGCAGTGCCGCCCCGTCCAAGCTCGACACCCCAAGATCAACAATCTTCAGCGTTGGCCCGAAGCGCCTCTCTTCTGTCTTTAGGCGCTGTGGCCAGCCGCGTACTCGGTCTCCTGCGGGAGATGGTGATTGCGGCCTATTTTGGCGCGTCCGGCCCTGTGAGCGCGTTTACGGTTGCCAGCAGCGCGCCGAAAATGCTGTACGACTTTCTGATCGGCGGCATGTTGAGCGCTGCGCTGGTCCCGGTTCTCAGCGACTACGCCCGACTCGATCGTAAGCAGAATGACGCTACTGAGGAAGTCGCCTCCGGGTCGAAAGGAGAGCAGGTCGGTCCGAATCCGGAACTGGTCCGGCTGGTAGGCGCGTTGCTCAGCCTGGCGGTAGTGACTCTGGCAGGGCTGGCTGTCCTGATGGTTGTCTTTGCGCCGCAGGTTGCAGGCTTGCTGGCAGGAGGTTTCGAGGACTTAGATCCGACGTTGTTGCCTTTGACAGCCCTGTTGCTTCGCGTGATGGCGCCAGTGGTATGGTTTGTCTCGATGGCCGGTCTGCTAACTGCGATTCTGTTTGCTCTGCAACGATTCACCTTTCCCGCTTTGGCATCTGCCGTCTACAACCTAGGAATCATTGTGGCTGCTCCGCTTCTGACCGGGCGCGTCGGCATTGCCAGTTTGGCCATAGGTGTGTTAGCCGGAAGCATGGTACAGTTTGCGCTCATGGCTTGGGACGTTCGACGGGCCGGACTCAGGTTTAGCGTGCAGTGGAGTCATCCTGCGTTGGCGCGAATCGTGCGGCTCTATCTGCCGATTGCGGCGGGGCTGGTGGTGGCGCAGTTCCAGGTAGGACTGGATCGCCGCCTTGCGAGCGGCACCGGTGTACAGAGTATCGCTTGGATGAGCAAAGCTACGACTCTGCAACAGCTGCCGCTGGGGATGATCAGTGTCGCAATTTCGTTGGCAGCGCTCCCGCGCTTGAGTCAGCAGTTTGCTTCAGGTCATGAGGAGGCGTACCGTGCGACGCTGGCACGAGGGCTTCGCATGGTGGTGGTGATGATCGTGCCGATCCTGGTTGGCCTGGGCGTGCTGGCTGAGCCGGCGGTACGGCTCTTGTTCGAGCGGGGGCAATTCACCGCAGGAGACTCCGCGCAGGTGGTGACGGCCCTTAACGTGTATCTTGTCGGCGCGCTGTTTGCGGCGATTGACTTTCCTCTGATTTATGCCTTTTATGCCCGTAACGACACGCTACTACCTGCACTCGTGGGCGTCTTAAGCGTCCTGGTATATGCCGCAATTGCACTGGCGCTTGTCGAGGGCCTAGGTTACCTTGGGCTGGTCTGGGCCGACACGGGCAAGCAAGCAGCTCACGCGCTTGTCATGCTGGCTCTTCTGTTTTGGAAGATGGGTCAAATTCAGCGGCGACTGGGACCAGAAAGGGCGTCAGGGCAGCAGGAAGGCTGGCCGGCGGCAGGGTCTAGTCCGACTGTTCAGACTGTAATCTCGGTGGCTGGTGCAGCAGGTGCGATGTTTGTGGTGATGACTGCGCTGCTGCCGCGTTTCGGCGCGGGGGGATCTCCTTCCATTGCCAATGATCTGGTACAGCTCGTCGTAGGCGGCGGGAGTGGAATGCTTGTCTACGCCGGATTGCTACTGCTGGCGAAGCAACCTGAAGCCCAACAGTTGTACGGGGTTGTACGCCGAGTGAGCGGTTTGGCCAAAGAAAAATAAGGACGGTTTCAGGAGTACCGACTATACGAATTGTCGGGCCGATTGACGTCGATTGGAGTGTTGTCATCTGGCAGACAGGGACCGTTTGGCTGAAGTTTCGACCCACGGTGCTGACATCTGGAAGCACGACTTGCAATTCTTGATGCGCAGGCATCCCCAGATATGAACTGGAAATTCTCCTCGATACGACAAAGGTTGCGACGCCCTGAGACAGGGGGACGTCTTGGAGGCGGCGACGATCTGTTTCGCGACATGACACTCGCCACGGCCTTGCCATTCCTGCGGCGAAGTGTCTGGATTGCGACGACGCTTCTCCTGGCCGTTCTGCTAGCGGGCGGCGCTGTGTCGCGATCGGTCCCAACACGCGCCAGCATTATCAAGACTGCCGCAGCACTGCCTTATTTCAACTTCCTGACCTGGGAGCTGGAAGCAGTCGGCCGTATGATCTTTGCGGGTCGCCTCCAGCCGCCGGGCATGCCGGAAGCGGAAGCCCAAGTAGACTCGGTGCGCGCTTACCTGGAACGGACGCAGCGCATCGGACAGTTGGAGGAGGAACTCAGACGGCTGGTTGCTGCGGAGGCGGGGAGTTCAGCTGGCGGCCAAGATTCGGCGACGACGGAGCCAAAGTCAGGTCATCCGCTAGCATGGCCGCCTCGAAATGCCACCCCCAGCACCGGTTTCGAAATTCGAGAGGAGATTGAAAGTGTGCGCATGGAGTTGGCGGCTTTACGCCGTCAACAGAGCGCAGATCGTCCTCTGGTTGAGGCCGTTCTCAAACGCCAAGTGGGAGAGGAGCTGCGTAGGGCCGGTCTAGGAGTGCGGGGCCTTGTCTGGCCTCCGGTTCAGTTCGCATTCATTGAGCCGCCGCTGAAACTGACCGTCAGCCCGCGCGATCGGATAAGTACGGTCCACTCTCGCGTGCTGCAGGCTGAGTATGATCCGGTAACTCTGGGAGAGAGTGAGCGTGCGATACAGGCGCGGACAGATCTCAGCGCACATATTTCGCGGATTGGAGGCATGGCCGTCTTCCCGGCGATGGTTGTGGAGAGCAGCTCACTCTCTTGGGTGCTGAGTACAATCGCCCACGAGTGGGTACACCATTATCTCTTCCTTTTTCCCCTCGGCTTACGGTACGCCAGCAACGACCAGGTTACAACACTGAATGAAACAGTGTCGGAAATTGTCGGTGTCGAGATCGGTGAACGGGTGGCACGGCGGTACTATCCGGAAGCGGTTCCCCCCTCGACGGAGACTGCGGAGGGCTTGGCTGAGAATTCTTGCGCTTGTAATGTTGAGGAGCTGTGGTCGCAGGAGTACGAAATGGAGCAGCAGCGTTGGGAGCGTTACGGTCGCCCTATGCAATATGACTTCCAACAGGCAATGCGCGAGACGCGACTACATGTGGATACATTGCTGGCGGCGGGGCTGGTAGAGACTGCCGAAGCATACATGGAGGCGAGGCGGCGCTACTTCGTGGAAAAGGGGTATCCCCTGCGCGTGCTGAATCAGGCCTATTTCGCTTTCCATGGCAGCTACGCAACGGGCGCTTCTGCCTCCAGCCCGATTGGTCCTCAGCTTCAGCAGCTACGCGCCGAGAGCGAAGATTTGGCCCATTTCCTGGAGCAGGTGCGGTGGTTCACCAGCCTTGCAGACCTGGAAAGGGCGTTAGGCGCAGATTGAGAAGGGAAGCATACTGAGGCGAAGGCGTTGGACGGTAGTCGAAGGGAACAGATGGTACGCGGAACTCAAACCGATTCGCGGATGCAACTACCTGCCGCGGACAGCGGTCAACTCGACTGAAATGTGGCAAGCCAGCACTTTTGACCCGCAGACTATCGGGCGGGAGCAAATGGAGGCTGCCGTCGCAAGAAGCCGCTCTTACGGGCGCCCGGTCATATGCAGCGAATGGCTGCGCCGGACGAGCGGTAGCAGGGTTGCGGATACTTTGCCGCAGTTTGCGCGTGGGCACGTGGGCTGGTACAACTTGGGGCTAGTTGCCGGCCGAACACAGACATTTTGGACTGGCGGTCGAAGGCTGGCGATCCAGATCCAAGGACTTGGCAGCATGACATGTTTCATGCTGATGGTACAGCATTTGACCCGGCTGAATTCGAGTTGATCCAGTAATTTGCTTTCTTCCACTAAGATTGAAACCTTCACTGCTGAAGGACATTTGTACGGCCATCTCTTACGTGTTTATCGGTTGCGGTTCGGTGAGAAATCAGACACCTCTTACAGGAGCATCCCATGGCAACCTATCGTACTGGCATCATCGCTTGCGGCATCATCGCACGCGTCCATGCGCGCGCCTGGCAAGGTGTGAAAGGGAGCCCTACTGAGATAGGGGCAATTGCCGACACCAACCCGGACGCATTGCGGGAGTTCGGCGAGTTCTTCGGGGTTGCTGAGCAACATCGCTATCTCGACTACCGGCAGATGTTGGACAAAGAGCGCCTGGATTTCGTCGACGTGTGCTCCTGGCACCAGCAGCACGCGGAGATGGTGATCGCGGCAGCAGCCCGTCAGCCCAAGGCGATCATCTGTCAGAAGCCGATGGCGGTGGACCTAGGGGAAGCCGACTCGATGCTGACGGCATGCCTTCGGAACGGGGTCAAACTTGTAATCGCCTACCAAAGGCCCCACCACGCAACCTGGCTCAGAGCAAGGGACCTCTTGCGGGAAGGAGCGATTGGCAGTGTCCTTCAGATTCAGCTGGATGCCGGCGGCAATCTGCTGAATACCAACTCGCACAACATCCGCCTGGCCCTCTTTCTCATGGACGAGCCGCAGGTCGAGTGGGTAATGGGCGCGGTCGAGCGAACAACCGAACAGATGGAACGCGGACTGCCGGCCGAGGATGCTTGCCTGGGCCTAGCAGGTTGTGACAACGGGGCTACGATTCTCATTCAAGGCAACCTGGTTACGGGACTAAACCAGGGCTGCCGCGTTATTGGCACTAACGGCATCATGGAGCTGGATACAACGTACCATCCTGATAGCGTGATCCCGTCTGACGCGCCGATGCATATGCCCGAAGGTCTGTCGGCGCGCTACAACTATGAAATCGGCACGGTTCGCTACATGAACAGCGAGTCGAACGGTTGGATCGAAGTGACGGAGCCTTGGCACGACTGCTGGTCGAACCAGTGCCAGGAGGCGATCGATTGGATAGAGGGCCGGGTCGAGAAGCCGATTAGCGAAGGGGCGCGGGGCAGAGATGTGCAGGAGGTGATGATGGCGCTGTATGAATCGGCGCGCAAGCGGCAGCGCATCTACCTGCCGCTAAAGACGCGGGTGAATCCGCTCGTGCTTATGGTCGAGAGTGGGGAACTGGCGGTGGAGTGGCCTGGCAGTTACGAGCGCCGCGCAACCCTGGTGCGCGGCGAGGCAATGTCATGGCACGAAAAGTCACAGTGACCGCGGCAATAGATGCCTAAGGCCGGATCGTACCGTCCGGGTTCTCGCGCGTGGGTCGAATGATTGTTTCCCCATCTTCCTCGATCAAAGGACGATTGTATATGTAGGGCGGCTCCAGGACTGCTTGCTGTGCCGGGGAAAGCTCTTCGACCCAATCAGGCAAGCTGGTCTCGTAGACTCCGCCGTGAAAGTGCAGAAAGTTGGGGGAGAAACGGTAGAGCAGAGAACGGCGCTGGTGTTCCGCCTTCCACGGTAAAGTTCCGTGTATCGTCGCCTCGTTGAAAATCACCATGTCGCCAGCCTTGCAGGGGATATTGTAGACCAGCTCGCGATTTCGCTGATAGTTCTTGATATCGTCCGGGCAGACAAAATTTGCTTTGTGGCTGCCCGGAATGACGCAGAGCCCGCCATCTCCTTCATTGACATCGGCCAACTGGAACTGGCAGACGATCATGCCACTACGCATTTGGCCGTTTGCATAGCTGTAATGCTGGGTACCATCGAAGAGACGGCTAGTTGCGCCGTGCAAGCGCAGGCCTTCGGTCCCAGCGGATGATGCCAGCATGAAGGGCGAGTGGTCCATCTTCCAGCCGCGTCCGAACATCGTGTTCAGATAGGGTATCAGTTTGGCGTGGGCTAACAGTTCGCGAAACGGCTGGCACCAGGGCTGGTCCCAGGTCAACATGCCTTCGAAGTAGTCACGGTGCCGTTCGCCCGCCATGTCGCCATCGGCGTTCGAGTTGGGATCGGGGATCGCCTTGTCCCAGTTGGCGTCAAAGGCAACGTTGAGTCCATGTACTTCCTCAGGGGTAAGGAAGTTCTCCACTTTGAGAAAGCCCTGAAGGTCGTACATGAATTTTTCGCGTTCGTTCATATCAGTCTCTCCAAGAAATACTGGCTCGCGGCCACCTTTCCATAACGGCGTCCTCTGCACCTTCCTCTTGGCCAAGGACGGAAACGGTATGGGGCTAGAGGGCCTCGCTGGCAGTTGGACTCATGCAAGAGGCACCGTGTGCCGACGACCGCGAAATACCATGCAGACGGAAATTGAGCTGGGGACTTTGCCAA
The DNA here is from genome assembly GCA_963662575.1 of Caldilineaceae bacterium. Classification (GTDB taxonomy): domain Bacteria; phylum Chloroflexota; class Anaerolineae; order Caldilineales; family Caldilineaceae; genus Bin5. The sequence goes on from OY759723.1 coordinate 4,568,410, forward strand.
GACTGCCGCTCTGAAAGCTCAGGACCCATATTGTTGGACTCCTCGCGGAATAATCCATGCCCATAATTTGCATGCAATGGACATGTTTGGGTGCCGGGGGTTGATTGATTCCGTACTCACTTTTCGAGGACGAAAGTTACTTTAACCATAATGCCGACTTCCACGTCTGACGGAGTATTTGCCAGCGAGCTAGGTCCCCCTATGAAATTGTAGCCGCCGGGGGATGTCTGCCCTACGTGGGCAATACAGCCTCCTGCCGGTCGGACCGCGCCAACCGGGGAGACATCTTCGGAGACGGACATGACAGGGCCAAGAGTCATTTCCAGAAGTCCTGCCATTCGCGTTGCGCGCTGTCGGGCGTCGTCGAGAGCGGCACGCATTGCCTCCTGTTCCAGCGACGGACAGTCTTCTATTCGGAATACGATGTTCGCTCCCTGAATGGCCGGGCCGCGACTACTTTTCAATTCGTCCAATAGGTCCTGCAATAGGGTTCGCAAGTGGTCCAATTCAGAGTAGGAAAAGGCTACTTCACCGGCAAAACTCGAAGGCCCGTAGGCAAAGTTGCGGCTGAGAAAATTGATCCTGATCGTGTCAACGTCGACGCCCTCTTCGATCAGATATTCCCGCACATACTCCAGATCGGCAGGCTCAACAAACGACATTTCCGGTCCGCCCGGGCCATAGGTGGGCTGCTCGCCAATGAATAGGTCAACATGCACGCTGTCCGGAATTGCCGATGCAGTTCCATAGCCCAGCACGGTAATGCTCGGGGTAAGTTCAGATGTGGCTTGTTGGGTCGGCACCGCGCCGTAGATTGTCGTCGGCGTCAGCAGAAGCGTTGCCATAAAGAGGAGGGAAAGCAAGGTGCTCTTCATCGAGTTATCCTTTCGTTGTTTATCCCAATTGAACGAGGAGAATATTTTGTTGTGGCTCGCAGCGTCAGATTGCTGCTGGAAGCGGGAAAAGGTACTGCGCGTCAACATAAATGTAGGCTATTCGGACGGTATTTGCAAGTCGAATTTGGGGGTCAGAGAGCCCAAAAACAAACAATATGTTCCCTGTCTTGGGGTTTGAGCAAGTTTGGCGACAGACCTGCCTAAATGACGTTGATATTATTGCGACTTGGTTCAAAGTCGAGAACATTCTGGGGAGGCGGAATTCTGGAATCGACTTGACAGAGGAATTCAAAGAAACTATTATCGAACGGTGCCGATGCCTGTCCACCAGGCTTAGCCCTTCCAGATTCATCTTTTCAGCAGAACTGAGACTTTTTCTGTTCGCAGTCTAGCCCGAATCCTATTTTTTTGAAGACCAAGGAGAGTGCAATCATGACCGATCAGAAGTTAACTCGCCGCCAATTTCTGCGTGTTTCGGCTGCAGGCGCGGCCGGCGCTCTAGCCGTCGCTTGTGTGCCCGCAGGCGCGCCAGGCGCTACCGATTCGATGTCCGAAGGGGAGGCTCCGGACGAGGCGCCGACGGAAGTTCAGTTCGTCAATATTTGGACCGCCAATGACACGCCCTTCATCATCGCACTGTTGGATGAATGGGACGAAACGAATCCGCAGTACGATCTGACCTTGATCCAGACAACAAACAGCGAAGCCACGCAGAAGCTGCAGACACTGGCCTCTGCTGGCACGCCTCCGGACTGCGGGTACTGGTCCCCCAATGCGTTTATCGCCCTGGCTCCGGCAGGCGCTTTCCTGGCCCTCGACAGCTACATTGAGCGGGACGCTGACACTGTCCAGATCGACGACTTTCCCGATCTGTCGATCAATGGCGCGTCGGTTGACGGCGTTATCTACGGGATTCCGTGGTCAATCAATATTCAGGCGTTTGTCTCGGTACCAGGACTTTATGACGAGGCGGGCGTGCCCCATCCCGATTGGGATACGTGGACGTGGCAGGACTTTGGGGAAACCGCGCCGCTGATCGCGATTGGCGAATTCGCTGACAAGAAGATTGCACTGGCCAATCAACAGCGTTACTTCGTCTTTATGTGGGCCTGGGGCGGCGATGTCCTGGACGAGAGCAACGACCAGCAGCCGATACTTGACTCCGACACCAACCTTGAGGCGCTCACCTTCCTCAAGAGTCTGTACGAGGCCGATGTGGTGTTAACAGGGGAGTACGGCGAGGCGTTTGGCGGACTGCGTCCGATGTTGGCGTCGGGCCGCATAGCCCATGCCATCCACGGCATCGGCACCTGGAACTTCATGATGCGAGAAGCGGTGGTAGATTGGGACTTTTGGCACATTCCTGCAGGGCCGGCTGGGCGCGCGGCAGAGGTCATTCCGATTTCCTTCCAGGTCGTGGCCGGGAGCGAAAACCCTGACGGAGGCTGGGAACTTGTCAAGTGGCTTACTGATCCTTCCTATGCCGGCGGAGTTTTCGCGGACAACTTGCAGTCACCGGCCCGCTTCAGTCTTCGCGAGAACTTTATCGAAGCGGCACTTGTGCTGGCGCCTCACGCCACAATTCTGCCCTCACTGATCGACTACGGCCATGTCCGCCCCGGCCTGCGGCTGCCCTTCGGCGGTGAGATCAGCAGTGCGGTCGGCTCAGAGCTGTTCGAGCCGGCTATCGCCAACAGCGATCGCACGATTGAGGAGGCAATCGAGATCACGCAACAGAAACTGGAAGAGATTTTTGACGAGAGGGCGTAGGCCGATTCTTGGCCTGTAGCTAAGCGTAACGCATGTTTTTGTGTGGGGACGAAGGGATCACAGCCTTTTGAACATTGTCCTCTTTGTTGTGGATCAGCTCTCTGCCAAATGGCTGGAGGAGGGCTCCGCTTTAGCCTGCCCGACGCCCAATCTTGACCGGTTGCGTCGGGCAGGAACCACCTTTACGAACGCATTCACCAGCAATCCGGTCTGCTGCGCTGCCCGGGCTACTTTGGCGACCGGATTGACGAGCCGCGGGCACGGCGTATTGCAGAACGGCTACCGCCTGAACCCGGAGCTGCCAACGGTGATGGGGGCATTACAGACTGTGGGCTGGCAGACGGGTGGATTTGGCAAACTGCACTTCGAGCCTCATTACCGCGGCTTCGACGTTGACTTCCACAAATACGGATTCGACGTTGTACATAATACAGAGGACCCGCGCGGCGGGGCGTGGCTTGACTGGATCGAGCAGAACCATCCAGAGGATTACGATGCTGCCCTGGCTACTGTCTGGCCTACGTCTATACCGGCTTTTTCCTCCTATGGCACAAATAGGACCGATCTTGCCAGCCGCATTAGAGAGATCCGAGAGGATTTTCGATGGGGAACGAATGACTATCCAAATGGCACTGCACAATACTACGTGCTGCCTTTCGCGGAGGAGCTGTCACAGACCGCATGGATAAGTGATCACGCGCTAGACTTTCTCGCTTGTGCTGCCCCCGAACGCCCCTTCTTTGCCCACATCAGTTATGTCCAGCCTCACGCGCCGTCCTGTCCGCCCGCTGAGTACATGGAGCGAATAGACCGTTCCCATATACCGGAACCGGTGGCGCCCGAATGGGTGGACGACCCCTTGGCTCCCCATTGCTTTGCACAGGGCGGTTTCCGGGGCGATTCGGCGGCCTGGCGCGACCGTCGTCATTACTATTTGGCAGATGTTGCCCATTTGGACCATCAACTTGGACGGGTGGTCGACGCACTTGAAGAGTCGGGCCGGTGGGAGGAGACCGTTCTCATTTTTCTGTCCGACCACGGAGATCTGCTCTACGATCATGGATTCTTTGGCAAGGGCGAGAGGCACTATGACGCTTGTGTGCGGATTCCACTGATTGTCGCAGGAGCAGGACTACGGCAGGGTATGAGGTGCGATGCCTTGGTTCAACTTGAGGACATTGTGCCCACAGTCCTGGAACTCGCGGGCTTGCCGCAGCCGCAACCGCCTGGAAATGGCACCCAGTCTTTGGATGAGAACTATCCTGCGCTCCCCGGCTCTTCGTTGCTGCCATGGTGCCGCGGAGAACAGCCTTCCGACTGGCGCGATGCCGTCTACATCGAGAGCTACAACAACACGAATAGCAGGACGCCACAGAATTGGGCTCGCACGATCCGCACCGATGCATGGCGCTATACGCTCTACCCAGGCGGAGCTGGAGAGCAGCTATTCCATATAGCAGACGATGCCGACGAGACTCGAAACCTGGCCGGAGACCCCAGCAAGGCTAAGGTCCGGGGCGCCATGCGCGGCCGTCTCCTAGAAGCGGTTATCCTGCAGGACTACCCGCATCCGCCGCGCGATCTGTTCGCTCTAGGTGTACACTGATGGACAAAGTATGTTCCAGGGAAAGCTCGCAATTTTGCCTCTTATCTGGTGCTTATATCTAACTTCCAGGAAGTAGGGAAAGCAGAAGCGATTTCTATGCGTCACCCCAGCGGAAAGTCCCAGAGTCGTTTGGGACCTTCATCTGAATGGAAGCGCGATGATCTCTTTTTTTAAGACAAATCAACAACGTGAAGCGTTGTACGGCTGGCTATTTGCGCTGCCGGCTATTATTGGCCTCGTAGTTTTTGACGTCGGACCGATGGCGGCTTCGGTGTTGATTTCTTTTACTGAGTGGAACGGCGTTACGCCCCCGCAATGGGTTGGTTTGGCCAACTATGAGGAGATACTATTTCGCGACGAGCTGTTCATGCTTTCGATGCGGATCACAACGATTTTCGCCTTTGTTTCCATTCCTCTGAATCTGGTCACGGGATTCCTGCTCGCATTGTTGCTCAACCAGAAGATTCGCGGACAGTCTTTGATGCGCACGCTCTACTACCTTCCTTCGATCGTGCCGCTGGTTGCGGTAGCGGCTCTGTGGCGCTGGATCTTCCTAAAGCGTTTTGGTCTACTGGACATCGGGCTGGCGATGATGGGAATCCAGGCACCGGACTGGCTGGGTGATCCCAATTGGGTGTTGCCCGCATTTATTGTAATGGGTTTGTGGGGCGTAGGGGGAGGGATGCTGATCAACCTTGCTGGGCTGCAGGCCATCCCAACGGATCTGTACGACGCAGCCTCCATCGATGGCGCCAACGCCCTTCAGCGCCTGGTTAACGTGACGATTCCGATGATGACGCCCTTGATACTGTTCAACCTTGTCATGGGTATCATTGGCGGCCTCCAAGTGTTTGTAGTCGCATTTGTAATGACCGGCGGGGGGCCAAGCAATGCTTCGCTGTTCTACATGTTGCATCTTTATCGCAATGCGTTCGAGTACTTCCGGCTTGGCTACGGATCATCTCTGGCGCTGGTTCTTTTCCTCTATATCATTGTCTTGTCGGCGCTAGTGTTCCGGTCGTCAACAGCCTGGGTCTACTATGAAGGTAACCGTTAAGCCCGATGGTCATTTGAGGTAGTCGGTATGGCGCGAACGATTCCGTACGCAGTCAAAGGACCTGTAGCGTCCATGTGGGGCGTGCTCTCCAATCCATACAGGTTGAAGAGTCTATTAGGCAGAGTCGTCCTATATTTGGTTCTGATCGCCGGCGCGGTCCTGGTGACGATTCCCTTTATCTGGCTGATTTCGAGCTCTCTCAAGCCGCAGGCCCAGTTGGTTGCTTTTCCACCGATCTGGATCCCGAAGCCAATCCTGTGGGAGAACTATCCCAAGGCGTTGACAGCCCTGCCCTTTGCACGATTCATCGCCAATACATTAATAATCGCGACAGGTGCAACCCTGGGCACTTTGGTCAGCAGCAGTATGGGAGCCTTTGCCTTCGCACGGCTGCGCTGGCGCTTCCGTGACGTCGTCTTCTTTGCATTGTTGCTTACGATAATGTTGCCGGGGCAGATAACGATGATTCCGCGTTTTGTGCTCTTCGCCAAGTTGGGTTGGGTCAACACGTATTTGCCCCTAATCGTGCCAGCATGGTTCGCAAACCCGTTCTTCGTTTTCCTGATGCGGCAGTTCTTTATGGGACTACCGACAGAGTTGGACGACGCCGCCCGTATTGACGGCGCAAGCGTTTTTGGAATCTACTGGCGAATAATGCTACCGCTGAGTAAGCCGGTGCTGGCCACTGTTGCGCTGTTCTCGGTCCAGCACCATTGGAATGCCTTTATCGGCCCTCTTATCTATCTGCACGATCTGAACAAGTTCACGGCAGCGATAGGTTTGAGATACTTTGTCACAGATACACAGGTCCATTATAGTCTTCAGATGGCAGCGTCGGCGGCCTTTTCGATTCCGATTATCGTGCTGTTCTTTGTCGGTCAGCGATACTTCATCCAGGGAATTGTGTTCACGGGTGTGAAGGGCTAGAAGGGAGAAAGTTGGTCGACGAAGGTGGAGGAGCCTGGACCGACAGATAGCGGAGAGAAAACATGAATTCACTGAATCAAGAACCAATTCCGATGTCCGATGAACAGAAGTTTTTCTTTGATCTGCGCGGCTGGATTCTGCTGCCCGGCGTGCTGTCGGATGTTGAAATCGAGGCGATGAGATCGGAGGCATACAGTGTAGCTGAGGCGGGGGAATATCAATTTATAAACCGCCACCAATCTTTTCAAGGGACACTCCAGACGTTGTTGGACCACCCGGCTATCGCAGGCATTCTGTCGGAGATTCTGGCTGAGGAGCCTTTTTTGTCCGATGACTATTACGCTTTCCGTTGCGAGAACTCTTTTATCACTGTCCGCCCTCCCGGGTGGAGCAAGCAGGAGCGACGGGATGGCGGAATGCCGCACGTTGTACGCCCTCCGCAGCAGGCCAATGCCATGCGCTATCAGGCGGCCGGGGGAAAGATTTTTGCCGGACTAACGCGCGTGGTATGGGAACTCGAAGAAGTCAAGTCCGGGCAGGGCGGCACGTCTTTCCTCAGTGGATCGCACAAGGCGCATTTCAGCTACGGTGGGCCTGACCGCTACCGACCAAACGTAAGAGATTCGTCCTGGGAGAACAGTATCCGGGATATGATGGAGGACTACAGCTGCCCGGCAGGGTCGGCAGTCATTTTCACTGAGAGTCTGGTCCATGCAGCCAACGACTGGACGAACCCGGATAATCCCCGCTGCGCAGTATTCAACTGCTACAATTCACTGTGGGCGCAGTGGCACCGGCTCAATCTCGACCACGATGTCATTCAGGCCATGCCGGCGAAACGCCGTTCGCTGTTTCGCGGTGTGTGGCAGATCGGCGGGGAAAACTACGCGTATTCGCAAGACAACCGCAGCTTGTGAACCGGGATATCTTTGGATTTTGAAGCGAGCCGTGCCGTGCTTCACGGGGGGAACTTTTTTTCGCTTGCCTTCTTCATTCGCAACTACTAAGCCATATACAGTACGTGCCTTTGACCAGCCCTACGTCGTCGCTGCCATTTAGGATATCTGATTGCGCATTCGGTTGGCAGCCGCCACCTTGGATGAGCCGCACAGCTGGAATTACGCCGAACGGTCGATGAGGCGTGGTTTTGGACGGGGGCGTTGCGGGGGCGGAGCCCCTGCACAAGGGAGGGCCGAAGGCCCGACCGCCCATATGCAAAGAGAAAAAAATGGAGCCATGAGGAAAGAGAAAACATTGATGCTCATTGGCGATGGCTGAGTAGTTACCTCCATTCTTCCTGCATTGTAGTCGCGACGAAAGGGTTGCCAGTTTTGGATGCCATTCCGCATGAATTGAGGACGCCAAACTACCGCGCCACCGAGTTGGCGGGAATCGGCTACGACCCTGCGCTTGACCGGCAGGATCCGAGCAATGTGATCAAAGTGGCAGAATCCTACTATGTCTGGTATACGCAGAGGCCGGCTGGAGTCGAACCATATGCGTCTACGATTTACTATGCCACCTCCGCCGACGGGATCAGTTGGGTTGATCGAGGGCAGGCGCTGGATAGAGGTCCAACCGGCGCGTGGGACAGCTTCGGTGTGATCACTCCTTATGTGGCTGTAGCGGGAGAACGGTACTACCTCTACTATACCGCTACATCCGACGTGGAGCCCTTCGGCACGAATAGCACGCTGCGGCATATCGGCGTAGCCGCCGCCGACAGTCCAGATGGTCCCTGGAAGAGGCTCGCTCATAACCCAATTCTCAACCCCAGCTCCGATCCGACTTCTTACGACTCGCTGCTCGTCGACGACACGCATGTGATCGTTAGGGGCGGCAGGTACTGGCTCTATTTCAAGGGGCGGAGCCAAGAACTGAAACCGAACGAGACGAAGTGGGGATTGGCAATCGCCGACGACCCTGCCGGCCCTTTTCGCAAAAATGAGCGAAATCCCGTTCTGGGCAGCGGTCATACTGTTTGCGTCTGGCCGCACCGGGAAGGGGTGGCGGCGCTGGTTGACAATGCAGGGCCGGAACGCTTCACAGTCCAGTATGCCCCTGATGGCATCCACTTTCAACGCGCGGTCTCGCTGGCGTTCGTCCACACCGGCTGTGGGCCTTACGATCCTGATGCTTTCGCGGACGCAACTTACGGTCGCGGAATATGGTGGGGCGTTGCACAAGCGCGTCAAGATGGGCGTCTGTATATCGTTCGTTTCGACTGCGAACTTCGGGCACCGCCCGAAACATCTTAGAGTTGGCACCGCGGCGACAGCAAAATGTCTGACCGTCCAAACGTACTGTTCATTCTCAGCGACCAACATCGATTCTGTTCCATGCCGGGCGTGGACGGATGCGAGGTGCTTGCGCCGAACCTGGAGCGGTTGCAGCGCGCGGGCACAACGTTTGCAAACTGCTTTAGCAACTACCCCGTGTGCGCGCCTGCACGCGGCATGCTGATGAGCGGCCGTTGGCCCAGCGACACGGGGGTTGTCAACAATCTGTCCGAGTTGAAACCTTCGTCCAGTTCTTTGGCGGCAATCTTCGCCGGGGACGGGTACCAGACCTGCTATATTGGAAAGTGGCATCTGCACGCGGGACCACCGGAAACGGTCGACGGCAACGACCGGTACATCCCGCCGGGTCCGGGCCGTCACGGGTTTGAGCGCATGAACGTCTGGACCGAGACGAATCGCCACTGGGACAGCGTACGATACGAGGAAGAGACCGGCGAAGCAGTGCGTACACGCGGCTACAATGCCACGTTGATGACCGATGAGGCGCTGCAATTCTTGGGTGAACGGGACCCTACGCGGCCGTTCTTTCTCATTCTCAGTCTGAATCCGCCCCACCCGCCGCTTGACGACGCGCCGCCGGACTGTCTGGCACTCTATGCCGGTCGCACTTTGTCGGTGCGCCAGAATGTACCGGAGGCGCTGGCTTCGGGGGCAGAGTTAGTGCCTGCCGGAGCCCATCGGAATCAGGTGACGATGACGCTCCAGGAGCAGTTGGGCCAGTACTATGCACATATCAGCGCGGTCGATAAGGAAATTGGACGCTTGCTCTCGGCGCTAGAGGAGTTGGATGAACTGGCGAATACTTTGGTCGTGTATAGCTCCGATCACGGGGACATGCTGGGCTCACAAGGGAAGCTGCGAAAAGGTGCTTTCTACCAAGAGTCCGCCCAGGTTCCCCTTGTGGTAGCGTGGCCGGGGAGGATTGAAGCTGGTCAGAACAGTGAGATGTTGGTCGGACTGATCGATATATACCCTACTTTGCTGGGACTTTGCGGTCTTCCTGTGCCGGACAGCGCCAGGGGGGAGGATCTTTCGGCGGGAATCCTGACGAAACAGGTCACCGGCGCACGTTTTGTGCTCCATTTCAGCACTAACCAGGAGGACCCCGATTTTCGGGCGGGCAGTCGCGGGCTTCGGACTTTGCGTCATCTCTACTTTACAGACGGGAAAACGGAAAGTCTCTTCGACACATTGGATGACCCGTTTGAAATGCGAGACCTGGCGGCGGAGGCGACTCAAGGCAGTCTGAAAGCGATGTTGACGGAGTGCCTACGACGTGCTTTGCCCCAGGGCATGTCTTTGCGATAGCCAGATTTGTCTTTGTCACCCACAGAAGGGCGCAGCATGGACGGCGATTTGAAAATCGAGTTTGCGTACAGCGAGGCATACGGTCTGGGCTATGAGCCGGGCATAGCCCGGCGGGATCCCAGCTGCATTATTGGTGTGGACGGGCAGTTCCATGTTTGGTACACGAGGACTCCGAACGGCCCGTCAGGCTACGATGCCACTGTTTGGCACGCGACTTCAGTGGACGGAGTTCGCTGGGAGGAGCAGGGCGAGGCGCTGTCCCGCGGCGGCGCGGGCGACTGGGATGAACAGAGCGTCTTCACGCCAAACATTCTGGTCGCCGAAGGCCGATACTTTCTCTTCTATACTTCGGTTGAGAAACCATACTCCGAAGAGGCACTTACCGCCATCGGCGTTGCGTGTGCCGATTCACCGGCTGGGCCGTGGACGAAAGCCTCGGAAAATCCCGTGTTGTGTACGGGAACCGATAATGCGTGGGACAGTCACAGGGTTGATGATTCCTGTCTCGTCGTGCGGGATGGACGCTACTGGCTCTACTACAAGGGCCGTCAAAAAGGGCTTAGCCCGCGTGAGACCAGAATGGGGCTTGCCGTGGCCGAAGCGCCTCTGGGTCCATACCGGAAGGCTGAAGAGAATCCTTTGATTGAGGGGGGACACGAGGTCTGTGTATGGCAGCAAGGCACAGGCGTGGCGGCACTTGTCCAACCCAACGGTCCGGAGGGCGGAACGTTGCGGTACAGCGAGGACGGCATTCATTTTCGCAGATGCGCTGTAGTGAGACCTCCGCAGGCCCCTGGGCCGTATCGCGCGGACTTTCTTGAGGACGAGAAGCTAGGCGCCGGCATCGAATGGGGGCTGCATATCAGCTTGCGGTCGCGTCAGTTGCCATTTCTGGAACGATTTACGTGTTCGGAGTTGGTGGGTGACTGGCATCTGACCCACTGAATTGTAACCTATTCCTACTCACAGAGTTTAGAAAAGCCGAAGAGTTGAATGCCATGAGCGGGATTCATGTCGAAGAATTCACTCTGTGAGGGATTGAATCAAGGAAGCCTTATACATGTAAGAGGTCGAGAGCCATTGGCGTCGACCTGTCTTGACTCTTCTTCGGAGAGCCCGGGGCGTAGATTCCGGGACACCTGATGAAGGTATTCTGCCGTTGCAGCGTGACGCCGCCCCTGGCGACGCTGTTGGCCAAACCAGAACCAATAGCTGCTTGTGCACCTGATCATAGTGTTGTTAATGATCTTGAGGCAGATCAGTACTGTCTTTCATAGACGAAGGAACTCAGCATGACGACATTCGAAGCTGCCACAAAAGCACTGACAGTTTCCGAAAATGGCTCCCCGAAGCAAAGAAACAAGGACGGGGAACCACTCGGTCAGAAGACAAATGCGATCCGCTGGCTTCAGAAACAGGTCATGCGGAAAGCCGGGGAGTTGCCCACCGAATTCCACAGCAAGGTTGATTGGGAGGTCTTTCGAGACCGGGTCAGAAGCGAACTTCCACCGACAATAGGTATTCCTGAATTTCCGCCCTTGCGTGAAAGTCTGGTGCGCGGCCGCATCCAAGTTGCGGAGGAAAATATTTGTGAGCGAGTCGACATTTATGTAGACGAGGACTACGCAATTCCGGCATTTGTGTTTCTGCCTTCGCAGTTGCAAGCAGAGCCAATGCCGGGTCTGGTTTGGAATCCCGGTTGGCCAGAAGACAAGTGGAAACCCGCTTATCAGGCTTTTGCCGTTCGGATGGCAGAGCAAGGATTCGCAGTCCTAGTCCTTGATCATGCCCCTTTTGGAGAGACTTCGCCTATGAAGGACAAGGCAGACATGGGGATGTCCTTACTGATGGGGATGGGGGATGTTATTGGTATGAGCCAATTGGGATTGCGGGCGGCGGAAACGATGCGAGCAGGGGAGTACCTGAGGGCGCGTGCCGATGTTGATGAGCAACGGGTTGCTATTTCCGGCCTCTGCCAGGGAGGCATGGATACGTGGCTGGTGGCAGCGCTGGACGAACGCTTCTGCGCGGCCGCGCCGTTGTGCGCTGCGACCACGTATGAGGTGCACATGGTCGAGATGGCATCTTATTTTGCTAACGCAGATTCTTCGCCCTTTCCTTTCGGCATTCTGAATGTGTGCGATATTCAGCACCTGCACGCGGCGATTGCGCCGCGCCCACTCCTGGTGCGGGCCAATCTGGGAGATCAGTGGTGGCCCGTGAGCGGGTTCGATGATGTCGAAACTCTAACTCGCCAAGTGTACCGGCTCTACGATGCTGAAGACAGGGTCGATTTCAGGGCCGAGGTTCATGAACACAACCTCACCGGCCCCTTTGCCGATGCCCTCGAAGCGTTCCTGCTGCAGTATGTATAGGTAAGACACTATCGTCCAGAAACTGGTCCGTGACCTGTTTGACCAGTCTTGAGGTCATCTTGCGAATGGAACTGGACGGCGCCTCAATCTTAAACTGCTCGACTAGTGATTTTGGGGGAAGGGTATGCTTGCGCCTGGAATTTCGAGTCTGAATTGGCAGGGAGGATTCTGGTGGTTGCGAGTTTCGCTGTGCGCCAAGATGAGTGAATTTGCGGAAGCCATTTTCTGAAAGATAGAGCGAGGCACGAGGCATTTCATATGAGAGTCGATTCGGTCAAGACATATTTGGTGGATTCTGGTTCGGCCAAGCATTGGCTGTTCGTCAAGGTTGAGACGGACGAAGGGATACACGGATGGGGCGAGGCGTACACACAGCTTGACAGGGACCGGGTCATCGAGCGACAGATCGATGAACTCTCCCGATACCTGGTGGGGAGATCGCCTTTTGATATCAAGCAGTTTTGCTTCTCTGCTTATTCCGACTTTGCAGGCAAGCGTGGCAGCTTGGAGCTTTTCTGCGCCATCAGCGGTCTGGAACAGGCGCTGTGGGACATTGTCGGCAAGGCTACCGGTCAGCCTGTGTACAACTTATTGGGAGGTCGAACTCGGCGGCGGTTGCGGGTATACGCAAATGGCTGGGGCGGCGCACAGCCGCGAGACGAACTGGCAGACCGCGCCAAGGCCGTAGTTGAACGCGGCTTCAACGCGCTGAAATTCGACCCATTCCCTGGTCTGTGGCGGGCCTTTATCGACCGCCATGACGAGGAGGAGGCCGTAGACCGGGTGAGGGCGGTGCGGGAGGCGGTTGGAAAGGACGTGGACATTCTGGTTGAAGTGCATCGGCGGCTGGCGCCGATGCATGCAGTAAGGGTGGCTCGCGCTATGGAACCATACGCCCCATTCTGGTTTGAAGAGCCGGTTTCTGCCCGCGACTTGGGCGCTCTGGCTGAGGTGCGAAAAGCGATTACCTTACCGGTAGTTACCGGGGAGGAGCTATACACAAAGAACGAATTTCGGGACGTATTTGAGCAGCGGGCCGCTGACATCCTCAACCCCGACGTGTGCAACTGCGGAGGTATCCTGGAACTACGCGAGATTGGCGCCATGGCCGAGTCATATCATGTCGCCGTGGCGCCCCACAATTACAATAGCACTACAATTGGCCTGGCGGCCACATTGCACGCGTCGGCGGGAATGCCTAACTTCTTGATCACCGAGTACTTCGTCAATTTCGAAGAGGTGGGACGAGAGATTGCGGACCAATCTTTCCATGTAGAAGACGGATTCATAACGCTACCGGACAGGCCCGGTCTCGGAATCGACCTGGACGAGCAGGCATTGCGGCAGCGGCCCTATCGAACGCGATCGCTGCGCGATCTGCCAATAGACTCTGGGTACGACATTGCTGGGGATTGAGTCAGGCAATTCAGTCGGATAGACGCGATTGATACATCTCTTTCAGAATCTCGAATTTTCGATGGTACTCCACTGGGTCCTGTTTCAGGCTTTCGGTAGCATAGCGGGTCATGATCTCGCCAAAGAACCTGCTCAGCAAGGATAGTTCAAGGCGTCCGCTGTCCAGCAGTGTCAACACGTCTTCAGAATCGCTTTCGGTACCCCGTTCAATCTTGCTGAGGGCGATGCTGTACAAGTCAAAATGAAAGACATCAAGCTGACCATAACGGCCAATGTACTGGCTGCGCTCCTGGTGGCCCGACGGAAGAGGAATGAACTCCGCAGGTGAGGCCTCTTCAATATTCAAGGAGAGCTGTTCTTTCAGGTCGCGAACAGCCGCGACAAATGCACCGTGATGTTCGTCGGCAACCTCGAAGGTGATTTCTATGTCAAGGGTTTTCTGGCGAAAGCTTTCATTGACCATGGTCGTACTGCCCGACAGGTAAAGACGACCCGGCCTCGTGAAGCGTCGCCCCAGTCTTTGCAGGAACAGTTCGTTTCGCTGACGATCAGTTAGAGGGCGCATACGGCGAGTTGCTTTCGCCATCTTCAGCTGCTCAAAGAACCGACCTATAGTATTTTTAAGGCTTCCAGACGGGCGAAAGGATACTGTGATCGCGCCTGCCAGGCTTCAGCCAGCGTATATAACCCCGTCTTGCCAAATCGTTCCTCTGGTGGAGGCAGGTTCATTTGGCGTGAAAACAGATCGGGCAAGAGGGTCATGTCGTCGAGGTAGATACTCAAACGCGATCGCCAATTTCGTTGTAAGTAGACCGCGGCCATGTACAGGGTCTGCAATTCCAGAGATTGAGGGGCGTCCAGCCGGGCAGCCAGAGTTGGGACACTCTCGGCCAGAGCCGGCTGGCGCAAAAAGAGAGGAACGATCGCCAATTTAAGCCGTGCATCCGGTTGGCGCAGCAGTGCAGTTAACAAGTGCACGGGAGATTTCAGGACCTCGTCCGCGCGGGCATCACTAGGAACGAGATATGTGATGCCACGGTCCCGCAGGGCCGCCACCAAGGCTTCTCTCGGGTAATTTTCACCAGATTGGGCCTGCTCGTCCAAGACTCCTCCTACTTTCTCAGGGGAATGAGTGCGAACCCCTACGCAAACGGGTCGTCGACCCAGGGATACTTGTTCAGATCAACGCGTGTGAACGGAATCTCGGTATAGCGGGGCGCGACGGCACCGGGTGCGGCCATGTAGATGATTTTCGATGCGATCGGCGCGAAACCGGCATAGAAGTGTTGTGAAGACTTTACCACCATCAGGCGCTTCTGACTCGGATCGATGCCATGGTTACTGAATACATCCGGGCTGAACGCTTGAACGCGCCTGCTGGAAACAATGATATCGATGCCGTTGCAGTGCAGGCAGACGGAATCGCCGCAAGGGATGCGGACAGGATCACCTTGCTGGGGCCATTCCTGAACCATGTCCTCGACGATGCTTGACACTGTGACGGTCAGGTCGAGCGGGTCGCCGGACATTGGACCCATCTTGCCTCCGAGGCGCAAATCCAATTTAGCGCCGACGCCGCCTGAGATGGCGACCTGTACTGCGATTGGATCCCACATCATGGCAACGGCGGCGTTTTCGATGCCTTGATCCAGCATTGCCTTGAGCATGAATGTCGAGTCGCTGCCGGCGCCGCCGCCGGCGTTGTCGGCGCGGTCGGCGATGACTATTGGACCGGGTGGAGCCGCTTGTGCCTGGGCAAGCGCTTCATCGATCGAGTGTGGCGTTTGGTCGAGTTCGCGGCGCATGCCATGAAATCTGCGCCCGATCTCTTCTGCCACTTGTGCGGCCTGGTCTGCATTGCCATCGGTGATTGCCAATGCCTGCGCGCCGCAGGTGGGCACGTCTGCCCAGGGGAAGCAGTGGACCAACGAGATGGAGAGGATACCATCCTTTCCTTCCATAGCCAGGATTTCGTCTACAAAGCTGCGAAGTGGTTCATACGAGGTCAGGTACAGGCCGATCATGCGGCAGTCAAACAGAGCCATGGTCGGATTTGTCTTGCCTTCGGCGGCATCGGCGATTATGTTGAAGAGGTCAGCGGCTCGATTGACGACGTCGGTATGAGGATACTCTTTGTATAGTACGATTGCGTCGGCGGTATCGATCATGGCCTGGGTGACATCGCAGTGGAGATCCAGTTCGACGCCGATTTTTGCGTCTGGTCCGACAATATGTCGAACACGATCAATGATGTCGGTCTCGCAGTCGTCGTACCCTTCTGCCACCATTGCGCCGTGCAGTCCCAGCAGGACAATATCTACAGGCATCGCGGCTTGAAGTCTTTGCAGGAGCTCATCGCGCAGGCTTTCGTAGGTGCTGCGGGTCGTGAAGCCCGCGGGCTGTGCGTTGGCATACAGTCCAAAAACGTACTCCCAGCCACGGGCCAGCGTGTCCGACTTGAATTGGTCGAAAGCCCTCATCGTGCCTTCTTCAACGTCATCCTCCGGGCGAATGACTGTGTAATCACGCATGCCAGTGGGCATTGGTGAAAAGGTATTGGTTTCGGTCGAGATTCCGCCGGCAAATACTTTCATTGCATCAACCTTTCTTTGGGAGGATAATAGGGGTAGGTTTCATGGTTTTGATAGACATAGACAATGTGGTTGGGCTGTGCTGCCATTTGAAACAGATGTTAGCATAGGTGACCGCTGCAGGGTATTATCTCACGGCGAGTGAATTGGTCTTGGGGGAAGCCGCGAGATTGTGCGCCGGAAGCATTTCCAGCCTCCAGACAAGGACAGCAGAGGATGACAACTGAATCGCAGAAAAAGTATCGTGTGGCCCTGGTAGGG
This sequence comes from Caldilineaceae bacterium, assembly GCA_963662575.1. Taxonomy (GTDB): domain Bacteria; phylum Chloroflexota; class Anaerolineae; order Caldilineales; family Caldilineaceae; genus Bin5. Next base: position 4,584,917 of record OY759723.1, read on the forward strand.
ACAGGGGGAATATCGCGCGGGCATGCGACGGCTTGCGAAAATTCTGACAGGGCCGAGCTCGCGGCTGTATGTGATGTCTCAGATGAAGCTCTTGAACGATTCACTCAGCAGTTTGCGGTGCCATATGTATATTCCTCACTGGATGAGATGCTGGCGGCTGGGGAATACGATATTGCCGTAATCTGCGTTTGGGGTGTTTTGCATGCGCAGGTGGGAATGCAGCTGGCGGCTTCAGGCCGGGTGCGGGCGATCCTGTGCGAGAAGCCGTTTACGCAGAGCGAAGCAGAGGCCAGAGCTTTTGTGGCGGCCGGCGACGAACATGGTGTTCTGGTGGCGGAAGCTTTCAAATTCCGACACCACCCAATGCATTTGAAGGCGGAGGAGATCGTCAGGCAGGGCGGGATAGGCAAGTTGCTCAATGTACGCAGCACATTTTGTACGAACGTTGCCTATGAAACACGGCGGCCGGAATACAACTGGCGATGGAACCGCGGCCAGGGCGGCGGGGCCATTTACGACCTGGCTTGCTACAACGTACACCAAGCCCGCCATATCTTTGGAGGGGAGCCAGAAATCGTTTTTGCCGCGCAGACAAAGGGCGTCGAGGTGGACGATGCTGCCTACATCTCGTTGGTCTTTTCTGGTGGACGGACCGCGCACCTGTCGGTGGGATTCGATGGATGGGCTTCGCAGTACGTGGAGATCAGCGGAGACGCCGGACTATTGCGAATCGGCAAGGCGTGGAACAACGAGAATCAGGACGTGACGTTGGAACACCATTCGGCGGCAGGAGTCGAGGTGATAGAATTTCCGCCAACGCACCAGTTTACGCATCAGCTGGAACATCTCTGCGACTGCCTCGAGAGCGGACAAGACCATCGAATTTCGCCGCAGAACAGTATCGAGCAGATGCGGGTGTTGGATGCTATTGCGGAGTCGATGCAGACCGGCGCGGCTGTTCGGCTCTGATTTGCCGGTAAAGTTGACAAAGGGGCGACGGTTGGATAGGATTTTGTCGACCCCTACTCAGAATGGCCCGCCGCCCTCAGAGGATCGAGGCGTCGGGAGTAGAGTTGGATCGCCCAAGCGAGCCCACAGGAGAACTGAACCATGGCAGTCCTTGACGCAATTCCGGATATGGAGCGGGACCTGAGGTATTTTCCTACGACGACGACAGAGCCAAAAAAGCTGACGCCTGAACAAATTGACCAATTCAATGAGAAAGGGTATGTCTTTCCCATTGATCTTTTCTCGGAGGAAGAGGCCAACGCCAACCGTCGGTATTTTGACAGTCTGTTGAAGATGGCAGCGGACGCAGGGCTTGACAGTTATTCGGTCGAGAGCTGGCACACGCATTGTGCGGGCGTCTATGATCTGGTCACGAACGACCGAATACTGGATTATGTTGAGGATATACTTGGTCCGAACCTTGTATGCACGATGACGCACTATTTCTCCAAGATGCCAGGGGACATAAAGTCAGTATACTGGCACCAGGACGCATCTTTCTGGGCATTGACGCCGAGCAAGGTTGTGACGGTATGGTTGGCGATCGATGACGTTGACGTGGAAAACGGTGCGATGAAGCTGTTCTCAGGCACACATTTGTTGGGCCGCATTCCGTTTGAATGGGTGAGTGACGAGGAAGACGGCGTACTCAACCAGCACGTCCACAATCCGGAGCAATATGGGCAGCCAGTATCGGTTGCGTTGAAGGCCGGTCAGATATCGCTGCACACTGACATGCTCTTGCACGGCTCACAACCGAACCCTTCCAACCGTCGCAGATGTGGTCTGACACTTCGCTACTTTCCAGCGGATGTGCGAGGGAGCGAGCCGGACAGCGCTCCGGGGATCATTGCGCGCGGGGTCGACCCGGACGGTTACTGGCAGCCAATGCCGCGGCCCGAGGGAGAAGCAATTCCGCCTCGAAAACTCGAGGCGAAGACGGAGTAGATAGGGGGCTCACGAGGGCAGATCTGAGAGTCAGGCGCGGTCGCGGCTCTCCGGCCGTGAGGATGGTTCCGGGTAGAAACCAGGTTTCGCTTCAGATTTGAAACGGCGCAACATCCCGATTGACGGGATATGTTGCGCCGTTTTCGTTATTGGCTGGGATGAGGGGCAAATTCAATGCGAGTTCGTTCAGGCCGCAACCGCGTCCTCGAAGAGCGAAGGGAAATGTCTGTACGGATCGCCTGGATCGCGGAACAGTATTTGTTGGCGGGGCGTCAGTTCGGCGTTGGAGGGGGGTTGGACACGTTTTGCGGTCCACGCCACGTGTGAAACACAGTATTTGTAGAGAAGCGCGCGTCGTTCATGTTGTGCTTCCCAGGCGGCGGTGCCATGAGTCAGGGACTCGGTGAACAGAATTGCCGAACCGGCGGGCGCCTCGGGAATGATAACGTTGGCGGCATTTTCGGGGGCTTCGGAAATCTGTTGAGGCAGCTTGTAGTTGCTTTTGTGGCTGCCGGGGATGCAGCAGAACCCGCCCTTGCCCTGTCCGGTGTCGGTCAGGCACCAGGTGACGACGACGAATCCGTTATAGATCTGGTCGTCTCGGAACGGAACGTATTCGCCTTGCCGGGCACCCGTGGTAGGAGAAGTGGCGCCGTAGTCTGCATGAAGCTTTCCTCTCGCCATCCCATTGCGCATGTACATACCGTAGATTCTGTCGAGCCGGAAGCAGTCACCGAGGCGGAAGCGCAGAATCGGCATGATGCGATGATGGTCCAGCAGATCGCAGAAGGGCTGGCCCCATTCGAGGAAACCGGGTCCGTCGGGGGCGCGGCCGAAGCGTTGCGGGTGGCCCGGGGCAGGAAGTTGTTGTTTGTCCAGCAGACTGTTGAGCGTAGCGACTTCAGTGGCGTTAAGTGCATCTTCTATTACCAGATAGCCCTGCACGTCGAAGAGATACTGCAAGAGATTGAGGTCGCTCATTTTTCGTCCTCTGAACTGGAGTGATGTTCTTGTTCTGGCCCAGATCGGGGCCCAGCCTTGCGGCTCATATGTTACGTCAGTTTGGGGATGGTTGCAACAGCTTCAAAAAGTACTCGGACGGCCCAGCGAATCCCATGTGCGGGGGCGCTGCGCCGTCCGAGTTCAATTCAGTGCTGGTCAAAGGGAGCCAGCGATATTGGTTCGTGCGAACGGTTACTCTATTGCTTCCTGTACAGGTCCGATAGTCGAGCTAAGTCCGCGCTTCGGGATTCCGTCGTTATCGATGTAGGTCACATAGACTCGCAAGAAACTGCCGACGTCTGCGCTAACCGGCGTGTAAGCTGAGGTGTTATCGATCGTTAGGTTGACAATGTCGGTCCAGTCGCCGAGCGCATCGTCAGAGCTCTGCCACTGCCATTCGCCCAGTTCGGAGTAGGCGTCCTGAGAGAGAGTTAGCTGTGCGGAGATCTCCTGCCCGACCGTTGGTCGTTTGTCGGTGTTGAACCAGACAACATTTGTCTCTGTCTGAGGCGTGGGGGCGGGCGTAGGCGTAGCAGTCGGCTCAGGCGTAGGCGTAGGCCCAGGCCCGGGTACAAGCCCATTGGAAGGGAACCAATCCGACCAAGCGCCGGCGCCGAGAATGTTGCGGCCTCGAGTTCGGAAGCGATAGACCCTTTCGGGATCCAGGCCCTTAACAGTATATGAGACCTCTTCAGTACCTTCGGTTACACCCAAAATCGTTATCTCACCCTCGGTTGTCCAGGACTCACCGGTGCCCACAGACCGCCACTGGATATCGTATGAGGATACGTGGAGCAGTGGCATCGAGAGTGGTAAGGGGGCGGTAGAGAACTGAACAGTCAGTTCTTCCATTGAATGTTGCTGCACTTGACCTGAGATGGACTTTGGAGGAGGCGCCACGCTTATGGCGGCAAAAATTGCGCCTGCTACAATCAACACGCCAACGATGGCGAGTGAGACTTTGTTAATCAGGAGGCGCAGCATGGCTACACTCATGCTGAAAATCACTTGCAGGAACACACGCAGGACCATCTGTACGCGATTTACTTCTCTTACTGGCAGGTTCGCCATTCTATCATCCTCCTGGCTCTAGTGTTTCGAGACTCCGTTTTGACGGGCTTCTTGTGAAAGACTCGACTTTCTACGATTGCTAAATAATGCGACTCTTACTGCAACTATTGGATTTTCAGTATAGTAGCTGCCATATCGTTTGTAAATCCGATTGCTGTAAAAAACCAAGTGCAATTAAGCGGCACATTTCCTGCGAAATATTGAGAAATTACACTGGTAGAGGTCCTTTTGTGATGTTGAAACGACACCTAAGTCGGTCATGATTCCGACATCGACAGCATGGCTACGATCTGTCGACGTTTCCAAGGAATTGATAAAACGTAGGGTATGCGTTTACTTGATCTTGAAACGAGAGGAGAGGGGCACATCGATAGAGAGGACACAGCCAGAACGATGATTTAGCAGGTCTAATTGCGTGGTATTCTTTGCACTTGCACTACGGATGGTTTTGGGGCGGCACGGTAGTAGAATTTAGTGAAGACGGGGTAGGTTCCCGGGATCGGATGGGCTGGCCAAAGGGTGGCATGCAGGGACAGAGCGGAGCGGTCAGCAGTTAGGGGAGTTTCGGGAACTGCAGTTTGAAGAGGACGGGCCAGTCAGGCGAGAGGGAGACGTGTGAGTCATGCGCTTCGGCTTCGCTCGCATCACACTGTGTCTTGCGTGCAGGCCGCAATTGCAGGTTATGGGATCGAGGCCCGCGAATTCATTTGGCGGCGGTGCCGCTCAGGCGCGAATTTGCTATTGCTGAGGCGTTTCGGAATGAAGTCGAAGTGGATTGCGGCGGTGGCTAATCTTCCACTGGTCCAATCGTCTGACTAAGTGCCCGTTTGCGCTCGTCTTCGCTATCAATGTAGAGAGCGGAGGCGCGCAGATACTTTCCTTCGTCTGCGCTGGTGGGCGTGTATTTTGAGGAATCGGAAGCGTCATAGTCGGTGACGTCTTCCCATTTTCCGAGGCCGTCGTTGGAACGTTCCCACTTCCAGGAGCCGAGGTCACTGAATTGGTCACTGGCAAGAGTAAGTTCAACTCTGATCTCATCGTCAACGGTCGGCGGACTGGCGCCTCTGGAGAATCTGACAACGTCGGCTACTGTATCGACGGTAATGACAGGGCCGATGGTCGTGCTCAGTCCTCTTTTGTGATCCTCATCGCTATCCAGGTAGACAACTGAGACGCGCAGGTATTTGCCGTTTTCCAAGGAGGATGGCGTGAAGATCGAGGAATCCTCTGCGTCGTAGTCGGTGACGTCGGTCCAGCCCCTGAGTGCATTGTCGGAACGGTCCCATCGCCAGCGACCGAGGTCGCTGTAATCTGAATCGGATAGGGAAAGGCGAGAGCGGACGGCGCGGCCGACCACTACGGGGTCATCGCCAAATGCAAATTCAACGGTGTCGGTTTCGATTTCTGCGCCGACCACAGGGCCGACGGTTGGACTGAGCGCTGTTTTGCCGACATCGTCGCTGTCGATGAAGTTGACGGAGGCGCGCAGATATTTGTCGGTGTCAGCGGCAACCGGGGCGTAGATTGAGGAATCGGTCAGGCGTGCGCCGGGAACAGTTCTCCAGCCTGTCAGGCCGTCGTCGGAGCGCTCCCACTGCCAGCGAGAGCGGTCGGTGTAGCTGTCCTCGTCGAGGGTAAGGGCGACTTTGACGGTTTGACCGATCACGGGTGGATCCCCGCCTTCGGCGACTCGGACTACATCGACAACGGTTTGGCGGGTCGGGGTGGGGGTTGGCACTGGGGTCGGCGTAGGCGCGGGAGGCGGATTTACGATAACGCAAGCGGCCAGAATCACAGTCGCGATCGCTGCAGCCATCCAGTGGAACAAGAAACCGCGTGGCCGCCGCCCCTCGTCGGGCAGGGTCGATTCGCGGTTGGGGCTGCTTTCATGTGCGAGCATGCGTTCGTTCTCCTTCATGCGATCGTGGTCTGAGCGTTGGACAGAAAATTGGCCGTGCGCCAACCTGCCATTTTCAGGTGGATACATTGTTGCCGTGGAATCGATAGCGCGTTTAGTTTACCGACAAGCAAAATGAAAGTCAAACCAATGGCGTTAGTCCGGGTGCAGTCCACATTTTGGGGTGAGAATAGTAGGAAGGGGAATTCATGCCGGCGGTGGCTGAAATTGTACGCCAGCTTTGGGAGAGCCACTGGGCAGGCACAAGGCCTGCCCCTACTTTTCGCGGTTTGGTGGGCAAAGGGCAGGCACAAGGCCTGCCCCTACCTCTCGCGGTTTGGTGGGCAGAGGGCAGGCACGAGGCATGCCCCGACCTTTCTTTGAGTGGGGGGCGATGGCTCCGTTGCTAGCAGGGGGATAGGAATATGTACACCAATTTTTGGGTCGCTCCCAGTTTGTTCGGGACTGAGAGGGACGTCATGGCGAGGAGCAGATCGAGGTTCGATGCCTCGGTTGCTGTTGATGGGAGGCTTATGGCGAGACAGGCGCGAAAGGGGAAAGTTGTGCGACGGGCAGAGACAATATCGAGCCAGCCGTCGCCATCGTTGTCGAGATCGTTGACGGCCAGGCCGGCGCCGTTGCTGTCGTAGGTTCTCACCACCTCGTCCTCGATGGAGGTTGTGTGGTCGAGTGGGTGGGGGACGAAGCCGTCTTCACAAGGGAACGGGGAGAGTTGATGCGGTTGTACGGCTACTCTGATGGGCGGGCCGGGAGTCGGGCCGACGGGCACGCATGCAATCACAAGGAAGGGAAGGAGGAGGATTGCGAAAAGGGGCAGCGCGCTGACGCTCATATTTGAAGGCCTGTTCATCGTGATGCTCTCCATTCTGTGCAAGCGCGTTGGAACTTCCTTTCCGCAGATCCTTCAGTATCGAGGCGGAAAATTCGAAGGTGGATCACGTATATTCCGCGTACGATGGTATTTAGAGGTCCTGCGCATCCTTCAGCCTGGGCAACAACTAAGCCATATACAATGCCTGAGTGGGCCAGACCTCCAGTCACGCCGCCATTCGGGCTATCTCATCGTGTATTCGTTGGCAGGCGCTACCTTGCTTGAGCCGCACTGCTGGAATCGAGCCGTACGGTCGATGAGGCATGTTTTTGGGCGGGGGCGTTGCGGGGGCGGAGCCCCTGCACAAGGGAGGGCGCTTGCGCCCGACCGCCCAAATAATAGAGAGTAAAGAGAGAGTAAACACCTTTGCTGGCCTCATTCAGGGTTGCAAGCCAGTTGTGGCTGCGTAGTTACCAGCCAGGCAAGATTGAAACTGGCCAGGGTGAGTTTCTCGTAAGGTTGACCCTCGCCGTTCTCGTAGAGACAGCAGACGTTCCCATCCGGGAGAGCGGCAAGATCCGAGTAGGCGGAAGGGCCGGAATGGAGAGTTCGGGCGGCGGGCCAGGTGCGGCCGCCGTCAGAGCTGAGGCGGACGGTCATGCGCTCGCGGCGGGTGCTGGCCGGGTTTGCGAAGAGGAGATGGCCGCCGGGCATTGACTCGACACTGCCCTGGCAGACAGGCTCAATGAGCGTTTCGTCCCACTCGAACTCGGCAAAGGTCTGGCCCTGGTCGTAGCTGCGGGCCACGGCGCGCTGCGTGCCGCGGACGTAGTTGCGGCAGTTGATGTAGAGGCTGCCATCCTGCAGTTGCGCGATTGCGCACTCGTTGGTGCCGACGTCTACGTCGCCGCCGAGTTGCCAGGTGGCGCCGCTGTCGTCACTGTAGATGACATGTGAATGGTATGGGTCGCGGCTGCGGTCGAAATGGAGGCCGACGATGTGGTCGCAAGGGACGACGAGGCGGCCGCTGTCGAGCTGGATGCCGTGGCAGGGGCCGGTGGCATACCATGTCCACTGTGGATCTTTGACCGAGGCGGTAATGTCGTGCGGTTCGCTCCAGGTCTGGCCGTCGTCGACGCTGTGGGTTGTCCAGACTGTGCGGGGCGCTTTGCCTTCGCAGATCATTGATTCGTCACCATCGGCCAGGTTTTTGCAGAAGGGCAGCCAGATGGTCCCCGAATTGCGGTCTACTACGGGGCAGGGTTGCCGCAAGTCATGCCGGATTCGGTGACCACGAGCTGAACGGGGGTCCAGGTGCGGCCGTTGTCGAAGCTGCGGCGCAGCACGAGATCGATCTCGCCGGCGTCGCCGCGCCCGTGTTTGCGGCCCTCGGCAAAAGCAAGAACTGTGCCGAGGGAGGAGACGGCGAGGGCTGGAATGCGGTACGTGTGATAGCGGCCATCGCCGCTGGCGTATAGCGTCTCTTGCTGGAGCCAGGGTTGACCGGTTGCGTTGTCTGCGGTCATGCGTGTTCACTCCTTTCAGGCGATATCTTCAGGATCGATGAAGACGCCAACGAGGTGGCTGGATCCGGCCGGGTCGCCGTAGTTGGTGTAGTCGACCCACATGATGCGACCGTCATCAAGCATCAGCCAGGAGGAGTAGCCGTGGTCGGGCGCGGGCGCCTGTTCCGGGTGGTTGCCATGGATCTGGATCATACGCTGCCGCTGGTATTCGTCGGGAAAGATCTCCATGTCGGCGCCCCAGAACCATTCGAAGTCTTCGAGGGTCGGATTTTGCACCCGATAGGACACAAAACGCCAGTAGCTGCGTCCGCCGGTTTGGGGTTGGCCGAACTGGGTGTACCCGTTGAGGGCGCCGGCGCGGCGGGAGTCGCCCATTGGCTTGTCCTCGCGGAAGATACACTGGCTAATTACGGTTTTGCCATCTACCTGAATTTGCAAGAGGCCGCGGCGATGACGGATGGTGATTGAGTGGTAGTCGGTCATGTCGACCGGATGGCGGAAGTCGGCGCCAAGGCGGCTCCAGATGCCATCGGCGGCGATATTTACGACGACGCCAAGTTGTGCAATCGACATAAACGCGGCGGCTTGGCCGGGCCTTCCTTCGACTTTAAGTGTCGCATCCATGTGGATTTCGCTGCGGGCGGATTCGGGCGGCATGAGGCAGTAGCGGGCTTCGTGGCCGGGCAGATTGTCGATCACGAGCCAGTCATTTTCTACTTTTGCGGCATATTTGCGGCGCGGCCCGCCGATCTGGTACGTACCGGCCTCCGCCTTGATGTCGCCGCACCAGCCGTAGGTACCCAGGGGGCCGTTGACATGACGGCCGCTGACAAATATACGGCCGTCGGGCAGCTGCTTGGCGTAGGGGCGATCGAAGGCGAAGGGGCACATTTGGAGAGGCGACCAGGTTTTGCCGCTGTCGGTTGAAAAGGTGACGAAACTGGGGATGCCGGCGTGGTGATTCTCGCGCAGCAGGCAGGCCAATTCCTGTCCGCCAACAGCGTCAGGATTGTCGAGGAAGACGATCGCGCCTTCGCAGACGCGGTGATAGCCGTTGTCGGCGACTGTGGCGGCTTCGTACCAGGTTTCGCCGCCGTCTTCGGAGCAGGAGAGAATGACGGCGAATTCCTGGGTGTCGCCGCGCATGATGTGGGAGACTACGCCGAGCCTGCCGTCGGGCAGATCGAGGATGCGGTCGGGCTCGAATCCCATGATGTGGGGCTTTTGGGCTTCCGTCCAGGTATCGCCGTTGTCGTTGCTCCAGTAGAGCCAGTTGCCGGGGGGCTGATCTTCGTGGAAGTGGCCGTGGTCATCGTGGTCGATGATGACGACGAGGCGGTCATCGTTGAGGCGGCTGAGACGGGGCGTGACCAGCCGTTCGTCGCCTTGCTGGAGGTTGGCCTGGTCAATCTCGCGGTGTTTGAACCAGGTGCGGCCGCGGTCATCGCTGGCGAGCAAGGTAAGAACCTGATTTACCTGCGACCAGTGGGAGTCGGTGTCGGAATAGATCAGCATGAGTCTGCCTGAGGGCAGTTCGATGATATCCGGGTTCTTGGTAAAGCGTCCGGGACTGCGCCAGACGTCAAAGACTTTATGGGCGACGGAACGTGGATGAATGTGCACAGTTGCTCCTTGGTAATCTGGTGTGGATGGGATCTTTATGTGGAGGCTGGAGGCGTGCGGGCCGGTTGCCGTCCGCGTGCTTCCTTCTGGTCAGTTGAGGAGTGCCTGCAGGGCGGAATGCCATTCTTCATATTTCGGCGGGCGCCCTTCACCTCGCACGACCATCGGTGGGCGCTTGGTATTCTTCAACTTGTCGTGCATGAAGTCTTCGCTCTGAATTACATGTTGCGGCGCGTTGAAGGTTCCCGGAGTGCGGCAGTAGCGAATGTCGACGCTCCAGCGTACTTCGGGCGTGTTGTTGATTTTACTACCGTGGAAAGTCATGTTGGAGAAAAGAAGGATGTCGCCGCGTTTCATGGGTAGAGGGATCGGTGTGCCGCGGGCCTCGGGATCCTCGAATGAGCGCATATTCTGATTCTTGTCGCGAGCGCTGCCGATCAGCTCCCAGGCGTTGCTGCCGGGGATCAGGTAGAGACAGCCGTTTTGGTCGTCGACGTCGACGAGGGGGATCCAGACGGTGATAATGTGGGCGTGTTGTGATGGTTTGCCGTAGTACTGGCTGTCCTGATGGAGAGGAAAGGCGGTCATCACGCTGTCGGGCATCTTGGGCCGAAGATGGTAGTCGCCGTTGAAGCTGACATTTGGTCCCAGATGGGGCTCGAGGGCGTCGGCGATGCCGGGGTGGTGAATGAGGGCGTGCAGTTCGGGGCCGAAAATGGGCGCGTTCCAGGAACGCAGGCGGATTTCGTTTTCGCGGTGGAGCGCGGCTAACCGCTGGCCGAAGGGCAGGTTGTGGTAAGGGTTTTCGATTTTTCCCTGACTTAGCATGTCTTCGGCGTAGATGCCTACCTGGCGTTGGATGCAGGTGCGCAGCGGCTCCAGGTCGGCAGGGGGGATGGCTTGGCGGACATGCAGGAAGCCGTCGCGTTTGTAGGTGTCCGTCATTGGTCCATTCTCCTCTTGTCTCGCAGATGAATAGGGCTTATCACATATTTTCGCGTTATCTGTTGAATCTTACAACTTGAAAAGCAGTGGTCAGTGGTTAGTGGATTCCAGCTTCATGGTAGCGGGCGGATGGGCGGTTGTCTGAACTGTGATTTGGGGGGATTTATGTGATGGGCTGTGATTTGCGCGCGTGCGGGGGTTGGCGGGGGGGATTGGGGGGTGGTGAGATGGACGAGCGTTTTCGGAGAGATCATAAGAGTTTCACTAGAGATTGGGGGGGATTGGCTGCATAGAGGTGCAAGGCGGGCTGTTGGCTAGTTCAGATGCGGTGGGCGGGTCTGTTTGCGACGGGGAAGGAGGGCAAGAAGGGTGTGTGTGGGCGGAATTGGGGGATTGGGCGGGTTTTTGGGGGCGGGAGGGAGATGAAGGGGGTGGATGCGCGGTCTTTGCGGCGAGTGATGGGTAGGGGAGTACGGCTGCTGGCCGGGGGCAACAGTATTGGCTGTTGTGTGTTGGTTACTATATGTTATTTATTAGTTCTGCCCCTTCTGCAATTTCGTGAGCTCGGCTTAATGGTAGACCGGTTCTATTGTGGACTTCGAGATAGACTCCTACCCCTTCCCATCCTTTTTTGTGTTTCTTCCACTCTTCCCATCTTGGTTTGAAGTCTTCGTCTTCGTAAAGTTCTTCCGTTCTACGCATCTGCTCATTGATCTGGCTGAGTTGCTCTGCCAGGACTTCTGGCGGCGATTCGTAGCAGCGGCTGAAACGGGAGCTAACAGGGTTGACTTTGACACGGGCCGGGAGTGTGGTGAAGGGCTGGCCGGTCAGGGGGTCGAACGGGGCGGTGGTGTCGCCGGCCAGACGGGACTGCGTTTCTTCGACACCCTTCTTCATGGTTTCCAACAGGTCGGTGATCTCGGGGAGAACGGTAAAGTCGGCTTGTTTTCCGTCAAAATCATCTAACTGACCAACCACTTCATCCAGGAACTTTTGTGTGAAGTCGAGGTGGTCGTAGCCCAAGCGGCGTCGACCTCTGTCGTTGAGGACAGTTTCGGGGGGTATTTTCGGGTTGGTGGACTTTGTGATTTCGGCGAAGCCCTGGGTGACGAGGGATTCGGCGCGGTACTTTTCCTGTTTGGCGGTGATGGCGTCGGCGGCTTCGAGGATGTTGGGGTCGCCGTGCACGCCGGCGAACTTGGCGGCGGCGGCGAAGGTCTCTTCGGTGCGGATGAGGTCCATTTCCTCGTCGACGCGGCGGTGGAGGTCGACCAGAGTTTTGGCGCTGCGGCAGGCGGCGTTGCAAGCGGCAGGGGAGAGTGTTCCTTCCACGACTCGGATCATGCTGTCATGAACGAGATCGATGGCTTGTTTCAGCCGTGCGGGCATACGTTTGTCGAGGCGGGCGGCGGTGGCGGAGTTTTTGCCGCCGAGTGAGCGCCATTGGTGGACCTGGTCGGGGGCGGGACCGTGGGCGATGCAGAGGCCGTCGTATTTTTTGAGCCCTTGTCCCTGACAGGGGCTGCCGTTTTTTCTTACGCTTTTACAGAGAGTTTTAGACAATTTTCCTTTCTCCTGAAGTACGGGTGTCACCGGTCGTCCGGCTGGTGGGCCGGCGATGGTGGTGGGTTGATTGAACGGCGCAGGGTGGAACACCTGTGCCAAGAAGGTATTATAACACGGAAATTGGGTGTTTTTGGGGGATTATGTCTGAACTGTGATTTGGGGGGATATTTTGGATTGACTGTGATTTGTGCGCGGCCAGCGATCGAGGGGGAATTGGGGGATTGTCTGGACTGGGTTATATGGGATTTCAGGGGTGGGCTGCGAATTAGGGTGGGGAGTTTATGCGAGGAGAGACGAGGGCAGGCACAAGGGCTGCCCCTACCGAAAGGGTGTGTGGTTGGGAGTGTTGGGTGGGACTGGGCAGGCACAAGGCCTGGCCCTACCGCTCGGTGTGGGTAGTTGGGATTGGGTGGCGGGACTGGGCAGGCACGAGGCCTGCCCCTACGGTGCCGGGTGGGTGGTTGGGATTGGGTGGCGGGACGAGGGCAGGCACGAGGCCTGCCCCTACCGGGCGCGATTGGGGGGCACTACGGTAGATGGAGGACAGTGTCGGGAACAGAGTGGGACGGTGGCGAGGGATGGTTTTGGAGGGGGGCGTTGCGGGGGCGCAGCCCCTGCACAAGGGAGGGCCGAAGGCCCGACCGCCAAAATGAAGCTGGAAAGAGGAGAGACCAGTGGATAGTAAGAATGGTTGGCTTGGCTCACTCAGGGTCGCGCAGTGCTTGTAGTGGAGATGGTAAGGATACATTGGGACGGGTGGAAAGGGCGCGGCGACACGACACGATATTTTGGGATTCACCCAGTCGTTTTATGCAGTTGACAGGATGAGAAGTCTCGATATATATTGTTGGGCACAACCGAATAGGTTTCTGTCAAGGTGCGCTTTCCGCCCGGATGCGCGGCGCACAATGGGGGAAGACCGGTGACGTTCAGGTGAACCAGTCCGGCGCTGTCCCGCAACGGTAGAGTGAGTTCGTTTTCACTAAGCCCGATAACCCGCCTTTTCAGATGCTCAGTCGAACGGACCGGCAGGATGCGAGCTGGTCGGTTCGTGAACCACCTTCGTGGACCAAGGGGATGAGCGGCAAAGTTACTTTGTACGCCTTCCGCCATTTGGCGGATTTTTTCTTTCCAGGCGATCCACTCTATGAGGGGGTCGCCTTTTGTTTTTCCAATGGTTTTGTGAATGTTGCGCCCGATATTTTTCCGGGTCCGTTGGGGTGCGGGAGCGGCGGGCAATGGCTGCGCTGCTGGCGTTGCTGCTGGACGTGTTGTTCGGTGATCCGCCTTCCCGTTTCCACCCGGTGGCGTGGATGGGGAGCTGGATCGCTTTTTTGCGGAAGCAGGCGCCGCGGGGGAACGCACTGGCCTCCTTTTTGTACGGCGCGGGGACAGTTGGCGGCAGCGCGTGTGTGCTTGGGCTAGGCGGGTGGTGGACGGCAGGTCAGTTGCGGGGGCGGCGGTACGGATGGCTGGTGGAAGGGACGGTCCTTTCGTTGTTTCTGGCGTGGAAAGGATTGATGCGTGCGGGTGCGGCGGTGGAGAAGCCGCTTGGACAGGGCGATCTGGGTGAGGCGCGCCGCATGTTGGGCTGGCATCTGGTTAGCAGGGATGTTTCGCAGCTCGACGAGGGTTTGGTAGCGGCGGCGACGATAGAGTCGCTGGCGGAGAACTGCTCGGACAGCGTGGTTGCGCCGTTGCTTTGGTATGGCGTGGGCGGTCTGCCGGCGGTGGTTGGCTACCGTTTTCTCAACACGGCCGATGCGATGCTGGGTTACCGCGACGCGGAGCGGGAGTGGCTGGGAAAGAGCGCGGCGCGCGCCGATGACGCGGCGAACCTGGTTCCGGCGCGGTTGACGGCACTACTGATCGTGGCCGGCGCTGCGTTCACTGGAGGAAGTAGCGGTTGTGCATGGCGGATTTGGCGCCGGGACGCTTGGCAGACGGACAGTCCGAATGCCGGGCAGCCGATGAGCGCGGCGGCGGGTGCGCTGGAAGTCGAGCTGGAGAAGGTGGGGCATTACAGGCTGGGCGAAGGGCTGGCGCGGCCGAAGGCGGATGACATTGGGCGGGCGCGGCGGCTGCTCACGGTCAGCGTGCTGTTGGGGATAGTGGCTGCGGGCGCGGCGGTGTTCATTTCGTCAGCCAAAAGAGATTGACCCAGTTTGCGGTGCGGACCGGGAGAGCGTTGGCCTGCCAAGGAGGTTGGTATGGGTGAGATCGATCGTCCGAACATGCGGAGCTATGGGCGTCAGCTCTTCATTTGCAGTCATGGCGACTGTGCGCCGGCGGAAGAGGCCGAGGAGCTACACCGCCTGGTGCTGGAGAGGAACAGGCAGCAGCAGTTGAACAGGCTGCGCAACCCGCACCGGATCAAGTGTACGCTGGCGGACTGTCTTGGGGTCTGCCAGGGCGGCCCGATTGTGGTCGTCTATCCTGACGGGATCTGGTATCACGGTGTGGATGAGCAGGCTTTGGAACGCATCTACCGGGAGCACTTGATCGGCGGCAGACCGGTGGATGCGCTCGTCTTTCACCGTCAATTCCCTGCCGGTCAGGAGCCGGCCTACGCGCCCGATATACGGGGCGATGATCCTTTGGCGCCTACACCTTGGGCGCCTCTGGAAAGGGAAGCGGAGTCCGAGGAAGTGGAAGAGGGCGATGGGCGTGAGGACGAAACGGCGGCGCAGCTGCGGCGAATGGCGGTGCGGCGCGGAAGGAAGAAAAAGGGTCTTGTCATTGTCAATACGGGGGAGGGAAAGGGCAAGACGACGGCGGCGTTGGGCGTCATGACGCGGGCGTGGGGGCGGCGAATGAAGATTGGCGTGATCCAGTTTCTGAAGAACGAGAACGCCCGCTTCGGGGAGATCCGGGCGGCTGAGCGGATGGGCGACATTGATTGGATCAGCAGCGGTGACGGGTGGACGTGGACAAGCGCCGATATGGACGAGACGGTGGCAAGGGCGCGCCATGCGTGGTCCGTTTGCCAGGAACGGATTGTCAGCGACGAGTATGATCTTCTGATCCTGGACGAGTTTACTTATCTGCTGCACTACGGGTGGCTGGATGGCAACGAGGCGCTGGCCTGGCTGGAGGCGAACAAGCCGCCGATGCTGCATATTGTGATCACGGGGCGATATGCGCCGCGCAACTTGATCGATTTTGCTGACCTGGTTACGGAGATGCGGGCGGTCAAGCATCCGTTTGCGGAGCAGGGTATTCGCGCGCAGGCGGGGATTGAGTATTAGGGCGGGGGAAGGGGAACTGCGAGGGGAAGGGCGGGGGACTGCGGGGGAAGGGCTTGGGATTGGGGCATTTTTGGGGCGGGATATCGAGGGGGATGGCGTGATGGCTGAGGTTCGCAAGCGGAACATGGTGGAGCGGCTGGACGGCCGGATGGTGAATTCGGGTCAGTTACGAGGCATGTTGTTTGTGTGCGCGACGGGATGCTGTTGCGGTCGGACTGATCGGGGGTATGCGGGGGTGGACCAGGATCTTTATCACCGCGAATGGGAGCGGCGACGGCTGCGGAGTAGAGTTCACCTCAATCAGGGGGGGTGCCTGGGCCCCTGTGTGCTGGCCAACGTTGTGATGGTCGTGATAGACGGCCGACCGTTCTGGTTTCACTCTGTGAACGACAGCGCGATTGTTTTGGCCATGTTTGATTATATCGAACGCCTGCTTGAGGAAATTGATACTCCGGCGCCGACGGTGCTACTGCCGCATCTGTTCAACGGATTCGGCTGGGATGGGCTACCAGATGAGGCGGTGGAGGGGATGAATGCTGCCTTGTCCGGGATCCGAGGAGAGGGTGTCCTGTTCCTGAGCCAGTCCGATACCGATCTGTTGACACTGGAGAAGGCACGTTCGCTTCTGCCGCCGGACTTTACTTCGTTGGAGGCGGCCCACGTGGGGCGGTTGCCGGATGACAGTGCAGTGGACGCGTTGCTTCAGCGGTTGCTGCCGGGGGCGCAGGTCGTTGTCGCGCGTCTTCACTCTGCGCGTTCGTTCGAGTATGGCCTTGGCCGCCTATTGGACTGGGCGGAAGGGAGCGACGGCTTTCTGATCTGCCTGCCTGCGGTTGAGGCGTTCGATTACGACCTTATGGCAAGGTCCAATGTTGGGGTACCGCTTGCACAGGCGATAAGCGCATATTTCCAGTGCGGCGGGCCGCAGAATCTGGCGAATGGACTCAGATGTCTAAGCGACCATCTACTTGTCAGCGGCTGGGGATTCGACCAGCCGCAGGCGTTGCCGCTGCACGGTGTCTATGCGCCGAACAGAGAGGACGGGGTCTGTGAACAGGAGCCGGACACAGCTTCAGACGTCGACGTCCACTCTGAAAGGAATGGGGGTGGAGCGCCGGTCTTCGGTACAGGGGGAGAAACTGACGGCGCTGACTTGACCGAAGAGGCCGCCGCGGTTGAAGAATTGGTGTCTCTCGCTCATTCAACAGTTGATGGGGAGGCGGTCGGCACGGAGGACATGGCGAAATCCTGTATTGGAATTCTTTTCTACAGGGCGCATCTCCTGAGCGGGAACACCGAATTTGTGGACGCGATTGCGACGGAGATTGGCCGACGCGGAATGCTCGCTCGGGCTGTCTATACCCAGTCACTCAAGGAGTGCGACAGCGAAGGGCGCCCGCTGGCTCTCGGGGTATTGTCTGAGGCCGGGCCGGTTGATGCGATCATCAGTACACTCAGCTTTGCGCTGGGGGACGGAGGAGAGGCGCTGACCGAGTTGGATGTGCCGGTCTTTCAGGCGATTACGTGCAGCAACGATGAGGCGGCGTGGCAGAGGAACGGACGAGGCCTGGGATCTTTGGATACGGCCATGAACGTGGCCATACCAGAGTTTGACGGCCGAGTCGTGGGTGTGCCGGTCTCGTTCAAGGAGGAGTTGGGCGAGGGTGGGACACGGTATGTTCCTCATCACGAGCGGATCGGGCGACTGGCCGGCATTGTCGAGAAGCATACTGCGCTGCGTCGAAAGACGAATGCTGAGAAGCGGATTGCGTTCGTGCTGACTAACAGCGCGGCCAAGGCGGCGCGGGTGGGCAATGCGGTTGGGTTGGACGCGCCGGCCTCGCTGCTAAAGCTGATGGGCCGCATGAAGGCGGAAGGTTACAACATAGATTCCCTGCCACGTTCGGGCGATGAACTCCTGTTTGAACTGATTGGGCGCTGTTCCTATGACGTCAAGTGGTTGGAGGAGGAGCAGCTGGCACGTGCGTATAGGCTGCCGACGGACCGCTATACGGCGTGGTTTGAGGAGGCGCCAGAGGTCAACCGGGGAGACATGGAAGGTCAGTGGGGCGAGGCGCCGGGGGAAGCCTATATCGATGAGGGGGCATTTGCGCTGGCGGGTTTGGAATTTGGGAACGCGTTTGTAGCGCTGCAGCCACCGCGGGGGTACGACATGGATCCGGACCAGGTCTATCACCGGCCCGATCTGCCGCCGCCGCACAACTATCTGGCGCTGTACCGCTGGCTTGAATATGTTTGGAAGGCCGATGCGATCGTACATATGGGCAAACACGGCACTTTGGAGTGGCTGCCGGGCAAAAGTGTGGGGCTGAGCGAGCGTTGCTTCCCGGACCTGATATTGGGGGATATGCCGCTCGTTTATCCATTTATCATCAACGACCCGGGCGAAGGCAGCCAGGCCAAACGGCGGGCGCACGCCACAATTGTCGATCACATGACGCCGCCGATGACGAGCGCGGGGGCCTACGGGACGCTGGCGGAGCTGGCGCAACTGGCTGACGAGTACTACACGGCGGAGCAGCTCGACCCGGCCAAACTTCCGCTGCTCCAGAGGCAGATCTGGGAGACGATTCAGCGAGACCACCTGGAAGATGATTTGCGGTACATTCTGAAGGCAGACCATGGCAGCCACACGCACAGTTGGGACGGCGCATTCCTCGATGACGGAACGCCGACAGCCTTTGCGGAGCTACAGGGGTCACAGGTGGCCCACCTGCTGGAAGATATCGAGGGTTATCTATGCGAATTGACGGGCGCGCAGATCCGGGACGGTCTGCACATATTGGGAACGGTGCCTGAGGGAGAGCAGCTGGTCGAGATGATCTATCATCTGGTCAAGCTGCCGAATGCGGAGGTACCGTCGCTGCCTGCGGTTGCGGCGCGCATCGCGGGGCAGGACTGGCTGCTTCTACAGGAGCGGTTGGGCGACCGGCGGGACGATGACGGCACGGGGTTGAAAACGAATGCAGATTTTGTGGAATGGGTAGAGTCGGAATGCAAGAGGGGGCTTGCGGGTCTGGCCGAGGCTGAATGGCGGGTCGAATCGGTTGAAGGCATCGCAGCTGAGACGGCAGGCCGACTGGGCTCGCTGCAAGCGGCGCGCGCGCAGGCGGATTCATCGCATGGGGACGCTGGGAATGGGGAATTGGAGGAGATTCTTCATTATGTTACCAGTTCCATTCTGCCCAATTTGCTGGAAGGCGGGGAGGCGGAGATAGGCGAGATCATCCATGCGCTGGACGGCGGTTATGTACGTCCTGGGCCGAGCGGATCGCCGACGCGGGGGATGGCGCACGTATTGCCAACCGGCCGCAACTTTTTTGCGGTCGACCCGCGTGCGCTGCCAACGATGGCATCGTGGCAGGTGGGGCAGGGGCTGGCTGAGACATTGATCGGCCGATACATGCGTGAGGAGGGGAAGTTTCCGGAGAGTGTGGGAATCAGCATGTGGGGAACGAGCGCGATGCGGACGGCAGGAGATGACATCGCCCAGGTGCTGGCGCTGCTGGGGGCGAGGCCGGTCTGGCAGCGGGAGAACCGTCGCGTGACAGGCGTGGAATTGATCCCGCTGGAAGCGTTGGGCCGGCCGCGCGTGGATGTGGTCTGCCGAATCAGCGGTTTCTTCCGCGACGCTTTCCCGCACCTCATTACGCTGATTGACAGCGCGGTGCAGCTGGCGATCGAGGCGGAGGAACCTGTTGAGATGAATTTCCCGCGCCAACATGCGCTGGCAAATGAGGCTGTCTTGCGCATGGCGGGGCACGGTGAATCGGCACGTGAGAAGGCCCGATTCCGCATCTTTGGCTGCAAGCCGGGCAGCTATGGCGCAGGCATTCTGCCGTTGATCGACGCCAAAAACTGGCAGGGCGACGGGGACTTTGCACGCGCGTATCTTCTTTGGGGAGGATACGCTTACAGTCGTGATAGGGCGGGCGTGCCGGCCGAGGAGGAGTTCGCGCGTGCGCTCAGCTCTGTCCAGGTGGCTACCAAGAATCAGGACAATCGGGAGCACGATATTTTTGATAGCGACGATTATCTGCAGTATCACGGTGGCATGATTGCGACGGTACGGGCATTGACGGGGAGGAATCCGCGCCGCTATTTCGGCGACAGCAGCGACCCTGATCGCGTCCGAACGCGGGATCTGCGGGAAGAGGCGCGGCGGGTGTTTCGGAGCCGGGTGGTTAACCCGAAATGGCTGGAAAGTATGCAGCGCCACGGTTATAAGGGTGCGTTGGAAATTGCGGCCACGGTCGACTATCTCTTTGGCTATGATGCCACCTCTCAGGTACTTGAAGACTGGATGTACAAGCGCCTGGTAGATGAGTTTCTGCGGAGCGAATCGATGCAGCAGTTTTTCTCTGAGAGCAATCCGTGGGCATGGCAGGCGATCGCGGAACGTCTGCTGGAAGCGGTGGAGCGAGATCTCTGGCAGGACCCCGACCCGCAGGACATTGCACTGTTGGAAGCAGCGAGGGAGTTGGGAGTCGAAGAGATAAAGAAGAGTGGCCGCGCTTTTGCGGCGACCGTTTAATTCGAGCGAGGGAGCTGTCTATCGGAAGAGAGATCGCTCCCTCGGTGAAGTCCACAGTTTAGTCATTGGACTGCCTTGCATTGGGCGGTCCCGGACACATGTATGAATTTCAGTTGGGCGATAGCCCCGAAAGGCCGAGCAGTGAAAATGAAAATAGTCTTGATCATCATTGTGATGCTCCCGCTATTTGCGGGTTGTGTCGTCGCGCCGGTACCGGCGGCGGACGAGGCGCCAGCCGCTGCGATGAATAGTGCTTCGTCCGGTACGCCGGCTCTCGAAGCCAATCTGACAAGCGGTTGTGTTGAGGGATATGATGCGGCGGTGGACTATTTCCCGGATAAGGTCAGTCCCGACTTTGCGGAGGGTTGGAGCGTGGCGTATCACAATCATTACAAGCTGCTGACGCTGCACAACCCATGGCGCGGGGCTGAGCAGACTTTTGAGTATCTGCTGGTGCAGTGCGGGACACCTGTCCCGGAGGGTTATGCTGACACTCCTACGATAGAGGTGCCTGTGGGGAGCGTCGCGGCACTCACTTCGACGGTGCTGCCCCATCTGCAGGAGCTTGGACTGCTGGATCGTTTAATTGCGGTGGATCGTTTCGACTATATCAATACGCCGGAAGTGCGGCAGTTGATCGATGCGGGCGAGTTGCGGGAGGCAGGGACGGGAACGGGGGTGAATACGGAGATCCTGATCGACGTGGATCCGGAGTTGATCATCACATTTGCCTACGGAAATGTGGATTATGACACGCATCCCAAGCTGATTGAGGCGGGGCTGCCGGTGGCGCTGACGGCTGGTTATATGGAGACGACGCCGCTGGGGCGCACGGAGTGGATGAAGGTAACGGGGCTCTTTTTCAACCAGGAGGAGGCGGCTGAGCGGGTATTCAGCGGCATAGCAACCCGCTACAACGAGATGGCGGGGCTGGCGGCGGGCGTTGAGGAGCGGCCTACGATACTGGTAGGCATTGCGAGGGGTGACTCGTGGCGGGTGCCAGGGGGCAATAGTTACTTTGCCCGGTATATTGCCGATGCGGGCGGCAGCTATTTGTGGCGGGAAGACGAGTCGACAGGATCGGTTCCGCTGTCGATGGAGACGGTGTTTGAGGCTGCGGCTGAGGCCGACATCTGGTTGCCCAATACGGGCGCCTGGTTCAACGCCGAGGACATTTTGGGGGCTGATGAGCGGTATGCGGCGCTGGCGGCGGTCGCGCATGGATTGGTATACAACAACAATGCCAGGTTGAATCAGTGGGGAGGCAATGACTATTGGGAGACCGGCGTCGCGAACCCTGATGTGGTGCTGGCGGACCTGATCAGGATTTTCCATCCGGAGCTGTTGCCGGAGCACGAACTGAACTGGTTCCACCAGCTACAGTAAAGAGACGGGAATATGGCAGGCGCGTTGATGATGCTGGGGACGCATTCGAATGCGGGCAAGAGCTTGCTGGCGACGGCATTCTGCCGGATATTTGCACGCAGGGGAGTGCGGGTTGCGCCGTTCAAGGCGCAGAACATGAGCAACAATGCGGGCGTGACGCTGGATGGCGGCGAAATGGGACGCGCGCAGATTGTGCAGGCCGAGTCCGCGGGGATCTATCCCCACACGGATATGAACCCGGTTCTGCTCAAGCCGGAGGGGAACCGTCGGAGCCAGGTCGTGCTGAACGGTAAGGTTTCAGGACGGATCGAGGCTGGGAACTGGCAGGAGACGAAGGAAAGGCTGTGGAGGGAAGTCACTGCGGCCTATGACAGGCTCAAGGCTCGCTACGACGTGATCGTGCTGGAGGGGGCGGGCAGCCCGGCGGAGATCAATCTCAAGGCGGGTGATATCGTCAATCTCAGGATGGCGCGCTATGCAGGGGCTGCCTGTTTGCTGATAGGCGACATTGACCGGGGGGGCGTGTTTGCGGCACTGGCGGGGACTATGCTGCTGTTGGAGCCGGAGGAGCGGCGGCAGGTGCGCGGCTTCCTGATAAACAGATTTCGCGGGGACCCAGCCCTGTTGGGGGACGGCCTGGAGATGCTGCGGGAAAGGGCGTTTGGAGTGCCGACGCTGGGCGTTATCCCTTACGTAGCGGACCTGCGAATCGCCGACGAAGATGCCGTGCCGCTGGAGCGCAGGCGGGGGGCAGGCGGCGGTCTGCGCGCGGGCCAGCTCGATGTTGCGGTCATACAGTTTCCACGTATCGCCAATTTTGATGAGTTTGACGCGCTGAGTGTCGAGCCGGGGGTCAGCCTGCGCTATGTGGAACGAGCGGAAGCGCTTGGTAGCCCGGCAGCGATAATTCTCCCCGGCACTAAGGCAACGCTTTCGGACTTAGCGTGGCTGCGTGGGCGCGGCCTGGCTGACGCGATCGTGGGGGCATATCGCGGGGGCGCGCAGGTGGTCGGAATCTGCGGTGGGTATCAGGTAGCCGGTGAATGGCTGGCCGATCCGCTGGGCATGGAAGGGGAGGCAGGAGGACAGGCAGCTGGACTAGGATTGTTGCCGGTATCGACGCAGTTCCTGGCGCACAAGGTGACGCACCTGGCACGGATGCGGTTGGCGGACGGGGAGACGGTGCAGGGATATGAGATTCACACTGGAGAAACGCGGGCCCGGGAAGGCACGGCCCCGCTAGGGGAAATCATAGATAGGAACGGGGGGAAGGTCTCGATACCTGACGGCGCTACAGTGCAGGGCGGAAGGGCATGGGGAACCTATTTGCACGGCTTGTTTGAGAATGACGGTTTTCGACACGACTGGCTGCGCGGGTTAGGCTGGTCTGGCGAGGTTGTGGCAACGACGGCGTTGCGGAATCGTGAGTATGACCGTCTTGCTGATGCGGTCGAGGCGTCAGTCGACTGGGCAGAGGTGGAGGCGCTGATCTCGTGAGAATTGTCGGCGCCGAGGGGTTAAAGGTCAGGTCCTACTGCCGGCATTTTGGCGGGTCGGCAAGGCAAGGCGGCTGGGCAAAGTTTCAAACTACTGCGGCAGATCTTATCTTAGAGGCCAAGTGGTTCGAATGGGACAGAGGTCTCCTGCAGGCGCTATTCAGATACGGCCTGCACACCACTGGATGCCGCGCAGGATTGTTTTGCGAAAGCTTGGGTTGACATAGGTTTGATTGTCGTGGCCGGACTGGAAGCAGAAGACGCGAGAGTTTCGGAACTGCCGCGTCCAGCCGAGGACGCGCATGCTGTTGGGGTGTTCTGTGGTCAACAGTAGATGGCTGTCCTGGCCTGCGCTGGCCATGGAGTAGGTTTCGTCGACCATCTGCCAAGGCTTGAGGTCTTTGGTGATTGGGTGGGCGGCGTCGGCGATTTCGACCGAGAGTTCCTGTTCATGGTCGTAGCCGAAACTGCGATCGGAAATTCCGACTATTTCCGACCAGAAGGGCCACTGATCGTAGGCCAGAATAGCGTGGTGGAGGAGGAATATCCCCTGGCCATTTTGGCCTAACCGTTCAAGAACAGATCTGTTCCTGTCGTCAGGTACGTTGCGAGGCATGTTGTAAAAGAGTAGGACATCATAGGAGTCGCGAACGTTGCCGACGTCGGCCGCCCAGTTCTCCTCATACTGAATATAGCTGTCGACCTGCGGCATGTCGCGGAAGATTGCCTGAAAGCCGGGAACATCAAAGTTGTGGCCGCCGGTTATGACGGCGACGGAGATGCTGTCAGTTTTTGAAGAGTTCGTACTCATCGCTTTGGTTTCCTTTATCACCAGCTGAATACGGTTCCTAGAAGGTCATTGGGCCGATCGCGCAAGGTGTCGTAGATGCGTTTGGCCTGTTCGGCCGCGACTACGTCCTGCAGGAGCGATGACAGGTCGATCTGCCCGCGACCGTGCAGCCGGCAGAGGTTCTGCAGGTCATCGATAGAAAAGTGGCTGTTCTGTTTGATGGTGATGAGACGGCGCTGGGCAAGGTTGAAGTGGTAGTTCACTCTGTCGCGGCCGGCGATCAGCAGGACGCGGCCACCGGCCCTGACCGCAAGGAGGAACTTATCCTCCATGCCGGGAACGCCGGCAAAGTCGAGGATGGCATCGAAACTCTGGTCGGCGACTTGCCGGGTCCAGCGGGGGCCATCGACGTTGAGAGCATGTTCGGCGGCGCCGATGCGGCGGGCTAACTGAAGCCTGCGGTCGTCAATGTCGCAGATGGTCACGCGGGCGCCGAACAGGGCCGCGACCTGGGCGGCGGTTTGCCCTATGTAACCGGCACCGACTATCAGCACGTTTTCGCCGATTTTCAACTCGGCATTGCGGCAGGTGTTGAGTGCCACGGCGGCCATTCCGTACAAGGCAGCCTCGCGCTGGTCGATCGAGTCGGGCAGTTTGATGAGCAGTTCATCTTCGGCGACGACGATGTATTCGAGATGGGCGCCGGTGCTTTTGCCGATGAATATCAGGTCGTCGATTTGCAGCCACTCTGTGTCCGGCCCGGCCTCGATGACGCGTCCGACGGTCTGATAGCCGGTTGGCATGGGCAGCAGATTGTCGCCGGGGGCGTAATTTCCGCGATGCAGTTGATTGCGCTCGGTGCCGTTGGTGATGCCAGAGTAGAGAGTCTTGATTTTGACTTGATTGCGGCTTGGCGGTTCGGGGGCGGGCCAGTCGTTGACGAATACTTTTTCTCTGACCTGGTCTTCCCTGTTTCTGATGACTATTGCTCGCACGAGGCTGTCATTCCTTTGACACACTTGTTGTGGAGATGCGAATTCTGCGAGGGAGAGTTGGCGAAGTCCTTCGCTTCCCTCCTTGGAACTGGTTGGTATTTCTGAATCTTAGCGCCGGCCGACGTATACTTATTTTCAATCGACATTCGAGCCCAGCTGGGGAGCCAGACTTTCTTGTCCCACAGGGCTGCGTGGTCTATAAATGAATCGATATTCCATGCGCTCTGAAGCCTATTTTGAGCGAAGTCAGCATGCCACATAACAGCGAACGGCGCAATGAGAACCAAGAGGAGCTGATTTTGGCTACACGAAAGGATAGTTCCTGGAAGGACGATTTTGCCTCAGCAGTCGAGAAGAACAGTTTGGCGGAGGCAGTTGCCGTCCTGGATTCGCAGAAGACAGCACATGCCGGCACGCCGCGGCAGGCCATAAAGCTGCAGGCGGCCAAATTGATCAGTTCACATTACGGCGAGTCGACTCCGGCGTTGTACAACACCGCCATTGTCTTTGCCCGTTCGGAAAGTGAGGGCGCGCAGGAGGTTGGGCTGGTGCTGCTAGGGCCGATATTCGCGCACAATCCAACGGAAGTGACGGATACTATTCTGAAGTTGGCGGACAGCGAGAATTGGGAGGTGCGGGAGTGGGCGGCCAGCGCGTTGCGAAGGGTTATCAGCGGTCACTTCGAAGCCATCTTGCCGACGGTTCAAGCATGGTCGGTGCATGCTTCGCCGAATATACGGCGTGCGGCGGCGGTTGGCTGCGGCTCTGCTGCGAGCAGTTGCACATCAGATGAATGCCGGCTGCTGTTGGAGGCGTTGACGCCGCTGCTGGAGGATGATGATCCCTATGTCCGCAAGAACCTGGGCGCGTTTGCGATCGGGGACAGCTTGTTGAAGGCGCAGCCGGCGCTGGTGGCCGAGTGGCTGGGGCGGGCGAGCAGTCATCCAAGGGCGCAGTGGAATGTGGCGATGGCACTGTCGAGTGCAGAGGCTGCCAAGCATTTCGACCTATTGCGTGCGCTATTGTGGAAAGTTGCTTCAGACGATCGGACGGTCGTGCGCAGGGCGGTTTACAGGGCCTTGTTAAATCTAGCGAAGCGCATCCCTGAAGAAATCGCAACTCTACTTGAAGCGTGGAATGAAGATGCGCAGCGATCCCATGTCTACGTCCAGGTCAAGCCCAAACTCAGGTGAAGGATCGAAGACGAAGTCTTTGCTGCTGCGAAAGAGTGAGCCGCTCCGCAATGCTAAGGGGAGACCTGAACGGAGAAGGCATGCAAGTTGCAACTTTTGCGACCAGTCTACAATTGAGGCAGATGCCGATACGAGTAGCTGGGATGCGGCTATTGAGGTTGCTTTGTGGTGATTGGTAGGCCAACCGAGCAGGCGGGCGACAGACGGTTGGATTTGCATACCCAATAGAAGAGAGGCGGATGATAGATTCATCCGCCTCTCGTTTTGCGCCTCATTTCAACAGCAGGTAATACTTGCGTTACCTCAGTTTTGCTTGAAAGTGATGTTATTGCAGCCTACGCTATTGCTGATAGTCATAGTCCACTTCGGCGAGAGAGGACTCAGATTCGAGAAGTCTCTCGAGTTATGACTTCCGTCGGTGTTCACGCCGGCAGGACAGTTCACTACCCAAATCTCGACAAAGGTGCCTGAAGAGGCCGGGCCACCGAAGGGCGAGAAGCCCCATTTTCCGGTAGGTTTGCCGCAACCGGTACACTTGGTGTTGCGCGGTCCGTTGAAGGCTACATGTACACAGACATTGTTCAACACATTGTTGTTCCTGTCCCGGACAAGCCCCTCAAAGAATGTCTGCTGATCGTTGCCGGGGCAGCTGCCGCTGTCGATGAGGGAGTAAGGGAACGCCGGCGGCGGCGGGATGGGTGTCGCGGCCGGGGGCGGTGGGACCGGGGTCGCTGCGGGCGTTGGAATGTTGGCAGCGACTTGTACGAACTGGCCTCTGGTAGCAGTTACCAGCGGGCTGTAGACCCACGCATACTGACCGTCAAAAATGATCTGCCACCAGCTACTGGCTGGGTTTTTGCCTGAGATAACGTATTGGTCACCAGGCGACGCTTGTCCAACAACGGGATAGTTGGTGCCCGGGCCGGCGCGAACGTTCATGGTCCTGGATATTGAGACCGTTGGCGAGGTGGAGGTCGCGGTCGGGGTGGGCGTCGTAGTCGCGGTTGGTGTGGGCGGTGGCGTAGGCGTGTGGGTTAGCGTTGGTGTGGGCGTATCGGTCGCTTCCAATGCGGTCAGCCTTACTTCGAAGGCGTTCATTCGATCTGACAGTGACGTCACCAGTTCAACCATTGCCTCTACTTTTTCGGCCAGGCTTTCGAGCGTCAAGGCTGCGTCCTGAGCGTAGAGGGGAGCTCCTAGACCAGCGAGAAATACAACGATGAGCAGAATGAGAAGTGATTTCTTCATTTTTTTTCCTTAGTTCTCTTTCACGTCTCAGAATGAAGGTGATCAGGAGTGTATTGCCGCGCGGCTGTCGGAGATTTGGCAGGATTTCGCGCGTGCTTCAACGTTTGGAGAAGGTAGCCTCGGCGGGTTGCATCACGGGCCTTTGGCGGGCCTTGGGGGAGATGGGGAAGAGACTCCTCTTGATGGCGCATTTATCTGAGTCAACTATATTGCTTGCATAACCGATTGTCAATTCGATTTTGGGTGGAGGTGGGTGCAGAGTTGGGGGCGTAGGTTGGTTGTATCCATTTCGGACAGCGGTTGGTCTTTGGTAGTAGTTTTGCTGGCGGTTGCCTTTTTTGGCTGGCTTGGGATTGGCGTGGACGGAATGCGGGCTGTTGGCGAAGGGCCGCGAGGGGCCATGATGAACGGCAACGGCAACACCCTTTTGTCCACGAAGGGCCGCGAAGGGCCACGAAGGACCACGAAGAACGGCAACGGCAACACCTTTTTCCACGAAGGGCCGCGAAGGGCCACGAAGGACCACGAAGAACGGCAACTGCAACACCCTTTTGTCCACGAAGGGCCGCGAAGGGCCACGAAGGACCACGAAGAACGGCAACTGCAACACCTTTTTTCCACGAAGGGCCGCGAAGAAAACCTTTAACCCTTTGATCCACGTAGGGATACAGAGGGCCGCTAAGAATACCTGCTTGATCTGTTGGGGAGTTGCATTATATGTCGGGACTGGTATTGCTGTTCGGGATGTGAGGGGGGGTTGAAGGTGACTTAACGAGGCCGATCTTTGCTGCTATGATGGAGCGCGGCGGTTGCGGGGTTGCACCAGCTGGATCGCGATAGGACAGGGTCGACGGGTTGCCAGGGGAAGACGAAGGAAGTTTAAGGCGTGACCAGACTCATACGTACCCGTTAGTTCGCCGAAAAGGACCGTCCCACGTGGATACGGGGTATAGCGAATGTACGACTATATCATAGTAGGCGCGGGGTCGGCTGGGGCAGTGCTGGCAGCCCGTCTTTCTGAGGATCCGTCGGTTTCGGTGTTGCTGCTGGAGGCGGGGCCCGACTACCGGTCGGAAGAGGCGCCGGTAGCTATGCAGAGCCACAATCACGGTGAGATTCTGTTGTCGGAGGAGTTTAGGGCGGTTTACCAGTGGCCAGGCTTGTCCGCGCGGCGAACAGAGAGGCAGGAGCAGGCGGAGTTTGTGCGGGGGCGCGGGGTGGGCGGCAGCTCGGCGATCAACGGGTTGATTGGATTGCGGGGTGAGGCGGACGATTTCGACCGTTGGGCGGCGCAGGGCTGCGCCGGATGGTCGAGCGAGGAAGTTTTGTCATCGTTTATGCGGTTGGAGGACGATTTCAATTTCGGCGACGCGGCTTACCACGGCCGCGGCGGTCCGATTCCGCTTTGCCGCGTGCCGGTTGAGGAGTGGGGCGCGGTGGACCTGGCGTTGCGGGACGCGGGGGTGGATCTGGGATACGGTTGGGCTGAGGATTGCCACGCGCCTGGAAGTACCGGCGTTTCGCCGGTTGCACTGACAATGCGTGACGACAAACGGGTCTCGACGAATGACGCATACCTGGAGCCGGCGCGGGCGCGGTCCAATCTTGAGATTGTCGGGGGTGCGCTAGTCGACCGAATTGAATTTGACCATAGTTCGTCAGTTGGGGCAGAGGTGGGGAGGCCGCGGGCGGTTGGCGTGCGGGTTGGAGGGCTCAAGGATAGTGTAGAGGGGAATCCTGGGGTGGACGGCTGGACGACACTGTTGGGCAGAGAGATTCTGCTGTGCGCGGGCGCGGTTCATTCCCCGGCTATTTTGATGCGGTCGGGTATTGGCGCGGCTTTGGCACTGAATGAGGTTGGGGTGACGCCCTTGGTTGACCTGCCGGGTGTTGGTCAGAATCTGCAGGATCATCCGACGGTGGGGCTGCATCTCAAGTTGCGTGCCAGGGCACGGGCTGGGGATGCTCATGCGCGGCGTACCAACTGCTGCATTCGCTACAGTTCGGGGCTTGGGGGGGCGGGCTGCAACGACATGTTGATGGCGAGTTGTAATGTCTTTGGCATTGAAGGGGAGGAGCTGAAGCGAGGCGTGATCGTTGTTTCGGTCTTTCAGGCGTTTTCGCAGGGCCGGCTGCGGCTTGCCTCCGCCGATTCGCAGGTGAATCCGATCATTGAAGAGGAGATGTTGTCGGACGGGCGAGACTTGGAGCGGATGCGGGACGGTGTGCGGCGATTATTTGCGCTGGCAGGTCATGCCGCCTTTGACGAGATTGCGGAGGAGATGTGGGTAGGCGACATTTTTGGCGGAGGTATGCGAGGGATCGAAAGTTTTGGCAGTGACGAGGCTTTGGATCGGTGGCTGTTGGAGGAGTGTGTTGACTGTTTTCACATTGTGGGTACCTGTCGGATGGGGGCTGTCAGTGACCGCCGCACGGTGGTCGACCCGGACTGCCGCGTGGTTGGCGTTGACGGGCTACGGGTTATTGATGCTTCGATCATGCCGGAGGTACCGCGGGCGAACACGCATTTGACGACGGTGATGATTGCGGAGCATATGTCGGAGAGGATGGGAACTGCAGGGGATAGGGGATAGTTTCCGCTGAGCCGGACCTACAGACAGCCGATCGCAACTTAAGAGGCTGAGTGTCGCATGACATCAATAAGGTCTTATAGGGATTTAATAGTCTGGCAGAAATCGATCGATTTAACAGTACGGACGTACGCGCTTACAAAGCGCTTCCCTTCTGAGGAGAGGTTTGGACTTACGTCTCAGATGCGACGGGCAACGTCCTCAGTTCCAGCGAACATTGCGGAAGGGCACGCAAGGCGTACAGCACGAGAATATCTTCATACGCCTGGCATTGCGCGTGGGTCTTTGGCTGAGCTGGAAACGTTCTTGACATTGTCCGAAAAGCCGGATTTGATCAGACGCGAGACCAGCGACAGTTTGTTGAAGGACTGCGCCGAAATCAACAAAATGCTGACAGGTCTGATGCGATCCCTAACAAACCGGCAGCAGACAGATGCGGGTAGGCAGTAGGGGGAAACGCAGGGGCCAAAGGATAGTGGATTGGGGCTGGAGACAAGTGCGGCGCTGGGGGGGGGTTTTGGAGGGGGGCGTTGCGGGGGGTGTCCCCCCGCACAAGGGAGGGCCGTAGGCCCGACCGTCATAAAAGGGCGTAGCCCCTGGCGGCGGCGGGGGTTTGCCGACGACAGCCCTTCGCCGCCTTAGCGGCGAAGGGTGCGCAGGCCCGCCTTAGCGGGCCGGAGCCGCCGGAGGGCGTCCTCGCCCGTAGGCGTCCATAGGCGAAATAGGGCACTAGGGAGATATCTTGCGTCCCAGGGTGCCGCTCTTGTGCATGGCGGGCAAGTCAGTTGTGGCTGAGTAGTTACGTTTTCAGTAGTTCCGATCGGACGCGGGCGAGCAGTGAGTTTGCGAATTTTGTTTGGTGCCACTGGAGGTGCGGATTATGGGGTCGGTAAATCTTGTGTTGCGTGAGCGGTTTATTCGGGACGGTTTTGTGCTGTTCAGGGGCGTTCTGGAACCGGAGATGGTGGAGGGGTTGAGGGCTTGGAGCGATGGGGTGCTTGGGCAGCAGGAGGAGGCGCATTTCGAGCAGAACCGGACGACGGGGAGCATGGTCTTGATTGACTGGGCGATGGCTTATGAACACGCCGTGTTGGCGGAGCTGATCGCTTACCCGAGGGTGATGGCGGCGCTGGGGGAGCTGGGTTTTGTGGAGCCGAAGTTCGGGCACGGGCGGATTATCAGCAAGCCGCCGCAGAGTCCGCCGCTGTTCTGGCATGAGGATGGGCGGTTTTGGGACGACCCGGTGAGCTATACGTGGCAGCCGATTCAAGCTTTTTTGATGTACTATCTAACAGATACGGATGTGCGAAACGGTTGCTTGCGGGTGATACCGGGGTCGCATCGCAAGCGGCATGCGTTGCATGATCAGGCTGCGCCGACGCATACGGACGAGCTGAGGACGTATGCGAATCCGGGGGACGTGGCTTTCCAGCGGGCGGAGGGGGAGGTCGATGTGCCGGTGAAGGCCGGGGACGTTGTGATGGGGTACGGGAGGCTGTTTCACGCGTCGCACGCCAATTTGAGCGATGAGCGGAGAACGGTGCTGACGATGTGGTATTATCCGCATTTTGTCGATTTGCCGGAGCGTACGCAGGCGACGATCTACAAACTGGAAGGCGGCAACAGTGTCACGGAGACGCGGCCGCAGGGGCGAATTCAGAGGGGGTTGGAACCGCTCAGAATCGCCTATGAGGGTAGCGCAGAACCGATTGAGACGCAGTGGACACCGAGCCCGGCGCTGAAGTAACGGGCAAGCGCTGGTGATCGGCGGGCGTATACAGGGTGGAGTACGGGGCGGTCAGATCTTTCCTTTGGCTTTCATGTCGGCGGCGAGGCGTTTCTGGTAGGCGGCATGCGCGACTTCGTCCTCTTTGGCGCGTTCGGAGTAGTAGATGAAACCGATGGCCTGGCGGGTACGGGTCTGGCTGAGGTTGGCGTCGGCGCGGTGGATGGTCAAGGCGTTGTGGATTAGGAGGTCGCCGGGTTGGGCGGGGAAGGCGACTTCGTCGGCGAGGTCCTGGGGGGTGCCATAGTCGGTGACGCCCTGGGAGAAGCCGAGAGTCTGGGTGCGGCCGTGGGGGCGAAGCGGGACAAGGTGTGAGCCGCGCACGTAGCGGACGCAGCCGTTTTCTTCGTCCACTTCTTCGAGGGCGAGCCACATTGTGAGGGCTTCGCAGGGGTCGAGCATGAAGTAGTAGCCGTCCTGGTGGGGGGGAGTGGCTTTGCCGATTTTGGGCGGCTTGTTGAAGTACTGCATGTTTTTGCCGACGACGGGGCCCTGCAAGAGCAGTTCTGCCAGTTTTTCGAATTTACTGCCGAACATCAGGCGCTTGAAGTAGCTGTCGTGGTTGTAGAGACCTAGTATCTGTTTGAGGGTATCGGGCTGTCCGAGTTCTTCGTAGAAGACCTGTTCGCGGGCGAGATGGGGGACGCGGTCTCGGATAAGGCGAGCGACCGCTTCCCTGGTCTCGGCGACTTCGTCGGCGGTGAGAAAGCCGGTAAGAGCGACGTAGCCGTCGCGGGTGAATGATTGGAGGGCTTGTTGGGGTTGGTCCTGCCATAACTGTCCGTTAATTGTTTCGGTCATTTGAGGCTCCGGGTAAGCTTGCGTCTGGGTCGGCTCGGTTGTTATCTGTGGGAATTATACGTGGTTCAACCGCGAAGGGCCACTAAGAACACCTTTTTGATCCACGGAGGGCCACGGAGAACGTCTTTTTGTCCACGAAGGGCCACGAAGAACACCTTAACACCTTTTTTATCCGCGAAGATTCGCGAAGGGCCGCGAAGAACACCTTTTTTGAACCGCGAAGGGTCACGAAGGACAGCTTGGTCAGTCTACGAGGTGCCGCTCAGGGCCTCTTGGTGGGCCAATACTGTGGGGAATTCTACTCCAGTATGCCGATGTGTCCGAGGTTCATGCCGACACGGCCGCCGTCTACGTGGATGGTGGTACCGGTGATGTAGGAGGCGTCGTCGCTGAGGAGGAAGGCGATGGCGCTAGCTATTTCTTCGGGCCCGCAGCGCCGCTGCATGAGGCAGGAATCGATGGGCGTGTCCTCTAGCTCTTTTTTGTAGGCGGCGGGGTCTGGGTGGCTGGCGAAGTGCATTTCGGTCACGACCCAGCCGGGGGCGACGGCGTTGACGCGGATGCCGTATTGGGTGAACTCCTGGGCCATGGTTTTTGTGGTGGAGACGACGGCGGCTTTGATTGCGTCATAGACCCACATGCCGGGACGGCCGAGGTAGCCGCCTTCGGAGGAGAGGTTGACGATGGCTCCGCCATCGGTTTTGAGAAGGGGCAGGAGTTGTTGGGTCAACATCACCCATCCTCGCAGGCCGACGCGGGTCTCTATTTCCCAGTTTTCAATCCAGCCGCCGTCCTCGATGCGGCCCTGCCGAAGTAGGGCAGCGTTGTTGACGAGCAGATGGAGAGCGGGAACGTTTTCCGCGACTTCGCGCGCGCAGTTTTCTACGGAGTCATCGTTGGCGAGGTCTACGTCAACGCGGGCGGCGCTGCCTCCGGCGGCGCGGATTTGGGCTACAGCTTGATCTGCCATGGCTGCGTTCAGGTCGGCGATGAAGACGTGGGCGCCTTCGGCGGCGAGGCGGGATGCGGTGGCGCGCCCGATTCCTGAGGCGCCGCCTGAAACCAGGGCGGCTTTATCTTCAAAGCGGGCCATTCCGTGGGGATTGGCGGTCATTGCTATGATCCTGAGAGTTCTTGCAGGAGGGTGAGAGCTTCCTTGGCCGAACGCCTGGCATCGTCGAATTTGCCGGTTTCGAGGACGACATAGCTGTCATAGCCGCTCTGTAGGAGAGCGGTCAGGACAGCAGCTACGGGCACATCGCCCTGGCCAAGAGGCACTTTGTTGAGGCCAGCGAAGTGGGGCTCTGCGCGTGTGCCAGGGGGATCGTCGCCCTGTTGGTACTCTTTGGCATGCACGCGCACGATATGCTGTCCCAGCTGGGCGATCTCTTCCAGTGGGTCGTATCCCAGTCCCATGCAATTCGCCATGTCCCAATAGGCGCCGACAAAGGGAGAGTTGACCCGTTCGAGCAGGGCAGCCATGTCGTCGCCAGCCAGCGTGTTCTCAACTGCGAGAGTGATGCCAGCAGTTTCGGCTGCGGGGGCCAACTGTTGCAGATTTGCGACCAGGCGGGAAGTGGCTTCTTCGTCGCGAATCATGGCAGGGCCGAAGAAGGGCACCAGCAAGTAGCCGGCGCCGAGATCGGTGCAAAGGCGGATGCCGGTGCGAACTGCCTCGAGGCCAAACGCTTCTTTGTCGGCGTCGGCCAAACCGCCCTGGTTGAGGAAATGGGCGGCGACGGAAGGGATTTCGACGTTTGCCTGCGCGGCCGAATGGCGGATCTTCTGCCGATTTTCCGGAGCCAAGGGGCCGCCTGGCTGGGCCTGGGCGATGTCGTTCCAGTCGAGTTCGACGCCTTCGAAGCCAAGCTCTGAGGCGACTGCGAAGACGGTTGAGAGGGGCTGTTCGATTACGTTTTGCAGGGTTCCGAATTTCATCGTTTATTCCACCGTTTCGACTTGGCCGGTTTCGAGCGAGCGGTTTGCGGCCAGGGTGACTGCCAGGGAGTTGACGGCGTCGGCGTAGGAGGAGCGGACGAGGCTTTGGTCCTGGGCTTCGACGGCGGCGAGGAAACATTCGATCTGGCGGTAGTAGCCGCGTTCTTCGCCGTGAAAGTCGATCTCTTCCTGGTCGATGTAGCCGGAGATATGGGTGTCCATGGCGAGGCGGAGGTAGAGGTCGCGGCCGCAGAGCTCGGTCATGAAGCCGTCGCGGACGCGTGCTGAGCAGGTGCTGAGCACACTGCCGACGGCGCCGCTGGCGAAACGTAGATTGACGGCGGTGCTGTCTTCGAAGTCGGCGATATCGTTGTTGGGCCCGTCGTGGCCGAAGGCCTGGACGGATTCGATGTCGCCGAGGAAGTAGCGCAGCCAGTCGAAGACGTGGGTGCTCTGTTCGAGGAGCTGGCCGCCGCTGACGGCGAACTTGCCCCACCAGGGATGGGAGGGGGGCATGCGGGTTAGGAATCGGCCCATGCCCATGCCGAGGTCACGGCCCTTTACGAGCTCCTTGGCGCGCTCGGTGACGTCGGAGTAGCGGGCCATGTAGCCGACCTGGTTGATGCGACCGCTGGCGGCGATGGCCTCCTGCGTGCGGCGGGCGACGTCCAGGTCCATGGCGACCGGCTTGGCGACGAAGAGGTTGGCGCCGGCTTCGGCGGCGTCGATTGTCTGGGTGTCGTGGGCGGCGGGGGGGATGGCGACGAAGACCACGTCGAGATTTTCGCGTGTGAGCATTTCGCGGTGGTCGGTGTAGCCGGTACAGTTGAGTTCGTCGGCGACGCGGGCGGCTGTCTGGGCGTTGATATCACAGACGGCGGCAACGGGCCGGTTCAGTTTTTCGAGGCTGCTGAGATAGTTTTGGGCGATTCCACCTACTCCGATAAATGCTATCTGCATCGTGTGGTTTCCTTGCTTACTGTGACGAATGGTTGTGATTGGCGAGTCTAGCGGACGCGCAGGGTTCAGCCGAGGCGGACGTAGAGCGTGTTGCCGCGGCGTTCGACAGGGTAAGTTTCCAGGTGGTCGCAGGCGGGTGCGCGCAGGGCGCGGCCGGTTGCGATGTCAAAACGGCCGTTGTGAAGCGGGCACTCGATGACGCCGCCGATGACGAGGCCGTCGGCCAAGTAGGCGTACTCGTGCGTGCAGAGGCCATCGGTTGCGTAGAACTGGTCGCCTTTGAGCCGGTAGACGGCGAGAGTACGGCTGCCGAGATCGAGGCGGATGACGTCTTCTTCTTCGATTTCTTCGACCGGGCCGACCTCCACCCATTCTCCCGTGTACTCGGCGGCGGTGGGCAGTTCTGCGGCCTGGGATTCGGGGTCCTTGGGAATCGGTCGGAGCACGCGGTAGTCGGGGTCGCCGGTGGCCTGCTTGATAAGAGCGGGAATGAGTTCTTTGTAGGCTTGCCACAGGCTCTTGTATGGGGGCGGCATCTGATCTTTGACGGCTTCATGCAGCTTGGGGAGGGCGTGGAAGGGGGTCATGGGCATGGCGTGGTGCTCAAGATGGTACTGCATGTTGACGTAGAGGAAGGCGAAGACGGGATTTACATAGATTGTGCGCGTGTTCTGGCGATGGTCGAAGGTGTCTTCGCCGAGGCCGGCGTGTTGGGGGAGGCTGAGGAGCTGCTGGAGCCAGCCGCCGTAGAAGCGGGGCAGGAGGACGAACATCATGGGCAACACGCTACCGATGGCGATGGACCAGATGGCGAAGGCGCAATAAATGGCGAGATGGACGCGGCTTGACCAGTACATCTTGGGGAGGTCGCGGTCGGGGACGAAGTCAAGCACGTCGGGATTGGGGCGGCCGAAGGCGTTGCGGATCAGGCGCCAAACTTCGGGG
Organism: Caldilineaceae bacterium; assembly: GCA_963662575.1. GTDB lineage: Bacteria > Chloroflexota > Anaerolineae > Caldilineales > Caldilineaceae > Bin5. The sequence goes on from OY759723.1 coordinate 4,621,267, forward strand.
GGGCCGCTGCGCAGGTAGAAGAAGTCCATCAGGAGCTTGATAAGGTCGGCGGGGCGCTGCACCTGGATCTCGGGATCGCGGCCGACGAAGTAGGTATGGGTATGGTGGCGGGAGTGGCTCCAGCGCCACAGGTATGCTTCGTGAATGGCAATGAATGAGGAAATGGCGTAGACAACCTCATTGAGCCAACGGGTGCGGAAGGGTGTGCCGTGGCCGCTTTCGTGCCAGCGGGAATCGGCGGAGGTATAGATGGTGCCGTAGGCGAGGAAGGCGGGGACGGCCCACCAGGTACCCCAGGAGATGGCGGCCAGGTAGGCACTGACGCCGAGCAGTGCAAACCAGAGGCCGAAGTGCCAGAGTGCAGGGCCGTCGCGACGCTGCATGATTTCGCGCATCTGCTGGCGGGACAGTTTCGGCTTCCACCATTGTTCCTGGACGCGACCTGTTATGCGGTCGCCATCGAGTTCAACGGCGTCCTGGTTGCCGCCGGAAAGGCTGTAGTCTCTGCGAATTGCCTGAACGCTCATGGCAGGACTCCTTTCAAACGCGCGCAGTCAAGCGGAAAGTGCGCTTCAGGTAGGCCTAGGCGACGCGAACGAAGAGTGTGTTGCCGCGGCGTTCTACGGGATAGGTTTCGAGGTGGTCGCAGGCAGGGGCGCGCAGGGCGCGTCCTGTGGTGATGTCAAAGCGCCCATTGTGGAGGGGACATTCGACAACCTCGTCGATTACCAGGCCATCTGCAAGATAGGCATATTCGTGCGTACAGAGACCTTCGGTTGCGTAGAATCTGTCACCTTTGAGGCGGTAGATTGCCAGGGTACGGCTGCCGTGGTCCAGACGGATGACGTCCTCTTCGTCGATGTCTTCGACGGGGCCGACCTCCACCCATTCACCGGAAGATTCTGCGGCGCTGCGCTGCTCAGCGGTCTCTGTCTGCGGGTCCTGAGGAATCGGACGGATGATCTTGTAGGAGGGGTCCTCGGTGGCCTGCTTGATGAGGGCAGGGATCATTTCCTTGTAGCACTGCCACAGGCTCTTATAGGGCGGGGGCATCTGGTCCTTGACGGCCTCGTGCAGTTTGGGCAGCGCGTGGAAGGGCGTCATGGGCATGGAATGGTGCTCGATGTGGTACTGCATATTCATGTAGAGGAAAGCGAAAACAGGGTTGATGAAGACGGTGCGCGTGTTTTCGCGATGGTCATAGGTATCTTCGCCGAGGCCGGCGTGTTGGGTCAGGCCGAGTAGCTGATGCAGCCAGCCGCCGTAGAAGCGGGGCAGGAGCACGAACATCATGGGCAGGAAGCTGCCGATGGCGATGGACCAGATAGCAAATGCCAGGATAATTGCCATGTAGATGCGGCTGGACCAGTACATTTTGGGCAGTTCACGTTCCGGCATGAAGTCGAGGACGTCGGCATTGGGCCGGCCCAAAGCGTTGCGGAAGACGCGCCAGACTTCGGGGGGACCACTGCGAATGTAGAAGAAGTCCATCGCTATCTTGAGGAGGTCGGCTGGGCGTTGGACCTGGATTTCGGGGTCGCGACCGACGATATAGGTGTGGGTATGGTGGCGGGAGTGGCTCCAACGCCACATATAGGCCTCGCGCATGGTCATGAAGGAGGTGACGTGGTACAGGGCCTCGTTGAGCCAGTGTGTGCGGAAAGGTGTGCCGTGGCCACATTCGTGCCAGCTGGCGTCGGAGGAGGAGTAGATTGTTCCATAAACCAGGAAGGCGGGAATCGCCCACCAGGTTCCCCAAGACAGGACGGCGAGGTAGGCGCTGACGGCAAGCAGAGCAAACCAGAGACTGTAGTGCCAGAGGGCGGGGCCGTCGCGGCGCTGCATGATCTCTCTCATCTGCTGGCGGGACAGTTTTGGCTTCCACCATGTTTCATCCATACGCTCGACGATGCGGTCGTCGTCGAGCTCGACGGCGTCCTGATGGCCGCCGGACAGGCTGTAGTCTCTGGGGATCGCCTGGACACTCATGGGAGGTCTCCTTTCACGTACACGACCGGACTGAGAGCTGACATGTGACAAACTGGTGGCTGTGCGCCGGAGGCGGGCGCAGCGGGCCGCGTCCTTGCGGGCGAGATAAAATGATTCCAGGCATGCCTGGGAATGCGTAGATCGGGTGCGGGATAACCGGGTACGCCCGAATCAATCACGGCGCCTTCGCCGGGGGGGCGATTGGTGCACGAGGGTCTTCCCGGATGCAAATTATACATTAAATGTAGGAATATCGCATGTCGGGCCAGGAAGGGGGAAAGGGCCGGTCCCGGCGGGGCATTCGTGGACAGCCAGGGGATGCCGGACAGGCTGGAGCCCGGCTGCGGCGGCCGCCACCGGAATCATAAAACAGGTGACTTTTGGGGCATTTTTCTGCTTCAATGGCCCAAGAAAATGAGGGAATCCAGAATGTCAAGCAGAGACACAGATCGAGCCGATCGGATTCACTCCGATTCCAAAGAAAAAAGAGATTTGCGACCGTTGTCAAGACTTGAAGTTCCTGTCTGCTCTGCATTTCAGGGGACATAGGGTGTGTTGATAGACTTAAGGATGGGGAAAGCATACTTTGATTCGCGGCCACGATTTTCGAAGAAATTGCCAAGACTGGGTACTTCCTTGAGAAGGTGAAGAACTTCGAATTTCGTGTTCATGCGCCATTGGCAGGGTTTCCTGAGAACGCTGACAAGAGTTTGTCTTGCCATCAACAGTGGTAAAGGCAAGGTGCTTGTCAGTATCTGTAGTTCAGCGAAGATTTCAGTTTCGCTGATATTTTGGGAAGGCCGCTGAGAATTCGGCAAGTACTGGAAGCCTGCAGGCAAGTCAGGGATGTTTCTCGCTTGAGTTTTATGAAAGACAAAAGCAGTCAATCCGCGCAGTCACGCGAAGGGCCGCGAAGAACACCAAAGGCGTAGGGGATTTTCTTTGCGCAGTTGCGGGGCCCTTTGCGGATAAGTGGTTTGCTGCCTCAAATCACTGCTATGACAAACGTCAACGGGTCCTAATAGTTGGGGACTACCTTATGAGACGGCATATGAATACCTTAGCATGCGGGACACTGGCACTCATCCTGGCCGCTGTTGCTGTCATGTCAACTGCCGGCAGCGCAGTCGCCTCTGAAGAGCATATCGTCCAGCCGGGTGAGACGCTGAGCCAGATCGCCAGGCTGTATGGAACAACGGTCGCAGACCTGCAGGAGCTGAACGGCCTGGCGGATGCCGACTATGTCCGGTACGGCCAGCGCCTTTTGATCGACGCCGGGGCAACAGTGGATCCCGCACCCGAGAGCACCGAGGAGTATCAGCTTTACACGGTCCAGCCAGGCGACACCCTGTTCCGTCTGGCCGGAAAGCATGGCATCAGTCTGACCAAGTTCATGTCCATCAATGGGTTTTCCGAGGAGGAATGGCTCAAATTAGGTCAGGAATTGCTGGTGCCGCCAACGCTCGCACCCGCTCCTCATCCTGCACACCTGATTTCTGCCCTGCAGCCCGCGCCTCCGATAACCGCGATGCAACCCGGGCGGACTCGCCCCGATGTTCATACCGTACAGACTGGCGAGTCACTCTCAGACATCGCGGCGTTGTATGGTGTCAATCCTGGCGCGCTGGCCCGGTTGAATAAATTGCAGAACAACAGCATTCCTGAGCCTGCCCGGGTCCTGCGGATTCCATCCGCAAACGGGCTCGAATTTCTGGAAGGCATGCGTCAGAGGCTTGACCCGGCCCGCTACCCTACGCTGACCGAGCGTTGGATCGAGGTCGATCTCAACGAACAGATGGCAATCGCCTATGAGGGAGTCGTACCGGTCAGGTTCTTAGTCATCTCATCCGGGGTCGGCGACTCGCCCACGGTCACGGGGACATACCGCATCTGGGTCAAGATCGCCATGCAGGACATGCGCGGCGGCAGCCGCGCCGCCGGCGACTCCTACCATGTGACTGAGGTGAAGCATGTCCAGTACTTTTATGAAGACTACGGCTTTCATGGCACCTACTGGCACAGCAACTTTGGAACGCCCATGAGCCGCGGTTGCATCAATCTGACCGAGGAGGATGCCATGTGGCTCTTCGAATGGGCGTCGCCCACGATGTACGACGACGATGACGACGGCTGGATGTTCAGCACTGACGTCAACCCGGGCACGCTGGTATTGGTTCATGAAGGACAGTAGGCGCATTTGCCGGTTTCGCATGTAGGTCCGGACTCCTTCGCAGGACCCCCTCTTAGTGTGCATTCAAGTTGAGAATCTGCTCTTTGGGTATTCCGTATTGCGAATTGCGTTGAGGCAGGCACGAAAGGCGCGATTCCACTACGTAACGCCCGCGGGAAGTCTTGGTGTCAAATGGGATACAAATTAGGTTCCCTTGACATTTAGGGCAGGTTGCTCAGAATACATCAAGAACGGCAAGCCTGCCGGCCTGTCATGGCTGTTTCTCGCTTGAATGTTGAAATAAACAAAACCATTCAATCCGCGAAGTGACGCGAAGGGCCGCGAAGGACACCGAAGGCGTATCGGATTTTCTGCGCGCAGTTGCGCGGCTCTTAGCGGATCAGCTCTTCGCTACCGCAAATCGCTGTTCTGACTAACGTCAACGAGCGACAGTAATATTTGAGTTTTGCAGGATTTTGGGGGAGACACAGGGCCTGCCTCTACAGGAGCTTTGGGGGGGGCGAGCGCAGGGACAAGGCATGAGCCTGGCCCCAAGAAACTGGACTACAAGCTAAGGTGCATTATGGAGCAATTCACTAAGCCGGCGGAAAGCATTTCAATGGGCGGACGCGAGCCGATGTCCAGCGTAGATCGAGCTTGGCTTATGATGGACGATCCAACCAATCCGATGGTGATCAACGGCTTCTGGATCTTCAGGGAGATGCTGCAATATGAGCGTGTGCTGGATGTGCTGGAGGAGCGCCTTCTAGTGCATGAGCGCTTTCGTCAGCGGGTGGCAGCGAATCGAGGCGCTTTCAGAACCCGTTACTATTGGCAGACCGACCCGGAGTTCGATCTGCGCGCGCACGTTGGGCGCATCGTCCTGCCTGCGCCTGGGGATGTGAAAACACTCAACGATACGGTAGCTCGACTGCTCACCGCGCCCTTGGACATGAATCGGCCCCCGTGGACGATCACCCTCATCGAAGGCTACGGGGACGGCAGCGTCTTTTTCGGGCGTATTCACCATTGTATCGGCGACGGCGCGGCTCTCGTAAGAGTTCTGCTCGGCCTGACTGATGCGTCTGCCGAAGGCGTGCGCCCCATACCGGCGCCGGCTAGCGGGCTTCCCCCAAATGGGAGTTCTCTACGTTCTTCGAAAGGGGTCGCCGCCCGTCCGCGGGCCGCGATATTGCCGGAAGACGGCACGAGGGCCGGGCAAGGCGGGCATCTGCTGTCCCTGGCGGCAAGGGGGGCACAGCTGGCTGGGAAGTTTGTCGCTGTGTTGGCAAAGCTGGCGCTCATGCGGACCGACGATAAGACAGCTTTCAAAGGTGAGGTCGGGGTTGGCAAAGCGGTTGCCTGGTCCAAGGGCATTCCCTTGGATGATGTAAAGTTCGTGAAAGACAGGATGGGGGCAACGGTGAACGATGTCCTGGTCGCGGCGATGGCCGGCGCTTTGCGCCGGTATGTTGAAACTCGCGGCGACAATCCGGAGGGCAAGGAGATTCGGGCCATGGTTCCGGTGGACATTCGTGCCCCCGATGATACGAAACTGACGAACCGATTCGCTCTCGTTTATCTTCCCCTGCCCATTGGCATCGCGGATCCCATCGATCGCCTGTTTGCGACAAAGCGCAACATGGATGCGATCAAGCAGTCGCCTGAAGCACTGGTGACCTATCAGGCTATTGCCAGTTTGGGCGTCGTGTCGGACAAGTTCGCCAGAAGCGTGCGGGGATATTATGCCGACAAGGTGAGTGTGGTGTTGACAAATGTGCCTGGCCCTTCACAGAAACTCTACTTTGCCGGCAAGCTTCTTGAGACGATTGTCTTTTGGGTGCCGCAGTCCGGCTCAATCGGCGTGGGTATCAGCATATTCAGCTACGCTGGGCAAGTGAATATCGGGCTCATCACGGACCGGGGATTGGCGCCAGATCCCGACACTATTATTGCGGCATTTCAGGCGGAGTTCGACAGATTGCTGAGACTGGCGCGCCTACGGGAAGGGCAGGGGCGCGGAAGTGCGGGACCCTCTCCACTAGGAGGCTCCACCTCCGATTCGGATTAGATATCGTTGTCATTTTGGGAAGGCCGTTCAGAATTCAACAGGAACAGAGAACCTACAGGCCTGCCAGGGAAGTTTCTCGCTTGAATGTTGTGACAGACAAAACCGAGTGATCCGCGAAGGCACGCGAAGGGCCGCGAAGAACACCGAAGGCGTATCGGATATTCTTTACGCAGCTGAGGGGTCCTTTGAGAAAAAGCGCTTCGCACTCCCAAATCCTCTTCCGACAAACGTAAACGAGCACTAGTATTTCGAGGCCCTGTCCGACAGCGTGTTGGGTGGGCTGGTTGCGCCTTTTTGAAGGGGTTGTGTCAGCGCTCCTGGAGGGGGGTCCAGCCGCGGCCGGGTGTGTTGGGGCGGGTTGTTTCGTAGCGCTCGCGCACTTGGCGGAACTGGTCGGCGGATTGGATTTCGCGGGCGGGGTCGTTCGGATCGCGGATGACGAAGTCGGCTTCGGGGGGGTAGCAGGCCATGGTGACGGGGTCGCGTTCGGGCGTGTAGGAGGCGGGGTCTTCGTCGACGTTGTTGGGTACGTCGGCGCTCTGGTAGCGGAGGTCGATGCTCCAGCGGACCTGGTCGGTGCGATTTTCGAAGGAGGCGTGGGGAGTGAGGTTGGTCAGAAGGAGGGCGTCGCCGGCCTTCATTGGGACGGGGACTGGTTCGACAGTGGGAAGTTCCTCGTCCGGGACTTCGAGGAAGCCGGCGTGGCCGCCGGTGAAGTGCTTCAGAATCCCGCTGCTGTGCACGGTTGGGATGACGTGGAGGCAGCCGTTATCCAGGGTGGCGTCGACCAGTGGGACCCAACAGGTGACGATGAGGTGGCGGTCACAGTGGGCGAGAGTGTAGCCGGCGTCCTGGTGCCAAGGGACTTCGCCGCGGCCCCAGCCGGGCAGTTTGGGGCGGATGCGGTAGACGGAGGAGCCGACGATGTCGGGGCCGATCAGGCTTTCGATACAGGAGAGGAGAGCAGGGTGGCGGATAGTTTGGAGCATGGCCGGCCCGTTGTAGCCGCCGCCACCTTTGCCCATGACCTCGCGTGTGATCTCTTCGCCTGCTTCCTTGTTATCGGCAAAGATGCTGGCGAGGCGTTTGTCGAAAGGGGCTTCTTCGCGGATGTCGGCAAGTTGCCCGTCGGCGTGCAGGGCGCGGGCACGTTGATCGATGATCTCGGTCAGCGCGTCCTGCAACGGCTTCAGGTCTTGCGCTGTGAAGAGGCCAGTTTTGAGCAGGAAGCCCTGGCGGTGAAATAGGGAGAGTTCGTCTGTTGTCAGGCTCATGGTTCTGGGTCCGATGGGTGACGCGTCCTGTCGAGGCGGTCGGTCAGTTTCCTGGGATTATACTGCTCAAGTCACGGAAGAAGCAAAGTCAATTCAGTAGCTGCCTGCGGGGATGGCCTCCCACTTTTTCAGCCATTCCTCATAAGTGGGAACGGCGTTAGGAGCTTTCGGGCTGTGGGCGACGAAGCCCTGCTTTTGGCCGGCTGCGGTGGCCTGGGCGGTGGGTTCGTAGCGCACGTCAATGGACCAGCGGACCTGGTTGGAGCGGTTGGGGAGGGCGCGGTGGGGCGTGATCTGGGTGAAACAGAGGGCGTCGCCGAGCTCCATTTCGATTGAAACGCCTTCCAGAGCTGCGCGCACTTCGGGGGACAGACCGAGGAAGCCAGTTTCGGGGTCGTTCCAGCCTTCGTGGAGGGGTCCGCGATGGAGGCCGGGCGCGACCTGCAGGCAGCTGTTGTGCTCGGTGACTGGCTGCAACGGCATCCAGATGGAGGTTACGTGGACCTGCTCGGCGTCGCGATAGTATTGTGCGTCCTGGTGCCAGGGGGTTTGGGTCCAGATCTGGTCGGGCAGTTTGGGGCGGGCGTTGAAGATGCCGTGGACGGAGATTTCGGGGGTGGCGAGGAGGTCCTGCGCCAGGGAGAGGAGGGCGGGGTGGATGAGGATTTCGAACATCGCGCGGCTGACAAGGTCGCGGCGGGGACTGCGGACGTATTCGGGCCTGCCGGCGGCCTCCCAGAGGTGGGCGAGTCTATGCTGGAAGTCTAGATCGGCGCCGGGGTCGTCGACCAGTCCTTCTGCGAGCCAGCTTTGGATGGAGTCATCCGACCACCGCGAAAGAACGGTGCGCATCAGGTCCAACAGATCGGGGGGAACTACGCCGGGGGCGTGGAGGTAGCCGTTGGTATCGTAGAAGCTGAGCTGTTCGCTGGTCAGGACGGTAGGCATGTGCGGTTGCGTCTCACAATTCTGGTCGATGATGGGAAGTTCTGGCTTACAGTTGGGTTGGAGGCTTCAGGCTATTTTAGCGGAAAAGAGGAATTCAAAAAAGAACGCCGCGATGGTGGGACTCGTTTCACTGAACTGACAGGCAGGAACGGTCCTGTTGGGCTTTCCAGCTAGAAGGTGAGGATTTTTCTACTGTCACAAATATGATGCTATTGGACAGAGCATGGACGTTTCGGGCGGGAACTCTTGAGATTAGAGTCAGAACTGTGCTCTAAGTTGCATTCCAGACCTGGACGTTTGCAATCCCGTTGGCGGGATTGAGGAGGCCGATTCTTCCGGTGGCGGCGGCGGGCAGGCTGTAGGACTGGATTAGCAGGTCGTCCAGATAGAATTCCATTACTGAGGCTTTGAGGAGAGTGCGGAAGCGAACGGTGGGGCCAAAGGGCCAGGCGCGGGTCATGACGTCCTCGCGCTCGGACGAGTCGCCGCTTTCTGCGGTCAGGCCGAAGTGGGTGACACCGGAGGGGCCAACCTGAATGTAGCTGCCTTGGCCTGCTTCGTACTCGATGTATAGTCCGGGCCACGCGGTTTCAGGTTGATTGGCTGCGGGCAAGGTAATCTGGCCTTCGATAACAACGCCGCCCTCAGCGTCGACTTTGGTGCCGGCCATCTGGATGCGACCTTCGGTCGAGCCAGAAAATTGCGAGGGGAGGAGATTTTTCTTCAAGCCTTCGTTGCCCTGCCAGTAGCCGAACCAGAGGGTGCCGGCGTCGTCGACGAAGGCCCTTTTGAGGGGGGCCCAGTAGCAGATGTCGCGGCCGGTGTCGAGCTGGAAGCGGGTTACGGCGTGATGGTTGACGAGGATGTCGTCGGGAGTGCGGAGGAAGCGGGCGAAGTAGGTGTGTTTGTGCTCGCCGGAGTTTTCGAGGAGGGCGTAGTTTGCGGGGGCGACGGTGTAGGGGCCGGCGGGGTTGTCGGCGATCATGGTCTTCATGGTCCTGGAGCCCTGGCCGACGATGGCGTAGAATTTGCCGTTGAACTCGGCGACTGCGCCGGCTTCCATGCTGCGGGGCGGGTCGGCGCCTTCCCAGATCAGTTCGGGTGAGGGGAGGGCGTCCCAGTGGACGCCGTCGTCGCTTTGGCCGAAACCGAAGCCGACGTGGTCTTTGGGCGTGGCGGTCCAGTAGCCGTAGTAGCCGCCCTGGGGACGGGGGAGGGGGAATATGCAGTCCCAGCGGCCGTGTTGCTCGTAGTAGCGGGTGTCGACTGTGAAAATGTGGTCGTCGCCGAATTTGGTCCAGTTCATGAGGTCTTCGCTCCAGGCGAAGAAGATGTTCTGGGTCTGGCGGCCGTCATCCTCGACGCGCCATTCGGAGTAGTTGCAGATGAAGCGGCCGCTGCTGTCGTAGTCGGGTGACTTCCAGACGGCGCCGGTGCCGAGGTAGGTGACCATTTTGTCGGAGGCTTTGATGGCCCAGCCGTGGTCGGTCCAGGTGACGCCGTCGGGGGAGGTTGCGAGGCCGAAGCCTTCGCCGGGGCTGTACTCGGTGATGAGGTAGAAGAGATAGAAGGTACCCTGGTTGTAGAACATCCAGGTATCCCAGTGGGCGTCTACGCCCTCTGATTTGAAGAACATGGACTGGGTTGCGTTTGTCATTTGAAGTGGCTTTCCTGGCGGGTTTGCAGCGGCGGGCAGTTCGGGAGCGGAAGTTCGCCTGGCTGCTGGGAGGAATTGGGATTGTGTCAGACTTTGAGGCCGGAGTCGACCAGGCCTTCGACGTAGAATTTGCCGAGGACGATGAACAGGAGAACGAGGGGCAGCGAAGCGATGACGTAGCCGGCGTAGAGGGGGCCCCAGACGCTGAAGTCCTGACTGGACCATCCGGGAACGCCGCCGGAAGTGGCGGACCGGGCCAGCTTGTAGAGCCCGACGGCTATCATCTGTTTGTCGTCATCCTGGATCATGACCAGCGGCCAGAGGAAGGAGTTCCAGACGCCGATGAAATTGAGGACGGCGAGGGTGGCGAGCCCGGGCAGTGACAGCGGCAGGGTGATACGGCCGATGAGGTCGAGGACGCCGGCGCCGTCACAGCGGGCGGATTCGAAGAGCTCCTCTGGGATGCCGGCGATGAAGGCGCGCATGAGGAAGATGCCAAAGATGGGGCCGCCCGCCAGTTCGGGAATAATCAGAGCCCAGCGTGAATTGAGGAGACCGAGGCGGACATAGACCATGTAGGCAGGGATGAAGGAAAGGACCCAAGGGACCATAAGCAGAGCTATGATGGCGTAGTAGAGCGACTCGCGAAAGGGAAAGTCCATGCGGGCAAAGACGTAGCCGCCAATGAGTGAGAGCAGCAGCATACCCATCAGGCCGACAATGGCTACTATAATTGTATTGATCATGTAATCGCCGACAATCTCCCAGGCGGCGCCATAGTTGCTCCAGCGCAAGGGAAAGCTGATCGACCACCGTTCCCAACGATATTGGAGGCCATTCTTGAAGGACCAGGTGATCAGCAGGTAGGTCGGAATGAGCGAGAGCAGCAGCATTACAGTGATAAAAAGGTGCGAACCTATCTGGTAGAGCCAGAGGGGACGCCGGCGGGACGGGGCGACCTGGGTAGAAGTTGTGGTACTCACTCACTGTTCTCCTTGTACTGCCTCTGCCTATTTGAAGTCTGCTAGTTTACAACCTCTTCTGCCGCTGGATGAACGGTGCGGTTGACGGCGAGGGTCACGGTGAAGGTGATGACGAAGAGGATCATGCCGATGGAGGCTGCATAGCCGAACTGCTGCGTACGGAACGCTTTGTGAAACATTGTCAAGCCAGGCACCATAGTGGCGAATCCGGGACCGCCGTCTGTAAGGACAAGAATGGTCTGGAAGGAGGTGACCCCGGCGATAACTGCCAAGATTGTCATCAGCCGCACTTGGCCAAGGACAAGCGGCAGGTCGATCAGCAGAGTGCGGCGCAGCCCGGTACAGCCATCGACTTCGCAGGCATCAAAAATCGAGGACGAAATCTGCCCCAGGCCGCCGAGATATATCAGCGTGCCGACGCCGGATACCCAGGGAAAGCCCATGAACATGATGGCATAGAGGGCAGAGGAGGTATCCCCCAACCAGTTTCGGGCCAGGGCTTCGAGCCCAATCGATTCGAGGATGCCGTTTATGGGGCCAAGGTTGGGGTCGTAGATTTGTTTCCAGAGCAGGATCACCACGATCAGGGGTACGAGCATGGGAATGATAAGGAAGAGGCGATAGAGCTCCTTGGACTCGGTGTCACGAATGCGAAAGATGAGTACGGCCATGATGAAGGGCACAACCGCGCCAGAGAAGAAGAAGAACAAGAGCAGTTTGAACATGTTGAAGAGTTCACGCGCTGTTTCGGGCGAGGTGAAATAGACGCCAAAATGCTGGAGGCCGACGAAGCTGGCTTCGACGCCGGGACGCCAGCGGTAAAAGGCTCGAAGCAGGCCCAAGATGGGAGGGTAGTAGTTGAAGATTATCAGCAGGATGAAGATAGGGGCAAGCAGGGCGTAGGCTTGCCAGGACCTGCGCATCGCCTGCAAGGTAGAAATCTCCCTTGGTCTGGAAGGCACGCCGATTTGGGCGGCTGACGCGTTGCCCTGTTGCGCGTTCGTCACCTCTGTCATATTTGCTCCCTGAACTACTACAGTTGCGTCGACTCAATTCCCGAAGGAACCATGGTGCAGGATTGCCACTCTGGACTCGTTCCACTTCTCTGGCGCCAGTTGATCGCGGCCGGTAACTGTTTCGGAATGCGGGTTCCAGGATCTACTGCGGGCGGATGATGCAATAGGTCAGTCAGGACTTCAGTTTGGCCGCATCTAGTCTGAGGAAAGCGGTATTTCAACTGGAATTTCGATGGAGAAGCGTTTGTCTACCTCCAGCCAGCGCCCAATGTTGATGTCGATGACGTTTATGATTGAGTCTGCTTTAAGGTCGTAGGGATTGGACGGATTGGGTGTGAAAGTAATCTGGACTTCGCCGTTTTCGTCGGTATAGGACCACTCTGGAATCATGAGGCCGTTGCCTGGCTGCAGCCAGGCCTGCAAAGTGTCATTGACGCGCGGCTTCCCATTTTCGGTGACTCGCAGCGTCAGTATGATCGAGTCTTCGCCGTCGGCGATGACCTTGTCCTTGTCGAACTGGCCTTCAATCGAGACGTTGGCGAGGCGCAACTGGGCCTGGACAAAGTCCACGGCGAGAAGGGCGAACAGTAGGAGAAGCAGGATTCCTGCGGCCTGCCGTATTTTTCTTAGCATTTGTGTGGAAATAAGGCTGCGGATTGTGGTGAGCGGACAGGGCGTACTCTGCCGCTGTCCGCTCACCGCGCAATTTGCTGCGTTAGCTGTCAGACTCCTGGTCGGCGAGCAGGGCTTCATAGCGGGCGACACCTTCATCCCACGAACGCTGCTGGCGCTCGAAGAAGGTTGCTCTGTCCATGTCGCCAATTGCCCAGGCGACGAAGATGCGACGCCACTCTGTGAAGTAGTCCCAATCCCACAGCAGGCCCATACCCCACCAAGCGATGGTGTAGGTGTAGAGGGGCAGCTTGAAGGTTCCGATGTTGGCCCATACGGGCCCAAGCTTGCCATCCTTGACAGACGGGATGTACTGCTGGTTCTCGTTATTGATGAAGGAGTTATTTTCCGGCTCGGTGAGGAACTGCCACCAGTTGATCACCTGGTCACGGTTTCCTCGCATTTCGGTTGAGCTCTTGATCATCACGTCCTGCGGACCACGGATGGCCTGCACCTGGTCGGCGGGCACATTGCCGTCGCCGGCGGTATATTCGTTGGGGTCGAAGGCACCTGGCTGGCCGTCTACGGCCGGCATGTCAGCACTGCCGGGCATGGGGGTAGGCACAAAAACACGTTCGAAGTCAACGTTAGGGTCGTTGGCCAGAGTGGCAAACTCCCAGGTGGCCCGGTATTGCATTCCGACCGAGCCTTCGCGCCAGAGCAGGTCGAGATCGGTGGTATTGAATCCGTCTACCCAAGTCTGCGACAGGGCGTACATTTCGTCCCATGACCGCTGGTAGACTGGATCATAAGGGCCGATTAGTTCGTTCTTGTAGGCGGGCAAGGCTTCCTCTATGCCGACGAAGAAATCGTTGTCGGTATCCATGGCAACGCAGACTTCCTGCATCATTGGGGGAAGGATCTGCAGGGCTAACGGCCAGCAGTTGCCTGTCTCGCCTTCGCGGGGCCAGGGAGAGAGACCCAGGCCGGCATCTTTAAGCGCTTGCGAAACCTCCATCTGTTCGGTCCAGGTAGCGGGTGGCTCGAGGCCCATTTCGTTGAAGATCTCCATGTTGCAGGCGAGGCCGACTTCCAGGTAGGGCCAGATGGCGCGGAGCGGTGCGCAGTAGTCAAGGCCGTCAGACCAGGTCAAAGATTCCATCATCGTATCGTAGAAGCTGTCGGACCAGGTATCATATTGGGGGGCATAGGCGCTGGGCGCGTCGAGCCAGTCGTCGATTGGTACACACCAACCGCGTTGAACCAGGTCAAGTCGACTCATGAGGTCGGGGGCTTCGCCTGAGCTTACGGCGGCGGTGAGCCAGGCGTCATCTCCGGCTTCGTCGAAAACGATGGCGATGTCGGGGTTGAGTTCTTCAAATCGCCCTGCCAGAATTCGAGCAGCATTGCCGACCAAGGGGTGCTCGGCTGAACGGGTTGTCCACTCGGTAGGGTGAAGCAGGCCGAGGCTACAGTGTACTTCAACCTTGTCCATTGCGGGCTCTTCGCCGCCGGATTCTTCAGCCATCTCTTCTCCGGCGGGTGCGGCGGGCGCAGCGCAGGCGGCCAACAGACCGACGCCCATGGCGCCAGCGGAGGCTTTCAGAAAGTTTCTTCTACTCAGTCTTGTGCCAGTCATATTCTGCTTTCACTCCTGTTCGTGGGATGAGGATAGACCAGGATACAGTACGGGCCTCGATTGGCGCCGTAGCCTGAATTAGCAGCAGCGGGCTTCAACACCTCCTTGAATTTGGATTCTTATGACCTTGGTTGTGAGATTCGGAATCCAGGCGACGGATCAGTCACTTCCTGAAGGCGTTCTCGAAAGCGATGGTTCGTCAGTCCTCTTTCCGATTCAGGCGGCGATGCCGGCTTCGGCCAGTACCTCTCTGGCTGCCTGTGCGGCTTCGGAATCCGGATCGAATCTGATGGTACGTTGCAGGCTGAATAGGGCGTGCTCGTCGCCGGCGCGGGCCAGTTCGATGGCTTCGGCGAAGCCCTTTTCGCCGAAACTCAGATCGCGGGCTACGATGGGGTTGTCGTAGTTTTTCCAGTAATACTTGAATTCGTCGGATTCCCAGTTTTCGTAGACCTGCTCCCAGGTCAACCCGCTGGGGCCGTGGGGGATGAGCATCTGCTCGGCAATCAGGTCGCCTACGGCCTGGTAGCGGTTATCGAGCGAGAGTCGGAGGCGGTCTTCGGTATAGTTGGGCAGTGCCTGGTGAATGGTCAGGGCGGGGAAGATGAGGGTGTCGCCGACGTCGTAGTCGGTGGAGTGCCAGATCGGTTCCACTTCTTCCTCGCCGTCGACGTCGACGGCCAAGGAGCCGGCTCCGAGGGAGAAGTGGTGGTCGAGCACGCGTCCGACTTTGTGGGATCCGGGAATGACGGCCAGAGGTCCCAACTCGATGGGGCAGTCGCCGATGGGGGCCCAGCTGGTCAGCGTCTCATAGTTGCCCTGGAAGTGGACAAAGTCCTGGTGCATGGGGGTCGTGTGTTCGGTATACTTGGGGAACCAGAGACGGGCGATCTGGTTGGGGTGAGGCATGATGGGGCGGCCCATGATCTTTTCGATCATGGATGTGACTTCGGGCCAGTGGCCGGCGCGATGGAAGGGCTCCAGTGTGTAGACCTGGCTGTAGCCGTCGACGTATTCGCGATCGCCTTCTGTGCACTGTTTGGTTGTGTCGGCGATGCCGTCGTAGGGGTCGGTATCGGGCAGGAGCCAGCCGATTTCCTGGATTCTTGTCATCATGACGCGGCGCAGCTCGCTCATTTTGTCGGGGTTCTGGAGCTGTCTGAAGAATAGATAGCCCTCGTCGGCGAGGCGGCGCTGAAGTTCGGCGGGATCATTAAATGCGTCATTCGAAACGCGAAACTCGCGGATTTTCTCAGGCATTGGATTAACCTTTCGTGGGCGCGAATGCCGGATGCGTCGATGGAATCTGAGTTCGAGGCGACGAATTAGGTATAAGGATATTTATTTTTCGTTGTGGTGTCAAGTGGCTGGCAGAGACCCCAGAGTGGAGCGTTTCAGGAAGGGTGGGATAGCCGACTGACAGAAGTCAACGATGTGAGAACTGCGTTGAAGGCCAGGCTCTCTCTCACTTTGACACATCTTTCCTTGCCGCGTAGGATGCTACCTTGTAACCGAAATCCTGAGCATTGAGATAAAGAGATGAATTCATTTTCGCTGGGCGAGACTGTCTACCAAAACCCGCTGGCGACAGAGGCCGATGTTGCCGGGTTCAGGCTGGAGGGGGAGGCGAGCATTGGCTTCCCTGAAGGGCGGCTGCGGATGGAAAATTTGCGCGATCCTGCGGAAGGGCAGAAGTCGAACTTCGTGTACTGGTGTCCTGAGACGTTTGCGGCGGATGTGAGTATTGCGTGGGAGTTCTGGCCGGTGCAGGAGCCGGGGCTGTGTATTCTGTTCTTTGCGGCGACGGGGCGCAGTGGAGAGGATCTGTTTGACCCTTCATTGGACAAGCGCAGCGGGGAATACAAGCAGTACCATCACGGGGATATCAACGCGCTGCATGTCTCCTACTTTCGCAGGCGCTGGCCAGAGGAGCGCGCTTTCCATACGTGCAATTTGAGGAAGAGTTATGGCTTTCACATGGTGGCGCAGGGCGCGGATCCTATTCCTTCGGTGGAAGATGCGACGCCGCCTTACAGAATACAGGTGATCAAGTGTGGGGATGCGGTGGCATTCTTGATCAACGAGTTGCCGATTTTCAACTGGCGTGACGACGGCGTCAGCTACGGGCCGGTGTTGGGGGGCGGGAATATTGGACTGCGGCAGATGGCGCCGTTGGTAGGCGAATACAGCAATCTGGTCGTGCATACCGTGCAACGTGTTGGAGGTTGGAATGGGAGTCCGGCCAGTTAGGAAACCCAGTCTCGTAGGGGCGCGGCAGCCGGGGTGAAATCCAGATAGGTGCGGGCAAGAGTGTTGGTGACGGTCGGGAAGGATTTGTACACAAGGACAGGAGCGGAAGAGATGAGCGAGTCTGAAGAAGAGGTTGTTTTCCAGGAGAACTTTGAGGGTGAATTGGACGCCGACTGGATGTGGCTGCGCGAGCATCCAGATTGCTGGCGCATGCGCGATGGAGGGCTGGAGATTATGGTCGAGCCTGGTGTTGCGGCCACAGTGCGGAATGCGCTGGTACGCCCGGCCCCGGACCGCAGTCGCGGGATCTACGCGATCGAGGTGACAATTTTCAACCATACTGTGCCGACGCAGCAGTACGAACAGGCGGGGATTACATGGTATCAGAATGGTGAGCCGGTCTTTAAGGAGGTTAAGGAGTTGGTGGACGGGGAGGTATTGGTTATTCCCGGGGGCAGGCCGATGCCGACGCAGAGTGTGCGGCTGCGGTTGGTGGTAGATTCCGAGTCGTGGGAGGCGCGGTTCCGTCCAGAGGGGGCGGCGGGATTCTCGACAGCCGCCACGGGTGAGTTACCGGCGGCGGAGATGGAGCAGGTCAGTCTACAGTGTTATAACGGTCCGGCGGGAGAAGAGCACTGGATTCGCTTTGAAGACTTTCGCATCGTGCGCGTTGCTTAGGGGAAGGTCATGTTTTGGCAGGTGCGAGAGGTTGGCTAGGAGGGATGTAGCCGAGAGATCGCACTTGGCATCAGGACAAGGCGTTGAGTCGTAACAGATCGCCGGATTGGTGGATTGTGGGGTGGGAGACAGGCTGGTCGGGCGCGTAGAGGGTGACGCGGCCGGCGCCGTGCACGCTCCACTGGTTGTCGGACAGGTCGTTGATCATGCCGGTTTCTTCGTCGATGCCGACGAGGGTTGCCTCGGGCAACAGGTCACGTAGCTGTTGGGCCCAGCCTTGCCCGAAATTGTTGTGGTGGGGCAGTACACAGGCGTTGGGGATAAACCCGAGGCCCTCAATGACTTGCTTACTGCGAGGGTCATAGAGATGTTCACAGAGGACCATGGCACCGGCGCTGCTGCCGGCGATGACCGCGCCCGCGGTCAAGGCTGCACGCATAGCCTCCCAGGCTGGCGTGTTGCGAAGGCTTTGGCATAGATGGCCGGGGAACCCGCCCAGTAGATAAATCAGTTTCGCCCCTGTTACCATTTCGACAACGGAATCGGATGCGGCTGAATCGCGGTCGAGCAGGGGAACGACCTGCACATTTGTCGCGCCAAGGCTTGTGAACCAGCGGCGGCCGTTTTCGCCGGCGCGGCGGTGGTTGTTGTCGGGCGCGGCGGCGGTGGGAATGATGGCGATGGGGGCGTCGGGGCCGCCTGCGAGTTCGATGCTGCGGTGATCGGGGGCGGCCATTTGTCCGCCGAATTCGGAGCCGCCTTCGAGGACGATGTGACCGGATTTCATTTGCAGTTCCGCTTGGTTTTGGCGTTCAAAGGAAAATCGTACCCAGTTCTCTCTCTACTCCACGACCACTTCAATTCTCGCCGGCGTAGCTCTCCAGCGGCGGGCAGGCGCAGACCAGATTGCGGTCGCCGTAGGTGTTGTCGATGCGGCCGACTGAGGGCCAGAATTTGTTATCGCGCACCCAGGCGGCGGGGAAGGCGGCGGTCTGGCGGCTGTAGGCGCGGTTCCACTGATCAGCGGTAACCAGTTCGGCGGTATGGGGCGCGTGGCGCAGGGGAGACTCCTCGGCGCTTATCTCGCCGTCCTGGACGGCCTGGATCTCTTCACGAATTGCCAGCATGGCGGCGCAGAATCGGTCCAGCTCGTCGAGAGATTCGCTCTCAGTGGGTTCGATCATCAGGGTGCCGGCGACGGGGAAGGACATGGTGGGGGCGTGGAAGCCGAAATCCATCAGGCGCTTGGCGATGTCATCTACCTGCAGGCCGTGATCTTTGAGGAAACGGGTGTCGATAATGCATTCATGGGCGACGCGGCCCAGTGATCCTTTGTAGAGGACAGGGTAGGCGTCCTCGAGACGGGCGGCGATGTAGTTGGCATTGAGGATGGCGATGCGGGTGGCATCGGTCAGGCCTGTGCCGCCCATCATGGCGATGTATGCATAGGAGATTGGCAGGATGCTGGCGCTGCCCCAAGGCGCGGCCGACACGGCGCCGATAGCCTGATCGCCGCCGACGCCGGGCACGACGCTGTGACCGGGCAAGAAGGGCGCGAGATGTTCGGCCACGCAGATGGGGCCCATGCCCGGTCCGCCGCCGCCGTGGGGGATGCAGAAGGTCTTGTGCAGGTTGAGATGGCAGACGTCTGCGCCCATGTCGCCCGGGCGGCAAAGACCTAGCTGTGCATTCATGTTTGCGCCATCCATGTAGACTTGGCCGCCATGGCGGTGGATTACGGCGCAAGCCTCTTCGATCGCCTCTTCAAATACACCATGGGTGCTGGGATAGGTGACCATCAGGGCGGCCAGCCGCTCGCTATACAGTTCGGCTTTTGCCTTCAGGTCGGGCACGTCAATATTGCCGTCTTCGTCACAGCTTACGACCACGACTTGCATGCCGGCCATAACGGCGCTGGCGGGGTTGGTGCCGTGGGCTGAGGAGGGGATCAGGCAGACGTCGCGGTGTTGGTCGCCGCGGCTGCGGTGCAGGGCGCGAATCGCCAACAGGCCGGCATACTCGCCTTGCGAGCCGGCGTTGGGCTGGAAGGAGACTGCGGCGAAGCCTGTGATCTCCTCCAAGGCACGAGCCAGGCGGTCGAAGAGCAGTCTGTAGCCCTGGGCCTGTTCCAGCGGCGCGAAGGGATGCATGCCGCCGAACTGGAGCCAGGTGACCGGGATCATCTCGGCGGTGGCGTTCAGCTTCATGGTGCATGAGCCAAGGGGGATCATGGAATGGGCGAGGGAGAGGTCGCGGTTTTGCAGCTTGGTGATGTAACGGAGCATTTCCGTCTCTGACTTGATCGTGTTGAAGATGGGATGGTTCAGATAGGGGCTTGTCCGGTTAAATGGCTCCGGGTAGTCGAGAATTACCTCACTGGCGAGCTTGGTTAAGTCGGCGCCGGCTGGCTTCTGTTGACCGCCAGGTTCAGAGGAATCTGTGCGGGGCCGGGCGGCTTTTCCGAAGACTTGTAGCAGCCCTTCCAGATCGGCGGCGGTTGTCATTTCGTCGAGGGAAACGCCGACGGCGCCGTCGTCGTAGAGACGGAGGTTGAAGCTGTGCGCGCGGGCGGCCCGGAGCAGCTCCTCTTGGGTGCGCGGTCCGGCGGCGATCTTCAAGGTGTCGAAGAAAGGGCCGCCATCGGGTTGATTGATCCGGTAGCCCAGCGCGGCCAACTCCGCGGCGAGCAGGGAGGTGAGGAGTTGAATTCTGTGGGCGATTTGCTTGAGGCCGGCAGGGCCGTGGTAGACGCCATACATTGAGGCCATGATTGCCAGCAGAACCTGGGCGGTGCAGATGTTGCTGGTGGCCTTGTCGCGGCGGATATGTTGCTCCCTGGTCTGGAGGGCGAGACGCAAGGCTTGTTTGCCGTGCGCGTCCTGGGAGACGCCGACGAGGCGGCCGGGCATCTGCCGTTTGAGTGCGTCGCGGGTTGCCATGAAAGCGGCATGGGGGCCGCCGTAGCCCATAGGCACACCAAAGCGCTGGGCGCTGCCGATGGCGATGTCGGCGCCCCAATCGCCGGGGGGTGTAAGGAGAGTCAGGGCAAGCAGGTCGGTGGCGACGACTACGAAGGCGCCGGCGGCGTGCGCCTCGTCAACAAGGCTGCGAAAGTCGCTAATCGATCCTTCGGTATCCGGGTATTGCAAGAGGATGCCGAACGTATCGGAGTCCGGGTGAAATTGGCGGTAATCCGCCACGATTACCTCGTAGCCCAGCGGTTCGGCGCGGACTCTGATGGTGTCGATTGTCTGGGGATGGCAACAGTCAGAGACGAGAAAAGTGTTGGCGGTTGCGCCGCGCTTTTGGGCTCTTTTGCACATCATCATTGCTTCGGCGGCGGCGGTGGCCTCGTCAAGCAGTGAAGCGTTGGCGATGTCGAGAGCGGTGAGATCGCTGACCATGGTCTGGAAGTTGAGGAGAGCTTCCAGCCTGCCTTGCGCGATTTCGGCCTGGTAGGGCGTATATTGGGTGTACCAGCCTGGATTCTCCAGAATGTTGCGGAGGATGACGGGCGGGGTGATGGTATCGAAATACCCCATGCCGATAAAGGATCTGAAGGTCTGGTTTTGGGCGGCGATGTCAGCCATTTCGGCCAGCACGTCGGATTCAGGGCGCGGCGGGGGCAGAGAGAGCTGGCGCTGGAGCCGAATCGGGGCCGGAATGGTCTGCTCGATCAGGGTGTCCAGGGAGTCTACGCCGACTGCTCGCAGCATAGCTTGCTGGTCTTCGCGGCCAGGTCCCAGATGACGGTTGACGAACGAATCGGTTCGTTGGAGCAGATTCACATGGCCGGCGGAGGGCCGGGTCGTGGAATCCCCGGCTTGCTTCGCGTTAGATTGGGAAGAGGCTGGGCCGAAGCCGTTACTTGCGGAAGTGGAGGAGGCGGCACGGGATTGGGGGCTCATTGTTCTCTCCTTTGGTCTCCGACTCGCATTCGCAAGCATTTGTTACGTGCGAGAGTGAGAGTTCGCCCATTTGGCAAGAAAAAACGGGCATCGTGAATGAATGCCCGTTACCTCTGTCCTTGACCTGAGAGATTGACGCACAATGTTGCGAAGGGGGCCCGAAGAGTTGAGAAGGGATTTCTCAGCTCCTGTTGGCCCGATCAGTGTGCGATTGCCCCGTCGGTGACCGCTCTGTTCTGTCGAGCGGCGCTTTCCAAAGGTGCCGTATCGCGACGATCCTTTTGCCTGAGAGTGTCACCGGGCAGGCTGGGTACTCCTGCCGGCTTGCCCCTTCGGCGCTTCGACATCGAAGTCTCTCTCGTCGCGCATCAGCCAGCTATTGATTTCTGTAGTTCTACGCTGGCCATTGTAGCGCAGTCGTGGATTGCGCGCAATTGTCAAAAATCGCGTGATTCCAACTATAATCTGGTGAAGCCAAGTCCCGTTTTCGCCATCCTGCGTTGGCATTCAGCGGCCGACACAGCCATCTTCCAGATTGAGAGACTATGCGAGTCATTGCCGGAAGTGCCCGAGGCCACAGGTTACAGTCGGTCCCTGGAAACAGCACGCGTCCAATTACGGATCGCGCCAAGGAGGCGCTCTTTTCGATACTGGGGAACTGGATTGAAGGGCGAAATGTGCTGGACCTTTTTGGAGGGACGGGTGCGGTGGGCATCGAGGCATTGAGCAGGGGGGCGGCTCATGTCCAATTCATTGATCTCAACCGCGCGGCAGTTCGTACGATGCTGCATAATTTGGCTCATTGCAAGCTGGATGAATGGGCCACGGTTGCGAGACGGGACAGCTTCGAGTTTGTTGATAAGTTTGAGGGGGAACCTTTTGAACTTATCTACATCGCGCCACCACAATATCAGGAGTTGTGGAAGGTGGCACTGCTGGCGGTGGATGCCAAGCCGGCGCTGCTGGTGGAGGAAGGTGTGGTCATTGTACAGATACACCCACGAGAAGAGACGCCGATCGCGCTCGAGAGTTTGATCGAGTTCGACCGGCGCCGCTATGGCTCTGTGCAGCTTATATTTTATGAAGTTGCGGAAGAAATTGAGTAAACGGTAGTCGCTTGAAAGTATGCGGCGGCGCTCAGTCCCCGGCCGTTGTTACGACGGCAAAGTAGATGATCTGGCCAGCCTCGGCCCCAGGTTCGATAGTGATTGCGGCACTATTCTGGCTGGCTAGCAGGTAGCCCTGCACATCCTCCACCGATACTGTGTATTCGCCGGCATCCAATTCTGCAAACAGGGTTCCGGCAGTGCCGTCGTTTTCCGCTACGGCCACTGCTCTGCCATCAGGTGTAGAGAGAGTGAAGGTAGCGCCGGCGATGAAGTTTTCAGTGTTGTCGAAAACGCCGTCTGCATTTGCATCGAGATAGAGATAGACGAGGAGGCCATCAGGCGCGACATCCGTGCTCTCGATAGCTAGCGGCTTGGCAGGGGACAGAGCCAGTGTCGCTTCCTCCGATGACCGGACATTCGATGGCTGAGAAGCAGTGGTGGTAGTCACGTCGTCTACGGCCTGGGTGTTTTCCTGGCGAGTGGCGGCTGGGGGAATGTCATTCAGCGGCGTTGCGGCCGAAGTTTCCGAATCCATCATTGCCAGCGCCTGTGTCAGAGCCGCGGTGAAGAGGTCAAAGTTGCGTCTGGTAACCTGAAGGTCACTTACGGCACTGTCCAGCTCGCTGATATGAATGCCTTGGTCGCTGAGACTACGGTCGAGATCGGACAGGCTGGTGTCAAGGGTTGCGAGACTCTTGTGCAGGGCGGCGACCGCGCCGGCCTCCTGTTCCAGAACTACGATGCGCTCGCCGAGGGCGTCGATGTTGGTGTTTACGCCATCGAGATCGGAGGACACGGCGGTCATGCCGGCCTCGAGGGCATTCACCTTGGAAGTATTGGTGAAATTCAGAGTGCCGCCATTCCAGATTGCCAGTACCAGGAGAGTGAGAAGCAGGCCGATTATTGCGCCGCCGATGGCAGACAGATAGGCAGTCAGCGATTCTTCGACTTCCGGCATGCTGAATTCGAGCTCCGGTGGCTGCTTTGTCTGGAGTTCCATTGCAATCTCCTCTAACGTAACCGTTTTCTCTGTGGCGCCCAGGTTGTTGAAATGCGCAGAGTTGGAATGGTTTGCGGCCATCCTGCCCTGCCAGGACTGCTCTATCACCAAGTGATGCTGACTGACGTTTGCCTTCGCCTTGAAGATGTCCATGCGGGGGACGTCGAGCTGACTTTGGCCCTTGTAGCTGGGCTTTTGTTGCGGAATTACCTTTGGACAATACAAAAATCGGCGGAATATGTCAACTGTGTTGGCTTGAGGAGGGTGCAGTACACATTTGGGGTGGGAATAGTAGGGACTGGAATTCATGCCGGCGGTGGCTGAAATTGTTCGCCGGCTTTGGGAGAGTCAGAGGGCAGGCACAAGGCCGGCACATACCTTCCGCTGTTTGGAGGGCAGAGGGCAGGCACAAGGCCTGCCCCTACAGTTCTTTGAGTGGGCGGCGCTGTGATGTGTTTGGAGGTCCCGAATTTGCAGAGTACTCAGTTGCTGACCGTGAGCGGGAAGGTCTATAATTGCCTGAAAACGGGCTGTGTGTGCTGAGTCCTGAAGACAGTTTCATTGCCGAGCAGGAACACGCGGGAAATATAGATTAGACATGTCAATGCAAATTGAAATTCCGAGAGACGAAGTAACGCTGACGGGGCTGGCGAAAGAGACGGGTCTGGCGCTAAAGAGAGCGGGGCTTACGGCTGCGATCGCGGAGAGCTGCACGGGTGGGCTGGTCGGCCACTTGATGACGGAGATTCCGGGTAGTTCAGACTGGTTTCTGGGAAGCGCCGGCGTATACAGTTATGCGGCGAAGGAGAGGCTATTGGGCGTGGACCACGATCTTTTGCTACGCGAGGGGGCGGTCAACGCCGCGGTTGCCGGTCAGATGGCGGCTGGCGCGCTTTTGCGATATGAGGCCGACGTAGCGGTGTCGATCACCGGTGTGGCCGGGCCCGGCGGAACTGTTGAGAAGCCGATGGGCCTTGTCTATTTACATCTGGCGGCGCGGGATGGTACAAACCGGGCGGAGAAGGCGGTTTGGCCTGCTGACCGTCGCGGCAACAAGCTGATGAGCGCACAGTTTGCGCTGGAAATGTTGCGATCGTTTGCTGTGGACAGGGCAGGTCGATGAGTAGGCAGGTGGCGGTCAACGAAGCGGTCAAAGTGGGGGTTCGCCTGCTGCCATCTGGCAAGGTGGCGCCGAAGTCGTTCGAATGGCAGGGCAGAACGCATTTTGTTGTCGCGCAGGGCCGTCAGTGGGAGGAACGAAAGGAAGGTCAACGGGTGCGCTGTTTCCTGGTGCAGACGCAGGTAGGGAGTTCATTTGAGCTGCAATGGGATGCGGCAGAGGACGAATGGGTTTTGTATCAGGCCTGGATAGCGGACTTTGTCTGAAGACATTCTTGATTGATTGGTAACTACTGAGCCATATACAGTGCCTGTGTGGACCAGACCTTCAGTCACGCCGTCATTCGGGTTGTCTCATTGTGTATTCGTCGGCAGCCGCCGCCTTGGTCAAGCCGCACTGCTGGAATTACGCCGAATGGTGGATGAGGCATGTTTTTGGGCGGGGGCGTTGCGGGGGCGGAGCCCCTGCACAAGGGAGGGCGCTTGCGCCCGACCGCCCAAAAAACAGAGGGTGAAGAGAGAGTAAACACGTTCGCTCGCTTCATTCAGATTGCAGATCAGTTACTGCTGAGCAGTTACATCGATTGCGGGTTTCGTCGCCATCATCAAGCCGGGAGAGTTGCCAGTCTCAATCGCCGGCAGACTTCCGTGCCTAGAGCAGCAAGACTGCAAGCCGGGAAATCAGGCCTTGGGCCCATCTCCCCAGTCCGGAATTGACAGAATTTCCCCATCCTTCAAAGCAGACTTGTGGGCGATGACACCGGCGGCCATGTAACGCACTGCGGACCAGACGTCAATTGCAGGTTGCCGTTCCTGGGCGGCTGCCTCTACGAATTCGTGGACCAGGTAGGGGTGGGAACCGCCATGGCCGCCATAGATTTCTGAGGTACGGCTGACAGATCGGAAGGCCTCTTCAATTTCGGGGGGAAGGGGCTCACGCATCTGTTCGGCAGTAAGGTGCGTGCTTCCTTCCTTATTGCACCAGTGATCGTTTTCAAAGCTGCCTTGTGTGCCGTAGACGCGGAATATTTCACGGCCGCGGTGCCCGATCTCGCGGAGTTCGCAAATACGCATGGTAGAACCGTTGCTCATGTAGAAGAGGGCTGTTTCGTTGCTAAAGCCGTAGCCATTCTCGTCGAAATAGCTGTCGCCGGTGCGATTTTGGTAGCCCCAGGCGCAAACTTTGCGTGCATGGGCGTTCATGACGCTCATCGGTCCGCCGGTTGAGTGGGTGGGATAGTGCATGGGGCCGGTGAGGATGCCCTTGCTTATGTAGGCATCGCGAACCTGTAGCCATTCTTGCCCGGCCTGGCTGGCGAGGCGGTGGGCCTGCACCTGGCGCAGGTTGCTGCCGACACTTTCAACGTCGTGGAGGTATTCGCCCTCGCTGTAAACGAAGTCACCGAAGGCGCCTTCGGCCGCACGCCGGCGACAGTAGATTGCCTCAGACCGGTAGAAGGTGGTTTCACCCAGCATATAGTTTTGGCCGGTACGTTCCACGGTCTCGACGAGACGGGCGCACCAGTCGAGGATTTCGTCGCCGTCGGGCAACATGACGATGGGAACGGCGCTGTAGACGTGTTTGCCCGCTTCCATGGCCTGGACGGCCTGGGGCGCGTGAAGCCAGGGCTGGGTAAAGAGTGCCAGGGCGTCGATGTCGCTGGCGCAGATTTCGTCGAGTGAGGCGTAGGCGTCGCGAGGGTGGAATTTGGCTTGCCAGCGTTCATCGGTTGCGAAGCGGGCGATGCGTTCCGGTTCGCGATCGCAAAGGGCGATTCTGTCTACGAGCGGGTGGCTCATGAAGAGATCGGCGAAGGAACTGCCGAAAGATCCCAGACCGACGATACCGAGGCTGATGCCCATTTTGGCTTCCTTTCATGGGTTGAAGGTGACGGTCCAGCGAATTTAATTCATGGTAGCTGGCGTTTGCGTTTCTTTGATTTTATCACTTCTGGCTTGTGGAAGAGATCTCTGCGTTGAAGTTGCGGCCAGTTTTGGGAGGATTTAAGAGAGTCTCTTGCGCAGTCTCTCCAGTTCCGTTTCCAGTTCGCGCAGGCGGCCTTCACTGGATGCAGCTCTTTTTTCTGCCTGTATTCGGGCAGCCGCTTCGCTTTCTGCGCGTTTCGCTTCGCTTTCTGCGCGATTTGCTTCGCTTGCGGCCTTCTCAACTGAGGCTCTATAGCCGGGAACTACATAGTCGCTGTAAACGGCATCCAGTGCCAACTCCTGCAGCGGAGGCTTTCGGTCCAGGTCATCTATTCGGAACTGAAAACCGGTCAAGACTTCTGAACGGATCACACCCAGATTATTGGGCTGAATGGTCTCATAGTGACCAGGCGACGCCAGACGGTAGAACCGCATGTGTTCACCGGTTGGATCGAGGATGAAGTATTCCATCACACCGCCGAGCGCGTAGTCTTCTTTTTTTTCTTCTGTGTCGCGCAGGACTTCGGCGATGGTGGAATCGGAGACGGCCTCAACTACAAGGTCGCACACGCCTTCGAAGTGACGCTGGTCGATACGGCCCCATGGCGTTGGGTTGGTGTTCAGAATTACGCCAACGTCGGGTTTGCGCACGGCTTCCCTCGTTCCCGAAGGAGCGTCAGGGTCGGGCATTGTCAGTTCGAAGCCGGTTTCCAAGTTGAGCAGGGAGGCGTGGCGGAAGGTTACAATGTTGCAATACAACAGGATAAGGAACCAGTTGTAGAGGTCCAACTGAGGTTGGTTGGGCAAGGGTTTGGCCTCCAGGATGCCGTTGTTCCACTCGTAACTTACGTCAATGTCCGGGTAGGGATTCTCGTACCACTTAGCGAAGTACTCCTCTTTGGAGACGCGACGCCCTTCATCGGGGGCTCGATCGCTGGCGCTAAGGGTCCTTCCAGGCCGCTGTGCGGCACTGCCGTTATCCGGAACGACATCCTGCTGTTTGCGAGGCTCCTCTTGCATTAATTCTTCTGATTTCATGGATTTCCCTTACTCGTAGACGCAGTTTCCAGGCTGCCACACGGAAGGCGGCCGGCGCGTTTGGCAGAGGAATTCAGTTCTGCGCCCAGGAGGCCGTAGCGTGTGCATTCTAACACGTTGAAAGAGGCCGATCCTAACAGGCCGAATCTGGCGGGTAGCCACTGAGCGCAAGTCTCATTTTTCTTTGACCTATGTATTTTACTATGGATTGGCAGTGGACAGGTGCTGATTCGGAACCTCCTTTGGTCCAATTGGTGAAAGAGTGGCTTTGCCTTTGGCGTGCGGGAGGAAGGCATGGGAGGTGGCGGTGGCGGAAGGTGTTTCTTCAGGGGAGCGCTTTGCTGGGTATGAATCGGTATCTGCAGGAATACTGGGGACAGACGAGAGGGAAGGCGAGGGCGGAGGGCGGAGTGATGGTGGGTGGTCAAGCGGGGGACTGTGGACAGTTGCAGGAGACAAGCGCTGCGGTGGCGAGGGTTGGTTTTGGAGGGGGGCGTCGAACTGCAGTGGTCGGTGGTCAGTGGTCAGTGGATAGTGGCGGGACACCATTGCGACGGTGGCAGGACGGGTTTTTGGAGGGAGCGTTGCGGGAGAGACGGGTACGGTCTCAGGGGAGACAGTTCGGAGAAGGCGCGCAATGACAATGGCTGCGTGACTGGGGAGTAGGCTTTTATTTGGGGTCAAGGTGCGATTTGGACCGGGCCCAGGCTCCTAGTGCGGAAGGCGATTCTCATATATGATTGTGGTTGCTTCGACTTGAAATTCTTCTCTCATCTTACACAAGGGGAGCTATGATGAAAGCTGCGATTTTGTATGAGGCGCACGCGCCTGTGGCCGTTAAAGAGGTCGAGATCGAGGAGCCGGGGACTGGCGAGGTGTTGTTGGATATTGTTGGGGCAGGGGTCTGTCACAGCGACTACCACTACGTTAACGATCATAGGACGCCGCGGCGGATGCCCTGGTTGTTGGGGCATGAGGGGGCGGGCACTGTGCGGGCAGTTGGGGACGGTGTGCGCGACTTTGCGGTGGGCGACAAGATTATTCTTTCGCTGGATGCGATGTGCGGGAGCTGCCGGAACTGCACAAATGGCCGTCCCGCGCTGTGCGAAACGCATCGCATGGAGCCGGTGAGCCGGTATAAGCAGGATGGGGAACCGATCTATCACGTACGGCCCACGTTTGTGGAGCAGACGCTGGCGCTGGCCGACGCTTGCGTGAAGGTGCCGGATGACACGCCGCTGGCACAGGCTTGTTTGATAAGCTGCGGCGTTATTACCGGCATTGGCGCGGTGGTGAACCGGGCCCAGGTCGAGACGGGGGCGTCGATGGCAGTGTTTGGCTGCGGAGGGGTGGGGCTGAATGTGATCCAGGGAGGCGTGCTGGCTGCGGCGGGCAAGATAATCGCGGTCGATACGGTTGATTACAAGCTGGAGCTGGCCGAGCAGATGGGGGCGACGCACTTTGTTAACAGTGCCAAGGAGGACCCGGTCCAGCGGATTATCGAAATCACGGACGGGGGCGCGGACTATGCGTTTGAGGTTGTGGGCTTTCCGTCGATTGTGAGGCAGGCGATCGACTCGGTGCGGATGACGGGCACGGCGGTGGTGGTGGGTGTACAGCCGACGGGACAGGATGTCTCAGTTGAGGGATGGCATTTGCTGGAAGATCGGACGCTAATGGGCGCTTTTCACGGCGCGGCGCGGCCGCGTGTCGACTTTTTATGGATTCTCGATCTTTACAAGCAGGGCAAAATCAAGTTGGACGAACTGATTTCACGGTACCGGCCGCTGGATGAGATAAACGAAGCATTTGCCGACATGAACGAGGGCAAGGTTGCACGGTCAGTGCTGGTGTTTGACTGAACAGTTCCCGCGGCCAAATGTCGGGGGCATGTGAACGGTCCCTTTAGCCCTTTCCTCAGGATAGAGTGGCCTGTAGTACCTGGTATTCAGCCACGGTATCCTGGCCACGTAGCCCTGGGGACAGGATACTTTGTTGAAACTGCACAAGTACAAGCGCGGTTCACTCACTCGTCGCCAGATGAGTAGCACTTCCGCGCCACGTCTCCCCCAGACGCTCCCCACCTCCGGCATGCGGCCCCTCCGAAAGCGAGTTGCACGGTTTCTGTCATTTGGGTTATATTCTGGGCGGATGGTGCCAGTTAATGCTTTAGCGCCATCCCCCCGCAGCAGCCTCTGAACCCGACTAGCCAGAACCTTCGGGAGGAAAATTATATGCCTGCACGTGATCCGATCTATCTGACCGATCTGGGCCAGTGTCAGCCTCAGCTTGCCCTCTCCGCCGACAGACGAAAATACCACTGGCAGGTCGTTCCTTACGAAACCGAGGGCTTTTGCGGCAACATGCTTATCGCCGGCCCCGAGACGGAGGCGCCGCCGATAACTCTACCCGTGGGCGTTTCCGGATGGCACAGCATTTATATTGGTCTCTGGAGCAATTGGACTGTCGACCTGGCCCGCGTCAAACTTTCCGGCGACAGCTCATTCACCAAGATTAACCGCGAGATCGAAGAGGGAAAGTTTGGAGACAATTACTCCTTGGACGAACGTTATTGGAAGACAGCGGATCTTACTGGCCAGGACCTGATTTTCGGGCAACAGTCGGCCGGTATTTCACAGCCTGCCTACATCGCCTATGCTAAGCTGGTACCCTTGGACGACGACGAGGTTGAACAGCTGCTGGCCGATCGAGCCGACAGCAGCAACAGGCGCCTCATCTGCATGAATGACGGTTTCAGCGACTTTGGCCGCTTCCGGCCTACGAGCAGAGAAGAGATCTGGGAGTTTCTCGAGCCATTCAGAGATACGGACTTTCAGAAAATGTTCTGGTGTCCTGGCGCCGGCGGGGATGTGCTTACCTATCCTTCCGCTATCGGCAGTCTGACGGGAAGCAAGACGAAGGACTTCCCGAGGATCCACGACCGATACATCGCCGAGTCTATGCAGATTCTGGCAGGCGCGGGCATCGACACGCTTGAGACTGTAGTGGAATATGGCCATAGCGCGGGGTTGGAGGTCCACATCAGTCAGCGTATGGAGGCGTTTCAATGCTGCCCCCCATTTGAGGATTACTTTACCGGCGACTTCTACATGCAGCACCCGGAGTGGCGCTGTGTGGACATTGACGGTCGGGAGATTGCGCGGATGAGTTACGCTTTCCCAGAGGTGCAGGACCTGGTGGTACGCGTTTTCCTTGAAATGGCTACGCGATACGACATTGACGGCATCAACCCAATATTCAACAGGGGCGCGCCATTTCTCCTGTACGAGGCGCCGCTGGTCGAAGGGTTCAGGGAAGAGACAGGGCTAGACGCAACGCAACTGGCGGAGGACGATGAGCGGTATCTTCGTTACCGGGCGGGGGTGATGACCGAATTCATGGCGGACCTGCGCAGGGAGATGCAGAAAATCGGCGCGGCGCGGGGGCGGCCGCTGGAGATTTCGGCGCATGTGCTGAATAACGCCAAGACCAATTTGTTCTATGGGCTGGACGTGCCGGCCTGGGTTGAACAGGGGTTGATCGACAATCTGATATCG
This sequence comes from Caldilineaceae bacterium, assembly GCA_963662575.1. Classification (GTDB taxonomy): domain Bacteria; phylum Chloroflexota; class Anaerolineae; order Caldilineales; family Caldilineaceae; genus Bin5. Next base: position 4,652,211 of record OY759723.1, read on the forward strand.
TACCCATGGCGCGATGAGGAAATTGACGTCGATTATTTTGCACAGCTGACCAGAAGTTCGTCTGTCCGATACTATCCAGAGATTATGCCTCGAATTATGCCTCCGGAGGCTTTCCGGGGCCGTGCGCTGGAATACTACGCGGCAGGGGCTGACGGTCTGTGTTTCTGGGACACCAATGGGCGTCACCAAAGGCTGAGGGAATGGAGCATGATTCGACGGCTGGGGCACAGGGATCAGTTGGACGAATTTGATGACGGCGATGGACGGCTTTACCGGACTGTACCGCTGCGCAGCGTAGGCGGTTATGTTCTGGACAAGTATCCACCGCATTGGGCTTATTGACGGTTGCAGACATCCTTCATGCGTTAGCCGATCCGCACATTCGCCACAAATAGGGATCTTTCCATGCGTTCTCCTCAAGAACTTCGTGGTCTGCTGAAAGGGCCTGTGATGTCCGTTCATACGCCGTTCACGCGAGACGGCGCGATAGACTACGGCAGTCTGCGAGGGCTGGTGGAAAGGGGCATCGAAGCCGGCAGCACGACTATGCTCCTGACGTATGGGGACAGTCTTTTTTCCCTGCTGACCGATGATGAAGTGGGGGAAGTGACCAAAGTGGTGGCCGAGCAGACGGCAGGACGGGCGGTGGTGGTAGCGGCCGACCGCATCTGGTGGACAGGCAAGACAGTCGAGTTCGCCCGTTACGCGCGCGAAGTTGGGGCTGACGTGCTGATGGTATTGCCGCCGGACTGGGCCGGTTCCTGTACTGCTGACAGTTTTGTAGCCCACTATGCTGCGGTGGCTGCCGAAATCCCCGTTATGGTGGTGACCAACGCTTTCAGCCGCTCGCAGGCGATGGGATTGGAGGTGCTGCGGCGGTTGCGGGACGATACGCCAGGCGTCATTGCTATCAAGGACGACCTGGTGGGCGTTTTTGCTCGTAAGATGGCGCTTTTGCTTCACGGTCACTGGGCAATCATTTCCGGCGGGCAGAAGCAGAACCATTTTGACCTGATTCACTATGGGTGCGACGGTTATCTGTCCACATTCGTTACCTTCGCGCCACAGATCACGCAGGCGTACTGGCAGGCGGTGCAGACGGAGGATTGGGCGGAGGCAGCCCGCATCATAAGGGATTACGACATGCCCTACTTTGAATATGTCCTCAATGTGACCGGCGGCTTTGACGCGGCTTTGCATGGAACTTTTGAACATTTCGGCCTGTCCCAACGCTGGCGGAGGCCGCCATACCACTCTTTAAGCGACGAACAGATGGAGCAGCTATCTCAACTGTTCCTGGATTTGAATTTGAGTTAGATGACCAGGCGATGCGGATCACGACCGCGTACCCGACTGGACTTTTTCTCATTCAAGCGACCATATTGGTAGCGGTAGCGGCGATGGACTGAGAGACGCTTTTGATCCTCGCATGGAGGTGTGAGTCATGCCTGCGCACGATGATGCGATCTACATTACCGACCTTGACCGCTGTCAGCCACAGACCGCCATTTCTGCCAGCCCAAAACGACACGCCTGGCATGCACAGCCGTATGAGACTGCAGAGTTGAGAGGGAATCTGCTCTGCGCTGGGGAAGAGACGGCGGCGCCGGAAGTGGCTGTCGGCCTTGAATTGAGCGGGTGGCATCGCATTTACATTGGTGTCTATCCAGAACATAGGGGAATCGCCGCGGTGGAGGCGAGATTGAGCGACGACCCGTGTTTTTCCCGTTTGAACATGGGCGCGGAGTGGGCGCCTTCAAGTCCGCACGGGCACAGTGTCTACGAGTTGTGGTGGAAGGAGGCGGATCTGACGGGGCAGGAGCTTTTCCTGCGACAGGTCTGCACGCCAACGGGCACCAGTGATGAGGCAGCGGCGGTATCTTGCCAGCGCACTAAGGTTGCTTACGTCAAGCTTGTCCCGCTTTCTGAGGAGGAGGCGGCTGGCGTGGAGGCAGAACGAAGGCGTTCGGACACACGCACGCTTTTTGCGCACAACGACGCGCACGGTTATCTCTTCCTGTATGGGACGGCGACCGAGGAGGCGGTGAGAAACGAGATCGAACCATATCGACACACCGATTTTTCGCGACTCTACTGGGAGTGCGGCGCGGGCGACCTGATGTTTTACCTGGGGCAGGCCGGGCGACTTCCGGCGGCCGACGGCATCGAAGACTTTGACAGGCAGGGGGACCGGCTACACGCAGAGACATGGCGTACTTTCCGTGAGGGCCAACTGGACCCGTTGGTGGTGGCGCTGAATGCCGCCCACGAGATTGGACTCAGTTTTCATGCGAGCTACCGTCCGGCGGGTTTCTTTTATCCGGCGCCGCTGGAACAGTGGAACGCGGGCAGTCTCTACTTTACACGACCTGACCTGCGCATGGTGGGCAAGGACGGAAGGACGGCGCCGCGTGTTTCGTACGCGTTTGCGGACACACGCCGGTTCGTAATCGACATGCTGCTGGAGGTCGCGCAACATCCTATTGACGGCGTTTGCATACTCTACAACAGGCGGCCGCCGCTGGTGGATTATGAACCGCCCATGGTTGACGGGTTCAAGGCTGCCTTCGGAGAGGACCCACGGCAGCTGGCGGACGATGACCCGCGCTGGCTGGCCTACCGGGGTACGGCTTTGACGGAATTTCAACGGGAACTACGCGAGGCTCTTGACGAGCTGGCGCGGGAGCAGGGGCGAGAGCGGATCAAGGTGTCGGCGTGTGTACTGAATCGGGAAGAGAACCTGCAAAACGGGCTGGACCTGAAGAGGTGGGTCGATGAGGCGTTGGTGGATACGTTGATTCCTTACACCGACGTGCCGGATTTGGATAGCATGGGGATGGCCTGGGAGGATGAGGCGGAAGTCCGCCATTTTGTCGAGTTGGTCGAGGGGACGGAGTGTCAGCTTGCGCTCAACGTGATGCCGCGCCACATGTCGCCGGAGGCGTTTCGCCGCAAGGCCGCTGCACTCTACGGGCAAGGGGTTGAGAATTTGTTCTTTTGGGATTCGGCGGGGCCGAGCGGGCGCGCCAACTACAGCGCCAGTTGGAATGCGCTGCGAAGGCTGGGACAACGAGAAGAGATCGAGCAGTGGATTCGACAGGGGGAGCCGAGTCTGGCGCCGGTGTCGGTTCCGCTGCGCAGGGTGGGAGACTATGACCTGACCTACCAAACGCCCGGATAAAGGGATAGGGTCAGGCTGCAGCACATTTTGACGGCAATTCCACTCTTTGGGCGTTTGGCCTGTCTTTAGTGAGGCCTAGTCTGCGGCGGTCCCGGGTCGATGGAGAAGGCAAGGGCATCGAAATTGCGGCGCATTAGGTCGAAACGCAGGGCGGTGCTATCGGGATCATCCCACAGGTTCTCATATTCACCGGGATCTTTCTCCAGGTCGTAGAGTTCCCCTTGCTCGTGGCCGTGATAGACGACGACCTTGTGGCGTCGGTCACGGTACATGGTGGCATAGCTGCCCTCGTATTGGCCCCGTCCGGGGATATTGGGATTGAGGGCGCTGTAGTATTCGCAGCGGACGAAGTCTCGGTGCTGATGGGGTGGGGCCTCGCCTCGAAGAATGGGGAGCAGGGAACGACCCTGCATACCACGCGGCAGGGACAGACCGGCTAGCTCCAGTAGCGTGGGCGCGATGTCGAGAAGCTCGACCAAGGCGTCGCTGACGAAGCCGGCAGGCGCCGCGGGTGAATCTTCTTCAGGCGCGTCTGCCGCCGAATCCTCCATTTCGTCGTTTTCCTCTCCGTTGGAATCTTCGTCGGCAGCAATGTCTTCGAGAACCGGCTCTTCTTGCACGGGGAAGTGGCCTGGCCAGCTGATAATTAGCGGAACCCGCACCAACCCCTCGTTGAATCGGCAACCTTTGAGGAGGAGACCGTGGTCTCCCAGCGTCTCGCCGTGATCGCTGGTGAAGATGATGACGGTGTTTTCGCGTTGCTCTGTCTCTTCAAGCGCGTCCAACAGCCGACCGATGTTTTCGTCGATGAGCTCGATCATGGCGTAGTAGGAGGCGATGATGTCCTGGGCATTGAAATCTTGCGGCGGGCGGGCTTCGTTTTGGAAATCTCCGGGGATTGACTGCTGGGTGTCAAGGTCGCTCTGCCGGAATAAGGGAGAGGGCAACTTGGATGCGTCATATCGATCGCGGTACTCCTGCGGCGGGTCGAAGGGTGAGTGGGGATCGAAGACGTTTACGCTCATCAGCCAGGGTCCCTTGCGCCTCTTCTCTGATAAAAAGTCGATGGCACGGTCGGTACACCAGGTGGTTTGGTGCAGGTCGGGCGGAATCGAGGCCGGGTCTTCTCTAAGGTCGCGCAGGGAATAACCTTGTGCGGCCAGCCAGTCGGCGTAGGCGTGGCCGGATGGGTAGCGGTCTTGTGGGTCATGACTCCAGTGGAATACTCTGTAGCCGTCATCCTCAGGGCGAGGCTCTTCGCGCCCGTGCGCGCCGGCAAGATGAAACTTGCCGCTGAGGCCGCAGTCGTAGCCACTTTCGGCCAGCAGGGCGGTTACGAGCGGGGCGCCTTCGCCCCATTCTTCGTTTCCGTTCATGCAGCCGCGCACATTTGCGGGATAGCGGCCGGTAAGGAAGCTGGCCCGGCTGGGCGTGCAGATGGGGCTCTGGCAGAAGGCGTGGGTAAAGGCGACGCCCTCCGCGACGAGGCGATCCAGATTAGGCGTGTTGATATGAGGGTTGCCAAGGGCATGAATGGTGTCGAACCTCTGCTGGTCGGTGCAGAACCAGAGAATGTTGGGTCGCTCGTTTTTCATCGTAGGGCCTCCTTCGGTCGTAGTTCCCTTTCTGTGATGTTTCGTTTTGCTGGTGAATTCATATTGAGGTGCTTCAACCCGATGGAAGGGGCGTGATCGGATCGCGGTTTCCGCTAGTGTGTTGAACCGAGAAGAGAATGTGCCCAGTGGGCTCGACTCAGAGAGCCGGATCGGGGAAGAGATTGAGCAGTGGCGTCAAATTGGGGAACCGATCCTGGCCTCCGCGTCGGTTCAGTTGCACAGGGTTGGTGACTACGACCTGACTTACCAGACTCCAAGTTGAGTGGAGGAGATCAGGTCTTCACTCTTTGTTGCTGTGTTGTCCTAGCCTGTCGTTCTTAGTCTCCTGTTCAAAAAGGTGTCTTTTGCGGCGGACCGGGGTCGACGGAGAAGGCCAGGGCGTCAAAGTTTCGGCGCATCAGGTCGAAACGAAGATCGGCGTAGTCTGGGTCATTCCAGAGGTTTTCGAACTCGCCGGGGTCATTCTCCAAGTCGTAGAGTTCTCCCTGTTCGTGGCCGTGGTAGACGACTACCTTGTGCCGGGTGTCCCTGTACATTGTGGCATAGCTGCCCTCGTATTTTACGCGGCTGACAACAGCGGGATTCTGAGCCCGGTAGAACTCACAACGGACAAAATCGCGGTGTTGATCGGGCGGCAGTTCGCCGCGCAGGATCGGCAGAAGAGAGCGGCCCTGCATTCGGAGGGGGATGGGCAGGCCGGCCAGCTCGAGCAGTGTGGGCGCGATGTCGATTAACTCCACCAGGGCGTTACTGACGAATCCGGCCGGGGCGGGTGAATCGGCTGACGCGTTGTCATTGGACTCGTCAGAGATCGTTTCTTCCTCTTCGCCGGATCCGTCATCCTCGGGACTATCTTCGAGAACCGGCTCTTCCTGCAAAGGGAACTGGCCCGGCCAGCTGATGATCAGCGGTACCCGCACTGCCCCCTCGTAGAAACGACAGCCCTTCGTGATCAGGCCGTGATCTCCGAGCATCTCGCCGTGATCGCTGGTGAAGATGATGACGGTGTTTTGGCGTTGCTCGGTTTCTTCGAGCGCTGCCAGCAGTCGCCCCACGTTGTCGTCGATCAGCTCGATCATGGCGTAGTAGGCGGCGATCACGTCGTGGGCATTGAAATCCTGAGGGGGACGGGATGGGTTCGGGAAGTCGCCGGGAATTGCCGATTGTGTAGTGATGTCGGTCTGGCGAAAGAGTGGGGCGGGCATTTTGGATGCATCGTAGCGATCGCGGTATTCCTGTGGTGGATCGAACGGTGAATGGGGGTCGAATACATTTACGCTCATCAGCCAAGGACCTTTGCGCCGTTTCTCGGACATGAACTCGATGGCGCGGTCGGTACACCAGGTGGTCTGGTGCAGGTCCGGGGGAATCGAGGCAGGGTCTTCTCTAAGATCTCTTAGAGAGTATCCTTGCGCGGCCAGCCAGTCGGCGTAGGCATGGCCGGATGGATAGCGATCTTCGGGGTCATGACTCCAGTGGAAGACTCTGTAGCCGTCTTCTTTGGGGCGGGGCTCTTCGCGGCCGTGTGCGCCGGCCAGGTGAAACTTGCCGCTGAGGCCGCAGTCGTAGCCGCTCTCGGCCAGCAGTGCAGTTACGAGGGGAGCGCCTTCGCCCCATTCCTCGTTACCATTCATGCATCCGCGCACGTTGGCAGGATAGCGTCCGGTGAGGAAACTGGCCCGGCTTGGGGTACAGATGGGGCTTTGACAGTAGGCGTGGTTGAAGGCGACGCCCTCCGCGACGAGGCGATCCAGATTGGGGGTGTTGATATGGGGGTTGCCAAGGGCATGAATGGTGTCGAACCTTTGTTGGTCTGTGCAGAACCAGAGAATGTTGGGGCGATCTTTTTCCATCACTGGACCTCCTTTGTTCGAATTATCTTACATATTGTTGCGGCAGATTCTGCAGACATGGAAAAGAGGAACTTCGTCACGGCTTCCAAGGGGAAAGATTTTTCGAATCCCGTTGATCACTCTCGCAAGAGGAACGGCCTCGCCCAGCGACCCATACTCTTAGTTTGCGTTTCCAGCTTTGTCTAAGGCTGCGCCAGTTGGGCAAACAGGCATCTCTACTCGCTTTGTCCAGGCGAAATCAGGTAGATTGTGCCGTCGGCGTAGCCAGTGAAATAGAGATTCCCGCCTTCATCTTCTCCGATGCTGCTGACTGGGACGGAGGAATACAATACTACTTCGGTCAGCCATTCCTCCGGAATCGGGGGATTCGAACCGGTTGCATCTTTGTTTTCTGGCTTCTTCAAGCTCCAGATGACCCCGCGACAGAAATCGGCAAAGATGAAACGGTCACTGAGATGGGGCAGTTCGGTGCCGCGATAGACAACCCCGCCAACAATAGCGCAATGGCCCGTATGGTCGAACTCTGCTACAGGAGATTCGAATGACCCTGCCTGGCTACAGGGGTAGGGCAGGTCCTCAATCTTGGGACATCGAGTCCCTTCAATCGTAGGCCAGCCGTAGTTCTCGCCGCCGCGACTGGTAGCTGGCTGGAAGTTCACCTCTTCTCTGTCGTTGTGTCCGGTATCCGGGATGTAGAATTCACCTGTGTTGCCATCGAACGCGAATCCCCAAGGATTTCTCAGGCCAAGTGCCCAGATTTCGTTACGGAAGCCATCGTCGCCGACAAAGGGATTGGTGGCAGGTATAGCGTATGGATCGGCACCTGATTCAACGTCAATGCGCAGGATCTTTCCCAGAAGCAGTTGGGGGTCTTGTGGGAAGTGGGCTGGACGGCCTTCACTGCCGCCGTCGCCTACACCGACGTACAAGTAGCCGTCATGCGGACCAAATGCCAGACTTCCTCCGTTGTGCGCGTGATGGGGTTGACTCACGGCGAGTAGGATTTCCTCGCTGGCCAGGTCTGCTGTGGCACCATTACTTGAGGTTGAGAAGCGGCTGACGACGAATTCGCGGTCAAGATTGGTATAGCTCAGGTAAAATTGCTGACTAGCCTTAAAGGAGGGGGGGAAGACGACGTTCATGAGCCCAAGTTCTCCACAGCAACTTACGTGATCCGATATATCGAGAAAAAGGACATCGTTGGCGACTCCGTTTTGAACGATTTTGATACGGCCATTCTGCTCCACTACGAAGATTCGACCGCTACCGTCTCCGGCATGGGTAATTTGCACCGGCAGCTCGAGGCCGTCGAGGAATTTCTCAAGTTTTAGCGGGGGAGGCTTTTCGCCCTCATTTTGGGGAGAAAGAGGCGTACCAATTATTCTCACCTCCCGCCAAGCGACCCAACTGGGACTATGGAGTGTTTGGATCAGGACTTCTTTCATGGGACTGGGGGGATTGAATTCGATTGTCAGCGTCTGCCCGTCTTCTGTATGGACGTCAGCGAATCGCTTGAACAACGTTCTCACTTCAGAACCGTTGTCGACCCACAGAACATGCGTCGTCGGGCCAGCAGGAGCCTGAGCAACGACCAGCTCAACCTTTTCAACAAGATACAGCTCGTCTAGAGCGATAGCAATCCACATTGCAGGAAAACCCGTTGAATTCCAGATCGTTTCGAGGTCGCCATCGATGGCATTTTGGGCCGTTTCTTCACCCAAATGGGCGCGTACTGTTCCCAGCGGCGCGACATTTTGACTTTCAGGCCCTGGCATTGCAGTAGGCAGTTGAGTCGGTGTGGCCGTGGGGGGGATTGTTGGTGTTTCAGTTGGGGAGGTCTGGCGGGTTGGGTTGGCCGCTGCAGCGGGGACTTCCGACACCAGCATGGCTTCGCAAGAGGTCAATAGTATCAGGGATAGCAGCAGGCTGGTCAACGCGACGGCGAATCTCATTGTTGGCTGATCCTATGGGACAGGTTTCTGTTGTCACTGAATGCACGGTTTGTGAGAACCGAGTTCAAGGACTCGTAACGGATTGTGCCAGCGATGCCGACGAGCATATCGTCGGTTCATCTCGACGTGATCATGTAAATTGTACCATCCTGATAGCCGGCGGCGTAGGCGTTGCCCTCCTCGTCTTCGCCGATGCTGCTGACAGGAAAGCCTGTGTTCGCGAGGAGAGCGCTGTGCCACCAGACCTGGGCGTCTCTGCTCGAAACTTCCTCATTTCGCTTTAGACCCCAGATCTCCCCGCGACAAAAGTCCGCGAAGAGGAAGAGACCTTGAATTTCTGGATAGTCGCTTCCCCGGTAGACCGCGCCCCCGACTATCGCACAGCCGCGTGCATGATCATACTCGGCAACAGGAAGGGTAAGTCCGTCGGCGCTACAGGTGAGGAGATCATGCTCGAAGCAGATGGTTCCCTCCATGACTGCCCAGCCGTAATTCAGGCCGGCTCGACTCTCGGCAGCCTGATAATTCACTTCCTCGCGTAGGCTGCCTCCAACATCTGGAATAAAGAGGTCGCCGGTCTGCTGATCAAAGGCGAATCCCCAGGGGTTGCGCAGACCCAGCGCCCAGATTTCCGGCCGATATTCGTGCGAGCTGGCGAAGGGATTGCTGGCGGGGACGGCATAGGGCTTGGAACCTGACTCAACATCGATTCGCAGGATTTTCCCTAGGAGAGTGTCGGGCCGCTGCGCCCAGTTGTCAGGGTCGCGAAACGTACCGCCGTCACCGCTGCCGATGTACAGATACCCGTCTTGTGGGCCGAAAGCCAGATGGCCACCATTATGGACCTTGTAGGGTTGTTCGATTTCGAGTACAACTTCCTCGCTGTCCGGATCGGCACTGTTCGGGTCGTTTGTAGTCTGGAAGCGGCTGACTGTTGTATTGCCTTCTATGTTGGAATAGCTTACGTAGAAGTGTTGGCTGGCGGCATAACCAGGTGGAAAGGCGATGCCGAACAGGCCTTGCTCACCGCAGCAGGAGACACGGCTGGAAATGTCGAGGAACGGGGACTCAAGAAGGCGGCCATCCTTGACAATGCGGATGCGTCCTTTCTGCTCGGCCACGAACATGCGGCCACTGTTGTCGGATGCGTGGGCGATCAGGACGGGTAGTTCCAAGCCGGTGACGACTTCGTCGAGCCTTACACTCGGCGCATCGATTTCCGCATTTAAGTCGGTGGTTGGCGTGCCTAATACTCTCACTTCCCGCCAGGCGACGTTTCCCTGGCTTTGCAGGGTTGCTACCATTACCTCATTGACACTCTGAGGGGGATGAATAGGAATAATCAGCGACTGATAACTCTCAGGACGGACATCGGTCAACCGCTTGAACAGGGTACGCGTGCCGGAGCCGTTGCCCAGCCAGATTTCAAGAGTGGTAGGACCAGTATCTCCCCTGGGGAAAACCAGTTCCAAGCGGTCTATAAGGTAAAGGTCATCCAGGATAACTGAGAACCATTGCGGCGCAGGTTGTTGGGAATCCCAATGTGAAGTGGGGTCGCCATCGATTGCGAATTCTGTCAACTGGGCTTGCGCTGAAGCTCTCGCTGAGCCGTGAAGGGCGATATTGGCAGGAGTATCGGCAGTTGATGGTGCAGCAGGTCTTTCGGTGAGCAGAAATAGGACGCCATCGCCAAAACTGGTGGCATACAGGTTGCCGACTTCGTCCTGGCCAATGCTACTGATTGAAATAGGCGCGTTAATCAGCAGAGTGCTCTGCCATTTCATCTGATTTTTGCCGTCGAGCCTTTTCAGTCCCCAGATGCGGCCGCTGCAGTAGTCGGCATACAGATACAGACCTTGCAGATTCGGAGAGCCGGGGCCGCGATAGACTGCGCCGCCGGCTACGGCGCATCCTTGAGAGTGGTCGTATTCAGCCACAGGCAGAGTCAGACCGTCAGCGTCACAGGGTACGACATAATTGTCGAAACACAGGTTTCCCTCCATTCTGAACCAGCCGTAGTCCTCGCCCCCAGCGCTGGAGGCCGGCTGATGGTTAATCTCTTCGCGACGACGATTCCCCGAATCGGGGAAAAAGAGAGCCCCAGTTACTTTGTCAAAGGTCAATTCGCCGGGGTTGCGCAAGCCCAGCGCCCAGATCTCGCCGCGGTAGCCATCGACCTGCGAAAAGGGATTGCTGTCGGGGATAGCATATGGCTTCGCACCCGATTCTACATCGATCCGCAGCAGCTTGCTGAGGAGTGTGCCGGGGTCCAATGCCGGGTTGTCAGGGTAGCTAAAGGAGCCTCCGTCGCCGCTGGCCAGATAGAGGTAGCCGTCATTCGGCCCGAATGCCATGTGGCCGCCGTTGTGGTGTTCGGCCGGCTGGTCGATCGTAAGCACAACTTCCTCGCTGTCAGGATCGGCTCGGTCCGAATCGGGCGAGGTGCTGAAGCGGCTGACGACTGTGTGGCCTTCGATATTGGTATAGCTCAGGTAGAAATGCTGACTGTCTGCAAATGAAGGTGGAAAGACGATGTCGATCAGGCCCCTATGAACGCAACAGCTGACGCGATTGGCAATGTCCAGGAACGGTTCATCAAGTGCGGCTCCGTTCCTGACAATGCGGATGCGTCCTCTCTTTTCAGCAACGAACAGACGCCCGCTCGCGTCGTTGGCGTGGGTAACCTTAACGGGCAGTTCCAGCCCGGATGCAATTGGCTGTAGGCTCAATTGGGGCCTGCGTTCCAATTGGGAAGGACTTGTCACTGGCATGCCAAACACACTCACTTCCCGCCACGCGACCCAACTAGGGCTATCGAGAGTTAGTATAACGACTTCGTTTACGACCTGAGGTGGATCAAGTTTCACATCCAGAATCTGACCATCGTCGGTCGGTACATTGGAGAGTCTCGTGTACAAAGCGCGGCTACCGGTACCGTTGCCCAGCCAGATTTCATGCGTGGTTGGGCCGGCGGGCGCCTGCGTGATCGCCATTTGAATTCTGTCTACAAGATACAAGTCGTCGAGCAGAAGTGAATACCACTGCGGGGCGGGCTGTTGCGAACTCCAAACTGAGTCGAAGTCGTCATCTATGGCAAGGCCTGCTGTCTCCACATCAACTGTAAGAAGGCCGGTTTCGTCTCTCGCTGAGCCTGTGGCATAGGCCCGCAATGCGACATTTTCTCCCGCTGGCGGGGGCGCGAAAGGGGCGGCAATCCATTGGGACGCAGGGGAGATAGAAAAGGTCAGATTGGCGATTGCCGTTACTGGGTCCCTAGCGTTCCTCGCCGCAGGAGCGCTCTCGCCTGTTGACTGACATGCCGCCGCAAAGAGGACAGATAGTGCCAGGAAAAGTAGGCCAACAATTTTCGTCATGGAAAAAATAAGGTTGCTCTAAGCTGGACTGGACTTTGACGCCATTGACACTTCCTCGCTGAATTCCGGCGTCAGGCAGGGCTGAAGTCTGTGAGCTATTTGTCGGTAAGAATGTAAACGACGCCGGTGGTTTCAGCGTGGCCGGTGAAGTAGACATTACCGTCTTCGTCCCCGCCTACGCTACTGATAGGCATTCCAGCCTGTGTTATCAGCGCGCTCCTCCAACTGATATCTTCTTTGTACGATTCATTTTCATTTAACGATTTCACACCCCAGATCTGACCGGTGCAGAAATCGGCCACGATGAACATGCCGTTCAGGTCAGGGATACTGTCGGCGCGATAGATAGCGCCTCCGACGATGGCGCATCCACGCGTGTGGTCGTAGTCGGCCACCGGCAGGGTCAGTCCGTCGGCGCTGCAGGTAACGTGATCATGTTCGAAACAGATGCTGCCCTCCATGATGGGCCAGCCGTAGTTTTCGCCGCCGCGACTGGCTGCAGCTTGGAAGTTCACTTCCTCGCGCTTGTAGTTGCCGGTGTCGGGGAGATACAGGCCGCCGCTCTGCTTGTCAAAGGCGAATCCCCATGGATTGCGTAAACCCAGCGCCCAGATTTCATCTCGGAATTCATCGTTCGCCGCGAAAGGATTATCGGCGGGAATGGCGTAAGGCGCCTCGCCGGCCTCCACATCGATGCGCAGGAGCTTGCCCAACAGGGAATCGGCCGCCTGTCCCCTGTTTTCAGGATCGCGGGGGAGTCCGCCGTCGCCGCTACCGATATAGAGGTAGCCATCCTGTGGACCGAAGGCCAGATGGCCGCCGTTGTGGTTCTCATGGGGTTGTTCGATAGTGAGGAGTATTTCTTCGCTTTCTTCGTTTGCCCAATCCGGGTCGTCGGAGGCGGCAAAACGGCTTATATTGGTTGCGCCTTCACTGTTTGTATAGCTCACGTAAAAGTGTTTGTTTTCAGAAAAGGAAGGAGGAAAAGCAAGCCCAAACAGGCCCCTTTCGCCGACGCAGCAGTCGACGCGTTCTGAGATGTCCAGAAAGGCTGTTTCATTCTTGACGCCATCCTTGACAATGCGGATATGACCTGGTTGCTCGACGACGAAAATGCGTCCACTGCCGTCGCCGGCGTGCGTCACTCTGACAGGGTACTTGAAACCAGTTGCGACTTCAGCGACTTCATATTGGGGGGGATCCTCTTCCAGATCGGGGATGGCAGGTTGCGTGCCGAAGACCCTCAAATCGCGCCAAGCGACCCAGCTAGGGCTGTGAATGGTAAGAATCAGGACCTCGTTCACGATTTGGGGTGGGTCGATTGCGACTGCAAGAGTCTGGCCGTCCTCTGTGTGGATACCTGACAACCGCTGATAGAAGGTGCGCAGGCCGGACCCATGTCCTAGCCATACTTCGTGCGTTGTCGGGCCTGGTGGCGACTGGGTGATGACCATTTCTACTCTGTCTACCAGATAGGGCTTGTCCAGACCGATAGCGTACCACTGCGGGGCCGGCTGCTGGGAACTCCAGATTGTTTCCGGATCGCCATCGACGGCTAGGTGAGCTGCTTCATCGGGCACCAAATGGCCTTCGGCGCCTCTGATGTAGGCGAGGCCAGAGGCAAGGGGGGCAATATTCGCTCCAAGCGGCGGGTGGATTTGGGGGGCGGCAGATCGCTTTGTGGCTGGAGAAACTGAAATTGCCAGATTTGCTATCGGCGAGGCTGATTCGTCAGCACCAGTAAGGCTCTGGGAAGATTCGGTCCCGGTCGAAGAGGATGCTGACGCGCAGGCGCAGACAGCGATCAAACTGCAGGTCAGTAAAATAAAAGGTAGACAGAATTGCCGATAGTTGAAGTTCATTGTTCTTATGACTGTATTTGCAAAGACTGGTCCTGTCGATTCAGGGCTTTGCAGAGGCCGCGATTGAGAATCCCAATACGAGAATCGGTACCGGCGTTCGACAGTTTCTTGCAGTTCTCTCACAGGGAATAAGGATCGACAGCATCGCGCAGGCCGTCGCCGACAAAGTTGAAGGTGAGGACGGCCGCAATGACGAAGAAGGCGGGGATCAACAGCCAGGGCTGTTGAAGGAGGACACTTACAAGCTGCGCCTGCTTTAAGAGGGCGCCCCAACTGGTCTGAGGCGGCTGAATGCCTAAACCCAGAAAGCTCAGAGCGGTCTCGGCCAGAATCATGCCGGGAATGGCTAGTGTGGAGACCACGATAATGTGGCTGAAGGCGTTGGGCAGCAAGTGGCGAAAGATTATGCGGGCGTCGGAGGCGCCGGCGGCCCTGGCAGCCACCGAGTACTCCATTTCGCGGTAGGACAGCACTTTTGCCCGCACCTGGCGCGCAAGGCCGGTCCACTGGATCAGGGAAAGGATTACTGAAATGGCGAAGAATCGCTGCAAAGGGGACCAGGTTGGAGGCATGGCCGCGGCCAGAGCAGCCCACAAAGGAATCGCGGGGAATGACATCAGGAATTCAATGATGCGTTGGATCATGGTATCGATCATACCGCCGTAGAAGCCCGAAATCGTGCCCAGTGAAGCACCGAAGATGATCGTCAGGATCACACCGACCAGTCCGATCGTCAGCGAAATGCGGGCACCCATAAAGACGCGCGCGACCATATCGTGGCCCAGGTCGTCGCTGCCCAGCAGGTAGAAGACGCCCGGCGCGTCCACGCCGTAGAGATGGCGGTTGAACGGAATCAGGCCGAACAGTTTGTATTCGTAACCCTCTACAAAGAAGTATATAGGGTAGATGGTTTCGAAATTTTCATCGTGTACCCAGCGAAATGTGTCCATGTCAATCTTGCTGTCCAGGGCATAGACAAAGGGACGCAAGTGAAAATTGCCCTGCTCGTCGAGAAAACGGGGCAGCTGCGGGGGCACAAATACGTGGTCTTCGTGCACATCGGTAAAGGGAATTGGGGCCAAAAAGTCTGCAAACAGGGCCGACATATATAAAAAGATCAGGACAACTCCGCCGCCGATTGCGAGCCGGTTTCGCAGAAAGCGGCGCCCGATCAGCCTGGCAGGTGAAATGGCCGTAGTTTTGCGGGCATCATTTCCGGATTGAAGATTGACGGTTGAAGCGGTAGTCGCCATGATCAGGTATAGCGGATGCGGGGATCGATCCAGACGAGCAGGATATCGGCCAGGAAATTGCCGATAACCAAGAGCCCGGCCAGAAAGACGAGGAAGGTGCCGGCAAGATACATGTCTTGTTGTAGCAGCGCATTGAAATAGAGCGGACCTGTCGTGGGTAGGCTGAGTACCATTGACACGATGGTTGCCCCTGAGATGATCTGCGGCAGGCTGGTGCCCAGAACCATCACCAGTGGATGGACTGCGTTACGCACGGCGTGGACCAGAATCACTCGCCGTTCAGGCAGCCCTTTGGCGCGCGCCGATGTGATGTATGCGATTTTGAGAACATCGAGCAGATTGCCTCGCATCATGCGGATGAGCCCGGCCGTTCCGGACGTGCCGACAACGATGACAGGGATCCACATATGTTTCAACAGGTCCCATAGCTTGGCGAAGTTCCAGGGTGCGTCCTCATACTCGGGCGAAAACAGCCCTCCGACCGATTGGTCAAAGGTCATGGCGGCAATGACCATGAAGATCAGAGCAAGTAGGAAGTTTGGGATTGAAAGGCCGATCATGCCGATGGTGGTGAAGAGATGATCGCTGGCCTGGTACTGGTGGGTGGCGGAATAGATTCCGATTGGGATAGCGACAAACCAGGTCACAATCAGGGTTGTGATCGAGATGAGCATTGTCAACAGCAGTCGCTCCCAAATCAACTCGCTCACGTCTTTGTTGTAGGCAAACGAACGCCCAAAATCACCCTGGACAAAGCCGGACACCCACTTCCAATACTGCACGTAGATGGGTTGATCAAGGCCGTACTGCTGAACTATCGTTTCCAGCTGGCTCTCGGTAGTCGTGGTCCCCTGGGCCTCCAGCTCTTCGCGGTAGACATCCAAGTAGGAGCCGGGCGGCAGATTGATAATTACGAACCCCACGATCGAGACAAAGAACATCGTGACCAGCATGTATAGAAAGCGGGGAATGATAAATTGGTGCAACAGTGGCCTCCAACGTGCAGCCTGCTCCTGACTTCACACAACTACAGTATACAAGAAAGCGGACGAAACGCCCGCCCGTCGGTCCGTTTGAATACGTGTTTCCATGTTTCTACGCGGGAGAGAGGAGCTTCGGGCCTACTCCTCTCTCCCTTATTTGTTATCCTTTCGTTTCGCCACTTACTGTCTGGAAGACACTGGATTTCCCCTAGGGTTCAGCCTGCGGCGTTCCCCTTCGGGGGATTGCAAAGCCGTTGCAGTCCGAATCGAATGAATCGGCACACACGACGGCAATGCTACTGTTCCATAAAGTATACTTCCGGATAGGTCATCGCGCCGGGCATGCCAAGGACACCAGGGCCATGCCAACCGCCGAGCGGAAGGTCATCGCGAGTTGGCACGTTATGAATCATGTTGCCGGCGACCACGATATTGGGTGGATCGGCGATGCCTCCCAATAGGAAGGGACCTTCGTCGATGTGAATCTGGATGATTGCGAAGGTGAGTTCATCGCGTTTGGCGACATCCACTTCCGCAATTGCCTGCTTGTATAGCTCCCACATGCGATACATAGGATCGTCCACAGGGATTTCTTCACGCGGGGGCGTGCGGTCGCGCGGGTCCAGATCCAACTCGGTGCCCTCTTTGGGGGTGCCCTCTGCGGCCATCCATGCGCCGTATAGGGGAGCCCAGCGGCCACCGCTGCCGTAAGAAACAAGCCAGGCAGGATAGGTCAAGACATCGGGACCGTCGGGCGCGCCGCCACCATAGAGGCGAATGTCGTAGGTGGCGCTGGTGGTCATCACGCCCACTTGCGAACCGGGAATCGAATTGACATAGGCGTTGAGGCCGACCGCTTTCCAGTCCTCAACCATCAGCTCGGCGGTTTCGAGGAAGGCGGTATTGCCGGCTGGGAAGTCGATTCGGACTTCGAGAGGTGAGCCGTCGGGGAGGTCGCGGAAACCATCTCCATCCTGGTCTGTCACGTCGATCTCGTCGAGCAGGCTCGCGGCCAGTTCAGGGTCATAGGTGACCGCAGACTCTCGCCATTCGACCAGTATTTCTTTGCCTCTTTCCGAGCGGTTGAACTGAACTGAGTTGGGGGACATGGTGCCGGTGCTGGCCTCCTCGCCTAAGCCGAGGAAGGTGATCTTACGGATACGCTCGCGATCCATGGCGTGGGACAGGGCGCGACGGTACTGGACAGTGCGAACGATTTCCCGTTTGCCGTCGTCCGGGTTGTTCCAGTTGACGCCCCAGGCGGGTGCGCCGCCGGCGCCGTTATCCCAAAGGAGAACACGATAGTCGCCTTTGGCCTCATTCTCTTTCAGAACTGCCAGATCGCGCAGTGAGAGATGGGGGTGGGCGTGAAAGTTGACGTCACCGTTGAAGATGCGCAACTTCAGAACCTCGGCGTTTTCGGAGTAAATCACTTCCAGCTTGTCCAAATAGGGAAGCTGGTTGCCGGCGGTATCGACGACGTAGTAGTAGGGATTGCGTTCCAGAAGCAAGCGGTTGCCAGGTTCAAGCGTTACGGGCATCCAAGCATTCAATACGGGCCGGTCCGGATTTATCCACCAGTCCTGTTTCTCGGTGAACTCTTCATAGTCGGCAGCGTCAGAGTATTCCGGATGGAATTGCTCCAGGTAGTGACGTGGATACGGCCCGAAATTGCCTGAGATTCCGCCATTGACAAATGCGGCCAGCTCTCTCTCGATAAGGGGAGAGGGGGAAACGAACGTGAAGCGAATGGTGTAGTCGTCGATCTTCTCGGCGGTCATGGGCTGGCCGCCAACGAGTGTCCAGGCCGGAATTGCCATTGGATGGTCCGGGTTGGCTGCCATGTCCTCCCACCAGAAGAGGATGTCGTCAACTGTAAAGGGCGCGCCATCGGACCACCTGGTCCCCTCTCGGAAGTAGAAGGTCCACTCAGTGGCGTCGGCGTTGCTCTCCCAGGCTCTGGCCAGCCCCGGGCCGACGGCCGTGCCGCCCTCTTCCCAATGCAGCGGCGAATGGCCGTACATATAGGCCGAAGTGCTACGAAAATCGCTGCGGGTGGTGGTGCGCTTCAAAGTGCCACCATATTGACCGACCTCGATCCATGGGAGGTCGATTACCAACGGATCGTTGGGAATACGTTCTTCGAGGGGGGGCAGGTCACCGGCAGCGACCATTTCGGCAAGCTGGGGCGCCTCGTTGGCGGACATCATCCCCGCTTCGGCGGAGCCATCGTCGCTGTCATCCGCGGAAGCGGCTTCTTCAGCGGCAGCCGGCTCTTGCTCGGCATCAGACTGGTCGTCGGCACCGCAGGCCGCCAGCACCAAGACAAGCGCCAACAGCAAAACGCATACCGCATAAGCGGAGCGGCTGGAAGGACTAGTTTGGACTCGGAACATCAGGACTCTCCTTTGCATGATGCGTATGAAACTAAAGGGGAAAACAGGGGAGCCTACGAAACAGGCATCCCCTTTTCAATGGCGAACATCCACATTGTGGTACTCGGTATGATAGCCGGGCCAACTGGTGTTGCGTCGATCTGCTTCGGTATCGGGCGGCACGGGCAGCGTCACCCAGTTGCCGTTGGCCACTGCGGCTGACCCGCGGGCGTGGTGACGGTCTATCAGTTCGGTCCGCAGTCGTTCGAGATGGGATGAGGCTTCGGCAGCGCCGGCGAGATTGCGCAGTTCTTGTGGATCGCTTTCCAGGTGGAAGAGTTGCTCGCAGCCGCCCTCGGGGAACCAGAGGTATTTCCAGCGGCCGTCGGTAATGGCGATATTTCCGGGCCGGTTCGGGCCACCCATCTGTGACTCCAAATAGGGTCGCGGCGCGATCTCTCCACGCGCCAGGGCGACAAGGTCGAGGCCGTCCACATCGTGCGGCGGTGTTCCGCCGGCGGCTGTCACCACAGTCGGCAGAATGTCGGCCAGCGTGACCAGGGACGGATTGCGCGACCCATGCTGGCGGTTGTCCCAGCCTTGCGGCATGCGCAAGGCAAATGGCACGTGGGCAGATGGTTCGTGGAAGAAGCTCTTGGCGCCGGCGTGGTGATCCCCCAGGTATTCGCCGTGATCGGAGGTATAGATGACAAGCGTTTCGTTGAAAATACCCATATCTTGCAGAGCGGCGAAGATGCGGCCCATATTGTAATCGATCTGTGTGATGACGCCGTAATATGCAGCACGCGCAGCGCGGATGATTTCCGGTGGCACGAGATCAAACGACTGCTTTTCCCGCGTCAGGCGGAATGCGTAGGGCACATTTTCACCCTCGCTCCAGTCGCCGTAGACCGGTGGGGGGATGTCGCAGTCACGGTACATGGAGTAGTAGGGCTCGGGCGGGTCGATCGGCGGATGCGGCTTGGAAAAAGAGCACCAAAGGAAAAAGGGAACCGTGGGGTCACGACGCTCGCGGATGAACTCTACGCACTGTTCGGCAGTCCAGGATGTGAGCGTCAAGGCCTCGGGGACAGTGGCCATGCCAGGGTAGAGCTCGTTCTGGCCAAGGCCGTGGTGCATTGGTTGGACGTCGTAGCCTCGCCGAGCCATGTGGCGGTAGTAGTCTTCGGGCAGGATCATTTCCTGAAAGCCGTGGCGGGCGCGCTGGGGTGTGAAGTGCATCTTGCCGATGGCAGCGGTCTGGTAGCCCAATTCATTCATGCAGGTCGGGAGTGTGTTGCGAGTTTCCGATAGGATGCGAGAGGATGGCCCATTGCCGGACATGCCGTGCGTGGTGACGTATTTGCCGGTCATGATCGACATGCGCGAGGGCACGCAGATAGGGCAGTCGGCGTAGGCGGCGCTGAAGTTGATCCCTTCTCGCGTCAGATGATCGAAATGGGGTGTGCGCATGAACGAAGGCGCGGCGTCTCCGGCGGCGTCAAAGCGCTGTTGGTCGGTGGTTACAAGCAAAATGTGTGGGCGATCCATGTGACATGTGTCCTGGGGAAGTGAGGGTCAGACTTATAGTACGCCAGTGCTGCTGAAGGTGACTGGCAACTGGCACACTTGCCCGCTGCCAGATTTCAGATTTTGGTCTGCTTGGGGCGAGCATGGCTCAGGATGAATCAGAATCCGATTGCACCTGGTCTCGAATCGGCACCCATCCATCAGACATTATTTGGTCCAGCTCTTTTACCAGCGCGCTGGATTCCGGTCGGCTGGCTATGTTCACATTTTCCATTGGATCCTTGTGAAGGTCGAAGAGTTCAAATGCTTGCCCCGAGGCGGAGTCACGCAGATGCCAGAGGTCGCCTTCAGTGGGAACATTGGTAAAGCGCGTCAAGCGGTAGCGGTCTGTGCGCAAGGTCGTCGCATGACCTTGATGCATCATCGAGAACACGCCTGTCTTCCACTCTTTGTGCGGGTTTTCGAGCAGGGGCGCCAGACTCAAACCTTCCAGGTGCGGCGGCCGATCTATTCCGGACAGGTCGCAAAGTGTGGGATAGAGATCGACCAGTTCAACAAGAGCATCGCAAGGTTCACCGTTGGTCAATCCTGGGACCGAAACAAGCAGTGGGATCCGGGTCGATTCCTCAAAACTGGTTGTCTTGGACCACAGTTTGTGTTCGCCAAGATGCCAGCCGTTGTCGCCCCACAAGACGATCACGGTCTCGTCCAGTTGGCCGAGCCTTTCAAGCTCGTCCACCACCTTACCAATTTGGGCGTCGGTGAAACTGACGCTTGCCCAGTAGCCGTGAATGAACTCTCTCTGCTTGGCTTCACTCAGGAGCGGAAAATCGTCCTCGCGGTAGTTGCCCAGGTCGGAATAGGTACGGTCGATTTCCTCTTCGCCGTAATGGAGAAAGTCTCCCAGATTTGAAGCGCCAATGGCGTCTTGCGGAAGAAAGGGGTTTGCGGCGAGATCTACGTCGTTGCGGTCGTACAGATCCCAATACTTCTGGGGCACGGCCCAGGGTAAGTGGGGCCGGTAGAAGCCCACCGCGAGGAAGAGGGGATCCTCGTGACCTTGGAACTCTTGCAATACCTCGATCGCCCGCTGGGCAATGATACCGTCAGGATAGGCTTCATCGGCTGCGTCGGCGGCTTCGCAGATGGGGGGGAGTTCGAGATCGGCTTTACCTTGACTGAACTGGCTGCCAAAGTTCTGAAGCTTTCGCAGGTTTTCCTCAAGCTGATAGCCGGCACAGTAGCCATGGACGGTATAGTCTTGTTCCTTGAATGTGTCACGGTAGCGCCTGGTCCAACTGGCCTCGTCGTCGTCGTTCCGATGATAGACCTTGCCTATCGAAATCGTCTGGAACCCCTGTGCTTTGAAGTAGCCTGGCAGGCTTGGCTCCCCGGCCGGAGAGGAGCCAAGCCCCCAGCGATTGCCAGTCGGTTTCGAAGGGCGTTTTCCCGTCAAGAGACTGATCCGCGAAGGGCCGCAGACCGGTACCTGACAGTAGGCGCGGTTGAATTGCAGGCCGCGAGACGCGATCTTGTCCAAGTTGGGGGTATGCAATTTGGCTTTGCCAAAGCAGTTTATCTCAGGACGCAGATCGTCAACCGCGATGAAAAGAATGTTTTTTGGCTTCTTCATGACATATCGTCTAGATAATACTGCTCCGGATAGGTGATTGCACCGGGATAGGCGACTACCCAAGGGCCTAACCAACCACCCAGGGGCAACTGATCGCGGGTGGGCGTGTTCTTGACGCGGTTGCCGATAATGGCGGGACGCGGCAGGTCAGCAATGATTCCCAGCCAGAAAGGCCCTTCATCGACGTGAATCTGCAGGATTTCATAGACCAGCTCATCCCGCTTCTGGCGATCTGGCTCACTGCGGGCCTGCTTGTGCAGTTGCCACATCCGGTAGGCTGGATCGTCGGGGGCCGGTTCATCCCAAGGAGGTTGCCGATCATGTGCAGGCTTGTCGGCGTCCACTCCTTCCCTGGGCGTTCCCTCCAGGCTCATCCAAGCGCCGTACAGGGGGGCCCAGCGGCCGCTGGGGCCGAAGGTAGTCAGAAACACGGGGAAACTGAGCAGGTCGGCCGAACCGGGCGCGCCGCCGCCAAAGACACGGATGTCGTAGGTCCCGCCCAGGAAAATCTGCCCCAACTGTGCGCCTGGCATGGCGTCAACCCTGGCGTCCAGTCCGATGGCACGCCAGTCTTCCTTCATCAATTCGGCAGATTCTGTAAAGGGGCTGCCGGCGTTTATTTGGATCCAAATCTCAAGAGGTTCACCGCTGGGCAGTTGGCGCCATCCATCGCCATTCTGATCAGTGACGCCCGCTTCATCCAGCAGGCTGGCGGCCTTTTCGGGATCGTGATCAACTGCAAGGTTGAGCAATTGGTCCAACAGTTCTTTGCCGCGAGGCGAGCTGTGATATTGGCGCGAATTTATGGAGTCGACTGCGGTGCTGGCTGGTCCGCCTAAACCGAAGAAGGTCAGTTTGCGGATGCGCTCGCGGTCGATGCCATGGGAAAGCGCGCGTCGAAACTCGACTTTGCGATAGATGGACTGCTTTTCCGGTTCAGGGTAGTTCCAGTTGATGCCCCAGGCGGGTGCGCCGCCGGCGCCATTGTCCCACAACTCCAGCCGATAGTTACCCTCGTCTTCATTGTCCTTATAGACGGCAATGTCACGCAAGCTGAGGTTGGGATGGGCCATGAAATCGATCTCGCCGTTGATGATTTTCAGGTTGAGAATCTCGTTGTTCTCGGCAAAACCGACGTCAACCGTATCAACGTACGGCAGTTGGTTGTCCGCCGTGTCCACCATGTAATAGTAAGGGTTGCGTTCCATCACTAAACGCTGGCCTGCCTCGAGCCGTACCGGCCGCCAGGCATTCAGTACCGGATGCTCAGGGTTCGTCCACCACTCCTGTTTTTCGGTAAAGGTGGAGAAGTCTTCGGAGTCGGAGTAGTCAGGATGGAACTGCTCCATGTAGTGCCGGGGCTGCACATCCAGACCTGTCCCGATGCCTCCACCTACCCAGGCTGCGATTTCAATATCGGTAATTGGTGAAGGACCGGCAAATTGGATAGAGAGAGTATAGTCGTCTACTTTCGACAGCTGCATGGGTGCATCGCCCGACATGGTCCAAGAGGGCCGGGAAGAAGGGTGCTCGTCGTTGAGAATCATGTCTTCCCACCAGAAGATAACGTCGTCGACTGTGAACGGCTCACCATCCGACCAGCGAGTACCTTCCCGATAGTAGAGGGTCCAGATCGTCGCATCATCGTTGACTTCCCATGCTTTGGCCAGGCCTGGCCCTACCTCTTGTCCGCCCTCGGTCCAATGCAGGCTGGAGTGAGCGTACATGAATTGCGTTTGATCTGAAAAGGAGCTGCTTGTTGTCGCCTTACGCAGCGTTCCACCATAATGACCCACATCGGACCAGGGCAGATCCAGAACCATGGGATCTACAGGCAGGCGTTCGTCAACAGGCGGTAGTTCGCCCGCTTTGACCATGTCGGCCAACATCGGCGCTTCGCCATATTGCGAAGCTGGTATTGCGACTTCCTCTCCCTGGACTGCTGGAGGACTTTCGACTTCGGGAGCCGGCGCATCGGGGGCGCAGGCCGCCGCAAAAGCACTGGCGGCGGCAAATGCCGAGAGTTGCAAGAACCTACGGCGGGAAATTCTCTGCTTGTTCATGGCCTCAATTCTCCTCTGCTGTTTGATCCGAATCTCTCGATACGAGTAGTTGCGGGTACGTTACCTGGGCCGCGGCTTGAGGACATCATTTGGGAGGCGCCGAATACAATGTGACTCCCGCCAAGGTCCACGGATCTTCGTACGCTGCCGGAAGCGGACTAGTAGTCGCTCAAGAATCTATTCGTAGTTCGCAGTGTAAAATGAAGAGGAAATCACAATGAAGGCACCCTTGCTCTCTGTCTCTCGGTTGCGGGCGAACTGGTCGCTGACTTGATGAACCGGGTTTTGCCTGAACTTGCAAAAGTAAGGTCGCAATTTCTATTTTGTTGACTAGCATGTAGGAGGGCGTGATCGTAACATAGACTGGGGTGGCAGGCCAAGTCTATTTCAGTAAGGTGCACTTTCTGGATTTCTTGTACTTAACATTCAGCATTGCCAGCGCCTCATCCGAGCATTGCGATGCTGAAGGCGGCAGGGGAGGATCGGCAGCGAGAAAGGGAAATAGTCCCAATAGCATTTGCCTCTCGCGACCGAAACTGCTACTCTTCCCACTGCAGATTCCAGAAAGGGTTGCGCAGATCCAACTGCATACTCAGCACACAAGACCCAGGCAGTCACGGACTGTGACATTGACTGGCCCAATAGACACTTAGCGGACGTCAGTTTCCTGGATCGCTATGAACGATTATGAGAGCCTGTGCAGATCCAGCTGGAACGAGGGGTGATGCATTTGAATGCGGAAGTCAGGTGCGAAGGGCGTATTGGGGTGGAAAGATGGCCCGCACCAAAGATGACAACCATTGGAGCGCTACATGAACGATCCTAACCGTCCCAACCTACTTTATATTCACTCTGACCAGCACAGCCCGCACGTGACCGGCTGCTATGGGGACAACCTGGTTGAGACTCCGAACCTCGACCGCCTCGCGGCTAACGGCGTCGTGTTCGACAACGCTTACTGTTGCTCGCCGATTTGCGTTCCTTCGCGGATGTCGATGTTGAGCGGGCGTCATCCTTTCCAGAACGAGGTCTGGACAAATGAACACGGCCTCGATTCCAGAATTCCCACATTTGCTCACGCGATGGGCGCGGCAGGCTATCAACCCGAGCTGGTGGGCCGAATGCACTCGGTCGGACCGGACCAGCTGCACGGCTACGCTGCCCGTTTCGTCGGCGACCACGGCGCGAATAACCCCGGGAACCCTGGCCCTGATCGCGGCATCCTTAGTGTGACGGCCGGCCCGCATCATCTGAGCCTGGAACGGTCCGGGCCCGGGCAGAGCGCTTACCAGGTTCATGACGAGGATGTCACCGCGGTCACGATTGACCGCCTCAACCGGTTGGGCGTACAGAAGCGTGCAGGACTTCTTAAGCAGCCCTTCAGCCTTTCGGTAGGGCTGATGCTGCCGCACCCGCCCTATGTCGCCCGGCAAGAGGACTACGACCGCTACGCCGATTCGATGACTTTGCCCCGCAAGTCTGCGCCGGCGCCCGACGAGCAACATTCGTTTCTGCGGTGGTGGCGGCAGTCTACCGGCATTGAGGTGATGGACGAAGAGGAAGTTCGTCGCGCGCGTGCGGCATACGCGGGGCTGGTGTACCGCACTGACGCGATGATCGGCCAGATTCTGAACGCGCTGGTTGAAAACGGATTGGATGACAATACTTTGATCATCTACACATCGGATCATGGCGACATGCAGGGCGAGCATGGTCTCTTCTGGAAGCATGTGTTTTATGAAGAATCGGTGCGCGTGCCGCTAATTCTCAGCTGGCCCGGCCGCGTTCCGACGCAACAGCGCTGCGAGAATGTCGTTAGCGCACTAGATGTTGCCGCCACTATGCTGGACGCGATGGAGGCGCCATCGCTGCCGAACTCAGCCGGCCGCAGTTTTCTCTCCCAGATTGAGGGTCTGAACGAGGTCCCAGCGTGGGAAGACGTGGCTTTCTCCGAGTATTGTACCGACAAATTCGGTCCACCTGAGGGGACCTTTCAACGCATGATCCGGCGCGAGGAGTGGAAGTACATCCACTATCACGACTACCCGCCCCAGCTCTTCAATCTCCGAGAGGATCCAGACGAACTGATTGACCGGTCGGACGATCCGGGCTGCAGGTCGATACTGCAGGAGCTGCGCGGGGAGGTGTTACGGGACTGGGATCCTGAAAGCGTGCAGCGGAAGATGGCAGAAAAGCGTGCCGACGAACCGATTCTGGTGGAATGGGCGCGCAATACCGGACCTGAAGAGCGCTATCGATGGCCTATGCTTAAGGAGATGAACTGGCTCGCCTGATAGGGAAGACACCTAGACACACGGCTAGTCAATATTCCAAAACAGATCCTTCGGACCTGAAAAACGTACTCTGCAGGTATGTTGCGGCCGCGGCGACAGCGCTACGCAGGTGAACATTTACGCCCAGCAACTCTAGTTGTGACCGGATTTGCCTGGATGGTTTACCGATACTCCAGCGCGTCCGAATTGTAGAAGACTCCGCCCCAATATCTTTTCCTTTCCCTCCCACAGAGAAGTCAACTCCACGCTTGTAACAGCCTGTCTGCGAGTGAATCAGATCAGAAATTTCGACCTGATCGGGCATGCGCTCAATTGCGTTAGCCGGTATAGAGTCGATCCGGGTTGGCGTGCCAGGCTGCCTGTCGGAACCAGATATGCGGTCTAGGTGCATGCTCGTTGCTGTCAGGAAAACTGGCAACAATGTGCCTTGCCAGACTTCGGTGATCCAGTCAGTCTTTCACTTGGGTGCAGTCTACATTTGGGATGGGAGTAGGAGGGTGGGGAATTCATGCCGGCGGTGGCTGAAATTGTTCACCGGCTTTGGGAGAGGCAGAGGGCAGGCACAAGGCCTGCCCCTACCTTTCGCTAATTGGAGGGCAAAGGGCAGGCACAAGGCCTGCCCCTACCTTTCGCTATTTGGAGGGCAAAGGGCAGGCACAAGGCCTGCCCCTACCTTTCGCTATTTGGAGGGCAAAGGGCAGGCACAAGGCCTGCCCCTACCTTTCGCTATTTGGAGGGCAAAGGGCAGGCACAAGGCCTGCCCCTACCTTTCGCTATTTGGAGGGCAGAGGGCAGGCACTAGGCCGGGCCCTACCGTCGGTTGAGTGGAGGGCAAAGGGCAGGCACAGGGCCGGCACATACCGGCCGCTGATTGGAGGGTAGAGGGCAGGCACAAGGCCTGCCCATACCGGCCGCTGATTGGAGGGTAGAGGGCAGGCACAAGGCCTGCCCATACCGGCCGCTGATTGGAGGGTAGAGGGCAGGCACAAGGCCTGCCCATACCGGCCGCTGATTGGAGGGTAGAGGGCAGGCACAAGGCCTGCCCATACCGGCCTTTGTGTGGGAGGCGATGGCTGAGTTGCTACCCGAAGTATAGGAATTTGTACGCCAACTTTGGACCTCACCCTGTCACTTGTAGGAGTTTTGCTCACCGGCGCCGTGCGATTCAGAATCGGGGAGGGCAAGTCGAATTTCGCTATGCAGAGGCTGTTGTCTCTGAATTGCAGCGGGCAGACTTAAGCGCAGATTGTTCCTCCCCCGCCCCAAAATAGCCTTGAGGATTGTTCCGAAACATATTTTGGGAACATTTTCGGCCTAAACGCAGTCTAAGTAACCAACAGCGGTGCAAGATTTTCTCATTCAAACACTTTTATGGATAATAGGGACCCATGGCTACTGTCACCCGACGGATTAGGCCTAAAGTGGCTGTCGCAGGTAGGTCGCAGAGGAGACAGCCAACACGGCAAATTCGGATGTTGGTACAGTTGTCAGCGTTGACGGCTGCGATTATTGGGCTTTGGCTGCTTTGGAACCTGACAGCAACCACAGTGCAAATCGAAGTAGACGGTGTAACAGAATCAGTTCAAACGCACCGTCGTGTAGTGGGCGATTTGCTGACTGACGTTGGTCTGCTGCTAGGGCCGGAAGCACTCGTTGAGGAAGTGGTTGGAGACGGTTCACGCGTCCCCATACGTGTGACTCAGACTCACGACCTCAACGGAGATACGGCTGCCGCTACGGTAGGTACCGTAGATTCGGTGGGCGCCGTAGATTCGGCAACTGCTGAAGAGACTCTTCGCATATCCCACAACCTTGACACGAGAATTAGGGACGGACTGCAAGTCTCGGTGGCGCGTGCGCGCTCTTTTGTTATATTCGCCGACGGTAAGGAGACGCAGGTATCAAGCTGGGCGGCTTCTGCGGCGGAGTTGATGGAGGATGCCGGGATCCCATATAGTCCACGAGACCAGTTGCTCATACGCGGTGAGCCATTTGGGTGGAATGACTCCATGCCGACGAGGGTAAGCCAAGCCCAAAATCCTCGCGTTGCCAGCGGTCCCGCCTGGGAATTGATAGTGCGAGATCCGCTGCCGATCGAGGTCAATCGATCGGTTCGGCTCACTGTCTATGAGGAGTCCGTGCCCTATACAGTTCACACGTTGGCCGAGACGGTGGGCGAGGCTCTGCGCGATGCAGAGATAACGATCTATCTTGGCGATGAAGTCCAACCGAGCTTGGGCACTCCGGTTAGTTCAGGTCTTCGGGTGATGATTCGCCGCAGCACACCTATCAGTATGTTGGTAGATGGACGGCACTACAGGACCCGCACGCTGAGCCAGACTGTTGGAGATGCGTTGACGGAGGCTGGAGTGGGACTTAGCGGTCTTGACGAAGTCTCTCCTCCGCTGGACGCCAGTGTGTTTCCAGACATGCAGATAGAGATCGCGCGTGTGTGGGAGGAGATTGACGTCGAAGAGGAGATAGCCCCTTTTGATACGGTATGGGTGGGAGATAGAGACTTACTTATTGACACTTTCGAAGATCGTCCTGGCGCAGAAGGGATCACGCGCCGGCGCTATCGGACTCTTTACAAGGACGGCCAGGAGATTGACCGGGCACTTGAAGACGTATGGGTAGCGCAGGAACCGCGGGACAGGGTTAGAGTGTACGGCCAGAAGATCGAGCCTCAGACTTTTATTGCCGAAGACGGCCAGGAAATTGTTTACTGGCGTAAGATCAGGATGCGGGCCACGAGCTACAGTGCGTCCACGGCGGGCGTTTCGCCAAGCGTTCCCTGGTACGGATTGACGCGCACCGGACACCGAATGCGCAAAGGTGTGGTAGCTGTCGACCCAGATTACATTCCTCTCAGAACCAGGGTCTATGTTCCGGGATACGGATTTGGGGACGCGCTGGACACGGGCGGCAACATCCAGTACCGGCGCATTGATCTGGGCTACGACGACCACAACCTTGTGTTGTGGAGACGCTGGGTTGACGTCTATTTGCTCTGGCCGCCACCGCCTGACTATCAGATCGTATGGGTCGTGCCCTTCTTGCCGTTTGAGCCGCAGTAGCGGCAGGTTTTGAACCTGATTACAGCGAAGACGCGTGCCAACTGGACTCATCAGTTGGCACGTTTTGCTTTCGCCACCCTCGCCGGATTGGGCAGGCGTTCCAAATTAACCATTTAACTATGAGGACGCAAAGCGGTCAATCTGGACCTGCCCCATCTACTTTTATGGTTTGTAGGCAGAGCTGGGCCTGGGAACCATCAAATCAGCTCCAAGGCCAGTGACTCCACTTTGATCCAGGTTTGTCCACTTGCCGCGGCGCGCTTACCCTCCCTCTGATGCCTGAGAAGAATCTGTTCTTCGCTTCACCAGGCAGCCCTCTGAACCTGGGGTGAGACCCAACTAACAACAGGCGTTTCTGAATTTCCGGTGGAGAGGAAGCCTCTGAGAGGATCAGGAATTCGTTGCAATTCAGGTGTTGGATCAAGTGTTGCCAAGAAAGTGATGCATATTGCACATTTGTAGTTTACATCACATCTTGAAACTCTTGTATGTGTTTCTGCATTTCCTGTAACTACTTAGACGTATGAAATGCCCTTCTGACCTGGCTGTCCTGACCTGCCCTTCATCCCCGCCGCCGTTCAGGCTCCCTCGTGGTGTATTTGCTGGCAGCCGCCACATTGGATGAGCCGCACCGCGGGAATTACGCCGAACGGTGGGTGAGGGATGGTTTTGGAGGGGGGCGTTGCGGGGGCGCAGCCCCTGCACAAGGGAGGGCCGAAGGCCCGACCGCCATAATGAAGTGGAAAAGAGAAACTAGCCAAGGGATAGTGCGACGAGCAGAAGGAGATGCTCCGGGGCGCGGATGGAGGCTTTTCGTGATAGGCGTCAATTGACTTTGGCTGCGATGTGACCGTTGTCGTAACGATCATGTGGATAGGCTAGTCGAAAATCCTAATATAGTTCGGCACTTATGCTATTTGGGGCACGGTTTGTTCCAGGCCGCCTGCTGGAGGGAGGCCCACCGTCTCCAGCCTGTTTCCCTGGGAGTGCTGTCGAATTGTCAGCCGAATTCGCAGATCGTGTTGACCGGTGAAGGGCATCTATATTGGTTACGGGAAATATGGTCTCATCCTTGGCGAACATGATAGACTTGAGAGACGAAGGAAGTCTTTCCGGCCTAAGAACTTTACATCTGTTTGGTCTGGCTGAAGCGGCATTTTGTTCTGTAAGCGAATGCAAAAACCTGTACGGAACTCCGAATCGAGACTCATCCATCTGCTTGTTGGCGTTGTTTTGCTGGCTGGGATGGCCCTGCGAACGTGGAATGTCAACTTTGACGGCGGGCTGAATTCTCATCCGGACGAGCGAAGCACTACATGTTTCTACGCGCCGACCATTGGCTGGCCCTCCTCTGTTGACGAGTTTCTTGATCCAGAACGCAGCCCGCTCAATCCACTGTGGGACCGTCACAATGACCGTCGCCGCTCCTATACTTACGGCCATTTTCCGCTTTACATGGGCATCCTATCCGGCGAACTGCTGAGCAGGCTTGCCAGGCCAGCAAGTCTGCTGCCTTTGCCAGATAGGACTATTTCGATGATGGAACGGGCAGATACTGCCTGTGAAGGGGTGGCCTTTGCAGGTCGGTTGATGATGGCCCTATTGGATACACTGACTATCTTTCTTCTCTTTTTGCTGGGGAGAAGGTTGTATGGGGCCGCCACGGGGCTTCTGGCCGCGACGCTTTACGCTTTCACTGCCCAAGCAGTTCAGCTCAGTCACTTCTTTGCGATGGATCCTGCCAGCACGACTTTTGTTGTCCTTGCAGTCTACGGTGGTGTGCTGATGGTCCAGGAGCGCTCGCGGCGAGGTGTGTTCTGGGCCGGTGTCGGGGCCGGGCTGGCGATCTCCTCCAAGTTCAGCGCTCTTCCCGTCCTTGCCGTACCTGTGACAGCAACGCTAATCAGCTTGTGGACGGACTCCAGGCAAGATCTGATGCATAGTGAAGAGCGGAGGAACGGGTCTGCTTTCTTTTCCCTCGTCATGTCTCTGCTGTTAGCAGCTTTCACTTTTTTCGTTTCGAGTCCGTACGCGGTGCTTGACTGGGCGAGTTTCATTCACGCTACGCTCGTTGAACAAGGGCGCATGGTGCGCGGTGTCGTCGACTTTCCCTTTACCAGGCAATACCGCAATACCATTCCCTATCTCTATTTCATTCAGCAGCAGGTCGTATGGGGTATGGGCCTGCCGCTGGGCCTGGTTGCCCTGGCGGGCAGCACGTGGGCGCTGTTGAAGTTGGTCTATCTGCGGGCAAGGCCCGGCGAGTTTATCGTTTGGGCATGGTTACTTCCGTACTTTGGCATTACGGGGGCCTTTTTGGCTAAGTTCAACCGCTATATGAGCCCGGTACTCCCATTTGTCCTGCTATTCGCGGCTGCCCTGATTGTGTGGCTGCTGCAATTGAGAGCCAGACCCAAGCTGCAACTGGCCGCACGTCTGCCGGCGGCGCTACTGGCCACCATTGCGGTCGGCGGCGGACTGTTCTGGTCACTGGCATATACCAATGGCGTATATGCGAGTGAGCATACTTGGGTCACGGCCAGCCGCTGGGTATATGCCAACGTACCTTCGGGCTCAGTTATTCTGTGGGAGTCGTGGGACGACCCGTTGCCAAAGAGAATTCCCGGCGAGCCAGGTATGGATATGGGTAGCCACGGACTGCGAAATATCGACTGGTCTCCCTATGAAGAGGACACGCGTGAAAAGTATGAAGTTTTACGGGAGAGACTGCAGGAGGCGGACTACGTAATCTACAGTTCCAAGCGGATATACGAGAGCGTCGACGAATTACCGGCACGCTATCCGATGACTAACCGCTATTACGATCTGATGTTTGATGAGCAGTTGGGATTCGTCCATGCTGCCGACTTTACTTCGCCTCCCAGCCTGCTGGGGTGGGACTTCCCTGACCACGACGCAGACGAAAGCTGGAGCCTGTATGACCACCCGCGTGTCTCGATTTTCGCCAAAGAGGGGGAACTGACGGGGATTGAAATCGACAACCTGCTGGGTGGCAGTTGGGAAGGTGCGGTCGCATGGGACCGGGGCAAGGACCCGCCGCTCGCGCCTTTCCTGAATGCGATTGGGTTGGGCAGCGCGCCGGAGAGCCAGGATCAAGGATTTATCAATTTGATTCTTGCGCTTGTACAGGGGAGGGAATTGCCGGCGGAAAGCGGACAGGAGCCTGCAGATGGTTCAGAACCTTCCCTATTGCTGGAAACGCAGTTGAGTGAACTGCCGGTGGTGGACAATTACAGGTGGAACACTGTCGCCAGTGAAAATCACTGGTTGGCGGTGGCATGGTGGTGGCTGGTGGTCTCTCTGCTAGGCTGGGCAGCGTGGCCGTTGGCTTTTGTGCTTTTCCGAAGTCTGCGCGATCGGGGGTTTATGTTAGCCAAGACGCTGGGTTGGATGCTCAGTGGCTGGCTGCTGTGGATATTCGCTAGTTTGGAGCTAGCGCAAAACTCGGTCCGCAATGCCTGGTTGGTGGCGGCACTGGTTGCTCTCGTAGGCGCGGCAGTTCTTGTTTTTTCCTGGCGGGAGGTGCGGTCATTTGTGCGGCGCATGTGGGGAATTCTGCTTGTCGGGGAGGGTCTGTTCGCAATTGCATTTGTTGGCTTTGTGCTGATCCGCCGCGCTAACCCTGACATTTGGCAACCCTGGTTCGGCGGCGAAAAATTCATGGAGTTTGCGTTCCTCAACGGGATTCTGCGCAGCCCATATTTTCCACCGGTGGATCCCCATTTCGCGGGCGGTTACATCAACTATTATTACTATGGCATATATTTGGTCGGTTATCTGATCAAATTGACGGGCATTTACGCTGAAGTGGCCTTTAATCTGGCGATACCGATGCTGTTTGCCCTCACTGTTGTCAACGCGTTTGCCGTGGCCTATTCAGCTTCGGGCTTTCAGCGAAATGTGACTCGAAGACGTCGTTCGGCAGGTGTCTCTGCGCCACCCCAGATGCAACTGTTTCCTGCAGAGGAGCCGGATACCGCTGACATGACAGCAAGAGCGGAAGAAACACAGACTTTGGAATCGGGCAGGCACGGCGGCGATGTTCCAGCGGGAGCATTGGAAGAAGGACAGGATCCCCAAGTTCAATTTGACAGTCCAAGTTGGGAGCTCGAAAAGGATGCGCGGCGGGAAGCGTCTGAAACGGTTATCGAACCAGAGACAGAGTTAAGCGGCGAGGGATGGAATGCGGATGCCGGCGGTCCCAGTGTACCCGACGGGCAAGCACTGTCGCGTGAACGATCGCAGGCGCCAAGCCAACCATGGCATGAAGGAATTGAGACTGCTTTGCTTGCACCGCTGTTTCTGGCACTCCTCGGCAATCTGGCAGGATTTGGTCAACTTGTACATAGCTTCAGCAGGGTTAACCGGAGCAGCTTCGAGAGCGAAATTCCGGGTATGCAGAAAGCGGTGCATGCGGTGAGCGGGTTCTGGCATGTGCTGACATCCGATGCAACGCTGCCGGGATACGACTTCTGGGCGCCAAGCCGGGTCATTCCCCATACTATCAACGAGTTTCCCTTCTGGAGTTTCATGTATGCTGATCTGCATCCACATATGATCGGCATCCCTTTTTCACTCTTCTTTTTGGCTCTTACCCTGACGCTTCTTAACAGTTACCAACTTGATTGGCGCCGAAACTGGCTCTACGTGGCGTTGCTCGTTAGCGGCATGGCCTTTACGATAGGCCTCCTGGCAGTCGTCAATCTGTGGGAGCTGCCCACTTATTTTGGTCTGGGCATGCTCACACTGGTCGTCACGCTTTACAGGAGGCGAGGGCAGCTGCCGGTAGGTACGATTGTCGGAATCGGTATCGTCATGGTCGGCGGTGCGTATCTTTTCTTTCTGCCATTCTTTCGCAATTACACAAATGTGGCCGCGAGCGGAATTGGATTGGTAAGGTCCCCGGACGAGTTGGGTAAGTGGGCCCAGATCTGGAGTTTGTTCGCTTTCGTCCTGTTTACATGGCTGCTGGTGGGACAGAGGGACAGGCGCCGGTTCCGCTTCTTGCGCATCCACCGGCTTCTGGTGCAGCGGCCGACGCTTGTCTACTTCACTGGCGTAGTCTTGCTTCCGCTGCTGTTCCTCGCCTCTTTCTTGCTCTTAATTTTCACTAACCAGACGGTACTGGCAATTTGCCTGCCGGCGCTTGGCCTGTCGCTCTCGCACATCTGGAGGCGGGAGCGCACGGCAGATATGGGATCAGTGCTCGCGGCAGTGTTGACCGCGACGGGCCTGGCAATCCTGGCTGGCACGCAGGTGATATATCTTAAGGACCATCTGCAAGGCGGCGATGCTTACCGCATGAATACGCTATTCAAGTTCTTCAACCAGGTTTGGGTCCTATGGGGGGTGGCAGCAGCCGTCATATTGCCCAGGATTTTCGCTGGATTCGCGTCCTTATTGGAGGCAGGTAGGGAGAGGAGATCGCTTAGTACAAATGCTAGCAGGAACTGGGTTTTGACGGCATTATCGGACATCGCGCCCAATGCGGTTGGCCGATTGTGGAGCTTTGTATTTCTGATCCTGATTGCGGCGAGTCTTTCCTATCCAGTTTGGGGTACGCCGTCGCGGCTGTCTCAGCGGTTTCCCGGCTGGCGGCCGCCGATAGGCACGCTAGACGGCATGGCATTCATGGAGAATGGCGTCTACCACTGGCCTGACAACGACCATGCAGTCGAACTGCGGTACGACTGGGAGGCGATTCAGTGGCTACTTAGAGAGGTACGCGGCAATGTTGTACTGGCGGAATCCGCGCAGCTTGACTACTACCGAGCAGGCGGCACGCGGGTTGCCAGCCTTACAGGGCTGAGCGGGCTGATGGGAATGCACGAAGGCGAACAGCGATACCACCACCAGGTATCCGAGCGCCACGGTTTACTCAATGAGTTTTGGAGGTCGGCAGACCTCGGGCAAGTTGAAAGGCTCATTGACGAGCTGGACATTGGTCTAATCTACGTAGGACAACTGGAACGTCATCAACACCCGGATGCGCCCGCCCGATTTGAAGAGCTGGAACAGGCCGGCCTGCTGGAAGCTGTTTATCGAAATCCGAAGGTGATTATTTACGCAGTGCCATCGCAGATTTCAGGTCAGGTGCAGCTGCAATGAGGGGCGCATTCAAGGGCCATATTGCCGCGGTGGCGCCATTGCTGGCGCGCATCTGGCGGAGTACGCCGAGCTGGCTTCGAGGCACAGTTACATGGGCGATAAATGGCAAAGTCATGGTCGGTGTGAGCGGCCTGCTGCTTGACGACTCAAACCAGATTTTGCTACTGCGGCACCGTTTCCACGACGCAGGGATCTGGGGTATGCCGGGCGGCTGGCTGTCCCCTGGCGAAACGATCTGCGATTGCTGGCGCCGCGAGGTCAAGGAGGAATTGGATCTTGATACAGCTGTCGAAGGAATGATCTGCCATCGGGCAACGCGGCGCACGTTGGAGTTTTTCCTGATGGGACGGATCAGCGGGGGCCAAGTGAAGATCGATCCTGTAGAAATCCTCGAGGCAAGATTTTTCTCAGTGGAACAACTGCCGCCAATGGAGCGCTTCCACCTGCGACTTATTGGGGAGACCTTTCTTGATCTCAAAGAGGCAGAGCGTGCGGGCGCCGTTGAATCGGCGCGCCTGGCGCGGGTAGGCGGAGACAACAGCAAGGCGGGGGAGACTCTTCACGCCCCGAACCGAGAAGAACAGGAAAACGCAGGCAGAGCAAAGGGGGACGGACCACGTGCGTGACATCGTCATCCCCTTCTTGAGCTGGTATTTGATAACACAAGTCGTATCCGTGGCGGCACTGCCCTTGACCTTGCGCTTATTTCGCTATTTGCCTGATAACGGCTACGTCTTTGCGCGCGTACTGGGAATCTTCCTGGTCAGTCTTCTGCTCTGGCTAGGAACCAGCTATGGCCTGCTCCGCAACACGAGCGGCGGGGCGTGGCTGGCTTTGCTTCTTGTGGCCTTCCTCAGCCTGTGGAGCATCTTACAGGGAGAAAAGGCTGGAGGTAACGGTCAACTCTCATCGCTGCGTTCCTTGGTATTGCGGTTTCCTGCCTGGACTTACATTGTTATTGTCGAGCTTCTGTTTTTCCTTGGCTTCGCGGCGTGGACTTATGTACGTGCTCACGATCCCGCCATCAGTCACACTGAGCAGCTGATGGACTTGATGTTTGCCAATGGGATATGGAGCAGCCCTACCTATCCCGCACGCGATCCCTGGCTGGCCGGCTATGCGATCAGCTATTATTATTTTGGCTACTGGATGCTCGCGACACTGGCCCGTTTTGCCGGACAACCACCTGAAATTGCCTTTAACCTGGGCCAAGCTTGCTGGTTTGGACTCCTCGTCACAGCCAGTTTCGGTGTAGGCTTCAATCTCATTCGTCTGCGAGTGAGAGAGTACAGAGGCGAAGCCGAGGCCACCGAAGGTCCTGATACAGCGACTGACGGCGGCGGTTCTGACGAAAAGCTTACCCTCCCGGTTGTGGCAGGACTTCTGACATCGGTCAGTGTTGCATTGACCTCAAACTTGCACGTGATCCTGGAGTGGTTGTATGCGCAAGGCATACGTATGGACGGTCTGAATAGCCTGGTCGATGTCTTCAATTTTCCGGAGCAAGCGAATGAATCCGGCCTTTGGTACATTGACAGCGGCTGGAGCTGGTGGTGGCGGGCCAGTCGTGTGATTGAGGATATCAGCCTAAGCGGGAACCACATAGAAATCATCGACGAATTCCCGATTTTCAGTTACGTCCTCGGCGACAATCACCCGCATTTGCTGGCAATGCCCTTTGTGATTCTGGTGATCGCAATGGCCATGAACTGGTTCTTTGCCGAGGGGCTGGACAGTCGCGGGCAGTTGTCGATTCAGGATGAAGGTACCGGAGAGGCGGACGGGGGAGATGGTTCTCATCATGCCCGATTGATTTCTCACGTCTTAACGGTAACGCGGCCGCTCGGCCTTGAAGGTCTGTTCCTGGTGATCGCGGCGACCGGCGCTCTACTATTTCTCAATACTTGGGATTTTCCCCCTTACTGGCTGTTGATGTTACTTGTGGCGTTGCTCACCGGCGCGAGACAGAGAGAGGAAGTTGGCGCCGCACTGCGCCACGGGTTCGCGCGAGCTGTCACGGTGGGGATATTGATTGTCGCGGGCGCATTTCTACTGTACATGCCCTATTTTCTTACCGCCCAAAGTCAGGCCGGCGGGATTCTGCCCAACCTGCTTCATTCGACACGACTGCCACAGTTCCTTTTAATGTATGGTCACTTTCTGCTCGCGGCTACAGGTTTGTTAATCTTCAGTTGGCGAGAGCAGCCGCCCTCTCTGGCCGTACTGGCCTCCACAGCTGCCCTAGTCATTGGCCTGCCAGTCATCTTTCTGGTCACAACCGGGTTGCTGGCGGCGAATACCAGCGGTGGAACACTGGCGCTGGGCGGGCAAGCGAACGAAATCATGGCCAACTTTGCCAGCCGGCGAATCGGACAGCCCTGGACATTTCTGTTTTTGGGCGGGCTGGCGACCCTGACATTGGGCATGTTATGGCAACGTTTCGTCAGTTTGGGCAAGGCGCCGCGGTCAACCACCTTTGTTCTGTGCCTGGTGGCGATCGGCATTTTACTGACCTATATGCCAGAGTTTGCCTTTCTTCGTGACAACTTTGGAAATCGCATGAACACGGTATTCAAGTTTTATTACCAGAGCTGGCTCCTGTTGGCGATTGCTGCCGCGTATGCTATAGCCTGGCACATTTTTTTGGCAGGTCGTAGGTTCGGGCAGCATGGGCCTGACAGAGGCAAAGCACTCTTTATTGGACTCGCCCCGACCGCGCTCGCTCTTTTGCTGATCCTCGCTTGTTTGATCTATCCTGTGGCAGGGGCATACGCCAAAATCAAAGGGTTTGGCACGCGTTCGCCGACGTTGAATGGCCTGGCCTATGTCGGCAGCGACGAGCTGGCTGTGATTGACTGGATCCGTAAGAATACGCGGCCCGACGCCTTAGTTTTGGAGGCCAAAGGCGCCAGTTACAATGTCAGTTCGGCGCGTATCAGTGCTGCAACCGGTCGAGCTACGCTGCTAGGGTGGGATGGACACGAGGCCCAGTGGCGCGGCCGTGCTTACGCAGAAATGGCATCCGGCCGGGCCGAGGCGATCCGCGAAATCTATCAGAGCCCCGGGCCGACGACCCTGCAGGAACAGTTGGATAGATGGCAGATCGACTTTCTCGTTGTCGGCCCTGAAGAACGTGCGCAGTATGGTGTCACACCCGCGGTGGAAGAACGGCTGAACCAGATCCTGGAATTGGCCTTCGAGCAAGGAAGTTATCGAATCTACCGGGCCAACGGCGCGGCAGACAGATAGTTCATTGGAAGCAGAGGCCAGAATTTTCAGGTGACTGAAGCGAAGCGGACCGAAGCAGCAGTTAGCGAGAGATCTGTGACTGAGGAGTCGCCGCCTGCCGCGGCGATAGCATCCGCGCAGGGGTCCGAATCTCCTGGCAGCGGGCCGAATGTAGAACAGGGGTTGTACGCGCTTCTCTTTGTTGTGGCGTTGGCCTTGCGTCTATATTCGCTGGGAGACCTGAATCCCATTTCACCTTGGGAGGCCGCTCAAGTTTGGCCGGCATGGCTGGGCAATGCGGGCGTTGCTTTGGAGGATGGCGGGTTTCCTGAACCTGAGCCGCCGCCCAGCCCTTTGCTGAACAGTTTACAGCGCGCGCTGTTTCTGGTGACGGGAGGCGGCAGCGAATTCTGGGTACGGTTTGCCCCAGCTTGCGCGGGTGCAGGATTGGTCCTGGCGGCCTGGGCGTTGCGGAGGCGCCTGGGGCGCGGCGGAGCGTTGACGGCAGCGGTACTCTTCGCATTTGACCCTTGGCTTTTGTCGTTCAGTCGATTGGCAGACGGGGCGGCACTTTCCGCTTTGACGTTTGTGCTGCTGCTGGCGGCGCTGTTCGATGAAGAATTAGATGGCGGCCAGGTCACCAAGCTTGCAGTGGTGGTTGGTCTATTCCTGATAAGCGGACCGCTGGCGTGGCTCTTACTTCCTCTCATTCTGTACGCGATTGTGTTGCTCAAGGGGGGACAGCTAGCACTCCTTGCGCCGGATCAGCGCAGACGCGCGGCATACATTTGCGTAGGGACTGTGGTTGTCGGATCTACCGGGCTTTTCGCCCACATCTCCGGCTTGACTGCGATTGGGGAAAGCGTAGGAGTGGCCGTAACCCATCTTGCCGGATTGGCGGGCGGCGGGTCGCCAGGGTCAACCGATCATGCATACACGGTTACATGGGCACTGCTGCGTTTGCTGGTCGATGAACCTTTCGTCCTCTTGTTCGGAGGCGCCGGCCTGGTAGCTGCGCTGGTGAAGACAAGATTCTTTACCGGGCAATGGGATGCGGAGGCTGGCAAGGAGGACGGCCGCTTCGATATTGACAGGAAAGTCCTTGCAAACACGCTGTGGATGAATGTCCTGGTCGTGGGTGTAGCTTGGGGCTTACTGCTGTTGTTGTTACCTGGGCGCACACCGATCAGCCTGCTTGCTATTGGATTGCCACTTCTCTTGCTGGCGGCAGGTTCTGTCCCTGGCATTCTTCGCTTTGCTGCGACCCGAATATTGCTTGAAAATGATGCGCGCATGCCGACATTGATAACGATGGGCGTCCTACTGGTGACGGCCTTTTTCTGGACAGGCAGTGCGACAGCATCTCTGCGGGACGGGCACTTTGATTCGCGCCTGACGTTGTTCTATTTGTTGATTCCAGCGCTGGGCGCGTTTTTCGTATGGTGGTCCGGCGAGCGCACGAGCGTTCAGGTATTTGGTCTATTGATCCTGTCAGCTTTCTTTCTGGCGCAGGCCAGCAGCAGTTGGATGTTGAATTTCAGGCCGGAGTTCTCCCACAGCCGCACTCTCTTTGCTGAAGCAGGCGACTCCGGGATGTCACTGATGGTGGAAGATATCGCCCGGCTAAGTTCGCTGCGCACAGGGGACCCTGCCGAGGCGCCGGTCTATCTGCAAATAGACTCTGCCGATGTGCCGTACTTTGTCTGGCATCTGCGTGAAATGCGCAGCCTGCACTGGCAGCCAGGCCTAGATTTTTCGAACGTGAATGAGAGTGCAATGGTTGTTACCCAGGCCAGCCCCCCAGGGGAGGGAGAACGTGCCCTGTTGCCTGCCAGTTTTATTGGCAGTAGCTACACTGTGACGCAGCGATGGCTGCCAACAGAATTGGAACATCTGGGCGCGCGTCTACGATGGATGTTATTTCGAGAGAGGCAGCCAGGACCGGAAGGCCAGCCGACGGGACAGAAGGTAGATCTTTGGGTGAATCGGGAGAAGTAGAAAATGGCTGAATCACAGAGCGAGAAGGCAGGGAAGGAAGAGAGCGAGAAGCCGGAGGTACTTTCGCCCGATTCCTCTCCCTCAACTCTTGTTCCTGAGGACGAAGAGCAAGATCCAGTGGAAGAACTGGCAACCGAGGAATCGCCAAGCTCCGAGATGGCTGAGACGGCGCTTCCTTCCACAGGATTTCTCGACTCAAGCCTGCTGGGCATTGTGCGGGCGAACTGGGAAACGATAGCCTGGGCAACCATCCTGCTCGTGGCGGTAGTCAGCCGCTTTTATGCACTCGGCACCCGTGGGATGAGCCACGACGAGAGTCTGCACGCCAACTACTCGCTCGATCTTTACCGTGCCGGCAGCTATCAACACAATCCAATGATGCATGGGCCCTTCCTATTCCATGCCAATGCCTTCATTTTTTTCTTGTTTGGCGTTAGCGACGCGACTGCACGTGTCGTGCCGGCCCTGGCTGGCGTTGGAACGATCGCGGCGGCATGGTTCTACCGGCGCTGGATCGGGCGAACCGGCGCGCTTTTGACCGCGCTGCTCCTTCTTTTCAGCCCCAGCATACTCTTTCACAGCCGCTACATCCGGAATGATATCTACATTGTTTTCTTTTCGATGATATGGATTTACGGCATGTTCCGCTTTATTGAAGAGCGGAAGATGAAGTGGCTCTACTTGACGGTGACAGTGATGGCACTCGGTTTTACCGCCAAGGAAAACCAGTTCATGTCCGGCACGATTTTCGGCATTTTCTTTGTGGGCGCTGCGCTCTGGCGTTGGTGGGTCGGGCAGGAATCACTCCGAGGCAGCCCATTCGCAGATATTGCGGTTCTGCTTCTTACTCTTGTATTGCCATTTGTCGCTCCCATTGGACATCTCCTTTTCGGTTGGGATGCGCTCGCGTATAGTACGACTCAGGATTTGGCCAGGTCTGCGATGCTGGTGCTATTTATGACCGGACTGAGTGCCGCGTTCGCCTTCTGGTGGTTCAGTCCAGTAAAGGTGAACGGGAAGGAAGCCGAGCCGCCGGCAGGAAATGGCGGCGCCAGGCGGATTACCTTCTCCAACTGGGCGACATTGATGGCTTTATTCTGGGCGATCGAGATCCTGTTATTCACCACTTTTTTCACAAATCCAGTCGATGGACTTGCCACAGGCGTTGTTGGCAGTCTCGGCTATTGGCTGAAGCAACAGGAGGTCCAACGGGGAGGTCAGCCGTGGTATTACTACATAATGCAGGGCCTGCTTTACGAGTTTCTGCTTGTATTCCTTAGCCTGGGCGGCTTGGCCCTGCTCTTGCAGCGCCTGCGGACGGGCAATTGGGACGATCCGGAGGTTGCAGAACAGAAACGGGCCGGTCCAAAGGTGAAGAGCAAGAAAGACGGCACTGGGGACGCGTCTGATGCTGCTGATCTATCGACGAATGTACGACCCTACTTCATTCTATTTCTCGCCTGGTGGGGAGTTGCGGCCTGGCTGGCCTATTCCTATGCGGGCGAAAAGATGCCATGGTTGACAACGCACATGGCCCAGCCGATGGCACTATTTGGCGGCTGGTGGGGCGCACAGTTGCTGCTGAGGATTGATTGGTTGAGGGTGCGAGCGGCCCAGGGCTGGTGGCTGCTAGCGCTACTTCCGGGTCTGCTATTCGCCTTAGCGACGCTTTTCGGCTCAACTCCCGGTTTCGGGAGAGACATAGACGATCTGTCGCGGATAGTACGCTTCATTCTTGCCCTCGTATTAACGGGTGGCCTGCTATATCTCATTCAGTTGGCTTTCCAACGAGTAGGTTGGCGGCTGACACTGAGGCTGTCTGCAGTGACGGCGCTTGCCATTCTTTTCCTGCTTACAGTTCGCTTCTCCTATCTGCTCACCTATATTAACTACGACATGGCTACCGAGTATCTCGTCTATGCACACGCCGCACCTGATGTAAAGAGGGCACTGCAGGAAATCGAAACGATTAGTGAACGCACGGTAGGCGAGCGCGAAATTCAAGTTGCCTATGACGATGACGTTGCGTGGCCCATGACCTGGTACATGCGTTTCTATCCCAACCACATTTTCTATGGTGCGAACCCGACAACCGAGGCCATGAACGCGCCGATTATACTCGTCGGCAAGAAGAATTACGAACAGGTTGAGCCCTATGTAGCCCGCGACTATGTAAGCCGCAACTATAGGCTTGTCTGGTGGCCTGAGGAGAGTTACAAAGGGGAGTGGGACGAAGAGGAGGAATCCCTGAGACTAACGCTCAAGCAGATCAGTGAAGCCTTGACTGATGCTGAGCGGCGAAGCCGACTGTGGCAGATATTCTTTTTCCGTAACCATCCCGACCGCACGCTGACGGAGTGGCCTCACCGCCACGATTTTCGAATGTACGTCCACAAGGACGTTGCCGATATTGTCTGGGACCTGAACGTTGTTCCCTTGTCGCAAGGAGGGTCGTCCCAATCGCCATCCTTTAACTATGAGGAGGTCGATCGTAACGCGAGCGGCTTTTACAGCGGCGTCTATGGCGATCTGCCTCTGGTAACGCCGCGTTCAGTAGCGGTCGGGCCGGATGGGCTGCGCTACATTCTCGACACAGGAAACAATCGCGTGGTCGCACTAAGCGCGGAAGGCACTTTCCGGCTGGCGTTTGGTAGTACCTGCGTCATGTCAGAAATGGAGGGCAGCACCTGTGTTGATCCGGATGGCGCCGGCTCGCTGGAGGTGGGAGACGGCCAATTTCGTGAACCTTGGGGCATCGCAGTGGGCACTGACGGCACAGTCTTCGTTGCAGATACATGGAATGGCCGAATTCAGGCCTTCGACAGCCAAGGGCATTTCCTGCGCAAATGGGGTGTATTCAGCATTATCAGCAATGATAACAGAGACCCATATGCTCTGTTTGGCCCGCGGGGTCTGGCTGTGAAACCGAACGGCAACATCCTTGTCGCGGACACGGGCAACAAGCGCATTCTGGAGTTCACGCCGATGGGAGAATTTGTGCGACAAATTGGCGGAGGCGGCGTTCTTCTGGGTCACTTTGAGGAACCGGTTGATGTCGCGGTCCACCCGCCGACGGGAAATATTCTGGTGAGTGACGCCTGGAACAGGCGTATACAAGTGCTTTCGGCTGAGCTGGAACCTCTTTCCGAGTGGCTCATGCCTACCTGGGAGAGCCAGGGCATTTGGGACAAGCCATATCTTTCCGCCGCGGCCGATGGCACTGTTTACGCTACCGACCCGCAGTTTTCGCAGGTGTTTGTCATCTCTCCGGTAGGGGTCATCCAGACCAGCTTTGGCAAGTATGGGGTCGAGCTCAATCGCTTTGCCAAGGTGACAGGGATTGTAGTTGATCCGCTGACGGGTGAGCTTCTGGTTGCTGACGCCGACAACAGTCGAATTCTGATATTTGCGGCGGACTAGCACTGATTCTGTAAACCAGACCAGTGACCACCCAAACGAGATTCCGATTTAAGTATTTCCAACGGGGCCGCCGCTGCGACCAGGCATCTGCTTTTCAGCATGCATCTTCGCCAACAGCAGCTTCCCACTTTTTGATAGATGCCGAATTGACGCTTCCTCCAGTGGAACACTTCGACAAGGGCCTCATCGCAGAGCCATGGCTCTGTAGGGCGTGTGAATACTTCAATCGCTTCAATGCCCAGTTCTGTGGTCGGTGCGGCCGGCCTTTCGACATTGTTTGTGAAAAGTGCGGTACGGATAACCCCGGCGGTCACCAATATTGTGATGCCTGCGGCACGGGCCTTTACGGTGAGCTTTCCCGCGGAACAGGCACTCTTAACCTCTTTGGCCGCCTTGGACTGCGTCTTTCGAATCCTCTCAGATTGGGTCCCCGCTGGGGACTAGTGTGGGAAACGCCTCCTCCAAACTGGCAATGGTCAAGTGCGTTTCTGAGAGAGTGGTTCCTTCGTAACCGTTGGGAGTTGATTGCGGTCTTCTTGCTTACAACGGTCGGTGCGTTCCTGAGAGTGTACCGCCTTGAGGAGATTCCAGCCGGCTTTCATGGCGACGAGGCCTGGACAGGAATCGAAGGCCTGCGCATCCTCAAGGAAGGATGGATCGGGCCTTACACGACATCTGCTTTGGGCCAGGC
This sequence comes from Caldilineaceae bacterium, assembly GCA_963662575.1. Taxonomy (GTDB): domain Bacteria; phylum Chloroflexota; class Anaerolineae; order Caldilineales; family Caldilineaceae; genus Bin5. The sequence continues at coordinate 4,696,723 of OY759723.1, forward strand.
TTCGGGGCCGTTCTACCTGACTGCACTGATAATCTGGCTGCTTGACGCTTCCAAGTTTTCTGTCCGGTTGTCGATGGGGCTTTTCGGTATTGCAACGATACCAACAGCGCATCTGCTATTGAGGTTGGGGTTCGGCCGCTGGGTGGCGCTCTTCGGCACTACGGCACTGACAGTTAGTTATTGGCACCTTCACTTCAGCCGCCTGGGATTTGGCGTGGTCTCGTTAGCCCTTGCCTCTACGGCAGCTGCAGCGGCCTTGCTGTGGGCGATGAGAAGGTACGATGATGGGCAGTCTGAATCACGACGCAAGAGCCTTTGGAGTTGGGTTGCTGCCGGCGCTCTGCTGGGATTCGTGCCCTACACCTATTTTGCATTCCCGACATTTTTGGCGGCGGTGGCGGCGGTTCTCTTGGTGTTCTTCACTTTGCAGAGCGGCTCGCTGAGGCACAAGCTGATACACCTCACTCTGCTGGCAACGGGTATGGTTCTAAGCGCGGGCCCCATGATCTATTTCGCCTTTCGCTCGCCCTCGGTATTTTTCGGCCGCTTGAACGAGAAGTCAGTATGGGACTACTACGAGTTGGCGGAGGCCGATGGATTCTTAGAGAAGCTTGACTTTGTCATCGAGCGTGCGTGGGACTCGTTTTGGTTACTTTTAAGAAACCCGAGGATGGACGGCGTTGACGGTATCGGTGGGGCTGGCGTTGTAGATGTTGGGGTTGCCGCTTTGGCGTATTTTGGTCTTGCTATTTCGATTAGAAAATGGCGAAGTCCACCACACTTGTTGGCCATGCTGGTTGTACTTGCCGCCCTGTCGGGTCTTGTATTGACCGATCCTTCTGCCGGATCTATGCGACGAAGCATAACCGCTATCCCGTGGATATTTGGGCTGGCCGGAATCGGTGCAGCGGCAATTGTACGGGTAGGATTCGGCTCATTTGGGCGTTGGCGTCGATCTGCCGCGGTAGGCGCGGCCGTGCTTGTGCTTGGATGGAGCGCTCTCTGGAATCTGGGCTATTACTTTATAGAATTACCCCGCTCCTCGACCTTCCAGTGGACATTTCCTACAGGCTATTTCGAGGCCCTTGAAGCAGCCAACTCGTTTGATGATCCAGGCACGATCTACTACTATTCCGGGCAACGGAGATTCAGGTACGAAACTATCCAGTTTCTTTTCCCGAATAGCCAAGGTATTGACCGGTCGCGGGAGTTTGGCGACTTTGCGCTGAATAAACTCGAACCCGGGCCGGTGACGTATCTGCTGGAGGGAGAGTACATGGAAGAGATCGATAGAATCAGGGAGATGTACCCGGACGGCGAAATCATTGTAGATGATGGGGAAAATCCTCTTTATATCGTATATCACCTTGCAGGGTAGACTAAGCATATCTGTCTGCACGAGTCAATTGGTCAGCTGAGAATGCTCCAACCGTCAGTTGGAAAATGACTGATAGAAGCGAAAGTAGCATGCCGAATACGGAAGAAAATCAGGGGCACAGGACCTGCCCGGCGTGCATGCACGGCAACCGTCCTACGGCCAACTATTGCGAATACTGTGGTGACAGACTGCCCGATGAAGCCCCTTGCCGGCAGTGCGGTGCGCTGTGCGGCATAGGGCAACGGTTTTGCCATGTCTGCGGATTCTCACTGACTAGCGAGCCACCCCTGAATAGGACAGCACCAAGAGAGGAAAGCAGCCCGGGTGATGCGGGCGCATTGAATGAATCTACCAGCTTGAAGTGGCTCGAGTTGCTGAGTCATTTCAGGGGAGCGGCTGCCAATTTCCGAGTGTCCGCACTTTGGCGGCTCGCAGAACAGTTTCTGGCTGCAAGGCCCGCCGGTCCTGGCAGCCTGGAAGAAGCAGCAGCGGGTAGCAGCGCGACGGCAACCACTGTTCCGGTTCCACCCGAACACCTGGCAGCCTTTGGTCCTGCCAGAACTGTACGGGCCAACGTTTTTTGGGGCATTGTCGCGATCGTGGGCGCGATTGGAGGCCAGTGGTTACTTGAGCGCGGTCAGATGGCGCCAGCCATTGGCTTATACGCCGTTGCCATCCTGTTGGCTCTTTGGGCATTTCGAAGAAGCACTGTGTTCGGCTTGCCGGCAACTTCCAATTGCGGACAACTGAAGCGGCTAGACGCTTTCTGGCTGCTTCCCATCGTGCTGCTGCCCGGCGCAGTCTCGGCATGGTCATTGGAACGTCTTCTGACGGATCCGGACAGGCCGCCCGATCTTTTCTGGGTGCTCCACCTTGCTAGCCTGGCGCTCTTTGTAGGATGCGTATTTTTTGCAAAAAGAATCGGAAGCAGACAGGCTGAAGAGGCGCCGCGGGATGGCGAGGAGAATCCACAGCATATTTCTGCCTCAGATTTGACTTCGGATTCAGGGTCCCCGTCGCGTCCTTGGACGACCGGCCAGCGGCTACTGGTTGTATTGATCGTTTGCATCGGATTCTTCATGCGGATCTATGCGTTGCCCGAGTTTCCACCAGGCACCTGGTATGATGAGGCCACCGCCGGGCTGGAGGCGCAGCGCATATTGGACGAGCCGGACTACCGGCCTCTCTATGTTAGCGGCTTAATGGGGCCTGAGCACTACGTCTACCTGGTGTCCTCTCTGTTCCTGATACTGCCCAAAATCACATTTGTGGTCCGTCTAGCAACCGTGATAACCGGGGTTCTGTCTATCCCGGCGGCGTACCTGGCCGGAAGCCAGCTGTTTGGCCGCGGCCCGGCGCTTGCCTTCGCCTTTCTGATAGCAGTCTCACGTTGGAGCGTGAATTTCAGTCGCATTGGAATGTTCAATATTCTGATGACGTTGTTTGTCCTGTTAGGTATTGGCCTGTTGCTCAAAGCATTGCGAAGGGGCCGGCTAACCGACTTTCTGTGGGCAGGACTTTGCCTTGGATTTGGGCTCAACACATACTATGCTTTTCAATTGTTCCTCGCGGTAGTGGCTGTATTTGTCGTGTATCTTTTCATCACGCGCTGGACCCTGTTTCTGTCCCATTGGAAAGGGCTGGTGGTACTGGCGATGGGGGTATTGCTATTCCTGGCGCCCCTGGCCACTTTTGCTTTTGCAAGGCTTGACCGTTATCTGGAACGAACGCGTACGGTGTCGATCTTTGAAGAGTATCCGGAGGACCAGGTCTGGGGCAAGCTGCGCGAGAACGCAGTCTCCCATGTCCTCATGTACAACGTGCGCGGGGATCCAAACGGCCGCCACAACCTGCCTGGAAAACCAATGCTAGCCCCGGTGGCGGGAGCGCTGCTCGTTCTGGGACTGGCCCTTAGCCTGAGCCGATTCTGGCGAGCCCGATTTTTGCTTCTCATTCTCTGGTTTTTTGGGTTGATGGCGGGAGGCATCTTCTCTCTCAGCTTCGAAGCGCCGCAATCTTTACGCGCCATCGGGACATTGCCAGTCGCATATCTGCTTGCCCTCCTTCCATTGGCGTTATTGTGGCAAAACTGGCGAGTAGCCTCTCAACATGAATTGACGTTCGAGGGAGAGAGCTGGCCATCGGCCAACGTACTTGGCCGGTATATCTTGCCTGCGGGCAGAATGATCGCAAGAAAATTCTGGCCGCTCCTGCTGTGGAGAGGAAGTCCGGTTTTCTTCTTGTCCATACTGCTGGCGGCAGTGGCAGTTTACAATTATCGAACATACTTTGTTCTCCAAATGAACGATTTTGCGGTTTGGAATGCCTACTCGACAGGCGAGACGATAGCGGCATCTGTGGTTGCCGAACATGTAGAGGAGAGTGACACTGAAGTCTACCTGACCTCTCATTACGCAGGTCATCCCGCGGTCCGATTTGTAGGCAGCCCCGTAAGGTACTTTCAAGCTGTCGAGTACACAGATACGTTGCCAATGGCGCTCTCGCCCGATCGGAACGCGCTCTTCCTGATGGATCCTGAACGGCGAAATTTCTATGAGCAGGCGCGCAATTTCTATCCCGATGCAGAGTTTGTAGAGCATAGGCCGCCCTTCGGAGGACCAACGGTTCTATACGAAATTCGGTTGCGTCCTGCAGACATCTCTTCAATACAGGGAATGGATTTGTCTTATTTTGAAGGGGACGCCTGGGCTGGGAACCCAGTGAAGGTCGAAAGGCAGGCATCCGTTCTTGTAGACTGGCCCCACGAGGCGCCACTTCCAGTCCCGTTTTCGGCCGAATGGAACGGAGTTCTCAACATTGAACAGTATGGCCCGCACAAGTTTGTCCTGCGGGCGCCGGCGGGGGCAGAGCTTTATGTGGACGAAGACCTGGTTGCCCAGATTGAGACGGGAGCGGAAACTGATTCTGCCGGATACAGTGGCGAAGTCTCGGCGGCGCTGAAACTGGCGATAGGTCTGCACAGACTTAGGATCCGAGCGGTAGGCGGCCAAGGTCCTGTTTCGCTTTCCTGGCAGCGCCCTGGTGAAGAGGAACAGATCGTACCGACGTCGGCTCTGCACGTGCCACCTGTGTCCAGCAACGGCCTGTTGGGACGGTACTATGCCAATGGAAGTTGGCAAGAGCCGGCAGCTTTCACACGAATAGATCCGCAGATCAATCTCTACTTCCACGACATTCCGCTGCCGCGACCATATACGGTGGAGTGGGAAGGCAAGCTGGCCGTCCCTTTCGATGGTGTCTACCGGATGGGAATTGAATCCATAGACGAGTCAGAACTATGGATCGACGGGAAAGTGGTGGCGGCAAGCCCGGAACCAAATCAGTATGACGAGGACTCCGTCGAGTTGACCGCGGGGCTGCACGACATACGCATCCGTTATGTAGCCCGCACCTCCCACTATCATGTTAATCTCCACTGGGCGCCGCCCGGACAAGAGCGTTCGTTGGTACAGGCCGAGGCACTCATCCCTCCACAAGGCAGCTACGACCACCTGTCCGTAGATGATCTTGCCATCTTCGACGAAACGTCGGGGACATCTTTCGCGGCCCTTCCTGTCAATGTAATGCCCCTTCCGGTCGATGAAGAGCGGACAGCCGCGTTTGAAATCGTCAGAGACACTTTCGAACGTCCAAGGGGCGTAGCGACAGCTAACGGAAGACTGTACGTAGTCGATTCCAGCCAGAAGTCGCTGTTTGTCATGGATGGGGACGGACGAAGGATTGCGGAGATAAGGCGGTCGAACCGACGTTTCAGCGAACCGGTTGACGTTGCTGCAGACGCATCCGGCAACATTTATGTATTGGATGCTGGAAATGGTGGGCAGGTATCGATCCATGATGCTGATGGCGGCTTTGTGCGAGTGATACCCTTCTCTGATAACATGGTGGAAAGAAGCAGAGGCTTGGATGTAGATAGGGAAGGCCGGATCTGGTTGGCGATCACGCCGGCACTGGTTGTTGCTGCCTTCACCGCAGATGGCCAGGAGTTGGCTCGGATATCGACAGTCTTAGAAGGGGGAGAATTTCAACCGGTAGATGTAGCCTTCCATGCAGACGATGCCGTCTATGTTTCCACTGCCGGTTCGACCTCCGTTATACGATTTTCTCTTAGTGGGGAGCCGTTGAAACTGTGGCCGCTGGCAAGTGCAAACAGCGCAGACGGCCCTCACCTATCATTGGACAGTGGGGGCGCCGTTTACGTGACACAGCCGGAACTGGGAGGATTTCTGCGTATATCGGGAGACGAGGAGCAAAGAATAGAGGTATGGGAACTTCCGGCCAGCCAACCTATACGCAAGCTGGTCGGTATAAGCGTGGGACTCGATGGGGAACTGTTACTGACGGACAGCGAGAACGGTAGGGTTTACCGTGCTTCTATGTCGCCATAGCGCATGCAGGCGCAGTATGGCATGCGCATGCCGGCGGAGGACCATGTGAAGGGAAATGTTGGCGGACATAGATTAGACGTACATTGTGAAATACTGTCCTTAGCTACGATTGAAAGGGCACAAGGCCAGGCCCAAGGGCGGAATTTCTGTTCCGGAATCTGTTTCTCAAGTCTGCATTTCGTTCAACTGCGGCGAAATGACCGTTGGCTTTTCCGCCTTGGAGAACAAGGAAAGACATGACGAATGTAGACTCGGGCACAGTCTGCCCCAGTTGCGAATCTTCAGTCAGGCCTGGGTCCAACTTCTGCGAATACTGCGGCCGGCCTCTGTTTTTCAAGCAGACAAATGACCAGCACGACGCGGACTACATGGAAGTGCAAAATCCTGTTGGCGCAAGCGACGCGCTCGCGGGCGTTGAGCCGGAGTCGGTATGGGACGGTTCGGAAGAGGTCAAGATTGGACCAGCAGTCGGACCAGAACGTGAGGAGGAGGCTGACAGAGAGAAGGCGAGTTTGCGGGAGCGGGCCGCAGGCAGAATCTGGACTCTCATCCTCTGGAGCGGCAGTCCGATACTGTTGCTGGTTGTTCTGGTTGCCGCCGTGGCGAGAGACAATTTCAGTGTGGCCGAGAACCAAGGACTGCAGACTTTGCCAGACGGCAATTCCAACGTTGTTTCGGAGGCTCCGGCGGACATCGCCGACGTACCGGGACTGGCTCTGCCGCTCGATATCATTTTTCCTTTTACTGGGGAAGAGAAAACTGCGGTATTTGAGACAGTCGGCGATGGATTCGATAGACCGCGCGGGGTGGCTTTTGCCCGTGGCAGCCTATATGTTGTCGACTCCGGCAGAGGAGCATTCTTTGTCCTGTCAGGCGATCTGGAACAGATGACCCAGGTACTTCACTCCAACCGCCGGTTCGTTGAACCCGTGGACGTTGCGGCCGATTCCTTGGGGAATGTCTATGTTCTGGACGCCGGTGACGGCGGGCAAGTGAGTATTCACAATTCTGAAGGTGAATTCACACAGGTCGTTCCCATACCTGAAAGAATGGCAGAAAGGAGCAGGGGAATAGACGTTGACATGCAGGGCCGCATCTGGTTGGCTATGACGCCGTCGCTGGCTGTAGCCGCTTTCGACACCAATGGGCAGGAACTTATCCGCATTTCGACCGAATTTGAGGGCGCAGATCTGCAACCGGTCGACGTGGCGTATCAGTCCGACAGTTCCGTTTATGTTTCGACGGCCGGAATGACAGCGGTGCTGCGTTTTTCTGTGGAAGGAGAGCTACTGAACTTGTGGCCCCTGGTCACAGCCAACAGCGTTGATGGGCCGCACCTTTCGCTGGACGGTGAAGGTAACTTATACGCTACTCAACCGGAGCAAGGCGGAATCCTGCGAATCTCCGGGGAGAACGCCGAGGAGATGGAGGCATGGGTCCTTCCGGGGGGTCCACCTGTGCGCAAACTAGTGGGCGTCACCGTCGACGCATCGGGTAATGTTTTGGTAACCGACAGTGAGAACGGCAACATTTATCGTGTTTTGGTGGCTCCTTAACTGGCCACGCCAGGTGAGAAATTGGATGTTGCTGTCTGTCAGACCGATTGATTTGGAGGCACTGTGACTGATATACCAGAAGAGTTGGAGGAGGACGGCCGCGGCCGCGCCTTTTTTAACGAACCGGATACCGCCGGGCTGATGCATCGCGCTTTCACTCGATCGCTAGGCTTCGACAGGATGGACATGAACCGTCCCATGATCGGGATTCTGAATACGTTCAGCGAGATGAACAACTGCCACGCGCACTTTCCCGAACTGGTCGAGGCGGTCAAGCGAGGGGTATGGCAGGCGGGCGGATTCCCGCTGGAGTTTCCGACTATCAGTCTGGGGGAGATTTACCTGACGCCTACTTCTATGTTGTGGCGAAATCTGGCGGCCATGGACACCGAGGAGATGATACGCGGCAATCCGATGGATGGTGTGGTGGTGCTGTGCGGCTGCGACAAGACGACGCCGGCGGCATTGATGGGCGTAGCCAGCGCAGATCTGCCGGCGATTCTGGTCTCGGGCGGGCCAATGCTAAACGGCCACTGGCGCGGGCAGACGCTGGGGGCATGCACGGACTGCCGAAGGCTTACGACTGAGTACCGGGCAGGCAATCTCAATGACGAGGAGTATGCTGAAGTCGAGGAGAATCTGGTGCGAAGCAGAGGTCACTGTATGGTGATGGGTACGGCCTCGACAATGAATTCGCTGACAGAGGCGTTAGGCATCTCGCTGCCAGGCAACGGCGCTATTCCGGCGGCTGATTCACGGCGCATCCTCCTGGCGGAAAGGGCAGGCCGCCGCATCGTGGCGATGGCGGTTGAGGGCATGCGCCCGTCGCAAATTCTCACGCAAGATGCGATGGAAAACGCGATTACGCTTCTTTGCTCGCTGGGTGGCAGCACGAATGCCGTGGTACATTTGCCTGCGCTCGCCGGCAGGCTGGGAATCAGTTTGCCGCTGACGGTATTCGACGAAATAAGCCGGCGGACGCCCCTGCTCGCCAATGTACGGCCGGCAGGCTCCTACCAGATGGAGGACCTCTTCTATGCCGGGGGCGTTCCGGCAATTTTGCGGCAACTGCTGCCGCTTCTGCACGGCGATGCCCTGACCGTAACCGGCAGGACGCTGGCGGAGAACGTGGCGCAGAGCAAGACTGTTGACGCAGAGGTCATTCATTCGTCTGACAGTCCACTGAAGGGGGAAGGAGGACTGGCGATCCTGCGGGGAAACCTGGCGCCGTCGGGTGCAGTGATCAAACACGCGGCCGCTTCACCAGAGCTTTTGCAACACCGCGGGCGGGCAGTGGTCTTCCGCAATATTGCCGACCTGCAGGAGAGAATCGACGACCCTGGCCTGGATGTCAATCCTGACGACGTGCTTGTTCTGCAAAATGCGGGGCCGGTCGGGGGGCCGGGCATGCCGGAGGTGGGCAATCTACCGATCCCCAAAAAGTTGCTCAAACAGGGAGTACGCGATATGGTGCGTATCTCGGACGCACGTATGAGCGGAACGGCCTTTGGCACGATTGTACTGCACGTCGCGCCCGAAGCGGCGGTGGGCGGTCCGTTGTCACTGGTAGAGACGGGCGATGAAATCGAGCTGGATGTGTCTGGCAGGAGACTGCAGCTATGTGTCGAACAAGAGGAGTTAGAAAGGCGGCGCGCTGACTGGCGCCCGCCGCAGCCGGCGTATCAACGCGGCTATGGCAGACTGTTCCTGGAGCATGTTCTGCAGGCACCGCAAGGAATGGACTTCGACTTCCTGCAGGGTCGCGACCCTGTGCAGACGATGGCCCAACCGAAGTTTTGACCAGCAGTTCTGCCCTTTTCAAAACGCTGCTGAATGCTGTGACCGGTGCGTACTGGCTTAAGAAATGGGGTCGAGCTACGAAGGAGCTGAGAAATGACTGAATTTGCACCAGTTGAAGAGCAGATGGCAATACTGATGCGGGGTGTCGAGTTTGGCGACGACCGGACCCGCACAAATATGGAGGAGGAGTTGCGTCTTCGACTGGAAGAGAGCAGTCAGAAAGGACGACCGCTGCGCGTCTATTGCGGCTTTGATCCCACATCAAGCGACCTCCATCTGGGGCATACGGTTCCTCTGCGAAAGCTGAGACAGTTCCAGGAGCTTGGCCATACTGTAGTCTTCCTGATTGGCACTTTCACCGGCACTATAGGGGATCCAAGCGACAAGGAAAGCGCGCGCACGCAGCAGAGCCTGGAAGAAGCAATGGAAAACGCGCGCAGTTTCACGCAGCAGGCGAATAGAGTGTTGGACCCGGAGAAAACCGTAGTCGACTACAACCACAGGTGGTTGAGCGAGCTGGACTTTGGCGGCGTTATTCGGCTGGCCAGCAGCTTCACAGTTCAGCAGTTTCTCGCCAGAGACAACTTCAGCAAGCGCCATGCCAAGGGTGAACCGATCTGGTTGCACGAGTTCTTCTACGCGTTGATGCAGGGATACGATGCGATTATGTTGGAAACCGATGTGCAGATTGGTGGAACTGACCAACTATTTAATCTGATGGCAGGGCGCACTTTGATGAACGCGCGCGGGATGCGGCCCCAGGTGGTGTTGACCTTTCCCATTTTGGTAGGTACTGATGGCCACCGGCGCATGAGCAAGTCGTCGGGCAACCACATCGGCATCGATGAGGCGCCTGGTGTAATTTTTACCAAAGTTGTCAACTTGCCGGACCATACATTCCGTAATTTTGCTGAACTGGTAACTCGTTGGAGTCAGGAAGAGATCGATGGCATGGTTGGGCAGATGGAAGCGGGCGATTTGGAGCCGCAGGCGGCGAAGCGCGCGCTGGCGCAGGAAATTGTTGGCATTTTTCACGGCGAAGACAAGGCTATGCAGGCGGCCGTGGACGCGGTGCGTATGCACGAGGGGGCGGCACCGAGCGATGCTCCCCAGTTCAAGCTTTCACAGGAGATGAATGTGTTGGACCTGATGAGCGCGGCGGGGATGGTGCGCAGCAAAGGCGAGGCGAGGCGGCTGGTCCAACAGGGTGGTGTGCGGCTCAACGGCGAAACGGTAGCGGACGGCGTGCAGGCATCTGTTTCGCCGAACGGCGGGGAAAGTATTATTCAAGTAGGTAGGAAGAGATTTCTTCGAGTGGTTTCGGGAGAGTAGTTTTGTGCCTATTGAAACAGGAGATGCGGCGCATTTTCCCGAGGGGGAAAGAAAAGGAACCGGATGCCACGCTTCCCCCGATAGTGGCTTCCAACCACAACGTGACAACTCGGTTCCTCAAGTAGAATTATAACATACTAATTTATATTTGTAAAGGGGGAAAATGGAGGAATTTTCATTAAATTTTTTCTTTGCACAAATATGACAGGGAATTGGGCAGATCAGGCAGTTCCAGTGACGATCTGATGTACAACTATAACTATCAGAGCAAGAGCTACAGTTCAAACAGGGGGAAGGAGTTCCCAGCAAGCGAGGGGCTCTCGACGTCGATCTCAGGTTTCGGCTCAACATAAGGAGTGGGTTATGGGTTCTTTTGAGGGGAAACGCGGTCTCATATTTGGCGTTGCGAACAAGAATTCGATTGCCTGGGGAATTGCACAGGCTTTGGTAGAGGAAGGCGCAGAGCTTGGATTCAGCTATGCAGGCGAGGTACTTCAGAAGCGGGTCACTCCATTGGCCGAATCTGTTGGCAGCAAGTTCATAGAGGAGTGCGACGTCACCGATGATGCCGCCATAGACTGCCTTTTCGAGAAAGCGGAGAAACATTTTGGCAGCCTCGACTTTCTGGTGCATTCGATTGCATTCGCGCCGCGGGAGGATTTGGGCGGCCGCTTTGTGGATACAAGCCGCGAGGGTTTTCGCCTTGCTCTTGACATCAGCTGTTACAGCCTGGTAGCGCTTGCCAAACGTGCGGTGCCGTTGATGTCAGAGGGGGGCAGCATGTTGGCGATGACCTACTACGGCTCCGAAAAAGTGACGCCCAATTACAATGTAATGGGCGTGGCAAAGGCGGCGCTGGAAGCGACGGTTCGCTATCTTGCCTGGGACCTGGGAGGCGATCAGGTGCGGGTCAATGCCATTAGCGCGGGCCCGATCAAGACGCTGGCCTCGGCCGGGGTGAGCGGCTTCCGCAAGAGCCTTGGCTATGTGGGCACGGTTGCGCCGATGGGGAATGTTACACAGACCGACGTGGGAAATGCCGCCCGGTTCCTGCTGGGAGACTGGGCACAGAAGATCACGGGCGAGGTGGTCTATGTCGACGGCGGCTACAACATTATGGGCGCCCCCGACATGGACTCTGTCGGCGGGTAGAAGTTCGAGAGCAGTTCCATTCTGAAAGCAAACAGGTCAACCCGGTCGATGGGTTGACCTGTTTTTTCATGTCTACCTGCGGGAGCGACGGGATTTGAACCCGCGACCTCCGGCTTGACAGGCCGATATGCTAACCGCTACACCACGCCCCCAAGATTTCCCTATGGATTGGCATTTCATCCGCCGTGGCGGGAGCGACGGGATTTGAACCCGCGACCTCCGGCTTGACAGGCCGACATGCTAACCGCTACACCACGCCCCCATCAGGAAACCATGACATGTGCCGGGAAGAATAACACCGCCAGGCGCGATTGTCAAATGAAGTGGGACATCTGGCGAGAGAAATTGGACTGAGAACACGAGGGCGAGAGGCCGCTTCAGCCTCTACGCGGGGGGAGACGGGGAAAGCTTTTGCGGACACGCCGAAAGAGCCGTCCTGAGACCGCAGCCTTTGAAGTTGACGCCTTTGGGGCGCCTGTGGGGATACGCGGCTTGCGTGCATTGTCGACGATTCGCAAGGCCGCTTGCTTGCCCTGGCCCAGTGCCTCCCGGTAGTGGCCCTTCATCAGTTCCGGTGTAATTTTCTGACCTTCTGTGGCCCAAACCAGGACCGCACTTCCGATTGCCCAGGTGCCGGCATAGGATACGGCGACCTTGGGCACGATGCCCCACACGGGAATCAGGCCAACCATTTCGCGAGCGAGCTGGCGAAAGAGGAAGCCGCCGCCGAGAACGCCGACGATTTCTCCCAATAGCTTCTGCGGCGAACCGGACTTGCCTGAGACAAGGGCGATTTTGTATGCCATCATCAGCTGGTTTTTGGTCAGTACGATGGCGTCGCCGGCACCTAGCACGAACCCCAGCCCCGGCACTGTCTCGCCCAAGCCGGTGGTGAAGGAGTAGCCGGCGTTAACCTGTGAAGTCTCCTGGATGAGGAGATTGCAGGCTGGCGTACGCAGCGGAGGGAGACGCCGGGCCAGCGGCAGACGAAGTGAGGACGGGACGACGTCGATTAAGGCGTTGGCTACGCGATTGACGGCATCATCGGACCAACCGGCGATTGCCACGCGCACCTGCTCTCCCCAGCGGGCGATCTCGCCGTCAGGCCGTTTGCCTTCGGACCCGGTCAGGACGATCAGAGCCGGGATCGAATTTGAGCGAAGCATCCTTAGCAGAGAGGTGAGATCGTCGCTGAGCTCGACACGAGTGGTTACCAACAGGGCGCAGTCAATAGAAGGAAGAGTTTTGTAGGACGAGGGCGTTTCAGATTCAGGCGCAAAGGGAACGATGTCCGTACTCTGAGAGAGCAGTCCAGAGCCGGCGCTGTCGGTGACGGTAAGCCAGGGATGACTGAAGTCGGCGCCGGGGTCGCTGAGCCAGCGGGCGGCCTCTTCGGCGTCCGCCTCATCATCGGCTGCGATCAGCAGATGGAAGGGGGCCTCAATCTCACGCTGAATCTCGGCCAGATTGATTTCACTGACAATCTGCCAGATGGAACGCAACGGCAGTGAACGCATCGCTCACTTCGCCTATCCGTACACGCGCACGCCATCGCTGGCGCCACCGCCGCCAGACTGGAGGACATGGGAAAAAGCGTCGAGTGTACGCTCGATGTCAGCGGAGGTCACGTGCAGATTTGTGACCGCTCGCAGGTGGGTGCTGTCGATGGGATTCAACAGAACGCCCAGCTCTCTCAGGCCGGCCGATAACTGAACCGGGGTAATGTCGTCACGACACAGTTCGAAGATTACGATATCGGTCTCAATCAGTTCCGGATCGATACCGATTCCGTCCAGTTGCGCCAGGCCCTGGGCCAGCTTAAGGGCGTTTGCATGGTCGTCGGCAAGCCTTTCGATCATTTCGGTGATGGCAACGATGCCGGCGGCAGCGATGATGCCGGCCTGGCGGGTGCCGCCACCGAGGATTTTGCGCATGCGTCGGGCGCGCTTGATAAACTCCGAGTCTCCTACTATCACCGAACCAACAGGCGCGCCCAAACCTTTGCTCAGGCAGAGGCTGGCACTGTCCGCCTCCTTCAACAGGCGGGCGGGAGAAACATTCAGAGCGACGGCGGCATTCCATAGGCGGGCCCCGTCAACGTGGAGCTTCATATCGTGGCTGTGCGCCAAGTTGCCGGCGGCGTCCATGTACTCGACGGGCAGGCAGCGTCCACCGCTGCGATTGTGGGTATTTTCGATCGCCAGCAGCCGGGAACGCGGGTGGTGCTCGTCATCGGGGCGGATCGATGATGCCACTCTTTGCAAGTCCAGGGTACCGTCTGGAGCAGTAGGCAGCGGACGCGGATGGACCCCGCCCAAGCCTGCAGAACCGCCTTGCTCAGACAGGAAGATGTGCGCCTGATCTCCCAGGATCATTTCGTCCCCGCGGCCGCAGTGGCTAAGCAACGAGGCCAGGTTGCCCATTGTCCCGCTGGACACGAAGACGGCGGCCTCTTTCTCAAGCAGGTCGGCGGTCATCGCCTCCAGGCGGTTGACGGTCGGGTCTTCGCCGTAAACGTCATCACCGACCGGTGCGGCAGCCATGGCTTTGCGCATGGCCTCCGTCGGCTGGGTGACGGTATCGGAGCGCAAGTCAATTATTTTGTTGGTCAAAGCAATTACCTTTCCTGGTGCGAAAGAAGCGCTACAGTTCTGTGGTCGGTTTCTTCGATGCCTACCCTATGGCTCAAGTCGCGGTCGTCTGCTGGTGCTGGCCGATATAGCCGATTAAGACGACATTTCGGTCTTGATCCCAGTCAAAAGCGATTCGAATGGTATAACGTGCATCCTTGTTGCTGCCTGTGCCGACATGTTTTTTCAACCAGTACGTTTTGCCCTCGAGCTGGGTCGTGTACCAGGGCTTGTACCGTTTCATCGTGTTGTCGCTCTGTTTCCCTGTGTAGCTCCAACCACAGGCTTTCAGTATTGACTTGCCAAAGTCGGGCACGCTGTCCTCGCCCATTTTGGCGCGATAATAGGTCGTGGCCAGCCATTGGAGTGCGGCCAACACTTTGCCAGGCTTCTGATAGGGATTGTCGTCGATCTCCGATTTCGAGTTAGGCTGAAACAGGAGCTCACCGGCGAACTTTTCTCTTGCAAGCGCGACGGCTGTTCTGACGTCCTCTATGGGCAGGATTTCAACCTCACCGGGTGATTCGTTGGGACGTGAAAAACGCATGCGCGCCGTTTCGTAGGCTACACGCCAAATTCTGACAACATCCTGGCTCGTCTTTAAATCGCTTTGAAGCGTCTGTATTTCTTGTTTCAGAGAACGGTTCTCTGATTTGATTAAGCGGAAATCACCCATTGATTGGATAGGAAATTCAGCGGGGGGTCCACTATACCCCCCTGTTATGGAGGCATCAGTCGATTGATGGAGGCCGTCAGTTTCGTCATTTGCCTTGGGCAGCGCGGCTTGAGCCGAAACTTCGTCGGCAATAATGTTGGCTGATTGGAGCGGTCCGACCTCTGCTTCGGCTGAAGAAAGTGGGTTGTCCTCTGGCTTGGAAATAAGTTCGACTAGTTCTGACTGCTTGTCGCAAAATGCAGTGACGGCTTCAGAAGTAGCAGCGGCACGCCCTTTGCTCGACAGTGCGGGATCGTCGTCAGTTGGGTCTATTGGTGAAAACAGTCTATGAATCTGATTCAGGCACTTAAGGGTCTGAAGCTGCAGGTCCGAACGCTTCGGCGCAAGGACCGCCTCTTCCTGAATGTTCGAGGCAATGTCATGTACTAGTTTGTAGTGGCCTAGTAAACGCTTCAGGGATTCTATCAGGCGCAGCAGTTCAGCAATTCCTTCAAGTGTTGTTGGCTGGTTGGTCTGTTGCCGGCGAGATAGACGTTCGACGGCCCATGAATCGGTATCGCATTGGAAAAAGGTCAGTTCCCGCCCGAAATCCTGCTTCAACTCTGCGAGCAGCTCCTTCGAACGGACGACGTGATGTCGTTCATTCTCTTTGTTTTGGATAATTTCGGTGACCGACGCGACGAAATCTGTGGCCTGCTGCCATTGAGGCGCGTCTGCCGGCAATGCTTGCAGTTCTTCAAGCCATTGCGGGAAGAAAGCCTCTTTGGGCGTATCAGCCGACTCGTCCAAAACGCCGACTTCAGAGGAGGGAATTTTCCCTGAAACGCAACATAGCATGAGAGCGATATCATCTTCACGGAACCGGCTATGGGATTCAACGACTTGCCGGCTATGTTGCCTCCAACTCTCGATGTCCCACGTGCCAGAAAATCGACTTTCTGAAAAGTCCAATCCATTCATTGACATCTCTGAATCAGAGAGATGTTTGCTAACTACGCCTTGAAGTTCCTGGTGGGAACTCATCCAGATTTGCAGAACAATTCCAACGAACTCGGGAGAAAAACCCATTGATTGCAAAACGTTTTTCTGGACAAGCTCGTGAGGTGCTTTCAAGGGTTCCCGAAACCCGTCAATCTTCGGCCCGCTATTGACTGCAAGCATGAAGAATTTCTTCAGGTGACCTGAGGCATGCTTCCAACGCGTCAAGACGCGCCTTGCGACCGCAGTCTGTTGCTCTTCCGGCAAAAAATCGTTGATGGCAGTCAATGCTGGGGGTGCGTTTCCTGCTTTGTCTTCCATTCCTCTCCTAATCGAGCACAACTGACCTATTTTCTCAGAGATAGGAACAAAACGAGGAGAGAGTGGTGGACGGCGGGTCTGTAAGAAGACCGTAACGCCACCGTTCTCTCTCCTCGTTCCATTGCTAAGTCCTAGCGTCTATTCGGGTCGGAAAGTCCCGATAATCAGATCGATTTCCTGTTGCCTGTTCTGGGCCTGATTGGCCGGAACAGCGTTGATCAGAATGTAAGCCGTGTCATTTGCACGCAGCGCTGTAATGACGATATGGGCGTTGAACAGACCTTGACTGGCAAGGTCGGCGCTGGCCACACCCTTAATGGAAGGCAGATTGTTGGTCGTGCCTGCCTCGAGGCTCTGCACTTCCACAGGTACCGGAAGGGGAAGGCTCTCCAACTGCTCTGTCAGCCACTCCACCAGGCTTTCGGAGGAAATGTCATCGTCGAGATTCGGGAAAATGCCGACGCCGGTCATGGCGGCGATAGGCGGATTGGAGAAAATCGCCAACTGAATGCCGAGATGGCCGGCGTTTTCGCCGCCAGGCCCGGTGAGGGCGTCATCCACCTGTTGGGCGGCGTCCGCGCTCACGAAACGCATGATCTGACTAAGTTGGCCGCTCTGGAGGTCGAATACAGACCAACCACGCGGGACTGCAAATGAGTAGCCCAGACGCTCATTTTCGACCTTGGTCCAGCCATTGGGGATACTTACTTTGGGCTCCGGCGCCGGTGTTGCTGTGGGCGGAGCTGGCGTTGGCGTGTCGGTCGGCTCCGGCTCTGGCACCGGCGTATCGGTGGGCGGTACCGGCGTTGGCGTGTCGGTAGGTGGCACCGGCGTGTCAGTGGGCGGCACCGGCGTATCGGTGGGCGGCACTGCGGTGGCGGTTGGTTCCGCCTGCCTTCGGTTACAGCCAGCCAATGCCAACGCCGCCACCAGAACGATCAGAACGACCATGTAAGATGGTCGCGCCGAGTAAGATCGGCTCAACCGCTTGACTTGTCGGCCCAACCATCTGGCACTTTCAACTGTCGAAATCTGCATCATACTCCTCCATTTTGGATAGTTAGAGCCGCAACTGCGACTTCAGAAAGATGTGTGTGTCTTGTGACTCAATATTGTAGATGAGCAACCCCCCTTCAAACGACTGTAGAACGCCGTTAGTCTCCACAGGTTGGGCAATTGCCCAGCCCAATGCCTGCCTTAAGAACAGGCTTTCGGCCCAGACTTGCCCGATACCGCGAACCGGTTGCAATAGTTCTTCTGCCGGCGACTGAAGATCGGGGGAATTGACCGCTTCCTGCAAACCCTGGCGCCAGTCGTGTTCCCTCTGTTCCCACTCGTCGTTGCTGAAGTAACGAATATAGACGATCGGTCGGTCCAGCCGGCCAAGTGCCATTCCGGTTTGGAAAAGCTGGACTTCATAGGTAAGGCTGGTGGGTACGCCTTTCGGGCAGCCGAGCTCCTGGGTGACCGCTGCATCTTCGCCTAGAAAGCTCTGAAACTGTTCGGCTGCCTGATACTGACAAGCCGTGACGGCTTCCTCTTCCGGCGCGGCAGGAGGTTCGACGGCGGCCACAGGTTCAAGTTCGACAGGCGACGCGGCTGTGGTGTCGGTTGCAGCCGACGTTGCCACCGGATCCTCCGTAACTTGCTGCGCTTCGACAGCCGGCAACGAGGAAGGAGGCGCGGTGGCGCTCGACGGACTTTCCTCGGGGGCTGCTGACTGGTTGCCCCACAGCGCGTTTCTGGCAGCCGGGCTTAACGCCAACAGCGCCAGAACGAGGACGCTGCCCAGGATTGTGACCGTCAGGCGCGCTCTTGAGCGTCTCGATGTAGGCGGACTGTGTTGCTGGGCGACGTCTACCTTGGGGCGGGCTGGCGGAATGTCCGGCGAGGTAGGAATTTCCAGTCTGGTTTCCGCGCCTGGAATTATCACAGCGTCGGTTGTGTGGGGCAGTGACGGCGGCAACTGGATAGATGGCAGTGATACAAGGGTAAGCGTTGATGTCTGTTCGGCGAGGCTGTCTTCTTGCGACAGTATACCGTCGGAAATTGCTGACAGATCGTCTGCCATGTCTCTGGCGACGGAATATCGTTCCTGTTGCGATTTTGCCAGACTGCGGCGCAACACTTCAACCAATTCGGGTGGAAGAGAAGCCAGCAGGTCGTCGGGCAGCGAGAGAGACGCGTATACGTGGGCGTGCAGGATTTGCGTGGTGGTGCCGGTGAATGGCGGGCGTCCGACCAGGCAACGAAAGAGGACGGCGCCCAGCGAGTAGATGTCGGCCCGACCGGTCACTTCGCGACTGCTGGCACACTGCTCTGGCGCCATATAGGCGGGCGTCCCGATGGTTCGACCTACGTTTGTCAATTCCGGCATATCCAGAGCGCGGGCGATGCCAAAATCGGACAAGAGCGGCGCCACTGGCAACTGATCGGCAGGACTATCATCTGCGTTCTCTCCGTCAGCAGGTCTGCCGATCAGGATCTGTTCCGCTTCGTATACCGCAGAAAGGGAAAGTTCATCTCGAGGAACGCTGCCGAACACCTCAGGGTTGACGGGGCGGAGCAGGATATTGCTGGGTTTTACGTCGCGGTGAACAATTTCCTGTTGATGGGCATAGTGCAGTGCCCTGGCAATCGGCGCCAAAAGGTTGCAGCTCTCGGCAACGCTCAGTCTGCCGCGGCGTTTAAGAAGCTGCGCCAGGCTGTCGCCGTCGACCAGTTCCATGGCGATATAGGCGCTGCCTTCGCTGGCGGCGTCTCCCACTTGGAATGTTTGAACGATATGTGGGTGCCGCAACCGGGCAACAGTGCGAGCTTCCTGCTGAAAACGACTACGCACCGCGGCATCGGCGCCGGGCAACAGAATCTTGAGCGCTACCGTGCGTTCCTGGATTTGATCGTAGGCCTGATAGACGCTCGCCGCGCCACCGCTGCCCAGGCGTTTTCCTACCAGGAATCTTCCGATCTGGTAGTCGGCCAGATTCCCGCTCGAGGGCTGCGGAAACTCCAGACCCACTTCAACAGGTTCCGAAGCCGGGTTCTCGCTCTCGGATTCTTCATGTGGTTCAGGCCTTACGGCCTGACCAGCAGGATCCTTCTGCTCAGTTAGCATATAGAATAGACAGGCCAGACAAAATAGCAATCCAGTCTCTGCGCTCAGCGGCCAACAGTGGCGGCTCAGCCAAGATTATCTCCGCGCGGCGGTGGGTGAAAAGGAGCGGTGTCAAAGATTTTTTGTGGCGGCTCTGCTGCGCAGACGCGGCGCAGTGTGCGTTGATTTCTCGCCAAACCCTGCGCGTCTGCACTGACGCGAGCCGGAACGGGCGCGAGGGTTGAAAATCTACCTTTCGCGGACTATAATACCAGAGAAACGGGAATAGTGAAACAAGAAGCCAAAAGAATGGACGTTGTTTCGACACCAATCCGGGCGTGCCTGCCGGAGTTAGAACTCCAGGGCTCGCTGAGTTTAGCGACGCAAGCTTCAGTCTGGAAGCGTTGGCACGGGCAGCAGTGCCCAGGACCTCTCTCTGACCTACCAGGACGTTGCAGACACAGATAAAGCCAGTCCAATCCCTGGTCATGGCGAAGGAATATGAGATGCGCGCAGGTCAGCCTGCTAAGCTAGTTTGTCTTAGTGGACCGGATGCAGGAACTGAGTACGAGCTGTCCAAAGAGAAGATTCTAATTGGGCGGTCAACCAGTGCCTTTGTAAATGTGAACGACGGCTTTGTCAGCCGACAGCACGCCGAACTGCACTTCATCGATAACGCCTACCGGCTGCACGACCTGGAGAGCAAGAATGGCGTCTTCGTCAATGGCAACCGCCTGTCGCCGGGCGCAACTGCCTGGCTGGAGGACGGAGACGAGCTGCAGCTTGCATCGACTCGTTATCGCTTTCATGACCCGTCGGCTACGATTACTGCCGCGTTTCTTGAGGCTCTGCCGGAAACCGGCATCCGCGTTGATTCTGCCACGAGGCAGGTGTTCATAGACGGCAAGATTCTGGTGCCCCCTCTCAGTGTTAAGCAGTTCGATCTGCTCTGGTATCTATATCAGAATCGGGGTCGGGTGGTCAGCAAAGATGAACTGGCGAACCAGATCTGGGCTGAGGTCGGCGGCGATGTGTTTGACGCCAGCATCGACCGGATGGTAAGCAGAGTACGCAACCGCATCGAGCCGACAGAGGCGCTGCCAGGAGAGACGCAGTCCCGATTCATCGTCACTGTGCGCGGCTATGGCTATCAACTCACAGATGGTTGAGAGTCCGGAAGGCATTTTAGCGTTCAGCGGCCGTTCTCTTCTGGTTCCGGAATTGGTCTACTAGAGGCCCACACGCCCTGTAGATTCCACAGTAGCTTGGACTCCGCTCGTTTTGCCCCTCATATTGCGCGCTGGAACATGAAGTTCGCTTAGGTAGGCTCCTCTAATTCTTGCGCCCTGAACGGCGAATCACAGGCGATCGTAAGCAAACGGTCCGAATTGTGTTTCAAAACGTTCAGACTCGAAACTCCCCATTTGTCATATCCTTGACATAAGGAACAGGGATGGCTCAGCTTGCCGGGTCGTCCTGCCAGCACGCCGGCCAAGAACTTCAGCAGGCCGACCTTGTGACGCGGAATACAGGGAAGGCGAAAGGATATGCAAATGTCAACATCTTGCAGCGGAATGGCGATCGGCAGTCCAGGAATTGCCGCGGCTCGCAGCCGAGCAGAAACGGGCGGCTATGTAAGGACTAAGTCAGGGGGCACAACGGCTGTTGTTCTGGCCAATGACTGCGGGGATTCGCCACAGTCTCTAATTCCGGCTGCACGGGCAGGGGATGAGCAGGCATTCCAAGGCCTAGTCGAAGCGTACCGGAGCCCGGCAGAGCGTCTGGCGGGCAGCATTTTGCAGACTGAAGAAGCAGCAGCGGACGCGGTGCAGGAGGCGCTGATCAAGGTTTACCGGGCAATGCCACGGTTTAAGGATGGCAACTTTCGAGCGTGGCTGCTTCGCATCGTCTCAAACACCTGCTACGACCATCTGCGAAGCCAGAAACGCCGAAAGAGTGTTAGTCTCGAACAGATGATTGAGGAGTCGGATTATGAGGCACCGGATTGCGGCAGCGAGCAGAACCCGGAGCGATACGCGCTGCGACGGGAAAAGATTCTGGTTCTGAGCAGGATGGTTGAAGGGCTGCCACCCTGGTACCGGGAAGTGGTCGTTCTCGTGGATATGCACGGTTATGACTACGGCGAAGCCGCGGCTTTTCTGGACCTGCCGCGAGGCACGGTCAAGTCCAGGTTGAGCCGCGCGAGGGCGAATCTACGCGATCAACTCGCGGACGCAGAAATGCTGGTGTGACTGGTCCGTCGAGGCTTCAAGAAACTGGCTTTCGTTCCTGCCTTGGTCAGGCTTCGTTGCGGTCCAGCCCTTCTATGCCTGCCCGCAGCCTTTCGATGTCCGACTCGTCGTTAAAGAAGTGGGAGGAAACTCGGAGCAGGGTTGGCGCGGGCACGGAGCGGATGAGCACGCCGGCCTCAGCCAGGCGGTCGACCGCGGCGGAGGGAGATATGCCGTCGATGGTGAAGCTGGTCAGGCCGGCGTGGGTGGGCGTATGGATCAATCGCACGTAGGGGATGACGGAGAGTACGTCGCGCGTGTGTCGGGTCATCGTCTGTGTGCGTTCGTACACCCAGTCCAAGCCCAATTCTTCCAGCCATTGGAGACCGCTCCACATGCCGGCGATTGCAGGGCGGTAGGTGGTGCCGACTTCATAGCGGCTGGCTGCGGCTGGCGGCAGGAAGAGACCGGTGTCGTCGAATGCGCCGCCGTCGCGCAGACTGGGATAGCCAACGTAGGTCTGATACAGGTTGCCCATCCGCTCTTTGTCGACGTAGAGCGCGCCGATGCCTTCGGGCCCGCAGAGCCATTTCTGGCCGGGAATCGCATAGAAGTCTGCGCCGGATGTTGACATGTCGAGATGCATGGCGCCGCCGGATTGGGCGCCGTCCACCGCGAGCAAGCCACCATGCCGATGAACAAGGTCGGCGATGGGGTCTATGGGAAGGACGGTCCCGGTTTTCCAGGAAACATGGGCGAGAGAGACCAGCTTTGTGCGGGGACCGATGACTTGGTCAAACTTGCTCATCAGGGACTCTTCATCGTCGTCCTGGCTGAGATTCACTACGCGCACTGTGAGATTGAAGCGTCGGGCTACGGCGTAGACGGGCAGCAGGCCACCAGGGTGCTCCCAGGAGTTGGTGACGAGCTCGTCGCCGGGCTGGTACCTCACGCCCCAGGTAGCGATGTTCATTCCGTCGGTGGTGTGGTGCGTCAACGCGACTTCATCAGGCGCACAACCCAGAACGCGGGAAAATCCGCCTCGCAGAGCTGCGGAAGTCGATTGGCTTGATGCGCCCATGCTTGCGTTCAGGCGTCCGGCTGTCAACTGTTGGCGGTTGGCCTCTTCGATGGCGGTTGCGACGGCGCGACTTAGGGGGCCGTAACTCCCGGTGTTCAGGTAGGCGGCGCTCTGCACTGCGGGAAGCGCTTCTCTGACGGCTGCTAATTTTGAAGGCATTTTCTCGAATCTCTGATGGAATTGAAGGTTGTTTTCGTGCTTAGTTCACATTGCGTTTTCGAAGGGCGCGTTGTCTATATGCTTTCACGGCGGACGAGAAATATCAGCCGCCAAAGGCCCACTGGTTAGGCCCGTGGGTCTGCAGATACAGATCGACAGCGGTTTCCGGGTCGCTTCGCAGCTCCTGAGGTTGTTTGTTCACCCAATGGAGGTAATCGCTGGCATAGGGCAACCCGGTTTGGATTGCACGTAAATTGAGTTTGGCTATTGCGCCGCTGGCAGACAATAGGCCGCTTGTTTGAAACGTGCTTGTAACTCTATCGAGATTGTATTCCAGGCGCTGGAAATGTGGTTGCCAGTCCAGACGGCCGTTGCTCTTGACAAGGTCGAGCAGCATATAGTGGGCGCGGGG
Organism: Caldilineaceae bacterium; assembly: GCA_963662575.1. Lineage (GTDB taxonomy): Bacteria > Chloroflexota > Anaerolineae > Caldilineales > Caldilineaceae > Bin5. The sequence goes on from OY759723.1 coordinate 4,719,932, forward strand.
ATCGCCGTTATAGGGCATGCCAACGCTTCCTGGGTTCAGTATGCGCTGTTGTCCGTTAGTCTCGGGTGTACTGGTGGCGGCGGCGTGTTTGCCGTTGATGGTGCGGTCCAGCGGCTGGTGTGTGTGGCCGCAGATGAGTACGGGTTCGTCATAGAGCTCTATTTGGCCGGAAACGACGCTCTCATCTGCGTCGGGCAATATACCGGCGAAAGGGTTGCCTGGCAGACCGTGAAACAGTCTGAGAGGCGGCGCGCCTTCGGTCTCGATGAGCAGGTCGTGGGGCAGATCGAGCAGATAGCTGATGTCCGGTGGACGCAACTTTTCCCAGGTCCAGTGGACATTGGAAAAGCGTTTCTTGTCTTGGAACTGAGGCCAGGATTCAGGCGTGTTCAGCAGCGCGAGAACGAGGTCGTGGTTGCCCTGAACTGAAATCAGCTCGCGCTGGCGCAGGATGTCCAGCACTTCAAGGGTCCACGGGCAGCGGTTTATCAGATCGCCAAGCAGATAGACGGCGTCGGGGGCTTGCCTGTCGATATCATTCAGCACGACTTCCAGGGCGGGCAGATTGCCGTGAATGTCGCCCAGGAGAGCGAGGCGTAGTTGTCGTTCCATCAGACCCGTGCCACCTTTAATGGGTCACGCTGATCTACGTAGTTATCTCGTCCGGTTGCATCACTGTAGTCGGCGAAGGACTGGCGGATGTCTGCGGCATCAGGGTCATGACCGTTGGACCAGCACCAACGAAAGTAGTGGATGATTTCGGGTTCGGCGGTTACAAGCTCCCAGTAAAACAGCCTGGCAATGACACCGCCGGCCTCGAGCAGCCCTGCGGTGGAGAAGGCCTCAAGTACGGGACTACGGTCGTAGGGCGCCCGCTTGTGCACCACCTTCCAGCCGCCCGGTTGCTCGCTGTCCGGTACAGACTCCATCAGCGCAAATTGGGCGGCGGTGTCGCCGTTGAGGGGGAGACCGATGCTGCCGGGATTCATCAGATGCCAGTGGCGACTCCAGTCACGGTGCTGGTCCCCTGAAGGGAAGGCATTTGTGTCGGGCGATCCAGCTGCCTTATTGGCGCTGCAGTCTTCAAAGGCGGTCCGACTTTCATGCGGATCGGTAAGTGGATCCACTGATCCGGGCTTGTAAAGATGTCTGTCCACTTGCACATGTGTATGGGCAGAGATGATGTTACGTTCTTCAATGGCGTCGATGGCAGGGATGATTTTCTCGGCGGGCATTGTCTGATAGAATCCGACTCGATTGCGCCCCGGCACGCCGTGGGCGACACGTATGGACTGGACGCCGGGAAAACACAGATTGATTTCATCGGGCAAGGCAGCAAGATAGTTGGCCTGTTCGGGGCCAATTTGCTTAACCAGCCAGTGCAGACTGCCCCAGCGTTCCGAGTCATCGGCGCCGCGGGGCGAGCGCTCGGTGCCATAGTCGAGCAGGTAGAACTCGTGATTGCCGCGCACGACGGCCCAGTTGGAGGGCCGCACAATGTCGACAACGTCGTTGTTGAACGGCATCGGATTGATCAGGTCGCCGTCAAGGATGACGAAATCAGGCTGCAGCCGTTCCAGTTCGGACAGGACAGCTTGCAGCGCGGGTAGATTTCCGTGAATATCGGCGAGGACTGCCAGTCGCATGAGAGTTTAGTGGTTTGGCCTCAGACGTAAATGGGCATTCTGCCCGCTATGCTACCCGGTGGGAACGAAACCGTCAAACGGGAGCGGTCTGAAAATCGCGATGAAACGGTGAATAGAGCCTCGTTTCCAGCTAATCGAGAGGGCACAGAGGACTGGATCAGACTGGGAAAAAGTGCATGATCTCTATTGTCGTGGGACCGCGGAGTGGTTGGCAGGTGGCGGCGGCGGTAGTAGGCAAAGATCTTGCGGGCGGCGAGTATTGACTTACAGTACAAGAGCCAAGTCTTCGATAGAATTCTTGTTGGCGGCCAGAGTGGAGGGGATATGATACTGGCGAAAGTTGCCGGGGGAGTCCTGGAGGCGCGTTGGCAGGTCGCTTCAGTTGACAAGCTGAGGGCGTGTCGCTAAGATCGAAAACTTAAGCGGTTATGTTCTTATTATTTTCATAGATTATTGGGAGGTAGAAGATGTGCGGTCGATTTGTCCTGCGGGCTTCGCCTCAGAATTTGCAGACCCTTTTTAGTCTGGAGGAAGCACCAACAACGGGGCCACGCTACAACATAGCACCGACGCAACCTGTGCTGGCTGTGCGCGCCAATCCTCATGGAGGATTACGGGAAACTACATACCTGAATTGGGGGCTAATCCCATTCTGGGCCAAGGACCCGAAGATCGGCAGTCGGATGATCAATGCCAGGTCGGAAACGGCTGCGGAGAAACCTTCTTTCCGCGCCGCGTTCAAGTACCGGCGCTGCATCGTGCCCGCCGACGGATTTTTTGAGTGGAGAAAGGAAGGGGGCGGCAAACAACCCTACCTGATCGGACTGGATTCAGGAGAGGTCTTTGGCATTGCCGGCCTGTGGGAGCACTGGGAGCAGGATGGTTCGGTTATCGAGTCTTGCACTCTGCTGACGACGGATGCGAATGAATTCATGGCACCGCTCCACCACCGGATGCCGGTCATTCTCGATCCGCAGGACTATGATGAGTGGCTGGATCCGAGTGTGCAGAAAGGGGATACGCTGCTGCACCTGATGCGGCCGTTCAACGGCGCGGCGATGCAGGCGGTGGCTGTCAACAAGTTGGTAAACAACCCGCGAAACGATGAGCCGACCTGCGTGGAACCGGTTGCAGCGTGACGGGAAGTTGCTTTCTTCTGTTGCGCTTTGTGTCCTGACCGGCTGAAATTCAACGAACCGACCCGCTAGCGCCAGCTTTGACGTAAGAACCAAAGTGAGGAAACTGACATAAATGACTGCGACTGTAAAGAGTTCGACGGCTGACCGAAGTGTGATGTTAGAAGGGCTAGAGAGGGCCGATTTTCAAACGCCGGCAGACAAGCCGCGCCAGAGGCTTTTTGTGCCCGGCCCAACCGATGTGCATCCGGCGACGCTGGCCGCTCAGGCCGCGCCGATGATCGGCCATCGCAGCGATGAACTTGAAGCGCTGTTCGGCAAGTGCAGCGAACAGTTGCAGAAGCTTTACCATACTGAAGCGAGAGTCTTCACGGTTGCGGCGTCCGGCTCCGGCCTGCAGGAGGCCGCCATCAGGAATGCCGTCAGTGGCCGGGTGATCAACTTTATCAACGGCGCGTTCAGCCAGCGCTGGCATGATGTCTCGGTCGGTTGCGGCAAAGAGGCGATCGCGGTGGAAGTGCCGTGGTGTACGGCGGTCAAGCCGGCACAGGTGGAGAAGGCACTGCGGGATGCCCTTGCGGGAGGCGCTGTCGACGCGATCACGGTTGTGCACAATGAGACGAGCACGGGGGTCGCCAGCCCGGTAGACGCCATCGCTGATTGCGTGCGGCGGGTCAGCCCTGATACGTTGATCCTGGTCGATGCGGTCTCCTCATTCAGCGGGGTGAAGCTGCCTTTCGACGACTGGGGGCTGGACATCCTGCTGACGTCTTCGCAGAAAGCACTGGCGGTGCCGCCTGGGCTGGCTTTCGCCGCGGTCAGCGACCGGTTGATGGCGCGCGCGGCCGCGGTTTCCAATCGAGGTTGGTACTTTGACTTTCTGCAACTTGAGAAATACCGCCTGCGCAGCACGACGCCGGCGACACCGGCGATTTCGCTGCTGCGTGCGCTAAGCGTTCAACTGGATCGGATTTTCGCGGAAGGGGTGGAGGCACGGTATGCCCGCCACGCCTACTGCGGGCAGATGAGCCGCGACTGGGCGGTAGGCGGCGGCCTTGGATTGATGGCGGAGCGCGGGTATGCGTCCGATACGGTGACGACGGTTGAGAACAGCAAAGGTTTGGATATGGGCGCGCTCAGCCGTTTCCTGGACGAGCGGGAGATGCAGATCGCTGACGGGTACGGCGCGTACAAGGGCAAAGCGTTCCGCATCGGGCATATGGGCGAGGTGTGGCCTTCCGACCTGGAGCGGCTCTTCGAAGCGATCGAAGAGTTCGCGGCCGCATAGCAAGGGTAAGCAAGTGACTCTTTTTCGCAGGGTAAGTATGACCGGTGATTGTCATGCAGCAGATGTGGAAGGGGGCGTAGAGGAGAATCTCACGTCTCTGTCATTGACAGGTTGACATGCTCTATCTCGTAGCCACCCCTATCGGCAATCTCGGTGACATTACTCTGCGCGCGGTGGAGACGTTGCACACGGTCGATCTGATCGCGGCGGAGGACACGCGCAAAACCGGGCGGCTGCTGAAGCAACACGGCATCGACACCCCTCAGTTTTCCTACCATGAGCACAATGAAGAGCAGGCTGTGACACGCATCATCGGTGCGTTGCGCGGCGGACTGTCGGTCGCGGTGGTGACGAATGCGGGCACGCCGGGCATTTCCGATCCGGGATTTTCGGCGGTGCGGCGAGCGCTGGAGGAGGGGCTTCCGGTTTCGGCAATTCCGGGTCCCACAGGTCTGATTGCCGCGCTGGTTCTTTCGGGCTTGCCGCTGCATAGTTTTACGTTTCGGGGCTTCGCGCCGCGTAAGTCGGCGGCGCGGCGTCGGTTCCTGGAAATGGATGCGGCCTCGAAACACACGCTTGTCTTTTACGAGAGTCCTCACCGGCTGGCGGCTTTTCTAAAGGATGCGCTGGCAGTTTACGGAGACAGGCCGGCCGCGCTGGCTAACGACCTCACGAAGCTGTACGAGAAGGTGGAAAGGGGAGCTGTTTCTGCGTTGCTGGAAGATGTCTCTGGCAAGAAACTGCGCGGCGAATTCATCGTGGTCATTGGCGGCTGCCGTTGAGGCGTCGTCTCCAATTGGCTCCTTTCCTCCAATAGAACGTTCTACCCCAGGTCAATCGCCTCTACATCTTAACTCCAGAGTTGTCCTCAAAGGGCGCCCACAAGGGGCGCCCCTACCTAGATCGTGCATGCTCACGGAGTCTTGTCCCGATTGGATTCGTTTGCCCTACAGTGTACCTCCCTCGCCAATGCCCTCCGGCCCTTCTGAATGTACTAAAGCCGAATCCAGTATGGGATCCAAGAAGAGGGTATTTTCTCCATTCAAGGGGAATAAATTGTTGCCAGAATTGGGCTATGCCGAAGGGTGATGGTTTGTCTGAATCAAGACTTGCGGGATTCGAGGATTTTCAGGATGGCTGGAGCACGGCCTTGGTGTCAATGATGTCATCTGATGGGGCTCCAATGACCGGCTGTTGTCTTTCCTGGCCAGCCTTTAATCGCTGCAACCGTTCGGGCGGTCTCGATACGCAACTGGTTGAGGGCGGTAACTGTGCTTGAGCGACACTGGCGCAATGAAGACGCACGGTCGGTGAGAGATGGTTTTGGAGGGGGGCGTTGCGGGGGCGCAGCCACTGCACAAGGGAGGCCGCTTGCGGCCGACCGCCCATATAAGCACTCACATCTGGCTGCCTATGCGTCGGCGGCGGTTGCGGCGCGGCGGCGCCTGCGTTCCCAGGCTGGGGCGCCGGTTACCAGCGCGACGCCGAATAGGATGCAGATTCCGCCCAGGAGTTGCTGAACGGTGGGGAAGACGTCGAAGAGAAAGCGGGACCAGATGACCGCGGCCACGGGGCTGGCTGCGAGGGCAATGGCAAAGACGCTCATGTCGAGTTTGCGCAGGGTTCGATAGTACAGCAGGCGGCTGATGACGACGTCGACGGTGGCGACCAGCAGGAGAATGGGGAATGCTTCGCGGGACGGTAGGGCCATCTCGCCGCGGGCGAGATTGAAGAGGGCGAGAAACGCTGCGGTCAAAAGGAGGCGGTAGAAGAAGAAATTGAGCAGGTCCACTTCGCCCATGTTGCGCTTGGTGAGGGCGGCGTGCAGCGCGTATATGAAGGTGGAGAGGAGTATCATCAGCGTGCCGAGGCCGAGATAGTCGCCGGGCTGGAAGGAGATTACGGCCAGCCCAACTACGGCGATGGCAGTACCAACTCCTTGCCCCAGGCTGAAGCGGTCGCCGAGCCAGAAGAGGCCAAAGCCGAGGCTGAAGAGTACGGTCATTTTGCCCACCATGGCGGCGACGCCAGGGTCGATATAGGCCATCGCGGCGTAGTTGAGGTTGGTGCTGACCGCTACACACAGTCCGATGGCCAGGAATGTCGGCCACTGGCGCAGCAGAGGCGCCAGTCGCAGTCTGCGCCTGACCAGGCCAAGCAGTCCAATTTCGAGGGCGGCGAATGCGATCACGTAGAAGGCGCCAAGCCCCGGATCGATGTAGGGAAAGACGAGACGGGCAAAGACATAGTGCAGGCTGTCGATCATCAGCAGGCTGACAATTAGCGCCATCCCACGCGCTCTGCCAACCCGAGTCTCGCTGCCGCCCCTCCATAGCATGGCGACGCGACTTCTGAGAGGCATTTCGGTCATCTAATTTGCCTTTATTTTGGGTGCGATGGATGAGGAGGGAGGCCATCTCCTGCCCAGTCCGCATGGGTGGCGAAGCCTGGCGGCACTGTCCTGCGATGCACATCATATCCGGGCTTTGCGAAAGCTGCCAATAGGGTAGATGGCGGCTGTGCTAAAATACGGGCAGGCCTGGACTTTGGGTGGGCTTTGAAGTTGGCGAGGGCCGTAGGATGGTTCGGAAGATTCTCCACTTCGATCTTGACGCCTTTTACTGCGCGGTCGAAGAGAAGCGCAATGCAGAGTTGAAGGGGGTTCCCTTTGCGGTGGGGGGACGGCCGGAGAGTCGGGGTGTGGTGGCATCCTGTTCGTATGCGGCACGGCGGTTCGGCGTTCGCTCGGCGATGGGTATGGCGCAGGCGGTACGGCTGTGCCCGGAGTTGCGCATTTTGCCGCCGGATATGAGGGCGTACGGTCAAATGTCCGGGCGGGTGATGGAGATCCTGCACAAGATAACACCGCTGGTGGAGCAGCTCTCGATCGATGAGGCGTTCCTGGACGTGACCGAGCAGGACGAATACGCAACGGTGCTGGCGCGGCAGTTGCAGGCGGAGGTTGAAGATGTGTTGGGGCTGCCCTCCTCGTTGGGCGCGGCGACGAATAAGTTGGTCGCCAAGATCGCCACTGATGTCGGGAAGGCCGCGGTTCAGACCGATGACTACCCGAGGGCGATTCAGGTTGTGCCGCCGGGACGGGAGGAGGAGTTTCTGGCGCCGTTGCCTGTGGACGCGTTGTGGGGGGTTGGGCCGCGCACGCGCGAGCGGCTGGCGGCGATTGGCATTCGCAAGGTCGCGGATGTTTTGCGTGCGCAGCCGGAGGAATTGGCGCGACAGTTCGGTAAATTGGGGCATGATCTGCGACGGCAAGCGCAAGGACACGACCAGCGGCCGGTTGTTACCGAGCGGGAGGCTAAGTCTATCAGCCAGGAGACTACGTTCGCACAGGATGTCGATGATACGGAGACTTTGCGAAGGGCCTTGCGCCAACAGGCAGCCGAGGTGAGCGTCCGTTTGCGGCGGAACAGTTTGGCGGCACGCACTGTCACGGTGAAGTTGCGCTGGGCCGATTTCACGACACGCACTCGCCAGACCACAGTATCGCAGCCGCTGGACGACGAAGAGGAAATCGCTCGCATCGCCCTGGACTTGCTGACGGCGCTGCGGCCAGGCGGAACGGCGGTGCGGCTGATAGGCGTTGGCTGCAGCGGACTGGTGGCGGCGGTCCGGCAGATGAGCATTTTTGACTTGCCGGCGGACGCGGAGGCGCAGGCGAAGGAGGAACAGTTAAACGAGGCAGTGCAGATGCTGCGAAGGCGGTTCGGCGCAGATGCGATCAAGCGCGGAAGCGAGTTGTAAATTCTGTTGGAGACTGGCTAAGCGGAGCAACTCTACTTAACTCCCGGGGCTTATATGCCAAAGTGCCATACCTGAGGGAAGTAAACGATCTGCCCCTTGCGTGAATCGTCCTTCTCCTGATTGCCCTTCGGGGCGTATTTATCCGACTTAAGGCCGAGCAGAGACCGTGCTACATTCTGGGGCGTGTCCTCGATTCTTGGAACGAGCTTGGGAGGACGACTAACGGGGCGTTATGGGGGTGTAGCAGTTTGTATCTTATTTTCCTTTGTTGACTCTGCCGGTTTTCGTTTTGATGTCATTTTGGGCTCCTCGTTTCAGGAGCTGTTGTACCCTGATCCGCTCAGTTTGTAAGGAAAGGGTAACTACTAAGCCACAGCAGTTGACCAGCCGTCATCCTTGGAACCATTCAGGCTCTTGGTGACGCAACTGGTGTGCAGCCGCCGCCATGCTCGCCAGCCGCCAGGTTGCGAAGAAGGCACACGGTCGGTGAGGGATGGTTTTGGAGGGGGGCGTTGCGGGGGCGCAGCCCCTGCACAAGGGAGGCCGCTTGCGGCGGCACCGCCCAAAATACAACAATGAGGGGATAAAGAACACTTTTGCTCGCCTCGTTCAGGGTTGCGAATCAGTTGCGGCTGAGTAGTTACAGGAAAGGGGATAATATCAAATAGCGCCAGGCCGTACTGAGGTAAGGCTGCGAGCGGAAGGTTGGGCTTGCGTTCAGCGAAATAGTCTTCCGCTGTATAAATCTGGAGAACGGGCCACTTCTGAAACCGACCGGCATCGACGGCAGCATCCTTCGTCGCGTGCGTCACCCTATCCTCAGGAGGGAAGCAGATGAGAAGGAACAAGGGTTCGGCACTGGCCGAAGCTACACGATTCGGACGGAAGGCGAGGCGGCACTGGAGGAGAAAATGGAGACAGTCAAGCGGGGCAAGCCTGTCAGACAGCCTTCAAAGGAAAGGCCAGCCTACGAACAAGGTCGAGAGGAGCCTGCCGACGAGAGTCGACTGAACAAGAGCGGTTCCGTCTACTGATGGCGACCGGACTCGCAGTACTCCATAAAATGCGAATCAGCATCACTGCGATGCTTCAGACGTGGGTAAATGTCTTGACCAGGCCCGGCGAAAAGGTCTTTGCCGCCGAACGAAGCAAGTCCTCAGCCACCTTATCAACTGCACTCGCTTGGATTTTTCTTGCCTCCGTGATTGCAGCACTGCTTGGCTTGTTGTGGACGAAGCTGGAAGCAGGGTGGGTAATGCCGTCGGGAGAACTGGATTGGTCCTATGCTGATGTATTTGAAGATGATGTATTCAGACTCACTAGCATGATCGGTGAGGCCCGTGCCCAGTTTGTTAATACGCGCTTTATGGTGGCGAGGGAAGTCACGGGGTGGTTCAGCTACTTGTGGCTGCACTCTGGGAGCCTCGATGACTTCGTTGGTATGCAAGTCTGGCTCCTCACTCGTTTTCTGACGGCCGAATCTATGTGGGAATGGAGCCTCCACATGAGCAGAATCTTGCTGAGTCCTTTATTTTTCCTAGTCAGTGTGGGTATTTACCACCACGTCGCCACGCTTTTGGGCGGTCAAGGACAGGTCGGTCGTTACGCTTACCTTGTGGCCACATTTGGCGCCCCGATAACCATTCTAGAGTCGCTTCTCGGTTTCTTACCTCTGGTCGGGGCCAGCGCCGCAGCCTTCTTACCAGGTGCTTCGGTACTGGTTGTTACGATCTGGTACAACGCGTTTAAGCTCTTTGTTGCTGTTGGCATCCCGGTTATTCTGTCTTTGTACTGGCTTGCCCTGACTTATGTGGCAACGAGAGTGGAGCATGGGCTGACAGGTGGACGAGTAATTGTCAGCGTCGCGGCTTCGAGCCTGCTGGTCTTTGTGATAAGAAACAGCATCAAATATGCGTTCTGGGGGTTGTCTGCAGGCTCGAATTTACTTGGCAATGACCACGTGGCACTATTCGATATAGTCCCCTAACTATCGATTGATTTCGTTCATCTTAGACGCTCGGCGCGGGCGGCTATATGGCTCTTCTGCCTCGTAATTCCGAGTAAGTTGAAGGGGTCTGCTTCCTGGACGGCGGTAGGTAACGGAGTAGCAAATGTTGCGATACGAAGTCCCGATTTCAGAAGAGTTGATCGACGAACTGTTTCCTTTTTGGGCATCTATTTTTGGGGAAGTATTACCAGACATTGAACGGGCGGTGTTCCTGGGCTCGGAAGAGGCGTACAGTCAGGGCACGCTCTATTTGAGGCGAGAGGGTGAGGAACTCGCCGGCACCTGTTTCATGATGCACTCGAAGTCGGTGCCTGCTCTGGCGGGATTCGGCGAGGTGGCAACGGAGCCGCTGTTTCGCGGGCGAGGAATTGCGACGGAACTGTGCAGCCAGGCAGTGGAGGATTTTCGCGCTGCCGGGGGTGAGGCTTTCTTTCTGGGAACTGTGAATCCGGCGGCAGCGCGCGTTTACTTTCGCCTGGGGTGGCGAAAGCTGGCCGGCGCAGAAGTGATGGCCAATATCCTCAATGGGGATTCGCCCGAGGCATTCCTGGTTGCGTATTTCCAAGAGGGCGCTACGACGGTTGTGGAGGCGTCTCCTGCGGATCGAGTGCCGATGATTCCGCTGCTACTTTGTCCACATGACTGGCAGGTGCTGGACGCGAACACTCTGATGTACTCAACGCGCTATGCCACGCAAAAATCGTGTATGGGTTTGTATGTGCGGTATGAACGGATGAGGGTGAGCAGGGGAGGCACCTGGTTCGTTGCCAAGACGGCTGAAGGAAAGGTCGTTGGGCTGTCGACAGCGCGCGGAGATGACACGGGTAGCTGTCAGATTGATGCGTTCGCGCATGCGCGCTTTTCGGAAGCCTGGGAAGAGCTGGTGCAGGCCGCGATCGGCAGATGCCAGGAACATGGCATGGGCAGATGCTATGCCGTCGTTTCGGTTGAGGATGAGGAAAAGCAGTCCTGGTTCGAGTCGCTGGGTTTTCGCAGGGCCGGATCGGGAGAGGAGTTTGATCTCGATGGAAGGCTCGTGGCTTCGGTCAGGATGGAGATAGTTGGGCCTTAGCCAGGGGATAACCTGAGTAGTCGCGGCGCGGCGTTACTCTTGAACTATGTTTCGCAATCTGAGTTGGAGGCGGTTCCTTCCTCATGCGGAAATGAGGAGCGCGAGCGATAGCCCGAAAGGAAGCCATTCAGGCCAGCGACCGTTCGCAGATTGACCACTACCCCATCATGGCGTCCTCGCCGCGCCATTCACCATCGATACCAACATAGTCCTTGACCAGAGGCTGCAGGTGCTGCGGAAATTCCTTCCGGAAGGCCTTGGCATCCTCTGATAGTGACCATGGCGCCTCAACAGGGTATCCGCGCGGGCGCAGGCCGATGCCACAGGAGAGGCGGACGCGGTCGATACGGTTGGGGAAGGCGGAGTGATAGGTGCGGGAGGCGAATACGATTTCATCGCCAGGCTCGGTGAAGAGGGGCACAAGGCCAGGGATGTCGAAGCCCACGTAACTTTCGGGCTCGGTGCCGATGCGATGGAAGGAGCGCTGGTCGGGGGTTAGCTGGAACCCTTCGGGCCCTTCCCAATCTTCGACGTGGGAATCTTCGATTACAGCGAGCCCACCATGCTTGGGATGGGAGCCGGTGATATAGAACCAGAGGCCGGAGGGCCAGGGTCCGCGGTTCAGGATGTCGCCTGAGGAAGTGGGAGGGCCGTCGGAGAAGCCGCAGAAGTCGGTGTGCCAATTAAGGGGGTCGGAGCCGGGATTGCGAATGATGGCGGCGGTGCGGTTGATGGTCAACTCTTGCGACTGGCAGAAGACGCGCTGGGCGCGCATGAAGGGTTCGTGGTCGAACAGTTTCCACATGGCCGGAGAGTGTTCGATGAAGGCGGTATGGGTGAAACTGTTGCCTTCGCCGAGCGTGTCGTCCGGATCTATAACTTGCTTAACGGACTGCTGTAGCTCAGTTACAAGCTCATCGGAGAGCACATTTTTCACAATTGCGAAGCCGTGGGCCTCAACGCAGGCCTGCGCGGCGTCGAGCTCGTCCAGAGTGAACTCGTAACGGTAGCCCAGATCTGGCTTCTGAATGTGGCTGTAGTCCATTTAAGACTCCTTGCAAATTGAAAGTTCAGTGACATGAAAGTGACCCCAGTAAGCTGTTGTCCGGGCTGCTTCCAAGAACCTGCTCCTATCGTCTGAACGGCGGGAGCGGCTGCCTGATTTCGCTGCCACTCGCCAGGAAATGATCTTTGACTGCTGGCGTATGCGGAGGCGCAAGCCAGGACCGAGCTAACAGGCGCGAAGTTGCAGTCGCTACCAGGATGTCCAGGCGAGGATGCGATGGTTCCCGCTTCTGTTAGCCCATCATAGCTTCATCGCCGCTCCAGTCATTATCGATCCCCACATAGTTTTCGAGCAGAGGCCGCCAGCGCTGGGGGAAGGCTTCGATAAAGGCTTGTGCGTCGGGGGAGAGCGGCCATGGCGCTTCTAACGTGTGCTCGCGGGCGCGGAAGATGATGGCGCAGGAGAGCCGCACGCGATCGATGCGGTTGGGGAAGGCAGCGTGGAATGTACGGGAAGCGAAGACGATTTCATCGCCCGGATCGGTAAAGATGGGTACAAGGCCAGGCACGTCGAAGCCGACATGCCTGTGCGGCTCAGTGGCTAGCGGGTGAAAAGAGCGCCGATCGGGAGTAAACTGAAAACCCTGCGGCGCTGCAAAATCTTCAAGATGGGAATCTTCGATGACTGCCAGCCCACCATGTTCGGGATGGGAGCCTGTGATATAGAACCAGAGGCCGGAAGGCCAAGGGCCGCGGTTCAATACATCCCCGGAAAATGTGCGGGGGCCGTTGGAGAAGCCACAAAAGTCGGAGTGCCAAGCGAGCGGCGCAGAGCCGGGATTGCGCAGAATTGCGGCGGAACGGTTGACGGTCAATTCCTCGGCCTGGCAGAAGACCCGTTGGGCGCGCATGAACGGCTCATGGTCGAGCAGCTTCCACATGGCAGGTGAATGTTCGATGAAAGAGCCATGGGTGTAGCTGTTGCCTTCACCCAGCGTGTTGTCGGGGTCGAGAAGCTGCTGGACCGATTGCTGGAGTTCCGCTACCAATTCGGTGGTGAGCACATTCTTTACTATGGCGAAGCCGTGCGCTTCAACGCAGTCCTGCGCGGCGTTCAGTTCGTCGAGAGTGAATTCATAACGATAGCCCAGATCGGGCTTTTGGATGTTGCTGTAGTCCATTCAATTCTCCGGCATTTCCAGGATTGTTGTGCACTGGTCCGATGACCACGATCCAAAAAAACCAGCTGCCTACCAAGAAAAGGCGCACTTCGAGTGCGAGGAGGCGGTTTCAGGTCGAGACTGGCTGTTGAACGCTCGGCACTAGCCCATCATGGCGTCGGCTTGCGGTTCGGCATCATCGGGCCGCCAGTCGTTGTCGATGCCGGTATATTCCTCGACATAGTGCTGAAAACGCTGGGGAAACGCCTTTATGAACGCTTTCGAGGTTTCGGGGAGCGGCCACGGCGCGTCGATTTTGTATGCCTTGGGGCGGAAGCCGACGCCGCAGGAGAGCCGGACGCGGTCGATGCGGTTGGGGAAGGCGGCGTGGTATGTGCGGGTGGCGAAGACGAGCTGGTCTACCGGTTCGCCGAAGAGGGGTACCATGCCGGGCACGTCGAAGCCGACGTAGTTGTGCGGCTCGGTTCCTTCAGGGTGGAATGAGCGCTTGTCCGGGGTCAGCTGGAATCCCTCGGGCCCTTGCCAGTCTTCCACGTGGGAATCCTCGATGACGGCCAGGCCGCCGTGCTTGGGGAAGGAGCCGGTGATGTACAACCAGAGGCCGGATGGCAGGAGGAATTTGTTCAGGATGTCACCGGCGTTTTGCGGGGGGCCGTCTGAGAATCCATGCCAGTCGGTATGCCAACCGAGTGGGTCGGAGCCGGGATTGCGGATGATGGCGGCGGAGCGGTGAACGGTCATCCCGCCATCGCCGCAGTAGAAGCGCATCACGCGCATGAACGGCTCATGGTCGAGCAGTTTCCAAGAGGCGGGGGAGTGCTCGACGAAGGCGGTGTGGGTAAAGCTGTTGCCCTTGCCCAGCGTGTCGTCCGGATCGAGAACCTCGACCACGGATTCCTGAAGCTCCTTCACCAACTCTTCGGTCAAGACGTTCTTTATGATGGCAAAGCCGTGCGCTTCTACACATTCATTCATGGCATCCAATTCATCAACGCTGAACTCATAGCGATAGCCCAGGTCCGGTTTCTCAATGTGACTGTAATCCATGGAAAGCTCCTTGCGATTACGCTGGCTGACTTATCCCTTCAGTGAACCGATGGTGATCCCTTGAATCATCTGGCGTTGCATAAGCAGAAACGCGACGATCGGCAAAACCGACATCAGTATGGCGGCCGACATACCTATTCCATAGGCGGGGCCAGTGCCTTTCAACTGGAACATAATTATGGAAACGCCGACAGGCATCGTGTAAATCTGGGGCCTGTTCAGTACCAACAGCGGCCAAAGGAAATCGTTCCAGTGGTAGGTGAAGGTAAAGATGGCCAGTGTTGCAAGAACAGGTCTGGACAGGGGCAGCGTTATCAACCACCAGAGCTGCAATTCATGGGCGCCATCGATGCGGGCGGCTTGGAACAGCTCTTCTGGCAAGGTCACTGCGAACTGGCGGAAAAGGAAGAGGGCGAACGGTGATGCCAGCCCGGGCAGGATCAAGGCCCAGTAGGTGTCGTGCATGCCAAGTTTCAAAGTCAGGACGTAGGAGGCAATGATTGTCGACCAGGCGGGGACAAGCATAGTGCTGATAATGAGCCAGAACAGCTTGTCGCGACCGGGAAACCGCTTACGGGCGAAACTATAGCCGGCAAGAGAGGCCACGAGGACTACGCCGAAAGTAAAGGCTACGCCGGTGAAGACGCTGTTCCAGAACCATTTCAATACGGGCGAGTTGGCAACGCCGCTGCCGGTCATCAGGTCGATATAGTTTTTAAGAACTGGCCGCGTCAAGACGAAGGAAGGGGGGATAGTGGCGACGTCTGACGGGTGTTTGAAGCTTGTAATGAGAGCCCAATAGAGCGGGAAGAGGGAAACCCCGGCCAGCACCAGAATCATCAGAAGCGCGAGGTAGCGAGAGGCGCTGGCAGAACCTTCCGGCAGAAGGCGCAGCTGTAAGGTTTCGAAAAGAGAGGAGGGTTGATTTTTGTGCAGGCTCGCTTTGGTCGCCATGTTCGGGCCTTCGAATCAGAATTCCACAACCTGGGAAAATCGTCGGAACTGAAAGACGGTAAAACCGACGGTCGCCACGAGGAGAAGCAGTCCGGCGGCGGCGGCGGTGCCGGAGTTGGCGTAGAAGATCAGCTGGTTGTAAATGTAGTAACCGACGGTGATGGTGCTATGAACAGGTCCGCCGCGTGTCAACACATAGATGGGCACGAAAACCTGGAGCGCGCCGAGCGTGGAGACGACGATCACGTACAGCATTGCGGGCGTGAGGAGCGGCAAGGTGATCGACCAGTGCTTGCGCCAGAATGCGGCGCCATCGACGGCGGCAGCGTCGTACAGGCTGGAAGGAATGCTCAACAGGGCGGCGCAGAAGATGATAATTGCTACGCCGTTACTGGAGAGTATGGCCATTCCGGCCAGAGAGGGGAGTGCCGAGTAGATATTGCCAAGCCAGTTAACGGGCTCCAATTTGACAACAGAAAGGAAGTAGTTGAGAACGCCGACATGGAAGTCGAAAACAAAGCGCCAGATAATTGCTACTGCCAGCCCGGAGATGACACCGGGGAGGTAGAATGCGGCCTGGAAGAAGCCGCGCATGGAACTGCTGCGCAGAGAGACGATGAGGATGGCGGTCAACAGCGATAGAGCAGTCGAGATTGGGACAACCATGAAGGTGTAGTAGAAGGAGTTGATCATCGACTTCTGGGCGCTGGGCATCTCGATGACGTCGGCATAGTTTTGCAGGCCGACGTACTCGGTGACCCCGCGCGGATGCCAGTCGACGATGCTCAACCAGATGACCATGCCGTAAGGAAGGAGGAAAAAGATCGCAAAAAAGACCATGAAGGGGGCGATCAGGAGAAAACCCCACAGCGTCTCCGACTGTGCGTTGGTCAGACGCGGCCACGGAATCGACTTTGGTCCCTGGCGCAAGCCGGTGCCGATTTTGTCTACTCTATCTGTCATGATATCGGGGGGCATTGCGTATTGCGGGCACTCTTAGGTCGCCCTGCAATACGCAATGCCTGTGATGGAACTTTAGACGTACCAGTCCAGTTTAGCAATTGTGTCGCAGAAATCCTGCACAGCTTCTTCGGGAGGCGTGGGCAGGAAGATCTTCTGATGCACCAGCTCGAGCTGCTCGACGGTCTCTCGGGCGCGTCCGCCGTGGGCCGAAGCTCTTTGCCGGCCGTAGGGGATATAGTGCTCGTAGTGCCATTCCAGCATGGGATTGTCGACGCCTTCAACGGCCGACACACGTGCTGGAAGCAGGTACTGCGAAATCCACTTCTGGTTCTCTCTATTTGAGAGCCAGAGCGCGAAGTCGATTGAAGGGCCGATTTCATTGTCACCGCCGGCGCGGTAAACAATTGAATTGACATCCAAATTGGGCCCACCCCAGTAAACGGAATGATCGACGCCTGGGTTGGTGGGCGGCTGGACATACATCCAGTTTATTTCGCGCTCGGTATCAGTGACGACCAGGGTAACGGGATCGACTTCGACGCCTGGGCGCTGTGACCAGCCGATGGAGGGGCCGATACCGCCTAGGAGGGATTTCTGGAAGAAGTAGTCCCAACGGCTGGCGCTGAGGCCGGACGGGTTGGGGATGACACCATGCACGAAGTGGAGGTCCTGCAGCCATTGCAGCCAGGCGAGGCCTTCTTCTTCGGCCAGTTTGCAGACCCACTCGCCGTCTCTGAGCTCTACTGTGTCTGTTCCCCAGTTCCAACTGAGGACCTGGTCGGGCCAGTAGAAGAACGGATTTGTTTCTGCGGCGGAGAACACGCCGCCCCAGACCTGTGAGCCGTCATCGCGTTCGAAGGTACAGGCTTTCATCATTGCCAAGTAGGTGTCGAAGTCCCACGTTTGTGCTGGGGGTTCGGGAAGCAGGTGCTGGGCGCCGGCCTCCTCAACGATGTCCAGATTAATGGCCATGCCGTTGGCAAGCGTGTAGAAGGGCACCATGTAGTTCTTGCCCCTGAAGTGCATGCCTTCGTACCAACCTGCCGGGAGGTCATCCTGGAATTCCTGGGGAAGCTCGATCTCTACGGCGACATCGGATTGCAGAGCCTGGATGATGCCATCAACGCTGGCTCGCAGGACGGTATGTGGGGGATTGCCGGAGGCGATCGATGTCTGTACCTTCACGATGGAATCCCAGCCAACAGCCTGGTAGGTGATGGTAACGCCCTCGGTCATATCGCTGTAGACGTCCGCCCTCTCCTGCTCCCAGGTTCCGTGGGGGAGGATATCGCCGGGAAGTCCAAGCGGGAAGGACCACCACTGGATTTCGACTGGGGCCATCGCGGCTTCACTCTCGCCTCCATCGGAGGCGGGACCTGCGGGAACTGCGCAGGCGGCCAAGGCGGCGACACCTCCTGTCATGGCAGCGGCTTTCAAGAAATCACGTCGCGAAAGAGTACTTTTCACGGTAGGGCCTCCTTTGATTTTAGACGATTACCGATGAACTATAAGGGACAGGATACATTATATTGCTAAGAGGAACTGTGTCAAGTGAAAAAAAAATTCTGGATCAGGTCTCTGAGATTTGATGCCCGCTCCGATTCGAGCAGTTCGGTCTGTGCTACTCGATCCAATTTCAAAAGTCAGCCGCGAAGCGTGTGCAGATTCGAGCGCGGCGGCGGGTCACGGGAGAGCGCCGCCAGGGCGGGCATGGTCGGCCAGGAGCTTCGCTACTTCGGAGTCACTCACTTGGCGAAAGTCATCATACCAGGCGCCGACACCCCAGAATGGGGAAGGAGAGAGCAGAGCGACGGCATGGCTGACCAGATTTGCGGGTGCGGCTGCGGCGTTGCCGGCCGTGGGGGAGGGCTGAGAACGCAAATCGGCGATGGTACGCGACGGCGCGACAGGGACGGCGGGCACGATTTCATGCGGCTGCCGATAGAGCAATGCCTGGATAGCGGCGCGCATGGATGCGCCGGTGGCCAAGCCATCGTCGATCAGGAAGACGGTGCGGCCTCTGATGGGCTCAGGCGGGCGGTCGCCGCGGAAGAGGCGGGCGCGGCGGGACAGTTCACGCTGCTGTTGCCGGGTTATCTGTTTGACACGTCTGTCGCCCAGCCCCTGTTGCGCGACAACGGTCTGATTGATGACCTGGACGCCGCCTTCGGCGATGGCGCCGAAGGCCAGTTCATTCTGGCCGGGTACGCCCAGTTTTCGCACGAGTAGGACGTCGAGTGGAGCTTTGAGGGCGCGGGCGACTTCGCTGGCGACAGGCACGCCGCCTCGCAGGAGGCCAAGAACGAGGGGGTTAACGGCCTTCAACTCACGGAGCATGGCCCCGAGCAACTCGCCGGCGTGGCGGCGGTTTCGGAAACGATTCAGATTCGCACTTGTCAAGCAACAGCCTCCGCAGACTTTGTTGTTGACAGAGAGGAGGAAAGAGAAGGAACCAGCGGGAGGAAGGGGAAGTTTGGGGAGGAAAGTGGAACTTTAGATTCGCTCCGCTTTCCTCACTCTTTGCTCCTCAGCTATTGTTCTCGATCGGGGTCGAGCAGCCAGGCGACCAAGGCCTGGAGCTCGTCTTCGCTCAGTTTTTCGGCATACGTCTGGGGCATCTGACCGACATCTTCGTAATTGGGAACGTTGAAGGCGGCGGGTTCGACGATGCTCTGGTAGACGTACTCCTCGGCGGTCATTCCTTCGACGCGGCTGCCGGCACGTTCGAAGAGGTCGGCCATGTTGGGTCCGTTCTGGCCAGGGTCATCCGCTTGCGCCAGATTGAGATTGTGGCAGCCGAGACAGGCTTCGTTCTGCCAGATTTCCTGGGGTGAACGGGTGTTGCGCGCTTTGTACTCTTCGATGGCGATGGCCTGTTCTTCTTCGCTCATCAAGATGAAGGCGGTATTCTGGAATTCAGTCGACTGTAAGACATCGTCAAAGGGTCTGAAGGGGTCTTCTTCAGGCGTCTGGGCGAGGGCGGATCCCTTATAGTTCATGACGTAGGCTGCCACGTCTTCGACCTGATCGCCGCGCATGGGGCCTCCGAAGTTTCCGCCCCAGGTGGGCATGACTTCCGCCCACTGGCTATCGGTCTTGCTGGGGCGACCGGCGGCAACGGTCAGCAATACGTAGTCTTCGAGTGACCCGACCCAGCCTACATCTTGCAAGCGCCCGGTTGGGGTGAAGAAGTAGTAGCTATTCAAGGCAGGCCCCAAGCCTACCAGACCCTGTCCACTGGGGCCGTGGCATCTGGAGCAGTTGTTGGCGAACAGAATAGCGCCGTTTTCGATGGAGCGGCCTTGCCAGTTAACGGTCTGCGCTTCCATGCGCGGATTTTCGCTCACTAAGACCATCAACAGCGCAATGATGCCGATCAGTGAGGACAGAATGCCCCACATTATTTTGGCAATCGGAGACCTGGTGTAAAGACGATGCATAATCGCTAGATTACTCCCCTACAAGAGCGCCGGACAGACTCTTCCAGCCGTCGGAAACATAGCCCAAGAACAGGTGCTTCCAGCCGTATTGTTCCCAATAGATTGAGTCTTCATGCAGCCAGAATGTCCTTTCGTAAATGCCGGACTCTCCCTGGGCGTCGAACCAGGTGATTTCCCAGTGCAGCTCCTTGAGGCTAGGCTGGTCCTGGGTGATCGTCAAAATACCTACGGGCGCATTGAAGTCAGCGTCTGCGCGGCGGTAGAAATCGACAACAAAATTGAACTCGTGCAGGAGTTCTGTGAATTCGTGGTCGTGCACGTCGTACTCTTCATCGGTGCGCCAGACGCCGAGGGGCAGATGCTTGTAACCGATTTCGCGCGAAAGGCCTGAGCCTTCTTCGGGCATCACATCCTGGACAATTTCAACCGCGGGAGCGCCCTGTACGGCGTATTCGGGCGTGCCCATCCAACTCAGGATTATCATGACTGCGCCGGCGACTATACCGGCGACGATGGCAACTTTGCGATCTTTGCCACGGCGGCTGGGATTATAGTCGAGGTAGGGAATGGCCATCAGCAGCACAAGGAGCACGCCCGGCAAGAGCACGCCGGCGATGAATTTGTCGGCGATTTTGAGCATTCCCTGCAACCAGTAGAAATACCAGGGCGCGACGGTATGCAGCGGTGTTGACTGCGGGTTGGCGATGTGCTCCAAGGGAGCCTGGAAAAAGAAGACTGTAAGCAGGATGAGTAGGGTATTTATGACGGTCATGAAGCTGGTTTCGTCGACCAGCACGTCGGGCAAGTAGTAGACCCGTTTGTCGGCAGGGACGCGGTTGGCAGTATCTTCGCCTACTTCCTCTTCATCGGCGGGAAGGCTGATGCCGAAGTGGACCACTTTATAGTAGTGGACGAAGAAGAAGAGGATCAGCAGCAACGGCAGGAAGAGAACGTGCAGCAGGTAGAAGCGCATGAGGCCGTTTGCGCCGATGTCGGGGGCGCCGCGGGCGAGCAAGTTTAACGTTTCGCCGACGACGGCCGGGGGCACGGCCTCCGCCATCGAGGTGCCGATGGTGACAGCCCATAAGGCCAGCTGGTCCCAAGGCAGCAGATAGCCAGAAAAGCTCAGGAAAAGGGTCATTACGAGCAGAAGCACACCGGTAAACCAGGTAAACTGGCGCGGCGGTTTATAGCTACCGGTGAGGTAGGTGCGCACCATGTGCAGTGTGACGATTGCCACCATCGCTTCGGCGCCGAGACGGTGCATATCGCGCAGGAACTGACCAAAAGGGATATTGGTCAGCAGCAGGATCATGTCGGTGTAGGCCCGTTCCGGCGAAGGCGCGTACCAGATCATCAGCAGAATGCCGGTGATGGTCTCGACAATGAAGAGGTAGGTCGACAACAGGCCCAGCCTGAACGTGTGGGTGAAACGGGTCACGCTCTCGTGGTAGTAGGTGGGCTTGATGTGGAGCAGGAAGCCTTCGCTGTGGGGCTTGAGGCGCGGGTTGGGGCGGCCCGGAGGTACGCCCTGCAACATGCGTCGAAACTCGCCGGCATCTATGCCGGCGGTAAGGCGGGTGAAAACGTCATCCGCTTGTGCGGCGACCGCGCCCAGTACTCCTTTTTCGCGAATGTTATCTTGGAGGCCCATCGGTATCTAACGTCTCCTGTAAGAGAAGCTCAGGCTGAGGACTCTCTAGGAATTACCTTAAGAGAACTGCCTCTCAATTCTGGACTGTCCATGCTTGCAAAACCTTCAATTATCTTGCTTGTATCGATCAAGATTTTCGCTTCAGATGGGGGCACGACCGGAGCCTCAATCTCGTCAGCCAATCGTTTCGTTTCTGAAATAACTTTGCGGCCAGTTAGAACCTCAATGACGAATTGGGAGAGACTGCGCGGTGAAGGGCCCGTTATGTAATGCCCCTCGCGGCTGAACCTTGAGCCGCACACAAGGCATTCAAAGCGGGATCTTACAGGATCCCATATGATTCTGACGTGACTAGTGGTCCGGCTACGCGGGCAAACATTATAGAAGGCACGAGGTCCATCTTCATTGTTTACCAACCAGAACCTTCCGTCCACGTTGGCCTGCGGTTCACTTCCTACTGGCGGCATGTCGGCGGAGGTGCCCAGGTGAAATTTTCCTCCGAACGTATTTGCATTTTTGTGCGGGTAGAGGAACTGATAGGCGGCCAGTCCACTTCCCAAAGTCATCACTGCGAGCGTACCAGCCCAGGCTAAGGTCAGAACCTCCCGCCGGTTGAAGCCTCTACGGCTACTGCCAGTACTGCTTGTAACTGGTCTGGGGTGCGGCCCCCGACTAACCGACGTGATTCGTTCTTCGGAGATCAAAGTGTCCAACGCACTCCAAGACAACTCTTTATCCAAGCCTTGCTGGCCATTCATATGAATATGTTTCTCCTGCAAGAACTAGTGAGGCTCTGCAAGAGCTATTTTTGCCAAAGATTCTACACGTTTCAATTTCAGGCAACTAAGCGTTGGGGTCTAGGGCCGGTGACGCAGGACCAGGCTTGCCTTGAATACGTTTCCCAGTGTCAACCACGATTTCCACATCGGGCGAGGGAAGGGAAGGGGCTGTAATTGTGTCCCCTGCGTCTTCCGTAATTGAAACGACCTCGCCGCCCTGGACGACTTCAACCAAGAATTGGTCCAAAGAACGGGGCGCGGGACCCTTTATAAAATGTCCCTCGCGGTTGAACTTGGAGCCATGGCAAGGGCACTCGAAACGGTTTGCGGAAGGCTCCCACTTGTAAAGGCAGCCGAGATGTGTACAGACCATGTATAGGGCGCGAGGGCCTTCGTCGGTATTGATAAGCCAGAACTTGCCGGTAGTGTTACCTTCCGGTTCGATGCCGATCTGAGGCAGGACGGATGCGTTACCGAGTAGGAATTTGCCGCCAAACTCACCTTCGCGGAAGCGAGGGTACATGAATTGATAGGTAGCCAAGCCGCCTTCCAAGGTCAGCAGGCTCAAGGCACCGCCATAGGCATATGCAAGAAACTCGCGGCGATTGATGCCTTCCTGGCCGGTTTCGAAGGATTCGAGGACGGCGGCGCGGCCGACAGGCGCTACTCGTTCGGCGGCTGCAGCTGCGGCGCTGCCATTGCTCTGGACAGCGGTGGGGGCCTGGGCGGCAACAGTGGCCGCGGAATCTTCGGTAGGTGTTGCGGTGGCAGCGGGCGCCTCTGCGACTGGCTCAGGCGTCTCGGCTGCGGCGACGGGGGTTGGTGTTGGTTGTGGTGATGGCTCGGGCGCTTCCTGGGCTGCGGCAGCAACCGGTTCGGGTTGGGCGGCCGGCGCTGGGGTGGCTGCGGCCGGCTCTTGCGCCTCGCCTGTGCTGCCGTCGCGCGGCGCCAGCATTTCGCTTACGTCAATGCCAAGCCGTTCGGCGGCCAGCTGTTGGGAGCGTTTTACTCTGTCGAGCCATGCCTGACTCACTTCCGCCATAGTGTCTGATCTCCTTGGAGATGGGGAAATTTGTTTCCCACTTCTCTCCCCTTCCTCATCCTGCTATCAGGCTTGACTATACAGGTTTCAAAGCCTGGCGGGACATCGCTGCATCGTTCGATAGAGTCAGCATGAGTATAGCAGGCGGCAAATACATTGTCAAAATTATCACAAACGATATGACGACCCAAATTGACCTGCCGCGCCGTGCCTCTTGGCGACACTTTTGGCGGCAAAAATGTTGACGAGATTGCCCTGGGTTGAGGTCTAGGACGTAACTTCACGATAATTGGCCAGGAATTCTGAGGCGTCGAGGACGCGAAATGCATCCAATTTCAGATTGCGCAAAAAGTGTCGATTCGCGGAGATGAGGTACGGAATCTGGAGCCAGTCTACAAAGGCTCCGATAAATGCATCTGCCTTTTCGGGTAGACCGAGCTCGATATATTTCGTTACCAGGTCGTGCGGGACCGGTTGGTCTATGATTACCGCATTTCCGTGTACCGAAAACAGACGATAGAAGAGTCTCAGTTGCCTTGGCGTTGTCAGATTGCGGTTTACCTCCTGCGCGACCAAGCGGGGAATTAACAGAGAAAGATCAGGCCCCTATATATTGAGAATTGTGGCGGCGGCGGGATCGGTATCTCGCACCGCCGGAATCGATACACTGCTATCGATACAGATGCGCATACCCGGCCTCGAAGATTTGGCGACGGGCCTTGCGCAGCTGTTCTATGAATTCTTCCTGATTTGTTTCAGTTTCCCGATTGTCGTCACGATTGATCTGTGCGCGTAATTCATCCAGATCGCGTAGCCAGTCGCGTCTGTTGAATGCGTTTTCGACAAGCCTTGCGATCAGGTCGGCAGGAGCGGTTTCAGATTCGGACGCCAGTTGCTGAAGCCTAGCGTACAGATCAGCAGGTAGATTGAGAGGGACTGTCCTGTTGCCCATCTTTCCCTCCTTACTAGATAAGACCTTTACTTTCAGAATTCTAACACATTTTTGCATGAATTCTTATGGCTGGCCAGGGCAATCGCATCTTGTTGGGAGAGAATTTTCAGGAGATAGCCAGTTTTCCAACCGGCTCGTTCACGTTTGGCAGCAATATCGATTTGGGCGCTGTTCTCGTTGGGTAAGAGGTCGAAAGCCATGCGGCGCAAGACGGCCAAGTTGTGCTGCGCATGGACCTGACGGATGCGACTGTCGTCCCCATCCAAGAGCCAGTAGACTGAATTCTCGGTGTTCCGGTGGCTGAGGGTGGAAGTCAGGAGCAGTTTGGCAGCGGAGGAAGAGATGGAATTCACATCAGATGCAAATGCTTTGGGGGTTGATGCGGGCATTTCATTCATTGTGGACCGTTTGAGTCAGATTCATTTTGATGGTGGGACGCAGGCATTCTCATCTGTGTGTTGGACGAGAGTTCATGAGCGTTTACGAGCGTTTATAAGCGTTTATAAGCGTTTACGGGTTGTCTGAGCTGCAGTTCATGTGATTTGCCTGATGGGCTGTGACCGGGGCCTTGCCGATGCAGGCATTCTCATGTGTGTGTTGGACGAGAGTTTATGAGAGTTTACGAGCGTTTTCGGGTTGTATGAGCTGCAATTCATGCAGTTATTGTGATGGGCTGTGATGGGGGTCTCCTCAGCGCTGGCGGGTCGGTTGAACCGTTCATGTGTGTTGTACAAGAGTTGTGCAATCTCTGTCATGGTGGGGTGTGTTTGGTCGTCTCATGTCGGGTCAAGTCGGGTCAAGTCGGGTCACGTAGGTATAAGTCGGGCCAGAGCGGGTGATATTTTTTTTCTGGTAATTGTTGTCGTTACGCTTTTGCATCGGTTTTTCCGTTTCCAGAGTCGATTCCTGGTTCTGGCAGCCTCTCCACGACACGCATCCACGACTTTCACAGACGCCGGACTCAAGTCGGTCCGCTGGCGGCTGGGGGGCAGGGTGTCGTGTGCGGACGCTTCAGGTCGGTTTAAGCCGGGCAGAAGCGGGCAGTTTTCCTATATATGGACTTTTGCGTTCGGCTTCGGGCACGTTCCCTCGCTGTCTCTGTTGGGCTATGGGTAGACAGATTATACGCAGCTTACAGTCTTGCAAGGGTCCTCCCTCGCCTTCAGATGCCCAGCCAGTGGGCGTCATGGGTTCATGATGACGATACGCTCTCAGCAGTGCCTATTCGTATGTCGGTACAGGGCTATTATATCACCGTTTTTGATGCAATTGCCCTGATGGCTGGCAGAGAGTGACAGGTGCCAGCCTGAATTCAATAGGGAGACTCGACTTTTCGTTAGGCTGTCAGTTGTTCCAAGCTGGCGGCGACCTGCTTGCGCTGGGACTCGAGCTCCTCCAGTTTGTCTCGTTCGCGCTGAACAACCTGTTGGGGCGCTTTGCCGACGAAGTTCACGTTGCTCAGAAGACCCGTTGCGCGGTTTATCTGGTTGTCGACATTGTCCAGTTCCTTCTGTAGGCGTTTTTGCTCGGCCGCCAGATCGACCATGCCGGCGAGCGGCAGGTAGGTGGTTAAGCCGCCGGCGTTGAGTTGAACGGACGGGCCGGCATCGCTGCCGTTAGCGCTGCTTTCGATGGCTACTTGCTGCGCGTCCAGCCGCGCCAGGCTGGTGAAGAGTGCCAGGTTCTCGTGCACGAGCGTGTGGCCACTACCGGCGAAGACGGCGGCGATGCGGCGGCCAGGCTCGACGTTGTATTCGGCGCGGGCGTTGCGGATGGCGCGTACGATGTCCTGGATGCGGCCGAAAGAATCTTCTGCCTGGGTGTCGCGTTGGCCGACTGCGGTTGGCCAGCGTTGGGTCATCAGAGACTCGGCATGCTGGGCAACGCCGGGCAGGTGGCTCCAGATCGCTTCGGTGACATAGGGCATGAAGGGGTGCAGCAGCCGCAACGACTGTTCGAGCGTGTAAGCAAGAACCTGACGGGTAGCATTGGCCTCTTCGGGTTGACCGCCGTAGAGGCGGGGTTTGGCGGCTTCGATGTACCAGTCGCAGTATTCGCTCCAGAGGAATTCGTAGAGCTGGCGGCCTGCTTCGCCCAACTGCCAATTTTCGATGAGTTGGGTCACGTGGGTCTGGACGGCATTGAGACGGCTGAGAATCCAGCGGTCGGCAAGGTTTTGCGCGGCCACAGGGGGCAGGGCATAGGTGATGCTATTGGGGCCACTTTCCTTGTCAAGCGCGACTTCGTCCGCTTCGAGATTCATGAGCACGAAACGGGCGGCGTTCCAGATCTTGTTGGCGAAGTTGCGGTTGGCTTCGATGCGGCTGACAGTGAGCTTCATGTCGTTGCCGGGCGTGCTGCCGGTGAGCAGGGTAAAGCGGAGGGCGTCGTTGCCGTATTCGCCGATAAGATCAAGGGGGTCGAGGGCGTTGCCGAGGCTTTTGCTCATTTTGCGGCCGTCTTCGGCGCGGACCAGCCCGTGGAGGTAGACGTACTTGAAGGGCGCTTCGCCGGTAAAGTAGAGGCCCATCATAATCATACGGGCGACCCAGAAGAAGATGATATCGTAGCCTGTTTCGAGCACGGTTGTCGGATAGAAGCGGGCCAGGTCGGAGGCGTGGGAGGCGGCGTCGCCGGTGGCTTCTCCATTCTCGAATTGCGGCCAGCCAAGCGTGCTGAAGGGCCAGAGGGCGCTGCTGAACCAGGTGTCCAGCACGTCTTCGTCCTGCTCCAATTCGACGGTCTCGCCGTAGATTTCGATTGCTTGTTCGAGCGCATCGCTTTCGCTGCGGGCGGCGAATTGATGTCCGTCGGGCCCGTACCAGATTGGAATACGATGGCCCCACCAGAGTTGGCGGCTTATGCACCAGTCGCGGATGTTATCCATCCAGTGGTAGTAGTTGCGTTCGAAGCGTTCGGGCACGATTTTGACACGACCGTCGCGCACGGCGGCGGTGGCGGCTTCGGCCAGGGGCTTGGTCTTTACAAACCATTGCGTACTCAGCAAAGGCTCGACGATTGTGTGGCAGCGCTGGCAGTGGCCCACCTCGTGGACGTGCGGTTTGTCGGTGACGACCAGGCCGGCGGCAGCCATGTCCTGCCACAGTTTTTCTCTGGCCGCGAAGCGATCGAGGCCGGCGTAGGGGCCGGCAGCCTCGTTAAGTGTTCCGTCCACGTTGGTGATATTGATATAGGGCAGATTGTGGCGCTGGGCGATCTGGTAGTCGTTGGGATCGTGGCCGGGCGTGACTTTGAGGGCGCCGGTGCCGAACTGCGGGTCGACGTGTTCATCGGCGATGATGGGAATTTCGCGCTCGAGGATGGGCACAAGGGCGGTGCCGCCGATGAGATGGGCGTAGCGTTCGTCTTCAGGATGGACAGCGACGGCGGTGTCGCCGAGTATCGTCTCAGGCCGGGTCGTGCTGACCTCGACATGGTTGGCGGAGGATGCGCCACTCGGGTCGCGCAGAGGATAGCGGAAGGTGTAGAGCTTGCCATCGACAGGTTCGTGTTCGACCTCCAGATCGCTGATGGCGCTTTCACAGCGGGGGCACCAGTTGACGAGATAGTTGCCGCGATAGATGAGGTCGTCGTTGTAAAGGCGGATGAAGGCTTCGAGGACGGCGTCGCTGAGGCCGTCGTCGAGGGTGAAACGTTCGCGAGTCCAGTCGCAGGAGATTCCCATGCGGCGCTGCTGGCCGCTGATCTGGCCGTGATATTCGTCCTTCCAGTCCCAGACCTCTTGCACGAAGCGTGCGCGGCCGAGGTCGTGGCGGGTGGCGCCGCTTTCGGCGAGCTTGCGTTCGACCACATTCTGGGTGGCGATGCCGGCGTGATCGGTGCCTGGCAGCCACAGGGTGGGCCGGCCGGCCATGCGGTGATGGCGAATGAGCATATCTTCGACGGCGCTGGTAATGGCGTGCCCAAGGTGGAGAACGCCGGTAACATTGGGGGGCGGCATGGAGATGACGAACGGGGGCGCATCGGGATCAGCGAGGCCGCTCTCGATTTGCTGTTCGGGACGGAAGAAGCCCATCGACTCCCACCATTGGTACAGTTTCTCTTCCCACTGCTGCGGTTCGTAAATCGTGGGCATTTCCGCTTGCGATTCAAGCGAGCTTGTGTCTGCCATAGTCCCTGTTCTCCTGTCCGTAATTTGCCGTGTTATGTCGGCCAATGTTTATAGGCGATGCGTGTCTGCGTTACGCGTTCGGTGTTATTCGCCAACTCGCTGGCTGGCTGGTTCTTATCTGCGGCCAGATTCTAAAGAAGACCAACCGAAACAAAAAAGTCATTCCATCCAAAGGACGAAATGACTCCGCGGTACCACCTTGGTTAGCCGGTAGCATTCTTAGAACGGACCCAGAGTGATGCCGACTCTCTCAGCCGCGGTAACGGGCGGACCCGGGGAGGGTTATGTGCTATGTCTTTTCACGCTCCCAGCCTTCCCGGCGACTTTCCCCGTGAGACTTCGGCTCCCAGCCAAGCTGCCGCTGCCTCTTATGTGCGCTGCGAGAACGGACACCCCTTTCAGCCAGGAGGGCGTCTCTCTGCCGTCTGCGCGCGTGGGTACTCCTCCGGTGCGCTGCCATTCTATTTTTCGCTGCCAATTATAGGCGGCGGGAGAGGGAAAGTCAATTTTCCAATGCCAACGGGGTGCAGTCCACATTTGGGGTTGGAATAGTAGGGAGGGGAATTCATGCCGGCGGTGGCTGAAGTTGGTCGCCGGCTTTGGGAGAGGCAGAGGGCAGGCACAAGGCCGGCACGTGCCTTGCTTTGCGTGGGCGGCGATGGCTCCGTTGCTAGCCGAGGTATAGGAATTTGTAAGCCAATTTTGGAACGTATCCCTTGCGCCTTTGCAGGGCAAGAGGGAAAGAGTCGACGTTTCATCAACAGGATCATTCCCAGGAAGGGGGGAGGGCACACACAAGGTGTGCCTCTACGAGTGGATCATGACAGCGCGCACGGGGGGAGGGGACACACGAGGAGTGGGGCTACGGGTGGATCATGACACCGCACACGGGGGGAGGGCACCCACAAGGGGTGCCGCTGCAGGCATGATATTGGTCGGCTGCCGCTAACGTGGATGAGACGCAACGCTGGAATTACGCAGAACGGTGGGTGAGCGATGGTTTTGGAGGGGGGCGTTGCGGGGGGTGTCCCCCCGCACAAGGGAGGGCCGTAGGCCCGACCGTCAAAAAAGGGCGTAGCCCCTGGGGGCGGCGGGGGTTTGCCGACCCCAGCCCTGACCCGCAGCTGTTCGCGGGGCAGGGTGCGGAGGCCCGCCTTAGCGGGCCGGAGCCGCCGGAGGGCGTCCTCGCCCGTAGGCGTCCATAGGCGAAACAGGGTAGAAGGAAATGTCACGATTGTTTGGGACATAGCTATTTCAGCGAAGAAGGGCGGAAAGATTGCAGGCTGGGGCTGTGGAAGAACGGTCGGATGCGGGGCTCAGCCGAGGTAGCCGATGCGGGACGACTTGCGGGTATTGTGCAGGCCTTCGAGAGAGTAGATGAGGAGTGCGGCCCAGATGAAGGAGTAGCCGACCAGGTCTACGGTCGTGAAGGGCTCTTTGTAGAGGAAGACGCCGAGGATGAATTGGGTCGAGGGGGCGAGGTATTGCATCAGGCCGAGGCTGGAGAGGGGGATGAGGCGGGCGGCGGCGCCGAAGCTGACGAGGGGGATGGCAGATATGACGCCGGTGGCGAGAAGGAGAGGGCCGATTTGGGGCCAAACGTTAGCGGTCCATACGGGGGGGCCCTGCTGGCCTGTGTATACAAGGAGGAACAGGGCGGGTACCAGGAGGAGTGTCATCTCGAGGGAGAAGAATTGCATGCCGCTCAGGTCGATCTTCTTTCTGATCAGGCCATAGCAGCCGAAGGTGCCGGCGAGTGAGAGGGCGATCCAGGGGAGCTCGCCGAGGCTGACGGTGAGGTAGATCACTCCGGCGACGGCGATGGAGACGGCGATAATCTGTCCGCGGCGCAGTCGCTCGCCGAGAAACAGGTGGGCCAGAAGAACACTGAAAAGAGGGTTGATGAAGTAGCCCAGGCTGATCTTGGCGACAAAACCGGTTTCTACTGCCCAGAGGTAGGTGATCCAGTTGGCGGCGGTGAGGAGGGCGGCGGCGAGAACCAGCAGCAGGACGGTTGGCGAGCTGCGAAGTTTGCGTAGCCAGGAACGGTCCTTCAGGACGGCGAGCGCAATAATCATGGTGACGGCGGACCAGATGATGCGGTGGGCAAGGATTTCCAGCATGGGAAGGGCGTGGAGCTGCTTCCAGTAGGCGGGCAGGAAGCCCCAGGTACCAAAGGCGATGAGCGCATAGAGATAGCCGCGATAGGGGGATAGGTTCATTGGCTGGGGGCCGGTCGCGCGTGGCTAGCGTTCAGTCGATGTGTCGAGTCGATCACCGGCCGTCGCCCTTCAGGAGCAGACGGTGGCGGGTGGCTTTTTCGACGGCGGGGCGGCTCCAGGGCATGTTGTGATAGGCGCCTTCGAGCCACATGGGGATCTGATCGGCATAGTTGCGGCTGACGGGGTGGCCGGACTGGCCGCTGGCGGTAACGCTTTGGGCGGCGTCCCAGTTGCCGATGTCGAAGATCTGACGATAGGCGGCCTGTACCTGGACGAGACCTGGAGGCAGGTCGGGCATATAGGCGGTCTGATTGAGGGTGGTGCCGTCGCCGCCGATGGGATAGGGGCCGCGGTTAAAGAGCCAGCCGAGGATGCGGGCTCTGCCCAAGGTGTGGCTGTAGCGAATCTGGTGCATTCGTCCCCATGCCCATTTGCGGGGCGTGGGATTCACTTCGCGTCGAAGGCGGTAGACTGAGAGTTTGAGGGCAGTCTCGATCAGCTCCTCTTTGGTCCGTCTGCGGCCGGTGGCGGCATCGGCATACCAGGGTGAGTCTTCTTCATTTTGCAGTAGCTCCAGCAGGCGAGTTTGGGCGCGCAGCATGAAACCGTTGATGAGAAAGACGGGGCTGCTGCCTTTGCCGAGAAAGCCTTCGGCGGTGGCGCCGAGCTTTTGGCCGAATGTCAGATCGAGAAGGTGCAGGAGGGTATAGTGGAAAACGAGCGCGGCCGGGCTCTCCTGATCCATGTGATAGCCCCAATCCTGGAGCATGTTTACGGCGACGCGCACGTAGGGGTCTTCGCTCAAGTGGCTGGTCAGCAGCGGAGTAAGGGCCTGGGCGTAGAGGCTGGTCTGATCGAGCTGCATCTGCTCCATGTCGCGCAGGGAGTGGGCATCTTTCCGGACCAACATCTCTTCGATACGGCGTGCGCGCCAGCCGGGCATGGTTTCAAAGGTGAGGACGTAGGGATAGTCGTCGCCGGTGAGCTTGTTGTTGGCCGTGGCGATGAAGCCGCTGGACGGATTGAGGAGACGCGGCAGTTCGTTGTCGGGAATCAGTCCGTCCCATTCGTAGTCGCTGGTCCAACCGGGCACCGGGACGAGGCCGTTGCCGCTGCGGCGAATAGGGACGGCGCCGGCGAGGCGGTAGGCGATGTTGTCGCGGTCGGCGTAGGCGAAAACCTGGGAAGGGGCGGTCCAGTCGGCGAGGGCGGCGTCGAACTGCTGCCAGTTTTGGGCACGGTTAATGCGCAGAATTGAGCGGAGCACGGCGCCCGGTTCGTGGCCGATCCAGCGGAGAGCAAGCGGCGCGGCCGTCAGAACCGGCTCATCGGGAAATCCTGTGTCCGGGCTGTCGGTCTTGAGGATTCCACTCAGTAGCGGGCCGTGGCGGGTGACAACGACTTCTTCGACGTGTGGGCGGTGGCGATTTCGCAGGTAGATCTCTTCTCGCAGGACGGTGGCTTCTTCCCATTCGCCTTCGTACTCGAAACGCGGTGGTTGGCCCTTGGCGTTGTCGGGATGCGGGCGTTCGATGTAGACGTCCTGCACATCGGGAAAGGCATTGGTCATGCCCCACGCTATCTGCTCATTGTGGCCGATGATAATGCCGGGGGCTCCGCCGAACGATGCGCCGCTGACGTGGATGCCGGACCCGGATTCTGCAGGCTGTGGCGGGCAATGCAGGTGCATCTCATACCATGGACCGGGCATGGTCATGACCAGGTGGGGGTCGTTGCAGAGAATGGGACGCCCGCTGGCGGTCTTGCTCGCAGACACTGCCCAGGCGTTGCTGCCCTGCCCGATGCCGGGCGCGGCGAGGCTCATCCAGCCCTTCAGCTGCTCATATTCATTCAGCACTAAGCCGGCAGTATGCAGCAGGCGCATGGAATCCTGGCTGTCGACGCCTTCGGCCACGACCGGGTTGGTGTTGGGATAGTCCGGCTCGAGATCGGCGGCCAGGGTCGGGTCCAGCTTGGCGGCAAGTTGGAGACGAACGAGCTCGCTCTCCCAGTTGATGCTCAGACTCCAGGCCACCATTTTGCCGAAGGCGAGGATGTCGAGCGGCGACCACTCTTCGGGTTGGCGGCGGAGCAGGTTGAGTTCGGCGGCCAGTTTGCCCTTGCGGCTGCGGATATAGGCGTTGACGCCCTGGCAGTAGTGTTGCAATGTCAGCGTTGTGGCTTCGTCGAGTTCATCCAATTCGGCCTGGGCGGCGCGGTTGAAGCCGACGATGCGGCTGAAGCGATCGACGTCCAAAGCGCCCTCGCCAACGAGTTCGGCTAATCGGCCTTGCGCGACGCGACGGTTCTGCTCCATCTGCCAGAGGCGGTCCTGGGCGTGGGCGAATCCCTGTGCCCGCCACAGGTCTGCCTCGGACTGGGCGTAGATGTGGGGGATGCCATGTTGGTCGCGCAGAACTTCTACTGCCGCGTCCAGTTCGGGGAGCTCCAGTTCGCCTTCATGTTGGGGGGAAGGGCGTTGGACCAGCCACCAGTAGATGTAGATGATAAGTCCGCCGCCCAGGAGGATGATGACGAAGAGAAGGGCGAGGGCCAGTATGACGGTTATCAGGTTCATGGGTTTGCGTCTGTTGCGCATCACTTTGTTCTACTTTGGGCTACATGATACAGGTTGCCGCGGCAGTTGATCGGAGCTGATAGCGCTGGGCGTTGATGCTGTGTTTGCGCGCCGGCCGATTTCCGTCAACTGTGCGCTTCCTCGATTCTAACACCTGTGTTAAAACCAAGTGAAATCGTGCTGGGATACTATAGGATGCGAAAACTCTCGCAATCCGGCCCATTTGGAATCCGATATTATCTCTGATACCGAATTTCAGATCGCAACGCGGGATAGATGGAATCTTGATGCGTACAGACCTTTTCGACTACGAACTTCCTAAGAGCTTCATCGCGCAGCAGCCGGCGGACCCGCGCGATAGCAGCCGGCTGTTGGTCCTGGACCGAGCGTCAGGGCACATCGAACACCACAGTTTTGGCGGGATTGGCAGGTTCCTGCGACCTGATGATCTTCTAGTGGCGAATGACAGCCGGGTGATTCCGGCGAGGCTGCGGGCGCATAAGCCTACAGGCGGCGCGGTGGAGATATTTCTGTTGCGACAGCTGGACGAAGCAGGTATGGAGTGGGATTGCCTGGTGCGGGGGCGGGGTTTGCGGGTCGGTGTCAGGGTGGAACTGGATGCCAGCCCAATCAATGTGGAGATTGTTGCAGAAGACTCTGGCGGCCTGCGGCGGGCGCGTTTCTCGGCGCCAATTGTGGGGAATCTGGAGGAGCTAGGGGAGTTGCCGCTGCCGCCATACATCAACGACTTTGCCGGGGACAGGGAGCGTTATCAGACTGTTTACAGCCTGGCCGAAGGCAGCGTTGCCGCGCCTACTGCCGGCCTGCATTTTACGCCTGCGCTGCTGAAGAGGCTGCGGGGAATGGGGGTTGGATGGGAGTCTATCACCCTGCACGTGGGGTTGGACACGTTCGGCCCGGTGACGGCAGAGCGGGTTGCCGACCACCAGATCCACCGGGAGTGGGCTGAGTTGACGCAGGAGTCGGCCTGCGCTATCAACGCTGCCAGGCAGCAGGGCGGGCGAGTCCTGGCGGTGGGCACTACTTCGACGCGGGTGTTGGAGTACTGCGCGACTACTGCGCAGGGGGTGGATGGATATGGTCCGCTGTGCGGGCCGCAAGAAGTAGTCGCATACGCGGGCGAGGTCGATCTGTTTGTCTATCCTGGCTATGGTTTCCGTGCGGTGGACGCGTTGCTGACTAACTTTCATCTGCCGCGATCATCGCTGCTGATGCTGGTGAGCGCGTTCGTGGGGCGGGCGCATCCGCAGGAGCTTGACACGGGCCGGCAGATGCTTTTCGAGGCGTATGAGGTTGCGAAGACGGAGGGGTATCGCTTTTTCAGTTTTGGCGATGCGATGCTGATTGTGTGAGGTGGTGAGCCTCGCGCGTACGAAGGGACTACGCGAAGAGCAAAGAGGCCGCTGACAAGGATTTAGCGAGATACGGTATTTGCTCTAGGCGGCCGAGGGCGCGGGCGGGGTGGAGGGCGTTGCCGCGTAGAGCGGCTCTGTGTGGGCGCGGTTGTGGAGATCGGCTACGCAAGCGAGATTCTGGTCGGCCATCCATTGTTGTAGTTCGGCGTGAATCAGACGGATGGCGTCAGGGCCGCGCTGGTATATGGCGCTGCCGACGCCGACGACGGTTGCGCCGGCCATGAGCATTTCGACGGCATCCTGGCCCGTGCTGACGCCGCCGGTGCCGATGATTGGTGTTTGGGGGCAGGCTTTGCGGGCATCGTAGACGGCTTTGAGGGCGATTGGCTTGAGGGCGGGACCGCTGATGCCGCCGCTGCGGTTGGCGAGGACGGGCTGGCCGCTGTAGGGGTCGAGGACCAGGCCGGGCATGGTGTTGATGGCGCAGAGCGCGTCGGCGCCGGCGTGAACAACGGCCTGGGCAATGCGGCCGACGCTGGGAACGTTGGGCGCAAGCTTGACGATTACGGGGATACCCTGGTTGGCGACAGCGGTCTTGACGTGGCCGGTGACTGCGGCGGCGGACTCGGCATTGGCGGCGAAGGGTTCGCCAAAGCTGTCCTCGACGTTTGGGCAGGAGATGTTGACTTCGATGAAGTCGGGTTGGGCGCGGGCGATGCTACGGGCGACATCGCCGAACTCGGCGGCGGTTCCGGCGAAGATGCTGGCGATGACGGCGACGCCGCGCGGTTGGAGTTGGGCTTTGGCCTCTTGCAACAGCCCGATTTCCTCTTCGACGCCAGGGTTCGCCAAACCGATCGCGTTGAGCAGGCCGCCACCCCAGTCGATGCAGGAGGGGTTGACGTGGCCATGGCGGGGTTCGGGGCCGCAGCTTTTGGCGGTGACGGCACCGCAGCCGTCGGCGGCTGCTCGTTCGAGCAGGCTGACGGCCGTGCCCCAAATTCCGCTTGCGAGGACAAGAGGCGTGGGCAGTTGGCGGTCGAGAAAGTTGACTGACAGATTGGGATGCACGTCACTCAATTCGGTTTACCGATCACTTTACGCATCAGACTGCGTCGGTGTGTCTTCTGAACGGGAGGAAGCGGACAGCGTCTGAAGAATTTCTGCGGGAATGTGGCCTGTTTTGGCGAGCAGATCCAGCACGTTCACCAACTCGAGGACGCTGTGGACTCGAATGCCGGCCTTAGCCAGGTTTTCGACACCGCCTTGCTGCCTGTCGAGCAGCACGACCGCGTCCTCGACTACCAGCCCGGCGGCACGGAATAGTTCTACTGAACTGACGATGCTTCCGCCGGTTGTGATCACGTCTTCGATTATGACGACGCGCTCGCCCGGCTGCCAGAGACCTTCGATGTCCTTGCCGAGGCCGTGACTCTTACTTTCTTTGCGATTGTAGATGAGGGGGACGCCGCTGGCTAGCGAGACGGCCTGGCCGATTGGCAGGGCGGCGTAGGGGATGCCGGCGATGCGGTCGCACTTCAGCTGGTCCATTCTGGCGGCGTACGCGGATGCCGCGGCCTGCATCAGGTTGGGCTGACTTACGAGCAGGCGCAGGTCCACGTACATGGAGGAGCGTTTGCCGCTGGCGAGGGTGAAGTCGCCGAACTGGAGCGCGCCCAGGTCGGCGAGGCCGGTGATCAGGTCTTTGTGGGGCTCTGCTGCTAGAGAGCCGGTAGGGCTACAAGGAGGCGATTCCCCGATTGTTTGGTCGCGCCGATTCGCCTGGGCAACGTTGATCCGGTCCCGGATTCGTGTGGCGGCCTGGCGGGGGTCGGCGGCCTGCGTAACGCCGCGGGTGGCGGCGATTAGCATTCCCAGACCGTCAGTGCGCAGACCGGCCGTTAACGAGGCTTCCATGTCGCCTCCTTGTGCGCCGATGCCCGGAACCAACAGCCAGGCATTGGGTGCGGCGGCGCGCACTTCTGC
This sequence comes from Caldilineaceae bacterium, assembly GCA_963662575.1. Taxonomy (GTDB): domain Bacteria; phylum Chloroflexota; class Anaerolineae; order Caldilineales; family Caldilineaceae; genus Bin5. The sequence goes on from OY759723.1 coordinate 4,756,155, forward strand.
CAGTGCTTCGGGATAGGTTGCACCGACGACCAATCCGACATTCGGCGACCAGCTTGCGGCTTCTCTCGCTACATTAGTATAGAGCGGTTCACCTGCGCCATTCTTCTGCCCGTCGTGGACGGCAAGTTTCTGGAATGCGCCGGCCGAGGGGTTGGAGGTGTGGCAGAGCACGAAAAGTCCCCTGTCCTTGTAGGCGGCAAAGGGGGCGATGCTGTCCTCTCCCAGGTAGGGGCTGAGCGTGACGGCGTCGACGCCGAGTTGGTCGAAGCAGGCGCGGGCGTAGGCGGCGGCGGTCGTGCCGATGTCGCCGCGCTTGGCATCCAATAGGACTGGGATATCGGAGGGGACGGCGGCGATTGTTGCGCGCAGGAGGGCCATGCCCGGTTGACCGAGAGCTTCGTAGAAGGCGATGTTGGGCTTGTAGCAGCAGACGAGATCGGAGGTGGCTTCGATGACGGCGCGGTTCCAAGCCAGAAGTGCATCACAAGTTTTTTCAGGCTGGTTGACTACCTCTGATCGGGAGATTTTTGCGAAGTCAAGGTATTGATCCGGGCAGGCTTCGGGCGTGGGGTCGAGGCCGACGCACAAGAGCGTCTTGTTCCGCTGCGCGGCCGCTTCGAGCTTGGCAAAAAAGGACATGCAGAATCCTCGCATTGACAGAATTGGATGGTGCGTCTGCGCGCCGCAAGAACGCGGGGCACCGCAGGCCAGTTCGTTGGGCCAATGCTATGCTACGCGGTTGGATTGGTCAAAACCGGCGGTATGCCGGAGTTCGGATTGGACGAGCAACAGACGGCCTGATAGCTACATGGCGGCCAACGCGGCCAGACCTGCCCCTTGGAGCTCATCCAGGATTATTTCCTCTTTTTCGGGCGAAACAGGCTCCTGCGGCAGGCGAGGGGGGCCGCAGTCGATGCCCATCGACTTCAGGGCGACGCGCATGGCGGGGGTAACACCGTGGTCGATCATGACGGCGGTGAGCCGGTTGGCCTGCTTTTGCAGGGACAGGGCAGCGGCGATGTCGCCGGCGTCGTAGCATGCACGCATCTTGCTGTAGGGGCCGGGCATGACGTTGAGGGTGGAGCCGATGTTGCCGGGCGCGTTCATCATGGCGGCGAAGATGCACTGTTCATCCATGCCGGAGAAGATGGTCCAGCTCCTGTCCTGGGGCAGGTCGTCGCCGAGATCGATGATTTGGGCGATCTCGTACATGTTGGGGCCGGTGTATTTTGCGCCGCCTATGTTGGGGATGCGGCAGAGGAGCTCTTTCATCAGGGAGGTGGCGTCGATCTGGCCGCCGAACAAATAGGGGAAGAAGGGAATATCGGGCGCGGAGGCGGCGATGGCTTCGTAGTGGCGGTAGGTGGCTTCGAGGCCGCCGAGGTAGACGGGCATTACAGAGCTCACGCCGGCGGTACCCTTCTCCTGGGCATGGCAGGCGAGCGCCATCGCTTCGCGCGTGCTGATACTGCCAACGTGTACGATGACGGGAATGCTGTTGCCGATCTGGTCCATGACGGTTTCGACCACGTCGCGACGGTCTTTGGGCGCAAGCAGGAGGCCTTCGCCGGTGCCGCCGCAGAGGTAGAGGCCGTCGACTTTCTTGCTGAGCATATAGTCGACGAGTTCGCGGAGGGCGGTCAGGTTGGCTGTGCCGTCAGCGTTTGCAGGTGTGATCAGGGCGGGCCATGCGCCGTGTAACTTGTTGTTCATTCTGGAATCAACCTTTGATTGAGCCGAGCATGATGCCCCTGACGAAGTAGCGTTGGATGAAGGGGTAAATCATGAGGATCGGCAGGGTGGTGATGACGATCATTGCGGCTTTGAGCGACTCTGCGGGCGGGGGATCGGTGAGCTCGGTCATTTCGGCGAGGCCGGAGTAGTCGCTGTACTGGCCTGTTCCGTACTCAAGGATGCCACGCAAGATGAGCTGGAGGGGAAGCTTTTTGGCGTCGTTTATATATATGGCGGCATCGAACCAGGAGTTCCAGTGCATTACTGCGTACCAGAGACCGATGGTTGCAATGACGGGCATGGAGAGGGGGAGGTAAACGCGTATGAGGACGACCAACGGGCTGGCGCCGTCCATGATGGCTGCTTCCTCCAGCTCTTCGGGGATGGCCAACATGAAGTTACGCATGATCAGGAGCCACCAGGGGTTGATCAGGACGGGCCAAATCATTGCCCAGAAACTGTCCAGCAGACGTAGTTTTTCCACCAAGACAAAGTTGGGAATCAGGCCGCCAGAGAAGAGCATGGTGAAGAAGATTAACATCGTGATGGGGACGCGGCCATAAAGCCTGCGTTTGGAAAGGACGTAGGCAAGTGGAAAGGTGAAGGTCAGGCCGAGGAAGGTACCGACGATGACACGGGCGGAGGTGACGAAATAGGCGTTAATAACGATTGATCCCTGGCCCAGAAGCATGTCATAGGAGCTAAGCACCGGTTGGCGGGGATAGAGGATAAACAGCCCGCGCAAGGCATACTCTTTGCCGCTGACCAGAGACGTGGACACTACGGAGAGGAAGGGTAACAGAAAAAACAGTGTAAGAATGATTAGAACAAAGATATTGATCCAGTCGAATAGCTTTTCGCCTCGGGAAAGTTTCATAGTGTCCTCCTACCAGAGGCCTTCCTGCCCTAAATATTGGGCAACTTTGTTTGCCATATACATCAAGATAAGGGCAAGAACGGACTTGAAAAGGCCTACCGCGGCGCCAAAGGAGTACTGGCGACCAATCAGACCGGCGCGATAGACGTAGGTGTCAATGATGTCGGAGACTGAGTAGACGGATGGCGAATAGAGAAGCAGGATCTGCTCGAAACCTGCGTCAAGCATACCGCCGATGCGAAAAATGAGGATGATGACAATCGCGAAGGAGATGCTGGGAAGGGTGACATACCACATACGTTGGAAGCGATTGGCGCCATCCATGGCGGCGGCCTCGTACATCTCCGGGTTGATCGTGGCCATGGCGGCCAGAAAGATGATGCTGTTCCAGCCGGCTTGCTGCCAGACGTCCATGGTGACCAGTATGGAACGGAAAAGGGCTGGGTCGGTCAGAAAGGCTTGGGCGTCGCCCTCGAAAGCGACGACTGCTTGATTGAGGAGGCCGCCCTGAGGAGTAAGCATAGCGCGGACGATGCCGGCGGCCACTACCATGGAAAAGAAGTGCGGCAGGTAAGAAATGGTCTGGACTGTGCGCTGGAATACTGTAATACGTACTTCGTTAATCAAGAGTGCGAGGACGATTGGGAGGGGGAAACCAAAGAGAAGCTTATAGAAGCTGATGAGGACTGTGTTGCGAACGACGTTCCAGAAGAAGATGGAGTCGAAGAAGTTGCGGAAGTGTTTTAATCCCACCCAGTTCTCCCCGCTGAACATTGCGCCGAGGCCGAGGAAGGGATCGTAGTTCTGGAAGGCGATGATCAGGCCGACCATGGGGAGATAGCGGAAGATGATGAAGTAGAGGAGGGGGAGTGCGGCTAGGGCGTAGAGAAATCGATCGCGCTTGATCTGGCGCCACGCTTCGCGGAAGCCCCGCTTCTCCGTGAAGACCGGGGAGTCCTGGTCCATGCGCACTCTGATCTGCTCGCCAAGGGGTTGTTGCATTCGTCCACCTCCTGTCGCCGCGGGGAGGGTCAGGGGAGGAGGGGCATGCCCTCACTCCCCTTTAGTTCTAGTCGATTAAGGGTGATAGAGCCGGTACTGCTGGGTGTAGAGTTCGCTCCACTGTTCGAGTCCGGCGCCATTCAACTCATCGACGAAGTTGCCATATTCGACGATTGGCCGCGCGCCGGTGATGAACTTAATGCTCTCCTCTTCGACGAAGCGCTCGAAGTCGGGTTCGCCGGGGAAGCTATCGCGAATGGCGGTGCGGTCGTAGGGCACGTCGAAGTCGACAGGCATGCGGCCGCCCTCGTACTGGTTCCAATAGGTATTGATGTGCCGCCAGTGGCGGTTCCACTCGACCTCACCGTCATCGTTCTGAAGCTTGACGGCAGTAGCCCATGTTTCCGGCCCCAGTCCGAGAGTGACCTGGAAGTCACGCGAGTATTTTTCTTCGCAGACTGTGCTGCCGGCGGAGTGGAGTCGGGCGACCTTATTTTCTTTGTCGACCCATTCCCAGTCTTCGCCGGGCACGCCCCAGGAGGCGATGAGGTAGTTGGTTACGTCATCGGGACCGTCCTCGTAGATCCAGTTGGCATACTTGATGACAGCATCGGGGTGCCTGGACTTGCGAGGGATCATATAGGCGGTGTTGGAGCCAGCGTTGTTGGTCTTAGCAACGCCGGACGGTCCGGTGATCTTGAGGGAGAGTACGTAGTCTTCCTCTTCGTAGCCGGCGTCGCGGCGGATCTGGTCCCACCAGATGGTCATACGGGAGTACCAGCCGAGCCATACGCCGATGGTAAGGGTTTTGAGCATGGCGCGGTAGTCGGGATTGGCGAAGGATTCCTGCTGGAGCCAGCCGTTGTCCCACCATTCGTTCATTTTGGCGAGCCAGTCCTGATACCCCTCTTGCAGCTCTGGGGGTTTGAGCATTTGGTCGGCAGGGTCGATCCAGCGGGAGAAGCCGTGGTCGGTGAAGGCGCCGAGTGTGTTGTACATGAGGTGGCGGCGGCCCATGGCGACGATGACGGCTTCGGGATGGCTATCTTTCATCGCTTCATAGGCGTGTTCCAAGCCGTCCCAGGAATCGGGTACGTCGAGGCCGGCTTCGGCGAGCCAGTCGGAACGGAAGTAGGGGAAGTGGGTATGCCCCATAAGACCGAGGCGGGGATAACCCCAGGTTGTGCCCTCGAAGTCCTTCATCATGCGCCAGTCGAGGTCGGAGTGTCCGGCCAGGATGTCGGCGCCGTCGACTTCAAGCAGGTCGTCGAGCGGCAGTGTGACGCCCTTGAAGTCGGGCCAGTTGCCGACAAAGAGGTCAAGGGGCTGAGTGCCTGAGGCGAGCAACAGATTGAGTTTTTCTGTGGCAGCACCGCCTGGCGGCAAGATGTTGGAGTTGACCATGACCCCGGTCTCTTCGAAGATGAGATCGCGCACTGCATTGGTGCGTTCAGGGTCGCCGCCGCCAGGGCAGGGGTTGGTAAACGCGAACCAGACTTCGGGCGTCTCCATGGCGCCGCCGTCGCCGGCGGCATCTGGCGCTACCGGCGGGGCGCAGGCGGCCAGGACGGCGCCGGTGGCCGCGATGCCCATGCCCTGGAGCATTTGACGGCGTGTCAGTTGATTGGAAGTCACCATTTGGATTCCTTTCACTTGTGGATTGTGTTGATGAACTGAACTACGATGATTTGAGAAAGAGTCTTGCCAGCCGGGAAAGATGATCCGGCTGGCAGACCCGATCTACTAAGGATGATACTGGCGGTACTGCTCGGTGTGCAACTCGCTCCACGTGTCGAGGCCGGCGTTTTGCATGCTATCGAGGAATTCGCCCCATTCGGTCAGGGGACGTGCACCTGTAATGAACTTGACCGATTCCTCGTCAATGAGCCGGTCGAAGTCTGACAGACCGGGGTACTGGTCTCGGATTGCAGTAAGGTCGTAGGGAACGTCGAAGTCAATAGGCATCTTGCCATGTTGGAACTGGTCGTTGTATTTGACGACGTGGGCGCTTTGGCGGTGGACGGTACCGTCCTCCAGAACCCTCACAGTGTGGGGTTCGGTACCCATGCCCTTGACCTGGTAATAGTCACTGGGATACCTGTCCTCGCAAGGAGCTGTTGCGGGGACGAGGGCGCGGAAGAGTCCCGCTTCCTTGTCGTGCCATTCCCAGTCGACGCCTTCGATGCCGGCTTGGGTGATGACCAGATTGCGGGGCTCGTCGGGAAGGCCGGCGTAGGCCCAGTCGGCGAAGCGAATGACGGCATCGGGATGCTGCGATTTGCGAGGGATCATGTATGCGGAATTGCCGCCGACGTTGTTGGTCTTGGCGAGCCCTGCCGGTCCCGTCATGGTTTCGGGGAAGGTGTAGTCGATGTCGGTGTAGCCAGCATCCAACCTGATCTGTTCCCACCAGATGGTGATGCGCGAGTACCAGCCGAGCCAGGTGCCGATGGTGAGGGTCTTGAGCATGGCGCGGAAGTCGGGATTGGCAAAGGATTCCAGCTGGAACCAGCCATTCTCCCACCATTCGTGCATCTTGGTGAGCCAGTCGATGTAACCCGGGTTGGTCTCTACCGGTTTGAGCATGTTATCGGTGGGGTCGACCCAGTTGGAGTAGCCGTTTTCGGTGAAGGCGCCCATCGTGTTGTACATCAGATGGCGGCGGCCCATAGTGCTCGTGACCGAGTCATCGTGCATGCCTCTGAATTCTTCGATGGTGGCCTCCATGCCGTCCCAGGTATCGGGTGTCGCGAGGCCGGCTTCGTCGAGCCAATCTGAGCGGAAGAAGCAGAAGTGGGTGTGGGCCATGAGCCCCAGCCGGGGGTAGCCCCAAGTAACGCCTTCGGCATCCTTCATACGCGCCCAGGCAAAGTCGTTGTTCAGTTCGAGAATGTTCTGGCCAAACGCATCCAGGAGATCATCCATGGGTGTGATGATGCCCTTAAAATCGGGCCATGATCCCTCGAAGAGGTCGAGGGGCTGCGTTCCGGAGGCGATCAACAGGTTCAGTTTTTCTGTTGATGCCGTACCGTGTGCGGAGAGATAGTTCTGGACCAGGACGCCGGATTCTTCAAGGATGAGATCCTGGACTGCTTTGGTCTTTTCGGCATTGCCGCCGGCGGCACAACCGGATACGACAAATACCCAGACTTCAGGAGTCTCTGCTGTTGCGGCCATATCGCCGCTCGCTTGTTGGGCGGGCGGCGGGGCGCAGGCGGCGATAACGGCGCCGGTGGCGGCTACTCCCATTCCCTGCAAGAAGCGACGTCTGCTAAGAGTACGGTCAGACATGGAATGTTCTCCTTTCGTGTGCGAATGGTCAATGCACAAGCGTTGAAAAACTGTTCGCGATACGACTTGACCAAGAATGTCACGGGAAAACAGGCCTGCGGAGTCATTCTTTTGTAGGGCAATCACCTCCTTGGTCCAAACCGACAGAAATCAGTTCAGACGACATATGACCTGGCCATTCCCTGAAGTTGTTGGTTACTCTTAGCTTGCTGGTCAACGTCATCGGGATCCAGTCTGGCAAGCAGTTCCTGATGTAGGTTGGACTGGACTGAGGCCCAGTCGGGATGGCCAGCCAAATCGATGAGTTCGTTGGGGTCGGCGGCCAGGTCGAACAGCTGCGCCGGAAGGTCAACGTAGTAATTATACTTGAAATTTCCCTTTTTTGCCATGTAGCCGGCGCTGAGCATTCCCTGGGCGTGGTATTCGGCAACGACAACCTCTTCTGAGAAGGTGTCTCCGCGTAGCGCAGGCAACAGGCTTCGTCCCCGGAGACCGTCAGCAATAGGGGTTTCGGCGAGGTCCAGCAGGGTGGGCATGACGTCGACGAGGCTGACATTCTGGTTGACCCTGATGCCCTGTGCCAGATCCGGTCCCCTTACTACGAGCGGCACGCGCACCGCCGACTCGTAGAAACACTGCTTTTGCCAGATCCCATGCTGCCCGGCCATTTCGCCGTGATCGCTGAGATAGATGACTACAGTGTTGTCGGATAGTGCGGGGCTGTCGACGACTTGAAGGAGGCGGCCGATGTGTTCGTCGGTCAACGTTACCAGGGCAAAGTAACTTGCTAGAGCGGTGCGCGTAGTTTCGTCGGGCAGCGGCTCGTCGTTGTGGAAGAAGTAGCGCAGTTGGCGGATAGCAGGGTGCTGACTTTCCGGCGTTTCGGCACGTGATTCGGGCAATTCGATTTGGTCGGCTGGGTAGAGGTCGAGATATTCCTGCGGCGTGTAGAGGGGGAAATGCGGATACATAAAGCTGGCGACCAGGCACCAGGGCTTGGCGGCCGGATTGTCGGCTTTGTCGCGCAGGAAGCGCTCGCTCAGGTCGGTGGCAGTGCGATCGTATTCGAGCCAGCGGGGTGGGCCAGGACCACATTCGGTTACGTGGGAGTTGCTACTGCGTCGGGCCTCTGCTGTTCTTACGGGCCCCTTGCCGAGTCTGACCCAATCGTTCTTGTCGTCGAGGAGGCGACGGCCGAAGCCGTGCAGGCGGTCGGGGCCGATCATGTGCATGCGGCCGCAGAGGTTTGTCTCGTAGCCGGCGGCCTCCAAATAGTGGGCAAAGGTGGGGAATTCGGAGGCGAGAGGGGAACCGTTGTCAAAGACGTTGACATCGGAGGCGTATTTCCCGGTGAGGAAGGACATGCGGGATGGCACGCAGATTGGGTTGTTGCAGTAGGCGTTTTCGAAGAGGACGCCCTGCGCGGCAAGGCGGTCGAGGTTGGGCGTTTGCACGAGCGGGTGGCCGTAGCAGCCGGTTACGGCGGGGTCGTGCTCGTCACTCATAATCAGCAGAATGTTAGGTCTACTCATTCTGGTATTGGCCTGGTGGAGAGATGAGAGAGGAGGATTGAGGCGAGAGGAAACCCCTTTTCTCCCATTTGCGGATTTTTTTTTCAGGGACAGTTTGGCCTGCCTTACCAGGCCAACTTTTCGCTGGGCTGCATTTCAATCACAGGCGTACCGTCGACATCCACCCAGCGTCCACACAAGTCGCCGCCTGCGCTGATATCCAGTTCGACTTCGGTGCCGTCCATGCGAAAGATTGGGTGGTAATACTTGGCGACCTGCTGGGCTTCGCCGGCGATGTAGTGGCCAATTAAGGCGCGGCGGAAGCGGTTGGCGCTGGTATTGGGAAAGCTGCCATGCACGACCTGGCCATTGAAGAAGACGACGTCGCCGGCCTTCATGATGACGGGTTGGGCGTCCACGTTCTCGGGCAGGTCGACTGTGACGTCGGTGAAGCTCTGGGTTGTATCGGCTTCAGCTGTGCAGAGGAGGGGCCAGGCGTGGCTGTCCGGGACCATCCGGAGGCAGCCGTTTTCTTCGACGCAGTCGTCGAGTGCGAGCCAGGCGGCGATGCAGGTGCCGGGCTGTACGCGCAGGTATTGCTGGTCCTGGTGCAGGGCCTGGCCGCGGGCGCCAGGGGGTTTGAAGTAGAGCATTGTCTGCACGGCGAAGGGCTCGCGCCCGAGCATGTCGGTCATGCAGTCGCGCAGGCGACTGTCCAGCATCCAGTTGAGACTGAGCTCATCCCAGCGGTGCATGTGGATCATGCGGGGAAACTTCTTGAGGGGATCGTTGCTGTCGTTATCGACGCCGGCGGAGTCGCCGGGATAGGAGCCGGCCGCGCGCATTTCCATGAAATGCCGTCTATATCTCTGGACCTCTTCATCGGAGAAGAGCCCGCGTACATTGAGGAATCCCTGGCTATCGAATTTGCGTTTTTGTTCAGTGGTCAGCATCTGAATTGCCCTCAAATTTTCGCTGATTTCAAAAATGATGACTTCGGTAGAAGTTTCGGCTCGCTCCGTCTTCGGCTGGAAACTTGCGTTCGGAACAGGTAGAACGCGCCTGGCAGACAGACGTCGAACCGGCAGGCATGGCCTATTCTACAGATTTTTTGTGTTTTCGCAATGTGCAAGCGCGCGAGTGGACTAAATGAGGCGTACTCATACATGGAGGAAGAAAGAGAGGCTGGAATCTTGAACCTGTTTAGCGAAGATAATGGGTCGGTTTTTCAGTTTTCCTCATCCGGCTCGAGAGGTTCCGTTTCCAATTCAGAGGCATCATCGACGTTGGCTGGCGCCCGCCACGCGGTAGGTAGAAGTTCCTCGAGCTGCGAGCGCAGGGGAGGGGGGTCGTAACCCAGTTCGTAGGCGCGGCTGCTGTCGAGGGCAACGTTGGCAGAACGGGCGGCCAGAAATGGTCTATCGAGATTGCCGGCATAGGAGTCCAGTACACTTACGGGAACTGCCAGCTGTTCAGACAGACCCAAAATGCCAAGTGTCAGCAGACCGAGCTCAAAGACGCTGGTCTGATCGCGGCCTCCCAAGTGCAAGCGGTCAACCACGCGATCGATCTCTGCGACATTGACGTCATCCTCGAAACCGCTGCCGGCTATCTGTAAGAGGCCGTGGGACGCGACGGCTGGGGCGACCGGTGTGCGGACAGCATCGCCGAACAGGGTAACCTCTTGATCGCTGCGAAAGGCGGCGACCAACTTGTAGAAGAAGGACTCTCGATTCATGCTGGTGTAGCCGAGCAAGAGTGGAAGGCGAGCGATGACAGCGTCGGCATAGACGGCAAGAATTGCCTCCTCGGCCAAGGCTCTGTGTTCGCCGAAGACATTGATGGGGGTGGGTGGGTCATCCTCAGCATAGGGGGCACTGGTGCCGTCGAACACGAGATCGGTCGAGGTAAACAGGAATGGGACGTCCATGTCGCCGCAGAGTGCGGCCAGATTGGTTGCGGCGTGCAGGTTAATCTGCAGCGATTCGTCCGGATATTTTTCGCAGTAGTCGAGGTCGTTGATGGCGGCGGTATGGATGACGGCGGCGGGCTGCACGTCGGCTATCATGGCTTTCGTTTCGCCGTAGTCGCCCAGGTCTATGCGCCCGTGGTCGATTTTACCGAAAAAGTATTGGGCGCGGCGGCGGGTTGTGCGGTGGTAGGTTCCGACTGGATGCCAGCGTTCCTGGGCAGCCCGCAGAATGTGGGAACCCAGGAGGCCGGTGGCGCCGGTGATGAGCAGTTTGGGCGGCATTTTACCAGTGCCAGATCTGATTCCAGGCGGCCATCCAGTCTTCGCCGACGCTGCGGACAGTGTAGGGAGGCTCCAGCGTAACGCCGGGGCGGCCGCGGAAAGTGTCCAGGTTTTCGGGGCTGCCTACTTCGAAGGTGATGGTGGCAGGACTGCTGAACTGATATGGGGACACGGCGCTCAGATCTGACAGAGCCTGGCGGGCGCCGTCTTCGATCATCTGGCGGGCGCGTTCCGGAGGTATCTGGCGGGCTGCGTAACGAGAGAGTCCTTTCTTTACGGCGACAGTGGTGAGTCCCTCGCCAAGGAGTTCGGTGGATTCGCGACAGACGGCCTCGTCGCCGGTTACGAGGAGGACGGGGGCGTTGTAGTAACCGCAGGCGGCGGCGTTGACGCCTACCTCGCCGACGGCCTGGCCGTTGAACCATAGATGGCGCCAGAGCACGGTTGAGATCGTGTGGCTGAGGACTCCATCGGCTGTACCGGCCTTGGCGTGCATGCCGACGAGGAGAACTGCATCGCAGCCGGCTTCAAGTGTGTCGGTGTAGTGGCTCCAGGTGTGGCCGGCGACCCAGTCACAGCGGGGATCCAGGAGTTCGGGAACGAGTGAGTTGAAGGTCCAGGGCCCACCGGCGCCGTGGCAGTCGACGACGACGATCTCGGTAGCGCCGGCGGAGGCGGCGCCGCGAACGGCTGCGTTAATCTCTTCCGTATACAGGCGCCGGCCTTCTTCGTACATTGGTTTGCCGCCGCTTACCTGGTCCCAGGCAATAATTCCGCTCACGCCTTCCATATCGGTCATGATCTGGACGCGCATAGATTTTCTCCGTAGTTGAGAATGGGAGTCGAGAGTGAAGCTGCTACTTTGTGTTTTGTATTGGGCGCGATACAGCCCGGTAGCATATGCTCCCGGACTGTATAAGCGTTTAATTCAAAGCGGATCACTCGCGTGAATAGCGAGAAGTGGCGGCCTGCCAGAAGGGGCAGGCAGACCTCAGTCTGCGGCCTCGCTCATTTCCGCAGGAACAGCGGCAGGGAACGGCCAATCGGTTGAAACGGGCTCCTGATCCGCCAGCTCCCGCTCCATTTCCAACTGCAGCTCCAGCTCCAGCGCACGCGCGTCTGCGTCTTGGCGGTCGCAGATTGCCTGTGCGATTGCTTCGTCGACGCGTTGTTCGGTGTGTTCCCAGCTCTGGTCGAGCGCAAGGGCCAGTTCGGTTATCAGAAGGGCGCGGGCTTCAGCCAGGGCTTCTTTATCAGCTTCTGTCAGGTACTTGGCTGCCTCGCGCCACATCAGATCGCGTACTGCGGCGGCAATCTGCTTAGGGTAACCTGAGTGGATCTGTTTATCGATGTCACTGCGACGCAGCCTGAATTCATCCGGTAAATCGAGCGGGTGTGACTCCAGAGTCTCCATTACGCCGGTAATGCGTGCGACAGGCATGACAGGACGCACGCCGATCTGTTCGATACGGGGCGCAGGCACATGCACGGTGAGACGATTGTGAATAAACTCGATTACGTAGTAGCGCTGAAAGCCCTTGACCAGTTCTTTTTCCTGGAAAGCGACGATTGTGCCAGCGCCGTGGGACGGGTGGATAACACTCTGCCCTATTATGAAGCCCATCTGACACTCTCCGTTCCTTGAGATGTCGACTTTGGCGTCCTTTGGGTACACGCTTCGCCGACCTGGCCCCAGGCGAGGGTGCGAAGCTACGATTATACTGCCCGTAACCAGCACCTTTGCGGTCCCCGAGGCAAATGCGATTGGAAGTTTTTACTTAATGACTGCCGCTGTCGGATTCAAAGGTCCTGATTTGCGACAATCAGTTTGGCGGCAACTCTTGGGACTGCCGCACTTTTCTTCGACGGGCCGCTTTGGGCCCTGTTAGCAAAACGACGACCGGAAAGGAGAATTTTCGCCGGCCGCATGGTCCCTGTCATTGGGGACTGTTGGATTTACAATCTTAACACTTCTCAGACCGTGAATCAATGCATATGTCAGATCAGTTTGTTAGCAAAAGGTAGTTCAGAAGCTTCCAAAATAGGGAGACACGTACACTGGTAATGGAAGATTTCCAGGGCAAAATGTCTGGTTTTGGACCAAAATGAGTCCAATTATACGTTTCTGATGATTGCTGGGCGATATGCCTACGATCTGTCTACGGCTAGTATGGGGGCAGTCATTGTAGGCGGGTGAGGAGGTGCTTGAAGCATTCGATTTGGGCGGCGCGAGCTGATAGGAACTACTTTCCAGCATACGCAAAATTGTCAGGACTACTGTTGGGAAGGCAGATTCAGACGCTTCTGAATGGAGAGTCATGTTTTGAAGGAAAGATCGCAACTACTCAGCCACAAAGGGTGCAGTCAATATTTGGGATGGGAATCGTAGGGAGGGGAATTCGTGGAGGCGGTGGTTGAAATTGTTCGCCGGTTTTGGGAGAGGTAGAGGGCAGATGGCAGGCACGAGGATTGCCCCTACCTAACACTGTTTGGAGGGTAAAGGGCAGGCACAAGGCCTGCCCCTACCTAGCGATGACTGGAGGGCGGAGGGCAGGCACAAGGCCTGCCTCTACCGTCGGCTTTTAGAAGGGCACGGGGCCGGTACAAGGCTTGCCCCTGCCTTACGCTGACTAGAGGGCAGAGGGCAGGCACAAGGCCTGCCCCTACCGACTTTTGAGTGGGAGGCGATGGCTCCGTATGCTAGCTGTGGGATAGGAATTTTTATCCCGGGTTTGGACTGCACCCGCCACATACAGCGTCCGTTTTGATCAGGCTTTCATCGCTGACGCCATTCGGGCTATCTGATCGCGTATTTGAGTGGCAGCGGCCAGGTTGGTTGAGCCACACTGCTGGAATGACGACTTACGGTCGATGAGCGATGGTTTTGGAGGGGGGCGTTGCGGGGGCGCAGCCCCTGCACAAGGGAGGGCCGAAGGCCCGACCGCCATAATACTGATGAGGGAGTAGAGGGGAGCGAGGAGAAGGTAAGCACTCTGGCTCACCTCATTCAGGGCTGCAAATCTGTTGCGGTTGCGTTGTTACGAAGAGCGCTTATAGGGTCGGTGGGGATTGCGAGGCAGGATTGGATCAGCCTGCTCCGATTTCCTGGTAGCCGTGCCATAGGATGAAGGTGGCGAGACCACGCCAGGGGCGCCAAGCTGCGGCCATGCCGTCCAACTCCTGGCGGGATGGGCGCGCCGACAGATTTTTCACTTTTTGGGCGCCGACGATAACACCCAAGTCGCTGGCGGGCCAGGCATCCGACCGGCGCAAGGCGAACAGCAGATAGATTTCGGCGCTCCATGGGCCGATGCCGGGCAGTGCAGTCAGAGTGGCTCGGACCGAGTCGTCGCCGGCGGCGCCGAGGCTGTCAAGATCCAGCCGTCCGTCAACCAGTGCAGCGGCGAGCTCGCGGCCGTAGCGGCTTTTCTGGCGGCTGAAGCCGATAGATCGCAATGATTCGTCGTCAAGGGCCAGGAAGTTTGCGGGAAGGGGAGGACCGATGGCATCGGCAAGCCGTTGGTAAGTGGAGTCGGCTGAGGAGCGGGACACCTGTTGACCAAGGATGATTTTCAGCAGTGTCGAGAATCCCTGGGGCCGATGACGCAGTACTGGCGGTCCATGCTTGTTCACTACGCGGGCCAGGTCCGCATCCTGCGCCGCCAGGTAGTTGAGACCTTCGTTAAGCGTTTCTTCAGTCAGATTGACCATGTAAGTTTCAGACTCTTGTGTTGGAGCGCAGTGCGCGCGTTGGTGGGAGGGAGCTGTTTGAATGGCCAGTCTGCGGTTGCACTCTTTGAATTGCAACAGTCTTGTTGCGCGGTTGTTAAGACCGGGATCAATTGACAAGATGTTCAGTTTTCAGCCATCAATGTCCGATGCTGATAGATGCCCTGTCCTCTGTTGCCGACGTAGGTTTCGTCGCGCACGATCTCATTGCCGCGCAGCAGAACGGTTCGCGGCCAGCCCACTATTTTGGCGCCTTCATAGGGACTCCAGTCGGCCGCTTCATTCAATGCGGTGGTTTGGAGAGTCATTTCCCGGGCGGGGTCGAAGAGGACAATGTCGGCGTCAAGGCCTGGCAGCAGCGCGCCTTTGTGATTGAGGCCCATGCGGCGGGCTGGATTGGTGCAGCAGGCTGACGCCCATGCGGTCAGAGGGAGGTCGCGCTGGTTGACTCCGAAGTGATGCACAAGGGCGAGGCGAGTTTCGATCCCGGGCAGCCCGCCCGGCACGTCGATAAACGAGGGCTGCTGTTTCTCGGTGCGAGTCCAAGGGCAGTGATCGGTACTCACCATGTCGAGCTCGGCGGTGTGCAGGGCATGCCACAGAGCTTGCTGATCGGCGGCGCGGCGAAGGGGAGGGGCGCAAATGAAGAGATGACCCTCGCTTCCGGCAAGATGCGCGTCGGCGGTCAGGAGAAGATAGTGGGGACAGGTTTCGGCGGTGATGTCCACGCCGCGATCGCGGGCGGCGATCACTTGTGCCAGTGGTTCGGCGGCGCCGACATGAAATATATGGAGCGGGCACCCGGCCAGGGCGGCAATCTCGGCAGCGCGCTGAACGGCGCTGGCCTCGAGTCGGGCGGGACGGGTACGTTCGTGCCAGATCGGTTGGCAGTGTCCGGCGGCGACAGCGTCAGCACGCAGCTCATCGAGAAGCGGTCCGGTTTCGCTGTGCAGGACGACTCCCCCACCGGAGGAGGCTGCGGCGCGCATGGCCCTCAGCAGGGCGACATCGTCAAGCTGCATGCGGTCGTACGCCTGATAGAGTTTGAAGGTGGGGCAGCCGGCTGCCACGACGGTAGGGATATCCTTCAGGCGCTCATTCGCGCTTGCGTGCCAGGTCGGAATCGTCATGTGAAGGCCGTAGTCGACGGCCACGCGGCCGTCAGCTTCGGCACGGCGATTAAGAAGCGAATCCATGAGAGGCTGTCCGGGCTGCGGGTGGGTGAAATCAATCACGGTTGTGGTACCACCGCAGGCCGCGGCTACGGTTCCGGTGAGAAAGCTGTCTGTGCTGGTCAGACCGCTGAGGCGCATCTGAAGGTGGACGTGGCAGTCAACGCCGCCGGGCATCACGTAGCAATCGGAGGCGTCGATGGTGCGGGTGGCATTCAGGTGGGCGCCGATGGCGGCAATCCGGCCCTGGGCGATTGCCAGATCTGCGAAGATAGGGCCGGACGGCATGATGAGCTGGCCATGCCTGATAACCAGATCATACATAGTCCGGATGTGTTTCGCCCCACTTGGCGCTGAAGACCATCTCGGAAAGGGGATGGCGGGTGCGGGGGGCCAGTTCGCGCTCGCGGATTGAAGGGGTGAGATTGGTTGGCGGAGCCAGGTAGCCGATGGCTGCGGAAACGACCGGCTCAAACTGGGAGGGGATCTCCAGAACCTCGCTGGCCATATCCCGATTGAAACCACCCATTTGATGCATGTAAAGCCCGCTAGCCATGGCCTGGATAGTCAGGTGAGCCATGGCCTGGCCGACATCGTATTGGGCGTATGGGTTGCCCTGTTTTAAATTTTCGGGTTTCGGCTCGGTCACGGCGATGAACAAAACGGAAGCATGCTGGCCCCACTTCTTGTTCATTCCTATGAGTGTGCTCAGGATGCGGGCAAAACCTTCGGCGTCGCGATGGCGGGCAGCGAATACGAAGCGCCACGGTTGCTGGTTGCGGGAAGAGGGCGCCCAGCGAGCTGCTTCGAACAGACTACCCAGTACATCGGGTGGGATGGGACGGTCGGCAAATCCCCTTGGGCTCCAGCGGTTGGAAAGGAGATCGTGGATTGGGTAGGTCGTGACAGCACGCTTATCGAATTCGGACACGGATAGTCTCCTTGAGAAGCTGTTTCAATGGATCTTCAGCAGGACAGAACCGGTCTCGGCGCGGATTTCAAAGTCGCCAAGGGCGGCGGGCAGAAGTAGCCACGCGACTCCCTGCAACTCGACAGGCTCGCCGTTCCAGTGCAAGGATAGACGACCTGAAAGGGCGCCCCAAATCTGAAAAGTAGAACGGTCACAGCTGTCTTTCCAGACGGCTCCGGGCCGGGCTGTCAGACGCTCGGCACGAAAGTAGGGGCAGGCAGTTTCTGCGCCTGCCGCGGCGCGCAGGTTGGCGGCGGCAGCTCCGCCGATTGTGCGCAGATCGGCCAACGATTCTCGCACCCAGCCGGCGGGCGACGGAAGGATTGGAGGCTTGACAATTGCTGGTTCCACTATGCGCCAGTCGGTTACGTCGAGAGCCTGGCGGACGTGCAAAGGACGGGAATTGCCGTCGACGCCGCTGCGTCCCCAGTCGTAAAGGCGATAGGTGGTGTCGCTATTCTGCTGAATCTCGGCCACAATCGCGCCGGGCCCGAGGGCGTGGACGGTGCCTGCGGGTATGTAGACCGCGTCGCCGGTCCGAACTGGAATGCGATGTAGCATTGGCTCGATGGCGCCAGTGGCGGCGGCCTGTGCAAAACGCTCACGGTCGACACCGGCTTTCAGTCCGTAGATAATCTCTGCGTCCGGCTCAGCGTGAAGGATGACCCACAGCTCGGTTTTGCCGAGGTCGCCGGCGTGCTCCTGTGCGTAGTTATCGTCAGGATGAACTTGAACGGAAAGCCAGCGGGTGGAGTCGAGAAGCTTTATCAACAGAGGGAAAGTATCATGCGCAACCGAACTGCCGAGCAGCTGCTCGCCCCACTGTTCCAGGACCGCGGCAAGTGTGCGACCAGCCATAGGGCCGGCTGCGACCTGCGATTGGCCGTTGGCATGGGCGGCGATTTCCCAGCTTTCGGCTACGATGCCGGGCGGCAACTCTTTGCCCAGTTTCGATTCCAGATTGCGGCCTCCCCAAATGTAGTCTTTGAAGACCGGCATGAATGATAGTGGGTAGACTTGGGGGGTAGCCGGTGCGGAAGATGGCAGAGAGGTCGACAAGCCCGTCGACTGCGCTCTTGCTTCACTATTTCTGTCATTCTGATCCATATTTGCCTCAGTACTCTCGGGGTCATCCTGGAATGGTGGAAGATCCAGCATCTTGTGCCAGGCGTATTCGCCAAGGATACGCAGGGAAGCGACCACCGGGGCGGCCAGAATCGCGCCCAATAGTCCGGCAAGAGAAGCGCCCATAATTACGCTGACCATCACCATGAGGGGGTGCAGGTTCAGGGCCTTGCCGACGATGCGGGGAACGAGCAAGGTGTTTTCGATCTGTTGGATCAGTATCATGGCCACGGCCACGGCGAGGGCAAATTGGAGAGGAGTCAAGCCGAAACCGGGGCTGCCTTGAAAGAGGGCGACGAGGATGGCTGCGCCGGCGCCGGCCAGTGGCCCAATGACAGGAAGGAACTCCATTGCGCCGGAAAGGAGTCCCAGACCGAGGGCGTTGTCGACGCCGAGCATGCCCAGTACGGCACTGACGAGCACGAAGATTATAAGTGCAAGGAGCGCTTGTCCGCGCATGTAGGCCGCCCACACTTGGGCAACGCTGGATGTCAGGCGTTCGGCGTCCTTGCGGTAGCCGGGTTTTTGGGCGAAGTTGCCGATCATGCCGCCAATGCGGGGAATGTCGACGGCGACATAGATGGAGATGATGAAAATGAGAAGGATCTGACCGATTACTACGACTGTGCCGGTGACGACGTTGGCGGCAAGACTACCGCCGCGGCTGAATATGGGCTGGATCAGGCTGAAGAGCTGGCCAAAGAGCTCGTCCCAACCGGGCAGTTGGGGCAGCAGTCCGGCAACGGGAATTGGGAAGCCGCCGACGGTGACCGACTCAGGCAGCTGGTCGCGCAGGTCTTGTAACTGGACAAGCGCCTCGTCGAACCAGCCGGGCAGGCGGCGGGACAGATCGAGAACTTGCTGAAAGGTGGTGACGCCGACGAGTAAGAAAGTGGCTACCACGAGAAGGGTGAGGACCAGGTAGACGGCCAATACGACCGTGACACGATTGACAGGCGTGCGGCGGTCGATAAGGGAAATCAGCGGATGCAGAAGGTAGGCCAACAGTGCGGCAAGCACGACCTGTTGCAGGAGACCGCGGAAGACCCATATTAACAGGCAGAACAGCGCCAGCGCCGAAACGGCGACGATTGCCTTGGTGGCTGTGCTCCAGGGGGGAGAAGGGGACTGTGCCATCTAGTTCTGCGCGCCTCTGTGGGTGGGATCTGCTTAGAGTATCTTCAGATTTGCCAGCGACGCCATGAATTTCTTGACGCCCAAGCCTTGGAAGGCGACAGACACTTCCTCTTCGCCGCCAATAACAATGGTGTCGATTACCGTGCCGACTCCAAACTTGGGATGTTCCACGCTTTGGCGGCGCTTGAATTGCGTGGGCGCGTCGGACCTGGCGGGCCGGCGGCGGCGCGTCGAAGGCGCTGGCCGTTCCTGGCTTTGATACTCCCCGCGACCTGCATTTGAACGATTCGATGTCCTGTAGGCGGTGCGTTGGTCTGAGGCGGAGTTGTCTTGCCTATAGCGGCCGAACATGGCGGGACCATCCAACCAGCTGGTAGCTCTGTCGTAGGCGGCCGCATGACGCTGGCCGGTGTTGACCTGGCCTGAAAGCAGCTCAGCCGGTATGTCTTCCAAGAAACGGCTAGGCACTTGCCGTTCGCTGTTGCCCCACATTGCGCGCTGGGAGGCGTGGACGAGGTAGAGGCGGCTCTTGGCGCGAGTGATGCCAACGTAGGCCAGGCGGCGTTCCTCAGCCATTTCCTCATCGTCCTCGCTTTGAATGCTGCGAGCATGGGGTAGCAGGCCCTCTTCCATACCGACCATAAAGACGACGGGAAACTCCAGGCCTTTGGCTGTGTGCAGAGTCAACAGTGTCAGGGCATCTTCTTTGTCGTCGAAGTCATCCTGTTCGCTGACGAGGCTGATCTCCTGCAGGAAGAGGCCGAGCGGGTCCTGGCCCGTCTCCAAGTCCTCCAAGCCGGGACGATACTGGACGGCAACGGCGCGCAGTTCGTTAATGTTTTCGAATCGGTCTTCGGCTTCGTCGCTGCCATCTCGCAGGCGGTCGATGTAACCGCTATCGGCCAGGATCTGATCCATCAGGGCGCCGACATCTTCGTATTGACTCGCCTCGGCCAGCTTTACCCAAGATTCCAACATTGAGGCGAATCTGATCAGGGCGTTGCGGGCGCGAGCGGCGAAAGGAGGAGGGGAAAGGGCGGAGCGTTGCGCGAGAGTAGCGTCTTGTTCGGTGCGATCGCTGTCGTCCCTAGCCAGCGCCTGCAGTGCCTCCCATTCGCTGACGGCGGCCGAAGCAGCCCAACTCTTGAGCGTTTCATAGGTGCGGGCGCCGATGCCGCGCGGGGGCACATTGATTATTCTGTCGAGCGCTACCGTTGCCGCGGGGTTGTGCACGAGCCGCAGATAGGCGAGAACATCCTTGATTTCGCGGCGGTCGTAGAAGCGGGTGGCGCCCACCAGGCGGTAGCGCAGTTGGCGGCGCACGCAGGCCTCTTCCAATGCCCGACTTTGGGCGTTTGTGCGATAGACGACGGCGGCGGCGCCAAGTCCGATTGCGCCGTGCGCGTTCAGGCCGGTAGCTTTATCGAGAACGTAGTCGGCCTCTTCGTTCTCGTTGTAGGCTTCGTAAATCGTAACTTTGGTTCCTTCGCCCTGGTCAGTGCGCAGACGCTTGGGGGTACGATTCGTATTCTGGGCGATTACGGCATTTGCGACATCGAGAATGGCTTGTGTGCTGCGATAGTTCTGCTCGAGGAGGACGACTTTGGCGGAGGGGTGGTCGCGGCGAAAGCGCAGGACATTGCGGTAGTCGGCGCCGCGAAAGCGATAGATGGACTGGTCTTCGTCGCCGACGACAAATAGGTTACCCCTGCCGGCAGGCGCGCCGACGAAGAGTGATGCCAATTCGTATTGGGCCGTGTTGGTGTCTTGAAACTCATCGACCAGAACGTAACGCCACTTATCCTGATATTTGCGCCGGATTTCTTCGTACTTGCGCAGCAGTAGCACGGTGCGCATTAACAGGTCATCAAAGTCCATGGCGTTATTCAGGAGCAGGAGTTGCTGGTAGCGGCCATAGACGCGGTCGCATATCTCCTGCATGTATCCTTCGGCACGCACATGCTCTGGCTCAAGCAGATCGTTTTTCCAGTTGCCGATTTGCGACAGAACTGCGCGCGGGCTGAAGCGTTTCTCGTCCAGATTCATCTCCTTGAGAATCTCGCGGACGAGAGCCAGCTGGTCGGAGGTGTCATAGATGACCCAATTGCGTTCGAAGCCGGCCGCTCCGACTTCGACGCGCAGAACGCGCGCGCAGACGGAGTGGAAGGTGCCGATTGTCAGCCCGCCCAGGCTTCGACGCCGGCCATGTTCCGGCTGCGGGAAGTTGTGCCCGATCAATTCTTCAACACGGTCGCCCATCTCTTTGGCGGCCTTGTTGGTAAATGTGACAGCCAGCACATGCCACGGTTCAATCTTCTTTTCCTCGATCAGGTAGGTGATACGGCGAGTGAGGACGCGTGTTTTGCCTGAGCCAGGACCTGCAAGCACCAGAACCGGACCCTCGGTCGATTGGACCGCGTCCCTCTGTTGCGCGTTCAGATCGTCAAGTAGGTAGGACATAGGTCGTTTTGCATTTTGCGAGAGTGATGGGGCGCGGTTGGGCCGGATGGGCGTAAGAGATCGGCCTGCTGGATGAAGGGGCTCGACTCACCATTCCTCCATCTGGAAGCTCTCGCCGTTCAGGATGCGCACGTAGCTGTCGTATCGTTCCGGCGACACTTTGCCGTCTTCCACTGCCTGGCGCACGGCGCAGTTTGGCTCATGGTCGTGGGTACAGTTTGGAAAGTGGCATTCATTGACGAAGGGCTTCATCTCGACAAAATAGAAGGAAAGGCTGCCCGGATCGATTTCATAGAGGCCCAATTCGCGGATGCCGGGTGTGTCGGCTACGAAGGTCTCTTTGCCCAAAGGCAGGCGGAACAGTTGGGCATTGCGGGTTGTGTGCCGACCTTTGCCTTCGAAATTGCGCAGTTCACCCACTCGCAGATTCAGCTCCGGATGGATTGCATTGATGAGCGCGCTCTTGCCCACGCCGCTCGGCCCGCTGATGACTGTAAGCTTGTCGGTCAGCAGCTGGCTCAGTTGGTCGAGACCCTGGGATCCTGGGGGGTCAGCAGCGTCCCGGTTGGGGCCGACTGCGATCCGATCAGTTGCGCTGACGTAGAGCAGAGGGTAGCCCAATCCTTCGTATGGGAGGAATGTATCGCGTGCAGCTTCCAAGCCGGTCAGGTCGATCTTGTTGATGACGATTACGGCGGGAAGTTCATTGGCCTCGGCAACGACCAGGAAACGGTCCAACATCCGCAGGCGCGGTTCCGGATCGCGGACGGCAAATACTACGAGTACCTGGTCCGGATTGGCGATAATGACGTCTTCGGCTATACGAGTTGAGCCCGGCGATTGTCTGCTCAGTGCAGACTCGCGTTCTTCGACCGAGTCTATCTGGCCGGTACGTTTGCCCTCCAGAACCACCTGGACGCGGTCGCCGACGGCCACTAGTGTCAGGTCTTTGGTGCGTTCCTGGAGGAGCCGTCCGCGCACGCGGCAGCTTATCACTTTGTCATTTGCGGTGGCGACATCGTAGTGATGCCCCCTGGCGCGTACGACGACGCCGGGAACCGTGCGTTCTCTTTTCTTCTGTTTAGGTTTGCTTTTGGCGGGAGCGTCAAAATAGTCGTCCTCGTAGGCCTCATCCCACTCTTCATAGGCATCAATATCTTTTGACAAAGGCAACTCCTGGAGGCGGTGTTTGTGGGCGATGGGCGCGCCGCCAGCGGGCGCGACATAGTTGGCACAAGTGTACCAATGCAACGGTCAATTTGGCAACACGCCGTCTACGTTATTCTCCGGGGCGACTCCGTCGAAATGGACTTGTGTTGCCGGTGGACGCTCCTGGCAGCATGGGAACCCAGTTAGCGTGGAGCAGACTTGCCAGGGGGACGGGCCAACATGGAGGCCGAACTCGGACAGCAGGTGGACCAGGTCTGCGACCGGAAGTCCCATTACAGCGGCAGGGCAGCCTGAAAAGCTGGCTACGGGATTGAACTGCAGATGCTGAATGGCGTAGGCGCCGGCCTTGTCCATGGGATCGCCGGTTGCTATATATGCAGCGACCTCATTGTCGCGGTAGCAACGCATATTTACGGTCGTGGTGTTGACGAGGGTGCGTGAACGCACTAACTTTGCGTTTGCAAAGAGGGCAATTGCCAGCGCCGTATGGACCTGGTGGGGACCGGCGCGCAGCTTCAGCAGCATGGCGTAGGCCTCTTCTATGTGCGCAGGTTTGCCAAGAATCTCGCCTGCGATCGCCACCACTGTATCGGCGCCAACGACGAGGAAATCGCCCTGGTCGTCGGGTTTGGTTTCATCCGTCAGGGTGGCGTTGCGCCGGTTTCCCACTGTAAGCGCTTTGGCGATGGCAAGCCTTTCTACCAACGCAGCGGGTGACTCGTTGACAGCCGGTGTTTCATCGACATCTGCGGATTCGGGCAGGAAGGGGATTCCAAGGGATTGGAAGAACTGCTGCCTACGCGGGCTTGCCGAAGCAAGTATGACTTTGGGGGCTTTCATAGGCGCAGCAGAAAAGTGAAGAATGTGTTTGGTTGCGAAGGGTCAGGTGCGAGCAGCAGCAGTTATCGCTTCAATTGCGGCGAGATGCGGATTCATTCCAGTTGGCGGCGGATATGATGGGCTAAGACCAGGACTTGCTACGGCTGGAATGGGTAACGCTGCCAACTATTTTACGAGGCGGCTCCTGGTTCGCAAAATTCCATGGGGCCGGGCATATTTTGGGAGGTAGGAGAAGTTGAAAAAGGGCAGCATGTTTGAGAGAGTTTGGAAAAAACTGAAGCGGACGAAGTTTGCGGATTCGGAAGAGGGCTTGTACGCAACTCAAATTTTTTGACCTGTTAGCGGGACTTGGAACTACTAAAGCGTATGCAGTGCCTGTCTTGACCAGCTCTTCATCCCCGCCGCGGTTCAGGCTCTCTCATCGTGTATTTGATGGCAGCCGCCACTTTGGATGAGACGCACAGCTGGAAATACGCCGAACGGTGGATGAGGGATGGTTTTGGGCGGGGGCGTTGCGGGGGCGGAGCCCCTGCACAAGGAAGGCCGCTTGCGGCCGACCGCCAGAACAACAGTGGTCAGTGGTCAGTGGAGAGCGTTTTGTGCGGGGCGTGGCGGGGGGGAACGGGGGCAGTGAAACATGGGCGCAGGGCTGGTTCAGAATCGTGAATGCAATGGGGCTCGAAACGCAGGCGGTCGAAATGGGCGGCTGTTTTGGATGGCGGCGAGGCGACCGAGGCTGAGGAATTGCTGAATTCGCAAGTTTCGCGGGTGAATTCTTGGCGGTGGCGGTACCGCAAGGTATGATTGGAAGGCCGTCCAGAATATTGTTGCGGTCACCTCCGATATTTTTTCTTGCCGCGATCCCTCTTTGCACGGCACAAGACCGCTCGGGCAGCTGGCCATTGCGCCGTCGTACAAGCTCGTACAGGCCAAATACAATTTCAAGTCCTCAGACTTTCAGGAGCCAGTCTATGACGGAACGTAAGTCAAGCGGGGAGAAAGCCCGCGTTCGAATGGCATTTGTAGGGTGTGGCGGGATGGCCCGCAGCCATACCCGGCGCCTGCTGCAGCAGCAGGATACTACTGAGATCCGGGTTGTGTGTGAGCCTTCTCCGAATGCATATGAGGAATTCTGTGAACTGTTCGAGGAGGCAGGCGTGGAGCCGCCACCCAATGAACCTGTTTTGGAGAAAATGTTGGACCTGGGCGAGCTCGATGCCGCATTTATAATCACGCCGCACGTCTTGCACTTTTCGCAAGCAAAGGCTTGTCTGGAAGCCGGGCTGGATGTGTTGCTGGAAAAGCCGATGGTTATGAACGCGGAGGAAGCGGTTGCGTTGATCGATGCCCGAGACAAAAGCGGGCGTATTCTGTCGGTATCCTTCAATGGCAGCATGTCACCCCAGGTGCGAACCGGTGTGAAGATGTTGCGGGCGGGAAGATTGGGCAGAATACTGAATATAAGCGCAGTTGTGTGGCAGAATTGGATGATCAGTACAGGCGGGCAGTGGCGCCAGGTTCCTGAAGTAGCGGGGGGCGGCTTCCTGTTTGACACGGGCGCGCATATGCTCAATACTATCTCCGATTTGGCGGGGGAGGACTTCGTCGAGGTGGCAGCCTGGATGGACAATCATGGCGCGCCAGTGGATATTCTGGGTGCGGTAATTGCGCGACTGCGTTCGGGCGCGATGGTGTCGATGAACGCGGCCGGAAATACGAACTGCAAGATCGGATCGGACGTACGCGTCCTGTGCGAGAAGGGGATGTTGCAAACGGGTGTATGGGGAGAGCGGCTCCTGATACAGGAAACGGACGACGAAGAGCTGGCGCCAGTCGAGTTACCCGAATCACTAGGCACGTGGCAGCAGTTTCTGCGCGTGCGGGCGAATGAAATGGAGAACCCCTGTCCACCAGAAATCGGCCTGAGAATGGCTCGCTTGTGGGATGCCATAAGAGAGTCCGCTGCCCAGGGGGGTAGGCCGGTCACGGTGAGCTGATAGCGATTGACCAGGGAGGCGGGCGCGGAGGCCCAAGTACAAAGGCCACCAAGTGCGTGTTTCGCGCCAAATCTCTGAATTGACATCTCAAACTATGGAGGCAACAGAATGGGAGACATTCGCGTCACGGTATGGAACGAGTTTCAACACGAAAAGGTGAACGAGTTCATCGGCGGCCTGTATCCTGATGGAATTCATGGGGCCATTGCCGAAGGGTTGCGACTGCATGGATTTGATTCGGTTCGCACGGCAACGCTGGACGAGCCGGAACACGGGTTGACGGAAGAGGTGCTGGCAGAGACGGACGTGTTGACCTGGTGGGGCCACCGCGCCCACGCGCAGGTTAACGACGAGGTGGTGGAGCGCGTGCAGCGGCGTGTGTTGGCGGGGATGGGATTGGTCGTTCTGCACTCCGGCCACTTTTCAAAGATTTTCCGAAAACTGATGGGAACGACGTGCAGTTTGCGTTGGCGTGAAGCGGACGAGAAGGAACGGATTTGGGTGGTCAAGCCGTCACATCCGATTGCGCAAGGGTTGCCGCCTTATTTTGAAATAGACGAGTGTGAGATGTATGGGGAGCTTTTCGATATTCCCGCGCCGGATGACCTGGTGTTCGTCAGTTGGTTTGAAGGAGGCAATGTTTTTCGGAGTGGAGCATGCTTCCACCGCGGCAATGGCAAGATATTCTACTTCCGGCCCGGCCATGAGACTTACCCCATTTTTCACCAGGACATAATCCGCCAGGTGGTCGCCAATGGCGTACGTTGGGCGGCGCCGTCCGGGGGGCCGACATTCCCGTACATTCAGCCTGGAGAGCCTGGATTGAGGGCGATCAATGAAAAAGTTCCGCACGAGACGATCGCGGAGAAGGGTTCGGAGCGGGACCGGGTTGGGTAGAGCCCTGGGCACAGGCAATTGCCGATTGCGTTTCAATTAGCCTAGTTGTGGGGAAAAACGTTGACAACCTGCTGCTCGCCTTGTCAGATCAGCCAGAAGCCAAATGACGGAGAAACGATATGCCGACCGAAAGTGGTTTGCTGAGGCGTATAACTGCTCGCCAGGAAGTTTTCGGTGGAAAGCCGATTATTGGCGACATGAGAATCTCGGTGGAACTCATTTTGAGTTTGTTGGCACAGGGCGTCACGCCGGATGCAATCCTGGTTGATTACCCTGACCTGGAACTTGAAGACATACGCGCCTGCACGGCTTACGCGCATGCAGTGATCGCCGGAGACACCCTGGCGGCAGTGTCCGTGCAACAGCAGTGAAGTTTCTCGTTGACCGGTGTGCTGGCCGCCGTTTGGCGGAGTGGCTCACTCAAAAGGGGGCACGATGTACTCGAAGCAGGTCTTCTGGGCCATGGTCCTGGGGACCGAGCGCTGTTGGAGCGTGCTGAGGCCGAATACCGAATCCTGATTACGATTGATACCGATTTCAGGGAACTCAACTGGTCAGATAGGGTTCCGCATGCAGGGCTAGTTCGACTTTCCGGCAAGACGGCGGTTCGCGCTGCTGGCCGAGATGATCGAACGATATGGGCAAGCTCTGCAATCAGAGGCAGTGGTAACTGTTCGAGGCGAAGGAATAGGGACTTCGTTTCCTGCGATGGCCTGACAGTATCCCAGGCCTTGAAGAAAACGCGACTGGCCAGACGTCAGTGGGCGGTAGTTCATCTCTGGCAATAAACAGAAAACGGCGCTGCCATACCATTGAGACGGTAGGCAGCGCCGTTTGATTCTTCGCTAAGTATTCAAAGCCACCGCTTCGGGCTTAGGAGCCTATTGTCAGCAGGTCTGAGCGCTGCGCGTGCACTGGCAATGCGCGCATCTCAACACCATGTTTGCTTTCATACAGAAAGGCACCCCCTGTAGGAGTCGAACCTACGACCGACGGATTAGAAGTCCGTTGCTCTATCCTCTGAGCTAAGGGGGCGTATTGGGACTACATTTAAGCAGGCCTATTTTACAAGGTACATTGCCCGCACAAAAGGCCGGGTCCGGCTACAGGTGGGGCATCCGATTCCAGCGATGACTCAGGACTGTTCTCTGAGGCAAGGGTCTGGGGGCTCTCCGGTGCCGGCAGCGGCAGTTTCGTCGTCAGCGTCGGCGGCTTGGTTGGCGTTGTCGGTCTCTTCGCCGGCGAATAACGACAGATTGGCAGGCCGCTGCAGCAGGTTGCCCATGCGGACGCGGGCAATAACGGCCAACTGGGGATTGCCGTCCGCTGCCAGTTCAAAGGTCTTATCGAAGAGATCGATGGCACAAGGTGTATTGCCTTCGGCCTCAGCCACACTGCCCAGCAAGAAATAACCCTGAGGATCGGTTGAGTCCAATGCCAGAGCTTCGTTGCCGGCATTGCGCGCATTCTCCACGTCTCCGACTGAAAGCCAGACGGAGCCAACTGTCCACCAGTAGGACACGAGTTGACCGGACGGCACAAGTTCCTTTGCCTCGGCCAGTGCGTCTTGGGAGCGTTCAATTTGCCCCAGTTTGTCGCTAATGACCCCTTCCCAGATCAACAACTCCGCGTCCGGCTGGGTGAGTTGCAACTTGGCATCCTCGATTACGGCCAAGGCCTCTTCCCAGCGCCCTTCAAAGGCCATTTGTTGCAACGTGGAGATCGCTTCGGAGGCGACGACGGTATTTGGATCTGGCGGGAATACGAAGGTGAGTAATGCCCACACAATCGCCAGCACGGCAACGATCGTACTAACGGTTATGCCCAAACGACGGAGCAGGCGACGGCGGGCCTCTGCCACGACGGCGTCAAGGTGCCACCATAGCGCTTGCGCCGGCGGATTGGCTTGGCGCATTTGTTCCAAACCGCCGGCAGCGTCCAGCACGCGCATGATTCGTCTGGCTTCGTGCTGCAATTTGCTTTGCAGACTGACCCATCTCGTTAGCTCTGGGCGGAGATCGAGACCACTGGACTCCAATTGGGTGAAACGATCTTCAATGCGATCCAAGAGCAGCAGAAACGATTCAACACTGTCTCGCCGCACCTGAACGATCATCCGCTCGGCTTCGGCAAGGTCTTCGCGAAGACTAGTGGCAAGGCTTTGCCTTTCCTCCCGAACCGAGTAGGCCATTATTGGTTGGCCTCTACTGCAACCGGGACGGGTATCAAGTTTGCCTCCGCCTGCGGCTCGTGTGCGAGTTCTGCGTCAATTGGCGGCGGCTGCAAAGCGCCGTTTTTCGGGACCGCCCCGGATAGTTCTTCTTCGCGTTGAATCTCGCGATAGACGCGATTGATGCCTGACTTGATCTGGCTCTCAATTTTGGCCTTGCGTTCCAACGGCACTGGAAATAGCTCCAGCATTTCGCCTACCAGGCCGCTCTTGGCTTCGTTCTTGGTTTTGCCTTCGCGATAGTAGTCGCGAACGCGCTCGCGCTTGAAAAGGATGTACTCCTCCACTTTCAAGGTGTCATCAGGGCCGCATACGGGCCCGTGACCCGGGACCAGTCTTTCGGCGCCAAGCGCTCGGATCCTGCGCAGCGCTTCGATCCATTCGAGAGAATCTGCCTGGGCCATGTAGGGATGCTGGTCAACCCAGAGTATATCGCCGACAAAAGCGATTTTTTCTTCCGGCAACCAGGCGATGCTCGTGGCGGGCGTATGGCCGCCGGCGTAAATCAGCTGTATCTCACGCCCTCCATATTGGAGTCGAGCGCTGTCGGTGAAGGTAACATCAGGAAGAATAATCTCGATGTTGGTCAGCTGCTCCTGGATCTCCGGCTCTCGCTTGAAGCTGTTATAGACCCGCTCTTTGAAGTTTTCGGTATAGCCGGACATCTCTTTGTAGGCGCGCTCGTGGGCAATGACCGTTGCCGGCAGAAAATACTGGTTGCCAAGGGCATGGCCGCGATGATGGTCCGTGTTGAACACATAAAGAATCGGCAGGCCCGGCGCTTCCGACTCGATCTGTTCCCGCCAGTCTTTGGCCTGCTTTGGGATGAGGGGCGTATCGATCAGAATCAGACCTTCTTCTGTGACGACGAATCCGGGCGTACAGCCACGATAAAAGGTGTTGATAAATAGGCCCGACGCAATCTCCTGCCGCTCACCAAGACCCGTCACCCCTAGTTTGAAAGATGTTCTACGTCTGGCTGCCATAATTCAGACCTCTTGTCCAAATGATTATTGGTGTACGCAAGTCTACGTAGATCGATATCGGAGTTCGAAATGGTTACACGAATCTAAGGCACTTTGGTCTGGCGTAAGTTTACATTTTAAGGAGTCGATCTGTCAAAGCGTGGCGGATAATGTTGTGGGCTGGCACGGGGCGGGAGGCTGATGATAATGGGGCATAGAGGTAAGGAACAGCCTACGAGGTCTCAATTTGAGGCCGAATTGCAATAGATTGCCGAGGCTTTCACTTAGACTGCGTGTACCCACTGTAAGTTCAGGTTGGTTGCATAGACATTATTGGTCATTCCGATCTTCTGGCCAGTTGCGCCGCAGTTCGGGTGGGACAGAATGGGCGCAAGGTCTTTGTCTATGGGCTGGCCTTTGTGGCAGGAGACAGTTGGCGGTGGTCCCATGCCGGGTCTATCGAGCCCTAATCTGCGGGAATCGTACAGAAGGTGAAGCTGGAGGAAGCGGCTATAGATGTGACGGAGGCCGACATAGGCTTTGTGACGTTTCGGCCGCGTTTCTGCCTTCCAGGCCAGAGCAAACCCCACGCAGAGAGCCGAGAGGCCTGACAGGAAATGCCTTCAGGATGAAAAAGTCGAGATGCGAGAATAGCCTGCTACATGCTATAATCTTCGCAGTCTGAGAAATTCGCTGCTAACGGGCGGCGTTGAGAAGGCGGGTTGCTGCAATAGGAGGGCGGTGCATGGCAAAGATAGCACGTCTTGGCGTCCTCACGAGTGGGGGAGATGCGCAGGGCATGAATGCGGCCGTGCGATCGGCTGTGCGCGCGGCGTTGGAGAGAGGGGCGCAGGTTTTTGGAATCTTTGAGGGCTTACAGGGGATGATTGAGGGCGGCGACCTGATACGCCCATTCACCTGGGACACAGTTGGCGGCGTGATACAGCAAGGCGGCACGTTGCTTGGCACCGCCCGCAGCCCTGACTTCCTAACCCGAGAAGGGCGCAAAGAAGCGGTGCACAATCTGCTTCTGCATGGCATAAACCGGCTCATTGTGATAGGGGGCGACGGTAGTTTGACCGGCGCGCAGGTTCTGCGCGAGGAGTGGACCGCATTGACGCAGGAGTTGGTGGCTGAGGGTCGTATGGCTCCGGCAGCGGCGGAGGAGTATGGTTATCTCGCGGTTGCCGGGCTGGTGGGCTCGATTGACAATGACATGTTCGGCACGGATTTGTCAATTGGAACAGACTCGGCTTTGCACCGCATAACGGAGGCACTTGACGCTATAACAAGCACGGCGGCAAGTCACCAACGGGCCTTTGTTGTCGAGGTAATGGGCCACCACTGCGGCTATCTGGCGCTGATGGGGGCGTTGGCTTCGGGGGCAGATTTCGCTTTAATCCCGGAGAGTCCGCCAAACCTGGATGCGTGGGAAGAAAAGATGTGCTCAATCCTGCGTCACGGCCGCGACATTGGGCGGCGAGACAGTATTGTGGTGGTGGCGGAGGGTGCTCAAGACCGCCACGGCAACCCTATCACCAGCGCTTATGTAGAGGAAGTGCTGACGAAATATCTGGGAGAGGAGGCACGGGTAACTGTGCTGGGCCACGTTCAACGCGGCGGTTCTCCGAGTGCATATGACCGAGTGCTGGCGACGTTGCTGGGCGCGGCGGCAGCGGAAGCTGTTCTCAACGCCAAGCCAGGTGACGAAGCGGTCCTCATCGGCATCCAGAACAACAAGATCGTTCACAAATCATTGACAGAGTGCGTGGCGCAGACACTCAAAGTCGGCAAGTCTATTCACGATTGCGATTTCGAAGCGGCGATGCAATACCGCGGCAAGTCTTACAGAGACTCGTTCCGGATTCTGCGTACGCTGATTCGCGCCAACCCCCGTCCGCCGGAGCCAAGCAAGAGGCGCCTGCGAGTCGCGGTGATGACAGGGGGCGCGCCGGCGCCGGGTATGAACGCGGCAACGCGTGCCGTGGTGCGTCTGCTTGAGGACAGCGGCCACATTCCTCTCGGTATCAAACGGGGATTCAGAGGGTTGATCAACGATGATATCCACGAAATGAACTGGATGTCTGTGAATGGCTGGGCGCCGACCGGCGGTTCCGAATTGGGTAGCAGCCGCAAGTGCCCGGAGGGCGCGGAGTTGTACGCGGCCGCGCAGGTGCTCGAAAGAAACAATGTTGATGCCATCGTAATGATTGGCGGCTGGGCGGGGTATTATGCTGTTCACAAGCTATACGAAGAGAGACACAATTTTCCAGCATTCAACATCCCGCTTATATGCATCCCGGCCAGTATAAACAACAATCTGCCGGGCTCGGAGTTGAGCATCGGGGCCGACACTGCCCTGAACAGCATTGTCGAGGTGGTCGACAAGATTAAGCAGTCTGCGGTGGCCCTGAACCGGTGTTTCATTGTGGAAGTGATGGGCCGATACTGTGGATACCTGGCACTTATGAGCGCCATTGCCACGGGCGCCGAACGCGTCTATCTGCACGAAGAGGGGATTACGCTGAGGGAGCTCGAACGGGACATCGACCTGTTAAAGGAAGGATTTCAACAGGGTAAGCGTTTGGGTCTGATGATCCGTAATGAAACTGCCAACTCCTTTTATACAACCGCCTTCATCGCCGCACTGTTTGACGAGGAGGGCGGCGATCTGTTTGAAGTGCGCCAGTCAATTCTGGGGCACCTGCAACAGGGCGGCAACCCGTCCCCGTACGACCGCATCCTGGCGGCGCGTTTGGCGTGGGAAGCGGTGCGGCGGATTGAAGAGATGACGCAACGACAGAACGCGGCAAGCTTTTCGGAGGTGGGCGCCATCTGTCTCGGCATACAGGAAGGCGATGTCAATGCTACGCCGCTATATCGGATTCCCCGGCTGATGGATGAGGAACGTCAACGTCCGCTTGAGCAGTGGTGGATGGAACTGCGGCCACTGGCGCGCATGTTGGCTCAGCCTGGGCCGGGCTTCTTCAAGCAGGCCGAACAGGAGAAGGCTGGTCACTCTTGAGTGCGGTGAAAGGGACGACGCTCTGTGACAGACTATACCTCCGTCACCACCGAGCTGAAGAACGCTTACGATGACAAAGCCGAACAGCGTGACAGGAATCCTGTGCAGGAATGGAGGGTCGCGCTGTGGTCTCAATTTTTGCAGCGATTGCAGGCCGAGGGGATGAACTCCCTGCTGGAGATCGGGGCAGGCACAGGACAGGCGGCGCGCTATTTCCAGGACGCGGGGCTGAATGTGGTCTGCACCGATCTGTCGTCAGAGATGGTCCGTCTGTGCCGCGCCAAGGGGCTGGAAGCGCACGAAATGGATTTCCTGGGTCTGGACTTTCCTGACGGCAACTTTGACGGACTATTCGCCCAGAATTGCCTACTGCATGTGCCAAAATCGGAGTTCACGCGGGTCTTGCAAGCGATCCGGCGGGTCGTACGACCGGAGGGCCTGCTCTTCGTAGGGGCCTGGGGCGGGCAAGACTTTGAAGGCGTGTGGGATGATGATGGGTATGATCCCAAGCGCTTCTATGCACTGTACAAGGATGAGGAGATGCGGTCGATTATGGAGCGCTTTTTCCGAGTTCTTTCGTTTCAGGCAATACCGATGGAAGGGCATCGCTTCGGTCATTTCCAGGCGATAACGCTTCGCAACCTCTTATAGGATCCGGGGGCGGCTTTTATGCCAGACACTGTACTCTTTCTCTGCACAGGAAACTATTTCCGCAGCCGATTTGCGGAGCACTATTTTAACGAACAGGCGCGGGTGCGAAATATGGATTGGCAGGCTGCCAGCCGCGGACTGCAGCCAAGCCAGGAGAATCTGGGTTTTATGTCCAGAGATACATTGGACAGACTGCGCGAGCTAGGCATCGATCCACCCGAGCCGCAGCGTTTACCAATGGACTTGCAGGGGGACGATCTGACTGCGGCGACGCTGACGATCGCGGTGAATGACATCGAGCACCGGCCACTGATGGAGGCGCGCTATCCCGAATGGGCAGAACGGGTACGTTATTGGCGGATCTACGATGTGGATGTGACGACAGCGGACGCTGGCCTGGCAGCGATTGAAGAGGCTGTCCAGGCCTTACTTTCCGAACTCAGCGCACTTTGAGCACAATTTTGCCGATGTTTTCGTAGGCGGCCATACGCTGATGGGCGGCGTGAGCTTCGGCAACGGGCAGCACACTGTCGATGACGGGTCGGATCGTGCCACTCTCGATCTGATCCCAGAACTGCTGCCGGAAGCGCCCGATAATCTCTTCCTTTTCGGCAATGGACCGGGGTCGCAGCACTGAGCCAATCAGGCGGGCGCGCTTGCCCATGAGTTGTCCTATATTTACAGTAGCTTCGGCGCCGCCCAGCGTAGAAATGAATACGAGCCGGCCCTTCACCTTGAGCAGGCTGACATTTCGCTCCAGGTATTCTGCTCCCACCATGTCGAGAATCAGATCCACGCCTTCGCCCTCGGTGAATTCGCGCGTGCGGTCGGCAAAGTCCTCGGACCGATAGTTAATCGCCAGATCGGCGCCCTGGTCGCGACAGGTTTTCACTTTGTCCGGGCGGCCTGCGGTTGTGATGACGCGGCCTCCCGCTTCTTTCGCCATCTGGATAGCGGCGGTGCCAACGCCGCTTGCGCCGCCGTGGATGAGAATCGTCTCACCGGGCTGGAATCCGGCTTCCATGAAGATGTTGACGTAGGCGGTCAGATAGACTTCGGGCAGGGAGGCTGCTTCTTCCCAGGACCAGCCGGTTGGAATCGGTATCAGGAGCTGCTGGTCCACGGCTACCTGTTCGGCGTAGCCACCACCGGCAAGAAGCGCGCAGACTTTGTCGCCGACCTGCCATCCTTGCACGTCCGGGCCCACTTCGATGATCTCGCCGGCCATGTCCAAACCCATAATATTTGGCGCCCCTGGCGGAGGAGGGTAGTTTCCGGCTGCTTGCGACAGGTCGGCTCGATTGAGCGTCGTAGCATGGATGGACACGAGCACTTGCTCCGCCTGCAAGACCGGGTCGTCTACTTCTCGCCAGACGAGCTGGGGGCCTGCATTGGTTTGCTCGACTTCTATTGCGTGCATGGGTCTCTTCCTTCGCGAATGCGCACTTTTCTTCTCAATCGGACTTGCTGGTGCGGCAAGGGCCGGTATGCAAGGCTTGACGCCGGAACCGGCAGATGGCTGGGCAAGAGGTTTTTCGAAACTGTTGCGCCGAAGACAGCTGCTCGACTCCAGGATGGGCCTGAGACTGTCTTACTGGTAGGCCAGCGAACCGTCCGGACGGAAGAGGAACGGACGATGCCATGGACGGCCGGGGTGGGCGGCCAGCGCTTCCAGGTTCAGATCGATGCCGAGGCCGGGGCGATCGGGCAGCTCCAAGTAGCCGTCGACCAGCTTGATTGGCTCATCCACGATTTCGGCGCGCCTGCCTTCATCAGCCTTGTACTCCAAGACAATAAAGTTGGATGTGCTGGCGGCGAAATGGACGTTGACGGCGGTGGCGATCGGTCCGCAAGGATTATGGGGAGCGACGCTGGCATAGTGGACTTCGGCCATGGCGGCGATCTTTTTCATTTCCCATAGGCCGCCGGTGATGCAGATGTCAGGCTGGATAATGTCGACGGCGTGGTAGCCCAAGAGCTCTCGGAATTCATGGCGACTGAAGAGCATTTCGCCGGTGGCGATGGGTACATTCACCTTCTGGCTGAGTTTTGCAAGCGCCTCGTAGTTTTCCGGGCGCAGAGGCTCTTCGACAAAGAAGGGGCGATAGGGGGCCACGACTTCACAGAGTTGGGCGGCGCGGCCGATCTCGAGGATGCGGGCGTGGGGATCAAGACCGATGTCGATGTCGGGTCCGACCGCTTCACGAACGGCAGCAACGCGCCGCTCCGTTTCGCGCAGAGCCCGATTCCAGGGCATCAGATGCCAGCCGGACGGCAGCGGCCCCATCTTGAGGGCGGTATAGCCGTAGGTCTGGATGAGACGGATGGCGTCGTCGGCTGCTTCCTCCGGGGTATCGCCGCCTACGCTCTGGTAGACGCGAACGCGGTTGCGGGCCTTGCCGCCTACCAGTCTGTAAACTGGCAGGCCAGCGGCCTTGCCGGCGATGTCCCATAGTGCGTGTTCGATCCCGCTGATCGCGGCGTTAATGACGGAGCCGCCGGGAAAACGGCCGCCGGCATACATCAGATGATAGAGGCCTTCAACATCGCGCGGGTCGCGGCCAATCAGCCATTTTTCAAAGTCGTGAATGGCAGCGACGGTTGCATTGTCGGCCCCACAGGAGAATGGCTCACCAACGCCGTGGATGCCCTCGTCGGTATGGACGACGACGAAGGGGATCGAGCGATTTGCCAGTTCGGTCAAGTGGGTATCAATACGAGTGATTTTCATAGGGATTGCTCCTTTGGCGGAATTCAGGAATTATGATGGACATTGCCATCAGTGTCAAACTTCCTGCGTCTTTTCTGCTCTCACGATTGACAGAACGGCCCCGATGTGCTTTTATGGCGATCAGAGTTTGATCCGACTCTTGCGCCACATTTGGCTGACATGTCAAGTTCTCCCTTCCTACTTTACCACCCGGCTCTTGCCTCCGGGAACAGACAGAATAGGGATGCCCCGTTGCTGGGAGGTCGGGCTGTCCGATGAACCGTCTGGATATTCAGATCGCGGTTGCCAAGGTGGCAAAATACGCGTCCAGTGAAAGCGGAGATACGGTAGAGGTGGTGGAGCGTCCCCACGGCGGCATCAGCATCGTGGTTTCGGACGGCCAGCGCAGTGGCCGCAGCGCCAAAGCGATCAGCAATATAGTGGCGCGCAAGGCGATGAGTCTGATTGCGGAAGGCGTGCGGGATGGCGCGGTGGCGCGGGCCACGCACGACTATTTGCGCACACACCGCGGCGGGAAAGTCAGTGCGGAACTGGTGATTGCCAGCGTCGATCTGGTCACGGAGACGCTTGTGTTAAGCCGCAACAGCCGATGCCCGGTCCTGGTGCAGAATGAAGGCGAAAGCGAGTGGCTGGAAGAAGATTCCGACGCGATTGGCATTTATCGGAATACGAAGCCAAATATCGTTGAATTGCCACTGTCGCCTGGATTGACAGCTGTGGTGTTCACTGACGGAATTTGGAGCGCGGGGCACCGGAGCGGTGGAGCAATGGATGTAGCCGGCGCGGCGAATTTGGACGAAGGCAGTCCACATGAAGGCATAGATTCGGAAGGGATGAGCAGCGCGCAGGAGATTGCCGACCGTGTTTTGAAAGCGGCACTGGCGTTGGATCAGGGGCGGCCGGGCGATGACTCGACCGTTCTGGTCGTCAAGGTGGGAACGCATCAGAGAGAACAGAAGATTCGCCGGATGGAGATTTCGCTTCCTATTTAGAGTTTGGCTACCCATTGGGATTGCGGTGTAGCTCTTTCGGACCGCCAATGGGGGCGGCCAAATGCACAGTGACCTAGTCAAAATTATAGGCGTCAGTGCGGCCGGCAAATCGACACTTGTAGCCGGTCTGAGGCGGTTGGGCTATAACGCCCGCCCCGTCGCCCAAGAGCACAGCCAGGTGCCTGATATGTGGCAACGTATCCGGCCACCGCACTGGCTCATTTTTCTGGAGGCAGATCTGCCGGCCCAGGGGGCGCGGCGTCCAGATGTCAGTTGGAACGAGCCCTGGCGTCGCACGGAACTACGGCGGTTGGAACATGCCCGCAGCCACGCGGACTTGATCATTGACACCAGCCGTCTCACCCCTGAGAACGTCTTGCAGCAGGCCGTCGAATTTCTGCGCCTGCGCAAGGTCCAGCCAGCGCCTGGCCCTCTGGCGGAGTTGCCGCGAACGGGAAGTGTCTGGCATCAAACCTGAATCCAATATTTTCAAGGACGGCCAGACAGGAGACTTTTCGAGTACCGAGTATCTTGTATGGCTAGTGTAAGATTCGGCCATTTGGGGATGAGGCGGGCCAAAGCGGGTCTCTTTCCCACTTTACTCTTCAAGATATCGATAAGCGCAACTTTGCAAGGAAGCTGCAGTTGGGCGCGTCCCGTTATCATGCCGTGAAAGGATGGAGCCGATGTCAGTTCACTCTGTAGACAGGCTATTTGAATACAACAAGTGGGCTTGGCAGCGGGTCTTTCCCAGCTTGGAAGCACTCCCGCAGGAAGATTACTTTGCCGAACGCCCCTTTTTCTGGGAGTCACTTCATGGGCTGGCTTCCCATGGCTACGGCGCGGAAAAGAGATGGCTGCAGCGAATTGGGGGTAAAAGCCCGTCACGGTTGGCAGGAAATGCCGAATTCGCAACTTTGGCCGAACTGCGAGAGGAGTGGCATCAACTGTGGGCGGCATGGCAGGCGTTTGTTGAGTCGCTGACAATTGGCATGCTTGACGAAACTTTGCAATCCCGGAACTTTGAAGGACCCCAATCTGCGCTGAAATTGGATGACGTGTTGCGGCACGTGTTTAATCATGCTACTGAGCACCGCAGCCAGATGACACCAATATTGGCTCAGTTGGGATATGCGACGGAGCCGCTCGACTATGCCTATTTTGCCATAGCCGAGAAACGGTGAGCCTCGCACCATTGGTCAGGATGGCAGGTGCCTGAATTGCGGATATAGACTTCCGCACCAGCCTTCTTTTCACTGCAAAAGTATTGCGGACAGCGTTCAGTTTTCGGCGCGTTCGCAGTTTCCTCGCGGCACGGTGCACCCTCTCGGCGTTGCAGATAAGGGGAAGAGTCTGGCATTTTCCCTGACTTCAGAACACACTAAAATGGTTGACATTTCAACCTTGGCGTGCTATAAGTTTCCTGCGGTTGCTGCAGGAGCCAGCCATGTGGGTAAGAGGCGGGCCAGGCTAGCCCCATGCCCCACACACCATCAACATATCGACCGGCGCAACAGTGCAGGGAAGCTACAACTGAGCGCGTCACGTTACCATGCTCTGAAAGGATGAATCGGATGTCTGTTTATTCGGTAGGCAGGCTATTTGAATACAATAAGTGGGCATGGCAACGCGTTTTTCCCAGCTTGGAAGCACTTTCGGCGGAAGAATACTTCGCGGAACGCCCCTTTTTCTGGGAGTCAATTCATGGCCTGGCTGCCCATGGGTACGGCGCGGAAAAGACCTGGCTGCAACGAATTGGGGGAGTAAGCCCGTCAAGCTTGCCAGGGGCTGCGGATTTCTCAACCTTCGCCGATCTGCGAGAGGAGTGGTTTCAACTGTGGGAGGCGTGGCAGGAGTATGTCGGCTCGCTGACCACTAGCGGGCTAGACGGAACTCTCCGATACCGGAACATTGAAGGCATCGAATATGAGCTGAAGATGGATGACGTGTTGCGGCACGTATTTAATCATGCCACTGAGCACCGCAGCCAGATGACACCTGTATTGGCTCAGTTGGGACATCCGACGGAGCCGCTCGACTATGGACGCTTTGCCATGACTGAGGTCAAGTAAGAGTTGCTCTCATGGCAGGACGATTTTAAGCCGACTCGATGAAAGAAGGTGAGAATGCGATACACGGCAGACAACGTGCTGGTTAGACCGCAGGCAGACAACATGGACTCCGATCTTATCCTTGAGGTAACGCCGCAGTGTGCAGGATGGGAGTATATTTCTTTTCAAGTGAGACGGCTGGGTGAAGGGAAAACCTGGTCATTCGACACGGGGGAAAACGAGTTTGCGCTTGTCAATTTGAGTGGGAGCTACCGTGTTGAGAGCGATAAGGGTTCGTGGGCAGGTATTGGCGGGCGGGCGGATGTCTTCAGCGGCGGGGCCCATGCCCTCTATTTGCCGCGACACACAAATCTGACTGTCACCGCGGAGGAGGCCGGGGAGTTTGCGGTGACATGGGTGCCAACCTCTGAAGATCACGAACCTTGGCTTATCAAGCCCGAGGACGTCGCGGTCAGCGTACGCGGAGGTGACAATGTAAGCCGCCAGATCAATGACCTGTTGCCCCCTGGGTCGCCAGTCCACCGGCTTGTGCTTGTTGAGGTGTACACGCCTAGCGGCAACTGGAGCAGCTATCCACCGCATAAGCATGATATTCATATTGAGGACGATGCAGGCGAGTTGGTCGAGGCTGATCTGGAGGAAGTGTACTTCTATCATATTGACCGACCGGAAGGTTACGCCTACCAGAGAGTGTATACTGACGAAAACTCGCCAATGCACGCGGCCGGCAATCCGATAGACGCGCTGGTGCGGGTCGGCCACAACGAGGCGGTGCTGGTGCCGGAGGGCTACCATCCTGTGGTCAGTATGCCCGGCTATACTACGTATTATCTGAATGTCCTGGCAGGCAGCGCGCAGAGCCTGGCCAACCAGGAGGATCCAAATTTTGCGTGGGTGAAGGAGAAGTACGCCGGAGTGGATGAACGACTGCCTTTGTACTGAGGGCAGGACTGGCATCAGAGATCTCAGGAAGTACGCAGCGAAGCCGGTGGGGGCCACAGGAAACCACGAACATGACATCAGAAAATGAAGCGAGAACATACGATTCTCTGCATATGGGGCGTTCATCGATTGACCTGTATAGCAACGACGTAGGGGCGCCGTTTGCGGAAATAGGAAGCTTTGCCGCCTATGTCGGCGGTTCTCCGACCAACATCAGTGTGGGCGGCGCTCGTCTGGGACTGAATACCGCGCTCGTAACCGGTCTGGGTGAGGACCCGGTTGGGGATTTCATCGCTGACTTTCTGGAGAAGGAGGGGGTCGATTTCAGTTTCAGCCCGCGCAAGCCGGGCCACCGCACGAGCGCAGTAGTGCTCGGCATCGAGCCGCCGGACCGCTTTCCGTTGGTCTACTACAGGGAGAATTGCGCTGACATCGAGTTGACTATCGATGACGTGCTGGCATCACCAGTAGCAGATGCCAAGGTTTTTCAGTTTGCGGGCACCAACCTGAGCAAAGAGCCGAGCCGCAGCTCCACGATGTTTGGGGCGGAATTCTCGCAGCAGGTTGGAACGACAGTCGTATTCGATCTCGACTTTCGGCCGGACCAATGGCATGACCCGCGGGCATTTGGCGTCGTCGCGCGTTCCGTTCTGCCCAATGTCGATGTGGTGATCGGAACGGAGGATGAGATCAACGCAGCGGTGTTGAGTGACGCCAGCCAGATGTCGCTGACGCATTCGCAGGTATCGGACGCGAAGGTCGAGGGCGATGTAAAGGCGGCGATTGACTGGCTTCTGAAGTTGGGTCCGGAGGCTGTGGTTGAAAAGGTGGGCGCGCTCGGTTCGCGTGTGCATCTGGCGGGCGGTGAGGTTCTTGAGGCGCCGGGCTTTCCGGTTGAGATTTACAATATTCTTGGGGCGGGTGACGCGTTCGGCGCCGGTTTCATTTATGGATTTGTGAATGACTGGGGCTGGCAGCGTTCGGCCAGGCTGGGGAACGCCTGCGGCGCGATCGTCGTGCTGGCGCACGGCTGCGCGAATTTCATGCCTACTTACGACGAGGTGATGGTATTTGTGGAGGAGCGGGGCGGGTTTTAGGGCACGCTCCTGGAAGTCGGAGAGAGGACGAAACTTCAAGGACTGCGGCTATTTGCCTGCATTCGAAAATGCTGACATCGATTGAAAGGCGCACTTCGACGATTCATGTAGAATCGTGATATCGATGCAAATTGTCACAGCCGGCAAACGGATGGATTTTACAATCACAATCGCGGGATAACAACATGAAAGTACGAGTCGCGACGGCCCCAGTTTCCTGGGGCGTTCTGATGAAGGACACGCCAAACGTTCCTCCTTACGGTCAGGTCCTAGACGGGATACAGGAGGCCGGTTATGTGGGAACTGAATTGGGACCATACGGCTACTTGCCTTTTGAGGTCCCAAAGCTGCGCGATGAGCTGGGGCGGCGCGGGTTGACGCTTATTTCGGCGTTCACGATTTTTAATTTTTTGGCAGGGAAAGAGGACGAGACGGTCTACCGGGAGGCGTTGGAGACGGTAGAAGTGCTTTCGGCGATGGGCTGCGGCCACATCGTATTGTCGGACGTACTCTTTACGGTGGAAAATCGCGCCAAGCGGGCCGGACGCATACGCCGGGAGGATTCG
Source organism: Caldilineaceae bacterium (assembly GCA_963662575.1). Lineage (GTDB taxonomy): Bacteria > Chloroflexota > Anaerolineae > Caldilineales > Caldilineaceae > Bin5. The sequence continues at coordinate 4,797,592 of OY759723.1, forward strand.
CTAAGTGACGCCGAATGGGATCAGGCGGCGGCGAATGTCGACGCCTTCGCTAAGATTGTACTTGAAGAGTACGGAATGAAGTGCGCGGCCCACCCACACATCGGCGGCTACCTGGAGACGGATTTCGAGATCGACGCCCTGCTGGAGCGCACCGACACCGGACTGGTCGGTCTCTGCTTTGACATGGCGCACATTGCTTACGGCGGCGGCGACCCGGTATCGGTGCTCGACAAGTGGAGGGACCGTACTTGGTATCTGCATATAAAGGAGTGTAATGGTCACGTCCGCGAGGAGGTTATCGGTCGCGGCGGCGATTACTATGACGGGGTCCAGTCGGGTGTTTTCCCTGAACTGGGCAAAGGCACGATCGACTGGCAGGGGATCAACCGTATACTTCACGAGATAGACTATGACGGATGGGGGACGGTGGAGCAGGACATCCTGCCCGAGATGGGGGTAGATGCCCTGGAAAGCGCGAAGGGGAACCGCGCCTTTCTGCGAGCCGAGCTGGGGTGGTAGGTTGGGGGCAACCGCTTTGGAATTGGGTAAAATAGGGCCTTTGGCCCGCTGAGGGTTATGGACACACTCGTCAGGATTCGTCATCGGCTCGCTGATGCCTCAGAGTTGGTCGTTCTGATCAGCTTTGCGCTCGTGTTTCTCTTCTTCTCCATTTGGGCGGAGAATTTTCTGTCGCTCGTCTCACTCACGAATATTCTCACGATCGCCAGCATAAAGGGCATATTTATCGTGGGCGTGGCGATGTTGATGATATCGGGCGAGTTTGACCTGTCGGTTGGCTCGATTCTCGCGGTGGCGACCTTCGTGTTTGCTCTGAGCCTGGAGGGAGGCATGGCGCCGCTGCTGGCGTTCGGGTTTGCCATGGCTGTCAGCGCCGGTCTCGGGGGCATCAACGGCCTGATTGTCAATCGCACAGGGATACCGTCCTTTATCGCAACCCTGGGGACGATGTTGGCCTTTCGGGGCATAGCCCGGGCCATCGGCGGCGCTGACTTTGCCCGGTTTACCGGTGAAATGCCGGCCCTTTTCACAGGCTTGAACGGTGAATTCACCTTCATCAATCGATTGGCAGTACCCGCGGGCAGCGCACGCATGGCGATCGTCTGGTTCCTGTTGTTTGTCGTTCTGGCCGCGGTGGTTATGCGTAACACGCGATTCGGCAGCTGGGTCTACGCAACCGGCGGAAACAGGGCTGCAGCCATCGCCCAAGGTGTCAAGACGAAGAACGTCATTACTGTCAACTACATCGTCACCGGGCTCCTTGCCGGTTTCGCTGGAATCGTACAGTTTGCCTCGCGGCCGGCCGTGGACCCCTTGCGGGGCGAGGGTTGGGAACTGACAGCCGTGGCGGCCTGTGTCATAGGCGGTATCTGGCTCAGCGGAGGCTACGGCACGATTGTCGGGGCGGCGATGGGCATGCTGCTACTGCAGATGGTGGAGCAGGGCTTGATTCTTGTGGGCGTCGATGTTCAGCTGTTCCAGGCTACAATTGGGCTTATCCTTATCATGGCGGTGATCAGTAATACCTATCTGAGTCGTCAGTAGACTTGATTGCCCGCCAACATCAGGTATTCGATCACTTCTTCAAACCATCAACACGATTGCAGGGGGAAAACAATGCAACGACGTATGTACCTTATTGCCACACTTATTTTTATCGCTGCGCTAGCTTTGGCGGCATGTGCGCCAGCTGCGGACAGTGGCCAGCAAGATATGGCGCAGTCGGAAGAGAGCGGGGGCGCCGCCGCTGATATGGAGGACGGAGAAGGGCTGAGTTTCATAGCGGTCCAGCACGCTGAATGTGCATGGGACTCCTTCTGGTGCACGGTGCAGAGCGGCATCAACACAGCCGCAGGGGACCTTGGCGTGGATGTGACGATTCTGGCGCCGGACGAGTTCGACCTGGACAAGACGGCTTCACTGATCGAGCAGGCGGTCGCAGCAAACCCCGACGGCATTATGCTGACCGTCACCGACCCGATCCTGTTCAGAGAACCGATCATGAAGGCCATCGATGCCGGCATCCCGGTCATCGCCTACAACGCCGGTTCCGGCCCGATCGCCGACAACATCCCCTACTACACCTACCTCGGACAAGATGAGTACCAAGGCGGCTATCTTGGCGGCTTGCGCCTGGCGGCCGGGGGCGGTACGCAGGGCGTTTGCATCAATCAGCAGGTGGGACACACGGGCCTGGATAAGCGCTGCGCCGGCTTTAGCGACGCACTTGGCGAGAGCGGCATTCCCACCGAAGTTCTGGCCATCGGCGATGACCCGGCAGAGGCCGCCACCATCATCGGTGACTATTACACGGCCAACCCAGACACCGATATCTTCCTCACCCTCGGCCCCAACGGCGCCAACCCGTTCTACGTGTTCGTCGAGAATGAGGGACTGACTGCTGACGACATCACGCACGGCACGTTTGATCTGGGCACGGAGATCAATGCCAACATCATGTCCGGCATGACGATGTTCGGCATCGACCAACAGCCGTTCCTGCAGGGCTATGGCGGCGTGTCGACTCTAAGCATGATCGCGCGCTACGGTATCCTGCCGGCGCTTCCGGTCTCGGCAACGGGTCCCGGATTCGTGAATGCCGCCAGCCTGGCATCGGAGCCGGACGCGGATGCTGCGATGAGCGTCATTGCCGTCCAGCACGCTGAATGTGCCTGGGACTCCTTCTGGTGTGTGGTCCAGAACGGCATCAACACCGCCGCCGATCTGATGGGCGTGGATGTGACGATTCTGGCGCCGGACGAGTTCGACCTGGACAAGACTGCATCGCTGATCGAGCAAGCAGTCGCAGCCAACCCTGACGGCATCATGTTGACAGTCACCGACCCGATCCTGTTCAGAGAACCGATCATGAAGGCAATCGATGCCGGCATCCCGGTCATCGCCTACAACGCCGGTTCCGGCCCGATCGCCGATAGAATTCCCTACTACACCTACCTGGGTCAGGACGAGTACCAGGGCGGCTATCTCGGCGGACTGCGTCTATCGGCCGGGGGCGGTACGCAAGGCGTTTGCATCAATCAGCAGGTCGGACACACGGGCCTGGATAAGCGCTGCGCCGGCTTTAGTGACGCACTTGCTGAGAGCGGCATTCCCGCCGAAGTTCTCGCCATCGGCGATGACCCGGCAGAGGCCGCCACCATTATCGGTGACTATTACACGGCCAACCCTGACACCGATATCTTCCTCACACTCGGCCCCAACGGCGCCAACCCGTTCTATGTCTTCGTCGAGAATGAGGGACTGACGGCTGACGACATCACGCACGGCACGTTTGACCTGGGCAAGGAGATCAATGCTAACATCGAGTCTGGGCTGACGATGTTCGGCATTGACCAACAACCCTTCCTCCAGGGCTTCGGTGGTATCCAGGCGCTGAATCTGCTCGTGCGCCACGGTATCGTGCCGGCGCTTCCCGTAACCCCGACAGGCCCCGGTTTTGTAGATGAGAGCAACCTGTCTGTCGTTCAGGAACTTGCTGGTGAGTACCGTTAGGCAGTTGGAGTGAACGCTTAGGAATAGAATCTCGACCAGGTACACTTGGGAAGTGATTGCTGCGACCAGGTGTACCTGGTTCTTTTGACCAATTGCATTGATTGAGCGCAAAGAGCTGTGAGTGGAATCTGACATGCGCAGTGCGAAGAGCCGGTTCGACTCTTTAACCCATTTATTCGACACTTCGCCAGTGGCTGGGCCGCTGGCCACATTTGTAGTTGTATTGCTGTTGTGCCTGCTCTTCGTGCCCAACTTTGGTTCATGGCGCACACTATCGGGCATCGTAACTGCAGTGTCAATTTCCGGCTTTGTGACTATAGGCATCACATTGTTGATGGTCTCCGGCGAGTTTGACCTGTCTATCGGTCCGATGATCGCCATGAGCGGTTTCCTATTTGGCACTGTTTCAGTTGGCGCGGAATCCCGGATTACACGCGGTCTGTCGGCTGTCGGATTGCCGGTTGCGGAAGGATCAGGCAACCTGGCGCTGGCTTTGATCCTGGCGTTGGCAGTACCGGCGCTGATGGGACTGGTTAACGGACTGATGTTGATCTGGACCAGAATTCCGTCATTTATCGTTACATTGGGGACCCGGCAGATATTCCGGGGGCTGGTATGGCTCACGTCTGGCGGCATTCTTTTGCAGACTCTCGAAAGGCCCCCAATCTTCAATGCCTTTAACGGCCGCTTTGACCTTGTTAACAATCTTCCTTTTTTCGATGGCGCCAATTTCCGCACCGCAACCGTCTGGCTCCTGGCGGCAGCTCTCGTTGGTCATTATCTGCTTGTCCATACCCAGTTTGGCAATCATGTATTCGCCGTCGGCGGGAATGTCGGCGCTGCGACCGCTCAGGGGATAAGGACGGCCCGAGTCAAAGTGCTTTGCTTTGTCTTCAGCGGCTTGATGGCAGGTGCCGCCGGCGTCATCTCATTCAGCCAGTTCCGCTCAGTGCGGGTTGCCGAACAGGCGGGAGTCGAACTGACTGCGATAGCCGCCTCCGTTGTGGGGGGAGCTTTGCTCAGCGGTGGTTATGGAAGCGTGTGGGGAGCAATTGTCGGCATTCTGATGATTAGTCTGCTGCGCTCCGCCGTCATTCTGCTGGACATTCCATTCATTCCGGCAGATAATTTTCCGGCAGTAATCGGCGCCACGATTATTGCTTCTGTCATTTTTAACAACTATTTGCGGACTCGTGCTTCGTCATAGGACACAGACGGCCGGACAAGAATCCGTGCGGCTGGTTACTTGACGACGCGGCCAGTAAGTCTTCATTCGCGAATACATTGGCCGCGGTCGATGCAGCATCAGAAGGGTTTTGGCTATGGGTGAAGAAAACGGCCAGCCGGTTGTGGTGGAAATGAAACAGATCGAAAGGCGCTTTGGTTCGGTCGTGGCCCTGCGCGGCGTCGACTTCACTGTGCGCAAAGGGGAAGTGCGGGCGTTGATGGGCGACAACGGCGCTGGAAAGTCGACGCTGATCAAGGTGCTTACCGGGATCCATCCGCCTACCAGGGGCGAGATTGTGTTTGACGGGCAGGGGGTGGTCATCAATTCGCCAGCAGACGCACGGGCACTTGGCATCGAGACGGTCTATCAGGACTTGGCGCTGGTGCCCTTGATGAGCATTTGGCGCAATTTCTTCCTGGGCCGCGAGTTGCACAAGCAGGTGGGGCCAGTGCGCTGGTTGCAGAAAAAAGAGATGAGCGAGCAGTGTCGTCAATCCCTCTCCGACATTGGCATCGAAATCCGCACTGCCGAGGACAAAGTTGGGACGCTGTCGGGCGGTGAGCGGCAGTCCATTGCAATCGGTAGAGCGATTCACTTTGGCGCCAAGCTTCTGATTCTAGACGAGCCGACGTCCGCCCTGTCCGTGGCTGAGACTCAGAAGGTGCTATCTTACATTGAGGGCGCCAAAGCCAAGGGGCTTCCTGTCATATTCATTACGCACAATGTCAATCACATTTACCAGGTTTCTGACAGCTATACAATCATTCGCCAGGGGGAGAAGGTCGGGACATACCAGAAGGGAGACCTGTCACAGCAGGACATTGCCGACCTGATCACCGGTGCGCGCGAAAAATAAGGTAAACTTACTATTGTGAATACAAACGAAAGAGATTCGCAGGATTCGCACAGTTCCATGCAGGGCAAATTCGCCGTCGTCACGGGCAGCACACAGGGGCTTGGGGAAGCCGTGGTTCGCCTATTTGCCGAACGGGGCGCGGCCGGAATCATTGTGAGCGGGCGCAACGCCGACCGGGGCAATGCGGTGGCGGAGGACCTGCGCGCAGGCGGCTGCCAAGCCCATTTTGTACAGGCCGACCTGGGCGACGTGGACGCATGTGGCAACATCGTGGCCGAAGCAGACAGGCAGTTCGGCGCGCTGCACGTGCTCGTCAACTGCGGCGCGCTCACCGTGCGCGGCAATATCTGGGACACGACTCCTGCTCTCTTCGATCAGATGATAGCGGTCAATGCACGGGCGCCGTTTCTGCTCATGCAGGATGCCTGCAAGCTGATGCGGCGCGAGGGCAATGGCGGTGCCATCGTCAATATCTCCAGCGTTGCCTCTTACGGCAGCGAACAGTTTCTGTTGCCCTATACGGCCTCCAAGAGCGCACTGAACGCGATGACCAAGAATGTCGCCTTCGCGGTGATGCGTTACCAGATCCGTGTGAATGCGCTGGCTGTCGGCTGGATGGATTCGCCGGCCGAGGATTTCATTCAGCGCAAGTTTCATTCTGACGGGGAGGACTGGCTGGAAGCTGCGGAAAGGGAGCAACCATTTGGCCGTTTGCTCAAAACGGACGAAGTGGCGCGGGGAATCGCCTTTCTGGCCTCCGACGAGTCCGGTATGATGACGGGCACCGTCATCGACTTCGACCAGTCGGTGCGGGGCGCAGGGCCGGTTTCAAAGCCGCCGCCGTTAGATGATCCGTACTGGCGCATCGGCGCTCAGGATTAGGGGCTGTAGCATTCGGCTGTCAAATTCGCCGGCGACAGAGTGCTGGCACTGGAAGACACCAGCCGGCAGTCGTCGATTCAAGCCGCGGTCCATCACGGGACGAAATGACAGATGAGCAACACGGTCAACATTGGGGTAATCGGCGCGGGCGGAATGGGTGGCAGACATGCAGTCAATTTGGCGGACGCGGTGGCGTCGGCGAATGTGGCGGCGATCATGGATGTCGACTCGGCACGTGCCGAAGAAATAGCGGCAAGGTGCGGAGGCGCCAAAGTTTTCGCGGATGCTGAACAGTTGATCGCGGCGCCGGATGTCGATGCAGTGGTCATCGCGGCGCCGAACCGCTTTCATGCCGAGTTGACGCGGTCGTGTATCGCGGCAGGCAAGCCTGTACTATGCGAAAAGCCGCTGGCGTCTGACGGCGAGGAGGCCCGCGGGGTGGTTGACGCCGAGGCCGCCGGCGGCAAACGGCTGGTGCAGGTTGGTTTCATGCGCCAGTATGACCCGGACCATGTTGCCGTCAAACAGGTTAGCGACAGCGGTGAACAGGGCCAACCGCTCGTAATTCGCAGCGTTCATATCAACCCGAGCTGGGGCGACATTCCCTCGCTGAATGACGTCATCAACGGCTCTCTCATCCATGACATTCACTCGGCCCGCTGGATGATGGGGGATGAAATTGCCAGCGTTCATACATCCTTCATTCCCTTCTCGCCCTCTCAACCACACAGCGCGCGCTATGTCATGATTCAGCTGCACTTTGGCAACGGTGGCCTGGGCGGCCTCGAGTGCAACTCGGACTCCGGATACGGCTATGAGATCACGGTAAGCATCACGGGAGAAACTGGCGTGGTCCAGTCGAGTCCATTGCCACACCCGATTGTGCGCCACAGTAATGCAAGCAGCCAGTGGGTAGAGGAGGACTGGCTGCAGCGTTTCCGAGTGGCCTATATCAATGAAGCGCAGGCATGGGTGCAGTCGATCCTGGACGGAAAGGCCACAGGGCCGAGCGCATGGGATGGGTATGCGGCGATACTTGTGGCCGACGCCAGCATTGAATCAGGACTGCGGGCGCAGCCGGTAGACGTTGGCGTGCCGGAGAGGCCTGCCATCTACGGGTAGCGAATTCCGCCGGTCTGGGCTTATGAAGGAGCCACTTTCAGAATTGTTATTCTGAAGCAAAGATGAGGAAGAAAATGAACACAGAACGATTGACAATGGCACAGGCGATTGTTCGCTTTCTCAAGAACCAGTACAGCGAACGCGATGGCGTGGAACAGCCCTTCTTTGGCGGCTGCTTTGGGATTTTCGGGCACGGCAATGTTGCCGGAATGGGCCAGGCGCTGCAGCAATATCCGGATTTCCGCTATTTTCAGACCCGAAACGAACAGGCGATGGTGCATACCGCGGCTGCTTACGCCAAACACAGCAACCGGCTGCGGACTTTGGCCTGTACAAGCTCGATCGGCCCGGGCGCGACCAACATGGTCACGGGCGCGGCCACGGCGACGATAAACCGGTTGCCTGTACTGCTTTTGCCGGGAGACATATTCGCCCGTCGCAATGTTGCGCCGGTATTGCAGCAGTTGGAATCGGAACAGAGCCAGGACATTTCTGTCAATGACTGCTTCAAACCGGTCAGCCGTTATTGGGACAGGATCAACCGGCCCGATCAACTGATCACTTCGCTGATCGAGGCTACGCGGGTACTTACCAGTCCGGCCGACACGGGCGCGGTCACTCTGTCGATTCCACAAGATGTCCAGACTGAAGCATATGACTATCCGTCGGCGCTGTTCGAGAAGCGGGTCTGGTCCATACAACGCAACCGTCCGGACCGGGCTGCGCTGGAGCAGGCGGCAGCGGCGATTCGGGCGGCACAGAAGCCGATTATTATTGCTGGGGGCGGCGTTCTGTATAGCGAAGCGACCGCCGCGTTGAGGGAATTTGTCGACCGCTTCGGCATTCCGGTGGCCGAGACAATGGCTGGGAAGGGCAGCTTGCCCTACGACCATCCGCTGCAACTGGGCGCGGCCGGCGCAACCGGCACTTTCGCGGCCGAGCAGGTGGCAGACGAGGCAGACGTTGTGATCGGCATCGGCACGCGCTACAGCGATTTCACCACCTCAAGCAAGACAGCTTTCAAGCATCCCGATGTACAGTTTGTGAACATCAATGTGGCTGAATTTGACGCGTACAAGCATTGCGCAATTCCGCTGGTGGGCGACGCCCGTGTCACGTTGGAGGAGCTGGGCGAAATGCTGGGGGACTACCACAATAGCGGCGAGAGTGTCGCGCAGGCGCAGCGTCTGCATAACGAGTGGGAGGCCGAAGTTCAGCGTAACTATGACACTCACACGGCGGAAAGTGGACTTCCTTACCAGGGCGCTCTTATCGGCGCTGTGAACGACCAGGGCGACCCTGATGCGGTGATGGTCGCCGCGGCCGGCAGCCTGCCGGGAGACATGCACAAATTGTGGCGCGCACGACATTCCAAACAGTACCACCTGGAGTACGGCTACTCCTGTATGGGCTATGAAATCGCCGGCGGTATGGGAGTAAAGATGGCCGATCCCGACCTTGAGGTCTACGTGATGGTGGGCGACGGCAGTTACTTGATGATGAACTCCGATCTGATCACATCGATCCAGGAGGGGTACAAACTCACTGTCATTTTGATGGACAATACCGGCTTCCGCTCGATCGGGTCTCTCAGCCGCTCGTTGGGCCAGGAGGGATTTGGGACGCGCTATGTTTTTCCCGATCAGGTCGAAGCGACCCATCGCAACGGCGAGTCCTTTAACGGGCTGCCGACAGACCAGAACGGATATGATGTCGACCCGCTGCCGGTAGATTTGGCGACAAACGCCGAGAGCCTGGGTTGTCATGTAATTCGTTGCGAGAGTGTGGGCGACGTTGTGCAGGCACTGGAAGACGCCAAATCGGTTGACAGGACGACCGTCATCTACGTACAAAATGATCGTTATCTGGGCGTGGAGGGCTACAGTTGGTGGGATGTGCCGGTCGCTGAGGTAAGCGAACTGGATTCGGTCAACGCGGCGCGCGAGGAGTGGGAAGAGAAGCGCACGCAGGAACGATATTATCTGTAAGGGCGTAGAAGACATGCCGCGAGATTGAGCCGATGGATCTGGTAGTTTTGGCAGGGCTGCCCGGGGTCGGAAAGCTGACTGTAGGCCGAGCGCTGGCAGACGTTACAGGGTATCGTCTCTTTCACAACCACCTGACGGTCGACCTGGTATTGTCTCTATTTGAATTTGGCAGCCAACCATTTGTTGATCTGAGGGAAGAGGTTTGGCTGGCGTCGATCAATCAGGCAGTCGGGGCGAATCTGAGAGGGGTGATTTTCACACTCGCCTATGACCGCACAGTTCGCGACCGATTTGTTGATCAGATACAGGAGATTGTCGAAGTATCCGGCGGCACTGTGCGTTTCGTTGAATTGACCTGCAAGCGTGAAGAACTTGAAAAGCGCCTGGTCCTGCCTTCTCGCGCAGAATATGGCAAGCTGCGCTCGGTGAAGCAACTACGCAGTTTGTATCAGATGGGGGCATTCGACGGCCCGCAATTGCCACCGGACCGGCTGTTAGTGGAAACGACAGGCCGTTCAGCAGATGAAGTTGCTGGCCAAATCGTGAATGAATTCAGCATTTCGACGACGAATGGTGGATAGCCTCTGTGCATGGTAAGGAGGTAAGTACTAAGCCATATACAGTGCTTGTGTGGACCAGACCTTCATTCAAGGCGCTATCATTGACCCAACATTGGACGTCAAAGTGGCGTTGAACGAGATATTCTCATAAGCGAGGAAGGTTGTATGACACAGAAACAGGAACTACTCAATTTCGTTGATGGCCAGTGGCAGAGAAGTAGAGCAGGGGATGCGCTCGATGTGCTTAACCCGGCCACCGGCGCCGCGATTGCCACTGTGGGCCTGTCGCCTGCAGCGGAGGTGGATGCAGCCGTACGCGCGGGGCTGGACGCCTATGCAGAGTGGCGGGAAACGCCTGTCGTCGACCGCGTGCAGCCGCTCTTCCGGCTGAAGATGCTGCTGGAGGAGCATGTTGATGACATCGGGCGGGTACTTACCACCGAGTGCGGCAAAACCTTTGCCGAAAGCGTGGGTGAGTTGCGGCGGGGCATCGAGAATGTGGAAGTCGCCTGTGGCACGCCCTCGTTGATTCAGGGCTGGAACAATGAAGACATCGCCAGCGGCATCGACGAGCACATGATACGCCAGCCGCTGGGCGTAGTGGCGGCAATCACGCCATTCAATTTTCCCGGCATGATACCTCTGTGGTTTCTACCCTATGCCGTCGCAACGGGCAACTGTTTCATCCTCAAGCCCAGCGAAAAGGTGCCGATGACAACGCAGAAGCTGTTTGCTTTGATTGAAGAGGCAGGCTTCCCGCCGGGGGTAGTGCAGCTGGTGAACGGTGGGGCAGATACGGTCAACGCCATTCTCGATCACCCCGATATTCGCGCCATAAGTTTCGTTGGCTCTACGGCGGTGGCGAAGTATGTTTACAGCCGCGCCACTGCCAACGGCAAGCGCGCCCAATGCCAGGGCGGCGCGAAGAACCCGGTCGTCATCATGCCGGACGCCAATATTGAGTCTACAACGCAGATGATGGGCGATTCCGCGTTCGGCTGTGCCGGTCAGCGCTGCCTGGCGGTCTCGGTCGCAGTGACTGTCGGCGAGGCCAAAGACCCCTTCACTGAAGGAATCGCTGACCTGGCGGCAAGTCGCAAGGTCGGCTACGGCCTGGACGAAGCGACCGAGATGGGTCCCGTCATCACCGGTGAGAGCAAGCAACGGATTGAAGGTCTGATCGAGGTCGGCGCGCAAGAAGGCGCGCGCGTACTGGTGGATGGCAGGCAGAAGAGCGTGGCCGGATACGATGACGGCTACTGGGTCTTCCCCACGGTTCTCGACGCGGTAGAGCCGACCAGCCAGATTGCCCGCACCGAGATTTTTGGTCCGGTTCTGAGCCTGATGCACGCGGATACGATTGACGACGCCATTGCGTTGATAAACGATCGCAGTGTAAACGGATACGGCAACATGGCCTGTCTGTTTACGAGCAGCGGCGCGACGGCGCGGCAGTTCCGCCACGAGGTGGATGCCGGCAACATTGGTATAAATATCGGCGTGGCGGCGCCGATGGCCTTCTTCCCATTCAGCGGCTGGAACGAGAGTTTCTTCGGCGATCTCCACGCCCAGAGCCGGCACGGGATCGAGTTCTACACGCAGACTAAAGTTGTCGTGGAGCGTTGGCCGCAGGAGTGGAGCCGGAAGTTCTAGGCGCAGGCGCCCGTCGACAGCCGCGCATCGGCATCATTTCATTCCCGACGACTACGCTTGCCACTGGCAGTGCAATGCTGCGGGACATGGCTTGACGTGTCCGACCTGTAACGAAGGGATGCAAACGAGGTACACATGGCTCAGGAGATCGGTATTGGCGTAATCGGCATGGGCTGGATGGGGACGGCCCATAGCCGCTCGTATAGACTGGTGAACGACCGTTTCCACGACAGCGGGGTGCGGGCGCGACTTGTGATCTGCGCCGACGATGTGGCGCACAGGGCGGAGGAGGCGAGAAACGCGCTGGGGTTCGCGGAGTCGACAACTGACTGGCATGAGGTAGTCGACCACCCTGAAGTACAGGTCGTCAACATCGCGGCGCCCAACTTCCTGCATAAGGAGATGGTGGAGGCCGTCACTGCTGCCGGCAAGCACGTATTCTGCGAAAAGCCAGTCGGACGCAGCCCGCAGGAGACGGCAGCCATCGAAAAGATGGCGCGCGCGGCCGGTGTCATGAGTTTTGTCGGCTTCAACTACCGTTGGGCGCCGATGGTGCAACATAGCAAGAATCTGATTGACGCGGGTAAGCTCGGACGCCTAACCCACTACCGCGGCCGTTTCTTCGCCATGTACGGCAGCAATCCTTACGGCATGTTGAGCTGGCGATACAGGAGAGAGCAGGCGGGCCTGGGCGTGCTGGGCGATATCATGTCCCACACTGTCGATATGGCCCACATGCTCGTCGGACCGATCAAGCGGCTGGTCAGCAACCGGCACGTATTCATTGGCGAGCGCCCCCTGCCGGTACCCGGACAGGGCACGCACTTCTCACTCGGCAAGGAAGGCGACCCAACCGGAGAGGTCGAGAACGAAGACTACGTTGGCACGCTGGTCGAGTTTGAGAACGGCATTCAGGGCAGTTTTGAGGTCTGCCGGGCGATTTTCGGGCCAAAGTGCGAAATGTCCTTCGAGGTCAATGGCACGGCCGGCGCAGCAAAATGGAACTTTGAGCGCATGAACGAGTTGGAACTGTATCTGCCTGGCGCCGACGGGATGCACGACGGCTATACCACACTGCTTGGCGGTCCCGCCTACCCTGCGCACGAGCGTTTCAACCCGGGCGATGGAATCGGATTGGGATATGAGGACTTGAAAGTGCTTGAAGCGCATAATTTCCTGATGTCGATAGTCGAGGGCGAGCAGCGTGCGCCCAGCTTTGCGGATGCCCTGCGTTTAGCCGAAGTGCAGGAAGCGATGACCCGCTCCTGGGAGAGCGGCGCCTGGGAGGAAGTACGGCCGCTTGCAGCCGAGGGCGTTTCATAGCCGGCGGCCTCCTCTTTGGCACACACTTACATATGACGGAGAAATGAAAGATGCCTGAGTCTGTACGAGTGGGGGTCGTCAGCACAAGCTGGTGGGCGGACGCAATGTATTTGCCGGCATTGGACGCTCACCCCCTGGCGGATGTGGTTGCCGTATGCGGCCGCAACAGGGAGCGGGCGGATACTTTCGCGGCGCGCTGGAACATTCCGCAGGTGTATACGAATGTGGAGTCGATGATTCACAGTGGTGAGGTCGATGCGCTGGTGGTGGCTTCCGGTCATGAGACCCACTACCCCATCACCATGCAGGCGTTGAACGCGGGCCTGCACGTTCTGTGTGAGAAGCCGCTGGCATTGCGCTACAGTGATGCGGCGGAGATGGCGGCGCTGGCCGCTGAAAAAGATTTGATCCACTGCACGCCGTTCACTTACAGATTTATGCCCACGAACCGTTATATCAAGGAATTGGTTGACGACGGGTACATCGGCAGGCCATATCATCTCAATGTGCGCTACTATACCGGATATGCACGCGAGCCAGGCTATGGATGGCGGCATGATCGGGCGTTTTCGGCAACCGGCGTGCTGGGCAATATCGCGTCGCACTTTTTTTATCTGGCTTATTGGTGGTTTGGCGAGGTGACCGACGTGTTCTGCCTGGGGGGAGAATTCGTGGATCGGCCGACTCTCACACCGGAGGGCAAACCCTATGAGCGCACGGAAGATGCGGCCTACACGTTGTTGCGCTTTGCCAACGGCGCGCAAGGGCTTGTACAGGCCTCGGCGGTTTGCACAGAGGAGACCGACTTCGGCCAACGCCATGAGTTCGATCTGCACGGGGAGGAAGGCACTCTGCGCAGCGTGATCGACTGGGACAACCGGCAGGATGTAGAGGGCACTCGGCGCGGCGAAGGGCCAACCCGGCCGCTCGAGATTCCGGAGCGTGTCTGGGGCGCGGCGCGACGCGATACTGTGCATAACACCTATCGAGACGTTTTTCGCGTCGAGGACCATATGACTCGGGGCTGGATCAATGCAATTGCCGATGGACAACCTTTCAGCCCCAGCTTAGAGGATGGGGCTGTGGTTCAGCGTATTATCGACGCGGCCGACGTGAGTGCACGCGAGGGTCGCTGGGTCAAGCTGCAGGATATCATATAGAGGAGGCGGCCGTGGACCAGAAGGTCAGATTTGCGATCATCGGCGCCGGGCGGATTGGGCAGGTACATGCTGAAAACCTGACTCGACATGTCCAGGAGGCGGAGGTGGTCGCCATCGTCGATGTCATCCACGATGCTGCAAAGCAGACCGCGCAACGCTTCGGCATCGCGCGCGCCAGCGGGGATCCGGAAGAGATCTTCAGCAGTAACGACGTCGACGCCGTCGCCATCTGCTCTTCAACGGAGACACATTCCGAATACATTATCCGGGCGGCGCGGGCGGGCAAGCACGCATTCTGCGAGAAGCCGGTCGCACTCGACCTGCCCGCGGTTGATGCCGCGCTGGAGGCGGTCAAAGAGTGTGGCACAAAATTGCAGATAGGCTTCAATCGCCGCTTTGACCCCAACTTTCGCGGCATCCGCAATGCTGTCAGGAAAGGCGAAATCGGCTCACCCTACCTTGTACAGATTACCAGCCGCGACCCGGAAGCTCCGCCGTTGAGCTACGTAAAGGGATCCGGCGGCCTCTTTCTGGATATGATGATTCACGACTTCGATATGGCGCGCTTCCTGCTTGATGACGAGGTGGAGGAGGTGTCAGCCACCGGCGCGGTTCGTGTTGATCCGGCTATCGGCGAAGCCGGCGATATCGACACTGCCGTGGTTACGGTACGTTATCGTTGCGGTGCGCTCGGCGTGATAACAAACTCGCGCCAGGCGGTTTACGGTTCTGACCAGAGAGTGGAAGTTCTCGGCTCGCTGGGCTCGGTCGCGTGCGAGAACAACACGCCGGACAGGATCATCAGGCAGACCGAAGTGGGCGTTATCCATCCCAAACCCCTCTACTTCTTCCTCGAACGCTATCAGGTAGCATACGCTGATGAACTTCGCTCGTTTATTCGCGCCATACTTGACGACACAGAGGTCGAGGTGACCGGTAATGATGGGCGGGCGCCGGTGGCGCTGGCGCTGGCGGCGGGTTTGTCGTTTCGAGAGAAGCGCGCCGTATCTATCAGCGAAATCTCAGATTGATTGTGCGACCGAGTTCGACCCCTTAGCCAGACTGCCCTTTGTTTCACTTGGGTTGCGGTCTTGAGCGGTCATTCCTGTCTCCGTACATGGAACGCTTTAGACTTGCTCTGCCAAAACATTGTCCCTCGCAGGTAATACTTTGCCCGCGGCCCGCAGACTGCCCCATTTTCATCGGGTTGCGATTGGCGCCCTCTCGCCGGGGTCTGGCGCACATCCCAACTTTCCAGCATTCGATGACCGACATGTGATGACTGTGGTAGACTTAGGAGACGAGGCAGTTCTTCTGCGTGCCTCGCCAAAGTCTTGCGCTGGCCGATGCGCCGCGCCGCAATTTCGGAATGAAAGCTTCATGCAACGTTTCTCTAAATTTACAAGAAATCTGCTGTCCATATTAGTGGCGAGTATGTCAGCAATATGGGCGTGCGGGGCGCAGCGCTATGTTCCAATGGCACTGCAGAGACCGATTAGAGCGGGGGACGAGCAACATGTATTCACTCCTGCCACGCCATCGACCGCACTCCGAAGGATGGCTTCAGTTGTCGCGGTTGCCGTTGGCCTACTTTCACTGCTGCTCTATGTCGGTGGGGCAATTGTACCTGTTTTCGCTCATGACGCGCGACCAGAAACAGAGGCCGCAAGTGGCGGCATTGGCAACAGCATGATCCGACAGGATGCGCCGACCTGGAGCCGAACGCCTTCTTTGGGCCTTCAACAGGATTCGACGCCTGCAACTGTTACCGACACGATTCCTTATACCACGACGCCCACGATCTCCGATTTTGGCCTGGCTTTCGTCAATTCCGCCGAGTCGCACAGCGGTACACCACGCATCCAGCGCGGCCTGGACACGGGCGTAACTACAGATCGATTCCCTATCTATTGGGAGCAGGTCGAAAAGAGCATCGGCACGTATACATGGACGAGCCAGGATACGGCCATTCGCGCCAACGAGAGCCTGGGAATGGACACGCTGGCCATCCTGCTGGGCACGCCGCGCCAGTACCGTCTCGGCGGCCGGGCCGTGTCGGTGTCGCTTGGGGGATCATTTACCGAGGCACCGGCCAATCAGGCCCCACGGTCCGAAGGCTGTGATCCACAGGAAGCAGGTGGCGAGTGCATTATAATAGAAGGCACAACTTATTTTGGTGAACAATCGGTCGAATCGGCGGGAGCAGCTGGGGAGAATTCGGACCAGCCTGACTCGCGCGCGCAGTCGGGCAGCTGCTCTCGCAGTGACGGGCCGCCGGCCCCTTTTAACCTGTGGAACCCGATCTTTGTTAATGGCAGCGACGAACCTTCGGATGGAACGCGCATCAGCCCAACCAACCCGTGGGCGCGTTTTGTAGGGGCGGCGGTTGCCCGCTATATGCCTGGCGGGGACGCAGGCACTAACGTTCGTCATTGGGAAGTCTGGAATGAACCCGACCTGTGTCACTTCTGGTCCGGCACGCCCCAGGAGTTTGCCCGCCTGCTGAAAGTCGCATACATCGTCATCAAATGGGTCGACCCCGAGGCTTATGTAGTCTTTGGCGGCCTGGCCCACTTTGCCAACGGGCAGTGGCTCTTTGATATGCTGGATGCCTTGCACACTGATGCGCTGAGCGAAAAATATGACGGCTTCTTTGACGCGGCCGGCTCGCATCACTATTCCCTTTCGTACGTAGGTTATCAGTACACCAGCAAGGTACGCGGCGCATTGAATGACCGCGGTTGGTCGGACAAGCCGATTTGGATCACCGAGAGCGGCGTGCCGGTCTGCAATGATTTTCCCGGGCCAAACTGCCCCAGCCCGTGGCGGGCTTCGGCGACAGAGCAGGCTTCATATGTTTGGCAGAACATTGCCTATACGAGGCTGGCAGGCGGTGGGCCGATTTTCCACTTCATGCTACATGATGACTGCGGGAATGTGGTACAGGTCAATTCTCCTGACGGTTTTGGCCTGGCCAAGAATGAAAGCTCCAGCTATTGCTCCCCTTCCAACGCCGAGACGCGGCTGGCCTATTCGGCCTTCAAGTTGGCAAATCAGCACCTTACAGGTACGGATGTCTCGTGGGCAGACATCGAACGATTCCGCGTGCGGCGGGTTGCTTTTTATCACCCGGAGACGAAGGAGCGCCGGTTGCTGGCTTGGGCACTCACGTCGCAAGCTCAGACGGGTAACATCCCTGCGACAGGGACGAAAGCTCGTCTCATCAAGATGGACGGCACCGAAACGGAGCTGACTCCAACAAACGGTTACTACGAGGTCGGTCTTGCCGGCGCTACAAATGCCAACTGGCCTGACGGTCAGGGCGGCTACGGAATGGGAATTTTTGGCGAGCCGGTCTTGCTGATTGAAGAGGACACTCTGGCTCCCACTGCATCGATATTGAACCTGCCTACCTACTCGCCGGCAAACTTCAGGGTGAATTGGTTGGTGAGAGACTGGGGCTCCGGGGTGATTTCGACAACCGTTTATGTCAAAGTCGGGGACGGAGACTGGCAGTCGTGGCAGGAAGACGCGGAGGCGTACGGCGAGGCGATATACAACGGTGAGATTGGGACCTCCTATAGCTTCAGAATTGAGGCTGAGGATTTGCTGGGGTACAAGCTGGAGACCGACACGGCACTGGCTGAGACAACAGTACTTACTAACAGCGCTGTGACCGGCAGAGTGATAAACCCGGCGGGGGAGAACGCGGTAGGGGTGACGGTGCAGATCGGCGATACCACGGCGACTACAGACGCCAACGGCCAATTCACGATGAACGTGCCGATCGGAAGCTGGAACATTTCGGTTGCCAATCAGCTTCTCATTCGCAGGCGGGATTTCGGCTCAAGCGAGAGCCTGGCGTTGCTCTACTCGCCGGGCACGAACGCGGTGACAAATGGGGACTTTGAGAGCGATTTCAGCGGCTGGACGAAGTCCGGTAGTTCAACTTCGGCGATCGAATCTCAAGCAGGCACGTCGGACCACGCGCTGCGTCTAGCCAGCGGCTTCGTACCCAATGACGGTGTTCCCGGTACAGAGGGCAGCGACGGCGGCAACAGCACTGTTTCCCAGCGTCTTACTGTGCCGACGGGCAGGCCTTATCTGGCATTCGCCTACAAGATGGAGACTGCGGAACCAGCGACCGGCACCGACTCGTTCGAGGTGATTGCGGTGGAGGACGGCCAGCCAGCCAACTATATGTTGGTCCAGCGCCAGAGCAGTGGCTGGCAGTATCGCTCGTTCAACATGGGGCAGTACGCGGGCAAGGAGATAACGTTGATTCTCAATGTTTATGAAACGTCCCCGAATCGGCGTACGAGCGCAATTGTCGACTTGATTACGCTTAGCGATGTGCCTGCGCAGAACCTTCAAAGCAGCGGGCCTGGAGCAAGGCCGCGGCCGGCCGACGTGCCTGCACCGAGTGAGGCGGGGGAGTCTGGGAATCAAGAGGGCAGTGCGACAGTTGGTTACAGAGTTTTTCTTCCGGTCGTCCTGAACTCCAGCGCAGAGTAGAAGAACATTCACCCTTTAGTTGACCGTTAATAGCCTTCATCCAGGCCGACATGTTCTTCCGCGGCGGAGAGTTCGCGCCACAGGAACCAGGCGCCGGCGCGGCGCTGTCCCTTGGGCGCGCGGTCATAGTAGATATCAAACAGGCGACCTTCCTCTGTACGGACGCGGAAATAGACCCTCCCCTGACCCCAGGATCCCTGTGTGCGACCGCTGCGCACAAAGTAGGGAGGACGTCCGCCTTGGGTTCGAATTTCCGGTTTTCCGTAGCGATGCCAGTTGGCCAGCATCTCTGTCACCCGATGCGACTTACCGCGCCATTCGAAGGATTCCGGCGCGGGAGGCTTTTTTTCGAGCGAAAAGCCGCTCGGCAGGGTTACAGTGATTTCGCGGCCAATGAATTTCATGGGATTCAGACCTGAAGCCGGTCATTTCCGGCTTATTGCGCGATCTTCGACAGCCTTCTGGCGGGCAAGGCGGAGATCGAGCGTGACCAGATTAGACACGGTGACGACTACAAGCAGTGCCGCAACCCCGTAAACTGGCGCGAATCCCACCGCCGAAACCAGCGAGAATGCAAACAACGGGCCCACGGCAGAACCGAGGTCCGATGCGGTGGCGTAAGCACCAACGAACAGTTGGGGCTGAGGCGTTACCAGAGCTGCCTGGTTGGCGTAGGTGTCGAGAATAACATTAACGCCGGTGCTGACAATCAGCACAGCTAGCAGAGCCACTATCGAAAGGCTGTTCGGTATAGCGAGCATCGCCGCGAGCCCAAGGCAAAGCAGAGATACCAGAATAATAGTCAATCGGATGCGCCCGATCCAATCTGACAGTGCGCCCATAACCGCGCCGAGAAAGAGGTCGGAAAACCAACGGGTACCAAGTACGATGCCGGCCATCGCACCAACTTCCAAGCCCAATGGTATTTCGCCAGATCCACTCCCGAAATTTTCGGCAAGGAAAACTGACGCAGTGGCAACCAGGCTTGAGTTGAGCAGCAGTTTGAAGAAACCGACCAGGAGGACCGAACGCTGCAACGGGTCGGTTAGTGCAACCTTCCAGCTCTGAAGAACTTTCGGACTCGTTGACGGCGGCTCCTCCCCGTCCTCCGGACCGCCGGCATGACTATCTGTCGCGGGATCTGAACGTTGGCCCTTGGACTCTGGTGACGCGCTGGCAGGCCAGGATAGGCCGAGTGCTATGGGGATGGCCAGTGCAGACAGTCCTACAATTGACCATATGGTTACATGATAGCCATAGTGATCGAAGAGGAATCCGCCCAGAACTGCGCTGACCGCGCTTCCCCCGCGAACGACTCCCCACATCATCCCCATGAGCCGACCCGCGTCTGATTCGCTGCCGGTCCAGATCGACTGAAAAGTGCCCTGGCGCAGGCCCGACCAGCTGATTCCCCACGCCATCCGTGCGATGAGAAAGACAGTGAATCCCCAGCCCAGCCCATAGGCAGATGTTGTCAGGACGCCCAGTATCGCCGAACCGAGGAAGGCGCGATATGGTCCAAAGCGGGCGAACAGCGTGCTGAACCAAGTATTAGAGAAAAGGCGGATGAGCCGGTTGGCGCTCAGCAGCATCCCGACATGTCTGGGAGAGAGTCCGAGACTGCCAGCGGCCAGCGGGAGGATGGCGTACAGAAGCGAATCGCCCATGATGGCAAAGGCGACCGCTCCCGAGACAGCAAGCACCAGAGCGGTGGGAGACGGACCTTGGTTTAGGGTACTGGTGGACGGTGATTCGGATCTTGTATTTTGCTCAGGCTGGGACATGGTAGTAGCAGGAATCGCAGTAGATTTCGGTCAGGATCTCTACTGGAGTCGTTCTGTTGATGTTGGGGCATGCCGGTCCGAGCCATTGTATCATACCAGGGCGATATTAAGCCCACAGTGGTCATGATGAGGCAATACATGCCTGGTCCTTGCTCTTGGGCTCTGCCGGGATCGAATTGAGCGATCCGCCAATCGAGAAATTGGGGCCAACAAGAAATGTGTAGGTCGGGGACTCTTTTGACATAGAGTGCATCTGCGGATACTATCGGGATAAGAGGTCAGTCCTCATTCCTTGCAATTGCCTTAGCTTCTCTGGGGTATCAAGACACTCCATGTTCTCGGTTGTTTTTGCCGATTGACGCGTACCTGCGCGGCTCTAAAATTGTTAGTCCAGGGGGACAATATGATTTCAAACAGTGCCAAACAGAAGATGCTATCCGGCCAGCCCGCCTTCGGATTCGCGCTGGGGATGGGGTCGCCGCTCAATGCTGAACTCATTAGCAGGAGCGGGATCGACTTTGTGATGATTGACAGGCAGCATGGCTCGTGGGGAGAAGACAGTGCGATCGCGGCGCTGGTGGCCATCTTTGGGAGTTCTGCAATTCCTATGGCGCGCGTCGCCCGCAACGACTACACATTCATCGGTCGATTGCTGGACGAAGGCGTTATGGGGATGATCGTGCCCATGGTCGATACACCGGAGCAGGCTCGCTCCGCGGCCGAGTCCTGCCTGCTTCCGCCCGTGGGTCAGCGCTCGTGGGGTTGGGGACGCGCCAAGTTGTATGGTGCCGACTATGCCGAGAGGATAAACGAGGAACTGTTCGTGGCTGTGCAGTTGGAAAGCGCTGAAGCGGTAAGAAACGCAGAGGCGATTCTGAGTACGCCGGGCATAGACGGCTGCTGGACAGGGCCGAGCGACCTGTCGCTTTCATTGGGCTTTCATCCGTCGGAGATGGATGACCGGGAGGAGCATGCACGGGCGCTTGAAGCGATCCTGGAGGCGTGCAAAAACACGGGCAAAATTCCGGGCATTGCAGGGCGCAGTGTGGATGACGCGCTGCACAGAGCCAACCAAGGCTTCCGTTTTATCGTCGCCACAAGCGACGGGGGCTTGCTGGAATCGGGAGCCTCAAGCGCTGTCTCGCGCCTAGCCACATTTGCAGCGTAACGCCAGGTCGCGGATCGGCGAGAGTGCGAGCCATCTGAAGCGTAACTACCAAGCCGCAGTAGTTGACCAGCCAGTCATCCTTGGAACCATTCAGGCTTTTGGTGACGCAAGTGGTGTACAGCCGCCGCCATGCTCGCCAGCCGACACGTTGCGAAGAAGGCACACGGTCGGTGAGGGATGGTTTTGGAGGGGGGCGTTGCGGGGGCGCGGAGAACTGTTGGGGAACTGCGGGGGAACTGCAGGGGAACGGCAGTGGTCAGTGGCATGAGACGGCAAGTAGGGGTGGAGACACTGCTGGCCAGCCACGTTGCTGGAGCCGCACGGCTGGAATGAGCGCACAAGGTCGGTGAGCGATGGTTTTGTAGGGGGGCGTTGCGGGGGCGCAGCCCCTGCACAAGGGAGGGCCGAAGGTCCGACCGCCCAAAATACAACAATGAGGGGAGAATGAACACCTATGCTCCCCTCGTTCAGGGCCGCGAATCAGTTGCGGCTGCATAGTTACTCTGAATCTACGAATGCGTCGGGAGTAGGCGAACGGCTATTTGTGCCGCCGCTCCTGATGGAAAGGGATGTTGAAAGGAGCAAATTGATGTCGACTTCCTCTGAGTTTCTTGTCGTCGGCGCCGGAATCTTCGGGGTGACGACTGCTTTGTCATTGCGGAGCCGCGGGTACAGCGTTACCTTGATCGATCCAGGACCTCTTCCCTATGCCCTGGCTGCCTCCACTGATGTCAGCAAGGTGGTACGCATGGAGTACGGCAGCAACCGCCAATATATGCGCATGGTGATTGGCGCGATCGAGGGATTCCAACGCTGGAACGAGCTGTTTGGGGAGACGCTGTACCACGAGACCGGCGTTCTGGCGGCCACGAAGGATCCTATGCACGAAAGCGAGTTCGTCAACGACAGCTATCAGATGTTACTGGAGGAGGGGCAGAGCCCCGAACGGCTGTCTGGGGAAGAGATAACGCGGCGATTTCCGGCATGGACAACTGGGGCCTACGTTGACGGCTTCTATAATCCGCGCGGCGGCTACGCAGAAAGCGGGCGCGTCGTCGGTAAGCTGGTTGAACATGCAGCGGCCGTCGGGGTCGAGGTGCAGCCCGGTCAGACAGCCCATGAACTCGTGTTGAACGGCAGCCGTGTGAATGGGATGCGGACACGTGAGGGGGCGACCTTCAATTCTGATCATACCGTACTGGCAACAGGGTCGTGGACGCCCTGGTTGCTGCCGGAACTGCAGTCGGTGATGACGGCGACAGGCCACCCGATCTTTCACCTGAAACCGAAGGATCCGGCGCCCTTTACGGAGCCCGAATTTGTCGTTTTCTTCGGCGACACGGCCCGCACCGGCTGGTACGGGTTTCCGATGTTGCGCGAAGGCATCATCAAGATCTCACGGCACGGGGTCGGCGTGACTCTTCACCCGGAGAACGATGAGCGCACGGTATACGAGGAGGATTTTACTCAACTGCGTCTCTTTCTGGAGGACACATTCCCTGCGCTCCTGGATGCTGAAATCACCTATACGCGACGCTGTTTGTACAATGACACGCTCGATGAACATTTCTGGATCGACCGGCACCCGGAGAAAGAGGGGCTGAGTGTGGCTACGGGCGGTAGCGGCCACGGTTTTAAGTTTGGTCCGGTCCTCGGTGATCTGATTGCCGACGTTGTGGAAGACAAACCCAATGATTGGGCACCGCCGTTCCGGTGGCGAGTGCTTGCGCCCGAAACGACAGGCCAAGAGGCTTCACGCTTCCACGGGGATGAATAGGAAGTCCGCTGAGCGACTGGCGCGAGGTTCAGCGTCAAAGAGCAGAATGCAAATCCTTTCAAGATGCCTATGACCTCCCAATTTGAACTTGCAGACTATGACCGCGCGGTGGAATATGTGCGCGCCCGGACCGAAAAACGGGGAATGCGATTGACCGACAGGCGGCCGGTCGGACTGATTCTCGGAAGCGGACTTAATCCGCTGGCAGAGGCAATCGAGGGGGCAGAAGCGATTCCTTTCGAGGAAATACCGCACTTCTCCACGAGCACTGCACCCGGGCACGAAGGGCGACTTATCGTCGGACGGCTGGCAGGTCAGACCGTGGCAGCCATGCAGGGGCGAATCCATCTGTACGAGGGGTATTCGGCGGAGGAGATCACTTTTCCAATCAGGGTGATGCGACGTCTCGGCGTCGAGACGTTGATTTTGACCAATGCGGCAGGTGGTTTGAATCCCAGCTTTCACGTCGGCGATTTCATGCTGATCGAAGATCACCTGAATTTCGTGGGAATGGCGGGGCACAACCCTTTGATTGGCCCTAACATGGAGGCGTTTGGAGGTCGTTTTCCGTCGATGACCCATGCTTATCCGCACTCTCTGCGAAAAGTGGCCCTGGAATCTGCGCGAGAATTGGAAATCACACTGCGTCAGGGGGTGTATGCATTCCTGGCCGGCCCGAACTTTGAGACGCCGGCGGAGGTTCGCTATTTGCGGCTGGTGGGAGCGGACGCGGTGGGGATGAGCACTGTACCGGAGGCGCTGGTGGCGGTTCATGCGGGCATGAAGGTGATGGGCATCAGCACGATCACTAATGTGGCAATCGATCAGTTGGACGCGGAGAGTGAAACCAGCCACGAAGAGGTTTTGGAGACAGGAAGAATCGTCGTGCCTCAGTTGACGACACTACTGATGGCGATACTCGAACGACTCTAACCCGGCATGGCCAGGGTCGAAACAAAAAGCAGGGCACATTTTTTGTTGTGTCCCTGCTTTTTTCGTTTATAGCCAAGTTCCTGCGATTGGACAAAGGCAGGCCGAGCGTTTTACACGACGGTAGCGTCAGTTATGGCACAGCCGCGGCCATCGACTCTTCCTCTGTCGGGTCGACTATTTTGAGGTTGGCATCCTCGGGACGCTCCTCTCGCATAGCTTTGACGTATTCGATATGTGCCGGCTGCCGCACGAAACCGAAGCGGTTATTGATGCCCAGCATGCCGGCGTTGTTGGTATTGTTCCAAGTTCGGATTTCTCCGAATCCTTTCTCGAGGGCAAATTCGACAGATTTCAGTTTCAAAGCAGTGGCAATGCCGCGATTTCGATGAGAGCGGATTACGCCGGTAAGGCCGACATAGAGCAAGTTGGCATCGCCCTGGCTTGTCCACAGATTGGTCATGCCGACGTATTCACCCTTGTCAAGTGCGACAAACCAGGCTTCAGGTATCAGATTAGTGCGCTCCCACACTTTCTGAAATTCCTCAAAGGGCACTTTCGAGGGAGGCTCGGGGCTAGGAACGTCGCGGTCGACCGACCACTCCAACTCGTAGAGCTTCCGATCCCGATTTGGATCGGATTCCAGCTCTGCAACAGTTTTTATCTCGATCCCTTGTTCGGCCATCCTCTGGGGATATCGACTCCAGTCGGCCAGGTTGAAGCTGGTTGGGTCCATGCGGGACTCCCAGTCGCGCATTTTCTCGGTGAAGCCGAGTTTATTTGCAAACCGAACACCATCCTCGTAATCTTCGCGCGTGCTCGCGAGAAGGCGCAGCGGGTCGAACTGTTGCATCTCTTTGCACAAGTGTTGCCACAAGGCAGTACCTACGCCGCGATTTCGGAATTCCGGAAGCACGTCTACGCTTACAAACAGCTTGCCGGGATGGTTTATCCACAGGGACTGGCCGTAGGTGGCAAAGCCCACGGGCTGGCCTTCAAATTGGCCGAAAAAGCGGCCTCTCTTGGTGGCTTTCGATCGTTTCTCGTCGGATTCCTTCCACTCTTCCACGGTGTCGGGATACTCTACCCAGACGGCGTTCACGATGTCGACTGCCTGGCGGTAGTCTTTGTCACTCTGTTCAAAAGGTCTAATAGTTATCAAGGTTCATACTCCATTCTAGAGAATCATCGGATTTCCGGGGTTTGAAGACGATGAAATACTGGCTCTACGCTCCTCATTTCAACTGTTACGTCTTCCACTTCTTCTGCCAATAAAAAAACCGTGGAGCGGTCGAAACACGCGTCCACGGTTTGGAAAACAGTTCAGGGGTGACTCAACGGTCAGGCGCAAATCTCCCTGTAAAGGACGCGTAACAACCAAAATAGATAGACAGCTTAATTCGCATGGTGTTCGCTCCTTTCTGTGTGGGTGACGGTCCAGCACCGATTTTGTGTCAAGGCACGCCGGCTAATGTAGCACGGTTCTCATTCTGAGTCAAAACGGCGGTGACGTAGAACGGGCCGGTGTCATCACAAGTTCTATTGCAACGATTCGGTAATAACGCTGGCGAGAACCGCGGCCGTTTCAGCGTCCGCAACTTCCTGTATCTGATTGACTATGTCATCCAGCGGCAGTTCATCGATTTCGTCGCTGCGACGCAGTTTCAGTTCAGCGACTCCGTTTTTCACGCCTCTTGCCCCGATTGTCAAACGCATTGGGATTCCCAAGAGATCGGCGTCGTTGAACTTCACGCCGGCCCTCTCATCGCGGTCGTCATACAACACTTCCAATCCGGCTTCCTGCAGCTGCTGGTAGACCCGGTCGGCCACTTCGGTCACTTCAGGCGTGCGTCTTGTCGCCAGGCTGACAATGTAAACTTGATGGGGCGCGATCGTTACCGGCCAGATGATGCCGTTGTCGTCGTTGTTCGATTCAATTACGCTTGCCATCAGGCGACCGGAGCCGATCCCATAGCAGCCCATGACCATGGGCGCGCTGCTGCCATCTTCGTCGAGGAAGGTGGCGTCCATGGCCTCGCTGTACTTGGTGCCAAGTTTGAAGATGTTACCCACTTCAACGCCGCGCTCGGCTCGCATGGGGGCCCGACAGAGCGGACAGGGATGGCCGGCAGAGGCGGCAACGACATCCAGGGCCAGGTCAGGCTCATAGTCGCGTCCGCAGTTAACGTTTGTATAGTGCCAGCCGTCTCGATTCGCACCTGCAACCAGATTCGGGCTGCGAACAATCAGGTCGTCTACAACCAGGAGGACCTCGTCGCGGTGGATGCCGACGGGCGAGCCATAGCCTGGCTCGGCGCCAATGGCTCGGATCTCCTCGGGCAGGGCTGGCCGCAACTGGCGGGCCTTCAGGGCATTTGTCAGTTTGGTCTCGTTCAATTCCATGTCGCCGCGCACAACGACAAAGACAAACTGCTCCACTTCCTGGCCATCCTCTTCAATCGCGGCCACGAGAAAGAGCGCTTTGGCGGTCCGACTCTGAGGAATTTCGAGAAAGTTAGACAGGGCAGCGATGGTATCGACGCCTGGTGTGGAGACCTCTTCCAATGGAAGCGCCTCCTCGACCGCCTGATCTTCATCTTCCGTCTTGATGAAAGCGGCCACCTGCCGGTTAGCCCTGTATCCACATTCGTCACAGAGGAGCAGCGTGTCTTCTCCGACTTCGGTAAGCGCCATGAATTCGTGCGCCATGGTACCACCCATCATGCCGGTATCGCTTTCGACCGCTATCACTTCCAGTCCGGCACGACCAAAAATATTGAAATAGGCCTGATAAACAAGAGGATAGTATTCGTCAAGACTGGCAATATCGGCATGGAAGGAGTAGCCGTCCTTCATTGTGAACTCCCTCACCCGGATCAGGCCGCCTCTGGGCCGGGGCTCATCCCTGAATTTCGTTTGTATTTGGTAGAGCATGAACGGCAGTTGGCGATAGCTGTTGATTACACCGCCTGCTAGCTCAGTTATGACCTCCTCGTGGGTCATGGCCAGAACCAATTCCCTACCGGCGCGGTCAGTCAGACGAGCCAGGTCGTCGCCGATTTCGTACCAGCGGCCGGTGCGTTTCCAGAGTGAGGCCGGCTGCACGACAGGCATCACGATTTCCTGCCCGTCGATGGCTTCCATTTCCTCACGCATGATATTTTCGATCTTTTTCTTGACCCGCAATCCCAGAGGCAAATACTCGAAGATTCCGGCACCTACCTGCCGGACCAGTCCTGCCCGCACCATCATTTGGTGGCTGCGGACGTCCGCGTCCGCGGGCGCTTCACGCAGAGTCTGGAAAAACAGTTTCGACATCCGCATATTTCTTGTCCTTTTTCAGTGTCTTGTCCGTGACCTCAAACCTTGTAGCGTAGATCATTCCAGTTTACGACAAAGCCCACATCGGCAACCTGTGGCTTCGCGATTATTTCAGTGCAGTTCCTCCACCCGCGTCGGCGTGCGATGCGTTTATCGGGTGGAGGTAGTAGGGTCTGGGGAGGAGTCAGGGAGTGAGTGCGAGTGGGGCGAGTTCGATTCGGTACCCTGTGGGCGAGGCATCAGGGCAAGTTGGACAAGGATACAGGCTTCAATAACGTCCAGGCCATTCTCGTGTGCCCACTCTGCGGCGGTGGCACTCTCGGCGCCTGGCTGGAACCAAATGGCTTGCGCGCCAGCGGCTTTGGCTTGCGCCACGACGACGGGCGCTTGCGCGGGCGGCACAACCATATTGACAGTCGCGGGTGGTTCCGGCAGTTCGAGCAAACTGCTGTAGGCGGTATCGCCCTCTATCAGGCGCTCGCGATTGTTGACAGGATAGACTCTGTAGCCGGATTCCTTAAGTTTCAGGTAGATCCGATTACCATATTTGGCCCGGTCGTTGCTGGCCCCCACTACGGCCCAAACGGGTTCGTTCACGTATTTTTTAATGAGGCCTATTTGATCCTGCATGTTTGTACCTGCCAGAAAACTGCGTCAAACCTACCGTCCGGCCAGAGCGAGGCTCATGTCAGTCTGCTCACTGATAGAGTATACTTTCGTCCGAATGACTGTGTCAAAGTTCGGGAGTGCCTTTTCGTGCGTCTGGCAGGCTGTTCCGGTCCAAAGTTGCACCGCGTCAGCACAGGCAAGAAGTTGACAGCGGACTGCATTGCTCGGTCGTGGGATACACTTTATCGTTGACCTCGTTGCCAATGCAGCTTGCCTTCTGATATACTTTACTCACATTCATATGGGCAAGTTACAACTGATTCCTGGTACAAGTCCTGGAATTCAAGTCGGTCTAAGCGGCACAAGTCAGGACATAGCAGACTCTAGTAAAGGAGAATTGATTGCGATGTCAATATACGAGCAGAAGCCATGGATTGAGAAGTACGAATCGGGCGTACCGGAATCAATTGAATATAACGGCCAGCTGACTCACGAAATGTTGGATGCTTCGGCCCAGACTTATGCCAATCAGGTGGCAACACGCCTCTTGCTGGCATACCTGCCTCTGGGCATAACCGTTCAGGCCAAGCAGACGTATACCGAACTTAAGGACAGGGTTGATCGCTTTGCCTTTGCCTTGCGCCGAATCGGTTTGCAGCAAGGCGATCGAATCGCCATCATGCTGCCCAACATTCCCCAACAGGTAATCTCTTTTTTCGGCGCACTAAAGGCGGGGTGTGTTATCGTCAACACAAATCCGACCTATACGCCGCGGGAGCTTAACCATCTGCTGGAGGACAGCGGCGCGACCGCCATTGTCATTTTGAGCGGTTTCTATGAGCGGATCGCACAGGCGAGAGATAATACGGATCTCAAGCATGTCATTGTAACGGATGTACCTGACCCGCTGGGCTTTCCATTCAACAAGCTTGTAGAGAAAAAGGTGCGTGCTTCGGGAATGATGACCGATGTCCCCGACGGCCCGGGCATTTGGGCGTTCGACAATCTGATCGAGACGAGCGCACCAAACCCGCCCAGCATTGAAGTAACCCCTGATGATGTTGTGCTCTTTCAGTACACCGGCGGCACAACCGGTTCGCCAAAGGCGGCCATGTTGACCCACCGAAACGTCATGTCCAATGTCCAGCAGATTGAGGCCTGGTACCGGGATCTTGAGTATGGCGGCGAAAGGGTGCTGGGCGCGATCCCGTTTTTCCATGTATATGGTATGACTGTTGCCATGCTCTTTTCCATGTACAACGGCTCGGAGCTGATCGTAACTCCGGATCCGCGCCAAACCGACCTGGTGCTTGATATTCTTCAGCGCGAAAAAATTACGATGTACCCCGGCATTCCCACCATGTACACGGCGATTATCAACCATCCCAAAGTCGATGAAGCCGATCTTCGCTCGATCAAAGCCTGTCTTTCCGGCGGCATGTCGCTGCCACTAGAAATTCAGCGCCGCTTCGAAGAGATCACGGGAGGCAAACTGGTGGAGGGATACGGTCTGACCGAAACCTCACCCGTGGCCTGTGCCAATCCAATCAATGGAATGCGCAAAGAGGGATCGATCGGATTTCCCGTGCCCAGCACAGAGGTCGCGATTGTTGGCATCGACCCGAATGAGGATGGCATATATGAACCGGTGGAAACGGGTGAAGAGGGCGAGCTGATCATCCGCGGACCGCAGGTAATGAAGGGTTATTGGAAGCGGCCCGAAGAGACGGCCGATTCCATAAGCGAAGAGGGTTGGCTCCACACAGGCGACATCGCCCGCATGGATGAAGACGGCTGCATTTACATTGTAGATCGCAAGAAGGACCTGATCATCGCAAGCGGGTACAATATCGTGCCGAGGGAAGTCGAGGAAGTGCTCTATATGCACGAAGCGGTGCAGGAGGCGGCGGTGGCAGGCGTTCCGGACGCCATCCGAGGCGAAACGGTAAAGGCCTATGTCGTTTTGAAGGCAGGCCAGAAGAGCACGCAGGACGAAATCGCGACTTTCTGCCGGGAACACCTGGCGCCGTACAAGGTGCCGAGGCTGGTGGAGTTTCGCGATGAACTGCCCAAGAGCCAGGTAGGCAAGATTTTGCGGCGGGTGCTGGTCGAAGAAGAAAAGCGTAAAATGGCGTAGACCGGCTGCTCGCTCTACCCTCATTTCGCAGAATCTGCCTTAACTGTGTCCTGGGAATGTTTGCATAGAGCGCCGCATTTGACAGTTTCGATGCCGACTCTTATGATGTGAGGCGAATACGCCCCCGTGGTGGAATTGGTATACACAGCAGGTTGAGGGCCTGTGCCCTTTAGGGCATCTCCGTTCGAGTCGGAGCGGGGGCACCATGAACGGGATGTGTGAGGACTATGCTCACGCATCCCGTTTTTGTTTTGGAACGAGACGACCAGTCAACATACAGCGTATGTCTTGACCGGCTCTTCATTCTCGCGGCCATTCAAGTTTTCTGTTTGCGGCCTCGATTGGCAACCGCCACTTTGCTAGAGCCGCACTGCTGCCATGAAGGCGTACTGTCGGTGAGGCATGGTTTTGAGCGGGGCGGTGGACTGCAGTGGTCAGTGGTCGGTGGTTAGCGGTTAGTGGCCGGCGACGCATTGGGCTCCGGGGCGCGGCTGGTCCGCATGATCGTGAATTGGCGATGGCTGAGTAGGTAGTTCAGAACAGGGAATAGGGGCGCGGGGTTGCTGAATTCGACAGGTGGTCCTGGGCGGGGATGCATTGCATGATATTGGCAGGGAATGTTGACCCGCTTCTGCTCTGACCTTGCTTCAGCAGGCATTCAGCTGCCAAGATGTGCGAAGGCCGCCATGCCCTGGTAGGTTGCAACAGGCCCCAGATCCTCGTTGATTCGAAGCAGCTGATTGTATTTCGCTACCCGATCACTGCGGGCGGGCGCCCCGGTCTTGATTTGCCCTGTATTGAAAGCCACCACCAGGTCGGCGATGGTGTCATCTTCGGTCTCGCCAGAACGGTGGCTGACCACTGCCGCCCAGCCGGCGCGATGGCTCATTTCTATGGCGGCGATGCTTTCGGTCAATGTGCCAATCTGGTTGACCTTGCATAGAAGGGCGTTGCAGGCACGTTCGTTAATGGCGCGCTCAATTCGGTTCACATTGGTCACCAACAGATCGTCCCCGACCAACTGCACTCGATCCCCGATGCTTGCATGGAGCAGCTTCCAGCCTTCCCAGTCGTCTTCTGCCATACCGTCTTCGATTGAAATAATTGGGTAGCGGTTGCTCCAGTCTGTCCACAGCTCGACAAGCTCTTCACTGGACAGGTCAATGCCTTCAATGTCGAGCTTGTAGCTCGCCGTTTCCTCAACATACAGCTCCGTTACTGCCGGGTCCAATGCGATGAATACGTCTTCAGCAGGACGATAGCCTGCTTTCTCAATCGCCTGCAATATCACCTCGATGGCCGCTGCGTTTCCCCCCAGGCTTGGGGCGAAGCCACCTTCATCGCCAACATTGGTGCTGTAGCCGGCGTCGTGAAGAACATCCTTGAGCGCGTGGTAGATCTCCGTGCCCCACCTTACCCCTTCTGCGAAAGTTGGGGCGCCAGCTGGCATTACCATGAATTCCTGAAAGTCAGTGCTATTGGCGGCGTGTTTGCCGCCATTGAGGATGTTCATCATCGGTACAGGAAGCGTTTGGGCGCCGACGCCCCCCAGGTAACGATAGAGCGGCAGGCCGGACGCTGCGGCTGCCGCTTTGGCCACCGCGAGGCTAACGCCAAGGATAGCGTTGGCGCCGAGCTTGCTCTTGTTTTCGGTGCCGTCCAACTCCAGCATGAACCGATCGATTGTTACCTGATCAAGTGCGTCAGCCCCTTCCAGTTCTTCTGCAAGAATGGTATTGACGTTATTGACGGCCTGCAGGACACCTTTGCCGCCGTAGATTGACTTGTCGCCGTCCCGCAGTTCTACGGCCTCGTGAACGCCCGTGCTGGCGCCGCTTGGCACGGCCGCGCGGCCGGTTGCGCCGCCGCTTAACTGAACCTCTACTTCGACCGTCGGGTTGCCCCGACTGTCCAGAATCTGACGCCCGATGATCGTTTCGATAAAGTTCATCGACTTAACCCCTGATTGTGTCCGCCGTTGTGGACGCCCACTTGTTACAACTGGCGGGTTTCCGAGCGGCGCGATGTGCTCGATTGCAATTGCTGATTACCTGATTCAGCCTCATATTTGTGAAAATGCCGAACAAATGGTATGCTATTCTTTTACGATATTGCGTTAGATGCGATCCTGCAAATTGTACGGTGCGTCTGCAGAACTATAGAGTCAGCCCCATGTCACTGATCTACCTGGACCACTCAGCCACAACGCCTTTGCGCCCGGAAGTTCTGGCGGCAATGGAGCCGTATTACGGATCGACCGACCAGGAGGGCAACTCGAAATACGGTAATCCGTCCAGTATCCACCGGGCGGGCCGTGCGGCCCATGCTGGTCTGAGCGAAGCCCGACGCACGATCGCTGACATCCTGGGTTCCACCGCCAGGGAGATTATTCTAACCGGTTGTGGCAGTGAAAGCGATAACGCCGCGCTGCGAGGAATTGCGCTGGCGCGGCGCAACCAGAACGGCGCCAATCGCATCATCACTTCGGTTGTCGAGCATCATGCAGTGCTCTATACCGCTGAGGACCTGCGTGACTTTTTCGGGTTCGATTTGACGCTTTTGCCCGTGAACAGCGATGGATTGGTAAGTGAAGATGACCTGGCAGAAGCAATGGGTGACGGTAGTGACATTGCGCTGGTCAGCGTCATGTACGCCAACAATGAAATTGGGACAGTGCAGCCGATTGGCAGACTGGGCGCGCTGTGCCGAGAGCGAAATGTACCCTTCCACACGGACGCGGTGCAGGCGGCGGGAAAGTTGCCCCTGGATGTAAACGAACTGAACGTAGACGCGCTCAGCGCCAGCGCACACAAATTCTACGGGCCAAAGGGTGTCGGCTTTTTGTACCTGCGGGGCGGCACGCCGTTCCATTCTTTCATTACCGGTGGAAGCCACGAGGGAAGGCGGCGCGCGGGAACTGAAAATGTTCCGGGCATCGTAGGTATGGCGACGGCACTGGCCCTGTGCGAGGCGGAACGAGAATCGGAGATGGCCCGCTTGCAAGTGCTGCGAGACCAGATCATAGGCCACGCCTTGGAAACTATACCGGGTGCGCGTTTGACCGGCAGCCTCACGCAGAGACTTGGCAATCACGCCAGTTTCACAATTCGGGATGTAGAGGCAGAGGGAATCCTCATTGCCCTGGATCTGGCTGGAATCGCGGCCAGTAGCGGCAGCGCCTGCACCAGCGCCCGCCAGCAGCCCAGCCACGTGCTGGAAGCTGTTGGTATCCCGGCAGAAGAACTGGCCGGCGGTCTACGATTGAGTCTTGGTTACAGCAACACGGCCTGCGAGATCGAGCTGCTCTTGCAGAGACTGCCGCACATCGTCAGCCAACAACGCCAGACAGTGCCTGCGCCCTTATAAACGTTACCGCCGCCGTGCTCGGCGCAGGCTTCAATTGATACTCGGATGCGCAGCCCTCCCAGAAATCATCCTCACCAGATCAATACAAGGAATCACAGTCTGACGCTTGCCAGCCTGCTTAGCTTGGATCTGCCCGCGATCGTTAGTGTAATCTTCTTTCTTGGGGCCCTTATTCCTGCATTGCTAATTCTGACTCTTGGCTATCTCCCCGTCGGCTTTTTCGGTGGGGCCTTCGGGCAAGGCAACATGGACAGGCTGGTATTTGAAGGAGCAGAGATTCCATTGTTGATTGCAGGGGCAGTCATTGTCCTCCTGCTGGCCGGGCCAACCTTTTTCTGGCGGGTCGTATTTTATCGGCGCATTTTGCTTTCCACCACTATTGTCCCCGGCCAGATCAGGAGCCTGAATATCAATGCGTTTGAATTCAGTGTGGACTACGTATACTGGTTTCAACAGCGCGCGTATGCCGGTCGCAATGCCATTCGACGCAATCACCGTCGCGAAAAACGCGCGAGTTTACGCCCTGGCCAGAACATCACTGCGCTGGTAGATGGCGCTCAGCCTGAAGCCTCTATCGTATTGGAACTCTATGCGCGCAGAGACCACGATGTCCGTTGGTAATGTTCAACCCGCTGATTGGATTGACATTCCTGCTTCAGCCCTTGTTGGAAGGTCCCCGGCCCCGAAATTGCCCAAGTCGCGATGCGCATGAAGCGCTACTATTGCGCTATACTTAGCGAGGCATGGATCTAGACTGGACGTACAGGCCGCGCCGCCGACGTCGCAAAGGGTATATTGTTTGGAGCGGTTTAGTTCTGCTACTGGCCGTCTACCTGTACATACAGCGCCCAGACTGGCTAGTGAGGCAACCTCCACCGGCATTGACGACCCCCACTCCAAGCGCGCTCTACTGGCAGACGAAGGCGGAAGCGCACATTGCCGCCGGCAATTTCGGCGAGGCCGCGGCTGCACTTCAGCGGATGGCCGAACTGGAGCCGGAGAACGCCTACCCTCTGGTTGCCTTGGCAGACCTGCGCTTGATGGCGCGTCAGGTTGAGCAGGCTTACGCACTCACACAGGAAGCAGTTCGGCTGGACGACAAGAATGTGGCAGCGCTGGCAATGCATGCACGCGTGCTGGACTGGCGCGGCAACTACGATTCCTCCAGTGATTTCGCGTTTCAAGCGCTTGAACTGGAGCCGGACAATGCCGACGTACTGGCTGTGTTGGGCGAGATTTACAGCGACGTGGGCAACTATGCGCTTGCGCTTGAGTATCTGGAAGAGGCTCTGGCCATCGATCCGGGAAATGTGATGGCCCGCCGAAACCTCGGTTATCTGTATGAAATACAAAAGGATCACGAGAGGGCCATCGTCGAGTACAGCCGGGCGATTGAAATGGCGCCGAAGCGGCCCGATTTGCACATTGAAGTAGGACGACAGTACGAGCATCTGGAAGAGTGGGGACTGGCTATAGAGAGCTACGAAAAGGCCGTGAATGTGGGTGAAACTGCATTCGCGCTTGACGCCCTCGGCTGGGCTCTGTGGCAGAGCAACGACCACTTGCAAGCGCTGCGCGTCTTGCGTAGAGCAGCCGAATTGGAACCAGAAAATGGTCTTGTGCTCGCCCATTTGGGAATGGCTTACTATAGGCGTCTCAACTACGAGAGCGCAGCTGAAACGATGGAACTAGCCCTGGAATATCTGGATGAAGATGATATCAACGCTCAGTTTACGTTGATCCTGGGACTGTCCCACGTCCTAAAGAAGCCGCAAGAATGCAACCTGGCAGTGCCTTGGCTGCGCAAGACCCTGGAATTCGCTCCGGGGCTGTCTTCCGCTTTGTACGGCCTGCGCCAGTGTAGTACTTGAACGTAGCGCGTTGGCAGTCCAGGTTTCCCGATGTGTTGTTGGCACGGGTCTACTTAGGTTGGCATAGGAAAGCGGTTCAGCCGTTACGAAGTTTCAACACATATGTCTCACAACCGGGCTCGTCTGAAATCCTCTTTACCACGCCCCACAATTGCAGCGCCATCACGTGGCAATGGGCGAGGCGACCCCGCCAATCCGCCGCAGCCCGCTGTACCAGTCCGTCCTCCTGTCCAGGCTGAACGCAGTGCCGCGATTCGAGAGCGGGTGGCAACACGAACTGTTACATCCAAGCGCAGGCTGCAGCGACCTGGTACACCTCTAAGAGTATTACAGCAGCCGATTCAGGCAGGTATGCGCAAGGTTTTCGACCTGCGCCGCCTGCTGTTTGTATTGGGTATTACTTTTATTGTCCTGCTCCTGCCCACGCCGGCTGGTCTTAGTGTGGCAGGACACAAGGC
This sequence comes from Caldilineaceae bacterium, assembly GCA_963662575.1. Lineage (GTDB taxonomy): Bacteria > Chloroflexota > Anaerolineae > Caldilineales > Caldilineaceae > Bin5. Next base: position 4,833,831 of record OY759723.1, read on the forward strand.
GCTGGCGCTCTTTGCCTTTTCCGGCTTGATTTTAGCGCTGGAACCGGCTCCACTTCCCATTGTTGCGTTGCTGGTGCCAATTGTTCAGATCGCGCTCGGGGTCGATGACGCGGCAGGTGCGTTTGAGCCATTCGGCACGCCGGTCGTGTTTCTGATTCTAGGCAGCCTGTTCCTGGCTGAGGCGCTGCGGAAGCATGGCCTCACTCGGCGGCTGGCTCTTCATGCAATTGTCAGAAGCAAAGGACAGTTCGGTCCGTTGCTGTTCGCGCTCATGGCCATCACCGGCGGGCTGAGCATGTTCGTACTCAACACAGCAACAGCAGCAGTGTTGATCCCGGTTGCAATAACAATTGCACAGCAGGTGCCGCGCCCGGAGGATGGGCGCAAGGCTCTTGCCGTGCTGATTCTCGCCATCGGTTACAGTTCCAGCATTGGCGCAATAGCCACCATTATGGGCAGCGGCGAGAATGCGATCGCAAGCGGTCTGCTGGGACAGCTTTACGGGTTTGGTTTCGTAGACTGGATGAAATACGGCCTACCGGTGGTACTGTTGTTGATGCCGCTGGTATGGTTTATGCTGCCGCGGCTATTTGCTCTGCCGAAATTGACGATCGATGTCGAGCCGGCGCGACGGGAAATAGAGCGGCTGGGTAGGTTTTCCGGTCCTGAGCGAGAAATCATAGTCGTGCTTCTGGTGTCGATAAGTCTTTGGGTTGCAGGGGGGTATATCGAGCAATTACTGAATCTGCCTGCTACTCTGTTGAGCAGTGCAGTTATTGCGATCGGTGCTGTTGCTGTCCTCTCTGTCGAGAAGATTGTCGACTGGAGTGATCTGAAAGGTGTGAACTGGGGCGTTTTCTTCGTCATAGGCGCGGGACTGACGTTGGGGGATGCGCTGGAGAAAACGGGCGCTAGCGCCTGGTTTGCCAACCTGGTAGCGCCGACGTTTGAGGGGCTTCCATTCATCGTCGTTCTGGCGGCGTTGATCCTATTGGCGTTCTGCGTCACGCAGTTCATGAACAATGTCCCCCTGGGCGCAATTCTGGCACCTGTATTGATTACGCTGGGCCAGGCATCCAGTATTGACCCGGTACGGCTTGTCGTCCCGACCATTTTCGCGGTTGCCTTGGCGTTCGCGCTGCCTAGCGGTTCCGCGCGCATGATTCTGATCGCGGTGACAGGCGTGGTGAACAGGCGGGAAATGGTGCGCACAGGCCTGATCGTCGGGACGGCCTGTGCGGGCGTGATATTTGTGTTCTTTTATCTGCTCGGCCAATTTGGCATGATTTGAAACTGATCGCCAGTCAGATGACTTTTCAGCCAGATGTGGAGGCGAGAAGTCATTTCCAAGTAGTTACGACAGGGGGTGAAGGTATGCGAGTCTGGCTCATTGGCGCTGGAAATATTGGTACGGTTGCATTGCGCCAACTATTGAAAAACCCGGCAGTCGAAATCTTCGTCAGCGACCCGTCAGACCAGCCTGAAGCGGTGCTCAGCGGTTTAATCGATCGAGTCGATCTGGTGGCCAACATTTCGCCCGTCAATGTAAATGATATTGCCCGTCGCGTGCGCCCTGACCTGATTCTGCTTTCTCCCGGCATTGGCGAACAGGGCTTTGGCGCAGTCGAAGGCAGTAAGGCACTGTCGGAGGCACTCAACTACGAGACCATCATTGCCAGCGAATACCCGTGCCTTATCCTTTCTTTGTCGAACCATAGCTGAACGGCGCTAAAAGAAAACCGGGATGAATGTCAATATTACACACTGCGCTGCTATTGAACTATGACAGATGAATTATCGCCGATCCGGCACAATTTGGGTGTTTACAGGCTACGGGGCTTCAGCGGACGCAAAGCAGAGTTGGAGACTCTGTGCCAGTGGTTACTTGAAGCACACGAGCAGCCGGCACTGGCAATCAGCGGGGGACAGGGCAACGGCAAGAGTACGCTGGCTACTGCTGCCGCCTGGAACATGATTCGTCACTTCCCGGACGGCATTATCTGGGTCGGGGCAGCAGGCGGGGATCGCTTCCGCATGTACGACATCGTTCGCACGCTGGATACTGTGCTCGGCACGACGCTGACGCGAGTGAGCGAGGACCGCTGGGGAATCGGCATCCTCGAACAGCTTTACCGCCGTCGCCGCCTGCTTATACTGGATGAACTTTCAGGCGCGACTGATCGCGAAATCCAGACGCTGGCCGAAATTATCGGCCATTTGCACGACTCCGGTGGCCAGTCACACATTTTGCTCATCGATCGTGATATCCACCCCGAATTCGCCGACCTGATTGACGACCGTCACCTGCAACTGGGCGGACTGCCCTTGTCCGAGGCGGTGGGATTTGTTCACGAGCGGGCGCCTGAGCCCGTACGCGATACGGCCTTGCGCAATATCGAAGGCCTGCACAGCCGGACCGGCGGCAGACCACTGAGCATGCGACTTGTGATGGGGCTGCTGATCGATTTCGGGTTGTGGAGCGAGTTGGATCAGCTTCTGGCCGAGTTGCCCGCCGAGGACGGCGCGGTGGAGATGTCCAGCGTGGCCGGCTTTGCCGTCGAAAACTTTGCCGCCTTCTGGCCGGAGGCGGGACTGATCCTGGATCGATTGGTCAGCGCTGCGGGGGGCGCGACCTACCAAGCGTTGACGGAGTTGTTTACCGTAGGGTTGGGCTCCGAGGATGAGAAACGACAGACATTCGAAGCCCTGGTGACGCGTGCTTTGGTAGAAGTGGACCTTTTTGATCGCCGAATTGTCGTACAGCCGGTCGTACGCCGTTATCTCGTTGAGGGCGCGGCAATGCTGGGTGAAGACTGGCATCGCCAGCACTCGCGATACTATCTGCAATTTGCCCAACGCTACCAGGAGCTGCCAATTCAGCGCTGGCAGGAAGTAGACCCTTTTTGGGGAAACGTTCACTGGGGCGCGGACTGGGCTACTGATCGGGTGGAGCGGATCTTCGGCATTTCTGTACAGGATATAGTTTGGGAGAAGTTAGAGGAGCAGGGGCTGCGCGACATGCCGATCAATTTTCCCGAGGTGCAGGACGATCTCAAATTGATGCGGGATTACGCGCTGGCGCTTGCCCACTATGCTTTCTGGCGACACCCTCCAGGAATCTGGCGCTGGCTTTGCGGGGGTGCGGTTGCCGCGATCGCGCTCGGCGACATCGGCGACTTCGGCTGGATGCTGGCGAACATCGGTCGCCAGCGGTTCTTCAATGGAGAGGTCGAAGAAGCAATGGAGTGGCTGCAACGGGCCCTGCGCATCTTTGACGAGCGCGACATGCTGATGGCGATGGCATACGGTCACACCGACCTCGGAACTTCGTTCCGTGTATTAGAGGAGCCGCGACAAGCGCTCGAACATTTTTGGCTGGCGTTTGAAGCGGCGGCACAACTGGGCGATCCCCGCTCGCTCGCTCCCGCTTATATGAATCTTGGCAGCGCCTATCTGAGCCTGAACAATTTTGAGCGGGCAATCGAACAGCATCGTAAAGCGCTGCGTGTGGCTTTGCGCCTGGGCGATGAAGCACTCGTGGCCAGCGCTCACAATAACCTGGGGCTGGCTATGGAAGGGATGGCAATGTATGCCGAGGCCCAGCGCGCATACGAGTCCGCCCTGACTGTCTTCGAGCGCAATCGCGACGCCACCGGCATCAGTACCTGTTACAACAACCTAGGCTCAGTTTGTTACGCACGGCAGGATTTTGCTGCCGCACTAGCCTGGTATGAGAAAGATCTGGATCTGTCGGACGCACGCGGCGCGTGGATGGATAAGGCGGCCACGCTACACAACCTGGGCCATGTTGCGCTGGAACAGCAGGAATACGCGCAAGCCGGCGAATATTTCCGGCGCAGCCGCGAGTTATACGCTGCTTTCCAACTGGAAGAGTACGTGGCGGAAGAGGACGAGATGCTCACGTACGTGGCCGCGGTAGCCTCACCGGGTCGAACCCAACGCTAACGAAACGCTTACACTTTCAGGTGTTAAGAATCTTGTCAGGCGACAGGAAATATGCTACACTTTCTGATGGATTAGCACTCAGACCGTCTGAGTGCTAAGGGAGAATCTGAGGGGTTGTATTTTGCGGGTGGGCATTGCCTGCGAGGGACAGTGCAGCCGGCCAATATATTGCAATCGGTTCCCAAACCCCGCTGCCTAGTGGCGGGCAATCTACTATCACTGGTTTTTCATCAGAAAGAGTCGTAAAGCAAGGAGGAAGGTCGAATGAATTTGAAGCCGCTCGGTGATCGGCTGGTAGTCCAGCCCCTGGAGGGGGAAGAGCAGACTTCCACGGGCATCTATCTGCCGGAAACTGCCAAAGAGAAGCCACAGCAGGGCGAGGTAGTCGCAGCGGGTCCCGGCGCCCGGGACGAAGACGGCAACCGCATTGCCATGGATGTTTCCGTCGGTGATATCGTTCTTTACGCGAAGTACTCCGGTACGAACATCAAGCTGGATGCTAACGAGGTCCTGATTCTCAAGGAATCGGATGTCTTGGCGCTCGTCGGATAATAACTGGCAATACACTGAACATGCTCAATTAACCCGCTGCTGTAGCGCGGGTCAAACTGGAGGAGACAGACCGCGATGGCAAAGCAACTTGTGTTTGAAGAAGAAGCCCGCCGCAGCCTGAAGCAGGGTGTCGACGCCCTGGCAGATGCGGTAAAGACCACGCTCGGCCCCAAGGGCCGCAACGTGGCGCTTGATAAGAAGTGGGGCAGCCCCACCGTCACGCATGACGGCGTTACCGTTGCCAAAGAGATCGAACTTGAGGACCCGTTCCAGAACATGGGCGCGCAGCTTCTCAAGGAAGCCGCCACCAAGACCAATGACATCGCCGGCGACGGCACCACCACGGCGACCGTTCTGGCCCAATCGATTGTCACCGAAGGCCTCAAGAACGTTACGGCCGGCGCCAATCCGATGCTGCTCAAACGTGGCATTGAGGCCAGCTGCGACGCAATTGTCGCTGCGCTCAAGGATATGGCGACGCCAGTTTCCGGTGAGGAAGAGATCGCCCAGGTCGCCAGCAACTCGGCCGCCGACTCGCAGATCGGCGATCTGATCGCCGAGGTCATGGCCAAGGTCGGCAAGGACGGCGTCATCACCGTCGAAGAGAGCAAGGGTCTCCAGTTTGAGACCGAGTACGTCGAAGGTATGCAGCTTGACCGCGGCTACCTCAGCCCCTATTTCGTCACCAACAATGAGAGGATGGAGGCCGAACTCGAAGCGCCCTATCTTCTGATCACTGACAAGAAGATCAGCAGCGCGCAGGATATCGTGCCATTGCTGGAGAAGCTGGTCCAGGTTGGCAAGCGCGAACTGATCGTGATTGCGGAGGACGTGGACGGCGAGGCGCTGGCCACGCTGGTGCTGAACAAGCTGCGCGGTATGTTCAACGCGATGGCCATTAAGGCACCGGGCTTCGGCGACCGCCGCAAGGCCATGCTGCGCGACATCGCCATCCTTACCGGCGGGCAGATCCTCTCCGAAGAGGTTGGCCGCACCCTTGAGAGTGCCCAGTTGGAAGACCTCGGTCAGGCCGACAAGGTGATCAGTTCCAAGGACGCCACGACGATCGTCGGCGGCCACGGCGGAACCGATGACATTCAGGGCCGCATCGAAGAGATTCGCGCCGAGATCGATACCAGCACCAGTGACTATGACCGCGAGAAGCTGCAAGAGCGCCTGGCCAAGCTGGCCGGCGGTGTTGCCATCCTGCGCGTCGGCGCTGCGACCGAGACCGAGCTCAAGTACCGCAAGACCCGCGTCGAGGATGCCCTGAGCGCCACCCGCGCCGCGGTTGACGAGGGCGTAGTGCCAGGCGGCGGCGTTGCATTGATTAATGCTGTTTCCGCCCTGGATAGCGTCAACCTGGATGATGCCGATGCAGCCACCGGCGCCCGCATCCTGACCCGCGCCCTGGAAGAGCCGATGCGCATGATCGCCACCAACGCAGGCCTCGACGGCGCGGTTGTGATTGAGAAGGTGCGCGGTCTGCACGAAGACGGCAAAGCCAACACCGGCTACGACGTCATTCAGAACGACTACGTCGACATGATGGATGCCGGCCTCTCCGATCCCGTCAAGGTCACCCGCAGTGCGGTAGAGAACGCCAGCTCGATTGCGGCAATGATTCTGACGACGGCGGCGCTGATTACGGACATTCCTGAGGAAGAGAAGCCGATGCCAGCCGGCGACCCCGGCATGGGCGGCATGGGCGGCATGATGTAGGGTTGGTTGGTTTGTGAATTGAATAGAGATGGGAAGGGCGTCGGGGAGAATGTTCTCCGACGCCCTCTTTTTCTTAAATTTTATTAGTAGGGCCTTATGCTAGTTAGCGTTTGAAAAAAGTCCCCTGGTGAGATAACTTTGGAAGTCTCGACCAACCAAGGTAGCTCACCAGGAGGACCAATCGAATGATAGCCCACTTTGACGACTTCTGTCTATGCGTGTATGTGCTCGTTGACGACATGTACAAGGAACTGGAAGGACAGCTGAGACGACCGGGGCCGGAGCCTGAGTGTAGCGACAGTGAATTGATTGCGATATGTCTCATCGGCGAATGTTTGGGATGGGATGTGGAAACAGAGTTACTCAATCATATGCAGGCACATCGGGATAAGTTTCCGATTTTGCCGGAGCAGAGCCGTTTCAATCGGCGGCGACGTAACTTGATGGGGGTCATCAATGAGATGCGGCGCATGATGTTGGCCAGGATGGAGCTCTACTGGGACGCACATTGTGTAATCGATAGCCTGCCCATTCCAGTGGTTCAATTCCATCTGGCGCCACAAGCGCGCGCCAAATGGTCCGATTGGGGGGCCGATTATGGGCCCGTTCCCTCCAAAAAGATGATGATCTTCGGTTTCAAGCTGCATATGCTGATCACGATGGGTGGCCTCATTATCGACTTCGAGTTAGCTTCGGCTAACGAACGCGACTTGGCTATCGGTCGCGAACTCCTTGCAGAACACGACAGCCGCATCGTCATCGGCGACAAGGCCTACGTAAGTAAACCGGCAGCTGAGGAACTCTGGCAATACAATCGCATCCGTCTGCTCACCAAGCCGCGCAAAAACCAGAAAAAACAGATTCCGGCACACGTCGCTCGCCTCTACGACTCGGTCCGCCAAATCATCGAAACAGTCACCAGTCAACTCAACGCACAGTTCTCGATTGAAACCAACCACGCTCACACGCTCACAGGCCTTTGTGCACGCTTATACACGAAATTGACCGCACATACCCTCTGCATTTATATCAACCGCCTCTTGGGCGTACCTGACTATCTGCAAATCAAGCAACTGGCCTTTCCCAACTAGCATAAGGCCCTAGTAAATGCTACTCGGCTGATAACCTGCGTCAAGCTGAATCAAGGAGAGAGTTTTGATGTATTCTTACGGCGACGAAAGCGAACTGTTCTCAAAACGTGAGTGGTTTTATGTCGAGAAAAACCAAAAAGAAATGTTGGAGAAGGAGGTCGCCTTGATGAATGGAGATCAACTGCTGAATACTTCAGTTGACGATCTTTGCGCTTACCTCTCAGGCAAATACTCGATTGTAGATGTACCAGAATTGAAACGTGAAGAAATCGTGGTGGAACAGCGTGAAACACAGATAGACGTTAGCCGCGATCCAGAAAGGTGGATTCGCGATCGGAGCCGTCCAGCATACATACCTGGGACAGAAATCGAATACTCTATTCCCTTTGAAGGAGATGGCAGAATCTTTGAATTGCAGCCGACGAGATACACTTTGAACCCTACAAGAGGGCATGTAGTTGCGAATGAGTTGCGAATCTACATTCGGGGAATAGACCTAACGGCCGAAGTGATAAGAGAAGACTTTGAGAAAGCGCTTAAAAAGGTCGAGAGCCAACTTCAGACTCTCCGAGCTGACACTTCCAAACTCAATTCCCAGCTTCCCGCTTTAGCACGGAATTCAGTCGAGAGCAGGCGACAAAAACTCTTGAGTGATCGGAACCTAGTCTCGTCACTGGGCTACAATATCAGAAAGCGGGAAGAGGATACTCGTACATTTGTAGCTCCAGAGATTCGGAGGAAGGTAACTCCAGCACCTCCGCCAGCGAGCACAAAGCCTTTTGAGCCGGAACCCACGTTGGCAATTGACGAATATGACCACATTCTCGAAGTCATCAACAACATGGTCCTAGTCATTGAGCGTTCGCCCTCGGCATTTGCGACCATGGGTGAAGAGGCATTGCGGACACTCATTCTCGTACCACTTAACGGTCATTATGAAGGCCAGGCAACTGGCGAGACGTTTAATTTCCAAGGAAAGACCGACATTCTCATTCGGTCTGAGGGCAAAAACATCTTCATTGCCGAGTGCAAATTCTGGAAAGGGCCAAGGAAGATGACCGAGACAATCGATCAGCTCCTAGGCTATAGTTCTTGGCGAGACACTAAAGTCGCGGTGATTGTATTTAACCGCAACAGAGACTTCACGAAAGTCTTAACATCAGTGGACGAGACAACAAAACAACACTCGAATTTCAAACGTGACTTGGGCAAACAGTCGGACACATCCTTCAGATACATTTTTGCTCATCGCGATGATCCTAACAGAGAATTGGTTCTTACTGTGTTGGCGTTTGATGTCCCGACCTAAGTGGAGATTCGTTCAATTACCATAGCTGAATCTAAGTGCTGGCCCCACTACCCGACGGAGTATTACAGACACGTCAGTGAGCAAACGCCACGGATTTGAGCGCTTTTCTTTGACTGCCTTGTCATGTCGAGCAATCGGTTGGGTCTAATCTGAGGAATCCAACCAACTCATGAAGCTTCGCGCAACCTGCTCCTATCTTGTCTTCTTAACTCTTATTCACCTCTGGCAGGTATTGCTTCCACTGTTCCTTTACGTATTCGTAGAATCCGTCCACAGGCCTTCTTCCGCAAATTCGTGAAAGTTCCTTTCCAGAACTTGTGAATGACGTGTGTCCGATGTCAAAGGAGTTTTCACCCTCCTTGGGAAGCTCCAAGACGAGCGGCCTGCCAAAGTAATCCGCGATACAACTCGGTGAATTAACCTTCATTTGTAAACCAATGGACTGGAGCTGAACTAATCCAATAGCTTCCAAATTGCTCAGAGCATTGAAATCGATCCCGTGTCTAATGTAGATTTCCCCATTTAATTGGAAGTGCAGTGGCTCAAAGTGTTGGGCAACGGTCCAGCCAAATCCACAAAGCCTTGAAAATTTCTCGGCTACCCCCTTGTCGAGATCCGAGAGGACATTTACTGTCCTCCTTGAGAAAGTACCAGGGACGTTCGCCTCGCCAGCAAGTATGCGAGCCCACAGATGCTGCATGTCCTTGTCAGACACAACTCGAGACTTAGCAAAAAAATTGGCAATCCAGTCGTTCTCCATAGTATCAGGATCTGCATCGGCTTTCAGCAGAGGAATTGACATGGCGGTAATTCCCTCCATATTCCTCTGGTGTATCGCTTCCTCTTCCAGCCAGCGTTGCGCTGCTCGTCTTTCCAAGTCGGTAATTTGAATACGGGATTCCGATATTATTCTTGCAGCCTCAGATTCCGCGCTGGCAAGACGCTTGATCTTGGTGGGCTCGTAGAGGCACCCCACCGCGTCCGAAACCTTCTCGATAAGGACAGTGGCGGGTTTAGCCAATTCGCCAATGTTTAAGATTGGATTGGAAGATTCAATGGACATTGTTGAGTTTCCTAGTAAATCTTCAGAGTCTCAGAACGATGTGGCCTGAAGAATAACCGTTGTGGTCGATACCTATGCAAGGTCTACATTACATGGTATCAAAAAGCGCACTTAACCCAAGGCTCAAAACAGTTCCTGCAGGGCAACCCTGAATCCCGCCAACGATGGTGAACGCAAGCTCTGCCATTCCCGGTAGATACCTGCGACCTCGAAGCGATTTTCTCCCCTCAGCATGACCATGATCGTGCGTGAGTCCGGGTCCACAATCCAATACTCTTTGACGCCGTGTTTGGCATACAGTTCAAGCTTCGTTGTCCGGTCGAGTTCCGCACTGGAAGGGGAAAGAATTTCCGCGACCAAGTCGGGAGCTCCTCGAACGCTCTCCGGCGTGAGTATGTGGCTTCGCTGGCTGGAAACGTAAAGAATGTCCGGTTGAACCACATCCGTGTCTGACAATACAACATCGGCAGGTGAACAGAAAAGTTCTCCCAGGTTTTGTTTATCTACATGGTCGGACATTGCGTTGAGCAATTTCCGCAAGATGAACTGATGATACAGGAGTGGTGCGGGGGCCATGACCAACTCTCCGTTCAGAAGTTCGTAGCGCAATTCGTCCGAGGTTTTCAGGTAGTCTGCATAGGTTAGCTTAGTACTTACGTTTATCACATCCGGCCTCCCTAATAGAAGCTGGGGACACGAGATTGTTGTACTCTTCCTGTCTCGTGGCGATTATAGCACAAATGTATCAAATCTCAAACGCTCAGGGTAAGTCACCTGCGACCAAAGATCAACCGAATTGTTTGGCGATGAACGCAGGCTAGTCGGAGAGGAAGGGTCTATAGGAGATGTGGCCGCAACTCTTGGTTTTGGACTAGAGCTCTCGAGATCCGACTTCTGGGTCGAGCGGCTGTCCAAAGAGTATTCGACTCGGAGCGAAAAGCCTTCGACCTATTACAACAATGCCTGACGCCCACTGGGAAACGCAAGTTTGTCGATACCGTACTTCAGACTATATATGTCTCGCCGTGTAATATACTTGGCCCCAAAAACTGGACCCCGAGCTAAGGTGTATAATGGAGCAATTCACCAAGCTTGTGGAGGGACAGATTCATGGTCAAGAAACGGCGACGACACACGGCAGCCTACAAATTCCGCATTGCGCTGGAAGCGGTTGAAGGCAGCAAGACGATTAGCCAGCTATCGAGCGAACATGAGGTTCATGCCAACCTGATACGGGCCTGGAAACGGCACCTGCTGGACGACGGTCCGCGCGTCTTCGCCAGCAACGGCGAGCGCAAACAGCGGGAACAAGAGAGCCAGGAAGCGGAGCTCTATGAACAGATCGGGCGGCTCAAGATGGAACTTGAATGGCTGAAAAAAAAGTTGCCCACTTCGGTTTGTGAGAGACGCGCGCTGATCGATAAGGAAGCGCCGGTACTGAGTGTGCGCCGCCAGCGTTGCGCTGCTCGTCTTTCCAAGTCGGTAATTTGAATATGGGATTCCGATATTATTCTTGCAGCCTCAGATTCCGCGCTTGCAAGACGTTTGATCTTAGTAGGCTCGTAGAGGCACCCCACCGCGTCCGAAACCTTCTCGATAAGAACAGTAGCGGGCTTAGCCAATTCGCCAATGTTTAAGATTGGATTGGAAGATTCAATGGACATTGTTGAGTTTCCTGACTAATGTGGCGTTTCTTACTATGAATCGCTTTGAAGAATGCCCATTGTGGGCCAAGTTCTTGCAACGTCTCCAGGACATTGTTCACTAGAACCCACTTAACCCTGCCCCTCAGAATATCTCCGCCAGCGTGACGCTGAACCCCGCCAGCGTCGGTGAGCGTAGCGACTGCCCCGCCTCGTAGATTCCGCTGACCTCGAAGCGGCCTTCGCCCTGCAGCAGCACCGTGATCGTCTTCGCATCGGGGTCTACGATCCAGAACTCCTTCACGCCGTGGTGGGCATACAGGTCAAGTTTGAACGTCCGATCGCGCCCGGCCGTCGCCGGGGAGAGAATTTCAACCACCAAGTCGGGAGCACCTCGGACGTTCTCACGCGTAAGGATGTGGCTTCTCTGGTTTGAAACGAACAGGATATCCGGTTGTACAACGTCCCTATCCGACAGGACAACGTCAGTGGGGGCGGCAACTACCGTCCCCAACTTTCTCTCACTTACAAACCTATGAAGAAGGGATCCCAAAACCATCGATACAATTTGGTGGCCTGTAGACGGCGCCGGCGGCATAACCAACTCTCCGTTCAGTAGTTCATAGCGCTCATCGTCCGATGTTTTCAGGTAGTCTTCGTACGTGAGCTTGGTCTTCGCCTCTAACATTTAGACGCTCCTTTCCAGAATCAGAGGTAGCGAAACATTCCAGCGCGCCTTTACCTTATCACCGAGTAGTAGCCTCCACCTGCACATGTCCGGCAAGTTGTGACGCCAGCGCCTACGACCTCGCGCTCGTTGATGATCTCCTCGCCGCAACTGGCACACTTTGCCCGCGCGCCGGCTCGGCTCACGATGGCGGCGACGGGTTTTGACAGATTCACCCACTCGAATGAGAGCAGCTCGGCGTCGGGCATGCGCTGGTAGCCGTGCAGCATGGCGAAATAGCGCCGCTTTTGCTCTGGCGCGTAGTCACGCGCACGCGCGCGGACGTCGACCTGGGGGGCGACGCGCAGGGCCCGTTCGGTCTTTACGTCTACGAACGTAGCGCCGATCTTGCCGTAATCTTCGACTCGCAGGGTGCGGCCACCAACCGAGACGCCGGCGGCGGCTTCTACGCCATCAACAAAACAACCGTCCGTCTCTACGATTACGAGCAGACGTTTGTCCGTGCGCGGCACTTCCAGATCCAGTATTTCTGCGGCGGCGATGGCGCAGCGAGCGCCAAGGACTTGGCGGGGACAGAGATGTTTGTGGCGGGCGGAGGCCACCGCAAGCGCATTCTGCAACGTCTGCGGGACGGCCTGGATTGCTGTGTCGGTCGGCACTGCCATCGGCGCACCTCCTATGTTGCGGCCTTCTGTCCACGCGATTTGCTGACTCTCGTCAGAGCGTAAAATGCGTGAATCTGCTGCCGCACAGCCCCATTATACCACTTTGATCAAATCGGCGATTCAATACGCCGCAGGATCATTGGCGTGTAGGAGAGAGGCCGCACACGCGTAGGCTGGTCTAACCATGACGGAAAATCGGCGACTGTGTTAAAATGCGCAACATGATGGATAAGGCGACCAGGAGCAAGCATGACATCCCAGCAGGTGAGACAACTGTCGTTGTCGCCATGAGCGGCGGCGTCGACAGTTCGGTGGCGGCGGCGCTGCTGACCGAGCAGGGTTATCGCTGCATCGGCGTGATGATGCGGCTGTGGGCTGAAGTGGCAAGCGGCGAAGGCTCCGGCAACAAGTGCTGCGACGAAGACAGCGTGGACGACGCCCGCCGCGTGGCCGATGCGTTGGGTATGCCTTTCTATCTGATCAATGTCGAACGCCCCTTTAAGGAGAAGGTGGTTGATCTCTTTATTGACGGTTACAGCGACGGTCTGACGCCAAACCCCTGCCTGGCCTGCAACCGGCACATTCGGTTCGACTATCTGCTCAACTATGCGCGGCGTCTCGGCGCCGACTACTTGGCTACAGGCCACTATGCTCGTTTGCGGCGGCAAGCGGACGGCAGCGTTCATCTGTTGCGAGGCGTGGACGAGCACAAGGATCAGTCCTATGTGCTCAGCATGCTGGGACAGTCGGAGCTAAATGACCTGCTTTTTCCCATCGGAGATCTTGCCAAGGACGAAGTGCGCCGGATCGCGGCTGCGCGCGGCCTGCCCATTCATAGCAAGCACGATTCGATGGATCTCTGCTTTGTGGTTGATGACGACTACCGGCGCTTTCTTAGCGATTGGGCTCCGGATGCGATGTCAGCCGGTGAAATCGTGGATGTCAACGGCAACGTGCTGGGCAAGCATAGGGGATTGCCGAACTACACGGTCGGCCAGCGTCGGGGGCTGGGCCTCAGCGGCGCGGGCGCACCCATGTACGTCGTAGAGATGGAGGCTGGCCGCAATCAGCTGGTAGTTGGACCGGCAGAGGCACTAGGAAGACCCGAATTGCTGGCAACTGACGTCAGTTGGACTTTGGGGCGGCCGGTCGACGCCGGCAGCCGCGTACAGTGCCAGATTCGATACACGGGAAGCCCACTTGATTGCACCGTATACCCACAGCAGGACGGTTGTGTGCGAGTCGCCTTCGATGCCCCTGCACGTGGCGTCAGCCCGGGCCAAGGGGCAATTTTGTACGACGGTCCGCACTGTCTAGGGGGAGGGCTGATCGCCAGACCGGACGCCGACGGCGAGACGGCGGGAGAAACAGCGCACCCGTCTGTCCAACCCGTTTTCTTTTCAGGGTGAGGAGGTCCTCGACTGGTTCCCGGTACGCCTTTTACGTCGCTAATTCTCAGTCCGTCAATCCTGCTAGCTTCGTTGCTCGTCACCGGATACGCAAGCATCTTTCACCTGTGGACTGGACGTTCGCTGCGAGAGTTGCCACAGTTCCTGATAGCGGCCGGGGTGGGCTTTGCGTTGGGGCATTGGGTGAGCCAGACTCTGCAGTGGGATACCTTGCGAGTTGGCCAGCTCAGCCTGCTGGAGGCGACGGCGGCGTCGGTTCTTGCCCTATTTTTGGTAAGGATACTCATTCACTAGCCGCGAGGCATCTGCGCTTCTTGCCCGGAAAACCTGCCGGTTGAGCCAAACATCTTCAACTCGACCTATTTCATAAGGAGATCGTCGTGGTCAGCGCCATAGTTCGGGATATCGCCATTATCCTTGTCGCCTTGGAGATACTCATAATGAACGTGCTGCTGCTGGTGCTGATCTGGCAGGTCTGGCGTTTGGTCAAGATGATCGGGGTTGAGATAAAACCGGTCATAGAGGACGGCCAAGAGACGGTTGGCACGGTCAAGGGCTCAGCAGAGTTTGTCAGCAGCAGTATCATTTCACCCCTCATAACCACCAGCAGCAGGGTGGCCGGCATCTGGCGCTCCGTAAACGTGATCAGGTCGGAATTGAAGAGTTCGATGGGCGAGATTACGCCGACCGGGCGGCGTTCCACTTCTGCTGACACCGATTCGACCCAGTCGGCACCGGAAAGTACACCCCCCGCCGCCTGATAGGGAATGGGGCCAGGTCTGCGCTGGAAAGGGAGTTTCGCCGTCATACTTCCGCTGGCGACTACTCCTCCTCTCGGCCTCTCACGCTCCCGCGATTGCCACTAGTATTTTGACCAGGGCAGTGCCCGCGACAACTGTTGTCCCGTCTTGGATACCCTTCAGGAGGATTTGGGCAGCTACCGCGAACTCACTCAGCCCATTCACATTCCGGTAGTCCCCCATTCGAAGAGAACGGGGTGGAAGGTAAGCATTGAGCCTTGCCCCCCACACTTTGACACAGTACTTTCGAGGAAATGAATGAATTACTGGCAAACTGAATTGATCCGGCTGCGCGGTGTAGAGCCGGAAGACGGCGACACATTCTGGAAGTGGAATCAGGATAGCGAAATGGCCCGCAATCTTGAATTCGTTTGGCCGCCCGTATCACTGTTCCAGGTACGGGAGGCTACCGCAGCCGATGCGAAGAGAAAAATGGAGAATGATTCTTTCAATTGGATCATCGAGGATTCTGACGGCACGCCGGTGGGCTTCATTCACACACACAATTGTAGCCCCCGCAACGGCGTCTTCAAGTTCGGATTGGGCGTTGATGCTACCCACCGCCGTAAAGGATATGCCGCGGCGGCTATTCTCCTCATACTCCGCTACTACTTTCAGGAGTTGCGTTACCAGAAGGTAACCATTCAGATGCATAGCGAAAACAGGGCCTCGCGTGCTCTGCACGAAGGGTTGGGCTTTGTGCAGGAAGGCGCTGTGCGGCGAGCGATATTTACAGGAGGACGTTACCTGGACGAACTTTTCTTCGGTATGACAATTGAAGAGTGGCAGCAGCGCTATGGAGAAGCGGCAAAATGAACCGCGCCTTCAGTGCTGTCAGACTCGATCCAACCGTTACAGATTGGCCGGTCCGGCTTCGCGAGATGCGAAGCCAGTTGGGAGACCGGCCATCGCTTCTGCCTCATCACTTTCTTGAGGTCGTTCTACCAAAAATCGGTGGAGAGTGTTTTGGCCTTGTGACTTCTCAGGGCGACAATACTAGGTTCCCTAGCGGCTATGCTTTCCTGCTGCCGCGCGATGCCAAGGCCGAAGAGTTGGAATTTACGCTGCGCTACGAGCATGTCGCAGATTTCCCGGCAGTAAGCGGCGAAGAGGTAACGAAAGCTGTGGAAGAAGTGCTGCCTACACACCAAAGGACTCGCTTCTATCGACCCGACGCGGACCACGCATTCACTTCGACTCATATGAGTTTAGAAGGAATTGATTGCGGCCGCCCTGACGCGTCAGAGGCGGCTGCAATTCGAACGATGCAGCACGCCATTTGGCACAGCCCGCCGGACGGCCTATACCCCAGCGATCTTCACTGCGACGAAGCCGGTTTGGGTTGCTCCCTGGTGGCCCGAGTGGACGGGACAGTGGCCGCTTTCCTGCTAGGATTCCTCCGTTTTTCTGCCGTCACTACTGCTCTGCCTCTACAGAACTATAACAGGGAACTGATGCTCGAATCTCAACTGCTTGCGGTCGCGCCCGGCAGGCGCAGGCGTCGGATTGGCCAGGTGCTGAAACGACTGCAAGCTCGTCAAGCCATGGCCACGGGCATCGATTTGATCAGCTGGACCACGGATCCATTGCTCTTTGCCAACGCCCTACTCAATTTCACCCGTTTGGGCGCTGTCGCCTGCGAATTTCAGCCCAGTTTCTATCCATTCCGCAACGAATTGAACCGGTTGACGGCAGCGCGCCTGATTATGTTGTGGCCGGTTCGCTCGCGACGAGCGCAGATGGCTTTGCAGGACGACGCGCAGGCGGGACCTTGCGAAGTCGAGTCCGACCCGGAACTGATTGTCGTCAACCAGGGCGGTGAAACACCTGTATTTGACGCTGCCGGCTCTCGCATCGCCATCGAGATTCCAGCAGACTGGGTCGCTCTCCAGCGTCTGGATTGGCAAGCGGCACGGCGCTGGCGCGACACAACCAATCGCCTGCTGAGCCATTACGTCGGTTCACAGCAGGGCGGATATGTCATCACTAATACAGGGGTGAGTGGTACGCGTCGCTATCTGATAGGCGAGCGCGTGGAAGGCACGCTGCTGGACGACATTTTTGCGCCGGCAGACTGAAACACTGCCCCGCTTCATTTGCTCAATTGGGGGCATTTCACACTTAGTCTTCAACTGGTGCGACCAGGAGTCAAATCAAGAGACGGTCGAGCTCAACATCGTGGCGCCTCTTTCGGGCCTGGACTATTGCGCGCTGTCTGAGAACGCGAGGGAGTCCGAGCAGGCCTGCGCATTGTCCCCGCAGGCGCGCGCGGGCAGCTTTGCCACGAAGGTTGCAAAGCGCGTCGGCTGCAATCGAGAGTTGAGCGCCGACGATGTGCCAGAGATGACATTGAAGGAGTGAGGAGGGCATGTTTTTCGCCAGGGTCCAAATCGTGTTGCGACCCACGTAGTAGCTACTCAGTTCGTCGCCGCCACTTGCACCCAGTTTGTGATATACTTTCGCCGCCGGCGCGAAGACCGCGTGCCAGCCCAGAAGTTGTGCCCGGAACGAGAGGTCCACGTCTTCGAGGTACATCCAGAACTCTTCGTCAAAGCCGTCGAGGGCATTCCATAGCTCACGGCGCACGGCCATCGCCCCTCCGCAGCCTCCAAATACGTCTTCAGAGCTGTCGAACTGGCCGCTGTCGGTGGCCCAGACGCCCCGATTCCGCGGAATCCCGTCCCTGCCCATCATATCACCAGCCGTATGTATTCGGTCGCGTTCCTCGAACAGCAGGAGCTTGGCAGCTACGATGCCCGCTTGCGGATTGGCGCAGACGGTCTTGGCCAGTTCGGCCAAAAACTCAGGATCCGGTTGGGTGTCGTTGTTGAGAAGCACAATTATGCGACCGCGCGCGGCGCGGACAGCTGCGTTGACGGTGGCGACGAAACCCATGTTATCGCGGTTGGCCAGCAGGCGCACACGGCTGGCGTTGGATTGCACCCAGGCCACGGATTCGTCACTGCTGGCGTCGTCGGCGAAGATGGTCTCAAAGTCGGAGAAGGACTGCGAAGCCAAACCGGCGAACAGGTCAGGCAGATGGCGGTTGCCGTTGTAATTGGGGATGACCAGTGAGAAGAATGGCGAAGGTTTTTCCGACTCGCTTACGCCGCCCGATCTGTCTTTCTCGGTTACTGCGTCCATAGGATTGCCCATTTCAGTCGTTCATTTCGGTTTGCACGTATTCCCGCAGCGCGTCTTGCCAGTGGCGCAGGGCAATGCCCAAGGCAGCGCCGGCCTGGTTGACGAGGACGGCGTGCGGCGGGGGCATCGTTGGTCGCGGCCACTCACGGGCGCTGATCGGTTCGACCGGCAGGGTTTTGCGTCCGGTCAAGCCCATCAGCTCCGCTGCCCATTCGTAGCGGCTGGCGCTGCCTTCGTTGACAAGATGGTAAATGCCGAAGCACTTTGTTTCTATTAAGAGTGCGACTGCCGCGGCCACATCGGGGGCATATGTCGGATTGCCGTACTCGTCGCTGACCACGCGTAGAGCGCCGTGCCTGTCTGCGGCCGCGCTTATCTTGGCAGGAAAGTTGCTGATGCCAGCCCCATAAAGCCAGGCAACTCGCACGATGTAAAGGCGATCAAGGACCGCGGCTGCGGCCTGCTCCCCGGCGGCCTTGCTGCGGGCGTAAACACTGCCGGGTGAGGTCGCTTCATATTCGTGGTAGAAGCGGCCGGCCTCCCCGGCGAACACTTCGTTAGTGCTAACTTGCACCAGCGCGGCGCCGCAGCGGGCACACCCTTCCGCCAAATATTTTGGGCCAAGCGAGTTGACCGCGAAGGCCCAGCCGGGCGAATTCTCTGCACCGTCGACGTCGGTCCAGGCAGCGGCGTTGATAACGATGTCGGGAGCAGTTTCAGCAACCGCATTAGCAATCGCAGGGTCGGCAATGTCGTGCCGGGGGCGTGTCCAACAGGTAATTTGGTCGGCGGAGCCAAACTGCGCCGCCAAAGCCTGTCCGAGCTGTCCGTTTGCGCCTACGATCAGAATATGGGCCATCTTGGTCATTTATGCGAGTCGCGATGTACTGCTGTTATTACAAGCGAGACGTCTGCGTGGACAAGTCCTAGTATAAACGACAGACCAGATTGGCCGAAAGATTTTCCCGCCAGACTTTGTCCCCCGACGCGGTGCCCGGGGATGAAAGCCTACGTATGCCTTTTGGGGCGGCCTGGCCTCTCACTAGTTGCCATGTGCCATCGCCGAATACCTTGGAATTTTGAAGCAAGTTACTATTCATACAGCCCTGCATCCTGGTCCAGCAGGAGTCTTACCAAGTCCGGAAGTCGATGGCGAAAAGGAAACAGATCGTTGAATCCAACATGACCGCCAAAGGGCAGGATATTGACTTGCAGAAGTGGATTGGAAGGCAGTGCGGCGATGTCCTCTGGTGGAATCAACGGGTCATTTGCGGCGGTGAGAATCGACACGGGCACGGCCAGGTCGTTGAACTCCATTGGCCCAACGGCGTATGCATTCAAGTATTCGTCGACATCGCTGAATGTGGTCATGTTCCTAATGACCCAGTCGCTCATTTCGCGGATCGTTGAAATCGATGCAAGTGGCGCAAAGTCGTAAAGATCCGGAAAGAGAGCCTGTTTTTTGCGAAGTGATTCGAGCCAGCAGTCGCGGAAGTATTTGCGAAGCAGTAGATGGTCATCAAGGACGAAGCTAGTGCGCCCAGGATTAAGAACGGGGTTGATCGCCATAGCCCGGCGCAGATTTGGGATCGGGCTGCGGGCGTGGCGCAATGCCATGCGAACGACGAAACTGCCGCCCAGCGACGCGCCGATGAGGTAGAAGGGTCTGCCTGCAGCGAGAAGGCCGACCTGCTGGGTCGCGGCATGGACTTCCTCGAGTAGGGTGGCGTAAAATATTCCCTTGTTCAGGTGGTGCGTGCGTCCATGATCGCGCAAATTCAGACGGACAACGTCATATCCATCTCGAACCAGAGCACTGCCGAGCACAAGATTGTAAGCAGAATGACTATCCCCTTCCCAGCCGTGCAACAGCATTACCAGCCCTTTTGGCTTGGCGGGTGTATTGCCGCGGCTCGGGCGCGGCGTATAGTAACCAAGCAGACGCACGGCGCGGGCGGGATCGAAGCCAGTCTGATCAGGGCCGGCATCGAACAGGATCATCTGTTCCCCTTTTGTCACGAACCAGGCATCTGCCGGTATATGCTGACCTAAGAAGGTCTGCATGTTGCCATTGCGGAGGAGTCGGTGGGGCCGGTAAATGTGGTTGGGGTCGATTGGCTTGGTAGTCGCCGAACTGTTTGTCAGATTTGCCATAATATTTTGCAATTGGATTTGAGCGTTGATCTTGCCACTCTACTTCAATTGTGGACATTGGGCCACATTTGACCGCCTAATCTGCGAAATTTGGCCCATTAATCTTAGTCTTTGCACAGTGGACTACTTTACGATACAATTCTATGATATTATTCTCGCGCCCTTCGCGAAGCCAGTTGGGCTGAACGCCTTTTGCGGGCGAGCGGTGGTTAAACCTTTATCCAAAGCCACCTCTGCCTTCTTGAATTGTACTGTAGTGGAAAACGAGGTCTCATACAATGGTCGATCAGTTAGCGCGCTTTGGAGCCGAGCCAATTGGGGTTCATCCCGATGGCGTCTCCACAGCAGCCATCGAAGCCCCTCCCCTCGAGTCCTTCCTGAACGGTGACGGTGACCAGGACGATCCAGTTTCGCAGAGAATCGACGCCTGGTGGGAACGTACGGAGGAGGTTAAGGCCAGCGAACACTACTACTACTTTCAACCGGTAGATGCGCTGGAGGGGCCTTGGGTACATACTGAGGGCAAGCGCAAGCTGATGTTTGCCACCTACAGCTACCTGGGACTGATTAACCACCCCCGCATAGTGGCAGCAGCCAAGGCGGCGGCGGACAAGTATGGAACCGGTACACACGGCGTCCGCATACTGGGAGGAACACTGGATATTCATGCCAAGATGGAAAGGACAATCGCTGACTTCGCACGGCGCGAAGAGGCGATCGTCTACAGTTCCGGCTATGTAACAAATTTGGCCACAGTAAGCACCATTGTTGGCCGCGGGGACTGGGTCTTTTCCGACAGGTGGAATCATGCCAGTATTGTTGACGGCTGTTTGCTGGCCCGCGGAAAGTTCGCGCGCTTCCGTCACAACGACATGGACGATCTTGAAAGGCAGTTGCGCCGCGCCCCGGAAGACGCAGGCAAACTGGTGATCGCGGATGCAGTTTTCTCGATGGATGGAGACATCTTCAATCTGCCGGCGGCGCACGAAATTTGCAGGCGGTACAACGCGCGGCTGATGCTCGATGAGGCACATAGCATTGGCGTGCTCGGCAAGACCGGGCATGGCATCGAAGAGCATTTTGACATGTATGGCTCCATCGATCTGAAGATGGGCACTCTCAGCAAGGCTATTCCGGGAATAGGGGGTTATGTCGCCGGCAGCAATAAGCTGATCACTTATTTGCGGCATACTGCACGCGGCTTCCTCTTCAGCGCTGCGCTGCCGCCCTCGGTGGCGGCCTCAATAACCGAAGGCTTCCATGTCCTGAGAGATGAAGGCGCCGAGCGTAACCGTACCCTCCACCAAAATGCGCGCCAATTCACAAGCGGCCTGCAAGCTGCCGGTTTCGACACCGGTCTAACCGAGTCGCCGATAGTACCAATCATGGTCGGCACTGAAGAACGCGCATTTGCAATGACCAAGTATTGCCAAGACAACGGCATATTCGTACTCCCCGTTTTGCCACCGGCCGTCAAGGAAGGCACTGCCCGCCTGCGGGCAAACGTTACGGCTGCCCACACGACAGAAGACATCGAATTCGCGCTGAGTATCTTCATCGAGGCGGGACGCCAAATTGGCGTGATCGACTGAGGCGACGGCGGAAATCACGAGTGCGCAGTGCGCGCCGGATTTTGCGCGCCACAAAGCCGAAGCAGAGGCACAATGAAACGGGTCATCTCCATCAGCTTGGGCAGTAGCAGGCGTGACAAACGGGTCGAGACCACGATCAGGAACGAGCAGATCGTGCTGGAACGAATCGGCGCCGATGGGGACCAGAAACGAATGCGGCAACTGTTTCTGGAATATGACGGTCAAGCGGATGCTTTCGGGTTTGGAGGCGCGGACCTCGGTCTGGAAGTAAATAGCCGCTACTTCCCGCTCCATTCGGTTGGCAGCATCGTGGCCGGCATTCGGACTCCAGTAGTCGATGGCGGCGGCATCCGCGCTGTTGTCGAGCGGCAGACCGCACAACGATTGCAGAGTGTATTGCCCTCGCATCCCAAGCGAGTTCTGTTCTGTGTGGCTGTCGGGCGCTACGCGATGGTACGCAGCTTTCTGGACATGGGTTACGAGCCGCTCTTCGGCGATCTGGCCTTTGGTTTAGGCATCCCCGTTTTCTTGCGCAGCCTGAGCACACTCCACCTGTTAGCCAGAATCCTGCTTCCGATAATGGCCCGTATGCCGTTCTCGTGGATCTACCCCACCGGCGAACAGCAGGACCAGATCGTCCCGAAGTACGGGGCGCAGTACGGGTGGGCCTCGGTCATCGCCGACGATTTTCATTACATTAAACAGCACCTGCCTGCGCGCCTGGAAGGCAAGACAGTCGTTACCAACACCACGACTGATGATGACGTGGCCTTGCTCAAGGCGCGGGGGCTGTCCTATCTGGCGACGGTTACGCCGCGGCTGGATGGCCGCAGTTTCGGCACAAATGTGATGGAGGCTGCACTCACAGCCCTGGCAGGCGAGGGGCGTCCGCTGTCAGCTTCAGAACTCCAGGAAATGTTGGACGATGAAGACATGACCCCTAGCTTGCTGTCGTTGGTGTAGAGAGAAGGCGTTGAACAGAAACTTCAACTTCCGCTAATGCTTCCCCGTTCGAAAGAAAAATTCCTATCCAGGCCCTCCGTGGGCCATCACTAAGAAGGAGTAGTCTTGTAGATGACCACCAGGACTGTATTAACAAATGCCGACTGCGTTGTAACTATGAACGCACAGCGCGAGGAGATCGCTGACGGCGCGCTCGTATTGGAAGGAAATCAAATCGTTTGGGTGGGGGCGACCGCCGACCTGCCGGCAGAATACAAAGACGGCAGCTCAGCAGACTCCTTTAACACAGCATATGTCAATGCGCGCGGAAAAATTGTACTTCCCGGTTTCGTGAATACGCATCATCACTTCTTTCAGACTCTTACGCGGGTTGTCCCCGCCGCGCAGAATGCTGTGCTATTCGACTGGCTGCGGGCCCTTTATCCGATATGGTCCTTTATCGGCCCGGAGGATGTGCAGGCAAGCACACAGGTGGCTTTGACGGAGTTACTGCTGAGCGGCTGCACGACCAGCAGTGATCATCACTACCTCTGGCACAACGGCTCCAGGCTTGATGACCAGTTCGCCGCGGCGGAGGGAATCGGAGTCCGCTTTCACGGGGCGAGAGGCAGTGTCAGCCTGGGCGAAAGCAAGGGCGGCTTGCCCCCGGACTGGATGACGGAAGAGGAGGCCGACATTCTTGTCGAAAGCCGAAGGCTGGTTGAAGAATACCACGATGCCAGCCGCTTTTCGATGCGCCGGGTTGTGATCGCCCCGACCAGCCCCTTCAGCGTCAGCCAGGATCTGATGCGGGAAAGCGCTGCCCTGGCCCGCTCGTTCGGGCCCGAAATGGATGTTCACCTGCACTCGCATCTGGCAGAAACAGTTGACGAAGAAGAATATTGCATGGAGAAGCTCGGGTACCGTCCCGGTACCTTTGCTGAGGTTGTAGACTGGTTAGGCGACGACGTATGGCATGCCCACTGCGTGCATCTCAATCAGGATGAGGTCGAACAGTTCGCCCGCACAAAGACCGGCGCGGCCCATTGTCCAACGAGCAACATGCGACTAGCCAGCGGCATCGCCCCAGTGCGGGCGATGCGGGACGCGGGTGTGCATGTGGGGCTGGGCGTGGACGGTAGCGCCAGCAACGACGGCAGCAACATGATGGAGGAGGTGCGCCAGTGCCTGTTGTTGCAGCGGGTGATGGGAAACCCCCATGGCATGACGGCGCGGGAGGCGTTGGAGATCGCTACTTTGGGCGGAGCTTCAGTGTTGGGGCGCGATGACATCGGCGCGTTGGTGCCGGGGATGGCCGCCGATGTCATAGGATTTGACCTTTCGGCGCTCACCTTTGCGGGCGGTGCAGTCCACGATCCGGTGGCGGCACTGGTCTTTTGTTCGCCGCAGCCGGTCGATTTTGCAATCGTCAACGGGAAACTTCTGGTAGAGGACGGCGTTCCACGCCACATCGATTTGCCGCAAATAATCGAGCGCCACAACCGTGCGGCGCTTGCACTGTTGCAACGCGCTGAGGGCGGTTAGCAGCCTCGCAGGGGGAGTCGGTTGCGCCTGGCTGGACAAGGAAAACGGCGTCCGCCAGCTGCTTGCGCGTCAGCATCGCGGGGCGTATAGTAGATGGCAGATTGCATGGACAGCCTGACCGAGAACGCAGATGCGCAGCCAAACAGTCATACTTACCCACGAGAACACCGATTTCGACGCGCTGGCCTCATTGCTAGGCGCAGCTTTGCTCTACCCTCAGTCACTGCCAGTCCTGCCTTGGAAGCTTAAGCGAAACGTCCAGGCTTTTCTGTCCCTTTATCGTAACCAGTTTCCCTTCGTTGAGCCCCGGCATCTGCCGCGCGGTCGCGTCGAATTGGCGATAGTGGTAGACACTCGCAAATTCAACGCGGTGAAGGGAATGGACACCGGTACACGCCACCTGGTCATTGACCACCACACCGAGGCCGAACCGCTGCCTTCCGGTTGGGACAACTGGCAAGAGTCACTTGGCCCCCACTCGACCGGCGCTAATGCCACGCTTCTGATTGAGCGGCTGATGCACCAGAACACAGGATTGTCACAGTTTCAGGCTACATTGTTGGCGCTTGGCATTTATGAGGACACCGGCAGCCTCCTGTACCCCTCCACTACGCATCGTGATATTCGCTGCGCGGCGTGGTTGGTCGAGCAGGGCGCCCGCCTGGAGGTAATACGCCGGTTTTTGCACTTCCCGCCCACGGACGCGCAACAGGATCTGACCAAACTTCTGACCGAGCATGCTGAGAATCTGAATGTCGCAGGCCAGAATGTCCTGCTCGCGGTCGCGAGTGCGCCCGATTACGAAGACGAACTGAGCGGGCCGACACACAGACTGAACGAACTCTTCAGTCCGGATGCCCTGTTTGTGGTCGTCAATCTTAACGATCATGTTCAGGTTGTGGCGCGCAGCAACACGGACGCGGTCAACGTGGGGCTGATCGCTGAACTCCTCGGCGGGGGGGGCCACAAACGGGCCGCGGCCGCGCTGTTGCAAGGGGCAACTCTGGGGGAGGTGAGAGAACGCATCGCGGGTCTGCTTGAAGAGCATGCGCACGCCCCAGCGACGGTTGAACAGATCATGAGCCGGGGGCGGATTCATACGCTATACGAGGAGATGACGGTCAACGCGGCGATGGAATTGATGCAGCGATACGGCCATGAAGGGTTCCCTGTCCTGAAGAGAAGCGAGGACGGCCACAGCAAATTGGTCGGCATTCTCACGCGGCGCGAGGCAGACCGCACCATCAGCCATCGCCTGGGATCGCTACCGGTCCATAAAGTTATGCGACAAGGCGACCACACAGTGCGGGCGGACGCGCCCGTCAGCGCGCTGCACAGGCTCATGATCGAGAGCGGATGGGGACAGATTCCGGTTGTGGGCGCCAGCGGCGAGATGATCGGAATTGTAACACGCACTGATCTGCTCAAGCTGTGGGGAGAGGAAACGGAAGCGTCGACACAGATTCCTGATGTAAGCCGAGAGCTTGAACAGATACTGACGGACAGACAACATCGACTCCTCTGGACTGTTGGCGAAACGGCCGCCGAAGTCGGACATGCGGTGTACGTCGTTGGCGGTTTTGTACGAGATCTCCTGTTGGGTCGCGTTGATAGCGCAGACAGAACGGGATCAGTGGACATGGACCTGGTGGTCGAAGGTGATGCTATCGACCTGGCGGAGCGCATGCAGAGCCGCTACGGCGGGCGCATTGTTACTCACGCACGCTTCGGCACAGCCAAATGGATTCTGGACGAGTCCAGTCATTCATTTACCGGTACGGACCCGCTTGCAGACGGCGTTCAGGCGGCCAAGCACGACCTGCCGCAGCATCTCGATTTTGTTACGGCACGCACTGAGTTCTATACCGAGCCAACGGTTTTGCCGACGGTGGAACAGGGCAGCATCAAACTGGACCTGCACCGGCGGGATTTTACGATCAACACGCTGGCGGTGGCGCTGACACCGGACCGCTGGGGCGATCTGCTTGATTTCTATGGCGGGCTGTCAGACCTGCGGACGGGTCAAGTACGAATCTTACACAGCCTGAGTTTCGTGGATGACCCGACCCGAATCCTGCGCGCGGTGCGATATGAGCAGCGGTTCGATTTTCGGATTGAATCACGCACACAAGAGCATCTCCTGGACGCGGCGCCAATGCTCGAGCGGGTCACAGGGGCACGTATTCGGCAGGAGTTGGACCGGGTTTTCCAGGAAGCAAGACCGGAAGATGTGATACTGCGCCTGGACGAACTGGGAATTCTCAAACAGATTCATCCTGAATTGCAGGCCGGCGCTGCCTTTTCCATTCGCAGCGCAGCGTTGCGCACAGGATTGAAGGAAGGAATGCCTGTTGAAGCTCGAGTGAAGGATGGCTTTTCTGAACACGATCCGGTGAAAATCGAGGATTCAGAAGGTTCTTCCGTCCGGACAGAAAGTAAGGGCCTGGCGGACGGATTCCAACTGGAGGAAACGCCGATAGAACGTCTCTATTGGGGGCTACTTATCTTTGACCTTCTGCCGGAAGTGCGGGGACGCGATGACGGGGCGTCGAAGTTTGAAAAGGAGCTGAGCGAACGGCTAAAACTGCGCGGCAGAACTCAGCGCTTGATGCGCCAACTCCGGTTGGCAAAGGCGCGGCTGCCGCAGTTGACCGACCCCCAGCAACCGCCCAGCGCAATTGTCGCCTTGTTGGACACAGCGCAACCAGCGGTCCTGTTGCTGCTCTCGGTGCTGGAGGATAGCAGCTTGCTGAGGGAGAGGCTACATTGCTACACAGAGACCTGGCGGCATATTCGCCCTTCTTTGGACGGAAGAGATTTGGGGCGTTTGGGCCTACGGCCGGGTCCGGACTACGGCCGTATTCTGCGCAGGTTGCGTGAGGCTCTGCTGGATGGCGAGATCGAAGCCGGCGCGGCGGAATGGGAGTTGGCAAAGTCGATCATAGGCAATAAACTGGCGGCAGCCTAAGTTGGGCAACCTGAGGCCGCACCTGCTGGGTTAGAAACACAAGAGACCACTTCTCTTCGAGGAGAGATACGATGAAGATAACTGCAATCCGACCGATTTTCGCGCAGGGCGAGCGCCGCACATTCGTTTTTATCAAGGTCGAGACCGATCAACAAGGACTGGTCGGTTGGGGCGAAGCTTCTGTGGAGGGCAAACCGCGGGCAGTAGCGGGTTGTGTCCAGGACATGGAGCCGATGATCCTGGGCTTTAACCCTCTTGAAGTGGAACTTTGCTGGCAGGTCCTCTACCGCAGCGGATTCTGGCGGCAAGGGATCATTGGCCTGTCAGCACTCTCCGGCATCGACCAGGCATTGTGGGATATCAAGGGCAAAGAGGCAGGCAAGCCGATCTATGAGCTACTCGGCGGCAAGGTGCGGGATCGTGTACGAATGTACACTCACTTCGGCGGCAATACGCCTGATGCGATGGCGGAGAGCGCTTTGTCGAAAGCGGCCAAGGGCTGGAATGCAGTCAAAACGGTTCCTGTGCCGATTACAAATATCTTAGACGGTCCGCGTGTGCTGGATGAAGCTGAGGCTGGACTGAGAGCTGTGCGGGAAGCGGTCGGAAACGACGTGGACATACTGTTGGACATGCACGGTCGAGTGACGCCGCAGATGGCAATCCGCTACGCGCAACGATTTGAGGCGTATGAGCCGTTTTTTATGGAGGAACCGGTGCAGGCAGAGAACCCGGCGGCAATGGCGCAAGTAGCCAGCGCCACGAGCATTCCGATTGCCACAGGCGAGAGGCTTTTCACCCGTTGGGGCTTTCGCGAGATTCTCGAGACTGGAGCGGCCAGCCTGCTGCAGCCGGACGCCTGCCACGCAGGGGGCATCAGCGAGGTCCGCCGCATTGCAGCGCTGGGGGAGGTCTATTACGCAGGCCTGGCCCCCCACAACCCTTACGGCCCGATATCGACCGCGGCCTGTGTCCATGTGGATTTCGCGACACCCAACTTCGTAATACAGGAGATGGCAGACCCTGATGACATGCCTCTTTCGATGACCGAATTCGTGGTTGAGCCACTGACGGTTGTGGATAGTCATGTTCTGCCGCCGAACAAACCGGGCTTGGGCGTCGAAGTGGACGAAGCGGCTTGTGCCCGCCATGCACCGGACTTCAATGCGGTAGAGGTGCGAAACTCCTATCAATCCTATCTGGCTCGCCACAGTGACGGCGGCATCGCCGATTCCTAGTCCACAATCGTGCCCTGCGGGGCGAGAAGTCTTTCATCTTACCGGCGCGGAGTAGCCCAATGGCCCCAATTCTCTCCGGCAAACGGATCATGCTCGGCATCAGCGGCGGCATTGCAGCATACAAGTCGGTGACACTGGCCAGCCGCTTCACACAGGCCAACGCGTTGGTGGACGTGATCATGACGCACTCGGCCGCCAAGTTCGTTGCTCCGGTGACATTTCAGGCGATCACGCAGCGAAGTGTGGCGACTGATACTTTTGAGTTCTGGCACGATGCCGGGCGCTTGCGGATCGGCCACGTAGCGCTGGCCCACGCGGCTGATTTGTTCATCATCGCGCCGGCCACCGCGCATACGATAGCCCGCCTTGCTCTCGGTTTGAGCGACGATCTGCTGAGTATCACTGCGCTCAGCTACAAGGGTCCGATGCTTTTGGCGCCGGCGATGGAGACCAATATGTGGACCCATCCGGCAACTATGCGCAATGTCCAGACCTTGCGTGATTGGGGCGTCGACTTCATTGGCCCAGCCGAGGGAAGGCTGGCGTCCGGCGAGGTGGGAGAGGGTCGGGTCGCGGAACCGGAGGAAATTTTCGAGGTAGCCTGCAAGGTGATCGGACGGGGGGGACCCCTGGACGGGCTGCGAGTGGTAATCACAGCCGGCGGCACACGAGAGCCGATTGATCCGGTGCGATTCATGGGCAACCACTCTACCGGCAAGATGGGGGCGGCCCTGGCGCGGGCAGCGCGTGATCTGGGTGCGGAAACCGTTCTAGTCCACGCGCCGCTGGCTGTGCATCCGCCCGGCGGGGTGGCGCTCGTGCCGGTTCATACCGCCCATCAGATGTATTCGGCGGTGATGGAGCAGCTGCCGCAGACGGATGTCCTCATCGGCGCGGCGGCGGTGGCCGACTACCGTCCCACCAGCAGTTCCGACCACAAGCTGAAGAAATCACCAGGGCAGCAGGTAATCACGCTTGAGAGGACGCCCGACATTTTGCACACGGTCGGCCAACACCGTGAGGGGAGCAGGCCAGGTCCCCGGCTTGTCATCGGCTTTGCGGCTGAGACGAACGATCTCGAAGCCAACGCTATCGATAAATTGGAGCGCAAGAACCTCGACCTGGTCGTTCTAAACGACGTGAGCGCGCCCGACAGTGGTTTCGCGGTAGACACTAACCGAGTTACTTTGTTTGAGCGTGATGGCAATCGCGAGGCTTGGCCGCTGATGAGCAAGGATGAGGTTGCACAGGCGATTTTGCAGCGCGTTGTCGTGCGCCTGGGTCGACTCGATTGGAAAAGGCCTCAGTACAAAGGGGAGGACGACTCGACTGAGGTCTGATGAAATGGCGCTAGCAGATAGAGCCACTCAATTGGCTGCCTCACACGAAGTGAAGAACGGTTTGACATGCCTCTCACAGACAGACAGGAACGAGAAATAGCCGGGGCTCTGAGGGATATCGATCCGGCGCAGATTTCCGTCACCCGCAGATTGACAACAGCGCAACGCGCCCAACAAGGGCTCTCAATGATTCGAATTGCGGAGGAGGTCGCGGCATACCGCACGCGGGCGCGTTTACCTGAATTGTCGCAAGGAAAGGCGCTCGGACTCACTCGGAAAGCATGGACTGACAAGACGGAGGCAGTGGTGGCTGACCCCGAACAGGAATTTGGTAGTTTTGTGCGCGAGGCCCTCGATGCTTTGGAAGAAGCGGGTGTCCAGTATCTGATCGGAGGAGCCGTAGCTGTGTGGGGATGGGGAGAGGCCAGAACCACCAGGGATTTCGATGTTGTAGTGGACCTGCCTCTTGAGCAGATGGCCCGTCTTTCCGATTCGCTGCGGGACAGGGAGATGTTGGTGCCGGTCGAAGTGATGCTCGACCTCTACATGTCGACTGCGGACTTGCCGATTAACGCAATCCACATGCCTACGGGCTATAAACTGGAAATCTTCTTGTTGCGGCCGGACGATCCCCTGCGGGCAATCGCGTTACAGCGGCGCCTTCTGGTCGACTTCGGCCCGAATATCGGCGAAGCCTACGTTCATTCGCCGGAAGACCTGATCCTCTATAAACTGCAATACTACAGCCTGAGCAGCCAGCCTAAACACATCCGCGACATAGGCAGCATCATCGCAATGATTGGCGATGACAGCCTTGAGCATGCCTATTTGGCGCAGTGGATTGACCGGCTGGCCTTGAAAGAGATTTGGCAGGAAATCCAAGAACAGATGGCGCAGTCAGGCCGGCAGTAGAGCGACACCCCCCCCTTTAACTTTAGTGCGACGACCTCTCACTCATCGCTAACTTCCACCACAATCCAGTCCGTACCTGTGCGTCCAAACGTTTCGGGTGCGTACATCTCCTCGGCCTTGGCGGGCGGCGCTACGAAGGCGCCGGGTGTCGTTGCCCTGGCCAGATAGCTGTATTCATAGACACCTGCCCACAAGTAGGAGGTGAATGCCTCGGCCCGCTCGTCACGCAGGTTCTGATGTTGGTACCAGCTGCCCAGCCACGAACGTCTGCCTTGGGGCCTGTTCGAATCCAGCGGCAGACCGGCGGTCACGGCCAGCTCGGGGTTGATGATCTCCAGGCCGGCTGGCAGCGGGTCCACCAGGGCAACGTGGACGCGGCGTGAGGGAGCCGCCATTGTGAGCCTGACGCGCACGCGGGCACCGGCACGAATGTGCCAGACGCCGTCATCATCGCGGCGTACATCATCCGGATCGTCCACGGCTTCATAAATGCGCTCGACGGTGAAGCCGTGATCGGCTGGTTCCAGGATCAGGCTCATAGGGGCATAACGCAGGCCCAGGCGATAGTAGAGACGGCCCTGTCCTTCTTTCTGGAGGATCAGAGGCAAGTCGCCTTGGGCGTCGGTCGCACTTTCGTGGACGAACTGCATTGGCAGATCAAGATTGACATTTTCGGCGGAGCGCCCCTGGAAGGCCTGACCGCCGGCATACTGGTCGCCCAACCAGATTCTGGCGACAAAGTCGGGCGTCTGAGATTCAAACAGGTTGAAATAGCGGTCCATGGCCAGCAGCACCCACACGTTTTCCTGCGTGTTACCCCAGCGTCCGGCGGTACGATGGCCCAGCAGTCCCCGCACCAGCTTGGTGATCAGATCGCTTTGCGGCTGATCGACGACAAGGGCCTCCAACAGGACGGCGTCGGCGCGGCGGCTGGAATGGAGCAACAGGTAGTCGTCATCGCTGTAACTGGATGCAACCGTGGCGGCGCCGGCGGTCTCGGTGACCCGATTGTTGAGGAAACGCCGCATTTCAGCAACGGTTGACTGCGAGGCCGCGTCGTCGGTCAGGACAAAGAGCAGCCAACCGACACTCTCCAACGATAGGTTCTCCAGCCCTTCTTCCTCTACCAGCGCGCGGGCCTTTGACGGATCGTCGTCGTTGAGCAGTTTGCGAACATACAGAGCATAGGAGGATAGACCGCGGCGGGCGTCGTCACTGTACCAGGAAGGGAAATGCTGCTCGATGTTGCGGAGATATTCGCGGGAACGGCTCAGCATGTCATCAGACACGGCATACCCCTTGAGGCGGGCGCGTGCCAGGGCATGGGCCACATGCACACTGTGGTAGGGCCAGATTTCACCGCCTCGCCGCCAGATGGGGAAGCCGCCGCCGTAGTCCTGCAGAGCCTCAAGTGCCTGCAGATCGCGTTCCATGGTGCTCTCCAGCTGGGCCGGAGAAGGCAGACCTTCGGCGTCGAAGGCCGTCAGCACATCACGAAGCGCGGCTACGGCCAGCATACGGGAAGCGATCTGCTCGGAGCATTCGTAGGGGTAGCGCACAAGGTAGATGAAGACGTCGGTCAACGCTTGGAGGGCCGTGGAGGAAAGTGTCACTTCCAGGCCGCCGTAGTTTGGTACTGCGTCGGCAGGGGGTCGCAGGGGCTGCAGAACGGCGCCGCTCTCGTCGATTTCTCCGTAGACCGCGAAGGCTTCGGTCGTTGCGGGGGTAAACACTGGCAGACTGATCTCGGCGGCGTCGGCAGTGGATGGCCGGTTGGCGTCGATCACGCCGAACTGGAAGCGGGCCGTGCCGGCGCTGGCCGTTTTTGTTGGGAACCGCACTTCTACCCGGTCGTTGGCGGGAACAGTTACGGCGTATCCTACGGCCGAACTCGCTCCGCTCTCCGCCATCACATCGGCATTGGTGGCGCGGACGATTGCATGTGTTTCCATCGCCTCGTCAGTCTGATTCTGCAGTACGACCGGCAGCTCAAAGCTGTCGCCGAAGTTCAGGAAACGGGGCGCGGAGGGCCGCACCATCAACGGCAGCCGTGCGGTCAGACTAGATTCGGCGGCGCCGAAGAAGCGGTCTTCGGCGACCGCCACCACCATCACGCGGTAACGGGTAAGATTGTCAGGCAGCGTGACTCGAACGCGGGCCTGACCTCTTTCGTCGGTACGAACTTCCGGCGCGAACAGGGCCAGTGGATCATAGTTTAACCGAAGGCGGATTGTCTGCCCTTCGCTTCCATCAGCACTTGACTCTTCGGCCATATCTGAGTCCATCGCCATTTCCGCCATTGCCGCCGGCGCCGCTGCCGCCTCCATACTGTCCATCCCGAATTTGGCCTGCCTGGGCATTGCCGGGGCTTGCGGCGTGCCCGTCGGCGCAGGCGTTTCCCCTTGCAGCGACTGGATACTTGCGAGCAGGAGGTCGTCTCGATTGTGATGATTGCTGACGCCGCGACCGCGTTCGCTGTAGAATACGCGTACGGGGTCGATCAGCTGATAGCCGGTCAGGGCCAGGATCGCTTCATCAACAACTACAATAGCAAACTCGGCGCCGGCCACAGGAGAGCCGTCTGCATCCCGCACCGTTACATCGATTGTCGTCTCTGCGCCCGGCTCCAGACGCTCGACCTGAGGCGCGGCATCCACCTGCAGCGTGCGGCTAAGCGGGGGAATCGAGAGGTTTAACCTGCCGCGCGCGTATGCGGGGCGGTTGGGCGCGCCAGCCAGGGCATTGCCTTCGTCGTCCACGCGCGCGGCTGCCCCAACCAGATCTACCTGAACGTGTATGTTGGGGATGAAATCGTCCTCGATTTGCACGCTCAAGGTATGGGTCGGACCGTCCATGGTAAACCGCTCACTGGACACGAGCCCTCCCCGGTGCAGGGTTAAGAGACCATCGGCAGGGAAGAAAGGCGCCTGCACCAGGATTTGCGCTTTGTCGCCGGGGGCATATTGCTCGCCGTCCGGGATGAGTTGCACTTCTTCGCGCTGCAGGTTGCCGCTCGGCGGGCGCTGACCGCCGCTGACCCAGCGGGTCAGTTCGGTCTGGTTGCGACGACCGGCGCCGTCTACAACGGTGGCAGTGATCCGATACGCGCCGCCGATGCTTGTGTCAAATGTGCATGAGGCAAAATCGGATTCTGTGTCATCGGGGCCGGCGGCAGCGGTTGTCGCCACGGTACATTCCTGCGTCTCGGTCTCAACCTCCAGCCAGGTGCCTTCGCGGTATTCCCAATCCAGGAGAGCGGCCTTCACTAACGCCTCATGCCCCTCAATTGCATTGCCATCGATGTCGGTTACAACCACTTCGACAGACAGGGGCTCGCCCTGCTCTACAAAGTAGCGGGCGGTCCGCAGGCCGATGTAGAGGTCGGCAGGATGCAGAAGGAAACCCGCGCCGCTGCCCCACGCTTGGCGATTCACATCGATGACCGTTGCGGCGGCGTCGATGTAGGCTGGGAACGGTTCCAGGCTTCCGTCGTCGTTTGTATCAGAACCAGCCTCGGCATGGTCGCCGGATAGGAGGTCAATACGCAGGCTGTGCTGGCCGCCGGCGTCGGTGCGGGACCGGAATGAGGCGCGGCCGAGGTAGTTGGACTCACCATGGTAACCCCACCAAGGCGACCACTTTCCAAATGTAAAGCCGGACCAGTTAGGGGGATCATAGGAGCCTGTTGAAGCCATAACCTCCCAGTTAACTTCTGCGGCAGGCAGCGGGCCGCCGGAAAAGTAGCTTGCGGAGACAGTGGCCAGAGCGGCGCCGCCGGCAATGTGTGGCCCTTCGCTGACGGTAGCGCTCACTTCAAATTCGGGCCGGCGGAATTCTTGAATTTGAAATACGTGTTCGTGGCGCGCTTCGCCTCTGTCAAACGAGGACCGAAACTCGATCCAGGAGTAACCTAGGTTGACGTTGTCCGGCAGATCAATCTGGAAATGGAAGCCGCCGATGGCGCTGACGGATACGTCGCCCGTGTCGATCACGTTGTTCGATGAATCGCGGACAGTATATTTCACGGAGGACTCAGCGTCTTCAGGAAGCAGGCTGACGTCGCCCTGCGGGCCTAGCTCGATGCGACGCATCCACCCCTTGATGCTTACAGTTTCGCCAGGTCGGTACATTTGGCGGTCGTCGAAGACCAGATAACGTACTACGGCAGGTTCTTCCCGCTGCCGCCATCCATTCCAACCATTTTCGGTTCGGTAATATTCGTAACGATTTTCGGGCACAAATGTTACATCATCGCCGTCACGGGCGATTAGCAGTTGGGCGCTTCGCGTGGGGAGTTGCAGGAGTGCTGAACCGGTCTCGTCAGTTGTGGCGCGCTCCTCCTGGGGCCAGAGGGATACAGTGACACCTTCCATGGGTGTGCCGTCATCGAGGCGGTTGGCCCAGACGTACATTTCGTCGGCGTCGACAAAGGCGTCCAGGCCGATGCTTGTAACCTGAACCCAACTGATGATACGCATCTCTTGCAACTGCCGGTTGAAAAGGTTGGAGAGGAAGCCACTCTCCGGCTCCACATAAAGAATCAGGTGGCCAGTATCACCGTCCAGGACGCTGGAAAGAGGGATCTCCGTCTCGATGATTGCGTCATCCTGGCGGCTGATCTCGAGGGTTCGTTCCATGACCAGTTCGCCGGGAGGAACGGCCTGGTTGTTGCGGCGGTAGTCGTTGCGCCACTGTTGGTATTCTAGGAACTGCTGCGGAGAGACACGGTAGGCGCGCACATTGACCGCATTTACATTGACGGTATAGATAGGAAAGGAGGGCTGGCCATAAGGGTCGAGGATAGTAATCGGACCATTGGCCTTGGCGGTCAGGAAAGCCTCCATCGGCCCGATGCGGAACTGAATTTGCTCATCTTCGGTCAGGGACTGACCAAACAGATCTGTAAGCTCGGCGGAGACGGTAACGTCGTAGTTGGTTCTGCCCTGCGTGTTGCCTGAGATCCAGATCGTATCGCCGAAAACTTCAAAGGAGACGTAGTCCAGCTCCGGTTCAATGGAGATGAAAGAGGGATCGAATGCCTCTATGTCGATGGGATTATTGAATCGCATGGACAGGGGAGTGCTGGGTGGACACAGAACGTCTCCTCCCCAGCCGCACTCTGCTTGATTCAGAATAAAGGGACCTGGCGTCTTGAAGCTGTAGCTCTGGGGGTGCGCGTTGACGAGCGGACCCTCGGCAGAAGGCGTGCCCACTGCAAACGTGACAGTCACTGTCGTGTCGCGAGGTAAAGATTCAGCAGACACGAAGGCAAGCCATCTTTGGTCAGTTGAGCCTGCGATCAGGCGCTGTACACGCCTGTCGGCGGCGATCTCATCTTCGTTGGCCAAGCGCACGGGGTAGCGGCGGCCGCGGGCTGTCACTTGGGTATGCTCGATGACGGCGGCGGGGTCGATGCGTTGATCGAAGGCGGCAAAGAAGACCGGTTCCAGCGCGGCCGGGCCGCGTGTTGGATAGGCCGCTTGCAGGGTCGGCGCCGGTGTACGGAAAGTCCAGTTTACAGGTTCGGCCAGTATCTTGCCAGTGGCGGACTCGGTTCCGGCGGGAATGGTTGCCGTGTATTCGGTGGCCATTGGCATCCGGGCGATGCCTTCGACATCGGCCTCAAACAGGAGCGTTTTTGTGCCTACCCAACGCCAGCGTCCTGGCACAGCAGGCGAAAGCTCGACCGGTATTTCTTCGCTTGCGAGCTCCTGGTGGCTGGTCAGCGGCACCATGGGAAGATTGAAGGTTACACTCAGTTGCGGGGCAAGAGGCACATCACCTTCCGGAGAAAACCGCAGCGCTGCGAGTGGTGCGTCCGCCTGGATATCGGGCTGGGCTTCGGCTTCAGCAGGTGGGAACGGCAGATCTACTTCCTCACCGGGACGGGGCGGGGGCAGGCTTTGGCCGGGTAGGCGCACTTGCTCGACGTCGCCTTCTTCCGCCTGGACGGGCGGCAGGCGGGTCAGCAGTTCTTGTATCTGCTGCGAGGTCAGGGGTGTGGTCTCGGCCAGAGGAGGCCTTGTCTGGCTGCCGTCCCAACCGGGCTGGCCCTCGCTAAGCACAAACGGCGGCGAATCTGATTCGTCGAAATACTGCTCTTCCTCGTCAAAGAAATCGCCTGCGAAGAAATCGTCCTCTTCACTCGCCACGTGTGCGACGGACATTCCTGAGCTAACGGGACGCGGCATGTCAACCGACCTGCTCGAAGTACAACTGAGCGTGGTCAGAGCGATCACGATAGGTACTATTGACAAAAAATGACGAGGGGACATTATTGTTTTCTCCTCGGACTGCGAACAGATGTTATCGAAGCTGTCCGCCGTGCGATCGAAATGTGCGGCGCAATTGCAAGAAACTGCGAAATGGAGGAACCGTTCTGCAGAGATCAGTAGCCGAACCTGGAAAGCACCATCTCAAAGAATTCGGCGCCGAGATAAGCGGCGCCAATGTGCTTTATAATCTTGCCGCTGATCACGATTGTAAGAAATCGCAACACCGGCAATCTCAGTGCGCCAGCAAGGATACCGGCGAAGTCGAAGACCGGCAAAGGAAGGATCGCCAGTACAAACAGTACCGGTGTTGTATATCGGGTTGTCATTTTGTGGAGCGTTGCGTTGAACCTCCCCTGCTGGCTGACCAGATCGCGGCCCGCTTTACCGGCAAAGTACCCTGTGAGCTCGCCTAGCCCGCTGCCGAAGCCGGCAACGACGCCGAGCAGAACAG
The DNA here is from genome assembly GCA_963662575.1 of Caldilineaceae bacterium. Classification (GTDB taxonomy): domain Bacteria; phylum Chloroflexota; class Anaerolineae; order Caldilineales; family Caldilineaceae; genus Bin5. The sequence goes on from OY759723.1 coordinate 4,871,300, forward strand.
GATTCAGATGGGCCCCGAGAGCGATAATCAGAGCGAGCCCTGGGGCGGGCAAAATGACTGTGGCGCTTCCGATCAAGCTTATCAGGAAACTGCTCGCGTAGCCCCACTGGCTGAATCGCTGAACTAACTCTCTCTGCGTTCCCAACCAGAATGCGCCAACAACAATTGCAAGGACTCCGACAATTTGAAGAATCGTCAACCAAGGTTTGATCGTAGGAGCAGAAGCCTCATTGTCATCAGTTTCTTCGAGCAGGGACAGATCCTCGCTGACTTTCGTCTGACTGGGGGCATTTTGAATTGATACTGAGTCGTTGGTACGGTTCATTGCATTTCTCTTGGTTGCGCTCTGCACACCTCCGCTCGAGAAGTGAGTGAAAGCTTAAGTCAATTGCCAGAGAGAGTTGGTCGTTGGGCTAAAGATTTCTCCTTCCAATCCACGAAGTCGTGCCAATACTGCCTGTTGGAGGCTCCAGGCAGATAGAGGAAAGAATGGTCCTTTCTCACATTGCCAGTTCTAGGCGTGCGACGTTCCCCAGACAGTACTGTGAGGAGGGTCGGTTGCGGCGTAGCCAGGAAATACCTTAGCTGTACGGGTTAGTTGGGTCCGCTACGCTGTACGCAGAGAAGGACGGGGCGTGCGAGAGCAGACGCGGCCCGCGATTATTCCGACTCTTCGATTTCAACGGTTATGAGCAGTTCGCCTGGAGAATCCGATGCCCCCGCCGCAGGATCCCTGAGCGCTAGCGAGAATAATACTTCCATGCCCTCCACTACTTCGCCAAAGATTGTATGGTTGCCGTTCAGCCAGGGAGTCTCTGCAAAGGTGATGAAGAACTGGCTGCCGTTCGTGTTTGGCCCTGCGTTTGCCATGGCGAGGAGGCCGGCCCGATCAAATTGGAGGCTGGCAACGATCTCATCCTGAAACTGATATCCCGGGCCGCCAGCGCCGGTGCCGCTTGGGTCTCCGCCCTGGGCCATAAAGTTCGCCAACACCCTGTGGAAGTGCGTGTTATTGTAAAAACCTTCACGGGCAAGAAAGACGAAGTTGTTTACCGTAAGCGGCGCGTCTTCGGCAAAGAGCAGTATTCGCATATCGCCCTTCTCGGTCTTGAAAATGGCGTGGTACTCTTTTTCCGAATCGATGGCCATGTCCGGGACAGCGTCATACATTCCGATGCGGTCGCCAGGTTCAAGGGCGGCCGCGGCGCCTTCCTCGGCTTCTTGCGGTTCTTCAGCTACTTGGGGAGGGGGCGTACATGCGGAGATTACTAGTGTGCAAAGTAGCAACAGGCTTAAAGTCCCGCAAATGGGCCGCTGGAAAAGTCGCGGCACGAGATTCAAGGAAGCATGGCTCTTGCTCCGAACGCCTCTTTCGGCCAGACGTTGTTTCGATGTGCCCCGGTTGCGGGATGGGCGTTGAGCGAAGGTAAGACTAGAGTTTTTTCCAGAAATCAAGATTGACTCCTTGTCGGAATGGGTGTGTCAGGCCGAGCTGGCAACAGATAAACTGGGTCAGTCATTTCGAAATTCGAGTTTCCAAAGAGCGAACAGGGCCACCACCAGTGCGCCCAGCCCGAGGACGAGGGCCTCTTGCAAGTTGGCCTGTGTCAAAAAAATTGATACGAGCCCCGTTGCCCCAGTTACAAGATAACACAATAGGACCGCTTCGCGCTGACTTCCTGATATGCAGGCAAGCCTGTGACTGAGGTGATCTTTGCCTGCCGTTGTAAGTGGATTCTTGCCGCGGCGCAGGCGGCTAATGAAAACCAGCGACGTGTCGAAGATGGGGAGCGCCAGTATGAGAACGGGAATCATCCAGGTTATGCTGGCGCTGTTTGCCGGGAAACGCAGTTTGATACCGACGGCAGCAAGCAGGAAACCGAGGAAAAGGCTGCCGGTGTCCCCCATAAAGACGCGGGCAGGATTCCAATTATACACCAGAAATCCGACGCAGGCGCCGCCCAAGGCAGCGGCCAATGTGCCCACCAGATATTGACCGCTCATGGCGGCCAGGAGCGTGAAGAATGCCGACGCCACGGTTGCCACGCCAGCGGACAGCCCGTCCATGTTGTCCAGCAGATTAAATGCGTTCGTGATACCGACAACCCATAGAAGCGTCAGGACGATGTCCATAAACCCGTCAAAGAGACGGACTTGGACGCCGCTGAGAATCAGAATGGCGGCGGCGGCAATCTGAATGGCAAGCTTCAGGTAGCTGCCCACGCCGCGGCTGTCGTCAAGCGCGCCGACGAGACTGACAAGAGTGGCGCCGACAAAGATACCTACGACCTCATTGACATAGCTGCGTTCACCCCAGATGGCGAGGGCGGCGATGAAGGCGATATAGATTGCGGCGCCGCCCATCAGCGGCACAGGAGCAAGGTGCACCTTGCGCGCAGAAGGCTGGTCCAGGATACCCAGTCGCATAGCGGCGTACCGCACCAAGGGCGTGCCGCCGATGGCTATGATCAATGCGCTTGCCGCCATCAAGAGATAGGGGCTCATTTGCCCACCTGGTCACGAGCGTAAGTCATGTTACTCAAGGGAGTCAATGAACGACCGAATTTCGGGTTTGTCGTTGTCGGGCGCGAGAGTCAGGGCGTTTTCACCATACTGGCGAGCCTGTTGGTAATTTCCCAGGTCGTTGTGTAAATGAGCTAGTTGGAACGGAATGCGAAAGTCATCGGGCACGAGTTCTGTCAGTCGCTGCAATATATCGACTGACTCCTGAAGCCGCCCAAACTGAACGTACATTTCGACAATCTGGCGATACACAGCAACGGTCGCATCCATTGCACCGTGGCCACTCTCAATGATGGAAATGGCCCTGTCGGCCCACTGGATCGCCTCGTCAGGGCGGTCAAGCAGTCTAGAAAGGACGATCAGATTGCGAGCGGCATTGAGGTCAGTCGGATGGTGTTCAGATGCCTTAGTAATTGTTGCCAACGCACCTTCCAGGTCGCCGACGCGTGACTGGGCCGCCCCTTTTTGGCTGAGTAAAGGCAGGCTATTTGGCAGCTCTTCGAGGCCGCGATCCAATATCTGGTTGCGTTTCTCTGTTTCACCGGTCTGGATGTACAGGTCCGCGAGCAGGGCATAGGTATTCTCGAACCTGTCATCAATGGTAAGACTGTGCAGCAGGGCCGATTCGGCCTCTTCCAACCTGTCCAAAGATGCCAGAATTTCACCCTGTTCATTCCACAAATGGGCGAGATTGGGACTGAGTGACAGGGCAGCACTGTAGTAGCTTAAACTCTTTTCCAACGATGTAATCCGTAGCTGTGGATCGGCGGTCAGTCTCGACCAACGGCGGTATAGGCGGGCCAAGTTGGCGGTGTGATCGGTGTTCAGTGGGTTCGCTTCTTGTGCCCGCAGAAGGACGGCCCTTGCCATGCGCAACAACCCGTCCGTGCCCAGGCGCTTTATTTCCTCTGCACTCAGGCTCAGAACATCCTGCAGAGTTGGCTCGGCAGGTCCTGCCAGTGCTTCTGTTTGCGGCGCGTGGGTGGCTCTTTCCAACAGGCTGCGTCCCAGGAAGAGCATATAGTGATCCTCGTTCGGACGAACTGCCAAAGCACGCCGGTACAGGTCTGCGCTCTCCGCCCATGCAGCGGCGGCATCGAAGTTCTGACCCTGCTTGTAGAAGGTATCGGCCCGCACTTGTGCTATGTTGATCCGGCCAATGACAAAGAAGACCGCGACAGAAAGCAGGACTGCTGCGCTCGCCGTTGCCAATGGGCGGCCCATTATTGCGCTTCTCGGTTCCTGTAGCCGGCGCCACGCCAGAACACAGCCGGAAGCAAGGCACCAGAACACGACAAGCCACGCATAAATGGAGAAGTGTCCGGCAATTTGGTCAAGCTGCTCGGCTACGCTGCCCGATCTTGCGCCTGGCAAAAGCCTACCGGCCTGGATAAGGCCATAAAGCAACCAACCTACGAACAGAATCAGGGCATAGAGGACAACGGATTGCAACAGATTGAAGGAGGTTCCAAGACGCCTCTCTGCAGACGATTTCCGCTTGCGTCGGTTATCTCTATTGGGCCTATTCTCCACACTTCTCAGCAGTGATAATCCGGGTAGGTGCAAGATGGCCATTGCAATGCCCAATATTGTCGCGACCACCCAGGTGAAAAATACCAGCCACAATATGTCAGACCCGAGGCGCATGGATTGATTTTGCGCGAACCTGGCCATACCACGCGCTAATACCATGAAAGGGTTCGACATTCCGGCGTAGTTTACGGTAAAGAGGTAGACCAGGGTCATCATCACCAACAGGTCTGGCAAGATGGTAGGCGGCAAGATATCAGCCCATCCGGATCGGCCAGCTTCAGTTTGGCGACGGCCGCGCGCCGACGCAGCCTGCGTTGCTGCCCGGGAGGGCCTTCCACTCGCGCTCCTCTCGCCCCGTACATCTCCGAGGTGGGTGCGTGGCTCTGCCGATGCAAAAGGGTCCGGGACCAGCCAACGCATGCCCAGTACAAGCAGCACGGCGCCGATTATCCAGAAGTAGATGCGGGTGGCGGCGATGGCAATTCCGAGATGAATTTCGACATAATGGGCAATGATAGCTGCCAAGGAAGCAACCAACAGTAGTCGTCTTCGGCTGTCTACGACTGGGGCTTCTGATTCCGGTTGAATGAAGACTGCCAGAGTGACGAATACAATAAGCCCCAGAATCAGACCGGTCGGCCAGTTTACCCCTATGAAGCCGACGCTCACACCGCGCAGCAGGAAAAGGGTGCACAGGAGGATACCTCCCCCTACCAGCAGTGCGAAGAACAGGGCGATGTCCCTTCGTGAACGAATGAGTCCAAGCCAGCGCAGCGCCCAAAAGAATATCGACAGGTAGAGGAGGGAGCTGGCAATAAAGCCGAAGACGCCGGTGATGGCCAGACTGTCCCAGGTCTCGTTGTGGGAGCGATCGGGGCTGGCGTTGCGCGCTTCCAATTGGGCTAACTCTGAGGGATAGAAGCGGTTAAAGGCCATCCACGTCGTTTCGGGGCCATAGCCTATCAGTGGACGCAGGAGATTGAAGGGGTCTTGACTGCCATCTGGGTAGGTTAGTGGCTGATGGGGGGAAACCATCTCCGAAGTGCCTTCCCAGATAAGAACGCGGACCCTCCCTGTGCCGCCGGAACTGTCCAGCATGGTAGCCAGACGGCCCCAGATAGGGACCTGGCGAAAGGATTGACCCAACACGGTCGTATTGAGGAGGACAAGCACCATGACTCCGGCCACGCCCAGCCCGACCCAGGCAGCCGTCCAGATGCGATAATTGCGTCGACGCATGCCGGTGAGAAGAAGCAAGACAAATATGTACAGACCGCTGGCGAGGCCAAGCCAGGGGCCGCGGCTCTGCGTCCAGAAAATTGCGAGAAGTTGGACGATAAGGACAAACAGATAGGCGCCGCCGGCCAACACGCTGGCAAGACTGTTGTCCGGGGCAGAAGCCTGTCTGCCCTCTTCCGGCTCATTTGCCGCGGTCGGAGAGGACCCTTCCGCGAGGAGGAAGGAAAAACTGGTGACGACGCGTTCCAGTGTCAGGAAGAAGGCCATAATCAGATGCGCGGCAAGAAAGATCGGATTGCCGGCATTTGCTGAAATACGGGCTGTCACATCTTGTCCCCAAGGGAGGGGATCCTTGTTAAAGTGCTGGAATACGCCATAGATTGCGATGGGCAAACTGGTGATGACTATCGTATGTTGTAGACGGCGCAACTGAGCCGGTTGCCGGAGATGGGCTGCTGTTAGGAGAGCAATTACCAGATAGCTGAAGAAGGTGTAGGTGCCTTGCAAGCGGTGGTAGGAACCCCACCAGCTTAAGGAGGGCGATATGCTCAAGAGTGTGCTGAGGGCGTAGGAGACCGCCAAGAGCAGTACAGGCAGCAGTAGAGGCAGCTTCCACAGGTTGGCCGGACTCCAGTCGGTCCCCGTTTGCAAATCGTCGCTGGGCGCAGGAGTTGGGCTGCCGGCCGTGCGCGTTTCTCCACCTGCCGGCAGCCACAGCCGGCCGCCGTCGATGGCTTTCACCAGGTATGCCAGTAGCATGACCAGGGATATTGTGCGGATGAGGCTGACCTTGTCCGGCTCAAATACACGACTGGAGTATGTATTGAAGAAGAGAGGCGCGACGATCAGGGCCGCCAGCCAGCCGGCCTCGATAATCCCTTCGCAATAGTGTTGAATCTTTGCGTGCCGCATCAATGGTTCCGATAGGTTGGAAGTGTCAACGCCAGATTGGAGATGGCAGACTGCGCCGCGATTCCCTTGGTATACGTTTCATGCGTCTTCGACTGGAGAAGCGGTGACATTGGGCGGGCGAGAGTGGTCGAATAGCGATGGGCATTTGGTATAGCCCATCGCTCGTATTCAAGTTTGGTGCCTATGTCGGTTGCCTTGGAAGGCCCTAGACTCAGGTGGGATTGCCAATTCTCTCTTGCAGCGGCGGTGTGCTCTCGCTACTCCGACTGCCTAGCCTCCTCTTACAGTTTCTCGCTCTCTTGCCAAATCTGTCCTAACGCCGCAAATGCAAGTGCCGGTTGGTTGGGGCTTGTTTCATGGAGCATTCCGGTATTGTAGGTCAGGATCAACTCCTGGCGGGCGCGAGTGATGCCAACGTACAAGAGACGCAGACGCTCGGAAGCGTATTCCTGCCGGGCCCTGTGGGATGCAAGGCCCGGGACATATTCATCCAGAGTCCCCATGTGCAGTTGCGAGGTCTGTTCCAGAGCTTCTTCTGTCAAATTGAGGCTGTCGCGTATGAACCAGGGCTCTCCGCGGTAAGTGTCCTCGTCTCCGCCGCTGGGAAAGCTATAGTTACTGACCGAGGCCAGGTGGACGCGGTCCCATTCAAGCCCTTTGGCGGTGTGCATGGTGGCGATGGTCACTTTGCCCTTTGGCGGCTCGAAGCCGCGGGTTTCCTCGCCGAAGCCCAGGATTCGTCGCCGGTTATTCGCGATATCCTCCAACGCACGTGTCAACTCGGGCAATCGCAGTTCGGGCCGCTCTCGGGCCTGCTTCGCCAGCAGAATGGCCACGCTGTGCGCCAGAGCCAGTTCCGGCGCTTCAATGAAGAGATCCTGTCCCAGTGTCAGGATCAGTTCGTCGATAGGAAGAACCGCGGCCGCACACCAGCGCTTAAGGTCTGTCTGGAACTGCTCGACGACCTGCCGAAATCCTTCAAAGTTGTCGAGCCAGCCGATTCCATTCAGCCAGTCATCGCCGGCAGCGGGAAATACGAACTGCTCAGTGTGACGCAACTGGCCGAGTGCTCTGCCAAAGAGCGACACCGGCTGCGGCAGAGCCTCCTCTGAGGCGCTCTGACCCGCTTCGGCCCCGGCGGTCATCCAGGGGGTATTGGCCTCCAACGAGCCATTGGCGGGTTCCTCGCTGCCATTTGCATGTTGAATGTAAGGGAGCCCCCGCCGCGTCCACCAGACATCAGACCAGAGTGGACCCAGATGGGAGGATTGGTGAGGTTGACTGATGTAACGCAACGACTTCACGAGCGCGTCAACGGCGACGCGCGTGGTGCTGGTGGACTGCAGCAGCGAGTCGTCGAAGGGTAGCGAGGCTTCCTCAAATGCTCGGCCGAACTCGGCCCCACGGCGATTATCGGGGATGAGCACAGCCGCGGTCTTCTCGGAATTGTTCTCCAGCCAGCGCTGCAGACTTGTGACAAGAGTCCGGATTTCTTCTGGAGGCGTGAGCGCACGGTCATAGAAAAACACGGCCGGATGACCCGGCTCCGGATTGGGCTGCGGGTCGCCTTTTTCGGTGGGCAGAATATAGGGAAGTGAAAGTGCCTTGTCCGGAGGAAGCAACGGATGCTCTGCGCGGCTCCAGTCAATGAACAGATTGGCGAGCTGTATGATTGGGGCGGCACTGCGGCCCGAATTTGGTAAGGGCAAGCCTTTTGCCGCCTTGCTATCCACGAAATCTCTGAGAAATTTGGGATCGGCGCTGGTAAAGGTCGTGTTGATAGCCTGGTTGGGGTCTCCCACCCGGACCCAATTCCCATGCGCGGCGGTCAGAAGAGACAGCATCCGCTCTTGCAGGACGCTGCTGTCCTGGGCCTCGTCTTCGAGCACATAGGGCCAGCGACTCTGCAGGCGCACCAGCAGATTTTCATCGGACTCCAATGCTTGAAGGGCAAGCAGAATGAGGTCATCGAAGTCGACGCCCCCGCGCACGCTCAACCCGCGCTGGTAGTCTTTGTAGATCTGCAAACCGAAGGAAAGTAGCGGCCAGGCGCCTGACTGCTGCTCGAGAGCATTCTCCAGCGTGAAGGAATCCGTGCGCAACTCTTTCATGCGGCGAATGAATGACTCGGCGATTTCTTGCGCGGTGACGAGGAGCGGCCGCTGCAAGCGGCGGGGATTGCTCAGAAGCTCAGGCTTGATGAACGCGCCCAGAAAGTCTGGATTGGACTGCAGGTAGTTGTTGACGGCCTGCCGTTTTATTTCCTGGCTGGTACGGTCGTCAACGATTGCAAAGTCTTCGCCCAGCCCGACAAGCCCGGGTCGTTCTCGAACTATGTCAGAGGCCAGGCTATGGAGAGTTCGCACGCGAAAGCCGCTTGGCAAGAGACGCCCACGCTGGATGAACCTGCCGATACTGTTGCGGAAGTTCTCTACGGCGGCATTGGTGAACGTGACGACGAGCACTTCACGATCGTCCATGGGACCGGAGCCTGCCAGCTGATGCACCAACTTGGCGGCTAGATAACTCAGAGTGAAGGTCTTGCCGCTGCCGGGCACCGCGCTGATACCGAGGCGCCCCCCTTCATAGCGGAGGACCTCCTCTTGTGCAGGGCGCAGGTGTTGATCAGCGACCATGTAACTAATGCGCTTTGCCTGAAATTGGAGCCGAATGCGGGCAAGTAATGTAGTTCTCCCCGCGGCTGAGCGGAGCCGAGGGGAGAGCAGGCGTGGATTGGATGCTCACGTCGATCTCAGGCCAGTGGTCCGAGCACTCTCAAGACGCCAGCAAAATGGCCTTTTGCATCCAGACTTTGGTGCGTAATCAAAGCGGGGGCAGAACGGCCGTCCTCCAATTTGACCGTCATCTTGCGGTCACGGTGAAGTTCGACCATCGTCTTTGTCGCATTCAGGTTACTGGTATTGAAATATATTCTGACACGGTCGTTTTCCGGGTGATTGTCACTGCCAAACTCGACAATCTTCACGTCGTCCAGCACAGCAACCGGCTCGACTATTTGGTCCAGATAGAGCATCGCTTTCATGCAGAGCCTTCCGCGTTCCAAGTTCGAAATGATGTGAACTGCCTGTTTGCGCAGACCCGATGACTGTCGTCAGAATTGGCCTTGGGTCTGAATAGCTGGCGACGGCAAATCATCTGTCCTTCGTAACGAACAGATGGGCCGTAAGCCTTGGTCATTCTATCAGACTGCGGAACGGCGGAGCAAACCGACACACCTTTACAGGGCGCCTTCCAAGCCGGAAGGAGAGTGTGTTTGCCGACTTAATGGGCGACTATGGCTTCGTCCAATCCTAGCTGGCTGGCATCCACGCGCGCGGCGCGATGCCTTCAACGTGGGTCTTGACGTCAACTACTGCTGGTCGGCCTGAGGCAAAGGCCTGGTCGAGAGCCCCGGCAAGCTCGCTCGGTTTGTGTACCGTTATGCCGAGAGCGCCGAACGACTCCGCCATCCTGGCAAAATCGGCGTCGTCGAAGAGCCAGAGTTCATCGGAACCGGACGTCCTGCCGCCGTAAATCTGCTCAACGCCGCCTTGTTCCTGATTGAGAGAATGATTGTTGTTGACGACGGTGACGGTATTGATGCCGCAGCGCACCGCGGTTTCCAATTCGCTCAGGTGATACCAGATGCCGCCATCGCCGGTGAAGCAAAGCACGGGGCGGTCCGGCGCCGCGCACTTGGCGCCCATAGCTGCCGGCAACCCCCATCCAAGAGAGCCAGAGCAGCGAATGAAGCTTTGGTCGGCATGTTTCAGATCGATCATTGTGCCGGTCCAGATTCCGGCGTGGCCGGTGTCGGAGACGAGGATAGCATCGGAGGGCAGGTAGTCGGTCAGCTCGCGGCAGAGGCGCTCCGGGCGCATGGGTAGAATCTCGGCGTTAACGTGCTGCGCCACACTCACTTTCCACTCTTGCACCAGTTCTTGCACACGGCCAACCCATGCCTTGCGGGGGGACCCTGGCGCGGCGCGGTCGATCATGTGTCTGAGGCTGCTCTTGACATCCCCCTGCATGCCTACCTTGACCGGGTAGTTGCGGCCTATCTCTTCGGGGTTGATATCCAGTTGGATGATTGGCGTGCCCTGGGGGGGAATATGATAGGCGTTTGTCACTTGACCACCGGTGTGGCTGCCAATGAAGAATACGAGGTCGGCTTCACACAGGGCCTGGTTGGCGCAGGCGCGGGAGTATGAGCCTGGAACACCGACGGCAAGCGAGTGGTCGAAAGGAAACATCGTTTTTGCATTCAGCGAAGTCGCGACCGGAATAGCGAGTTTTTCCGCCAACTCTATCAGTTCGTTGCGAGCATCGGAGGCCGAGACGCCACCGCCGGCGACAATGACCGGGCGTTCGGCGCGGGCAAGCAGCTGGAGCGCGGCATCGATCCTGGAGGGCTCGGCTGAGGGCCGAAACGGCGGCAGCTGGGCGAACATTTCTTCGGCATAGACTTCCAAGTCGGCCTCCTGATCCACGACCCCCTGACCGGCGATTCCCTCCAAGTCGAGGTGGGTCGGTCCGGGCGTGCCGGTGGTGGCAGCTCGAAAGGCCTGGCGCAGGTAGACGGGCAGGTGTTGCGGGGTTGGGACATAGGCGCTGTATTTGGACACAGCCGAAAATGGATTGACGTGATCGACTTCCTGGTAGGCGTGACGCTTCTGGTTGATGAGTAACTCCCGGCCGGTCAGAGCAACCACGGGCGAGCAGGCCAGGTAGGCGTCTTGCAGCCCGGCCGCCAGATTGACGGCGCCGACGGATTGGGCCATGCAGAGGCTGGGGCCTCGTTTGACACGGGCGTAAGCGTCGGCCATGTAAGCGGCAGCTTTTTCCCCGTGCGTCTGCACGCGCTTGATCCCCAGTTTTTCCATTTCCATGAGAGCTCTTGGGCCGATGTAGGGCATGAAGAAAACATGGGTGATCCCATAACCATGAACTGTTTCGGCGATAAAGCGGCCGCCGGTCATGCTTGGCATATGTCAGTCTCCTGGTGGAAGCGATGTTGGCGCGGATTTTTGTTGCGTGAGTTCGATCTATTCATAGCATCAGTTGGGCAACTTTGCAATCCACAGGTATCAGTTGGCATGTGTGTGCTGGTACGAGCGTTGACGAGAGTTCACGAGAGTTTACGAGTGTTTTGCGGTTGGACTCAATAGCTAGTCCACGGAAAGCGCCCACAAGGGGCGCCCCTCCCGATTCAGGCAGAATGACGAGATTTTGTCTCAGTTCAATGCAATTGCACTAGAGGGATGGCGTTATCAGGTATTGGCGCGCAGTCAAGGAATAGTGGTGAATTCCAGCGGAATTTCTGGTCTTCTTCACGGGAGGCGGGCGAGACGCAGCGTTCTTGGGGGATGATTTCAGTGCGGGAATGCACACGGCGGCCAAAGGCTATTGAGCCCGCAGGGAATACGTGCTATGATCTGCTGTGATGGCCATATCCCTACAGGAAAATCGAGTAGTGGTTGCACTTTCGGGTGCGACAGAATCGGTTGCGAGCAGACGAGTTTCCAGGCGCTGGTTGCTCTTGGAGAAAGTCTTCATCTCTATCAACGATTCACGTGAATTCAAGTATTGACGTTCCAACCGTCATCAGTCGGCGAACGTCAGTGCCCGCAGATTGAAAGGAAGCTGGTGTGTCGAAAATTCTTAAAGTAGGAGTCGTGGGAGTGGGCGGCATTGCCAAGGCGCACATGCCGGGGTGGGCCGCGTCAGAGCAGGCGGAGGTTGTGGCCGGCAGCGATATTTCGGCAGAGGCCCTGGAAAGATGGGGGACGCTCTACGGTGTCAAAGAGCTGGCAAACGACCCAGCGGCGTTGTTCAGCGATCCGGACATTGACATTATAGATGTCTGCACGCCGAACAGGTACCATGCGCCAATTGCGACTGCGGCGCTGGAAGCGGGAAAGCACGTACTATGCGAAAAACCGCTGGCGCCTACACCGGCGGAAATTCGCCAGATGATAGCGGCCCGCGATCGTTCAGGCAAGCTGCTGATGACGGCACAGCACTTCCGCTTCAGAGGAGATTCTCAGGCGCTCAAGGCGGAACTGTCCACCGGCACGCTGGGGGAAGTTTACCACGCTCGCAGTTGGATGCTGCGCCGGGGCTGGCTGCCAGTGCGGCCGGGTTTCATATACAAGAAACACAGCGGCGGCGGTCCGACGATTGATGTTGGCGTCCACATACTGGATCTGACCTTATGGCTGATGGACAACCCTCAACCGGTGGCCGTCTCCGGCGTGGCCAAGGCTCCTCTGGCCAAGCGGGAAGGCGCGTTCAGCCAGTGGAGGCTGGACCCTGTGCCGCAGGATATGGACGTGGAGGATTTTGCGGCGGCATTTGTGCGCTTCGAGAATGGCGCTACGCTTGTTCTGGAGACAAGCTGGTTGCTGCACCATGACACGCCGGGCGAGGACACACAGATATGGCTGTACGGCACTGAAGGCGGATGTCACTGGCCGACGACGAAGATTCTCGAAACGAACTACGAGACCAAACAGTTCTACAACCGTTTTCTACAGTTGACCCAGGACAAGATGGAACCGCACGCGCTGGAGTGCGTTGCTTTCGCCAAAGCGGTCGCGGAGGGCGCGCCTTCGCCGGTGCCGGCGGAGGAGTCACTTCAAGTACAGCAGATTCTGGATGGAATCTACCGCAGCCAGGAAGAAGGCCGAGAGGTGCGGATAGATAGTTGAGAGCGGCCCTGCCATTTGACCCATGGCGAGTTATGGTTTGGTCGGGCAGGTCAGCCTATGTGCAACTTGCGAGCTGACAAATACGCTGAGTTCGCGTCCCCAAAAGTACTGTACTGGTGGGGGCGCGAAACTTTTCTACAGTGTGTGCGTAAGGTGAAGTAAGAATGCATCGCTTTGCAAATATGGCGAATGCGCCGCTACACAGCGCTTAAGGAGTCAGCTATGAATGAGAATACGCCAACGCAGCCTGAGCAGACGACCGAACCCGAAAATCAAGACGGCTCAGTCTCTGCGGCCCAGCCCTCCATGGAGGAGGTCGCCATTCCCGTAGAGACGGCTGAGAGCGAACAGGTTGCTGGTGGTGAAGAAAAGAGGGCAGCTTATCTCTTCCGTCACCCTGAAGAGAAAATGATCGGCGGAATCTGCGGCGGTCTAGGCGACTATTTCGGAATCGACCCGATTCTGGTGCGCATGCTGTGGGTGGTACTGACGCTTGGCACTGCCGGCGCGGGCCTGTTTGCCTATGCAGCGCTGTGGCTGCTGCTGCCAGTAGGTACGGCAAAAGCAGGTCAGCATGCCCCGGCGGCGCTGGAATTGAACGAAAAGAACGTAGAACGAGCCGGGCTCCTGCTTGTTCTTTGCGGCGCCGTATGGTTGCTGGCGAATCTTGGGATCTTGCCGGCACTGTGGAGTGTGTTCTGGCGAGTGATGGGGCTGTTATTCTGGCCGGTGTTGCTGATAGGAGCGGGCTTTCTCATGCTTAAGAATCAGAAGGCATGGCGCAGTCGAATCGTAGGTGCACGCGACAAGATGCAGAGCGGAAAAACGCGGGCGACGTCCAGCATAAACCGCGAATCGGTTAAAGCCAGTCTGCGCCGCGCCAAGTCCAGAATTCCGTTAAAGCGCAGCCGGGAAGACCGCATGATGTTCGGCGTTTGCGGAGGGATTGGCAAGGCGATTGGCCTGGACGCCAATCTTGTCCGGTTGATTTGGGTTGCTTTCGCCATCGGGAGTGTAGGCACAGGGGTACTGGTATATGTGCTGATCGGCTGGCTCCTGCCTAAAGACCAACAGGTCCTGGAGCCGGTCTCCGTTCAGGAGCCACAAGACGTAACGGTGATAGACGGCACGGTGGGCTGAAGCAGGCGTTGGTGGTTGACCGTTATCTGTGAAGGCCAGAGGTTGTCCGCGCCAAGGGCGGTCTTGAATGAGGCAGGGAGGCGTTCAGTTGGGGAAATCTGAGAATCTCTTTATCGGCCTGCTCTTGGGCGCAGCGATAGGCGCAGCGGTGGCCTACATCTTCGGGCCATCGCGTGCTACCACCTTTGACGCCAAATACCAGTCGCGCTGGGACAGGGCTGTGGCCGAGGGGAAAGAGGCCGAATTGAAACGTAAGGCGGCGCTGGAGGAGGAGTTGGCTGAAGCGAAGCGGCGCAACACGCCAGGACGGTCAGGCTGACACACAGTTACAATACAAAACTAATTCGTGCGGGGGCCGGCAGCGACATCGGCCTCCGCATCTTTCATTTCGGGGCGTTCAACGCCTTTATTCAGCTCTGACAGGTGGGACAGAAGTGCGTGCTTCTTTGGCCGAGAAGAATGCGGCTTATTGGGGCGCCGCAGCGAAAGCACGGCTCGCCGGTGCGGCGGAAGACCTGGAACTGCTCCTGAAAACCGCCTTTGCCGCCGGTCGGCGGCGCATAGTTTTGCAGTGAACTGCCCTGCGCCTCGATTCCCGCCAGTAGTACATCCCGCAAAGCACAATGAAGATTCACTGTTTCTGCGGCGGTAAGGCTGCCGCCCGGCCGCCGTGGATCGATGCCGGCGTGAAACAGCGATTCGTCGGCGTAAATGTTGCCAACGCCCGCTACCACCGACTGGTTGAGCAACAGCGCTTTGATGTTCGCTTTGCGCCCTTCCAGGGCTTGCGCCAAAGTATTCGGAATATACTCTTCGCTCAACGGCTCCGGACCGAGCTTTCCCACTACCTCTGACACATCCTCGACCAACCAGATGCGCCCAAACTTGCGAGTGTCGCGGAATCTCAGCTCTTCGCCAGTGTCCAACTCGAACAAGACGTGGGTATGTTTGTCTACAGGAACGGCCGACGGAACGGAGGCGGCGGGCGCATGAATCCGCAGTTCGCCGGTCATGCGCAGATGCACAATCAGCGATTCGCCGCTGTGTAGGCCGAACAGCATGTATTTTCCACGCCGTGCAAAGGAAACAAAGCGCCGCCCGCGGATCAGGTCCGGGAACAGGGCGGCATCAGGAGAAGCGATTGTGCGCGGCCAGTGTACAGCCGCCGCCTGGATTGTCTTTCCGGTCAGCAGAGGTTCAAGCGCCCGAACGTAGGTCTCAACCTCCGGTAGTTCAGGCACGGCTGCCCCTGGATCTGACGCGGCTGAACAGCCAGAAGGCTATGACCGCCAGGACAAGTAGGGTGCGTGCGTACCTGAAGACAGTAAGTAGAGACTGATTGGAGTCGTCCACATTTTCGCTGCCAGACTGCTGGGTTTCCCCTGAAGTGCCCGGGGCGGAAGCGGGACTCGATTCTGTACGAGCGACCTGTTCTGCTTCGGCGCCAGATTCAGATTTCACTTCCGCGGCTGCAACTGGCTGCTCCGACGAATCCACGGTTTCCTGGTCTTGGTCTCCGGTACTCATCACGCCAAATTCGGCCTCGCCATCCTCCTGGGCAGCACCGTTCTCTGTATCCGCTACCTGACCGTCATCTGAGGCGGGCGCATCGGCAACGGCGCCTTCGGTTTTCGATAGAGTTCCTCCCACGGCGGTAACCTGGGCCTGTGGTGATGAGGGCTCTTGCGAGAGCTGTTCGCCGGCCCCGTCAGGGGTTCCGACCTGGTTCTGTTGCAACTGAACCTCGGCGACGTAGAAGAGAACGAGCAGCACAGCCGCGAGCGCGGCCGCATTCCGGAGAGCCAAGTCGCCGCCGTTCAGGAATCTCAAGAACCGCTGCCAGGGGGAATCCTGAGGGTCCTGGTCCGCTGTAGCGGGAGCAGGTGTGGCGGGAGCAGTTGTGGCGATGGCACGACTTCGCCGCTCATGCAGTACGTCCGCTACCTGATCTTCCGACAAAACAAATGAGCGGGGCAACGGTACGGCAGGCAAATCCTGCAGCAGCTCAACGGTCTGGCGCAGTGTATTCACTTCCCAGGCGACCTGTTCATCGGCCGCCATGGCAGCCTCGACGCGCTGGCGTTCTTCGATAGTCACGTCACCGTCAACAAATGCCGCAACCAATTCTTCATCGACCGAATGCATATTTTGAGGCGTCATAGTCGTTAGCTCTGAATTGCCGTTACGCTGGCTTGACCGATCCGGCGACTGTCCATGGTTAGCTCATCCTGAACTTGACTTAGGGTGAACTGTCTCAGCTATACAGACAGAGTGTAGGGAACGGATACATCCCCTACTTCAATGAATGACGATAGACGGATGGCAAAAGTTCCGCGTGTTTGCCAAGGTAGTCGCGAACTCGGCCGCGCGCCCGGTTGATTCGAGACTTGACCGTTCCCACGGCCGCGCTGGTGATCTCCGCGATTTCCTCGTATGCGTACCCTTCGACATCGCGCAGGACAATGGCAGTGCGCAGGACTTCAGGCAAAGAAGTGATAGCGGACCCTATCAACGCCTGCAACTCCCGCCTTTCGGCGTATTCGTGCGGCGTTTCGCCGCGGTCCGTCAGTTGGACTACATACTCCTCATCCACTGGCATATCATCCAGGCTTTCGGTGCGCTTACGCTGCCGGCTTCGCAGATGATCGTAACAGGTGTTTACGACAATACGCATGAGCCAACTCTTAAAGCTTCCGCCCCGGTATTTTTCCAACGCGCGAAAGGCCTTGATGAAACTGTCCTGCAAGGCATCCGCGGCCGAATCCGGATCATCAAGGAGGCGGTAGGCGACTCCGTAGCCTAGCCCTTGATACTCGATAACCAATTGGTTGAACGCTTCCAAGTCTCCTTGAAGCGAGCGTTCTATTAGATTGTCCTGGTCCATGAACAGCCCGTTTTTGCAGGTTAGCTGCGGACCGACCAGCAGAGCGGCGAGCGAAAAATGAAACTTCGTTCGCGACACTGCCATCCGATTCGCTTCATGTAACGGCAACTCGGAAAACAACCATGGAGGCGGCTGCTAGCGCAATTGCCGGTTATTTGACTGATATTGACGCCAACGGCTATAATTTTTGCAAGCCGAAGTGGCGGAATAGGCAGACGCGCACGACTCAAACTCGTGTGGGGAAACCCGTGTGGGTTCGACTCCCACCTTCGGCACCAGATTGAGGAAGAATTCCCCGCTCCGACATAGCAGGATTCAGCCAGTAGTTCCCCCGGTAGCCCAAGCAGGGAGAGGGCCAGAGGTGTGTGAAACTCCTTCCCTGCGACGGTCTGCATCGATGGCAGGCCGTTTTGCGTCCCGCCGTTTCCTGCTTTCGAATCCTGTATTTCTAATATTATATCAGGAGCGCGGCTGAATCTCCATTGTGCTAATAGCATCCTATCACTCTCATTCAGGAATCTTCAAGACTGGAGCCAAGTCCTTGAACAAGGAGGGCAGGGTCGCTGTGCGGCGAGGCGATGCGCCGCTCGTTCGCCGGGAAAGCGATAACGGGGCGGTAGTCTGAGATTACTGCGACACAAAGCACAACTCTTATTACCAAGCTGGCGACGCTGCCGTGCTCAAACAGGCGGCGTTCTTGTCGTTTTCCAATATGCATTGGGGATTGTTCACTCGTTCTGGCACAATACTGGTTGACATTGGCGCAGAATATCGTGTCCGAAAGGAGTTTTCATGTCTGTCGAATTTCTTCGCGCAACGCCTCTCTTTAATGATTTGTCAGATACGGAGTTGACTCAGGTCGTATCGATCCTTCGCGAAGAGAGTCAGCCAGGCGGCGCTACCATCTTCCGTAGTGATGAGACTTGCAGTGAGCTTTACTTGGTACGAAGCGGTTTTGTGCGCTTGTTTGACTCCTACGGTTCAGTTCTGGCGACGCTGGGGCCTGGCAGTCTGTTGGGAGAGGCAGAGTTTCTGCGGAGCCTGGCTCACAATACAAGCGCGGTAGCCGCTTCCGATGTCCATGTATGGGTATTGCCCGATGAAGATCTGCGCCAACTGCTACAGAGTCATTATGGAATTGGCATCAAGCTCAGTCAGAACTTTGGAGAACAGATTTCGCAGTTGGAAGACTATCTGGTTGAACAGCTGGTCAATACTGAGGCGCTGCGAGGCCTGCCGGAGCAGGTTATAGGTCCTATGGCGCGTAGCATGCAGCCCCACCAGCTTCTGCGCGGGAGGTTCCTCTTTCAGAGCGGGCAACAGGCCGAGGCGCTTTACCTGCTGGAAATAGGGGCCCTGGAGTTGCAGCCGGCCCCCTCGCCGGAGGAGCCAGGCCCAACTGCAAGGCTAGTCGAACCGGGAAACCTGTTCGGTGTCCTGCCCATGTTGACGAATAAGCCCTATGATGCCAGCGCATTTGCGGTAGAGGACTGCCTAATCTGGACTCTGCCCGCGGCTACGTTTTACAGCTTGAGCAGCCAGTATCCAGTGCTGCGGCGGACATTGGGGCGACATAGCCGGAGCAGCCTGAGTGTAGCCGACCAGACTCAGGCGGTGGTGCGATTGGCACAGACGCCTCTGTTTGGCCATTTGGAGCCGGTTAATCTGCACGCCATCGTTCAGAAGCTCGTGCTCCAGCATGTGCCTTCGGGGGAATCGATCTACCGTCTGGGCGAAAGCAGCGATGCACTTTTTCTGGTAGATCAGGGCGAGGTTGAACTGACTGCGGAGAACGAGAGCGGTGTCCTGCAGGAGTTGGCCCGGGAAGGTGTTGGCAGCTATTTTGGGGCTATGGGGCTGCTGACCGGCGAGGACCGGCTGGAAAACGCTACTGCGATCAGAAACACGAATCTTTGGGTGCTATACAGATCGGATCTCGAAGAACTGGCTGGACGTGTGCCTGCGATTGGAGCGGCGCTGGATCAGGCGTTGGCCTCCCAATCTTCTCCTCGCCGGGAGTCGGTCGATGAGGAGAGATTGCGCCGGATTCCACTGCTAACGGATCTCCGAGTTGATGAATTGCGGGAGGTCGCCCGTCATCTGCGTCATGCCCGTATTGACAGAGGAGAGCAGGTCTTCCGGGCGGGCGCGCCCAGCGATGCTCTTTACTTCATCGAGAAGGGTGTGGTCCGTCTGCAAACTCTGAATGGCGACGGCAGTTGGACGCGCGGCGAGGGCGAAATCTTTGGAGAGAAGGCCATTCTGTCGGACGAGCCGTATGGCCAGAGCGCGTTCGCGGAAACTGACGTAGAGCTGCTTTACATCGAACAACCGGGACTGGATTTTCTGAAATCGAGGCTGCCCTCGGTTGCTACGGAACTGCATCGAATACTGAGCCAACCAGTAGGCGAACAGGAAGCCTTTGTGGGGGCGCCGCCGCAACGGGCGAGCGCCGACCCGGAACTTGGGCCCCCTGAGGGTCCAGCCCAACGGCGGCGCGAAGCAGCCCGGGAAGAGGAATTTCCGCGGTCCAGCGGCGGCAGTGGAGGCTGGTTTGGCAGTCTCGGTCTATGGGGGAAGGTCCGTCTAGTGCTTGTTGCGCTGCTGCTGGTCTACCTCGGCATTTTCGTTTTGCCAGGCATGCTTGGCAACCTTTTCTGATGCATGGCGCGAGCATTTGCTGCGCTGATGCCGACAGCTGGAACTTTTGCAGAGGTGTCGGGGCACCTGAGGCGGCGTTCACCAACCTTTAGCGAGAACCGGCCATTCCAACTCCACTTCCCCGCTTCTGTGGCCGACAATGCGCGGGAAAAGGTTGTTAGAGACACAACAGTGATTGACCAGAACGCTGACCCGTTCACCGATCTCCGGCTTGCGGTCACAGCGTGAAACATCCACGTGGCCATGTTCCTCTGAAAGCTTGAAAATCTCCGCTTCGGGATACTCGACAATCAGTCCGTGTCCAGGCGCCTGGCGGCCGCTGTCCGCGGCCAGCGATTTGCTACCCGAATCGAGCACGACTCTATCTTCGGTCGGCCGGCTGACGACGGTCGCGAGGACAAAGTATGAGCAGTCGTCGAGCGCCATGACGCCGGCATCGACCAGGTTGCGATCGCCGTAGACATACATGCCGGCTCGGTGTTCGGTGAACTCGGTGAACTCGTGCGCTTGCCACATGACGAAAGAACTGCCGCCACTTACGCGCTCAACAGCCAGCCCGTCCTGAGCCAGAAGCATCTTCGACTCGCCCATAAACGCGTTGGACTCCGGGTTTGAAGGGTAAACCATGAGGCCGCCAAAGTGGAGATTGGGCGCGCTGTCGATTTGGCGTGCCAGCTCGCGCACGCCTTCGGTTGTAGTGACGCCGCAACGCTCATAGCCGCCATCCATCTCAATAAGAACCGGCAGGACCGTTCCTTCCTGTGCAGCCGCCTCGGCATAGCCGGCGACAGTGCGGGCGGAGTCTGCGGTGACGCTCATTTTGGCCCGGCGGGCCAGGAGCATCAGCCGTTTCAATTTCGCCGCGCTAAGCAGATTGTAGGGCAGAAAGATATCTCGAATGCCGGTGCTGCACATGATCTCGGCTTCGCTCAGGGTTTGGCAGGTGATGCCGACGGCGCCGCCTTCCAACTGCATATGGGCAATGGCCGGGATGCGATGGGTCTTGATGTGGGGCCGGTTGTCGATGTCGTGACTGGCCAGGTATTTCTGCAGCCGGTCGATGTTGACGGAAAGGCGGTCCAGATCGACGACGGCGACGGGCGTTTCAAGTTCCTCGATGCGCATGAAGTTACCTCGTTTGCAAGTAGAGAAGGATGATCAGGATCACTTCGACGGCCTTCGTAAGCAAGCCTATGCCGCTGTCCAATGGATTCTGATTTACGACAAAATATGCGACTATCGTAATCGCGGTATAGGCGACCAAGGCCCAGCGGATGTGCGTCCGCCAGTTGGCAAGTTGTGGGAGCAGGTAGAGCCCAACGACAAGTGCGATAAAGCCAAGACCGTTGAGAATGAAGATTAAGATCCCACCCTGGACACCCAGGAATAGATGGATCAAGGCGGTCAGAAGCGCGAGCCCAGTTATACGAAACGACTGTGAATCCAATGAACGCAACTCGTTCATGATCTTCTGTCTCCTTGTATAAGGCCAACATTGGCGTTCCGCCGCGTGGGGGAGGACAGACTTCACTATGATTGCATAAACTTGGATTTCTTACAACGCTTGTTTTGAGGGGGCCTGTGACGGGCGTGTGGGCAAGATGTCTCCCTGGCGGCGAATTGCAGGTGCGACTACCTCCTTGATTTGGGTATGGATTCTTTGGCGCTATGTATGAACTTTGCAAGGTATAGTGTCGGTCTTGCGCAGCCCTTTATCGCGGCCGTCATCCAGGCTTTTGGGATGGTATGCGGTTGGCAGGCGCCGGGCTGTTGGAGCGGCACGGCAGCGACGAGTGCGTAAGGCCGGTGAGGCATGGTTTTGGAGGGGGGCGTTGCGGGGGCGCAGCCCCTGCACAAGGGAGGCCGCTTGCGGCCGACCGCCCATAAAATGAACGGAAGAGAGAGACCCTTTCGCTGGCTCCAGCTCGTGTCGCGAGTTTATTGCGGCTGGGTAGTTACCTTGCAACAGGTGTGCGTTGGTAATGACCTGCATTTGAATGCGCGTGTTCGCGACAGTTACATCTCGGCGGCGCCGACTCGCAGCCAGCGCTCCTCCGGGATCCAGAGTGTGAAGCGGCCGCTGCCGAGGACGAGCAAGAGGGAAGCCAGGACGAGCAATGTCAGGCCCAGCCATGGTTGACCGCCGAAAAAGAAGTAGACGAAAACGGCGGCATTTACAAGCCCTGCGGAGGTCCGAGCGCCTATCCCGGCCAGGGCCGCCAGTCCGCCGGCGGCGCCGACTACAACAACGGGCCAACTCAACGCTGCGGGCAGAACAGACCCTTCCGCCAGTACACTTGAGACCATGAACGAAACCAGGAGCGCAATTGTTGCTCGCAGGCCAACGGGCATCCAGGCGAAAGCCCACATTTTGAGGCGGGCGCGCCATATGATGTAGGGAGAGCTGTCGGGCCGCAGCCAGCCGATGGTTACCAGCCAGTCGCGCACAAAACTGAGGGCGACCGCGCTGCCGAAAACGGCGCCAACGGCATAGGTGACGGGGGGCTCAAAGATCGGCCACAGCACGGTGCACAGAAAGATCATCAGCAGACCGGCGATGACGCGGCGCTGGTCGCTCTTTGTCATCGGGTAGTTGGGGAGTCCCCTTTTTGTGCGCCACTGCATTCCCCAGACGAATAGGGGACGGGCGGCCGCCACCAGCAGGAAAACCAGGGGCAACTGCCCATACTGGATGGCCAGCGCGCAGGCCACCAGAACGCCGAGGCCGTCAAATTCCATATCAAGCGTTTCCCCCAGCCGAGTTACGCGCCCGGATTTGCGGGCCAGGTAACCGTCAAACACGTCGGCAATGCTGGACCCCATATAGAGCAGGGCGGGCAGCCAGTCCAACAGGCCGCCGGGCCGGGGCATAAGAAGAAACCCGGCCATCCAGGCGTAGGCAATGCCGCGAAAGATGGTAAGGCGGTTGGCCGGTCCCAAATCGGGGTAGAGTTCCTCGCTGTCGGGGGGATGGTTCTGGTCGAGGACACGCCGCAGAAACCAGAACACGCCGGCAACGAAGAGCGCGGAAATCATAAGCCAGCGGCGGGCGCTGAAATCCGGATTCAGAGCCATAAGCCGCAACAGCAGCACACCGAACAGCAGGGTGAGGCTGCAAACGAGCGTAAGCCGCCGACTCTGCCGCTGCAGGTGAAAAACGTTTTGCTCAGCCATCAGTGTTCCTCTTTTGCCTCGAAATTGCGGCCAACCTGGCCACCATAGCACAGTTTCGCAGGTCGCTCAATGCAATTGTGAGGGGGCGGGCTGATTGAGACTGATTCGTTCGCACTCTTTCTTATGTGCTATGATTGGACAGATTCACATTCGCAAATGGAGCATCAAGTGTCAAATATGATCCCGCTTGTGATCCATGCCACTCATGAAGCCGGGGCGAAAGTCGGCGGTATCGGCTCCGTTCTGGACGGCATACTGAGCACAAAGTCATACAACGAGCAGGTTGAGCGGACGATACTGGTCGGCCCCATGTTCGGCTGGGATTCTCTGCAGATGGAACGGTTGAACGACCCGCTCGGTGGCGTGCAGGTCCTCTACAGCAGCTTGCATGGCATTTTCTACGGTGTCGACGAGCCGGTCCAGCAGGCCCTGAGGGAGGTTGAGCAGACCTTCCAGGTGGCGCTGCTGTATGGGCGGCGACATTTTGGAGATGCAGAGCACGAGATCCTGTTGGTTGATGCCAGCAACCCGCACATGGATCACATTGATAGTTTCTGCTACTTTCTGTGGGAAAACTTTGGTATTCAGAGCCAGCGATACAGTTATGACAACGAGTACAACCTGTATATCACAATTGCTCAGCCTCTCTTTGCGGGCATCAAGGCACTGGGGGTTGACGCAGGGCTGGCGCCGCACGAGCGGGTAATTGTCGCGCACGAATGGCTGGGATTGCCGGTCGTCTTCGCCGCGCAGATAAACGAGCCGGAGCAGTGGCGGACGGTATTCTACGCCCATGAGGTGGCGACCGCCCGCATGTTGGTTGAAAGTCACGATGGGCATGATACTCGTTTTTACAACGCGCTATTGCGCGCCAGGGAATCCCATCTGCCGCTGGATACCGTCTTTGGCGACCAGAGCGCATTTTTCAAACACGCGATTGTTCGGCAGGCGGTTCACTGTGATGCGATATTTGCTGTCGGCGACTCGGTACGAGAGGAGCTGCGCTTTCTGGGGGGCCACTTCACCAACTACGACATCGACCTCGTCTACAACGGTATAAATGTAGAGGAGATAACGGTTGCTGAACGCCTGGATTCCAAACGCCGCCTGCAGGAATACTGCCGGAAGTTGCTCGGTTACAAACCTGATTTCGTCTTTACCCATGTGGCCAGGTTGGTACTCTCCAAGGCATTGTGGCGTGACGTGAGAGTGATGAACCATCTGGAAGGTCTGCTGCGAACTTCCGGAAAGACGGCGGTGCTGTTCGTGCTCGCCACCAGTGAGCCGGCGGGGCGCCAGCCCGAGTCAGTTCAAAGCTGGGAAACGCAATATGACTGGCCGGTGGGCCATCGTGCGGACAACGGCGACCTGATCGGAGAGGAAGCACAGTTCTTTTTCGCGGATGTTGAGCCCTATAACCATGCCGCTCGCAACAGCCAGATCGTTCTGGTGAACCAATTTGGTTGGAGCCGGGACCGATGCGGCACTCGAATGCCGGCTGGGATGGGTTTCAGTGACATACGCAGAGGCAGCGATCTGGAGTTTGGGCAAAGCGTCTACGAACCGTTCGGAATCGCGCAGATTGAACCCGTCGGCTTCGGCGCGATCTCCTGTGTCAGCAACGTGTGCGGTTGCGTCGGCTTTGTGCAGCAGGCAGCGGACGAGCTTGTTCAGCAGGGGCTGCTGCCAGCGAATGGGCAGGAAGGCGGGTCGACACACTCGGCGGGTCGGGTCATGCTGCCTCACGGCGGCGCCGCCAGCTCGGTTCTTTCTGACGGCGCTTTTCCGCTTGTGATCGCCGATTACATTGGTCTGTCGGAAGAGCCGATGCCCGGTTCCCCGCAGGATGCTCTTGCCATAAACGGGGAGACGCGAGGCAAAATCGAGGCGCACAGTTCAGAAGGAACGGCCGGAAGGATTTTTGAGCGGCTGCCCAAGAGTCGCGCACAGATGGCCGAATTGATCCGAGTCGGCAGTGCTCTGGCGGGTAACATGAGCTGGGATAGTGTGGCGGAAAACAGCTTTCTGCCGGGACTGAAGAGGATCTGCAAGCAGTAGCCCCGCACCCTTGCGAGAAGAATGCGCTACAACGTACAGGATGGCCGAGCTCCCTGCAATTCTTAACCGGCTCGTCATCGCGATGCCGCCATGCAGGAGTTTTGGTTGTCAGCCGCCTTGCAACTATGGTGGGGGTCAGTGGTCGGTGGTCGGTGGTCGGTGGTCGGTGCGAGTGAGGAACTAGAAGATCGTCGGCTTGCTTAGCTCACGGTCTCAGAATAACGGTTGGTGGTTGGGACACTTGCACGGCAATTGGGCAGATCGCTATTCGGACGGATGGATAAGGAAGAAATGTGTTGACGGGATCATGGTTTACGGATGACGAGGCGTACCTGTTTGGCGAAGGGAATTTCTACTATTCCTACCGCAGGTTCGGCGCTCACTTCCATACGGTGGACAGCGTAAGCGGGGTTCAGTTTGCGGTTTGGGCGCCAAATGCCCAGGGCGTAAGTGTAATCGGCCCGTTCAACGACTGGAACCCGCATGTCCACCCGATGCAAACATTTCGCGAGGGGATATGGGAGATCTTCATACCTGCCCAGCCTGCGCCGGGGGCAGATGGTACGCCGTGGGCAAGCCTTGCGGAAGGAGACGAATACAAATACTCAATCCAGCTCCCACTGGTAGATTACCGCATCGACAAATCGGACCCATATGGTTTCTATGCGGAGGTGCTGCCAGGAACTGCCTCGCGAATCTGGTCTCCGGACAGCTATCCCTGGGGGGATGGGCAATGGGTGGCAGATCGGCCCAGAAACCAAGCCCTGGACCAGCCCATAAACATTTACGAAGTCCATCTTGGCAGTTGGCGGCGCAACTCCGAAGAGAATCGAGTTCTGGGTTACCGGGAGCTGGCGCACGAGATGGTGGCATACGTGAAGGAGATGGGCTACACACATATCGAGCTTTTGCCCATAACCGAACACCCTTTTGACGGATCCTGGGGGTATCAGAGCACTGGGTACTTTGCGCCGACGAGCCGGTTTGGCACGCCTGATGATTTCAAGTATTTCGTCGATCACTGTCATCAGAACAGTATTGGCGTGATTCTGGATTGGGTGCCGGCCCATTTTCCCAAGGACGCCCACGGGTTGGCCTATTTCGACGGCGCGGCGCTTTATGAGTATGAAGACCCGCGCCGCGGCGATCATCCCGACTGGGGTACGAAGATCTTCGACTACGGTCGCAACGAGGTGTGCAACTTCCTTATTGCCAGCGCGCTGTTCTGGGCGGAGGAGTACCACCTAGACGGGTTGCGGGTGGACGCGGTTGCCTCAATGCTCTATTTGAACTACAGCCGAGAAGGGGGGGAGTGGATCCCGAACCAGTACGGCGGCCACGAGAATCTCGACGCGATCGCCTTTTTGCGGAAGACAAACGAGGTATTGCATGAAAGGACGCCGGGCGTACTGACTATTGCAGAAGAAAGCACCATCTGGCCGATGGTTTCCCGCCCCACCTACACGGGCGGGCTAGGGTTCGATTACAAGTGGAATATGGGCTGGATGCACGACACGCTCAATTTCTTTGAAATGGACCCGTTGTTCCGCCGCTACAACCATCATCTCATCACGTATAGCTTGAGCTACGCTTTCAGTGAGAATTTCATCCTCGCGCTGGGCCACGACGAGGTCGTTCATCTGAAGAAGTCGATGCTGGACAAGATGCCCGGCGACGATTGGCAAAAGTTTGCTCATCTGCGGCTGCTGTACGGTCTGATGAACGCTCATCCCGGCAAAAAGCTACTGTTCATGGGGGGAGAGTTCGGCCAGTGGCGCGAATGGTCGGAGATTACAAGCCTGGACTGGCATCTGCTTGAACTTGAAGAACACCGTACTTTGCAGCGATTTGTACGGGACAGCAACCGGCTCTATTGCTGGGAAAAGGCTTTGCACCAGGCCGACGCAAGCCTGGAGGGATTTCAGTGGATCGATTATCAGGACGTGGATCATTCCGTAACCAGTTTTGTACGCCGCGATGCCGAGGGTGACGGTTGCATTGTGGTGGTCTGCAACTTTACACCGGTTCCGCGCCACGGCTACAGGGTCGGACTGCCCGGGCCGGGACGCTATCAGCAGATCCTGAACAGCGATTGGCAGATTTACGGCGGCAGCGGTATTGACAACCCGTTCCCAGTGGAGGCGGAGGAGATCGCCTGGCAGAACGCCTCGTGGTCCACGCTGATGGAATTGCCGCCGCTGGGCGTGCTGTATTGGAGAAAGAGCGCAGGAACGAAGGAAACGGAGTAGATTGTGCAACAAACGGGTAAGAAAGGTGAAGGATCGCGGGATGGCGGTTCGCCATCGATTGGCGGCATACGCGGCCTGACTGCGCGGACAGTTTTCGGGACCGTGGCGGCTCCACCAGGTTACAGTTTCTCTCTCACCTGCCAGGGTGACGTGCTGGGCCCATGGAAGAACGAGATCGCCCAGCTGGAAACGCCATTTCTTGACGGCAGTGACTGCACTTTGCTGCCCGGCTTCATCGACGTACACATTCACGGCAGCGGCGGCGCGGATATGATGGATGCCACGCCGGAAAGTCTGGAGACGATGAGCAGGTTCCTGGCACGGCACGGCGTCACCGGATTCTACGCCACAACCGTCTCCGCTTCGCATTCGGCTACCCTGGCGGCGGTCGAAAATGTGGCTCGGTATGCTGACACGAGCCGGTCGGGGAGCGATGACGGCCAGATAGGGGGCGCCCGCATTATGGGCGTGCACCTGGAAGGACCTTATCTCAACCCAAAGTTCCCCGGTGCCCAGAACCCCGACTTTTTGCGCCCGCCATCGGTGTCGGAGTTTGAAGAACTGCTTGCCGCCGGTCCGGTACGAATGATCACGCTTGCACCTGAAGTGGCTGGGGCAGGAGCTCTCATTGAAGCGGCGCTGGCGGCGGGCGTGCGGGTGGTGCTGGGACACACGGCGGCCACATTTGAACAGGCGTGCGCGGCAATTGAGGCGGGTGTTTCACAGGCAACGCACACGTACAATGCCATGACCGGTCTGCACCACAGAGATCCGGGCACGGTGGGCGCGACACTGAGCGATGACAGAATCTACGCTCAACTGATTGCCGATGGGATCCACGTTCATCCGGCGGCGATGCGTATATTGGGCCGCTGTAAAGGGCCGACCCGCACGCTGCTGATAAGCGACGCGAATCGAGCGGCGGGCATGCCGCCAGGGCGATATGAAATGGGCCGGCTGCCGGTCATCGTGAAGGATGGCGCGTGCAGGTTGGAGGATGGCACCCTTGCCGGTTCGGTACTGGCTTTGGATGCGGCGTTGCGCAACTTGATGTCAGCAACGGGCTGGCCGCTGGTGCAGGCGTGGCCTTCGACAAGCCTGTCTCAGGCGCAGGCGATGGGAATCGACGGTGAGGTTGGCCGCATTCGAAGCGGCGCACGCGCCGACCTGACACTGCTGGACGCGGAAGCAGAGGTGGTTGCTACTGTCGTTGGGGGGAAACTTGCCTACCTGAGGGACAGCTGGCGACTCCGAGATGGAACGGCGTAACTCTACGCGCCTACTTCTGTTACAACTACCCCGGCGGCACCGCCCGCCACCAGCGCTTTTTGTACTGCCTCAAGTTTTTCTGACTCGACCACAGCAATAAGGTTACCTCCGCGCCCCGCGCCGCTGAGCTTGGCGCCGCTCGCGCCTGCCTCTTCAGCGATGGCTATCAACTGTTCAAGTTGGTCAGCGCTGACGTCAAGTTGGCGCAGCAGGCGCTGGTTTTGCTGCATCAACGGCCCCAGCGAATCCACATCCCCGGCTGCGATAGCCCGCCGCGCGGCTTCGGCAACTGCGGCGATGCCATCGAAGATCGCTTCGTACTCTTCGGTATTTTCCTGCCAGGCTCGGCGCACGTCCGACACAACTTCGCCGGTTGAACTGGCAACTCCGGTGTCAGCGATTACCAGGTGGAAGGGGCGGGCGATGTCAAAAACCTGCGGCGGTTGGCCGCGCACGAACCAGACCGGCTGCTCGAACACGACTACGGTATTGTCGATCCCACTGGGGTTGGCGTGATGGAGTTTCTCGGTGGCATAGACGATGCGGTTCACGGTATCTGCAGCGGGCGTGCCCTGGAACGGCCGCGCGCAGTGCGCGAGGACGGCGCGGGCCAGGGCGGCGCTTACGGCGGCACCGCTGCCCATACCGCCGGCGATGGGGATGCTGCTGCTGACTGAGAGTTGCCAATCCGGTTCGGATTCGATCCCCGCCTCTGCCAGGGCCAGGCCAACTGCTACTGCAAGTGGATCGGTTGGCGAGTCGGACAGGCTGATACAGGCGCCGATGTCCGGGGCCGATATTGAGCAGCCCGCACGCGCGGGAGCGTCCCTGACGGTGGCGGTGGCCTTCACTTTTGTGACAGGAACGGCAATGGCTGCTCTTCCATAGACGACAGCGTGCTCGCCGAAAAGAATTACTTTACCCGGAGCGGTTGCGGTGGTGGTTGTCATGCAGTTGCCCTCGCCGGGCGATTCATTTGACGCGGCCGCGTGTCTGAGGGCTCGCCTTTCGAATCAGGAGGGCGGGGCGTCGGCCGCCGAGGAAGCGGTCGACAGTTCCTGGCGTATCTTGTCGGGCAGATCGGTGATGATGGCGTCTACGCCCAGGCGGGCCAGCCGCAGAGCCTCTGGACCGTTGTTGACGGTCCAGGCGTTGACGAGTTGGCCGCGGCTGTGCGCATTTTCGACGAGTTGTGCGTCGATGGACGCGAAGTACGGATGGAGCGCTTCGGCGGCGATGCGCGGGCTATGCCAGGCGCGTGACAGCTGGAGGAAGAGAAACTTGAGAGGCAAACGGCGGAGCCTGTGAAATATACTTTCTGTCGCGTGAGTCGGGCGGGGAGGCTTGTTAAAGTAGAGCAGCCCCAAGGGGATCGAGGGATCAATTTGGCGCATTCTGCGGAGGGCGACCGGATTGAAGCTGGAGACGATGACGCGGTCATACAGCTGGCGCTGTTGGATGATGCGCGCCAGCGGCTCGGGTTCGCGGCCGCCGCTCCAGTCCTCGTTCTTTATTTCGACGTTTACTATGCAGCTATCGCCCACCAGGTCGAATACCTGCTCCAGGGTGGGTATCGGGGTGCCCCGGTATGCGTCATCGAAGCGGACGCCGGCGTCGATTCCGTCGAGCTGCTGCAGAGTGCGTGTACGCAATTGGCCGTCGCCGGTGGTGCTACGGTCCAGATTGAAGTCGTGCAGAACGACCAGAGCGCCGTCGGCGGTTGCTTGTACGTCCAGTTCGATGCCATCGGCGCCCATTTCCAGTGCTTTCTCGAAAGCCGGCAGTGTGTTCTCCGGCGCGACCGCGCTGGCACCGCGATGGGCAAATATTTTGGGAAGCGTATTCACGACCTTCCTTTTGCCGGACTGTTTTGAAACATGGTCACGGCTGGGCTGTCTTTGCGAATATGTTGGGCAAAGCGAGGAGGCGCGCCGGCGCCGCGTTCACAGATTGGCGATGGCAGTACTTTCGCTGTGAATGGGCTCGCGGCCACGCTTACCCTTGCAATATGAACATCCACTCTTCCAAGCCGTCGTCATTGGGTTGGTGCTCGACATGGCAGATGCGAAAGTTGTGGCGTTCGACGATGGTAAGAATGTCGATTAGCGATCGGCGCTCGGCTTTGGCCGGGTGATATTCGAGTTCGCCGATAGAAACCTTGACGTCCTCTTTGATGAGGCTGTCGCCCAGCACTTCGATACGCCAGGTCTTGCCCGTGGATGACTGACGAGCCTTGGTCTGTAGAATGATGGTGTGCATGTTTCCTCTTGCTGTATGATTGGCCCGCAATGCTGCGCTGGCCCTTCGGGCCGATTCAGTGGCTAACGGACATGGTGTTGTTTTTTCTTAGGTCAAGAGATCCCAGCTCTGAGAGGACGCCCGTTTTGACGGCTCCCATAGGCCGCAAGTCTACCGGATTATTGGGGTTTCAGCGAATTCCAAGACGCCGTTTGACGGCTAAGATCACCTGGGCGGCGGCCTGCGGGCGCTCTGCGACGGCGCCAAATGGGTCGCTGCTTTGCGCCGGGCTCTGGCTGAGCAGGCGCAGCGTGGAAAGTATGCAGTGGGGAAGTGCATCCAAATCGTATCCGCCCTCAAGCGTGCAGATGAGCCGCCCATCGCAAAGCTCGTCAGCGAGAGCCAGCAGCTCCTCCACCATTGCCGCGTAGCCGCTGACGCTCAGACGATGCCCGCTGAGGGGATCCTTCCAGTGGCCGTCATATCCGGCGGACACAAAGATAGTGTCCGGGTCGAACTCCTGGGCAAGCGGCGCCACCAGTTGGCGAATGGCAGCGAGGTAACCGGCGTCGCCAACGCCGTCGGGAAATGGAACGTTTACAGTGAAGCCTTCGCCGGTGTCGCGCCCAATCTCGTCGATGCCGCCGCTGAAGGGGTAGTGCGGATACTGGTGAATGCTGATGAAGAGCACGGAGGGATCGTCGTAGAACATCTCGGCGGTGCCGTTGCCGTGATGGACGTCAAAGTCGACTATCAGCACTCGCTCGGCGCCGTGCTCTTGCTGGGCGTGACGAGCCGCGATGGCCACATTGCCAAAAAGGCAGAAGCCTTTGGCACTATGGGGCCGGGCGTGATGGCCTGGGGGACGCACCATGGCAAAGCCATTGTTGGTCGCGCCGGTCATTACGGCGTCGGTTATATTCAGCAGACCGCCCGCGGCCCGCAGAGCAGCTTCCCAAGTGCTGCTCAGTGCGTAGGTGTCCTGATCGAGCCACATTGCTGCCGCGTTGCCGTTGTTGGCGCCTTGGGCGCTGGGGTCGGATTGGCCGATGTCCTGGCAGATTGCGCTGAGGTGATCGACGTAGTGTGCGCTGTGGACGGCCACAATTGGTTCGAGAGAGGCAGCCGAATTTGGCAGGCGGGCGATTGTATCAAGAATGCCGTCCGCCTCCAATAGTGCCCACGTGCTTTCCATACGCTGATAGCATTCCGGGTGGCCGGGGAAACTATGGTTGCGCTCGAACGGGTCGTAAACGAAGGCGGTAGTCATGGCGTTTCTCGATGACAAGGTGGTGCGCAGTTTTTCCTGAAGCCAGCCAAGTTGAGCTTCCGACAGACGAGGGCGCTTTATCCGGGTCAATACTTAGCGCCAGGAGACTGATGACCTCTCTCAGTGCCAGTTCTGTGGCACGCGGAGGGTGAGGGACGGGCAGGGCGAGTGTTGATTTTCGTCTATCTGAAGTCTGTGTGCGATCTGCCTTCAAACAGGGCGAACGCATGCACGCTGCAGATCCTTCCTGCTCAGTCCAGAGTGGCCTTCTTGTCTTAACGGACTTCCTTCTCGAAAGCAGGAATGTACAACTCGGTCCCCAATCTGAAGCGAAGGTTAAAGCTGTGTTCTTCGGAGCCGAAGGGCTGGACCTGACTTTGAATCTCGACCGGGCCGTCAAACGTCACAGGGCGGGTCGAGTGCAGTGTCACGCCATCCCATAGCAGGCTGATTTCGTCTTCGTTCTCCTCGGAAACGTAGGGGAGCCGAAGGAGCGCCCACCAGTTCCAGTGGGGAGGCCATTCCTTCTTTATTATCAGAACCCCGTTTTCGGTGGTGATCCCCAACTGTTTCAAGATGGTCTGTTCAGAATACGGGGGCCGGCCTACAGTTGTTGTGTCCTGGTCGCGGCCCATGGGCGCGGATACGTCCGCCCAGCGCGCGGCGTCTTCTGTCTGGTTCAATGTCAGGGCAAGTGCAGAAGCCGCCGAAAGCGCGCGGCGGGCTACGTCACGAACGGAGGGGGCTGCGCCATCGGGATCAGCTGGGACCGGGAGCGCGTGGATAAATGCGGCGATCTCATTTGCAATTGTGGTCACTGTTTCCTGATGCGTAGACAGCCACTCTAGATTGGGAAGCCTCTGGTGATGCGCGTGCAGAGTTTCCAGGTAGGCAGCGGCGGCGAAGGGGATGTCGGCGTGGGAAACATCGACGGGTCCGCGAGGTAGAGTGGGTAGCTGGGCGGGAAGCGCGCCGCCGGTGCGCTCGCCGACCCTGCGCAGCGTATCCAGTACGGCGCGGCTCTTTTCGGGAGCGAAGGTGTCAAACAGCTCGACCAGTTCCGGTACGGAGTTAGTTGCCTTGTCGGCGGGGGCATAGCCGGAGCGGAACCTGGCCAGTTTTTGCACGGCGCCAATTTTTGCTTCTTGCACTGTGCGGTTGGCCTGGGCATCCGGTGACCAGAGACGGCCGCGGTGGGTGATTTCGTGCCAGCTGTTGAGGCTGCGCTTGAAAGCCCTGGAAATGTCTCGCTGAACGAGAAAGCCGTTCCAGGCCACCTGCTCGCCGACGTCGCTCAGCGCCAGAATCAGCGGCAGGTCGACCTGCCCGGCGACGAGAACATGATAAAGCAACACGGCCTGCGAGTCGGTCGGGAAGTGGACCCTATCAGGTCTGCCTTCGGCGGCGCCGAAGACGCGCGTGCTCTCGGCATTGCGCTGGTTATGGGCGCCTCTGGCTTCAAGGGGATCTTTCTGCGCGAGCAGAAGACCGTCCACCATGCGCTGCTCCAGGGGTTCGCCCCAGTCGATTTCGACGCGAATCTGGATAAGACGATCGCCCTCGGCCTGGGCCTCCATCATCCACAGGAGTGACCGATCGTAGTAGCTGTCGAGTGGGGCGAAGATGCGCTTGCTGACGATCACGCCTTCGACACCGTAGATTGTCTCCTGATAGCCGGGGTAGAGCTGAACGGCCAGGGGCAGGACATCGTCGAGCTGCTCGCTGCTGATACCGCTGCTGGTGTACATGGGCGCGTCAAAACGGATGCGGATGGAACGCGCATAGGCGCGCTGGTGCCAGTGCCAGCGCAGATTGTAGAGATCGCTATCCTTGTCGGCAACGAAATACAGTTCGCCGTTGTTTTGCGGAAAACGAGCTTCGTCGTCTATGTCGTCGTAGTCTTCAAGTTGGGGCTGGTCGAGCGCTGGATCTGTCATCGAGTCATTTTTCTCATCACGCTGATTAGGGGTGGGCTATGCGCTTTCGACTCCGTATTGCTCGTAAACTGTACTGGCACGTCCTCCCAATCATCTCAAGGCTGACTATTCCTCGACACTGACCCCTGCCATCAGAAGGCCGATCTTTTCGCGGGTTGCGTCGCGACGCTGGAGGATTGCGCTGATCTGGCCGTGATACATGACGGCAATACGATCCGAAAGAGCCATGATCTCGTCCAGTTCATAGCTGACCAACAGAACGGCAACGCCCTCATCTCGTTTGGCGACGATCTGGCTGTGGATAAACTCGATCGAGCCGACGTCGATGCCGCGCGTCGGCTGCGCCGCCACCAAGAGGCGGATAGGGCGGCCAAATTCGCGAGCGACTACCATTTTCTGCTGGTTGCCGCCGGAGAGGCTGGCGCCGGAGGTTCTGACGGAAGGTGTGCGCACGTCGAAGCGCGCCACCAGCTCTTCGGCATGCTGCGCGATGGCCTGTTCATTCATGGTGAGGCCGGTCGTAAAGGGCGACTTGTAGTATGAACCGAGAACGAGATTGTCGGCTACCGAGTAGGCGCCCACCATTCCATACATATGGCGGTCTTCGGGCACATGGCAGATGGCCCCCTCCTCGGTGATGCGGCGGGGCGGGGCGTTGGTCATGTCTGCGCCGTCTATGAGGACGCTGCCACCGGTAGAGGCG
This sequence comes from Caldilineaceae bacterium, assembly GCA_963662575.1. GTDB lineage: Bacteria > Chloroflexota > Anaerolineae > Caldilineales > Caldilineaceae > Bin5. The sequence continues at coordinate 4,905,800 of OY759723.1, forward strand.
CGCAGACCGGTAACCACTTCAACAAGCTCGGTCTGGCCGTTGCCCTGCACGCCGGCAACGCCCACGATTTCGCCGGCGCGCACGTCCAGCGAGACGCGGCGCAGGGCTGGCTCACCCATGTCGGTAAACGCTTCGATATCGCGCACTTGCAGCAGCACGTCGCCCGCGCTGGCGGGCTCTTTTTCAACCTCCAACGTCACTTTACGGCCCACCATGAGCGCGGCGAGATTTTCTTGCGACACTGTGGCGGGGTCGGCCTCGCCCACCAATTCGCCGCGACGCAGGACGGCAATGCGGTCAGCAATGCGCAGTACTTCCTTGAGTTTGTGGGTGATGAAAATGATCGATTTGCCCTGGCTGCGCAGCAGTTCCATGACAGAGAAGAGGCCCTCGATCTCTTGCGGCGTCAGCACGGATGTAGGCTCATCCAGAATCAGAATATCGGCATTCCTGTAGAGTGCTTTGAGGATTTCGACACGCTGCTGTACGCCCACTGGCAAATCTTCGATGATCGCGTTGGGGTCAACGGGCATGTTGTAGCGGTCGGCCAATTCCTGGATTTGGGCGGCGACGCGCTCGCGATTGAGAAGGCCGCGGTCAACGCTTTCGCTGCCCAGCATGATATTGTCGACAACGCTCATTACGGGCACGAGCTGGAAATGCTGATGGACCATGCCGATGCCCAGATCGATGGCATCGCGGGGGGAGTGCAGTTCGACGGCGCGGCCATCGACAAGTATCTGACCCTCGGTGGGCTGATACAGCCCGTAGATGACATTCATGAGGGTCGATTTGCCGGCGCCGTTTTCCCCCAGGAGGGCGAGGATCTCCCCCTTGTGGAGGGCCAGGTCTATATCTTTGTTGGCGACGACACCGGGGAAAAGCTTGGTGATCCCTTGTGCTTCAAGTTTCGGGGAACCAGCTTCCTGGCGGGCGTCCGGGGCCGGTTGCGACTGGGTCATTCGCTGCCCTCCGTCTCGTAGACTTTGCCCTCGGCGGCAGGAGGCCGCACGCGGCCAACGAGGCCGGAAACAGCGACGATCGTGACAACGTAGGGCAGCATCGAGATGAACTGACGGGGCACTTGCGTTACGCCGGCCAGCAACAGCTCGTTCTGCAATGCCTGAGCATAGCCAAAGAGAGTGGCGGCACCGAGGGCGCCGATAGGGTTCCAGTTACCGAAGATCATCGCGGCAAGGGAGATGAAGCCCCTCCCAGCGGTCATGCCCTCCTGAAACTGGCCGACTGCCTCCAAGACCAGGAAGGCACCGGCGAGACCGGCCAACATGCCTCCGAGCGATGTGTTCACGTAGCGATAGAGGTTGACATTAATGCCGACAGTATCGGCGGCGCGGGGGTGTTCTCCGACCGCGCGCGTACGCAGCCCCCAGCGGGTATAGAACAGGGCGACATGCACGACCACGACCATAATCAAGGCGAGGTATGTAATTGGAGGATTGTTAAAAAGGACTGGACCGATGACTGGAATCTGGGATAATCCGGGCACAGGAATCGAGGAGAACTTGCCTTCGGCGATGGCGTCGCGATTGTACAGGTAGGAGGTTGTTCCCAGCGCCAGAATAATGATCACTGTTCCTGAGATGATCTGATCCATGCGAAACCGGATGGAAAAGAGCGCGTGGATCGCGCCCATCATGCCGCCGATGGCCATGGCCACGACCACGCTGAAAACGAGGCTGGCGACCAGGGGCCAATGGTTGGTGCTGGTCTTGGCGACGAATCCGCCGAAGGCGCCGGCAAGCATCATTCCCTCAATGCCAATATTAATGATGCCTGACCTCTCACAGAGGATACCGCTGAGCGCGCCCAACACCAAGGGCACAGTCGCCCGCAAGGTGAAGTTGAGGGCGCTGATGCCGAAAAGCACGCGCAGCCAGGTTTGCTCCTTCAGGGGGGTCATATTCACAATTATCGACATGACGACCAGCGCCAGCGCCACGATCAAGGCGGTGCCGTACCTGCTGCGTAGGCGAAAAAATGCGGAAACGGGAGAGGAGTTTTTCACGAGCCGCCCCAGCTTGTGCTGACTGCAGAAGCCGCTTCTTCCTGCGTCTGCTGGCGCAGGCGGAATATCATGCGGATGATCAGAGGCGCGGCCACGAAGGCAAGCACGAGTGCCTGAATGATCTGAATAATGTCGGCGGGGACCCCTGATTGGAATTGCATTGTTGCGGCGCCGCCGTCGAGCGCGCCGAACATAAAGGCGGCCATCAGAACGCCCAAGGGGTGGGTCTGCCCCAACAGGGCTACGGTTATGCCATCAAAACCGACCGCCCCGCCGAACTCCGGGGCGAACTTGTGGTTCAGCCCAAGGGTTTCGATGCCCCCGGCCAGGCCCGCCAGGCCACCGGCGAGCGCCATCGTCAGGATGATGGTGAAATTGACGCGTATGCCGGCGTAACTCGCAGCCCGCATGTTGTGGCCGACGGTACGCATTTCGAAGCCGAGGGGCGTTTTGAAGATCAACCACCATATGAGTATTGCCGCGGCCAGGGCGATGAAAATGCCATAATGGACGCGGTAAGGGGGGCCAAACAGCCAGGGAATTTGGGCAGATGCCAGCACATCACGCGTCTCGGATATGGGGCCGGCGCTACGATCCCAAAGAGGGCCTGGGGTCTGGCCCTGGGTGCCGCCGGCGTAGACGGTCCAGCCGGCGAAGAGGGAGGCGACATAGTTGAGCATGATGGTGACTATGACTTCATGGGCGCCAGTATAGACTTTGAGAAAGCCAGGAATGGCGCCCCAGAGCATGCCACCGGCAATGCCGGCGATGAGAGCCAGGGGCAGATGGATGAAAGCCGGCAATCCTTCGAAGTGTACGCCCACGGCGACTGCAAATACCGAGCCGATTACGAACTGGCCTGATGCGCCGATGTTAAACAGGCTGACCTTGAAGGCAAGGGCGACCGAGAGACCGGTCAGGATGAAGGGAACGGTCTTGCGAATCGTCCTGGCCCAGCCTTTGCCATCGCCGAAAGCGCCCTGGAACAGACCACTGTAGGCGGCGAGGGGGTCGTCGCCTGACAGGAGCATAACGACCGCGCCGGCGAGAAGCGCGGCGAGCAGGGCCAGCGACGGGATGAAAAGCGCGCGCAAGATCCTTTGTAGACTGGCTGTAGGGAAGGCGGTCGCCACTACGGGCCTCCGTCTGAAGGCGTAATTCCTGGCATGGCAGATTTTTGGGGGTCAGCAATCTGCCTGGTGCGGCGGTAAGGAGCAGCGCGGGGACGTCGGGGGCGTGCGTCTGGCACTTCTACAGATGAACCGGGAGGCCCCGCTGCAGATGCCTCCCGGTTCAGTGGGATTTTCGCCGATCGCTTTGGGAGCACTTGCGACGGAAATCCAATTTACTGCTTCATTTGCCGGTTATGTCAGTTGCCATATCCGGTGTCGATCGAGCCATCGATCAGGCCGGCTTTGGTGGCTTCAAGCAGATCCTTCAATTCCTGAGGGATCATGTCTTCGAAGTCGTGGAAGGGGGCCAGGTCGGCTTTGCCGAAATAGTTTCCGCCTGGGAAGGCGCCATCGTTGGCCATGTTTACCAGTTCGACTACACCTGGCGTGATCAGCTTCATGGCACTGGAGACGAGGCAGGGATGGGCGGCGGGCACGGTATTCCACTGGTCGGTATCGACGCCGATGCAGAATACGGTTTCGCCGGCGCCATCAGCGGTGGCAATTTCCTGTAGGGCCCCATTGCCAGTGATACCGCCAGCGCCGAAGATAACGTCTGCGCCCTGGTCAAGGGCCTGCTTGGCGGTGGCGGCGCCCCATTCGGGGTCGACGAACGCTTGCGAGATCTCGCCGGGATGATAGGTTGAGATCACGTTGATGTCCGCGTTCACAGACTTGGCGCCGGCGACGTAGCCTTCATTGAAGGCGACGACAGGAGGAACGAGGTCGGTACCCAGCACGGCGGCGATGGTACCGGTCTGTGACAGGCTGCCTGCCAGGACACCGGCCAGATAGCCGGAGTGATCCTCGTTGAAGATCAGGCCGGCCACGTTGGGAAGTGTCTCCCCCTGGAACTGGTCAATGCCGATGAAGAATATGTCGGGGTTTTCCTTGGCGGCGACATTGGTAGCGTCTGCAAGAGCGAAGCCGACTGTTAAGATGACATTGTATCCGGCGTCTACAAACTGTTGGATGTTGTCGGCGTAGTCTTTGGCATCCTGTGTCTCGATGTACTTGATGTCATCTTCGGCCAAGCCCAGACCTTCGGCAGAGGCGACAACACCTTCCCAGGCAGACTGGTTGAAGCTGCGGTCGTTCACACGGCCGACGTCGGTGACCAGGCCAACCTTGAACTCGCCCGCTGCGCCGGAATCGGCAGCACCGTCATCGGTGTCGGCTGCGGGCGCAGCTGCGGGCGCGGGGCAGGCTGCGAGCAGGAGCGACAGAGCTGTCAGGAAAACAAAAAGGGTCGTTAAACGGGATAATTTCACTCGGATTCTCCTTTGCTGATGTGAGGATTTTCTCACCTGGCTGCTTGGATCGACAGATTCGGAGAGATTCGACAAGGCTGATCGACCCGATAGCCTTTCACATGAAGCGCGCATTTGTTGTCGGATACGCTGGCCAGCATGTTATTGGGCGGCGGTGCGCCTCCAGGCAACTCTGCAACATTATATGCGGATTTCAGGGTGTTAGCAAGGCAAGGAATCTGCGACAAGGGTGGAAAATTGGGGAACTGCAGTGGTCAGTGATCAGTGGTCAGTGGTTGGTGAGAAACGCTTTCGCCCGCCTCATACAGGGTCGGGAATTGATTGCGGCTGAGACGTTGCGGATTTTCTGGGCCGACGAAATAGGGCGAGAGGAATCGACGCGGAAATTATGATGCACCCGGTTCAAAGGGTGCAGTCCACATTTGGGGAGGGAATAGTAGGGAGGGGAATTCATGCCGGCGGTGGCCGAATTTTTTCGTCGGTCTTGGGAGGGACAAAGGGCCGGTACAAGGCTTGCCCCTACCTCAAGCTGATTGGAGAGGGAGAGGGCAGGCACAAGGCCTGCCCCTACCTTCCTTTGCGTGGGCGGCGATGGCTCCATTGCTACCCGACGTATAGGAATCTGTATACCAATTTTGGAGCGCACCCGGTTCAAGGGCTCACAGGGAAACAGCTTGGGCCTGTGTTATACTGATAGACCGATCCGAAGCCATTTCAGAGAGGGAGGCTCAACTGAACAGCAACCAACTGGCACAGAAAATCGTCGAAATCATTGAGGAAAAGCAGGCGGCAGACATCGTCCTATTGGATGTTAGTGATCAGACCAGCATAGCTTCATATTTTGTGCTTGGCAGTGTGAACAACGAACGACAAGCCAATGCGATTCGAGATGAGTTGTGGGAGCAACTGCAGATCGAAGAGAAGATGCGACCGCTGAATGTCCATGACCTGCGGCAGGAGGGAGGAGGGTGGCTCCTGGCCGACTACGGCGATGTCATTTTGCACCTATTTACCGAAGAAACACGGATTCATTACGACCTGGAAGGGCTGTGGAACGATGCCCATGTCGTCTTGAAGATACTGTGACCGCCGCGGGAACCAAGCGAAAACGGAATGAGGCGCCCTGGTAGGGGAAGGCGGCGGCGGTCATTCGGCGACGTTTGACCGGTATAAGGCGACGGCTGCTGCGGTGTCCATGTGTTCGGTGGCGTCGAACAGATCGGTCGTTTCGCCGGCGCCGTCATCGACATCGGGATTCTCTTTGGCTTTGTAAGCGTTTTTCGGCGCAATACCGGCGGCCTGCATTGCATTGACAATCGTGGGCGGCGTTGCAGAGATATCTGACCCCAGGAGACTGCCGAAGAAGTTGTCGATTTCAAACATGGCCTCGAAAGGTCCGGCCGAGAGATGGACGCCGTTGTTTGCTATGGTGACTTCTTCGAAACCGTAGCGAGTCGGACTGGCGTGAAGTTCGCCGCGAATTGAGCCGGCAACTGCTCGTTCGGGAAAGGTATCGCCGATCATCTGGTCACGCAGGACGGCCCAACCAGTGTCCGAGTGCACGAGCATGAGTGCGATGCGGTGGGATGGTTCTGTGAAGTGGGCCAACTGGGCGGGGTGGAAACCGTTGACGAGAATGAATTTTTCGTTGTCTGCCTCGTATGCCTGGACGTAGAAACCGGAACGAATCTTTTCGGCCTTTTCTGTAAACCAGAGTGTGTCCAAGCTCCCCGGCGTGAAGGAAGGATGGGCAGCCAGGAACTCGTGTCCGCCAAATAGCGGATAGTCGGCAGGGGAGACGGCGAGAGCGTCATAGACGCTGTGGCGGTCAACTGCGTTGAGGTCAGCAGATGCGGTCTTGGACAGGACATTTATTGCGCCGTAGTGCTGGTCCATGCTTTGCTTGCTTTCAAGGGCCCGGCCGCCGACCAGGACGATGCCAGCTACCGAGGCGCCAAACGCTGCCAGTTTTGCCCAGATCAGGTCGATTGCATTGGCCAGGCAGGCTGGATCTTCGACGCCCAGAATCTCAGGTTTGATGAACATAAGCAGTTCATTCTGCCGCTCTGTCTGCCCGATGGCAGGCGGTTGAACAACAGTTATTTCCTCTTCACGCTGCATAACTTGTAGCAGCGACTCTTTCAGTTGTTGCTGACTCTGCACAAAACGCCCCTTTCTGCGCCAATATTATCTAGGAAAGTGATTGCTAAGAGTTTGCTACGTTCAGTTATGGACGAACAAATTCTGTACCAATCCCCTCTGTCTTGGCAGCAGGTTACCGCAGAGCTTCCGTTTTGACAAAAAAATCGTGAGATGAGGGTTTCGTTGGAATCCGGTTGGATTTGGACGCGCTCTGCGTATTGCTACGAGGATTTCCTTACAGCGCTCAACAGGGCCGCGTCTTCGGGCGCGACGGAGATGTTGGTCGGAACTGCAAAGGCGTTTTTGTCGGCAAAGCGGGTAATGGCGTACTCTCCGTCGGGGTCCATGGCCACGAGGGGGGCCTTTGCCAAGGCATTGTCGTCTTCATCGCCGATGCGGGCGGAAACTACCCAGCCAAGCAGGAGGTCGGGGTTGAGCGAGACCAGGTAACGCGCCAGGTGCAGGGCCTCGTCGGCGTGACCGCAGTGCCAAGTGGATTCGAGCAGGTTACTCTGGAAGTCGAGCCGGCCGGGTTCCTCTTCGGTCAATTCGGCGTAGATGCGAATGGCCCTTTCCCAGCGCCCACCCATTCGGTAAAGCGTTGCAAGGGCCGGCCGCGTTAGCATCAGAGGCCGCTTCTGGCGCAGGAGCGTGCGGGACAGTCCCTGGCGAATTGGAGGGTTGTAGGGCGCGTTTTCGAGGGCCAGGGTCCAGTATCGTTGGGACAGGGCCAGTTCGCCTTCGGATTCTGCACACATGGCAAGCACGGCCCAGGCGAGTTCGCTACCGGGATCGGCGCGCAGCAGGCGAAGGGCCCAGTCGCGGCCTTCATGCCAGCGGCGCATCAGCCAGATGGCCTGGAGAAGGCGAAAGTAGGTGGGCAGGTGGCGGGGCAGGGTCTTGAGGATGACGCGAATCAGCGGCAGTGCGTCCTCGGCGCGGTTGGCGGTCAGGTGGCCGTCGATGAGGTCGTTCCAGTGGGAGAGTTGCGTGCTTATGGCAGGAGGTTGACCAAAACGGGGTGGAGTCATTCGGACCGATGGGCCCCGTCTTTCTGCAGCAGCTCGATCATAACGCCGTGTGCGGCCTGGGGATGAAGGAAGGCTACGAGACCGTGGATGCCCCGGCGGGGGGTCTGGTCGATCAAGCGGACGCCGCGGGCGCGCATGTCTTCGAGGGTTTGGGCTATATCGGTCACGGCGAAACAGACATGGTGTGTTCCTTCGCCGCGCCGCGCGAGGAAGCGGGCGGTGCCGCTTTGGTCATCGGTGGGCGACAGGAGTTCGATCGTGCCTGGGCCACCGTCGAGGAAGGCGATTTCGACACCGTGGGCGGGCGCGTCGAGCCGCTCCAGGAGCCGGAAGCCGAGGATGCCGCAATAGGTTGCGAGGGCATCGTCGATGTTTTGGACGACGATGCCGACGTGATCGATTTGGGCGTCGGTTAGTTGCAATGTATTCCTCTGCGCTTTCCCCTGCCCCAAAGCAAGGCGAGCACTATTCACTCCTCGTCCGCATATAATCTCCAGCCCGGCAAATCAGCTTCCGGACCGGAGATGGCGCTGAGGGGCAGTTTCAGAAACTTGCCTTCGGCGCGCACGGCGACGGTGCCGTCGGGGAGCTGGATCTCGCCGCTGCCGGTGAACATGCGCCGGTTCTCGGTTAGGACACGGCCGTAGGCGCTGATTTCCACTTCGAGCGGGACCGGCTGCAAGAACCGTGTATTCAGCTCGGCGGTGATGCCCCATCTCTCCACGTCCACGCCTGATCCGTAGTTGATGGCACGAGCGATTGTCTCGTCGAGGACGCCGGTGAGGACGCCACCGTGCATACGCCCGGGATATCCTTGATGGCAGTGTTGTCCAGAGAAACGGGCCAGGATTTCAGCGTCTCCTGCGGCGGTTACAGTCTCATAGAATCGCACTTTCACGCCGGCAATGTTCTTCAGGCCGCAGACAAAACAGTAGGAACTATTGGGTTGCTTCTGCATCATACCCAGCTTGTCGGTTGATACTCGCCGAATACCGTCCTGAGCGCATCGCAGATTTCGCCGACTGTGGCGTCGTTCTCAACCGCCTCCACGAAGAGCGGCATCAGCGGCTCGTCGGCGGCACGGGCGGCATGCTCGATCTGGTGCAGTATGGCGGATACCTTGGGCTGATCGCGATTGGCGCGCAGATCGGCCAGCGCGGCGACCTGCTCATTCTGCACGGCCTCGTCTACGTGCAGGGTCTCTTCGGGGAGGGTAGCCCCGCCCTGGTAGCGGTTGACGCCGACGACCGTCTGTGCACCGCTCTCGACTGCGCGCAGAGTGGCGTAGGCCGACTCTTGTATCTCACGCTGGATGAAACCGTCTGCGACCGCCTGCATGGCGCCGCCCAGCTCGTCGATGCGTTCGAGGTAGGCGGAGGCCTGGCGTTCGATCTCGTCGGTCAGCCACTCAATGTAGTAGCTGCCGCCAAGAGGGTCTACGACATCGCCCACGCCGCTTTCGCCAGCCAGAATCTGTTGGGTGCGCAAAGCGACTTCGACCGCTTTTTCGGTTGGCAGTGCGAGGGCCTCATCCTTCGAATTGGTGTGCAGGCTCTGGGTTCCGCCGAGAATCGCGGCCAGGGCCTGAACCGTTACGCGAACAATGTTATTGTCGGGCTGTTGGGTGGTCAACGTGCTGCCGCCGGTCTGGGTGTGAAAGCGCAGCCGCCAACTGTTGGGGTCGGTGGCGCCGAATCGCTGGCGCATCAGGTTTGCCCACAGGCGACGGGCGGCGCGGAACTTGGCGACCTCCTCCAGGAAGTCATTGTGGGCATTGAAGAAGAAACTGATCTGGGAGGAAAAACGGTCCACGTCAAGGCCGACGTTGATCGCCTGTTGCACATATTCGACGGCGTTTGCGAGCGTGAAAGCCACTTCCTGGACGGCGCTGCTGCCGGCTTCGCGAATATGATAGCCGCTGACCGAGATGGTATTCCATCGTGGCACGTTGGCGGCACAGTAGCGGAACAGATCGGTCATCAGTCGCATAGAGGGAAAGGGCGGGAAGATGTAGGTGCCGCGGGCGATGTACTCTTTCAGGATGTCGTTTTGTACAGTGCCCCGCAGTTGGGCCAGCGGCACGCCCTGCTCCTTGGCGACGGCAACAACCATGGCCAGCAGGATTGAGGCCGGCGCGTTGATCGTCATACTGACGCTGATTCTGTCCAGAGGAATTCCCTGGAGAAGGATGCGCATGTCCTGCAAGCTGCTAATGGAGACGCCGACTTTACCCACTTCTCCCAGGGCAAGGTCGTGGTCGGCATCGTAGCCGATTTGGGTGGGGAGGTCGAAGGCGACGGATAGACCGGTCTGCCCCTGTTCGATCAGGTAGTGGTAGCGCTGGTTGCTTTCCGCGGCCGAGCCGAAGCCGGCGTACTGGCGCATGGTCCAGAGGCGGCCGCGATACATGTTGGGTTGGACGCCGCGGGTAAAAGGGAATTCGCCGGGGAAGCCGAGTTTCTGCAGATATTCGTCGGCGGCTTCATCGGTCGTTGCCCCCTCAGATGGCGTGTGGAGCGGCTGGATGACGATGGAGGGGCTGCTGGTTGTGAAATGCTCTTTGCGTTCGGGGAACCGTTTCACCACCGGGGCCAGAGTGTTTTCCTGCCAGGTCTGTTTCAGGGTGGTCAGCTTGTTGGGGACGGGAGGGGTCTGCAAGCCATTGGCTTGCGGCTTGCCGCTTGAATCAACCATCTCGATACACCTTTTTGGCGTGCAGCACCGGCCGGGCGGATTACATTTCCAGACGCCCCGCCAGCGCGTTGCTCAGGGTCATCTCATCGGCATATTCGAGGTCGCCGCCGGTGGGCAGGCCCCGTGCCAGACGGGTTACACGCACGCCCAGGGGCTTTATGAGCCTGGCAATGTACATCGCTGTGGCTTCACCTTCGAGGTTCGGGTTGGTGGCCACAAGCAGTTCCCGAGTCACTCCGGAATCAGCCGGTTCGCTGGAATGGCTGCGATGGAGCCGATCGAGCAGTTCTCTGAGCTTCAAATCGTCCGGCCCAATGCCTTCCACGGGCGAGATCGCTCCGTGCAGGACATGATACAGACCGTGAAAGGTTCCGGTGCGCTCTATGGCCTGGACGTCGAGCGGCTCTTCGACCACACAGATGATCGACCTGTCGCGTTGTTCACTGTCGCAGATTGCGCAGGGGTCTCTGTCGGCGATGTTGTGACAGGCGCCACAGAAGAGTGTATGCGCCTTCAACTCTTGCAGTGCCGACGCCAACGAGAGCGCGATTTCCTCGTCGCTTCGCAGGAGGAAATAGGCGAGACGAGAGGCGGACTTTGGCCCGATGCCCGGCAAGCGGCTGAAGGCATCGATCAGGTTTGAGACAGGCTGTGCAAGCGACTGCATTGCGCTTTCCTAGAATCCCATGCCAGGGATATTGAGCCCATCGGTGAACCCGCCCATACGCTCCTCAGTCAGAGTTTTCACTTTTTCTGCGGCATCGCCTATGGCCGCCATCAGCAGGTCTTCCAACATCTCAACGTCTTCGGGATCGACGACCTCCGGCTTGATACGCAACGCCTGCACTGTTTGATGTCCGTCCATATCCACTTCGACCATACCGCCGCCGGCGCTGCCTGTAACTATCTCATCAGCCAATTCTTCTTGCGCCTTCTCCATGTCGCCTTGCATCTTGCGCACGCGCGCGGCCAGATCGCCGCCCATGCCGCCGCCGCCAAGCGATCCGCCGGCGGGAAGACCGGCAGCGCCGCCGCCAAAGGGATTGGCACCGCTCCTGGTTCTGCGATTTCTTTTCTTTTTCGCCATGGAATTTACTCCCATTTCAAGTTAAATTTCTTGTACCAATTGGTCCGCTCGTTATTTGCGGCCGCGGCTAACTTCGGCGCCCAGCTCCGAAACGGCGTACTCTAACAGTGGGTCGGGCCCGCCTGTCGACTTTTCTTCTACTGCCCGCCCTGCGGCAGTTGGAATCGTCGCTTTGTCGCCGCTGTGGCAGAAGATGGCTACCTGCTGACCCAGTATTTCGGCCAAGATGGCGGAGATGGCATCTTTTGTTCTGGCCTCGGAAATCACACCGAGTGTGAACGAATTATTGCCAAAGGCCATTGCCACGGAATTGCCGCCGATTGCAAGATCTCGAATGGAGCGCAGCGAGGCCTGTTCTTTCATTCCACACCGTTCTCGAACAGTATTCAAGAAACCTTCCCAATTCTCTCTCAGTCGCTGCGTTGCCTCTGCGTCCAAGGGTGTCGTTTCTTTTCTTTCGGCAACGGGGCTCTTGGCGGCCCGGGAAGCTGGCTGGGCGGCAGTTTTTTCCACGGGTGGCGGGGTAGGCACCGCAGGTTGGGAAAGTGTTTGGGTAGGCGCGGGCGCGGCGGCTTTCTGCTGTTCACCTGCAATGACCTCTACCAGGGCCAATTCCAGAGGTAGTTGGGGCTGGAACCCGCCCTTCAGTTCAGACATAGCTTCGCTGAAACGTCTGATGGCCCAGAGTGTCTCCGGTTTTGGCAGTTCTTTGGCTTGACGCTGCATAGTCTGTACAGTATCCGGTGCTAAGTCTTCCAGGAGCGCACCATCGCCGACCATCTGGACTAGCATCACGCCGCGCAGTTGTTCGATGACCTGCGCGACAAACTCGTTGAGGCTGCCGCCCTGCAGCAGAAGGTCATGGATCAATTGCAGTCCCGCGGCTACATTCTTGGTCGCCAAAGCATCAACAAATGCGGCCACCGTCGCGCTGGCAACACTGCCCAGCACCTGTTGCACATGTTCCAAGGAGATAGCCCGGCTCTCCTCCGCCGATGCGGTTGCGCCGTAACTGGTCATCTGGTCCAGGAGGCTGACGGCGTCCCGCATACAGCCCTGCGCGCTGCGTGCAATCGCGAAAACAGCAGCGTCTTCAACCTCGAAGTCCTCCTCCGCGGCGATGTATTTCAAGTGTCCAGCGATTTCTGCCACAGGGATGCGGCGAAAATCAAAGCGCTGGCAGCGGCTAAGGACGGTTGCGGGAATGCGATGCGGTTCGGTAGTCGCCAAGACGAAACGCACGTATGGTGGAGGTTCTTCCAGTGTTTTCAGCAGGGCGTTGAATGCGCTGGCGCTGAGCATATGCACTTCGTCAATGATGTAGATCTTGTAACGAGACTCGCTGGGCTGAAAGCCGACCTTGTCACGCAATTCCCGCACATCGTCGACGCTGTTATTGCTGGCGGCGTCGATCTCGATCAGGTCCAACATGCGGCCTTCGTTGATGGCTGTACAGTGGCTGCAGCGGTTGCAGGGTTGATTGTCGTCATCGGTGCAGTTCAGGGCTTTGGCGAGAATGCGGGCGGTCGAAGTCTTGCCAGTGCCGCGCGGGCCGGCAAACAGATAGGCGTGCGCCACACGGCCTTCACGCAGTGCGTTGAGCAGGGTCGTAGTCACATGTTCCTGACCCACCACCTGATCGAAAGTTTGGCTGCGCCACTTGCGATATAACGCCTGTGCCATGTTGGCTTGCTCCTGGGGAGCCTCAAAACCGGGGAGGATTCTCGCCCGCAAAACATACATTCGGACAACTCATTTCAGTCTACCATCGGGCAAGAACAGAAGCAAACGGACCTGTCATTTTGGGCGCAGTCGACACTTGGGGTGGGATTAGTAGGGAGGGGAATCCATGCCGGCGGTGGCTGAAATTGTGCACCGGCCTTGGGAGAGGCAAAGGGCAGGCACAAGGCCTGCCCCTACTTTACTTTGCGTGGGTGGTGATGGCTCCGTTGCTACCCTAGGTATAGGAATCTGCGCCACCATTTTGGACTGCATCTGTCATTTTCACGTGGTATACTTCAATCATGAGCAATAAAATCATCAACTCATTACAGGTAAGAAGGCAGGTCGAAGAGGCCGTCGCCGGGCTGGCCGATTTATCCTCTGAGTCGGCAATGGTGCAGGAGGTGCAGAAGATCGCACGCGATCACGCGCCTTCTTTGGTCCTGCCGGCGATTCGCAGGCATTTGAACACTGACAGCAGCCAATTGCGGGGCGGATTGGGACGACTGGCCGCGCAGCTGGGGGGTTCGGAGACGGTTGCGATGCTGCGGAAAGAGGCCGGCCGACGAGACAATCCCACGCAGACGCGACTGACGGCTGCAGCGATCCTGGAAAGATTCCTTCAAGTTGAGGTATCCGCGGGCCTGATGGGCGATCTGAGAGATCCTAACCTGATGGTAATGCAAAGCCTGCAGGAGGCGGTGGAGGAGGGCAAGGCCAATCGGCATGTCTTGCTGGAATATGTTCGGCAGATGCGACAGGAGAACCAAGATGTCGCGTTTCTGGTTCTTAGTCTCATCGACCAGCTGGAGGAAGAGGATCAGCCGGAGTTGCTGCGGCTCATTGCATACGATGCCCGCACGGCAGTCGCGGAGGCCGCACTGGGCCAATTGAGCTGGCTACGCGATTCTGCAATTGGTGTTCGTAGCGCGGACGCGTTGCACACGCTCCAGTCCAGCTTGAGTCCGGAACTGGCGCAGACGGCGGCTCGAAATCTTCGTAAGCTGAGACTAGCAGGCGTCCGTTGGGAAGCAGTTCCGGCAGACGACTGGTGGGCTCTCATTTCGCCCTGTGACTACCAGGGGACACAGCACCTGTGGTTTCTGGGAAACGGCAGTGGGACTGACTGCACATTGGTCGGTCTGCGCATCAACAGGATTGCCGGTATTCTCGAAGGCTTCGGCAGCGAAAATGTGGATGGTCAACACCTGCCGCCCAGGCGGCAGATAGGCGAGATGTTGTCGATTTCCCTCGCTCCTGGTGAGAGCGCCGTCTTTCTTTCCATTCCCTACGCATATGGACGCCAGTGTCTGCAACATGCTCTAGAGAGCCACTGGCGGGCGTCCGCGAGTACATTACCAGAGGAGTTTACACTGTACTGCCCGTACCTTTTCAGGCACAGTGTGGAACCGATATCGCCTGAGCTGTCATCCTTGCTCGCTTCCGGCCCGGAACTGTGGGCGCAGGCAGAGAACGATTTGCCGCAGGTGACGATGTCGCTGTTAGGCCATCCGGCTATGGCTAACTGGGTTCTGTCGACTGGAAACATGGGTGAGGACCTCAGTGGGTCAGGAGGGCGAACCGAGGACAGTGGACGGGGTCGAACCGGATTGCAGCCTCTGGCCGGTCTGCCGATGGAAGAGTTGGCTAAGCTGGCGCGTACCGTTGTATCTGAAGAGGTTCCGCAAGAACTGTCCGAGCAGCTGCGGCAGGCGTTGCTGGCACAGGCCGGATGGTTGCACTACGCCGGACACCAGAGCTTTGCTCGCCACGCTGTGCTTGTTGCCGAGAGCCTAAACCACTTGCAGCTGCACAGTCACCCGCTGCTGTTACAGATGATTGCGCTTGGTTTCATTCAGAGCCAGGACGAGGGCGGCGCGTCGAAAGAGCCGGAATGAGGAAGCCAGGAGATCCTGCAAGTCGCGATGGAGTTTCGGTCGGGTTATGTTGCCTCGTGTCCACATTTAGTGGTTCATGAGATTCCCCTTTTCTCCCGATCTTACCTGTCTGCAACAGTCATTTGCCTTGTGGAGGATCTATAATATAAGAATGAGCAAGGGCTCTTTGCAGTTTGTTGAGTTTTTGCAGACTTACAACAGTTTTAGGATGAATAGCGAAGGAATTGGCGACCATCAAAGGCAGGAATTTTACACACATTTGCAGGGCCTGAGGAAGAGTCGACGTTTCTCCAGAATAGTCAATCCCGCAAGGGAGGACACTCACAAAGGAGGGCACCCACAAGGAGGGCACCCACAAGGGGTGCCCCTACGAATCTGATTGAAATGTCAACGACCCCTAGCTACGAAGCCAGATTTTGTGACCAACTCGTCATCCTTGCCACCATTCAGGCTGCGGTTACTTCATAGGTGGACATCGACCTCCTTGCTTGAGCGGCACTGCTGCGATGAAGGCGAACAGTTCGTGAGCGCTGGTTTTGGGAGGGGGGCGTTGCGGGGGGGTGTGGAACTGCAGTGGTCAGTGGTCAGTGGCCGAAGACTAGTGCGGCGGTGGCGGGGCGGGCTTCTGAGGGGTGCGTTGCGGGGAGTGTCCCCTGAACAAGGGAGGGCCGAAGGCCAGACCGCTCACTCGGGAACGTGAAGTGGGTATGGCTGAAAAGCTTCATGCGAGATAGAGCAAAGGAGTCCAAGGCAGCGGGCTTCTGTCCCCAGCGGCAACCTTTTCCTCCTGAGCAGTTCGGTGAGAAGAAGCAGAAGCGGTACGTTTTCCCTCCTTTCCATGTGAAATGACACATGCGGATTTCATATCTTGACGGGTGAAGGGTATCGCCTGTAGAATGAAGGTAAGTACCACTGCGTAGTTGATTCCTCGTTTGCCTCATCGTTCGAGGCAGCCTAGACGTGAATCCTCGTAAGTGCGACAGGAGCCACATGCAGGCATACAGCGCCGTATGAAGCATATAGGGCTTTTTCCATCCCTTTCCTCCCCAGCTGGTAGGAAATCTCCCACAAGCTGGGCACAGGAAACGACAAAGAAATCATCAGAAGGCTATCCAAAGAATCCCTGGTTTACTACTCCAGGGGACGTCCCAACCCGGCCTGTCCCAGGTGACGGGCTTTTTGTCTTGTTTGAGAGTCGTTGACTTGGTGGTGAGTTAGTCAGAGGGTTTCGGCTAGATTGCGCGGATTTTCGCTCGATGGCTGACCGGCACGCCGTTGCGAGAAGCTTCCGACAGTATTGAGACTGGAACACCGGGAGGTTTCGTCTGCTATATTCACTTGTGTTCGTAGTTGGGCAAAACGTATACAACGGTGGAAAAAGCTTGCCAATCTTTGAATGGCTGAGTAGAATAAGGATTTCGAATTCCTGAAATAGTGTGGAATAGATTCGTTCAAAGGCAGAACTTTGAGATGTCAGACGCCTCAAAGACATCGAAAGGCTCCGCATTCTCGCGACACTGCAGGACATGATGTTGGCGAGAATTTTTGGGAAGAGCATGGGGCCAGGTAAGAGTCCTGGCCAATTTGAGGAGAAGTGTCGGTGTCCATGATAGAAAAGGCCTTTCTGAGCAAAATAGGCGAAGCTCAGAGTGGTATCGTGTTTCGTGGCCAAGCAAACAGTACATGGAAACTGTATTCTGCCGCCACGCGTCGACTGATTAAGTATTTCAACGACGATGAGAGTGTCGCCAAGGGATCTCATTTCTCGACAATGCACTTGGTCTACCATCGAGCCGTGTTGCTTGACCCTGCTCGGAAAAATGGCTTCGGCGATGATAGTGGTCACAGGATTTCGGACCTTCAGCTTCTCGCTAAGCTGCAGTCCTTTGGCGCTGCTACTGGAATCCTGCACTTTTCGCGAGATCCCTTGGTCGCATTGTGGTATGCAACTGAAGAATATGACTGTGATGGAAAGGTATTTGTCGTAGACCTGAACAATGGAACTGATTTTCGACGGATTTCCAGTGAAGACGCAGCAAAAAGTGTCGAGAAAATCTTTGGTCTGCCGGGCGAGCAGTTTAGGCACCTTTTTTTTGAGGACTTAGTTCAAGAGGAAGAGGTACCAACAGGACGGCGCAAGGAATGGGTAAGCGTATTAGGGTGTCCTCACATTCCGGAAGACGCTGTAAGCTCCATAGTGATCAAGGCGGCAGACAAGCCGCAGATTCGACAGGAGCTAGTCGAATTACCTGACTTCCTCGGATCTGCGCCATTCGCCGACGTGAAGCGATTCTCTGCATCAAACGGCGCAACAATACCCTTGCCGCAAATTGAAGATCCGAAATTTCATCGGATGCGAGGGAACCAATTCTTTCTGCAGGGCGACTATGCTAGCGCGGTTTCCCATTACGACAAAAGTATTCAGCTTGATCCTGAGAATAGTAGATTCTATTTATCGCGAGGGAATGCCAGATCGGAAGCTGGCAATTTCAGAGGCGCTTGTGAGGATTACGATGCGGCCATTCGCTATGAATTAGAGAAAGCAAAGAAGCTTGAGGGAAACGCTGAGAGCGAAACGAACCGCTTTCCAATTTGGCGAATCTACTTCAATCGCGGCAACGTCAAATACGAGTTAAATGATTTCAAAGGGGCACTTGAAGACTACGAAAGAGCGGTCCGCGAGGGAGAGCAGACCGGCGAGCGATACTCATGGTTTTTCCTGAACAAAGGGAATACCAACTATAGTTTGCACAATTATGAAGAAGCATTGAGTGATTTTGAAGAGGCGATAAGACTAAGTAATCACGACGTATCAAAAGAGGTTCACCAAAACATACTACACAACAAAGGAAACTTGCTTGTCACTCTTGGCCGTTTCGACGAAGCACTTGCTAGTTACGATGAGTCGATCAGGCAAGGAAACAAGAGATCCGGCGTAATATGCAATCGAAACGGAGTAGAGGCAATACTGACCAGGATAGGTACGTCCGGCTACTTTGTGCGCCCACCGCGCTACAGGGACCAATCGGGACGAATGACAGTAGAGGTATCATTGCGAGCCAACGCCAACAGCTTGTATATGGAGTTTTTCAATTTTCTTGGCTTAAACGGCAATACAGGCAATACAGGCGGTGACGGTCTGCCGGGCAGTAAGGGCTTCAGAGGAAAGGCAGGATTTGTCGTTATAGTGAAAGGGGAAGAATGGTGATCAAGAACTGCGAACGCTTACGCCAGCGGTTATTGCACACATTGTTACCTCTATCAGACGCTGCACAATAGTAGAAGAGGGATCGAGTCTAAGGGTGTCGAATCCCTGCGGGGGGGATTATCATGAAAGTGGGAGATAGTTAAGCGAAGCACCGACCAGTCTTGGGCGGAAATTCTCCTCCAGAAGCTGACTCGGTGGCTTGGCCCTCGCAACAATTGCCCAGCTGCAGAAGCATGTCCTGTACAGAATTCAGTAAGGTTACACTGTACTCTTGCGATGCGACGGAGTGGTCCGAAGACTAAGTACAACAAGAAAGGCGGAATATCCATATTTTGAAGCGGGTTGTAGTAGTCGCTGTGGCATTTGCGATAATGTTAACCGCCCGAATGGCGGCTTTGTTGAGGCGGCTTACTCCCAAATCGGATTGCCTTATCTGCGTTGCCATTGCTCTTGTTGCTACAACGTGCGACAGCTCCTCAACGTCCTGGACGCTTTGTGCAACACAGACTGACTCAAACGGCGCTTCAACGGAATTCGGGGAATATGCGCGCCGCCATTCCGCTGCTAAATGGTCCGATTTACAGCGATTCTTTCCTTGTTGTTTAGGGCCGGCGCGTCGGCTAGATTTTTCTGTGTAGCTGTCGCAACTGCTAGTTTCGTGCCAACAGAGAGGGACAGAATCTGCGTTGGGAAATATCATGGCAAAGCGATCAAGTAACCGGTAGGAAGCAGCTCTGGCTCGACCAAAGGCCAGGCGGCGCAGTGCCGCACATAGAACGATGAAAGCGAGGGTTTACCTTTCTTCCTGAGACTAGTACATTCAGGTCTTCGCTTCCTCGAAAACAAGCGATCTTGCCAGGCGCCAGAAGAGTCGTAGGCGATCAATTTTCCACCTACTTCCATTGGAGTGAGTGGCTCGGGTTCTAGTGCTTTGGACTATTGAATCATTGCAGGCCTTGTGGAGATCTGCTTCCCCACCAGGATGCAGAACATGTTATTGGTCGTGAGCCAAACGGAAGCATTGTAGGACAAGTAGGGAGAATGGTTTTCCAGAGGAGAAGTGTAAGTGACCGCGGTTGAAGAGGTCTTCTTAAGCAAAATAGGCGAAGATCCCAGTAGGTGCGTGTTCCGTGGACAAGCAAATAGCTGCTGGAAGTTGTATTCTACTGCTACACGTCGCCTGATCAAGTTCTTCAATGATGATGAGCGTGTCTTAGAGGAATCTCAATTCTCTCAGATGCATTTGGTCTATCATCGGTCCGTACTGTTGGAACCAGCCCGGACACTTGGCTTCGGAAGTGACAATGGTCAGAGGATGTCGGACCTTCAGCTTCTCGCTAAATTGCAACACTTTGGCGCGGCCACGGCATTGATAGACTTCACCTGGGATCCCTTGGTGGCATTGTGGTTTGCGTGCGAAGAAAGCAGTTGCGATGGAAGGGTCTTTATCCTTGACCTAAGCGACAGTCTACGATTTCGGGAAATTACCAGTGATGTGAACGCACAGAGTGCCGAGGAAATCTTTGCACCGATAAACGGTCAAGGGAAGCAACTCTATTGTAAGAAGCTGGTTCAGGAAGATGAAATGCCGCGGGTTCGTCACCAAGGCTCTGTAAGCTTTATTGGGAGCCCACTGATTCCAGATGAAATTGTAAGGTCTGTTGTGATCAGCGCATCCGAAAAGGCACTTATTCGATCGGAACTCGAGAGCTTGTTAGACATAGATACTACTGAACCGCTCGCTGACATTCGGCGTTTTGCCGCAGAAAATAGCGCGATATTTCCGTTGCCGGATGTCGAAGATTCGGAGTTTTGCCGAATACAGGGAAACCAGTGCTATGAACGGGGTGAATTTCACGATGCGATTTCCTATTACGACAGGTTTGCTGAACTGGCTCCGGATGATTGTTTGGCTTACGCATTGAGAGGAAACGCCAAATCGGAAATCGGCGATTACAGCAGTGCCAGTGAGGACTACAGTCTAGCTATTCTGAAGAATAAGAGGCCACGTGAAGATTTGGAAGTCGACAACTCCTCAGTTAACGCCACAAAGTACTTCAGCTGGCCGTTCTACTTCAATCGCGGCAATGTAAAGGCGGAACTGAACGACCTCGAAGGAGCGCTGGAGGACTACAATGAAACGGTTCGACTGTGCCAGAAGATCGGCTTGAGGGAACCCACCATCTTTTTGAACAGGGGAAATATCAACGCACAGTTGCACCTTTCTGAAGATGCGATAAATGACTTCGATGATGCGATCCTTTTTGGAAGTTTGGCCGCACGTTTCAATAAGGGAAACTTTCTGGTCTTTTTGGGTCGCTTTGACGAAGCACTACAGTGTTATGAAGAATCTTTCGGAGAAGGTAGTGATCAGTCAGCCTTGATATGCAATCGAAACGGCGTAGAGGCAATACTTAACAGGTTAGGGGGATCTGGGTATGTAGTACATCCACCTCAGAACCAAGGCGCTCTGGGTCGGATGACAGTGGAAGTTTCATTGCGCAGCTCCGACAACAACATGTATAGAGATTTTTTCAACTTTCACGGAAATGTTGGCAACGCTGGAAACGCAGGGGAAGACGGTCTCCCGAATGGAAAGGGATATAGAGGCATCAGTGGTTTTGTCGTCCTCATAAGGGGCCAGAAATGGGAATGAGAATGGCACAACAGGATATTCTGTGTGAAAAGCGTTGCGCTCCTGCTTCGAGCCAGCGAGTCAATCCATAGACTGTGCTTCTCATGGCAGTCCCCCTTTTCTAAACCATAGAGAGCGATCTAAACACGAAATGAAATACATGATTCAAAGAATTCCAATCTGGATGATTGTGGTAGTGGCGGCGGCACTTGCGATAGGGATCAGGACAGGATTGGCGGCTCCACCGGCGCTGATAGAGAAAGCCCCAATGGTTCAGGAAGATGTTGCTCCAGATGACATAAACGGTATTGATGCTGCCACGGAAGTCGAAATTCAACGCCGCTTCAACGAACTGCGGCGCGAGATTCTGGACGACCGGGCAGATACAGTCGGTTGGTGGCTTTCTGGAATTGCTCTGTTTGCAACCGTCCTGGTGTTACTGATTGCCGTTGCCGGCTACCTGGGCATGAGGAAATTGCGGGAGGTCGAAGAAGAGGCGCGCCGAAATGTGGAACAGGCGAGAGCGCACGCGGAAGAGGCATTCAAGTTGGTGGAAGAGATAAGAGGCTACGGGGGAGATACCGACGAGCAGTTAAGGAGCATGACCGGTGCAAAAGTCGAGTTCGCACGCGCTCAGATTGGCGATGATCTAAGCAGAGATCTGGGCAGGGCCGGGGCATCCGCCATCGCGGATGCCCGCCTGTTGGAAGAGGAAGGGCGGATTGACGAGGCGATTGTGAGATGGCGGCACATTGCCACTGTTGCTGAAGGGACCAATGACGAGCTTGCGGCGCTCGCCTTTCGGTCGATTGGGGACCTGTCGGAACGAATGAGCCGGAGCAACAGTTCATGACCAGGGGACAAGCTCGCGCATATTTTCTGCCAAGGGAAGGTTTGGAGGAGACTGGAAAGTCTGAGGCTCATGAGGCGATAGCCGCCTATTCGCAAGCGATTCGCTTGCGACCGGACTATGCCGAGGCATACAACAACCGGGGCAATGTATGGAGCAATCTGGGTCAGTTTGAGGAGGCGGTTGCAGACTACGACCAGGCGATTTATCTGAAACCTGACCTTGCCGATGCCTACATCAATCGGGGCAATTCGAAAGCCGCTCTCCAGCAGTTTCAAGAAGCCATCGCCGACCTCGGCAAAGCTGTCCAAATCAGACCCGACGATGCGTTCGCGTTCGTGAATCGGGGCCTCCTGATGGTCGATTTTGGCCACTATGAGGATGCCATAGAAGATTTCGATGCGGCTGTCAATATTCAACCCGATGATGCCAAGATCTTTTTTCGGCGTGGAAGCGCCAAGGCCAAGCTCGACCGGTTTCAGGATGCCATAGCTGATTTCAGTGAGGCAGTAGGGCTGGATGGGGAGTATGCCGAGGCATACAACAGCCGGGGACTGGCGAAGGTTGCTTTGGGTCAGTACGAAGCTGCAGTCGCCGACTATACTCAGTCTATCCGCCTGCAGCCGGCGTACGCGTCTGCGTTCAACAATCGGGGTGTTGCGCAGGCGAAACTGGGCCGCCTCGGCGCCGCTGTCGGCGACTATGATGAGGCCATTCGACTGCAACCCGAAAGCGCCGAGCCATTCTACAATCGAGGGAATGCGAAGGAGCGTCGCGGCGAGTATGAGGAGGCGATTGCCGACTACGACCAGGCGATCCTGCGGCAGCCGGACGACGTTGACGCGTACAAGAATCGGGCGGTGGCGAAGGCTGTTCTTGGGCGGACTGCGGAGGCGAGGGCCGACTTTGAGGTCGCGCTGGAGATAGCGGCCAGGGGCAGGTAAGGTCTTGCCGCTTAGATTGGGGAAGCTGCGGAGCTAAGCCTGGCAACCTCAGACAGGCGCGCTGCTGTCCAGGGACAGCGTTGAAATTAGTGCGAACTTCAGCGTGCGGAAGCCGCAAACCGTTCTTCGGGCAGCGCCTGCCAGGGCACCCGCATATAGAGAGGCGGCCGCACCCCGATACTTAGCCATCTGCCCCAGGCTTCGTCTATTCTTTAGTTACTGCTTAGCGAGCGCAGCCTTCCCGATTCAGAAAATACCGAGCTCGTCCTTGGCATCTTCCGACATCATATCGGGGTTCCAGAATGGCGTCCACACGAGGTGGACATTGACCTCGCTGACGCTGGGGAAGGCGTTGTGAGCGGTGCGCTGGACGTCACTGATGATTTGCGGCCCAACGGGGCAGCCGGGGCTGGTTAGTGTCATGGTAACGTCGATATTGTTTTCTTCGTTCACTTCAATATCGTAGACCAGGCCCAAGTCAACGATATTCATCATCAACTCGGGATCCTTGACGTGGGTCCTGATTTCAGCGCGTACCTCGTCGGGCGTTGGCAATGTATTGTCACTCATCGGGTCATTCTCCTCAATAGGGCTGTTCCACGTAGATTTCGCCGTTCTCAACCAGTACATCGTAGGAAGGGGTAGGTTCGAATGCGGGCATAGTGAGGGCGTCGCCTGTGCGGATGTCGAAGCGGGCGCCGTGCCGGGGGCACTGGACCTGACCTCCCTCCAGAATTTCTCCCTCCACGAGCGGGCCGCCGTCGTGTGTGCAGACATCCTCGATCGCATAGTAGTCGCCGTCCAGATTGAAGACGGCGATGCGGATGCCTTCTACTTCGACAAGGAGGCGGCCACCGGGGGGGATGTCCTCAGTCGCAGCAACTTTAACAAAGTCTTCCATATACTCCTATTACCTCGGCGTGCGTTCTATTCCGGCCATTCCGTCAGGCCGTACAGACCGGCTTTGAGCGCTTTCAGGGGCAGAAGCGCGCACTTCAGGCGCACCGGCCCGATTTCGATTCCAAGAAGGTCCAGCACATCCTCTTTGCCCCACTGCTTCAGTTCGTCCACTGGCATGCCGATTATCTCTTCCATAATCATTGACGCGCTGGCCTGGCTGATGGCACAGCCGCGTCCTTCGAAAGAGGCGTCGGCCACAGTGTCGTCTGCGATGCTCAGAAAGATGGTTACTTCATCGCCGCAGAACGGGTTGGTTTCGTGACGATTGACGTCGGCGTCTACCAACTTGCCTTTGTGGCGAGGATGCTTGTAATGGTCAATGATTGCTTCGCGGAACAGATCCATGGGCGCAAGGGTGCAAGCTACAGGAAAGGCAAAGGGCATATAAAGCCCCTTGCCTTTTCACTCTATGCTACGTCAAAATTCAGTGCGGACCTCAATGCAAGGACTGGCTATCTAGCGCTCGATCGGCAGGCCGACGGCATTGCCCCACTCGGTCCAGGACCCGTCGTAGTTGCGCACGTTGCCATAGCCGAGCAGATAGGTCAACACAAACCAGGTATGGCTGCTGCGCTCGCCGATACGGCAGTAGGCTACGACATTGTCGCCGCTGCTAAGTCCCTGCTCCTCCTCATAAATAGCGCGCAGGTCATCGGCGCTCTTGAAAGTGCCGTCGTCGTCGGCTGCACGCGCCCAGGGCACGTTTTTGGCGCCGGCGATGTGTCCGCCGCGCAGCGAACCTTCCTGGGGATAGTCGGCCATGTGCAAGAGTTCACCACTGTATTCGGCTGGGCTACGCACGTCAACCAGCGGCAGGCCTGCCTGCTGGTGGGTCAGCACTTCTTCCCTCATCGCACGAATGGCGGCGTCGCTGCGCGCGGGTGCGTTGTAGGAAGCAGCGGGATAGGAGGACGAATCTCTCGTAAGCTCCCTGCCCTCGTCAGACCACTTCTGGCGGCCTCCGTCCATTACTTTGGCGTTGGAATGACCGAACAGTTGGAATACCCAGAAGGCATAGGTGGCCCACCAGTTGCTCTTGTCACCGTAGAAGACGACAGTTGTATC
Organism: Caldilineaceae bacterium; assembly: GCA_963662575.1. Classification (GTDB taxonomy): domain Bacteria; phylum Chloroflexota; class Anaerolineae; order Caldilineales; family Caldilineaceae; genus Bin5. Next base: position 4,930,505 of record OY759723.1, read on the forward strand.
GTTTGAGATACCCAGCCGCTGCATCAGGGTCTGGAATTGCTGCTGGCCCACGTAGTCGCGCACGACGGCATCGTTAAGGTCTTCCTGCCAGTCAATCTTCTGCGCGCCGGGGATGTGGCCCGTATCGTAGAGTAGAACGTCCTCATTCGATTCGAGCAGGCGAATGTTGTTGTCGTTAAGGTGAGCGGCGACCCACTCAGTGCTGACCAACACGTCAGGATTGGCATACCCTTTGTCTGCCATATCACTCCTCCATTGCTTAATGTATGAGATTATCTACTGATTTTCCGAGCAATTACCTTTTCCAGTTTATGTACGACACTTTCTACAGGAACGCGGTCGAGCACTTTCTGAAGGAACCCCTGGACAATCATCCGTTCAGCCTGGGGTCTGGTAAGGCCGCGGGCCATCAGATAGAAGACGTACTCGTCCTCCACTTGAGCGGCGGTGGCGGCATGTGTACAGCGCACATCGTCGGCCTCGATTTCCAGCCCTGGAATGCTGTCGGCGCGGGCGCTGTTATCCAAGATCAGATTGCCGTTGCGTTGGAAAGCGTCGGTCTTCTGCGCGCCGGGCAACACCTTGATGATGCCCATGTAGACACTGCGAGCACGATGTTTGAGGGCACCATTGAATAGCAGGTCGCTGAAACAGTTGGGAACGCGATGCAACTGCAGAGTTTGATGGTCAATGTGCTGGCGGCGGGTCGGGAAGTAGAGCCCCAGCAATTCGCCATGTCCGCCTTCGCCTCGCATGTCCAGGTCGAGGAAGGCTTTGGTCAAGCGGCTGCCCCAACTCACCTGAATCCAACGCAGATCAGTATCCTTGCCCATCACCGCGCTGCCGGTAAGGAAGTTCCAGGCAGTGTGCTCGAAATCCTGCAGGTTCATGTAGCGGACCTGGGCATTGTCCTTCAGAATCAGCTCGACAACAGTGGCCTGGAAGGAGTTTTTGGCGCCCAGAAGATCATCGACCACAGTCACCTCGGCGCCTTCTTCGGCCACCAGCAGTGTGTGGTGATAGCCGCCGACGCGTTCGCCCTGGTGCAGGATTGCTTGCAGGGGAAGCGCAACTTTGGTGTTGCTGGGCACGAAGATGAACGAACCGGTGTCCCACAGAGCTGCGTGCAGGGCTGTGAATTTGTTGGCATCCGGCTTCACTGCCTCGGTCATGAAGTAGCGGCGTACAAGCTCCGGATGCCGCTTCACGGCCGTTTGCAGGTCGGTAAAGATGACGCCTTGTTGGTTGAGGTCGTTGTTCTGCCGGCTGTATATGACGCCGCCGTCACGATAGACCAGGCTGGCGGAGGAATCCATCTCGTCAAGGGCATTGAGCAGGACCGGGTCCAGCTCATTGGGCCCGACGGTCCCGCCAGGGGTGGCGAAGGGCGTGTAGTTTTCCAATTTGAAACTGGTCAGGCGGGTACGCCGCCAGTCTTCGTCGGTCGGTTTGGGCCAGGGCAGGCTCTCGAACGTCTGCCAGGCGCGCAGGCGAAGGTCCAACATCCAAGCGGGTTCGTCCTTAGCGGCCGATGCCCGCCGCACGGTTTCCTGCGAAAAACCGGCGGTTGCTTCAACGATTTCTTTCGGTTCTTTTATAAGCACAGTCACATTCAGTTGACTCCGTTATGTAAAACGGGAGATCTTCAATCTGAAACTGTCTCCCGCGGCGCAATGCGCGTACAGGTGTGTATGCCGTTTCGGGCATGAAAGGCAGCGGGCAAACAGACTATCCGATGCTTCCTTCCATCTGCAATTGGATGAGGCGGTTCATCTCCACCGCGTACTCCATGGGCAACTCTTTGACAAGAGGCTCGATGAATCCGCCTACGATCATGGCGGCCGCTTCGTCCTCGTCAATGCCCCTGCTCATCAGATAGAAGAGCTGCTCTTCGCCGATCTTGCTGACAGATGCCTCGTGGCCGACGCTTACGTCGTCCTCATCGATTTCGATGTAGGGATAGGTATCCGAGCGGCTGTCCGCGTCCAGCAGCAGTGCATCGCAGACGACGTTGCTGCGGCTGTGGTGCGCGCCTTTGGCCACTTTCAGCAGGCCGCGGTAGCTGGCACGGCCGCCGTTCTTGCTAATCGATTTGGACACGATTTTAGAGCTTGTATTGGGAGCAGCGTGGACCACTTTGCCGCCGGCGTCCTGATGTTGCCCTTTGCCTGCAAAGGCGATTGACAGGATTTCGCCGTGCGACTTGGGGCCCATCATGTAAACGGCCGGATACTTCATGGTCACCTTACTGCCGAGGTTGCCGTCAATCCACTCCATGGTGGCATCGTCGTAGGCCATGGCGCGCTTGGTAACGAGGTTATAGACGTCGGTACTCCAGTTCTGAATCGTCGTATAGCGGCAACGTCCGCCCTTCTTGACGATGATCTCCACAACAGCGCTATGGAGACTGTTGCTTGAGTAGATGGGCGCAGTGCAACCTTCCACGTAGTGGACGCTGGCTCCCTCTTCGACGATGATCAGGGTGCGCTCGAACTGCCCCATATTTTCGGCATTGATGCGAAAATATGCCTGCAAGGGAATATCGACATGAACGCCTTTCGGCACATAGACGAAGCTGCCGCCACTCCAGACTGCGCTGTTCAGGGCGGCGAATTTGTTGTCTGCTGCCGGGATAACAGTGGCGAAGTACTCTTTAACGATGTCCTCATGCTCGCGCAGTCCACTGTCCATGTCGAGGAAGACGACTCCCAGCTTCTCCCACTCTTCCTTCAAGCTATGGTAGACAACTTCGGACTCATACTGAGCGCCGACACCGGCCAGAAATCTACGTTCGGCCTCGGGAATGCCGAGCCGGTCAAAAGTGCGCTTGATGTCCTCCGGCACGTCGTCCCAGCTCTTACCCTGCTTTTCTGCCGGGCGCAGATAGTAGAAGATGTCGTCAAAATCGATGCCACTCAGATCGGCGCCCCAAGTCGGCATCGCCTTGGCAAAGAAGATATCCAAGGCCTCGTGACGGAACTTGCGCATCCATTCCGGTTCATTCTTGATGTCGGCGATCTGTTCGACCACCTTATGCGTCAAGCCCTTCTCAGCCTTGAAGACCGCATTCTCCTCGTCATGAAAGCCGTACTGGTATTCTTCTTTTACACCTTCAAGGTGCTGTAAATCTGATTGTTCAGCCACAATAACCCTCCTAGATAAGGAATGGAGCGACCGGTGGTAAGCAGCCGGCGGCAACTATCCTATTGTCAACATTTGCCCGTCAGTTTGCCGAGGTAAAGTCGGCCGTGTCCTGCATGCTCTGACAGCGTTGCCGGCGGTCAAGCGAGCACGGTTCCGGCAACAAGCTCCTCCTCGACCCAGTTGTAGCCCCTTTCTTCCAACATATGCGCCACTTCCGGGCCTCCGGTCTTGACGATACGACCGCCAAAGAAAATACTGACGTAGTCCGGCTTGACGAAATTCAGAATTCGTTGGTAGTGGGTAATGAGCAAGAAACCGCGGTCTTCGGTGGCCAGCTTATTGATGCCATCGGCGACAACCTGCAGAGCATCAATATCCAGGCCTGAATCGGACTCGTCCAGGATTGCGAATTTCGGCTCCAGCATAGCCATCTGCAAGACTTCAGTGCGCTTCTTTTCGCCGCCGGAGAAGCCTTCGTTCAAATAGCGTCGAGCAAAACTGGAATCGACATTGTACTCTTTCATCTTAGTGTTAAGTTCACGGCGAAATGCCCGCATGGGCATGAGATTGCTGCCGATGACTCCGTTGGCACTGCTTTCGGCCTCTTTGTTGGTGTAGCCCCGAACGTTGGATACGGCTGTGCGCAGGAAGTTGGCGACACTGACGCCTGGAATGGAAACAGGGTATTGGAAGGCCAGAAAGATTCCGGTCCTGGCCCGTTCGTCGGCTTCCATATCCAGAATGCTTTCGCCATCGAGCAGGATATCGCCCTGCGTCACTTCGTAATGTGGGTGGCCTGCGACCACGTATGAAAGTGTCGATTTTCCGGAACCGTTCGGGCCCATCAATGCGTGGATCTCGCCGCTTTGCAGGGTCAGATCCACACCCTTCAGAATTTCTGTATCTCCGATTGCGACATGCAGATTTTGAATCGCAAGTGTACTCATAACTTTCTTAACTCCTCAATATGACGGCTGAGTGCAGCCGTAATCAATATGAATGACCTTCTGACGACGGAAGAAGCGTTCAGAACTCAAATTTAAGTTCTGAGCGGCCACTTTGCTCTATAACAAAGGAGCAACTGCCGTGCCCGTCCATGATGCAGTCATCCAAAGAGACTTCTGCTCCCAACACTTTCTGCATCATCTGGTGATCCATCTCGCAGATTTCCCGGTGCTCGATGGCAAGGTCGTGATAGGGGCAGTTATACATTTTCAACGCGATTGTGTTGCCTTCGCCGGCTGACACATCGGTCAGAACACCTTGCCGGGCAAGGGCGCCGGCCATTTCCTCGACTCTGTGCTGCATAGCGGAGGCGTTGACGCTTTCTGCGTAACGTTCGGCCAGCCGCACACCAACCCGCTTCAAGAGCGTACTCATCATTTCCGCGCCGACCATTCCGTACATCTCCTGGAGCATGGTGAGCGCCAGGTCGTCACAGCGGCAAGCGAAAAGCTCGCGGGCGGCGTCGGTAGCGACATATATATAGTGCGGCCGCCCCACGCCCGAACGCTCTTCGCGGCGATCCAGATATCCGCTCGCTTGAAGGGCGCTCAAGTGCTGGCGTACGGCAGTAGTAGTCACGCCCAACAGCACTTCAAAATCTTTGATAGTGGCAGACTCATTGCGTTGCAGATACTCAAGTATCTGCCATGCAGGTGAGTTTTGGTCCGGACTGATAGACATGAGTCTTTTCTCTGCTGTTCAGGGCCAATTGGGGCCGCAAGCCTGCTCAATGGTAAGACCGACATGAACTATTGAACCCAATCATACCACCAGAAACACTTTTTGTCAATTTACACATTTAATATTGCGGAAATTGACAAAACTGCCTAGGCAACCTTGTTGTTATACCATCCATCCTCAATTCCTTCCAAAATTCTGGACATTGGATCTACGTGAATCGCTTTGATAAAGGGGGCCGCATGACTTTGGAAGCTCGGTAGCTACTATGCCAAACACAGTGTCTCTCTTGACCTGTCCTTTGTCCCCACCGTCATTCAGGCAATCTGTTTGCGTATTCTGTTGGCAGCCGCCGGGTTGGTCGAGGCGAACTGCAGTGGTCAGTGGTTGGTGATTGTTGAACACTAGTGGCGTGAGACAAATGCGGCGGCAGGACGTGTTGTTTAGGGGGGCGTTGCGGGGGGAGTCCCCCCGCACAAGGGAGGGCCGAAGGCCAGGCCGCCCAGATGCAAAGAGGGAGGAGAGAGAAGACTGGCTGGCTTTCATCGCGCAGGGGTGGGAACCAGTTGCGGCTGTGTGGTTTCGAAACGCCCACTGATTCACTGGAGGGCTCAACTTTTGGAGGAAAGTTCGCCGACATTTTATAATCACTTTTTGTGCGGTCGCCACGCTGTGGGGAGATTTCCGTCCGATAGACTGTGGGAAGGTATTGGGCACTGGGCCAGATGCGATGCAGGAAGGTTCGTAAGCAGTTTTGATTGGCCCAGGCGGTCCTACAGGAACCGGGCAGGAGGTTCGAAGAAGTGGAGTTCAATGTTGCACAACTGATGAAAGAGGCGACCGGCGCGCGCCGGGAATTCATGCTTGACGATGACATCTCCGAACTCGATTCGGGTCTGATGCCCTTGAGCCACCTGACCGGAACGTTGGAGTTGCTGCGTATACACAGCGGTGTGCTGGCAAGTGGTGACTTTCAGGTCACAATGTCGTTGCAGTGTGGACGCTGCCTGGAGCCGGTGACATTTGCTGTGCCCGTCCGGTTTGCTGAGAGTTTTCGGCCTCTGACCGATATTCAGACAGGGCGCTTCCTGTTGCCTGAGGAGTTTGAAGGCCAGGCAGAGGACCTGACCGATGAAGCGCTGCTGATCGATGCGCAGCATATCCTCGACATCACTGAAGTGGTGCGCCAGAACATATGGCTCTCGATTCCGATAGTAGCCGCTTGCGATTACACGGACCCTGCCAGCGGCAATCTGGATCCTGATGCTTGTCCGAAGTACATGAACCTTCTGTCAGAGTCTGCGCTAACAGAACCGCAAGGCACGCAGACAGCTTCTGAGGCCGCAGGGATCGATCCCCGTTGGGAGGCCCTGTTGGCGTTGCAAAACGAACCGCCCCGTGAGTAGAAGAAGGAGAACCTGAAATGGGACCACTACCAAAGATTAAGATCAGTAAAGGCCGCCGCAACCGCCGCCGCGCGCATCACGCGATCGGCGTCCCGAATCTCGTAAGTTGCGAGCGATGCAACGAGAAGACCCTGCCCCACCGTGTCTGCCCGAACTGCGGCACATATATGGGCCGGATACAGGTCATTGATGTGGAAGAAGAAGAAGCCTGACGCAGATGATTCCGCCGCTCTTGTACGGTGAGAGAGCCGGCCCGCTGCTCTACATGTTCCCTGGCCAGGGCAGTCAGCATGTGGGCATGGCTAAAGAGTTGGCCGAGGTCTATCCGGACGCGCGCGCCGTATTCAGGGAAGCGGACGATGTCCTGGGCGTAGCGATCAGCAAGGTTTGCTTCGAAGGACCGGAGGACCTGTTGACCGACACGATCAACGCGCAACCGGCCCTTTTTGCTTCGAGTATGGCGGCTCTGTGCGCGATACAGGCGGAACTTGGTTACTTGCCCCGCCCCACTTTGTTCGCCGGCCATTCGATGGGCGAGTATACGGCATTGGCCGCGGCGGGATGTATCGACTTCGCCGACGGGTTGCGGCTTGTGCGGGAGCGGGGCCGGTTGATGCAGGAGGCAGGCGCGAAGCAGCCAGGACGAATGGCGGCAGTGATCGGGCTAAGCGAGGAAGTAGTCGGCCAGGTTTGCGCAGAGGTATCTGACGCGTCTGGAGGCGTTGCCCAAATCGCAAACGACAACTGCCCTGGGCAGATCGTTATTTCCGGCGACGAAGGTAGTGTTGCGGCGGCAATGTCCGGATTGGAAAAGGCCGGGGCCCGCAGGGTGGTGCCCCTGGCGGTCAGTATTGCGGCCCACAGCCCGCTGATGGCGCCGGCGGCTTCGCAGTTGGAGGCTACGATTGGGACGATGGAAGTGCGTGACCCACTGGCGCCGTTGATAGGCAATACCAGTGGCCGTCCGCTTGACAACGCCGACGCGATCTGTCAGGAGTTGAACGCACAACTTACAGGCAGCGTTAAGTGGACTGCCTCGATGAAGAATGCTATCGACGCCGGTGTCGAAACGGCTGTCGAGATTGGACCAGGATCGGTGCTTACCGGCCTGATGAAGCGCATTCATCGCAAGAGCAACAGGGTGAATGTGGCAGATGCTGCTGAAGTACGGAAATTTTGCGAGCAGTTCGAATGAGCAGCGCGGTGGGGCCGCCGGGCGAAGTCGGCTTTTTTGGGGATGCGCTCGGCCATTTGCTGGCTGGCCAGGCTCAGTTCAGCTCTTGCGTCGCCAGAGGTGGCCATTGTTCCCTTTCCTCTTTTTCGCCGGCCTGTAGTAGAATAGCGGCAAGATAGCTACTTCACTGAGAGATTCCATGGATTTCAGCGGAAAGATTGCGCTGGTAACGGGTAGCAGCAGCGGAATCGGAGCTGCCATTGCCAAGGAGCTGGCAGCCGGAGGCGCGCGCGTCGCCCTGAACTATCGCGGCAATCAGGCCGGCGCCGATGAAACGGCTGCCGCCATCCGTGACAGCGGCGGCGAATGCGATGTTTTTCGGGCTGATGTGAGCAGTTTTGACGAGGCATCCGACCTGGTGAAGGTTGTTGAAAAGGAGTTGGGCAGAGTCAATATCCTGGTCAACAACGCTGGCACGACGCGCGACGCGTTGCTGATGAGCATGAAAGAAGAAGGATGGCGGACGGTCATCGGCACAAATCTGGACAGCATTTTTCATGTAAGCCGGGCGGCTTTGCGGGGCATGATCCGGCAGCGCTGGGGACGAATAATAAACATATCCAGCATAGTCGGCTTAGCAGGACAGGCCGGACAGACGAACTACGCGGCCAGCAAGGCGGGAATTATAGGTCTATCCAAGAGCCTTGCCCGCGAAGTGGGCAGCAGAGGAATCACTGTGAATGTGGTGGCGCCGGGCTTTGTGCCGACGGCGCTGACAGATGTGATGAGTGACGAACAGAAGGAACACACGATCGCGCAAACGCCGTTGGGACGGTTTGGAGACCCGGAGGACGTTGCCTGGGCTGTCGCGTTTCTGGCGAGCGAACGGGCCGGATTTGTAACCGGCCAGGTTCTTTCTGTAGATGGCGGCCTTGTGATGATGTGATCGTTTGCAAGTTGACAAACAGGTGACAATGATAGACCATACGCAGCATCTCATCGAGCCATCCATTGCGGCTGAACCAACGGCCGCGGATGTAGATAAGCCCGCATTTGCGGACGGCAAGGCAACCCACCAGACTTCTTCGGCCACTGGTCGGGGAACTATTGAACGCGGTGCGGTAGCAAACGGAAAGCCCGACCAGTCGAATGGTAAGAGCGCCGGCATGGTTGCCAAACCGGCCGAGCGCATACGTGCGCGGCGGACTGCTTTGCAGGTTCTCTATGAAGTGGACTGCACCGGCCATCGACCGGGCATTGCCTTGGATTACCGCCAGGCAGAGGAACGGTACTCGACAGAGACACTTGCCTTTCTCTACTGGCTCGTTAGCGGCGTTATCAGATACAAGGCCGACCTAGACTCGTTGATCGGCCGCTACGCGCCGGAGTGGCCGGTAGAGAAGTTGGCCATCGTCGACCGCAACGTGTTGCGCCTTTCCATTTTTGAACTGTCAAGCCCGGATGCGGACGCGCCGCCAAAGGTTGTTATCAACGAGGCAGTGGAGCTGGCGAAGACATTCGGCAGTGACAGCAGCCCACGTTTTGTCAACGGTGTCCTCGGCACCGCGCTGCGGGAGATTTCCCTGCCATCCGAGTACAGACAAGTGAGCCGGTAACTTCTGGCATGAACAGCATCTTCGGTATTGGCGTCCTCGAATTTATCTTCATTTTGATTTTCGCTCTGATATTTCTTGGCCCGGAACGTTTGCCAAAGGTAACCAGAGACGTGTTGTCCTTTATTCGGCGCTTGCAGAAGCTGTCGGGCGATTTGACGCGCCAGGTCAACGAAGAGATTGGGGACTTGCGAGAACTTGACCCCAGCTATCATATGAAGCAACTGATGGACGACGAGGAAGAGGAGGACGAGAAGTCCATCGGTGCGGGAGGCGGCGAGAAGTCGACGGCTTCTACGAAACAGACTTCTGCTCCATCTCAGCCGGCCATAGCCGCTGACTCTGCGGCTGAGACAACCGGGGAGGAGACCATTGCGCCGGCGGCTGCCGCATCGACTGCCCAGCCTGCTCTGTCGGACCTGAATTCGGCGGCTTCTTCGAATGGGCGCCAGCAGAACGCTGAAGGCGCCGATGCCAAGCCCAAGACAACGGGAACTCCGATTCCGTCCGCGCCGAAGGCCAGTTCTTCGAAGTTATCGACCAGTAGCACGGTGGCAGGGGCAACGTCCGGACGGGCCGGCAGTGGGCAGAAGCGCGGGGTCAAGACTCTGTCCGAGCTGCGTAAACAGCAGCGGACAAAGAGACAGTCTGCGACCAGTGGAACGGACTCCTCCTATTTGGAAGAGCGTAACAAGCGAGCCCAGCGGCGGGCAGACGATAGGCGTCAGGCCGTGGCCGCGCAGAAGGAAGGTCAGGAAGCAGTTTCCGAGCCTGAGGGCGCGGAACAAGATACAGTTGACACGAATGTGGACGATACGTCGAACGTGCTCGCTGCCCTGGGAAGCAATGGTGAAGGCGCAGAGAAAGACGGTTCAGATGCCGATGCGCATGTGGATGAGGCCAGCGGTGAGTCTGTTGCCGCGGTGGCGGAGGATGCAGACGGCGAGGGAAGTGAGGAGACGATACTGTGACGCAACAGGATGATACTCTGTCACAACAGGCCGGCCCTCTGGATTCAGATCCATTTGATGGCAGCCGCATGGGATTGCTTGATCATCTAACCGAATTGCGAAACAGGATGATCTGGATCGTCGGCGCGCTGCTGTTCGGTATTGTCGCCAGTATCCCCTTTGTCGAGCCGGTCATTGCTTTTATTACTGCCCCCGTTACCAATGCCGGTGGCTCTGAGGCCGAAGCAAGCAGGTTGATAGCAATTGGCCCCACCGACACGATTTTTGTGTTCTTTAAGGTGATGTTCGTGATGGGCGTGATCGTTGCTATGCCGGTGCTGGTCTACCAGATCGTCGCTTTCATTGCTCCAGGACTTTATCCCCACGAGAAACGCGGCCTGTTTTTGCTCATGCCTGGTGTTATGGTTCTTTTCTTCGGCGGCGTCGCATTTGCCAATTTCGTTATGCTGCCAGTGGCGGTTGGTTTTTTGCAGAATTTCCTGGGAGATGTGATCGATCAGGAGTGGACTGTCGACCGTTACGTCGGGTTTTTCACTCGCATCGTTTTCTGGATTGGTGTTGCTTTCGAAACTCCTCTTGTAATCGCCTTCCTGGCGCGTATTGGGCTCGTCAGCGGTCCGCAGCTGCTGAGAATGTGGCGGCAGGCAATCGTAATAATCTCGGTAGTGGCAGCGATGATAACGCCGACCATCGATCCGATCAATATGACGATAGTAATGTTGCCGCTCATCAGCCTCTATTTCCTCGGGGTCGGCCTGGCCTATGTCCTCTACAAGCCTCGGGCGCCACGCGACTTGGATGAGATGGACTGGGGCGACGAGGATGAAGAATGACCGGGCGTCGCTGATCGCTCGTAAGCAGGAAGTTCAGCGAGAGCTGACGAGAGCACAGCGGCAACTGGAAGCCATTCGTAGTGCTGACAATCGGCATCAGCGGCGCCAACGGCAACAGTTGGAGATAGAAGTTGAACAGTTGATGGCGGAAGAGTATCGCCTGCGTATCGCTATCGATCGATCGAGGTAGCGATACGCAGGACTCACAAGGAGTCCGAAGGCGCCATCACCTCACGTCCGGGAAGGGCGGATGGTAGTTGACTGCGGTCCGTCATCACCTGGTTGGCAACAACATCGATTTCTGGTTGTCTTTCGCAGACAGAGGGCGCTTTGCAGGAACGGATTGACGCATTTATCACTGCCGGTTATGACCCGGACAAACCGGATCGGGTCAGTGCGGCGGCTGGCGCGGCTCACAAGTCTCTTGTACCTGTGGCGGGAATGCCGATGGCCTGGCATGTGGTGCAGGCCCTGGCCGAGAGTGGCCGAGTTGGCGAAATCGTCGTCGTAGGTCTGGAGCCGGATGAGATTGATTTTGGCGTAGCCGTTCATCATGTGCCCAACCAGCCCAGCCTCTGGGCCAGCCAAAATGCCGGGCTGCGTAAACTCCGCGAACTGAATCCAGACGACCGCTACATCCTCGCTCTATCCGCCGACATAGCCCTACTAACCGGCCAGATTGTAAACGCATTCATCAAGGCCTGCGAGCCACTGACGTCTGATGTCTACTGGGGCGTGGTTCGAAAAGACATAATGCTGGCCGCATTTCCCGACAGCAAACGGACCTACCTGCCGCTGCGGGAAGGATCATTCTGCAGTAGCGATCTTTATTTGGGGAGATTATCGGCGGGCTTCCACATTCAGGAGCGTCTCCGATATTTCATTGACAATCGCAAGAATATACTAGCGCAGGTGTGGAAGCTGGGCCTACCGACAATGGTCAAGTTCCTGTTTCGCCGCCTTGGCATCGCTGACATTGTTGATATCGCCTACAGGATCGCGGATATCCATGGCGGTCCGGTCGTTCTGCCGCTGGCAGAGGCAGGGATGGATGTTGACAAGCCGGAACAGCTGCTGCAGGTACGAAGCTATTTGGAGAGACATCCCGAACATCCTGCCAATTCCCGACAGCGGCCGGCCGGGCAGGGTGAAGTTTGAGCATGCGCAGGCTGCTGGAAGTGCTAGGCGGGCTGGACGAAACATACACAGCCCGGGCTGCCTTGAAAGATGAACAGTTGTCGAGGCGGCATCCTCTTTTCTGGTTGGCCCATATAGGTGCGCATCTGGGCGACTCGGTTGTGTGGTTGCTGGTGACTCTTTTTTTGTGGCGGCAGTCTAATGGCAACCGGCAGAAGCGGGGCACTCTGTTAGGCTGGGTTTTGTCGTTCGCGGTGAGTGTTATAGGCACACTGTTGGTCAAGCAGGCAGTGCGCCGAACGCGCCCGGGCAGCGGCCGCTATCTATATGCGGGCGGGGCTGACAAGCATAGTTTCCCGAGCGGGCACGGGGTGCGCTGCGGCGTCATTTTGACGTGGGCGACAGCTTTCTGGCCCGGCGCAGGCAAATTGGCCCCTCTGCTCGTCCTGTGGATAAGCTGGGCGAGAGTGGCGCTGAATATCCACTATATCGGTGATGTGGTTGCCGGCCTTGTCTTGGGGGTTGGTCTGTCTCGAATTATTCGCAACCGTGCATGGGGCCAGCGCAAGAATTTGCGTTAGAATTTCTGGCGCATCGAGAGCCATGTACGTTCGTCAGGGTGCTTGCCGCGGCTCGATTCGGTACTCGTAGAGAGCTTCCTCAGTCGTCACCGGCGTCAGCCCGCTGATAGCAAGCACAACCTCGCTTCCTCTGTCCAAACCCTCTACATCGATACGGACGCTGCCGTCTGTTTCAACCGGCGCTCGCTCAAAGCTTGCCAGACTGCCGTCTTTGAACACCATGATCTGGACTAACCACTCCTGTGGAAGCAGATTGTCGGTCAATATCCAACCTTCGCTTTCCCAGCCGCCTTCGCTAGTTCCCCAGTCCGTGGCATAGCCAATTTCCGGAATTTCAATCTCGTCAACGAACCAACCGGGCGCGTTTACAGCGTCGTCGGTCACATACTCAAAACGCAGGAACACTTTTTCACCGGCATAGGCCCGCAGGTCAAAGGACTCTTGCACCCAGGCGGGAGCCGAAGCGCCGGGCGAAGCCGCGCTCTGGGCTGTGTAGGCGTGGCCGAAGCTGTTGCCGCTGGGGTTGTCGGTGGTGGTCCGCTGGCCTGGCAGGATATCCCATTTGCGGCCATCACGGCTGACAAGCACGTAACCGTAGTCGTAATCTGCTTCAATGTCGAACCACATGCGCACGTTCATGGTCAGCTCAGCATTGAGAGACACATCTGAGAAGTCGAATGCACGCGTCAAGCGAACATCGGAGTCGTCGGTCCGATTGCTCCACCAGGCACGGTTGCCGCTGAACTGCGCGACGTTGGCGTAACGTGTTTGCGTGCTTCCCTCGAAGTAGACTGATGCGTCGCCGCGGGCGCTAAAGGCGATGTAGTCCACGCCAAAATTGCGGACGGAACCTTTCAATGTATTCTGCGACAGGCGGTTAACCGTCTCCTCGAGTGCGGGGGCCGGCGTCTGCAGCTGCCGGTAGCCGAAGATGCCATGCTGGGCGAGAGCGTCGAAGTCGCTGACGTAGTTGGCGATGGTCCAGTCGGCGAATACATCTTCGAACGTCAATTCCAGACCGGCTTGCTGGAGCGCGGCATCGAATCCCTGGGTGCCGTTGCCGGGCTGTGAAACGACGGCCCGCGTCAACTCCTCGCCGAACCGCTGCAGGAAATAGGCCATAAAGAGGTAGGATGCCCCGTAGTGCTTGGCGTTGTCATTCGGGTCTAAATTCCAGGTATTCAGTTGCGTGTCGGGCTGGCGGGCGAAAACGCGGACAAATCCCAATTCCGGGGGATAGCCGGCAACTTCCTGGGCCAGTTCACTCATTCCTTCGTTGACCCAAGTCTCTTCGTTCCGATCATTGTTCCAGTGAACCATGTGTTGAAATTCATGGGCCAGTACGGTCTCGTACACCTCATAGTCTTCGATTCTACGCAGCCAATCCAGGCTTATGGTAAACATCTCCTTCTGATTGGAAAAGGGATTGGCGAGGGAGCTGAAGGCGTCGGCGCTACTGAAGTATCCGGCGATTCCCCGTCCCAGGTTTGTGGCATGGAGAATGTGAAGACGGCGGTCGGCGTCGATTCCCGGACTCGCCTCTGCGCCGAAAAATGCTCGTACCTGAGGATAGATATTGCGGGCGAATCGGTCTGCCGACGCGGCCATGGCTTCCGGATCGAGACCGTGACGGCGTTCAGCCCAGACATAGACTACATCGTTCTTGTAGAGCAACTCGGCTTCAACCTGAAAGTGCTGATTGGAGTCCACGTTCGCCGCCCAGAATGGAACCAGGTCGCCGACCGTATAGTTTGGCGCGGGAGCGGTTTCCGGGATGAAGTCGACGCCGGGACGAAGGCGGAGCGCAAGATCCCTCAAGTCGCGTGTGGGCACCGAAACAGGTTGGCGCGCTTGTGACCACGAAGCCAGAGCTATGGGTCGAGGCGTTGACCGGCCATCGGTCGGCTCTTCAGTTGTGTCGTAGCTCAAGGGAGGTGGGGTGGAGCCTGGAGAAACCTGACCTTGTACATTGATGCGCGCGGCGCGGTCCGATTCGCTACTATCCTGGAAGAGCAAACTTGTGATGGAAGCGCATCCGCCCAGAGCCAGGAAGCTGGTCAGGAGGAACGCGGCGACGCATAAGTTATGGACTCGCTTCTCATCTTTGCGCATTGGATTGGGTGTGGGGCGTGGTTGCCTGGGAACTGTTGCCGGCGGCTGATCCCGTTTGCGCTCGTCAATATCCATGGGCTGCTGGGTCTTCAAGAGATAACGGCGCTGTAATCGGCTGGCTATCGGAATTCTTCCCAGGTTGCCAGCCTCGATGCGTCATTTCAGTTAGCGGCCAATGACTCGATGTTCCAAGCCTGGCGCTATAGTCCTTTCGGTCGCGTCCCAATTGATGGGGGGCGGCCGCGGCGATTGAAAATTGCGGAAGACGCGGCCGAGGAGGGCGAAGGCAACGCCAAAGTAGACAATGCTGCCGAGGAACCATATCATGCCTCCGCTGACCATCTGATCTTGCAGCGTCGTCAGCCCGGGAACGGGCAAGCGGCCGTCATAATAGCTATAGGCCGGCGTCTGGCGGAATGCCAGTGTCACGCCGGTAACCATATTGGGAACTTCGCCGCCAATAATAACATAGAGAAACGCGATCGCAGGGTGCATTGCCGACCGCAGACGGGGACCGGTTCCCAGCGGATACCACCAGAAAAGCATGTAGGTGATCCAGAGGCCCCAGAGGCTGAGGCGGTAGACAGCAGGATGGGCCAGTAGCCAGTTGGCGATGCCCGGCTCGTGCCAGAGCAGAAAGACGCTGAATGCAAGCAGCCAGATCACGAGCGGATGTGTGGCTCTGCGAATGAGGCGCCCGGACAGTGACGATTCTTTCAGCTTGCCCACAATCCAGCGCCGGGAGGAAGCAGGCAGGCCGCGCAGTATGACGTGTGCCGGGCAGGCCAGCCACAAGAGAGGCGGCGCCAGAAGCCCGATGAGGATTTGCTGGGCGGCTCTACCGATCAACAGCTCCTGTTGCAGGGCGACCAGGGGCGAATGAAGCGCCAGCCCCAACGCAGAAATGCCGGCGACGAAGCTGATAAGCCGAGCGGTCGTTGCCAGTTGGGCACGCGTACGCCGCATCCGCAGCCATCCCCACACATAGGGTAGGAAGAGGGTTAGCATGACCGCGGCCGAGACAGGATAGAACTCCCAGGCAGTCAGGAGTTCAGGTATTGAGGCATTCATGGATGCAAGCATAGTCGCGTGAAGGCGAATTGCCAAACCGAGATGGCATGTCAGCGGTATGGCCCATAGTGGAAAGGCCTACGATTTTTTTGGTCAGTTCTGCGGGCTGGTGGCAGAATCGAGACTGCTTGACGAACTGCCGACTTGGGGGCCAGTGCCACGAGCGTGCGGTGCCGTTCAGGCAGAAGGGCTAGCCGACAGAGGTGCCTGGCAAGCGAATAGCGACTGAGAACGTGCTGATTGGAAGGTCGGGTCCGGCGGCGAAATACAAGCCAGGATGATGGCGGGTCGTCCAGTTTTTGTCCAGAGGAAAAGTGGTCAATGGCAGACCAGACGGAAAGTGTATACCAGAAGATGCTTATGGTCGTTCGTGAGATTCCGCCGGGGCAGGTCGCGACTTACGGGCAGATTGCGTGGATTGTGGGTGCGGCGTCGCCGCGCATGGCCGGCTATGCGCTAGGCGGGTTGTCGGAGGAAACGGACGTTCCCTGGCAGCGGGTGGTCAACCGCAGTGGAGGCATCAGCCCGCGCGGGGATCCGCTGGCAACGGACCGGCAACGCAAACGGCTTATTGAGGAGGGCATCCAGTTCCAACCTGACGGCCGCATCGACCTGGATCGTTATGGATGGGCAGGGCCGGATCCGGACTGGCTGGAAGCGCACGACTTTACACGGCTGCCGTGGCGCTCCGGCGCCTGAGCCGGCTTTTCTTATGTAGAGACAAGGTAACTACTAAGCCGTATGCAGTGCCTGTCTTAACCAGCCTGTCTTAACCAGCCTGTCTTGACCAGCCCTTCATCCCCGTCGCCGTTCAGGCTCTCTCATCGTGTATTTGCTGGCAGCCGCCACCTTGGATGAGCCGCACAGCTGGAATCACGCCTAACGGTGGGTGAGGGATGGTTTTGGAGGGGGGCGTTGCGGGGGCGCAGCCCCTGCACAAGGGAGGGCCGAAGGCCCGACCGCCCATATGCGTGACAGCAACTTGCAGCGCGGGCGATCACGGCGTGCAACTTCAGGGAAGGGGCGTGATGTTGAGTGGGTTGGAAGTCAGATAGCGGCGGGGCACATTGCTGACAGCCAACTATGCTTTCTCGGCCTCTTCTTGCACCTGCAAGCCAAGGCGATTATTGAGAAGTGCGGCGCCAGCAACGCGCAGGTCGGCATCTGTGAAACCGCCGCTCAGAGCCAAGACGGCGGCATATACGGCCCAGCCGGGAAGAATGGCCAGCCATACGTCCACGCCGATCGCGGTCATACCGTAGAGGACGATGCCCATGGCAACAGCCGAGAGCAGCGGCCGCCAGATCAGGTCCGGCCAGGCAACGACGCCAACGTGGCGGCGGACACGGCGGGCGAAGAGGAGGAGCAAACAGACTTCGCTGAAGATGGTCACCACGGCAGCGCCAATGAAGCTGAATACCGGGATCAGGAGGAGGTTGCCTGCCAGGTTGAAAAGGACCCCCAGCACAAACGCCTTCGTCAGATAGCGTTGCTGGTCGGCGGCGATGAGTACGTACTGTGTAACGCTGTTGACAAAGCCGATTGGAATGCTCCAGATTATCACCTGCAGAGCCAGCGCCGACCCCCCTTGAAAATTGAAGCTGACGCAATCCACCTGCCCCAACACGGCACCAATGATGCGGCAGGCAAAGGAAGGTAACTCTATCTGGGAAGTAGCGGCGACAAATCTCGTTCCGCCGAGAAGAGTAATCAGCGGTACAGCTAATGCTGTGACGGTGACTGCCACTGGTAAGCTGATCAACAGAAGCAACCTTACGCTGAGCACATAAGACCGCAGCAGCTCTTCGCCTTTCTTTCTTGCATAGCGGCTCATGAGCGGGAAGAGGGCTAATGTGAATGTACTGGGAACGATGTTCAGGCCGTCAACGTATTTGAGAGCGACGCTGTACAGGCCAGCGCTGGCCGCACCGGCAAGAGGGCGCAGAATCCAGATGTCCATGCGCCAGAAAACAGTCGCGAGCAGGTGGTTGATCATCAGCGGGCCACTGGTTGCCAGCATTGCCTTCTGAAGCGACCAATCCCACTTCCATTGGGGCTTGAATAGGGCAGAACGAACCAACCAAATCAGCCACAGAAGCTGGACTGAATTCACGACAAGAGCCATCCATGCAAGGCCGACTATGCCCCAACCGAGCAGAAGTGCGAGGGCGCCAAGAGCTGCTTGCAAGAGTGCGATCGCGATGCCAAGACCGGAAGGATACTCCATTTTTTCGAATGCATTGAAGAGGTTGCTGAACGCGTCGGACCAGTTGGAGACAAGTATAACCAGGCCAAATACTGCAGCTGCCCGCAATTCTGACTGCCCGATGTCATTTCTGAACCAGAAGGCGCCCACTGTCAAGCCCATCAGGAGCATAGTTCCCACCCAGAGGAAGGTGCGGAGAGCCAACACATTTGTGAGATAACGGCTTGATTGATTTTTGTCGGCGGCTACCTCGCGGTTAAGGAGTGTGCCTAGTCCATAACGGCTGAAGATTTCGAAAATGCCGTAGACTGCGACAACCCAGGCATATTGACCAGTTCCCACCGGCCCCAGAAGGCGGACGTACAGCATCGCGTAGACGAAATAGATGGCTCGGTTCGCCAGATTCAGGCCCATAGGCACTACTGAATTCTTGGCAACGGTACGGGCGGCGTTGGCCGTGACCTCCGGGCGAAAGTAGCGTCCCCAAGCCCACCATAGCAGCAACAAGAGGCCCAACATGGCTGCCAGAAAACTGACATAGAGGCCCAGCTTGAAGCTCATGGGGCTGTAGGTGAATCTGACCGTCCACTGGCCGCCTTCGGGCAGATAGACGGCGCGGAATGCAGAGTTGGCGCGGTGGATGGTCAACTCTTGCTCGTTATTCTCATCGCCGCCGAAGGGCCGCAGATAGGCTTTCCAGCCGGGAAAATAGGCGTCGGTAAGGACCAGCCAGCCTCGATCGCTGAGGTTGACGTCGACGAACACGGTGTTGGCGGTATACCGGCTGATAGTCGTGTCTGCTGTTTCCGGGCTGGATGGGTTGAGCGCGTTGGCCGCTGCGGGCGGTTCTTCAATGAAAACGGTGCGACGCAGATTCGCATCCAGCAGCGGCTGATCTGCTGGAGGAAGGACGACAGCTTCTGCTGCAATAAAGGAGCGAGGGAAGGCTTCCAGGTTTTCGTACACACGGATCGAGCCTTCATCGTGTACCTTCTCCCACGTGTCCGTATTGGGCACAATCAGTTCAGAAAGGATGTACTTGACGCCCAGAAGGTCCAGCAGCTGACTCTCCAGCGCGGCAAATGGATTGCCGCCATTTTCTGACGTGCCCGAAGCATAGATCGGCGCAATTCTGTTGTAGAGCAGTTCGCCGCTTTGGTCGGCGATTCGGTTCATCATGCCAACATACTGTTTCGGTATGATGGAATCGTAGCCGCGAATATCCTGCCAACCGTAGTACATGCCGACATTGGCGTTGAAGGTCTTGCTACCGGGCGCGTCGAAGGTGGTGAACCGGAATGGAGCAAAGCGAATGTTGCCGTCCGAGCCCATGTCTTCTTTCTGATTGATGAACTGCACAACCGGTGGCACATTTCTCAGGGGTGAAAGCGCTGGGTCGGTAGCAGGATTGAAGGAGCCGTGGGCGCCAAAGAGATCGAGAGCGAGAAGGGCGACGAACGCGAAGGGAAGTGCGGTCGCAACCCGCATCGCAATAGTTGCATTGCGGGGCTTGGGGTCGTTGACTTCGCTTTCTCTGCTGTCCTCAGATTGCGGCCGAGTGAGCAGCCACAGAATCAGTCCGCTGGTTACGGCAAAAGCGCCGAAACGGGCCAGTCCCACGCTCTGATAGCCCCAGAACATGCGCCCATCTGCAAATGCCGCTTGCGCCAAGTCAGAGGCCTCCACGACGCGCTGCGCCAGGTTTACAAATGGTGAAGGCGTGAAATAACTAGCGATTACTGCCAACAGCGCGGCCAGTCCGGCTGCAAGAGACGAGAGCGCGAGAATTGCGACAACCCATTTGAACTGGATTTGGATTCGCCCAATAGCAATCGAGCGGCTGATGCCAGCCGGCACGCGCAGAGATAGCGCCTGTTCCAAGCCTATACCGCCCAATACTGCCATCGCCAGTGTGAAAGGAAAGACCCACCGGAAGGGGCTGTGAAGCTGGTCCCAGCCTGGCAGGCCGTAGAACAGGACGGCGTAGAGGGGCGTGCCGAACGCGAAGAGTAAGGAGACCAGCGCCAACAAGGCGAAGAGAATAGTGGGCGCACGCAGCTGGCGGTGCGCGGCGACCAATTGGGCGGAATTCTGGTCTCCGGCGCGGTCGTTCACACGCGCCAACGAGACTGCCACGGCCAGCGCGGCAAGCAGCCATGTGCCGATCCCGACGTAGTTGCCGCCCTCTACATAGTTCTTGATGCCCCAGAAGATGGTGTTATTGGGCTCTCCCAACCAGTTGAGCACGGCCGGTTGCCAGCGCAGAGCCCACAGATCGAACCAGTGATGATGGCTGGGGTTGCCGAAAATGTCGGGGAGAAAGAATGTAAGAATGTGGCGGTCGGGCCAGGCCCAACCGACCACCTGCTGGTAGGAGGCTGAGCCTTCACGGAAGTTCTGTTGCACTAGTTCCAGGAGTGGCAGGATCTGCACTGCCCCGGCAGCTAGGCCGAGTAGCGCGGCCAGGAGTATCCAGCCGGCAGTTTTCGCTACCGCCTGTAGTGATTGCAGTCCAGTCCGCTCAGGGCGCGATTGGCTTGTTGACGGCCTCTCCACGCCTTTATCCTGGCTGCGGGAAAATATTTTTCGCCACGCTATCAGCAGCCTGGCTGCCGTGAATATGCCTGCTACCAGAAGAGTGTAGTACAGGAACTCAGGGTGGCCGGCCAGGGCGACCAGGCCGACGACTGCGGCGGCGGACACTACATATGGTATGGGGCGAAAGCCGGCAACCCCTTTCTCCTCCTGCTTCCGGATTACTTTCTCGATGATGGCCAGTAGCAAGGGGAGCCAGGTAGCAGCGGCGATGACCATAGTAAAGACGACGCTGACGACCAGAAAACCACTGAACTGAAATGCGACGCCGCTGAACAGTGCGGCTACGGGGCGCAACTTCAGTACGCGTCCCAACAAATAGGCGTTGACTCCGGCGATGGCCAACTGGATTGCCGTGAACCAGCCATAGGCGGCTTCGATGGGAAGAAGGTAGAAGAGGACGCTCAGGGGGTAGGCGGCGCTGGACTGGCCAGCGGCGAAGAAGGGTGCGCCTGAAAAGAGCTGTGGGTTCCAAAGAGGCAGCTCGAGCTGTTGCAGGGTTCGGCGCACATGCAGTTTCCAGACTGCGTTTTCCAGCACCAGATCGCTAAGCAAACCGTTGTGCGGGGAGATATCCGGTTGGAGCGTGCGCCAAGGCTCGAATTGATAGAGGTTGTCGTAAGGAAGCAGGGTCTTGCCGGTAAAAAGAACAGGGCCGAACCAGATCAGGGGTAGGACAGTGAGAATGGCGAGGGAGAGCAGATCGGTGCGGAATCTGTGTAGCCGGTGCATAGTATCGGCGTGTCCGATTGGCGGCATCTAGCGGTGGGCAGCAGGCCGCCCACTGCCCATGGTCGGCCGAGGATGCGTGAGTTGTCCTCTGTTTCCTGAAACTCGCTTGCGATGCCGCCACAGCAGTTCCCACACGCGCCAGATCGATTCCAGTTTGACCGAAACATCCATTTTGCTTTGACCAACGCGCCGATCCTCGAAGTGAATTGGGAGTTCAATGATGTGAAAGCCCAGCTTCTCGCTGAGGTATGCCATCTCTACTTGAAAAATGTAGCCATTACTTCTGATGGAATCCAGCTGAATCTCCTGAAGCGCGGTTCGTTGCCACAGTTTAAAACCGGCTGTCATGTCGCGAACGCGAATTTTCAATACGGTGCTGCAATAGATGTTGGCTAAGCGGCTGAGCAAACTCCGCCACCAATTCCATTTGTCGTCTAAAGTTCCGCCGGGCACGTAGCGGCTGCCGACCACGACATCCATGCCGGTGGCGTACATTACGGCGAGCATCTGCGCGATATACGAGGGGCTGTGGCTGAAGTCGGCATCCATTTGTACTACGAAATCTGCGCCTTCGGAAAGCACGCGCTGGAATCCTTCCACATAGGCGGTGCCTAGTCCGCCTTTTCCGGGGCGATGAATAACCGCCATACGCGGGCGGATCTGATTGTGGCGTAGCGCCAACTCTTCGGCGAGATCGCCGGTACCGTCCGGGGAGTTATCGTCGACGATCACCAGCCGCAGGTTGGTCAGGGGCAGATTGAACAAGGCATCGACCAATTCTTCCAGATTCTTGGCCTCGTTGTAGGTAGGCACGACGACAGTAAGGAATGCCTGTTGCCATTGGGAAGAGTCGAAGACTGGACGCCGCGGGGAAGAGAAATGTTTCTGGTCCGCTGACGGCGAACCGTTCGGGGAACCGGCTGGCGTCGATCCTTCTGGCGGGGAAACGCTCTGCGATTCCGGTTGGCTGTGGGGAAGGTTCATATTGCGGTTTCAGTAGATATAGAAGAGGGCCACGTTTACCCTACGAACCCTTAACAGTTCACCTTCGAGTCGGCTATAAGGGCCGGAAGAACGACGTTAATTACAACACAACTGTTGTCAATGCGCCACAACATCGATATACTGAAAACGGAAAAGAGTGTGCATATCACCACAAACTGTTTCGGCGGCCAGACCTGGGCCGCCGATCACTTCCTTATCGGCCCGAGTCAGCCGGGACAGTTGCCCATTCGAAAAACAGGGGCAAATCCAGAGACGATCAACGCCGGAAGGTCAAATAGCAAGATGGATAACCATTCTCAGTCCGAAATGTATATCAAGAGGGCCCAACCAAGGGGAGGTTTCCTCCTGTGGTTGTTTCCGATACTGTGTCTGTTTGCATTGGCTGCGTGCGTACCGATTCCAGCCGAAGACCCGAATTTGGTGGTCACAGAGGAAATCGTGATCGTGGAGGAGGAGGACCCATTTCCGCCAGGGGTCGTGCCCCTCATTGTAGGCAGCGTCGACAACGATTCAATGGAAAGCGAGGGGGATGATGCCGAGGCTAACGACATCACTGATACGGCGACATTGCGAATCAGGAGGCCCAAGGCCAACATTCGCAGCGGGCCAAGCATTGATTTTCAGGTAGTGGCCAAGGCCGTGGAAGGAGATACGTTCACTACTTCCGGCCAGACTGAAGAAGGTTGGTGGCGAATCTGCTGTTTCGAAGGCGCTGGCGAAGGTGCTGGCGATGTCGAAGGTGAAGACACACAGACGGCCTGGATTTCACAGATAGTGGTGACGCCCAACGCCGCGGCCGAGGCACTTCCGACTTTGTTTCCACTGTTTCCTGAGGATCTGGCGGCTTCCTGGAATGTCCAATATGAATGCGGCTCGAGGCGCTGCGCCGTAAATGAGTGTGCCGCCGTCTCCAGGACGGAAATCAATGAAAGACGCGACCTGCGCTGGTTGGAGATCAATCGCATCGTCACCTGGGAGGAGGCTTGCGGCGAAGATTCCACCTGGCCGCATCAGCTCGACCGCATCGAGGGAACTGAGCGCTATCCAAACTCGACCGGTCTGTTCTTTTTCAACTACTGGCTAGGTCCCCGCCCGGGCAATGCCAACGCTCTCTTCCATCTGGAAACCGGAGAAGAGATACAGGTCTGGTGCAGCGATGAGCAGCAAGCGGAAGTCGCAGAAGAGAGTGGTTGGACGACGGTCTATAATGGACAGACTTGCCATGACGTTCGCACGGGAATGCTGGTATCCATGCAGTATACCAAGCGCTGGTTTTTCACCGGCGAATTCGAGGGTGATCGATACGACCGTGCCTATTTCGGCGATTTCGAAATCTATAAGGTGAAATTGGACCAGACGAACGCGTTGCTCGCAATTGTCAATGCAAGAGCGGCTGAGTAAAGCGCTGAAGAGCTTCTAAGGGGAGGTTTATTGCTGTAGGCGCGTATTGTTTTCTTTCTCTCGCAGCTCGGACATCACCAACCTGGACAGACCGACACGCGCGGGCCGACCACCTGATCAGGCGACGGGACTAAACTCCAACTGTTCAAGGCATTTTTCCAACTCCAGCCTCGCTCTATCTGCATAGGCGGCGTAGCGTTGACGCTTGTTGCGAACGCGCTCCTGTAGAGGAGGCAGCAGTCCCATATTGGCCTTCATAGGTTGAAAGTCGTCTGCCGAGGCATGGGTGATATAGTGAAACAGAGCGCCGGACATTGTAGCAGGCGGCAACTGGATGAGCGGTTCCTCTTCCAGAAGGCGCGCCATGTTTATGCCGGCCAGTAGCCCACCCAGCGCGCTGCCAACATACCCTTCCGTGCCGGTAATCTGTCCGGCGAAAAAGAGTTCATCCCTACCTTTGAATTGGAGAGTCGGCCTTAGCAGGGTCGGGCTGTTGATAAAGGTGTTGCGATGCATCTGTCCCAGGCGCACGAATTCTGCATCCTGCAGCCCGGGGATCATCCGCAGAACTTCGGCCTGCGCGCCCCACTTTACATTTGTCTGAAAGCCGACAAGATTGTATAGCGTGCCGGCGACATTGTCCTGCCGGAGTTGGACTACGGCGAAAGGGCGCTGTCCCGTGCTGGGATCATGCAGGCCAACCGGCCGCATCGGCCCAAATGCCAAGGCGTCCCTGCCCCTCTGCGCCAGCGCTTCAACCGGCATACATCCTTCAAAGTAGCGCTCAAGTTCTTTGTCGGCGCCCGAAAGTTCAAGTTTGGGCGCGGCCAGCAGCGCGTCGACGAAGGCCTCGTATTCGTTCTGGTTGAGTGGGCAGTTCAGATAATCGCCGTCATCTGTACCTTCGCTGCCGGCCTTGTCCCAACGGTTGCGTCGAAACGCGATCGACCTGTCTATACTCTCATAGGTGACGATCGGCGCCATGGCATCGTAGAAGTATAGATAGGGCCCGGTAAGGGACTGGACGGCTCGGGTCAGCGCATCGCTGGTCAGAGGGCCGGTCGCCAAAATCGTCGGCCCATCGGGTATGGCCGTCATTTCCTGGCGTACCAATTCGATCTGCGGATGCGAGGCGATGCGGGTTGTGATTTCCTCGGCAAACTCATCTCTGCCCACTGCAAGCGCCTGCCCGGCGGGCAGTGCGTGTTTGAATGCAGTACGAATGACAAAGCTGCCCAGACTTTTCATCTCGTTTTTGAGAATACCCAAGGCGCGGTCGGGCAGCGTGCTGCCCATCGAATTTGAACAGACAAGTTCGGCCAACCGGTCGGTAACGTGGGCAGGGGTCGGACGTACGGGGCGCATCTCGTACAGCCTGACAGGAATGCCCCGCTGCGCCAGCTGCCAGGCAGCTTCCGTACCTGCCAACCCCCCTCCCACCACTGTAACTGTTTTGCTCATATTTTGCTCTGGAAGGATAATTGAAGTCCGCGCCCCATACTGGGAATGAACGCGTCGAGGGACGGTTGGCTTGCGCCACTCTTATTATGGACGCAAGTGAATGCCGGCGACGCAGGCGCCACTATAGCATTTTGCCAGTTTACCACCAACGGGTACAGCACCAAAGAAAATAAAGATGAACGTTGTCGATTTGATCACAAAGAAGCGGGACGGCGGCGAGCACTCGGCCGATGAGTTACAATTCCTGATGGAGGGAATCGTTCAAGGGACAGTTCCCGATTATCAGATCGCGGCATGGGCGATGGCAGTCTACTTTCAAGGGATGACTGCGGCCGAGTCGACCGCGCTCACGCTGGCAATGGCCGCCAGCGGCGAGACGCTGGACCTGCAGGGCCTGGCCAATTCGGACAAGCTGATCGTGGACAAACATTCCAGCGGCGGCGTCGGCGACAAAACCACCCTGACAGTCGGGCCTATAGTGGCAGCCTGCGGATTGCCGGTAGGCAAAATGAGCGGTCGCGGACTAAGTTTTTCCGGGGGCACGATCGACAAATTGGAGGGCATCCCCGGCTGGAGCGCCAGCTTGAGCGCTGAGCACTTTCGGCGCCAGCTCCGGGAAGTGGGATTGGTGGTGGCGGCGCAGACGGCCACGCTGGCGCCGGCAGATCAGATGCTCTATGCATTACGGGATGTCACCGGCACCGTGCCCAGTTTGCCGCTCATTGCCGGCAGCATCATGAGCAAAAAGCTGGCTGCCGGCGCGGACGCCATCGTCCTGGACGTAAAATGCGGACGCGGCGCCTTTATGGAAACACTGCCCCAGGCCAGAGAACTGGCACATCTGATGGTCTCGATTGGACAAGGCGCCGGCCGCAGAGTGACGGCGCTGGTTACGGCGATGGATCAGCCTTTAGGGCAGGCTGTCGGCAACATCCTTGAAGTGCAGGAGGCGATTGATACGCTGCACGGACGCGGGCCGGGCGACTTTCAGCAGTTGACCCAGGAAGTGGCATCCGAAATGTTGCTGTTGGGCGATCCGCAACTCCATTCCGAACAGGAGGTTAAAGGAGAAGAGGCCGCGCGTGACACGGCCAGGCACAGGGTGCAAGAGGCCATCGACTCTGGGACGGCTTTTGCTACGTTTGTAGAATTCGTCGGAGCCCAGGGAGGTGATACGACAGTTGTCACTGATCCGGAGCGGCTGGCGGCAGCGCCAGTCAGGCTGGAACTGCAAGCCAAGCGCGGGGGGTTTATCGATGAAGTCGATGCACGGGCAATCGGCCTTGCGGTTGTTGCGCTGGGCGGCGGCCGGCAAAAGAAGGGGGACGCTATCGACCACCGCGTGGGCGTGATTTTGGCGAAAAAGGTGGGCGAGAGAGTTGACCCAGGCGATACCTTGTGTACGGTTCACGCCGCAGACGCAACGGCCGCCAGAAGCGCGGCTGCCCCCGTTGAGGCTGCTTTCCGTTATGCTGACGGGCCGCTTTCAGCCGCTGAGAAGATGGGAGAAGGAACTAAAGGGGAGGAAATCGGCAGTGCGGGCGCTTCGGTAAGAGGCACAGCGGGAGGGTCGATAGTTCTGGATCGTATTACCAGTTGACGTCCTGCCTCTGCGCTACCACCGCCCTATAGGTATCCACGGTCGAAGCGGCAATGGTGACCCAATTGTAAGACCTCATCACCTCTTGCAGGGCGCGAGCCCGCATCGCTTGCGCCTGGACGGGATCCGAAAACAGTTGTTCAACTGCCCAGGCAATGTTCTGGGCATCGTTCGGGCGCACTGTCAAGCCGGTGCGCCGGTGATCGACAACTTCACTCAGCCCGCCGACGTCACTGGCGATGACGTTGCAGCCGGCAGCCATTGCCTCGAGAGCAACGATCCCAAAAGGTTCATAGAGGCTCGGAAAAACGGCAGCATCAACGCTGCGATAGAGACAGTCCCGCGTTTCGCTGTCGATGAACCCCAGCAGCTCGACAGCCTCCCAGATTCCAAGCTCATCCACCAGTGGCTGCATTTGCTCGCTGTTCCTGCCTGCCACCAGCAGACGCACATGGGGGAATCTCTCGTGTATCAGAGGGAGGGCCTGCAACAGAACCTGAACACCCTTTTCCGGCGTTATGCGTCCTATATAGAAAAGCAGTTTTTCCCCGTTGGGGGCATACCTGGCTTTCAATTCCCGCACACGCTCATCTGAGCAAGACTCAAACGGCGTGACATCAACGCCGTTAGGAATCAGCGTTATTTTGTCGAGAGGCACCTCGAAGAATCTCCCCAGTTCGCCAGCCATATAGGAACTGCAGACGATTATCCGCCAGGATTCGAAGCATACCTGCCACTCCAGTTGATTTATCTTACTACTGGTTTCGTTGGGCACATGTGAATGGTGCCGCCCCCTCTCGGTGGCATGGATGGTGGAGACAAGAGGGATTTTCCAGGCGTGTTTGAGTTCGATACCGGCCGAGGCGGTCAACCACTCGTGGACGTGAATTAGTGAGTACGGGTTACTGTTGTGCAGCTCCCGTGCCTTTGACACCAGATAGCGGTTGTTGTCGACAACGCTGTTGAACAGGTCCAAGGGATTGACGGCAGGAGTCCCTACCCGGTAGACCGTCACCGCCTGCGATAGTTCCTCAACTTCGGGCGCATTGCCGGTGTAAGGCGTTAATACATCCAGTTGGAATGGGGTACCGCTTTCGTCGGCAAGAGCACGGAATGCCGGCACGAGTTCCGCTACATGTTTTCCTATCCCGCCTACGACATTGGGGGGGTATTCCCAGGAGATGAAGAGAAGACGCATTTTGAATTCTGAGCCGAATAAAGTGTGGTCTTTACTGTCGGAATGCAGTTCCTGCCCTACCTGACTCAGGGGAAAGGCACGATTTCCGTCAGCTCGCTTCTTCCTGCGCGATCGAGGCCAAAAATGGCAAGTCCAGGCTCTTTGGCTGCAACGCCATGACCGGCAACCTGCGACAGTGCCCATCTAGTGGCTTGGTATACGGCAAACGCTGTTGGCGATGCTTCCTGCTGCGTTGCCGCCCACTCGACGTATTGGTCGGCGCTATCGTCCAACGCGACAGCCCAATGGACAGAGCCAGGTGGAACTCCGGCCAGACGCTCATGCAGCAGCGCGAAAAAGACCGGATCACCGGCAACGTTCGTTGTCCAGAAGGGCACTGTAGGGTTGTGCCCTCGAAGACGGGCGAGAAATGCCGCGCCCTCCTGAGCGTTCCCCAACCAGAGCACTCCGTCGGCGGCGGCGCCAATATCGGCATTGTCTGCCACTGTCACTGTCTTGCCTGTAATCGCGGACCACTCCATTGCCGACAGCTGCGGCCAAGCGGCATCGAGTCCGGCGAGCGTAATGCTCTGCCCCTCGATTTGCGCTATCAGGGCGACGATCATTGCCTGGGCCTTCTCCGCAGTGGCAGGCATAGTCGGCAGCCACCACTCCAGGTCTGAAGCGGCAATGACTTCGGCCACCGCGGAAACGGTTCGAGCCTGCACAGGTCCGACGACAGCCACGACACTATCATCGCGCAGCATTTTCAGGGCCGCGCGGCGGGCCTGCACAGGGTCTGCTGAAGTGTCCAGCGCGAGGGGCATGGCCTCGACCTCGACAAGTGGAAAGTCCGAAAGTGCAAGGCGCATGGCCGCCAGCGCTTCGTATCCGCTCTCACGGTGGAGCCCTTCGAAAGGCGCCAACAATCCTATCTTTACGACGGGCCGAGTGGACGTGCAGGCTGAGAGAGTTAGGGAGATGACGAGACAGAATACGGCGCAAAGTGACGACAGGGCGCCACAGATGGTAACACATCCCCTGCGAAGCACTGAAATTCCTGCTACAACAGATTTTTCGAGGGAACGTAGCATCTTAGAGGAGTAGAGGCGCGGCATCAACACTCTTTTCGTTACATCGTGCCGCCAGACTAAGGCTGGTAGCCGTAGATCAAGAAATTCTGCTGGTGCTCCGCCAATGATTGCGCGAAAACATGGCGACCGTCTTCGCCGGTTGCAAGGAAAAAGCAGTCGGTCGTCTGACCGGGATTTCTGGTGGCTTCGATGGCGCGCTGGCCTGGGCTGGCTATGGGGCCAGGCGGCAGTCCTTGATGCAGATAGGTATTGTAGAAGCTGTCCACCTCTGCGTATTCTTCGATAGTCTGCGGCTTCCACCACCAGTCGCCGGTGGTGCCTTTGGCATATTGCACTGTGGGGTCGGCTTGCAGATAACGCCCTCCAACATCACGGCATGTGTTGTTCAGCCGATTGAGGTAGACACTGGCAATCAGCGGCCGTTCATCATCCTGGACGGCCTCCCGCTCCACGATCGATGCCAACGTGATCAGGTCATGGCCGCTCATTCCGCTGGCCCCCCCAATCAGGCCGTCTGCGCCGATCCGATTTTCGAAGTTGTCCAACATGGAAGCCAGGATGATTTCCGGCCCACTGGCATTGACGGGGAAACGGTAGGTGTCGGGGAAGAGATATCCTTCCAGTGATGCGCCGGCAGGTAGATTGGTCAGGAAATCGTAATCGGCCAAGAAACCCAGGCTTTGGGGCTGGCGTACAGCCGTCAGGAATCGCTCGCTGTCGATTACGAAATTTTCGGCCAGCCGTTCTGCGATTTCTTCCGCGCGAAAGCCTTCGGGAATGGTCACCAGCACCTCTTCGAAGCGGGCCTGCTGCAATTCACCGGCAATCTCAGGAATGGTCATTGACTCTGCCAGCATGAAGTTGCCGGCTTCAATATTTCTGTCCAATCCGTTTACCCGCAAATACAAGTTGAACAGGTCCGCATCGCTTACGAAGCCGGCTGCGGCCAGACGGGCGGCTATGTAGCGGGCCGGCTCGCCAGGATTGATTGTAAATGCCCGCGGCCTGGGATCGTTGCCGAGAGGAATCGACAACTGGTCTTCGCGAAGGCGCAAGGTCAAGGCCAGAATATAAGCCTCGATGTTTTCCGGGGTGAGGGCGTCTTCGCCTTCATCCGGATCGATAAGCGCATCCGATTGTTGCTCAACGGCGAGAAACTGTTCCGTCAAGTGCGCACTTGTAACGCTCCACACGTTCCAAAGCACGAGGAGAACCAGTATCAGGAAAAAGAGCCGGACAAGATTGAATATGACCTGCTCTTTCTGGACCTGTTTTTCAAATCGGCGTACGACTGCTTCTCTTGCCACAATTGGACTTCCATAGTGGGCGCTGGCAGGGCCCCGCGGTTCTATCGTCCGACAACCAGGCAATTGTAACACTTGGCTCATTCAGTACCAACGCGCGAGGGAGTTCATCATACCTGGATGCTTTGTTCCGTTCCAGATTTTCTGCTATGCTAAACAGAGAAATCAGCAGTGGCGCGGGGTACCCGTGCGAGCGGAACCGTAAGTGCCACACCTTCGGGCTCGTTTGCGAACCTACAGCGACGAGTCGTTCATTCATGAGGGCCGACGTAGAGACCGCGATGCTATGGACAGTTCATATCTCTGGCAACTGACCGCCAGCGGCCTTGCCTTCCTTCTGCCGGCTGGACTAATCCTGGTTGCCGCATCCGGGATGAGGGCCCAACGGGCATGGGATGCCGCGCTGGGAGGGCTGGCAGCGTTCTGCCTGGCCGGGATAGGGTACTGGGCGGTTGGCTTTGCATTTCAGTATGGCAGCGTCGGTTTCCTTTACCCGGATCATCCGGAGCTTTCCGGCCTGACGCGTGGGTGGAGCCCTCTACCCGAAGGTTGGGGAATCGGCTGGGTAACAGTTGGCCTGGAGGGTTGGTTCCTTTCGGGCGCGGCGGCGACGCCCACTGCGCTGGGCCTCTTTCTGGCGCACGTTCCCTGGTCCATGGCGGCGGCGTTGTTACCAATATTGGCATTGCGAGGACGCGCACCTGCGCTGGCGACCCTGATAGTGGCGCTGGCTGTCGGTGGCTTTGTCTATCCGCTGGCTGGCAACTGGGTTCAGGGCGGTGGCTGGCTTTCGGCATTGGGGCGCAATATCGGTCTGGGACACGGGATGATCGATTTCGGAGGCGGAGGCACGGTATTCCTGGTATCAGCCTCCGCATCTTTGGCCGCGTTGCTGGTGTGGCCGCCGCGCCGGAACGCGGGGACCACGGCTAACGACACCGAGTTGCCTACCGTCCACTTGCCATTGCTCGCGGTCGTAGGCGCCTTGCTCGTCATGGCAGGCGTGCTGGCTTGGGTATGGGCAAGCCCTGTACAGCAGCCGGGGACAAATTCGTTCACGGCTATGCGAACGGCCGTCAATGGGTTGCTCTATGCTACCGGCGGCGTGACAGTTCCGCTGCTCTATACTTGGTTCGTGACAGGCACGAGCGATCCCGGTATGAGCGTCAGAGGTCTGGTTGCCGGCGTAATCGCCGGATTGGCCGCGGGTCCGTTTCCGGGACACGCTGGCGCGTTCCTGATCGGCCTGCTCGCCGGGGGCAGTGTGCCGTATGTGACATTTGCGCTGCGGCGGGTGTTTCGCCTCGAAGACGGAGCAGGGATCTTTGCCACAGCGGGACTGCCCGCTGTGATAGGGCTGCTTTTTGTGGGCGTCTTTGCAGATGGAGCGGCGGGGGCAGGTTGGCAGCAGATCGGGACAGACAGTTATCTGGGAGTCACAGGACAGGGCGTCACCGGACTGCTGGCGGCGTCGGGTTTTCGGGCAGACTTTCCCGGACAGATTCAGGCGCAAGTCATTGGCATTGCCGGGCTGGCCCTTTGGGGATTCATCAGCGGCAGCCTCATCTGCGGGCCGCTGGGCCTGTTCTTCTATAGCTTTGGCAGGGCTGTGCAGAGCGACGAGTACGCGGCCCAACCAGAACCACTCAGTAACAGGCAGCGGCGATGGAGTGAAAGCACGCGAGAACAGCGCCCTGAAGTCCCGTTTTCGCAGGAACTGGCAACGCCTTCGGCTGCAGAAGTGCCGGCCGAGGAACCCCGATTCCAGTAAGACAGTTACGCGTCCGCGGTCAATGCGTTGGTTGCCAGATTGAAGTACGTGGCGCCTCCCCTGCCCAGAACGCTGCGGATGGTATGCAGTTCGTCCACCCTCCATTCGACCCAACCCTGGTGTAATTCTTCTGCCGCTGCACGTCGCAGCTGTTCAGATGCAGCCTGCAGAGCGGGCCGCTGGGCATTGCGGACGGCACGCGCGAGGGTAATGTGAGGCGAGAAGCGCTTTCGCTCCGGCGGAAACCCTACCTGCCGGGCCAGCGATTCGACATCTGAATGCACTGCCTGCAGGGCTTCAGACTCGCCTCCGATTCCCAACCACAGCACCCGCAGTTTCTTCCACGAATTGAAACAGCCAAGCCGGGTACGCGCCAGCGAGAACGGCGCGTGCCTTGCCGCAATTTCTGCCATCCCCTCTGCCAGCTGCTGGCGCTGAATGGCGTCTGTCTCGCCCAGAAAGCGCAGTGTCAGGTGCAGGTTGTCCGGATTCGTCCAGCGAAGCACGGAGGGTAAGTCCCGCAGGGCCGGGAGCTCTCGTAAACGGCTCTGTTCCAATCGCAACTGCCTCTTCAGTTCGGAAGGGATTTCAATCGCGACAAAGGTACGCATGACTGGAAGTTTCCGCTCGAAACTGGGGCAAGGCGAGAGGTCAGTTAGCGAAACAAGGCTTGCAGATCTGCTGTCAACGACTCTGCGGTCACATCTGTACTGAACAGGGCGCGCCAGTTCCCACCCCGATCGATGAGATATACGCCTGAAGTGTGGTCCAGAAGGTAGTAGTCGTCAGCAAGACTTTGACCCTCGGCGGCGTTGGAATATATGCCGTAGGCCGGTTTGAGTGCCTCCAGCTCGTCTGCGGATACACGGACACCGAAGAACCGGGCGTCAAAGGCGTGGACGTAGGGCTGCAGGCGGGCGAGGCTGTCCCGCTGTGGGTCCAGAGAGACAAAGACGACTCTAAGATCGGCGGCCAAGGCGGGGGCCTCGTTGTCCAACGCGCGTTGGGCCGCAGCCAATTCCATCATTGTAAGCGGACAGGTATCGGGGCAGAAGGTATAGCCAAAGAACAGGAGCACCGGGTCGCCTATCAGGTCAGTGAGTTCGAAAGTGGAACCGTCATAGTTTTGACCTCGGATCGGCGCGGCCGGCTCGACTTCTTCGAACACTGTTCCCACATACTCGTGGCGGCTACACGCCGCGCAGAGAAACAGCAGCAGGCAGATAAAACATTGCCGCGCCAGTCGCAGGCGCTGCCTCCGGTGTCGGCTCAAGCTGACGGGATGCTGTTCGACTTTCAACTGCCTGCCGGTGGCCGCTGGCGCGGCCTCCCGCGGGGAACGTCTTCTTGTACTATTCATTCCCGTACTAATCTCAAGGTAGGGCCTGATACGCTTCCTCTCTGACCTCGTTATTGCCGGTCCGACCGGTGCTCCATTTCGCGCAGAGCTTGAATGCCGGATTTCGGCACGGTCAATTCTATCACACGACATTTTTTGCGTGTCAATCCTCGACACAGGGCAATCGCATCTTGTTGGAAGAGAATTTTCAGGAGATCGCCAGTTTTCAAACCGGCTCGTTCACGTTTGGCGGCAATATCGATTTGGGCGCTGTTCTCGCTGGGTAAGAGGTCGAAAGCCATGCGGCGCAAGACGGCCAAGTTGTGCTGCGCCTGGATCTGACGAATGCGACTGTCGTCCCCATCCAAGAGCCAGTAGACTGAATTCTCGGTGTTCCGGTGGCTGAGGGTGGAAGTCATGAGCAGTTTGGCATCGGAGGAAAAGATGGAATTCACATCAGATGCAAATGCCTTGGGGGCTGATGCGGGCATTTCATTCATCGTGGACCGTTTGAGTCAGATTCATCTTGATGGTGGGACGCAGGCATTCTCATCTGTGTGTTGGACGAGAGTTCATGAGCATTTACGAGCGTTTATGAGCGTTTTCGGGTTGTCTGAACTGCAGTTCATGCAGTTATTGTGATGGGCTGTGATGGGGGTCTCCTCAGCGCTGGCGGGTCGGTTGAACCGCTCATGTGTGTTGTACAAGAGTTGTGCAATCTCTACCATGGTGGGGCGTGTCTGGACGTCAAATATCGGGTCAAGTCGGGTCGAGTCGGGTCGAGTAGGTATAAGTCGGGCCAGAGCGGGCGATAATTTTTTTCTGGCAATTTTTTGTCGTTACGCTTTTGCATCGGTTTTTCCGTTTCCGGCGTCGATTCCTGGTTCTGGCAGCCTCTCCACGACACGCATCCACGACTTTCACAGACGCAGGACGCAAGTCGGTCCGCTGGCGGCTGGGGGGCAGGGTGTCGTGTCCGGACGCTTCAGGTCGGTTTAAGCCGGGCAGAAAAGGGCAGTTTTCCTATATGTGGACTTTTGTGTTTGGCTTCGCGCACGTTCCCTCGCTGTCTCTGTTGGGCTATGGGTAGACAGATTATACGCAGCATACAGTCTTGCAAGGGTCCTCCCTCGCCTTCAGATTCCCAGCCAGTGGGAGTCATGGGTTCATGATGACGATACGCTCTCAGCAGTGCCTAGTCGTATTTCGGTACAGGGCTATTATATCACGGTTTTTGATGCAATTGCCCTGATCCTCGACATTGCTTCATTGTCGAAATCTTCCATTCGCCAGCATTCCTGTTTCATATGCCTGCAGTGCAAGGGGCGGCTTTCAGTCTGGGCTTCGATAACGCCAGGGGCTTCCAGAGTGCTGATATCGGCAGAACATTCAGAGCTCCTGAAGGGACTCCACCTACTGAATATCCCGCTAGAATTGACGAATGCCTGTGCCCGTGCTAATGTTCTCTGCTGGTATAGCTTGCTATGGTATAGCGTGTTTTGAGAATGTTACGACTTTGGAGTGGACACCGATGAACATGAGCTCTCATAATTCGCAGGCGGCTGGCGCTTCTCTGTCCGCCTGGACAGAACAACCCGATCCGCGGCAGTTGCTGCGTGCGCGGGACCCTGAAATATACAGTGCAATAGAATTGGAACGACGCCGGCAGACTGACGGTATCGAGCTGATAGCCAGCGAAAACTACGTTTTCCCCGAGGTACTGGCGGCGGCGGGCAGCGTTCTGACGAACAAGTATGCCGAAGGCTATCCGGGACGGCGCTACTACGGCGGTTGCCAGTACGTCGACATCGCCGAAGAGATTGCCATTGAACGAGCGTTAGGGCTTTTCGGCGCCGAACATGCCAATGTTCAACCCCATTCCGGCGCCCAGGCCAACGCAGCGGTCTACATGGCCCTGTTGGAGCCGGGCGACACGGTTTTGGCGATGAAGCTGGACCACGGCGGCCACTTGAGCCATGGGTTCCATCTTAACAGCTCCGGCCACTACTACAACTTCATCCACTACGGCCTCGATCCCCAATCCGAACTACTCGACTACGACGTCATCCGGAAGATGGCAATCGAACACCGGCCAAAATTGCTGCTGGTGGGGGCCAGCGCCTATCCGCGCCATTTCGACTATCCTGCTTTGCGCGAGATTGCCGACGAAGCAGGATGCCTCCTGATGATGGACATGGCCCATGTAGCCGGCCTCATCGCGGTGGGATTGCATCCGGATCCTGTTCCCTACTGTGACGTTGTGACCACCACGACGCACAAGACGCTACGCGGCCCACGCGGCGGCCTGATACTTTGCCGAAAAGAGCATGCGCGGTCAATCAACAGAGCGGTCTTTCCAGGCATTCAAGGTGGTCCGCTCATGCATATCATTGCAGCGAAAGCGGTCGGATTCAAACTGGCGATGGAGGAGGAATTCAAGACGTATCAGCAGCAGATTCTGGATAACGCGCAGGTGCTGAGCGACACTCTGCAGCGAGAAGGTCTACGCAGCGTGTCTGGCGGCACCGACAATCACCTGCTGCTGATCGATTTGAACAGCCTGGCTAAGGAAGAAATCAATGGCAAATTGGTGGAGATGGCGCTGGACAATGCATCGATCCATTGTAATAAGAACATGATTCCGTTTGACAAGCGCAAGGCAATGGTTACCAGCGGCATTCGACTGGGAACTCCGGCGGCGACAACCAGGGGGATGAAGCAGCGCGAGTTTGAACAGATCGGCCGCTGGATTGCGTCGATTGCGCATGATCCCAAAGATACAGCTTTGCAGGAAACTGTACGGGATGAAGTACTGCAAATGGTGCAGGCTTTTCCAGCACCCGCATAATACAGTAGGGGGAAGGCGTCCGTGGCGACCAGGGTCAGAAACCAATTCATTTGCGGTGAGTGCGGCAGCGCGCAGATGAAATGGATGGGAAGATGCCCGGAGTGCGGCGAGTGGAACACACTTGAAGAACGGAGGGTCCAGGAGGGCGCCGCCAGTTTGGGCAGCAGCAGCGGCGGATCCGTGACCGTTCCCGCGCCTGTCGCGCTGCCGGATATCCCCGAAGAGCCATCGCGCCGGATCATACTGGAGAATCCAGAATTTAATCGCGTCCTTGGGGGCGGGATTGTGCCCGGGTCCGGAATTCTGGTGGGCGGCGATCCAGGCATCGGCAAGAGTACGCTGCTCATTCAGACGGCAGCGGAAGTGGCGCGCAACGTTGGACAGGTGCTGTACATCAGCGGTGAGGAGAGTGCCTATCAGATTGGACGGCGGGCGACGCGGCTGGGGTTGGACGAAGAACGCTTGCTCATACTTGCCGACACGATTTTAGAACAGATCCTGGAACAGATCGGGAAGGTGAAACCTTCGCTGGTAATCATCGATTCAGTGCAGGCGATCCACAGCAACGCCAGCGCGAGTGCGGCGGGATCGGTATCCCAGGTGAGAGATTGCGCGGCCCAACTGCTGCGACTGGCCCGGCAACTGAACATCCCCCTGTTTCTTGTCGGGCATGTGACCAAAGAGGGTGCAATCGCGGGACCGCGCGTGCTCGAGCACATGGTGGATGCCGTGCTGCAGTTGGAAGGGGAGCGATTCCACGCCTACCGCCTGTTGCACTCTGTCAAGAATCGCTTCGGCAGCACAAATGAAGTGGGTGTCTTTGAAATGACGGAACGCGGTATGGCCCCCGTTGCCAACCCATCCGAATTGTTCCTGGCGGAACGGCTGCCCAACGCAGCCGGCAGCGCGATAGCTGTGCCGCTGGAAGGCAGCCGCCCCCTTCTGGTCGAAGTACAGGCCCTGGCCAGCCCGACTGCATTCAGCCAGCCGCGGCGCACAGGCAATGGCGTGGACTTCAACCGCCTGCTCCTGGTGACAGCAGTACTCAGTAAACGAATGGGCCTTAATCTGAGTGCACAGGATATCTTCGTTAACGTGATTGGCGGGTTGCGTGTCGGTGAGCCGGCTGCAGACCTGGCGATCGCGGCGGCCGTCACCAGCAGCTACCGCAATGTGCCTCTAGCCGCCGAAGCCGCGCTCCTGGGGGAAGTCGGCCTGAGCGGAGAACTACGCAGCGTCAGTCATTTGTCTCTGCGCCTGCGGGAAGCGGCCAAACTCGGATTCACGCGTGCGATCGTGCCCCGTCACGCGCTGCGGCGCGGTCAGACACGCCCGGGCCAGACTGCGAAGGCCGACGGCGCCGGAGCAGGACCATCCGACTTTCCTTCCGGAATCGAAATCATCGGCGCACGCACTGTGGTCGACGCTCTGGACGCTGCGCTGGTAAAGTAAACTGCCACTTAATGGAGAACTCTGATGTCCAAATTGACCGAAGTTGATCTTTACCAGCAGTTCATACGCGACCTGTTTCACCATGACGACGAAGATCTGTCCCGATTGCAAACGGAGGCGAAGTCTGAGGGATTGCCAAGCATAAGCATTGGACCTGAGCAAGGCAAATTCCTGCAGCTGCTGGTGCAACTGACCGGAGCCAGAAAGGCCTTGGAGATTGGCGTGTTGGGTGGCTATAGCGGCGCATGGATCGCACGGGCGTTGCCGGAAGGCGGCAAGCTGATCGGACTGGAACTGGAGCAGAAGCACGCTGATTTTGCCCGCAAGCAGTGGCAGCGGATGGGATTGGCAGACAAGATTGAGGTGCGAGTCGGTCCGGCGCTGGACACTCTTCCACAGGTGGCGGATGAGGCGCCCTTCGACCTGGTTTTCATCGACGCCGATAAGAACAACTACCCAGCCTACCTTGAGTATTCGCTCCAGTACAGCCGGCCTGGCACGGTAATTGTAGGCGACAACGTAAGTATGGGTGGGAGTCTGGTAGATCCAGACAGGCAAGATTCGGACTGGGTGCAAGGTATGCGTAGTTTTGCGAGTGCGCTCAGCCAGAATGAGCGACTTACCAGCACCGTGGTTCCCTACTCTGACGGGTTGGCGATGGCCGTGGTTAAGTAGTGGCTCGGCGTCAGGCAGCGGCGACGGCCCCGGCTAGCGCACTGGCGTTACGCACACTTTCTGTGGCAAATGACTTCGTTGACAGAGTTGGTTTCAATCAGTATGGAAGGGCCAAGGTCGTCACCGCGAGCGCGGCAAACCTGGCAGGAAAAAACCGGCCGCAGAATGTTGGTATTCAACTCCGGCACTCTTGGAAGCGGAGGTGCCAAATACTTTAGACTTGAAAAATCTATTTTGTAGGAAGGCGCTCCAACACATCGAATCAAAACAGAAACGCTGAAGCGCGGCGCAAACCGACGTGCCTCAGCGTATCTGTGGCAGAATTTGATTCAGATCAGCGCGCCAGAAGTGGACCGAGAGGACGGCCACCCAGCAGGTGAAAATGGGTATGAAAGACTTCCTGGCCGCCGTGCTTGCCGACGTTTGTGACGAGTCGCCATCCTGCGGACGCGGCTCCTTCTTGCTCAGCCAGTTGTGAAGCGACCTGCATTATTCGGCCAAGGATTGCTGCCTGGGCGTCACCCATCTCCCCCACATCATTGAAGTGCTGATTCGGGACAATCAGGATGTGGACCGGCGCTTGCTCCGAGATGTCTTGGAATGCGGTAACAAGCTCATCCTGAAAGAACTGGGTCGATGGAATTTCGCCCGCTACGATTTTGCAGAAAATGCAGTCGTCGCTCATGTTACCTCCCGTGCCAACTTCCGGTTGACGCTGTCAATCTTGTCCTGCATGCTCTGTTGACGGTCGCTGCGCGTGCCAATCTTCAGGCTGGTTGAGATGCGGGGCGCACCCATTTTATGCACGACTTCATGGCAACGCTTCACGGCAGCGAAGACTTCGTCCCACTCCCCTTCCACGTTTGTGCCATAGGCATGCATCTGGTGGCGCAGTCCGGCTTCGTCCAGTATTCGCTCACAGGCCGCGATGTATTCCGAAACCGAGACGCCTACGCCGATAGGGACGACGCACAGATCTATCATTACTTTCATTGCACTACCCTATCACGATGTTCACCAGTTTGCCGGGAACGACAACCACTTTGCGCACTTGCTTGCCGTTCATCCACTTCTGCACGTTGTCTGAAGCGAGTGCCATCTCCTCCAGCTTCTCTTTGGCGGTATTGGGTGCGACGTTCAGCTTGTCGCGCACGCGGCCGTTTACCTGCACGACAACGGTGACTTCGTCCTCTTTGGCCTTCTTCGGGTCGGCCTGGGGCCAATCCTGCAGGTGAACGCTCTTTGCTTCGCTACCGTCCGGCGACCGCTGCCACAGTTCCTCGCTGACATGGGGAAATACCGGCGCCATCAGCAGCAGCAGCGTACGGACTGACTCTTGCCAGATTCCCGTTTCAGCGGCACGACCCTGTGGACCGGCGAAGGAATTCTTAACTCTAACCAGATGGTTATTGAACTCCATCATTGCGGCGATGGCAGTGTTGAATCGGAAGTTGCCAAAGTCTTCGGTCACCTTCATGATCGTCTGGTGCAGCTTGCGTTCCAGATCCCTTACCTCGACTGCGGTCGCCGCGTTTCCCGCGTCATTCGCACCTGATTCGTCCAGAACGATGCTCCATACGCGGTAGAGAAAACGGCTCACGCCCTCAATTGCGCTGGGGTCCCACGGTCCGCCATGCTCCCAGGGGCCGATAAACATCAGATAGCCCCGGACTGTGTCGGCGCCGTACTTGTCGACGTATTCGTCGGGGTTGACGACGTTGCCGCGGCTTTTGGACATGCGCTCGCCGTCCGGCCCAAGGATGATGCCCTGGTTGAACAGACGCAGCATAGGTTCGTCGAAGTCGACAACCTCCATGTCTCGCAGTGCCTTGGTAAAGAAACGGGTGTACAGGAGGTGCATGGTGGCGTGTTCGATGCCGCCGGTATATTGATCGACGGGCAGCCAGTATTTGCCGCGTTCGCTTCCCCAGGGCATGTCGTCGGCGGCCAGGGGCGCGCCGGCCTTATGGTAGGGATCGACGTAGGCGTATTGGTACCAACTGGAGCACATGAAGGTGTCCATCGTATCCGTCTCGCGCTCGGCTTGGCCCTGGCACTGCGGACATTTCACGTAGCGAAAGCCTTCGTGATAGTTGAGCGGGCTTTCGCCGGTCGGTTTGAACTGGGCGTCGTCGGGCAGACGCACTGGCAGGTCGGCGTAGGGGACGGGAACAGTCCCGCAGCTGGCGCAGAAGATCATGGGGATGGGCGTGCCCCACATGCGCTGGCGGCTGATCAGCCAGTCGCGCAACCGGTAGTTGACTGCGCCGACACCTTTCTCGTTTTCCTCCAGCCAGGCAATTGCCGCTTTTACACTTTCTCCTTCCTCTTTGCCGACTGCCGTACCATTTATCGGCCCGGAATTTATCATCACGCCTTCGCCGGGCCAGGCTGATTGCAGATCTGCGGCGGTGCGAACATGGCCGGCTTCGCTGTCCGGCGGCGGTTGGACTACCAGTTGGATCGGCAGATCGAACTTCTTGGCGAACTCGAAGTCACGCTCGTCATGGCCCGGCACGGCCATGATGGCGCCGGTCCCATAGCCCATCAATACATAGTCGGCGATCCAGACCTCGATCCGTTCGTTGTTGACCGGATTGATGGCATAGCCGCCGGTGAACACGCCGGTTTTCTCTTTGTCTTCGGCCGTGCGGGCGATCTCGTCCAGGCGGCTCGCCTGCTCTACGCAGGCCGCGACCGCGCCGCGCTGCTCATCGCTTGTGATCTTGTCTACCAGGGGATGCTCCGGCGCGAGCACCATGAAGGTCGCGCCCCACAACGTGTCGGGGCGGGTGGTGAAGATTTCAATCGGGTCGCCTGCTTCGGTGACAAACGTCACCTGCGCGCCGTCACTGCGGCCAATCCAGTTTGTCTGCATCACCTTGACTGGGTCTGGCCAGTCGATGATATCCAGTTCGTCCAGCAGTTCCTCGCTGTAGTTGGTGATGCGGAATTTCCACTGGTTCAGGTCTTTCTTTATGACCGGTGTGTCGCAGCGTTCACAGTGGCGGTCTTCGCCCCAGACCTGCTCGCGCGCCAGGGTTGTGTTGCAGTTTGGGCACCAGTCAACAGGGGCGTACTCCCGATAAGCGAGGCCCATCTCGTATAGTCTGAGGAAGAACCACTGGGACCACTTGTAATACTCGGGGTCACAGCTGATGGCTTCGCGGTCCCAGGCCCACATCGCGCCCATGCGCCGCAGCTGGCCCTGCATGCGCTCGACGTTGGCATATGTCCAGTCCTGGGGATGGGCATTATTCTTAATGGCGGCATTTTCCGCGGGCAGACCGAAGGCGTCGAAGCCTATCGGGAAGAAAACATTGTAGCCGCTCATGCGGCGAAAGCGGGCGGCGGCATCGCTGGGCGTCATGGCATACCAGTGCCCGGTATGCAGGTCTCCCGACGTGTAGGGCAGCATTGTCAATGCATACCACTTCGGTCTGTCGGGGTCTTCGACCGTGTCATAGAGGCCCTGTTGTTCCCAGGTTTCCTGCCACTTGGCCTCAATCTCTCTATGTATATACCTGTCAGACATTGTCAGTGTCTCCTGTTGCGGAGGAACTATTCATAGCGTTTTCTGGATGTCGATGTGATGGTAACAATAAGACGCGACACAAGGCTAACATGCGCGCGTCGTTGCGAATCATGTTCAACTATTCACGACATATGGGTGCGCCCGCTCAGGTACAGGGAAACCGGTTCACAGTTCCCTAGCGCGGGCTAGCTAAGAGCGAGGAGGCCGCCGACGGAGTTGCCGTCGGTGGCGAAAAAGATAGGGATGCGAGGCATACTCACTGCGTTTCTCATGATGGAGGCCAGTATACCACTTCATTTTCTGGACAGTCAAAGATGCGAGGCGCTTACACTTCACCCTTAGTTAGGACTGCACGCAGGCGTTTGCACCCCGGAACGTTCTCGTTAGAGTAAAGAGGGCGGGAATCTCTCTATGCAAACTTGTCGCCCTATTGGCAGAAGTCTGACCCGGCTCCTACTTTCGTCCACGACAACCAATGCACCTGATGAGAGATCGGCCTCATGCTGACCAAGAGCAGCGAGAATCGCGTCCCCGAGCCTATCCGGCATAACGTCAGCGGCCCGAACCTGAAGTACACTCGGACCCGTTGCATGAGGCAAGGCCAATATGGTGCCAAATTCGAGATCGTGTGTAATTACGGCTCTTTCGTGGGTCACTGCCCATTCCATAATCGTAGCGTCGCTGGCCCGCGGGTTGCCGATGCTGGACCAATGAACTGCCGACCAGCCATGGCTTTCCAGAAAAGAAATCCAATTGGACGACAGGTTCATGTCGACCACTAGTTTCACGATCACTGGAGGGAAAGCGGAACTTCGCGCTCTTCCAGCCTCCATGCCGCATAGGCTAAAGATTGGTCGATGTCTTCGCGCTCAAGATAGGGGTAGGCTGCCAGAATCTCTTCAGCAGACCTCCCGGCTGCCAAGAGGCCGACGACGGTTCCGGCCGTCACGCGCAGCCCCCGAATGCATGCTTTGCCTCCCATCATGGAAGGGTCGAAAGTGATTCTCGGAAACGCTTCCATTTTTTCCTTTCGTAACTACTAAGCCGTATGCAGTGCCTGTCTTGGCCAGCCTGTCTTGACCAGCCCTTCAAGCCCGACGCCGTTCAGGCTATTCTATCGTGTATTTGCTGGCAGCCGCCACATTGGATGAGCCGCACAGCTGGAATGACGCGGAACGGTGGATGAGAGATGGTTTTGGGCGGGGGCGTTGCGGGGGCGGAGCCCCTGCACAAGGGAGGGCCGAAGGCCCGACCGCCCATATGCAAAGAAAAAGTATAGAGGCGTGAGTGAAACACCTGCCACACCTGAGTCTGGGGCGGCATTGGCTGAGTAGTTATTTCCTTTCAAAGGTTGCGCCAAGCGTGCGGCCGCTTTCTGGATTGTTGACCATACATTTACGCACGGTCAGGTGGTGCGCAACACATTCAGAAATCGTATCGGATATCCTACTTTTGTCTCCTGTTTGGATCTTAGCTACGATTTCAGGGGGCTGCAACTCCGACGGAGCAAGTACTACTCCTACTGGCGCATTGCTTTACGGGAAGGAGCGTAACAGAAAGTCCAGGACAGACCCAATCTTTACAAGAATCAGGGGTTGGCGTTGGGAGAGTAGATTGCATAGCGCTTGTTGGCGGATATGGAGATGCATGGCTCACAGGCGTAGGGAATTGTGGCCGTTTCAGGGCAATATGCCAGGCGTATCAAATAAGGCTACCAGATCTTTAGGGAGACGGGAGGAGAAACAGGTATCCTAGACTCTAAGATGATTGAGAAGGTCGCAGTCACACATCTACCTTATTTCAGGTGCTTTTCTAGCGAGAATGCAATTGAACTGGACCTACCCCATTCGACTAGCCTCAGTCGATCTCGACGGCACGCTGTTTCGCAGTGATAGTACGCCTGCGCCCGAAGGCGTGCGGCTATTGCAATGTGCTCGACGCACGGGGGTGCGGGTTGTCATCAATACCACCCGCAACATCGGCGGCGTGCGCAAACTCTGCAAGGCTTGGGGCTTTAGCGACCCGGTTATCTGTACTAACGGCGCGCAGATATTTGCGTCGCCTGAAGGGCCAGTGTGGGCGTCATTTACGATCCCGATGGCGATCGCCCGTTCGGTTGCCCGGCTTGCGGATGAGAACGGGTGGGAAGTGAACACAAGTGTCGGAAACCGGAGCTACTTTCGCCAGCGGCCGGGGCAGCCCCTCGGGCCTGTGAAGCACTGGTCA
Organism: Caldilineaceae bacterium; assembly: GCA_963662575.1. Lineage (GTDB taxonomy): Bacteria > Chloroflexota > Anaerolineae > Caldilineales > Caldilineaceae > Bin5. The sequence goes on from OY759723.1 coordinate 4,974,651, forward strand.
GACGTTGGTGGGGAGGACAGCCAGGAATTGCCCCGGCTGGTAATTGTGCCAAAAAATGAAGAGGCATTGGTCGGCGAGCCGCTGAGGATGCTCCTTCACCAGCGGGAGGCTATTGCCGCGGTGAGGAATCTGACGGACCAGTTCGCGCAGGACTGCCGAACTGAAACGTATTACGAGCCGGACGGTCGTGTGCATTCGCTGTGCGTATTGCCGCGAGAGGCTGACAAGGGCTCGGCGCTGGAATTCGTGGCAAGAAGACTGGAGATTCCTCTCGACCAGACGCTGGCGATTGGCGACAACGCCAATGACATACCGATGTTCGCGGCGGCCGGGGTTAGCGCGGCGATGGGCAACGCGACGCCCGAGGTGAAAGCTGCTGCCACTGTCGTCGGCCCGTCCAATGATGATGAGGGCGCGGCCTGGGCTGTCCGGCGGTTCGTGCTGCGGCATTCCCACTGACACTTTGAGGTTGTGTCAGGTGACAGTGACTTCCACTGAAGTCCTGCTTGGGAAGCGGAAATGGGCGGGCCTTACTGGTCCACTACCGATCCGTCGGCATGGAGACGCGTCTGCACCGCTCGTGGGACGTAGGGATGGCGCTCGGCTGCATCCGAGACCAGTTCGATGCCGATTCCGGGCGCGTCGGGGATGATAAGGAAGCCGTCCTCGTGGGTCAAAGCGCTCTTGACGATCTCGCTCTTGGGCGGTTCGTCCTCACCGGTGGGATATTCCTGCAGGGCAAAATTTGGAATACAGGCGGCCAGTTGAATGCAGGCGGCGGTGCTGACCGGGCTGAGCGGATTGTGGGGCACTACCTGAACATGAAATGCCTCGGCCAGGGCTGCAATTTTCTTGGCGTGGCTCAAGCCGCCGACCATGCAGACGTCCGGTCGGACAAATTGCACGGCGCCCCGCTGCAACAGTGCCTGGAACTCCCAGATGCTGTGCAGGCGTTCGCCGGTCGCGATCGGAATTCCGATTTTCGACGCCACAAGGGCCATCTCGTCCAGATTGTCGGGCGTGACCGGATCCTCGTAGAAGAAGGGATGATAGGGCTCGATTCCCCGCCCCAGCACTATAGCCTCGCTAGGGGTCAACCGCCGGTGGATCTCGATGCACAGGTCGACGTCGCGGCCGACGGCCTGCCGGTAGGCGGCCACGGTCTCGATTGCGTCCTCGATCATGTCCACATGGGTCTTGAAGTAGGGCAAATCGCGGCTATCGTCAAGGAAAGGGGTCAAGTGTCCGACGGCGGTGAAGCCGCGCTCCTTTGCGTCAACGCAACCGGCGATCAGCTCTTCCTTCGTCTGGCCAAAAACGTGATAGTAGACGCGGGCCTTGTCACGTACTTTGCCGCCGAGAAGCTGGTAGGCCGGCACGCCGAAATGCTTGCCGGCGATGTCCCAGAGGGCGATGTCGACGGCACTGAGCGCGCCCATTACGGCGGCGCCGCGAAAGTGGCTCCAGCGGTACAGGTACTGCCAGTGGTGCTCGATCCGCAGTGGGTCCTGGCCGATCAGGTAGCGTTTGAACGTCTCCACCGCGCCGGCTGACGCCTCCAAAAAGCCCCAGGCGCCGGACTCGCCGAGACCGGTGATGCCGGCGTCCGTATCCACCTCTACGAACAGATAGCGATCTACAAAAATCGTGCGGACATCGGTGATCTGCATGGTTGTCTCCCACTAGCGACTGTTCAGTGCCCAGTCCTTGGTCGTCAAGCCGCTGCGGATACGCCAGGCCAGCAGCGCTTGAAGCAGCTCCTGCTTCTTCACATTATGGGCAGGGTCATCCCACAAGTTATGGATCTCTGCGGGATCGTTGACCAGGTCAAAGAGTTGACCGAAGGGTTCGTCTACAAAATGGACAAGCTTCCACTCGCTTGTACGCGCCATCGTCATGTAATCGGCCGGCAGGGTCCCGTCGCGGCAATGCTCGGCAAAGACGATCTCTCGCCCAGCCCAGTCCTCTCCGGTGAGGGCGGGCAGCAAGGAGTCGGCTTCGAAATCCTCCGGCACTTTCACCCCGGCCAATTCGAGAATGGTTGGCCCCAGATCGAAGAGCGAACAGAGCTGGTCCAGCGAGCGTCCGCCGGTGAAGCGATTTGGCGCCCACACGATCGTGGGCACGCGGGTAATGATGTCGTACATCGTCCACTTCTGGCTGTGGCCATGGTCGCCCAGGCAGTCGCCGTGGTCCGATGTGAAGATGACGACGGCGTTCTCCAGGTAGCCTTGGTCCTCCAACGCGGCCAGCAACTCGCCCACTTTGTCGTCGATCATCGACACGTTCGCCATGTAGTAGGCGCGTTGGCGGTGGCGCTGCTGCGGCGTTGGGTCGAGGAGATGCATGACCGAATCGTGATCCACTTCCGAGTTGTGAACGCGCATTTCGTGGAAAGGCGGCGGCTGCGAGGCGATCTCCTCTTCGGTTACAGCCTGAATGTGCATATCCTTGTCCAGATAGTTCTGGCTGTAACGGGTTGTGGGGTCGTAGGGAGGATGAGGCCCGGGGAAGCCCACCTGCAGGAAGAGCGGTCCATCCGGTTTGGGCTTGTTGCGGACCCACCAGGTCGCGAAGTCGCCTACAAACATATCGGAGTGCATATCCTCCGGCAACTCCCAGTCGAAGGCGCCGAGGCTATCGCCATAGTCGGCGCGCTGGCGGTAGAGGACGCGCTGCTGTTTGACGAGACCGCGGGCACGGAGGGCTTTGTCCCATTCGTCGTAGTAGTAGCGGCCTTCCAGGTAACGGTCCTTGTTCTCGACGACGTAACGCTCGTGGAAACCGAGCGGCGTTTCAAAAGGGGAGGTGTGCATCTTGCCGACGTTGACACAATGGTAGCCGCCGTCGTTCAGATCCTCTACCCAGGAGGAGGTCCAGCGGTCGCCGTTCTTGAGGATGCCGGTGGTGTGTGGATAGTAGCCGGTGAAGAGACTGGCCCGCGCCGGCGCGCACGAGGGCGCGGTGATATGGCAGTTGGTGAAACTGACGCCTTCCCGCACCAGGCGATCGAGGTGCGGTGTCTCCATGTAGTCGAATCCCAAGGCAGCGATGGTGTCGAAACGCTGCTGGTCGGTGATGATAAGAATGATGTTTGGACGACTGTCGGCCATACTTCTCGGCTCCTCAGCGGTTGTCACGACGCTGCGGCGGCGCGCAGGATTTCCTTCTTTTCGTCGACGCGGAAACATTCATATTGGTTGTCACGCATATAGCGTCGCGCCAGGTCAATGGCCTGCTTTTCAGTCAGCAGCCCCTCGGAAATTTCCGCCTGCATCGTCCTTGTGAACCAGGTGCGCGCCTGCTTGGCGTAGGCGAGGGCCGCGCCCGGGTAACCGGTGTCGCCGCCGAAGAGGAACAGCTTGTTGGCTGGTGCCGCGTGGATGAAGCGGCGCACAAATTCCATCGAGCTGTAGGGGTTAATGCTCCAGGCCCAACAGAGGTCGGCATAGACGTTGGGGTAATGCTTTGCCAACGCGACCAACTCTTCTGTATAGGGGTAGGCGATGTGCATGAGGACGAAGCGTGCGTCAGGATACTTTGCCAGCAGCGGGCAGAGATTGCCGCTGCGAATGTAGTCCACGGGCATGCGGCTGTGGCCGGCATAGTAGCCGGTATGTAATTTCATTGGTAGATCGTGTTCGATGCACAACTCCACGCCCCTGGCCCAGCACCAGTCTCCCAAGGTTAGCCTAGCGGTCTCGTCGATCTCTTCGCCGTCACGCAGATAAATGTCGAGGGCTTTGGCGGCGGCGGCGTCGCTGCGTTCTTGCCAGCGCAAGGTGCGATTGTAGGCGTGCTGCGCCTTGACGGCGATCGCCGGGGCGGAGAATTTGTCGAAAATCGTCTCCATTACCCGCCGAAGGGAGAACAGGTCGGACACTTCCAATCCGGTGTGTTCGGCGATCTGTTCGTGGTTGGGCCTTCCGGAGCACATGGCGGCCCAGGAAATATCATAGAAGAAAAAGTCGGGCCCAGAACGATCTGCATCGATGTGGATTGTCCCTGCGTCGGTCTGGATGTGGTCCAGATTGGCTTCTTTTTTGAGCAAGCGCAGGCGTTCACCGGGCTGGTTGAGAGCGGCGTTTTTCTCTTGGGCAGCTGCGATTGAATCGGGAGTCAGTTCATCGATGCCGTAGAGATCATTGGCGATGATACGCACGGCCTCACCATAGCCGGTATGCTGTACTCTTGCCCAGGCTTCTTGAATGGGGGCAAATCGGGCGGCGACATCAGGATCTGCCGGGTCGAACAGTTTGTCGATGTCCTCTTGGGAGGCACCGGCTACGAACAGATCGGCATGGACATAGTTCTGGAATAGCTGACAAAGAATGTCCGGGCTTTCTGCCAGATAGGACGCTTCTCCCCGCATATGCTCATGGGTGTCCACGAGGGGGGTCTGTTGAATGAAGGCGGCGATATCGGTTTGTGTTGACATGGGCGTTCTCAGCTCGCTTTCAGTTTAGCCTGCCACTGCTTGCGAAATTTGCCGACTTTCGGGCGGATTACGAACAGGCAATAGGGTTGGAATCCATTGTCGCGATAGTAATTCTGGTGATAGTCCTCGGCAACGTAGAAGGTGTCGAGAGGGGTCAACTCGGTAACGATGGGCGAGTCCCAGATTTGCGGCGCGTAGTCGCGAATCATCTCTGCTGCCACTTCTTTCTGTGCTTCGTCATGGTAGAGGATGACTGAGCGGTACTGGGGTCCGACGTCGTTGCCCTGACGATTTGGCGTTGTCGGGTCGTGGGAGGTGAAGAAGACCTCGAGGACGTCACGATACGAGATCAAGGACGGGTCGAACGAGACTTGTATGACCTCGGCGTGGCCGGTTGTCTTCGAGCAGATTTGCTCGTAAGTCGGGTCAATTACGTGGCCGCCGGCATAGCCTGAAACGACCTGATCCACGCCCTGCAACTCCTCATAGAGGGGTTCCAGGCACCAGAAGCAGCCCCCGCCCAAGGTGGCAACTTCCCGGGAGCTCTTATCGTTGGACATAGCGTTCTCTCCGTAATCTAGTAGCCAGGCAATGAAAACGATCCCCAATCACAGTCCCTTTGATTCATTCAAGAAGACCTCAACCAGTTGCCACGTCACGACATCACGGTGCGGGCACACAGGCAGCTCTTGGTTATTTTCGCAGGCTGATTTTTGTCGGTTCAGACAGCGTTGACAGGTGAACGTATCTTACCTCAGAAGTAGACGGAGGCCAACAGGGTCTGGGTAAAATGGGTGTAGTCGACATTTGGGGTGGGAATAGTTCGCCGGCTTTGGGAGAGGCAGAGGGCAGGCACAAGGCCTGCCCCTACAGGCACGATTTTTGCTGGCTGCCGCCACGTTGGATGAGGCGCACAGATGGTATGAAGACGTACGGTTGGTGAGCGATGGTTTTGGAGGGGGGCGTTGCGGGGGCGCAGCCCCTGCACAAGGGAGGGCCGAAGGCCCGACCGCCCATATAGGGCGTAGCCCCTGGCGGCGGCGGGGGTTTGCCGACGACAGCCCTGAGCCGCCTTAGCGGCGAAGGGTGCGGAGGCCCGCCTTAGCGGGCCGGAGCCGCCGGAGGGCGTCTGCGCCCGTAGGCGTCCATAAGCGGGGAGAGAGTGAGGAGAGAATGAGACAGGTGCCTCGCCTGCGTCAGGGGTGCGAGTCAGTTGCGGCTGGGTAGATACCATTTTTGCATCGACTTGCGATGTGGACAATCTGTGATATGTTTCTGACGCAAACGGTCTGTGGCTGGCATTGAAGGCTGGCCCCCGATCATCGACCACTACCTCCGACACCTTTACAGAAGGAATGAAACCATGATTCGAATTGCTGAAATGTTGCCGGCGCAGCCATCCCCCTTGTGGACGCTCGTCAAACAGTGCGGCGTCAATCGCGCCGTGGGCCAGATGGATATGTCCACGATTGATCATCCGGATGCGGACATGAAACCGTGGGGATTCATGAGTCTGGCCAGGGTCAAGAGCGCCTACGAAAACGCCGGCTTTCGCCTTGAGGTACTGGAGAGCCGCCCGCCGCTGGAAAAGGCCAAGCTGGGATTGCCAGGACGCGACGAGGAGATCGAGACCGCGTGCGAGTTGATCCGCAACATGGGCCGTTTGGGCATTCCGGTTTGGTGCAGCGAATGGATGCCCATATTCGGCTGGATGCGCACGGCGACCACGATACCGGAGCGGGGCGGAGCGCTGGTGACAGGTTTTGACTATGACGTGATGCGCAATGCGCCGCTGACCGAACACGGCGAAGTCAGCGAAGAGCTACTTTGGGACAACCTGAAATACTTCCTGGAAGCTGTGGTGCCGGTGGCCGAAGAGGCCGGCGTGAAGCTGGCGATGCACCCTGACGACCCGCCGCTGTCGCCGATCCGGGGACTGGGCCGCATCATGCGCAGCGTCGAAAACTTCCAGCGCCTGATCGATTTAGTGCCCAGCCCGGCGAACGGCATCTGCCTGTGCCAGGGCAACTTCACGCTGATGACCGACGACTTGCCTGAGGCGATCCGTCATTTCGGCGCCCAGAACAAGATATTCTTTGTCCATTTCCGCGATGTGCGGGGCGCGCCGGAAAAGTTCAATGAGACTTTTCACGACAACGGCAAGACTGATATGCTCGCCTGTATGAAAGCCTACCGTGAGATTGGCTTTGACGGTGTGCTGCGGCCCGATCATGTGCCGACGATGGAAGGCGACAGCAATGAGGACGCCGGATACTCGTCGATCGGCAGGTTGTATGCCATAGGCTACATACGCGGCTTGCGGCAAGCTGTTTATGAGGCTTAGAGTTCAACCTCTTACATTTCCAGCATCCACTGGAAGATCATATCTTCAAAATCGGGCAGCTTTTCGTGGCCGTAGTCGGGATAGATGACCGTCCGTTTGGAGGAAGTGATCTTGTTGAAGGCCGCGTATTGTGTGGAAGGCGGGCAGACCTGGTCCATGAGACCGACGCCCATCAGGACATCGCCGCGAATGCGGGGCGTCAGATTCTGGACATCAATATAGCCCAGTCGGGTGAAGACCGCTTCCTCACGCTCGTGGCGGGGATCGAAGTTGCGGAACCATTCGCGCAGTTCGGCGTATGCGTTCTGGTCCAGGTCGAGATCCCATACCCGTTTGTAGTCACACAGGAAGGGAAATATCGGCGCGGCCCGCTTCACGCGCGGCTCCAGCGAGGCGCAGGCAAGCGTGAGACCGCCGCCCTGGCTGCCGCCTGTTGCACCTACGCGGGCGGCGTCGACGTCGTCCATGTCCATCACGATCTGCGCCAACCGGGCAGTGTCGAGGAATGTGTGCCGATAGAGCAGGTCATCGGGCTCGCCGGCCAGTCCGCGCACGATGTGTCCTCGCAGGGTCCAGCCCGGCACGCCGCCGACATCTTCCGAACGCCCGCCGCCCTGGCCGCGGCAGTCCAAGGCGGCAACCGTAAAGCCTGCGGCGGCATAGCCCAGCTTACTCTGCCAGTCGCCGGCGTTGCCGCTATAGCCGTGGAACATGAGCACGGCGGGATGGGGCTCTTGAGCGTCGCGAGGGCGCAGCAGCTTGGCATGCACGCGTGCGCCGCGGGTTCCCGTGAAGTAGAGATGGAAACATTCTGCATAGGGCGCCTGAAAATCGGCCGGAACAAGCTCCACTTCGGGGTCGACAGAAGCGAGCTCATTGAGGGCTGCGTCCCAATATTCTTCGAAGTCGGGCGGGCGTGGATTGGTGCCCTGGTAAGAAGTCAGGTCAGCCAATTTCATGTCAAAAAGCAGAGGCATGGTGTTTTCCTTCGTGTGGATTCTGGGGACAGTTAGTCAAAGCAGACACTGAGTCTTCTTTACGTGCCACGCCTATTGTCGCGTCAGAAGGACGTTGGCTGCAAACACGGCATGCGGTGAGGGGCTGCCCCAGGAAGAGGCGGCGTCCTGCTGGCAGGCGGCGGAACTGGCAAGCAGTCAACGGCGTGTCCCCCAGCGATCAGATGGGTCTTACTGGCATTTGTGTGCATAAAAGTCTTGACCTGTATGCCCTAATCGGGTAGGATATTCACGTTCTTTCCCACTCACCAATCAGGCACAGATTCCTCTTCTCGACTCTCGGACGCCCAACCGGTATGTACTGCCTTGATTGGACAGAAATTCAGAATCGGATGGGCAGACTTTAGGGCTCGATGTTTTGCATAGCCGATGGCTCAAGTACAGAGAGACTGGCTTGACGACCAATTTCGGCCTGCATTTGCCCAAAAAGAGCGATCCGGACGTGGATATTTCGGCCAATCTTCTTTTTCATCGAATTGCAGTTCACTTCCCCGTCAGCCAGTTGGCAGCGCGCCGATCTGGCTGAACGGCAGCGGATGACACTCTTGCGGCGGGCATTCCCGCCCGTACCCCTTACTCATCGCATACAGTTGGCCAGCGCCGCGCGGCGGCGCAACACAGTCACATAATGCATTGAAAACTTGATTCAGGTTTGCCACAAACGCAATGTCGCCGTTGTCGTTTGAAGGCACACAAATAGACCGGTACCGGACGCATTCAATCAGTCAAAAAGAGAGATTACGGACATGAAATCAGAATCATCGGCGTGGGATGCTCTAAAGTTTCGTTGTATCGGACCCCCGCGCGGCGGACGCGTAGTCGCAGTTGCAGGGCATCCGACACAGAAGAACGTATTCTATTTTGGCGGGGTGGCGGGTGGCGTATGGCAGACGGTTGATGGCGGCCACTACTGGGAAAACATTACGGACGGACAGTTCGACGTTTCATCAGTCGGCGCGCTTGCGGTCTCCGAGGCCGATCCGAATGTCATCTACGCAGGGACCGGCGAGTCGACGATCCGGCTGGACGTTAGCTGGGGCGATGGCGTCTACAAGTCGACCGACGGCGGCGAAACCTGGAATAACGTTGGTCTGAGAGACAGCCATCACATAGGGGAGATCCGCGTTCACCCGCAGAATCCCGACGTCGTCTACGTGGCCGCGCTGGGCCACGCCTTTGGGCCGAACGACGAGCGGGGCGTCTATCGGTCCAGCGACGGCGGCGAGACGTGGGAATGTGTTCTTCATGTCAGCGACAAGGCCGGCGCGGTTGACCTCACCCTGGATGCCACCAACCCCCGCATCATTTATGCTTCAATCTGGCAGGTGTACCGCAACTTCTGGGAGTTGGCCAGCGGCGGCCCAGACAGCGGGCTTTGGAAGTCGACAGACGGCGGTGACAGCTGGACCGACATCAGCCGCAATCCCGGTCTGCCACAGGAAGGGATACTGGGAAAGATTGGAGTTTCAGTCTCACCAGCCCAGCCCAGCCGCGTCTGGGCAATTGTCGAGGCGGGGAACGAAAAGTCCGGCATTTACCGGTCGGAGAACCGCGGCGCGAGTTGGGAGCATCTGACCAATAATCAGGACCTGCTGAACCGGCCCTGGTATTACCTGCACATCTTTGCCGACCCACAGGACCCGGACACGGTCTACGTCAATAACCTGAAGATGTGGAAGAGTGTCGACGGCGGCAAGAGCTGGAACGAGATTACAACGCCTCACGGGGACAATCACGACCTGTGGATTGATCCTGCCGACCCGCAACGGATGATCAACGGCAACGACGGCGGGGCCTGTGTCAGTTTCAACGGCGGTGAGACCTGGAGCACGATCTACAACCAGATGACGAGCCAGTTCTATCATCTTGATGTGGACAACCAGTTGCCCTATCGCGTCTATGGCACGCAGCAGGACAACTCCAGCATTTCGGTGCCTAGCGCCACTGAAAAAGGGGCGATCCCGTGGGGTGACTGCTATCCGGCAGGCACAGGCGAGAGCGGATACATTGCGGTCAAGCCCGACGATTCAGACATCCTGTACGTGGGCGCGGTCGGCTCCTCGCCCGGCGGCGGCGGCGCACTGCAGCGCTACGACCACCGCACCAAGCAGATCCGGCTGGTAACGGTCTGGCCGGAACCGTTCAGCGGCTTCGGTCCTAAGGTGATGAAGTACCGCTTCCCCTGGACTTTTCCGATCACATTCAGCCCGCATGACACCAATATTCTTTACACGTGCGGCAACAACGTTTTCCGCACGACGAACGAAGGCAGTTCCTGGGAAATTCTCAGCCCGGATCTGACCCGCAACGACGAGAGCAAGCTGGAGGCTTCCGGCGGGCCGCTGACGCTGGATACCAGCGGCGCAGAGCACTATTGCACGATCTCGGTATTTTTTGAGTCTGACCACAAAGAAGGTCTGTTCTGGGCCGGTAGCGATGACGGGCTCATTCACATCAGCGAGGACGGAGGCGGCAGCTGGCGTAACGTCACGCCGCCGGATCTGCCGGAATGGAGCTTGATATCGGTCATTGAGCCGAGCGCGCACGATGCCGCAACGGTCTATGTGGCCGCGACCCGGTATAAGCTGGACGATTACGGCCCATATTTGTTCAAGACCTCGGACTTGGGTGAGAGCTGGCAACGAATCGACGCCGGCTTCCCGCAGAACGAGATCACTCGCATGTTGCGGGCGGATCCGACGCGGGAGGGATTGCTCTATGTCGGGACTGAGTCCGGTGTTTTCGTCTCTTTCGATGACGGCTCTTCCTGGCAAAGGATGCCGGGAAATCTACCGGTAGCGCCCGTTTACGACATGCAGGTCAAGGACGAAGACCTTGTGGTGGCCACACATGGTCGCTCGTTCTGGATACTCGATGATCTCACACCTCTGCGCCAGACGGATGCGCTCGACGGCGCAGACGAGGTCGCGGCCCGACTTTTCACACCGCGCAGGACATTGCGGCGCTGGCTGCCCTGGACGGTAGAAGGAAGACGGGGCGACGGCCGCAACTATGCCTTGGCCTTCGGCCAGTTGATCACCTTCCGCGACGAGGATGACGACAACGGAATCGGCGCCCGCCGTATTATCGACGGCGGTGAGAATCCGCCGCAGGGCGCGCTTGTTTACTACACGCTCCCGCAAGATGCGAAGGATGTCAGCCTGACATTTCTCGATGCGGCAGGCAACGAAATTCGCTCGTTCGGTCCGAAACCGGCTAAAGAGGAAATAGAAAAAGAGCAGCAGGAATATCCCTCTGTTCAGTACGTTTCGACAGATGCCGGCCTCAATCGTTTCGTCTGGTACATGCGCTACGCCGATGCTGAACAGTTGCCGGGTGACGCATTCACCGAGAAAAGTGTCACTGGAGCCATAGCGCCGCCCGGGACTTACCAGGTGCGTTTGACTGTCGACGGTGAGAGTCAGACTGAACAGTTTGAGATATACATCGACCCCAAGGTGGGCACCAGTCAGGAGGAGATGCAGGCCCAATTCGACCTGTGGCAAGAGGTGAATGCGAAGCTGTCCGAGACCCATAGGGCGGTCAAACGATTGCGGCGGGCAAAGGAACGCGTGAAGACGATGGCCGAAATGGTTGCAGACAGCGGGGCAGATGAGCAGACGAAGAACGCGGTTAATGAGAGGGCGGATCAGATCACGGAGCAGCTTGGAGAGGTGGAAAAGCAGTTGGTTCAGCCAGACGCCAAGGTAAACTTTGACAAGCTGCGGCTGCGCACGATGCTCAACGCCAAGCTGCACAATCTTGTCAGCGTTATATCCGCGGCAGACGCGGCGCCTCCGCGGCAGGCCTATGACGTATTCGACGCCGTTGGCACACAAGTCGATGACCAGTTAGACACACTGGAATCGATCCTGGGTGAAAGTGTAGCCGACTTCAACGCCGCGGTGCAGGCGGCAGACGTGCCGCCAGTTGTTGTCTAGAGAACAGGAAATGCGTGTACCTTTCGCGGTCCGGAAGAGCGCAGGCGCGCCTGCGCTCTTTCAGATCACGCTGGCCGACTTCATTGTTCGCAGTGCCTATCAGATGGGCAAGACGCCCTTGCTGCCGATCTTCGCGGCTTCACTGGGGGCATCAGATGCGCTGTTGGGGCTGATCGTCTCTGTCTCCACACTCACGGGCATGGCGACGAAGCCGATTTTTGGGTTGCTTTCGGATCGAATGGGCCGGCGGTTGTGGCTTATCATTGGCACGCTGATTTTCGCGGGCGTGCCTTTTCTCTACGCGCTGATTGAGACGCCCGGCCAGCTGATCGCGATTCGCCTGCTGCACGGTACTGCCACAGCGATCTATGGCCCCGTGACAGTGGCCTATGTGGCTGAACGCGGCGGCAAGCGGAAGGCAGAGCGACTAGGCTGGTTTGGAATGGCTCGCAGCGGCGGTTACTTGATTGGACCAGTTGTGGCGGGCTGGCTACTGTTGTCGCTGGAGCCGGTAACAGTTTTCACGCTCATCGGCGCGTTGAGCATGGCGGCATTCATACCTGTTCTGAGGATGGGAGGCGACGGGCCAGGTCCGCAGAAGGGGGCACTTCCTCGCACCAATCCCTCTCTCGATAAACAAGGGGCTGGACTTCTTTCAGTACAAGCCATGCGGGGACTCTTGAAACGGCAGGCGGGGTTGCTGGGCGCGCCGGCTGTCTGGCTTTCCGGGGCATTGGAGGCAGCCGTCTTCGTCGTAACTTATGGCATAAAGGCCTTCTTACCGGTCTACGCATTGACCGCCGGATACTCGACGGTTGAGATTGGCCTGTTTTTCAGCGCGCAAGAGGGCGCGCTCATTCTGCTTAGACCTTGGGGCGGACGGATGGGAGACCGGCTGGGCCATGTGCGCGCGGTGTCGCTGGGCATGATCTGCCTGGCACTCTCGCTGCCTTTTCTGCTGATGGCGGCGAGTACAGTGGGCCTGCTGGCGGTTGCTGTGGCGATGGGCGCGGCCCAAGCTCTGATTTTCCCGGCAACTGTTGCCCTGATCGCGGAGCAAGTTCCGGCAGACAAGGTTGGGGCTGGGATGGGACTGGCAGGTTCGCTTAAGAGCGCTGGCAAGGTTGTGGGTCCCCTGCTAGGCGGGCTGCTAATCGCCGGACTGGGCTATGGCGGGATGTTCTGGATGCTGGCAGGCGTGATGCTGGCCGGCGCGCTGGCCCTGTTCATTCGCATCCATCTCGTCCATTTCTCATTGACTCCGAAGGCGCAGAGAGTTAAGTCATAAAGGCACTTCTATTCGATTCTCGCCTGGCGGACGGTTGAAGCAAGTAGCAGTACCAGTTCCACCGCGAGTGCGGCCGAGCCGACCAGAAGGGTCGCCCGCAGCCCGATTGTTTCGCCAAGAACGCCGCCGATAAACGCCCCGATCGTCGCCACGCCAAACAGTACGAAGCGCCTGGCAGCGGTCACCCGCCCCAACAAGCGAATAGACGTTATTGTCTGACGCAAGCTAATCTGATTGACGAAGTAAATTGTGCTGCCTAAGCCGACTAAAGCGCGGGAAGTGCCTGCGGCCACAAACTCGTTGCCGATCAGGTCGGCACTCGCGAGCAGCAGACTTCCAGCGATCCATAGCAGTTTGCCTGCTACGAGCGCCCTGCCAGCCTGCATAAACCGAGCCGCGTTTGCGGCGAGCATGGCGCCCACGAGAGAGCCGACGCCTCCGCAGGCGGCAACAATGCCAATGACGGAAGGCGTAAAGTTCAGCTGATTGACCAGAAAGAGCATCTCCACGGCAGCTGACAGCGAACCGGCCAGCATTCCCAGGCTGGAGGTGATAGTAAGCGCTCTCAGAAGCGGCGTCCGAAGGAGCTCGTACACACCTTCTCCAACCTCCCGACCGATGGTGACAATCGCCGAACGGATCTGCTCTTTACGGCCCTTCGTATCGTCGGCGTCTGGGGGCGCGGCTTTGGCCGGCTCATCTTCGGTGACGCCGCTGAGCGCGAGGGCAGAAAAGAGATAGGAAGCGGCGTCAACCAGAATGGCTTTGGGCGCGCTGAAGAGCTGCACCAGACCGCCAGCGGCGGCCGGCCCGGCGATAGCGACGACTGCATCACTGGTCGAGAGCCTGCTGTTGGCCTCAACCAACTCGCTTTTTTCTACCAGTGCGGGAAGTACCGAAATGGCGGCGATCTGGAAGAAGACGGTCAAAGTACCGGCCGCGAAGGTTACAGTCCAGATCTGAAGAAAAGAGAGGTTTCCCAGCCAAGCGGCAGCAGGAACGGTGACGAGCAGCAGCGCCCGACCGAGGTCCGCCCAAACCAGTATTGGCCGGCGACGGACCCTATCCACCCAGACGCCGGCGAAGAGGCCGAACAGCAGGTTGGGCAGCGAGCCGGCGGCTGCAAGCAGACCCATCTCTGAAGGCGTAGCCCCCAGCACGAGCACGGCTGTAAGAGGCAGGGCCACGGATGTGATGGCAGTACCGGCGCCGGACGTGACGTGCGCGACCCAGAGCTGCGTGAATGAACGATTCTTCCAGAGGCCGCTGGACTGTTTCATTCGTCCGCCCGCGGCGGTTCCAGTGCAAGGGAGCGCTCGATCCAGTCTTTGACTGCGCCTGCCGAATCCTCAACAGCCGCGTCCGTTGTATCCAGAAGTGTTACTTCTGGCGTCTGCCTGGGCCCCTCATTTTGCAGCCAGCGGTTAAAGTCAAGCTGTTCCTGCAGTTGTTGCGGTTGGCCGCTCTTGCGCCAGGCGGGTCGCGCAAGGAGTCGCCGTTGCAATTCATCCTCCTCACAGACCAGGGCCAAGTAGTGCGTTTGGCTGAAAAAGCGCCGCTCTTCACACTGTTCGATATTCTCAGGAACGGCCAAACCCGCGCCAAAGAGCGTGACGGGCCGCCTGCTCTGGCCGATGTTTTTCGCCAGCCGCAGCCATGTCGCAAAGAAGCGACGGTTGCCATCAGGCGGCGTTTCAAACTCCTGCAGCCAGAGGAGGTCGGCTTCCAGAAGCACGGCGGCGGTAAACCTGCCTGCCAGTTCCTGCAGGACGGCGCTTTTTCCGGTTGCGCTGGCTCCGCCGATGAGCAGAAGGGGTAGTCGCAGAAAAGGGTGCATATGGCCGCAATGCGTGCAGGTCGCAATGGCAGCCAGTTTTTCAACCTGGCGGTTATCATGGTCGCGGGAACCTGATACACCGGCAACGCTTGTGGGTTCGGCAACCAATTTGTCGACACTATAGAGGCCGCAGTGGGCACAGACATTCATCATAGAGGGAGTTTCACTCTTTCCTGACTGTCAGTTCGGGAGCGTTCCAGGCCTTCGCCAAAAAATGCTGCGACTGTCGGCGCGAGTTGCCGGTTCCAGGCTTGCATATTATCATGGACGCGGCGGAGGGATGAAGACTATTGTTCTTCACTCCCTCTTTACTTATTGGCGTCCCTTAGTAAGGCGGGATTCTCCCGTCTGACATTGCGATTCAGTCGCCTGGCGAAACGATGCCCAGGCATGCGATCGTCTATAGCCAAATGATTCGCATTGCAGTTCTACAAGAGTAGCGATGATTAGCGACAGACGGGCGAATACAATTACAAGAGCGGTTTTCAAGCGTGAATTCCTGACCAATACGGTGTTACTGGTGGCGGGCGGGCACTTTCTGCTGGAGCTTTTCCACCAATATCTGCCGGTCTTTTTTCCGCTCTACCGCGCAGAGTTTGGGCTGAGCTACGGGCAGATAGGCATGGTGACGCTGGTCGGGACCACGACGATGTCGCTGGCGCAGCCGATTTTTGGTTACTTTATTGATCGCTGGGATGCCCGCCGCATCGCGTCGCTGAGCGTTCTCTGGCTGGGGCTTATTATGGCGGCGCTCGGTTTCAGCACCAATTATTGGACGTTGTTGGTGGGGGTGGCGCTGGCGGGTTTTGGGTCGGCGGCATTCCATCCTGCGGGCGCTTCGGTCGTCAGCAAGGCTACTGAAGAAGCGAAAAGAGGACGTGCAGTCTCTTTCTTTGCGGTCGGCGGGAATGTTGGCTCAGCGGGCAGCCCGCTGCTACTGGCAGTCGGGTTCGGGCTGGTGGGGCTGAAGGGAACGATCGTCCTGCTGCCTGTCGTCGTCCTGGCGGCAATTTGGCTGGTCAGCGGGCTGGGGCGGGAGAGCAGCGGCGACCGGGAAGCGCACCGGCAACGACAGTCGCGGGCCGGACAGGGCTTTCTGTTGGGGTTGGTCCTGATCACGATGGTGGCGATGACCCGCGCCTGGTTCCAGCTCAGCTTGACGACCTATCTGCCTACTCTGCTGGGGGATCGCGGTTTTTCGGTTGTTTATGGTGGGCAGATGCTCTTTGTTCTGTCGCTCTTGATCGGCGTGGGCAGCTTATTTGGCGGCATCCTGTCCGATCGATTCGGCCGCTGGCAGGTCTTGCTGGCCTGCTTCGCCTTGTTGGGACCGGCATACTGGCTCTTTTTACACGCGGGCGGCAGCCTGCAGTTCATCTATGCCGGCGCGATGGGTTTTCTGTTGGGATGCACTTACCCCACGACGGTTGTTATCGCCCAGGATGTGTGGCCGCGGGGATTGGCGATGGCATCGGGCCTGGTGATGGGGCTGGGCTGGTGGCCTGGCGGTCTGGGCGCGACGCTCACCGGTTGGCTGGCGGATCAACGGACACTGGACACTGCGCTGGAGGGCCTCGTCATGGCGCCGGTTCTGGGCGCGCTGCTGATGGCGGTCTTTGCGCTGGCACAGCACAGACGCAACAGTTCATCGATAGATATTACGGAACAGACTTCCGCATGATAGGAGTTTCTCGATGTCATCAGCTCTCCCTGTTTTGCTAGACGTTGACACCGGCGGCGACGACGCGTTGGCATTGTTGCTGGCGATGGCGTCTCCGGCACTGGATGTGCGCGGCATCACATGCGTGGAAGGCAACTGCCCGCTGGAGCAGGTTGTTGTCAATACGCTTACGCTTCTGGATGCGATTGGGGCGCCTCCGGTTCCGGTCGCGGCGGGGATGGGCAGGTCGATCATGGATGGCGGCCTGCCGCCCCCAGCTCTTCATGGCAGTGACGGCATGGGCGATCTCGGCCTGCCGCGGCCGAGCCGCAGCGCGGTCGATATCCACGCGGTCGAATTCCTGCGGCGAACTCTGGCCGAGTCCAGCGAGCCGCTGACGCTGATCTGCCTGGCTCCCCTGACCAATATCGCGATGCTGCTGCGGATGTATCCACACGTTACTGACAAGATCGCGCGGCTGTATGTGATGGGTGGAACGTACGCCTCGCCGGGCAATGCTACTCCGGCGGCGGAATTCAACATCCGCTGCGATCCGGAGGCAGCCGCGATCGTACTTCATAGCGGGTTGCCTGTTACTTTGTATCCCCTGGATCCCTTTATGCAGGTGTGGTTCACTGAGAGTGAGGCCAGAGCGATGGCGGATTCGGCGAGTGCGGCTGTACGTATCGCCGGCGGCATCGCGCTACACTACTGCCGCTTTTTCGGGGCGGAGTTTTCGCTCATCGGCGACGCCGGAACGGTTGCCGCGGTGATTGATCCGGAGGGTGCAACAGTGGAACGCAGACCCATGCGGGTGGAGTTGTCAGGCGGCGAGACGAGGGGAGCGACCGTTTTCGACCGGCGCAGCGCCAGGCAACGCGATTACGACGACGAATTATGGGCCGGTTTGGACGTTGTCACCAAGGTAGACGCGCCCCGTTATCGACAGTTGATGGCATCAGCCTTGGGGGCAGGACAGATATTGGCGGAATAGACGCAGGCTTGCAAATCCGCACGCTGCAGAGCCCCTTTGAAATAGCTCGTCCTCAAACAGGGCGCGAATAAACCCAACTACAAATTGAATATCTCGTCCGCAGGCCGACTGCTACTCCAACAGTGATTCGGCATTGGCGCTGAAGATCTTGTGGCGCACTTCTGCGGAAAGATTCAGGCCGTTGAGCAGTTTCTGCATGCGGTCGTCGAAGTGGTCGCGTCCGAAGAGCAAGCGGTCCTGGAATTCGAGCAGGAATGGCTCGGCTGACGTCCCGCTTTTTGGAGAGAAGGGCTCGCTTTCAAGCTGACTGAAGTCCCGCGTAAGCGCGGTGAATGCGGAGCCGGCTGAGAGGTCGGCGTAGAGGTTGGGATAGGTGCGGAACAGGTCGAACAGTCTGCCGCCGGGAAGCACAGGGCCATTGGGGTATCCGACTTTGTCGAACTGATCGTCGCCGGAGATGTGCGCCCAGAAGCCGGGCGCGTGGCCGATGAAAACGGTATCTGGGCAGGCCTGCAGAGCGCGTTCGAAGGCGTCTATGCTGCCGCCGTACCACCAATCCGTGCGGGGATAGCGTTGGCCGGTTGGGATGGGATAATCTATGTGGAAGGTGATGGGCAGTCCCTTTTCGCCGCAGAAACGGAACAGCCGCAGAGCATCGGGATTGTCGTAGAGCATTCGCAATTTGATTTCGCCGCAGACCTGCACGCCGTGAATCTCGATGGCGGCTTGCAGCTGGTCGATGGCTTCGGGACGGCGGGGGTCGGGTGCGTAGCCAAGAACGAAACGATCGGGGGCGGCCTGTTTGTAGCGCAGGCATGCGGCAAACGGGACGGGGTAGGCGCGGCCGTCGCCAAAATGTATCTCCTTGAAATAGCTGGCGGGATTGTACTCATCGGGTGGGCACTCCCAGGTGAGCAGCCAGGTCTTGTCGATGCCGTGTCGGTCCATGTTGGCCAGAAACTTCGGCAGATCATGGCCGAGCCAATCGGGGTGGTTGTGCGCGTCAATGATGGTCATGTTTTCTTATTGGAAGGTGGAGGCCACCATGCCAACAAGGGCAATGGCCAGACATGCTGCCAGAGCCATTCCGACCAGGAGCGGGGCAACGACAACGACGATGGCTCTGCCTTGGGACAACTCATACTCTACCTTTAAGGCAAAGTAATTTAGAACCACCTGATAAATTCCAAGAATGCCGGCTAAGCAGCCTCCCACGGCCGGCAAGAAACCGAGTATGGAGCCGACAATGATGATCGGTGCGCCGAAGGTGGCATAGAGATAGGCATAGCGACCGAACTGCCCGCGCCCTCCTAGTACGGAAGCGACAACATGGTAGATGCCCACGCCAATAAGGAAAGTGATAGGTCCAAAAATGATGATGGAGAGGTTGAGAAAAGACCCACCGGGGGTATCGGTTTCAGAGATAGGCCCGATTTCTCCTTGGAGTTCAGCCGGCAACATCTCCATGACCTGACTGATGCCTCCTAATGGAGACGAAAAAATCTGGGCTTGCAGCGTTCCGAGCAGGGCCGAGATGACCGAGGCCAAGATCATCCAGACGAGCGCGGTCTTTAGTGTCGCCGAGGCTTTTTCTCGTTCGGCAGTGAACACTTCTTCGCCGGGCTTGGTCAATACATTGAGCCAGGTTTGGAAGATCGAGTTGAGGTCCATAGGTATCTCCTTAGAACAGGTGCGACCGTTTGGCTTTGGAAAGTCGCCATCTCAGGTGACTCGAGTGTGCACGGCAGTACTGGGAGGTCATATGCACATTATGTGGGAAATAGGTAGTGAGAGCAAGGGGCGCGGAAGACCTACACGAAAATCTTGCAGCCTTGATCAGCCAGTGAAGCTAGAGCTGTACAACAATCCCCCTGCCAGCGCCGTTACCCCACCAGCGATCAGAGATCCTACGAGGATAACGACAATCGCCCGACCGCGGGGCAGTCCGTATTCCGCTCTTGTGGCAAAGTAGGCAAGTACCAACTGGTAGATTGACAGGATGAGGACAGCCAGGCAAATGAGGTAAGGTACGAGGCTTACCAAGGCCATGGCTATTGCCAGCGGCGCGCCGAAAGTAGCATTGAGATAGGCGTAGCGCCCAAACTTTTCTGAGCGAGTCTCTCCTGACGCCTCCAGACGGATACGATCAGTTCCCAGTAGAGATGCGGCCAGATGCTGAATCCCAACCGAAATAATAAATATTACAGGTGTTGTCACTATGCCAGTCAGAATTTGCGTGGTTGACTTCTGCGGAATGGAGTTCATGGTAGCGAGAAACTCTGAAGGCGACCGGACTTCAGCCGGCAACAAGCTCTCCGGTGAGGAAGGATAGAGTTGCGCTTGCAGCAGTTCAAGTAGAACGACGACTGCGCCAGCCAGAACCATCCAGACGAGCGCGGTCGTCAGGGTCGCGGACTGTTTGAGGCGTTCGGCCTCGAAGAACTGTTCTCCGGGCTTGGTCAAGACCGTTACCCAGGTGTGGAACATCGAGCGGAGATCGAGCGTCATTTTGAGCCAGAAGTATCGTACTCAAACCGGCGCCAACGAGATGGCCACCAAGTGGAAGGGATGTGCCACTCCTTCAGCAGTATATCATGCGTTGACGAGAGTATGCCTGCTGCATCAAGTGCTCAAGAACGCGCGACGCAGTTTATCGTTCACCACTTCTTCCCAATCGGGACCGAGGCCGCGGATGTACTGCGCGAGATCAGAGTCTAAAGGAATGGGAAGCATTATCTTGGTGCTATCCAGTTCTCGTTCCTGCAAACGCTGATAGCGCTCGACAATGTCCGGGACGACTTCACTGGCGGGCCGCGCCTTTTTGAACCACTCCTCATCCAGTTCAATCGTATCGGGGTCTGCTTCGATACCGGCGTTGATGGCGGCCTCTTCCCCATACTCCCCTGAAATCTCTTCAAAGGACTTACCTTTGAATCTATCGCTTTTCATAGTCCGTTACCTCTCGAGAATTGGCCTTGCGCAGACTGATAATGCGGATATCTTCCCCCCTCCTGGTGAAAACTACCACATGTAGGCACGTGCCAATGCGTCCTCTTGCGACATAGCGCTGCTCCTGATGTCGACTGTCCTGTCTAGTTACTGACGTTGCTCAACCGAAGCCTTCAATTGCCGAGAAATCGATTCCGTGTTTCCCTCGGTTAAACCGATGTTTCTCCTCGTCCCACTCGTAGCCCATGCGTTCATTGTAGCTACAACATGAGTGTACGGCAACCTGATCGACGAGCGCCCTCCCCTGAAGAGCCGCATTGCCGGAAAAGAAACTGCGAAGTTGACGTTTTTGGGGTGAAACGCAGCAGTGGCTTATTCCGATTTGTTGGCCTGGATAGTGCGCTGTAAACTGGAGATATTATGAGCACAAAAGTAGACGCCAACGGGCGCAGATGGGTACGGGTAGAAGTTGAGACGCCAGGCTCTGTCGAAGAGTTGTGGCAGGCGATAAGCACCGACGCAGGGCTTTCGGCGTGGTTTACGCGGTCTAACTTTGAAATTGGCGCGGATGGGAAACCCGAGCGGCTAATTGTTCACTTTGGTCCCGATATTTCCTCGGCTGCGACCATGACGGATTGGAACCCGCCGCGAGGCTTTTCGGTTACCAGCGATGAGTTCATTCCGGGCGGCCCAGAGGTGGCAACGGACTGGAGAATTGAGGAAGGGGCGGGCAACAAGTGCCTCTTGAGCGTAGAGCATAGTCTGTTCGTGGACAGCGACGAATACGACAGACATATTGAAGGGACGGAGGCGGGCTGGCCGGCTTTTTTCCGCATTCTGCAGCTCTACATGACCCACCATCGGGGTCAGCCGTGCACCTTGTTGGAACTGTTGTGGGAGACGTCTGAGGGTTCGCAGGCATGGGACAAAACGGCTACGGCGCTTGGTTTCTCTGATGTTGAGCCGGGAGAAAGATTCGCGGCGCAGGCTGGCGGTTTAGACTTCGCCGGCGTTGTCGATACATGGCCTGACGAGACGGAAATAATATTGCATATTGACAAACCGACCACAGGCGTGGCCCATCTGTTTGTGTGGCCTGTTGACGAGAAGATCCTGTTGTCGCTCAGGTTTTATCTGTACGGCAAGGACGCGGCTGAGGTTGTCGCCGGCGAAGAACCGCGATGGCGTTCGTGGATGGAGGAGAATTTCCCACATCCCCAAGGTTGAACGTCTTTGCCCTTCAGTTCTCTCTCCGTTCTGCTATTGACCCCGCACTGGAACACTGTCCGGCTCCAAGTTAATATTTCTCCTCTTTTTCCTGCCCTCACTTCCTGATTAGGCGCGGGAGGAGATCGTCTCTTCGGGGATCCCCCACAGCAAAGGGGAAGCGATTTCGAGGCTGTTGTGCGAAGGGTCTCGGAAGTATATGGATCGACTGTTTCCCCAGTTGACTTCCCTCTCAATTCTTACGCCGTGTTTGGCGAGGTGATCCTTCCATCGATCGATTTCATCGTCGCGTGCGGCAAAAGCGAGGTGTCCTTCACCTTTGGCGCCATGAACGGGAATCTCTGTTGAGCCGCCCGCGGAGACTGACGTTGCTTCGGCATTGAAGAGCAGCACCATGCGCTGGCCGCAACGAAAAAAGACATGCCGCCCCTCCAGCTTCGAGAATAATGTGAGACCGAGCACCTTGGTGTAAAACTGTTCGGCGGCCGTTAGGTCCGTTACATATAGTGCTGCTTCAAGAACCTCTGCGACTCTCATGGATTGGTTCATTGTAAGCTCCTTTTCCTCATTCAGCAGCGGTGGCACGCGGGAGGACACGACGACTGTACAGGAAACGCAGGAGGGAAGCAGCCGCTGGCGCACGGAGGCCCAACGATCGGTCTCACACAATGTCTTGCAGCTTCTGCTGAAGGAATCGCACACAGCCTGGCACTTGCGCGGGGGTCAGACTGTGGAGCACGACTGCGCCGCGGTAGCCGCTTTGATGTAACAGATGCAGATAATGGTCGTAGTCGAGCAGCCCGGTGCCGGCGGCTTCGTGGCCGGCTTCGCCGTCGCGGCTCAGGTCTTTTGCGTGCGCCAGCGAGATGCGATCCCCCAGCAGATCGAATGCTTCGTCGAGGATTTGGCGCTGGCGCTGAATTGTTCCCTTGGGAAAGACGTTGGCACCGTCCATGACGATTGACAACCTGTCCGAGCGCATTGTGTCCAGCAGTTGGCGTGCCTTCTGGGGCGAATTTACAACGTTTGCAACCTCCGGCTCAATGCCGAGATGCACATCGTGCTCTTCGGCAAAGGCGAGAGCCTGCCCGATGGCGTCCAGAAGATCGGACCAGGCTTCAGGGGCGTTGTTTTGGGGGTGATGTTGCCACATATTGGTTGGGTTGCGTGTGCCGGTGCAGAGGGTGAGCAGGTTCGTACCCAATTCGGCGGCGCGGGACGCCAGAATTCCAAGACGGCACATGCCTTGGGCACGTGCTGCCGAGTCCGGGTGGATCATGTTATAGGTGGCGGAAAGGGAGACCACCTCGATGTTGCGAGCGTCAATCTCGCGGCGGGCCTGCGCGCAGGCCGCTGCGTCCAAGCCGTCGGGCATGTCTGAGAGTCCCATGCAGCTGGTGTTGAGTTGGATATGGCGGATTCCGTGGGCGGCAACCGAGTCCAAGACTGCTGCCAGCGTGGGCTCCTCAAAGGTGCGGGCAAAGATTCCAACTTTCATTCAGACGCCTCCTGTAATTGATTCGAGGTCGACCCAGCCGCCGCCGGTGTTCGCGGAGCGAGCGATGGCGGCCATCGTCCGCATGGAGGCGAGCCCATCATGGACATTGGCACCCCATTGCGGTTTGTCATGCAGGATAGTGTCGGCCCAGCCTTCGAGTTGCTGCCGGTAACCGTGGCCGTCCTGTCCCAGTGGGCGCGTGTAGAGATCGTCTTCGGTAGAAAAGCACTCTACGCTGCCGGCCTTATGATACCAGGAAAGGGGCAGGCGGCCGCGGACGCTGCCATGTTCGCCCTGGATGCGAAAACCTTCTTCGAAGTCGCCGGCAACTGTGATGGTCAATTCGAGGTTTCCCAGGCTGCCGTCGGCAAAGGCAAGATCCACTAACCAGCAGTGGCGGCCGAAGCGTTCCAGATAGCGGGAACGCACCTGCACGATCTCGCTCTGTGAGAGGAACCGAGTGGTGTCGGTCAGGTGGCTGCCGTGGCCCAGCATGAGGTAGCGGCGGCGGTCGGCTTTGGGATTGCCAGCAGGACGAAGCGCCTGCGAACTGGTTTCGATCAGGGGTTGGAGGGCGTCGGTCATTGTGTAGCGGTGGACCGAGTCGTAGTACCAGAACTGGGCTGACAGCAGTCCGCCGATCTGTTCCTGAATGAAGCGGCGGGCATGGATGACGCCAGGGTCGAAGCGGCGGTTGTGGCCTACTTGCAGGGTAAGGCCGGAGGCGACGACTTCGTTGCGAAGCGCTTCACACTCCGCAACGGTGACGCCCATCGGCTTTTCCACCAGGACATGCTTGCCGGTCCGCAGCGCCTGCAGAGCCAACTCTACATGGAATTGGTCGGCAACCGCCACGATCACCGCATCGACGTGGGAATCGGCCAGCATGTCGGCGTAGCGGGTGAAGCTACGCCGAGGGCGGTGAATCCCGGCCACACGCGCCAAGAGGTCGGGCGCCGTCTCGCATAGGCCGTAAAGCTCGGTATTGCGACCCTTGCGGCAGGCCTCCAGATGCGCGATTTGGGAGATAGGTCCTGCGCCTACTACGCCGACGCGCAGCAGGCGCGACTCTTTCTGGATAGGCATAAGCTGCTCCAGCGATTGATCCTGTTCAGTCGACAAGCGCCTGGTAGGCCGCCACCCGGAACTCGCGGGCGACCGAGTAGTAGCCGGAGGGCATGAACTGAGTCATGAAAATGCAAAGCATTTCCTCCTTGGGGTCGATCCAGAACTGGGTTGTCGCCGCGCCGCCCCAACCGTAGATGCCCTCACTGCCCGGCACACTGGTTGCAGGCACATCCATCAGCACGCTTACTCCCAGGCCAAACCCATATCCAAGGAGGGTGCCAGGGCCGACGCCAATCGGGATCAGATCGTTTGTAAGATGGTTGGCGCTCATCAGCTCGACTGTCTTTGGGCCCAGCAGCCGGTTGCCGTCCAACGTGCCGCGGTTGAGCAGCAACTGGGAGAAGCGAAGGTAGTCGCCAAGGGTTGAGACGAGGCCGCCGCCACCGGAGAGGAAATCCGGAGGCTTGATGAAACGGCCGTCGTGGGAAGCCTCATGCAGCTCGATTTTCGGTTGGCTGTTTGGCTCGTCGTCGGATTGGCCGGCGTTTACTATCACTTTGCGGCCTAGGTCGCCACCCATGTTGAAGCCTTCGAGAGGCCTGTAGCAGGCGGAGAAACGTTCAATCGAATCGGCATGAACGTGGAACGCTGTATCATTCATGGCCAGCGGTCTGAATATTTCCTGCTGGAAAAAATCATCGAGAGACTTCCCGGAGAGAACTTCGACGACCCGTCCGAGAACGTCGGTCGCATAACTGTAGCGCCAGCGGGTGCCGGGATGATAGAGCAAAGGCAGGGCTGCCAAATTCTGGACAAAGTTCTCCAGTGTAAGATGTTTGCGGTTGCCTATCTTTTCGCGGTACAGCTTTTCGACTGGTGAATCCTCACCCCAGCCGTAGCTCAGCCCGGCAGTGTGCATGAAGAGGTCTTTGACTGTGACAGGCCGATCAGGGGCCTCAAGGTTTTCGAGGTCGCCAGTGCAAACTTTCACGTCCTCAAACTCTGGCAAATATGTTGCCACCGGGTCATCCAGGAGGAACTGGCCATCCTCGAATAGCATCAAGGCGGCCACGGCTGTTATCGGTTTCGTCATCGAATAGATACGGAAGATAGTATCCTCGGTCATGGGCTGACCGGTCTCGAGTTCGCGGTGACCAAAGGCGTTACAGTAGGCGGTTTTGCCCTTGCGATAGATCAGGCCGAGGGCCCCGGCCAGATGACCGCCTTCTACGTAGCGCTCCAGCAGTCTGTCGACGCGGGAGAGGCGCTGAACTGAGAATCCGGCTCGTTGCGGTTGAACGGTTGTCATTGGAATTCCTTGTTTCGGTATGCGTATTGCGTGGGCGAAGGTTGCGCTCCCTGTTCGCGGTCGGAGCTGAAGCGATATGTTTTTGTTCAGTCGACGAGGGCCTGGTAGACCGCTAGTTGAAATTCGCTTTCGATCGGGTAGTAGTCGGAGGGAATGAACTGGGTCATGAACAGGCCCACCATGTCTTCAGCCGGGTCGATCCAGAATCGGGTCGTGGCCAGGCCGCCCCAACCGTAAATGCCTGCAGTGGCCGGGGCGCTGGAGGCCGGCACATCCACCAGAGCGCTCATCCCCAGTCCAAAACCATGGCCGGAACGGGCATCATCACCGAATGTGATCGGAACAAGATTGGCCGGCAGATGGTTAGCGCGCATCAGCTCAATCGTTTTGCGACCGAGCAGGCGGTTGCCGTCGAGAATGCCATCGTTTAGCAGCATCTGGGTGAATCGCAGGTAGTCGCCAAGAGTTGAGACGAGTCCGCCGCCGCCGGAGAGGAAAGCAGGCGGCTTGGTATAGCGACTGTTATGTGGAGCATCAAATAGTTCGATTGGCGGCTGGACTGGCTTCTCTTGATCATCACCATGGCCTGGTCTCTTGTTCGCTCTGTTGGCAAGGTCGCTGCCGAAGTTGAAGCCGCCGGGGGGAGAGTAGCAGGCGGCGAAACGGTCAAGCGAATCGGCATGAACGTGGAAAGCCGTATCATTCATGGCCAGCGGTTTGAATATCTCCTGCTGGAAGAATACATCGAGCGTCTTGCCGGAGAGCACCTCGACCACGCGACCGAGCACATCGGTTGCAAGACTGTAGAGCCAGCGTGTGCCTGGGTGATAGAGCAGAGGCAGAGCTGCCAACTTCGGGACAAAGGTCTCAAGAGATGAGCGTTCACGGTTGCCAACGTTCTGGCGATACAGCTCTTCGACAGGAGAATCGTCACCCCAACCATAGCTCAACCCCGCGGTGTGCATGAAGAGGTCTTTGACCGTAGGGGGGCGATGCGGCGGCACGAGGTTTTCAAGGTCGCCAGTGCAGACTTTTACGTCCTCAAATTCTGGCAGATATGTTGCCACCGGGTCATCTAGGAGGAAGTGGCCATCTTCGAACAACATCATGGCGGCGACGGCTGTGATCGGTTTTGTCATGGAATAGATGCGGAAGATGGTATCCTCGGTCATGGGCTGACCGGTGGCGAGGTCCCGCTGGCCGATGGCAGTGTTATAGGCGACTTCGCCTCTGCGATAGATCAGGCCCAGGGCGCCGGCCAGGTGACCGCCTTCCACGTAGCGCTCCAGCAGCCTGTCCACGCGGGAGAGGCGCTGAACCGAGAGCCCGGCTCGTTGCGTTTGAACGGTTGTCATCGGAATACTTTACCTCCGGTTGAGGGTTGAATGAGCGAGCGTTTCGGCGCCGGCTCAGATTGAAACTGTAGCGCGCCGCGGTGGATCAATCTGCGGCCGCGGCGGCGCTGGACAGTTCAGTACGTTCATGAATTGGCAGGTGGACGAGCGCGGCAAAGACGCCCAGTGCAATGCCGGCAATCCAGACGGGCGTGTACGTGCCGGTCGTATCATAGAAGCGTCCGCCCAGCCATACCCCTAAGAATGCTCCGATTTGATGGCTGAAGAAGACGATTCCATAGAGCGTAGACAGATAGCGCGTTCCAAAGATTTTTGCAACGATTCCGCTGGTGAGCGGTACGGTGGCCAGCCAGAGCAAGCCGATCGATCCACCGAAGATCAGGGCGGATGTACGGGTGACGGGCGCAAGCAGAAAGAGCAGGATAACCAGCGCCCGGCCGAGATAGATAATGCTCAACATGTATTTGCGGGAGAACCTATCACCGAGCCAGCCAAAGGTGACCGAACCAAGAATGTTGAAGGCGCCGATCAGGGCCAATGCGCCAGCGGCAACAAAGTCGGGCAGTCCATTGTCGCCCAGAAAAGCGGGAAGATGAGTGCCAATAAAGGCGACATGAAACCCGCACACGAAAAAACCGGTAGTCAGAAGCAGGTAGCCCCGATGTCGCGCGGCCCTTTCTATCACGGCACGAAAGGGCTCGTCCAGGTGCGGCTGTTGCACACCATGCACCTGTGTACCCGGCCGCGAGGGCAGACCGAATGCCATCAGCGCCACCACTGCGGCGACTGCGGCCAGGGCGTAGAGTGCGCCCTGCCAGCCCAGACTAGATACGAGGAGTTGGGCAAGCGGAGGGACCACGAACATACCGGCAGAGCTCATTGCAGTGATGATGCCGAAGACACGGCTGCGCTGATCCTCCGAGACCAACTGCGCGACCGCCCCCAATACGATGACGAAGTGGGTGGCGCTCAAGGCAATTCCCACGAGGAGGCCGAGTGACAACATCAGCCCAAGTGTCGTTTTCACAAGGGCAACCAAGACCAGGCCAGCCGAGTAGAAAATTGCACCTGCGATCATTACACGCCGCGGCCCAAAACGGTCTGAGAGGAGGCCAATCAGGGGAAGGCCAAAAACAATATTGTTGATGGCGATGGCAATGCTCAGGTTTTCGCGGCCGGTTCCAAGCGTTTCTGTAATGGGCGCGAGAAACAGGCCGAAACTGGACCGGATGCCCGAGCTGAGCATCACAGCCAGCGAAGCGGAAATAATGGCGGCGGCGACAAGTTTGCGGTTGCTGGTCACCTAACACCGTCCGGTTTGATTGAGACGGGACTTCGGGAATCAGCATGGACATGCATGGGATTCTCCTGAAATTGCCAGCTATTCTGCCTTCGCGGGTTCCGTCGTGTCCACGCGGGGTTGAATGTCACAGCCTCTACTGGGGCCGGTTTTCTGAACGGCGGGCGACAGAGATAAAAACGACGGCTGCGGTGATGGCGAAACCGAACCACTGGAGCGCGTAACTGAAATGGTTGCCTTCATCAAGAGTTACATCCTGCTCTATGCGATGGGGCAGGGCTGACTGGTAGGTTTCCCCCTGGGAACGGCGCGAGTTCAATGCGTTGCTGTCTGCGGGTCCCAACTGCAAGACTACCGGCACCAGTTGATAGGGCAGAGTCTGACCGATGGCTTCTATGTCGAGACGGTACCAGCCGGTTACGGTATCCTGCGGAATTTCTGACACGGTTCCGTCGGGGCGGCGGCGCGTCGGCTGCAGGATACCCGTTTGGGGTCCGCTGCCACGCTCGTCTAAATTGCGCCAAGTGGCCGGATCTGCTTCGGCCACGGGAATCCAACCCCGATTTACCAGCACTGCCATTTCGGATCCTGAGAACAGGAGAGGCGTTACAAGATAGAAGCCGGGCTGTCCCTGGTAGTTCTGGTTGCGGATTGCCACCTGGTGGGTGTAGTCAAAACTGCCGTAGGCCACAGCTTGCCTGTCACGCAGATCTCCCGCGGGCAAGGGCGCGCCCGTCAGTTCCAAGGGAGGCGCGGCCAGGGCGAGGCTGCGCTGCTGATTGAACGCCCGTCTCTGTTCGAGGCGATCCAGCTGCCAGAAACCGAGCGCGGCCATCGCGGCCATCGCCAGCAGCAAAATCAGCGTCTTCCACCACCAACGGCGACTAAACAGAAGCGCCAGTGTCGCCGGGATCTCCCTAACTGACAGGGCTATCCGGTTCACAATTTTGGCGGGTTGTTGGGATTCTTGGCTGATGCGGCGTTGCTCCAACCGTGTCTGGTGCGAACCAGCCATCAGGAGCGGCCTCCAGCCGGCGCGGGATCCCGTTCTTTGCCGTGAGCAGGCTCATTGATCGCGGCGGAGGGCTGGGTAAACCAATATAGCAGGGCCGCGCCTACCAGCAGCAAGACGGAGAAAAGACCGCCGAGAACTGCCCGCCACGGGAAGGCCTTGGGCAGTATTTCATCTTCAAAACTGACAATCTGAGCAGGATCGCAGGCCAAGGCCGAGGCGCCGCTCTGCTGGTTACTACTGACTTCTCCGGTTTCACAGCCGGGCGGCGCAATTCGCACCTGCACGGACCAGTTTCCCTGCTTGCCCGGTTCAAAGGATGCCTCGTAGAAGAGCTTGTTGAGGGCGTCATCGTGCGTTGCCTGGGCGCTGAAGATCGAACCGCTTTCGAGATGGGTTAGCTCGACGATCACGTAGGCATCAAGGACGGGCCCGCCAGCCAGACCGGTGTTGTCGCCTTCGATGTTTTCGGTCAGGGCGATGGTCACGTGGTATTCGTCCACCAGGGGCGGCTCGGGGTCGGACCAGACGTATACGCGGTAGGGGCCGGCCGGCACGTTGTTCAGATGTTGGTTGCCTACGCCGCCATGAGCCAGCAAGGGCGCGGGCATTAGCGCGACTGTAAACAGGAGCAGTAGATAGAATTTCGAGAAAAGTAATCCCTTTGACTTGCGCATTTCTATTTCCTGGTATCGCAGAAAAGAGTCCTGCGATTTCGATCTGTGGACATTGCCTCGCTGCGGCGCGAGGCAGGTCACCGGCTGCTAGCCACAGGCCACGGCTGTTGGGCCGGCGCCGTTGGCCGGCTGCGCCATTCCCAATACAGGGGGATGCGGCTTCCTGATGCGGGCCTTCTGTTCGGCGGTAACCAGCAGACGGGCCAGCAGGGCCAGCGCGGCGATTACGTACATCATGCTTCCGGGTATCCACATGATGAGTCCGCCCCAGACCTGATCATCCATGACACTGAGACCGTAAAGACGAGGCACGGATTCGTAATATGGATAGATCGGTGTTTCGGCGAAGGAGAGGGTCACACCCAGAAGTAAGTTTGGTGGAATCATGGCGAGCACATACCCGACCCGCATCCACTGGGCCGGTTTCGGGTGGATGCGCGGGGCAGCGCCGGTTACATGCCACCAGAAAAGCAAGGCCGCGCCAACAAAGGTGAAGTGTTCCAGCCCGTGCACGGACGGGAAGCGCAGAGCGAGGCTGTAGGCGTTGCCGTCGTGCCAGGCAAAGAAGATCAGCACGTAGAGAACCCAGGCGCTGGCGGGCGAGGTTGCCTTGCGCACGGCCTGGGCGCCGATATTCTCAGCGGCCAACCAGGCTGTCAGGCGGCGAAAGGCGGCGGCGACAGGTATGCGCCGGTTGGCGGGCAAGATCCACAGAAATGTGGGGAACGGGTTTGCCAGGAGAAGGAGCGGCGGCGCAACCATCATCAGCAGCAAGTGCTGCACCATGTGGATGGAGAATAGCTGTCCGCTCAGAACGTCAATTGGAGAGAGGAGCGCCAGCGCCAGAACCAGGATGCCTCCCGTATAGGAGGCAAGGCGCCAGCGGTTAGCAAACCGTCCATCGCTGCGGCGCCGCAGTCTCAGCCAACCGAAAAAGTGGAGCGCTCCCATCAGTATTAGCGGTACCAGGATCTCCGGACGGAGGTCCCAGGAAAGCAGGAGCGCTCTTGTTAGCGGATTCATCTGCGACTGCGATGGACCATTCTATGCAAATGTCGCGGCGGCATGCCCTCTTCTAGTGAGGAATGTCGATTGTTGTACCAATCAGGTAGATAGCAGGATAGAAGAAGATCCACACCAGGTCTACATAGTGCCAGTAGATGGCGCAGGCTTCAACGCCCCAGTGCCGTTCGGAAGAGAAGTGGCCCTTGCGTCCCAGCCACCAGACGTTGAGAATCAGGATAACGCCGGAGAGGACGTGGAGTGCGTGCATGCCGGTCATGCCAAAGACAACTGCGCCATACACGCCGTCGGTTGGCTTCAGATGGCCTTTGACAAGGCTGGGGAACATACCCCATTCCCAGACGACGACGCCGATGAGAAAGGCAGTGCCGAGAACGGCGGTGATGAGAAGGCTGGCAAGGAAGTCTTTGCGCTTGTTGTTGGCGATTGAGATTTCGGCGCGGTTCATGAAGTAGCTGCTCAGCAGCAGGACCGCAGTGACGATCAGGCCGGAGAACTGGTCCAACTCCGGCCGGACGATTTCACCGTGCGGGCCGCGCCAGAGGTAGAAGCGGGTGACCAGCAGGGCGAGGAAGAGGAAGGCTTCCGAGGCGAAAAACAGCCACATTCCCAGCCGGTTGCGGCGGGTGTATTCAAGATAGGTTGGAAGATCTATTTCGCCAGAGTCATGATGATCATCTGCGGCGTGGCCGGGCTCGTGGCCATGTTCAACTGCGGTAACAGTCATCAGTGATCACCCTCCGACCAGACGCTGCGAATGTGCATGAAATAGTTGACGACGAGTATGGCCTTCAACAGGGCAAGAATCATCAAGATTGCGAAGGAGTCAAAGGGTGGTGTGATTGCGGCGTAATACTCCACCAGGGTCAGAATTGCCAGCGTGACGCCGACGATGATTCCTTCGCGGTAGATGGCTGTTTTGCGTTTGGTGCGGCTTTGTTCACTCATTTGAACTCTCTTCTCGATGCTGAATCGCCAAGGTATGCCCTATGCAGATCCGATTTCCTGGCGGCTAGTCGTCACCCGGCGAGGCCGTTGTCACGTAGCCGGAATCGGCGAGGCCGTAGTCGTAGGGTTCGCCTACGACGTGCAAGGGAGCAGGGAAGCTGTGTTCGGGAATCGGCGAAGGGATCTGCCACTCGGGCGAACGGGAGCGCCAGGGGTTGTCGCCGGCGGCTACGCCTACTTCAGCGTTCTGGAAGAAGTTCCACAGCATCAGCATTACGCCGAAGGCGATTGCGAAGCCGGCAATGGTTACAGCCAGTTGCCAGTTTTCGATCTGACCCTGGCCCAGGGTTGGGTCATAGTCGGCGATGCGGCGGCGCATGCCCATCACGCCCACGCCCATCTGTCCTAAAGTCTGCACCCAGAATGCGGGTGTCATTATATAGAAGTGGATCTTGCCGAGCGTTTCGTTGTACATGCGCCCGGTGACCTTGGGGAACCAATAGTAGAGGGCGGCGAAGAACGGGAAGACAAAGCCGCCGAACATGGTGGCGTGAAAATGGCCGACCACAAAGTAGGAGTCGTGCAACGGGAGGTCGGTGGGCACGGTTGCCAGAATTGGTCCGGTCAGACCGCCAATCAGGAATACACTGATGGCGCCGAGGACGAAGAGCATCGGGGTATCGAAATGGATCTTTCCGCCCCACATGGTTCCGAGCCAGCTGAAGAACTTGACACCGGTGGGTATCGCTACAAGCAAGGTCGCATACATGAAGGGTATACGAAGGATGTCGTTGTAGCCGGACACGAACATGTGGTGGCCCCAGACGATAAAGCCGACAATGGCGATCGCCATGCTGGAAAGAGCAATCCACTTGTATCCGAAGAGGGGTTTGCGAGAGAAGACTGGCAGCAGTTCACTGACGATACCCAGGCCCGGCAGCACGAAGATATAGACGGCAGGGTGGCTGTAGAACCAGAACAGGTGCTGGAAGAGGACCGGGTCGCCGCCGCCGACCATGGGGCTGACTTCGCCCAAAATGCCGCGGGGGTCAAAGAAGCCCATTCCCAGGGCGCGCTGGACCGAAACCATCAGGAAGCTTGTGCCGATAAGCTGGGTGGCGGTGAGCTGAATCAGGCTGGTTGCAAAGACGGCCCAACAGAAGATCGGCATGCGGAAGAGGCTCATGCCGGCCGGCCGCATGCGCAGGAGCGTAACCAGCAGGTTGAGGGAGCCGACGATGGAAGAAAGGCCGATGGCAAAGACGCCCAGGAAAAAGAGCTGGTAACCGATAGGGCCGCGTGCGCTAAGCGGCGGATAGGCGGTCCAGCCGGCATCCCAGCCGCCTATGAAGATGCTCACTAACAATAGAACACTGCCTGGCACGTTGAACCAGAATCCGAGCGCGTTGAGGCGGGGAAAGGCCATATCCTCGGCGCCGATCATGAGCGGGACGAGGTAGTTGCCCATGCCGCCAACGCCAAGGAGGATGGCGAAAATCATGATCATCCCGTGCATGCCGATGAAACTGTTGTACAGGTCGAGGCCGAGGAACTGAAGACCGCTGCGCGCAAGCTCGGTGCGGAAGATCATGGCGACGGTGCCGCCCACCATGAGAAGGAAAATGCCCCAGACGGTGTACTGCACGCCGATGACTTTGTGATTGTAGTCGACGCTGAAATAGCGGGTCCAGGCCGGCTTGTCCACCGGAGGGCCGTGGTGAATAGGCGTTGCCACGCCTTTGGTCCACTGCAGCCAGTCATCCAGCGCGCCGACAGCGTAGAGGAAACCGATGATGCTGAAGACGGAACCGACAGTCCAGGCCGGTTCGGGGGCCCAGGCTTCCCAGCCCAGCAGTATGCGCACGCCGCAGGTCAACAGCATACCGATGACCATACCCAGAACCTGGCCAAAAAGGCCGCGTGCGATTCCTAGAGTGAAAAGCGACATAGAGAATCTCCTGCCAAGAAAATCAGGCCTGACAAGTGAAAACAAGCGGGAACAGCATTACCGAGACACCTCGCCTGGGGGCGGCTCACTCCTGGAGTTGAGCAAGTTGCTCGGACTGCCAGAGCTTGAAATCTTCGACGGATACAACCCGCACGGTGGCCAGCATTCCGCTGTGGTTTGTACCGCAAAGTTCGGCGCAGCGCAGCACATATTCCCCTATCACATTAGGGGTGAAGCGCACGTTTGTGATCTTGCCGGGAACGGTATCCTGCTTGACCCGAAACTCCGGCACCCAGAAGTTATGCAAGACATCATCTGAGGTGAGGTCCATGCGTACAGGCGTGTCAACAGGCAAGACCAGTTCAGGGGTGACGGCACCGGTTTCGGGATATGTAAAGAGCCAACTCCACTGTCGTCCTTCGGCGCTGACAACGTATTCTTCAGGATTGGGCCGCGTCAGGTCGATCAACATGGTGGTCCCGATCCAGGAGAAATAGACGACAACGAAGCAGGGGACGACGGTCCAGATGATTTCGAGTTTACCATTGCCGTGAATGTGCTCACCGTCGCCTTCATCGCCGCGGGCGCGGAAGACGATCAGGGCGTAGCACATGAAGACGGCAACGAGGGCGAAGAGAAATGCGATCAGCCAGATGTGCAGATCGAAAAGGTAATCGATAGGACCGGCCTCTTCGACTGCTGGCGCCGGTTTGAGGAGGACGCTATCCAGTGTCCAGTAAACGAGCACGGTAGAGATTACAATCAACACAGATGCGATGACAAAGTGTCGACGGTTGTTCGCCATACAGCTATCCTCGGTAGTCCCCTGACGGAAGCATCTCACCGATGAACCTGATGATGCGCAACTGAAGGGCGCGGCACAGGGCAGGCAAGAGCGGGTGCATCACCCGGACGACATTGTACAAAAAGGCACAAAACATGTCAAAGAAGTGGCGGGCGCAATTGCAAAGCTCGCTGGCCCAATGTGGGTAGGGAATGGATGGCGACAAATCTGGGCTGCGATGAGGTTCGTTCATTGTTTTTTCGACAATGCCAAGCCATATCCAGCGTGCGTTCTCAGGCGGCGGCCTGCTAACCATCCCAGTGAAAATTTTCGTTTTCTGAAACAAAGCAACGGCCTGAAGCGGGCGTAGACAGTTTGACTGGACCAGGATTGCCCGTTTCCTTTAGAGCTCGATTCAATATGCAAGCTCAGCGGCTCCTGGCCATCGTGACGGAGCATTCGGCGTTTCGACTGTCTTGGCTCATTCGTTACATCTGCAGAAAACGTAGTGGTCTGGCAACTACGATGGTGTAATGGTTCAGGGCAGAAGCGTCCAGGTCAAAACTCCTGAATAGCCCGCGAAGGGCGCACACAAGAGGCACCTATACCGATACGGGCAGCATCACAAGGTCTTGTCTCGACTCGATGTAATTGCACGGGTTCATGTCGCGTTTGGTCTACATATGTCGCGCTAAGTCTACAAATGTCGCGCCAAGTCGCGGTGATTCAATTATTTTTTCTTCCGATTTCATTGCGTTCGTAAACATTTCCTCGCGGTCTTTGGGTGGACTAAGGGAAGTTGGAATATGGGCATTTCACTGACTTACAGCGGTCCTACTTCCCCTTCAGTTTCTCTATGGGCGAGAGTAGCGGATTCTCAGTGCCAGAGCAGTCACATCCAAATTCGGCCGCCATAAGCGCCCACGGAGCGTGCCCACAAGGGGCGCCCTTACCGATTCGGGCAGCTTCACGAGGACTTGTCTCGATTCGATGCAATTGCTGTGGTTTAGGGCGGGCTAAGTCGGAAAAAGTCGGAAAAAGTCGGAAAAAGTCGACCCATTTCTTTTTTTCTGGACTTATTTTCTTGACTTCGCACATGTTTCCTCGCCGTCTTTGGTGGGTAATGGGCAACTCAATTTTTGGGCAATTCACTGACTTACAGCGGTCCTACTTTACCTTCAGTTTCTCTATGGGCGAGAGTAGGGGATTCTCAGGGCCAGAGTAGTCCCATCCAAATTCGGCCGCCACAGTAGCCCTGGGGCGCACACAAGGGGCGCCCCTACCGATTCGGGCAGCATCATAAGGTCTTGTCTCAGTTCGATGCAATTGCACGGGTTCATGTCGCGTTTGGTCTACATATGTCGCGTTAAGTCTACAAATGTCGCGCCAAATCGCGGTGATTTTCTTAATCTTTGTTCCGATTTCATTGCGATGGCAAACATTACTTCGCGGTTTTTGGGTGGAATATCGGCGATTCACCGACTTACAGGGGACCTAGTTCGCCTTCGGACTTTCTTTGGGCGAGAGCCTTGGTTTTTGGGGCCAGAGGAGTCGCAACCAAGTTCGGACGCCATAGTTGCCCGCGCAGGGCGCACACAAGGGGCGCCCCTACCGATTCGGGCTGGATCACGAGGTCTAGTGCCAATTCGATTGGTCCAGCCAGGTCTGTCTGGCCCGGTCGGGTTATTTTATTTCAACCTTTTTGTCCGCTCCACGAGTGAGATCACATTCGGTTATTACCAGTATATCACGCATTTGATGAAAATTTCGTCAGATTCTTGCGGGAATCTTCCGATTTCGCTGAGTGCATGACCTGTGAAGATGCTTAGGTCCGTCATGTATTCTCTCTCTTTTTCAGGTGATGGATTCCCTTTGGTTGCAGCTTCTTCACTTTTGGCCCTTGCCTAAGTATTGACTACTTTGGATGCAACTGCTCAATGTCTGAACTGTGATTTGGGGGGATTCGGGGGATGAGATGTGATTGTTGGCAAAGGGTGGACTTCGCTTCGTGGATCAACTTTGACGGCATGTCTGTTGCTGAGACTGCTAGCTTGCATTAGCGATAGTGTATGGCTGCGGCGCGGGATGTGGGGGGGCACTGCGGTGGATAGAGGCCATGGCCGGGAAACGAGCGCAACGTTGGCGAGGGATGGTTTTGGAGGGGGGCGTTGCGGGGGCGCAGCCCCTGCACAAGGGAGGGCCGAAGGCCCGACCGCCCAGAACTGCAGTGGTCAGTGGTCAGAGACTGTGGCGATTGAATGAGGATCGGTGTGAAGAGAAATGAGGAGAGAGTCGCCTTTGGTCGCCTCATTCAGGATCGTAAATCAGTTGTGGCTGAGAGGTTGCGGATTGTCTGGGGCGGCGAAATAGGGCGCCACGAATCGAGACAGAAATTGGGATGAACACCGCAAGGAGCGCTGGTTGCCATATCGGAAGGGGAGGGATATATTTGAATATGGCTATACGCAAGGCAAACAGAGGAAAGTAACTGGATTCAGGCAGAGACGCGGGAGGTTTGCGATATGAGCGAAAAACTGGAACAAGAGGCGGCAGAGGTAGAGGTCGATCCCGGTGGCAGCCTTGCGCCTACTTTGCGGGCCAACAGCGCGCTCGGCGACGCCATTGCCGCATACGAAGAACAGATGGTTCGCAAGGGTTTTAGCGAGAATACGATCAAGGCTTTTGCCAACGATTTGAAGATACTGCGTACATTTATGGATAGCTCGGCAATTCTGAGGGAGATACAGACACAGCATCTTGAGGAGTTTCTGGAATGGATGCAGAGTGAACGGGGGCGGCCATGCAACCCCAAAACGCTTTCGCGGCGAATCACAACGCTGAAGGTATTCTTCTCCTGGTTGCATGGCGCCGGCGCGATCGGCACTGACCCCGCTGAACCAATCGTGCAGCAGTCGGTCAGAACGCCATTGCCGACAATACTGAGCAGCAGCGAAGCGAGCAAGCTGTTGCGGGCCTGTCAGGACTGGTTGATGGACCTGCAGAAGCCGGATTCCCGCCCCTATGTGCTTGTAAGCCTACTCTTGCAGACCGGCATAAAAAAGAGCGAAGCCGTCAAGATACTGCTGGAAGATATTGAGCGCGCCGATAAGCAACGGCCGGCGGTGTTCATTCGCTACGAGGAAGAGCGCTACGCACACAAGAATCGGCGGATTTCGCTGAACTCGTACATACTGGGGCCGCTTGACCAGTACCTGGAACATTATGGCCCCGAGAACTTTCTATTTGAATGTACGCCCCGCAATCTGGAGTATGTGCTGGAGGAAGCGGGCATCCGGGCGGGCATCCGGCATGTCCAAGTGGGGTTTGAGACTTTGCGTTGGACCAGCGCGGTGCGGGACTTCAGGCAGGGGAAGAAGGATGAGGAATTGAGGCTGAAGATGGGGCTGAGCAAAGTCTCCTGGCGGGAGACGAGCATGAAGATTCAACGACTGGCCGGGCAGCCTTAGTTGAAAACTGTCCTGGCCCAGCAAGATGGGGTCGGGGGTTACGGAAAAGCGGTCCGGCGGGAAAGTGCGGATTCAGCCAACTGTTGATAGTGCCTTTGCAGCAATTGGCGTTCTTCCAACCAGGACTGGGAAAAGGTTACGAGCCGTTTATCGCGGCCGGTTCGCGCCTCAGGCAGGATGCGCCCCAGCCGCAACGTCCACCAGACCAACATGAGAGTTTCGTAGACGGCGATCCGTTGCTGGATCGTGCTGTCGCTGCTGCTAAGGCGGTAGAGGTCTACAAGGCGATGCGTTTGCCGGCGCGGCCA
Organism: Caldilineaceae bacterium; assembly: GCA_963662575.1. Taxonomy (GTDB): domain Bacteria; phylum Chloroflexota; class Anaerolineae; order Caldilineales; family Caldilineaceae; genus Bin5. The sequence continues at coordinate 5,013,042 of OY759723.1, forward strand.
GTCACTGTGCGCGGCGTGGACGAGGAAATCCGCAATCTCGAAGGCAGGGTCGCCCCAACCGCTGTACTCCCAGTCGACCGAAGCCCAGACGTTGGCGCGGCGAATGAAGTTGCGGATGTTTGGGTCGCCGCGACAGAAACGAAGTGGAGGCTGGGGCCACTGCGGCCATGGCTTCGAATGGGCCTCGGCGATCAGGTCATTCACGCCGGGCGCCCACTCGTCCGGTGAAAGGCGGTGATGCTGGGCGCGGATGGCCTGCAGGGCGTCGGCCGGCGATGTCACGTATAAGACTACTGGACGTATGGCAGGATGGTCAAGCGACGCCGGCAGGGAATGCGTTTTCAAGAGATGCTGGCATAAGGCGTTCCAGGCGGCGTCATCGGCAGGGAGCAAGGCTGACGATTCACCGGCCAGCCAGGTCTGCACGATGACCTGGTGTGCATAACAGTCACGTTCGAGCAGGAGGGGATGCGGGGCAAGGCCTGGTGCATGTTCGGCCAGAAATTCCAGAGCGGCCCATTCGCGGCCGGCTCGGTCGCGCGTGTCGCGCACGGTGAATTTAATTGCCATGTCAGCGGCCGGCCCGGTGGCACGGAAAAGGCAGTTGTTCATTCCGCCGTCAACACGCACAATCGACCAGTCCTGCCATTGCCAGTTGCCACTGCCAGCAGAGGATGAAACTTGCTCAGGACGCTCTGATTGGATGGCCGACGCATGTTGTGCAGGTAGATGCTGCACTTGCCGGCCACTGCCTCTTTGCTTTTGCTCTGCTTGCAAAGTCTGCGCCAAGTAGCTCACCAGCGGGCGCAGTTCCGGACATTCGTGCTTCATTTTGCCCCGTACACTTGCCTTGTCAGTTCTCCCCATTCCGATATCGAGAGAGTTTGCGCGCGGCGGCTGGGATCGACGCCGGCGGCGTTCAGCCAGAGGTCGGCGTCCTCTTTTTTGCAGGCCAGACCGGCGCTGAGGCTGTTGCGCAGTTGTTTGCGGCGCTGCCCGAAACCGGCGCGTACGATGCGAAAGAATTGGGTAGGGTCCACATCGGGGACAGCGGGTTGCTCGTGCAGATCCAGGCGCACAACGCTGCTGTCGACTTTGGGCCGTGGCAGAAAGGCGCCGGCGGGTACAACGTGCAGGGCGTGCGGGCGGGCGTAGAATTGGACGCCGACAGCCAGCAAAGACATGTCGCCGGGCTGCGCGATCATGCGCTGGGCCACCTCGCGTTGCACCAGAACGACTGCCAGGGTGGGCCGGACGTCGGCGCGCTCCAGAATGTGGCGCAGAGCAGCGCTCGTGATGTAGTAAGGGAGATTGGCGACTACTTTATATTCTGTGGCGTCGGAGGCGGCGCCGGTTTCTGCGGGCAGTTGCGCCTGAATGAGTTCGGCGGGACTTAGATCCAGAATGTCGCCGTGAACAAAGGAAACGTGGGGTTGGTCGGCGAACTGCTCACGCAGGATTGGAATCAGCCTCTGATCCAGTTCGACGGCCACGACGCGGCCGGCGCGTTCAGCCAGTAGATGGGTCAGGGCGCCGAGGCCGGGACCGATCTCCAGCACTGTGTCTTCTTTTGTGAGTTCGGCGGCATCGGCGATACGGGCCAGGTGGGCTGTATCGATGAGAAGGTTCTGGCCGAGGGACTTTTTCAGATTCAGATTGTGGCGGCGGATTGAATCGAGGGGGGAGGGGAAGTTCTTACTCATCCTCCAGACTCAGTACAGTCATGAAGGCCTCCTGCGGGATCTCGACGGCACCGACCATTTTCATGCGCTTCTTGCCCGCTTTCTGGTTTTCGAGCAGTTTGCGCTTGCGGGTCACGTCGCCGCCGTAGCATTTGGAGAGTACGTCTTTGCGCACGGCTTTCACATTGGCGCGGCTGATCACTTTATTGCCGATAGCGGCCTGAATCGGCACCACGAATTGCTGGCGAGGGATTAAGTCCTTCATCTTACTCACCATGCGCTGCCCTTTATAGAAGGCGTTGTCGCGATGGGTGATGATGCTGAGGGCGTCAACCGACTGGCCGTTGACGAGGACGTCGAGTTTCACCATGTCAGATGCCTGATAGTCGTCCAGGCTGTAGTCCATGGAGGCATAACCGCGCGTGCGGGCTTTCAGCTCGTTATAGAAGTCGACAATGATTTCGGAGAGTGGAATCTGGAAGCTAAGTTCGACCCGCTTGGTATCCAACCACAACTGGTTCTTGACGCGGCCGCGCCGCTTTGTCACCATTTCCAGGATAGGGCCGATGTAGGTGGAGGGTGTGTAGATCTGAAGGCCGCACCAGGGCTCTTCGATCTGTTCGATCTCGCTGGCGTCGGGCAGATCGGCCGGGCTCTCGAGCAGGAACTCTTTGCCATCGGTCGTGACCACACGGTAGGCCACAGAGGGCGCGGTGAATATGATATCAAGATCGTACTCCCGCTCCAACCGTTCCTGCACGATCTCCATGTGGAAGAGGCCGAGAAAGCCGAGGCGGAATCCGAACCCAAGGGCATGGCTGGTCTCTGGTTCGTAGGTGAGGGCGCCGTCGTTGAGATGCAGCTTTTCGAGGGCGTCACGGAGATCGTGGTAGTCATCGGAGTCGGTGGGAAAGAGGCCGGCGAAGACCATGGGCAGCATCGGCTCGTAGCCGGGCAGCGGTTGCGGGGCCGGGTCGGAGGCGAGCGTAATCGTGTCGCCGACATCCAAATCCTGTACACTTTTGAGGCCGGTGGCGATATACCCTACTTCGCCGGCGGTCAGTTTCGAGGCTTTGACCGGGGCGGGCGTAAGGACACCAATTTCGATCGGGTCGATGCGTTTGTTGCCGGAAATTGCCAGCAGGCTTGCCGGGGCGGTAATGGCGCCGTTCACAACACGCACGTAGGCCACGACACCCTTGTATGGGTCATAGTGGCAGTCGAAAATCAAAGCTTGCAGTTTTTCGCCGGCGTCGCCCTGCGGCGGCGGCACCTGCGAGACGATCTCTTCGAGCACCTCTTCAATGTTGAGACTGTCCTTAGCGCTGATGCGCAGCACATCTTCGGCGGGTATTGCCAGGAGATCCTCAATGTCCTGGGCGACCTCGTCGGGCACGGCCGACTGCAGATCGATCTTGTTAAGTACGGGGACGATGGTCAGGTCAAGTTCCATGGCGGCGAGGAGGTGGGCTACGGTCTGGGCTTGAATGCCCTGGGAGGCATCAACTACAAGGACGGCGCCCTCACATGCCTGCAGAGCGCGCTTGACCTCGTAGGTGAAGTCAACGTGACCGGGGGTATCGATCAGGTTCATTTCAAAGTCTTGGGGCGGCTCGCCATCTGGTTGGCGGCGATAGATCATGCGTACCGCGCTGGCCTTGATAGTGACGCCCTTTTCCCGTTCCAGGTCCATCGAGTCGAGCAGTTGCTCCTTCATCTCTCGCTCGGTGACGGTCCCGGTATGTTGAATGAGGCGGTCGGCGAGCGTGCTCTTGCCGTGATCGATGTGTGCAATTATGCAGAAGTTGCGAATTTGGTCCAGATTCATAGGATTGGCGGCATTGGATGCCGGGAAATGTTTGTAGTGGTCGCGGAAATAGTATACTACAGCAGCGGCCGGCGCCTGCACTTAGGTTCTGTCGTCATTTCGCCGGCACGGACAGAGAGGAAACCGTGTATCCATCGCTACCATTAGGGCCGCTTTCGCTACCAACGGCCCAGATACTGGCCATCGTCGCTGCCTGGTTTGGCTTGTCGGTGATGGTACGGGCAGGCAAGCGTTTGCAATTGAACCCGGATATGATCTGGAACCTGGGTACAATTGCGCTGGCGGCGGCTGTCATTGTAGCCCGGCTGGCCCATGCAGTCCAGTTCTGGGGTGTCTATCGCGCGGAGCCGCTGCTGCTGGTCAGTATCCGTCCCGGCGGGCTGATGCTATGGCCGGGCGTTATTGGCGGGTTGGTTGCGGCCTATTGGTACCTGATCCGCGGAGAAGTCGATCCAAGGCCGGTCGGGGTTGCGGCGGTGTTCGGCCTGCTGGCAGGCGGCGCGGTGCTGGAGCTATCGGGTTTTCTGACCGGGGCGACGCTAGGCACTGCGGGTGTGCCGCCAGTCGGGCTATATTCGGCGCTGTCCTGGTTTGGCGGTGCCGCCGATGCGCAGTTGATCGAGAGTGGCGCGCTTCGTCATCCTGTCGCACTGTACCGGGCGACGGGGATGATGCTGATCGTTGGCGTCTTTTTGCTGTGGGGGAAGTGGCGCAGACCGGGCCGGCTGGCGGGCCAGGCAGTTTTTGCGCTGGCAATGCTGCGGCTGCTGGCAGACGGGTTCGCGGCAGACACGCGGCTGCTGGGTCCCTTGCGACTCTCCCAGCTGGCGGCGCTTATTGCGGCACTGGGGCTGGCACTTTTGCTGGCACAGACAAGGAACGGCACCGGTCAACTGCAATTGGCTGGCGAACAGGAGGACAGCGGCGGTTCGTCAGAAGTATAGGCAGTGCAGTGGATCGTCGTTGTGCGATTGTACGGGCGCCTTCCTGAAGGGGAATGTGGCAGGCAGACTTTCGAAGGCGTCTGAAGCAAGCTGGTTGCTAGGGAAACTGCTGAGTAACCAGGAGGATGCCAGATTCGATCGATATCTGTGCAGGAGAGGAGGCCAGAGTGTTGCTGACGCCGCGGGTGCTACCAAGGCGCAGAGTCGCGTTTTCCAGCGGGTACTCCAATCCCTGATAGGTAACTCCAGTTACTTCTTCGCTCAGCGCCACCGCGCTGACGTAACCACCGGTCGGCCCAGAAAGGGTTACTGACTGACGTCCCCGCAACACGCGCGCCAACTGGTCCCCCTCGGCGATGGTAAGAGGCACAGTCCAGTTATTTTGGGCCAGAATCAAGAGGTTGGCAATGGTCTGGTCGAGGCGGCCGCCTAGAGCGCCAAGCAGCAGGATTTCGATGGCGCCATCCCGCACAGCGCGCGCGATCGCGAGCTCCAGATCGGTGGCGTCCTTGGCGGCCGGATGTTGTTCAACGTCCGCGCCCTCTTTCTGCAGACGGGAAAGAAGGGCAGGGTCGATGCTGTCCAGGTCGCCGACGATCACAGCGGGCGACAGCCCAAGGATCTCCATGTGGCGCGCACCGCCATCGGCCGCGATGAGATAGTCATCTTCACGCAGCCAGCGCGGCACTGCGGCGTAGTCGGCGATATCGCCATTGACGAAAACGACAGCCCGCACGTCTCCTCCTCTTCTCTACAGGAAGGCCTGCCAGGCGAAGATCGAAAGCATCATAATGCTGACGATGAACTCCACGGCCATGGCCATCAGGAAGCCGCCAACATAGCCCTTAACAGCCTGCGTAGCGGCGGCCTTATTCCTCTGTGAATCTGTCCCGGATTGACCTGTGAAGGCAGTGCCCTGAGCAGCTGACTGTCTGGAAGTAACCTGCGCGCGGCGGTACTCCATCAGCCACAGCGCCGATATTGAGCCAACGACTGCGCCGATAAAGGTGCCGACGACAGGGACACTCGAGAGCAGGATGGCACCGACCAAACCGCCAACGATCGACAGGGCAACCGAACGCCAGGCCGCGCCGGACCGGCGGCTACTCAAGAAACTCAGTCCCAGATCAGCAGCCCAGGAGAAGATGGTCAGAACTGCCAGAATCAGTAGGGTCGGCCAACCAATACGGAGGAAGCCATCGGCCCAGGCCCAGACAAATGCGCCCAGCCAGATCAGAAGCGGTCCGGGCAGTACCGGTACCAGTGCGCCGACAATCCCCAAGAACATGAGAAGGTAGGCGGCCAGAAAGAACAGTGTCGAGAGTTCAATCATGCCCATCTACTCCTCGACGAAAGCGCTGCCATCCTCAACCTGGAGCGGCAGAACTGTATCTATGGCGAAAAGAGGGGGGACATCCAGGTCCAATGATTCGTACAGAACCGGCGGCACTCCAATGTCGGCGAGAAGGAGTTGTCCGCAGGCCGCCTGCGCGGGCGGCTGCAACAGGCCCCGTTTGGGAAGGGCCAGAGTCAGGGTGGCGGTTGCCGCAACACAGGGGACGGACGGCTGGCCGCTGTCAGTATCGAGGCCGCTGGGCGCGTCCAGGCTCAGGATTGGCGCAACGCTGCTGTTTGCCAGCTGGATCAGGTCGGCAGTGCGGCCGCGAGGGGATCCCGAGAGTCCGTAGCCGATAAGGGCGTCAATGACCAGGTCGGCCGGGGGGAGTTCCCAGCCCTCTTCCGCCCAGGCGAGAGGGGCGTGCATCTTCTGCAGAATCGACAGCTGATCTTTCATTGGGCTCGGCGGCAAGTCGGCGGGCGAGTGCGGCAGAACGATTTGCACCCACGCGCCCCAGTTGAGGAGATGGCGTGCGGCGGCCAGCCCGCCGCCGCCGTTGTTGCCGCGGCCGGCCAACACGACGATGGGACGATCTTGCAACGGTTCCTCTTCATCGTCGAAAGAGAGGATACGTTTGGCCAGCAGGGCCAGGTTGCGCCCGGCGTTCTCCATCATCTGGAGCAGTTGAATGCCGTATTGCTCGACCATTAGCCGGTCGACTTCCCGCATCTGGTCGGTGGAGAGCGCGGGCAGGATCACGACGGTGACACCGGCGTCGGCGGCGGCACAAGCAGGAAACTGAGCAGCCAGCAGATCACCACCGGAATGACGATGGTGCTGGTCCACATGTGGACTGACCAGGACGTCCCCGCGGTTGGCAGGAGGACGGCGTAGTAGCCGCCGTACAAGAGAAAAGGAATGGCCGGGGCGAGCCAACGCAGCGCGTTCGGGTTTGTGCTGGGCTTTGCCCGCCAGGCCAGATAGTCCAAGGTGAGGGCTGATACGCCCATGCCAAGGGCCGTCCAGATCATTAGCGGCCGCTCGTAGTCCACAATCGCGGCGCCAAAAATCGCCAGACCAAGGACGGCGGTGACGGCGCCCAGGGGCAGTCGCCAGCGGCGCAGCGCCAGCAGGAGAGGACCGGCAAGCGCGGCGGCGGTGAGTGTGGCTCCGAACATGCCGGCCACTTTGCCGACATCATTGTTGAAGTAGCTTTTTCCGGTCCCGTCGGCGGCGAGCTGTACCGTTACAGGGAAAGAGAACATCATGAAGAAGGTGATGGCTGCCAGAAATATGCCAAGTGAAGCAATCGCGGGCGCCAGCAGGCGCCATCCGTCGTTTTCGTCCTGCCTCTGCCATGCCGCGCGTAGGGGGCCGGTAACGATGAGGCCGATGCCGAGTCCGAGGAGGATGTGGGTTGGGCTGAAGAGGGCCTCTATGCCTCTTTCCACGCCGAAGAGCAGGTGCCAGACCATGTCGCCGACGCCGCCGGCGGCGAAGATGAAGAGGCCGACCCCGGTAAGGCGATAGCCTGCGGGAATAGAAAGGGCAAACGAATATCCTCGCAACCGGTTGGTGATTGTTGCTGCGGAAAACGCAATTGCAACGAGCAGGAAACCGGCGTAGAAGAAGGCATGCCAGGGGGTGAAGAAGGACTGATCCACGCGCCCGTGATTGTGTGCCCAGCCGTCGAGGTACAACCCGCCGACGAAAACAGCGCTCAACAGGTTGACCAACCAGTCAAAACGCAGACCGGAAATAAGGTTTGCCTGCAGCTGTTCCGGTCGCGGTTTGGACGCGGTCTTGGCCACTGTACCTGACAGAATTGAGTCATTCATAATTGTCATTCCGATATTCAATACGGATGGATCAAGTATCGGTTTCAGTGTAACCGAACTGCTGAGACGATCAAAGCGTGCCACTGTTATATGGGTGCATCCCAGATTTTTGGACAGCCGCTGACTGAATCAAGAATGGTCAATTATCGTTTTTTTGTGACCCCATCCGTACAAGGAACTTGGAATGGGGAATGGATAGGACTGTTGTAGCACGATTTTCATGCCATCAGCCCTCTCTTTTTGCCATGCTTGACCAACCCTTCACCGCTGGCACCATTCGGGCTCTCTTCGAATCGTTGTTGGCTGGCGGCAGGCACTCTGCCAGGCAGGCGCACGGCTGCGAAGAAGGCACAGCGGTGAGTGAGGCATGCTTTTGGACGGGCGCGTTGCGGGGGGGGCACGCCCCGCACAAGGGAGGGCCGCGGGCCCGACCGCCAAAATACAAATGGAGAGGAGAGAGTAAACTTGCTGGCTCGTTTCGTTCAGGGCTGCGAATCAGTTGATGCTGAGCAGGCACGATTTCGGCTAGCTTCACAGTGGGCCGCCAGCTTCCAGGATTGCCAAGGACTCTTCTTCCCTGCCGCTAATTATTCGACCCGAAAAAGTCGGTCGTACCATGGGCGCGTGGAGCCGTTTCGGTGAGGCAAACCTGGTGCTGGGCCGACTTCTTGACGAATCGAACGCGGCGGTGATATTCTACGCGGCGAAGTCCCATTCGATCGACAAAAGCGGCAATTTTAGCCACCCGCAGAGGTTGCGTGCATGGACGAATTCCTGGAACGGGCCAGGCCGTCTGTTCTGATGGCACTGGAGGAGGATATAGGCGGCGGCGACGTAACGACTCTTGCGACAATTCCCGCTGAGACGCAGGCCAAAGGACAGTTCCTGGCGAAATCTTCGGGGATCATCGCTGGGTTGGATTTAGTTGCACTCGCCTACGGCTTACTTGAGAACGGACTTCAGGCGCCTGATCAGGAGAGGCCGTCTGCACAGGAAGGCGCAAGTGGAGACAGGACAACCGAAACGGAAGGAATGTCCGGTCAAATCGTTCAGTTCTGTAGGTGCGTAGAAGAGGGGAGTTGGGTGGACGCGGGAACCGTAGTTGCCAATGCGGCGGGGCCTGCACAGGTTCTACTGATGGCAGAAAGGGTAGCACTGAATTTCGTGCAGCGCATGTCGGGCATCGCCACGTTGACGCGGCGCTTTGTTGAGGCGGTGCAGGGCACTGGAGCCGTCATTTTGGACACGCGCAAGACGGCGCCGGGGCTGCGGCTGTTTGACAAGAGGGCGGTGGCGCTGGGTGGAGGGAGAAATCACCGCTTTGGGCTGTTCGACATGGCGCTCGTCAAGGACAATCATATTGCGGCGGCAGGGGGCATTTCGGCGGCTGTGCAGGGGATACGCGACGAATTCCAAGGGGTGGAAATTGAAGTTGAGGTCGCAGATCTGACACAGTTGCGAGAGGCGCTCTCGCTCGGCGTAGACCGCATTTTGCTTGACAACATGACGCCGGAACAGATCAGAGAGTCGGTTAAGGTGACTTCGGGCCGGACTTCGCTTGAAGCCTCCGGCGGCGTTAATTTGCAGAATATCGCGGCAATTGCTGCGAGCGGCGTAGATTTTATTTCTGTTGGGGCGCTGACCCACTCAGTCTCGGCGTTGGATATCAGTTTCGATTTGGAGATGGGTGGGTAGCGGTCCGATTAGGAAGACAGTTGCCATCTGCAGGACATAATTCTAAAGCACGAGGATGAAATGATGACAGCATCAACACTGACGACACCTTTGGCAGAAGTCACGGATGCCAAGCTGATGTATGAAGCACTTGCGCGCAAGCTTCGCAATGTGGTGCTGGATGTGGAATTGCGCATCAAGGCGGAACTGGCGGCGCAGATTAACAGCCTGAAGAAGGAACGCAATGCGGTTATTCTCGGTCACAATTACATGGAGGCGGCTCTTTTTCATTCGATCCCGGACTTTGTCGGCGACTCGCTCTATCTCAGCCGAATGGCGGCGCAGACCGATAGGGACGTGATCGTCTTCTGCGGCGTGGAGTTCATGGCGGAGACGGCCAAGATTCTCAGTCCGGACAAGACCGTTCTGCTTCCAGCTGAAAAGGCCGGTTGCTCGTTGGCCGCCAGCATCACAGCCGAGGATGTACGCGGCCTGAAGGAGCAGTTCCCTGGGGTACCGGTGGTAACGTATGTGAATACCTATGCCGATGTGAAGGCAGAGACGGATATATGCTGCACAAGCGGAAACGCGGTAGCGGTGGTCAACTCCCTGGACTCAGACCGGGTTATCTTTCTTCCCGACGAATTTCTGGCAAAGAACGTCGCCGAGGAGACGGGCAAACAGATTATCATTCCGTCTGCCGCCGGGGTCGAAAAGGGGAGGGTGGACGAAGGCAAGTCCGCGGCGGTCTCGATGGATCCGCGGGCTTCGGTCCACCGCGATCTGGAGACTGAGCACGCGGTCATCCCTGTGCAAACGGAGAGGTTCGATCTTATCGGTTGGCATGGCCGTTGCGAGGTTCACGACAAGTTCACCGTCGACGATATCCGGCGTGTGCGCGCCGAGTTCCCTGATGTCGTGATTGTTGCGCACCCGGAGTGCAGCCCTGAGGTAGTTGCGGCATCAGACTTCACCGGCAGCACATCGGCGATGATTCGTCATGTCGAACAGTCTGACGCGCCCCGCTATCTGCTGCTGACCGAATGCTCCATGGGGGACAATATCATCGGCGCCAACCCGGACAAGGAGGTGCTGCGGCTTTGTTCTGTGCGCTGCCCCCACATGGGCCAGATAACGATGGAAGATACTTTGGCTGCGCTGGAAAAGATGCAGTACGAGATTATCGTTCCCGAAGAGATTCTGGTCAAGGCGGCGCGATCCGTTCAACGGATGGTCGAGATTGGTTAGCTGTCAGCGTATTCCACTCTGCGTTTCCACGAGGCGGCAGGCCGTATCCGTTCAGTTAGATCTGGGCGACAACGGCCATGACCGGTGTGCCCGCCTACAGTTTGCGTCTATGCCGGATGACCTGCTGCGCGGGGGCGTCCTGATCATCGGCCCTGGAATCGCCGGGGCAACCAGCGCGCTGGCGTTGGCAGACGCGGGCGAGCCGGTGACAACCGGCAGTGCGCTGGATGTGACCACCGTGAGTAGTCTGGGACATCTTTCTCGAAAGTTGCCGCTCCTCATCTCATGCAAAAGCTACAACACACAGGCCATTTACCCAGTTCACGGTTCGGGCTGATCGAGGGAGAGGAAGCCGCTGCCGCCGTCTTCAGGAATGAACCAGGCGAGTTGGTTCTGGAGATTGACCACATCGCCGAACACGAGCACGGCCGGCGCATGAATCTCAGCCAAGGCCATAGTTTGCGCCAGGCCAGCCACGGTTGAGCGGGCAACCTTTTGATGGATGGTGGCGGCGCTTGCAATCGCGGCAGCGGGAGAGTGCGGATCGCGACCGTGCTCGATCAGAGCCTCGCAAATCTTTGCGGCAGAACGGACGCCCATCAAGACAACCAAGGTAGGGGTCCCTGCCAGCAGTGCCCAGTCGACATTGGACTCGTCTTTGGCTGGATCTTCGTAGCCGGCAACAACAGTAAAGGCGCTCGCCAGACCGCGATGGGTGACCGGGATGCCGGCGTAGGCGGGCGCGGCGACGGCTGCGCTGACGCCGGGCACGATTTCAAAGGCCAGTCCTTCCGCGGCAAGCGCCAGACACTCCTCGCCGCCGCGGCCGAAGACAAAACTGTCTCCTCCTTTCAGGCGCACGACTTGAAGTCCGTTTCGGACGCGGTCAACCAAGAGCGCGTTTATGTCAGTCTGCGGCATGGTGCGGGGCCGGTGGCCCTGTTTGCCGACGAAAATGCGCTCTGCTTGCGGGCGGATCTCTTGCAGAAGCTCCTGGGCGACAAGACGGTCATAGATTACAACATCGGCTGTTCGCAGCAGCGCCAGTCCCCGTACGGTGATCAGATCGGCTCGCCCGGGCCCCGCGCCCACCAGATATGCTTTGCCAGTCATGAATTCTGATCCTTCTGTGCAGGGGGGCAGGCAACGGAACAATCACGCCGTTCATGCGAATTCGAAATCACTCTTCAGACTCCAGCAGTGCGGCAATTCGATCGCGGGCGGCAGTGGCCCTGCGGGGACGGCCCGAATTCGTGCTAACGGAAACGATGAGATCGTCGCGGCGAGTGACCGCCGGCGAATGAAAGTTTCCCTCAGCAGGGGCGTCGGCTACGTTTACCAGGAGTCCCTGCTTGTGGGCCTCTGCTGCGATTTCATGGTTAACGGCGCGCACATTGGTTGCGGCGAAGACGAGGCCGGCGCCGTTCAGATCTTCGTCCTGGTATTGCCTTGGCGTCCACTCGACTTTGCCGCCTGCGGCCCAAGCTGTCAATTGCTCGGTGGCGGACGGGCTGATCAGGCGCACTTGCACATTCGCCGCCAGCAGACTTCGCACCTTGCGCTCGCCGACGATTCCGCCGCCGATGACGACGGCGATACGGCCGCCGAGGTTGGTTAGGGTCAGAGGGTATCGCATGGCGTTGCAGCTCCTGTGCTTACTTGAGTGGAGGTCACGCGCTGTCTGTAAAGCCGTCCAAAATCGCGTTGACGACCCGGATTGCCTGGACGTTTTCACGCACATCGTGGACGCGCACGATTTGCGCACCGCGTTCCACCGCCATCGTATTGGCGGCTATCGTCGCGGGCAGGCGGTCATCTACTGCCGCGCCGCCGGCCATTTTGCCCAGAAAGCCCTTGCGCGAGCAGCCGAACAGTAGTGGGTAGCCAAGAGTCTGCAGTTCATCGAGACGGGCGATGAGGGCGGCGTGCTGTGCAGGCGTCTTACCGAAACCGATGCCCGGATCGATGATTCGATGCCAGCGAGGAACGCGGTCGCGTCGGGCCATTTCCAGCGCCAATGAAAGATCCCGGTTCACCTCCGCCACCACGTCGTGCGGCGCCTTGCCCGGCATAGACGGGGGGCTGCTATGCTCACCGTCAACCGGCCGGACGGTAAGCAGCGGCGCGCGGTTATGCATGAGAACAAGGGGGACCCGACGGCGGGCAGCCAACGCAGACATCGAGTTGCCATCCTGCTTGGCCGCGCGCAAACCCGATACATCATTCAGCCAGGTGGCGCCGGCGTTGAGGGCCGCCTCAGCGACTTCAACGCGGAAGGTATCGATTGACAGTGGGACGTCTACAGCAGCAGCCAACGCGCTTATGACCGGGACGACACGACTGATCTCCTCATCGACAGAGAGGTCGGTATGGCCGGGTCGGGTGGAATAGCCGCCTATATCCAAAATGTCGGCACCTGCTGCAACGAATTCCTGCGCCAGCGCCAGCGCTGCCGCGACCGGGTCCGGCGCGGCGGCCAGCCCGTCACCGGAGAACGAGTCCGGTGTGATATTGAGAACGCCCATCACACGGGTACGCTGGCCCCAGTGCCACATCCTCTCTCCGATCGGCATCACCCGCGGCGGGATCTGCGTGTTCAGGTTATCCCAGAGCTCCTGCACACTCAGGTCCAGGCGAGGATGTTTGAGGCCGCCGTCCAGATCCAAGAGGGGGGCCAGCACGAAGTCGCGTTCCGGTAAACGCAAATGGGGAACTGTGAGATCGGGCGTGTCGATGATGTCGTCGTCATAAAGGAGAATGTCAAGATCGATGACGCGCGGACCGTAGCGGATCGATTTCGTCCTGCCGAGAGAGTCTTCGGTCTGTTGGAGTGCTCGTAACAGCTCTGTAGGCGAAAGCGAAGTTGAGACTCTGCAAACGGCGTTCAGAAAGAGGGGCTGGTCCGTCACCAGCATCGGAATCGTTTCGTAGAGATGGGAAGTTTCTTCTACGTTCGAATACGAAGACATTGCATCCAAAGCGGCATGGAGGTAGGCGGCTCGGTTGCCGATGTTGCTGCCCAATGCAATGTAAACTGTATGATTCATGACAGTCCTTCAGGGACGGGAGGTAGTGGGAATGAAATAAACTGACTGCGTACAGTCTTGGCTGGCGGCCGCCTCAAAATGACTAACGGATAGGAAAGAGCGCTTAGCGCAAACTAGCCAGAGCAAACAGGCCTTACCTACCCATTTCCAGAACTGATGGAACCATGAGCGATTATATACGCTTTGCCATTCGACCGCAGCTTTATTTTGGGGTGGATGCTTTTTGTCCTGGTTTCAGTTATAATCGAGAGGGGCGTTTGCGTTAACTTGTGGGGCCGAAAACAGCGTCTGAGCAGGAATACGAGATCGCCCGGCGCAGTACCCTCCGCCCAGCGCAGCGCGACCAATCCAAGTCATCAATTATTGCCTAGGAATTACGACATGGACGAACTGAGTGTCGACTATCCTCTGACGGATGAACAGATCGCCGCCTACCGTCGCGACGGGTTCGTAAAGCTGGCTAATGTGCTGACGCAGGATGTGCTGTCCGAATTTGGCGGAGAGTTCACCCGGCTGGTTTATGCGTTAAACCGCCAGAAGCTTTCGCTGGCGGAGCGGAACACATACGGTAAAGCGTTCTTGCAGGTTCCGAACCTGTGGGAGCACAGCGAGAAGGTGAAGAGGTTTGTGCTCTGCCGCCGGCTGGGAAAGATTGCGGCCGAGTTGATGGGCGTAAGTGGCGTGCGCATGTATCACGATCAGGCCTTGTACAAGGAGCCGGGCGGTGGCTTCACGCCGTGGCATGTGGACCAGTTCTACTGGCCTTTGGCAAATGACAATACGGTCACCGCGTGGATTCCCTTGCAGGCCGTCCCGGTGGAGATGGGGCCGCTGTCATTTTGCGTTGGCAGCCATAAGCTGCTGCAGAATCGGGGGCTTTCTATCAGCGACGAGAGTGAACAGAAGATAGGTAGGACTCTGCATGACTATCCGAAATGTGCGTCCCCCTTTGCTTTGGGAGAGGTCAGCTTTCACTCGGGCTGGACATTTCATCGGGCTGGGCCCAACCAAAGCGATCAGATGCGAGCAGTGATGACTGTTATCTATATGGAAGACGGGATGAAGGTTGCTCCGCCAAAGAACGAAAATCAGCAGAGAGACTGGGATCGCTGGCTGCCGGGCGCGCAAGTAGGGGAACCAATCGACACGCCGCTGAACCCTGTCATCTACTCTTCCCTCGAATAACAGCGCTTCCGTGCACACAGGTCTGGGCGCCTTTCTTGCGTATTCCTGACCTGTACAACTCAGATTTGGCAAGTCTCAGGTTGCAGGGCGATGCGACCTAATACACAGGAGCAGATCTGGATGAAAGGTGTAGCTAAATTACGTCCGGGCGTTGGCCAAGTGGGCCTACTCGAGGCGCCCGAACCAACAGCCATTCCGGGGCATCTTATAGTTGAGGTGACGGCGGCCGGGCTATGCGGCACTGATGTCCATATATACCATGACGAGTATCCTTGCCGGCCGCCTGTTATTATGGGGCACGAGGTCGCAGGGAAAGTTGTGGACGCGGCAAGTGATGTTACGCGCTGTGCCACCGGCGATTCAGTCACTTGTGAACCCAATTTCAGCCTCTGCGGTTTCTGCCCGTATTGCCGGGCAGGAATGCCGTATCACTGCTCCCAGCGGTCGTCGATAGGCAGCGGCGTAAATGGAGCTTTTGCCCGCTACGTGCTTGTGCCTGAACGTTCGGTCCACCTGTTGCCCGAAGGCGTTGACGAGTGGGCGGGCTCGCTGACGGAGCCGCTGGCCTGCTGTGTCCATGCGCTGGAGAATTCCAAGGTCGAGCCTAGTGATGTGGCAGTAATAACCGGCCCAGGAGCGATCGGCCTGATGATGCTGCAGGTTGTTAAGGCGGCGGGGGCGCAGGCGTTGGTAATTGGTACAGATACGGATGAGGCGCGCCTGGACCTGGCGAAGCAACTGGGCGCGGACGAGGTCCTGATTGTGGGCAGGGATGATCTTCAGAACTCTGTTGCGGAGCGCACGGACGGCCAGGGCGCGGATATTGCCTTTGAGTGCTCCGGTGCAGGGCCGGGGGCACAGACAGCTCTGGATTTGGTGCGGCACAGAGGACGCTATGTACAGGTTGGCCTTTTCGGTAAGCCGGTGCTCTGGGATCTTGAGCAGGTCTGCATTAAGGAGTTACAGGTGCAGGGAACGTTCGCCACTGTCGCCAGTTCCTGGCGCAAGACTCTGTCGCTTCTGCAGTCTGGTCAACTCCAGACGGCTCCGTTGATCAGCCACCGACTCCCGCTTGATGAATGGCAAGAGGCGTTCGACTTGTTTGAACGCCGCGAAGGAGTGAAGATCGTTTTCTCGCCGTCGTAAGTCTTTTTGCGACCATGGACCTCCACACGTCAAGAACAGTTGGCGCTTCTGGAATCGGGATGTTCCTGCAGTCTTGGGACACGTGCTATACTGCGCTCTTCGGACAAAACGGATGTACTTACCTTTTCATCTTCTATGACACAGGGTGCGCGTTCATTTATACCAACAGGCCGCCGCTGTACGAATTGCGGTTCGCGCGTCGCCCAAAACGCTGAGACCTGTTATTTCTGCGGTCATGAGCTGACCGAAAGTTCCAGGACGAGGCCGGCGCGTCTCAATATTCGGGATGCAGTGCTGGCACTGGCTCTGCTGGCGGTCGTGGTTGGCTGGTGGCAGTTCGGCAGCCTTGGCGTTACTATCCCGTTCCCTAGCGATTCCCAAGTCGAGACTCGTGTAACCCCGCTTCAGACCGCGGGCGCCCAGCCGACAACGGGTACTGATGGGCAACAGCCAGGTTCCTCTGTTGGACGCCACACTGTACAGAGTGGCGAAACTCTGCTCGGAATTGCCGGCAGGTATGGAGTGACGGTCGAGGATATCCAAGCGGCCAACAATCTGACGGGCACGCTGATCCGCGCCGGCGATGTTCTTCTTATCCCCATTCCTGCATCGATCTCCGAGAACGGCGGCAGCAATAGCGCGCCGACTATTTCCACTGTATTCAGTTATATTGTCAGACCTGGCGATACTGTCATTTCGATTGCTATACGCTTCGGCACAACGGTTGCGGCGATTCAGGAGGCAAATGGAATTGGGTCGAACGATATCATCCGACCCGACCAGGAATTGCAGTTGCCTGTTTCCGGCGTGCCTTCCACGATACTGGCAACCAGCCAATCCACTCCTGCGCGGCAAAACCCGAATTCTGGCGAGATGTACCTGCCTCTCCAGCTGCTTGGTCCGGATGATAGCGATAGTATTCCCCATTCCGAAGATGTGCTGTTCCGCTGGTTGAGCGGTGGCGTGCTGGAAGAAAATGAATGGTACGTCCTCTACATCTGGCCATTGGAAGGGTTATTTGAATTGCCGCCCCCTGTTTGGACAAAGGCGACCAGCTATCGCTTACCGAGCCAGTGGGCGCCGCCACCTGATCGGAACGTCACCTACAGATGGCAGACTTCTGTCGTGCGTGTGCTGACGGGCCCGGAAGGAGAGCGCAGCATCGAAGGAGCCAGCTCTCCTGGCGAAGTACGTAGCTTCATCTGGTCCGGCGGCGACGGTTAAATTTACGCCGGCTTTTCGTTACACTTTGTCACCCCAAGGATTTTCAAATGCCAGCCGGGCTCCGCGAAAACCAAAGGCTTCGATAAGCCGAGCCCAACCCATTACGATGCAAATTCGAGTTGCTGCCTTGCCAAACCTCGCGGATATTCATGCGGCAATAAGACCCGTCATGCATCCCTGTCCCTACCGTTTCGCATAACTGAATTATCCTGGTTCTGGCGTTTAATTGCTTCCAGCGAAGTCGGATGCTTGGGGGGCTCGGTCTGGATTGCCATTTCAGAACGATGGTTGTATAGTAGGCAAATCTTTGAAGGCAGGGTGTACGGCATTTTCATGTATTCGGCTTCGACCTCATTCTGGTGCGGCGGGCATGCCAGAAAGAAGTGCATTGCCAGAGTGGATAGCGTAAACGCCGCACCCAAGTCTTGAAGCAGAAACGCGAGAAAGAAATCCCGTAATACAACGTCGTGTTGCTAAATCGCCCCGTTCGTGATGCGATTGGTAGAACCAAATCTCCCAACTGGAAAATTCAACCATTTCTACAACGTCAAGGAGGAATTCATGCCGCGACCAGTAACGCTCTTCACAGGTCAGTGGGCGGATCTGCCCTTCGAAACCATCTGTGAGAAGGCCAAATCATTCGGATATGATGGTCTGGAGCTTGCCTGCTGGGGCGACCATTTCGAGGTTGAGAAGGCCCTGGAAGACGACAGCTATGTACAGGGACGCTGGGACACCTTGAACAAGCACGGACTGCAGTGTTTTGCGATCAGCAATCACCTGGTCGGCCAGGCCGTCGCTGACCGCATCGACGAGCGCCACGAAAGCATTCTGGATCCGCGCATATGGGGCGACGGCACAGAGGACGGCGTGCGTGCGCGCGCAGCAGAAGAGATGAAAAATACTGCGCGCGCGGCGGCCAAATTCGGTGTGAAGGTAGTGCCCGGTTTCACCGGTTCGCCGATTTGGAATTTGGTCTATTCCTTTCCGCCAAACCCGCCCGATTTTCTGGAAAAGGGCCTGGCACTCTTTGCAGAATTGTGGACGCCCATTCTGGATGTCTTTAGCGAGAATGGCGTGAAGTTTGGCTTGGAAGTCCACCCAACCGAAATTGCATTCGACATCTTCAGTGCCCAGAATGCAATCGACGCTCTCGATGGCCATGAGGCTTTCGGCTTTAACTACGATCCCAGTCACTTCGGCTACCAGGGCGTGGATTACGTTGGATTCATCCGGAAATTCGCCGATCGAATCTTCCATGTTCATATGAAGGACGTGGGCTGGTCGGACGGAGGCAAAGAGGCGGGTGTCTTTGGCGGCCACGCCGAATTTGGCGACCACCGCCGCTACTGGGATTTTCGCTCGGTTGGACGCGGCAGGATCGATTTCGAGGCGATAATGCGGGCTCTGAACGATATCGGTTATGACGGCCCCCTTTCGATTGAATGGGAAGACGCGGGCATGGACCGGGAGCACGGCGCAACCGAATCGTGCGCCTACACTCGCCAGATCGACTTTCCGCCGTCTGAAATCGCCTTTGACGCGGCATTTGCCGAATAGAAGGCGGTTTGGTGAGAACGGGCATCGCGCCCGCCGGCGGTGGACCAAAAGATGCCAGAAACCAAAACAAAAAGAGGGAATGAATTATGAGTGAAGGATCCGGATTCACTTCGATGGCTGGGGCGCGGGCCGAAGGCGACGCCCCGGAAATCGGTATCGGGATGCTGGGCTATGCTTTCATGGGCAAGGCTCACAGCCATGCGATGTTGAATATCGCCCATATGATGTACCCGCCACCGGCCATTCCGCGGCTGGTAGGAATCGCAGGACGCGATGAACAGGCTGTAGCAGAGGCGGCAAGACGCTACGGTTACGAAGGTTACTATACTGACTGGCGAGCGATGCTGGACAACGATGACATCCAGCTTTTCGACAACGGCGGGCCGAACGATACCCATGCCGATCCGTGCATTCTCGCGGCCGAAAGTGGCAAGCACATCCTGTGCGAGAAGCCGCTGGCACGTAATGCAGATGAATCGCAGATGATGCTGGAGGCGGTGCAGAAGGCGGGCGTGAAGAACATGGTGGCCTTCAACTATCGCTTTGTGCCCGCGATTCGGCAGATTCGTAAACTGGTGGATTCCGGCCTGCTTGGGAAAATCTACCACTTCCGGGCGGTCTATCTGCAGGAGTGGGTGATGGCCCACTACAATCTGCCGATGATTTGGCGGCTGCAGAAGTCGTTAGCGGGAAGCGGCGCGTTGGGAGATCTGGGGGCGCACATTATCGATCTGGCACGCTATCTGGTAGGCGAGGTCAATAGTGTCTCGGGAATGACCCGCACGTTTATCGAGGAACGGCCGTGGGACGACGGCACTATGGGTAAAGTGGATGTGGACGACGCATTCACGGCGCTGCTGGAGTTTGATAACGGCGCGATTGGCACGGTGGAGGCCAGCCGCTTTGCCGCCGGCCGCAAGAACGGCCAGCGCCTTGAAATCAACGCGGAGAAGGCCAGCATCGTCTTCAATCTGGAACGGCTGAACGAGTTGGAGATTTTCTGGGTTGGCGACGAGCCTGAAGAAGCCCAGGGTTTCCGCAACGTGCTTGTCTCGGAACCTTCCCATCCATGGTGGGAAAACTGGTGGCCCCAAGGCCATATCATCGGCTGGGAACACACTTTTGTGCATGAGATTACCCATCTGTTGGACTGCATTGTCAACGATGGCGCGGTCTCCCCTATCGGCGCTGACTTTGTCGATGGCTATCGCAACGCTGTAATCTGTGACGCAATCCTGGAATCGGCGGCAAGCAAGCGCCAAGTGGACTGCGTATACGCCGCCTAGGCAACTGTTCTCTTGGACGACCCGAAATGGGTGGTCCGCCTATGCGTCGCCGGCCTTCGTTTGACTACGCGAAGGGCCCAGGCGATTCAGGAAGGGCGGGCCACCTCGATACTCTCGACTCCGGCTGGCCCCCTTTTGCCAGGGCGAGAAAGAGTCGTGCCCGCAGGTACATTCCCCCTCATCAGCGCGCCCCGGTCGATTATCGCGTCTTGCCTTGGCGGCCTTGATCCTTCTACCAGCACGGCCAGGCAGAGGGTGCATTCCCTTCCGAAACCATTGGCGAAGTGGAATCTCTCAGTTGCCGACAAACTTGGACGCGACCACGCGGCATTCTCCGATCTACTTTTGTACGATCGGCGGAATGCAAACACAGGAAAGCAGAAATGAAAATCGAGCGTATCGAACTCCGTCGAATCCACATGCCTTATGTACGCCCCTTTGAGACCAGCGGATGGCGTCATGATGGCAGCGATGCAATCATCGTGCGCGTGGACGCAGACGGGATTACGGGCTGGGGCGAATCGCCGGTCAGCGATGGTCCCTGGTACAACGAAGAGACGTTCCATACGGCACTGATCATGCAGGAGGAATTCCTGGGCCCGATGCTCCTGGAGGCAGAAGTCTCGTCGCCAGAGGATGTGCGCGGGGTCTTCAAGAGGGTGCGCGCGAACCGTATGGCCAAGGCCGGTCTGGAGTTCGCGGTTTGGGACCTGTTTGCGCAGGCGCAGAATGTTTCTCTCGCTAATCTCCTGGGCGGCACGCGGGCGGAGGTGGCTGTGGGCGTGAGCGTGCCGATCCAGGCAGACACTGACGCCTTGCTTGGAACGGTGGAAGGATATTTGAAAGACGGCTACCAGCGGGTCAAGCTGAAGATCAAGCCTGGTTGGGATGTCGAACCGACGCAGGCGGTGCGTGAACGCTGGCCGGACCTGTTGCTGCAGGTTGATGG
Organism: Caldilineaceae bacterium; assembly: GCA_963662575.1. Classification (GTDB taxonomy): domain Bacteria; phylum Chloroflexota; class Anaerolineae; order Caldilineales; family Caldilineaceae; genus Bin5. The sequence continues at coordinate 5,033,992 of OY759723.1, forward strand.
CAACAGCATTTACCATCTGGAAGACGCCGACCATTTGCGACAGTTGGACCAGTTCGACCTGTTGCTGAACGAACAGCCGCTCGACCACGACGACATTTTTGATCACGCAAAGTTGGCCAAGTTGATCGAAACGCCGGTCTGTCTCGACGAGAGTATCGTATCCACGGATCACGCCCGCTGGGCACTGGAGTTGGACGCGTGCGGCGTCATTAACATCAAGCCATCGCGAATCGGTGGGCTGGCCGATTCGGTCGCGGTCCATGATATGTGTCAGGCCGCGGGTATTCCCGTCTGGCACGGTGGGATGCTGGAGACAGGGATCGGGCGCGCCATCAGCGTGGCGCTGGCCAGCCTGCCCAACTTCACACTGCCGGGAGACATCAGCGCCAACGACCGTTATTTTGAACGGGATATTGTCACCAATCCCTTCACGCTCAACAACAACAGTACGCTGACCGTGCCGGACGGGCCGGGGCATGGCGCGCTTATTGACGAGGCGTACCTGGATGAGGTGACGGTGAAGAAAGTTTGTCTGCGCCGCGACGGGTAAGAATGCTCTGTCGCGCGCTGGCAAGGAGAATTGGCTGGTCTCTGTTCAGTCAGGTCCTCACGACAAGAGTTTTCAGTTCCTCTATCGCTATGAAAGGAACGGGCAGCACACTTTAAGGAGGTCCTCTATGGCAAAGAAGCGGGGAAAGCCCTCCTTTGTTGGTATCGATCTGGCCTGGAGCGACCGCAACCCTTCGGGCGTTGCGGTGATCCGGGAAGGGCGATTGGTCGCCTATAAGGGCGGTCTGGGCAGGTTGTCGGAGATCGTCGATTTTATTGGCGCCAATCTTTCGCGGCGCAATGGGTCAATTGTTGCGGTTGACGCGCCGCTGCGAGTCCCAAACGAGACGGGCATAAGGACATGTGATCGCGCGCTGTCGGCAGATTGGCAGCGATTTCACGCTGGCGCGTATCCTGCCAACCGGCGGCTACTTGCCCGCGACGGCGTAGTGCGCGGAGAAGCACTGACAGCGGCTCTGTCCGAACGCTATAAGTTTTATGAATCCGATGTAATCCCTCGACGGACAAAGGCCCGGCTGGTGTGCGAAGTCTACCCTCATCCGGCCCTTGTGAGCCTGTTTGGCCTGGACAGCATCCTCAGATACAAGCGCGGGCGGGGACGTTCTTATGAAGAGCGCTGGCCGGAGTTTGAGCGGTACCGCTCTCTGCTGCGAGGGTTGCGAAAGGCCGATCCGCCGCTGCGAAGAACCAAGAAGCTGCTCAAGGGCACCGATGTGACCGGCATGCGCGGGGCTGCCCTGCAGGCGTACGAGGACACGCTTGACGCGGTAGCCTGCGCCTACATCGCATCGTACCTCTGGCGGCACGGGCCGAGCGCGGCAAAGAGTTATGGTTCGCTGGAGGAAGGTCACATATTGGTGCCGCAGCCGGCAAGGGGCCGTTGATTGGCGCACAAATAGTGAGGCAGTATACCGTTCGGCGACTAGAAATGACGGTTCAGGCTACGTCTCTCCTTGGGTGAAATCCGCACCCATGTAACCTGCTACAGACGCTCAGGCCCCTGCCTTCTCCCCAACTTTGCTTTTCGCTTTTCTACGCCTCTGCCCTTGCTTAGGGGACTGCTTTCTCGCCCATGAATCGCGCAATGTAATTGTGCGGTTGAAGATGAGCCGGTCGCCAGAACTATCGGGATCCAGACAGAAGTAACCTTTGCGCTCGAACTGGACGGTCTGGCCGGCAGCCAGGTCTTGTACGCTCGGCTCCAGTTGCACGCTGTCTGACACGGTTAGCGAATTGGGTGAGAGGCTGGCGATGTAGTCCTGGCCTTCCGGCACGTCGTAGGGATCCTCCGCACTGAACAGGCGATCGTAGAGGCGCACTTCGGCTGGCACTGCATGATCGGCGCTTACCCAGTGGATGGTACCGCGTACTTTGCGGCCGTCCGGCGCGTAACCGCCCTTGGTTTCCGGGTCGTATGTGCAATGCAAGGCGACGACTTCACCCTGGTCATTCTTGATGACTTCCTCGCAACGAACGAAGAATCCCCAACGGAGACGCACTTCGCGGCCGGGCGCCATGCGGAAGAATTTGCGAGGCGGGTCCTCCATGAAATCGTCCCGTTCGATATAGAGATTGCGGCTGAAGGGGACGGGACGGCTGCCCGCGCTTTCGTCCTCCGGGTTGTTGACCGCTTCCAGCCATTCTGTCTCGCCTTCGGGGAAGTTCGTAATCACGATTGGCAGGGGATCCAAAACACCCATCACGCGGTTGGCGGTGAGGTTCAGCTCCTGGCGGATGAAATGCTCCAACAGTTCGATCTCGACGGTACTGTTGGTGCGGGCGACGCCGACGTGTTGACAAAGATCGCGCAGCGCCTTGGCCGGCACGCCTCGCCGCCGCTGCCCGGCGAGGGTAGGCATGCGGGGGTCATCCCAGCCGTTAACGTAGCCTTCTTCGACAAGACGCATGAGGCGCCTCTTGCTCGTCACCGTGTAGGTCAACTCCAATTTGGCGAACTCAATTTGGCGAGGATGGTATACCCCAAGCGAGTCCAGGTACCAGTCGTACAGCGGGCGGTGATTCAGGTATTCCAACGAGCAGAGGGAATGGGTAACGCCTTCGATCGAGTCTGATTGGCCGTGGGCCCAGTCGTACATCGGGTAGATGCACCATTCGTTGCCGGTGCGCTGGTGTTCTGCATGGCGAATGCGGTAAATCACGGGGTCGCGCAGATTGATGTTGGGCGAACTCATGTCAATCTTGGCCCGGAGGACCCTTGCGCCATCGGGAAATTCGCCGGCCTTCATACGCTGGAACAGATCCAGGTTGTCGGCAACAGACCGATCGCGATAGGGGCTGTTCGTGCCCGGTTCGGTTAAGGTGCCGCGGTGCGCGCGAATCTCTTCCTGGCTGAGGTCGTCCACGTAAGCGATCCCATCTCCGATGAGCTGTACCGCCCACTCGTAGAGTTGTCCAAAATAATCAGAAGCGTACAGGACGCTGGGCGGTTCGTAGCCGAGCCACCTGATATCCTTTAGTTGGGCCTCTACAAACTCCTGTTCCTCCTTGAGAGGGTTGGTGTCATCGAAGCGCAGGTTGCAGAGGCCGCTAAACTCCGCCGCCGCCTCGAAATTCAGCCCAATCGCCTTGGCATGCCCAATGTGAAGATAGCCGTTGGGCTCTGGCGGGAAGCGGGTCTGAAAGCGCCCATCAAAGCGCCCGTTGGCAATGTCATCCGCAATCGCGTCACGAATGAAGTCCTTTCCCGGCGTGGTGGATTCGGTATCGCTCATTTGTACTCCTTGGGCTGTAGGACGTCTCGCCCATTTTAGCTAGCGCTAAGAAATGGATCTTTGACTATCAGCTGGTTTAATACACAGTGAAATCAATATACAGTCGTTCAACGGGCCGGGCAAGAAATTGCATTGAAAGAAGGATGGACGGGAAGTGGTCGGCTGTGCGTCCTATCCGAACGCAATGTTACAGTCTTCTGTGCATCAGATGCCGCTGGATGCTGAAAATCCTCCATCTACCGGTACGACTATGCCAGTGACGAAGCGGGAGGCGTCGCTGGAAAGCCAGACTGCTGCTCCAATCAGTTCATCAGGCTCGCCGAACCGTCCCATGGGCGTATGATCGACAATTTGCTGGCCGCGTTCAGTCAGGGGAGGCGGATCCTGCCCGTCTGTTGCGGCGTCCACATCGATCAGGAGCGCCCGATTCTGCTCGCCGATGAAGAAGCCGGGCGCAATCGCGTTTACTCTCAAACCGGCCCCGTGCTTTTGGGCCAGGTCCACGGCCAGCCAGCGAGTCAGGTTGTCGACAGCGGCCTTGGCTGCAGAATAGCCCATGACGCGTGTAAGCACCTTTTGGGCGGCCATCGAGGAGATGTTGATGATTGAGCCGTTTCCCTGCTCCGCCATCGATTCGCCGAAGATTTGAATTGGCAGGACAGTGCCGGTGAAATTGAGGCCGACGACGCCCTCGAGCGCGGCGCGCGGGACATTGAAGAAGGTAAGATCGCCGAATACAGTCGCGTCAGGCCGGTTGCCGCCGGCGGAGTTGATCAAGATGTCCACTCTGCCCCAGTTGTCGAGCAGTTTCTGGCGGGCGGACTGCAGACTGTCTTCGTCCAGGACATCGGCTGGCAGGGCGATAGCCTTGTTGCCGTCGGCGGTGATTTCGTTGGCCAGGTCGCGGGCCTTCTCCTCCCGCCGCCCCAATATAGCAACGCGCGCGCCGGCAGCGGCCAGTCCGCGCGCCATGGCTCCACCCAGGACACCGGTGCCGCCGGTGATGACGGCAACTTTGCCTTCCAATGAAAACTGCTCCCATACGCTCATGGCCATCTCCTGTTTGCGGGTGGCAAGGAGCTGGATGTCATCGCTTCGCATCGCTCTCTCCTCGCCCATTGCGGTTCAGTTCAGCTATAATTGGGGCCTTATGCTAGTTGGGAAAGGCCAGTTGCTTGATTTGCAGATAGTCAGGTACGCCCAAGAGGCGGTTGATATAAATGCAGAGGGTATGTGCGGTCAATTTCGTGTATAAGCGTGCACAAAGGCCTGTGAGCGTGTGAGCGTGGTTGGTTTCAATCGAGAACTGTGCGTTGAGTTGACTGGTGACTGTTTCGATGATTTGGCGGACCGAGTCGTAGAGGCGAGCGACGTGTGCCGGAATCTGTTTTTTCTGGTTTTTGCGCGGCTTGGTGAGCAGACGGATGCGATTGTATTGCCAGAGTTCCTCAGCTGCCGGTTTACTTACGTAGGCCTTGTCGCCGATGACGATGCGGCTGTCGTGTTCTGCAAGGAGTTCGCGACCGATAGCCAAGTCGCGTTCGTTAGCCGAAGCTAACTCGAAGTCGATAATGAGGCCACCCATCGTGATCAGCATATGCAGCTTGAAACCGAAGATCATCATCTTTTTGGAGGGAACGGGCCCATAATCGGCCCCCCAATCGGACCATTTGGCGCGCGCTTGTGGCGCCAGATGGAATTGAACCACTGGAATGGGCAGGCTATCGATTACACAATGTGCGTCCCAGTAGAGCTCCATCCTGGCCAACATCATGCGCCGCATCTCATTGATGACCCCCATCAAGTTACGTCGCCGCCGATTGAAACGGCTCTGCTCCGGCAAAATCGGAAACTTATCCCGATGTGCCTGCATATGATTGAGTAACTCTGTTTCCACATCCCATCCCAAACATTCGCCGATGAGACATATCGCAATCAATTCACTGTCGCTACACTCAGGCTCCGGCCCCGGTCGTCTCAGCTGTCCTTCCAGTTCCTTGTACATGTCGTCAACGAGCACATACACGCATAGACAGAAGTCGTCAAAGTGGGCTATCATTCGATTGGTCCTCCTGGTGAGCTACCTTGGTTGGTCGAGACTTCCAAAGTTATCTCACCAGGGGACTTTTTTCAAACGCTAACTAGCATAAGGCCCAATTGGTGAAAAGTTAGTACTGGAAATTCGTTCTTCATACTGTCTGTCGTCGGTTCACCCAGGCGGCAACACCTCCGTACGCGCGAAAGGAAACTTCTGTGAACTCGTCTCTACGCCAATATATGCCTGAGCGAGCCGATCGATATTTCAGCGGCAACAGTGCACAGCGGGCTGTGGCGCGCACTTTGTTCGAAAGTGTGGCCGACCTTCCGCTGATCTGTCCGCACGGTCACGTGGACCCGCTGCTGTTCGCTGACGCCACATATAATTTCGATTCCCCGGCAGAGCTATTCCTGATCCCGGACCATTATGTCTTTCGGATGCTCTACTCGCAAGGCGTTCCTCTTGAAGCCCAGGGCCTGCCGGTGAATGAAGGGGAGGATGCCAGCACTGTCGAATCGGACCACCGCAAAATCTGGCAGACCTTTGCCGAACACTATCACCTGTTTCAAGGTACGCCCACTGGATTGTGGCTGCAGGATGAGCTTCACGATCTTTTTGGAATTACCGAGAAGCTGACACCGTCGAACGCCCAAACATTTTACGACAAGATAGCGGAACGTCTGGCCGCGCCCGATTTCACGCCCCGCAAACTATACGAGCAGTTTCGGGTAGAGGCTCTGACGACAACCGACGCCGCCACCGATTCGCTCGAACATCATCAGGCGATCCGAGATTCGGATTGGAGCGGACGCATATACCCTACTTTTCGCCCCGACAAGGTCGTGAATGGGATCGATCAGCCGGCCTGGAATGAGCAGATCGACCTGCTGCGCGCCGTTTGCGGCCTCGACATCGGCAGTTACTCCGCCTATATATCCGCACTGGAAGCCCGCCGCGACTTCTTCAGAGAGATGGGCGCGACCGCCACCGATCATGCGGCCGAGACACCTTTAACCGAGGTGCTCTCGCCCAGCGAAGCCGACGCTATCTTTCAGCGGGGCCTGGCGGGCAACGCTACTGCCGCTGACGCTCGGCGATTCAGCGCGCATATGCTGGTCGAGATGGCCCGCATGAGCAGCGAAGACGGGTTGGTCATGCAACTCCACCCCGGCTCGATTCGCAACCACAATGCCGCGGTGTTCCAGCGCTTCGGCGCCGACAAGGGCGCAGATATTCCCCATGCTCTCGATTTCACGCGCAACCTGAAGCCGCTGCTGGACCGTTTCGGCTCCCATCGATCATTGCGCCTGATCCTGTTCACGTTGGATGAAGCGACCAGCGCCAGAGAGCTTGCCCCCCTGGCCGGCCACTACCCGATTTTGCGCATCGGCCCGCCGTGGTGGTTCTACGACAGCATCAACGGGATGCGGAACTTCTTCGCACAGGTAATGGAAACGGCCGGCATCTACAACACGGTCGGCTTCAATGACGACACCCGGGCCTTCGCTTCGATCCCTACCCGTCATGAACTGTGGCGGCGCGTCGCCTGCGACTGGCTTGCCGGCCTGCTGGTCGAGGGCCAAATCGACGATGAAGATGCTTTCGCCATGGCCCACGCGCTGTCCTACGGACTGGCGAAGGAGGCCTACGGGCTATAAGGGCGGCTCGTTCACGCTTGTCAACTGCGCATCATGGCGCTGTACTGGAGCGCAGCTGATTGGCATTAAGCGCTGATATCGGCCTGCGTCCACTGTTGGTCCACCTGCCGCCACATGTTACCGGTCGGGTTTACATCTTTCAGCTCGGCTGGAAGACGATGTTGGCGCACATTATCGTAGCTGTATAGAGCGGCGAAGCGGCGGATGCTGGCTGGAATGCCGACTGATGTGAATCCGGGATGACCGGTAGCCGGGAAGGGACCGCCGTGATTCATGGCGGCGGTGACAGCTACGCCGGTAGGCATCTTGTCGTTCAACAGCCGCCCGACTTTGACGCGTAACTGAGGAGCCAGGCGGTCGTACAGTTCGTCATCTGCGCCGGCGTTGTCGGTGTAAAGGCATCCGGTCAGATTGCCTTCGAAGCACTGGATAATCTGCTCCATCTGGTCGGCGTCTTGCGCCAAAACGACCAGGGAGGAAGGACCGAAGGCCTCGGTCTGCATAGCATGCGGATTGGCGAGAAACTCGGTACCGGATACTGTCAACAGAGTATTCTTGTAGTAGTAGCCGGGCGCATCCGCGGCTGCCCCCCCTGCGACCACTTTTGCACCGTTGCCGGTCAGAATCTGGATCGATTCGTCCATACCCTCGGAGACGCCGCTGTTGAGCAGGACCCCAGCCGCGCCGTCGTTGAAGAGGGCGGCTGCCTGCGCCACGAACTCTTCAGCTTCATCCCCTGCTATCGTCATTACAAGGCCTGGATTGGTACAGAACTGGCCCGTTCCCATCGTGCAAGAGGTGAAGAAATCCTCTGCGATCGCTGGCGCTCGTTCGGAAATTGCGCCGGGCAGCAGCAGTATCGGGTTGATACTGGACATCTCCAGGTAAATCGGTTTGCCTTGCCGGTCGGCGACCTCTTTCAGCCTCATGCCGCCGTCGCGGCTGCCCGTGAACCCGACTGCGGCTACCCGGGAGTCGGCGACCAGATCGTACCCATAGTCAGGCTTGAAACGATAGATTAGCTGTACCAAGCCCTTGGGCGCGCCTGTCTCGTGGATAGCCTCCAGCGCGGCTTCGGCAAGTAGTTGGCTGGTGCGGGAATGGCTGGAGTGTGCTTTGGCGATGACCGGACTGCCGGCGGCAATGGCCGCGGCGAAATCTCCGCCAGCGGCACCATTGAAGGCATAGGGGAAGTTGTTGGGCCCAAAAACGACTACGGCGCCAGGCAGCGGGCCGTAGTAGGAGCGGATGCCGGCTGCGGTGTCGATGGTAGCCTGCGTCCACGAACCGTCGCGCACCGCCGCCGCTGCCTGCCGAAGTTGGTCGGTCGTGCGAGGAAGCTCGATGGCATTCAGGCGGGTAGGCGCTGGCAGGCCGGTCTCCAGATGGGCCGCTTCGACGAGCGTTTCGGCGCGTGCTTCGATGCGGGATGCGTACGATTCGAGAAAGTCGGCCAGCAGTTGGCGGGGGGCGCTGCGCAATTCGGAGACTGCGTCGGCCGCCGCCTGCAAGACTGCTTCGATGTCATCCCATTCGGAGTAAGGAAAAGCCCATGGCAGCTTTTCGCCGGTCATGGGATTGGTAGACTGGTAACTGCCAGTAGGATTGGCGGCGGAGCGAAATTCACCGTTGATCAGTAGCGGTTGCAAAGACATTGCTTAGAAAACTCCCATCGGTTGCTTGAGGTGTCAGGTATTGCGAATTGAGCGAGGGGTTCTCGCTCTCTTTTTCTCAACTATACTTTCGGTTTCAGTCAACTTCAGCCGAGCGTCGATGCCAGTCCTCAGCGAAAAGATTGAAGTGAACGCGGCGGCGGGGATTGGCGGCGACAACGTCCTCGTCGAGCGTGACACCCAGGCCGGGCCCGGACGGCAGGGCGAAGTAGCCGTCTTCGATTTCGGGATTGCCTGGTGCGGCTTTCTTCACATAGGCTTCGGAGAAGTCGTTGAAGTGCTCCTGGATCTTGAAGTTGGGCGTGCAGGCTGCCAAATGCAGTGCGGCCGCGGTCGAAATGGTGCCGCCGACGTTGTGAGGGGCGATGAGCATGTAGTAGGCTTCGGCCCAGGCGGCCAGCTTTTTGGTATTGAGAATGCCGCCAAAATGGGTGATATCGGGCTGGATGATGTCGCAGGCCTGCAGCTCGAACAGCTCGCGGTACTCGTACATGGTGTGCAGCCGCTCGCCGGTTGCGACGGGGATGCCTAAGGGCGCGATTGCGTCGGCGGCCTTTTTCTGCGCGGCCAGGTTTTCCGGCGGTACCGGCTCCTCGAGCCAGGAGGGTTTGAATGGGGCCAACTCGCGGGCGAACTCCACGGCGGTGGCTGGGTTGAAGCGGCCGTGCATCTCGATCATTATTTCCACGTCTGGGCCTACCGCGTCGCGAACAGCTTCGACAAGGCCAATGACATAGTTCTTTTCGGCCCGCTCCATCTCATAAAAGCCGGCGCCGAATGGATCGAACTTGAGCGCCTTATACCCTTTGACCAATACCTTTTTGGCGGCGGCGTGAAACTCATCCGGCGTCCGTTCGCCGGTATACCAGCCGTTGGCGTATCCCTTAATCTGGTGCCGAACTGCGCCGCCCAGCAATTTGTAAACTGGCTGGTTGAGTGCCTTGCCGATAATGTCCCAACAGGCAACTTCGAGGAGGGCGGTAACGGTCTGCGTGATCTCGCCTGCGCGTCCAAAGTCCTCCCGGAACATGCGGGCGACCAAGGCCTCGATATTGAATGGATCTTCGCCGAGAATGTAGCGGGGCGCGGCTTCGCTCAAGTAGCCGAGGACGCCGTCAGTGCGGTTGAGAGCGCGGCACTCGCCTACACCGACCAGTCCGTCATCGGTCTCGACTTTGACGATGGTCAGGTTGCGCCATTCAGTGCCCAGCACCATCGGCGTAACTTTGGATATCTTCATTGGGAACCTCGTATTTGGGATTGAAATGCGAAACAGTTTCGAGCCTACTGTAGCGTAAGTGCGGGAAACGCGCCACATTTTTGGGTGTGAAATCAGGTGTGGTTGCCGCGGTAACTGGCCCCAAAGGGAGGGCGAATAGCGCTCCAGCCCCGGTCAAGATTGACTCCGACCACATTTGCTTGCTATAATGGCCCTATAACGATTCAATTAAGTAAGTTTCAGAAGTGCGGCTGATGAGGCCGCAGTGGAGAATTACATGCCGAATATCAGGTCAGCCGCTAAGCGTATAGGCCAAGACGTGCGCCGCCGTGATCGTAATCGAGGATATCGCGGTGCTGCCCGCACTGCTGTAAAAAGGGCGCGCGTGCTCATTGAGGATGGGGATCCCGGGGCGCACGCGGCAGTGCGCGATGCAGCCATGGCGTTGGACAAGGCTGCCCAACGCGGTGCAATCCATTCCAACAATGCGGCGCGGCGCAAAAAAAGATTGATGCTCCAGCACTCCAAATCTGTCGCGGCATAACTAGCTGCCAAGACTAACCGGGAGATCGTCCAAGCGCCAGTAAGGGCCGCTGATGATGATATCCCGACGGCAAGCCGCCTGATGTTTATACAGGCGGCTTTTTCGCGTTCTCCGGCCGTAGTCAGTGGTGGCTGTCCGCCCAAGCGCCTAGCCGCGCCACATAGTCACATTCATTCTGCAGAACGCAGTGTGTGCAGCGCGGCGTGCGCGCCCGGCACACTTCACGCCCATGTCGGATAAGATTGACGTGCAGGGCATAATAGGTTTGCTCTGGCAGCGCTTCCTCCCAGACGGACTTGATCTTCTCGGCGGACGCGCGCCGGCTGCTGATGCCCAGGCGCTGCGTCTGGCGCTGAACGTGGGTATCGACCGGAAAGGCCGCCATACCGTAGCTGAACAGAAGCACGATGCTGGCGGTCTTGTGGCCTACGCCCGGGAAGCGCTGCAAGTAGGACCGCGCGGCCTCGGGCGCCATTTCGCGGACGTGTTCCAGGCTGTAGTCACCCTCCTCCCGCTTTAAAATCTCCAGTGTCTCTACAATGTGGGGCGCTTTCTGGTTATACATTCCGGCGACGCGGATGGCGTCTTTGACCTCTTCCAGAGGCGCGGTGCGCACCGCATCCCAGTCACCTTCGAAGCGCTGTCTGAGCGTTTCGAATGCTCTGCCCGAATTGTTATCGTTGGTGTTGGCGCTGAGGATCGTGTGGATGAGCTGTTCGAAGCCGGAGCGGGAGGGCCGCCATTCCGGCATACCATATTCTTGCAGGAGCAGTTCATAGACTCTCCTGGCTCTGGCATCCAGTTCAAGGTTCACATCAGCCATTTCCCATGTCCCGTCGCGCGGTTGACGCCGGTTAATGCCTAGGTTTCGACTGCAATTCTAGGCAGACGCGCCATAAGCCGGCTGGTCACTTCGTAGTTGTTCGTTTCCAGACGCGCGGCGGCATCCTCTGCCGATATGCTTGCCTCTTGCTGGCTGCCGATCAGAACGACCTCGGCGTCCTGTGAAACAGGGATTCCGGACGCCACGATCTCGGTCACGTCGATGAAGGCATGATCCATGCAAATGCGGCCAATAACCGGGGCGGCGCGGCCGCCGATAAGAACGCGCTGCCAGTTCCTGGGACCGCGGGGAAAGCCGTCTGCATAGCCAACCGGCACAACTGCAACCGTACGCGGACCGGGCGCACGCCAAGCGTTGCCGTATGAAACCGGTTCACCTGCACTAAGCCTGCGCACTTGCGCGATGCGCGCTTTCCAACTCAGAACGGGGCGCATTCCGGTCGGCGCGGGCACTTCGTCGCTAGGTGAGAGGCCGTAGAGAAGGATGCCGCAGCGCACAGCGTCCAGATGGGCGTGGGGAAGATCCACAGTGGCGGCGGAGTTGGCGGCGTGGGCAATCGGTGGGCGGCATCCGGCGCGGGCAAGCCGATCCAACAGGGTGGTGAACCGATGGAGCTGGTCATGGCTGTAGGCTTTGTCGGCTTCATCGGCGGTGCTGAAGTGCGTATAGATGCCCTCCAGGTGAAGATTGGAGTTGCGGGACAGCAACGCGCACAGTTCTGGCGCGTCGGCGGGGTCTATACCCAAGCGGTGCATCCCGGTGTCCACTTTGACGTGAACTGTCAAGGGTTTGCCATAGCGTTCGGCAGCCTCGGCAAATGCCAGGGCGGCGCGGGCTTCGTAGACTGTTGCGGTGAGGTCGTGCTCCAGCAGCGAGTCCGCAAGTTCCGGCGGCGTGTAGCCAAGCAGAAGTATAGGGGCGCGCACGCCGGCCTGACGCAAGGGAATTGCTTCGTTCACGGCGGCGACGGCAAGTCGATCGGCCCCGGCCTCTAACGCCGCCGGCGCGACCAGATCAGCACCATGGCCGTAGGCATTCGCCTTGACGACCGCATATAGAATCCGATCCGGCCCTATGCGCTGCCTCAGGTAGCGTACATTGCCTGCCAGCGCGGACAGATCGATTTCCAGCCAGGTCGGGCGCGGCGGGTGTGGCGGGCCTCCATGTTCAGAGGGGGGGCAGCCGGCTACCATCCTTGTTCGTCCCGCAGTTTTTCCCATTCTTCCCATTCGAGACCGGCTTCGCCGAGGCGATTTGGTTTGCGCTCGCCGTGGTAGTCGCTTCCGCCGGTGGCGAACAGCCCGAAGCGGTCCGCCAGCTCGGCAAAACAGGCAATCGGCCTGTCTGTCGCGTCCCTTCCTTTGTCAGCATAGGGATATTGGATTTCAAGACCGTCGAGACCAACATCGGCCAAACGAGACAGCGACTCTTCGAGACTGCGAATGCGGCGATAGATGCCAGGATGCGCGAGAACGGCCTTGCCGCCGGCGCCGTGCGTCAGTTCGATAGCGTCGATAACGCCCAGGATGAAGGTGCGAGGCACATTGGTAGAGTATTCGGCGTCGGATGCGAGGTACTGTTCGAAAACGTCGGTGATGGAAGAGAACTTGTGCGGGTTGTATTTGAGAGCGATCTGGGCGATGTGGGGCCGCCCCGGCACGCCTCCTGCCAGTGCCAGTACTTCGTCAACCGGCACGTGCAGCCCAAAGCTCTGGAGCTTCTCCACCTGGCGTGTCTTCTGGTCAAAGCGGCTATCTTTCAGGCGGTCAAGCGTAGCGAGCAAGGTTGAATTGGCTGGATCAATGCCATATCCCAGGATGTCGAAGTCTCGAAAGTCGTTTTTGCGGTCGCGAGCCGTACTGAACTCGACGGCGGGGAGCACGTGCACGCCTGCTTCGGCGCCGTGAGCCTGGGCCTCGACTACGCCAAGTACGCTGTCATGGTCAGTCACTGCCAGTACGCGGATGCCCAACGCAGCAGCCTTGGCGATCAACTCCGAAGGCGTGTCCGTTCCGTCTGAACAGTTGCTGTGGGCCTGCAAGTCCACCGGATAGACTCGAGTCGAGTTGTTGCGCTGGACTTCCATAAGATATTAGTCCGATCGCTGCATTTGGGACGAATGGAAATGCCTGTCAGTTACAGGCTTCAGAAGCGAAAAAAGAAAAGCGTCCGGGTGACCCCGGACGCTTTTGAGACCCCGCAATGCCGTGTGATCCAGTGGGTACGAACCGGAGTTCGTAGGTGGGCGCCGGCTGGTGGCTTCCGTCTTGCCCTAACCCTCAACGGGCGGGCTATCACATCTGCGCACCTTCGCCTTGCTCCCCTGTTTCTAGTGTTGGTTCGCCCTCAAACTAGCCAATCACGGGCATTGCAGGACTGCAAAGGAACTATAGCATATCCGGGATCGAATTCCAAACAAGAACTTTGGCAGCTTTCTGCCCAGATGCGGGTAAGAAATGTTACAAGAGTCTTTCAAACTCACATTGATGGCGCGGTCGCCTTGGCGGGCTGAAATTCTGCAGACAGTAGCTACTCCAGGCAGATGGGCTCTTTCCAACGTCCAGGCCGATCTTCCTCTCATTGTGAATCTGGCTCCTGCGCCCTAACGGCGATGTGCAGTTCGGCCAGCTGATCATCCTCAACTGGGCTGGGCGCCTCCAGCAGCAGGTCGGCACCGGTCGAGGTCTTGGGGAAGGCCATCACTTCACGAATACTCTGGGCATCGGCGAACAGGGCGACAACACGCTCGATTCCCATTGCAATCCCGCCGTGAGGGGGCGCACCGTACTGGAAGGCCTCGAGCATATGGCCGAACTGTTCGTCCACTTCGGCCTCGCTCAGCCCCAGGCGCTGGAACATTCGCATCTGCTGCTCGCTGCGGTGTATGCGGATGCTGCCGCCGCCGATCTCCCAGCCGTTGAGGACGACATCATAGGCTTTGGCCTTGACATCGGCCGGGCGTTGCTCAAGGATGCTCCAATCCTCGTCGCGGGCGCTGGTGAAGGGATGATGGATAGCCGCCCAGCGATCCTCCTGGCTGTCGTATTCGAGCAGGGGGAAGTCTACCACCCAGCAGAAGGCCAGGACGTTGGGATCGATAAGATTGGCGCGTGCGCCGATCTCCAGGCGCAGGTTGGCGAGTGCGGGATTGGTCACATCAGGATCGTCCGCTACGAGTAGAATCAGGTCTCCTGGGTCGGCGGAAGCGCCGGCAACGATGCCTGCGATCTCTTCCTCGCTAAGGAACTTGATGATTGGGCTGCGCAGGCTCTCGGCCGGATAGTTTCCGCTGGCGTCGGCTTCGCCGGTAAGGCCAATCCACGCCAGTCCCTTTGCTCCATAGGGTTTCACAAATTCGATCAGACCGTCTATATCTTTGCGGCTCAGACTTGCGCCTTGGGGGTAGCGAATACCTTTGACAATTCCGCCCGCGGCAACCGCGTTCTTGAAGACGCCGAATCGGCTGTTGCGCACCAGCTCGGTTACTTCAAACAGTTCCAGACCGAATCGGATATCAGGGCGGTCGATTCCGTAGTTGGCCATCGCCTCATCATAGGTCAGCACCGGGAACGGGAGTTGCTGGATAGGCTTATCGCTTACTTCCTCGGTTAGGCTGATGAGCATCTCTTCGTTGAGGGCCATCACGTCAGCGGCCTCGACGAAGCTCATTTCCAGGTCCAGCTGCGTGAATTCCGGCTGGCGGTCGGCGCGCAGGTCCTCATCACGGAAGCAGCGCGCGATTTGAAAGTAGCGCTCTATGCCGCCGATCATCAGCAGTTGCTTCATCTGCTGGGGAGACTGGGGCAGTGCGTAAAACCGGCCCGGATTCATGCGGCTGGGTACGACGAAATCGCGCGCGCCTTCCGGCGTGCTTTTGAGCAGGATCGGCGTCTCGACTTCAAGAAAGTCGCGATCGTAGAAAAAGTTGCGAATAAAGCGAACGATGTCGTGTCGCAGACGCAGATTGCTGGCCAGCTTGGGGCGGCGCAGGTCGAGGTAGCGATACTTCAACCGCACTGCCTCATCGACCTCATCGCCCTGACTGCCGCTGATGACAAAAGGAGGCGTAAGGGCCTCGTTCAGAATTGCGAGGTCGGCGGCGATGACCTCGATTTCACCAGTCTCCAGTTCCGGATTCTCAAAGCCCTGCGGCCGTCTTTGCACTGCGCCGCTGACCTGGACAACGAACTCGCTGCGAACCTGAGAAGCGACTTCAATGGTGCCGGAACCATTATTGCCATTGCTGGAGGGATTCGTGACATCCGGTATATTGAGGTCCGGGTCATCTGACACTGTGATCTGGGTGATTCCAAAGCGGTCACGCAGATCCAGAAAGATCAGACCACCGTGATCACGGCGGCGATTGACCCAGCCGGACAGGGTGACCGATTTGCCGGCGTCGCTGGCGCGTAGTTCGCCACAGGTATGGGTCTTCAGCATGGCAGTGCTCCGTTTCGTTGGAACGATTTATTTGCGCAGAGTGATGGCGCACAGTGATTTCGGAATTTCCATGCGCTCTATAAACCGTGCGGCCGTCCCACTGCGTGCATCTCAAGTAAACAATTATAGATGGGACTAGGAGGGGATGCAATTTTTCGGCCCAGTCAGGATGGTTACTTTGATGCAAGAGGGTCCATCCCAGATTTTTGGACAGCCGCTGTCTGAATCAAGAGTGGTCAGTTCTACGTTTATGGCCCCACCCGTACAAGGAACTCAAATTGGGGAGTGGACAGGACTCTTGTAGCAGGATTTTCATGCCATCAGCCCTCTGTTCAGTGCCATGCTTTAGCAACCCTTCACCGCTGGCACAATTCAGGCTTGCTTCGATACGTCGTTGGTTGGCGGCGGGCACACTGGCGGACAGGCGCACGGCTGCGAAGAAGGCGCAGCGGTAGGTGAGGCATGTTTTTGGGCGGGGGCGTTGCGGGGACGGAGCCCCTGCACAAGGGAGGGCCGAAGGCCCGACCGCCCATAAACCAGAAAAAAGGAGCGGGAGATCGCTTCGCTCGCCTCATACAGCATCGCGAATTGATTGTGGCTGAGACGTTGCGGATTTTCTGGGCCAGCGAAATAGGACGCTACGATTCAACACAATATTTTGGGATGCACCCATGCACGAAGTAGATTTGACGCCAAATAGGTTGGCCTGTATCGTATGGAATTTGGGGAGCATGTTTCCAGAGGGCCGACGTCATATCACTTTCCAGCCAATGGAGGGCATTGTCATGCCGGTGAAAATCGCGCAAGTAGAGAAGCGTTTCGCAAGCCCGGGGCCGCATCCCAACGGACTCCAGGCCAGCGCCGATGGACTGTGGTGCATAGACCAGGGCAACAATCGGCTTTACCGGCAGGACTTTAGTTCGGGGGAAGTTCTGCTTGACGTTCAGACTGATACGGTCCACTCCAGCGGCATCACAGTGGGCGGCGGTTATGTCTGGATCGCCTCCACCTACGAGATGAGGATTGCACAGTTGGATGCGGAGACGGGGCGCACTGTGGCCAAATACAGTTCACCTGGTTCCGGCGTGGTGGCTTGGCGGGAGGGCGCGGCCGACGCCCAGGAGACGGGCGCCCACGGTCTGGAGTGGCGCGACGACAAACTTTATGTGGCTTCGCCGCCATCGCAGATGGTGCACGTCGTTGACCCTGACGGCTGGCAAGAGACCCACAGCTTTCGCGCGCCGGGCCTGCGTGTTCACGGCATCGGATGGGCGGAAGACGGGAAACTGTGGGTTTCTGATACCTCCGCGGGCACAGTCTGCCTGTTGGATCCGGAGAGTGGACGCATATTTGATGTGATCCGGGTAGAGGCGCCGGACGAAGTCCATGGCATGACTATACACGAGGGCGTGCTGTGGTTTTGCAACGCCGAAACCTGCGAGATAGGGCGACTGCTGGTTGATTGAGATTCTTGCATTGTGAGGACCCTGGTCTTCCTATAAACGAATTGTCCAGGCGCAGGAGAGAATACGGGCCTCCAGTTTAGCTTGCGGGCGGCAAGTCGCAATTTCGGCGGCACCAGATTGGGCTGAGAAAGTCAACCGAAACGCGCAGGTGTTGACCTCTGCTTAACCAAACGTCAATGACAGAGTGCCACATTTACAACAAGCTTCAGAATTCTGCAAGCGTCCAAGGGCTTGCGGCCGTCGTATTGAAGGCAGGCTATTGTAAAACCGAGCACATGGCGCTTTCGTTGACGCAAAGCCCAGCTTGCACTATAATGCGAAGGCAAAATCCGGCGTCGACACAGTTGTTTTGAAGATCTGGGAAAGCGGCCTCCACGTGGAAAGTACAGCTTCTCAAACCGCGGCAATTCGCAGTGATCTCCGGCAACAGGTGCGGGCGGCGCCCAGTTGGTTCCGCGGGCGGCAGGGCAGGCGAATGCGCGAGATGTTCCTCGCCTATTCGTTCCTGGCGCCGGCCTTCCTCATCATAGGTCTTTTTGGCCTATTTCCACTTGCCTTTGCTGCATTTGAAAGTTCACTGCGCGGTCTGAACAAGATCGTTGGGTCGTATGACGGCCTGGGCAACTACGTCAAAGCAATTGACAACCTGATCTACATCCTCACATTTTGGATGGCAGCCGGCCTGGTCTATTACGCTGTATACACGATAGCGCGCGCGGTTCAGGATCAGCGGCAGGAGCAGGTAGAATCGATGCGGTGGTTGCTGCCCGGGCTGCTGACAGCGTTGGGCACTGCTCTTTTCACCCGCTTTGTCTATATTCTCCTGCCGGAGATGCTGCTGATTCCTTCAAAACTGCGCGGGCAAGCCAACACGCAGGAGGCATTCCGCGGTTTGGTGGTAGAGACATGGTGGCTGCCGAAAGTGCAGATCGCGTTGTGGATCGGAGTCCTCATTCTGGCCGGAGGTGCGGTATGGGGACTGCTCGTAAATCGGCAGATGCCCAAAGACAGGCGCGAACGCATCTATTTCATGCCATTCTTCACTGCCGGCATTTGCTTGATAGGAGGGGCGGCGCTGGCCTGGTTGACGTGGACGGAGATCAACGCAGCCTATGCCGAAGCGCTGGAACAGGGCGTTGGCCTGGAACTCTGGCCACAGATTGTGACCATCAGTGCAGGGTTTTTGCTTTTGTTGGTGGCTTGGCGTCTGTGGGAGAGTGCGCGGGACCGCTCTTCCAATACGAGTATGGCCCTTCGCCTTTTCGGCGCCGTGGTGCTGATGGTGGGCGCCTGGGTGCTGATAGGTGAGTTGCCGCGGGTCATCTCGGCGGGCGACGAGGACTGGTGGAACGGTTTGATGGCGACTGTTTACTATGTCTTGGGAACGGTGCCTATTCAGCTAGGGCTGGCGCTGATTTTGGCCGTGTTGCTCTTCCAGAAGATTCGCGGACAGACGCTTTTTCGCGTTCTCTTCTTTTTGCCCTATGTGGCGCCGTTTGTCGGCACGGCGGCGGTGTTCCGAATCATCTTCTCCAACCGGCCTACTGCGCCGCTTAACAGCATGCTGGACCTGTTCGGAGCCGACCCGCTGCTATGGTTGAGCGAGCCGGCCGGCATTTTCCAGATGATTGCTGGCCCGAATATCGATTTGGGGCCAATCCTGTCGGGACCCAGCTTGGCGTTGGTGGCAATAATGATATACGGCATCTGGACGTATGTCGGATTCGATACGGTTATCTTTCTGGCCGGACTGGGCGCGATTCCCAATGAGCTGTACGAAGTAGCGGATATTGACGGCGCCGGCGGGTGGGCGCAGTTCCGGCACGTGACGCTGCCTCTGCTCTCGCCGACGATTTACTTTCTGTCGCTTTACGCGGTGATTGGAACTTTCAAAGCGTTCAATCACATTTTCGTCTTGCGGCAGGCGGCGGCGTTGGGCTCGACCGACACGGCCAGCATAGTCATTTTTCAGGCATTCAAACGGGATACACGCTACGGGTATGCCTCGGCGCTGGCCATATTGCTCTTGATCATTATCATGGTGATCACGCTGGTCAACAACCGGATTGCCAGCAGGAGGGTCTTCTATGGTTGAGGGGGTGGTGGGCGGCACGACCGTTACTTCTCAGCTGGCAGATCCGGCTATCCGACGGGCGGCGCTGAACAGGGTGATCATCTATACCGTGTTGATCATAGGGGCGGCAGCCGCGATCCTGCCGTTTCTCTATACGGTCAGTGTCTCGTTGATGAACCTGACCGAAGCAACCGGGGGGCGGGCTCTTCCTGGCACGCCGCAGTGGAGCAACTACACCGAGGCCTGGCGTGACGCGCAGTTCTCCTTATACTTTATGAACAGCGTCAAGATTACCCTGATTTCGGTCGGAGGCGCGATTGTTTTCTGCGCGCTGGCTGCCTACGCCTTCGCGCAGATGGAGTTTCCCGGCAAGGGCTTTCTGTTCACGCTGATGCTCTCGACGCTGATGTTGCCAGAGGCGATAACCTGGGTGCCGAATTTCATTACGGTTTCCTGGTTAGGTCGCATTAGTCCGGTGCCGTGGCTCAACAACTGGCCTTCGTTGACGATTCCATTTATGGCGAGCGCGTTTGGGATTTTCCTGCTGCGCCAGTTTTTTCAGCAGATTCCTCGCGAACTGTGGGACTCGGCGCAGATCGATGGGTCAGGGCACATGCGTTATTTGATTACCGTCGTTCTACCGCTTTCAAGCGCAGCAGTTATGACGCTGGTGTTGTTCGGATTTGTCGGTGCCTGGAATGCACTGGCCTGGCCGATTTTGGTGACTACGACGCCGGATTGGCGGCCGATTTCCTATGGTTTGCTCTCTTTTCTGGACGAGGCAGGCGCGCTGCTGCACTTGCAGATGGCGGGGGCAATCATCACAATGCTGCCAATCGTTGTTCTGTATTTCTTTACACAACGCCACTTCATCGAGGGGATCGCCACGACGGGCCTAAAGGGGTAAGAAGCTCTTTCCGGGCCAGGCGTGGAAGGGAGAAGGGTATAGACACTTCGACTACAGTTTTCAGAACCGTGTTTTCCTTTTCGGTATTCAAACACAACAGGAGACCCAACCGTATGAATACAAAAAGAATGTGGATGCTGGCAACGCTTCTGGTCGCCGCTCTGGTGCTGGCGGCTTGCCCGGCGCCGGTGACAGAGGCTCCGGCTGCCATGGAGGAGGAAGCTTCCGCCAGCGAGGCTATGGACGAGGGGCCATGCGCTCCGGCTATGGATGGCCCGCTGGCCGGCATCGATCCGCGCGGCCAGACGATCGTCTGGTGGCATCAGCACAGTGGCTCACGTGAGGAGAAGCTTGCAGTAATTGTCGAGGACTTCAACACCAACAATGAGTGCGGAATTGTCCTCGACGCGCAGAATCAGGGCGGCTACAACGATATCCGGGACAAGGTAAACGCCAGCACTGCTTCGGGCGAGCAGCCAGCGAGCCTGATTGTTGGTTATCAGAACGATCAGGCCTTCTACCAGTTGAACGAAGTACTGGCCGATTTCGACAAGTTCATTGATGATCCTACATGGGGATTCTCAGCGGAAGAAAGGGCTGACTACTTCGCCAGTTTCGTCGAGCAGGGCGTCCACCCTGTCTTTGACGGTCAGCGTCTGGGCTTCCCGCCCAACCGTTCGATGGAAGTCCTCTATTACAACCTGACCTGGCTGGAAGAGTTGGGTTTCTCCTCACCGCCGACGACACCGGAGGAGTTTGAAGAGATGGCTTGCGCCGCGGCCGAAGCGAACGGTGACGGCACGGGCGGCTACATTCTGCGCGATGACGCTTCAGCGACGGCGTCCTGGACATTTGCCTTCGGCGGCGATGTTCTGAACGAAGACAACACCGGTTACGTCTACAACAGCCAGGCCACGATTGACTCCATGACGATGTTGAAGCGGATGCTCGACAATGGCTGCGCCTACTTCTTCACCGAAGGCTACCCGAATCCTGAGTTTGCAGCTCGACGGACGAGCTTTACACAGGGCTCCAGTTCCGGCCTGCCTTTTTACGCCAACGACATGGTGACGATTGCTGAAGAGCAGGGACGCGAAATGGACGTGTGGGGCGTGACCGCGATTCCGCACACGACTGAGGATCCGGTGCAGAATATCTACGGCGCCGACGTCATGATCACTGCCGGCCAGCCAGAGCAGGAACTGGCCGCGTGGCTGTTCATCAAGTGGTTCACATCGCCGGAAGTACAGGCCCGCTGGGTAGAGGCCAGCAACTACTTCCCCACCCGTGCGGGAACGGAAGCCCATCTGACCGGATATGTGGAGCAGAACCCGCAGTATGGCGAGGCTCTGGCCTTGCTTGGCTACGGCGCGTACGAGCCGCAGCTCATCTCCTATCAGGCTGTGCGAGATGCCGCCCAAACAGCTTTCAATGAGATCATGCAGGGCGGGGACATCCAGGCAACGCTGGATGCGTTGACGGAAACTGCAAATGAACTGCAGGAAGAGTTGATGGGTGAGGTACAGTAGAAGGTTGACTCAGATGATGTGACAGCATCGGGTTGACAGAATAGATTGGTTCACAGAGTGGAGGGGTTGCCCCCTCCACTCTTCTTTATTTTGCTGTGACGACTAAGCCGTATGTAGTGTCTGTCTTGACCAACCTGTTTTGACCAGCCCCTCATCCCCGCCGCGGTTCAGGCTCTCGCATCGTCTATTTGCTGGCAGCCGCCACTTTGGATGAGCCGCACAGCTGGAATGACGCCGAACGGTGGGTGAGGGATGGTTTTGGAGGGGGGCGTTGCGGGGGGTGTCCCCCCGCACAAGGGAGGGCCGTAGGCCCGACCGCCCAAAAGAAAAGAGCAAGGAGAGAGAAAACAGTTCTGCTCGCCTCGCTCAGGGTTGCGAATCAGTTGCGCTTGCGTTGTCAGGTCTATTTTTCTGACTTTTCAGCGGTCTCTTCTTTCCGTGCAGGCCCTCTACGCGGCCGGCTGCGGAAGTCCAGCTGCTGGAATTTCTCGTAGTGTCGCTTGCTACCGTCCTCCTGGTCCTCGCCTCCCCAATCTCGCATACGCTTCTCGGTCGCCTCGAGGTCGTCGAACTGGCTTTCATGGCAGAGAATCGACTTGATCTTCAGTTCAAGATCATCTGTGATGTCTACTACAACATCGGCCTCTTCGGCATGGCTGATGTAGAGCTGGCTGATATTGTGGGGAGGATAGCCCTCATTCGTCAGGTCGGGATAGAACATAGGGTTGTCGGCGGCAGGGAAGATGGCCTCGAGCGCGATGAGTCCGGCGTTGCGATGGTCGGGATGGTTGATGTAGCCGCGCCCGGAGATGTAGCGATCAGGGCTATTGGTAATAATCAACTGTGGCCGAAGGCGGCGGATTTCACGGCATACTCGCTTGCGGATTTCGGGCGTTGGGCGCAGGAACCCATCTTCCTCATCCATAAACAGGACATTCTTGACGCCGGAGAGCGCGGCCGCCTTGCGCTGCTCCTCCTTTCGCATCAGGATAAGCTGTCGGCGCGTGATAAGCGGATTGTGGTTGCCCTTGTCGCCGTTGGTCAGGATCATATATGTGACCTCGATACCCTGACGTGCCATTTGGATAGCGGAACCGGCACAAGAGAAGTCGGGGTCGTCCGGATGCGCCATGATCACCATAGCGCGCTCTACCTCCGACCAATCCGGTGGACTCAATTCGCGGGTTTCGGACATTACGTTTGCCTCCTGAGACAACAAGAGAGTCTGCGGACAGAAAAGCCCCTGCAAACACAGGGGCAGAGTTTCAAATCGATCGAACCGGCTTTCAAACAGAAGATCCTGTCGTCAGTGCGCTCAGGACAAAATCGTCTGCCATCTTTCCGTGTCCGATAGAAGGGGGTCAGGTAAGTCAGGCCGACAGCTTGGACCACAGGTTCGCTCGAAAAAGTTACCGTGGATCAGACCATGTCGAGAGCTGCGTAGCCGGGTCCTTCTTCGAAGTACATGGCGTTCAGTTCGGTTGTGTAGGCATATTCGTCCGGCAAGTCTTCTTCGGCCAGAATAGCATCGGTCGGACATTCGGGTACACATGCGCCGCAGTCGATGCAGGTTTCAGGATCGATATAGTACCAGGGCCATTCCTCTTCCGGCATGCCTGGGATTATGCATTCCACCGGGCAGACCTCTACGCAGGCACCGTCCCGAATGCACAAATCAAAGATAACATGGGTCATTGGATTGACTCCTCCATCAAGCTAGAGTAATACAGAATGTGAATCGGTAACGTTTACGTGTATTTGCTAACGATCCAAAATCACCATACACCAGAAATGATAGCCAGTGCAAATCTTTTTGCAGTTAATTTTATTAATTCTTGCGGGCAGCTGATGTAACTCCAGACGCCGACTGATGAATCCCGCTGCGAAACAGTTTTTCGACGCTGCAATGCGAGGCACCTACCTTGTGCCTCGACCGCTTTCGACATGCCAGCGTGTGCGCCGGGATAGGGTCAGGCGTCGCGTTCAGCGAGGGGAAACCTGGGCTCCACTTCTGGATTGACAATGTTTTCAGGCGGCGGCCAATACCCGCTCAGCACTGCCGCGGCATTGGCAATGCCGCCGTCGGATACGTCCTGCATCGCCTGTTCCGAGATGGCGCCGACGTGGGGCGTGAGAATCACATTGTCGAGTGACAATAAGGGGTGGTCCGGCGGACTCTCTTCCTGGACAAACACGTCTATACCTTCGAACGTGTCGATTCCGGCTCCTGCCAGCACACCTTCGCGCAGTAGTTCCACCAATGCCGTCTCATCCACAATCGCCCCGCGCGAAGTGTTGATCAGGTAGGCCCCAGGCTTCATTGTGCGTAACCTGGCCTCATCGAGGAGATGATGGGTCTCGTCGGTCAGCGGGAGGTGAAGGGACACATAGTCCGATAGCGTTAACACCTCCTCCAGGCCCATCATTTTTACGCCCAACTCGTCGGCGTCATCCCTGGGCGCGGCCATATTACGGCGGGTGGCGATGACCCGCAGCCCGAAGCCTTGCGCGCGCCGGGCCACGGCAAGGGCAGAGTTGCCGAAGCCGATCAGGCCGAGAACGCCGCCGGCAAGTCGTTGATTGGTTGAGGCCTGGCTACGTCCCTTGCTCCAGGCGCCGGCGGACATGGCCTGAGACATCTGCGGCAGTTTGCGGGCGAGGGCCAGCAGCAACGCCATCGTATGGTCGGCCTGCTCTTCGACGCAGAAAGTAGGGACATTGGTAACAAGGATTCCTTTACGGGTCGCGGCGGCGACATCGATCTTGTCGGTCCCGGTGCCGAGGCGCGAGATTACCCGGCAGCGGCTCAGGCTTTCGATTACGCCTTCGGGCAGCGCAGTCGAGACGACGAAGATGGCGTCATAGTCGGCAACGCGGGGAACTATCGTAGCGGGCGTGTTGGCCTCCACCTCGAAGGGGTGGAGGTAGTGCTCGCGAAAGCGATCCCTTTCGTACTGAGACATCGGCGAAAGTTCGGAGTTCAAACGCACCGCGCGGAAATCTTCGAGATGACTCCAGTCGGACATGGGTTGGCCTCTTCCTGTCAACTTTGCCTGGAATGATAGTCCGCAGTCGGCTGTGAAGACTTTCGGGCTATCACATTCAGGCGCCTTCTTTTCCTCTAGAACTGTTTGCGAGCACTCTGGGGCTGTGCTATGATCCCGACTAGAAGGAGTATACTTTCTCCTTTTTTTTCTTGCCAATAGCACTTTTCCGTTTTGCCCCTTTTGCCAGGGGATTCCGTGGTCCAGACCCCAAGCTGTCTTTTGTACAACATCTCACTCTGACATAGTTGCAGCTCGGCATTATTTCCAATCGGGGCTGCGACGTTCCACTGCAGGGAGATTCTCCATCCTTTCCAATTGAGGCTTAGGCGCTGTTCCAGGCCGCTTTTGCCGTCTTCGATACTCCAGTCGAATTGGATCACTTTCGCGGTCTACGGTAGCGCAGTCGTGGCTTGCCAGCGGAGACCAAGTCCCTTGCGCAGGCCAAGCATTGCGACGCCTGTTGAGTGGCCTTCGCCTATGAGGTGCCAGGACGAAAGCTGATTCAAGTCCAAATCAGGCAGTCCCAGGCGGTAGATCAGACGCCACCTTTTCGGAAAATCGCTATGGCCAGGTGACAGGAATAGGAGTCAGAGGTGAAAATTCAAAAGCTAGAGACGATCTGGTTTGAGGAGCAGTTCAATACACTCTGGCTGCGCATTCATACTGACGAGGGCCTGATAGGGCTGGGCGAAACATACTACGTTCCGCGCGCCGTTGCTGCGGTCATCCATGATGTCTTCGCCAACCTGCTGGTCGGCCGCTCTGTTTTCGACATCGAGAACCACTGGAGCAACATGTTCGCCACAGTGAATTTCTTCGGCTTTGCCGGCGCGGAGACGCGCGCGATATCGACGGTTGACGTGGCACTGTGGGACTTACTGGGGCAGTATACAGGCCAGCCCATCTACAACCTGCTGGGCGGGCGCAGTCGCGACCGCATTCCTATCTATAACACCTGTGTCAGCCACGGCCCCCATTTGGACTACCACGCCTGGAGTGAAGGGAGGGCAGGCGAACTGGCGCAGGAATTGTTGGCTACGGGGACAAAAGCGATGAAAATCTGGCCCTGGGATCAGTTCGGCGTTTCCCTGGGCGGTCCTGTTGGCCAGCGCGCCGGCGTCAGCGCGGTGGGGCCTGTCGGTCACTACCTGGATCCGGATGACCTCAAAAGCGGCCTTGAACCGGTCCAACAGATCCGGGCGGCGGTGGGTGACAAGATGCAGATCGCGATTGAGGGGCACGCGCGTTGGAACCTGCCAATCGCAATAGATATAGGCCGTGCGCTGGAACCATACGACATAATGTGGCTTGAAGAGATCATCCCCGCCGACAATGTCGATTCATACGCCCGTTTGGCCGCGGCGACAAAGGTGCCGCTGTGCGTGAGCGAACGCCTCTTCACCCGGTTCGGCTTCCGGCAGGTCGTGGAGAAGAATGCGGCCCACATCATAATGCCCGACATGGCCTGGACCGGCGGTCTGACCGAGACCCGCAAGATCGTCTCCCTGGCGGATACATACTACCTGCCCTTTACCACGCATGACACGATCGGCCCGGTGGCGTTGTGGTCGGCCGCTCATCTGGCGGCACACGCGCCCAATGCCATGATCATGGAGACGGTACGCGCCTACACCGAGGGCTGGTACAATGATGTGATGACCGAGCAGTTGGTTATCCGCGACGGCCATCTGGAGTTTCCGGACCGGCCTGGCCTGGGCACGGCGTTGCGGCCGGAGGTGCTGGCGCGCGGTGATGTCCACATTGAGGTCAGCGACCCTTCCAGTCTCAAGGATGTCTCAGGGGGATAGGCGACATTCCTTTTTGGTAGACGGGCAGCCCCACATCATGTATTCGTCGTTGACGCATAGGGACTAGCAACACACTGGTGAGAACTCGGTCTTTATTCAACGGCGCTGACTACTGTTTGTCCCACTTGAAACCAAGAGCCTTCAATTCACAGCGAAGAGGGTTGGCGCCCTCGAACTCAGGATGCAGTTAGCTGTTTCCTCATGGTTTCATATTGCCTTTGATGCGGAAGAGAGACGTAATTCCTCCCACATTCAGAGGTTGTGTAGCATTATTGGTTTTGAAGGGCCTTTTGGGACAGTTTCAGGCTTGCAATATGTTCAATTATACATATTAATTCACTGATGAGAGTTGAATGGTCCGAGGCAAAGCGAATTTCCAATCTTCGCAAGCACATCCTGGACTTTGTTGATGCGAGAATAGTCCTTGAAGGAGCGCCAATTTAAATTGAGGACGACAGATTTGATTACACTGAGGACAGGTTTATCTCTATTGGAATGTTGAAAGGGACTGTGGTGGTTATTGCTCATACTGAGAGAGAAGACGCAGTTCGAATCATTTCAAAGAGGAAGGCAACGAAGAGTGAACGAAGAGTGAACGAAGAAACTCCCTTGCAGAGTTCGCAGACGAATTGGGAAGCTCTGGAAGAATTGAAGGATGAGGATATCGTCCTTAGCGAGATTCCTAGAGTTACTGCAGAACAGATAGCTGGCTCCTCCCTACGCGTTGGTGGTGAACCTGTTTCAAGACGCAAGGTGCGGGTCAATATCTACCAGGACGCTGAATAAATGCGTAATTTAAGGCTCAAGCAGGATGCCGAGGATATCAAACATTGGTCAATGAGGCGTTAAAGGAAAATATCAGGATGAAAGGCATCGGGTCGCTTTTTCGACAGGTGATACGAGAAGAAATGAATCCAGGCGCTAACACAGCATGATGCCCGTAAGCTTTTGCCTGAAATGTTGGCCGCCGATTTCCGCAATTGTGAGTCATAGGTAGCCCGCGACGGGCGGCTCTTGCAGTGAAATGTTGATTTGAAACAATGCTTACTCCTTGGGGGTACACTCTGAGAAACAGTTAGAACGTTGGCACATTCTTCATTTGAACGCTATAAACTTTCTCCAATGAGACAATAGAGAAGAATCCATGAACACGAAAGTCGTGATTGCATACCCCGGATTCGGGGATATCGAAATTGAAAAAGAGATTCTCAGCGCCGCCGGCCTGGAAATTGAGCATGTCGGAAACCTGGATACTGAACAGGCCAGGAAGGCCGCACGGCGCTGTGATGCCCTGATGGTTACTATCCAGCCAGTGCAGGCGGATCTGATTCAGAGCCTTGAACGCTGCCGACATATTTGTCGGGTTGGCACGGGACTCGACGCTATCGACATTGCCGCCGCAACCGAGCGCGGCATCTGGGTGACTTATGCGCCTGACTATTCAATTGATGAGGTCTCCACTCACGCCATTGCCCTGGTGCTGGCCCAGGCGCGCGGGCTGCCCGGTCTCCTCGGCGCGACTCGCCAGGGTATCTGGAACAGTGAATCGGGCGGCATTCTCCACCGGTTCAGTGACCAGACCTTGGGCGTCGTCGGTTGCGGTCGAATAGGCCAGGCGACGGCAGCCAAGGGCCGCGGTTTGGGGCTTGAAGTGCTGGCCTACGACCCATACGTGGACGCGGCGGCAATGGAGGAACTGGGTGTACAGGTCGTTGACCTTGAGACATTATTGCGCAACTCTGACTATATTTCGCTGCATTCACCTCTGACGGATGAGACCAGCCACCTGATCAGAGCTGAGACACTGGCGCTGATGAAGCCGACAGCCTACCTGGTGAACGCGGCGCGCGGCGGGTTGATAGACGAGGACGCGTTGCTGGCGGCGGTTCAGAACGGCCAGATTGCGGGCGCGGCGCTGGACGTGCTGGCTGTCGAACCGGTGGCGGCGGACCACCCCTTTCTGGGGGAAGAACGCATCTTGCTCACGCCCCATGCCGGATGGTATTCTGAGGAATCCAAGGTGGATGTGCGCGTGCAGGGAGCGGAGGAGGTGGTACGCGTTCTGCGCGGAGAGCAGCCGCGTGCGCCTGTCAATGACGTTCCTGAAAGATAGAATAACCAGAGGAGATCGCGTGCAATGACCCACCCACTCTTTGACCTGACGGGCCGCGTGGCCATCGTGTCGGGCGCGGCAAGCGGCATGGGCCGCATAACATCAATAGCCTTTGCCGAGGTTGGCGCGGATGTTGTGCTGCTTGACATCAATGAGGTTGGTGCGCAGGAGACGGCACACGAGATAGAGCAGATGGGCCGGAGGGCTCTGCCAGTCAATTGTGATATTTCGAACGCGGACCAGATCCGGGCCGCGTACGAAAGGGTGGACAGCGAATTTGGGCGGGTAGACGTTCTTAGCAACATCGCCGGCGAGGGTATCCGCAACGACCCTCTTGAATTGACCGAGGTCGAAATTCAACAGGTGATGCAGAACCTGGTTGTCGGGCGCTATATCTGCACGCAGGAAGCGGCCAAGCGGATGATGGCGCAGGGGCGCGGCAGCATTTTCAGCATCGTTTCCATCGCCGGGTTGAGCGCGCTAGGCCGCAACCACATTGCCTACAGCATGGCGATGGGCGCGGTTGCGGCGATGACGCGGGAACTGAGCACTGAGTGGAGCAGCCTGGGCGTGCGCGTCAACGCCATTGTATGCGCCCAGATTATGAACGAGGACTTGCGGGTAAGGATCGCGGCGGACCCCGTCCTGGGGGCTTCTTACTTGCGCGGATTGCCGATCGGCCGCATGGGTGATCCAAACGACATCAGAGGGCCGGCGATATTTCTTGCTTCTGATGCCTCCGGCTGGATGACAGGCGCGTTGATTCCCCTGGATGGCGGCAATCTGGCCAAAAATGTCAGCGGTTCCCATCCGGGAATGCCTGCCGCGGTGCCGAACTGATCTCAGCCCGGCCTTTTGCCGAAAGTCGCGCGGGGGGAAGTAGCCCGCCGATTTCCGACCAACTCGTCACAAGGGAGGTGGATGGTATGCCCCAATCAGAGCAACTCCTCGCGCTCTACAGGCAGATGATCAATATACGCTACACTGAGGAGCAGTTGGCCCGATCGCATCAGATGGGTCTGGTTCACGGCGCCTGCCATACCTATGTCGGCGAAGAGGCGATCGCCACCGGCGTGTGCGCGCACCTCCGCGCCGACGATGCCGTCTTCAGCACGCACCGCGGGCACGGTCATGCGCTGGCGAAGGGAGTCAGCCCCCACGAAGTGATTGCCGAGCTTTTCGGGCGCGCGACCGGCTGCTCGCAAGGGAGGGGGGGAAGCATGCACCTCTTCAAGCCGGAGGTTGGGATGATGGGGACGAGCGGCATTGTCGGCCCCTGTATCCTGCAAGCAACCGGCGCCGGCTATTCGTTCAAGCTGCTCAAAACCGACCAGGTCGGCGTCGCCTTTTTTGGCGATGGCGCGGTCAATAACGGCGCCTTTCACGAGGGGTTGAATCTGGCCAGCATCTGGAAGTTGCCGACGCTGTTTGTGTGCGAGAACAATCTGTATGCTACCGAGGTGCCCTTCGCCTACTCCGCCGGCAATCCCAACGTAGGCAACCGCGGACCTGCCTACGGCATGGAGAGCGTCACAGTGGACGGCAACGACGTGTTGGCCGTTTATGATGCGGCGGAGGAAGCGGTGCAGCGGGCACGCGGCGGTAAAGGCCCCACTTTGATTGAGTGCCGCACTTATCGGACACGCGCCCATTCCGAAGGCATGCGAGACGCCGGCTACCGTACACCGGAAGAGGTCGAGGAGTGGAAGGAGCGCGACCCGATAAAGCGCTACAACGAGTGGCTCCTGGAAAATGAGGAGGCCGGCGTTGAAACGCTCGCCGCTATCGAGGCAGAAGTGAGGGCGACGGTGACGGACGCGGAGGAGTTCGCCCGTAACAGTCCATGGCCGGAGCCTGATACGGTCAGCGATTACATTTTCAGCCAGGAGTGAAGGCCATGCGAGAACTGACCTACGTTGAAGCCACTGTGGAGGCCCTTGACAGCGCCATGGCCCGCGATCCCTCGATTTTCGTTGTCGGTGAAGGGATAGGAGAGCGAGGCGGCAACTTTAATACCACGGTTGGCCTTTTCGCCAAGTACGGCCCCGAGCGCCTGTGCGACACGCCGATAAGCGAACGCGGTTTTGTCGGCATGTGCGCCGGCGCGGCCATGACCGGTACGCGTCCCGTTGTAGACTTCATGTTCTTCGACTTTATTCTCGACGCCTTTGGCGAACTGGTCAATCAGATCGCCAAGATGCAGTACATGAGCAGCGGCCGCCTCAAGATGCCGATCCTCCTGCGCGGCGCGATTGGTATCGGCCACTCGGCTGCGACCCACCATTCTGGCAGCTACTATCCGATCTTTGCCCATCTGCCCGGATTTCGAGTGGTGGTGCCTGCTACTCCAAGCGACGCCAAGGGTCTCTTCGCGACTGCGCTGCAGAGCGACGACCCAGTGCTCTTTTTGGAACACAAATCGCTGCTTTTCAATCGCGGCGATGTGCCCGAAGGTGACTACGCGATCCCCTTTGGACAGGCACGCATCGCCCGCGAGGGAACCGACTGCACACTTGTCGCGATAGGTTCGATGGTGGATAAGTCACTCACTGCATGCGAAAAGCTGGCAGGGGAAGGCATCTCCGTCGAGGTGATCGATCCGCGCACGATCGCGCCGCTGGATATGGCAACGATTCTGGAGTCTGTTCAAAAGACCGGGCGTCTCCTGATCGTGGATGAGACCTTCCAGCCTTGTGGCGTGGGCGCCGAAATCGCGGCACAGGTTATCGACCGCGGATTTGACGAATTGGACGCGCCGATCCGCCGCCTGAACGGCGCGCATGTGCCCACGCCCTACAGCCCGTCGCTGGAACAGGCTATCACGCCGGAGGCGGCTGACATCGAACAGAGCATACGCGATCTGCTGGCTGAGTAATCGAATTGGATCACTTTCAACAACCACGCTTCCATCACCACTTCCACTGCGAGAACTGTTCAATAGGGGAGATCCGATGGCCTACGAAGTGACAATGCCGCGCCTGGGTTGGACGATGGAAGAGGGCGTCTTCGGCGAATGGCTGAAACAGGATGGCGACGAAGTCCAGGCCGGCGATCTGCTCTTTACGGTTGAGGGCGACAAGGCCACGCAGGAGGTCGAGGTGTTCGAGGCCGGTATCCTGCGGCTCCCCGCCAACGCGCCGGCCCCCGGTGATGTCATTCCCGTCGGCGCGCTGCTTGCCTATATAGTCCAGGCTGGGGAATCGATGCCGGAGGAGAGTGGCCACGCCGCGGCGACCACATCACAAACGGAACATGAAGTCGCGGCGCGTGGGACAGCGTCGGCGCCGTCTGCTGCACAGAGTGCTTCAGGGTCGCGGTCGCTGGCGGCAGATGGACGCGGCACACCTGCGATCAGCCCACGGGCACGGCGCGCGGCGGGCGAGTTGGGCGTGGACTGGACAGAGTTGAGAGGCAGCGGCCGCACGGGTCGGATCGTTGAACGGGACGTGCGCGCGGCCGCGGAGATTCGCCCAGCAGAGGTGGTCGTTGACGCCACGCCGGTAGCGCGCCGCATTGCCGCGGAGGCCGGTATAAATCTGTCGGACGTGACTGCAAGCAGGCCAGGCGGCCGCATTCAGCGCGAGGACGTGGAGGCCGCGATCGCGGCCCGCCGTCTACCTGTACCGGCGGACGAGGGGGAAACGCAGCTCGTTCCGCACAGCCGCATCCGCCAGATCACGGCCCAGCGGATGGCAGAGAGTGCCCGCTCAACCGCCCCCGTCACTTTGACCACCGAGGCGGACGCCACCGAACTGGTGGCGTTGCGACAGCAGCTCAGCGACAGCTTTGCCCGGCGCGGGTTGGCCATTCCCAGCTACAACGACATTTATCTCAAATTGACTGCGGCTGCGCTTCAGGACCATCCAGCGCTTAACTCCAGTTGGAGCGATGACGGGTTGATTCTGCACGGGAATATCCACATCGGCTTCGCAGTCGAAACTGAGGCTGGGTTGCTTGCGCCTGTAATGCGGGACGTGCCGGGTAAGTCGTTGCGGCAGGTCACGGCGGAAACAGCCAGCCTGATCGAGGGCGCCCGCCAGGAACGTCTGGGCAATGAGGCGATGCAGGGGGGGACCTTCACGATCACGAATCTGGGCATGTATGGAATCGACGCTTTCACGCCCATCATCAACCTGCCCCAAGCCGCCATTCTAGGCATTGGACGTATCGTCTGCAAGCCGGCGGTCTACGAAGGTGAAGTCGTTCCTCGCCAGATGGTTGCTCTCAGCCTGACCTTTGACCATCGCGTAGTGGACGGTGCCCCGGCGGCGCGTTTTCTCAACACCATACGCGAGTATGTCACCGAGCCTATTCTGTGGCTCACCGCGTGACGGACTCCTAACCAGCCCCTTCAGGGTCGACGCTGCGCGACTAGAATCTACACCCACACGCTAAAATCTACTGACTAAAGGCTTGGAAACTCGCTAAGTGCGCGTCAGGTAACTACCTGGCCACAGACGGTGTCTTTCTTGACCTGCCCTTCAATGTCCGGCGCTATTCAGGCTATCTGACTGCGTATTCGGTTGGCGGCCGCCAGCTTGCTTTAGCCTCACTGCTGCGATGAAGGCGTACTGTCGGTGAGCGATGGTTTTGGAGGGGGGCGTTGCGGGGGGTGTCCCCCCGCACAAGGGAGGCCGCTTGCGGCCGACCGCCCATAATACGAGGAGGGAGGAACGAGGAGTCAGGAGATAGCAGACTGCTTAACTCGCATCGGTCAGGGTTGCGTGCTGATTGCGGCTGAATGGTTACAAGGCAACCAAAAATTGACATAATGTCCATTTTCAATAGGATTATCAGGAGCCCCGAAAAGTGAGTTGCCAACATGGTACCATTCGATTTCACAGAAGGAGATATCCAACAATGACGCAAAGAGAGACCCTGTCCAGACGAACTTTTCTCAAAGTTGGGGGAACGATTGCCGGCGCCGCTGCTCTGGCAGCATGCGCGCCAGTTGCCGCGCCTGCAGACGAAGGGGCGATGGGGGAAGCACCGATGGCGGAGCGCATTACGATCCGTTACGGGCGCCATGATCCCGCCGCTGGTGTTGCAACGACCCTCGAGTCGTTCCATGAAGAGTATCCCGACATCGAAGTCAGTGTAGAGCAGATTGGCGAGTTTCACGCCAAAATTCCGGCTCTGGCAGCCGCAGGCACGCTCCCTGACGTCGTTCGCAGTTGGGAAGCGATGGCTCTTGATATGGGCCGCAATAATCAGTTTATCGATGTTCAGCCTTATGTCGATGGCCAACCCGATTTCGAGCCCGACGACTTCTACGAGAATTGGTGGAATTATCCGATCGTCGAAGGTAAGCGTTTTGGCGTTCCCGACGCGGCTGCTCCCCACGTGACCTTCTACAACGCCGATCTTTTCGACGCCGCCGGTGTCGAGTATCCCGACAAGGACAGCTTTACCTGGACCGACTTTGAAGAAAAGGCCCGCGCCATCAGCGATCCCGACAACAAAATCTGGGGTTCTGAGACGATACCGGTTGGCTGGCACATGTTCAGTGTCAAGCAGGCCTGGCAGAACGGCGGCAGCTTCTACAGCGAGGATTTCCTCGAGAGCAGGCTTGACAAGGAAGAGACGATCCAGGCGATTCAGTTCTGGGCGGACATGCTGCTCGACGGCAATGTGATGCCGTCACCATCCCAGATTATTGGGATTGGCGGCTCAGGCGCGGCTGCGGAGCTTTTGTCAGCCGGCAAGATTGGAATGCAACGCATGGGGTCCTGGATCACCGGGAGCCTTGTTGACGCCGGATTCCGGTTCAATGTTGTCGCCGAACCCAGCCAAACACAGCGCGATACCATCACGCACGGTGCGTTCAACAACATTGCCACGACATCGGAATACAAGGATATCGCCTGGACCTGGCTCAATTACAACACGAGCACACAGGGTATCTACAACTACGCCTCGGAAGCGAATTTCCCTGGAACGCGTCGCTCATCCAATGCGATCGAACCGTTCCCCTGGGTCGCGGAGGTTGACTTTGCGGTGGATTGGGACGTGATTCCCGACGCGTTGGACTATGGACACATTCTGCCCGGACCTGCCAACGAAGGCGAAGCTCTGAATCTGATCGGCAACGCGCTGGAGAAGGTGTACGCCGGCGATGCCAAAGCGGCCGAAATCTTCCCGGATGTTTCGCCGAAGGTCACGGCCGTCATATCGGACATTTAGACCGAAATCTTGAAACTCTAAGAAAACGAAGGCCCGCGAAGGCATAGGGCATCCCCTTTGCCTTCGTGGCCTTCGTGTGTGAAATAGATTGCGCTTGCGCGAAGCGGTCATGACTGGGCACCAGGATGGCCGGGCAATATATAAGCGCGTCAATGAGGCATATATCCGTGACCACTACCGGTCTTACACCTCGCAGTAGTGTCTGGCGAAGCAGGCGTTTCCACGATGCCATTGTTGCTTACGCCTTCATCTTGCCTTGGGTTATTGGCTTTATCCTCTTCGTCGGCGGCCCCATCATTGCATCTTTCGTCCTCAGTTTCTTTCGCTGGAAGATGATCGCGCCCCCCAGGTTCTATGGGCTCACGCATTACATTAGCATGGTCACCACAGATGAGTTGTTTCGAATTTCGATCTGGGTGACATTCAAATTTGTGCTGATTTCCGTTCCGATTGGCCAGGTGTTGGCTCTTGGACTGGCTTTGCTCCTGAATCAGCGAATTCGACTTCTGGGATTCTGGCGTTCGGCCTTCTATTTGCCGGCGGTGGTCAGCGGCGTGGCCGGGTCCGTCATTTGGGTGTGGATGTATCACACTGAACTGGGAATCGTGAACAATGGTTTGGAACTGATGGGTCTGGAAGGTCGAAACTGGCTGTTTGACAGGGAGGTGGTGTTGGGTTCACTGATCGTCAAGAGCCTCTGGAACGTCGGCATTCCCATGGTCATCTATCTGGCAGCTTTGCAAGGGCTTCCGCAGCAACTGTACGAAGCGGCTGATATAGATGGCGCCGGTGAAGTTTCGAAATTCTTCTCAATCACACTGCCCATGCTGTCCCCGGCTATCTTTTTCAATGTCGTCATGGGAATAATTGCGGCGGTGCAGACCTTTGCAGAACCTTATGTGATGACTGGAGGCGGACCGGACAACGCCACGCTTTTCCTGGGCCTTCATCTCTACCAAAACGCCTTTCATTTCCTCAAAATGGGCTATGCCTCTGCCATGGCCTGGATCATGTTCCTGCTCATTTTTGGGCTGACAATATTCCAGTTCCGGCTTGCCGGGCGCTGGGTCTATTACGAGGGCGGCGCGCGCTAGCCCAGCGGGAGAAACGATAGTGGTAGTTGGCAACGAAACAGTTCCAACAGCTGAAGGTCTGGGCAGCGAGCGATACACACGCCCCAGCAGAATGCGTACCCACCTGCTGGGCAATCGATTCCAGACCGGCCTTGTGCGGCTGTTAGTGATCTACGCACTTCTCATTCTTTCGGCATTTCTGTTTCTTCTGCCATTCTATTGGATGTTGAACACGGCTCTCAAGCCCTCCAACCAGGTCTTTACGTTACCGCCCACGTGGATACCCAAGCCGGTAATGTGGTCGAATTTCATCACTGCGTTTACGATGCAGTACGAGACGGATCCGCCTGTCTATACGTATGCGATCAACACGATGATCGTATCCGTGAATGGAGTCGTCTCGACGATATTTTCCAGTGCGCTGGTGGCCTATGCATTCGCCCGGCTGGAGTTCCCGGGCAAGAACGTCATCTTCCTGGGGATCCTGAGTACGCTCATGATTCCATTCGCAGTGGTAATGGTGCCTCAGTTTATCATTTGGCAAAGGCTCGGCTGGCTGGACACACTGTGGCCGCTTATGATTCCCCATTGGTTCGGATCGGCGTGGAACATCTTTTTGCTACGCCAGTTTTTCATGACGATTCCGATAGAGTATGACGAAGCGGCCTATCTTGACGGCGCGTCGCGGTGGCATATATTCATTCGGATCATCCTGCCACTTTCCAAGCCGGCTCTGGCGGCGGTCGCAGTATTCGCTTTCGTTTTCTTCTGGAATGATTTCCTCGGCCCGCTGATCATTCTGTCTACGCCAAAGAACTTTACGCTGACATTGTTCCTGGCGAACTTCAATGTGGCCTTTCGGGGAACACCGTGGCACCTTTATATGGCCGCTGCACTCATTATCATACTCCCCTGTCTGATCCTGTTCTTCTTTTCTCAAAACGCATTCCTGAAGGGAATCACCGTCACCGATATCAAGGGATAGCTCTCGCGGATGGGGGTTGAGCTGAAGGTATGGGCCTACCCATTCGCAGTGAAGAGCGGACAAGCGGTTTCCTTTGTTGAGACACATATCGGTGCCCCAGAAGAGATTCTGTGTGGCCGATGTGAATTCATACGAGCTCCAGGCTTAGGCACAAATGGGCTGCACGTCGAGTTCCTCAGTATTGATTGGCAAAGTGCAGATGTCTCATTCAGGAACTAACATCCAGTACAGCTCCTTCATGTCACCTGTTACCCTGTGCCCCTGCACAGGGATTTCGACATAATCACGGGGAAACCGAGATGAAAATCAAAGAGATCCGCGCATTTGAGATTAAGACCGACCCAAAGCCAAAGACACCGCCGCGCACACCCAGCCGCGCGCAGACCATCCACATGAACCGTCCGATGGCGCGATACGACCGCTTCCCCAACGGTGAGGGGCACGTCTCTTTCGCGCCTTGGAAACGACCGGCCGTGCTGGTCACCGCCGAAGATGGCACGCAGGGATTTGGCATGTCGCTCTACGGCCCGCCGGTCACATCCCTCATCAACGAACATCTCGGCCCCAATCTTATCGGCGAAAACGCCATGGCCACTGAGAAGCTGTGGGACATGATGGTTCGGCTCTGTTCTGCTTTCAGTCCCACTGGAATGACCAGCTATGCCATCAGCGCGCTCGACGTTGCCCTATGGGATCTCAAAGGCAAGCTGCTGGGACTGCCGGTCTACGAACTATTGGGTGGGCCCCAGAAAGACAAGATTTTCTGCTACGCTTCCGGTTTCGATCAGGAATGGTACATGGAGCTGGGCTTTAAGGCGACAAAACTGTTCAGCCCCTGGGGCCCGGAGCACGGGCTGGAAGGCCTCAACAAGCTGGAAGAGCTGGTGGCCAGCACGCGCGAAACCATCGGCGACGACGTGGAACTGATGTTGGACGGCTGGACGGCGTACAACAGCGAGTATACGGTGCGAGTGGCCGAGCGGATGCGGCCTTACAACCTGAAATGGCTGGAGGACTATATTCAGCCGGAGGATCTGCTTGGCTACGAGTCGATTCGGCAGCGGTTGCCCTGGCAGACGCTGGCTACCGGCGAGCACTGGTATAACCTGGCGCCGTTCGCCGCGGCCGCGGGTAAGCGCCTGGTGGACATTTTCCAGCCGGATGTTCTCTGGTGCGGCGGCATTACCGCGGCCGCCAAGATCTGCCACCTGGCGCAGGCCAATGACATTTCCGTTATTGCCCATGCAGGCATGAACTACCCCTTTGGCCAGCATCTTTCGATGGCCATGCCGGCTGTAACCTGGGGCGAACGATCCGAGAGCGTGTCCGCACCAGGTGTACCTTTGGCGGAGATGGTCAAGCTGCCCGGCACAGCGGTGATTGAGGACGGGTATGTGCGCCCAAGCGACGCGCCGGGCTTCGGTCTCGAAATAGACGACGCCTGGCTGGAGCAGGCCACAGTCTGAACGGACGCGACGAAGAATTCGCCCCAGTGCCGACAGTGCATTGCGGTCGAACAACTACCCACCTTTTTGTCTCACTGAATTGGAGAAGAGCCCATGGAACTCGGCTATTTCCTGATGCCCGTCCACCCGCCAGAAAAAGACTTTACGCAGAGTCTTGAAGAGGACCTGGAGTTGATCGAGCGGGCCGAGGCGCTTGGGTATTCCGAGGCGTGGATCGGCCAGCATCACTCGGTCAAGTGGGAGCCGATGCCCTCGAACGACGTATTCATCGCCAATGCAATTGCCCGCACCAGCACCATCAAGTTCGGGACCGGCGTTACGATCGCACCTTTCCACCACCCGGTAAACGTGGCAGTCCGCCTGTCGATGCTGGACCATCTCTCGCGCGGCCGGGTGATGTGCGGCTTCGGCCAGACCGGCATTCCGACGGACCTCAGCCTGTTCGATCTGCCCGCGGATCCCCGAACTCTGGGCCTGATGACGGTCGAAAGCATCAATATGGTGTTGAAGCTGTGGACAACAGACGCCCCCTTCGACTTCAAGGGCGACTACTGGCACATACATATTGATGAGACGCGCCCGGACATTGGAATGGGACAGATCCTGCGGCCTTACCAGAAGCCGCATCCACCGGTGGCGATGGCGGTCCTGAAGGGCACTTCCATGGCCGCGCGTATGGCGGGGCAGCGCGGATTTTTTCCATTAAGCACGAACCTGGTTCCGATGTCGACATTGGCACAGCACTGGGAAACATTCTGCGCCGGCGCCGCAGAAGCCGGGCGGGACGCGCCTGATCGGAGGGAATGGCGGATAGCGCGCAACATCTTCGTAGGCGAGTCGACAGAGGAGGCGTTCGACTTTGCTCTCAACAGCGCCTTTGGACAGTCGTTCGACTATCTGATCAGATTGATCGGACCCGGTCGCCTCGACGGGTGGAAAGAGGACCCGGATATGCCGGACGAAGAGGTGACCGCGGAGTACGCGGTGCGGCGCCTGGCGATCGTGGGGGACCCTGAGGAGTGCACACGCCGTCTGCAGGAAATCCAAGACCTGACTGGCGGATTCGGGACGTTGCTCGCCATCGGCCATGACTGGGACGACAAGCCGCGCTGGCTGCGCTCGATGGAGTTGTTGAAGAATGAGGTGATCCCTGCGCTTGGGGACGACTGATGGGACAATTCTGACAATATTGACAGAATGGGATTTCTCGCGATGGCAGCATTGGGGCGTAAGTGTCATCGCCAAGGCGCAAAAGGCACGCATGGCATACCAGGCTAATTGCGAATCTGATAGCCGTTAGACGGGAGGAATGAATTTAATGAGGGAAGCGCCGAGTGTTGGAATCGTCCTGTTGGTTTTCCTGTTAGGAACAGTCAGTTGTACAGTGACGACGGAACCTACACAAGACAGTCCGGCCAGTGTGAATCTTGTGAATTGGGGGAAGGTATCCGCCTCGGTTGAGGAAGAGTCCATACAGCAAGCATTCGATGGCGACCTGGAGACAATGTGGGTGGCAAAAAGGCTTGCGCCGACCTGGGTTGTCATCGAATTCGAAGAGTTTCGAACGGTGGACAGGATCGAGTTGATCATATCTCAACCCCAGCCTGGACTCACGACGCACGAAATTTGGTTTGGAGACGATTCGAACACATCAACCATGTACAGGCGTCTCGCCAATGTTCAAACCGAAGATGGCCACATTTTGGAAGTCATTGTCGATCCGCCTCATGAAGTCAATAAGGTTTACATTCTTACAACTCAAAGTTATGGCTGGGCCGCCTGGCGGGAGATTCGGATTTGGGGCTTGGAAGACGCGGTTGAGCCGCGACACCAAGAGGCCGAATGGCAGCTCCAAGAAATTGCTTCTGGGCTAGAGATGCCTGTTCAGATTACGCACGCGGGAGATGGCAACGGCAGGGTGTTCGTGGTTGAAAAAGTGGGACGTATCCGCCTCATCAGGAATGGCACGATAGAAAAAACGCCCTTCCTGGATATTACGAATCGTGTTTTATCGGTTGCTGCCGAGCAGGGATTTTTCAATCTCGTCTTTCCCCCTAACAATGCCATGTTGAAGAGTGGCGAGCGCCTGGCTGGGACACACCGGCAACATTTTTACGCGAGTTATACGAATCTCGATGGAGATACCGTGATCAGTCGATTTACGACGACTGGCGACCCTGATCAAGCTGACCCCGATAGCGAAGAAATCCTCCTGGTGATTGACCAGCCCGAACGATCGCACAATGGCGGCACCATTGCATTTGGCCCGAACGATGGCTATCTTTACATTGGCAGTGGGGATGGCGGAGGAACAATTCCGGTGGTTTTGGCACAGGATGCTGGCAACTTGCTGAGCAAAATCCTGCGAATCGATGTGGAATCGGACGTCAAGCCTTACGGTATACCTCCTGACAATCCGTTTGTAACATCACCGGGTATGTACCCTGAGATTTGGGCGCAGGGGCTACGCAATCCCTGGGGTTTCGCCTTTGATTCAGAGACCGGTGATCTGTACATCCCCGACGCAGGCCAGAGTTCTCGAGAGGAAGTAAACTTTCAAAGTGCCGATAGTCCCGGGGGTGAACACTACGGTTGGTCTATCTGGGAGGGCAATTTCTGTCACGAGGTTTTAAGTGTGAACTGTGCCAACGAAGGATTTGTCTTGCCAGTAACCAATTATGACCATTCCCAGGGGTGCGCCATCGCAGGCGGCGTGGTACGCAATAGTGTCTTTTACTATGCCGACTTTTGCCGTGGGCGCATTTGGGCGTTGCAACGCCAGGGAGAGGGTTGGAAGAACAGACTGCTAATAGAAGATTCCGTTCCCATCAGCAGCATTGGAACTAACGAGCAGGGCGACCTGTACGCCGTCGGTTTTCTCGATGGCATCATCTATGCACTCATCCCTCCCGCCGAGAAATCCGAATAGGAGGAAGATGTTGCCGATTTCTGGCGCATCTGTATGTGAGCCCGAAGACAGATCCCCCTACACCAGTCTCAGTTCTTCGTCTATCTCCAACTGGTAAGCGTCGACATTTTCTGCCAGCACCTCATCCATAGTCACCGCCCGGCCCGCCACTTTGGATTCCAACATGGCGTAGGTGAGCGCGACGGAATGCGCGCCCTGGGCCGCGTCGACCTCGATACTGCTGCCGTCTTCGATTGTTGAGACACATATCGGTGCCCCTTAAAAGATTCTGTGTGGCCGATGTGAATTCATGCAAGCTCCGGGCTTAGGCACAAATGGGCTGCACGTCGAGTTCCTCCGTATTGATTGGCTAAGTGCAGATGTCTCATTCAGGAACTAGTATCCAGTACAGCTCCTTCATGTCACCTGTTACCCTGTGCCCCTGCACAGGGATTTCTTCATAATCACGGGGAAACCGAGACGAAAATCAAAAAGAGGATCCGGAAATGCCGGACGAAGAAGTGACGGCGGAGTACGCGGTGCGACGCCTGGCGATCGTTGGGGACCCGGAGGAGTGCACACGCCGTCTGCAGGAAATCCAAGACCTGACAGGAGGATTCGGCACGCTGCTCGCCATCGGCCATGACTGGGACGACAAGCCGCGCTGGCTGCGCTCGATGGAACTGCTGAAGAATGAGGTAGTTCCGGCCATTGCAGACAATTGAGAAAACTTTCGGGAAGGACTCCACTGCGTCCTGGCGGCTGCGTAATAGTTGGCGCCTCACCGTCATGAATCCAGACGACCAGCTGGGCCGGGAACAGGGACCTCACTAGTCCGAAGAGGACAGTCCCGATTGAATCTGGTCTGTTCTTTCCCTGTTGACTTCCTGCGCGAAGTGTCAGGTTGGATTGGGAGATCAGAGTCAGTAAGTTTTGACATTACATGTCTTTTACGCTAAACAATACTCAGTCAACGAATAATCGCTGCAATCTCTACTCTGTCCCCCCGGCAGGCTATTTCCTGGCTACAGTGCATTAAAGAGTTCACCTTCTGTCACACAATAGTGTGATCAGTTTCCATTCCATCCCATTTTCTAAAGGAGCAAGACATGACGGAACAGAATCTCAATCGCAACAAAACAGAAGTCTTGGCAAATGGCCAATTCAGTCGAAGGCAGTTCTTGCGCGCAACGGGCGGGCTCACACTGGCCTCTGTGGTGGCGGC
Source organism: Caldilineaceae bacterium (assembly GCA_963662575.1). GTDB lineage: Bacteria > Chloroflexota > Anaerolineae > Caldilineales > Caldilineaceae > Bin5. The sequence continues at coordinate 5,076,494 of OY759723.1, forward strand.
CTGCGCCGCTCCGGCCCCTGACAGCGGCGGGGACATGGAAGATGCAGCAGCAGCCAGCGCCGAAGCCCTGGGCATCACCATGCTGATCCGCTCCGACATCCGCAGCGCGTACGCGGCGGATGATGCCGTAGAACGCTGGAACAGCGAATTCGAAGCTCAGGTAGCAATAGAAGAGCCAGCAGGCAGTCCGGATACGAAGATTCAGGCCGCCCAGGCGGCCGGCGATCTCATCTGGGACGCCTATGCCGTAGTTGTCTTTCCGTGGGACGCTCCCAGGTGGCACAGTCGGGGCCTGATTCAGTCCATGGACGAGTTTATCGAAGCATCGTCGATTCCAAGGTCAGACGAGGTCGTACCGGGGATCATTCCCTCGATTTTTGAGGTACACAAGATCGAAGGTAGTCAGTTCGGAATCCCAGGTAATGTCGGTAGTGTAGCTTTGGGCTGGTTCTGGGAACCAATGGAGAAGGCCGGTTTTGACAGCCAGCCGATGACTTGGGACGCGGTTCGGGAAGCGGCCGAAAAGATCGCCGAGACCAGCCCGGAACTGACTCCTTTCGATGCAGCGTGCTTCCCTCTTTGCGATCTGTACGCCATGCTCTGGGGAGCAACGGAGACGCCGCTTACGGACGATGGTTTGATTGATATCTCAGGCGAGGCAAGCCTTGCCTCTCTGACGTGGATTCGCGAAATGGTTGAAGACGGTCTGATGGCACCGGCTACAGGCGAGAATTTCGGCAACTGGTTGAAGGGCGGAACGGCGCTGCTGACCTCGTTCGATGTCCACGGCACAATGGCCCAGCAGACCTTCGGACAGGAAACGGCCACGACCGGAATCAACTTCTTCCGAGAGGATCCTGAAGTCGCTGGAACAAAAGCAGGCACCCCATTCTGGATCAACTCCACCGCTCTGCTGAACAAGGCTGCCAACCCGCAAGGCGCGGTCGACTTCACGCTGTGGTGGTTTGGGCCGGAGAACAAGGCCACCGGTAAGCAGATCACGGAAGTTGCTGCCAAGCCTTGCTACGAGTACACCTACGACGAGTTTGTCAAGGACGACCCGGTGCAGCAGTGGCAACTTGCCGGCATAGAGTTGGTGCGCAACTCGGTCTGGTTCCCGTCCAACCTGTTCTTTGGACTCCAGAACAGCAATCTCGCCCCTGAGATGCAGCGGCTGCGCGACGCGACCCAAAGTGTCACGCCAGAGGAAGTCATTGAAGTCGCGATGGAAGGCATCCAGATCGATCTGGACGAGTTGAAGGAGTCCGGTCGCTACGATCGGATGATGATGGCCTAACAAGGTTCAGGGATCAATCAGCGGCAGTTGAGTAAGATGGCTCCTGCTGATTGATTCCTCATCCTTTTTCGAGGAGTCTTCGATGACAGCACAATCCGAATCTGGGGGTGGCGGGCTGTTCGGCGCGATTCGCAGCTATCGACAATCGCGCGGCCGACTGGCTGCCGTCCGCAAAAGCAACCTGCTGGGATACCTGTTCATCGCGCCGGCAATGGCCCTGTATCTGACCTTTAACGTTTGGCCGATCTTCCGGGGCTTTGCGATGGCGTTTACGGACTATCGATTTGTCTATCCGGATACGCGCTGGGAATTCAACGGCTTCAGCAACTTTGTCAAGATGGTAGGAGATCGGCGAGCGATGGATGCCGCCGGAATCTCACTAAAATATCTAGTATTTGTTGCCCCTGCCATGATCCTTATCGCTTTGCTTCTGGCGGTGCTGATCGCCAATGTAAAGAAAGGGGCTGCCTTCTACCGCTGGATCGTCTATCTGCCTGCTGTGCTGCCAGTGGCGGTGATTTTCCTGATGTTCGGCGAGATGTACGGCTTTCAGTTCGGCTTCATAAATACAGTTCTGCGGGATTGGGGAATCGAGAATCCCCCCAACTGGCTGGGTGACCGAGATTTGGCCTTACCCTCGATTGGGGCCGCTCATATTTGGATGATCTTCGGTTTTCCGACCCTCCTGTTTCTGATCGGTATCTACAATATTGGCAGCGAAATGTACGAAGCAGCATCGCTGGACGGCGCAAACGGCTGGCAACAGTTCCGCTTTCTGACAGCGCCGTTGCTGAAACCCACTTTCGCTCTAATCGTGGTCCTGAATCTTCCACTGTTTGGGGTCGTCGAGCCAATGTTGATTCTCAACAATGGCGGACCTGCCAACTCCACTCGCACGCTCGGCCTGTATCTTTATCAGCAAGCATTCGAGGTGGGCGATTTGCGACTTGGGTATGCCGCGGCGATCAGTCTGGTTATAGGCGTGATCAGTGCACTAATTGCGGGGCTAATCTTCCGCTGGTCGCGACAGTAGAGAGTAACCTTGAGCAAGCACGAATTCTTCACCAAGGTCAGCATCAGCCTTAAGGCATGTCCCTAGCATAAAGGACGGACGAATGGCGTCGGAAGCAGATACAAGCGGCATGGGCCGGCAAGCGGCAGAATTGACAGACAGCCCGATGTTTCGGCTGCGTGCCTGGTTACGGCAAACAGATTTCTTTTCCCACGTGCTCTTGGCCCTCGTCACTTTCATTGTGTTGTTGCCACTCCTATGGATCATCGCAACATCTTTCAAGGACCGGCTTGAATTCTCCACCAATTCAGCAGCGTTGATCCCCAGCAGCTTTAGCCTGGTGAACTATCAGTACATGTTCGAGGCGATTCAACTGCTGCCTATTTACATGAGAAATAGTTTCATCCTTGCTGCGGGCGTGACGCTCATACAGGTGTTTTGCTCGGCACTTGCCGGCTACGCCTTCGCCCGAATGCGCTTCTGGGGGCGGGATTTAATCTTTATTGCAATCATAGTTTCGATGTTTGTGCCCCGGGCAGGCGGGTTGATGGCCCTCTATGAACTCATGAGCTTCCTTAAGCTGCGCAACAGCCTGTTTGGCTTGATACTGCTTTTCGCCGCCGGCTTGCCAGCCGCCATTTTCATAATGCGCCAAGCGTTTCTGTCGATTCCACAGGAGGTGGAAGAGTCCGCATTCATCGACGGCGCAAGCTGGTGGCACACCTTCTGGTTTATCGCTTTGCCTTTGGCAAGCAGCGCGATGGTCATCATCGGCACGCTGGCCTTCGTCGGGGTCTGGAGCGACTATATCATCACCTATACGATGATCGACCGGGATGCGCAGCTGACCATTTCCGTGGGCATCAAGAAGGTGCTCGCAACCAGCTACGAGTCGGCGCTCTCGCCCCGCTTCCGCAATCAGTTCGCGGGAGAGGCTGCCGACGCGACGATGCTGCTTTTCAGCGCGTTGCCGGTTATCATCATTTACGCATTGCTGCAGAAGTGGTTTATGCGGGGGTTGACCGAAGGGGCCATTAAGTTCTAGTTGCTGGTTCCAACTCGGCATTTGGTGTACAGGCGGCTCTTCCGTAATTGTCGAAAACTCGCAGCCAGCGATTCCCTTATCCTTAGTCAATTGCCTGGTCCACGAGACCGAGCGGCCGTTGCAGCTTTTGGCAACATGTACTCAATAGATGCCCGCAACATTTCTGCGAATTCCTGGTGTTCAACTTCGTCCAATGCTTTCTTCGCAATTCCTCTCGTAAGCACACCGACCAGCCCAAGTTCTGTAGGCTGGTCGGTCCTGAAAGTCGCTCCCGCAAGGAACAACGATAATTGGCAGACTCGGCGGTACGCGTGGGAGAAAAGCCTCCTACACCAGCCCGAGTTCTTCGTCGATCTCCAACTGGTAAGCGTCGACCTTCTCTGAAAGCACCTCGTCCATAGTCAATGCCCGGCCCGCCACATTGGATTCCAACATGGCGTAGGTGAGCGCGACGGAACGCGCGCCCTGGGCCGCGTCGACCTCGATACTGCCGCCGTCCTCGATGGCCAGTCCGAACTCGCCATACTCGGCGGCGAGAAGTTTGCGATCGGTCACGGGGAAAGGAAACTCGTAGCCCCAAAGACGGTCGCCACCGAAGAGCGCAGCTGTGATCGGCTCCACGTGAAAGTCCGGCACCAGGTCGAGCAGGCTTTCGTCGCAGATCGATTCGCCGTCCTTGTGCAGTGTGATGAGCTGGCCGGAGCGGTCGGAGGGCAACTCAAGCGAACCTGCCGAACCGTGAATCTGGCGCGTCCATACGCCCTGGCCATGGGCGGCGTGATCCTCGATGTATTGGCATACTGCGCCATTTTCAAACAGAATCGTGGCGTAGGATGCGTCTTCAGCGGTGGCGGCAAACTGCGCCGGCATCTGCTTCTGCCATTTGCCGTACACGCCGGAGGGGTTGCTTGTAGAGCGTCCTGCCGGGCCGGCGGCAGGGTTGTACCGGATCGGTTCATGAAGCCGGGATTGGGCGTAGACGGTTTGAACGGGGCCGAGATAAAATTCGAGAATGTCGGAAAAGTGGACGCCCACGTCCAGCAGGACCCCGCTTTGGTTCTTCTGGTGACGCCAGACAGTGATTGTCATGTGGCTGCCGCCGCCCATCGTGTTGTGTATCATCAACCGAGGCGAGCCGATAACACCGGCATCCAAGAGTGCTTTGCCGAGCCGGTTCATAGGGTCGCGGCGGTAGTTTTCGGCCACACTGACGATACTGTCGCCGCGCTCGGCCGCCTGCTGGATGCGATTGCTGGCGCGAACAGTGAGGCCGACCGGCTTTTCGATCATGGCATGCCAGCCGCGCGCGATTGCTTCCTCGGCCACAGTGTGATGGAAGCGGGGCGTCGTAGTAATATCCACTGCCACCACGCCGAGAGCTTCCAGCTCCTCCATGCTTTCAACGACCTGAGGACGAGTGCCCAAGCGCTCTTCGGCGTCGTCTGCTAAGGATTCGGCGTTGGCACGGACTGGGTCGCAGGCGCCAACCAGCTCGAAGGGTGACAGGCCTGCGTTGTGTAGTTCGGCCAGCCCGTACAGGTGGCGATGGCCCATGCCACCACAACCGACGATTGCAAGAGGGATCTTGTCCATGGAGGTTCCTTTTCCAGATGTCTTAGATCGCGAAAGGTTTTCCGATTCGAAGGCCAGAGCGCACGTTGAAACTAGGGAGAGCCGCTAATCTTCGCTTTTCAGGAGTTGCACACTGGATGCGAAAAACAGAAGCGGCAACGATAAGTCGATGATAGCCCACAGCCAGCCTTCGGAGTTCGCAGGATTGGAGAACTGAAAGCCGACCCAGCTCCACAGCAGGCCAAAAAACAGAGCAACACTGAAATAAAAGGCTCCGTTGGCCTCCAGGTACTCTCTGGTTACGCTGTCATCTGAGGCGGCGTCTACTGCGAGTTTACGCTGGTAAGCGTAGTACACGACTATAATCGTGCCTAACACCAGCAGCGGATCCAGAATTCTGTAGACGGTTTCAGCCAATGCTTCCCCGGTTGGATCGTAGAGCTGTGAACTGATGTACTGTACATAGACCACCACAGCCAGAACCCGCAAGTAAATCGAAAACAGTGATTTCAATCTGGTTCCTCCTTTGGAACTAATTCGGCATGCACAATGTTTTCGCTTATTGGAGGATTCGGAATCTCCCCGATATGGGGACGTTGGAGGATTCGTTGTTGGCACGTCGCTCGCTGTTGGTTTACCCAATATACCCTAATTCTATTCCTTTGAAAACACGATCCTGACGCGGGCAGAGAGGTAGTCAACCACAAGATTTCAGCAACGCGATTGGAAGATGGTTTAGCCTCACTCGTGTTCACCCACCTTCAGTCTAGCCAAAGTCGTCTCCGCCTCCCAGACGCCCACTTCGACCGTCGGTTTCAGCGTTTCAACGTCGTAGACGACAAGGCGCAGGTCGTATTCGCCGGGTGGGAGATCTGAAGGGAACTGTAGAAGGTGTAGTGTATCGACCGGTTCTTCTGCTTGCCATCTGTTCGTGGGGGAAGGTACGAAATTTTCAAGAACAGCATCTTGTTGATAGACCATACTACCTACAGCGTCGTGCAAACGCAGTGAAATCGAATAGATGGCTTCCAGGCCTGGGGCGGTCTGCCATTGCAGTACTACCCACCAAGAGTGATCCCGGTCCAAGTCAAGCTGTTGATTCGATGCCAGTTGCTCTGTGCCCTGCCCAAGCGCGAACCCATAGAGAGATATGCTGCCATCGTAGTGAACTGTCAAAGGCTCCAGATGTTCGTAATAGGACCAAAGGCGATTCAGGTCAATATCCACGTAGCTGTGGATTTGAAAGCCGTCATGGCTTTCGCTCCCCAGGTACCGTCCGTACTTTTTGAGAATGTAGTCGACTTGCTGTTCGGAATGGGCAACACCTCCAACGAGACTGATGTTCCAATCAACATAATGAACCGTGGAGACCTCTTCCAGTGCGTCAAGTGTAGAATAGATCACTGGCGCCATATTGTGTGCTGTTGTCGAATGGATGATACGGGTTACGGCGGCACCCGAATAGATGTACTCAAAACTGTGGTGCATGCTGGTTACGTGGGTCCATGTATAGTCAGAATGCGGTACGATCAGATTGACCATACTTTTTGTGGAAGGATGTTCGTTCAGGGCAAGGGCCATATCGGTCCAGATCGTTTCGTATGCCAAATTTACGTCAGGTGAGGCTGCCCATTCTTGGAAATAAGCGCGATAGGTGTACCCAACTTGAATTAGCATTAGTCCGATCACAGTGCCTACAACAGTAGCGGCCTTAGTACCCTCGAGTCTCCATTCGGGCGCCCACTTGACCTGTCTCCAAGGAAATCGATCCCGCAGGAATCGAATTGTTTCCCACGCGCCGACACCAGTCAGCAGATACATCGCTGGCGTCGCGCCAAGCATTCGCAGGAAATGGGGAACATTGTTTTCTCTGGAAAGCACGGCCGGTAGCAGCAGCAGCGCCAGCCAGAGAAGCAACAGACGAAGAGAGGGCTGTTTCCATCGCCACACAGCCGTCCCCACGCCCAACCAGAAAAAGAAGGCTTCCAACATGTTCAGCAGTGGCTGACCAGAGTAATTGTGCCGCCAACTCGGGTCGCCTCGAATGCCGAAGGCCAACAGATGCTCCCACACGTTTACGACCAAAGCCCACAGAAAGCCAATCAATCCGCTACCAGGTTGGAAAACAGAAACTTGGCTGCTGCGCAAGAAAAAATAGTTTGGATTCAGGGCAAAATAGACGAGAATCGGTGCTGCCAATACACTGACAACGCCTATAAAAACGCTTGCCAGCGGCAACTCAGCCCACAGGCGAGATTTCAAAGAAGAGAAGCGTTGAGAGAGAAACGCGTTTCCACCGATTGCACCTTCCGGTTCGCTCCTGGCCCAGGGCATCAGAAAGCTCAGTCCAAAAAGGAGGAACAGGAAAGGAGTGAATCTGGCCGCGATATAGGTATAGGCAAGCAGCCCGGCGCACGCGCCTGCGAGCGCAACCCGCCACCAACTCCGGCGCCTCCACCCTTCCCATAGCAAGGCCAGGCACAGAGTGAGCAACAGAGGGAGGAAGTTGACTCTGAACGAGGTGCGCCCGATGACCGTCTGGGCGAGCGAAACCGCCAGCAGACCTGCCCCAACGCCGCCGACCAGCAGGCCTCGCCAAGGGGTAGCTCGCCCACTATTCCCATCTCGCCCAAAGAGCAACCGTCCCAACCAAAAGACGGCAAAGATAGTACATCCGCTAGCTAGTGCCGTGGGTACACGAAGGGCCAATTCAGTGCGCCCCAGTATAGAAATGGCCAGAGCCATCAAGTAGATTCCCAGCGGCTCTCTGCCATAATTCTCTGGAAAGTAGACTGAGTGCTTCCCACGCAGTACTTGCAGAGCATCCAGTCCATTTGCCCCTTCGTCAAAAAAAAGCCCGGGTGGAAGTTCGTCTAGACGGTGAAAGCGCAGAGTGACAGCAGCAAGTGCCAACACGAGCAGGATAGCCGCCACTGCTGGTTTGAGAAAGCGTGACTCAGTTGTTGATTCAGCGCCTGCGCCAGAGGTGTTACGCTCAGCGGACATCGTTACAGACATTTCGGATTCTTCTCAACTTCCTGCGCCGTCTGCCGCCACAACAGAGGGCCTGTTGCCTAAACAGTGCTCGACGGCGAGGTTCGATATCATTGGGCTTCAACCAACTGCAAGCGAGCAAGGGTGGTCTCCGGCTCCCATACGCCGAGTTCGACCGTTGGTTTCAACGTATCAGAATCGTAGACGACTATACGCAACTCATAGGCGCCTGTCTGCAAATCAACGGGTAAGTCAAGCAGGTGAAGCGAATCAAAGGGTTCGGACTGTTCCCTGCCTCTAGTGGAGGAGTGATCCGGCCTCCATAAGACAAAGTCCTTCTGGTAGACGCCGCTGCCGTCAGCATCGTGCAACCGTAACGAAATGGCATACTCGACGTCTAGTTCGGGAGCCGTCTGCCATTGCAATGCCAGCCACAGGGAGCGATCTTGCTCAAAGATTAGCGGATTCTGTCCCGAAAGTTGTTCCGTCCCCTGTCCGGTTGCCAGCCCAAGAAGGGAGATGCCACCATCGTAGTCAATTTGCAGCGATTCCAGTTTGTCATACAGTTTCCAGGGACGGTCCAATGTGATATCTGTATAGGTTTTGATCTGAAAATCATCGTACTCATCTGTGTCCAGATAGCGCCCGTACTTGTCCAGAAGTATGGCGAGACGCTCGTCTTCGTCTCCAGCCCAGATCACATCAGTGGTCCAGTCCACCACCCTTACTTCGGAAAGGTTCACGGAATCTGCCAAGGCGGATTCGATGCGGCGAGCAAAGTCGGGCATGGCAGTGTGAACGAGATGAACCGGCACTTCACCTTGATACAAGAATTCGAAACTGTATTGCCACATAAATCCCGGGACAATATAGACAATGCTGCCGTCAGGCGGTTGATTGTTTACCAGACTGATGAGGTCTAGCCATTCTGTTCCATAGGCCCGGTGGATTTCGGGCGCTGCCGCCCATTTATGAAAATAGGAGCGATACGTGAACACGCCCTGTGCCAGAATAACAAGACTGATTAGGGCCGCGAAAGCAGTGCCAGCCCATAACTCGTTTCCCCCTGAGAACCGATTTCTCATGTATTGAACTGCTTCCCATATGCCTACAGCAGCGAGCAGACAGATGGCAGGCATCGCGCCAATCATGCGAATGGTATTGGGGGGGACGGACGTGATTTCTCTTGCAGCCACTGCCGGCAGTAGAAGCAAGACCAGCCAAAGCAACAACAAACGGTAGGCGGGCTGCTTGCGCCAGTGCCACACCGCCGTGCCGGCGCCAAGCCAGAAAAAGAAGGCTTGCCACAGGTTCAGCAGAGGCTGTCCCGACAGGTTATGGCGCCAGAGCAGATCGCCCCGAAAGCCAAAAGCCAGCACATAGCCCCACACATTTCCCATAAAGGTTGCCAGAGCGTTCCCCTGACTGCGCTCGGAATCGAAGACCCAAGTCTGTGCGCTGCGAAGAAAGAAATGATCGGGATTCTGGGCAAAGTGGAGGAGAATAGGCGCGGCTACCAGTCCGGCAGCTACCACAAAAATGCCAGCCTTTTGCCATTGCGCCTTGGTGGGAGAAGCGATGAGATGAAAGCGAGGAGAGGGAGAGCCCTTTCCTTCCAAATTTCTACCTTCCCCTGTCCTGCACCAGGGAAGCAGGAAACTGAGGCCAAACAGGAGAAACAGGAAGGGCGTGAATCGCGCTGTAATATAGGTGTATGGCAGCAGCCCCGTGCATAGTCCTGCCAGCGCGATCTGCCACCAGTTTCTGAGTTGGAACCGTTGCGCGTCATGCCCGGCTGAAGCCCGTGAAGTAGTCGCGCCCTTCAGGGAGCGAACCTGTTCAGACTGCGACCACCCCCACCAGAGTAGCGCCAAGCTAATACAGAGGAAAAAAGAAAGAAGGTTGCCTCTGAGCGCAGTGCGCCCGATTACTGTCTGCCCGAGAGACACCGCCAGCAGGCCAGCAGCGGCGCCACCGACGAGCAGGCCGCGCCATGGGGTGGGCCGCCCGCTTTCCTCGTCCTGCCTAAAGAGCAACCACCCCAGCCAGAAAAGAATGACGACGGTAGCCGCGCTGACAGCGGCCGTCGGCAGACGCACTGCCAATGCAGTACGTCCCAGGAATGAGGTCGCCAGTGCAATTGCATAGACGATCATTCCCTCGCGTCCATTGTTTTCGGGAAAGAACGCGGCATGCTCACCCTGCATCACTTGCAGAGCATTTACGCCATGCGTTCCTTCATCATGATGCAGACCGGGTGGCAGTTCCGACAGGCGATGGAGCCGCAAAATCGAGACTGCTAAGATAAGAGCAATCAGAATCCCTGCGGTTGTTAATCTGAATCGAGTTCTTTCGTCTCCTAACAGTTGTGCGACTTTATTCACATTGGCCCCGGATGTCGGCGATTCACAATTGCTCTTCTCTATGATTACCATGCTTCTCAGTCGAAAACATATGTGAATCCATACCGAGTTCCTCTCAAAGAGCGCATTGCCGTCAATGGCCTTCCACAACCTGTATCGTTGCCAGAAAAGCCTCCGGCTCCCATACGCCAAGTTCCACCGTTGGTTTCAGCGTTTCGAAGTCGTAAACGATGAGGCGCAATTCGTATTGGCCCGATTGAAGATTGGCTGGAATCTCAATGTGATTAAGTGTCTCGACCGGTCTTTCTGGCGCCCACTTGTTTGTTCGCGAATGATTCGGGTTTAGAAGGACAATATCCTCTTGAAAGACGCCGCCGCCAGCAGCATCGTGGAGTCGCAGAGAAATCGCATACTCGGTGTTCAGTTCGGGAGCGGTCTGCCACTGCATTGCCATCCAGAAGGTACGTTGCTGGCCCAGATTGACTGGCTGCTGCGTGGAAAGTTGTTCCTCTCCGTGGCCCAGGGCAAACCCATGCAGGGAGATACCGCCGTCGTAGTGGACGGTTGGCGGCCCGAGTTGCTCGTAGAAAGTCCAGGAGTGATCGAGGGCAATGTCATTGTACGTGTGAATCTGGAAGAATGGATACTGTTCGCTGTCCAGATGCGTCCCATACTTTTCAAGAAGAGCCACCGTGAGTCCTTCTCCTCCCCCGACCCAACCCAGTTCGTCGTTCCAGTCAACAACCTTCACACTGGTGAGTTCATCCTGGGTCGCAAGGAGCGATTCTATCCTTTGGGGGAGGTGTGTCATCGTCGAATGGAGGACATGCGCTGGAGCGGCGCCCTGATATAAGTAGTCGAAGCCATAGTGACCATTAGATAGGTCGTAAGGGATCAGATAGACCATTTCGTCATCGGAAGATTGCAGGTTCAGGACCCGGGCGACTTCTGCCAGCTCTGCGTCGGCCGCGGCGTAGAAGGAGGGAGTGCCAAGCCACTCATAGAAATAGGTGCGATATACGAATGCTCCCCGTACAAGAATCAGGCCGGTCACGAAAATTCCCACTAGCGTGGCCGCAAAGGGCCTATTGACGTTGGGGAGACGAGCCTTCACGAGACGAGCCGTTTCCCACATGCCAACCCCTACTAAGAGATAAACGGCGGGCGCGGCTCCGATTATTCGCAAGGAGTTTGGTCCATTGCCTCTGTTGTAGGCCAGCATAGCGGGCAGAATCATTACTCCCAGCCAGATCAATAGAAGGCGGCAGGCAGGTCGTCGGCGCCAGTGCCACAGGGACATTCCTACGCCCACCCAGAAGAAAAGTGCTTCAAAAGGGTTTAGCAGCGGTTTACCGGCAAAATTATACTCCCCATTCCGATCTCCTCGCGCGCCAAAGTTCAGGAGATAGTCCATAGCATTGCCTAGAAATGCTCCCAAAGTTGAACGCTGACTGTCTTGGGAAAGCCCAATTTCCTGGCTGCGGAAGAAAAATGTCTCAGGATTGAGAATGAAGTAGATGAGAATTGGCGCCGCTACCAGACAGGCAGAAGCAAGAAAGACAACTGCCTTGCGCCATTCGGCCCGGGCTTTTTCTGTTGCGGCACTGCTAAAAGGTAACAGGAAACTCAGGCCCAGGAAGAAAAAGAGGAGCGGTGTGAAACGAGCTGGAATGTAAGTGTATGGCAGTAAACCTGCGCAGGCACCTGCCAACGCTAACCCCCACCAGACACTAGTACGTCGTCCAGGTTGTCTCCACGCCCACCACAGAAGGGCCAGACTGAGAGTAAGAATCAGTGGTAGAAAGTTAGCTCTGAATCCCCCGCGCGCCAGAAAAGTCTGGCCGATAGAAGCTGCCATCAGGCCTGCGGCTACTCCTGCCACCATCAATCCCCGCCATAGCCGAGGTTTCCCGCTTATATCGTCTCTTCCAAAAAGGAGCAGGCCCAATGCAAAAACGGCGGCTGCGCTGGCCAGTGCCGGGGGCAGATGAAAGGCAAGCAGTGATGGTCCCAGAAAGTAGGTGGCGAGAGCGGTGGCGTAGATTGCCATCGCCTCGCGCCCACTAGCTTTTTCGGCAAAGAAAACAGCGTGCTCCCCTTGCAATACTTGCAGGGCATCCACTCCATTTGCTCCTTCGTCGTTAATGATGCCCGGCGGAATTTCGGAGAGTCGATAGAGACGCGTGGACACGACGACAACTGTTAGAGCGAGGACAATGCCCACTGCGATCAGGGAAGCCAAGACCCTTTCCCAGCTCCCAGACCTCGTCACGTTTTCTTGAAACCTACCAGCGGAAATTGTGTCAGTCATTTTCAACTCTTGAATGTCCTCAATCCAAATTCTCGTTCACTGGGTCGAACTGAAAGCCGACTGGACATGTTCCTGGGATGGGGCGTCCTTCCGAAGAATCAGAATCACTCGTTGTTCGTCTAGGGGCTTGAAAATCTGTCGACGAGGCGAGACCGAAACTTGAGGACCAGAGACGCCAAAACTGATTCGGCTTAACGGTGCTTCACGAAAGCTCTATCGCGTTGCCGAACCGAGGAATGAGGCGTGCCAGGAACGTGTCAGCCACTACGGCAAATTTTTGTCGTGATGGCTCAGCTGTTCAACTCCGTTTGCAGTGACAAGAAAGGCGTCTTCCAAGCGAATGCTGGTTACGCTCGGGATGTAGATGCCCGGCTCCAGCATGATTACATTGCCTTCCTGAAATAGCTCCTGGTTGTAGGGGACGATGCGGGGCGATTCATGACCGGTCAGTCCGATTCCGTGACCGGTGTGATGGGGGTAGACTTCGTAGCCGCCGTTTGCCATGAAGCTGCGTACTTTTTGGTCTACTTCCTGCGCGGCTACGCCGGGACGAATGAGGGAGACTGCATAAGCGAGGGCTTCCTCCACGAACTTGTGCATTTGAAATTGCTGGGCGGTGGGTTGCTCTTCATAGTAGGTTGCGCAACTGTCGGTCCAGTAGCCGTCGACGACGACGCTGAGGTCGAGAATGAGGGCATCGTTGGCAATGATTTCGTAGTCGAGGGGCGCGGCGCTCATGTTGGCCGGTCGATGGCCAACGATGCAGTCATTGCCCATCTGCATCCATTTGCCAGCCTCCCGCTCCACGGCAGACTGCACTTCGGTCCAGACGTCGATCTCGCGCTGGCCCAAACGCACCGCCTTTCTTCCGGCGTCGTGACCTACTGTAACCAGGCGAAAGCCTTCGCGGATGCGGGCTAACTCCTCCTCCGTTTTGACCGCTCGCAGAGGCAGCAGCCTGCCCTCAAGCGATAGGGGCTCGCAGCCGGGTAGCGCGTCGCAGAGCGTCTGCCACAAGGCCAGTGGCAAGCTCTTTTCCTCAATGCCAACCGGGCCGGACAGCCCGGTGACACTGGCAACCAACTCGCGCAGCGCCTCCGCAAGCCGACTTGGGGCGTCAATAGGCTGCTGGATTGTATATCCGACAAAGGGTACGTGCGCACACTCGGGTTCAGTACCAAAGGAGGAGGCATCGGCAAACCCTTCGTCGGCCAAGAGAGTGAAACTACCGCGCTCAAAGAAGAGCAGCGCAGGCGCGGGCAGATCGAGGCCGGTCAGCCAGCGTACACTGTCATGATCAGTGAAGAGAGCCAGCTCGATTCCTGTTTCATCAAGTAGTTGTGCGGCGCGTTGTCGTTGTTGCCTGTGCATTAGTTTCGACTTCCCTTACTTGTGCTTGGCCTACAAAACACGGATATAACTTTAAGCCTACCACGGCATCTGGCGCCCAGTATATTCCCGCCCGATGCGGGCCGCCTCTTCCGTTGCTGAACCTACCATCACGCCTTCATCGATGCGTTCCACCACATCATTTGGACGCACTCCGTTAAGGAAGAAGACGTTCGAGGCATCGCAAGCCGCCTTCACCCGAGCGCGGGCCGCGCTCATTGCGGGCGGAAAGGGCGGGTCATGCGCGTCTGCATGGCCCAGACTCATACCCATGTCGCCCGGTCCCCACTCTGCGAAGGCGATGCCGGGCACTGCAGCGCTGGCTTCCGCGTTCGCGAGCGCGCGCCGGTTCTCGATCTTGAGCCCGAGCATGATCTCGCCGTCGGGATTCAGTGGCCAGACGTCAGCCTTCTGGACATATTCCTGGGGCGAAATGCCCCAGATCTCAGCTGCCATCGATTGTCCTCCGGCGCCCCGTCGCCCTTGAGTAAGCGCGTTTGGCTCGTCTGAAACGCCGATGGAGTGGACAGGATAGCGGGAGGATTCGACGAATACCTGGACCGCGCCAGGCGTTTCCGCATGGCAGAGGAGTATCCCGTGGACGCCGCGGGCCAGGACCTGTTTGACCATCCAGGCGTTTGCTCGCATCACATTCTCATCGGTGCCGTCGGTAGGAATTGTGCAAATGACAGCCGGCGTGCGGTGTCCGCTCCTGGTTGTGCCCGCGTCGACAAGCCCGCGCATGAATGCACTCAGCCCGACGAGGTCGAAAGAGCCGTGCTCAAAATCCACCATCAGGTAGTCGGCCCAGGTATCTCTGTGCGCGGTGCCGCTTTCATAGCTCAGACCACCGCGGACGCCGGAATAGTAGACAGGCTGTCCGGACTCCAGCAACTCAATCGCTCTGTTTATGCGCGGCATTCCGCTCCCTCCTGCTTTTTCGTGGCTTTCTCCGTCACCGCCGCCCTAATCTATAGCGCCCGCAGCGGCTCTTCGATCATTCCGACCAACGCATCCAAAAATTGTGCGGCGCGGACGCCGTCTACAGCACGGTGATCGCAGGACAGCGTCAGAGTCATCATCGGGCGCACGACCGGCTGCCCATTCTCGGCCACAACGCGATCGGCGATGCGGCCCACCGCCAGGATTGCGGCCTGGGGCGGATTGACAATGGCATTGAAGGCATCTACACCATACATGCCCAGGTTACTGATTGTAAAGGTGCCGCCTGCGAAATCGTCTGGAAGTAGCCCGGCGCCGTTGGCACGAGCGACCAGGTCAGCCCGACGTGCCGCAATCTCATCGACGCGCAGGCGATTGGCCGTATGTACTACTGGCACAAGCAAACCGTCTTCGACAGCTATGGCCAAGCCGACGTTGATGTCCGGATTGGTGACGATTTTGCCGTCGTCCCAGAAGGAGTTCAAGCGGGGGAAGCGGGCCAGAGAGAGCCCTGCCAGCTTCGTGAGCATGTCGGTGTAGGTGATCTTGGCCCCGTCTGTGGCGCCGTCGGCAAGAAGCGTGCGCCAGCCTATGAGCTGGGCTGCGTTCACTTCCCGCACCAGGTAAAAGTGGGGCACGCTGTTCCAACTCTCGGTCAAGCGTTGGGCCATAATCTGCCACATGCGCGAAACGGGCTGCGTTTCCGGTTCCATCGCTGCCGGCGCACGGTCGGTAGTTGCGGCAACTTCGGGAACTGGTTGCGGCAGACTTTCGGTTTGAGGCTGCGCAGTCTGCGGGACGTCGGCGGCGAGCACGGCGCCTTCCGGCCCATTTCCGACCAGCGTCGCCAGATCAATGCCCCGTTCACGCGCCAGCCGCCGCGCCTTGGGCGAGGCAAGAACGCGCGCGCCGGAATCGGCTGCACGGATATGGGCCTCCACGTCTTCCTTGGAGATACGACCCCCTGCAGCCGAGACTTCTGCCAGATTTATTCCGTGTTCGGCGGCGATGCGTGCCGCGACCGGGCTGGAAGGAAGAGGGGGGTCTGCGGGTCTGTCGCCGGGCGAGACCTCGACAGGGTCGCTCGCTTGCTGCGGCGCGGGCAGTTCTTCCCCTTCGGCGGCGATCTGTGCGATCACCTGTCCCACAGGAATCTCATCGCCTTCCTTGGCGGTTACTGCGGTCAAAAGGCCGGAGGCGGGCGCGTCGACCTGCACGTCCACCTTGTCGGTGGCCACCTCCATCAATGGCTCGCCGGCGGTGACCATCTCGCCTTCTTTTTTGAACCATCGCAGCAAGACGCCCTCGTCCTGGGCCATTCCCAGCGCCGGCATTATCACTTCTTTGGCCATGCGTTCCCCCTTTTGGCGTCCTCAGATAATGAGACCTGGATGTTAGCTGTCTCCGGCGCACATAGCCTTGGCCGTCTCGACAACGTAGTCGGCAGTTGGGATAGTCAGGTCCTCCATCGCAGGCGAGAACGGAACCGGGACGTTCATGGCGCCGATGCGCTTTACCGGGGCGTCGAGATAGTAGAATGCGCCGTCGGCGATGACCGAGGCTATCTCACCGGTGACGCCATACTGCCGGCAGCCCTCGTCAACCACCAGCGCCCGACTGGTCTTGCGGGCGGACTGGACAAGGGTCTCAGTGTCAAGAGGACTCGTAGTGCGGGGATCGATCAACTCCGCGCTGATGCCGATCGACTCCAGTTTTTCAACAGCTTCCAGGGCCACGTACACCATCGAGCTGGTTGCTACGATAGTGATGTCCTCGCCGCTACGCTTCACCTCTGCCTCGCCCAAAGGAAGCGTGTATTCCGCTTCCGGTACGGGGCCACGCTCTTGATAGAGCATCTTGTCTTCGAAAACGACAACGGGGTTGTCGTCACGGATGGCGCTTTTCATCAGCCCCTTGGCGTCGTAAGGGGTGGCGGGCATCGCTACCTTCAGGCCGGGGATGTGGCTGAAAAGCGCGTGTAGAGACTGGCTGTGCTGGGCGGCGGAGCGGCGGCTGGCTCCCAAAGTCGTACGCAGGACCATGGGCACTTTCAGCTTGCCGCCGGACATGTAGTGGGTCTTGGCCGCCTGATTGACCAACTGGTCCATCACCAAGGTGGTAAAGTCGCCGAACATGATATCGACGATGGGCCGCATACCGGTGATGGCGGCGCCGACGCCGATGCCGGCGATACCGGCCTCCGAAATAGGTGAATCGATCACCCGCTCCGGGCCGAACTCCTCCAACAGGCCGACGAGCACTTTGAATACCGAGCCGGCCACGGCCACGTCTTCACCGATCACGAAGACGCTCTCGTCGCGGGCCATCTCTTCGGCGATGGCCTCTTTAATTGCTTGACCAAAGGTAATTTGGCGCTCGCCTGGCGCGTGAATGGCCGGGCTGGTATGGACTCCGTTCTCAAGCGTAGACATGATTCTCCACCTCGCTTTCACTAGGGAATGACGCGTCGAGGGCGAAGGCTACAGCATCGTCAACGGCCGTTTTTACATCCTGCTGGATGCGTTCAAAGACCTGCGTTTCGGCCTGATTGCTCTTTAACAGCCAGTCCTCGAGAAGCTTCACAGGGTCCCGTTTGGCCCACTCCGCCTCCTCTTCACGCGTGCGGTAGGGGCGGTCGATATCGCCGACATGATGTCCGTGGAAGCGGTAGGTATTGCAGACGAGGAAGGCCGGCCCGCCGCCCTTGCGCGCTCGATCGATGACGAGGCGGGCAGTGGCGTGTACAGTGCGAATATCCTGGCCGTCTATGGCCTGCGCATGGACACCGAACCCGGAAGCCCGGCCAACCATGGAGCCGGCCGCGGTCTTGGAGTTGTGGGTATACTCGCCGTACTGATTGTTCTCACAGACGTAGATAACCGGCAACTTCCAGAGTTGGGCCATGTTCATCGATTCGTAGAGGAGACCCTGGCCCAGGGCGCCGTCGCCGAAGAAGCAGACGGCCACCTGATCGGTTCCGCGCAGTTTGATGGACATGCCGGCGCCGGTTGCGATACCTGCGCTGCCGCCGACGATGCCATTGGCGCCCAGGTTGCCTGTCTCCTGGTCGGCGATGTGCATGGAGCCGCCTTTGCCGCGGCAGTAGCCGGCCTCTTTGCCCAACAGTTCGGCGAACATTCGGTCCAGCGCGGCGCCCTTGGCCAGGCAATGACCGTGGCCGCGATGCGTGCTGGTGATGTAATCGTCCTGGCGCAGAGCCTCGCAGATGCCAACGGCGATCGCTTCCTCGCCGATATAGAGGTGGGCGATGCCCGGCATGCGCGCGCTGGTGTAGAGCTCGTTGGCCGCCTCCTCGAACGTGCGAATCCTGATCATTTGCTCATAGGCCTGGAGCCAATGTTCAGCGTCCAGTTCGGTCCCACTCGGATTGGTGTCGTTCGTTTCGCTCATTGCGTCACCCCATGATTTAGGCAGATTCTTTACCAGTGCATGACCCAGCCACTGTCAACATTGATGGCCTGGCCGGTGATGTTGCGGGCGTGTTCCGATGCCAAAAATACGACGGTAGACGCTATCTCCTCCTGGGAAACCAGACGTCCCAATACAGCCAGTCGCCCGATCTTGTCCGTACACCATTCTTCGTAGGTGGGTCTCTCGTCCTCTGGCAGGTCAGCAGTGGAAAACTTGTGAATCCGCCTTTGGAGCGGCGTGTCGACCATACCGGGACAGATAGCGTTGGCTCTTATATTGTAAGTGGCAAAGTCCTTGGCGGCAATTTGCATGAAACTGAGTACCGAGGCCTTGGAAACGCTGTAGGGAGGATCGGTCTGGGAGCCGATCTGGCCGGAAACGGAGGAGAAAAAGAGAAAAGTACCCTGTTGGCGGGCGATCATCGGTGCATAGAAGGCGTGGGCCGTGTTGACGGCGCCCAGCACATTCACCTCATGGACGCGAAGCCAGTCGGAGGGATCAAGGTTCCAGAACGGAAAGCCTCCTTTGCCCGAATCGATGCCGACGGTGAAGATCACGTGGCGTACCGGTCCCAGTTCCTGTTCGACACGCGTCGCGGCCGCCTGCAAGGCCGCAAAATCGGTGACATCCACCTGGGCTGAGAACGTATTCACACCATGCTCGCCGGCCTCTTGCGCGACATCATCGACGACAGGATCGCGATCGAGCAGTGCAACGCCCGCGCCCTCGGCCGCAAAGGTCTTGGCGATCATTCTGCCCATACCATTGGCGCCGCCGACGACGACGGCAGTTTGTCCTGTTAATTCCAGATTCATAGGTTTCCTCGGTGAATCAATTAGTGTCCGGCCCAGCCGCTCATGGCAACAGCGCGGCATACTTTTGTTTTACACAATGCGCCTCATATTTACCGCGATTCTTCAGTTGCAGGGCCCTACTGGCAGCATGGGAACTTTCTGCTGGCAAAAGGAAATGGAAAACGCGATGTCTTCCACCCCAGCCGGTTCCTTTACGGTTCCGCCCCCGTGCGGTTCGCTTGAACGCGCGGGGTCAGGTCGAATTGTGTTTCGTGGCCGTTGAAAAAACGCTCCAGCTCATCCACCATCAGGGAAAAGAAGCCCAGCTGCCCTGTTGGACCGCCGTAGGCGCCGATGTGGGGGCTGAGAAAAACGTTGGGCAGCTGCAGAATTTCACTGTCAGGAGGAACCGGTTCCGGGTTGAAAACGTCCAGCCCGGCGACGATATCGCCCTGTTTCAGCCTTTCGATCAGCGCGGCCGAATCGGTCACCTTGCCGCGTGATACGCTGACAAAGACTGAGCCGGGGCGCAAGCGGGCCAACTCCGCCTTGCCCAGCATTCCCTCGGTTGCGGGTGTGTGTGGAACCAGACAGACAACCACATCACAGGAAAGCACGTTTTCCAGGCTCGTCTGCAAAAAGCCGAGTGCTTCTGGCAATTCCGGCGGCAGATATGGATCGTGGACCCAGATTTCGGTCTCGAAGGCGCGCAGGAATTTCATCAGGCGGCGCCCCATGTGGCCGCAGCCGATCAGGCCTACGCGACGGCCCCACAGTACGCCGGACATTCCCTCCCTTACGGAGCGGTCATGAGAAGTCTGGCCGGCGATCATCCGGCGAAAATGTGCGCCGCCGTTGCGCAGGCAGACGAGTATCATCGCCAGTGCCCATTCCGAGACGGGATAGGAGGAGGCGTTGGTGGTATCCACGGTACGGATGCCGCGTTCCCAGGCGGCGTTGAGATCGATGCGGCTGGCGAATCGATCGCCTTCCATTTCGCCGACTATTTTGAGCGAGGGCGCGGCATCCAGCATATCTGCAGTCAGCGTGGGCGCGCCTAAGCAGACGACAAGCGCGTGGTGGCCGGGCAGCTTTTTCGAGAATTGGAGCGCGGCCTCCGGGTCGGTATTGGTATCGTAGATACCGCCGCCTTCGCAGGGGAACCAGTCCCACTCGGCGAATGCCTCCAGCCGGCGCAGGTCCTGCGCGGCCACGTGGTTATGACGAATGTCATGGTTGAAGGCCAACAGGACTTTGGGTCGATTTTGGGCCATGGGATCTCTTTCAGACTGAATTCTTTAGTTCTGCCAAAGTTCTTTGGCCTTCGGGATGGCCTGGCGGAACCCTTCCTCGCCGGTCTTGCTGGCCTCTTCGACGGAAATCCAGCCGTTGAAACCTGCATTGCGAAAGCGTTCGAATATTGCATTCAAGGGCGTAACGCCGCTGCCAATGAGAACCGGCTCGAACGAACCCGTCTGCCTGATGTCGCTAACGTGGATTGCGGCCACGCGCGGCAGCACGGCGTCCAGCACTGTTAGCGGGTCGTCATCGACCGCCAGTAGATTGGCAGTGTCAAAAAGGAGTTGCAACCCGCTGTCAGCAGTCCTGTCGCAGATTTCGAGAAACACAGAGGCTGTTTGTGAGAAATCGAAATAGGTCCATACATAGCCGATGGCATGGTTCTCATAGGCGAGCGTAACGCCTGCGGCCTCTGCTTCCTCCACCCACGCCGTCAGGCCCTCTGCTGCCCAGGAAACGCCGTCCTGCCGTTTGACGCCCGGGTGGTTCTGTCCAGCGGTGACGCGCAGAAAGCTTACACCCAACTGTGCTGCCGCGTCGATGTAGTTGCGGAGCTCCTGTCGGTGTTGCGACCTCACGGCCGGATCCGGGTGGGTAAAGTCAGTATAGGTCACCATACCTGCGATCACTACGCCCGCGTCCTGTGCCTGCCTTCGCAGACCGTTCAGATATGGGCTTTCCAGAGAATCCAGGTGGGCCACACTGATGTCGGCCCCGTCCAGACCAATTTCGGCCGCCAAGCGGAACCAATCGGCCAGTGTGCGCTCGCCATTGCTAATTTCGGGGTAGAGCGACGCGGGGAGGCAGGAAAAGGGCATTGGGTTATGACTCCGAAATTGCAACGACGGATCCTGACGATGCGTCGCAATAGAGGAAACGGCTGTCGGGATCCGCGCTGAGGCCATGCGGCTCGGGTTCTGAATCGGGCACGGTGATTCGATCGAGTTCGGAGCCGTCGGTCAGGCTGAGTTTCACGATCACGCGGTGACCGGTATGGACAACCCAAACGCCGTCCTCCTCACGCACTACGCCATGGCCGCGGTTGTAGGGCAGAGGAATTACGTGCTGAATTGACCAATCGCTGATGCGTATTTTGGTCAGCGTCTGATCCTTCAGCGTGGTCAGCCACAGGTGTCCAGGCTCGATATTGTCGTACTCGATGCCATGGGTGCCGCCGCCATTGGGCAGCGGATGGCGCGAGATAGTCTCGCCGGTTTCCGGGTCGACCCGCAGGATCTCTCCCATCGACTTGCCGGCATCGTGCGCGCGCGCCGGCCGCCACTTGTCGGCGGAACCGTTTGCCGCCAGCCAGAGGCTGTCTTCGCCCCAGGCCATACCGCTTGTGTTGGAGGAATCGCTGGGAATTTCGTGGATCATTATGGGCACGCCGTAGTAATCCAATTCGCCGCTGCGTTCGACCAGCATCAAGCGGTCGGTGATCTGATCAACAAGCCACAGGCCGTCGTCGGTCATCTGCAGGCCATTGGGCACGGCGTAAGGCGCACGGAATAGCTTCTTGTAGGTTTTCATTGTTCACCTTTCGAGAATCAGGGCAAATGCGGTTGCGCTCAGGGTGCGCGTTGGTTATTTACATGAGATCTGTTGGCGCCGGTACGCCCACCGCCTCTCCACTTTCGACAATGCGCGACCAGGTGCTCTCTTCGATTGGGATCCCGTGTTCAAGACGGTGCTGACGTCGTTCCTCTTCGATTTCGCCAGGGTAGTAAATCCTCTTTACGCCTGGCATCTTGGGCGAGGACCAGACCCATTCAACAAGCTTTTCCACTTCCTGCTTATATTCGTCGGGATCGATGAAGCTCTCGATTTTTATTGCCAGGGCGAGCCAGCCGGAGGCGCCGCGGGTCGGCGGGTCGGCGCTGCAACCGGCCCAGGAAAGCCCGCCGGCAATGGCATCGACCATCATGCCGAGCCCGTAGCCCTTGTGGCCCACCGAGCCTCCCACTGGCAGCATTGCTGCTTCACCGCCCATAAATGCGTTCGGGTCCAACACAGCGTTTCCTTCGGCGTCGATGAGCCAGTCGTCCGGCACGGGCAGCCCCCGTGCGCGCTGCACATCCACTTTACCGCCGGCGACCATGCTTGTCGTCATATCCAGCATCAAGGGGCCCCCGCCGGCGCGCGGCGCGCTGAAGGCGAGCGGATTGGGGGGCAACCGCCGTCCCGTACCGCCAAATGGCGCGGTAAACGGCCCACCGCCGTTCAACATCAGCAAGCCGATACAGTCCTGTTCGGCCGCAATTGGTGGAAACGCCCCCAAACGGCCGATGTGCGTAGACTGATGAACAGCGACCGCTCCGAAAGTATGTTCCTTGGCGCGGTCAACGGCCATTTCCATTGCCTTTTTTGCCAGGACTATGCCCTGCATTCGTTGGGCGTCAATGACCAGCGAGACCGGTGTCTCCCGCACAATCTTGAGTTTGCCGACCGGCTTCATACCTCCCTCTCGGACCGCGGTGATGTAACCGGGCAAGCGAATGACCCCGTGTGAGTCATGTCCGACGAGATTGGAGTCGACCAGGTGTTCGGTGACATCCCGGCCCTGGTCTGCGGGAAAGCCGGCTGCGGCAAAGATGGCCGCGCCGTACTCTCTCAGGCTGTCGTGGGAGATCGTAGGCATTGGTGCAGGGTCCTCTTTTGGCTGGTCTGGATGTGGCGAAAGAGACAGTGATGTGTCGCGGCGGCTCTTGGGGCGTGCGCGGCTCTTGATATATTTCTGGTGAGGCGATTACGGCTCTTATGTCTCGTACTGAAAAGTATACCTTGCACAGAAAAAAGGTTCAAACAGCGTCGGCCAGGGGTGGCATCTGGAATCGGATGCCACTGTTGCCCGTGAAGGGCACCTACAAGGGACGTCTCTAGCCGATTCAGGCAGTAGATCGCGGGCTTGTCCCAATCTGAGGCAATTGCACGGGTTCATGTCGCATCAGGTCGACATATGTCGCGTTAAGTCTACATTTGTCGCGCCAAGTCTACATATGTCGCGGGTTAAAAAATTTTCCTGGGCCTGCAGGCTTTGTATTGCCGTCGTTTCCCCGCCGTCTTTGATGGGCTGTGGACAGTTGAATTATGGGCAATTCACAGACTTACTACGGCCCTTCTTCACCTTTGGATATTCTTTGAGCGAGAGTCATGGTTTCTCAGGGCCAGGCCTTCGCATCTTAATTCGGATGCCATAGTGGCCCGCGAAGGGCGCCCACAAGGGGCGCCCCTACCGATTCAGGCAGCATCAGGAGGCTTTGTCCCACTTCGATGCATTTGCCCGTGTTTAGGGCAGGTTAGGTCGAGCCAAGTCGATCTAAGTCGATCCAGGTCGATCCAGGTCGACGTGATTTCCTTTTTTTTGGACTTGTGTCCTTGATTTTGCAAATGGTTCTTCGCCGTCTCTGATGGGTTATGGGCAGTTGAATTATGGGCAGTTCGCAGACTTGCAGTGGCCATCCTTCGCCTTCGGTCTTTCTTTGGGTGAGAGTTACGGCTTCTCAGGGCCAGGGCAAACGCATCTCAGTTCGGACGCCATAGCTGCCCACGAAGGGCGCCCACAAGGGGCGCCCCTACCGATTTGGGCAGGAGCACGGGGGTTTGGGCCAATTCGATGCAGTTACCCGTGGTTGGGGGCGTGTTTTGACGTACTATGTCGTACTATGTCGTACTATGACGGAAAATGTCGGAAAAAGTCGGAAAATGACGGAGTATGACGGAGTGTTTCCTTTTTTTTTGACCTATATGCTTGTCTTCGCAGAAGTTTCCTCGCTGTCTTTTGTGGGCTATGGACAGTTGAATTATGGGCATTTCACAGACTTGCAGCGGCCCTTCTTCGCGTTCAGATTTTTTGTGAGCGAGAGTAGCGGCTTCACAAGGTTAGAGCAATCGCATCTAAATTCCATCGCCATAGCTGCTCACGAAGGGCGCCTACAAGGGGCGCCCCTACCGATTTGGGCAGGAGCACGAGGCTCTGTCCTAATTCGATGATTCTTCTGTCTCCGACCAGTTGTCCGCTCCACAAATAACAGCACATTGGGTTATCTACAGTATATCACGGATTTGATGCGTTTTTTGCGCTCGATTGGGGGTTTTGGGTGCATCCCAGATTTGGGGCGGGGAGACTATGCCGGCGGTGGCTGGAATTGTTTACCGGCTCTTGGAGAGACGCAGGGCAGGCGCCAGGCCTGGCCTTACCGGGGGTCCGTTGATTAAGAGGGAACAGGGCAGGCACAAGGCCTGCCCCTACCGGACCGGTTGGGGGGAAAACTGTTGGCAAGACACGTTGCTGGGGAAGAGTAAACACGGTCGCTAGCCAGAGGGGGGCGTTGCGGGGGCGCAGCCCCTGCACAAGGGAGGGCGCTTGTGCCCGACCGCCCAGAACTGCAGTGGTCAGTGGTCAGTGGTTAGTGGTAAGCAAGAATCGCTTTTGCCGACCTTTTTCAGGGCCGCGAAATTACCGTGAATAAGGCATTGGAAATATTCTGGGGCGGCGAACTGGTTGCTACGAGTCGACACGGAAATTGGGAGGCAATATTGTGTGATCAGTTTTGATGCAATTGCTGTGAGCGGCGGCTGTATTAGACGGCGACCAAAGGAGGGGTACCTTTTTCGTTCGCTGGGTCAGCGATGTTATTCTTTGAGGCACAAAAACGAATATGTATCCATAATCAGGCTAACACCTACGCTTTCGTCAAGAAGGAGAACTTAGAAATGGCTGAGCAGAGTGGCCAAGGCAGCGGGCAGACTCTATCCGGCGGCCGAGTTGCGGGAAATACGGGGGCGAGAGAGAGCGCGTTCACGTTGGACACGTCCAGCATCAAGTACGGGCCGGGCGTGACGCGTGAAGTCGGTTTTGACATGAAGAAGCTGGGCGCGGCACGGGTGATGGTTGTGACGGATCCGCGTCTGGCAGACGGCGAACCAGTGGCGGTGGCGCTGGAGGCGCTGCGGGCGGAGGGCATCGATGCCGTTCTCTATGACCAGGTTCGAGTTGAGCCGACGGACACCTCTTTTCTGCACGCGATTGAGTTTGCCAGCGAGGGCAGGTTTGACGGGTACCTTTCGGTTGGCGGCGGTTCGACAATCGACACGGCCAAGGCGGCTAACCTCTACGCCACCTACCCCGCTGATTTCCTAGACTATGTCAATCCGCCGATAGGCAAAGGCGTGCCTGTGCCCGGCGCGTTGCGGCCGCATATTGCAGTGCCCACCACGGCGGGCACCGGCAGTGAGACCACGGGCGTCGCCATCTGCGATTTGACGGAGATGCACGTTAAGACCGGCATTGCGCACCGGGCTTTGCGCCCGCAGATCGGTGTCCTTGACCCTCACAATACGCGGACACTGCCGCAGATGGCGGCGGCCAGCACCGGCCTGGATGTGTTAAGCCATGCGCTGGAGTCCATGACCGCGCTGCCCTATGACAGCCGCGTCGCGCCAGAGTCACCAGAGCTGCGGCCGGCCTACCAGGGCGCAAACCCTATCAGCGACATCTGGGCGACCAAGGCGATCGAGATGGTGGCGGCGAACATTGTACGCGCCATCCAAGATACAGAGGACGACGAGGCCCGTAGCGCAATGCTTCTAGCGGCAGCCTACGCGGGGATCGGTTTCGGCAACGCCGGCGTGCACCTTCCGCACGGAATGAGCTATCCGGTCAGCGGGATGGTGCGTAGTTACAGACCGCAGGGTTACCCGCCCGACCATCCGATTATTCCACACGGGATGGCGGTAATCCTCAACGCGCCGGCAGTCTTTCGCTTCACTGCTTCGACGAATCCTGCGAAGCACTTGTATGCGGCGCAGCTGATGGGGGTGGACACGTCCGACGCGGCCGAAGAGGATGCAGGTGAGCTGCTGGCGGGAGCAGTTATCAGCCTGATGCAGAAGACAGGTGTGCCCAACGGCCTCAGCGCGATCGGCTTTACGGAGGAGGATATTCCGGCGTTGGTTGAGGGAACTTTGCCTCAGCACCGGGTGACGAAGCTTTCGCCGCGACCGGCGGATGCGCAGGACCTGGAGGCACTGTTCAGGGACGCGATGCGGTATTGGTAAACATCGGGGGCAGGCGTCAATTTGGGTGAGTCTTTGTAGTAGCCAATCTTCTGCTGCCGGGACGATCAGTACAAAAAGGAAGACCGCCCCTGACCCCGACGCCTATTTGAGGGCCTTCGCCAGTACTTGCGCCATGTGAAGCGGTTCTTTGCCGGCAAAGTGGTGAATCTGGTCGCGGCAGCTGGTGCCGCTGGCAACCAGGCAGGAGTCGGCGGGTATCTCTCGGACGGCCGGGAAAAGACGTTCCTCTCCAATTGCACTGCTAACCTCGTAATGCCCCTTGCCATAGCCGAAATCACCGGCCATTCCGCAACAGCCGCTGTCGATAAGCTGCACGGTGTAGCCAGCAGTACCCAGGGCGGCGAGACTGGCCTCGTTGCCGATTAACGCTTTCTGGTGACAGTGGCCGTGGAGATAGGCTGTGCCAGGCTCGCTGCGCCAGATGTCAGCGAATGGCGTGGTAGCACTATTCTCTCCCTCCTCACTTTCATTCACTCCCTCTCCCAAACCGGTTGTCTCGCGAGCGACGAATTCGTCGAAGGTCAGCGCGCTTTCGGACACTATCTGCGCTG
Source organism: Caldilineaceae bacterium (assembly GCA_963662575.1). Taxonomy (GTDB): domain Bacteria; phylum Chloroflexota; class Anaerolineae; order Caldilineales; family Caldilineaceae; genus Bin5. The sequence goes on from OY759723.1 coordinate 5,103,573, forward strand.
CTTCACGATCTGAGGCCAGTTCCAGATATTCATCCCGCAGCGTGAGAATGCAACTGGGCTCCAGGCCGACAATCGGCAGGCCCTGGCGCGCATAGGGAGCGAGTAGGGCCACGTTCTGATCCACCCATCCACGTACTTTGTCGGCCTGACCGCCGGTGATGAGCGGCCGCCCGCAGCAGGCACGGCCAGTGGCCAGCCGTACGCGATAGCCGGCAGCCTCCAGCACCTGCACGGCGGCCTGTCCGACCTCGGGGTGGTTGTATTCGGCCCAGGTATCGTGAAAGAGGATGACTGTGTTCGCACTCGTCTCCTCTGGGGCGGGTCGACTGCTTACGGCGGCGCGACCTGTGAACCAGGTCGAAAACGGCTGGCGCGCATAAGCAGGTAGTTCGCGACGGGCGTCAATGCCGATGCGTGCAAGAATCGCCTTGACCGGCGCGGCCTTCAGGCCCCAGTTGACAAGAGGGATCATGGGACGGCCATATCGAAAGAGCAGCTTGTTCAAAGTGGGTAGCAGGCCCATCAGGCGGTTAAAGAGGGGTAGTCCGTTGCGGTCATAGTAGTGGACGAGATACTCGGCCTTGATACGGGCCATATCCACTGCAGAGGGGCACTCGCTCTTGCAGGCTTTGCAACCGATGCACAGATCCATCACGTCGTACATTTGCGGTGAGAACAGCTCGTCTTGGGGAATGCGTCCGGCCATGGCGTTTCGAAGCGCGTTGGCGCGGCCGCGCGTGGTGTCCTTCTCATCCTTGGTTGCGATATAGCTGGGACACATAGTGCCGGCGCCGAGCTTACGGCATACGCCGGCGCCATTGCACATTTCGATCGCGCCGTCATAGCCGAAATCGCTGCTCCAGTCGAATACGGTCTTCAGCTGAATTGTCTCGTACTCCCGGCCGAAGCGCAGGTTCTCGCTGGAGGGCGGCGCGTCAATTATCTTGCCCGGATTCATGCGGTTGTCCGGGTCGAAGACATCTTTAACCTGGCGCATTGCGCCATATAGTTCTGCACCGAACAAGCGGGGATGGAGATAGCTGCGCGCGAGGCCGTCACCGTGTTCGCCGCTCATGGCTCCGCCAAAACTGACAGCAAGATCGCAGGCATGCTCGCCGACTGCACGCAGCGTGCCGATACCGGTCTGATTCTTGAGATTGAGGAGTGGCCGAACATGCAGGCAGCCGGCAGAGGCATGTGCGTATACTGCTATGCCGGGCACGTCCTCCTGTTCGCCGCAGAAGTCCAGAATCTTCTGCAGGTAGTCGGCCAGCTTCTCTTGCGGCACGGAAACGTCCTCAATGCCTGGGACAGGCTTGTAGTCGCCGCGACGCCCCATCAGAATGTTCAGACCGGCCTTACGCACATCCCACACATCTTTTTGATGGGCGGGATTCAACAGTTTCACGATGGAACTTCGCCAGCCGCGCGTGTGCAGATGGCTTTCCAGCGCATCCAGTCTGGCCGACAACTCGCGTTCATCTGTGCCGTAGAATTCGGTCAGGAGCACGGCTTCGGGGTCTCCGACTACGAAGTGGAGCTTCTTGGCCCACTCCGGCTGGGCGCGGGCCAGATCGATCAGATGCTTATCGAGCAGCTCGGACGCGCTGGGACTGGTTTCCAGGATATCGGGAATGGCGGCGCAGGCATCGACGAGACGGTCGAAATGGACGACCGCCAACGCTGTCATGCGGGGCTTGGGGACAAGCATGAGCGTTGCGCTGGTGACGGTAGCGAGCGTTCCTTCGCTGCCGGCGAGCAGCTGGCTGAGATTGAATTGGTCGATCTGGGCGGCGTCGCAGAATTCCGAGCGGTAGAGACTGTCGAATCCGAGGCGGGCGCGCATGAGGGTGGCTTGCTCAGCGCCAAGGCCTTCGCTGTTGGACTGGCCTTCGTCGTGGAGCAGCCCAGCCAATAGACGGTCGAGGTTGTAGCCGGAGACCCGGCGCCAGTGCCGCGGCCAGCGCTCCAGAATTTGCTCATGCTGGGCGCGCACGATTGCGGGCACTTCGCGGTAGATTTGCGCCTCAAGGGAGTTGCCGCGGCCGCGACTTGCCAGGTCTGCGGTGGTGACGGACCCAAAGCGCGCGGCCGAGCCGTCGCTGAGGACGACGTTTGTCTCCAGCAGATTGTCGGCCATCATGCCGTAGAGGATGCTGTGGCTGCCGGTGGCGTTGTTGCCGATCGAACCGCCAACAGAAGCTCGGTCGGCGCTGGCAGGGTCAGGGCCCAGCATCAGGCCGAGGGGGTCCAGGGTGCGGTTGAGTATGCCGATGGAGATCCCTGCCTGTACAGTGACGGTGGCGGCTTCCTGGTCCACTGCCAGGATGCGATCCATGTACTTGGTCGTGTCGATGACCAGCCCGGGGCCTACGCATTGACCTGCCAGCGAACTGCCGCCACCGCGCGGCAGCAAGGGCACGCGATGGCGTGCCGCAAGCTCGACTGCGGCCTGAACATCATCTGCGGTGCGGGGAATAACCACGCCCAGGGGTTGGATCTGATACTGGCTGGCGTCGGTGCTGTAAAGCATGCGGCTATAGCCATCGAAACGCACTTCGCCCTCGACAATCTGCTCCAGTTCATGGACCAGTTCCCGGGTCTCCTGCAGTGGTTCGGAAAAGGCAGTGGAGGACAGTGTGGCTGGGCTTGGCGTCGATAGATTTAGAGTCATTGTGACGGCATTCCATTGGATACGGGCTTCATGTGGGTAAAGTCTCGCTGCCGGCGTGAAGGGCGTTCGAAATCAAGGCTTGTTCCATAAGGGATCAGATGACTCTGCACTTTAACAGATTCACCATATGCGGTATACTCGCTAATCACTGCATGTTGGCGGCGCAGCCAGATTCAGAGAAGCTGTGCGCCGCCACTTACTGATCCAATTCGGACAACAGGAGAATTGAATGTCCCATAGCGTAAACGGAAACGGCGCGCAGATCAAAATGTACACTACCAGCTGGTGCCCGGACTGCTGGCGGGCGAAGTCGGTAATGCGGGGCCAAGGTGTCGAATTCGATGAGATTGACATCGAGGGTGACGAAGATGCCAGAGAGTTGGTGCAGGAGCTCAACAAGGGCAACATGTCTGTGCCGACGATTGTCTTTCCCGACGGCGATGTGTTGACAGAGCCTTCGACAACGGTGCTGATGACCAAACTCTCCACCCTATAGCAAAGATTCACTGTACGCAGGCGATGTTGCCGCCGGATGTGGCCCCGGCCCAAGTGGGGCGGGAACTTTGATTTTTTCACTTATATTTGAAGCGTAAGAGTGTCACCGGCTTCATCTCAAAGAAGGCCAAGCCCTGTGAGTACTGCCGGAAACTACTCTCTAGTTCTACCAGTGGGAGCAGGAGTCGGGCGTGAACAGTTACAGTTTGGACGCCATTGAAGAGCGGGAGTTGTATCCCGGTTATTTTGGCAAAGTAATTCATACCGACAATATGACGCTGGTCTATTGGAGGGCTGAGGCCGGCGCGGATCTGCCGCTGCATGGTCATCCCCACGAACAGGTGGTCAGCGTGTTGGAAGGCCAGTTCGAACTGAGCGCCAGCGACGGTGAAACCAGGGTTTTGGGGCCGGCAGAAATCGCGGTTATTGCCAGCAACACCGAGCACTCAGGCCGTGCGGTCACCGCCTGCAGATTCCTGGACGTATGTTACCCGGTGCGCGAGGGATATTTGTCCGGGAATTGACCGCCCGAACCGGGACTTGGCAGGCAATTGCTGACGTCACGACCTTCCATTTGGACAAGGGGCAGGTCTGGCATCCTTGCATCCCCGGGGGGGAACGGCAACAGGACTGCGGCTGCCCATGAAATCGTTGCTGCCCGTTACTGCCAAGGCAGCGAAATTCTGATTCTCCACTCTTCATGCATAGTAACAGAAGTGAAAGGTAGGTACAGGAAATGGAACATTCAATCCTGAATCATGTCGACCTCACCCAGAGACTGAAGCGAAAAGAGTACGAAAGCATACTGGCCGAGCGTCAGCAGGAGTTTCTGGCCTTACGCTTGCGGTTGGGCGGACAGATTGGGGGCAAAATGGGGCCTCCACTGCTCATTCTTTTGGAAGGGTGGGACGCGGCGGGCAAGGGGGGCTGCATTCGCAGGCTGACCGCGCCGCTGGATCCGCGCCACTTCTCAGTTCATCAGTACCAGGCGCCGACAGATCGTGAGAAACGGCATCATTTTCTGTGGCGGTTCTGGCCGGCTGTGCCCGGCAGGGGCGGCATGTGTATCTTCGACCGCACATGGTACGGGCGTGTGCTGGTGGAACGTGTGGAAGGCTTTGCCAGCGTGCCGGACTGGCGGCGGGCCTATGAGGAAATCCGCCACTGGGAGTCGCTGCTGGCCTCCGACGGGACGATTCTGCTTAAGTTTTTCCTGCATATATCATCGAAGGAACAGAAGAGACGCTTTGACAGGCGCGCAAAGGATCCCTTGCGCCAGTGGAAGCTTACCGATGAGGACTGGAGAAACCGAAAGAAGCGTGAGGAATACGAAGAGGCGATTCAGGAGATGGTCGAAAAGACTGACACGGTCCTATCGCCCTGGACGATTGTGGCCGCTGAGTCGAAACGCTTTGCGCGAATTAAGGTACTGGAGACGGTGATTCAGAGTGTTGAGGCGGCGTTGGGTTGAGGGAATTGCGCGGCATCCCAGTCGCCACAAATTTCACAGAAGAGTGGTACCGAGAATTCTCCCGGGCCGATACAATACCCATGAAATTAGCCGACAGGATGGCACTAAATTACAGGTGCTGCATCCGACATCGGAAGGACCTGCACTCAGCGTTTTCTGGAAGAGGGGGCGACAGTGGTTGCCTGCGACATCGACCGCGCCGGACTGGAGCAGTTGGCCGCGGAAAGTGACCAGAGCTGTCTGCATTCGGCCGTCTGCGACGTGACGAGGCGAGCGGATACAGACACTCGAGGCTTGCCTACATGCCGTCGATTGGGTACAATCCGGATGCGTTGCCCTGCCAACCTGGCGAATCCCCCATGGACTAAGCCATATGCTGATGCAATCTGAAATTACTCAAAAATTACAATCTGCATTTGAACCCCACCAAGTTGACGCTCTGGTTGACGTGATTGGACTGTCTTACAACAATCTGGTCAAGGTCAGCGATTTCAGTGAACTGAAGGCGATCGTGCAGGACTTGGCTGAGTCGCAAAAGGCCATGGGCGCGTCGCAGGAAGCCATGGGTAAGACGCTGCAGGACTTGGCTGAGTCGCAAAAGGCCATGGCGATCACCCTGGAAGAAAACTCCAGCCAGATACGTGATCTAACGGAGGTCGTAAAAGAACTGGCTGTTGCACAGCAAAGAACTGAGGTAGAGGTCGAGAAGCTGACCTCTTCTGTCGGTGACATTCGCTCTGAAATCGGGGGCATGTCCCGTAGCATGAGCTACGCGCTGGAAAACGAAGCCTACCGTGCCTTGCCTGCTTTTCTTCTCGAAAACCATGGCATTGAAGTAACTGAGCGACTGATTCGCACTTCAGTCAACGGTGAGGAGATCAACTTCCTGGGCCGCGCCGCGCGCGATGGCAGACCGGTTCTCATTGTTGGCGAGTCCAAACAGCGATTGGACGAACGCCGCAGTTCGAAACGTGAGGAGGACCGGATCTTCAACCAACTGGAAGCAAAGGCCGAGGTCGTGCGCGCCGCCTATCCTGATGAAGAAATCACAATGCTGCTTATCACCCACTACGCGCGTCCCGAATTCTTGCGCACCGCGGCAGCGCGCGGCATTGTCGTGGTGCAAAGTTTCGAGTGGTAGCGACTCGGCTCCGCCCAGAAACAGACCTTCCTCTCACCTTGAACCAATCTCTCCCAAACAGAAGCTGTGAATCAGTCAGACGCATGATGGAATAGGCTGTTCACCAAAGAAAGAACGATGAAGCTCACCGACAATGTGGCACTAATTACAGGGGCTGCGTCCGGCATTGGAAGGGCCTGCGCCCAGCGTTTTCTGGAAGAAGGGGCGACTGTGATGGCCTGCGACATTGACCGCGCCGGGCTGGTGCAGTTGGCTGCGGAAAGTGACCAGCGCCGTCTACACACGGCCGTCTGCGACGTGACTAAGAGAGCAGATGTGGAGGCGAGTGTGGAGCAGGCGCTCTCTATAGGCGGCAGACTAGACTGTCTCGTCAACTCGGCGGGAATCACCCCGCGCACGCTGCCGCCGGAAGCCGATTTTGAGGAACGCTGGGATGCGGTGATGGAGGTTAATGCCAAAGGCGTCTACCTGATGTCTTACGCGGCGTTGGCGGTGATGCGACCTGCCGGCCGCGGCGCAATCGTTAACCTCGTTTCCATTATGGGCATGGTCGGCTACCCGACTTCGTTGCCATTCTCCGATGGCTTTACGGCCTACCCGCACAGCAAAGGGGCCGTGGTGCAGATGACAAGAGAGATGGGTGTGCGCTTCGGGGTCGAGGGCGTGCGGATCAATGCGGTTGCGCCAGGGTTTGTCTATTCGCCGCTTACGGAAAATGTTGTAGGCGACCCGGAAGTGCATGCAGAGATGCGGCGGCTGCATCCGATGGGACGGATGGGGCAGCCTGAGGAAGTTGCGGCAGTGGTGGCGTTTCTGGCCTCCGACGACGCCTCATTCGTAACGGCGAGCGTCTGGCCGGTGGATGGAGGGTATACTGCGCAGTAGGAAGGTTGACTCTCCCAATGAATCACGAGGCCATGCCACAACTGACAATCTGGGAGTTAGTCTGCCTACAATTGCCTGAGTCGCCGGTAGATGTCTCCGCGGGGACCAATATCTATCACCAGAACGATTAGATTGTCCTCTTCCAAGTTGTAGACAATTCTCAAGTCGCCCACTCGATAACTGTATAGTGAGAGGTCAACCAGCCTTTTCCCTATGTACGGGTCTTCTTCAAGCGCCTGAAAGGCCTTAGCCAACCGATCCAACACATCCCGCGGAAGACGGCGCATCGCTCTCTGAGCCTGCCGCTGAAGAATTACAGTCCAGGGACTATACGTCACTTACATCTACGCCTAGTTCGGCGAAGACTTCCCGCCAGGGTCGGGCCGTCGACGGGTCGCTCTGCCACTCCTTAAGTGCCGGCATGGCTTGCCGGGCCAATCTCAAATCTTCCAATGTTTCCAAGACGGCGATGTAGTCGGCGAAAGGTATCAGTGCCCCAATCGGCTGACCGTAGCGCTCGATAATTGTATCGCTGTCACCCGTCAAGGCACTCTCCAATAGCCGACGCCAATTCGATCGGGCTTCATCGCTGCTCATCGTTCTGGTTGGCATTGCTCATCTCCCCCTGTTTCGTCACTTTCTGACGAGACTATAGCAACTAATTGTCTGGTCGTCAAGCTAGTGCTGAGATAGTCAAGAAGCAATAAAGAGAATTACGTGCTCCTCAACGCCCGCCACACCCGTTCCGGCGTGAAGGGAATCTCGCGAATACGGACGCCGGTGGCATCGAAGATGGCGCTGGCTATGGCAGGGGCCATGCCGTCCATCGGGATTTCGGCGATCGCTTTAGCGCCGAAGGGGCCGGTGGGCTCATAGGTCTGCACCAGTACGGTCCCCAGTTCAGGCATCTCATCAGCGGCCAGAATCCGGTAGTCGCCGAATCTGTCGATCTCCAGCTTCCCCATCTCGTCGTAAGGCATCTCCTCACAAAGCGCGTAGCCGAGGGCCTGGGTCATGCCGCCTTCGACCTGGCCGCTGGCGGTAACCGGGTTAATGGCGATGCCGCAATCTACCGCCATCACCGCCTTCTCGACTGTTACCTGGCCTGTTTCGGTGTCCACTTCCAGCGCGGCGTACTGTGCGGCAAAAGGAGGCGGGCTGACGTAGCTCATGTGGCTGGCGGTGGCCATGATCTGGTGCTGCTCTTCCTGGTGGATGCTGTGCAGCGCGACCGTCTCCAGTGAAACTGCCTGACCGTCGGGCGCCAAAATCTTCTGCTCCTCCAACCAGAGTTGGTCGGCGTCGAAGCCCTCTACCAAATGCGCGGCTGCATGGCTGCGTATTTGGCGGCTGACATCCTCGGCCGCCTTGAGCACAGCACCGCCGGATATGTAGGTCGTGCTGCTGGCGTATGCGCCTGTGTCGAATGGCGTAAAATCGGTATCGCTACTGTAGATGAGGATCTGCTCAAGGGGCACGCCCAGCGCCTCGGCCGCGATCTGGGCCAGCACTGTATCAGAGCCTGTCCCCAGGTCGGTTGCGCCGACCAGCAGGTTAAATGAACCGTCGTCATTGAGCTTGATGCTGGCTGCGCCCATGTCCAGCCCGGCGATTCCGGTGCCGTGCATGCAGATCGCCAAGCCTATGCCGCGGCGGATATGGGGACTACCGGGGGGCGCCTTCCAGTTCGGGTCACTGCGGCGATCCCAGTCGATAGAGGCGGCGCCGGCATCAACACATTCGGCCAGACCGCTGCTCTCCACTGTCTGGGGAAAGCCATCGCGTCCTTCGCCCATGGCCACTGCCATCGGCAGCGACTGTCCTTCTTTCACCCAGTTGATGCGCTTGAACTCCGTCGGGTCCATCCCGAAGGCCAGCGCCATCTCCTCCATATGCTGCTCCAGTCCGAAGAGGGCCTGCGGTGCGCCGTAGCCGCGAAAAGCGCCGGGAACAGGTTTGTTGGTATAGACGACGTCACAGTCGAAGCGGGCCGCGGGCAGCCAGTAGGTGCTGAGCGCGCGGAAGCCGGTGACCATCTGGACCGTAAGTCCGTGGGTCCCGTAGGCGCCCGCGTCGGCCACCACCCGCACTTCCATCCCGACCAGCTTGCCGCTGGCGTCCACGCCGCTGCGGAAGCGCAACCGTTGCGGATGGCGCGTGCGGGCGGAGCTGAACTCCATCTGGCGCGTGTATTCGAACTTGACCGGCCGGCCGGTTGCGATCGTCAAATGGGCGCAGAGGTCTTCGATCAGCATCTCCTGCTTGCCGCCAAAGCCGCCGCCGATACGCGGTTTCACCACGCGGATACGGCGTACCGGCAAGCCGAGCAGGGGAGCAACCATGCGCCGTACATGGAAAGGAACCTGTGTACTTGTGCGAATTACCAACCGATCATCTTCGTCCCAGTAGGTGATGGCAATGTGCGGCTCGATGCTTGCCTGCTGCACCTGATGCACATTATATTCGCTCTCGAAGACAAAATCGGCGGCGTCCAACGCGCCGTCCACATCGTTATGGTCGACGAGCAGCTTGACCGCAATGTTGCGTTTGGCGTCGTGGATCATCTGGGCGTCGGCTTCGTCGTGAATCACGGGCGCGCCTGCCTGCAACGCCTCTTCGGGCGAAAATACGGCGGGCAGCTCTTCGTATTCGACCTCGATTCGTTCCAGCGCCTCCTGCACGAGCTCCGGCGTTTCCGCGGCTACTGTCGCCACCCTGTCGCCAACGTAGCGTACTTTCGAGTCCAGGCAGACCTGGTCGTAGGGGGGCGGTTGCGGGTAACTCTGACCGCCGCTGGCGTAGATGACGCGAGGCAGGTCGGCGTAGGTCTGCACGGCGTGAACGCCCGGCAACGCCAGCGCGGCCGACGTGTCGATAGAGAGGATGCGGGCGTGGGCAACAGGGCTGGTGAGCAGGCCGGCGTAGAGCAAACCAGGTAGTTCCACGTCGTCGGTAAAGACGGGACGGCCCTTGGCTAACTTGACCGCATCCACTTTCGGTTCCGGCTTGTTGACGACTTGGGTCTGGGGCTGTGCAACCGTCACCGGCACGCTGCGTGTCTGGGTCTGGGTTTGCGTTTCCGGGCCGCCATCATGCCATCCGTTCGTGGGTGGCTGATCCGGGGTCGGCCATTCACCGGTGGCGGGCGCGTCGCGCACGTCAATGTCTTGAGGCGGCGGGGACTCCCCCTGCAGTTGGGCCGCCGCGCGCAGGATCGCCTGTACAGGCTTCACATACCCTGTGCAGCGGCAGAGTACACCGGCGATAGCCGCGCGTACCGCGTCTTCGCTGGGCTGCGGCTCCTTGTCCAACAGGTGCTGGGCGGCCAGGATCTGCGCCGGCGTGCAATAACCGCACTGGATAGCGCCGCACTCGATAAACTGCTGCTGCAACGTAGAAAGGCGAGGAGACAAGAGATCTCTCTGCTTCGCTCCACTGCCTTCTGCGCTCGCCTCATCCAGCCCTTCGAGAGTGATAACCGCGGCGCCGTCGGCCTGGGCTGCCAGCAGAATACCGCTATTGACCAGGCGATAGCTGCTTGGGTTGTCCGGCGTACGGGTGAAGAGTATCGCGTCAGCGCCGCTCTCGCCGGTCTCATCGCCATGCTTAAGACTGAAAAAGCGCAGACGGCGCAGGGCGGTACGCAGCAATTCGCCGGGATGACTTTCGATGCGATGAAGAGTTCCATTAATGGTCAGAGTGATTGGCATAGGCATTGTGTAGTGAATTTTTGGCGAGTAGCAGATGGGTGGAGATAGGTGAAGTCTGGCTACAGCGATGAACCATTTACGGCGGCAAGCGCGCGGCGGCTCACTACTTCAGCCATGGCCCGTCTGTATGAAGCGCTTCCTTTGAAATCGCCGTGAGGATCTAGCGCGGCGCCCGCCAGTTGAGGTTGTGGACCTACACCACAGAGTGCCGTTCGCAAGGTCATATCGGACCCTCCCCCAATAGAGGGTTTCGTTGGCGAAGAATTGCTGTACGCGAGGGCAATGGCAACGGCGGCGACGATGCACCGGTCCATTGGTGTGCGTGCGATGCGGGCATGGCCGCCGACAGCCTGGCTGAGCGGCAGTTGAATCTCGGAAATGAGCATGGGCGCTTGCGTCGACTGGGGCTCGGCAAAGGGGGATTCATCCAGCTGCCAACGCGTTTCGAGTCCTTGCCGGTCGACGGCTACAACAGAAGCGTTGAGTGCAAGCAGCGCAGCATATAACTCGCTGTCCGGCTCGGCAAGTGCAACAAGACCACCCACAGTGGCGGCGTTACGCAAGTTTAGCGGCCCTTCATAGCGCGCGGTTCGGGGAAGGATGCTGCCGGCCAGATCTGCACAGGCGGGATGCTCGATTAAGTCGGTGAGGGTTGTCATCGCGCCGATTCGCAGGACCGATTCTTCCTGCAGGAAAAAGGCGAGATCCAGGCCGGCCAGATTGACGACTCCGTCCACATCCCGCCGCTGCCGCGTTTCGAGGGCGGCGATCAGATGGGTACCGCCGGCCAGAGGTACGCGCCGCGACGTGCGTTCGGCAAGCAGATCGAGAGCCTGGGCAAGACTGTTTGGTTTGTGATGTTCGGCAAGAATCGCCATGTCGGGAATGTGGTCCGTGATAGTCGTCGGTGGACGGTCTGGCTGCAGACCCTCTTAGAGCCGGTGTTATGCGCCTGGCGGTGGTTCCGGCGCAAGGTCCAGTTCTTGCAATAGGCCGACCAGACTGAAATTCATTGCCAACACGACTGCCGCCGGTGTCAGCAGGAAAATCGGCAGTACAGTCACAAAGCTGACGACGAGCAACAGGACCTGGAAGAGGAACATCAGAAAGGTATAGAGAGGGTGGCGGAGGGCGAGAATGAAGGCATTCCGCAGAACCATTTTCACGCTCATGTCGTCCTGCTGCCAGAGCAGTGGAAAGAAGTATTGACCTGCCATCAGAATGATGATCATTATCCAGACCCAGACGATACTGACGATTTGGGCCCAACTTGCGTCACTGGACCCGTAGAAGCGGATGTTCACAGCAACGCCGGCGATCATCAGCAGGTTAATGCCGAGAAGCAGCCAACTCTTTCCTATTGTCGCGCGCGCGCCTTCATAGAAGAATGCACTCTCTACCCGCCGGTAATTGGCGACGCGATTGGCGGCATTGTGAATGCCGGCCGTAACCGGCCCAGCAGGCAGCACCAGGAAGACACCAATCCACCAGAGCACACTTAGCCAGACCCAGAGAAGCAAGTCCTCGTAGAGCGCTTTGATCGTGCGCCACATGACTGTGAATGCTTTCATGCTTGTTCCCTTTTGGCCTTTCTCACTTGGATAGATGGCAGGCGGCGGGAAAGGCCAAAATCGCCTTCATAATTGGGCAGAAATCGACTCACTCTCCTTCATTATATCTGTCCGGGATCAGAAATGGCAAAAGCTTGCAGGGTCCCGCACTATCAAAGAATCGGAGCAGGATGGGGTACTGCCTGCATTTCACAATCCTCGTGCGCAACCCAGATTCTTGGACAGCCGCTGTCTGAATCAAGAATGGTCGTTTATTCGTTATTGTGACCCCATCTGTACAAGGAACCTGGATTGGGGAATGGACAGGGCTGTTGTCGCACAGTTTTCATGCCATCAGCCCGCTCTTCAGTGCCATCATTGACCAACCCTTCACCGCTGGCGCCATTCAGGCTTGCTTCGAAACTTCGTTGGTTGGCAGGCACTTTGCTGGACTGGCGCACGGCTGCGAAGAAGGCGCAGCGGTGGGTGAGGCATGTTTTTGGGCGGGGGCGTTGCGGGGGCGGAGCCCCTGCACAAGGGAGGCCGCTTGCGGCCGACCGCCCAGAAATGCAGTGGTCAGTGATCAGTGGTTAGTGAGAAACGCTATCGCTCGCCTTATACAGGATCGTAAACTGATTGTGGCTGAGACGTTGCGGATTTTCTGGGCCGGCGTAAAAGGGCGCTATGAATCGACACAGCAATTTGGGGTGCACTCCAATCCTCTGGCCAATGGTGCTATAGAGAAAGCTGCTGCTATAATGGAGGGACAGATGCAGGTCCTTACGCAATCCGAAAAACGCAGTACGCAAGAGGATGATCGATGACCAGCCAAGCCAGAAAGATCCTAGTATGTGTCGCCTGGCCCTATGCCAACGGCGAAAAGCACATCGGCCAGATCGCCGGCGCTTATCTGCCGCCGGATATCTTCGCCCGTTACCAGCGCATGGCGGGCAACGATGTATTGATGGTCAGCGGCTCGGACACGCACGGCACGCCTATCACTCTGCAGGCGGAAAAAGAAGGCATTCACGCCGCCGAAGTAGTGGACAAGTACCACGAAATGTTCGTCGAAGGCTGCGTGGCGATGGGCCTGACATTCGATCTGTACACGCATACCGATACGCAGAATCATTGGGATATCACGCAGCAGGTGTTTCGGCGCCACCTTGCGAACGAATACATTTTTACGGAGGTGCAGAAGCAGTGGTTTGATCCGGAGGCAGGGCGTTTTTTGGCTGACCGCTATGTGGAAGGCAGTTGCCCTTTCTGCGGTTTTGCTGAGGCCCGGGGGGACCAGTGCGACAACTGCGGCCGCCTCTATGATGCGTTGGAGTTGACCAATACAAGGTCCAAGCTGAGCGGCAGCACTGCGTTGGAGGTGCGGGAAACTGAACATTTCTTCCTCGATTTGGGTGCCCTCAATGAACCTTTGCTGGAATGGATCGGCAGCGAAAAGGAACACTGGCGCAATAATGTTCTCAATTTTACGAAGGGACAGCTGAACCTGAAGGAGTTGCGGGGGCGGGCCATTACGCGTGACATAGATTGGGGCGTTGCCATTCCTGTTGAGGGCTACGAGAACAAGCGCATTTACGTCTGGTATGACGCGGTGCAGGGCTACCTGAGCGCGGCGATCGAATGGGCCGAATTGAGCGGAGGCCAGTGGCAGGACTGGTGGGATCGAGACAGATCGCCGGATGCCCGCCACTACTATTTCATCGGCAAGGACAACATTCCCTTCCACACTCAGATTTGGCCGGGCATGATCATGGCCTATAACGATGAAGCAAGGAAGGCTAACGAGTCAGCAAACATTTCCGATCTGTCTGAAAAGGCAGAACAGTTGAAGACAGCGCGCCTGCACCTGCCGTATGATGTCCCTGCCAACGAATATCTGAATCTTGGGGGCTCTCAGTTCAGCACCAGTCGCGGCAATGTCATCGGCTTTAATACGGTTCTGGAGCAGTTTCAGCCTGACGCCTGGCGGTATACGTTGACCGCGATGGCGCCGGAAAGTGCGGACACAGAATTTACCTGGCCGGAATTTGTCGAGTTGGTGAACAACGAGTTGGTGGCCAATTGGGGCAATCTTGTCAACCGGGCGGTAGGTTTCGCATTCAGGCGTTTCGATGGCGCGGTGCCCCAACCCGGCCCGTTGGACGAGACGGATGAAACCTTGCTGGCGGAGATTCGCGGTGGATTCGAAAGTGTGGCGGCGCAGTACGAGGCGGTGAGATTGAAGGCCGCTCTGCACGAGGCGCGCCGTCTGAGCCAGCGTGTAAACCAGTATCTGAACGAAAAAGAACCGTGGCAGACCATTAAGACCGATCCTCAGGCGGCAGCGACATCTGTGTACGTGGCGTTGCAAGCCATTGATTGGCTGAAGTTGCTGTGGGCGCCGATCCTGCCCCACAGCAGCGAAAAGCTACACCAATTTCTGGGCTATAGTGAGCCGCTCTTCGGTCAGCTCGATACCACGTCAATTGAAGACGCCCGCGGTTCACATGTAGTGTTGCGCTACGACCATACCGGGGCCGGCGGCGCGTGGCAGGCGCAGGAGCTGCCTGCCGGTCAACTTTTGCGGAAACCGGCTCCCCTGTTTATCAAACTGGACCCCGAAGTGGTGCTGGGTGAAGTGGACGGGTAACGCTTGAAAGGGCTTATGCTCAGACCCATCAACGCAACTACTTCCGCATTGCTCCTGATCCTGGTCGTCTATGCCGCCTTGGGCACACTTTTCGCCGTCAAGACCCCGCCCTGGCAGAATCCGGACGAGCCGGCCCACTACAACTATATTGCTCATATTGCCTCTGAGCGTCAGTTTCCGGTGCTGCAGATGGGCGACTATGATGAAGCCTATCTCCAACGCCTGAAGGCGGAGAAATTCCCGCCCGATCTGTCGATCGCTCCGATCCGCTATGAGTCCCATCAACCCCCTCTCTACTATCTGCTGGCGGCGCCGGTCTATTGGTTGAGCGGCGGCCGACTGCTGGCGCTGCGGTTGTTCAGTGTTGTGCTTGGTGGAGGCGTCGTGCTGCTTATCTTTCTTTGCGCGCGCCAGACTGTGCCGGGGTCGCCACACATTGCCTTGGGCGCGGCCGCCTTCGCAGCCTTTCTGCCTATGCACGTGGCGCTGATGGCCTCTGTCAACAACGACGCCCTGGCTGAATTGCTGATTGCGGCAACAGTTCTGGCGCTGTTGCGGTGGCAACGGTCGATGGCCGCGGATGATGGCGGTGAAATACGGGCCCATTTGCTGGCGGCCGGTGTCCTCATCGGACTTGGCTTTCTTACGAAGGCCACTACCTATATCCTCCTGCCAATCGCGCTCATTGTTGTCTTTTTCCGACCGGCAGGACCGCAAGTAGGCCGCCTCTCAATGTCGGGAAAGCAACTGGTGCGGTTCGCGCTGCTGATGGGGCCTGCACTGCTTCTTGGCCTGCCGTGGTGGATCCGGAACAGCCTTCTTTACGGCAATCTGGACATCCTCGGCCTGACTTGGCACGATGCGGTGGTCACCGGGCAACCGACGGCAGCCGCCTGGATCGCTGAGAATGGTTGGGGGGCGTATTGGGAACGGGCCTGGACTTTCACCAGCAAGAGCTTCTGGGGCGTTTTCGGATGGCTGGGTGTCTTTATGGATGCCCGCATTTATACGTTTTTCTTCACTCTTTCCATTGTGGCAGCAGTAGGCGTGCTTACGCGATGGCGGACGGGAGCCACCAAGACTGACAGGCCGGGGGCTTTCTTATTTTCATCGCCTTGGATGACTTTGCTATTGCTATGGCTGGCAGCATTCGCTGCTTACATCTGGTACAACATGGGATTCATCCAGCACCAGGGCCGCTATCTCTTCCCGGCTCTGGCGGCATGGAGCCTGCTCTTTGCTATGGGTTGGTGGGCCGTTCTGGAGAGGCGGGCGAGCATCTTCGCGGGAGGTATTCTGCTGGCTGCGGGGGCGGCGTACCTGATTTTTTCACTGCTGATAGACAGCGCCGCAGACAGATGGACGCTGCTGATCTTCGGTCTTGCTGGCGTCGGGCTGCTTCTGTATGGACTACTTTCAGACCGCATTGAAAGTCTTTTCGGAGTTAAGGTCGCCGCGGACCAGCATCACGGCCGCCAAGGGTTATCTTCAACACTACGCGAAGTCGGCGTTTTGCGTACGATCTTGTATGTGGGCCCGTATCTGGCCATGATGGCTATAGACATAGCAATCCCGTTCCTGTATATTGTCCCTCAGTTACGTTCTTGAATTGAGGTCTCCAAACGGGACTGTTGCAACATTCGGGTGATGGGGCCTCTTGCGCGGGCCTATCGCAAAGCCCATTTTCTGGAGTTCGCTCGGCGCTCAATATAGTTCAAATACAAGGGACTAGATGAGTTCAACCATTCCACTGCCCCCAGGCCGACAGCTCGCGATCAGGCGGGACTTCCCGAACCCTAAAAGGGCTCGTGGACGGCCTCCCAGCAGTGTCGAATACTTCCTGATATGGCTCTGCGTGGCGATCGTAGCGGGTGCGGGGTTGTTCGCCGGCTGGCAGTTCTGGCATACCGACCGCATCTTTAGCGGCGTACGCGTAGCCGGCGTTCCCGTCGGCGGCGAAACGCGTGCGTCGGCCCTGCTGCGCGTGCATAAGGAGTTGACACCCTATCCGCTGGCGCCCGTTTTCCTCGAACATAGCCCCGATTCCGCCGGGGGCGGTGGCTTTGCCGGCGCTGCGGCCAGGCGATGGGCGCTGGGCTCGGACTTGTTGACGCCGCAGGCAGACCTGGAGGAGGCCGTCAATGCCGCCTATCATGTCGGACGTCAGGGGGGTCTGTTCGAGCGTATCTTCAGTCAGTGGCAGGCCTTCAACGGCATGCAGACCGTGTGGCCCGAAGTCGTCATCAGTGAAGGCATTATACGCCAGGCCGTCGGTAACGCGGCGGTCGAGGTGCGGCGGCCAAGTCGACCGGCGATAGAGATTGGCGACCTCTCTTTGCCACCGCAACCGGGCTTGGACGTGGATATCGCGGCGACGGCGCAGCTGATTATGGCTCAGGTGGAAAGCGGCCAGTCGGGTACTGTGCCTCTGCAGACATACATTACTGCGCTGCCTCAAAGTGCCGCAAGGGATTCGACACAGAATTCCGCGGGTGCAAGTTCGTCCGCTAACGCAGGAGGGCCGGGCGTGTCGAGCGGCGGCGTACTGGCCCAGCCGGTGGTCTTGCAGCACCAGCCGTCCGGGACTGCTTTTGCACTGGACGGGGCACTGTTACAGAGAATCATGCCCGGCGGCGATCCACGCTTCCTTAATGAAGAGGCCTTGCGATATGTCGTTGAGGGCTGGGCAAGACAGGTTTCCTATCCTGCCCAGGATGCCCGTCTGCGATTTGACGACGCAACTTCCTCGTTAACAGTGCTGCAACAGAGCAGAGCGGGCCAGCGCCTGAACGTCGACTTAACGATCGAGGCGGTGCGCCAAGCGCTGGCGACTGAACACCGGACTGGATCATTGCCGATCATAGGCATCCCGCCAGCAGTTGACTCAGGCCGTCTAAACGAACTGGGCATACGAGAACTGATCGCCAGTGGCAGCACTTATTTTAAGGGAAGCAGCAATACGCGCGTTTACAACATCGAGGTAGCCGCAGAGAAACTCGTGGGCGTGGTTGTTGCCCCAGGCGGTGTCTTCAGTTTCAATTCCTCGATTGAGGCGGTCAGCGGAGCCAACGGCTTTGAGGATTCCGCCATCATCTGGGGGGATCGCACGGCTGTTGGCGTGGGGGGCGGCGTCTGCCAGGTGAGTACCACCGTTTTCCGGGCGGCGCTGGAAGGAGGATTTCCAATTCTTGAGCGCTATAATCACGGCTATGTGGTCAGTTGGTACGGTGAGCCCGGCTTTGACGCGACGATCTATACACCGAATGTTGATCTCAGATTCCTCAATGATACTGACGCGCATCTCCTGGTCCAGCCGGTTGTGGACAGCGTGGAGGGCGTCCTCACCTTCCGCTTCTACGGCACAAAGCCGGACAGGGTGGTGGAAATCGGTGAAGCGGAATACAAGGATATCAAACAGCCCGGTGAACCGGTTTATCAGGAAGACGCCTCTCTGGAAGCCGGCCAAGTCAAGCAGGTTGAGTGGGCCAAGGAGGGCATGACCGCGACCGTTATCCGCAAGGTTACTAAGAATGGCACGACTAAAGAGGACAAAACCACGTCGGTCTATCTTCCTTGGAATGCCATGTTCCTGTACGGTCCGGGAACGGTCATCCCCGGCGTAACCGATGTGGAGGAGCCGACGCCGGCGCCGACAGAGGAAGAAGCCGCTGGCGGCGACAGTTGACAGAACCGGTGGATAGTCGGCTTGTTACCGTATGGGCGTGGGGCGTCATTTGCACAATAAATGCGGCATGGCGCAAGTGGGCGCAGCTGCCGCATCTCCGAATGCACGACCATATTTCCATTCTAGTTGAACGCCGCGATTTTCCCGATCCACCCATTTCCCAATGCTTTTGACCATCGATATCGGCAACAGCAGCATCGTCCTCGCCGCCTATAACGAAGGCGATGCGCCCGTTGCCAGTTGGCGGCTGCCCACTGACCGCCAAGGCCGGCCGGACGAGTATCAACGCGCCGTTTGCCAGCATTGGCAACGGAGCGGATTCGGCGCGCGTGACTTTGAAAGCGCTGCTTTGTGCAGTGTCGTTGCGCCGTTGACCGAACTGTGGAGCGGTATGCTGGCGGAGATGCTGGAAAGCGAGCCGCTTGTGCTCCACCCGCGAATGAATCTGGGCCTGACGCTTGACGTGAGGAGCCCGGACAAGGTCGGGATGGACCGGCTGGCCGACGCTGTGGCCGTGTGGGAGCTTTCCAGGAGCGCGGCGGTTGCCGTAGATTTCGGCACAGCCACCACTTTCAATGTTGTTGACGCGGCGGGACGTTTTCGGGGCGGCGCCATCGCGCCGGGGTTGGCGACAGCGGCCGATTCGCTGGCGGAAAATGCTCCTGCCCTACTTAGACTGAACAGTGCATCTGTGGAATCTTCGCTGCCTTCACCGGGGTTCGAACTAATGCCTCCGTCATCGGCAATCGGCCGGGATACGAATGAGGCGCTCAGGTCGGGACTCGTTCTAGGCTATACAGGGTTGGTGGAAGGTCTCCTCGCCCGTATCGGTCACGAACTTGAGACGCCAGTCAGTGTCATCGCGACCGGCGGACTTGGACGGATCATCACCCCTTTGACGAGTTCCATTGACAGCTACGACCCCTGGCTGACGCAATCCGGTATTCGCTCGCTTTACCGGCTCAATGCCGGCAGAGGGCGACAGAAGTAGCCTTCTCTCATTCCTCCCGTTTCACTCCCAGCAGTTCCCGATACGTATGCAAAGTAGCGGCGGCGGTGGCTTGCCAGCTGAAGTGACTTGCCCGCGCCAGTCCCTGCTCTCTACGTCGAACACGTTGCTGCTCGTCCTCGAGCAGTTCGGCGATCGCGTCCCTTATTTCGGCGACAGCATGGGGATTGAACAGGCGGGCGGCCCCGCTGGTTAGCTCAGTCAGACTGGCCGCGTCGGAACAGGCTACTGGCGTCCCGCAGGCCATCGCCTCTAACACCGGCAGACCGAATCCCTCATACAGGCTGGGAAAAACGAAAATCGTTGCGGCGCTGTAGAGGGCTGGCAGGTCTGCTTCGTTCACGGGGCCGAGAAAACGAACCGCGTCGCCCAGTTGATGGTGCTCGGACCGTTGTCTCGGCTGTGGATAGCGCTCATCCCAGGCGCCGGCGATGACGAGCGGGGGCGCGTTATGGGCGGAAAGCTGCGCGTACGCATCGATCAGGGCCGGCAGATTCTTGTGGGGCTTGTTGATTCCAACGTAGAGGATAAAGCGTGGCGGCAGACCGTACTTGTCACGCGTGCTTTCAACTTCGGCATTCGACTGGGGCCGAAAGTGGGAACCGGCGGCCAAGGGCGTGACACTGACACGGGAAAGAGGGATACGAAAGCTGCGGGTGAGATCGCTGCGAGCTGCTTCGGAAATGGTGACGACACGGCTGGCGGCGCGCAGTGCTAGGGTTGTAGCCAGGCGATAGAACAGTCTTCCTTTCAACGGTACCAAATGTGGATACCGGAGCGGGATAATGTCGTAGAAGGTCAGTACAGTTGGGTGACCGGCGAGGTAAGGCATGACAAAGTAGGGGGTGTGATAGAGGGTTGGCCCGCCGGCTTGCAGCCGCTTGAGCAAGAGTGGAATTAGCCATTGTTGATTGATGCTGAACGGTGAACTGGTTACAGGAATGGTCTGGGCCGGGCGGGCGTCGCGGGCGCTGGGTAGTTGAGCGTCCCATGCCGCACTGCCGGTTGGGTTCGAGAGCAGGGTCAATTGTTCATCAGCGCTTAGCAGGGGAATGAGTGCCGCCGTCAGGCTTCGCACGTAGCGGCCGATGCCGGGAAACTGGTCGGTCGCTGTGCGGGCGTCGAAGACATAGTGACTCATCGTGCGGCGAAGAGAGAGTGTCGCAGAGTAAGGGAAGAGAGAAGGGCATTCATGCCTCACTCCTGACCGCACCATGCAGGGCCTCCCGATAGAAGGCGATTGTATTGCGAATCATGACTTCGATTGAAAACTCCTTCTGAACTCGTTCGCGACCTTTGGCGCCCATTTGCGCGCGCAGCGCTGGGTCCGCAAGGAGCCTGTTGATTGCCTCTGCAAGTGCCCGCGGGTCGTTTGGTGGCACGACCAAACCCGTCTCTCCATCGCGGTTGACGTATGACGTGCCGGTGCCCAGTTCGGTGCAGACAACTGGCATGCCGGAGGCCATGGCTTCGAGTTGTACTATGCCCAATGCTTCGGCGCGGTTGGTGGAAGGCAGCACGAAGAGGTCGGCGGCATAGCGTGCGGCCAGACTCTCCTCTTCTGTGGAGTTGCCAAGGAAAGAAATTTTTTCGGTCAAGCCTTCCGCCCGCGCCAGATTTTGCCACGACTCCTGCATTGGACCGGTCCCGATTATGAGGAGGTGGGCGTCGATATGGTGCAGCGCGCGGATCAGTACATCGATTCCTTTGTAGTGGCGCAGGCGGCCGATGAAGAGGAGCAGCGGCTTGTCGGGGAAGCGGTTGCGCAGACGTTGCGCGTCGGCCTGCACCTGGTCCGAAACACCAACGTATCTATCCAACTCGATGCCATAGTGGATCACGCGGCACTTCTCGCGCACGCGGCGCAGAAATGGAGATGATTCGACGTACGCGGGGCTGGCTGCGGCGACCAGCGCGGCGCGTTGCAGGACCTTTCGCAACAGAGGCGCATAGATCTTCCCTGTCCGCCGCTGGCGGACGATGTCGCTGTGGTATGAGATCACGGCCGGTTTGCCGCGTCCAAGCAGCAGTTGCGCCAGCTCGGCGGGCGGGTAGGGCGCGTGGAGATGGACGATGTCGGCGGCGGTTGCCTGGCGGCGCACCTCCGTGAAAAATGGCAGGCTGATGGGCGTGGACAGGAGGTGGGCCTGCCGGCCTGTCTTGGTCACGGGAACACCATCCATGGTCTGGCGCAGCGTGTCCGACCCAGTATTGGTGACGAGAACGCGGGCGTCTATGCCTTCGGCACGTAACCCTTGGGCCAGCAGGCGAATGTGGTTCTCGATCCCACCTATGACTGGAAAATAGTCCTTGTACAGCAGCAACACTCTCATGGGCCAATTCGCCGGCGCAGTTTGATCAGCGGAAAGGAACTACGCTAACCGCGTCCAACCAGATTTTGATAATGTGTTTCCAGTTCGGCCACAGTGCGTTCGATCCGGAAGCGGCTGTCAACGCGTTGCCTTCCTGCCCGGCCCATGCTCTGGCAGAGAACCGGATCGCGCAGCAGTCGCAAGACCGATGCAGCCAGAGCATTCGTGTCGCCGGGAGGGGCCAGAAGACCGGTTTCGTCGTGGATTACGATTTCCGGCAGCGCGCCGTGGGAAAACGCGACGACCGGCTTGCTCATTGCCATCGCCTCGGTGTTGACCAGACCGAATGGCTCGGGCGCGCCGGGATGCACGAAGATGTCCATGGCCGCCAGTGCCGGCCGCACATCCGCCAGCTGGCCGGTCCAGTGCACGCGATCGTCCAGACCAAGCTGTGTGCACATCGTCTTCAGGCTGGCTTCGTAGTCGTCATTCACCTGAAATGGGTCTCCGCCGACGACGAGGAAGCGGCAGTCGGGCGCAGAGGCGTTAATTTCGCCAGCCATCTGCAGAAAAATGTGTTGCCCCTTCCAGGGGCGGGCTCTACCTATCATGCCCACAATCGGGGCTTGGGGCGGAAAACCGGCGGCATTGCAGATAGCGGCTCTATTGTCGGCGGCGACGTGCGCCGGGTCGAATTTGGAGATGTCGATTCCGTTGTAGAGTACGGTAGGTTTAGCGGAATTGGGTAAATGGCGGGCGACTGCTTGTGAATTGGTGAGCACGAGGGCGGCCATGCGGCTGAAGATGAACTTGCCCATGCGATCGGGCCACTTGGCGGCAGGCTCTGCCTCGGACAGCCAGAAATCTCGCATGTGCCACACCAGGGGAAGTGGGGCGAGCCGGGCAGCCAGCGCCGCGTAGGCTGTGGCGCGCACGGTGTTGCTGTGAATGAGCGCGGCGCCGAGACTGCGGGCGGTCTTCGAAATGGCAGACGACACTTGCCACCAGTCCAGCAGGCCGCGGGAAGAGCCGCGCAGGCGCGGCAGTTCGAGAGTATGGACAGGAATGTCTGCTCGGGCCGCCTCTGCGGACAGTTTACCGGGCGGCGCGAGCAGGTACGGTTGCCAGCGGCTGTGGTCGAGGAAGGTCATGAGGAGAAGCAGGCTTTGTTCCGCGCCGCCCAGGTCATTTGCGTGATCGACGAAAAGTATTGGTCGGGGAGTCATAGGGCACGGTCAATGATCGACATGAACTGACGGCCTACTCGATCCCAGTTCATCTCACGTTCGACCCAGCGGCGGCCGGCGCGACCCAGCCGTTGCCGCAGAGCCGGGTCGTTAAGGAGCCGTTTAAGTGCCTGCGCCAGAGCCTGGGGATCATCGGGAGGGACGAGGAGGCCGGTTTCGGCGTCGATGACTGCTTCGGCAGCGCCGCCGCTGCGGGCAGCAACGACCGGCAAACCACTGGCGCTGGCCTCGAGATAGACGATGCCGAAGCCCTCGACGCTGCCGGCATGATACTCCGCCCGCGCCGTCATGACAAAAATGGTGGCTTTCCGGTAGATTGCCGGCAGATCGGAATCGGAAACGTCATCCATGAAGCGCACGGCATGGTTAATTTGCAGTTCCTTTGCCAGCTGCCTAAGCGAATCGCGCGCCGGACCGGTGCCGACGATCCAGTATTGCAGGCCAGGTGTCTGGTCAAGAAGCGGTGGCAGCGCTCGTAGAACGGTGTCGATTCCCTTGCGCGATACCAGCCGGGCGACGGTTAAAAGTATTGGCGGCCCGGAAGGAGGCGATGCCGGCGGCGTGAATCGATCCGGGTCGGTACCTGGAAGCAGCAGTTCAGGAGACGGCAGACCAAGTTCTTGAAGACGCTGGGCGTTGGCCCGCGAAATGGTCACCAGCGGGCGGGCGCCTGCCAGCAGCCGATTGAAGATGGAGGCATGCCAACGTAACTGCGCTGCTTCATAATCGTTGCCGTACGCGAGGGCGATGAAGCGTCGTCTGGACATGACTGCTGGCAGCAGCAGCCGAGGATGTGCATGCCCTACGACAGAAATGTGAGGGCGCAGCGCCGCCAAAGAGCGTGCGATGCGCCAGGATGTAAGAAGACCGGTGCCCCGTGTCGAACGGAGATTGCCTTCAACAGAGAATCCACCACTTCGGTTTTGCCCGAGAGTAACCATTTGGAACGGTTCTTCACTATGAATAGAAGGGTTGCCGTCGGGATGCACGACGGTGAGGTCACAGTGGAGCCCGACGCGACGGCATATTTCAAAGAGATATTGCTGCATTCCACCGACACGCGGAGGGAAGTCCAGCGTTAGCAGAGCAACCTTAATGCGAGCAGAGGCTGAAGAAGAGCGGAGGGCACCAGTCGGGGGCGTCGACATTGAGGACTTCTTCACTGATCGCGCCAGTAGCTGCGCTCTTCCTCGCTGTTGACCAAGCTGGCGAAGAGAGCTTCGTAGGCATCTACCACCTGATCCAGGGCAAAATCTTCGGCGCGTTCGAGCCCACGCTGCGCTAGCGACTGTCGTCTGGGCGCGTCCTTGAGTAGCGACAGCAGAATTGGACCCAGTTCGGATTCAGGCGCCAAGACACCCCACTTTCCATCTTCCAGCAGTTCGCAGGCGCCGTCGTTGGGAGTCGCAACGACTGGAGTGCCGCATGCCAGCGCTTCTATATAGGGGATGCCAAATCCTTCATAGGTGCTGGGGAGGCAAAAAACCCAGGCCCGGCGGTATAGATCGGCAAGGGCATTCTCATCCGGATTCTGAAAACAGACTACGCCGGGGGATTGCACGCTTCGCTCCGCCACCATCCACAGTTCGGCTTCAGGCAGGGCGGGACGAATCTGAGATTGGAAGAGTTTCAGCAACATCTTGCCCCGCTTGCGTCCGGCCAGCGTGCCTACAAAGAGGATGGCGGGATGGCGATGTCGGAGATGACGATTCAGATGGGGTCCGGGACAGAAAACATCGCGATTCACCGAATTTGGTATCACTAGCTCGATGCCCGGAACATATCGCTTTGTGTTGGCGCTCACTGCTACTACTCGCGTGGCCCTGGCCGCTTCCCAGAGTTCGGAGGGCGTGAGGGTCAGGTACCACAACCGCCTTTTCCAGGAGATCGCGTGGATCGCTTCGCCCAACGAGGCCCCGTGCAGCGTTCGCACCAACGGTGGACCGGGATGCCTTATCAGGGCGTTGTTGCCATGGGCGTGGATGATGTCGAAGCCGCTGAAATCCTGGGCGGCGTAACGTCTTGCAAGCTGCCAGAGCCAAAGCCAAGCGCGCAGGGGGTTTGACGGGCGCGTGGAAAGCACTCTGCGCACCCGATAGCTGGCATCCGGCGGGCGTTCATCGGTTGCGAAGACGGTCACGCCATGGCCGCGTTGTGTCAGAGCATTGGCCAGCCTGTGGGCCGCGTAGGCCATGCCGCCGGACTTGGCGCGGTTGGGCGAGGGCAGATGGGAGGACAATACGGCGATTTTCACAGGGGGTCAACTATTTTTCGACTGCGCAGACCGGCCCAATAGCCGTGCCACAGGCCGCGAATCGAGGGAATTGTCCGCTCCGGATGTCTCTGGAAGATGGCCTGCTTAACCAAAATCCATCCTAGTTCCCGCTTCAGAAACCAGGGCAGGTATCGTTGTTGAAAATTCTTGGCAAAAAAGTAGGCGTTGTTGTGGTGAGATTCATAGAAGTACCGTCCTTCATCGCTGTCCTTACTGGCGCGGGAACCGCCGGTCGGATGGCCCAGATGCACGATAGCGGCGGCAGGGTCGTACGCGATTTGGTACCCACGACGCAAAATACGGAGCGAGAAGTCAGTCTCTTCCCCATTGGCGCGGCCAATGTAACCTTCGTCGAACAGGCCAACATCGATAGCCAGTTGGCGGCCCATTGACATATTGCCGCCCCTCAGACTGTCTGTGGTTCCCTTCGGTACTTCGTATTGCCAGTAGTCACGCATCCTGCCGTCCGGGAGAATGACATAAGGTCTTGGCTGCGGAGGCAGCTTCTTTCGCTCCACAGAGACGCCCCCTGTCGCGGCACCGACTCCCGACTGCTGCAGATTGGCCATGTGCAGTTCGAGCAGATCCGCCGGCGGAATTATGTCATCATCAAGGTATAGGAGGTAGCTGCCTCTGGCCAACTCCGCGCCGACGTTGCGCGCATGGGGCAGATTGGCTTTGGCGACGAAGTGCCAGCGAAAACGCTCCGGAAACTGATCTTGACAAGTGCGGATGAATTGCCGGGTCCCTTCTTCGTGGTCCGATGTCTGGTCAATGACAAGCAGTTCGTAGTGCGGATAGGAAAGTCCGAGCAGATATTGAATCGTCTCACACAAGACTTGTTCGCGTCGATAGGTGGGAACAATTACCGACCAGAAGGGAGAATCAGACATGAATTATGCACGTACAAGGAACTGAACGAGACCCTGGTAGGCCGGCACCAGACTCTGGGGCAGGTGTTGGCTCAGCCGGTTCAAGAGCTGCTGATCCGAGTCGTCCAACGCTGCATACAGCCTCAGCATCAGCGGGTACACCAGGAACGCCGCCGCGACCGCAACCACAAGCCCGCCCAGCCACGTGCTGACGAGCCATGCGACGACGGCGGCCGTAAGGGCCGCCAGCAAAATACGACTTAGAACGCGGAATGGCAGGTCTACTTGCAGGCGCCGGGCGGTATGGGCGATGCAGATTGCGCTGGAAACCGTGTGGCAGCCACAGGTGGCGATTGCCGCCCCGATTGCGCCGTAAGTGGGGATCAAGAGAAGGGAAAGAGTGATGTTGAAGAGCGCTATCAGGGCGTTCAAGCGCACTATGAAACTCTGTTCCTCCATACTGTATAGCACGGATACACTTACAGAAGCAATGGAACCGGCAATGTTGCCAACAAAAAAGATTGCAAGGATTGGAGCCATGGCCTGAAATTCAGGGCCGTACAGGAGCGCGACCGACGACGCCACCGCTGCTCCGCCCAACCCGATCGGCATGGCGACCGCCGCCGCGATTCGGTTGGATGAAAGGTAGACGCGATCGACTCGGTCGCGTTCATTCTGCCCTTGCAACGAAGCAAATGTAGGTAACAGTGTCGCCGTGAAAATGGCGGGAAGGGCCATTCCTCTCACGGCCAGGTCAAAGGACTGGCTGTAAAAGGCGATGTCTACATCAGTAGAAAACTGCTTCAGAAAGAAGACTCCGAATCGCTCGTAGGGTATGGTGCTGGTGACGAAGATGAGGATGATATCGCGGCTGTAGCTGAAAAGGCGGCGGCGCAGTTCGGGGGGAAGGCTGAACTCCAACGCGCCACGTAATGTGTAATGGGTTTGCAGCTTCCAGCCGATCAGTATGATCGCGATAATTCGCCGGGCGATATATACAAGCAGTAGCGCATAGATTCCGAAGCCAAGGGAAACGGCAACAATGGAGGCGGCTGCAAAGATGAACCCACCTATCAGGCTTGCCTGGCTGAAAATACGGAAGTCCTGTGCGCCTTTGGCCGCGGACTGGAAAAAGACTTCCACAGCGACAAGTAGAATTGAGACAGCGACAAGTACAAGAGCGGCGGCGTCGGAGGACGGGGCAGCCAATGTATAGACCAGTACCAGGCCCCCTACCAGCGCCCCCAGTAACAACTCAATCTGCAAAAGACGCATAAGAATGGCCGAGGCAGTTTCCCGCTCTCCTTGGCCCAGAAACTCTGCGCCGAATTTTGCCATTGCTTGCGGCAAACCGGGAGATGCAACCAGGGCGAGCAGGCCGATCAACCACAGCCAGTAGTTGTACTGGCCCAGCACAGAGGCGCCAAGCACGCGGGCGAGGACAATGTTTGTGATCAACCCAAATAAGAGACCGCCAAAAGTACTTAGGGCGCTCCAATAAGTGTTCTTGACAATTGTCTGGTAGACAGACATGGGATTGCCTCAATACGGGGACAGCCAGAGGTTCAACAGCAGGCATTCCTATCTTGTTGGTCGACAACTTTGCGTGCCAGGCGGGAGTCCCAGGACTGGCTTATGCCGCTGCAGACATTCGGCCTTTCCCGAACTCTGCAATAACCTGCCGATAGCAGGCCACAGTTTCTTCTACCATACGTTTGGCGGTGAATCGGGTTCGCACGCGCTCGTAGCCGCATCTGCCCATCCGCTGCCGTGTCTCCACATCTTCAGTCAATCTGATCAGGGCATTCGCCATTTCGTGGATGTCGTCCAGCTCAACCAGAATTCCGGTCTCGTTATGGGCCACTACCTCGGGTACGCCTGCCGTCCGGAACGCGACGACCGGCTTAGCTTGGGCCATGGCTTCGAGGAAGATGAGGCCAAATGACTCGGACAGTGAAGGCGCTACAAAAATATCGCAGTTTGCATAGAGTTGAGTGAGGGCCCTCTCGTCGACATAGCCCAGGAAGGTCGTCGCCTTGCGCGCAGCGGGCGTAGCAAAACTCTCGAAGAATTCTCGATAAGACTTCCCTTGCGGCGCCTCGCCAATGTCAGCACCGGCAATGACAAATTTACATTGCGGCGCGCTGCCGATTACTTTGGGGATGGCCTGAAGCAGACGGTCGATTCCCTTGCGCTTTTCCAGACGACCGACATACAGAATTGTAACGGTCTTAGTATCCGTTAAGTTCTTCAATGGCGGATAGGTCGGTACGGGGATGCCTTGTGGTATCAACATTTGTCTGGCGTTCGGCACCCGATAAAGATCGGAGCAGTACTTGGCGATAAACTTGCTATTGGCGATTATGCGGGCGCAGCGTCTGACGGGAATTGCCTCCAGAAAGCAGGCCAGGCGCAGGCCCAATCTGGTTGACCGTTCGCCCTTGAGACGGCTGACTTGAGCCAGCGGCGTCGACAGGCGAATCACAAGGGGGGCGCGTGGATGAAGGCAATAGCAGAGACCCTCCGCGCCCCAGTTGGGCATTTCGACCACATCAAAAGGCCCTTGCGTTCGTTCCAGGCGAGCGATTTCGCGGTCCACGGCAAGGCTTCGTTCCAAAGTATTCCAAATGCCGCGTCCTTTGTGGCGAACTGGAGCAGGCAGCCTTAACTCCCTATTTGTTACTCTGGATAGCTTTACTTCAGACGACAACAAGGAATTGGCTGTGGTCACCTCGCCTTCTCGATCCTGGTTACTCGGCCCGGATGGGCGAGCGGACTCATTGGAATCTCCGGGGCCGGCTATGACGGTCACGTCGTGTCCGGCTTCGACTAGGCCATGGGCCAGAAGGCGGTTGTATTTGGCAATGCCTCCTGTGCCATCAGGGGGATACTCCTTGCTGACAAGGCAGATGCGCAGCGATTTCAAAAATTTCCCCCTGCGATAGCATTGTAGACATCCACTGTTTCTGTTGCCGCACTTCGCCAACTGAAACGGGCCGCTTGACGGAGGCCGTCAACGCGCATCTGGTCAGTTATCTCCGGTTTCGATAGCACCTGGCGGACTTGCGCGGCCAAAGCCTCTACCGTAGGCGGCTCAATGTAGAGTGCGGCATCCCCCGCCACCTCGGGTAGGCTGCTGGCTCTGCTGCAGACGACCGGCGCACCGCATGCCATCGCTTCCAGCACCGGGATGCCGAATCCCTCATATAGACTGGGCATCAGAAAGCAAGCAGCGCCGCTATATAAGGCAGGCAGGTCTTCTTCCGGGACATGGCCGGTGAAGACTACATCGTCCGCAAGCCCAAGCATCTCCACTTCACTTTGCACGGCATCGAAGAGCCAACCGCGCCCGCCAACCACCACCATGCAATGGGGCCATCCCTCCTCTTTCAAGCGGGCCAGTGCCTCAAAGGCGAGCGCGTGATTCTTGCGCGGCTCCAAGGTGCCTACCATCAACAGATACGGCCGCCGGATACCATATTCTTCCTGAACTCGCCGGACCTCTTCCGCCTCGGCCGGTTTGAAATGCCCCTCGATGCCTTCGCCAACTACGAATACTTTCTGGGGCGGCGTGTCATACAATTCCAGTATATCCCGCTTCGTGTGCCTGCTGACTGCAATGATAGCATCCGCCCTGCGCACGAACAAGGGCATTGCCACCCGCAGGAAGGCCCGGTTCGCAAATGTATGGTGCTGGGGAAAGCGTTCAAAGATAAGATCGTGCACTGTCATGACCGACGGCCGCGCAAGCCATGGCAACAGATGCTCGGTGGCATGGTAGATGCCGCCGGCCGCGAGCTTGCGCTCCACAATGGGCGCCCGTAAGAGTTGACAGGCCAGCACACCCAGCCGCCACGGATGTTGGCTCATCGGCAGGGCGCGGGCGGGAATGGAAGCGAGTGAGGCGGGCGGCTGATGACCGCTGTGGCGATTGTAGAAGAGGCTCAGGTCGATTGCGTCGCGACAGTGTTGCCACAGGGCAACAGCCAGGCTTTCGGTGTAGCGGGCCAAGCCGGCGCTTTGATGAACGGCAGGGCCGGCGTCGAGGACTACTCCCAGACGTGCGGACCGCTGCAGCGACTCTTCAGGCGAGGCACCGGCTGGCGTGTGCGGTGTCGCCTGGATGGGCTCAGCCATCGCCCATTTCCCAGGCCGCAGGCTCGAAATCCCAGTCAAATGGGTCGGGCGCCGGTGGCGCACCGTCCAACCAGCCCTGCACTGCCTCGCCGAGATGCGAAAGGGGGCTGCTGCGCGTTGTGCAGGGGGGCAGCGCGTCCAGAAAGATTTCGCCGTAGCTGCGTTGCCATAGCCGGCTGTCCAACAGGACGACGACGCCGCGATCGGTGGCACTGCGGATCAGACGCCCGAAGCCCTGGCGCAGACGGATGACAGCCTCAGGAACGGCGTATTCGTGGAAGGCGTCTTCATACAGGCGGCTGCGGGCGGCGTAAAGCGGTTCGGTGGGCACTGCAAAGGGCAGGCGCACGATGATCAGGCAGATAAGCTGATCGCCGGGCAGATCGATCCCTTCCCAGTAGCTGCTGGTGCCAAGCAGGAGCGAACGCGGGTTGGCCCGGAAGTCGCGCAGATTGCGGCGGCGGCTGCCTTCGCCTTGCTGAATCAAGGTCAACCCGTCAGCGGCGAGCGGGGCGCGAATGGCTTCGGCGGTTGCGCGCAGGTGGCTGTGGCTGGTAAAGAGGACGAGCGTTCTGCCTTCCGCGGCCAAAGCAGCCTGTTGAATTGCCTGCTCCAACGCTTGCTGGTAGTTGTGATTATTCGGCGCTGGCATGTCGCCTGGAAGGTAAAGAAGCACATTCCTTTTGTAGTCGAAAGGGCTGTCGATGACAGTCCCACCTGCCTCCCAACAACCCAGCCGCTCGCGCAGGTAGTCGAAGTGATCGCCGGCCTGCAGCGTTGCGCCGGTGAGCACAACCGCACGTTTTCTGTCGAAGAGGTCGGAGGCCAGTTTTTCGCTCACATGGATGGGAGCGCTGCGCAGAGTGACGGCATCTGCACTGCGCCGCGAACGGGAAGGGCCGCCGGCAGATCGCATGTTTCCAGCCAGCTCCAGCCAGGCGACCGACTCTTCCTGGTGGTTGAGAGGACGCAGGATAACGTCGTCGGCTACTTGCAGCGCTGCCGCCAAGTCGTTCTGCGCGTAATGCAGGGCTTGCAGCGCATAGCCCATACCGCTTTCGGCTTGGGCAGAGTTGCCAGCATCGTGTTCCGCCTGCCACCAGGAGGAGGCGTCCAACTGGTCGGCCAGCTCTGTCAGCAGACCCAGCAGGCTGCCCAGCTGTGCGCTGATGCCATCCCACTCGATTTCGATCTCGCTCCACGCCGGCTGGGCGCGCATCCGGCTGTCCAAGGCCACTTGCTGGGGATAGATGGAGGCAGCGCGCGGCGTAGGATCTGCCTCGCCGTGACGCGAGGCGAATTGTTGCAGCGATTCAAAAAAGGGAGGGAGAGTCGATTGCAGAGTTTGGCGACCGGCTTGCAGTTGTCGTGTCAATTCCTGAAAGTGGTCTTGCCCAATGCGCGGCGCCAACTGGTCGACTGCGATGTCCACGCGGTCAAGCAACAGAGTTAACAGGCGCTGGTCAAATTGCTGTGTAAACTGCCCGGTGGCGGCGCTTTCCAGGTGATGGGCCTCATCGACGATAAGACTGTCATATTCGGGCAGGACCTGGCCGCCAGCTTCCACGTCGGCCATCAGCAGTGCATGGTTGACCACGAGCAGATGGGCCGATCTGGCCTGGCGGTGGGCTTCCAGGTAGAAATCACGAAAGCTGCCGCCGAGAGCGCTCAACCGACTGGAGGCGTGACTGATGTTGCACCTTTCCGGGCTGCATTCGGCCGCATGGGAAACGACGTACGCCGCCAACGCCTGCTCCTGTCGGTCGTGAATGGGGAGTTCACTGATGTCGCCGGTCTGCGTGTGGGGAAGCCAAATCAGGAGCTTGGCCAGGAAGCGCAACTCCAGGGGAGGAAGGCCTTCCGTAAATAGGCCCCTGTTGGCTCGCGGGGCATCCAGCCAGCTAGCCAGCCTGCGCGTACAGAGGTAACGGGAACGCCCTTTCAGAGCCATCGCTTGTACCGGCGGCAGGCCGTCACTGTCGAGACCCAGGTCGGCGGTCGCCAGTACCTGAGCAACCCGCGGCATCTCATGTTCCAGAAGTTGGTCTTGCAAGGGGATGGTATTGGTGGCGATAACGACGCGGCTGTTGTTTGCGGCTGCCCAGGCTGCCGCCGGCAAGAGGTAGGCCAGACTTTTGCCGGTGCCGGTTCCCGCTTCGATGATCCGGTGGTCACCCCGGTTCAGCGCATCCAGCGTCTGAAGCGCCATCTGCAATTGGCCGGCCCGCTGCTCAAACCCGGCGCCGGACTTGACTTCGAATTCTGCGGCCAGCGGCCCTTCTTCAGCGAAAGCTTCGGTCAGAAAGTCGTCCGCAAGCTCCTGCGGCGAGGAGCCTGGCGTAGAGGGACGAGGCGCGCGTTGGCGGCTCTTTTCTGGCCAATCTTTCCACTTTTTTCTTTCACCGCTCTTAATACTTTCCCGCCGCAGCAACTCGTCTTCAAACAGGATCATAGGCCCCCAGTCGCTCCCACGACCTGCCGCGCACAGCGTCTCCAAAACGGCTGCCGGCGCCGCCCCGATTCGCTCTATGAGGTGGAGCAGCAGGTCGGCCGTTGCTTCGGCGTCGTGGCCCGCCCTGTGCGCCGAGGTCAGCGGAATCTCCAGTGACCGGCAGAGCTCACCGAGGCTGTAGCTCTCCTGACCGGGCAACAGGATCGTCGCCAGCTCGTAGGTGTCGAGCACAGGCCCATCCACCTCTACCCCGGCTGCACGCAGAAAGGAGATGTCGAAGCCGGCACTGTGGCCAACGACGGCGCCGGCACCCCTGCCGATGAAGGCGAGAATGTCCGGAATCACCTCTTCGATGGAGGGCGCGTCTGCTACGTCCGCTGGACGGATGCCGGTAATCTGTTGGATGCGGAGCGGAAGCGGGCGACCTGGATTGACAAAGGTAGAAAAGCGTTCGCGCGGGCGGCCATCCTGAAAGCGGACGCCGCCAAATTCGATGATGGCATCTCGCTTGGCGCTGAGGCCGGTTGTCTCTAGATCGAACGCGACAAAAATACGCGGAGCCATATTTAGACGGCTCTGGGCCGGGGGCTGGTTCTGATCGCAGTCACGGGTCGGCGTTTACAGATCACTGGAGCTAGGGTTGAACGAAATGGACTCGGCAGCTTTGGTCACACTGCCGGTATAGAGCCATGAGACCTGCCGCAGCGTCAGGGCCTGGTCGAACTCGGTCAAGGCCGAGATGCAGTCGGCAGGCACGACGACGGAATACCAGCGCAGGCCGGCGGAGGCGGCTGTGTGAAGCACGCAGATGCTGGAGACGGTGCCGACTATTACGAGATTGCGCACCTGCCAGACGTTGGCCAGGAAATGCTCCAGCCACGTGCCGTAGAATCCGTCGTAGCGGCTCTTCTGGCAGACCAGGTCTTCGGGTTGCGGCGCAAGTTCCGCGACGATCTGCCATCCCCAGCTGTCGACTTCACAATGACGCGGCCAGATTTCCCATTCGGGATCGCCGGCGAAGTGGCTGTCCTGCGTGTAAGCAATGCGGACACCTGCGCGGCGGGCCCGCGCCAGCAGCCCCTGCAAACTGTCGAGAGTGGCAACGGCGTCAGGCACCACCAGCGCGCCGCCTTCCTTAACAAAGTCGTTCTGCATGTCGACGACGATTACGGCGCTGCTCTGCGCTGGCAGTTCGACGCTGGCCTGCCACGGGATTTCCGGGACTTCGACAGTTTCACCCGGAATCTGCATTCTGCCTTCCTTTCCCAATTGAGTGCATGGCCGATGGTACTTGCGCTAGCCGATGTCCACTTATCGCTGGCTAATCCGTTATGGCAGTTCCCAGCGGCTGGGGTTGATACCGGGCGCTTCGGTGGCCATGTTGGCCGGCTTGTTGCCGCCGCCAAAGTCCCACTTCCGTGTATTTCTGTCGATGAAGAAAGGCTTGACCTCTGGCGGCAGTTTGGCCAATTCGTCAGCCGGCCACTGTTCCACCTCTTCGGCGACCGGCCCGGCCCAGGCCGGACGATATGCGATCGCCAGCAGTTCGCGGGCGTAGTCGCCCACGTTGGGAAAATTGCCATGAAAGGCGCGATGGTTAAGCAGTACGGCAGAGCCGGCCGCGGCCGTCACCATGACCTCTTCCGGGTGCGACTCATAGCGCACGTAAGGGTTCGCATGCGCGTGCATCCCCAGGTGAGAGCGAGGTACCACGCGGAATGGCGAGACCTCCTCTGTCAAATCCTGGAGATAATATAAGACGCGAACCATGCAGGGACAGCTACCTTCATAGCCGAAGATCTTGGACCCATACGGCTGGCCATCCGTGTGGATGCTGATGCCGGGATGACCCGGCTCCGAGCGGGCGTAGGCGTAGGACATGAACACAATGTCGTCGCCAAACAGCCGTTCCAGAAAGCCAATGGTGGGAGGATGGGCGATCAGTGATGTGACAGGGCCGCCCGCAAATTGGA
Organism: Caldilineaceae bacterium; assembly: GCA_963662575.1. Classification (GTDB taxonomy): domain Bacteria; phylum Chloroflexota; class Anaerolineae; order Caldilineales; family Caldilineaceae; genus Bin5. Next base: position 5,138,108 of record OY759723.1, read on the forward strand.
CCTTCGGGCGCACCTGCTGCTTTACGCTGTAGTCCACCGCGATCGTATTCAATTGTGCTGTCTGCGTCGTCAGACTGTCCAGCTGCTCCGCGGAAAGCAGATCGGGAATTACGGTGTAGCCCTCGACTTCAAGCTGATAAACATGCTGTCCGAAGTTCAGTTTTGACCAGTCACGGTCGTCGATTTTTGCCTTGTTCATGTTAATTCTCCCTACCCTGGTGATTCGTGAAATCCAGAGATGTGTAACCCTGGCTGCTTTGCTCTGGGCAATGGTCAGCGGTGGAAAATGTAGAGCGAACGGTTCTCCAGCGGCAGGCTGATCCGTCTTTCCTGCCGATGGCTTTCAGCCAGCGCCAGGCACACCTCGGTCAGATGATGCGCGATCTCGACTCGGCCCAGCGTTGGCCGGCCCTCTTCGTGTGCCAGAACCAGGTCCTCAAGGCAGTACTGGGTCGCACTGTGTTCGGCCACCGGTTCGACAGGCGCCACCTTGGCGATGCGGGCCTTGCCAGCTTCGTTTTTGCGCAGCTGAATATCCGTGCCGTTGTCATACAAACGCACACTGCCACCGTCGCCCATCACTTCAAACTCCCAATTACCGGCCGGAACGCTGGCGGCGGCAACGCCGTTGGCGAAGGTCAGTTGGAAAATGCCGTATGGGTCTTCATCCAAGCGGTTGTCGGGGATACGATGATCGATCGTGTTGAGTTCGCCCCAGATGCTTTCCACCTCGGGATCGTCCAACAGGAAACTCAGCGTGTCAATCGAGTGGACATGGCCGTGGAGCAGATTTGTGCTGGCATAATGGACCGCGGCCTTGGGTTCTCCGATCTCGCCCTGCCGGATCAAGTCACGCGCCCGGTGATAGCGCAGATCGAAACGACGCAGGACGCCCGAGTTGAACAGGGCGCCGTTTTCCTGGACAGCTTTGAGGATTCCATCCGCCTCCTCCATCGAACAGGCGATGGCCTTTTCACAGAAGATCAGTTTGACCCCTTCCTCGGCGGACCGCGTCGCCATCTCGGCGTGCAGATGGCCGCGCGTGCAGACGGCGACCATGTCGGGATCCTCCTGACGGATCATTTCAACATAGTCTTCGTAGAGTGCGTCGACGCCCCATCGATCTGCGAATGCGGCCCGCTTGGCGGGATCGATGTCGGCGCCGGCGACCACTTGCAATCGCGAACTGGCGCGACAGGAAGCCGCAACCGAGTAGGGTGGGCTCCTGTCAGGAAACTCATCGTCGATTGTGCTGCCCATGCGCCCCAGGCCAATGATTGCAACTCGATAGGTCCTGTCAGTCATGTTCGATTCTCCTGGTGGCTGTGGTCAGCGATGAAGGTAGTGTTTGGTCAAGGTCAGTTGGTCACCGATCCCCGATTCTTCGAATACGAGCGGGCACAGAATCATTGGCTATCCCGGAGGACAGCATGCGCAGCGAGCGATTTTTGAGCGGAAGGTCGACTCGGCGGCCGCCCTGGCGGTGCGACTCCCGCATCGCGATCGCGATTTCGAGCGCCTTGCGTCCATCTTCGCCAGAGCAGCGCGGCTGGGCGCGGTTGTCGATGCAGTGGACAAGATCTTCAACAATGGCAAGCCCCATGCTCGGGATGCTCGTCGGCAAGGGGAATGGAGCCCGCGCCGGCAGGCCCTCATCGCGCAACCCGCCCGGCGCCCAGCGGTAGAACTGCGTTTCCATTCCTTGCGCCAGAGAGCGGACCCGCCCCTCCGTTCCGATAAGGTCGAACTCCCAAGGGGCCGCACCGGTCGGCGTGCCGCGCAGAAAGCCCCGCACGCCGTTGTCAAAAGCCAGATAGCCGTTGCCCATCAGGTCTTCATCGCCGGCCGCCTTCTCGTCCGACTCCATCTCCCCGAAAACCCATTTCACGTTTCCGCCGACCAGATAGCGCATGGTGTCGATAGCATGGCTGCCGTTGGAGGAGAGGTTGCACTGCGTGTAGGCGGTGATTTGGAGTATCTCGCCCAGTTCGCCCTCCTCGACCATGCGGCGCGCCTCGGTAAAAAAGACATTGTAGCGGCGGGAGCAGTTGACAGCGACGGCTACGCCCTTGCGGTTGCAGAGCTCGACCGCGGCATCGGCTTCGGCCAGGCTGAGCGTGAACGGTTTCTCGGCCCATATTGCCTTGACGCCGGCGTTGACCGCGTCTTGCAGGATGGCGGCTCGGTGGCGTGCGGTTGTACAAAGGCTCACAAAGTCGGGCCGCTCCACCTCCAACATCTCACGGTGGTCGGCATAGATCTGACCGCTGTCGAGGCCCCAGCGTTCGGCGAAGATCGCGCCCTGCTCTGCGTGCGGATCGGCGCCGGCTACCAATTCAGTATGGGGCGAGGCCGCGTAGGTAGGGGCATGACAATAGGGCATAAAGAACTGGCCGCCCTGCCTGATTTCATCATCGAACGTGCTGCCCATGCGCCCCAGACCGATGACGGCGGCGCGATAGGTTTTTCGGGACATTGTTTTCTCACCGTTATGCTGCGGCCAGCGAAGGCGTCCTCTCGCCCCTCAATCCTTTTTACTCTGTCAACGCTTTTAGGCGGTCAGGCCTGCGGCCCTCCCTTGTACGGAGGGTGTCCCTCCGCAACGCCCCTCTCCAGAAACATGCCTCACCCACCCTTCGGCGTAGTTCCAGCATTGCGGCACAAACAAGATGGCTGCTGCCAACCGATTGCGCAATGAGAATGCCTGAATGGCGGCAGGGATGAAGGGTTGTTCAAGACAGGCGTTGTATAAGGCCAGGTAATTGCAAACAGTGAAGGAAGTAAACTCCCATTCACCGAAATTTTCAAATCGCAATACTTACATAAATCTTGTCTTCAGTTGCTATGCGGCTGGCTTGTTTTGCAATCGACGTACACGGGCGGGCACGGCATCGCCGCCTATTTCGACCGACAGAATGCGCAGCGAGCGATCTTCGAGTGGCAGGTCAACACGGCGGCCGCCCTGGCGGTGCGACTCGCGCAGCGCAATCGCGATTTCCAGCGCACTGCGTCCATCTTTGTCAGAGCAGCGAGGCTCGGCGCCATTGTCGATGCAGTGAACAAGATCCTCGATAACGGAAAGGCCCATGCTTGGGATTGTCGTCGGCAAGGGAAAGGGCGCCCGCGCCGGCAGGCCGCGGCCGCGCAGCCCTCCCGGCACCCAGCGGTAGTACTCCGCATCCATTCCTTGTGCCAGAGAGCGGACACGCCCTTCGGTGCCGATTACGTCGAACTCCCACGGCGCCACGCCAGTCGGTGTGCCGCGCAGAAAGCCGCGCGCGCCGTTGTCAAACGCCAGGTAGCCGTTGCCCATCAGGTCTCTCTCGCCAGCCGCCTTCTCGTCCGACTCCATCTCACCGAAGACCCAATCCACATTGCCGCCGACCAGGTAGCGCATTGCGTCGATGGCATGGCTGCCGTTATGGGAAAGGTTGCACTGTGCGTAAGCGGTGATCTGCAGTATCTCGCCCAGTTCGCCTTCATCGACCATGCGGCGCATCTCGGTAAAGTAGACATTGTAGCGGCGGGAGCAGTTGACAGCGACGGCTACGCCCTTGCGATCACAGAGCTCGATCACTTCATCGGCCTCGGCAAGACTGAGAGTAAACGGCTTCTCGGCCCAGATCGCTTTGACGCCTGCATTGACAGCATCGATCATAATTTCGGCGCGGTGACGGGCGGTCGTACAAAGGCTCACGAAGTCGGGCCGCGCTGCCGCCAGCATCTCACGGTAGTCGGTATAGATTTGCCCGCTGTCCAGGCCCCAGCGTTCGGCGAAGATCGCGCCTTGCTCCGCGTAGGGGTCGGCGCCGGCAATAAGCTCGGTATGGGGCGAGGCCACATAGGTAGGAGCATGGCAGTAGGGCATAAAGAACTGGCCCCCCTGCTTGATTTCATCGTCGAAAGTGCTGCCCATACGCCCAAGACCAATGACGGCGGCGCGATAGGTTTTTCCGGACATTGTCAGTTCTCCTGAATTGTACAGCCGGCGAGACATCACTTGCTACGCGACCACGGGCTCACTTTGCAAACGGCGGACACGGGCGGGCACGGCATCCCCACCTATCTCGACCGACAGAATACGCAGAGAACGGTCGGCGACGGGCAGGTCCACGCGGCGGCCGCCCTGGCGGTGCGACTCGCGCAACGCGATTGCTATCTCGAGCGCTTTGCGGCCGTCTTCTGCCGAGCAGCGCGGGTCCGAACCGGTCTCGATGGCCTGGACAAGGTCGGCTATCACTGACAAGCCGGTGCCCTGTATGCTGAGGGGCAAAGGGAACGGGGCTCGCGCCGGCAAGCCCTCTTCGCGCAGGCCGCCGGGAGCCCAGCGATAGTACTGTGTTTCGGCGCCATTGGCCAGGGAGCGAACGCGCCCCTCCGTGCCGATCAGGTCAAACTCCCACGGCGCGATTCCGGTGGGCATGGAGCGCAGGAATCCCCGCACACCGTTGTCGAACGCCAGATAGCCGTTGCCCTTCAGGTCTTCCTCAGCGGCAGCCTCTTCGTCCGATTCCATCTCGCCGAAGACCCATTCGACGTCCCCCCCGCCGACCAGATAGCGCATAGTGTCGATCGCATGGCTGCCATTGTGGGAGATATGGCACTCCGCGTAGGCAGTGATCTGTAGAATCTCGCCCAGTTGCCCTGCTTGCGCCATGCGGCGCGCCTCAGTCAGAAATGGATTGTGGCGCCGGGAACAGTTTACAGCGATAACCACGCCCTTGCGGGTACTCAGGTCGATGACGGCGTCGGCTTCAGCAAGGCTCAACGTGATCGGTTTTTCGGCCCAGATCGCTTTGACGCCGGCTTCGATTGCATCCTGCATAATTGTAGCGCGGTGGCGTGCAGTCGTGCAGATGCTGACGATATCCGGCTTTTCCGCCGCCAGCATATCCCGGTAGTCGCTGTAGATGTGCTCTCCTGACAGGCCCCAGCGTTCACCGAAGATGGCGCCCTGTTCGGTGTGGAGGTCGGCGCCTGCAACCAGCTTGGTGTGGGGCGACGCCGCGTAGCTGGGCGCGTGGCAGTAGGGCAGAAAGATGGCGCCGCCGCGCTCTATTTCATCGTCGAACGTGCTGCCCATGCGTCCCAGACCGATGACCGCTGCTCTGTACATGAAGTTCCTCCTGGGGCGTTTCGAATGGCGAACTGAGGATGTGGTCCCCTGGGATTCGTGGCAGGTTGACACGCTGTTGAATCACCTTTACGATATGCTAACGTATTCTTCCATATTACGCTACCGCGTATGTTGCCGCCGCCCAGGTCAGAACAGGAAAAGATTCGTCTCCGTCTTTTGCCGGAGCGAGGCCATGTGTACGCCCCGAATGTTGACGGGCTTCGAAACGACGGCGCAGTAAATTGAGCAAGAGAACACAATTCAGCGGAGGCCTATCGCCATGCAGGAAGTACATGCAGCACTTCTAGGGTTGTCCCATCCACATTCACTGGCCCACCTGCGTACACTCCAGTCCGTATCGGAGGTTGCCAGTATCACGCTCTGGGACCCGGACGCGGAACTGTTAAAGTTGACCGTTGAGAACCAGGGCGAGAAGATCAGCGGGACAACAACAGATCTTGGCTCAGTGTTGGCGCAGGAGCAGATCCTGTTTGTCGTCGGCGCGCTGCGCAACGACCTTGGGCCGCCGATATTCATCCAGGCTCTGGAAGCGGGCAAACACCTGATAACCGACAAGCCGATCGGCAAGACCGCGGTCGAGAGTGCGGAGGTGGCCGCGGTTGCCCGCCGCGAGCAGCGCAAACTGGGCGTCTTCTACCAGAACCGCTCGCTGCCGCCGATCCTGGATGCCCGGCGCATTGTCGAGCAGGGGCTGATTGGCGATCTTGTTTCGGTCGAGATGCGTATGATCACAACCCAGGTGCAGGTGCGAAATCCCAGCCACTGGCTGTTCAACCAGGACAAGGCCGGCGGCGGCATTCTCTCCTGGCTGGGCTGCCACTACATCGACCAGATCCTGAACATTACCCAGGACGAGATCGTGTCGGTGGCGGCGCAGATCGCCACCCGCAGCGGGGAGGATATCGACGTGGAGGACGTGGCCGCGCTTTCGCTGGGCTTCGCCTCGGGCGCGGTGGGCACGTTGCACGCCGGCTATATGCTGGCCATGAGCGGAAGCGGTTATCACAACGCGGCCGGCTACGACACCTACGTTGGTGTAAACGGGCGGCTTGGACGCATCACCTACGGCTCGAACGGCACGCCGACGAGCATCGATGTCGAAAGCGCTCATCCCAGTTGGGCATCAGCGCCCAAGCGCACTTTCGAGTACACTCTTGGCGATTCGCCGGCCTACGGCGGCGGTTCGGGGGAGAAGTTCCTACGTGCTTTCATCAGTGCCTGCCAGGGCAATGGCGAACCCTTGGCCACCGGCGAGGACGCTATACGCGTCGCCAAAGTCGTGGACGCGGCCTACGAATCGAACCGCACTGGGCGGCGCGTCACTGTCTGAAAAAAGATGGTAGCTACTAAGCCGCTGACAGTGGGTATCTTGACCGACTCTGCATCTTCGCCGCCAGTCAGGCTTTCGGTTGGCGTATTCGGTTGACGGCAGCCACGTTGGTGGAGCGGTACTGGCGGAATGAGCACACACGGTCGGTGAGCGATGGTTTTGGAGGGGGGCGTTGCGGGGGCGCGGAACTGCGGTTTTTAGTAGTCAGTTTTTAGTTCTTAGTGAACTGCGAACGGCAGTGGTCAGTGGCTCGAGACGGCAAGTGGGGGAGGAGACACTGTTTGCTAGACACGTTGCTGGGAAAGAGTGAACAAGGTGGCTAGCCTAGGGGGGCGTTGCGGGGGCGCAGCCCCTGCACAAGGGAGGGCGCTTGCGCCCGACCGCCCATAATACAACAATGAGGGGAGAAGGATCTTTTTTGCTCGCCTCGTTCAGGGTTGCGAGTCAGTTACGGCTGAGAAGTTTCAACAGATGTCTAAGAGTGGAGTGAATTCGTGACGAGCAGAACCAGAGCATTTCCGAGAAATACCGCGCCGCAGACGGCGGAGCACAAGCGCCTGGAATGGTATCGCAAGCGCACCAACAATTGGAAGCATTGGGGGCCGTATCTGAGCGAACGGGCCTGGGGCACTGTGCGGGAGGACTACAGCGCCAACGGTGACTGCTGGAACTACTTTTCGCACGATCAGGCCCGTAGCCGAGTCTATCGCTGGAACGAAGACGGACTGGCCGGCATTTGCGATCGCAATCAGTACCTGTGCCTTGCGGTGGCGATGTGGAATGGCAATGACCCGATCTTGAAAGAGCGGCTGTACGGCCTGACCGGCCCAGAGGGCAATCACGGCGAAGACGTGAAGGAGTGTTACTTCTATCTGGACAACAGCCCCACGCACAGCTATATGAAAATGCTCTACAAGTATCCTCAGGCCTCTTTCCCGTACGGAGAACTGGTGGAGGAAGCCCGCCGGCGCGGGTATGATGACGGCGAATTCGAACTGCTTGATACAGGCGTCTTTGACGAAAACCGCTACTTTGATGTTCAGGTCGAATACGCCAAGGCGGACGAAAACGATATTCTCGCCCGTATCACGGTAACGAATCGAGGCCCGGAAGGCGCACGGTTTCATCTGCTGCCCACTCTGTGGTTTCGGAACACGTGGAGCTGGGGATACGAGAACGGACCGCTGGGCGACGTCGACGAGCAGCCTCTCCTTGCGCGGCACACAGGCCCGGACGGCGTCATGGCGATGAAAGTAGAGCATCCCCAATTGGGACCCTATCAATTTTGGGCGGAGGAACCGCGCGAACTGCTTTTTACCGAAAATGATAGCAATTCGGCCCTGCTCTTTGGCGCACCCAGTCGAACTCCGTACGTCAAAGATGCCTTTCACCGCTTTGTCATCAACGGCGAGCACGAGGCGGTCAATCCCGCGGAGCAAGGCACGAAAGCGGCGGCTCACTATTTCGATTTCATTCCTGCCGGCAGTTCGCTGACCTACCGCTGGCGCCTGTCCAATCGGCGCAATCGTCAACCTTTCGGCAGAGGGTTCGACAATGTTTTTCGCCGGCGCATCGAGGAGACCGAGGAGTTCTATGCCGCCGTTCAAAAGCCGGACCTGAGCGAGGATGAACGGCTCGTTCAGCGCCAGGCACTGGCAGGAATGCTGTGGACCAAGCAGCTCTACTACTATGACATTCCCCAATGGCTGCGCGGCGACCCGATTCTGCCAGCGCCCGACGCGCGCAAGAACGGACGCAACGGAGACTGGGACCATCTGCATAATTTTGACGTGATTTCGATGCCGGATAAGTGGGAATACCCATGGTACGCCACCTGGGATACGGCCTTTCACTGCATTCCGCTTGCATTGGTGGATTCAGACTACGCCAAGCGCCAGCTGACGCTGTCCACGCGCGAGTGGTATATGCATCCCAGCGGCGCGCTGCCGGCCTATGAGTGGCAATTCGGCGATGTCAACCCGCCGGTACACGCGTGGGCTGTCTGGCGTGTGTACAAGATTGACGCCCGCCTGAACGGCATACCGGATCGACCTTTTCTGGAGGGACTGTTCCACAAACTGCTGCTCAACTTTACGTGGTGGGTCAATCGCAAGGACGAGGATGGCAACAATGTCTTTCAAGGAGGCTTCCTGGGGCTGGACAACATCAGCGTCTTTGACCGCAGCGCGGGCTTGCCAGCCGGCGGCCACATCGATCAGTCGGACGGCACCGCGTGGATGGGCTTCTATTGCCTGATGATGATGAAAATCGCCCTGGAGCTGGCCGGGCAGGATACGGTTTATAAAGACATTTCGTCAAATATGTCTGTTTACCAGGACATGGCTACGAAGTTCTTCGAACATTTCCTCCGCATTGCGACGGCCATGAACGAAGAGAGAGGCCCAGGCGCATCGCTCTGGAATGAAAGAGACCGTTTCTACTATGACCTGCTACATCTGCACAACGGCGACTTTGTCCCTCTGAAAGTCAGGTCCATGGTGGGTCTGATACCGTTGTTTGCCGTGGAAACGCTGGAGCCGCGGCTGATGGAGTCGTTGCCCGAATTCAACCGGCGCACGCATTGGTTCATCAAGAACAGACCGCGCCTGACTTCGACCATGAGCAGCATGGACGAACCCGGCGTGGGACAGCGTTATCTGACGTCCCTGCTGTCAAGGGACAAGCTGGAGAGCATATTGCGCTATCTGTTGGACGAGGAGGAGTTTCTCTCTCCTTATGGAATCCGCTCGCTTTCCAAGGTACATGAGAAGCACCCATATCATATTCATGTCGGCGGTCGAACATTCGAGATTGAATATGAACCGGCGGAATCTCGAACCGGGATGTACGGCGGCAACTCCAACTGGCGAGGCCCCGTCTGGTTCCCCATCAATTTTCTGATTATCGAGAGTCTGCAACGTTTTCATCACTACTATGGCGACGCCTTGAAAGTTGAATGTCCCACCGGATCCGGGGTGTGGATGACACTCGACGAAGTGGCAGTAGAACTGTCGCAGCGACTGACTCGGCTTTTCCTGCGAAACGACGAGGGCAAGCGTCCCTACAATGGTGACGTACGAGTCTTGCAGGAGGACCCACACTGGCGGGACCACATTCTGTTCCACGAATACTTCCATGGTGAAAATGGGACAGGCTTGGGGGCCAGCCACCAGACAGGTTGGACAGGTCTGGTGGCAAAACTGTTGCAGCAGTCAGGCGGACTCCTATAGGCTGGCCGCGATGGAAACGATGCCGAATAATTCACATTGCAATAACCGCAGAAAGGAAAGAGTACGGTGAAACTGGCGACATATGTAGGGCATGCCGGCGAACGAGTCGGTGCCGTGGACGGAGATCACATTTACGATTTGCAGGGCGCGATGGAGGCTTGCCGACTGGGTGATCCGGCTACGGTCGCGGACATGATCACATTGTTGGATAGCGGCGAGGCCGGTATGGATGGCGTGCGCGCCTCTTTTGAGTGGGCCAGGAACAAGAATGGGCCGGAGTTGAAAATTCCGCTCCACTCGGTCACTTTGCGCGCGCCGCTGCCCAGTCCCGGCAAGCTGATGTGCCTGGCCGGCAACTTCGCCAGCCACATCGAGGAAGGCGGCGGCTCCTACATCGGCAAGGAGAAGATGATCCCGCGCTTCTTTATAAAGCCCAGTTCATCGGTAACGGCTACGAAGCAGCCGATTCGCATCCCGTCTTCGACCGGCTTCGCCGACTGGGAACTAGAGCTGGCCGTCGTTGTCGGCAAACGCGGCCGCGACCTGACGCCGGCGCAGGCCGAAGAGCACATCATGGGCTACACCGTCTTCAACGATATTTCCGCGCGCGAGTTGACCTTCCGCAACGAGTTGGCTGAGCAGGAAGGGGACTGGTTCTTCGACTGGCTGGTGGGCAAGTGGCTCGACACTTTCGGCCCGATGGGGCCGTGGATCACAACGCGCGACGAGATTCCGCAACCCGACCGCCTGCGCATGCAACTGTGGCACAATGAAAAACTCCAGCAAGACGCCAACACCGGCCAGATGATCTTTTCGCCGGCGGAGGCGCTCTCTTTTGTTTCGCAGTTCGTCACGCTGGAGCCGGGCGACCTGCTGAGTACGGGCACGCCTGCCGGCGTCGGCCACGCCAAGAAGGTGCGGCTGGAAGCGGGCGATCGAATCAAGGGTGAGATCGAGGGCCTGGGTGTTCTGGAGAATACAGTAGAAACAATCTGATGTTAACGGGCGGATCTCAATCCCGTCGTGTAGTGAAGTTCTGAGGCCAGTCGACTTCTGGAGATGTCCTATGCCGTGCCCTTGTTGCCAACCGCCCGAGTCCGGCGATTATGAGGGGATGTTCGATGCCGAATGGGCGAACAAAGAGGCCGACGCCTACATAGATCATGGTTTGGAAGCGCGTGCCGAACGCCTGATTGCATTTCTGGTCGAGAACTGTGCCGGTCCACTTCGTGTGCTGGATGTCGGCAGCGGGGCAGGCGGCGTGCATCATGAACTGCTGCGCCGGGGCCTTGCCGCCAGCGTGGTGGCCGTCGAGGCTTCCTCGGCGTATATCAGCGCAGCCCGCATGATCAGCGAGCGACTGGGGCAGGACAGCCAGGTACAATATCTGCACGGTGACTTTGCCACCGCCGCCGAAGGGATCGACCCCGCTGATGCGGTGATCCTGGACCGGGTGATCTGCTGCTATCCCCATCTGAACCAGTTGCTCGGGGCCTCAGCGAGCAAGGCCGAGCGATATCTTGCTCTGAGCTATCCCAGAGAAAAGTGGTGGGTACGCATTGCATTTGGGCTGTTCAACGTGTACCTCAAATTGAAGCGCAAGGATTTCCGCACTTTCGTGCATCCCCACGCGGAGGTTCACTCAATCGCAGAGAGGGATGGCTTGGAGCAGGTGCATGCAGACACGGAAGGATTCTGGCAGATTACTGTGTTTGAAAGGGTCCCCTCACACTGAGGCCGGTTGCGCCGCCCCGCTCTCCGCTAATCCCCACTTCACAGATGACTTTGTCCTTGAGCAATGATATCAAGTGATACCAGGTCGCTCCAGGCTTGCAGCAGACGCTTGGTCACGGGACCGACCGCGCCGTCGCCTACCTGCAGGCCGTTGAACTTTGTGGCCGGCATGATGCAGTAGGGCGTGCTAGTGAAAAAGGCTTCGTCCGCGGTGTAGATATCGTAAGGTTGGAAGTCAGTGATCTGGATGGGGATGTTGAGGTCGGCGGCGAGCTCGAGGACGGTCTCACGGGAGATGCCGGCGAGTGCGCCGCGGGCGTGGGGCGTCTTGAGGACACCGTCGGCCCAGATGAAGAAGTTGCCGCCCTTGTTTTCGGTTACATTCCCGTCCGTATCCAGAATAATGCTCTGCGCCTGAGGGTCGACCAGCTTGACCTCGGCTTCGGCTAGCGTATAGGCGAGGCGACTGCGGTTCTTGATGCGGGCGTCCAACGCCTGTGTGGGGATGGCGCGGCTGAAGGGCGTCACCGCGTGGCAGCCTTCAGTGTAGAAGCCGGCCCAGTCCTTGAGAATCATCGGCGCGGTGTTGATGATGATGGTGGCAGGGGAGCGCTGCAGAGTGGGGTCGGCCGCGGCCGCGCCCATTCCGCGTGAGATGTTGTGCACGATCCAGACATCCTCCTGCGGCGGCACATGCGGCAGGTTGGTCTCCAGCACCTGCAGCGTAATGGCGGTCATCTCCTCCGGTGAAAACCCCGGATTGATGCGGCTGACCTTGAGCGACTTGTAGAGGCGTTGGATGTGCCCGTCCAGCTTGAACGGTTTGTGGCCGAAAGTGCGCGTCGACTCGGTCACCGTATCGCCGAGGGTGACGGCCGTGTCGAAAACCGAGATCTTGGCCTGATCGGGCGGCAGCATCTCGCCGCTGATGTATACCAGGTGTTTGCTGGCGTCGTGTTCCATCCCTGTAATTCTCCCTTCTGAATGTCTCCAGATTCGAGACAGCGGGGCCAGTCGATGGCCCCGCTGTCCCATTTCCTTTTCGTTCCTCCAGGGCGAAGCGACTGCAGGTCGACACATCCACTTCAATTGACCTAGCAACCGCGCACGCCGCAGGAGTCAGACCGTTTTATTCGTTGATAAACCACTGCGCCGGAATGGTCGGCGTCCACTCACCGGAAATCGACCATGTTACCACATTGCGCAGCCGGTTATGCACGTTGGTCAGCTGGCCGAACTTGGGATCGTCAACGACCAGACCGATCGACCAGATGTTTTCCATGTGAATCTCGAAAACTTCCCGCATCAGGGCGTTGCGGGCGTCCTCGTCCGGTTCGCCCAGAATCTGGTCGCGCAGCACGCGCAGCTGCTTGACATCCTCGGGCGGCTCTGCTCCCTGCTCGCCGTCGGTGTCCAGCCAGGCGGCCCAGTCGGGCGACCACTGCCAGCCGCGCATGGCGAAGGTATTGGCATTCAGCGTCGGGTGGACCGGGCCGCCACCGAAGTGACCGCCGCGAGCCGACACGTCGTGCTCGCCGTTGTAGTGGCGGGTGCCCCATAGCGGACCTGCCTCGGGTGTCACGGTTGCATTGATGCCTACCTCTGCCCAGTAGCCCTTGACCAGTTCCATCAGTTCTGCCGTCTCTGAAGGCCAGGCAGTGGTGGCGGAGATGATTATCAACAGCTCCTCACCGGTCGGTCCCAATCGGAAGCCGTCAGCGTCGCGCTCTGTCAGGCCGATATCGTCCAGAATCTGGTTGGCCGTGTCGGGATCATGCTGCGTCCAGGACTGGAACAGTTCGTCTTCACCATGGTAGGGCGGGCCCCGCAGCGGCGCGATCTGGGAAGCGAAGACGCCGCCCTTGTAGACCAGTTTGATGATCTCATCGCGGTTGATGGCCATGGAGAGGGCGTGACGGAAATTCTTGTCATTGTAAAGCTGATGCTTGGCCTCGTCCTCGGTGGTGTAGTTGAACATGATGTTGCCGTAAGCGTTGGGCATCCAATTGGCGTAGGCGAAGCGGAAGTCACCGCTTTCCCTATTTTCTGAAAGGACGGGGATGTTTGCGGTGCCGAGGGCACGCACAAAGTCCAACTCACCGGCAATGGTCTTGAGCAACGCGGCTTCGGCGTCAGCTACACGAATTTCATGGATTTCGTCGATGTAGGGCAACTGGTTTCCGGCGGTGTCCACCTTCCAGAAGTAAGGATTGCGGGCATACACTTCTACCTGGGTGGGGGGTACGGTAGTCGGAACCCAGGCTGCCAGGCTCGGCTTGTCGATGTTGATGCTAGCGTTTTTCTGGCCGAACAGGTCCATCCAGTTGTCGAAGCTGCCCTCGCTCATCATCCCTTCAATGTCGGCATTATCAGCATAGTCGGGATGGAACTGGGTGAGATAGTGTTTCGGGCTGGTGGTCGGTCCGCTACGCGGCCCGCCCCAACTTCCCAGATAGGTCGGGAACAGTGCATAGGGCTTGGCGAAAGTGAACTGAACGGTGAAATCATCGATCATCGCCAGTTCGGCCCTTTCACCACCGCGGCTTAACAGCGTGGGAGGTGACGGCGTCAGCTCCTCATTGAGGATGATGTCCTCCCACCAGAACATCATGTCGTTGGCAGTGAAAGGCTCACCGTCGCTCCACTTAATGCCTTTGCGCAGGTTGAGCGTCAGTTGCGTATGGTCATCGTTCCAGGACCAACCCTCGGCCACGTTGGGAACGATTACGCCTTTGGGCGAATGGAGAGTCAGCGGCTCGATTACCCACCATCCCATCTCGCCCATCGCGCGTTGACCGCTAACGGTCTTGCGAAGCGCGCCGCCGTATTTGCCGACGGACTCTTCAGGCTTGATGACGATGGGGTTGATCGGCAGGCGTTCCGCGACGGGCGGAAGAGCGCCGCTGGCCACCATCTCGGCCAGCATTGGCGACTCCTGGTAGGAGTCGATGCCGCCGGCGTCGGCCGGTGTGTTGTAGACTTCGCTCTGTACTTCACGCTCACCGGCGCCGGCGGGCGGGTCGGTCAGCACGGGGCCGGTTATGGTAACCGACTCTGCCGCCGGAGCCTCGTCGGCAGGCGCAGCTTCTTCGGCCGCAGGTGCGGCCTCTTCACTGGCGGCGGGCTCGTCGGCGGAGCCGCAGGCTGCCAGAAGCAGGGACAGAATGATCAGTATGGGAATGAGCTTGGAGACACTCCTCGCCAGCCTTGCTGCGACGGCCGTGCCACCACGATGAATAGACAGTTTACGGGGATTCACAGATTTTCTCCTCTTGCGTAAAAGACTACGGTTTGCTTGAAAGAGTAGGGTTGCGGAACTAGGTCTCTCTGAGAAAGGCGCACCTCCTGTTTGGTTCATCGAAAGCTGATAATAGGTAAAGGCTTGCAGAGTTCGATGGCGCGGCTTCAATAGCACCGTGCACAGAACTTGGAAAAAATCATTGCATCGAGTTGCCAACGCCCTGCAGGTCCAGCTCCTCGGCGAAATGGCAACGCACATAATGGGGCTGGCTGCCGTTCGCGCCGGCCAGATCGACAAGTTGGGGCTCTTCCACCCGGCAGACATCCTGTACATAAGGACAGCGGGGATGGAAAGTGCAGCCGGGCGGCACATTGGAGGGGTCGGCCACGTCGCCCTCCAGAACGATGCGCTCCCGCCGCAGCCCGGTCTTGCCGGTCTCTACCACGGGCACAGCCGACAGCAGGGCCTCGGTATAAGGATGCCGCGGCCGGCGGAAGATCGACCCAGTGTGTCCCAGTTCAACAATCTGCCCTACGTACATCACGGAAACGCGATCGCTCAGGTATTCGACAACCGAGAGGTTGTGGGTGATGAACAGGTAGGTCAGATGCAGGTCGGCCTGCAGATCCTTGAGCAGGCTGAGTATTTGGGCCTGGACCGACACATCCAGCGCCGACACCGGTTCGTCGGCGACGACGAAGTCCGGGTCGAGAGCCAGGGCGCGGGCGATGGCAATGCGTTGGCGCTGGCCGCCGCTGAAGGCATGGGGATAACGCCGCATATAAGTCGGGTCGAGGCGGACGTTACGCAGCAGCTCTGCCACCCTTTCCTCCAGCTGGCGGCGGCTCCTGATCAGCTTGCGGGTGACGAACGGCTCGCCAATTATTTCCAGGACGGTAAGACGCGGATTAAGAGATGAGAAAGGATCCTGAAAGATCATTCCCATATGCTGTTGCACTTTGCGCAAGTCCGGCCTGGTCAGGGCGGTGATCTCGATCTCTTCGCCATCGCGTTTGCGGAAGAGGATCGAACCGCCGGAAGGCTCGATGGCTCTCATCACGCAGCGGCCGGTCGTTGTCTTACCGCAGCCGCTCTCTCCTACCAGCGCCAGGGTCTCTCCCCTGACCACGTGAAAGCTGACGTCGTCCACCGCTTTTACTTCGCCGATCGGGCGGCGGAAGAAGCCGCGCAGGATGGGGAAATACTTGCGCAGGTTGGTTACTTCGAGGACGTTGTCGACCAAGACAGGTGGGCGACCGTCGTCCTGCTGCGCCGCCAGTTCGGCTGGTTGAGAGTTTTCTGCGGCATTGAGATCGTTAGGGACAGCACCTGCTTGCGCCATGTTTTCAGTCCTGGACATACAGATGGCAACGGACGCGTTGTCCTCCCGCCAGCTCGATCTGGGGCGGCATGTGGACATCGCAGACATCGGGAATGAACTCCGGACAGCGGGGATGGAAGGGACAGCCGGTCGGTCGGAGGTAAGGGCTGGGGACGGAGCCGGAGATCGGGTCCAGTTCCTGGCTGTGGCCTTCACCTAGTTCGGGCACGGAGCGGAGCAGACCCACTGTGTAAGGATGTTTCGGGTCGCGAAAGATTACATCCGCCGGCGCGCTCTCCACATCCTTGCCCAGGTACATGATCATCACGCGATCACACAGCTCGGAGATCACAGCCAGGTCGTGGGTGATGACGATCAGCGCCATGCCCATGTCCCGCTGCAAATCCTTCAACAGTTCCAGAACCTGGGCCTGGATCGTAACATCGACAGCCGTGGTCGGTTCGTCCGCAATCAACAGAGCGGGATGGCAGGAGAGGGCCATGGCGATCATCGCCCGCTGGCGCATGCCGCCGCTGAGGGCGAAGGGGTAAGCGTCGATCGTCTGCTCCGGCAGTGGCAATCCCACCCGCCCCAGCATCTCGATGGCCCGCTCGCGTGCCTCAATCTCACTGCAGTCCTGGTGCAGGCGAATCACCTCCATTATCTGATTGCCAATCGTGTAGACCATGCTGAAGGCCGCCATCGGCTCCTGGAAGACCATGGCGATCTCGCCGCCGCGGATCTGGCGGATCGCCTGGCCGCGGTCATCCAGTTGCACCAGGTCGACCGACTCATTGTTCTGAAAGAGGGAGATCTCGCCGGAGACGATTTTGCCGTTCTTGGGCACTATACGCAGGATCGATTGGGCGGTGACGCTCTTGCCGCAGCCGCTCTCGCCGGCGATTCCCAGCGCCTCGCCCGCGGAAATGTTGAAAGACACGCCGTCAACGGCCTCGAGGATGCCCTCCTGGGAGAAGAAGTGGGTGGCCAGATTATTTACGCTGAGCAGGAGCTGTGGCTGGGTCATTGGACCTTATTGCCGTCTTTCTAAATCGACGTGTAGGGGTCGGCGGCATCGCGCAGGCCGTCGCCGACGAAGTTGAAACAGAGAATGGCGACGATGATAAACAGCCCCGGCGAAAGTAGCCAGGGCGAATCGGCCAGCACAATGATTCGCTGCGCGTCCTTGAGTAGCACGCCCCAGCTGATGGCCGGATTCTGTAAGCCCAGGCCGATGAAGCTCAGAGCGGTCTCTCCCAGGATCATGCCGGGAACACTCAGTGTAAGCGAAGCGATAATATGGCTGGTGAAGGAGGGCAGCATGTGCTTGAAAATGACGCGCGCCTCGTTCGAACCGTTAAGCTGGGCCGCCATCACATATTCCTCTTCGCGTAAGGACATGAACTTGCCGCGCACGACGCGCGCCAACCCCGTCCAGCCGACCAACGACAGGATGACAACGATGCCGAAGTAGACCTGTACGACTGTCCAGGTGGGGGGCAGGGCCACGCTCAGCGCCATCCAAAGCGGCAGAGTGGGGATCGAGCGCAGAAACTCGATGATGCGCTGGATGATCAGGTCGGTGACGCCGCCAAAATAGCCGGAGAAGCCGCCCATAACGACGCCGATCACGAAGCTGATGGCGATGCCCAGCAGGCCGACCGACAGTGAGATGCGGCCGCCGGCGATGATGCGCGAGAGCAGGTCGCGCCCCATCTTGTCGGTGCCGATCAGGAAAAACGTGCCCTCTTCGACGCCGATCAAGTGGATATTGCCCTCGAACAGGCCCCACAACTCGTATGGGTCACCGCGCACCAAGAGCTTGACAGGGTATTTCTGGGTTGTGTCCAACTCCCAGGTGGTCCTGAAGGTGTTCTCGTCCATACTGGATGTCATGCCGTAAACGAAGGGGCGCAACTGAAATTTTCCCTCGTCGAAAAAACGGAGCCTCTGCGGGGGCATGAACATGTAGTCGGTGTCGTGGTGGGCTGGGTCGTAGGGCGCGAGGAACTCGGCAAAGATCGCGAACAGATAGAAGATAATGATCACAACCAGCGAAATGACCGCTACTTTGTGACGCATGAACTTCCAGCGAATCAGCTGCCATTGGGTTGCGACCGACAGGTCATCTTCGCCAGCGTCCGCCGCGGGGCTGCTCTTAGGGACTCGTTCTTCGATTACGGCCATAGCAGGTCTACCAGTCTTTCATAGCGGCGCACACTGTAGCGTGTGAAGCCGTCCCTCACCCGGATTTCAGTCTCAGATGGCGCCGCGAATGCGTGGGTCGAGCCACGCCAGGAGGATATCGGAAAACAGCGTGCCCACCAGAGTGAGCCCGCTCAGGATCATGACCACACTACCGGCCAGGAACATGTCCTGACTGAGCAACGCGCCGACGAAGAGAGGCGCGACTGTGGGCAAACCCAGGACCAAGGAAGCCAGTAACTCTCCGTTTACCAGCGTAGGCAGTGTCCAGCCGATGGTGCTGGCGACCGGATTCATGGCGATACGAAAAGGATACTTGATGAGCAGTTTGCCTTCGGACAGACCCTTGGAACGAGCTACCATCACGTAGGGCCGCTCCAGTTCGTCCAACAGGTTGGCGCGCATTACCCGGATCAGGCCGGCCGTGCCGGCAGTGCCAACCACCACTGCCGGCAACCACAGATGTTTCAACAGGTCGATGACCCTGGCGAAACTCCAGGGCGCGACCAGGAATTCCTCGGAAAACAGGCCAACCGCTACGTTGCCGGTGGCGACAAAGTAGTACCACAGGATCAAGAGGGCGAGCAGAAAGTTGGGCGTGGCCAATCCGATGAACCCGATCAGGGTGAAGACGTAATCACCGATCGAATACTGGCGGGTTGCGGAATAGAGGCCGATTGGGATGGCCAATGCATAGGCAAAAAGGAAGGATGCGACCGAGATGGCGAGACTCCAGGGTAGACGGGCGGCGATCAGTTTGCCGACGGGCTGGTTCCATTCCAGCGAGCGGCCCAGATCACCCTGCAGAATGTTGCCCAGCCAGCGGAAGTAACGCACGTAGGTGGGCGCATCCAGTCCGTACCTCAAGCGCAGCGAATCGATTTGCGCCGGGTCAACCGCTTCCTGCTGCTGCAAGAGTTGATCCACATAGGCGTCCATGAAATCTCCCGGCGGCGCCTCGATGATGATGAAGGAGATAACGGAAACGACCAACAAAGTGGGGACCATCAGTAGGATGCGGCGCAGGATAAAGGACCACATTATTGAGGGTGACCGTGTGTCAGTTTTTCCAGGGTAGCCAGATAGATCGACGAGGGCGCAAGGCCTGATCCGCTGCCCTCGTGGCTTGAATAGTAGGAGAGCAGCGCCCGCTCCGGCGCCAGCTCGACAAAGCCGGGATAGGAGTTGTCGCCGCCGCTGGGTAGGACCGCGATGTCATGCAGGTCAGAGCCGACCAGCTCGTACAGGGCGGTGACGGGCCCATCGTCGGTATGTTTGCGACCGCCGACCAGAATCCGCTCGCCCCAACGGGTCAGGAGCGGGCCGCCGATGTGCCTGTCCAGATCGGTGCGCGTCCAGTCTTTGAAGGGGGCCCTGGAGCGGCAGAGTTGAGCCGGCCGTCCGCCGGCGCGTGCTATGGCCAGCAGCTGATCGTCGTCTTCAAAGAGCAGCGCGGTCTCGTCGCCAAAAGCTGGCTGAATCTGGCTGAGCGGTGTCCAGGCGAAGCCGTCTCCGCTTTGAAGCAGCCACGATTCCATCCACTCTGGCGGCTCGTCGCGACGGGCAAGAACCTCGAAATTGCGGATGCGCCGGCCGTTGAGATAGGCCGTGTCCCCGTTGGCGGCGGTCCGCCAGATGTAATGGCCGTGCGTGCCGTCCAACATGCGCGGGCCGTGCCAGCTGACGCCGTCTTCGGTCCAGGCGCAGAAGCCGAGATGATCGTTGACATCCCGGTCGGCGGAGTCTTCGGCATTCACCCACCAGGCGCCGGTGTAGACGAACAGCCTGCCGTTGAAGACCAGAAAGTGCGGGTCACGGACATCGCGGTTGGCAACGCTGAAAGAGTAGACCTGTTGCCAGTCTGTCCCATCGACGCTGGACATGACGACGATGCGCGACGAGGTGAAGAGCATGTGGCCGTCGGGGCAGCTGCGGAATGTCAGAAACAGGCGATCACCAAACCGGCAGAGGTCGGTGAAGGCATTGTGATTTCCGTCATTGAACAGTTGACGTACGGAACTGACTCGGATGGAGGGCACGAAAGCGGCTTCTGTGGGAATGTACAAGTTCGGGTCTGAGGACTGCGACCGGCTTTGTGGGCTGCCGGTGTCTGCATTATAGGGAATTTTGGGCTGTTGTCAAGGTTTCAGCTCCAGCGCGGCGTGGTTGGAATTGGCCGGCTTGTGCGTGGGTCTGGGGGTGAGGGCGAGGATGGTGATTGGAGTCTCGCGAATTGTGATAGAGTAGATTTCAACTATAATACTGCAATCGTTGGGAACGGGTGATACCTTGGGCTGGTTTGGAGGTCGAAGGGCGTCGCTGCTCCTCAGCCACTGAATTAACCCTTGACGTACTCGCTCAGCTACTCCTCTGTACATCCTAGTCCTTGGCCCGGCCTTTGGAGTCAAGAGCAGTTGTCAGATTTCGCAGAGCGCATCATAATTGACACCCGATAGTCACCACGATAATGGGTAGTTCATTCGAGAACTTCATTGTCGTGGGGAGGATACAGAGATGAAGTTCCGGTTCAAGAACATCGGCCCAATAGAGAAAGCTGAGTTGGAGCTAGGCGATCTCACGATCATTGCCGGTCACAACAACACTGGCAAGACTTATTTGGTCTATACGCTATATGGATTCTTGAAAGGCTTCAGAGAGTTACTACTAGGCAAGGCTGGTTCTCGGTTTATTAAGAGCCATTTCGAAAAAATGGTTTCCCTGTCTATGGACGAGCTGGTCAGCACTTTGATTGCTGAAGGGCAAGTTGAATGGCAGGTTGAAGAGAGTTTTCTGATTGAGGAGCAGGCCCGCCTGATTCAAGAAATGACACGTGAGTTCTCAAAGCATCGTATATCTGGTGTATTTAATACATCACAGGGCCAATTTGAGGACTCATCATTGGAATTTGAATTTAGCAGTAAAATTCCCCTTCATCTTCGTCATCTCTTTCCGCTCAAAACAGGTAGTTCCTTAACTATTGGGTACGACGGAACCAAGTTTGATGTACTTCTGAACAATAGTGAACCAGTAAGTGACTCCAAGACGGAGCCTCTAGTTACAAAACAGGTTTTTGAATTGATCTGTTTGCTCTATCTCTTTCCAGGCGCTTTTGAATCGGCATATAGGCCCTTTATCCTATCTTCAGCACGTCACTCGATTCCATTGTTCACAAATGAACTGGACTATGTAAGAAGCCAAGTGGTGCGTCTATTGCAGCAGCAGGAAGACGAACACAATGGAGAATCGATATTTGGCAGCGACCCGTTGAGCAACACAAGTCGTTATGCCCTGCCCATTCATGACAATATTGATTTTAGCAGGAGCATACCTGGCCAAGCAGAGAGGAATGACAACAAGCCAAAGAATGTTTTTCCTGACGATTTAGAAAGGATGATGGGGGGATACTTCACGAGTATAAATGGCGACCTGCGTTTCTTTTCTAGCGCAGATAACAGTCTCGATTTTGATATCCCTCTGCATCTCGCCTCTTCGTCAGCGTGGGAGATGTCTATATTTTATTTCTTCCTAGGATACTTCATGGATAGCGAGAGCAGCTACTTGCTCATAATAGATGAACCAGAGAGCCATTTGGACACCGCCAATCAGATTCAGTTCGCCCGTCTTCTGGCACGTCTTGTGAATTCTGGGGTGAAGGTCTTGATAACCACCCATAGCGACTACATCATTAAAGAGATAAACAACCTGATCATGTTGCACAGCGGTTTCGAGGATAAGGACGAAATACTTGAGGAATTCGGATACAAAGCAGATGACCATTTGGACCCAGGGGTTGTCCGGTCCTACATCGCTGAAAAAGAAACTCTAACTCCCTGTGAAATTGACGAATTCGGTATGGCTATGTCTGTCTTTGACGAGACGATCAATAGCATAAACCGGGCAGCGTCAAAGATAGCCACACGAAAAGTGCTGGAAGCAGAAGGGGAATAGAGTGGAGTTCATCGAGTGGCTGGATGCTCATGTCTTGCCTGAAAGAAAAAGCTCAAGATACAACGTGGTCAACCAGACTGTTGAGCTCTGGGAGAAAGACGAAAATGTCGATATGTCAATATTCATTAAAGGTCTTTCAGATCCTTTCGTGATCATTGATCCTTACAAAGCGGGGCAGTGGAGACTGTTCAGCGGTTTGGACGGCTGGGGGAAGAACTGCGATTTCTTGATTCTGGGGAAGAGAGATGAAACGTTGTTTGTTTTCTTTGCAGAATTTAAGTCTTCACTCCCCTTTGACGAAGGAAAAATACAGCTGCGCTGGACTCGACCTTTGCTGCATCACCTTCTCTCGGTCTTCAATGTAGACAGTTGTTCCGAGCTACAAGAATCTGATCTGGCTATCAAGTATTTCTTGATTGGAGAACAGTTTTATGAGACGCTCGACAAGCGTACCGTGAAGACTGACGCTGAGATTCACAGCAAAGCTGTAGAGTATGAGGGAATCACAATCAACTATAGGGTGTCAGACAAATACTCTCTTAGCCAACTCTTGCAAGCTGATTAACCGTCACACTCTCCCGTCGCTCCTCTTCAGTCAACATTCAAGAATGTGGTTGACCTATTTTCTGGACCACGTAAAGAGAATTGGGAACGTAGACTCTAACCAGACCAGCCCCGTCACACGCCATACTTTCGAGTACCCTCCAGCTCATGCCAGCATCAGGCACTCGCCCTTGGGTTCCGGGATGGGGTCGCCAAACTCACGGGAAGTGTCGATCCAGAGTGCTATAGCCTCGTTGACGTTTTGTAGCGCAACTTCTTGCGTGTCGCCGTGCGCCATACATCCGGGAAGCTCCGGCACTTCGGCAGCAAACGTCTCGTCGGCTTTGCTCCAGTAAATTATGATCTCGTATTTGTACGTCAGTCTTCCTCGCGCCACCTCTGCCCCACTGCGTCGGAAATGACACGAAGCAAGAAACACCGCACTCACTCCAGATCGACGCCGAGCGAGGTGTTCGTGATCAGATCATGCGCTCGACCCGTGCAGTCGCAGTGCACGTAGACGCAGCCGTCAATGACGATCTGGATATTGTCCGGGTACCTCACTGCCCAGTCGGTATCCCCCTTGCCCATGTGCCGGCCCCAGTATTCGCGGAAGAGCAATACGCGTCCGCCCGGCTCGATGTAGGCCTCGGACAGCTCTGTCTGCTCGTTGGGGGGTGAGCCGCCGGTGTCCCAGACCCGCAGGCAGTGGAACGTCCTGGCGCCGATCGTAACGTTGTAGGTTCCCGCGCCGATGCCCTGTCTATCAGCTGTGCGATAGGTGCCGTCGGGCTGGCGTTGGTAACGGCCATCGTCACATATCTTGCGCTTTTCGCCCCGGCCCCAGTCGGACTCGAACCACTCGTCACGAAACGTTCGCAGCACTTTCCTGTCGCCCATTTGCTGGACGACGCCGAGCCATCTCGTCACCTCTTCGTCAAGCCTCGCATAGAAGAGGTGCGGCCTGCCAGGGACATTCCAGTCGTCCCGTATTGCCTGCTCCTGCACCGCTATTTCCACGCAGTCCAGGTTATGAACTCTGGCAAGGCTGGTGGCGACCATCTCAGTCACAGCGCTCATTTCCAGCGTATCCGCCTCATAGGTGGCCTGCATGGAACGGCTGCCGGGCAATGGAACTATCGGCCACCATTGCAATTCGGGCAGATCGATCTGCGTGATCTTTTCGTCGCATTCGACAATTGAAATGGACGGTCTGAATGCTGGAAATGGGTGGTTGATTGACATATCGATCTCGTTCCAGTGGACTGTGGTATTGCATGCCATTGCAATATCCAACGTGCCTGACCCAGCAGGAGCCGAGCTTAGCCCATTTGGTCGAACCAAGCAAATTACCTTGCATAGCCTGATTTCAGGCGTTTTGAGAATAAATAATATTATTTTATGATAGGCGTAATTTCCCTTGATGGCTCTTTCCCAGAGAGGAGGGTGCCACTCCCATGAGAAACGACAACCTCAACAGCCGTTGCTCCTTGACGCCTCAAGGCTGTCATCTACGCAATCCTAGAGCTGAATATAAGGTGTATCGCGGCCTGCGCGCCGGCAGAGGGCATGGCAAAAGTAACGCTTCGCGGCATAGCGCGATGCCGCGTACAAAACTATCGTGACCAAAGCGACAAGGAGAGTGCCGAGACATGGATGAAAGCCGCCGCAAGAAGATTCTCGCAAGTGGACGGCCGGGGCCGTTCTGGCCCGCGGAGCCGCTGCTGGGAGGATGGTATACCGAAGAGGAGGTGGAAGCAGCCACCAAGGCGATCCGGGACTCGATGGATCCGACCACGGTGGGCTTCGGCTTCATCTGCCCGGAGATCCTGGAATTTGAAGAAAGGTTTGCCAAGTACTGCGGGGCGGCTGAAGCCATATCGATCAACGGCGCTGGAACCGGCCTGGATATGGCGATGATGTGCCTGGACCTGGAGCCGGGCGACGAGGTGATCGTACCGGCCATCAACTTCCGGGCGGCGGCGATGGCGGTGATCGGACAGCGCGGGCAGGTAGTCTGGTGCGAAGTTGATCCCCGCACATTCAACATGGACCCGGCAGACGTGGAGAAGCGCATTACGCCGCGCACGCGTGCCATCTTCCCAGTGCACATGAACGGGCTGTCGGCGGACATGGATGCTTTGCAGGAGATTGCCGAGCGCCATCCCCATGCGCGCCACGGTCCCCTCAAAGTGATCGGGGACGCTGCCCGCGCCGGCGCCGGCGGGTACAAGGGTACCAAAATCGGCGCAAAAGGCTGGATGACGGTGTTCAGTTTCCACACGATGAAGCTGATGACAACGCTGGGCGAAGGCGGAGCTGTCACCACAAATGACGCGGAGATGGCCGTCAAGCTGCGCGGCATTCGGCAATTTGGATCGGCGCACGACGGCTGGGGCACGAACTATAAGATCACCAAGGTGCAGGCAGCCGTTGGTCTTGTGCAATTGCAGCGACTCGACGAGATGACCGGCCAGCGGATGAAGGCGGCCAAGCTGCGAGACGAACTGCTGCGGGGCATCCCCGAGCTGACGCTGCCTTATGAGCCGCCCGGCTATGAACACACCTATTATCTATACACGATGCTGGTGCCGCACGCATGGGCTGGGGCGAAGCGCGACCGTCTCATGCACATAATGAATGAAGAACACGGCGTGGGGTGCGGGGTCTACAACCGGGCGGTCTATGCCGATTCATCGTTCCTTCGTGAGCAGACGGCTGGTCAGGAACTGCCCGACTCCGATGAACTCAGCGCGCGCTTATTCTGTATGGCCTTGCATCCGCTCATGACTGAGGAAGAGAATGCGTATACGGCTGCGGCCTTGTGGGACGCGGTGGAGCGGGTGCGCTGCGAGGAGTGACGGGGGGAAGAGATTGACTTCCCGGTGAGAAAGGAGGTGGAACTGGTCACAGGCAAATTCGTGATTCTCGTGCAGATCTTTTCTCGTGTCCGTAGGTCTTTGCTTCGAAAACGAAGAGGGACTCAAGGCTGTACAGGAGATAACAGCATGATTATGAAGAGGTTCACGCGACGCGATTTCCTAAAAAGCGCTGCCGTTGGAACAGCCGGGGTCGCCATGGCGGCCTGTATTCCGGCTGACACGGCAGCTCCGGCCAGCGACATGCCGGGGGCAGAAGGCGTTACGCTGCGGTTCATGTCCCGACCACACTCACAACTGGCGCAGGAAGTATTCCCAGACATAATCAATGACAATTTCACTGAGAATACGGATCCGCCAATTAACGTCAGTGTTGAGACGGCGGCGAGCGGCTGGGCGGACAAGCTGGTGACATCGATGATTGCAGGCGATGCGGTCGACATCTTCCAGGCTTGGCCGGACATCTTTTATGTCTGGGTGGCCAGGGACCTTATCCTTGACATCCAGCCCTACGTAGACCGCGACTTGACACAGGCAGATCTCGACGACTTCATCGAAGCCCAGTGGACCAGGTTGCGCATCCGCGGCATCCGTGTTGGCATGCCCAAATACATCGATGTGCGCTGTATGGCCTACAACAAAGAAATCTTCGATGAGTACGGAGTTGCCTATCCTTCCAACTTTGGCGCTGACTGGGACTGGCAGGAGTACACCAACATGGCCGAGGCGCTCACGCAGGATAAGGACGGCGACGGCGCTATCGACCTCTGGGGCAGCAGGATCATCGCGACATCATCGGCTGAGTTCTTCGGCTGGCTGCGCGCTTTTGGCGGCGACTACGTCAATCCCAATGACGACACCGATTGTTGGCTGGATGAACCGGCGGCGCAGCAGGCGATGAACTGGGTATACGAGAACATGTGGGTCAAGGAGCCGAATCCCTTCATACGTCCGGAGGATGTCAGCGGGACCTACGACGACTTCGTGTCGGCCCGTGTGGCCATCCCCTGGTTCAATGTGCGGCCGGCGCAGCAGGCTGAGCAGGTTGGCCAGGAGATAGACTGGGACTACGCGCACGTGCCCAGTGGGCCGGTGCGCCGCAACGCGCTGGGCGACGCTGACGCCTGGTCAATCTGGAGTGGAAGCAATCACCCTGACGAGGCATGGGAGTTCATCAACTTCCTGGCCGGCCCCGTGTTCCAGGAGTTGGGGACGTTACGAGCAGAAGGCTCGTTGCCGATTCGCAAGTCCCTCATGGCCGCGGCGGTTGGGGTCTACCGTGATGAATTCCCCGCGGTGGCGGACAAGCACCTGGAAATCATTCCCGAGATGATGGAGATGGGTTACCTGGAAAACGTCATCTGGTTCAAGGACAATGCTGCTGCCTTTGAGCTTATCGGACCGGCGATGGAAAGGGTCTTCAATCTGGGAGACGCCGATCCGAGCTATCTGATCGAAGTTTGCGCGGAGGTCGAAGCGCACCAGGCCAGCCTGGACTAGCGAGATTCGAGAGGGCAAGTGTGGGGAGAGAGAGCCTCTCTCTCCTCACTCCTCACTCTTCACCACTCACTGCTCAAAGTGGGAGGAAGTATGGCGCAAGCTGTCTCTGGCGGTTCGCCGGCCCCCCGCCGGTTTACCCTGTCGAAGCAAGCCCGTACCAACATTGCAGGCTTTCTTTTCATCACCCCCTGGATCATCAAATTTCTGACGCTAAATGCCGGTGCGATGCTGGCCTCGTTTGTGATCAGCCTCTTTGAGACGGACTTCTTCACTACGTTCGACTTCATCGGCTTTGATAATTACACCAGGCTTTTCAGTGATCCTCTATTCTGGAAGAGTCTCTCGGTCACAGCCTACTACGCATTCGGCATGGTGCCGCTAGCGCTTGTTTTTTCACTGATTATCGCTTTGCTCCTCAATCAGGGCGTGAAGTTCCAGGGGTTATACCGGGTCGTCTATTATTTGCCCTCCATCGTCTCAGGGGTAGCGGTCGCCATCCTGTGGAAATATCTGCTGCAGCCGCGCTGGGGACTAGTCAACCAGGGTTTGGCCGTGTTGGGCATCGAGGGACCGAAGTGGCTCTTTTCCACGACGTGGGCGATGCCTGCTTTCATCCTGATGGGGGTATGGGCTGCTGGTGGGAATATGCTGCTCTACCTGGCTGGGCTGCAAGGGATTCCAACCGATCTTTACGATGCAGCATCGATAGATGGGGCCAACGCCTGGCATCGTTTCTGGCGCATCACGCTACCCATGCTGACGCCAACGATCTACTTCAACCTCATAATCAGCATAATCGGCGCGTGGCAGATATTCACGCAGTCGTACATCATCACGGCAGGCGGGCCAGACAACTCCACTCTGACGATGGTACTTCTGCTGTACAGGAAGGGATTCCAGCAGCTTCACTTTGGCTATGCTTCGGCCATTGCCTGGGTTCTGTTCGCGATTGTGATGATCTTTACGGTGCTAGTCGTGCGTAGTTCGGAGGCCTGGGTCTACTACGCGGGAGAAGTAAGAGGATGATCAGGGGACAGTCACTGCCTGCCATCCTAAAGGGGAAGGGCGCCTCCAGGATCGAGCATATTGGAGGGCGCTTCGCGCTCTATCTTGTCATCACGGTGGGCGCGTTCATTTTCTCCACGCCCTTGATGTGGATGATCTCAACCTCGCTGAAGTCTCCTGAACTGATCAACCGTATCCCCATTGTCTGGATCCCGCCCGAATTGCGCTGGGCCAACTTTATTGATCCCTGGGTGGAGATGCCATTCCTGCTTTTTTACAGGAACACTATCTTCATCACCGTTACGAACACGGTCATCATTCTCTTCACCAATTCACTGGTGGCCTTTGGATTCGCCCGGATTCCTTTCAAAGGCCGGACGATCATCTTTTTCGTGCTCCTGGCCACGATGATGCTGCCGCCGCAGGTGACGATGATCCCTACTTATCTGTTCTGGAGCCGTCTGCGGCTCGTGAATACGTTCTGGCCCATTATGGCGCCGGAATGGTTGTCGGCGGCCTATGATGTGTTTCTTATGCGCCAGTTTTACATGACCATTTCCACAGACCTGGATGAAGCGGCGCGGATTGACGGCTGCGGCTGGTGGGGCATCTACCGTCACATTATCCTGCCCCTCTCTAAACCTGTTATCGGCGTTCTGGCGATATTGAACTTTTCGTTCAACTGGAACAACTTTATCACCCCCCTGATTTACCTGAATGACGCCAAGTTATTCCCCATCGCGTTGGGGCTGCGTCTGTTCGAAACGCAGATGGGAGGCGGCGACACCTATGTCAGGCTTGGGCCGCTGATGGCCATGACGCTTGTGTCGATCATCCCGCTGATGGTCGCTTTCTTCATCGCCCAACGCTACTTCATTCAGGGTATCGTCATCACCGGCATCAAGGGTTAGGCCGTAACAGTTGTCATCTCGGCCCCACCCGCCAGGTCAGGTTTTTGTCGACTTAGTGAGTGCCCGGCGTCCTATCCCTCCCACATAACCCGTTTGCTTTTCCCCGTCCAAACTGTATATAATGCCGGTTGCCTCGCGCAGTGCCGGCTCGTCGATCTGACACCTTTACCGCCGCCGGCTCCAGTTGCTTGAACTGTTGGCGGCGGCCAGACACAGAGTCAGCAACGATATGATCGCGTTCATCGTCCGCAGAATCCTGCTACTGATACCGACACTTTTCTTTATCACCATTGTTACATTCCTGGTGATTGAGTTGCCGCCGGGCGACTACCTGGACGCCTATGCGGCCAACCTGGCGGCCGGCGGCGACCCCGTCGACCAGGAGCGGCTTGAGGCGTTACGCAAGCAGTTCGGCCTCGATAAGCCGGCTCCGCTGCGTTATCTGCAGTGGGTGACAAATATACTGCGCGGCAACTTCGGATTTTCATTTGAATGGAACGTACCGGTCGAGACGCTCATCTGGGAGAGGCTGGCGCTGACCTTTTTCATCAGCCTGTCTACTATTCTTTTCACCTGGATCGTGGGCTTTCTGATAGGCGTCTATTCGGCGGTCAACCAGTATTCGATTGGCGACTACATCTTCACTACGCTCGGCTTTATCGGCCTGGGTCTGCCTAATTTCCTGATTGCACTGGTAATCATGTGGTACGCGTTCGACAAGTTCGGCCTGCGGTTGAGCGGGCTGTTCTCGCAGCAGTATCAGGCCGCGCCATGGAGCCTGGCCAAATTCTGGGACATGCTTACCCACTTGTGGCTCCCGCTGATCATCCTGGGAACGGCAGGCACAGCCGAAATGATCCGCACCATGCGCGCCAATCTGTTGGACGAGTTGAATAAGCCCTATGTCGAGACTGCGCGTGCCAAGGGACTGAAAGAGCAGGTGCTGGTACGCAAATATCCGGTGCGGGTCGCCCTCAATCCATTTGTCAGCACGGTCGGCTGGACATTGCCCAATCTGATTTCGGGCGCAACAATTGTCTCAGTCGTCTTGAGTCTGCCCACCACCGGGCCGATGTTGCTGGGAGCGCTGATGACGCAGGACATGTACCTGGCGGCCAGCTTCCTGATGATGTTGAGCGTGCTGACGGTAGTCGGCACGTTGGTCTCGGACATGCTACTGGCCGTTCTCGATCCGCGTATCCGCATGGAAACGCAATGACGCTGTGGACGGCGGCAGACCTCCAA
Organism: Caldilineaceae bacterium; assembly: GCA_963662575.1. Lineage (GTDB taxonomy): Bacteria > Chloroflexota > Anaerolineae > Caldilineales > Caldilineaceae > Bin5. Next base: position 5,168,337 of record OY759723.1, read on the forward strand.
ACTCCGTATCAGTGCTGGGGAATTCCATGACGCAGGAACTTGTACAAGGGTCGGATACCATTCTTCCGGACGACCCGGACTTTTTCGAGGTCCCCAGCGAACGGGAAAAGATCTTTGTCGCTTCGCCGCGGCAGCTGATGTGGTGGCGCTTCCGCCGGCACAGGATGGCGTTGCTGAGCGGCGTCGTGCTGATCCTGCTCTATCTGGCGGCTCTGACGTGGGAGTTTCTGGCGCCCTACGATCCGTTGCGCCACGATGTGCAGTCGGCCTATGCGCCGCCACAAAGGCTACGGTTTTTCGATGAGGAAGGGTTCAGTTTTCAGCCATTCGTATATGGCCTGAAAGGGGCGCGCGATCCTGAGACATTCCGCAAGACTTATGAAGTAGATAAGACGGTCAAACATCCGATCAGATTCATGGTGCAGGGCGACCAATATAAGTTCTGGGGCTTGTTTGAAAGCGATCTGCATCTTTTTGGTCTCGAGGACAAAGAGGGCGCGGTCTTCTTGTTAGGCGCCGACCGGCTGGGCCGCGACGTGCTGTCTCGCTTGCTGGCGGCGACCCGGATCTCGGTCTCAATCGGGCTGGTAGGCGTAATCCTCAGCTTCGTGCTGGGCATTATGTTCGGCGGCATCTCCGGCCTCTACGGCGGCACTGCCGACATTGTGATCCAGCGCGTGATCGAGTTTATTCGCGCCATGCCCAGCATACCGCTTTGGTTGGCTCTGAGTGCGGCGATTCCCAAGGATTGGCCGGTGACGAGGGTCTATTTCGCCATCACCATCATCCTGTCTTTGATCGGCTGGACCGGGCTGGCGCGAGTCGTGCGCGGGCGCTTTCTGTCGCTGCGTGAAGAGGACTTTGTACAGGCGGCGCGCTTTGCCGGTGCGTCGGAGGGGCGCATCATCGTGCGCCACATGACGCCCTCGTTCATGAGCCACATCATTGCTTCGCTGACTTTGGCCGTGCCCTCGATGATCCTCAGCGAGACCAGTCTCAGCTTTTTGGGGCTGGGCATGCGGCCGCCGGCTCTCAGTTGGGGCGTGCTGCTGCGGGAGGCGCAGAACTTGCAGGCAGTGGCGCTGGCGCCTTGGCTGCTCGCCCCGGGACTGCTGGTGGTCATCGCGGTGCTGGCTTTCAACTTTGTGGGCGACGGCCTGCGCGATGCCGCGGATCCCTATGCCAGGTGAGAGGCACAGGCGGGGATAGAGCGCAGGAGAGCGCGACTCCATATAGGAATTGCTTGCAATCAGACGGGATACAGAAATCAGACAGGAAAAGGAATGATGACGGAGACAGTGGTTGACCCTGCAGAGATAGAGTTCTTCCAGAAAAACGGCTATATTCAGTATCACGACTTCTTTTCGCAAGCGGAGATTGCGTCGCTGCGGCAGGCCTTGGATGACGCGGTCGCGAGCGAGCGCGAGCGTATCCGCGGGGCCGAGAAGGGTGGACGCCACTCGGAGGATTATGAACGCGTTTTCAATCAGATGGTCAACTTGTGGACCGATTATCCGCAGGCGAAAGAGATCGCGTTTGACGTTCGTTTGGGCGAGTACGCCCGCCAGCTGAGCCGCTGCCAACATGTGCGCATTTACCATGATCATGCGATGATCAAGCCGCCGGGCCAGATCAGCAAGGAGACCAACTGGCACCAGGACGCACCATACTGGCCGATGGACCCGGTCGGCGCCTTGTCTGCCTGGATCGCGCTGGACGATGTCAACATCGAAAACGGCTGCCTGCATTTCGTGCCCGGCACGCACAAGCATGGCAGGTTGGAGCCTATCAGCCTCACGACCGAAGGCGAGAGCGTGGTCGAGAGGTTCAAGAAACAGGGCTATACGACGCCTGAGCCGGTGGCGATGCCGATGCGCGCCGGCGGCGTCACCTTTCATCACGGCTGCACTTTTCACTACGCCGGCCCCAACCGCACCGGCAAGCCGCGGCGGGCCTTTGCCATCATTTACATCCCGGACTATACCAGCTTTACAGGCGGCAGTGACGCGGCCGGCGCCGCGGAAGAGATGGAGGTTGGCGGCCCCTGGGAACACGCGATTCATCCGATTGTCGCCGGGCAATAGTCCACCATTTGGTGTCACAGTTCACGGACTGGCCCTAACAGTTCTTGCAACAAAGTTTATTTCAGATTGAGATATCGCTGTGAACTCCTGCGTTTTCCGACAGATATGGTGAGGTCAGTAAGGACGTGAACTCCGACGTGCATCAGTTCAAAGTTATCATTGAGAAATATGAGGGCGGTTATGTCGCCTATCCGGTCGGCCTAAATGGAGCAATAGTAGGACAAGGTGATACGTATGACGAAGCCGTAGCCGACATATCTTCTGCGATTGAATTTCACATTGAGACATTCGGTGCGGACGCGATTGAAACTGAGGAAGAGGTCTTGGATGCAACGATAATAGAAGTGGAAGTAAGCAATACTGGCATTTCAGTTGATCTCTCATGATCGCCTGAAACCATTCACACATGGCACAATCCTACACGCAAGAGGAAGGCACTATGCAAGAGAAGGGATCCGTAAACAAGACACGCTCCACCGGGCGTGGGCCGACTATCTGGCTGGCAGGGCCGCCGGCGGAACTTGAAGAGTTTATGCCGCTGGGCATCGCCGGCATCGTTACCAACACGGTGGTGCTCAATCTGTACGCCAAACCCTACGGCAGCGTCATCGCGCTGACCGAGGCCTACCTGGACATGACCGACAAACCGATTGTCATGGAGATTGACGGGCACTCGGTCGAAGAACTGCTGGCGGTGGGCAAGGTTTTCACCGACATGTCGCCGCAAATCATCCTCAAGATTCCCTGCACGCTCAATGGGTTGAAAGCGTTCAGCATACTCAGGCAGGAGGGCGTCGAAACCTTTTGCACCACGGTCTTCTCTCTGACCCAGGCCGCGGCCGTTGCCCAAACCGGCGTTGACCACATACTGCCCTTCTGCGACCCTGTGCGCGAGATGGGCGGCGACCCGACCAAGCTGATCCGCGACTGTGCGCGCATGTTCAATGGCTGGGACGACAGGCCCTACATCATGGCTGCGCTGGTACGCTCGGTGGAGACGGCCCACGCCGCCTTCCGCGACGGCGCCGATGAACTGGTCACCATGTCGACGGTTTACCGAGACATGCTCGACCACCCGCTCACCGACCATTGGAACAAGGTCTTTTTGGACGAATGGAACGACATGCACGAAAGCGGGCTGTTGGAAGGCGTTCCCGTTGAGGCACAACATAGCTGAACGAGCTGCCCAACGGAATTTGTCATTGCGAAAACAAGGTATATCTGTACAATGGGGCAGAACCCAATCAGGCAAGAAAGTAATTCACAGCCGCTTAGGACCGCCGAGCCTGGACTCAAGGAGGGAGATCATGGCAGACATTAGCGCTGAAAGAGAAGGCTTAGTCGATGGCATGCCGCGCGACGGGCGCGGGAACTGGCAGCCGGAAGGGGCCAAGTTGCCGAATCCCATTTTCGCCTGGCCGCCCAAACCGATGGCAGTGGCGAAATGGTTATACAACTACCTATTTCCCTGGAATTTCATCTATATGGTCATAGCCACGCTGACCGTCGTCTATCTGCAGCCGGAAATGGCCCGCATGAAAACGTTCAGCGCCGACTGGATACTGTACATCTTCGCGCGTAACCTGATCATGTTGATTGTGATCGTCAGCGCCTGGCACCTGTGGCTGTGGGCGCGTAAATCGCAAGGCTTCCAGTTCAAGTACACGCCGGACTGGATGGCGAAAGGGAAGAAGCAGTTCCTGGCCGGCAACCAGCTATTTGACAACATCTTCTGGAGTTGCGTCAGCGGCGGAACGATCTGGACTGCCTACGAGGTGATCACACTATGGATGTACGCCAACGAGTACATTCCCTACCTCGATCCGCGCGCGCATCCGGTATACTTTGTCCTGATGTTGTGCGCCATCCAGATGTGGAGGCTGTTCCACTTCTACTGGACACACCGGATCCTGCACTGGCCTCCGCTCTACAAGGCCGGGCACTATCTGCATCACCGCAACATCAACGTCGGCCCATGGTCCGGGCTGTCGATGCACCCGATCGAGCATATCCTCTACTTTAGCTGTGCCGCCATTCACTGGATCATCCCGTCACACCCGATTCACGTGGTGTTGAACCTGCAGCACGCCGCTCTTACACCGGCGCAGGGTCATGCCGGCTTCGAGGCAGTCGTCATAAACGGCAAGTACAACCTGGCAGGGGCGTCCTATTTTCACCAGTTGCATCACCGCTATTTCGAGTGCAACTACGGCGAACCGGACATGCCTTTCGACCACTGGTTCGGCACCAGCCACGACGGCTCGGCAGAGGCGCACCAGGAGATGCGGGCGAAGCGATTTGCCCAGCACAAGATCGGGACCTCGGCAGCATAGCAGAGGCGGCACGTTTGTCGACCGCTACAGTGATATCGCTTCAAGGGAGATAAGATGACCGAAACTACGCGAATCGGGATTGTCGGCTGCGGCAGCGTAATGCAGCGCCCCTACATGAGGCTTATCCAACCAATGCGGGCTGTGGGCACGGTCGACGTTACAATTGCCTGCGACGTCAGGGAAGAGGTACGGGAGGTAGTTCAGGACAGGCTCGGCATTGAGCGATTCACGACCGACTACGAGGAGGTTATCGACTCCGAAGAGGTCGATGTGGTGATGGTATTGACCTCAATGCGAGAGCACGGTCCGATCACGCGTGCGGCGCTGGCGGCGGGCAAACACGTCCTGGTCGAGAAACCGATGGCCGTGACTCTGGAGGAAGCGGCACAGATCGTTGAGATGGCCCGGCACAGTCCGGGTCATCTTGTCTGCGCCCCACATGTCGTCCTGAGTGCCACCTATCAGACGATGTGGCGCCACATTCACCGCGGTGATATCGGCAAGGTATTGATGGCGCGGGCCCGCTACGGCCATTCCGGGCCTGATTGGAGGCCGTGGTTCTATCTCGAAGGCGGCGGCGCGCTGTTTGACCTGGGCGTGTACAACATCACCTGCCTGACGGGCTGGCTGGGACCGGCCAAGCGGGTCATGGCAATGACCGGCGTGGCGATTCCCGAGCGCGTTGTGGGCGGAGAAATGATGCGAGTGGAGGCCGAGGACAACGCCCACGTTCTCATTGATTGGGGCGATTCGGTGTTCGCGGTTGTGACGACAGGGTTCACTATGCAGAAGTATCGAAGCCCGGCGCTCGAGGTCTATGGCAGCGAGGGCACCATTCAGATGATGGGCGATGACTGGAACCCGACCGGATATGAATTGTGGCGCAACGACGTAGGCGCCTGGCAGATACACGAAGGTACGGACAGAGACTGGCAATGGACCGACGGCCTGCGCCACCTCGTAGACTGCATCCGCAACGACAAGACACCTGACATCAAGCCGGAGCACGCATTTCATGTCCTTGAAATCATGCTCAAGGCGCAGGAATCGGGCGGCGACGGCCAGGCCAAAATGCTTGAGAGCACGTTCACACCGCCTACATTCGAGGAAGAGCAGGAGGAAGTGGCACCGCACAAGGTTCATGACTGGACCCAGCGCTGATGAGTTATTCGGCCTCGCCGCGGCCTACTTTCGACGGCCCGACGCACATTCCCTATGAGACGGTTACGCGCCATCTCTGGGGCGACGAGGAGTCGGGCGAGGTGGCCGACTGGATATATGTGTCCAGCAGCAAGATCCACCAGTTGGTTTTTGGCCTGGCCCCCGGCGGTGCATTTCGACACTCTGACAACTATCGAACCATCTTCGCTGCCGATGAGGTGCTGTACGTCCTCAGCGGAGTGATGGCGCTGAGCAATCCCGAGACCGGCGAGGTGCATCGCCTGCAGCCGGGCGAAGCAGCGTTCTTCCGCCGTGACACCTGGCATCACGCATTCAACTTCAGCCCGGAACCGTTGAGAGTAATCGAGTTTTTCGCGCCGCCTCCTTCACAGGGAACCTCAGGATCATACGCGCAGACGAAGCCGAACCTGACAGCGCCAAAGTATTCGCAGGATCAATGGCTGGATCGTTGGCCGCAAGCGCAAGCGGAAGCCGAGGCCAGCTATACCATTCAGGTAGTGCGTGAGGGCAATCTGCAGTGGCGGTTGGAGGGGGCGGAGCAACAGTTGTTGGTGGGAATCCTGGCCTCGACAGAGCATCTGACGGTCGGAAAGATGCTGTTGCTGGCAGGACAGCGCAGTGACGTTGAACTGCACGGGGGCGATGAGAGCCTGTACCTCCTTGAAGGCGCGCTTAACGTTCGTGTTCCCGAAAACGAAGGGCCGCGTTGGTTTGAACTCAGGCCGGGTGACGGCTTTTTCATCCCGGAGGGCACGCCGCACCAGTACTACAATATGTCGGACGCACAAGTGTCGTTTCTTTGTGGGATAGCCCCAAGGTATTCGACTGAGGTTCCGGAAGTGTTCTCTAATGGCAGAGAACCCTGATCCCGCGGCTTGCGCCATCGGCCTCGATGTGGGGGGCACCAAGATCGCGGCCGGATTGGTAGCCTTTCCTTCCGGGGTGGTTCTCGCCCAGCGGACCATCCCCACGCTGCCGAGGCGAGGCGGGAAGGTAGTCCTGAACGATACGCTTTCCCTTGCCGAAGAGTTGAAAACAGAGGCCGGGAAGAGCAATCTGGAACTGCTGGGCATCGGCGTCGGTGTACCCGAACTGGTTGATCCGGCGGGGAACATCACCAGTTCCCAGACGCTTGACTGGCAGGGTGACCGCGTGCATGCTGCTTTCTCCTCGCTGGCGCCTGCCGTCGTCGAATCGGACGTAAGAGCGGGCGCCCTGGCCGAGGCGATGTTCGGGGCAGGGCGGTCGTACAGTCTGTTCGTCTACGTGACGGTAGGGACCGGCATATCGAGTACGCTGGTTCAGGATGGTCGGCCGTTTGCCGGGGCGCGCGGAAACGCGTTGATCATGGCCAGCAGTCCGTTTACGACGGAATGTAGTTCCTGCGGCACGGCCCTAAATCCCGTTTTGGAGGAGTTCGCAAGCGGACCTGCTTTGGTAACGAGATACAACCGGCACGGCTCGCGAACAGTGAAACGGGCCGAAGATGTAACGGCAGCCGCGGAGGAAGGCGACAACGCGGCAGTCAAGGTTGTCAGGAGTGCCGGTGAAGCCCTCGGCAACAGCGTAGCGTTCCTGGTAAACGTTATGGATCCTGAGGCGATCGTCGTTGGGGGCGGACTTGGGACGGCTGGTGGATTTTATTGGGACAGCTTTGTAACTTCAACGCGGGCACACATCTGGGCGGATAACAGCCGCGGGTTGCCGATTCGGCCGGCAGCAATGGGTGCAGATTCTGGGCTGGTCGGCGCGGCGGCAGCCGCGTTTCGCAGGCTGGGTGAAGGAGTTTGAACGGAGTTAGAACGGAACACCGGCAGTGCATGACAGGGGTGTCAAGAGTTCGATCTGGTAGCAGCTGAATAGACATCAAGCCAGTTTTCGAGAATTGAAACAAAGAACCCAATTCAGGAGGAAGAGATGACGAAGCGATTGAATCGACGCGATTTTCTGCGCCTTTCGGCAACCACGGCCGGCACCGGACTGCTCGCGGCCTGCGTGGCACCGGCGGCAGCCCCGAGCGACTCGGGGGACTCGATGGCCGAAGAGCCGATCGAGATCAGACTGGCTGAGGGAAGTTGGGTCGGTCCCGAAGGGATCGCATTTTGGACCGACGAAATTATTCCCGCTTTCGAGGAGGGGCATCCAGGCATCAGCGTGACGTTCGAAAACGCCGAGTCGCCCGATTACGCCGACAAACTCTATACGCAGTCGGTCGCTGGTGACGCTCCCGATGTCATGTTCGTCTGGGGCGGTGTGAATTATAACCTGATGCAGAAGGGGCAGTTCCTCCAGTTAGATGATTATTTCGACAGTGAGGACCTGGAGGATTTCTATCCAGCAAAACTGGATGCCCATTTGCTGGAGGGGAAGCTGTACGGCATGCCCAAGTACGTTTCGACGGCAGTTATGAGCTATAACAAGGACATTCTGGACGAGGCCGGCGTTGAGTATCCTGATGGGACCTGGACTTGGGACGATTACCTGGTTGCATACGATGCTACGACCAAGCGCGACGACAGCGGCGACATTGTCCAGTGGGGCAGATACGTCGCCCAACAGTACATGGAACATTACGTCTGGATGAACGGCGGAGAGTGGATGAATGCCCCCTTATTCGGCACGAAATGTCTGCTTGACAGCGAAGAAGCCATTGCTGCACTCAGATACAACCACGATCTAATCTACGGCAGCAACCAGGTGGCTCCTATCCCCGGTTCGATTCCAGAAGTCGGCTGGCACAATGTCTTTTCGACCGGAAAGGTAGCGTTCGCAGAAGCCCATAGTTGGACAGTCACGAACTATATTCGCGAAAACGACTTCAATTGGGAATATACCGATCTTCCTTTATCGCCCGATGGAGGCAAAGCCGGAATCACTTTCGCCGACGGCTATGGGGTCGCCAGGGCGACGCAGGAACCGGACGCGTCGGTTGCGATGGTGAGGTTCCTGACTGGGCCTGAAGCGCAGAAAGCGATGGCGATAAGTATTGTCGGTCTGCAGCCGACGCGGCGCAGCGTCGCGGGTGACGTCTGGGATGTGGATTCGATGGGAGCGCAAGCCGGCTATGATGTGGCAGCTTTCTCCCGCATCATGGATCATGCCCGGCTCGACCCGGCCTTCCAGGAAAATGATAAGGTAAACTCAGAGGTCTTCAGCCCGATCTGGGACCAGATCTGGATTACGAATGAAATCGGCCTGGAGGAGGGCGTGAATCTGATCGTGCAGCGCATCGACGAGATATTCGCCTAGCTGCTATGTAGATGGTCAGCCCAGAAAGACTTGTCGGCTGCGCGCATCAGATGCAAGTCGAAACTCGAACTATGTTTCGCCAGGCCAGCTTGTTGCCTACCGCGTGCTTGTTGGAAAATATCGCTAACGGTGACACGTTGGCCTGGCGTGAAGTACAGTGGGGAGCGTTTCCTTGGAACCGGTGAGGAAACTTCCGCAACCCCCTAATCTTCATTTGTAGGTTGGCAGAAGCTGCACAGGTTCCCGGTTCGACCTGTAGCATAAACCGTGATGGTGGAAACCAAATAGGGATTGCACCGCAACCGCATAGAAACTTTCCTACACGTAAATCAGTAGGAAACATGGCTAACAGAATAAACCGACGCGATTTTCTGCGGCTGTCAGCAACGACGGCAGGCGGCGGGCTGCTTGCCGCTTGCATCGCCCCGGCGGCCGCCCCTGCTGATTCGGGGGCCTCAATGGCGGAGGAGCCAATCGAGATCAGACTGGCAGAAGGCAGTTGGGTTGGTCCGGAGGGCATTGCGTTCTGGACGGACGAAATCATACCCAGTTTCGAGGAGGGAAATCCCGGCATCAACGTGACATTTGAGAACGCGGAGTCACCCGACTACGCCGACAAACTTTATACCCAGGCGGTGGCCGGCGATTCGCCTGATGTCATGTTCGTTTGGGACAACATCAACTATAACCTGTTGCAGAAGGGCCAACTCCTGCAGGTAGATGACTATTTCGACAGTGAATACCTGGAGGACTTCTATCCCGCCCTGGTCAAGGCCCATCTCTTGGATGGACAGTTGTTCGGAATCCCCAAGTATGTGTCTACGGTGGTGATGGCCTATAACAAGGATATCCTGGATGAGGCAGGGGTCGAGTATCCCGATGGAACCTGGACCTGGGACGACTACCAGGCGGCATACGAGGCAACAACCGTGCGGGATGGCAGTGGGAAAACCGTCCAGTGGGGAAACTATGTGGCCCAGTCGTTTGTTCAGCACTACGTTTGGATGAATGGCGGCGAGTGGATGAACAGCGAGATTTTTGGTACGCAATGCCTGCTGGACAGCGAGAAGGCTCTGGAGGGTCTCAAGTTTAACCACGACCAGATTTACGGTAATTATCCTGTATCGCCAGTTGCCGGCTCGATTCCTGAGATGGGCTGGTATAACGTCTTTTCAAGTGGAAAGGTGGCGTTCACGGAATCTCACAGTTGGACAGTCACCAACTACATTCGTGAGAACGACTTTGCGTGGGACTTCGTAGATCTACCTGTGGCGCGCGATGGTGTCAAGGCAGGCCTTACCTTTTGCAATGGCTATGTCATTGCCAAGAAGACGAAGGAGCCTGACGCGTCTGTCCAGCTGGTGGAGTTCCTGGCTTCGCCGGAGGCTGAGGAAGTAATGGCGTTGAGTATTGTCGGCCTGCAACCTGCACGTCGCAGCGTGGCAGGTGATGCCTGGGACGTGAAATCGATGGGTGCGGAGGCAGGCTACGACGTGGCTGCTTTCTCCCGTATCATGGATCATACGCGGCTGAACCCTGCCTTCCAGGAAAACGAGAAGGTCAACTCGGAGGCATTTGGCCCGATCTGGGACCAGATCTGGGTGACGGGTGAAATCGGATTGGAGGAAGGGGTTAATCTGATCGTGGAGCGTATTGACGAGATTTTCGCCTGATAGCGTTGAATTTCAAGGAGTGAGAAAGAGGAGAGATCGAGGCTTTGCTTGGCCGCAGCCTGCATCAGTGGTCTTAATCTCTCCACTCTCTCCTCCCCGCTTGCATCTCGAATTCGGATAGGGGATCTTCTACATGAGCGCCCAAGCGCAGAGCGGTCAAACTGCTTTGACAAGAATACTCTCTTCGAATTTCTGGTCGCGACGTACATTGCGCCAGAGGGAAGAGCTAATCGCCTATCTCCTTGTCTCACCGTGGGTGATTGGATTCCTAGTGTTCATCGTCGGCCCGATGCTGACCTCCCTGGGCTTGAGCTTTACTGAAACCGACCTGTTCACGCTCGAGTTTGTGGGTTTCGAGAACTACACCAAGCTCCTCTCCTTTGACACGACGCGAACGCTTTTCTGGACAACACTCTACAACACGGCCTACTACGTCTTCCTCAGTATCCCTCTGACGATCAGCGTTGGATTCTTCATCGCCGTTCTGCTCAACCAGAACATTTCCGGGCAGCCCACCTACCGGATCGTTTACTATCTGCCTGCAGTTATTCCCGGCATCGCCACATCGCTGCTGTGGCTGTGGCTGTTTCAGCCGGAATTCGGGCTGATCAACTGGGCACTCTCGCTGGTCGGAATCGAAGGGCCGCGCTGGCTGTTCGACAGGAGCACGGCCAAGATGGCGCTGGTTCTCATGAGCGTGTGGGGCGCGGGCTCCAATATGCTCATCTTCCTGGCTGGGTTGCAGGGCATCCCGACCGAGCTGTACGAAGCCGCGACCATTGACGGGGCAGGCATATGGCGACGCTTCCGCAATATCACGATTCCGATGATCAGTCCGACTTTGTTCTTTGTGGTGGTCACGCAGATTATTTGGTCGTCACAGGTATTCACGAACGTTTACGTGATGACCGAGGGCAAGGGTGGACCTGCCAACGCCACGCTCATGATGGTTCTATATCTGTATCAGGTGGCCTTTCGGCAGTATCGAATGGGATATGCCAGTGCCTATGCCTGGATTTTCTTCCTGATCCTCCTGACCTTTACACTCCTGCTCTTCCGATCGTCCAAGGCGTGGGTCTACTATGAGACAGAGATCGGAGGGCAGCGGTCATGAGCGGCGCGGCTATTGGAATCGGAACTAGGCGTGCGAGCGTCAAGCGAAGCCAGAGAGCTCAATCAATCCTGATCCACACGGTACTCATTGCCGGCGGGATCATTGTCATGATTCCCCTGGCCTGGATGCTCTCCACATCGCTCAAGCCGCCACACCAGATTACGAAGTTCCCGCCGATATGGATTCCGGAGCCGTTCGTGTGGTCGAACTATTATCGGGCGGTGACGATCTTCCCCGTGTCGTTCGTGGTGTTTGTCCGCAACTCGATGTACATGAGCCTGATGATCACGCTGGGAACCGTACTCTCCAATGCGATTGTTGCCTTTGCCTTCGCCCGACTGACTTTTCGGGGGAGCCGTATCCTGTTCATCATTGTCCTGAGTACAATGATGCTGCCTCAACAGGTAACGATGATCCCTCTCTTCATTCTGTTTTCCAAGTTCGGTTGGATAAATACCTACAACCCTTTGATCGTTCCGCACTTTTTCGCCAATGCTTATTTTGTATTTCTTTTGCGCCAGTTTTATACCACCATCCCGCGCGAGCTGGACGACGCCGCGCGAATCGACGGCTGCGGAGTGATAGGGCTGTTCATTCGTATCCTGCTGCCACTGAGTAAGCCCGCCTTGGGCATCACCGCCATTTTTGCTTTTTCCTGGGCGTGGAACGAGTTTCTGGGGCCGCTGATATATCTGAGCAGGATGGAAACCTTCCCGCTTGCGATCGCATTGTCATTCCTGCGTGCTGCGCACGGCGTGTTGTGGTCCGAACTGATGGTGGTCTCCTTCATCGCGATGCTGCCGCCGGTACTCCTTTTCTTCGTTGCACAGAAGCACTACATCCAGGGCATTGTGATAACGGGCGTAAAAGGGTAGCCCTCCAGTCCTTCAACTCATACACCTCCGACCGGAAAGGAGCCGAAAATGATCTTCAGACCCAGCATTGTCGCGCGTATGTGGGATACCTGGCTCTACTACCACGAGGGCAAACATTACCTTTTCTATTTGCACAACTCGCGCGCCGACGTTCGCTGGGACGGCATGAGCGTGGCCGTATCGGACGACGGCGTCCACTTTGACGACCACGGCCCCATCATCCACAAGGCGGATGACGCGGTCTGGCTTGGCACTGGCATGGTGTGGCGCGCCGGCGATAAGTTTATGCTCAACTTCTCCGAGGAACGCGCCGGCGTCCAGGAGATCTTCTTCGCCGAGTCCGATGATCTGCTGAACTGGACGCGGCTGCCGGACGAGGAGTACATCTGCCAGGCCGATTCGCGCTGGTACCACGACGACCCTACCTTCACCAGACCGCGCTGGGACTGCATCTGGGCGCTACCGCGCGAGGATGGCGAGGGGTACATTGGCTTTCTGACGGCAGTGGCGCGGCACGGTCCTGCAGGGTTGTGCGGAACGGCCGGCTGCGTCGTGTCCGATGACGGCCGCCATTTCCGGGCGGCGCCGCCGGTGATCGAGACCGGCGTGTGGGGGGACCGCGTCGAGGTCGGCGCGGTGGAGAAGTTTGGCGACCGTTATTACATGCTATTGGGCGTTGGCGCCGCGCCGCTGGGCGCTCGCCAGCGTTCGCGGCTGCCGGCGGGCGAGGGCGGCATGTTTGTACTGAACTCGGAAAACCAGGCCGGACCTTACGAGCTGAACCCGCAGCAGGCCCCTTTTCTGAGCAGCAGCCCTATCCTGTACACCTACTTTGCCCGCTTCTACCGTTACGACGACGAACTCTTGCTCAACCACCATACGGTCCCGCGCAGCGGCCACGCCGGACCGGAGGACATCTACTTTTCGCCGTTGAAAACGGTACGGCGAGACGGCGCCGGCTTACTGAGCCTGCACTGGTGGGAGGGCAACGAGGCGTTGAAAGGCAGAGAGATGCCGGTCGTGCTTGGGGACAGCCAGCTCTACGGTCTACAAGAGGACGACTGTACGCTCGCCGGCGGTCAGGCGCGCTTGAGCGCAGACACGGGGGGGCTGGCTGTTTTGCCGGTTAAGTACAACACCGAGCGCGGCGTTATCCTGGAGGCGGAAGTGACGCCGCATAGTACGGACGCGCCGCTCTCCGGAGCCGGTGTTTTCGTTGAAGGTGAGACTGCCAACGAGGGAACGCTACTGTTGGCGCAGAGCGACGGACACGTGGGCGTCGGGCGCTACGACGGTTACTCGTTCAGGCCGCAGGATAGAAAGCCGTATAGCGGCACGGCAGATCAGCCGGCGCGATGGCGGCTCTTGGTGCGCGATGCGCATGTCGAGTTGTACATCGACGACGTACACATCCAGTGCTACACGATGGACCATAACTCGGGCGGGCGGCTGGGCTTCGCGGTTGAGGCGGGCAGTGCGGCGATAAGCAACGTGCGGGCCTGGGAGATGTCTCTCTAAGGCGGGCCCAACCAGTGGCAGCCGTTCAGTTGGCTGTCCGGATCACACAGCTGAATGCCCAGCAGCGCCACTCAACGTTGTCGAAGTTGCTCAGTTTCAGGCGCAGTCTGTTTTCGCCTTGACTTAGGATGACAGGAACCTCGCTGACCGCAAAACCGTCATCGTGCTTTAAAGTCGCGATGACCTTGTCGTTGATCCACACTCTCATCCAGTCATCAAAGCCAAGGCGCAGCACTGCCTCCGTATCCGACTGAGCCTCTATGACGGTATCGGCATATGCGGCGGCATCGACCGGCTGTGTGCCCGTGTTGCCAGTGGCATCGCGGCGAAACCAGCGGGCAAAGTCGATCCAGGTCAGTTCCGGCGCTGTCTTCACGGCGGTCAGGCTGCGCCCTCCCCACTCCCATGCGGCAGGCCACGCTTCTTCGGGTCTCTCGGGAAACTCGGCGCGCTCGAAATCGTCCCATGTCTGACAGTCAAACGGTCCTGAGAGCGTCCATTCCCCAGGCGTCTCGACAGTTGGCGCGTCGCTCTCTGCCGCTTTGTAGTAGTACAGGACGCACTCCATGTCGTTGGCGCGCGTGCCGAAACGCAGCGACAGCGAAGATTTGAACGCAACACTGTCCGCGCCGAAAAAGCGATAGGCCACGACCTCCGAACAGTCGGCGTCCAGCCCAACTACGTGCGGCGCGCCGGTCCACTCGCTCATTTTCGGGTACATGCCGAACGAATGGCCGAACAGATCCTCGCTGCCGATCCCCCGCAGCACATGGGGATTGGTTTCGCCGTCGATCAGCCAGGTATCCCCGCCGGTATGCCAGATCATGTCGCGGTAGTCATGGCGCCTAACGGCGTGAAAGAGGCCGGCAACGAAACCGCTGCCGCGGATTGCGCCGAGCAGGGTCGTGCCGAGCGGCTCTGCAGGTTTCTCCTCGGAAAATAGGGCATGCAGCCGGTAGGGGGTGAGCGTTTCTTCATCGTCGAATTTCTGCCAGTTGACCATCGACCAGACGGAGGTTGATTCCTGTCCCGTATTGCGCAGTGTGATTCGGCACGAACTCTGGAAAGGGAGCGGGAAGTAGGCGTTGTAGCCATTCCTGGGCAGGAGCTTGAGCGGCGCCGACTCGATGCTATAAGGGTCTTTGCCCAGCAGGACGCCAAAGAACTGGTGCAACCCCATTCTGACCTGCGGCTGCGCGCCATCGCATGTAATTTCGATGTCGATTTCATCCGGCAATGTGCTGGTAATCCAGAAATGTCGGACGCAGCCGGGGCCTTGGGCATTTACGAGGTCAACAGTCTGCCCAGGATCCAGGTTGACCCGCCTAGTGGCGCGATGGGAAGTAGAATCGGCTGGAAGTTGAATCAGAGGGAAAACTGGATCGGACAACATGGCGATCTCCTCATCCTGAACCTGCAGGATGCGTCTTTCAGGGCCTGGTTTGTCATTCTATGGGAAATTCGCCTAGGGGCTACTGCTGCGCCGGCGCTTCTCGAAAGCCCTTTCCCAGGAGAAGCGCTTCCATCCACTCCTCTTCGGCCTTGCTAAGCAAGACCGGCGGAGGGTTACCATAATCAAGCAATAGGTCATAATCGCCGATTTCGTAACAACGCGCATGTACGGCAGGGAGATCCAGCACGGCATCGCTGTCTTCGGGCAACAAAGGAATCTTTGGACGCGGCAACCGGTCTCTAAGAGGGAATGCGTAAACCTCCACGCTTGTACGCCGCTGGGGTCGACTGATACTAATTATGTAGCGCCAGTCATGGGGAGAATGTAGTTCGAAGTTGCGCGCATAGGTAGCTGTTGGCCTAGACAGGAGATCGATCTCAACAAGGTTAGCAGGAGTATTGAGAATTTCATCCTGCTTTTCGATGTATTGCTCTCGTCCCCGGCCAATCTTGTTGGACGGACTCAGAACCTCAATCAGTGTAACCACTTCCCCTGATGCGACCTTGACAACCTGAATGAAAGGAACGCGACGTTCTTCATCCAATACTCTGATAGTCTGCGGCTCATCGGCTACCAGAGAGCCATAAGCAACCTGCGTCTCCGACAGTCGTCTCGACCGCTCTTCAACCAAAATATCGGGTATGAACTCCTTGCCTTGTGGCCTCAGTTCTATTCTTTCTTCAATGCGTGCTGTGTACTTCGGCCGCAGTTGCGGTCGAAGCCATTCAGACGTGTAGGCGATAAGCCGTTGGTGCATGTCCGGCCAACGTTCGCTGAACTCCAGATATGGGTCCACACCGGGGAAGGGGCTGGGCATATCGGTCTCCTTCTATCTTATACAGGGATTGCCCCATTTATACCGCGTAAATCGGGCTTGGTCAATGGTGTCAATAACTCCCTTCAATCCGTGCCCAATCAGGACCGTTGACATTGCCCGCAGAATGGATACAATAATCAAGTAAACGTTGTTTTTTAGTGTTTTTTGCGTCTGGCCACCCGCGTTACCTCATGCAGAAACCAGCAGTTGGCTACCGTACCTTCGTCACTACCACAAAGGAGTTCGCTTATCACCAGACAAAGCCCCGGTTCCGTAGCAGTTTGATTGAGTTTTCTTCTCATCAATTCAGGGCGCCAATGCCCAACTAATGCCCAACTGCCTGGGCATTGCGACAGTCAGCTGCATACAAGGAGCGAAAACCATGGACAAGGCACGTTTCAGTAGACGACAGTTTCTAAGTCTGGCCGGCACGGCGGGGGGCGCCGCGTTGCTTGTGTCATGCGCTCCGACAGCAACCACGGTAGATCAGCCGGCAGACACGGGAGGCGAGGCGGAGGAGGCTGCGCTGCCGGACGCCGACCGGACGGGGGTCCATTGCCAGTTGAACTGGTACTCGCCGACCGAGTGGACCAGCCGCTCAGCCGAACAGCCCGTCGTGGTCAATGCCACTCGCATTCTGGCCCAACATTTCGAGGAGACGAATCCGGATATCGAGATCATGTGGGACGAGGATCTGGGCGGCTTCGAAGGGATGACCGCGAAGTGGCCGCGGCAGAGGCGCCAGATCTCGTGTGGAGTGGCCACAACTTCGCGGTGCAGAACGGTTGGGCCTTACCGATTGGCGAATATCTGGACCAGCCCAATCCCTACGCACCGGAGTACGAGGCCTGGCGTGATATCTTCTATCCTTCATACATGCTCTCTCTGAAGCAGCCCGATAATCTGGAGTATTGCGCACCAATCGACGCAATCTGGCCCAACATCGAGATCGGCCTGGCCTACAATAAGGAAATGCTCGCAAGCTTGGGCCTGGAACCGCCGGCCACCTGGACCCAGGAGAAAGAGGTGGCCAGGGCGTTGAAGGAATCCGGCGACGGCTTCGCCCCTTGGCCGCTTGCGAAGGATGCTGGCGACCTGTGGCCCCTGGCATTGCAGCTCCTGCCTTCCTTGATGCAGCCCATCTGCGAGGAGATGGACCTCAATGGCGACAAGTTTGTGGGCATTGAGGAGGCGTTGCCAGCCTTCAAGAGTGGTCTTATCGGACCCAAGACGCCAATTTACCGACGCGCCTGGGACGAAATGTACGAACTGGGCACCTACTGGCTTGATGGGTTCGCCACGACCGATATCGACCTCTTGTGGCGCCAGGGCGAAATCGGGTTGATGTACGCCGGCTCATGGGACTTCTCGAAAATTGCCAACGATCCCAACGTCACCTTCGAGCGTGGCTTCGTGCCGGTACCCATTCCCGACAGCAGCGATATCCCGGCCACGGCAACCGAGCCAGGAGCCGTCGATGCCCCGCGGACAACGGCCGGCGACGGCACGGTGCCCGGCGATCTCATCAACGCCATTCAGGGGGCCGAAACCGTGATCCTGGCTTCTTCGGTGGGGTCACGCAACAACGTGGCTGAAACGATCAATTGGTGGCAATTCATCACCACGCCTGAGAGCAACTCCTTCATGGTCAACGAGAACCAACGACGCATTTCCTCCGCCGTCGATGGGACCCTTGGACCCATCTGGCAGGAAATTGCGATGTTCCAGTTGCCGCTGTACGAGTATGCCATCGCTTGGTGGGGCATGGGATTGTATTGGGACAACGACAACTTCATGAAGTGGCGGCCGATTTTCGTGGCGTGGCTCACAGGTCAGATCGATGAAGAGACTTTCTTTGAGCGCCAGCACGAGGAGTTTGCGGCAGGCGCTGCGCGTTACGAGGAGATTATAGAGGAGCAGACGGAAAGCTAGTAGGGCCTATTGCTAGTTAGGGTAGGCCAGTTTCTTGAACTGCAGGAAGTCCTCTACGCCCATAGAATACGCTCGCTCCTCCTGGTGAGATACATTGGATGATGATGAAATCCTAAGGAATCTCACCAGGGGACTTTTCTTGAACGCTATCTAGCATAAGACCGTAAGAGGTTTCCTGTGGTGGGGCAGATGCTTGAGCGCGTGGCGGCTGACTCTGCCAAGGTGGGCGCCACCTTGCAACGTGACAACGACGGGTCTATGGCGCTCCTCCGATGATAGGGAGAGAGAAGCAACCGACGGCATTGCCTTATCTTACATAATTCGCAGTATGGCTCTAGTCGGGCATCGCCCCATGCGTTAAGGATTGCTTACGGCCATGAAGCAGATGTGTCGTAGAGCACGACGCGAGTTCTGGGCGGCGTTGCTCTTCGTTTCGCCGCGGGCGGTCGGGTTTCATCCAATTTGAATTCGGCTCCCTTGTCGCCTCGTTGGGCATCATCCTCTTCAAATGAGATTTAATTCAAGCCCCAGTTGGACCGGTCTGGATAGTTATTTGTAGCTCTTCTCGGGCGACCCTCATTCTTGGCAAACTCTGAAAGTTACCGGCGTCTACGGCTTTTCTTTCCTAACCTTTGGCCTGCTCTTCGCACTGCTATTGGCGCTGCTGCTTAATCAGCCCCGGCGCGGCATAGCCTTCATCCGCCCCGTCTTCGCTCTGCCCGCGGGGGTGTCCGACGTAGCGTCGGCCATGCTCTGATCCTGAGCCTTCAGCGGCGAGTTTGACATCGTCGATTGCCGCCTGCTGATGGCCGCCTCCGTTACCGTGCTCCTGCCCGGACTGATAATCTTTTTCTTCTTCCAGAAGACGTTCATGAACAAAACGCGCAGGGCATTTGCATCCAAAATGATGGTACAATAGTCATGTGCCAGGAAGTGGAGAAGCATTTCGAAGCGCGTAACAACAGAATGAGGCAATTGTTTGCGTCTGATAAAATCTGGAAATAGAGGAGGACCGCTGCAAGTCGGTGAATCGCCTCAGAGTCATCGGCCAATTACCTGTCAAGGGCGGCGAGAACTCTTTTGCGAAGGCAAGCATTTGAGTCCCAGAAAAGAATAATGGGGCAATATGACGCGACATATGTAGACATGACGCGACTTTTGTAGAGAAATGCCGCCCAACCTTGGTCAGTTGCATCGAAAGGGATAGAGCCGCGTGATGCTGCCTGAACTACGTAGTGCGCCCATCGTGGCCGCTCATAGTCGGTGCCCTAGGAAGGGGCATGTGGCGCCCGTCATGATTTCTGACTGCTCTGGCCATGAGACTTTTTGACTCCCGACTAAAGAAAACTTTAAGGTGAAGGAGGCCGCAAAAAGCAAATGCCGTGCAAATAGCTCATCTGTCCAAGGTCCCCCTAACACGACAATGACCTCTTTGCGAAGGCCAGCAGTCGAGTTCTAAGAAAATTTTTTGAAATGGCGCGACATTTGTAGACACATGTAGACATGACGCGACATTAGCCGAGACATACCGCCCTGGCTTGGGGAAAATGCAACGAAATGGGACAGAGCTTCATGATGCTGCCTGAATCGGGTACGTGCCCCCTTATAGACGTGCTCCCCAGACGCCTTCACTTTTGCCAGACTGCGCTGGCCGGATCGAGACAATGTGCTTCTCCTGGCCCTGTTTACGATAATAGTTCCCACTTATGCGACCACCGTGCCTCGTTTCGTACTCTTTCGAAACCTCACCTGGGTTTACACATTTTGGCCGCCTCCGTCACAGTGCGCTTGCCCGTACTGAAAATACTTTTCTTTTTGCAGAAGACCTTCGTGCACGGGGTTGTCATGAGCGGCATCAAGGGCTAGACTGTCCCTCACTCAACCATTTCTAGGAATCCCAGCATGTACAATAATCGCTACGGACATATGGTCCACGAATATACGGTCGGCAGCGTGCGCCGCGTCCTGCAGGAGCGGGCCGCGAGACTGGACGCGATACAGACTCGTGCGCAAGCCGAGGCATACGTGGAGGACGTGCGCGCCAAGGCCGCGCTCTGTTTCCCTGCTCTTCCAGCAAGAACTGACCTGAGCCCGCAGATTACCGGAGCGTTGGATCTTGGCGATATCCGCCTGGAAAAGGTCGTCTACGAAAGCCGTCCCGGCTTCCTGGTCAGCGCCAACCTCTACCTACCTAAGCAGTTCGATGCCGAGCTGCCTTGCGTCCTCGGACTGTGCGGGCACTCTGATGCGGCCAAAGCCTACGGGCCTTACCAGTTCTTTGCCCGCGGACTGGCGGCCAAGGGCTTTGCCGTCCTCATCGTGGACCCGGTCTCACAGGGGGAGCGGCGCCAGTTTTACCTTGAGGAGGGCGTGCCTGAAGGGGAGACCGGGCCCAAGTCGACGGTCGCCCACAACATGATTGGCAACCGCATGTTGCTGACCGGCGACTTTGTCGGCAGTTGGTTTGCCTGGGACGCCATCCGCGGGCTCGACTACCTGCTGGCGCGGCCGGAGACGGACACGAGCCGAGTCGGGGTCACCGGCTGTTCAGGCGGCGGGACGCAGACTACGCAGGTGACGGCCATCGACCCGCGCATCACGATGGCTGCGCCCGATTGCTACATCACCAGTTGGCTCTGCAATCTCGAAAATGAGTTGCCAGCTGATGCCGAACAAAACCCGCCGCGGGCGCTTGAGTTCGGCCTGGACGAGGCCGACCTGCTGCTGGCCTACGCGCCGCGGCCCACCATGATACTGGCCGAGGAAAACTGCTACTTTGATCTGCGCGGCGCACGGCAGGCGCACGCCGAGTTGAAAAAGATCCATTCGCTGTTGGGTTCGCACGACTCCACCGAGATCAGCGTCGGCCATCTGGATCACGGCTTCCACAAGCACGCGCGCGAAGCGATGTACCGCTTCTTTATCAAACATGCCGGGCTAGACGTCGAATGCCAGGAAACTCCCATGGAGGAGATTCCGGAGGCGCAGCTTAACGCAGCTGAGGGGGAGGTTGTCCCGTTCGGCAGCAAGAAGATCTTCGGTTTCACGCAAGCGCGGGCCAGGGAGCTAAGAGCGAAGCGCACCAAACTTGACCATACGGCACTGCAGGATGCGGTAAGAAGCCACCTGAACATCGAAATGCCTGACACGCCGCCCCACTACCGCTACCTGCGGCGCAGCGGTGGTCAGGATGCCGCGACCGGCAAGGGCTATCAGTTCGCGGTGGAAAGCGAAGCGGGCATCCAGGTCATCCTGACCATGTTCGGCGACCTGGAAGACCAGTGCCGGCGCCCGCAGGGGCCCGTCTCTCTTTTGGTTGGCCACGTTTCCAGCGAGGAGGATTGCGCCACTCTGCCCTGGCTGCAACGGCGACTGCACGAGGGGCAGCGCATTCTTGCCGCCGACCTGCGCGGGACAGGCCAGAGCTTTCCAAACTCATGTGGCTCCAGCGATCTGCTCGAACCCTATGGAGCCGACTATCTCTACGCAAGCTTCGGCAGCATGATGGGCGAGAGCTATCTCGGAGGCCGCGTCTTGGACCTCCTGTGCACTATCGATTGCCTGGAGGAAGGCGGCGCTACGGTGCATCTGATCGGCCGCGGCGTCGGTTCCGTGCCCGTTGCGCTGGCCGCGCTCTTGCACAGTTCCCAGCCGACCTGCGAGCTTGTCCACTATCTTCCTAGCTACCAGTTGCTCATCGACAACCCCTTGCACAATTGGCCGTTTTCGTGTTTCATTGAGAACTGTCTCGAAGCGTTCGACCTGCCTGACATCTACACTGCACTTGGCGACAGGTTGAAGAAATGTGATCCCTGGGGGCCTTGGATTTGACGGCGCTTCCCTCAGCAGGTCCGCACAGCCATAAACAAGTCAAGGGAAGAATCGAAAATGTTATATCGCGACCCTGATTTCCTGCGCGAACACATTCGCAGCATCATCTCCTTTTACCACCCCAATTGCATTGACGAAGAGTACGGCGGCTACATAAACCAGATGCGCGACGACGGGTCGGTCTTCGACCGCATGACCAAGCACCTCGTAGGTACTTGCCGTTTTGTCTACTGCTACTCGATGGCGTCGCTGGCGCTGGAGGAGCCTGCCTACCGGGACGCGGCCGCGCATGGGCTGCGATGTCTCCAGGAAATGCACCGTCAGGCTGACGGCGGATTCGCGTGGGTGCTGCATGGTCGAGAGGTGGAGGACGGCGACCGTCACTGCTACGGGCACGCCTTTGTGCTGCTGGCGGCGGCGGCAGCGGCCAAGGCCGGGGTCGATGGCGCGGCCGCGTTCGCCTCAGAAGTCTACGAATTGCTGGAAACGCGCTTTTGGGAGCCGGAGGCCCAACTCTACGCCGACCTGATCGCTGCGGATGACTGGAACGCGATCGATCCCTACCGCGGCCAGAACGCCAACATGCATATGTGCGAGGCGATGCTATGCGCATACGAGGCCACCGGCGAGGCCCGTTACCTAGACCGCGCCCACCTGCTGGCGCGGCGTATCTGCGTCGACCTGGCCGATGAAGCGGACGGGCTTGTGTGGGAACATTACCGTACCGACTGGACGCACGACTGGGACTACAACAAGGACGATCCCCAGAACCTGTTCAAGCCATACGGCTACTTGCCGGGTCACTTTACCGAGTGGTCCAAGCTGCTGCTCATCCTGGAACGTTACCGTCCGGAGGATTGGATGCTGCCCCGAGCCCAACATCTCTTCGACGTAGCGCTTGAGAAAAGCTGGGACGACGATAACGGCGGCATGCACTACACTTTCACGCCTGACGGCACCATTCTCGACCGCGACCGCTACTACTGGGTGCTGTCGGAAACTTTCGCGGCCGCGGCGGCTCTGGCGTTGCGCACCGGCGATGACAGCTACTGGGACTGGTACGACAAGGCATGGACCTACTCCGATAAGCATTTTGTCGATCATGAGTACGGCGGTTGGTACCGTATCCTTGATGCCAACAATCAGAAATACGACGTGCTCAAGAGCCCGCCTTCCAAGACTGACTACCACCCGCTGGGCGCTTGCTACGAGACGCTGGAAGCATTGCGTCTGGCAGGCGTCTAAAGGCGAGGAGTGCGTGGAGAGGAGTGGGAAGATAGACACCTCTTCGTACACCTCTATCCAGGCCGCGGTTGCCCTTTGCGAGAGCGCGCCCGAAACGGCAGGGCGCAGTTTACCACTATGGTCGCGAATTGACTCTGGCTGAGTATTTACCTCGAACCAGGTAACCCGCGTACTATCACGATGCCGTTCCTGGCCTTTTGTACCGCTCCACAGCGCTAGACTGCCCACGCAATTGCCTTCAGCGGACCCAAGCAGTCGTGACGCCTCCAATCTCCTCCTGGAACGAACCACAGTTTAGCCTGCCACCCCAAATTTCTCTGCGTTTGCCTCAACTTAAAAACGATGTATACTTTGCTTAGACTCATACCTACTCCGAGACTTTCCGCATCGATCTCCAAGCTGAGGCTTAGGCATTTAACCTGTTCTTGTCCACTTCATCCAGCGGAAAGGCCATAGCTGCCATGTGAACGCCTTTTTAGTGAATCGCTGAAGTTGGTGCTACCTTCGTTCGCAAACGCCCGTTTGTAGAGCAGGGGAGGTGACTCCGGAGAAAACGCTTCGAGGTAAATCAGTCAAACCGGCAGCAATCGAATCTGCCCCGCCATTGGAAAGGAGAAGCGCAAGATGAGCAAGAATCTTTCACGTCGGGACTTTCTGCGCATTGGAGCTGGGAGCATGGGCGCTGCGGCACTGGCGGCCTGTGCCGTGCCTACGACCGTCGAGGTAGAGGTAACCGCCGTTCCTGTCAGACCTGAAATCGTCCAGCTTGAGTACGCGGGTGTTCACGCCCCTTCGGGCCTGGTCGGAGAATTGAAGAGGGACCTGATAGTCCAATTCAACGAAGAAAACCCGGATCTACGTCTGGAGTATACCTGGGGCGCGGCGCGTACTGCAGGTACGCTTGCATCAGAGGCGCTCATGGCCGACATCGCCGCAGGAATTCCACCGGACCTGGTCGATTTTGAACCGGCCTCGGTGCCGCTGTGGGCGGAAAACGAAGCCCTGATCGATCTTACAGACAGGATGAGCGCGGCCGACCTCACCACCGACCTATTCTACAAGGCGGTCAATGACCAGAACTTGTGGAAAGGCAAGTGGTATACCTTCCTCTACTCGATGGACGGACGCGTCCTCTACTACAGAAAGGACCTGTTCCGAGAGGCCGGTCTCGATCCAGATAGCCCGCCCACACACATCGATGAGATTGCTGTGGCTGCGGAGGCGCTGACGAGCAAGACAGGGGAGCGCTACGAATCGATCGGCTTCATCCCGTGGGCCTTCCAGGGCCGCTGGATTTACACGTGGGGATTCAGTTGGGGGGCCCAATTCATGAATCCCGATACACTCGAACTTACCGTGAACCATCCGCAAGTAGTGGCCCTGTGGGAATGGATGAGGGAGTGGCGAGACCAGTACGGCGGCATCAATGTGATCACTTCCTTTACCGAAGCGTTCGGCGCGCAGGCCCAGGATCCGTTCATCATGGGCGTGGTGCCGATGATGATCAACGGCAACTGGATGATCTCCAACTTCAGCAAATATGCCCCTGACATGGACTATGGCGCCACCTGGATTCCTTACCCGCGCGAGGGCGGGCAAGAAGCCACCTGGACCAGTGGCTGGAGTTGGGCCATCCCCTCTGGCGTAGGCTACCTGGACGACTCGTTCAGGGCTCTAACTTGGCTGGCACGGCGTGACAACATCGAAGCCTACAATCTGGGAAGGTCGAATTTCTCGCCTTACATCGAGCATGGTGAAAGCCCTGCGTTCCGCGAAAACCCGGCGATGAGCTTCTTCGTCGATACCTTGCCCTTTGCCGGCATCATGCCGCCGACGCCGATGAGTGATATGGCATGGGCGGGCCTGAGTGACGCATTCGACGATATCATGCACGACAAGGTGGATGTGCAAGAGGCGTTGGATGATCTGAACGACAGACTCAACGAAGAGTTGCAGCAATACCTGTAGCCAAGGAACGCTGCACGGGAATAAGCGTGTAAAATCTTCGAAAAGTGAGTAGAGAGGAGTGAGAATGAGATGCGCTCTCTCGCTTCTCTCTGCCCCCCTCCTTCATAAGGAAAGGAAAGGTTCGTGTTAAAGTCGGTCCGGGAAAGCAGGATCGTACGCCGCAAGCTGATGTGGGGACTCTTTTTTATCTCCCCTTGGCTCATCGGCTTGATATGTTTTACCGCCTATCCGATCGGCGCCTCTTTGGTCTTCAGTATGACCGACTACGACATCATGTCGCCGCCGAAATGGGTGGGTCTCGAAAACTACGTCGACATGCTCTTCGACGACGCTCTGTTTTCCAAGAGCCTCTCAAATACAATCATCTTTGCCCTGCTGAGCGTACCCACGTCGATTGCTGTTGGTTTCGGGCTTGCCCTTCTCCTCAATCAGAAGGTGCTGGGAGAATCGGTTTTTCGCACCATCATTTTCGTTCCTACGCTGGTGCCTAGCGTGGCGCTGGCCATCATGTGGCTATGGCTATTCAACCCCCAGTTTGGCGTCGTAAACGGGCTGCTGTGGGAGCTTTTCGGCATCAACGGGCCTGGCTGGCTCACCGATGAAGACTGGTCCAAACCCACTCTTCTGCTC
This sequence comes from Caldilineaceae bacterium, assembly GCA_963662575.1. GTDB lineage: Bacteria > Chloroflexota > Anaerolineae > Caldilineales > Caldilineaceae > Bin5. The sequence continues at coordinate 5,194,241 of OY759723.1, forward strand.
ATGTCGCTATGGACCGTTGGCTATGGAGTAGTCATATTTCTGGCGGGCTTGCAGGATATTCCCCAGTCGCTCTATGAAGCTGCCGAGATCGACGGCGCCGGCGTTGGCCAAAAAACGCGCCATGTGACGATACCACTGCTCACCCCGGTTATTTTCTTCCAGCTTGTCATTTCGATCATTGCGATTTTCCAGATATTCACAGCTCCTCACGTCATGACAGGAGGCAGTGGACAGCCGGCCAAGTCGCTGCTTTTCTACGTGATGTATCTTTATCGTCAGGCCTTTGTTTATATGAGAATGGGCCATGCCAGCGGAATGGCCTGGATACTGTTTCTGATTATTCTCGCCTGTACTTTGGTCATCTTTCGCACTTCTGGATGGGTTCATTACAGCGGCGGCGAGAAAGGGACGACGACAGATACCTAACGCGCCGGCGCCAAATCAGGAGGCCACCCGGTCAAGTCCCGCCGCCGCGCAGGGCTGCAACCAACCCACATTGCCATGTTATCAAAAACGGACACGTCCGCGCTTGAAACGAATTGGACCCTCTTGTTCACGCGTTTCCTCTTGCTTGCCATCCTCCTGACCATATCGGTCATGTTCATTCTTCCCTTTTTCTGGATGCTCATGACTTCGTTGAAGGCGCCCGTGGAGTTGATGAAATGGCCGCCCGGCTGGTTTCCCGACACATTCCGCTGGCAAAACTACGAGGCGGCCGTGACATACATTCCGTTCTTTCGCTACGTAGGCAACACGATGGTGATCACGCTCGGCTCTATCGTTGGCGTACTGATCTCTTGTCCAATGGTAGCGTATGGATTCTCGCATATCAACTGGCCGGGGAGGGATGTCCTCTTCGTAGTGATGCTGATGACGATCATGATTCCTTTTCCGGTTACGATGCTTCCCCTCTATGTTCTCTTTGCCAGGATTGGCTGGATTAACACCTATCTGCCTCTCGTATTGCCTCTTTTCTTCGGTGTTCCCTTTTATGTCTTTTTACTACGACAGTTCTTCATGACGATTCCTGGTGAGTTGACCGACGCCGCCCGAATCGACGGGGCATCCGAGCCGCGTATTTACTTGCAACTGATCCTGCCTCTGACGAAGCCGGCGCTGGCAACCGTTGTCCTCTCCAGTTTCTGAGCAGTTGGTCGGACTTCCTTGGACCACTGCTCTACTTGAGAGATAGTGATATGTTCACGATTGCTGTCGGGCTGCAGATGTTCCATTCCGAGTACGATACTGAGTTCCATCTGTTGATGGCAGCCTCGACCGCACTTACAGTACCCATCATTGTTATCTTCTATCTGGTACAGCGCACCTTCATACAGGGCATTACCTTGACTGGGCTACAAGGAACCTGATCTGCCCTCGATTTGAAGATTTGCCGTTTTCCCAAATGCGTGTAGCGTAAGAGAAGGCGAGGCGCCTAAGTGTCGAATGCGTCTCGCACGCACCTGGCATATTGCACTTTCTGACACAAGTGTATTGGATTGAACACCTCAGGAGGACACAGGATGAAGGTCGATGAGATTGTCTTGGCGCGGGAGCGTTATCAGGACGATGGCTTCTACATCTGCTCGGAGCCGCTGCTACCGGCGGACGTCGTGGAACCGGCTATAACTGGCATGGACGCATTGAGGGCGGGTACGTATGATACGGACATTCCGCCGCGCCCTTCGTCCTGGAGCCCGGGAGATGATCCCAATTCGCTTTGCAAAATCGAGATGCCGCAGATCGCCAGCCATGCCATAATGGACCTTGTGTCACACCCGGCTCTGGGGGCAAAGGCGGCCGAGATCACCGGCGCCAAAGCAGTTCAGGTATGGTGGGTGCAGCTGCTCTATAAGCCGCCGTTGGTCGCCGGTCAGCAAGTCCGTACGCATGTTGGCTGGCACCAGGACTATAACTACTGGGGGATCTGGGAAGATGATAGCGAGTTGTTCACGGCCTGGGTTGCACTGAGCGATGTCGCCCCTGACTGTGGCCCGATGAACTTCGTGGTCGGTTCCCACAAGTGGGGCTTGTCCACCAAGAGCGACTTCTTTTCTCAGGATTACGAAGCCCTGCGCGAGGCCATCCGAGCTGAGCAAAATCAGGAGTGGCAAGAGGAGCCTGCCATCTTGCCGCCGGGCAGCGCCAGCTTCCATCAGAAGCTGACATTTCACGGCAGCGCCCCCAACCTGTCATCGCAGCCGCGACGTAGTTTCGCTGTTCACATGAGAACGGAGAAGTCCCGCCCGAAGGATGACGTCCGCCAGGGGCTAACCACATTCATCGACGATCCACGCTACTGCCCCATCGTCTTCGGGGATGCCGGCGCGCTGAAGTAGGCAGTAGTAGACAGCGTTGCGTCCCACCACGCGGCTGCGACAGCGCAACTCGATCCTCCAAATCAATGTATAATGAATGCGTTCAAAGTTTGCCTTGCGCACTACTCAACAGGAGTATAAGGCTATGCCCGTCCAACCTTACAACATCGAACAGTCCAAAGCCCTGCTTGACCGCTCCGACCAGTTGATCGTGCGCGGCTGCCAGGGGCATAAACGCAGCCACGAGATGCTGGCACTCGGGTACCCCGTCTTTACGCAGCGCGCGGCCGGCGCCCGCTTCTGGGACGTGGACGGCAACGAGTATCTGGACTATCTGATGGGCTTCGGCCCCATCTTGCTCGGCTACAACGACCCTGTCATCAACGCGGCGGTGCAAGCGCAGATGGAGGAGGGCACGATTTACAGCACTGCGCACCCCAAAGAACTTGAGGTTGCGCAGATGCTGATCGACCTGATCCCGGCTGTGGAGATGCTCGGATTTCTGATCGGCGGCAGCGCGGCCACGTCGGCTGCGGTGCGGCTGGCGAGAGCCTACACCGGTCGCGACACGGTGCTCCGCTGCGGCTATCACGGCTGGCACGACTGGTCTCGCACCGAGGACGAGGGCGCGCCTGCCGTAATCGCTCCACTCACGATCGAAGTTCCCTACGGCGATCTCGATGCCATTGAGGACTGCTTCAAACAGAATGACAACCAAGTCGCCTGCCTCATCATGGAGACAATTCGCGGCGACGGACCGCCGGAGGGCTTCCTGCAGGGCTGCGTCGACTTGGCCCATCAATACGGCGCGCTCTGTGTCTTCGACGAGGTCAAAGTTGGCTTTCGCGTGGCCTTTGGCGGCGCCGGTGAGTACTATGGGGTCACCCCGGATCTGACAACCTTCGGCAAGGCCTGCTGCAACGGTTATCCCGGCAGCTTTGTCGCCGGCCGCAAGGAGATCCTCGGCTCGCAACAGTGCCAGTCCAGTTGGATGGCGGCGACTTTCCACTGTGATCTACCCAGCCTGGTCTGCATTGAGACAGTCATAAGTGAGGTCAAGCGCCGCGACGGCATCGCATACCAGTGGAAGATTGGCAACCGTCTGATCGAGGGCGTGAACGCGGCTTGCGAAGAGGGCGGCCTCGGCTACCGGCTGACCGGCACGGGTCCGATGCCCACGCCTGTGATGGATGAGGAGGACAAGGATCGCTGCATCGCCATGCTCCAGGGCTGCCTGGCGCGCGGCTATTACTTGCATCCCGGCCACCCGATGTTTCTCACCCTCTCCCACTCCGAACAGGACATCGAGGACACGATTGCAGCGGTGCAGGAGTCCATCGCGGACCTGAATTGAGAAAACGGTACAATGTCAGTTTTCGGACTTTCCATGCTCGGTCTTCGACCGGAAAATTGATAAACAAAGCAAGGAGTGTATCGGGTGACGACGGATGCGCCGGTAAGCGAACGAATTGAAGTGCCAACTGTGGTTGACCAGGAGCAGGTCGACTTCTATGTGGACAACGGCTTTCTGGCCGTGCCGGATCTGCTCGACACGGCAAAATTGGATGAGTTGAAGAGGGACATCATCTTTCTGGCGCGCGGCGGCTATCCCAATCAAACCATCCAGCCGGTTGCGGCCGAGCTTAGCGACGACGAGGTTCTTTCCAAGATTCTTGCCATTCATCAACCGCACTACGTGAGTCCGGTGATGGAAAAATATACGCGCCACCCCAACATCAGCGGCGTGTTGAGCCAGATCACGGGCGCGCATCTGGCGCACTGGTCGGGCAATGTGAAGTGCATGCAATCAATGCTCTTCATCAAACCGCCCGGCTATCAAGGGCAATCCTGGCATCAGGACGAGAACTATATCCCCACACGCGACCGCTCGCTGCTCGGGGCCTGGATCGCGATTGACGATGCGTACGTGGAGAACGGCTGCATGTGGGTGATCCCCGGTTCGCAGCGGGCGGGCTATCTATACCCAACCCAAAAGCACGGCGACCCTGACGAGTTCGACACGCACGATGACATGGCGACCGGTTTCGATGAGTCGCCCCAGATTCCGGTTGAGGTCAAGGCGGGCAGCGTCGTCTTCTTCAACGGCTATCTGCTTCATCAGTCGCTACGAAACCGCACGCAGGCCAGCTACCGCCGCGTGCTGGTTAGCCACTATTTGAGCAGCGAATCGTTGCTGCCGTGGGTCAAGACAGTTCAGGATGAGCCGGTGGCACGCGCCGACGTGCGCCGCGTTTTTCCGGTGGCCGGAACCGATCCCTACGCCTGGAAGGGCTACGAAAAGCATCCCGCGGCCGAGACCAGGTTGTACATCCGCAAAGCAACATTTGACGAGGATTGAGGCAATGCGAAGTGGCAGTGGTTTCATCTGCTTCTCTCTCGTCTACACACTCTCCTAACTGCTGGAGGAACAGTTTTCATGGCTGATCAGAGCGCGGCAGAAACGGGTTGCCGCATCGACCGGATCGATTTCCACGGCTGGCCGGCAGTCAGACTGAGCAACGGCATCGTCGACCTGGTGGCCGTGCCCGACGTCGGCGGCCGCATAATGGCCTATGACCTGGGAAACTATTCTTATCTGTGGTTCGACCGCAACCTGGCGGGCACGCTCTTCTCCGCCGAGGAGAACATGGGGGACGGCAGCATCGCCGCCTGGAAGAATTACGGCGGCGGCAAGACCTGGCCGGCGCCCCAGGGCTGGGACCGCCCGGACCAGTGGCACGGTCCGCCCGATCCCGTCCTCGACACCGGGCCCTACACGCTTGAAATCCTGGACTCCTCTGCCGCCGCCGCTTCCATTCGCATGACCAGCCAGCCGGACCCGCGAACCGGCGTCCAGATTTCGCGTCAGGTTACGCTCCATGCGGGCGGGGGCGGTGTCAACCTGCACCTGGAGATGACAAATGTCTCCGACCAGGTCCATACCTGGAGCATTTGGGATATCGTACAGGTGGATGCCACCAGCCACGACCCTGAAGGGGCCGAATCGCACAGTGAACAGGCTTGGCTCTACATTCCGACTAATCCCGAAAGTGTATTCGACCGGGGCTACAACGTCATGTTCGGCGACGATGACAACCCCGAATGGCAGGCAGAAGTGCGTCCCAACCTTTTGGGCGCGCAGTACCTCTACCGTTTGGGCAAGATAGGCGTCGATTCGCCGGCAGGGTGGATCGCCTTCGTAAACCAGGCAACCGACTATGCCTTTTGCCAGTGTTTTACATATTTTCCTGGCGAAGACTATCCCGATGACGGCGCCTCGGTTGAATGCTGGACGACCGGACATGGTGAAATCGTTGGCGGACTGGACTTTGGCAAGCTGAATCTCTTTCACGTGGAAGCCGAAATCCTTGGGCCCTTGCGCACATTGGCGCCCGGCGAATCGCAGAGCCTGGATATCGACTGGTACGTCGCGCGCTGTCCCGGCCCCATCGTAAATGTGACGCCGGCAGGCTGCGTCCATCAGCCTTTGAATGCCGAGTCAATCGACGCGGGAATCCGCTTAACTGGCGTCTTCGGCCTCTTTCACCTGGGAAACGTGCAGCTGGTCTGGCTGGATGGCGATGAACGGACGTTGGCAACTGAAACGCTGGCCCTCGTCAATCCGCTCAACGTTCTGCGGGTCGACTGCGTACGGCGACCGCCGCCCGGCGCAAGAGTCGCGCAGTTGCTTCTATGCGACGCACAGGGCCAGCCCATCTCGCCTCTCGACCACTGCTGCATCCCCACTTCATAGGAGGGACGAACCTTTGGAGCCACTCCACCCCTATGCGCATGTGCGCGGTTTCAATTACACGCCCAGCACGGCTGTCAACGATATCTCTTTCTGGCGCGACTACGACGAAGCATTGGTCGAACGAGAGTTGTCCTATGCCCAGCGGCTGGGCCTGAACAGCGCCCGTCCATTTCTGGCCTACGTCGTTTACGAACACGATCCCAAGAGCTTCCTGGCCCGCCTCAGACATTTTGTGCGCGCGGCCCACGACCGCGGTATTAGCGTGATGCCGGTGGTGTGGGACTCCTGCTTCGACGACACGCAGCCCACCTACGACTCGACCGAGAACAAGTGGATACCCAATCCGGGCGTGCAGCGGCTCGGGCCTGAGTTCTGGCCGGCCGGTGAGGCGTACTGCCGCGACCTGGTGCAGACCCTGGGGCCGGAGCCTGGTCTGGCCATGTGGGACATTATGAACGAACCGATGATCACAAGCTGGGTAGGGGAAGATGTCCCGCAGCGAGACGAACGCATCACCTCAATCTGGAATTTCGTACAACACTTCTGTGGTGTGATGAAGGAGCTGGACGACGCACATCCCATCACTGTTGGGGTGGCATATGCTGCCAATCTGGCGCAGGTGGAGACGCATGTGGATGTGCTCTCCTTCCACGACTACAGGAATACACGCGCCGCCATCCGCGCCCACATCAAAGAAGGAATCCGCATCGCGAAAGCCAATCAGAAGCCAATCTTCATCTCTGAATTGGCCTGTCTGGCCCGCGCTAACCCCTACGACGTTACCCTGGAAATCTGCCAGGAAGAAGGCATCGGCTGGTACCTGTGGGAGCTGATGATCGGCGTCAGCCGCTGGCGGGATATTCATGGCGTGGTTTACCCGGACGGCACTGTGCGGGACCCCAGCATTGTAGCCGCCATCCAAGGCTTCTTCCGCCGCCGGGGACCGGACATGATCCCGCCTGCCGTAGACAAGGAGGGCGCCGCCACCCGCGTACTTGACCAAGCGATAAAGTGGCTGGGTGCGGCTAATTCCGACTACGCAAATGGCGTGGGGCTGCTGGAGACGATTGCCAACCTGCTTGAGGCCGGCGAACATGTGCCGATGAGTGATCCGCCCAGCGCCAGAGTGCTGGCACTTGCCGAGGCCGAGGAGAGCCCGGCGAATCGCGCCGAACTGGTCCGCCTGCTGGTCTTGTGGAGTGAAGCATTGGCGTCGGCAAGTGGCTGAACATTGGAATTACCGAAATTCCGGTACAAGACTTGACGCTATATTCAACACCTGTTGCTAATTTGCGACCATAAGGAAAATGAGAATGCGAACTCTGGTTTTTTGCGATGACAGCGCCCACCCCGCCTCGCTGACGCGCGACGGGCTGGCGGCCCTTGGGCAGTCCAGCCTACAGTTCGACTGGGTGGAGGATCCAGCCGGATGGCACACAGATAGTTTGAACCAATATCCTCTCGTCATCTTCTCCAAAGCCAACAACCGCTCGCGGGCGGACCATGAACCTTGGGCAACCGAGGAGACCGGAAAGGCATTTGCCGACTATGTTGCCGGTGGCAGCGGTCTCCTTGTCCTACATTCGGGTACGGCGCTCTACGACAACACGCCATCGTTTTGCAGCCTGATGGGAGGCAAGTTCACCGGCCACCCGCCGCAATGCCCGGTAACTGTCGCGCCTCTTACCGACCATCCGCTTGCTGCCGGCAGCACGTCATTCACGCTGATGGATGAACACTATATGATGGAGATGAACGATCCAGAGGTGGATCTCTTCCTCCATACCGAATCCGAACATGGCAGTCAACCGGCCGGCTGGACCCGCACCGAAGGAAATGGGCGAGTCTGCGTACTCACTCCCGGCCACAACCCGGAAGTCTGGCGCCACCCCTCTTTCCAGGCCTTGCTGCGTAACAGCCTGGCGTGGTGCAGCCCGGCATAGGACAGAGTGAAAATGATGAGTCAAGACACCCCACAGTTGCCGCGCAGGCGCCTCGGCCGCACAGAACTAGAAATTCCCGTCATTCCCTTCGGCACGCTGGGATTCAGCAACAGTTTCGGCTTCGTCACTGACGAAGATGCCGTAGCTTTGTTCAAACATGCGGTGTCGCTAGGCGCCAACCATTTCGACTGCGCGCGCTGCTATGGTGATTCGATGCGCAAGCTGGGCCTGGCCTTGCGCGAGATCCCCCGCCACGATGTCATCATCACGGGCCGCCTCTGCTGTCACTCAGATGCACCTTGGGGCGGCTATCGCGGGGCAGGCGAAGCCGATTATTCCGCCGAACGCGCTATCCGCGACGTGGAAGACCAGTTGGAACTGCTTGGGACCGACTATTTTGACGGGATGTTGATCCACGACCCCAACCGCATCGAACCCACGCTGGCCAAAGACGGTACTCTTGCCGGTCTGCTGCAATTGAAGGCACGCGGCCAGGTGCGAAATGTCGGTTTTGGGATGGAACCGCACGACTTCCACTTGCAGGCAATCGCAACGGGCGACGTTGACCTGATCCTCTGTTTCAACGACTACAATCTCATTCGCCAGACCGCTGCCGACACGATCTTGCCCGCCGCCCACGCCGCCGATGTCGGCGTTTTGAACGCCTGGGCGATCCTGCGTGGTCTGTTGACAGGGGCCGATATTGACGAGGTGATGGCGCAACGACGATACCGGAGTGACTTCGACGCTGAGCCGGCCCGCGCCGTCTGGCAGTGGTGCCGGGAGGAGGAGATCGATCTCCTGCAATTGGCGATCCAGTTCTGCCTGCGAGAAAAACGCATCCATGGTAATCCTATCGGCAGCCTGAATGTAGAACAGTTAGAGGCCAACATTCGCGCCGCGTCGACGCCTCTGGACGAAAGCGTTTGGACCAGATTCCAGGAAAGGTTCGGAGCCGGGGCGCGACAGTGAGGAGTCCGGCGCACTTGAGCTATCCCAAAGAGCAAGTCGTGTTGCAGGATGCTTCGACAAAGTATGCCGGTGAAGCCAATTCAGGAGGCAAGCTATGACCCAAACCCTACCGCAGGTGCCGCGCCGCCGGCTCGGCCGGACTGAACTCTCAGTACCCGTCATTCCCTTCGGCACGCAGGGGTTCGGCAACCACTTCGGCTTTGTCAGCGACGAGGATGCTGTTGCCCTTATCAAACATGCCGTGTCGCTGGGCGTCAATCATTTTGACTGCGCCCGCTGTTACGGGGATTCACTGCGCAAGTTGGGTCTGGCTCTGCGCGAGATCCCGCGCGAGGATGTCATTGTCACGGGCCGTCTCTGCTGCCACTCGAATGCGTCGTGGGGCGGTTACCGGGGTGACGGCGAAGCCGACTATTCGGCCGAGCGCGTGAACCGGGACGTAGAGGACCAGTTAGAAATACTGGGCACTGACTATTTCGATGGCATGCTGATCCACGACCCGAAGCGCATCGAACCTACCCTGGCTAAAGACGGCACACTGGCCGGCCTGCTGCAGCTGAAGGCGAAGGGGTTGGTGCGAAACGCGGGATACGGGATGCGTGAGCACCATTTCCACCAGGCGGCGATCTCGACCGGCGACGTCGATCTCATCCTATGCTTCAATGACTACAACCTCATCCGGCAGACTGCCACCGGGACCGTTCTGCCGGCGGCTGCCGCGGCCGACGTTGGCGTAATGAACGGCTGGTCGATCCTGCGGGGGTTGCTGACCGGCGTCGATATCGACAAGGCCAGAGAGCAGGGGCGTTACAAAAACGACGATGACGTCGACGCGGCGCGGCGTATCTGGCAGTGGTGCCGCGAAGAACAGATTGACCTCTTACAACTGGCGATCCAGTTCTGCCTCCGTGAAGAGCGCATCCACGGCAACCCGATCGGCAGCCTGAACGCTGAGCAGCTGGAGGCAAACATCCGCGCCGCGGCTACACCTGTCGACGAAAGTGTGTGGACGAAATTCCAGGCGGAGTTTGGGGTCGACGCGTAAAGGTAGGGCTCATTGCTGCGTATAAAGGTCACTTCACATAAGTGAGCATTTGACGTACGTGAATCCCTAGATGGCAGTCCAGCCCATTCACTGTACTGCACGAAGACAATAGGCCAGCGGCACACGACTACACTCAATTGAAGCAAGGCGCGCTCGAGGCTATTGCCCCAATTGAGGCAAATACCCCTGCCGAAAAGCCGTTTGACAAAACATAAATATATCATTTATCATAGCACCTACGCAGAAGGTAGAAGGAGCACTCTCAGTTATTCGTTCCAAATCCACTTGAAGGCCCAGCTTCTCTTGCACTTTCCAGTCCGGTAATCGTTAGCAACAGACAGCGAAATCGGTAGCAAAAGCCCTTACCCAAGGAGACAAACAGCCATGCGGAAACAACGGTTAAGCAGGCGCGGATTCTTGACTCTGGCAGGCGCGACGGGCGGCGCGGCAGTTCTCGCGGCTTGTGCGCCGGTGGAAGCGCCGGTTGACCAGGCGGCCGCTTCCGACTCGGGAGAGGCGATGCCAGATGTCGAGCCAGTTACAGTGCGGGCGTGGATGGGCGAGCGCTACACACCAACACCATGGACCAGCCGTTCGGCCGAGAACCCTATCGTCATTAATGCGCCGCGTATTCTTGCGGAGCGCTACACCGAGCTAAACCCTGGAACTGAGATCGTATACGAAGAAGGTGCAGCCGGCGAGGACGAATTCGCCTGGCTCACTGCCGGCGCCGCTGCGGGAACGGCGCCGAACCTGGTGCGAAGCGCGCACAATTTCGCCGTTCAGAACGGTTGGGCGGTACCGATGGACGACTACCTCGCCCAGCCCAACCGCCACGCGCCGCAGTATGATAAGTGGATAGACATTTTCTGGCCCGCCTTCATGAACTCGCTAGTTCAGCCGGACGGGAAGATCTACAGTGCACCAATCGACAACATCTGGCCCAACATCCAAGTCGGCCTGGCCTACAACAAAGAGTTGCTCGATGAACTGGGCCTGGATCCGCCTGACACCTGGTCTGCCGAAATGGAGGTGGCCAAGGCATTGAAGGAGGCCGGCGGCGGGTTGGCTCCTTGGCCGCCCGAGGCAGCCAGAGGCGACCTCTGGGCTTTAGCGCTGCAGATCCTGCCGTCTATGATGCAGACGATCTGCCCTGAAATGGACCTCAACGGCGACAAGTTCGTCGGTATCGAAGAGGCCTTGCCCGCTTACCGCGCCGGTATCATCGGACCTAACACACCGATCTATAAGCGCGCCTTTGCCGAAATGTACGAATTGGCCACCACCTGGATTGACGGCTTCAACACCGTCGATGTCGATCAGCTGTGGCGTCAAGGTGACATCGGCTTGCGCTATTCCGGTACATGGGAGTTCTCGCAACTGGCCAACGACCCCAATGTCACCTTTGAGCGCGGCTTCCTGCCGCCGCCGCTGCCGAATAGCATGGACATCCCCGCGACGGACACAACCCCCGGCGCCACCGACCCGCCGCGCACGACAGCCGGTGATGGAACTGTGCCGGGGGACGTGCTGAAGGCCGAACAGGGAACAGAGTTTGTTGCCATGGCGTCCTCGACTGAAAAGGACGGCAACCTGGACCAGTCGATCGATGTCTGGATGTTCATCACGGAACCGCAGAACAATGCCTTCATGGTCAACGAGAATCAGTCGCGCATCTCTTCGGCCAAGGACGCCCCGCTCGGATCGATCTGGTCGGAGATCGCCACCGTTAAGTTGCCGCTGTACGATTACACCATTGTCTGGTGGGGCCAGGGTTGGTACTGGGACAGGGACAACTTCATGCGGTGGCGGCCGGTCTTTGTCGAATGGATTACCGGCCAGATCGATGAAGAGACTTTCTTTGTGCGCCAGGAGGAGGAGTTCGCGGCGGGCGCGCAGCGATATGAAGAGATTCTGCAGGAGCAGACCGCCGACAGCTAGGAATCAGTATGAACCGGTGGTCAATGCTCTGGTCCGGCATTGGCCACCGTCCCCGTACTACTGGTCGCATATCTCCGGTTTTTTGCCGATGATGGGAAGAGGACGGCTGCTTGCGGCTGTCGCGGTGAATTAAGCGCAGGCACAGGTTCGTCTGTGCAACACCTACATCTGAGGAGAGTTCGACCACCCCCAAGTCATCGCTAACGGTAAAGGAGCGATCATTTTGATCGCTCGCGTGACTGAGAACGGAAGGGCGCGCGGCAACGCACTGCTACAGGCGTGGCTCGAATCCGGAGGGGGCATCATAATCCCGGAGTGGAACTATACTGAGAAAGACGGGCCGAAAGGGTTGCATCCCAGATTTTCTGACAGCCGCTGTCTGAATCAAGAATGGTAAGTGCTTCGTTTTTCGTGACCCCTCCCGTACAAGGAACTTAGATTGGGGAATGGACAGGACTGTCGTAGCAAGATTTTCATGCCATCAGCCCTCTTTTTGGCGCCATGCTTGACCAACCCTTTAGCGCTGGCACCATTCAGGCTTTCTTCGCAACGTCATTGGCTGGGGGCAGGCACACTGCCGGACAGGCGCACCGCTGCGAAGAAGGCGCACCGGTCAGTGAGGCATGTTTTTGGAGGGGGGCGTTGCGGGGGCGCAGCCCCTGCACAAGGGAGGCCGCTTGCGGCCGACCGCCCATAAGCCAGAAAAAAGGAGTGAGAGATCCCTTCGCTTGCCCAAGGCAAGGTCGCGAATTGATTGTGGCTGAGACGTTGCCGGTTTTCTGGGAGGGCGAAATAGGGCGCAACGAATCGACACGAAAATTTGGGATGCACCCGCCCAAAAATATCGTTTGACATAAGAGCGATCGTTAACTTATCATTCCTCAAGCACGGCTTGGAGGGGGAGATTTCCTCACACTTCTCGCCGAATCCAACGAATGGCTCGACTACTCCTGCACTTTCCATTTTCGTTTTCGAATTCAGCGATCGTTCATACTTGTAGTAAAAGCCTTTACCAAGGAGAGTTACGACCATGCAGAAGAGACAGTTAAGCAGGCGCGGATTCTTGTCCCTGGCAGGCGCAACCGGCGGCGCCGCGTTACTGGCGGCCTGTGCTCCCGCGGAAGTTGAAGTCGACCAGGGAGCGGCAGCGGACAGTTCAGGCGAGGCAATGCCCGATGTCGACCGCGTCCCGGTGCGCGTTTGGATTGGCGGCAGTTACACGCCGACCGAATGGACCAGCCGCTCGGCCGAAAATCCCATCGTCGTGAACGCGCCGCGCATCCTCGCTGAGCGCTATCACGAGGAGAACCCCGGCACAGAGATCGTGTACGAAGAGGGCCCTGGCGGCGAGGATTATTTCGCCTGGTTGACCGCCGGAGCGACGGCAGGCACGGCGCCCAACCTGGTGCGGAGCACGCACAATTTCGCGGTGCAGAACGGTTGGGCCGTACCGATGGACGACTACCTGGCCCAGCCCAACCGCTACGCGCCGGACTATGACTCCTGGATGGACATTTTCTATCCTGCCTTTATGAACTCGCTGATTCAGCCGGATGGCAAAATCTATTGCGCGCCAATCGACAACATCTGGCCCAATGTCGAGGTCGGCCTGGCTTACAACAAGGAAACGCTCGACAGCATGGGCCTGGAGCCGCCCGCGACGTGGAGCGCACAGATGGAGGTGTCCCAGGCGCTGAAAGAGGCTGGCGACGGACTGGCACCCTGGCAGGTCGAGCAGGGGACCGGCAACCTGTGGCCGCTGGCACTGCAGATCCTGCCCTCGATGATGCAACCGGTCTGTCCGGATATGGACCTTAATGGGGACAAATTCGTTGGCGTAGATGAGGCGCTCCCTGCCTACCGCGCCGGCATCATCGGACCCAATACGCCGATATACAAGCGCGCTTTTGAGGAAATGTACGAGCTGGCAACCTACTGGATCGACGGTTTCAACACGGTCGACATCGACTTGCTTTGGCGAGAGGGCAATGTGGGACTGCGTTATTCGGGGTCTTGGGAGTTTTCCCGGATGGCCAATGACCCCAATATAACTTTCGAGAGAGGCTTTCTGCCGCCGCCGCTCCCCAACAGCAGCGAAATTCCAGCGACGGACAACTCGCCCGGCGCAACCGACCCGCCGCGCACGACTGCCGGTGACGGATCGGTGCCCGGCGATCTGCTGACTGCCATTCAGGGCTCAGAATATGTCACGATGGCATCCTCGACTGAAAAGGACGCCAATCTGGAACAGACGGTCGATTTCTGGATGTTCCTTACCGAACCGCAGAACAACTCATTCCTCGTCAATGAGAACCAGGCTCGCATTTCTTCGGCCGTGGACGGGACGCTCGGATCGATTTGGCAGGAGATTGCCACTTTTGAATTGCCTCTCTATGAATATGCCATTGCCTGGTGGGGACAGGGCTGGTATTGGGACAATGACAACTTCATGCGATGGCGGCCTGTCTTCATCGAATGGATTACCGGCCAGATCGATGAAGCGACCTTCTATGAGCGCCAGGAAGAGGAGTTTGCCGCTGGCGCGCAGCGTTACGAAGAGATTCTGCAGGAGCAGACCGACGACAGCTAGGAGTTCGCATGAGTCGGTGGTCGGTGCCCTGGTCCGGCATTGGCCACCGGCTGCGAACAGCTGGCCACTAACAACTGGTTTTTGCCGATGACGGGAAAAGGACGGCTGCTCGCATTCGCCGCAATTGGACTGCTGCTGGCGGCTATCGCGGTTGACTATGTGCAAGCGCAGGCGCGCCTGCCAAACATAACTATCTCCGGAGGGTTTGACCAGCCCAAAGTTGTCGCCGACGGCAAGAGCTCGATCATCCTGACCGTGCGCGTGACTGAGAACGGTCAGCCGCGCGGCAACGCGTTGCTACAGGCCTGGCTTGAATCAGGCGGCGGCCTCCTCATCCCCGAGTGGAACTATACCGACGAAGAGGGTTACGCCGAGTATACCTACACGCCCAACGCGGCCGGCCCCTATGATCTGCAGGAGGATACGATCGCGCATGTGATCGATATCAATATTGGGCGATTGTTCGAAGTTGACAAGCATTACCGAATTAAGATCCCAATTGAAGCGCCATTGACCACCGAATAGGGATAAGGAATATCTGCATGAGCAGTGCGCAGTCAACGCAGACAAATTCGGCGCCGGGCGGCCGTCGGCGTTGGGGAAGAGAGTCTCAAACTGCTCCACTCAGCTTGCGAGCGTTTCGCCGTTCCTGGCAGGCATACGCTCTCCTTAGCCCGATCTTCGCCTTGCTGATCGTCTTTGTCTACTACCCACCCATCCTGGGTCTTATTCGCGCCTTTTTCCGCTGGCGGCCCGGCGTACCTGCCACGTTCGTCGGGCTGGACAATTTTGTCACTTACTTCAACTACGCTGAAACGCCGCATGAGTTAGTCAATATCGTCAAGCTGATGGCGTTTGGCCTCTTTGCCGGTATCGTCATGCCATTCATCATGGCTGAACTGATCTTTTTCGTGCGCTCACCGGCCTTGAAGGAGCTCTATCGCCTGCTGGTCATTATCCCCATGCTCGTTCCCGGCATCGTGACAGTGCTTCTTTGGCAAAAGCTCTACGACCCGTACCTTGGCCCAATTAATGACATGCTTCGTGCATTAGGCCTCGAGAACTTGGCACTGAACTGGCTGGGTGAGCATCGGGTCGCCATTTATGCAATCATGTTTGTCGGGTTCCCCTGGGTTTGGGGCGTCGGTACGCTCATTTATTTAGGCGGCTTGGGGCAAATCTCCCAATCGGTTTATGAAGCGGCAGCCCTTGACGGCTGCACCGGCCTCGGTCGCGTTATGCGTATCGACCTTCCCCTGGTCCTGGGGCAGGTACGCCTGCTGGCCATCCTGGCCGTGATAAACGCCATCACTGCTTTCCAGAATATACTGGTGCTCACCGATGGAGGACCGGGATTCTCGACGATGGTGCCGGGGCTGACGATGTTCCATTCGGCCTTCCGCGCCCAAAAATTCGGTTACTCCTCGGCCATTGGCCTGATGCTTTTTGTCATCGCCATGTCAGGGACACTGATCATCAATCGCGGCATTCGGCCCACAGGTGAAGACCTGACGCGATAGGTCGCTGTCCATCGAGCAGCTCTGGCAAACGTAGGTAAGACCCTATAGTTCTACTGCAGGAAATCACTATGGCCACACAAATTCAGAGAACCGATCGCCGTCGCCCATTTGCGTTTTCCCAGTTGGGGCTGCACCTGATCATTATCTTCCTGCTGCTTCTGTCTCTGATTCCAACGGTGATCATGTTAAACCTGTCCTTCAAGAACGGACTCCAGTACCGCTGGGAACGCTGGAATCTGAGCCTGCCATTGCGCGGCTCCAACTATTTGTCGGCCTGGGATGTGATCGACGCCTATATGTTGAACACGGTGATCGTGGCCGCAGTCGGGCTGGCCGGCGTTCTGATTCTTTCCCTGGTTGGCGGCTACGTATTCGCCCGTATGCGCTTTCCACTGCGTGAACCGCTCTATTACGCCATCATCGCATTGCTGATGGTGCCATGGGTGCTCTCGTTCATCCCCGCTTACATGCTCTACAACAATCTCGGCCTGCTCAACACCCGTTGGGCCTTAATCATCCCCAATGTAGCCGGCGGGCCCATCTTCGGCATTTTTCTCATGCGAGCCTTCATCACCGGCATCCCCGAGGAGCTCTACGAGTCGGCCCGTTGCGACGGCGCGGGTGCGTGGTCACTCATCTGGAGCATAACGTTTCCTCTGAGCCTTCCGGGCCTCGCCACCCTCTCGGTGCTCAATTTTGTGGCCGAGTGGAACTCGTTCCTGTGGCCGCTGGTGACGATCAGCGATATGAGCAAACAGGTGATTTCGGTGGGCCTTTTCCGCCTGTCGCGAACGACAAATGACAGCGTCGATTTCGGCTCCGGCGGCCCCCTTTTCGCCGGCTATGTGCTGGCTTCGATACCCCTTGTCATACTCTTTATCGTTCTCGGTAAGTTCTACGTCGAAGGGCTGGTTGAATCCGGCATCAAGATGTAGGGCTCTCGAACAGCTGCGATTGAATATTTGAATATTCGCTCCCCCCGAATCGCCATTACTCTAGTGTCGTTTCAGTTGGCCAAGTAGACATTATGACTTCTGTAATTGGATTCGAAGGACAGATTAGATATTGAACCGAAAGGGGTCAAAGACCATGCGAAGAATGCGAGTTAGCAGACGGGAATTCTTGTCGGTGGCGGGCGCGGCAGGCGGCGCGGCTGTCTTGGCTGCCTGTGCGCCCGCGGCTACAGAAGAGCAGCAGGGCGCCGCACCGGCAATGGAAGACGTGGAGCTTCAGCTGGCAGGATGGCCGGGTCAGGGGCCGGAGCTTATCGAAGGGCTGGAGACATTCGAAGAAGAGAATCCCGGAATCAAGGCCACTTGGGTAGAGACACCGGGAGATTACCGCGCAAAACTGCTTTCCATGATCGCGGCCGGCACGCCGCCCGATACTGCTTTCAGCGCCGACTTCTACACGTTCGCCCGCGATGGACTTCTGATTGATATCACGGACATGCTGATGGCCGATCCTTTGCTGGGCGCCGAAGACTATTTCATCCAGCCGCAGGAAGAGGAGCGCTGCACGTGGGAAGGACGCTGGTATGGCATTGGCTCCTGCTGGGTCTGCCACCAGATTTACTACAATCGCGCCATCTTCGAAGAGGAAGGCATCGACCCGCCCAGCAACGATCCTGACGAAATCTGGACGTGGGACCACTTCGTGGACGTAGCACGCCAGATGACGGTGGACGGGAACGGCAACCATCCCGGAGACAGTGGATTCGACATCGAGAACGTCGAACGCTGGGGCATGAACATCCCTTATTGGATGCACTCGTCCTTCGTCCTTTCGAATGGCGGCTATGTCTGGCATCCGGAGACGAGGCTCTACGGCTACGACCAACCAGAAGCGATAGAGGCAGTGCAGGAGGTAGCTGATTTAGTGCTGGTCGACCAGGTGATGCCGAATTCTGGGACGTTTGAGGCAATCGGCATGGGCTTCGTGCAGCTGCTGGAGACGCGCACGATGGCAATGGTAGTTGAGGGCTCGTGGTCGATGGCCTATACACATGATATGCAGGAGCCGCTTGGCACTGCCGTACTGCCCAAGATGAAGGTGCCCGCCACCTGGCTGTCGGCTCATCTGCACACCATTATGCAGGGTACGAAGCACGTGGATGAATCCTGGAAGCTGGTCCGTTTCCTCAGCAGCCCCTATTACCAGGAACTTTTCCTGGTCTCTGGCCTCTGGTTACCCAGCCAGACGGCACTGATGGAAAAAGAGGCGATGGACCGCTGGATGTCTCTTGAGGTGCACCGGGAAGGGTACAGAGATATCGTGACCAAATGGGTGCCGGATTACGGGCATCCGATGTACGGACCTCCCGGGGAAGGCGAGGCGAGCGGTTTCATCACGCCGGCGCTGGACGCCGTCTGGATCGGCGACAAGAGCGCCGAGGAGGCGCTGCTGGAGGCCACGCCAAAGGCAAACGAAGTCCTGGAGAACGCATAGTCCGCTGATCGCGGCGGGTGGGCAAAGTCTATATAGAGGCTTAGTTCACTCGCCGCGCACTACCTGCACTTCCCCGCTTTGCGCTGAACTCGGATGGAAGTATGGCCACGATAAACCAGAGGCTAGGCCGTTGGGGTCTGAATTCGCCCGCGGCCAGAAGAAACATCACCGGATACATTTTTATATCCCCCTTCATTCTTGGCGTCCTCGTCTGGTTTCTTCTTCCGGCCCTCACCGCCGGATGGCTGACATTCCAGAAGTGGAATCTGATCACGCCGCCGCGTTTTATCGGCCTGGACAACATCGAGAACCTCGTAGAAGACGAGCTCTTTCTGCAGTCGCTGAAAGTTACCACCATGTACACGCTGGTGGCGGTCCCTCTTGGCCTGGTGCTGAGTTTCTTTATCGCGTTGCTGCTCAATACAAAGATGCGCGGCATCAGTATCTATCGCACGGTCTATTACCTCCCCAGTATTGTCCCGGCGGTGGCGAGCGCGGTTCTCTGGGCCTTCATCCTGAACTCGGAGTTCGGACTGCTCAACGCCGGACTGCGCGCGATCGGCCTTCCCAAAATCCTCTGGTTGCAGGAACCGGAGTGGGCATTGCCCGCTCTGATTCTGATGAGTCTGTGGGGACTGGGAGCCACCATGGTGATCTACCTGGCGGGACTGCAGGGCATACCCGATGTGTATTATGAAGCGGCAGAGATCGATGGGGCCGGCGCCGGGAGCAAGCTGCTGCATGTCACCATTCCTCTCCTGTCCCCCGTCATTTTCTTCAACCTGGTCATGGGCGTCATCGCCAGTTTCCAGATATTCACCGCCGGCTACCTGATCACCAGCGGAGGTCCACAGAACGCTACACTTTTCTACGTCCTGTACCTGTATCGCGCGGGATTTCTGCACCTCAAAATGGGGTATGCGGCTGCCCTTGCGTGGGTGCTTTTCATCATCATTATGGGGCTGACGGTACTCATCTTTAAGTACGTGGGAAGCATGATTTATTACGAAGACACCCGTTGACAATGAGCTCATGGCAGAAGTAAGCAGAAAGCGGGCCTCCGTTCGGGGGACTGACCGGGAAGCAGAGGGCTGGAGAACGACGTGTTAAAGAATGCCGGACAGCGAACTCTAATTCAACTGATTCTTTTGGTTGGAGCGATCCTTATGGCGCTTCCATTCCTTTGGATGGTAAGCAGCTCGCTGAAGCACGAACTTCACATATTTCAGTTTCCGCCCCAGATCTTCCCCAACCCGATTCGCTGGCAAAACTACCCCGAAGCGCTGGCGAACCCGAATGCGATGCCGTTCTACGTATACGTCAAGAACACGGTGACTATTGTCATCGTGCGCGAAGCGGCGGTCATTCTTTCCGCCTCCTTCTGTGCCTATGGCTTTGCGCGGCTGCGTTTTGTGGGACGCGACATCTGGTTTGGCATTGTTCTTGCAACGATGATGGTTCCTTACATTGTCCTGATGGTGCCGACCTATGTGCTCTTTGCCCGTCTTGGTTGGATCGACACCTTTCTTCCACTCACCGTACCGTGGTTCTTCGGAGGCGGCGCCTTTAACATTTTTCTACTGCGCCAGTTCTTCCGCACCATTCCTGAAGAGCTGGCGGATGCAGCTCGAATCGACGGTTGCAACGAGTTTGCCATCTATGCGCGCATTTTGATGCCCCTGGCCAAACCCGGCCTGATAGCGGTGGCGATCTTTACTTTCATCGATGGCTGGAACGATTTCATGGGCCCGCTGCTCTATCTCAACTCGCCGGAAAACTACACGGTTGCCCTGGGGCTTGCACTCTTCCGCGCGGCCGTGGGAGGAATGGGATCTGCTGGCGGGCGCTCTCGCTGGGACTGGCTGATGGCCGCTTCGACGGCCATGGTTATTCCGGTCATTCTTGTTTTCTTTGCATTGCAGCGCTACTTTGTTAAGGGAGTTGTAATGAGCGGGCTGAAGGGTTGAATTCGGAACAGACGCAGGGGGCATTGCGGTCTCTGACGCTGCCTATTCCATGCTGGTATTTCCACAGAAACGTAAAGGACCTTTCTCAAGGAGTGCAGAATAATGTTCACGCAAGCCCAGATCGACCAATTTCACCGCGATGGTGTCATCGTCGCCAAGGGAGTAATTCAGGGCGAGGAGTTGGCCGCCCTCCGCAAGGCAGCCGACCGCGTCATGGAGGAAGGCATCGCCGACGTCGACGAAGCCGACCACCGCTATCGCCCGAATCCCGACGGCTCGCGCACCTATTTCCGCAGCGAAAAGATGTGGGACCGGGACCCGGTATTTCAAGCGGTGACGGTCAACCCTTCGCTACTAGCCCATTACGGTCAGTTGGTCGGTCA
The DNA here is from genome assembly GCA_963662575.1 of Caldilineaceae bacterium. GTDB lineage: Bacteria > Chloroflexota > Anaerolineae > Caldilineales > Caldilineaceae > Bin5. The sequence goes on from OY759723.1 coordinate 5,215,119, forward strand.
TCCATTCATGCCAATCGTCGACTCCTTCGTCTGCAAGATTCCCGAAGGCGATGTACCGGTCCACTGGCACCAAGACCCGCCGTTTGGCGATCCTGAATGGCCTGATACCCACGCTATCCCCAACATTGACGCCGACATTTACCTGGATCACGCAACAATCGAGAACGGTTGCGTGTGGGCGATTCCGGGGCACCACCTGGTCGGCCATGTAGAGGTGGAGAACTACTCGGAGGATGCCCTGTTCGAAGAACTGGGCGCGGTGCCGATCGAGCTGGGGCCGGGCGACGTCAGCTTCCACTGCCTCTCCGCGCCGCACGGCTCCGCCGGCAACCGCACTGGCGACCTGCGCCGCACCTTCTATGTGCATTACATGAACCGCGAGGTCCAGCAGCAGAGCTACGGCCACCTTGGCTACGTCCAGGATTTGGAGAGAGATCGCGGTCTTTTCGACGCCCGCGCATTGGCTGCAGCGCAGAAAATGATCGATGCGCGCACGGCGCTGGGCTACGGCGGCCTGGAAGGCGAGGATGTGCTCCTGAGTGAAGAAGGCTTCGAATTCACCGGCGTGCCGAGGACACCGCCCAGACATTGGGGCACGTTGATCGCTGCCATGTCCGAGGACGAGATCAGGCGCAAGAAAAGCCTGACCTTCTTGACGCCGGCGACTTAGCCTGCGCCATCCTTCCAAGCACTGCCTTCTGGCCAACACGGCCCCGGCTTCCGCTCCGAAGTCCCGCTGACTTCAGGGAGCTTCTCGCAATGCGACCCCTCCGTAAACCTGCAGCACGCTAAAAGAGACCTCCCGCGCGTGGGCGTTAGTTCCGATTCAAGGCAACGCCAACGAAATTACGTGATGCATTCTTGAAAGGAAGGTAGGCGCATGTTCACACAAGCACAAATCGATCACTTTCACCGCGACGGCATCATCGTCGCCCGGGGCGTTATACAAGGTGAAGAGTTGGCCGCATTGCGCAAAGCAGCCGACCGTGTCGTGGCAGAGGGAATAGCCGACACTGATCAAACCGACCATCGTTATCGCGCCAACGCTGATGGCATACCGACCTATTTTCGCAGCGAATTGATGTGGGATCGGGACCCGATTTTCCAGGCGGTGACGGTCAACCCGTCGCTTTTGACCTGTTTCGGCCAGCTGGTCGGCCATCCCTTCATGCCGGTCGCAGACTCCTTTGTTTGCAAGATCCCCGAGGGCGATCTTCCCATTCACTGGCACCAGGACCCGCCCTACGGCGATCCCGAATGGTCCGAAACGCACCCCGTTCCCAACATCGACGCCGACATCTACCTGGATCAATCGACGATCAAAAACGGCTGTGTGTGGGTGATTCCGGGCCACCACCTGGTCGGCCACGTAGAGGTGGAGAACTATTCGGAAGACGCCTTGTTCGACGAACTGGGCGCGGTGCCGATTGAAATGGAACCGGGCGATGTCAGTTTCCACTGCATTTCAGCGCCGCACGGCTCCGCCGGCAACCGTACCGGCGACCTGAGGCGCACTTTCTACATTCATTACCTGAACGCGGAAACCCAATACCGGTGCTACGGCCAGAAGGACAGAATTCAGAAATTGAAAGACAGACTCGGCCTGTTCGACGCCCGCGCGCTAGCCGCGGTCCAGGAGATGATTGCCACACGCAAGGCGCTGGGCTATGGCGGCCTGGAATGGAGCAGTTTTCGCCTGAACGAGGAAGGCTTCGAGTTCACCGGCGAGCCGAGGACGCCGCCCCGTCACTGGGGCACGTTGATCGCTGCCATGTCCGAGGAAGAGAAAAAGCGCAAGAAGAGCCTCAACTTTCTGACAGAATCCGCGTAGCCGACACCGGGCGACAAACCAGTTTCAAGCCACAAAAAGAGCGCGCAGCCCGGCATTTCTCGGTTTTGCAAGAGGAGCCGCCGCCATGTCGCCAACAACGTTTGAAGCCAGAGCGGTTACACAAGGTCCCAAACACCACTTTTTCGGCTACTATGGCATCTGCCCCTGGGATGCTACAGAGCAGTATCTCCTTTGCCTGGAGTCGGAGTTCCATGAACGGCCGCCCGGCGCTGAAGATCGCGCCGTGGTCGGCCTGGTCGAATTGGCGACGGGCAAATTCGAGCCGCTGGCTGAGACGCGAGCCTGGAACTTGCAGCAGGGCTGTATGCTGCACTGGCTTCCGACCGCGCCGGACCGCCTCATTACGTACAATGACCGCCAAGGCGACAGGCATGTGGCTGTGGTCATGGACATCCACACGGGGAAGAAGCGTGTGCTGCCCCGTTCAATCAGTGGCCTGACCCGCGACGGCCGCCACGCGGTCAGCCTGAACTATGCCCGGCTCAAGTCGCTGCGGCCGGTAGTCGGCTACGCCGGCCTGCCCGATCTATTTGCCGACCAGAACCATCCTGACAGCGACGGAATCTACCTGATGGACACGGAGTCGGGTGAGGCGGAAGTGCTGGTCTCCTACGAAGAGGCGCGCGCCCTGCTGCGCGACTACCCGGAAGCGCAGAGCCATAAGCTGTGGTTCAACCACACTGTCATCAATCGCGACGACACGCGCGTCGCTTTTGTCATCCGCTGGAACGAACCAGGGATCGAAATCAAACATACGATCCTGGTGTCTGCCAGCCTCAAGGGAGGAGATCTGCGCATACTGACCGACCTGGCCGCATCGCATTTCGACTGGCAGACGGCGAGCACGCTCATTGGCTGGGTGACGATGCAAGAGGGCGAAAACTGGTATCGAATCGACGAACCCAGCGGCGAATATCAGCTGATGCGCCCTGACATTCTCACCCGCAACGGGCACAACAGCTTTACGAAAGATGGCGCCTGGATGCTGACCGATACAGGGCCCGACAGAAGCAACCTGCAATCATTGATGCTGTGGAACATGGAAGAGGAGCGGCTGGTTCATCTGGGACAGTTTCAGTCGCCTCCCCCTTTCCGCGGCGAAATCCGCTGTGACATGCACCCGCGCTGGAGTCGCGATGAGCGGCAAGTCTGCTTCGACTCGATCCACGGTGGCACGCGCCAAGTGTATGTCATGGACGTGTCAGCGGCCGTCGCGCCGTAACAGCCTGAGCCGGAACGGACACTTCTCTTGCCATGCCCCCGTATAGCTGCAGCGAACTGACACAAGACCTGCGAAGCCTGCAAGTGGAAGCGGGCGATATCCTCTTTGTTCACTCCTCGTTCAAATCAATCGGGCCAGTCGAGGGCGGTGCCGATAACGTGATCCAGGCGCTGCAAGCCGCGATCGGGCCGGAAGGGCTCTTACTCATGCCCTCCTTTAACCTGATAACGTGGGAGTTGCGGCCGAAAACTTGGGACCTCGACAACACGCCCTCTACTGTAGGCTGGATAACGGAGCGTTTCCGGCAGCTACCGTGCGTCTATCGTTCAGACCACTACTCACACTCGGTGGCGGCACGGGGAAGAGGGGCGAAGGCCTTTGTCGACGGGCATCTTCGTTTGGAGGGGTACGGTTCACATTGGGACCGCAAGCCGTGGGGCAAGACCTTCGGGCTGCATTCGCCCATGTACAAGGCCTATCAGGCAGATGCCAAGCTTCTGATGCTGGGCGTGGACTACTACACTTCGACTTACATCCATCTTGTCGAGACGATGTACTGGCACACTCTGCGGGCCAAGAGCCGGGACACAGAGCGTGAGCCGGGATTCCCAGCCCTGGATCGTGTCAAAATGGGCGCGTTCTGGGAAAGGTCAGGGGAACTGAAGCGCGGACAGATCGGCGACGCAGACTGCCGCCTGTTCAGGATACGGAGCTACGTCGACACGCTCCTGGCCGAGGTCGAAAGAAATCCCAAGCCATATTTGCGCTGACCGGTGACAATACCGTCACGCAGATTGGACCGGTCAGCAAGTAGGTACTCTCCTTCACCTAGTCAGGCTTATACTTGGGCTGTCGCGGCGTATGGTCACGGGTCATGCGGGTCGTGCGCTTTTCGAGCGGCAGCTCGACCCGAGCTCCACCTTGCAGATGGGATTCGATGATGCCGAAGATGAGTTCGTTGCCGGCGCGGGCCGCGCGTACGCCGCCCCTGGGAGGTTGCCCGGTGTCGAGCGCATGGACAAGGTCTTGGACGGCTCGCAATGTAGAACTGGTTGGGGGTGTCTGCGGCGCCGGCGCGATCTTGAGCTCGTCGCGACCGCGCAGACCGACCGGTTCGGCTTTACGCACCTGCCATTCACTCCCGTCGCCGAACGCTGTGATGGTCCCTTTGGAACAGATCGCCTCAATTTCGGACGCGCGGGCGGTGAGCAGGACGTGGGCCTTTACCCCATTGGCAAATTGAATGGTCCCTTCGCCCTGCGGGTCGCCGGAAAGAGTGTCGCCGTCGATCATGCTGTCGCCGTCGGGAAGATGGCCCTGCACCCATTCGGCCGGCGCATCGCTGTTGAGCCAGAGGACAAGGTCGAGAAAGTGGCTGCCTGAATTGAACAAGGTGCCGACGTTATAGATGATTATGTGCTGCAGGTCGCCCAAGTCTCCGCTGTTGATAATCTCTTTCATGCGGTCGTACTTGGTGTCATAGCGCCGGTTGGTCCCGAGATTAAGAATGGCGCCGTTCCGCTCGACTGCCTCGACCATAGCGTCGGCGTCAGCCATTGAGGCAGCCATAGCCTTCTCGGCGTAAATCGCTTTGACGCCTTGATTGGCGCAGTCCACTACAATTGCTGCGCGCGGCTCCGGCTGGGTGGCGACACTGACGATGTCCAGGTCTTCTTTGGCGAGCATCTCATGGTAATCGGTGTACTGTCCTTCCGCGGGCACGCCGTGCAGATTACCAAACTCAGCCATCACGTCGGTGCGCAGGTCGGCGCAGGCGACCAGGTCTGTGCGATCACAGGTAGTGTAGCCGGCGGCGTGTGAGTAGGGGAGCGCGATCCGGGAATAGCCGACAACTTCGTTGTCGATGAACCCGCCCATGCGGCTGCAACCGATTACGGCGGCGCGATAGGTTTTCATTGTTTCATTCCTCTCAGTGCATTTCCGATGGGGCAAATTCTCGCTGCGAAATCTGTAGGTATGCTATGGTCAGCCTAAGGCGTTGAGCCTGTCGCGCAGTTCTTGCGTCAGACCCATCTCCTCAGCCTGGAAGGCTTGATCAATGTGGGATAGGGTACGGCAACCGATCAACACGGACGTGATACCAGGCTGGCCAATCGCCCAGGCCAGGGCAAGCTGTACCATTGAAATGTCCGTTTCCGCGGCAATGTCGCGCAATCCTTCCATGCGGCGCATCGACGTGTCGTTCTCGTAGATATCCCAATGGTCGGGCATGACATCGAAACGCGTCCCCTTAGGAGCCGTCCACGTTTTGGTGTACTTTCCGGTAAGGAAACCGGCCCCAAGCGGGCTGTAGGAAGTCACGCCGATATTCTGATCGGCGCAGAAAGGCAGCAGTTCGGCCTCAATGTCGCGGATGGCCAAACTATAGTTAGGCTGGACCGATACCATCGGCGCCAAGTCGTTCACATCGGCAATCCAGAGGGCCTTGCAAATCTGCCACGCGTCGAAGTTGCTGCAACCCAGATAGCGCACCTTCCCCTGCTGCACAAGTGTATTCAGGGCGTCCATCGTTTCCTCAAGCGGCGTGTTGGCATCGAAAGCATGCAGCTGATAGAGATCGATGACATCGGTTTGCAGGCGGCGCAGGCTGTCTTCCGCAACCTGCAAGATGCGCTCGCGCCCCAGGGGCGGCACAATCTTGGTCCCTAATACCACTTTCTGCCGGTTGCTGCTGCGTGAGAGCCATTGCCCCAGAACTTTCTCCGAGCCGCCGGCGGAATAGACTTCGGCCGTGTCGATCAGATTAATGCTCCGGTCCACTGCGTAGTCGATTATCGAAAATGACGTTTCAGCATCGATTTCGCGGCCAAAGGTAACGCTGCCCAGACCAATTGAACTGACATGCAGTTCAGAGTTGCCCAATTGGCGGATTTCCATGTTCACAACCTCCTGACATTTCTAACTCAAGGTAACTGTTCTCAATTGACTCGTAACTACCCTGCCACAGTCAATTCGCGCCTCTCTATAGCTGTCGTCTGCTTGGACCCCGGTGGCTGCCCGAGTTTTCTCTGGCAGCAGTTCACGGACGATTCATCCGTTTGGCAGCCGCTACAAGGTCGGCTTGCCAGTTACTCGGATTGAGCAGTCCGGGATCGTCGATGCGAAGCTGACGCAACTCGTGGATCAGGTCATGCGAGAGTGCCGTGGTTGCGGCCAGTAGGTTCTCCTCTAGTTCTGACTCGGTGCGCATACCGACAAGCACCGAGCCAATGCGCGGTTCTGCCAACGCAAAAGCGATAGCGGCCTGCGCCGGCGTGAGGGAGGCGTCCGTTCCGAGCCGGGGGCGTCCGGCGGCCTCGGCAACCAGTTGGCGGAAGCGCCTTGAACGTGCTTTCAGCGGTTCAAGCCTGTCAGGCAGGTAGTCGGCGCGCTCAGTCAAAACACCTTGCAGCAGGACGGAACGCACGAGGATGCCGACGCCGAGTCTTGTCGCTGCTGGGAAGAGCCTGTCCGCAAGGCGTTGATCAAAAAGCGAATACGTGACCTGAACGGTGTCGAACAGATCCAATTCGAGTGCGGCAAGCGGCAGATCAGGGCCGTAAAAGGAACCGCCGCGCCAGAGTATCATTCCGCTGGCGCGCGCTTGCGAAAAAATCTCAGCGACCAGGTCGGCCTGATCCAGCAGGTCGGCGTCGACGTTGTGGATCTGCCAGATGTCGACGTGGTCGGTCTGCAGCGAATGGAGGCTGCTTTCGAGGCCAGAGAGCATCGCTCGGCGCAGGGCGTTTCCGCGCAGCGTCTTTCCATCGGCCTGCACAGTGGCCTTGGTAGCAAGCACGGCGCGATTGCGGCGGCCGCGCAGCGCCCGTCCCAGAATTGCTTCGCTATTGCCGTAGGCCTGGGCAGTGTCAATAAAATTTATGCCGGCGTCCAATGCCGCGCCAACCAGTCGTTCGGCGGCGGGCAGGGAGGGACGACCATAGTGTCCGGGCACAGGAATGCCATAGTCCATCCCCAGTTCCACGGTTCCCAAGGCGATAGGCGAAACGGAAAGATTCGTGTGTCCAAGGGTACGATAATGGCTACGATTCATAGGATATAACGATGGGCAGGTGGCTAGTGACTTGTGCAGTTGATGCCAAGCGATTACTGATCATTGATCTCTGACAGTTCGTGGATGGGCAGCGCACCCGACATGTACTCCTGCTCCCATAGGGCTACGGTCTCCTTGATGAACTCGTCGACCGGGCGGTCGATTCCATGGTGCTCCATCAGCTGCGGCAGCCACTTGTGGCCAAAGGCGACATGCTGCCTTTCATCGGCCATATCGTAACTGACGAACTGGGCCGACAGGCGGTCGCCGGTCTCTGCGTAGGCGGCCATCTGCACGTGGCGATGTGGGAAGGCGTGCGTTTCATTGCCCATGGTCAGAAGACAGTATTGGGTGGCGGCGTCGTACTGGGTGCGCCAGGTGTAAATGAGTGTATTCTGGGGCACGTCGGTATAGTCAAGTCCGTGGTGAGCCAGCCACTCGATGCCCAGTTTACAGTGCCGGGTCTCATCGTAGCAGTGGCGGGCGCTGTCGTAGGTGAAGGCCCACGGCATGCCAGGCGAGAGATGGATGATAAGCGCAACCGTTTCGGCGGCCAGCATCTCCTGGCTGTAGCTCTCGAAATCCCGCAGGCGCTGCGTCGCATGATCAACCGACTTGACTCGCTGGCCGGCGTCGCGATTGACAAGACTGAAGCGACTATCGCGGGCGGCGACGCGGGGAAATTCAAATGGCGTGCGGCATGTGGGCGGCGTCGGCGTCTCTTGCCGAACTTCCCTTCCTGAGACACCGCCGGCTGCTGCCAGCAGGTCAGCGATATAGGCCTCCCATTCGCCGGGCGCGTGGTCTGCCAGTGCTTCTTCTGCCCAGATGAGTTGCGGTTCTTCATCCATCAGGATGTGTTTGAACGCGTACAGAGTCGGCGCATCGGGATTGGCAAACGTCTGCTCGCAATGCCAGCGGTAGGTGGCCACTAGTGCCGGCTTGATTACACGAAACAGTCCGGCCAGAAGGTCTGCCTCAGTCGGCGCGTGAACCGCTTCGGCCATCAGGTGCTCGAGCGCGTCGTCGCCGGGCGGACGGAAGGCCGGCGTCTGGATCTCGCGCAAACGCTGGTAAAGGTACTGGACATGCTGCGCGTCCTCCCAGAGGAGGCGCCCCATAGCCAGTTTCCAGTCCATGTTGGCGGCGGCGGGCAGCCAGGCGGCCAGAATGCGCAGCGACTCATATTCGATGTAACGGTAACGGTTAAGCAGCCCCTTGTTATGGGCGAAGTTGATCTGCTCCGGTGGGGACAGTACCTGCATTATCCTCCTCCTAACTGAATATCCAGGAGTTCGGCGGCGTTTCCACAAAAAATATCTTCGATTTGGCGCTCGCTCAGTTTCAGCCGCTGGCAGGCAAGGCGGATACTGCGCAACGACTCAAGTCCGATCAGCACAGGCTGCAAAGAGGTATGATTCTCTTCCAGGTCCATCTCGTCGGCGTAGAGCCAGTGGAAAGAGTCGCCGATGGCAACACAGCGGCCGCGCGTATGACTGACATGGAAATCGGTCCCATACATCAGCTTTTCGTGGCCCATCGTCTCGACAATCGCCTCGAACGCGCCGGCCTCGGTGACCGCAGAGGTATCGAACCAGACATTGTCCAGGCCGCGCAGGCTCTCGATGCCCTCGATCGTATGCCACGGGTTGAATCCGCGCGCGGCGTGGGCCAGAATCAGCCGCATATCGGGATAGGACTCACAGTAGCGGCGGATCGTAGCCTGGTTGACCGGGTCGGCAAGCGCCCGGTCGCGCACCATATGCAGGGTGATGGTCAGCCCCAAAGTGTTGGCCGCGGCGACGTGGTCTTCGGGCAGATAGGCCTCGATCGGAGCTGTCCAGGTCGGATCTTCGGCGGTGTAGGAGCCGGCGCCGGACTCGTCTGTGCCCAGCCTTGGATTCAGCGGCGCCATTGTGTGGTAGCACTTCAGACCGGTCATGCCCAAGCGGCGCACTTCGTCAAGGACTATCTCAGCGTCCATGTCGGGCGAGATGATCAGTTGCCCGCGCGAGTTTCGCGCCAGAGGCGTGGTGCCACTGATCTCTGCGCCAATGAAATCGTTGTTGGCTTGGCGATCACCGAGAAAGGCGAGACCAAAGAAAAGACCGCCTATGACGCGTCCCCCCGGATGCAGCCACTCATTGAACTGCGCGTATTCTGTCAGACCAAGGCGGGGCGGCGTCGTTTCCAGCCCGGGACGAGGCTTACCGCCTGGATAGTGCTCGTGGCAGAAAAGATGCGCGTGGGCATCAATTATGCGGTCCGGTAGAAACGGAAGGATTTCCCTTTCGAGAAACGTTTGATCGGCCTTGGTAAATTCATTCGAAAACATGGCGGAATTCCATCGTTTGATGACCAGCGAACTACGCCGGTCTGGGGCCAACGAGAACAGTTTTTATCGAACTTGTCGGCGGAAGGGTTCCTTTTTCAGTTCAACCCTTAACAGGTCGTCGAGATTGCCCTGCTCGAGCCCGGCGCGAACGACCTGCAGTGCTTCGGCAGCCGCTGCGCCAGTCAGTTGAATATCCTCATCTGTGTGGGCGAGCGTCGGCTTGAAGCTCATGTAAGTGTGGACACCGCGGCGGGCCATCTCCTGGATGAAAAGAGTAGAGACCTTGCGGGGATCGATGTCATCGGGCGTATTTAGCGTGACGGTTGGGCCGGTATGCAGGCCGGTGCAGGCGCCTTCCAGCCCGGACTCATTGATTGCCTGATTGAGAGCGCTACGCAGTTTTTCGCCGATTTCCTTGAATCGCCGCGGCGCCTCGCGTCGCTTCAATTCACGAATTGTCGTGAGCGAGGCAGCCAGCCCAATGTTGTCACTCCAGTATGAACTGGAGATGAACATGTGCTTGGCCGGCTCCATCACCTCTCGCGAGCCGACTACGGCGCCCATAGGGTAGCCGTTCGACATGCATTTGGCGACAACGGTCATATCCGGGGTGACGCCGACCGCCTCCTGCACGCCGCCGACGGCGATGCGCCAGCCGCAGGATACCTCGTCGAAGATAAATACGACGCCATGATCGGCGGCGAGTTGCTTTACCGCTTCAAGATAGCCCGGCGGCGGCAGTTCGGAGCGGGCCGGCTCCATCATTATGGCAGCGACCTCACCGGTGTGTTCTTCGAGCAGCGCGGCCAGCATCTCCAGATCGCCGTAGATGAAAGGGACGACTGTGCCTTCCAGGCCCTTGGGCACGCCGATCGGCTCGATGCCGGCGAAGGGATATTCTCCGCTTTCAGGGTTGACGCCGTAGTTGGCGGCTTGATACCAGTCGTGCCAGCCGTGATAGCCGCAGAAAAGGATCTTGTCCTTGCCGGTTGTGCCGCGAGCGATGCGCACGGCCATGGCGCAGGCGTCTCCGCCACCCTTGGCATAGCGCACCATCTGCGAACTGGGAATCGTGTTGTTGAGCTCCTCGGCCAGTTCCAACTCAAGCGGGCTGTTGGCGGAGAAAATGCTGCTGCGGTCGATCTGCTCCTTGACGGCCGCGTCGACAACATCGTCCGCATGCCCCAGGATGATAGCGCCGACCGCGCTCATCCAGTCGATGTACTCATTTTCGTCAACATCGATGAAGCGGGAGCCTTTGGCACTTTGAGCGTAGATAGGGCTGGCGCCGTGTGCGAACTGGTCGGCGCGGCGGCTGATCAGCTGTGTCCAGCCGGGGATCAACTCGCCTGCCTGCTCGTAGAGGTCGAGCGAGCGGGAAACGTCGTGATGTGCGGACTTCGGGAACGAGGTCATTGCGTCCTCCTTAAGAGTCCAATTGATGGCGGCCAGAAACCGCGGCGGCGTTGGACACTATTTACTCTTGCCAGTTAAAAATCACGCCCAGCATATTCTTCTCGCGATGGTAGGCCATCTCATAGGCTTCGACCATCTCGCTGTAGTGGTATCGGTGGGTGATCAGGCGGCTTGGCTCCAACAGTCCATCGGCCATGAGTGAGGCGACATGGTCGGCAATATTGTCCCAGGCATAGCGGTCGGCCGTGTTGTAGGGATCGGAGCCGGCAGCGGGATAGAGATAGCCGGACCGCTCGGAGACGGCGATTACCGAAGTGCCCTTGTTGTAGAAAAGCTCCATCGCCAGCGGGTTGAAGTCGAGCGGCGGTTCGCCGCGGCCGAGCAGGCTGACCACGGAGACGCGGCCGCCGGGGCGGACGATCTCCATGGCGGTGCGAAAGGCGGGCCACGGATTGGCGGTGAGGATGACGAGGTCTATGCCCTGGCCGCGCGTGAAGTCATCGAGTTTGGCCTCGAGATCGGGATCGTTGTAGAGGAAGTTGGCATGGGCGCCCATCCGGTCCGACATCTCCATCCGAACCGGGCTGTTGGCGATGCCGACGACGCGGCCGCCGAAAAGCGGGCCCAAAGCGATTGCTCCCAATCCCAAGACGCCAACCCCGACAACGGCAACATTTTCACCGGGACGGAATTGGGCCTTATGGTAGCAGTGAGCACTGAGCGCGTAGAGGTGTGCGTAGACGGCATCCTCATCGGCGACACCTTCCGGGATGACGACCAGGCTTTGCGACTCGGCCATGATGTATTCGGACTGGTGGGGCGCGCGGGATACGATACGGTCGCCGACTTTAACGCGGGTGACCTTGCTGCCGGCGGCCTGCACGATTCCCACGTTGCTGTCGCCTACCCAGCGAGGATATCCGGGCGCGCCGGGTACCTGGTCCGCGCCTTCATAGTTGCCGCGGTCGGTGCCGATTTTCAGCGCGGAGATGCGCGTTTTTACCCAGACTTCGTCGTCGGCCAACTGACTCACGTCGAGCTCCTGCTCTTCGATGCGTAGGTCACGCGGGCCGTATAGAACTGCTATTTTCATCCTATTCCACCTTTCACGCTTTATTGTCGCGTGCCCCTGCTGGGCGAGACATCATGCGCCCGGCACGCTGTCCAGGTCTTCGCTGCAATCCTTGAGCACATTCATCAGGCTGAAATCGCCGCCCCAGGGAACCATCTGCGCGCCCATCTCGCGATAGCGCTGGATTTCGTCCACCGAACCGGCGGTTATACCCCACAGTTTGCCATGTTTTTGGACCGCGGCAGCTACCTTTTCTATCGCTTTTTCCATGGTCAAGCCGTCGTTATCCTGCGTAGCAATGCGAAGTGAAAGGTCGGCGGGGCCGATAAATAGGCCGTCAATACCATCGATCGAGGCGATCTCCTCGGCGTTGGCCACGGCCTGGAGGGTCTCGACCTGCGTGATGAGAAAAGTCTCCCGGTTGGATTCGGCGTTGTAGTTGCTCTGCGGGTCCCAGGCTGCGATACCGAAGTCTGCGTCCAGGCCGGCACCGTCCATACCCCGGTTACCCAGTGGCGGATACTTGACAGCCTGGACCAGATCCGAGGCCATTTGGGGATCGGAGATCAGGGGCATGAGAAAACCGGTGGCGCCTTCCTCCAGGTACCTGTACAGCTTGGTGCGCTCCAGAGTGGGGGCCCGAACCATGCAGTCGATATCGTTATGAAGGCACATCATGATGATGGCCTGTACCTCGCGTTGGTCCATAGCACGGTGCTCGAGGTCAAACCAGATGCCGTCAAACTTGTAGTGGGCCGCGTAGCGGATGTAGAAGGGAAGGTAGTGGCCCAGCCCACAGACACGGGCAAAGCCTCCGCTGCGAAACTTCTGAAGCATCTTGCTCTTGCGCATTGTGATTCCTTTACGATGCAGTTTTTCGCGCCGTATACGACGCAGGTGGAGTTGCTGACCGGGTCAGGCGCGACCGGGGTCGATTCTGGCCCAATGAATGTCCATTGTCTCGTCGGTTCCCGCGTAGTAAACGACAATAGCTGTCCCGTCGGACAGGGTCTCGCCATAAGGTAGTCCGAAGGTCCACAGACTCATTTCGCTGAGCAGTTCGCTTGTGCTGTCTGTTTGTTCGTCGGATGCTTGTTCTTGCTGATAAAGGACCACTTCCGATGCAGGATTAAAGGGGGCGTCGATCGATGCGGCCAGCCGGGCGCGGATAGAGCGGCTGCCAAATCTGTCCACGTAGGGCAGCACGACGCGTCCGTCAGCCAGCATGGCAGGGCGCGCGGCCTGGTCGGCAAAACCCAGATCTTCGACGTCCGTCCAGGTATGTCCACTATCTGCGCTAATGCGACGATGAATGTTCAGGTAGCGAGTCGTGACCGTGTCGTAAGTCCAGGCGAAGATAGCGACGCGTCCATCGGGGGCAACACCGCAGCGCAGGTCCCAATAGAAAATGCGGCCGCTGGAATCCTCACCGGCCACGACTGGCACTTCCCAGTTTCGGTCCTCGATCGAGTTTTCCTCGGAGCCAGAACTCGAGGTGGCTCTCTGGTACGTATGATTATGAAAAAAGACGACCTTTTGCATCCAGGGCGATGCGTCGTCGTACTGTTTGTTGGTCTCGATGCTCAGTGCCAGCGACCCGTCGGCCATCTGCAGGACAGGAGCCGTAAGGCTGGGTGGGCCGATTTCCGCCGGCATCGGTACGAGCCGCCATGGGGACCAGTTTTCGCCGTTGTCGTCCGAGTCTGCCAGGAGCACTGCCATGGGAAGGCAGCCTTCGGTCTCCTCATTGAAGAGACCGCCGCCGGGCCAGGTCGTGCGATCGATCCACAAGGCTGCGCCAAGCAAATGGCCTGGAGTCAACTCGGTCATGTAGAAGACGCGCAACGAACCGTAGAGGCCATCCAAGGTGGGATTTTCGAATGGTTTCCAGGGTTCGCTCCATGTGCGTCCGCCGTCGAGCGAGCGGACGAATTCGACCGTTTCATCGTCCGAGTCTTTGGTGGTGCCGGTACGATAGGTTGCAAGCAGGGACGAGTTTTCGAGGGCAATGACGGTCGGGAATGTGAGGATTGCGCGGGAAGTGCCCGGCTGGCCGCGGCTGAGAATGCCGCTGTCGACTATCTGCATTGCAAAACTCTTTCTGGGTTGGTTTGCGGTTGGAACAGCGGTGTTCCGATGACCGTCAACTTTGTGGACCGAATAAGGGTATCCTACACCAGTTTGAAGCGCAATGCACAACCACGAATCTCTGCTTGGAAAATAGCCGGGTGAGCATTACCTGCCACAGTCTGTGTAAGAGGCGTATTCGTCAGGAAGCTGCGGTGTGGTTGAACGAATTGTCAATTCCGGAGCCACGCATACGGCCCCAAAAAAAGAGTTTTGACATGCAAGAGGTTAATGCTATACTTCGGGCCACATCGCACCAGAATTCGTCCCAAACTCACTTACTACTCATCAGTCGAAATGTAGTCCCATTGCTTGCAGTTAGTCCTGGCATACGCGTACACCGCCGGTACGGTTCGCCAGCTTTCGAATATCTTCCTGGTTTCTCTTTAAAAAAACTGCACTTTCAAGGAGGAGATGTTGATGTTGTCAAAACGCAAGATCCCGAAACTTGGGCTCATTCTGATGGCGCTGATGGCGCTTGTTCTCGTCGTCTCGGCCTGCGGGGCACCGGCAGCGGCGCCAGCGGCCGATTCGGGAGACATGGCCGCGGATGCCGATGGCGAAATGATGGAGGAGCAGCACTTCCGTGCGACGATTCCATTCTTCGCGCAGGACTGGTCGCCGCTGCGAGGCGGGGGCTGGAACATGCACTACCTGGCATTCTGGAACGCCGGGCCAATGTACATAGACGAGCATGGCGAACTGCATGCTTATGTCTTCAACGAGTGGACGCCCAACGATGACATGTCGCAGTGGACCTTCAAGATTGACCCGGACGCGGTCTATTCGGATGGAAGCTCCATCACTGCACACGATGTGGTTGCAACCTGGAATCTGATCGCCCATCCCGCGACCACGCACCAGCGCGTCACGCTGTTCATGACCGGTGTGGTTGGCTTTGAAGACGTGTTCAACGGCGAGGCGATGACGATGCCAGGTGTGGTCGCCCTGGACGACAGCACTGTGCAGGTAACGTTGGAAGGACCGGATCCGCTGTTCCATAAGAAGCTGGCCACCAACCTGATTGGCCCGGTCAAGGCTTCGGTTGCGATCGGCGAGGATGGGTTCGAGGTTGCCGAGTGGTGGCATCCGAAGAACAATCCCGTAACCAGCGGCCCCTTCATGCCCGACGAGATGGACCTGAACAGGGGCGTCGTCACTTTTGTCAAGAACCCGAATTTCTGGGTGGCCGAGCCAATGTTGGACAGGTTTACGGTAACCTCGATTGAGGATACGACGATCGTTACGACGATGCTGGCCAATGAGGAACTGGACCAGGGTTGGCCGCCAAACGACGCCACATCGCAGGCGCTGCTGGGTGCGGACTACTTTGAGTGCGGACAGGCGGCCGGCATTGGCGGATTCTTCTTGAATCCCACGATAGAGCCGACCAACGACATCAACTTCCGCAAGGCGTTGATCCTGGCGGTAGACAGAGAGCAGATTTTCAATCTTTCCAGCCCTGACGGCAGTGGCTGGGTACCGACGGGTGAGCCGCTGCGGGCGTTGCCGGGTTCGGACCCGAACTTTGTACCGCATCCTTACGATCCTGAGGGCGCCAAGGAAGCGTTGGCTGCGTCAGCCTATTCCGATGCTGGCGATGTTCCCAAGATGATCATGGCCGGCGTCAGCAGCCCCGGTACAGAGGTACTTGCCCAGTACATGGCGGAGCAGTGGCGCCAGCTGTTCGGTATCGAGGCGATTGAGATGAGCCCGCAGTTTGACAGCTGGGAAGGCCCCGGCGCGCCGGCGTTGTTCCGCGACGGCGCGGGCGTGCGCGTTCCCGATGCGGCATTGATGCTGATGGGTTCGTTGCATTCCTCGTCCAACCTGGCGCGCAACATCATGGGCGGCTATGCCGACCCAGAGGTTGATGCGCTGATCGAAGAGGCTGTCACCCTGGGAGCCGACGATCCGAACCGGATTGCGCTGGCACAGCAGGCGCAGGCGATCTACCAAAGCCAGTATATGGTGATTCCGATTGGCACTGGCTGCGGCGGTTCGGTCAAGGGCGGATCAATGCCCTGGGTGCATGGCACACGGCGCAACGCCGATGCCCAGTTCGTCGAGCCGTGGATGATTTACATCGAGCATATGGAGTAGCAGACAGCGACCTGAAATCGTTGTGATGCTGTGGCAAAGGCGTCAAGTATTGTCTGGCGCCTTTGCCCGCGTTTTCTTTTGCGTTTTTGCTACGTCTAGAGTGAGGCAATTACCTCGTCCCGACACTTGCCGGCCGGTCATAGAGTCCAATCTATGGCAGTGAAGGAATAGCAATGGGTAAATACGTCCTGCGGCGCATCGTATATTGGATCCCGGCACTGCTTCTGCTGGCATTGTCTGTGTATGCTATGGCCTTCTTTGGCGCCGGCGATCCGATCAAACTGATGTTTCTGCGCGAAGAGGGTGATGTGACCTATGACGCGCAGCGTTTGGACGCCATTCGCAAAGAGAAAGGGCTGGACCGTCCGTTTCTCGTGCAGTTCGGAGAGTACACCTGGCATTTGGTGCAGGGTGACCTGGGTATGTCGGTGATATCGGGGCGATCGGTCAATGACATGATCGGTGCAACCGCGCCCGTCTCGTTCCAGATTGGGCTCGCCACCGTGATTCTGGTCGCCATAATTGGGATCCCGTTAGGCATTATTGCGGGCCTGAACCATAACAAGTGGGCTGACAACACGATATTAGGGACCGCGCTATTTATCAGCGGCGTTCCCAGCTATGTCGTGGGGCCGATGCTGATGGTCTTTCTGGTATTGGTATTGGGCATCATGAAGACGACACCCTATGGCTGGGACGGTCTGTTCAGCAAGAAGGCGATCCTGCCTATGTTTGTCATGGTGTTTGGTTCGATCGCAATCATCATCCGCCAAACGAGGTCGGGCGTGCTGGAAGTGTTGTCAGAGGACTATGTGCGGACAGCGCGGGCCAAGGGCGTACCGGAGATGATGGTGATCATCCGCCACATGCTGAGGCCTGTGTTGACGCCGGTTGTCACGGTAATGGGGCAGATGTTGATTGGGATTGTGAACGGCGCCATTATCGTTGAAAAGATTTTTGGAATCCCTGGCCTGGGGCGCTTGACGATCGACTTCACCTACGGCGTCGATTACCCTGTGATTGTGGCGATCACTCTTATTGGCGCCTTTCTTGTGATGGCGCTGAACCTTTTGGTGGACATAACCTATCCGATCCTGGACCCACGGGCGGCCCAGGCCATGACCGGCGCAGAGGACTAGTGTTGCTGCGGCTGCAGGCAGAATCTGCGCTTCTTCTTTTGCACGATTGCGCAGGGATACAAATTGGGCAGGGATGCATTTTGGGCAGGACAATAACAGAGAACTGGCAAGCGGTGAGGGATGACGACTCAGGAAATCGCAGTAACCAGCGAAATTGAGATTGCAGAGGCCAGCCGCACTAATCTGTGGCGGGACGCATTGGCCCGTTTGGCGGCGAATCGGCTTGCCCTCGTGGCCATTTTGCCGATTGTACTTCTGTTTTTCATCGCGGCTTTCGGCCCGTACCTGACCCCTTATGATTTTCTGGTACAGGATTTTACGGCACGGTTGGTTTCACCATCCAGCGAGCACTGGCTTGGTACCGACGAGTTGGGACGCGATGTATTCAGCCGCATCCTCTACGGCGCGCGTACGGCCGTTTCAGTGGGCCTTGTTTCGACGGCGATCAGCCTGGTCGTTGGGCTGGTGATGGGTTCGCTGGCGGGTTACCTGGGGGGACGGGTCGACATGTTGGTCGTTTGGCTGACCGACGTGACGCGTTCGATGCCGGCGCTGCTGCTGGCTATTGTGATTAACCTGACGCTGAAAGTTCCGCTCGAAGCCTGGATGGAGCAGATGTATCTTGCGACCAAGAACACTTTTTTCCGCCAGACGATGTGGGTGGACCTGGTGTTGGTCTTCGGTGCGCTGGCGCTGATCCAGTGGCCTGGCTACGCCCGCCTGATCAGGGGTCAGATTTTGTCGATTCGCAGCCGCAACTACGTTTTGGCGGCGCGTGCCCTGGGCATGCCGACGGGGCGAATCCTCGCTCGTTACGTCATTCCCAACGCGATGGGCCCCCTGATCGTTGCGGTCAGCGCAGGGATGGGGGGCGCGATGGTGCTCGAGTCGGCGTTCAGTTTTCTGGGCGTCGGTGTGCAGTTGCCTATCCCAAGCTGGGGGAAGATGATCAGTGACGGTCTGCGTATGTGGCAGACGCACCCTCACTTGCTGGTCGGTCCGGCGGTGATGATGGCGGTGATTACCGTCTCGTTTGCCTGGCTGGGGGACGGCCTCAACGATGCCCTAAATCCCCGTCAATGGGGCGGTTAATCCCGGTTGCTCGAGCCCGGTGCTCATTGGGATCACAGTTTGCCGGTCTCAGGTTACATCAGATGGAAGCGTAAACGGCGAATATGTCAGTTCTTCTCGACGTGCAAGAATTGCAGACCCGCTTTCAGGTACGCAAGGGTTACGTGTACGCAGTCAACGGCATCTCCTTTACTCTGGAAGAGGGCGAGACGCTGGCAGTGGTGGGCGAAAGCGGTTGCGGGAAAAGCGTCACGATGCTGAGCCTTGTACGGCTTTTGCCGCCTGCTGCCAGTATCGAGAACGGGCAGGTACTCCTGCGCGGCGAGGATCTGCTGGAGCTCAATCTGCGCCAACTGCGTGATGTGCGCGGCGGCGAGATTGGCATGATCTTCCAGGATCCGATGACCTCGCTCAACCCGTTCATCAACATTGGCACACAGATGGCTGAACCGCTCGTCTACCATCGGGGTATGAGCAAGAGCGACGCGCTCGCCCGCAGCGCGGAGCTTCTGGAGATGGTGGGTATCCCCGACGGCGAAGCGCGACTCCGGGAATACCCGCACCAGTTTTCCGGCGGAATGCGCCAGCGGGTCATGATAGCCATGTCGATGTCGTGCGAACCGGCAGTCCTGATTGCCGATGAGCCCACGACCGCGCTGGACGTCACGATCCAAGCGCAGATCGTGGAGTTGGTCAAAGAGCTGCGCGACCGGTCGGGTGTGGCTGTGATCTGGATCACGCACGATCTGAGCGTTGTTGCGGGTATCGCCGACCGGGTGATCGTCATGTATGCGGGCTACATTGTCGAAGAGGCGCCGGTCGACGCGCTGTTCGAGGATCCTCGCCACCCTTATACAGTCGGACTGATGGGGGCACTGCCCAGCTTGACAGGCGAAACGGGAACGCGCCTGACGACGATCGGCGGTTCGCCGCCTGACCTGGTTGACCTACCTGATTTCTGCCCCTTTCATCCCCGCTGCCCCTATGCAATTGACCGCTGCCGCAAAGAAAACCCGATGTTAGAGCCTGTTGCCGAAGCCAGTGACAGAGGGCATCGTGCGGCCTGTTGGGTCGATATTCGCGATGTGTCGGTCAGTTCAGAAGCAGGGGTAGCCGCCGATTAAGGACTGTGGCGCACAGGTTTCCTACCAGAGGACCAGATTCCAGGACATGAGCCAGACGGAAAGTAGCAACGGCGTCCCCCTCGTGCGGGTGGAGAATCTGAGCAAACATTTTTCCGTGCGCATAGGCGCGTATGGCGAAACCAAGGCGACCGTGCATGCGCTCGACGATGTCTCCTTCAACGTGCAGCGCGGTGAGACGCTGGGCTTGGTGGGCGAATCGGGCTGCGGCAAGTCAACCGCCGGGCTAACGCTGCTGCAGCTTCATCGACCGACCTCGGGCAAGGTTTTCTTCGAAGATCAGGAGGTGACGGGGCTTTCGGAAAAGGAGATGCGACCTCTTCGCAGGAGGATGCAGATCATATTTCAGGATCCCTATTCGACGCTGAGCCCACGCATGACGATCGGCAACGCGATTGGCGAGCCTCTGTGGTTGCACGAGTTGGCTACTGGACAGGATGCTCAGGAGCGGATCGCCAAGCTACTCGATGACGTAGGCTTGAACCCGGCGTTTGCGTTCCGATATCCGCATGAGTTTTCCGGCGGGCAGCGTCAGCGCGTTTGCATCGCCCGCGCGCTGGCATGTGAACCGGAGTTTATTGTCTGCGACGAACCGATCTCGGCGCTGGACGTGTCGATTCAGGCTCAGATTATCAATTTGCTCCAGGACTTGCAGGAGGAATACCACCTTACCTATCTCTTCATCGCCCATGATCTGGCAGTCGTGCGCCATATTTGCGACAGGGTGGCGGTGATGTACCTGGGCCGCGTGGTGGAGTTGGCGCCAAAAGAGCGCCTGTTTGACAACCCCCTGCATCCCTATACCAACGCGCTCCTGCTGTCCGTTCCTGTGCCCAATCCCCGCCAAGAGCGGCAACGCGAACGCACGGTCATCAGCGGCAATGTGCCGAGCGCGATTAATCCACCGAGCGGTTGCCGCTTCCATCCCCGCTGTCCCCTTGCCTTTGAGCCGTGCGATCATGTCGTGCCAGAGTGGCGAGAGGTAGAATCGGGCCACTGGGTCGCGTGTCATGCGGTCTGACGCAGCGGCGGCCAGTGGTCAGCTGTAAGCAACGTTTCCTCGCTGCGCAAGCTGTTGGCGCCGACGGGCATCACACGGGAAGACTGCGAAGATTACATTCCACTCCTTTCTCCATCTATCTGTGCTAACAAGCGGATGAATAAAATTCTTGCGGGCGACTTTACTGTTCTGGCCGAGTCACCCGACCCGGACACCGTGTATACCGGTTCGCCGTGCCTGGCGCAATTGCCGTCCGGACGTCTGATAGCCAGTTACGAATGGTTCCGCCCGCAGCCGCTGGTCGAGAAGATCCCCGATCAGCTCGATATTCTGGTGAGTGACGACGATGGCAGCCTGTGGCGCAAGACTGCAGTGCTTGACATCATCTGGCCGTCGCTTTTTGCGGTCGACGACGCGCTCTACTGCATCGGCAACCGCCGCCTGAGCCGGGAGATCATTATCGCCCGCTCAGAAGACGGCGGGGAAAGCTGGAGCGGACCGTCGCAACTTTTCGGCGGACGCCACCACAACGCTCCCACCAGCGTACATTTTGGAATCGGAAACGTATATCGCGCGTTCGAGACCTGCCCGGTCGGCGATGACGCGGTAGGCAGGAGCCAGTGGGAGTCGCTGGTGGTAGCAGGAGACCTGAAACGGGATCTTCTCGACCCAGCAGCGTGGCGGATGTCCAACCGGGTCCCTTTTCCCGGCGTGCCTGACGTGCTCAGCCAGCGCCGCTATAAGGCCAGCGCGGCCGACAAAGTGGTGGAGGACTGCTTCATCGAGGGCAACATCATCGAGGTGCGAGGAGAGATGCGTGTGCTGCTGCGCACGATCATTGACGGCCATACGACGGGGGGTATGGCCGCCGTATGCAGCCTGGAAGACGACGGCGAAAAGTTGGACTACAGCTTCGTCCAGTTCTACCCAATGCCGGGCGCACAGTGCAAATTCCACATCGTCTATGACGAAGAGAGCGACCTCTTCTGGACAACCGTTTGCCTGCCGACCGACACCTGGCAGGAGCGGGAGCCGTTGCGCAAAATCGGTTTTGCCAGCCCGCCCGGCAACGAGCGACGCATTCTGATGTTGATGTACAGCCTCGACGCCCTGAACTGGTTCCAGGCCGGCTGCGTGGCGATGAGCCGCAGCATATTCGAGGCCTTCAGCTATGCCTCGCAACTGATTCGAGGCGACGATCTGCTGGTGATATCACGCACGTCGCAAGGAGGGTATAACCAGCATGACACCAATCTGGTCACATTGCACCGCATTGAGAAGTTCAGAGAGTTGGCTCTCGATCTGAAGCCGTCGTACAGCAGGGGTTAGCCCCAGCGCAGACAGATCTTACAGAGGAAAACGGGAGGACGAAAAGATGAAACTGGGCACATTCATGATGCCGCTTCATCCGCCGGAAAAGGACCGCACTCTTGGATTCGAAGAGGATATCGAGTTTATAGTACGAGCAGACGAGTTGGGATTTACGGAAGCCTGGATCGGCCAGCACCACACCTTGGCGTGGGAACCGATCCCGTCGAACGATGTCTTTATCGCCAATGTGCTGCCGCGCACCAAGAATATCCGGCTAGGGAGCGGCGTCTCAATTTTGCCGCAGCATCATCCGGTCAATGTGGCGGTGCGACTGGCCTATCTGGATCATCTGTCGCGGGGACGCATCAATTGTGGCTTTGGCCAGGGAGGCGTGCCGACCGATTGGGGTCTTTTCGACTTGCCCGATCCAGGGACGCAGGGGCTGATGACGGTCGAAAGCATCGACATGATATTGAAGCTGTGGCAGACCGATCCGCCCTTTGACTTTGAAGGGGACTTCTACCATATCAAGCTTGAAGGGGGAAACCCTGAGCTTGGAATCGGCGAACTGTTGCAGCCCTACCAGAAGCCGCACCCTCCGATTGGGATGAGCATTATCCGCGGCCAATCGCGAGCGGCCAACATGGCGGGCGAACGGGGCTACATTCCCATCAGCACGAATGTGGTATCCGGGTCCACACTGGGCGAACACTGGCAGACCTACTGCAACGGCGCCGCCAGTGCCGGGCAGCCTGAACCGGACCGGGAAATCTGGCGCGTGTCGCGCAGCATCTTCATCGACGAGACGACCGAGGCTGCCTGGGAACGAGCGAGCAACGGCGCGCTGGCAGGTTCAATGGCCTACTTGCGCTGGCTGATCAATTCAGCCAACATGCTCAGCGTTCTGAAGGGCGACCCGGAGATGGCCGACGAAGACGTGACGGTGGAGTACATGCTGAAGAACCTGTGTATCATAGGCGACAAGGAAGAGTGCCTGCGCCGGTTGCACGGGCTGTGGGAGGAGACGGGCGGCTTCGGCACCTTGCTCATGATTGCCCACGATTGGGACGACAAGGAGAGATGGCTGGCCTGCATGGAGACGCTTGCCAACGAAATTGTGCCGGCGTTGCCTTAAGAGGCATTGGCCTGTTGCTGACAGATAAGCGCCTTGAAGGGAAATTAACGCAGGTGGCCTACACGCCCATCGCGGGAGGTCGCGGCGCCGTCTTGATGGACTGCCGTTCCTCGCGGGTCAATCTCGAACTACATTCGAAATAACACAGTCAGGGAATCTGATCTATGCCAAGAATGAACGGGGGACAGGCACTGGTGCGGTCCTTAGCCGCGGAAGGGCTGCGGGCTGTTTTCGGCGTGCCGGGCGCAGGGCAGTACGAGGCAATCGACGCACTGTATTCGACGCCGAGCATTCGCTATATCGCGGTGCGGCACGAACAGGCGGCCAGCTACATGGCGGACGGGTATGCCCGCGCCAGCGGCGAAGTTGCCGCCGCGTTGGTGGTGGAAGGGCCGGGTCTCTTTAATGCCATGTCAGGAATCGCAACCGCGTTTGCTACGTCCTCGCCGGTACTGGTGGTTACGGGGGATCACCACCACCGCAAAAAGGGGCTGGACCTCGACGAGACGGCATGGCTTGGACCTCTGACAAAATGGGTTGGCCGCGCCCAGCGTCCGGCAGAGATTCCCGAGATTGTGCAGGAAGCGTTCCAGCATCTGCGTTCGGGGCGGCCGCGCCCGGTGGGGATAGAGGTGCCGCCTTCAGTGTTCGCAGCAACAGAGGACGTAACCTTGGCGCAACCGACAACTGGTGTGCCAACCTCTGCCGGTGCCGATCCGCAAGCGATTCAACAGGCCGCGGAGCTGCTAGCCGGGGCGCGGCGGCCGGTCATCTGGGCCGGCGGCGGTGTGATGCGTGCCAAGGCCGCCACCCTGGTGGCCGAACTGGCAGACTATCATCAGATTCCGGTCGTAACGACGAGACAAGGGAAAGGAAGCATATCTGAACGGCATC
This sequence comes from Caldilineaceae bacterium, assembly GCA_963662575.1. Lineage (GTDB taxonomy): Bacteria > Chloroflexota > Anaerolineae > Caldilineales > Caldilineaceae > Bin5. The sequence goes on from OY759723.1 coordinate 5,238,992, forward strand.
CCCTCTCATTAGGGATGGCTGAAATGCGATTTCAACCGCTGCGCAACTGGCTCTCGACGCGGGATCTGATCCTGGCGGTGGGTACGAGCCACTTCTCAAGCAGAGACGATCAGCAGGTCATCCGCATCGATGTCGACGAGACCGAATTCGGTGTAGACGGCAATCAACTTGCGATTCATGGCGATGCCTATCCCGTGATGTCAGCGCTCAACAAAGCTGTCGCCGCGGCCGGGCCATCGCGCGGCGACAAGGCCGAGGAGGTGCAGGGCGAGGTCGCGGCCATTAACGAGGCGCGCTTCGAGCCGTCCAGGCAGTTGCAGCCGCAGTGGGGATTTATGGAGGCGATCCACGCGGCGCTGCCGGATGATGCCATCGTGATCCAGGGCATGAACCAGATGGGCTACTACAGCCGCAACTATTTCCGGGCAAGGGCGCCGCACAGCTATCTGACCAGTTCCTCGCACGGGACGCTGGGTTGCGCCTACCCGATCGCCGTCGGCGCCAAGGTTGGTTGCCCGGATCGGGTGGTCGTTTCGCTGTCCGGGGACGGCGGCTTTCTCTACAATGTGCAGGAGTTGTCCACGGCTGTACAGTACGGGATCAATGCAGTGGCCATTGTATTCAACGACAACGCCTACGGGAATGTCCTGCGTGCCCAGATGGAAGAGTTCGACGGGCATGTCCTCGGCACCAAGTTGCACAACCCCGATTTCGTGGCGCTGGCGCACAGCTTTGGCGCTAACGGCGTCCGTGCTGAGGACGCCAACGCGCTGCACGCAGCATTGAGCGAGGCAGTGGCAACCGAGAACGACAAACCGGTTCTGATCGAAGTTCCGGTAGGAATGTTGGACAGGGAGTTCTAAGGGAGGAACCGGTATGGCAGACACTGCCAATCTGAAGGAACGGATTCACCGTGGTGAGCTGATTTTCGGCGTAGGCGCGCAACTCTATTTCAACCGCAGCCAGCTGGAGGATTTGTTGGGCCAGGGCGATTACGATTTCGTCTACGTGGACAGCCAGCATGTTGGGCTATGCGAGATAGATCTCGAAAACTTTTGCGGGCACGCCGCAGCGCTGGGGATTCCCGTCCAGTTTCGGATACCACACACGCGCCACACCTACATGACCGGCCGCTATCTCGACCTGGGGCCGACCGGCATCATGGTGCCGGAGGTAGAGGATGTGGCCGTAGTGGATGAGGCAGTCAAGTATTTCTATTATCCGCAGGTAGGACGGCGCAGTTCGGGTGGGGTAGCACGGCGCAACTTGGCCGCCTTTGGCGAGCCGACCGACCCAGCATCTATCGACCGTCTGGCCTACGCCGACTGGTGGAACACGAACGGCATTCTCACGATCCAGCTGGAGTCGGTAGAGGCTGTCATCAACGCCCGCAAGCTGGCCAAACCGGGCATCGACCTGCTGGCATTCGGGCCGAACGACCTCCGTTTCAGCATGGAGAGCCTGCCGCATAATCCGTTCAATACGGTGGACGAGTGCATCCGCCACGTGTTGGAGCAAATGCAGGACAGCACGGTGCAGGTTAGTTTGGGGGCGACAAGCGAGGAGGAGCGGGACCGGTATATTGAGATGGGGGTGACGGTGTTGCAGGTGGCGCCGGGGATGTAATTGATTCAACTGCGGTCTCTGCCGCTGAATCTTCTATTCACCATACCCTTCCCGCAGCAGTTGACCCGTTAACACACTATTTTGCGTTTTTTCCGCTTCAGATGGGGCCGGATTCCGATTTCTTCTGAGAGCCGGACTTGGGGTAATATTCTCGCCTATCCGCAAGCCATCTTTTGCGAATCCTGTATTCCAACCGAACGCCCGATACTTTCCTCTCTTTGGAGCGCTTCGATTGACTTACATCAGCTCACATTCCATTTTTCCACACTCTAGAGGAGCATTTCCCATGAAGCGTTACACCGTTTGGATGGCGATCCTCATCTTCAGCCTTCTCATTGTCGGCTGTGTCGCGGCAGCGCCTGCCGGCGAAATGATGGAAGATGAGAGCCCCAAGGTACTTGTCGTAGGGACTTCGCAGGAACCGGAAAACGTGTTCGTCATGTGGGGTTCGACGCGCACCGGCTCTGACGTCATGTCCTTCATGTGGCGCAAGCCAATCTCCTTCGGCGGCGACAACCAGCCCTTCGCCGAAATCCTGGAATCCTTACCCAGCCAGGCTGACGGTACCTGGATCGTCGACGAAGAGGCGGGTGCCATGCAGGTGACTTACAGGTTCCGAGAGGGGCTGAAATGGTCCGATGGCGAGGAGATCACCGTCCACGACCTTGCCATGGCCTTCGAGATCACCTCAGATCCCGACTACATTTACTATTCGGAGAGTTTCCCGGTCGAAAGTATAGAGATCGTGGACGACTACACGGCGATTCTCCACTACCGCGGGATCAACCTGTTCCCGGACCAGGAAGTGCGCACCCACGTGATTCCGGAGCATGTCTACCGGCCGCTGTGGGAAGAGGCCAAGGCCAAGGGCGGCAACGTATGGGAAAACTTCGGCAACATTGAGCAGGTTTCCATCAAGCCAGTGGTAAACGGGCCCTACATGATGGAAGAATGGGTACCTGGCAGCCATATCCGCTTGGTCCGCAACCCGCACTTCAACATTGGCCAGGAGCCCACGATCGACGAGGTGCTCTATCGCATCATCCCCGATTTGAACAGCCTGGCAGTGAGCGTTGCCAGCGGCCAAGTACATTTGACCGACGGTTGGCTTTCGCTGGAGCAAGCAAACGCCATGGATTCGGCCCCTGATGTCGACCCCATCTTTGTGGCGGCGCTGTGGCTGGAACATGCAACGATTCAGGTCAACCGCCCACCTTTGGATGACAAGCTGGTGCGTCAGGCCATCCTGACCGCGATTGATCGCGATGCGATCAACGAGGGCCTCTTCAAAGGCCAGCAACCCCCTGCACACTCTTGGATAAACTCGTCACATCCGGCCTATAGCCCCGACGTAAGGCAGTATAACTATGATCCTGACGAGGCGCTTCGGTTGCTGGCGGAGGCCGGTTACACGCCCAATGCTGACGGCCAGCTGGTCGACAGCGACGGCAACCTTTTGGAAATCCCCATTATTACCATTTCCGGAGACCGCACGCGCGAGCAAGTTGCAGCGTTGGTTCAGGCGCAGTGGCAGGAAATCGGCATCACGGCCGAGGTCAGACCGGTGTCAGCGCGTCTACTCTTTTCTGAAACGCTCTTTGACCCTCCCAACTTCGAAGGTATCGCGATCTGGCGATGGGTTTTCAATGCCAGGGTCGAACCTCGCGGCTTCTGGTACCCCGGTGAATCTGCGGCGCAACTGGACCAGCTCTTCGCCGAGGGCAACACCTGGGCAGAAAACGAACGCAACAAAGAGTTGATCGACATGATCGACGCTGAACTCGACCAGGAGAAGCGCTACGCTCTGTTACGTGAGCAGCAAGTAATCTGGGCAGAAGAGTTGCCTGTATTGCCGATCTACTGGCACTCACGAGTTGCAACCGTGAACACAGCTCTGCAGGGCTACCAGCCGGCGGACCAGGCTATGGTCGGCTGGAATGTGGAGGAGTGGGAGCTGAAGTAGCTTCGGAAAGTGACGGACAGGGCGAGGGCGGTGCGATGCCTTTTGCCCTGTCCGTTTGGTCATTTCCGGCGACTAGCCTCAAACTTCCTGCTCTGTTCAGCTAATGGGCCGTTACATCCTCCGCCGTCTACTCCAGATGATTCCAACCGTGATCATTATCACAGTGGCTGTCTTCTGGATGCTCAAACTGGCGCCCGGCGACCCCCTCGACCTACTGCTTGCGGGCAATCCCGACATATCAGCGGAACACGTTGAACACATCAAGAAACTTTACGGCTATGACCGGCCAATCTACGAGCAATACGGGCGCTGGGTGTGGCAGGTGGCACAGGGGAACCTGGGTTATTCCCGCATATACCACCGCCCGGTTTTGTCCATCATCCCGGACCGGCTGGTAAACACGCTCATCCTGACAGGTTCGAGCCTGATTCTCAGCCTGCTGGTCGCCATTCCCATCGGCGTTTACACCGCGCTGCGCCAATACTCTCTGTTGGACTACCTGTTCTCATTTCTCTCATTCTTCGGGATAGCCATGCCTGTTTTCTGGTTTGGCTTGATCTTGATCCTGTTCTTGTCCGTTCAGTTGAAGTTGCTGCCGCCTGGGGGCCACTATTCGTTGGAACAGGACGCGGGTATTTTAACGGTCCTACGCTATTCCATTATGCCCGTAATTGTGCTAAGCCTGTTCAGCATGGCGAGCTGGATGCGCTACATGCGTTCCGGGATGCTGGAGGTTATCCATGAGGACTATGTGCGCACCGCCCGCGCAAAGGGCTTGGCAGAGAGCAGAGTTGTTGTCCGCCATGCACTTAAGAATGCCCTTATCCCCATGGTCACCCTGATTGCCTTGAGCATCCCCGGACTTATCAGCGGCGCAGTGCTTACCGAAACAATCTTTTCGTGGCCGGGCATGGGGCGGCTGATTTACGATTCACTCATCAATAATGATTTCAATATCGCTATGGCAGTTTTCCTGATCTTCGCGTTTCTCGTAGCTCTCTTCAACCTCGCCGCCGATATTCTCTACGCCTTCATCGACCCTAGAGTGGTCTATTCGTGAAAGAATATGGCTTGGTTTCAGCGAAACTGCTCATGCCCCAAGTTTGGAGGGCTTCCTGATGTTCTTGGAAACTCGAGACTGATATGGCAAGCGAATTGACCCGAGAACACCAGACCCGTACTTACAGGCAGGATGTCTGGCAGCGTTTGCGCCGTCACCGGGTTGCGCTCGTGGCTCTAATCGTGTTCGGGCTGATTATCATTTACTCGGCGGGAGGGCCGTTGTTCTCTTCCCACTCGATGTCAAAGACAGATCTGCGGTCGCGTCTCAATGCGCCGTCCACAGAGCACTACTTCGGAACCGATGAACTGGGCAGAGATGTCGCCTTACGCATCATGGTGGGGGGTCGCGTTTCGCTTTTTATCGGATTCAGTGTTTCGCTTGTCAGCCTACTGATCGGTGTATTGATAGGCGCGATTTCCGGGTATTTTGGCGGGCACCTCGACAGCGTGCTTATGCGCCTTACCGACATTATGCTTTCGATTCCCAGTTTGCCTCTTCTGCTCATTCTATCTCGATATGGTGGCGGGTCGGTGTGGAGCATAATCCTGATCCTCTCTGTATTCAGTTGGATGGGGTTGGCGCGCATTGTGCGGGGCACGATCCTTTCGATCAAGCAGCGCGACTTTGTGGAGGCGGCGCGCATGACCGGGGCACCCAACGGACGCATCGTGTTCCGCCATATCCTGCCCAGTACCCTGGCTCCGGTCATCGTCAACGCCACTCTGACCCTGGGCTTTGCCATCATCGCCGAATCGAGTCTCAGCTATCTTGGATTGGGGGTTCAGCCGCCGACCCCAACTTGGGGGCAAATGCTGATCGGCGCCCAACAGTTCATGGATTCCGCGCCGTGGCTGGCTCTGATTCCCGGTATGTTTCTCTTCGTGACTTTACTGTGCATCAACTTCCTTGGCGACGGGCTGCGCGACGCGCTCGACCCCAAGATGACGCTTCAGAACTGAGTCTCTTTCACCCAGTACTTCGATGCAATCATGATCATTTGTCGAACGCTCTAATGCCTCGATTCCATGACAGGAGCTCCTATCAGTGACTTCCCGACGATCCGAACTCTCTTCCAACATCGGAATTCTCTGGAGCGAGCGCACGCGGCGCGCCAACGCTGAAGAGGCGCAACGCAGCGGAGCTATCTACACTTTTGAGGACGCCTGGGGCCAGGAAAAGAGCTGGCTTAAGGGACAGTACGCTTACCTGGCACCGAGCACCGTTTCAGCCGCTCTGAACCGCTTCAACCTCAAACACGATTTCATCGGGGATGACGGTCTGGCCGAAAGACTGGCGGAGATTTCTCTCCTCTTCTTGCCCAGCGCCCATAGCCTGTCGCCGGCTGCCATCGATGCAATCGAGCGCTGGCTAGATCGGGATGGTTCATTTCTGTGCGTAACCGGGCCTACAAATCTGCCTCGGGAGCTGCTCGGCCTGGAAAGACTGGTTCTGACCCAGACTTCTGGCTACACCGCATGGCAGTGGCGGGGCGACAGTCTCTTCGGCGATCGATCCAAATGGGAAGAGTGGTACATTTCGGGCTACAAAGGATTCACCACATGTATGGCCGAAGCGAAAACCAACGCCACTGTTCTGGCCGATCTGCTGGAGGTCAGCGGGGATCTTTCTGGGCGGGACTCCGCTACCCTGCAACGAGTAGGCGCGGGAATCGTTCAGACCGAGAAAAGCCTGTTTATCGCCAACGCGCTTTTCGAGCATATGGGGGGCATCTGGCAGGCCCATCTGAACGCTGAAGACGTACGGCGCTGGTTCAATCCCCTCAATTGGGCCGAGACCCTGCTTTACCAGCTGCGCGGCGTACTCTGGTCCTGCGGGCAGGATGGCCACTGGGACTCGCGTTTGCGCACATTCGGAAGCTACGACGGCGTTATGAACATCCGCCACGATCCAGACAAGTCGTTGGACTTGACGATGCTCCGCTACCAGGGAGAACATCTGGTTCCGGCCACGCACACACTTCTCGATGCAAACATTTCACCAGAGGCTACCACGACGGAAATGGACCAGGAGTGGGTGCGGGAGATTTCCAAGTACGATTTTATCGAGATCGGACTACACAACGATGCCATCCAAGAGGCGCCGCCCAAGTATATGATGGGGGCTAACCTCGCGCGCCACGTGATCGAGTCGGAGAAGAACCTGGGCGTCCGGCTCTACACTGGAGGACGACACGGAGGTTACAGCGTCTATCCCGAGATGATCGACGCCATGGACTTTCTCTACCAAAACGTGCCGCACTTCATGGGACTAGGCACCTTTCATTTTCATCTGATGGCCGAATACGGCGACAAGGCGCCAAATCCAGATATGGATGACAAGGTGGTCACGTACCAGACCATGACCTCGCCAACGATCGCCAGTCCCGGATTCTGGTTTCCCTTCCATGGCGTGGTCAGTACGACTGAAGAGTGCCGACAACTGCGCGGCTGGGACATGACCCATGAGTACGATCCGCCGCCTGATATGATCGATGCTGTTTACGAGCGGCCGAACAGCAGAGACCAGGACATCGAAACTGCTCTGAGTGACGGGGTCTACCAACTGCAATATCACCCCCTTTTCACGGTTGATCCCAGCTACAACAACGGCCGCGGCACTTTTGATTGGATGTGTTATGGCATAAGGCGAGCCGAACGTCTCAATATGTGGCAGGCTACGCAGCGGGCGATTTACCAGCGCGTACAGGACTACGAGGATGTTCAGTTCCGAGTGGCTGACGGCGGTAGAACGATTCACGCCCACAACCCGACGGGACGGACGATCGAGGAGCTGATGGTGGAGACTGCAGTCCCGCTAGGGGCGCCGGAGCAAGCGGGGCCGGACGCGCTGGGAGCAGGCGCGGTTGCCGAAGAGGACGAGGCAGAGCAGGAGGTGGAATACGCTTCGCTGCGTCTTGAGATGGGCGAGAATCAGGATGGAGTGGCCAGCTACTTGGCGCACATTGTCAACAATTGCTTCTTTACCTTGCCGCGGCTGGAACCCGGCGCATCCTGTACAATCCACCTCGAAGGCGGCGGCCCCTCTTATCCTTTCGTTGCCCAGGCCAACAGCAAAAGCATGCGATTTGTCGATGTGAACTTTGTGCCTGGATCGGGCGAACTTACTATACGTGTGTACGTAATCCGCTATCATGGGCTGGTTGTGCAAGGGTATGAACCAGGCGACCAGGTTGGTGTCGAAGTAGATGGGGTGGAGCGGCAGCCGTTGGAGTCGGAGGATGGGCGCCTACTGCTGTACCTGCAGGGCCCCGAAAACCATTTTGCTGAGAAAACTATCGTATTGCGGAAACTGTAGAGAAAATGACTATGCAACTGTCCGACATCCGCCGCCTTACACCCATTACCCACGAGTACGCTTACTTCCAGAGCAGCGGGTTTTCGCCGAAGATGGAGCCTGTGATCGAGGAGACGAACCGCTGGGCGCAGTTTCATAATGCTGGCGGGGCCGCGCCTGGGATCAACGAGAAGATGCTGGAGGGGTTCGAGGCGACGCGCGACAAGGTCGCGCAGTCGATGAATGCCGACAGTGACGAAATCGTGCTGGGCGAGAACACGACGATCGGCATCAACATCGTGGCCAATGGCATCAACTGGCAGGCCGGTGACAACGTCATCCTGAGCGACAAGGAGCATCCGGGCAACCGTATTACCTGGTATAGCCACGTGCAGCGCTATGGCATCGAGCTGCGCTTCCTCGAAATCGTCCACGACGAGGAGCAGATGCTGGAGCAGTTTGAACACATGCTCGATGAGCGCACACGAGTCGTTTCGATCAGCCACGTATGCCGGCGCACAGGTCAGCGGCTGCCGGCGCGAGCGCTGGTCGACATCGCTCACAATGCCGGTATCCCGGTCCTGCTGGACGGTGCTCAGTCCTACGGCGCGATTCCGGTCGACATGCGCGCGCTGGACTGCGACTTCTACGCCTTCAGCGGACACAAGTACATCATGGCGCCGCAGGGAACAGGCGGTTTCTACGTGCGCCGGGATCGGATTCCCTGGATCCAGCCAAGCTGGATCGGCTCCCATTCGCAGAAGGATTTTGACCTCGTGGGCGGCCTCACTTTGCTGGACGAGGCCAAACGCTTCGAGTTCGGGACGCGCAATCTGGCCGACCAGATCGGGTTTGGCAAAGCACTCGACTACTGGGCTGAAATTGGCTGGGGCAGCGTGTTTTCCCATATCGCCGCCTACACCGACCGCGTCAAGGCGGCCCTTGGGGAAGTCCCCGGCTTGACATTGCATACGCCCCTACACTATGAGAAGTCATCAGGCATCGTTACATTCAGTCTTAACGGTTACTCATCGGCCGAGATACAGGAGCACCTGAAAGAGAATAAAGTTCTGGTCGCCCCGCTGGAGCTGGACGGCACCATGATTCGCGTATCAACCCATGTCTTTAACAACGAGGATGACCTGGAGCGGCTGGTGGAAGGTGTCAGGGGAATGCCGTGACCAGGAATTTTGACTGAGATATTCTACCTTTTGCTCGGCTGCGGCCAGGTTTATCGACCTACTGCTGGTGCGAAGTCTGCACACTTGAGGCAGATTGCGCACTAAAGCTATACAATTCTTGACCATTCCACTAGTTAGACGATATACTTGCGCCGGAATTTATTTCCACCCCAGACCCACCATTGAATTTCCGCATTTACTAAACCCAGCAAGGAGACCTTTGAAGATGAAAAGATTCGCTCCGTTATTTGCGCTGTTGGCAATCCTAGTCATGCTGACTGCGGCTGGCTGCGTGGCGCCCGCGGCGCCGGCGTCAGAGATGGCCGAAGAGGAGATGATGGAGGTTGTCAGCACAGGCGGCGTTACCCTGCCTGACGACGCTGCGCCTCTTGACCAGCAGGTGTTCCGCTCTGCCGGTATTGAAGGCAAGCATTTTGACACGATGCGCAATGAGTACGAGGGCTTCGCCTATGAGGCGACGATCGAGCAGTTGGCCAAGATGGGTCCGGAAGGCGAATGGCACCCGGCCGCGGCCGACAGCTGGGAGCTTTCCGAGGATGGCCGCACGTGGACCTTCCACCTGCGCCAGGACGCCAAGTGGAGCGACGGCGAGCCGGTCACTGCCGATGACTGGGTCTACAGCTTCCGGCGCTACCTGAACCCGGAAATGGCCAATGTCTACGCCTGGTTCCTCTTCGACCTCGAAAACGGTGAAGCCTACAACAAGGGCGAAGTGGAAGTCGAAGAGTTGGGTGTGCAGAAGATTGACGACTACACCTTCTCCCTCACCACCAAGGTGCCGATTCCCTACTATATGTTCAAGATCAACTGGCACGCGGCGCCGGTTCCCCGCCACATGGTCGAGGAGCACGGTGACGATTGGGCCAACGATCCCGCGACTGCGCCGAGCAACGGCCCCTACCGTATCGCCGAGTGGAACCGGGGCAAGGACGTGATCTTCACGCCCAATCCGCACTACACGGGACCCTACCCGGCGACATTTGAACAGCGAGTTCAGGTGATCATCCCAGAGGTCGGCGCACCGTTGCTGCAAATGTATCAGGCCGGCGATATCGATGGCGGGGTCGGCGTGACCGGCGATGACCTAGTGCAGGTCCTGGCGGATCCGCAGCTGAGCCAAGAGGCTTACATCAGCGTGATGAACCGCGGCGTCTACATTTACATGAACCAGCGCACGCCGCCCTTTGACAACATGCTTGTTCGCCAGGCGTTCGCGCATGCGGTCGATCGCACATCCCTGTGCGACAACGTTATGCGAGGAACCTGCATTCCCGCGCACGGCTTCCTGCCCAAGGACTTCCCGTGCGAGCGCAACGACGACCCCGAGTTGATCGCGTTCCAGAACTACGATCCCGAACTGGCTGCGGACCTGATTGCGCAGGCCGGCTACCCCGGCGGCGAGGGCTTCCCCGAGCTGACAATATACACCAAAGAGGGTGAGTTCATCCGCGAAGCCGAGGCGATCCAGCGAATGTTGGCCGACAATCTGGGGGTCACACTCACGCCGCAGAACGTCGAGCGCGCCTACTATGTCGACCAGATGCGCAACGGCGAGTTGAAAGTCGCCCTCAATCGATGGGGCGCAGACTTCATCGATCCGAGCAACTTCGTGGACTGGTGGGACGATCCCGCTGCCTCCTACTTCACCGGCTGGACCGACGAAGAGTACCGCAACCTGATCGACACGGCCCGTCCAATGGCGATGTCGACCGAACGCTGCGACCTCTACCACGACGCCCTCAAGATCCTGGCGCGTGATGCCATCGGCGTTTTCGTAATGAACCCTGTACAGGCAGTCCTGTACAAGGACTACGTCTCAGGTCTGACCCTCACAGACGACGGCACACTTGGCGTCTATAACATGATGCTCCTGGATAGCGGCTACATTATAGAAAAGTAAATCTGGGCTGGAGGAGTGAGAGGGATGAATCCATTCTCACTCCTCCAAGTCTGACCACTTCGTCCGCCGTCAATACGTATCCGTGAGCTGTGCATGACCAGTTGCTCGAATCTCTCCTCTCAATAGACGGAGGCCCGGATGGCGCGCTATGTGCTGGGACGCTTCTTTGGCATTATTGGCGTCCTTTTTATTGTATCGATCATGATCTTTCTCATGATCCACTCTATTCCGGGCGGCCCGTTCGACGCCATGCCGACGACATCCGAGTTCCGGGAAATCCCTGAACACATCCGCGAGAAGTTGATGGCCAAGTACGGCCTCGACAGACCGCTCTATGTACAGTATTTTCGCTACATGTGGGCAGCACTGCGCGGCGACTTCGGCATCTCCTTCCGCTATGGGGAGCCGGTCACGGATTTCATCAGCCGCTCCTGGCCCGCAACTGCTCAACTTGGTCTGTCGGCGATGGCGATCGGGATACCGATCGGCATTGGTCTGGGAATCCTGGCCGCGCTGCGCCCCAATACCTGGTTGGACTACGCCACCAACGTTGTCGTAATCACAACCTTTGTTACGCCCCCCTTTGTTATCGCCATTATGAGCATCATCATTTTCGCGGTGGTTTTGCAATGGCTTCCTTCCGGCGGTTGGGGAGAACCCAATCAGTGGATCCTGCCCACCGCTGTCTATGCGCTTGGCCAGATCGGCGGCATGGCCCGCTTCACGCGTTCCAGCATGGTGGACGCGATGCAGGCGGAGTATGTTCGCACTGCCAGGGCCAAGGGGCTGCAGGAACGGGCGGTGGTGTTTCGCCATGCTTTTCGTGCGGCGTCGTTGCCACTTATCACACTGCTGGGGCCGATGGTGGTCAACCTGCTGCTGGGTTCGTTCTTCATTGAAGCGATATTCCGCATACCGGGAATTGGTGGCCAAATAACCCTGGCCCTCTATAATCGGGATTACCCGGTGATCATGGCGCTGATCCTGCTGTGGACCTTTGCCATTGCCATCGCCTACCTCGTCACCGACCTGCTTTACGGCGTGGTCGACCCGCGCATACGTGTTGGCGGCGGCATGTAGAACGCGCCTAAGTTCGCAACAGGCGCGAAGGAGATTTACCATTTCCACCTCTTCGGCGAAGCAGAATGGTGACCGCCAAAGCGCTGCCGCGCAGGCGGCTGCTCTGGCCCTAGACCTGAACTCGCGGCCTCGCAACCTGTGGGGCGACGCGGCCAGACGATTTTCGCGCAACCTGCTGGCCATGATTTCCCTGGCTTTCGTCCTGTTGCTGATATTCCTGGCTCTGTTTGCCAACCTGCTGGCGCCGGAGGGCTATGACTTCCAGCAGTACGACAAGACGTGGCTCTTCCCCTCGCTTGAACATCCGATGGGCACAGACCCCTTCGGTCGCGACATTTTGACACGCGTCATCTACGGCGCGCGTATTTCGCTGGCGATTGGCTTTATCAGCAATTTCATCGCCCTTGCCATCGGCCTCCCGTATGGGGCGGTCGCGGCCTGGTACGGCGGCGCGGTCGACTTTGTTCTGATTCGTATCATTGAAGTCATCAACTCCGTTCCCAATCTGTTGTTGGGCATCCTGATCATCAGCGTTCTGGGGCCGGGCTTTCGCAACGTTCTCTTTGTCTTCGCTGTCACGGGTTGGATGGGTATTGCGCGCCTGGTGCGGGGTCAGTTTCTCTCCTTGCGCGAACAGGACTATGTACTGGCTGCGACCTGTATTGGCGTACCCGACTATCGCATAATCATCCGCCATCTGTTGCCGAACACGATGTCTCCCATTATCGTCAGCGTGACGTTGGGCATCCCCGGCGCGATTCTGGGCGAGTCCGGCCTGAGTTTTCTGGGGATTGGCATAAACCCGCCGCTTCCCAGCTGGGGGCGTATGCTCAATGACTATCTCAGCGCGATCCAGTCGCACTGGTATCTGGCCTTTTTCCCCGGGTTAATGATCGCGCTGGCCATGTACGCATTCACGCTGATGGGAGATGGGCTTCAGGATGCTCTGGACCCGACCAAATAAGTGTTCCGAGACTAATATTTTTTGCCCCGGATTCCCCCGTCTCGCCACAGCCAAGTTTATGAACGTTTCATCATGCGAGTGACCCAGTGGATAGTAACCGCGGCGAGCCGGAGATCTCCTCACTCAGCCAACTGCGCGCTGATATTCCCCTGACGAACAATTATATCTATCTGAACAGCTGCACTTTTGGACCGGTTCTGCAATCGGTCCAACGTTGCATGGCGGTCGCATTGCGGGCTGAGAACGAGGAGATCATCGCAATTCGCGGGAAGCAGCCCGGCGTTCGCTTTTATGACGGCGCCGAGAAGGCCCGACATATGGTGGCAAAGATGCTTGGGGTTCCGGCCGAAGATGTGGCCTGGGTCTCCAATACCACAACCGCCTCGCGGCTGGCGATCTTGAGCCTCGACTGGCAGGCGGGCGACAAGCTGGCCGTGACCGACTTCGAGCATCTTAGCACGCATCGGGCGGCGCAAGGGCTGGCGCAAGGACGGGACGTGAATGTCACTGTCATTCCTTCTGCAGCGTCCGAAAACTCCGCTGATGAAACAGAAAGGCCTTCTTACGGCGGGCCTGACTTTTTTCTGGAGCAGCTGGACCGATTGCTGACGCCGGCGCATCGGTTGTTGGTGATGAGCCATGTGTCCAACATAGACGGCCGCCGATTACCTGTAGCCGAAGCGACGCGCTTGGCGCGGGCACGCGGGGTCAAGACGCTGGTTGACGGCGCCCAATCTCTTGGCATGTTTGCAGTCAACGCGCAGGAGATCGGAGCCGAGTTCTACAGCGGCTCGGTCCACAAGTGGCTGATGGGGCCGCCAGGAATTGGTTTTCTGGCAGTTTCCGGCGAGGGCAAACAGGGGTACAATCCTTTTCAACTCCCTCGCCCCTTGGACGCTGAGGGGCGTATTGACCCCAGCCAAATGACGGCCGCGGCCCTCACAGAGTTGGGTACGCCAAACTACGCCCTTCGAATCGGTGCCGGCGCGTGTGTAGAGACGGTGCAACGCATCGGACTGGAAACAATAGAAAAGCACTGTCGCCTGCTGACCGAGCAGTTGCGCGCCGGTCTGCAGCGCGTGCCGGGCGTATACGTCGCCAGCCCAGACGCCTGGGAACATTCATCAAGCGTCACAACGATTCAACTACACGAAGGGTCGCCGGCGCGCTGTCAGCAGCTTGTCGAGCGCCTGCTGGACGACTATCGCATCGTCGTGAAGTTCCGCCCGGAGATCTGCGGCGTGCGCATTGGCATTGCCCCATTCAATACGGCGGATGAGATTGAGCAGTTTCTGACAGCAGTGGCCCGCCTGGCGCCACAAGTCTAAACCCACGAGAGGACAATTGAACCGATCATGCCTGCATCAAGAAACCACGCACCGATAATTTCGATCGACACGCCGACGCCCCCTCCCTATTGGGCGCTGCTGGAATGGGAACTGATCCGCAACCAGACCGCGGCCGTCGAGGAGTTTTACGCCCGCTATTTTGACGAGCGCGGCTATCTTCTTTGTGTTCCCCGCTGGGGCGGCGATGACGGGCCGGATGACGCCGCCGAAAATCTGGCGGGATGGACCATGCTGCATGCACTGGGTGCGCCCGACAATGTTCTGGAGCTGTATAAGAAGGGCTGGGAAGGCCATCTCCGCCAGTACACTGAGGCCAAGACTGTCGAAGTGCCGTTTGCCCGCGACGGCATGTACTACAAAGAGTTTCCTGTCATGTTCGACTGGATGCACAACGGAGAGGGCTTCTCGGTTTTCTTCCTACAGCCGTTGTCGGACCCGTATAACCACCTGGCGCGCCAGCGTATGGAACGCTTTGCCGGCTTCTATATGGGCACCGATCCTCAAGCTCACAACTATGATCCTGAACACCGCGTTATTCGCAGCATGTTCAACGGCAGCCGCGGCCCGCTGATGCGGAAGTCGACCGGCCTCGACTGGGCCGGCGATTCGCTTGAAATCGAAGGGCGCTTCAAGCCTGGTCATGGCGAACGCACCTACGCCGAAATGATAGCCCACTTTGAGGAATACAACGACGTGGTCGGCGACCACCCGCTCAATCTGTCGACGACGACGCTGGCCTTCAACGCCTACATGCAGACCGGGGACGCCAAGTATAAGGACTGGTTGGTCGACTATATCGATGCATGGAGTCAGCGCACTGCTGACAACAACGGAATTGTCCCCACCAATATCGGGCTGGACGGCAGCATCGGGGGCGCCAGTGACGGCAAGTGGTACGGCGGAGTCTATGGTTGGGGATTTTCGGTAACGGTGCCGCAGACGGGCGAACTGGCGCACCGGCCTTTCTTCCTGAATCGCGTGCACTACGGCTTCGGCAACGGGCTGCTGATGACCGGCGACCAGGGATATGTGGACACATGGCGCGGCGTCATCGACAAGGTAAACGCCAATAGCAAGACGGTGGGCGGGCAGACGCTATACCCCCACATGCACGGCGACGATGGCTGGTACGACTACACGGCGGAGCCGTTCAACAGGGGGGCGCTGGAAGTGTACTACTGGTCGATGGACCGGGCGGACTTGCCGCGCGTGCAGGAGAACGAGTGGGTACGTTTTCTGGAAGGAGACAACCCGGAGTATCCGGTCACTGCGCTGCAGGAAGATCTGGCGGAGGTGCGAGAAAGAATTGGCAAGGTGCGTGCCGACAGCACTTCGCCGGATACGCGCATGTCTGACGACATGAACGGCTTCAATCCCGCTATGGTGAGCCGGCTGACCGAGCTCATGCTGGGCGGTCTGCCCACGGAGCGGCTGGGCTTTCCTCTCCACAGTCGCGTGCGCTACTTCAATCCGACGCGGCAGAGGGCCGGCATGCCGGAAGATGTTGGCGCGCTGGTCGAAAACCTGAGTGACGACGAGATGACGTTGACGTTGGTTAATACTGACCAGCTTACGTCGCGCACTGTTGTCGTCCAAGGGGGCGGTTACGGCGAGCATCAGTTCGTGAGCGTAGACCACGACGGCGTAACGACTGCCATAGATGGCGACCACTTCACCGTGCGGCTAGGGCCGGGCTGCGGCAGCAGACTGCAGATTCGGATGACTCGCTATGCCAATCGGCCGACTTGCGCTTTCCCCTGGGAAAGATAGGCGGATTCCTAAATACTTACGTGTCGATTTTGGCGAGCATGAATCTCTAGACTGAAGCTGCTGGTGCGAGCTCTACCCTCTTTACTAGCAAGGAAAACCGCATGGCCAACGAGAGCAAACCCAATGTTCTGGTTTTTCTGTGTGACCAGTTGCGCATCGATCTTCTGGCCTGCTATGCCGATACGCTTGTGCGCACACCGAATATTTCTGCCTTGGCGCAGGATTCCTGTGTTTTCGAGCGGGCCTATACGCCCTGTGCTATCTGCTCACCTGCGCGGGCCAGTCTGCTAACGGGGCTCTATCCGCATAGCCACCACATGTTCAACAATTCGACGCCGGGCTATTCTTACTGCGAAAACATGCGGCCCGGCGTGGCCATGATACAGGATTGGGTCGACGAGGAAGGCGAATACGAGTCGGCCTGGTTTGGCAAGTGGCACGTCGGCCCGGCGCAGGACCTGTTTGACTCCCGCTTCCATCATACGCAGAAGCCTTACGAGGGCGGGCCCGGATTTCTTACCAGTTCCCACTGGCATCCCAATACGCGCATTGCGCCCCTGGTAGAAAGCGTCGGGCGCGGCACGGCGGGCACGCTGGATGTGGGAATGGAGGGCTTCCCTGATGTGGTGGCGGCCCGCTACTCCCAGGATTTCCTGCGTAACCGCGACCTGACGAGGCCCTTTTTCCTGACCTGCTCCTTCCCCGGGCCGCACAGTCCTTGGATGGTCCCAGACGAATGGGGAATTCGCTACGACCCGGATGACATCGAATTGTGGGCGAATCGGTATGACACTTTTGAAGGAAAGCCGACCAACCAGAGAAAGCTGCGCCTGATGCAGGACGTTCGCGGGGAAGATCTCGTACAGTCCGCCGCGCGCCCGTTGGCTGATGGGGCAGTCGGACAGACGCAGGAGATGAAGGACCGGGAGTTGCAGGAGTTGTTGGCCTGTTGCTTCTCCTATCTGGAGCTGATCGACCAGATGGTGGGCGAAGTAGTAGCGACGCTCAAAGATGCTGGTCTGTACGAGGAGACGGCCATCGTCTTCACCGCCGATCACGGTGATATGGCCGGTTCCCATGGCATGATGAACAAGGGCGCCTACATGTATGACGAGATCTACCGCATCCCCCTGCTTGTCAAAGCCCCAGGGACGCCGCAACCCAGCCGCAGCGCTGCGCTCGTACACCTGATGGACGTGACCGCGACCTGTCTGCACGTGATGGCAGGGCAAAAACAGGAGAGCATGATGGGGCAAAGCCTGCACGGCGAGTCGCTGCTGCCCCTCGTTCAGGGAAACGGGGCGTGGGACCGCGCGATGCACTACGCGGAGTATCACGGCGACTGGTACGGTCATTATTCAACGCGTATGGTGACCGACGGCCGCTGGAAGCTGGTGTGGAATCTGACGGATCTGTGCGAACTGTATGACCTGGAAAACGATCCCCACGAGCTAACCAACTACTTTTACGATCCTGAATACGAGGATGTGCGCGCAAGTTGCTTCGATTATCTGATGGCGGAGGCGCACCGCACGGACGACGCGCAGTTGCGGCTGCTGCTGCCGCAGGTCGAAATTGCGGCACGGGGATCGGCCGGCCTCTGATTCCGATGACAAGCTTCTTGCGGCACAGTCGTCACTGCTCCTGAAGTGTCCGCCTTTGCTCGCTCGACATTTAATACGTGAAAGGCGATTTGTATGGCTAGTCCGAACAATCCCAATGTGCTGATTTTCCTCTGTGACCAGCTGCGGATCGATCTGTTAACCTGTTATCAGGAAACACTGGTCCGAACACCGCACATCACCGAACTGGCCGGCGATTCCTGCCTTTTCGAACGGGCCTATACGCCCTTGGCTCTCTGCTCACCTGCGCGCGCCAGCCTGCTCACCGGCCTCTATCCGCACGGCCACCACATGTTCAATAACTCGACCCCCCATTATTCCTACTGTGAACACATGCGGCCGGACGTAACAATGCTTCAGGACTGGATCGACGAAGAGAGCGACTATGAGTCGGCCTGGTTTGGCAAGTGGCACTTAGGCCCGGCGCAGGACCTGTTCGACTCCCGTTTCCACCACAAGCACCGGGAGCCTTACGAAGGCGGCCCCGTTTTCCTGGACAGCTCGCACTGGCACCCCAACACGCGAATCGCGCCCCTTGTTCAAAGCGTGGGGCGTGGCGCCGCAGGTACCTTGGACGTGGGCATGGAGGGATTTCCCGATGTCGTCGCGGCCCGCTACACCCAGGATTTCCTGCATACGCGGGACAAGGCAAGGCCCTTTATGGCTACCTGTTCCTTCCCCGGTCCCCACTTTCCGTGGATGGTTCCGGACGAATGGGGCATTCGCTACGACCCCGCTGACATCGAAATGTGGCCCAATCGCTACGACACTTTTGACGGAAAACCGATCAACCAGAAAAAAATACGCCTGTTATATGAGGCTAACGCCGGAGGACTTTCATCTGACGAACAGGACCAGGAACTCAAGGAGATGCTGGCATGCTGCTTCTCCTACATTGAGTTGATCGATCAGATGGTCGGCGAGGTGGTTTCTACTCTCAAACAACTCGACCTATACGATGATACAGCCATCATCTTCACCGCAGACCATGGCGATATGGCCGGGTCCCATGGCTTGATGAATAAGGGCGCCTATATGTACGACGAAACATACCGCATCCCCATGCTTCTCAAGTCACCTGGAGCGCCCGAACCAAGTCGAAACAGTGACCCGGTTCATCTGATGGACGTTACCGCAACCTGTCTGCACCTAATGACGGGCACAGAACAGGAAAGTCTGTCGGGTCGGAGCCTTCACGGGCAGTCTCTCCTACCACTCGCCGCGGGAGCGAATGACTGGCCGCGTACCATGCATTACGCGCAGTACCACGGCGACCCGTGGGGTCACTACTCCGCGCGCATGGTGACCGACGGGCGCTGGAAGTTGGTCTGGAACCTGACCGATCTGTGCGAACTGTACGACCTGGAGAAAGACCCGCACGAGTTGAACAATCGCTTCTACGATCCCGCATGTGAAGAGGTACGCACTGCCTGTTTCGACTATCTCGTGGCCGAGGCCCACCGCACCGGCGACGCCCAAGTTTTTCTGCTGCGGCCGGAAAGCGAGATGGCCATTAAGGGGATACCTGTTCCCTGAATCCTTCGGGCAGCGGGCGCCGGCGCGGCACTTGCATCCATACTGACATCGATCCACACTGCCCAAGAGTTTCAATGGGACAAAAAAGACCGCAAGGAGATCCACAATGAAATTTGGTGTCTTTCTACCCAGCCACGGTCCAGCGAAGTCGCCGCAAGCGGTAAAGCAGGTGGCGCAAGCCGCCGAGCAGGCGGGCTTCGATTCGCTTTGGGCCGCAGATCATGTGCTTGTACATCAGAGGTTCAGCGATTTCTGCTTGATAGAGACCTTTGTCACACTTGGCTATGTTGCTGCCATCACCGATACAGTCACCCTGGGCACGACCGTACTGGTGTTGCCGCAGCGCGATCCGATCCTGGCGGCCAAGCAGGCGGCCGCGGTCGATCAGTACTCCAATGGCCGCTTGATTCTGGGGATCGGCGTAGGCTGGATGGAGGACGAGTACCGCTACTTGCGCACAGACTTCACCCGGCGCGGCCGCATGATGGATGAGTGGATAGACGTGATGCGTGTCCTGTGGAGCGAGGAGCAGCCGTCCTTCCAGGGCGAATGGATCAACTTTGAGGAAAGCGCGTTCGAACCGAAACCGGCTCAGGTAGGCGGCCCTCCCCTTACAATAGGCGGGCTGAGCGACGCGGCCATCCGCCGCGCCGCAACCAAAGCGAGCGGCTGGCATCCGATTCAAATCGAGCCGGAAGAGGTCGCCGCCGGCGTCGCCAAGTTGCGCGCCTGGGCGGGCGGCGAGCCGCGGACGGTCATCTTTCACGCCCGCACCGAACTGGGTGATCAGGCGGACCCGGAAGTGTCCATTCTCGGAGGGTCAATGTCCGAAATCAGCGACCGAATCGGGCGCTACGCTGAAGCTGGCGTCGAGCATATGCTGTTTGACTTCAACACCACGCCAACGGCTGACGCTATACAGGATCAGATGGAAAAGATCGCGGCAGAGGTTTTCCCTGTACACAAGACAGAGTAAGGGTTACGGCACGCCGCGCGGCGCTTCTTGTACCGGCTACAAGGAGGAAATCTTCTCGATCTTAGCCCAGCCGCCGCTGTCTTTCGACGCCTCTGCGGCGAGGCCGATGAGGTGGAGCTGGGCGACCGAAGAGGCATCAGCGGGAAGCGGTCCGGTACCTAGGGCTTCTCTGAGCGCGTCGACATTCTTGACAGCGGGGGCGGCGGAGGTTGTTTCGAGGAGCGGTTCGCCGACAACGGCGTCGAGGAAGGTGGCAACGCATTCGTTCATGCCGGGCCAACCGGCGCGCGGCTCGGATTCCGCCACGGTTTCCACCGACCATTCGCTCTGCTGGCGCGTGCGCTGGCGCAATTCCCCGGAAAAAAGGTCTGCAATCAGGTCGCCGTCTTCCCCGTTTACTTCGACGGTCGTTTCCAGATCGACAACGCAGCCGAGATTGACTTGTACCGTTCCCCACACCCCGCCATAGTCATACAGACCCTGGCATTGCCGCTGCGCGCGTCCGGGCAGGCCGTCTCCTTCAAGGAGCAGTACGCGGGAAGGCGTTGCATCGAGGATGCGGTTAAGTGTATCCACGTACCAGGGTGCGATGTGATTGAGCGTACTCAGGTCTGCTTCCGGGTCCGCGTCCCAGTTTGATTGCAGTCGAACCGATGCTGTATGCACCTGTCCGATGACGCCGCTGCGCACTCGCCTGGCTGCCTCGACGAAGACAGGAATGAACCCGATTTCGAGGTCGGCGTGAGTCACCTGGGGCGCTTCGAGCAGCCGCTTCACCATAGGCCGGATGCGCTGCCGCTCGCTGGCGAGGGGCGGTTCATAGAAGATCGGCACGCCGGCGTCTAACGCCGCGCTGAGCGCTTCTTCGTGCGCGGCGTCGGCCACGGCGATAAAGACGGCGTCGACCGAGGGGCCGCTCAACAGTTCGGCGGCACTCGCGAAGACAGCGACTTCGGAGCCGAGTTCGGCGCGGATTCGCTGCTGCGTTGCGGCACTGGGCGCGGCTGCAGAGACGATTTCGGCGCGCCCGTCACGGCGTATCGCTGGAATGTATGCCATCCGGGTCCAGCTCCCGTAGCCGATTAGTCCGACGCGTAAGGTCATCACAGTCTCCCACTGTCCTGCTGTTCCAGTTTTCAGTACAACGGATCCGGCCAACGCACGAACGCCAATGCCCGCGCCAGCTTCTCAAGGTCGTCTTCGGCCAGGTCATCGCGATAAGGCAGGGCCTTCTGAATCGCCTCCGGCTGGCCGGCATAGCGGTTGACGATCTTTTCAGCGTTGATCTGCGCGTCGCCATATTGCAGCACGAGTACACAGCAGCAGTCGAAACCCTGCTCGCGAGCGTACCAGGAACCGACGTCGACCAGGCGAATCACCTGGTCGCGATCGCGGTCGAAGGTAGTGAACTCGCTGACACCGGAGTTGCACTTGGCCTCGACGAATATGACAGCGCTCTGTCCAAGTTTGATCAACAAGTCCGGTTCCGACTCTCCTTCCACTTGCGGCCTGCTTGGCGGCGGGGGGAGCCTCGGCCAAAACTGCAAAGTCGCCGTTGGGATGTCCTTAAAGACCTGAGGAGGCAATGCGCCAAAAAACGACTGCCGCAAGAGCTGGGTCAGTACGCGGGTCCTCTGCGGTTCGTCGCTGAGTAAAGGACTGAAATAGTACCAGGTCCTTGCATCCTCAGAATTCTCACTGAGGACTTTGGGCAGTCCTTCCGCGATCCTCGGCGGAAATCTGTCAGCCAACTTGCCACGAAACGCTGGGTGCGCGGTGTCAGTCTGCTTCAGTAATGGATGATCCTCGGGCCGTCTCCAGACCCTGACTCTGGAGGCGCTGACTACAAAATTGCTCGATTGCATGCTGTGTCTGTGTGGCTGTCTCAGGCTACGGAGTTTGGTTGGGGCAGACACTACTATTGTATTGTCATATTTTACGGGATTTGCCTCCGCCTGACAATTCCTGAAGAACTGCTATTTTCAAGATATTTAATGAAACGAACCCACAAGGCCGATTCTCTCGACCCTTGCCCGGTCGGTCAAAGAATGGTACGCTGATATACCATTTTAGCAGTTTCTTTCCTTCAAAGGCACCATTCCTCAATCGGGAGGAGAAGCCCATACCATGCCTAAATTCATCGTTATCGGCGGCGGCGCTATTGGCCTGAATACTGCATATCAGCTAGCGAGCAAAAAGTCCGGCAGCGTCACTCTGCTGGAAAAGGGCCAGGTTGGCGACGGTTCCAGCAGCCGCGCCGGCGGCATAATTACCGGCCTGCTTTGGACGGAGACCGGCGTCCTGGCACGCAAAATCAGCCTACAACTTTACCAGGAGTTGACAGCAGACCTGGAACAATACGGCTACCGTTTCCAAGACGTCGGCTGCCTAAATCTCTTCGACCCTCCATCCTGGCCGCAGCGGGAAGAGTTGCTCCCGCTTTATGATCGCCTTGACTTTGCCTACGAAATTCTCGACGCTAAGCAGATGCGGCGCCGCTGGCCTGATTTGACGCCCGAAGCCGACTTGATCGGACTCCACGATGCCTTGGGCGGCTACAGCGAACCGCATGAATTCGTCCCTGCGCTGGCCAGGCGCTGCCGCGATCTTGGCGTGGAAATTCGCGAAAACGCGCGCGTCAGCGGTCTGCAAATTGAGAACGGATGCGTTGTCGGAGTGCAGACGTCGTTAGGTGTGCTGGAGGCGGATGTCGTGATTTCCACGGTCCACGCATGGTCGCGGGCATTCATGGAGCAGTGCGGCTTGCGACTGCCGATCAAGTCCTTTGTCCACCAGCGGTACGTCACATCACAACTGACCGACCCCGCAGATATTCCAGCCATCAATGCCAACCCCTATGGCGGCTATATTCGCCCAGCGCGTTTGGGGACTACCGATTTCCGTATACTGGCCGGCGCAGAAACTGAGGACCGGAAAGAGGAGCGCGTCGACGATCTCGCCTTCCGCATGTCGGAGCTTTCGGCGCCGAAAAGCGTGCGTAGGCAGCTGACCACGAATCTGACCCCGCTGGTCCCCAAGCTGGCCGGAACCCGCTGGGAGAGCGAGCAGGTCGGACTGATCTCCTTCTCGCTGGACGGTGAGCCGATCCTCGGGAAGCTGCCGCAACTTCCTGGACTGGTGGTAGGAGCGGCCTTCCATTCGGGTGGTTTCGCATACAGTCCGGTGGCCGGTCTGCTGTTGGCCGAACTGGCGGTCGGTGAAACGCCGAGTGTCGAAATCTCCTCGTTCTCACCGACCCGATTTTCCGCACGCGATACGGACGCCTATCTGGCTGCAACCGTGGTTCAGGCCAGTGCGTTCAGGCGCCGCCACTGAAGCCCGCCATCCGTTGGCAGAATTCTCCTTCCCCTTGACAACTTAGCACAAATGTGCAATAATATGACAATAGTCGGAACCCATTTTCCGCACGCCCTACTACAGTAGCAAGCTTTATTCTGGAACCAAGTTACATTTGGCAGAGGTTAGGCCTCGGGCTGGCCCCGAACGTGAAACAGCCGGTCTCTACAAATTGCTCCCCGGCAAACGCAAAACGCAGTCGGCCCTTTCGCGTCGTTCCTTGGCAGCCCTGTGCCGCTAGGGACGAGTACTTATCTGGGCGGTCGGTCCTGCGGCCCTCCCTTGTGCAAGGGGACACCCCCGCAACGCCCCCCTCAAAACCCGCGCCGCAGCCATTCGCCATCTTCGTTGCTTGGCGGATGTGGCGAACACAGCCATATCGAATGCATCTGTATGGTGGCAAGAACGCAAAGTTGGTCAATGGGGACGAGGCTTTTGCAACAAAGATACTGCATATGTTATCTGATACATTGGAGCCGTGCCATAGCAAGCCTCCATATCCAGGACCTACCAGTTCACCAAACTCTTGTATAACTCTTGTGAACTCTCGTAAACGCTCGTACGAGCGCACTTATGACAAAGAGGACGCCACTATCCTGATATCTTAGTAAATTCCTGCATATTCTGTCTAAGACAACTCACATAACGCTCGTATAACTCACATGATCTCTCGTAAACGCTCGTACAAGAGCACCTGCGGCAGCGAGGACGCCACCATCCTGACAATTCAATGAATTCCTGCATATCCTGTTTAAGACAACTCATATAACGCTCGTATTACTCTCGTGATCTCTCGTCAACGCTCGTACGAGCGCACCTGTGACAACGAGGACGCCACCATCCTGAGAATCCCAAGAAATCCTGCATGTCCCGATACTGACTACAAACCATACGCTCGTATAACTCTCGTGATCTCTCATACACTCTCGTACGAGCGCATGTCATGTCATCGTGACATTGGTTCAATATACATCAACTGACGTATGCAACTTCCTTCATTCCCATCGCTCGAATGCATCCCAACTCGGGATCGTAATTCCTAGGATAGGGGACGTCTCACCCGCACGCGGCGCTGAAGTATGAAGGTGGCTGGAAACTCGGCCCTTTGGGATATAGACTGCTGGCCTGTCTCAACCTTGACAAAGCGGCTTCCTATTGGCATAATGCCGGCGTCTGCAAGGACGCTCCATACCAGCGTGCAAGGCAGCGCGCGAATTTGCTGGAGAGGACGTCCTGATTCCGCTTCCGAATGTCGCCAGGATGCCCAAATTCCACGGGTAGTTAACAATCAATCTGACAGTTGGCTGGCACAAGTCGGGGCTGTCGCGTCCACTGCCGTCCCCAAAGGCGGCGCAAAAACCTTAGTTCCACCATCTTCAAAAGGAGAGACACAAATGAAGAATTGGCATCTCCGTTTCCTAATTTCTGCACTCTTGATGCTATCCGTCATTTTGGGCGCCTGAGCTTGCCAGACAAGAGCTGGCCGACTCAAAGTACGGTGGGCCGGAAAATCTGCCCACGATCCGCATCACTACCGGTGGCCAGTCGCCCAACTATATCCGCACAGCTGAGATCATGGTTGAGCAGTGGAAGAACAATCTGGGCATCACCAACGTGGAAGTTCGCCCCGGTGGGATGGATGTGTGGGGCCAGGACGCCGAGTTGGTCAACGTCCGCCGGCAGAGCTTGGGCGCCATCCTGCCCGATCCGCCGAACTTCCTTTCCGGCCACTGGGCCAATTACGGCAACCCTGCCGCAGCGGGCAGCATGGCAGACGACACTGAGCTTGCAGAGATGATTGAGGGGCTCAAGTCCATGTCGCGTGACGATCCTGAATTCTGTGCTAAGGTGCAAGAGACGGAAGCGCGCATGCTGGGCCACTATCCAATCATTCCGATGATTTGGGATCCGTACGGCTATAGTGTCAAGCCGCGCATCAAGAACTTCAGCACAAACGTGGATAACAACTGGGCCACGTTGCTGGATATTTATGTCGCTGAGGAGTAATTAGGTAAGGGTTGAGAGTCGAGAAGTGCCTCCGATTCTCAGCCCACTTAGCTCCCTTCTTTGTAGTTTTACCATCAACAACCGCGCCTCTCGAGCAGAGGCGCATCAAATGACCAAGACGGAGATTGAAACCCATGAAAAGTAGAACCCGATTGTTCCATGCAGTTGCACTGCTGGTGATCCTCGGCATGGTGCTGTCTGCTTGCGCAGCACCTGTTGCTCCGGCGGATTCCGGCGGCGCGGCCATGGCAGATGAAGGCGAAGAGATGGCCGGTCGTCCCCTACCGGACGATGCAGCCGAAGAGCAGGTCATCCGTTACGTGACGCGAGATCTCAGCCGTTTGAACCCGGCTTCTGAGAGTGGTTTTGGCCGCCCTTGGATCTCACATATGTGGATGCCGTTTTTCCTGCGCGATCGCAACCACAACTTGCAACCCTGGCTGGCCACCGACTGGGAAGTCAACGACGATAACACGGTCTATACAATCCATATCCACCCGGATGCTGCTTGGTCCGACGGCTCGCCTGTCGTGGCCCAGGAGGCTATAGACTACTGGTCTTGGGCGATCAGCCCGAACTGCATTTCCTGCTGGACCTTCTTGCGGCTTGGCACTGTCGCGGGCGCACAGGCTGTGATCGACGGTGAAGCCGATACGATCTCGGGTCTGACCGCTCTTGACGACAAGACGCTGCAGATCACGCTGGAATCGTCAAACCCGACATTTATCGCCAGCATGGCGCATTACAACACGGGCTTCGTCAAGATGGAGGACGTGACCGCCGATGAATTCGCGGCCGATGCCACCACCCGTGTGAACGGCCCGTTCCAGATCGAGGTGTGGGACCTGGATGCCCGCGATTATGTCGTCGTGCAAAACCCCGGCTGGTGGGGTGACACGAAGCCCTTCATCGAGCGCATTGAAGCCCAATGGTCCAACGATGAGAACATCACTTACATAATGTGGCAGAACGGTGAGGCCGATGTCGCGCACTGGTTCACCAACATTCGCGAGCCGCTGCGCGTCGAAAACCCCGACCTGTTCGTGCTTATTCCCTACGCCACCAACTTCTACTTCGCTCTCCACACCAGCAAGCCGCCCATGGATGACATCAACGTGCGGCGTGCCTTGCTCCATGCGGTGGACTGGGACCTGGCCATCGGCGCGGCCTACGAGGGTTCTCGTAACGAGCGCATTATGAAGACCCATCTGACACCCGAACTGCCCTGCTTTGTCGCCGACAACTGGCCCGATTTCGGCTTTGATCCGGAACTGGCGAAGCAGGAATTGGCGGCATCCAAATATGGCGGACCGGAAGGCCTGCCCAAGATTCGCATCTCCAGCGGTGGTTCGTCGCCCAATTATCTGCGCACAGCAGAGATTATGGCTGAGCAGTGGAAAAACGTTCTTGGGATCACCGATGTGGAGATCCGGCCGGGCTGGGGTGATGCCTGGGGCCAGGACGTCGACTTGATCAACGTACAGCGCAACAGCTGGGGCGCAACTATCCCCGACCCTGCGGCGATGATCAACGGGTTGTGGAAGTATTACGCGGTGCCGCATGAGGTTGGCCTGGACGATGAAGAGCTGGGCGCGATGATGGCCGAGCTTTCGTCGCTCGATCCGGCAAGCGCGGAATACTGCGAAAAGGTATCGGCGGCCGAACAGCGTCTTCTCGGCCACTACTACTTCCTACCGATGATCTGGGATCTGTACGAGTACGTCGTGCAGCCCTACATCAAGAACTTCGACGCCAACGTCGACAACAACTGGTCGACGCTGCTCGATATCTATGTAGCTGAACACTAGACCGATTAGTGAGGAGTTGGGGGGAGTCAAAAACTCTCCCCACTCCTCGTCTCTCACTTCTCCGGCGCGTCTTCAAGGACCGTTGAAATGTATAAATATACGCTGAAGCGCCTGGCGATTGCGATCCCGACATTTGTTGCAGTCCTCATCATTACTTTCACGCTTACCGTGCTCAGCCCGTTTGACCCGGTGGCGATGATGATGGCCCAATTTGAGGGTACGCTGGACACGCTGGCCAGAGACGATGTTATTGAAAAGATCCGCGAGCAGTACGGCCTCAACGATTCCTACGGCGTGCAGTTCACGCGCTGGATTGGGCGGTTGATGCAAGGCGACCTGGGTATTTCGATCAACGGGCAGCGCAACGTGCTGCGCATGATCGTCAAGACCTTCCCAATCTCCTTCCAGTTGGGTCTGGCAAGTGCAGTAGTAACAACACTGTTGGGCATTCCACTGGGTTGTCTGGCAGCCCTCAAGCAAAATTCATGGATTGACTATACGATCGTGGGCGGCACGCTTGGTTTTCGAACGGTGCCGGTCTTTGTGCTGGCGCCTTTGCTGCTGATGCTCTTTGTCCTGGTGCTGGATATCATGAATGTACCGCGCGGTTGGGACGGCATATTTCAGACCAAAGTGATTCTGCCCGTGTGTATTCTCGCTCTGGGGCCCTTGCCGGTCGTTGTACGCCAGACCCGCGCCGCGGTTCTTGAAGTATTCTCCATGGATTACGTACGCACAGCCAAGATGAAGGGCCTGGAGATGTGGCGCATTATCATTCGCCACATCTTGCGCAACGCCCTGATTCCGGTGGTAACAACCTTGGGCTTCATCGCCGAGGGACTGATCGTAGGCAGTATTTTCCTGGACAGCATCTTTGCCATTCCCGGATTCGGCGGAGTAGCGGAGTCAGCCTTTCGCGGTTTCGATTACCCAGTGATCATGGGTGTCACCATGGTTAGCGCCGTCTTGATCATTCTAACCAACTTGCTCGTCGATCTGATCTACCCGTTCCTGGATCCGCGCATCAAGTTTGAGTGAGCTGAGCCCCCGCCGCAGCTCTGGGCCGCGCACTGTCTGGAGCGTAGCCGTGGGGAATTACTGTAAGATATTTTTTGTCAGGGAAGTCGGTAAATGAGCGAAAGCAGCGACCAGAGTTCGGCCAATAATCTGAGCGAGGAACTGATCGCCGAGGATGCTTTGAAAGCTCGATCGCTTTGGCAGGATGCGGTAAGCCGGCTGCTCGCGAATCGGCTCTCAATCATCGGGCTGGTCATTACAACCCTCCTGCTGGTGGCGGCCATCTTTGGACCTTACATTGCGCCCTATTCTTATACGGAGCAGGATCTTCTTAACGTTGCAAAGATGCCCAGTGCCGACCATTGGCTGGGAACCGATGAGATAGGCAGAGATCTTTTCAGCCGGGTGATATGGGGAGCCCGTACCGCCACTTTGGTCGCAATTTTCACTACCGTCATCAGCGTGATAATCGGAGTTATACTCGGTGCAGTGGCAGGCTATGGAGGCGCGCTGGCCGACAGCATCACGGGTCGCGTCATCGACGTTGTGATGTCGGTGCCCAGTCTGCTGTTGGCGGCTTTGATCGCGGTCTCTATCAAGCAGCCGATTGTTTCGTGGGCCAAAGAAATCTACGAAAACAGTGGGTTCCCCTTGTTCGCGGACACGACGTGGCTCGATCTGCTGGTTGTGTTCGGGGGCTTGGCATTTGTGTCGTGGCCGGGCTACGCCCGACTGATCCGGGGCCAGATCTTCTCTCTGCGCGAGGAACAGTACATCGAAGCGGCCAAGTCAGTGGGCGTGTCGGAAGTCAAGATAGCGTTGCGACACCTTTTGCCCAATGCCATTGGACCAGTAATCGTCACTCTTACCTTCAGTTTTTCCAGCGCGATGGTGTTGGAATCTTCGCTAAGCTATCTGGGCATCGGCGTTCTGCCGCCGCAGGCCAGCTGGGGTAATATGATCGCATCCAACATCGGCAGCTGGTCCTATCGCCCCTGGCTGGTAGCTGTGCCGTCATTGACCCTGGCGATCGTCACGCTGGGCATCAACTTCCTGGGCGACGGTCTGAACGACGCCCTCAATCCCCGCTCGAAACGCTCGATCTGACCGGCGTTTTACTATCTCAAGACAATGCGCAGGCGGTCGGGCGACTACGGTAGAACTACCTCCACGCCAATTGCTGCCAAACGCCTGAACACCAGGGCCGGGGGATCTCCCCGGCGAAATGCAACGTCACAGCACGACAAGGAGTTACCATGTCAGAAGAAAAGCTGCGCGCGGCCGTTATCGGCGGCGGACTGGGCGGTTCCCATGGCTATGCCTATGCACGTGCGCCGGAGTATGAGTTGGTGGCCATCTGCGACCTTATGCCCGAGGTGTTCCCGCGCTTCTATGAGCGTGCGGAGATTCCCCCCGGCAGCATCAACCAGTACACCGACTATCACGAGATGTTCGAGAAGGAAGGCCTCGACGTAGTCTCGGTGGCAACGCCTGACCACCTGCACACAGACCCGGTTTGCGACGCTTCAAACGCCGGCATCCGCGGCGTCATCTGCGAGAAGCCGTTGACGACGACAATCAAGGACGCCGACCGCATCATCGAAACGATCGAGGCCAATGGCACAAAGATGTCGGTGGACCACACGCGCAGTTGGATTCCCTCATACCAAGGCGTCAAGAAAGCAGTATGGGACGGTGAGATCGGCGGGCTGACGCGGATCGTGGCTCACATGGGCGGTCGCCGCTCCATGCTCTTCCGCAACGGCACGCACTTGATCGACGGTGTCTGCTTCTTTGCCAACGCTTCGCCGGTCTGGGTTATCGCCGCTCATGAACAGGGCTTTGAGGACTACGGCCCGGTCTACGATGGCAAGGGCGGCAAGGATCCGCAATACGATCCGGGCTCGACCATCATCATCGAGTTTGCAAATGGCGTGCGCGGCATCGTCAACAGCGCCAAGCTGACTCCTCAGCTTTTCGAGTACGATTTACAGGGACCGAACGGACGCTATTGGCTCACCGACAAGCATTGCACGGCCTGGAAGACGGAGCAGAAAGAGGGTACCCCTGTTCAGGTACCACCGCCAGAAGGACGGAGCTACATCGATCCTTTCGGCGAAAACCTGATCCCTGCGGTCCAGGAGATGGCCAATATGGTTTTGCATGATGCGCCCAGCAGTTCCTCTCCCTACAGAGGCAGGGAGTCGCTGGAGATCATGCTGGCGGCTCTGATCTCACAGACAAAGGGCAGCGCGAAGGTCGATTTGCCGCTTCCACGCGAATGAGGTTTAGCACGATGTCAAAAGACAGACAGTTGGTCATTGGCGCTATATCGTCCCACGGACATGAACTCGGTCACGTCAGTGTACTGGATCAGTTGGACGAGGTAGGGTCGATTCACGTCTGCGCCGCCTCGGACCTGGTCAACGTAGAGGACCTGGCGGGCGAGTCGGCGCGGGTGGTCGGCAAGTATAACAGCGTAGACGCGCTGCTGGAACGCACCGACCTTGACGCGGTGATTATGTGTGCCCGCCCCGATCATGCGCCCGCCATCATGGAAAAGGTCGTAAGCGCAGGGTTGCCGGTCCTCTTCGACAAGCCGGCGGCTACTCGTTCGGCAGATCTGCGGCGGGTGGCGGAGGATGCCAAGCGAAAAGGGATAACGGCCGGGGCCATGCTCCAGTGGCGCTACCATCCAATGACTATCAGTCTGAAGAGGGCATTGGCGGATGGTGCGCTTGGTGATGTGATGACCATTGAGGGCAAAATTCTGAACGGCCTTCTGCGATACCGGGATACGTCCACGTATCTCTTTGAACCCGAAACGGCCGGTCACGGCATCCTATCCTGGCTGGGCTGTCACTGCATGGACCTTGTGATTTACTTGATGCAGGAGCGGGTGGTGGAGGTGATGGCGATGGTGGGAAACCTGAACCCGGAGAAAGTCAAGGTCGAGGACACCGGATTTCTCATACTCAAGTTTGAGAGCGGCCGGATGGGCACGTTCCAGGCGGGCTACCACTTACAGGGCGGCAAAGCCACATACGACTTCTACATCGGCATGCGCGGGACGGAGGGGTTCGCGGTCTTGCCGCTACTCGAGCCCCAGGAGGAAACGTCCGGAGGGAGCGAAGTCGAGCACACGTCAACCTATACACTGTCCAGTGAAGCGCGGGGCTGGAATACGGGCGGCGTCCGCCGGGAACGCTTCGCAATACCGCATGCGCCGGGCTACGGAGGCGTCATGGCGGAAGAGCTATACCGCGATTTCTTTGATGCTGCCCAGAGCGGCGCGCCGGCGCCGGCGCCGATCGAAGATTCGGTACATTTGCTGGAGATCGTCGAGGCGGCCAAGGAGTCTGCAGCTACGGGCCGCGCCGTGGGCATTGACGTGTGACAGATGAGGGAAAGAACGCGATGAGCAGATTGACCTACCGCGAGACATTCGAAGGCGGGGCCGGCGGCTGGATAGCCTGGTTGGGACCCGGTCAGCCGGTACCGGCCACAATCGAAGACGGAGCACTAGTCTCTCGCAGCCCGTGGGGCATCGACTCCAACCATGCTCCACCGGGCGGCGGATACCTCCACCTCTTGTTCATTCTCCACACTGCCCCGCAGGCCAACCCAGGCGATAGTTACGGACCTCTGCTAGGCGGTAATCGCTTTATCGATGGCGGCTATCCGTGCGATTTTCGAAATGCGCGCCTTACTCTGCGCCTGAAGGGTGATGTTGACATGCAAGGTGCAGAGTTGCGGCTGCACTGCCAGTCGCGCGTGGGGGACAAGGCAATCAACTTTGTTTTAACATCGCAATCTTTCACGGTGACGCCGGACTGGTCGGAGCAGACGATCACGCTCGCACCCGACCCGGAGCAGTGGCTCTGCCTGGGGGCACGCCACGATCTGACGGACGAATACGGCTGGGGCGACATTGAGAGTGTGCTGAGGGATGTCAATATCGACATCCTCCTCCTCTTGCACCCTTTGCGAATTGTGCCGTCGCAGCCTCAACCGGACGGTCCTCATTTTCGACGCGCAGAGTTAGACTATGAGGTTGACAGATCGTATCTTCCTTCTGGTGAAATCAGGTTGGGAGAAGTACAAATCGACTTCGACAACACTGCTGAAATGTCGGATAGACAGTAAGGAAGTCTAAGCACATTCCCGAGTAGGTAGACGTCATTCCCAGAAGGTATTTGTTCAGAACTCCTTTTTGCATAGTGCAGGATAGTCTAAGCGGAATCCCAATTGTGATTGCATTGCAATCATGATATGATCCCTTTACAATGCAAATGGAGGTGATAACATGGCCAGCATAACAGTGCGCAATCTCGACGAAGATCTGAAGAGGCGGCTACGAATAAGGGCAGCCAGGAATGAACGATCCATGGAGCAGGAGGTCCGTGACATTCTGCGTGCGGCCCTGGATCAGGAGGTGGCCCCTGCCAGAAAACTCGGAACGGCGATCCACAATCTGTTCAAGCCTTTCGGAGAGGTCGAGTTGGATATCCCTCCAAGGGAAGCTATGCGCGAGCTCCCGCGTTTTGATGGAACTCTAGGTGATGTTCGTTCTTGATACCAACGTCATCTCGGAGCTAATGCGCGACAGCCCGCATCAGACGGTCCTGGCATGGATAGACGACCAGCTTACGAGCGCTCTGTTTGTGACTGCTATCACTGAGGCAGAAATTCGAACTGGCATCGCGCTCTTGCCCACAGGGAAACGTCGGCGCGGGCTGACTACCGCTGCGGAACGCACCTTCGAAATGCTGTTTTCTGAACGTGTCCTGGCTTTCGACAGCGAAGCTGCCCGTGCCTATGCTGAAATAGCGTCCGGCCGCAGGGTGGCTGGCCGTCCGATCAGCCAGGCCGACTGCCAGATCGCTGCGATCGCTAAATCCCAAGGGGCGTCGATTGTTACCAGAGATGTAGACGACTTTAAAGGCTGCGGTGTTGACGTAATGAATCCCTGGACAGATCGGTGAACTCACGAAATCCATGCGGAAGGCAATTGCGCTCCTTTTCCAATTTGCCCCGCAGCTAAGAACAGCTACCGGTACAGGCAAACTGAAGTCCAGTCAGTCGCCTAGGTAGCAAGCGGAAACGCTTAGTATCTCCATCCAGATTCTCGGGGTGCCGGCCTTTAGCAGAGGACCATCCTTCTTGAGAGCGTGCATCCTGGAATGGGGCTTCCAGACCTCAAAGTTTTCGATGAAATTATAGTTGCCCGAGAGTCCTCATAATCTCGCTCCACGCGGGGGGCGAAGTTGAGGCTGTACTGCCAGTAACGGGTGGGCCACAGAGTCGTCAACTTCGTGTTGTATTCGCAGTCTTTCGCGGTGGCCCCGGACTGGAGTGAGCAGACGATCACCCTCCCGCCGGACCCGGAGCAGTGGCTCTGCCCGGGCGTCCGCCACGACCTGAAAGACGTGTACGGATGGGGCGAAATTTAAAGCGTGTTGCGGGATGTCAATATTGATACCATTCTCCTGTTGCGCTCCCTGCGAATTGCGCCGTTGCAGCCTCAACCCGGCGGCCCACACGGTCAACGCGCAGAACTTGATTATGAGGTAGACAGAAGTTGTCTTCCTTCGGGAGAAATCAGGGTGGGCGAAGTGCAGATCGACTTTTGCGAATCCTCAGCGCGGCCTGGTCGGTAGCCGGGCGTGTGGGGCAAATGGGGTGATCTGTAAGCGCATCAGGGCAATTGCATAAAAAAAAGTGAAACAATAGCCCTGTGCCAAAATGTGAATAGGCATTACTGAGAGCATATCTTCATCATCACTAAGCCATGACTCCCGTTGGGCAGGGTATCTGGATGCGAGGGAGGACCCTTCCAAGCCTGTGAACTGCCCATAACCCAACAAAGACAGCGAGAAAACGCCCGCAAACCCAACCACACAAACGCCAAAAAAAAGAAAACCACACGACCTGGATCGACCTGGATCGACTTGGATCGACCTGACCCGACATTAACCGTCCAGACACGACACTCTGCCACTCCAAACGCCAGGTGACCGGCGTGAATCTGGCGTCTGCGTAAGTCGTAGAGAACTTGCCAGAACCGGGAACAGACTCCAGAAGCGGAAAAACTGATGCAAAAGCGTAACAACCAAAAAGGGCCCGAAAAAAATATCGCCCGCTTTGACCCGACTTATACCTACTTGACCCGACATGAGTCGACTTGACCCGACCAATCACGTCCCACCATATCACCGGCCGTACAACTCTTGTACATCTCTCGTTAGACCTTGTACGCGCCCACGTGCACCAGCGAAGCCCTCATCACAGCCCAACAAACAATTCTCATGAACGGTATTTCAGACATCACGCAAACACTCGCAAACGCTCATAAACTCTCGTCCAACACACAGACCAGAAAACCTGCGACACACCTTCAAGATGAATTTGACGCAAACGATCCACAATGAATGAAATACTCGCATCAGCCCCCAAGGTATTTGCATCTCATCTGAATTCCGTCTCTTTCTCCGATGCCGGACTGTTCCTGACTTCCACCCTCAGCCACTGGAGCATCAAAAAATCAGTCCACCGGTTCTTGGATGTCGCCTTTCCTGGGGACGACAGTCGCATCTGTCAGGGCCATGCGCAGCACATTATGGCCGTCTTGCGACGCTTGGCTTTCAACCTTCTACGCACAGAGAACAGCGCCCAATTCGGTATCTCTGCCAAACGTAAACGAGCCGGTTGGAAAACTGACTATCTCCTGAAAGTTCTCTACCAATGAGATTCGTATGCCCTGGTAAGCGCATTGACACGACCTAATCTCCGTGCTACACTGCGGCCAAGGTCAGCGAAGTCAAACGCGCCCCTATCGAGCCCTCGCCGCTAGTTCAAAGACGCACCTGGCATTTGCTGCCCGCGACAGACGGGCACCTACGTCAAAACCTGCATTGTGTCGGCGAGCAATGATGGATGGTTCGCGCGCCGCTATCCCGTCTTGTTGCAGAAACGAATTATGCTACCCATTTTGAAGGGTATTGCCCCTGCTGAAACGCTCGCAGCCTCCTTGTGTGCAGAGGACTTCGCAACATAATCTGGAATGTATCAAACCAAACAAAGAAAGGCGGCGAACGCAGGTCAATGAATTAGGGGCTGACACACTCCCAATGGATGGTACAGCAGCGTAGACTTTCCTGCAGTTATACCTCTCAATCGGACCTCAAGAACCAGATGGAGACAGAACCATGAACAAATCTAGATTTTCGCGTCGTGATTTCCTCAGCCTCTCGGCGACGACAGCCGCGGGAGTACTAATAACCGCGTGCGCGCCGGCCATTGCACCGAGCGACGAGGCTGAATCCGGTGCGATGGCGGAAGCAACCGCGGCGCCCGCGGAAGAGTCGGCTGCTATGGGGGACGGCGGCACGTTGACCTTCAACACTGGATCACCCTGGGGGACTTTCAGCCCCTTCCGACCGACCTACCAGTACGGCTACAGCAGCAATACGCCGGCCATGCTGACCCATAGCCGCCTGTTTGACCTCGACCGCAACAACGACACGCACCCGGACCTGGCTTTGGAGTGGGAGATTTCCGACGACGCCACCGAGTACACTTTCAGACTGCGCGAGGACGCCACATGGCACGACGGCGAACCGGTCACGGCCAACGATGTTGTCGAGACGGTCCGGTTCATCTTGAACCAGGACACCAACATCAATCCCCGCCGCTGGATCAGTGCCCTCAAGGGAGGGCAGGACTTCTATGACGGCGTAAGCGATGAGTTGCCGGGCGTTTACGCGCCGGACGACTTCACCGTCGTCTTCGAGCTGACGGACACAAACGTCGGCTGGCACTTGTCGGCAACTACTGACCTGCAGATCCTGCCAGCACACATCTTCAATAGCGTGGCGCCATCAGACATCGTAGAGCACCACGCGCCGGCCTGGTACACACCCAAACTGAACATCGGTTCCGGCCCGTTCAAGTACGTGCGCGCAGAGCGCGACCAATTCGTTGAATTGGTGCGCAATGAGGATTACTACGGCGGCACGCCCAAACTTGAGCGCATCATTTTCAAGAACTTCGGCGCGGCCGATACCCAGTTTATCGCTCTGCAGAAGGGCGAATTGGATGTCTGGAACGTTCCGCAGGACTTCTACGAGCAGTCCCTGGAATTGGAAAACGTAAATGTCGAACTGGTCAACCGCAACTACATTCGCGTCTTCCTCCTGAACTACGAGTCACCACTCCTGTCAGACAAGCGCGTGCGCCAGGCCCTGGCCTACGCCATTGACCGCGTTGGTATCTGCGAGGGCCTCTACTCCGGTCTCTGTCAGCCCTACAACTCCTACATGGAGATGCGCCCGTGGGTTGCTGACGGCCTCAACCAGTACGAGTACAATCCCGAAAAGTCCAAAGAGTTGCTTGCCGCGGCCGAAGCCGATGGCACATGGGACCCGGACAACGTGCTGCGCGTCAACTGGTACTACAGCGACGCCCTCCATCAGGACATTATGGCCGCCATCCAGCAGAACCTGGCCGCTGTCGGTGTAGAGACGCAGCTCCAGTACCTGGAAGGCACTTCGGCCACTGAGACGCAGAGTTCTTGTGACTTTGAGATGTACTACCAGGGTTGGGGCTTCTCATTCCCCGAGCAGTACAACTCTTTCTTCACCGATTCGGAACGCTGCACAACACCGTGGGGCGACCCGGAGGCACAAGAGATGTTCAAAGAAACTGCAACCACGGTCGACCTCGAAGAGCGCATGGCGATTCACGAAGAGATCCAAAGGCGCCTTAACGACGAACTGCCGATGATGCCCTTCCTGCAGTTTATCGGCCCGGTGGCAGTCAACAAGCGAGTACAAGGCTTTAACGAGGACGCCCTCTGGAACCGCTACTATCCGTGGAGCAACGGCTTCGCCAACGCGGTCAACTGGGCAGTTACGGGATAACACGTTTATAGAAAGTAAACGGAGGAGAAGAGAGGCGATTCCCTGACTCTCTTCTCCTCCCTCACTGTCCTCCTGTTGTGAGAAAATAGCCTTGCGAACCTACATTTTTCGCCGCCTGGCGATCTCAGCACCCATTCTCCTGGGACTGACACTGGTGACTTTCATATTCACCGAACTGATGCCGGGCGATTTTGTCGACGCATTGATTCCACCGCTGGCAATTGTTAACTACACGCCGGAACAGTTGGAGTCGATGCGCGAGAACTACGGCCTCAATAAACCCCCCCACATTCGTTACCTGATCTGGTTGCGCGAGTTGGGCAAGGGCAATTTGGGCAAGTCGATGATATCGGGGGCCCCCGTCCGCGATGAAATCCTGCAAAGGATGCCGGCTACGCTTCAGCTCACAGCGACTTCGCTTCTGTTCGGTATCACATTTGGCGCGATCCTGGGTATACTTTCCGCGGTCAAACAGTACACCTGGATTGACCAGACTCTCACGCTGCTTGGCTTCATCTGGATATCCACTCCCGGTTTCGTTTTTGCGATCGGGGCGATCTTCCTGTTTTCTTTGAAGATAAGTCTCTTCCCTACCTCCGGTATTACTAACTATGGCGAAGAAGCTTCCATTCTAACGCGCATCCACCACATGGTCCTGCCGGCACTGGTCCTGGGATTGGGAAGCATGGCCGGCTTTATGCGCTATTCGCGCAGCAGCCTGCTTGATGTAATCCGTCAGGACTACATTACGGTCGCGCGTGCCAAGGGGCTTGCTGAAAAGGCTGTCCTGCTGGGGCACGCCCTGCGGAACGCGCTCATCCCCTTGATTACGATTGTAAGCCTTGACATCCCTTTTCTAATCGGCGGCACTGTCATTATTGAGCACATTTTTGCCTGGCCGGGTATGGGAACATACAGCCTGACAGCCATTTACTCACGCGACTATCCGGTAATCATGGGCGTGAACTTCATGGTTGCGCTTGTAGTCCTGTTGAGCAACCTGCTGGCCGACATCACCTATGCGTTCGTCGATCCGCGAATTCGCTACGAGTAAGAAAAGGCCCTGCCGCGATGCGCGCAGTTACTGAGAATCCTATGACATTCCTTGTACATTATCGACACTGTTCCGGGCAGGCGCGATCAAGAACGGAAGGAGCGGGCAATGTCCGCCTCTGAGCTTTTGGATACGCTGGACGCACCCCGCAGGGACTCGGTACAGCAGCGATTCTGGCGCCGACTGCTCCGGCACAAGCTGGGGATGATTGGCCTTGTCATGCTGGCGCTCCTGGTGTTCGCCGCGATCTTCGCGCCCGTGTTGTCCGGTCCCGACCCGGCGGCCATGGATCTTAAGATGAAGAACAAGCCACCCAGCGCCGAGCACATCCTCGGCACGGACGCCATTGGAAGAGACGTTTGGGCCCGCCTGGTATTCGGCGCACGCGTCTCACTCTCTGTTGGGCTTGTAGCAGTGGGGATCTACACCTCGATCGCCCTCATTCTTGGCAGCATCTCCGGCTATGCCGGCGGCCATGTCGACAACCTCATCATGCGCTTCACCGATATAATTATGTGTTTCCCCACCTTTCTGCTGATCATCACGGTGGCCGCGGTGCTACCCCCCAACATCTTCAATATCATGGTGATCATCGGCATATTTGGCTGGCCTGGCATGACGCGCCTGATACGCGGCCAGTTTCTCAGCCTGCGCAGCCAGGACTTCGTTATAGCTGCAGTTGCAGTCGGTGTCCCGACCCGGCGAATCATTTTTCGTCACATTCTGCCCAACATCGTCGGGCCAGTGATCGTGGCCGCCACACTGGGGCTGGCAGGCGCTATCCTGACAGAGTCAAGTCTGAGTTTCCTCGGCCTGGGCGTACAGCAGCCGACGCCAAGTTGGGGGCAGACCTTGACGACCGCCCTGCAACTCCCGATTTTGGAGACCATGCCCTGGCGCTGGCTTCCTTCAGCGACTGCGATTGCTTTCGCGGTATTGTCGATGAACTTTTTCGGCGACGCTTTACGCGATGCTTTCGACCCGCGCCAGTATCTGGACTAGCCCCACCCCTGACTTGGTCTGCCAATTCGATGGACTCGCACTTCAGACCATTTCTCCCTTTTGGAAAACGTCATAATTTGCATGGAATTGAGCGATGACCGGCGATAAAGACAGGCAGTTTCCAGCTGGAGAACGGCAGCTCTTCCTGGATGACGACGATATCGCGCGCTTGGACGGACTGCGTCGAGGGTTCCATCAGCCGCAGAAGCGTGGCGCGGTGATCCGCCGCGAACCTGGCTTGGGCGGCAACCCGGAGATCCGGTGCGCGCCGGTGTGGGATCCAGAGGCACAGCTGTGGAAGCTTTGGACCATCTGTATCACGCCGGAGGAGCTGCACGGTATCGCAGGTCTTTCGGGCTATCATGAGAGCCCCGATGGCCTGCACTGGCATCAGCCCATTCTGCGCCAGGCCGAATACCTCGACACTCGCGAGAATAATCTCGTATATATTCCCATGGGCGATGGCTGTACAGCTGAGATCCTGGGGGCAGTCTACGACAAGAGCGACCCGGACCCGAGCCGGCGGTACAAAGCGCTAAGCTTCACCATGGCGCCGGAGCTGGCCATTCTGTTCGCCACTTCGCCTGACGGAATCCACTGGACGCGGCTTGACATTCCAACCATTGCATCGGGTGACGAGCCCAATTTCAGCTTCGATGAACAAGACCATCTCTTTATCGCCACAGTAAAAGTTCCGGGTCCCTTCGGTCGTTCGCATGCCCTGACAGTCAGCGAAGATTTCGAGCATTGGAGTGAACCGGAACTGGTCTTCCATGCTGATGAGCAGGACCAAGAGGAGGCCCGCCAGATTATCGCCGACCGGCTGGCCGACCCATCATTGCAACAGCCGGTATTCAATCACCCGGAAGAACATGCGGTTGATGTCTACAACTTCGCCATCTCCCGCTACGAAAGCCGCTACATCGGCTTTGCCTCCATGTTTTACCATACCGGCCGCGCTTGGAATGACCGCAACCATGACGGCTTTCATCACGTCCAATTGGCGTGTAGCCGTGACATGCGCAGTTGGCGTCGACTTGGCGAGCGGGCGCCCTTCATCGGTCCTTCGCCCCTCGGCGGCGGCGCGTATGACACGATGCAGATTCTGGGGCCGTCCTTCCCGGTCGTGCGCGGGGACCAACTGTGGTTTTACTATTCGGGCATCCGACATCGCTGGCAGCCGCCAAGGGCCAGCGCGGAGCGGGCCGCGATATGTCTGGCAACACTACGGCGGGACGGCTTTGTTTCGCTGGACGCCGATGCAGACGGCGGCTCGGTTACTACCGTTCCTTTTCGATGGCACGGTGAGTGGCTTTATTTGAACGCCGATGCTGCAGAGGGTGAGATCAGCTGCGAGCTTCTCGACGCGGCGGGCCAGCCGTTGGCAGGGTTTGAACGGCACAACTCTATCCCCTTGACGGCGGATGGCGTGTGCCAGGTAGTAAGGTGGGGCAGTGAAGAACGTCTGCCGGCAGCTTCTGCCGGTCCGATACAGCTGCGAATCTGGTTAAGAAACGCACGACTGTACAGCTATTGGCTTGAATAGAGGAGAAGCGGAATGGCATCTGAGTCGAATCGTAAGTTCGCCCGCCTGGAGAGACAGCTATTTCTTGACGATGCCGACATTGACAGTGTCGACGGCTTGAAAATGACCATGCACCAGCCAAACAAGAAGGGTGCGGTCATCCGCTCAGATCCATTCATGGCCCTGCGCGCCGGCCGCGACGACGGCCCTGCCTATCGGCCGCAAACACGGACAGCACCGGTATGGGATGCAGAGACCGAGCTTTGGAAGTTCTGGACAATCGGGGCCAAGATGGACGCGGACAATGGGCGTTCCTCCTACCACGAGAGCCGCGATGGGCTTCACTGGTACCAACCAAACGTGGGGCAGTTCGAATACCAGGGATCGCGCGACAACAACCACGTCGCCATCCCCATCGATGAAAAGCGTACCTCGGAAGTGTTGGGCGTGGTCTACGATGCCCGCGACCCAGACCCGTCGCGCCGCTTCAAGGCGATCAGCTTCATCATGGTTCCCGACCATTCGGTTGTCTTTGCCGTGTCGCCTGACGGCGTTGTCTGGAGGCGGGATGACGCGCCCCCAATCCTCTCCGGCGATGAGCCGAATTTTAGCTTTGACGCGGCCAACCACCGCTTCATTGCTACCGTCAAAGTACGGGGCCACCACGGACGTTCGCACGCACTGACCACAAGCGTGGACTTTCGAAATTGGAGCGAACCTGAACTGGTCTTTCAAGCCGATGATGAGGACCAGGAGTTGGCGCGCGAAGTAATCGCAAGGCGGCTCACCAATCCCGCTCTGCAGCAAACCGTTGCCAACGACCAGGAAGAGCACGGCGTAGATGTTTATAATTTCAGCGTTTCCAGGTATGAAAGCCGCTATATCGGCTTCGCCTCAATGTTTCACCATGTTGGACGCTCCGTGGACGGCAACAATCACGACGGCTTCCATCATGTTCAGTTGGCCAGCAGCCGGGATATGTACACCTGGCTGCGGCAGGGGGCCCGCGCGCCGTTTATCGACTCATCGCCATTAGGAGCCGGCGCATACGACACGCTGCAGATGCTGGGGCCGTCCTCACCGGTAGTACGCGATGACGAGCTCTGGTTCTACTACACGGGCGTCAAGTTCCGGCGCCTTCCACCTAAATGGGATCCGGATCACGCGGCTATCTGTCTGGCCACCTTGCGGCGGGACGGATTCGTCTCGCTGGATGGCGGTGAAGAGGGCGGCTCGATAGTAACCGAGCCTTTCGATTGGGATGGGTCGCGGCTCTTTCTCAATGCGGTCGCCGACGAGGGCGTTATCACCGTTGAAGTACTCGAGGTCGACGGCCGCCCGCTGCTGGGCTACGGTGGCCAGGACGCCACTGGCGTGCGTGTCGATAGCGTCCGCAAACCGGTTGTGTGGCGTGAGCGCAGCCTGATGCCAAACCCCGCCAAGGGGCAGATCCGGTTGCGTTTTAACATAACGAACGCGCAGTTATACAGTTACTGGTTTGAATAAGTTCGGCGGGGATGAAACGTTGATTGACTAAAGCTGCTTGTTCGACAGACCTAGTCGAAGTTCTGAACGGGAAAATCTCAGAAAGAGCGGGGAATAGACAATGGGTGAGACTGCAACGGCAATAGAGACGACCTATGCCAGTGAGAGTCCAAGCTCGCGCGAGCAGTTCGAGAAAGACCGTAAGTCGATGCCGGGCGGCGCAAAAGGAGCCTATTTTTACGCCCCTTATCCTCTAACTATGCAGCGGGGTGAGGGCTGCTATCTATATGACATTGACGAACGGCGCCGTGTGGATTTTGCCAATCACCACACCGGACAGATTTTGGGCCACAATAACGCCGCCGTACATGCGGCGGTCGAGGCACAGCTCACCAGAGGGATCGCACTGGGCGCGCCGACTGGTGCAGAAGGGGCACTGGCGGAGGAGATGTGCAGCCGCGTGGCCTCGCTGGAGAAAGTTCGCTTTTGCAACTCCGGAACGGAGGCATCTCTGCACGCGATCCGGCTGGCGCGAGGGTTCAGCGGCCGTCCGAAGATTGCCAAGTTGGAGGGCGGGTACCACGGCAGCCATGACCTGGTAGAAGTAAGCGTTGCGCCGCCGGTGGACAAGGCGGGCCCTGCCGACGAACCTTATTCCGTGCCGACTGCAGGCGGCATGTCTCCCAATGCCCCCTCAGAGGTGATCGTCTTGCCCTTCAACAATGAGGAGGCGTTGGAGCGGCTGGTTCGCCGCCACCGCGACGAGTTGGCCTGTGTGATTCTCGACCCCAAGACAGGTATCCTACCAGTCCGCAAGGAGTACATACAGGCTGTGCGCCGGGTGACCGAGGAAAACGATGTGCTGCTGATCCTCGACGAAGTGGTGGCATTTCGCGTCGCCCGCGGCGGAGCCCAGGAGCACTACGGCATTAGCCCGGATCTGACGACGTTCGGCAAGCTGGTGGGAGGCGGGTTTCCGGTGGGGGCTTTTGGCGGCCGCGCCGACATAATGGATCTGTTCGACAATAGCGGCGAACCGACCGGTTTCTTCCAGAGCGGCACTTTCAGCGCGCATGCGGTGGTGATGGCAGCGGGGCTTGCCACATTACAGCAGTTGACGCCGGGCGCGTTTGAACACTTGAACGGATTGGGGGAACGTTTGCGTGCGGGCCTGGATGACCTCAGCGCACGCATCAGTACTCCGTTGCAGGCAGTGGTGCTGGGCTCTCTGTTCAGCGTCTATTTCACGGAAGAGCCGCTGGTCGATTACCGAAGCCTGGCAGGCAACGACGGAGCAATGGCCCATCGCGTTTTCCTTTCCTTACTTAATCAAGGTTACTTCCTGAGCCAGGGGCTTTCGATGAATGCGCTTTCTCTGCCGATGGAGAATGAGCATATTGACGGGCTCGTGCAAGCATTTGAAACAGCAATAGAAAGCAGCCAGTAGCAGCAGGCATCCACGTCTATCCAGAGGGTGGCGGCCTGTCGTGACACAGAATTCTGGCCGCAAGCCACAATCCAAAGCGGTTGAAAGGACCAACTATGTACGCTATCGACTTTATTTCTGAATTCAGCGTCAATCGAATCCCTGAACCGGATACGACGTTGGAGGCGCTGCTCCGTCAGACGGAGGAGCACGACACGACGCTGACGTTGACAACATCGCGGCGCGGCCTGGTCAACCAGGTCAACCCGGAAGCCGTGGCTGAAACGCTAGAAATTACTGCAAACCATCCCCGCCTGCTTGCTGTAGGGACACTGGATCCCCGCTATTTCCTCAACTGGCGGGACGACCTGCAGGCCTGCGTCGATGGCGGTTGTGTGGCTATCCGTT
The DNA here is from genome assembly GCA_963662575.1 of Caldilineaceae bacterium. Taxonomy (GTDB): domain Bacteria; phylum Chloroflexota; class Anaerolineae; order Caldilineales; family Caldilineaceae; genus Bin5. The sequence goes on from OY759723.1 coordinate 5,283,347, forward strand.
TTGCCCCCGGGCCGCAGGGTTGGAGCCCCGAAACCCTGGTTTTTGAGCATATGGTGGAGGCAGTCGGGGCGGCGGGGCTGCCGATCATCGTTGATTTCAAAGGATCTTCTGAAGCCCTGAGCTGGATACGCAAGGTGGCAGAGGTCTGCCACCGGTATGACGTGGATGTTGTCATGAACGAGGTCAGCTATTCGCACATGGGCGAGCTAATCACGGTCATGCAGGTGTACCCCAATGTCTATGCCGCGATTCGGTGGCTCTGTCTGGCGGACGGCATTGAAGTGATGGTCGACGCCGGCATCAGCGATAGGCTGCTCTATGGCAGCAACTCCCCCAAGTATTCGATTCGTGCGCTGCGCAACCAGATCTTCATGGCGAAGATTTCGGATGAACAGAGGCAGGCGATCCTGGGAGGCAACGCCTTGCGCCTGCTTGACATGGATATCGAAGAGCTGCCCGCCGAGCCGCTTATGATCAAGGCCGAGGCAGATCTACCCGATGAGCCAATCATCGACATCCACGCCCACGTTTCCGGCTTTCACTGTGCGGAGCCGTTCAACACGCGCACCGAGACCAACGTTTCGGAGATGACCGAGCGTTGCAATATCCAATACACATTTGTCTCCTCCTACAACGCCATCAACTATGACATGTGCGAGGGGAACGCCGACACGCAGGCCTTCCTTGACCGCTATCCGAATCTGCGCGGTTATATTGCCATTGACCCGCGCGACCTGGCCGGTTCGGTCGAGCAGATGGAACGTTACTTCCAGGATTCCCGATTCGTGGGGGTGAAGCTTTACTGCCCATTTGGCGGCAACATGGCTACCAAGCGAATGCAGGACCTGCTGGACGAAATCGCAAAGTTTGGGCGGCCGGTCAAGATCCACATGGATGAAGGCGGCTCACCCTATCCGGGCGTACGTTCGGCGGCTGAACGCAATCCTGACCTGGTGATTATCAAAGCGCACGGCGACGATGTCGAGGGCGCGCGCCAGGTCGTCGATCTGCCCAATGTCTACTTTGAGTTTTGCAGCAGCGGTATCAACGCCGGCACCATCCGCCGCTCCATGGACATCTTGGGGCCGGAACGGATCTTGTTTGGCACCGACCAGCCGCTCTTTGCACCCTGGTTTGAATACGGGGCCTATATCGACGCGATTCAGAACCAACGAGAGGCAGACCTCGTTTTCCGACAGAACGCCAGACGTATCTTCAGACTGGACTGACGCCGAGTGCGACATACGCGCCCCCTGGACGATTCTCGCCGAAACGGCCCGCAACATTCATAGACTGAACGAAAATAGCAGCCGGAAAAGTACAAGGAGATTTCTGACATGGCCATCGCAATTGAACGTAATTCGCCGCCGGTTCGCAGCGGATCGTTTGGTCCCCAGTGGGATATGGGCGACGAGGAGATAAACGAGTTGATCGAGGTGATCCGTTCCGGGAAGCTGAACCGACTGAGCGGCACCAAGGTCCTTCAGTTCGAGCAGGACTTCGCCGACATGAACGGCGTCAAGTATGCCCAGGCAGTTACGTCGGGCACGGCCGCAGTGCATACGGCCGTCGGCACAATTGACCCCAACCCGGGCGACGAGATCATCACGACGAGCATTACCGATATGGGCACGATCATCGGCATTCTCTACCAGAACGCGGTGCCTGTCTTCGCGGACATTGATCCCAGGACGGGCAACCTCGACATTGCGGATGTCGAAGCCAAGATCACGGAACGAACCAAGGCAATCATTGTGGTGCACCTATTTGGCAATCCTGCTCCGATGGAGGCCTATGTAGCACTAGCGCGGAAGTATAACCTCTATTTGATCGAGGATTGCGCACAGGCGCAGCTGGCCGAGTATGGCGGACGGCCGGTCGGTACCTGGGGCGACTTTGGCTGCTACAGTTTTGGCGGCAAACACATGACCACGGGCGACGGCGGCATGGTGATCAGCAACCGAGACGACTTGGCCGAGCGGTTGAAATGGTTTGCGGACAAGGGTAATCCCCGACATCCGGTATACGAGCATTATTATCTGGCGCCGAACTATCGCATGACCGACCTTCAAGGGGCGGTCGGGGTCGCGCAGCTCAAGAAGGTGACCGACGCGGTGCGGCGCAAGCAGTGGGTTGCCAACCACCTGAACGAGGTCGTCGACGGTGAAGAGGGGCTCTCATTGCAGCCGGTGCTGCCGGAAGCGACGCATTCGTACTGGGTCTACGGTTTTCATGTGGACGCCGCAAAGATGGGCGCGACGGCTGAACAGTTTGCGGCGGCGCTGCAGGCGGAGGGTGTGCCGGCCAACTCGCCCTACATGGCCTATCCGGTCTACAAATACCCGGTTATGGCCCAGCAGCGCGCGTATGGAACGGCTGATTTCTCCTATGCCGGTGAGGAGGCCGCGGCTATGGACTATGGTTCGATGTCGCTGCCGGGCGGGGAGAGTTTCCTGGAAACGGCGGTTGTGGTGCCGATGAGCCCCTCCTATACGGACCAGGACGCGGCCGATTTCAGTACGGCTATCAAAAAGGTCGGCGACTACTACCGGTCTAAACTGTCCAGCTAGGGCCAAAATCCATGTCACTTCAATTCGCGTTCAGCCCACGTGTTCCTGTGTTTGACGCCAATGTACGGGTTGGCGATCTGCACTATCAGCCGTCGCCCTGCCGCAACCGTGACCAATTGCTGGCTGAAATGGACCGTCACGGGGTCGAAAAGGCGCTCATCTACCACGCTCAGACTGAGGAAGTCAGCCCGATCGACGGCAATGGTTTTCTGGAGGAATGGTTGGAGGATAGACGTCTCTTTCCCCAGTGGTCCATCATGCCTACGCCCGATTCGATGGCACAAATAGAGGCATTGCACGAGCAGGGGAGGGTGCGCAATGTCCGTCTACACAATATGGGATACGTCGGACTGCCTTTCCGGCCGTGGGCTTTCGCGCCGATGCTGTCTTGGCTGAGCGAGAACCGGATCCCGCTCTGGATTCCTCTGCCGGACGCGGATGCGGACGAGCTGGCCATGACCTTGAGCGCCTTCCCCGAACTGGTAACGGTCCTGGTGGGCGCGCATTACAGCCACGCTCTGTGGGTGCGGCCACTAATGACTACTCTCCCCAACTCGTATCTGGAGTTAAGTCGTATTGAGCCGCTGGGCGAGGTGGAGGCGCTCTGCTCCGAGTATGGGGCCGAGCGTTTTGTCTACGGCTCCTGGTATGACCGCCTGGCGATGGGGTCAATGCTCTTTTACCTTCACCATTCCGACATCAGCGAGTCGGACCTGGAACTGATCTGCGCAGGGAACTTGCTACGCATACTACAGGGAGAGGGCCGGCATGATTGAAGAACAGAGAGTGATCGACTTTCACGGCCATACAGGCCGCTTGGACCGTTACAATGGAGTTGACGACCCGGCGTTGATTTTGCACGCGATGGACAGGGTGGGAATCGACGTCTCCTGCGTTTTCAACATTTTTCACCCGGATGGCACGACCGGCAATGACATCACCGCTCGTTTTGTGTCCGAACATCCGGACCGCTTTGTCGGTTTCGCCTACGTCTCGCCGATGATGCCTGAAGGGATGGTTGCTGAACTAACGCGGGCCATTGACGAGCTTGGTCTGGTTGCCATCAAACTATACCCGCCGTATACCCAGTGGGATCTGAACGAACCGATCTGGCATCCGATTTATGCGTTTGCCAATGATCGCGGTCTGGCGATTATTTTCCACACGGGCACTGACCCACATTCCGATCCCGGCCTGCTGGCCGATTGTGCGGCTCAGTTTCCAAATGCCAACTTCGTTGCGGGGCACGCGGGCAATGTCGATGAGCCGCGGGCGGCTGCGATTAAGGCGGCGCAGGACTATCCCAATGTTTATCTGGAGACCTGTTCGACTTTTCGCACGCCTGGAGTCATAGAGCAGTTGGTGAACGAGGCCGGCGCGGACCGTGTGCTGTTTGGCTCGGACATTGCGCTGATGGATTCGCGTCCACAGTTGGGCAAAATCATCACTGCCGACATTTCGGATGAGGCGAAGCGGCTGGTGTGCGGTGGCAACGCGGCCAGGCTGTTGGGAATCTGAAACACGTTACGGCGGAGAGCTTGGCTTAGCTGACGAACTACTTGAAAATCGAGCCGGGGCAATTGAGTTGCTTGTGTTTCCATTATGAAGCCGGTGCGAGGTCAATTTATGGACTACAGCGAATCCGATCGTGAGTTTTGGGAAGAAGAATTGGCGGACTTCGTCCCGCTGAGAGTGTTTGATGCCCACTGCCATCTGTTCGATCCGGCGAATATGCGGCCTGACGCGCCGCCGACGCCGCGATCGTATGCAGACCTGGAAACGCTGCGGGCATGGGGCCGTCTCATGTTCCCCGGCCGGCGCATGAATTTCCTTCTCCTGGGGATGCCCAAGGTCGGCATTGACGTGGAAAAACATACCGAAATGCTTGCCGAGCAGGTCGCGCTGGATCCCTCTTCGCGGGCCAATCGGCTGGTCACTCCCTCCTGTGACATTTCTCGTATTGAGGAAGATATCAAGCTCGAAGGCATTATCGGACTAAAGCCTTATCGGGTCTTTTCCTCGACTGGCGATACCGATTACTGCAGGATTCACGAGTTTTTGACGCACGAACAGATGGAGCTCGCCAACGAACGCGGCCTCTGGGTCACGATGCACCTTTCGCGGCCAGGAGGTTGTGCTGATGAGGAGAATCTGGCCGACCTGGAAGAATACACGACGCGCCGCTATCCTCGAATCAGATGGATCCTTGCCCATTGCGCCCGCAGTTTCACTTATTGGCCCATTCGGGAGGCGATCGACCGCTTGCGCGAGCTGCCAAATATATGGTATGATCTGTCAGCGGTTACGACCATGCCGCCCTTCTTGACATTGTTCCAAAAGGAAGATCTGAAACGGATCTTTTACGGTTCTGACGGTGTCGACTCAGCCTTCTTTCACGGCAAATACGTTCCCTTCGGGCGATACTGGTACCAGGTAGAACCCGATGAAGCCCACTTCAGCTTTGCCCATACGGACGCACGTCCGGTTCTTTGTGTTTACGAACAGATAATGGCCATGAAGCAGGCCGCTGAAATCGCGGGACTGTCTCGTGATGACATCGAAGGGATTTTCTGGCGCAATGCTCTCGAGGCTCTTGAGATCGATGCCTCGGACGAAGTTGCGGCTGCCTGAGGATTGCACTGACTTTTATGGGTGTTTTGGCATTTACCTTACGCAGTGTGGGCATGAGAAAGTCAAAGTTCTGCCGCAAGGGCGCCCGCCGGCTGTGCAAAGGGGCGGCTGGTGGGAAATCCTGATTTACGCTCGCAAAAGTCCAAGCGGTCCTGATTCCGGAGTCTGTTTACAAAGGCTACAGAATCCCAGATGGAACTGAACCGGTCCAAGCATACAGGAGGAACGAGCGGAGAGTAGCGAACACTTAAACCGATAACCTCAATAGGATAAGCCCATGAGTCACATGCATCAGCGTGCAGAGTTGGGTCCAACGCCTGGCCCGAGTGTAGCGGAGATGGAGGAGGGACTGAGACGATGGGCGACCGCTCGACCCGGAACCATGGAGGTCGAGACTGTTGGTCGCGCGCCGAACGGCCTGCCGGTGCTTCTATGCCGCATAAGTGATGCTGCTGTATCCGATGAAGACAAGCAGGTGGCATTGCTTACTTCGACGCATAGCGGTGTGGAAAGGGTTACGACGGCTGGTCTGCTGCAACTGATCAAGTGGCTCATCGGCGACGACTCTCTGGCTGAAGAGATTCGACGGCGTCAGATTGTCCTCATCATGCCAGCCTGCGAACCGGAGAGTTATGATCGAGAGCTGATAGACGTTGCCGAGTTTTTCGCTGGGCGCAGCCGCTGGGTCTATGAAGGTTGGGGGTGGGACGGTCCTTTGGATCCTGAGAATCAGCCAGAGGCGATGGCCGTCAAGGAAGTCGTGGACCGGTATCAGCCGGAGGTCCATCAGGATGTTCATGGCATATGGTTTGAGCAGTCCACCATGACCGAGAGCACTGGGATATCATGGGCATCGAACCTGTACCGCGGGTATTGGCGAGCTATCCCCGACTTGATGAACCAGGCGGCGGAGGATGCCGGCTATCTGACAACCCGAGGCGAGGAAAGCGCGGGTCAGATGCTGTCCACAGTTCCGGTCGAGGGCGTTGAGCGCTGGTTCTACGGGAGCACTTCTACTCCGAAGGTCGTTTGCGGGCTTTATTCCTACATCCAGTACCATAGCATAATCCAGACAATGGAGGTCGGCTGGGAGGAAAGCGCCGTGCTTCGTTTGCGCCGGCTACTCCAGGTCGGCAACGAGGTGTGGCGAGGCGAGCCTTACGCAGGCTACCCGGCCAACCAGGTCAGCTGCCGGTCGTCGGTTGCGATCGCGGCTTGGGGAAAGACAGCCGCGCAGCGACGTGCAAGCCGGGTTGAGTTATGGCGAAAGTTGGCGCAGTTCTCGCACACTTGCGGCTGGCCCGAGGCCCGCGACGGCGTAGTCGCTTTTGTCTCCACGACTCCGGAAAGCCGAAATCTCTATGCGCCGGGAGGAGAATCGTCGGCGCCGAATCTGAACGAACCGAATCTTGAGCCGATGTTTGCCAAGCTCAAGCAGAACCCTCGATTTAACGGCGATGCCCTGGATGAATTCCTCAGACATTCCGTATCGCGACAGGTGACATGGCCCCAAGCGGAGTACGAAGGCCCGGCAGAACCGATACGGAACGGCCTGGCCATCCGTCTTCGCCTTCCCCATCCTGACGTAACTTTCAAGCATCTCAGACTAGATGGACACAAAATGGAGCCGTCGGACGTCGACGGTTACTTTGTGTATCACAATCCTGGCACCATCGTACAGGTCAACATTCCGCCTGGTAAGGTAGAGGACTTTCATGTGGTGACCGCTGTATTCGATTCAGCTGCGGAGCGGACTTCGGGATTCCACCCCCAGGACTGGGAGTTGGATGAATGAAGCGCCGAAGACGAGCATCGCATTTGCGACCGCTCCCCCTTGAGACAGGGAAAAGGGAGGTGTCATGCCGGTTAGATTTGTGCGTACTGAATCGTGTATTGGGCCTGGGCAGCCTTCGGTCTTTGCGATTCGGTGAGACTTCTGCAAACGTGTGATGATATTGAGGGATTCTTCGGTAGACAGATTTAGTCATGATGGAGATATCTAAGATGAAACGCTATCCTTTAGCTGTATTGTTTATTGTCTTAGGGCTGTTAGTTACGGCCTGCGTCGCGCCGATGCCCGCCGGCGGCGGAGCGACTGGCTCTGAGCAGGAAGCGGAGATGGAAGCTGCTGAAATGCAGACCCTTCGTTACGGCATGATCCAGTCCATGAAGACTTTTGACCCGGCGCGGGAGGGCGGTTTTGGCCGCTTTATCATGCAGCATGTGTGGCTGCCGCCATTCGTTGCGGACCCGGAAGCTAATCTGACACCAGGTACATGCACATCGTACGACGTCAGCGAAGATGGGACGACCTACACGCTGCATGTGAACCCTGAAGTCAAGTGGTCGGATGGCAGTCAGTTCACGGCTGGCGATATCAAAGCCTGGTTCGAGTACATTGTGAATCCTGAGAACACGGCAGGCTGGGTGCCGCCGAATTACGGCGGGATCGTAGGCTATGATGCTGCGCGCGAGGGCACTGCCACCGAGATGGAAGGTCTGGTAGTCGTTGACGAGTTCACCTTGGAGATCAATCTGAAAGAGGCTGATCCACTGTTTGTATTCAAGGTGCTCGCCAATTACAACTCTGCCACGGCCAAAGCGGAACAGGCCTGGGCGGACCTAAATGGGGAGTGGTGGACGAATGATCCGCTGGTAACCGGGCCCTACACGATTGAATCGTGGGATGATGACGTGATGAGCTACGTCTATGTGCCCAACCCGAACTACTGGGGCGACAACACGGCATCATTGCGGATCGAAGTAACATCGGTGCTCGCTGAGGAAACGCTCAGCCTGATGTATGAGAACGACCAGTTCGACATTGTTATTTTCACCGGCGCGGCCGGCGACGCGTTGTCGCTTAAGTATCCCGGTGATGTAGTGCCAATGAACTACAAGTACAGCAACATTTGGGGATTCAATCCCAATCTGGCGCCGATGGACGATCCGCTGGTGCGTCGGGCGCTGATCCACGCCATTGATCACGAGCGCATTGTGCAGGTCATATACGGAGACACCAAGGATCCAGCGGCTGGTCCGATCTATCCGGGCCTGACCGGTCATCGCGCCGAGATTTTCGAAATGGCCGGCGCGCTGCAGTATGATCCCGAATTGGCAAAGCAGGAACTGGCCCAGTCCACATACGGTTCAGCGGAAAACCTGCCCAAACTCAATCTTGCGCTGGGGACACCGGATGCCGAGTGGGTGCGCGGCATGGAAATGATCCTGGAAATGTGGCGAGACACTCTGGGGATAACAGACGTCGAAACCAAGCCATGGTGGAATGATTGGGCACAGGGTGCTGCCAGAGCCGACGTCGTGCACATGGGCGGTTTTGGCTGGGGCACTTTGCCGGACGCGGGACATGCCGTTTGGCGGGCGGCTTACACCGGCAACGCCATGAGCAGAATCAAATACAGTAACCCCGAAGTGGACGCGCTGCTTGACGAGGCTATGTCTCTCAGTCGCAGTGATCCTCGCTTCCTTGAATTGGTCCATGAGGCGGAGAGTGTGTACCTGGAAGACTATGTTTGGAAGCCCTTCTTCGTGGTTTCCTATTCCTGGCATGCGAAGCCTTGGGTCCAGGGTCTGCAGGGAACATGGTACAACAACTGGTACAACATTGAAGAGGTAACAGTGGCAGACCACTAGCATTTTGTCTGACTGGTTTGACGTTCAGGGAGGCTGGCTTCAGTCAGGAGCCAGCCTTCCGGTTGGCCAGCATTCGTGTCCGACAAGTTCAGGTTTTCGCCAAAGGCCTGCAATGGACAGAGTCACAGAGTTGGCCAAGGAATCTCGCGGTAGCCAGCGCGAGATTCCCTTTTTCAAGTGCGCATAAATCGCCAGGAAATGTGAAGAGATGCCGTAGCGATTGTATGGGAGCTTCGAAAAAGTTTGTTTCGCTCTAGGAGAGTGACGAGGAGATTACAGTTTGCTCAAATACTTGACAATGCGAGTTCTTGGCATCATCCCTCTGCTCCTCGTGGTTCTGGTGATCATCTTCACTTTGGGCCACCTGGCTCCTGGCGACCCGATTGAAATGATGTATGAAAGTATGGAGACGGTGGTCGCTACGGAAGAGATGGTAGAGCGGGCGCGGGCTCGGTTTGGCCTTGATCTGCCGCTGCACGTGCAGTTCATAAAATATGTGCGTAATGTGTTTCAGGGCGATCTGGGCGATTCAATCGTTCGCAATCGACCGGTACTGGCAATGATCCTGAAAGTATTCCCAATCTCCGCCCAAGTGGGACTGTTGGCTTTCGTCGTATTGGTGGTCACTGGAATTCCGTTGGGCGTCCTGGCGGCCATAAAGCAGAACACTGCCTTGGACTACTTCATTGTCGGGGGGAGCCTTTTCCTGCGCACGGTTCCAGTATATGTTCTCGCCCCTTTGCTGTTCATCCTTCTGGTACTCGAGCTCGACGTTATGGATGTGCCTTACGGTTGGAAAGGAATAACGCACCCGAATGTGATTATGCCGACGCTGATGCTGATCCTGTTTCCTTTGGCAGTTGTGATTCGCCAGATGAGGGTTGGCATTCTGGAAGTCGCGGACAACGACTACGTTCGCACCGCAAGGGCAAAAGGGCTAAGAGAACGCCAAGTAATTCTGGCGCACGTCATGCGCAACGCGATCACCCCGGTTGTAACTTCGCTGGGGCTGATCGTCACAGGCCTCATCACCGGTTCAATCTTTATTGAGCAGATTTTCGGCATCCCCGGGTATGGCAATTTGTTCGTGACCTCGCTCATTCAACGTGACTATCCGCTCATGATGGGCTGCACACTTTTTGGCGCAATGCTCATCATGGTGAGCAATCTCATCGTGGACTTCGTTTACCCCTTCCTGGATCCCAGGGTGACGCTGTGACGAACCAGATCTCGAACCGAGAGGTCGAGCAATCTTCGTCAGAAGTCAGACAAAGAATCCTTTCTGAAGAACTCGAGGCGCCAGGGTCTGGCCATAGAGGTCTGTGGAGCGACGCATTCCGGAGATTGCTCCGCAACCGCCTATCGCTAATCGGCCTCATCGTAGTCCTCATCACCTACTTGACAGCTCTTGCGGGGCCTTACCTTGCGCCCTTCGACTACCTGGACCAGAATCTCGACCAGATCGGCATGCCACCCAATGCTGAACACTGGCTGGGTACTGATGACGTTGGTCGCGACTATTTCAGCCGCCTGCTGCACGCCATGCGGACGGCGGTGCTGATATCTATTCTTGTGCCCCTCTTGACTCTTGTCATAGGAGTGACCCTGGGCAGCATCAGCGCCTATTCGGGTAGGGTGGTGGACAACACGATAATGCGGCTGGCCGATGTCGTGATGACTATCCCTACCATTCTCTTCGCTGCTCTGATCAATACCTCGATTGCCGAACCATTGGAAGCTGTAATGGCCGTCTTCGAGGAACAGACGGGGTGGAGATTCCTGACCAATACCATTTACGTGGATTATCTGATCGTCTTCAGCGCTCTATCGCTTATTTCGTGGCCAGGCGAGGCGCGGTTGATTCGCGGCCAGATTCTCACGCTGCGAGAGCAGGACTATGTGCTTGCCGCTCGTTCCGTTGGGGCTACAACCAAGCAGATCATGCTCAGACACTTGATTCCCAATGCGCTGGGCCCCGTCATTGTCAGTTTCACCTTCAGTATGTCAAGCGCAATGATTCTTGAGGCCTCACTCAGCTATCTTGGCATCGGTATACAGCCTCCTGGGGCCAGTTTGGGTTCCATGATTAACAGATCGATGCCATCGTGGCGAACATGGCCGCATCTGATTGCCATACCGGCCATTGTTCTGGGCATTGTGACTTTGGCGATCAACTTCCTGGGTGATGGCCTCAACGACGCCCTGAACCCGCGGCAGTCAGGCAAATGACGAGGACGCATTGTGAAACTTAGTTGGACACCTCGAGTCTGGTCCCAAGGATCCGCCGACAGTGGTGATCTGCTCTCATACCCGTCGCTGCCTGAGCTGGAATCCTTTTACAAAGAATTACAGAACGACTTTGCGGGATCTGTTGCCCTGGAAATAGCCGGACACTCAGTGCGGGGGCAGCCTATCTGGCTGTTGACCATCACCGATCAGGACGTCAGCGACGAAGACAAACAGCGCGTCCTGATGGTTGGACAAGAGCATGGGCAGGAACGCAGCGCCAGCCTGGCGTTGCTGGAACTGGCGCGCTGGCTTGTTACTCCGGCGGCAGCCGAAATTCTGCGCAAGCAATGTGTTGGGCTGATGCCTGTAGTTAATCCCGATTCCTGGGAAGACCTGCGGTTCAACAATGTGAATGATGTAAACCTCTATGCTGACTTCTCTCTTGATGACGAGCCAACCCAACCGGAGTCTCAGGCTGTCGCAGACATACTCGACCGCATGCAGCCTGAACTGTTCTGCTCACTTCACGGGACCGAGTTTGGCTGGAAATACCGCATGGGCGAGAGTAACGGATTTTCGTGGACGACCAGCCAGTTCGACCGCTCCCACTCGCGGCTCTTCATCGAGGAGATCAACCGGGCCGCGGAGTCGGCAGGATTCCCGCAGGACCGCGGCGAAGAAGAGGCCGAGCGTATCCTGCCCTGGTTGCCAGGCAATATCCACCATTCGTATTACTCAGGCCAGCGCATAACTTCCTGCGTCCATGCTTATCACCGCTATCATACGCTAGGAAATACCATGGAGGTTCACCACCCCCTCAGCGGGCTGATTCGCTGTGTAACGATGCTCGAACTTGGCAATCAACCGTGGCGGACCGAAGCAGAGGCGGGCTACCCTGTGCAGACGATGTTCCAGCAAGACGAAACTTTCGTGGCGGCGTATGGACAGACGGCAGCTGAACGCCGAGCCAGCCGGGTGGAGCTATGGGCGCATACGAACCAGTTTCTGGTGGCTCGAGGGGTAAACGAACCGGTGGGTATGGCTGTCACTGCTTTCTCGCTGGACCCTGACGATTTCGACCGCTGGCGCACAGTGGAAATCGATCCCTTTTTACAACAATACGAGGACGAACAGGGGATAGATGTTACCGAGGTGCGGGCGGCTTGCCAGAGGTACCCTCGTCTGCAAAGCCTGCGCTGCGATCAGATCAAGCCCATCGCAAGCGAGGCGGGCAGGCCCTTATTGCGGGCGGCCAGCCAGGGTTTGGCGTTGCGTTTGAGGTTACCGCGTTTGGCCTCCCCGCAGCGGGTCTGGCTCGACGGCCAGCCGATCAGCCCTTCACCCGTTGATGGCTACGAGAGCTGGAATACATCCAACGGTTTCACAATTGTCCAGTACAATATCCCCCCACGCGCCAGCTCGGACCGGTTCCAGCGTCACCTGATCGCGGTGGCGTACAGGGCGCCGCGTACGGATCGGGGGGAGCTGGCGTAGACAGGTGGTTATTGCATGGCGAGGAAGTGGATGGCATGTCCCTCAGATCGATTGAACCCGGAATGAAGCTGGCCGTCTCCATTTCAGCAGAGGCAGAGGACGACTATCTGACCTTCCTGAAACAGATGGGGATCGACTGGGTTGTGCTCTGGACAACGGTACCGCGGGCCGGGGCAGGGTACTACCGCCAGGCGAAAAGACGATTTGCAAATGCCGGACTGCGGGTCTACGGTTTTGGCAATGGCAACCTGCACAACCAAGATGCCATCGTTCTGGGATTGAAGAATCGGGACGCCAAAATTGAAGAGTACAAACTCCATCTGCGCGCTTTGGGCGAGGCGGACATTCCCTACACAACCTATGCGCACATGGCCAATGGCGTCTGGAGCTCGGAACCAGGGAGCACGCGCGGCAGGGCCAGCGCACGCAGCTTCGATGCAGACAAGGAACACACCGGCTACCGAGGCGCCAATCGCTTCTATGCACCGCTCTCCCACGGGCGGGTCTACAGCGAGGAAGAGATCTGGGATAATTTCCGCCACTTTGTTGCAGAGGTTGCGCCCGTGGCCGAAGAACAGGGTGTCCGGATTGGCATACATCCCGACGATCCGCCACAGCTCAATCTAGGTGGCGTGCCGCGGTGTATTTTCAGCAGCTTTGACGGCTATCAACAGGCGATGGATATCGCTGACAGCCCCAATGTAGGCATATGCTTCTGCATCGGCTGTTGGCTGGAGGGGGGCGCGCTGATGGGTAGAGGCACAGGCGAGGCCCTGCGCGAATTCGGCCGCCAGAATAAGGTTTTCAAAGTCCACTTCCGCAACGTCGACAAGCCTCTGCCAAGGTTTGTCGAGACCTTTGTCGATGATGGATATTACGATATGCGCAAGGCAATCGAGGCGCTGAAGGAGATAGACTTTAACGGCGTTCTCATTCCCGACCATGTCCCGCTGATGGGAGATGATGCGCGCATCGGCTTAGCCTACACGATTGGCTGGATCAAGGCGATGATGCGCGGGGAAGAGGAATAGACCCCTTAACGCCCCGAAGGCCAATTCGCACAATCGCTGGTCTGGCGACCAGAGCGTTCCAGGCAGTGGCGCATGTGGTTTCAGATGCCACGGGGAGCAGGCGCAGGATGAAAGAGCGCCAGCCTGAACTGACGCTGTTCTGTTGAAGCTATACTCTCAACATTCCACGCTTAACTCATCACAATTCAACTAAGTGCAATTGAGCCGGCGAATCCCGTCGCAGGGCGACTCTTGGGCGCGCGCCGGCGCGTCCGAATACGCGTTCTCGGTTTTGCGGCAGCGGGCGATAGGCGGAGGGCACTGACCTATTGCAGGCTTATCATGTTTTCGACCGCCGCGATCAGCTCTTCTTCTTGCCATGTTACGCCGATGGCGTAGTAGTTTTCGTGCTGATAGAGGGGATTACCGGCGCGCTGCCAGCCAACAGTAGCAAGCCGCATCGAGGGATTGTAGTAGTACATGGTGATGCCCTGGCCACTTCTATCGCTGACGACGCTGGAGGGATAGCCCAAGTCGGTGCGGCGGGATTCCTCCACGGTGTATCCGTAGAGGTGGCCGGAAAAGGTGAGAAGACAGTCGAGCCAAGAGCGTCCGCCGTCGCGGCTGATGCGCCCTTCGATGCGGTAGGGCGGATTGCGGTTGCCGTAGGTGAGCAGGATGTCTCCATTTGAGAGGCGTACAAGGTCAGCGGGATGATGATGGGCTTGCGTGATTTGCTCCGGATCTGACCAGGAGCGGCCACCATCTTGGGAACGGGTGCTATGGAGTGCTTGGGCACTGTCGGCGCCGCGCAACAAGGCGAGCAGATCGCCATTGGGTAGGGCGATCAGGGCTGTTTCGTTCATATTGGGCGCGATCAGCGAGACATCCCCCCATGTCCGGCCATCGTCGTAGGAGCGAGCCAAATAGGAGTTGTCGCTCTTGCCGGGGCTCAACTGTTTTTCATATTCCTGGGCGCTGTAAATGGGCGCGAGCAACGTAGCGTCGGGGAGGGAGACGATCTTGCCGAAGGGCGAACCCGTGGGCAGGGAATTCATCGACAGAGGATAAGGCTCCTCCCAGCTAATGCCGCTGTCGAAAGAGCGGGTGGCCATGATGACGACCGGTTTGCGGTCACCGGTGCGACTGTCGCCATCGTAGTTGCCGTCGGCGTCGTAGTAGTGCTGGCGGTGGTAAAGAAGGATGAGCGTGCCCTCTGCTGAGATGCCGAATGCCGGGTTGCGGTCATCGTCCTCGCTGTCAGCGACAACTTCGGGCGGGGTCCAGGTCAGGCCGTCATCCAGAGAACGCACAACCTCCATACGTCCTTCGCGGCCGTTATGGCCGGCGCCGCCACGCAGAGCGGCAACTGCGACGCCTTCATCCGAGAGGGCCATCACGGGAAAGAGACCGCCATCCTTATAGGCGACAGACTCGTGCGTGCCGGGGAGAGTACGTATGTCGACGATGCGGTCAGGCGCCAAGTTGGTCACTTCAGTGTCTCCTCTGGTCCGAGTGGTGGCATCCGCCTTTGGGTGATGTTCGGGATCGGCGCTGAACTCTACCGCTCCACCGTCGGCCGCAGCGGGCGAAAGGCGAATGGCACCGAGCTATTGACCGCCTATCGTGTTTTCGACCGCCGCGATCAACTCTTCTTCTTGCCACGTTACTGCGACGGCACAGTAGTCCTTGTTTTGATAGAAGGGGTTGCGAGCGCGCTGTCGGGCGTTAGCGGCGAGGCGCATAGAGGGGTTGTAGTAATACATGGTGATGGCCTGACCGCCGCTGAGGACTACGCTGGAGGGATAGCCCAGATCGGTGCGGCGGGACTCTTCTGCGGTGTAGCCGTAGAGATGAGCGGAGAATGTCAGAAGACAGTCGAGCCAGGTGCGCCCGCCGTCGCGGCTGATGCGCCCTTCGATGCGGTAGGGCGGAGTGCGGTTGCCGTAGGTTAGCAGGATGTCGCCGTTGGAGAGACGCACCATGTCGGCGGGATGCTGACGGGCCTGGGTGATCTGGGTGGGCGGGGACCAGGTCCGGCCGCCGTCTTGTGAACGAGTGCTGTGCAGCGCCTGGGCGGTGTCGTCGCGCTGCACGGCGAGGAGATCGCCTTCAGATAGGACGATGAGCGCGGTCTCATTCCTATGCGGTGCGATCTGCGAGATATCTCCCCATGTGCGGCCATCATCCTGGGAACGCACGAGATAGGAGATGTCATACATTTGCCCGCTTTGCTCGTCTGCCCGGGACCGACTGTTGTAAATGGGCGCAAGCAGTGTGCCATCGCCGAGCGAGACGACTTTGCCGAAGAACGACGCCCTCGCCAGGGAATCAAACGAAAGAGGATATGGGTCTTCCCAGGTGAGGCCGTTATCGAAGGAGCGCGTAGCCATTAACGCGATCGGTTTAGGGTCGATGATAGGGAGGCCGCCTTGGTAGTTGCCGTCGGCGTCGTATCTGTGTTCGCGTTGGTAGAGGAGGATAAGCGTTCCCTGGGATGATACTCCGTAGGCCGCGTCACGGTCGTCGTCTTCACTGTCGGCGATTAAATTCGGGGGCGCCCAGGTTTGGCCGGCATCGGAGGAGCGCACAACCTCCATGCGCGCCTCGCGGCCGAGATGACCGGCGCCGCCGCGCAGCGCGGCGACCACGTCACCGTTGGGGGCCAGGGCCAGAATGGGGAAGAGGCCGCCATCATGATAGGCAGTGGTCTCGCGCGTGCCGGGGAGAGTTCGTATGTCGAGGATGCTGTCAGGCGCCAAGTTGGTCACTTCAGTTTCTCCACTGGTCCGAGTGGCGGCATCTGTCTTTGGGGGATGGTCGAAATCTGCGCTGTACTCTATCGTGTCACGGTCGCCTGCAGCGGGGGTAGGCAGTGCAAGATGATCTATTGCCCGCCTATCGCGTTTTCGACAGCTGCGATTAGCTCGTCTTCCTGCCACGTTACAGCGACGGCGCAGTAATCCTTGTGTCCATAGAGGGGATTGCTGGCACGCTGGCGGGCATCTACGGCGAGGCGCATAGAGGGATTGTAGTAATACATAGTGATGCCCTGACCGCCGCCGCGGACCACGCTGGAAGGATAGCCCAGATCGGTGCGGCGGGTCTCTTGGGCGGTGTAGCCGTAGAGATGACCGGAGAATGTGAGAAGACAGTTGAGCCAGGAGTGTCCACCGTCGCGGCTGATGCGCCCTTCTATGCGGTGGGGCGGGTTGCGGTTGCCGTAGGTGAGCAGGATGTCGCCATTGGAGAGGTGCACCAGGTCGGCGGGATGCTGACGGGCTTGGGTGATCTGGATGGTCGGGGACCAGGTGAGGCCACCATCCTGTGAACGAGTGCTATGCAACCCTTGGGCGGTGTCGTCGCGCAGCACAGCGAGAAGGTCGCCATCAGGCAGGACGATCAGGGCAGTCTCGTTTTTATGCGGCGCGATCTGCGAGACACCTCCCCAGGTCCGGCCATCATCTTCAGAACGCACCAGGTAGGAGGTGTCAAAACTCTGGTCGCTCTGCTCGTCTGCCCAGGCCAGACTGTTGTAGATGGGTGCGAGCAGCGTGCCATCGTCGAGCGAGACGATTTTGCCGTAGGGCGACCCGGTGGGCAGGGCGTCTATCGACAGAGAATGCGGCTCCTCCCAGGTGAGGCCGTTGTCGAAGGAGCGGGTGGCCATGATGGCAACCGGTTTGCGGTCGGAGATGCGGACGCCGCCCTGGTAGTTGCCGTCGGCGTCGTAGTTGTGTTGACGGTGGTAGAGGAGGATGAGCGTTCCCTGGGATGAAACGCCGAAGGCCGGGTTGCGGTCGTCATCTTCACTGTCGGCGAGGAGATTCGGGTGCGTCCAGGTCAGGCCGCCATCGAGTGAACGCACTACCTCCATCCTTCCCTCGCGGCCGATATGGCCGGCTCCGCCCCGCAGAGCGGCAACGGCGGCGCCGTTGGAGGCCAGAGCCATTACTGGGAAGAGGCCGCCATTCTGGTAGGCGACCGTCTCGCGGGTGCCGGGGAGTGATCGTATGTCGAGGGTGCGGTCAGGCGCCAGTACGGTCACAGCATCATCTCCTCAGGTTCGACGGGATTTTTTGGGTGCTCACACTTCTTCGGGGTTACCGTGTTGCCCTACTGCTCCACTGTTGCCCTGACCAGCCAGACGCTATTAGTATCGTCCATCGTTTCGGGAATGCGGCGCCAGCCGTTGGGGGCGCGGTCGTACATGTAGAGCAGATTGTTCTCGCCGACGGCTACCACTTCTGTGTAGGCCGTGGTCTGCTGGCGAGAGAGGTCTTCGGAGTAGGTTATTTGCTCATGGGGATGGCAGCTGTTGTGGTGGGCGAGAATGTCAATCTGCTGCCAATCTTGTCCACTGCTGTCTGCGTTGAGCCAGAGGTAGAGGCCGGGGCGACCTCCTGAGAGCGCCACGGCGCCGTCGGCCATCACGGCGAGGCTGGGCTGTACTGAGAAGACGCCGGGCATGGCGACGGCGGGCGTCCAGGTTCGGCCCTCGTCGCTGCTAAAGGTCTGGCCGAAGGGTAGGCGGCTTTCGACGCGGAAGACGCACATGATGCGGCCGTCCTGCAGGCGGCAGATGGCGGACTCGCTGGGTCCTCCATTTCCTGGGACGGGGCAGGCGGCGTCGGCGACGACGGAGCGGACCGCCCAGTTTGCGCCATCTGTCGATTCGACGGCCACGATCGAGTCGCGCTCTTCCCCTTCAAAGCTCCCGTACGCCGTCGCCAGGTAGGTACCGTCCTCCAGCCACAGGGTCTGGCCGTTGAACGAAAAGGTCGTGACATCCAACCCAGCCACGATCAGGGGGACTGGAGCGGGCATGCCTGTGATCACAACGCCGGTGGGCACGTAGTCGAAAACGCGTTCGCCGGCGGGCAAGAGGTTATGGGGGGCGCCGATCCCTTGCGGGCGGGGACGAAGACTATAAGGCAGCAGGATGCTGTCGCCGGAGTGCAGGTGGAGAAGCGTCTGTCCCCCGTCGCAGGATACAAACGGCTCGCTCCAGGTCAGGCCCCCGTCGCGGGACCACAAAACCAAGTAGGAGATGCCGGAGAAGTGGATGTCCGGCACGGGCGATATCGTAGAGAGGAGGTCGCCGTTGGGCATTGTCCAGAGGTTGGGAAACCAGAAGTAGCCTCTGCGCCGGCCTACGAGCAGGGGTTCGGAGAGCGTGACGCGGAAACCATCCAAATCGACGGTTTCGGTATCGGTCCAGGTCGCTGCCTTTTCAGCCATCATTCTTTCCTTAGTCTGAGGTGTAGACGGAATCCAGTGTTATCCAGCGACGAGAGGCACTCTGAGTTCGTGTTCGCCGCCGAGATCGGCGGAGACCTGGGCGAAGCGATGGCCGTAGCGTTCGACGGTGCTTACGTCGACAGTTTCGCCGTCGAGGGTGGAGGATGAAGGCGCGGTGCTGCCGGCGGGAAGCAGGTAGAGCATCGTCGCTTCGCTGAGCTTATCGGGCGACTGAATGCGGTAGGCGCTTTCGGTGGCGGATGACCCGTTTCCTGCGGACGAGATGGATACGCGGCGGCGGGAACGCTCCCAAATGTTGATCTCCTCGCTGGTCCACCACTCCATGCCGAGGCTGCGGGCGTAGGCGACCGTGTCGCGGATGGAGCGCTCGCACTCGGGGTCTTCGACGTGGGAGGGGTGGTAGAGGACGTGGGCGACGCCGTAGTCGGCATGGCAACGGGCGACGAGGGGTCGCATAAAGCCGTGCGGGCAGACGACGGTGAAGTCCTGGGTGAGGAAGGGGAGGGCGAGGACGTCGAGGTAGTCGCCGTTGGGACGGTCGTCTTCCATGGGAAGCCAGGGGTGGGAGGTGCCGAAGGTGAAGCCTCTGTCGCCACGTGAATGTTCGAGTTGAATGCCTTTGTTCTGGCACCAGTAGTAGAACTCGAGGCGGCCCTGCCAGGCGATACCGTGGTTCTTGTTGGAGACGATGTTGGAGAGGCCGGTCTCGTAGGCGAGCGTATCGTACTGCCAGTCAAAGTCCTTCTGGCTCCAGCGGGGGGCTTCGCGCACGGGCGCGTTGCCGGTGGCGTAGTGGAGGGCGATTTCTGAGGTGGAGTCGATGAGCGCATTGTAGAAGGAGCGATCGTAACCGGTTACAGGCATGGTGCACCAGGTGGACGGCACGTTGAGCTCCTGCAGGAGGTCGAAGAGGCACCAGCCGACGAGGGGACGGTTGCCGTCGGAATCGTGGGACATGTGGGCCATCGAGGTCTGTCCGCGGGGCCAGTACCAGAGGAGCGGCAGAGGCTCACCGGCGGTGCTGAGAAGGTGGAATATGGCGCGCAGCAGGAGATCCTTCAGGGTGTCGGCCATGGGGGCCAGGATGATGCGCTGGTTGTAGTATGTTCGACCATCCTGGAGGGGGATGCCGCCAGAGTAGTAGAGATCATCGATGTCCTCGATTTCGACGAGGTCGCCATCCCGATCCGGGTCGAGGATGGAGCCGGCGGGGGTCGCTGAGGATTCGCGCGGGGGGATGGGTATGACCGGCTTGCCCTGATGGATGTGGAGCACGGAAGTGACGAGGTCGGGCGCGAAGAGGAGCGTGCGGCCGCGGCCGCTGGCATGGGCTACGACGGCGTCGGATGCGGCTCCGTCGGCATGCGGCGGAGGTTGGATGGGCGCGACCTGGGCGAGTGCAGTGCCGGACGCGGCCTTGACCAAGCTACCACCGAAAACGTGGATTTCTCTGCTCAGGCCAGCGGTGACCGGGTGGGGCGCGGCCGGAGGCTGGAGGTAGCCTTCTTCGAGAAGCCGAACGGTCTGCACACCGAATAAGTCGTCCATGCCTGACGTGCCAGCGTTGCCGATGAGAAGGCCGCCGGATTTGACGAATTCAGCTGCGCCTGCTTTCTGTTCCGCGTTCAGATCCAGGTCCTGTGCGAAGATCAGGAGCCGCGGCAAGGGAGACCCATCTGCCAGAGCCTTCTGGGACAGCAGGGCAAAGGGGATGCCAGCATGGCGAAGAATCTCGCTTATGTAGGGGGCGGCGTAGGCGGGCAGTTCGCCGGTACCCTTGCGAGGTTGTTCCGGATTGATGATCACTCCGATCATTTGGACTTTCTCCTTACACCAGCGTTGGGCGGTTCGCTAAAGCGATAATCATCTGGCCAGAGTTCAGGCGTCGCGAGCGCAGCGGAAGCCGACGTGGCGGCGCTGCATTTGGGGAAAGCGATCATAGCGGGAGGCGCAACGGGAGCGCTCGGCAATACTGTACCAGGAGCCGCCGCGCAGCACATTGTGGGCGTCGTAGTGGACGGTCGGCTTGGTGCAGATCGGGTTGGCTAGGGGGCTGAAGGAGTAGAAATCGTCGGAATAGCGATCCTGGCACCATTCCCAGACGTTGCCGACCATGTCGCAGGCGCCGAAAGGGCTGACGTTACCGGCTTCTGTATAGCGGTCGACGGGGGTGGGATGGCCGACGCCGGTTTCGCGGGTATTGGCGCGGTCGGGGTCCCATTCGTTTCCCCAGGGCCAGCGCAGGTTGTCGGGGCCGCGGGCGGCATATTCCCATTCGGCTTCGGTTGGCAGGCGCAGCCCGGCCCAACTGGCGTAGGCCTCGGCATGGTAGTGGGCGACGCCGACGACGGGCTGGCTGGGTCCTGTGAAGCGGGGGTCGTCCCAGCACTGGGGGGGCACTGCGCCGGTTTCCTGCAGGTAGAGGTCGTATTGGGCGACGGTGACCGGAAACTGGCAGATGTAGTAGGGGTCGAGGTGAACGGTGTGCTGCGGGCTTTCGTCCTGGAAGCGGGTGACCCGCCAGCCATATTGGTCGGCCATCTTCTGTGCGTCGGCTGGGTCGGTCCCCATCAGGAATTCGCCGCCGGGGATGGGAATGAGCGTTGAACCGTCCTGGTTTTCGATTCTGTCCACGGCTTTTCGTCCTTCGTTGCTATTGCGCGGCCTGCTCGGCGTAGTGGAGGGCCACTTTGCGCATGGCGGCGGCGATATCTTTGGCGTCCTGTTCGGTGTAGGAGTTGCGGAAGAGGATGAAGCCGGTTTTGGGCAGCTCGCGTTCGATGTGGGGCAGGTGAAGCGTGCTGTAGTCGATGCGGCGATTTCCCTGCTCATCAACGAAGGGGTAGCGGGACTGGCCGTAGGTATCCTCGTCGGCGAAGATGGGGTAGCGGTAGAGTGGGCGGCCCTGAATATAAGGTGGGTAACAGTCGGGGATGCCTTCGGCCTGGACTGCTGCGGAGAACTGTTCGGACGAAATGCCGGCCTGGGCTTCATCGACGGTGTAGGCGTAGGTATAGTAGGCGCTGCGATCTTCGGGGTGGACTTTCTGGATCTTGAAGCCGGGCAGCTGGGGCACGACTTCGTCGAGGATGGCGGCGGTGCGGCGGCGGACGCGGGTGGCCTCTTGCCAGCGGTCGAATTGGGCGAGGCCGACGGCGGCGTGGAGGTCGGTCATGGGGTGGAAGTCACCGAGGAAGGCGTAGCCCTTGGTCCCGCCGCGGCGGAATGAGGTGGGCGCGAGCGAGCTGCGCAGGGCGCTGTCCATCTCGGAGCCTTTGCGGGAGAAGCCCATGGCGCGGCGGGCGAGGGGCTCGTCGTTGGTGATTATCATGCCGCCCTGGTCGGTAGTTAACGTCTTGCCGCCGAGGGAGAAGCAGCCGATGTCGCCGATGGTGCCTACGAGCTGGCCGCGGTACTCGGCGAGGTGGGCCTGGGAGCAGTCCTCGATGACGGGCAGATTGTGGGCGCGGCCGATCTCCAGGATTGGGCCCATGTCGCAGGGATTGCCGTAGAGATGGACGGCGAGGATGGCGCGCGTACGGGGGGTGATGCGGCTCTCGATGTCGGCCGGATCGGTGTTGAGTGTCTCCGGATCCCAATCGGCGAAAACGGGGATGGCGTTGTGCAGGATGATGCCGAGGACGGAGCCGATGTCGGTCGTGGGCGTGGTGATGATCTCGTCGCCGGGTTCAGGGTTGACGGCGGCGACAGCGGCGTGAATGGCGCCGGTGCCGGTGGTAGTAGCGACTGCGTAGCTTGCGCCGTGGAGGGTGGCAAAGGCGTCGGCGAAGGCTCTCACTTTGAAGCCGGAGCGCCAACCGTCGGTTGCGTTATCCATGACCTCCATGAGGTGGCGCCGTTCCTCGTCGCCGAAGATCCACTTAGGACCAAAGGGCTGGCTGCGCAGCGGCGCGCCGCCATCAATTGCCAGTTTTGCGCTGGTCATGACATCTTTCCTTTACTGCTATTGGGTAATAGCGGTGTTCAGATCTCATCAAGGCGCCACTTTGTATAGGCGGCGTGGCAGATACCGTCTTCGAGGGTAATCCAGTAGCAGGTGAAAAGGCTGCCGTCATCGAACTGTACGGTGATGGGATAGCCTACGTCGGAGCCGCCGCTGTGGTTGGGATAGTCTGGCCACATGGGCGAGGCGGTGCCGGCATCGTCGCGCATGATGATGGTGTTGTCGGTATCCCAGGTCTTGCCGTTGTCTTCGCTGAGGACGAGGCGGATGCCCATGGGTTCCCAGCGGTAGGTGACGCCGCAAAGGATGCGGCCGTCCTGGAGGCGGAGGAGGTGGGGCGGGTAGCCCCTGACTTCAGTGCGCATGGGCTGGGACCAGGTGAGGCCGGCGTCATCGGACCAGCTTTCGAGCAGGTATCCACTGGTGATGTGGCCGGGCGTTAAGTGGCGGATGTGGGCGAGGACCTTGCCTGGCTCTGTCTCGATAAAGCAGGTCTCGTCACCGGTCACGTCGGAGACACTGGAGCAGAGGGGGATGAGGCGCCAGTTGTCGCCGTTGGAATCGGATCGCCAGAGGTAAACCTGTCCTTGGGTGCCGTCAAGATTGCGAGCGTAAACGGGCAGGAGGATGTTGCCTGATTGCAGCCGGGTCCAGCGGGGGAAGGCGGTCATCCAACTGAAGCCGGGCAAGAGCCAGTCGCGGCGGTCCCAGGTCTGGCCCTGGTCGTGGGAGCGCATGACGAATAGTTTTGGCATGCCAATCAGAAGGTCGTCGCTCTGGTCGGGATGGGGGCGTGCGGTCAGGCCCTGTTCTTCGGCTTCGGCGGCGCGCTCTTTGGGCCAGACTTCGAAGCCGACCGTTCCCGCTGCCAGGTAGCTGCCGTCGGCTTGGATGTCGGCGTAGCGGTCGTATTGTTCTCGAGGCAGTGCGCCGGGCCAGGCAAGGGGGATGGTCTGGTCGTTGGTTTCGGTGAAGGTCTCGCCCTGATCATCGGAGACGAACACGATCCAATCGGCGAGGCCGTAGTGGTCGGCGAAGGGGGAAGAGACGACGCCGACGGTCAGGCGCCCATCTGGCAGGAGTTGGGGAACTGGGCCAAGGGAGTAGTAGCCGGGGCGTTTGTAGAGGATGCCGTGCTGCATGATCGTTCTCCTAGGTGGGGTAGTCTGTGACCTGCGGTGGCTTTCGGCTGTGTCCGTTGGGGTTGTCAGCGGCGCCAGCGGGGGTCAAGGATATCCCGCAGGGCGTCACCGATGAGATTGAGGGCGACAACTGTGCCGACCAAGACGCCCCCAGGCGTAATCCACAGCCACCAGAAGCGCTGAATGAGCGAAAGGTTGTTGGCCGAGGTGATCATGTTGCCCCAGCTGGGTGTAGGGGGTTGGACCCCGAGGCCGAGAAAGCTGATGCCTGCCTCGGCGATGATTGCGACACCGATATTCAGGGTCATGTTGACCAGCACGAGGGGCATCAGATTGGGCATGACGTGCTGGCGGACGATTCTCCCGGTCGAAGTGCCGATGGAGCGGGCGGCCAAGATGTAGTCGAGCTCGCGAATTGACAGCACTTGCGAGCGAAAGATGCGGGCGTCGAAGGGCCAGCTCAAAAAGCCGAGAGCGATCAGGAGTGTCCAAGGGGTGGGGCCGATGATGGCGATCACGATGAGGAGGAAGAAGATATCGGGGAAAACGATCATAATGTCGACGACGCGTTGGACTCCGAAATCAACTACGCCGCCGAAGTAGCCGGAGATCGAACCCAGAATCAGGCCGATGGAGGTGCGGATGATGACCGCGGCCAGACCGATCAGAAGCGAAACGCGACCGCCGTGGAGAATGCGCGACAGCATGTCGCGGCCGGCGAGATCGGTTCCCAGCAAGTGGGCGGCGCTGGGGGGTTTGCGGATGGCCTGCACATCGATTTCATGCGGGTCGAACTGTGTCAACCATGGGGCTAAAATCGCTGACACTGTTATTACCAACATGAAGATAAGGCCGCCGACGGCGCCGGGATTCTGCATAAACAGACGGAAGTTCTGGGCAGCCAGTGACGGCTTTTCGAGGGTGACGGTCTGAGCCGTATCTGATGAATTCCCGTTCTGCGCGCTCATACTCGCATTTCACTCCGATAGACTGGTCTTACGAATAGGAAACGCGCGGATCGACCCAGCAGTAGCAGATGTCCACTATCAGATTGCTGAGGATGACCAGGACAGCGGTGACCGTGATCGTGGCGATCATGATGGAGAAATCTTTGGTCTCGGCTGCTTTCGCGGTCCACATGCCTACGCCTGGGTAGTTAAAGACGATTTCGAAGAAGGCAGAGCCGCCGATAACGAAGGGGATACTACGACCAACGATGGTCAGGATAGGCAAGAGAGCGTTGCGGAAAATGTGGCGACTACGCACGATACGCTCCTTCAGGCCTTTTGCCCTGGCCACGGTGACATAGTCCGACCGCATTGTTTCGAGAACGCTGGTGCGGGTCCAGCGGATGAGGCCGGCCGAGCCGCTGATCCCCATCGCCGCCACTGGCAGGATCAGATAGTAGACCCGGTCCCAGAAGTCACCGCCCGTGCGGGGATTGTACATGCCGCCGGCGGGGAACCAGCCCAGTCTGATGGCAAAGATGATGATGACCCAGGTGGCGAGGAGAAAGCCGGGAACACTGATCAGGATGTAGGTAATACCTGAGACGATATTGTCGAAGGTCGAGTACTGGTAGAGAGCAGAGAGCGAGCCGGCGATGACGCCGATGGAGACGCTGAGCAGCGTTGCCAGCACAGTCAGGCGTATGGTGACGCGGACGCGCACGGCCAGTTCCGGTCCGATCAGCTCGGCAGTGCGCATGGTGCGACCGAAATCTCCTCTGACCACCCTGCCCAGCCAGCGGAAATACTGGACGTGGATAGGGTCGTTCAACCCGAGTCTTTCGTGCAGATAGTCTCTATTGCTGGTTCCTTCATCTTCTGCGCGCCCTTTGTAAGCTTCCTGAACGCCCAACTGATCCCGTACTTGCTGGGGTGTCAGTCCCTGCGTTTCGGCCGTCACAAACATAAACAATGTCGGGTCGCCCGGGGCAAGACGCATGAGGGCGAAGTTTATGTATGTTATGACGATGAGCATGGGAAAGGCTACTAAGATGCGACGGACTATGTACTGGGTCAAGGTACGGTCCTTTTCGGGCCATTCAAATGGACCCAACAACCGCTTCTGGCATTCAGATCAGAATGCGGGATGGTCCTGTAAGCTTTTCACTAAGAACAGTGTCATTCTCACGGCATATAAGTGCTTGTTTTCGCCAGTCCGAAACTCAATCTTGTTCGGATGTGGACGGCCAAGCAGGTGGTGTCAAGAGTAGGCGTGCGGTTGAATGGCCAAGCTCTTAAGCTGATCTGCTGCCCGGCGACGAAGCCGAGTGCATGCGGCTCATTTGGACTGCGTCGAGATACAGAGAGAAGAGGAGAGGGCAGCTTCGCTAAGTTCCCTCTCCTTTTCTCTCTTTTCATACAGAAGAATTCTTACTCAATCCAGTACCAGCTGGCCACGCCTTTTTCTCCGGAGGTGCCGAGCCAGTTGAAGGCTTCCTCAGGGATGAAGCCGCCGAGGTCGTCGGTCATCACGTAGAATTCGGCGATCTGGGTGACACCCCAGATTGGGCCGTCTTCGAAGTAGATTTCCATCAAGGCCTGGGTGGCGCGCGCGAGCTCGTCGGGGTCAGTGGTGCCCATGGCGACGTTACACATGTTTCTGAATTCGTCGTTGCACCAGTGGTAGCTGGCGGGCCAGTAGTCCTCTTCGCAGCTGCCAACCCAGTACTCGCAGTTGCGCAGGGTGTTGGAGACCCAGCCGCCGACCATGCTGATGTCATAGTCGCCGCTGGCGCTGCGCTCCTGTTGGAGTTCCCGACCGGCGAGAATCTCGGTCTGGACTCCGACATCGGCCAGCTGTTGCTGAAGCAGGACAGGGGCGTCACCGCCTGCGCCGCCAAGCAGGATGAGGACGCGACTGGGATCCCAGTCGCCATCGGCTTCAGCTTCGGCGAGGAGTTGTTTGGCCATTTCGGGGTCGAACGAGCGCGGCACGACGAGGCCGTCGTCGCAGTCGGTGCAGAAGGACTCGGTGGCGGTCTGGTGGCCGCGCAGCCCGAAGACGGAGTCTTCCGGTTGGCCGAAGCCGAAGTAGAGGACTTCAGCCCAGAGCTCGCGGTTGACAGCAAGGGCGATGGCGTCCATGACCTTGCGCGGCAGTTTACGGTCATCACCGCGATTGAGGCCATAGCCGGTCATCATGAAGGTACGGGGATGGATGGCAGTATCCGAGAGTTCATTGACGGTCTCGTAGTCGCTGGCGCCGACTTTGACCATGTCGGATTCGCCGGCGAGGAAGTTGTCGAGGGTCAGGCCGGAGTGTTCGGCGTAGCGTTTGATGCCGGGCTTGCCGTAGATGGCATTGCCCCACCAGTCCTCATTGCGCTGCAGTTCGAGGATTTTGGCTTCTTCGTCCCAGCTGGCGACGCGGTAGGGGCCGCTCGTGACTTCGGGAACCCAGGCATCGGGGAAGTCGCCGGCCCACAGTTGGGCAGCAGTGTACTGACTCAGGTGGTGTTCGGGAAGGACCGACAGGAATGCCAGGGGGCGCCAGACGAGGCCGATCGGTACGTCGGCTTCGATGCGCATATTGAAGTCGTCGATGATCTTAATGCCGGAGATGGAGTCGGCGTTGCCTTCGAAATAGTCCTGGCCGCCGGTGATGTTGGGGAAGAGGACCTTAGCATCGCCGAGCCAGTAGTCGGCATCGGGGTGATAGAGGAGTTCGAGCGTGAAGGCGACGTCGGCGGTGGTTATCCGCTCACCATCGCTCCAGACTGCCTCTTCATAGAGTTCGATCTCCATGGCCATGTTGCCATCTACGCGTTCGATACGGCGGACAAGCCAGGGTGTGGGCGTGGTATTGCCCTGGGGGCCCATGAAGATGAACGGCATTTGGACCATGTAGAAGGACTCGCTGCCGAAGTTCCAGTTGCCGGCGGTGATGCCTCCCCACATACCGACGCCGAAGCGGGTGCGTCCGGGCAGGATGAGCAGGCGGTCGGAGTCGACGGTATCGGGATTCACGGCGTACTGGATGCCGGGCAGTTCGGCCATTTCTTCGCCTGAATCCTCCTCCATTGCGGAGTCGGCCCCGTCGCCGGTGGTTGCCGGCGCGGCACAGGCGCCGACGAGCATTGCGAATATTAGCAGGAGAGCCAGGAGGGTACAGTTCAACCAGTTCTGTTTGAAGCGCATGTCACTTTCTCCTTTAGATAATGGAAATACTCAGGACTGTTCGGATTGCGCCGTTGCAGGGGGCCGAGAGGAGGAATCTGGTGGGCATTTTAGGTAAATAATGAATGTCTGTCAAACAGGAAAAAATCAAGGTAGGGGGTGAAGGGACAGTTTTTCGGTTTCTGGCTATTGGTTTTTGGTAACCCCAACTGTGCGAGGCATTGGGTTTGGAAGATGGGACGAGCGGTTGGGGAGATTGTCTGAAGCAGGATTTGCAGGATTTTTTGGGGATTTCAAGGATGGGTGAGACCCCGGCAGGACAGGTGCGCTCGTATGAGAGTTTACGAGTGTTGTACGAGAGATCACGAGAGTTCGACGAGAGAATTGAGTGGTTTGTCTGAAGCAGGATCTTCAGGATTCCAGAGATCTGCAGGATGGGAGAGATCCTGGCGGGACGGGTGCGCTCGAATGAGAGTTTACGAGCGTTATACGAGAGATCACGAGAGATCCTCGAGTGAATCGGGTGGTTAGTCTGAATCAGGATTTGCAGGATGGTAGAGACGCCTTCGGCACGTGAGTGCTCATACGAGAGATGACGAGTGTTGTACGAGAGATCATGAGAGTTCGACGAGAGAATTGAGGTGGAGGTTGCTTGTGTGTGCATGGCGGTCGAATGGCGATGTTTCCGGCTGGCTGGTCTGTCCGCGAAGGGCGCCCATAAGAGGCGCCGCTACCGATTCAGGCAGCATCAGGAGGCTTTGTCCCACTTCGATGCATTTGCCCGGGTTTAGGGCAGGTTAGGTCGATCCAAGTCGATCTAAGTCGATCCAGGTCGATCCAAGTCGACGTGATTTCTTTTTTTTGGACTTATGTCCTTGATTTTGCAAATGGTTCTTCGCCGTCTCTGATGGGTTATGGGCAGTTGAAATATGGGCAGTTCGCAGACTTGCAGTGGCCATCCTTCGCCTTCGGTCTTTCTTTGGGAGAGAGTTACGGCTTCTCAGGGCCAGGGCAATCGCATCTGAATTCGGACGCCATAGTTGCCCGCGGAGGGCGCCCACAAGGGGGGCCCCAACCGATTCAGGCGGCATCACGAGATTTTGTCCCAATTCGATGATTCTTCTATCTACAGCTAGTTATCCGCTGCACAGATGACAGCACATTCGGTTATCACCAGTATATCACGCATTTGATGCGTTTTTTCGCTTTATTCGGAATCTTCCCATTTCGCAATGTGCGCCATGGGTGAAGATGTACTCAGGTCCGTCATGCGTTCTCTCCCTACTTCCAGGTGGTGAACGCATTGGCGTAGCAGCTTCTTCACCTTTCGGAGCATGACCATTTGATGACCAACTCAGATGCAGTTGCCCTGCTTCTGAACTGTGATTATTGGGATTTGAATGTGGTCTATCCACGAGGAGGCAGGAGAAAAAATCTTTGTCCACCAAGGGCAAAGAGGAACGCCCCTCTTAGTCCACGAAGGACACGAAGGGCCGCTGAGAACACCTTTAGTGGTCGCAGCAGAACGTGGTTGTAGAACACGGGAAACAGGCGAGTAACGGCCGGATTTTGCCTGCTGAGGTCCTGTTCTTGTCACATTGTGAACTGTCTTCTCCAAATGTCAGCGATTCCTAGTAAACACGTTCGTGTGTGTTGGTGGAAAAGTGGGCCGGGTGATAGGTCAGGGGCCCTCGTTGCGCCACCAGCGGACTTCGTTGCTGCCGCGTTCGGCGGCGGCGACGATGTCGAGGCGGCCGTTGCCGTTGATGTCGGCGGCGATGACCATGTTGGCGTTGGTCCAGCCGTCTTTGAGGAGCTGCATGTCCCAGGGGCCGCGGGGGTCGCCGCGGTGTTTGAAGTAGGCGACGCGGCCGGTTTCGCTCCAGGCGGTGGCGACGACTTCGATGTGGCCGTCGTTGTCGAAGTCGGCGG
This sequence comes from Caldilineaceae bacterium, assembly GCA_963662575.1. Classification (GTDB taxonomy): domain Bacteria; phylum Chloroflexota; class Anaerolineae; order Caldilineales; family Caldilineaceae; genus Bin5. Next base: position 5,313,359 of record OY759723.1, read on the forward strand.
CGATGGCTTCGAAGGCATTGGGGAAGCGTTCGCAGATGATGTGCTTGCGCCACTTGCCATCGGCAGGCTGGCCGTCGTTTTCGTACCAGACGATCTGGTGATGTTCGTAGGCTACTCCCAGTTGGTCGCCCGGGGGGAGCATGCCGAGGGCCATGACGACGTCGAGGTCGCCATCGCCGTCCATGTCGACGGGGTGGCCGTGGATGGGTTGGGGGGCGTCGTCGATGATGTGTTTGATCCAGGGCTGGACCGCGGGGTCGCCCGGATTTTCGTACCAGATGACCTGATTGGCGACGCGGGCGGTGCCGAGGAGGTCGATTTTGCCGTTGCCGTTGATGTCGGCGGCGTGGATAGCACGGGGCTCGGCGATGTTGTCTTCGAGGATGTGCTTGGTCCAGTTGCCGTCGCGGTTTTCGTACCAGACGAACTGGTTGCCTTTGCGCCAGGTCGATGCGGCGACATCGAGATGGCCGTTGCCGTTGAAGTCGGCGACGGCGACGGCGTAGGCGCCTGTGAGGGTGCCTTCGTCGATGTAGCGGATGCGCCATGAGCTGGCCAGGCGCGGGTCTCCCTCATATTCAAAGTAGAGCAGACAGCCATTGATGTTGTCGATGAACACGAGTTCGGGGCGGCCGTCGCCGTTGATGTCGGCGACTTGGTGGCGTTCGAGCCATTCGGGGGTGCGCTTGTGGATGATGTGGCGGGTGAAGTTGCCGTGGCCGTCGTTTTCGAGCCAGTAGAGGCCGACGTCGGTGTCAGGGGTGATGAGGTCGGGCACGCCGTTGCCGGTGAGGTCGAAGGCGGAGATGCCGTAGGTGTATTCGTAGCCGTCCTGGGCGACGTGTTCGGTGAGGTTGATGAGGTTGGCCATTGGGTACTCCCGGGTGGTGAGTGGTTGTTCTGGGGGCACGATAGCAGGGATGGGGAGAGAGGGCAAGAGCGGTTCTTGGTAGTCAGTTTTTCGTTTTTGGTGAACTGCCGCGTACGGGGCGGTTCGCCTTTTGATCCACGGAGAACTTCAACGTCAACACCTTTTTCCGCGAAGGGCCACGGAGAACTGCAACTGCAACACCTTTTTCCGCGAAGGACCGCGAAGGCACGCGAAGAACTGCAACTTCAAAACCTTTATCCACGAAGGACCACGAAGGGCCACGGAGAACTGCAACTGCAACACCCTTATCCAGGGAGGGCCACGGAGAACACGTTCTTTGATCCGTGGAGGGGATTGGTCAGGGTGGTGCGGAAGGGGGGAATGTGATTTGACAATATAGAACGTTTGTTCTATATTGGCGACTGAAATGGGTCCCGGCGCTAGCTGGAGGAAGGAATTATGCGAGTGGCTTGTGTTCTGATTACGCATTTGCGAGCGAAGGCGGAGATGAGGCGACAGGGCGAGGAGAGAGGGGAGACCTTTGACTCTACAGCTTCGGAGTCCCTCGTCTCTCAATCGGAGTCGCAAGAACCTTCTGCTCAGGCTTGTGCAGATGCGCAGGAGAGGCGGCCGGAAGAGCCTTCGGATCAGGCTTGTGCATGTGCGCAGAAGATGCCATTGCAGGAGCCCGCGACTTTGATTGTTGACCGTGGGGGAGGTGTGGGAGGGCCGCCGGTGGTGGTGGACTATTTTCCGGGCGCGGCGGGGGTGAAGGTGGGCATGACGCTGGAGCAGGCGGTGTCGTATCTGGCGGAGACGGTTGTGCTGAATGCGGATGAGCTGTATTACCGGCAGGTCTTCGGCGAGGTGATCCGAGCGCTGCAGGGGGTGAGCGATCGGGTTGAAAGTGCGGAGCTGGGCACGGCTTACGTGCGTATTGACGGTCTGGAGGGGATGTATGGGGGCGAGGAGGGGGTCGTGCGGGCGCTGCTGGAGGCGGTGCCGGCGGACCTGACGGCGCGTATCGGGGTGGCGGATGCGAAGTTTCCGGCGTTTGTGGCGGCGCGCATGCGGGAGCCGGGGGTGTCCCACGCGCCGGAGGATGTGCGGGGGTTCCTGGCGCGGTATTCGGTCGAGCTGCTGCCGGTGGAGGCGGATGTGAAGAGTAAGCTGCACCGTTTCGGTCTGTACAGGATGGGGGAGGTGGCGGCGATGGAGGAGCATCTGATCGCGGCCCAGTTCGGACATGACGGCAGCCGGTTGTGGGCGCTGTGCAATGGGGTTGACGACAGTCCTGTCGTCGCGACGGCGTTCGAGGAGTCGATCGTTGAGGAGATCTCGCTGCCGTTCAACTCGACTTCGATCGAGCTGCTGCTGGTGGCGGTGGATACGCTGCTGCGGCGAGGGTATGCACGGCCTGAGCTGGGGGGCAGGGTTGTGGGGGCGGCGGCGCTGCAGGGCCGGGCGCGGGGGTGGCCGCCATGGACGTTGCCGGTGGCTTTCAAGGAGCCGGTGGGACGGTGGGAAGGGGCGGCGGCGCTGGTCCGGAACCGGATGGAGCTGGAGCCGCCGCAGATTCCGGTTGAGGATGTGACGCTGACGCTGTCGGATTTTCGCGGGGGGACGGGGATGCAGATGGGGCTGTTTGAGGATGTGAAGGAGACGGCGGGACGGCGATTGATGGAGATGGAGAAGCGGTTGCAGGTGCGGATGAACGGCAATCACGTTCTGCACCGCATTGCGGAGGTGGCGCCGTGGCATCCTGCGCCGGAGATGCGGGCGATGCAGATCCCGATCGATCCGGAGAAGCGGGAGGATATCAGGCCGTTGCATGCGCCGGCGCGGGTGGAGGTACGGGAAGGGGCGGGGGGTGAGCCGGCGGAGGTGCAGCTTGGGCGGCGCTGGCGGCGGGTGGCGCGCGTGGCGGACCGGTGGACGTTTGATCTGTGGTGGCTGGCGCAGCCGATTACGCGTGCGTATTACCGGATTGGGTTGGCGGAGAATGGGCATGCGGGTGGGAACGGCGACGGGCAGGTGACGTTGTTTCGGGATGAGCGGGATGGGGGGTGGTATCGACAGAATGGGTGAACTGCTTTTTGGAACCGCGGAGGGGCGCGGGGAACGGCAACGGCAACACCCTTGTCCACGAAGGGCCGCTAAGGGCCACGAAGGACCACGAAGAACTGCAACTGCAACTCCTTTTTGTCCACGAAGGGCCGCTAAGGGCCACGAAGGACCACGAAGAACGGCAACTGCAACTTCTTTTTGTCCACGAAGGGCCACGAAGAACATCTTAAAACCTTTTTGTTCGCGGAGAACATCTTAAGCCGGCGGAGGGCCACTACGGGCGGCGGCGGGACGGAGGGAGGGGACCGGTGCGGCTGTGGTGAGGCCTGGTTTTGGAGGGGGGCGTTGCGGGGGCGCAGCCCCTGCACAAGGGAGGCCGCTTGCGGCCGACCGCCAAAAAGCAGGGGATAGGGGAAAACTGCAGGGGATAGGGGCGAGAAGGCGCTGCATTAGAGGTTGAGTCAGGGACTGAGATTTGGGGGAGGTGGATTTATGGAGAGGGGATACGTTGAGCTGCGGGTGAAGAGCTTTTTTTCTTTTGGGGAGGGGGCGTCGCATCCGCATGAGCTGCTGGCGCAGGCGAAGGCGCAGGGGTATGGGACGCTGGCGCTGACGGACACGAATTTGTGCGGGGCGCTGGAGTTTGCGCGGCTGGCGAACAGTTTGGGGATGCGGGCGATCAGCGGCGGGACGTTGACGCTGACGGACGGGTCGCGGGTGACGCTGCTGGCGAAGACGCGGCAGGGGTATTCGAATATTTCGCGTCTGTTTACGCTGGCGAATGCGGTGGACCGCAGGGAGCCGCGACTGGATCCGAGGCATCTGGCGGGGCATGCGGAGGGCACGGTGCTGCTGACGGGGGGGCATGACAGCTGTGTGGCGCGGCTGGCGCTGGCGGGGCGGCGGCAGGAGGCGGCGGCGCTGTTGCGGGATTATGCGGGGTGGTACGGCTCTGATTCGGTCTACGCGGCGCTGCAGCAGAATTTTCTGGAGGGGGACACGGTGCGGAACCGCAAGCTGGCGGGGGTAGCGGAGGAGGCGGGCGTGCGGCTGGTGGTGAGCAATGACGTGCATTACCACGCGGCGGAGCGGTACCGGCTGCAGAATGCGCTGGTGGCGATCCGGCTGAACACGACGGTCGACCAGGCGCTGCCGCATCTGCGGCCGAACGGGCATCTTTATCTGAAGCCGGCGGAGGAGATGGCGGGTCTTTTTGCGGAATACCCGGAGGCGGTGGCGAACACGGTGGAGATTGCGGAACGGTGCGCGTTCGATTTGGGCACGGACCTGGGGTATACGCTGCCGAAGCCGGCGTTGCCGGAGGGGTATACGGCTGAGGGGTATCTGCGGGAGCTGTGCTACGAGGCGGCGGTGCGGCGCTACGGCGCGGTGACAAGGCAGATCACGGCGCGGCTGGAGGAGGAGTTCAGTCTGATCGGGCGGCACGGGCTGGCGGGTTTTCTGCTGCTGTACCGGGAGATCGTGCAGATCGCGCAGGAGATCATGGAGGAGAGAGGAAGGCCTTCCGAGTTGGCGGGGCGGGAGCCGCCGGGGCGCGGGCGGGGGTCGTCGGTGGCGCTGTTGGTGGGGTATCTGATCGGGATCAGCCATGTGGATCCGCTGAAGTGGAATCTGACGCTGGAGCGGTTTCTGTCGGCGGATATGACGGTGCTGCCGGACATCGACCTTGATTTTCCGCGGGCGCTGCGGGACGAGCTGATCGAGCGGGTGCACGAGCGGTTCGGGCCGGAATATGCGGTGCTGGCGGGGGCGATCGCGACGTACAAGATCAAGGGGGTGCTGCAGGATTTGGGCAAGGCGCTGGGGCTGCCGCAGGAGGAGCTGCGGCTGCTATCGAAGCAGATGCGGTCGCATGATGCGGGGCGCTTGCGGGAGGAGATGGAGCAGCTGCCGGCGTTCAGCCAGCGGGTGAATGCGTGCGGGTGGAGGGAGCTGATCGAGCTGGGGCCGCAGCTGATGGGGGCGCCGAAACTGTTGAGCCAGCATGTGGGGGGAATGATCCTGAGCAGCTCGCCGATTCCGGAGATGGTGCCGGTGCGGGCGGGGGCGATGGAGGGCCGGTTCATCATGGACTGGGACAAGGACAGTGTGGCGGATGCGGGTTTTGCGAAGATCGATATTCTGTCGCTGCCGGTGCTGGACCAGCTGCAGGAGGCGCTGGATCTGGTGGAGGCGCGGGAGGGGAGGCGGCCGGACCTGAGCCGGATCGATCCGGAGGACGAGAAGGTGTACGACATGATCAATGCGGGGCTGTCGAAGGGGATCTTTCTGCTGCAGTCGCCGGCGCAGTTGAAGATGGGGCAGCGTCTGCTTTCGCGCAATCTGCTGGACCTGGCGTACCAGGTGGCGCTGATCCGGCCGGGGGTGGGGGTGCAGGGGAGCGCGGTGTCGCAGTTTGTGGAGAGGTACAGGCACGGGGCGGAGTGGGAGTATGATCATCCGCTGGAGGAGCGGGCGCTGGCGCGGGGGTACGGGGTGATCGTGTGGCAGGAGCAGGTGGTGCAGCTGATTACGGATGTGGCGGGGCTGACGGCGGCGCAGGCGGATGAGATCCGGCGGGCGTTTGCGCGGTCGAACAACGAGCATCTGATCGCGCTGCATTGGGAGCAGTTTCGGGAGGGGGCGCGGGGGCGGGGTGTTCCGGAGGAGACGGCGCGCACGATTTTTGCGAAGATCAACGGGCATTACATGTTCCCGGAAAGCCATTCGCATGCGTTTGCGATCACGGCATTTCAGGCGGCGTGGCTGAAGTGTTATTACCCGCTGGAGTTTTTTGTGACGCTGATGAATAACCAGCCGATGGGTTTCTACCCGTTGGAGACGCTGAAGCAGGATGCGCGGCGGTTCGGGATCCCGTTTCGCAATCCGTGCGTGAACCGGAGCGAGGTGCGGTGCACGCCGGAAGAGGGGGCTGTGCGGATGGGGCTGGTGTTCACGAAGGATGTGGGGGAGGCGTGGGCGAGGCGGGTTGTGGAGGAGAGGGAGCGGAACGGCGAGTACATGAGCACAGACGACCTGGTGCGGCGGACGGGGATGACTGAGCAGGCGGTGCTGTCGCTGGCGATGGCGGGCGCTTTTGACGGGATCGCGAGCAACCGGCGGGAGGCGCTGTGGGATGCGGGTCTGACGGTGCGGTCTACGGGGAACGGGCAGCGGGCGCTGTCGTTAACGCGGACGGAGAGCGCGGCGGCGTTGACGGATTTTGATGCGCGTGAGCAGATGATCGGCGAGTACCAGGTGCTGGAGATCTATCCGAAGGGGCATTTGATGGAGTTTGTGCGGCCGACGCTGGCGGGGCACGTTCTGGCGTCGGTGGATGTGGAGAGGCTGGATGATGGGGCGGCGGTGACGGTGGCGGGCTGGCCGGTGGCGAGGCAGCATCCGCGCGGGCGGGATGGGACGGTGTTTGTGACGATCGAGGATGAGTTCGGCGATGTGCAGATTATTTTGTGGGGGGATGTGTTTGCGCGTTATAGCCGGGAGTTGGACAGCCAGGTGATCGAGGTGAATGGGACGATCTCGAAGTGGGACGGGACGACGAATGTGATCGTTACTTCGTTGCGGGCGATACGGGTGGGGGTGAAGATGCCGCGTGCGCACGATTGGCATTGAGGAACGGCGGGGGGAAGGGCGGGGGGAAGGGGTTAGTAGACCCGCGTGCAAGAAATACTGAAAATCAGGGATGGGCAAGATGGCTGGCGATAGGGCTGATGGCTGTTCAGAGGATATTTTATGCGTCGGTCAAAAGGGCAGAGCACGGAGCGAGATTAGTTCGAGGTGCACGCTACTTAATCGGCGTGCTCCGCAAGGAGTGCTCTTACGGATGGGACCAACTCGGTGGGAATATCCATTACTGTCTTTGTAGGATCATCGAATGCGGCTTCGTCTTCGGCGATGGCCTCTTCGTCGGTCTGGGATTCGCAATGTTGAATTAGGCGGCGGACACGTTCCGAGTCCCAGCCTGGAGGGTACTTGTTGGAGTCTTTCATTTTCGTCTCCTTCTCATACGCCTTCGATAGGCGGCAAGCTGTCTGCTTCTCAGTTCGTATGCAGTGATGATGAAGAACTCTTCCGGGTACGAGTGGGGGCGGGTAGATCACACGAATGTAGCGCCCTCTGTGCGTTCGTCCGATTGCAGTTCGTGACTGTCCCCGACCGCGTCTGTCCTCTCCCGGAAAAACAGTACGTCTTCGACTTCATTCTCTTCGACCCCATGGGCATAAATGTGAGGCTCATTTGTGTCAGGATCGATAAAGAACCGCACAGAGACTCCAAATATTCCTATCACCGTTGGCAAGAATAGCACTAACCAAAAACATTAGCATACGTTTCCTTTCTCCTGGACGTTAATCATACAATCAGACCCACAATAGTTTTGGCACATTTGTTCAGATTTGTCCAACGTCAGTTAACGGTCATGGGCCAGACTGGAAGTACTGGTCAATATCCTTGAAGAGCGCAGCAGTGTCGGATTCGAATTCGGGCCGAACCTTGTATTCTTCGTCAAGCAGGCCCCGGGTAGCCGAAAGCATTCTCTCTTTCTTGGTGTGAATGTCGTCAGCAGGGATCGTTCCAAACTGATAGACTGGAAACTCCGTTTGAAGAGCAGGAATCCGGCTAGACTCATTATTGTCAAAGACTGCAGCCACGCGCCTAAATCCAAGGTCACGAAAGATGCTCACGACCTTCTCAATATTCGATGCACCCCCAGCACCCCAGCCGTAAAAGCGATCTTTCATCAGCGCAGCTCGCTCGCTATTCAACTCCCCCTTTCCTACTAACTGATCGATTACCTTCGAGTAATAGACAACGTCCTCCTGTCCTTCGAAGACAATCACGCCGTCCTCCTGGAAGAACGCTTCACGCGCATTAACACCAAGTATGTGGGGATTATGACGGTCCTGCAGGAGACCCTTAAGTTTGTCCGCAGTCTTGCGAGAAAGTTCAGAGACCAGGCATTTTTCTCCATCTTTATGGATTCGGGCTATTCTTGCACCGATCATTATGTATTCGAAGTCGACGAAGTAAGGAGAATGCGTCGCCAACACAACCTGTCGGTCTTTGGCGAAGTCAGCAAGGAGTCGGGCGAGTCGGCGTTGGTAAGTGGGATGGAGCGAGAGTTCTGGCTCATCGATAACTATCAGGTCCCCTGGAGGGGAATCGTAGAGCGAATCAACTATGAAAAGGAGGCTGACGATTCCCTCTCCCAATCCATCGCTGGTATGATATTGGCCCTCCGATCCAACTTTCAAGTAGTGGTTACCCTCGTCGGTCTGGTCGATAGTCCAATCCGGTACAGGGTCCATCACTTTTCCAAAAGTCTCATTAAACTTTTCTCTATGCTGGAGAGCTGCGTATAGCCGGGATTTTGGGAATTCCTGTGTAGGTGCACTGCGCGTACGTGTTGCGCTGACTCTTGCCTGATAATCGTCGCGATCAGATGAAACCCAATCTCCAGTCTTGAAGTGCGGATTAAAGTATCTGCGAGATGGAAGCACGTAACATTGGAGATACGATCTGGGGCCCGAAGTCCATCGTGTCGACTGCGATAGATCAGTGGTATCCGGTTGAATTTTCAGGGTAGTCCCGCTTACGAACGTGACACGAATCCAGACACGGTCTCCCGCGGATTTGTTGCGCTGACCTTCAGTGAAACTAGGCAGGTTTAACGAGGGTGCCGAAAGGGCTTGAAACGATTCAATAATTGTGGATTTTCCACCGTTGTTTGGGCCTACGAGAATGGTTAATCCACTACCTGGCTCACCATTTGGTTGGGCGAAATTCAAAGTTTGTTCCTCTGCAAACCCTCTTAGACCCATTATGCTTAAGGAGGCTATTGACATATGTTAACTCCGAATTGTGGCATCCTACAATCAGGCTACAGGTTTTCCAAAGTCATTCTCATCGTACCATAATACAAAACCAGATCTTGAAAGAAACAGTCCATCAAAGTAAGTCTCAGATGACAACTAAAACTCTTTGAGTATGGAATCTCAAGAGAGGACACATGAGCCTTCCAAGGGAAATGATTTGTATTCAGAACGAATTGAAGTGTTTTTGATGGGGGGAAGACGGCTTGCTGAAGCAGGATCGGCGGGATTATTGGGGATTTTCAGGATAGCTGGGATGGTTTGGGAGTTGATGGAGATATCCAAGATGAGCACGAAGTTACACCAAGAGGGATAGGCAGGGTGATGCAGAGGCGACGAACAGTGGGCCGGCCTGTTACTACGGGCGCACTCGCCTCAACACGGCCTACTTCCACACAGTGAGAGTGGTGTACAGGAGTTTGGATAGGACGGCGAAGCGGTGGAAGGGGAGATTCAGTAGACGAGGCGAACACTGAGGCTGATCACAGAGGAGCCCAGGAGTGTGGATAACGTTTTCCACCTGCGGTTCATGGTGCCGCTATGCGAGTTGGCGAGGGAGAAAGGAAAGCAGAAGTCCAGTCCACGCACTGCCACCTCCACTCCGGCCCGGCACCAGAAGAATGTGATTGCAACGCAATTATGTCATAATGGCGTGACATAGTAAATGGAGATTTTCCATGGCCAGCATCACCGTGCGTAACCTCGAAGAAGGGCTGAAGCGCCGGCTGCGCATAAGGGCAGCTGAGAACGGTCGTTCCATGGAGGAGGAAGCCCGAGACATCCTGAGAACTGCACTCTATCACAAGCCTCCAGCCCGGAAGGATCTGGCGAGTGCCATTCGTGCCAGATTTGCACCTCTAGGCGGGGTCGAGCTGGACATTCCTCCACGTTCACCCATGCGAAAACCGCCTCGATTCGAATGACGTGACTGAGAATGATTATTCTGGACACCAACATCGTCTCAGAGCTTATGCGCCCCAACCCCAGTTCCAACGTTGTGGCTTGGGTGGCCGGGCAGGCGGCCCCAAACCTGTTCCTGTCCACGGTCAATGAAGCAGAGTTGCTGTACGGTGTTGAAACCCTCCCACCGGGTAGAAGACGAGACAGACTGCTTGAAGTAGTGGAAGGGATGCTCCGAGAGGATTTTGAAGGCCGCATCCTAACCTTTGGCAGTGCCGCAGCCCAGGCCTACGCCGTGAAAGCCACTACTCGGCGCGCGGCCGGGCGTCCCATCAATCATGCCGACTGCCAGATAGCGGCCACAGCCCGAAGTCTAGAAGCGTCGGTCTCGACAAGAGATGTGGACGACTTTGAAGGGGTTAGGGTTGAAGTGATCAATCCCTGGGCAATTGGATGAGAACAACGAAGCCGACAACGGCGGTCTAGAGTATCTTACTGATCTGCGCCAGATCAGAGCGACTGGCGGCTTCACCAGCGAGCACTCCCACTACACTCCACTGAACAACCTGCTGCAAGTCCAATAAAGGCATGCCCTAGCCCAAGGGATTTCGCGTCGGCGAGCATGCAGAGATGGTGCGGGCGCCTGTTCGGACGTTGGCCTGGACTATCTGTTGCACGATTTTTCCATCACTTTATCCCAAATAGCCACTTGCTTGCAGGTTGAACATGCGGCTGTACAGGCCGTTCTGGGCTAGCAGGTCATCGTGGTTACCTATTTCGATACTTTTTCCTTCATTGAGAGTAACGATTTTGTCTGCAGTCCGGGCAAGGGATAGGCGATGGCTGATGATGACAGCCATTTTGTCGCGGGTTATCTCATGGAAAAGGCCGTACATCTCATCTTCTACGTTGGGATCGAGGGCGGCGGTCGGTTCATCCAGGATCAGGAGCTGGGCGTGGGCACTCCTGATGATGGCTCTGGCGAATGCCACGCGTTGCCACTGTCCGGCAGACAGGTCAGTACCGTTATCCAATTGTTTTGTCAGCGGGGTTTCAAGAGAGTCTGAAAAAGCTTTGAATGCTGGCTCCATGCCGGATTTGCGGACTGCATCCCAAATGGAAGGATCGTCATTCAGTTCCGGCAGCCATCCGAATCCGACATTTTCACGGGCTGTTGTTGGAAACTGGGCGTAATCTTGCATTAGGACAGCGATGTTTTGGCGTAATGTTTCGAGCTCGATAGACCGGATGTCCTGACCATCCCAGCTAATCGATCCCTCTTGCGGATCATATAGACGGCACAAGAGCTTTGCGAGTGTAGATTTGCCGGCGCCATTGTGTCCTACAATTGCAACTGTTTCTCCCGGTCCAATTGTCAGATTGATCTTCTCTAGTGCAGGCCTGTCGGTGTGTGGGTATGCGAAGGAAAGATCCTGAATTACGATTCCGGACGCTGATTTTGTTACTGACCCCTGCTGCTCTGACGGGTCTTGAATAGAAGACTTCATATTCAAGAGGTGGAGGATGGGAGAAGTTCCTAGTCCGGTTTCGTGAATTTCCGATGTGCTACCGATCAGAGCATATAGGCTTCTACGGACTTGCAAGGCTATTCCTGCAAATAGGGCAAGGTCACCCAGGGTATAGATTCCATTCATGGCGGCCCAAACTACGTAAATGAACGGCACACCGATCCCCAGTCCACTTAACAGCGACCACAGTAGGATTGCGCGAGTTCCCTGCTTGCGTAACTGATACACCTCATCATATGCATTTCTGAACAGACTGCGCCATCGGTCGAGAAAGAAGGCTTGCAGTTGAAACAACCGCAACTCTTTTGCATGCTCGTCCTGGGTAAGTACATTTTCAGCTAATTTCATCCTCCTTACTATGCCGGCCTGGGCTTCCTCAACTCTCCACCCCTTCTTGGAGTAGTGAAATTGTACGTATACGGAAGGTATTGAAAGAAGGAAAACTGAAATTGGAATCCACCAGGCAATCGAAAATGCCAGCAGGAATACGGGAACGAAGCCGAAGAAACCCATCAGGAATGCGTTAAACATAATTGAAAGATGGCTCAGTTTGGGAATACCAGATAAGGCCAGCTGCAAGGTGTTGAGAAGCTCGGTATCCTCAAATAGGGCAATGTCTCTGAATTCGGCTATTTTCTTGAAGATTCTCAGTTTTGTTTCACCGACTACATTGTCGCGGAAGGAGCTGGCTTCGAAACTGACCATTGATTCAAGAGAATCGAGCAGTAGATGGACAGCGACGAAACCGATAATGCTGCCCCAAAAGAGTGGGTGCGCGAAAATCCATTCCCAGACATCCTGTGTCGGCAGGCTGAGATAACGAGATATCCCATCGATAATGACCTTCAGCAGGTACAGTGCAATTGCCGGTCCGATACCTGCTATGAGATTTAGTATCGTCAATCGGGTCAGATGGATTGGAGACGCTTTTGCGGCGAGCAGAAGACTCTGGAAGGCTTCTTTGAAGCTGAATCCGAACACGATATTCCCTCATGGGATGTGGGATTGGTCCAAAAGGACGGATTGTAGAAAAAGATGTGCATTAGAGTAGTTCACTCAAGGCGTGACAGTCAAGGGAGATGCACAACGCTGGGGATGGACCCGCGGCTGTCTGGCGGCGTCGCACATCAGATGTGGGATATTGATGCTCGAATCTTGTGGTCAATTGTGACTGGCCCTGAAAATAAGGACCACGAGAATAGATTTGTGATGGCGTGTATTTTCGGTAGGAAGGGTGGACAGTTGCATGTTCAAGAAGGGGCGGCGACACGCGGCAGTTTGAAGATTCAGCGTAACTACTAAGCCATATACAGTGCCTGCCTTGACCAGCTCTTTATCCCTGCCGCCATTCAGGCTATCTGATTGCGTATTCGGTTGGCGGCAGCCACGTTGGTGGAGCGGCACTGCTGGAATGAGCACACAAGGTCGGTGAGCGACGGTTTTGGAGGGGGGCGTTGCGGGGGCGCAGCCCCTGCACAAGGGAGGGCGCTTGCGCCCGACCGCCCAAATGCAAAGAGAGAATATAGAGGAGTGAGGAGAGAGTAAACAGCTCCGCTCGCCTCATTCAGGATCGCAAATTAGTTTTGGCTGAGTAGTTACGATTCAGCATTTGATTGGAGGGAGTTGAGGCAACCTGCGTTGCATTGGCCAACCTGTACTTGTGAGATTCAAGCCGGCCTGTCCGATTCGCGGCCCTGGCAGGTCATTTCTCTAGATCCAAAGTGGATTTCCAACATCCCATCACCCTAAACCGGCGCATGGCGCGAACGCCCACCCGAGAGTCGGCTCGGACAACCTGTTACGGGCTGCTACTGGCAGTCTGGGCGGCGGTTTTGTCCTTTAGGAGGCCCCATACGCTCAGGGCCAGCCCCAGGATTACAAACGCAAGAGCAACGTAGGAGACGTCGCGGAGTCCGGCAATCTGGGCTGCAACGGCGGCTTGGGTCACGCCGCCGCTGAACTCGGGCCCGGCATAGTGGGAGACACGGCTGGCCCATAGCGCGCCCAGCGCGGCGATGCCTGAAGTGCGGCCGAGCGTGCGCCCGATTGTGTTGAGGCCGCTGGCGACGCCTAGCCGCGTGCGGGGAACGGAACCCATCACGGCGCTGTTGTTAGGCGATTGGAAGAGCCCCATGCCGAGCCCCAGCGGCGTAACCCGCAAGATGAAGCCCAGAATGGATGTTTCGGCATTCAGCGTGCTGACAGTGAAACAGCCTATCCCCAACATGACGAGCCCTGCGCCGGCGATCAAGTGGTACGAGAACCGGTCGGACAGAGTGCCGGCAATTGGCGATGCCACGCCAAAGAATAGGGAAGTGATGGCTAACAGGAGCCCGACAAGAGAAGGTTCCAGCGTTAACAGGTTTGTCAGATAGAAAGGGAAAATCAGGGAGACGCCACCGAAGACGATGAAACTTATCAGGCGCGTCGACAGGCTCAGGCTGAACTGGGGGCTGCGGAAGATGGTTAGATCGAGCAGCGGCTCCTGCACGCGCCTCTCCGTGTGGATGAAGAGCGCAAGCGTAAACAGGGCGATGGCGAGCAGGCCGATCATTGGGGGCGAGCCATAGCCGCGACTCTCGCCGACGGTCAGGAAGAGCATGAGAGCGAGGAGGCCGAGGGAGAAGGTGACGGCGCCGGTCCAGTCGAACCGCTCTTTGCCGCGAGGACGGTCTTTGGGCAGATAGAGCCATGCCAGGACCAAGCTGATACAACTGAGGGGGAAGCCCACAAAGAAGGTCCAGCGCCAGGAGAGAAGGTCAAGCAGGACGCCGCCGAGCAGGGGACCGGCGACTCCGCCGGCTGAGACGGTGGCACTGAACAGGCCCAGGGCCTTGCCGCGCTCTGATTGGGGGAAGGTCTCGGTGACGATTCCCATGCTTAAGGCGATGGCAAAGGCGCCGCCGACAGCCTGCACGACACGAAAGGCCAGCAGGAGCTCGATGTTGGGGGCCAGGCCGGCGAGAATCGAGCCGAGGGCAAAGGCGATCGTACCCCAGAGGAAGATGGGTTTGTGGCCCAGCATATCACCCAGGCGGCCTACGGCCGGCGAGATTGCGGTTTGTGTCAGGGTAAAGGATAGGAGGACCCATTGGACGAGAGCAAAGTCCACGTTGAATTCTACGACCAGGGTCGGCAGGATGATGTTGGCTATACCAATATTGAATGAGGCCAGGAAAACGCCGGAACCGAGCGCGGCGAAGATGAGCCATTTGCGGTCAATTGGCGGTGCAGCAGTGGTTCTTGTCATTGGGGGCATAGGACGGTATAGAGGCTTGCCAGGGTATTGGAGGGCGATGCGCCCTGGGACGACTTTCTGCCAGAGTTCATGACTTGCCGAAAATTCTAGTTTCCGGCATGGATGAACGCAAGAGGTTTGGCTCCTTGCCCGGGCCAGAGGGTAGAGACGAGTGGATGTAGCTTGGATTATCGGCTGACATAGAAGGGCACCTGGCCCCTAAGTCACATTTGTTTAGCGCATGAAGGAGCCGCCAGTAACGGGAAGCGAAAGACCGGTAAGAAAGTCGGCGCCATCGGATGCCAGGAAGGAGACGGCATGGGCCAGGTCGTTGGTTTGGGCGAGGCGTCCGATCGGCGTACTTCCGGCGGCGCCTGACAGAAGGGCGTCGGTGGCATCCTTTACTTGCAATGCTGGGTTGTCGAACAGGTTGGTCATGTGGCCGACCCGTTCGGTGGGCGTCAGGCTGGGGCAGATGGCGTTGACGGTTATGCCGAATTCAGCCAGCTCCTGGGCCAGGGACTGTGTCAAGCCGACGATTCCGAATTTGGAAGAGCAGTAGGCGGCGAAGCGGGCAATCCCACGCAGTCCCAAGACTGAGGAGACGCTAATAATACGGCCGCGGCCGCCGCGGGCGACCATGTGACGGGCAGCGGCCCGGCTGCAAACAAAGGACCCTTTCAGGTTTACGGACATGACGCGGTCCCACTCGTCCTCTTCGAGGTCGACGACTGGGACGCGATCTCGGCCGCCGCGGGCGGCCGCGTTGTTGACCAGGATATCGATTTGCCCCAGTTTGTCGATGGCTTTTTGCATGGCGGCTTCAACGGAATGGACATCGGTGACGTCGCAGGTCAGGGCCATAGAGCGGCGGCCCATTCCCTCTATCTCAGCCTGCAGTGCGGGGAGGCCACCCCATTCGGCGCCGGCATAGGGTTTCTCTACGAGGTCGGTCACGACGACATCCGCCCCATCTTCAGCCAAACGCTGGGCGATTCCGCGGCCGATGCCGTGTTCGCCGCCGGCGCCGGTGACGAAGGCAACCTTTCCATTCAGGTTGTACATTCTATAGTCCTCCCAATGGTGATATTTGCAGTGGTCACTATTAATCGGTTGACTCAGCCTATGCGCAACAAGTATAACAGAAAAGCTTTTTGCGTATTGCACAAGGGCAGGCAGAATTGCCACGATTCCATTGAGGAACCGGCGCGAATAGTCATGATATCGTACGGGACTTATGTCAGATGCGCTCGAAGTAGCGGGTTCGTTCCCAGTCGGTGACGGCTCTGCGGTAGGCTTCGGCTTCGGTGGTGTAGAAGTGGGTGTAGTGGGCGACGACGTCGGCGCCGAATGCGGAACGGGCCAGTTCGCTGCTCTTGAAACTAGCGACCGCCTCCTCGAGGCTACCGGGCAGCGCTTGCTTGTCGGAAGCTGAATAGACGTCGCCGATGTGGGGGGGCGGCGGCTCGATCTGTTGCTCGATGCCGGCCAGTCCGGAGGCGATGACGGCTGCGTAGGCGAGGTAGGGGTTGATATCGGCGCCGGTGATGCGGCACTCGATACGCAGGCTGGGCCCGGCGCCGACGATGCGGAAACCGGCGGTGCGGTTGTCGGGGGACCAGGCCAGCGCGGTTGGGGCCCAGCTGCCGGCCTCATATCGCTTGTAGGAATTCACGGTTGGGGCGTAACAGACCATGAGCTCTGGCACGTAGTGCATCCAGCCGCCCAGGAACCAGCGGAAGAGGTCGGAGCAAGCGATGCCGGAGAGGTCTCCGGAGCCGGGGAAGGCGTTGGTCGACTGTCCGTTCTGGGACGTCCAGAGGCTGAAGTGGAGGTGGGAACTGGAACCGGCTTCGTCGGCGTAGGGCTTGGCCATGAAGGTGGCGCTGCAGCCGAGCTGGTCAGAGATCTCCTTTACTGCCTGCTTGAGCAGGAGATGGCGGTCGGCCATTTCCAGGACTGGAGCGTAGCGGATGTTGAGCTCGTGCTGGCTCTTTCCGAATTCGCCTTTGGAGGACTCGACGGGGACACCGGATGCGGCGAGATGGCGGCGGTAGGCGCCGTTGAGGTCTTCGGTCCTGGACATTTGCAGGAGGTGGTAGTCTTCGCGATACCATCCGACTTTGGCAAGGTCACGATAGCCGTTGCGGGCGGCGTCCATATATGAGGTCCGGAACAAAAAGTATTCCAGTTCTGATCCGGCCATCGCTTCGAATCCGTGAGAGCGCAGCCGGTCAATTTGGCTGCGCAGGATTGAGCGGGGGGCTACGGTTACGGGCTCATGGCCGGGATCCAGTTGGGCGTCGCAGAGTACGAGGGCGGTCCGGTCGAGCCAGGACAGTTTGCGGAGTGTTGCGAGATCGGGCACCAGATGGACGTCGCCGTATCCTGATTCCCAGTTCGAGAACTGGTAGCCGGGGACTGGTTCCATTTCCATGTCCACGGTAAAGAGGTAGTCGCAGGCGTGGGTGCCGCTCGCCACGTCGGTGAGGAAGAAGGTGGCGTCGAGGCGCTTGCCCATCATTTTTCCGTAGGGGTCGGGGAGCGCGAGGATGACGGTGTCTATGGAGCCTTCGTCGACGGCTGTGCTCAGTTCATCGACGCTCAGCATCCCTGGGATGGTCTTGTGATCCGGGCTCACTTTCTTTGTCTCCGGCGTGGTTAGTTGCCGCGCGGAACGTGCATAAGCATCTGCTGAATGTACGCGCGGGTTAAGATGGAGGAATTATATACGATTGTGCCGTGAAAATCCCATAGTTTCCTTTTCTTGTTGCATTCCACATCTGGGGTGGGAATAGTAGGGAGGGGAATTCATGGCGGCGTTGGCTGAAATTGTTTACCGGTTATGGGAGAGGCGGAGGGCAGGCACAAGGCCTGCCCCTACCTTCGGTTGATCGGAGAGGCGGAGGGCAGGCACAGGGCCGGCACGTGTCTTCCGGTTATGGGAGAGCCAGAGGGCAGGCACAAGGCCTGCCCCTACAGGCACGATTTTTGCTGGCTGCCGCCACCTTGGATGAGAGGCACCGCTGGGATGAAGGCATACGGTGGGTGAGCGATGGTTTTGGAGGGGGGCGTTGCGGGGGGTGTCCCCCCGCACAAGGGAGGGCCGTAGGCCCGACCGTCAAAAAAGGGCGCAGCCCCTGGGGGCGGCGGGGGTTTGCCGACCCCAGCCCTGACCCGCAGCTGTTCGCGGGGCAGGGTGCGCAGGGCCGCAGCTGTTCGCGGCCCGGAGCCGCCGGAGGGCGTCCTCGCCCGCAGGCGTACGTATGGGACAGGGGATAGGGAAAAGTGAATAGCCGTTGGGTCGCCTCCCTCTGGGTAACGATGTGGCTGTGGCTCTGGGGCGACGAGAGCTACAGTCGAAGGGAGGCGACCCAGTCATGTAAGGTAGGGCCGCTTAGGCGTAGAGCACCTGCAGAGTCTGGCCGGCCTCGATTTCGGTGTTTGATTCCAGGCTGATGGTGCCGTCCATTTGGTCGAAGGCAACGGGTTCGCCGTCGAGGGTAAGGCGGGCTACGGGGGTTTCGGCCAGGAAGGGCAACCGGAGGCTTTGGAGGGGTAGGGCACCGTAGAGGACCTCGAGCGAACATTGGCCGGGGGCCATCTGGAACTGACCCCAGCCGGAGTCGAGAGACCAGAAGCAGCGGAATTCTCCGTTTTGGGGCTGGATTGGGTGGAAGCCGATGGAGCGGTTGACCATGTCGAACTGGAAGCCGGAGAAGGCGTTGAGCAGGGCGTAGGAGGCCATGCTGCGGGCATAGTTGTTGCCGCATTCGAATTCGTTCCAGGGGTTGCGGCGCTCGCCATCGTAACGGTGACGGATGGCCTCGACGCAGCGCATGCCTTCATCGACGAGGCCGACCATGATCATGTGGCAGGCGGCGGCGTATTCGAAGCCGTTCATTGTTTCCTGCGAATAGGGTGCGGGGATAAGCGGCTTTTGGGCTCCATCGGGCCAGGCGCAGATGACGAGGCCGCCTTCGTCGTTGAGTGCGTAGATGCGGCAGGGGTTGTAGACCTGGCCCATATCGGGAACGAAGTTGTATTTGTAGATAGCGGCGCATGCCTGCTTTACCTGGTCCGGGTCGTGGAGGTCGCCGAGGCCGTAGAGGGAGGCGTGCCACTGGGCCAGCACTTGATCTATGCTGCTGCCCTCGCCGATCTGATATTTGATCTCGTTGTGTTCGGGATTCCAGTAGGCGTCGAGGGCGGAGCCACCCTTGAGGGCATCTTCCTGGGGGCCGTAGGATTCGACGAGGGCGCGGTCGGCAATGTCGACTTTCTGTGTGTAGTATTCGCCGTTGAAGAGATTGGCGTCGACCCAGGCCTTGCCGCGTTCGAAGATGGCATGGTAGGCGGAGGCGCTCGCCGCATCGCCTATGGAATCGGCCATTTCGGAGGCGGCTTTGAGCGCGCCGAGGTAGAAGCCTGTCAGCCAGGAGTTGGGGCCGAAGAGCTCCATGTCGAGGGTGTGATGCTGGCGGCCGGTAAGCACGCCGGACTTGTCGGGGTCCCAGCGGTCGATGTTTTCGGGACTCCAAGCATATTCCAGTGACTTCTTTACGCCGGGCCAGATGGAGCGCAACCAACCGTGATCGCCGCTGATCTTCCAATCCCGGTAGGTCTTCATCACGCCGCCAAACTGGCCGTCGCAGCAGGGGCGGAAGGGCCAGGGCTCGGAGCCAAGCGGGAGTTGGAGACGGAATGGCATGGCACCGTTTTCGAGCAGGTTGTAGCGGTAGTCAGCGGTGCGCATGGACCGCTCCAGGGCAGGGAACAGGAAGGGGAGCGCCTGCTGATAGTTCCACACGTGGGTGCAGCTGCCTTCGCAGCAGCCCTCGTCGGGGTGCAGGCCTTCCCAGCCGTAGAATGTTCCGTCCTCCAGACGCAGAACGGTGGGCGATTTGAGGATGGAGATATTGGCCGAGACGGCGTCGAGGGCGGCAGTTGGTATGGTTGAGGCGAAGAGCGCGTCTCGAAAGCGTTCTGTTTCGCCGTAGAGACGAGGCCAGTGCTCGATGGCATATTGTGCGGCCGCGGCAGAATCTGCCCAGCGGGTAGCGTAGTAGTTTTTCCAGGTTTGCGAACGTTCCTGACTTTGTCGCCAGTAGTTCTCGCAGTTTGGGAAGCTCCAGCTGATCACGAAGCGGACGCGGCGGGTTTCGCCAGGGGCAACAGGGACGCGAGCGGCGAGCATACCGGTGTCTTGCTGGCTGAAAGCGGCGCCGCCGGTCGGCTGGTAGCCGTTTTCATAAACCCTATTCTCGAATGCGCCGGGCGTATTCAGCTCTTTCCAATAGACTTCGAGGTTGTCGAACCAGGTGCCGCGGAACCAGTACTGCTGCCAGGTAACTTCGACATCATCGGCTACGCCGGCATCGGTGGCGAGGGTCAAATCGCCGTAGGCGGTATCGTCGGGCTGGAGGCTGTCGGTTGAAAGGCGGAGAGCATGCCCCCATGTGTTTGTCTCAACTTGATTGAGGTTATTGGCAGGGAGGGGGTTGGTGAGAACGCCAACAAGGGTATAAGTCTGCGGGACAGCGGCGGTATTGGTGACACTGAATTCGAAGAAGGCGGCCGGGATGCCCGAATCGTCTTCGTTGGTGGGGATGAAGGGGTTGAAGGCGGTGAGCTGCACCTGGCCGGGAAAGGTCTCATCTTGAAACGATAGCTCGGCCAGCGGAAATTCGCCGCGGAAATCGACGCTGTCGAAGTGGGGCAGGCCGGTCATATACTCGCGGCGGGGGCCCCAGCCGAATGTGCTGAATTTGGGCGCAAGCAGGTCACCCTGGAAGGGCACTTGCAGATTGCCGTTGAGGATACGGGCGTCGGTCACCCCGTCATCGTTCTCGGCGCGGATGGCAAAGTGGGAAAAGCCGTTGACGCTGCCTTTGTTGGGGCGGTTGAAGATCTCCCAGTCGATCAGGCGTCCGTTGCCGGCGAGGCCGATACAGCCGGTGCCGACGCCGCCGAGGGGAAAGGATATCTGGCTGGTTTTTTCGTTGCGATATACGAACTGCTCCATTTGGTTCTCCGTGTTTGTGTTGTGCTGGTGAGGCGGATTATCTGAGTCAGGATTATCGGGATTACCGACGACGGGCCGTTTCTTATTCCGCGGCACTTCCTTCGTCGGTTCCAAGTCAAAAACGCATCGGCCCTATAGACTGGAATGCATTCAGTGCCTAAGCAAACGGCCAGGATTCTTGCTCAGCAGAAAGAAAATCGGGGACAGATTCATGCCGCCGACTCTTTATCGAGGACGAGCAGGCAGTTGGCGGCGATGAACAGACCGAAAACAGTTGGCAAAATCAGAAGCAAACCCAGGCTGATATAGACAACGCAGAAGCCAAAGAGAATGCCTATTGCCAGCAGACCCAAGCAGTTCATGGGATAGCGGCTGGCCAGGATAAGCGCATCGCGTAGGCAAGCGCGTACGCCTATTTCACGCTGCTGGACCAGGTAGGGAAGGGTGTAGAGTGACAGTGCTGCCATCACGGCGCAACCCAGGAGATCTGCTGCCAGTCCAATCCAAACAATAGGGGCTACGGGTTCGGTTCGGAGTGCGGGGAGCATGGTAAGCAGAGCAAGCAGTGGAAAAACGGACAAGAGGCTCAAAAGTGTGCTTCGCCGCCAGTACAGGCGAAAGTCCTTGAAGAATGAAAATTGCCCAGGAACCCTTCCTTCGATAAGGCGCATTTCAAATGCAAGCAAGGCAGCCCAGGCTGGACCGATGGTGATGGAAGCCACAAGAAAGGATGGAATAAAGGACCCTGCTGTAAAGAGGTAAGAGGCGGGAATGCAGATGAGATTGAAAAGCAGTGCTCCCCAGAGCACCTGGGGCAGATTTTCCCACAAGGTCTGCGCAACTTGAACTACATAGGTGCTGCCGGTAATGTCTTGGTGGCCCGTCATCCCTTCATACCGGTAATCGCCGCGCCCTGCACGATCCATCGTTGCGCAAGCAGGAAGAAGACGAGCAGGGGAAAGATCGAAATCATGATGCCGGCAAGAACTTCTGACTGATTGCCGGAGCCCATGTAGCCGCGAATTGTAGCAATGGCAATGGGAAAGGTGAACTTTTCCCAGTCGCGCAGGAAAAGCAGCGGCCCGACAAAGTTGTTCCACGAAGCGAGAAAGGTAAAAATTCCGAGCGCGGATAGCGCTGGGCCGGTCAATGGCAGCAGTATCTGCCAGTAGATGCGAAAGTAGCCGGCGCCATCGATTTTGGCTGCGTCTAGGAGCTCCTCGGGCAGCGACTTGAAGTGCTGGCGCAGGAGGAAGACGCCAAAGGCGCTGGTTACGCTGGGGAGGATGAGCGCCCAGTGCGTATTCATGAGGTCAAGGGAACGGATAATGATGAAGGAGGGGATCAAGGTGACGGTTGCAGGGACCATCAGGGAAGCAAGAAACAGGCCGAACAGGATGTCTCGCCCGTAGAAACGAAGACGGCCAAACGCGTACCCGGCCATTGAGCATGTCAGCAACTGGGCGCCGGTGACGATGAGCGCGATCTTGAGGCTGTTCCAGAAGAACAGCATGAACTCGATGTCGGGTGAATTGATGACGGTCAGATAGTTCTGCCAGTGCAAGGCGGTGGGCCAGAAATCGGGAGGCAGATCGAAGGAGTTCTTTGGATCGCGCAACGAGGTAGAGAACATCCAGCTGAGGGGTGCGATTTCGATGATGGCAATGGCAATCAACAGAATCCACAGCAGGGCCTCGCCGACGTAGAGCCAGAAAGACTTTTGGTATGCTTTATGAAGAGGAACCGCCTCTGTCGAGGAACTCGTTGTCGTTGCCATCAGAAATAGTTTCTATACGAAATCACATTTTTGGATCGAGCAGGATTGAGGTCATGCTCACTCATAGTGAACCCAGCGGCGTGCGCCCATAAACTGAAGCAACGTGAGCGCAATCAGGATGATAAACAAGGTAAAGGAAACGGCTGAGGCATAGCCCATTTCGAAGCCGCGGAATGCCTTTTCGTAGATGTACATAGCAATCACGCGGGAGGCGTCCCCCGGGCCGCCTTCGGTCAACACCCACACGTTGTCAAATATCTGGAATGCACCGATGAGAGAGATTACGATGGCAAAGAAGGCGGTGGGTGAGATAAGGGGGAGGGTAACGTGGCGGAACTGTTGCCAGAAACCGGCGCCGTCGATGCGGGCCGCTTCATAATAGACGACGGGAATCGCCTGAAGGCCGGCCAGATAGATAACCATGAGGTAGCCGCAACTCTTCCACACATCGTAGATCATCGCTGAAACTAAGGCCCAAGTGGAGCTGCTGAGCCAGGGTACGGGATCCAGCCCGATCTGACCGATAAGGAAATTGACCACGCCTCTGTCTTGCGTCAGGAGGAATCGCCAAACTACGGCCAGAGACGCTGTGGTCGTCATTACGGGGAAAAAGATAGAGGTGCGCAGGAGATAGCGTATGCCCCAGGGCATAGCCCGATTGAGGCCAACAGCCAAAAGGAGACCGAGAAGGTTGTTGAGAAATGTAACGCCGACTACGAGCCGCAGTGAATTCCAGTAGATCTTGAACATTCTGGAATCGGTAGCAAGCCGGGTGATATTTTCAGCGCCTGCCCACTCTGCTGGCGTCAACAGATCATAGTGGAGAAAGATAAGAATGAGAGAGGCGACGATCGGCAGGGCAGTGAAGGCAAGGAGTCCCAACAACGCTGGGGTGGCAAACAGATAGCCAGCCCATGCTTCCCGCCGCGCCAAGGTCATACCTCTTGGGGGTTTGGCCTGTCTGTCGATACTGTCGTCAGACAGTGCTGTGGAGGTCATGGGATGTCCTATCTGAAGAAGTCAGGTTAGCAGGTTGCCGAGCGGTTGTGGGCCCAGGTCCGAAACTGCCGGCAACCTGCCATTTCAATCTTGACTTGACTATGACTGTCTCAGTTTGTCCATCTCCACCTGCACCTCATCGTGGGCAGTCTGAAGGGCCTCTTCAACGGTGCGTTCGCCATTCCAAATCGTAGCATAGTTACGGTTCAGGATTGGTTCGACGATGTTGAAGTTTGTGGGTGACGGCACGGTTGCGGCGAAATCGAGCGTTTCGTAGAAGAGTGCGGTATTGGGCGGGCCAAACTCGGCAAAGACAGGCAACTCGGATACAGAGCGCAGTGCGGGAATGTTACCGCCAAGCTGCACCATGTCTATTGAAGCCTCGGTGCTGGAGAGCAGCTTCACTATTTCCCAAGCTTCTTGTGGGTTCTCGCTGGATGTGGAGACGCCCCAGCCGTCAGTTCCGGCAACAGTCCTGAGCGGGCCTGCCTGATGGGGTTGATATTGCATGTCATAGGTGGTGAAATCGGCCTCAAGGGAACCGCCGATGCACCAGCGGCCGCAGGTACGCATGACGAGGTTGCCGGCGTGGAACTGTGCCCATTCATCCCAGCCTTCGGGGTTGGGGGCGACTTTGTGTTCCAGAATCAGGTCGGCCAAGAACTGAACTGTTTCGGCTACCTTGGGGTCTAGCAGGTTTGAATCCAGCCAGTCATCGGACAAGGGCGAAACGTCATTATTGAAGAACCAGGCTGCCATACCGAACATACCGGCGCCCCAGAAGGAATAAGCAAAGCGGTCGTCGGCGCCACCAGTCACATGGGCAACCTTCGTGCATGTTTCGAGGAAGTCATCCCAGGTCCACTCGTTTGAGGGCGGATCGAGGCCCTCTTCTTCGAAGATGGCCGTGTTGTAGTACATGACCATGTTATTCCAGGAGAAGGGGTACTCGAATTGTTTACCGTCTACCTGCAGCATTTCGCGCAGGGTGACGTGGACATCGTTTTCGAGGATATCCTTGGCAGGCTGATCAGCGGCCAGGAAGTCATCCAGGGCTACGAGGACTTTCTTGGCCGTCAGAAGCCTCAGGCCTTCGATCGCGATCATAATGACGTCGATCTGTTCGCCGCCGGCGATGCGGGTCAGAAGTGTGTCTGAATAGCCATCCCAGCCACCTTCGCCCCAGCCATTGGCGTTTACTTCCAGGGCAATTTCAGGAAGCTGGTCGACTGACCGCTCCAGGGAGTTGTCGAAGGTGTTGACGGGCATGGAGGTGGTTGCTATGACTGTGACCGGTTCCATGGCGGGAGCGTCCCCTCCGCCGGAATCCGGTGCGGCCGCGGGCGCGGCACAGGCAGCGAGCGCGGCGCCGGCTGCGCCAACGCCGGCCAGGCGCAACATGTCACGACGGCTCATGTTTTGGTGGGAAGTCGTCTGAAGTCTGGACATACTCTGTCTCCTTTGAATTGTTTTAATTACAGTATGGGGCAGAAGTAGTCTACCCCTTTTCTGCTAGATTGTATGGCTCTTCATAGCTGAGTCAAGGGGCCGGCGCGCGTCTCAGTTTCTGCTCTACACGAAGTGCAGAAGTTCCTGTTTTCATGGACGCATTGCGGCCTCGGCGGGTGCCCGTGCAACCGTGTGTGTCTCAACGGTTCGCACTCGGCGGGCGGGGGCATTGAGGCCTGGTAGATGGACAGTGGAACGCGATTATTTCAGGTTAAGGGGAATAATAGAACAGGCTTGACTTGTTTCCAAATTCAGGGGGGAGGCGACTTGCATTTTGGATTGGGAGGTTCGCTGGCCGGGAGAAGAGGGTTAACCTTGGTACGAAGACGCACAGAAGGGTTATCTGCGGACTTGGATTGCACGTCCGGCCATCGGAGCAGGATTCAAACTCGCATTGAAAGCCGGACGCGCCGCGCTATAATAATCAATTGGACGTTATTCTTGCCAGCTTAGGGGACGACATGATGCGTGCCAGGGTGGCAGATTCGATTCGCGTGGTACACCATCGGAGAATTTGGAATCAGGGTAGCCCAGCCATTCACCTGCGGAAACGAAAGTGAACGGGGTCGTCTGGCCGAAGACGCGATGCTGGCCGATTTTGCAGAGATTTTTCTCTCGATGATTTTGGATCGAACTGCTACTCATAATAACTTACAATAACGAGACCGATGCAGCCGTTGTCACCAACATTCAGAGACAGACCTGGTTGATCATGTTTGCACTAGATGGCGTTCTCGAAAGCGCATATGTCGTCGAGCGCCCCAAATTGTATCTTAGCAATTTCGCCTTTGACAGACTTGGAACACTGTAAGAGGTCTTATCATGACCACTATCGAAGAAAAACTGTCAATGTATGAAGTGGACGTTGCGTTTCCCGATGTCAGTGGCATGGAGCATTTGCAGATGCTGATGACTCGGAGCGAACTACAACGAGTCGGGCATCTTCTCACTAGTGAACAGCAGTTTCGGCTAGCGAAGGCAGATCAGCGATTGTTCCATTGTGCTCAACAGTTCTACCAAGCCATCCAGTCGATCGCTGATCTGACTCATTGGCGAGAGACTGGAACAGGTATTACTTCTGAACACTGGTGGTGGTACCTGGATGTGTTGGCGCAACTGCCAGCCGGCACTCTTGCCACTAGGCTGGACAGGCTCCCCGGAGACGGGTGAGTCGCGGCGGGGAGACAGAGTCTCGCTTGATCCCAGGATGGCCCTGCCAGCGGGCACTACATTGACATTCAGTAAACGCTTTGCTAGGATGGAGACACGTTGCGTCGCGAATAGGGTGCCGACGCTAATTTGTCTGGGAAGCGAAGCAACGGCTCAGTTTGGCCTACCGAGCGTGTGAAGACGGGAACGTCCACAGGCTTGGTGCAGGCTGACGAGCCGGAAATGGCGTGCCAACGCAGAAAATTTATGGTACTCCAAGAAGGTACTTCCTATACGTTTTCCCAGTTCCTCGAGCTGAATTTAGAGACTGAAGAGATACTTGCCGATTTAGGCTACCGCTATCGCAGCGCCCCCTTGTCATTACATTCCGCTGATGTTTCGCGTCTTGCTCCGCAGCTAGAGCAGATGCGCGCGCAGTTGCGAGAGCGGTTGCCCTTTGTGCCACTGACCAATGAAGCCGCATACCGCGCGTTCTATGTTACGCCGCTGCTATTTGCTGTGCTCGACGAGGTCAGGTTCAAGATGAACATCGAGTTTTCGGTAGCAGGCGGGCGGCTGAACGGCACGGTGGACTATCTGCTGCGGGGCAGGCATGACGTGGTGGTGGGCGGGGTGAAAAACGAGGAATTGGAACGCGGTTTCGGGAAGTTGGCCGCGAAGATGGTCGCAGTAAGTGAGTACTTCGCAAGGCCGACGGTCGAATCAGTTCATCCGCGACGGGCAAGAAAGGCCAATCGTGCCGGTCCCGCCCGAGGCGGTCCAAAAGGACGGGAGACTGGTCGAGGCGCGCAGACGCAGTTATTCGGTATAGTCACTGCCGGGCCAGTCTGGCAGTTTGGTCTTTTGGATAAGGGGCAGAAGAGAATCACCAGGGACACCGAAGAGTTCCTGGTGCCACGCGATCTTGAAAAGTTGGTTGGAACAATTGCAGGACTGCTGGGCGAAGGTGAAACCGAACAGGACCATAATCAAGCGTGAAGGGGAGAAGCTGTCATGGTCGAACAATTAGCAATGCAGGGGGGCGCGCCAGTGCGTACTCTGCCCTTTGGACCGAGTCATTACTTTGGCGGTGAAGACATCGAAGCGCTTGCAGAGGTGATCAATTCGGGTGCGCTGGGCAAGGGGCCGAAGGTAAAGCAGTTTGAGCAGGAGTTTGCGGCGCGCCACGGTGTGGCCCATGTTGTCACTGTGACCTCGGGTACGGCGGCGATGCACACTTGTGTTGGCGCGATCAACCCTGATCCTGGTGATGAGATCATTGTCACGCCCTGGACGTCCGGGGGCAGCATCATCGGTACGCTGCTGCAAAACTGCGTGCCGATATTCGCCGATGTTGACGACACGTATACGCTGGATCCGGCCGACGTCGAGGCCAAGATTACGCCGAGGACGCGCGCCATTATCGCGGTGCATCTTTTTGGCAACCCCTGCGACATGGCGGCGCTGCGAGACATCGCGGACAGGCATCAGATCTTTCTGATAGAGGATTGCTGCCAGGCGCATTTTGCCGAATACCAGGGCAAGGTGGTCGGGTCGATGGGCGATATCAATGGTTTCAGCTTCGGTGGCAAGCATCTCTCGGCCGGGGGCGGCGGGGCGATCATGTCGGACAACGAGACGTTATGGGAACGGGCGCTGATCTTCTCCGACTGCGCGCTGCCGCGCAATGGCGGACCGTTCGAGGGGCGGCCCTACGCCAACTATTTTCTGGCGCCAAACTACAAGTTGAACGATTTGATGGCGGCAGTCCTGATCTCGCAGTTGAAGAAGGTGGGCGGCTATATCGAGAAGAAGATCGAGGCTGCGCAGGGGATCATGGAGAGCGTGTCGGATATCGAGGAGATCACGCCGCAGCGGGTGCGCGAGGGGGACAGGCACTCGCACTGGGTGTTGGGGATGACGCTGGATACGGACAAGATGGAGTGTGACGCGTGGGAGTTCGCCGACGCGCTGAACCATGAGGGAATCCCTGCCGGCGGGCCGTACATTGGGTCGGGCAAGGAGGGGCCGCTCTACCGCAACGAGTTTCTTGCGGGGCCGAACTGCTACGGTCGCAGCCACTTTCCATTTGATTACAAGCGGGACAAGCCGCTTGACTACAGGATGGCTGACTGCCCGAATGGTGAGAAGTTGATGCGGCGGGGATTCAGTTTCTCGATGCAGCCAAGCCTTGACGAAGAGGATGTAGCTGATATTGCGGCCGGGATTCGCAAGGTGTTCGGGCATTTCCGGAAGCGGAACTACAGTGGATAGTGGATAGTGATTAGTGGCTAGAGTCAACGAGGGGGGAGGAGACACTGCTGGCTAGACACGTTGCTGGAGAAGAATGAACAAGGTGGCTAGCCTAGGGGGGCGTTGCGGGGGCGCAGCCCCTGCACAAGGGAGGGCCGAAGGCCCGACCGCCCATAATAGAAGTGATGGAGGAGGTCGATGACGCGTGAGACGAGCGAGCAGACGCCGATCTGGTGCGGGATACATTATTTGCTGTACCTGAGATTGGCGGGCGCGGAGGAGGATTGCGCGCGCTTCAGTCTGTTCCAGACGGAGTATAGCCCGGCGGGGGGTGGGCATGCGGGATATCTGTATCTAGATGCCGAGAGTTTTCCGTCTGCGCCGGCGAACGGCGTCTACACCGACAACCCTGATATGGCGGTGTGGATGTACAACAGGATGTATCGCGACAGCGACAATCCGCTGGCAGCGTGTGGTGACAGGATTATAACGGCGCGATTCGGCCGCAGCGGCGATATGCGGCGGCGGTTGAGCTATACGATAGACACTGCGGAGTGCCAAATCGGTGCGGAGTGGGCCGGGTTGGAGCCTCCGTTTGTCCACCACGGCATTGCCGGGGCTTCCGGTCTTTACACTTACTGCCTGTTCGTTGTTTCCAATCGGGCCAGCCTTGTGGTGGATGGCGAGGCGGTTCCCGGAACACTTTATGCCCGCCAGGACTGGATTCCGCTGGTGGGGCGGCCGCTCAGCTCGTGTCTGTTGGCGGACGAGATTTGGGCGCAGCCATGAGATGTGAATTCCCGCACAGGGCATTCGTTCGGATGACAAGCCAGTTACCACCAGCAGGTTGAGAGAAAGTCCACTATGAAAAAGCTGAGATTTGCGCAGGCAGGTGTGTCGCTGATGCACGCGAACATGTACCGGGATACGCTGATGTTGTTGCCGGATGAGATTGAACTGGTTGGCTTCTATGACCCCGACCCGGAAGGGGTGAAGCCCAACTTAAAGGCGGATGTTCAAGACGTGCCATTTTACGACAGCCTGGGGGACCTTCTCGCGCAGGGCAAGCCCGATGCGGTGATGGTTTCGACATACTTGAAAGATATGCCTTCGTGGATGGTGCAGGTGGCTGAGGCCGGCGTGCATGTCTGGGGTGAAAAGCCGTTTGCGGTCCACTCGAGTGCGTTGGTTCCGGTGGCCGAGGCGGTTCGCCGCAACAATCTCCACTTTTCGTGCGGCTATACTTGGCGTTTCCATCCGATTGCGAATCTGATCAAGAGGACGTGGGCGGCGGGACTGTTGGGGAAGCCGTATTCGATCGATTTTCGTTTCCTGACGTCGAGCGTGGCCCGGCGTGATCCGCAGACCTGGTATTTCAGCCGCGAAGAGGCAGGCGGGGGCATTCTCAACTTTCTGGGTTGTCACTGGCTGGACTTGATGTGCTACATGACGGGCGCGGACGTGACGCAGGTTGCGGCGATTGAAGCGAATGTTGGTGGACATGATATAGACGTGGAGGATGCGGCGGCGGTCTCGATGGGTTTCGACAACGGGATGATCGGCAGCCTGCACGCGGGCTATTTCACGTCGGGTTACGGCGAGATTTCGATCGGGCTGCGCGGGTCGCTGGGTTTGATCAAGTGGGATGTGGACGAAGGGCAGTGCACGATCACGAGCGAACATCCGGAGTGGTCGGCCGCGCCGACGCGCACATTCGACATACCTTCGGCGCAGGTGCCCGGGTATGGGGCGGAGGGCAGGTCATCGATCCAGGCGTTTGCGGCGGCTATTCGGGGTGAAGGGAGTAGCAGGTACACGGTTGAGGAGATTATCAGGTCGTTGCAGATCATTGAGGCTGCGCATGCGTCGGCAGCGGAAGGGAAGACGGTTTCGCTATGAGCGCTAAAGAACCGTTGCGCGTTGCGGTTGTGGGCCTGCGGATTCATGCGGGCGGGCTAGAGCCTGAGGGAAATCACGGCCTGATCAAGTCTTTCCATGCGCAGGAAGATGCCGAAGTGGTGGCATATTGCGAGTGGGATGCGGATGAGGCTGAGGCGCTGGAGAGCTTGGCGCGGTACGATCCGGAGGCTCGCATTTTCACCGATTTTGGTGATCTGTTGGCGTGGGGAGAGTTTGACGCGGCCGTGGTAATGCTGTCACCGGACGAGGCGACGGGGGCCACGTTACGTCTGGCAGAGGCGGGCAAGCATATGTTCATCGAGAAGCAGGCGGCGCGCACTGCGCCGGAGTTGCTGCCGCTTTGCCAACTGGCGCAGGAGCGCAACCTGGTAGTTCAGGCAGGCTATCCCTGGCCGCGTCATCAGGTGGCGCAGGAGATCCGTCGCTGTCTGGATGAAGGTGTGTTGGGGAAGCTGCTGGCGATGGAGGCGAGGCTGGTGACGGTTCAGGTTGGACCGGGGCTGCGAGAGCCGGACCATTGGATGTACCGCCGCGAGACCGAAGGGGGCGGCATTCTGCACATGGAAGGGGGGCACTGGCTGACGCTCTTCCAGATGTTTGCGCAGGCGCGGGTTCGGTCGGTGACGGCTCTGTGCAGCCGCCGCACGGATGAGATTCAAGAGGGCGTGGAGGACGCGGCTACGGTGGCGTTAGAGTATGCCAACGGCGTTCATGCCTGTCTGCACATGGGCTATCTGCTGAGCGGGGTCGGCCCGCGCAACGACACATTTATGGCCGTACGCGGCCAATTGGGGGCGGCGACGTGGGGACCGGTGGGTGACGGCCTGCTCACGGTGTCCAGCGCGGCGCCGCAGTGGCAGGGGGCGCCGGAGAGGACGTTTAACATGCCGACGGCTCCGCGGGCGGTGTACGCGGAGCAGTTTGGTTTTGAGTATGTGGCCGATTTTGTGCGGGCGGTGCGAGAAGGCGGAAAAGCAGTGGTGAGCATCGAAGACGCTCACCACTACCTGCAGATATTTGATGCCGCTTACGAATCATCGCGGACGGGCCGCCGCGTCAATCTGCAATAGCCGGCGGCCGCGATTTTTGTCAGCCGGTGCCCTCGCGTGGTTCTGCGGCCCTGGGCTTGCTCCTATACTCTGCCGGGGTACTCCTTGCCGCGAATCAGCATGAAGCGAAACTCGCCGCGCGGTTTCTCGCATTCGGTCAAGAGACGGGCTTCTTCATCTTCGATGCCAAGGTACATGGTTTCGGCGCGGAGGTAGTGAAGAGCGAGCCCGCGGCGGCGGTTGGGGGTCGAGTTGGCGCCGGTGCGATGGAAGTTGAGGCCGTGATGGAACATACAGCTGCCGGCGGGCAGTTCGACAGGAACGGGCTTGTTCACGAGCGGGTTTTCAAAGAACCGTTCTTTGTATGCAGGATCGATCGGGCCCCATTTGTGGCTGCCGGGAATGACGGTCATGCAGCCGTTGGCGACGGTGGCGTCGTCGAGGGCCACCCAGCAACTGACGTGCTCCTGGGGCGCGAATTGGTGCCAGGCCATCGAGTCCTGGTGCCAGTGGGTCACGGTGCCGTGGAAACGAGGTTTCATCATCAGCTGATCGGTATAGAGCTTGATGTTGGGGCCTAGCAGGTCTTCGATTACGTCGACGATTTCCGGTTTGCGGGCAACGCGTTCGAATTCGTCGTCGAAGTAGCAGAGTTGGGTCATTTTGCGGACGGCGTCAAGCGGCTCAACATCGGCGGGCAGGCCGTCGCGGAATTGGGCCTCGAACTGGATGTAGCGGGGCGGCACGTGGTTGACTTCACCACTGATGATAGCTTCGCTGCGTTTGCGCACTGCTGCGAGCTCCTCGTCTGAGAGGATGCGGTGGTAGGGGAGATAACCTTTTTCCCAGAAGAATTCTTTTTGTTCGTCTGTCAGGGCCATGGAGAGAACTCCTTTTCGAGTTTTCGGGAATTCGTTGTCGCAGGCAGGCGAGCGACCGGCTTCAATTGAATAACATTTAGAGTATACCGAACAGACAAAAATGCTGTCAATCAGATTTGGGCGTTAACGCTGAAAACGGCCGCGAACCGGCGAAAATCAGAGATGCATGCCCAGAGGAAGAGAAAATGATACGAATCGGCATGATTGGAGCGGACAGTACCCATACTGAGGCGTGGACTCAGCTGGTAAACCCAGCCGACAGCCCATTGTACGGGCGGGCGCAGGTCGTCAAACTGTGGGGGGAGGATGCGGAGCAGGCGCGGGCGAAGGCGAAGGAGTGGCAGATTCCGGAAGTGGTCGAGACGCCAGCGGAGGCCTTGGCGGATGTTGACCTGGCGATGGTGGTCAACCGCTACGGCGAGGATCATCCGCCGCATGCCCGGCTTGCGATTGAGGCGGGTCTTCCGACTTTTGTGGACAAGCCTTTCGCAAACGAGATGGGCGACGTTCACAGTTTGGTCGGGCTGGCCGCGGAACGGGGTGTGCCGCTGATGTCGTGTTCGGCGCTACGCTATGCAGGGGAGGTCATGGAGTTGCAGGAGAGGATGGCGGGCTTTGGCGCGTTGAATTGCGCGGTTGTGAGCGGGGCGGCGGCCGGTGACTTTCCTGATCCGCGGGCGATGCATCCGTTCTTCTACGGGATACACGCAACTGAACTGTTGCATACGCTGTTGGGGAGCGGCGCGGAGGCGGTAACGACGCGGCGAACGGAGCGTTGCGATATCGGTCTTGTGCACTATGCGGATGGGCGGCAGGGGGTGGTCAACCTGCTGCACGAGACGCCCGGCTTGTATCATGGCGCGGTGTACGGCGCAGAGGGTTGGGGCGAGGCGGATATTGTAGACGGAGGCAGGTTCTATACTGAGACGCTGGCGCGTGTTATTCAGATGGCGGTCAGCGGCGAACCGCCATTTCCGATTGCCTGGACGGTTGAGGTCATGGCGATCATGGCGGCGCTTGTGCGCTCGGCTGAGGAGGGCGGACGCACAGTGCAGATCGGCAGATTCGAGTAGAAGACTGCAAACGACGGCCAGCAAACTAAACAGAACAGGAAAGAAAGCAACCTTTTTATGACTAATTCACCTTTGCAGATTGGAGTCGTCGGCCCGGGCCGGATGGGGAGCGTTTACGCGCGGCTGGCGAGCGAACTGAGCGAGACCCACCTGGTGGCGGTGAGCGGCCGCAGTGAAGAGAGGACTGGAGAAGTTGCCGGGCAGTACGGGGTACCCGGATATCCAAATGTCGGGCACGAGGCGATGCTGGCAAGCCACCCGGAGATCGAGGCGGTGGTGGTGGCGGCGTCGGAGTGGATGCACACGGCGCCGGTACTGGCTGCACTGGAGGCGGGCAAGCATGTGCTGGTGGAGAAGCCGATGGCGGTCTCAGCCGCCGACGCGCAGAAGTTTGTCGAGACGGCCGACAGGGTCGGCGTGCAGCTGATGGTGTGCCAAAGTTTGCGTTTCGACCAACCTTACGCGGCGATGCGCGCGGCGGTGGCGGCGGGCGAGATCGGGGAGGTGATGCACCTGTATTCGCGGCGCAACACGATTCAGTTGGCGGCGGAGCGGGTGTTGGGCAAGTTTTCGCTGGCGTACTGGTTGACGCCGCACGACATCGATATGATGTTGTGGACGGTAGGGCGTCCGATCACGAGCGTGAAGGCATATTCGCGGGAGAAGGCGAAGGGCAAGCAGGATTTTATTATTGGCGTATTTACTTTCGATAATGGGGTCGTCGGCGTACTGGAGACTTCCTGGAGTACGCCTGCTTTCAGCGGACGTTCGCAGGCCGAGCATTTCAGCATACACGGCAAGAAGGGCGCGGCTGAGGTGCTGGGCCATGAGAATGCGGTTGCTGTCTACCGTGTAGACGGTGAGCCAGAGTATCCCGATATCGGCTATACGCCGGTGATGCATGGGCGGCAGGAGGGGATGTTCCGTTCGCTGTTCAGCCATTTCGTGGGCGTGGTGCAGGGGAAGTGGGAGCCCATCGTCACGGGTCGAGACGGGCTGGCAGCGATTCGCGTGGCGTCTGCTCTAGAGCGGGCGTTGGAAAGCGGCCGCGAAGAAGCGGTTGAATTGTGATCAGTGGTTCGAAACGTGAACGGGAGTTGAGGGCAGATATAGGCGGCAAGACTGTGAAGGGCAAGGGATGACGATTTACTGGGGAATATTGGGGGCGGGCAAGATCGCTGAGAGCCAGATGGCGCCGGCGATTGCGGCTGTACCGGGGCATGAACTGGTTGCGGTGTCGCGGCGGTCATTGGATGCTGCACAGAAGTTTGCGGACAGACACGGGGCGCAGCGCGCCTATGACAGCGCGGAAGAGCTGCTGGACGATGACCAGGTGAACGCGGTTTACGTTGCCACGCCGCCTCACCTCCATGCACGGCAGACTGTACTGGCGGCGCAGGCTGGCAAGCACGTTCTGTGCGAGAAGCCGATGGCGCTGACAACCGGCGAGGCGCGCGAGATGGTGGAGGCCTGCCGTGCCAGCGGGATTGTGCTGACGATTTGCCATTACCAACGTTTCAACGCCCGCCACCAGCGCGTCAGGAGTCTTGTGGAGGGCGGCGCGATCGGGCAGGTGACGGCGGCGCGCATCAACTTTTCTGACCGGTTTCCGCCGCAGCCGGGAGTCTGGCATCACAATCCGGAGATCAGCGGCGGCGGCCCGGTGATGGATTTGGGCATCCACTGCATCGACTTGTTGCGCTATCTGTGCGGGCCTGCGGAATCGGTTACGGCGCTAATGGATACGCTGGTCGACGCATCTCCGGTGGATGATACGGCGACGCTGCTGTTGCGGTTGGCTAGCGGGGCGCAGGCGGTGGTCACGAGCCACTGGACGACGGCCAACCATGAGCCGGAACGTACGAACGGCCTGGAAATCTGGGGCACTGAAGGATCGATCGTAGCGGCCCCGATTTCGGCCAAAGATTCGGCGGGAACATTGCGGGTGCTGACGGCGGAGGGCATACAGGACTATTCGGAAGAGCCCGGGGGTCCGCGGCCGCATGTGGCGCTGCTGGGGGCGTTTGGCGAGGCCGTTGCCGGCGACGGTCCGAACCCCATTTCTGGCGAGGAGGGGCTGGCTGGGCTTGCAGTGGTGGAAGCCGCCTACGAATCGGCGCGCAGTGGGCACAGCGTAGCCTTGCAGGATCCCTCCGACTGAAGTTTTCAGCAGGGTACCAGTATACGAAGTCGAATAGGCAATCATCAGCTTTCAAGCCAGGGTAGGACAGGACCATGCGCGGTGTTTTTTTCTGGGAAGCGGCGGGGCTATCGTTGGATCGGGCCAATCCTTATGGAGGGTTGCTGGCGCGGGCGATGCGGGAAGTCGGCGTCGAGTTGGAGGCGGGGCAACCTGAGACGTTGACTAAGGCGTGGCTGCGGGAGAATCAGGGCGAGATCAAGGTACTGCATCTCAACTGGCCCAACTACATGTACAGCGGGGAGGAATTGGAGGAGCAGCTGGGGCTCCTGGCCGAGCTTATCGACAATCTGGCTCTGGCACGACTGCTTGGTTACAGGATCGTGTGGACGGTTCACAATCTTTATCCACACGAGACCAACAGCCGCGATTTGGACCATCTGGCACAGACGGCGATCACGCATTTGGCGAACGCGGTGATCGTGCATTGTGAGCATGCGCGGGAGCTTGTGCGGACGCATTTCCATCGGACAGAGGGTGTTTTTGTCATCAACCACGGTAATTTCATGTACCCGTACCCGAACGAGGTCGGTCGCGACGAGGCACGGCGTCGGATGGGGTTGAACGATGACCACTTTGTCTTTTTCTATTTCGGTAACGTGCGCCGGTACAAGGGGCTTGAGCGATTGATTGAGGTGTTTCAGTCGCTGCCTGGGGAGCATTTGCGGCTGCTGTTGGGCGCCAAGTTCTACACGGAGTACGGCCAGGAACTGGTCGCGTCGGTACCGCCGGACGACCCGCGCGTGATGTTGCGCTCGTCACGCCATTTTGCCAACGATGAGTTTCAGTATCTGTTTAATGCGGGCGATGTTGGCGTCTTTCCGTTCCTGGAGGTGTTGACTTCGGGTTCGGTGATCACGGCGTTCTCATTCGGCATGCCGGTGATCGCTCCGGGGGTCGGATGTCTGACCGAGCTGGTCCCTCCGGAGGCCGGCATTGTGTACAGTGCGGAGGACGAGGAGGGGTTGCGGCGGTCGATGCTGGAGATTCAGGAGCGGGAGATGGGTCCGATGCGGGAGGCGGCGTGGGAGCGGGCGCATTCGCTGGACTGGGGAGAGATCGCGGTGCAGACCCGTCAGGTATACGGGATCGGATGAGGCAGTGGCTGTTGGCGGAAAGTGCAGGTCGTTGCTAGCAGGTTGGAATCGACGCAGGTTTTAGGAGTTTTCCGTGAGGATTACAGAGGTAAAGGCTCTTGAAATTGATTTGGGTGCTTTGAATCCCGGCCGGGAACGCAGGGGGGAGGAGAGCACGCCGAGGCCGTCCTATGTGTGGGATGGGTTGGAGCCGTCAAGCCCGATGGGGCGCTATCCGAAGTACAAGGAGCGGAGATCGTCGTGGTCGGCCAAGTGGAAGAGCACTTTGTGCGTTGTTACTGCGGAGGACGGGAGCTTTGGGCTGGGCGTCACCGGGTTTGGCGGGCCTGTCAGCAGGATTATCAACGATCATTTCGCGCCGCACGTTGTGGGCGAGAACTGTATGGCGACGGAGAAGCTGTTCGACATGATGTCGCGTCTGGCTACGCCGTACGGCAGCCAGGGGCTGGCCAGCTACGCGATCAGCGCGGTCGATTTGGCGTTGTGGGACTTGAAAGGGAAGGTGCTTGAGCGTCCCGTCTATGAGCTGCTGGGCGGACCGCAGAAGGAGAGGATTTTCTGTTACGCCACCGGTTTCGAGGCGGCGTGGTATATGGAGCTGGGATTTCAGGCGATGAAACTGCCGTTTCCTTACGGGCCGGCTGACGGCGAGGAGGGTCTGCGGAAGGCTGAGGAGCTGGTGGCAGGTGTCCGCGAGTTGATTGGACCCGATGTGGCGTTGATGCTGGACTGCTGGATGGCCCTGGACGTGGATT
Source organism: Caldilineaceae bacterium (assembly GCA_963662575.1). Classification (GTDB taxonomy): domain Bacteria; phylum Chloroflexota; class Anaerolineae; order Caldilineales; family Caldilineaceae; genus Bin5. Next base: position 5,350,542 of record OY759723.1, read on the forward strand.
ACACGGTTCGGCTGGCGGAAGCTTTGCGGCCCTATCGCCTCAGATGGATTGAGGACTTCCTGCTGCCGGATGACATGGAAGGGTTCGCACAGGTTCGCCAGCGACTGCCTTGGCAGACATTGGCGACGGGAGAGCACTGGTATATGCCGCAGAGTTTTGCGCGGGCGGCCAACGAGCGTCCGGTGGACATTTGGCAGCCGGACCCGCTATGGGTAGGCGGGATATCGGCTTGTCTGCGGATCTGTCATATTGCGGAGGGGGCTGGGATTGAGGTGATCCCGCATGGGGGCATGAACTCCCCCTATGGCCAGCACCTTGCGTTTGCGATGCCGGCGATTTCCTGGGGTGAGCGTTCCGGTGGTGTCTCTCCGCCAGGTGTGCCGCTTGCCGAGATGGTTACGCTGCCCGGGACGGCGGTCATCGAAGATGGTTATCTCGTTCCCAGCGACGCGCCGGGATTTGGAATTGAGGTCGACAGGGCTCTAGTTGAAAGTCTCTGAGATGGTCCAAGCAGGTCAGGACCGGACTTGAAAGCATTTGGATAGCATGATAATGTTGATGATTGCACGAAGGAACTGACTGCTAATTCAATTGTGCAGTTACAGGTTCGCCACAGACGACAAACTTCCTAACAGACATCCGGCCAGGCTCAAAAATGGATCAAAAAAACTACCACATACAGGTTAGCGGCTTATGGAAGGTGTTCGGCGACAGACCGGAGCGCGCGCTGGAGCCGGAACATTCGTCAAAGAGCCGTGACGACATTCAAGAGGAACTGGACCTTGTTATCGGGCTGCGGGATCTCTCCTTCAGTGTATTGAGAGGGCAGACTTTCGTGGTGATGGGGCTTTCGGGCAGCGGCAAGTCGACCCTGGCGCGCTGTCTGATCAGGCTGATCGAAGCTACACAGGGACAGATCCAGTTCGATGGCGAAGATATCCTCAGCTACTCGCAAGATGATTTGAGGCAGTTTCGACGCGACAAGATAGCGATGGTTTTTCAGCATTACGCTCTCCTTCCCCACCGCTGCGTGCTGGACAACGTGGCATACGGCCTTGAAGTACAGGGCCTGGACAAGGATGGCCGCTACAAGTTGGCGGCAGAAGCCATCGAAACTGTGGGACTTAAAGGTTGGGAATATTACTACCCGAGCGAGATGAGTGGGGGCATGCAGCAGCGGATAGGGCTTGCGAGAGCGTTAGCGGTCGACCCGGAAGTGCTGATCATGGACGAGCCTTTCAGCGGGCTGGACCCACTAATTCGCAGGGAGATGCAGGACGAACTGGTCATGCTGCAGGGGGAGTTGCAGAAAACGATAATTTTCATCACGCATGACCTGGATGAGGCGCTCAAGTTGGGCGATCGCATTGCAATCATGCGCGACGGCGTTATCGTCCAGGAAGGCACGCCAGAGGAGATCGTGACGCGGCCGGCCAACGATTATGTTTCGGCGTTCGTGCAGGATGTGTCGCGTGCCAAGGTGATCCGGGCGGGTTCGATCATGCAGGAGCCAGCCGTCGTTATACACGAAGGACAGGATACGGACGCCGCGTTGGCCGCCATGCAGAACAAGGACGCCGAAGCTGCCTATGTCGTGGGGGACGGTCATATTCTCAAGGGGATTCTTACGCAGGACGAGGTCGCCAATCTGGCAAGCCGAAAGGTTGAACTTCTGAAGGTGGCGCAGGACGACCTTTTGGCGACCACTAGCCCGGCAACTTTCATTGATGAGATCATCCCCCTGGCGGCGCAAACGGAGCGCTATATCGCGGTCGTGGACGATGATGGGCGCTTTTTGGGCGAAATCCACCGACGAGCCTTGCTGGCTGGAATGGTCGACTAGTTTCCAGCAATTCATTCTCAGTCGTTGCGCACTGGCTAATCTGACTGGGAATTCGGAAAACAGGTTCGAGATAGCGGGTAGGCAGTTGAATGAGGAGGCGTTGAAATGGCCCAGGTCAATAGCCCGGCGTCGGGCACAGAGCAACCTGCCAGGCCGCCAGCAGGTATGGATGCAATCAGAATCGAGGATTCGGATCCTTCTCTCTCGCTGCGCGGGGCGGGCAGAAAAGAGGTGCCTCCCGACCTCTCTCAATCGCAGGGCAGCAAGGCGGCCACACTTCCCAGCACCTTCTGGCTGGTCGGATTTGCGCTGGTTATCGTCGTATTGCTGGCATCTTTCGGATTTTGGGGACCGGAAATGGAATTCCCCACTACCGTTTCCCGGACCGAAGTAGAAACGGATAACGGCGGCACCCTTGTCCTGGAGAGAACGGTGCGGGAAGCTATCGGCGGCGCGATCGACGACGCGGTCGACTGGGTAACGCTAAAGGGCAGTTGGCTGTTTGACGGGATGAGCAGCGCGGTTGCCCATGCGTTGGTTGCGATCGAAGACATATTGAAATGGGTTCCCTGGCCGGCAGTTGTGGTGGCGGTGGCTTTTCTCTCCTTTGCGGTAGGACGTTGGAGGCTAATGGGATTCACCATATTCGCCCTGCTGTTCGTCGGCTTCATGGATCTGTGGGAAAACACGATTGACACGATCGCGCTGATGGTGGTGGCGGTGGTGATTGCGGTAACAATTGGTCTGCCCCTGGGTGTACTGGCGGCGCGCAACAGCATGGCGAACAATCTGATGCGCCCCATATTGGACGGGATGCAAACGATGCCCAGCTTCGTGTATCTGCTGCCGGGCATTCTATTCTTCGGACTGGGGAAGCCTGCCGGCATCTTCGCCACGATCATCTACGCGGTTCCGCCGGTCATTCGCCTGACCAATCTAGGGATCCGGCAGGTCTCGACGGAAGCGGTCGAGGCGGCGCATGCGTTCGGAACGACACCGTTCCAGCTGCTGACCAAGGTGCAGATCCCGATGGCGCTGCCGACGATCATGGCCGGCATCAACCAGACGACAATGATGGCATTGGCGATGGTGACGATCGCAAGCATGGTGGCGGCCGGGGGGCTTGGCGACAACGTGCTGCGCGCGTTGCAGAAGAACCAACCTGGCAACGGCGCCATCGCGGGGTTGGCGATCGTGTTTCTGGCCATCGTTATCGACCGCTTGACACAGTCGGTGGCCCAGGAGCAGGAGGACAGGCGCAGTGTGGGGTAAGTGAATTGCATGGCATGCCCCCATTGGACGGACCGCTGTAGTTACTTCGAGTTTCGGGAACAGGTGTCCAAAGCGGTTCGGCCCTTCTGCGGCAATTTCTCAAGACTGACACACTGTGTGCAAATAGTGGTTCGTCTGCAGACGAGCCAAGTACAAGAAGCCCGTCGACCATAACTTCAGGTTTTCTCCACTACTGTCACCGCCGGCTCATGCCGGCATTCGTCAGTCCACTCAATGAGAATGGAATTAAATATGCCCACCCAATGCAGGGTACTCAAAGTGCTACTTGTCGTCATTGCCATCAGCGGCTGTGTGCCGGCAGAGCAGAGCGTCTCTGACGAGACGGTTGCTCCTTCAAGCTCGATCGAAACAATTGTGTTTAGCGACCTGAACTGGGCAAGCGCGCAGATTCAGAACCGTATCGCCCAGTACATTGTCGAAAAAGGGTACGGATATCCTACCGATGTTGTCTTCGGTGCAACTTTGCCCTTATTGCAGGGGCTGCGCCGGGGAGATGTCCATGTAAACCTGGAAATCTGGCTGCCCAACATAGTTGAGGCGTGGTATGAAGCGTTGGAAAACGGGGAGGTGGTTGAGATCGGCACGAGCCTGGGACGTGACTGGCAGTCTGCTTTCGTGATCCCCGCCTACCTGCAGGAGCAGTATCCTGAACTGGACAGCGTCGAGGACTTGAAGGAAGAACGGTTTAAGGCGTTGTTTGCGACACCTGAAACGGGCGGCAAGGCGCGGCTGGTGTCGTGCGTAATCGGATGGGCGTGTGAGGAAGTCAACGCCGTCCAGGTCGAGGGTTATGGCCTGGAGGAGCACGTACACATCATCACTCCGGGCGACGGCGCTGCGCTTAACGCTGATCTCTACGGCGCTTACGAGAAGAGGGAACCGTGGCTTGGATATCAGTGGGGTACTAATGATCCAGCCCTGCTTTTGGATCTGGTCCAGCTGGAGGAGCCGGCATACAGTGAAGAGTGCTGGTCCACGACCAAGGCCTGTGCTTACGAAGACTCTACGATCGTGATCGCGGTCCATCCAGACCTTTTGGAGGCGGCGCCTGACGTAGTAGAGATGCTGCGGGCTTGGGGCTTTCGTATCGACATTTATCGGGAAGTCGCGGCATGGCAAAACGAAAACAGCGATGCAAGCACAAATGATGCGGCGCTGTGGTGGCTGAACGGCAATGCCGACATTTGGCGCGGCTGGGTAACCGGCGAGGCGGCGGCGGCAATCGAGGCGGCCCTTGCGGCGAACGAGATCCCGGAAGGTTGGCCTATTGAGTAGCAAGATCCCCAGAGCAGATTGACGTTTGTCTGAACAGAGATCTGCGGGATCATTAAATGGTCTATCCTCGAAGAACCACGAAGGACACCTCTTAATTTACGCAGGACACGAAGGGCTGCGAGGGACACCATGTGTGGTCGCGGCAGACCCATGGTCGTAGAATATGCGGATCAGGCGTGAAACGGCTTGACTCTGCCCGCTTGCGTCGCGATATTGTCATATTGTGGGAGGTCCCCTCCAATTGGCATCATTCCCTAGTTTTGCCTGCTGCTATTCCCAATTTGGAGAGCCTTTGCGGTGTGCGGAGTGACGGTTTTCCGTTTGTCAGCGGCAGTAGTTTTGCAATCATTTCACCTCTGTCCAACCAGACTTGGCGGCTCCGCAGTTCCTCCTGTTTACTTCATTTGATATTCTGGACAGACCCCAGGTGGCTTGAATCGATTGGCCAGAAAAGGATAAGTGTGATAGTATGGGGAGAGTAGGGTACTGGTCCCAACCTGTTCGAGGCGTGTGATGTGCCGAAGTCCCTCGTGTGATTCCGCGGTGAGTCAGCCTTGCCAGAACCAGTTCTTCCTTTCTTGGCAAGCACCTAACTGGGTGACCTTTAACTGAATCTGAAGGCAGAGACGCTATTGTCAGCAGATGTTAAGGCGCGTGGCACATCCGGGCAAAGAATTGGGCAAGGTGGGCCAAGTAAATGTAACTCTCATACTTTGTCAGTAAGCGGGTAAGCTAAGGCTGTTTAGTAGTGCGAGGGATGCCGATTGCTTAGGCTGCCGACATTTTTGGAAAGTCTCGCCTGCAGATGCTGATATACGGATAGACCACTCCACAGGAGGAAAGAGTCATGCTTGCACGATTCCGATTGTTTATTGTATTGCTGGTCCTTGTCGTAGCCGCAGCCTGTGTGCCGGCTGAGACGAGCGCGCCAAGCGAGGAGGCGGCTGCCGCTCCGGCAAGCTCAATGGAAACGATTATTTTCAGTGACTTGAACTGGAGCAGTGCCCAGATTCAGAACCGTGTGGCCCAATACATCGTCGAGAAAGGCTACGGCTACGGTACCGATGTCGTATTTGGCGCAACGTTGCCCCTGTTCCAGGGACTGCGCAATGGTGACACACATGTTACCCTGGAAATCTGGCTGCCCAACCAAATTGAGGCGTGGACTGAAGCGCTGGGCAATGGGGAAGTAGTTGAAATTGGCCATAGCCTGGGCAAGGACTGGCAGTCGGCTTTCGTCATACCCAAGTATCTGCAGGAGCAGTATCCCGAGTTGGACAGCGTCGAAGACCTAAAGGACGAACAGTTCAAGGAGCTCTTTGCGACCGCCGAAACTGGGGGGAAAGCGCGTCTTGTTTCCTGTGTAATCGGCTGGGCTTGCGAAGAGGTTAATGCGGCTCAGGTTATCGGCTACGAGTTGGAGGATCATGTACATATTGTGAATCCCGGCGATGGCGCGGCGGCGAATGCCGACCTTTACGGCGCCTACGAGAAAGGGGAACCCTGGGTAGGCTACCAGTGGGGCACGAATGATCCGGCTCTCATTTTGGACCTGGTCCGGCTCGAAGAACCGGCCTATAGCGACGATTGCTGGTCGGCGAACAAAGCATGCGCATACGAGGACGCTGATATCTTGATTGCCGTCCATCCTGATCTTGTGGACGGCGCGCCCGACGTTATTGAAATGCTGACGGCTTGGGACTTCAATATTGAGGTCTATAAAGAGGTGGCTCGCTGGCTGAATAACAACAGTGACGCCTCCAGCAATGACGCCGCCCTGTGGTGGCTGAACAGCAAGTCTGACATTTGGAGCGGATGGGTGACCGAGGATGCTGCGGCGTCCATCCAAGAAGCGCTGGCGGCTAATGAGATTCCGGATGGCTGGCCCACCGAGTAACTAGAGCCACGCCTCACGGCACAGTCGAGAGTAACGACGATTTCAGGCGGTCCCTTTACGGGGCCGCCTTTATTTTTAATGTTGGATTTAGGCTATAATGGCCGAACCCGCTGCGGTATCTTCCCGCGACAGGTAACATTCAAATCCAGGCAGAAGGAGGGATGGTTAGACATGCGAGAGAACAGAGCAAAGCACAAGCTGGAACGGGGCGAGGTGGTTGTGTGCCTCTCCGGGAACAACTCGACCGACATGATCGACCAACTAGGCCCACTGGGGTTCGATGCGATCTGGCTTGAAGGGGAGCACGGCCCGGTGGATTTCGGCGACATTCCCGATCTGACGCGGGCTTGCGATCTATGGGGCATGACATCGGTGGTGCGGGTTAATCAGAACAATGAAGGGATAATCTACCGCACGTTCGACTTGGGCGCGCAGGGGCTGGTGGTCCCGCATGTCAATACGGCTGAGGAGGCCCAGGCGGTGGTCAACGCGGCCAAGTTCCATCCTGCCGGCAGGCGGGGCATGTACACGAGCCGCCAGGGATACGGCGTCCCGGACTATGTGCACCGGGCCAACGATGAGACGCTGGTCGTTGTTCTGATCGAGGATATCATTGCGATAAATAATCTGGCCGAGATCCTCACTGTTGATCATATTGACGTTTTCTTCGTTGCGCCGAGCGACCTGGCGCAGACGATGGGGCATTTGGGGGACATAGAGCACCCCGATGTTGTGGCGACGATAGAAGGGGCGTTTGCGCAGATTATCGCGGCGGGCAGGACGGCAGGCGGGCTTGCCAGCGATGCCAACGCGGCGCACTACGTCAATCTGGGCGTTCGTTTTCTGTTGACGGGCTGGGCGGCCTGGGTTGCGTCAGGCGGGCAGGCTTTCAAGGCGCAGGTAGAGGGGGCTGCGGGGTCGTGAGTGGACCTACTCTCATTTCAGACGAACAGTGGCCGCAGATCCAGCGCAAGGCAGGGATGGGGCAGTTTGCGGCGGCAGTTGAGTTTTTACGTCATGAAGTAGACGATTTCATTGCCCGTCCGGTCGGCGTGCAGGCGCTGCCGGGCGGCTATTACCACGATTATTTTTGCCCGCAGCATGCGGTACAGCTGGTCTTTGAGCCGGACTCGCCTCATCTCCACCGGTGCCCGATCGACGACGCGACGTTCAGCGGCGAGCCGTTTGACTCGGCTTGGCGCTGGTCTGTCAACAATAGGCTGGCGGAGTCGGCGCTGCGGCTGGCGGTGTTGTGGAAGCTGGAGGGCGAGGAGCGAAACCGGCAGCGGGTGCAAGAGATCCTGTTGGGCTATGCTGACGCGTACGATGGGTACAAGGCTTATCAAGGTTGGAGGCCGGAGAACCATGGCGTTGCGCAGTTCAGTACATTGGACGAGGCGGTGTGGTCGATTCCGCTGGCATGGTCTTTCGATCTGATCCGGTCTACGCTCAGCAGTAAGCAGCAGACGGAGATCGTTGACAGGCTGTTGCTCCCCGCGGCCGATTTTCTGAAGGAGCGTCACTTTGGCGGGATCCACAACTTCGCTTGCTGGCACAACGCGGCCATTGGGACTGTTGGGGCAGTGACCGGAAATGAGGAGCTGCTGACCTTCGCGATAGACGGACAGTATGGTTTCCATACACAGGCGCGGGAGGGCATCCTGGAGGACGGGCTGTGGTTTGAGGGCTCGTTCAGCTATCACTTCTATACGGTGGCTGCCCTGCTGTTGCTGGCGAAGGCGACGGCTAATCTGCCGAAGTGGGATTTGCGGGAGCATCCTTCACTGGCGGCCGTTCTGCGGGCGCCGGTTCTGTGCGCCTACCCTGAAGGCAGCTTACCGGCGACGAATGACTGCTGGTACTTCACAAGCCTGAACGACGACTGCTGCCACGGCGTGCCCAAAGCTCCTGCCTTCTACGAGATTGGAAACGCGTGGTTCGACGAGCCGCTCTTCGGCCAGGTGCTGGGGCGGGCGTATCGACATGGGCCGCGGGAAAGCCTTGATGCGCTTCTGTACGGGGCTACGGAATTGGAGGCGGGATTGGAAGAGGGATTCGCGCTCCCCAGTGTCAACATGCCGGCCTCAGGCTATGCGATTTTGCGTACGCAGCCGGAAGGGGAGGCAGTGCGTTCGGAAGCGACCGAGCAGTATGTTTTCCTCAAGTACGGGGTTCATGGCGGCGGCCACGGGCACCCGGACAAGCTGGGGCTGACAGTGTATGCCTGCGGCGAACGGCAGTCGCCGGACCTGGGGACCCCCGGGTATGGGATCGACCTGTTTCAGGGCTGGTACCGCCAAACGGTCAGTCATAATACGGTTGTGCTGGATGGCAAATCGCAGCCGGCGGGCGCGGGTCGGAGCATTGCCTTTCGGGATGACGGACCGTTTCAGATCGCCGACGCAGCGGTGAGGTGGGGCGAAGAGGCTGTTTCCGGCATTGACGCGCCCACTTACGGTGTTGACAGCGAGGCGCCAGAAATCTACGATGGGGCCGGAATGCGCCGGGCGGTCCTGGCGCGCGGCGACTATTTTGTGGACATTTTCCTGGTCGACGCGGGGAAAGAGCGCCGAATTGACTGGATCTTTCGCAATCGCGGCGTGTTAGCGCCGCTTGGGGATGGCATTCCAATTGTGCCTGCCGTACTCGAAGGGGACGGATACGAGTACATTGATGATCTCAGCACCCGACCGGCGTACGACAATATCGCTTTGAACTGGCAGTTTGGGGAGACGGGTGTGAAACTGTTCATGGCCGAAATGGACGGGACAGTTCTCTATGCGGGGCCGGCGCCGGGAAACCCGGCGGAGGATACGCAGGACCTGATGATCCGCCAAAGAACTGCGTCGCGTACGGCCTTTATCAGCATATGTCATCCCTACCGTGATACCCCACGGATTGACTCGGTCACGTGGCATGGCAATGATCTGATTGGGGCGGGCTGGGCGGCGTGTACGGTGGAAGCGTCTGATAGGAAGGATTTGTGGATTGTCCGCTCGAAATCGGATGTGGAAGTACCCTCCTGGCTGGGCGACCTGCCGGTCAGCAACCGCTTCGAATACGCTCTGGAGGATTGAGGCATGAGTGACAGTGTGAGCAGGCTGGCCCTGCATGGCGGCAGTCCGGTGCGAGAAACGCCGTTGCCGGCGCGCGGGCATATCGGGAGCGAGGAGAAGGAGGCGATCAGCGCGTACGTGGACAAGGTACTTGCCACGGGGACGCTCGGCGCGTATCAGGGCGAGGAGGAGGAGGCGTATTGCGCGGCGTATGCGGAGTATCTTGGGGGCGGGTATGCGGATGCGGTCAGTTCCGGATCGGCGGCGATCTACGTGGCGCTGCTGGCGCTGGAGCTGGAGGCGTTCAGCGAGGTCATCATCGGTCCCTTTACGGACCCGGGTGGGATGATGCCGATCCCTTTGCAGAGCATGATCCCGATGATCGCGGACTCTACACCGGACAGCTACAATACGGGGCCCGAGCAGGTTGAGGAACTGATTTCGCCGCGGACGAGCGCGATTATCGTACCGCATATCGCGGGCGAGCCGGCCGATATTGGCGGGATCATGGAGTTGGCGGGGCGGCATGGCATTCCGGTGATCGAAGACTGCGCGCAGGCGCACGGGGCGCGGTTCAAGGGGCGGCTGGCCGGGAGCTTCGGTGACGTGTCGGCCTTTTCGACGATGTCGGGAAAGCACCATAGTTCGGGGGGGCAGGGCGGGATGGTCTTCACCCGGGACGAGGCGCTCTACCAGTCGGTGCGACGGATGGCAGACCGAGGCAAGCCCCATTTTCTGCCTGAGGGCGCGACGAACATGCAGGCGACGCTTAATTTCAACCAGACGGACCTGGCGGCGGCGGTGGGGCTAGTACAGTTGCGTAAACTGCCGGGGATGGTCGAGCGCAGGCGGGCAATCGTCGGCCAGTTGGTCGAAGGCACGGCTGATCTGGAAATGATCGCGCTGCAGCAGACGGGGCCGGAGATCGAATCCAGCTATTGGTTTCTGCCGGTGGCGTTTTACCCGGAGCGGGCGGCGTGTGACAAAGAGACTTTCTGCGAGAGTCTGCGGGCGGAAGGTCTGCCGGTGACGGACGACTACAGGACCGGGATGCCACATCGCCAGTCGTGGTATACGGAACGGCGGGTCTTTGGCAGCAGCGGCTACCCTTGGGCCAGCCCTTTATACGAGGGCGATCCTAATCACGGATTCCCGTGCCCCAACGCGCAGGCGATGCTGAGAAGCCACTTCACGTTTTCCTTGCACGAGAACTGGAGTACGCGGGAGATTGACGACGTGATCGCCATTTTCCAGAAGGTGACATCTGCCTATCGGGCCGGCTGAAAAAGCTGGAGTCGGGGCAACCCCTACTCATTTCCCCACGGGAACGAATTAATACGCAACTCGCGATCGGCGGCGGGCAGGTCGATGCGGGCGCCTTGGCGCGCATGCGACAGGTGAACGGCGAAGCCGATTTCGGTGGCGCGGCGGGCTTCTTCGACATCGCAGGCAGTCCTGCCGCCGCTGGCGACGGCGTCGACCAGATCGCGCACGATAGCGGTGCCGGCAGGGAAATCGCCGACCGGCTGGGGGATATCCAGCGGTAACGGCGGCGCGCCGGCGTCCTGCCACTGCCACGCTTGTAACCCATCATCGACAATTGTCAGACGTCCTTGGTCACCGATTACATCGAAGGCCGGCCGCTGGCTGCCGCCGGGCGTGAAATAGAGTTGGACATCTCCGGCCAGACCAACCATAAGGCGACCCGGCGGGTCCAGATGGCGGCGGGAATCGGGCGCCTCGCCGGGGAGATCGTCGACATTTCCGCTCACCCATTGCGGTTCGAGATCGCCTACCAGTTGAAGGGCGGCGTCATACCAGTGACAGCCGTGGTTGATCAAGTTGGGGATGCCGTAGATGACCAGCGACTGCACCTGGCCGACGATGCCATCGCGCAGCAGTTCGGCCAGACGGTGGTAGGAGACGAGCCAGCGGCGGTCCAGCCCCAGGGCGAGCGGGACGCCGGCTGTGCGGCAGGCGCTCAAGAGCCGGTCGGCCTCTGTCAGACTGGTAACAAGTGGTTTGTCACACAGGATTCCGCGCACACCAGCAGCGACGGCCTGTTCGATCTGGTCGGCGTGCATCTTTTGGCTGGTTGCTACGCAGAGAATGTCGGGTTTTTCCTGCTGCAGCATACGGCCAAAGTCTTCGTAGGCGGCGACCTGGTCTCCCCAGCAGTCTTGAAATGACTGGCGCGTGTCGGCGCCGAGGTCGAAGACGGCGACGATTTCGGTAGCGGGCACAGCAGCGAACGCGGATGTAAAGTTGTGATTGGCAGGCTTGCGGTCGAGCATACGATGGCAGCCGGCGATAGCAACGCGGCAGGTCTGGCCCATGGTTATTTCTCCTTTGGAGGCAACTGCTCGCAAGGCGAGGAGTGGTCCTCTTTTTTAGTTCGACTGGCTGTGGCTAACGTGGTTGGCAATACTGCCATCCTGCAGCTCGTATACCTCGGTGGCAAAGTCATCGCTGGCCGGGTCATGGCTGGCCATCAGGACGGTGATGCCCTGCTCCTCCACCAAGCGGGCGAACAGCTGGAGAATCTGACGGCCGGTCTCGCTGTCGAGATCACTTGTCGGTTCGTCTGCAATCAGCATGGCAGGGCCGTGCGCCAGGGCACGGGCGATCGAAAGACGCTGCTGCTGACCGCCTGACATCTCGAAGGGCCGGTGGTCAGCCCAGCGGCCAAGCCCGACAAGCGAGAGACAGTAGGCGGCCCTGCGTCTGCGCTCCGCGGCCGAAATTCCAAGGATACGCAGGGTCATCTCGACATTTTCCTGGGCCGACAGGGTGGGAATGAGGGAAAAGGCCTGGAAGACGAAGCCGATGTGCAGCTGCCGGATCTGGGCGCATTCGTCGGCGGACAACTGGTTTATGTCCTGGCCAAAGAGCGAGACGCGGCCCGCGGTTGGCGTGTCGAGGCTGCCGATCAGGTTCAGCAAGGTGGTTTTGCCGGAGCCGGAGCGGCCGCGGAAGAGGGCGAAGCAGCGGCGGGGAACGACAAGATCGATGCCGCGCAGCGCATGTACGGACTGGTCGCCCACGGCATAGATGCGTTGGAGATCACTGACTTCGACAAGTGGCCCCCTGTAAAATTCAGAAATCGCCAATGAGCCGGAAGTTTCGGTATTGCTTTCCGGAAGTGGCTCTGAGGTCCCCAGTTGGGAGCGGGCAGACTGGGCTCCTTGATCCCATTGGAGCGTTTCACCGTTGCTACCGGCGGCGGCGGGGGCGTTTTCTTCATCTTCGGCAGAGGATGTAAAGCCTCCTGACCAGGGATTGGCAGCCTGCTGCGAAAGTGGTATTTCGTCATCCTCGCGGGGAGGGGAGCGCCAGATACGCCGCCACCAGGGGACGCCGCGATGCGGTGTAGGATCCTGGTCCAATGCGGAAGGGTCGTGTTCCGATCCTGCACCACCGGCAGGCGAAAGGGGGGAATCAGCTGGCAAAATGAACTGTTCCTGTGCTTGCCTGACGAGGATGCCGTCTTCGACCAGTTGTACGACGGCTCTGCGACTGATGCCGCGCTGTTCCAGGTATTCGTGCGGCATCTGCAGGCGGCCGACTGAATCAAGGACGACGCGCTCTTCCAGTTGAAGAGCGGCGTTGTCGTCTGGGGCGACCGGTTCGTCGGCGTCGAGCGCGCTGCCGCTCTCACTGTGTTCTGCTTCTTCGATCAGGTGCTCATCCGCCATTCCGCTGCCGGTTTGGCGCACCATTTCGGTGCTGATTTTACCGTCCCTGATGCCGATGACGCGGTCGACAACGCGGGCGATGTCGCGATCGTGGCTGACGATGATACTGGTCAGGTTATAGCGTCGATTCAGTTCGCGAAGGAGCTGCCAGATCTGCTGCGCGGTGACCGAGTCAACCTCGCCGGTGGGTTCATCGGCCAGCAGGATTTGGGGTTGATTGGCGAGGGCTACGGCGATGGCGACTCTTTGTTGCTGGCCGCCGGAAAGCTGTGCCAGGCGATGGTGGCTGTGGCTCAGCAGCCCGACCGCGTCGAGCAGTTCGCGGGCGCGCTGCGCTGGCGGAGCAGAACGTTCACGGGCTGCGATCATAGGCAGCTCGACGTTTTCCTGGGCGGTCAGATAGGGGATGAGGTTACGGGCGGACTGCTGCCAGACAAAGCCGACGTCGTGCAGCCGATAGTTCTCCAACTCTTTGTCCGGCGCTTTGAGAAGATTGCGGCCGTTGACGGAAATCTGGCCGGCTGAGGGACGGTCGAGGCCGCCAATGATGTTTAACAGAGAGGACTTCCCGCTGCCGCTGGCGCCAATAATTGCCATCATCTCGCCGCGACGGATTTCGAGGTCGAGGCCCTGGAGGGCCACGACTTCGAGCTCTTCGATTTGATAGATTTTTACCAGATTGTCGCAGACCACCAGGGAAGCGGTATCTGCGGCGGCGGCTTGCGTCATGCTATTACTCCCTCTGGCCCATGCGCAGGACCTGGAAGAGATCTCGCCGTGTGCTCCAGTAGAGGATAATCGACTGTGAGCCCAACAAGGCGGTGCCGAATACAAACGCGAGAATGCCGATCTGGATCCAGGCAATGTGGCGCACAAAGGGCGGCAAAGCAAAGATGGGGTCGCCGCTGACACGGAAGAAGGGTACAAAGAGATAAGCGGTGGCGATGCCAATCACGACGCCCCAAAGGACGCCAAAAAGGATGACGCCAAGGTATTCGACGCCCACCATTGCGAGGACGAGCCGTGTCTTAAGGCCGACGGCGCGCATGACGCTGATCTGTTGCAAGCGGCCCTGAAGCGAGGCATAGGTATAGACCAGGAGACCGAGGCTGGCAAGCAGGGTGGAGGCGAGGAAGCCGACTGACAGGATGCCGTAGAGACCGATGCGCTCAACTCTTTCCTCGTCGAGGGTGAGAAGCGCGCGTGCGTCGCGGACGCGGATCGGATGGATCCCGAGATCCTTGAGGCTGTCGACAATTGTCTGGGGGACGGCGTCATCGCGGGTCGTCATCCAGATCTGGTGCAGACTCTCATCGCCGACCTGTTCGAACAGGTAGCCCAGATTGCCGACGAAGACTTCGGTATCCTCGGGATAGGCGGTCGGAAAGTAGTCGTAAGTGCCTACGATGAGAAATTCGTGTTCAAAGGAGCCGTAATTTATCGATATGTCCAGCTTGGTGGTCTGCCCCTCCAGGAGGCGGCTGCGGCGCAGGAAGTTGCGCGAGACGAGGATTCCGTTGGGATACATACCGAGTCGATTCATCAGTTCGCCGAGAGGGGCGTAGTTGAAGTCGGACCGATGAAAGGCGACGCGGGGGAAGTCGAAGCGATCGATACCGAGAAAGACGGCGTCGATCTGCCGGGAAACACTGGTCTTGGTGTTGTAGACGGCGACGCGGGTTGCGTCTTCGACGCCGGGGATTTCCAGGTAGTCAGCGACGGGCAGCAACCAGGCGCTGACGACTTCGGGGTCCGGCTCCTCACCGGGGCCGCTTGGTCCGCCCATGTCCGGGGGCGGTATGCCCTGCTGGAAGCGGTAATCGGCGCCGACCTGGTAGTGGATGCGGTCGGCCAGCCACTGGTCGAGGCTGAGGGCCATGGAGGCGTAGAAGGCGCCGAGGCTGAGGCAGACCATTGTCAGGAAGAGGCTGCCGGAGTAGTGCCTGCCCTGGCGATGCAGCTGAGTTAGGCCCATGTAAGCGACAAATGAGCGGAGGCGGTTGCCGAGGCGATCCATTGGCCCCATGAGCAGTGGAAAAAGATGGGTCAGCACGAGAGCCGAGGTAAAGACGAAGAGAGAAGGAGTCAGGAGCAGGAGTGGATCGCGAAATGGATCACCGCTTGGCTCCCAGCCGATGATGCCGAGGGTACCCCGCTGGCTCAGTTGGCGATAGGCGTACCAGGAGAGCGCAATGAGAGCGCCGTCACCGGCGAGCAGGAGAGTTGTGATGGCGGCGTGTGGACGCGAACGGCTGCGAAGATGTTGAACGATGCCGCCGCGTGCGGCGCGCAGGGCAGGGATGCCTCGTGCCAGGACAAGCAGCAACAGTGCCAGCCCGATTAGACGCCAGTCGACTTCAAAGAGAGTGGCCGGGATGCCGGCTCGAGGTGTAAAGACGAGAAAACCTGATGCCAACCCCATGGCGCGGGCCATGATATAGCCTGCGCCGAGGCCGAGGGGGATGCCGACAGCGAGCAGGAGCAGTGTTTCGAGCAGGATGAGGAAGGCGACAAAGCGACGACCGGCTCCGCGCGAAGCGAGGATGGCGACCTCTTCCTGTTGAAACTGGGCCGTCACGTGCGAGAGTATCCACAAGAAGAAGAGCAGGAGACCGAGGGCAGGCAGGCTGAAGCCGACCAGAAGCGCTGACAGGCTGGCTCTTCGCTGCAAATAGCGGTTCAGAGGCAGTTCGGGCGAGACGTCCATCTTGGTGCCGGGGAAGCGCAAATCGGCGCGGCTGGGCACGAAGCGAAGACCGTTGGCGACGGAGTCGGCCTGATGGAGGTGCATGGTCTCTTCGTCGGGGCTGAGATACCAGACCGCGATGCCGGTTCTGCGGCTGATGGCTGGCTCGATGGCGCGGCGATAGACGCTATCTGAGACGAGCAGAAGTTTGCGCCAGGAGATGGTCGTGGCAGACCAGTAGAAGTCGGAAGGGTCGGTAGGGGTCCAGATGCCAGCAACGGTTATTGGGATTGCGTTGCCGGTGGCGCCCTCGATCATGTGGTAGGTTTCACCGACCTGGAATCCCATTTCGGTGGCCTTTTCTTCATACAACCAGACGGGTACGTTGCCGTCACTGCTCTCAGTTCCAAAGGGCAGGCCATCCACGATGTCGATGCGGTCGCCGATGTTGGTGACGACGGCGAACTGTACATTTTCGACGATGGTATTGTCTTTGAGATCGGTGTAGGTTGGGTCGTCTTCCCGCGGCTGAATGATCATGCCGGGGCTGGCGACATAGGTGAGCGTATCGGCCACGGCGAGGCCGGTTTCTCTTTCGACGATGCGGCGAAAGTCAGTTTCTAGGCGCAGGGCATCATCCAGCGCAAGGGCGCTGGTCTTGGGCACAATATAGTAGAAGCGCATGGTCAGGGGCGGACGATGAAAGGTGGCGCCGACGGCAGCCAGTTCGTCCTGCAGCAGGAGGTAGCTGACCCCCTGGGAAAAGACGGGGATACTGGCCACCATACCGATGGCCAGGACGATACTCAGCAGGGACAGCAGAGTAAGACTGGGCCGACTAAGGAGACGGCGCAGCGCAAGGCCGAGAAAGGGGAGACGGGAAGGCATCTATCGTCCCACTATGACGTCGCCTTCTGCGAGACCCTCCAGCACTTCGACCACACCCTGGCTCTCGAGACCGGTGCGGATGTCGATGCGGCGCTGGCGATCACCATCCTGTACGACGACAAAGGTACGGCCTCCGAAACGACGCACGGCCGCGTCGGGCAGCACGAGAGTATCGTCGCGGACGGCAGCGACGACTTGGATGTTGATAAATTCTCCTGCGGCGAGAGGCGGAGATTCGCCTTCGATAGAGAGGTGGATGGAGCCTGGGTAGCCGGGCGTAAATCGATCGCCGGAGGAGATGGTCGGTAGTTTGGCGACACGGACCGGGAATGGCTGATCCTGTGCCCAACGGTGGATTGCGGTCAGTTCCTGGCCGAGGACCAGGTCGGCGACACGAGCGCTCTGGCTGGAGACGATCAGTTCAACGGGTTGCGGTTCAACGATGACCATGAAGGGGGAAAAAGCGGGCACATCGGTGCGGCGTTGCGGCAGTTCCAGGGGGCCGCGCATACTGTTCAGACTGATTCCCACGGCCACGACCTGACCAACGAACGGGGCGCGAATGCGGTGTTCCTCGACCTGGCGTTCCAGGGCAGCGACGGACAACTGGGCGCGGGCGACAGCCTGTTCGAGGGACGGGTCAATGCGGCTCTCTACCTCGCTCAGGTTCAGTTGGGCCAATTCCAGTGCGACCTCCTGGAGGGCGATCTGTTCTGCGTCGGCCGCGTTGCGGGCCTGTTCCAGCAGTAGTTCGACGCGACGCGCTTCCAGCTGCGCTCTCTTCAGGTCAAAGCTCAGTTCATTCTCGTAGACCCAGAGGACACTCTCGGCCCTGGAAAGGTCGAGGCGGGCCTGTTCCAATTGCTCCAGCAGGTCGGGCATGATCAGTTCGGCGAGGATCTGGCCTTCTTCGGCCTGTTCTCCTTCGCTGACCAGGACAGCACCCAATTTACCGTCAACTGCGAAGGCGAGCGGTTCCCACCGTAAAGGAGCTACTTCGGCGATGAGCTGGAAACGATCTTCGACGGTGCCGCGCATTACCATGTACGTTTTCTGTTCGGACAGCACTGGTGTTGGCCAGGGCGTGGGTGTCGGCACAGCGCGTACGGGCGTGAGGCAGCCGGCGATCACGGACGCCAGAAAGGGCAACAGCAGAAGTGTGCTGCGGGACATGCGGGAGCGGGCCTTGGGTCTGGGTGACGATGAGGCTGGCATCTTAGGTAAGGTAGATAGTGTTTCGTGATGAGTGGGCAGGAGAGCGCGCCGGGTGGGAGCAAGGACTAGACTTGATCTACGAACCAAATGGCATGGAACGCGCTCAAATTCCAGCGTTCAACGACTAGGCTAATGGTAAACGCACATCTTGTCAACTCATTGGAGCGGCAGGGCATGCCACGGTTGTTAGTTTTCTGGTAACTACTAAGCCGTATCCAGTGCCTGTCTTGACCTTCCCTATATCCCTGCCGCCATTCAGGCAATCTGATTGCGTATTCGGATGGCGGCAGCCACGTTGGTGGAGCGGCACTGCTGGAATGCGCAGACACGGTCGATGAGCGATGGTTTTGGAGGGGGGCGTTGCGGGGGCGCAGCCCCTGCACAAGGGAGGGCCGAAGGCCCAGAACTGCAGTGGTCAGTGGTCAGTGGTCAGTGATCAGAGACTGCGGCGATTTATTGAGGGTAGATGTGAAGAGAAGTGAGGAGAGAGTCGCCTTGGCCCGCCTCCTTCAGGATTGAATACTGATTGTGGCTGAGTAGTTGACTTATGTGTTCAAATGCCTTTTTGTGGTTGTGTTCTCTGTGGCTCTGTGTTACCGTACTCTAATTGTCTTTTGCTGCCCAGGAGGCGGCAAATGGCATGCTTGTTTGGAATGAGTTCGACAGTCAGTGCTTGTTGGACCCTCCGGCTCGTGCCGGAGGCATATCAGGGCCTCTGACGTAGTTTTGAGGCCCGCTCCGGCCCAAAAGTAGACTGGTCAGAACGGATTGAGATAGACGCCTGGCAAAGGAATTGCTTGAGGCTGGAGCACAGATGAATAGAACAGAATTACTGCGCCGAAGCGGTATGTGGATAGAGACCGCACTGGCCGGTTCATTGCCGCCCCCTGTGCGCCGAGTCATGCGCATCGAGCTATCGATGTCGCTGGCCTACGGCGTATTCTACGCCTCGATCATCCCCTTCACACCTGTCGTCATGCGCAGGTTGGGCGCCAGCGTCGATATGCTGGCGCTATATTCATCTCTAGTCTACATCGGTTCTGTCTTTACCTCCTTCAGTGTGGTGCTGATGCGCCGCCGCCGCACCATCAACTTGATCGTCTTCTGCTGGCTACTGGGGCGTTCACTGTTCCTGCTCACGGCCTTCATTGCCGGCGCGATTCCGCTGATGGTTATCGGCATCCTGCTTATGGTGTTGGAGGAGTTTGTTGTTCCGGCTTACACACGTGTAATCCAGAGGATTTATCCGGAAACCGGGCGCGGTAGAGCGATGTCTGCTGTGCGCCTGGGGATGGTTTCGGTCATTCTTCTGGTCACGCCGCTGGCTGGTTGGGCATTGGATAATGTTGGGTATCAGGTGCTCTTTCCGATCGGCGCGCTGTTTGGCATTCTGGCGACTTATTTCTTTACGCGCATTGACCTGGACGAGGGGCAACTGCCGCCGCGGCAGACCAAGACATTTGCCGACCTGTGGCAAATCGTGCGCAGCGATCGAAACTTTGCAGTCTATCTTTTCGGTAACACGCTGTTTGGATTGGGCGGTCTGCTGGCATGGCCGCTTCACCCGATCGTGCAGGTGGACCGTTTGCAGCTGTCCTATTCGGAAATTGGATTATTGGGTTTGGTCGAGTCGGTAACCTGGCTGCTGAGCTATCTTTTGTGGGGGCGGATGATCGACAGACGGGGAGGCCTTTCTGTTGTGCGTGCGATCACGGCGATCTCTATCGTGACGCCTCTCACTTACATGACGGCCCAAAGCCTGTGGATGTTGATGCCGTCGGCAGTTGCGCGCGGTATGGGGATGGCGGGCTTTGAATTAGGGCGAATCAACGCCGGTATCCAGTTGGCAGACCCTGATCGAGTAACCGAGTATGCCGCGATCCAGTCGACAGTGGTCGGACTGCGCGGTCTCTTGACGCCGGTGGTGATGATAGGCCTTCTGCGGCTGGGTGTGCCGCACAGCGGCATCTTCCTGATCAGCGCGTTTGTCCTGGCACTGGGATGGGTGTCGTTTGGTTGGGTAAAGGCGCCGCTGCCGGCGGACGAGGGTTTCGGCGAACGTCAGAAGCTGCGCTACCGCTGGCCGTTCCGGCGACGGATTACGCGCTTGTGATTGGGAACGGCGGGGGATTAGGGGAACGGCAGGACCGCCCAAGAACAAGGGGAGAGAGGCTTTTGATCAGAGGTAGAACTTTTATCATTATAGAGTGGCGCAAGTTTGAAAGTTTTTGAAGTCAAGTGGAATTCGCATTAGAGAAAGACTGGTGGGAAGGGGTTTCTTGCCAGACGCCAGTTATTGCCTTTGGATGGGGCTGGAGCAAAGATGAAAGCAACTGAATTGTTGAACCGAGCCGGTATGTGGTTAGAGACAGCTCTAGCCGGTTCGTTGTCGCCCGCTGTGCGCCGGGTCATGCACATCGAACTGTCGATGTCGCTGGCCTATGGCGTTTTTTATGCCTGTATCATTCCTTTCACGCAGGTTGTGTTGCGCCGTTTGGGGGCTACGGTCGATATGCTGGCGCTTTATACGGCGCTTCTATTTTTTGGCTCGGTCTTCACTTCGTTCAGCATTGTGTTAATGAGACGGCGGCGGACAATTAATATAATCGTTTTCTGCTGGCTGTTGGGGCGTTCGCTGTTTTTGCTCACTGCCTTCGTGACGGGCGCGGTGGAGCTGATGGCGATTGGAATCGTTTTCTCGCTGCTGGAAGCATTTGTGATCCCGGCTTATACACGCGTGCTCCAGAAGATTTATCCTGAAAGCGGGCGAGGGAAGGTGATGTCCACGGTGCGGATGGGGCGCGTTTCGATAATCCTTCTGATCACGCCCCTGGCCGGCTTGGCAATGGATCAGTTGGGGTACAGGGTTCTCTTTCCCATCGGCGCGGTCTTTGGCATACTGGCCACGTATCTCTTCACGCGCATCGACCTCGACGAAGGGGAATTGCCGCCGCGCCAAACCAAGGCGTTCTCCGATCTGTGGCAAATTGTACGCACAGACAAAAACTTTGCCATCTATCTGCTCAGCTACTCGCTGTTTGGGCTGGGCGGGCTGCTGAGCTGGCCGCTTTACCCGGTGGTACAGGTGGACCGCCTACAATTGTCCTATTCGGATATTGGATTGCTGGGATTGGCCGAGTCGTTGACTTGGTTTTTCAGTTATCTAGTGTGGGGGCGGACGATCGACAAACGAGGGGGCCTTTTTGTCGTGCGCGCCATCTCCGCTATATCGATTGTTACGCCCCTCACATACATGTTTGCACAGAACATTTGGATGTTGCTGCCGTCAGCTATCGCGCGCGGCTTGGGGATGGCGGGCTTCGAGTTAGGGCGGATCAGCGCCGGGATTCAGCTGGCTGACCCGGACCGGGTGACGGAGTACGCTGCGATCCAGTCGACGGTGGTTGGGCTGCGGGGCCTGGTAGCTCCCGTGATAACGGTAGGGTTGCTACGGCTGGGGGCGCCGCACAGCGCCATCTTCCTGCTCAGCGTACTGTTTTCGGCGCTGGGGTGGTTCATGTTTGGCCGCGTTGAGGCGCCGACACCGGGAGAAGAAGGCTACAGCGAGAGGCAGAAGCTGCGCTACCGGTGGCCGTTCCGGCGGCGGATTGCGCGGGTGTAGTTGGGGTGTGCTGGGAATGCGTACGATTTCTTGATGGTGCAAAGCAGGGCTGGCTGACTTTCGCCTATACCGGGACATACAGGGGCAAGACTCAGTCTTTCCATGTAGGGCGGCAAAGAACACCTTTTCTTGAACCACGGAGGGCCGCGGAGGATCACGGAGAACTGCAACGGCAACACCTTTTTGTCCGCGGAGGACGCGGAGGGGCGCGGAGAACGGCAACTTCAACACCTTTGTCCACGGAGGGCCACGGAGAACTGCAACTGCAACGGCAGCGGCAGCGGATACACCTTTTGTCCACGGAGAACTGCGGGGGTTAAGGGGCTGAGACAGGATGTGGGGTGGAAGGCACTGTTGGCTAGACGCCTTGCTCTAGACACATTGCTGGGGAAGAATGAGCACGGTGGTCTAGTAAGGGCGGGGCATTGCGGGGGCGCAGCCCCTGCACAAGGGAGGGCCGAAGGCCCGGACGCCCAGAACTGCAGTGGTCAGTGATTGGGGAGTGGTTGGCAGGGTTAGCGCGGGCTGTTGGGGGGCTTGCGCTGGGTAGGTGGGAGAATGATTTTTTGTGGGAGGCTTGGTTGGGTTGGCGTCCGTGTGGGTGTGTGATAGGGTACTGGCAATGTCCGGCGCTGCCATGGAGGCGTGCCGGGTTATTGGATTTTTGGACGAGTTCGACCGTCGTCTTATGCTGGACGCTCCGGCCCGAATGTTAATTGGTCAAGACGGATTGCATGCACGAGGCCAGGCATAGGCAGTGCCTGAGGCTGGAGCAGAGATGTATACAAATGAATTACTGAGCCGGGCTGTCATTTGGATCGAGACGGCGCTGGCCGGCTCACTATCGCCCTCCGTGCGCCGGGTCATGCATGTCGAGCTTTCGATGTCGCTGGCCTACGGCGTTTTTTATGCCACGATCTTCCCCTTCACACAGGTTGTGCTGCGTCGTTTGGGCGCCAGCGTTGACATGCTGGCCGTGTATACGGCTCTTCTTTTTGCCGGCTCGGTCTTCACTGCGTTCAGCATCGTCTTGATGCGGCGGCGGCGTACGATCAACATCATTGTTTTCTGCTGGCTGCTGGGGCGTTCGCTCTTTTTGCTGGTGGCGTTCGTGACGGGTGCGAAGCAGCTGATGGCGATCGGCATTGCCTTCTGGCTGTTGGAAGCGTTTGTCATTCCGGCGTACACGCGCGTTATTCAGAAGATCTATCCTGAGAGCGGGCGTGGGAAGGTGATGTCGGCGGTGCGGATGGGGCGGGTTTCGGTCATTCTGATGGTCACGCCCCTGGCTGGATGGGCATTGGACAAGGTAGGGTACCAGGTCCTGTTCCCTATTGGGGCGCTCTTTGGCATTCTGGCCACATTTCTTTTCACGCGTATTGATTTCGACGAGGAGGAATTGCCGCCGCGCAAAACGAAGGCGTTTTCGGATCTGTGGCAGATTGTACGGAGCGACAGGAATTTTGCCGTCTATCTGATCAGTTACTCGCTGTTTGGGCTGGGTGGGTTGCTGAGCTGGCCGCTATACCCGGTTGTGCAGGTGGACCGTTTGCAACTCTCCTATTCGGAAATCGGTTTACTGGGGTTAGTGGAGTCGGCAACCTGGTTTTTCAGCTATTTGCTGTGGGGACGGACGATCGACAAGCGGGGCGGCCTATTTGTCCTGCGGGCAATCTCGGCGGTCTCAATTGTGACGCCACTCACTTACATGTCAGCACAGAGTTTGTGGATGCTGATGCCGTCGGCTATTGCGCGGGGTATGGGGATGGCGGGCTTTGAGATGGGGCAGATCAGCGCAGGAATACAGCTGGCGGACCCGGAGCGGGTGACGGAGTATGCGGCGATCCAGTCGACGGTGGTTGGGTTGCGAGGGATGGTGGCGCCGGCAATCACTTTAGGGCTATTACGGCTGGGGGCGCCGCACAGCGCGATATTCCTGCTGAGCGGGCTGTTTTCGTTGCTGGGGTGGGTCATGTTTGGACGGGTTGAGGCGCCGACGCCGGGTGACGAGGGTTACAGCGAGCGGCAGAGGCTGCGTTACCGGTGGCCGTTCCGGCGGCGGATTACGCGGGTGTAGTTGGGGGGTCTTGGGAGTGCATACGATCTCTTGATGGTGCAAACCAGGGCTGGTTGACTTTCGCCTATACCGGAACAGTCAGGGGCAAGACTCAGTCATTCCATGTAGGGCGGCAAAGAACACCTTTTTTGAACCACGGAGGGCCGCGGAGAACACCTTTGTGGCCATGGAAGGCCACAGGCAGACAACGATTGGGGTTAACGCAGGTCAGGTCGACGAAAAGGTAGTTACGCGATTTACAGTTTTCTTCTTCCCGCGGGTGGATTGGGAAGGGCTCGCTTCTTACGGAGTTCTCCGAATGGCAAGAAATCCTGATCCCTAGAAGCCTGTCGCGGCGGCCAGTCCATACTTGACCTAAGACAACATGCTTCGCGAGAAGGAGTCTCAGCCTGATGCCCTGTCCGAACTTTGAAAGTCAGGCGAGACAGGTGGCTTGCTCGCGGGTGCCAAGTATTGGTAGGATGGCACGTGTGTAGCAAGAAACTGACAAGAACGACAATCTGCGGGAAGACGTACTCTGCGGAAAGAAGTACAAGGGAATACGCGGGCTACCGAGGACTCATCCTGCGGCGAAGTCAAGGAAGATCTCAGACCAACTGAATACTCCTGTGAATCTCAGGCAATGTATAGGCTACCTGATTTGAGTGTAGGGAATCGGAACGGGGTCGATCCTTTTGAGAAGTACTCGCGGCAAGAGTTGCTAAGAATCATTTACGAAGAAGAGGAGCGGCTCTCCTTATAAGGCTGAAGGAAAGGCGCTGAATCCGCTCCTTTGACACCTCGCAAGTTGACCACAGAAAGGAAACATATGAATACATATCGCGCCGGATTGGTCGGATGCGGCCGGATTGGCACTCTTTGGGAGACGGATCCGCCTACGCCGCTTACACATGCGGGTGGGGTGGCGGTCTGCGCGCAGACGGAGCTGGTGGCGGGGGCTAGCCGCGGCAACGAGCATCTGCAGCTGTTCGGGAAGATGTGGGATGTGGACGCTCTGTATTTGGATTACCGGGAGATGCTGGCGCAGGAAAAGCTGGATATTGTGTGCGTTGCTACGCATCCGGGGCTGCACCGGGATATTGTCGAGGCAGCAGTCGAGGCGGGCGCAAAGGGCATCCTGTGTGAGAAGCCGCTGGCGCTCAGCCTGGAGGACGGCGACGCGATTGTGGCAGCCTGCCGGAGCACTGGGTGTGTGCTGTCGGTGAATCACTCGCGGCGCTGGAATCCTGCTTTCATCAAGGCCAAGGAGATGCTCGATGACGGCGCCATAGGTGATTTGATTTCGATGCTCGGCATCTGCCAGGGGGTCAAACCTTTCCCGGCTTGGACGGCGGATGAAGAGGGGCCGCTGATCCACGACGCGGTGCACACGTTCGACTTGTTCCGCATCTATGCCGGCGATGCCAAATCTGTGATAGGCACTGCGCACCGCCGTCACCGCGAGGAGTTTCGCGTCGAAGACATCAGCGACGCGATCTTCAGTTTCCATTCGGGCGTCAGCGCGGTGTGCATGGCCAACGAGTTGACCCGCTATGCCAGGTTCGGGATCGAGCTGCAGGGTACTGAAGGTGTCCTGAGCCTGGAGTATGCCGGCAACCAGTGGCTGCTGGGCGTGGACACGACCGACCACCTCAATGAACCGGATTCTCGCATTGAGTGGTACACGCTGGAACCGCAGCCATTTCCGACTATCGAGGAGGCGAGCTCGATCCAGCTGGCGGTGGAGGAACTGGTGCGCTGCATAGAGGACGGGGGCGAGCCGAGCTCGAACGGTGAAGACGGGGTTGCCTCGCTAGAGATGGTGATGGGCATTTACGAGTCACAGAGGCAGGGGAACCGCCCGGTGGAGCTGCCCCTGGTCGACCGTTCATCGCAGCTGTACATGCTGCGGGACGAAGGGCACTTCTGATATTGGCGGGGAACGGGAAGGAGGGGCCGTAATGAAACATCTCTTTATCGATGATCACGAGGTCGAGGAGATCGACAATCTGGCGCGCAAGCTGCACCAGCCGCAGAAGGCGCGTGACAATGTCGTGCTCCGGCCTGAGTACCGCTGGGAGAACAACTCGATTCAGATGCGGACGACCCCGGTCTGGCTACCGGATGAGGGGGTCTTCAAGGCAATCTACCTATCCAGCGCGGAGGGACTGGATCCCGAAGTCAAGTCGGATGTGACGGGTGCGCCGGCCGGCGGTGAGCGTTTCGCCTGCTACGCCACTTCGGAGGACGGCGTGAACTGGGAGAAGCCGTTCCTGGGCCTCTATGAATATGAAGCGCCGACCTGGCGGGGGACGCCGGTCGGGGGCGAAAACAACATTCTTCCCAGCGCGAATGGAATGCTGCAGGGGCCGATTTACGACCCGCACGATCCGGATCCACGGCGTCGCTTCAAGGGGCTGCGTTATGGCGGGAGCGAGCTGCGCTCGATGGTGTCGGCTGACTTCTTGCATTGGGAGGAAATAGACATTCCCTCGCTTCACAGCCACGATGAGTCGCACCTGACTTACGACGAGACACGAAGGCTGTTTATTGCCGCGGCTAAACGGAACGGACCCTACGGGCGATCGTGGCAACTGTATACAAGCGAGGATTTCGCCGACTGGGAGGAGCATGGGCTGATCTTTCATGCGGACCAGACGGACCAGGAGAACGGAAATGTTCGTCTGCAGCGTTTCTTCGACGACCCAGACTATCTGACGCCTATATTCAACCGGCCGGAGGAGTGGCGCACGGATGTCTACAACTTCCCGATATTCCCCTACGAGGGACTGCACCTGGCGATGCCGGTGATGCACCATTGGGCGGGCAAACATCCTCCTCTCTATGAAAACGTAGACAGCCGCAAGTCGGTGGAACTGGCCTCCAGCCGCAATCTGGTGGACTGGGAGCGGGTGGCAGGACGGGCACCTTTCATGGAACAGTCGCCGGTACGCGACGGCGAGACGTACGATACGGGCCAGATTGTGATTTTGAACAGGCCAGTGCAGCGCAACAACGAGCTGTGGTTCTACTATATGGGCCTCCGCTATCGCAATCTATCGTTTGAAGACGTACTCAACAGGCGCTATCTGGATGCGAGCGCGATCTGTCTGGCGCGGTTGCGGATGGACGGGTTCGTTTCGCTCAAGGGGGGTGTTGAGTGGGGATCGGTGCTTAGTCGGCCGCTGCAGGTCAGCGGCGATACTTTGCATGTGAATGCGGATTCATGGCGGGGGCGTGTGTTGGTCGAGGTGATCGACGCCGGTAGCGGGGAGCCTATTGAGGGCTACACGAAAGATGACTGCGTTCCCGCGATCATTGACAGCATAGATGAGTGCGTCCAATGGCGGGACGGGCGCGATCTGACAGAGATGACGGGGAAGACTGTTCGACTGCGCTTCCATTTGTGGCAGGCGGAACTTTATTCCTACTGGTTTGAATAATGCTTAAAGGATTTCTCTACCTTTGAGGGCAGCAGCTGTACAGAAGCGGGTTGTATGCTCTTTCGACATCGCAACAGGAACGGAGTTTTGAGATGAAACGACTTGAAGGGAAAACAGCTCTGGTCACCGGGGCGTCGCTTGGAATCGGGCGCGGCATCGCGCTGAGCCTGGCGGAGGAGGGGGCCAATGTGGTGGTGAATTACCGTACGTCCGAAGCCGAGGCCAAGAGCGCGGCTGAGGAGATCCGGCAGATGGGCGGTGAGGCGCTGGTGTGGCAGGCGGACGTTTCTGATCGCGACGCGATCGCGGCGATGATCAAGGGCGGGGTCGAACGCTTTGGCCGCATTGATGTGGCGGTGGCCAACGCGGCAGTCTCTATCCGCGAAGCGGTGGTGGAGGCGAAGTGGGAAAACGTGTTGCGTACGTTCGAGGTTACGCAGTTCGGCGTTTTCCACACTTGCCAAATGGCGGCGCAACAGATGTTGAAACAGACACACACGGGACGTAGCCGCGGCAAGATTGTGGTCATCAGCTCGGTTCACGAGGAGATCGCTTTCCCCAGCAGCGGGGCGTACAACATGTCGAAGGCGGCGATCAATCACCTGGCGCGGACGATGGCGGCGGAGCTGGCCGGGGACCGCATCAATGTCAACGTGATCAATCCCGGTTGGATTGATACGCCAGGGGAACGCAGTTTTTACAGCGAGGAGGATATAGCCGAAGGCGGAAAGCGCATCCCCTGGGGGCGGATAGGTGTGCCGGAGGACATTGGCAGGGCGGCAGCCTATCTGGCCAGCGATGATGCCGATTACGTGACCGGCTCGATCCTGCGGGTGGACGGCGGATTCGTGCATGGCCTTGTGCTGCCCGAGCCTGCAGACGACAGTGGTCAATGAGCAGTGGTCAGTGATCGGTGGTCAGTGGTCAGCAACGGCCGCGTGGGAATGGACAGAGTTAAGCGTCAGAAGTTTGGTGTGAGAAGCTGATTACAGGACGGGAGCGTCACATGAGGGTTGCGACTGGTGGACTCAGCCACGAGAGCAGCACGTTTACGCCGGTGCCGACGACGCGGGAGAGCTATGCGGAGCGATTCCTGCTTGAAGGCGACGACATCCTACGCACTTTCGCGGGGACGAATACGCCGATAGGCGGCTTTATCGCGGGCGCACAGGTGCACGACTTCGAGCTTATTCCGACACTGTTCGGCGAACCTCAACCGAGCGCGCCGACGCCGCGGCCGTTGTATGACGAACTGCTGGGCCGCATGTTGGCAGGGATTGCGAACGCGTTGCCGTTGGACGGTGTCTTGCTGGAACTGCACGGCTCGATGGCGGTGGGGGATCTAGACGCGGCGGATGGGCTGGGGGATGCGGAGGGTCACTTGCTGGCGGCGGTGCGAGAGACGGTCGGACCGGATGTGCCGGTCCTGGCACAGCTTGACATCCACTCCAATGTTTCGCAGCAGATGGCGGCGAAGGCCGACGTCCTGATTGGGCGGGAGACTTATCCGGAGATCGACATGGCTGCACGCGGCCGCGAGTGCGCGGACGTGTTGGCGCGCATCGTGCGTGAGGGTCTGCGGCCGACGATGGCTTTGCACCAGATTCCGATGGTCTGGGGGCTGAACCAGGTGACGGCGCATCCGCCGATGCGGGATGCGATCGCTGAACTGCACCGGATCGAGTCATTGCCGGGTGTCGTGTGCGGCTCGATTGCTACCTGCTTTTTTCTGGCTGACGTACCGGATATGGGCTCTTCGGTCTACATCGTGACCGACAATGATCAGGCGCTGGCCCAGGCGTACGCCGACCAGTTGGGAGAGTGGATTTATGCGCGGCGGGAGGACTGGCAGCTGGAGCTGCTGCCAGCGCGTGCGGCATTGGAAAAGGCAGAGACGACCGGGCGTTACCCCATCATTCTGGCCGATATGCAGGACAACACCGGCGGCGGTTCGCCGGGCGACAGTACGGGCGTGTTGCGAACATTTGTCGACCTGCAGTTAGAGGATGCGTGCGTGCTCTATATTGTCGACCCTGAGGCCGCTGCGCTCTGTCACGAAGCAGGCGTCGGCGCCCGGCTGCCCCTGGAGGTAGGCGGCAAGTCGTCGCCGTTGCAGGGAGATCCAGTGTCGATGGACGTGGAGGTTGCCGCGCTGGCTGACGGGGCATTTCCGTATGACGGGCCGATGTATGCGGGGCTGAGTGGGAACATGGGCCCGTCGGCGCACGTTGTTCAGGATGGGATTCACGTGTTGCTGGTGAGCTTGCGGGAACAGCCCTTCGATACGGCGTTCGCGAGGACGCTCGGCCTGGACCCGCGGCAGATGCGGTACATTTGCGTAAAATCGAGCACGCACTTTCGCGCCGGATTCGAATCTTGGGCGGGCGCGATCCACGTGGTGGCCGAGCCGAGTGTCCACAGTCTGCGCGACCTATCCTTCCGACGCCTCGGCCGCGAGCTTTATCCGCTGACTACGCAGACATAGCTTCGCTCTCATGTTACCCAAGGAGCTAGGTGAGAGGCGCTGGTGCGCCTCTCATTTCACTTTGCGGCATTCTTGGAGAGGGAAGATGGAGAGCGCCCCCGGTAGGAGTCGAACCTACGGCCAAAGGTTTAGGAAACCTCTGCTCTATCCTCTGAGCTACGGGGGCAAGTAAACCAGCACACGCTGGAAAAAGATAGCATAAAGCGCCTGACTGGTCAAAGAAAACACCCGATTCCGCCGTTGTTGCCCGATTGCACTTGAGCGGTACTCGGTGGATGCGTCGATATCGACAATGTTTCGATTGTGGGCACAAAGTTCGCCGAAATGGCCGGCCTGATGTACAATCGGCGGATATGATGTGCCCATCCTCTGTAAATCGGCGCGATTTTGAGGCCCGCCCCTTCCACGAATAGAGGCTCTGCATGCAGACCGCACAGGATTTTGCGCGTGGTGTACTGAGTAATGTCGGCGACGTGATCGTCGGCAAAGAAGAGGTGATTGAGCACCTGCTGATTGCGTTGCTGTGTGAAGGTCACGTCCTGCTCGAAGATGTGCCCGGCGTTGGCAAGACGATGATGGCGCGGGCGCTGTCTGTCAGCCTGGGTGTGGACTTTCGGCGGCTGCAGTGTACGCCCGACCTGCTCCCCAGCGACATCACCGGCACAAGCATATTCAATCAGGAGACACGGCAGTTCCAGTTCATTGCCGGGCCCGCGTTTACTCATGTTCTGCTGGCGGACGAGATAAACAGGGCCACGCCGCGTACGCAGGCCGCGCTGTTGGAATGTATGGGTGAACAGCAGATTACTGCTGACGGCGTGACCCATACCCTGCCTCGCCCCTTCATGGTAATCGCCACGCAGAACCCGGTGGAATATGAAGGCACGTTCCCATTGCCCGAGGCTCAACTCGACAGATTTCTGTTCAAACTGAACCTGGGCTATCTGTCGGATGCGGAGGAGGGGGAGATGCTGATCAGTTTGGGGCACAGGCATCCTATCGAAACGCTGGAGGCGGTGGTCGACGGGCACAACTTGCCGGAACTGGCGGAACAGATTTGGCAGGTGACGGTGGCCGACAGCATTCGCGCATATATTGTTGCGCTGGTTCAGTCGACGCGCGGCCACTCGGACCTGGCGTTGGGCGCGAGCCCGCGCGGTTCGCTGGCACTCTATCGCGGCTCGCAGGCGCGGGCTGCGTTGCGAGGCCGCGATTACACGCTGCCGGACGATGTGCAAGCGCTGGCGCCACTCGCCCTGCCGCATCGCTGCATCGTGCGCTCGGACGCGGCGCTGCGTGGGCGCACGGCGGACCAGATCATTTCCGAATTGCTGGAGGAGACTACGCTCAAATTGGGCGACGAGACGGAGGGTTGGTCGGAGGCACCGGCTATCGCAGTGCAGGAGTAGGCAGTTGTTTGATCTCTTCTTTCTTCTCCTATTTCTATTCGGGTTCGCCGTTTTTCTGCGGATGGACTGGATATACTACGTCTTCTATGTGGTTGGAGGCGTCTGGCTGATCAGTCACTGGTGGACCCGTCGCAGTTTACGCAAACTGAACGTCTCGCGGCGGGTGCCGGCCAAGGCATTTGCAGGCGAGACGATCCGGAGCGATGTAAACTTTCACAACCGGAGCCGCCTGCCGATACCCTGGTTACGGCTGCAGGAGAATATCCCGATCGACCTGAGAGCGGTCGATGAGTATAGCACGATCATCAGTATCGGCGGCCGTTCGCTGACAAAACGCCAGTTTGCGTTACACTGCCATCGCCGCGGCTACTATGAGATTGGCCCGCTTAACCTCCATACCGGCGACCTGTTCGGGTTTGCCGAATCCTCGTGGCAGGAGACGGGCGCACACCTATTGACGGTCTACCCCAAAGTCTACTCTCTGGCCGATCTGGGTCTGCCCAGCCTACTGCCTTTTGGCGATATTCGCAGCCCTCATCGACTGTTTCAGGATCCATCGCGGATGGCGGGCGTCCGCCCTTACGCCAGCGGCGACAGTATGCGCCACATACACTGGCGGGCCAGTGCGCACGAGGACACGCTGCTGGTGAAGAAGTTCCAACCTTCGATGGCCCTCAGCACGACAATTGTGCTTGATCTGGACCGCAGCGCATACCCATATCGAGAGGAGTACGGCGGCAGCGAATGGGCAGTAGTGCTGGCGGCTTCTCTGGCCAGTCATGTGGCCGAGCAGAGGCAGGAGATTGGATTTCTCAGCAACGGGGAGGATCCCCGCTCGGGCACAGAGGTCCTGGCCATCCCCGCGCGCAATGGGCGCGGCCATCTGATGGGGATACTTGAGGTATTGGCGCGCATTCAGTTGCGGGAGGTGCGCAACGCCGATGGAGACGCGTCGACGCCAGAGTCCGGTGCGCCCGAACAGACGACGACCGACGGTTCAAAAGAGAAGGACTGGATTTCACCAATTGCTCTTCCGACCTGGTTGCCGGTGCGGGTGGCGCATCTGAGCTGGGGATCTACGTTGGTGGTGGTGACGCCCAGCCTGACTGAGAATCTGATCTGGTTGCTGCACGGCATGTACCGCCGTGGAATCAATGTATACGTGCTTGCCTGCACGCTGCAGCCGCAATTTAAGCGTATGCAGGAGAAGGCGGAGGCCCTGGGCGTTACCTCGCATCAGACAATATGGGAATCGGATCTTCTGAAATTGCAGAGTTAGTCCAAGTTAGTCGGGAGACGGATGGTAAAGTCAGAAAGTACGCAACAGCAACCCGGATTTGACCATGCCTGGCAGGACTCTCTATTGCGTCCGGCCGTCATCGCGGCGCTAGTCGGCTGCATTCTGGTAGCGCTGGTATCGTTCATCCGGCATATCGGGCCGGGGCTTCCCGCAGACTATATCAATATCCTGCGAATCACGTCGATTGGGGCGGCGCTGGTGGGCTGTTATACGACAACCGTCCTGGTACGTCCTGGGCAACGCCAGCGGAGGACGATGAGTTTTCGACTTGCGGAGCTTGGCTTGATCCTTTTTATCGCCCGTTTCGCGCTGTGGTCGACGGTCGAGGGTTGGCCGACGCTTGGGGCGATGGTTCTGCAACCGTTTGGCGTTTTCCTCACGCTAGGGTTCGTCATCAACGCGATTCTGATCCTGATCGCCTGGGGTATGGCCGTTCTGGTGACCAGTGATTTCCTGGCGATGGGTTTGCAGGCGGACGAAATGATTGATTTGGAGGCAGCGTCCAGACCGATCAGCGGCGACGATCATCGTATCCAGAGTGACCGTAGGGCACTTGTACGCCGATTCAGCGAACGTTGGGCAATGGGCGGGATGCTCATGATTTTGCTGACCGCGGCCAGCCAGGTGGGTATGGGCACGAACGGATTCTTCGCGCTGGTACGTCAGGACATAGCCGGGGGCGTAATCGGCGCGGCGATCGTCTACTTTATGTTGGGGTTGCTACTGCTGACATTCGGCCATTTGGCGGCACTGAGAGCCAGGTGGCAATTGGCAAAGCTGCCCACTGAATCAACAATTGCACGAAACTGGCCTTTCTATGCTTTCGGGTTGGTGCTGGTGGTGGCGGCGGCGGCCTTTCTGATGCCGCTGGGAGGGACATTCAGGCTTGCCCAGTTGATGGGACTGGCGATGAGAATGATTTCCGGCGCGGTCTATCTGATACTGGGGCTGATAATGGGTCTGTTAGCCCTTTTGTTTGGCGGAGACGAGGAGCCGGTTGAGGAGCCGGAGCGCGAGCCACCGGAGATGGGTACGCCGCAGATCGAACAGGTCCAGCAGGCCGAAGCGCCGCCTTGGCTGGGCGGCACAGTGTTCTGGATAATTGTCGCGCTCCTGCTCGGCTATGCGGCCTACATCTATCTGCAGGGGCGGGGGGTGAACTTCCAGCTCCTGTTGGCGTGGCTGCGTCAGTTTTTGCTCGGCTGGCGGCAGATTGGCGTCGCCTTTAACGAATGGCGGGCGCGTACACTTACTCCGTTGGAAGAAGAGGAGGGCAAATCGGGGCGTTCGCGCGTGCGCCGGTGGCTCGATGAACTGATGCTCGGCCGCCTGCCGCCTGATGAACAGGTGCGATATTTCTATGTTTCGACACTGGAGAGTGCCGCCGAGCACGGAATGCGGCGACGCCCAGGCGAGACGCCGCACAGGTTTCAGGCGCGTTTGGGGGAGGTGGTTGAGAGCGAAGACGAGGAGGCTGCCGAACGGCTAACAGCCGGATTTGTAAGGATCGAGTTTGCCCGCCAGAGTACGGAAGCAACGGCAGTTCCTCTGCTAAAGAGGGCCTGGACCCAGGTTCGAGGCGCGCTGGCGAGTTTACAGGAGGAGGAGGAGCCGCCCTCTGGCGAAAACGGGAAGCCCGACCAGGAGGTCGAAGAATGAACGTAGCTCATTCACCCGGTCTTCGCGGCCAGAGTCAAACTGTTGCAGGCGATTGTCAGGACTTGTCAGGAAGCATCGTTTTGTGAGTGTGCCACCATACTGGAATTGACTCCTAGTTCCTGCTCCAGTCCTCGAAAGAATTAGGTCGAGCACATCCTTGAATTTGAAATTCCTCGCTCAGTTCTTCCAAAATCTGTGTTACATCCCGTATTTTTCTTGTGTTTGACTGCACTAGAACTGGTTGCTATAATGTAAAGACGCAAGTAGTCTGTACAGGGCGGTAACTGTGGCCTGCGGTATCCGGCTGCAAAGTTGGCATACCCACCGCCTTGCGAACAATTACGCAATCGATAGGTGGACAATTCGATGATGTCAGAGTCAGAGCAATTGGGCGATGTGGCGGAGAACACCGACGGTGAGCATACCATTGAAGTGCAGGAAAGTGAAGAGCTAGTGAGTGAAGAGCAGCAAAGTGAATTGCCGCAGAGCGAATTGCCGCAGAGCGAATTGCCGCAGAACGAATTGCCGCAGAGCGAATTGACGCAGGGCGAAGAGCAGCAGAGCGAAGAGCAGCAGAGTGAAGAGCAGCAAGCCGATGAAATGCTCTTCGAACAGTACCTGGCGGAAGAGGAGGATCTCAGTCTGCCGGAACGCGGCGATCTACGCGAAGGAATTGTGGTTGAGGTACGCTCGAATGAGTTGTTAGTGAACATTGGCGCTAAGCGAGATGGGATCGTGCCCCAGTCCGATCTGAATCGGCTCGAAGATGACTATGCGGGCACGTTGCGAGAAGGCGAAACGGTTCCAGTCGTGGTGAGCAAGCTCACGACGAATGAAGGAATGCTGGTATTGAGTATTGCCGACGCCTTGCAGAAGAAGGACTGGCTCGTAGCTGAAAAGATGTTGGAGAGCGGTGAGATCACGGTTAGAAAGGTTGTTGGTTATAACAAGGGTGGACTCCTGGCAGATTTCGACCACTTGCGGGGCTTTATACCGGCTTCACATATTGTGGGGTTGCCGCGCAATATGAATGAAGAGCAGCGCAATGAGCGTTTGCAACAGGTTGTGGGTCAGGAGTTGCCTGTCAAAGTCATTGAAGTGGAGCGGCAGCGGCGCCGGCTTGTGCTGTCTTACCGCCTGGCTGAGCGTGAGTACCGGGCTGGGCGCAAGGCGCAGTTGTTCGAGGAGTTGACGGTCGGCGCGGTGGTGGAGGGCGAAGTACGCAGCCTGCGCCCGTTTGGTGCGTTTGTCGATATCGGCGGCGCGGACGGGTTACTGCACGTCAGTGAGATCGGGTGGACACCGGTCAGTCACCCGCGCGATGTCTTGAAGGTTGGCGAGCAAATCCAGGTCGAAGTACTGCGCCTGGATCCGGAGCGCAGCCGCATTGCGCTCAGCCGCAAGCGGCTCTTGTCGAATCCGTGGGAGAGCATTGAAGAGCGCTATAAGGTGAATGACACGATTCTGGTCACTGTTACAAGGGTGATCGATTTTGGCGCATTCGCTCAACTTGAACCGGGCATTGAGGGACTAGTCCACATCAGCGAGTTAGCCGATATCACCGTAGCCGAACCGCTAAAAATGGTCAGCAGCGGTGATCGTATTCCGGTAAAAATCCTACGTATCCATCCGGACCGGCAACGAATTGGTCTGAGCCGAAGACAGGCTGACGAAATTGTCGGGCAGGCGCTGCTGGAGACGGAGGTAGAGAACCTCGAGAACAAGGCGGCGGCGGAGCAGGAAGCGTCCGTTGCCGAGCCGGAAGCATCCGTTGGTGAAGCCGAAGAGACGCCTGGTGAACCGGAAGCGCTGGTTGCCGAGACAGAGGCATCACCAAGTGAACCTGAAGCGCCCGTAGGGGAGGCCGAAGAGCCGCCCAGTGAACCTGATGATTCCGTAGGCGAGCCAGAGGCGCTTGCGCCCGCAGAAGAGATGGCCGAGTCTGTGGTGGTAGAAGGCGCGGTTGAGGATTCGAATTCTGCCGAAGCCGCTGGGGACGGGACCGCTGAAGAAGAGGCATCAGAGGAAGCTGGGCAGGATGAACCGGAGGAAAGATCCTGAACATGCATTTGCAGTCCTTGCCTACAATCGATTATACTTAAGCATCCTGCCAGTCTCTTGAATCACAATGGGCTGGCAGTCTTGTTTTGTCCATTTGCACAAGCGTCCAGAAGGGGGTGAGTTCTATTAGCGTTGAATTGAGGTCTGGAGAATCTCAGGAAAGCCTGATGCGCCGGTTCCGAAAGTCGGTAGCCGAGGCGCGCATCCTGCCGATTGTGCGCCAGAAGCGATGGTTTACGTCCAAGAGCGAAGTGCGCCGCATAAATAAACAGAAGGCGATCCGGAAGGCACGACGAAATGCGGCCCGTTCGTTCCGCTAGCCCAATCTACATACACCAAGTGGCATAACTGCTGGCCACGCGCCCACTCATGGAGATTTATGGCTGAGGAAATACTCACACTGGAAGGCAAAGTCGTCGAAGCCCTGCCGAATGCCCAGTTTCGGGTGGAATTGGAGAACGGGCACGTTGTTCTGGCCTATCTATCCGGCAAGATGCGCAGAAACTACATTCGGGTGTTTCTCGGCGACAAGGTGAGAGTCGATATGAGTCCATACGATCTGACACGAGGACGTATTACATATCGGCGAAAGTAGGGAGTTGTAGGTACCGGGGCAGCCCGGCTGTACGCGTCGCAAGGGGCGCGGCCGGCGTTCCTTAATGCAGGGGCGTTGGCACTTCCTGCCAGAAATTAATTATTGATGATGAAACGAGCCGGGAATGGTCTCATTCCCGGTTTTTGCATTTGGAGCGGGTCAGGAGCGGGGAAGGTTGGCAAGTGCAGTGACGGCGTCTTCGACGAAGAGCCGCTCGGCTTCAAAGGTCAGCCGTTCGCTGGCGGTCTTTAGCGTCGCCCACAGTACCTGAAACTGCTCAGCGTCTTTAGGGGGCCGGGTTGTCTGGCGTGCGGAAAGCAGCTGCATCAGAAAGTATCGCTCTTCCCGGATATAGTGCTTACGCTTGTAATTGAATTCGACTGTGCGCCAGCCCAAGTCTGCCAGGATGCGCAGGTCGCAGAAACCTGTTTCTTCGCAAGTTTCGCGCAATGCCGCTTCCTCAGCGCCCTCGCCTGGATCTATATGCCCTTTGGGCAGCCGCACTTCGGCACGGCTGGGCCGGTCGAGGAGAAGCAGGTAGCTCTCTGCAGGGGGCAGGTGGGAGAGAATTTTTCTTTGCGTCACAATCCCACCGGCGGAGCGGTATCGAATCGTCTTCACTGGTCAACTCCTGTGCTACAATGTGCTCATGCAGACTTTGATTTCGGGGGCAAACGATTTGGGTATCCCTCTTGCCAGCGAACAGATTG
This sequence comes from Caldilineaceae bacterium, assembly GCA_963662575.1. GTDB lineage: Bacteria > Chloroflexota > Anaerolineae > Caldilineales > Caldilineaceae > Bin5. The sequence continues at coordinate 5,387,730 of OY759723.1, forward strand.
AGCAGTTTCGGGCCTTTGCCGCGCTGCTGGCAGAGTGGAATAAGAAGATGAATCTGACCGCGATCACGGAAAGTGAAGACGTGCAGAAGAAGCACTTCCTGGACTGTCTGGCCGGACTGCCGATTGTCGCAGAGGAGATAGGAGTATCTTTGCCACCGAACAAGACTTTGGCTTGCGTTGATATTGGGACCGGCGCGGGGTTCCCTGGTATACCTCTAAAGATCGCATGGCCCAATCTGAAGCTGACGCTTGTGGATGGCACGGCCAAGAAGATACGCTTTCTAAATGAGGTGGTGACCACGTTGGCGCTCGAGAATGTCACTCTCGTACAGGGGAGAGCTGAAGAATTGGGCCGTCATCGCGGCTTCCGCGGGCAGTTCGATCTGGCGACGGCCAGAGCGGTGGCCAGGCTCAATACGCTGACGGAGTATGTATTGCCGTTTGTGCGCCAGAGTGGACTGGCTGTCCTGTATAAGGGCCCGAACGCGGCAGAAGAGTTCATGGAAGCACGCAATGCGATAGAAATGCTGGGCGGTGAAACGGTGCGGTTCTCTCCTGTAGGCGTGCCGACACTGGATGAAGAGCGACGTGTTCTGCTGATAAGAAAGATGCGCAAGACGGCAAAGCTTTACCCCAGGCAGCAAGGATTACCCCGAAAAGAGCCTCTCTGAAGGCGGGCATCATTCCGAATTGCGCACGCGCGATTGAGGAGCGGCGGTGCGCTGCTGCCCGCCGCGTTTTTCAGCGCAGATAGTAGGTCATATGCTGGAAGTGAACAACCGGGTCGATATATTCGACGCGAATGTGCGAGGGGACTGCCAGAGTGATGGGTGCGTAGCACAGAATGCTGCTCAGCCCCGCTTCAATAAGCTGATTGGCGACGCGCTGGGCCGCGTGAGCAGGGACAGCCATTACGGCAATCTGCACATTTGACCCTTCAACCAGCTGGCTGAGATCTGCGAAATCCTCGATGCGCAAACCTTGTCCGATTGGCTGCCCGATTTTCTGTGGGTCCTCATCCAAGACGGATACGATGCGAAAGCCGCTCGATTCAAATTCCTGATAGTTGGCGATGGCCGTGCCGAGTGAGCCAGCGCCCACCAGAACTACGGGCCAGATCCTGTCGACGTTGAGGATCTTCTGAAGCTGCCGGCACAAGAAGTCGGTGTTGTATCCGGTGCCTTGCTTGCCAAATTCGCCGAAGTGGCTGAGGTCTTTGCGAATTTGCGCAGAGCTTATGCCCAGATGCTCCCCCAATTCCTGGCTCGAGGTAACCTCTCGCCCGTCATCTGCCAACAAGCGCAAGGTGCGCAAATAGACCGGCAGTCGCCCGATAACGATGTCAGGGATTAAAGCCTTCCCCGGCGCTCTTTCGTCCTTCACCGTTACGTCTTCACTTTCATCAGTTGTGGCCGAACAGGCACTGTTGGCGGGAAACTGTCAAAATCAGCAGGTAAGAATATTGCGTGGACACTTGGGTCGCGTACCCATATTTTCCGAGTAGGGCTGCGAAATAATTCACTAACGATAACACATTTTGCTCTGGAGAGCAAGACATTGTCAGTTTTTTGTTTTGCGTTTTCAGTTGTTAGCGGGGGGCGACTGTATGGGTGGTTGTCTGCGCTTGGATCATTTGATCTTGGGGAAGGGCGGGATTGATGGCGAAGCTGGCACGGGGTTGGGGCCGCATATCGCTCACATGCGCATCGTTTCGGTGTGCCCGTCGACGGCCAGGGCCTGGCCCGAGATACGGGCACCGCTGTCGGAACAGAGAAAGAGAACGGTTTCGGCGATATCGTCGGCAGCAATCAGCGTGCGCAGAGAGCTTTTCTGGCGAAATGCGGCACGGATTTCCTCTCCGCTGACGCCGCGGGCAGCGGCTTTGGCAGCGAACACGCCTTCGATGCGCGGACCCTCGACGGAACCGGGACAGATGGCGTTGACTCGGATTCCGAAGGGGCCAAGCTCCATGGCCAGAGTCTTGGTCAGGCCGATCAGGGCCCATTTGGAGGCGGTGTAGGGGGTGCGGAGAGGGTAGCCATGCAGGCCGGCAGTGGAGGAGATGTTGACAATCGAGCCGCCGCCGCTTGCTTTGAGCATGGGAATGGCCAGGCGGGCGCAGTAGAATGCGCCATTCAGATTCACTTCTATTGTGCGCTGCCAGTCCTCAGGGCCGATGCATTCGGCGTTTGCTGTAGGGCCGGAAATGCCGGCGTTGTTTACCAGCACATCGAGGCCGCCAAGTTCATGTGCGACAGCCTGAAATACGGCGTCCATTTGCGCTGGGTCGGCAACGTCGGCGCGGGTGCCGGAGAGGCGGTCGGCGGAACCCGGCAACTGCGCCAGCGCGGCCTCGTCTAAGTCGCAGACATGAACGCGGGCGCCAGCCTGTACGAACCGATCGGCAATGACCCGCCCTATACCCCCGGCCGCGGCGGATACAAAGACCCGCTTGCCAGCGATTCCTTTCATTTTCAGTTCCTGATATTTGCGACAGCCCAGGTCGAGGACGGGCCGTTGCTTCGCCAATCAGCCGCGGTTACCCATAGGCGCCGTGAGGCAGGAATCCGAGAAGACGCCGCAGCCTGTCATCGGCGCCGTCATAGACGTGCTCTGGCATGGCGTAGTTCATGAATGGGTAGTACTTATGGCCGATGATCCGCCGACCGTAGGTGACTTGCGTGATGTAGCGTGTGCGCTGGCTGCGATTGGGGCCGCCCCGGTGCCAGACCTGGTTGTTGAAGAGGACCACACTGCCCGCCTGTCCCAGATTGTACTGGATGCGCTCTTCCCACTCTGTGCCGTCCAGCTGGCGCTGCGGACTGGCGCCGAAGAGATGCGAACGGGGGATGACTTCCGTGCCGCCGTGCTCGATTTCGGTGACGTCGGTCAGGTAGTAGTTGGCAGTGAAGAAGAGGACGGGCAGCTGTACATTTTCCGGCGTGGCGCCGTCAGTGACGATAAAATGGGGCCGATCATCCTGGTGCCAGCCATCGAGGCCACCGCCAGGAGGCGAAATGAAGGAGTTGTTGTGGATTACGTGGCAGTCCGGCCCGATTATCGCTTCGGCCAGGGAGATCATGGGCTCCATGTCGAAGAGGCGCAGATTGGCGGCACTGGTCTCAAACATGCGGTGGGCGAGGTGGGCACGTTGACTCTTGTTGTTCAGCCCATTTGGATTGTCGCGCAACGAATTTTCCAGGTCGGCGCGCAGTTCGGCGGTCCAGTCCAGCGGCAGCACATTGCGTAGGAAGAGGCACCCCTCGCGGTTGAACTGGTCTGCCCAGGCGGAGATTTGCTCTTCGCTGACATTCTGATTTGCAAGATAGTTCGTATCCATTGCCTTCTTCTCCCCTTCTTTGTCAGATTTCGGTCAATTGCGGCATGCGGCCATCGAAAGCGGAAACGTGTGCAGCAGTCTCAGTCCATCTCTTGAATTCAGGAAGTACAGTTCTGGCGATCAGAACCCTTGCAGGCGGCTGAGGTCGGCGACCGGCGCTGGAATTAGGGCGATGCGTTGGACAAGGGCCTGGCGGGCCAGACGCACGTCTTCCTCCTCAGCGTTCACCAACACGGTGTCAAAAAAGCTGTTGATTGGCGCGGTCAACTCGGCCAATACCTGGCCCAGCGACTCAGCAGCGTCGCCGGCCTTCTCTAGTTTCGCTGCCGCACTCTCCCATGCGGAATGCAATTCGTCCTCAACTTTCTCCTGGTAGGCATCCGGTTGCAGGGGCAGTTCGCGGTCGATGCCGCGAACGATGCGGGCGCAGCGGGCGTAGGCAGTGAAGGTCTCTTCCCAATGCGGGGAGGCCACCGCCGCGGCCAGATGGTGAACAGTGCCGACGGTGGCGTAGGGATCATCCCCGCGTACGGCCAGTACGGCGTCCACGACGTCGGGCGGATGGCCCAGATCGCGTAACTTTCTCTCAAGACGGCGAATGATGAATTCCCTGGCGCTGGAAACGGCTCCGTCTGACAGTAGATTTCCGTAGTGTGAGGCTGCCTGTTCCAGAGCAGCTGACAGATCGAACGAAGAATTGGTCAGAGTCAGCGCGTTTACGATCCCAAGTGCTGCGCGGCGCAGGCCAAAGGGGTCGGCGCTGCCGCTGGGCGACACACCGACGCCGAAGAGACCGACCAGGCTATCCAGTTTGTCGGCAAGGCTGAGGGCAAGGCCGGCTTCGCTGCCGGGGACGGAGTCGCCGTCGAAGCGGGGCAGGTAATGCTCCCGGATCCCCTGTGCAACAGCAGGTGGCGCGCCGCTCTTGAGGGCGTAGATCTCGCCCATTACCCCTTGCAGACTGGTCATTTCGACCACCATGGAGGTAACCAGGTCTGTCTTACAAAGCGCGGCGGCGCGGCGAGAAGTTACTATTTCCTGCTCGCCGCTTCCGAGCATCTGGGCGATCTGTGGGGCCAGCGTTTGTAAACGGGCTGCCTTCTCGAGCATCGAGCCGAGTTTGGCGTGGAAGGTGAGGGTTTCCAGCCGGTCGGTGAATGTGTCGAGGGGCTTAGCCGTATCCTGCCGGTAGAAGAATTCGGCATCGGCGTAACGGGCGCGAATGACGCCCTCATTGCCCTGCCGCACTACGTCGGGATGGTCCAGATCGTCGGCATTGGCGATGGTGATGAAACGAGGCGCAAGTGTAGTGGCACCGTTCGAACCTGATAGTTTAGCAAGGACCGGGAAATAGCGTTGGTGTTTTTTCATCACCGCTGTCAGGATTGGTTGCGGAAGGTCCAGGAAGCGCTGCTCGAAGGAGCCGATAACGGCCTGCGGCGCTTCCACCAGATCTGTGACCTCGTCCAGAAGCTCCTCATCCGGGTCCCATTCGTATGTGCCGGGCGGCAGGGGGTCGGCGCCACCTGTTTCGATGGCAGCGGCGCGGGCGGCAACGTCCTGTACGGCCGCCGCGATCAGGTTGCGGCGGTCTGCGCGGCGCAGGCAGATGCCTTGCGCGGCCGCGTCGTCGAAGTAGCTGTCGGCGTCAGCCATGTCGAATGTTGTAAACTCGCCGGCGGGCAGGCGCGCCCGCGCATCGCGAAAACGGGGCCCGCGGCTGACTCGCCCGCTGGTTACATGGGCCCATGATACGGGAATGACCTCCGACCCGTAGAGCGCGACAATCCAACGTAAGGGGCGAGGATAGCTCTTGTTGCTGCTGTTCCAGCGCATAGTTCTGCCCCACTGCATTCCTTCAAGCAGATCTTCGATTAGTTGCGGCAGCACGGCAGCGGCCGGCTCACCATCCAACCTGGTTACGGCGTAGACATAGTTGCCGCGCACTTCCAGATCGGATGGCTGGACGCCCTGGCCGCGGGCGAAGCCGGTGGCAGCCTTTGTCGGCTGGCCGTCGGAATCGAAAGCGCGCTCAGCGGGCGGCCCTCGGCGTTCGACGATTTCGTCCTGCTGGCGGGGAGCCAGTTCCTGCACGTGCGCAACCAAGCGGCGAGTTGTTCCGGAAACGGCAAGTTTGCTGTATGTTAGCCGCGCCTGTTCCAGCAGGTCTCGCAGCCGTAACTCAACTTGCTGGATTCCCACAGGTACATCAGCAGCGGGAAGTTCCTCGCTGCCCAGTTCAATGAGCAGGGATTGGGGCTCGGACAGTTGAACAGCGGCGAGGCCTTGTCTGGGGACTGATTTGCCTTGGCTTTCCGGGATCTCTTCACCGTCCGCCAGCCAGGGATACTCGTCGTGCAACCGCTGCTCCACGTACAGTTCGGAGATGCGGCGGGCCTGGCTGCGCATTGCGGCGAAGAATTTGGCGCGTTCGGTGACGCCGATAGCGCCGCGTGTGTCCAGAATGTTAAAGGCCTGGCTCTGGCGCAGAACGTAGTCGTGGGCGGGGGCGACGAGGCCGCGTTCGATGCAGGCTTCGGCTTCGGCGTTGTAGAGATCGCATAGTGTCCGCTGGCGCTCGACGTCAGCCAACTCGAAATTATAGACACAGTGTTCGATCTCCTGCTGACGGTAGATTTCGCCGTAGGTGTGGACGCCGTCAAAGTCGATGGACCAGACCTCTGTCCGCTGCTGGAGATACATGACGATCCGTTCGAGCCCATAGGTGATCTCGACGCTGACGGGGTCGAGGCTAACGCCGCCGGCCTGTTGGAAATAGGTGAACTGGGTGATTTCCTGGCCGTCGAGCCAGACTTCCCAGCCGAGGCCCCAGGCGCCGAGGGCGGGCGACTCCCAGTTGTCCTCAACAAAGCGGATGTCGTGACGGTGGCGTTGCAGGCCGATGGCCTCCAGGCTGCTCAGATATAGTTCCTGAGGATTCCCGGGGTCCGGTTTGAGCAGCACCTGATATTGGGTGTGCATCTGCATGCGGTTGGGATTTTCGGCGTAGCGGCCGTCATCGGCGCGGAAGGAGGGCTCGACGTAGGCGACGTTCCAGGGTTCGGGCCCGAGCACGCGCAGAACGGTGGCTGGATTCATGGTGCCGGCGCCCAGTTTTTCGCTGTGGGGCTGCCAGATCTGGCAACCGCGTTCGGCCCAGTATTCGTGCAGACGGCGGATAGTTTCCTGCATTGAGGGGGTGTTATGCATTGGTCAACTCGTTGGTAGCGGATCGCAACCGGTGGTTCACGGTCACTGAGAGATGGTTTCTGCTGCTGACTTTCTGACAAACTGTCATCACTATACGGCTTTCACTACATAGCCGTTAGCTGCCACGGCTTGCTGAAAGAGGCTCTCGTCGAGCTTCAAGCCGAAGCCGGGGGCCTCTGGAATGTGTACGTGTCCATCATCCACCTTGTAGGCGGAGCTGTCCAGACCGGGCGCGGAGAGCTCGTCCCACTCGACGAAGGCAAAGCCAGCGACGGCGGCGGCCAAGTGGCCGGAGACAAAGTTTCCCAGGTGGGCCCCGTAGTGATGAGGCGCGGTGCGCACGTTCCAGGCATCCAGTTTGGGTGCCGTTTCCAGCCATTTTGTCATGCCATAGGAGAAGATGTCGTATTGAATGACGTCGACGATCCCCCTGCGCGCGTAATCCAGAAGGTGAGGTGAGGCCGCGCCTTCGCCGTCGGCGATGAGGACGGACAGCGCCTCGCGCTCGATCCAGGCATGCAGGTCTTCATACAACTCGTCATCCTCGTGAAAGGCCTCTTCCAGCCAGTATACGTTGCAGTCGGCAGTTTCGGACAGGATATGTTTGGCGATGTTAAGCGTATAGCCGTTGTTGGCATCGATCAGGATGGCCGCGTCGGGGCCGACCGCGGCGCGCACAGCGCGGATCACGGCTATGTCGCGCCGATGGCCTTCCAGAGGAGGCATGTGCCGGGCACCGCGACCGACTTTGATCTTGAAGGCGCGGTGGCCGCGCTCGAAGCCAAATCTGGCCTCAGACGCAATCAGGGCGGCGCCTTCCTCGTCCGTGGGCAGGTGCAGGTCGTCGATCAACAGCGTGGTGTCGTAGCAGGGCACTCGCAGCGGCCCGGGCTCTTTTTTGCCGGCGCGCTCGGCGAGGATCTGGTAGACAGGGCGGCCGGCGTGCTGACCCAGCAGATCCCAGAGTGGATATTCCAGGGGGAATGCCCGCTGGGTGACGCCATTTTCAAAGGTGATGAGCTCGTCCAGCTGCACATTGAGAAGCAGTGGGGCCTGCTGGCGGGTGAGACGGCTGAAGCCAAATCCCGAAATCCCATCAGAGGTTGTGACACGCGCCAGAGGAATCTTCGACTCCCAGCCGTGGTCGTCCTTTTTGCGGGCGTTGTAACCGGCAAGGCGGGGCCGACGGCCGACGAGGGTCCCCGATTCGATTGCGGCAATACGCGCACTGCCCATTTGCATAACTCCTGCCCGTTCCGTTCAAGTCTCTGGAATTATAGAAAAGATCGTGAGCCGCAGCAGCTACTAACGCACGGCGAATCCGTTGGCGGCGACAGCCTGCTGGAAAAGCTCTTCATCGAGTTTCAGGCCGAAGCCGGGTGTGTCAGGCATGAGAACATAGCCATCCTCCACTTGATAGGCGGAGCCGTCGAGCCCGGGGGTGGAGACCTCGTCCCATTCGATGAAGAGAAAGCCGTCGACGGCCGCGGAGAGATGGCCGGAAACGTAGTTGCCTATGTGGCGCCCGTAGTGGTGCGGCGCGGTGCCGACGTCCCAGCCGTCAAGTTGGGCGCCGGTCTCCAGCCAGTTGGTCATGCCGTGGCTGAAGATATCGTACTGGATGATATCGACGAAACCGTCGCGGGCGTAGTCGAGGAGCATAGGAGAGGCCTGACCCTCGCCGTCGGCGATGTTGGTCGACAGCCCTTCACGCTCAATCCAGTCATGCAGGTCCTCGTAGAGTGCCCCGTCCTCGTGAAAGGCTTCTTCGAGCCAGAAGAGATTACAGTCGGCGGTTTCGGCCAGGATCTGCTTGGCGATGTTGAGATTGTAGCCGTTGTTGGCATCGATGAGGATGGCGGCGTCGGGGCCGACTTCTGCGCGTACGGCCTGGATAACGGCGACGTCGCGGCTGTTGCCTTCCAGGAGTGGCATGTGCCGAGCGCCGCGGCCAACTTTGATCTTAAAAGAGCGATGGCCGTGCTCATAGCCGAAGCGTGCCTCGGAGGCGATAAGGGCGGCGCCCGCTTCGTCAGTCGCGAGGTGCAGGTCGTCGATATAGAGCGACGTGTCGTAGCAGCGAACGCGCGGGGGCTCAGAAACCGTTTTGCCGGCTGCTTCCGCCAGGAGTTGGTAGACTGGGCGGCCGGTGCGCTGGCCTTGCAGATCCCACAGCGGGAATTCAAGGGAGGCGGCGCGCGCTGCGACGCCGCGGCTGGCGTCGATGAGGTCGTCGACTCGTTCGCCGAGAAAGGCGTGGGCTTGCTGCTGGCTCAAGGGGCGGCAGGCGCCGAAGCCCGTCGTTCCATCTGTCGTGGTGATGCGGGCCAGGGGTACTTGGACCTCGTTGCCGTGAACGGGCCCCCGGGAGTTGCAACCCGCTTGTCGGGGGCGCTGGCCCACAAGGGTGCCCCACTCGATGGCGGAGATTTTGGCACTGTTCATCGAAAGTCTTCCTCCTTGATTCAGGTAGGGGCGCCTTCTTGAGGGCGCGTGGCAGGGGCTGGTCTTCAGCTTTCTCCGTAGCGAATGCCGGTGGGGACTACATCGGTCTCCTCACCGCGGCGGATGGCTTCGGCGGTCTCGACGATATTGACCAGATCATGCTTGGATTTGAAGCCGAGCCGTGTCTGAATTTTGGTCAGGTCAAGGGTAAAGTAGTTCGCCTCGGGCGTGCGCGCGTCGGCGAAACTGAGATTGTAACGTTCGGCCAGCCATGGGACAGCCTCTCCCCAGTCGATGATTGCGTCGCCGCCCAGGGTAAATTCCTCGCCAACGGCCTCATCCTTTTCGATACCTAATGCCAGGCCGCGGGCGATGTCGCGCACATCGCAGAAGTGCTGTTTGTGGGGGACACCGTTGGGGTTGCGGTTGAGGAGGAGTTGATCTTCGCCGGTCCATTGGGCTCTGAGGTCGTCGAGCATCGCCTGTGTGTCAGGATCACTGCTTTTCATCGATTTGTAGCGCTCGTATACTGAACTGAAGGCGAGACGCTCCGGCACGCCGGCCTCATTGAAGAATTCACTCGGCTCGATGATCGTGGAAAAGCGGAATGAGGTCGCGGGCACATCATATTGGTAGTAGTAGGCCATGGCCAGCTCCTCACCGATCCATTTGGTGAGAAAGTAGGGCATGTGGTGGTAGCGGGCGACCATATCTTCGGTGATGGGCTCTTCGAAGTAGCGGCCGTAGTCCTCCAGCTTCCAATAGACAGCCTCGGTGCAGGCGTAGACGAAGCGGTGCAGGTTGGGACATTCAGCGCGAACGCTCTCGAGAAGATTGAGGGTTCCCATGGCGTTGATGTCCAGGTATTGCCGGTTGTCGAAGGGACCGCCGAAGGCTGCGGCAAGATGGACGATGGCATCAACACCTTTGACGGCGCTGCGGACGTCATCGAGGTTGCGGAGATCGCCGGTCACCGTTTCCACGCTGGCGAAGGCGTCCAGCTTATTTGCGCGACTGGCATCGCCTGGATAAACGAGAGTACGAATATCGTGTCCTTTGTTCAGCAGGCGTATGACCAGATTGGCGCCGACCCGGCCGGTGCCGCCGGTTACCAGAATCTTCATTGCGTGACCTTTCAGTTTCTTTCGTTCAGGGTCTCAGTTCATGCAGCATGTATGAAAGGAAGGGTTTTCGGCGAATTCTCGAATAAGGTTTCCTGACAAAGTTACCATGCGGCCAGTTGCTAATTATCCGGCACCTGATTCTTCCTGCCAAACGGAGAGGACGGCTTGGTAGCTTGGCTCGTTGTCTGAATCAGGATTTGCAGGAATTCCAGGAATATTCGGGATGGCAGAAGATGGGGTGCTGCTCTGGAGCGGTTCTTGTGCAGGGACAGATGGATCGTTTTGCGGGACGGAGGACGCGGAATCAGTCCTCTCCGTAGCGGATGCCGGTAGGGACGACGTCCGTTTCTTCGCCGCGGCGGATGGCTTCGGCGGTCTCGATGACGCTGTTCAGATCGTGCTGCGGTACGAAGCCGAGTTTGGACTGGATTTTCGTCAGATCAAGCGTATAGCGGACGGGGGTCGGCAGGCGCGCGTCAATGTAGGTGACGCCGAAGCGTTCGGCCAGGCGCGGGACAGCCTCTTCCCAATCGATGATCACGTTGCCGGCCAAGTTGAATTCCTCGCCGACGGCTTCCTCCTCTTCGAGGCCCAACAGCAGGCCGCGAGCGATGTCGCGCACATCGCTGAAGTGCTCTTTGTAGGGCATACCGTTGGGGTTGCGGCTGAGAAGGAGTTGGTCGCGGCCGGTCCACTGGGAATTGAGGTTGAGGATCATCGCCTTCGTATCCGTATCACTGCTCTCTATGCTTTTGCAGTGGTCGACCGCGCTGCTGAAGGCCAGGAGTTGGGGCAGGCCGGCCTCGTTCAAGAACTCGCCAGGCTCGATAATAGTGGAGAAGCGAAAGGAGGTCGCCGGCAGATCGTACTGGTAGTGATACGCCATGGTCAGCTCTTCACCGATCCATTTGGTGAGAAAGTAGGGCATTTGGTGATAGCGGGCGGCCATGTCCTCTCGAATGGGCTCCTCGAAGTAGCGACCATTCTTCTCCAGCTGCAGATAGACAGCGACGGTGCTGGCATATACGAAGCGGTGGAGATCGGGGCATTGGGCGCGCACGCTCTCCAGCAGGTTGAGTGTGCCCATGGCGTTGATTTCGAGATACTGACGATTGTCGAAGGGGCCACCGAATGCCGCGGCCAGATGGTAGACGGCGTCCATGCCCTTTACAGCCCGGTCAACGTCGTCAAGGTTGCGCAGATCTCCGGCCACCGTTTCGACACCTGTGAACGGATCGAGTTTGTGCGCACGGCTGGCGTCGCCAGGGTAGACGAAAGCGCGGATTTCATGCCCTTCAGCCAGCAGACGTGGGACCAGATTGGCGCCAACCCGGCCTGTGCCGCCGGTTATCAGGATTCTCATTTCCGGGACTCTTGTGTGGTTTGACAGATGCCGCTCGTAGGTGTAGCGCGGGCCAAAAGGGGTTGAATTCTCCTCTTGCCGCGGGCGACTGATTTTCAGTGTATCAGACTGGTGGCGGCGTGTCTAGAGTACACTGGTTTTGAATAGTGAAGGTGGACTGCACTGCCTGCCGCCCATTTTTCAATCTGCTCTCGAGAGTTTGTGTGAGAAAGGCGTGTTTTTGAGGATCCTGTCCAATTGCAGTTTGTTTTCGATTCGAAATAGACGTATAACGAATGCGAGAATTCTCTTTCAGAGTCCTAACCTGACAGCCATTCCACGAAAAGGAAGAACCCATGAAAATCACGGATATGACCGTTGAACGCTATGCCTGGCCGCGACCCAAACCGATAAGCAACGGCAAGTACACTTACGTGGATGTCAGCCTGAACCTGGTTCACATTTACACCGACGAAGGGGTTACGGGCGTGGGCTGGGGAGGAGGCACGGCGTCCGGCCAGGGCAGCGATTTGACGACAACGCTGATCGACTACTTCAAGCCTGTTGTCATCGGCGAGGACCCGTTCAACTACCGGCGCATCTGGGAAAACATGTGGCTGCCGAAGCTGGTTGGCCGCCGCGGGCTGTCGACGCGGGTGATCAGCGCGATCGACATCGCGCTTTGGGATCTGATTGGCAAGGCTGTGAACAGGCCGGTTTATCAACTCCTGGGCGGGTACAGGGACACCATTCCCGCCTATATCGCGGGCGGCTATTATGAAGAGGGCAAGGGTCTGCGGGAACTGGCGCAGGAGATGGAAGAGAACCTGACGCTGGGCGCGAAGGCGATAAAAATGAAGGTCGGCGGCGTGCCGATCAACGAGGATGTCGAACGGGTGCGGGTTGTGCGGGAGACGATCGGACCGGAGATCAAGCTGCTGGTCGATGCCAACAACGCGTATACTGCGCACGAGGCGATCGAAATGGCGCGCAAGATGGAGAAGTATGAGCCGTTCTGGTTTGAGGAACCGGTGGCGCCGGACGACTACCGCGGGCACGCGCGTATTGCGCGGGCAACGTCGATTCCAATCGCCAGCGGCGAAAACGAATACACTCGCTATGGCTTTCGGGATCTGATTGAAAAAGAAGGGGCGGCAATTATCAATGCCGACGCTCAGATTTTGGGGGGCATCACGGAGTTTATGCAGGTTGCCGCGCTGACGGCGGCGGAGGACCTGGTCATCGCTCCGCATGGGGCTCAGGAGGTGCATATCCACTTGGTGTGCGCGATCGGAAACGGCCTGATCCTGGAATTCTACCGCGAGACGGTGGACCCGCTGCGGATGCAGATTTTCGAAGAGACGATGAAGCTGGACGCGGACGGCAATGTCGATGCGCCTGATCGCCCGGGACTGGGGATTACGCCGAATTACGAACTGCTGAAGAAGTACAGGGTCGGGTGATTGAGTGAGGTTATCTAGGGGCCAGTCCTAGTCAAGAGGCAAGCGTTGACGCCGGGTTAAGTCTTATCAGACCGGCATGGTCCAATTCGATCCCAGAGAGTTCCGCCTGATGGGCGTAGAGCTTTACTGGATGATACAGGTACAGCCAGTGCGGGTTCTGGTGTAGCCAAGACAGACAGCGGCTGTAGGCTTCGCTCCGCTTGCGGTTGTCAAGAGTCAAGTGGGCAGCATCTATCAGCTGGTCGGCCTTACTATCATTTACACCTTGCCACCAGAGACCCTGTGTTTGGCTGGATATTTTCTCTTGCAGCACACGGTACGTGCTTAATGGGCTGGAGTCGAAGAGCGCCAGGTGGCCGATACGCTTCTGGCTCGTGTCCATCGCATACTTCGGGCGATCTGTTTCCTCTTCAAGGCGGACACGAATGCCGATGCGGGAGAGTTGCTCCTGGATCATCGCCGCCACTTGCGGCGCGCGATCGGGGATGACTAGAGGGGTGCGCAGGACTAGCTCTTCCGGCATGTCACAGGCGTCAAATAGCTCTCTGGCTCGCTCTGGATCATAAGGGTGCGGGCGCAGACCATCAGAAAATCCGAAGTGAAACGGGCTGACGACGGTGGCGGCAGGCTCGGCAAGGCCAGGCCAAACGCTGTCGATGATGGAATCTACGTCAACCGCCAGATTGATTGCCAGACGGGCTTGCGGCTGCGAAAAAGGTTTCTCATATCCGTTGAGGAAACCGGTCACGGACAGCGTGTTTGTAGACTTGCGCCACGTCAGACCGTCGTTTTCAGGAATCGACGGCATCAGTTCCAGCCCAGTCGCCAAGTCTACCTGGTTATTCAACAGTGCGCTATATCGATCTGACGCGGACGGAATCTGCAAGATGGTCAGTTCAGAGAACTGCGGGGCATGATCGGGGCAGTCCACGCATGATAGCCGGAGCAGTTCGCCCTCCTCGTACTCTTCAAGCCGGAATGGTCCCGTGCCCAACGGAGGCTCTGTGGCGCCCGTCGGCTTCCCCACATACACTGCGGCGAAGATGTCGGCCAGGTCCCCGGTCGGTGAGGAACTCTTCACGAGCAGTTGCGTTTTGCCTACTGGCTCAAAGCTCAATGGTTCAAGGTAGGGAGAATAGACGCCGCCCATTCCAAATGCGCCACCTGCTCCCCGCATCCGTTCCAGGCTTTGCACGGCGTCCTGATTGGTGCAAAGGGAACCATCATGGAAGCGGACATCATCGCGCAACGTAAGCAACCACGATCGCCCGCCGTCTCGGACCTCCCAAGAGGCGACCAGCCCCGGCGCGACGCGTCCACTGCGCCATTGCATGAGCGGTTCATACACCAGCGCCAGGATGGTTTGCAGGTCGGGCTGATCGGTTGTGAATTCCGGTTGAAGCAGATTCACTTGCGATTGGGCAATACGCAACTCATTCACCTTCCTGCCTCCCCTGCTTCTACACTTGTATTCAATTTGTATGCACGGCGAGAGTCCTCTAATCCGGATTGCGAATTGCGTATTGGAAAGCGAGACGCCAGAAATGGGGTCAGGTTTGCAATTTCGGGTCGAGTCTGTCCCGCAGCCAGTCACCGACGATGTTGATTGAGAGAACTGCCGTCATTATGGCAAGGCCCGGAATGGTTGCCACCCACCAGGCGACGGCCAGGTAGTTCTTGCCTTCGGCCAGCATCAGGCCCCAGGAAGAGTAGTCCAGCCCGCTCGGCCCCAAGCCAAGAAAACTAAGCGCGGCTTCGGCGATGACCATTTTGGCAAACTCAAAAGAGGTGAGGACGATCAGCGGCGCGGCAACATTTGGGAATATGTGCCTGAGCATGATGCGGGCATCGCCCGCCCCAATCGCCTTGACCGCCTCGACATATTCCACCTCTTTGAGGACGAACACTTTCGAGCGAACAACCCTGACGTAAGCGGGCCACCCTCCTATTGCCAAGACGATGATCATGTTCACGAGGCTGGGGCCCAGGACGGCGATCACGGAGATAGCCAGCAATATGAAGGGGAAAGCAAGTTGCACATTGACAAACCAGTTTACGATATCGTCAAACAGGCCGCCATAGTAACCACTCAGAATACCCAGGACTGTGCCGATCAGTACAGAAATGAGTACGGCTATTGAACCGACACTAAGAGAAATCCTTGTACCGAAAATCAGGCGCATTAAGATGTCGCGTCCAAGATGGTCAGTCCCGAGTGAGTGACCGGGCGTCAAGGGAGGCATGAACCTTTTGACCAGGTCCTGATCATCCGGACTATAGGGCGCCACATTCGGTGCAAAAATAGCCAAACCGATCGGGACAATGAACACTGCCGCGAACGGGAGCATGCCTCTGTCACCGGCTCTTACTTTCATCGGCTAGCCACTCAGTAAAGTCGTACTCTGGGGTTAAGGAAAGCGTAGGACAGATCAACAAGAAAGTTGATCAGCACATAGATCGAAGCCACGACCAGGACCGTAGCCTGAACGACCGGATAGTCGCGACCGTAGATCGCATTCACTGCAAGGCGGCCAATACCCGGCCACGCAAAGATTGTCTCCGTGATGACCGAACCGGCAAAAAGTGCGCCCGAGTCCAAGCCGATCAGGAAGATCGTCTACCCGACCTCGGTTCCTTACGACGTTACCAGTCGCGATACCTCGCGCCTGAAGTAGAGCTTGGCCTGGGTCTTGGATACTTTGTCGCTCACGCCCGCCATAGCCTGCATGATGGCTTGGACAATCTCGACCTTTTCAGGGACAGGCATGTCGAACGGGTCCTGTTCGCAGTGCGTTTCGTAGGTGGCTTGAACGGGCGGAACTTCAGCCAGCATGACGGTCCGCGTGCGCCGCGGCATCGCCCGCACGAGAGAGATTGCTTTCCTCACTGCTTCAGATGGCTGCTGCTGGAAAAGGTTGTCGCTGGCAAAGCTCCATTGCCCGTCTACGAGGACGCGGATCCCGAATCCGCAGGTCATGAATTCGGAGACGCTGGCGGCGCCGTCGAATTCGCTCCACCCACTTGAATTTCGCAACCTCCAGCGCATGCTGTCAAGTGTCAGGCTTTCCAAGACGAAATGGCCACGGTGTTCATGGAATACACACAAGCACATGCTCGCCCCAAGTCCGTATTCTACTCTCCTTCACCTGCCATCTGCCCGACACCGTTTGCCAAAGATCTGTTCTACACTATAATGATACACCTGATTCGATGGCAAAATGCGCGCTTGTAAATAGTGACATGGATAATCCTGATAGAACTCTACAGTTGATCGAGAAGGGTGGCGTTGTGCCGGTTGTACGTCTGCCGGACCTGGCCGGGGCCGTCGATCTGGCCCAAGCTCTACTGGACGGCGGGGTGACTGCGGTCGAGTTGACGATGACCAGCCCGGGTGCGCTGGACGCGCTGTCGCTGCTGCGAGAGCGGGTAGTTGCTTTCGCTCAAGGGACAGGCGCCCTGGGCATGGGATCGGTGCTGAACGGGGAAATGGCCGCAGCAGCTATCGACAGGGGCGCACAGTTTGTGGTCGCGCCGACGCTGGACCTGCCGACAGTATCCTGCTGCGTCGAACGCAACGTTCCGATGATGCCCGGCGCGTTTACGCCAACGGAAATCCAGACGGCATTTTTGGCGGGCGCGGCAGTGGTGAAGGTCTTTCCCGCCACCAGACTTGGGCCAGATTATTTCAAGGACGTATTGGCCCCGCTGCCGCATCTGAAGCTGATGCCTACCGGGGGTGTCGGATTGAAGAACGCAGGTGATTTCATACGGGCCGGCGCGGTCGCGGTAGGCGTGGGCAGTGCGCTTGTGCGAAAAGATTGGGTGGCGGACGGCAATTGGCCGGCTCTGACGGAGCAGGCTCGCAGATTCGTGGAGGCTGTACAGGAGGCGCGCGCGGCAGAATGAGCAGATACGATGTAGTTACACTGGGCGAGACGCTGCTGCGCATGGCACCGCCCGGCCATCTACGCATTGAACAGGCCGCCTATTTTGAGTTGGAAGCGGGCGGAACTGAATCGAATACAGCGGTAGCCCTGGCCCGGCTCGGTGTGCGCACGACCTGGATTTCGCGCATGCCGGAGAATCCACTGGGACGCCGGATCGCACGCACGTTGATGGGACACGGTGTAGACATTTCTCACATTGTGTGGGCCGAGGGCGAGCGAATGGGCCTGTTTTTTGTCGAGTTCGGCGACGGCTCCCGCGCCACTTCGATCATCTACGACCGCGCCGGCTCGGCGGCAAGCCGCATGACACCCGATGAACTGCCAACGGAGATTTTCAGCGCGGCCGGCGGGCGGCATCTCCACCTGACCGGAATCACGCTTGCCATCAGCGACAGCGCGGCGGCAACGGCAGAGCGCGCTTTGCAGCTTGCGCAGGCGGCAGGCTGGAGCGTTAGCTTTGATTTCAATTACCGCTCCAAACTGTGGACGCCTGAGGAGTCACGCAGGGGTTGCCATCCTTTTGCCGCGGCGGCAGACATCGTTTTCGCGCCGATTCGGGATGCGCAGACGCACTATGGTTTGCCTGAAGAGGTCTCGCCTGAAGATGCGCTGGCCGCGCTCCAGCGTGAGTTCCCGCAGGCGACGGTTATCCTCACCTTGGGCGCGGACGGCTCGATTGCGGCAGTGCCGGGGCAGGCGACGCATCGCCAGCCGATCTTTCCTGGCGGCGGAACCGTAGGCCGCATCGGGGCGGGGGATGCATTCACGGCAGGCGTGCTATACCGCTATCTTTATCGAGACAGCGAAGATTGGTTGGCCGATGCTCTTGAGTGGGGCGCGGCGGCGGCGGCGATGAAATATACGATTCCCGGAGACATGGGGGTGTTTGAGAAGGAAGAGGTGGCTGCCCTGTTGGAGAGCGGCGGTCATTCAGAAGAGGTAAGCCGATAATTTGTGCGAACGATAGCAGGACAGGGAATGCGAGTTGGGTGAGGTTCTTGCTCTTTTCGCTCCCCTCGCACAGGGCCACATCAAGCGGCCCGTAGGTGAAATCGGCAGTTGCCAGCCCTTCTTACCCTGAATGAGCCATGGGTAGTGGAAAGCAAATCCCTGGAGAGCTACTATCAGATATTGGGTGTTCAGCCCAACGCTACGCAGGAAGTGCTTGATGCGGCATACCGACGCCAAGTACGCCTGCATACCGGCGAATTTCTGGACGATTCTGCCCTAATCACAGGGCCGGTGCGGTTGGATCCATTTCTGGCCCGCGTAGATGAGGCATACCGGCAGCTCTCGAATCCGCTGAAGCGCTGGACGCATGACGAGGAGTTGAAGGGGGCGCAGCTGGTTCCTCTCAGCGAAGAGGAATTGGCGTTGGCGCGCAAGCGCATCGAGCCTTCGGACGCGTGGCTGTCGTATCAGCGGTTGGAAAACGGTTCCATCTATGTTCGCGTCGGCTGGGCGGTGGACTTCACTGCAGTGCACGATGCAGTCATGGCGGCCATTCCGGAATCAGGGCGCACGTACAATGACCGCCTGAATGAGTGGCGCGTAGATCCCAGATACGAGTCAAAGCTGGCCGAGATATTCACTAATTTCAAGCGGGCGGACGTGCAGGCCCCGCCCCCGCAAGTCGGCCCAACGTACCAGGGTGCAGGGAACATACCCACCACAAAGCGTCTGCACCAGTCCTGGAAGGGCTGGCCGTTCGTACTTATTGGTGGTCTCATTTTGGCGATAGTCGGCGCCGTCCTTTTTCCGGCTAACCGGGTCGTTCCTGTCGCAGTGCAGGCAACAGCAACTGCCCTCGCTCTGGTCAGTTCGTATGAGCCTCTGGAGAGCAGTTTTCTCACGACGACTCCTGCAAACACTCCTTCGTTGACAGGCACGCTCCTGCATCCTTCGGTCAATTTACGCGAGCGGCCTGAAGCGGTTGGGCCCGTATTGAAGCTGTTGAGCAACGACCAGACGTATCAGGTAATTGGCCGGTTGGAGGATAGCAGTTGGTATGTGGTCACGGACGGCGATGTAACCGGCTGGATGGCGGCGTGGACTATTGCCATAGATGGGGAACCGGAGATTCTACCTGTCCCCGCTGAGAACTTGATCAGGTCGGAAACAGGCGACGAAGAGAGGAGTGACGGCGTCACAGAATGAGGCGCGAACTCAATTCCCCCGGCCCGGCTACCTGCGGTTCGTTCCCAAGTATCGGAAAGGAGGAAGATCGCTTCTTTCATTTTCGTGGCGTTGTGGATAGAATAGAAACTGAATCGTAGTTTTGAAGAGAGAGGAGCTTGTAGAGAGAACCAGTCTCTCCATCCTCTCTTCTTTTTGTCTCTCCAGCACGGACGTAGAAGCAAGAATAGATGAAGAAATCTGACAGTAAACGTGGATGGTTCGCTCGCTTTCAGCGAGCTGGCAGACGCCCGACACTGTTGGCGCGCGGTCTGCTGCTCGCAGTATTGTCTATTGCAGCCTTCACGATCTACCACGTCTCACGCGATAGTTCGGCGGCAGACCAGGCGGTGGCGCGAGCGCAGCAGGAGGAAGAACAGGGCGCTGTCACTGCAACGCCGGAAGCGACGCCCGCCGACACCCTCCAGGCCGTGAGAAGGACGCCCCAACCGAGAGGACAGGTGCGCAGTGACGTACGCAGCGACGCCGAGAGTGTACAGTCGTACACAATAGATGATGCGGGCGTTTACGTATACACCGTGCGAATGGGGGAATACTGGTCACTAGTCGCCGGCAGATTCGATAAGTCGGCTGCGCGGCTGAAAGAGGCCAATTTCGAATTGTGGCAACTGCGAGGCGAGGATATTCGTCCTGGCGACCAGTTGGCGATCCCGGGTCTCACCGCGGATTCCACAGTGCCGCCGGTTCTGTATAGGGTTCAAGCAGACGAATCGTGGGAACGTATTGCAGAAAAGTTTTCGGTTTCGTATCTGGACCTGCTTCTGGACAATTTCAATCTGTGGGCACTGCGGGGTGTTGACATCCGGGCCGGTGATCAGATGACGGTCCGATATTTGCCACCGGAGCTGATCGAGGTCGGGGCCGTGCGCGGATGGGCAGGCGGCCCGCCTGTTTTGGCGCATTCATACGCCGAGGCGCGAGAAGTGAAGGCGGCTTCGGAAGACGGTTTCAACGCCGCCGGCACCTATACGGTGCAGCCTGGAGACACATGGGAAACCGTCGCTGAAGCAACAGGTATAAACGTAGCGGCACTGCAAGAAGTTAACCAGGAGTTAGGTGAGCAGGAGCTGCAACCGGGCGATGTCCTGCGCATCTCCTGGATTTTGCGTGTCGCGCTGATGATTCGCCAGTCCGAGCAGCAGGGCGTGAGAAGTGCAACCGATCTGGGCAATCTATCAGAGGAGGAATTGGCCACCCTGGCTGCACGGGGGCTATCCGTCTATAAGGAGCAGTATTGCGGCATCTGTCACGTGCTCGATAGTGCGGGTACAAGAGGCATTTTCGGGCCGTCGCACAACGATATGCGTGAATTGGCTGCCAGCCGCCTCGAAGATCCCGCCTATGGTGGCGCAGCGACCGATGTGTATGCCTACCTCTACGAGAGTATCATTGAACCAGAGGTTTTCTATGTTGAGGGATTTGCCTTGAGTCCCCATCGAATGCCGTCATATCAACATATCCCCGAAGAAGATTTGGAAGCGCTAATCGTCTTCTTGGCGGATCAGTAATCGCCTGACAGCGCAGACGTTGTGCTTGCGGTGTTCGACGACTTTCCTGTTAGATTTGCGGTCGTTTGCCCCGCATTCGGCTGTGCGCTTGCGGGGCGACGCGGGCGAGGAGGAGTCAATTGAAAGCATTTCGAATTTCAATCAACAGCATAGTGGCGCTTGCAATTGTGTCGGCACTGTGGATTTCGACTGACAGCGCAATGGGGCAAGAGAAGGAAAGCGGCGGCACGGTAATCGTGGACGGCCTCAATGGACCCCAGGGCGTGCTGGCCATAGATGACGGCAGCATCTGGGTGATTGACGTTGGGCTGGGCGGCGACCAGGAAGTGGAAATTGGGGGCCTTGATCCGAATACTAACGAAGTTATCAAGGCGTCCTTCGGCAATACTGCGCGTGTGATGCGCGTGACGCCGGGGGGCCAACCTCAGCTTGTGGCGACATTGCCTTCGATCTTTCTTGGCAGCGACATAGTTGGGGGGGCTCGGCTGGCTCTGCTGAACAATGAAATGTATGCCACAGCCGGCCTCTGGCAAGGAGTGGCCAGCGAAGAGGCGCTGCCTGATACGGCCGCAGTACTGCGGGTGTTGCAAGGCTCGGTACTGGAGGTCGTCCCTCTATGGAAGGTGGAAAAAGAACTGAACCCGGACGGCCACGTACTTGAGTCACATCCATACGGGCTGACCACCGGGCCGGACGGTCTATTGTACGTGGCGGAGGCCGGCGCCAATACCCTGATGCAGGTAGACGTAGTAAACCAGACTGCAGAAGTAATCGCTGTATTTGAGGGTATTCCAGGCCCACTTCCAAATCCCTATCGGGGGGGCGCGTTGGAGACGGATCCGGTGCCGACCGGTGTCACTTTCGGGTCGGACGGGCGGATATATGTTTCACTTCTCCCCGGGTTTCCTTTTCTGCCAGGTTCGGCGAAGGTTGTTGTGGTTGACCCGGTCACAGGTAATGTAGAAGACTACGCCACCGACCTGACGATGTTGACGGACTTACGCACCGGCCCGGACGGCGAGTTGTATGCTGTGCGGTTCGGCATCTTCACTGACGAAGGCCCGATTCCCAACAGCGGCGCCGTGATCCGGGTAGGGGAAGGCGAAACTTCACAGGATGTAATCACGGGACTGCCCTTTCCTACGTCGGTTGACTTTGACATAAACGGGAATGCGTATGTAACGATCAACGGCGCCAGCGTGGGTGAGCCCGGTCGCGGCGCGGTGATACGTTTTGAGCAAGTAGCCGTTCCCGGAGCACCGACGATTCGCTTTGTGGAAAGTGCTACCCGAAGCCAACAGGAACCGGAGTTCATAACTGGATGTGAGAGCCTGCCCAGCCACGACGCGGTCACTCAGGCATTGGCGGCAACAGTGGTGGGAGGAGAGAATGGCGGTCTGGGAAACCACATGTGGGCGACTGTCGTTGACCGCGACGGAGTGGTGTGCGCGGTTACGTTCTCCGGCGCGAACAGGGGTTCGCAGTGGCCGGGCGGCCGCGTGCTTTCCGTCCAGAGGGCGAATACGGCCAATGCCTTCAGCCTGACGCGTGTGGCCTTTTCAACGAGCAATCTCTATGCGGCGACGCAGCCGGGCGGCAACCTGTACGGCTTGCATGAGAGCAATCCCCTGGATACATCGACTGCATACGCAGGGCCTGTCACCGATTTTGGACAAGCAGGGGACCCTTTGGTGGGGCAGCGTCCCGGCGGTTGGAGTCGGTCCGGGGGTGGTCTTCCTCTATACAACGCCAGCGGCAGTCTCCTGGGAGCATTGGGCGTGAGTGGGGATACACCTTGCGCTGATCACATAGTCGCGTGGAAGTTGCGAGATGCTCTGCAGATGGATTACATCCCGGCGGGGGTGAGTGCAAGCGCGGACGACAACATCATTTTCGACTTGCAGTCGGATGGCAGGAGTATCAGCGGATTTGGCCACCCGCGTTGCGGGTTTGACGAGGAACGGTTGACAGAGACGCTGCCCGCCGATTTCCCGATTGGGTCGGCGGAGGAGGCTGGGCAGTAGCGCGCAGAGCAGGCTATGGGAGACAAAAGAAGGCGCGACGGCACCGATGAGGTCGGCTTGCGTCGTACCGATTCTGTACGCTCTTTTGTCTTTAACTCTATGTCAGGCCGGCGATAAGGTCTTTCAGACTGGCAAATGTTTGGCGCGTGTTGGCGGCCTTGTCCTGCCCGTTGGCCTGCCAGTGCGTTTCAACTGTATAGGTATCGACCGGCTCGTTTTGCAGCAGAGTGAGATGGGCATGCCAGTCGGTTCCGCCGGCGCCGATGCGCGCCCAAGCGGTCAGGCCAGTGCCCTCGTCGAGCACGACTGCATCCTTGCAGTGAATATCGACAATGTGGCCTTTCACCTGCTGATAGCCGACTGCCGGGTCCTCGCCGGCGACGAAGGCGTTGGCCGGATCCCAGATAATTTTGAGATTCGGCATCTGCACGGCGTCCAGCACAAGCCGCATGTTGCCACCGGTATTGGCGTATAGAGAGCGGGCATTTTCCAAGGCCAACACCAGCCCCTCGTCCTGTAAACGCTGGCAGGCAATCCGGATGCCTTTGGCGATCTTAGCCAGCGTTTCCTCATCGATACCGCCACCGTCCGGGGAGCGGGGCGAAGGGTTGTCGCCGCCTACATCCCGGGTAAAGCCGAACGTACGAATGTTGGGCGCCTTGAATTTATGGGCAATGGTGATGAAGCGCTCCAGCCGATCCATATGCTCTTGAAAGCGGGGATGGCTCTCCATCTCGTCCAGGGAGAGATCGGCCAGAGTGAATGGCCGGAAAAACATCCCACAGACCAGATGTGCGCGCAGGCCGTTCTCCTCGGTGAGCCGCAGTGCCCGATCCAGCTCTGTGTCGGTCAGTTCGTGGACCTGCTTACCCCAAAGGTTGTGCAACTCCACGTAGGACATACCTTCCTCGCGGGCGATCGAACAGGCACGCGCAAAGTCCTGATCGATCTCGTCGGTAACGACTCCGAATTCGTACTGTCTCATAGCGGACATTTCACTCTCTCAGTCGGGGATCTTTTATAGATGATTCGTCAACCCAAAGAGCGTTGCCGCGGTCTTGCCGCAGATCTGCTCTTTCTCCTCATCTGACAGATGGGGATTGGCAAGCACCTCCGCCACAGGGCCGCCGATAGGCCCCATATCGAAGGGATAGTCGCTGCCGACCATCACATGATCGGCGCCGACCATATCGACCAAATAGCGCAAGGCCAAAGGGTGAAAAGACATGCAGTCGAAGTAGACCTGTCTCAAATAGTGACTAGGTGGATGCGGAATGGCACCGGCACACTCTTGGGTGCGCACCTTGTAGCCGTGGTCCATACGCCCTACAACATATGGAAAGACGCCCCCAGCATGGGCAAAGATAATTTTGAGATTTGGCCATCGTTCCAGGACGCCGCCGTAAATTACCGATGCAATGGCCAGGCCGGTCTCGGCCACCATGCCCAGTAAATTGTGCAAGTAGTAGTCCTGCATTCGCTCCTCCCCCGCAGGGATATACGGGTGGACGAATACGGGCGCGTTAAGTTCGGCAAACGTCTCGAAAAGAGGGAGATAGTCAGGATGATTCAGATTCTTTCCACCTACATTGGAGCCGATCTGAAAGCCATGCAACCCGAGTTCATTGACAGCTCGTTTTGCTTCAGCAACGGACCCGGTAATGTCCTGCAGCGGAACCGTCGCCAGCCCCAGGAACCGCTCGGGATATTTGGCCGCCCGTTCAGCGATGCTTTCATTCAAGCGCGATGCCAGTTCCCTGGCCGCGTCGGCCTCTGCCCAGTAAGAAAGCGTGGGGGGCGCGGAGGAGATGGCCGCCATTGAGATCTGCGCGCTGTCCATATCAGCCAACATCTGCTCGGCCGCGTAGAAATCCGGGGTCAGCGGGTGATCGAAGTTGCCCGGGCAAACCAGATGCTCCTGGCCATCAGCTCGCTGTTCAATTTTGGATTGGAGCGTGTTCGGACCACGGGCCGCGTCTAAAAAGGCTTTGGGAAAGAAGTGGCAATGGACATCGAGGGAGAACATTCTATCAGATCTCGGCAATGAAACTGTTGACCGTGAAACGTGAGATGCGCTTGTTGCACATTACGCTTCAGGCATTATTTCTGTTGTTGAGGAAAGACAGGCTATCTTTCGCCAGCGCGTAAGGGCTTTCGGCCAAGGGACGCCAAATACAGGTCGCGCCCGCCAGTTCCGGAATGACCGCGTTGAAGGATTCCACCACCAGCCAACCACTGTATTGGACATCTGCCAACGCCTGAAATGTCCCGGTCCAGTCTACCTGTCCGCTTCCGACAGCACCGCGATCGTTTTCGCTGCAATGGAAATGTTTAATATGCATAGCGGCCCGGCGGATGGCGTCCGGCGTAGATTTTTCCTCAATGTGCATGTGAAAGGTATCCAGCAGTAAGCCCACGGAGGGCTGATCCACCGCATTCATCAGGCGGACGCCATCCTGAACTGTATTGAGCATGAACGTCTCGAAGCGGTTTAGCGGCTCCAGCGCAAGAGTCACGCCCTCAGCAGAGGCAACAGCGCCGACCTCCTGTAGAGATCGGACACAGGTGTCAAATTCCTGATCGGTAAAACCCCGTCCCCGCAATTCCCCGACAGGCACGGCCATCGGTCCGCACAGGAGATCGGAGCCCAGGGCTGAAGCGGCCCGCACAACGTTCTGCAAAAAAGCCACCCCTTGTGCCCGGCGCTCGTCATCGATAAGACTGAGTCCAGGGGCCATCGCTGTGGACGCGGTGCAGGCCAAACCACTGTTCTCGCAAGCCTGGCGGACAGCGGTCGTGTCAAAGGCTGCTGGATCGAAGATGGGAACTTCAACGCCGTTGTAGCCCATTTCGCTGATGAGCGGGAAAAGGGCCATCTCCTCCGCGCTGATCTTTCCACTCCACACCATCAGATGAACACCGAGCTGGTGGCTGTTCACAGATCGTCCTTATCCTTTCAGGCCGGTAAGGACGATCCCTTCGACGAAGGCCCGTTGCGCAAGAAAATAGAGAATAACGACGGGCAGCACCATCAGAGTGGCCAGCGCCATCACGTAGTGGGTCCAATCGAGGCCGCCCTCGAAGTATTGGAGTGCGTTTAGTCCTAAGGCCAGTGTAAACAAATCTCGTTTATGCAGATAAATGAGCGGCGTCAGAAAGTCGTTCCAATTGTGGAGCAGGGACAACACGAGAACGACCGTCAGCGCAGACCGGGACAAAGGAAGAATGATCTGGGCAAAAATACGAGGACGACTGGCGCCGTCAATGCGGGCCGCGTCTTCCAACTCCAGGGGAATTGTGCGGAAGAACTGGCGTAACAGAAAGATCGTAATCGGCCCCCCAAACCAGTCCGGCACAATCAGGGGTAGAAAAGTCCCGATCCAGCCCAGGCGTGAGAACAGAATGTAGACGGGAATCATTGTCACGACGTACGGCAGCATCACGGTCGAGAGGATCAAGCCAAACATTATATCTCGGCCTTTGAAACGCAGCCGAGCAAAACTATAGGCAGCCATAGAGGAGCTGAGTATAACGCCCAATGTAGAAAAGAACGTGATAGTCATTGTGTTGGCTGCATAGCGCATGACCGACACGACCTCGAACACTTCCAGATAGTTAGACCAGCGGATCGGATCGGGTATCCACTTAGGCGGAAAGATAAAAATCTCATGGGGCGCTTTCAATGAAGAAGAAAGTAGCCAAAAGAACGGAACCAGCATCAATGCGCCACCACCGGCCAGCGTCAGATGAATCAGAAAACGACTGGCATTGTGCCTGATACGGAAAGCGGTCACGAGCCGCCCCCTTCTGTTTCGTAATAGACCCAACGCCGCTGACTGTAGAAAAGGATAATCGTCAGCAGCATTATCACGAGGAAGAGAATCCAGGCCATTGCTGATGCGTAGCCGTTGCGAAAGTATCCGAAGGCGTTGCGAAACATGTACAGCACATAAAAGAGCGCGGCGTTGTTCGGTCCGGCCGAGGAGGCAGACGGATTCGATACAAACAGGATATAGGCCACACCGAAGACCTGAAAGCTATTGATGACCGTCACAATCAACTGGTAGAAGATAATCGAAGAGGTGAGGGGCAAGGTCACATGGCGGAACCTGGCCCAGCTGTTGGCCCCATCCACTTCGGCGGCTTCGTAGAACGTGCGGGGCACACTGATAAGCGAAGCCAGAAAAATGAGCACAGAGTTGCCCAGCCCCCACAGACCGATAAAGACAATGGATGGCACGATCCAATCCGGATCGGTCAGCCAACGGGGCGCGGGCAGGCCCAGCACTTTGAGTGGATAGTTGATCGGCCCAAACTCCGGATTAAGGCCCCAACGCCAGATGGTCGCGCTGGCGACCACCGGCACGACTGATGGCAGATACCAGAGAGTGCGATAGGTTGTGATCCCCCGCACATTGCGGCTCATCAGCAGAGCAACGGCGTAGGCAAATGTGAGGGACAGAGGCACAAAAAGAGTCACATACCACAAGGTCACCTCAATGGATCGCAGCCATAGGGCATCCTTGACCAGTTTGGTGTAGTTGGCGAATCCGATCCACTGGGGCGCGGTGATGATTTCGTATTTCGTGAAGCTCAGATAGAAGCTGGCGAACACCGGGCCGAGGCGGAAAAACAGCAGCCCCAACACAGCTGGAATGATAAACATCCAGCCAAAAAGTGTCTCTTCGAAGCTGAGACGTTGGAAAAAGCGCAGACCTCGTTCGGTCTGCGCTTCGGGTGCAGATTGGGCGGGTGAAGATTGCATTTAGGAAATTTCACCAGTTTGCAGGATCTGTTCAGAGCCTAGGCGCACCTCTGTGGCGACGTCTTCCCAGCGTACATCACCGATCCAATGTTGGTCCAAGTACGGGCCCCAGAAATCCAGCATCGTCTGATACCAGCCACCGTAGTAAGAGCCGATCGTGTCCCCGGGCCAGCGGAACGTAGCCTGATCCTCGAACGCGTCGTAGAATGCCTGGCGGTACTCCGGCGCCGGCGGTTCCGAATTGTTCAGGAACTGTTCCCGCAAATCTTTACGGGTCGGCTGCTGCATACCCAAATCGACAAGAATCTGCTGCCCAGCATTGCTGAGGCAGGCCCAGGAGATGAAATCGTAGGACTCCTGGGGATAATCTGTCTGGGAGAAAACGCATAAGGGCGAGTAGTGGCCGTAGGATGTCTTCGTCTTATTATACGGTACCGGGAATGTGCCCCAGTTGGTACCAGCCTGGTTGATACGGCCCAATGACCAGACGCCGATGTGCTGCATGGCAACGGTGCCGGCTTGAATGCTGATCTCGCCAGCGGCTTCGTATGCCGGCGATGGACTCACAAAGTGTTTCAAACCCAAATCCGCCAACCAGTTCATCGCCTCAATGAATTCATCCGAATCCATAGGCATCGTGCCGTCGTCAGCGATAACCTCCGCGTCGTTGGCCCAAATATAGGTCGGCCGACCGTGACCCTTGCCAGCAATAAGTCCGTACTGACGCACCCGGGCCGGATTGAAATCAGAATCGTTGACTGAATTGTCGTCCAAGTCGAAGGTGAGAACCTTGGCGAGTTCGACAATTTCGTCCCATGTCATCCACTCACTCGGCTCTGGATACGGAACGCCAACCTCATCGAACAAGTCGATATTGAACGCCATGAGCATCGCGCCACTGTCCCAGGGGATGCCCCAGCGAGCGCCGTCGTAGGTTTGGGCGATCCAGACGTTTTCGACATAGTCGTCTTCATTGAAATCAGGATCCGCCTCAAAGTACGGCTCAAGATTGGTCGTCACACCTTTACGTGTGAGAGGGCCGGTGGTGCGGTTGGCGTCAAACCACATGTCCGGTCCAGTGCCGGCGGAAATCATGATCAGCAGGGCTTCCTGATGGGAGGCGCCGGCCACCGCGTTAATCTCGAACTCGACATCGGGGTTGGCTTCCCTGTATAGAGACATCTGCTGGTCCATAACGTTCTCAATGAACTGACCGCCTCGGTTAAAGAAGTTTAGGGTAATTGGCTCGGCAGATGCGCCTGAACCGTCGCTGACCGCCACCGGCGGCGCGCACGCGGCTAACGCTGCGACTGCCGAGCTGCCCGCGGCCAACTGTAAGAAGCTTCTTCGACTCATTGCTGTTCGCTGCACTGTATTCCTCCTGGGAATGTGATGGATTGAACATATAGGGATGAAACGCGTTCACTTCGTTAGAAAAATGAACACGAAAGGGTTGTCTTGGGAAATATTGCTGCCATGATATGCTGAACGGCAGGGATAAGCGGCGAATCAATAACTCATGTTACGCAGATGCGGCGTCAATACGCACGGGGTACAACTGAAACAAGGCAACGACTGTGTAACATCAGTTGATTAATGGAATTATTGGCAGAACGAAACAGGGGTATGGACCAGATTGCTGGCAACGTTTTCTTGACAGAATCGGATTATAACAGACCGACCGATCCATACCAAAATTAGTTGCTCTGTAAGTGTGCATTCCGCGCAGGTTGTTTGGAAAAATTGGTTGACCAGAAGGGGCTTCCGTCTGGCCGATCAACTGGCCCCACTTGACGGACAACAAATTGGGATGCCCCTGAACCTTGGGCGCGTGTTGTCTGAACAGTAGTTCATGTGAAGAGGGGATGGACTATGGTTCGGGCACAGGCGCGATGGCTGGCATGTTTGAATGCACACTGGCGCACAGCAATTTAGGATATACCAATTTGGGCTACGTCCGCCGCTACAGGATGCGCCCGTTGAGATAGGAGGCCAAGGGGAGCCGCTTTCTCGAATCAGATGTATAATGCTCAGGTGAGGTGAGCGCGCAAAGGCGCCAAGACCCTCTGCGCGCCTTGTAATCTTCGCGCGTTTTCATTAACATATACGTGATTAGAGGGTGAAACATGAAGAATGGAAAAAGCTCCGAAGAGCATCGGCGGCAGGCGGAAGAAGAAAAGGGCAGCATCGCCTTTGCAATCGTGACCGTCTCCGATACACGCACGCCGGAAACGGACCGCAGCGGCCAGGCTATTCGCCAGATGGCTGAGGCTGCGGGTCACCAAGTGATCGCTTCCAGGATTGTGCCGGATGAACCGCAAGATGTTGCGTCGGCGCTGGACGATTTCAGTGGGAGCGGCGCGCAGGTGATCATATTCAACGGAGGCACAGGCGTCAGCAAGCGAGATCGCACATACGACGTGCTTTCCGGGTCGCTAGAGAAGGAATTGCCAGGATTTGGCGAGATTTTCCGCATGCTCAGTTATGCAGAGGTGGGGGCAGCCGCGATGCTTAGTCGCGCTACGGCGGGCACCTACCGAGGCTGCGCGATTATCAGTGTGCCGGGGTCGACAAATGCGGTCAAGTTGGCGATGGAAAAACTGATATTGCCTGAGATCCAGCATTTGGCATGGGAGATAACGCGTTAAGCAGATCAGACGGCACAGTTTGGCCCATCTGCCTCGACAGTTCTGTGTTGCGGGCCGAGGTTGATACGCATTGCAGTCGGGACACGCGACGGATTTCATAGTATCTCAATTGAGGCCAGAAGTTTTCCGATTATCTCAAGTTTCACTTACAATAGTACGGCTTCCCCTGGCATGTAGAGTTGTGAAAGCATCGGACCAACGCGTCCGGCGCTGTCAGATTTACCCTCTTGCGCTCCTTGAGGTGGACGGCTTCTTAAGCGGAGCTCCCCTTCTGCGGCAGGCCTAGATTGCTGCGCAATTGCGGTGGATATTGAATCGAATTCAGCCCCATCTCTTCTAAAGGCTTGACAATGACCTTGCAACGCCGCTTGCTTATCGGAATCATCCTACTCACTTTGTTATCTTTGGCAGCCTGCAACAGGTCTGACGAAGGGCCTACAACCACGCCGACCAAGACGTCAACGCCGGAAGGTGAAACCAGCCAAGCGGCAACCGATACGCCGGTCCCACCCGCAGCGACCGCGACCAGCGAACCGGCGACGCCCACACCGGAGCCGCCGGAAACGGCTACACCGACAGCTGAAGAGGAGCAGCCAACCACGGCGCCTCCTACCCAGGAAACGGAACAGGCTGCTGAAAGCGGCTTTTTGCCAGCGACGATGGAAAGCCCGGATTTCGGTACACAGGCGTTTCTGTGGTGGCGGCCAGAGGTGGCAGAACGGGACTTAGACCTGATCCGTGAGGGCGGCTTTCATTGGGTGAAGCAGATTTTCGCGTGGGAGAATATTGAGGGAGCAGGCAAAGGGCACCTCGACTGGTCATTTTCCGATAGGGTTGTACAGCAGGTGAACGCCAGTAATCTGAAGCTTCTGGCACGGATATCGATTGATCCGCAGAAGAGAGATTTTTGGGCCGGCCTGCCGCCGGATAGCGCTGATCATTTCGCCGACTACGTCTTTGCTTTAGCCAGCCGCTATAGTTGTAAACCGGAGGCGGTTGGCTGTATTCAGGCTTATCAGATATGGAATGAGCCGAATTTGAGTCGCGAGTGGGGGCACAAGCGTCCGAACGCGGCCGAATATGTCTACTTTCTAGGCAGGGCATACGAGGCGATCAAACTGGCCAACCCGAACGCGCTCGTAATCAGCGCGGGCATGGCGCCGACCGGGGACAACAACGAATTGGCGATGCCGGACGACCTGTTTTACGAGCAGATGTACGAGGCGATGGGAGGCAACAGCGACGGTTACTTTGACGCGCTGGGCGTGCATGGCGTAGGGTTTGCAGCGCCCCCGGAACTGGAACCCAACACCGCGGCCGCGGAGTCCCGATACGGCGGGCATCGCTTCTTCAGTTTCCGTCATGTAGAGGACATCCGCGCGATTATGGAAAGGCATGGCGACGCCGACAAACAGATTGTGCTTCTGGAGTTCGGCTGGACATCCGATCCTGTGAATCCGGATTACCGCTGGCACGGCAGGGACGCCGGAATTGACATGGCGGTTCAGGCGGATTATCTGAAGCGGGCATACGAATTTGCGGAGGCTAACTGGCGTCCGTGGATAGGCTTGATGAGCCTGATAACGATGCCCAATCTGGAGTGGCTGAGTGACGGCAATCCTGAGGATGAAGAGCAGTTCTGGTGGGGGATTATGGAGCCAAGCCCTTGTTGCGGGCCGCCTACATTCCGGCCTGCCTACATTGAACTGTGCCGGTATTTGAATGCCCAGGACGAGCAAGTTTGCATCCATGCGCCGGAAGAGCAGGAATAGGGCGTATGGGGGGGACGACTAACCGGTGATTTCCTGAAAAATCTGGATGGCGTCCTCGATCAGACCGGCGACGATATCGATCCAGTCTGCGCTGGCGGCCAGCGAATCCAGATCGAGAGCGGATGGGTCCGGCTGCCAGTTGGCGGCGGCGTAAATCCAACCGAATAGTCCGGCGCCGATAACCAGTACGAAGAAAGTGCGATTGAGGAGTCGGTTGCGGCGATGGAAACGGGGCATTAGCGTTTTGGGCCAGGATTGGATGGCGAGTCGTCAAGGACGCGACGGGCTTCATTGTAGTTCGTCACGTCATTTTGCTGTAAAGGCTTGAATTTGCAAAATATGTAGTCGATGCTATACTCGGCGGTGCTTTGGCAGACGGCATCTCTTCACAGTACACCCCTCAAGGGCGAGTAGCTCAGCTGGTTAGAGCGCACGGTTCACATCCGTGAGGTCGGGGGTTCGAGTCCCTCCTCGCCCACCACAGAATTGACGAAATAGACACCTGCAGAGCATAGGAAGTGCCGGTATCTTTGGACGGTACAGCCGACGTGTTTTGTCTGTCCACGCCGCGAAAAAAGCGGGCTCTACTCCTTTGGCCTAACGCTAACGCCATTTCTGATCCCCGAAGTATCAATTGTGAACTCGCTCCCAGAAATAGAACAGGCAACAGAAACAGCCTTTTCCAGGTCCCGAAAGTAATCGAACGTTTACAGATTTGGGCGGAATGGTCGAGAAACGCTCTATCGTATGAAGAAGCTGGTGTAGGAAGGCCTGGTCTCAACAGACGTTCGCGCTTGCACTTCCACATTGTATTCAGATGAAATCCATCAAGAAGACTGTTTACGAAATAATCGAGGAGGCTGCACCGGGCCACCGAGCCAGCGAGATCTTCGATATTTTCCTGATCACGCTGATAGCTCTGAATGTCATTGCCCTGATTGTGGGGACTGTCGAGGAGATAAACCGGATAGCTCCGGGCGCATTCTATCTGTTCGAAGTCATATCGGTCGCCATCTTTACGGTGGAGTACCTGCTGCGGGTCTGGTCCTGCACTGAGAATCCGAAATATGCTCATCCGGTGAGGGGTCGGTTGCGGTATATGGCCTCTCCGCTGGCGCTGATTGACATGCTGGCGGTCTTGCCAGTATACGGTGTGTTCTTTTTCAATCTGCACGGGCTGGACCTGCGCTTCCTGCGGGTTGTGCGTCTGCTTGCCCGCATGGTTCGGCTGGGCCGTTACTTTTCCAGTCTGCGCACTTTGGGCCGAGTGCTGTATACGAGGCGGGGCGAGCTTGTTGCGGTGGTGTCGGTCCTTTTCTTGCTGCTGGTGATGACTTCTTCGATGATGTTTTTTGCTGAACATCAAGCGCAGCCGGAGGAGTTCGCCAGCATACCCAAGGCGATGTGGTGGAGCATAATCACGCTTACGACGGTTGGCTACGGCGATGTGTTTCCAGTGACGGGGGCAGGGCGTCTCCTGGCCGGGATAATCGCGATTGTTGGCATTGGGTTGTTCGCGCTGCCGGCGGGCATCCTGGGTTCGGGATTCA
Source organism: Caldilineaceae bacterium (assembly GCA_963662575.1). Lineage (GTDB taxonomy): Bacteria > Chloroflexota > Anaerolineae > Caldilineales > Caldilineaceae > Bin5. The sequence goes on from OY759723.1 coordinate 5,421,064, forward strand.
TGGAGGAGTTGGACAAAGCTGGGACCCGCCGGATTGTATGCCCCCATTGCGGTGAGGTGATCGAAGAGGAGTAACGCGGTCGCGGCCTATGTCCTGTTCCCCTTGGATTGCGAACCGTCCTCTTAGTTTAGCGCCCGCTGAACTGCGGTTGGCGGCGCTGGCGGAAGGCGGCGACGCCTTCCTGCGCGTCGGCGGTATAGGAGGCGAGGCTGCCTGCGAGGGTCTCCAGAACCACGCCGCTATCGCCTGTGGCTGGAAAGGCGGCGTCGATGAGTTGCTTGGTAAGCTGGACGGCAACCGGGCCGTTGACCGCGATCGTTTCAGCAAGTTCCAGAGCTCGCTCGGCCAATTGGTCTGCCGGCGTAACTTCATTCACCAGCCCCCAGGTCTCCGCCTGCTCCGCGGCCACGCGTTCACCGCTGAAGATCATTTGCTTGGCCCGGCTCGGCCCGATTAGCTGTGCAAGGCGTTGGGTACCTCCCCAGCCGGGGATGATGCCCAGCTTGACCTCCGGGAAAGAGAGTTGTACGCCTTCCGCGGCCAGACGCAGGTCTGCGGCTAACGCCAGTTCCAATCCGCCGCCGAAAGTGTAGCCGTTGAGGACGGCGATGACCGGCTGGGGCAGCCGTGCGTAGCGGGCGAAAATGCGGTGTCCGTCGCGGATCCAGCGCCGGCCCATCTCCAGGGGCGAAAGATCACTCCACTCGTAGATGTCGGCGCCTACGCAGAAGGCTCTACCGGTGCCGGCGAGGAGCACTACGCGTACGTCCTGGTTACGGTCCAGTTCGTCGGCATAGGCTTCCAGCGCGGTTAGCATCTCCGCGTTAAGGGCGTTGAGCTTGTCGGCGCGGTTTAGAACGATTGTCGCGATAGAGCCTTTGAACGAGAGTTGAACGAGTTCGGTGGCCATGGATTCTCCTTCCGACTTCCTGATGCAATTGCTCTCAACCCCGCTTCAGGCCCTCGGCGACTGTGAATCGGTACAGTTTGAATATGTTGCTCAACTCTGATTGCCAAAATTGCAGACGCCGGGGATGGGGAGTAACAGGCAAGCGGCTTTATCGTTTGTGCATCATCCCAGCAGTTCCACGTCAGGTTCGGCCCGGTCGCTGCCTGCCAGCGCTCCGATAAAGACAGCCTCGGGCAGCGCGCTCTGGGCGGCACTCGCCTGCTCGGCGGCGATGACAACCACCATGCCGATACCCATGTTGAAAACACGGTAGGCTTCGCCGCGTTCCATCCCGCTCCAGATCAGCAGGCGGCGAAAGAGTAACGGCACGTCCCAGCTGTTGCGGTCAATACGGGCGCGCAGTCCAGATGGTAGAATGCGTGGCAGATTATCCTCGAAGCCGCCGCCGGTAATGTGGGCCAGCCCTTTGATGATTATGCCGGCCTCCTCAAGCGTGCGCACGGCAGGCAGATAGGAGCGATGGGGAGCGAGAAGCGCGTCGATCAGCACTTCGCCATCCTCCAGAGGCTGTTGAGGATCGCGGGTGGAGATGATGCGGCGAATGAGAGAATATCCGTTGGTGTGGGGGCCGCTGCTGGGCAGACCTAAGAGCAGATCGCCCGGCTTCATGGCTTGCGGGCGGGGAAGGAGGGCGTCGCGGTCAACCAAGCCGACGATGGTTCCGGCGACGTCGCATGAGCCGGGTGTGTAGACGCCGGGCATTTCGGCGGTTTCGCCGCCGAGGAGGGCGCAGCCGGCGGCGCGGCAGGCGTCGGCCATGCCTAGCACGATGGCTGCCACGTTTTCAGGCACGAGCTTGTCGGCGGCGATGTAGTCGAGGAAAAACAGAGGGCGCGCGCCCTGCGCAAGGATGTCGTTGAGGCAGTGGTTGACGATGTCCTGTCCGATTGCCTGCCAGCGGCCGTGCTGCGCGGCGAGCTTGACTTTGGTGCCTACGCCGTCGGTGGAGGCGACAAGCAGGGGCTGCGTGGGCAGATCGGAAAGGGCGAAGAGGCCGCCGAAGCTGCCGACGTCGGCCAGCACCTGGGGCGTATGGGTGGAGCGGACGGCCGCCTGCATGAGGTCGACAGCGCGGTTGCCGGATTCAATGTCGACGCCGGCGGCGGCGTACATGGAAGAGGGCCGGCTTGCGGCATCACCCGAGTTTTGCAGTGAAATTTTGCTCGGTTCGGCTTCTGACATAATGGATGGTTTGGGATAGGGCGAAGGACGGACCGGGTTGAGCTGCTAATTCACACGGAGGAAGACCTCGTTCCGCTTACAAGCAAGGCACTTCTATGCCGCCTCGTTTTCTTTGATCTGCCGTTCGATTTCATCTCTATTGGCTCGATAGTAAGCCCAGGCATTGGTCAAGTCCTCAGCACGAAGTGTTGGATATGCCCTGAGAATATCCGCTTCACTACTGCCAAGAATTCTGGCTTGCGCCAAAAGCCACACAGGGATACGCGTGCGCACAATACATGGATCACCGCCCAAGACTCCCGGATTACTTTCGATGCCAGAAAACGCGCCACCGATGTCCCGAACAATCCACTGGAGCAATTCGGCTTTCTCTGCTTTTGTTATACCTGGAATTAATTCTCTAATTCTCTCCAATGTCGTCACTTGCATTTACTCCCTACCTAAATGGATTCAAGAGAGAGCGGTTAGCGCAATAATAGCAGAGAAACGGAAATTCGTCGCACGCCAAAACATCCTCACGGTTTCTATCCTCGGTGCTTGCAGCTGACAGCAATGAAAGGCCAGCCTCGGTCTTGGGGCCTGTCGAAGCGCTCGACTGTCGGATCTGTTTCTATCTCAGAATTCTTTGAGAGTTGAAGGGATTATTGGATGATCACTCGTACTTGAAGCTGCGAATGCCGAAGATGAACAGAACCGCGGCGGCGGCCAGGAGGACACCTATTTCCGGGAGGACGTCGGTGAAGCCGCCGTTGTACCAGATGAGATCCTGGAAGGCGGCCATGGCCCAGGCGACGGGTGAGAGGTGGCCAAGCGTCCGCATGAATTCGGGCACGATTTCGAGCGGCCACCAGGCACCGCCGAGGGGGGCGAGCGACAGCGACAGGAGGAGAACAAGGCCCCTGGCCTGGCCTTCGCTCTTCATCCAGGGGGCCAGGGCAAAGGTAAGGGCGGTGATGCAGAGTACGAAAGCTGCCATGACTGCGAGCAGGGCAGGGGGGTCGCTGCCGAAGTCCATGCCGGCGGCGGCGCCGACGGCGAAAACGATGAAGTACTGAATCATGCCAAGGGTAAAGTAGACGCCGATTTTGGCGGCGAGGATCTGGGCACGAGAAAGCGGGAGGGCCATCAGGCGCTGGAGGGTCCACTGACGGCGCTCGCGCAGAAGGACGGCCATGCCGCCCAGGACCGTGAACATGACGTACAGGGACCCCATCCCTGGCCCGGACTGGTTGAAGCCGTTTAAGGAGCCGTCTTCACCGTCGCTGGCGGCGTCGGCGACTCGGAAGCGGACGGGGGCCGGCTGTTCTGTCAACAACTCTTGCGACCGCAGGTAGAGGGTGCGGAGGAAACCGTCTCGCGTCTCTTGGTTGAGAGGCGGCAGATCAATGGCCACTGTCAGGTTGTCCAGCAGGGCGCCGGCCACGCCGGTTGTCATTGAGGCGGTGCCGGCGCGCTGCAGGACCGCGTTCAAGCTTTGCAGAACAGGGCTTGGCTGGAGAGGGTCGGACAGGGAATAGTAGTCGATGCTTATTCTCTCGAATCCCTCTAGGGCAGCGGCATAGCCGGCGGGGATGACGATGAGTGCACTGGTGCTGCCTGACCGGGCGCGTTCGACGGCGCGCTCCAGTTGCAGTGGTTCGCCTCCGAGCCTGCAAAAGTCTTCAGCGTCATTGTCCAACGGACACAGCACGAGGACGTCGTTTGCGGCACGCAGCTGATCGATCAGTTGGGCGGACAGTTCGGTCTGGTCATGATCGATCAGATCGACTCGCAGACGGGTCGGACCGCCGCCGAAGCGGCCCAAACTCCAGCCGATGACGAGCGTCAGGAGAACGGGGATGACGACCAGGCCGACAAGGTTGCCCCGTTGCGAGAAGAAGATGTTCAGATCGTTGAGGATAATGGTCAGGATTGATCGCATTGTTAGTGGCTGATTGCCGCGGTATTTTGTGTAGTTCGCATCAGTCGTTTGTCATTCAGGAGGTCACAGGTCTATGCGGCGCTTAAAGAGCCATGCTCCCAGCAGGAAGAGCACGATACCCTGACCTATAAGGACTAGCAGGTTGACTGTGACGTCGGTCTGGGCATTGGCCAGCTTCATGAAAGCGTCCACGCCCCAGTAGATGAGCGAGAATCTGGCGGCCTGGTCGGGCAGGGCGAAACCGAAGGAACCGCCCAGTACGGCCAGAGTAATGTTTATCATCGGTCCGAATAGATTGACCTGCTCTGGCGTCTTTGCCAGACCTACGACCAATACGCCTACGCCCGATACGCATAGTGCCAGCGCCAGGGTCAAGGCGAGGAGCGCAGAAATGTTGGCTCCCCAGATAAATGTTGGCTGGCCGATGACAACGGAGGCGATCAGGGTCAGGGCGGCCAGGAGAATCAGTATCTGCAGGAAGACGGTGACCAGGTTTCCCAGCAGCTTGCCTGCCAGCAGGAAAACTTTCGGAGTAGGTGAAACGATCAGGCGTTGAAGGGTCCAGTTCTTGCGCTCTTCATAGAGGGACTGGATGCCGAAGATGCCGGTGAAAAGGGCAAAGAAGACCGCCTGCGATGCGCCAATTGGGACGATAGTGCGGGCAAAACGAGGCGCTTCCTGAATGGCCTCCAGCGGTGGGTGGGCGACGGTGATGTTGTTGGCGCCGGGCGTGATCAGACAGCCGAGGGGCTCGAGAGCGGTGGCATCCAGGTCTTGCAGGGCGGCCGCGGGCGCGGACAGGTCAACTGCAGCCAGATTGATTTCTCCGCGGCCGATACTGGCTGCCAGCGTATTGACGGATGTTTCCAGGGTTGCGCCCAGGGCAACACTGACGCGCACAAACTGATTCACGATACCGGCGACGACGCTGTGGAGAATGCGTACTGATATCGGTTGACCATTGTTGGCGTACACCTCGACGGCCCCGGCTTCGTCTGGGACCTGGGTGCGGAAACTGAGGTCTTCGCCCAAGGCAAATTGGGGCATTATTCTGCGGCTGAAGCCAGGCGGGATGATGACCGCGGCGGCGAATTCTCCGTTATCGACGGCGGCGCGCGCCTGTTCTGCGTTGTCAAGCGCGGTGGCATCCAGCAGATCGTCCAAGGACCCTCCCTCCGCGAGAGAGGCGGCGCCGGCTGCCTCCGGTTCGTCGAGCAGGCTACATCCAATCTCAGTCAGATCGAATCCTTGGGTCGTGGTTGCACCGGTGCCTTCGACCGGTTGAGACAACAGTATGGCGGCCAGTTGATCGCCGAAGTTGAGCGGGGCGCCGTCCTGCAACAGCAGGTCGGGGCCGATGCCGGCCTGGTTTAAGACACGGGCGAGATCGTCGGGATTGAAGGGTAGCACGTCCAGATTGGCAAACTGGTCCGGCAAACTGATGATTTCTTGCGGGTCGACGCCTTCATCGAGATTGACTACAGCGATAGGGATGTTTGCGAAGTCAGGGAGTTCGGAGCCGCCGATGCCGCCGAAGGCCAGCCCGATAATGGTGGACAGCACCAGCGGCGTCGCGAACATGAGAAGGAGCAGGTTGCGATCGCGAAAGGTTGTGTAAAGTTCTTTGGAGGCGAAGGCGAGAATCTTTCGCATCGAAAAAGGCGGTCGTTGGTGGATGGGAGGTGGGTTGGTCTCGGGCGGCCGCGTTGCGGGTGGCCCGCCGACGGGCAGGCCCGAGAGGGCGTTTTCGGGAGTTAGTCTCTCAATGCGCGGCCTGTCAGTGCCAGGAATACCGCTTCAAGGTCTGGCTCGCGTACAGCTACGGATTGGATTTCGACGCCGGCGGCGTCGAGGGTCTGTATTATCTGAGGGAGTGCGGTGCGGCCCCGTTTGGCAAAGATTGTCAGAAGGGCAGGTGTAGACTCGCTATTGTCGTCGCTGATCTGCTCGGGCGGATTGTAGAGGACACGCGTTACGCCCGCGGTCTCCTGTTGAATGTGTTCGACCAAAGCTTCAGCAACTTCCTGTGCCCCTGTCGTGAATTCCAGCCGGTCCTCTTCGCCCACCTGCTGGGTCAATTCGGCCTGGGTCCCCATGGCGATGATCTCGCCGTGATCCATGATGCCTACCCGGTCGCTCAACTCCTCAGCCTCTTCCATCAGATGGGTGGTGTAGAGGACGGTCATGCCTTGTTCGTCGCGCAGCAGTTTGACGGTGTCAAGGATGCGGCGCCGGCTCTGGGGATCAATACCGACGGTGGGTTCGTCCATGTAGATGAGCGGGGGGCTGTTCAGGAGACCGGCTGCGAGGTTGATGCGGCGCTTCATGCCGCCGGAAAAGGTGTCGATGCGATCTTTCTGGCGGTCGGCCAGGTCTACGAATTCGAGCAGTTCATCGACGCGGCGGCTGAGCGCTTTTCCGCCCAGGCCGTACATTCTACCAAAGAAGGTGAGGTTTTGCCGGGCGCTGAGTTCGGGATAGAGGGCGATCTCCTGGGGAACGAATCCCATCAGGCGCTTGGCCGCCATCGACTGCGTGGTGATTGAGAAGCCGCCGATTGTTGCGTCCCCTTCGGTTGGCGTGACCAGGCCGCTGATCATGGAGATGGTGGTGGTTTTGCCGGCGCCGTTGGGGCCAAGCAGGCTGAAGATTTCGCCCTGGCGAATTTCGAGGTCCACGCCTTTGACGGCTTCTATGGTGGAGCCGTCTGCGCGGTTATAGGTTTTTCGCAGATTCCGAGTTTCGACCATTGTTTGCATTATTTCACCTCAACAGTACATACGGTTGCGCGTGGGGAAAGTTGCAACAAAGGGATTCTCTCGAAATCAGGCCGAGCCCACAGAGCAGTTTTCGTCTACTGAAGTGAGAATGTCAAATCTCTTCAACCGCAGTTCAACAGGACTTGAACCTTTGGGCGTGGAATCTCGTCTTTGACTTAGGAATCGTACTTACACGAACTGCAACTACTAAGCCATTTACAGTGCCTATGTCGACCAGACCTTCAGTCACGCCGCCACTCGGACTATCTCATCGTGTATTCGTTGGCAGCCGCCACCTTGGATGAGACGCACTGCTAGAATAACGCAGAACGGTGGGTGAGGGATGGTTTTGGACGGGGGCGTTGCGGGGGCGGAGCCCTTGCACAAGGGAGGGCCGTAGGCCCGACCGCCCAAAAAACAGAGAGTGAAGAGAGAGTAAACACCTTCTCTTCTCTCATTCAGAATCGCAATCTGATTGTGGCTGAGTAGTTACCACGAACTTTGTTTCTGTTCGCATTCGCAGGTGGTATGGTGCCCTGCCAATTTTGGCGGCGCTTAACCGCTGTGTCCATGGCTGTGAGTTCTCGCTCCTTCACACTACATCATTGTCATCGAATGAACAGAATGATAGGTGGTAAATTTTGCCAACCAGTGGGAAGAGAAGTACAATTAAGCAGGCAGTTGGCTCCCCTGTGCCTCTGCTCCTTTCCATATGTCACAAAGCGACAGCGTGCGATGCTCTCCGTTCTGGCGCCGGACAAATTCCATTAGCCGGACAATGGTTATGACAACAACCAGTTCGACGCTCACCCATCTTTCCTGCAGCAGATGTGGTGAGGAGTACGATGCAGATCAGTTAATGAACCTGTGCCCGGCCTGCGAGAAGCCGTTGCTGGCGCGTTACGACCTTGCCAAAGCGGCGAGAACGCTGACGCGGGCGTCCTTGCAAGAGCGAGAACCGTCACTGTGGCGATACGAGGAAGTGCTTCCGGTTCGGACAAGGAAGGCCCAACTGAAGTTAGGGGAAGGGTGGACGCCGCTGGTCTGCGCGGAGGAGTTGGGCAGCGAAATCGGTTGCCCCCATACGCTGATAAAGGATGAGTCACTAAACCCCACCGGCAGCTTCAAGGCCAGAGGGCTGGTGATGGCAGTCGGCCGCGCATACGAGTTGGGCGCGGCAGAGCTGGCGATACCAAGCGCAGGGAACGCGGCGGGAGCAATGAGCGCGTATGCCGCAAAAGCAGGCCTGCCGGCCCACGTTTATATGCCAGAGGACGTGCCGGACGCGTTCCGCGTAGAGTGCAGCAATCTGGGGGCAGAGGTCACGCTTGTCGATGGTCTGATCACAGACTGCGGAGCAAAGGTGCGGGAAAAGGTCGAAGAGTTCGGCTGGTTCGATGTAAGCACGCTCAAGGAGCCCTACCGGATTGAAGGCAAGAAGACAATGGGCTATGAGGTCGTTGAGCAGCTCGGCTGGCGAATGCCCGATGTGATCATCTATCCGACCGGCGGGGGCACCGGGTTGGTGGGAATGTGGAAGGCGTTTGACGAGATGGAACAGATGGGCCTGATCGGCAGCGAACGGCCGCGCATGGTCAGTGTTCAGAGCAGCGGCTGCGCGCCGATGGTGCATGCGTTCGAGCAGGGCGAAGAGTTTGCCGAACCGTGGCAGGGCGCGAAGACGGTGGCCGATGGCCTGCGAGTCCCAGCCGCGGTGGGAGATTTCTTGATTCTGGAGGCAGTGCGTGCAAGCGATGGCACCGCCATCGCGGTAAGCGACGACGAGATGCTGCGCTGCGCCAGGCAGATGGGGCGACATACCGGTGTATTCCCTGCCCCGGAGGGCGCGGCAACGCTTGCCGGTCAGGTGCGGCTGCGACAGTCGGGCTGGCTGCAAGGCGATGAAACTGTGGTGCTGTTCAACACCGGTACGGGGCTGAAATACGCCCATTTATGGTCATGAATCCGATTTCGATGGACGTAGTTGAAATAGAGAGAAAAGAAGAACAATCAGCCAAAGCAGACGGCAGATAATCGAGGTGCAAAGTTGGAACGCATAAAAAATTACAGGGCCGCGGTCGCCGGCCCGGAAGAGACTCACGAGAGTCTGAGCGATGGCATCAACAGCATCGCCGATTTGTTGGCGCCGACCCTCGGCCCAGTCGGCGGGCATGTGGTGCATGAACGAGACGGCACGCGCGGTCCGGAGCTGCTGGACGACGCGGCAACTGCTGTGCGCCGCATTCTCAGCCTGGGAGATCCCAAGGTGGATGTCGGCGCGATGCTGATGCGTCACATCGTCTGGCGGATAGCAGGGCAGGTGGGGGACGGCGGTACAGCTACAGCTCTTCTGACCCGCGAGATTTACCGGCAGGCGCTGAAGATGCTGACGGCGGGCATCGGTTTCAGAGAACTGGAGATCGGCCTGCAGGCCGCCACCGCGGCCGTGCGCCAGAACCTTAAGGAGATTGCCTCCCCCGTCGAAACCGAGGACGATCTCGCCCTGGTTGCCCTGACGGTAGTCAAAGACCGTGATCTGGCCGCTACAATTGGTGAATTGAGCTATCTGCTCGGCCCGGACGCGCGCGTCTCGGTAGAGAAGTTTGTGGCTCCCTATCTGGCGCGTGAGTACTACTCCGGCGCCAACTACAAGGCAGAAATTGCCAGCTTCCACCTCTACACAGACCCGATCCGCAAATGGGCTATTTATGGGGATTCCACGATTGCCCTGGTCGATGACACGCTGTCGGAGGCGGCAGAGACTGTCGCGCTGATCGAGGCGGCGATGAAGATGGGCAAGAAGTCACTTGTTATTGTCGCCTCCCATTTCAAGGAAGAGGCGCTCCATGTCATTGTGCGCAACCAGACGGAAGAAAAGAAGAAGATTTCGATTCTCGGCATCCAGTTGAAGGAGATAGGCGATCCGCGGAGGATGGCCTTCCACGATTTGACGACGCTCACGGGGGCAAACATCCTCGGACGTAACTACTACGCCTACGCCGCCAGGGCCAAAGAGGCTGATTTGGGCGAAGCGATGCGGGTACAGGTTGACCGAAAGACGATGCAGTTGCAGCCCTATCAGAGCCGCTCGGCAGCGGTGCAGGAGACGGTCGAACAGCTTCGTAACCGGCTTGAGGGGTTAAGGGTGGATGATGAGGAACGCACGGACATCATCAACCGGCTGGCTGCGCTCACCGGCGGCATGGGTGTGCTGAAAGTGGGCACCAACCTCAAGCAAGAGCGCGAGATTCTTTCTAATCTGTCCGAGCGTGCGCTTACCGCCGTTTCCCAGGCCCACAGGACCGGCGTTGTACCCGGCGGCGGCGCGGCCTTTGTGCACGCGCGCAAAGCGCTGGACGGTCTGGAGCTGGAGGGTGAGGAAAACTTCGGCGTCAAGGTCCTGAACGATGCCCTGGACGCGCCATTCTTGCAGATCGTCAAGAACGCGGGCATCGAATCTCCCTCGGTGGCTGCACTTCGCCTGGAAGATGCCGGGACAGACTATGCCTATGATGTCGTCCGCAAGGAGATTGTACATGCCCACGAATCAGGCTTGGTGGATGTCACTGGCGTGCAGACCGCGGTGCTGGAAACCGCTGTCAGCGGCGCTCTGATGGCCTTGGGCACAAACACGATCGTTTTCCACCGCGATCCAACACAAAGTATGGAACCGTAAACGATGTCGATAATACTCTCCCTTTCTGAATATGAAGGCAGCATTTGGGCTGCCGGCCCCTATGGACTCTTCGCAGTTGGCGAAAAGGAACTAACCCCCACGCCCCAACCCCAAGAGAGGCTGACCACGGCCTGCACGCTTGGAGACCGCATCTTTACCGGCGGCGCGCCCTTTGGGGTGGCATATCTTCTTGAGACCGCAGAGCAGTGGCAGGCCGCCTGGCAGGAGGGCGCGGATTCGGCTGTGCTCGCATTTGCTTCGGCTCCCGACTACGACGATTCCGGCGTGATATTGGCGGCCAGCGAAGGGGACGGCGTGCTGCGCAGCCGCGACAGGGGCATGCGTTGGATGCCGAGCAATTTCGGGCTGCGAAACCTGACCGTTCTGACGATTGCCTGGACGCCGCCGATGGTCGAAGACGCCTGGCCGCGCTGGCAGGTAGTCTTTGCAGGAACGGAGGAGGGCATCTACCGTTCGCCCAATGCCGGGCTGGGGTGGAAGCGCAGTGAATCCGCTGATGCCGCCTACCAGACGGTTGCGGTTGCGCCGGACGTGCACTGCAGTGGGCTGGTGCTCGCCGGAACTGAGACTGACGGTCTCTGGCGGTCGACAGACGGCGGCCGCTCCTTCGTCGCCGTGGAAAGCGCGCCCGAACAGGTGAACGCGCTCATCGCCGTGACAGGGGGGTCGGAGAGTTCGTCACCGGCTGCCAGCGGCAAACCGGTCAACTGGTTGCTGAGCGATGACACGCAGTTGTGGTGCTCGCAAGACGGCACGGACTGGTCTCCGATAGCGGACAGCAGTCCCGCCCTCTGTTTGCTGGAGTTGGACGGCCGCATTTACGGTGGCGGAGAGAACGGTGTCACCGTGCTGGACAGCGCCAGTCTGCAGGTCGAAGGGCAGTTACAGATTCCTGCCATGTAGCGAAGTGAATTCGCAATTTGCGATGTTCCGCCGGACCGTAGGGCGAGGCTGCTTGAGACAGGCCTTTCGTGCGTGCCGGCGGTTCTTCCATTCCTGAGAGCACTTTGTGGCGCCTCAACCGAGCGAAAACGATCGCGCGCGGAGTGGCGACGAGGCTTCGTCTTCAAGTCTGCCGCGGTACGCTGCCGGGTGAACGGCGCTCCATTTCTGAATCATCCACCAAAGTTCAGTCAATCGCACCGTCCGGAGTACGCCATGCTTCTCATCGACGCACACCTCGACCTGGCTATGAACGCGCTGCAGGGCAACCGCGATCTGACGCGTTCGGTCTACACGATTCGCACGACTGAGCAAAAGAATAGCGGCAAGGGACAGGGCTACGGCACAGTGGCCTTCCCGGAGATGCGCCAGGGCCGCGTGGCACTCAGTTTCGCAACTGCCATCGCCCGTTCGACGGGACGCCCGACGCCAAATATCGACTACGATCATCCGACCCAGGCCTGCGCGATGGCGCAGGGTCATCTTGCCTACTACAGGGGGCTGGAGGACATGGGGCTCGTGCGCATCATCACTTCCGGAACCCAGCTGGATGATCACTGGGGTGAATGGACGGCCTGGGAGGATACGGGCGGCGAGGAGCCACCATTGGGCTTTGTGCTGTCGATGGAGGGCGCGGACCCGATCCTGACTCCGGAGCATGTTGAGTTCTGGTATGATGCGGGGCTGCGGGCAATCGGTCCTTCCCACTACGGCCCCAACCGCTATGCTGGCGGCACGGGTACTGAACTCGGACTGGGTGAGATGGGACCCGCGCTGCTGCAGGAGATGGAACGCCTGGGAATCATGCTGGACCTGACGCATTTATCAGATGAATCGTTCTGGCAGGCGCTGGAGATCTACAATGGCCCGGTACTGGCCAGCCACAACAATTGCCGGGCGATCGTCCCGCACCAGCGACAGTTCAGCGACGAACAGCTGCGTGCGATTATCGAACGCGGCGGAGTCGTCGGCATGGCGATGGACGTTTGGATGATGTCGACGAAGTGGCGGGGCGGCCAGGAGTGGAACTACGATATTATGCTGGAAGATATGGTGCCCCACATCGATCACATATGCGAGTTGGCGGGAAATGCCAGCAACATCGCCATTGGGACCGATCTTGACGGCGGCTTTGGTCGCGAGCAGTCGCCGGCCGACCTGGACACGATTGCGGATCTGCAGCGGATCCCGGAGTTGCTGCGCGGCAACGGTTACGCGGAGGAAGACATCGCGGCGATTTGTCATGGAAACTGGCTGCGGCTGTTGCGGGAGGCGCTAAAGGACTAGAGAATGAAACACGGAATCGTGTCGTTCCTGATCCTGGCGGCGGCGCTTGCACTTTTGGGCTGCGGGCCGGCTGAGAATGAAGGGGGCGGCCAAGCGTTGCCGAGCGAAGCTCCTACCGAGGAGGCTACGGTAGCGCCGACCGAAGTCAGTCTTCCTGAGGTCGAGGGGCCAGTTGAGGGGGCGGACGCTTCCAACACGCAATTGGTGGCGCTGGGAGAGATTCTCTATCAGCAGTATTGCGCCTCCTGCCACGGCGCGGACCTTGAGGGGCAGGCCAATTGGAAGGCACGGGATGAGAACGGATATCTACCTGCCCCTCCGCACGATGAGACTGGTCACACGTGGCATCACCCCGACGAGCAGTTATTTGAGATTACCAAGATAGGGACGGAAGCTTTTGTTGGCATGGGATACAAGAGCAACATGATCGGTTTCGAAGAGCAGCTTGACGATACTGAAATCTGGGCGGTGTTGGCCTATATCAAGAGCCAGTGGTCGCCGAGAATTCTGAAGGCACAACCCAAGTAGAAGAATAGATCTGGAGTGCCGGCCATACTTATTGGCCAGCCCACACATTCTAAAACAAAGGGAGACAGCAGAAATGCGGAAAGAAGTGTACACGGAGAAGGGAGCGCCGCCGGCGGGAATCTATTCGCAGGGCATCGTCGCTGACGGCCCGATTGCTTACATCGCCGGGCAAGGGCCGCTGGATCCGGCCACGGGGCAACGCGTTGAGGGCGGGTTCCGCGAGCAGGCGACGCGTGTATTCGATAATCTGACAATTCTGCTGGAGGCCGCCGGCACTTCGTGGGAACACGTTACCAAGGTCGGTGTCTTTCTTGCCGACTTGAGCGATTTTGCCGAAATGAATGAAGTCTACCAGCAGTACGTAACCAAGCCGTATCCGGCCCGCACGACGGTCGGCTGTCAGTTGCCGAACATCCTCATCGAAGTCGATTGTATTGCAGTCGTGCCGGAGTAGAGGCTGCGTACTGTGATTTGGCAAGCAGAAATCCAAGAGAGGAGCGAACAATGACGTTTGATGAATTCAGAGCCAGTCTGACTGACGACACACCGCCCGCCAAGATGAGCGCGCCCCTGCAGGCCTTGTGGTTGGAGGCCGACAATGACTGGGACGGCGCGCATGACGCGTTACAGGGGCAGCCTGACCTTAACGGTTCCGCTTGGGTGCATGCCTATCTGCACCGCGTTGAGGGCGATCTGCCCAACGCCAACCACTGGTATGGCCGCGCCCAGAAACCAGCCAGCAGCGCTTCCCTGCCGCAGGAGTGGGAAGAGATCGCGCGCGCCCTTTTGCAGGAGTGATCGTTTCGAACTGACCTGCAGTTCGACCATAGATCAACGCAGTTTCCTTAGATGCGGAAAGGAATTCTTCGCTCTCCATGCCTTCCCCTTCCTTCGCGCCCTCTGCTAAGCGCGTCCCGGCCTCCCGCATTCGGGCGCTGGCAGACGCGGCTTTCGGCATGGAGGATGTGTTGTTCTTGCAGTTCGGCGAATCAACCTTGCCGACACCTCCTTATGTGATTAAAGCGGTGAACCAGTCGGCGCTGGAAGGCTGGACATTTTACAGCGCCAACCAGGGACTGCCGTCGCTGCGCGCCGCCATCGCCCAACAGATTGCAAAGTTGCATCAGGTCGACATCGATCCATCTGAGATCCAGGTCACGTCGGGTGGTGTGCAGGCACTCAACCTGGCCATCAAGTGTGTCATTGATCCGGGCGATGAGGCGATCGTGCTCAGCCCCAACTGGCCCAACGGCTCGGCAATGGTGGAGATGTTCGGCGGCCGCGCGGTGGAAGTGCCCATGGCCCGTGCAGGGCAGCGCTTTACGCCGGACCGCGACGCCCTCGAAGCAGCACTGACTCCGCGCACGCGTATGCTATTGTATGCTTCGCCCTCCAATCCGCTCGGCTGGACCGCGACGGTCGCGGAACAGAAGATGCTACTGGAATTCGCTCGTTACCACGGGTTATGGCTGCTGACGGACGAGGTCTACGAACGCATCTTTTACGGCAGACATGGCACTGCCGAGGGCGAGCAGAGCGGGCCTGCAGGTATGGGGCAGCTTGCGCCGTCGATCCTGCAGCTTTGCTCACGCGAGGACGCCGTAATCGTCGTCAACTCCTTCTCCAAGACCTATCGCATGACGGGCTGGCGGCTTGGTTGGATGGTGGGCCGGACGGACTTCGTCCAGAAAGCGGCGCAGCTTAACGAGTTCATCGTTTCGCACGCTCCCACCATGATCCAGCGCGGCGGCGAAGCGGCGATCCTCCACGGTGAGGATGACATCGCGGCCATGGTGGAGGAGTTTCAGGAGCGGCGCGATTTCAGTGCCGAGATGCTGCTCGGCGTGCCCGGCGTCAATCTACCGGAGCCGGAAGGGGCCTTCTATCTCTTTCCGCAACTTGATGGCATTGAAGACTCGTTCCAATTCGCGATGGAACTCCTGCGCGAGACTCATGTGGCCGTTGCGCCGGGCAATGCTTTCGGCAACGGCGGCGAAGGCTCGATCCGCATCTGTTACGCGCCTGGAATGGATGTATTGAAACCGGCAATGGAACGAATCTGCGAATTCATACAGACTTATAGCGCCAAGCGGCAGCAATTTTGAACAGAGCCCATACCTACCACACAAGGAAGGCAGAATGAATCCCCAAGCGATCCTGGAAGAACTGAAAACGGTCGATACGCCGTCAATCACCAATGTTGTCGCCACCTACCCCGATGATCCGCTCTGCCTGGGCCTGTATAATCCCTGGACGGAAAACTGGTACACGGATGAGACTATTCGCTGCATGTATCCGGAAATGGGGGCGCTCGCCGGCTACGCGGTGACATGCGTCTTCGGCCTGCCGGACCCGAACTTTTCGCGGCTCACTTTCATGGATGTGCTGGAAGCGCTGGACGCGTCCCCGAAGCCGACGATTCTGGTGCTTGAACAGAAATTCCCCCCCGAGATCGCCGGGAAGGTGGGACTGGCCGGCGGAAATATGACGGCGGCGATGCAAGCACTTGGCTGTGTCGGCTGCATCTCAAACGGACCATCGAGGGACATTGACGAGATTCGGCCGATGGGTTTTCAGTATCTGCTGAGCGGCGTTACGCCTGGGCATGGCGCGATGGCGGTGCAGGCGGTCAATGTGCCAGTGCATGTACGGGGCATGGACGTATCGCCGGGCGAAATCGTGCATATGGATGAGAACGGGGCCTGTAAATTCCCGGCCGACAAGATGGAGAGCGTCCTGAGCAATGTCAAGCAGCTGCTGGCGAATGAGGGCGACCGCATAGGCCAAATGCAGAAGGCTTCAAGCGCGGCGGAGTTGCGGGCGATTATGGCCGGCCATAGCTACGGGGATGACGAGGAGTAAGACGCGAAGAGCGAAAAGAGAGAGGATAGGATAGAGGAGGGAGAGCGAATCTCACTCCTCTTTTTTCTACCCGGGAAGAACACGATTTCAGGGCAGCGAGTCTTCGGTTTCGGTTACGTCGATGCGGACAGCGACCCAGCCGTCGTTGTCGCTCAGGATATCGTCGTTGATGCGCAGGTAGAGGATACCGTGGCTGCTGGCACGCGTGTTTACGCGCTCGCCGACGACAAAGCGGGGCCCGTTTTCGCCGATGCGGCCGATGAGCGCGCCGCCGGACCCGTTCGCAATGGGATAGAAGCTGGGCGCGGGAAAGACGGGGTGGCCGGCAGGGCCGTGATACTCATCGGGCGTATAGAGCCACTCCCCCTGCGCTTCGATCTCGACCCGGTCCCCCTGATCGATACGCACACCGGTGCTCTGCCAGTCGCGGTAGGCGTATACCCTTTTGGTGATGAATTCGCTATGGGCCTGGGAAACGGTCAGGTTCCGCTGCAGAGTCGGCGGCAGCATCACGAGGACAACAATCGCGCCAGCCAGGAGTAGTATTCTTCGCATGGGCTACTCCTCTACGGGTGTGCGAAGTTCGAGGATTGGCTCTGCGCCGGCGCTCAGGATCCACTTGCTGTTCTCCTTCAGTTCCACTGCGATCAGATAGTCAATATACTTCTCCGCGAGTGCGCCTTTGCCCTCCAGTTCGCTGAGGATGGCGCGAACGGCGAGCTGCTGCGCCTCGGTCGTGAGTTGGATTTGTTCGGCCTCAGCCGCGGCGGTGGTGGTAATGCGGTAGGCGTCGGCATCTGCCTCTTTTTGCGACGCGTAAAATTGGGCATCTGCGACCGTGCGCTGCTGTGCGGCTTCGGCTTCGGCCTGTTCCTGGCGTTGCCCGGCCACCATGCGATCCTTGATGGCGGCCAGGACCTCGGAGGGGGGCAAGGCGTTTTGGATCTGGACGGTGATAAACTCGACTCCGTACTGGTCTTCCTTCTTCTTCAACTCCTGCATGATTTCAAGATTCATCTCAGTGCGCTGGTTCATCACTCCGGTCATCGCCTTGGTGTTGATGACATCGCGCAGCCTGCCCTGCACGAACTCAAAGACGATACGCTCCGGGTCGTCCACTGCCAGGGCAAAGCGTTCGGGATCGGTCACGCGGTAGGTGAATTGGAGGGAAACGTCCATGGTCACATTGTCAGAGGTCATGGCGGGGATGCGTTCAACATAGCCCAGGCGCTCGTTAACTTTGACGATGATCACAGTGTCCACGAGGGGGATCTGGGCGTGCCAGCCGGGCATCTGCACGGCGAGGAAACGGCCGCCGCGCAGATGCAGGCCGCGTTCGAATTCGTGGATCTTGTAGACGGCTGCCCTGCCCACATAAAGCGCGACCATGATTACGGCCAGAGCAGCCAGGACAACGACTGACAGTTTGTAGAAGCGATCCAGGTCGGTCGTCGCCCGCTGTCTCGTCTCGGGAACCGGAGGTGAAACTGTCTCTTCACTCATTGGTAAGTCTCCTTTGGGGGAACTGTCTCCATCCTTCACAGAATTCGGGAAATTCTCGCTGTCTCGTGCCCGTCGTGAGGCTGAGGACAGGCTGGAAAAGATTCTCCGGCCCTTTTGCCAGAGCGAAGTAAATGCATGTTCGGCTTTCAGCAGACGAATTAGCCATTGGAGTAGTGGCGGCAACAGCAGCGGTCCGCTGAGGATCAGCCAGCCCAGGCCGACAAGCGGGATCAGAAGTAGCAGAGCGCTCAAACTTTGCCTGAAATCCACCACGTTGGCGTAACTGGTCAGGAAGAGCGCCTGCGTGAGTATGACACTGCCAAAGAGTAGTGCGGCTTGCTCCCATTTCTTTCATTTGCGCCATGAGGTTAGCGGAGTGCTCCAGAAAATGATGGCAACGACAGCCGCTCCTGCAGCGGACTGAAGCGCCCCCTGCAGTTCGGCGCCAGCTATCTCCCCTATTACAAGAAGGAAGAGGGGAATGGTCAGGCCGGCGTGAGGAAAGACTGTATAGGCTGCCAGCATTCGTTGCGACCGCTGCCAGCCTAGCCAGATCGCGGCAGCGAAATAAGGCGAGAATGCCAGAGGAATGAGGACGACGCCAAGCCAGAACGGTGAGCTGGAGTCTCCCCAGGTCATGATGCCAAAGGCGAGTTGTAGTAAAGCGGCAACCGCCCCGTAAACGGCGAATCCCAGCCATGGATAGAACCAGCGAGGACGCCCTGCCAGCCAGCCCAAGTACGCGCCAGCAATGTAGATTGCGCGCAGTGACCAGCGTACGCCTTGGGACCAGATGTTTGCGGGCAGGGGTTCGGGTGCATTGACCGCCAGCCAGACAGCGGCGGGCAGCAACAGAAATGGCAAGGCGATGAGTGTCGCGGTGCGAAACGTGTAAGTACCGTTCATGATCGGGTCAAGGGATAGCATCCCTCCTCGTGTTCAGTTTACCATCGACGATGCAGTTCCCTCGGTTTCAATTCAGTCCATTCCCCGACGGGTGTTGGACGCGATGATGGAGGAGGCAGTTTGAGGGAGTTGGAGCGAGCGTTTTCCTTAATGACCTGTTGGGTTCCCTCCAGGCGTCACACTATCAACAGTTTTCAACAAAATACCATGCATTTTTTCTTCTTTGCATACACGCAAGGGGTTGGTAAAATAGTATTTACGTTTTTTCGAGTCGCTGATGACCGTTCTCCGAATTGTTCCGACAGCCGAGATTCCACACCTAGCATGGAGGGTCAAAATGGGAACACAGCAAAGTCTTAATCGACGCAGATTTCTGCAGACGGCCGGTATGAGCGCTGCCGGGCTAGCGCTTGCGGCCTGTGCGGCGCCAGCAGCTACGTCTGGCGAAGGGGGGGCCGAGGCGCCGGCTGCCGAGATTCCTGAAGTGGTGTTCTGGTTTCCGTGGGAGGAAATCGCCCTGAATATTCAGGACAAGTTCAACGAAGCAGGGTTGGGCGTTACGGCAGCCTGGCAACTTGGCGAATATGACTCGAACACGAAAACGATGGCTTCATTGGCGGCCGGCACACCGCCGCCGGTGTCCTTTTTGGGTCGGTGGCAAAGCGCGGATTTGGCCGTGCGCGATGCCTTGGTCGTATTGGACGAATATATTGAGGGAGCCAAGAACTTCACATGGGACAACATCTGGGAGCGGCTGCAGGAGGATTCAATCCTGTGGGGAAAGAAATGGATTGTTCCCTATACAACAGATACCCGCGCCCTCCTTTACAACAGGACGGTGTTGGGGGAAGCTGGGTTGGACCCGGACTCGCCGCCTCTGACGTGGGACGATTTACACCAGATGGCCAACCAGATAACTCAATTTGATGATGCGGGTCGCCTGGATGTAGTTGGATTCACTCCCACGTTTGGCAATCCGCCGGTCCACCTTATGTTCCTGACTTTGATCTGGTGTATGGAAAGTGACATGGTCAGTGATGATTTGACTCGTGTTACCATCACCGACAAGGGTGAAGAGGCCATGACCTTCCTGAAACAGGTGATGGACGACCAGGGAGGATATGAGGCAGCAGGCGCCTTTACAAGAGGGCTCAGTCTGGCCGAAGGGATCGATGCTTTTTCGGCAGGCAAGGTGGGCCTGGCCATGCACGGTCAGTGGGTGCTCCGCAACTACGACAAGTACTCCCCGGATCTCGATTTTGGCATGATTCCGGGGCCGGTCTTTCCCGAGCATAACGTTCACGCCAACTATGACGGGGGCGGTGGATGGTTTATGTTCAAAGAGGGGGGGCAGCCCGACGATGCCTGGGCCTTGATCGATTTTTCGATGAACGAAGAGTTCTACCTCGAACATGCCAATCGATTCCACTGGCTGCCGGCGCGCTCGGACGTGGGTATGAAGTGGGCCGCTTTCGATGAGCGGCGCGAAGTCTTCGCGTCGACGGCCAATACGGTGCAGTGGATTCCTATATTTGTCGGCATCCTGGAGACGTTAGGGGATCTGGCGACGATGTTTGACAACGTCCTGATTGGTGGCAATGACATTGCCTCCGAATTGCAGATCGCGGAAGAAAAGATCCAGGTGATTCTGGACCGGCACAACGAATTCCCAGTGCCCTCCTAAGCCAACCCGGGACACAGAGTTGCAGGGCGGGGTTCGGGACTCGGTGCACACCGGTTCCTGAAACCTCGCTCGTTCACTTACGGCCGCGCGCATGCGTGCGAGTTCAGTTACCCTTTCAGGAATACGGCTGGGGCCCCAGTGACCTATGCTAAATATTGCATTTGGCCGGTTCGAAGGAAGACCGCGCAAAGTGGCACGGGCAACTTTCGTTTATTGCTTGCTGATTGGATTGGGTTTTCTCTTTGCGATGCCACTGGTGTGGCTCGCCTCCACTTCGTTGAAGAGCAATGAACAGGTAGGAACGTGGCCTCCGGTATGGATTCCGTACCCGTTCATATGGGAGAACTATGGTGTTGCCTGGACGAGTGGTCACTTTGGTCTCTACTTCTTTAACACGGCGACAATTACAGTACTGGCTACAATAGGCCAGCTTCTCACGGCATCCATGGCCGCCTACGGTTTTGCCCGCCTACGCTTTCCGGGCCGCGAATTCCTGTTTGCAGTCCTGCTGGCGACTCTGATGTTGCCCTTTGTTGTCACAATGATACCCACCTTCATACTTTTCAAGAACCTGGGCTGGCTGAATTCCTTCAAGCCGCTGATCGTTCCAGCGTATTTCGGTGGCGGGGCCTTTTTCATATTTTTGTTGCGCCAGTTTTTCAAGACTTTGCCAACGGAGATGTTTGAGCAGGCCACGATAGACGGCGCTTCAAATTACCGCATCTACTTTCAGATACTGCTGCCGCTGTCCAAACCCGCCCTCTCGACTGTGGCGATTTTCGGATTCATGCAGCATTGGAATGATTTTCTCGGCCCTCTCATTTACCTGAATAGCCCTGAGAAATTCACTCTGGCTCTTGGCTTGCGGCAGTTTATCCAGCGTACAGAGGTCCGCTATCAGGAGATGATGGCGATGGCATTGATGATGACGTTGCCGGTGCTGCTGGTCTTCTTTTTCTTTCAACAGTACTTTATCCGGGGCGTGGTCATGTCTGGCATCAAAGGGTAGTCCTGCAATCGGGGAACCGGCGTCTTCAGGCCGGCCGCCTTGGGGCTTGTTAAGCGCTACAAGTGCCAGGAAGGGCGAAGAGCAGTGCGTCAGGAAACAGTATCCATAACCGACAGAGCGGCAACAGACTCCCTTCGTACCAAGCCGCGCAGCGTCTGGACGAGCCCAATTCGGAGGCGGGAAGCTCTGGACGGATTCGTTTTCATATTGCCTTGGTTTCTTGGCCTCCTAATTTTCATTCTGGGGCCGTTTGCCGCCGGCTTTTATTACAGCTTGACCGAATATGATAGCCTGTTGCCGCCGCAATTTCTGGGCTTGCAGAACTATCATCGCATTCTGTTCGTCGATGATCGCTTCTGGCTTGCCGTGTTCAACACCGTCTGGTATGTAACTGCAGCGGTTGTGCCGCAGGTGATTCTTGGTCTGTTGCTAGCCATCCTTCTCAACCAGAAGGCACGAGGCATCACCGTTTTTCGCACTGTCTTTTTCATGCCTTCTATCGTGCCGATCGTCGCCTCTGTTTCCCTCTTTATTTTCATCCTGCATGATCGATTTGGCCTCCTGAACGAGACTCTATTTCAGGTCTTTGGCATTGTCGGCCCCAATTGGCTCACCAGCCCCGACTGGTCAAAGCCTTCGCTGGTGCTCTGGAGCCTGTGGGGTATCGGAGGAGGCATGATCATCTACCTGGCTGGCCTGCAGGGGATTCCGGAAACGCTCTATGAGGCAGCCGCGATTGACGGGGCGGGCGCACTTCGCTGCTTCTGGAAGATAACGATCCCGCTGATCTCTCCAACGATTCTGTTTGTTCTTATCATGGGCATCATCGGCAGTTTTCAGATCTTCACGCCGGTATTCCTCCTGGGCAGCTCAAACTACGGAATGGCCGCTGCCGGGCCAATGGATTCCCTTCTGTTCTGGGTGGTATACATCTATAACCAGGGATTCTTTTACTTCCGAATGGGCTATGCCAGCTCTATGGCCTGGTTGTTGTTTATACTCCTGGTAATACTCACTCTGGTCCAGTTTCGGCTGGCCGGTCGTTGGGTTTACTATGAAGACGAGGCTGCCATTCAGTAGCGCGGCAGTGGAAAAACGGCCTCACACCCCAACGTTCGGACACTGAGGAGACGCTATTGTGTCAGACAGCCAACTTCGCATCGGCTTTGGCGAAACCGATATTACACCGCCGGTCGGCCTCTACATGTGCGGCAGTCTCGACCCGCGCAAGAATGAGGGCACGACCGATCCATTGCAGTCCCACGCGCTGGTCGCAGAGAACAACGGCAGACGGATTGCAATCGTCGGCGTCGACTTGATCGGCCTGCCCAAGGAGCTGGCGGACACGATCATCGCCGAAGCCGCCCGCCGGACGGGCATCCCGCCGCATGCCATCATGATCTCATGCAGCCACACCCATAGCGGGCCCTATACGGCTGAAAACGTATATTCATCAGATGTGATTGATGGCGACTACCTCTCTACCTTACCCGATCGCATCGCGGCGAGCGTTGAACAGGCCGCCGGACGGGTAGAGCCGGCATCGATGCACATCGGCAGATCTCTGGTTCACCACGGCATCCATAACCGCAGGGTCATCTGCCCGGACGGCAAGGTGATGAACACATGGATGCCTCAGGCTCTCAACGATCTGGGCCTCATTCCGCAGGTGTATGGGACAGCCGGCCCCGTCGACCCCGAACTTTGGGTCGTTCGCTTTGACAAGCTGGACGGATCGACGTTGGGCGTTTTCTATAACTATTCGCTGCATACCAACTCAAAGAGCGGCCTGACCTGGTCGGCGGACTATCCGTGTGTGGTGGCGGAACAGATGAGAGAGGAGTACGGGTCCGAAGTAATCTCTGTCTACACGCCGGGCGCGTGCGCTGACATTAACGTAACGATTGGGGGAGAGCGCTGGCGCGAAGGCGCAACATACTTTGCGGAGCATGCGGTGGACGCCGCGCGGCGGGCCATTCCGATAGAAGGAGCGATCGCGGTAAGCGCGATCCGCCGGGATATCACCGTCCCGCGGCGGGATCCGGCCGATCATTCGTCTGAGGCAATCGGCAGGCTCAACTGGGGGGGAGCGGGGGGCCGCGCGGATGTATTTGACCGGCAGGCTGAGTTGGTCGCGTCCTTGCCTGAACAGTGGGACGTTCCCGTAAACGCGGCCCGCATCGGACCACTGGCGATTGCCTCTAATCCGGGCGAGTTGTTCGTTGAACACGGGCTCTCGATAAAGCGGCGCTCTCCTTTTCCGTACACGGTGGTGGCTGAGCTGACAAACGACTTGGCGATGTACCTTCCGACTGAAACGGCCTTCAGCCAGGAGGGCTATGAAACCTTGGTGGGGCCCAATCGGATTGCCTTGGAAGGCGTCGAACGGATCGTGGATACTGCGGTTGAACTGGCGGAAGCGTTGTGGAACGAATAGGCAGTAATGCGATGGTCGATGAGGCCGCTGGACAGATCGGTCCGAACACGTGATGAAGGAGCTGGGGACAGGATGAGCAAGCTACAGACCGGATTTGTGGGATTGCATCGCGGGGGCGGCTTGATGCGCAGTCTGGCCGGTCATCCGCAGGTGGAGGTTGCCGCGCTGTGCGATATTGACGAGGACACGTTGGCCGACACGGGGGCTGCCTTCTCGCTGCCCGACGACAGGATGTTCACAAGGTTTGAGGATTTCGTGAACGCACCGCTGGATATTGTCGTGGTGGCGACGCCTATCGAGTATCACGCGCAACAGTCGATTGCGGCGATGGAGAGCGGCAAGCATGTGTTGTGCGAGCAGACTGCGGCGTACACGGTGGCTGACTGTGAGCGGCTGGTGGAAACGGTCCACAAGACGGGGCGCGTCTACATGATGGGCGAAAACTACTGCTACTTCCATTACATTCGCGAGTGGAGGAAGTGGATTGGACAGGGAAAACTGGGCAAGATCTTCCACGCCGAAGGCGAATATATCCACGAGATTGTGCCGCTGCTCAGAAACCCTGATACGGGCGAGCGCAGATGGCGCTACACACGCGCGCCGATCTGGTACTGCGCCCACTGTCTGGGACCAATTCTCACGCTGATGGAGGACCGCATCGTCAAGGCGACCGGTGTCCATTCCGGTAAGAATATCTACCCCGATGAAGGGCTTGGTTATTTGGATATGGAAGTAGGGCTATTCCAGACGCAGAAGGGCGCGACGGTCAAGATTCTGCGGAGCCAGGTGGCGCCGCGGCATCCGGACATGATTTTCTACACGCTTTACGGCGAGAAGGGTTTTGTGGAGAACGGCCGCCAGGGCGGATGGGGCGGAACGACAGGTCTGATTTACAGCGAAGATGAGGCCACTGAACAGGAGGGCGCGCGGCAGATCGAGTGCCCGACGGTGGACCCGAACGCGCCGGAGGAAGCGCGGCGCGGTGGGCACGGCACGTCAGAGTACTACATGGTGCGAGACTTCATCGACGCCATTTTGCACAACACTAAGCCGCCCATCGACGTAGCACGGGCGCTGGACTTCACCATCCCTGGTATCATCGCTCACGAGTCGGCGATGCAGGGCGGAAAGTGGTTGGATGTTCCGCTCTTTTGAAATTGCTTTCCGTGCTGTAATACTACTCTGAAATTCCTATGAAGGTGTTCAATCGAACTCGTCGGCCGCTTTCTCGGCGAAGGGCTGGTTGTTCTGCCGGTCAGCTTCAGGCTGCGCCCCGGCCCGGCGACGGCGTTTGCGCCCCTTGCGGCGGGGCTTGGGTCTCTCGGGTGAAATCTCATCCTGGAGGATGACGGGGTAGGGGGCGAAGACGGCCTGATCCTGTTCGCTGTCGGCGAAGTAGATACGTTCTCGGCGGAGTGTGCGGGCGTAGTCGTCGAAGCCGAGGGCGTCGACCAGTTCGTCAGGGCGGCCGGTTGCGCCGGAGCGCACCTGTACGCGCAGGAAGATGCGGTGTTCAGCGGTGGTGGCGTCAAAGCCGTTATAGTGCATTTCGAGGACCAGTGGGCGCATGTTGTAGCTATAGCGCTGACCGTGCCGCTCCCGCTCGCGCCAGACTTCCTTCAGATCCAGGAACGCCTCGATTTTGGTTTGTAACTCCGAGTCGGACACCTCCCCGGCGTCCGCGTAGATAATAATCGTGTAGTCGGCGCCGATTGTCTGGGATTGGGGCGACACGGTTTTGAAAGGCACCTCGGTTGCGTTGAGCAGACGTACACCGGGAGGTAGCTTTTCACGAATCCTCATAGTTAATTCGTCAAGCGGCACAGGCGGGCTGAATGCCACGTCGAGCAGTTCGCGCACGCCGGTCATGCCCAGGCCGAGCGGGGCTGCGAACTGGATATGCGGCTGCGGGTTGAAGCCGCGCTTGTAGAGGAGCGGCAGGTTGGCGCGGCGCAGAGTGCGTTCCCACAGGCGTGACTCGTCCTGGTGGCTGATGAATTTGATGGCCTCGCCCTTCTCGTAGGTGATGCGGACGCGCTGGCGAACGGTCTCACCGGGCACGGCGGGCTGCTGGGGCGGGCGGACTTGCACAGCCATCAGACGGTCTCCGCTTCTGCAATCCGCTGGCTGACGGTTCCATGTCGACGCTGGGGCACGCGCTCATCGAACTGGCCCGCGGCCTCTTCCAGTTGAATAAGCTGGGAGGGGTCTACGCCTGAGCCGGCAGGGAGGGAGACGCCGGCCGCTTTCATATCGTCGTTGAAGTAGAGAGGGACCGGCACAACATCGACCGGCTGGCGGGCCTTGTCTTTGCCCAACGGCGGACAGCACCAGGCCTCATCCGGCGCTTCGCGGCGTTGCTCCTTGAAGAAACCCAAGATACCACAAGAAAAGCAGTGTTCGCGGCAGTCATCCACGACACCGCCGGCGTAAGTGTGCAGGTATTCCTGTGCCAGGAACTCCTTGTTCAGACCGGCTGAAATATGCTCCCAGGGCAGGATTTCATCCAGGGGGCGCTGCCGGCGAGCGAACCAGTCCATCTCCAGGTTACAGTCGTCAAAGGCCCGCTGCCAGAGATCGAAGCGGAAATACTCACCCCAGGCGTCAAGTTTAGCGCCCAGTTCCCAGGCGCGCTGGATGACATCGCACAGCCTGCGGTCGCCGCGGGTGAGGAAGGCTTCGACCAGGGTTTCGGCTGGATCATTCCAAGTGAAATGGATGCCCGGCCCTTTCAACTCCTTTTTCAATAGGCGGATCTGCTGGCGGATGGTGGTTTCTTCCTCCATCGGCACCCATTGGTAGGGCGTGTGGGGCTTGGGCACGAGCGTGCTGACGCCGATACGCACGTTTGCTTTGTTGCCGAGGACGCGTCGGCCAACGGCCAGGACCTGCTTGGAAAGATCTACGATAGCCTGGACGTCTTCGAGCGTTTGGGTCGGATGGCCGATCATGAAGTACATTTTGATGGTCTTCCAGCCGCGGCTGTACACCTCCTCCGCTGTGTGCAAGAGATCTTCGGAGGCGATGGGCTTGTTGATGATATCGCGCAACCGGTCGGTGGCGGCTTCGGGCGCGAAGGTGAACCCGGAGCGCCGGCGCCCCTTTTCGAGCAGATCCATCAGGTCGACGCTGAAACTCTCGATGCGAAGGCTGGGCAGCCCGACGGACAGCCTGCGCTCGCCGTGCCGTTCCATGGTGCGCCGCACAAGCTCTTCGACATAAGTGTAGTCGCTGCTACTGAGGCTGAGGAAGCTGACTTCCTCGAAACCGCAGTTGGCGATCATCTCGTCTACTGCTTGCAAGACCTCCTCCTGGGGCCGCTCACGCACGGGGCGGAAGATCATGCCGGCCTGGCAGAAGCGGCAGCCGCGCGTACAGCCGCGCATGATCTCGATGGCGGCGCGGTTGTGGACGACGTTGATGAAGGGCACGATGAATTTGGTAACCGGCGGCGGCATGACAGTCACCACCCGCTTCATTACTGTGGCGGGGGCGTCGGGGTGGGCGGGGCGGATCTCGGCGATGGTACCGTCGGCGGCGTAGCTGGCCTGGTAGAGCGCGGGCACGTATACGCCGGGGATGCTCGCGAGCATAGCCCAAAGCTGGCTGCGGGCCTGCGCCGACTGCTGCGAGTTGCCGTCGAACTGCTCTTTCCATTTCTCATGCACGTCGATGATTTCGAAGATCACCTCTTCGCCTTCGCCGATGACCATGGCGTCGAAGAATGCGCTCATCGGCTCCGGGTTGAAGCAGCCAGAGCCGCCGGCAATCACCAGAGGGTGGGAGGCGTCACGGTCAGCGGCGCGCAGGGGAATTTGCGCCAGGTCGAGCATGGTCAGAACATTGGTATAGAGTTGCTCATAGGGGAGCGAGAATGCAAGGATGTCGAAATGAGTGACCGGGTGGCGGGTTTCAAGCCCGAAAAGAGGGATGCCATCGCGGCGCATCACCGTCTCGAAATCGCTCCACGGGCAGTAGATGCGCTCGGCCAGGAGGTCGTCCCGTTTGTTGATCAGGTCGTAGAGGATCATCAACCCCAGGTTGGACCCGCCCAGTTCATAAATATCGGGGAAGGCGAGGGCGATCTTGCTGCGGATGGTGGCATCGTCCCAGTCTTTGGCGACGCTGTTGAGTTCGCCGCCGGTGTAGCGGGCTGGCTGCATCACTTTGTGCAGGACACGGTCGAGGGCGCGCGAAATCTGTTTAGGCGTGGAAAACATATCCTTTCCCTTCTCGTCTTCCGACCGGCGGTACCCCTTGTGTAAGGCGGTCACACTTGCGGCCGGGCGGGATTTGAACCCGCTAGTTGCCAGAGGGGCGCCGCTGCGGGGTGGCGCAACGCCCTGGCGATAAGGATTCCGGCGCAGCTGTGGTGAAGGCCGGAGTTGCCATCATTATAGAAGCCGGATGCCAGACTATCAAATTATGATTCGCTTGCGGTTTTGACTTTCGAGCACGCCTTTCGTATACTGACTGCTGTCCTGACTGTCTCAGAATGTCTGCCCCGTTCGTCTAGAGGCCCAGGACACCACCCTCTCAAGGTGGAGACAGGGGTTCGACTCCCCTACGGGGTACAGAAACGAGAAATCCCGCTGAATTCAGCGGGATTTTCTTGTTTTGCTAAAGGGAATCCCATACGTTAGTATTTTGCAACATTCTTACTTCATAGCTTGGAGGATAAAGAGATGGCGATAGTCATTCCGGAGTCCGCCTTTAGTGATGACAGAATAACGACTGGAGAAAGGAGGGCGCTTCGGACCCTGCGAGACGGACTGGATGATTCTGTACTCCTCTGGTTTCAGCCAAAAGTGGCGGAAGCCAGAAGAGCCGACATTATCGCTTACGTACCCGATCTTGGAATTATATTGTACGAGATTAAGGATTGGACTCTTGACAACATTCGTGATGCCAACCCGGATGTTTGGGAGGTCAATTTCGGGTCTTCAGTAAGGAATGTCAAGAGTCCTTACAAACAGGCCCAGGACTACTATTTCAAGCTCAACGAAAGGCTTCGGAAGAGAGATACATTTATTGACAAGGAAGGCAGATACAAAGGAAATGTTAAGATTCCCATTGCCGTGGCAGTTATTTTCCCCAACATAAGGGAGTCAGACTTCGTAGAAAGGAAACTAATGTGGATCCCATTTCAAACCACGAACTTTCGCAATGACTCCGAAATTGAAGCTAAGGAGTCTCATCTGCATTCTTTAAACACACAAGCTCTTGGTCTCATTTAGGATCTACATTAGATAATGTAATAGGAGTCGAAAGATGTCTATTTAGAGATGATATTAAACGTATTCAGGAGGCTGACAGCCCAAAAATAGTCAGAGACAGATTGAGGAGGCACTTTGATCCTTGGTGGGTTAATGAGGAACTTTCCAGTGCTGAACTGGACGAATTAAGAGGAGTTCTTTTTCCAGAAATCATATCAATACAAAAGGACAGAGGGGGAAGAGAAAAAAAGATTATACTCGATAGGTATCAAGAGCAAGTTGCTCGGAAAGTCGCCAATTCAGGACATAGCATTGTCAAAGGAGTTGCAGGAAGCGGGAAATCTCTGGTCTTGTGTTCGAAAGCTCTTCTTATCGCATCCGAGTTTCCAACATGGAAGATCCTCGTGACTTGCTTTAACGTATCATTGGCACGCCAACTCAGATACTACATCGACAGCTTCAGACAAAGGGAACATACAAGCCTGGGAAATATAGAAATTGTCCATTTTCACGGGTTATGCGGCAGTTTATTTAGAAAGCATGGTGTTGAGTTTCCTCGATTCGACAGAAAGAAAGCCTTGTCGAGCACAGAGTTGGCTTCGCTGTCAGATGATGAACAAGAAAAGAAACTCGATGACGAGGACAGTTACCTCGTTGGAGAGGCACTACAGAGGATTGGAAGAGATTGTAATGTAGAGAGATATCAAGCAATATTGGTGGATGAAAGTCAGGACTTTCATCCAAGTTGGCTAAAAAGCTTGCAACTATTTCTTGATGCCAAAACAAACTTCCTTTTGCTTACAGTGGATCCTAATCAGAAGATATATCCCAGATCTTTCACATATAAGAGTGCCGGAATTAATGTGACAGGTGGTCGAAAAAGAAGCATGAGACTTCCAATTGGATATCGCAGTACTAACGAAATTATACTTCCAGCTTCTAAGCTTGTTGTTAACTCCGATTGGGACAGATTCTATAAGGACTTTGTCGAAGACGAAGGAGAGCTACTACCAGCTGATATCATAGGTCGTCCCCAAGGACGGGCCCCCCGATTGGAGGTCAAAAGTGACTATACCGATATTTGTTCGACCATCGCGAGCGACATTAAACGGAAGTTGGGTGAAGGCTACAAGCTCTCTGACTTTGCAGTTCTATACTTAGTAAAGAATTCTGGTATCGCCAAGACAAAGCAGAAAAATGTCGAGTTTGGGCATAGGATCGACTATGTTCAGGGTATAAGGAAGGCCCTAGCGGCACAGCATATTGCGGATTTTTGGCTGAGTGAGAACAGAGAAACGAAGAGAAGTTTTGATCAATTCAGGGATGCCGTGACGATCTCAACAACCTTTTCTGCCAAGGGCCTGGAGTTTGAAGTAGTATATCTGGTAGGATTGGAACTTTATCCATGGGAGATGCGAAACAAAAGGGAAAACGCTTCGTTACTTTATGTAGCAATGACGCGGGCAAAGTCTGAGCTCTATATGTTTTCCACTAAGAGCACTCCATATGTTAAAGACATTAAGTCAACACTAGAGGAAGATAGGCCCACGATGTGGAGTTGGGCAATGAGAAAGCTAGACGATTAGACCGGAGTGATTGTCCTATCTATGTTCCTTTAGGGAGAACTTTTTCTTTCTTGAACAAGAGAGGGATCCCCTGGGGATCCCTCTTTACCTCTAAGTAGGTTGTAGCCTTACGTTAGGCGGTTTCCAGACTTGCATCTCGTGAACTGCCACCGCCTCTTGAACACCCGAATTATGACCTTCTGATGGTGAATTAGGCAGCCGCCTCAGTCAACGGCGATGATGGCTTCGATCTCGACGGCCCAGTTGGCGGGCACGGTGAGGCCGATGGCGCTGCGGGCATGGCGGCCGGCGTCGCCGAAGAGTTCGATGAACAGCTCGCTGCAGCCGTGAATGACCGAGGGTGTATCGTTGAAGTCAGGGCCGACGTTGACCATGCCGAAGACTTTGACGACCTGGCGGACGTTGTCGAGCCCGGCGATGGTGTGGACGGCCTGGAGGATGCCCAGCGCGCAGAGCTGCGCGGCGCGGTAGCCCTCTTCGGTCGTCAGATCCTGCCCGACCTTGCCCATGATCTCCTCATCGCCAAAGCGGGAGACCTGGCCGGAGACGTAGACATGGTCGCCGGAACGGACTGCGGCCATCAAGTTGCCGCCGTCGAGGTCGATCTTCTCGAGTTCGTAACCCATTTCCTTCAATTTTGCCAGATAAGACACGTTTTGCTCCTGTGGGTTGTACCCCGCGCGGCGATTTGCGGCGCGGTTGGGTAGCGGATAAACAGAAAATGCGTCGCCCGTGTGCGTTATGTTGCCGGCGACAGAACGGGTGCCGCTTTGGCGCGCTGGTAGAGGTCGGCGAAGTCGGAGGTGCCGTCGTCGTCGAGATAGTCCGTCTGGACGCCGCGCTCGTAAATGGGCTGGTTGGCGGTGCGCCAATAGTTCCACATGCTCGAACCCTGACTGAAGCTCGTGTCGGCGAAGTAGACGCGCACGCCGTTGGCGCGGCTGTAGCGGATGAGGCGGCGGGGCAGGCTGAAATCGCCGACGTCGACGCGATAGGTGTCGAGCGCGTTTTCGTCGATCGTGATGCCGAGGCCAGGGGCTTCGGGGGTTTGGGCGTAGCCGCCGACGACGGGAATGCGCTGGTCGAGCAGGTTGTGCTGGTAGAGTTCGTGGCAGTTAATTGCGGGCCACTGGGCGTGGCTGAGGACGGCGCCGAGGTGGAGGGCCATGGTGGTGGTGAGGCCTGTGCCGACCATCTGGATGAAGAAGGGCATGTTGGCGGTGGCGGCGGAGATGCCGGACTTCAGCACGTTGGTAACGCCGCCGGCGATAACGAAGCCGTCACAGTAGCCGTGCTGGATGGCGACTGCGCCGGGCACGCCGCCGTAGTGGTGGGCGATGGGTGTGCGCACTTTTTCGCGCAGGAGGCGGTTTCCGTCGAGATCGTTGGCCTGAATCGGCCCTTCCCAGATCGAGATTTTGGGGAAGTCGGCTTCCAGTTCGCGCAGGACGGGCACGGCGGTGGATACGTCGAGAAGGAAGTCGTTCCAGTCGCAGTCGATGTGGAACCAGGCTGGCGTGGCATCGCTGATGCGTTTGACTGTCTCGTAGACGTCATGCCAGGGACGGGTCTTGATCTTGATGGAGGTGAAACCAAGATCGGCGGCGACGCGGGCCTCCTGTTCGTAGGCGGCAGGGCCCATGTCGTGGTCCCAGAAGGAGACGGGACACCAGTCGCGCACTTTGGGGCCCAGGAGGCGGTGGACTGGCACACCTGCGATTTTGCCGGCGGCATCGAAGAGGGCCATTTGCAAGCCGGCGCCGAGGGAGTCATCCCACATCAGGTCGAAGGGGGACTGGCCGATGACGCGGTCGGTGTCTTCGACGCGTCCCCAGGTGTAATTCTGGATGGTTTCGCCGTATGCGACGGTGCCGTCGTCGAGGGTGAGGCGGATGATTTCCGATTCAGACCAGCGGTGGACGTTGGCGCGTTCCATCTCGCGGCGCACGCGGTCGACCATAGGGATGACAAGGAGAATGCGTTCGACGTCGGTGATTTTGGCGGTGGCGGTCATCGGGTGCTCCTGTGTGGTGGCTCCGGACTTGGCGAGTGGGATAGGTCGGACTGAGGGGATTTTATCACGATTCGCTTCAATGCCTTTGTCCTTATTTAGTCATTATTGTTGCTAGTAGGTGGGTCACATGGGCGGTATCGACCTGAGCAAGGCGATCCGAACTTACTTCGACTATGCGAAAAAGAAGAACTCCCCAGGCATTGACGTATACGAGAAATCTGTCAATCTTCGTGCCGATGTCTGATGGCAGCGATTGCTTCTTCGATATCCTTCTGAACGTCCTCTTCTGGCAAATCAGGCATTTTTTCGTGCATTTCGTCGAGAAACGCCAACAGGCGATTTCGTGCCAGATCTTGGGCACTAGCCGCCGGTCTATCAGCTTCGTCGGTCTCTATTTCCTCCGGTCGTTCACGTGACATGATTTTCTCACAGTCGCAGATGGACCCTGATGGTTAATACCTCTTTTGTCCCCGTTCCTTTAGCCATTTGCGGCTAATACTAGCTAGCCGTGGCATGACTAAAGTTTTGTGAAAGGTAGTCTTAGGAATAGAACTTGGTTACCTGAGGTGGAGCCAACCTTTCAATTCCTAGTACACTGAGCCTAGACCGCCGCGAAGTGTCTGCTCATACTCTCGACGCCGCTCCTCTAGCCGGTCGGCAGCGAGTTCTCCTTCCTCTACAGTTTGTTTCGATTTACCCTGTTCCAGGCAGATCCAGCCGCTCTTCGACCCATTCACGCATTAGCGCTGAGACTGATTTGTCAGAAGCGATTGCCTCGGCATGGAGCACACCTTTGACGTATTCATCCAGATAGATCGTGAGCGAACTCCGTCTAGGGTCTTCAGTCGGAAGAAACGGTTCAAAGTGCCCGGCAGGATACAGGTAGCCACTATCGCTGCCGGGTTCGCCAAAACTCTCGTCAATGACGCGGATCATGCCATGCTGTTCGGCGGTGGGATCGGAGATGACCTTGTAAACTTTCCCGACCGTCAGACCGAATAAGGGCTCCTCCTGCTCCGGCTGGTCTGGAGGCTTTAAGTAGGGCCTATTGGAGATGCACTTTGCATAGCTCATGCTATTTTCTCAATGTGATATACGACCTTATGATCTCTCTGTCCGATTCCATGCGCTTCAAACCAATGTACCTCAGCCAGCCATACTGTACCATCTTCATACTGTACAGTTGCTCTACCTTTCATCTTGCGCCAGCGTCCACGCCCGTATCGACGATTCAGGAAGTGCCGAGCACGAACTCCATTCCCACGTGCAATCGTATCAATGTCATAGATTTCGCTCAAGAACTCAAATCTGTAGCGGGCCAATTTCCAATATCAACTTTCTTGCCAAGACGAACTACCAGAGAGACTCGGATATCCCAGTCGCGACGCAGATTTCCCTACAGCAAGAGCCAACGATGAGGGACTTGATGAAAGACAATCCTCGTTTCCTCAACCCTGGATCTCCTCCACGAGACGGGCCAGGACAATTTCTTCTTCGCCATCCTCCAGCGTTGAGGGGTTGAGGTAGAGCGAATCGCCAGGGCCGGGGGCGACGGAGACGGCTGGGCGGCGGTCGAGCAGGCCTTGCACAATTTCGTCGCGGCTGCGGCCGACGGCGTCGGCGTCGATGTGGACCTGTGCGCGTGGTAATGGCTGGCGGGCTTCGCTGGGAAAGGCGCGAACGGCTTGAACACCGTCCAGCCGGTTCAGTTCACTGCACCAGCCGGTGACGACCTCTTCCATCTGCGAGGCGCGCGCTTCGTGATCGAGGGCCAGATAGCGCTCAACCGCGGCCAGCAGGCCCAGCATCTCTTCCTTGCCTACCTTCATGGGGCGGCCAATGCTGTGGTTGGGGGGGCCGTTGAGGGCGCAGGCATCGACGAGCCACTGCTTACCCAACACGAGACCGGAAGACTGGGGTCCGCACAGGTCCTTGCCACCGCTGAAGATGGCGGCGTCCGCACCCATCTGGGTGAATTTCCACAGGTTTTCGACAGGGGGAAGCTGGGCCGCGGCGTCCACGAGCACGGGCACGCCGTGCGAGTGGGCGATGTCGATCACCTTCTCCAAGGGGATATCATTGGGGCCGCCCATATTGCCCTGGAACCAGATGACGGCGGCGGTGTTGGCGTTGATGGCCGCTTCCAGCTGCCAGTCGAATGCGCCGTCGGCATAGCCGATCTCCACCAGCTTGACTCCGACCTGACGAACGGCGTGGTCGTAGCCGTTGCGGTGGGACTTGTGGACGATCACCTCGTTCTTGAGGCCGGTGAGATCCGGCAGACTGTGGATGGCATCCATGTCGGTGCCGGCGACGCAGGCGGCAATGGCAACGACGATGCCCCCGGCCGCGCCTGAACTGACGTAGCAGGCCTCGTTCTGCGTGAGAAGGGCGATACGGTTGCCGACGCGCCGCTGCAACTCGGGCAGGTCGATGAAGACCTTGGCCGCCTCCAGCATCGCCTCCAGCACTTCCGGCGGCATCAGCGAGCCGCCGAGCCGGGTGAGGGTAGCGTTGGCGTTTATAACAGGGGTGATGTCGAGTTCAGAGTAGGAGGTCATGGCGTACCACCTGTTCGTATGTGAAGAGAGGTTTGAAGTGGGGTCGCGCGCGGCGCGCATCTTTTTGGGAGCGCGCGCCACGCGCTGGAAGATTCTCGCGCCCCTTTCGAACAGGAGCGTGTGCTTTTCTAGGCCGGCTGCGGCAAGACAAGATCGCAGGCGTCGGCGGGCATCCAGTGGGCATCCTCGCCGGCCCACTTGACGTTGCAGCCGATCGGGTTGGTCAGGGTGGCGCTGACAGGCTGGCCGGAGGTGTGCTCTTCCAGGGCCTGGTCGAGATCGAAGACGGTGGCCTGGGTGGCGTCGCGCGGACTGTCGACGCCGCGGCCGGTGTAGACCAGTTCACGGTCCTTGTTGAACACGTAGAAATGGGGTGTGCGCAGGGCGCCGTAGGCCTTGGCCACTTCCTGGGTTTCGTCGCGCAGGTAGACCCAGGGGAATTTGTGCTCGGCCATGCGTTCGACCATGTTGCGGAAGTCGTCTTCGGCGTTGACGTGCACGCTGTTTGAGTTGATGCCGACGAACTTCACGCCCTTCGAGGCATACTTGTCGGCGGAGGCGCGGGTAGCCTCGTCGGAGCCGATGACGTAGGGGCAGTGGTTGCAGGTAAAGAAGACGACGAGTGTCTCGGCGTCATCAAAGCAACCGAGCGTGTAGATCTCGCCGTCTGTGGCGATGAGCTTGAAGTCAAGCGCGCTATCGCCTATTTCGAGAGTGAAAGCCATGATTTCCTCCTAAGGGGAAATAGAGCTGCCTGCGGATTCCTCCGTGTTCAGGCGGTCGGATCCGCAGGCAGAATTCTTACCGATCAGGCCGGTCGTGAATCGTCGAGGACGGCCTGGGTTTTGCGGTCGATTTCGGGAGCATGTTCGGCGAAGGTCACTTCGCCTTCCCAGATCAGGTTCAGTTCGGAGCGGAAGACATTGTTCGCCTCGGTGAAGCGCGTGTTCCAAGGCATCGGATACGGCTCGACGCCGTCGGTGATCAGCTGGTCGGTGAAGCCGTACATGAAGTTGACTTCGTTGACCTGTGGATCGGTCCAGACGGACTTGCGGCCGTTCGTTTGGCGTTTGGATTCCAACACCTGGAAGACACCGGCGTCATAGGATGTATACGCTTTAACCAGCTCCCAAGCCTCGGCGATGTGGGCAGAGTTGGAGTTGATCATCCAGTGGTTGCCGGAGAAGCAGGTGCCCTGGCGCCCTTCCGACCCGACGGGCAAAGGCACGGAACCGACTTCGAAGCGGTCGCCGACGCGCGCCTGGTTATTGGTGAGAATACCAACGGTGCTGGCGTGCGTCGCTTCCAAACCAGCAACGAAGAGGTTGGGCTCGACACCTTCACGATCGGCATCGCGAGAGGCGACTTTATCGTCCAGGAGGCTCCCATACCAGTCTGCGATTTCGGCATGGAGCTCGTTATTGTAGGTCATCGTGCGGCCCTCTGCATCCATAATCCAGGAGTCATTGGAATCGGGGGCGCCGAAAGAGCGGGAGACGTTGCTGTAATAGTGCATGGCGATCATGCTGTCAAAGCCGATGCCAAAGACGCCGGCGTCGGGGTCGGCAGCGGCGCGTGCCAGCTCCGTCCAATCGCTTATGGTCCAACCTAACTGCGGCTCAGGCAATCCCTTTTCTTCCAACATCGTTTTGTTGTAATTCACAGCGATGTTGCCACCGGGGTGAACGACATCGGGCAGGCTGAAGTTTTTGCCTTCCCACTGGTTGCCCTCGAGAACGCTGGGGTAGAAGTCGTCAAAGTCGTCGGGGGGAGCCGTGTCCAGCAGGTCGTCGATTTCGAGATAAATCCCCTTGAGGAAATTGATGAAGATCCAGCGGTGATGGCCGTAAACAAGGTCCTGCAGCGTGCCCGAAATATAGCCCGTTTGGGTCTTTGTTTCGATTTCGCCGTAGATGGTGTCTTCGACTTCGACCTGGACACCTGTCTCGTCCATGAAGCGGGTGGCAAACTCGCGCGGCATCAGGGCCCCGTTTCCAGCGGGCGCTTGCACGCGCAGCATAGCGACTTCCGCGGCCGGCATTTCTTCGCCGGAATCGGAGGCGGCGGGGGCCGCGGGCGCTGCACAAGCAGCCAGGGCAGCGCCGGCGCCTGTCATAGCCATACCTTTGAGGAACGCGCGCCGTGTGAAATTCTGATTCGTCATTATACCTTTCTCCTGAACAGTGTTTGCGATGGCTTCGGCCCGGTGCCAATTCCATCATTGTTAGTCTCGTTATGTAGAGATCGTGTATGGCTCTAAGCCAAACGGGCTAGGGAATCGATTTCGATTGGCAACTCTCCTTTCAGAAAACTGGATTATCCTTTAATGCCGGACATGACAATGCCCTGGACAAAAAAGCGCTGGCCGAAGAAAAACATCAGAATTATGGGGACCATCGACATGACACAGGCGGCCATCAGTAGATGTTGCATAGGCTCGCCTCCCACTTCGGGGACAGCGTTGAAGAACTGGAGCCCAACCGACACTGTGAACTTTTCCGGTGTGTTCAGGTAGATTAGCGGTCCCAGGAAGTCGCTCCAACTTGCGATGATCGTGATGATGGCAAGGGTTGCAAGAACGGGCTTGCACAGTGGCACCAGGATCGACCAGAAGATGCGGAAATAGCCGGCGCCGTCGATCAGAGCTGCCTCGTCCAGGTCTAGAGGCAGCGTCAGAAAAAACTGGCGCATCAGAAAGATGGCGAAAGCGCCGCCGCCGAACCAGTGGGGAACCCAAAGTGGAAGATGCGTGTTAACCCATCCCAATTTGTAGAAGAGAACAAACTGCGGGATTAGGGTCACCTGTGCGGGAAGCATCATCGTCGAGAGCGTAATCATAAAGAGTACGTCGCGTCCGCGGTATTCGAAGCGGGCGAATGAATATGCCACCAGCGAGGCGGTGATGAGGGATCCGAAAGTGGTGAGAATAAAGATCAGAACCGAGTTTGCAAACCAGCGGCCGACCGGATAGTCGATGTTCAGGACCGTCCAGTAGTTGGCCCACTGCGGCGAGGCGGGGATCATAATCGGCGGGAATGAGAACATTTCCGGAATCGTCTTGAGTGAACTCATTGCAGTCCAGAAGAGCGGATAGCCGAACAGGACGCACAGTGCGAAGATGATCAGGTAGGTCAGCGCGCGACCTAAAATCTGCGCTACCTGTCGCGGCGAAACCGGAAGTTGCTTCGATAGAGAATCCTGAGACAAAGTTGTCTGCGCCATCCAAATATCTCCTACCCTCCCTCATAGTGGACCCAGCGCCGCGAATAGCGCACCTGTACCCAGGTAAAAAAGAGCAGGACTGCGGCGAGAACCCAAGCCAAGGCACTGCCATAGCCGAGGCGGAAGTACTGGAATGCCTGAAAGTAGATGTGCAGTGCGAAGAACCAGGTTGCGTAGGAAGGCCCTCCCTGGGTAGCGACCCACGCGGTTGTGAAGACCTTTAGCGCTCCAATCACGGCCAGTACTACGTTGAAAAAGATCGTGGGCGTAAGCATCGGCAGAGTAACATGCCGGAATTTAGCTATCGGGCCCCCGCCGTCGATCGAGGCCGCGTCATACAACTCCTGCGGCACACCCTGCAGTCCGGCCAGGAAGATCAACATCGTGTTGCCTCCCATCGCCGCCCAGACATTGATCATAGTGACCGAGGCTAGCGCGCTGTCGCGCGACGCCAGCCAACCCGGCGGATCGGAGATGCCGATTGCGCGCAGGAATTCGTTTACCGGCCCAACACGCGGGGCCAGCAGAAAGGTCCAAACAACAGCCAGTGCCACAGCAGGGATCAGATGGGGTACGAAGAAAAGTGTACGGAATAAGGTGGTGCCCATCAGCTTCTGGTTGAGCAGTACAGCTAATATCAGTGCCCCGCCAACCGCAAACGGGATATACAAGCCGGCAAAGGAAAAGGTGCGCCCGAGCGAAGGCCAGAAGAGTTCGTCACCGCTGAAGGCTTTGATGTAGTTGCTCAAACCGATGAAACGCGGGCTACCAATGACTGCGTATTCGGTGAAGCCGAAGTAGAAGGAGGCAAGGATCGGCCCGCCCCAAAAGACAATCAGACCCAAAATCCAAGGCGAGGCGTATATGTATCCCCATAATGCCCGCTTGGTTTGGAACTGTGTATGGGCGCCAACAAGCTTACTAAGCGTTGATCTCGTGTATGTAGTTGCTCCTGGCGCGGGTGTTTGTGTTTCGGCAACGGCCACATTCACCTCCGTTCTCTTCAGGCGCGTGCGTCTCTCTTTGGCTCAACTGTCTGGCACGGTCAGAGCCCAAGACGGTCTAGGGCGACCGCGAATATACTCTGGTCAGTTCGTATACAGAAAAGCCCACCGTGTCAAAGTAAGTGACAGGCTCTACATGTCGAAGAGTAAATTCAGGTTGCGGTTCTGGCATTCAAGGCAGATAATGACCGTCACTAAGGGGAGCCTTCAGTTGCCCTGATTATACTGAATTGCTGCCACTTTGCAAATTTTCACTGCAGAAAGGAATCCAGCCATGCGCATCGGAATCGCTTCTCTGAGTCACGAGTCGAATACATTTGCGTCCTTCCCGACGACGTTGTCTGACTTTCGCTTCGTCCGTGGGCAGGAGCTTGTCGAACACTACCGATCGACTTTCCACGAGGTGGGCGGTTTCATTGCCGGCGCGGAAGAGTACGGTTACGAGATGGTGCCGCTGATGGGGGCGGTTGCCACGCCGGCGGGGGCGGTGGAGGCGGATGCCTATGAGGCCCTTTTGGACGAGCTGCTGGGGTTGATCGACGGCGCGATGCCGCTGGACGGGCTGTTGTTGGGTCTGCACGGGGCGTTTGTGGCGGAGGGATTTCCGCAGGGAGACGGCGAAACCACGCGGCGCGTTCGGGAGCTTGTCGGGCCCGACTTTCCATTGTTCGTGACGCACGACTACCACGGCAATGTGCCGCCGCAACTGGTGAAGGATGCCACGGCGCTGATCATCTATAAGACGTGCCCGCACATCGACCAGCGGGAGCGGGGGTTGCAGGCGGCGGAGCTGCTGACGCGTACGGTGCGCGGCGAGGCGCAACCGGTCTCGAGCATCGCCAAACCGGAGCTTGTTTATAACATTGCGTTTCACAACACGAACATGAGGCCGATGAAACCGGTCATGGACGCGGCGATCGAGCTGGAGCGGCAGCCGGGGATTCTGGCGACGAGTGTGGCGGCCGGTTACCAGTATGCGGATGTGCCGTGGATGGGGCCGTGTATCGTGGTGGTGGCCGATGGCGATGAGGAGCTGGCGGAGCGCGAGGCGCAGCGGCTGGCCGACCTGATGTGGTCGCTGCGGGACGAGCTGCTGCCGAAGGTTCCGGGGCCGGCCGAGGCGGTGCGAATGTCGATTGCGAGCGAAGAGAAACCGGTGTCGATGATGGAGATGGGCGATAACATCGGCGGCGGCAGCGCGGGGGATTCTACGTTCGTTCTGGAGGAGTTGCTGCGGCAAGGGGCGAGCGGCTGGGTAGTGGCGCTGTACGATCCGGAGGCAGTGGCGGCGTGCGCGGCGGCGGGCATCGGCGCGCAGTTGACCCTGTCAGTGGGAGGCAAGGTGGACGACGAGCACGGGCCGACGCTGACGGTGAAGGGGACAGTGCGAACGCTCCATGACGGCAAGTTCATCGAGACGGAAAGGCGACACGGAGGCGGGCACGATTGGGATCAAGGATTGACGGCGGTGATGGCAACGAGCGGGGGTATGCTGGTGCTGGACAGCCGACGTACGCCGCCGATGAGCTTCAATCAGCTGCAGTCGGTGGGGATCATACCGGAGCAGCACGAGATATTCGTGGCCAAGGGGTCGGTTGCGCCGCGGGCGGCGTATGAGCCGGTCTCGGCCCGCATTATAGAAGTCGACTCGGGCGGGGCGACGTCGATCAGCCGCCCGCCGGAGGACTTTCGGCTGGCGCGGAAGGGGCTGTATGAGTGGACGCAAGGCGCGTAGATGCTGAAGGCGCGCGTGCTCTGACGGGATCGCCGATGAGACTGTCGACGATCTTTGCCGAGGAGATGACTCCAGGGACCCCGGCGCCGGGGTGCGTGCCGGCGCCGACGAAGTAGAGATTGTCGACGTCTTCGGATTGGTTGTGTGGACGGAACCAGGCGCTCTGGGTGAGGGTCGGCTGGATGGAGAAGGCGGAGCCGAGATAGCTGTTGAGGGTACCGGCAAAGTGACGCGGGTCGATGCGGTGTTCGGCCACGATGTTGGCTTGCAAGTCGGGCAAGTAATTTTGTTCGAGGTATTGCATAATTGCATCGCGATAGGGTCCGGCCTGCGTTTCCCAGTCGATGTCGGCGCCCAGATGGGGCACGGGGGAGAGGACGTAGAAGGCTTCCCCGCCGGCAGGAGCTAGTGATGGGTCGGTCAGGGTCGGCATGTGCAGGTAGAGCGAGAAGTCCTGGGGCAGGTGCTCGTTGCGGAAGATGTCACGCAGAAGCCCAGTGTAGTCCTGGTGCATCATGATGTTGTGGTGGGCGAGGCCGACATCGCGGTACTGACGTTTGGTGCCGAAGTAGATGACGAAAAGAGACATCGAGTAGTTCTTGCTCTTGATGCGCCGGTCACTGTTGCGGGGCCGCTGCTGCGCTGGGATCAGGTTGAGATAGGTCCAGGCGGCGTCGGCGTTGGAGACGACGGCGTCCGCCTTCCGGATCGAGCCGTCTTTGAGACGGACCCCCTGGGCGCGGCGTTGCTCGATAAGGATGCGGTCCACCTCGGCATTGAGGTGGATTTTTGCGCCCAGCTCTTGCAGGAGGCGTTCGAAGGAGGCGATGATGGCCCCGGTCCCGCCCATGGCGTAGTGGATGCCCCATTCCCGCTCCAGGTAGTGAATCAGGACGTAGAGGCTGGCGGCGCTGAGGGGGTTGCCGCCGATGAGAAGGGGCTGGAACGAAAAGCAGCAGCGCAGGAAGTCATCCTGGAAGAACTTTGAGACGTAACTGTAGACACTGCGGTAGCTTTGCAGGCGGATCAGGTCGGGCACGACGCTGAGCATATCAGAGAGGTTGAGGAAGGGTTGGTCGATCAGCGCCATCCCTGTTTCGAAAATCTCTCTGGAACTGGCGACGAACCTGTTGTATCCCTCGACATCGGCGGAACTTCGCTGTGCTATCTGGAGGAGCATGGCATCGTGATCGCCGCTGACGTCGAAGGGCCGGTGTTTGTGGTCGAAGATGCGGTAGAAGGGGTTGCAGGGGACCAGCTGGAAGTAGTCCTGGCGGCGGCGCCCGGCTGCCTGCCAGATTTCGTCGAATATCCAGGGGGCGGTTATGACGGTGGGGCCGCCGTCAAAGCGGTAGCCGTCGATGTCGTAGACGTAGGCGCGGCCGCCCAGTTTGTCGCGTTTTTCGAAGAGTTCGACCTGGTGGCCGCGGGCGGCGAGGCGTGCAGCGGCGCTCAGACCGCCAAACCCGGCGCCGATCACGATAATCTTTGACACAGATATCCTCCATTGGATGCCGCCAGAGCTGTCGTAGCGCCGACTGTGGTAGCTGTCAGAGACTCAACAGAAATTATGACACAGTTCCAGCTAGAACTACGAACCCGGTTTTGGTTCGAAAAAAGTTTATGAAATATGTACAAAATCTGTACTATTGTTTCTTTCTTGTACATTATGAACTACTTAGCCATATCTCTTGTGGTATGTCAAGGAGGCTCTTGGGGTCGTTGATGTTCTTCAGGATTGTTGCAAGCAAATTTGGGATGTGGTCTATCCACGGAGGGATGCGAAGAACGGCAACGGCAGCTTCTTTTTGTCCACGGAGGACACGGAGGGCAGCGGAGAACTGCAACCGCAACGCCTTTTCCCGTGGAGGACACGGAGAACTGCAACTGCAGAGGTTAGTGGTCAGTGAATCACCAGCGGTCAGTGGATAGTGGAAAGTAGAAGGCGGTTAGTAAGAAGAGTGGGGGAGACGGTTGGAGTCGCGAGATTGGGTATTTCTGGGATTGCGCGAATTGGTTCCGGCTGCTTAGATACGATTCTTGAATTTGCTTGGACAGATGCAAGGGGGATCGCTGATGCAGACAGGTTGTGCACGCGGAACGGGGTCCAGATTTGGCTGATCCTGGTTCTTGTCATATACTTTTCCTTTGTGTGGGTGGCCCGCTGATGGCTTTGCTGCCCTAGCTTTACGGGTAGCATTGTGTTGAGAAATGCCAGCCCATATTCGTCCGCATTGCGGCGCCAGGTGTGCTCCATTCACGGGACGTGTTCAGGAGTTTGGCCGCAAGCCGCTATCCGAAGTGCCGGAGATACCGAGTAGATGGTCTCCGGACGCGGTTAAAGGAGAGAGGAAGATGTACGCAGTCGTACGCACTGGGGGGAAACAGTACAGGGTTACCCTTGGAGATAATCTTGAAGTAGAAAAGCTGGCCGGCAATGTCGGTGACAGTGTCGTTCTGGATGATGTGCTGATGGTGGCCAGCGATGAAGGGTTTCAGATCGGTCAGCCAACCGTGGAAGGTGCATCGGTAACGGCCAGGATTACGGGCCAGCACAGGGGCGAGAAGATTCTGGTCTTTCGCTATCGGCCGAAGAAACGGGTGCGGGTCCGCCGCGGGCACCGCCAGTTTCTGACCCGCCTGCAGATCCTCAAGATCAGCGGTGATGGTTACGAATATGTGAAAGAGGAGCAGGTGGCGGCGCCTGAGCCGGTGGCTGAGGTAGTGGAGCCGGTCGTCGAGGAGGTTGAAGCTGCGGCTGCGGTTGCTGCGATCACGGAAACTGACGCTGTGGTTGAGGCGGGAACCGACGAAGATGCCGACACTGATGCCAGTGCGATTGACGCGGTTAAGGAGACGGTTGCCAAGGCAGGTGACGCCGTTGAGGCTGTCGGTGACACAGCAGGCGACGCCCTGGAAGCTGTTAGCGACAAGGCAGGCGATGCGGCGGAGGCTGTAGGTGATATGGCAGGCGACGCGGTGGATGCTGTTAGTGACGCAGCAAGTGACGCGTTAGACGCTGCTACCGATATGGCAGGCGACGCGGTGGATGCTGTTAGCGACGCGGCAGAGGCAGTTGGCGACGCGGCAAGCGACGCTGTAGATGCTGTTGCGAAGAACCTCGGAGGATTGTTGGGTAGAGGCGAAAAGTCCGACGACGTTGCAGATGCCGACGAAGACAAGAAGGAAGAGGGGTAACAACTTATGGCACACAAAAAAGGTGGAGGTTCCAGCCGTAATAACCGGGATTCGAACGGCCAGCGGCTGGGCGTCAAGAAATACGGCGGCGAGTTTGTAAGGTGCGGGGGCATTATCATTCGCCAGCGTGGCACGCCGATTTTTCCCGGCTTGAATGTTGGGCAGGGCAAGGACGACACGCTGTATGCGAAGCAGGACGGCTATGTGACCTTTGAATGGGCCAAGAAGAACCGCAGAAAGGTCAGCGTCTACACGGCAGAAGAGCAGCAGGCGTTGGGGAAGGTATAGAGACATGAAGCCAGAGATTCATCCTGAATATCACTCGTTAGCCCAG
This sequence comes from Caldilineaceae bacterium, assembly GCA_963662575.1. GTDB lineage: Bacteria > Chloroflexota > Anaerolineae > Caldilineales > Caldilineaceae > Bin5. The sequence continues at coordinate 5,465,621 of OY759723.1, forward strand.
GTCAACTGCTCCTGCGGGAACAGTTGGGTGACCGGCAGCACAAAGACAGAGATCAACGTCAATATCTGCAGCCAGTGTCATCCCTTCTATACTGGTGAACAGCGTATTATCGATTCGGTCGGGCGAGTGGAGCGATTTGTGAAACGGCTGGAATCGCGGCAGAGCGCGGCGGCCCGCCAGCAGATCGAATCGCAGGCGCGGCAGGAAGCCGATGCCGCGGCGCGCAGGGCGCGGGCGCGCGGCGACGACCCGGAAGCGGCTGCGGCCGAGGTGTTGGCCAAGTACGACTTGGAAGAGGAAGCCGAAGAAGCAGCCGAAGAGGCAGCGTAGCCGGAAGCGCGAGCGAACCAGGGAATGCACTTTCAATCCGGCGGCGGATGGATCGAACTCATTTGCGGTTCGATGTTCAGCGGCAAGACAGAAGAGTTGTTGCGCCGAGTACGCCGGTCAGAGATCGCCCGCCGCCGCATTCAGCTTTTCAAACCCCAGATCGACAATCGCTATGGGCGTGAACAGGTGGCGTCGCACAATGGCGTCTCCCGTGAGGACGCCATTGTCCTCGAAAGCGCCGCATCGCTGCTCGATCAACTGCAGTCGGACACCGACGTTGTCGCCATCGACGAGGTTCAGTTCTTCGACGACGCCATTACAACCATCTGCCAGGAACTCGCCGACCGCGGCAAACGGGTTATCGCCGCCGGGCTGGACCAGGATTTCCGCGGCGAACCCTTCGGGCCCATCCCCCTTCTGATGTCGCTCGCCGAACGCGTTGACAAGCTGCACGCCATCTGCGTCCGCTGCGGCGCCTCTGCCACCCGAACCCAGCGCCTCATCAACGGCCTACCGGCCCGCTACGACGATCCTGTCATCTTCGTGGGCGGCAGTGAGAGCTACGAAGCCCGCTGCCGCGACTGCCACGATGTCCCAGGCAGGCCCCTGATCCCCGCGCCGGCTCCACTCCTCGACTACGCCCGGTCCTGATCTGAGATCACTTCCAAAGCCTGTCCGTCCTGCAAACAGCGACTACAAATCTCTATTCACTTTCAAGAGATTCTAATGTAAGTTCAGTATGAGAACTCGCTTTTTTTGCGCGCCAGTATTGTGTATTGCGTAAAGGCAGGCAAGACAACCACGATTCAATTTCGTAACCCGCGCGAAAAGTCATGGTGCCAAATGGGACTTACTTTAGTTCACTATTCCCGCACTTTTTTCACGTGATCTCTCGTGATCTCTCGTCAAACGCTATTTGAACGCTCGTACGTGCGCTCATCATACGCTCGGAGCATAAGGTAAGCATCATCAAACTGGCAGATGCCCGCTCCCACGCCGCCATCGCTCGAACGCCCCCTGCTGTACCCCGCTCCCGCACACTGACGCCCGCCGTCTGCGCTCATATGGCCGGACGTCAGCGAATGAAACTTTCTATCTGAATCTGGGCCGCCCTTTACTCTCCTGCTAGTTGTGTATTGTAGGCAAGACACTATAATAGCGGGGCAGAACAGACCACATTTACCAGGCAAGGCGCAATGAATCTCACGAATCTCTTTGCAATTGGCCGTGAACGTCAACCGGACAAAACGGCCATCGAATTTAAGGATGCGCACGGTGCGCTTGCGCCGCAGCGGTTGAGCTTCGCGGCGCTACAGTGCAAGGCGCAGGAATGGGCGGCCGCCTTTGTGCGTATGGGCGTGCAGAAGGGGGATCGGGTCGCGCTCTATCTGTGCAACCGGCCGGAGTTCGTTGTCGCCTACCTGGCGACGCTGGAGGCAGGCGCGGTGATGGTGCCGATCAATCTGCGCTACCGCCGCCGGGAGCTCAGCCATATATTGAACGATGCAGAGCCGGCGCTGCTGATCATCGAAGAGGCACAGAGGCCGGTCCTGGACGAAATTGCGGGGATCGAAATCGGGCCAGGGCTCAAGGTGCTGTCGGTCGACGAGGTCAACAGCTGGCTGGATGAGGCTGACGGCAGCGGCGGAAACGAGGCGGCGACGTCGCCCGCGCGCGGGGAGGATCCGGCGCTGATCATGTATACGAGCGGCACGACCGGGACCAGCAAAGGGGCGGTGCTGAGCCATAACCATGTGCTGGCCACGGTGACCGGTCTGCTGAGCGCGTGGGCGTGGCAGGCGGACGATGTGCTGCTGCTGCCTCTGCCGTTGTTTCATACGCATGGTCTGGTGGTGGGACTGCACTGCGCGCTGGCGATGGGGGCGACGGTCCGCTTGCGGACGGGATTCGATGCGAACGAGACGGTTGACACGCTTGCCAGCGGCGGGGCTTCACTGTTTTTCGCGGTACCGACGATCTACACGCGGCTGGTTGAGATGCTGGCGCAGGCGATAGAGCCGCCGGATTTCGCGGCTGTGCGGCTATTCTGTTCAGGCAGCGCGCCCTTGCCGGCCGAGATTCACAATGAGTTTGAGCGGCTGACGGGGAAACGCATTCTCGAACGGTACGGGATGACGGAGACGGGCATGAATTTCAGCAATCCGTACGCGGGGCCGCGCGTTGCGGGCACAGTCGGGACGCCGTTGCCGGGTGTGTTTGCCCGAATTGTGGACGCGGAGGGACGGGATCTGCCGGCGGGCGAGGAGGGCGAGTTGCTGTTGCGCGGGAGCAATGTGTTCGATGAATACTGGCGGGCGCCGCAGAAGACGGCCGAGAGCTTTGTGCATGACGAGTTGGGCATTCGCTGGTTTCTGACAGGCGACCTGGCGCGCATGGACCCGCAGTCGGGTTATGTGACGCTGCTGGGACGGCGGCACGAGTTGATAATTTCCGGCGGGCTGAACATCTATCCGCGCGAGGTGGAGGAAATGTTGACGACTTTTCCCGGCATTGAAGAGGCGGCGGTGGTGGGTGAGGCGAATGCGGAGTGGGGTGAGGCGCCGGTGGCCTACCTGGTGTGCAGCTGCGAGATCGATGGCACGGAGTTGGAGCGGTATTGCCGCGGGCAGCTGGCTTCGTACAAGTTGCCGCGGCGGTTGCAGTTTGTGGAGGAGCTGCCGCGGAATGCGATGGGGAAGGTGCAGAAGCATTTGCTGGTGAGGGGCGGGTGAACTGTGATTTGGGGGATGGTCTGAACTGTGATTTGGCGAGATTAAAGAGATGGGCTGTGATTGTGAGGCCATCGGATTGCATTATTTTTGCGTTTGGATCTGCGGGTATTTGGAGGGAAGGCCGATTGGCAGTGCGGCCTCCATTTTGCTTTAGGTGAACGGTAATGTCTCCTCTTCAGATTGAAATTGACACGACAGGTCAGTACGCCGAGCTGCGGCGCGGGGTGCGGAGGTTGTGCGCGCGGTTTGGCGGAGAGTATTGGCGGCGGCTGGATGGGGAGCGGGGGTATCCGGTGCGTTTGTTGAGGCGATGACGAGGGGCGGTTTTTGGTGGCGCTGATCCCTGAAGGATAGGTGGGAAGGAGACTGGAGTTGAGGGAGAGACCGTAATGACCAGACAGTTGACAGCAATAATCGAACGCGAAGGAGACGGCTACGTTTCTCTTTGCCCGGAGCTTGATATAGCCAGCCAGGGTGAGACTGTGGCAGAGGCCAGGGCCAATCTGAAAGAGGCCTTGGAACTGTTTTTTGAGGCTGCTTCAGCCACTGAAATTCAGGAACGTCTGCACAGTGAAGTGTACGTAACTCAGGTGGAGGTCGAGGTTGCCTAGACTGCGCGTGTTGGCGGGCCGTGAAGTTTGTCGCATACTGGCGACTCACGGGTTTACCGAAGCGCGACGCAAAGGTAGTCATGTGATCATGCAGAAGGTCGATAGGGCCTCAACGATCTCAGTTCCGGTACCGGACCACCGGGAATTGCGGACGGGCACACTGATGGCTATCATCAGGCAATCACGACTGCCCAGATCGTTGTTTGAATGAGGACCGTTCCACGTTTTGCACTGGCAAGTTTGGCTCATTTGAACGGTCACTAACGCTCGGCACAAGACATGTCGCTGCCCAATGTTGAAATCGATACGACGGGAAAACACTCCGAACTGCGGCGCGGCGTGCGGGGTTTGTGCGCCCGTTTTCCGGGAGAGTATTGGCGGCGGTTGGACGGAGAACGGGGGTATCCGGTTGAATTTGTGGAGGCGATGACGACGGCGGGTTTTTTGGCGGCGCTGATCCCGGAGGCCTACGGCGGCGGAGGCGCGTCGATTGCCGAGGCATCGGTGATCCTGGAGGAGGTAAATCGCAGCGGGGGCAACGCGGGCGCCTGCCACGCGCAGATGTATATAATGGGCGCGCTGGTGCGGCACGGGTCGGCAGAGCAGCGGGAACGGTGGCTGCCGCCGCTGGCAGAGGGGCAGTTGCGGCTGCAGGCCTTTGGCGTAACAGAGCCGACGGCAGGGTCGGATACGACGCGCATCCAGACGCGGGCGGAACGGGACGGCGACGAGTATGTGATCACGGGCCAGAAGATCTGGACGAGCCGGGCCGAACATTCGGACTTGATGCTGCTGCTGGCGCGCACGACGCCGCTGGAGGCGGTGACGAAACGCACGGAGGGGCTGTCGCTGTTTCTGGTGGATTTGCGGGGGGTGGACGAACGGGCGTTGACTATTCGGCCGCTTGAGACGATGATCAACCATCACACGACGGAGATCTTTTTCGACGGTCTGCGGGTGCCGGCGGCGAACCGCATTGGTGAGGAAGGTCAGGGCTTCCGCTATATTTTGGACGGGATGAATGCAGAGCGGATCCTGATTGCGGCCGAGTCGATTGGAGATGGGGGCTGGTTTATCGAGCGTTCGGTGGCGTATGCGAACGAGCGCATTGTGTTTGACAGGCCGATTGGGCAGAACCAGGGCGTGCAGTTCCCGATTGCGCAGGCGTACGCGAATTTGCGAGCAGCCGATCTGATGCGCTGGCAGGCGGCGGAGCTGTTTGACAGCGGGAGCTCGTGCGGGGCGGAGGCAAACATGGCGAAGATGCTGGCGGCGGACGCGGCGTGGGAGGCGGCGAACGTTTGCCTGCAGACGCACGGCGGCTTTGGATTTGCAAGGGAGCACGATGTGGAGAGGAAGTTCCGCGAGGCGAAGCTGTATCAGATTGCGCCGGTATCGAATAACCTGGTGCTGTCTTATTTGGCGCAGCATGTGTTGGGATTGCCGAGATCTTATTGAGTGTTAGGTAGCGCATTAACAGGGAAGAAAACATTTTTCTGATGGCTTTACCACTGTCACACGTTACTGTCGTTTCGTTGGAGCAAGCGATTGCGGCGCCGCTGGCGACGCGGCATTTGGCCGACCTGGGCGCACGGGTGATCAAGGTGGAGCGGCCTGGTGCGGGCGATTTCGCGCGCCATTACGATGCGGCGGCGCGGGGATTGAGCAGCCACTTTGCCTATGTGAATCGCTCCAAGGAGTCGATCACGCTGGATCTTAAGGCAGCAGAGGGCAAGGAGATATTGGCGCGGTTGTTGGAGCGGGCCGATGTTTTTGTCCAGAACCTGGCGCCGGGCGCGGTCGAGCGGTTGGGGTTTGACGATGGACGCCTGCGGGAGAGTTACCCCGACCTGATCGTGTGCCATGTGAGCGGGTACGGCGCGGACGGGCCGTACCGCGAGAAGAAAGCGTACGACCTGCTGATCCAGGCGGAGACGGGTGTGGTGTCTATCACGGGCAGTGAGGAGACTGCTGCCAAGAGCGGTATTCCGGTGGCCGACATTGCGGGCGGAATGTACGCCTACAGCAGCATTTTGGCGGCGCTGCTGCAGCGGGAGCGGGGCGGCGAGGGATGTGTGCTGAATGTTTCGCTGTTTGACGGGCTGTGTGATTGGATGGGCTTCCCGGCCTACTACGCTCTGGGACATGACCGTTTGCCGCGCACGGGCGCCAACCACGCGTCGATCGCGCCATATGGTCCGTATGCCACGGGCGACGGGCGCACGATTTTGTTCGCGATCCAGAATCAACGCGAGTGGGAGCGGTTTTGTGCGTCGGTACTGGAAAAGCCGGAGGTTGCGAGCGATTCCCGTTTCGCCGACAATACGCAGCGCGTGCTAAACCGTGCGGCGTTGCGTGAGGAGATCGAGTCGATATTCTCAGGCCTGACTGTGACAGAAGCGACTGCGCGTATGGAGCAGGCGCAGATCGCGAATGCGGAACTGCGCGATGTGGAGGCGTTCTGGGCGCATCCGCAGCTTGTTGCGCGGGGGCGGGTGGCGGAGGTGGAGTCCCAGGTGGGGCCGCTGCCGGCGCTGCAGCCGGCGACGACCAGCGACGAGTGGCCGCCGCGCTTCGACCCGATCCCGGCAGAGGGAGAGCACACGCGGCCGCTGCTGGACGAATTTGGCTACGGGTCGGATGAGATCGAGCAGTTGGCGCAGGACGGCGTTATATAGATTCTGGCGGCGCGTTTGGGAAATCTACCTGAGCGAAGAAAGGGAGTCGTGATGTCCACACAGGGGGATGGTCAGGGGCGCTTTTTCGAGGATTTTAGCGTGGGCGACCTGTTTGAACACCGGCTGGGGCGAACGGTGCTGGCGGCCGATAATGTGTGGTTTACGTTGCTGACGGTGAATCCGAACCCGATCCATTTTGATGCCCACTATGCCAGCCAGACTGAGTGGGGGCGACCGCTGGTGGATTCGACTTTCACGCTGGCACTGGTGACCGGTCTGTCGGTGGCGGACATTTCGCAGAATGCGGTCAATCTGGGCTGGGACGAGGTGCGTCTGCCGGCGCCGGTTTTTGAGGGCGATACGATCTACGCGCAGAGTGAGGTGTTGCATCTGCGCGGGTCAAGGAGCCGCCCCCACCAGGGAATCGTCACGGTGCGTACGATAGGCTTCAACCAGGAAGGGGTGGTTGTGATCGAATTCAAGCGTACGCTACTTGTCTACAGGCGCGGCCATGGTCCGAAAAATAGTCGACCGATTGTTCAGGATATTGGATAACGGGCAGCAGCGCAGTGGGCTGATGTCTGTGCTGCCTGGGAACAGCAGTCCATCCTTCTTTGATGCTGACGCCAGACCCGATTCACATGAAGCAACGATGATGCGCCTGGAAACGTCACGACTGACGATTATCGCGCTAACGGTGCAGCAGATGCGCTGGCAGCGAGACGACTTTGCCCGGTTGGAGCAGGCCCTGGGCCTGGCCGCCAGCGGGCAGCGTTTGGAGGACGAGTTGCGCCCGATCGTTTCGCGGGCCATCAGCAACATGCGGCGCAGGCCGTACCATGTTCACTGGCATTGCCAGTGGGCGGCGGTGCTGAAGGAGGAAAGTCGCATTATCGGCAGTTTGGCGTTCAAAGGGCCGCCGGACCGCGATAACGCGGTGGAGATCGGTTATGGGTTCGATCCATTCTATCACAACCGAGGATTGGCTACGGAGGCGGTGGCGGAGATGGTGCGGTGGGCGCTGCTTGATGACGGTGTGGAGGCGGTGATTGCGGAGACGGCTAACACGAATGTGGCATCGATGCGTGTGCTGCAGAAGGTGGGGTTTGTGATTACGTCGGCGACGGATCGGTTCTTGTACTGGAAGATTGGAGGGGAGGGCAGTTCTTAGTTTTTGATGACACCGCTCGCATGCGGTGGTACTGTGAGAGTGTAGCATTACCTCGAAGGGCCGCGAAGAACACTTTTTTTGATCCACGAAGGGCCACGAAGAACACCTCTTTCATCCACGAAAGGTCGCGAAGCAAAGCTTGGAGGAATACGAAGAGTGGGGATCAGTCCTTACGGACGATGTAGACTTGCTCTGAGGGGTAGGTGAGGGTTTGGGCTTGCCAGCGTGCGTTTGAAATTAGGGCTTCGAAATTGGCGGCGTAGTGTTGGGCCATGCCTTGTTTGCGGCCGGCGAGTGTGTGGTTGGGGAAGGAGACGATGAGGATGGGGGCGTCGATCCGGTGGAGGAGGCGTTCACCGGCGCCGCTCTCGATCTGGTCGAGGCAGGGAAGCGTTTTGAGGAGGAAGGCGATGTCGGCGGCGGGCTTGCTCATGTCGTCCAGTGCGTTGCGCTGCTCGGCAGTGCCGGCGTAGCCCATGATGCTGAAGAAGCGGTTGAGGAAGTCGATCTGATCGGCGAAGATGTCGATGGCGTGGTAGGGCGCCTCGGGAGGGAGAGGCATCCAAGGGCGGGCCAGCGGATGGAGGCCGCAGGCGATATCGAGGACGGAGCGGACCGGGGGCAGGTGTTGAAAGAGCTGCGCGTAGAATGTGTCGAGTTGGGGCAGCCTTTCGTAGGTTGAGGCGTGCGCGGACAGCAGGCGGCACAGAAGCGCGCGAACGGCTGCGTTGTCGCTGAGCGCAAAGCTATCGGGCCCGCGTTTTGCGGCGGCGACGGCGGTTTGCAGCTGGCTGAGCACATCGTCGTATTGCAGGTTGCGCCGAATGTAGACGGCGGCGCTCTGGTGCAGCTGATTCTTGGTGGCTTTGACGGCCTCTTTGAGGGAGCGGCCCTTGGCCAGTTCGGCGGCGGCGATGGCGCGTGCCAGACCCGTGTGTACAGTGCGATATTTGCGGGCTGCCAGCAGCGTCGCCAAGGCCCGTTCAAGTTGGTCGTCGGGCTGCTGCGAGACGGATTTCATTAACGTAGTTGGGTTTGGCGGGTCGGCAGCAGGTTGGACGGGGTAGGCCGCCTTTGCGTTGAAGCGGCGCTCTTGCAATTGGCTGAGCTATCCGCGGCCGTTGTCGTCGCGGAACTGCTGTTTGAGGGCGCGGTTGACGTCGCGTTCGGCGTCCCGTCTGGCGATGGACTGGCGTTTGTCATATTGCCTCTTGCCGCGCACGAGCCCGATCTGAACTTTGGCCAGGCCGGCATTGTTGATGTACATGCGCAGGGGCACGATTGTCCAGTTTCGCTGGGTGGCGTTTTCGTGCAGGTAGTCGATCTGACGGCGGTGGAGGAGCAGTTTGCGGGAGCGTGTCTCCTCGTGATTGGAGATGTTGCCATATCGATATTGGGCGATATGTACGCCCATGAGCCAAGCCTGGCCATCGCGGACGAGCACAAACCCCTCGCGCAGATTCACTGAGCCGGCGCGCACGGATTTGATTTCAGTGCCGGTCAGGGCGATGCCGGCCTCGAAGGTCTCCTCGATGAAGTAGTCGTGGCGGGCTTTGCGATTTGTAGCGACCGTGCGGGGCCCGGTCGGTGCTGTCTGTTGCTTCTTTTTTCTGGCCAATGTCAGTGCTCGCAGTCCTACCAGGAAAGCCGGTGAAAGGCTGTGCGGATGGAACCGTTGCTCAATCTCCCGTTCTAAGCAGTTCGAGGGCCCGCTCGAGTTGGGGATCTTCCTCGTTTTCGATCTGCTCGTTTGTGCGATCGACCTCAATATCGGGTTCCAACCCAGTGTCGTCAATGGACCGATCGGCCGGCGTGTACCAAAGGGCAATGGTTACGCGCATTAGGCTCTCGTCGCTGAGCGTATGGGGCAGTTGCACACTTCCCTTCCCGAATGTAGTCACGCCAATCAGGGGTGCCCGCTCAACATCCTGCAAGGCGCCGGCGACGATTTCACTGGCACTTGCGCTGCCCTGGTTGACGAGCACGACCAGAGGCAGGTCGTTGGGAACGAGGGCACTGCCTTCGGTATTGTAGATTTCTTCGGTGCCGTCGCTGAAGCGTTCGATGAGCACGCGTTCGTCTTCGAGAAAGACGCTCGTTACATTGATGGCTTCGCGAAGAAGGCCGCCGGGATTGCCGCGCAGATCGAAGATCAGGCCCTGCGTCTGGTCGGTCAGCAGCGTTTCAATCTCGGCACGAAGCTTGGCGCCCGCATCGGCCGAAAAACGCTTGAGAGCAACATAGGCAAACTCTTCGTTATCGCCGTAGAGTTCACTCTCGACAACGGGGATATTGATCTGGGCGCGGGTTACAGGAAACTCCAAAGGATCATCCAGCCCGTCGCGGCGGACTGTCAGATTAACTTCCGTACCCTTCGGCCCCTTGATTCTATTGATTGCTTCGTTCAGATTGGACAGTGCTGCCACATCCTGGCCATTGATGGCGATGATCAGGTCGCCGCGGCGGATGCCGGCATTCCAGGCAGGTTGGTCCTCAAAAGGTTCGATTATGCGAACCGCGCCCTCTTCCTCCGCCCATTCTACGAGTGCGCCAATGCCCTCGAAGCTGCCCTCAATGCTTTCCATGAAACTGGTGGCTTCCAACGGGGTCAGGAAGCCGGTATTCTGATCGTCGAGCGTGTCAAGCACGCCGCGAATAGCGCCATAGCTGCGTTCGTTGGGCGAGGGAAGCTCGCCGTAGAAATCCTCCTCGAGCAGCTCCATCGCTTCCCAGAAGATGCCCAAGTCGTCGGGCGCGAGAGCGCGGTCGGTCTCGGCCGCAACCACTGGGGATGCGGTGGTTTCACCGAGGCTGGTCATGCGCCCAATCAGAAAGCCGAAGCCGGAACCAATCGAAAAGACCAGCGCGGCGATGAGAGCGACGCCGCATCCGGTAAGCTGAAGCTTCTGCCGCGGGGACATTCCCTTCCCCAGATTTAACTTGGTCAGAGCGGTCCGATTAACATCATTGCCCATGCGAAAAATCCTGAGTCGATGCACCATGGGCGAACCGCCGTGCGGGAGTCGCCCTTTGCCCTTTGGGACGGAAAAGATCCTGCGGGGAATCGTTTTCGAACAGATGAACTTCAAGGAATTGTACCATACGGGTTGCCCGCGGGAAAGGAATCGAGCATCCAAAGGGAACATTTCTTTTTTTCCCAGTATCTGCCGAGCCATATACCGTGCCTATTTTGACCAGTCCTTCATCCCCGCCGCCATTCAGGCTATCTCAATGTGTATTCGTTGGCAGCAGCCTCCCTGGATGAGTCGCCCTGCTGGAATTACGCAGAAGGGTCACGTAGGCGTGGTTTTGGAGGGGGGCGTTGCGGGGGCGCAGCCCCTGCACAAGGGAGGGCCGAAGGCCCGACCGCCCATAATGACACTCGGGCTGAAGACCGGGCGTCTTTAGTCTGCGATAGGTGGGGATTCTTGGGCAGGTGTCATGGAGGGCTATAATTGGGGCAGCGAAAGAGTTCTAAGCGGCTGAACGTGCGGGCTCTTTGGTTCGAGATTCTGAACGGGAGAAGTTTTCAATAGTGCGGGAGGATGAGAGATGACTATAAGGACTGAGGACATTCAGCGTCCGCCGCGGGCGTTGGTTGAGGGGTTGGCGGAGATTGGGACGGCCACTGCGAGCGGCGAGCTGAGCCGCCTCGGCATAAGTAACCCGCAGATTCTTGGACCGCGGCCATGGACGCCCGGCAAAGTTGTGGCGGGCCCGGCGCTGACGCTGCAGTTCATGCCGAAACGGGAGGATCTCTACAGCGTGGACGAATACAACGATCCGGAAAAGCAGCTTCACCGTCATGTCCTTTACCATACGCAGCCGGGGGATATTGTGGTTGTAGACGCCAGGGCGAATATGGTGAGCGGCGTTTTCGGCGAGATGATGCTAACCTATTTCCAGGGCAGGGGCGGCGTCGGTGTGGTTATCGACGGCTGTATCCGTGACTACCCCCATGCGCAGGAGTTGGATTTGGGATTGTGGCTGCGGGGCGTCACACCGAACTTCCACACGCAGACCACCATTTTCCCGTTTGCGGTCAATGTGCCGGTGGCCTGCGGGGATACGCTGGTGATGCCCGGCGATGTGATCGTTGCCGATGACGACGGTGTGGTGGTGGTGCCGAGCGCGCTGGCGCCAGAGTTGCTGGAGAAGGCGGGGGAGCATGTGGAATGGGAGGAGTTCTCGCGCATGAGATTGGCCGAAGGCGGCGATTTGCGCAAGTACTACCCGCTGCGAGAGGACGCTCGGGCAGAATACGAAGCTTGGCGGGCGCAGCAGGAGGGCTGACCGGACAACTCCTTGATCTCAGGTTTGGGCGGCGGAAAAGGTGCTGGAGATAACTGATAGTCGTGTGGTATTATCGTGTTGTCGCCGCTGAATTCAGAAAGGGGTGGGAATCGTTCCGGTGTCTTCCTTCGCCGAATCCAAGAGAATGCCCGGCAGTGAGTGGTTGAAAAACAGACCGCGCCTGTTGGAAGCAGTTTACGCGGGCTCGAAATCGGCCTTGCAGCTGCTCTACCCGTTGTTGAAACGGGTTTTGCCGGCAAGTTGGAGGGAAGGCATTTTCGTTTGGAGTGAAGAGGTTTCCAAGGGCTATCTCTTCAACTGCCAGATGTGCGGGCAGTGTATTCTGCACAGCACCGGTATGACCTGCCCGATGAACTGCCCGAAGAACCTGCGCAATGGACCTTGCGGCGGCGTGCGCCAGAACGGGCACTGTGAGGTGATCCCGGAGATGCCTTGCGTGTGGGTGCAGGCATGGCAGCGGGACGCGCAGATGGGGCGTTACGGCGGCGAGATCCATCTGCTGCAACCACCGGTGAACCGCTCTTTGCAGAACAGCAGCGCGTGGCTGAACATGTTGGAGGGATCTGACGCGCAGCGGCCCTCCGGCTGGTCCACTATTGAGTTGGAGTAGAATTTTTAGAAGTTGACCCGCTTCCTGCGCCTCAGGCGAGGCGGGTCTGATAACCCTCAGTTTTTGAGAACGCCCACCTCTCTGTATCTCTCATGGAAAATTCAGACCAGCAACCGATCGCCAGTGAATGGGAGTCACTAGGTAGTGAATCTCGTCTCCAGCAGGTGTTGAAGGACGGCCACTTTGCGGTGACGGCGGAATTGAACGCGCCTGATTCCGCGGACCCGAAGGACGTATACGCCAACGTTTTGGCGCTGGGGGACGTATGCGACGGCATAAATGCCACCGACGGATCGGGGGCGAACTGTCACATGAGCAGCGTGGCCTGTTGCGCGCTGATGGCGCGGGCGGGCTATGAGCCGATTCTGCAGATGAGTTGCCGCGACCGCAACCGGATTGCCATCCAGGGTGATCTGCTAGGGGCGGCGGCGCTGGGCGTGCGCAACGTGCTCTGTCTGACCGGTGACGACGTGAGCGCAGGCGACCAGCCGGAGGCGCGGCGCGTCTTCGACTTTGACGCGCTGCATCTGCTGCATACGGCCAAGATAATGCGGGATCAGGGGGTCTTTCTGAGCGGGCGCAAGCTGACGACGGCGCCCGAGTTGTTCCTGGGCGCGGCTGCGAATCCATTCGTGCCGCCACAGGATCTGCGCCATCTGCGGCTGGCCAAGAAGATCGAGGCGGGCGCGCAGTTTATCCAGACGCAGTACTGTTACGATGTGCCGGTTTTCGAGGCGTTCATGCGGCGGGCGCGGGATATGGGACTGCACGAGCAGGTCTACATGCTGGTGGGCGTGGGGCCGTTGCGCTCGGAGCGGGCGGCGGAGTTCATGCGCAGCCGGGTGCCGGGCGTGCATATACCCGATGCGGTAGTGGACAGGCTGGCAAAGACGCCGAGGAAGCGTAAACGGGCGGAGGGCATCCAGATCTGCGTGGAGATCATCGAGGAGGTGAAGCAGATCGAAGGCGTGCATGGGGTTCACATCATGGCTTACAGGCAGGAGGAGGCGGTTCCGGAGATAGTGGAGCGGGCGGGGCTATTGCGGTCGCGGCCGGAGGAATAGTTTGCCACTGCCCGTTCACGTGCGAAGAGCTACCGGCACCGGTAGCTCTTTTTTTTCTGGCGCATGTCAGAGCCGACAGCGCCCTGCTGGAATTGCCAGGACCGGTCTTGATGTCCTCCTTTTGATGCTGCGGCAATCGCTATGGGCGGTGCAGTGCCCAGCTCGATCTCGCGCGTCGCTCTTGGCTCTGAGCGGATCGCACCAGCAGTCCTCAATCAGTTGCAACCTCGAAATACCGCTTGGTTCGGCGATATCCGGCGCGCAAGATAGACCAAAAAACTTGGTTGGCGTGCGTCGAAATAGTGAAGTATACTTTATATACATTGTGACACCTTGTTCTCAGTCAGGTTCTCCGCTGTATCTTTTTACCTAGCGTAGCGCGTCACAAAGCCAACCTAGAAAAAGGGAGCGAACCATGAAGAAGCATGTGATTACTCGACGCCAATTCATTCGCCTGTCCAGCATGACGGCCCTCGGTAGTGTGCTGGTCGCGTGTGGTGCGGCCGAAGCGCCCGCTGAGGAAGCGGCGGAAGCACCGGCAGAGGCTGAAACAGCTGCAGAACTGCCGGCCGCTACTTCAGGCCAGTACAGCGAGAGCCCAACCAGCGCCGAGCTTGTCAGCGCCGGTGAGCTGCCCCCTGTGGAGGAACGGTTGCCTGCGAATCCGCTGGTCTGGGCCGACTACGATGTAGTCGCAATGGAGAAGGAGCAGGGCAAATACGGCGGCACGGTCCGCATCGGCAACGCAGGCGGCATCAACGGCCTCGCCACGTTCGGCCTGGCCCGCTACACTGCTGACGATACCCGTACTTTCGTAGCCGACATGGCCGACAGTTGGGAAGTATCCGACGACGCCACCAGCTTCACTTTCCACCTGCGCGAAGGCCACAAGTGGTCTGACGGGACGCCTTTAACCGCCCACGACATGCAGTGGTACTACGATAACGTCATCCACTCGGATTATCTGGATGCGCCGATGGGGTGGGCAGGGATGGAGACCACGACCGACAAAATCGTGGCGGTCGACGACTTCACCGTCCGCTTTGAGTTCGCCAACCCAAACTCCCTGTTCCTCGAACTGAGCCGCGGCGTTGCCGGCGGCGAAGCTGGTCTGTGGAGCCAGTCAGCGCCGCACTATGTGCAGAAATACCATCCCGATTACAACCGGATGGACAGCTACGACGATCCCAAGGAGCAGTTCCAGAAGGAAGTACAGGACCGACTGCCATTCCGGATGACCATTCAGGACCCCGAGCGCCCGGTCCTCTGGGGCTGGAAGCCGCTTGAATACGCCGAGGGGCAGCTTGCCCGCCTCGACCGCAACCACTACTTCCACTGCGTAGACCGTTGGGGTCAGCAGATGCCATATGTCGAAGTAATGGAGAATCTACTGCTTGGCTCACGTGACAAGGATGTTATTTTACTTAAAATCGTGGCCGGCGAGACCCATTGGGAGCGCCGTCTCGGCTCGGTTACGGACGTTCCTTTTCTCAATGAACAAGC
Organism: Caldilineaceae bacterium; assembly: GCA_963662575.1. Classification (GTDB taxonomy): domain Bacteria; phylum Chloroflexota; class Anaerolineae; order Caldilineales; family Caldilineaceae; genus Bin5. The sequence goes on from OY759723.1 coordinate 5,480,634, forward strand.
GGGTGACACGCTCGATTTCATCTACACGATCAAGCCCGAGGGCGCCCAGCAGGGCATTTACTTCAGCGCACACGCCGACGATGCCAACATGGATGCCCTCCTCAAGCAAGCCGACTTCCGCCGCGCACTATCTATCTCCGTCGATCGGGCCACCATCAATGAGACAGCCTACTTTGGCCTTGGTAAAATCGGTCACGGCTTCAGCCTGCCCGGCGTCTTTGACCCCGAGATCGATGGCAAGTGGGTCGAATTCAATCTTGATGCCGCCTCTCAGATGCTCGACGACCTGGGCCTTACGGAGAGGGACGACGAAGGCTTCCGCACGTATGAGAACGGCGAAACCATGACCTTCATCCTCGGTTCCGCTCCAGGCTGGCATCCGGGTGCGCAGGAATCGGCGGAGATCGCCGCGGAGGGCTGGAACGAAATTGGACTGCGTACCGTCGTCACAGTCGCGTCGCCCGGCGACATGATCGCGGAATGGAGAGAGGGCATTTCGCACGCCTACGTCCGTTCCAGCATAGGCGGCGACGTCATGTTCGACCTCAAGCACAGCACTGGCCTGCGCTGGGGCGCGCCCTCCTACCGCTGGTGGGTGACAAGGGATTTGCCTGCGGATGAGGTACAGGGCGTTGAGCCGCCCGACGATCTGAAATACTTCCTTGAACTGGGTGACAAGATTCTCAGCGTCATTAGCGAGGAAGAACGCGAAGCGTTGATCCACGAACGCCGCGTCTGGATGGCCGATTCCTGCTGGTTCATCGGCATGGTGCAGACGGTTCCCCACGTTCTCATCGCAAACAAGAAGCTGCGCGGCATTTGGGGCAGGGAAGAGGAGATTCCCTGGAAGCTCGGCGCGGGAGACGAGGAATTCTGGCCCCGTTCCTGGTTCTGGACTGAATAACAGTCGCTGCTCGTTGGCGGGTATCTCGTTCGCGGCCTATAGACAGTTTAGCATCATGTAGAATACGGAGCCTTTCACAGATCTTCACCTGTTGGACTCACCCGTTGATCTGTGAAAGGCTCTTTCTTGGTCGCTTGCGTAGTTCCGCCGTCATGGCACAGTTGGATTTGGGCTGGTGGGCGTCAGGGTTCAGCACATTGGGCCGCAAACTGCGTTTTGACGGCCATGCATCGTCGGTTATCTTGAGTCACGATCCCGCCAGTCACAAGCCGTACATCTTTCGCTTTCGATGAGAACCTACATTTCGCAGCGTTTCATCCAGATGATCATCGTCATGTTGGTGGTCATGCTGGTCAGCTTCATAATCGTAGAACTCCCGCCCGGCGACTTCCTCACCACCCTGCGCGAGCAACTGACCGAGCAGAATGTTGATCCCAAAGTCATTGACTCGACCGTCGAAATGTACCGGGCGCGCTACGGCCTTGGCGAAAATTGGGTCATTCGCTTTGGCAAGTGGGCCTGGTCCCTCATGAAGGGCGACATGGGCTACTCCATGCAGCACAATCGTCCCGCCAGTGAACTCATGGGCGAGCGCCTGAGCCTGACCATGTGGATCAGCATCGCTACCCTGGTCTTCATGTTCCTCGTCGCGGTTCCCATTGGCATGCTCTCCGCCATCAGACAGTACTCTGCCTGGGACCACTCCTTCACCTTCCTGGCGCTATTGGGTGTTTCCGTGCCCAGTTTTATCACCGCGCTCGTATTTCTACTGCTATCCGTCACTCTGCTGGGCGCAACCACCGTTGCCGGCCTGTTTTCGCCCGAATATGTGACCGCTGAATGGTCATGGGCCAAGTTCGTGGATATGCTCAAGCATGTCTGGATCATTCTGTTCATCGTCGGTCTGGGCGACACGGCCGGCACGATCCGCGTGATGCGCGCCCGCATGCTCGACACGCTTGGCGAACCGTATATCGACACTGCCCGGATGAAAGGGCTGTCCAGCGCCAAGATCTACTTTCGCCATGCCCTGCGCGTCGCCATCAATCCCATCATCTCCAGCATCGGCATGCGCTTCCCACAGATCATCAGCGGCTCAACAATCGTCGCCATTGTCCTGACGCTGCCCCTGATCGGCCCGCTGTTGCTCGATTCACTTCTTGGCGAGGACGTCTACCTCGCCTGCAGCATACTCGTCGTCCTGACCCTGGCCCTCGTCATCGGCAACTTTCTCGCGGACCTCGCGCTGGCCTGGCTTGACCCGCGTATCCGTTTCGAAAGCTAGAAGGAGCGTTGTGTGGCGCTAGACACTGCGGAAAACGGCACGCCCGCTCAGACCGAAACCGAGGCGGAAGAGCGCATCGACGTAACCAAACAGGTCTCCTATGGCCGCCTCATCTACCTGCGTTTCCTAAGAAACCATGCTGCCGTCGTCGCCGCCTTCGCACTCGTTTTCATCTACCTCATAACGCTGGCCTGCCCTTTCTTCGCCCCTTACGATCCCAGCACACGCTTCCTCGAAAAGGTCGCGCATCCCCCGCTCCTGCCCACTCTCATTGACGCCGACGGCCAGTTCCATCTGCGGCCATTCGTTTTCGCCACGGTGCAGTCACGCGACCCGAAAACGATGGAGCGGATGTACACGAAGGATACGACCCAGCGCTTTCCTCTGCGACTTTTCGTGCGTGGAGAGGAGTACACCTTCCTCTTCTGGGACAGCGACCTGCATCTATTCGGCGCGCAGGATTCGCCGGTCTTCATTTTAGGCACCGACACGCAGGGCCGCGATCTCTTCTCCCGCATCCTCTTCGGCGGTCGCATCTCAACCACCGTCGGCCTGATAGGCGTCACCATCAGCCTCCTTCTCGGCATCGTCATCGGCATGGCATCCGGTTACCTCGGCGGCGCCGTCGACGCCGTCATCCAGCGCGGCATTGAAGTACTCCTTTCCTTCCCCAGCCTGCCCCTGTGGATGGCGCTTTCTCTCTCTCTGCCGCGGCACTGGAATTCGATTCGCATCTTCCTGCTCATCACCATATTGCTTTCAATCGTCGGCTGGGGCGGCCTGGCCCGCGTCGTGCGCGGCATGACGCTCGCCGTCAAATCTGAAGAATTCGTCCTCGCATCCCGCATGGGCGGCGGCGGCACCTGGTGGATTCTGATCCGCCACATCCTGCCCACCAATCTGAGCTACGTTATCGTGGCGGCAACTCTCGCCGTGCCCGGCATTATCCTGGGCGAAACTGCGTTGAGCTTTCTCGGCCTCGGCATCCAGCCCCCCATGATCAGTTGGGGTGTGCTGCTCCAGGACGCGCAGAAAGTCTCCTTTCTTTCGCAGATGCCCTGGCTGATTGCCCCGGCATTCTTTATCATGGCGACCGTCCTCGCCTTCAATTTCATCGGCGACGGTCTGCGCGACGCGCTCGATCCGTATTCCAATTTTTGATTCGCACCTATTTTCGACTGCATTTACTCGCCGTTCCCAGACTTATGAACAACGCTCCAGATTCCGATAAAGTTTTGGATATCCGTAACCTCGAGGTCAGCTTCCGCTCGATTGCCGGCACAACGCGGGCGGTCAACGGCGTCAGCCTCGACGTGCGCAGCGGAGAGATCGTCGGACTGGTTGGCGAAAGCGGTTGCGGTAAGAGCGTCACCATACGCAGCATCGTCGGCCTTGTTCCCTCGCCGCCCGCTCGGTTCGAAAACGGCGAAATCTGGCTGCGCACTCGCCGCGGTATGACGGAGACGCTCTCCTTGTACAAAGACACGAAGGCGCTGCGTCAAATCCGCGGGCGCGATGTCTCCATGATATTCCAGGAACCGATGCGCTCGGTTCACCCGATGATGACCATCGGACAGCAGATTACTGAGGGGATCCTCGAACACGAGGTCGTTGACCCCGCCGAAGCCTATGACCGCACCGTCGAAATGCTTGACCTTGTCGGCCTGCCCAACCCCGCCGGACAGATGAATCGCTATGCCCACGAGCTTTCAGGCGGCATGCGCCAGCGCGCCCTGATCGCTCTTGCCCTCGTTTGCCACCCCCAACTCCTGCTCGCGGACGAGCCGACGACCGCACTGGACGTAACCATCCAGGCTCAGATCCTCGAGTTGATCAGAGACCTGCGCGAGCGCATGAGCATGTCGGTGCTCCTTATCACCCACAACATGGGCGTCGTCGCCAACCTCGCAGACCGGATCTCAGTCATGTATCTGGGCAAGATTGTGGAAACGGGCACGGTCGAGGAAATCTTCAAGGAGCCGGCCCACCCTTACACGCAGGGCCTACTCGCGTCCATGCCAAGCCTTTTCAGCCAGCCCAAGACGCACCTCCAATCCTTGCGGGGCGTCGTCCCCGAACTTACCATGGTGCCCAAGGGATGTGTCTTCGCAGACCGCTGCCCCCATGTCATGCCCAAATGCGAGGAAACGCCGCCCGTGGTCGAACTGCGTGCCGACCATAGCACCGCCTGTTGGCTCTATGCCGACGTCGAAGAGTCTCACGTCCCTGACGCCGCGACAACTCTGCCGTCCCTTTCAGGCGCCGGTACGCAGGCTGATTCCGTGCAAAGTGTCGACGTGTTCCCGCTGTCCAAATCCGAGCCGGCGACAGACGCCACCCAGACACCACCCGCTGACAACGATTCCGTCCAGCTCCAGATTGAGAACGTGGCGCTCCACTATCCTATTCTGAGGGGCCTTTTGCGGCGTCAGGTCGGCACGGTCCGCGCTGTAGACGGCGTCGATTTAACGATCCGCCGGGGCGAGACGCTAGGCCTTGTCGGCGAGTCCGGCTGCGGCAAGACTTCGGTTGGCCGCCTCGTTACCCGCCTTGTCGAGCCCTCAGCCGGTCAGATCCGCTTTGGCGCAGACGGTCACCTTGAAGAGATCACCCACATTTCGCAGAAGGAGATGAAGCGCGTCCGCCGTTCGATGGGAATGGTCTTTCAAGATCCACTCTCATCCCTGAACGCGCGCATGAATGTCCGCAACATCGTCGGTGAGCCGCTCATGTTACATGAGATGGCCAGAGGGAGAGCTGTCGATGACCGCGTCGGCGAACTGTTGGAGATGGTCGGACTGAGAGCGGCGCACCAGAGCCGCTTTCCCCATGCCTTCAGCGGCGGACAGCGGCAGCGGATCGCGATCGCCCGTGCCCTGGCCACCGAGCCGAATTTCCTCGTCGCCGACGAGCCGGTCTCCGCGCTCGATGTCTCGGTCCAGGCCCAGATTCTCAATTTGCTACTGACCCTCCAACAGCAACTCAGCCTGTCGATGCTCTTCATCGCCCACGACATCGCCGTCGTCCGCCATGTCAGCGACCGCATCGCCGTGATGTACCTCGGCAAGATCGTCGAACTGGGCAACGCCCTCGAAATCTGCGTCCGGCCCGTTCACCCCTACACGGAAGCGCTCCTGGCCTCGATCCCCTTGCCCATGCCCGGGCTGGAAACTCTGCGCGAATTGCCCAAAGGCGATCTTCCCGATGCCGCCAACCCGCCTACCGGCTGCCGCTTTCACACCCGCTGTCCCTACAGCCAACCAATCTGCATCCAGGAGGAGCCGGCCCTGCGACCATTTGCTGATTCCGCAGACCACTTCGGCGCTTGCCACTTCCAGGATGAGCTGCACCTCCAGGGTGTTGAAGAGGGAGGCGAAACTGGCACACCAGCGGTGCCGATTTCAGGGGAGAATATGAGCAACGGGCAGGGCACTTAGCGGCGATTCCCACTCCTATTCGAGGGGGGGCAGGTCTGCAATTCGATGGTCGATTTTCAGCACGTCATTCAGCAGTTCGTAAGGTCTCAATCTACGCCCGCTAAGGAGTTGCTATGCCTGTCCAGATGGCCCAGTACGGCACAAAACACTCACACGCTGCAGGCAAAGTGATCGCCATGCAGGCCAACCGAGATGTTGAACTGATCGGCGTCTTTGAGCCTGACACCGAACGCCGCGCGCAGCTCGCAAATTCCAATACCTGCTTTGCGACCGTCCATTGGTTCGAGTCGGCGCAGGAGATGCTCGCCGACCCAGCCATCCTCGCCGTAGCGTCCGAAGGGCTGAACATCGAGAGCCTCGATCAGACCGAGGAGATCGTGGCAGCAGGCAAGCACGTCTGGTACGATAAAGCTCCCGGAGACGACTGGGCACAGTGGCAGCGCGTGGTTGCCGCTGCCGGCGAGAAGAACCTGCTCATTCAAATGGGCTATATGTTGCGCTACCATGACGGTTTTCATCGGATCGCCGAGTGGGCCAAGAGCGGCCTCCTCGGCCAGGTCTACGCAATCCGCGCCCAGATGTCCACCAACAACCCCGCCGCCCGCCGCAAGCAAATTAACGCTCACCGCGGGGGCATTTTCTATGAGCTGGCCTGCCACATGCTCGATCAGATCATCTGGGTGCTTGGCAAACCCGAAAAATCTACCTGTTTTCTGCGGACAGATGACTACGGTACAGGCGAACGCGTCGAAGGGTTCGCCGACAACACACTGGGTGTTTTCGAGTTCGACCGGGCCATAGCGACGGTGGATATAGCGGCCATGGAAACGCAGCCGACGGCCCGCCGCTACGAGGTATACGGCACAGCGGGCAGTGCCATCATCATCGAGCCGTTTGAACCGGGATCGCGCATCCGTCTCTGCCTGGCAGAGGCTACCGAGGATTACGCCGCCGGTGTTCAGATGATCTCCTTCCAGAGCCGCTCACGCCAGGAACTATACGACCTGGAACTGGCGGCCTTCCTCCGCACCATCGCCGGCCAACAAAAACCGGACCGGTTGCCTGAACACGACCTTCTGGTACAGGAGACCCTGCTGCGAGCCGTCGGAACGCTGGTTGATTGAAAGCAAACTACTGATTTTATCGGAGTGGAATGATGAAATGTATCGGTATTGAGTTCCCGAAACTGGGCGAAGCCAGACTCTTCGATCTGCCCGACCCTCCCCAACCCGGCCCCACCGAGATTGTTACGCGAACGCTGTTTTCCGGTGTAACCAACGGCACCGAACGCCACACATTGATGGCCGATTTCGGCAGCCGCTTTCCGGCCCGCGCAGGTTACCAGCATGTGAGCGTAATCGAGGCAGTGGGGCGTCGCGTCGACCAGTTCACGGCGGGCGAGACGGTGTTTCTGGGCAATCACGGCGGTCATCGGGGATGGCACCTCGTCGATCTCGCGGCCGCCAACGAGCGCGAGCGCATCTGCATCAAACTGCCGCCCGAAATCGAGCATGAGTTTTGCGCACTCTTTGGCATTGCGGGCGTAGGCTTCAGGCACTCGCGGCGCATCCGCGTCGCCGCGCCCATGCGTGTGTGGGTTGCCGGCCTGGGGTTGGTCGGCCAGTCCGTGGCGCAAGCCTCCCGCGCGCTCGGCGCCCACGTCACCGTCTCCGACGTCGACCCGCGCCGCCTGCAGATCGCCGCCCAACTCGGCGCTCACCGCGTGATCGACATCAACGACGATGCCGCCATCGAGTCGCTCACTCAGGGCGGGCCATATGACCGCATCGTCGACGCCTGCGGCGCGCCCGACCTCTTCGACTTCATCTACGAGCACAAGCTCCTCGCGCTCTACGGCGCGATCGGCGCGCTCGCCGGTCGCCAACCGACCGTTTTTCACCAGACTATGCTTCACGCCTTACGCGCGTCAATCGAGTCATCGTCCCACTTTACGTTGGAAGATCTCGGGATTCTTAGCCACTTCTGCCAACTGGACACAGTTCGCCTTGAGCCGTTAGTGACACACCGCGTTTCGGTAGACGAAGCCCCCGCCATCTACGCAACTATGCGCGACGATCCGGCTGCCCTCCTCGGCGTCATCTTCGACTGGCGAACTTAAATGGGAGGAAGGTATTCGGATCTGTGTGGAGATCATAGAGGAGGTGAGGCAGATCGAGGGCGAGCATGGGGTTCACATCATGGCTTGCCGGCAGGAAGAGGCAGTTCCCGAAATTGTCGAGCGGTCGGGGATTTTGCGGAGAGGGGCAGCGAACGGCGGCCAGCAGGCGGAAACTGGGACGGGAATCCAGGAATAGGAACTGGACGCGTCTTCCAACGCAAGCGGCTTCCCAGGACGGCCGGCTATTGCAACTGTCAGTCGGGGTTCATGGTTGACCGGTAGGACTCAGTCTGGGTACTCGATCTGGATCGTATCAAACTCGACGACACCTTCGGGCAGGTAGGCATAGTCCGGCTCATAGTCGCGGTGTGTGCGCAGGCGGTCCTTCATGTCCACGGGGATGCCGATCGGAACGACGGTTAGAGGAAACATCACCAGGATCAAGTCGCAGTTCACATCCAGTAGCGCATCGCGAATATCACCATAGCCGTAGAGTTCTTGCTTGTCGTGACGGCCGCCCACACATGTCCATTGGGCTGGATCATCGGACAGCAGAAGGGTCTGCTCACTCCAGTCGGGCGTGACGGTAAGGGACTGACCTGTAAGGGCGAAATTTGGTCGGGTATCGCCGACATCGGCCTGTACCCAAAGGGTGAGATTCGCTCCCCTCATGTCAACGTTGCCGCGCAGACGGACGGTCATGCGCGCATTGGTGAGGTTACGATCCTTCCCTTCTGCCAGAAAATGGTTGACGCCAACCTCGGCTGCGATCTCGTCGGAGTAGTAGTCGGCGTGCGTGTGGAGGTAGGCGAGCAGATGCAAGTAGCCTGCGCCGGGGGCACAGTGATTGGGGTCGACGCGCCAGGGGCTGCGGGTAATGAAGGCCCCGTTGTTCAGTTCGGGCAGTTGTGATCCTGTTCCCCACGCGCACCAGCCGCCAGGGCCATTGTCGAAGGTTTCGATATAGGGTGTTCGGTCCACTATCGTCTCCATTAAGGGGGCTTGTTGCAGCTGGCGTTTTTGGAGGACGTCCTGGGATAATATGTCTGCGAGTGTTTGGGTCCCAACTCGCTGGGCAGGTGCTGTACAAGCGGCATCCTGGCCGGCGCGGTTGTCTTAACCCCCTAATCTTCCGCTAGTTTTCTGAGTTCTTCAAGTAGGCAGGAAGATAGACGATTCCGTAAAGACTGCGACTACTTCCTCTCTGGCCCGATCCTATCCGTTCGGCAGGACAAAATAGAAGCGGGCTCCGCCTTCGGCACGGTTTTCGGCGCCGATGACACCGTCGTGGGCCTCGACGACGGCCTTGGCGATGGTGAGGCCGAGGCCCGAGCCGCCGCCGCGGGCGCGGCTGCGAGATTGCTCGGCGCGGTAGAACTGTTCAAAGACTTTGGAGAGGCTTTCTTCAGGGATACCCTGCCCGGAGTCGAACACATCGACGCGCACACCGCCAATGACCCCCTGCGCGCTGACGGCGACGGAGCCTCCGGGGGGAGTGTGGCGCACGGCGTTGCCGATCAGATTGGTCAGCACGCGACCGATGAGTCCGGCGTCCAGCATGACGGGGTCGACGCGGGGGTCGGCGCTGCCGGACAGCCCGATGCCCAACTCTTCGGCCCTGACCGCGTAGCTCTCCAGCGTGTCCGAAATAAGATCGGAGAGAGAGATGGGTTGCCGGTCCAGTTGCAAGCCGCCGGCTTCGATTTCGGCCATCTCGAACAGCTCGTCGATCAGGACGGAGAGAGCGGCGGCATCGCGCTGCACTGTGCGCAGGTAGCGCTGGGTCTCGGCCGGGTCGGTGACATAGCCGTCGGTCAACGCCTCCACGAGGGCCTGAATGGATGCGAGAGGCGTGCGCAGGTCGTGGCCGATCCAGGCCAGCAGATTGCGGCGCAGTTGTTCGGTCTCTCGCTGCTGCCCTTCTGCCGCCTCCAGCCGGGCAGCCATTTGGTTGAATGTAATACCCAGCCGCGCCAGTTCATCTTTGCCAACTACGTCGACGCGAACGTCGCGCCTGCCCTCGGCAATTGCGACGGCGGCTCGGCCCACCCATTGTATCTTCTCTGAAAGGGCCGCAGACAGGAAATAGCCCAATGCGGTGGCGATGCCGCCGGCAAAGATAAGAAGCACGGCGGCCAGTCGCAAATCGTGGTCACTGGCGAACATGAGGCGGGCGGTTACAAACACGTTGAGGAAAGTGAGCAGGCTGGCGAATCCGTAGCCGCCGAGCAGAGTCCAGCTGAGGCGAGGGGAGTAGTGCAGCCAGCCGAGGCGATAGACGAGGTAGACAGCAGCCACTGACAGGAGTGCGCTTGCGGTCAGGAACTCCGCCATCGCCCACAGTTCATCCGGCGGCGGATTGAGAACTGCGAGGAACAAGAGCAATCCGCCTACGATGGCGACAAGTACGCCGAGAAGAAAGCGGATTGACAGCGAGATTGGCGACGGAAATAGAGATGTCGAATTCATAAGCCCTCCCATGCGACGAGCAGCTTTGCAAACTCAGCTGCTCGCGCCTTCCTGCTCTCCTGGTTCAAAGCGGTAGCCCACGCCCCAAACCGTGATAATTTGGCGCGGATTCGATGGGTCCTCCTCGATCTTTTCGCGCAGGCGGCGCACGTGGACGGTGACCGTGCTGGCGTCGATGAACTCTGACACGCCCCAGACCCGATCGAGCAGTTGGTCACGGTTGAAGACCTGTTGGGGATTGCTGGTGAACATCCACAACAGATCGAACTCTTTTACGGTCAGAGGAATCTCTTCACCGGCGACGGTCGCCTGGCGAGTACGAGGGTCGATGTGAATTCCGCCGCAAGTCACGGGTTGGTCGCCGCCGAGTGGAGCGGGAGCTTGCTGGGTACGCCGCAGCACTGCTTTTACCCGGCTGACCAGTTCCCGCGGGCTGAAAGGTTTGACGACATAGTCGTCGGCCCCAAGCTCCAGACCGAGAATGCGGTCGATTTCATCCTTGCGGGCAGTCAGGAGGATAATTGGAATCCTGCTAGTTGCGCGCACCTGGCGGGTGATTTCGTAGCCGTCCACGCCAGGCAGCATAACATCGAGTATCAGCAGATCCGGTGGGTCGGACTGTAACAGATCAAGGGCGGCCTGTCCATCGCCAACGACTGTTGCGTCGAAACCCATCTGCTCGAGATAGAGGCTGACAACCTCTCGAATGCTGGGTTCGTCATCTACGACAAGAATTTTGACGCCGGCCATGGTGTGTGGATTTCCTCACACGAATGCCAGGGAAATGCGCTGAATTCGCCAGCGGTTAAGAATCCGTTAATCTTTGCCCACTGGCAGAGCAAGGTTTATCTGGTATACTGTATCCAGCGACCTTATTGCCGAATATATTGTTGCATAACATGTTCAATTAACCAACCTTAAGGAGGAACATACCCCATGCAACTAAAAAAACCGATCTCTTTGATTCTCATCGCGATGCTTGTGTTCTCGACCTCTGTATTTTTGCTTCCCGCTGACAGCGCACTGGCAGGGGAGGGGCCGATATTCGAGGCGAGCCATGAACCGGGGGAGATGGACGATGCGGTCACCTTCCTGGTACGTATTGAGAACATCTCCGGTGACAGCGATCTGCCTACGCCATTTGCGCCAGGGGTCTGGGTGCTGCACAGCGAAGCCGGGGCACTTTTTGTTGAAGGTGAAGCCGATAAGGGCTACGGGCTGGAGGCTCTGGCCGAAGACGGCAACCCGGCAGCACTGGCTGAAGCACTGAACGGGATGGACCTGCATGCGGGCGTCTTTAATACGCCAGTAGGCGCCGACGGCCCGGGGCCGCTTCTACCCGGTGAGGCGTATGAGTTTGAGGTAAAGGCCACGGCCGATACACCTTATCTTTCGTTTGCCACCATGTTCGTGCAGTCCAATGACCTCTTCATTGGGCCGGGAGAGGCAGGCACAGCCCTGTTCGATATGGACGGTATGGCGATGATGGGGATGCATGACGTAACCGCGGAAATGCAGTTGTGGGACGCTGGCACCGAGGCCAATGAGGAGCCGGGCGTAGGCGGCGACCAGGCGCCCCGCCAGTCTGGGGCCAACACCGGCCTCCCAGAGATCGAAGGAACTGTTCGTGTCGTGGATGACGGCTACACCTATCCCGATGTCTCCGCCCTTGTAAAGGTCACCATTGAAGAGGTGATGATGATGGACGAGGGCATGGACAAGGAGATGGACGAAAAAGATGAGATGATGTCCGACGACGACAAGATGGAAGACAAAGACGGCATGATGTCGGACAAGGACGGCATGATGGCGGCCGAGATCATGTTGATGGAAGAAGGGTCCACGCCTTACACCGTAGTGGCGGGCGACACGCTGGGCTCGATCTCCAGACGCGCTTATGGCAGCAGCAAGTACTGGTCGGTCATCTGCAGCGCCAACGAGTTGGAGAACTGCAACCTCATCCACATCGGCGATGAGTTGAATCTCCCGTCCCATACCGACGCAATGTCGATGATGGACGACAAGATGATGATGGCCGACGACGGCATGATGGCCGACGACGACAAGATGGCTGACGACAAGATGGCCGATGACGACAAGATGGCCGATGACGACAAGATGGCCGACGACAAGATGGCCGATGACGACAAGATGGCTGACAAAGACGGCATGATGGCCGACGACGCCATGATGGAAGCTATCATGCTGATGGAAGACGGCTCCACGCCCTATACCGTCGTTGCCGGGGACACGCTGGGCTCTATCGCAAAGCGCGCCTACGGCAGTAGCACATACTACTCTGCCATCTGCAGCGCCAACGAGTTGGAAGACTGCAACCTCATCCATATCGATGATGAGCTGTCGCTCCCGACCCAGGCTGAGGCCGAAGAGATGATGGGCAGCATGATGATGGACGACAGTATGGATGCGATGGAAAAGAAGGACGATTCCTAGTATTTTGGGGGCGAACAAAGCCCATAGTGAATTCGGGAGGCGCGCGTTGCGCGCCTCCCTTTGCACACAAAACACACAGAGATGATCGTGAAAACTCTTACAAAGACATTGACCGGCTGCATGAACCGAGGAAGCGTTCCCGTAGCTCTTGGGCGAAGTTGCGCCGTTCGATTGCGTTTTGCGCAAAGCCAGGGGTTGGGGCGTTTTCGGCTGGCGCTGTTCACGTTGGTCTGTGGGCTGATTGTAACAGGCTGCGTGATGCCGGAGGCGATTCCGACTGAAAGCAATCAGGGTGATGAGGGCGCGACGGTTGAAGCGATTCAGACTCGAGTAGCGGAGACGCGGGCCGAGCAGGCTTCAGCCAAGGAAGACGCGATGGCTGCCGCAGGAGAAGAGGCCCAAGATCAGACAGCGACAGTTGAGGAGACCAGCCCGGTGTTGACCATCGCTCCGACCGCGGCGCAGCAGGAGCTTTTGGACAAACTGCGGCCGCAGGGAGAGGCGCCAGAGCTGCTCAACGAAGTCTGGCTTAACTCCGAGCCGCTTAAACTAGCTGACCTGCGGGGTCAGGTCGTTCTGGTCGAGTTCTGGACGTATGGGTGATACAACTGCGTAAACGTAATTCCCTCGTTGAGGGAATGGCACCAGAAGTATGCGGACGATGGTTTTGTGATCATCGGCGTCCACACTCCGGAGTTCAGGCACGAGCGGGACTTGCAAAACGTCGAGAATTCTCTCTCGCGGCTATCGATCCCGTTTGCGGTTGCGATCGACAATGATTGGACCACCTGGCGCTCCTATCATAACCGCTATTGGCCGGCGATGTATTTTATCGACAAGACCGGGCAGATTCGTTTCCTGAAGATTGGCGAAGGCCAGTACAGTTACTCGGAATCGGTGATACAGGCGCTCCTCGCCGAACCGTACACAGCCAATTGAACGGAAACTGCTATTTCGTCCATTTGCAGGGGCTAGTCATGCCCCTGTAATATCGCGCCAGCCACTGGGATCTAACCGTTCTACCTGGAGGTGCGATCGGCGATTTAGCATCATCCAGGCCGGTTGTCTTCCCAAACTCTCCGCAGCGACAGATAAACCTCGACAACAATGGAAAATACCGCTCTGCCGGCACAATGGACCGGATTCGCAGTTGACGAGTCTGTTCTTCAGGCTAATACACTGTTTCTGAGCGGGCCTTTCGGCGCGGGCAAGACGACTGCAGCCATCGAGCGTATACAGTGGCTGCTGCGCCAGGAGCGCGTGCGCGGGGATCAGATTCTCGTATTGGTACCGCAACGCACGCTCGGTCAGCCCTACCAGGAGGCATTGCACCGTCCAGAAGTGCCTGCAGGCGCCCTGGTACAGGTGACGACGGTGGCGACACTCGCGAGATCCAGCGTCGCGCTGTATTGGCCGCTGGCGGCGCGCTCGGCCGGGTTTGCCGAGCCCCGCAGAGAGCCGACCTTTCTCAACTTGGAAACAACGCAGTACCACATGGATGGCCTGGTGGAGAAGGCTGCGCAGCAGGCCGAATTCGACGCCGTCCGCCTGCCGCGGGGACGTATCGTTAGCCAGGTGTTGGACAACCTCAATAAGGCGGCGCTGCACGGTTTCACGATTGACGAGGCCTACGCCCGCTTGGAGAATACGGTTCCGCCTGGGGAGCATATGACTGCGCGGCTGAATGTCTTGCGTACAGCCCGCCGCATCAGTCAAGCGTTTCGTGAGATGTGTCTGCGCGAGTCGCTGGTTGATTACAGTCTGCAAATGCAGATCTTTCTGCAAGAGATTCTGGAGAACGAGTGGTGCACGACGCATCTGTTCCGCTCTTTTCGCCATCTGGTTTTCGACAATGCCGAAGAGGAAACTTTCGCAGCGCAGGAGTTGGTGCGCCGCTGGCTCCCTCATCTGGACAGCGCGCTTATACTGGTTGATGAGGATGGCGGCTACCGGGCCTTTTTGGGCGCGGACCCGCAAAATGCCGATCGACTGGCCAGATTCACGGACAGCCGAGCCCGCCTGCCGGGCTCCCGTAGCATGGCACCCGGGCTATCTTCGATGATCGGGCGCATCAACCGGGCCATTCCTGGTGGTCGCAGAGAAGTCGAACAGATGGCGGGTACTGACGAGGATCTGTCCGTTCTGATGGACGCGGGTCCGCTTGTATTTCCCGAGCGTGCACACCGTTTCTATCCGCAGATGATCGAGTGGGCTGTGGAGGAGATTGAGCGGCTGGTCAAGCAGGAGGGCGTGGCGCCGAAGGAGATTGCGGTGCTCGCGCCTTTTGTAAGCGATGCCATGCGCTTCAGCATTCAGACCCGCTTGCAGGAAAGAGGGATTCTCACCGCAAGCCACCGGCCTAGTCGCGCTTTGAACGCGGAGCCTGCCGTGCGGACGCTTCTGACGTTAGCAGCGTTGGCGCATCCGTCCTGGCAGCGCAGGCCTTCGCGAGCGGATGTGACGCTGACCCTCGGGACCGCTATCGCCCAACTGGATCCGGTTCGTGCCAGCGTTTTGGCGCAGGCGGTATACAACGACCGGGGCAGTGCCGGCGGCGAATTGCTGGCGTTTGAAAGGCTAAGGGGAGACGTGCAAAAGCGGGTCGCGTTTGCAACGGGTGAACGCTACGAACGGCTGCGCATATGGTTGGCCGCTTACCGGGCGGAAAGCGAATTCTCTCCTCTCGACAGATTCTTTGCACGCATTTTTGGCGAATTGCTGAGCCAGCCCGGGTTCGGATTCCATGACCAGCCGGAGGCTGCCCGGATGGCCGATCAGCTAGCCCGATCGGCGCGCAACTTCCGATGGGCGATGGGGGAGCAAGGCGGGCCGTCATCCCCAGTGTCCGCCGAACCTGCGGGTGCACCGTCATCACGGCAAGTTGAGATTGGCCGCGCCTACCTTGAACTTGTAGAGAGCGGTGCGCTGGGCGCCCTCTATTTGCCGTCGTGGACGGTGGCGGATGATGCGGTGTTTATCGCGCCGGCCTACACGTTCCTGATGCGAAACCGTGCTGTGGATGTCCAATTCTGGCTCGACATAGGGGCTGAAGGCTGGTGGCAACGCATTTACCAGCCCTTGACCCATCCCTATGTACTCTCACGCAACTGGCCGCAGCACCAGAGTTGGAGTGATCTGCACGAGTTTCAAAGTCGCCAGGAAAGTTTACGCCGCCTGTCGATCGGTCTCTTGCGGCGCGCGCGCCGGGGTGTCTTTCTGGGGTTGAGCGAAAATGGTGAAAACGGGATGGAACAGAGGGGTCCTCTTCTTAACCTGCTCAATCGTGTCCAGGTACAGGCATGAATCTGGACGTTTCACGGGTATGGCATGTGTTGTCATTGACGTGCGAGCGGAGTTCCAAGGACGGTCCGGCGCGGCAGTTTGAGGTTCTCGAAATCAACGCACTATTCCGACAGTATTCTGCACGCTTTGAGGTTCGAGCAGGCAAGAAGCAGGCCCAGGTTTAGGCGCAAGCAGGTGCTCCTCGGCGACGTCTGCTGCCATCATCGAGTCAGTATTGGGTAAGAAAGCCAATTTGCGCGCATTTGCTGAAATGCTACCCCTGTATTACAATTCTAGTTCGCACCTGTGCCCATCCTTCCCCTTCTGCTACAGGTATCAGTTGGTCAACCATCACAACCGCGGAGAGAAGTAGATTGACAGAAACGAGTCATCCGCGACGATTGTTCCACGAGCAGCGATAGTATCCACGAGAGATTAGTGCCAGCGGTCTCCACACTTTTTGAGATTGACAACTTCTGCGAACCGTGAGTAGCGAATACATCTTTGGCATCCATGATTTTGGCGGCGAAGAGCATATGCGCGCGGCCAGGAAACCAGGCTGGATTGTTTTCAGCGAAGTGCTGGGGCATGATCCGAACGATCTCCTGGGCAAAGATTACAGCTCGTTCAGTCGCCAGGGATTGGGCGTCATTGTCTGCCTGAACAATGGGTATTTCCCCCAGGGCACGCTGCCTCTGAGCAGTGAATACGCCAACTTCGCGCGTCGCTGCGCCAACTTTGTGGATGCCAGCCGGGGATGCAGCCATTGGGTGATTGGCAACGAGATGAACTATGCGATCGGGCGGCCCAGCACTGCGGAGGGACTCGAGGCGCGCAAGCACGTGGGCGAAACGCCTGTGAGCGACCCCACGCTGCGCAGCTTGCCAGATCGGTTCAGCGCTCTGCTCAACGAAGCCGACAGAGAGATCGCGAACGAAATTGCGGATGGTGAGGAGTTGATTACTCCCCAGCTCTATGCCAGTTGCTACGGCATGTGCCGGCAGGCGATCCACGAACTCGATGGCCACGAAAAGGATCAGGTTCTAATTGGTGCGGTGGCGCCATGGAATAGCCAGACGATGTATGCAGGCAACCCAAACGGTGACTGGATCAAGTATTTTCAGGATATTTTGCTGCAGTGCGGTGCCAGTGGTTGCGACGGAATCACGTTGCATACGTATACGCATGGTGCGAATCCGACTTTGATACTGGACAACAGCAAACTGCCTGATTTTCCGCAGTTTCACTGTCACTTCCAGGCGTATCGGGACTTTATGCATGCGATTCCAGTCAATATGCGCCATCTGCCTGTCTACATTACCGAGACCGACCAGGGCGGCCCCTGGGAGAATGTGAATCGGGGATGGATTCAGGCCGCCTATGCTGAAATCGATCGCTGGAATCGGCAGAACGCGCAGAAGATTCGGGCGCTTGCCCTGTACCGTTGGCCGCAGTTGGACCGCTGGCATATCAAGGGGAAGGGAGGCGTAATAGAGGATTTTCGCGTCGCCTTACGACACGATTACCGATGGGGCAATGAGGCCGAACAGCCTGTGCCGGCGAGCAAGCCGGAGCGCTGGCCTGCCAGGGAGACACGGGGCCGGCAGGAGGTTGAAGACGTAGAAGAGGTCGAAGTAACGGAAGAAATGAAGTCGGGCCGCGGAATGGTGTATCGGGTGCAGTGGCTGAAGGGCAAACCGCCAAGCCCGCTACACGCCGGTCAGCACGTGAATTTCCCGGTTACTGTTCGGAATACGGGAACGATCGCCTGGCCCGCCGCGGGTGCGCAGCAAGTTGCGCTTGGCTATCACTTTTTCCAGAATCGAAGGGAGGTACCGTTTCCTGACGACCGACCCGTTCTGACGTCACTGCCCCACGACGTGGCGCCGGGCGAAACGGTCACTTTCGATGCGCAGATGGTCATACCCGACCGGCCAGGCAACTTTACGCTTGTTCTGGATCTCATCAGCGGTGGCGAAAACTGGTTTCAGGATATGCAGTCGGACATCCTGACGCGCTGGCTGAATGTGAGCGAAGCCCAGCCCGAGACGGACGATACCAAGCAAGCCGCACCGGCAGAAGACACCGCCGGGCTGCAGGATATGGGAAGTCCAGATCGGACGTTGCCGCCAGAAACGACACCCGAACTGAAGGTCAGGGCGGAAGCAAGTTTGTCCTCTGCGCCGCAAGGGCCGGCCGTCCTCGATATTGCTTCCTCGTTACCGCACGGTGAGAATCAGTTTGCGATGCGAACGCCGGACCAGATTCGGCGGTTGGTGATTTGTCACACATCTGCTCCAACAGGCGTGCCGATTCAGACGATTGCGCAGGCTCATATTTCACAGGGCTATCCTGGCATAGCGTACCACTACTTTGTGCTGGAATCAGGAGAAATTTTGCAGGTTGCCGGTGTTGAGGCGGTGGTAAACGATGAGGCAGAGTGGAGCCTGACTGGTGTAAATATCTGTCTGGAGGGCAACTTTGACGAAGACGTCCCGCCCACGGCGCAGTTGACAGCTGTGGCCCAGCTATGTGCATGGATATTGCCTCGATTCCACCTTACGGCGCAGAGTGTTGTCGGCATGTGCGAGTTGCTGGACACATCAAGCCCGGGGAGCACCTTTAACAACGGTCCTGCCTGGAAGAGGGATCTTCACGAGGAGACCGTCAAGTTTCTCACCGATTCGCCGCTGTCACCGCCGTCCGAGACAGTGGATGACGAGGCGCCGCTACTGCCGGATGACAGCCCGGCTGCGTCCCATCCTGAGAAGACGCCGGCGCCGAGACCGCCTATCGAAGATGTGGTCACCCGGCTTCCGCGTGATCCGCAGCGTTTTGTACCGCGGCAGGCTGATGACATTGAGTTTATCGTCATTAACCACACGGCCGCGCCGCCGATCACGCCGCTGCAGACCATTGCTGCGGCTTTCCATCGTCGCCTGCCTGGAATTCTTTATCAGTTTTTTATTGCATCCAACGGCTCGGTATACCAGACCCAGCCCCTGATGCAGGTGGTGGACGGCAAGGTCCCGTATATTGCCCGCGCAATTAACATCGGGTTTGCAGGTGAATTCAATGATGACATTCCGACTCCGGCACAGATAAAGTCGGGAAGAGAGCTGATTTCCTGGCTGATGGAGGAGTTTCCGCAGTTGACGCTTGCCAGTATTCGCGGGGTGAACGAATTCATCAACCATACATCGCCGGGGGAGCAATGGCTGCAAGGACGGCGTTGGAAGGACATCTTGATAGATGCGGTCCGGACGGGAGCCGAAGGGCCGGCGATAGATGAGGCGACTTCCGCGGGCGAGGAGTTTCCCGGTCTGCGGGGCCAACATCCCTTGCGCAACGGTAGGGCGGCGAACAGCGGGACGGCAGCTTCGAGCCGCGAAAATGAGCAGGTGTCACTGGGGGATTTGGATGAGCGAGGGCAACCAATCCAGCGGGTGCGGGTAGCGCGACCGCAGATTCGGGACATCAGCCATGAACTGCCTCGACATCCCACTGTGCAATACCGGCGTCGTCAGTTGGCAGCCATCACCCATATAGCCATTCATCACACAGCTTTGCCACCTTCTGTGGGGCCGGAACGGATCGCCCAGGCCCACGTTGCCGAGGATCTTGACCGGGGTAAGAAAGCCTGGTCCGGGATCGGCTACCACTATTTCATCCCCGCGGACGGTGAGATAATGCAGACGCAGCCGGTGGACCTGCGTACATTCCACGTAGGCCGGCACAACTCCTACACAATAGGCGTCGTATTCGCCGGCAGCTTCATGAACGGCTCTACGCCGACCGCGCGTCAGATTCATTCGGCCGCCCGACTGATCGCCTGGTTGTTACAGGAATTTCAGTTGCAGATTAGCAATGTATTGGGCCACCAGGAGTTTTCGGACAATTCTACAGCCTGTCCAGGCAGTGAATGGTTGGAAGGAAAGGTCTGGCGTGACACGCTGATTGCGGAAATTGAACGCGTCCAAAGCGGTGTCCCTCCCTATCATTATGTCCTCTTCCCAACCGAGGAAACGATGACAGCGACCATGGCGGAAGCCAGTAACTATTTTGACGAATTCAAGCCAGAGGCAGGTACCTTTCTGGAGGATGCGTTGCAGGCGCGCTATGTGACTCTTGTCGAGTCCGGGACCGGCCCGTCAGCGGAGGCAGAGCGGCGCCTGGCGAATGCTGGCGTGGAGATCGACCGTCTGGATGACTCCGACGCGATATCGGCAACGCAGAGACTGTTGCAACTGGCCCACGATGGACGCCGTTTCCGGTCGTTGCTTGAGTCGTAGACGGCATGGAAACTGCGCTCAATCCGCTTGGAGCCGGCTATCCGGTCCATCTTCCAATCTTCGATGGCCCAATCGAGTTACTTCTCCTTCTGATCGAACGCCAGGAACTGGATATTACCGAAGTATCGCTTGTGGCGATAACGGATCAGTACCTGCGTGCAATTGAAGCGATGCAGGAAATCGAGCCGGAATCTCTGGCGGATTTTCTGGTGGTGGCCGCTCGCCTTCTCTACATTAAGAGCCGCGGTCTTCTGCCCCAGCCGGACGTTGAAGAGGAGGAGGAGAAACAGAGCGAGGCGCTGATCCAGCAGTTGCTGGACTATCGCCGCTTCAAAGCGGCGGCGGGCGAACTTCGCTTGCGCTCTTCGATCGGGTTGCGCACGAATGCACGCTTGGCTCCGCCGCAGATGGAACGCAGTTTGGATCTCTCTGCCCTGACGATCGAGAAGCTGGCGGCGGCGGCGCACAAGGCGCTGCGCAACATCCCCAGCAGCCCGGCTCCTCCTGCCGTGCGAGCCTATCCAATCACCGTTGCCGAGCAGATCGCGGCCATTCGTAAGCGGATCACAAGACAAGCTGGATTGAATGGCGAGGCCGACACCCATGTTTCCTTTACGGCGCTTTTGTCCGAGAGCCGCAGTCGTCTGGAGATTGTGGTTACGTTCCTGGCAGTTCTGGAATTGATCAAGCAACGGGAGATTGCGGCCGAACAGCACCAGACTTTTGGCGAGATAGTGCTGCGCAGCGTGTTGTAAGAGACAAGAGGGGACCGACAGGAAGAGCTGGATAGCTCGAAATGCGTTGTAGCGGTTGAGGGGCAGAAATATGCAGTTCAGCGGGGGCTGGCGTCGAATTGAAACGATGCCAGCCCCCGTTTTGGTTTAGTCGGCCAGAGTGCTTACGTCGCCGATTGGCAAGCCCTGGACCTGGGCCTTGAGCACGCGGCGCATGATCTTGCCGGAACGGGTCTTGGGCAGGCCGTCGACGATGCTCAGCTCTGCTGGCACGGCAATTGGCCCGACTTCGTGCCGGACGTGAAGTTTGAGGGAGTCGACCAGATCGGGGTTGCCACTGACGCCGTCGTTGAGGATGCAGAAGGCGTGGATCACGTTGCCGCGCAGTTCGTGGGGAATGCCGACGCAGGCGGCCTCGGCCACATCGCGATGGCTGACCAGCGCGCTTTCGATTTCGGCAGTACCGAGCCGGTAGCCGCTGACTTTGATGACATCATCCATACGGCCGATGATCCAGAAGTAGCCGTCGGCATCGCGGCGGGCGCTGTCGCCGGTAAAGTACCAGCCCTGTTGGGCGAATTCAGACCAATACTGCTCTACGAAGCGGTCCGGATCCCCCCAGACGGTGCGCGCCATTCCCGGCCAGGGCCGCTTGATGACGAGGTAACCGTCCTCGTTGGGCTCGCAGGTGGAGCCGTCTTCGCGTACCACTTCGGCGTCGATGCCGGTGAACGGCAGAGTGGCGCTGCCCGGTTTGAGGGCGACAACGGGCGTGGGCGTAATCATGAAGCCGCCGGTTTCGGTCTGCCACCAGGTGTCCATAATTGGGCAGTTCTCGCGGCCGATCACGCGGTGATACCAGCGCCAGGCTTCGGGATTGATCGGTTCGCCGACACTGCCGAGGAGCCGCAGGCTGGACAGGTCGTGTTGGTCTGCCCAGGCGTCGCCGAAGCGCATCAGACCGCGAATCGCAGTGGGGGCGGTATACAGGATTGTGATGCCGTAGTCCTCGACCAGCTTCCAGTAACGATTTGGGTGTGGGTAATCGGGCGCGCCTTCATACATGAAACCGGTGGAGCCGAGGATGAGCGGCGCATAGACGATGTAACTGTGCCCGGTTATCCAGCCGGGGTCGGCAGCGCACCACCAGAGGTCGTCTTCTTTCAAATCGAAGACATACTTGAGGGTGGTGGCGGTGTAGACCTGATAGCCGCCGCAGGTATGAAGGACGCCTTTGGGTCTGCCGGTTGTGCCGGAAGTGTAGAGGATGAAGAGTGGGTCCTCTGCGTCCATCGGTTCGGATTCACAGATGGGGCTGGCGATTGGAAGGGCCATCTCCTCGTGCCACCAGTGGTCACGGCCGGGCGTCATCTGCACATCTTGCATTGTACGCTGGAAGACGATTACCGTGTCTACGATCGGGCTGCGCTTTGCGGCCTCGTCACAGATGTCTTTCAGGTTGACGGTTTTGCCGCGCAACCAGGCGCCGTCACTGGTGATCAGTACCCTGGACTGGGCGTCGTCGATGCGGCTGGCGAGGGCCTGCTCGCTGAACCCGCCGTAAACGACCGAGTGGACAGCGCCAATCTTGGTAACGGCCAGCATCGCGATCATCAGTTCGGGGGTCCGTCCCATATAGATGGTCACGGTATCGCCCTTACCGACACCCTTGCCTTTGAGCACGTTGGCGAACTTGTTGACTTGCTGCCAAAGCTGGTAATAGCTGTAGTTCTGCTTGTCACCGTCTTCGCCTTCAAAGATCAACGCCAACTTGTGTCTGCGCCAGGAATTAACGTGCCGGTCCAAGGCGTTGTAAGCAATATTGGTTTTGCCGCCGACAAACCATTTGAAGAACGGCGCGCCGCTATCGTCCAGTACCTTTTCGTAAGGTTCAAACCAGTCGATCAGCTCGCGGGCGCGCGCATCCCAGTAGGCTTCGATATCTGCCAGCGCTTCGTGCCGCAGGTCGAGATAGTTGGGTACGTTGGCGTTGGCTAGCGTCGAAGGTTCAGGTTGGTACAGTTCGCTGTCGGTGGCAGGAACCTCGATAGCCTGACCGTTTGAGCTCTGTTCCGACATTCTTCCCTCCTTCTTTCGGTGTTTATTGGTTCGCTGCGGGACTGGCAGATATGATAGCACACTTCTGATCGATGGTTCAGATATTTTGTGCGGCCAGTTCGGCGATCTCTTCCGGGTGGCGGGCGATGGCGACGCCGGCGCTTTGGAGCGCTTCTATCTTTTCGGCAGCGGTGCCTTCGCCGCCGGAGATGATGGCGCCTGCGTGGCCCATGCGTTTGCCGGGAGGTGCGGTCTGGCCGGCGATGAATGCGGTAACCGGTTTGCTCATTTCCCGTCTGATGTAGTCGGCAGCGACCTGCTCATCGGCCCCGCCAATTTCTCCGATCAGGACGACCTGGTCTGTTCCGGAATCCTGCTCAAACATTTGTAGCACGTCGAGAAAGTTCAGTCCCTTGATGGGATCGCCGCCGATGCCGACGGCTGTGCTCTGGCCGATTCCGCGGGCGGTGAGGGCATAGATTACTTCGTAAGTGAGCGTGCCTGAACGGCTTACGATACCGACATTGCCGGGCGTGTGGATATGGCCGGCCATGATGCCCACTTTGGAGGTTCCCGGCGAAATGAGGCCGGGGCAGTTGGGCCCAATCAGCAGCGAATCGGTCGAGTCCAGGAAGGAACGGGCGCGGGCCATGTCGAGAGCAGGGATATTTTCGGTGATGCATACGATCAGGTCGATGCCGGCGTCGGCGGCCTCGAGGAGGGCGTCTACGGCAAAGGCTGCGGGGACAAATATGATGCTGGTATTGGCATCGGTAGTGGCGACGGCTTCGTGGACAGTGTCAAAGACCGGTGTGTTGCCGACGGCCCACTGACCGCCGCGCCCGGGGACGGCGCCAGCCACTACATTGGTGCCGTATTGGATCATCTGCTGGGCGTGGAAGGCGCCCTGGCTCCCGGTAATTCCCTGCACAAGCAGGCGCGTGTTATTGTCAACAAGGATGCTCATGCTTGTTCTCCTTTGGCGGCGGCGACGGCCATCTGCACGGCTTCAGACAGTCGGTTGGCGGAAGGCAGATTGGAATCAGCCAGAATCTGGCGGCCTTCATCCTCGTTTACACCTACCATACGCACGACGATCGGCACCTTCACGTGCAGGCTATTGATTGCTTCAACAATCCCATTGGCCACTTCATCGCAGCGGGTAATGCCGCCAAAGATATTGATGAGAACAGCTTTCACGCCTGAATCTTGCAAGATGATTCGTAACGCCGCCGTGACTTTTTCGGCGCCGGCGCCGCCGCCGATATCGAGGAAGTTGGCCGGGTTTCCGCCATAGAGCTTGATGATGTCCATGGTGGCCATAGCCAAACCGGCGCCGTTCACCATGCAGCCGATTTCGCCATCGAGGTCGATATAGCTGAGGCCTGCTTCGCGAGCTTCGGTCTCGGTAGGGCTGTCTTCGTCAGGATCTCGCATGGCGGAAAGTTGTTTTTGCCGCGGCAAAGCGCTGTCGTCAATCAGGATTTTCCCGTCCACGGCTTCCAACTGGTTGTCCCCGTTGATTACCAGAGGGTTGATCTCTGCCAGGCTGGCGTCGCTTTCGACGAAGGCCCGGTAGAGACTTTGGGCAATTTTATTGAAGGTGGAAATGTGTTCTTTGGGGAGGCCGATGCCATAGGCAAGCTGGCGGGCCTGGTATCCCTGCATGCCCAAGAGCGGATGGACGTGAACGGTGATGATCTTTTCGGGCGTTTGGGCGGCCACTTCTTCGATCTCTACGCCACCCTCGCTGCTGGCCATAATCGCCACTCTTCGGGCGTTGCGGTCGAGGACCGCGCCGAGATAGATTTCAGAACGGATGTCGGCTGCCTCGTCGACCAAGACCTTTTTTACGGTCAGCCCCTTGATATCCATGCCGAGGATATGACCGGCCACCTCTTCGGCCTCGTCTGGCGTGCGCGCCAACTGGATGCCGCCGGCCTTGCCGCGTCCGCCGACCAGCACCTGACTCTTGACGACGACCGACTTGCCGATATTCTCAGCGATGGCGCGTGCTTCGGCCGGCGAGGATGCGACTTCCCCATTGGGAATAGGCACGCCATATTGCGCGAAAATCCGTTTCGATTGATATTCGTGTAACTTCAAGTGAAGACTCCTCTTCCGTCTTAACTGTGGTGTATACGATGAATGAATACACTATGATTGCTTTTGTCGGAGGGGCGTGGAAAAGCACCCCCCATTATGTCGTGACAGCCCCGGGCTCAGCCTTTCAGTCCTGTGAGAGCGATACCTCTGATAATCTGACGTTGGAAGACCAGGAAGACAATGAGCAGAGGAATGCTGGCGAGGCTGGCCGCGGTCATAATTTTCTCCCAATGCGTGGTGGATTCGCCGCGGAAGAAGCTGAGGCCGACGGGCAGGGTGTAGAACTCGCGGCTGTTGGCCACGATCAGGGGCCACAGGTAGGCGTTCCAGTTGCCGATAAAGTTGAATATCGCCAGGGCGGCCATAGCGGGTTTGACCAGGGGCGCGGCGATGCGCCACCAGATACCAAACTCGTTCATGCCATCAATCCGGGCGGCGTCCAATAGTTCATTGGGGACGCCGTCGTAGAACTGACGCATGAGAAAGATGCCGGCGGCGGTGATGACACCAGGGAACGCGATCCCCCAATATTGGGCGTAGCCGATATGCCAGCTCCAATTTACGCTCATAGTAAACCAGGGGATGATGAGCATTTCGGTTGGGATCATGAGCGTGCCGAGCATACCAATGAAAATTATGTTTTTGCCCGGAAAGCTGAATTTGTTGAGTGTGTAGCCCACCAGACTATCGAAAAAAACGACGCTTGTTGTGGTAATAGCGGCAACAATAACGCTGTTGAGATACCAACGCTCGAAACTGCTGGTATTGAGTACATTCAGGTAGTTTTGCAGGGTCGGGTTTTCGGGAAAGAAGGAGAAGTTAACCAGTTCCGGCGGCGGCTTCACGCTTGTCAGAATCATCCAGAAAAAGGGTATGACCATACAGACCCCGCCGATGGCGAGAAGGATATAAGCGACCAGGACTGCCCAACCGAAACGACGGCTTCCCTTGCCGCGGGCGGGCACGAAATGTTCGCCGATCTGGCTTGTGCCTTCTTTGCCGATCTCTGCTGAAGTTGCCATGTCCAACGTTTCTCCGGCGCCTCTGCCTAGTATTCCACCCGTCGCGAAAGAAAGCGCAACTGGATAATAGTTATAAGCAGGATAAGAAAGAAAAGTAGCACGGTGAGCGCGCCGGCATACCCCATCTTGTAGCTGGAAAACCCTTCGCGATAGACCTCCAATACCACGGTCGTCGTACTCTTCAAAGGCCCTCCGGTACCCTGTGGACTCATATTCTGGACGAGGGCGAACAGCCGCAGGTAGGAGATGGTGCCCAGGACGGTCAGGTAGACAATGATTGGATTGAGGAGGGGCAGAGTAATGCGCCAGAAGAGTTGCCACGAGTTGGCCCCATCGATGCGGGCAGCTTCGTAATACAGGCCTGGAATCTGCTGGATACCGGCCAGGAAGATGATGATTGCAAAGCCCAGGTTTTGCCATACGGCAACAGCGGTAATCGATGGCAGCGCCTGCGCCGGACTCTTGGTAAAGGGTTGTGTCGGCAGCCCTACCAGGTCCAGGGCCTGGTTTATCAGGCCGGTCTCCGGTTGATAGAGCCAGTTCCAGACGAATGCGACTGCGACGGCCGAGGTGACGTAGGGCGCGAAATAGGCGACGCGGAAGACTGCGGCAAAGCGCCGAATCTGGGCGAGGAGGAGGGCGATTGCCAGCGCCAGAACCAGTTGTGTCGGCACCCCGAACAGAACGTAGCGAACAGTATTGGAAAAGGCTGCGGTCACAGAACTGCGGGGCTTGCCGGCATCCTGCCAGATTTCCTGATAGTTCTCAATACCCACCCAGGGGCCGGAGCCTTCGAACACATTCCAGTCGCGGAAGCTGACATTGAAGGCGAGGATTGTCGGATACCAACGGATGACGACAAAGAAGACGAGGGCCACACTCATAAAGACGTAGGCCCAGATGATTTGCCGCTGGTGAAGGGTTAGGCGCATGGAGCTATTCCATCTTGTCTGTTCAGTGCTTCACGTGACCGAGGCAGGGTTGGCCCGACGCCGTTGACCGGACGCAAGGCGGTACTGCACCAGGTTGAGAAAAGCGGAAGACGAGAGGATAGCCGCTTGGCAGGCTATCCTCTCGCTTCGCGTTAGTCACTCTTCGTTTAGCGGTTGGACCAGAACTCGTCCAGGACTTCCTGGTCGGTGTCGGCCGCGATCTGCAATGCGGTAGCCGGGTCTTCGTCGGTCAGGACTACCATGTCAAAGGAGTCGATGATGGCCTGCCGCTGCTGGCTCTCATCGGCGAAGAAGGTAGCGTAGGAATATTCGAGCCCGGCGGCGAATGCGCCCAGCTTTTCATCGGCCAACAGTTCCGGATTGCTGCCGGCTTCGAGTTGGGCCGGCAGTTCGCCGACAATATCCACCCAAAGGGCGCCGGCGTCGGCGCTGGTGATGAACTGCAGGAACTTGACCGCGGCGTCGAAGCGCCCCTGATCTTCAGCGGCTTTCTTGGTCAGTCCGTGGGTCCAGTAGGAACCGAAGGTGCTCTTGATGCCATTGTGTTCGGGCAGCTCGGTGACGCCGAAGTTCATGTCGGGATTGTTATTGGCAATGGTGCCCAGGCGGAAGGAGCCATCCACATGGAAGCAGACATTACCGCCGACGAAGGCGTTGGTGCTGCCGTCAAACAGGTCGCGGTCGCCGGTGGCGAGCTCGGTGTGGAAGGCAAGCAGGTAGTTCCAGGCCTGGAGGCCGGCCTCGTCATTGTAGAGGACCTCGCTGGTTTCGTCATTGTAGGGCACGCCGCCGAACTGGCGCACGAGCACTTCGCGGAACCAGTGATGGTCCTGGGCGGAGGGGTCGGCGACGAAACCTTCTACGACGAAATTGCCATCGTCATCGCGTTGCGTGCAGGCTACGGCCTGATCGCGCAGCTCGTCCAGGGTTGAGGGCGGGCTGTTGGGATCGAGGCCGGCGGCCTCCATCAGGTCTTTATTGTAGAAGAGGGCGAGGGCGCGCACTGCCGTGGGCAGTGTGTACAGGGTGCCTTCCACAAAGCTGGCCTGGACCATGGGGCTGAAGGTCTCTTCGACCATCGCCGGCGAGAAGGCGTCCTCGGGCAGGGGCACGAGGTAGCCGGCATCGATCCAGGCGGATTGCCAGCCATAGAAGAGGGTTGCGACATCGGGGCCGACGCCGGCGGGCACGCTGGCGGCGATCTTGTCGCGGAACTCAGCGTAGGGGATGTCGGCGTTGTGGACGACCTTGATGTTCGGATTGGCCTCTTCGAACTGGGCGATCAGTTGGTTCATGGCTTCTACTCTGGCACCGAAATTGTACTGCCAGTACTCAATCTCGATGACTTCTTCAGCCATGGCCTCTTCTTCTGCCGCGGGTTCCGCCGCCGTTTCTGCGGCGGGCGCAGCCGGCGCGGGGCACGCGGCCAAAAGCATTGCGGCCACGAGGAGAGCGCCTACGAGCGTAAACAGTTTGGAGCGTTTCATGATTTCCTTCCTCCTGAAAGTAAAAGTAGTCCACCGTCTGGACTGCTGTTTGGTTGTCATCGATCGCAGGTAGGGTGCGCCTGACGAAAGAATCATGTTGTCCGCAATGTTACCGATTGACACCTAGAGAAGGCAACCGAGTGACGAGTGCGCCGGCTTTGGCTTTCGCGCGACTGCACATTTGCGGTTACTCGCTTTACAGATCTATTTTCAGCAGGCGGGCGGCGTTTCCGGCGAATATCTGCTGAATGTCCTGCGCCGGAAAATTCAGATCGAGACAACTTCGCATCTGGTCTTGCAGATATTCCTGCACAAAACCGCGCGGAAACCAGCTGCTGTCGGTTCCGAAAATGATGCGGCTGGGGCCGATGGTCTCGTAATATTTGCGGAAAAGGTATTTTACAGTTACGTCGCCAGGAAC
Source organism: Caldilineaceae bacterium (assembly GCA_963662575.1). Taxonomy (GTDB): domain Bacteria; phylum Chloroflexota; class Anaerolineae; order Caldilineales; family Caldilineaceae; genus Bin5. The sequence goes on from OY759723.1 coordinate 5,509,657, forward strand.
CCAACGAATCCACTGGAGGCTGCCGCTGGTGTCTACACAGACATTGGGGCAGGCCCAGCAAAGCTGCAGCGTTTCCCTTTCCCAGGCGCAGCCGAAGTGGGGAATGACGAAGGTGACGTCAGGAAAGGCTTTGGCGATGTTATGCAGTTTGAATGGGCTGATGTTCTCGTGCCAGGCGATGCCGCCGGCGCTACCCTGGATGCCGAAATGGATGAGCACCGGGATATCCAGCTCGGCGCACTTTTCCCAGACGGGCCAGATCGATTCATCCTCGATCGGCTGTTCGATCATGGGAGCGAGCAGTTTGTACCCGCGCAGGCCCAGCTTGGTTACGGCGTGTTCCAGCTGGTCGACTGCGTCCGGTTCAAAGGGGTTGTGGTGGGCGAATCCGATGAATTTGTCGGGGTACCAGCTGACAATTTCAGAGAGATGTTCATTGCCGCCGCCGGTAACGAAGCCGACGGCACGCACGCCATGTTGGTCGAGTTCTGCCGCCCAGCGGCGGGCCTGCTCTCTATCTCCGGGGTGGTCGTCGGGCGATTCCGCTTTGGGGAATCCCCACATTTTGCGCCAGTGCTCGCCGTAGGGCCGGCTCATCTCCTGCACTTTGCGCGCCCGTTTCTCCCCCACTTTCTCGATGTAATTCTGGATGGAGTTTCCCATCTTGGGGAACCATGGTTTGGAAGTTGGGAAATGGAGGTGGAAGTCGATTATTTCAAAGCCCTGATACATGGATATTCCTCAGATTACTAAGCACAGATGACAGAGCGAGATCGCTTTCAACAGGAAGACGAGGTTCGGGAGGGCACCAGGCTATCGATGCGCCTGAAACGCGTCCTGCGGCACGAGATCCGGTTTGCGGGCCAGCAGTGCTGCCCCTTGAGCCGGCCCTGCGCGGGCAGGGACGATTTGACTACCAGGCAGATGCGCGTCGAGCGCGGCGCAAAAGGCCTGGCGCAGGCAGGAAGAGCTTGCGAGTACGGAGCCGGCGGTGGCGACCTGGGGGTCGGTCAGCAGTCCAACTTTGCGCAAGGCGGAAGCGGCTGAACTGGCAAGAGCTGAGCCGGCTTCCTTCAGGATAGTGCGGGCGACGGCGTCACCGGCAGCGGCCGCCTGCACGACAGAGGGAGCGAAAGATCGTAACTGAAGATGGGCGTGGGAAATACTGGCGTCGAGTGCGGCGACCCAGCTGATCCACTCCAGTGAGGAGGAACCAGCCATGTTGCGGAAATGCTCTGTGAGGCGGGTGGCGGGGCCGCGACCGTCGAGTGCGGCCAGCGCGGCGCGGAGGCCGCCGCGACCTATGTCATAGCCGCTGCCCGCGTCGCCCAACCAGTGGCCAAGGCCATCAGCCCGGGCAGAGCGGCCGCTGGCGCCAACCGCGAAGGCGACAGCTCCGCTACCGGCAGCGATGAGCGCGCCGGGACCGCCATGAAAGGCGCCAGCCCAAGCCACGACCGCGTCGTTCACTGACCGCCACGGGCAGACCAGCCCGCAGCTCTCCATTGCCAATGTCAGGATACGGTGCACGTTTTTCTGATCGGATGGTCCATCGAAACCGGCCATGCCGGCGCAGGTGGCCTTCACGTCGGCTGGGACAACGTCAGATTCAGCCAGCGCTTGCGAGATCGCCGAGGTCAGGTTGGCGGTGGCCGGTTCCACACCGGCGATATGATAGTTGGAGGGGCCGCTCTGTCCTTCGCCTACAAGGCGGCCAGTTGCGTCGGAAAAAACGATATGGGTTTTGGTTGCACCGCCGTCGATTCCAAGATAGTAGGACACAGGGAGATTGTAGCCCTAAAGGGTCAAATGTCAAACACTGGGGAGGTGTGTCTGAAGCAGGATTTGCAGGATTCTTGGGTGGTTGGCGGCTGGTCTAGTAGGGATAGTGGGATTCGCGAAGGAGCGCGAAGAAAACATTTTCGCGCCTAAGTACACGAAGGGCCGCGGAGAACACTTTTTATTGATCGACGAGAGACACTAAGGGCCGCTTGAACTGTAGGTGTTTGGGGCTGGTGGATTGGAAATGGCGGATGGGGAACAGTGGTCGGAGACTGGTGCGGCGGTGGCGAGGCGTGTTTTTGGAGGGGGGCGTTGCGGGGGCGCAGCCCCTGCACAAGGGAGGGCCGAAGGCCCGACCGCCCAAAAGACAGTGGTTAGTGGTTGGTAGCTATAGAGCATTTGGAAAAGGGGGGTGAAGTTTGCTTGGCTGCGAAAAGGGTGGGACAATTGGTTTGGGTTTAGTGCACCTGCTGGTTGGAATGGCTAGGAGGGGCGGCGCGAGTACTGGCGCCGGCCGCTTTGGCTCAATCCGAGAAAGACGGGTCGGAATGCTTATGCGACAGGCTAGAATTGAACGGACGACGAAAGAGACGCAGATCGTGCTGGAGCTGGCCTTGGATGGAAGCGGCGCGGCTGAGGTGGAAACCGGTATCGGATTCCTGGACCATATGCTGACGCTGTTTGCCGGGCACGGCCTGTTTGACCTTACGGTGCAGGCGACGGGCGATCTGCATATAGACGAACACCACACTGCCGAAGATGTGTGTATCTGCCTGGGGCGGGCCATCGACCAGGCGATGGGCGACCGCCGCGGCATCGTGCGCACGTGGCACGCTTATGTGCCGATGGACGAGACGTTAGCCCGGGTGGTGGTGGATCTGAGCGGCCGGCCTTTTTGCGTTTTCGATGCAGAGTTTGCGACGCCCAGGTTGGGGCAACTCAGCACCGATCTTCTGTATCATTTGTTTGAAAGCATCGCTATCCACGGGCGGATGAATCTGCACGCGGCGGTTCTTTACGGACGCAACGATCACCACAAGGCTGAAGGGTTGTTCAAGGCGCTGGCGCGGGCCCTGGATGGGGCGACGCGGCTCGATGACCGGCGAACTGGTGTCCCGAGCACAAAAGGGACGCTTACAGATTGAACACGGACGCCAAATACGCTCGAACAACGGCCGGGAGGTGCCTCATCGCATCGACCTGGCCTATCTTTTTGTGCACGCTCCTAATTCAAGGCTGAGACGATGACCGTTGACAAGATGACCGAACTCGTGATCCCTACACTCGAAGAGATTCGCGCGACGCACGCGCGCATTGATCCCTATATTCACCGCACTCCTGTGTGGCGCTGGCAGAGCAAAGAGATGGAGGAGGCGCTTGGCGCGGACACGGAGGTCTGGCTGAAGCTGGAGCTGTTTCAAAGGACGGGTACGTTCAAGCCGCGCGGCGCGGTGAATGACATACTGCAACTTGACGAGGCGGCGCGGGAGCGGGGCGTGACCGCGGTGAGCGCGGGCAATCATGCGATTGCGGTGGCTTACGCGGCACAGTTATTTGGTATCAGCGCCAAGGTTGTGATGCCTGTGTCCGCGCCGCAGTTCCGGGTGGAGAAGTCGCGCAGCTATGGGGCTGAGGTCGTGCTGGTGGCCGACGTCTATGCGGCGTTCGACGAGGTAGAACGCATCCAAAAGGAAGAGGGGCGGGCCTTTGTGCATCCCTTTGATAGCCGCTCGATTGTCACCGGGCAGGCAACCGTGGGACTGGAAGTGTGCGAGGATGCGCCGCCACTGGATATGCTTATCGTACCGGTGGGGGGAGGCGGCCTGGCGGCGGGTATCGGCGCGGCGGTCAAGCAGTTGCAGCCCGATTGCGCCATTTTCGGCGTGGAGCCGGAGGGCGCGGACACGATGCACCGCAGCTTCGCCAGCGGGACATTGCAGTCGATAGAACGGGTGGATACGATCGCCACCAGCTTGGGCGCGCCGGCGACACAGTCTTACAGTTTTGGGCTATGCAGGCATTTTCTGGAGGATGTGGTGCTTGTCTCCGATGATGAGATGTTAGATGGGATGCGGCTTCTTTTTCATGAGATGAAACTGGCGGTCGAACCGGCGTGCGCGGCCTCGACCGCGGCCTTATTCGGGCCGCTGCGAGAGCGGGTGGCAGGAAAACGGGTGGGGTTGATCCTGTGCGGCTCGAACATCGGCGTGGAGACGTTTGTTGAGTTGCTAGGTTAGGGCGGTGACGATGGCTGAGAACGTTGTCGAACTGGCGCCGGGCCATAAAATCGGTCTGCCGCTGGCGGGTCCGGTGATGCTGGCGGCCGGCAGTATCGGCTACGGCGAGGCTCGGCACCGGGAGTTGGAGACGAGCCGGTTCGGCGGCGTGGTGGTAGGTCCATTCACACGGCGCAGCCGCGGCGGCAGCCAACCGCCGCGGCTGGCTGAGACGGTAGGCGGATTTGTGCGCCGCGTCGGGTTGCAGAACCGGGGCGTGTCCGCGGCGGTGAGGCGGTACGGACAGCTGTGGCCGCGGATGGGTTGTCCGGTCATTGCCCTGGTGGCGGACAGCGAAAGCGGTGAGGCCGCGGAAACGGTAGAGCGGCTCTCCGCCGTCGAAGGCATCGAAGGATTCGAGCTCTTGTGCCAGCCAGAGGCCAGCGAAAGGGAGATCGGCCGGCTGCTGGAGGTCTTGTTGTTTGAGACGGACCTGCCGCTGTTGGTGAAGTTGCCGCTCACACGGGCGGCGGCACTGGCGCCGGTTGCGGTTGCGGCGGGCGCGGCCGGCTTGGTGGTGGGCAGCCCGCCTATGGGGGCTGCGATGCGCGCTGACAGACAGGCGGTCAGCGGGGAATTGTTTGGACCGGGAGTCTTTCCGATGATGCTGGCGGCGCTGCTGGAGGTAAAGGCTCTGGAGCTTCCCGGCTCGCTGCTAGCTTGCGGCGGCGTTCACACGCGCCAACAGGCGCGCGACTGTCTGCAGGCCGGCGCGGATGCGCTGCAGCTGGATAGCCTGGTGTGGGTGGAGCCGGCGGCGGCGATGAATCTAGCAGGTGAGTTGGGCAGCGGCTGATGAGCCGGCAGATCGTTCACCCCGCGTTCATTCCTTTCTTTTTTCTCTTTCGCTTAATCTATATTCCGGCCAGCGTCCTGAGCCATACGGGACACGGGTCGCCATGGCTGAACGCGGCGCTCGGCTGCGTTGTCGCGCTGGGCGCCGAGTGGCTGGCGCGGCGTGTAGGGGTCGACATTGCGCGGCGCGAGCGTCAGCGCGCGGTTGTGGCGGTGATCCTGGCGCTGTTTACGCTCGGCTTCTTCCCGGAGGAGGCACCCATCGGGATGATCCTGTGGGCGGGCAGCGGCGCGGCGTGGGGGACGGCGACGCGCGGGTTTGGATTGCAGGCGACGCCGAATTCAGTGTTTGTCGGGGCTGCCGCGGTGGGTGCGATTCTGGGGGCGGCGGGGTTGTTCGGGCCGGGCAGTTGGTTGGCGGCAGTGGTGCTGGGGGTTGGGTTGTGGGTGGGGGAGAGAGGCTCGATGCGAGACCATAGCGAAAAAATGTGAGTAGTGAGAGAAGTGGCAGGAAGGGCTTGAAGGGGAAAGAAAAGGAGGAGAGTAGAGAAGTACTGGAAGCGCTTTCTTGCCCCCCTCGAGAACGCTTTTTTTAGGCCAAAATGTGCTAGAGTGTGAAAAGTACAATATGCTGATTTTCAGCATATTACAATTTTCAGAGAGGAGGTGTACGAAAATGAGCGTAGAGGTGCAGATAGCCATCGGGCATGTACGACGGGACATATCTGGTCTGGTCAATCGCGTCGCCTACGGGGGAGAGAGAGTTATCCTTACTTCCAGGGGTAGGCCCAAGGCCGCTTTCGTCAGTCTGGACGATTTAGAGCAGCTGCGAAACATGGCGAAAAGTCAGAGACGGGCCGCCTGGCAGGAATGGAAAAAGGAAAGTGAACGCCTCAATCAGATCATTTTGGCAGAAACTCAGGGCGTCCCTCCAGACATTGACCTGTCACTGGGAGCGGCGCGAGCGGATCTGGAGGGGCGAAGTGCCATCATAGGTGATAGTTGACGCGAGCTACAATATGGGAATGCTTTTGCCAAAAGCATACAGCCAAGGCTCTTAGAACAGATGGAAAATTGGCATGAAAATGATGTGCCACTCTATGCCCCCACCTTGTGGCGTTACGAAGTTACGTCAACTTTGGCCAAATTGGCCCACATTCGAGAGATTACAGAGGAGACTTCCGCTAAGGTGCTTGACATGGCCTTCGTCTCAGACTTTTCCATAATCGCGCCAGACGAATCTCTTTGCAGACATGCGCTTCGTTGGACTTTTCGGTTGAAACGGGCAAGTGCCTATGATTGCTTCTACGTTGCCTTGGCTGAGCTTCTTCAAGGAGAACTGTGGACGGCGGATCGAAAGCTGTTTCGTGCCGTTGGGCAGGATTGGATTCGCTTTGTGGGTACTCCGGCCTGATGACCGAGGCGGGTATGATCGGTAGGAACCCTCCAAAAGGAAAAATCGACACGATCACAAAGTGGCAATGGATGTCCGGAAACTGGTCCATCAAAGGTGATGGATAGGGGCAGGATACGCCTCAGACGTTTCAGGATGAGGCTTCTTAGGGCCGGCATTTCCAGGAGTAGCCTGAGTAATTGGCTCGAGCTGGCGCCTTTCCTGCAGCGACCGGCGTTATTCATGTCCGCAGTATGCCACTGCGTCGCGGCCTTTTCAGAGCCCGGCGCCAGCGCCGTTTCTCTCTCTTCCAACTCCTCGTTACTTTTCTCTCGCCCTTCTCTGCATAGTTCACGGCTTGCAAGTCGCGGGAACTGTGGCGGAGGCTCCGAAGGTCTCCTCAATCAGGTCGGCGGCATCTGGATCATAGTCTTCCAACTTCGAATAGGACGCGTTCAGGGGTGAAGGCATGGCGCCCTGGAACCAGAATTGGACCAGTTCGGCCCAGTATTCTCTGTAATTTGATGATGCATATTGGCCCGACCACCGGCCTGCGTTTAGTGCAGCCTGGTATAAGGCGCGGAGTCGCGTGTTGAATGTCTGAGCTTCGGTTGTCTCGTCGATGGCGTAGTGTACGAGGTGTCCGTACTCGTGGATAAACGTACTGCAGTATGGGTCATCGTTCCCCATGTACACTGTCCAACTGCCGGGATTGGGATTGGCAATTGCTCCGCGGCGGTCGCTTTCTATGAAGAAGCGGGTATTGTTGGCGGCAATGATTGAGAGGAGGTCGGACCGGTTGGAAACCATCCCGGAAATGATATCCCGCGATTGAACCATGAAAGCGTCGGATACTTCACCCGGGGCGACTACAACAACGCCGTCAACGTTCAGGTATTTCTGGAAGTACAGATCAAAGCCGAGGGAGATGGGTGGCGGTGGAAAGTCTGATGGAACGACTGCGGCGTAGACGCGATCGGCCCATGCGCTACGTACGTCGTTGGCGTCGCGGGCGCGGACCTGGTAGTAGTAGTTGCGGCCATCGGTCTGCACAGTGTGCGTATAGGTCGTGGTAGTCAGGGCGCCGCCGATGGCACCCCACTTGCGATCGATGCTGTCCCAGGCACGGAGTTCGTAGCCGGCGGCGGTCGAGACCGCGCTCCACTGGAGTGCGACCTGGCCGGTACCGACGGTTGCCTCCAGGTTTTGTGGCACGTCTGGCGTCAGCATGGTCTCGGCGCTTGTACAGGTTGATAAATTGAGGCTGTTGAGTTGCCGGACTACAACGGCGTTTGAACCGGCGAGGCTGAACCCTTGAGGCAGGCAAAGTCGATTGCCTGCGAGTGAAAGCGAGAATAAGTTGGGGAGCAGACTCAGATCGGGGAATGGTCCCTGCAGTTGGTTGTTACTGAGGGAAATTGCTCTCATGCTGGTGATGTGGTTGAGATTGAGAATCGGCCCGGTCAGCTGGTTATCGTTGAGGATCAGCCAGTCCAATTGGGTGAGAGGGCTAAAGTCAGGGAGGCCCCCGCTCAGGTCATTGAAGTCGAGGCGGAGATCGGACAAGTTAGTGAGAGCACTCAGGTCCGGAATCCGGCCGGTCAACTGATTGGAAGCCAGGTTCAAGCTCGTCAGGTTGGTGAGGGCGCTCAGGTCCGGAATCTGGCCGGTCAACTGGTTTGCGTCGAGGTAGAGGACTTCCAGATATTTTAGGGCGCTCAGATCGGGAATTGACCCTGTCAACTGGTTAGAGCCAAGGTGCACGGTCCTCAACTGGGTGAGAGGGCTCAGATCAGGAATGTCGCCGCTAAAGTCGTTAAGACTGAGGTTCAGGTGTGACAAGTTGGAGAGTGAACTCAAGTCAGGGAATGGACCGCTAAACTCATTGTTTCTCAATGACAGCCATCCCAGAACTGTAGGGTCGCTCAGTTCGGGAAATGGGCCGCTCAGCTTGTTGTCGCTTAGGAGCAACCACCAGAGACTGGAGAGGTTGCTCAGGTCCGGAATCGGTCCGCTCAACTCATTGTTACCGAGGTTCAACCGCCTCAAGATAGTGAGGTCATTCAGGTTCGGGATTTGCCCGCTCAATTCGTTATGGTCCAGTTCCAGCGTTCTCAGGTTTGAGAGGTTGCTCAAGTCCGGAATCTGCCCGCTCAACTCGTTATACGCGAGGTCCAGGATCGTCAATTTGGCGAGTGCGCTCAGGTCCGGAATTTGCCCGCTCAGATCGTTGTAAGAAAGGTCCAGTCGAGTCAGGTTGGTGAGAGCGCCCAGGTCCGAAATCGACCCCGTAAGCTCATTGCTCTTCAGAACCAGTTTTGAAACGAAGCCGCTACTGTCGGTGAATACGCCGTACCAGGTAGAAATGGGCTCGCTAGTCAACCAGTTGTCGTTGTGCATCCAGTTCGCGCCGTCGGTTGCGTTGTAGAGGGCGACGAGGGCGGCCCTTTCTGTGCCAGGCACGGGCGGCGGCGTGGTTGCAGTCGGGGTGGGAGTCGGCGTAGGTGTAGAATCCGAAGACTCGGTCGGAGTCGCGGTCGGGGTCGCACTCGCAGTTTCGGTTGGCGTTGTGGTGGCGGTGGGAGACGGTGTCGCGGTTGGGCCAATCACTGCAGAAGCGGGCACGGTTGCGCTGGGGTAATCCGACCACGGGCTGGTTGTGCCGCTGGCATGAACTGCCTGGATTGCGTAATAGTAGGTCGTCCCCGGGGTCAGATCGCTGTGCGTGTACGACGTGCCTGTTAAGTGTCCTTCGTCAAGGCGTTGCCAGCTTAGCGTGGCATCGTACCAGGTCCAGAGAACGTATCGGGCGGCTCCGGAGACGGGCGCCCAGCTGAGCTCAATCGCGGTTGTCAGGGTCGCCTCCGCTCTCAACTGTGGCGCAGCAAGCGCGGGTCCGTCCGCGGTCGGGGTGACCGTAGCGGTGGGCGTTGAGGTCGAATTGAGGCTCCCGGTCGGGCTATCCTGAACCAGGTTCGACCAGGGGCTAACTTTGCCGTCGGCGGCTATGGCGCGGGCAATATAGTAGTAGGTCGTCCCGAAATCAAGACCGAGAAAGCCGTGCGAAGTGGTCGTCTGAGGCGAGCTAGAAGGGCGCTCCCAAGTGCCGTTTTCGCCTTTGCGCCTCAGGATTTCGTACTTTTCGGCGCCTGCCACTACTTCCCAATCCACTATTATCCAATTGGTACCCGAGGTTGTCGTCAGCACGGGCGCAGCCGGTCCGCCCGGGTCTCCGCCGCTCCCGGGAACAGGCTGCGGGGTCTGAGTTGACGTTGGTGTTTGTGTTGGTCCTGCCGTCGGCGTAGGCGTTAAGGTTGGCGTTTGCGTCGGTGTTGGGGACGGCCCCGGCGTTGGCGTATACGTTGAGGTTGGCGTTTGCGTCGGTGTTGGGGACGGCCCCGGCGTTGGCGTTGTGGTCAGCGTTGGCGTTGCAGTTGTCGTTGGCGTCGCGGGTGAAGCCGAAGTCACGGTCGCGCTGGCGTTCTCGGACCATGGGCTGAACGTGCCATCTGCGGCCACTGCTCGAATTGTATAGTAGTAGGTCGTGCCGGCAACAGGCCGACCGTGCGTGTGTGAAGTGCCGGTCAGGTTGCCGTCGTCCAGCTGTTGCCAACCGCTGACGCTGTCCCACGCCCACAGTTCGTACCGCACTGCGCCCTGGACGGAATTCCATCTGAGCTCAACCGTGGAGGCCATAGTGGACTCAGCAGTCAGTACCGGCACGGCCAGTGCCTGCGTCGACCCGGTTACGGTTGCCGACTTATGTTGCGACCAGGCGCCGGCTGTGCCGCTGAGGGCCACTGCACGGACTGTGTAGTAGTAGGTCGTGCCGAGGGTAACGCTGCTGTGCGTGTGCGACGTGCCTGTCAGATTGCCATCGTCCAGCTGCAGCCAGCCCGCGGTGTTTGTCCACGTCCACAGTTCGTAGCGTGCCGCGCCGTTTACCGCCGTCCAGCTGAGTTCGACCGAATTCGTTCCCGAGGAGGTCGCGGTCAGGGTCGGCGCAGACAGACTGACGGTTGCGGTCTGTGTCGGCGTCGGGGAGGATGCAGACGTGACTGTTGGGGTCGGAGTTAGCCTGGCGAGTGCAGTTTCTTGAGCCAGCTGCGACCAGGGACTCACCTTGCCGTCGGCGTCAATGGCGCGGACGAGAAAGTACAGTGTCCTCCCAGCGCTAAACCCTATGAAACCGTAGGCAGTCTGTGTAATCGGGCTTGACTCAGCGCGCTGCCAACCGCCGCTTGGGCCTAATCGCCACCAGATATCGTACTCTTCAGCGCCCGCCCCCGGCTCCCAATAGACGTTGATCCAGCCCGGACCCCGGACCGTCGTCAATACCGGCGCGGCCGGGCCGCCCGGGTCTCCACCTCCGCCGGGGGCCGGGGTCTCAGTCTGTGCGTTCGCCAGAGCGGCTGTGAGAAGCAAAAGAGGAACCAACGCCACAAGGATGGTGACCAGAAGCGGGAAGCGCGAGGGACTCGCGGCCAGCAGGGGTCTCTTGTTTTTCATTGAGGGTCTCGTCTTGCAATCTCCCGAACAGGCCCCGAGTTCTGGCCGGCAGTGCGTATTCTACAACTGTATTGTGGATGCGTCGAACAGTTACATTTCGCTGAGTTAGGGAGGATGGGTCCGGTTAAGGGGTATTAAACTCTATGGTGAATCACAGAAAGTTAACCTTCGACCATATACGTGGTCTCCTTGGATAGACGGAGCCTGGTTCACACGAGGCACGCAAAGGGCCGCGAAGTCAGTTTTGTCCTGGAAAGACTACCCGGGTACGGGGAAGAGCGACATCTGGTGCGCAGGCTGACTGCCATTGAGGAGCACGTAGGGTGCGGCCTTCTGTGGGGAGGGGACGCCTAAGGCGCGCAGATGTTGCAAATCGGTGAGGTTGCCCTGGCGGCGGGCGCGCAGGATGCGGTCGGCGCTCTTGGGGCCTATGCCGGGCACGCGCAGCAAGGTCAGTCTGTCGGCGCGGTTCAGTTCGATGGGCGCGGCGCGCAGATGGATGTCGGCCCAGGCCTGCTTGGGGTCGACGTCGAGGCGCAGGTTCTGGTCGGCGCCGAAGCCAATGTCTTCGGTATCCCAGTTGTAATCGCGCAGCAGGAAGCTGGCCTGGTAGAGACGGTGCTGCCGCTTCAGGGAAGCCGGCGGCAGGTTGTCGAAGGGCGTGTCGGGAACGGGGTAGAAACTGGAATAGTAGACGCGTCCCAGACGGGCTTGGCGGTAGAGTTTCTCGCTCAGCGATACCAGCTCGAGGTCGGTGTCGCCGACAGCGCCGACGACAAATTGGGTGACTGCAGAGGCGCGCACGCGTTCGCGGCTGCGAATCTGCTCGGTCCAGAGAAGGCGTTGCATCAGGTCGTCCCAGAACTCCTTTTGGGGGGCAAGGCTGGCCAACCTGCCTGGCGTGGCGCCCTCGAGATTGATCGAAACGCGGTCGGCCAGCTGCATCGTCCTGCGTACCTGCTCGTAATCGGAGCCGGGCATGATCTTGAGGTGGATGTAGCCGGGGTAGTTTCGTTTCTTGCGCAGAATCTCCGCAGTGTCGATAATTTTGTCCTGGGCTCTTACCCCGCCGCCGATAATGCCGGAGGAGAGAAAGAGACCGTCGACAAGGCCAGCCTTTTGCATACGCAGGAAGCCGTCGGCCATTTCATCCGGTTGCAAAGTGAGGCGTTCGGCACTGCTGCGGCCGGCGCGGAAAGGGCAGTAGAAGCAGTTGCGCTCGCAGGCAGTGGTCATCATCGTCCGCAGCACCGGCTTGGGGCCGCGAGGGGTCGCCACTTTGATAATGGAGCGGCGCAGGGATGCGGCATTGCGTTCCCGCCGCGTGGGTTTGGGCGACGCGGGCGTGAAGCAGCCGGGGCGGGTGGGCTCAGCGTGGGGCGCGTCGCCGGCCGCTTCATAGCCGTTTATCTCGCCGATGCGGGCGAGCTTTGCCATCGGTTCGAGCGCAATTGAGAAGTTCATACAGATATTATACGAACAATTGTTCTAGTTGTCAAGGGGCAAAATAAGATGCGCGCACTTATTCAGCGGGTTAGTCGTGCAAGTGTACATGTTGACGGCAAGGAGATTGCCAGCATCGGACAGGGATTTCTGGTGCTGCTGGGGGTCGCTGACGAGGATGGAGAGGCGGAGGCGGCGTGGCTGGCGCGTAAGATAGCTGGGCTGCGATTATTTGAGGACGACGAAGGCAAAATGAATCTGGCGCTAGCGGATGTGGAGGGCTCGGTATTGGCGGTGAGCCAGTTCACCCTGTACGGGGATGCGCGCAAGGGGCGGAGACCCAGCTTTACGCAGGCGGCGCCGCCGGCACAGGCGCAGGAGCTCTACGACAGATTCTGCACTCTGCTGGCGGCGCAGGGCGTGCCGGTGGAGAAGGGAGTTTTCCAGGCGCACATGGAGGTGGCGCTGGTCAATGACGGGCCAGTGACGCTGTGGCTGGAACACGACAGTGGATAGTGGCCATAGACTAGTGCCTCGGTGGCGAAGTGTGGTTTTGGAAGGGGGCGTTGCGGGGGGTGTCCCACCGCACAAGGGAGGGCCGAAGGCCCGACCGCCCAAAAGAGAAGAGAGAGAACTCCATAGGCTGAGGAGTGAGGGCAAGGGAGGTGGGAGAATGGCGAACATACTAAGTACGGTAATCGCGGCGGCGCCGGAGACCGATTTGGCGGTGGTTGCGGCCATGGCGGGGCAGTTTGAGAGCTATATTTTGCGGGGCGAAGTGTACAGGACAGTTGCTGTGCCTGCGTCTGCGGATGGCGGCGGGACAGGGGAGCATCGGATCCAGAGCAGCGTTGGCGATGTGTTGGCGCGGCTGCACAAGCTGGAGGCACAGTCGGCGTTGCTGACTGCTGCGCAGAAGGAGGCGCTTGCAGAGGCCAAAGCGCAGATTGAGGAGACGACAGGTCGTCTTCCTTCCCATTTCCAGGCGCTGTTGCTGCGTGAGGCGAGGGCGCGGCTGAACAGCCTTAACTGGTTTCTTGACGATTGCAGTGAGAACCGCCGCGAGTGCCGTGTGCAGTACCCGTTTGAGATACGCAACCGCCAGCGCATAGCCGAGATTGGTAAGGCGTTGGATGCCGCCGGCGCGGCGGCGCTGGCTACCCTGCTGGCAACCATTGACCAGCGTTTGGGCAGTATAACGGGCGGCGGAGAGTTTGTCTGGGATGCGGCGGTTGCGCAGGTCTACCCGCGCGACGAGTATTGGTATCTGTATGCTTTGCCGGTCGGGCCGGACCCGTGAGGCTTGGTAGGGATAGGCGGGCCCGAGCAAGATGTGTCAGGCATCGTTCGGCCTGAGATGGATGGTGACCTCGTTGCGGTTGTGGAACAGTTGGCGCATGTGGAGGATAGTGTAGCGCTCCCGCAGAATGGCACACGCTGGTTCGAGTGCCGCAGCGGTCTTGTCCAGTTTGAGCGTCATCACCGCCTCGGCGTGGGGATAGAGGAAGTCGACGAAAGCGTTCATCGTGCGCGCCGAAGCGCGCGCATCCATACGCATGTCATTGACCAGCAGGTCGAAAGCATCCGGCCCTTCACGCAGGTATGCTTCGGCGGTCATACGCTTGTGGCGAACGCCGCGATCCGCGGCGAGCCGCGGATGCAGCTCGGCAGGGTCGACTGCGGTAACGAACTGGTCCTTTTGACGCAGAACGCGTGTCCAACCTCCAGGCGCCGCGCCCAGGTCGAGGGCGACGCCGCCCGCGGGAAGTTCGATTCGAAAGGCTTCCAGCGCCTCCAGCATTTTGAATTCGGCGCGGCTGATCTGTTCATTCTCACGGCGGAAGCGGCGCACGCCGCCAGCCCAGTCGGATATATTGTGGGAGGCGAGTGAGAGACCCATAAAGGCTAGTTGCCCGTTCCCGGCGGCTTGCGGCGTATCTCCGGTTTCTGCAGGTTCAACCTGCGATTGATCCAACCCAGCGCAGACAACAGAGAGAATTTGAAATGGCTGCCGCACGTCCAGTGGGGATTTCGCCGCGCGGGTGAGGGCGGCGGCGACGGCGCGGTTGACGTCGAACGGTTTGTAGGGAAGGTCGAGCAGCAGGCGGCTCTGGACCGAAAAGCTGACGTCGGGGTCGAGCACGTCGGCGTACTCGGCTACGGCGGCGTCGCTGAGGCGGGCCAGATCTCTGGGCGTGCCGACGAGGGGAATGGTGAGGTCCACTGGGCAGATGTGACGGGCAAAGACTGGGGGGTCGTCGATCCAGGTTTCGGCCAGCCCCCAGAAGCCCTCGTCGCAATCGACGAGGCAGATGCCGGGTGCGAGTTCTTCGAGAGGCTGGCCGTTGAGCGTGTCGCGGCGGAACTCGTCGAGAGCCAGGTGTGAAAATCCGGGGTCGGCAGTCAGCAGTAGTTGAGGCATTTCAGCCGACGTCGGCGCGGATGGCGGCGGCGATGTTTCTGGCCCGTTGCGGGGCGTCGCCGACGTAGTCGGTTGCTGACAGAAGGCTATGCGCCCGCTCAGCCGGCACGAGGGCGGTGATACGCGGGTCGGTGATCAGATTTTCGACCAGGGGATTGGGCTCCCCTTCTTGCAGGGCCTGCCATGCAACCAGGCTTTGTTCGCGGATCAGTTCGTGCAGGTGCTGGCGATCGCCGCCGGCTTTGACCGCTTCCATGAGCAGACGTTCGGTGGCGGCGAAGACGCCGTAGTCGCGCAGGTTGCGGGCGGTGGGGCCCGGCCAGATTGTCACGCCTTCAAAGAGGCGCTGGCTGCGGATGAGCACTTCATCTGTAAGCAGGAAGGCCTCCGGCAAGTATAGGCGCCGGTTGGCCGAGTCATCCAGGGTGCGCTCGAGCAGACTGAGGGCGCTGTTGTCCCAGGCGATGCGGGGCAAGGCCGCGACCTGACGCGTGAGGCTATCGATGTTTTCGGCAGCGATGGGATTGCGCTTGAAAGGCATGGCGCTGGAGCCGACCTGCCTCGGGCCGAAGGGTTCGCTCCATTCGCCGAAAGGGGGCGACTGGAGGATGCGCAGGTCGAATGCGAATTTGTGGAGGCTGGCGCAGAGTCCGGCCAGGGCGTTGACTACCATCCAGTCTTGCTTGCGCGGGTAGGTCTGGGTAGTGGCCTCAAAGGCAGCGAGGTCCAGCTTCTGCATAACCCGTTCTTCGAGGTGGCGGGGGCTGAATTCGCTGTCTGAGAGTAGCTGATCATAGCTGGCACTGGTGCCGACGGCGCCTTTCAGGCCCTTGCCGCGGATGCCGCTGCGCACGAATTGCAGTTCCGCCAGGTCGGCGAGCAGGTCTTGACCGTACTGGGCGAAGCGGTAGCCGACGGTTGTAGGTTCGGCGGGCTGGATATGGGTAAAGGCGATAGCGGGCGTGTCGGCTTCGGCTTCGATGCGGGAAGCGATGGTGGCGAGAGTGCGCTTCAGCCTATCGATGATTTGGTCGAGACCAGTGCGCAGCCGCAGAGCGTCTACGTTGTCGAGCACATCCATTGAGGTTGCGCCAAGATGGATGATGGGGCCGCCCACTGGACATTGTTCGGCATAGGTGCGGATTTCGGCCATGAGATCGTGGTGGATTTCCCGTTCGATCTCCTCGGCGCGCTGGATATTAATATGGTCCTGGCGCGACCGCAGATCGGCCACTTGCGCGGAGGTCACCAGCCCTGCCTCAAATTGCGCTTCAGCCAACGCCACCCAGACACGGCGCATGAGTCTGCGCTTCTCGGCCTCGCTCCAGATTTTGCGCATGGCCTCGCTGCCGTAACGCCAGGTCAGGGGGGACAGGTAGGATTCGTGGGTGAATGTGGTCATGGGCGGTAACAAAAGGAGAGAGTGAAGAGGAATGAGGCGTGAGGTAAAGCCAGGTGTTCCTTGCGGCTGATTTCCAGGTCTCTTTCTCTCATTGTGTCGGCCTCAGTTGTTCCAGGAATTCTGAAATGTCTCGATGCAGTGTCTTCTGCGCATGCCGGGCCCTTTCCAGATTGGACTGAATCAAAGCCGGGTCGACAGACGCTGCGTATGCATGAAGGAATAAGTGGCGGAAGCCGCGCAGACCGTCGAGGAGGAGGTATGTTTCTTTGGTCAAGGGGGCCGGACGCACGCCGGGAACGGGTTGGGTCATGCGCGGGAGGAGAGCGGAATGCCAACGGGCCGCGTCGCCGACTTGGTATTCAAAATGGGCGGCGACCAAACGTAGAAGGCCCTTTGTGGCATTGTAGGAATTGTGAATCTGATAGGCTACGCTCTCCATTTGGCGCACGCAGCGAGCGTTAAAATCCTGGGCCCGGTCTTCGAGTCTTGCATATACATCGTCGATAATAGCGAGCTGCGCAGCAATGTCTGATTCGAGGATTAGGAACTCTTGGGCGTCCAAGGCACTCCCTCTCGACGGATACGGTCGGCAAATGGGACTGCGGAAAGGTCAACCAGATCGACGTCCCTTTCCAGCAGTGACGAAAAGCGCCCAATCGCTTCGGCCAGCACTTCGGGCCGGCTGGTCTCGATGGCGATGTCGACGTCGGAGTGTTCGTGGAACCGGCGCGGCCGCGTGACTGAACCAAAAATGTAGCCGGACCGAATGCCGAATTGACGGCAATGCGAATCCAACAATGCAATGGTCTGCGCGACTAGATCTTTGCGCTCATTCTCCAAGCGGCGGGAACGCTGTGCGATTGCCTTGTCTAGCACACTGGTATCAAAGGGCATATGTCCTACATATCAGGGGAGACCCCCGCGAATCCGATTGTCCCTCGAAGTCAGTGGGACAGTGGCGCTTCAAACTGCGTCCGATGCATTAGGCCCTGTCCTCACTATTCGGTCGCCAGAGCTGGGCTTTTACGGCCAAACATATTGTCACGTTCGGGGCCGACGGAGACGTAGGCGACAGGAACGCCGGCCAGCTCGGAAATGCGGCTGACGTAGTCGCGTGCTTCAGTGGGCAGTGCGGCCCAACTGCGGCAGCCGGTTGTGGGTGTGACCCAGCCGGGCATCTCCTCCCAAAGCGGCTGCGCGTCCATCAGTAAGGAGGTGTCGGGGACGGTGTCGGTGAGCACGGAGCCGTCCGTCAGGCGATAGCCGGTGCAGATTTTGAGCGTTTCGATGCTGTCGAGAACGTCCAATTTGGTGATGGCCAGGCCGGTCATGCCGTTGAGCCAGGCGGCATAGCGAATGGCGACGCCGTCGAACCAGCCGCAGCGCCGCGGGCGGCCGGTGGTAGCGCCGAACTCCTTGCCTACATCCTGCATAAGCTTGCCGATCTCGTCATGCAACTCGACTGGGAAGGGGCCGTCGCCGACACAGGTGCTGTAGGCCTTGCAAACGCCGTAGACCTCATCAAGGGACCCGGCCGGCAGGCCCGCGCCGGACGGGGCGAAGGCGGCTGTCGGATGGCTGCTTGTAACGTAGGGGTAGATTCCCCAATCCAGGTCGCGCATGACGCCGAGCTGACCCTCGAGCAGGATATCGTTGCCGGCCTCGAGCGCCATGCGCAGAATCGGCGCGGTGTCGACGATGCGGGGCGTCAGCTGCAGGCGAAACTCCATCAGCAGATCATAGACCTCGCGGCCGTCTACCGGCTGCCCGCCGAGAATTGTCAGCTTGCGGTTGACGGTGCGCAGAGCATTGTCGAGCCGGCTCTCCAGCCACTCGGGTTGGAGGAGGTCGCCTATGCGCAGGCCGGAGCGGGTGGCTTTGTCGCTGTAGGCCGGCCCGACGCCGCGTTTTGTGGTGCCGATTGTGTCGGCGCCGCGGGCCTCCTCTTCCAACTCGTCAAGCGTGCGATGATAGGGCAACATCATCTGGGCGCGGCTGCTGATCCAGAGCCGGTCGCAGCTGACGCCGATTGATTTCAGGTGGGCAATTTCCTGCAACAGCGACTGCGGGTTGACCACGCAGCCGGTGCCAATAATATTGTGGACGTTCGGATAGAAGATGCCGCAGGGAACGAGATGTAGGACTGTCTTGCCGAAGTCGTTGATGACTGTATGGCCGGCGTTGTCGCCTCCTTGAAAGCGTATGACATAGTTGGCCCGCTTGGCCAGATAATCGACGATGCGACCTTTACCTTCATCTCCCCACTGGGCGCCGACAACGGCTGTTACAGTCATTCTAGTTCCCTGGATTCACTTGGTAGTTTGGCGCTTCTTTGGTAATGACGACGCTGTGCGGATGGCTCTCCTGGTAGCCCGCCGAACTGATGCGCACGAAGCGGGCTTTGCGCCACAAGTCGGGCAGACTGTCAGCGCCTACGTATCCCATCCCGGAGCGCAGGCCGCCCAGAAGTTGGAAGACGAACTCGTTGAGGTAGCCTTTATAGGGTACCTGCCCCTCGATGCCTTCGGGCACGGTCTTGCCGCCGATGTCGGGAGAAGCGCCATTGACCGATTGTCCGCTGGCGTAGCGGTCTGCAGCCCGGCCTTTCATGGCGCCGATACTGCCCATACCGCGGTATTCTTTGAAGGAACGCCCTTCACGGATGACGATGTCGCCGGGTGATTCATGCAGGCCGGCCAACAGGCTGCCGAGCATGACAGCGGAAGCGCCGCAAGCAAGGGCCTTGGTAATATCGCCGCTGTATCGGATACCGCCGTCGGCGATGAGGGTCACTCCGCAGGATTCGGCGGCTTCAGAGCAGGCGGCGATGGCGGTGAGCTGGGGCATGCCCGCGCCGGAGACGATGCGGGTGGTGCATATCGAGCCTGCACCGACGCCCACTTTGACCACGTCGGCGCCCGCCTCGGCCAGCATCTGTACACCTTCGACAGTCACGACATTGCCGGCAAGGATTGGCAGTTCCGGGTAGCGCGCCCGCACGGCTTTCACAGTTTCGATGACACCTTGAGTATGGCCGTGGGCGGTGTCGACGGCAAGCGCGTCGGCCCCGGCGTTGATTAGGTTCTCGGCCCGTCGCAGCCCCTCTGCACCGACACCGATGGCGCCGGCCACGAGCAGGCGTCCGCGGTCATCCTTGGCGGAGTGGGGAAAATCCTGCCGTTTGAGGATGTCCTTATAGGTGATCAGTCCTTTGAGATAGCCGTCAGCGTCGACCAGAGGCAGCTTTTCGATGCGATAGCGATGGAGGATCTCCTGCGCTTCTTCCAGCGTTGTGCCCAGCTGTGCGGTAATCAGGTTCTCCGAAACCATAAAGTCGGAGATCAGGCGCTGGTGGTCGGTGGCGAAGCGGACATCGCGGTTGGTGAGAATGCCCAGCAACTGGTTGTCGTCATCGGTGATAGGTACGCCGCTAATATGGTAGTGGCTCATGACGGCTTCGGCATCGGCCAAGGTGTTCTCGGGCCGCAGGGTGATGGGATCGACAATCATGCCGCTCTCGCTGCGTTTGACCTTGTCAACCTCTTCGGCCTGTTGCGTTACCGACAGGTTGCGGTGAATGACGCCCAGTCCCCCTTGGCGGGCGAGGGCGATCGCCAAGTCCGCTTCGGTGACGGTATCCATGGCCGAGCTGATAAGAGGGATATTGAGTGCGAGCTTCGGATGGAGGCGTGTTCTGATATCGACGTCGACTGGCAGCACGTCGGCGAAGCCGGGTACGAGCAGTACATCGTCGAAGGTCATGGCGTCTTGAGCGAAAAGGCCGTCGGCCAGAGACAAACGTGAGGTGGAAGGAGAGTCAGCAAGTTGGGCGGTTTCATCCGAACTGCGGGGCGAAGGGTAGGGCGTGCCGTTGCGTGTGCTTTCAATCACAGGAATAGTCATCAGATTTCCTCCCGGATCTCTTGGGCTTTTGCTGGCTTGTGTGCTGTCTGATGCAGCGCTATTCGTCCGCTCCTGCCAAGTATTGGAACAGTCTGAATCACTGTGAACCATTGTACCACTGGCAAGGAATGGGGCGCGAATTGGGAGGTGTTTGGGTAACGGGTTGGGAGGCTTTCAGAATTGAGGAGCGAGGGGTGAGAAACGGCTCGCTCCGCGTCGCGCAAGGGGCAAATGGCGGCTGCGATTGGGAAGTCCTGAGTCAGAAGGAGAGGTTGTTCTGAATGGACACGAACCTATTGAGGCTGAATTTCTACGTTTTTCGGAAACTACTCAGCCACTACTCATTTGCGATCCTGAATGAGGGGAGCGAAGGTGCTCTCTCAACTCTCTACTCTTTTATGGGCGGTCGGGCGCAAGCGCCCTCCCTTGTGCAGGGGCTGCGCCCCCGCAACGCCCCCCTCCAAAACCATCGCTCACCGACCTTGTGTGCTCATTCCAGCAGTGCGGCTCCAGCAACGTGACTGCCGCCAACCGAATACGCAATCAGATCGCCTGAATGGCGGCAAGGATAAAGGGCTGGTCAAGACAGGCACTGTATATGGCTTAGTAGTTACGTTCTTCGTCTATTTGAAGCGGCGGGCCAGTTCGACTTCCACGTCTGACCAGGAGAGTTCCCGCTGTTCCAGCAGGACAAGGCTGTGGTAGACCAGGTCTGCCATTTCCGAAACGAGGCGCTCATCGCTCTCTTCGAGGGCGGCGACGACGACTTCGACCGCTTCTTCGCCGACCTTTTGGGCGATTTTGCCGGTTCCGGCGGCGAGAAGGCTGGCGGTATAGGATTCTGCGGTCGGATTGGCTTTGCGGTCGGCGATGGTAGCGGAGAGGGAGTTGATCAATTCGGACATGTGGCGTTCCATTTTGTTGGTTGGGGAGTATTTAGGGTTGTGCACGGTGAGGAACTGTCGCCTTCTGTGCAGAGTCAATGCGTAAAGGTTGGACCCCCTTTTTGCCGTCCTCGCATGTCTCTCAAGATGATCTCTTCGCCCAGGGCCCGGCGGATCTCTTCGCACGGCTCTTCGTCGGCAATCAAGAGCAGAAGTTCCCTCGCGCGTGTCATGGCAACGTAGAGACGGTCCAGTTCCAATAGACGTGATTCCAGGTCCTGGTCCGGGTCGAAATTCTGCCCCCCGCCGCTAGCGTCACCACCGCCGTCCGGGAACTGAGTTACACCCAATCGGGGAAGGAAGACGGCCCTGAATTCCAGTCCTCGAGCACGGTCGTAGGTCCCAACTCTCACGCCGCTGCCGGAAATACCATTACGCGTAATCCGGGCGCAGGGGATGCCTTTGTCTTGCAGGAATCTGATGGCGGCCTCGACCTGATTGTTGTGTTTCAGGAAGACTGCAATCTCGTTTGCACCGACCTTTCCGCCTTCACTGATTTCGCGTATCATTTCGCGCAAATAGGGAAATTCGTCATCACAGTCAACAAGGGCAAGATTCGGTCTCTCATCCTCGCGCTCAGTAAAACCCAGTTCGACGTCAAGAATAAATCTGTCGTCTTCATGCTCCAATGCCACCAGTTCGTTGCCCCGAACTCGCTTGGCCGCGCGGTAGACTGCAGGCACATTGCGGTAGTTCCTTTTGAGCACCTGCGCCCGACCGGTAATATCAAGCCCGGACCAACCGAGCCGGTACCCTCCGGGATAGATGCGCTGTGCGGGGTCATCCAATATGAGAACGCCGTCTTTGGGCACGGGATTCTCGGGAGCCCCGGCGACGAGGGCACGGACGAGCTGCAACTCCACCAAAGTTATGTCTTGCGCTTCATCCACGATGACGCAGCGGTAGGGGGCGTGTGCGAGTCTTTGGACAGCATCTCTGGCCCGAATCCTTTTGTCAGCGAACGGAACTGCATTGCGTTCACTCAGCTTTCCTGCCCACAGTTCAGACAACTCCCATACCAGCTTGCGCAGGTTTTGAGAGAGAGATCGCTTGCGTCCAATGCGTTCGACGGAAAGATAGTCCTCAAGGCTCTGCAGCCCGTTCCCCTTGATCACTCTCTCAATCTCTTCTTTCAGGTAGTCCTGGCTAATCCTCTCCAATGGAGAACCGGCAACGAGCTCCTTGCAAGCAGCCTCGAATGTCTGGTCAACCAGAGAGAAATGTGCCGGCGGCCAACTGTCATATTTGTAAGCAACCCTGTCGATGTTGGCGAACTCGACATTCGAGGGGGCCATTGGCAGGTTATTAAAGTGTTTTTCTAGCAGTTCGGCCAGCGATCTGCTGTTCGCGGTAAAGAGCACTTTGCCATCGGGATATCGACGGGCCAGTTCCGCAAGTCGATGCAACCCGATCACCGTCTTACCTGTGCCGGCTGCGCCGCGAATGCGTGCGGCGCCTGACCAGTGGCGGCTGACAAGAGGTTTCTGGTCTGGATGGAGGAAGAGCTGCCAGTCCTCAAAATCGCCGCGAAAGACACGCCCTATCAGATCCTGGATGAGGAGGGGGTCGGTTGGGGCAGATTCTGATGCCAGAGGCGAATGGGGAGGACGGCCCGCTTCTTGCCCGGGTAGTTCAGGCAGCGAGGGCTGATGCGGCGTTCCTGTTGAAGCGCGCTTCAATGATAGCGGAATATCAGGAACTGTTACCTGTAGATCTGCAAGATCGTCAGAAGCCAGATCGACATAATGGTCTCGTCTTTCGGCCCAGTCATACATGACATCGTGGCGCCCTGCATTGACGAAAACAAACTGGCCGTCATCTACTGCCAGGAGGATGCGAAGTTCCTGTGAAGCCCTTAGCGACCAGAGGTTGCTCCTGGTACTGCCGCCGAGTTTTTCGAAATTGAGTCCAGGGGTTGCCGGGTCCCGGGCGAACTGGGACACGGCGGTGACGAAACGCGTCTGATCTTGCGGGGTGAGCCGCCGAGTGTGGCCGATTTGCCGATGAAAGGATCGGGTCATTGCCAGCTCTACTCTGTCCATCTATACTCTGTCCATCTATACTCTCTAGTCTCTTTAGGCACGCCGGCATTTTGGTCCTGGCAGAAATTCATGGTGGCAAGCCATTCTTCTTTCAGGTCGCTGTCTGGGCGAGCGTTGCCCTATCGGACCATGGCCCGGTCAGGTGATGGCGTCTTCCGGCAAACGCACGGGAACGCCGCGTTCGAGCAGGTGTTGCTTTACATCCATAACCTGGAGCTGACGAAAGTGAAAAAGGCTGGCAGCCAGAGCCGCCTCCGCGCCGCCTTCGGTGAGCGCGGCCGCGAAATCTTCGGGCCGGCCCGCGCCGCCGCTGGCGATAACAGGGATGTTGACGGCGTCTGAAATAGCCCGGGTGAGGGTGACGTCGTATCCCTCCAGCGTGCCGTCGCCGTCCATCGAGGTGAGCAGGATTTCACCGGCGCCGAGCGTTTCGACCTTTTGGGCCCATTCGACCGCGTCAAGACCAGTATTGATGCGCCCGCCGCTGATGAATACATCCCACCCTGCTCCGGCTTGGCGTCTGCGGGCGTCAATGGCGACCACGATACACTGGCTGCCGAAGCGGCGCGCTCCTTCGGACACGATCTCCGGGTTTAGGACAGCCGCACTATTTACACTCACCTTGTCTGCCCCGGCCAGCAGGATGGCGCGCATATCCTCGACATTGCGAATGCCGCCGCCAACGGTGAATGGTATGAAGACGGTATCGGCGACGCGGCGCACCATTTCGGCGACGATATCGCGCGCCTCGTGGGTTGCGGTTATATCCAGGAAGACCAGTTCGTCGGCGCCTTCGTCATCGTATACCTTGGCCTGTTCCACGGGATCGCCTGCGTCGACCAAATCTACGAAATTGATGCCCTTGACGACGCGTCCGTCTTTAACGTCGAGACAAGGAATGATTCGTTTTGCCAGCAAATTCAACCTCCATAGTTGGCAAGGATCTGGTTGCGCCCACGAAATGGCCCGCAACTGATTCGATGGGATGTCCGGTCGCCCGCGCTATTTGAACGCCGACATACCAGCATCGAGCAGGCGGGCAGCGGCGCGCCATGCCGGAATTTGCTCCGGCGAAGTTTCAAGCAGAAGGGTCTTTGCTTCCTCCAGACTGCACCAGCGGTACTCGCTGTGGTTGTCGTGACCCAATTCCACCTCTCCCTCTCCGGTTTCTGCCAGGAAGTAAACAACCGAGCGTTGGACATCGTAACCGCGAATGTTGACGGTGAAATCCAGAACGGTGGCGCAATCCTGGTACAGTTTGAGAACAGGCAAGCCGGTTTCGACGGCGAATTCCCGCCGGGCGCAGTCCAGGTCGCTTTCGCCGTGTTCGACGCCCCCGCGCGGGAACTGCCACTCCTCGAAAAAGTGGTTATAGAGAAGGAGGAGCTGCGGTCGGCCGCGGGCGCCGGGTTCATTGCAACAGCGGCGAATTGGGATAATGCCGGCGCTGCGGCGTATGCGGGGGGCGTTGCCGATTTCGATGGCGGCCGGCAATTCGACGGCGTCGGTGTAGAGCGCCTGTCCAATGATCACACCGTCAATGCCGTAATGTTCATGGCGCTTGAGCGCGTGGATGTCTTGCAGACTGGCGACGCCGCCGCTGGCGATCACCTGCAGGCCGGTCAGATCACCCAACTCTGCCGTAGCCTTCACGTTGACGCCGCTCATCATGCCGTCGCGGCTGATATCGGTGAATAGCGCAAGTTCTACGCCTAGGGCGGCCATATGGTGCCCAAGTTCAATGGCGCTCAGTTGGCTCACTTGTTGCCAGCCGTGGGTTGCGACCATTCCATCCTTGGCATCAAGCCCGACGACAATGCAGGGCGCGCCCCAACGTTCGACCGCGGCGCGCACCAGTTCCGGATCACGTACGGCCGCGGTACCCAACACAATGCGATCTGCGCCAAGCGAGAAGGCCAACTCGATATCTTGCATACTGCGGAGCCCACCGGTGAACTGAATCCGGATGTCGACCGCTTGGCGAATTTGCTGCAGACGCTGCCAGTTGATGGGAAGGTTCTGTACCCTTTCAGTTTCTTCAGCATGCGCGCTGGCCGTCTGCGAAATGTCCGTTGCAAGTTCAGAATCGCCCGCTTCGAGCGCGTCCGGCGAGATGCGTTGAACTTTGGGATGGAAGTCGGAAGCGCCGCCAAAAGCGCCGTCCAGGTTAACGACGTGCAGCCACTCGGCGCCCAGCGCCTCCCAGTGGGATGCCATCTGGGCGGGGTCATCGCTGAAGACGGTCTCAGCGTTCGGATCGCCGCGCCGCAAGCGTACACAGCGTCCTTTTCTCAAGTCAATTGCAGGATAGATTAGCATGTTGCTGTCTGTGAATTTACCTTCTTGATTGGCGGAGTGTAGTTATACATGTCTGCACAGGTAGTTTTTTTCGTATCTCCGCGGGCCAAAAGGCTCAGGCATGTTGCTTTTGGGACACGCCTTCGTAAATTGCTTCATCGAGTTCGGCCTGTAGTTCGATCAGCGTCTCTTCGCTCAGGATGCCGTCTCGAGTGAGTTCGTCGAGAGCTGTGCGTTCGGCGCGCAAGGCCTCAATCCGCGCCAGAGAGACGATCTGGTCGCGCAGGTCCGGCTGACTGGCCAAAAGATTTTCAATCTGGCCGCTAACGTGATCTTCGCGTGCGGTTAGCTCTGCCTTGACCGTTGAATAGGCGGTGGGAATGAGCGCGCCCTCGCGGTAGAGGCGGTCGAGATAGCTGCTGGCCGCGCGGATGGCCAGCAGTTGTCCCTGGATCCGTTCATATTCGGTGGGCTGCTGCGAACCCTGGGTCAGCCCAAGCCATGAAAGCAGCCCTGAAATGGAGACAGCTTGCACGAGAATTGTAAATAGGACGACGGCGAAGGTCATAGCCAGAAGCTGCGGCCGGTCGTCGATTGCAGCCGGCAGACTGAGGACGAGCGCCAGGCTGATCGCGCCGCGCAGTCCTCCCCACGACATCACCAGGAGGTAGGGTGCCGGCACCTTCTTGCGGAACAGACGGACAACGCCGGCCAGAGCATAGACGACGAGGAAGCGTCCTCCCAAGACAGCGGCGACTGCGATCAGCGAGGGAACAAGGAATTTGAGCAGTTGCTCCCATTCAACGCTGATGCCGAGCAGAATGAAAATGAACGAGTTGGCCAGAAAGGCGATGTATTCCCAGACGGTAAAGAGCACGATCTTGGTCGAAGGGGTCATGCCGCGGGGACCGATATTGCCGTTGACCAGGCCCGCCAACACCACAGCCAGCACGCCGCTGAAATGATAGTGTTCTGCCAGGATATAGCTGCCGTAGGCCAAAATTGTTGTCAGCGTAACTTCAATCAGATGGTCGTCGATCTGTTCGATCAGCTTGGCGACAGCATAGCCAAGGACGCCGCCGATGAGCAGACCGCCGATGGACACGCGCAGAAATTCCACCACGCCTTCGACAGGATTGAGCGTGCCTTCGAGGGCCAGGACTACCATGATGTGGAAGATGACAACTGCGGTGCCGTCGTTGAACAGACTCTCGCCTTCGACAAGTGTCAGCAGCCGTTTTGGCGCGCCGACGGATCGGAAAGTGGCCACAACGGCAACCGGGTCGGTGGCGGAGATTAACGCGCCGAAGATGAGGGCTGCCGCCAGGGGCAGCACACCGGCGACAACGAGCACACCGGCGATGATGCCGGTGCTGAGCAGCACACCAGGCACTGCCATAGCTACGATCGGCGCCAGATCAGCTTTCAGATCCTTCAGTTGCAGATGGAAAGCGGCTTCGAAAATCAGCGGGGGCACGAAAAGGCCAAGCACGAGACCGGGCGTCAGTTCGAGGTGCATACCGCCGCGGACTGCCAGTACCAGCCCGGCGCCGACCAGGGCAACGGTATAGGGAAGTCGCACGCGGCGCACGGCCATAGCCACAATCAGCACGACCGCCAGAACCTGGACGATTTCAAATTCCAACTCGAAGAAAGTTTCCACTACTCACTCCAAAACAGCAGAAGGGCGGCTTGGTGCTGTGAGCCGACTGCTACGATGTTCGACCGCCTGTGACCGCAGCAGGCGAAGCCAAACCCCTGGGGACATCAGGGACTCCCGGCGGCACGGCGAAATCTTCGATTATCTGCCCGCCTTCCACGCGGGCGACCGCGGCAAAGGACAGTTCGCACCAGTCTTGTAGATGCACGTTGGGCAGGCCCAGCAGGTGCGCCCGATAGAGGCTGAAGGTGAGACCATGACCGACGAGCGCCAACGTCTCTTGGGGCTGGCGAGAAGCCCATGCGTCGATCCCGGCACAGAAACGGGTGAGCGCGGCTGCGGCCGTTTCCCAGCCTGCGACCGATTGGCGGGGCCGGCGAAAGACTTCGGCGACCCGCGCTGTATAATCGGATGTCCACTCGGAGGTGCGCCGCAACTCATTGAAGCGGGCATCCTCTGCAACCGGAATCTGTATTTCCTCAAGAAGCGGTGCAACGGTCAGTCGTGTTTTTGGTTCGCAGCTCAACAGCAGCCGGTCAACCTCATCCCAGAACGGCTGCCGGGCCAGCGCCGCGGCCTGCTTTTGCCCCAGTTCGTTCAACTGCCAAAGCGCAGCGTCCGTGTCGGGGACCTGTCGAGTGCAGGCGTGGGCGATGAGATAGAGTTTCTTTGGCTGGTTATCTTTGATAGCAGTCAAGTCTGGTCCTGACCTTCCCAACGGCGAACTTGCCAGGGATGTCCGCGCTTAGCTAAATGGCGCAGTTCATATAATGTGAGAGCCGATTGTAAAGATTCGGGTCGGGGTCATTGGCTTCCGTTGGCAGGCTGGCTTTCCACAGTCTGAATGAAATTGCGCAGGATATGCAGGCCAACCGTATGGCTCTTCTCCGGATGGCATTGGATACCCCAGGCATTTCGATAGCGGACAATCGATGGGTAGTCAATGCCGTAGTCGGTGAGAGTAAGAACAGCTTCCGGCTGGGCGGCGTCGCAGAAGTAGCTGTGCGCAAAGTAGCCGTAGGCGCCATTGGGGACGCCTGCCAGCAGTGGGTCGGGACGCTGTCGATGCAACTGGTTCCAGCCAATTTGAGGAATGCGCAGGCTGCGGCCGCCGCGGTTCGGATCCGGCATCTTGTCGGGGAAGCGGCGTACGCGGCCGGGGATCAGATGCAGGCCTTCGTGGACCCCCATCTCTTCACTTTCATCGAAGAGCATCTGCATGCCAACACAGATGCCCAGTAGAGGGAGGCCTGCAGCCACGCTGTCCAACAGAGGCGACTCAAAACCTTGGCGGCGTAGGTTGTTGATGCTATCGCCGAATGCGCCCTGGCCCGGCAGAACAAGCGCGCTCCAGCGGCTGAAATCGACGGGATGGTCAACGATGTCGACCTGAATGCCCAGAGGTCCTGCCACCGTCTCAAAGGACTTGTAGACACTCCGCAGGTTTCCAACGCCATAGTCAACAATAGCGATCATTGCGAACTGGATATACTCTTTTCCATAGCGATGGCAAAGTTGCGCACCAGCGGCGGTGGAAATTCTTCGCGAAAGATCGCGGCAGTCAGTTCACGAATGCGTGTCTCGGCACGTTCGGCCTCATCGCTGTTGACCAGCTGGCCGCGCACGCTATCATCGAACTCCTCCTCCCGCAAAACGAACACCCTTTTGTCTGCATTGTACCAAATCGCGAGGATCAGATCCGAAGTATGGTAGGCTTTGTCCTCTCTCTGCAGCGGTCTGCAGACAGGAAGGTAGAGGCCGATCGCGCTGCCCTCGGCGTCGAAATACTTTTCGACCATCTGATCCAGGTCTGGGAGCCAGAAGCGGAACCAGACGAAGCCCGGCGCGCAAATGACCGTATCCAAAAGTTCCAGGGTAGGTGCTTGTGCTGTCCAGGCCGCCCGCTCGACCAGCAAGGAATTGAACCATTCGGCGCGGTAGTCAGTCATGGCCGCCTGTTGGTTCCAGTCTCCGCTGGTAAACGGTCTGAACAATCGTTGGGACGATTGCGCCGTCTCATTCATAGGATTACTCTCAGTGATCAGTGGCCGGATTTTGTTCACAGACCACCGGTCGCCAGCCAGTGGGCCCCGTCAATATTTTCTGACAATTGCGCGGTAGGCGTTGGGCTCGCGGAACTGGATCAGTTGGCGCTCCTCACGGATGGCCCGCACCCGGTCCAGATCGATGGTTGCGACCGCATAGCCCTCCATAGGCTCCTCAAGGGCAGTGTATATTTCACCGTCCGGCCCGGCAAGGATTGAGTCCCCGGCGAACTGTATCGTCGGCTCTTCGCCAACGCGGTTGGCTGCCGCGACGAAAAGGGCATTTTCGGTGGCACGGCTGACAATTTGCGCCCGCCACTTCTCCTGCTGACCGACCTCCCAGTTGGCGGCCAGTACGAGCAGCTCGGCGCCATCCAGGGTGAGGCTGCGGGCCGCCTCGGGAAAGACGAGATCGGAACCAATCATAAGGCCGAACCGTCCCCAGTCAGCATCAATATTGATGAAACGGAAGCCGGAACGGTAGACCTGGCGTTCCTCTCCCAGAAGATGCACTTTGTGGTAGGAGGACATGACATCGCCCTCCGGCCCCAGGCAGGCAACGCCGTTGTATAGGATGCTCTCGACTTTCTCTTTGATGACCAGACCAAAGACTATATGTGTATTGTAGTCGTCGGCGCGTTTTGCCAGGTAGTTCGTGGCGTGGCCGGGAACTCGTTCCGCCAGTGTTGTGGCGCGTAGCCCCAGTTCGGTGCCGGTATAGCTGAGTTCAGGGAAGATGATAAGGTCTGTCGGCTGTGCAGTGCAGATGCGCTCAATAAACTCGCCCATTTTGCGCAGGTTCTCCTCGGCGCTTGTCAAAGCCGGGGCCATCTGCACGAGGGCTACTGTAATTTCACGGGCCATGCATTCTCTCCGATGAGCTTGAAACAGGTTTCGAGGGATGGAAACCTTACAAGTATAGCACGGTTGACGCCATTCCTCATCTTTGGCCTGCTGTGTTAGAATTTTGACGCTAGGCAGAAAGGAGATTGGAAATGCCTGAAAACGTTTCGATGTTCCGACGAATCGCAGGACGCACATGGATAATTCTGCTGGTGGCGGCAGTAGTGATACCGCTGGACCAGTGGACGAAGGAGTTGGTCCGACAGAACATCGCAAAATTCGACTACATAGTACCAATTCCGGCCTTGGGCAAGTATTTTGTGCTTGAGCATGTGGACAATCACGGCGCGGCCTTTGGCATCCTGCAGGGGGCGGGCAGCATCTTCATTGTCATCGCGGCGGTGGTGACGGTTGGCGTCTTCTATTACGCGATCCGACATTTGCCGGACGATCAGTGGTTGATACGACTACTGCTTGGCTTTCAAGTGGGCGGTGCGCTGGGGAACGTAATCGACCGCATCATGCAGGGTTACGTGACCGATTTTGTCAAGATCGGGGTGCCGGGCGTCTACTACTGGCCGAACTTCAATATCGCCGATTCCTCAATTGTATGCAGCGTGATCGCGTTGGCGATTGTCATCCTCTACCAGGATATTCAGGCCTCCAAACAGGCTGATGAGGAGGCCATCGACATTGGCGCGGCCGAGTCATCGGAAGCGTAGCCAAAGGGCGCGGGTGGTCAACGAGAGCCAAGTTGTGCGTCATCTTACCGTTCCCCCGTCCGCAGCGGGCCAGCGCCTGGATCGGTGGTTGACGGACCAGTTTGAGAATGAAAGCCGCAGCGCAGTTAAGCGGTGGATTGCGGAAGGGTTGGTCACCGTCAATGGAGAGCGTCCCAACAAGGCGGGCGTGGCTCTGGAAGCCGATGCCAAGATAGAGGTCGCGCAGCCACCGGCGCCGGTGGAAACGGCACTTCAGCCCGAAGACATCCCTCTCGACATAGTCTATCAGGACGACAACCTACTCGTAATCGACAAGCCGGCCGGACTGGTCGTACATCCGGGGCCGGGCCACGCGGCAGGCACGCTCGCGAACGCTATTCTGCACCATTGTCCGGGATTGGCGGGGATTGGCGGAGAGAAGCGGCCTGGCATTGTCCACAGGTTGGACAAAGGCACTTCGGGGCTGATTGTGGTCGCGAAGAACGACGCCGCGATGCGCTTCTTGCAGGAACAGTTTGCAAGCCGTACGGTTTACAAGGAGTATCTGGCGCTCCTCGAGGGCAGGATCGAACCGCCGCGGGGCCGCATTGACGCGCCGATAGGCCGCCATCCCACGCGCAGGCAGCGGATGGCCGTGTTGCCGGCTGCTGCTGGGCTGACGGACCCAGGCATGGGTTCGGAAGTCACGAGCAAGACTTTCACGCCGGCGGCGGGTGGGCGGGCGGCTGTGACCGATTACGAATGCCTACGAGTTTACGAAGACCAGACGAGCGGGCAGACTATGCGATTCTCGCTGGTGCAGGCAATTCTGCACACAGGGCGCACGCACCAGATTCGGGCCCACTTTGCCTGGCGCAATAACCCGGTGGCCGGTGACACGGAGTACGGGTACAAGCGGCCGCGCCTGTCGCTGGCGCGGCCCTTTCTACACGCGCACAAGCTGGGCATACGGCTGCCTGGCTCGAAAGAGGAGCGTGTGTTCAAATCGCCACTGCCCGCCGAGCTGCAGCGAATAATAGAGCGGTTGGAGGAGTGACGGAATGATCGAGAAGCTCTACAAGATCGCAGCAGGATTGAACAACCACTTCAAGGACGGGGACGATCCCTTTCAAATTGTCACGCGGCTGGCCGAGGAGTGCGGCGAGGTGGCCAGCCACGTGAGCCATTTCGAGCGCAAAGGTGTAAAGACGCTGAAACTGGGAGCGCCTGACCGGGCCGCGTTCGCGAAAGAGTTGCAGGATGTAATGCGTGCCGTAGTGCAACTGGCGCTCCACTATCAGTTGGAATCGGAGTTAGAGGCGTCGGTTGACAAATCTTATCAGGAGATTGTAATCCAAGGCTTGGTCGATCCATTGCCCGAGGAGTTGGATAGCCGAGGCAACTGACAAGCATCAGGTTGCGTCTATTCAAACTGACAGAAAGCTCTACGCCCCGATGTGCAAAGCTGAAAAGGTCAATCCCAACTGATTCGCCCGAATCGCGGATTTTGCAGGTTTTTCCTTGGCGCCGATGAACCGGTCAGGGCAACCAGTCGGCGACCGCCTCCCGTTCTTCGAGAAGCTCCTGTCCGCTGGCGGCTATGGCTGTGCAGTCGAAGTCGCTCAGCTCCAGCCCTTCCACGACTCCGTAGACGCCATTCTCAATTGTAAGTGGATAACTAAAGATCACCCCTGTGGGCGAGCCATATGCGCCGGTGCTGGGGATGCCCATGCTCACCCAATCGTCCTCGGCAGCGCCGGCATACCAGCTCTGCACGTGGTTGATGCAGGCGTTGGCCGCGCTGGCGGCGCTGCTGGCGCCCCTGGCCGCGATCACCGCGGCGCCGCGCTGTTGCACGGTGGGGATATAGGTATCGCTGATCCAGAGGTCGTCGCCGATGACTTCGGCGGCCGGCCGGCCGTCGATTTGGGCATGGAAGACATCAGGGTATTGGGTGCCGCTGTGATTACCCCAGATGGTTACATTCTTTACGGCCTGCAGGGGCCTGCCAGCCTTCTGGGCAAGCATGCTCTTGGCGCGATTGAGATCGAGGCGGGTCATGGCGGTGAAGCGTTCGGCGGGCACGTCTGGCGCGTTGTGCATGGCGATCAGGCAGTTGGTATTGGCCGGGTTTCCGACGACGACAACGCGGGCGTCGGCCGCGACATTGTCGTTGATGGCCCGGCCCTGACTTACGAAGATCGGACCGTTGGCGCTGAGCAGATCTTTGCGCGCCATGCCGGCAGTGCGGGGGCGGGCGCCGACCAGGAGCGACCAGTTGGCGCCGGCAAAGGCGACATCCGGCTCGTCGGTCAGAACTGTCTGTGTGAGGAGCGGGAAGGCGCAGTCATCGAGCTCCATCGCGACGCCTTCGAGCGCGCCCATCGCCGGCGGAATCTCCAGCAGTTGGAGGATAACCGGCTGCTGCGGACCGAAAAGATCGCCGTTGGCGATGCGAAAGATAAGGGCATAGCCGATATTTCCGGCCGCGCCCGTCACTGCTACACGAATTGGATCTCTCATCACTCTGGTGTCTCCTGGTGCGGCAGAGGGCAATGGTTCCTCTACCCGTATAGTACTGTATCAGCCGGACTCTCAGTGAGGTCCAGCACTAATTCGTTTTGCCGGTCATAGACGCGAAAACCGAGCGAGGCGAAGATTTGATTGAGCCGGCTGTCGGCCGGCTCGTCTGAAAGCGTCAACACGGCATCAACGTAGCGAAGTTGCAGCGCCTGTATAAGCGGTCGAGCCGCGTCGAGCAGATCGGCGTTGGGATCGACAGCAATGTCGATAATCCGCAGACGGGTTACAGGTTCTGCGCGCGCTGGCCGAGCTATCAACACATACGCGACAGGCGCGCCGTCCTTGGCCGGTATTGTAAGCCCGATGCAGTCGTTTTGCTCCACGTGGTTGAGCAGACTGCGGGCGCCCCGCTGCCACGTCAAAGGCAACTCGTGCCAGCGGTAGAAGTCGCGCAGAATCTGGCCGGGGTCGGACTCTTCCAAACGTTCGTATGGAAGCGGCAGGGGGCCCTGGCGAGGGTCGCGCTCCCACAGCAGCAGTTCGCGCCAGTTCTCGAAGCCAATCTGGCGATAGACCGAGCGGGCATGGTCGTTCGCGACCAGCACTTCGAGCAGGATGCGGCGGACGCCAAGCTCGACCGCGCGGCCTTTGATCTGTTCCATCAGCCTTAAGCCCCAACCGTGACCGCGAAAGGTCGGCGCGACACTGAGGCCGCCGCACCAGGCTTCGTCACCGCGCACGGCCAGGAGAGCTGCGCCCACCCCCTGCGTCCGCCCATGCTCCTTCGTTACCAGGACAGCGCAGTCTGCGGGCGCAATGCTGGAACGGCGCAGATATGCCCGCATGGCAGCGGCTTCCATATGCATATTGTAACGGTAATCGGCAAAACCTTCGTTGAAGCCTTGACGCAGAGTTTCGACTTCAACTGAGGCGCCGGTTATCATGACGGGCTGTTGCGGCTCGGGCAAGTCGGACGGTCCTCCGGATACAAGTTGTCAGTGGTCAGTCGTCAGTGGTCAGTCAATGAGTTTCGCTCGCAGGACTGTGTTTGCAGAACTACCTGCAGTGCTACTTCGCACGCGCGACAAAGTCGAACTCGACGATGAACTCTTCACCGACGTTGGCGACACTTGGCACTTGGGGAATTGTGAGTTCGAAGTCGTCTCTGACAACGATGGTTGCAGCGGTTCCCCGCAGTTCACTTTCCGAAACCACCTGCATGGTAACAATGAAGAGCACCGGTTGGGACATATCCCGGACTGTCAGGTCACCTGTAACTTCGAAATCTACATCGTCGCCTACCGCGATAGTATCGGGCAGACCCATAAGCTCTGTCGCGGTAAAGGTAATGAACTGGTACTGATTCGACTGCAGGATAAAGCGGCGGATTGCGCTATTGCGGCGGTCGTTATCGGTGACGAAAGTACCGGCTTCGATTTGAATTGTCCCGATTGCGCTGGCGGCTGGGTTGGCAGTGTCCACGGTTAGCTCACCCGAAAGCGCGTTAGTTGTACCGATAACGGTTTTGGGCTGACCTAACAACTGTTCATCGATAATGAAGCGCGCCTCAGACTCCTCGGCCACAATTACAAATGTCTTGCCCATGGCGGGCATCTCTGCACTCTCCGCTTCCGCTTCCTCCTGTGGGGCTACAGTGGCGGTGGCGGCGGGTTCGGGTTCCGGTTGGGGCGTATCGGTTGGCTCCGGCTCCGGTTCGGGTGTGGCTGTCGGGTCAGGTACTGGCGTGTCAGTCGGCACGGGTACCGGCGTGTCAGTCGGTTCAGGCTCCGTTACCGGCGTCGCGGTATCGGCAGCGGCAGGGGCATCGTCCGAATCCGCCGAGGGTGCGTCGGATCCGCCGCATGCTGCCAGCAGAAGCGCCGCCAGCAGCACAATAGTGATCAGCCTCAGTTGGCGAACGGTTGAATTCGAGACGGTCAGAAACATTTTGGACGCTGTGACGCGAGATTTCGCTGTAGAAAAGTGCAGTTTCATCGGTCTGACTCCCCCATCCAAAATGGATGTCTATCGTCACCGCCGCACACTGCGACAGCGTTGCTTGCGGGGGCGTTCAAATTCATTGTGGACCGATTTGGGGAGATTGGCAAAATGAGTTGGCGTGCAGGCGCCTATCTCTGAAATCCGCCTTCGCCATAGCCGGTCAATTCCACATAACCGCGACCGTCAACAGGTTCGCCATTGATTTCTGCGCGCACGACGGTTGCGCCTTCGTAGTAGGTAAAGGCGACATCCATCTCCTGATTGTCGATAAGCGGTTCGATCGTCAGCTCTATATCGTGCTGCGGAAAGGTGACGCGCCAACCGCTTGGATAGACGATGCCGCTGCTCGGGCTGGTCCACTGCCCTGTCGGCGTCAAGGTAAAGTCGTCTTGAAAGATGGCGATTTGGCGGCCATCGGCGAAGCTGAGCGTGCCTTCGAAGATTTCCTGGGTTGCGCCCGACTTTGTGCGGATTTCGGCAAACATGAGGACAACGTCGTTGTCAAGGGTAACGGCAAACCAGTCCCAACCGACCGCGTCGCCGCTGAGAGCCGAAGTTCCGAACTCGTGGTCCATCCAGCTGAGGCCCGAAACGTCGATCTTGGTTCCCCCAAAGACGATATTGCCAGTAGTCTCCATGCGCACGAGGCTGTAATAGTAGTTGGCGTTGCCGGCCTCCGGCCCTTTGCGGCTGAGGCCTGCCTCACCGTGAAGCAGGGGCGGGCGCGTCTCGGTGAGGGTGAGGTCGATTGAGACTGGTCCGATGTCGGCCTCGGCCGCGGCCTGCAGGCGCATCTGGCCCTGCCCGGTTTCCTGGGCGCGCCAGTCGTCGAGCCAGACCTGGTAACGAGGCGCGCCGATCGCGCCGGCGACGCCGCCGGCGCCGCGGCTGAAACGGTCGAAGCTCAGATGCCGGTCAGCAGGCGCGCTGGTGACCGCGAAATGGGCCATGTAGATCTGTTGGGCGGCGAAATCTGAGGGCCGGTTGGTCTCTCCCGGCGCGAGAGCGCTGCGGAAGAAAGTTAGCTGGAAGCCGTAGGCGCCGCCGTCCTCGCCGTTCAGATTGCCGGTATAGTACCACCACTCGGTGGCGTAGTCGTTGTGGGGGCCGTGATCGAGTGGGAATTGGAACTGCAGCGGCTCGAAGGCGCGCGCGAAACCTTCGTCCACCGGCTGGCTGAGGACTTCGACGACGTCGGCCGAGGCCAGCGAGGGCTGGGCGGAAGCACAGGCGTTGGCCAATAGGAGAGCGATGAGAAGCGAAAGCACGGCCGGCATCGCTCCTCTCGCGTTGGGCCGTTTAGCAGGTTTTCGCTCTGCCTGTCGTGATAATGGTCTTTTCACCGTTATGGTTGCCATGGCATGGCGCTGATTTTTCCGAGAAAAAGGCGAGGCAGCAGCCTGCTTGATGTGTCGATCCGTTTCGGAAATGCGCCTGGCATGTAGGCAGTAGGCCTGGACGCCTACATTTTTGCCAGCGCCTGTTCGAAGTCGGCCAACAGGTCGTCGGTATCTTCGATGCCCACGCTCAAGCGCACGAGCTCATCGCTGATGCCCAGCGCCTCCCGAATCTCGGGCGCTGTGTCAAAGTAGCTCACGATCGCGGGCTGCTCGATGAGGCTTTCGACGCCGCCCAGGCTGGGGCCGATGCGGGGGATGTTGCAGGCGTCGATAAAGCGGCTTGTCGTGGGGCCGTCAGCCTCGACTTCAAAACTGATGACGCCGCCGAATCCGGTCATCGTGCGCGTCGCGACTTCGTGATCCGGGTGGCTCTCGAGACCGGGATACCAGACGCGGCGAATCCTGGGATGGACTTCAAGATAGCGAGCAATACGCATTGCGCTCTCGTTGTGCTGGCGCATTCGCAGGCCCAGCGTTTTGAGGCCCCGCAGGATCAGATACGCGCAGTGGGGGTCGACGACTGCGCCCAGAATTCCCTGCGACTGGCGCAGGGCGGTGGTGATGTCGAAGCTTCCGGTGACACAGCCGGCGAGCAGGTCGTTGTGGCCGGCGAGGTATTTGGTCACGCTGTGGATAACCAGATCAACGCCATAGTCCAGGGGGCGGATGTTGCAGGGCGTGGCGAAGGTGGTGTCGATGATGGTGCGCAGACCATGGCGCTTGGCAATTTCGACGAGGCGGCCGTAGTCGAGGCAACGCAGAAATGGATTGGTGGGCGACTCGGAGAAGATCAGCTTGGTCTCCGGCCGGATGGCGTCCTCAATCGCATCGTAGTCGCCGGGGGCGACGGTGGTACAGGATATGCCGAAGCGGGTGAGAAAGGTGTTACAGAAGCCGCGCGTGCGGCGGTAGCAGTCTTCGGTCATGACAAAATGGTCGCCCTGGCTGAGCAGGATGAAGAGCGTGGTGGTGATGGCGGCCATCCCACTGGAAAGCACGAGCGCGTCTTCGGCGCCGTCGAGCGCGGCCAGCTTCGCCTCCACCGCGCGCACTGTCGGGTTGCCGTAGCGCCCGTACTCTTCCCGCTCCGGTACGTCCCAGAACATGTGCTCTTCCATGTAGTTGATCAGGCTGGCCGTGTCCTCGAAGGTAAAGGTGCTGGTCTGAACGATTGGCACGGTCACGCTGTCGTGGGAGAGGTAGCGCTTTTCCCCTGCATGGACGGCTTGCGTCAGGCTGGACAAGCTACGGGTCCCAGTATCGGGGCCCTGTCCGTTGGATCCGTCTGGCCTTGACACGCCATCGGCACGAGGCTCTGCGCCGGAGTTCTGGGTTATGGTGGTACCGGATGTGGACATGTTGTCTCCTTCACGACGCATTTCAGCTTGTCGACAGCGCCGTCAGCGACCTTCGGGCTGGTCTGCGAATAAAAAAAATCCTCTTCCTGCGGATACACGGAAGAGGGCTGCGGGTTTTGTCCACAGAGCATCTCATCTGCCGGTGCATCCACACCGCCGGAATTGGCACCTGTCACACTGCACGAATTAACTTGTGCAGTCCCGGTTGCCGAGGCTTCAAAGGGCCGGCCCCTCCACCTCTCTTGATAAGAGTTTTGACAGGATTCCAGCGGACAAACTTGCAATTGGACCGAAATTGGGCAATCTTGTCAAAAGGCTCGATTCAGTTGTTGGCGCCTATGTTAATCCAGAAAACGGACCGATGTCAAATCAGAGGCGCATTCACAATTTGCTGGCGGGCTTGAGAAGGGCCTCGCACGCACGCAAGGCAAGGGCTACCTGACAGCCTGCTGCGGTACATCGTCAACCTTCTGTCCGCTCGATGTCAGTTGAGGGAAAAGGAGTGAGCGGTATAGTGTGGTATGGTATATGCAGTAATAGCATGTCTTGGAAGTGCGGCCGCTGCTGAAAGCGCGCCGAGAATTCCCTTACAAGGAGTAGCTGATGAACAGTTTGAGTAATGTCCCCAGAGTCCCCAGAAGGTTGCCGAGCGGGTCGCCATTCGTTGTGGTGATCATTGTAATTGTCGTCGTCCTCTTTCTGATGCTCTTTGCCCGCAACTTCTTCTACGCGTTTGAGCGCGTAGACGAACAAGAGGTGGGCGTTCAGTTCCAAGGAGGAAGGATCAAGGATGTGGTAGGACCGGGCGTCTATACAGATGTCGGGTTATATGTCTCAATGGAAAGAGTCTCCAGCCAGGCCATCCCTTTCACCGTGGAAGACCCTGAGATCATCACCCTGGACAAGCAGCGCATCGGTTTGGTGGTCAGCGGCGACATCTTCCGCCCGAACATAGCCGAGGAGGACACGCTCCAAAGACTTTGGGCACAGTACAGAGGTATCTATCTGCAGGACGAGTTGGCCCGCAGCCGCATGCAAGACCAGGCTCGCCAGGCGATGAAGGTCTGTGTCGGTGATCGCACCTTTGATGAAAATGTCGTCGGCGCTGCCAGAGATTTGCTGCGCCAGTGCATCGATACTGGGTTAAATGAACGGGCTATGAACTTCGGGCTCAGAGTCGAAAACCTGGTTGTGCCGGATGTGATTCTGTCACCGGCAGTACAGACCGCCCTCGACGCGATCGTGCAAAGCCGCCTGGAGACCGAAAAGGCCGGCCAGGACAAACTCCGCGCCGATGCCCAGGCCTTCGCCGAGCAGGCCCTACAGGAAGGCGAGATTCGCATCGCCCAGAGCCGGATTCAGGAGGAGGCCCGCCAGCAGACCGCCCTTGCCGAGTTGGAGAGGCAGAAAGTAGCGGCGCAGAAGGCGGTAATCGAGGCGGAGCGCGCCAATGAGCTTGCCCGCGTCGAAGCGCAGAAGGCGGTGATTGAAGCCGAGAAACAGAATGAGTTGCTGGCCGCGCAACGCGACATTGAGATTGCACAGTCGCTGGCCATCGCTGCCATCGAACAGGCCAAGGCCGAGATCGCAGTGCAGACCGCTCTGGCAGAATTGTACGCCGGGCGACCCCAATATGTGCAGCTGCTCATTGCCCAGGCCAACGCCAGCGCGCTCAGGAACACCGACAAGGTGATCTTTACAACCGAAGGCATGACCCCGACCCTGGTCCTGCCCGGCCCCGGCATCGTACCGACAGTGGATACCACGCCTCAGTAACCACGCGCGAGAGGGGTCCGGCTACGTGGGAGATGGGCGTCGATCTTTGGGTGAAACGGGAGAACTGATCGCAGTACGCGCCCTGCATGAAGCCGGACTGCGCATAATTGAACGCAATTGGCGGTGTCGGGCAGGTGAACTGGACATCATTGCCGAGGAACCCGGCCCTGACTATGGCCGGGGCTTGCCCGACGCCCGCTGGTTGGTCTTGGTTGAAGTGCGGACGCGGCGGATCCATGCCTACGGGTCCGCCCGTCAGGCGTTTACGCACAAGAAGCAGGCGAAGTTACGCGATTTGGCAGCGTTGTATATCGATGAAAAGAAGTGGCGAGGCCCCTGGCGCATCGACGCGGTGGCAGTGCAGATGGACAGGTCCGGCATGTTGATTGACGTGGAGCACATCCGCCATGCCGTCACCGGATGAGCATGCGCCAGAGATAGAGAGGCCGCCCCTGATCGTGATCCTGGGGCCAACCGCTGTCGGCAAGACCGCCCTCAGCCTCGATCTTGCAGAACGCTTTGGCGGCGAGATCGTCGGCGCCGACAGCCGGCAGATCTACCTGGGCATGGACATCGGCACGGCCAAACCGAACGCAGAGGAGCAGGCGCGCGTTCGTCATCACCTGATTGACGTGCAGCCGCCTGACCGGCACATAGCGCTGGCGACCTATCAGCAGATGGCCTTCAACGCCATCGACGCTATCCACGGGCGCCGGCGCGTGCCATTTCTGGTGGGCGGCTCGGCCCTGTATCTGCGGGCGGTGATCGAAGGGCTGCGGATTCCAGAGGTTGCGCCGGACCCGGCGTTGCGGGCCGAGCTGGCAACGTTTGCGCAGGAAAATGGGCGCACGGCATTGCACGCCCGCCTGCAGGAATTGGATCCAACCGAGGCGGCGCGAATTCACCCTCACAACCAGCGCCGGGTCATCCGTGCGCTGGAGATCGTGCAGACGACTGGCCGCAAGAAGAGCGATTTGGAAGCAGCCGCGCCTCCCCCCTACCGCATTCTCAAGATCGGCCTCGACCTGCCTCGCCCGCTTCTGCATAAGCGCATCGACCAGCGAGTCCTCGACATGATAGACGCCGGACTGGTGGAGGAGATGGCGTCGCTGCAGTCTGCTGGCTATTCCGCAAACTTGCCGGCCCTCTCCAGCCTGGGATATCAGGAGATCGCTACCTATCTACGCGGGCAGATGACACTGGCAGCAGCCGTTGAGCGCATTCAGATCGAAACGCACCGTTTCGTTCGCCACCAGTACACCTGGTTCCGCCGCATCCCCAACATCCACTGGTTTGACACAACCGAAGATCATCAGCCGGCCATCCAGAAACTGGTTGCCAGCTTTTTGGGTTAACCACCAGCCAATTGTGATGGCCAGGTGCCCGATGACGAGAACCATGCCAGCAAGCCGCGGCAGGAGTTTTTGCAGGGTGCCCCGCCTTGCACTGCTTGGTCTGACGATGCGCGTCACTTCATAGACGGGCCGTAGGTGATTTGCACAGGATACGTGTCATAGCGTCTTTTTGAGGATCCAGGGGTTGGCAGGCCGCCTCGTTGAAGGCCCGCACCGTACTTTTCCAGTGTAATTGACGGGAAATTACCTAAATGGGCCACTGGTTTGCGGCATAAATGGGCCCCGAATTAAGGCGTTGTGGCTCTGGTCCATTCCCTGCTATAATGCAGGCCGATTCGTGGAGGACGACAATATACTGGCCAAAGATAATTGACCTTTCTGAAAGGACATAGCCGAAAGAAATAGAAATGGCTGGCACAGAACTGGCGCCGGACCTCACTGCAGCGGTCTCCAGCGACTTGCCCGACCTTACAAACCCAGAGCAAAACGGCCTTCCTACGGACAGCCCGCTGCTGCGGAGCATTCCTCTTGAGGCCATCCCTCCTGTCAGCGGCGGCAAATTGTTTCTCCAGCCGCTCCTGAATCTTCACGAGATCAAAGCGCTCGAAGAACTGTACAAGACTCTGCCTGACAATTTCAGCGCCGACGAGAGGTTAACGATACTGCGCGCCTATCTGGTCGCCAGCGATGCCCATCGTGAACAGGCGCGCATGACCGGCGAACCCTACATCCTGCACCCAATCGAAGTGACCAAGATTCTGGCGGAACTGCAACTTGACGCAGACACGCTGGCGGCCGCGCTTCTGCACGACGTGGTGGAGGATTCAATCTACACAATCGACTATCTGGAAAAGAACTTCAACCAGAACATAGCCGAATTGGTAGACGGCGTTACAAAGCTCAATCGCATCAAAGAATTGAGCAATATGCGCCACAGCGTTGCCGATGAGAAGGCCGAAAGCCTGCGCAAGATGTTTCTGGCGATGGTCGATGACATCCGCGTGGTGCTCATCAAGCTGGCAGATCGAGTCCACAATATGCGGACATTGGAGGGCCACCAGGAACACAAACGGCGCCGCATTGCCCGCGAGACCTTGGAAATCTTCGCGCCGCTTGCCAATCGACTGGGGATCTGGCAGATCAAGTGGGAGTTGGAGGACCTCAGTTTCCGCTATCTGGAGCCGGTAACATATCGAAATCTGTCGCGGGCGATGGACCAAAAGCGGGCCGAGCGGGTCAGTTGGATGGATGAGACGCGCGTGATGCTGGCGAAAGCCCTCATCGAGGCCGGCATCAAGGCGGAGATAAACGGGCGTCCCAAGCACATCTACGGCATCTACCGCAAAATGCGGCGCAAGGAGGTGCCATTTGAACAGATTTATGATATCCACGGCTTCCGCATTGTCGTCGATTCGATAGCCGACTGCTATGCCACTTTGGGCGTCGTTCATAGCCACTGGCGCCCCATTCACGGCGAATTCGACGACTATATCGCCAATCCGAAAGACAATCTCTACCGCAGCCTGCACACGGCGGTGGTCGGTTCAAATGGCCGGCCGATGGAGGTGCAGATCCGGACGCGCCAGATGCACCAGGTAGCCGAGTTCGGCATCGCCGCCCACTGGCGCTATAAGGAAGAAAAACAGCCCAACCATTACCTGGACAACAAAATCGCCTGGATTCGCCAGTTGATGGAGTGGCGGCAGGACGTGACCGATGCCCAGGAGTTCGTCAGCGGGATGAAGACGGACGTCTTTCAGGACCGGGTCTACGTGTTTACCCCGCGGGGGGACGTAGTCGATCTGCCTAGCAGTTCGACGCCGATCGACTTCGCCTACCGCGTTCACACAGAGTTGGGCCACCGCTGCCGCGGCGCAAAGGTGAACGGGCGGCTCGTGCCACTGGAATGCCAGCTCCAGAATGGTGACCAGGTTGAAGTCATTTCAGCCAAGCGCGGCGGCCCCAGCCGTGACTGGATCAACCCCAATATGGGCTATGTCGCCACTACGCGGGCGCGCGGAAAGATCCGCACTTGGTTCCGCAAACAGGCCAGGGGTGAAAACATCGCCCAGGGACGCCAAATCCTCGAAAAGGATCTGAAGCGGCTGAGCGTGGCCCAGCCTTTCGAAGCCGTAGCCCGCATTTGCGGATTTGACGATCTGGACGATTTTCTGGCTGCGATCGGCTATGGCGATGTCACGAGCCAGACTATCGCCCAACGTGTCATCGAATATGAGCGCAGCCAGCAGAGCGAAGAAGAACCAGAGCAACTGGCCAAGCAGGCGCCCCAGAAAACCGTCTCTATCGATGGCGTTCAGGTGGCCGGTCTGGACGGCGTGTTGGCGCATCCGGCACAATGCTGCAACCCCGTGCCCGGCGACCCAATTGTTGGCTATGTGACCAAAGGTCGCGGCGTTTCCATTCACAAAACAAACTGTCCAAACATCGCCTCTCTGATCAGACGTGCCGACCATGCGCGGCTTGTAGAGGTGCAGTGGGGCGCCAAAAGCGAGGAGATGTACCCGGTCAGCATTCAGGTCAAGGCCTACGACCGCGCCGGCCTGTTGCGGGACGTTACCGGCTTGGTGGCAGATGAGAAAATTAACATGCAGTCGGCAGAAGCGGTGACTGGGATGAAGAACAACATGGCCCTGATCAACGCGACATTGCAGCTGTCGAATATCTCGCAGTTGACCCGCATAATGACGCGGATTGAACGTCTGCCCAATGTGCTCGAGGTTCGGCGCCTGGTGGGATAGTAGTGGAAAAGTCACCCAACATTGGCAGGGCTATGTTCTTGCCTGGACCGCAGTTGCCAGCGTTTGTTGACGATTGGTAACTACGCAGCCACAATCAAATTGGCCGACAAACACAAGAGCGGAACCCTGGGGCACAAGATTTCTCCCTTGTGCCCTATTTCGTGTCAGGACGCCTACGGGCGCAGACGCCCTCCGGCGGCTCCGGCCCGCTAAGGCGGGCCTCCGTACCCTTCGCCGCTAAGGCGGCTCAGGGCTGTCGTCGGCAAAACCCCGCCGCCGCCAGGGGCTACGCCCTTTTTTGGCGGTCGGGCCTTCGGCCCTCCCTTGTGCGGGGGCTGCGCCCCCGCAACGCCCCCCTCCAAAACCAGTCGCGGCGCCAGCGTGTGTGTGATACCGCCGCTCACCCCCCGCCAGCGCCGCACCTGTCTCCAGCCGCTGACCACTGACCACTATCCACTGACCACTGCAGTTCCGCAGTCCCACCGTTCGTCATCATACCAGCCGCACGGCTTCAGTGACCTGTGGCCCTTATTCGGCAAGAGGCGCCCTCCGCTATGGGGGGCGCCTCTCTATTTCTGTCAGACTGTACCGTTTTGGAGCGGAATTGGCGTCAGGAAATCGTCATTGCTTCCAGATCATCGATCATTTCGCCGATCACATCGAAGCCCGCTTGCCAGAAATCGGGATCGGTCATATCGATGCCCGCCTCTTCCAGAATCTCCTGCGGCCGTGCCGAACCGCCGCGCGCCAGCAATTTCAGGTAGCCCGGCTTGAAGGCATCGCCCTCCAGCTGATAGCGCCGGTAGAGCGAGAGAACCAGCAGCTGGCCGAAACTGTATGCATAGCAGTAGAAGGGAGTGTGATAGATGTGGGGGATGCTGATCCATTCGTATTGGAATTCGTCTGAAACCTCCACGCTGTCGCCAAACTGCTCTTGCAGATTCTCGAGATAAAGGCGGTTCAGATCCTGGGGCGAAGCGTTCTCCTGGATGGCCTGATGGGCAGTCTTCTCAAAGATCACGAAGAATGCCTGCCGCAATACGGTCGCGTAGATGTCGTCGACGCTGGCAGCCAGAATCTCGCGCCGGACCAGCGGGTCCTTTTCCTCGGCGAGCAGCTGTTCGTTCATCACCATTTCGGCGAAGACCGAGGCTGTTTCGGCCAGCGGCAGAGTGGAATGCTGGGTCAGGACCGAGTGTTCCTCGGCCATCATGCTGTGGACGGCATGACCCAGTTCATGCGCGATCGTGG
The DNA here is from genome assembly GCA_963662575.1 of Caldilineaceae bacterium. Taxonomy (GTDB): domain Bacteria; phylum Chloroflexota; class Anaerolineae; order Caldilineales; family Caldilineaceae; genus Bin5. Next base: position 5,554,538 of record OY759723.1, read on the forward strand.
CCACGTCCCGCACCTTGTTAGTATAGTTCAGCAGCACGTAGGGAGTGATGCTCGGCAGAACAGTCGCGCAGAAGGCGCCGGCTCTCTTGCCCTTGCGAACCTCGCTGTCGACATGGTTGTCGTCGAAAACGCGCTGCGCTTTGGCGGCGAAATCGAGATCAAAGTTCTTGAAGGTATCGAGGACTTGCTCGACGGCATCGTCGTAGGGTATGTCTTTCGACGAACTGGCCAAAGGCGCATAGATATCACAGCGCCGCAGCTTGTCCACGCCCAGCCACTTTGCTTTGAGTGAAAAATATCGCTGGAAGAGAGGCGCATTGCGGCGGGAAACTTCCAACAGGGCCTCGACAGCCTCTTGTGGGACGTCGTTTCTGAGATTGCGCACTGCTATTGGTGAATCGTAGTTGCGCAGCGTGACGTTCGTGTTGTGCCAGTCCTGCATCAGATTAATGTAGATCTGCGCCAGAATCGGAGCCTCTTCCTTGTAGACCTTATAGATGGACTGGTACGCGGCGGCGCGCATGTCGGGGTCAGTGGAGTAGGCGTAGGTCATGACTTCTTCGCGGGTCATCCGCTTCACCTCGCCATCCACCTCTATTTCAAACTCGAGCCGGTTGGTCAGCATCGAGTAGATGGTGACGATTGCGTTGTTACCATTTGTATCTTTCAGGTTGATGACGCTTTCGGCAGTTTCTTCCAGCATAAAAGGCTTGGAAAGACGCATAGTCTGCAGATAGTGCCTGTAGTCGGCGTAGGTATCAGCATCCGGAAGCATGGCTTCGGCGTGCTCGTCATCCAGGGCCTTCCACCACAGGCTGAAGAAGAGCATACGGTTCTGCACTTCCGCCATAAACTGCTGCATGCGGTTGGAGTAGGTGAGCGCGTCGGGCGACTGTGTGTCGGACGAGAACCAAAGGCTGCCGTAAGCTCCGAGGCGGTAGACCAGTTCGGAAATCTCTTCGTACTGTTGCATCGCGTCGATTAACTGGGCCGGCTCCATCTTCTCTGAGAGCACATCTCGCAGCGATTCGAAGGCTGTGACCTTCTGCTCGACCTGCGCCAGCATTTCTTCAATCGCGGCGGTGGAAGGGGTCGGTATGCCGGACCCGTTGGCCTCGGGATCGGGCGGCACGAGCGCGGAGAGATCCCAGCCCGACAATTGATACTGTTCCTGCTTTCCTTCAGTGCGTGCAGTCATGAGGAATGTTTCCTTTATCAGTCTTCCTTGACGAGACGCCGCAAGACGGTGTGCAGAATCCCGCCGTTCTTGTAATAGTTCACTTCAACAGGCGTATCCAGCCGGCTGGTGGCGCGGAATTCTGTCACTATTCCTCGTTCACGGGTGACGCGTACTGTATATTCCTGGTTGGGTGCCATCTCTTCGGTCAGGCCCAGTATGTCGAATTCTTCGAAGCCGCTGAGGTCCAGAGACTCCATGTTCTGACCGTCGTTGAACTGCAAGGGGAGGATGCCCATGCCGACAAGATTGGAGCGATGAATGCGCTCAAAACTCTCGGCAATCACGGCCCTTACGCCCTGCAGCCACGGTCCTTTGGCGGCCCAGTCGCGGCTGGAGCCTGTGCCATACTCCTTGCCGGCCAGGATAATCAGGGGCGTGCCTTCCTGCTGGTATTGGGCAGCTGCATCCCAGATAGCCATTTCAGTAGGTGTGCCGGAAGCGTCGGTTATTTGCCCAGTGGAGGGGATATAGGCGGTATATCCGCCTTCGACGCCGTCGAGCATCTGGTTCTTGATGCGAATGTTGGCGAATGTGCCTCGCATCATTACTTCGTGGTTGCCTCGCCTGCTGCCGTAGCTGTTCCATTCGGAGCGAGGCACGCCCTTCTCGGTCAGGAACTGTCCTGCCGGGCTGTCTGGGGCAATGGCGCCGGCCGGGCTGATGTGGTCGGTGGTAGTGCTGTCCGGCATGACCGCCAGTACGCGCGCGCCGACGATCGGTTGCACCGGCGGCAAATCAGTGCCCATATCCTGGAAGAAGGTGGGCTCCTGAATGTAGGTGCTGTCCGCGCGCCAGGCGTAGAGATCGCCGCCTGAGATTGGCACCGCGTTCCACTCTTCATTGCCGGTGTACACGTTGGCGTACTGCTGGCGGAAGAGCGCCGGTTTGAGACTGCGATTGATTTCGCCCTGAATCTCCTCCTGGCTGGGCCAGACATCGCGCAAAAAGACAGGCTCGCCGGTCGGGTCGTAGCCAAGGGGATCATTGTCCAGGTCGATGTTGACGGTGCCGGCGATAGCGTAGGCGACGACCAGCGGCGGCGAGGCCAGGAAGTTGGCGCGCACGTCGGGACCGATGCGGCCTTCGAAGTTGCGGTTGCCGCTCAGAACCGAGGCGGCTACCAGATCCTCCTCGTGAATTGCATCGCGGATCGGTTGAGGAAGCGGCCCGCTGTTGCCGATGCAGGTCGTGCAGCCGTAGCCGACAGTATGGAAATTCAGCGCCTGCAGATAGGGAATCAGTCCGCTCGCTTCCAGATAGCTGGTCACAACCTTCGATCCGGGCGCGAGGCTGGTCTTTACCCACGGTTTCACGTCCAGACCGCGTTCCACGGCCTTCTTGGCAAGCAAGCCCGCACCAATCATTACCGAAGGATTGCTGGTATTGGTGCAGGAGGTGATGGCGGCAATCACGACGTCGCCATGCTCCAGCGGGAAGTCGATGCCCTTGAAGTTGACTTCGGCGCGGTTGTCCAGTTCCGCGCTCTCCAGACCAAAGCCCTGCGGGCCGACAGGCGCCGAGAGCATCCCACTCCATTTCGCTTTCATGTCCGACAGAGCGATGCGATCCTGGGGTCGTTTTGGGCCGGCCAGGCTGGGTCGCACCGTATCCATGTCGAGTTCGATGATCTCGCCAAAAACGGGGTCCGGCGCGTCTTCGGTATGAAAGAGGCCCTGCTCCTTGCAGTAGCGTTCGACAAGATCGATCGCTTCCGGGTCGCGGCCGGTGTTGGCAAGATAGCGCAACGTCTCTTTATCAACCGGGAAAAATCCCATCGTTGCACCGTATTCGGGTGACATGTTGGCCAGAGTTGCGCGATCAGCCAGGCTCAACTGGCCCAGACCTGGTCCGAAATATTCGACGAATTTGCCGACGACGCCCTGCTGCCGCAGCATTTCGGTCGCCCGCAGCACCAGGTCGGTAGCGGTTGCGCCTTCCGGCAGCGCGCCGGTCAACTTGAAGCCAACGACGTCCGGCATCAGCATGTAAATGGGCTGGCCCAACATGACCGCCTCGGCCTCAATGCCGCCGACACCCCAACCAAGCACGCCGAGCCCGTTGATCATCGTGGTATGGCTGTCCGTGCCGACGAGAGAGTCGGGGTAGGCCTCGGGGATGGCCGCGTCACCGTCAGGGGAGGTCTGCACGACGCTTGCCAGATACTCCAGGTTCACCTGATGGACGATGCCGGTAGCGGGGGGCACGACACGGAAGTTGTCGAAGGCGCGCTGGCCCCATTTGAGAAACTCGTAGCGCTCGCGATTGCGTTCAAACTCGCGCTCGGCGTTAAAGAACAGCGCGGCCGCCGAACCGAACCGATCGACCTGCACCGAGTGGTCAATGACAAGATCGACCGGCACGACCGGATTGATCTTGTTGGCGTCCCCGCCCATGCGCGCCATCGCGCTGCGCAGCGCGGCCAGGTCGACGACGCTGGGCACGCCCGTAAAGTCCTGCAGGATAACCCGCGCCGGCTTAAATGGAATTTCAACTTTGCCCGCGGTTTCCGGTCCCCAATTGGCGATAGTTTCAATCGCTTCGCGGGTAATCTCGAAGCCTTCCGCCTGCCGCAGAGCCGCTTCCAACAGCACTTTGATCGAGAAGGGCAGCCGGTTCACGTTGGCTGAGGAGACCTTCTCCAGAGCATCGAGCCGGTAGATGGTCACCGGCCCGCCGCGCGTTTGGAGCGTATCGCGTGCGTTGAAGTAATCCTGTCGAGCCATTTCGCCACCTCTTGGAATGGTCTGGCTGTGTTGTTCTGTGCTAGGCGGGCCGGAGCGATCTTTTATTGCCGGCTTGTCCAGCGTCCTGACGGGTTTTGCTTATGATACCCGTTGTAAAGACAGACTGCATAATTTTGAGAGCTTTATGTGTAGCGCGGGAGCGCGCGTTTCTGAGAATGTTCGTTGTCGATTCAGCCTAAGGTAGGGGCAGGCCTTGTGCCTGCCCTCTGCACTCCCATCAACGGCCGGTAGGGGCAGGCCTCGTGCCTGCCCTCTGCTCTCCCATCAACGGCCGGTAGGGGCAGGCCTTGTGCCTGCCCTCTGCTCTCCCCTCAGCCTAAGGTAGGGGCAGGCCTCGTGCCTGCCCTCTGCTCTCCCATCAACGGCCGGTAGGGGCAGGCCTTGTGCCTGCCCTCTGCTCTCCCATCAGCCTAAGGTAGGGGCAGGCCTTGTGCCTGCCCTCCCCCCTCCAATCAACCGACGGTAGGGGCAGGCCTCGTGCCTGCCCTCTGCTCTCCTATCAACGGCCGGTAGGGGCAGGCCTTGTGCCTGCCCTCCCCCCTCCAATCAACCGACGGTAGGGGCAGGCCTTGTGCCTGCCCTCTGCTCTCCCATCAACCGACGGTAGGGGCAGGCCTTGTGCCTGCCCTCCCCCCTCCAATCAACCGACGGTAGGGGCAGGCCTTGTGCCTGCCCTCCCCCCTCCAATCAACCGACGGTAGGGGCAGGCCTCGTGCCTGCCCTCTGCTCTCCTATCAACGGCCGGTAGGGGCAGGCCTTGTGCCTGCCCTCCCCCCTCCAATCAACCGACGGTAGGGGCAGGCCTTGTGCCTGCCCTCCCCCCTCCAATCAACCGACGGTAGGGACAGGCCTCGTGCCTGCCCTCTGCCCTCCAATCAACGGCCGGTAGGGGCAGGCCTTGTGCCTGCCCTCTGCCTCTCCCAAACCCGGCGAACATTTTCAGCCACCGCCGGCATGAATTCCCCTCCCTACGATTCCCACCCCAAATGCGGACTACACCCGGGGATTTGATCGGACTTGACATTTCGCCGACAGACCTACATACTCCGCTGGAACTTTCACACTGATGTAAGCAGTCTCTCAGCCGCCAATCGAGCAAACTTGCCGCAGTACAAGCAGCGCCGTACGGAGAATCCCGCAATGCCCAAGTCTACGATGCAGTCTTTCGGAACCAGCGCTCGAATCGGACATGACTCCAGCGCCTTCTATGGCCGCAAGATGTATGAAGATGGCGATGCGGTTGAGAAAGAACCGTCGCCGGACAACCCAATTCCGGAGCTGGACCGCCTCTATGCGCATAGCAGCAGCTCCATGCACGAGCTACCGGACAACAGTGTGCATCTGATGGTGACTTCTCCTCCCTACAATGTGGGCAAGGACTACGACGAGGATATGAGTGCGGACGACTACCGGCATCTGCTGCGGGAGGTTTGGAGAGAGACCTATCGCGTGCTGGTGCATGGCGGAAGAGCCTGCATCAATGTCGCCAACATTGGCCGCCGACCGTATGTGCCGCTAAGCGCATTGATTACTGCGGATATGATCGACGTTGGCTTCTTGATGCGCGGTCAGATCATATGGAACAAGCAGGCCAGCGCGGGATCGTCTTGCGCCTGGGGCAGTTGGCGCTCGCCATCAAATCCCGTACTCAGGGATGTACACGAGTACATCCTGGTTTTCTGCAAGGGCGACTTTGCGCGCAAGAAGCCGGAGTGCGGCACGAAGCAGCCGACGATAGGCAGAGATGACTTTCTGGAGTGGACCAAGAGCGTATGGGAGTTCCCGGCGGGGTCGGCCAAGAAGGCAGGACATCCAGCGCCGTTCCCGCTGGAGCTGCCGGCCCGCTGCATCCAGCTGTACACGTACTCGAATGATGTCGTATTGGATCCCTTCATCGGCAGCGGTACAACCGCGATAGCCGCGCAGGCAGCCGGCCGGCACTGGGTCGGCTATGACATTTCTCCCGAGTACGTGGCCTTGTCCTATGAAAAACTTGGCGTGCAGCCGGGCGCGGCGGCAAAAAAGGGCGTCGAAGAAGTGAGTGACCGGAAGGGCGCACCAGAATAGAGCCAGTTTGAATGTAGGCAGTCTATGCCCAGGTGATCGAAGCGACTCAGATTGCGGGCTCCTGTACGCCGCCGGCATCCGCGCGCGGGCTCAAATGGGCCTGGCCGTCGGCATGGTAGCTGCTGCGCACCAGCGGGCCGGATTCCATCCAGCGGAAGCCTCTTTGCTCGCCTTCGACACGCAAGAGGTCGAACTGTTCGGGCGTATAGTAGCCAACGATCGGCAGGTGGAAGCGGCTCGGCTGCAGGTACTGGCCGATGGTCATGATGTCGACGTCGTGCGCCCGCAGGTCGTCCATCACCACCAGGATCTCCTCCCAGGTCTCGCCCAACCCGAGCATGATTCCCGACTTCGTGAGCGCCAGCGGATCCCCTTGCTTGGCCCGCTGCAGCAGTTCCAAAGAGCGAGCGTAGCGGGCCTGGGGCCGGACTGTTTTGTAGAGACGGGCGACGGTCTCCGTATTGTGATTGAGGATTTCGGGCTTGGCTTCCATGACAATTTGGAGGGCGGCCCAATCTCCCTTGAAGTCGGGAATCAGAACTTCGACCGTGCAGCCCGGCTGCAGCCGCCGAATCCAATAAATGCTTTCGGCGAAGACCCAGGCGCCGCCGTCCGGCTGCTCATCGCGATTGACGCTAGTCAGTACCGCGTGTTGCAGGTTCATGGCCTGAACGCTCTCGCCCACGCGCCGCGGCTCCTCCGGGTCGAGCAGGTCGGGGCGGCCGGTCTTGATCTTGCAGAAGCCGCAGGAGCGCGTGCAGGTATCCCCCATCAGCAGGAAGGTAGCCGTTCCTCTGCCCCAGCATTCGCCGATGTTGGGGCACATAGCCTCTTCGCAGACGGTGTTCAGACTTTTCCCCCGGAACAGTTGTTTAAGCTCCCGGAATCTGGGCGTATCGGCTGAACGCACACGCAGCCAGGGCGGTCTGCGGCCGCGGGTAAGCTGGCCGGGGCCACTGTTATCGACCGCCACCGGCAAGGGAAGCAGGTCAACGACACCTCCCGCCAGTGCCGCGGTCGAGTCGACAGGTTCACGGGCGACCGGCGTTGGATCGGACGGCGCCGCCGGTACCGGATCGACACGGACTTTGCCCAGATCGTTAGTTTCGCTGTGGAGACCTTCTGACGCTCTCTTCATACAGGCTCACTCTTGCGTTTCTATGCCCAGTGACAGGCGTTCATAGTAAGACACGGTTAGCGACTCAGCCAATGACACCTCTGACTCAAGCGTGCCAGGTATTTCATTCACGCCTCTATACTTTCTCTTTGTATATGGGCGGTCGGGCCTTCGGCCCTCCCTTGTGCAGGGGCTCCGCCCCCGCAACGCCCCCGCCCAAAACCATCCCTCATCGACCGTTCTGCGTGATTCCAGCTGTGCGCCTCATCCAAAGTGGCGGCTGCCAGCATATACACGATGCGAGAGCCTGAACCGCGGCGGGGATCAAGGGTTGATCAAAACAGGCTGGTCAAAACAGACTCTGCATACGGCTTAGTAGTTACAGACACGCCCAAAAGTATTGCTAAGAAACGGGATTGGATTCCCTTTCGATCAGTATGGTGGCGACGGTCATGCCGGCAAACATCCAGAACAGAACCGTCATATGCGGATAGGTAAGGTTGAACCAGTAGTGATCGGCGATACCGCTGACAAGCGCGCCAAGGATTGCGCCGCCGAACCCGAGCAGCAACGCTTCCCGTTCCGGGGCGACTCCGGCTCGCCAAGTGGTAATGAACATGCTGAAAAAACCAATCATCACGGCCAGGAAGATCACCAGGCCCATAATACCCATGTTCTCGGCCAGGGTTAGGTAGAACATACTGACGCCGAGATATATGTCGATGTCGGGCACGCCCGAGAACCCGACGCCGAAAACAGGATAGCGGCGGATCAGTATCAGCGCGTCTTTATACTCGCCAAAGCGCATCTGTGTGGCCACGTCCTCGCCGGCGAGCCCTTCCAGCAGGCGGGCAACATAGTCCTGGGTCTGCGGCAAGAGAAGAAAAAGCAGCCCCATTACAATTCCGATGGGCAGCAGACGCCGATATTTCAGCACGGCCGGTACAGAAAGCGCTGCGACCATGCCAAAGAGGGCAGACCGGCTGTAGGTCAAGTAGAGAGCGAGCACGACAGTGGCGAAAATCAGGACAACCAGCCATCTGGGGAACAGCGCCCGCGGCGACAGCAGTTGCGGCCCGACCATTGCCGCCGCCAGGATCATCATGCCGCCCAACACATTGGGGTCGACCGCTGTACCGATTGCCCGCATAGTGCCGTCGGGGTCATCTTCGATCCAGCGCAGGGCGCCGAAGCCGCTGGGATAGTCGAACCGTGCCAGTTGATTGAGCACTCTCACGGTCCATGTTTCGGGAATGACGTAAAAAAGCACCGCAATTGACGCGCACGCCCACGCCGCCAAAAATAGCCAGCGGACCACCCAATTCAATTCTCTCTGCGAGCGAACCGTGTTTATGACGACGAAGAAGAGGCCGATGCCCAGAAGAATCTCGCCAAAGCGGCGGATGATGGTGGTGGTAGGCCGGCTGTGGGCCATGCCGTAGACAAAGCTGAAGATTGCCATCAGCATAAACAGCCCGATCAGCAGCCCAATCGGCGAAATCTGAAACTGGCGAGCCCGCGTCGCCTGTGGATTCCGGGCCGAGCGCGCAAGGGTGAACGCCGGCCTCCCTGCCACAAGTTTGAGCGCCCAGACAAAGACGAGCGCGCCAAGCGCGGCATCCAGAAAAGTCGGTTTGAAGCCAAGACGGAAGGGAAGGCTGGCGAAGGGCAGGACAAAGACAACGCCCACCAGCGCCACATAGCCCCAGTGCGTGTCCATCAGGATGAGCGTAGCGCCGACGATAGCCAGCGCCAGCACCAGTGCAATGAGCGGCCCCGCCACCCCGATCAGGAGGGTTATCGTCACTGCGCCCGCTGCAACCAGCAGCCCGATAGCCCCGCGCCGGACCAGCGGCCTGGTCGAAAGTATAGTCCCGGCAAAGTGAGCGTACGCGGTCTGAATCATCCCCGCAAGTATACCACAGCGCCCCCCACCTTCGCGCCGCCAGTCCCGGTTAGGGCGCCCCTTGTGAGAACCCTCCTCATGGGCTTGACACCGTTGACAAAACGTCGACACTTTTCCTATGGCCCTGCCCAAGGTTGAAGTGAACCCCAGAAACTGGACCACGAACTCAGGTGTATAATTGACACGATCACCCAGCTCGCGAAGCGCCGACTCTATGGTCAAGAATCAACGGCGGCACACGCCTGCCTGCTCGCAGCCAACATTCAAGTCAGCATCGAAGGCCTCGGCCGCGCCCTCGACAACGTCTGCTGCGCACGCCAATCGCGCAGCGTCAAATCCAAGAACATCTCTCTCAACCAGTATGACCTGGCGCGCCAACTGCAAACCGACTTGACCGCCTACTTCGACTTCTACAGCCATGAAAGACCGTATCCACCCAGATGCACCTTATTCTTCCCATTCCGTGGCCCAAACATTGGGACCCACCACACCATAACCCACGTCCATGAACTATTATCCCTTCATGGACAACGCCGGTTTCATCCTGCTGATCCCCGCCATCCTGATCTTCTGGTGGATCGTCACCAGCAGCACACCGTGGAGACGCAGAAGACACCTGTGGAATAAACTTAAGCAGCTCCTGTCCCCAAAAGACCATCACAAACCGTGACGGCCTAACCCTCTTGCCTCCCACCGGCAGAGAGAGCATAGGAGACCCCCATGTTGAAGATAAACCTGGTTGTATTGCTCGCCCTCTTTGTCACTGCCTGCAACCCCATACCGCAACTGCCGCAACACCTCACGAGGTGTTCCACAGGTAGTTTAGTCATGCTGCCAGGACAAAGCGCAGAGGGGTGGGTTTCAGATGAATTGCCCAACTATGTCGATATAGTTGGCGCAAGCTCTGAACTGGATGGCGAAACACTCACGGCTGTATTCCACCTGAGAGGAATCCCCCAGCGGTTGGAATTTAACCGAAAAGGCGTGCCTGATAACCGCATAGAGTACATGTGGGTTGTGCCGATCAATACTGATGGCGACCCCAATCTTACGCTCAACCAATTCGATTACTGGCTACAGGCTTCTTATGCCGCCACCCGGTTTACAGAAAACTCGCGCGGCATAATGCGCGATGTCAGTGCCGCACTTCGGGGCGGTGTGTTAAAATTCGACCCCAAATCCGATGAGCAAACACTGCTGATGGACCCCCTCGAGCAAAATGTAGATCTGGTAATCTCTCATCAAGACAACACGCTTACTCTAGTGAGTCGCATTCCGGGAATCACCCCCAACTCCACCATCACATTCTCCGCCCACGACGACCTGCTGGGCCGCGATTTCGTCCAATGTGTACCCGGATAAGTGTGAGATGAATCTTCAGTTCACTCGACAACCAACGCATCGTCCAACTGCTTATGATCTCCTCCATCGCAACCCAAAGCTTGAAGGCAGCTGTGTGTCGCCGCCGTTGCTTGACCATCGTGCTGCCCCTCCACAGGCTTGGAGTATTACTCCACTATACAACCTAGCTCGTGGTCCAGTTTTTGGGATCCACTTCTTGGGTCACCTAAGCGCGCGGTCAAGTTTTCGAGGACCACTTCATTTTACTATGTGTCAATTTGGGATGAGTCTCACTCTGATGTATGTTTTGGAACTAGGGGAAAGACTCATGATGAATTCCTGTTCGTTACTAGACTGAAAGGGACTGTGACTCTATGAGATTACAGAAAGCCCGCATTCGCAGCTATCGAAGTATCAGAGACAGTGGGTGGTTCGATATCGAATCCATGAAGACGATTATGGTCGGACCTAATGAGGCTGGCAAGACTGTGTTGCTCCGAGCTCTAGAGAAGATAAACCCTCCCGACGACGTGCCAGGGTTCGATCCGCTTCGCGATTTCCCCAGATCTGAACTAACTGACCTTGATCTCGATGGCTCAGGTCCCGGAACAATCTCACCAGATGACGTGATTGTGGTAGAAGCCCACTTTGTACTCGACGAAAATGATCTAGATCCCATTATCGAAATTGACGAGGGGTTTGAAGGTTCCTCTTATGTGGTAAAGCGTCGTCTAAGCAATGAGTTCCAGCACAGGATCGAAAGGGGACCTGAGATCCCGACGTATGGTGATATACGTGAAGACCTCTTAAGATTGGCAACGCACGGTGATAAGCAGGATTCTGCAGAAAGCGAAGGAAGTTCCCCATCAACCCACCGTCATAACCTGGATGTGATCGTATCAGAATGGAGGGACTCGACTAAGATTTCAAGAGCCGAGGTGGAATCACTTCTGCAATGGATTGATGATGTCACTCCTTCTGTTGACGAGGAAAACTCAACGGAAAAGAGTCGCCTCGACAGACTCGCTAGAGCGGTCAGGGTGATTGAGAGAATAGATGAAGCCCTAGAACTGCTCCGTGAACGTCTTCCGGTGTTTGTTTACTTCTCCAGTTATTTCAGAGTCCGTCCTAGGCTCCATCTGGATCATCTAGCTAGCCGGATAGAACAAGGCGACCTTGACGATCAGTACGATAGGGGTAACATCTGTCTGCTCAAATTTCTTGGCTTTGACGCACGCATACTTTCAGATTTGGGAAATGCCACCGAACCAACCGCGGGGGACGAACAGGCCCTCAGGAACTACGAAGACCAACTCGACAAGCGCGATTACCAACTCAACGCCGCGAGCATCAAGCTCACTGAAAGTATCAACGATGTTTGGAATCCCGACCCGCTAAAGGCAGAGGCTGATCGTCTGCGAATCCAGGCAGACAAGCAGTACCTAAAAGTTGTCGTTGAGGACGATTTGGGTGTACATGTTGAACTCGATCAGCGTTCCGAAGGCTATAGGTGGTTGGTTTCATTCTTCGTAGTCTTCTTTGCGGAGGCGGCTGGCCGTCATCAGAATGCAATCTTGTTACTTGACGAACCAGGTCTGAGCCTTCATGGGCTAAAGCAGCGAGAGTTCCGTTCTACAGTTTCTCGTTTGGCCGAGACCAACCAGCTTATTTACACAACCCACTCGCCTTTCATGGTAGGGCCTGACGAACTTGATATGGTCCGTGTCGTAGAGGTGACCGACAGAAGAGTCGGCACTTTGGTCCACACTACAGTCGCCGCCGGCGATTCAGTCGCGCTGCTACCACTTCAAGAGGCGCTGGGTTATGACCTTGCCCAGAGTCTTTTTTCGAGAAAACGCAATCTAGTTCTCGAAGGCTTAACCGACTACTGGTATCTTGATGCGACTGCTGCCCTACTTAGAGAATCCGGAGAGGCAAATCTTAGTGAAAAAATATCTTCAAACCCAGCAAGTGGCGCCGGTAAAGTAGCTTATTTCGCAACTATTCTCCACGCGAACAGTCTCAAAGTAGCGGCCTTACTGGACTCAGATGCGGCTGGTGATGCCGCCGCCAAAGTCGAAACGTTGATTCACACTTTGGGAAATAAGAACATTCTTCGAACAAAGGACGCCTACACGGGAAATGTAAGTAGACCTGAGATCGAAGACCTACTCCGAGATACTCTCATTGATGTGGCTAATGCCGACTTGGGTTGGGACATAAAAGATGCTGCCAGTCGACAACCTGGACGACCCGTTGTAGACATCTTTACTGATGAGATTGGCAAGAAAGTCTTCTCAAAGTACCGCCTAGCCAAGGCTTATCTTCGATGGACAAGAGAGTATGAGGCAGAAGACCTCACTGGAGAGGAACGGGCACAGTGGAAGAAACTGATTGACAACATCAACAGGGCACTACGATAGGCTGGCAAGTGGTTATCTTGTATGGTTGGCCCCAATCACTAAACCACGAAACGGAAAAAATAAGTTGCGCCCAAACTGATGCGGTCGGCTCTGATCAGAGTACGAAGTGCTTTTCAGCTGGCGTGCTTTAGTTGAGACCTTAGTGAGGTCTTCTAGCGTTGTAGAAATCGAAATTAGCGGTCCACCCTGTTTGCATCTGGCGCACAGTGTTAAACAGGTTGGTGTAGGCTTTGGGGATTCCGAGAGGTGGCATATGGAAGAGACGTTCATAGTAAATGTTGCGGCGATAGGCGAAGAATATCGAGATGCTGCGGAAAAAGACATAAGAGTGTTAGCGTCATTTGCGGCTGTGGTTGCAGAAGGGATGAAATTGCCATTCTTGCTACAGGAAATTCGATTGACTGAACGTTTGCAGGAAGACGTAAATGAATTATATCGTCAAAAGAGGGGTTCACTAGGGGAATACTCTGCTCGTAGAGATGACGTATTCGCCTACGCCAAGACGATTTGGGCCCTTTCGCAGGATGGCGAAGTTAGATTTGTGGTTTTGATTGATTTAAGGTTCATTTGCCCATGGAATTTCAATAACCCCTGGTTCTTGGTGGCTGTACTCCACGAACTTGGTCACGTCGTTTTTGAGACACAGGCACTTAAGAGACTTGGTCAGGAGGATTATGTAACGTTCGAACTCACCAGAGAGAGTCTTCTAGGTAGTATTTCCAAGACCATTATTGATGAATACAGAGTGGACAGACTGGTTGATAGGATTTTGAAGAGGATTGCCACTGATGACACTGGCAATCCATTTTCACTACATAAGATAGAGGAAGAGGTTAAGGAAATGGATTGGGCAGGAAGTCTAGTGTCTGCTTTGGAGAAACTGCCACTAAGAATAGATGAAGTGGTGTGTAGTTACAAGACAAGGCAAATTGGATTGGAAGAATTGCTCGATAAAGCACCTTCACTTGTGCAAGACGTTCTCGTATTGTTTAGCCACACGTGGGCTCTATACCTTGGGACCGACTCTTGGTCAGATATTGACGAGAAACTCAAGGAAACAGAGGCATCACGGCGTTTTTTGGGCGGTCATATTGAGGATATTGCCGAAGCGTTGTTGTTGAGTGATGAACTTACCATTGAAGATACTCTAAGAGATGTGGCTCTTGCCGTAGAAAACATCTTCACGTCTTGCGGTCTCACTTTTGAGGACACACCCGAAGGAATGTATACCTCCGTAAATTGGCCGACCCAATAGTTGCTTTGGGTTGAGATTCATTGAGTTTGGCCCTAAAACAGGACCACGAAATATGATGTACAATGGAGCAAGTCAGCCAGCCTGTGGAGGGACAAGACGATGGTCAAGAAACAGCGGGGCTCGACGGCATACAAATTTCGGATTGCAATGGAAGCGCTCGAAGGCAGAAAGACGATTGGCCAGCAATCCAGTGAACACGAGATTCATACCAACCTGATTCGGACCTGGAAACGGCAACTGATTGAAGACAGTCCCTGCGTCAAGCGCTAAACATGGAGCACGTAAGATTCCCTTCAACACTTCCACTCAACCCGTGGCGGCACACACATTACCCATCACGCAGGTTACACTTCCGTGAAAACAGAAATAGATTGTCCAGTTTGGGGCGATGAACATATCGCCACCATGACATCCCAATGGGAAAAACCAGTCTTAATTGTTGACGAAGACGATCTTTTTGAGTCACCCAGGGCGGGCGGTTTGTTTCGAATGACAGAGGAAGCATTTTCTTCAATTCAACTCAACCCCCTGAGCAGAACACAGAAACTGAAAATCTCCGAATGGATTTGTTTCCAGAGAAGAAACGAAGCAAGAGTCCCTGTCGTTACTCTGGAAATCATCGAATCTCTCACGAACTCTAGTGACGATTCTCCCTCATCAATCTCCGTTCGCGCCGATAAACTCTTGGAGTACATCATAGACCAAACAGAAAACATCGGAGATCAAGTTCCGATTGGCAAATATGGCTACGAAGCATTGATCGTGTCAGAATCCACAGAGTGGACCGAAATCTTCTTTTTGTTAAGAGAACTTACCAAACAAAACCTAATAGACTACAAAGACACCAGGGACCCGGCAAAATGCTTGCCAGTAGTCACCGCAGAAGGGCATGCGCATATTCAAGAACCAAGTGTAGTTCAGAGAGAAAACACCATGAGGGTTTTCATTAGCCACAGCGGAAGAGACGCCACATTAGCCAAGTCTCTTGTTAACCTGCTACAAAAATCCATGAGGCTTTCAAGTGACGACATTCGATGTAGTAGTGTCGATGGATACAGATTGCCAGGAGGTGTCTCAACCGACGAAAGGCTGCGCACCGAAGTCCACGACGCCGAGTTGATCGTGGGATTAATTACACCAGACTCAATAAAGTCTCTCTACGTCACGTTTGAACTCGGTGCTCGATGGGGGGCAAAGAAACCTATGATACCCATACTGGCATCCGGCGCAACTCCAGCCCACCTCGCCGGACCACTGGCAGGCATCAACGCGTTGAGTTGCAATAACGAGAGCCAAATCAACCAACTTGTAGAAGAAGTGGCTTCTTACTTAGGTATTGCCCATGAAAGTGCATCCAGCATTGTTGACGAAGTCAAGGAGGTGGCTCATGTGTCAATTGGTGCTGCGTCAAGCATTGAAAACGCCTCGCCTGCAGACCTTTCCCCTCTTTTGCCAACTCTACAGTTGTCACCTAGAGCCACAGAACTTATTCTTGGCGCAGCTGAGGGGGGTGAAGGTTACATAGGGCACATGACATCAAGAGATGGGACGTTGGTATATGCGGGCCAACGAGGACTACTCGAACCAACCGATCACAGAACTGAAGCGGCATGGATATCCGCTCTAGACGAACTTAAAGAAAGAAAACTAGTAGCAGATCGTTCCGGTAACGGTACAAGATACGACGTTACAGATAAGGGATATTCTGTTGTAGACGGACTCAAAGGCGAAAACATATGAGCCAACGCCCTCAACATCCCCTCACACCGTTTCAGCCTGAATTAGACCCACCATACTCCTCAAACAAACGCCCAACTTCACCCTTGCCAACAAACTGCGACAAAAGACGATAATTACTGTGCGAATAACGCACCCGTCCCGCGGCGACCGCCATATGAACTTCCGCCTGCTGCGAAAGCTCATAGACCGCCATCGGTGTCGGGTTCACACTCGCCGCACTTGACTCCCACAACGCCGGCGGAATAAGCGCGTTTTCCACCAATTCATCTGCCTCCTTCTCCATCCGGCTTGCCTCCTTCAGATCCGGGTCATCAGGCTCCATCCGGCCTGAATCCTTCAGATCCAGGTCATCGAAAAACGCGGCGTTCCCGTTGTCCTCCAGATGAAGACCCACATGCGCCAGCTCGTGCATTAATGTGAACCAGAAGTTGTCGATGCGGTCGTAGCGCAACGTCAGACCGATCACAGGCCGACCACTGCCGAGACGCAGAACCGCCCCATCCAGATAGGTGTTCTTAAGGTGCTTCTCGACAACGAGAGCTATGCCATGGCTTGCCAGATGTTCTCGCGCCCTTAGAGGCCCATCCGCGGTAGTACTGCATTGGGCGACTTCGCGCATGAAATCTTCGTCCACGACCCCAGGAACATAGTCACACTGTGGCTCGTTCTCCTTTGCATTGCCCAGCACCCGCAAACACCAGGCCCAGAGCGAGTAGTGATTCGTCTTGGCGTTCATACGGCGATGGCCGTTCTCACGCCGTAGAGCAGGCGTCATTACGCCCTGACCACCTGCACGACTCTCCAGTTTCCCGTACATCTCCTCTTCATAATCCCGAAGATTGGATCGATGTTCAAGCCATTTGCGGTTTACCATCTCTCTCCAAGGAAAGCGCCGCAACTCATCTCGCGTAGGAGCCGGGCCAAACGTCGCGCCCGGCTTTTTCAGCAGCGCATCAGCTGGAACGCCGAGATGCTCATGCAGCGCCCGCGCCATCGACATCGTCAACTCCCTCTTGCCCGACAGGACCTCGGATACCTTCGCCCGACTGCCAATAAGAGGGACCAGGTCACGCTGCGTCAGGCCGGCCTCCTCCATACGGAACTTGATCGCCGAAATCGGATCGGGGAAACTGCTCTCTACCGTCTCAGCTTCATACGCCTTCACCGCCTCGACAAGAGCATCGAGCTCGCGGTCTTCGGGCGACCCCTCTTCCGCGCCAAGAATCTCGATGATTCGTGACACTGCCTTCTTGTGCTCCTCCTCTGTACGAATTGGATTGATGAACTCTCCTGCATCCCTTTTGATCATCTGTTTGCCTCCTTGTCCTGCTGATCTCTGTTCCGGTTCACGCCTCCCTCACATTGAACTCGTCGTACTCAGCGTGTGTGCCGAAGAATATTGCGAAAACACTGCCCTTGCGGTAATCGATCTGAACGATCAGCCTGTAACGATTCCCTTTGACTCAGGAGACCACCCGGCTGTCTGAAAGAATGCTTGCCCTGGCATATAGTTCCCTCACCTCGTCTGGATTTGTCCAGCTACCGCTTCTAACTTCGTGGCACGCTAAACCAATTCAGATAGTAGCATAGACCCCCACCTAGCCATTGAGCCCATTTTGGATTAGAACAGTGCTAGAGACGGTACATTGCTCCCATTCAATTATCCTCTTGCCACCAGTGCCAGTCAGAAAGAGATGCAGACATTCATGGCCCGGCCCAGCAACTTCAACCCCCACCACCGCCGCGCCCCCATCACCCACCTCACCCCCCCAATTGACCCCAATTTCTCAAAACCCCTTGAAAATCCCGATCATATGTGCTACACTTAACACATGATAAAATATATCTTCCCTCAACAGTGTCAACCTTACTCCAACAGATCGCCCAATTGGTACAACCGCTTTCAAACCTATCTCACCTTAGACCCGTCCCGCACCCACGAATCTGCACCTGGCCTGTCGGCAAACAGCAAGAGTACCCCCTCCGCCACCGCCGGCAAGCAAGCCGCCGAATGGCGCTGGACAGAACGCGCCATCGCCTACGACCTGACCAACCGCAAAAAATAGTCCGCTCTCAAGGCTTTCCGCACTGTCTAAGCCCGCAATCTGCAGCCGCATCACTCGCCCAACCAACGACCACCGACTTTCGGCTGGCCGGACTTGGACAGTGAGGCAGAAGAACTCCTTAACCCGTATAACCCCAATGAAGAAAAACCTGACAACTCACAAAATTGCCGGTCTTGAAAGAGCCGCGCAATCTCTCGGCTGTGCGCCACATCTGCTAAGAAACTTCGTTTCCGCCGGCCGCGTCCCCCGACCGGAATTCTTGGCGCACTTCATTGCTCTTGACGCCAATAATGCAAAAAAGTCGGCTCAAGAAAAATTTTTTCGCCCGCTTTTACCCGACATACACCTACTTGACCCGACTTGACCCGACTTTTCCGCTATTGCCCAAAAACGCCGTTCATATGCGCTATACTAAAGAAATGACAAATGATACCTCCCCCAAAGCCTGGGAGCAACAGCCGGATGAACCGCCCAATTGGTACAACCGCTTCGAAATCTACCTCGGATTGGGCCCGTCTCGCACACCCACAGCTGCCTATCGTATTTGGACGGGCGGCAGCAACAGCAAACTCTCCAGTACTGCCAGCAAGCGGGCCAAAGAATGGCGCTGGGAAGAACGCGCCATAGCCTACGACCGGGCCAACCGCGAAGAAAAAGCCGCTTTCGAGGCCGCCCGTGTAGCCGAAGTCCGCCAACGCAACCGGCGCCTTAATACCAAAATCTTCGAAACCATCTCCGTCATCTTCGACACTGCCGACTTGACCAACCTGACCAAAGAGGAGGCCCGCGCCCTCCTCCCTTCCCTGCGCGGTTACCTCAGAACCGCGTCCGAACTCCAGCGCCGCGACCTCCAATCAACCCAGGACGACGACCAGCTCCCCTCTTCCAGCGACTGGCCGGTCATCGACCCAACAGCAGAGAAAATCCTCGACGACCACTATGACGATGAAGAATAAACAAAAAATACGAAAACTCTCCGGCCTCAAAAAAGCCGCCAACTCTCTCGACTTCTCACCCCAGCAACTCAAACACTTCTTATCCGCCGGCTACTTCCCCCAGCCCAAACAGCTCGACTTCCATGCCGCCGCCCGCCTCTGCGACCTGCCCGACGGCCCCTCCCAAATCGGCTTCGGCGGCGCCCGCGGCCCCGGTAAATCACACGCTTCCTTCGCCCAACTCGCCCTCGACGACTGCCGCCGCATCCCCGGCCTAAAAGCCCTCTACCTCCGCCTCTCCGCCAAACAGGCCCGCGAACAGTCAGACGACCTCCGCCGCATAGTCTTGCGAAGAGTCCCACACCGCTACATCAGGTCCGAAGGCCTCGTCATCTTCCCCAACGACTCCCGCATCGTCATCGGCCACTTCCGCACCGAAAACGACGTCGACCAGTACCTCGGCCTCGAATACGACGTCATCCTCATCGAAGAAGCCACCACCCTCTCCGATACCAAATACCGCGCCCTGCGCGACTCCAACCGCACCAGCAAAGACTTCCGCCCCCGTATCTACACCACCGCCAACCCCGGCGGCATCGGCCACGTCTGGTACAAAAATCGCTTCGTCGACCCCTTTCGCAATCGCGAGGAAGCCGACACACGCTTCATCCCCGCCACCATCGAAGACAATTCAGTCATCGACCCCGACTACCAGCGCAAACTCGAAGAGAACTCCGGCTGGAAACTACGCGCCCACCGCTATGGCGACTGGGAGATCGCCGCCGGCCAGTTCCTCGACAGCTTCCGCTACGACCAACACGTGATCGAACCCTTCCCCACTCCCCCCGACTGGTACTACTTCCTGGGCATGGACTACGGCTACAAACACCCGACCGTCTTCCTCCTGCTCGCCGCAGACGGCGACGACAACATCTACGTCATAGATGAACACGTCCAGAGCGGCTGGTTGCCCCAACAGCACGCCGAAGCCGTCAAGGCAATGGTCGAAAGAAACGGCGCGTCCCATGAAGCACTGGAGCTCGTGTCTTCCGGTCCCGATATCTTCGCCCAAAGATCAGAATTCACCATTGCCGACCACTATAGCGATGAGGGGCTCTATTTCTATAAAGCCGAAACCGACCGCATCCAGGGTGCAAACGAAGTCCGCACCCGCCTGGGCAACGTCGACATCGGCATCCCACCTTCCCTCTTCATCTTCAACCGCTGCCGCCGCCTCATCGAATGCCTGCCCAACTTGCAGAACGACCCCAAAAACCCCGAAGACGTGCTCAAAGTGAACGTAAACGAAGAAGGTCTCGGCGGAGACGACACCTACGACGCCCTCCGCTACGCCGTCACTACGCACCAGGCAGGCAGATTTGAATTCGCATGAGCCGCAACCCTCGCCCCCATCAAGCAAACCGAACCAAGGTGCCCTCTCTATCCTCACCTCTCTTCACTCTCTCTCCGTTCGATGGGCGGTCGGCCGCAAGCGGCCTCCCTTGTGCGCCCACATTGCAAAGCAAGCCACCGAGAACCGTGCAATTCATGGCGCGCGGCCGCAAATTCAAGTGGTCTCTGGCAACTAAAGGGCCGTTTCTTGGCCGCAAAAATAAAGACAATCGCTGTTGCGCCCCTTGCGGTTACCCTTCGTGGGTTATTCCGCAGCTGGCATCTGGATGCTTCTGCCTGGCGGTGATAATGTGCGGCAGTTGGGATAACGGCGATGAACTGGTAGAATTTAACGCACTTTACATGTGATCGATAACGTGATTCAGCGCAACAGGCCATGACGAAACAAGAACAAAGATCGGGCGGGTATACCGAAAATATCGTCGTCCCAGAGACTGATCTGGCCCTCATCGGCCGCTATCGAGACGAACCCGCGCCGCTACTGCCGATCCTCCACGCCTTTCACAATCGCGACGGATATATAGGCGCCGGGGCGATGGAGGCCATCGGCAAGGAGCTGCGCATCCCCCTGGCCGACCTGTACGGCACGGTCACCTTCTATCACCATTTTGCCCGCGCGGAGGGTGGCCTACAGCGGCCGCGCGTCTGCACAGGGCCTGTCTGCCGCCAGCGCGGCGCGCTTGAAATTGTGGAAAGTCTGGACGGAGCCGAGGAGATGCCCTGTTCCGGCCGTTGCGATGACCCGGTTCCGCTGCTGATCGGCCATGAGACGTTCGTGGTGAGCGCGCCGTTTCAGACGCTGCAGCGGCGAATCTCTTCACCCATTCCAGTGCCCAACCCCGGCGGGCGTGATGAGTGCGTCTTCGCCGAAATCCGTGAACCGGATAGGGATAGCCTCGACGGTTACCGGCGCAGCGGCGGCTACGAAGCATTGGTCCAGGCTGTCGAAGGGCAGAACCCGACCGATGTGATCGACGTGCTCAAGGAGTCGAAGCTGGCCGGCCGCGGCGGCGCGGGCTTCCCAACCGGAATGAAGTGGCAGTTCGTACGCGAGGCCCCAGGCGAGCCCAAGAGCATTGTCTGCAACGCCGATGAAGGCGAACCCGGCTGCTTCAAAGACCGCGCCTTGATGGACCATGACCCCTTTGCCTTGATCGAAGGAATGACGCTGGCAGGCTACGCCACCGGAGCCGACCGCGGATTCCTCTATCTGCGCTACGAATACCCGGAGACGAACGCACGACTCGAAAGTGCCATCGAGGCGGCCGAAGCGGCCGGGCTGCTGGGGGAAGACATACTCGGCAGCGGCTTCACTTTCCGTCTGTATCTTCGGCGCGGAGCGGGAGCTTATATTTGCGGCGAGGAGGGCTCTCTGCTCAACAGCCTCGAAGGCAAGCACCCTTTCCCCCGCAACCGCCCGCCCTATCCCACCACGAACGGATTTGACGACTTACCCACCGCCGTCAACAATGTCGAAACACTTTGCGCGGTCCCGCAGATTCTGCGGCGTGGCGCTGAATGGTATCAGGGCCTGGGGTTGGCCGACCATGCCGGCACCAAAGTAATCAGCCTCTCCGGGGATGTGCAGCGTCCCGGCAACTATGAGGTGCCTTTCGGCCTACCGCTGCGGACGCTGCTATACGATTGGGCCGGCGGCCCACTGCCGGGACGGACATTCCAGGCCGCCACGATGGCAGGCCTATCGGGCGGCTTCCTGGCGCGCGAGGCTTTAGAGTCGGTCACGCTGGACGAACCGAGCATCCGCGGAGCGGGTGCGATGCTGGGCGCGGGCGGCGTGATCGTTTACGACGACAGCCGCGATATCGTAGATGCTGCCCGCCAGGCGATGGAGTTCTTTGCCCACGAAAGCTGCGGCAAATGTTTCCCCTGCCGCATCGGTACGCAGCGCCTGTTGGAACGCCTTTCCGGCGGCGGCCCCGCCGACCTTGAAGACTGGCAGCGGGAGATCAGCGACATCGGCGAGGTCCTGGAGCTGAGCGCCTGTGGGCTGGGCATCGCGGCCGGCTTTGTCAGCGACAGTCTGCTGCGCAACTTCCCGGACCAGGTGGCTGAGTTTCGAGGTTAATGGCAGTGGACAGTTGGTAGA